>JADJNY010000015.1 GCA_016714045.1 Planctomycetota bacterium | reverse complement strand
TCCGACAACCTTGAACCAGTAGTCCCGGCTGACGATCAGGACTTCGTCCAGCTGAGCCATCATCCGGGCTCCTCATCGTCGCCGACATCGCATACGCGCTGAGCAAGCCTCGATCGCCTCTGGCCGCCACCGAATCGCATGATGCTGGGCATCTGCGCACGCAGGTCTTCGATCGAGAAGAACCCGCAGCGGCTGTGCAGTTCGAGCTGCTGGAACGTCGGCCGACGGAGATGTTTTCTCTACGTCTTCCATCCGCGCTTCAGGGACGACGATGTAGAGAGGGAAGCTGATGTTCGGTGCAGTGGCGGCCAGATCGCTCATGCGCAGCAGGCCCGAGTAGATCGAGGTCGTGCTTTCGACCTCGAACGCCGCGACGACCTGTGACTTGCCCTTGATCCAGAGCACGTCGATCAGCTCGATCGCTCGCTGCGTGGGTCGGTCGATCCCGAACGAAGGCGCGTCTTGCGGGCTGAACGTCCCGAGCGTCGTGCCGTTCCAGATTCGGTTTCGGTCGTTGCGCGCGATCCATACTCGAAGCCCGAGCTTCTGTGCGATCGTGGCGAGCATGAACGTCTAGGATCGAAGCCAATGAGAGCACCGCAGTGCGCAGCTGAAAGGTACTGCTCGATGCCGTCCACGCGCTCGCCCACGAGTTGGTCGGCTCGAAGCGCATCGCGGAGGGACTGGTACGCAATCGGCCAGCGTGCAGGGGCTTGGAAGTGCCAGAAGGCGCTCAACAGAACGGGGGCCCGCGCTGGCTGAATGTCGTTCTTCGTCGTCCGCTTGTTTCTGATCTCCTCTGCAGCCAGTCGTCGAGGTCATTCCCCTGTTGTTTTGCGGCTGTCTCGTTTGCGGGGACTCGGAACGCTACACGAGTGCGCTGGGTGAGTGTGTCTCGGTCGGGGATGTGCTTGACCAACTTGTTGAGCCACATCGCGCCGGACATGCCCCCCAGGCCATAGCAACCCCATTCCGAACGCGACTTGAATCGAACTCGCGACGGAAGTCATCAATCGGCGTGCGGCCGTCCAGAAATGCGGTCAGGCCGCTCAGAATGCGCGGGCGGAGGTTGTCGCGCTCCTCCATCCGACTCTGCCAGTAGGTCCAGGCTTCCTCGTTCGCGCGGGCAGCCTGGATCCTGGAACGCCAGCGGTCGACCAACTCCGGCGGAATGTGGTTCGCCTGGGTGGAGGGGGTATTGCTCAACGCGGCTCTCCCGCCCGCTCCAGCAGGCTCGGCAGGTGGAACGATCGCGTCGTCTCCGCGAACCCCGGCTCGGGGAACTGGTGATCGACGAGGTAGCGCGGCGCACGAGCACCCGATTCGTCGACGACGACGAGCGCGAGCCGCCACTGCTCGGGCTTGTTGCGCGAGCAGTGGATCTCGGTCTTCGTCAGCGTGACGTCGGTGCGCCCAGTCCAGCGCCCCTTCACCTCGATGAAGTACAGGAGGCCCGAGCGCGGATCGCTCGACTCGACGTCGTAGCCGATGCCCTTGCTCTTCGAGACGTCGCGCGGTTTACGCCCGAGCTGTTCCTCGGCCTGCATGACGGCGGCCATCGCGGCCAGCTCGACCTTGCGGCGAAGCTCCGCGTCAGCCGAGGACTCCGCCGGATCGACGGGCTCCGCGCCGCGAAGCAGCCCCTTCGGCACGACGATCGCGCCGCCCTTCACCAATGGCGGGAGCGCAGAGATGTCGCGCTCCTTCGTCAGTTCGCGGAGACGGCGCTGAAGCCGCTCGGCCAAGTCCTCGGCGCGAGCACGGCGTTCGCCGAGCTGAGGCGCGTCTTCTTGCCCGCCATCTCCTGCGCACGCAGGTCCTCCGCGCGGCGATCCCAGTAGTTGATCTCCTTCTTCAGACGGATCGTGACCTGTTCCTCCGTCTTGTCGATCAGCGGGATCTTCTGCGCACGAACCTCGTCGACGTGCTTGGGCACGATCTCCTGGATCGCGTACGAGAGGATGCGGTGCTCGAAGTCGCTGTGCAGCCAGTCGCCGGAGAGAGCGGCTTCGAGCTGTTCGCGTTCCTCGGTCGTCACAGGGCGGTAGTCGAGATACGGCGCAGGTCCGGCGTCGCGCGTCGCGCCGCTCGGCGTCATCTCGACGTACTGCATGCGCTGCGAGATCACGAACTGCGATCCGTCGCGGCGCTGGCGGCCGTCCTGCACCGAGTGCTCCAGGTAGAAGAGCAGCCGGACGTCGGTGCTGTCGTCGTTGTCGTCGACGAGCACGGCCCCGCGCTTCAGCAGGTCGCGGTGACGCTCCAGCGTGAGGTCGAGCGTCGCGTCGAGCAGCGGATGTCCGGGGCTGAGGAAGTCGGCGCGCGAGCGGCGAGGGCGAGGTGCTTGTCGAACGTGATCCGTTCGTAGCGCGGCAGCACGGGAGCGCCGATGCCGATCTGACGATCGCGCTCACGCACCGAACCAGGGACGCTCGTGATCTCGTATCGACCGGGCTCGCGCTCCGTGATGCGACCGCCCAGGCGCTCGAACGCTTCGAGGAAGAACGAGCGGATGTAGCCGGGCTGGAGGCGGCGGGCCTCCGCACGCTCCATGTCCTCGCGGATCTGGGCGACGCGCTGCGCGCTCATCGACTCGCGGACGAGCGCCCGTGTTCGAGCAGCTCGGCGATGCGCTTGCGGTCGACCGTCATGTCGATGACGTGTTCAAGGCGCGCCTTCACCTCCGGGCTGTCGCCGTACCGGATCGCTTCGACGAGCAGGTCTCGGAGTTGGTGGCCCTCGAACAGGCGGCCGAGCACGTCGAACACGCGGCCCTTCAGCGCGGCGCGTTCGACTTCGAGCTTCATCAGCAGGCGCTCGTAGACCTCGCCCTCGCGCGTCTCATGGGCAACGAGGTTCCACAGGTGGCAGACCTCGCGCTGACCGATGCGGTGGATGCGGCCGAACCGCTGCTCCAGCTTGTTCGGGTTCCAGGGCAGGTCGTAGTTCACCATCAGGTGAGCGCGCTGGAGGTTCACGCCTTCGCCGGCGGCGTCGTTCGCGACGAGAACGAGCACGTCCTTGTCCTGCGTGAACGATTCGACGGCCTTGCGGCGATCCTCGCGGCCTACGCCGCCGTGGATGATGACGATCGCTTCAAGCTTACCCAGGCGCGTCGAGATTCGCTCGGCGAGGTAGTTGAGCGTGTCGCGCGACTCGGTGAAGACGATGAGCTTGCGGCGGTTGCCGTTCTCGTCGGTCATCAGAGGGTGGTCGAGGATCGTGTTCAGCTCGGTCCACTTCGTGTCCTTGCCGGACAGGCGAACGGCACGCGCCTGCGCTTCGAGACGCTTGAGCGTGAGGATCTCGGTTTCTAGCTCGGCGATCGTCTGCGCGGCCGTCGACTGGTCGACGATCGACTCTTCGACCTCCTCGACCTCGCCCTCCGGCAGGTCGTCGATGTCGTCGATCTCGTCCTGCGAGAGCGCGACGTCGGTGGCGCGGCGCTGGATCGCGACGTTCTGCCCGCGCTGGAGTAGGCGTTCTTCCTGCAGGCGCTTCTCCAGCTTCTCGCGGCGACGGCGGATCGACTGGTAGATCGCTTCCGGGGACGACGCGAGGCGGCGCTGGAGGATCTGCAGCGCGAAGCCGACGTTGACCTTGCGCTTCTCGTCGTTTTCCGCGAACCGCTCGGCGCGGTTCATCTCGTCGCGCACGTAGGTCGTGACGTCCGCGTACAGCTCCGCCTCTTGATCGGAGAGCTTGAAGGGGATCGTGTACGCGCGGCGCTCGGGGAACAGCGGCTTGCCATCGAACTTCAGCAGCTCCTCCTTCACGAGGCGGCGCATCATGTCGCTCGTGTCGGCGGTGTGGACGCCGTCGCGGAACTTGCCCCTCGAAGCGGTCACCGTCGAGGAGCGCCATGAAGAGCTGGAAGTCCTCTTCGTTGCCGTTGTGCGGGGTCGCGGTCAGCAGCAGGAGGTGGCGCGTCTTGCCCCCGAGCACTTGGCCGAGCTGGTAGCGTTGCGTGTACTTGACCTCGCCGCCGAAGTGCGTCGCCGACATCTTGTGGGCTTCGTCGCAGATGACGAGATCCCACTCGGGCGCGGCCTTGAGCTTTTCGCGCAGGTCCTCGTTGCGCGCGACCATGTCCAGGCGGGCGATGAGGAGGTTCTTCTCCTCGAACGGGTTGCCGGTGCGCGAAGCCTCGATCTGGTCGCGCGTGAGGATGTCGAAGTGCAGGTCGAACTTCTCGGCGAGTTCGTCCTGCCACTGCTCAACGAGGTTGCCGGGGGGGACGATCAGGCAACGTTCGAGGTCGCCGCGAACGAGTAGCTCCTTGATGAAGAGCCCGGCCATGATCGTCTTGCCCGCGCCGGGGTCGTCGGCAAGCAGGAAGCGCAGCGGCTGGCGCGGGAGCAGCTCGCCGTAGACGGCCGTGATCTGGTGCGGGAGAGGATCGACTCGCGACGTCGTGACGGCGAGGTAGGGATCGAAGAGGTAGGCGAGGCGGATGCGCTGCGCTTCCGAGACGAGGCGCAGGAGCGCGCCGTCGCCGTCGAACGACCAGGGGCGACCGGCGCGGACGACCGAGAGGTTCGGCTCGTCTGAGCGGTAGACGAGGCGGGTGCGCGGTTGTCCGGTGGCGCTCTCGAAGAACACCTTTACGGCTTGGTCTCCGTGCCACTCGACGCTGACGACGCGGGCGTTGCCGTCCGGAGCGAGGCCGGAGATGAGGGCTCCTGCTCGAAGGTCCTCAAGGCGTGTCATTGCACGCTCCTGCACAAGCGCGCCGGTAGTTTGGAAGCGTCGACGATGTACGCCACACGCCCGGATCGCCCAGGCCACCCTATGGCATGGATCTCCCGTTTCCCTGGCTCCGTGTTCCAGGAGAACGAACTCCGCGACTCATGGCACTCCCTCTCCAGCCACCGTGCGGTGTGATGCTCACGCGAGCCTTGGGCGCACCGGTGCGGGTCTTCGTGACGCGGTCGCAGACGTAGAAGGCGGCGAGGCGCTCGGGGGTCAGGTCCGAGACGGGTGTGTGGCGGCCGAGGACGTCGAGGGCCACGCCGAGTTCGAGGTGGTAGCTGAACCGGGTGCTCACGGTCGCGCCGCGGGTTTCCAGGTGGCGGAGGTAGCGGTCTGCGAGCTCGCCGAGGGTGAGGCTCGTGGTCTTCGTCCGGGCGGCGCGCTTTGCGGCGCGTACGGCGTCGGGGTGTTGCGACGTGCGAGCGGGCGCGGGCGCGCGTGTCGCGCGCTGGGTGCGTTCAGGGCGGTCGTGCTTCGTCATGGGCGGGGCCGCGTCACCACGCGCGGCGCGTGCTCGCATGAAGCCATGGCGCGACGAGGATGTGAGGCCCGAATCCACCGGCGTTCGGCGACGGGCTGACCTGCGGTTTCGCGATGCGCGGCCCCCACCGCCCGAACCCATGACCTGCGGTTTCTGGCACCGCAGGTAGCGCGAAACCCACGCTCGCGAGGGTGACAACCCGCGTCGAACCGCGACAAACCGCGCCATTTCGCGCCAAAACCCGGTCTGATTCGTGGCACCAACTTGGCACCGACCGGATCGCTTGGCACACCTCGGCACCCGCGCCGCGCGCGCAACTCGCGCTCACACGCGAGCTTGTGTTGGTGCGCCCGAGAGGAGTCGAACCTCCGACCTGCGGTTTAGGAAACGACTGCTCTACCGCTGCAAGTGTTGACGCGCAAGGACTTGCGGCGTCGCCTCATCGACCCTCAGCAGATTCCCCAGCAGTCAACCCGCGAGACGATGCGTCCCCAGGCGACCCTGCGCTTGGCGCGAGCAGCACCAGTGACCTGGAAGAGCTCGTCCGTGCGTGGCCGCTGCTCTGCTCGCCTCTCAAGGCCGCCGTGCTCGCGATCGTGAGATGCACCTCCGGTCATCCGCCGACCTGACGCCCGCTTGGTGTCAACTCGAGCCAGCGACCCTGGCTCTGGGGCCCCGCGCAGGCGGAACGCGTGGCTGCGCGGGCCTCCAAGAGTCCAGGAGGGTCCGCGGTTTCCCCCAGGCACTCGGGATTTGCCAGCCCCGGGCCGATAGGTCTAGGATCAGATCGTGTTGAGTAGCCGTCTCCGAACCCTGACCACCTGGTTCTGCGTCGTGTTGATCGCCCTGGTCGGCGTCACACCGGCCCAGGGTCTCGTGCTCTGCCTCGAGCCGGACGGTTCGGTTGTGCTCGAAGTCGGCTCCCCCGAATCCGGGTGCGGCGGGTGCAGTGCGGACGGTGGACTGGAGCAACCTTCGGTACTGCCGGCCTCCGAAGAGAACTGTCCGTGCATCGACATCCAGATCAGCCTGGGCGAGCAGACCCAGGTCCAGCCTCGGACGATCGAGATCTCTCTCGATGGCCCGTGGCACGCGCCCGCTCTCGCATGCGTTGCCGTGTCGGCTGCGCAGGTCGAGTCGACGATTCCGCAAGTCGTTGACCCGCCGCGGCCGGCTGAGAGACTCGCGCACATCCGCACGGTCGTCCTCCTCGTCTAGCAGGACCAGCGTCCCTCGCGCGCCATCGCGTGGCTCGGCCACGCGGCATCGGCGCTGCTCGTCCCAGCGTTCCGCGCTGGGGATCCGCTGGTACCTGTCCGACGTGGAGAACCCCTTTGACGACTGATCGGCCTCACCACGCCCCGGCTGCCGCGACGGAGCCTCGGCCCGCCTCAAGCAAGTCCTGCACGCATCCGATGCGCACGCAAGTGCTTGCGGCCTGCGCATGCCTTCTCGGAGCGTGCGCCTCCTATCAGGCGAAGGAACTCGTTCCGGAGGCCGAGCTCGAATCACTCCGCCGAGCGTCGCTCGTAGAGCTGCGAGTCGAACACGCGCGCCCTGGAGAAGGGGCGGAGCGCGACAGCTCGTTCGACCTCACCGATGGCTTGGACGAGGGCGAGCTCGTTGCCGTGGCCTTGACCCTGAACCCGGGCCTTCGCGCCACAAGAGCCGAGCTCGGAGAAGCGCAGGCTCTCCTCATCCAAGCCGGCCTCTGGCCGAACCCGGAAGTCGGAGCTGCCGTCCGGCCTGAGCTCGGCGGCGGATCGACCGGATTCGAGCTCGACTTCCTATTCGCGCTGCTTCGGCCGGGCGAGCGCAAGGCGAAGAAGTCCATCGCCAAGGCGACCGTCGAGGAAGCACGCGCGCTGATCGTCGCCGAGGAGTTCCGCGTTGCGGCGGAAGCTCGGGGTGCGCGACTCGCAGTCCTCGGTGGCCGGGCGTCTCATGCCCTGCTCGAGCAGGAGGCGGGAATACGACGCGAAGTGGTGGCGCTGCTGAGACAGCGTCGCGAGCTCGGTGAGGCGACGGTACTCGACCTCCACTTGGCCGAGCTCGAGCTCGCCGAAGCAGAGCGCGCTGCGCGTTCGGCACGAACCGACTTGGACTCATCGCACCGTGCGCTCAACCAGGTGCTCGGGCTGCCGCCGCTCTACGAGCTCCCACTCGCCGCTCCCGGCGAGCCGCTGACGTTCACCGTGTACGCGGATCCGGAGGATTTCGAGCTCGACTCGCGGATCCTCTCTGGCCGGCCCGATCTCGCCGCGAAGCGAGCCGCCTACCGCAAGGCCGAGGAGGAGCTGCGCCTCGCGGTCCTCCGCCAGTACCCGAGCCTCAAGATCGGCCCGAGCTTCGAGAGGGACATCGAAGGGAGCGAAGGGCTTGGGCTCGGAGCCTCATTGGAGCTTCCACTCTTCGACAGGAACCAAGGTGCGATCGCGGAGAAGCATGCAGCGCGCGAGCGCGTCCGCGCCGAGTTCGTTGCTCTCCTCCATGGGCTTCGCGCCGAGGCCTTCGACGCGAGAGAGAAGCTCCGTCGCGCGAAGCTCGAGGTGGAGACCCAGCAGGCCGAGACGTTGCCGCTCGTCGAGCGCAGCGAGAGCGCATTCGAGGCCGCCTTCCGCTCTCGCGACATCAGCGTCTTCGAGTGGCTCACCGCGCGTGGGCAGGCTCTCCGCGCACGCCGTGAGTTCCTGGCTGCACTGCTGCGCTACTCCGAATCGGTGGTGGATCTGGAGACCGTTACCGGTTCCCTGCTCTCCAGATCTGCTCAGGGCCAAGAAAACAAGTGAGTTGAAGCCATGAACAACACGATCACAGACCCGAACGAGAAGCCGACATCGCTGCTGCGACGCGGCCTCTCGGCTCTTCCCACCGCCGTCGTTCTCTTGGGACTGGCTGCGCTGGGCGTGTGGGGACACCACACCGGGTGGAAGGCTCCGCGGTTCTCGGAGCTCTTTGGCAATAGCGAAGTCGCGGAGCAGGAAGACTGGTGCGAGGCGCACAGCGTACCGGACTCGAAGTGCATCGCTTGCCATCCCGAGCTCGCCGGCGAGTCGGGAGCGGACTGGTGCAAGGAACACGGCGTCCCGGAGTCACGCTGCACGATCTGCCACCCCGAGATCTTGAAGACTGGCGTTGCCGGCGACTGGTGTGCAGAGCATGGCGTTCCCGAGTCGGGCTGCACCATCTGCCATCCCGAGATCGCACGCCATGGTGGCGCCCCCGTCCAGGAGAGCGAGACCAAAGTCTCTCCGGGCTCGCATGAGGGCGAAGACGAGCTCGCACACCTGGGTGGAGCGACGGATACGGCCTCCGCCATCCGCGACCCGAGAACGTGTCAGAAGCATGCCCTGCGCGTTCAATTCGCATCGACGGCCGCCATGGACAAGGCGGGAGTCGTCCTGGGTGAGGTCGTGGAACGCGCGATGACGGACTCCCTCGTCGTCAACGGGGAGGTGGACTACGACCGGACCAGCTACGTTCAGGTCTCGTCGCGCGCGACCGGAATCGCGAGCCGCGTGGAGACCAAGCTCGGGGAGAGCGTCGCTACAGGTGCCCTCCTCGCGCTCATCGACAGCGCCGAGCTCGGGAGAGCCAAGGCCGACCTGCTCGAGGCGCTGGCCTCGACGGATGTGACCGCCCGCGCCCTGGAGCGAATCGAACGCTCCGCGGGCGCCGGCTTTCGCACCGAGAGCGAACGCCTCGAGGCGGAAGCCGCCGCGCGCCAGGCGAAGGCTCGCCTCTTCAGTGCGCGACAGGCACTCGAGACCCTGGGCCTCACGCTGACGGACCGAACCATCGATCCGGAGGCACTCGCCACGCTGGGGCTCCCGGAGAGCATGTTGAACGGCAGTGCGGTGCCTCCGCCTGTTGGCCTCCTCCCTGTCCGGTCCCCGATCGAGGGAGTCGTGGTCGGCCTCCAGGTCGTACCGGGGGAGTCGGTTGAGACCGGTCGTGTCCTCTTCGAGGTCGCAGACACGCGACGGATGTGGGTGACCATGGACGTCCCGCTCTCGGAGGCCCATCGCATCGGGGTGAGCCAACAGGTCGCCTTCCGGCCTGACGACGCGAGGGACGAAGTCGTGCACGGCGATGTCTCCTGGATCTCGACGGCCGTCGACGAGATGACTCGCACGCTCAAGGTGCGCGCCGAAGTCGAGAACCGGGAAGGAGCCCTTCGAGCGCACACCTTCGGGCGCGCCCAGGTCATCGTCCGCACGAGCCCTCAAGCGATTGCCGTCCCGACCGAAGCCGTGCAGTGGGAAGGGTGCTGCTACGTGGTCTTCGTGCGCATCGCCGACGAGATCTTCCAGACCAGGAAGGTGCGGATCGGCGCGCGGGATGCATCGCACACCGAGGTGCTTGTCGGAGTTCTGCCCGGCGAGGTCGTCGTCACGGAGGGAAGCCACGTCCTGAAGTCCGAGATCCTGAAGAGCGCCCTTGGCGCGGGGTGCGTCGATGACTGAGCAGGAGAGTGCCCCATGCTGAACTGGATCATCTCCTGGTCGTTGGCACACCGCGCCTTGGTGCTCGCGGGAACGGCGCTGTTCGTGGTGGTCGGGCTCCTTTCGCTGAAGCAGCTCGACATCGACGCCTTCCCGGACACGACTCCGGTGCAAGTGCAGATCAACGCGGTGGCCCCAGCGCTCGGGCCTGAGCAGGTCGAGCGCCAGATCACCGCTCCGGTCGAGCAGGCGATCAGCGGGCTTCCCGGGCTCGCCAACGTGCGCTCGATCTCCAAGTTCGGCCTCTCGCAGGTCGTAGTCACCTTCGAGGACGGGACCGACATCTACTTCGCGCGTCGACTCGTGGATGAGCGCCTGAACACTGTCGAGCTTCCTCCGGGGATCGGCGCCCCTCGGATGGGACCCGTGGCAACGGGTCTCGGTGAGGTCTTCCACTACATCGTTACCTCCGACAGGGGGGCCCTCCCCGAAGCTCGGACCGTCCCGGACTGGATCCTCGAGCCAGCCCTCCGCACGGTTCCCGGTGTCGCGGAGGTGAACAGTTGGGGCGGCTTCGAGAAGCAGTATCAGGTCCGTCTCGATCCGACCCGGCTCATCAAGCATGGACTCACCTTCGACACGGTTGTCGAGGCGATCCAATCGAACAACCTCTACGCCGGCGGAGGGAACGTCTCCGCCCGCGGGAGCATGCTGCTCGTGCAAGGAATCGGAGCGGTGAGCAACGCCGAGGAGCTCGGCCGGATCGTGGTCGCGGCCAAGGACGGGGTTCCCGTTCGGGTGCGAGATCTCGGCGACGTCGAGATCGGCGCCGAGATCCGGCGCGGCGCGGTGACCTACCAGGGCAAGGGCGAGGCGGTGCTTGGCCTGGGCTTCATGCTCATGGGCGAGAACACCCACGAGGTGACCTCTCGGCTCAAGGCGAAGCTCGAAGATCTGAAGAAGAACCTGCCACCAGGTATCCGCGTCGAGACGATCTACGACCGCACCGAGCTCGTCGATCACGTGATCGACACGGTCCGCAAGAATCTCTTCGAGGGCGGCCTGCTCGTCATCGCGATCCTGTTCTTTTCCTCGGCCACCTTCGCGCAGGCCTGATCGTCGCCGCCGCGATTCCCCTGTCGATGCTCTTCGCATTCTCCGGGATGCTCCAGTTCGGCATCGCCGGGAGCCTGATGAGTCTGGGAGCGCTCGACTTCGGGCTCGTCGTCGACAGCGCCGTCATCCAGATCGAGAACTCGGTGCGGCACCTCGCCCACGAACGAAGGAAGCGCAGTGTCGTCGAGATCGTGAAGCAGGCGGTCCTCGAGGTACGCAAGCCGACGATGTTCGGCGAGCTCATCATCATGCTCGTCTACGTGCCGATCCTCACGCTCGAGGGGATCGAGGGCAAGATGTTCACGCCGATGGCCTTGACGGTCATCTTCGCGCTCGCCGGCTCGCTCGTACTGTCCCTCACCCTCATGCCCGTGCTGGCGAGCTTGCTCCTTCCGAGGAGGAGAGAGGAGCGCGAGCCTTTGCTCGTCCGCCTAGCCCTCTGGTCGTACCGCCCGGCCCTGCACTTCGTGATGCGTCACCGCTTCGCTGCAATCGGAGGAGCAGTCGTGCTCCTCGGCTTCGCGGGAATCCTGGCGCGAGGTCTCGGGTCGGAGTTCGTGCCGAAACTGTCCGAAGGTGCGATCGCAGTCAACGTTGTCCGTCTCGCCGGCACCGACCTCCAAGAGTCGGTGCGCTACAACACGCGGATGGAGCGTGCGCTGCTCCGTGCGTTCCCGGACGAAGTGAAGCACGTTTGGAGCCGAAGCGGCACGGCTGAGGTGGCGACCGACCCGATGGGGGTCGAGCTCACGGACATCTTCCTTGCGCTTTGGCCCCGCGAGCGTTGGACACGGGCAGAGAGCCAGGGGGAGCTCGTGGAACTCGTCCAGCGAGAGCTCCGCGACCTTCCGGGACAGCGAATCGCCCTGACGCAGCCGATCGAGATGCGCCTGAACGAGATGGTTGCCGGGGTGCGCGGCGACGTCGCCATGAAGCTCTACGGGGACGATTTCGCGCTGCTCACCGCGAAAGCTCAGGAGATCGGCGCACTCCTCGGCTCCATCGAGGGCGCGTCGGACCTGAGCACGGAGCAGGTCACGGGCCAGCCGGTGCTGGAGATCCGAGTCGACCAGGACGCACTCGCTCGCTACGGCGTTCCTGCCAGGAACGTCATGGATCTCGTGGAGTCTCTCGGAACGAAGGAGATCGGCGAGGTGCTCGAAGGGCAGCTCCGCTTTCCGCTCGTGATCCGGCTGCCCGACCGCTACCGGACCGATGCACAGGCAATCGGGTCGATCCTGGTTTCGACGGAGGCCGGACAGCGCATACCGCTCGGGCACTTGGCGCGGCTCCAGGAGGTCGAAGGTCCGTCTACGATCAGCCGCGAGTGGGGACAACGCCGAGTCACGGTCCAGGTGAACGTCCGCGACAGAGACGTCGGTTCCTTCGTCGAGGAGGCCCGGCGTCGCGTGGATCGGGAAGTCGAGCTTCCCCCAGGGCGCTACCGGATCGAGTGGGGTGGCCAGTTCGAGCACATGGAACGGGCCCGCGAGCGGCTCCTGCTCGTCGTCCCGATGGTGCTGGCCCTCATCTTCGGGCTGCTCTACGTCACGTACCGGGACCTGCGGGATTCGGCGCTAGTCTTCGCAGGCGTGCCCTTCGCGGCGGTCGGCGGCGTGACTGCGCTGTGGTGCCGAGGGATGCCGCTCTCCATCTCGGCCGCCGTGGGATTCATCGCGCTCTCCGGGGTCGCCGTACTCGGCGAAATGGTGCTCGTCTCGCACATCCGGCTGCTCCGGGCTCGCGGTTACGGGGTCGCACAAGCCGTGGAGGAAGCGGCTCGAACGCGCCTGCGGCCGGTGCTCATGACGGCGCTGGTCGCAGCGTTCGGATTCGTTCCGATGGCCCTCAGCACGGGAATGGGAGCCGAAGTCCAGCGACCGCTTGCGACCGTGGTCATCGGCGGTGTCGCGAGCAGCACTCTGCTGACGCTTCTCGTCCTGCCGGCGCTCTACCTCGTCTTCGGCTCCAAGCGAGTGCCGGAAGCGGCGACCGAGGAACCTCAAGCGGAACCCGGGGCCGGCGTTGCCCCGGAACCGAGGCTCGAACCCATCAACGCCTAGCAGGAGAACGAAACAGCATGAAACTCGAGAGAAGTCATCTTCACGCGCTCTGCGCAGCACTCGTCGCCACCTTGTCCTTCTCGTGCGGCGGCGAGGCGCCCCCACCAGCCGCGAGCCTCAGCCCCAGGCCAAGCCGGGTGCACCGCTCGTCCAGAAGGCGGAGGTCGCCGACTGGTGCAAGGAGCACGTCGTCCCGGAGTCCGTCTGCACGCGGTGCAACGCATCGCTGATTCCGGAGTTCCAGGAGAAGGGCGACTGGTGCAAGGAACACGGCCTGCCCGAATCCCAGTGCATCGAGTGCCATCCGGAGCTCGAGGCGAAATTCGAGGCGATGGCTCCGAAGACGGCGGGCAAGTGAGCTTCATTACGACGGAGGGACATGAGTCTCACCTGTGACGACTGCGGCCAGGCGAAGGACCTCGCCGGTGCGAGCAAGTCGTATCGGCGCGTCCTCGTGGTCGTCGTCGTGCTGAATCTGGCGATGGGCCTGGCGGAAATGACGGGCGGCTTCTTTGGGCTCTCGCAAGCGCTGAAGGCGGATGCGCTGGACTTCCTCGGAGACGGGCTGATCACGCTCCTGGGACTTCTCGCGATCTCCCGTCGTCAGCGATGGCGCGCCCGAGCAGCCCTCCTTCAGGGGGCGTTCCTCGCGATCCTCGGCCTGGGGGTCATCGCGGCTGCGCTGTACCGCCTGTTCGAGCACGCTCAGCCGGAGGCCGCTGTGATGGGTACCCTCGGGTTTCTCGCTTTGGCTACGAACGTAGTATGCGCCTTGCTGCTTGTCCCGCACCGGAAGGGCGACGCGAACGTCCGAGCGGTGTGGCTCTTCAGCCGGAACGATGCACTCGGCAACGTCGCGGTGATCCTCGCCGGAGGGCTGGTGTACTGGAGCGGCACAGCCTGGCCCGATCTCGTAGCAGCGATGGCCATCGCTGCGCTGTTCTTGACGTCGGCGATCGAGATCCTGAAGGGCGCGAGCCAGGAACTGCGTATGCACCAGCGGATTGGGCCTTCGTAGCCCTCTCGCCCTCTCCGGCAGCTGCCAGTGGCAGTTTGAGCAGCGCGCTGCCAACCTCACGACGGACTGGGAGGCCACGGCCATGCGCCGCAAGTTCGTTCCCCGCGGACGGGACTGGTCCGGGCCGGCCGCGGGGCCACCACACGTCCCCAGCACGTTCTGACCGGGGCTGTCCGCTCCCCGCCAGGGAAGTGTTCCGGCGCCCAGGCCTTCGGGCACCGTTCGGCCGTCGGCCCGCCACATGGCCGGACGCCTGATGCGGCATCTGACCGCAATTGCGACTGTCCTAGGTCAGCGCCTTCGAGCCGTTGCCGGCTCCTCAGGAAGCGGGCGGGGGCTGCCGAGGATGGGGCCGGACGGTAGAATGGAGCCCTTCTGCTCTTTCGAGCAACTCTCCCCTCTCCGCACAGGGGTCCCAACCTGCGGTTCCGCAACGAAGCCTGTCGACCTCGTGCCCGTGATGTCCAGGTGAGCATGCCGTCCTTCGGGGCTGCTTGCTCACTTCAACCTTGTTCAAGGAGGACAACATGAGCAGACGTAGAAACTGGCGCCGTTATGGAAGATCCCACGGTGTCGTCATCAATGCCCAACGGGTGATCTTCACGCGTGACGACGAGATCGAGCCACCACCATCCTTCGCGGTGCTGGAGTTCATCCTCGGCGGCATGGCTGGAGCTCTTCTCCTGAGGCTGATCGACATCGGAAAGGTCATCGTGCTCCAGTAGCACCTGAGCCATCCCCTTCGGGGTGGCTCTTTTCATTTCGGCGCGCCGCTACAGGATGCCCAGGACCCTGAGGATGAGCGGGACGCTCATGCCGCAGAGGAACCAGTAGCGACGCCAGATCGAGTACTCACGCATCCGCCGACGATCGCACGGATCGCGGCGTTACACCAGCCCCGCCGGCGTCACGGCGAGAGCAGGCCGACTTCGACGAGCACGTCGCCGAGTTCGAGGAGGATGTCCTGCGCCTTGCGAGCCGTGTCGCGCGCGCCGGGCTTGTTCTTGAGCCAGGCCTCGAGGGGCTTGCCGACCATGCGGTCGTCCTTGGACCAGCCACCGGGGCGGTCGTTCTTCGGGTTGGCGCCGATGTGATAGAGCTGGCGCATGCCCGTGGGGCTTGGGTCGAGAGCGCCCTCGGCCTTGATGGCCGTCAACGAGATCCCCGCGGCGTCCCGGTCGGGCTGCGCGCGGCCCGGTTGCCAGTAGCCCTTGCCGACGAAGGGCGCGAGCGCGGTCGCGACCTCGCGTGACTTCGCCTTCTCGCGGAGCCGGTTCTTCTCGGTCTCCGCGGCGATGCGCTCGGCCTCGAGCTCCTTCTCGGACTTCTTCGCGGAGGCAGCGGCCTCGGCGACCTTGACTTCGGCCTCGGCGAGCCCGGCCTGACCGCGGAGCTCGGCGATCTCCTTCTCGAGCTGCGCGTTGATGATCCGCACGAGCTCCTCGTCCTTGGCCTTCTGCGCAGCCTCGCGCTGGTCGTGGAGGCGCTTGATCGTCTCCTGCTGCTGGTCGAACGCGCGCGTGGTGGCGTCGACCTCGATCTTCGTGTTCTCTTCGGCCTCGCGGGCGGCGATGTCCCGGATCTGCCGCTCGGCCTCCTGCCGGCCGCGCTCCTCGGCCTCGGCCAGGGCCTTCTGCCGCTCCTGCTCGGCGCGCTGGACTCGGCGCGCGAGCGCTTCCTGGATGTCCACGTCGGCGGCGGGCACGCCGTCCTCAACGGCTTCCGCGGCCAGGGCGCGCACGGCCTGGTTCGATGCCGCCTGGCTCTTCAGGGCCGCCGTCGTCTCGGCCAGGGCGGTGTCGACGCTCTGCTTGAGCTCGGGCGAGGGAGCCGCCGGGGCGCCGTCCTGCAGGGCGAGCGCGGCGCTGCGCGTGGCCGCGGTTGCGAGGAGCGCGCGAACCGCGCCCGTCTCGAACTGTGGTGCCGGGTGCTGGCGCTCGATGACTTCGTACTTCGTGAGCAGCTCGTCGCGGGCCGCGATCTCGCGCCCGTTCGTGGCGAGGAGCTCGTCCCGCTCGCGGCGCGCGGCCTCGAAGGCGTCGATCTGCTTCTGGGCCTGCTCGACGACCTGGGCGAGCTTCGCGTACTCGGCCTTGTGCTGGGCGCGGCGCTCTTCCTCGAGGGCCTTGTCTGCTTCGAGCCGAAGACGGGTTTGCTCCGCCGCGGCTTCCTGCCGGATCTTCTCCATCGCGATCTCGTGAGCCTTGTTCTGCTGCGCGAGTGCGAGGTCGAGCTTCTTCGCCTCGCTCTCCGCGCGCATCGGCGAGTTCATCCACCAGTACCCCGCGATGCCGACGACGAGCAGCGTGCCGAGGGCGACGAGGAAGTACGGGAAGAGCGCCTGGTGCGCCGGCTTCGCCTGCACGAGCGGGACGCTGTGGCCGTGGAACGCGGACTCCTGTGGCTTGGTGGGATCGACCTCGGTCATGGGGACTCCTCTCTCGGGGATGGCGGTGCGTGTTGGTCGAAGAACGTCTGGAGCATCACCCCGCGCTCACGGCGCTTGGGGTGTTCCTTGGGCGGCTTCTCGGGCTCGCTCGCGGCCGGCTTCGGTGCCGGGGGCGGCGGCGCGCTGCGAGACCGGATCACTCGGAGGAGCAGACGGCGCCACGATCGCCGGCGGCCAGACGGTTCGCCGGCGCGCGCCGTACTCCTCGGTGTCCATGCTGTAGAGACAGCGGATCGGTCGCGGCCGGCCGCCGAGGAGCGTCTTGCCGGCGTCGCGCTTCGAGTGCACGAGGCAGGCCCGGTCGACGAGGCTCGCGTCGAGGATGTCGTTCGCGTCGAGGCCCGGGCGGATCGTCTCGCTGCGCCCGATGCTGACGCGCCAGTCCCTCGACTCCGTCGTGCCGCGGGCCTTCGCCGTGCCGTGCGACTCGCCTTCCTGACTGCTTCCGCCCTTGCTCTCGCCCTTGGTCTGGCTCTCCTGGGAGCTGCTGTTCGACGTGCCGCCCTGCGGAGTGCTACCCGACCCGAAGCTGTGGCCCCACATGTCGCTGAAGAACTCGCCCCAGTTCTTGCCCTTCGACTCGCTGAAGGTGTCCGTGTCCGTGGTCGTCGTGAGCGTGGAGCGTGAGCCGCCGCGGGCTCGTTGACGGCTCTGGGACCACACGGTCTTCTCGCCGGAGAGCTTCTGGAGCTCCTCGATGTCGTCGCCGTTCGCGACGCTGAAGAAGAGCCGCAGGTTCGCGTTCGTCGTGACGTGGTCGCGGATGTCCGTGCTGCCGACCTTGAGGTTCTGCACGGACTGGTTCGCCATCACCATCGAGAGGCCGACGCCGGCCGAGAACGTAAGCAAGCGTCCGATGTTGAAGGACGCGACCTCCTGGAACTCGTCGATGATCGCGTAGGCGCGCCGCTCGCCGCGCGTGTAGTTGCGCTCGGCGACGGCGTGCATGAACGAGTAGAGCGCGAGGCGCGCGATGTCGAGGCCGGCGGTGCTGCGCAGGACGGGGACCCAGAAGTAGAGGACCTCGCGTTCCTCGATCGCCGTCGGCATGTGGATCACGCGCGCCGGGTCCAGACCTTCGCGACGCTCGAGCCGCGCGGCGAGCTCCGGGCGCACGAGCGGCGCGAGCGTGGCCTGCGCTTCGCGTGCATCGTGTCCGGTCTTCTTAGACGCGGTCGTCTTCAGCGCCTCGCCGAAGGTCTCGAGCGTCGGCGCTCGCCCGGACTGCTCGCGGGCCTCGTCGACGGCTCGCACCATGGCCTCGCGGTTCTCCTTCGAGTAGTAGCCATGGCCGTAGCCCGGACCGTGGAAGACGTCGAAGGCCTGCGCGAAGAAGCCGCCGAGGTCTGCCGGCGTCGGGATGAGCGAGGCGAGGCTCCCGAAGACGTCGAAGACGTGGCTGTCCTTCTCGGGGTGCGTCGTGAAGTAGTGGAACCGCCGGCCGCGGCGCTTCGCCTCGAGCCGTGCGGTGTGGAAGAGCGCGAAGTCGCCCTTGAGGTCGATGATCAGGATCGGCGGAGGCGGCCCGACTTGCTCGCCCGGCTTCGGCGGCTCGTCGGAACCGCGGATGAGCTGCGTCACGAGCGGGATGAGGGCGGCGCTCGTCTTGCCCGTCTGCGTCGCGCCGACCACGTGCGCATGCGCATGCAGCAGCGGACGCGACAGCAGGATCGGGTCGGCGGTCACCGGCTCGTACCCGAGCAGGAGGTGCTGCGACGGGGCGCGCTCCGCACCGACCTTGAGCCGTTCGAAGTGCGCCTCCCACGGGAGCTCCTCCCACAGACGCGTCGTGTTCGGCACGAGCCGCGGCGGTTCCGGCTCGGCGGGCGGCGGACCGGGATCGACGGGTGGCGCGACGTCGTGGCGCGGCATGAGCGGAACACGGTCGACGAACCTCGGGAAGAGCTCCTCGTTCACGATCCGCAGGATCTCGCGTGCCGGCGCGAGCTCGAGGTGCAAGCGCAGGCTCGGGTCCCTCGCGAGCGTCTCGGTGGTCTCGTCGGGGTTATTCGACTCGAGAGCTCCCTCCTCCATGCCCCGCGGAGCGAGCACGCGCTGGAGCAGTGCTGCGAACACCTCGGGCGGAATCGGGATCCAGCCCGGCACGAAGAGCGGCGCCTCTTCCTTCGGAGTGGCCGCGGCGAGCGACGCGTTGGCCCGCTCCGCGACGAAGTAGGCGATCGCCTCGGCGAGCCCGGCCTCGTCGCGTACGCGCTGCCCGCGCGTGTACGTGACGCGGTACGTGTACAGGAACCGGTTATGCCGCGGAACGAGGCGCAGCAGCCAGCCTGCGAGCCCGCGGCGAAGCCCTCGTTGTGGGACCGGCTTCGGATCGAAAGCGATGGCCGTGCCGCCCTTGCGGGGGAGCACGATCGCCTGCCGCGATGCGGAGTGCACCTGGACCCACGGCTCGAGGTGCTGGCGCAGGATGGCTGCCAGATCCTCGACGAAGCGTGCATCGACGCGCAGGTGGACGCGCACGATGTCCCCGGCCCGGCGGCGTCGGTTCTCGAGGCGCGCGAGGAACGCGTCGTAGAGCTTCTTCTGCTCCGCGAAGGCGGCGACTCGCGCCGCGTGCTCCTTCAGTCGGTCACCATGTTGCTCGCGCGCGTGCAGGTACGCTTCCCACGCCTCCTCGTAGGCGCGCAGTGCGTGCCTTGCGTCGGCGAGCTTCTTGGCCTGAAGCCGCTCAAGTTCCGTTGCTTCGTCCGTTTCGATCATGGAGGAAGGCGCGCAGGGTCGCGGGTCCAGGGGCGAGCTCGACCGCGATCGACGTGAAGCGGCGCAGTTCCGCTTTGCCGATCCGATTCTTCAGCGTCGCTCGTCGATCTTCTTGCTCGACGAGCACTGCGAAACCCAGGTTGCGGCTGGCGATCCAATCCCGCAAGAGAGGGTCCTTCCGGCGTTCGTCGATGCGCTTCTTCAGGCGGTCGAGCACGTTCTCTTCGCTCGTGCCGGGGCCGGGCACGTAGAGCTCGTGCAGCACCGACCACTCGCCGGCGGGCTGGATGCAGTGCATCGCGCCGGGCGCGTTCACGCCGAGGAGCTCCTGCTCTTCGGCCGCCGTAAGCAGGAGCCGCGGCCCCTCGTCCATCGAGCAGAACCACAGCGACGCGAGCGCCGCGTGGACGGCGTGCGCGTCGGACGCGCGCGGCACGTCAGTGAGGCCGATCGCCTTCGCGCCCTCCTCGGTGAGCTGGTAGTAGCTGAAGCCGTCGGGGAACTTCGACGACTCGAGCAGCCCGGCCTTGAGCAGCCGGGCCACGACGTTGCCGGCGGCGTCGGCACTCTTGAAGAAGAGCTTCTGCAGGACCGGCCGGATGGTCAGTCGATGACGCGCGACGTGGCGCAGGATCTGTTCGTCGCGCGGCGTCATCACCAGAGCTCGTAGGGAAGCGAGGTCCGCTCACAGGAGGCGTGGAGCTTCTGGAGCCGCTCCTTCTTGTACGTGCCCGCGAACTCGATCAGCGTCAGCCGGTCGTCCTCGCGCACGACAGCATCGGGAACGAAACCCTCGAGCTCGCCCGGGTCGAAGAGGTCCTCCGGCACCCAGGAGGCGGCGCGCCCCGGCTCCCGCCCGCGGAACCGGAGGTAGAGCGCGGCCAGGCCGAGGTCGTGGGAGAGCTCGCTCTCGCGTGGCTTCCGCCCACCGCCCCCGCCGAGCCACGAGCCCACCTCGCGGGTCGCCGCGACGAGCACGACCGGCCGCAGCGGCGAGCTCCAGCGCCGCTCGAGCCGGTAGGCGATGGCCGGCAGGTCCGGCGTCCGGTCACCCGGCCGCCAGGTGAGCAGAGGCTCCTCGAGGCCGGGGAGCTCGTGGACCATCGCCGGCATCCGCCGCAGGAGGCCGCGGCGCTCGAGGACCGCGAGACGACGCGTGGCGTTGGTCGTCGCATTCCGCGTCGAGCCCCACCAGGTCCGGGCCACCTGGTCCAGCGAGAGCATCCGGACCCGACGCGAGAGCACCTCGAGGATCTCGAGATCGCGGCCCGCCAAGCTCTCCCCCAACTTCGCCATGCTGTGGTCGGCGCAGATCTTACGCGCGGTCGCATTCGGGGGGCGGGAGGTGGGCCGGGGTTGGGGGGGAGCGCTGGCCTGGGGTGGTGGGCGGGAAGGCCAGCGGGGTGGGTGGTGGGCGGGTCGGGGGGTCCGGGGGGGTCACGGAAGTGACACCTCCGGCGTTCAGGGTGGCGGGTGGGGTGGAAGGTGGGCGCAGGTGGCCGGTCCGGGCCAGGTCCTGGGGTCAGGAAGAGGGGCCGGAGTCCGGGTCAGGCGCTCGGCCGGCGAAAGAGCAGGCAGTACTCGTGACGGATGGGCGGGTCGACGAAGGGCGCGTAGGTCTTCCGGTCCGAGGTGCAGCGGTGCTGCTCCTTGATGAGGATGGCGCGCAGCTCTCCGAAGGCGCCGCGGTGGGAGAGAAGCTCGGCGGCCATCGAGTAGTAGCGGCCACGTTTGCGGATGTCGCCGACGAGCACGGCGAGGTGGCCTCCGGGGGTGAGCGCTCCGGCGCAGCGGAGCAGGCAGGCAGAGAGGCGCATGCAGAAGTCCGGCCACTCGGCGGTCTGGCTCAGGTCCCGCGGGTCCGCCTGGGAGTAGCGGACGATGTCCCAGTAGGGCGGGTGCAGCCAGATGAACTCGAAGGGTCCGGGGAGCGGGTCGCGCTCCAGGTCGAAGCCGGTCCGGAGGTCGGCGCCGAAGAACTCGATTCCGGTACCGAGGTGGCGGTTCATGCCGCGGACGACGTCGCCCGTGGTGCCGGAACCCATCATCGGGTCGGCCACGGTCTTCGGGCGGTAGCGCAGCAACAGCTCCTTGAAGAGGGTCCCGTCGCAGTTCCCGCGGTAGCTGCTCTTACCCCAGGCCGGGCAGCGGGCCGGGTAGGAGACGACCGAGCCGAAGTTCGGGTCCGCCTGGTAGAGGCGCTCGCGGTCGGCGTGGTCGGCGAGCTTCGCCTCGGGCCGGGGCATGTCCTGCCAGGGCCAGGACGTGCGTCGTGGTGGCGGCTGTCCGTTCATGGCACACCTCCCGAGCACGACTCACAGACGAAGGAGGGCCCCTCCGGGCCCTCCCGTTCCTCCATGTCCCAGGTCGGCCAGGCGTTGCCACATAGGCGGCACACGCCGAGCCGTTCCAGGAACAGCTCCAGGGTCGCGTCGAGGTCGAGCAGCTCGGCTTCGAGCAGCTCCCGCGCTTCCCGGCGGATGCGTTCGAGCGGCAGGCCGTCGAACCGGTCGTGCAGCTCTTCGAGGACGCCTTCGAGGAATCGGTCGATGAACCTCATGGCTCCCTCACTGAGCGGACTGTGGCCGTCATGTCGAGTTCCACTGAGTCCGTCCACGAACACCGGAACTCCTCCACGGCCAGTTCGCAGGCTTCCTCTGCGCTCGATGCCTCGACTTCGATGGTGTCCCAGAAGACGCGCGTCTCGCGCACGTCGACGGTGTAGTTCCTGAGCCTCTTCTCGCTCATGGCTAGTACTCCTCCGGCAAGAGCACCGTCGTTGCCGAGCGGTCGCATTCGGTGATGACCCAGAACGCCTTGCCGCACTTCGCGATGAACCTGGAGAACAGCCGTCCTCCGTGCTCGTACGCGTTGTCGTTCTGCTGCCAGTCGTGGTCGTCGAGGTCGCCCCAGTCTCCTCGCGCGTGGCGCGTGATGCCGGTGACCACGTCGTAGGGGTCGAGCTTGCGCTCGGCTCCATCGGTGATGCGGACCTCCCCGAGTGGGAAGGAGAGCTTCCTCGCGAAGGGGTTCCGCTTGTTGTTGTCGAGCTTCGTTTCCATGTTTGCCTCCTGGTTTCGTTTCGTTCGCCCGCCGTGGCGAAACGAAACCGGGAGGCACGAAGGCCGCGGGCGCGAGCGAAGGCGTTTGGTGGAGGCCAAGAGCAAGGCAAGTGACGCGTACTCGCGGCGCGCAGCGTTGCGGCCTCCTCCGCCTTCGCGCCCGTGGACTGATGCATGGACACGAAGCACGACGGAGACAGGGACCCCTTCGCGAGGAAGCTCTCCTTCCCACCAATCGGCGGTCCGCTGGAACGACCCGGCACTGCCGAGCTCGAACGTCCAGGAGTCACCGATTGCCGAGGAAGGACTGGAGACGCTTCAGCGAACGGCATCGGCGCTGGCGGAGAGCCTCGGGTGTGATGCCGAGCGATGCTGCAACTCGAGCTGCTTCGCCTCGAGGGAACGCGAACTCGCCGGTCTCGGGCTGGTACCAGGGAAGGCTCACGCGCAGGGCCTCGGCCTCGTCGGAGCTGAGGAGCTCGAGGACGTCGTCGAGCCGCGAGTGTTCGGTCGCTGGTGGTGGCTCGGCGTCCTCGTTGGTGCCGGCGGTCATCTCGTCGAGTCCGTCGGTGAGGAGCTCGCGCGGTGCGCGATAGCGTCCCTCGAAGGAGTGCGCGACCAGGCGCCGCGTGACGGTCGCCAGGAACGCGAGCACCTTGCTGCGGACCACGTCGCGGTCGGGAGCCTCGAATCGTCCCGCCAGGTCGACCTCCTTCGGCTGTCGGCCGGCCCAGTCGAAGACGCTGTGGAAGGCGTCGTGCACGAAGTCGGCCACGGCATCGGCGTCGCGTGCGCGCTCTCCGAGTGCTCGCGATGCGACCTTGGCGACGTAGCGGGAATGCCGGCAGTAGAGCTCGCTCCAGGCGTCCCGCGCCGCGTCGGCGTCGAGCTCTTGCAGGGCCATGACACCGAGTAGCTCGGCTTCGGTGCAGTGGACGAGTGGGCGTTCAGCGCTTCCTGCGCGGCCGGCGTCCTGCGCCGGCAGGGATGGGATGGTGGCTTCGGCGAGCTCGGCCGAAGCCCTGGTTGGTGGTGGCTCTACTGGTGGTTCATCGTCTCGTGTCGTCCTCGGCATCTTTCGTTCCTCCTTCGAAGAGCGGCCATCCGCTCACCGAGCCGTGGCGGATGACCGCTCGCGCGAAGGAGGGACGGGCCGAGGCGACGCGAGCTGAACCACACGAGCCCTACACCAACGGGCGCGCGGCCGATCCCCTTCGCCGAGCCTCGATCTCCCGGCTCCTCGAGCGCGCGAAGCGCGTCCTCTCCCTCTCCTACTGCGCGAAAAGGGAGCGCCCCTCGCGGAGCGCTCCAGCGAACGTCACGCGGCTTGCTCTTCGGCGATCTCGTTCGGCTTCGAGTGGATCCACGTGTGCGCCAGGTCCAGCACCTTGGCGGCGACCAGAAGGTCGTCCCGTCCGAAGGAGCCCGTGCTCTTCCACTGTCGACGGTTGTCGTCGAGCTTCACCGAGTAGAGCCGCTCGAGGGTCACGTTGTGGCGGACCCCGTACTCGCTCTTGTTCTCCCAGATGCTCGCGCGAACGAGCCCCAAGCGAATCTCGTGCACCGGTTTCTGTCTCTCGTTGTTCATAGGTTTCTCCTCTTGTTGAAGGTTGACATCTCACGGGTCACCGGATGTCAACTTCGACGAGAGGCAGAACCGATGCCGGGCGACCGGAGCATCCTGAGCAGCGGGCGAGGAGAGCAAGCGCACGTGACGGCCGAAGGCTGGCGCGGGCGGTTGCCGAGCCCTCCGCTCGAGTGCTCCGGTCCCCAGGCAGTTGAACTTCGAAGAGACAGTGCCAGCAGTGCACGACATCGAGCAAGGCGCGTTTGCCGGCGAGCAGGAGACGAACGAGCGTGCGGGGTCGACGTTCGATGCCCCGAGACGGTGTTTCGGTGGAGCACGCCGACATCGACAGGACGTGGCACGAGGACTCCGGGCGGGCGCAATGGCCGGCTCGTCGTCGAGGACCTGGGTGTCCGCGTGGGCGACCTCGGAGCTCCGCCGACGAGGTGCCCGCGTGTCGAGCTCGAGCGCGACGCACCCGGGCGCCCTCTTCGCGCAGTTCCTCCCTCGAGGAGTCGCTGCCGGCCTGCGTCCGGAACCGTCGGGGGTCGCCAGACTCGCCTTGCCCCCGACGGTTCTGGAGGCTGGCCGGCCGAGGTGGAGCGCGGCGGCTCTGCCGCTCCGCACAGGAGCTCACGAAGTCGGCTCGCGGTGGCGGAACTCGGCGTGGCGTCGAACCGCTGCCGGAAGCGACCCGGCTTCCTGAAGGGGGTCCGCTCGTGGAGTGAGTAGAAGCAGCTCGGATGGAGCAACGGGGAGGAGAAGGCCAGGAACTGGCGCTCCCCTCCCCGTCGACGGACCTGCGCAGCTCGGACGCCTCGACCGTCAGGGCTCGCTGCGCGGGACGTCACTCGTGCGATGCCGTGCCCGAGCTTGTCGAGGTCACGGCGACCCCCCCCCGGCCCCCCCCGCCCCCCCCCCTCCCGGCGGGGCGGCCCCGGCCCCGGCCGCCCCCCCCCCCCCCCCCCCCCCCCCCCCCCCCCCCCCCCCCCCGGCCCCCCCCCCCGCCGCACGAAGTCCCGGTCGCGGTCGAGCTCGGCTACGCGTCCGACTTCGACTTGCGGGCCTCGGCGCGCTCGGTCTGCTGGGTCTCGTGGATCCAGGACCAGGCTAGATCGGCGACCTTCGCGACGAGCGGGAGGTCGTCCCGGTTGAAGCTCGTGGAACGGGACCACTCGGAGTCGCCCTCGTTCTTGTAGAGCTTGTGGATGCCGACGTTGAAGATCGTGCCGTTGTCCGTGGGTTGGTCGAAGACGGACGCGACGACGAGACCCATGCGGAACTGCTTCTTCGGCTTCTGACCAGGCATGGCTGCCTCCTGAAAAGGTGTTGGCTTGCTGCCAGCGACCATCGCTGGAGCCCCCAGCGCACGCGTTCGGGGCTCCAGCGGGAGGCGAGCGGAGAACCTTTGCCGCTTCTACTCGATGTCGATCCTACACCGATTCGGATCGCTACTCACCTCCGACCGAGGGGTCGACGAGCGAGCGGAAGCGCGGGCCCGAAACGATGAGGAAGTCCAGCAACTTGATGCCGAGCAGCTCGCCGGCTGAGGTCAGTTGATCGAAGGCGCGTCGGTCGGCATCGGAGGGATCGAGGTTGCCGGAAGGGTGGTTGTGCGCGGCGATGATCGCCTGCGCGTTCGCGAGCAGCGCACCTTTGAACACCTCGCGTGGATGGACGATCGACTGGTTCAAGCTGCCGACCGAGACGACCTCGACGGAGAGCGGGCGGTGCGCCGAGTCGAGATGCAGCACGACGAAGTGCTCGCGGTCCTTGCCCTCGAAGTACGGGATGAGGACATCGCGGGCTTCGTAGGGACCGCTGACGCGAGGAGCCTCCGCGATGGTCCATCGCTGCTCGACTGTGACGAGCCGGACCCTTGGCGAAGTCGCATGGAGCAGCGGGATGAGCTTCGTCGGCGCCATGCTCAGTACTCCTCCGGCAGGAGGATCGTCGTCGCCGAGCGGTCGGCCTCGGTGATGATCCAGAACTTGATGCCCGCCTTCGTGCGGTAGGACGAGAGGATTCGGAAGCCGTTCGTGACGGAGAAGTCGTTCTCCTGCCAGTCGGCGTCGCACACGTCGCCCCAGTCACCGCGCATGTGGCGCGCGATGGCCTCGCGTACCTCCTCGTCGCCCGCAGGGCCCTCCTGCCTGCAGAGCTCTGCGCTTGCGCCGCGCGTGATGTACACCGAGCCGAGCGGGAACGATGCCCTCTTCTCGAAACGGTTGCGATTGTTCTTGGTCTCCATGTCGTGCCTCCTTGTGTTTGTCCGCTCACGCTCGCGGCGGACAAACACGGGGAGGCAGAGCGACGGCGAGGCCGCGTCGCACAGGGGCGAAGGGCCTTGCAGGGCGACGTGACGGGCTCCGCCCGGCGCGAGCCTTGCGCCCGAGCACCTCTCGCGGCCGAGCGGAGCGTGAGGCATGGAGACCAAGCACGGCGACCACCGATGAGGTCGGGGCATCGTGGAGCGCGCCGCTCAGGAAGGAGTACGCTTGCCGCGACGGCCGGAACCGAACCGTGCCTGCACGAGTCGACGGAACTCGTCCTCGGTGTTCGCGCGGTCCCCGGGCGCGAGTTCGAAGTGCTCGAAGAAGCTCTCGAGGGCGACCCGGAACACCGTGTTCGAGGTGAACCTCACCCGCCGGTCGGTGCGACGACGCTGGAGTTCGGCGGCCAGCAGGTGGGCCTTGGTGCGCATGTCCGCGGTCCTCGGCACCGTGACCGGGTCGGTGTAGCGGTTGGGCGTCGGTAGCTGGGGCCTCGACCGAGGGTCGTGCGGCCCCGTGGAGGCCGAGATCGCGCGTGGCCTCTGGGTTGGGTGCGGCCACGATGCGTTCGGGGCTGGAATGTGCCGCTCCGGCCACCAGGGCGGGCTTCTCGGTCGCCGTCCGTGGTGCCGCGAACGGGCTGTCGCGCCGGGCCCCCTCGGGAGCGGTTACCGCCCCCAGGACGCCGACACGGCGGATGCCGGCGGCGAGATCGTCTTCCGTCGCCCTCCCCCTAGCCATGGGCGACGAGCTCCTCCCTCGGGACGTCGCTGGCGGCGTCGAGGCGCGCGAGAAACTCCTCCGCCAGGCGCGTGAAGTCGACCGTGCCGCGGCCGGCGGGGTCGTCCTCGTACTCGAAGATCGTCCGTCGCACGCTGGGCGCGGACTTCGCCTTCGTGTTCACGCGGATGATGGACTCGAACAGGCTGCCCGCGAGCTCGCGCCGCAGGAGGCTCTCGACGTGCCGGCACACGCGCTCGTTCTTGGCGTAGCGCGTGAGCACCACGCCGAGCAGCCGCAGGTCGGGCGCGATCTTCTGGAGCTTGCGGACGGAGTTCCCGAGCAGCGTCAGGCCGACCATGGGCAGGAACTCGGCCGAGCACGGCACGAGGAACCACTGGCTCGCGGCGAGCGCGTTCACGACGACGAGCGAGATGCTCGGCGGACAGTCCGCGAGGACGAAGTCGTAGCTCTCGAGCGCGCGGGTCCGGGCGAGGCAGGTCCGCAGGACGTGCTCGCGCCCGACAGCGGAGACCAGACTCAGGTCCGCGCCGACGAAGTCCTCGGCGCAGGGCACGAGGTCGAGGTTCTCCTGGGGCGTCTTCGTGATGAGCCGGTCGAGCGAGTCCTCGTCGACGAACGCGTCGTAGAGCGTGGGCGTGCCGTCGACGAGCTCCACGGGGCCGACGAGGCTCTGGGTCAGGTTCTGCTGCGCGTCGAGGTCGAGCACGAGCACGCGCTTGCCAGCGCGCGCGAGAGCCGCGCCGAGGTTCGCGGTCACGGTGGTCTTCAGGCAGCCGCCCTTGTGGTTGACGATGCTCACGATGGTCGGCTTCGTCATGGTCGCCTCGCGGCTTGCTTGTCCTCGAGCCAGTCGCGCAGGTCCGACTCCGAAAGCGCCAGCGGCCTCCGCGCGTCATCTTGAAGGCCGGCAGGCTCTCGTCGCGGATCAGGCGGTAGAGCGTGTTGCGGTGAACCCGGAGAAGGCGGCAGGCCTCCGGAACCGAGATGACGTCCGCGTTCGTGCCCCCTCCGTCGTGCATGTCCAATCGTGGTGTTGCGTGTGGCATCGTCCCTCCTCCTCTGGCACTACCACGGAACAGCGGAGCACACTAGAGGCGTTTGCAGCCGCGACGCGCTGCGTCGTGCGCGCGCTCTCGCCCTCCGAAGTTCAGAACTTCGGAGGTTCGTGACTCGCGAGCTTCAGAAGTTCCGAATCTGCGAGTTCATGACCATCGTGCACTCGGAGCATGCGATCTCGCGATGTTCCGAAGGAGCGGACTTGCGAGCTTCGGAGCATCGCAAGTTGCGAGGATCGCTCTGATTTCCGCGACGATCGCGTCTTGCGTGAATCTCAATGTCGGGGCAGGGTGGCCCTGAAAACGCAGAAAGCGACACAGGCGGTCGCTTTCAGGTCGCGCATGGCGCGCAGGGTCAATCGATTTCTTATCCCTAGCGCGATTCGCGACGACCTGTCAACCGCGATCGCGGTGCCGCCGTTCGTGTCGCTCGCAACGGACTCGCTTCGGCGAGAAGGAGGGAGGATGCACATTCGCGGTGGCTATCGAGCCATGACACCGATCCACGTCTGCAACGCGCTCGCGGCCTACGACGACGGCCTCGTTCGCTACCGGACGCTCAGGACCTACTTCGCGTGCGTCGCGTTACTCGCGGTGCGCGAGGCCGCGGCGCGCGTGCGCGGGGAGAGGCCGAAGGGCGCGGGCGAAGCCGTCCACGCGGCGGAGCTCGCGAGGCTCACGGGCACGGCGGAGGCCGTCGCCGTGGCCGACCTGAAGCGGCTCGCCAAGGCCGGGCTCGTGACGAGAGAAAGGGACGTCGTGCGCCTGGTCGACGAGGCGCTGCCCTGCGCCGTCGAGCTCCTGAAGCTCGTGTCTCCGAGCCGGAGCTGGAGCCGACCGATCCCCGTGCCGAGGCCTTGGCTCAGGTTCCTGGCCCGTTGCCCACGGCCAGCCGTCGCGAAGGTCCTCCTCGCGTACGGCCTCCGGGGGTTGAGCCTCGAGCGCGGCTCGGGAGCCGTGAGGAACCGCGGCACGCTGAAGGCCACCTGGGTGGCCGACGTCTTCGCCGTGAGCCTGCGAGCGGTGAAGGCGGCGCGCGCCACGCTGGTCGCGACGGGGCTCATCGCCCGCGACGAGGGCTCGTCCCAGTGGAAGCTGAACCGGGACGGCTCCTACTTCGAGCTGAACCTCACCTGGCGGGCGAACGGATCTGCACGCCGCAGGGACCCGATCGGCATCGATTCTGCACCCCCAGTGAAGAGACTTGGAACTCCTTCGGATCTGGAAGACCAGCGAACTGCGCGAGCTGGTGTCCCTTTGGGACCCGACTTCCGCAACGTGCAGCGCGAGGACCTCGAGCGCTTCGCACGGATGGAAACGCTGTTCTGGCAAGCCGTGGACAGGAGATGGCTGCGGGAGTCGGAGATGGACGTGCTGAACTTCCTGGCCGCGGCGGTCCGGGCGCGCTTCAGCAAGGCTCGTGACCCGGTGCGAGTGTTCGTCGCCATCGTGAGGCGCGGGCTCTGGACCCACATCACCTGCGCCGAGGAGGAGCGAGCTCGCGCGGCGCTGGCGCGCCACCGCGAACGCTGCCCGACCGCGTTCCGGGAGCGGCCCGCCGCACTCGCGCACGAGTGGCGCGCCGCCGCATGAAACGGCCAGGTCACGCGCCGCGCTGCTCCGCGAGCGCGGCCTCGATTCGGTCGAGCTGGGCACGCAACGCGTGGACCTCCGACCGGAGGTCGGCCAGATCGGGAAGGACCATCGCCCGGATGGCGCGGCGGGTGTTCAGGTTCGCGGCGATGAGGTCCTGGAAGCGAGTGCGCGTCTCGTTCTGGACGTCACGGAGCTGGCTGCCGGACTCGGCATGCTCGATGGTGACGCCGTCCGGATCGACGCGGAGCTTGTCCTGCTTGAACGCCTGGCGCGATGGCCTGCGGATCGGGTAGGCCGCGAGCACGGTGCCGTCATGGAGCATGGTGGCCAGGTAGTGCATCGGTCGCCGTCGCGCTCGTGCCATGGGATCTCCCTCGAGAAGGACGCTGGTGGACTCGTTCGAGCAGTTCGATCGTGCCCCACTCGCCGAGGGAACGCGATACGGACCGCGGCCTGGCGAAGGTGAGGGCAACGGGGAGGAACCTTTGGGTTCGAACCTGCGTGCCCTCGAACGATCAAGGTCGCACTTCGGCGCTCGGATCCGCTTCCGATGACTCGGGGGTCTCGACCTGGCGGTCCAGCACGAAGTCGGCCGCGGCCTGAGCGAGTGACGATGCCTTGAACACGGCGCGCTTGTCATCCTTCAGGACCTTCAGCCAGTGCCCGATGTACTCGGGGTGGCGAAGGCGCCCTTGGATGCCGAGGTGCGCACACAGGAACGCGGAGCCCATCTCGGCCACGAGTTCCTCGGCGGCGTAGGCTTCCGTGCCGAACCGCTTGCCGAGCTCGCGATCGAGCCGTGACTTGTGGCCGGTCCAGTGCGTGAGCTCGTGGAGCTTGGTGCCCCAGTAGTGCTCCTCGCTCTCGAAGGCCTGCACCGTCGGCATCTGGATGAAGTCGAGCGCTGGCGCGAAGAACGCCTGGCTGCCTCCATGCCGGACATCGACTCGGTGCCGGACGAAGAGCGCTTCCTCTTCGGCGTGCCGGAGTTCCGGAGCCTTCTCCTCGACCTTCGCCAGCGCGGGGATGCCCTCGCACTGCTCGGCGTTGAAGACAGCGTAGGACCGAAGGAGCGGGATGCTCTTCCTGTCGTCCTCGGCCGTCTCGCTCGCCTTCTCCCGGACCTTCAGCTGCTTCCAGAAGATCACTTGCGTGCTCTTCTCTCCGCGCCGGACCTGTGCGCCGAGCGTCTGCGCTTGGCGGTACGTGAACCAGCGCGGATCCTGGTACCCCCTCTTCATCGCGGTGATGAGGAGGAGGAGTACGTTGACTCCACGGTAGCCTCGAGAGGTGTGGCCGTTGAACGGCCCACCCCCGAAGCGTGCATCGAGCGTCCGCCAGGGCTGAACCCACGGCGCGACGCCTCGCTCCAGCTCGGCCACGATCGTGTCGGTGACCGTCTGGTAGAGATCTTCCCTTGCCATCGTCATGCGTCCCTTCTGCTTGGGAACCTTCGGGTGAACCGACCCCGTTGCCGGCTCGCATGACGCGCCCTCGCCGTCGATCGATTGCCCGATCGCGCAGCGAGGCTGTGGATGGTTATGGCCTGTCTCAGCCGCCGTGGAACATGGCGCTGGTTCGGGCCCTTCGGTCTCGTCGATGTCGTCTTGCATGTCGTCCTCCGTAGCGAGCGCGCTCTTCAGCGCTCACCCGCCGGGGCGCTGAAGAGCGGACGAGAGGAGGAAGACGGGAAGCCGGACATCGACGTTCGCGACAGGCCTGAGCAGGTGGCCGGTCCGTGAGCAGCTCACGCAAGGCCTCGTACACTTCAGAGGCGTGATCCCCGTGACCCTGCTCCGGACACTCCTGGCTGCCGTGCCCTTCGCCGTCGTGCTCGCCGGATGCGGAGGAAGCGTCGAGCCGACGCATGTCCAGAGGACCGGGCTCGAGGTCCCCGCCGACTGGCCCGAGATCGTCACGGCGGCAGATTCCGATTGGACGCCGGAAGAGGTCCGCACGCTGAACGCGGCGCTGTACCTGGTCGAGTCCTCGCTCGCGCCCGACGATCCGCGTCGGTCCCTCATGCGCGTCGCGCCCTACGTGCCCTCCGATCGGATGCCGGCAGACGATGGGCCCTTACCCGAGGACATCGAGGGCGTCTTCAGCGTGCGGTCGGGCAACGTCTACCTGAACCGGCCGAGGCCGGCCGACGTGCCCGCGTTGGCATCGCTGCTCGCCCACGAGCTCCATCACATGGAGCGCGACCGCACGTCGTCGGTGAACCGGATGCAGGAGGTGGACCGCGAGCGCATAGCCCACGCACGCGAGGCCGAGGACGCCGGACGGATGCTGGAGCTCTTGCGTGCTCGGTCCAGCGACCCCGCCACGCTCGGCGCGCTCGAGCTTGCCCAGGCGAAGACGCGCGCGTTGGCCGCGATGTACACAGCGAAGTTCGAGCTGTTCCGCCTGGTACAGGCCCTGGACAAGGTCGAGGGGCTGAAGCAGATGGCGGAGCTCTACGGGCTGTACGAGGAGTGCATCCGCCTCGCACAGGCGAAGCTCTCGACGGATCATGGCGAGGAGCTCCGGCTCCTCGACGCGCGTTCCCGCGTGGCCAGTGGAACTCCCGTCCAGGAACCGATCGCGGACGCCCTCGCACGCGCTCGTACCGCCGTGACTGCCTGCGCATCGCCCCAGGCGAAGGTCGACGAGCTCAGGGCTCGCACAGGACGACGGTGATTCGGGGATTGAGAAGAGGGACCACGAAACCTTCGACGAAAGAGCGTCCCGATCGGACGAGGACTCGGTGTTCGAGCCTCGTCCGACCAGGTCTGGCATCTACAGTCCGACACGCTCGCGCAGGCTCGTGAAGGATCCGCCCTCGCCCACGATGATGTGGTCGAGCAACGGCACCCCCAGGATCCTGCCGGCCTCGTGCAGTCGTCGCGTGACCTCGATGTCCTCGAGCGAGGGTTCGGGGTCGCCACTCGGGTGGTTGTGGGCGACGATGATCGCGGCGGCGTGCTCGCGCAGCGCCGGAGCGAACACCTCCCGGGGATGCACGAGGGACGCGGTGAGCGTTCCTCGCGAGACCTCGGCAAAGCCCATCACTCGATGCTTGCCGTTCAACAGGAGGGCGACGAACCGCTCCTGGGTCTCGTGCTCGAGGTGCGGCCTGAGCAAGCTCGCGACGGCGCTAGCCATGCGGGCTTGCGAACCGTACAGATCGCAGAGCTCGCTCGACTCGCAGACCACTTCCTCGAACCGAGACACGACCCGACGAATCAGGGTGCCCTTGTCCTTGCAACCCATGAGTCTCCTTCCGATTGCGTCAGCACCATGCTGAAGCTCAGCGGAGCGGCGCAGGCCGCGATCGGTTGAGCTTCAGCCGGGCTGGAAGGAGACGAACCTGTGGTCCTTCTACTCGCGATCGAGGGTACAGGAGTTCCTGACGCTAGTCACACGCGGCCGTGCGCGTCTCCCAACGTGACTAGGGTTGCCGATCCGTGCTATTGCTCGGGTACCCCGCAAGGGGATGTCGCTGTGTTCCATGGTGCAGCGCGGGCAGAACTGTGACCGCGTACGGCCAGAACGTTGAGCGAAGTTCAGTGCTGAAGGTCTCCGACGTGGCAGCTCCCTAACCAGGAACCCTGCTGCGGCAATCGAGGTCGACCACCTCGATCACTGGAACCTTGGCTGGTAGCGCTGGATGCCTGGGTCAATACCGGGCTCGTCCAGTGCGAGGACGGCTCTTCGGAGCAATGCGTTCGAAGTCACGTGTAGGGTGTGGTGTTTTCCCGCGAACCTGAAAGGAGGTTTTTCGCGCGGTTTCGCCCTGCAATGCAGAACGAGCAATCCCGAAGTTCGAGTCCATGGGTCGAAGACCCCGCCGTGGCGGGGCGACCGTGACAAGCCCGCTCCTCTCCAGGTCGGAGAGCGCGGGTCGCGTGTTCGTGAAGCGGTGAGAATCCGCACGAGGGGGTAGGTGCCTTGGCGCGTGGAGTCCGATCCGGAGTCCACGAACGGCATCGCAACCTCGTCCACCGCAGGGAGCTTCCTCCTGGCGACAGGAGGAACCGGCCGGAAGACTCTGGTCGGGTACCGCGGAAGTCGCTCGTCGCCTGGGAAGGCGAAGAGGCGGCAACCGCGGACGTGAAGAGCTCAACTGTGAGAGTCGGATGCGCCAGTGTCCGATTGGTGGTGAGCAGCAAGGGGGACGAGAGCTTTCCCCCGAGAATCTTGATGTGGAGCGTCTCCTCGCAGAGGAGCGTCTCGGTCCGGACCGCTTGTGGCCCGGACTCCGTTCGCCGAATCCAGGAGCCTGTTGCTCCTACCTGGGGAAACCCACCGGCCCGCAAGGCGGTGGAGGGCGAGGTGAACGCGTGGAAGCGGGACCTCTCGGCACATCGAGCGCAGACTGGGAAACGGTCTGCCAGGGGCGTGACCCTTGTTGCGACACGACACGCTAAACGGGGAAGGTCTCGGACCTCCGGGTATGGTCACCCGGTGCGGGGCAATAGTCGGCCTCGTGGAAGTAGGACCTCGGTCCGAAACGTCCGAGACTGGGAGCGAGCTTCGAGTACGACGCGGTCCATGTCCGCGCGTGGTCTTCGGGAGCGGCGACGCAAACCCGAGGAGTGAACCTCTGCAAGGCAGTGGAGGACACGTTGGCGACCGTGGGGTGGTTCCCGTGGTCGATGCCAGGAGGAAAGAAGCGACCAGCCAGATGCAGCACTGACTCGGCCGTCGGGACGGGGTGAGGACCAAAAAGAGTCCTGGCCCCGTCCCGGCTGTTGTTCGCTGTGAGCGGAGGAGTCTCGGTGAAACGAGATCCTTCCCTGACACCGGACTGGCGATGGTGGCTCGAGGTGTATCTCGCGCTCCATCGCGGCGAAACTTGGGTTCGTACCGAGCGACTTCCATAGATGGTGCAACCACCATGATGGGAGCAACGCAGTCGCGCTCCGCGCGGATGCGTCGAGCTTGGAACGGTTCGGTTCCGAGGAACGGAAGTCCTTCGCCCGCACATGGACGCGGACGAAGGGCACGAGATCGGTCCCCCGCCGCGCGCGCTACCAGGTAGGTGGAACGTGCGGCGGGATGATCTCGGAGACTCGCTCCTCGGTGAGAAGGATTCGATTTCGAAGGCCGGGCTTCGGAGAGGTGTGCCCACGACCAAACACCTCCCATTCGAGACGGGGGTGGGAATGAGAAGGCTGAATGACATACCAGTACGAGGTGAAGTCCATCCGCGCGTTCGTCCAGCGCGTCGCGTGTGAGGTCGCGAACCGCGGCTACGTCTTCTACGTGACCGGCCACATCCCGACCGGCCGGACCCCGGAGGACACCGACCGGAAGCTGCTCGAGGCCTACGGGCTCTCGCTCAGCAAGTTCCAGCGCTACCGCCGCAAGAGCCGCGGCATCGCGAGCGTCCAGTACGTCCGCCACCGCCGCTTCTTCGTGATGCTGGCGACGCCCGGCCAGAACCTGTGGTTCGAGCGCGAGCAGTGGCCTCGCGAGCTGCGCCTCAAGCGCGGCTCGCGCATCAAGGACCTGCGCGAGGAGCCGCTGCGCTACTCCGGATACCAGATCGGCCTGCGCCGCTCGTCGAACACCGGCCGCGACCACGTGTCCGTCCGCATCCAGAAGGACGAGTTCCTCGGCCTCAAGGCCTACTTCCTCGACATCGCCTGCAAGCGCAACGTCGAGAACCTGCGCTGGGAGTACGCGAACCTCCCGTTCGAGCCCTACCGCGGCGTCAAGAAGCAGTACGGCGAGATCGCGCGCGCCGTGAACGCGAAGCGCAAGACCCAGGCGCTCGCACCCGTCCCGCTCTCATCGTTGCCGGCCCGGAGGAAGGTGGTCCCGACGTTCCTCGACGTGGACCCCTTCGCCGAGGCCGATCGAGATCAACCTGAATGCTGTGTAGGAGGCGCATGACGAGGAGGACGAAGGGACAGAAGGACTACATGGAGCGCCTCAGGGATCCGCGCTGGCAGCGCGTGAGCCTCCGGGTGCTCGAGCGCGCCGAATGGAAGTGCGAAGGCTGCGGCACCGGCGAGGTGAACCTCCAGGTTCACCACGGCTGGTACGAGCGCGGCCTGATGCCGTGGGAGTACCCGGACGAGGCGCTGTACTGCCTCTGCGACGACTGCCACGAGCGGGCGGAGTCGCTGAGAGCCGACGCCTACAAGACGCTCGGCCGCATCCCCCCTTGGTTCCACGCCCACGCGACGGTGCTGCTCCACGACCTGCAACTGCTCCTCGCCGCCGGCGCGACGCAAGAGGAGCTGGACGACCTGCGCGTCCAGCGGACGGGGTGACCATGCGGGACAAGGGCCTCGTCTTCGAGGAGATGCGCCGGCAGCGGCGAGCACTTGCGGGCCCGCGGGTCGAGGAGTGGGTCCTCTGGGTGGTCGTGGTCGCCGTGCTCTTCGTCGTTGTCTCGTTCGCCTCGAGGGCGGCACGCCATGGCCGGGAGCCATCTGCGCTCGGCGGGCCGGCCACCCAGGCCGAACACGGGATGGACGGCCGCGCGCAGGGCGAGACCCGAGCCTCGAGGGGCGGACGATGACTCCAAGCCCATGTCGACGGTGGTTCCCCTTCAGCCTCCCGGAGATCGAGGTCACACTCGGCATCTTCGCGCTCTCCACGAGCGCCCTCGCCTTCTTCGGCGTCGAGAAGCGGCCGCTGGCCTGGTTCACGCTCGGGTACCTCGCTTTCGTCTACCTCGCGGGGCTCCTGGTCTACGCTCGCCGCTCCAGGTTCACCTTCCTTCGAGACGGCGCCCTTCGCGGCGCCGGCTACGCGCGGTTCTTCCGGCGTGCGACGCGCAGCCTCCTGCTGCTGCACACCGACGACGACTCCCCGAGTGACGAGCTGCTCGGCCTCTACCGCACGCTCCTCGACCGCGGCGTCGAGCTCCGCAGGATCATCTTCATCCGCCCGGACCATGCCCCGGGGGCCTACGACTGGGTCCACCGCTTCGGCCGGCACGAGCGCCTGCAACAGCGCGTGATCCTGCCCGACCGTGCCGACGTCATGCGGCTCAGCTTCGTCGTGGTGGACGAGCGTTGGTCCATCCTCTCGGTCCCCGGTGACGCCGCCGTGGACGGCGAGGGCTACGCCGGCCGCTACCTGCTCCGACACCTCCTGGCCATCGAGGACGCGGAGATCGCCGAGGCCTTCACCGAGGTCCACCGCCAGCTCTGGCGGCGCGCCACCGTCGTCGACGAGGCCCTGTTCGCGGGGTTGCCGCGGCTTCCGAGGCCAGACGACGAGTGAACCTCGTCAGCCGAGCTCCGCCTCGGCGTCGGCGATGAGCGTGCTGGCCTTCGTCTTGAGCGCCGCGGCGAGCCGGTCGATCGTCGTCAGGGATGGGTTCTTCAGCCCCCGCTCGAGCTCGCTGATGTAGGTCCGGTGGATCTCGGACGTGAAGGCGAGCGCCTCCTGGGACACCTCGAGCCGCTCCCGCCGGCGGCGCAGGGCCTTGCCGAAGGCGGTCTGGAAGGCCTGGTGTCGCTTGGAGCTGGCCACGTCGCCAGCGTGCCGCGCTGTAGGCTATCGCACTACAGGCTATTGCCTACAAGCCACCTCCCCGCCGCGCCCACCCGCCTGTAGGCTATCGCCTACAATGAGCACCCACGCCGTCCGGCCCTCCCCCGTGGTCGTCCCGCCGGCCGAGCCCGGGACCGCCGTCCTGCTGATCCACGCGCCGTACCCCGCCCGCCCGAGGTTCGATGGCCTTCCGAGCTCGCTGCTCTCCGCGAGCGCGCGCCTTGTCGAGCACCTGACCGAGCGCGGGATTTCCTTCGGCCTGATGGACCCCGGCAGCTCGAGCGAGGGCTTCTACGAGTCCCTCGAGCTCATGCTGCGCTCCGGCTCCGTCCGCGTCGTCTGCATCTCGACCTCGACCGCGGCCATCGAAGAGACCGTCCGCATCGCTCGCCTCGTGCGCTCTTTGTGCGGCTCGAGCCCGCTCGTCGTGGTCGGCGGCCCGCACGAGGACGCCTGCCGCCTGAAGGTCGCCGAAGCGGTTCCCGAGGTCGACGTCTCCATCGCCGGCGACGGTGAGTTCGTGCTCCTCGAGCTGGTGCGGCGGTTCCTCGAGCTCCCGGACGCCGCGAGCTCGGCGGCCAGAGCCCTCGAGCTCTTCGGACACGCCCAACCCTCCATGCGCGGTCGCGGCACCGTGACATCGCGGAGCTGGTGCCAGCCGTTCGGCCGCCCCTTCGACTTTGGTCCGACCGAGGTCGAGTCGTTCCACACGCGCTGCCAGGTCGCGCGCCCGGTCCGGTTCGACGTGTTCCCCGGTGGCACAGCGGTACCCCTCACGATCAGCCGCGGGTGCTCCTACGGCCAGTGCACCTTCTGCTCGGAGGGCGGCCCCGGCGTGAAGGCCCAGGTCTGCTCCGACTTCGAGTGGATCGTCGATCTGAGCGCCCGCCATCCCGGCGAGCCGCTCTACTTCCAGGACAGCATCTTCCCCGCGACGCGCCGAGTCCGGCAGGAGCTCCTCCCGAGGCTCCGTGGACTCGGCATCGAGTGGGGTTGCCAGGTCTACTTGCCGACTCTCTCCGAGCGCCTCGTCGCCGAACTCGCCGAGAACGGCTGCACCTACCTCTACACCGGCATCGAGAGCGGCTCCGACGACATCCTGCGCGCAATCGGCAAGACCGGCCTGACCCGCGCGCTCATCCTTGAGCGCCTCGGCTGGTTCGCCCGCCACGACATGCGCGCTGGCCTCTCGCTCATGTTCGGAGCCATGGCCGACGACGGTCGCTTGCTGGAGACCGAGAACACGATCGCCGAAACGCTCTCCCTCGTGCACGAGCTACAGAGCCGCAGGGTGCCGATCGCCGGCATCTACCCGAACGTGGAGACTGTGCTCCCAGGAACGGCGCTCGACCACGGATCGCTGGACTTTTACTCGATGCCGAGAGCGCCGTCGTTCACCGACTTCGAGGACGGGTGTGTTGGCTACAACTTCCTCACCGTCGTTCGGCCTCCCGACGCAGCACGCCGACGCTTGGCGAAGACGGTCAGCGACGCGACGCGCTCGATCGTGCCGACTTCGGAAGGAGCCGTCGCTCGGGATGCGTCTCGACGTACTTGCGCAGTGCGGCCATGAAGTCCTCGCGAGGTCGGAGGCGCCCTTCCTCTTGGGCTCGGAGCAGCCTCGTATAGACGCCCTGAGCTGCACGGATGGACAGCGGTCGGACGTGACGCGCGCGCTTCTCTCGAGTGAGGATCGGCAGCTTCGACAGCAACTGGCGGCGGGACTCGGGGGGACCCTCGAGCTGTTCCCGCGCCTCGAAGGCTTCACCGTCGCGGCCGTAGGCGGCGTTGGGCCAGGAGCCATGCTCCGCGGTGTCGAACTGGATTCCGCCGTCGGCGACGGTGACCGGAGCGAGTAGTCGTTTGCCGACCCATTCCGCGACGGCGACAGGAACCGCGTTGCCGACGTAGAGCCAGCGCGCGTTCTCCTTGAAGTCCACCGACTCGACCGAGGTCCAACCCGGCGGGAACCCCTGCACCCGCTCGGCGAGCTCGATGCCGGGCGTCACGAACTCGTCGGTGTCGCGGAACCAGATCGCCGGGGGAGAAGGGATGCCGAGGCCGGAGCCCCCCTTCAGCGTAGGTAGAGCTTCGGTTGCCCAACCCAGACCACGGTTGCCCTCGGTCCAGTAGAAGCCGAAGCACTTGGCTCGCTCGGGATCGACGTGCTCCAGCACCCTGGGCTTCCCGATCGGTGCCGGCGGGTCGAACAAGACGGAACGGGGGTCGTCGTCGGGGGACCGCGAGGCCAGGAAGAAGACGCGCCGACGACGTTGGGGCAACCCGAAGTGGATGGCGTCGAGCACGCGGTAGGCCCACCACCGGTACCCCAGCTCCTCGAAGCCTGCCACGACGCGACGCATCGCGCGGCCCGATTGGAGTCGGAGCATGAACGGGACGTTTTCGAACAGCACCCAGCGGGGAGCCTTGCCCTTGCGCTTCGATGCGGCCAGGAGGCGGAACACCTCGTTCACGAGCCCGCTCTTGGGGCCTCCGATCCCCTCCGTGAGGCCGGCTTGGCTCAAGTCCTGGCACGGAAACCCAGCAGTGACGAGGTCAGCGCCATCCAAGGCGATCAGCTCTTGAACGTCCTGATGAAGTCTCGGACGAGCCCCGAACCGAGTGGCCAGGATGGCTCGGGCACCGGGGTCGATCTCGCAGGCGAGTCGGAGTCCGTCCGGCTCGAAGCCGGCACGGTGGAGGCCGAGCTCGATGCCCCCGATTCCAGTGAAGAGCGAAGCTACCCGCGCCCTCGCCGGCAGCGGTGCGGTGGTCGGCGCCGCTGACGGGAGTGCCTGGGTCTGATGCCTTTTAGTGGTCGCAGCTGACCTCATCGAGCGAGGGGCGTCCGCTTGGCCGGGCCCCTCGGTCGGATTACAGCACAGGTGGCGCCGGATCTCGAGCCCTCATCTGCAACTCGCGGGCTCCGTGGGACAGGAGGCCGTGCCCTGCCGCCTTCTCGAGCGGCGAGGGCCCTTCGGACTTTGTCGGAAGCACGAGCAGGATCCTCGTGCGCCCACACGCGAACCACCACCCAACCTGCCGAACGGAGCTCACGGTCCGTGTCGCGGTCTCGACGGACGTTCCCGGCCAGCTTCGCCTTCCACCAGGACGCATTGTGCCTCGGCATCGACCCGTGGAGCGGGCAGGAATGCCAGAAGCAGCCGTCGACGAACACGGCCACTCGTGCACGCCGAAACACGAGGTCGGCCCGCCGCCTCGACGATGGAAGCGCACGCGCGTCGATCGTGTATCGGAGTCCCTGCCGGTGTAGGCAACGACGAAGCTCGGTCTCGGCCGGAGTATCACGTCGCTTCATCACTCGCATGCGATGACGCACGATTCCGTCCAGAGGCTCTGGCCGAACTCGTCCCAACTTCGGTTTCAGAGCCTTCGCGCCGGTCTTCTGTCGAACCTGGGAGACCTGGGGCTCCATGCTCTTCGACACGCTACTTCGAGGCACGCCCTCCTCCTGTCGGCCCGTCGTACAGCAGCTTCCTCACCCGTGCACTGATGTTGTCGAACACTGCACTGAGCCTCTTCTTCGCCGGTTCAGACAGAAGCGCGGTGTGCATGACCGCGTCCTGCATCGGCTTGTACTCGTCTGCATCCTGCGACACCGGTCCCGGCGCGCCCGGGCTCTTCTCGACTAGGTAGGCCAGCCCGTCCATGTCGAGGTAGCTCAGATCGCTCTTGGTCCTTCGCAGTTCGATGCTGATGTTGCCCTTCTTCTTGCCATCGTCTTCTTTCTTACGATAGTGAGCGATGTCTCGTTGCGCCTCCTTCGAGAGCGCGACCTTGTGCTCGACGATCAGGTTCCTGACGAGGTTCTCCGACACGAAGCAATCGGCATACGAGATGAAGTTGTACTTGGCGTCCTCCAGCAGCTCGCCAATCCACCGGTCGACCACCTCCTTGTTCTCCGCCTGTGGCGGCGGAGCGTAGTCCTTCACAACGACGTTGAAGAGCTCGAGCGACTTGCGCTCCTTCGGTGAGATCGACTTGTCTTCCGGATCACCGTCTTCGCGATGGCGCCGACGCCAAGCATCCCAGTCCTTGATCACCTGTTCGACAGCAGCTCTGAGGTCTTTCAAGAACTGCTGGAACTGCGGGTCTCCGGCCACGACCCCTTCGCGGCTGCTCGTGAACCTGTCCGTATCGTGCGAGTCCATTCCATCGACGTGGAGCTGGCCGTAGAGATAGCTCTCGGCAACTCTGGCGGTCGGGATGTGGCGCAGCACGTCTCGCTCGCGCAGTCGCCCGTTGACGAAAAGGTCGACGCCAACTCGCTCCCCAGTTCCGACGATGCTGAGGTCTCGTGGTTTGATCACCGAAGCGATGAATCCGGTCGTCCCCGCCATTCCACTCAGCGCCCTCCGCTCCTTCACAGCACTCAGCCCATCGTCGACGTACGGGTCCTTGCGCTCACCCAGCGTCCACAGGAACTCCGTCGACTCGGCGAGGCTCTTCAGGTCTGAATGGGTCACCTTCTCGCCGTCGATGAAGATGTTGAAGTGCTCGTCGAGCAGGGAGAATCGGAAGTAGAGCGCAACGATCTTCTTGAGGTGTTCCGCCGTGTGGCGGATACCTCCCTTCACGCCGCTGAAGCGGATGATCGTGCCCTGCTCGTGGCCAGTGGAGTACTTGCCGAGCAGATCTGCCGGCAAGGGCAAGAGCCTGTACTCGCTTGGCTTCAAGTCCTCGAGAATGGCTTTGTCCAGTCCGGCATTCTCGATCACTCCGCCCACCCAAGAGCCGCCCTTCACGCAAGACATGACGGCGATCGAATCGGCACAGGACAAGAGCGCCAACTTGCCGATGCCTTTTCGGCCGATGAACGGCCGCCCTCCCTTGGAACGTTCCCCGCTTCCCTTGCGCTTGGAATAGCCGATCTTGAGGAACTTCTCCTGGAAGTCGACGGCTGTCATGCCATCGCCATCGTCCTTGATGACGAAGCTCCCGCCGTCTTTGTCGATCTCGATCCACACATTCTTCGCCTCGGCATCCCAGGCATTGGAGACGGCCTCTCCGAGAACGGTGATGAAACTCCTGTAGAGGTTCCGTCCCAAGTGATTCAAGACACTCAGGGAGAGTTCGAACGTGAAGCTCTTGGGTTCCGGCTTGCTGGAGTCAGGGGCCATCTTGTTTGTCTCTCTCGACGAGCTGGCCAGTAGCGAGCAGCCAGTGGAGCTTGTCCGTCATTCGGCGGGGGCTTGGGCCTCCGCGCAACAGGGCCCCGAGCTCGATGTTGAACTCGAAGGCGGACTCAGTGAGGTTGGCACTCGTCAGGAGCAGGATGGCAGCATCGGCCACAGCGAACTTCGCGTGCAACGCCCCAGGGTCGCCCTGCCGGTTTCTCGGCCTCTGTTCGAGCGGCCACTCATAGACGGTAGCCCCGAGCTCGACGACGCTCCGCAACGACGCGATGCCGTCGTGGCTGATCCGCCCACCTCCGGACTCCCGTGACTCCAGGAGCAGGTTCACACGGACTCCCCGCTTCAGGGCCGCGACGAGGGCGTCACGGATGCCGACCACGGAGTATGCGACGTAGGAGACGATCCAGATCTCCTGTCGAGCACCCTGCACCAGCTCGGTCAGGGCTTGCTCGGTCCGGCGCAGAGACGTCCCAGGCTTGGTCGGGCCGGACCACACGAGTTCCACCCGCTCGCTCGAGCGCTCGGCTTCGACGGCCTGTGCGGCTGCGAGGACCGCGAGGCCGAGGGCCTTGGCGCTGAACTCGTTCCCACTCGAGCGCCATGCCGACGAGACCCCGTCGAGCTGATCTCGGCACTCGAACGGGAAGCCGGGTGGTGCGGGGTCGCTGGCGAGACGGCTGCCGGTCACGTCCCGGAGCGACTCGAGGTGCGACACGAGCTCCTCGGCCACGGACGTCGGCAGGTCCGAGACCAAGTCGGCGATGCGCTTCGCCAGGAGCTCAGTGCGCGGATCCATGCGGTGTGGGCACGTCGTTCATCCAGGGAGTGATCGGGCGGCGAACGGTCGCCGCGAGTACGGCTCTGTCGAGGTACTTGTTGCCGCGCTCGCACGAGGTCTCCGAGACGAAGAGGCAGGAGTGGCAAGCCGTCCCATGGAGCACTCCGCGCTTGGTGTCCGGCCGATGCTCGGCGCAGAGCGGATCGGAGGAGCAGAGCTCAAGCCGCTGGAGCCCGACAGTCAGGTGTCGACGCAGCGGGTCCGGCTCGCCGAGGGCGACGAGGCCGCCCAGCGTTCCTTCGCTGTCCGCTGCGGCGGTGAAGAGGAGGATCCCTGCCATGGGGCCGCCCTCCGCTTCCGGCTCGGCGGAGTAGATCCGCTCCTCGATGCTGGCGGAGGAGTACCCGCACTCGATCGCGAACTGTCGCAGGAGCGTGTGCGAGAGCGAGTGCAGCACGACGTAGCGCAACCCCGGATACTGGTCCTCGGGGTTCGGGATGTTTCGTGCGCGGCGAAAGGCGACGTGTGCCCGTCGGAACTCGGCGTCGAGCTTCTTGGCTTCGTCCCCGGCGAGCCAGGCCGAGAGCGTGTCCTCCCGAAGGCGCAGGAACACGCCTTCGCCTCGCACCTCGGTGGCCGGCACCCAAGTAGGAGCCGAACGTGAAAGCGGTGCGCGCTGCAACTGCGGGATCTGGCCAGGGTCCCCGAAGTCGCCAGGCGAATCGACCCGCGTGAACCCGATGCACGCGCGTACGACTCGCAACCGTTCCACGAGCACGACGTCCGCGATGAACTTTTCGAAGCCCTTCGGCACCTTCGAGGAGCGGATGCGGAAGTCGTCCGACTTGGGAGCAGCGCCCGGATTCGCGAGCACACCCCATTCCTCCCGACGGAGTTCCGCCACGGATCGGGTCGCCGCGCCAGCAGCGCTCGAGCGGCGCTTCTCCTCGATCGCTGCCCAGATCTCCTCCTTGGTCCATGCGCCCAGATCGGGGAGGAAGACGAGCAACGGCTTCAACTGGTCGGGGTGCGTGACCTCCTTCAGGCCGGTCCACTTCTCGTCGACCTTCTGGCGCAGCTTCCCCTTGTCCGTCGGGAGCGAGAGCGCCGAGAGCTGGATCGAGAACCAGAGGTTCGACGCGCCGATGAGCATGACGCGCGGGTCTTCGTCGCAGCCCTTGTCCTCGAAGTCTCGGCCGAGGTGCGGGTGCTTGCCCGTGCACCGTTGGGGTAAGTGCTTCAGCGCGTTCTCCCCGAAGGCCAATGCCATCGGCTTGCCGGCGTTGCATCCCTTGCAGAACACGCGGAGGTCGGCGACCTCGGAGGACAGTCCGCTCTCCTGGAACTCGAGCGGGCCTCGACACCCCGGCGTCTTGTGCTCGATGAAGTCGTCCCAGGGGAAGTCGTCGAGGTGCCCGTTCCGGCACGCCATCACGAACCTCGCCGGCACGACCTGAGGCGGCTTGCCCACCGCGCAGTTCGCATGCACGTAGCACGTGCGGTCGGGCCGGAAGAGGTCCTCCTTCAGCTTGAAGATCCCGAGGTCGAGCGGTGCCAGCGTCTGGCAACGCGGACACCGCACCCACCGGGGAAACGTGACGACCGGAACGCCGGTCCGTGCGTCCTCGCTGAACGGGTCGCTACCGTCGCGGTAGATCGGCGCGACGAGTCGCTGGACCTGTGCGCCGAGATGTCCCTGGACGAGCGAGAGCAGTCGGTCCTCGGTGATCTCGTTCAACGGTGATGGCGGCGGCCACTGCTGGAGCCCCGTCGGCATGACGGACATCCGGGGTAAGTCGACGATCGACCCGACGCCGTAGGTGTGCAGGATCTGGCTGCGCCTCGCCTGGCCGACGCGGAAGGGAGCGAACTGTGCCATGGTCAGCTTCCCCCTTTCGTCGCGTCTTCCTGGAGCACGAGCCCGGGCGAAGGCTCGACGTCACGGAGCGAGTTCAGGCAGGTGAACGTCTCCCAGTCCTGCTCTTCGGGCTTCTGCAGGAGCCAGGGTGCGTCACCCTTCGTCTTCTTGTACGTGAGCGCGGGCTTGCGGCGCGCCATGTTCGCCCACTCGTCCAGGACCCGACGGAGGCGATCGGCCACCTCGTCGCCGAGCGACTGGCTCCCGGAGACGCTCGCGACACGCGTTCGGACCTCCTCGATGGCTCGCTGGGCGGAGCCGTCGGTCACCTGGAGCTGCGACGCTCCCGGGTTCGGGCCGAGCGGAGCGGAGCGGAGCCGCGCCAGCGACACGAGCAAGGCGGTGATCCCGCGGTCCAACGCCCGCGCCGAGAACGGCGTGACGGACAACGGCTCGACCTGCTCGTAGAAGGTCGCGTGGTAGTGCTCGAAGCGCTCGTAGTGCGACAGGTCACGCGGCCGAGCCCAGTTGTAGACGGAGCAGACGATGCCCGGGTGTCGGCGGCCGACGCGGCTCGTCGCCTGGATGTACTCGGCCGTGCTCTTCGGTTGGCCGGCGACGACCATGAGTCCGAGTCGGCCGACGTCGACGCCGACGGAGATCATGTTGGTCGAGAGCAGCACGTCGAGCGGTCTCGGCGAGCTCGGCCTCTTGCCCGCCTTGCGGTCGGCATCGCGCGCCTTGTCAAGGACCGGATCGAAGACGGCCTCCATCAAGTCGAGGAGCCCCGGGATCTCGGTCGAGTTCCGCCGCGAGGTCAACTCCTCGACGAACGGACGCGGCCGGCGTGCCAAGCCGCGGTCCTGCATGCGGAGCAACCGGTTCGCGACGTCGTCGTCCACGAGCCGGCGCATGCCGCCGAGCTCGCGCAGCGAGTTGAAGTACCCGACGAGCGTGCACCAGGGGTCAGTGTGCTTGCCGTACTGCTTCTCGTAGAGCAGCCAAGTCGCGGCGAGGTAGGCCGTGTACGTGCGGATGAGGACACTCTTCAGCCTCCGACCCGGCGCGCACACGCCGACGTAGAGCCGGCCTGGCGTCGCGTCCGTCGACTTGCGACGGACCGAGAAGAAGTTGTCCTCAATGTCGGTGCCGGGCGGAGGGAACACCGCGACCTTGCGGAGGAAGAGCGACCGAACCTGATGCGCTGCGTTGCGGATCGTCGCGGTGGAGACCACGACCTTCGGACGTACGGGCTTGCCCTTCACCGTCCACGTGCACATCGCGTCGATGGCGGTTTCGTAGAGCCCGACGAGGCTCCCGAGTGGACCTGAGATCAGGTGGAGTTCGTCCTGAATGATGAGGTCGGGCGGACGGAGAGGAGGGTGATCGATGGTCTTGGTCGCCGGCAGGGACCCCTTGGCCGGGTGGGAGTCCGAATCGTCGAGGTCATGTGCTCGGAACCCGTGGCGCGGGCAGAGCCGGGAGACGCGACCGAACAGGTTCTGCGTCGCGCCGTTCCAAGGCATCTGTGCGAACTTGTCGACGGTGGCGATCAGGAGCGAGGGCGGTCGCCGGTAGATCTCCTCGTCGACCACGACGACGGGCAGCCCCTCATCTTTCGACTTAGCCTTGCTGAACAGGCATTGCCCGTATGTGTCGCCGCAGTAGGTGATCGTGCGGCAACGTCCCTGTGCCACGGTCTCGACATCGATGTCGCGACCCTCGTCGATCGCGTGGCCACACCACGGGCAAGTCGTGAGCTGCGCAGGAGAACCGCTGGCACCGGTTCGGTTGTGCCGGCCGCCGCCACCGCCCCTCACCTCCTGGATGTACTCGTGCGCCTCCTCGGTCCAGTTCGGCGTCGTGCGCGAGCCGACCCAGATGCCGATGCGGAAGGGCTCCTCGCCCCAACGATTGTCACCCTTCGCGAGCGCCTCACGGCGGATCACCTCGCACGCGCAGACGAGGACGGACGCGCGCTGGAACTGCTGGAGCGTCAGTAGCCGGAGCGTGTACCGCATCAACACAGCGATGCCCTTCTCGCCCGAGTGCCCCTCGACGAGTCCTTGGAGCCTCCGCAGGCCCATCACGTACGCGGAGAGCCCCAGATATGCCTCGGTCTTGCCACCGCCCGTGGGGAACCAGAGCAGGTCCGCGACGGCATCGGTCGCGTGGCTGCGCTCGGGATGGTCGAGCTGCGTGCAGCTCGGGAGGTTCAGCAGGACGAAGGCGAGCTGGAACGGTCGCCACAGGTGGTTCGCGGCCTCCGCGTCGATGGCGGCGAGGTCGGGCTTCAGCCCGCGACGCTTCTCCTCCGCGAACTTCGAGTGGATGCGCTGCTGCCACATCGCGCGGTTGGCGAAGCAGAACGCCTCCGCCGCCTGGTCGTCGCGCTCGAGCAGCGCGATACCCGCCTCGACGCGGCGCAGCGCCGATCTACACGCCGCGATGGCTTCCTTCGCCGTCGATTCGTGCCCTCCCAGGCGCGCGGCCGAGTCGCCAATCGACTTCTCGCGCTTCTCGATCCACTGCTCGTAGGCCCGAACGAGGGGAAGAGCCGCGCCGACGTCCGCGCGCGGCATCTCCGCCAAGGCCTTCATGTCGAGCTCGAGACCGCGCAGTCCCTCGAAGCCGGCGTCGTGCTCGGTCGGAGCATCGACCCGCTCGACCTCGTAGGTCGGCATCGCAACGGTGGTCAGCTTCCGCGCTCTCCACGGGTCAACCGGATCGACGTCCGAGTGGACGGCCGTTCCGTGTCCGACGGCGAACTCTCCGAAGCGACGGTAGAGCATGGCCATCTCGCGTTCTTCGCGAGTGAGGTCCGTGCCATCGTCGAATCGGCCGCGGATCGACGGTCGGCGCTCGAACACCGAGGAGCCGTCCACGCCCTCGACGGTGAGCTCGACCTGGAACAGCCAGGCGCTGCCCGCCTTCTCGTCCTGGACCTCCTCCTGCTCGTTCACGAGGAACAGGGTCACGACCCACTGCTCGCCGATAGAGCGCACGATGCCCTCAACGTGGACGCTCGAGCGGCGACCGTCGGGCTGCACTCGACCGACGGCTCCCTCGCGGAGCGGGACGCGGAACGGCTCGCCGCCGTGAGGCGTGCGTCTCCAGACCCTCTTCGGATCGCCGCCCTTGTTCTTCAGCGAGGCGCTGTCGGTGCGTTCGTACCGGCCCCAGGCTGCGCAGACCTGGATTTCGGCGACGCGCTTCGAGACGACGAAGCTCAACCCCAGCGAGGATGGGAACACCGTGCCCGCCCGCACGTCGCCGCGGTCCTCGCCGCCGCTCTCCTCGGAGCTGCGGTCGTTGACCCCGAAGCCATCGTCCTGGTCCGGACCGACTTCCGCGTCGCGAGGAGCCAGGACCCCGACGAGATAGCGGTCCTTGATCGACGACTCGTCGACCTCTTCGTCCGGGCCGCCGGCCGGACCTGACAGCTCCAAACACACGAGCCTGTCGACGTCGCCTCGAATGGAACGGGCACTGGGTGGGCTCGCACCAGCCATCGTCACGGTGCCGGTGCCGGCCTGGGCCGCGGCGTCTGCCCGGGCAGCGGGTACCTCTCCAGCGATGGGTTGTTGATCAGGTTCGGACACGTGCTTCTTCCTCGACTTCCGCAGCGTGACGGGAATGGTTCAGTGCCAGCAGGCGGTCGAGGATCTCCGCTCGGAGCTCATCCTGCATCGTGAATCGCTCGCCCTCGGCCAGGCGATTGAAGCCGTGCCGTGGGACCAAGTCGCCCCAGCCGTAGGCCTGAAGGGTCGCTCGGTCGATGTCGGCCTTGATCGAGCGAAGGGTTCGAATGTCCTCGTCCTCGCAAGCGCGGTCGTGGAGCAGGTTGTAGAGCGCGGTGAGGCCGACCTGGCGTCGCGTGCAGCTCTCGCGTCGAACTTCGTCGAGGCGCTTCCCGAGCCCATCGAGACTGGTCCGACTCTCGGGGAGCGGAAACGTCTCGAAGCAGTCCGTCGGCGTGTACCGCCCCCGCGTTTCGAGGTTCGACTGGTACTTCCGCACCCACTCGAAGTGCAGCCCCGACTCCAGCAGCGCCAGAAACCCGTCGTCTTCGACCGCGAACACGATCAACTGCTCACTGGCAACGATGTCGCTGGGAATCCAAGCGAAGACGAGGTGCTTGCTCACTCGGGCGGTTGCGACAGCCCGAGTCCGACCAGCAATTGCGGCGTACAGGCCAGGTCGGTTGTTGTGATGAAGCCACCACTCCTTCCGGCGGAACTTGCTCATCGATCCGAGAAACGGCAGGACTCGCTGTTCGAGGATCCTCAAGCAGGGTGCATGATCGCGAGCGACGTGGTCCGGGTAGTCCACGGGGACGCGTCCGTGGCGAAGCCAGGCGCGCCGCTCCTCAATGGACGACCGTTCCCACGAACCAGGAGCTGATCTTTCTAATGGCCAGTCGTGGAAGTCAACGATCCAGCGGCTTGGCGATTGATCAACTCTCGAATTCAGATCTTCTCCGTTTAGGTACGGGCGCACTACTTCCCGGTGTCCATCGGATGCCGCAATCAGCTCCACTGCTTCAGCCGCATCGAGCACGAATCCATCACCCAGGGGAATCGAACCCTGGAATGCGATGACTCGGTTCTCTGCCAAGGCGAGCGGCATTCCGGCTGTTCGACCGGGCGCGCTCAGCTGAGCGGTAATGCCCGAGACCTCGCAGGCGTCGAGTACGAAGGCACCTTGCCAGGGCCCTTTGCGGATCCATGTGTGAGACACCTCAAGCGCTGCAGCTCCTGGCCACGGCGAACTCCTAATTGCACGGTAGATGGTGAATCCGTTCGAAACGACGCGGCCCAGTGAGACATCTCGCGTTTCGCCCTGAGCGATCGAATTGGTAGCCAGCAGTCCGAGTGTGCCAGAAGACCTCAGGAGAGAGCAGGCTCGCAGGTACATGTACCCAACGAGGTCGGCGTTGCCCTTGGTTCCTTGTGCGACAACGGCAACGAGGAACTCGCGATAGTCCTGACCGAAGTCGCCACTGATGAGCTTCCCGCCGCGAAAGGGTGGATTGCCCACGAAAGCGTCGAATCCCCGGTCGTCACCGATGGCCTCGAATACCTCCGGAAACTCGAGCAACCAGTGCAACGGAGTCCGTTGCAGGCTGCCGAGAGGTGCTCCGGCTCTGAGCGCGGCGAGTGCGCGCTCGGAGCACTTCGTGGCTTCCGTTCGTCGCGCGTCGTCCCCCAGTGTGGGATCGAGGATCTTCTTGACGTCGGACGCTACGTCCTGCTCAAGGCTCACTCTCAACCTGCGAGGTCTCTGACCCGCAGGTCGCTGGACGGCATCGAGGTACGCCGCGATCAGCGAATCAGAGATCGCTCGTAACGCGCGGACTTGAGACTCAGCCTCTTGCAACAGAGCAGCCTTTCGCTCGACATCCTCCACCGTCTCCGTGGGTAGCGCTCCGAGTTGGATGCGCAGCGTTCGGGCCCTAGCGAGGGCGGATCGGACCAGCCCCGCGGCCAGAACCTCCGGTACAGCCCGGTTCGTCAGGTTCAGCTTTTCGAGCTGCCACGTATCAGTCACGCCGACGAGCGAGTCGCCGTGGCGGATGCTGTGGTCCAGGAACCCGAAGGGCTTCTCCCGCTGGAGAGTCGTCAGCCAGAGCGACAACTTCGCCATTTCGACGGCCATCGGATTGATGTCGACGCCGTAGAGACAACGGTCCGCAACGACACGCCGTGCGATCGCCTGCCGCTCGACGTCGTCCTTCGGGATAATCCGTTCCCCGGCCGCACCCGTGGAGAGATCGCCCTCGGGTGTGATAAGCAGCCGGCCAGGATTTGCCGCCTCGAGCAGCGCCCAAGCCTCGACCAAACGTTCCGCGAGGTAGCGACACGCCTGCACGAGGAACGCGCCAGACCCACACGCGAGGTCGCAGACGCGCAGTGCGAGGATCTCCCGAGCCGACTTCAGCACCCACTCCGACTCGGGCTTGCCCTCCGCCGGCCCCTCGTACACGAGCGGTTCGAGGGCGTAGCGCACGACGGGCTCGGTCAGGCTCGGAGGCGTGTAGTGCGTCCCCGTGCTGCGCCGGTCCGCGCCGGCGGTGACGTAGATGCTGTCTTTCGGATAGACGACCGGCTGCTTTCGCCTGTCCTCGCGCACGAGCCCCGCGACGGGCTTCACGCGACCATAGAGCTCCGAATCGTTGCCGCACGCGAGCAGCCAGCGGGAGGGGTCTTCATCGATCGTGTACTCCAGGTCCTTCGCGATCGACGGCTCCGTCCGTCCCGTTCGTTCCTTCACGAACGAGACTAGCTTCGAAGTGTCTATCGGGTCGTAGCGCTGCTCCAGCTCGCGGAGCTCGATCTCGGGCTCCTCGCCCTTCGAGGCCTTCAGGCTGACGACCGCGTCGTCGGCACGCTTCGCCGTGTGGTCGAACAAACTCTCGTACACGTTGCCGATCTGCTCGACGCCCAGCTCACGGAACGACAGGCGGCGCGTCTCGGCCCCGTTGGCTCCGCCATCGCGCACCCGCAGGACCTGGAGCGCTTCGAGCACGAACAGCACGGTCGCGTCGTCGATCGCGAGCGGTGTGGCAGCGTTGGTCCGCCATCCCTGGCCGGGCTTGCGGCCCTCGAGGAACGGGAACCGATCCGGGTCGAACAGGTGACCGCCGTAGGCCGGCAGGCGCATGTCGACGTGGCCGACGCCGCCGTGGATCGCGCGGAAGGTCGCGAGGAGTCGACACCAGGCCGAAGTACGACGCTCGAGCACGTCGGGGCCGAGGCGATCGGCTTCGGCACGGAGCGATGCGCCGAGCGGCGAGAGCGCGTAGTGCCGCTGGTAGAAGTTCGACTTCGCGACCGGGAAGTACAGGTCGGCCTGCTCCTCCAGGTAGAAGAGGAAGACCAGGCGCATCATCACCGTGACGGCGGCCTCGTAGACCTGCTTCTCGGTGACGCCTTCTAGCAGGGTGCGACCCGAGCGGCGGTCGAGTTCGTCGATGCGGCGCACGAGCAGCTCGATCGCTTCGCGCACCTGCAAGCCGAGCTGGATCGTTACGTCGTGCTGGTGCTCGGCGCTGCGATCGCTCAGGCGCTCGAGAGTCTCGTCCACGGGGCCGAACACGCGCCGCGCGCCGAGGAGCGTGCGGAAGGCCTGGAGAGTGATCTTCTCCTCGAACCAGAGCGAAGCGTGCCAGGTCACGAAGGTCGTCGTGCCCTTGCGTGGGGCCGAGACGAGGACCCACTGCTCGCCGTTCGTGACGAGGCCGAGGGTCGGGCCTCCGTCCGGAAGTCCACGCAGCAGCTCGACCATGCGCGTCACGGGCGAGGCCTTCCAGCGTGCGTCCTCCACGGGCCGTTCGAGGTCGGTGCCCGCGTCGAACACCTGCACGACGAGTCGCGTCGGCCGCTCCCCACTCTCCGCGAAGCCGAGGACCGCGAAGTCCGGCCGGAGGTCCTCGTGGTGCACGGCGACTCGCACCCGGAGGTTCGCGGGCACGCCGGGACCGTCGACGAGGACCTCGGGCCCCAGCTCCAGCGCGCGCCCGAGCACGAAGCGGATCCACTGCGTGTGGTAGGCCCTGTCGTGGGCCTTCTCCGTCCACTCGGCATGAGCTGCTTTCAACTCGGCGCGGACATCGCGGTCGTCGACTTCGAGCCCTTGCGGCAGCGCTTCCTTGAGCACCGGCAACGAGAGGAACGGCCCCGACACTTCGACGAGCCGCAGCCACTCGAGGTGGTTGGCTCCAGCGGTCGGGGGTCTCTTGGTGCGGCGTGCCATCGAAGGGTCGGGAAGGTCACCAGTTCTCGGGGACGAGGAAGGCGACGGCGACGGGGAAGCTCCAGGGCTTCGGGTCGCGGTAGCGGCGACGCAGCTCGGCCTGCTCGGCACGGAGGCGTTCGGGGATGCGCTTCAGTTCCTCCTGCAAGCTCTCGGCGTCGCGCTGCCACTGCGCCTTCTCGGGATCGGTGAAGAGTTCGAGCTGTATCTGCTTGCGGTCGCCGAGCTCGTCTTCGATCTGCTTGGCCAGCTCGGCGAAGATCGCCTCGACCTTGCGGCACTCGTCCTCGGCGCGCTCTTCGAGCATGGAGTGCAGGTTCTTCGTGCGCTGCTGCTCGCGTGCTTGGAGCGCTTCGGCCAGCGGCTTCTCGATCCGGGGCCAGAGTCCGCGGATGCGCTCGCGCTGAGCGTCATTCGTGGCTCGTTCCGTCACAGCTCGCTCGAGCCGGTTCGTCTCGTCGACAGTCTCGAAGCGGCGGAACCGGTCGCCCGACACGTAGCCACCGGAGACGATGACCTGCTCGTGCAGGCGGTGCCCGTCGGCGCCGAGCACGAGGATCCTGGCCCAGGCGAGGACGGTGAGCTCCTTCGTCACGTCGGGCGATACGCTGCACGCGGCGATGCGGTGGATCCGTCGCGAGTCGCTCGACGCAGAGATCTCCGCGCGCAGCAGGCGCTGGGACAGATCGACGAGTCGATGGTTCAGGTGGACGAGCACGACATCGTCCCGCCCCTTCGCATCCTCGTGGTCGAACGTGATCGGACGGACCTTCTTCGTGTGAGGGTGCTCCAGGCCCGCGGTGCATCCGGCCCACGCGCCGCTCAACCGCGGCATCCAGAAGCGTTCGGAGTGCAGGTCGACCGCACGGAGCGGCGGCTGCTTCGCGAGACGCAAGCCGACCTCGACCACGCGTCGCACCGAAGCCGGCGTGACGTGCAGCTCCTCACGCGACTCGTCCAGCGTGCGTCGCAGCTTGGCGATGTCGTCGGCGAGCTTGCGCTGGAACGAGAGCAGGCGACGGACGGGCTCGGCTTCTTTCTCGGGGCGTGACGTGTCGATCGTGCGACGCTTGCCGAGCATCGCCTCCTCGACCTGCTTCGCCACGACGGGGCTCACCTTGCCGAGCAGGTCGCTGCCGATGCGCTGGATCTTGCGCACGGCGACCATGAGGAACTCGAGGTCGCCTTCGAGGTCGCCGGGACGCGTGTCGGCATCGCCGACGTCGCTGCGGTAGTTCGCGCCGACGAAGTGGTAGATCTCGGGGGCGAAGCGCTGGCCGTGGCGGTCGATGCGGCCGTTGCGCTGCTCGAGCACGTTCGGGTTCCACGGGATCTCGAAGTGGACGAGACGATGGCAGTGGTTCTGGAGGTCGATGCCCTCCGAGGCCATGTCGGTCGCAAGCAGGATGCGTACCTTCGATTCCGAGGGGTGCGCCTGGAACGCGGCCTTGATGCGCTCGCGTTCGTCCTCGTTCATGCCACCGTAGAGGAGTTCGAGGCGACCTTCCGCGGCGAGCCCGTGGGTGGCGAGGACGCCCTGGAGCCACTTCTGGGTGGCGCGGAACTCGGTGAAGATGATCACGCGCTCGTCGTTCCACGTGCCGCCGGGGCGCACGGTCGCGTCGAGCCAGCGCAAGAGCTCGGTGGTCTTCGAGTCGGGTCGATTCGCGGCGCGTCGAGCGCGTGTGGCGAGGCTCTCGAGGAGCTGCTTCTCCTCGCTGCCCATCGAGTCGAACGTGTTCGTGGCGGCAACGACGGCGTCCGAGAGCTCGTCCTCGTGCTCGTCGTCGGTGGACTCCTCGGGCTCCTCGACGGCTTCGAGCTGCCGGCGGAGCACACCCTCGGGAACGCGGCGCCGCGGCGTCTCCTTCTCGCCGAGACCGCGGAGCGTTTCGACGTGCTTGTCGAGCGTGTCGGCGAAGGCCTGCGGCGAGGAGAAGAGGCGCTTCTTGAGGAGCTTCAGCACGAAGTCCGTGCCGAGGGACTTGGGGCCGTTGGTCTCTTTCTCGGTCGCGCGTCGGAGCTCCCCGTAGCGCTTCAAGTCCTGGTAGAGGGCGCGCTCCTCGTCGGTGTACCGCACCGGGATCGGCGTGATCCGACGCTCGAGGAACACGCGCTTGCCTTGCTCGTCCACGAGCTCGGTCTTCAGGCGGCGGACCATCACGGCCTGGACCTGCTTCGGGTCCTGTCGTCGCACACCGCGCGTGAAGCGCTGGTCGTCGAGCAGGTGCAGGAGCGCGGAGAAGCTCTCGGGGAAGCCGTTGTGTGGAGTGGCGGAGAGGAAGAGCTTGTGCTCGAAGTGAGGTGCGATCGTGCGGATGGCGTCCGTGCGCTGCGACTCGACCGAGTAGGTGCCGGATCCGGCCGGCGCGATGTTGTGCGCTTCGTCGACGATCAGCAGGCCGTGGCGGCGCGGATAGGTCGGTTCGTTCGGCCCCGGCAGCGTCTCGCGGAAGAGCCGCAGCGGCGTCTCGCGCTTCAGGTAGTCCATCGACGTGATCAGCCGCGGGAAGTGCGTCCACGGGTTGACGTGGAGCCCGCGTTCGCGGCGCAGGCGCTTCATGGCCTCCGAGTCGACGATCTCGAACTCCAGTCCGAACTTCTCGCGCATCTCGTCCTTCCACTTCGTGTTCAGCGAAGCGGGGCACACGACGAGTACGTTCTGGATCCGGTGCCGCAACAGGAGCTCTTGGAGCACAAGCCCCGCTTCGATCGTCTTGCCCAGACCGACGTCGTCGGCGATGAGCAGGTTGACGCGCGGCATGCGGATCGCGCGGACGACAGGCTCGAGCTGGTAGTTCTCGATCGTCACCCCGCTGCGGAACGGGGACTGGAGCGAGCTGGCGTCGGCAGAGGACACGGTGCCCCAGCGCACGGCGTCGAGGAAGGCGGAGAAGCTCTCGGGATCGTCGAAGCCGTCGGGTCGCGGCAACTCGGGACGACCGCGATGGACGACTCGCGCGCCGGGCTCGATCTCCCACACGACCTCGAGCTCGTCACCCCAGCCGTCCTCGTCCATCGACGAGAGTCTGACGACGTGGCTTCTTTCGCTCGAAGTGTCACGAAGCGGATCTGCGGGAAGCGAGGATGCGACCACTTCGCGGACGACCCACTGTCGTCTGCGAACCTCGACGGCATCGGAGTTCTGGGGAACGACCTGGCTGGTCATGGGGCGCTCCCGGATTCGCTCGGGCAACCGCTCGAGCCGAGGGTGCTCCCTCCACCTCGCACGAACGGTGACCAATCCGTTCCGGAAGCGCACGCGACGCTCCTCCCACCCTCGGCTTCAGCGGTGCCAAGGTGGGAGTTTGCGGGGCGCGAGCGTCGAGGACCCATGGGAGATGCGAGCTGGGGAGCGGCTCAGTAGTTGGCGAAGAAGGAAGCGCTCTTCTCCGGGTTGTGGCCCCGGCGGTCGTAGAGCTTGGTCGTCGTGGGGTCGGCGTGCCCGACGTCACGCTGGACGTCCTCGAGGCTCGCGCCGTTCTGGAGGGCGGTCGTGATGAAGGTCGCCCGCATCGAGTGAGCGCTGAAGCCGAGCGGCAAGCCGACCTGGCGGCAGTACTTCTTCAGGACGCGATCGACCATGTCGGCGCTCATGCGCCGGCGACCGTCGTTCGAACGCCCATTGGGGCGCGTCGGGCGGAGCAGAGGCCCGTCGAGGTCGGTGTCGTGGCCGGCGGCCCGCAGGTACTCGTGGATGCGCTGCGCCGTCTGCGGGTTGACCGAGACGGAGAGGTCCTCCCCGCCCTTCCGGACGAAGTGGAGGCTCCAGTAGCCCTGGTTCTGGTGGAAGTCCTTCACGGCGAGGCGCGCGATCTCGGAGCGCCTCGCTCCGACCTGGAGGCCGATGGAGAGGATCACCCTGTCGCGCAGTCCCTGGAGTGTCGTGACCTCCGGAGCGTCGAGCAACGCCCGCGCTTGTTTCTGGGAGAAGGACCGGGTCTCGCCCCGCGTCCGATTCACGCGCGGTCGCTTGACCTCGCGGCAGGGGTTCGTGTCGGCCAGCCGGCGGGTGACGAGGTGGCTGAACAGGCTCGAGAGCGCCGATAGCCGCCGGCGGATGGTCCGCGGGCGGGCGCCTTCGGCCTCCATGGCCCGCTGCCAGTGGATCACCGCGGCGCGGTCGACCCGACGGAGCTCGTCCCGGCCCCGGACCCCGAGCACTTCGATGAAGTGCCGGATGTCCGCCTTGTACGCTCGACGGGTCTGCTCGGACCGCTGCCCCTGGAGCCAGACCTCTTCTTCGGGGACCTCGCGGAGGAGCTCGACGCTCGGGCGCAGTTCGCCCGACCTGGTCTCGAGGACCAGGGCGCGGGACTTTGGATCGAGCTCATCGGTCACGTTCGGCACCCCTCCTGTGCTCGTGATAATCCAGTTTATCGCGCACACGATACGCCTCTCGGCGTGCGCGTGGCAACCCCCAGACTCGCGGCTCGACCGCGCCCGACTACTTCCAGTTGCAGACCCGCAGGTTGTCGAGGTTGTTGTCCTGCACGGAGTCGGGGCGCGAACGGATGTAGGTCCGACGGCAGCGACCGCACTCGTAGGGCTCGACCATGGCGGTCCTCCCGGACTGAATGCCCTGGGTGAAGAAGCGGTCGCCGCGCTTCATGGCGGCGAGGACCTGGTCGAGCGTCCAGCGGTCCGACGCCTGAGCGGGGTCGTTGCCCGTGCCCACGGCGACGATATGCGCCTGGTGCGTGGAGAGGTAGCAGGGTTCCTGGTTGGTGCAGACGATGCGGTAGTCGCTCATGTGGATCGCTCCGGGCCGTTGGCCCTTGCGGTTGTGGTAGCCGTCACGTAGAATCTGACGAAGTCGTCTATGGTGGGGCCCCAAAAAAGGCGGCCCCACCAGCGAGACGCCAACGTCACCTACAACTATACGGATACGTCATGGGACCGTCAAGCCCGCCCCCCAGGGACTTCGCCAGCCTGCTCCGGGCCGCCCGGGAGCAGAAGGGGCTGAGCCAGGCCGAGCTCGCGACGAGATCCGGGCTCCAGCCCTCGGCCGTGTCCCACTTCGAGACGGGACGCCGGGCTCCCTCCTTCGAGAACCTCCGGGCGTTGGCCGACGCGCTTGGCGTCACGACGGACTACCTGATCGGGCGTCAGGAAGGGGCCGGCGCGGCGGGCCCGGTCGCCGAGCAGATGTTCCGGCACCTTTCCAAGATGTCGGCTGCCGACCAGGAAACACTGGCCGCGATGGCGAAGCTCCTTGCGGCGAAGAACAAGCCCCCGAAGGACGAGGCGTGAAGGGCGCAGAGAAGCTCGCGATGAGGGAGGCCGCGAACTGCGCGGACGAGGTGCTCACAGCGCTGGGGATGGAGACGCTGCCCGTCGACCCGTTCGCGGTCGCGACGCGAAAGGACATCATCGTGCAGGCCGCGGATCTCGACAGCTGTTCCGGATGCCTGACGGTTGTGGGTTCCGCGTACGGGATCCTGTACGCACGCGGGCTGGGAAACGAGGGCTTCGAACGCTTCACGGTTTCGCACGAGCTCGGGCACTTCTTCCTGCCTGGGCACCCGACCGCGCTGTTCGCCAACGGACGAACGATCCACCAATCGCACAGCGGCTTCGTGTCCGCAGATCCGATCGAGCGGCAGGCCGACTACTTCGCGGGCGCGCTACTGATGCCCGAGAGACTCTTCCGGGGGGCGCTGCGCGCTCAGCAGGCAGTCGGATTCGGCACCGTCCAGGCACTCGCCGCAATGTGCAGGACCTCGATCACCGCCACAGCGATCCGGTTCGCCCTCTACGCTGACGATCCGGTTGCCGTGATCGTGAGCAAAGGACAGACGGTCGAGTACTGCTTCATGTCCGATGCGATCACGACGCGACGCGGTCTGTCCTGGCTGCGCAAGGGATCTCCCGTCCCTCGTCGCACCGTCACTGCGGACTTCAATCGAACGGCTTCCAACATCACTGGCGCGGTTGAGAAGGAAGGCACCTCGATGCTCTCGGACTGGTTCGACGGCGCGCCGGACACCGAGATGAACGAGGATGTCGTTGGGTTGGGGCGTTACGACCGAACGCTGACCGTCTTGTTCACTGACGAGGCGCTCGACGAGGAAGGCGAGGAGACTGGCGATGACGAATGAACAAGGCCGGTTCATACCCTTGGAAGATGCGCTGCGTTCCTTCCAGGCGACGGCGGACGAGGTCCGTGCGGCGTGCCATGCCAAGCAAGTGCGAGCGTTCTATGCCTCGGACAACGAGCTGCTCGGAATCCACGTGTGCGTCGAAGACATGCGCAAGCGGTTCAAGGAGATCACTCCGGCTTCGGAGACGGAGCGGCGATCTCGGTTCGGTACGGTCGTACGTTGGGCGGCAACCGCAGCCGGTGCGGGCGCTGCCGGGTGGGCCGGAAGAGGGAGTGAAGGCGGCATGGAGTTTCCTTTGTGAACACGTCTTCCGGAGCTTGCCGGAACCGAGGCCGGAATCGCCACGGGAAGGCGCGGTCGGTGGTACGCCCTCCCCGGAGGTCAGCGACCGATCGATGACGTACGGGCGCGACTACTTCACGCGAGAGGGCGCCGGCCCTGGAGCGCGAACGACGACACCGGGCGGAGGCGACGGAATAGGACCTCGAACGGCCGGCAACCCCGGACCCGGTGCCGACTCCGGCAGCGGCGGGTACACGACGCGCGACGGGGGCCAGAGTGGCGGATGGAGAACGAGGTAGAGCATGGCGACGTTGAGCGAGCTGAAGAAGATCTGCGCGGAGCGCGAGGCGGCTCTTTCTGTCGAGGAGCGCGCCGAGCGGGACAGGCGCCACATGGAGACCCTGAAGGGAATCGCCCGACACCACGAGCGGATTCTCGCGCCCGCAATTGCGATGGAGCGTGCGCTCGCGCCGATCAGGATCATGGAGGAACAGCTCGCCCCGATGAGAGCACTCCAGGACACGTTGAACTTGGCGGAGAATCCTGCTGGGGAGGCTCGCCCGCGAGTTGGCGGATAGCCCGACTGCGAAGTTCGCGCGCGAGCTCGCGGAAAGCCCGGCGGCGCGACTTGCACAGGAGTGCGCGCGGTCTTTCCCGCCCCCGCAAAGTCCTCGAGCTCGCCGGCATCGATCGTCTGACCGCGCTCACGCGAAACCTGGAGGACATGGAGGCCCGCCGTCCGAGACTGGATCCGACTTTCCTGCTCCATCCAAAGCCTCGGCGCGACACACATCAGGACGAGCGATTCGAGAAACTCTCGGCGGTCGTCGTGGCACAGACCGAGGAAATCGTGGAGCTTCGCCGCGAAGTACAGCGAGTACGCGAATCGGCCACGGCGGACGCTGAGCACGAGCGCCAGGCTGCAACGGCTCGCGAACGCAAGAAGGCCTTGATGCAGTGGGTGCTGGTCGCCGTGGCCGCAATCTTTTCTGCTCTCGCTGCTCGCCTGCTTTCGTAGACTGGATCGCGGGCGGTCGGTTCGGGGACCAGGCGTTGTCCGGTCGCAACGCGATCTGACCGCGCGTCTCGCAGGTTGTCGCTCGTCACGGCATGGCCCTACTTGGGCTGCACCGGGAACCTCCCCGGCAGCCCACCATGGACAAGATCAAGCCGGCCGCCGATCGCTCCTCCATCCTGACCCCTGAGCCCCTCCTGCTCCGGCCAGCCGAGGCCGCGCGCTTCCTCGCCATCTCGCCGCGGAAGCTCTGGGAGCTGACCAACTGCCGCGAGGTCCCCGCGGTCCGCATCGGACGGGCCCTGCGGTACCCGACGGAGGACCTCCGGGCGTGGGTTGCGGCCCGCCGGACCGGGCGATCTTGACGCCCTCGCGGAATCGATCCTAGATGCGCTTCCCTCCTTCCCCGCCGTCCCTGATGCTTCGCCCGCGAGCGCCGCGTACCATGGCCGCCGAAAGCCCCCGTAGCTCAGTTTGGATAGAGCAGGTCTTTCCTAAAGACCAGGTCGCAGGTTCGAGCCCTGCCGGGGGTACCACCTTCGCGCGGTCGGCCGTGCCGAACCCGAGGGAGGCCTGAGCCATGGCCAGCGTCTTTCGGAGGAACGGCATGGGACCTTGGCTGGTGGAGTACTTCGACCAGCATGGACGGCGTCGGCAGAAGTCGAGCCGGACGACCGACAAGCGCACCGCCGAGCGCATCGCGCAGAAGCTCGAGGCGGACGTCGCCCTGCGCCGCGAGGGGGTCGTCGACGCGCGGCAGGACCGCTTCACCGAGGAAGGCAAGAAGCCGCTCGCGCAGCACGTGCGCGAGTACATCCAGCACTGCCGGAGTCGTGGCCTGGCTCCGATGGGGATCGTCGACAAGGAGCGCCACCTCAACTGGATCATGGAGGAGACGGGCGCCTCGCGTCTCGTCGACCTCCGCCTTGAGGTCGTGGAACGCGCGCTCGCGTCGTTCCGCGAGCTCGGCCGCTCACCGAGGACCGTCAACACACGCCGCGAAACGCTGCGGGCGTTTGGGAACTGGTGCAGGAAGACGGGCCGGGTCGAGACGCATCCGCTCGAGTTCCTGCCGAAGCTCGATGAGTCGCGCGACCGTCGGAGGATCCGCCGGCCGCTGACCGATCAGGAGCTCGAGCGGCTGCTTGCGGTCGCGGCCGAGCGCGGGCGGCGCGGCTGGTATCTAACGGCGGTGCTCGCAGGGCTGCGGCGTTCCGAGCTCACGAAGCTCACGTGGAGCTCGGTCGACCTCGAAGCGGGCCTGCTCACGATCCGCGACGGCAAGGCGAAGCGCGAGGACGTCGTGCCGCTCCACCCGGAGCTGCTCGCCGAGCTCAAGGCCGGTCGGCCCGCGGACGCCAAGCCGACCGATCGTGTGTTCCCGACCGCGGTCACGAACCTCACCCGCCAACACGACTTCGAACGCGCAGGCATCGCGGACGTCGACGACCAGGGCCGCGTCGCGGACCTCCACGGGCTGCGGGCCACACTGGGCACCCGCCTCGCCCGCGCCGGCATCGCGCCGCAGATCGCGCAGCGCATCATGCGGCACGCGGACTACCGCACGACGCTGAAGCACTACACGATGCTCTCGCACGCCGACACGACGGCGGCGATGCAGCTCCTCCCCGGTGGTCGGCGAGACTCAGCACCGAGGGCACCGGTCTCCACCACTGATACTGAGTCACCGGTTTCCGGCGGCGGAAAAACCGGCCCTCAGCAGATTCCTCAGCAGTCGGAGCACGTTCCAGCGCGTGGCGAAGCGACGGCGTGCGACGACGGGTCCGACCTCGACGGCGACGACCCCCGTCGCAACCCTGGTGCGGTCACCGAGTTGCGCGAGCCGGTGCGACCGCGTGCGAGACTGTGCAGCGTCCGCGGCGCTCGCCGAAAACACGACAAGTTCAGCTTAGGAAACCGCCGCTCTATCCTGCTGAGCTACGGGCGCGTGACGGCGCAGCGTAGCCGATGCTCCGGGACCCGTGAAAGGAACGCCGAGCTCCCGACTCAAGGCGGCCGCGCTTCCTGGTCGACAGTCCTCCGACCACTCCCGCGCACTTCCCCCCGCGCGGAGACGGGTCCCGTGCTCGATCGACCGCCCTCCGTTCCGCCGAGCTTCTTGCCCCCGCGGCCCTTGCGCTCTGGCGGGCCTTGGATCGATGCGGCGTCGAGCGTGCAGCTCACCTTGATCGTCATCGTCGGGGCGCTCGTGTTTTTCCTGGGCCGCGTGTCCAGGACGCAGGCGCAGTGGACCGAGGAGGCGAGCTCGCGGGCCGCGAACCGGATCCGCAGCGGGCTCACCGAGCTGCGCGAGGCGATCGCGCTCTACCATCTCGCCGAGCAGAGTTGGCCGGCCCAAGGGGAAGAGCTCGACGTGCGCACCGCGCTCGCCGGCTACCTCGGGCCCGAGCTCCCGCGCAACCCGTGGAACGGTCAGGACACGATCCGCTGTCTGCCGCCGGGCGCGCCCTGGCCGTTGTCCGGCGAGGGCGTCGCGGGGTGGATCTACCGCCCATCGACCGGTGAAATCCGTGCGGACTTGCCGGCGGAGCTCGTCTCGGGCGGCGTTCGGCTGTTCGACCTCTGAGCGGCAGGACGAGCGCGGCCTCGTGTGCGGGGCGGAGCTCGGCAGGCGTCCTGCATGGTTAGGCGTGCAAGAGGGGCCGAGGCCAGGAGCTCGGAGCGCGCGAGGGCTGGTCGCGGAGGTCCGGAGGCGTGCTCTCGAGGCCGAGCGCGGCCGAGGTAGAGCGTGGCGAGCGGACGGACGCGGTGCAGGTCGTTGATCTTCCGGTGCAGTCGAGCGGTTCGGACCTGGGCTTGACCGGCAACCTCTCGGCTTCGTTCGGTCTCGATCTCCTCGTGCATGGGTTGCCACGCCCCGAGTCGCGTGGGTTTGAGCCGCGTGGGCTCGGGTTGCGCTCGCGTGCGGGGTGCTCGGGCGCAAGCCGCCTGGGGGGATGGGTTGCTTCGGGCCCGGGCTGGACGAGGGCCTCACCCGGCCCGGCTCGCGGGCGTCCCGAAAGACAACGCGCCCCGGGGCAGTCCCCTCTTCCCCCGCGCGGCCTTCTGGAACATCCTTCCGAGGGCTTGAGGCAACCCGGCCCGGGCGCCGACAAACGAGGAACTCCGTGGCGAAGGCGAGCAACCAGGGAACGGGCCGAGAGGCACGCAGGAGCGGGTTTTCGCTGCTCGAGCTCTTGCTCGTGCTCGTCGGGATCACCGTGCTCGCGGCCGTGTCGATCTGGGCCTTCTTCGCGCGCGCGGAGGTGACGCTCGAGAACGCGGCGCGCCTGCTCGTCGAGGACCTGCACCTGGCCCAGAGCCGCGCGCTCTTCCTGCGCGCGCCGGTCGAGTTCCGCTTCGATGCCGACGGCTTCGGATACCAGGTCAGCGACTCGACGGGTCAGTCGAGCGGGGTCGAAGCGCTCGACTTCCTGGGTCGGCGGTACGACGTCGACGCCAGCGGCGCGATGGACTGCCGCGACCGGCTTCGCGTACCCGCGGTTCGTCGCACCACGGATCCACGCAGCAGCTGCGCTCGAGCACTCGACGGGCGCAGCACAGGCTGAGTCACCACCTCCGAACGGGCTCGTGCCGCGCTCACCTCCTCGCCGTGCCGCACGTTCGATGCTGAGAGCCCATAGAACCCCGCGCTAGCCCGGGCCGGTCCTCCGGCCCGAGCTAGCGCGGGGTCCGGAATGCGAAGCAGCCGCTGTGTTCCGTTGCGTCTCCTCCCCCTGCATCGTCTCACCTGGCAATTGCGTCCCGACCGACACGAGTCCCCACCCTTCGGGCTGCGGGCACCAGCCCACGCTGAGAGCGCGGAGCAGCTTCGTCCGTCGGACCGTCCACCCCGCACCCGCGACGAGCTCTGCGGGCTCCAGCGATCCGGGCACCGCACCTCGGCAAGTTCAGCCCGCACCGCACCTCGGCCGGTTCAGCCCGCACCGCACCGCATCCTGCAACGGCAGCGCTTCACCCCTGCCACCTGAACTTTCGCGGTTGAAAGGGCACGCGGGACACGTTCACCCGCCCCGGGCCGACCGGCCTCGCGGAGTCGAAACCCTTTCTTTTCCCAGAAAGAATGGAGCAGCGGAGCGTCGGCGTCGTAGTTGGGGCGCTCTTTCGAGAACGCCACGCTCGCGAGTCCGCGGTCGCCGCAGAAACGGCGGGGATCGCGCTCCGACCTCGGGTCGCTCGCTCGCTCCTTTCCATGGAAGCCATCGGGAGCGCTGAACGAGGGCCGCGCGACGTGCGACGTTCTGGATTCGACGCGGGTCCATCCGACGCTGGGGGGTGTCGGATGGCCCGCATCCTTTTCACCCGGGCGCCCTGTCGGTCGAGCTTCTCGACGGATCGCAGCGCCCGCGACGTCCTCTGGAAATGAAAGGGAGTCGTCTCCTTGGGGGAGACGACTCCGCGCGGGTCTTGCTGATGCGGACATCAGCCGACGGCCGAGAGGGTGGCAGAACCTTCTCGGCGGCTCTGGGGTCAAGGCAGGGGTGACACCAGAGCGCTGCGATGGGGATCGCAGCGACGGACCAGGGGGCTGGTCCGTACGCGTGTCGGAGCGGCAGGACTCCGGCACGTGCGCCAGGAATGTACTCGGGGGTTGGGACGGGTGTCCATAGGGGTTTCGGCCGCCCCATGGGGAGGGGCGACCCGTTCGGGGGTCAGTAGCGCGGGATCGAGCGGTCGACCTCCGTCGACCAGGCATCGATGCCGCCGCGCATCGAGAAGACGTTCGTGAACCCGTGGCCGACGAAGTAGGCCGCCACGTCCAGGCTGCGCATGCCGGTCTTGCAGGAGAAGACGAGCTTGCGGTCCTTGGGGAGGCCCATGTACTTGCCCGGGTTGTCGTAGTCGATCAGCTCGGCCTGGGGGATCTTGGCGAGCTCCCACTCCTCCGGCGTGCGGACGTCGATGAAGGAGAAGTCCTCCTTCGCGTCGAGCCAGCCCTTCACGGTGCGGGCGTCGACCTGGAGCTTGGAGTCGGCCTCGTGGGCCGAGTGGATGGTGCGGAGCACCTCCTTGACGTCCAAGATGTTGTGGTCCTTGCACACCTGGGCCAGCGTGTCCGTGGGCTGGAACCCGCACGACGAGCAGCCGCCGACGTGGTAGCGCTGAAACAGCGCACGCTGGGCCGACGGGGCGATCTCGAGGATCTGCTCCATCGTCATGTCGGGGGTGATCTGGGCGGTGGTGGTCATGAGGAAGCGCTCCGAATGGTTTCTGCGGGTCCTGGCAAGCTCACGTTGCCTGCGAAGGCCGACAGTCTAGCTCCACTCGAAGCGGCGGGGAGGCCTCGCAGTTGTCGGAAGGAACCCCGAGGCGCTGAAGGCGGAACTCGGGCCGAGTCGCAGGCCGGATTCGGACCTGGAACGCCGCTGAAACGCCCCGTCAGGCCGGCCTACAGCCCCACCCCGACCCCTCAGGCTGCTAGCCTCCCCCGCCGTGACTCCCTCCTCCTCCACGACCGCGAACCTCGCCGACCTGATCCTCCCCGGCGCGAAGGACGTCCGCCACGAGCTCGTCCTCGAGGACGGCCCCGCCTGGAAGGACTGGGTCTTCGTCGGGTACCCGATGCACGGCTTCCGAGGCCTCGAACGCCTCCACCCCGGCGAGCCCTTCCGCTTCTCGAGCAAGTACGGAACGCGCCTCTACGCCGCGCGACCGGACGAGCCCCTGCCGGCCGAGCTCGACGACGCGTGGAAGTCGAGCCACCCGAGCTCGGCGCCCCCGGTCGAGCAGGTGCGCTTCGTCGGCCTGTGGAACCCGCTCGCGCGCATCGAGACCCGCGCGCGCGTCGACGGCGTCGACGGCGCCGCGATCCAGCTCACGGTCACCGGCGAGACCCGCGAGCACGCGTGGCCGCCCTTCCTGAACTGGGCCGTGCCGGTCGTGCTCGTCGCATGCGGCGTCTGGTTACTCTTGCGGCGGCGGCGGCGAATGCGGTCGGCCTAAGCAACCCGGCCGCCCCGCTGCGAGCCGCCCCCGAACCTCACGAGCAAGGCCACCGCGCCCGCGGAAGGTCAGGCCTTGCGCGGACTCAACCGAGCGCGCGGAATCAGCCCAGCAGCGAGCTCGTCCAAGTCTGCGAGCGATGCTCCGAATCCGGACCGTGCGCCCCCCAAGACGCCCCTACCCCCACAGAGATGTCTCGGAGTTCGACCACCGCCAACCTCGTCCTCCCAGGCACGCAGTACGTGCGGCACGAGTTCGTGCTCGAGGACGGCCCCGTGTTCCAGAGCGGGGTCGTCGTGGTCTCGCCGCGCGCGGAGGCGGTCCATCCCGGCGTCCCCTTCTCGTGCCGGTGGTACCGCACCCATCTGTCCGTCGCGGGCTTGGGGGAGGAGCTCCCCGCCTCGTACAGCGAGGACTGGCTGACTTCGCATCCAAGCGTCTCCCTCCCGCCGGAACACGGCCATTTCGTTGGCTTCTGGAACCCGCTCCGATGCATCGAGACCCGCTTGCGCCTCGAGCAGATCGAGAACGGAGGATTGCGCTACGTCGTCACCGGCGAGACTCGCGAGTACGCATGGCCGCCGCTCGTGAACGTGGTCGTTCCGATCGCGCTCGTCGCCGCCGGTGTGACGTACCTCGTGCGTTCGAGGCGCCGCGCCAGTGCGGCGTGAGGCGATGCAGCTCTTCCTCCTCGCCTTTGCCTGGACCGTGTCGGTCGAGCTCCTGGTGCTCGCGCTCTTCGCGCCGAGGCCCTACCGCCGGCGTATCTTGTTCGGCGGGCTCGCCGCGAACTTGATCACGCACCCGATCGCTTTCGGAGTCGCGCCGGAGCTGGGGTTCTGGCCGACGGAGGCGCTCGTCGTCACCGCCGAGACGTGGATCTTCGTGCTCGCTGGGCTCGGCGTCTGGCCGCGCGCGCTCGTCTGGAGCCTGCTAGCCAATGTCGCGAGCGCTTCCGGAGCGCTGCTCCTTGCGTAGTGACGGTCGACTTCGCAACGGTGGCCTCCCTCGTGTGGCGCCTCGCGCGCGGGTGCCTTACGCTTTCCGCCCCTCGCGCGGGATCCACGCGGATCCGACCGACGCGGGGTGCATTCGACGAACCGACTCCAGCGCTCACCATGGCCGAAGCCCGCATCACTCCCCGCTCCCAGGACTACTCGCAGTGGTACCAGGACGTGATCCAGCACGCCGGTCTCGCCGAAGCGGCGGAGGTCGTCCGCGGCTGCATGGTCATCAAGCCGCACGGCTATGCGATCTGGGAGAAGATGCAGGCCGACCTCGACCGCCGCTTCAAGGCGACGGGGCACCAGAACGCCTACTTCCCGATGCTCATCCCGCTCTCGTTCCTCGCGAAGGAGGCGGCGCACGTGCAGGGCTTCGCGATGGAGGTCGCGGTCGTCACGCACTCCGGCCTGAAGGCCGTCGACGGCAAGCTCGTCGTCAAGAACGAGCTCGAGGAGCCCTACGTCGTCCGCCCGACCTCCGAGACGATCATCGGTCACTTCTTCGCGAAGTGGATCGACAGCTACCGCGACCTGCCGCTGCTCATCAATCAATGGGCGAACGTCATGCGCTGGGAGCTGCGCACGCGCCTCTTCCTGCGCACTGGCGAGTTCCTGTGGCAGGAAGGCCACACGGCGCACGCCTCGCACGAGGAAGCGAAGGAGGAAGTGAGCCGCATGCTCGACGTCTACCGCGACTTCGCGCAGGAGATCATGGCGCTGCCCGTGATCCAGGGCGTGAAGACCGCGAACGAGCGCTTCGCCGGCGCCGTCGAGACGCAATGCATCGAGGCGATGATGCAGGACGGCAAGGCGCTCCAGGCCGGCACGAGCCACGACCTCGGCCAGAACTTCGGCAAGGCGTTCGACGTCACGTTCCAGAACACCGCCGGCGTGCGCGAGCACGTGTGGCAAACGTCGTGGGGCGTCTCGACGCGCCTCGTCGGCGCGGTCGTCATGGCGCACAGCGACGACGACGGGCTCGTGCTCCCGCCCAAGCTCGCGCCGATCCACGTCGTGATCGTGCCGATCTACAAGACGGACGCAGAGAAGGCACAGACGGTCGAGGCCGCGCACCGGATCGCGAAGGAGCTGCGCGACGACGGGCTCGCCGTGAAGGTCGACGACCGCGAAAACGTGCGGCCCGGCGAGAAGTACTACGAGTGGGAGCGCAAGGGCGTCCCCGTGCGCGTCGAGCTCGGCCCGCGCGACCTGCAGTCGCAGACCGTGATGATCAAACGGCGCATCGCGCCGATCGAGCCCAACGGCAAGCCGAAGAAGGAGACGCTGCCGATGAAGGACCTCGGCGTGTCGCTCGGCAAGGTGCTCGACGAATTCCAAGCCTTCCTGTTCCAGCGCGCGCTCGAGTTCCGCCAGAAGAACACGATCACCGTCGACTCGTGGAAGGACTTCACCGACGTCTTCACCGACCAAGGCTCGAAGTTCGTCTTCGCGCACTGGGACGGCACGACGGCGACGGAGCTCGCGATCAAGGAAGCGACGAAGGCCACGATCCGCTGCATCCCGCTCGCCGGCCAAGGCCCCGCGGCGGAGCCGGGCAAGTGCATCAAGACCGGTGCACCGAGCGCGCAGCGCGTGCTCTTCGCCAAGAACTACTGACGCACGCTCCGCCGTCGATCGCGCGCCTCGCCCGTCCCCGCAGGGACGCGCGGGGCGCGCTCGTTCCGGAAGGTCCTCGCGGTCCGGGAAGCCCCCGCTCCGCGGTGCGTCGCTCGCCCACTCCCACCCCAAAGGAACATCGAGATGCACCCCGCACGCACCTTCGCCGTCCTCTCCGCCCTCCTCCTCGCTTCCGCGTGCCACGCACCGACCGAGCCTCGCTCCGTCGACTCCGCAGCCGCACCCGCACCTCGGATCGACCTGTCCGACTGCGCGAGCTCGTCGACGACGATCGAGACCTTCCTGAAGCGCTGCCAGCAGGAGTCCGGCCTGAACTTCACCTTCGAGGCCGAGGTCGCGAAGGAGCTCCGCTCGACGCCGATGAAGTTGTTCGGGAGCCTGAACATCGAGCGCCAAGAACTCCCGCGCTTCCTCGCCGCGATGATCGACGTGAACGGGTACGAGCTCGCTCCCGTCGGTCCGGAGCACCTGCACGTGTTCCTCGTGCAGCGCAAGCCGAGCTGAAACGTCGCGTCCACGCTCACGCGGCGGTGCGCGCGGGGCTGCCGCGATCCGCGCTCACGTTCCGCACGTGCTCGACGATGCCGGGGTCGTCCATGCGCTCGGCCGACGTCCGCTCGAACATGACTGCATGGTCATACTCCGACGCTTGGAAGCCTGAAGTCTGAACGAACCGCCATGGTTCCTGCGCACCACTGCGAGGTGACGCGTCGAACACCCTGCGACTTCGAGCCCGTCGCCAGGGGACGGGGAGGGTGGTGCGATGGTGATCGTCCGGGGTTGCTGGACGAAACACATGCATCACTCACTCTTCGGCTCCGTCTCCGTCGTGTCCTTTTCACTCGTCGTCCTCGGCTGTGGTGGAGCCTCGAACTCCGCGCCCCCCGCGGTCGATCCGCCGGCAGCGATCATCGTCCCCCCGGGCGAGTACCGAGTGCTCGCGAACAACGACCTCGGCATGCACTGCATGGACCGCGAGTTCTCCGTGTTCTCGATCCTGCCGCCGTTCAACGTCGTGAACGCTCAGGTCGTGCGACGCGTCGCGAACGGCACGCCGCAAGTGCTCTTGCCCGGTCAGGTGGAGCTCACGTACGCGCCCGTCGCGGACGCTCACGGCTCGATCAACTCGCGCAGCATCGGCAAGACCGATTTCTGGGCGCACGTGAACGGACTCTTCGGCGTCACGCTTCCTCCGGGCCAGGGCGTCACGGGCCTCTACATGCCGGCCGACGCGCCGACGCCCGGCCCGCAGCCGCTCGCGTGGAACGACGACGAGCAGCTCTTCCGCGCCTTCGGCATCCCGATCACGCCGGTCGACGACCTCGGCGGCACGAACCCCTATCCCTTGCTGCGCATCCAGGCGCGCAACCCGTCGACCGGGCAGGTGCTCGCGTCCACGGACGTCGTCGTGCCCGTCGCGAGCGAGACGGACTGCCGCAACTGCCACCTCACGGGCACGATCGCGGCGAGCGACCCGACGATCACGTGGTCGAACGACCCCGACCCCGAGATCCAATCGAAGCGCAACGTGCTCATCCTGCACGACGCGAACCAGGGCACGGACCTGCTCGGTCACCAGCCGGTGTTGTGCGCGTCGTGCCACTACTCACCGCCGCTCGACCTCGCCGGAACGGGCGCGCCGCCGCACAGCTCGGGCACGACGATCGGCGGCGGCGGCGGCAACCCGGGCGTCGGCGTGACGGTCGGCGCGACGAGCACCTCGCCCGCCGGGAACGCGCGCCAGCTCGCTCCGTCCGCGATCCCGAAGCTCATGTCGAGCGTCATGCACTCGTTCCACGGCATGCAGCTCGATGCGCAGGGCCAGCCGGTGTTCCCGCCGGGCGGCTCGATCCAGGCGACGTGCTACCAGTGCCACCCCGGAGCGCAGACGGAGTGCCTGCGTGGCGCCATGAAGACGGGCGGAATGGACTGCTACTCGTGCCACGGGGACATGCTCGCGGTCGGCGGCGCGTACCCGCTCGTGTCCGGCGGCAGCCTCGATGGAGCGCACGATGGCGAGGCGCGGCGGCCGTGGATGGACCTCCCGCGCTGCCAGTCCTGCCACACCGGTGACGCCACGAACCACCTCACGGGTCCGAACGTCGTCCTGGCCGTGGACGGGATCCGTCTGCGGCAGGCGTGGCGCGTCGGGGACACGTCGGCGTCGCCGATTTCCGCTCCGAGCTCGCGCTTCGCGGAGAACCCGAACACGCTCTACCGCTTCAGCAAGGGCCACGGAGAGATCGCGTGCGAGGCCTGCCACGGCAGCACGCACGCGGAGTGGCCGAACGCGCTCCCCGCCGCGAACGACAACGTCGCCGCGAACCAGGTCCAAGGTCACTCCGGCTCGCTGATCGAGTGCGCCGCCTGCCACGCGCCGGGCACGCTGCCGACGCTGACGCTCGGCGGACCGCACGGGATGCACCAGGTGAACAGCGCGAGCTTCGTCCACGACCACCACGAGCTCTACGAGACGCAATCGGCCACGTGCCGCGCCTGCCACGGCGCGACGCTCGCCGGGACGGCGCTCTCGCGCGCGGCGGACGCCCGCACGTGGAACGTCGAGGGCCAGACGATCAGCGTTGCGAAGGGCACGCCGATCAGCTGCACGCTCTGCCACGAGCACCCCGACGAGGACGACGACTAGGACGAGGTCCCCGGGACCCGCGCGAGGCCGGGAGCACCCCTCCCGGCCTCGCTTCGTTTCCACGGCGCTCGCCGAGCGACTCCCTCGGAACGCGGCGGCGCGCTCGCCGTGGAACGCGAGTATCCTGGGACCGCTGCGCGATGCGCGCGCGGCCGCGAACTCCCCCCCGCGCCTCCCGTCCCCCGCTCCCCGCCGCCGCGCATGTCCACCCGCCTTCGTGCTGGGCTCCTGCTCCTCGGTTCCACGGCCCTGCTCGCGGCGGCGAACGCGAGCGACCCGAAGCACGTCGCTCCGGCGCGCACGGTGCGGTACGACCGCGACGTGCGGCCGATCCTCGCGGACCGCTGCTTCACGTGCCACGGCGCCGACGCGAACCAGCGTGCCGCGAAGCTGCGCCTCGACGTCGAGGAGGACGCGTTCGCCGACCGCGGCGGCTACGCGGCGATCGTGCCGGGCAAGCCGGACGAGAGCGAGCTCCTGCGCCGCATCGCGTCGACGGACACCGACGAGCGCATGCCGCCCGCGTCGAGCAACAAGCGCGCGCTCTCCGCCGCCGAGCGCGAGACGCTGCGCGCGTGGATCGAGCAGGGCGCCGAGTACGAACCGCATTGGTCGTTCGTCGCGCCGAAGCGTCCCGCGACGCCCGGCGTGCGCGGGGCGGACTGGTGCCGGAACGCGGTCGATCGCTTCGTGCTCGCACGCCTCGAGAAAGAGGGTCTCGCGCCGAACCCGCCGGCGGAGCGCGACGTGCTCGCCCGGCGCGTGTTCCTCGACCTGACGGGGTTGCCGCCGACGCCGGAGGAGCTCGACCGCTTCCTCGCGGACGCGCGACCCGACGCGTACGAGCGCCTCGTCGATCGGCTGCTCTCCGAGGAGCCGTACTCGTCACGCCACGCCGAGCGGATGGCCGTCCCGTGGCTCGATGCCGCGCGCTACGCGGACACGTGCGGCATCCACACGGACGCGGGCCGTTCGATCTGGCCGTGGCGCGACTGGGTCCTGCACGCGCTGCGCGACGGCATGCCGTTCGATCGCTTTCTGACCGAGCAGCTCGCCGGCGACCTGCTCCCGAACGCGACGCAGGACCAGAAGGTCGCGAGCGGCTTCAACCGCAACCACGTGACGACGGACGAGGGCGGAGCGATCCCCGCGGAGTACCTCGTCGAGTACGCCGTCGATCGCACGGCGACGACGGGTGCCGTGTTCCTCGGGCTCACGTTCGGCTGCGCGCGCTGCCACGACCACAAGTACGACCCGATCAAGCAGGACGACTTCTACTCGTTCTTCGCGTTCTTCGCGTCGAACGACGAGCCGGGCCTCTACACGCAGGAATCGGATCCGAAGCGCGCGTTCGAGCCGTTCCTCGCCGTGCCCACGGACGAGCAGCGCGCGGAACGCGTGAAGCTCGACACGCAGCTCGGCGAGCTGCGCACCGAGCTCGATCGCCCCGCGCCGGACGAGACGGCGAAGCTGCAGGCCTTCCTCGCGGAGCTCGCGCGCGGCTCGGGCCTCACCTGGGCCGACGCGTGCGTCACGAAGGCCGAGTCGACGGGCGGCGCGACGCTGCAGGCGCTGGAGGACGGCTCCGTGCGCGCGAGCGGCAAGAACCCCGAGGTCGACGACCACGTGATCACGCTGCGCACGGACGCGACCGACCTGCGGCTCGTGCTCGTCGAGGTGCTCGCCGACGCGCTGAAGGAGGGCGACAAGCCCCTGCTCGGCCGCTTCGAGAACGGCAACGTCGTCGTCAGCGGCGTGCAGCTCGAGGTGGCGCCCGTCGCCGAGCCCGAGAAGCGCGAGACGATCCCGCTCGAGTGGGCGTGGGCCGACTTCGAGCAGCCCGACGGCGACTACGCCGCGGTGAACCTGCTCGACACGACCGATCGCCTCGGCTGGGCGCTCTACGGGCACAAGAAGAGCGGCAACCGCGCCGCGCTGCTGCTCGCGGAGCGAGCGTTCGGGTATCCCGGCGGCACGCTCGTCACGGTGCGGCTCCTCCACCGCAGCGAGTACGCGCAGCACGTCCTGCGCCGCTCGCGCATCGCGCTCGGCGCGCTCGACACGGCGGGGATCGCGCGCCTCCCGACGACGATGGGCAGCTGGTACCGCCTCGGTCCGCTGCCCGCGGAGTCGCGCCTCGAGCCCTACACGCGCCTCTACGGACCCGAGACGGACGCGATCCTCGATCGCGCGCGAAACTTCGGGTTCGGGAACCAGTACTGGCGCAGCGCGCCGGAGTTCGTCGACGGCCGCCCGAACGAGCTCCCTGCGACGGCGGGCGCGATCTTCGTCGCGCGCGAGCTCTACGCGCCGTCGGACCGCGAGGTCGAGCTGTCGCTGGGCAGCGACGACGGCCTCGTGCTCTACCTCGACGGCAAGGAAGTGTTCCGCCGCGAGGTCGACCGCGGCCTCGCGCCCGATCAGGACCGCACGAAGGTCGCGCTGCACCGCGGTCGCAACGTGCTCGTGATCAAGATCGTGAACACCGCGGGACAGGCGGGCTTCTACTTCAAGCCGTCGCCGCGCGGGGAGGAGCTCTTCGGCGATCTCGTCGCGGCGCTCCTCCCCGCGCGTGCGCGCGGCACCGAGCTCGACGCGCGCTGGCAGAGCGGCTGGCGCACGCTCTTCTCCGCCGACTACCGCCGCTTGAAGGACGCGATCGCTGCGGCGGAAACGCGCCTCGCCGAGCTCGACAAGCAGATCCCGCGCACGATGGTGATGAAGGAGCTCGACAAGCCGCGCGACGTGTTCGTGCTGCAGCGCGGCGAGTACGACAAGGCGGACAAGTCGCGCCCCGTGAAGCGCGCGGTGCCGGCGGCGCTCGGCAAGCTCCCCGACGGCGCGCCGCAGGATCGCCGCGGGCTCGCGCAGTGGATGCTCGCGCCCGACAACCCGCTCGTCGCGCGCGTCGCCGCGAACCGGCTGTGGGAGCTCGTCTTCGGCACGGGCATCGTGCGCACGAGCGAGGACTTCGGGATGCAGGGCGAATGGCCGAGCCATCCCGAGCTGCTCGATTTCCTCGCCGTCGAGTACCGCGAGAAGGGTTGGAACACGCGCGCGCTCCTGAAGCTCCTCGTCACGAGCAGCACCTACCGGCAGAGCTCGCGCGCGCGACCGGAGCTCGCCGAGCGCGACCCCGACAACCGGATGCTCGCGAGCTTCCCGCGCAAGCGCCTCGGCGCCGAGGCGATCCGCGACCAAGCGCTCTACGTCTCCGGTCTGCTCGTCGAGAAGCTCGGCGGCGCGTCGGTGCGCCCGTACCAGCCCGAGGGCCTGTGGGAAGAGGTGGCGATGCTGGTCTCGAACACGCGCACGTACGGAGCGAGCGCGACCGACGACCTGTGGCGTCGGAGCCTCTACACGTACTGGAAGCGCGCGTCGCCGCCGCCGTCGCTGCTCACGTTCGACGCGCCGACGCGCGAGTTCTGCACGATCCGCCGCAACACGACGAACACGCCGCTGCAGGCGCTCGTCCTGTGGAACGACGATCAATACGTCGAAGCGGCCCGCGAGCTCGCCGAACGGACGCTCGGCGGCGCGGGCGACGACGCGACGCGGCTCGCGCTCTTGTTCCGCCGCTGCACCGGCCGGACGCCGGACGCGGAGGAGTCGCGCGCTCTCGCGAACGCGCTCGCCCGCTTCCGTGACCGCTACCGCGCGAAGGCGAAGGACGCAGAGGCACTGCTCGCCGTCGGGATGGCGCCGCGCGCGAAGGAGCTCGACCCGAGCGAGCTCGCCGCGTGGACGCTCGTCGCGAGCTCCGTGTTGAGCCTGGACTCGACGGTCTCGAGGAACTGATCGCCATGCACCCCATCGAAGAACATCACCTCGGCCTCACACGGCGGCGCTTCTTCTCCAGCGCGGCGAAGGGCGTCGGCGCGGGGCTCGGCATCGCCGCGCTGTCGTCGATCCTCGGGCGCGACGCGCGCGCGGAGCGCAGTGACGCGGGTCTCCTGCGCGCTCCGCACTTCGCGCCGCGCGCGAAGCGCGTCATCTACATGCACATGGAGGGCGCGCCGAGCCAGCTCGACCTCTTCGACTACAAGCCGGGCCTGCGTTCGCGCTTCAACCAGGACCTGCCCGACTCGATCCGGCAGGGACAGCGCCTGACCGGGATGACGAGCGGCCAGTCGCGCTTCCCCGTCGCGCCGTCGATGTTCCGCTTCAGCCGCTACGCGAACCAGCAGGACGGCGTGTGGTTGAGCGAGCTCATCCCGCACACCGCGGCGATCGCGAGCGAGTTGTGCTTCGTGCACTCGATGAAGACGGACGCGATCAACCACGAACCGGGCATCACGTTCTTCCAGACGGGCAACCAGCAGCCCGGCCGGCCGTCGTTCGGCTCGTGGGTGAGCTACGGCCTCGGCAGCGCGAACCAGAACCTGCCCTCGTTCGTCGTGCTCATCACGCAGGGCTTCGGGAACATGCAGGCGCTCTCCGCGCGCTTCTGGGGCAGCGGGTTCCTGCCGAGCGAGCACCAGGGTTGCCGCCTGCGTGCGGGCAAGACGCCCGTGCTCTACCTGAACGATCCGCCGGGCGTCGAGCGCGGCGATCGGCGCGCGATGCTCGACCTCGTGTCCGAGCTGAACGAGCGCGAGTTCGCGAAGAGCATGGACCCCGAGATCCACGCGCGCCTCGCGCAGTACGAGATGGCGTACCGGATGCAGATGTCCGTCCCCGAGCTGACGGACTTCTCCGACGAGGACGCGGACACACTCGCGCTCTACGGGCCCGAGGTGCAGAAGCCGGGCACGTTCGCGGCGAACTGCCTGCTCGCTCGGCGGCTCGCGGAGCGCGGCGTGCGCTTCATCCAGCTCTACATGCGCGGTTGGGACGCGCACGGGAACCTGCCGAAGGAGATCCGCGAGCAGTGCAAGGCCGTCGACCAGCCGCAAGCCGCGCTGATCCTCGACCTGAAACGGCGCGGGTTGCTCGACGACACGCTCGTTCTGTGGTCGGGCGAGTTCGGGCGCACGGTGTACAGCCAAGGCACGCTGACGACGACGGACTACGGCCGCGACCACCATCCGCGCTGCTTCACGACGTGGATGACGGGTGCCGGCATCCAGCGCGGCATCACCTACGGCAAGACGGACGACTACGGCTACAACATCGTCGAGAACCCGGTCGAGGTGCACGACCTGCACGCGACGCTGCTACAGCAGCTCGGGTTCGACCACGAACGGCTCGTCTACCGCCACCAGGGCCGCGACTTCCGCCTGACCGACGTGTCGGGCCGCGTCGTGCAGGAGTTGCTCGCGTGAGGCGCGCACGATTCAGCGCGAACCGCGACGACGCCCCGCTCGTGCGCACGGCCGACATGCCCCATGCACACGCGCGGTTCGCGTTCGTCGCCGCCGCCCTGCTCGCGTTCGGCTGCGCCAGCACGCACGAGGCCGCAGACGAACGCGCGCGGAGCGGTGGGCACGCGGCCCCGTCCTCGGCGCCGGCCGGCGATCGCGCGCACGACACGGAGCGCTCGACCGCGCCCCACGCTCCCGGCCTGGCCGCCGGTTCGTCCGCGGCTCCGGACGCAGCCGCGCCGCGCATCGACCCTTCGATCCTCGAGCCGCTGCGGGCCGCGCTCGTGCACGTGCAGCCGCTCGATCCGGCGAGCGGGCTCTTGTGGGTCGACTGCGTCGCCGCGACCGCGCTCGAGGACGCGCAGCTCGCCGCCTTGCTCGCGCCGATCGGCGCGCGCGTCGCGCACCTCGGTCTCGAGCGCACGCACGCGGGCGCCACGACGCTCGCGATGGTCGCGCGTATGCCGGAGCTCCAGCGCCTCGACCTGCGCGGCACGCGCGTCGACACGGGCGCCTTCGCCGCGCTCGCCGGTCATCCCAAGCTCTCGACCCTCGTCGTCGCGCAGACGAAGCTCGACGCCAACGCCGCGGACGTGCTGCTGACGCTCCCCGCCCTGACGGAGCTCTTCACCTGGCGCTCGGGCCTCGACGCGAAAGCGCTCGAACGCCTGCGCGCCGCGCGGCCGAAGCTCGCGATCGACGCCGGCGACGGCGGCCCCGCGAAGCCGGTCGAGGTCGAGTCCGACGTGACCTTCGTCTCGGGCCGCGCGCTGTCGTCCTCCGCGCCGACCGCGACGACGACGCCCGCCGGCGGCAAGACGCTCGAGCCCGTGAACGCGACGTGCCCCGTCAGCGGCACGCCGGTGAACTCCGCGTTCTCGATCGTCTTCGAGGGCCGCGTGATCGGCTTCTGCTGCTCGAACTGCCCGACGAAGTTCTGGGCCGACCCGCAGAGCTACAAGTCGAAGCTGCCGCAGTGAGCGCGGCGTCGATGGCCGCGATCCCGCTCGGACGCGCGACGCTCCGATCCGAACTCGGCTTCCTGCCAACGCTTCTGAACTCGTCGGCGTAGCTCGGTTCGTCCCTTCCCTGCAATCGCGCTCGCGGACCGCGACATCCGAGCGCACTCGCGCTCGTCCCCGTCTCCAACGGAGTCCCATGATGCTCCCCCAGTTCCTGCTCGCTCTCGTGCTCGCCTGCTGCGCGCTCGCGCCGTCCGCTCGTGCGGCGCTCGTCGACGATCCCGAGCAGCGCGAGCCCAAGCCCAACGCACCCGAGTCGAAGGTCTTCGCGTGGACCTCGAAAGGCGACCTGCGCTACACGTGGGTGCTCCCGCCCGGCTACGACGCGAAGACGCCGCGCAACCTGACCGTGATCCTGCACGGCACGGGCCTCGACTACCGCTGGGGGCACTGGAACCACCCCGTCGGCGTCTTCCGCCCGAACGACGTCGTCGTCTCCGTCGACGGCACGTCGCCTGGACAGGGCGACTCGCGCCTCTTCCTCGGCGAGCCGAAGGACGCGCAGGCGTTCAAGGCGTTCCTCGACGAGCTCCGCGCGACGTTCGCGGTCGATCGCGTGTACCTCTACGGCCACAGCCAAGGCGGCTTCTTCGTCACGTACTACGCGGGCGAGTTCCCCGACACGGTGTCGGGCGTCGTCGCGCACGCGTCGGGTTCGTGGACGTGGGCGAAGTTCGCGCCGGGCCTCAAGAAGGTCGCGATCGCGTACCTGCACGGCTCGAGCGATCCCGTCGTGCCCTACGGCCAAAGCCCGGGCTCGCGCGACGTCTACGCGGAGAAGGGCTACGAGCTGCTGCACCTGAATCGCCTCGACCGCTACAACCACTGGCCGAACGCGGTGCGCGCGACGGAGACGCTCGACTGGTGCCAGGGCATGACCGCGAAGTCGCCCGAGGAAGCGCTCGACTGCGCGAAGCGCATCCTCGCGGTGAAGCCGCCTGATTCGGTGCAGTGGGAGACGCTCGTCGACTTCGCGGGCGCCCGCGACGTGCTGCGCCGCCTCGAGGGGCAAAGGGTCCGCGCCGATGAAGGGCGTGCCGTCCTCCGTCGCCGCCGAGGCGAAGAAGTGGAGCGACGCGATCGAGAAGCACGGCGCCGCGCACGTCGCCGAGGTCAAGAAGACGCTGCCGAAGAAGGAGCTCGCGCTCGACGGCAAGCCGTGGCTCGGCCACCTCGTGCCGCTGCGCGAGAACTTCCGCGGCGTCGACTCCGTCGAGGCGTTCCTCAAGGAGCTCGCGTTCGACAAGAAGGTCGAAGCGCAGGCGAAGGGCTCGACCGCGATGTGGAACGCGTGGTGGAACGAGAAGGAGGAGGCGAAGATCGCGCAGGCGGTGCTCGAGGGTCTGACGAAGGCATTCCTGCTCGACACGTTCCCGAGCGACTTCAGCGAGCGCATGGAGTCGCTGCGCAAGGTCAAGCTCCCCGGCAAGCTCGACTTCGCCGCCTTCGACGCGTGGTCGAAGGGCTGGAGCGACGGCCTGAAACAGTACGAGGCCGTCTGGCGCACCTGGAACGGGCCGAAGCTCGCGCCGGCTGGGAAGTGACCGAGCTGCTCGCGGCGCGGCGTCCATAGCCGCGCGCACGACGACCCGTGCCGCGGGCGTGGAGCCTCGGTCCTCGCGACCCGATCGGTTCCGACGCCCGAGCGCTCGGAGCGAAGCCCGGCGCCGTCCGCGCCGTCCAGCCCTCGCGGCACGCTGCGAGCTTCGAACCCGCCGCGGGCTTGATTCGGCGCTCATTCGGGGGAGCATGAGTCCATGCGTTGCCCCGCTGCGTGGTTCCCCGTCGCCTTGCTGCTCGCGCTCGCGCCTGCGTGCTCGACGTCGCGCGCCGGCTGGGGCAAGGGCGCGTGGCGGGAGCTGCACGAGGCGGGCGAACTCCAGGTGCGCCGCGCGCCCGTGCGCGTCGACGAGGGCACGGGCGAGCTCGTACTCGCGTGGATCGGAGCGCGCGTCCCCGAAGGCGTCGCCGGCGTGCTCGACGGGTGCGAGCTCCTCGTCTATCGCGACGACGACGTCGACCGCGTCGCCGACGCGGGCGAGATCGTGCTCGCACGTTCGAGCGCACAACCTGGACGCAAGATCCAATTCGACGATCTGCGCGTGCGGCCCGCGGAGACGGACGCCGACCTCGTCGCGCAGCTCGAGGTGCGGACGAAGGCCGGGAGGCAGTTTTTCCGCTTCCTCTTCCGTCACGACGAGTGATCGCAGCGAGAACCGCCTCGGCCCGAGCGAAGCGCACGGTCTCGCGCACCCAACCGCGCGCGCGGTGCGAGCGCCTTCACGGTCCGCGCGAGGGGCCTCCGACTTGGTTTCTTGCTGCGCGCTGAAGCGCTTCTTGCGTGCGTGTCAATCCGTGCGAGGACGAGCTGTTCGGTCTGCAACCGCGTCGCATGCGGCGGGTAGGCTGCTCGCGATGTCCCCCTCCGCCCCCGCGACGTTTGGTCGCGTCCGAACCGCCGTCGGTCTGGCCCTGGCCTTGTCCAGCCTGAGCCTCGTCGTGTGGCTGACCTGTCGGCCTGCCGGCGCCGAGCCGCCGCGCGGAGGCGTGCTCCACGCCGCGGCGCCCAGATCCAGCGTCGTGGTCTCCGTGCTGCGGAGTGAACCGAGGCTCACGGATCCGGGCACGCCGATCCCCGAGGACGCGTGGAGCCGCTCGCACGCGCGAGCGAGCACGGCGTTCCTCCCCGAACTGGCAGAGACGCTCGTCGCACGCGCGATCCCGCCGGCGGCGGAACTGCAACTCGACAGCGGCACGCCGTCGATGAACGCCGCGATCGGGAGCGTCGCGCACCTCGAGGACGGGAGCGTGCGGATCATCGATGGTTGGACGAACGGCTCGAGCGATCTGCAGGTGGAGTTCCGCCTGCGCCCGAACCCGGACGGGGCGCCAACGATCGAGGTGGGAGCCTGGGACGTGCGCGGCAACGAAGCGCCGAGCGCGTGGAGCGACCTCCGCGGCGACGTGGCGACGAGCCACGCGACGTGGAAGGACGGCGACCGCGTCGTGCTGCGCTACCGCGTCCTCGGGCGCGACTCGAACCGAGCCGAGCGAGAAGAGCGCGGCCTCGTCTTCGTCGTGGTGCCGTAGGGCGCCACGGTCAGATGCGCGGGATCGCCGTGAGCCGACTCGTCGGTGGCGAGACGCTGGAGGCGATCTTGGGCGTGATGCGCCTCGCTCCTCACAGCCAGTACCGCCACTGATAGCAGAAGAGCTCCATCGCCTGGTCCCACCACGACCGGCGGTTCCACTCCCCGAGCGTCACCTCGCGGCACGCCACGAGGTCGCGTTCGAACTGCAGCTCCATCCGCTCGCCGAGGTCGCGGTCGATCGTCACCAGGCCGACCTCGAGGTTGTGCAGGAAACTCCGGCGGTCGAGGTTGTACGTCCCGATCGTCGTCCACACGCCGTCGATCACGCCGCACTTCGCGTGCATCATCCGCTCGGGCCATTCGAAGATGCGCACGCCGCGCCGCAAGAGCCGCGCGTACAGGTGCCGGCTCGCGTAGTACACCGCGGCCACGTCCGACGTCGACGGCACGATCACGCGCACGTCGACGCCGCGCTTCACTGCCAACCCGAACGCGCGCCGCAACCCCACGTCGGGTATGAAGTACGCGTTCATGATGTGGATCGACTTCTCCGCGCGGCGGATGGCGTGCATGTACGCGTACCGCATGCGCGAGCGCGCGCGGAGCTTCTCGTTGCTGATCACCTCGACGAGCGCGTTGTGCGCCGGCAGATCTGGCCGCGGCGCAGGGAGCTCCGGCTCCGGGAACGGCGAGCCGCCGACCTCGAGCCACGTCTCGCGGAAGAGCCGCGCGAGGTCGAACACCGCGGGTCCTTCGACGCGCGCGTGCACGTCGTGCCAGCCGCCGCCGCCCTGCTCGATCGGACGGTTCTCGTCCGTCAGGTTGATCCCTCCGCAGAACGCGATCTCGTCGTCGACGATCAGGATCTTCTGGTGATCGCGTTTGTTGAGCCCCCACCGCCGCCGCCACGGCGCCACGGGATGGAACACCTGGACCTCGACCCCCGCGGCGCGCAGCTCGTCGAGGAAGCGCGACGACAGCCCGAACGAGCCGAGCCCGTCGACGAGCACGCGCACCTCGATGCCCGCGCGCGCGCGCTCGATGAACGCAGCCTGGAACTCGCGACCGACGACGTCGTCCGAGAAGATGTACATCTCGAGATGCACGCGCCTGCGCGCGATGCGGATCGCGTCGAGCATCGCGGGGAAGGCCTCGCGCCCGCCGATCAGCGGATAGACCTGGTTGTACGCGCGCAATCGCTCGCGCCGCGGCACATAGCCGAGGTCGCCGGGAGCGAAGGGCTCGCGCCGCGTGAGTCCAGGCAGGTACGGCAGCTCGAACCGGAAGCGACTCATGCTCGCCTCCTGCGCGACGGCTGCGCCTCGCCGTGGAGCCGCGCGGGCTTCGCTTCGCCGCAGCGCCGTGCCTCGCCGCTGCGCCGTGCCTCGCCGCTGCGCCATGCGAGCTCCGCGTCGACGTGGAGTCGCGCCGGCTCCGCCTCGACGTGGCGAGCGCGCTTCGGAGCCGCTCCTGCGTCACGCGGGAGCGCGAGGACTCGGCGCGGTCGACTCACGCGCTCCCCCGACGCACGACGATCGCATCCCCGCGCCGGATCGTGCCGCCGCGCACGCACTGCGCGAGGACGCCGCGCGTCCGCCGGCCAGTCGCGTTGCCGCGCTTCACCTTCTTCACCGCCGTGGCGCCGTAGCGGCCTTCGAACAGCCGACAGGGCCGGTGCGGATCCGACGAGATCTCGAGCTCGCACGCGCCGACGACGAGCCGCGTCCCCGGCGGCAAGTTCGCCTCGGACAGGTCGAGGTCGACGACCAGGTTGTCGCCGGCGAGCGCCATGCGCTGCGCGTCGTCGCCCGCGAGCGCGCGCAAGACGTGCACGTTCATCAGGCTGACCTGGTTCCCCTCGCGCCGGTGCGGATCGACGAGCCATCGATCGCCCTCGATGCCGCGCTCGGGCGTGACCGCGAGCTCGTCGACGACGCGCCGCGCTCCGTGCTCGGGTCGCAGCACGCACAGCTCGACCCGGCCCCCGTGCTTCGGTGAACGCGTGAGCCGCGCGAGCCACCAGTCGAAGCGGAACGAGAGGTCCATGGTCCGTCGATTGTGCGCGAAGCGCGCGCGTCGCGCCAAGGGAGCCGCAGAGCGGTGCTCGGCGTGGTGGGGACGGCGCACGGCGGACGCGGCGCGGTTCCCGAGCTCCGATCCGATCGATCGCGGCCTCGCACGGACGCGAGCCCAGTGCGCTCGTTCGTCGGTCCGCGCGAGCGCGCGGCTCCAGCCCAGGTCATTCGTCCGCGCGGTCGCGCGGCTCCAGCGCGGGACATCCGTCCGCGCGGTCGCGCAGCTCCATCACGGCTCATCCGTCCGCGCAGGCGCGCGGCTCCAATGCAGGTCATCGGTCCGCGCGGACGCGCAGCTCCAGCACAGGTCATCCGTCCGCGCAGGCGCGCGGCCCCAGCGCGGCTCACTTCGCCGCTTCGCGCAGGCGGATGAGCACTTCGCGCGCTGCGCCGCTGTCGAGCGAGCTCGACGCCGCGTCGACGCCTTCGGCGAGCGTCATCGAGCGCCCCGACGCCTTCAGGATCAGCGCCGCGCCGAGCAGCGCCGCGTTGCGCGCGGGACCGTGCTCGCCCGCGAGGACGGCCTGCGTGATGTCGCCGACGACCTTGACGAGCTCCGCGCAGTCGCCGGTGCCCTGGTCGTCCGGCGGCGGGCTGAAGAGCGGGAGCTCCGGCTCGCTGGCCGACTCCAGGCCGAAGTCCTGCGGCTCGACGTTCAACGGCACGAGGTGCTTCTCGGCGAGCTCGATGCCGCGCGTGCGCTTGCGGACGGACGGCGTGATGCCGCCCTCGGGACCCTGGATCGCGATGCCGCGCGGATGGCCGAGCCCTGGATCACCTCGACGGCGCCGCCGAGCACGGGACCGCCCTGCGCACCGAGCACGACCGCGGCGCTCGTCGGCGCGAGCAGCTTCTCGACCGTCGCGAGCGGCGTGCGGATCGTGACGTCGCCGCGCACGCGCCGCAGGTTCATCAACGCGGGCAGCATGCCCGTGACCGCGACCGCGCCGAAGCGCGCCTTCGCGACCCATTCTTCCGCTTCGTTCGGATCCCACGTCATGCCGATGCCGAGCGCATCGAGGACGCTGGCCGTCGTCAATCCGCGCTTCGGCGGCACGCAGCGGTCCGACAGGATCAGGACGCGCACGCCCGCTCCCGCGGCGATCAGACCGGACGCGACCTCGAGCGGCGGCACGCGGTCCATCCCGTCGTGCGGGGGACACAGGCACACGAGGCCGGGCATGTCCGCGCAGGGGATGCGCGCCTTCTCGCGCGCGGCGCGGGCGAACGCGGTGAGCTCCTGCACCGTGACGCCCTTGATCCTCATCATCACGAGGAACGCGCCGACGAGGATCTCGCTCTCTTCGCCCGAGAGCACCTCCTGGAACGCGCGGTACGCCTCCTCGTAGGTCAGGCTGCGGCCGTCCTTGACGCCTTGGCCGAGGACGCGCATCAGGTGGCGGAGGATCATCGTGGGGGCGAGGGCGAGGAACGGCGCGCGGACGCTTCGGTCCAGCGCCGCTCGGGGGGGACCGCGGCGGAGCGCAGAGCATACCCGCGCCCTGTCGGGCTCACAATGCGGCGTCCGGAGGCCGTGGACTCGTCGATTCCTCGCCCCGAAATCGAGCTGGAGTGCCGTCGATCGCGCGCTTCGCAACCCGCGCGGCGCTCGGCATGCTCTCGGTTCCAAGCCCATGGAAGCCCGCACGCACCTCCGAACCCGGCTCCTGCGCCGCGGGCTCGCGCTCGCGCTCGGCGGCCTGGTCGCGGTCGTCGGCGCGGAGCTCGCTTATCGATGGACGCGCGTCGCGGCGCTCTCCCCCACGACGAATCCCAAGTACGTCGCGCACGACGACGAGCTCGGATGGAAGTACCTCCCCGGCGCGCGCGAGCGTCACGCGAGCGCGGAGTTCGACGTCGAGGTCGCGATCAACGCGCGCGGATTCCGCGGTCCGGAATGGCTGATCGAAAAGCGCGGGACGCGCGTGCTCGTGCTCGGCGACTCCTTCGCGTTCGGCTGGGGCGTGCGCTACGAGGACTCGTTCACCGGGCGCCTCGCGGCAGCGCACACCGACTGGGAGGTGCTCGGCGCGGCCGTATCCGGTTATGGAACGGACCAGGAGCTGCTCCTGGCGCGCAAGCTCGTCCCGGAGACGAAGCCCGACGTCGTCGTCTGCGTCTTCTGCTCGAACGACCTGTGGGAATCGAGCTCGGACGTCGCGTACGGCAAGTCGAAGCCGCGCTTCGTCGAACGCGGGGCCGGCCTCGAGCTCGAGAACGTGCCCGTGCCCGACCCGTGGCTCGATCGGACGAGCACGCTGTGGCGCGCGTGGAAGAAGAAGCGCTGGGAGCACGCCTTCGAGGAACGCGCGCGCGACGTCGAGGCCGAGTGGCGCGTCGTGCTCGCGCTCTATCGCGCGCTCCGCGACGAGCTCGCGTCGGATCGAATGGACGCTACCGGCAGTCCCGGGACCCGCGCCGTCCCGCTGATCGTCGTGTCGAGCGAGGATCGCCTGGCGGAGTTCGCGTCGACGACGACGGGCGTCGCGCACGTCGACGTGCGCCCGGTGCTCGCCGCGAGCCGCGAACCGACGAGCTTCCCCGTCGACGGCCACTGGAACGCGCAGGGACATGCGCTCGTGGCGCGCGCACTCGACGCGGCGATCGAGCGCGCGCTGAGCACGAGACGCTGACGGACGGGCTCGTGTGCTCGAGTCGCGTGCTTCGCTGCGTTCCGTCGCGGCGCGCGCTCCGTGACTCCTCGAGAGGCACGTCTCCATCGAAGCGGACCGTCCGCTCCCGCCCAGAAACGCCACGACCCGCCGGGAGTTCTCCCCGCGGGTCGTGAGCGCGATCGTCGGCGACGTGGACGGGCTCAGCCGCCCTTCTTCTCGCCGTCGCCCTCGCCGTTCTTCTTCTCGTCGCCCTTCTTCTCGCCGTCCTTCGGTTCCTCGCCCTCCTTGGGCTTGTCGGCGTCGGGCTTGGGCTCGGTCTCGCCCTTGTCGAGCTTCTTCGGCTCCGCCGGCGCGTCGGCGCGCGGACGGATGTGCGCGAAGTAGAGCTCCTTCTGCTTGTCGTAGACGACCTTGCCGTCGATCACGGTCCACTGCACGAACGCTTCGTAGTGCAGGAGGTCCTTGTCGACGACGATCAGGTCGCAGTCCTTGCCGACCTCGAGCGAGCCGACGCGGTGCTGCACGCCGAGGATGCGCGCGGACGTCGTCGTGATCGACGCGAGGCCGGCGTCCTCGGGCAGGCCGCCGCGGATCGCGAAGCCGGCCTCGATCGGGAGGTGCATGATGTCGCGGCCGACGAGGCCGCCGAGATCGACCGACTCCGTGCCCGGCACGACCGCGACGGCGACGCCGGAGCGGTGCAGGATTGCGGCGTTCTCGATGCTCGAGCCGCCGTCGCGCACGAGCGCTTCGTCCTTCGGGCGTCGATCGCGCGGCGTCACGATGGCCATCGCGCCCGCGCGGCCGAGCTCGTCGGCGACGGTCCAGCCTTCGACGCAGCCTTCGATCACGGGACGGAAGCCGAACTCCTGCGCGAGGTGCGCGATGCCGAGCAGGTCGTCGCGCTCGTTCGCGTTGAACTTCGCCGTGGACTCGCCCTTCAGCACCGCGAGCACCGTCGTGTCGACGTTCTTCTTCTGGGGCTCCTTGAGCTCCTTGTCCTTCTTCACCTTCTCCTCCCACGCGCGGTAGTCGCGGAGGTAGGCGGAGGCGGACTGGAACTTCTCGCGCAGGCTGCGCTTGCCCGACGGGTTGCGCGCGCTCCACGAGAAGACTGAGAAGATGCGGTCGCGGACGACGAGGTCCTTGATCGAGAACCGTTTGAGCTTGACCGCTGCGTTCCCGATGCCCGTCGTCGTGATCCCGGTCGCGAGGCCGAGGATCATGTTCGAGTTGAACGGGTTGACCGTGTCGCCGAAGTCGCTCGTCGCCTGCCCGACGAGGCCCGCCGACGAGATCGCGACGAGGCCGGGGTACACGCGCAGGCCCTGCGCGTCGAGCACCTTCGCGTCCGGCGGAACGTCGAGGTCGTGACCGATCTCGTCGATCTTGCCGTTCTTCGCGACGAGCATCGCGTCGCGGAGCACGGAGCCCGTTCCGGTGTGGATCTCGGCGTTCTTCACGACGAACCACTTGTCGGGCTCCTCCTTCTTCTTGTCGGCGCTCTCGTCCTTCTTCTCGTCGCCTTCCTGCCAGGCGTGGCCCGTGACGGGGAAGGCGAGGAGCGCGAGGAGCGCGCCCACCACGAAGCGTTCGATGCGGTTCGTCGAAATCACAGCTTCACCTCCCCGTGCACGAAGCGTCCGTCGAGCATGACGGCTTGGAGCTTGCTCGTCGGTTCCAGCGGGTCGCCGCTGTAGAAGAGCAGGTTGGCGTCCTTGCCCTTCTCGAGGCTGCCGACGCGCTTCTCGACGCCGAGGAGCTCAGCGGGCTCCAACGTGACGGCGCGGAGCGCGACGTTGCGGTCCAGGCTGGCGCCGACCATCTCGCCGACGTTCGCGAGCCAGTTCTTCGCGTTCTGGAGCGTGTCGTTGCGCGGGATGAAGACGATCTTCGCGCCGGCCTTCGAGAGCTCGAGCGCGAGGTTCCGGTTGCGCATCGTGCCCGGCGTGACGCTGAGCACGGGCTCCATCACGACGCGGCACTTCTTGTCGCCGATGCCGTCGTACTCGAGGTCGTAGCACTGCTTGTCGAGCACGTAGAAGATGTCGCTCTCGCGCTGCACGACGAGGCGCAGGTCCCACGAGAACGTCTCCTTGCCGATCGCGTCCTGGAAGTGCACGTACTCGGCGGCGTTGTTGATGCTGACGAGGCCGCGCAGCTTGCCGGAGCGGAGGTCGACCCAGGGCTTCGCCTTCGGCTCGGGTTCCGGCGGCACGAAGCCGTCGTCCTTCTTCTCGTCGGGCTTCGGGTCCTCGGCGGCGGCCGGCTCTTGCGCGGCGGCCTCGCCCTGAGCGCGCGCGGCGGCGCCTTCGATCTCGACCGCGTCCGCCTGCTTGGGCGCGTTCGCGGAGGTCTTGGGCTCCTCCTTCTTCTCTTCCTTCTTGTCGTCCTTCTTGCCCTTCTTGTCCTTGTCGAACTTCTCGCGGGCCTTCTTCTCCTTGTCCGCGTACTCGTCCGCCTTCTTGAAGCCGTCCTGGAAGAGCTTCTTCGCGCTCGGTGTCGCCCGCGAGATCATCTTCAAGTAGCAGCCGTCGGCGAGGAGCAGCTCCTCCTTCGACTTGCCGAGCGGGCGGATCGCGCACGCCTGACCCGGGACGCCGTTCCCCGCGGGATAGAGCCCGAGCGTCGTGACGCCGTACTTGACCACCTCTTGGAAGTCCTCGGCGGCCGCGTAGAGCTCCGCCGACGCCTTGACCTCGGCGGACATGTCGTCGCCGCCCTCGCTGTCGAGGCCGAGACGCGAGTACGCGTTCACGAGACCGGGCATCACGACCCAGTCGGGCCGATCGAGCACGGGGATGCCGCGCTCGATGGGCAGGTCTTCGCCGATGGTCACGATCTTGCCGTTCTCGATGAGGATCACGGCGTGCTCGATCGTGCCCTTCGCGATCGTCTCGGCTTTGCCGACGCGGATCGCGAGCAGGTTCGGCGTCGGGCCGGGCTTCGTGTCACCGGCGAAGAGCAAGGGAAACAGGAGGGATGCCAGCATCATGAGTTTGTCCTCCGCGCGCTCAGAACCACTGTCCGTCGCGCGCGCGGTCGTACTGGAGCTCGCCGTCGATGTAGACGCGCTCGACCCGCGCGCGCGGATCGAGCGGACTGCCCGTGCGCAGCACGATGTCGGCGTCCTTGCCGACCTCGAGGCTGCCCAGGCGGTGCGAGAGGTTGAACTGCTTCGCGGGCTCGATCGTGACGGCCCGCATCATGAGGTAGGAGTCGGCGCCGAGGCGCGCGGACATCGAGCCCTGGAGGAAGAGCTCCTCCTGGGGCATCACCGGCGCGTCCGTGTTGAGCGAGACGCTCTTCACGCCCGCCGCGACGTACTTCGCGGCCGTGCCGGTGATCGCACCGTCACGCGTCACGACGTAGTCCATCGTGCGCGGCCCCGCGTTGATCTTGACGCCGGTCTCGGCGATCCACGGCGCGGTCATGTGCGCGTCGAAGCACCCGTGTGAGAGCACGCAGTCGGTGTGATACGTGTTGTGCCACATGCGAGTGGCAGCAGCCCACGAGTCGCTGCCCGCGGAGTGGATCAGGACCGGGAGCTCGCGCCGGTGCACCTTCTGCAGGTTCTCGAGCGCGATGTCGCGCCGGCCCTGGCGGTTCGCGGCGACGGCTTTGTCGTTGATGTCCTCGAGGATCGCGCCGAGGCCAGCGCGCGTGGCGCCGAAGTCGCCGGCGCGGCGCTCGGGGTTGTAGGCCTGCGCGACCTTCATGCCGCCCGGGTTGCGCACGACGCAGTCCTCGAACGACGCGTGGACCTTCGTCTTGTAGACGATGCCGAAGCCCGAGTGGCTCGTGCCGCTGCCGGGGATGCCGAAGAGCGTCGTGATGCCGCTCGCGCACGCGAGCTTGATCAGCGGGTTCCCCGGGACCACCGCCGGCGCCGTGCGCAGCTCCGGGTTCACCGGGATCACCATGTCGTTCACGTCCATGAAGCCGCCGCTGTGGACGTGGGAGTGCAGGTCGACCATGCCGGGCATCGCCCACTGGTCGCCGCAGTCGAGCACCTCGTAGCCGGCAGGGACGGGCCGACGCTCGCCCACGTACGCGATGCGACCGTTGCGGACGAGGATCAGCCCGCTCGTGAGCATGCGGTCGGCGTCGTCGGCGGTGATGATCCTGCCGCAGAGGAGCGCGTGCCCGGTCTCGCCCGGACGGAGCGGCGAGAGGTCAGGTCGATCACCCGGCTCGGGCGTCGCGTGCCGCGTTGCGGAACAAGCGGCGAGCAGGCCTGCGGCGACGAGCGCGAGCATCCGTGCGCGCAGCGACACCGAGCGGCGCGTCGACGACACGGCCTCGAGCGCCGTACTCGCGCCCACCGCCGTTCGCGTGCTCGTGCGCGCTCCGCTCACCAGCGCCTCCGCTCCAGGGCCGTGTCGTAGACCTTCTTGCCCTCGATGAAGACCGTGTCGACGGCGCAGCGCGGGTCCGCGGGGTCGCCGACGATCACCAGCACGTCCGCATCGCGGCCGGGCTGCAGGCAACCCACGCGATCCGAGATGCCCGCGGTCCGCGCCGGGATGATCGTCAGGCCGCGCACGGTGTCGAGGTCGCGCGTCGGGAAGCCGTAGCGCGCGGCGGTCGTCGCCTGGACGAGCAGCTCTTCCTGCGGCACGACCGGCGCGTCCGTGTTGAAGCCGACGTCCTTCATGCCGCGCTTCCTGTACTCCGCCGCGATGCCGAGGATCGCTTCGGGGTTCGAGCCCGTCCACTGGATGAACTGGCGCGTCGGGATCTCGATCTCGCGCGGACCGACGATCGCGTTGACGTTGTTCTCTTGCGCGAGCTCCGACGCCTTGTAGCCCGCCATCTCGCCGTGGTCGATGTAGACGCTGAAGCCGAACTCTCGCGACAGCATCGTGATCGTCGTCATGACGACCTGGTACATCTGCGTGTGCGTCGAGATCTGCGTGCGGTGCGCTTCGAGGTCGCGGAAGACGTCGTGCTCGAGGTCGCGCTCGGGCTTCTCGCCCCTGCCTTCCTCGAAGGCCTTCCAGCGCAGGGCGTAGGCCTTTCCGCGCTTCAGCATGTCGCGCGTGTTCCAGTTCATCAGCGAACGGCCCACGCCGACGGTCCAGCCCTCCGGGTTGCCCGCCTGCGCGATCTTGAGCGAGCCGGGCATGCGGATGCGGGCTTCCTCGAAGTGCTCGAGGCCCGTCTTGAGCAGGATGCCCTGCCCGCCGCAGTTCACGCCCGAGCCCGGGATGTAGAGCACGCTCGTGACGCCGCCCGCGACCGCGACCTTGAACATCTCGTTCGCGGGCACGACCGACGTCTGCACGCGCAGGCCCGGGTTCGTCAGGTAGACCGTGTCGTTGATGTCGAACGTGCCGCCGACGTGGCTGTGCAGGTCGACGAAGCCCGGCATGAGCCAGTGGTCGCCGACGTCGAGGACCTGGTAGCCGGCGGGGATCGGCGTCGTGCGCGCGGGGCCGACCGCCTCGATCTTGCCGTCCTTCACGACGAGCACCGCGTTGTCGACGAACTGCTCGCCCTCGTAGGGAACGGTCAGGATCTTCTTCGCCTTGATCGCGAGGCCCGGGCCGCCGCGCTCGCCCGCCGCGGGCGGCAGGTTCGACTGCACGACGCGGTTCTGCGCGTCGAGCGAGCGCTGGGCGAGCGCGTCGCTGCTCGTCGCGAGCACCAGTGCGAACGCCGCGAGCGCCTTCGCCGTCGTGGCGACGCGTCCAGAGCGTCGAGCCGCGCGAACGATGGTCGTGAGCTCGCGTGTCGCGGTCGAACCGGACCCAGGGCCTCGAAGTCCGGGGGTGAAACCTTCGCTCGTGTGCATCCGAACGTCCCTCACCATCTGCGTTCCTCCGTCCGCATGTCGTAGACCGAGCGACCTTCGATGAAGACGGCCTCGATCGTCGTCCGCGGGTCGACCGGGTCGCCGTCGCAGACGAGCAGGTCGGCGTCCTTGCCGGGCGCGAGGCTCCCCACGCGGCCCGCGATCCCCGCGGTCTTCGCGGGCACGATCGTCAGGCCGCGGAGCGCGTCCATGCGCGTCCCGTCGAACCCGAATCGGCACGCGGTCGCGGCCTGCACGTGCAGCTCTTCCTGCGGGATGACCGGCGAGTCCGTGTTGAAGCCGATCTCCTTGTGCCCGTTCTTCTGGTACTGGGCCGCGATGCCCTGGATCTGACCGTCCGTGTCGATCGAGAAGCCGGGCGTGAACCGGTCGATCTCGCGCGGGCCGATGATCGCACCCGCGCCGATTTCCTGCGCAATGCCGGCGAGTTTGCTGCCGAACCACTCGCCGTGGTCGATGTAGACGTCGAGGCCGAAGCCCTGGCGCACCATCGTCAGCGTCATCAGCACGACCTGGTAGATCTGCGTGTGCGTCGAGACCTGCGTCGTCTTGTCCGCGAGCGGGCCGAACACGTCCCACTGGATGTTGCGCGGGAGCTTCGGGTCCGCCTTGCGCAGCTTCGCGTGCGTCAAGCCGCGCGCGAACGTGTTGCGCGTGTTCCAGTTCATGAACGAGCGGCCGGGGTTGATCGCCCAGCGCTCGGGGTTGCCCGCCTGCGCGAGCTTCAGCGAGCCGGGGTCGCGGATGCGCATCTCCTCGAAGTGCTCGAGGCCCGTCTTCAGCAGGACGCCCTGCCCGCCCATGTTCGTGCCCGAACCGGGGATGAAGAGCACGCTCGTGACGCCGCCGCCGATCGCGCGCCGCAGGTTCGGGTTGTCGGGCTCGACCACGGAGCTCGCGCGCAGCTCCGGGTTCGTCAGGTACACCATGTCGTTGATGTCGTTGACGAGGAAGCTCTTGCCCGCGATGTGGCAGTGCAGGTCGACGAAGCCCGGCGTGATCCACTTGTCGCTGCGATCGAGGACCTCGTAGCCCGCGGGGATCGCGGTCGAGGCGCGCGGGCCGATCGCTTCGATCTTGCCGTCGCTGACGAGCACGACGGCGTCGTCGACGACGTCACGGCCTTCCGGACCGACCACCGCGGCCTTGAGCGCGAGGATCGCGAGCTTGCGCGACGGCGCGGCGCTCTTCGACGCGGTCGTGGGCGCTTGCGCGGGCTCCGCGGCATAGGCATCCCACCACGCGCGCGGCATCGGAGCGGACGGCGCGGGCGCGGCGAGCAATGCGAGCGTCGGCCCGCCACGAGCGTTCTCCGACGACGACTCCGGCGGCGCGGTCATCGAGAGCACGCCGAACGCCGCCGCGGCGAGCACGAGCCCGCCCGCGGCGCCGATCGCGGCGCGCTTCGACAGAGGCTCGGCGCCCGCGCCTTGCGGCGCGCGCGGCTCCCTCGGGTCCTGTCCGCCGGACGTCATCGCTCAGCGCACCTCGCGCCCCTGCACCCAGACGCGCAGCACGGAGCTCGACGGATCGAGCGGGCTGCCGTCGAGCAACACGAGGTCGGCATCCCGGCCAGGTCCGAGGATCCCGACGCGGTCTGCGATGCCGAACATGCGCGCCGCGTCGCTCGTGAGCGCGCGCAGCGCCGCTTCGGGGCTCATCCCCTGCGAGACGGCGTACGCGGCGAGCAGCGGCAGGTCCGCGGCGCCTTCCTCGGCCGCGCTGTGGAACGCGACGGGGATGCCGGCGTTGACGAGCTCCTGGTAGCGGTTGCGCTTCTTCGCGCCCTGCTCCGGATCGAGCTCGACGACGCGCTGCGTCAGCAGCACGCCGGCGACGCGGCCCTTCAGGTCGTCGAGCACCTTCCACGCGTCCGTCGCGCCGTACAGGATCGGCTTGATGCCGGCCTGCGCGAACGCGTCGACGCACGCCTTGCGCTCGTCGTCGCGCTCTACCTGCACGACGATGCCCCCCTCGCCGCGCATCGCGCGACGCAGGGGCTCGAGCTCGGGGTCGACGCCGGGCGCCTTGGGCTCGCCCTTGATCTCCTTCTTGGGCTCGTCCTTCGGCTTGCGCTTCTCGGGCCGCGCCGCGACTTCGTACTCGGTCGAGGTCTGCGGGATGTCGACGTCGAGCTTCGTGCCGGCGAGGTCGAGCTTGCCCTTGAGCTTGCCGTCGACTTCGTCCGCATCGAGCGCGATCGGGCCCTTCGTGCCCGTGCCCTCGAGCGTGACCTTCTTCTCGACGCGCTTGCCGGTGACGTCGACGAGTTCGTCGGACAGGACCGCGCAGCGCAGCGTGCCGCGAATCGAGCCGTCTTCCTCTTCCTTCAGGTAGAGGCGCAGGCGCGCTTCGGGGTGCGGCGGCAGCGTGACCTTCGTCACCCATTCGCCGGTGACGGGCTTGGGCTTCTCCTCGCCCTTCTTCTTCTTGCCGCCCTTCTCGTCGTCCTTCTTGTCCTCGGACTTGGCGTCGTCCTTCTTCTCGCCCTCGCCGTCCTTCTTGGCGTCGCCGTCCTTCTTCTCGCCGTCGGCCTTCTCGCCGTCCTTCGGCGCGGAGGCGTCTTCCTTGGGCGGAGTCCAGCTCGCCTTCTTCTTCTCGTACTCCTGCCACTTCTTGTCGTACTCGACGGCCTTCGCGAGCGTCTCGCGCAGAGCCTGGCCGGACTGCGAACGGTTGCGTTCCGTCCACTGGTAGCGCAGGCCCACGGGGTCGGCGACGACCATCGCGTCGACGTCCGTGCCGGCGGGCTTGTACGCGAGCATCGGCGCGCCGCTGCGGCTCACGCCGCGCGGGGCCATCACGACCGTCGTCACGCCGCTCTTCGCGACGCGGGTGTCCGTCAGGTCCGCGGGCTCGACGAGCCGCTTGAGCTCGAAGCGCGTCGGCGGGACGCGCGACGAACCCTCGAGCCCGAGATGCCCGAGCGCGTCGATCATGCCCGGCATCGCGGCCTTGCCGCGGACCGTGCGCGCGCCCGAAGGCCGGCCGACCTTGCGGCCGACCTCGGCGATCTTGCCATCGACGAGCAGCACCTGGCCGGGCGACAGGACTTCGCCGTCGCCGAGGTAGAGCTCCTCGACGTCGACGACGACCGCGGACGACTCGTAGGCCTCGAACGTGACCTCGCCATCGACCCAGGTCGAGACGACGGCGCTGCCGAGGTCGAGCGGGTGGCCGTTGAACACGACGAAGTCCGCGTCCTTGCCGGGCGCGAGGCTGCCGACGCGCTCCGCGACGCCGAGGATCTCGGCCGCCGAGAGCGTGATCGCGCGCAGCGCCGCGTCCCGGTCGAGCCCGCCGCGCGACATCAGGCCGGCGGCGAAGCGCAGATCCGTGGCGGAGACGTTGTTCGAAGGCGTGATCGCGAAGCGCACACCCGCGGCCGCGAGCTTCGACGCGGTGTCGTACTCGGGCCAACGCGCGTCGCGCTCCTTGCCGAGCGTCCGGCCCGGGTTGTTGGGCGTGAACGGCGCCTCGACGATGACGCTGGCGCCGGACTTCTTGATCTCCTCCGCGACGGAGCCGGCGCCGTTCGCGCCGTCGATCACGAGCGGGACCTTCTGCTCGCCGAAGAACGCGAGCAGCGCGCGGATCTCCTCCGCGCTCGTGGCGCCCATGCGCCAAGGCATCCGCTTCTCGACGAGCTCGCGCAGCGCGGGACCCGCGTCGGGGCCGTACTCGCCGTTGTCCTCGCCGCCGCGCGCGAGGGCCATGAGCTCCTGGAGCGCGACGATCGCGCCCATGAGCGAGCGCGGGAGCTGCTGCTGCTCGACGCCCATGCCCACGTCGACCGTGGCGGGGATCGGCGGCTTCCAGTAGCCCGGCGTGCTGCGCGCTTCGCTGCTCACCGCGCCGTGGAGCTGGTTCGCGTCGCTGAGCACGCGCCGCGCTTCGTCGCGTCCCGCGAGCTTGACCACGGCTCCGACACCGGCGATCAGGCGCCCGCGCGCCGGAGGCAGGTAGGCCGTCGTGACGCCCTCCTGCAGCGCGAACACGAAGTTCGCGTAGGGGTCGAAGGCGTCGATGGCGCGCAGCGTCGGGTCCGCGGTGCGCTCGCCCGGACGCGGAAGGCCGTACGTGCTGTCCGCCGCGACCAGACCGGGGACCAGGACGGCGTCGGCGCCGTAGTCGACGACGCGCGCGCCCGCGGGGATCGCGAGGTCCTTGCCGACCGCGACGACGCGCTCGCCGTCGAGGATCAGGACGCCGCCGCCGCGGATCGCTTCACCCGACACGGGGAGGATGGTCCCGGCCTGCACGGCGACGATTTCGCCGGACCGGGTCGTCCACGGCGAAGAGTTCGTCGCCGCGGCGCGCGTCGCAGGGCCCACCGCGAGGGTGAGCGCGACCGCTCCGGCGATCGCGCCGGGAATGAGGAGCTCGATGGCCTTCATCGCTCAGTCCTTCTTGGGCTCGTCCTTGTGGCCGTCGTGATCGTCGTGCGGCTTCTCTTCGGGCGTCTTCTCGCCCTTGTCCGTCTTCGCCTTTTCGTCGGACTTCGGCGGGTCGTTGCACGGGTGCGAGCTGCCGTCGACGAACGCGCCGCCGGGCGACGTGTTGTTCGGTTCGACGCCGTTCATGAGGTGCTTCATGCGCACGTCCTTCGAACGGTCGTAGACGAGGTTGCCGGCGAGCACGACGTACTGGACGGTGCTCGTCACGCTGAGCGGATCTCCGCTCATCAGTACGACGTTGCCGTCCCGGCCAGCCTCGAACGAGCCGACGCGCTTGCCGAGCCGGAGGATCTCCGCGGGCGTGCGCGTCGCGGCCTCCATCGCGGCCTTGCGGTCGAGGCCGTTCGCAACGCACTGCGCGGCCTGGAACCACAGCGACTGAGCGCTCGGGTTCTGCGACTGGAGCGCGAAGCGCACCTTCTTGTCCTGGAACACCTTCGGCACGAAGGTCTCGGTCTCCTTGCCGGTCAGCGGGTCGCGCTCGACCCACGTCAGGTTGGGCGAGAGCACGACGGGCACGCCCGCTTCCGCGATCACGTCGGCGGCCTTCCACGAGTCGCCTTCGAGCACGAGCACCGTGTTCGCGAGGAACCCGTTCGTGCGCGCGACGTCGAGCGCGAGGCTCACGGACGAGCCGGAGTCGCAGTAGAAGAACGCGGGCAGCTTGCCTTCGACGAGGCGCAGGAGCGGCTCCTTCTGATCGTCGATCTCGCCGCGCGGGATCATCTCGAGGCCCGGCACCTTCCACGTCGCCTTGCTGTCGAGCGCGCGGCCGTTCTTGTTCTCTTCCTTCTCGAGGTCCTTGCCCTGGAAGAGCGCTTCACGGCGCGCGTAGTCCTTCCCGTCCTTCTTGTCCTGCACGAGCTTCTCGAGGTACTGGCGCAGGTCGATGAACGCCTTGCGGAGCTCCTGCGACTGCGTCGCGCGCGAACGTCCGGGCCGCGCACCGGCGACGAGCTTCAGACCCGAGCCCTGCTTCACGAGCATCTGCTCGATCGTCAAGCCAAAGGGCTTCACGACCATGCCCTGGCCGCCGATCACGCACGCGTTCCCCTGCTGCACGTTGATCGTGAGCACGCCCGCGCGCAGCGAGTCCTCGAAGTAGAAGCTGATCGGGTCGATCGAGTCGCGCACGTCGAGGAACGGCGCCACGGGGACGTTCTCGTTCGGGCGGTCCATGCCGCGGTTCGAGTGCGCCTCGACCCAGCCGGGGAACGCGACGAGCTCGGGATGATCGAGCACCTCGGCATCCCACGCAGCCTTCGCATCGGCGCTGACGCCGGTGATCTTGCCGTCCTCGATCGTGATCACGCCGTTCACGATGTCCGGACCGTTCATCGTGATCACCCGACCGGCCTTGATCGCGATCTTGCCGTTCCCGGCGTGAGCGTCGGGAGCCAGCGCGAGGAGTCCGAGGGTCAGGGCCGTGCAGGCGAACGTGCGTGTCGTTTGGTGGGACATGGGGTCTCCGCGTCTCTCGAAGAGGGTGACTTCGCGGTCGGGGGGTCGTGTTCTCGGTGTCGTGCGCCGCGCGCGTTCGCGCTGCGCGGCGTGTTCGGGGGGGGCGCGAGCGCCAGGGTCGGGCTCGCGGGGTGGGTCGGGTCGTGTTCTCGGTGTCGTGCGCCGCGCGCGTTCGCGCTGCGCGGCGTGTTCGGGGGGCGCGAGCGCCGGGGTCGGGCGCTCGCGGGTCGGGTCGGGTCGTGTTCTCGGTGTCGTGCGCCGCGCGCGTTCGCGCTGCGCGGCGTGGTCGGGTGGTGGGCGAGCGCCGGGGTCGGGCTCGCGGGGTGGTCTTCTCGGTCTCGTCGGTGGTCGGCGGAGCAGTGCGGGCGCGAGCTCGATTCGAGCTCGCGCCCGCGTCGTTCAGTTCTTGGGTCGCGGATCGACGCGCAGCACGCCGTCGACGATGACGCCGACGACGCGCGACGTGGGCTCGAAGGGCTCGCCGTTCCAGAGCGCGAGGTCGGCGTCCTTGCCGACTTCGATCGAGCCGACGCGCTCCTCCACGCCCAACAGGCGCGCGGGCTGGATGGTCACGGCTTGGAGCGCGTTCTCGAACGAGAGCCCGCCCCGCATCGCGTACCCGGCCTGCATCGCGAGCCGGTCCTCGAACGAACTCGCGCCGTGCGCGCTGAGCGCGACCGGGATGCCTTGCTCGACGAGGAGCTGCGCGACATTCCACGCCATGAACGCGCCGTCTTCGGTACGACCGACGACGGGGAAGGGCGGGAGCACGACGGGCGTCTTCGAACGCGCGAGGAGCTGCGGCTCCTTCCAGGCCTCGGCGGCGGCGTCGATGAAAAGCCGCGGCTTGCCGAGCCCTTCGCGCTCCATCTCCTCCTTCAAGAAGACGGCGGTGCGGATGTCCTGCGTCGTCCACGCCTGGATCGACAGCGTGAGCTTGCCTTCGAGCACGTCGGCGAGCCGCTCCATGCCCGGGAAGGCCTTCGAAGGATCCTGCTTCGACTGGGCGGTATCCCAGAACGCCTTGCGCCACTCCCACTCGACGCCCATGCGCGTCGTCGGTCGGCGGGAGTAGAAGTCGGTCGGGCGACCGAACGCCGGGTGGTTGTTCTGGCTCGGCTGGCTGCCGATCGCGCCGCGCAAGACCGCGTCGGGCTTGAGCGTGCGCGCAGCGAGGCCTTCCCCACCGGCCGTCTTCAGCACGATGCCCAGTCCGCCGACGACGTCGTAGTCCGGCGGGTTGACGAGCACGGTCGTGACCCCGCATGCGACCTGGCGGTCCCACTCCGGCGAGTGCAGATCGATCGCGTTGGCGACGCGCATCTCGGGCGCGACCTCACGCGACTGTTCGACGGACTCCATCGATACACCGATGCGCGCGCTGGCGTCGACGAGACCCGCCGTCACGGCGTAGACCTTGAGCTCGGACGTGGAGTCGGAGACGTCGCTCGCGGTCGTGACCGAGCTGATCTTGCCGTTGTTGACGGTGATCGTGCCCTTGTCGATGGCGCGGCCGGTCGACGTGTAGATCTTCTCCGCGCGCACGACCCAGGCCTTGCGTTCGTCCTTGTCTTGCGCGGACGGGAACGCGAGCGCCGTCGTACCGAGCGTCGCACAGACGAGGCCGCCGAGAATCCACTGCACGTTCATCGTTCCTCCGCCGCGTAGACGCGCTTGCCGTCGACATAGACCGCCGACACCGCGCTCGAGAGCTCGGTCGGATCGCCGCTCCAGAGCACGAAGTCGGCGTCCAAGCCCTGCTCGATGCTGCCCACGCGCTTCTCGACGCCGGCGATCCGCGCGGCCTCCGAGGTGAGCGCGCGCCAAGCCTTGTCGCGGGCGAGCCCTTCGCGCACGCAGAGCGCCGCGGAGAGCCGCAACGTGGCGGCGTGGCTCGCGGGAGCCTCGAGGCCGAATCCGAACGGCACGTCCGCCGCACCGAGCGCGACGATCGCGCGCAGCGTGCGCCGGTCCTCGCCCGGAGTCAGCGTCGGAGTGACGACCGCGAGGCCGGAGTTCTTCACCGCCGTCGCGACCTCGCCCGCCCATCCAGCGCCCGCGAGCGCGCCCTTCAGCTTGTGGCGCTTGGCGAAATCGATTGCGCGCAGCACGTCGCTTGGGGTCGAGACCTCGAACAACGCGGGGAGATCGCCCTGCTTGCACTTCTCCAGCGTGCCGACGGGCTTCTCGAACAGCCGGTCGAGCTCCGCGATGCCCCCCGTGTGGCTCGTCGGGAAACGATTGAACGACAGGTTCTGGCTGGAGAACCCGAGACACACTTGCGCTTCGCGCGTGACGATCGAGCGCCCGGCTGTCTTCACCACCGCGCTCGCGCCGCCGGCGAGGCTCTGCGGAGACGGGGTCAGCACGAGGCTCGTGATGCCCTGCCGCGCGAGGTCGGCGACGTCCGGGCTCGACGCATCGAAGGCCCACGCGACGCGCGCTTCCGGGAGCGCGGCGCGCGTCGTGTCGCGCAGTTCGCCGTTCGCCCCCGAGTAGCCGTGCAGCGCGATCAAACCCGCGCTCAGCCATCCCTTGTGATCGATGCGCCCGGCGTCGGCAGGAACCTCCACGTCCTTCTCGGCGCCGACGCGGACGATCTTCCCGTCCTCGACCACGATCACGCCCGAGTCGAGCGTGCGTCCGTCGCCCAGGAGGACGTGTTCGGCGCGGATCGCGAGCGGACGCTAGGCGGCGCCCGCGGCCACGATCATCAGGAGTGCAAGCGAACTCATCTCAACCCTCCGGGGTGACGACGATGCGTCCAGCGGAAATGACGTACTGAACGCGGCCCGCGCTCGAGAGCGGCTCACCGTCGAGCAGCAGGAGGTCCGCGTCCTTGCCGCGTTCGATGCTCCCGACTCGATCCTCGGCGTCGAAGAGACGCGCGGCACCGAGCGTCAGCGCATCGAAGGCCTGGTCGCGATCGAAGCCATTGCCGATCGCCATCTGCACGAGGAGCGGCAGGTCGCGTGTGGCCGCGGGGTCGACGCCGCCCGAGCCCAGGAACACGGTCACGCCGGCGCGAGACAGCCGAGCCGGCAGCGAAAGGTCCGCGGCCTCGAGCTCATCGGGCGCGCCCCGGCCGTTCAGCGCGGGCGCGAGGATCACCGGAATCTGTCGCTCGACGAGCCGGGTCGCGAGCGGAATGGACTCGCTCGCTCCGACGAGCACGAGGCGCAACCGGTCCTGCTTCTCCGTGCCCGCGAGGAGCCCGTGCAGCTCGGCGAAGCGATGGACCTGAACCGTCAGCGGGAGGTCGCCGTTCGCGACCTGAGCCAAGGCCTCGGAGTCCTCGTCGAAGCGCGGAGGCTGAGGCTTCTTGTCCTCCTTGTACTTCTTCTCCTCGAACTTCTTGCCCTTCTCCTTGGCGTCCTTCTCTTCCTTCTCGCGGTCCTTCTTCGCCTTCTTGAACTCCTTGTCGAGCTCGGTCTCCTTCTCGGCGATCTTCTTCTGCCACTCCTCGAGCTCGTGGCGGTACTCGTTCTTGGACACGAGGTAGTTCCGCCCGCCTTCGATCGTCGACGTCACGCGGTCGACGTCCGCGATGCGGTCGAACGGATCCATGCCGCGCGAGCCGCGATCCCGCTGGATCACCTGACCGTCGACGACCTCGAACGTCGGACCCTGGTTGCTCGCATTCGCGCTGAGCCCGATGCTCATGCCGAGCGCAGCGTCCGCCTCGATGACCATCGCTTCCATCGGCAGACCGGGCGCGACGCGCAACAAGGCGCCGACGCCGCTGACGCGCGCGGTCGTGCCCGCTTGGACGCGCACGCTGGTCACGCCAGCTCGCAGGGCCTCGCGGCGCACGTGCTCATCGGCGAACGCGTCGGCAGCGTCCACGGCGCGCGTCGACGGGGCCGTGCCCGCATCGCGCAGTGCATCACCAGAGATGCCGAGCGCGCTCCACGGGTCGATGAAGCCGGCGCAAAGCACTTTCGCGGAGAGCTCCCGCGCCCCGTCGGGCTTCACGAGGTCGGTGCCCACCGCCGTGATCTTGCCGTTCGTGACCAGCACGGCCGCGTTCTCGAGCACACGGCCGGGCCGCACGATCACTTTCTCTCCGCGCAGGAAGAGCGTGGTCGGTGCTTCAGGCTTGGTCTCGGTCGGGGCGCTTCCCTGCGCCGCCGCAAGCGGCGCACAGAGCAACACCAGCATCCATCGGGTCCACGGGGCCGTGGTCCCACGGGGGGGCAAACGCATCCTCAGCTCCTTACTTGGCGACGAGCCTCACGCTCCGCGGGTCCGTTGGGGGGGCGGTTTCCCGCGCAGGCCTTCGCCTCCGCAGGGACCCCGGTCCGCCGGGTCGTGATTGGGGCGCATCCTATTCAAGGGGGTTTGTTTTCCGCCAGCCTGGGAGCACGGAAATCCATATCTGTAACCTACTTACGGTCGCATTACGGGCCTTCGGCGGCGAACCGGGCCGGGTCGGTCGTGCCGGGAGGCTCGGCGGCGCAGGGTCCGGGAGCTCGGGCCCTTCCGTCTCGCTGCGATCGAGGACCCCATCATCGGGATGGGAAGGCGGCCGAGGAAGTTGGATCTCCCGCGTTCGGCCGCTCTGGGTCTCACGGCTGCGTGCGCTCATGCCCGGACCTCGACCGCGCAGCCTGCACCCGTTGCTGCTCGAGCAGAGCTACTGGCGTAACCGCCTGCAAGTACTTCGGTTGGCTCGGCCGTCCGTCCTGCTCATCCCGCGCCCCGAGCTGACCACGAACGCCGTCGAGGTCGACGAGTTTCGGATCCGGACACACGATGGGATCCGCCTGTTCGGCCTGCGCGCCCGGCACCGGATGGGGACCTCCCAGACACCGGCGCGGATCCGTGTCGTGGGCCCCTGCGAACTCCCCGAGGTGGACGCCCGCAACCTCGGCCCCGGCGAGACGGAGTTCGTCTTCCAGTCGCCGGCTGGGCGCCGACTCGAGGATCGGGTGCTCGATGTGCTGCGAATCTGCCAGGTGGCGACCCAGCGCGACGACGTGCGAGCCGACGATGTGCGCCTCGTCAGCACGGACCTGCAGCGCGACGAGTTCCTGATCGCCTCCCAGCTCCTCGCCGACGAAGTCCCGGCGCCGCTGCCCGACCTCGAGGGCGAGTCCTCGATGGTCGATCGCCGCCCACGCTGACCGCGAGGCGAGACCGTCTGGGCTGCGGCGAGGCCGCGGGGACGAGGGCGCGCGAGTCCGCGCCCAGGGACCGGATCAGTAGCTTCCGGTCGCCTTTCCACCCTGGACGATCTGAACCGAGGCCGAGGCACCCAGGCGGGTCGCCCCGGCCTCGATCATCGTCCGCGCGCCTTCGAGGTCGCGTACGCCGCCAGAGGCCTTCACCCCCATCGTCGGACCGACCACCCGGCGCATGAGCGCGATGTCGGCGGCCGTCGCGCCGCCCTTGCTGAAGCCCGTCGAGGTCTTCACGAAGTCGGCGCCGGCGGCCTGGGCGAGCCGACAGGCGGTCTCTTTCTCCGCGTCGGTCAGGAGCGCGGTCTCCAGGATCACCTTGAGCCGTGCACCGAGCCCGTGACAGGTGTTTGCGACCGCCTCGATGTCACGGCGCACGTAGTCGACATCTCCGGACTTCAGCGCGCCGACGTTCATCACCATGTCGATTTCGCTCGCGCCGTCTTCGATGGCGCGGCGGGCTTCGAAGGCCTTCGCCTCGGGCACCATGGCCCCGAGCGGGAACCCGACGACGGCGCAGACCAGCACGTCCGAGCCGCTCAAGATCTCCCGACAGCGCCGAACCCAGGTTCCATTGACGCAGACGGACGCGAACCCGTGGCGCTTCGCTTCGTCGCAGAGCCGGTCGACCTCGGCTCGCGTCGCCTCGGGCTTGAGGAGCGTGTGATCGATGTACTTCGCGAGCGTTCCGACGCGCGCGGGGTCCATCGCGACCGCGCCGATTCGGCACGCCCCCGCCGAGATCACTTCGCCCGCGTTCTCCGCGCTCCAGTCGATGCAAACGGACGTGCAGCCCCACTGGCCGAAGCCGCCGATCGAGCTGACGCCGTGCTCCAGGATCTGGCGCGCGATCTCGGTCAGGAGCTCTTCCAGGCGTGCGGGGTCGATGGTCTGGCTCATGGTGTGTTCGCAGGCGGGACACGGAGCCCGGAGGCCTTCGAGTAGTGCCGTTCGATGGCCGTGATCTTCTCGACGCGACGGCCGTGGCGATCCTCGCCCCACGACGTGGCCAGGAAAGCACGCAGGATCTCGAGCGCCTGGGCGACCGTCAGGCGTTTGCCGCCCAGCGTCAAGACGTTCGCGTAGTTGTGCTCCCGCGCGTTCTTCGCGCTCGGCACGTCCCAGCAGTTCGCGGCGCGCACGCCGGGGACCTTGTTGGCAGCCATGGCCGAGCCGATCCCCGCTCCGTCGACGCAGAGTCCCACGTCGGCGCGTCCCTCGCCGACGGCCTCCGCGACCGCGCGAGCGTAGTCGGGATAATCGACGGCGTTCTCGTCGTGCGTGCCGAGGTCGAGGAGCACGTGTCCGTCCTCGCGCAGGACCTCGAGGAGCGCGCGCTTCGTCGCGAAACCACCGTGGTCCGCGCCCAGCGCGATCCGCAGGCGACCGTCTTCCCGCCGCGCCCCAGCGCTCGCGTGCCCGCCTTCGACGAGCGCGATGCGCCGCCGCCAGGCCTCGTCGCGCGCGAGGTCGGTCACGCGCGCGCCGCGCGGAAACGAGAACCGGCCCCCGTCGGGCGTCGCGCGCAGGTCCTCGACGGTGATCCACTCGACGCTGGTGCGTCCCCCGGAACCCGCCGCGTGCGCTCCGGGGCGCAACGGCTTTCCTTCGGGTTCGACCACGACATGGACTCCCGTCGGGCGCTCCACGCCGGGCACGCTCGGGCGCGCTCCCGTGTGCTCGGCACGACCGCGCTCCGCGAGCACGCGTCCGACGACGCGCCGCGCGAGCGCGCGCAGGTCCAGTTCGCTCGCCATGTGGGGCGCAGACTCTCCCACCCACGCGCGAAACGGTCAAGGTCGGCGCGCGCGGTCAGCCCTCCGGCGCGCAGCGCGCGGGGTGAGCAGCGTCCGCTCCGGCGCTGCACGTCGCACTCGTCGCGGAGCCCCGCCCCGCGTGGACGTGAGCGCCGCTGCACGCGCTCCCAAGCGCATAACCCGCGTGCTCGAGCGCGTCTCGGGCTCAACGCGCTCGGGGGTCCGGAGAGAGCACGACCCGTCGCGCGGGACGCACTCCGACCTCGGGACTGCGCGTGTCCGGCGCGAGCACGCGGCGCGCCGCGCTGCGCAGGTCGACCGGCGACGACAGGAACGAACCGCCACGCACGACGCGATCCTCCACGCCGATCACGACGGCTAGCCCGTCTCCCGGCCGGCGCGGGCCGGCGAGCGTCGCTTGGTAGGGATCCTGGACCCACTCCGCGACGTTGCCTGCGCCGTGCAACAGTCCGAAGCCGTTCGCCGTGGCGCGTTCGACGGAGATCGTCAGCACTCCGCCCTCCGCGTGCAGGGGTCTTCCGTCCGCGGCCCACCCCGCCTGGACCTTGCCCGCGAGGCACGCGACCTCGCGGCCGCAGAAGAAGCGCGTCTCCGTGCCCGCCCGGGCCGCGTGCTCCCACTGCGCCTCCGTGGGGAGCTCGAGCCCGACGCGCTCGAGCGTCGTGACCGCTTCGCGCCACGCGATCGTCTCGACGGGAAGGAGCGCGTCTCCTTCGCCTCCGTGCGCGCTGGGGTTCGCGCGCGTGATGCGCTCCCACTGCGCCTGCGTGAGCTCGTGCTTCGCGAGGAAGTACGGCGCGAGCTCGACTTCGACGCACGGCGTCTCGTCCGCACGCGCGAGGAGATCCGTCTCGCGCCCCGCGGCTCGTTCTTCGGGCTCGCTGCCCGGTCCGGCGGGGAGCACCGAGCCGAGCCGCGCCTTCCCGCCCGGGATCAGCACGAGCACGACGCCGTGCTCGGCGCCGACGCGGAGCCCACCGTCCTCGCCCCGGCGCGGGACGTCGCCCGTCGCGAGGTGCGCGAACTCCTGCAACCCGCTCTCTGGATCGGGCCCGAGGGGCACGAGACCGAGCTGCGGCTCGAGGTCGAAGCCGCCGTACGCAGGCGAGCGCGCGACGGCGGTGCGCACGCGCTCCCAGTCCGCGCGCGGCGCCTCGAGCGAGCGCTGCGCGACGTCGCGCGCGAAGTCGAGGCCTCCGCGCACCTCCGCGAGCGTGCTCGTCGCAGGATCCGTGCTCGCGAGTCGTTGGAGCTCCGCGACGAGGCGCGCGAGCACCGCATGTCGCCAGCGCGCTTCGGCGTCGTCGAACTCGAAGCGCGTGTCCGCGGATCCCGGCCGGGCTTTCGCGCGGAGCGCGTCGAGCTCGCGCTCCCACGCGCCGCGCCGCGCTTCGAGCGCCTCCGCTTCGCCGACCCACGCTTCGAACGCCGGCAGCGACTCCGGCGTCGCCGGCCACAGTCGCGCCGCGCGAGCGACCAGGTCGTCGAGCGCCCGCGCATCGGCGAGCAGCTCGTTCTGGTTCCTGCGCTGGAGCTCGATCCACCCGTTCACCGCGCCAGCGAGCGCGGCGATCACGCACAGCACGAGCACGAAGAACGCGGGCACGCGATTGCGTCCGATCCACTTGCGCAGCTCCGCGAGCGCGCCGGCTTCGTGCGCCGACACGACGCGACCTTCCATGTACGCGCGCAGGTCGACGGCCATCTCCGCGCAGCTCGCGTAGCGCCCCGTGGGGCGCCGCGCCATCGCCTTCTCGCAGATGGAAACGAGCTCGGCCGGCGCGTCGGGTGCGAGCTCCGCGAGCGGCCGCGGCGGTCCGTTGCGCAGCGCTTGCAGCGCCGCCGCTTCGCTCGACGCCGCGTACGGCATCTGACCCGAGAGCGCGTGGTAGAGGATCGCGCCGATCGCATAGACGTCGGAGCGGGCGCTGATCTCGCTCGTTTCGCCGCGCGCTTGCTCCGGCGCCATGTAGTGCACCGTGCCGAGCACGGCTCCGTGCGCGGTCTCGGCCTCCGAAGCGCGCGCGAGCGGCTCCGCGTCGCGCCCCGCAACGCGTGTGCGCTCTTCCGCCCGCGAGTCGTGCGGCGAATCGACACCCGTGTCGAGCTGCGTGGCGCGCGCTTCCGGCGCGGCAGCGCGTCCTCCGACTTGCGTGCGCACTCCTGCGCGCGGGTCACCCAATGGCTCGTCACCCGCGACGCGCGCTCCCGACGCCGCGGCCATCGCGCCGGTCTCCGCCCGCGCGTCGCTCGGTGGATCGTCGCACCGCGCATCACGGCCGCGCAGCCAGCGCGCCAAGCCCCAGTCCGTCACGTAGGTCTCGCCGAAGCGACCGACGAGGACGTTGCTCGGTTTCAGATCGCGGTGCACGACGCCCTGCTCGTGCGCGTAGGCGAGCGCATCGCACACCTTGAGCACGACTTCGAGCACGCGCGGGAGGCTCCAGCCCTCCGCGTGTTCGCGAGCGAGGCGCAGCACGTCGGCGAGGCTCTTCCCGCGCACGAGCGGCATCGTGAAGAACGGCTTGCCTGAGGCGTCGACGCCGAGATCGTGCACGGGCAGGATCCCGGGGTGTTCGAGCCGCGCTGCCGTGCGCGCTTCGAGCAGGAACCGTCGCAAGGCACGGCCGTCCGAGGTGGCGGAACCGTCCGCGCCCGAGCGCAGCGTCTTCAGCGCGAGCTCGCGATCGAGGTCGCGATCCCGCACGCGCGACACGACGCCCATCCCGCCGCGCGCGATCCGTTCGAGCTCCTCGTAGCGCTCGGTGCCGCGATGCGGCGCGGCCAGCCGCGCAAGCGCGTCCCGCGTGGCTTCATCGGGCGGCTCGTTGCGCGCCAAGGCCTCGCGCGCGGCCGAGGCGAGCATCGCGGGGGCCGTGACGAGCCCGGCGAAAACGTCTTCCACCCGGCGCCAGTTGTCGTGTAGCGCGCGCAGCTCGTCCGCGTGTGCGGGGTCGGCGGCGAGCTCCGCATCCCACTCCGCGGGCTCGCCGCGCTCGCGACGCTCGAGCCAGCGCGCGAAGCGTGCTTTTGCGTCCTCGGACGCGCTTCCTGCATCGGACGCCATCGGGACCGACAGTCTAGTCGACGCGCACGCGCTGCGCGTTCGCGCAGGACGCCGTGCGTGCTCCGGGCTTGCCGGACCCGCCGAGGCGGTGTGCAATCGCTCGAGCGCCCACCGTGACGCTCCCTCGTGCCGCCCGAATCCGACGCTCAGGACCCCGACGAACGCACGCTCACTCGAGCGGAGCTCGACGAGCTCGTCGAACGGCACCTGGACGTGCTGCGGTATTACGTCCGCTTGCGCGCCGGACCGCTCGTGCGAGCGCGCGAGTCGATCGACGACGTCGTGCAGTCGACGGTGCGCGAGCTCTACGAGCAACGCGCGACCGTGCGGTACTCGGGCGAGGCCGCGTTTCGTCGCTACCTCTACACCGTCGCGACGCACAAGATCATCAGCAAGAACCGCCACCACCAAGCGCTGCGGCGCAGCCCCGAGCGCGAGGCGCTGCTGTCGGATGGCTTGTGGGATCTGCCGCAACCCGGCGGCAGCCGTCCGTCGCGCTCGCCGAGCGCGCACGCCGAGCGCAGCGACGAGCTCGACCGCCTCCGCGCCGCGTTCGACACGTTGAGCGAGGACGACCGGCAGATCCTCGCGATGCGCAAGGTCTTCGACATGCCGACGCGCGAGATCGCGACGCAGCTCTCGATCCCCGAGTCGACCGTGCGCTGGCGGCTGTCCGTGATCCTCGCCGAGCTCGCGAGCCGGATGGGTTGACCTCGCCACGCGCGCGGGCTCGACGAGGCTCACACCTCCGCGCGGAGCGACTCCGTTTGCCCCCTCACGCGGCACGCACCCCCTCCCTTCGCCAGCCCCTCGAAGCCGAGCGACTCTCTTCGAGACGACTCGCGCGCCACGCACCTCCCGTCGCGGTCCCGCGCTCGTCGCTGAGCCGCGACTCTCGAGGATGCTTTCGAGCGGCGCGCGCATGCGCGCCGTGCCAACGCTCCCTGAGAGCCCATGGAACCCTGCGCGAGCACGCGGCCAACGCTCCGGCCCATGCTCGTGCGGGACGCATGATGCGGAGCACGCGCGTGTGCTCCATTGCGTCCCTCTCCCCGTGCCCGTCCCATCTGGCTGCGCCGCTCCCGACCGAGTCCACGCCCCGCGGCCCGGTTCGTGAGCCCTGGACGGAGCTCGGTCGCTCCTCCCCACGCGGCCTCGAACCCCTCGCCTCCCTCCGCGAAGCGAGAATCCTCTGCGCATCCCCCCGCTGGACGCGCTTCTCCTCATGCAGGCCACCGCGCGGCACCCGTCCTCGATGCGGCCAGCGCCTGCGTCCGCCCCCACACCCATCGAGGAACCATGCCGCCTTCCCCTCTCCGCTCGTACACCATCGGCGCCTCCGCCCTCGCCTGTGCCCAGCTCGTCGCGAGCACCGCGAGCGCCGCAGATCGTCAACCCCGCCGAGAAGCAGCACGCTCCCGCTCCGACGCAAGACCTGTCGTCCACCGTCGTCACGGGCGAGCGCATCCCGGTTTCGGAGTACCGCGAAGAGGACCTGGTCGGCCCCTACCGGCAACCCGAGTGGACCAAGTTCCGCCGCTTCCCGACGACGCGCGTCTACGTGCAGCCGCCGGGCCACGTCGGGGTCGAGTGGTGGCTCCGTCCGACGCTGCCGCGCCACGGGCCCGCGCAGATCCAGAACCAGTACGAGATCGAGTTCGGCCTGCCCGGTCGCTTCCAGCTCGACCTCTATCTCGTCCGCAACCAGGAAGGCAACGACGGCCCTGCGGCGGTGGACGAGCAGAAGATCGAAGTGCGTTGGGCGCTGGCGGACTGGGACGAGATCCCGTGGAACCCCACGCTGTACCTCGAGCTCACGAACAAGGACTCCGAGGCGGACGCGATTGAGGCCAAGCTGCTCCTCGGCGACGAGCTTTCGCCAGGCTGGCACTGGGGCGCGAATCTCGTGTTCGAGCACGAGATGGGCGGCGCGCTCGAGAACGCGCACGAGCTCACGCTCGGTCTCAGCCACACGCTCGAGGACCAGAATCTCTCCCTCGGAGGCGAGCTCAAGGCCGCGCTCATCAACACACACGCCGATCGCAACGAATTCGAGGAGGAGCTCCTGCTCGGCCCGAGCCTGCAGTACCGGCCCTCCGCGCGGATGCACATCGACGTCGCGACCCTCGTCGGCATCGGAGCGGACTCGCCCGACGCCCAGGGTTTCGTCGTCGTGGGGTACGAGTTCTGAGCCTGGCAGCGAGACGTGCCGGGGGGCACTCCTCGCGGCTCGGAACCGGGTGTGGGCGCGGGGCGGCTTCGGGGAATGCACGCCGCTCCGCGCTCCCCCGACCTTCTTCCGGCGCATCGGTCCACGACGCGGTACGCTCCTCGTCTTCGGCGTCGATCCGCCCCGATCCCGGGTCGCGACGACGGAAGCTCGGTCGCAGATGACCTCGACTCCCCACACCTCCGCGCGAGCCTTGCGCCGACGGTCCTGGACCGTCGCGTGCGTGCTCTCGTGCGCGGTGCACGGCGGACTGCTCGCTTGGAGCGCGACGACGGTCTGGTCGTCGGGCACGGCGCGCGAGCCTGAGCGTGAGTTCGTCTTCGAGCTGCGGCTGAGCGTCCGGCCCACGGGAGAACGGGACGAAGCTCCCGGCCCCGTCGTCGCCGCCGCGCCGATCGCTCCGCCCGAGCTCGCCCGCGCCGACGTGGAGCCGGCTCCCGCGCCCGTCGAGCCGGCGGTCGACGAGCCGCGCGCGCAGGAGCTGCCGCCCGAGCCCGTGCTCGCGACCGTCGAGCCGCCGCCGGTCGAAGCGCTCCCCACCCCCGACGTGCTCGAGACGCCCATCCCGGAGGTCGTGGTGCGCGAACCGGACGCGTCGGGCGCGGGAGCGACGCAGACACCAACCGAGGCCCAGCCGACCCTCGCGTCCGCGACGTCGTCGTCCTCGACCAGCGCACCCGCCGCGCCGAGCGACTCGAACCGCGTGGGGCGAGCGCTCGCAGGCGCGGTCGCCGGCAAGGACTCCGCGCCTTCGACGAGCAGCACCGGTTCGGTGAGCGCGACAGTGAGCAGTACGAACGCGCCGACGGCGACGCGCGCTGCGGTCGCGCTCGAGACGCCGCGGCCCGCGTACCCGCGCGAGTCCGAGGTCCGTGGCGAGCACGGAGAGGTGCTCTGTCGGCTGCACATCGGCGCGGACGGAAAGGTCACCTCCGTCGAGCTCCTCACCTCGAGCGGCTTCAAGCGCCTCGATCGCGCCGCGTTGGAGGCGCTGAAGCGCTGGCGGTTCCAGCCTGCGTTGGAGGCGGGCAAGCCCGTCGCCTCGACCTTGCAGCACAAGGTCACGTTCGTCTTCGAGTAGGCGCGACGCGCGCGGACCTCGGCCCCCAGCCTGCGACGAACCTCGCGCGTGGAGCCCGCATCGGTTCGCGGCCCGTGCGTGGTCCGGTGCCGGACGTCGATCGAAGTGTGCTCACACGCCGTGAGAAGCAGCGTTTCGCGGCTTCACGTCGAACCCAGCGGTGATACGTCGCGCCGTGGGTGCGCGCTCCTGAGACCGCGAGCTGGACGAGATCCCCGAGTCGGCGCGCGGCGTGCGCTCGCACCGGTGAGACGAGCGCTGCAATGCGAGGTCACGGACAGCGACGGAGCGCGCTTCGCGGCCTCACGTCGACTCCAGCGGTGAAACGTCGCGCCGTGGGTCAGCGACCACGAGATCGCGGCCGGGCCGACTCGTTGCGAGCCTCAAAGGCGGACGCGCTCCGTGGTGGAAACGGAGCGCGTCCTTGGGGAGATCGAGGGGGATCGGGTCTCAGACCTGGAGGCGGCGAGCCAGATCTTCGAAGTCGACGAGGGCGATTGTGCGGCGGTCGATCGAGCCCATGCGCTGGAACTTGCGCCGTTCTTCCTGCGAGCGCAGCTCGATGCGCGCGCCGCGCGGGAGGTTCTTCGGGTTGCCAGCCGAGGCGCTCGTCGGAGCGGCCTTCGGGATGTCGTTCATCACGCGCGTCAGGTTCTCGGGGAGGTCGCGCGGCAGCGCCTCACGACGTTCGAGCGCGGCGCGCGCACGCAGGCAGACCTCGAGCGTGCTCTGGAGGTTCGTGCGGATGCGCGCGAGGCGCTCCACGTCCGCGGCCGGGCCGTCCAAGCTCTTCTTCACCTTGGCGGTGGCGACCTCGAGCACGGCGATGAGGCAATTCAGCTTGCGCATCAGCCGTTCGCGGTACTCGGGCGACTCGAGGTTGGCTTCGGAGAACGGCTCTTCTTGCGGATTCTGGCTGCTCATTGTGGTGTTTTGGCGTCGGCCGCTCCCGGCGGGCTCAACAACTGAGACTACCCCGAGCCCGCACGAGCGGACGGACAAAGCTGGGCTCGCGAGGCCTCTCGACCGCGCTCTCCCCGAAAGCTAGAAGGGATGGCCGGACGAACGGGTTCCTCCCTGAACTTCTTTCCGCTCGGAGGCCGACACGCTCTCCGATCGCCCTCCCTCGGACACTGGGTCGCCTGGCACGGCGTCGGCGTGATCACCTCACGCGGAGGTGGACTGCAATCTCGCGACGCTACGCGCTGCGGCGAGCTCGCCTGCTCGCGAACACGCCTCGGCGATCACCGTCACTCGACGGCGGACTGCAGCGTTTCGACGAGACGCGCTTCGTCGAGCTTACCCGCGACGATGAAGCGCGAGCCGTTCTTCGAGCACTCCGCGATCGTCCACGCGCCTGCGGTGTAGACGCGGATGACGGGCGCGCCTTCGGGGCCATCGGGCTGCACGAGCACGCTCGGACCGGGCACGGCGTTGCGGTGGCTGAACAGGTACAGCAACGGCTCGATGCCGTCCTGATACTGCACACGCGCCCAAGTGCGGTTGTCGAAGGTGATGCTGTTCGCGTCCACCGGCTCGAAGCCGTGGAGCACGCCCGGAAGGCGCAGCGGGAACCCGAGCACGGCCTTGTTGTCGATCGTGATGTCCAGGGGCGTCGACGGGAGGTCGGCGTGCATCACGATTCCGGTCAGATCCGGAGCGTCGTCGAAGCTCGTGTACTCGACGCGCGCGATGGCGGGCCCCGAGCCGTTGCGCTCTTCCCAGCGCAGCACGAGCCCCGTCAGCCGGTCCACGGCGACGACGTACTCGCGGGCGGGTTGCAGCCGGCGCTCGAAGCGCAGTTCCTGACACACGCGTCCCGCGACCGTCACGAGCGTCCCGAGGTCCTGCACGACGTAGTTCTGCTGGAGCAGCGCGAGGTCGCGGACCGCGAAGTCGCGGTAGCGGAACAAGAAGCCCTCGCGCGCGCGCTGCAGGATCTCGAAGAGGTCGCGCTGGCCCTGCGACAGGATGGGCTGCGTGACGGCGCCGGGCTCGATCGCGAACCCGCCCTGGCCGTCGGCATAGACCGTCTCGGAGTACGCGAGCGTCTGGGCGGCGCCGCGCGACTCGCCGCGGATCCAGACCTGCCGTTCGCCCGTAAACCGAGTTTGGGTCGGCGCCGACACCATGGTCTGCAGGATGCCAGGCGCCGTCTGAGCGAACAGGACCGCCGGGCCGCGCGACGAAGAGCCGCCCTCGGGGGAGCAGCTCACGGCGACCGCGCACGAGGCGAGGAGAAGGAAGGCGAGCAGCGTGCGCTTCACCGCGGCTCCTCCCACCGGACCTCGCTCCACCCACCCGTCAGACCGCCCGCGAGGGCGCGCGCCATCCCATCGAGCTCACTGGCGTCCTGGACGCGCTCGATGCGGAACGCGATCGAGGGTGCGGCCTGCGCATCGCTCGCGCCGTACCAGACACCGATCGCCAGGGAGACGATCACGAGGAAGCTCGCCACCGCCCACTTCAGGGCTTGGCCACGCTCCTTCGCGTCGGGCGCGAGTTCGGGACGCGAGCGCGCGAGTTCGGCCACGACACGAGCGTCGAGCTCCGCCGGCGCTTCGAGGCGTTCGAGCCGTCCCGCGAATCGCCGAGCGAGCGCTTTCGAGGGCTCGCGGAGCTCCTCGTCGACCAGGCGTTCGAGGACTTGCGGGGCTCGCAGGCCGGGCGGCAGGCCGAGCACTTTCTGATCGAGTTCGCGCGGCGGTTCGACGCGCCCCATCGTGTGGAGCCATGCGGTCGCGCGATCCTGCAGATAACCCGCGTGACAGGCGGCGACGACGCGGCCCGGGAGCTCCTCCGGCACGGGCAGCCGCTCCAGACCTTCGAACGCGCGCTGGAGCTGCAGGCCTCGCCGCACGAAGGCCGAGCACTCCGCACACGCCACGAGATGGCCGGACACGTCGTCGTCGAACGCCGCCGCGGGAGCGGCGTGTTCGAGCCAACGGAGGCGGATCTCGCGGCAGTCGGGGGACATGGCGGGGACGTCAGCTGAGATAGTACTTGTCGAGGACGGGAGTCAGCTCGCGATCCAGCGCTTCATGCGCGCGCGAGAGACGGGACTTGACGGTCCCGATGGAGATTTGGAGCGCGTCGGCAATCTCCTCGTACGAGAGGTTCTCGACGTACCGGAGGACCGTGATCGCGCGCATCTTCGGGCTGAGCTGGTCGATCGCGTGCTGGATCTCGCCTTGGAGCTCGTGCCGCGAAGCGACGTTCATCGGCTGCTCGATCTTCTCGTCCCGGATCTCCATCCGCTGACCTTGCTTGCGCGCCGCGTCCGAGGCTGCATCGAGCGAGGCGAGCCAGCGCGAGCCCGCGCGGCGCTTCATGTCGATGCTGGCGTTGACCGCGATCCGGTACACCCAGCTCGAGAACTTGGACTCGAAGCGGAACTCCCCGATCTTCCGGAACATGATCCCGAAGGTCTCCTGGGAGGCGTCCAGCGCGTCCGTCGCGTTGCCGGTGATCCGGTAGCAGACGTTGTAGACCCGGTCCTTGTACTGGTCGTAGAGCTGGCGGAAAGGCCCATCGAGGCTGGCCGGAAGGGCCGCCTGGCAGGCGAGCACGAGCTCACGATCGGGGTCGTTCTTCATGGGAAGACAGGGACGTCAGTTGGGACGTCCGCAGGGGATCCAAGGTTCCGTTCCAGGAAAGCCTAGATCCGCGAATCGGCCGGGGACGGAGTACGATGGCGGAATTGCACTCCGCGGTCCGATGGTCCGGGCGACGGCGAGAGCGGACGTGGGGCGGACAAAGCCCAGTCTTCCGCCGTGGCTCGCTCGGTACGGCCTCCCCTCCCCAGGAGACATGTGCCTCACCCGCCCAGCAGGGCCAGGGGATCGACTTCTTCGAAGGTCGACCCCACCGCCGAGGAGCAGCTCGGGGGGCAGAACGAGTCCCAATTGTCCATGCAATCGGCGCGGGTGACCTCGTGGGTCACGAGCAGTCCGTTGGCTCCAACGGGGGAGGACTTCTGGTAGCAGATCTGCGCCGGCGCCCAAAGCGCAGGCGGGTCGCCGTCGAGCGTGATCGGAACGAAGATGGTGCCCCCGCCCGGAGCCTGGGGCGAAGGAGTGGCATTCGTTCCGCCCTGAGCGCTCGAGGGCACGGCCGAATACGGGTCGGGCATCGCGAGCAGTACGATGCCGTCGACACTGCGCAAGCGCAGCGCGGACGACGCGGCCACGATGCCGGAACCCGAGTTGCCCACCGTGGCGTAGACGCTGAGCTCACCCCGCGCGTGCACGGTCTGCGCCGAGAACGGGATGCGGACGAGGGCGAGCACCGAGGACTCGGAGGCCGTCGGCAGGTACTGGACTGTGGCGCCTTCGAGGATCTGCTCGCGCTCGAGCTCCACGACCCGTCGACCCGTGACGAGCCCGAGCCGCAGGTCTTTCGAGCGCAGGTTCAGGTCAGGCAGGTAGACCGCGAGGAGGACCTCGAGCCCCAGCTCCGCCCGGCTCGCCGTCATGCCGACGCGCAAACGACCTTGGATCGGCGCTGTGTCTGGAATGAGCTGCGCGAACTGGCGCGCGAGCTCTTCCGCATCCGAGAAGCCGTCGCCGTCCGTGTCGGCCAGGAGCGGCGAGGTCTGCAGGACCGCCTCTTCCGCGTTCGTCAGCCCGTCGCCGTCGCTGTCTTCGATCGTGACATCGACCGCCCTCAGCGTCCCGTGCAGCGGCCCTTCGGCTTGCCACAGGAACGTACCCGCCGTCGCGACAACGACGACCGGAGGAATCAGCCCGAAGACCGTCCCAAGACGAGGAGAGAGGGTGCGCTTCATGAGGGGGACGAGAACGCCGAGAGTGGTCGTGGACCCAGACACGACCGCCGTACCAGCTAAGCGTAAGTCGAACCTTCGGAACGGGTCAAGGTAACCCTTTTTTGTCCGGCGACCCGCTCGATCGTCCCGGGTCGCCGACGCCCGACGTGCGTCGGACGCACCCGGTGTCGGCCGGCTCGGCAACCGTTCGACTCGAACCTCGCCGACGACCACGCGTGGGTGACGAGACGCCCTTGGCTGGTGCGCTTCGACGGCACGGGCGGTTAGGATGGGCGCCGTCCAAGCAAGCGCCCGTAGCTCAGCTGGATAGAGCGGCGGCCTCCGGAGCCGCAGGTCATGGGTTCGAATCCCGTCGGGCGTACCACCTAACTCGCGTGTCTGCCTAGCGTTACGGCGCCGCGATCCTGACCCAACCGGAGGGTCGGACAGCCGCTGCCATCAATGCGCCATGTGGCAATGCGTGTCGGGCCGCGCCGCAAACCCCGTGTTGGGCGTGGCTTCGGCCCTCACTTGCTGCAGACACCTTGGCCGCAGGTCCTGGGTTCGAATTCGCGGTCACAGGCGGTGCACCTCCCCCTTTTGACTGACGCACCGCGCTTCGGCTGGCGGGTCGCGAGGTAGGTGCGGTGTCGCGTGGGGTTCGGCGTGTGGACGGTCGGTGACGGCCAGGATCCAAGTCGAGAGGCAATGGCCCTCCTCGTGTCGGAATCAGCCTGCGGTGGCATGCCGTCCCTGACCGCGGCAGAAGCGGGGGACCTCGCTGGCCGTCCTCATTGCGTGGGTGTGTGCCCGGGGCCATTGCCGCGAGCTCGGGCGCCAGCCGTTCGGGCATCCGTCTCCGGGCGTGCAACAAGTTCGACTCCGTTGGCCTCTCCATGGAGAGACACATGCAATCCTCGCGGGGGATTGCACCTACCGACAACGACGAGCACGAATCCGAGAAGATCGTGCTCCGACCGCGCGAAGCACTCCCGAATGCTCCGGATGTCGGTGGCTGAGGGCCTCGGCATCTCCTCGTAATGCGTGTGCCAGTCCCCAATGTAGTGGCGGCCCGCACGATGCCGTTCGTAGATCTCCTGCTGCTCAGCCTTCCGATTGGGAAGGAACGACCTGGTGGTCCGCCAATCCGCCACGCGGGGCCGGTAGCTTCCACCACCAGGATCCTGCTCCCCTCGAAATGGGCGAACAACTGGCCGCCCGACTCGCGCTGAAGCCACCGCGTCTGGCGATGCGCGTTAAACTGCGCCAGCACGGCGTCAGCGAGCACGAGGATCTGGCCTGATGCTCCCACGGGGTACTCCATCATGCGGTCCCCCCCATGCACTCGGAACACTTCGTGGAGCGGGGCCAGGATCGTTCAGCTACACGGCCTCCAACCAATCCGTCGGCAGCAAGTTTCCGCCACTCATCGCTCCATACTCCCCCAGCACGTTGCCTATGCGAGTCGCTCGCGGCCCAGAGCCGCTCCGTGGACTCCGTAACAGAGCCGAGAATACAATCGAGGGACAGTTCTGCGACGAGCGCCGTCACATACATGAGCTCCACGGGACCATATGGTTGGAACGTCGAGCCGCACGCTGGCTCCTGCCGTACCGTTGGACCGGCCGGCCAGTCGGTTACACGTAGCATCGGCTCGCCGAACTCCGTCAGTCCACATTGCAGGCACCCACCGGCCGCGAGTATGGCGACGGCATGTCCCGCACATGCATAGGCTTCGGTCCATCCGTAGACGATCGGCTGCCGTCGACCTTGGCGTACATGCCATTCGTTCAGCGCTCCCTCTGCACTCCAGTCGCCGATCGCGCTGACGATCAGGTCGCACGTGGCGAACTCCTGGGGGGCTTTCCGCATCGCCTGGTCCCATCGCTGCGCGAACGACCGAATGGTCTTCAAGTGCGGGAAGCGCCGACGCAGATGCTGCTCCAACGCCTCGGCCTTGTTCATTCCGACTGACTCCGCGCCGAGTACGTGTCTCCCGGTATTCGCGGTTGCCAGCACCTGAGGGTCAATCAGCACGATCTCGCCGACACCGGCCTGAGCGAGCGCAATGGCGACTGGCGCGCCAACCGATCCGCAGCCGCAGATGGCAACACGCGCGACCTGCAGTCGCTTAACCCGTGCGTCAGCACCCCTTCCGTGAATCCACTCGGGATCGATTCGCTCGACAGCCGCACGGCGCAACGGCTGTCGTCCGAAGAACCGCTGGCTGATGACGCTGCCGGGAGTCCGACCAGGCCGAAATCCCGCGGTCAGCGGATCGCCACCACGGTGACCAGGGGTGTTCGATCGAGATGGAGAGTCCACCACGACAGCCGCGAAGGCGGGGCCGTGATCGGTCGGAACACCCAAGATGACGACGACCCGTCGCGGGGCCGACATCACGAGATCTTCGAGCATCTTTCGCGCTGTCTCATTCGTACTGCTCGCAAGCTCGAGGACGTCGGATGCGGTGCGCGGGTACTCCGCAGGAAGTGGAGCGCGCTCAATCCACAAGAGGCCCGCGGTCTCGGTCTCGAAGCCAGCACCACCTTCAGGGAAACGGCGCCGCAAGTACGTCGTAACCGCATCAGCGGACTCCTCGACGACATAGATCGACCTACCACACCATGCCCGAATTGGTCTTGTGCCTTGCACGCTGTCGAGAAGGCTGAGCACGGGGGGTGTCGAGTTCGTGGTGTGGTGCTTCCAGTAGGAGAGAAACTCGGTTCGAAGGTCACCTTCGATTTGCTTGCTGATCGTATCCTCCAGTAGGCGAACCGCCCGCTGCAGAGCGACTCGCACGAGATCGACCGGTGCAGTGATTGCGAACGATTCGGTTGACGGAAAGAGGCACAGGACCCCATCCGAATCGGCATGCGGCACATCTCCCTCGACGGATCCTGGCACAAGCGCAACACGTGGCTCGGTACGCGGAAAGCGCTCATCGAGCAGCAGGTCGAGTTGTACCCCCTGGCTGCCAGCTAGACATACGTTCAGGCGCCATCCGATGAACAGAGCACGGTCCCGGTACCGGTCGAGCGCGTCCTTGCCGAGCGCCCGAACACCTGTATCGAACTCATGCAGCCACGCTTGAACTGCCTCAACTGCGCTCGCGCGATGGCGGCTGATACCCGCATTCGCCGCTTCAGGCATAGCGACCGCCACCGTCCTTTCGCACAGCAGGTCGGGCCTCGCTCACTCCCGGATTTCCCACGATGCCAATCTCGAAGGGTCTCGAGGCGGATGACGATCGTCCCTTGCCCTCGTCGTCGATTCGGCCGCTGAAGTACTTCGTGAATAGGACCTTGTCCCAGCACTTGAGCGCGGTCTCTCGCTCACACTTGGAGTCGAGCAGGGGTTTGAGCATCTCGAGCGCGTCAGCTAGCTTCTCGCGGAGGACGCGTGCCTTGGGATCGTCGCTGTTCTTGGTGATCGTCGTGTCTGGCGTGACCGGATGCTCAACCTCTAGGTTCCATTCCAGGCGATCCTTGATCGCCTTCATGGTCTCGTACAGCGCGAGATCTTCACGGGCACCGTCTGCGTGGTAGCACTCGGCAACGAGGACGGTGATGCCGAACCCGCTGAGGATCGTGCCCTCCCACGACGGCCGGCTCCTGGCGAACTTCTTCACCATCCGGGTGATGCGACGAAGCTGGCGGCCGTTCTCCTTGTCGGGGCTCTTCTCGTTGTTGACCTTCTCGAACCAGGCCGAAACGTCGCGCGCGTCCGATCGCTTCCACTTGGCACTCGCGAGTTCATGGTGGACGGACTTGTCACCGAAGAGATCTTCGGTCTCCACGCGACGGTAGACGGGCACGTCAACGTGATAGCCGGCATCGTAGAAGACCCGGACACAGTTCGACCGCACCTCGGGCGCCGTCTTGAAGCTGCCATCGTCGAGCGCGTCGCGCACCATGTTGCGCACGTCAAGGGGTGACATCTCCGCGCCGCGATCTCCTACAAGATCGCCCTTCTCGAAGTAGACACCGTCGTCGATGTCGTAGTCCTTGTTCAGGTGCCTGGTCATCGTCTTCATCGCGTACGAGCCCTGGCTCTTGAACTCGATGGGACTGGGGAGCTCCTCTTCCGCGAGCCCGTCCTTCAATCGGTCGCGGTTCGCGTCACGCCGTTGTCGCATCTCGTCCCGCTCAAGCTTCGGGAGGGTCACCTCGTCGTCGTGGTATCCAAGAATGTCATCCGAGCAGTTGTGCATGGTTCGCTTCCTCTTCTCCAACATGGCGGCCGCGATGAGCGCGGCGACACCGAACACCAGCGGATTCATGTCTGCACCTTGCGTGGCGCTCCGACCGTCGAGGCACCAAGGAACAGGTCGCGTACCAGCACATCGCCCCGGTCCTTGGGATCGGAGAAGCGGCTGTTCGCGATGTCGGCGTCGGTGCGCGCTTGATTGATCAGCGCGTCCATTGCCTCTGGGCCAACTTCATCGAGGTCAAGCGCAGGCATGAGATCGGCAGGGACGCTCTTCGTTGGGAATCTGACGACCTCACACGGGCGGTTGAGGTGCTTCGCGAGCATCCGCGCCATGTTGTCGAACGCGAACTCCTGAGCGTCGATCGCCAGTGGCGCGACAAGGCCGCCGAATCTCCATTCGAGGAGCCCTCGATCGACCTCCGCCCGTGCAATCCGCTCGCCAGCGGGTCTCGGGCAGGTGCCGAGGCAGAACACCTGGATCTCCTGCTCTTGCCGAGCTAACCCCAGCGCTTCGACGAGACCGACCAGTACAGGGTTGTTCGCCCACAAGCCCCCGTCAGCGAAGACTCGATAGCCAGCCGGTCCGTCATCGACGTGATCCACGGCGGCAAGCGACCGATAGATCGGAGCTGCGGACGTGGCGAGACACACATCTACCATTCGGTATCGATCGTCGCGGTGATTCGTGGTTGGGTTGTGGGGTGTCTTGAACACCCAGCTTCGATGCTGGCTGAGCTCGACCGCAGTGATCGCGAGAGCGATCCGTCGCCTCGCGTAGACCTGCGCAAGCGTCTCCGATCCGAAGCGTTGCTCGAGCCCTTGGCGTAGCGCAGCGTTCCCCTGCCTGATGGCTGCTGGACGGCGGAGTAGGTCGACGAACAGATGGATGCCCAAGCGACCGGGCAGCCGGCGCTGGAACACGCGGGGACCGATGCTCCGGAAGAGCTCAACCAGTTCGGTAAGCGGGGTTCCCGCGGCGAGCGCGCACGCGACGATCCCGCCCACGCTTGTTCCGACAATCAAGTCGAACGCGGCCCCCAGATCGAGTTCTCGGACACCGCGCTGCCTCGCGAACCCTTGCGCGACGGTGGCGAGGTAGGTCGCCGTATAGGCGCCGCGCATGCCACCACCGTCGAGGCTGAGGACTCGGAACGCGCTGCGCCGTTCCGAATCTCGTGCGGATTCGATCGATGCTTGCGGGCGTGGACCGCTCGATGCGTTCCCAGGGAACGGTCCCGCTGCGACTCCAGCATCGGTCATAGCCAGCCTCCCCGTCCCGCATCTGGGACCAGCTTGTCTCCCCGCCGAACCAGTACCACGCCCTCGGGTGGGAGTGGGTCGTAGCAGGCCTTGTCCCTCCAGTGTCCGAGGTCACGCTGCCAGAGTCCTGCGCAGTCGCCCTCCGCGTTGTTCCAGACGTACAGATCCCGTTGGGCGAACAGATGGAAGTCCGCCCCCTGGGCGTCCTCCGGACGAAGTTGAGCCACGGGGACTTCCTTCCCCGAGTGCACTCGAAGCGTCGTCCCACTCCTTAGCTTGCCCGTGAGCCCGAGGACCCTCTCCCACCTCGCCTGGCCTCCCGCAGGGGGGTAGGCGAGGTGGTGCAATTCGACCCCGGTCAGGTTCGCGGCGGCCGCGTCGAGGTTCTCGATGTCGACCCACTCCGCGACGATCTGGGAGGTGTCAATGCGGTATCGCGACCGGTCCTTGCCGGCCGGATTGGGCTTCAGGTGTACGATTCGGAGGTTGCTCATCGATAGACTCGGTCCCGGAGACCCGCTTCCGGGGCCCCCTGGAACACTGAAGGGAGGGGCGTGACATCCCGACCCCTGGAGCCATGGGCCGCTGTCACGGTGCTCCGTTCCCTGGGAGCGACGTGTCCCCGGGGAGCTCGCCACCGATGGATTTCACCCAAGAGACCGAGGACGTGTTGCTCGGATACATGGCGATGCAACACGCTGATCCTGAGACTGCCGGGGGAGCCTGGCACGAGCTCTACCGGCGCCACCACCGGTACTTCATCGCAGTGCTAGGCCGCGCGCACGGAAAGGATCTGGGCGGACCCGACGGCGCCATCGACATCACGATCGAGGCCTTCCGCGAGCTCTACGAGTGGGCGGGCCGACAACACGATCCTGATGCTGTGGTCGCGAAGTTCACTGGCTCGAGCCCCGAGGCTACGAGGATTAAGGTCCTCGGCTACATGACCGAGATCGCGAAGAACATCTTCATCAATCAGGTGCGACAGGACTCGCGGGGTCCGGCCCGGGTGGAGTTCGATGACGAGGCGTGGGAGAGCGAGTGGCATCGCCGATCACAGAATCCTGTACGTCGGCCGTCTCCGGCACTCATTGCCCGGTACGAGCAGGCCCTTGCCCTCCTCTCCGAGCGCGAGGCCGAGGTCTTGCGGTTGAGCCTCCCCTGGTACGACCCGGACAAGGGCAACGACGGGGAGTTCGATTTCCCACCCGGCGAGGCCGAGCGCGTCGCCACGAGCATCGGAACGACTCCCGAGAACTTCCGGCAGATCCGCAGTCGCGCAATCCGCCGCGCCCGTGCCGCGCTTGACACAGTGCAGCTCACTCCTGCAACGAAAGGAGACCTCCGATGACCAGGTCGAAGCAGCCCAGCCCTGAAGAAACGCCGGCTGGCGACGAAGCACTCACCGCGGAATTCCACCGTGCACTTGCTTCGCTCGGCTGGCGTCTCCCCGGCACCGAAGACGAGATCGCGGAAGCCAGCAAGTGGGTCGAAGAACACCCGCCTGCCGTACCCGCCCACGCCGCCGATCCCGCGCAAGCGCTCGCGCGCCCGCCGCCTCGCGCCGTCCCTCTCCGACCAGTGTCATTCGATGCTGAGGACGCGGTCGAGGAGAACCTCGCTCGCGCGGCACGTGAGGGCGACCGAATTCCAGACGAGGTAGAGGAACGGATGCGCAGGGACCGCGACGATGCCGAGCGAGAGATCGACACGCCCTGATCACTTTCGCGGTGAGTACCTGACGCCGGCCCGCGAGTTCGAGATCGCGGAACTCGCCGAGGCCGTCGCCGACACGCATTTCCCAAAGGGGCTTGTCATCCCGGAAGCGATTGCGAAGAAGAAGCGGATCTCCATCAGCGTCAACGACTATGGTTCATGCTTTGATGGCCTACTCGAACACCGCTTGGGTCGCTTCCACATCTACTGCAACACGGCTCGTTCGCAGACCAATGGCCGGCGTCGATTCACGCTCGCCCATGAGTTGGGCCATTTCTTCATCGACGAGCACCGGCTCGCGCTGCTCTCCGGGAGGACGCCTGCTCACTGCTCCGTGCACGGCGGAGGTCCCAGCATCAACCCGGTCGAGCGCGAAGCGAACCACTTCGCCTCCAACCTGCTCGTGCCCCCGAAGCGCTTCTCAGCCTACGTTGGGAACAGTACACCTGGACTTGCCCTCGCCCTGAGGGTGAAGGCGCGCTTCGAAGTGTCTATTACCAGCGCCGCACTTCGCCTCGTGAACCTCAATCGCTGCCCGTGTCTCGTGATCAAATGGGAGCCGAACGGCGCATGCTGGAAGAGGCCCAACGAACTTGCCCGTCTGAATGGCCTAGCCGGAAACACCATCCAGAGCCAGTCTGCGATTCCTGGTGGAACTGCAACCGCGCGTGTGATCTCGGGTGAGACCGCCGAACCGGGATTCCTCTCCGCAGCGAGCACTGCAGCGGCCTGGTTTCCGGCTATTGCTGCCGGCTCGAAGCGGGACACCCTCCTGCTTGAGGAAGCGATATCGCTCGCTCCGTACGGGGCTCTCACGTTCCTCCGCCCGCTTGAACTTTGAACCCCACGTACAGGCACCGGCGCGCTGTTCGGAGGCGCTGCCGATTCTCGGCCGCTGCGGATGGCGCACTCACGCAGGCCACGCCAGGGTAGAGACCCTGCGCGATCGCCCCGTCGTCGATCCGTCTTGAACTCCCGAGGTTGCAGGCGCGCCCCGATCTCTGGGATCCTGCGGCGGACGCTCCTCGCCCATGACTGACCCTCCGCCGCCGACCGAACCGCGCCAGATCGCCGTCGCCCTGAATGGCCTCCGCTGGCTCCAGGCAGAGGAGGTGATGCGTCACCGGATCAACCAGGGACCGGACCACGAGAACCTGCTCCGGTTCCTTCATGCACCGTTCTCTCACTCCGTCATTGAGGACTTCGTTCTGCGGTACCGGACACTGACCGAGTACGACGCAACCCTCTTCGCGGCGCCGGTAAACGAGCGCATTTCGCGCGGGATCATGCAGCCGCTGCACAACGCGAAGGCCGCCTTCGTGCTCGGGCACTTCGCCAGTTGCATCGGCTTGTGCGGCGTCACCGTCGAGATGCTCGCGATCTTCCGGTTCGAGATCGCCGACGTCCGCTGCGGAGATCAGCCCCTCGACGAGGACCGCCAACGAGCCTTGTGGGGATCGGCATTCGAACGCTTGAACCAGGGTGTTCGCACGACGGCACTGTTCGCACTCGGACTGATCGATCAGCCCACGCTCGAACTGTTCAAGCGCGTGACCGGAATCCGGAACAAGTACATGCACTTCCTCTCACGCGATGCGGTGCACGAGGAGGCCGATGCGGCCCAGGTCTACAAGGCGACCGCTGAGCTGACCGCACGAATCTTCGGGATCGGCCTGAGCGGTTCCACGGTGACCCTGCATCCCGATGTCGTGCGGTTTCTGGAGAGGTCCGGAGGAGTGGATCGTACGGGGCCTGCGTGACGGCAAGGGCACTGCTCGCTTCGGTCTCGGCGGGCGCTCAGCGCGCCTTAGCGAGCTTCTTGCCGCCGCGCGCCGCGCGCTTCGCCGAGGGCGCGGCTGCCGCCGACTTCGACGCACCACCGGCCGGGTAGTACGTCATCCCGCGCCGCTGGCCCTTGGTCGAGATCGCCTTCGCCGCGATCAGCTTCTTCATCGGGAGCCGCATCGTCCCGACATCCGTCTTCAGCGCCGCCGCGATCTGCTCCCCGCGCTGGCCGGGGTTCGTCTTCACGAACGCGACGAGGTCGCTCGTCATCGTTTCCATCTGCTCGGCGCTGCGCTTGCCGCCGCCAGCCGGACGTCGCACCGCACGCGATCCCGCAGGACGACCGGGCCCGCGACGCGCCGGTGTCGCCGCCGGAGCACTGCCACCCAAGGCCGCGACGACCTGCTCGAGCGTCGTGCGCCGGATCAGCGCCGTGAGCTGCGTGGTGAACGAATCGACGAGGGCCTGGAGTTCGCCATTGGAGTTCGACATGAGCTGTGCCTTCTTCTTCGGAGGGGCCGGTGGCCGCTCGACCAGTGTTGTGGTCCGGGAGCGATGAAACCGAAAGATGGTCTGCCTGCGAGCGCCACTCTACTACGCTGCGGCCCCACGATCGCAGTCGATCAGGCCTCGAATCCTGACCTCAACGCACAGTTCACCCAACTGAGAGACAACCGCGCCGACTCTCCACTGGGAAGGTGCCCGGGTGGAGACGGTTCGCAATGAGCACCGTACGGCACAGGAGGCCGGAGCCTTCGTGAAAGGGATCCGCCTACCGCGCCCACCACCGTCAAGGGTCCTCGCCTGCTCCTTCTGCCCTCGCCAACAGCCGACTGGCCTTCGTGTCCAGCGCGTCCGCGACCTTCTTGATGATCCGCAGCGTCGGGTTGCGCACCCCGCGCTCGATCCCGCTCACGTACGTCCGATCCAGATCGGCCTCGAAACCCAGATCCTCCTGCGACATCCCAAGACGCTCCCGGCGCTCGCGTACCGCGCGCCCGAAGGCCTGGTTGAACGTCTTCGCGTCGCCGCGGGGTGCCACCCCCGCAGGCTCGGCGGCCGTGGACGATGGGTCTACGGACTATGAGTCACATCCGCCTTGCTACTCGGGGGACTGCTTGTAGCCTGTCCGTCACGCAAGGCGGGGCCTTTCCGCTTCAGGCTCGCGCGCTTCCGGCGTCCAACCACCCGAGGAGTTCCTTCCCATGGCGATCACCAAGAAGCTCGCGGAGCGCATCCAGTCGGGGCTGAAACGCTTCGCGCCCGTCCTGTCCGCGCAGCGCGATCGCGACGTTTCCGAGGCCGACACCGTCACGCTCGTGAAGGACCTCCTGAGCGAGGTCTTCGGTTACGACAAGTACGCTGAGCTCACGAGCGAACACGCCATCCGCGGCACCTACTGCGACCTCGCGATCCAGTTCGAGGGCAAGATCCAGCTCCTGATCGAGATCAAGGCCATCGGCTCGGCCCTGCAGGACCGTCACATCAAGCAGTCGATCGACTACGCCTGCAATCAGGGCGTCGAATGGGTCGCCCTCACCAACGGCATCGAATGGGTCCTCTACCACGTCCTGTTCAAGAAGCCGATCGACAAAGAAGAGGTCATCCGCCTGAATCTCTTGCAGGTCGACGCGCGCAAGGAAGAGGAACTGGAGAAGCTCTACCTCTTCACGCGCGCGGGGCTCACCAAGGACGCGCTCACCCAGTACCGCAACCGGGTCGATGCGACGAACCGATTCCTCCTGGCGGCCATCTTGCTCGGTTCGGAGACGGTCATGAACTCGGTCCGAAGGGAGGTTCGGCGCGTCAGCGGGATCCTCGTCGACCGCGAAGTCATCGACAAGGTCTTGCGTGAGCAGGTGATCAAGCGCGATGCGCTCGAAGGGGAGCAGGCCGACGCGGCCTGTCGACGTTTCAACCGGCGCAGCGAGCGGGCAATCACGAAGGGCGGGCGCGAGGGTCAGGAGTCGGAGGATGCTCCCGCGGCTAGGGCCGACCCCGCGACCGACCGGCCCGCTTCCCGGTAGCGCCGGCCGGGGATCTGGAGACCGTCACGGAGACCTCGGCAGGGCCACGCGCGGGTATGGACGAGGGGCGCCGCAGGGTCGCCTCGCGGAACTCCAGCCGTTCCACGGGAAGCGGAGCGTCGGGATCGAACGCTCCGCGGAGGGTGGTCGTGGTCACCGCGCGGTAGGCATGGCCGCGTCCGGTCTGGAAGGACCACGACCCCACCAGGAGCTGACCTTCGAGCCCGAGGGGCTGAGTGAGGATGCGCCACGGCTCGTCGACGGCGAGCACGCGCTCCTGGGGTTCGAGGTGCACGCGGCAGTCGAGGAGCTGGGTGTCCAGCCGCAGCGTGCGGCGCGGTCCACGCGCGAGCACGCCCACGACAATCCACCCGCCGACGGACCTGCCGTCCTCGTCCGAGAGGTCGGTACGGCTTCGGACGGTGACCGGCTCTTCCCTGGAGACCGCTGGGTTCGACTTGAAGTGGGCCTGCCTAGCCTGGACGATGCGCGGGCGCTTGCAAGGTTCCGGGTGGAGAGCTGGAACGTATCGAACCTTGACCGTCGTGCAGATCGTCGCGATGGCCATCGGTGTCGTCGTAGGCGCGCTGCTCAAGTACGAGCTTTCTCCGACCCCCTACCTGCTCCAGGGTTGGCATGTTCTCGTGAACGACCTCGCGGTCCTCACACAACCGATTGCCTGGATCGTCGTTCCGACCTCGGCACTCTTGGTCGGCGCATGCGAGACGGGCCGCAAGATGATCGGCGCTCCGTGGCTCTGGGGCGTGGTCAAGGTGGCGCTCGACACACTGCGGCGGGACCTCTTCGATGGTCACAATGCTCCCGACCATCACCATCGCATCACCCTCTTCCGCTATCGGGGGTGGATCCTGAGGCCCTGCCGCTGGCCCGGATCCGGGTGGCTCGTGCCCGTGGCAAGGTCCGGCCACAGCACCCAGAAGACCGGAACGAAGTTCCGAGCGCCGTCGGAACCGACCAGGGCGGAAGGAATCGCCGGCCGTTCCTACGTCACCAAGGGAACGCTGTTCGTTCCGCCACCGAACGCCGCTCCGCTTCCGCGCGTTGGCAAGGACGCTTCGGCGCCCGAGATCGAGGAGTACGCGAAGCGGACGTTCATCGATCAACGGTGGATCACAAGGCAGCTCGAGAAGCGTGACGATGAGCTTCCTCGCTCGTACGTAGGGTTTCTCATCGAAGTGAAAGGGAAGCCCTGGGGGGTGATCGTGATCGACAGCGCCGAGCCTGCCTTGGACCCCAAGCTGGTGCAACGAGGGTTCAACCTGATCGGTGGTACGCTTAGTAAGGTGCTGGAGGGCGTGCTATGAGCGGCAAGTGGTATGAAGTGAAGGACATGCAGGTGCCGGTCACGACGGTCACCGACGCTACCGGTGCGGTCATCGAGATCCTCGCGTCTCCCTATGATGTGCCGCTAGCCGTGCATGGAGAGTACGTCCAGGAGAAGGGACGGTTCGTCATCGACCTCAAGTACATGACGAGCGGTGAGCCGACCGAAGAGCAGACGAACGGTCACCTGGTGTTCGTCAAGGGCAAGCGCTCTGGGCGTATCTACCGCATCGAACTTGACGTGAATCGCATGTCGGCCTCGTCGGTCTCCATTCGAGTTGCGGTTTACAACGCGCTTGCCGCTGCCCTATCCCAGCAGGACGATGCGATCCATGCCATGCGGAGCGCGAACGCGAAGGCTGTCCAAGCGACGCTCGCGTCAACGCCGGAACTGTATAGCCTCGCGTACTAGGCTAGCCGTTGTTGGCAACCTGCTGCGCGTAGGTGAGCCGCTTCCCTTACCGCCGACGTACGTCTCGTCGACTTCGACCGTCCCCGTGAGCTTCGGCCGATCGCCACCGTTTTCGGACATCGCTGCGCGCATGCGGTGCATGACGAAGAGCGCCGACTTGTAGCTGATCTCGCACTCACGGTTGATCTGGAGCGCGCCCACGCCCTTCTTGGACGCGCACGCGGACCAAAAGGCATGCACCCACACCCAGAGGGGAAGGCGCGACTCCTCGAACACGGTGCCGGTGCGCAGGGTGTACATGCGCTTGCAGTCGCGGCAACGCCAGCGGTAGTCCTTGTTGCGAGCGCCGGTCTCCTCGTCCTTCATCGTGTAGACGTTTACCGAGCCGCACCGGGGGCACGCCGGGGAGTCCGCCCACCGCCAGGTCTCCATGAACTCGACTGCCCGCAGCTCATCGTGCCCGACGGCGCGCATGGACTCGACGATCGGGGAAGTCGGGGCCTTCTGTCCGCGCTTCATATGGACAGCGTACGCCATTATGGGCGTTCTGTGCAATACCCACCGAACATCGCAATTATGTTTTGCACTTGGACTTACGGCGTCGTGTTCCGATTTTTCCGTCACGGATGAGGCGGCAAAAAAGGAAGTGCTATCATCCGACGGCCAGAAAGGTCCTGCCCATGAACTCCTCTACCGTATGTGTCCCGCCCGGTGATGCCGACGCCCGCCTCGCGCTTCTCGACCTGTCGGTCAAGTCCCTCCACGAGGCGATCGAGTTCGGCGACGGCTACCGCCATGAGTGCGAACCTGGCCTCGATCCGGCCGCCCTCGGAGGCTTCATGCACTGGGGCAAGACCGTCCGACGACTGCGCGAGCTACTCATCCCGCGCCTGTGGCGCGCTGCCAACGACGGCGGTCTGGAGACCGTCGTCAACGAGGCCGAGACGGTCGCCATCGCCGTCTGCGCCGGGGACGAGGCAACCGGCAATCCCGAGCGCTCGCCGCAGACGCGTTACCCTCGCGGGCCGGCTTCCATCATCGCGGCGTTGCGAAACAACAACGGGCAGGGGAAGTTCGTGTTCGACGATCGCGTGCTGCGCGCTTCGCAGGGCTTGAAGCGCAACACCTGGATGCTCTTGGTTTGCGCGACCGAGCACGAGATCCGCGCCGAGCTTTCTCTGCCCAGGTCCTTGTCGGAGACGAGCCGCAAGATCGTCGGCTGGCACGAGCGGATCGTGCTCCCGACCATCATCCGCGACGGCAAGCCGATCGGCCCGACAGCCGACGACGAAGACGACATCGAGTTCGACGTGAAGCGCAAGGCCAACTAGAACCGAACGATGTTCAACCCGTCCCGACTGGTACTCGCGCGCACTCGGCGTGGACTGACGAAATCAGACCTCGCCGCGCGTGTTGACTTGTCGACCCGTGCCCTGCACGGGCACGAGTCCGGGCAGTTCATTCCTTCCCCTGAGACCCTCGATCTGCTCGGCCGCGCGCTAAGGTTCCCCGTCGAGTTCTTCAGCGGACCGACGATCGAGATTCCGATCGCTGACGGCGTGAGCTTTCGTTCACTGGAGGCAATGACCGCCTCGCAACGCAATGGAGCGCTCGGCGCCTCGGCGATCGGAGTCGTGCTGTCGGAGTGGATTGCAACGCGATTCGAGCTGCCTGCGCCCGACTTGCCGATACTGCGCGGCTACGAGCCGGCGGCGGCGGCGGACGCGGTACGCGCCGCGTGGGGCCTCGGCGAGCGTCCGATCAAGAACATGATTCACCTGCTGGAGTCGCGGGGCGTGCGCGTCTTCTCGCTTTCTGAGGAAGGGCGTGAGCTTGACGCATTCTCCTTCTGGTGGGGCGGATCGACCCCCTACGTCTTCTTGAACACACAGAAGTCGGCCGAGCATGGCCGTTTCGATGCCGCGCACGAGCTTGGCCACCTGGTTTTGCACCGACATGGTGGAGCGCGCACGAAGGCCACGGAGCACGAAGCCGATCGGTTCGCTTCGGCGTTCCTCATGCCGAGCGGCAGTGTGATCGCTGCCGCGCCGCGGCTGTCTAGCGTGCGGTCCCTCATCGAGCTGAAGCCGAAGTGGAACGTCTCAGTTGCGGCACTGAACGTGCGACTGCACGCACTCGGGCTCACTTCGGACTGGAAGTACCGGAACCTCTGCATCGAGATCAGCCGGAGGGGCTACCGGACGTCCGAGCCGCATGGTTCGCGTCACGAGTCCTCGCAGGTACTACAGAAGGTCTTTCAGCAGCTCCGCGACGATGGCATCGGCAAGGCGGACGTCGCGCGCGAGCTCCTCATCTACACCGACGAACTTGATTCGCTCGTCTTCGGGCTCGTCATGCGCCGCATCGAAGGCGGTGCAGCGCACCCAACCCCGCGACCGGGGAGCGCGAATCTCCGTCGCCTCGATTAGAACAACGCTCCCGCGGTGAAACGGCAGGCACACCCGGTTTGCAATCGGGCGGCTCTAGCAGGCCGTGAGGGTTCCACTCCCGTCGGGGGCACACCCACAACCGAAGTGATCCCCTGCCGTTCACACGGGGTCGCATCTCCTTCTAGACCGATCCCATGAGCACGTCCAAGAAGCAAGACAAGGACGGCGCATCGCGCAAGCGGGGACGCCCCGAAGAGCGCATCGCCATGACCGGAGAGCAGGCTGGGGCCGCGCTCGATCGGATGTTCGGCAAGAAGCCGACGCCACCGGAGCCGGCGACCGGTGAGCGCGTGCCCGTCGTGCGCAGCAAGCGCCCGAAGCCGGGCGCGCTGTGAGATGGCCGCGGGCGGCTAGAACTCGCGGCCCCAAGCCATGCCATGCCATAGGGAACACGCCGCGTGTCACGCGGTGGGTCTACTCGGTCGCTCCAGCCAGCGTCCCCTCGGCGTAGACCGTGACCGCCTCATACGAGGTGGTTTTGCCGGGCCAACAGAAACCCTTCAAGGAAGTGCCTCCTCGGACCGGGCCCATCAAGGGACTCCGCGAGCATATCGCGTGGGAGTACTTTCGACACGGCCGCGGCCTGGCAGTGGGCCTTGCAACAGCTATCTGCTCCAGCTCCCAAGCGGGCGCGCAAAGTAGTCCAGCGGCCACCGCGCGAGACCAACTCGTCGCCCGGGATTGAGTCGACGAGTTCGGCTCCGGTTCCATCGAGGCCCCGAGCGGATTCGGCTACGCCGCCTCCACCTGCTCCGCCCGCGCGCGCCGCTTCCTCTGCGTAGCCGGCACCGTCGACGGCGGCAGCGCGACGCCCGTGACCGCCACGCATGCCGCGAGCGTCGTGCGCGCTTCCTGCAGCGCGGCCTTCATCGTCGCGTCCGCCGCTTCTGCGAGGCCCCGGTCGATCGCCCGCACGGCGACGATCGCCTGCTTCACGGCGGGGTTCGCGCGGGCCTTCTTGCGCTCCTCACGGGCTTTGATGCCTGCGATCTTCGCTTCGAGGTCGGCGAGCTGCTGGTCGGGGGTGCGATAGGTGCGTTCCTTCATGGTTCGTTCTCCGTCTTGGTTCTCCACCACTCACGCCGACTCCGCGGCGTCCGAGGCGGTGGTGTTCGTGTGCCCGGTGGGGTGCGGGCCAGCGTCGAGGGACTCCACGGCCCCGCGCAGGTCCTCGACTCCCAGGTGCGTGTAGACCTTCGCCGTCATCGCGATGTCGGCGTGGCCAAGCAGCCGCTGGGCGTGCGCCAAGGAGACGCCGTTTCGCGCGAGGCGGCTCGCGAACGTATGCCGCAAGGTGTGCAGGTCGACGACCTCGCCGCGCTCGTTCCGCCGCACGATCCCGGCCCGATCGAGGATCCGGTACAGCACGCGCAGCGCGTTGCGCGACGACTCGCCCAGCTCCGCGCCCTCCGGCGTGAGAAACACGCGCGGTCCCGCGCTCCCGAGCACTCGCTCCTGCGTCTGGCGGAGCGTCCTGAGCTCGAAGGCGAGCGTGGAGCGCAGCGGCAGAACGCGCGTCCGGCCCGACTTCGTGTTCTCGCCACGCAGCGTCAGCGTGCGCGCCTGGAAGTCCACGTCGGCCCAGGTGATGCGCATCGTTTCCCCGTAGCGGCAGCCCGTCAGCAAGAGCGTCCTGAAGAACACCGCCTGCGGGATGCGCTCGGGGCGTGCGTGCTTCGACCAGCGCGTGCCCTTCGTGCCGCTCGCGATGGTCTTCGCGGCGGACAGATAGGCCTGCATCGCGCGGTCGTCCTCCTCGGCAGCTTCGAGGAGCCGTTCGATCTCGGCATCCGATAGAGCGCGCCGCTTGTGGCGGATGTGCTTCTCGCTCACCGGGAGGCGCTTCACGTTCGCGATCGGGTTCACGGCGATCATCCCGCACGAGACGGCCCAGCCGAACATCGCCTTGAGCGCACGCAGGCGGTGGTTCTGAGTCTCGCGCCCCGCGCCCGCCGCGATCGCGCGCGAGCGGTGCGCGAGCACCATGTGGGGCTGGAGGTCGCGCACGCGCTCGACGCGCACGTCGTCGAAGAAGGCGCGCAAGTGCGCGCGGACGCCGCGGACGTGGTGGTACGTCGCGCGCACCGTCAGGTCGGCGAGGAACGCGTCGCGCACCTCGGTGATCGGGCGGCTCTGGCCCTCGATGGAACCCAGGCCCGCGAGCTCGAGGTCGCGCTGTCGGATGAGTTCGACGCGCATGCGCTCTGCAACGCTGCGGTCCGTGGAGAGCGCCGTTCGTCGACGCTGGCCCACGGCGTCGCGGTAGTCGAGCACCCACCGCGCAGGGCCGTTGCCGTAGCGGGTCTTCGAGAGGCGCCCCGCGCTGAAAGCACGCCCACTCACCGCGCGCCCTCCTTCATCCACAGGTCGACGATCGATCTGCGCCAGCGCAGCGTCCTCCCCACGCAGATAGGCTTGGGGACCTTGCCGAGCTCGGCCCAACGCCGAAGCGTTCTGGGGTGCACGTTCAGGATCGAGGCGAACTCGGTCGCGTCGATCGACTCAGTCTTCTTGGTGTCCACGCTCGGACACTTGCTCGACTCGGAAAGGAGCTGAAGGCCTGTCTCCGAGGATCCGTCGAGCTTGCGCAGCTCGCTCACGAGCTCGACGAGCGTGTCCGCGAGTCGGCTGAAGGTGCGAGGATCGGGCTTCACGGAAGCACTCCTCGTCGGCGAAGTTCGCCGATGATCTCGCGTTCGAGGTGCACGCGCGTGGCATCGCCCTGCGGTCGCACAACGTGGGTTTGACCGCCAGACCACGTCCGACGTGGCCAGGAGAGTGTCAGGCGACCGTCGCGTGTGCGCCGCACTTGCACCCCGTCAATCGCGAGGCAATCGTTCACAACGAATCGCGTGAACCCGACTAGGCCCGCCGAGCACAGTCCGATCGGTGCGGGCTCGAAGGCCACATCAGAGATCGAGGGAGGCTCACCCACAGCAGCTCGCCTTGAACGTTCGCACGCCTGTGACTTCCGAAACACGAAGCCAGCCGTTTGGCTGCCACCGCACTCCACCCCAGGGATTCGACGTGCCCGCGTGCAACGTAACAGTCGCATCACTCCAGTCGCAGGCTCGGACTTCCGTGGTGAATGACGTACCCATGGAGGCCTTGATTCCTGCCCCATGGCTATGGCTGTACTGGGTCCGACCCGCATCCCGGGTCACACGAGTCGGCCTTCTATGCTCCTGATGAGATGGAAACCGATAGCGTTCATGGCAACTCTGGTTCTTGACAACAGAACTCACGACAGAAGAAACCGGCTGTGGGAGCCTCCCAGGGCCGGATTTGAGGTCCAGTTTAGCGATTTCGCCATAATACGGCCTGCTCACATGTGTGCAGCGGTGTGCCGTGGGGCTTGTCACGCTAGATCCACGTTGCGAGATCACTGCGCGCGTGGCCTTGGAACCAGGCATCGTCGCAATCCACTCCTCTGCAACGGTGCTCATTGCCGCCTCCATTTCCATGCATGAACGGTGCTGCCTTTCGGGTGGTCGCTTGGCAAGTACACGGGGCAGGGTAGCGCCCCAGCACAACGGAGCATTGTTGCAACTTTTCTATTGGGTATTTTGAGTCCATATCGTCGGCGGTTCAGGAATTGCGCGAACTCAGGCAAGAAGAAGTAGACCCACTCAAGCTCACCTTCCGCGCACATAAACGGACGCCTTTGTTCTATAGCTTTGTGGCGGTGATCCGCATGTTGAGGCTTGAATGCGCCTAGGTAGGCAGACACCCCTTCAGCGATGATTTCCTTGGGATCAGATTCGGTCCCTAGATCCTGATCTACCGCAGCAAAGATGATTGCCTGGGCGATGATCCGCCAGTTGCTTGGGCTAATCGACGGCATCACAACGCCACAGCACGAGGCTACGGCTTGCTCAAATAGTTTGCATCTGAGGATTCCATCAACCTTCGGAACGGAAATGGACGTGTCACGGAACTTGACGTAGTAGGATGGAGGATCACCTAGGTACCGAACAACCTGGATGATCTTGGCTCCAACGACATCAGAGACAAGCTTGACAAGTTCGCTGCGCAGCTCCTCGTTGACTTGTGTGTCTCTGCCAATGCGGTGGTTGATCTCGGAAATCCGTGCAATTGCTAGCGACCTTGCCCGCGACGAGCCAGCCTTGCGAACGATAGATTCGATGTGATCGGCATCCGGCTGCGTCGTGTCGCCGCTATTGCGCCAATGAGCCGTGATTAGATCCCAGATCTCCTGATCGCTCCATCCGGCAGCGGATGCCGCGTCAGCGAGATCTCTGTCAGTGGCCTTCAGCTCACGCTTGGTTCTCCCTTCCAGTTTCCACGCCCGCTTCAGTGCGAGATTGCCATCCAGCAGACGGACTAGTTTCTCTCCTCGAAGCCCTGCTTCGTTCTGCGCTTGAGTGTGCGTTTCGAAGCCGACTGTTGAGCTGTCCGAGCTCTGCCGAACCGGATTATCCGAGGAGGCTTTGTCTCGGAGTCGCGTGTCGGTGGTCTCGCACTGCTCCGTCCCGATCATATTGTCAGAGTCATGGTGGCGGCAATTCTCGGCACTCGTGGGAACCTCGCACAGCTGCGACTTCTCGGCTGCTTGCTTCTCTCCCATGACCTGAGTGACCGGCAGCGATGCCCTGCTTTGCTCGACACTAGAAGCGGGACCAAGTTCACCATGCTGGAGTTCACACGTGGCGTGGGCGGGTTTGAACTCCTCCTTTGTGTCCTCGCATGGGCGTCCGAACAGCGATTCAAGAACTTCTCGAATTGCACTCGAGGCACCCCCAGCTTCTCGACCCAGAGGTTCAGCGCTCATGCTGCCCCCCCCTTGTGTTCGGCTTCCTACCTCTATCGAACAGCCTGCGCTCGGCGGTCCGGTATCTGGCGCGCCTCGTCGCGGGTTCAGCGACCCGCTTGGCCCGCCCACCTCCCTGTAGCCGGCAAGAGGTCCGCACGTTGGCGCAGACGCTCGACGACGGCCTCCGGTTCGAACAGCGATCTGCGTGCCCCACGCGCGCGCACGGTAGGCCTCTCCGTTCCCTCCGGATCCGCAGTTCGCGGACGGAGAGCCCACGGCGATCGGCCCTTGCGCGCCGCCCGAAGCTCGGCTCTTCCTGTTCGTTTGAGGCCATGCCTCGATGATGGTGGACTCATCGAGGAGACGATGCGGTGTCGATAGGGTGTCGGCACGGTGCCCGCATGGTGTCCATGCGGCGGAGGATGACCGAGATCCACCACCCTCAAGGCTCGGCTTCGAGCAGGTAGCCGTTGCCGCCGCCCCGGTTGGAGATCGAGAACTTTCGAACCCGAAGCTCCGAGATGATGCGGCGGACTCGGTCCTCGGAGCGGTGAAGTTCCTTTGCCAGTTCCTTCGCGGTCACTCCACGCCCGGCCGCTTTCTGGCGACGTAGGATCTCGAGGACTCCAGCCTGCGCATCCGTCGGTCTGCTGGACTCTGCGCAACTCGTTCTAGGCGGACTCCACCTGGAACTGAATGACCTCAGAATCCAATCAAAGTACTGTGCAAGCTCGAAGCGTGCACTGGACATCCATCCGCGGCGCCTTTGGACCTCTGCGCGCGTTGGTACAAGATTACTTCGCAGCGCCGCAAGTACGCCTGCAAGTCTCCGTTGAGAGTATCCGCGGAGTAGTTTGCAGAAGATGTCGTGCATCGCTTCGTTCCGAGGCGTCTCCGGCTCGAGCTCGAGTACAAAGTCTAATGTCCCGCGTTCAAGTCCATCAAGCTCGCGGATTGCACCAGCAAGCACTCCCCATCGTTCGATCCACTCTGCTGAGTAGAGATGGTTTGCCTTTGGCCAGTTGTGATCCTTGTTGAATGGGCTCAACTGGTTCCTCCGTTCGCGTTGAACCGGGGAGCCCATCCACTCACCTATGGACTGCCCTCTCTTCGGGGCGGCCCAGACGGCCGCCCGGCCGAGCCCAAAGCGTTGGCATACCATCGCGGCACGTCGAACGTTTAAGCGCGCACGCTCGATAGCCACTTCGTGCGCCTTTGCTTCTTCGCGCAGTGTCTCCGTGTGGGCTAGCGTGGCCTTCTTCTTCCTGGAGGACATAGGCTTCACCTCGTCAGCTTCTTCATCGGACGTGCGCGGCGCCCCCGAGGGCCGCGCGACCTTCGCAGACAGAGTACGGGAGCGCCTCAATGATGCTCAGGGCCGTTCGACCTCGAACAGCGCCTCGACCGCCCCTCGCACCCGCCCCAGATCCGCCCGCGCGTACACCTGCGTCGCGCTGGTTGATCGATGGCACAGCGCCCTCGCCGTAACGAGCAGGTCTCCCGTCGCTCCGTAGACCGCCATCCCGAAGGTGTGCCGCAGTGCGTGGGGCGAGATCCTGCGATCGACCCCCGCGCGCCCCGCCCACCACCGAAGCCTACGGTGCGCCTGCCGCTGCCCCAGTCGCTTCCCGCCCCCGCCGGGGAACAGCGGCCCCGACCGCCTATCCCCGACGAACTCCCGCAGGAGCTCCACCGTCTCGCGCGGGACGAAGACCGTGTTCTCGCCACCTCCTTTCATGGAGCGCAGCCGCAGCACCCCGTCCTCGAAGTCGACGTCTCCCACGTTCGCACCGAGCGCGCTCCCGATCCGCACCCCGGCCGTGAGCAGCGTCATGAAGAGTGCTCGGTCGCGCCGCTCCGCTTCCGTCTTCGCCCCCGCGAGTGCTGCGACGAGCCGATCGCGCTCCCCGTCCAAGAGCGAACGCGGCGCAGAGGATCCCGTCCGCGCGCGCCGCATGAGCAATGCCGGGTTCGACGGGATGAAGCGCGCCGTCGAGAGGTACCCGAAGAAGGTCTTGATGCTCGACCGCAGCGCGTTCACAGCACTCGGCTTCTTCGCCATTCCCTTCGCCGTGTGCGTCGCGACCCTCGACGAGAGAAACTTGGCGAGGTCGACGTGCAGCACCTCTTCGATCCGGTGCTCGCGCAGGTAGTGCCCGAGCAGCCGCAGGTGGCGGCCGTACTGCAACCGCGTGTGCACGGAGCGGCCGTCCGCCAGGAGCTGCACGAGGTAGAGCTGGACCGCGTCTTCGAACATCATGGTCACCTCCAGGTCGGGCCCGAGCGGCGCGAGGGCCGAGACACCTCGCGGCGTACCGGCCTCGTCGCGTGCCCACCCCGCGTTGGTCAGTAGGTGGCCGCGTCTTCGGGGAGCGGGGCGACCGCGACGAGCCCTGCTTCCGCCGCCCAGACCAAGGCCTGCCGCAAGACGCGCTGCGTCTTCAGCACGCTCACGCGCGCCTTCAAGACGCCCGTGCGCGTCTTGTTGACCCGATCGCTCACGAAGAAGGCGAGCACGCGCTCGCTCGTGAGCTCCGCGAGCTTCGTTGCGGCCCCGAGCTCATCGAGCGCCACCTCGAGCTCCAACCGGTACGAGAAGATCGTCCCGTTCGACTTCCCCGACGCTTCGAGGTGCGCGAGGTATCCATCCGCGAGCGCGGCGAGCGTCGTCTCCGCTCCCGCCGGCTTGCGCTTCCCACCCTTCTTCTTCGCCACGGGCTCCGTCGCGTCGACGGGGGCCTCGGGCGCGAGCGCGGCGGCAGGCAGGCTCGCAAGCTCGGGCGTGCTCGCGAGCTCGGGGTTCGTGGGGAGGTCGTTCGTGTTCGCGTGCTTCTTCTTCGCCATGTGCAGGTTCTCCAAGCGCCCACTTCGGGCGCGTGGACACATGGAGCCTCGACGCGCGGCACAAGGGAGGAGCCTGCCCCCAGATCTGGACGACACATCTCGCGCACACGTGCGAGCTTGTGTCCCAAGCACACCCGTTACCTGCGTTGGAAGCGCTCTTTGCGCCGCTCCCAAGGGTTCGGCAGCACGATGAACCGTGAAGGCCCGGGGTCGTTCTTGAATTGCCACGCAGCGAGCGCGAGCCCGATCACGCAGTCGTCGTGAATCCCACTGGGGGCGCTGGTGCGCACGCTGCCCGCTTCCGTCACGGAGTACTCGAACGCCTCCAGCTCCTCGATCCCCTCGGGCCACAGTTCTGGCCTGGGGATCACGAGCTTGCGCCGCTCCAGCAGGAGCGAGAGGTTGTTGATCAGGGAGTTCTTCGAGCGCTGCGTGAAGGGATACGGGTCCACGTAGCAGCCCGCCGCGCGCAAGGCCTCGTAGATCGGCTCACCCGCCCCGGTCGTGTCGACCAAGACCGAGGCGTTGTTGAAGCGCTCGCAGGCGGCCGAGATGCGCTTCACCTGCAGTCCCCAGTCGAGCCGGTGGAAACGGTCGACGCACACCGCCTCTCCCTTGCGGTTCATCACCACCGAGACCGCGACGGCCTCGACCTTGGCGAGGGCGAGCCCCGCCACGTAGTACTGGTCTCCTTCCGGCTCCTGAAAACTGCCCGTCGCGGCCTCGCGCACGTACCGAAACACCGAGCCCGACCCTTCGAGGAATTCTGCACCGAACTCCTGACGAAAGACGCGCTCGGGCAGCCGTGCGCGTTCGCCCTCGATGAGCTCGCGATCGAGCCTGGGGTTGGTCCAAGACGGTGCGTTCCAGCTCTCGTAGGCGGGGTCGCGCTGCTCTTGTCCGCGCCGCCACAGCTCGTAGAGCCAGCCCTTGCCGCGCGGCGTCGAGATCAGGAGCGCCCAGCCCTTCTTGTCGATCAGGCGCTGCGAGAGGTGGCTCTCCCAGATGGCGGGTTTCAGCCGCGAGGCCTCGTCGATGATCAGGAAGTCGAGGCCCTCGCCGAGCAGCGAGACAGGATTGTCAGCCGACTTCCCACGGATCTCGGAGAGGCCTCCTCCCATGTTGCGCAGGACGATGCGGTGCTCGTGCTCCTTCAAGGAGACGATGCGGTGGCGCAGGTGGCTCGCGGCTGTGATCACGACCTGGCTGAAGACCCTTTCGCTGAGGTCGTACGTCGGCGCGACCACCCAACCGATCGAACGCTCGCGCGGTTCGAGTGCCGCCGCGAGCGCTTCCATCGCCGCGCACAGGGTTTTTCCCCAGCGCACGCCCGACGCCAGCACGCGCCGTGGTGCCTTCGAGAGGTGCACCGCGAGCTGCCCCGCGTGCGGCTCGTACCCCAGGTCCTTGAAGAGCGCTCGCTTACTTAGCCGGCGCGCCATCGCTCCCTCCCGCGTCCTTCTCGAGCCAGCGATCGTACTCGCGCCGGATCAACTCTTCGACTTCGAGTGCCGCCCGGTCGGTCGGCTCGCCGCGCACGAGCCGCTCTTGGCGAATGACCATCTCGATCGCTCGCACCGCCTCCATCGCCGAGGAGAGCGGCATCGCGCACAGGACCTCGAGCACACGACCGAGGACCGCCTGCAGGCTCTTCAGGTGGCGCTGCTGCATGGCCTCGATGGTCTCGACGACCTTGGTGTCCGTGCGCTCCCGCGCGCGACGTTCGAGCTCGACGATGCGCGCTTGCCAGCCCTCGCGGCCGGCGAGGGCCGTCACGGTGCGCCGGTGCACGCCGTACTTCTCCGCGACCAGCTGGTAGCTGCGACCAGGTCCCAGCGAGAAGTAGAAGTCAAACGCGTCCGTGGGGAGCTTGCGGTTCACGTGGCCTTCCTCTGCCTCGTGACGGCTGCGAACGTCTCGCCGCTCGCTTCAAGGCGCGCCTCCTTGCCGGTCGCCTTCTGCCAGCGCTCGATCGTGCCGTCGACGAAGGCAGGCTGGAGCTCCATCGCCCGGCAGCGCCGACCGAGCTTCTCGGCCGCGATGATCTGCGAGCCCGAGCCCGAGAAGGGCTCGAGTACGAGGTCGCCAACCTTCGTGTGCTGCTGGATCGGGATCTCGAAGAGCCGCGTCGGCTTCGAGGTCGGGTGGAAGCATGAGAAGCGCGCCTTGCCCTCCCAGTCCGCCTCCCAGACCGTGTCGAGCTGGCCGATCCCGTGCTGGGGCTTGCTCCCCTGGCGCCAGCCGAAGGCGCAGGGCTCGTGGCGCCAGCGGTAGTAGGAGTGGCCGAAGACCGCGCAGGGCTTCACCCAGACGAGCACCTGGTGCAAGAGCAGGCCGTGGCGCTGGAACGCGGCCGCGATCGTCGGCTGCTGGACGTGGGCGTGCCACATGTAGATGGCGCTCGCCTCCTCGAGGTGCGGCAGCGTGGCCTGGAAGACGCCATCGAGGAAGACGCCCAGGTCCTTGATGTCGACCTCGCGGTAGACGTGCGTCCAATCCTTGCCTGATGGCTTGCCGTCGTGGATCGGCCGGTCCTTCCCCGTGTAGTTGACGCAGTAGGGAGGATCGGTCGAGAGCAGCGCGACACGTTCGCCCTGGAGCAGGCGCGCGACGTCTTCGGCGCTGGTCGAGTCGCCGCACAGGAGGCGATGGTCGCCGAGCAGCCAAACATCACCTCGGAGCGCGATGGGTGACGTTGGAACTTCACCCGGACCCGGGTCATCCAGCACTGGGGGTGACGTTTGGCTCTGGGCGAGTTCGGCCAGGAGCTCGTCGATCGCGGAGGCATCGAAGCCGACTCCGCTGAGGGAGTCTTCCGCGCGCAGTTCCTGGAGCAACTGGGCGAGGACGGCGTTGTTCCAGGAGGCGTACTCGTGGGTCTTGTTGTCGGCGATCTGGTAGGCCGTCGCGTCGAGGTCAGAACCTTCGAACCAGACCACGGGGACCTCGGTGAACCCAAGCCGCGTCGCGGCCTTGAGGCGGGTGTTGCCCGCGATCACCTCGCCGGAGGGTTTGGCAACCAAGGGCTGGCGCCAGCCGAACCGGCGCAGGGACGCGGAAACGGGCTCGATGGCCTCGTCGTTGTGCCGCGGATTCGTGGGCGACAAAAACAGTCGAGCGAGCGAGACCCACTCGACGGCCAGGTTCTCCTTGCGCATGCCAACTCCGTGCCCCGCGTGGACGCGGGGGGCTGTGAGGCCTTGGAATTGGTGCCGTCGTGGGGACGGCCTTGGAGTTACGCCTCGGGACTGCGCGCAGGATAGGTGATGGAGGGGCGATGATCAAGCGCAGTGGCGTGAGCGCTGCGCGCTTGAACGAGGCATTGGTGACGTGGTGGCGATGGGGTGCTGTTTGGGTGCAGAAAGCAAACAGCACCACACACCACCGGCAGAATGGCAGGCGCGGCCGCTAGTCCGCGCGCAAGGTGTAGTGAATCAAGCGTTTGTGCAGGATCGCCACGTGGGGGGTAGTCCGCGAGGGGCGCAATCGGGGGCGTGGTGGGGGTGTTCGGAGGCAAGGTCCCGCCGGGAGCGTCCGATTTCCTGTCGAATGGGACTCCACGATGACAAAGAAATAACCGCGCTTTGGCGAACTCCTGGCGTCCAATGCTTCTCGCGATTGGGCGCCATTCGATTAGACTGCATCAACCTCGGTTTGCTATGACACTATCATGTCACCTGCTCCGCAGTGTCAACGACACTGAGGCACCAGCGCCAGCTGTGAACACCGATGATGCCCCGTCCACTGACACCTCGGATGAATCGCGCAGCGCCAGGCCGAAGCGCCCACGACGGGCCAACCACTTCTGCATGTGCTCGCGTCGACCCATGCCGGCGATTGTTGCGATTCCGGGCCGGAGGTTCATGCGGACTCCGCGCGGCGGTCACCTCCTGCTAGACTCTCTTCACATGAGGATCCTATTAGACGCTCTAACGCAGAGGTCGGCAGCTCTGCATTCCTGGTTCTTAGCGGCGCGACTACTGCGTTGTTGCGTACCACTCCACGACTAGCCCTCCGGGCCTCCACATCGCAACCCTCATCGATGCGTCCGACCATACCCGCGCTGCCCCCCCGGCGACATTTGTCTTGGCACACGTCTGGGACTGCGCATCGATTGCAAACACCCCGGCCTCCGAGCACAAGAGCCACCAACATCCAATCCTAGCAACTGAACTAATATTGAGTCCAATCTCGCGCGGGAGGGAAACCTCGAAGATGCTGGTCCCATCTAGCGCTAGCACGGTCAAGTAGCACAAGTACTTCTCATCTTTGGCGATTGACTTAGTTACGACAGAAAACGCGCCGTCGGACGCTCCCGACGCACACAACAAACTTGGCGCGACGGATCTGCCCTCCGGGATAATCGTCTTTCTATCACCCTGGCTGCCACGAAGTAATTGCACGCCGTCACCGTCAAACCATGCCGTCGTCCCACCTTCGCACCAAAGCGCAACGTACCCGCCACGCACAAGTGATGATGCAGCTCGTTTCGGCTGGTCAATCAAATCCACTTGGCCGTTGTCAAAATTGACCGCAAGCCCCGATGAGGACAATGCTCCGTAGTAGCTCCGTCCTGTTATAAAGACTGTATCTCGGCGGAACAGACACGCCTGGACTCGTGAGCACTCAGTCAGGGCTCGGCTAATTGGGTCTTCGATCGTCACAAACCTGTCACTGTCATCACCACCAAGTGAATGCAATATGATCCTGCTCACACGTGGATACAGACACACCACTCGGCCGTCATCGACTACCCCAAGCACACGAGGCAGCGCAAGCTCGGGATTAGTCATGAGCCAAGCGGGATCGGTACTCCCCGATAACGAAGCGAGCTTAAGTGAGTTCGTTTGCTTTAGCTCAACAACGGAGTCACTCAGTCTACACGTCCTTGCATCTACGAGGGCAATAACATGTGGTGAAGTCTCCGACGTGACTACCCTATCGGCCTGCGGGGGCACTGCGGAGGAAACGGGACATGCCAAGTCCGTTTGCGGCAATTCGGACGATGCTCCGTCGGTGCCCAACACGACTGCGAATGATGCTACAAGCTTCTTCATTAGTGCGATCTGCCTCATTAACAGGAACACTGTGATCACTCCTTAGCCAGGTCATTGAGGTACAAGAACCGATCGTCAATCACCTGTCGGCACCCGTTGTAATCGCTAACGCCGTCGCATGCACTCTTGGTATTTTCGCCCAGGCAATCCCTTTCTTCACGATAGAGTTCGCGCTCGCGAGCATCCGTTTCTGCCGTGTTTTCACTTCCGTCTGGGTGGTAGACCCTCCACTAACTGTTGCTGGGTACGCATTCCCAATCCCTTTTCCACTCATGCCTCGCCTCCGGGTTGACGAGCCACGGCAGCTTCGCCCGCGGCCCGAACGACATGAAGATGTCCCTCAGCGTGAGCCGGCGCGTGACCAGCCCAGCTTGCATCGCCGGCGTCTTCATGTTCTTGCGATTGCTGTGCGGCAACGCCGAGTGCGGCCGCACGAAGTTGTAGTAGCACTGCAGCAGCTTAACCGCCTCTTCCAGCTTCCTGTGTCGCCGCGCCATGCTGTTCGTCCGCCGGTGCAGATAGCTGAGCGAGCGGCGAATGAACAGGTTGAGCCGCTCGATGTAGCTCGTATTCGGCTGCTTCGAGTCCTCGCACCGCGCCAGCACGCGCTCGAGCTGCCAGTGCGGGCCGTTCGTGATCGTGTTGCGCACGCGCCTCACCCGCCCGCCCTGGATCGCTTTGCTCGACTCGACGTGCAAGCACGTCGACCCCCACGCCTTCGACAGCTCGTGCCGGTAGTAGCGGAACGGGTCGGTCGCGATCAGCACGCGCTCCTGACCGAACGACACGCGCCGGCGCGAATCACGCGCCAACAGCCGTGTGCTCCGCTTCGTTCGGCGCCCGACGACCGTGCTGAGCCACAGCCGCGCGCCGACCTCCAGCGCGACGAACACGAACTGCCGGCTCTTCTTGCTCTCCGTGAAACCGCGCAGCTCGTCGGCTTGAAGCTCCGTCGCGCTCACGTCTCGCAGCGTGCGGTCGCCAAAGCGCGCCGCCTCCCGCGACGCACGCAGCGTCCAACGATCCACCGTGGCCGGCGAGATGCCGTTCACGCGCGCAATCGATGCCTTGCTCGAGCCTTCGACGCTCATCTGGACAACCCGGTCAAATCGGGAAGGCGGGTTGCGCAAGCGATGATACGGCGTCCCGCTGCGGCGGGTGAAGGTTCGTCCGCACGTCTTGCAGCGCCAGCGCTGGGTCGATCCTCTCCGCGTGTGAAGGAGCGAGTGCCGCACGAGGTTCTGGGCAGGCTGTTTCGAACAGGAGGGAGAGGGGCAGGAGAGTCGGAGGGGCGTCGTGGTCGGCATGCTCGCGCTTCCGGTTGGGCGTTCCTGGCTGGGGCCGAGGAGTTCGCGCCGTGAGGCGAACGTGGAGACAAGTCGCTGTGGTTGCCGAGCTTCGGCTCGGCCAGCAACAGCGGATGCAGCATGGGCCTGTGATCGAGAATCAACGACTTGCGGCGGTTCCGGCGCTTCTCGGGGCGATCCAGGTCGATTCGCAGTGGAGACCCCGATCAGGAGCGGCCCCCCTGGGTCTGCGCGCCATCGCGTGAGCGCACGCGGAGGTGCCCGTTCTCACTCCCCGTCTCGGGAAGGGTCAGAGCTTTCAGCTTGGCGACAACGCCGCCCAGAACTCGCGCAACGCGGTGAATGCGGATCCGAGATCACCCGCCGCCGCGCCCGCTTCCGTCGCGAGCACCCTGTAGTCCTGCTCCCACGCAGGCGGAGGTGGCTCAAGCTCGAGCGGGATCGGCTGTCGACGTCGCGCCGCGAAGGTCGCCTCGATGGCGCGACGGAGTGTCGGCGCGTCGAGTGTCCCACGCTCGATGAGGACGACGAGGTCGACAAGGTCCTTCACGCGCGTGTTCTCCCGATCCGTCCAGGGGAAGGTGTACGCGTGGACCTTCTCGGCGAACTGCTGCTCTTTCCGAATGCAGCGCACGCGCGGCGGCGGAAGCCCGGCGAACCCCAGGTGGTCCTCACCCACGAGCTCCTCTGGCGTTCCGAATTCGGGGTCGCCGAGCGCGACATCGAGGTGGAACTCGCCGTAGAGCTTGCCGAGGAGGCGCACGCTCACGGGTAAGCGCGTACCGCCCCCTGGAGGACCACGCAGCTCGCCGCGCGGTTCGCCCAGCTCGAACACGAAGAAGTCGCCGAGTTCTTGTTCGGCCGCCCGTCGCAGCTCCTCGACCACCGCGCCGAGCGCCCCTCCTCGTTCGGCCGGAATCGACAGGTCGATGTCCTTCGTCGTTCTCGCCCGCGGCCGATACCGAAGCTCGAACGAGTAGCCGCCTTTGAGCAACCAGGGCGCGTCTTCGCGGGCGAACAGCCGTGCCAGCAGACGCTCGATGAGCACCTTCGTCCGCAACGTCGCGACCGGCACTCCGCGCCGCGACGACTCGCTGCGGAGGCGGGTCTCCAAGGAGGTGCGGAACGCCTGCGCCGATTCGAAACGCCGAGCCATCATCGGCTCCGCAGGGTTCGTGGAAGAGCGCGGACGAGCCGCGCTTCGCCAGACGTGCCTCGCGCCCGCGCGAGCAGGGACGAGCGGCGCACGCTCCCGCGTTCGAGCGCCGCGGCGATGGCCTGCTTCAGCACCTCCTGCGGAACGTCCGAGGTGGCCGCATCGAGGAGGGTTCGGAGCGGCTTCGTCACGGAGTAGCCTTCGTGAGCCTCGACGTCCTCGGCGGGGAGCTCGGCGTGATGGAGCATGCAGCCGGCGGGAGCCGGCTTCTGGAACCGTCGCGGAACGGTCAGCTCGATCACGCCGGGAAGCAGCTCCGTCAGCTCGTGGACCACGAGCGCCGTCCTGTGCGACACGACGGCTTGCGGGGCTCCCGAGCGATCCCGGCTCCAGAAGGCGAGCCGAACGAGCTCGTCGTGCTCCGTGAGCGGCACGTCGACGAGGCGGTAGAGCCCGTGACCCGCGCGCTCCAGGCTCCCCGTGGAGACGTGGTAGGAGAGGTGCGGGTAGTCGTAGCCGAGGCGGGCGGCCTGCTTGGCCGTGACGTAGCCCGCTTGTTCGTGGGCCAGCGCCCGGAGGGCCTGGAACGCGCGGCGACTGGAGCGAGGTGCCATTTCGAAACCTTCAAGAAAGTTGAAGGTTCTTGGATACCACGAGATCGGCTCGAAGACACCGTTTCCTGACCAAGAATCGGGTGCTGGGCGTCTCGGGGGACCGCCGAGGAGCGCGCACGCGGGAGGCTGTTCTCGAGCGATCCCCGGCTGCCGAAGCACGACGCTGTCCACTTCGGTGCTTCTCGCGACAGGACAGGCGGGTACGGCCAGGAACGTCGCGGACAAGTCAGCGGGCGATCCGGTACGGACCGGCCAGCATCCCACGGCCTCCGGAGCCGCAGGTCATGGGTTCGAATCCCGTCGGGCGTACCACCTAACTCGCTCATCTCGTGTGGGTTGCGGCGGACGAGGTGGATGCGACGTCGCAGGCGCCGTTGCCGACTGCCATCGGACTGCCCTCTTCGCGGGCCGCGCCGGTCCGTTCGGGACGAGCGACGAGCCGAGCCCGGGTCGCCCGCCCTTGCCACTCCGCTCGCCTGCGCACAGCGACTGCGGTCCGCCGGCGCCCCCGTTCAGCCGACCCGAGCGCCGGCGCCCGCGAATCTCTCAGCCCCGAGGCTTCGTCGGCTTCCGCTTCGGCGCCGGTTGCGCCGTCTTCGCTGCGCGGCGCGCGCGCTTCCTCTGTTCCTCTGCCTTGACGATCATCGAGCCCTTCGCGCTCGGATCGAGCCGCAACTTCGCGAGCGTCACCGCGGCGGCGATCAACGCCTCGATCTCCGCGCGCTCGAAGTCCGCGGTCGACTTCAGCTCGACATGGCGCACGGTCTTGCCGCTGCCCTGGAGCAGCCCCTTCGGGACCGACTTCGACAGGCGAGCTCCTTGCCCGAAGTACAGGTTCACCTTGTCCGGGTAGACCGCGAGCCCGCACACGCCTTCGTGGCCGCGCTCGGTCGGCGAATAGGAGAGCACGAGCGCGTCCTGGTTCTCGTAGACGTACACGATCTCGAAGAGCCCCGGCAGTCGAGCGCGCAGCTTCACGCGCAGCGCCTTTCCGAGCTTGGCGATCTTGGGGTCGTACTTCGCGAAGAAGCTCGCGAGCTGGGTCTCGGGGGTCGTCATGCGCAGTCCTCCACTTCGTCGAACCTGGGTCGGCCCAGGGTACGCGAGGCCGCTGCGTTTTCCGCTCCTCCGCGGTGAAGTCGCCATCGGAATCGACTCGCTGACCGAAGTTGCCGTCGGAATCGATTCGTCGAACGTCGGTGGTTCCCGATTCCGACTCGCCCGCGTGGCGGTTCGCTCGACGTCCTACACCGGCCTCACCGGGAGGTGGCACGCGAGCGTGAAGTGCTCGAGCCCGTGCGCGAGCGGCCGCCCGATCCACGCTTCGAACGAGGGGAGCTCGTCGGGCTCGAATCCGCTCCGCGGCAGCCAGGTTTCGAACAGCCAATCGAGCGCGCGCGTCTCGAGCTCGAAGCCGCCCGCGATCCGGACCTCGGCGACGCGCATCGCGGGGAACTCGTACCGGCCGATCCTGCCGTCGGGCCGCACGTCGTCGACCACGACCGCGGCGTCGTAGCGACAGTGCTCGAGCGCGACGATCTCAGGGTCCTCCCACATGTAGCCGAGCCACGGCCGGTCGGCGACGCCGCGCTCTTCAGCCCAGCGCATCAAGTGCTCGTAGGCATCGACGACGGCCTCGAACGAACGGAACGGGTCGAGAACGCGGACGTACGCGACGGTGCGCGGCGGCAGATCGCGTAGCGTGACCTCGAAGCCGTCGGGGTTCTCTCCGCGCGCGAGCTTGGGGAAGCGCGGCGCGACGACCGAGCCGCCCAGGGCGCGGTCGAGCTCGTCGCGGCGCGTCGCGCGGTGCGCGGCGACGTCGAACGCGCTCGGCGGCACGCCGAAGCGCTGCTTGAAGCTGCGCGAGAAGTCGGAGGAGGACGCGAAGCCGCACTCCAGCGCGACGTCGGTGAGCGAGCGCCGCGGCGTGATCGAGAGGAGCTGGAGCGCGCGCTCGAGGCGCTGGCGCTTCACGAAGTGGGCGAGCGTCTCGCCGATCCGCGCCTTGAACACGCGGTGGAAGTGGAAGGGCGAGAAGCAGGCCGCGCGCGCGACGGCCTCCAGGCTCAGGTCTCCGTTCAGATTGCCGACGACATAGTCGAGCGCGCGGTTGACGCGCTCCTCGTAGTCGGCAGAGAAGCCGTCGGGAGTTTTCTGGGGAGTTCGCAAGATCGGACAAGCCGGGTTCAGGCGCCCGTGGCATGGTAGCGCGCGTTGCTCCACCGAACTCCCAACTCGCACGCACCCACGACCTCCATGAAGCTCCTCGCTCCGATCGCTTTCGTCTGCGGCCTCGCCGCGATGGCCCTCGCGACCAACCTCGAGGACGCCAAGACCCCGCCCATGAAGCTCGGCAGTTTCACCGTCTGTCTCGCCGTCAAGGACATCGAGGCCTCGAAGGCCTTCTACGAGAAGCTCGACTTCCAGCAGGTCTCCGGCGATGTGAAGAAGCGCTGGCTCGTCCTGCAGAACGGCACGACGAAGATCGGGCTCTTCCAAGGCCTGATTCCGAAGAACTCGCTGACCTTCAACCCCGGCTCGACACCCGAGCGCGAGACGTTGAAGGACTTCCAGGACGTGCGCGAGCTGCAGCACCTCTTGAAGATCCGCGGTGTCGCGGTGAAGAACGCGGTCGACGAAACGACCGACGGTCCGGCGGGCTTCGAGATCACCGATCCCGACGGCAATCCGATCCTGATCGATCAGTACGTGTCGAAGCCGAAACGCTGAACGGCGCGCGAGGCCGGCGTCCGTCCTCGCGTAGCCGTGGACGGCGACGACGAAGCGCTGGAGCGCGCTCATTGCACCTCATCGCTCGCTCGCGCCGCGACGCAGTCTCCACGCCTCGAGCGCGCATTGCGCGAATCGTCAGAGCTGGATCCGCTGCACCGCGACGCGCTCGATCTCGATCGGGGCGCGGCGCAACTCGCCTTCCTTCATCAGGAGCACAGCGGTAACGGCCGCGTCCGTCAGGTCGAACGGCGGGAAGACACCGTCACGGCGTGCGACACGTTCGTTCGTGGTCTGGACTCCGGGCAGGTGGATCCTGACGTGCAACGGCTTTCCTTCTTCGTCGAGGAACTGGATCGCGCGCACACGCTCGTCCGTGACCTCGAGCTCGATGCGCGTTTCGAGCTCCACGGCGAGCACGAGTTCCGCCGTCACGTCGTTCTCGAGCTCGTACCGCTGCGTTTGAAGCCCTTTGCCCGACACGACGAGTCCGACCCAGGCCTTGGGCACGTCGCGCAGCACGAACTCGCCGTGTTCGTCGGTCGTCACCTTGCCGAACGTGCGCCACGACGTGCTCGACTTCGTGCGGTACGTGTCGAGGCGCACGCCGACCTCGGCGTCGCGGAGCGGCACGCCACGCCGTGTCACGACTCGCCCGCGGACCTCGGACCGGACGTCGTTCGCACGGAGCGTGAGCACGACCTCCTCGCTTCCCGCGGGAATCGGCTCCGACACCACGACGTGCGCTTCGTCCCACCACGCTCCGATGCGATAGGCGCGCGGGCTCAACCCGCCAAGTTCGAACGCGCCGTTCGCGTCCGTCGCGACCTCGGAGGAGTAGCGCCCAGCCGCGACGTCCTCCGCCCAGCATTGAACGCTTCCCGCGACGAGGCCGTCGAGGATCTGCACCTTCGCTTGCGCGATCGGCGCGCCGTCGGGCCCGACCACGCGTCCGCGGATCGAGCGCGTCGCCGGGCCGAGGCGCAGCACGAGGTCGTCCTGGCTCACCATCTTCGAGCGCCCGAACTCGGCGAGCACGGCCGGTTGGAAGCCCTTGCGCAGCGCGACGAGCGAGTAGCCCTCGTGGCAGCACGAGAGCACGAGCTCGAACCGGCCGTCCGCGCCGGAGCTGCACCGGTCCTGCCCGAGGTGGACGCTCGCGCCCTCCGCCGGCTGACCGTCGGCGTCGAGAACGATGCCGCGCAGCCGCGCCCGATCTTCCTCCGGCGATTTGCGCGCGAGGACCAGTCGCAGGTCGCGCGTGTCGACCGCGGGAACGGTCACCTCCGCGCCCTGGAATCCATCGGCCGTCGCGCTGATCGTGTCGCTCTCGAAGCGCGGTACCTTGGCGAACTCGAAGCGGCCGTCCTTCCCCGCGTGGAGCACGCGCGCGGACCAGTGATCGATCGTTCGTTCACGATCGAAGAGCAGCTCGCGCAACGCCTGCGACGACGTCGAGTGCTGCACCTGCGCGCCGTCGATCGGTGTCCCTTGGTCGTCGAGCACGAATCCCGCCACGCGCACGGCCGGGACGACGACGAGCGTCCAGTCGGGTGACGCGGGCGAGCCGAGCTCCAGGGCGACGATCGAGTGCTCGTGGGCCGCTTCGACGTCCCACGTGCCCTCCGGCACCGCGACCGAGAAGCGTCCTTCTGCGTCCGTTCGCGCGCGCACGCACGGCGGCGGTTCACCGAGCAGTGCCTCGCGCAGGCCGACCGCGTGATCGAAGCGCGCGAGCTCGTCCTCGAGGGCCTCCGGGATCTGCCGGTACGTCTCGCGGTCTTCCGCGCTCACGTGGAAGGTCGACCAGCCGCCGAAGACGGTCTCCCCCGACGGCGGCGAGCCGTCCAAGGGCCGGCCGTCGGCCGTTCGCGGCGGTGTCGGCACGATCACGCTGTCGCCCTCGACGCGCGCGGCGTACTTCGAGGTCAGTACGAGCTCGAGTCCGGCCAGCGCGCGCCCTTTCGCGTCGATCACGCTCCCGGCGAGGCGGCCCGTGGGAGCGACGGTCGGGACCGCGGCGGGCGCGTCGGAGTCGTGCGCGCTCGATCGCACCGTGTCCGGTTCCGCGTGCGACACACTCGGGGCTTCTCGAGCCTCCATCGCGTCCGGGTTCCTCGCCAGCGCGCTCGGCGATGCCTCCGTGAGCGGCGCGCTCTGCTCCGACGACGGCCACGCGAGCCAGGTCCCGACGGCGACGACGAGCGCCAGAGCCGCCAGCCACAGCGCGGAGGTCCCGCTCGCGGCGGCGGTGCGCGACTCGACGCTTGCGAACGGCGCGAGCGCAGCCATCCAGCTCGCGCGGCCGCCGCGCGACGCGTCGAGGCGCTCGCGCAGCATTTCGAGCCCGCGCCGCTGGCGTGTCCGCACCGTCTCGCGCGAAAGGCGCTGGGCGCTCGCGATCTCGTCGATCGAATGGTCGCGGAAGTAGCGCAGCAGGATCGTCGTGCGGTACGGCTCGTCGAGGTGGAGCACGATGCCGGCGAGCTCGCGCGACAACGCGGCCTCCTCGACGAGCTCCGCGCTGCTCGGGAGCGCTTCCCCGCGCGCGACTGCGGCCTCGCGATGCGTGCGACGCTTCTCGCTCCGCTTGAGCGCGCGCGCCGCGTTGCGCGCGACCGTCGCGAGCCAACCCCGCGGGTTCGCGTCGTGCTGCGGAGGGCGCTCGAGCGCCGCGCGCCAGACCTCCTGCTCGACCTCGGACGCGGTGTCGGGGTCGCGGACGAGGTGGCGGGCGAGCGCACGCACCCAATCGGCGTGCGCGAGGAGGGAGTCGATCGAGCTCGGAACGAAGGCGGAGTCTTGGGTGTGCATGGTGACCTCGCCGTCCCGAGTGCCGCCCTCGCCGGGCGCGGGTTCACGATTTCACCTGAATCCGAGGGCCTCGGCGAGAGGGCGCCAACCCCGTCGCAGGCGATCCGGGGAACGCTCTCGAACCGGGTGTGCTCGCTCCGGATCGGACGGACAGAGCGCCTCCGTCGCACCGCTGGCTCGTGGCTGTGGATGGCGGGGACGCATGGGTCCCCGCACGCCGACCACGCGTCTCCTCGAGTTCCTCGAGGCGCTCACCTGAAACGCGAGCGCGCGGCTCCCGCACCTCGCGAGCGGGACCACCCGCCCCTCACCGCGTGTACTGGCTCATCCACGCATAGAAGATCGGCACGTAGTCCGTCGGGTAGTTCGTCCCGCTCGGATACTCGTGCGTCATCCCCGGCAGGATCCGGAAGCGGTACTCGCGCGGGCCCGCGCCCAGCACGGGAGTGCTCCAGAGGAACTGCGTGAACGCCTGCGACTCGCTCGTCGCGTACTGCGCGGCGTCGAGACCAAGCGACTCCGTGAAGAGCACGAGCGGATCCCACATGCACGGCGTCGCGACGACGTCGACGACGTGGCGCGGGAGCAGGTCGCCCGGCTGCAGATCTCCCGCCGCGATGCAGTTGTCGAGCTTCTTGTCGTCGAGGGTTCCGACGACCTCGAAGTGCGGCCGGAAGTCGACACTGTTCGTCGGGTAGTTCTCTACCGCCGTTCCTCCCCCGAGGCCGATACCGCCCGCCGACGTCGTCGCGGCGAAGACGTCCCACAGGTCGACGTGCAGCTTCGTCTTGACGAAGGCGCCTCCGTTCGAGAAGCCCGTCGCGTAGATCCGGTGGCAGTCGATGTTCAGGTTCGCGCCGAGGGTGTTGTGCAGTTCCCGCAGGAAGAGCACGTCGTCGGCCATCGGGAGCTCGGAGGGATCCACGACGTGCTCCTCGACCTCGTCGGTGTGCCATTTCGTCCTCGTCGTGCCGTCGACGAGCAGATAGGGCAACGCTTCGGGGTACACCGCGATGAACTCGAGCACTTCCGCGGCGTGATTCCACGTCGTGTTGTTGACGGAGTTCTGTGCCGTCTGTCCGGTGCCATGGTGCATGTACACGACCGGATAGGGCGCGTGTTGCGCCGAGTACGTGCTCGGCACGTAGATGAGGAACCGCCGCGTGTCGGGATCGGACGCCGTGACGAACGTGTTCGTGATCGTCGCGCCGGGAGTGAAGGCGAGCGTGTGACTGGCGCCCACGAACGAACAGGGGTCCTTCAACACGGGCGGACCCGCGGGCAGACGGGAGCCACCGGCCATGGGAGCCTGAGCGCCCGGGAAGAACGACAGGAAGAGCCAAGCCGAGGGACAGATGAGCGTCGCGAACACGTGGGCCTCTGGGTGGAACTGGGGTTTCCGCGAGAGGCGTCCCTTCACCGTGCCGCTCACGGATGGTGGGAGCGGACGCCCTCGCCTGGTTCAAGGTGACGGTCCGCCGGCAACGTGGAGCGAGAAGCCGGGGAAATTCTCCTGCCGCGATGACGGACGCCCGAGCGGCGTCGAGGGTGACCGTTCGCCGAACCGCATCTGGCGCCTCGTCGAGGTGACGCGGGAGGAGAAGCCGGGCTCGCAGAGGGATCGGGACCGAGGCCCCCTCGACGTCCACACGCGGCTCCACGAAAGGAAGAAGAGGGCCCCAACCCATCGGTGGAGCCCCCTTCTCGTTCGCGCTCGAGTTCGATCAGACGAGGAAGTACTGCATCCCTCGCGCTTCGCCCTTCGTCTTCACCTTTCGATCGTCGATCAATCGGTGCATGACGGGACGCATCGACTTCGTGTCGGTGCCCAGGGCAGCGGCGATCACCTCGCCGCGAGCACCGGGGTGCTCCTGGACGTAGGCCAGGAGCTGCGCTTCGTCGACGCGGGCTGCCGATCGGCCGCGCGGGACGAGCACGTTCTTGGTCGACACGCCATTCAGGCTGAGGCAGGCGCTGAGCGCCGTCCGCGTCTCGGACAACGCGCTCTTCGTGGCCGCGTCCTGGATCGTCGACAACGCTTTGTCGATCGAACGCAGGGCGGCGCTGATGTGGCGCAGGCTCGGATCCTTCTTGGCCTTCTTGGCCTCGGCGCGGGCCCGCAGCTCGGCGATCTTGGCTTCGAGCTCGGCGATGCGTTGCTCTTCCGTGCGGCGAGTGCGTGAGCTATCCCCGGTGTCGGTCATTGCTTTCCTCGCCATGTTCAACCGGCCTTCTTCTTGCCGCCGCGCTTCGCCTTCTTCTTGGCGGGCGCTTCAGCCTTCGATGCCGCGACCGAGCCACCACCCGCAGGGAAGTAGGTCATTCCGCGCCGCTGACCCTTCGTCGAGATCGCCTTCGCGGCGATCAGCTTCAGCATCGGGAGGCGCATGGTCTTCACATCGGTCTTGAGCGCCGCGGCGATCTGCTCACCACGCTGACCGGGATTGGCCTTGACGTAGGCGACGAGTTCGGCCGTGAACTGCTCCATTTCGGCTGCCGAGCGCTTGCCGCCTTTCGCCCTGCGGGCAGGCGCCGCGGAGGCTGCACCGCGCGGACGGCCCGGACCGCGACGGACGGGTGCGGCGGGCTGGTCACCGCCGAGCGCGGCGAGGACCTGTTCGAGCGTCTTGCGACGAATCACCTGCGTGAGCTGCTCGGTAAAGTTGGCTATCAGGGACTGGATATCGGTTTCGTTGGCCATGAAGGTCTCCTGGAGACGGGGTGACGACCGAGAGATCGTGTTCCCTATTGAGGGGGCGGCATTCTAGTCGGCCGCACGGCGTTGACAACAAATCGTGTGGGGACATTTCCAGTTCAGTTGATCACTTCCGGTTCTGCGGAGGACTTTGTGCACTGGATGCTCGACGCGCCTCTCTCCCTGACGCTCGCACCTGCACGGCGCTCGAACATTCTCGTAGCACGTTTTCCAGCGCTCGCTTCGACCACCTCGATTGGGAATCCCCATCGCGACCCGTTCTACGTCGCGTTCGGCCACGTCCCGTCGCCGCGGGGAGCGCGAGCACTGCGTGTGCGTTTCGCGTGGGCGTTGCACCACCCCGGGTCACACCCTGGCGCTCCCACACGTTCTGCAGACTCACTGCTTCGGGGCCCGACCTCGACACGAAGAGCGCTCCGAGCGGAGCCAAGGCGTCTTCGCGAGCTCGACTCGCCCGCCGTCGTCGACTTCGTGCCGTCCGTTCGACCCGAGGCCGAAGGAGTCGTCCTTCGGGGGACGATGAGCTCTCCTTCGACCGAGCCTGAGTCGCAGGCTGACATGCTCGTCCTCGGATCGTGCCGGTCTCACGTTCCGAGCCGAGCCACCGGAGGCGAGAACGGCTCCAGCCTGGTCAAGCCCCCCCCCGCTCACGACCACGACGTTGGCAAGGCGCGGCGGACGCTCGGCAGAGGCCCTCCCCATGAGCGCGAGCCCGCACACGGGGGCGTCCTTCAGTGCGACTCTCTCAGGAGCGCTTCGACGCGGTCGCGCGTCGGGATCAGGGACGCGATCCATCCGATCGACACGATTGGGAACGCGACCAGGAACCACGGACCGCCGAGCAAAATCGTCACGCAGGCCAAGAGGCCCGGACCCTCGGCCAACGCTGCGCCGATGATCGTCACGCGCAGGAGTTCGCCCGGGAGGAGCTCCTGTCGGGCGAGCTCCATGTTGGTCTCGCGATCCTGTCGTGCGGCCTCGACGAGCTTGCGCCGCAGCAGCACGCACGAGACCGCGGCGCCAGCGAACACGACCGGGACGACGATCGCGAGCGCGTCGACTTGTTGTGCGTTCCCGAGCGGCTCCTGCGTCAGTCGGAAGAAGACCGTGACGCCGAGGAACAGCGCGAGGCCGGCGGCCAGCGCGAGGGTGACGATCTGGGCCGAGCGGATGGGCGTGTTTTGCATGGTGGAGAGCCTAAGGAACGTCGCCCACGCTGCGAAAGCTCGACGTCTTGGAGCCGGTCCGACGCACGAGGCCGACCTGTGGCTCTCGTCCCACCCTCGGTGCTCGATCGGGACGAACCTCCCTTGCAGCCCCGAGTCCGGACCCGCGCACTCGGTGGCGCGCGCGGAGCTGCTCTTCCTCGCCGCCGCAGGTACGCTCTCGCTCGTCGGCGACTCGACCGACTCACCACGATCCTCGCTCCGAGCGAGTGCTACACCTGGAAACACGGATGGGAACGAAAGACCCGCGCGTCGACTCCTACATCGCCAAGGTCGCTCCGTTCGCGAAGCCGATCCTCACCCATCTGCGCGCCGTCGTGCACGCGGCCTGTCCGAGCGTGAGCGAGACGATCAAGTGGGGCTCTCCGTCGTTCGAGTACGAGGGCATCCTCTGCAACATGGCTGCCTTCAAGGCGCACTGCGCCTTCGGCATCTGGAAGCACGATCTCGTCGTCGAGGGCGACACGAAGGCGAAGGAGGCCATGGGCAGCTTCGGTCGGATCACGAGCCTCTCGGACCTTCCTCCGAAGACCACGCTCGTCCGCTATCTCAAGAAGGCGATGAAGTTGAACGAGCAGGGCATCCAGGCCGCTCGCAAGAAGACCGTCCCGAAAGAGCCGATCGCCGTTCATCCGGAGTTCCGCGCCGCGCTCGCGAAGAGCAAGAAGGCGCGCGCGACGTTCGACGCCTTCCCGCCGGGGCATCGACGTGAGTACCTGGAGTGGATCGCCGATGCGAAGCGCGACGAAACGCGTGCGCGCCGCATCGCGACGGCGATCGAGTGGCTGGAGCAAGGCAAGTCGCGCAACTGGAAGTACGCGGACTGCTGAGCCGCTCCCCGATCCGCGGGCTGCCTCGTGGATCGCCACACGCGAAGGTCTTTCCGGCCCGCCGCCCCCACGGCCCGCCCCACACCCCGCGCAAGGCGCCGCGCAACGCAGCTCGTCCCGACACGGCCGCTCGTTGCGCTCAAGATCGCCGCTCGCCGATTCCGAACCACTCCCTGACGCGGTCGCGTCGCGCGCGTGGCAGCTCGCGACACCGCGGGGTTCAGGGGGGCAGGGTTCATGCAGAGTTCACTTCGCGCCCTCGGCGCGCTCGTCGCCGTTTCGGCGTGGCTCGGAGGCTGTGTCTCGGTCGCGGATCCCGAGCTCTCGCTGCACTCGCGCACCGAAGCGCGCTGGGGAGACGGCCCCACGCTCGACGGAGCGGTGCAAACCTCGTTCGAGCGCGGCGCGCTGCTCGTGTGGGGCACGGTCGAGGCTCCGCATCTGCGCCGCGGTCAAGTGATCGGACACGCGAACGTCGACGTCCTCGACGCGGAAGGCCGCGTGTGGCGCACGTCGCGAGCGAACTACCGCGAGCCCGTCACGTCGGATCCGCCCTCCGCCGCCGCGATCTACTGCGCGCGCATCGACGCGGAGCCGCCCACGGGCTGGCGCGTCGTCGTGACACACCATCCGCGCGTGTTCGACGCACGGTGACGGACGACCGCGAACGCCGCGGCCTCAGCGCGGCGTGTCGCAGAGGACGCGCGGATCCGGGCGCGGGCGCGGAGGCGCCTCGGTCGGCTCGTCGTGCTCGTCCGGGTTGTCGCCGACGCCGGAGTACCCGCTTTCACGGAGCGCCGCCTCGATCTTCGGCGGCTTCTTGGCGCCCCAGGTCGTCGTCGTCGGATGCGCGTCGATCGCCGATTGGAGGACGCGCGTGAGCCGCGCCGCGTCGTCCGCGCGCTGAGCGAACAGGTTCACGCGCTCGTCCGCGTCGTGCGCGAGGTCGAAGAGCTCGCTCGGGATGCCGTCCTCGGGCGCGCGGTACGAGCACGTCGGCACGATGAGCTTCAACCCGCTCGCGCGCTCACGCACCATCGCGACGTGCGGCATGAACGCGTACGTGTGCTCGCGCCAATCGCGCGGGCCCTCCTTCTTCCCGCCGAAGAGCAGCGTCAGGTCGCGACCGTCGAGCACGCCCTGTCCGTTCGCGTCCTTCGGCGTGGCGAGCCCCGCGAGCGCGCAAAGCGTCGGGAAGAGGTCGACGTTCTCGACGGGCGCGGAGAACCGCTCGCCCTTCGGGACGCCGCGCCCCCAGAGCACGAACGGCGTCCGGATGGCTTCTTCGTAGACGTGGTGCGCGTGCCCCGCGAAGAAGAACCCGTTCGGCGAAAGCGTCGCGAGCTTCGCGTCGTCCGCTTTGTTGACGTGCTCCCACATCCCCTCGCCATGGTCGGACACGATCGCGACGACGGCACCATTGAGGAGTCCGCGCGCGCGCAGCTCGTCGAGGAACACTCCGATCGCGTGGTCGGTGAACCGCACCTCTTGGTCGTAGAGTCCGCGCTGGTGGCGCAGCCCGATGAGCTCCTTCGCCCAACCGAAATCCTCGGTCGGCGCCGGCGCGCCGCGGCACACGAGCTCCTCCGCTTGCCAACCCTCGGGCTGGACGGCCTCCGTCTCGTCCGTCGGGAGATGCAGGTCGAACTCGTGATGCTCGAGGTACGGGAAGTGCGGATCGAAGGGCTGCAGGTAGAGAAAGATGGGCGCGTCCTTCTTTGCCGCGCGCAGCGCGTCGAGCTTGGGCAGCAGGTCCTTCACGAGCACGTCGCACGGCTTGTCCACTTCGCCCGGCAACGTCGACGAGTCGTATGCGTCGAAGCCGCGGTCGAACTGCATCTCCGCGGACAGGAGGTCGTTCGCCGACGCTCCGATCGTCGCGTAGCCCGCGGCGCGGAAGTGCTCGGCGAGGAGGACGTGCCGCGGATCCGGCCAGTTGCGATGCTGCGTGAGGTAGCGCCCCGCGAGCATCGACGGCATCGACTGCATCGTCCACGGCGCCTGCGCGACGCACTCCTCGAACACGACACCTTCGCTCGCGAGCTCGTCGATCTCCGGGCTCGTCGCGCGCGGGTAGCCGTAGCAGCCGAGTCGATCCGAGCGCAGCGTATCGATGACGATCAGGATGACGTTGGGGCGTTGCGCCTCGCGCGAACAGCTCGCGAAACCGGCAAGCGAGAGGAGCAGGGACAGTGGGATTCGTTGAAGCATGTCTGGCCGCCCAGACTACTCCATGACCCCCCGCTCCTCCGAAGTCCCCCCGCCGCAGGTGCAGACGTCGCCCAGCAAACGCCGATGCGTGGGTACGGTCGAGGGTCGCCCACACTCTCGCCGTGCGTGAGGTGCCGGTCGAATCGGGCGCGCCTTCCAACTTCTTCCCTTCTCCCCCTTTCCTTCCGAGCGCGTTGCCCCTTCCATGAGTCGACTCCACGTGCTCACGGGCGTCCGTGCGCGTGTTGCTTCCCAGGAACCTCTCTCAACAAGGAGATGGAGATGCTCGCGAACAAGTCTTGGATCCTCGCCGCTTCGTTGTGCACGCTCGCTGCCGTCACGACAGGCTTCACGTTCCAGCAGCTGGCCCTCGTGCAGGACAACCAGAACCTGCTCCGCACCCGCCTCGAGGGCAAGTGGGTGCTCGACACGACGATGACCCGGCACCTGCAGCCGGAGCCGGGTGCGACGGCCCCGCAGTCCGTGGAGTTCACGAACGATCCCGCCGTGATGGATCGCCTCATCGCGCAGAAGGACCGTCTCTCCAGCCTGCACCTCTACCAGTCGGGCATGCTGACGATCGACGGGAAGAGCTTCCCCTACGTCGTCACGAACGAGCACGGCAATGCGACGCTGCTCTACTTCCCGACGCGCAGCAACGAGGTCGGGGCTCCGACGTCCGTCTCGATCGCGATCGGCGTGGGTCGTCCGAAGACGCAGGACGTCCTGTTCTACAGCAGCGACGCCGAGGGCAAGTCGAGCGCGGCGGCGTTCCGTCGCTCCGATGCGAAGGGCGTGGCCACGCCGGCCTCAACTCCCAAGTAGTCGGACCTGGCGCGCAAACTCGGCCCTGGAGCGCGCGGACCGCGCCCCAGGGCCGAGTCGTTGGATCGCGGCCCCATGTCGCCCCTCTGCACTCCGAACCACGGAGAAGCCAGGACCGGAGGACCCTCCCCGACTTGTGTGGAGTTCTGGTGCTCTGCCTCGCGAGTTCGCATCAAGGGAATGCAACCGCGCGCCGAGACCCTTCGTGTGGATCAAGACCGCCGAGCAGGTCCTCGGCCCGCTGGAGCACTACTGCACCTCGGTGGAAGCGGGTTGGACATCCGAGGCCAACTCGTGAGGCAGAGCACTAGGGGCTCACACCTTCGAGCGCCGGGCACGGCGACATGGACTGCGTTGAGAGAGCACTTTCGGAAGTGGTCGCTCAGCGGTCACAAATCACGCTCGGATTCGGGCGATCGCCCTCGCCGAAGCCGAGGTAGCCGAGACCCTTCAGCACCGCTTTTTCGTCCGGCTTCTTGAGCCCCCAGGTCGTGACCGTCGGGTGCTCGATGATGTGCTTCTGCAGCGCCGCGAGTAGTCGCTCGACATCCTGCGGTCTCGATTCCACGAGGTTCGTGCGCTCGTGCGGGTCGCTCGGAAGATGGAACAGCTCGCGCGGCGTGCCGAACTGCTCGACGTCGGTGAAGGAGCAGGTCGGCACGACGAGCTTGAGTCCGCTGGAACGCTCGCGCACCGTCGCGACATTGTACGCGAGGCTGAACGTGTGGTCGCGCCACCCCGCGCGGACTTCCTTCGGCGCGTCGAAGAGCGGCGTGAGGTCGCGCCCTTGGAGCTGCGGCCGGCCTTCCTTCGTCTTCGGAGGATCGATCCGCGCGAGCGCGCACAGCGTCGGATAGAGGTCGAGGTTCTCGACCGGCTCGGAACGCGCGCCGCGCGGCACGCCCTTCCCCCACAGGATCATCGGCGTGCGGATCGCTTCTTCGTACACGTGGTGCGCGTGACCAGCGAAGAAGTAGCCGTCGGGCCCCTTCGTCGCGAGCCACTCCTTCAGGAACGTGCGCGCGCCCTTGTTGACGTGCTCCCACAACCCTTCGCCGTGGTCCGACACGATCGCGACGACGGCGTCGTCGAGCACGCCGAGCTCGTCCAGGCGCGCGAGCGTCTTGCCCAACCACTCGTCGGTGAAGCGCACTTCCTGCTCGTACTGGCCGCGCAGGTGCGTCAACGCTCGCACGTGGTCGCCCCAGTCCGGATCGTTCTCGGGCGCGGGCACGCCGCTCTTCGCGAGCACCTCTTGCTGCCAACCCGCCGGCTGCACGGGCTCGGCCCCGTCGCAGGGGAGCTGCGCGTCGTATTGCGGGTGGGTCTTGTAGCTGAAGTGCGGGTCGAAGGGCTGCACGAAGAGGAACAAGGGCTTCTTCGTCGCGAGCGCCTTCTCCACCGGCGGCCAGATCGCCTCGTAGAGCTGATCGAACGGCTTGCCGTCGTTGTCGACGGGCCCGAACGACGCGTCGTAGTGGTCGTAGCCGCGGTCGAAGTCGTGGTCCTTCGCGAGCAGCACGTTCGCGGACACGCCGACCGTCGCGTAGCCCGCCGTCTGGAAGCACTCGGCGAGCGGCACCTGCGCGGGGTCAGGCCACTCGCGGTGCTGCGTCACGTAGCGCCCGGTCAGCATCGAGGACATCGAGGGCAGCGTCCACGGCGCCTGCGCGACGCAGTCCTCGAAGCGCAGACCTTCCTTCGCGAGCTCGTCGATCTCCGGCGTGATCGGCCTGGGGTAGCCGTAGCAGCCGAGTCGATCCGCGCGCAACGTGTCGACGACGATCACGATCACGTTCGGGTGCTCCTGATCGGAGCCACCACACGCGACGAGCCCGAGAACGGCCGCGAGGAGCGCGAGCACGCGCGACGCACGCCGAGCCCTCTGCGCTCGCGCGCCGCACCGTTTCACGTCGGTGCGGACTGGGCCTCGGACCGTGTCGCGTTCGGAAGGCGAACCGGGCAGAAACGGAGCTCTCGTTCGGTCGGGGCGCATCGGCGTGAGTGTAGGGGGATCGAACCCCCGGACGCGACCCGGGGTTCGCGGCGAGGCGGGAATCCGCCTTCGTTCGGCCGCGGGGTCGGCTCCGTCGAGCGCATGGCGAGACGGGCATCGGGCGCGTCGTTCGAGATGGTGCCGTCGAGCTCGGGACGGAATGCGCACGCGGAGCGGGGCTCCGGGGGTTTCCGGGGACGAGCGAGCGGAGCGGATCCGTGCACCGCGCGAGCCGCCGCGAACGGGTCGCTTTCAAGGGGACCGCGGTCGAGGTGATCGCGCTCGCGAGGGCCGCGGCCGCAGAGGTCGCGCTCGAAAGAGTCGCGCTCGCGCAGGCCGCGGGCGCAGGAGTCGCGTCCGAAGGAGTCGCGCTCGCGAAGGCCGCGGGCGCAGAGGTCGCGTTCGAAGGAGTCGGCTCGCGAGGGCTGAGGCCGCAGGAGTCGCGTTCGAAGGAGCCGCGCTCGCGGAAGCCGCGGGCGCAGAGCTCGTGCTCGAGGGGGCGGCGGTCGAGGGGACCGCGCTCGCGCGCCCCTCACGCGTCGCGCTTCGCCTCGAACTGACCGCCGCCCTGGAACAGGCGGAACGAGGCTCCATCCGAGGAGAACAGCACCTTCACCTTGGGGTCGAACTCGGCGCGAAACTCGCTCTCGCCCTGGTAGAGGAGGCGGAACTTCTCCTGACCAGGCGCGCGCGCTTTCAGGAAGAGCTTGCCGCCTTCGGCCGTGACGTCCGCCTGCATGTTCAGGAGGCCGATCGTGTAGACACCGGCGAGCTTCGACAGCTTGTCCGCCGGGATCGCGAGGTCCTTCGGCGTCGGACGCGGGAGGCCGAGCGCGATCCACACGAGCTCCGCTTCGACGTCTTCCGACCGCAGCGCCTCGCCGTTGCTGATCACGGCGACGTGCAGCGCGTCGTCGGGGTACCAGGCGAGGATGGAGTTGAAGCCGAAGATGCCGCCGCCGTGCGAGATGCGCCGGTGGCCCTCGAAGTCGCCGATCATCAGTCCGAAGCCGTAGTCCGTGTTCTTGCCGTCGGGCAGCACGGTGGGCGTCGTCATCTGCGCGAAGGACTCCTTGGACACGACTCGCCCGCTCGTCAGGGCGCGCTGCCAGGTGACGAGCTCCTTCGCCGTCGAGAGCAGCATCCCCGCCGCACCCGGCTGGTTCGTGCCGTAGACCTGGTCGTTCACGAGTCGCGGCCCCATCGGCGTGGACTCGACGCCGTAGCCTTGCGCGCGGTTCTTGATCAGGTCGACGTTGGAGTCGCGGCGCGTGCGCTCGAGCCCGAGCGGCTTCGCGAGCTCCTTGCGCACGAGCTCGTCGTACGTGGCCCCGCTGAGCTTCTCGAGCACCATGCCGAGCAGGTAGTAGCCCGTGTTGTTGTACGCCCAGCTCGTCCCGGGCTCGAAGTCGAAGGGCTTGTCCTTCACGAGCGCCAGGAGCTCGGCGTGCGACAGCTCGAGCGGCCACACCTTCTCCCACGCCTCGCCGATGTCCGTGTAGCTCGGGATGCCCGAGGTGTGGTTCAGCAGCTGGCGGATCGTGACCTTCTTCCCTTGCAGCGGGAACTCGGGGCAGTGCTTCGACAGATCGTCGTCGAGCCCGAGCTTCTTCTCCTCGACGAACTTCATCACGAGCGTCGCGGTGAACTGCTTCGTCACCGAGCCGATGCGAAAGCACGTGTCCGCGTCCGCCGGCGCGTCGAACTCCGCGTCCGCGAGCCCGTAGCCCTTCGCGAGCACGAGCTCGTCCCCCTTCGCGATCGCGACCGAGAGCCCCGCGGCACCCGGTCGCTTCAGGAAGCGTGCGACGAGTGCGTCGACCTCGGCCTCGAGCTTCTCCGAAGTGGGCGCGGTCGGAGCCCTCTCTGCGTGCACCGGCGTGGTGGAGGCGTGGGACGACGGGACGAACGAAACGAACGCGGTCGCCGCGACGGCGAGGACGAGGGGGGCCATGCTGGGGTCTCCTTGAAGGGGCGCGCGGTGCGCAGCGCTCACACCATCATTTTGCGGAGCGGGCGTCGAGGCTCTCCGTGTCGACGGCTCGATGCCCCGCGACTCGCCGAGCTCGAACTGCACGTTCGAGAACCGAGCATCGGCCCAGGGTGGCTGCGCGAATCGGGCTCGGATCCGCCGCACTTCGCTTCGCGCCGGGTCCACGTGCGTGCTGGCCCGAGGAGCTCGACGAAGGGGCCCGGCGCGAGGCCTCCGGCGATTCGTGCGGTTCCGACCGGCCCAGGCGCGATGGGTGCGGGTACTCTGGCCGCGTCTCGCCCCGGCTCGCTCTCCGCTCGCGGCCTGCGCTCAGGCGCCCGAGTGTGGGCGTGCTCGTGCTTCCACCACCCACCGCACAGGTGCTCCATGACTCGCCGCCTCTTGATTGGAATCGTGTTCGTGCTGTTTGCGACTCACTTCTTGGATCGCGTGCACGCGCAGTTCCTCCAGGTCAACCACTCGCGGACGGTGCCTTTGGCGCCGACGAATTTTGCCACGTCGATTACGGTGCCTAAGTTCGATCCGGCGCTCGGTCAGTTGGTGAACGTGGGGATCACGGCGCGTTGGCAGGCCCCCGCTCAATTCCAAGTCGAGAATCAGGACCCCTTTCCGATCCTGATGACCGTGACGTACGCGGCGAGCTTGGAGCTGATGCGGCCCGATGCTTCCCCTCTGCTCACGTCGAATCTTTCAGCCAACGCGAACCCTCCACTCGGCGCCTTCGATGGCGTGCTCGACTTCGCTGGACCCTCGGGCTTCTCGCTCGCTCTGCCGAACGACGATGTCGGACAGACCTCGCCTCCGACCTCGCCCGCGGACCTCGCTCTGTTCACGGGCGCCGGGGCCTTCGACACGATCGCGTTGCCCGTCGTGGCCCAAGCTGCGATGAGCCACATCGGCGGTGGCAACATCACGGTCAGTCAGTCGCTGCGCGCCGGCGTGAGCGTGGACATCAGCTACACGTACGATCCCGCGCGCGGCATCCGCGCTTTCCGGACGAACACGGCGCGCGCGCCGGGTCGCGTCGTCGAGAATTTCATCGTCGTCGAAAACACCGGCGGACTGACGGCCACCGACGTCGAGGTGCTCGAATCGGTCGATCCCCGCTTCTATCGCCTGCTGGACCTCGAACCCGCGGGCGTGCTCGATGCGCAGCACCTGGCAGCGCTCGGCATCGTCGCCTGGAGGATCCCCAGCCTCGCTCCCGGCGAGGCGCGCGTACTGAACTACCACGCACGCCTCGACCCCAATACGCCCCTCGGAACGAACCTGCCCGGCGGGCCGCTCTGGGCCGGATTCGGCCTGATCCGGCAGTGGGTCGACTGTCTCGATGACGTGATGGCAGAGGCGCCTGCGTGCGGGTGCGTCGTGGGTTGCGGCGCGACTCCCTGCGGGCTCGGAGCCGATGCGTGCCTCCTCGAGCGCGCGAACTGCTACCTCGGCTGCGTCGAGGGCGACGCGTGCCTTCGATCGACCCGCGACGCCCTCGTCGCGTGCTTCGCGAGTGCGCAGGGAATCCTCGGGCGCCACCAGGACGACTCGCCCGCGATCGGACCGTTCGACCCGAACGAGAAGCGCGTCGGCAACCGGCCGACGGTCCGGCCCACGGAGGCCCTCGTCTATGCCGTCCACTACGAGAACGTCGGCACGCTCGAAGCCATCGACGTCTTCATCCGCGACACGCTCGATCCGAACCTCGACCCGACGACGGTGCAGTTCCTCGCGGGGCCGCCGGGCACCGTGAACCTCGCCACGCGCGAGATCACGTGGAGCCTGCTCAACGTCAACCTCCAGCCCGGAGCGACGGACAGCGTCGCGTTCAGCGCACGACCGGTGTCCAATCTCCCCAGCGGCTCTCGCGTCGCGAACCGCGCACGCATCCAATTCGAGACGCAGCCTGCCATCGAGACGAACGAGGTCGTGAACACGATCGACAGCCTCCGACCCAGCGGACGAATGGTGCCGTTGCCCGAGACGACGACGACGGAGTTCGTTTCGCTCTCCTGGTCGGGCACCGACACCCTGGACGGAGCCCAGGCCGTCGCGGGTGAGCCGCTGCACTACTCCGTGTACGTCTCCGAGAACGACGGGCCGTTCCGCCCGTTCCAGATCGACACGACCGACACGGATGGGATCTTCGTCGGCCACGCCGGATCGCACTACGAGTTCTACTGCGTCGCGCGCGATGCCGCCGGCAACGAGGAGCTCCAGAGTCCGAACGACGAGGCCTCCACGACGCTCCTGCCCGCGAACGTCTCGATCTTCTGCTCGGGTGACGGGAGCGCGGCGCCATGTCCCTGCAACAACGCGAGCTTGGCCGGCAGCCTCGAAGGTTGCGCGAGCTCGCTCGGGACGGGTGGGAAGCTCGTCACCTCGGGCGAGGCGAGTCTATCCCAGGACACGTTGCGACTGCTCGGCTCGCGCATGCCCAACTGCGCGGCGCTCTACTTCCAAGGCCGAACGCGCGCGAACAACGGCCTGGGAGTGCCGTTCGGAGACGGATTGCTCTGCCTCGACGGCACGCTCTCGCGCTTGATGTTGAAGCAGAACGCAGGCGGATCGTCGCGGTATCCCGATCCAGCCGATCCCACGCTTTCCCTCCGCGCGCTGATCGCGCCGGGCGAGGTGATGTTCTACCAGTGCTACTACCGCAACGCGGCCGCGTACTGCACGCTCGCCACGTACAACACGACGAACGCCGTCGCGGTGACCTGGCTTCCTTAGGGTACCGGGTCTGCTCGGGGAGGGTCGGGAGCCGGATCGCTGCGTTCCGTCACTCGACCCTCCGTGCCGGACGAACGCCGAGGTCGGAGTCGTTGTTGTCGCGCATGAAGTCCGCGAAGCGATTCGCCGCGCGCGCCTCGTGAGCGGGTGAGTTGTATCCCCCGCCGCGGAAGCTGCTCGTCCGGCTGGACTCGGCGCCCTCATCGAGACCGTCTCCAGTGCGCGGTGCGCGCTCGGTTCGATATCCGTCGCGACACCACTCCCACACGTTTCCGTGCATGTGGTGAAGGCCGAAGGGACTGGGGCGGAGCGTGTCGACAGGCGCCAGCCCCGCGAAGCCGTCGTCGACCTCCTGCGAGAGCTCGCGATCGAGCTCGGTGCCGAGCGCGCGCGCGAGCGTCGCGTCGGCGATGTTCGCGGCACCCTGGAGCGAGCGGAGCTCCCAGCCCGTCCAGAACGGCGCGGCCGAAGCCGCGCGACAGGCGTACTCCCATTGCGCTTCCGTGGGCAGCTCGAGCGCGCACCGAGCCAGCGCGTCGCGGGCGTCGTACCAGCTCACGGTCTCGACGGGGAGTTCGAGCTTCCGCGCTTCGTGCTGACTCGGGTTCGAGCGCATCAGCCGCACCCACTGGCCGCGCGTCATTTCGTACTTGGACAGGAAGAACGGAGCGAGCTCGACCTGCTCGATCCACTCCTCGTCCGTCGCGTCGTGCGCGGGATCGTGCCACGGCTTCCCCCAATCGGGCGAGTCGCGCAGAGCGTCGAACAGACGATCGATGCTGCCGCTCCCGGGCTTCGCCGTGGGCGAAGGCGCCATGGGGAGCCCGCCCATCGTCGTCGTCGCTCCAGGCAACAGGACGAGCACGATCCCCGTGTCTCTCGTGATCTTCCACCGCCCCGTCGCTGGATCGCGCACGGGCTCCGCGCCCGTGTTCACGTGCCAGAACTCCCACAGCTTGCTCTCGGGGTCGGGACCGAGCGGAACGAGCCCGATCTGCGGCGCGAGTTTCAACCCTCGGTACGCCGGATGAGCCGCGATCGCTTCACTCGCGGATTGCCAGCGGATGCGCGCCGAGTCGGAGGTCACGGTCTCGCGTTCGATCGAACGCGCGCGATCCCGGCGTTCGACGACGAGCGGGAGCAGCTCGTCGAGCTTGGGCGAAGTCTCGCGCAGGAGCTCGCGCATCTGCGCCGCCCGCCCGGCGCCACCCGCGTTCGCTTCGAGCTCGAGCAGCAACGCTTCGTGCTCTGCGCGGCGAGCCGCGAGTCCATCCGCATCGGCGATCCAGGCTTGCAAGTCATCGAGCTTCGTCGGTAGCGCGGGCCACAGCTTCGGTTCACTGGCGACGAGATCGGAGCCGAGCCGCGCGTCGACGAGCAACAGCTCCCGGTGGTTTGCATTCGCGCGCGCCCGGGCGAAGAGGAACGCTCCCCCAATCGTGGCCAGCACCAGCGCGGCGACCGCGATGGCAGTCCCGCGGTTGCGTTCGACCCACTTCCTCAGCTCGGCCCACGCGCCAGTCCGGTGCGCGCGCACGACGCGGTGTTCGAGGTAAGCACGCAGGTCCTCCGCGAGCTCCAACGTGGTTGCGTAACGCTCGGGCGCTTCACGGGCCATGGCCTTCTCGCAGATGGCGGCGAGCTCGTCCGGCAGGTCCTTGCGGAGCTCGTGCACGCGTTGCGGCGGCGCCTGCAGGACCATGCCGAGGACGGTGCGATTGCTCACGCGCGCTCCACGCGGCGCGTACGGCATCTGCCGCGTGAACAGGTGGTAGAGCATGGCGCCGATCGAGTAGACGTCGGCGCGGGCATCGAGCTTCTCGACCTCGCCGCGCGCTTGTTCGGGCGCCATGTAGGCCGGCGTGCCGACGACGTCCCCGTCCATCGTCACGATGGGAGAGTCGGGCGTGTCCTCGCGCGTCTCGCGGCGCTCTGTGCGGACGGAGCGGCTGACGACCGACTCCGGTGCGATGCGCACATCGTGTTGATCGGGCCGACCGATCACGCGCGCGAGGCCCCAGTCCATGACGTACACCTCGCCGAAGTCGCCGACCATCACGTTGGCGGGTTTCAGGTCGCGGTGGATCACCCCCTTCTTGTGCGCGTAGGCGACGGCCTCGCACACCTTGAGCACGACGGAGAGCGCGCGGGTCTCGCTCCAGCCGTCGTGGCCGCCGAAGACGTGGTCGTAGATCACGCGCAGGTCGCGGCCGCGGACGAGTCGCATCGTGAAGAAGACGCGTCCCGACGAGTCCATGCCGAGCTCGTGCACCGGCACGATGCCGGGATGCTCGAGCTGACCGGTGACCTGCGCCTCCTCCAAGAACCGGGCGAGCATGCGCGCGTCGGCGGACGCGGACGCGCCGGGTTCCGTTTCGCGATCGAGCGCGATCTTCATCGCGATGTGGCGACGGATGTCCTCGTCCCACACACGGAGGATCGCACCCATGCCGCCGCGCGCGATCTCCTTCTCGACCACGTAGCGCGAGGCTCGCACCTTCTTGCGCAGACTCCCGAGCAGGGCGCCCTCGCCTGCGCCCCCGTTCGAGGCCGACTCGAGCTCGATGCGCGGATCGATGCCCTTTCCGTGCAGGGCCTCGAGGCGCTCCGCGAGGGCCTCGCCGGTCTTCGCGTCCCGACCGAGCAGCCTCAGCACCGGGTCGAGCTCGATCCAGCGAGCCCGCAGCTCGCGCAACACGGTCGCGTGCTCCGCATGCCGTGCGAGGAGCGACGCGAACCCCGTGTCGTCCTCCGCGACGTTGCAAGCGATCCACGCCGCGAAGACCTCGTGCGCCGACGTTCGCCCCGCGTCCGTGGACATCAGCGCCAGCGCCCGAGTGCGAAGGAGATCCGGTGCAGAGGCTGCGCGAGCAACATGCGCTCATGCTGCGAGCGCTCCCGGCCGCCTGTCAACGTGCGCGAGTGTTCCAGGGCGTTCTCGGTGCCCTGCGGTAAACGGCCCGCGTGCGGAGCATGGCCGTGGGGAGCACGCTCCCGCCCTCGGCCTCAGGCCGGCTGGGCCACGGGAGTTCCTGGCTCCGACCTGCCCACCTCCACGACGACGTTCGAGCGTGCGTCGCGCGAACTCGGCGCGACTCGCGAGTGGACGCGCCTCGTCGGCTGGAAAGAGAGGAGCCCCGCGTCGCCGCGAGGCTCCTCGATCGAACGGAACGATGGCTTGGGCGTCAGTCCATGTGCGCCACGACGCGCTCGTCGCCCATCTGCAGCGCGAGTTGCGCCTGCTTCGGCGAGAAGAACTTGTCGAAGAAGCGCGCGAACAAGACCTGATACACGCGCAGCACGCCCTTCGTGCCGAGCCGGCGCACGAAGTCGACCCATGCCCAGTACCGGGGACCCGAAAGGCCCTGCGCGTGCGCGTACAGCTTCGCCTGCTCGGCGACCATGTACTCGCTGTACAGCATGTACGCGATCAAGAACGGCTTCTGCATGAACCGCAGCTTGATCGCCTTCGGCGCCATGGGCATCAGCCACGGATAGCGCACGAGGATCGGGAACAGCTTGTGGAGGTTCTCGATCTCCGTCTTGTTCTCGTAGAGGATCGACGTCGTGCGGTTGAACTTGGACGGGAAGTCGTCGTAGCCCGCGACGGCGTAGCCCATCTCGCGCGTCATGTCGGCGATGTCGAACATCGGGTACGGCTGCATCAGCGACACGAGCGGGTGGTCGACCTTGCACTCGATGTTCAGCTTCACCGTGTCGAACTCGTCGGCCATCGTGCCGCCCGGACCGCCGAGCATGTTCAGCGAGCCGAGGCGGATGCCGTACTTCTTGATCCAGCCCGCCGCATCGGTGAGCTGCTGGCGCGTCGTGTTCTTCTTGAACACGGCGTTGCGCACGTAGTCGCTCGCCGCTTCGAACGCGATGCGGGCGTACACGCAGCCCGCCTTCTTGAGCTTCGCGATGTGGTCCTCGGTGGTCATGTTGGCCATGAGGATCACGTCGAACGGTAGACCCACTTCCTTCGGGTAGCGCTCGCAGAACTCGTCGAGCCAGTCGTTGCGCAGGTTGAAGATGTCGTCGAGGAAGTGGACGAACTTCAGGTTGTACTTGCGACGGACGGCGTTGATCTCGTCGATCAGGTGCGACACGGAGCGCTTGCGCACGTACTGGCTGTTGCGCGCTCCGTAGACCTTCTTCTTCATCGCGTGGTGGAAGCAGAAGGAGCACGGCATCGGGCAACCGCGCTGGCTCACGAACACCTTGCGGTCGCTGTCGCGGTAGATCGCGCCCGCCTCGTAGATCACGTCGCGGTCAGGGAAGCCGAGCGTGTCGACGTCCTGCACCAGCGGACGGTTCTCGTTCTTCACGATCTCGCCCGTGTCGCGGCGCTTGAACCAGAAGTTCTGGACGTCGTAGTAGTCGCGCTTCTCGCGCAGGCGCTGGAGGAGCTCCACGATCGCGAGCTCGCCCTCCCCGCGACACACGGCGTCGACGCCGTCGGTCTCCACGAACTCGGGGCTGAACGTCGCGTGCGGTCCGCCGAAGACGCTGAGGACGTCGGGGAGGACCTGCTTCACCTTGCGGTTCACGTCCGCGAGGTAGAGGTGCATCCCCGTGGTCATCGAGTAGCAGACGACGTCGGGAGCGTACTCCTGGGCCTTCTGGATCCACTGCTTGTCCGGGATGAACAGGCACTTGGTCTCATGGCCCGCGTCCTTGATCGCGCGCGAAAGCCACATGATCCCCAGCATCTCCTGGGGCAGGAACTCCTCGATGAAGAGGACGCGCAGCGGGCGGTTCGAGACGGCGACCATGGGTTCGGCGCTGATGCAGCTTCCTGAAGGCGAGCGTCGTCCGGGGACGGCGGGGCGTTTCGAAGTATATCGGCGGGGTGCGCGTTGGCGCCGATCCGCATGGTCGACGACTGTCGCCGCGCCCCATAGGTTCTCCGACCGGACGCGGCCGGTACGCGCGTCGGTGAACCGCGGCACCCGACCCCGAACCGCGCGCGCCCGGGCCGGTCGAGAGCTCCGCACCCCCCAGGGATCGCGGTAGGATTCGGCGCCGTGCACCAAGAGAAGGACCGGGTGGATTCTTCCCACCCCGCCAACGCGGCCATCCTGGCCTGCCTTGAACGTTTCGAGCGCCTCTCGAGCTACGTCCAGAGCGCACCGCGCGGACGCGTCGACGAGTGGGAGCTCGGCGCCCACCCGGATCTCGTCTCACTCCTGTGGGACGAGGTCGATCCGCACCTGCCAAAACGCTGCGCGTGGATCGTCCACGGCCGCCCCGCGCTCGTGCGACCGAAGACCGGCGTCGTGTTCGGCTTCGTCAGCGGAACGAACCTGATCGTGCTGCGGGTCCCGCGCGCGCTCCACGCAGCGTTCGGGCTCGACGAGCGCTTCCAACTGCGCCTGCGTCACCCCGAAGGCGCCGCGTGCGAGCCCGACTGGGTCTCCGCGCCGTTCGAGCGCGTGCGAGAGCTCGCGCGCGCGGCCTACGACGCCGCGGAGTAGCCGATTGGTCGTGCCTTCGCACACGCACGACGGCGACCGGCCGCGCGCGGTCGGCGTGTCGGTCCGCACGCGAACCCGCTCGGCCGTCGCGCGAGGGTGTCGACGCGAGCGCGCGCAAACGCGAGCTGCTGTCCAGGCCCACCCGCGGTGGAGCGCCGCAAGCACGCAAACGCTCGGCCGTCGCCTGAGCGTGTCGACGCGAGCGCGCGCAAACGCGAGCTGCTGTCCAGGCCCACCCGCGGTGGAGCGCCGCAAGCACGCGAACGCTCGGCCATCGCCTGAGCGTGTCGACGTGAGCGCGCAACCGCGAGCGGCTGTCGAAGGCTCCTGCCGTGGAGGGCCCGCTCAGCTCCTCGACCGGTCGTCGACGAGCCGTTGCAGCGCCTTCTCGACCTCGCCGAACGTCGTCGCGCGGTCGAAGCGCATCCGGCGCGCGAGGCCAGCCTCCACGAACCGTCGCGCGAGCGCGGGATCGTCGAGGAGCTTGCGCACGCGCTCCGCGAGCTCCTTCGAGTCGAACGGATCGACGAGGAAGCCGTTCACGCCGTCCTCGACGACCTCGGGGTTGCCGCACACGTTGCTGGCGACGATCGGCGTGCCGAGCGTCAGCACCTCGAGCAGCGTGTGCGAGAGCCCTTCGTAGCGGCTGTTCAGCACGAACACGTCGGCCGCGCGGATGTAGAGCGGGATCTTCGCGTGCGGGACGTTGCCGAGGAACGTGACGCGCTCCGTGAGGCCGAGCGTGCGCGCGAGCTCCTTCCACGCCTGCTCCATGTCGCCGTCGCCCGCGACGAGGAGCTCGACGTCGCTCGGGAGCTCCTTCAGCGCCTCGATGATGCCGTCGACGCGCTTCCAGCCCATCAGACGACAGATCGTGAGCACGTAGCGGCGCTCGCGCGCGAGGCCGAGCTCCTTCCGCGCGTCCTCGCGCGTCGCTTTCAGCGTGTCGGGCGGCGGTCCGTGGTACGCGTTCATCACGGTCTGCACCTTGCCCGGCGCGACGCCGTAGTTGCGCACGAGGATCTGCCGCAGGAACTCGCTGCACGCGATGACGTGCCCGCACCACTTCCACCAGCGCTTCTGGAGCGCGCGCGTGAGCTTCACCTGCCAGCCGTACGCCTTCGTCTGGAACGTGACGATGTCGTCGTCCCCACACCAGCCCTTCCGGTGCGCGATCTCCCACGCGCCATCGACCATGATGCGGATCTGCACGGGCTTCCCGCGCAGCTTGCCCGCGAGGACGTGGAGCAACGCGAGGTGCTCGTTCACGTACACGACGTCGACGTCCTTCGCCTCACGCAGCACCGCGAAGAACGCCTTGAGGTAGCGGATCGGGAGCGGCCCGCGCGGGATCGCGACGACGGGGAAGGGGTGGCCCTGCGGCTCCTTCTCCGCGCAGAACGCGACGACCTTCACCGCGTGGCCGCGCTCCTGGAGGAAGCGCGCGAAGCTCGGCACGTACACGGCCGGACCGCCGAGATCGGGCGGGAAGACGGGCGAGGTGAGCAGGACGCGCATGCCGTGACGAGCCGAGCATCCTATCGGCCCGGCCGGTTCGGAACATGCGCCGTGTGGCGGCCTCGCGCCGGTCCGCGGGCACCCGTGCGGCGAGGCGAAGATCCGGGCGTTGGACTTCCGCGAGAGCGGCGCGTGGACCTCCGACGGCGGCGAAACACGCGGGCTCGGCAAGGGTCCGGTGCGCGTCGCTCGGCTCGTGCGCGTCGGCCGCGGCCGCCCCCGTCGCGCGCCCGATCACCCGGCTTGCGGACCGAGCGTGAAGGAGAAGGTCGCGCCGCGGCCGGGCACACCCTCGGCCCAGACGCGCCCGCCGTGGCGCGCGACGATGCGCTGGACCGTCGCGAGGCCGATTCCCGCGCCGTCGAAGCGCTCGTCGAGTCGGTGGAACGGCGTGAAGAGCCCGGCCGCCTTGTCGGATTTGAACCCGACCCCGTCGTCGCGCACGAAGAAGACGGGACCGCTCTCTCCCGGGAGCGAACCGAGCTCGACGTGCGCCACGGCGCGCTCGCAGCTGAACTTGATCGCGTTCGAAACGAGGTTCGCGAACACCTGGCGCAAGAGCGTGGCGTCCGCGCGGACGCGCGGCATCGGACCGACCGCGAACTCGACGCGGCGGCCCTCGAGCGAGGGCGTCAGCTCGCGCACGACCTCGTCGACCAGCTCGCGCGCGTCGATGAGCTCGGCACGGAGCTCCTGACGCTCGAGGTGCGCCAGCGCCAGGTGCCCGTTCACGATCCGGTCGAGCTTGAGCGCGGCTTCGCCGATGCGCGTGAGCAGGTGATGCGCCTCGCCCGTCAGCTCGTCGGCGTGGTCCTCGCGCAACAGCTGCGAGAACCCCTGCAGCACGCGCAACGGGGCGCGCAGATCGTGAGCGACCGTGAAGGCGTAGCTGCGCGCCTCGCGGTGGAGCTCCTGGAACTCGAGCGTCCGCTGTTGAACGCGAGCCTCGAGCTCCTCTACGGTGCGTCGGTAGCGCGTCTCGCTCTCGCGCAGCGCCTGCTCCATGCTCACTCGCGCCGACACGTCGCGCGCCGAGACGATCCGCGCGGAGCGCCCTTCGAACTCGACGGCGTGGGACGTGATCTCGACCTCGATCTTCGATCCGTCCGCGCGATGGTGGCGCCACGTCCCTGAGTCGTGCAGCCCAGGAGGAGACTGGCGCACCTGTTCGAGCAGCGCCTGGTGCTCGGTCGGCTCTCGCAAGTCGAGGAGCGTGCGCTGGAGGAACTCGTCGCGGGTCCAACCGTACAGCGCGCACGCCGCGGCGTTCACGGCCAGGATGCGCAGCGACCCGAGGTCGAAGATCCACATCGGCACTGGGTTCGCGCTGAAGAGCCCCGGGATGTCGGGGTCGTGCTGCGCGTCGGGCCGCGCCGACCCGCTCTCGGAGGCGCGGGCGGGAAGGGGAGCGGCGTGGTCCGGCGAGTGCAGATCACCGCTGCGGGTGACCGTGTCAGCCGACGCTTCTGAGCTCAAACAAGACTCCCAAGGCCCCGGGAAGAGCCGCGGTCCGAGCGCCGAAAGCTCGTCGCGTTAACGCCTGCCAGGCGCGTGCACCGGAGGGTGCGTACGACGAGTGGTACTTCCGTCCCCCGAACGAAGTGCCTGTCGTACTCCTTGCCCGCCCGTGAGCCAAGAACGCTCCGGGCATTCCGAGAGCTGCCCTTTGGTGCTGGGCAGACCTCCCCGGGCCTTGTTGCGGACGGAAGACGGTGTTTCACGAATGAACCAGCTCCCCCTCGGATCACTGGTCGTTTTGGCCCGGTCGGCCGCAGCGCGCCACGAAGAGCGGGAAACGCCTCGTCGCTCCGTTGCCGGGAGCATCGGAAGCAGGCGGGCCGAAGCTCCCGACAGCGTTCGAACGGAGCGCTGACGACACGCGGATGCCGAGCGGCCCGTGGACGTTCGGCGACGCGCGTGTCCTGCCGCGCAGATCGATCGTCGAGGGCGCGCGCGCTGCTCGAGCCCCGACGGCCGGCGGAGCTCAGAGCCTGTGAGAAAATCAGGGATGCCCGGCAGGGTTGTCCTGAGGCGTTCCGGCAAGGCGCGATGACGACGCGCATTCGCCTGCAATGCTGGGAGGAATCGCTACGCCGCCGGGGCGCCTCCGGGCGAGCCTGATGGGTGTCTCTGATTTCTTCACGGGCTCTCAGCCCGCCCCGCAGCCCACTTCGCCCCGGTTCTGGACGCGATCGGTCTCGAGCGCGGTCAGACGCTCCAGCGTGATGTCGCCGGTCGGGTACTCGCCCGTGAAGCACGCGTTGCAGAACGTCTCGAGCTTCGGGTTCCCCACCCGCGCCGCGGCGTTCATCGCCTCGCGCTCCAGGTACACGAGGTGGTCGACGCCGAGCAGCGCCGCGACCTCGTCGTTCGTCGCGTGCGCCGCGATGAACTCACGCTTCGTCTGCATGTCGATCCCGTACGGGCACGGCGCGATCAACGGCGGCGAGCACGACGCCAGGTAGACCTTCCTGGCACCCGCGTCGCGCGCCATCTGCACGATCTTGCGCGCCGTGTTCCCGCGCACGATCGAATCGTCGACGAGCAGCACGTCCTTGCCGTCGAACTCGAGCTGGATCGGGTTCAGCTTGCGCGCGGATGGACGTCCTGCGCACTTTGTGGCTCGGCATGATGAACGTGCGACCGATGTAGCGGTTCTTGACGAGTCCCTCGCGGTACGGGACGCCGAGCTCCATCGCCATCGCGAGCGCCGCGTCACGCGAGCTGTCCGGGATCGGGATCACCGAGTCCGGCATCGGCGCGCCCGACGCGATCCACTGCTGCGCCAGCGCTTCGCCGAAGCGCCCGCGCGTCTTGTAGACGGAGACGTCGTCGAGGAACGAGTCGGGGCGCGCGAAGTAGACGAGCTCGAACACGCACGGACGGTGCGGCTTGTCCGATAGCTTCTTCCGCACGAGCTTCCGGTCCATCCCGACGAACACGGCTTCGCCGGCGTCGAGGTCGAAGCTGCGCTCGTAGCCGTTGACGTCGAGCACGACGCTCTCGCTCGCGCACGCGTACCAGCGGCCTTCGGCCGTCGTCTTCTGACCGAACACGCACGGCTTGATGCCGTACGGATCGCGGAACGCGACCATGCCGACGTCGGGGATCGTCGCGACGACCGAGTACGCGCCCTTGACCTCCGAATACACGTGCTGGACGGCGGCGAAGACGTCCTCGGCCGTCGGACGGTGCGGCGGGACGAGGCGCGCCTGGAGCGCGTTCGCGAAGGCGAAGAGGATCACTTCGACGTCGCACGACGAGTTCAGGCGCGTGCCGCTGCGCTTGAAGTGCTTCTCGAGCAGCTCGGCGTAGTTCGTGACGTTGCCGTTGTGCGCCATCGCGATGCCGATGGGGAACGTCAGGTGGAAGGGCTGCGCGTCGTCCTTGCGGCCGCCGCCGACGGTCGGATACCGCACATGGCCGACGCCGAGGTTGCCGCGCAGGCGCGGCATGTTGTTCTCGTTGAAGATCTCGAGGACGAGCCCGAGCCCCTTCTTCACATGGAACGAGTCCGTGAAGGTGATGATCCCCGCGGCGTCCTGGCCGCGGTGCTGGACCGCCAGGAGCCCTTCGTAGACCTCGCCCGCCACGTCCGTGCCGTCCGGGCCGAAGATGCCGATGAATCCGCACATGCTGGTGTTGCCCTTCGCCGCGCGGGTCTGCGCCGTGAACCAAGGCAGCGCAGCGAAGGCGAGATCATAAGGAGCGGGCGCGTTCGGGGCCAGCACAGGGTCCTCCGCGCGCACGGAGCGGCGCTCGAAGCGCGGATGCCCGCGGTGGTTCGTGCGGACTCGCCCGTCGACCGAGCAGAGCGCACCGACACCAGGACGGCTCGATGCCCGCGCCGTGCATTTCCCAGGAAGGCACGCAACCCTCCGGGTGGTTCGAGACAATGGACCTTCATCATGAAGCTCCTGCCCCTCGCCCTCCTCGCCCTCGCGGCTCCCTCCCTCCGCGCGAACCAGGTCGTCCTCGCGCCGGTCACGACGCACACGATCACGAGTTCCGCGGGCTTCGAGTACGTCGGCGAATGCAGCCTCGAGATCGGCTTCGACACCGCGTTCGACATCCCGGTCGAGGGCTTGGTGCGCTTCGACTTGGCGAGCGCGCTCCCGCCCGGCACGCGCGTGAACTCGGCGCAGCTCGTCCTGAACGGCATCGTCCTCTTCGACGGCCCCGTGGACGCACACCGGATCACGACGCCGTGGAGCGCATGCCCGGGCACGACGACGTGGACGATCCCGTGGACGCAACCGGGTGGCGACTACCTCGCGGCCTCGGCTTCGACCTTCCTGACCACCTCGGGCCCGACGGTCTTCGCGTCGACCCCAGCGCTCGTCGCCGACGTGCAGTCCTGGGTCGATCAACCGTCGACGAACCACGGCTGGCAGGTGCGCGATCCGATCCACTGGGTGGAGGGCTACTTCGCGAGTACAGGCGTGCAGCTCGTGGTCGACTTCGACCCGCCGTGCACCGCGACGACGACGTACTGCGTCGCGGCCCCGAACTCGGTCGGTCCGGGCGCGCTCATCGCGAGCGCGGGCTCGACGCGCATCTCCGATCACTCGTTCGGGCTGCTCGTGACCGGCTGCGCGCCGAATGCTCCGGGGTTCTTCTTCTTCGGTCCGCAGCAGCAACAGATCCCGTGGGGCAACGGGTTCCTCTGCGTCGACGGTTCGCTCCTGCGTCTCTTGCCGGCGGTCTTCGCGAACGGACAGGGCGTCGCTGCGCGGCCGATCGACTTCACCTCCGGCAACGGCCTCGCGATCACGCCCGGCTCGACCTGGAACTTCCAGTACAAGTACCGCGACATCGTGCCGGGCGGGTCGGGCTTCAACGCCTCGAACGCCCTCTCGGCGACCTTCTGTCCGTGACGGGGGCGAGCTCCGGAGCACGAACCGCGCCCCGGTCGCCGCCCAGCTCCCTCGGGACACCGCCGCAAGACGCTCCGCGCCGTTAGGATCGGAGGGTCGTGCCCCGCCCCGCGATCCCGATGAAGCGCCTCCAGCGCGCCGACCAGCGCCTCGGCCTGGTCGCGTGCGCGCCGCAGCCCCTGCGCTGGTTGCGTCGGCGCCGGGGAGCGGCGCGCGCCCCGGAGCGCATCCTCTGCATCAAGTTCTGGGGCTTGGGCTCGCTCCAGATGCTCACCGCGGCGGCGCAGCACCTCCGGCGCGCGCACCCGGACGCGGAGCTCCACCTCCTGACCCTCGCGGAGAACGAGGCCTTCGCGCGCGGCCTCGGCGTCTTCGACGCGGTGCGGACGCTCGACGTGCACACGGGCCGAGGTCCGCTCGGGTGGAGCGTGCTCTCCGCGCGCATCGCCGCGCTCGTCCGAGAGCTGCGCCGCGCGCGGTTCGACGCGGTCTACGACTTCGAGTTCTTCACGCGCTTCTCCGCGCTCGTAACACTGCTCTCGGGCGCGAGCTCGACGCACGGATACGCCGCGCCGAACGTCTGGCGCGGCGGCTTCCACGACCACACGGTGCCCTTCAATCGGTATTGGCACGCGGCGCGGAACTTCCGAGCGCTCGCGGGCGGCGAGGACGGGTCCGATGTCGAGCCCGGCGACCTCGCGCCGTTCCAGACCAGCGAGCGTGAGGCCGGGGAGCTCGACCATGCGCTCGAGCGCGCCGGGCTCTCGAGCGGGCGCGCGCTCGTGGTGCTCAACCCCAATGCGGGCGAGCTCTCGCTCGAGCGTCGCTGGCCGGCCGCGAACTTCGCGGCGCTCGCCCGCGCGCTGGTGCTCGAGGACGGGTTCGCCGTCGCGCTCGTCGGCGCGCCGAGCGAAGCCGAGTACGTCGCCGGCATCGCGCGCGCGGCGGGCGAGCTCCCGTCCGGTGCGCTCGTCGACGTCGCGGGGAAGCTCTCGATCGGCGCGCTCGCGGCGTTGCTCGCGCGCGCCGACGCCGTCGTCACGAACGACTCGGGCCCGATGCACGTCTCAGCGGCGCTGGGCACGCCGACGGTGGGCCTATTCGGTCCTGAAACGCCGGTCATGTACGGCCCGCTCGGCGTCGATTGCGTCGGCCTGTGGAAGCCGCCTGCGTGCAGCCCGTGCATCAACGTTCACGAGAACAAGCAGTCGACGTGCGTGCACGGCCGCCCGGAGTGCCTCGTCGGCATTTCGGTCGACGAGGTGCTCGCGGAGACGCGCCGTGCGCTGGTGCGCCGGCTCTTCACGCCCGCGCAGCGCCTCCCGCGCCATCGTCTGCGCGTCGTGGCCGGCGATGGCCGGAACGACGAGCGCACGCCGACGCCCAACATCGGCCGCGGGAGCGTCGCGCCGGCGGAGCCCACGCCCGCTCGAGCGGGGCCCGCGTGCCCCGCCGGAGTCGAAGGCGAACGCGCGGAGCGAGCGCGACGCGCCTGGTCGGAGGCGCGCCCCGATGGCGACGCCGCGGCGAGGGCGAGCGCGCCGTGAAGGTGCTCCTGCTCAACCCGCCCGGTCGCGAGGTCTACATCCGCGACTACTTCTGCTCGAAGACGACGAAGTCGAACTACCTCTTCCACCCGATCGACCTCGTCGTGCTCTCCGGCACGCTCGCGTCGAAGCACACGGTCGCCGTGATCGACGCGATGGTCGAACGTCTTTCGCCCGCGGACGCGCGCGAGCGCATCGAGCGCGAAGCGCCGGACGCGATCGTCGCGCTCGTCGGCTCCGTGTCGTGGGACGAAGACCGCGCGTTCCTCGCGTCGCTCGCGCGCGGCGACCGGCCCGTGCTCGCGATCGGCGACGTGCTGCAGGAGGCGAGCGAGCAACGCCTGGCCGAAGAGCCGTGGATCGCAGCCGCGCTGCACGATTTCACGAGCGACGACGTGCTGCGCTGGCTCGACGGCGAGCGCGAGGGCCTCGCGACGATGACCGTGCGGCGCGCCGATGCGCGAGCGGCCCTCGCAGCCGATTCCGTCGCCCCGCCGCACGAAAACCGTCGCGCGCGTGCGGACGATCGACCGCGTGCAGCGGGAAGCGGCGAGCGAGCTCGTGCTGGCGACTTGGCGGGTGAGGTCGAGGGAGCGCACGCGGCGCGGACAGGAAGCACCGCCTCGGTGAACGGAACCGGCGAAGGTCGCGGCGTGGTCGTGCGCGGCGCGGGCGTGCGGGGCGTGATCGTGCGCGGCGCGGGCGGCGCGCGCCGCGGGACGTTCCGCGTGCCGACGCCGCGCCACGAGCTCTTCCCGCGCGACGGCTACCGCTTCTCGTTCGCGCGCTCCGCGCGCTTCGCGACCGTGCTCACGGACTACGGGTGTCCGTACCCGTGCACCTTCTGCGTGATCGGAACGCTCGGCTACAAGGCACGGCCGGTCGAGGACGCGCTGGCCGAGATCGACCACGTGCGCGCGCTCGGCATCCGCGAGCTCTTCGTCGTCGACCAGACCTTCGGCGTGAACCCGAAGCGCGCGCTCGAGCTCTGCGCGGGCCTCGCAACGCGCGGCGACCTCTCTTGGACGACGTTCACGCGTCCCGACACCGCGAACGACGAGCTCCTCGCCGCGATGGCGCGTGCGGGGTGCCACACGGTGATCCTCGGCATCGAGAGCGCCGACGACGCGCGCCTCGCGCGCTATCGCAAGGGCTACGACACCGCCGCGATCCGCGCCGGCGTCGCGCGCGCGAAGCATCACGGCCTGCGCACGGTCGGGACGTTCATCATCGGTCTCCCCGAGGACGACGAAGCCACGCTCGAGCGCACGCTCGACTTCGCGCTCGAGCTCGGCCTCGACTTCATGAGCCTGAACATGGCCGTGCCGCGCTTCGGCACGCCGTTCCGCGCCGACGCGCTCGAACGCGGGCTCGCGCACGCCGACGACCTCGTCATGGACCAGGGCGGCGCCGACGCCTTCCTCCCGACCGCGACGCTGACGCCGGAGCGGATGCTCGCGCTCAAGAAGCGGATGGTGCGCCGCTTCTACCTCCGCCCGAGCTACCTCCTGCGCCGCCTCGCGAGCGTGCGCACGCCCCACGAACTCGGCGCGCAGCTGCGCGAAGGCCTCGCCCTCCTCGCGCGCAACGTCTGACCTCTCCCGCATCCAAGTCGGGCCCCGCAACACTTCGGACCCACTCCACCGATCCGCCTCTCCCCAGGCGCCGAACCGCGGAACATCCCTCGAACTCCAAGGCACCCTCCCCCCACCCGCGCTCGTTGCCGAGGGCCCCTTGAACCCCGCGCAAGCCCGCGGTGAGTCCTCCGGCCCGGGCTTGTGCGGGGTCCGGAACGCGAAGCAGCCGATGTGTTCCGCTGCACCCCTTCCTCCCGCACCGTCTCACCCGGCAATCGCGCCCCGACCGACGCCAAGACTCGCACTCCGTTGCCCCCGCTCCCTCTGTCGCGTCTCATCTCCCCTCGCGCCGGAACCGACGCGCCCCAGAGAATGACCCGCCGCTCCACGTGGCTCCTGCTCGCGCTGCTCCTCGCGACGCGCGCGCTCCTCGTCCTCGTCGCCGCCGACATCCACGGCTACGGGGAGGAACTCGGCAAGGGCGCCGCCGCGAAGGCGATCCTCGACCACCTGCCCGTCGAGCACTGGCGCCTCGCCTACGTCTACCACGAAGGCGGCGGCTTCGTGATCACACACCTGCGCGCGCTCGCCTACTCGCTCGTCGGCCCGACACTGCTCGCGAACAAGCTCGTCGCGTTCACGACGACCGCGCTGCTCCTCCTCGCGACGCTGCGCACCGCCCGCGCGCACTTCGGCGACCGCGCGGCGTGGTGCTTCGGCCTCGCCTTCGTCTTCGCGCCCGAGGCGTTCCTGCGTTTCTCGATGCTCAGCCTCGGCACGCACTTCGAGGCGTGCCTCTTCTTCGTGCTCGTCGCGCACTTCACGCTGCGCATCGCGGCCTCGCCCGCGCCCACGACGCGCGACTTCCTCGGCCTGGGCTTCACGGCCGGGTTCGGGCTCTACTTCTCGCTGCTGACCCTCGCATCGATCGTGTGGAGCACGCTCGCGCTGCTCGTCTTCGCTCGGCACGAGCTCTCGCCGCGCCGCATCGCCGTCGCGCTCTCCGGCGCCGTGCTGGGTCTCTTGCCGCTCTTCTGGATGATGTCGCACGTCGGACTCGACGCGCTCTTCGTCCGCGCGAAGGAGGGCGGAGCGAGCGCGAAGATCCCGCGCTGGGCCGCGCTCCAAGACGTATTCGGCGCGCTCGAACGAGGCGACCCCGGCGCATGGGTGCTCGCGATCGCGTACACGCTGCTCCTCGGCCTCGGTGTCGTGCTCGTGCGCACGAATCCCGACGTCCTGCGGCGGCGGCGCGTCGCGCTCGTGGCGCTCGTGGCGCCCGTGTTCCTCGCGCTCTACCTCGCGAGCGGCATGGCGATCCCGCGCGACAACTGGTTCTTCTTCCTGCGACTCTCACCCGTGTGGGTCTTCGGCACGCTCACGGCCGCGGCGTGCGCGGACGAGCTCTTCGCGCGGGGCACGAAGGCGAAAGGCGCGTGCGCGAGCTTCGCCGTCGCGGCGCTCGTCGGGGTCGGAGTGTATGACTTGGCGGGGCTGGCGAGCCGCGGTTGGTGGAACCCGAGCTTCGTCGCGTACCAGACGGCCCACGTGAAGGGCTACGACTACGCCGAGTACTTCGACAAAGTGCAGCACCATCTCGAGGGCACGGTCGAAGACAAGATCGCCGTGCTGCGCCGCTACGACGACGATCCGGCGCTGCTGCTGCCCGCGATCTCGCTCTCGCTATTCGAGCACGCGGACGTCTCGCTCGAGGAAGCGATCGCGATCTCGAAACGCTCGCACGGCGAGCAGTGGAAGGTCGCGCTCACCGGTCTGCGGTTCTTCGTGCATCCGCGCAACGCGGGCTACGACCTCGCCGCCGCGTTCGCGGCGATCGAGACGGTCGATACCGAAGCGCGCGCGCCGCTCGCGGAGGCGGTCGGTCGCGCGGGCCTGGGTCCGCGCTTCGTCCCGGCGAAGATCGCGAAGCAGCTCGAGTTCGCGCCGCCGGACGACCTCGTGGTCCCGTTCCTGCGCGGCACCGGTTGGCGCATCTACCGTGCGTTCGGGCTGCGGCGCGACCTCGCGCGCGAGTTCCTCGCCGCGCAGGCGCCGCGCGGCGTCGGCGAACTCCTCGCCGGGATCCAGCTCGCGGAGGGCGCGGACTGGCACCCATCGATCGGCGCGACGCGGCCCTGACGTACCCCGTCGAGTTCGGGGCTCGCGCGCGGAAGCGAACTCGACGTGCACTCGTCGCCGGAGCTCAGAGCCCGTGACGAAATCAGAGATGCCCGGCAGGGTTGTTTCGAGGCGTTCCGGCAAGGCGCGATGACGACGCGTACTCGCCTGCAATGCTCGGAGGAATCGCAACGCCGCCGGGGCGCGTCTGGGCCGGCCTGACGGGCGTATCTGACTTCTTCACCGGCTCTCAGTCGTTCGTCCCGCGCGGGGGCGGATACACCCCGTGCACGCGGTTCGCGTTCACGCGCAAGACCTCGAGCAGCACGTTCACGTAGCTCGACACGCGCACGCTCGAGCCGAGCTGGTGCTCGACCTTCACGGGTACTTCCTCGACCGCGTACCCGAGCCGCTTCGCGAGGAAGAGCACCTCGAAGTCGAAGCCGAAGCCGTCGATCGTGCTCGCCGCGAAGAGCTCGCGCGCGACGTCCGCGCGGTAGAGCTTGAAGCCGCACTGCGTGTCGTGGAACCCGCGCACGACGGCGAGCGAGATCAACGTCTGCCCGAGGCCGCCGAACACGCGGCGCAGCGGCGGATACTCGATCGTCGTGCCGGGCGCGCGCTTCGAGCCGATCACGATCGGCGCGCGATCCGTCCGCGCCGCGAGTACGTGCAACTCCGCGAGCGGGATCGAGAGGTCGGCGTCCGTCATCAGGATCCACTCGCCGCGCGCCTCGCGCACGCCCGTGCGGACCGCGGCGCCCTTGCCGCCGCGCTGCGGCCGGCGGAGCACGCGCGCGCGGCCGCCCGATTCGCGTTCGGCGACCTCCGCGGTGCCGTCGCTCGATCCATCGTCGACGACGACGACCTCGAAGCGCTCGGCGAGCTTCGGCAACTCGTCGAAGAGCCGCCGCACGGTCGCGCCGATGCGGCGCGCCTCGTTGTAGGCGGGGACGACGACGGTGAGGTCTCGCAGGATCACGCGGGGCTCGTTCAGCGGGGGACGAAGATCGAGAAGCCCTCCCGCTCGAGCAGGGGCCGGAAGCGCTCGCGCAGGACGCTCGAGACTCGGCCCGCGGGTTGGTCGCGGATCTCCGTGGAACTGTAGTGGAGGCGACGCACCTCGACAACGAGGACGTCGTGCGCGCCGAAGTGCTCGAGGTCGGCCACGAACCGCGCGTCGCAGTCCCAGTCCTGCTCGGGCGGGCAGGCGAAGCCCCACGCGGTGCGCGTCGCGGGCGGACGGTCCGTCAGGAGGTACGCGAGCGGGAAGTGGACGACGGCGAGGACGCGCTCGTGCCCCGCGGCGGATGCGCGCACCGCGGCCGAGACCTCGTCGAGCCACGCCTTCTTCTCGGGCGTCGTCATCAGGCCGCGGAAGGGGCCCTCCTCCATCCGCGCGACGAGCTTCTCCGGCGCGTCGTCGAGGTAGATCGCGCGCTGCTCCTGCAGCAGCACGAGTGCGAAGATCGCGGGCACGAGCGCGGCGGCAGCGTCCGCGCGCAAGCCCTCGCGACCCTCGCGCGCGAAGCTCGCGATCGCGGCGAGCGTGACGAGCGCCGCGGGCAGCGCGCCGAACCCGGCGTTCGCGACGGCGTTGCCGCTCGTCCACGCCGCGACGATCCCCGCGGCGAAGCCCGGCAGCCACAGGCCCACGAACCACGTGCGCGCCGTCGAGCGGTCGGCGACGAACGGCAGCACGAACGGACCGAGCAGCGCGACGAGGAACACGTGCACCGACGAGTCGATCGCTCCGCGTCCCGGCACGAGCAGCGCGACGACGGCGGCCAGGGCGACGATCGCGAGCGTGCGCGCCGGCATCGAGCCCGCGCGCGCGCTCCCGCCGAACGGTCGCACGCTCGCGCCGACCTTCGCGAAGACGACGAACGCGCCGAGCAGCGACAGCACGACCGCCTTGTGCGGCACGATGCGCCACGTCTGCCACGCGATCGTGCGCAGCTTGACGAGCCACGCGCCCGACCCGCCCGTGTAGGCGTAGCCGAACGCGAACGTGTCGTGCCCGATCCCGCCCAGGAACGGGATGAAGGGGAACAGCGCCAGCACGCCGCCCGCCGCGTACGCGACGAAAGCCGCGCCGCGACGGTCGCGCGAGAGAACGAGCGACGCGGCGAGCCCCGCAAGCGCGGCGATCAGGTACGTCGGGATCGCGACGGTCGCGAAGCCGTGGAGCACGCCCGCCGCGAGCCACGTGCGTCGCGCGCCCGAGCGCGCCGCCGCGTGCTGCACGACGAGACCGCCGAGAAAGAACCCGCTCGCGAGCGTGTTGTAGGAGAACGTCGGGATCCCGAGGAACACCGCCGCGACGACGGGCAGCGCGACGATCCGCGCGCCCCACGCGCCGAGCGCCGGCGCGAATCGGCGCGCCGTCCAGAGCCACACGAGGACGCTCGCCGCGAACCACGCGCAACGCAGGAACAGCACGACGCCGTCGAGTCCGCCCGTCACCGCGTGCCACGCCCACACGAGCGGCAGCGTGAAGAAGCCCGACGTCTGGATCAGGTTGATCTCGTCGACGAACGGACGGTCGCCGAGCAGGAAGCGCCACGGGAGCGCGACGTAGGTCGCCTCGTCGCCGAAGTCGACGCCGAGGAACAGGCGCTCGAACGTGAGCGCGAGGACGACGAGCACGAACGCCGCGCTCGCGAGGCGCGCGAGCCCCGAGTTCGCGGCGCCCGGCGGCTCTGCGACGCGCGTCTCGTCCGACGCGGCGCGCGGCGTTGCGCGCGCGACGAACTCGGCGGGGACGAGCTCTGAATGTTGCCCTCGCCCCTCCGTCACGCGTGCACGCCCTTCCTGGGCACGACACGCCGGGCCGTCGGCTGCGTTTCGATCCACGCTACGAGTTCGCGCGCGCACCGCGTGGGGTCGGTCGCGTCGAAGGTCGCCGCGTGCGCGCGGCCCTGCTCCCCGTGCCGATAGCGCGGGTCGTACCACCGCTCGAGGAGCTCGCGCACGACGCCGTCGACGTCGCCGCCTTCGAAGCGCGCGACGAGCGTCGACTCGCCGGGCGCATGGCCGATGCGGTCGTCGAGGTACTCGAGGCGCGGGAGGAGCTCCGCCGCGTTCTCGGGCCGCGCGAGGTAGTCGTGTTCGAGCACCTCGACGCGGCGTTCGATCGACGCGACGAGCTCCACGCTCGTCCCGCCGTCGAGCGCGCTCCACACGCGCTGCGGCACGACGACGTCGCCGACCTTGCGGCTCTCGCCCTCGACGACCAGGACGCCGTCGAATCCGAGCGCGAGGCGCGCGCGCACGCGAGCCTCGAACGCTTTCTGCGACACGGGCTCGAGCCCGACCATGCCGAGGATCGAGCTCCGGTGCTGCGCGCACCCTTCGAGGTCGAGCGTCCAGCGCGGCCGGAGCCGTTCGAGCTCGCGCAGCACGAGCGTCTTCCCGACGCCGGTCAGTCCGCGGAGCACGTACGTCGGCGGCGCGTCGAAACGCGCGAGGTCCTCGACGACGAGCCTCCTCCACGCGCGGTATCCGCCGGCGATCAGGCCGGCGCGGGCGAGGCCGAGTTCGCGCAAGAGCAGCGTGACGCTGCGCGAGCGCATCCCGCCGCGCCAGCAACACAGGGCGACGGGCGAGCGCAGGAGCTCCGCCTCGTCCGCCGCGACCGGACGCACGTCGAGCTCGCCCGCGAAGCCCTCGTAGCCACGCGCCGTCAGCTCGCGGACACGCGCGCGGAGATCGGCGCGCGGCGGCGTCCAACCCGCGCGCTCCGCGATCGCCAGCACGAGGTCCTCGATGCGGGCTTCGACGAGCTCGCGCCCGCGCTCGAACGCCGCGGCGGGCGAAACGCGTCGGTAGAGCGTGCCCACGAGCGCGCGCTCGTCGTCGTCGAAGAGCGGGAGATTCCACGCGCCATCGACGTGGTCCTCCGCGAACTCGGCGGGACTGCGCAGGTCGATCACGACGCGGTCGGGGCGCGCCTCGAGCGCGCGCGGATCGAGCGCGGGCAGCGCGCGCAAAACCGCGGCGGGAGGCGGGTTCGGGTTCGTTTCGTGGATCACGCGCGAAGGGCGAGTATACGCCGCGCGCGCACCGCGCCGCGCGTCAGGCGCGGCCGCCTTCCTTGCGCCCCGGGACGGAGTCGCCGCCTTCGCGCGGCGCGGACCGTGGGGACCGCCCTTCGCGACGCAGCGGTTGGAGCACGCGGCGGAGCGCCTCGTGGAAGCTCGTTTCGTCGAGCGCCTCGAGCTCCCCCATCCGTTGCGGCGAGACGAGGCGGTACGCGCGCAGGATCTCGAGGCAGCGCGCGCGGCGGAGCTCGAACAGCTTCGCGCGCCGCTCGTCTTTCGGGAGGTCGACGTGGTCGAGCACCTCGTCCGCGTGCTGTCGCACGGCGGCGAGCAGGCGTTCGAGGCCTTCCCTTCGCTCGGTGGTCAGCCGCGGGCCGCGCTCGTGGGACGCTTCCGCGCCCGGGCGGACATCCTCGGGAGATGGCGGCACGGGGTGCGCGTCGTTCGCGGGGCGCGCCCCGCCGTCCCGCGGCGGGCCGCCCGGCGCGCGCGGGTGCTCCGGCCCGTCGACGGGCGGGCCGCCGCGCCGAGCCCCGTCGTCCTTGCGCGCGTCGACGCCGTCCGGAGCCACGCGTGCGTCGGGATCGACGCGCTCTACGTCCTCGCTCTCGACGCGGCGCTGGCGGTACTGCTGTACGCGCGTGAAGAAGGCCTGCGGCTCGAGACGCACGAGCTCGCTCCAGTCCTCCGCCGTCATGCCGGGCGGGAGGCCGTTCTCGCTCGCGTCGCGCTCGATCGCGCGCTTGCGCAGCTCGAGCACGGCTTGCGCGCGCTCGTCGATCGGGAGCGACTGCAGCCGACGACGTTCTTCTTCCGCGAGCCCGAGCGTCTTCCCGAGGCGCTCGATCGCGAAGTCCGCGATGCGCTTCAGGTGCCGGTCGCGGAACTGGCCGAGGATCGCGAGCCGCTCCTCGGGCCGCGCGGTCTCGAGTCGTTCGAGCCACGCGTCGGGCAGCTTGGCGCGGATCTCTTGCCCGCGCGCGCGCGCTTCGCCGCCGACGATCTCGCGCATCGCCTCGCGGCGCTTCTCGGGCTGGAGCTGACGCAGTCGCTCTCGAACGCTCGGCGACAGCTCGCTCTGCACGCGCTGGCTCGTCTCGCGCAGGCGCCGCGCGCGTTGGAGCAGCTCCCGCTTCTCGTTCGCGCCGAGGCGGTCGTACTCGGAGTAGCGCTCGAGGATCGCCGTCCGCTCCGCGTCCGTGAGGTGCATCCAGCGCTCGCGCGCGACCTCGAGCGACGCACCGTCGCCGACGACGTTCGACGCGCGCGCGGAGCCCGACGCAGGCTCGATCGAAGCCGCGCGCGTGCCGGCGGCGGGCCTCCCGTGGGGAGCGACGCTCGACGCGGAGTCCGCACCGGCGTCCTGCACCGCGCGCTCGTGCGCCACGGGCGCCTCGTCGTCCGACGAGTTCGCGCGAGCCGCCTCGGTCGCGCTCGACGCGACCGGCGGGTTCGCGTGCGGCGCGCGACCGCCACGATCGCACGCGGAGAGCGCGACGAGCGCGGACGCGGCGGCGAGGACGAGCAGCGCGCGCACGTCAGCCCTTCTTTCCCTCGGGCTTCGTCTCGCCCTCGGCGGGTGCTTCGTCGACGGGCGCCGCCTCGTCGACCTCGAGCAGCGACTCGTCCGCCGGCGCGATCGTCGAGAGCAAGACGTCGACGTCGTCCTTCATGAGGAGCTCCCACTGCTCGAGCACGTCGAGCGCGGCGAGGACCTCCTCGTTCGGCGCGTCGACGACCGCGCGCTCCGGCACGAGGACGCGCGGACCCACGTTCTCACGGCGCGGCGCCGTGTCGCGGACGATCGGCGCCGGCGTGAGGAAGGGCCGCGCGCGCGACCAGGCGAGCCAAACGGCGAGCGCGACGATCACGCTCGCCGCAGCGGCCCACACCCACGTGCGGCGCGAGCTCCAGACGGTCGTGCGCGGGCGCGCGGGCGCGACCGCGCGTTGGACTTCCGCCGAAGCGGCGCGCGGAGCTCCAGCGGCGGCGAGACGCGCGGGCTCGGCAGGCGTCCTATGCGCGCCGATCCGATCATGCGTGTCGGACGCGGCTCTGTCGACGCGTGCGTTCGACCTGGCCGCGGCGGAGCTGCGCGCGTCGGCGAGCTTCGCGAGCACGCGCGCGCCGAGCTCCGCGGGCACTGCGGGCGGCGCGTCGTGCTCGAGCGCGCGGTCGAGCGCACGCTCCGCGGCGGCGCGGGGCTCCACGAGGCGCGCGAGCACGCGGTCGCCGAGCGCGATCGGCGCGGCCGGCGCGGGCACGCGGTCGAGCAGCACGTCGAGCGCGCGCTCCTCCCGCGCTTCGCGCGCGCGCACGCCCGCGGCGACGCGCTCGGCGAGGCCCGCGGGAGACGCGTGCGCGTCGAGAGCGAGCAGCTGGTCGAGCTCGTCCTCGTTCGACCGTGCTTCGCGCAGGCGCACGAGCAGGCGCTCGGCGAGACGGCGCGGCAGGCGCGGCTCGGGGAGCGAAGCGAGGAGCACGTCGAGCGCTTCCTCGGCCTCGAGCAAGGCGCGGCACGCGGAGCAGGAGAGCAAGTGCTCGTGCCAGCCGAGCTCCGCGACGGCGGCGTCGCGCGCGTCGCCGAGGCGGCGCTCGAGCTCCGCGCGGAAGAGGGCGCAGTCGTGCTTCACGCGAGCTCCTCCTGCAAGTACGGCGCGAGTGCGACGCGCAGCGTCTCTCGCGCGCGGTGGACGAGCGACTTCACGGCCTTCTCGCTGGTGCCGAGCACCTCGGCGATGTCCGTGTGCGGCAGCTCTTCGTACTTCGCGAGGATCAGCGCCATGCGCTGGTTCTCGGGCAGCGCCGCGATCGCGTGGCGCACGGCCTGCACGACGTCCTGGCGCTCGAGGTCGCGCGAAGGACCGACGGCGCTCGCGTCGGCGAGCTCGGAGAGGCCGTCCTCGCCGCCCGGCGACGAGCGCTGGAGCTGCTCGTCCTTCGCGGCGCCGCGCTGGGACTCGTTCACGGCGATGTTGAACGTGATGCGGTAGAGAAAGGTCGAGAAGCGGGCGGTCGGTTCGTAGCGCTCGCGGGCGCGCAGGACGCGCAGGAAGACCTCTTGCACGAGGTCCTCGCGGTTCTGCCGCGGACCGAGGAAGCGCGTGAGCAGGGCGTAGACCTGGCTCGAGTACTCGAGGACGAGGCGATCGAAGGCGCTCTCGTCGCCGGCCTGCCAGGCGAGCATGAGTTGGACGCCGGGGTCGCTTGCGTAGGTCGAGGGCATGGTGGAACACCGTAGCAACCCGGGGGCGGGGGCGGGGTTCCGGGGGAACCGCGGGATCTCGCGCTGGGCCGCGGGTCGCTCGGGGGGTGGGCGGCGCGGTCCGCGGGGCGCGCGCGTCCTCCACGGCCTCTCGGGGGGCGACGTCGTGGCGCGCCGTCCGACGCGCGTGGCCCGGCACCGAGCCTTGGGAGCGGCGAGCCGCCCTCACCGGGCGCGGGCGCTCAAGGTCGGCCGTCGCGCGGCGCGTCCAGGCGACGCCAGCGGGAGGGAGGCCAGACGACGTGGGTGGCGCGGCCCACGATGCGCGCGAGCGGGACGGGGCCGAACGTGCGGCTGTCCGAGCTGTGCGCGGAGTTGTCGCCGAGCAGGAAGTACTGGTCGGCGCCGAGCTCCGCTTCGGTCGCGGTCCCGTGCTCTCCGAGCGGCGTGAAGACGAGATCGCGTTCGATGCGCACGCCGCGGAAGCGCGCGGCGACGCCCTCGGCGCCGAGGAGGACGCGCGCGCCGGGGCTCGTGCCAGCGAACAGCCGATCGGCGGGGTGGAGCTCGTTGCGCTCGTAGGCGGCGCGCAGCGGCGTCGCGGCGCCATCGAGCTCGAGCGCGAGTTCGTCGTCGACGTTCGAGACGCGGATCTTGTGCCACGCGCCGCACGTGAAGCGCGGCAGGAGCACGCTCGCGAGGCGCTCGAGCCGGTCGCCCTGGTTCCGTCGCGTCAACAGTCCGAGCGCGTCGCCGTTCGCGGTCGGCGCGATCGAGAACTCGAACGTGTCGCCGCGCTCCGTCAGTTGGAAGCGCACGCGACCGCGCGCGGACTCGCAGAAGACCTCGCACTCGAGCGCGAGGTCGTTCGTGTCCGTCTCGCCCTTCACGCGCGCGTGGTCCGGACCGAAGTAGCCGTCGTCGAGCTTCGGCACGAGGTACGCGAGACCCTCGTCGCTCCCCGCGGGGATCCCAGTCGCGTCCACGCGCCAGGCGCCGTCCGCGCGCGTCCACGGATTCGCGGCCGTCGAGCCCATGTGGAACGACGCGTCGAACGGCTGCAAGCGCTCGTCGAACTCCGTCACGAACGGACGCGGCACGCCGTCTTCCGCGCTACGCCGCAAGACGCGGCCGTCGATCCACACGTCGCCGTGGAGCACCTGCACGCGCTCGTAGGGCAGCCCGAGGACGCGCTTCACGATCGGATCGCCGCCGTCGACGGGGAGCACGACGACGAGCTCGTTGCGCTTCGGAGGGGCGCGGTCGTACCGGACGAAGACCCACTCCCCGCCGTCTTCGAGGCCGAGGATCGTCGGCTCCATCGATCCCGAGCGGACGTGGTAGACGTTGCCTACGAACGAGCGCGCGAGCACGAGCGCGAGGAGCAGGGCCGCGAGAGCCCACGCCGTGCGGATGAACACGCTCTTCTTCACGTCGCGGATGCGGCTCCTGCGTTTCGGGGCGCACGCGGCCGCGGAGCGCCCCGGAACGCGCGACAGGATGGGGAATGCACGGCGCGGAGACAACCCGCGCGCGCGCGCGGCCCGAGCCGCGCGGCGGTCAGGTGCTCAGCTCCGCCGGCCGGAACAGGTGCGCGTGGAGGGCTTGGACGGCGCGTTCGACGTCGGACGCGGCGACGACGAACACCTGGCTCGGGGAACGCGAACCGACGAACGCGTCCGAGACCTCGATCCCTTCGTTCACGAACGCGGACATCGCGCGCTGCCAGAGCGCCGCGTCCCAGCCGATGCTGCGGCCGATGAGCGCGACGAGCGCCAGATCCGATTCGGTGCGCGCTCGCGCGCCGAAGTCGCAGAGCATCGACTCCAAGGCCGACGAGTGCGGCACGAACACGGAGAACGTCTCCGCCGTGCTCGAGATCGGACCCGGATCGATGTTGTGCCGTTGCAGCGCGGCGAAGAGCTCCGCCATGCGCTCGCTGCGATCGTCGGTGCCCGACAGGTCGAGGTCGACGCGCACGAGCTTCCTGCGCGCCGCGATGCCCACCGGGCCCTCGCCGCGCGTCTGCGTCGCGAGCATCGTCCCGGGGCCCTCGGGGTCGTTCACGTCGAGCAGGCGTACGTTCACGTTCGCGCGCTGCGCGGGCGCGAGCGCAGCGCCGTGGAGCACCTGCGCGCCGTAGAGCGCGAACTCCGCGGCCTCCGTGAAGCCGAGGTGTTCGACGACGCGCGCCTCGGGCACGAGCTTCGGATCGGCCGTCATGATCCCGCCGACGGCCTTCCAGAGTTGGAGCTCGCCCGCGCCGACCGCCTCCGCCATCAGCGCGGCCGTGAGATCGGAGCCGTTGCGTCCGAGCGTGGGCAGGGTGCCGCGCCGATCCTTCGCGAGGAACCCGGTGACGACCGGGATGCCCGGGACGTCGAGGAGCGCGCTCTTCACCTTCTGACGGCTCTCGGGCAGCGGACGCGCGGCGCCGTGGTTCGAATCGGACACGAGGCCGAGGTCGAACGCATCGACCGGCGTCGCGAGATGGCCCATCGCGCGCAGCGACTGCGCGACGATGCGCGCGCTCATGCGCTCGCCGAAGGAGAGGACGAGGTCGCGCTCCGACGGCTCGAGCCGCCCGCGCGCGTGGATGCCGCCGAGCAGGCCGAAGAGCTCGGTGAAGTAGCGGTCGAGCAGCTCGGGGTGCAGTCCGAGCTGGCGCAGGAGCGTCCGGTGTCGGATGCGGACGCGATCGCCCTCGAGCATGCCGTCGACGGCGGAGCGCGCGACGGTGTCGAGGAGGTCGGTCACGCCGTGGTGGGCGCTGACGACGATCACGGGCCGCTCGCCGCCGTAGCGGACCGCGAGCTCACAACAACGCTGGACCCCCGGGCCATCGGCCAGGGCGGCGCCACCGAACTTCAGAACCTTGTCGAATGCCATGCGGGCGAGACCTACCTCGACGAACCAGACCAGCTACCGCCCGCTGCCACGGGCGTCGTGAACGAGCGCGGCAAGCTACGGCCCGCGAGGACCGGCTTCCAGGGCAAGGAGGCCTAGGAATGCGCAAAATGGTCCCCCGGGTGGCCGGGGACAGGGCCCGGCCTCGGGGAGCGGGGCCGAGCGCGGCCTCCCCCCGCCTCGACCCGTCCGCCCCCGCCGGGGTCCCGTTGTGCGTTCCAGCGCCGCCGGGTACGGTCGGGCCTCGTTCCCGTCCCGATCCCGTTCGAGAGGCACCCCATGAAGCTCCCCGTCCTCGGCCTCGTCGCCGCGCTGACGGTGGTCGGCGCGACCTGGCTCGCGTCGAGCGCCGCGCCCGCCGCCGACTCCGGCATCCTCTACACGTTCCGCGAGTCGCCGCTGCACGCGCTCGGGCTCAAGAACCTCGACGAGCTGCGCGGCACGCCGATCGTCATCGACTTCTGGGGCAAGAACTGAGGGGGCTGCATTGGGGGGTCCGTGCCGGCCTCCGTGAAGCTCCAGGAACAGTACGGCGACGACGTGCAGGTGCTCTTCGTCGAGTGCCAGAACACGCCGAAGGACGTCTACGAGGCGTTCGCGTGGAAGATGAAGTGGATGGGCAACGGGGCCATGTGGACCACCGAGCGCCCGCTCTCCACGACGGGCAGCGGGCTCCCCGAGACCGCGGTGCTCGGCATCGACGGGTCCGTGCTCCTGCAGGGTCACCCCGGTGACTTCGGCAAGAAGCTCGAGGAGACGATCGCCGCCGAGATCAAGAAGTCGAAGCAAGCGCCCGCGGGCACGCCGAAGGAGCTCGAGAAGGCGTGGTCCGCGTTCGGCAAGGGCGACCTCGCCGCCGCGATCGCGGAGTGCGACAAGCTCGCGAGCGACGCTTCCAAGGCGGCGAAGGACGAGTTCGTCGCCCGCACGACGGCCAAGATCGAGCGCGCGAAGCGGATGATCGAGTCGGGCGACGTCGTCGCCGCCGACGCGCTCGCCGCGAAGCTCGAGAAGTCGACCAAGGGTGCTGTGGACCTCGCGACGAAGGTCGCCGAGCTCAAGACGAAGCTCGCGAGCCCCGAGCTCGCCGCCGAGCGCGACGCCGACAAGGCGTTCGCCTCGTTCACGAACGACGTGGCGAAGAAGAAGCCCTTCGAGCCCGGCAACGTGAAGCGCGCGGAGAGCCTCGCGAAGAAGCACGAGGGCACGAAGAACGGCAAGCGCTTCGAGCGCTTCGTCGCGCTGGCGAAGATCGACTTGAACAAGTAGCGCGACCGCGAGTCGCCCTAACGCGACCTCGCCGTGACGCGCGGGCGCCCCTCGAGGCGCCCGCGCTCGTTGGCGCGCCGGCTGGGCGGCCGCGCCCAGGCTCCGACGTCCGCTCGACCGCGCCCCGGCTGGGCGCCACGCCGTTTTTCGAAAGCCCGCTCGACTCCCGAGCGGCGCCCGCCAGGCCTCGACGCCACGAACTCGAGCCTGAATGCCCGCCGAAATCCACGGTAGGTTCGTCTCACTCGCTCATGCACTCGCACCTGCGTTCACGCCGTCGCCTCGGTCCCGTCGGGACCCTGGTCGTCTGTTCGATCGCGTTCCTCGTCGGCCTGCTCGTGCTCGTCTTCGGCACGCTCCTGCCGCTGATCAAGCAGGGCGAGTCGGAGCACTGGATCGCCCGGCCGTGCACGATCCTCGAGGCGAGCACCGAGCGGCACACGTCCGGCAAGGGCCACGGGACGTACGGCGCGCACGTCTCCTATCGGTACGAGCTCGCGGGCGTCGAACACACGGGCACGCGCCTCTCCTTCGCCGAGGTCCACACGTCCGACCCCGACGATGCTCGCGAAGTCGCCGCGCGGTACCCCGTCGGCACGACCGTCACCTGCTTCGTGAACCCCGAGGACCCGACGGAGGCCGTGCTCGACCGCAGCGCGAGCGGCGTCTGGCTCCCGACGCTCGTCGGCGTCGTCTTCCTCGTGCTCGGGCCGCTGATCTTCGTCCTGCGAAAGCTGCGCGGGTTCGCCTGAAGCTCGTGCCGTCCCGCTGCGAGGCGGCGCTGCATCCATCGAGCGCACGGGCGAGCCGAAATCGAGCTCGACCCCGTGCCACGCTCGCGCTCACGAGCTCGGTCCCGTCGAGCGCGCGACGAGAGGACTCGACTCCCGCGTGAAGAACCGCCGAGACCTCGGGTAGGTTGCGCACGATGTCCGCCAGCGCTCCCGCCTCCGGCGTCCGCTTGATCCGCCTCGTCCCCGGCGTGCTCTTCGTCCTCGTGGGTCTGGTCGCGCTCGGCTTCGTCGTCCGGCTGCAGAGCCGGCTGGAGGCGTCGAACCGTTGGACGGAGGCGCCGTGCACGATCCTCGCCGCGAGCAGCGCGTTCGAGTCGGACGCGTTCCACGTGCACGTCACCTATCGCTACGTGGTCGACTCCATCGAGCACACCTCGGACCAAGTCGCGTTCTCGGACTCGGGCGATCGCGATCATGCGCGCGCGGTCTTGGCGCGCCACCCCGTGGGTTCGACCTCGACCTGCTGGGTGAACCCCGCGGACCCGAGCGATGCCGTCCTCGAGCGACGCGTGGACAACGCATGGGTCGGCGTCCTGCTCGGCGTCGTGTTCGTGCTCGTCGGGCTCTTCCTGGTGCGATCGGCTCGGGCGCGCAGACGCGCGTGAACGGCCTGGGCGCCGCGCGCGCGCTCCCTCCGCACGGTCGCGCCGCGCCTGCGGACGAGCGTGAGCGGCCAGAGCGCCGCACGCGCGATCACGCCGCGCCCGGGGACTTCTCACCGCCGGCCCCGCGCCGCGCCCGAGGACTTCTTCACCGCGTTCACGGTGTCCGGTCGTTAGGATGACGGGCTACCCAGGGCCCCCCGAACGCCCGCGAACCACGCCATGACCGACACGCGCCCGAACGACCTGATCCACGACTGGAACGCGGACCCGAAGACGACGGCGAAGCCGATCCAGTTCGACGACGAGACGCTGCGCGACGGCCTGCAGAGCCCGTCCGCGCACGATCCCGAGCTCGCGCGGAAGATCGAGCTCGTCCACTTGATGGATCAGCTCGGGATCCACACCGCGAACATCGGCCTCCCCGGCGCCGGCGCGCGCGCGCGCGAGCACATCACGACGCTGTGCCGCGAGATGACGAAGCTGCGCATCACGCCCAACGTCGCGTGCCGCACGCTCGTCACGGACATCGCGCCCGTCGTCGACGTCGTGCAGGCCACCGGCCGGCCCGTCGAGGTCTGCGCGTTCATCGGCAGCTCCCCCATCCGCCAGTTCGCGGAGGGCTGGGAGCTCGACCAGATGCTCAAGCTCTCGCGCGAGGCGGTCGAGTTCGGCGTCAAGAACGGCCTTCCGGTCATGTTCGTGACCGAGGACACGACGCGCGCGAGCCCCGAGAACGTCCGCGCGCTCTACACGACCGCGATCGAAGCCGGCGCGAAGCGCATCTGCGTGTGCGACACGTGTGGCCACGCGACGCCGTCGGGCGTGAAGCGCTTGATCACGTTCGTGAAGGACGTGGTCGCGAAGACCGGCGCGGACGTCGGCATCGACTGGCACGGACACCGCGACCGCGGGCTCGGCTTGATCAACGCGCTCGCCGCGATCGAAGCGGGCGCCACGCGCGTGCACGCGACCGCGCTCGGCCTCGGCGAGCGCGCGGGGAACACGGAGATGGACCTCTTACTCGTCAACCTGCGCTTGATGGGCTTGGTCCAGAACGACCTCTCGAAGCTCGGCGACTACGTGCGCCTCGCGCACGAGGTCACGGGCGTGCCGCTCCCGCCGAACTACCCCGTGTTCGGCAAGGACGCGTTCGAGACCGGCACCGGCGTGCATGCCGCCGCCGTGATCAAGGCCTTCAAAAAGGGCGATCACTGGCTCGCAAACCGCGTGTACTCGGGCGTGCCGGCGGACTTGGTCGGGCTCGAGCAGGTGATCACCGTCGGCCCGATGAGCGGCAAGTCGAACGTGACGTGGTTCCTCGAGAAGCGCGGCATCACGCCGACCGACGAGCGCGTGCAGAAGGTCCTCGACCTCGCGAAGCAGACGCCGCGCATCCTGACCGAGGCCGAGATCCTCGCGGCCGCGGGCGCGCAGCCGACGACGACGAAGCGCTGACGCGCGCGGCGTCAGCCCGCCTGCTTGAACAGGTCGAGGAAGCGGTCCTCGTAGCGCTTGAACACGCCGAGCCGATCGAGCTCGGACTTCAGCGCGAGCGCCTGACCCTTGTCGCGGCTCGCGCGTTCGAAGAGCTGCTCGATGCGCCGCGCTTCTTCCATCGTCGGGCGCGGTTCGACAGGACGCGCGTGCTTCCACTCCTCGCCCTCCGCCGGCATCGCGGGCTCGCCCTTCGGCTCCGACGCGCGCCGCAGCTTCTCCAGCGCCTCGTCGAGCGCCGCTTCGACCGCGGGAACGTGCGCGTCGAGCTCCTTGCGGTCGACGAGGACGCCCGCGAGCCGCTCGAAGACGCGCAGCACGGCGGACGAGGCCTTCGGGTTCGCGATCGCAGCCGCGAAGTACGGGAACTCACCGAGCAGGCAGACGGCCTCGATCCTTTGCTCCGCCGCCGCGGCGAGGACGAGGCCGTTCAGGCCGCTGATCTGACCTTCGCCCAGTGGTTCGGCGCCGTGCGTGACCAGCTCCTCGAGCAGCGGCGCGCTCGTCGCGACCGCGAACACGCGCGGCTCCGCACGCGGCTCGATCGGCGTGCCCATCGCGGCGAACGTGATCACACGGCGCGCTCCGAGTTCCTTCGCGAGCGCCATCACGCGGTTGCAGTACGTCCACGGCTCGCGCTCGGGCTGCTCGTTCGCCAGGTAGAAGAGCAGGTCGCGCCCGCCGGTCGGGTTCTTCCACGCGTGGAAGGCCGCGTGCGTCGACGCCGCGCGTTGCACGAGGCCAGAGCGCACGTCGACCGCGCGCGGCTCGACGAGCGTGCGCAGGTCGACCGCGTCGAGCCGCTTCGCGTCGAGCGTTTGGGCCAAGAAACCGGCCGCGATCTGCGCGACGCCGCCCATGCCGGGCCACGCGGCGATCAACCAGGGTTCGTGCAGGTCGTTCATGGCGTGCTCTCTTTCGTTCTCCGTGCCGCGACGGCGTGCATATCACGACGCGTGCTTCTCAGCGTGCGTTTCTCGGCGTGTGCATCTCAGCGAGCGTTCTTCAGCGCGGGCCTCGAGGCGCGCGTCTCCCGCCGCGAGTCTCCCGCCACGAGCCTCCCGCCGCGAGCCTCCCGACACGAGCCTCCCGACGCGGGCGTCCCAGCGTGCGCGCCACCGAGCGCGCTTCTTGGTCCGCGCACGAGCTCGGCTCAACCGTGGACGAGCTCGTGCTCGCGCGCCTCGACCGCATGGCGCAAGCGGAACCTCCCATCGAGCGCCGCGAGCTTCTCCGTGATGCCCGTGTACTCGAGCTCGGCCATCGGCAGGATCGCAGCGCCGAAGAAGCCCTGCCGCCGCATCTCGATCGCCTTCGCGGCGACGTCCTCGCGCACGACGTCCCAGGTGCGCGCTCGGCCGCCTCGTCGCACGCGGCGCGGAGCGACTGCAGCGGGCGCTGTTCGTACGAAGCGGGCCCCAGGTGACGAACGTCGTCCCTGCGCTGCGCAGCGCGCGGCGGCGAAGCGCTGCGTCCGCGGCGTGCCGGAGGACGAAACGCAGCTCGCCTCGGGGAGCGAACTCCCGAGCGCCGCGCGAGCTCTTGCGGGAGCCGTCGCTCGAAGCGTGCGGGCAAGTCGAACGGTCGGCGCGCGGGGGCAACCGTACGCAGAGAGCACTGGCGTCACCACGCCGGAAACTGGGTCGGAGAGACGGACAGTTTGGAGACCGGGCTCCTCCGACAGTCGCTCAGCGTCCGGCGAGCGGAGCGAGGTGCGCACGCACGCTCGCTTCGACGGCTCGATCGCGCGGGAAGCGCGGCGGGGTCGCGAGCGCCGCTTCCAGCACCGACCGCGCGTCGGCCTCGCGCTCGAGCGCGAGCAGCACCTTGGCGAGGACGAGCCGGTTCTCGCGGCTCGGGCGGGCCTCGACCGCGCGGCGCGCGAACGACTCAGCGTCCGCGAGACTCGCCTCGGGCAGGTCGGACGCGAAGAGCCGCGCCATCCAGGGCAAGGTCGAGAGCCGCAGGTTCACGATCGCCAGCGTCGCGAGCGCCGTTGCGTTCACCGGCTCCTCGTCGATCACCGCCAGCGCGACGGCCCGCGTCCGGCGGGCGTGGGCGCTACGGGCGCTCATCGACTGGAGGTGCGTGGTCGTGCCGAGCGCCCACCCGAGCTGAGCCCGGGCAGCCGGCCCGTGGGCGCCGAGGCTCGTTGCGCGCTCGGCGTAGTCGAGGGCGCTCGCGGCGGCGTGGTTGCGCGCGTCCGTATCGGCCTCGGGGCGGAGGAAGACGCCGTCCGACTCGGCGCGCGAGGCCGCGGACAACACCGTCGGGTCGTCGGGGTGCTCGGCGGCGAGGGCGAGGGCGAGCTCACGCGCGCGGACCAGCTCATCTGCCTCGCGCAGGCGCTCGACGGTCGCCAAGTCGGCCTCGAGCGACGGGCGCGCCGCCATCGGCCGCTCGTGCGAGGTCCGGCTGCGCCAGTCGGCCAGATCGATCCGCGGCGCCGAGCAGGCGGCGAGGACGAGGAGCGCGCTCCCGAGTGCGAAGCGCGAGAGCGTCGGGAGCACACGCATCGGCGTGGCTCAGCCGACCTGGACCTTCTTCGGGGGGGCGGGCTTCACGTGCTCCTCGGGGCGACCGTTCTTCGCGACGAAGGCGTTGTTGAAGGCGCAGGTGAAGCACTTGTGGTAGTGCCCGCGCTGGCGGTCTTGGCACTGACCCTGGGTGACCTTGTGGGCGAACAGGACGGGGGCCCCGTCGATGCGGGTGGGACAGATCTGCAGTCCCGAGGGCTGTTCTTGGGTATCCATGCGGTCTCCTTCTCGAAGGGGCGCCGTGCGGGGGCGCCGGTCAGCCCATTGTGAACGCGAGCCCTCGGCTGGGACAAGCCTGCGGTCGGTTGGGCTTCTGCGTGTGCCTCGTGCGAGCGCGAGGTCCGGTTTCGGGCCCAACTCCTTGTCGGAGCGCGGCTCGCGGGCCTGCACCCCTTCGGACCCCGCAAGGCCCGTTACGGCCCCAACTCCCGCCCCTCGAACGGTTTACGGACTCCTAGATCGTGTGGGTCGACCAGGGAGGCGTCGGGGCCGCTCAAAGCACTGCCAGAAAGCCATTTAGCACGTTTCGCCCGAGCGATGACTGACGCAGCCTCGGAAGGAATTTCCAGGCCCGAGGGGGTCCCTCTTGCGCCCGGATCGCGCCCCGGGCGGCCGCGTTCGAGCGCGCGATCGCGCCTCGCGGAGCTCGCTGCGGACTCGGACGGCGAGCCGAACGGGGCCGAGGAGCGGGTCACGGGCCGATGCTTCCGCGCGCACGCGTGGGCGACCTTCGGACGCGGCCGCTCCGCGGAATCCTGCCCTCGGCGGCCCGGCCTACTTCGCGCGTGGCCGCTGCGCGGAACCGACCGCTCCGCGCCGCGCCCGACGCAGGGCAGCGAGCGCTTCGCGCGCCGCGTCGGGCCCCCGGTGGCTGTCGCGCGAGAGCTCGACCGCCGCGAGCCCCTCGAAGCGGACGCGCTTCAAGGCCGCGAGCACGGCGGGCAGGTCGAGGTCGCCCTGGCCGAAGGGCCGGTGCTCGTGCCGCCCCCGCGGCGCGTCGTCGAGCTGGACCCCGACGAGGTAGGGGGCGAGGGCCTCGATCTGGGCCTCGACAGGTAGGTCCAGGGTGGCCAAGAGGTGCCCAACGTCCAGCGTGAGCCCGAGCTCGCCCGCGCGCTCACCGAGCCGCCGGCGGAGCTCGAGGTAGCCCGTCGGCCGCTCGACGAACATGCCCGGTTCGGGTTCGAACCCGACGCCGACCCGGGCACCGCGAGCGTGATCGAGCACGCGCACGAGCCCATCGACGAGCCGATCCCAGGCTCGCTCGAGGTCCATGGCCGCGCGGGTCCGGCCCCGGCTGGACACCGTCTTGGGCGGCGGCGCCGTTCGCGCACTCCGCGCGGGGCTCGTCCCGGGCGTCGGCCCCGCCGGGTCGCCGGTCTGGCCCTCGGGATGGGCGCCGGCCCACAGCGAGACGACGGAGGCGTCGAGGTCGTGCGCGAGGTCGATCGAGCGCCGGAGGAAGTCGACCCGTCGGGTCCGGTCGGTCGCGCCCTGTGCGAGAAGCGTCGGCGCGTGCTTCACCTCCGCATCCATGAGGAAGCGCGCGCCGGTCTCGAGCACGAGCGCGAGGTCGAGCTCGCGCGCGAGCCGCTTCACGCGCCGCACCTCGGCCCGATCCAACCGGTAGAGGTCGAGCTGGCCGACGTCCGGGGTGATCGCGACGCCGCGGTACCCGAGGCGCGCGAGCAGGCGGAGCGCGTCTTCGACCCGATGGTGGGCGAGGCCGTTCGTGTTGTAGCCGAGTCGGAACACGGCCTGGGAGTCTACCCGCCGCGGCGCGCGCGCCGCGGACGTGGACGGCCGAGAACGGGCCGATGCTCTCGGGCCCTCGGAGCCCGTCCCCGCTCGAAGCACTGCGCGCGAGCGGACGCGCGCGGCGTCACGCGCCGTCCGGGGAGATCGGCCCGGGATCGCCCGGCGCCCGACGCGCTTCGACGCCCTCGGGCGGGCGACGCGGGAGCACGAGCGGGTCGGGGTCGCGCAGCGCGGGCTCCGCCGCGGGTGCGCCGGGGATCGGGAACGGCGGCGCGCGACGCTCGATCGATGGGCTCGCCGGATTCGAGCCGGCGGCGGCGGTGCTCGCGGGCGCGACGACCCCAGCACCCGCGCCCGCAGCGCTCGCTTCCGCAGCGCTCGAGGCCGCAGAACCCGAGGCCGCAGCGCTCGACGGGTTCGACGCCGCGCTCGGCTGCGCCGGGTCGAGCACCGCGTTCGGGCTCGCCGCGAGCTCGTTGTCGGCCTCCTCGCGCTTCTGGTTCAGCTCGACGCGCCGCTGGTATTCGGTCGCCGCCGTGCGCGCGAGCGCGCCGGCCGAGAGATCGCGCGGCACGGCGTCGCGGATCGACTCGATGCTGCGCTGGACCTCGCGCACCTCCTTGTCGACGCCCGAGTCCTTCCACGCCGCGTCGAGCTGCCGACGGAGCTTGCCGACCTGCGCCCCCGCCTGCGCCGCGACCTGCGGCAGACGCCGTCCGAAGACGAGCACCGCCGCGATGACGACGACGATCAGCTCGGTCGTGTCGAGGTTGCCGATCAGGGCGAGCGTCATGCATGCCTCCACGGTCGGTGTCCGAGGACGAACACCGCGGCGAGGACGACGACGATGCACTCGGTCGTGTCGAGGTTGCCGATCAGGGCGAGCGTCATGCATGCCTCCACGGTCGGTGTCCGAGGACGAACACCGTGGCGAGGACGACGACGATGCACTCGGCCGAGTCGAGGTGGCCGGTCAAGGCAGGCGTCACGCAAACCTCCCCGGTGGAGCGTCGATCTCGAAGGCCGTTGCGGCCGCGCACGCGGCGACGTGCGCGCGGAGCTCTCGAGCGCCTGCGTTCGTCACGACCTCGGCGCCGCCGGCGGAGGACGTCCAGGGGAGAGCGGCGAAGAACGCACGCTCGTCGTCGGTGCGTGCGCCGGGAGATCGAACGAAGCGCTTCACCGCTTGTAGATCGCCTTGCGCGCGCGCAGCCCGACGAAGATCGCCGTGGCGATCACGATGACGAGCGACTCGCGCCAACCGACGTCCTGGAGGAAGGCCAACATAGGGGGTCGTCGACGAGCGACGGGGCGCCAGTATGGCCCGCCCCCGCCCTGCGCGCCACGTTCGCGCGCTCCGACGCACCACGGGCTCGTTCCGCGCCCGGTCGGGCGGCTGGAGCGCCGGTCGAATACAGGCCCAGCGCCCGCTCAGTGATACACGCCGAGCCAGCGGTCGATCAGGCCCAGGCTCGAGCGCTTCCACGCGAAGAGCGGTTTCAGGCTGATGTTGAAGCTCGCGCCTTCGCCGGCGCGGTAGCCGACCTCCGTCTCCATGACGAAGTCGTGCCCGAGGCGGCGCAGGAGGAACGTGTTGCCGAGTCCGCGCGAGTCGGAGAACGAGTAGGACTGTTCGAACTCGAGCTCCCACTTCTGCGTCGCGCGGTAGCGCGTCGTGAACGTCGCCGCCTCGTACAACGGTACGCCGGCGTCGTCGCGGCCGAGGTGGTAGCCGAACTCGAGGCCCCAGTCGTGGATGGGCTCGAACCCGACGAACGTCCGCGAGTACTCCGTGTCGCCATCGCGCAGGTCGTAGCGCCCGTCGTGCGTGAACCCGATCGGCACCGAGCCCCAGAACGTGAGGAACTCGCTCAGCACCGCGACGGGTTGGAAGCCGTCGCGCTGGCCGCTCGGCAGATCCATGCCGTAGGCCTCGCGCACCTCGAGGTCGAAGTGCTCCTCGCTCTGCGGCTTCCACCAGCGCGAACGAATGCCGAGCTCGGCGAAGCGGCCCTCGAGCGCGTCCTCCGTGTGGTCGAAGCGCACGGGGTCTCCGCCCGTCTTCTCGACGTCGAGGTCGCTGCGCAGCGTCAACGTCGGCGCGACCGCGTGGAGGCTGCCGTTGTCGAAGCGCTTCCAGAACGTCGTGCCCATCTCGACGCCGGCGAGCGCCGCGATGCGCGCGGGCGACTGCGTCTCGTCGACGCCCTTGTCCCAGGCGGTCAGCCGGCCCTCGACGAACGGCGTCGCACGCACGTTCGCGAAGCCGAGCTCGAACGGCATCTCGACGCGGTGCAGCGAGTCCGCGCGCAGCACGTTCCGGCTGCCGAGACCGTCGGGGAACGGCGCGAAGTACAGGGGATCGCCATCCTTGCGCCGCAGGTAGCCCGCGCTGTTCTGCGTCGAGTAGTAGAGCGGCAGCTCGCCGAGGTGCGCGAACGGCGTACGGCCGCGCACGAGGCCGACGCTCGGCAGCTCTTCGATGTCCGTGCGGTTCTCGAAGAGGATCTTCGCGCTCGCGTGGAAGTACCAATCGTCCCAGCTCGAGCGGTAGTGGAGGAAGTTGTCCTTCTGCTCGTAGTCGAGGTAGTCGCGCTCGAAGAACTCGGACTGCACCCCCGCGTCGGACTGCTTCGAGAGCGCGAGGTCCCACCACCGTCGCTCCGTCGGCGCCCAACGGCCGCGCGCCCGGAACCACGAGCGCAAGAGCGAGCGATCGTCGGGGTCGACGCGCACGAGGCCCTTGTCCGCCTGCTCGTCCGGGATCACGTCGATCGACGAATCCAGGTGGAAGAGCGTCCGGCCGCGTCGGTTGTCGCCGTCGATCGGCTCGCGCACGGTGTACTCGAGGCCCGTGCCGAGGAGCACGCCGCGTGAGCCGAGGTAGCCCGCGTCGAGCTTCCATCGTCCGTCGGGGATCTCGACCGTCGGCAGATCGAGGAAGCGGTTGAACAGACTGCCGATGCCCTTGCCGACCTTGCCGAGCGGCAGGTTGAACGACGAGCGCAGCGCCGTGCCGAAACGCGCCGTGTTGCCGAAGCTGAGGTCGCCGATGAACGGGTAACCGTTCTCGTCGCTGCCCGCGAGCAGCGGCGGGAGGGGCATCGCCCAGCTGTCACCGAAGCGCAGTCCGTTCTCGCGCGCCGAGACGTAGAAGCTCTTGCTCCCCCACCGACGCGGCGGCTTGAGCCGCAGGTCGTGCGTCTCGATCACGTAGTGCGGATCGTCGTACTCGCACGACGTCAACACGGCGCGGTCCGCGCGCAGCTCGAGGTCCGGCCCGATGCTCAGCCACTGCGCCTTGGCGCGGAAGCGCTGCATCTTGTTGCGAATCTCGAGGTCCTGGATGACGTCGGCATCCTGCGCCCAACCGCGGCCTTCCTTCAGGTCGAGGTACATCGACGCCGCGCGCGCGATGCGCTCGCCGGCCTCGGTGAGCTCCATGTTGCCCTCGAGGTACATCTCCGAGAGCACCTGCGCGATCGGATGCTTGCGCAGCTCGGCGAAGCGCTCCGCCATGTTCTTGTCGCCGCGGCGACCGCGCGTCGGTTCGGGCTTCGGCGCATCGGGCACGGTGACGCGCAGGTCGGCGCCTTGGGCCTTCTCGCGCACGACCTTCTCGCCGCGTTTGCGCCACTCGTCGCGGTCGACCCAGAAGAGCGCCCACAGCGCGCGCACTTCCTTCTCGCCCTGGCGGAAGCGGGGGTTGCGCAGCACGAGGATCGTGTTCTCGCCGCGCGCGAACGGCTGCAGCGATTCGTACGTGACGGACCACAGCTCCTCGCCCGTCTCCGAGACTGGCGTCAGCTTGCCCTTGTCCGTCGAGAGCAGCAGGTTCTCGGCGTCGTACTGGATCCACGACGACTCGAGCACGGCGCCGGCGCGCGCGACGAGCTCGAGCCGCGCAGGCGAACCCTCGATGCGCGTCGTGTCCGCGTTGCCGCGCAGCGTATCGCCGACGGCCCGCGCGCGATCGGCGAGCATCGCGGTGAAGCCGCCAGTCGCCTCGATCCACTCGATCGAACCACGGTCGAGCTTCGTCTCTCGGCGGAAGTCGCCCGTGATGCGCAGCTTGCCCGCGTCGACCTGCCACGCCTCGCCCTGACCCGTGCGGCCGGTCGCGTGCGCGTCGCCGTCGAGCACGAGCTCGCGTTCGTCGGCGCGGAAGTGCTTCGTCGAGAGCTCGAGTACGGACGGCGTGCCCTTCGGGAGCTCGCCCGCGCTCGGATCGATGCCCACGACGACGTCCGCGGCCTCGACGTGCGTCTCGTCGAAGTCGATCCACGTGGCGCGCATCGCGTAGGGCTGGCCGCGTTCACCGAGCGTTCCACGCGCCTCGATCGTGCGGCCTTCGAACGACTCGAGGCGTCCGTGGCGTTTGCGATCGAGCGTGAACCGATCTCCCGAACCGCGCATCCCCGCATCCGCGATCGACGGCTCGGGTCGCCAGTCGACGCGCACCGCGCCCTCGGCGACGAGATCCGATTCGCCGAGGCGCGCCTCCCGCGGCTCCGAGCCGGCGGCGGTGCCCGTGCGCGCCGTGCCGTCGACGACGAGGCGCTGGCACTCGAGCTCGCCGCGGCGATCCGCGCTCGTGAAGCGCGCGCGCACGCGGCCCTCGGCCTTCGCGTGGTACGTGCGCTCGGTCGCTTCGCTCGCGACGATGCCGGGCGGCAGCGGATCGAGCGCGAGATCGAGCGCGTTCGCGTCGAGGTGGTACGCGTCGGGCCCGGCGGCGAAGTCGACGACCACCTCGCCGCGCGCGTGGACCTCTTCGTTGCGCGCCGTGATCTCCAGCGCGCGCGCCTCGGCCGTGAGCGGCCCCTTCTTCGTGTCGCGGCGCGCGAGGATCCACCGTGCGGGGTCCGCCGACGTGCCGTACAGCTCGATCGACTCGCGCCCGTGCACGACCGCGCGCTCCGCGTTGCCGTCCCCCGCGGAGCCGTTGAAGTGCACGTCGCCCTCCGCGACGAACTCCTTCGTGTCCCAGTCGAGGTCGTTGACGCGTTGCGCGCTCGCGTCGAAGCCGTCGTCGCCTTCCGCGTGCAGCGTCACGCGGCGCGCGATCGGGATCGAGACGCGTCCTTGCGACGTCCGCGCTTCGAGCCCTTCGTCCGCCACGAGCGTCAGCTTGCCTTTGCCGGGCGGTGTTCCCGTGATCGTGGTCGTGCCCGTCGTCGTCGCGATGATCGCTTCCTTGCCGGGCGTCGGGAGCTCGAGGCGCAGGTCGAGCGCCGCGGTCGCGAGCGCCGCGTCCGTGTACTGCACGTTCACGCCGCCGCGGGCGACGAGCGCGCCGCCGCGGCGGTCCTTGCGCACGCTGCCCGTGAGGCGCTCGCCGGCGCGCAGCTCGAACTCCATCGCGGGCACGGCGAGCGTGCCGGGCCCGGCGAGATCGAGCGCCGTCTCGTTGCCGAACGTGACGACGAGCGGACCCTGACCCGCGAGCTCCGCCTTCGCGTCCTGGAGCTTGCGCTCGAGCTCGCCCGGCGCCGGGTCCTTCGACAAGTACTTGCCGAGCATCACCGTGCCGTGCGGAGAACCGTTCAGCTCGGCGCGTTCGAGCTTGCCCGTCGCGTCGAACGCGAACGTGGCGGCTTCGGATCGGAAGACGTCTCCGCTCGATTCGAGCACGACGTCGCCGTCGAGCACGCCGCGCTCGAGGCGGTCGTTCGCGCTGAAGGAGAACTCCGCGTGGCGCGCCTTGAACGTGTCGCCGCGACTCTTCGCGACGACTTCTTCGAGCGCTTCGATGCGCACGAGCCGGAAGTCCGCCAGATCCTTCGCGCCGCCGCGACCGATCAAGTGGAGCGTGCGCGCCTCGAGCGACAACGGCTCCTCGCCCTTCACCTCGAACGACGCGCCCTCGGTCGTCGTCAGGTCGAGCAGCGCCTCGCCGTCGGGCTTCGCGGGGTCCGCGAGCGTGCGCTTGACGCGGATCGGACCGCCCTTCGTCGCGCGCAGCGTCGCTTCGCCGCCTTGTTCGAGGCGCAGACGCACGAGTCCGTCGCGGCGCAGCACCATTTCCGCCTCGACGTTGCGCAGGTCGAAGCCCGTGCCTTCGGCGTGGAAGCCCGTTCCGTCGAACTGGACGCGGTCCTCCGAGTCGATCCGGTCGACGATCCGGCCCTGCACCAAGTGCCACGCGAGCTTCGGCACCGTCAGCGTGAGCGGGACGATCGGCGCGCCCTCGTGCAGCGTCATGCGCACGCTCGAGAACTGGACCGTCTCGCCGTCTCCGAGCGTGAACTGCCCGGCGTCGATCGGGATGTGGAGCTGCGTGAGCGGCGACGAGAGCTCGAAGCGCAGCTTCTTGGACTCGGGGTCGTGCACCGCGACCGTCAGGTTGTGCGCGTCGTACAGCTCTCCGCCGAGCGCCTTCAGGTCGTCCGCATGCACGGCGTAGAGCGGCCGTCCCGCTTCCGGATCGTCCGAGCTGAACACCGTGAAGTCCGTGCGCCCGTCGAGCACGACGCCGACCGCGCCTTTCTGTTCACCGGCCTTGCCGGGCGCGGCGGGGACTTCGGTGAAGTTCGTCGGCGGCGCGGGCCGCTCCTTCGGCACCGGGTCCGCCTGCGGCGCGTCGCGCTGGACGATCCAGACGAGCACGGAGACCCCCGCGCCGAACAGGAGCAGGAAGAGGACGAACTTCTTCATCGCAACGCCGCGTCCACGAGCGCGGTCCAGCTCCCGCGCGCGCGCAAGAAGTCCTCGACGAGCTCGCGCACGGCGCCGTGGCCGCCGCGGGCGCGCGTCACGCGATCCGCGCGCTCCTGCACGTCGACGCACGCGTTCGCCGGCGCCACGAACAGCGCGCAATCGCCGCGCAGCGCGAGATCGGGCAGGTCGTCACCCATCGCGAGCGTGTCCGCGCGCGAAAGGCCGTGCTTCGCCTGCAACGCGCGCAGGTCCTGGCCCTTGTGCGGCGAGCGCTCGACGAGCTCGTCCACCTCGAGCTCCTTCGCCCGCGCGCGCGTCGCAGCGCAGCCGCGACCGGTGATCCAGAAGAGCTTCACACCCTCCTTCTTCAACCAGCGCAGCGCGAGCCCGTCGTGCACGTGGAAGTGCATCAGCTCGTCCGCCGGGCCGCGCTCGCCGTACACGATGCGCCCGTCCGTGAGCACGCCGTCGACGTCGAGCACGACGAGCCGCACGCGCGCGAGGCGCGCCCAGGCGTCGGCGCTCCAGCTGCTCGGGACCGACGAAGACGAATCCACGATCACGCGCGGACCTCCTGAGGCCTCGCGTTCGATGCGCACGACGTGACCGAGACTCGTTTGCGGCGCAAACACTCCCCGCTCGGCGCGCCCCACGCCCACCGCGCACGGGCCGCGCTCGACGTTCCCGGCCTGCGCAACCCGCTCGGTCCGTTGGCCGCGTTCTCCGCGCAGGCCGCGCGCGCTCCGCGGGCCGCGCTCGACGCGGAGGAGCGCGCCGCCGAGCGCGCGGCGCTCGCGCGGGCTCGGGATCCTGCGCTCTCTCTCGAGTTGGAGCTCATGCGCGGTCGCCTGCTCAGTAGATCCGCACGTCGAGTAGATCCTGGACGTCGAGCAAACCGATCGCGCGCCGCGCGTCGTCGACGACCGCGATCTGGTCGATCCGGTGTTCGTGGAGCAGGTGCTGCGCTTCCTCGACGAGCTGCTCGGGGCGGATCGTCTTCGGGCTCTTCCCCATGTGCAGGTCGACCGCGTCGTTCGTGTCGAGCGTGTTGCGCTCGAGCATGCGCGCGAGGTCGCCGTGCGTGAAGATGCCGACGAGCTTGCCGGAGCCCTCGCCGTCGACGACGAGCGCGGCGCCCGGCCGGCCCGGCGTGCGGTTCATCACGCGCACGACCTCGGCGAGCTTCGTCCCGCTCTTCACGAGCGGCAGCTGCTCTTCCTTGCGCATCACCTCGCGCACGCGCATCAGCTTGCGCCCGAGCATGCCGCCGGGGTGGTAGAGCGCGTAGTCCTCGCGCGAGAAGTTGCGCTCCTGCAGCACGACCATCGCGAGCGCGTCGCCCATCGCGAGCAACGCGGACGTGCTCGCCGTCGGCGCGAGCTTCATCGGGCACGCTTCCTCGACCTTGCCGATGTCGAGCACGCAGTCCGCGTGCCGCCCGAGCGTCGAATCCGTGACGCCCGTGAGCGCCAACACGCGCGCGCCGAGCTTGCGCACCGGTCCGAGCAGCGCGCTGATCTCCGCCGACTCGCCCGAGTTCGAGAGCGCGAGCACGAGGTCCTGCGCGCGGATGCGCCCGAGGTCGCCGTGCAGCGCTTCCGTCGGGTGCAGGAAGATCGACGGCGTCCCGGTCGACGCAAGCGTCGCCGAGAGCTTTTGCCCGACGAGCCCCGCCTTGCCGACGCCCGTCACGACGACCATGCCAGAGCACGCGAGGACGAGGTCGACGGCCTGCACGAAGCGCTCGTCGAGGCGGTGCTCGAGCTGCGCGATCGTGCGCGCTTCGAGACGAAGCACCTCCGCCGCGCGCGCGAGCCGCAGCTTCCTGAGATCGGGTTCGGTGGCCACCTGCGGCATCCTTGGCGCTCGGTCGGAGAGGGGTGAGGTCGAAAGTCGGGTTCGGAACGCAGCCGGGCCGGAGGCGCGACCGCGGCGCTCGCGGCGCGTCCCTCCGGCGCTCCGCGCGCGGGCGGAGCGCGCCGGGCCGCCTGGGTGTCCGCTCAACCCCTCGCAGGACGCCTTCGGCGCGGGATTCTATGCCTCGCGCACCCGCTCGAACAACGCCGCGGTCGAGCTCCTCCCGCCGCGCGCGCGAGCCGCTCCGTCGTCGGGCTCGTTCCTCGACCCCACGTCCGTCCGCGCCGTGGTGCGGACCGGCCCCGCATGGTAGATACCCCGCTCGCGCCCGAGCTCACGTTCGGCGCCATCGGAGACCCGCCATCCGCCGCCTTTCGAGCCTCCTCCTGCGCTCGCTCCCCGCCGTCGCGGGGTGCTCCGCGCTCCTCGCGCTGCCTCTCGTGGACCTCGGTGTCGACACCGGCGTCCTCAAGGTGGTCATGCTCGTCGTGCTGCTGATCCTGTGCCTCTCCGTGCACGAGGCGGCGCACGCGTGGGCGGCGCTCAAGTGCGGCGACCCGACCGGCCGCGACGAGGGCCGCCTGACCCTGAACCCGATCCCGCACATCGATCCGGTGTTCACGATCATCGTGCCGGCGATGCTCTTGCTCCTGACGAACGGCGCCTTCGCCTTCGGCGGCGCGAAGCCGGTGCCCGTCAACTTCCACCGGCTGCGGCATCCCTGGCGGGACATGAGCCTCGTGGCCCTCGCCGGGCCGGCGTCGAACCTGCTCCTCGCCGTGGTGTTCCTCGTCCTCTACAAGCTGTTCGTCCAGACCGGCTGGTACAACGGCGCGGCGGAGGAGGTCTACGAGCGCTCCCGCGACCTCCTGCCCCAGGTCCTGCGCGGCGCGGCGCACTTCAACCTGGTGCTCACCTTCTTCAACCTGATCCCGATCCCGCCCCTCGACGGCTCGCGCGTCATGGCGTGGCTCCTGCCGGACTCGATGCGCGGCGCCTACCTCGCCATCGAGCGCTTCGGGATCCTGATCATCGCGTTCCTCCTCTACGGGAACACCGGGTTCTCCCGGATGCTCAACTCCACGATCAACACCGTCTACTCGTGGATGTATGATCTCCTCCCCTTCGGGAGACGATGATGGTGAGTTCGACCTACACCGTGCGCCTGGAACGCGTGTTCCAAGGCCCGCTCGACCTGCTCCTGCACCTCGTGCGCGAGCAGGAGGTCGAGATCAAGGACATCGAGATTTCGAAGATCCTCTCGGGCTACCTCGAGTACCTGAAGGCGCTGCGCGACCTCGACATCGAGCTCGCGGGCGAGTTCCTCGTCATGGCGGCGACCTTGATGTCGATCAAGTCGCGCTCGCTCCTGCCGCGCGAGAACGTCGACCTGGAACAGGAGATCGACCCGCGCGACGAGCTCATCCAGCGCCTGATCGAGTACCGCCGCTTCAAGGAGGCGTCGGACCACCTCGGCGAGCGCTACGAACTGCGCGCGATGCAGCACCCGCGCGGCGCGGTCGGGATGGACGTCGAGGAGAAGGAGCCGGAGCTCGAGCTCGGCGAGCTCTCCGCGTGGGACCTGCTCGCGGCGTTCTCGAAGTTGATGCGCGAGACGCTCGCGGACCGTCCGCACCGCGTGCACGTCGAACACCGCCCGCTGCGCTTCTACGTGCAGGAGATGGCACATCGCGTGAAGCTCAAGCCGCGCATGAGCTTGCGCGAGCTCTTCCTCGCCATGAACGAGGAGCCCACGCGCGAGTCGCTGATCGGCTCGTTTTGCGCGCTGCTCGAGCTCGTCAAGCTCGGCATCGTCGGCGTCGAACAGGACGGGATCCACGGCGAGATCGTGCTCGCGCTGAAGCAGGAGCACGCCGACGACATGGAGAGCGTCCTCGAGCAGTCCGTGCTCGACGACGAGGCGCGGCCCGAGGCCGAAAAGCCGGCCGAGCCGCCGTCGGAAGGCGCTTCCGAGCCCGAACCGGAGCCCGTGCTCGCCTCCGCATCGGACGAAGGCGACGGCGCGGACGACGGACGCTGAGCGCGCGGCCCGCGCGGCTCCACCCGCCCACGCGCGCTCCCCACGCGAGCTGCCCGAAGAGGTCGCCCGGGGGGCTGGACGTTCGCGCGACTGCGATCCATAGTCTCGGCCTTTCCCAAGACCCCACCTGACTCGAGCGCCGTGTGCCACGCTGGCGGCGTTCGATCTTCGAAGCTCCAGCGCCGCGAGATCCTCCCATGAGCAACGCCCTCGACGTCACCGACACCACCTGGGAAGCCGCGGTCCTGCAGAGCAACGTGCCCGTCGTCGTCGACTTCTGGGCCGAGTGGTGCGGCCCGTGCAAGGCGATGACGCCGTACGTCGACAAGCTCGCCGACGAGTACAAGGGCAAGCTCAAGGTCGTGAAGATGAACACGTCGGACAACTCGGACGTGCCCTCGCGCTACGGCATCACGGCGATCCCGACCTTCCTCGTGATCAAGCAGGGCGAGGTCGCGGCTCAGTTCCGCGGTCAGATGCCGTACGAGAAGCTCAAGGCCTCCGTCGCGCCGCACGTCGGCTGATCGACGCGCCGCACGCGCGCTCGCAGGTCGATGTGCGCGCACGAGTCCCGCCACGCGCCGCACCTCGGACGACCGAGGTGCGGCGCGTGGCGTTTTGCGCAAGTGCGTACGTTCACCTGGATGGGCGGGGAGCGAGTGCGCGTGCGAGGCGCGGCGCGCTGCTGTGTTGGAGTGAGCTTGGGACTGCGTTTCGGTGTGCGGGGCGGTGGCGTCGGTCGGGACGCAATGGCCAGGTGGGACGATCAAGGGCGGAGGGACGCGAAGGAACACACGCGTGTGCTCCGCATCACGGACCCCGCACGAGCACGGGCCGGAGGACTAGCCGCGTGCTTGCGCGGGGTTCCATTGGCTCTCAGGAACGAGAGGGTGGAGCGGCGAAAATGCGCGCGCGGCGCGAGCACGTTTGAAAGTGGTGGCTCAGCAACGAGCGGGTGGCGTGGTGAAAATGTGCGCGGCGCGCGCGCGGTCGGCAGGGTAAGTAAGGACATTCGATGACTCTCCTCCGCGTCGATCCGCGTGCTCCCGATCCGGGCGCCATCGAGAAGGCTGCGACGCTCCTCTGCAGCGGTGGCCTCGTCGCGTTTCCGACGGAGACGGTGTACGGCCTCGGCGTGAACGCGCTCGATGCGCGCGCGGTCGAGCGGCTCTATCGCGTCAAGGGCCGGCCCGCCGTGAACCCCCTGATCGTGCACGTTGCGGACGTCGAGGCCGCGCGTGCGCTCGTGACGACTTGGCCTCCGGCCGCTGAGCGCCTCGCTGCTGCGTTCTGGCCTGGGCCCGTGACGCTCGTGCTCACGAAGCGCGCGTTCGTGCCCGACGTCGTCACCGCGGGGCTTCCCGCCGTCGGCGTGCGCATTCCCGCGCATCCCGTGGCGCTGGCGCTCCTGCGCGCCGCGCGGCTGCCGATCGCGGCGCCGAGCGCGAACCGCTCGACCGAGCTCTCGCCGACTCGCGCCGAGCACGTCGTGAAGAGCCTCGGACCCGACGTCGACCTCGTGCTCGACGCGGGTGCGTGCGACGTCGGCATCGAGTCGGCGGTGATCGACCTGACGGGCCCGCGTCCGCGCCTCCTGCGACCGGGAGCGCTCTCGCCCGAGCGCATTGCGGGCGTCGCGGGCGAGCTCGACCTGCCGTCGCACGACCCCGCGGCGAACGCGCCGCGCGCGTCGCCGGGGATGATGGAGCTCCACTACGCGCCGCGCGCGCCGCTCGTCGTCGTCCCCGCGACGAACACGGACGCCGTCGCCCGCGCGCGCGAGCTCGCGCGCGACACGCGGCTGCGCGGCGGTCGTGTCGCGCTCCTCTCGCTGGGCAAGCTCGCGCTCGACGCGGACCTGACGCGGACGCTCGACGCGCACGATGCGGAGGCCGCGGCGCGCGCGCTGTACGACGCGCTCCACGCGTTCGACGACGCGCACGCGACGCTGATCCTGGTCGAAGAGCCGCCCGCGACGCCGGCATGGCTCGGCGTGCGGGATCGACTGCGCCGCGCCTCGGCGCCCAGAGCGTGAGCCGCGGGCGCGCCGCCCGTCCGACCGCGCGGAGCTCCGCGAATCGAGCATCGCCATCGAGCTCGCTTCGCCCCGTTCGCACGGAGCTTCGGCGTGCTCGAGCTTCGCTGCCGCGCGGCTCAGAACGCCGCGTCGTGGAACACTTCGGTGGCGGGGCCCGACAACGTCCGCTGGCCGCTCGTGTCCGTGAAGAGACACTGCAGGTGCATCATCATCGCGTCGACGCCGAGCGGGAGCACAGGCGCGACGAGATCGACCGTCGCGGTGTTGCTCGTGAGCGTCGCCACGCGGGCGCGTCGTCCTGCGGGACCGTACAGCATGACGCCTTGGAACAGCGGCTCGTAGATCCAGCGCGTCTGCGGAGAGATCAGGAGCAGCACCTGGTCGCCGACCTGGCCTTGCAACGTGATCGAGAACGTCGTGCCCTCGCGCACCTTGGTCGGCGCGCTGATCGAACGACTCGCTCCAGGCAACACGTCGAGAACACCCACGGGTGCGACGATCGCCGCGCCGGCCGGAGCGGGAACACCGGCGCACGGATTCGCACCACCCGCTCCGCCCGCGGCCGTCGTCGACAGCAGGTGCACCGAGGACGGCGCGCTGCTCGTGGCGCGGATCCCCGCGCCGCCGACGCCCGCCGTGCCACACGGAGGAATCGGTCCGGTCTGTCCGCCCGCGCCTCCCGTCGACGTGCACGCGGAGAGCAGCACGGACGCATTCGTGATCGAGATTCCGTCGCCGCCTGCGGAACCGAGGTTGATCGTCGAGAACCCGGCGCCTCCGAGCAGAGCCGAGTCGTACAGCGCGACGTTCGAGTCTTGGATCTGCACGGCGGTCGATCCCGAGACACCGCCGACCAAGCTCCGTCGGCCCGTCAACGTGCAGCCGCTGAACGTGACGTCCGTGGACGACGTCACGGCCGCTTCGCCTCCGTTGGGAAGCCCGCTGACGATGGGCTGGACGCGGGTCACGCGGACGGAGCCCTGGCAGTTGCTGATCTCGAGTCGATCGATGCGCAGGTCCGACACGAGGACGATCTGCCCCGACGTCAGATTGCGCACGCGGCTCGCTCCGCCTTGGCCGTTCCCGACCTCGATCAGCGCCGCAGGACTCCCGACGATCGTCAGCGACTTGCCCGCGACATCGAAGGGCGAGTACGTGCCGGCGTTCACGAAGAGCGTGTCCCCGCTCGCAGCGCTCTGGACCGCCGAGCTGAGCGCAGCGCCTCCGCCGCTGACGACGATCACATCGGCGCGAGCCGAAAGGACGAGGGTGAGCACCACGACGGCGCGGACGAGACCGGACGGACGACTTGCGAGCACGATTCGAATCCTCTTCCACGCCGACCTTGGAGTCGACTCGTTGGGTTCCCAGGGTGGTTCGCCCCCGGACGAACGTCGAGCCTATCCTGGGTCGCAGAACTGCACTAGGTCACTAGGACCGAAGCGTCTGCGCACGGCGTTGCACGGTCGACGAACTCGTCCTCGACCGTGATCCGTGGCTCTGGGGTCCTTCCCGCGGCGAGCGCCAGCGACGCACGCGCCAACGGAGCGACGATCGAAGCCCTCTGGCGTTCGAGGCTCGGAACGACACGACGGGCACCGACCGTTCGGTCGACGCCCGTCGTCATGATCGGAGCCGAGCTCCCGGCCGTCACGCGCGGCGGTAGTGGCTCGACATCATCTTGAATTCCTTGCCGTCGGGCATCACCGCGAACATCTCGAACAGGTGTTCGTTCTTGTTCAGGCGCTTCCACGTCGTCCGGTGCAAAAGCTCCGACTGCGTCATGCAGCTGAACGCCTTGCCCGTCATCGTGATCGTGTCGCCCTGCTGCGTGCCGGTCAGGTGGAACATCACCGGCCCCATGCAGTCGATCCACGTCGATACCCAACGCTTCGCGTGCGGCTCGTACCCCATCGTCGCGCGGCCGACGAAGGGCATGCCCATGAAGTTCGACTCGTACTTGCTGACGGTCCAGAACTCGCCGACGAGCTCGATCGTCTCCGTCGCGCTCGCCTTCATCGGCGGAGCAGCGGGGTCCATGAAGAAGCTGCAGTCGACGTTCCACTTGCCGGCGTACTCCTTCAGCGAAAGGTGCTCGGCGGTCGGCTGCGGCATGGGGGGAGCGGCGTGTTCGGTCATGGGTCTCTCTCCTTCTCGTTGTGAAGTGCTTGGGCGCGCAGGCCAGGTCCTCTGCGCGGCGGCTGATCCTATCGAGGATGGGGGGAAACGTGGGCGCTTCGGGCGGGCTTGAACGGAGGTCGAACGCGTAGCGCGTGCGGCGATTGGCGCGCAGATGCACGCGGAGTGTGTGGCGAGGGGGTTGGGAGCGAGGGAGAAGGCGGAGTTCGATAGGCGCTCAGCGCGGGCGGGCGGTCGCAACCCAAGGGGGGCGACGGGTGTCGGTCGGGGCGCCATGGCCAGCTGAGACGATGCGGGGGGAAGAGACGCAACGGAACACAGCGGCGGCTCCGCATTCCAGACCTCGCGCAGGCCTGGGTCGGAAGACCAGCCCAGGCCTGCGCGAAGTTCGATTGGCGCTCAGCAACGGGCGGACGACACGGTGACCATGATCGCGCCGCGCGAGCCCTCTCGAAAGGAGTCGCTCAGCAACGTGCGCGAGGAACGGAACGAGTGCGCGCGTGGGGCGAGCTCTCCAGGAGGGAGCGGCTCGGCATCGAACGGGCAGGTGTTCACTGCGCGGCGAGGGCCTTTTCGATCGCTCCGACGAGCTCCCCGTCGTCGGGCTTCGTCGTGCTCGCCCAGAACCCGAGCACCTTCCCGTCGCGGCCGATCAGGTACTTCCCAAAGTTCCAGTTCGGCAGCTTGCCGCTCGCTGCGCCGAGGAACGCGTACACGGGCGACTGCGTCTCGCCGGGCTTCGTCACGACCTTCTCGAAGAGCGGGAAGTCGACTTGGAAGCGCGTCGTGCAGAACGTCTGGATCTCCTGCGCGTTGCCCGGCTCTTGTCCACCGAAGTCGTTGCTCGGGAAGCCGAGCACCGTGAAGCCGCGCGGTCCGTACTGCGTGTGCAACGCCTCGAGCCCCGCGTACTGCGGCGTGAACCCGCACTCGCTCGCGGTGTTCACGACGAGCGCCACCTTGCCCTTCCACTGCGCGAGCTCGACGGGCGTTCCGGCGAGCGTGTTGGCCTTCAACGAGTAGAAGCTCTTCGATGCGGTCTCTGCGTTCACGGGCACCTCCTTCTCGAAGATACCGGAGCACGCCGTCAGCGCGGCGAGGGAGGCGATGGAAAGGAGCGGTGCGAGGAAGGGAATGCGCATGGTCGTCTTCAAGGGCGCTCGTCCTACGTCGAGGCGCGCGCCTTGGATGCGCACCGTAGTCCTTCGCTCGCGCGCACGCCATCCGCCGTTCGAAGCGTCGCTCCCCGTCCTACGCGTGATCGCCCGTGTTCCCGCGCGCCGTGCGGAATCGCTAGTGTTTCGCCCCGCCGTCCGTGATCGCCCGCGTTTCGGCCCGTCGTACTCGATTGCGCGCACTTCGCCGCGCCGTGCGTGTTCGCTTGCGTTTCGACGCGCCGCGATCCGCCCCATGCCCGTCCCGCTGGCGCAGCGCCTTTCTACGCTCGCTCCCCCCGCGCCGTCGACCGCGACTCCGCGCGCCGTGATCCGCCCGAGACGCGCGTTGAGCCCACCTCGCCCGCGTGCGATGCTCTCCGCCCCATGCGTCTCGTCTTCCTCGGTTCGCCGCCGTTCGCCGTCCCCGTGCTGGAGCGCGTCCTCGCGAGCTCGCACGTCGTCGCGGCGCTCGTGACGCCGCCCGACAAGCCGAAGGGGCGCGGGATGAAGGTCGAGCCGTCGCCGCTGCGTGCGCTCGCCGACCCGCGCTCGATCCCGGTCGTCCAACCGACGACGACGAAGGACCCCGCGTTCGTCGAGACCCTGAGCGCGCTCCAGCCCGACGTCCTGCTCGTCGCGAGCTACGGCGAGATCCTGCGCCAGGACGCGCTCTCGCTCGCTCCGCACGGAGCGCTCAACGTGCACGCGTCGCTCCTCCCCCGCTGGCGCGGCGCGTCGCCGATCCAGGCCGCGATCCTCGCCGGCGATCGCGAGACCGGCGTGTGCGTGCAGCGCATGGTGCTCGCCCTCGACGAAGGCGACGTGCTGGTCGAGCGCCGCACCGAGATCGACGAACACGAGAACGCGGGCGAGCTCCTCCAACGCCTCGCGCTCCTCGGCGGCGAGGTCGCGGTCGAGGCGCTCGACGCCCTCGAGCACGGCACCGCGCGCTTCACGCCCCAGGATCCCGCGCTCGCGACCTTCGCGCGCAAGATCCCGAAGGAGCGGGGTTGGATCGACTGGACGAAGTCCGCGCTCGAGCTCGATCGACACGTGCGCGCGTTCACGCCGTGGCCCGGCGCGCGCACGACGCTCGACGGACAAGACCTCACTTTGATCGAGGCACGCGTGCGCAACGACGTCGAGGCCGTCGAGCGCACTGCAGGCTCCGTGTTCGCGACGAAGCACGAGCTCTTCGTCGCGTGCGGAACGGGCACGCTCCAAGTCCTGCGGCTCAAGCCGGCGGGCAAAGGCGTCCTCGCGACGGACGCCTGGCTCCGCGGCGCGCGCCTCGCGCCGGACGCGAGGTTGGGCGCGTGAGCCTCTCGCGCGCACTTTCATCCTGCCGCAACACTCGCTCGGCCGCTCCGTCCACCTCCTCCCGGCTCCGCTCCGCACCTTCGAACGCATGAACGTCCGTGTCCTCGCCTGGCGCGTGCTCCGCGCCCATCACGCGACCCCGATCCGGCTCGCCGAGGCCGTTGCCGAGCGCGCGCGCCTCTCTGGACGCGATCGCCGCCTCCTGCTCACGCTCGTCGGCATCGAGCTCCGTCGGCGCGGCACGCTGAACACCCTCGTGCGCCACTTCTCTCGCGGGCAAGCCGACACCGCCGTCGGCGCGCACATCGCGCTCGGCCTGATCCAGGCCTTCCTTCTCGATCGCATCCCCGACCACGCCGTCGTCGCGGAGAGCGTGCGCGCCTGCCGCATCACGCTCGGCGAGCGCCACGGACGCACGGTCGAGATCGCGCTGAAAGCCGCGCTCGGCTCGCGCATGCGCGGTCACACGAACGACCTGCGCCGCGACCTGCCGCTGCGCGACGTCGCCTTCGCGAACGCGATCTTCCACGACCCGAAGGAGCACCCGCTCCTGTGGGCCGAGGAAGCGCTCTCCATGCCCGTGCCGCTCGTCAAGCGCTGGCTCCGCCGCTACGGCGAAGAGACCGCGTTCACGCTCGCGCGCGGCGCGCTCGAAGAGCCCGATCTCTCCGTGCGCGTCGTGCAGGGCGAGCGCGACGCCGTGATGACGGAGCTCGCCTCCGTCGGCCTCGGCGCACGTCTCGGCGAGCATGCGCGCATCGTGCTCGTCCCGCACCGCCAGTCGACGCAGCTCCTGCGCGTGCCCGCGTTCCGCGAAGGCCGCATCACGATCCAAGGTGAGACCGCCCTGCGCGCAGCGGAGCTCGTCGACGCGCGTCCGGGCGAGCGCATCCTCGATCTGTGCGCCGCTCCCGGCGGCAAGACCGCCGTCCTCGCGGCCGCCGGCGTGCACGTCGTCGCGCGCGACGTCGACGAGAAGCGCGTCGCTCGGATCACGAACACGCTCGAACGCCTCCAGCTCCAGTCGAACGTCACGCTCTCGGTCGGGCGCGGCACGGAAGGGCTCGAGCCTGCGTCGTTCGACGCCGTGCTCGTCGACGCGCCGTGCAGCAACACGGGCGTGCTCGGGAAGCGCCCGGCCGCGCGCTGGCGCTTCTCGAATGCCTCGCAGACCGAGCTCGGCGCGATCCAGACCGCGCTCCTCGCCGACGGCGCGCGCTGCGTGCGGCCGGGCGGCCGCCTCGTCTACTCGACGTGCAGCATCGAGCCCGAGGAGAACCAGCGCCGCGTGAAGGCGTTCCTCGAGAGCCACCCCGAGTTCACGCTCGAAGCCGAGCTCGACGCGCTCCCGCAAACGCGCCAGCCGCGCGGCCCCATGGACGGCGGATACGCCGCGCGCCTGCGCCGCGCCTGAGCCTGCATGAGCGCGACCAATCCACCGCTCCGTCGTCGCGCGCTCGTGACCGGCGCTTCCTCTGGTATCGGCGCCGCGACCGCGCGTCTTCTCGTCCGCGAGGGCTACCGCGTGGCGCTCCTCGCGCGCGACGAGATCCGCTTGCGTCGGCTCGCGCAGGAGCTCGAGCCCGCACCGAGCGCGGGCGAGCCACGCACCCTGGTCCTTCCCTGTGACGTCCGCGAGCCCGAACGGCTCGAGCGCGCCTTCCATGAGCTCGACCGCGCGTTCGGCGGTCTCGACCTGCTCGTGAACAACGCCGGCCTCGGCTACCGCGCGCGCGTCGCGGAGCTCGAGCCCGCGCTCCTGCGCCAGACGTTCGAGACGAACGTGCTCGGTGTCCTCCTCGCCTGTCGCTCCGCGCTGCCGCTCTTGCGCAAGAGCGAGCGCGCCGTCGTCGTCAACGTCGCGAGCGTCGTCGGACGCCGCGGCATCCCCGGACAAGCCGCGTACTCCGCGAGCAAGGCGGCCGTGGTTTCGATTGGTGAGGCTCTGCGCCTCGAATGGCGCGCCGATCGGATCGCCGTGTGCACGCTCAACCCCGGCCTGACGGCGACGGGCTTCTTCGAGGCGCAGCCGAATCCGTCGCGCCTCGCGCCGCCAGACCTGCGCGACGCGGACCCGGCCGAACGCGTCGCGCGCGCCGTGCTCGAACTCGATCGCCAACCGCGCGCGGAGCTCTCGCTGCGACGCAAGTGGGCGTGGCTCGCGCTTCTCTCCCAGCTCGCCCCGCGCCTCGGCGATCGCGTGCTCGCGCGGCGACTCGGGGGCGATTGGGATCGTCACGCGACGTGAGCCTGCGGAGCGTGAGCGGTGCTCGCGGCTCGTGAGGCCGCCCGCAGCACCCTTCAAGCTCGGAGCGCGGGAGAGGGCTCACGATTCGAATGGAGCCCGGGTGCGCGCCACGCGAGCCTTCGCGGACGGCGTCGCTCAGCTCTTCTTCGGCGGGATCGTCGGAAGCGGCGGGAGCTGCAGACCGGACAACACGTTCGCGTCACCCTGGTCGAAGATCGAACTCCACTCGCCGACGCCGAGCTCTTGCGGTTCGCCGCTGCTGCTCGGCAACGCCGCGGCAGGCAGCGCGGTCTTCAAGTTCAACTCGAGCCACTTGCGATTCGAGCGCACCGTGCCGACGACCGGCAGGATGAAGAGGTCGGTCTCCGCCGCGAGCAACCCGAGGACCTCGGCCGGCACGAGCGCCGGCATGCACACCGTCAGCACCTGGCCGAAGCGCCCGATCGGGACGAGCGCGTTGTCGATCATGAACTGCTCGGTCACGCCCTGCCGCGCCTTCGGATCGACCTCGATCGAGTCGACAGTGAGGAACGGCAGGTTGTAGATCTCGCACACGACGCGCGAGAGCTCCCAGTCCGCGACGAGGTTGGCCGTCACCAACGCTTCGGGGAACGGCATGTTCCCTTGAGACGAGAACTGCAGCGCCTCGCGCAACGCCTGCGGCTCGACCAGCCCGCGCTCGGCGAGCACCTCGGCCAGTCGTCCGTACTCGAGGCGTTGGTTGTTCTTGGACACGGTGTGGGCGCGAAGGGGAGGTCACGGCCTCGCGCCGGGGGGGGCGGAGGAACCAGATCCCCTATCGGCGTGGGGTATTCGGAGCTGAAGGTGAGTTGCCTTCCTCCGTGCCCGCCGCCCTGAAAACTCCCCGTGGCCCCGCGCCCGCGGTCGGAAGTCCGCGCAGGATCACCAGAAGCGCCACCAGGGCTTCGCGCCCGGGCGCAGCCCGCGGAGGGGGTCGCGGAACAGTCGGCGTGCTCGGTGAGGCAGAGGAACGCGCGCTCCATCGGTTCGGGACCGACCTCACGCTCGAGCTCCTCCCACGCCTCGCGAGCGAGCAACGCGAACGCGAGCGTGTCGCTCCCGTCGGACGCCCAGACGAAGCGCTGCTCCTGCGCGGGTGCGAGGACTGCGTTCACGGCGAGCAGCGTCGCGTGCGGATGCGGATCGGCGACGCGCTCGACGCGCGTGTCGGAGCGGACCTCGACTTCGTCGCCGATCCACTCCACGGCGAGCCTGCGATCTCCGAGTAGCCAGCCGCACGCCTCGACGAGGTCCTCCGCGGTGCCCCGCCAGTCGATCCAGGTCCACGGCTCTTCGACGGCGCCGTGGAGCGCGCGATCGTCGCCCTGGGCGAGCACTCGCAGCGCAGGGTCGTAGCACGACACGTGTCCTCCGCGATCAGACGTCCAGGTTCGTCGCCTCGAGCGCGTGGCGCTCGATGTACTCGCGACGTTCTTCGACGGAATCGCTCATCAGGATCGTGAAGATCTGGTCCGCGGCGATCGCGTCGTCGAGCTTCACCTGGTAGAGCGTGCGCTTCTTGGGATCCATCGTGGACTCCCACAGCTGCTCGGGGTTCATCTCGCCGAGACCTTTGTAGCGCTGGATGTCGATGTCCGACTGCGCGAGCTCGCGCACGGCGACAGCGAGCTCGAGCGGGCTCGTGCACGTGCGCGGCTCCTTGCCGCCGGTGACTTCCCACGCGCCGCCGCCGCGGAACACGAGCCCCTTCTTCTCGAGCGACGCGAGCACGCGCGCCAGCACGTCGACGTTCGCGAGATGGCAGCTCACCACGTGCGCGTCGTCGCGCGTGAACTCGCGCTCGGGGCTGTCCCACACGCGCAGCGTCTCGCCCGCGCCCAAGCCGACCTTCTGCAGCTCGAGGAAGTTCTCGTACTCGCTCGCGCTGGCGAAGAAGTGGTCCTTGCCCTGCGCCCACGCCCAGTACGACGGCACGCGCGTCCCATCGAACGACGCGAGCACGGCCTTGACCGGCACGCGCGCCCACCCGGGCGCGAGTTCGCCGGAGAGAGCCTCGAGCTTCTCGAGCTCCTTGCAGAGCTCCTCGAGCTCGGCGCCCTTCCAGGCCTTCCCGGACTTCGTGTCCGTGATCGTGAGCGACTGCACGCCGAGCTCGATCAGCATCTGGCGCAGCGCCGCGTCCGTCGGGACGTACGTGTGGCCCTTCTTCGTCGCCACTTTGAACAGCGGCGGCTGCGCGATGTACATGCGGCCCGCTTCGACGAGCGCGCGCATGTGGCGGAAGAAGAACGTCAGGAGCAGCGTGCGGATGTGCGATCCATCCACGTCCGCGTCCGTCATGATGATCGTCTTGCCGTAGCGCAGCTTGCTGAGATCGAACTCATCGGCGATGCCCGTGCCGAGCGCCGAGATGATGAGTTGGATTTCCGAGTGCGCGAGCATCTTGTCGAGGCGCGCCTTCTCGACGTTCAGGATCTTGCCCTTGAGCGGCAGGATCGCCTGGAAGCGCCGATCGCGCCCCTGCTTCGCCGAGCCACCGGCCGAGTCACCTTCGACCAGGTACAGCTCGCTCTCGTCGAGGTTCGACGACTGGCAGTCCGCGAGTTGGCCCGGGAGGTTGCCGCTCGCGAGCGCGGACTTGCGCCGCACGAGGTCGCGCGCCTTCCGCGCCGCTTCGCGCGCGGCTTGAGCGCGCTGCGCCTTCTGCACGAGCGTCTTCGCGATCGCGGGGTGCTCTTCCAGGTACGTCGAGAAGAGTTCGCTCACCGCGGTCTCGACGATGCCCTGAGCTTCGCGGTTGCCGAGCTTGTCCTTCGTCTGGCCTTCGAACTGCGGTTCGGGCACCTTCAGCGACAGGATCGCCGTCAACCCTTCGCGGAAGTCGTCGCCGCTCGGCGGCTCCTCGCTGTCCTTGAAGAGCTTCTCGCGCTTCGCGTAGTTCGACAGCGTCTTCGTCAGCGCGAGCTTCAACCCCGTGAGGTGCGTTCCGCCCCCGTGCGTGTTGATGTTGTTGACGAACGTGTACACCGTCTCCGTGTACGTGTCCGTGTACTGCAGCGCGACCTCGACCCCGTACTCACGATCGGGGTAGTCCGGGCTCGGTACGGCCTTCTCGAAGTGCACGACCTCCGGATGGACGGGGCCTTTGCCCTTGTTGATGTGGTCGACGAACGTGCGCAGGCCGTCCTTGAATTCGAAGTGTTCCTTGTGGCCGGTGCGTTCGTCGTGCAGGTCGATCACGATGCCGCGCGTGCCCATCAGGTAGGCCATCTCGCGCAGGCGGCGTTCGATGATCTCCCACTGGATCTCGGTCGTGCGGAAGATCTGCGCGTCGGGCTTGAACACGACCTGCGTGCCCGTCTTGTCCGTGCTGCCGATCACCTCGAGCGCCTTCGCGCGCGCACCGCGAGCGAAGCTCATCCGGTGCACCTTGCCTTCGCGCCAGACCGTGACCTCGAGCCACTCCGACAGCGCGTTCACGCACGACACGCCGACGCCGTGCAGACCACCCGAGACCTTGTACGCGCCCTTGTCGAACTTGCCGCCGGCGTGGAGCTTCGTCAGCGCGACCTCGACCGCGGGAATCCCCTCCGTCGGGTGGATCCCGACGGGGATGCCGCGACCGTCGTCCTTCACGCACACCGACCCGTCCTGGCGGATCGTCACCTCGCAACGCCGCGCGTAGCCCGCGAGCGCCTCGTCCATCGAGTTGTCGACGACCTCCCACACGAGGTGGTGCAGCCCGCGCACGTCGGTGTCGCCGATGTACATCGCGGGACGCACGCGGACGGCCTCGAGGCCTTCCAGCACCGTGATCGAGCCTGCGTCGTAGACGGGTTTCTGCGTGTCTTGCGTCATGTCAGCGCTTCAGTCGGAAGACGACCTTGCGGATCTCGGACTTGCCGAGGCGCGCGTTGGCGAGCGTTCGAAACTGCTCGCCGGTGAAATTCTGGAGTTCGTGCAGGTGCGCCGCGCTCTGCACCTCGATCGACAAGAGCCCGTTCTGGAACCCGACGGGACGCGCGCGCCGAGCGAGTTCCTTGCCGAGCGCCGAGTCCCACGCCTCGTAGACGGCGAAGTGCCGCATGTGCGCCGACAAGCCGCTCGCGCGCAAGAACCGCTGCACGACGTCGCCGATGGCGACGGGGTCCTTGCGCGCGGGGCGCGGAGCATCGGTGCGGGAACGCGCCGTCACGAGGAGCTCACGCGTCGATCGTGATCGGCATCACGATGTAGATGTAGTTTTCGCCGAGCCGGAACTTCCCGGGGCTCGTCTTCTCGTTGAACTCGAGGCGCACCTGCAACTCCTCGCAGTTCTTCAGACCGTCGAGCACGTAGTCGGGGTTGAACGCGATCTCGGCCGTGTCGCCCTTGAAGTCCGCGTCGAGACGCGCGCGCGCTTCGCCACGGCCGACCGACTGACCGAAGAGCTCGATCTCGCCCTTTTTGATCCGCAGACGCACGGCGCGCGCTTCCACGCCCGTGACGTTCGCGACGAGGCGCAGCTTCTGGATCAGCGTCTGTGTGTCGACCTCGACGAGGTTCTTCGATTCCTTCGGGATGACGGCCTGGTAGCGCGGGAACTCGCCGTCGATCAGGCGACCGAAGATCTCCGCGTTCTTGGTCTTCAGGCCGACCTGGTTCTCCGCGAAGTGCAGCTGCACCTGGTCGAGCGGGTCCGCGATGACGCGGCAGAACAGGTTCATGCACTTCGTCGGCACGATCGCGGGCTTCGCCGGGGCGTGCCGGGCGTCGATCGGAGCTTCCGCGAGCGCGAGTCGACGACCGTCCGTCGCGACCATTTTCAGCATGCCGTTGTCGATCTCGGTCAGCACGCCGTGCATCGCGTACCGGCCCGCCTCGCGCGCCGCGGCGAAAGCGGTGCGATCGACGAGGCGCCGGAACGTCCCGCCCTGCATCGGGATCGTGTCCTCGCTCCCGAAGCGGCTGATGACCGGGAACTCCTCGGGGTCCATCGTGACGAGTTCGCACGTGTCCTCGCCGCTCGAGATGAAGCAGTTCTGCTCCGACGTCGAGAGCGTCACCGTCTCGCCCGAGAGATCGCGGACGAAGTCGAGCGTCACGCGCGCCGGCACGACCACGGGGCCGGGCTCGTCGACCTGGACGTCCTCGATGCGGTAGCGAACGGCGCACTCGAGGTCCGTGCCGACGATCTCGAGCGCGTTGTCCATCGCGACGAGGCAGATGTTCTCGAGGATCGGCTTCGTGCTCTTGGCGGGGACGACGTTGTTCACGACCGCCAAGGCGTCACGGAGCTTCTCGCGGTTGCAGATGGCCTTCATGGGCGGGGTCCTGAGGATAGAGGAGAGAAGAGAGTTAAATCAGTCTTGGTCTTAATCAGCGCCGCGAATCCTGGGGAGGACGCACACCTCCACGGTCGCAAGCACTGTCGTCAGCATGAGATCGGTCGCTGACCACCGCGTTGATCGACGCCTTGGAAGGCGTGGAGAAGGTGGTAGCCACGAGCGATCTGTTCACAGTTGTCCGCACGAGGGAAGAGCGCGATCGAGAGGATTGTCGAGGAGTGCGGGGATGTGCACGGTGAGTCCTCGGATCTCCAGACGAAGTACGCGGGGTTTCCACATGGCGCAGGCGCGAAAAAGGCCTGGAAACGCGGGCGTTTCCGGCCTTCGGAGCGCGGGCACAGGGTAGGCGAAAACGGGCTGCAAGTACAGTCGCTCCGTCGAGCGCAAGTCGACCTTGCGGAAGGGGTTGGGGCCGGTCGCGGAGCTCATGCCGGTGGGGCGAGCAAGCGCGTCCTCGCGGGCTCGTGAACCCAGCCCGATAGCGGCTCCTGAACGGGTCGGAGCCGGAGCGTACGGAGGCCCCCACGCGGGCTCCCCGAAGCCCTGCGCCGACCGCGCGCGCCCGGCACGGAGAGACGCGGATTCGGCCCGGAGTCGAGTGGGGCCTGCGTGGCGCGACGTACGCGAAGAGCTCCGTACTAGCGTCGTCCTGCAGCGCGTTGCTCCGAAGGTCGAGCAGGCCGCTCGCGCGTCGAAACACGCGGTAGGCCGCGGCGTGCACGGCCGTGAGGACGCGCGGTCGGCGCGCCTCGCACGCAGCGAAAGCGAGCCCGGACTTCAGCGTCCGGGGCCCTGCAGGCGCTGCATGAAGCCGTCGACGAGCGCGCGCACCGACTCGTCCTCTTGGACGAGCTGTCCGACCTTGTCGACGGCGTAGATCACGGTCGAGTGGTCGCGGCCTCCGAAGAAGCCGCCGATCTCCTCGAGGGAGTGCCGCGTGATCTGTCGCGCGAGGTACATCGCGATCTGGCGCGGGTACGCGACGGCGTTCGTGCGCTTCTTCGACTGCAGCTCGGAGAGCTTGACCCCGAAGTGCTCGGTCACGAGCGCGAGGATGTCCTCCATCGACGGCGCGCCCTTGCGCATCTCGAAGAGCTCCCGCAGCGCGTCACGCGCGAGATCGACGGAAATCGGCGCTCCGGCGAGGCTCGAGTAGCCGATCAGCTTCACGACGGCGCCCTCGAGCTCGCGGATGTTCGACTCGACCCGTTCGGCGAGCAGGCGCGCGACCTCGTCGGGGATCTCACGGCCGCGTTCACGGCTCTTGCGCTTCAAGATCGCCATGCGCGTCTCGTAGCAGGGCGGCTCGATCTCGGTGACGAGGCCCCACTTGAAGCGCGAGACGAGGCGCTCCTGCAGCGTCGGGATGTCCTTCGGCGGGCTGTCGGACGACAGGACGATCTGCTTGCCCGACTGGTAGAGCGTGTTGAACGTGTGGAAGAACTCCTCCTGCGTGCGCTCTTTGTTCGCGAGCAGGTGGATGTCGTCCACCACCAGCACATCGACGTTCCGGTACTTGTTGCGGAACTTCGCGAGGTCGCCGTTCTCGAGCGCGTTGATGAAGTGATTCACGAACGTCTCGCACGACAAGTAGAGGATGCGCGTCTTCGGGTCGCGCTCGAGCAGCGAGAAGCACAGCGACTGGAGCAGGTGGGTCTTCCCCAGGCCGACGTTCCCGTGGAGGAAGAACGGGTTGTAGGCCTTCCCCGGCGCTTCGCTGACGCCGACCGCAGCGGCGTGCGCGAAGCGGTTGCACGGACCGACGACGAAGTTGTCGAAGGTGTACTTGGGGTTCAGGTTGACGTCGCTCGACCACAGGAGGCCGCCCGACGACTCGATGCGCAGTGGAGCCGACGCTTCGGCGGAGCTCGCGCGGCGGTCCGGGCTCGGCTGGGAGCTCGTGCGCGTGCCGTTCACCTGAGGCGGCGAAGCGGGGCGCGCGGGATCGCGAACGTCCGTGGAGTCCCGCGAGGCCCGGACGATGAGCTCGGGATCGACGACGAACTCGACCCGGCGAGGCCCGCCGAGGGTCTGTTGGACCGCCTGGTCGAGGACGTCGCGGTAGTAGCTGGTCAGCCAGTCCCGCGTGAACCCGTTCTGGACGGCGAGACGGACTTGTTCCGCGTCGGCGTGGACGAGCGTGGCGCGGCGGAACCAGGTCTCGAACTGCTCGGGCTGGACCCGGGCGCGGATCGCGTTCTGGAGCGTGCGCCACAGCTCGGCCAGCGCGTTCGGGCTGGCCGGGGCCGGTTGCGCGACGGGGCTCGTCGTCGAGCGCTCGAACGCGGCCGCGGGCGGCGTCATGCGCAGCCGGTCCAGATGAAACCCAGCGCGCGGTTCGAGCGCGTCGGAGGGGCTCGAGTCGACCGAATCCGGAGGTGCGTGGGGCGCGAGAGCGTCCCCTGCGGACGGATCCTCAGCGTCAGCGGGTAGAGTGCGAGGGGGGGTCACGGTCGGGTGTCGATTCGTGCTGGGGGCAGTGTCGAAGAACTCGACACCGGCACCGGGAACGAGGTCGCTCCCATCGCCTCCCGCACGCAGGGGCGGAGCCGTGTGCTCCGCCGGAACCTCCTCCTCGTGGCGAGTCGATGGAGCGGCATTGTTGCCGGGGAGGAGGCGATGTCAACGAGACGCTCCCCATCTCTTCACGTCGACGGCGCAAGCGTCGTGCTCGACGCGCGCTTAGCGCGAGTCGTGCCGGATTCTCGACAAGATCTCCACCGCGTTGTGGACATCTTCTCCACGCGTCGTTCGACCGAGCGAGAGCCGCAGACCCGCGCGCGCGTCGTCGCGCGTGCGGCCCATCGCGAGCAGAACGTGCGAAGGTTCGAGCGATCCGCTCGCGCATGCGGAGCCGGCGCTGACCTCGAGTCCTTCGAGGTCGAGGCGCGCGACGAGCACGCGTCCGTCGAGGGCAAGCTCACGTTCAGGGTGTTGGGCAGACGGTCGTCCGCGTCGATCGCTGGTCCGTTGAGGCGAACATCCGGGATCCTGAGATGAAGTTGGTGCCACAACTCGGCGGTCAGCGCGCGCCAGCTCGCGGCCTGCGGGGTGGTCTCCGCGACGGCGAGCTCCACCGCGCAGGCCGCGGCCGCGATCGCCGGGACGTTCTCGGTGCCGGGGCGCAGTCCGGCCTCCTGGCCTCCGCCTTGGAAGAGCGGCGCGAGGCGCACTCCCTTCCTTCGATAGAGGATCCCGACCCCGAGCGGGCCGCCGAGCTTGTGCGCGGAGAAGGAGGCGAGGTCCACCCCGCTCTCTCCGAGGCGCAGCGGGACCCGACCCAAGGCCTGGACGGCGTCGGTGTGGAAGAGCGGCCGGTCGGGGCGCGCGCGGAGGAGCTCGACGATCCGCGGGACGGGATGGACGGTGCCGACCTCGTTGTTCGCGGTCTGGATCGAGACCAGGGCGAGGTCCCCGGCGTGGCGGCGGCGGAGCTCGTCCAGCTCGAGGCGCCCGGCGGCGTCGACGCCCATGCGGACGACGGGTCGGCCCGCGGCCTCGGCGAGCTCCGCCGCGCCCAGCCCGGCGGAGTGCTCGACCTGGGTCGTGACGAGACCCAACCCCGACGGCGCGGCGCGCAGGCACCCGAGCACGGCCAGATGGATCGACTCCGTGCCGCCGCTCGTGAAGACGATCTCGTCCTCGTGCACGCCCAGGGCGGCGGCGGTCTGCTCCCGCGCGAGGTCGAGCACCACCCGCGCGGCCCGGCCCGACGCGTGGACGCTCGACGGGTTGCCGCCGAGGCGGTCGAGCTCCCGCAGGAACACCGCTCGCGCCTCGGGGCGGAGCGGGGTCGTCGCGTTGTGGTCGAGGTGGAGACGAGGCATGGTCCGGCGACCAGTGTCCCCGGGGCGGGGGCGTCTCGTCCATCGCGGACCGGGGCGCTTCGCGGGGTGTCTCGAGCAGCGCGCCCGGGCGGACGGCCCCCACTCGGCGCAGCTCTCGTTCCTTCGGGGGTGCTCGAGTGATCTCGACCCGGCACGTGGTGGCCGTAGGCTGTCGCGCCCGAGCATGTCCACCTTCGACGCGACGACCACGTCTCGCCTGATCCGCGGGCTCCCCGTGCCGTGCTCGGCCGGCAAGGCGCGTCGAGCGCGCGCGGGAGTCGCGGGCTCCGGTCGCGCCTTGCCGGAGGGAGCGGGCTGTTCGCTCGTCGCCGGGCGACTCCCGATCCGCGCGATGCGGAGCGCGAGCCCGTGAGCGCTCCTCGCGCGTCGACCTCATCGCTCGCGGCGATCTGCGCGCGGCGACCCTGGAGCACGGCGTTCCTCCTCGCGTTGGTCGCGCTGACCTGCGTTCACGCGAGCGCCCTCTTCGATCCGCCGTACTGGGACGCGCTCGTCGGCGCGTTCCCGCAGGGTCTCTGGCTCGCGCAGCACGACTTCGACTTGGTGCGGCTCCTGACCCAGGAGCGCACGTGTCCGGAGGGCGGACCGAACGTCTATCCGTTCAGTCCGTACCCGCTCGCGATCGGCGCGCTCTACGCGGCGGGGCTCGAGCCGCGCACGGTGTTCCTCGTCGTGCACCTCGTCGTGCTCGTCTCCGCCGCGGCCACCGCCGCGAGCGCGTTCGAGCTCGCGCGCGGGCTCCTCGGCGTGCGCTGTGCCGTCGTCTTCGGGTTCGTCTTCGCCGCGGCGCCGTTGTTCCACTCGCTCACCGCGCAGATGAACATGGACATGCCGCTGTGCGCCGCGACTTTGGCGTCGCTCGTCGCGCTCGTCCGCGGTCGTGTGGCGCGGGCCTGGGGCTTCGCGTTCCTCGCGCTCTTGATCCTGCCGCGCGGCGTCGTCGTCGCGGCGGCGAACGGAGTCGTGCTGGCGCTCGCCGCGTGGCGCCCGCGCAGCATCTCGACCGACGCGAAGCTGGCGCGTGCGGACGGCGTCGAAGCCTGCCCCGGACGTGCGAGCGCGCTGCGCGGTGTGGCGGCGCACGGGGGCCTCGTCCTCTTGTTCGTGCTGCAGGTCGTGCTCGCGCAACGCTTCTCGTCGGGCCCCGCGTTCGTGAAGTTCCTCGGCGGCTTCGAGGACCTCGTGCTGCGCGTCGTCTGGATCGCGCCCGAGTTCGCGGTGCTCTCCCTCGCGAGCGTGCTCGCCGCGACGGTCGTCGTCGTGCGCGCGGTGCGCGGAACGGCGCGGTGGTCGCACGTGTGCCTCGCGACCTTCGTGCTCGCGTACTTCGCGTTCTTCGGCCAGTACACGAACACGCTCGTGCGCTACTTCCTGCAGCCGTACGCGGTGCTCTTGCTGCTTCCGCTCGCGCTCCTGCCGCGCGCGTGGAGCCCGAGCCGAGCGCTGCGGTTCGCGCTCGCGCTGGCGTTCGTGCTGCAGGTCGCGAACCACACGGGGCGGTTCTACCCGAAGGTGTGGAGCCGTTGGTCGTTCGCGGGCGCGGCGGAGCCGGGGCTCGTGACGAACGACGGACACGTCCTCGAACGCTCGATGGAGTACCGCGAGGATCTCCTGCTGACGCAGGAGCTCGCGACCCGGCTGGAGCGCTTCGATCGCGAGCGCACCGTCGTCGTGGCGTGCTGGCCGTTGCTCCAAGCCTTCGCGTTCCCCGAGTTCGGCTACGTCGGGCGCGCGTGGATCACGTCGACACCGATTGCGCCGCTCACCTATGACGCGCGCGCCTTGCCTTGGCGCGAGGTCTACGACACGAGCGTGCGTCCGGTGCGGCAGCGCGTCACGCAGGACGTGGTGTGGGTCCTCGCGCCGAGCGTCTACGTGCCCGCGAACCTCGTCCTGCAGGAGCGGCTCGACGTCGTGCTCGACGCCGTCCAACGCGGTCGGTTGCGCGCGTTCCTCGTGCGTCGCGCGGGCTGGGAGCCGCGCTGAAGACGTCGTGGGGCGTTCGCGCGCCGCGCGCGTTCGCTCACGCCTTGTTCACGACGCGCTCGCGCTCGAGGAGCCGGCGGTAGAGCGCCTCGTAGCGCGCGACGACGGTCCCGCGCGCGAAGCGCGTCTCCGCGATGGCGCGCGCGGTCGCGCCCATGCTCTGCGCGCGCTTGCGATCGAACAGGAGCTCCTTCAGCCGCGCCGCGAACCCCGCGAGGTCGTCCATCGGCGCGAGCAGCCCCGACACGCCGTCGTCGACGACCTCGGAGACGCCGCCGACGTTCGTCGCGACGACCGGCGTTCCACACGACATCGCCTCGAGCGCGCTCAAGCCGAACGACTCCTCGGACGACGCGAGGACGAAGACGTCCGCGGGCGCGAGCAGCTCCGGGAGCGCGTCGCGCTCGCCGAGGAAGAGCACGCGCTCTCCGAGCCCGAGCTCGCGCGCGAGGTTGCGGCACGCGTTCTGATCGGGACCGTCGCCGACGAGCGTCAGCCGCGCGTTCGTGCCGCGCGTCGCGAGCTCGAAGGCGCGCAGGAGCCAGGCGACGCGCTTCACCGGCCGGAAGTTCGACACGTGGACGGCGCTCGGGACCTCGTGCGTGGCGCCACCGGCGGCACGCGGGTGGAACAGCTCGGTGTCGACGAAGTTCGGGATGACGTCGATCGCGCACGGCGCGCCGTAGCCGAGGCAGAAGTTCTCGCGCGTCCGGCGCGCGAGGTCCTCGGAGACGGACGTGACCGCGTCCGACTGCTGCAACACGAACTGCGTCAGCGGCGCATAGGACGGATCGTTGCCGACGATCGTGATGTCCGTGCCGTGCAGCGTCGTCACCATGCGCGGCGCCCGGTGACCCGGGTCGAAGAAGGCCGCGGCGCGCGCGAGGTAGGCCGAGACCGCGTGCGGGATCGTGTAGTGCGCGTGAAGGATGTCGAGGCCCTCGCCGCGGTGCAGGTTGAGGATCGACGAGACGATCGCGAGATCGTGCGGCGTCGATTGGAACAGCGGGTACGGGATGCCCTGCGCGACGTGCATCTGCACCGGGCCGGGTGAGCGGGCGAGGCGCGGCGGGACGCTGTACGAGAAGAGGTGCACGCAGTGACCGCGCGCGGCGAGCGTCAGCGCGAGCTCGCTCGCGACGACGCCCGACCCGCCGTAGGTCGGGTGGCAGATGATGCCGATGCGCAGCGCGGCGCCGCCCTGCGCGTCACGGCACCGCGGGCGCTCGTCCTGGGGATCGGGCGCGGTCTGCGGCGTCATGAGTCGAGGTCGAAGTTCGTCAACATCTCGAACGCGTCCGGCGGCAGCGGCGGCAAGTCGTCGGCGCGCAGGATGCGCTGCGCTTCGTCGTCCCGCGCCGCGCTGCCGCGTGCCGCGACGGGAGCGCCCGCGCGTCCACGCGTCGCCTTCGGCGCGGGCTTCACGGTCTCGGCGGGCTCGCGGTGCGACTTCGCGGCGGGCTTCGTGGCCTCGACGGGGCCGTGCGTCGCCTGCGTCGCGGAGTTCGCGGTCCCGGCCGCGCCGCGTTCGGCCTTCGTCGCGTCCTTCGTGGCCGCTGTGGATTCGCGCGTCGTCTGCGTCTCGGAGCTCGCGGTGTGGGGCGTGCCGCGCTTCGCCTTCGTCGCAGGCTCCTTGGCATCGCGCGTGGTCTTCGTCGCGGAGTTCGAGCGTTCGTCGGCCTCCCGCGTGGCCTTCGCGGGCTCGGGTGCGTCGCGCTCCGTCCTCGGCGTGGGCCCGGCGGACTCGGCCGCGTCGCGTGTCGCCTTCGTCGCGGGCTGCGCGGTTTCCGTGGTCGCGGGCGTCGCCTGCGGCGTCGAGGTCGCACGCTCGCCGAGGTCTTGCTCGGTCTTCAGCGCGCGGTTGGCAGGCTCCGCGGGTGCGTTCGTCGTCGGCGGCTTCGCGGGAACGACCTCCGCCGGGCGGTCGTTCGACGGCGGGGGTGTCGACGTCGTGCGGTGCGTGGCGGATTCACGCGCCGCGGGCTTGGCGCTCGGCGTCTCGTTGGCGTGCGGACGCGTGTCGCTCGTTCCCGGTGCGGTCTTCGGCTTCGCGTTCGGCGCGGCCTTGCGCGCGGGCGTGATCGTCTCCGAGCTCGACGGCGCTTCCGCGGTGTGCGCGGACTCGGCTTCGACACGACGCGGCGTCGCGCGCGCGTCCAACGCATGGTCCTTCGCGCTCGAAGCGTTCTTCGGAGCGTTTGCGGGCGCCGGGCCGCCGCGCGGCGCGGGGACGAGAACGCCGTGCTCGGGTGAAGGCGGCGCATCGCCCGCGACCGTCGACGCCGTTCGATCGAGGCGCGCCTTGCGCGCTTCGCGCTCGAGCGCGGCGGAGGCCGTCTTCGACGCGGCGCGCGCGCCGACGTTCGGCGCGGTCGAAGCCTCTGCGTCGTGCTTCGTCGCCGGGGCGCGCGTCGAGGTGGCTCCCTTCGTCGACTCGACCGCGGGTGGAGGCATGGGCGCGCTCGCGCTCTCGCGGGACGCCACGGGTCGCTCGGGTTCGAGCTGCGGCGTGTTCGTCGGCGCCTTCGCGGCGGGCGTCGAAGCGGGCGGGCTCGTCGTCGCGCGCTTCGTCTTCGCCCCCTTCGGCGTCGACGCGGCTTCGGCGGACGAGAGGCTGGAGCCAGGTGCCGGTGCGATCGGAGCGGCGGGCGTCGGCTGCGCGCGCGGCGCGATCGGGAGCGCCGCTTCCGCACGCGGGCTCGCGGTGCTCGTCGGCGGCACGGGACGTACCTCGACCGTGGGCTCTGTCGCGCGCTTCGGTCCGCGCTTCGAGCTCGGAGTCGGTTGCGGCGCGACCGTTTCGCTCGCCTTCGACGGGGGCTCGGTCGGTCGCGATGCGACGCGTTCGGGAGCCGCGAGCGGAGCCTTCTTCGCTGCGGGTGACGGGGCGACGGGAGTGGACGGCGTGATGGACGGCCGCGCGACGGGAGTGGACGCGACAGGTGCAGCAGGCGCGTCCGTGAGCTTCGCGTCCGCGTGTTCAGCGCCGCGGCTCGGGCTCGCCGGCGGAGCTCCCGCGCGCTTCGCGGGCGCGGGCTTCGGCGCTTCATTCGCGGACGCCGCCGAGTCGCGGACCATCGCCGCCGCGGCGGGCGTGACGGGCACGTCCACCGTCGGCGTCGGAGCGGGCGTCGAGCTCTTCGTCGCCGTCGAGGTCGCGGCGTTCTTCGTCGGCGTGCGCACGGGCTGCGCGGCGTCGCGCGCGAGCTCGGCGTGGTTCGTGCCAGCCAGCACCTCCGCGCGGAACGGCGGCAGCCCCGCGAGGTCCGGGTCGCGCGCTTCCATGCGCAGCACGTCGCGCGCGGCGCAGCGGTAGTCCGTCGCGCCGATCGAGTCGGGCGCGTACTGGAGGATCGTCTGGCCGAAGCTCGGCGCTTCGGCGAGCTTCACGTTGCTGCGGATCGGGACGGGGAAGACCTGTCCCGGGAAGTACTTCTTGATCTCGCCGAGCACCTCGCGCGCGAGCCGCACGCGGCTTTCGTACAGGCACGGGAGGATGCCCGTGATGACGAGCTCGGGGTTCAATCGCCGGCGCAGGAGCTGAACGACCTCGACGAGCTTGCTCATGCCCTGCAGCGCGAGGAACTCGGTCTGCAGCGTGATGAGCACCTCGCCCGACGCGGCGAGCGCGTTGATCGCGAGCAAGCCGAGGCTCGGCGGGCAGTCGAAGAGCACGTAGTCGGCGGGCGCGCGGCCGTGTTCCTTGCGGTAGGCGGAGTCCCACGCCTGCAGCGCGTCGCGCAACAGGAACTCGCGGCCGATCTGGCTCGCGAGCTCCATCTCCGCGCCGGAGAGGTCGAGGTTGCTCGGCAGGAGCGACACGTTCGGCATTGCGGTCGCTTGCAGCGCCTCGGCGAACGTCGACTCCCCCACGAGCACGGTGTAGCTCGTCGGCGAGCCGCTCGGGGCCTCGACTCCGAGCGAGAGCGACAGGTTCGCCTGCGCGTCCATGTCGACGAGCACGACGCGGCGACCTTGTTCGGCGAGCGCGGCTCCGAGATTGGCGGTCGTCGTCGTCTTGCCGACTCCGCCTTTTTGATTGATCACCGCGATGCGACGCATGCCGACTCCACCGAACTTGGACCGCGCGGAGTCTAGCTCGCGCGGCGCGGCGATCGAAGCATCCGGGAGCAGTTCCCGCGCGCCTTGATGCAGTTCGTCGCGGTGTCGGCGGCCCGGCCTTCGAACGTGCAACGGAGGCGCGGCGCGGAGCGTCGGCGGCACAGCGGGCCGAAGCGCACGCGGCGATGTGCGGGTCGGCGGTGACATGGAGGCTTCGGGAGGCGCCCACGCCGACGCGCCCGGCGCTCGAGCTCTCCACCCGGCGCCCGCAGCGTGTGGAGAACCCGTCGGTGTGCGCGCGAAAGCCGTGCGCGGCGCTCGCGGCTGCCGCCCTTGGGGATCTTTGGTGGAACGTGTGGAAGACCGGCGGGGGACGAGTCGGCCCGAGCGCGGCCGCGCGGACCCTGGGCGCGATGGCCGTGGAGTGGAACGACTCCGTCCGCCGCCGCCGAGGTCGCCTCTGGAGCGCGGACGTGTCCCCCGCGGTCGCGACCCCGCGCCCGGTGCCGCGCGACGTCGAACCGTGCGCGCGCTGAGTGTCCTCCCGCATGTTCGGTGGCATGGCACGAGCGGATTCGCGCGCGGGCGGTCAGTAGCTCGCTCCCGTCGGGCGAGGAGTCGGCGCGTGCGTGCTGCGCGTTTCCTCGCGCGTCGGTGGCGAGGTTGTATCGGGTTCGCACGCGGTTGGTCGCGAGCGCGCGCTCGTCGGCGCGGGGCGTCGGGGCGTGTGTGCTGCACTGTGCCTCGCGCGTCCGTGGCGCGGCACGAACGGGTCGGCACGCGCTAGGCCGCGAGCACGCTCTCGTCGGCGCGGGGAGTCGGGGCGTGTGTGCTCCGCGTCCTCCCGCATGGGGACACCGTGATGCGAGCGAGCTACCCGAGCAACGGGTCGAAGCACGGCAGCGGGCCGCGCGCCAACAAGGGCTCGCCGAAGCGCACGCCGATGCGCTCGCCGTAGAAGCGTGCGCGCGTCTCCATGCGCTGCAGGATGTCCGCGCCGAAGAGGAAGTGCTGGCCGAGGTCCTGCGCGTTGGCCGGGGCGAGCTGCGACGTGTAGCAGCGCACGAGCTCGACCTTCTTTTCCCACACGGCGCCGATGTCGACGACGAACGTCGGGTCGAAGGTGACGTGGCCCATGAAGTGATACAGGCGTGCAGGACGATGCGCGCGCGCGTCGCCGGCGAGCTCGGCGAGGCGCCCGAGGCCCGCGAGGTACCACGCCTCGCGGGCGAGCCGTCCCGTGGCGGCGTGGTCGGGGTGCAGGTCTTCGGTGTGCTGCGCGAGTACGACGTCCGGCGCATGACGGCGAATCAGCGCAGCGAGGCGTTCGCGCGCGTCCGTCGTGACTTCGACGCGCCCGTCGGGGAGCTCCAGGTTGTGTCGTGTCGTGATGCCGAGCAGCGCATTCGCCGCCGCGGTTTCGCGGTCGCGATCCTCGCGCGTGCCGCGCGTGCCCATCTCGCCGCGCGTCACGTCGACGATGCCGCAGCGCTTTCCCGCGCGCGCGAGGCGGAGCAGCGTGCCGCCGACGCAGATCTCCGCGTCGTCGGGGTGGGCCGCGATGGCGAGGACGTCGAGCTTCTCGGTCATGGATTCGATCCTACGGCAACGGTGTGCGGCGTGGCGCGGGCCGGCTGGGGCGGCTCATTCGGTCGGCAGGTCGTCGCCGAGGTGCACGACGACGTGCTCGGTGGGGATCGGGTCGATCTGGCTCGCGAGCTCGGCGAGCCACGCGTCGCCGAAACGGGCGAGCGGCACGAGCGGGCCGAGCACGCGCTCCTGCGGTTCGCCGCGCGGGAAGAGCGCGTTGTTCAGGCGACGCTCGTGGCGTTTGCCCTTGCCGCTGCGGTTCTGGTGGACGCGTTCCGCTTTCTCGGCGAGCGTCTCGATCGACCCCTTCACTTGGTCCATCGTGCGACGCGCGAGCACGGGCAGTGACGGATCGAGCAGGCCCAGCTCCTCGCGCAGCGCGCCGAGCTCCTTCGCGGAGCGCTCGCCGAGCTCGCGCAGCCTCGCGAGCACGGCCGGCGGAGGTTCCTGGCTCTCCGCGAGCGCGAACTCGCCGCGCGCGCGCAGCACGGCGGCGACGGTCGCGTCGACCTTCCCGAGCGCGAGGCGCGCTTCCGGGTCGGTGAGCGTGATCGAGACGCGCTGCACGAACGGCGTCGCGGGCACACCGGCGGCGAGCCGGAGCTCCGCGAGCTGGGCGTGATACGCGAGCTCGCCCGCTCCGCCGACGTAGGCCGCGACGGGGAGGCAGAGGTCCTGCACGAGCGGCCGCAGGAGCGCGCCGGGAGACCACGCGTTCGGGTCCTGCACGAACTCGGCGAGCAGCTCCGTCGTCGTACGCGAGCCGTCCTCGTCGTCGTACTTCCAACCTTCTCCGCCCGGACGCAGGGCGCGGCGGCCGCGCGCGTCGATCGCGAAGAGCAGCGCCGCCTGCTCGGGGTCGATCGCGGGCTCGAAGCCGCGCGCGCGCAGGGCCGCGGAGCCCGCGCGCAGGTGTTCCAACGGATCGCGCTCGAGGATCGAGCCGAGCGCGCGCGTCATCGACGTGCGGATCCAGTCTGGTTCGAGCACGACGAGACCGAGCGGCCCGAGGAGTTCGGTGAAGCTGCGCGTGAACGCGCGCGCGAGGCTCTCGCCGTGGCGCGGGACGAGCGCATCCAGCATGCGCGCGCCGTGCGGCGTGTCGCGCACGAGGTCGGAGAGCAGCGCGCGGATCGCGCCGAGGCGCTGACGTTCTTCGTCGAGCACGATGCGCGAGACCATTTGTCGGCCCGACGACATGCCCGCGAGTCCGACCTTCTGCAGGTCGAGGTTCTTGTTGAGCACGTGGAGGTGGTGCACCTCCGCGACGTCGTGGTCGTCCGCGTGGTTCCAGAAGAGCGGCACGACCGGCCGCTCCCATGCCTCGGTCAGACGGCGTGCGAGCCGGATCGCGTGCAGCGCCTTGTAGAGCGAGTAGAGCGGCGACCCGCATAGCCCCGGTTGCTGGCCCGTCACGAGCGCGACGGCGCGCGGCTCGCGGAGCGTGCGGACGGCGTCGAGCACTGCGACGTGCGGTGCGAGCCGTGCGAGGCCGCGCTCGAGTGCGAGGGCGAGCTCCTCGCGCTCGGCGGCGTCGAGATGCGCAGGCGGTGGCTCGATGTCCTCGGACCGACGCGGGAGCACGAGGCCGGGACGAGCGAGCCGGCCCGCGAGGGCCGCGCGTGCGATCGGCGACAGCTCGAGCACGTCGGCCGGAAGGTGTTCGAGGCGCAGCATGGTCGTCCGGAGCTCGTTGGAGGTTCGATGACGTCGGTGGAACGTTCGCGAGGCGTGGTGACGGTAGCAGAGGGGCTCGACGGTTCGTCGTGCGCGGCCTCGGGTGAGCGTCGACGCCGAGTCCAGGCGGAACGCGCGTGTCGAGCGGAGCGCTGAGCGTCGTCGGCCTGCGTCTGGCGCGGGAGCGAGCGCGGTCGCGCGCTCCTCCTCGGGCGCTCAGCTGAGCTTCAAGGCAGCGCGGATCTCCGTCGTCATCGCCGAGAGCGCGGCGCGCGCGGCGTCCTTCCAGTGCTGGCCGGCGTACTGCGGTTGCTTGTACGCGAAGAGGATCCCGCGCGACGAGTTGACGAGCGCGCCGCGGCCACCGGGCAGGAACCCGCCGACGATGTCCGAGGCGCCCGCTCCCTGCGCGCCGTAGCCGGGCAGCAGGAGCGGCGTCTGCGGCATGCGCGCGCGGAGCTCCGTGAGCTCGCGCGGGTGTGTCGCGCCGACCACGGCGCCGACGCTCGAGAGACCGCACGTGCCGACAAGCCCGCTCCCCCACTGCGCGACCATGTCGGCGACGCGCTGGTAGAGGAGCGGCGTCCCGTGCTCTTGGAACAGCTTGCTGTCCTTGTTCGACGTGCGCACGAGGATGTACACGCCCGCTTCGGCCTTCGCGCAGCTCTCGAGGAAGGGCTGGATCGAATCCCCACCCAGGTAGGGGTTGATCGTGATCGCGTCGCACGTGTGCGCACGGTCGCGCGCGTCGAGGCCTTCGAGGTAGGAGCGCGCGTAGGCCTTCGCCGTGCTGTCGATGTCGCCGCGCTTCACGTCGCCGATCACGATCAGGCCTGCTTGCTTCGCGCGCGCGACGACGCGCTCCCATTCCCGTGCGCCGTCCGCGCCGTAGAGCTCGAAGAACGCGGACTGCGGCTTCACGGCGGCGACCTTGCCCGCCGCGAGGTCGACGATCTCGCAGCAGAAGTCCCCCATCGCGCGCGCGCGTTCGGAACGCGTCGCGCCCTCCGCGCGCGCGGCCGCGAACTCCTCGGGCAGCGAGTCCGGGTGCGGGTCGAGCCCGACGAGGCACGGGTTCTGGACGCGGCTCAGGGCGTTCTCGAGGCGATCGGCGTACTGCATGCGGGGCTCCTGCGCTTCGTGCGGCGAGAAAAACGGCGCGCGAGGATACCCGATCCGCGGGAGCTTCCGCACCTGGGACAGCGCCGGTCGCGAACCTGCGCGCGCGGGATGCTCTGGCATCGGACGCGTGGCGTTGCCTTGGCGTCACGTTCGGTTGCGGAGAGTGCGAGGGTGTGTGTTGCGTGCCGGCGACGACGGAGATTCGGTGTGGGTTGGGTGTGGTGTCGGTCGGGACGCAATTGCCAGCTGAGACGATGCAGGGGGAAGAGACGCAACGGAACACATCGGCTGCTCCGCATTCCGGACCCCGCACAAGCACGGGCCGGAGGACCGGCCCGTGCTTGTGCGGGGTTCTATTGGCTCTCAGCATCGAGCGCGGGGCACGGTGAACATGTGCGCGCCCCGCGGGGATGTTCGGAAGGACGGGTGCCGCAGGACGGTTGTTCGCTCGTCGCGGTGAAGGCGTTCAGCTGAGCGTGTCGAGGAAGCGCTTCGCGACCCAGTCGCCGAGCGGGAGTCCGCGCGCGCTCAAGCGCAGACGATCCTCCTGGCGTTCGAGCAGACCCTGCTCCTCGAGTTCCCCGGCGAGCTTTCGCGCGGCGGAATCGTCGCCTTCGAAGCGCGCGCGTTCCGCGGCTTCGCGAGCGGACACTCCTTCGGCGAGCCGGAGTCCGAGCCACCAGCTCTCCGCGAGCCGCGTGCTCGCGGGCGGGTCTTCTTCCCAGTGCAGCGCGTTGCCGGTCTCCTGGATGCGCCGCGCGTAGGCGCCGATCGCCTTCACGTTGCCAAGGCGCCTCGTCCCCTGCTTGCTGACCGCCGACGGGCCGATGCCGAGGTACTCGCCGTTGCGCCAGTAGTTGAGGTTGTGCTCGCACGCATGACCCGCGCGCGCGAAGTTCGAGATCTCGTAGGCCTCGAGGCCGTGCGCGCGCGTGAGTTCGCGCGTCAGCTCGAACAGGTCGAGCTCGACGTCCTCCGGCGACTTCGCCAATCGGCCCTGCTCCAACCAGCGGCGGAAGACCGTGTCCTCCTCGAAGGTGAGGTTGTAGGCGGAGAGGTGCTCGGAGCCGAGGCGCAGCACGCGTGTGAGGTCGGTGCTCCACGCTTCCGCCGTCTGGCCGGGCACAGCGTAGATCAGGTCGACGTTGAGCTCCTGCACGCCGGCGGCGCGCGCCGCTTCGAACGCGCGGAAGCTGTCGTCGACGCCGTGGACGCGCCCGAAGAGCTTCAACACGTCGTCGTGCAGGCTCTGGAAGCCGATCGAGAGGCGCCGCACGCCGAGATCGAGGAACGCGCGCGCCTTGTCGCGGTCCAAGCTCTCTGGGTTGCACTCGGCGGTGACCTCGAGCGCGGCGCCGCGGAAGCCCGTGATTCGATCGAGGCCGTCGAGCAGCATCGTCAGCTCCGCGATGGAGAGCAGCGACGGCGTTCCTCCGCCGAAGAACACGGTGCGCGGTGCGCGCGGCGCGAAGAGCTCGGCCTCGCGCAGGATCGCCGCGATCATCGCGGCGCGGTCATGGCCCTCCGCGGGCACGGAGAAGAAGTCACAGTAGTGACACTTCGCCGCGCAGAACGGCAGGTGCACGTAGAGCGGCGTGCCCGCGGCCGCGCGCTCGCGGCGGGGCGTCTCGTCCGGCACACCCCGCGCGAGCGTCGGATCCGCTCGCGTCCAGGGCGTGGCCGGTTCACTCATCGCTCATCACACCGTACAGCTTCTTCAGCGCTTCCTGCTCGATCTGGCGCACGCGTTCGCGCGTGAGACCGACGACCTTGCCGATCTCCTTCAGCGTCATCGACGCGCCGTCGGAAGTGCCGAGGCCGTAGCGCAAGCGCAGGATCGTCGCTTCGCGCTCGTCGATCACGTCGAGCAGCTCGCCCAGCTTGGCGATGAGGTCCGCGTTCAGCAACTGCTCGTCGGGCGACTGCGTGCCCGCGTCCTCGACGGTGTCCTGACCTTGCGTCAGGAGATCGAGCGAGACCTGCGGGCCCATGCCCGACACGGTGATCGTGCGCTTCAGGAGCGGCCAGTTCTCCTCGGGGATCCCGAGCTCTTCGGCCACTTCCTCGACGGTGGGCGCGCGACCGAGCAGGTACGCGAGCTCCTGGCTGACGACGCGCCAGCGCGAAATGAGCTCCGACATGTAGCTCGGCACGCGCACGGGCTTCACGGTGTTCGTGAGCGCGCGGCGGATCGACTGTTTGATCCACCAGGTGCCGTACGTGGAGAAGCGACAGCCGGCGGCGGGGTCGAACTTCTCGGCGGCCTTCATCAGGCCGATGTTGCCCTCCGCGATCAGGTCCTGGAGCGACAGCCCGCGGTCCGTGTACATCTTCGCGACCGAGACGACGAGGCGCAGGTTGGCCCGGATCATGTGCTCGCGGGCGGCGAGGTCTCCCGACTGGATGCGGCGGCCCAGGGCCACCTCCTCCTCGGGAGAGAGCAGCGGTACCTCGTTGATCTCTTGGAGGTACGTCTCGAGGCAGCGTTCGGCGGAAATGGCACGTCTCCGTTGGGGGTCGGCGTTGGGGGCAACAGGCCCGTGGGTACGGGCGCGGGCCGAGAGGCGGGCGGGAGGCGCTCGCTCCTGGCCACGGATCGACCCTCCAGGAGCCGGTTCTTGAGCCTCAATTCAGGGTGTTGCAATTGCGAAGTCCCTGCCCCGATCCGACCTGGAGCGGTTGCGGGTAGGATGCTCCTCTTCCCGGCCCCGGGCCGGTCCGGCATGAGCGAGCAGCCCCTGGAAGAGGTGATGTCCGAGAAGGCCTTTGCGGCCCTCGTCAGTGCTCAGGCGGCGTCGTTCCACCGCCTCGGCCAGCTGCTCCTCGCCCGGAAGGAAGCGTGGTCTCGGCAGCAGTTCTTCCAGCTCATCAGCGAGGCCGACGCGCTCGAGGCGCTGCTGGACGACCACGGTGCCCGCCACAACCGCACCTTCAACTTTCTGCGGGAGCTCGTCGCCTCCCTGAGAGGGCTCGCCCTGGCCGGTTTCAGCCTGGCCCACCTCGAGCGTTGCTTCGAGGGCTATCCGACGAACCTCTTCCCCGCCGAACTGGGTCAGGCGCTGATCGCCGTGAGGCGTTCTCGGACGTTCCTCGAGCAGGCGCTCTTTCGGCTGCTCGAGGCCACGCTGCGCGAGGAAGGCGCCCAAGGGATCGTCGTCGCGGGGGGTGCGGGGGACGTGCAACCGGCGTCGGCGCTCGGGCCCAGGAGCATGCTCCCGCGCAACATGGGGCAGCTCGATCTCGAGAGCGACGAGCAGAAGGTGGCGGAGGTGGCCTCGCGCTTCCTTCAGGCGAGCAGCCTGTTCGACGAACTCGGCGCTCGCAGAATCGAGGACCCCGACGAGCGCGAGACATGGCTCCAGCGCTTCTGCACCGAGGAGCGAGCGCGAGTCTTCGAAGCCACCGTGCACAACCTTCAGTCCGCGTACGACACGTGGGTCAAGGGAACCGGGCTTGAGGCGAACGACGCGCGTCTTGCGATGCTGCGCGGCAACGCCTCGGCCGCGTTGCACCTCCTCGAGGCCGTGACGCACCTCACCCACTTCGTCGAGCGTCACGAGAGCGGGATGCGCAACGAGGACTGCGAACGTCGGATGGAAGCGCTGGTCCATCGCGTGGAAGTGCGCGAGATCACGCTCAATCAGCTCCTCCTGTGGGCGTCCGTATTCATGCGCCGCGGGCGTCCGCTCGCCGAGGATCTCCTGCCCGCGTACACGGATGTGCAGGAGCTCGAAGTCGAGTTGGGCGACGATCTCTATCTGCACGCGCGGCCCTGCGCTCTGATCGTCGGCATCGTCAATCGGTACGCCACTCCAGTCGAGATGCTCGTGGAAGGACGCAAGTGCAACGCGGGCTCGATCCTGGACCTGATGATCGGCATCGGTTCCCATCCCGATGCGCGCAGGTTCGTGTTTCGCGGGGACATCAACCCGCTGCGTGACATCCGCATCTTGTTCGAAAGCGGGCTCGGTGAAGAGGGCGCGGAGCTGCCGGAGGCGCTGTCCTACTTGCGCTCGAGCAACTGAGCGCGTTCAGACGCCGAGGAACAAGCGATCAGCGAGCACGGATGGAAGTCCTGCAGCGCGGATGCGCTGTGCTTCGCGCTCGATGTCGTACTCCACGCGGCGAATCCAGGCCCGCTCGCGCTCGGAGTCGAAGATCGCGTAGGCCGCGCGGGGATCTTCGTCACGCGGCTGACCGACGCTGCCGACGTTGACGAGCGCCTTCAGGCTTTCGGTCAGGTCGATCTCCGTGTCCGTCGTGTAGGCCGTTCGAAGCGGATCATCGCGCAGCCGCAAGCACGTGACTGGCACATGCGTGTGGCCGACGAAACACACCGGCGTCGGAAGCACGTCGAGCGACGGATCCGCATCGGTGGTGCTCTGCACGTAGTCGAACAGCTCGGGGCGTCGGTAGGTTCCGTGGCCCACGCTGCAGTGCTCGAGGTCGATGGTGAACGGGCGCGACGCGAGCCACTGGCACTGTTCCTCCGTCACGATGCTCTGCGTCCAACGCATCGCTTCGCGCGCGTAGTTGTTGAAGTACCGAAGGTCCAGCTCACCGACGCACGCAGCGTCGTGATTGCCTTTGACGACGATCGCGTTGACGGAGCGAACGAGCTCGATGCACTCGCGCGGGGCCGCGCCGTAGCCAACGATGTCGCCGACGCTCAGGACCTGCTCGACGCCCTCGCGCTCGAAGTGGCCCAGCACGGCTCGCAGCGCCGAGAGGTTCGCGTGGATGTCGCCGAGGATCCCGTACTTCATCGGTCGAGCCCACGGTGGTGAGCACTGAGCCACAAGGCGAGCATGAGGCCTACGATCGGCAGGATCGGGGTGTGAAGTGGATGCACCACAGTGGGTGGCGTGGAGGAGAACCACGTCGGCATCAGCCAGAGGAGGGCGGCTGCCGTGGCAGCCCAGGCCACCTGTCGCACGCCATTGGAAGCCGGCAGGCGAGCTGCGCTGCAACCTAGGACTAGCAACAGGCACAAGGACAGCGACTCCCGCGCTCCCAGTGCGCCCGGAATCTCGAGGCCTTCCCCCGAGAGCACCAGCAGAAGCACGGCTGGGGTCACGAGCACGACCCAGCAGCGATGCGCATCCACCTCCGTGACACGGCGCGTCCACAGCGGACGCAAGCCCTGCCAAGCGTACAGTCCCAGGCCGATTCCCAGCAGCGCGGCTCGAAAAGCGCCGTTGTAGCTCGATGCTTTTGCATATGGAGTTAGATCGGCTATGGAGACCGTGGCCAGCCCCCTCTCCAGGAGTCCGGCCACCAGCCAGGCCGCTAGGCAGACCCACGCGACCGACTGCGCTGCGAGCCAGCGAAGGGTCGCGACGGCTAGCGACACGCTTGTCATGCCGTCTGCATACCCCTTCTGCCTGAAGGGTTCCAGGCCTGGCGGGTCTCGGTCCTTGACAGTAGGCCGGTGGTACCTAGCCTCAGTCCAACGACCCGCAGGGAGAACACAGCAGATGGAAAAACGACTCGGCCGAGGACTTGGTTCGTTGTTGGGCACAACGGCGCAAGGTGAACCCCAAAAGCCCACCTCCGAGTTGGCCGTTGACCAGATTCGTCCCAACCCCTTCCAGCCCCGGCGCCACTTTGATCCCACGGCGCTCCAGGAGTTGGCGCAGAGCATCCAACTCCACGGCCTACTCCAGCCCATCGTGGTGCGTGCCACCCCTACCGGGTTCGAGTTGATTTCGGGCGAGCGACGACTCCGTGCTTCCAAACTCGCCGGTAGGCCAACCATCCCGGCGATCGTTCGCTCGAACGTTTCGGATCAGGAGCTGCTCGAACTCGCTCTGGTCGAGAACGTCCAGCGCCAGGACTTGGATGCGATCGAGCGGGCACTTGGCTATCGACGGATGCAGGACGAACTCAGCATGACTCAGGAGGCGGTGGCCGACAGAGTGGGGCTCAAGCGGTCGACTGTTGCCAATCACCTGCGCCTGTTGGAACTCCCCAGCAGCGTGCAAGAGGGGGTTGCAAAGGGCCTGATCAGCATGGGACACGCGCGAGCCTTGCTTTCCTTGCCTGCTGGAAAGCAGCAGGAAGCCTGGATGGGGCGGATTGTCCGCGATGACCTGTCCGTTCGCCAGGTAGAGCAACTCGTCCGAGTCCAGGCGAAGCCGTCAGTCGCACAGGCAGCGCCGACCCAGGAGCTCGTGCCTCAGGCCGCCTGGATTCAGACGCTGGAGGACCGGCTCCGCACCCGACTCGGGACCCGGGTGGCTGTCAAGAATGGACCCGGCTTCCGCGGGGAGATCTCGATCAGCTTCTTTGGTCGGGAAGACTTGGAGCGGCTTTCCAACCTGCTCGCTCCGAAGGACGAACTGCGGTAGCGATCGGGGTCGGCCCACCATGCAGCCGGGGGGTGATGTTCCACGTGGAACATCACCCCCCGGCTGTGTTTCAGGGCTCGGGCTACTGAGCCTCGACGGACTGGAGCACCGTGGGGTCCTCAGGGCGTTCCGTGTTCTCGACGAGCTTGGCTTCTTCGACCTTGGAGAGCACATCGAGACCCTCGATCACCTTGCCGAACACGACGTTCTGGCCATCCAGCGAGTGGGCGGCGGCGGTGGTGATCACGAACTGACATCCCGAGCTCTGCGCGTCTCCGGGCTTCTTCCACATCGACAGGGTACCCGCAAAGTGGTGGAGGCTGTTCTGCTCGAGCTCGATGCCCGTCTCCGTGGCTCCCAGCCCCCACTTTGTGACGTCGGCTTCCTTGGTGTTCGGGTCCCCACCCTGAATCCAGCTGCCTTTCCGAACAGCGTGGAACTTGGTCCCGGCGTAAAAGCCCTCCTTGGCGAGCTTCAGGAAGTTCTCCGCGTGCTTGGGAGCCTGGTCTGTGTAGAGCTGCACGACGATCGTTCCCTTGTCCGTGTTCAAGCGAACGCGGGGGGCGTCTGCGGGCGGGGCCGGGTTCTGAAACAGGCCTTCATGCACGGAGGTCCAGGACCGCAGGGATTCGATGCGCGTTCCGAGCACGTCTGCGGCGCTCAGTTGGGCGCCGGATGCACCTAGGGCAAACGTCTGCTTGAGCAGCGGGTGCTCGGGATAAGAGGTGCGGAGCCGCTCCAGGTTGGTCTTTGCAGCTTCGAAGTCGTGCTTTTCCAGGGCACTCTTTGCAGCGATGAAAAGCGCCCAGGGCGCGGCTTGGGTCTGGCTGTCCCGTTCTGCGATGGTCCGGAGTTCCTCAGGGGATCCGGTGAGGGCTCCCATCGAGTCCCGGGTAGCGACCGCCATCAGCGAATCCCAACCCTTGATCAGGATCTCGCGCTCGCTCTCCGCCTGAGAGACCCGGAAGAGCACGATGGCCGTGATCGCTAGGCTGAAAACGGCACCGAACTTCCAGTACTTCTCAACGAACAACGCGAGGCCGGACTTCTCGGAGGTCGCGGCGATCGTGACAGCGGTCGGTGCCTTGTGTTGTGCCATGTAATGGGGCCTTATGTCGACGCCAAGTGCGTCTCAACGTGCACCTGGGGCGGATTTCCGTGACGAGGATCTTGCGGCGGCTGCGGGCGGTGTTGACCTGAGCCTCTCCCCGGCATGGGGGCGGCGTCGGGGTGCACAGCGGCACGCAGTGTGTCGAAGCAGACTCTTGACTGAGCGCCATCCTACCCAGGCTGTCCAGGGCTCCACAAGCCGGAGCATGCGGAGGACGCGCGCAGGGGTACTCCCGACAACCGCGAAGTAGGATGCGCGGGCTGACGCCTTCCTTCCTTACCGGCCTCCCGGGGCCACAACCAGAACCATGCTGCACGCATTCTTCTTCGCCCTAACGCTGAGTCTGCCTTCCGCGGGTGAAAGCGCTCCCAGCACTCATGAAACCGCGGTCCTTGCACCCCAGGCCCAGCAGGACGCCGAGTTCGAGAAGCGCCGGAAGGAGGCGGGCAACGACGTCGACAAGCTCTGGGACGTCTACAAGTGGTGCAAGGAGCAGAAGAAGGACGAGAAGGGACGTTCCGTCCTCCGTCAGATCATCAAGCTCGACCCCAACCACGAAGACGCCAACACGGCCCTCGGTTACGTGAAGTACGACGGGAAGTGGTTCCCGTCACAGAAGAAGGTCGACGAGTACAAGAAGGAGCAAGCGGGCAAGCCCGCGGCGTCGGATGGCCTCGTCGACTACAAGGGCCAACGCGTTCCCCCTGCGGACGTTCCGTTCCTCGAGAAGGGGATGGTCCGGGACGACTCGGGCAACTGGGTCGACGGCGAGGAGTACAAGAAGAAGAAGGACGGCTGGGTCCGGCAGGATCTCGACTGGGTCTCTCCGCAAGAGAAGGAGAACCTCGACAAGGGCCTGTGGAAGTGCGGCGACAAGTGGTTGTCGCTCGAAGAGGCGAACAAGTTCCACAGCGAGCTCTTCCAGTGGTGGCGCATCCCGACCGAGCGGTACCACCTGTACACCACCTGCGATCGAGCCGTCGCGATGGAGAAGGTGAAGAAGCAGCTCGACGCGGCGTGGGAAGATCTCTCGAAGATCTTCCAGGTCCAGCCGACGAAGCCCGTGGTCGTGATCGTTCTGCGCGACGACCGGCAGTACAACACCTACGCGGGCGGAGACGAAGAGGCCGGGATTCCCGCCGTCGACACGCGGGGCTTGGCGAGCGCGCACTACGCGTTCTTCTCGGAGGTCGCGCTGGACATGGAGGGCCAGTTCCTCCTGCCCGGCATCGCCTACTGGGATGCGTCGACCGAGGCGGGCAACAAGTGGGGTGTGCACGCCGTGCGCAGCGCCCTGGGACTTGCGTTCGCGGACGCCATCGATCCAAGCATCAAGACGATCGACGTGGTACGCGAGGTGATCAAGAAGAAGCGCAACATCGAGCGCTCCTTCCTCGACGACTTCAACAAGGAGAAGCGTCTGCCGGAGTGGTTCCGAACCGGCGCCGCGACCTACGCGGAGCGCTACTTCATCGACATCTTCGTGGGCCAGGGCGGCAACAGCCACTGGGCGCGCGACTGGTCGGTGTCGAACATCGTGAACAAGGGCGGCCTGCGCCCGCTCAAGCAGCTCCTCGACGCCAAGTTGACGATCGAAGGTGGGGACGCCGCGAAGTTGATGAACGAGATGGGCCTCGTGATGGCCTTCATCGTCGATGGCAAGTGCGCGAGCGTGACCGAGAAATACAAGGCGCTCCAAGACGCGCTCAAGAGCGACAAGGACAAGAAGGAGATCTCGGCGGCGATCCAGGCCTTGGCGGAGGACGTCATGAAGCACGAGACGGATCTGCGCAAGTTCGCCGGGATCTGAGCGCTCCATCGATGATCACGGCAGCCCTACTCCTCTTCTGCGCGGGCGGGGCGGAACTCACGGCGTTCCATCCACCCGAAGCCGACGTCTATCTCGAGGTTCCGGACGTCGAGAAGCTCGTCGTGCAACTGCGCTCCGCACCGGCGGCGCGCTTCGTGGATGACCCGGACGTCCAGAAGCTCGGGGCGCTCACGCAGCAGCTCGGATACGACCTCGGAGCGCTCGTGCGTGCTGCGGCGCCGCGGCTCGCGATCGAGGCGGAGTCCGGGGCGCTCTACTCGGTCGGCGATCTCGGTCGCGTGGCGATGTCGTGGTCCGGCCTCGATCCCGCCGATGGAGACACCCGTGACCTGAACGCTCGGGCGGGGCTCGTCCTCGTGTGCGAGTTCGGCAGCGAAGCGAGCGCGGAGCACATGACCGCGGCGTTGCGCGAAGCCAAGTGGCTCACCGATCCCGCGCCTCGGACCTCGAACGAAGCCGAGTCGCTCGAGCTCGGCGGGAACAAGCTCGCGCTCGAACGACACCATCTCAGCGCGTTTTTCCTCGAACTCGAAGCGTGGAGCGTTCGGGACGGTCAGCGTTGGATCCTGGGGGCGGGCACGGAAACCCCGGAGATGGTGAGTGCACGCTTGGCCGGTCGAGCGCCGTCCCTACCGACACGCGAGAAGCTCTTCGCGCGCGAGAGCACGTTCACGCCGTCCTCGGGCACGACGGTGCTGCGCCTGCACTCCGATCTGCAGACGGTCCCGTTCGCGGACGCACTCGGCGCGTCCGGGCTCGGGAGCACGTTGATCACCGCGCTGCTGCCGTTCGCAGGAGCGCGCGGTCTGTGGCGCATCGAGCTGCGCGGCGAGCGCTTCGTCACGGAGAGCTCGTACGTGCGTCTCGCGGCTTCGACGCCGCTCGAGGCGATGCAGGGGAAGGGGCCGGTGCCCCCGGCGAGCACGCGCTACGTCCCGAAGGAGGCCGTCGGAGCTTGGGTGACCCCGATCGCTCCGGAGAACGTCGGGGGGGTGCTCGCGATGTTGCTCCTTGGCAGCAATGTCGAGCGCAAACCGTCGGAAGAGCGCGACAGACGCATGTCCGCCGCCTTCGGGCGTGCGCTCGGTCCGAACGCCGCGTTCTCGATGTTGCCGATCACGAGCTTGCCCGTGGGCGGCAACGGATCGCTGATGCCGCGCATCCTCGTCACGTTCGAGTTGCGCGACAAGGCGGCGTTCACTCAGGCCTTTGCCGACCTGACGAAGCTCGTCCAGGAGGCGCAGCCCAAGCTCACGATCGAAGAACGTCCGTACCACAAGATCCCGATCACGGTCTTCACACCGCCGGCGGACACCGGCACCCCGACAGCGACCCCCACGGACAATCCGCTTCTCGCGATGCTCGACACGGACGGGTCGAAGCCGTGCGTCGTGGTGCTCGACGATCGCGTGCTGATCACGCTCTCGCCGACGCACGCGCGCTCCGAGATCCAGCGTTTCGAGAAGCAGCGCGCCGCGAAGGACGAGCCCGAGCTCCATTTCCTCGCTGCACCCGGGCGAATCCCGGCGGACGCAGTCGAAGCCTCCTCGCTGGACTGGGCGGGGCTCTTCGGAAAGCTCTACGACGTGGCGCGCGGGTTCGCGCCGATGCTGGCCCAGGGCGAAGCTCTACCGTTCGATCCCGCGACGCTGCCGTCGTCGAGCTCATTCACCCGCTTCTTCCAACCGTCGTTCTCGTGGACGAAGCGGCATGAGCACGGCCTCTACACGTACTCCGAGTCTTCGTTCGGTCTCGAAACGCCCGTGACGATCGCGGCCGTGATCGCTGGGATCTCGCGCACGCAAGGCGGCGATGCAGCGGGTCTCCTCGGTGGGGGAGCTCTCGGTCAGCGAGCGTCGGGCGGTGGTCGCGGCCAGCACGAGTCGATTGGCAAGGCGACGCCCGACACGGCCGCGGGCGCGAAGGCACCTGCGAACGGCAAACCCATCGGGTCGGTACCCGTGAAGGACGAAGCGCGCGAGAAGACGCTCGCTGCGTTGCGCGCCGTGAAGACGGGCATCGCGGTCTACCGCTCGCAGAGCGGACGCGCGCCGGAGAAGCTCGCCGACCTGCTCGTCGGCACGGAGAACTTCCCGAAGGGCTTCCTCGATCCGCAGTCCGTTCCGAAGGACGCCTGGTCGCGCGAGCTTCGCTATGCGCCCGACGCCCAAGGACCCAAGTACAAGCTCTGGTCGATCGGACCCGATGGAGTCGATCAGGACGGAGCGGGCGACGACGTGCTCGCGCCGTGAGCGCGCGGATCCAGGCGCGCCGAGCATGAGCACGCGACGAGAGGAGCTGCCGATCGCGCGGCAGGACGAGGACGAACCGCGGAAGGAGCCCGCCGCGCCGAAGCGTCGTTCCGCGTCGTGGCGAAGGCCGTGGAAGCGCCTGCGCCGACGCATTGGGCTCGTGCTCGTTCGTTTGTGCGGCCCGTTCGTGCTCGGTCGACTCGCGCGCACGTGGAAGCTGCAGGTGCTGGGGGAAGAGCATCTCCAGCGCGCGCTCGGCAGCAGCCCGGGCCACTTCATGGCGCTGTGGCACGGCCGTATGGTGCTCGGCCTTCCGCACCACGGGAAGCGCGACTGGCACGTCCTCGTCTCACCGAGCGCGGACGGAGACATCTCGCAACGCCTGCTCGAGGGCTTCCGCTACGCGGTGATCCGTGGATCGTCGAGTCGTGGGGGAGCGCGCGCGCTGCGCGAGATGTTGAACGTCCTCGAGCGCGGCTCCGTGCTCGTCATCACGCCGGATGGGCCGCGAGGACCGCGGCATGCGATGAACCCAGGCCTCGCGTGGATGGCGCGCGCGACGGGCTATCCCGTCGTCCCCGTCGGGTTCGGTGTCGACCGCGCGTGGCGCTTGAAGAGCTGGGATCGCTTCACGCTCCCGAAGCCCGGCGCGCGCATCGCGATGGTCTACGGCGAGCCCGTGCGCGTGCCGCGCGACGCGAAGCCCGAGGACCTGGAGCGTGCGACGCGCGCGATCCACGACCATTTGATCGCGGCGGAGCAGCGCGGCTTCGAGCACCTGGGCGTGCCGATCGACTGGTGAACGCCGAGTCCCGCGGCCGGACGATGGCGCACGGGGACGGGTCGACATCGGCAAGGCCCGGCGCGCGCAGCGCGAGATGCATGACGAGCCGGCGCGCGTGCCGCGCGAGATGCACGGCGAGCCGGCGCGCGCGCAGCGCGAGATGCATGGCGAGCCGGCGCGTGTGTCGCGCGACGCGAAGCCAGGCGAGCCCGTGCGCGTGCCGTGCGATGCGAAGCCCGGGGAGCAGGCGTGTGCGACCCGCGGTGCTCCGTGCCGACTCGGTGCGAGTAGGATGCCGAGTCGAGCAAGCCATGGTGACGGCCACTCCCGCTCCGACTGCGCGCCCGATCCACGTCGGGCCCGCGGGTTGGTCCTATCCGGACTGGGAGGGGCGCGTCTATCCATCGAGCAAGCCGCACGGCTTCCATCCGCTCGCGCACCTCGCGCGCTTCTTCGACTGCATCGAGGTCAACAGCAGCTTCTACGCGCTGCCGCGTCGTGAGCACGCGGAGCGTTGGGTGCAGCTCGTCGCCGAACGCCCGGGCTTTCGCTTCTACGTGAAGCTGCTGCGCGACTTCACGCACCTGCCCGAGGAGCTCGATGCGACGTGGATCGATCGAGCGAAGGCGTTTCGCGACGGGATCGACCCCATCGTGCGCGCACGTAAGTTCGGCGGCCTGCTCGTCCAGTTCCCCGTGACGTTCCTGCACGGGAAGAGCGAAGTGCGCCGGCTGGGACGCCTGCACGGCCTCTTCTCCGACCTGCCGATCATCGTCGAGCTGCGACACCAGTCGTGGTTCACGCCGCCGGCGCTCGCGATGCTGCGGGGATTGTCGTGCTCGCTCGCGCACATCGACCTCCCACCGGCGTGGAATCACCCGCCTGCGTGGCACGAGCCGACTGGGCCGATCGGATATCTGCGTCTGCACGGCCGCAACTCCGCGAGCTGGTTCCGCCACGAAGCGGAGCGCGACGACAAGTACGACTACCTCTATTCGAAGAGCGAGCTCGAACCGATCGTCCATCGCGCCCGACGGATCGCGAGTCAGCACGACGAGACGGCGGTGATCACGAACAACCACTTCTCGGGAAAAGCAGTCTCGAACGCGATCGAGATCCTCTTCCTGCTCGACGGCCGGCCGCAGGTGGCCCCGCTCGAGCTCGTCGAGGCATTCCCGCACCTTCGGCCGATCACGCGCATCGAGGGGCAGCAGCGTCTCTTCTGAGAACGTAAAGCAAACTCCTTCACACGACCCGGGCCTCGGCGCCGCGTCCTCGCCCGGCGCCGTTCCAGCCCCCGCCGAGACGGAGGTGGGGGAGCGCCCTCGTTCCGCCGCCCCGCTAGGGCACGGAAGCGGGTCGTACCGGGGGGAGGGCGAGCACGGGGCCCGCCCCGCGACCCCGGCCCCGGGGAACGAATCCCTGACAGGCGGGGAGCGGACCGCTATTCTGTTCGCCCCAATCGGTCGCGAACCTCGCTCCGCCCCAGGAGCCGGCACCGACCGTCCCCCGAGATTGCGGACGCAAGCTGCGTTCGAACCTGCGCTTCGTGGAACTCGAAACGATCGTCTTCCCTGCCTACGCCGCGACACTCGGCCTGCTCGCCCTCTATGGCGTGCACCGCGTGGCGATGCTCGCTCGTTTCCGTTGGGAGGAGGAAAGCGAAGCCGCGCCGCTCGCCGCGCACGTGCCAAAGGTCACGGTCCAGCTCCCCGTGTTCAACGAGCGCACGGTCGCCGCGCGCCTGATCCAGGCCGCGGGAGAGCTCGAGTGGCCGGCCGATCGGCTGGAGATCCAGGTGCTCGACGACTCGAACGACGAGACGACGTCGATCGTGGACGCGGAAGTTCGGCGGCTCGTGGAGCGCGGGCTCGACGCGTGCGTCATCCGGCGCAGCGACCGCCGCGGGTTCAAGGCCGGCGCGCTCGACCACGGGCTCGCGACGGCGCGCGGCGAGTTCGTCTGCATCTTCGACGCGGACTTCGTGCCCGACCCGGACTTCCTCCGGCGCTTGATGCCGTCCTTCTCCGATCCGAAGGTCGGCATGGTTCAGGCGCGGTGGGGGCACGCGAACCGCGAGGACAACCTGCTCACGCGCGCCGAGTCGACGCTGCTCGACGGTCACTTCGTGATCGAACACAAGGTGCGCCACGACTCGGGCCTCTTCTTCAATTTCAACGGCACCGCCGGTATCTGGCGCCGCGCCGCGATCGACGCCGCCGGTGGGTGGGAGCACGACACGCTCACCGAAGACCTCGACCTCTCCTACCGCGCGCAGCTCGCGGGCTGGAAGTTCGTCTACGCGCCGATGGTCGTCGCGCCAGCCGAAGTGCCGCCCGACATCGCCGCGTTCAAGTCGCAGCAGCACCGGTGGGCGAAGGGCAGCGTCCAGGTGTTCAAGAAGCTCGGCTGGCGCATCCTCACGTCGAAGGAGCCGCTCTCCGTGAAGCTGGAGGCGCTCGCGCACCTGACGGGCAACGTCGGGTATCCGTGCGTGCTCTTGCTCGCGCTCTTGATGCCGCTCGCGATCCACAACATGCCCGAGTACCCCGCGTGGATGCACGTCGGGATGTTCTTCGTCTGCACGATCTCGGTCGTGATGTTCTACGAGCAGAGCCAGCGCGCCATCGGACGCCCGTTCGGGCGCCGCATCAGCGACATCGTCGCCGCGATCGTGCTCGGCATCGGCATGTGCGTCAGCCAGACGCGCGCGGTGATCGAGGGCCTGCTGCCCGGCACGGGCGTCTTCGTCCGCACGCCCAAGAAGGGCGACGGGCGCTCGAAGACCTACCGCGCGATCTGGAAGGGACTGCCCGGCATCGAGCTCGTCCTCGCCGGATGGTTCGGCTGGGCGCTGTACAGCGCGGTCGAGCTCGAGCTCTGGGGCACGTTGCCGTTCCTGCTCCTCTTCTTCGCGAGCTTCGCCTGGGTCGGCGGGATGTCGCTGAAGAGCTTCGTTCGCGGCTGAGCTACGACTTCCGAACGTGCTCGCGCGGCGCGAGCATCTTCACCGTCCCGGGCGCCCGTCGCTGAGAGCCAATCGAACTCCGTGCCGGCTCCGGCCGGCCCTCTGGCCCGTGCTTGCGCGGGGTTCGATTGGCTCTCAGCTTCGAGCGCGGGGCGCGGTGACAGCGTGCGCGCGGCGCGAGCACGTTCGAACGGAGTCGCTCGGCGCACGCGGTGCTGAGCGCAATCTGTTCGCAGGTCGCACTGCACTGGCGCCGGCCTGCGTCCTTTTGCCGTCCTCGTCGAGCGAACCGAAGCGGCGCGAACGGAGCGCACGCAAGCCTGCCTCGATCCGCGCGGCACGCGTAGCATGAGCACGCATGACGTTCGCCGCGTGCCTCACCGTCCTCCTCCTCGCGCTGCCCGCTCCGAGCCAGAGCACGACGTCCGCGGTGACGACCGAGTCGTCCGTCCGCATCGTGCCCTTCTCCGTAGGGACGGAGCGCGTGACGGCAGAGATGCAGCAGCTCTGGCTCGTCTACGGGCCGTTCCGTCAGCACCTCGAGGAAGCGAAGCTCGCGCGCGTCATCGGTCGCGAGCTCGACCGGCGTGCCGACGTCCAGGCCGAGCGGCGCCTCGCGGGACGATCGGGGCCGGCGCCGAGCGGTGACGAGCGCGTCGCGCTCCTGCGCTCCTTGCGCGCGGAGGAGCTCGAACGACTGCGTCAGCACGCGTTCGACGTCGAAGGCGAGGTCGAGCTCGCGGTCCAGCGCGCGCTGGACGACTTCCGCGTGCGCGCGCCCGGCCTCGACGCGGAGGTCGAGATGCGCCGCTCGTACCGGGGCGCCGACGGGTTCCGCTCGCAGCTGCGATGGGCGAGCGTCTTCGACCGCGTCTTCCTCCCGGCGGACGACGAGCAGCGTCCCGAGGTCACCGTCGCCGCGCTCCGTGCGCGCTTCGGTGATCAGTACGAAACCTGGCGCAAGCCTTGGAAGCTCTCCGACGGCTCCGTCGATCCGCAGTACCAGGAGATGACGCGCCAGATCGTGCGCGATCACCTGTACTCCGGCGAACGCTTCCGGACGTCGCTCGAGGGCCCGGACTTCGGCATCGCGCTCGCCGCGGAGCCCGAAGGCGCGCCGCGGTGGACGCTCTCCACGGAGGACGCCTGGAGGACGATCGCGCCGCGCGTCGATGCCGCCGACGTCGAGCTCGCGCGGCGGTACTGGACGACGGTCGTCGCGACGCAGAAGGAGCTCGCCTCGAAAGGGCTCGTGCTCGATCGCGAAGCACGCGAGCGCGCGCTCGGGGAGCTCTCGAAACAGCTGCAGGAGTTCGTCCCGTCGCTCGAGGCGTTCGCCGTTCAGCAACAGCGCTTCCCCTCGCCGGAGACGTTCTTCGAGTACTACGCGCTGACGTGCGGCTACCAGAAGGAGCACACGCGCAAGATGGCGGGCGCGACGCCCGAGAAGCCTGCGCCAGCTCTGCTCGAGCACGTGGCGAAGGCGAACGCGCGCCACGGCGGCGTCTTGGCGGACGCGGAAGTGCTCCTCGTGTCGGCGTGGGACTTCGCCAACGCGCGCTGGAGGCCGGGTGGTTTCGACGCAGCGCGCGCACGCGCGGACGAGCTCATGGCGCGCGTGCGCGCGAACGAGCTCGCGTGGAAGGAGAAGCGCGCCGACGCGCGCGATCCCGCGGCGCTGTGGAGCGCGCTCCTCGACGAACGCAGCGAGTGGTGGGATCCGCCGCCGCTCCCTGGGATGCCCGTGGACCCGTCGGTCCGCACGAAGAACCGCGGCCGCTTCGGCGCGCTCGACTACCAAGGCCTCTCGAGCACCTCGAGAGCTCGCGCTACGACCTGTGGACGCACGGTTCGGAGCTCGTCGACGCCGTCTTCCTCGACCTCGAGCCCGGCGCGATCGGCGGCCCCTACCCACAGCGCTACGGCTACGCGCTCGTGCGGCTCGTGAAACGCTCCCCACCGGAGCGCCCGCTCGATCCTTCGATCGCGAAGCACCGCGACGCGATCGAGGTCGACCTGCTCGACGACTCGTTCCGCCGCCTTTCACGCGCCGCGGTGGCGGCGACAGAACGGACCGAATCACCGAAGTGAGCCCGTGCGCGCATCCCTTGCAGAGCGAGCCACTTCGAGAACCCTCGCACCGCACGCGCCCCGACGATCCCCCCGTCCTTCGTTGCTGAGCAAGTCCTTTCGAACGTGCTCGCGCGGCGCGAGCCTTCTCTCCGTGCCGGCCGCCCGTTGCTGAGAGCCCATGGAACTCCGTGCCGGCAGGCGGCTCGTCCTCCGGCCCGAGCCGGCACGGAGTCCGGAATGCGGGGCAGCCCTTGTGTTCCGTTGCTCCTCTTCCCCCTGCATCGTCTCACCTGGCTGTGGCGTCCCGACCGACACCACCCCCCTCACCGCAGACCACACTGCACAGTCCGCATCTCCTCGCCACCGCCGCGCCCAACCTCACCCCTCTCCAACTCCAACGCCCACACCGCCCCCCCGTACCCCACGCGGTTCGTCCGCCCGCAGCGCTAGGATGCGCGCCGGACGTCCCGTCCCCCCGCATGCGTCCCGTCGTGCTCGTGCCCGTGCTCCTCGCCGCCGCGTTGGCGGGGTGGTTCCTCCTCCCGCACCCGGAACCACGGCTCGGCGAACCCCTCGTCGTCGACGGCAAGCGCATCACGGACGAGGAACTACACCGCTGGCTCGTCTACGGACCTTGTCGCGCGCGACTCGAAGCGCGCAAGACGTGGTTCCTGATCGATGCGGAGCGCGCGCGCATCGCGACGCGTCGAGCGCGGCACGACATCGAGCAGCGCGAAGCACAGCAGCCCTTCGGCTCCGCGGACGAGCGCACGCAGGCGCTACAAGCGGCGCGCACCGCTGCGCTCGCGCGGCTCGTCGAGAGACCGCCGTGAGCGACGAGGAGCTCGAGCTCGAGTACGCGCGCGCGGCCGAGGAGTTCCTCCGCAAGAACCCCGGCCTCGAGCTCGAGGCGGAGATCGGTCGCACGTACCGACGATCCGACTGGTTCCGCGCGGAACTGCGTCTCGGGCTCGTGTTCGACAAGCTCTTCTTCCCGAGCGCGCCCGAGGAGTGGCCCGAGGAAACGTGGGAGGCGCTTGAGCATCAGGAGCTCGCCGCACGCGACCTGCGCGACCTGTCGCGGCGCTCGGTGCGGGAGCTCTTCGCGGGCCGGGACTGGCGCGAGCTGCGCCGCGAGGACCCCGACGCGTTGTCGGGCTTGCGCGACTCCGTGCGCCGCCACCTCGTGCGCAAGGCGAGCTTCGAGACCTCGATCGACGGGATCGCGCCGGGCTACGCGCTCGTCGCGCACGGCGACGAGGAGTCCTGCCCCGACCTCGTCGTCAAGACGGCGGAGCTGTGGAACGAGGTCGAAGACTCCGTCGAGGCCTGGGAGATCACGGCAGCGCGCGCGTGGCTCGCGACGGAGGCCGCCGTGCGCGCGCGTCTCGTGCGTGATGGCGCGCGCGATCTCCCCGACGTGCGCGACCGGCTCGTCGCGGAGTTGCGCGTGCGTGCCGATCGCAACGGCATCGAACTCGACGAGCTCTCCGCGTCCGAGCGCTTCCCTTCGCCGGAAGCGTGGGTGGAGTACCTCGCGCTGCGCGAGTCGTACCGGATCGCCGTCGTGAAAGACGGACTTTCCGCGGACGGACCCGAGCTCGCGGAGCGGATCGAGCGCTCGAGTTGGATCCACGGCGGCGGTCGCGTGCACGTGGAGATCCTGCTCGCCTCGGCGGCGGACATCGCGCACCACCGCTGGCTGCCCGGCGGGTTCGAGCGCGCGAAGGCGAAGGCGGACGAGCTCGCGCGACGCATCGCGGCGAACGACGCCGCTTGGAAAGCGCGGGTCCCCGGGCGCGCTTCGAACGCCGGCGTCGAGCCCTTCGTGTTCTGGAACCGCCTGCTCGACGAAGAGAGCGAATGGTGGGATCCGCCGGATCCGCGCGAGGGCGACAACCCGCGTCCGCCGCGCCATCACGGACGTTTCTACGGGCGGACGTGGAGCGAGCTGCGCACGCTGCTCAGCGAGAGCGACGCGACGGATTGGAGCCGCGGGACGGCGATCGCGACGCACGTGGCGTTCGAGCAGAAGCCCGGCACGATCGCAGGTCCGTTCCGGTGCGCGCTCGGCTTCGTGCTCGTGCGGCTCGGAGCGCGACAGGCGCCGGAGGCGCGCCTGGATCCGACGCGCCCAGACGACAGCGAGCTGCTCGCGGAGGACGAGCTGCGCGAGCGCTTCGATGCCTACGCGATGGCGGCGCGGGAAGCGTACGGCGTCGACGTCGAGCGGTTGTGAGCTTCGGCGGGTCCGCGCGCTCGACGGGTCTTGCGCCTGTCCGCCGTCCGAGCGAGGCCCTCTGCGTGCCGCACACCGGCTGTCGGTGCGCCGACAAGAGGGCGGCGCCGACCTGCATCGGGTCGGCGCCTGCGCCCGTGAATCACGCGCGCGGATCGATCGAGGGCTTCGCCGTCAGGAGGTCGACCAGGTCGAGCTTCGTGATGATCCCCTGCAGCGTGCCGGCGTCGTCGACGACGAGGCCGACGAGGCCCTTGCCGAAGATCTCGACCAGCTTCGATGCGTCGTCGCCGGGCTTCACGGTCACGACCTTGCGGAACATGACCTCGGCGACCGAGCTCGCGAGCGTCGCACGGCCTTCGACGAGCTTCCCGAGCACGTCCGACTCCGTGACGATGCCGACGAGGCGACCGTCGTCGACGACGGGGAGCTGGCTGATGCCGTGCTCCTTCATCTGCATGACCGAGTCCGCGATCGTGTCGGCGCTACCGCAAGTAATCAGCTTGCGGCGCGGGAGCTGGCGTAGCGTGTCGCCGATCGAGTTCGTCTCCCACGCGCTCTCCGTGAACCCGTTCTCCTTCATCCACTGCGGGTCCATGAACTTCGTCATGTAGTTGCGCACGGAGTCGGGGAGCAGCACGACGATGCGCTTGTTCGGCCCGTACTTCTTCGCCATCTCGCGCGCGGCCCAGACGGCCGAACCCGAGCTGCCGCCGCAGAGGAGTCCTTCCTGGCGGATCAGCTTGCGCGCCATCAGGAACGAGGGGCGGTCCTCGGTCTTCACCCACTCGTCGACGAGCCCGCGGTCGAGCACCTTGGGGATGAAGTCGTAGCCGATGCCCTCGACCTTGTACGTGCCGATGGGGCCGGGGCCCGCGAGGATCGAGCCGATCGGGTCGACACCGATGATGCGGACGCCCTTGACCTTCTCCTTGAGCTTCTTCGCGATGCCCGTGACCGTTCCGCCGGTGCCGGCGGTCATCACGCACATGTCGAGCTTGCCGTCGGTCTGCTGGAGGATCTCCTCCGCCGTTCCGTGGTAGTGCGCGAGCGGGTTGTCCGGGTTCGCGTACTGATCGAGGATGTGCGCGTTCGGCAGGATCTCCTTGAGCTGCTTCGCGACGCCGATGTGGCTCTCGGGCGCGTCCCACGCCGCCTCGGTCGGCGTGCGGATGATCTCGGCGCCGAGCGCCTCGAGCACGACCTGCTTCTCGCGGCTCATCTTCTCCGGCATCGTGATGATCATCCGGTAGCCGTAGATCGCGGCCGCGAGCGCGAGACCGATGCCCGTGTTGCCGCTAGTAGGCTCGATCAGCGTGTCGCCGGGCTTGATGCGGCCCGCGCGCTGCGCTTCCTCGAGCATCCGCTTGCCGATGCGGTCCTTCACGGAGCCGCCCGCGTTCAAGTACTCGCACTTCGCGAGGAACTCGCAGCCGGTTTCGCGGCCGATGTTCTTGAGGCGGACCATCGGCGTCTTGCCGATGGCGTCGAGGATCGAGTCGTAGATCTGGGCCACGGGTGTCTCCTGAAAGGGGGCCGCATTCTAGAGGGGCCTCATCGGCGAATGAAACCCGCAACAAGGCTCTTCGAAGCGTAGTCGAGCTCGATCGAGCTCGACTTCACCGCCGTCGAGCGCGCTTTCGCACGGCCACCCGCGCGCGCCGGTGGCGCGTCAGCGCGTCGGAGCGATGCGCTCGCCGCCGCGATGGGGGTTCACGAGCACGATCGTGCCCCGGTCGGACAGCGTGACGTCGGCGAGCAGGAGCTTCTGCCCGCCCGGCGCGAGGAGCGCACCGATCCCGACGCGTTCGCCCGTGCGCAGCGAGTAGCGCCACTGGTGCCACGGACAGACGATCTCGTCGGCGCGCAGCGTGCCCTCGAAGAGCGGGCCCTCGAGGTGCGGGCAGAAGGCCTGCGCCGCGAGGATCTCGTCACCGACGCAGTAGAGCGCGAGCATGCCCCACGGCGTCTCGACGGCGCGCGGACGGGCGCGGTCGAGGTCGGCGGGACGGAGGCCGGTGTCGAAGCTCGCGGTCACGGGCCACCAGAATACGAACGCGAGGGGGCGGTGGAAGCGCCGTGTTCGTCGGTCCTCGCGCCGAACGGCGAGCCAGGCGCACACGAGCGTCGCGGGTGAACGTCCGAGCGACGCGACTCCGATCCAGGAGCCGCGCTCGGGTTGATCGGCGCGCCACCGCTGCGACAATCCGGCGATGGCTCAGGAGACGCTCGTGTTGAAGCTCGCGCCGCGCCTCGCGGGCGAGATCGAACGGAAGCTCGCTGCGAGCGCGTTCACGTTCCGCGCCGTGCCGCACGCGCTCTTCAGCGCGAAGGGCGACGGGGTCGTCGCGACCTTCTACGCGTCGGGCAAGTTCGTCGTGCAGGGCGAGGGGGCGCAGATGTTCCTCGCGCGCTTCGTCGGCGAGGACGCGGCGGCGAGCGCCGCGGGGACGGGCGCAGACGGCGGTGGCAGAGCATCGGGCTCCGGCGGAAGCGCGACGGCCCCAGGCCTGGGTGGAAGCGCAACAGCGGCGGGCACGACCGGCGGCGCGGCGAGTGCGAGCACGGGCGGTGGCTCCTCCGCGCGGACGAGCGCGTCCTCGCAAGCGGGCCCGCTCATCGGCAGCGACGAATGCGGCAAGGGCGACTACTTCGGCCCGCTCGTCGTGTGCGCGGTGCGGCTCGAGCCGGCGGAGGCACAAGCGCTCACGGGCGGCATGGTGCGTGACAGCAAGACGCTGAGCGACGACGCGTGCCGCAAGCTCGGCGCCGCGTTGCGCTCGCGCTACCGCCACGCGATCGCGCGCCTCGACCCGCCGCAGTACAACGCGACGTGGGCCAAGCTGCGCAACGTGAACGAGGTGCTCGCCGACCTGCACGCGCAGGCGATCCGCGAGCTCGCGCGACCGAAGGACCACGTGCTCGTCGACAAGTTCGCCGACGCGAGCCTGCTCGAGCGCCGCCTGAAGGGCCTCGACATCGCGCTCGAACAACGCGTGCGCGCCGAGTCCGTGATCGCGGTCGCCGCCGCGAGCATCATCGCGCGCGAGGAGTTCCTCACCGCGCTCGACGAGCTCTCCGAGGAAGCCGCTGTCGACCTGCACAAGGGCGCGGGCGAGCCCGTCGATCGTTCGGCGCGCAAGTACGTCGCACTGCACGGCCGCGAGAAGCTCGGGCAGGTCGCGAAGCTCCACTTCAAGAACACGCAGAAGCTCGGCCTCGCGAGCTGAATCGGGCGATCCAAGCGGAGTTCGACGTGGGCAAGCAGTGCCGGGTCCCTTCACGTGCGCGATGGACACGCGCGCGTGTGTCGAAGCCTGGAGACCGAGCACGCGTCGAGTATCCTCTCTTCCGCATGGCGACGACGTGGATGTCCGGCGCGGGGAACCTGTTCGTGATGGTCGACGGGTTCGTCGAGGCGTGTCCCGCGGATCCCGCGGCGTTCGCGCGGGAGCAGTGCGCGCTCGCGGCGCCGAACGGGCAGCGGCCGGACGGCGTGATCCTCGTGAAGCGGCCGCGCGCGGGCGGCGGTTGCGTCATGGAGATCTACAACGCAGATGGTTCGCGCCCCGAGACGTGCGGGAACGGGCTGCGCTGCGTCGCGAAGCTCGCGTTCGATCGCGGACACGTCACGACGAACCCGTTCGTGATCGAGACGGACGCGGGGCCGGTGACGGCGCGGGTCGCGCTCGCAGAAGAGACTCGGCCGGCGCACCGTTCCGCGCATGGCGCGGCCCATACGGCGGAACCGCGCACGACGGCGAGTTCCGCGGGAAAGCGCACGCCGGCGAGCTCCGGGCCGAAGGTTGCGCGCGCGACGGTCGCCATGGGGACGCCGCGCATCCTCGCGCGCGGGGAGCGGCTCCAAGCGCTCGGCGGCGAGCACGCGGCGGTGCTCGTCGACGTCGGAAACCCGCACTGCGTGCTGTTCGTCGACGACGAGCGTGAAGCGCCCGTGACGACGCTTGGGCCCGCGCTCGAGCGCCACGCGCGTTTTCCGCGCGGCACGAACGTCGAGTTCCTCGCGCTGCGTCGCGAAGGGGCGTTCTTGCGCGTCTGGGAGCGCGGCGTCGGCGAGACGCAGGCGTGTGGCACCGGGGCGTGTGCCGCGGCGCTCGCGGCCGTCGACGCGGGGCGCGCTATTCCTGTGACGCTGCGCGTGCCGGGTGGCGTGCTCGTGGTCGATGCGGACGGTCGCGGCGGCGTGACGCTCGAAGGGCCGGTTGAGGAACTCGCTCCCACGCCGGTGCGCCTGACGGGCGAATGAGCGCCGCGTCGTCCACGGCGCGACCAGGACGTCGGCGCTCGCTCAGCCTTCGGAGTGCTCCGAGCGCGGCGACCGAGCGCGTGCTCGCCGTGCGAGCTCTGCTACCGTAGGCCGTTCGGCACCTGCGCATGGGCTTCCTGCTCCACATCGTGATCGCGATCGCGGCGATCGGGCTCGCGGATCTGGGCTGGGCGAGCCCGCGCGAGTGGCCGTGGATGGTCGCCGTGCTCGCGCCCGTTCCGTACGTGCTCGGAGCGATCACGCATCGCATGCACGTCACGCACCGGTTTCGGTCGGGCGTGATCGCGGGCAAGTTGCTCGCGGGTTCGCCGCCGGTGCTGTTCGTGCTCCTGCTCGGCGAGTTCGGGTGGAGCGCGAGCATCGAACGGTGGTGCGGGAGCTCGCCGTCGCTGCTCGCGTGGCCCGACGCGTCGCTCGCGCCGCTCTTCGCGCCGTTCGTGCTCTACCAAGTGCTCGCGATCGACGCGCGCGCTCGCGTTCGCGCGCTATGGCCGCGCGCCGAGGGTCGGCGCTGGCGCAGCTTCCAAGTGCGGATGTTCGCGTCGGCGCTCGTGCCGATCGCGGTGTACGGCGCGATCTCGATCGTCGTCGGCTGGTTCCCGGACCTGCGCACGCGGATCGAGGTCGTCACCGCGTACAACGCGCTCTTCGCGGGCGTCATGCTCGTCGTGCTCGCGCTGTGCCTTCCGTTCCTCCTGCGCAACACGTGGGACACCGAGCCGATTCCGCCCGGCCCGCAGCGCGAGCTGCTCGAGACCGTCGCACGCGTCGCGGGCTTCGACGCGCGGGAGCTGCTCGTGTGGCGCACCGGCGGGACGATGTCGAACGCGGCGATCGTCGGGTTGTCGCGCAGGACGCGCGTCGTGCTCTTCTCCGACCTGCTGCTCGCGCAGCTCGACGCGCACGAACTCGCGGCCGTGTTTGCGCACGAGATGGGGCATGCGGTGCGGCGGCACGTCCTCGTGTTCCTCGCGCTCGCGGGCGGGTTCTTCCTGACGCTCGATTGGGCCGCGAATCAGGCGCTCGAATCGAGCGTGTGGCTCGCCGGCGGAATGACGCTGGCCGCGCTCGCGTTCGGGTACTTCGCGTTCGGTTGGTTGTCGCGACGGTTCGAGCTCGAAGCGGATCTCTACAGCTTGGCCTTGTTGCGCGATCCGCAGGCGCTCGTCGACGCGCTCGAGAAGGTCGGCGGGCACTTCCGCGACCTCGCGAGCTGGCGTCACTTCAGCACGGCGCGGCGCGTGGAGTTCCTGTTGCGCGCGGCGCGCGACGCGGAGGTCGGCAAGCGGCTCTTGCGCCTCGTGCGCGCGGTGACGATCGCGGCGTTCCTCCTGTTCGCGGTCGGGCTCGCGTTGCAGGCGTGGACGGCTTGGCGTCGCGCTCCATCGGAGCTCGTGCGCGCGGATCTGTGTCTCGGCGCGTATGCGAACGCCGTCGGGCGTGCGGAGCGCATCGCGGAGCTCGAACCGGACTTGGCGCGCCTCGTCGCGCGCGCGAAGGAGCTCGGTGGAAACTCGGACGTCCGGGCGAGCGCGGAGGAGCTCGAGCGGCGCGCTCGCGTGGCGCTGGTCGAGCGGGATGCGGCGGCGGCGTACGAGTGGCTCGTGTTGGGGGAGCTGCGCGGGCGTACGGAGCTGGGGGTCGTCGCGGAGGCGTTGCGTGCGTTGAGGGCGGATCCGCGGGCGCCGGTGCGGGAGGCGATGGGGGAGCGCTTGTGGGGCGTGTGGGGAGAGGCGATTGCGCCACATTGACCTCGCTCATGCGGCTGGGCGAGGTGGTGGATGGGTGCGCGCTCGTGGGCGCGAGTGGGTTTGCGAGCAGCGGCTCCGAGTCGAATCGGTGGCGAGGGGGGCCTTGATCGCCGCTGCCGGTGCTCGCGCGGTCAGTACGAGAGACCGTTGCGTCGCACGTGCACGTGCGGCTCACCTTCGCGGGTGAGGGAGCCTGCGACGACCTCGCCGAACACGATCACGCTGTCGCCGGTGGCGTGCTCGCTCGCGAGGCGGCATTCGAACCAGGCGAGGGCTTCGGCGAGCACGGGGAGGCCGGCGGGCGTCGTGGCGACCTGGAGGCGGTCGAAGGGCGACTCGCCCGCTCCGAGTCGGCGCGTGAACGCGGCCATCGACTTCTTCGAATCCGCGTCGAGGATCGAGACGGCGAAGCGCCCGCTCCTGCGCAGCTCGGCCAGGATCGGGCGGTCGCGGCCGACCGAGACGCTGACGATCGGCGGGGCGAGGCTCGCCTGCATGACGAAGGAGGCGAGGAAGCCCTGCGGTTGACCGTCGACGAGCGTGGTCACGATGTAGAGGCCGGAGGGGATCCGGCCCAAGGCGCGGGCGAGGGGATCGGGTTCGGGCGGCGGCATGCGGGCGGCCCAGGCTAGACGTCGGGTCGCGGGGCCGCCACGGTCGCGCGGGCGCCGATCGAAGGAGCAAGCGTGCACCGCGCGTGAGGACCGGCCTCGGGGCGGAGTGAGAGCGGGGTGGGCGACGGCGAGAGGACAGCGCCCACCGGTGGCGCTCGCTCGGGCTGGGGGATCGCGGGCCGAGGGCTGGGCTCGACGCGCGCAGGAACGGGGGAGGAACGCCGCGCCCTAATAATAAGGAAGCCCTGGAATCGACCCGGTGGCGCCGGGATAATCCGCCACCTCCACCCTCTCCGCGCCGCACCCCCCATGACCGTCACGCGTCGCTCGGCCCTCGTCTCCGAGCCTGTTTCGATTGCCGCCGACCCGCTCCCGGTCCAGGACGGCCCGACCTCCGACCTCGCACAGCGCCTGGGGTCGTGGACGGAGGACCGTGAGCTCTGCGCGCGCGACCTCGTCCTCGCGACGGCGCGCGAGCTGTGCGACTGGACCCTCGACTGGCCCGAGGAGTGGGACGCGGCGCGCATCGGCTCCGAGCTCGAGCGCGGGTTCGCGCCCTGGGCGGCGGACCAGGCGTGGCGCGGCCCGTGCGCCCAGTTCCTCGACACGCTGCGGCGCACGTGGTGGGGCTTTCGCGATCTCGATCGCGACGAGCTCCAGGGCGTCTTCGCCGAAGAGGTCGGCCTGTGGCTCTGGAGCATCGAGGAAGGCCTCGAGGCGTTCGGCGAGCACGACGTCGCGTGGAACGGCGAACCGCTCGCACGCGGTCGGCGCCTGCCGCTGCGGCGCGAGGCCGCGCGCCACGCGGCGGACACGCTCGCGAAGGGCGATATCGTGCTCGCGACCGCGTGGTCCGAGACGCTCGCTCTGGCGCTGGAGCTCGCGTGGAAGGCGGGCAAGAAGCCGCACCTCCTGATGGGGGAGTCGCTCCCCTGGCTCGACGGCCGACGCATGGCGCGACGCGTCGTACCCGAAGGCGTGCGCGTGACGCTCGTCTACGACGCGGCGCTCTTGCGCGAGCTCGAGCGTGCGGACCGCGTGTGGACTCCGGCGGAGGCCGTCGGAGCGCGCGCGTTCGCGACGCGCGTCGGCACGCGCACGCTGCTCGAAGCCGCGCGCGCGCGGGAGATCCCCGTCGACCTCGTCACGACGAGCGACAAGCTCGTGCCCGGCGGCGAGCTCGCGTTGCCGCGCTGGTGCAAGCGCACGCCTGAGCTCCTGTGGGACGGCGCGCTCGAGGGCGTGACGCTCGAACTCGACTGCTACGAAGCCGTGCCGCTCGAGCTCACCCCCGAACCGATCACCGAGGCCGGACGCGAGCGCGTCGCGGACCTCGCGTTGCGCGCGCTGCGCGCCGAGCCCGAAAGCCCGTGCGGCGCGTTCGATCGCGCCCGCGCGTGAACCCCGACGAGGCGAATCGACGACCATGACCGAGAGCGAAGCCACGCCCGCGGACGCCCTGGGCGGACGCGTCACACCGAGACTCATCGAGCGCGAGATGAAGGAGTCGTACCTCACGTACGCGCTCTCCGTCATCCACTCGCGCGCGCTCCCCGACGTGCGCGACGGGTTGAAGCCGTCGCAGCGGCGCATCCTCGTCGCGATGAACGACCTGAACTTGACGCCGCGCGCCAAGTACAGGAAGTGCGCGAAGATCGCGGGCGACACGTCGGGCAACTACCACCCGCACGGCGAAGCGGTCATCTATCCGACGCTCGTGCGCATGGCGCAGGACTTCTCGCTGCGCTACCCGCTCATCGACGGGCAAGGCAACTTCGGTTCGATCGACAACGACCCGCCCGCGGCGATGCGCTACACGGAAGCGCGCATGGCCGGCACCGCGGTCGAGATGATGGCCGATCTCGACAAGGAGACGGTCGACTTCGAGCCCAACTACGACGGCACGCGCACGCAGCCGATCGTGCTGCCGGGGCGCTTCCCGAACCTCTTGTGCAACGGTTCGGAAGGCATCGCGGTCGGCATGGCGACGAGCCTGCCGCCGCACAACCTCGGCGAGATCTGCAATGCGCTGCGCGCGGTGCTCGACGACCCGCAGGTGACGCTGCAGGCGCTCTCCGAGATCGTGAAGGGCCCCGACTTCCCGACCGGCGGCATCATCATGGGCCGCAACGGCATCCTGCAGTCGCAGGTCACCGGCCGCGGTCTCGTGCGCGTCCGCGCCCGCACATCCGTCGAGGACAAGGGCACGAAGCAGGTCATCGTCGTCAGCGAGATCCCGTACCAGGTCCGGAAGAGCGCGATCATCGAGAAGATCGTCGAGGTGGTGAAGGAAGGCCGCATCACCGGCATCTCCGACATCCGCGACGAGTCCGACCGCGACGGCATGCGCCTCGTCATCGAGCTCAAGAAGGGCGAGGACCCGGAGGTCATCCGCAACCAGCTCTTCCAGTACACGCCGCTCCAGACGACGTTCTCGATCATCAATCTGGCGATCGTCGATCGCCAGCCGCGCACGCTCACGCTGCGCGGGCTGCTCGACTGCTACCTCAAGCACCGTCGCATCGTCATCCGCCGGCGGACGCAGTTCCTCTTGCGCGAAGCGGAGGCCAGGAAGCACATCGTCGAGGGTCTGCGCATCGCCGTCGACCGGATCGACGAGGTGATCGCGCTCATCCGCGCCAGCAAGACGCGCGAGGAAGCGCGCGAGCGCTTGAGCCAGGCCTTCGGCCTCTCCGAGCGCCAGTCGCAGGCGATCGTCGACATGCGCCTCGGCGCCTTGACCGGCCTGGAGCGCGAAAAGCTCGAGCAGGAGTACGAGAAGCTCGTCGCCGAGATCGCGGACCTGAACGACATCCTCGCGCGTGACGCGCGCGTCGTGCAGATCATCAAGGACGACCTCGACGACCTCGAGAAGAAGTACGGCGACAAGCGCCGCACCGAGATCAGCGCCGAGGAGATCGACGGCAACTTCGACCTCGAAGAGCTCATCACCGAGCAGATGATGGTCGTGACCGTCTCGCAGGACGGCTACATCAAGCGCACGCCGCTCGACGTCTACCGCGCGCAGGGCCGCGGCGGGCGCGGCATCAAGGGCTCGGAGGCGAAGGAAGGCGACGTGCTCAAGTCGCTGTTCGTCGCGAGCACGCACGACTACGTGCTCAACTTCTCGAACAAGGGCAAGGTGTACTGGCTCAAGGTCTACAACCTGCCCGAGGCCACGCGCACGTCGAAGGGCCGCGCGATCAACAACCTCCTCCCGCTCGAGGAAGGCGAGACGATCACGAACGTGCTCCGCGTCATGGAGTTCGTCAGCGAAGCGAATGTGTTCTTCGCGACGCGCCGCGGCACGGTCAAGAAGACGAAGCTCGAGGCCTACTCGCGTCCGAAGAAGGGCGGCATCCGCGCCATCCTGCTCGACGAAGGCGACGAGGTCGTCGGCGTTTCGCTGTCGAAGCCGGGCGACACGATCATCCTCGCGAGCAAGGACGGCCAGGCGATCCGCTTCGACGAAGCCGCGGTGCGCCAGATGGGCCGCACGAGCTACGGCGTGCGCGGCATCCGCCTGATCGAGTCCGACGTCGTCGTCGGCTCCGTCGTCGTCAGCGACCTCACCTCGACGCTCATCACGGGCTGCGAAGCCGGCCACGGCAAGCGCACGCCGGTCGAGGAGTACCCGATCAAGGGTCGCGGCGGCCAAGGTGTCATCAACATCAAGACGGAAGGCCGCAACGGCGGCGTGGTCGGCATCGCGCTCGCGAAGGACGGCGACGACGTCATGTTCATCACGCAGACGGGCATGATCGTGCGCACGCCGATCGCGGACGTCTCGACGATGGGCCGCAACACGCAGGGCGTCCGCCTCGTGAACCTGAAGGACGGCGACAAGCTCGTCGCGCTCGAGGTCGTGTCCGAACAGGACCTCGAACGCTTCGCCGCCGACGAAGCGCAGCTTCCGCAGCGCACCGGCGCGCGGCCGGAGCTGATCACCGAGGACGAAAGCGCGGACGACGAAGAAGAGATCGACGACACGCGCGAGGACGAACCGGAGGACGAGCCGAAGGAGTGAGCGCGAGGCGCGGAGCCCGGCTCCGCCCTCGACGTTCGCTCCTCGACGTCGGGGCGTGTCGCGGGGCCGCTCCCGCTGCGCGCCCCGAGCGCCCTCCGGCGCGGGGCACGTCGCCCTGCGGCTCGGAAGGCGAAGCCGCCCCGCGCCTCCGAGGCATCGAGCTCCCGAAGCCACCTACGACGCACACGGAACGAACCCGACCACGCTCGACGCGCCGACGCACCCCGCGCACGCTGAGTTCGAGCCCGACCCAGGAGACGACATGGCCCTCAAGGAAACATGGGACGCCGATCTGAAGAAGGCGATGCTCGCCAAGAACGAGGTCGTCCGCGACACGCTCCGGCTGCTGCTCTCCGAGATCAAGAAAGCGAACATCCAGGACGGCAAGGAGATCACGCCCGAGCTCGAGATGGAGGTCCTGCAGCGCGCCGTGAAGCAGCGTCAGCAGTCGATCGCCGAGTACGACAAGGCGGGCCGCGCTGATCTCTCCTCGAAAGAGCGCGCGGAGCTCGACGTGCTGTTCACCTACATGCCGAAGCAGCTCACCGAGGACGACGTGCGCCTCGCCGTGAAGTCGCTGATGGCCGAGCTCGGTGTGAGCACCAAGAAGGACCTGGGCACCCTGATGAAGGCGCTCATGGCACGCCACAAGGGCCAGGTCGACGGCAAGCTCGCGAACAAGGTGCTCGGCGAGCTGCTCTCCTGACCGAGGACCATCGGACGGACGCGGACGCTCCGACGGCGTGTGGGTGGAGACTCCACCGCGGCCCGGTCGCGCAGGTGCGTTCCACTGCGCGCTGGAGCGCCCGATCGCGACGCTCCGAGCACGGCGCGCGCTGCTGTGCGAGCTCCAGCGACTGGATCGAGGCCGCGCCGCGACGGTAGGCTCGCGTGGAAGTGGGTGACGTCGAAGCTCGAGGAGCGGAAGGGCGCGAGGTCGACGTCGTCGGCCGTCACGCTCGCCTCGTCGCGCGTACGGCGCTGATCTCGTTCCTCACGCTGCTCTCGCGCATCGCCGGTTTCGTGCGCGAGACGAAGACCGCGGCGCTGTTCGGCGACGCATCGGGCGTGAGCGACGCCTTCATCACGGCCTGGCGCATCCCGAACCTCTTCCGCGCGCTCATGGGCGAGGGTGCCATCGTCACCGCGCTCCAGACGGAGCTCACGCGCGTCGATCACGAGCGCGGCGAGGCGGCGGGTCGGGCGTTCTTCCACTCGATGCTGCGCCTCGTGACGCGTCTGTGCGCGGTCGTGTGCGTGCTCGCGATGCTCGTGGCGTGGTTCCTGCCCGATCGGATGCCGATCACGGGTTGGGGTTGGCTCGGTGAGCATCCCGCGGCGGTGCGGGAGTTCACGGTCCGCATGCTGCCCTTCGTGGTGCTCGTGTGCCTGTCCGCGGTCGTCGGCGGGGCGCTCAACGTGCGCGGGCACTTCCTCGCGCCGAGCATCGCGCCGGTGGTGATGAACCTCGGCTGGATCGCGGCGCTCGTCGCCGTCGGGTGGGCCTTCGGCGCCGGACCCGCGGGTGCTGGGCCGTCGGAGCACGACGAGCAGATGGGGATGGCGCGCTGGCTCGCGACCTACGTCCTCGTCGCGGGCGTCATCCTGCTCGTGGTGCAGCTCCCGGCGCTGCGCGGCGCGGGGCTCGCGGGCGCGAGTTCGAGCGAGGAGCGCGCGCTCTCCCGGCGCGCCGCGTGGAGCGCTCTCAGGGCGGGCCTGCCCCTCGCGCTCGGCGCCGCGGCCTACCAGGTCCATGCGCTCGTCGGCGGCGTGCTCGCGATCGCGCTCCTGCCCCAGGGCGGTTCGTCCCTGCTGTACTACGTGACGCGTCTGCAGCAGCTCCCGCTCTCGCTCGTCGCCATCGCGGCGACGAGCGCGGTCTTCCCGATGCTGACGGCGCTCGGCGAGCGGCGCGAGCTCGACCGCGTGCGGCAGCTCCACGATCGGACGCATCTCGCAGTGGCCTACGTCGCCGTGCCCGCGAGCCTGGGCCTCGCGTTCTTCGCCGAGCCGATCCTCGCGGCGTGCTTCCAGCACGGCGAGTTCGCCGCGGCGGGCGTGGAGCGCGCGGCGTGGGGGCTGCGCGCCCTCGCGCTCGCGATCCTGCCCGCGGGGGCCGCTGGGCTCGTCGCGCGGACCTACTACGCCTTGGGGCGCCCCCAGACCCCGGTGTGGATCGCGTTCGCCCTCGTGTTCGTGAACGTCGGGCTGTCCGTCGGCGCCGTGGCGGGGCTCGGGCTGGACCTCGAGGGTCTGGCGTGGAGCACGACGATCTGCGCCTGGCTCAACCTGCTGCTACTGCTACCGGGGCTGCGCGGCCGACTTGCGCTGCCTCCCTCCCAGGAGCGCGTGCTCCCCCGCTTGGGCCGCATCGGGCTCGCCGCGGGCCTCAGCACGGGGCTCGCCTGGGCGACGTGGGTCGCCTGGCTCGGGACGAGCGGATCCCCCGTGGCCCTCATGCTTTGCATCCTCCTGTCCGTAGGCTTGTACGGGGCCTTCTCGCAGCTCCTCGCGATCGAGGAGTGGCGGGAGCTACTCTCCCGCGTGCGGAAGAGAATCGCCGGGTAGCCCGATCCGACACGGCTGCCCAATTTGTGCTACAGACGTAACCTTCGGACCCACAAGATATAGGGGCAGGCCCTCTGCCTTTTATTTTGCATGGGGCCTTTCGGGCAGGGCATGATCCGCCCCTGTCACGCTGGTCGGGAGGCCCGCGCCGGGTTTGAGGGGACTGGTCCTAAATGCCTGATTGTCAGGCCTTTACGCCCCCCCTTTGCCCTTGCCGCCCGCCCGTGTGAGCCCCTTCCCGGTCGACGACGGTCGTCGATCCTGGCCCGCCTCTTCTGCCCCACACGGAAAACGATCGTGAAGTCCTCCGCGCCCTCGCTCCCGAAGACCGGTCGAGCCGCCGAAAGCCGTACTGCCGTGGATGCTCTCGCTGAACTCGAGGCCATCGCGCCCCCGCGTGATCTCCCCGATCCCGATCTGACGGAGAACGCTCGCACGGTGCTCGAGCGTCGCTACCTGAAGAAGGACCCGACGACGGGCAAGGTCTGCGAGACGCCGCGCGAGCTCTTCTGGCGCGTCGCCGCGCACATCGCGAAGGGCGAGCTCATGTTCTCGGGCGGCACGGCGGAGAAGGCGCTCGTCGTCGCGCGCGAGTTCTACGAGCTGATGGCGTTCCGCAAGTTCATGCCGAACAGCCCGACGCTCATGAACGCCGGGCGCGAGATGGGCATGCTCTCGGCCTGCTTCGTCCTGCCGGTCGAGGACTCGATCGAAGGCATCTTCGACTCGATCAAGGCCACCGCGATGATCCAGAAGGCGGGCGGCGGCACGGGCTTCAGCTTCTCGCGCCTGCGTCCGCAGGGCGACCTCGTGCGCAGCTCGGGCGGCACGACCGAAGGCCCGCTCTCGTTCATCCAGGTCTTCTCGAAGGCCACCGACGCGATCCAGCAGGGTGCGTTCCGCCGCGGAGCCAACATGGGCATCCTCCGCGTCGATCACCCCGACATCGTCAACTTCATCACCATCAAGGACAACCTGGGGATGTTGACGAACTACAACATCTCCGTCACGGTCACGAACCGGTTCGTGCACGAGCTGCGCACGAAGCCCGACACGGTGCACCAGGTGATGAACCCGCGCACCAAGCAGTGGTCGCCGCTCAAGAAGCGCGACGCGCAGGGCAAGGAGACGGGCGAGTTCTGGACCGTCGGCGAGATCTGGAACATGGTCATCGAGCACGCGTGGCGCACCGGCGAACCGGGCGTCGTGTTCATCGACCGCGTCAACGAGAAGAACCCGATCAAGAACGTCGGCCTCATCGAGGCGACGAACCCGTGCGGCGAGCAGCCGCTCCACCCGTACGACTCCTGCAACCTGGGTTCGATCAACCTGGGCGTGCTCGTGAAGGGTGAAGGCGCCAACGCGCGCTTCGACTGGGACGAGTACAAGGCGATCATCCACTCGACGACGCGCTTCCTCGACAACGTGATCGAGGTGAACAAGTACCCGATCCCGCAGATCGACAGCATGTCGAAGACGACGCGCCGCATCGGTCTCGGCGTGATGGGTTTTGCCGACGCGCTCTACAAGCTCGGCATCTCCTACAACTCCCCCGAGGGTTGCGCGTGGGGCGAGCGCGTGATGCAGGTGATGAACGACGAATCCCACCTCGCTTCGGAGATGCTCGCCGACGAGCGCGGACCGTTCCCGGCCTGGGAAGGCTCCGACTGGGAGAAGCAGGGTAGGAAGCTCCGCAACAGCTACACGACGACGGTCGCGCCCACGGGCACGATCTCGATCATCGCGAACTGCTCCGGCGGCATCGAGCCGATGTTCAGCCTCGCTTTCATCCGCCAGGTGATGAAGGACGAGAAGGGCAAGCCGACGGTGATGCGCGAGGTCAACTACGTCTTCGAGCAGATCGCGAAGCAGAAGGGCTTCTACTCGGACGAGCTCGTCGACGACATCGTCACGCACGGTTCGCTCCAGCACCGCGACGAGGTCCCCGAGGAGCTCCGCAAGGTCTTCGTGACCGCGCACGACATCACGCCGTACTGGCACATGAAGATGCAGTCGGCCTTCCAGCGCCACTGCGACAGCTCGATCAGCAAGACGATCAACTTCCCGAACGAAGCGACGGCCGAAGACGTGCGCACGATCTTCGAGCTCGCGATCGACGAGGACGTGAAGGGCGTCACCGTCTACCGCGACGGTTGCCGCGACATGCAGCCGATGGCCCTGAAGCACTCGCAGAAGGGCGGCGAGGCCGCAGCCAAGACCACCGAGCCGGCTCCGGCCGCGCCCAAGGCGGGTTGCAGCGAAAGCGCGGACACGGACATGAAGCCGAAGACCAGTGTCGAGAGCTGCTCGGCCGCCGTCACGACGACGACGCCGAGCGAGCGCGGCCTCCGTGTGCGCACGAGCGAGACGGGCGACGAGGAGCTCAACCCGGTCAAGCTGCCGGAGATCATGAGCTGCCTGCGCATCCGCCAGATGACGCCCTTCGGCAACATGCACGTGAAGGTGTCCGTCGATCCGATCTCGGGCCGCGAGCGCGAAGTGTTCGCGCAGCTCGGCAAGGGCGGCGACGTGGCGAACTCCGACCTCGAGGCGATCTGCCGCATCCTGTCGCTGTGGCTGCGCTCGAACGGCAGCCTCGATACGGCGCTGAAGCAGCTCGAGGGCATCGGCAGCTCGATGACCGTCCCGACCAAGGACGGGCGCATCATGTCGCTGGCCGACGGCCTCGCGACCGCGCTCGGCCGCTACCTCAAGGCGAAGGACGAGTTCGGCCTGCACGCGCTGCTCCTCGGCGGAGCGACGCCGGACCTGTCGAAGACGGACTTCGTGCAGCGCCCGGCCCTCGCGGCCGCCGCGCCCGCACCGACGCCGGCTCCCAGCAAGCCGAAGTCGACGCCCCGCAACGTCGCGCAGTACAAGCTGAAGTGCCCGGCGTGCGAGAACGTCCTCGCGTTCGAGGAAGGCTGCGTGAAGTGCTACAGCTGCGGTTTCAGCCAGTGCTGATCCGCGCGTGACGCGCACGAACGAGGAGGGCGGCCGCGAGGCCGCCCTTCTTCGTTTCTGGAGCAGGGTGGGAGCGCCTCACCGCGCGAACCGAGTCGAACGTGGTCGCACGTCCTCGATTGCCTGGCACGCTTGGGATGCGCCCGCCGCGCGAACCGCGCTCGCGCCCGCTGGCCACGACCGCGCGACTTGGGCTCCTTGCTCGCGCCCATCCGCGGCGACCGCGCTACTTGGGCTCCTTCGCGTCCTTCTTCTTGTCGGGGATCGGCCGGCCGAAGACGTCGCGGCGCACGAACTTCGGCTCGGGCATCTTCTCGAAGACGAACGACGTGCCTTCGCCGTTCGACCAGCGCATGTCGGTCTCGCCGAGCTTGACCTCGTAGCGGCGCTGCTTGCCCGGCTGCTCGAACTCGAGCAGGCCGCTCTCGTTGAAGAACGAGCCGATCACCGAGCGCGTCTCCATGAAGCCCGCATCGTCGATCTCGAAGCGGTGCGTGCCGGACTGGAAGTCCTTGTTGATGACGTTCTTGCCGTCGGGCGCGACGAAGCCGGTGTGGAGCTCGATCGAGAAGCACTCGCCGCTGACGAGCACGTAGCCCGCGTCGAGGCGCCGCGCGGTGTCGAGCTTCGGCGTCTTGAGCTCGCGCACACGCCAGAGGCCTTGCATCGACGCCACCTTCGCCTCGATCGTCTTGCGCTCGGTCGCGGTCGGCGTGGGCTTCGCGGGGTCGGTGTCCTGCGCGGCGGGGAGGAGCGTGAGACCGAGGACGGCGAGGCAGGGAACGGCGGTGAGGCGCATGGGAGGACCTTCGTGGACGGGAGCCGAGTGCTCCGCAGAGCATAGATCGACGCGCGCGCGCGATGCCAAGAGGGCGAGCTCGAAGGGCGGCTCGAAGTGGTCTCGAGCGCGGTCGGAGCCTGGAGGAGGTGGGAGTCCGGAGGACGCGCCGCGGCGAAACGGCGACTCGAGCCTCGAGACCGCAGCCCTCGACGGGCACGCCACGACCCGCGCGCGCGCGGCTGGCATCCAAGACGTCGCGGAGCCCTCCTACGGCCCTCTTACCGCGTTTCGCGGAGCTCCTACCCGCACTCCGCGCGAGCCCCCGTAGCCCGGCGGTCGCGAGCTCGATGCTAGGATCGAGCGCTTGTTTCCCGGCCTCGCGGCCCGAATCGACACTCCCCAGCGTATGAAACAGCTTCTTCTACTCCTCCTCGCCGTCACCGGCCTCCTGCCGCTCGCGACAGCCCAAACCAAGAACCACGCGCGGGCGGCGCTCTACGCGCGCGAGGTCGACGGCGTCGTCCGGATCGCGATCGAGATCCAGATCGACAAGGGATGGCACCTCTACCACGGGCCGACGGTGGAGGAGATGGGCACGGAGGGCGCGGCCGGCAAGCCGACGGTCGTCGAGCTCGCGGGCAAGGACCTCGAGTTCAGCGAGATCCGCTTCGGGAGCATGCCGCATCCGGAGGTGCAGGACTTCGGCGACGAGCTCAAGCCGACGATCTACGAGCACAGCGGGACGGTGACGATCTTCGCGACCGCGACGAAGTCAGATCCGCCGGCGCGCCCCGACACGATCACCGCCTCACTGACTGGCCAGACGTGCATGGACGGGCCGGGTGGCATGTGCACGGACTACGGCGAGGAGATCCGGTTCCGCAACGCGGGCAAGGACGAGCTCTTCGCGAACTTCGCGGCCGTGATGGACCCGAAGGAGGATCCGAACGACCCGAAGCCGCCGTCGGCCGGAGGGAGCGACGGTTCGAAGTCCGGCGGCGCGGACGAGCACGGGTCGAACCCGACGGATGCGAGCTCGAGCGGCTCGACCGCGAGTGGAACGAACGACCCGAAGGCGAGCGAGGGCGCGGGAAGCGGCTCGAGCTCGGGCGCGACGACGGGCAGCACGGACTCCTCGGTCCCGCCCGAGGACGAGGGGCTGCTCGCGTTCCTGCTGTCGGCCGTGTTCTGGGGCATCTTCACGCTCCTGATGCCCTGCACGTACCCGATGATCCCGATCACGATCTCGTACTTCACGAAGCAGGCGACGCAGAAGCAGACGAGCGGGCTCTCGCTGTCGATCGTCTACGGCCTGGGCATCATCGGGATCTTCGTCGTGATCGGCCTCGTGATCGGCCAGGCGATCATCCCGTTCGCGCAGCACCCGGTGACGAACCTGCTCATCGGCCTCGTGTTCGTCGTCTTCGCGCTGTCGCTGTTCGGGCTCTTCAACCTGCAGCTCCCGTCCTTCCTGATGAACGCGGCGGGTGCCGCGTCGATGAAGGGCGGCTACGTCGGCGTGTTCCTGATGGGCGCGACGCTCGTCGTCACGTCGTTCACGTGCACGGCGCCGTTCGTCGGGGCGCTGCTAGGCACGGGTGCCGCCAGCGGCGACCTCGGACGCATCGCGCTCGGCATGGCCGTGTTCGGCGCGACGATCGCGATCCCGTTCGCGGCGCTGTCGATGCTGCCCGGCAAGATGAAGGCGATGCCGAAGAGCGGCGAGTGGATGCACACGCTCAAGGTCACGATGGGCTTCGTCGAGCTAGCCGCGGCGCTGAAGTTCCTGTCGAACGCGGACCTCGTGTGGGAGTGTAAGTTCCTTTCGATCGAGATGTTCCTCTTCCTCTGGACGGGCATCTTCGCCGTCGCGGGCCTCTACCTGTTCGGCGTGATCCGTCTCGAGGAAGAAGGCACGGACCGCATCTCCTCGGGGCGCATGGTCGCGGGCCTCTTCTTCTCGCTCTTGTCCATGTACTCGCTCTACGGCGCGCTCGGGAACAAGCTCGACCCGATCATGACGGCGATCGCGCCGAACTACTCGAACGCGGTCGGCGGCGACGGGCACGGTGTGTCGCAGGGGCCCACGAAGAAGAAGGGCCACACGATCGTCACGGACGACTTCCAGGCCGCGGTGGAGATCGCGAAGGCGGAGAAGAAGCGCGTCTTGATCAACTTCACCGGCGTCACATGATCGGTCTGCAGGCAGATGGAAGGCTCGGTCTTCCCTGCCTCGGCGGTCGCCGAGGAACTCCGCGAGAACTACATCGAAGCCCGCCTGCACACCGATCGTCCGGGCAAGGATGAAGGTCGCAAGCAGCTGCAGGTCGAGATGACGAACGACTACTCGAACCCCATCTACTTTCTGTACGACCCCGTGACGTCGAAGCAGCTGGGCAAGCGCGCTGGATACGTCCTCGAGAAGAAGTTCCTCGAGTTCCTCCAGACGAAGTAAGGCGCCGAGCGAGGCCGCGACAGCGGCCTCGCTTCGTATCGGCGCGATCGAGAGCGACGGGCTTCGGGTCTACCTGCGCGCGCCACATCTCTTGGTTCGCTGACCTCCGAGAAGCTGGAATCGCGTCGGCCGCAGACTCACGAGCGTTCCGGCCTCGCCGTCGTGGAGCGGCGCGTGGAGGACAGTCCTCCGAACGGTCCACTCGGTGAAGCCCGGCTGGGTCGTGCTCGCGACACGGGCTTCCACGGCATCCTCCGGCGCGAGCTCGGGAACGTCGTCTCGCCTTCGGAGCGTGCAGCGAGATCACCTCCGCGCGTGACCCACCCACGAATGGGTGAAGATCAAGGGTGATGTTCCAGGAGTTCACCAACCAGTTCTGCGTCCATGAAAACACCGACGCGAGAAGTGAATCGAGCTGGGCTGGGTGCACGCATCGCTCGCCACGTGGCGACCGTCGCTTTGCTCGCGGTCTCCGCTGTGCTCGTACCCCGTCCCATTTCCGCTGCCCCGCAAGGAAGCGGGCCCCAGGTGATCCAGCTCGCCGGTCCGCAAGGTGGCCCGTTCCCGAGCGCTCCGATCCTGGTCACCCTGACGAATCCGACTCCGCTGCGCAGCCGATGGAGCGTGACCCAGAATCCGGCCTGGCTCGCGGTCGCTGCGACGACGCGCTCGATTCCGCCCGGCGGCTCGATCGTGGTGTCCGCGTCGATCGACACGCAGCAGGCGGCGACGCTCGTGCCCGGGGACTACACCGCGGACGCGTCCTACCGGAACTCGAGCACCGGCCAGTGGACCGTGCTCGTGCACTTCGTGCTGACCGTTCAGGCCCGATCGCCTACGGATGGGTGGACGACGTTCACGCCGAGCGCGGACACGCGCATCGTGTACGTGAGCAGCGCGAGCGGTAGCGACGGGAACGACGGCCTTTCGCCCTCGACGCCGCGGCGCACGATCGCCGCGGGCAAGGCGCTACTGCGCAATGGGCGTCCCGACTGGTTGCTGCTCGAACGCGGCGGCACGTGGGACGAATCGCTGGGACAGTGGATGGCGAGCGGGCGTTCCGTGAGCGAGCCCATGCTGGTGTCGAGCTACGGCTCCTCGACCGAGCGGCCCTACTTGCGCACGGGGAGCGGCGACGGCGTGTCGGCTCTGGCCTCGGGAGCTTCACCGCCCCGACTCGACCACGTGGCGATCGTGGGCCTGCGCTTCCACGCGAACACCTATGTCGGCAATGGCCAGCCGTCAGGCGTCGCCTGGCTGATCCCGAGCTCGGACCTGCTGATCGAGGACTGTCTCGTGCAGGGCTACCAGATCGATGTGAGCGTGCCCGGCTACGGCGGACGCAAGCAGAACGTCCGTATCCGCCGCAACGTGATCGTCGATGCGTTCGCAACGACGGGCACCGTGGGTCATGGCATCTACCTCGCGAACTGCGACGACGTCCTGATCGAAGAGAACGTGCTCGACCACAACGGTTGGAGCGAGACGGTTCCCGGCGCACTCCCGACCACGTTTCGTCACGGCATCTACATCCAGGGCGGCTCCGGCACGTGCACGAACGTGACCGTGCGCGGCAACATCGTCTCGAACAGCGCCGCGTATGGCCTGCACCTTCGACCGGGCGGCGTTGCCGACGACAACCTGTTCCTGAGGAACAGCATCGCGCTCTCGCTCGGCGGGGGGAACGAGCCCAATCCGGGCGGAGTCGCTGCGATAGCGCGAGGGAACGTCATCCTGGACGGCAAGAACATCGACTCGGCGAATCCCCGCGGCTGGGCGATCGAGCTCGCGAACATGAGCTCGGGCACCGTGTCGGACAACATCATCGCGAACCAGACGCTCGCTGGCTTCCCGATCGCCATGAACCTCTACGGGACGATGAATGGACTCGGCGTGCACGACACGCAGCTCGCCCGCAACATCGTCTACAACTGGGGAGGTTCGATCAGCTTGCAGGGTAATGCGAACCAACTCAGCTCGATCGCCTTCGTCGACAACGACGTGTGCAACCTCGTCAGCCCATCCCCGCTCGTGGATCATGCGAACAACGCGAGTACCGCGTCCCTGCAGTCCATGGGCAACGCGTTCTACAGCTCGAACGCCGTGGGGCATTGGATGCGACACGGCGGGGCCGACGACTCGCTCGCGGGTTGGAAGTCCCTCGTGGGAGACACGACGTCGGTCGTGCTCCAGCCCGCGGCGTACCCCGATCCGGGCCGGACGGTCGCGCGCTACAACCAGAGCCTCGGCGGCCTCGCCACCCATGCCGCGTTCATGGCCGAGGCACGGCGCCAGTCGAAGTCGTTCTGGCGTCCGGAATACACAGCGCAGGCCGTGAATGCCTACGTCCGCGCCGGCTTCGGCGTGATCATGCCATGAGCGACCGCTTCCCAGCACGACAGCGTGCTTCGACGCGGAATCCGGCCGGCTGCGGCCGCGCCTGACCTGGAGCGGAGCCGAGAGACTCTCGACTGCGACCCGAAGGTGGACCGACTCGGCCGAGGCTGCCTCCAGCCAGCACGCGTCCGATCTTCTCGACAGGAGCACGCGGCGTCGAACCCTGCAGGGCTTCGACGCCGCGTGCTTCGAGAGCAGCGAAGCAGGTTCCTCAGCCGAACCCGAGCAGCTTCCCGCCCTGGTACACGACGAAGCTCGCGATCCACGCGAGCGCCGTCATGTAGACGAAGAGGAAGAGCGGCCAACGCCAGCTCTTCGTCTCGCGGTAGACGGCAGCGAGCGTGCTCATGCACTGGCACGCGAGCGCGAAGAACACCATCAGCGAGAGCCCGACGAGCGGCGTGTACACCGGCTTGCCGTCCGCGCGCGTTTCCTCGCGGATGAGCGCGCGCAGCGTCTGCGACTCTTCGTCCGCGTCCTTGCCGGCGCCGTAGACGACGCCCATCGTCGACACGAACACCTCGCGCGCTGCGAACGCACCGACGAGGCCGACGCCGATCTTCCAGTCGAAGCCGAGCGGCTCGATCGTGGGCTCGATGGCGCGTCCGAGCGCTCCGCCCCAGCTCGCGCGCAGCGCTTCGCTCGACTGTGCGGCGTCGAGGACCGCGATGCGCTCCTCGAGTTGCGCGGGGTCTTGAACGGTGCGCTGGAGCTCCGCGCGCTGCGCGTCGTAGCGCTCCGTGATCTCCGCGCGCTTGGGGAACGAAAGAAGCGCCCACAAGACGACCGTGCACGCGAGGATCACCGTCCCCGCGCCGACGAGGAACGCATGGCTCCGCTGCCACATCATGCGCAGCACGCTCGGCCAGTGCGGCATGCGGTAGGGAGGGAGCTCTTGGATCAGCGGCACGCTCTGGGCCTTGAAGAGCGTGCGCGACAGCACCGCCGCGGCTCCCAGGGCCATCAGCGTGCTGAACAGGTACATCGCGACCATCAAGAGGCCCTGCGCGGGCAGGAAGCCCCACACGGTCGCCGCCGGGAACAGCGCGGCGATCACCAAGCCGTAGACGGGCAGGCGCGCGGAGCAGCTCATCAACGGGATGACCATCATGGTGAGCACGCGATCGCGCTGCCGTTCCATCGTGCGCGTCGCGAGGATCGCGGGCACCGCGCACGCGTAGCCCGACAGCATCGGCACGAACGCGCGCCCGTGCAGGCCGAGCGCGCGCATCAAGCGGTCCATCAGGCATGCGAGGCGCGCCATGTAGCCCGAGTCCTCCATCACGCCGATGAAGAGGAACAAGAGCAGGATCTGCGGCAAGAACACGATCACCGAGCCGACGCCCGCGATCAGCGCGTTCTCGACGAAGTCCTGCACGAGGCCGTTCGGGAGCACGCTCGCCGTCCAACTCCCCAAGTCAGCGAAGCGCGCCTCGATGAACTGGATCATCGGGTCGGCCCAGCTGAAGAGCGACTGGAAGACGACGCCCATGACCAAGAGGAAGATCGGGAAGCCCGCCCACGGGTTGAGCAGCACGCCGTCGATGCGCTCGGAGAAGCCGCGCGCTTGCGGGCGCTCCCGCACGAAACGCGCGATGCGCGCGTCGATCCAGCCGTAGCGGCCGGCGATCACCTCGGCGTCGATCTGGCGCCCGCTCTTCGCGGCGAGCGCGCGACGGCCCAGGACGCTCGCGCGCAGCTCGGCGGGCACGTCGCCGAGCTCGTCGTGCTCGTCGATCGACAGCAGGGCCCACAGCGCGAGCGCGCGCGTCCGCGTCGAGTCGTCCACGGCCGGCACGGAAGAGCCCGCCGAGCGCCAAGTCGCCGGAAGAGCGCGCTCCACCGCGACGAGGTCCTCTTGCAGCAGCATCGTAGAGGGCACCCAACGCGCGCCCGGAAGCGCGAGCTCCGGCCGCGCGAGCACGTCCTCGATCGTCGTGCGGAGCACGGCGAAGTCGTCGTCGCGCAGCGCCGACACGCGCACGACGGGCACGCCGAGCTCGGCGCGCAGCACGTCCGTGTCGATCGTGAGCCCGCGCTTCTCGAGCAAGTCGCACATGTTGAGCGCGACGACGACGGGGAGCCCGAGCTCGAGCACCTGCAGCACGAGGTACAGATTGCGAGCGAGCTGCGTCGCATCGACGACGAGCACGACGACGTCGGGCTTCTCGTGCGGCGGGAGGCCTGCGATCGCCTGGATCGCGATCTCCTCCTCGCGGCTGCGCGCGGAGAGCGAGTAGGCGCCGGGGATGTCGAGGATCTCGGCCGTGCGTCCGGGGCCGAGCACGAGCTTGCCGCTGTGGCGCTCGACGGTGATGCCGGGGTAGTTGCCGACCTTCAGGTTCGACCCCGTCAGTCGGTTGAAGACCGTCGTCTTACCCGTGTTCGGGTTGCCCGCGATCGCGACGAGGGGAAGGGTGCGCTCCGTGCTCGTCGTGGTTGCGCTCATCGGGAGGTGCAAAGGTCGGGGCGCGAGGCGGGCGTGATCCGCGGCTCAGCGCGCTCCGTCGGGCCGACGCGAGTGGAGTTCGGTCGTCGAGCCCCGTCCCGAGGCCGCCCAGCGGGTGCTCGATCCGTTGGCGTCGGATCTCCCCGGTGAGCAACGGGCACTGGCGTCGGCATCGCGGCGATCCGCTCAGGCTTGGAACGAGAGCGCGCCGGCTTCGGAGCCGCGCAGGCTGATGTGCGCGCCCCGGACCTCGAACTCGACGAGGTCGCCGATGTCGATGCGGCGCACGAGGCGCACGGGCGTGCCGGGCAGGAAGCCGAGCTCCATGAGCCGGCGGCGGAACGAGCGTTCGCCGCCGATCTCGGCCAGGGTGGCGCGTTCGCCGGGACGCAGGTGGTGGAGGGCGCGGGTCATATTGTCTTGAGATTGAATCTCAGTACAGCTTATCGGCCGGTATCGCTTCCGACCACAGGGCTCTTGTACGTACCGACGCCGAAGAAGGACGGCAGGGCCTGGTGGATGGGCCTGAGCCCGGGGTGGCGGGGCCTCCTTGGACGGGGTGTCGAGCCTGGAAACTGGGGTCGCCCGTCGGGGGGAGGCGGGGGGGTGCCGGGCGGACGGAACGACAACGCGCCCGGGGTTTGCCCTGCCAGTGGGGCGGCCAGAGCCCGGGCTTGGTGGATCGTGGCGCGGGGTGGCGCCGCGGAACGATCCGCGTGGGGAAGGGTGTCGGTCGGGGCGGTGTTACCAGGTGGGACGAAGTCGAGGCCGCGTCGACCAACCCCTCACGCGCGGCTCATCCGTGCTCGTCCCGCACGAGGGCTGTAGGGTGTCGCGCCCTCGGCCCGCCGGACCCCCGGGCCGACCCTCCAGCATGCAGAACCCCAAGGAGATCGCAGGCCGGCGCGCGGCCGAGTTCGTCGAGCACGGGATGACCGTCGGCCTCGGCACGGGCTCGACGGTGCATTTCACGCTCGTGCGCCTCGCCGAGCGGGTGAAGGAAGGGCTCGCGCTGCGCGGCGTGCCCACGTCGATCGACACGGAGCGCAAGGCGCGCGAGTGGGGGATCCCGCTCGCGACGCTCGACGAGGTCGCGGCGATCGATCTCACGATCGACGGCGCGGACGAGATCGATCGCGAGTTCCAGATGATCAAGGGCGGCGGTGGCGCGCTTTTGCGGGAGAAGGTCGTCGCGGCGCTCAGCCGTCGCGAAGTGATCGTCGTCGGCGAGGACAAGCTCGTGACGCGCCTTGGGACGACGTTCGCGTTGCCGATCGAGGTCGTTCCGTTCGCGCGCGGTCCGGTCGAGCGGCGCCTTTGCGCGCTCGGGGCCGAAGTCGTCGTGCGTGCGCGCGAGGGGCGGACATATACGACGGACAACGGCAACTTGATCCTGGATTGCCGCTTCGCGGCAGGCATCGCGAACGCGCGAGCGCTGGAGCGCGAGCTCGCGGGCGTGCCCGGGATCGTCGAGAGCGGGTTGTTCATCGATCTCGCGCACGTGCTCGTCGTCGGCAAGCAGGACGGGACTTGCGAGGTGCGGCACAAGGCCTAGCTCCGGCGCCGCCGCGAACCGACGCGCGACTCGAACCCCACTGCGGCGCCGCGCGGCGGCACGAGGTTCGCCAGCCCGTCGTCGCGCAGGGTGAGTGGAAACGAACGCGCCGCGAGGCTCGGCCCGCGGCGCGTCGTGTGGGCGCTCCGATGGAGTTCAGAGCGACTGGATGTAGGCGAGCAGCGCCTCGAGGTCGGCGTTGGTCTGCGCGACGGTGCCGCTCTGGAGCGTCGTCTGGACCTTCGACGAGTTCGGGACGATCTGCTGGTGCCCGCGCACGTCGTGCACTTCGTTGAAGTGCTTCGTGAGGCCGGGATACGGCGTCTGCAGCGGGAACGCCGGGCTGCCGTAGACCGGGCTGATCGCCTGCGATTCCGGGTCGAGCAGCGCGCGCAGCGAGACCGGTCCGTGGTCGTGGAAGTACGGCGCGGTCGAGAACACGCCGAGCTTCGTCGGGATCGAGAACGACACCTGCGAGCGCGAGAACTGGCGGAACGGGTTGTTCACGTCGCAGTTCGGATCGATCTGCGGATCGCAGGGGCAGAGGTAGCTGTTGTGGTCGTCGCGCAAGAACGGATCGTCCTTGTCGATGTTCATGATCACGTAGGTCTCGCGGTCGTCGATGCCGTCGAAGTTGCGGTCGGGGTCGGGGAAGGTGTCCCCGTCGACGTCGACGTTGGCGCCGGAGTTCACGTTGCGCATGTTGATCGTGACGAAGTTCTCGCGCAGCGTGACGCAGTCGGGGTCGAGCCCGGCGAGCGTCTCACCGTGCGTCAGCGCCGGATCGAGGAAGTCCGCCGTGTAGAAGCGCGGACCCGGGTTCGCGAACGGGTTCGTCTCGACGTCGGGGTGGCACGCGACGCAACCCGCGTTGCGGCCCGTCGGGTTCAAGCCCGTCGTGTTCGTGCCGAAGTAGAGGTCCTTGCCGAAGGCGGCCTGGGAGCTGTACTGCCCCGTGACCGGGTCGAGGTTCGGGTTTAGCGGGAAGGCGAGGACCTCGTGGTAGTCGACGAGGCCCTGCTGCTGCGCGTCGGTGAACACGCCCGTGCCGCCGTTCTCGCCGCCGAACATCGGGCCGGTCTCGCCGCTGTTCAGGCGCACGCCCTTCCAGAGGATGAGGCCGGTGCCGAGCGTTCCACCGTACATGGGCATCGTGCTGCGCGGGCCCGCGGGGCGTTGCCAGACGTTGCCGTCTTCACCGCCCTCGAAGTGGCACGAGGCGCACGAGTTGTTGAAGTTGCCGGTCGTCTGCGGGCGCGAGGCGTCTTCGAAGAGCTCCTGGCCAATGCGCTGCGACAGCGTGAGCGCGTCTGCGCCCTGGTGGGTCGGGATCTGCTCCTTCGCCTTGTGGATCGTGCCCGTCGTGTAGTCGACGCGGAGCACGGACAGCGTGCGCGTGACCTCGTTCACGATGTAGAGGTTCGCGTCGTCGTTCACCGTGCTCGGATCGGGCTCGAGCGCCCAACCGAGCGGCAGGTCGCCCGTCGCGCTCGCCGTGTCGAGCGGCGGACGCGGCACGAAGCCGAGACGCGGCGGGAACACGTTCATGAGCTCGAGGTTGTTGCCGGCGACCTTGTAGAGGAAGACGTCTTCGGAGCCGCGGTTCAGCACGAGCGCGCGATCACCGGCCGCGTTGAAGAGCGCGCGGTGCGGGTGGCCGGCGCGATAGCCGAGCTTGTTCTGGCCGAAGCCGGTCGGGTTCACGTAGACGCGCAAGGCGTTCGAGTAGCCCAACTCGCCGCCGGCGGTCTGCACGAGGACCTGCGCGTAGATCGTGAAGTCCGTCAGGCCGGGGCGGAGCGGCACGTTGGCGCGGCCGTTCACCATCGGAATGCTGACGCGCGCGCGGACCAAGCTCACGCCGGCGTTCAAGAGCGGCAGGTTCTGCGTCTGGCGGCCAAGGAACAAGGTCGCCGTGTCGCCGGGCGCGAGGCCGTCGATGACGAAGGAGGCGCTGCCGCCGCCGACGGGCGAGCCTTCGCCGCCGAGCGTGACGAGGTCGCCACGCGAGAGCCGGCGCGAGCGGCCGAACGGCACGTACTGCGCGGGCGCGGCCGGATCGGAGAGTTCGTGGTGGAGGCGTCGCGACGCGTCACCCGGAGCACCGTAGGAGTTCAGCGCCGTGTCGACCACGGTCAGCGCCGGATAGATGCGGTTCGCGAAGGCGCCGGGGAACCCGGGGCCGAAGTCGTGGTTGACGTCGTGGTTGACGTTGTGGAGCAGGTGCGGAACGAGCGCCTTCGTGCCGTCCGGCGACAGCGCGATGTCCTCGGCGAAGCGCGGCTTGCCCTGGCTCTGCACGGTCTGCACCGGCACCGGATTGAACACCGGGTCGAAGGGGTAGTCGTCGAGGTCGATCTTCCCGAAGAGGGTCGCCGCGGTCGGGAGGCCCGCACCGTTCAGCGTGACGTCTACGATCGAGACGTACGGCGAGCGCGTGTGCGTGACGTACATGCGCGTGCTGTCGGCGCGGATCGTGAAACCGCGCGGCGTGTCGAGGTCCGCGATGCCGTCGCGGTTCGCGTCGACGTCGGCCATCGTGAACGGCGCGGGGATGTCGTTCAGGTTGCGCTGGTACTGGAGCGACGCGAGCGGCGCGAGCGTCTGCACGTCGTAGAACTTCAAGGTCGCCGAGCGGTGGCCGCTGACGACGAAGTACTTCCCGTTCGGCGAAACCGCGACGCCGTACGCTTCCGTCCCGACGTTCGAAAGCGTCGTCTGGACCGCCAGGCCCGCGACGTCGATGACGCTGATCGTGCCGCGCATCTCCGTGCCGTTGAACGGCGTGACGAAGTTGCGATCGATCGGCACGTTGCCGCGCTGGTTCGCGACGAAGAGCCGCGCTCCGTCGGGCGAGAACGCGAGGGAGCGCGGGTGCACGCCGACGGGGATCTCGGCGAGGATCGCAGGCGCGTTCACGTCGATGCAGGCGACCGTGCCGTTGTCCTTGTTGCAGACCCAAACGCGATTCGGTGCATTGGGCTGCACGGCGACGGCGGAAACCTGCACGTTCTGGGCGAGGGCGGGGGCGACGAGCGCAGCGATCGCGCCGGCGGCGTGGAGGATGGATTTCATGGTGCGGTGAGCGTGCACTTCCGTGCGTCGGAAACGAAGGCCGACACCGCACCGCGCATCGCGCAAAGCGGGCCGGAGGATCTGGAGCGCGAGGCCGTGCACCGTGGGAAGACGGCGATGGATCCCGGACAGAATACCCGGCCCCACGCATCCCTGCAGGGCGGACGAAGACCGTAGTGGCCGCGAAGTCGGGCCCGGAAGTGCTGCGACGGAGAGGACGCATTCCGAGTTCCACGCGCCGTGGGACATTCCTTCCGGAAGCAGAAGACCTTGCACGGTCGAAGCGGAAAGAGAGCCCGGTCGCACGCGGGAACGGTGGAGCGGCCTTCGAGCGTCAACGCGTTGACTCGACGCGACTTGTGCCCATCACGCGCGCTTGGGCACCGAGCTTGCCTAGAGGGCGGCCATGGAGATCCTCAGTCTCCGATCCTTGGAAGCAGCAGGACGGCCGTCCGGCACGGGACGGCCGTCCCTTCCTTCCCCGCATGTTGCGGGTGAGGACGAAGCGCGCACGAACTCCCGCGCCCAAAACGGCCGCACCGACGTGAGCGGTCCGGAGCGGGCGCACGAGCGGTCGTCGCCCGAGCACGAGGCGCGTGGCACGGACGACCGCGAACGGCGCGCGACGCACGCGCATCGAGCGCGCTCCGAGGACGAGAAGGAACGGATCACCTCGGAGCCGAGCGCGGGCTCGGGCAAGCGCGCGGACTTCGCGCGCACGCTCGAAGCGACGCCGCGCGTCGCGGCACGCACCGCGGCCAAGCCGACCGACGCTCCAGAGGCTCCCGTCGAAGGAGACCTCGTCGTGGACGACGCCTCGGCTACGAACACCTCGACGCTCGCGACGCCCACTGCGGAGGGAGAACTCCTGGAGGAAGCCGCCCCGCGCGCGCACGTCGATCCGCTCGCGAGCCTCCTCGAAGCCGACGCGTTCGGCGCGGCGCTAGTCGCGGAACCCGAGCTCGACCTCGAGTTCGACCCCGGCGCGCTCGAGTTCACCGCCGAGACCGGCGATCCGCTCGCGAGCGATGCGCTCTCCACCGTGCTCGACCCGACGACGATGCCGGGGAGCGAACGAACGCAGGCGGGGCGCTCGGCGACCTCGCTGCCGGATCCCTCCGCCAGCGGGACGATCACGAACGAAGCGCGACCCGAGGCCGCGAAGTCCGCCGCGCCCGAGGCTCGCCCGACACTTCCAAGGCCGATCGACGACGCGCGCTGCGGACGTGCTGCGTCAGGTGCGGCTCGAGCTCGTTCCCCAGCTCAAAGAGGCCGTGATCCAGCTCCACCCCGCCGAGCTCGGTCGCATCTCGATCCGACTCACCATCGAAGACGAAGGCCTCGTTGCGCGCGTCCGCGCCGAGAAGCGCGAGGCCCTCGACGCGCTCGAGCGTCACCTGCCCGAGCTGCGCGCCGCGTTGTCGCGGCAAGGGGTCGAGACGCAGCACGTCGACCTCGCCCTCGGCTTCCACGACGAACGCCGCGCGAACGAAGGACGGTCCGATCGCTCGCAGCGCGGGCGCCCGAACCGCGACGAGGACTCGGTGACGAACGCCGGCGAACTCTCGCCGCGCCTGCGCCGCATGGCGAGCTCGGGCGGCATCGACACCTATGCCTGAACACGGAACACGACGACGCACGGCGCTCGGAACCCGAACCACGAACACCTCCGCGACGAGCGCGCGACACGCATCCACACCCGACAACACACACGCGACGACGCGCTCGACTCGAAACCCGAACCACGAACGCCGGCGCGACGAGCGCCGGACACGACTCCGAACCCACGAACACGCACGCGACGCCCTGCTCGACACGGCACCCCAGCCACGAACACCAGCCCGACGAGCCTGTGACGCGACTCCCGACGGACGAACTCGCGCGCGACGACGTGCTCGACACGGCAACCGACCCACGCACACCACCCGGCGACGACCTCGCCCCACCGAAGAAGAGAACCCATGGCCATCGACGGAATCAGCGCAAACGATCCGATCTCCCTCGGCACGAGCCCGACGGCGGCGAGCAGCACGGACAGCCTCGGAAAGGACGCGTTCCTCTCCCTGCTCGTGCAGCAGATGAAGAACCAGGATCCGATGGCGCCGACGGACAACCAGGCGTTCATCGCGCAGCTCGCGCAGTTCAGCTCGCTCGAGCAGATGCAGAAGGTGAACGACAACCTTCTCGGCCTCGCCGTGCTCCAGCAGTCGAACGCCCTGATGTCGCAGCTCACGCAGTCGAGCGCGCTGATCGGCAAGGACGTGCGCTACGTCGACCCGACGACGAACGAGGACGCCACCGGCACCGTGAGCACGGTCAAGATCCAGGACGGGCTCGCGGTCTTGAACATCGGCGGCCACGACGTGCCGCTCGGCAACGTGACCGAAGTGCTCGGCAGCGCGGCGACGGCCGACACGAGCACCGGCGCCGGCTGAGCCCGAGCGGGCGCCCGCGCGCTCCACCGGGCTCGGTGAGGCCCGCGCGAGCGCGCGCTCACCGTCTCGGCCCGCGCGCGACAGCGAACCCGCGCCCCGTCCGGAAGTCCTCGAAGGCGCGAGCCGCGACCGAAGCTCCGGCACGACGAAAGAACGCCCGCGCGCGGCCAGCGCGACCACGAACAACGCAACGAACGAACCCCATCGGCCCAGCACCACGGAACCCAGCGCACATGTCGAGCTCCCTCTTCTCCGCCCTCAGCGGTCTCCAGGCCCATCAGAGCTGGATCGACGTCATCGGTAACAACCTCGCGAACTCGAACACGCCGGGCTTCAAGTCCTCGGCGGCGACGTTCTCCGACCAGTTCGCGCGCACGTTGCAGTACGCCTCGGGGCCGGGCACCGGTCGCGGCGGTCGCAACCCCGTGCAGATCGGACTCGGTGTGCGCCTCGCCGACACGTCGCACAACTTCTCGCAGGGCGCGCTGACGCGCACCGGCCGCACGTTCGACGTCGCGATGCAGGGCAACGGCTTCTTCGCGGTTTCGAACGGCGTGCAGAACCTCTACACGCGCGTGGGGACGTTCGGGCTCGACGCGCTGCATCAGCTCGTCGACCAGCGCACGGGGTTCCCGGTCCTCTCTCCGACGGGCCAGCCGATCGAGATCGACACGGAGTCGCTGCTCGCACCGAATGCGACGACGTCCGCGCGCCTCTCGGGCAACCTGCCGAAGGTCGTCACCGGACCGCTTCCGGAGGTGCTCACCGCGTCCTCCGCGTTCGCGCAGGGTTCGCCGGCGCAGCTCACCTCGAGCAATTCAGGCCCGTTCACGATCCCCGCGGGCGAAACGTGGACGATGCGCGTCACCGTGGCCGGCGGAGCGCCGCAGACGGTGAGCGTCACGAGCGTGACGGGCTCCGTCACCGCGACCGACATCGCGACGGCGGTCGATGCGCTCGACGACGTCAGCGCGACGGTGAACGGGTCGGGTCAGCTCGAAATCACGACCGATCGCGCGGGCGAGAACGTCACGTTGAAGGTGTCGTCGGGTTCGACGGGCCGCGACCTCGCGGCGCTCACGGGCCTGTCGACGGCGCTCGTTTCGGGCTCGCAGACGGACGCGACGAGCACGACGGACTTGAGCGAGCTCCCCGGCAACGTCGTCGACTACATTGCCGGCGACCGCATCCACGTCACGGGCGTCGACGCCGACGGCACCGCGATCAACGCGGAGTTCACCTACGGCGCCGGGAACGACGGCACGACCGTCGACGACTTCGTCAACTTCGTCGATGCGTTGTACGCGGGTGCCACGGTGACCATGGACGCGGCCGGCAAGCTGACGGTCGAGTCGGACACGGCGGGCGAGTCCGGCCTCCAGCTCTCGTTGCTCGACGACTCCTCGAACACGGGCTCCGTCGACTGGACGACCTACGCGATGGCCGTCACGACGGAAGGCACGGCTTCGGACGAAGTGTCGACCTCGATGGAAGTCTTCGACAGCGCAGGCGTCGCGCACACGATGACGATGACGTTCGCGCGCCAGCAGGACGGCTCGTGGTCGCTCACGCCGAGCCTCTCGAGCGCGGACGGCAGCGTCCTGTCCGGTTCGATCTCCGGTCTCCTCTTCGACGACGACGGCGCGCCGCTCGGCCTCGCCGGCGTCGATCCGACGGTGCAGGTGCAGTTCGCCGGCCAGACGTCACCGCAGACGATCACGTTCGATCTCGGCTCGGACGGCGCGTTCACGGGGCTGACGCAGTTCGGCTCCGAGGGCGAGGTGTTCGTGCGTGAGCAAGACGGCTACGGCGTCGGCGAGCTCGCGAGCATGTCCGTCGACGCGGACGGGATGATCCTCGGCCTCTACACGAACGGCAAGACGCAGGACCTCGGGCAGATGGGCGTCGCGACCTTCGTGAATCCCGAGGGCCTGCAGCTCGTGGGCAACAACCTCTACTCGCAGACGGTGAACTCGGGCGCGGTGAACCTCGGCGTCGCCGAGGTCGGCGCCGCGGGCTCGGTCATCGGCGGCTCGCTCGAGAACTCGAACGTGGACACGGCGGAGCAGTTCGTGGCGCTCATCCAGGCGCAGCGCGGGTTCCAGGCGAACGCGCGCGTCATCACGGCCGAGAACGAAGTGCTTCGCGACACCGTGAACCTGATCTGATCCACGTGAGCCCGGCGCGCGCTCCTTCGAGCGCGCGTGAGCACGCCCCCACGTGAGCACGAGCGCACGGAAGCTCGACCCCACGTGAGTTCGACCCCGCGTGAGCACGCCCGCGAGTGAGCACGAGCGTGCGGAAGCACGACTCCATGTGAGCTCGACCCCGCGTGAGCTCGACCCCGCGCGAGCTCGAGCGCGCGTGAGCACGACCCCGCGGCCCCGGCTTCGACCGGGGCCGCGTCGTCGGTACTCGACGAGCTCGTCCGTGCTCTCAGCGGCACCGAGCGCCCGGCCCAACGGAAGGACTCGGTGTGCGCCCGCGCACGTGGCGGAACGTGCGGGCTCCGCACGGCACGCGCGGGACCGAGTGAAGTTGCACGTACGCGGCCTGCGACGCACGGCCGCGGTGCGAAACGAGCTCGGCGTGCTCCTCGCTCAGCCCGCAGTCCGCGAAGGGCCGCAGCAGATGGCGGACGGGTTCGTTCCGTCCACCGCCTTCGATCCAAGCGTTGCTCGCATGGAAAAGAGGTCCGGGTGCGGCGATCGGGAGCACGAGCTGGCGATCGAGACGGAGCTTCAAGACGCTCCACTCGCGCGTCCCGACGTGCTCGTGCTCGCCTTCGCGCCATCCGACGGAACCCGCAGGCGCTCGAGCACGTCTCCGCACCTCGCGAGAAACCCAGATCACCGAGCCGGACCTCGGTGCGTTACCACCAGGTTGACCTGGGTAGCCCTTGCGCTAGCCTTGAGCTGACGCTTCGGTCGACCGCGCATCGCGGCGGCGAGCGTCGCTGGGAGTTCCAACAGAGGAGTTTCCCCATGTCCGAACGTGCATGGATCGTGGGTGCCGGACTCGGCGCGTTGGTCGCGCTGAGCCTTGCCACCCGTGTCAACGCCACACCGGGGTGATGAAACGGTGGAGGACCGTCGGGGGCAACCTCGTCGGGCGCGCCTGGTGCAGGCGGCGCAGCAGGACCTGGAACGGCCGTGCCTGGTGGTGGCACCGTTCCGACACTTCCCACCACCACGACTCCGCGCGGAGCGACGTCGAAGTCCCTGCTTCAAATGAAGTGGGACTATCCCGTCTATCGTGATGCGACACCCAAGTCGGATGCGACGACGGTGAAGCTGCGCAAGGCCCTCGCGTTCGAGGAAGCCATGCGTCACGTCGCCGGCAGCGACCCTCGTCCGTTGCTCGTCTTGCGTGAATGCAAGACGTGCAACAAGACGGACAACGCGCTGCTCAAGGCGGGCGCCAGCGACAACGAGAAGACCGTTCTCTATTCGCGCTGGTTCCACTGTGTGAAGCTGCCGATGGACGTGATCCAGGAGGATCACCCGTTCAACGCCCTCTTCAAGGACAACAACGCACCGCACTTCTTCGTCGCGACGCGCGACGGCGCGGACCTCTTCCCGCTCGAGACGGCGACGTCGCGATCGGAGTTGTGGTCCTCGATGGGCAAGGTGCTCGCGAAGTCCTACAAGAAGGATCCGACGGGCTGCTTCCAGGACGTGCAGCACGAATTCGATCGACTCGACGTGCTCGACTCACGCATCAACGACCTCGAGACGCAGAAGAACTCGCTCCTCGAGACCGCCGGCAAGCTCGACGCTTCGAAGTTGAAGAAGATCGAGGCCGACCTCGCTTCCGTGCGGAAGGAAATCGCCGACATCACGAAGACGATCGAGAAGCTCACCAAGGCCGAGCTCAAGCCCGCGGCGAAGCCCGCGGAGCCGAAGGCCGGCGAGTGAGCGGAGTCCGCGCGTGATCCGACGGATCCAACAGGACGGGGAGCGGCCGCAGCTCCCCGTCCTTGCCTTCCGCGCGCGCGGGCTCGTCCGAACGGCGTGCATCGAAGCGGTCGGTGCAGGCGTGCGCGTCTCGTGGATCGGCGCGCGCAGGCTCGCCGCGGTCGCGTTCGAACCTGGACTCGATGCTCGCGTGTTCGACCGGACGGCACGCATCGAAACGGTCGGTGCGGAGGAGCGCGTCCCGGGCTTCGGCCTGCGCGGGCTCGTCGCGAAGACCACGAGCGCGCTCGCCAGCGTCGCGTTCGTCCTCGCGCTCGGCGGGCTCGCTTCGGCGCAGGGAGCGCGTTCGAGCGACGGGCCCGAGCGTGAACTCGACGTCCCCGCTGCGGCGTCGATCGTCCTCGAACCCGCGCAGTCCTCCGCCAGCGAGGACAAGGACGAGTCCTTCGAGAAGGTCGACCCGTACACGAAGGGCGACACCGCCGCGATGGAGAAGGCGGGCTACGAGTCCTTCGGACCGTTCCTCTTCGCCGAGGGCATCAAGACGCAGGACGTCGAGGAAGCGCTCGGCAACGTCCAGGTGCTCTGGGTCGAGACGCAGCACTTCAAGCTCGGCTCGACGTTGCGCACCTACAAATTGAAGGGCGATCCGAAGGAGGAGAAGAAGCTCGAAGAGGAGCTCAAACGCCTCAAGGCGCGCCTCCCGACGATCAAGCCGCTCAAGAACAAGCTCGATCCGTGGCTGCGGCTGCACCTGTACGCGATGCGGCTCGAGGAGCAGTACCAGGACTTCTGCACGATGTTCGGGCTGACCGAGGCGGACTTCGAAGCCAAGGGCGCCGGCGTGAGCGACGGTCAGGTCGGCGGTCGCTACCTCGGCATGCCGTCGAAGTTCACGGTGCTCGTGACGGACAAACGCTCAGGCACGGGCCGGTTCTTGAAGCGCTTCCTCGATCGCGAATCGCCCAACTGGCAGCGCTGGCACCTGAAGGGCGGCTCGATGTTCCTGGGCATCAGCAGCGAAGCCTTGAAGGAGTACAACTTCGACTCCGAGCTCGCGCTGTGGGCGACGATGTCGTCCGAGATCTCGATGAACTTCCTCGAGGGCTTCCGCGGCTCGGGGCTCGACGTGCCGCTGTGGTTCAAGGCCGGCTTTGCCCATCTCTGCGCGCGCCGCGTCGACGAACGCTACACGCTCTCCGCGGTCGGAACGACGAAGAGCGGCGATGACGAGGCCTCGGCGCGCTGGGAGCCGCGCGTGTACGGGCTCGTGTTCAACAAGGCCGCGAAGGGCTGGAAGGACACGCTCGCGTGGAAGGCGTGGGAAGACCTGAAGGCGCAGGGCCACCTGATCGCGTGGTCGCGCGTCGAGTGGCTCCTGCAGCGCAAGGACGCGAAGTTGCGCGAGCTGCTCCTCGGGCTCGCGGGTTCCCTGCGCGAGGTGCCCGAGGCCGAGCGCGCAGCCACGGTGCTCGCTCGACACGAGGCGGCGTTCCAGGCGGCGCTCGGGAAGTCGCTCGCCGACGCCGAGGCCGAGTGGCGCCAGTACGTGCTGAAGACCTACGACAAAAAGTAGCGCTCGCGCCCGAGCGCGGAAGCGCACGGCAGTGAAGCACACCGCGCGCGCCAGCTCACGTTCCCACTCCAGTACTGTGCGGTCGCGCGCGCCGGCTCAGGACTCTCGCCGCGAGGCCACGGCGCTCGATGAGCCGAGCTGCGCTTCCGTGAATTCTCTGCGAGAGGGCTGCTAACCACGAGCCGCGACCTCGCTAGCGTGAGAGGGACTTGGCCGACGTCCGTGCTGCATTCCCGGCGGCCGGCGATCGTTCTCGGATCGGGAAGCGGGTATCGAGTCATGAAACGAGTGCACTGGATCCAACTCTCCCTGCTCGGCGTCACGATGACGCTCGCAGGCACCGCGGAGGCGCGTCCGTTCTTCTGACCGGCGACGGGACATGGTGGGGGCGGGACCCCTGCCACGACGCTGCCTGGTTCCTCGGTGAGCTCCTCGGGAGCACGCGGCGCGCACACGGCCGGCCACGGGGCCGACGTCGCGCGCCCCAGCCCCGCGACGCCGGCGCCTGCAGCGCCCTCGGTGCCGGCGACACCCGCGCCCAAGCCGGCGGTGACGAAGGCGCCGCCCGAGCCCGCCGCGACGCCCAAGGCGAAGCCCGGCGTTCCGACGGCGACGCCGATGCCGAGCGGTCCGACCACCGCCGGTGCGCCGACCGGCGACGCGAGCCGCGGCCCGCGCACGGAGGTGCACCACGGGCCCACGGCGAAGCGCGAGCTCCAGCTCCAATGGGAGCACCCGGTCGTGGCCTCCACGGGCTTTGCGCGCGGCGAGGGCACCGCGGTCGCCGAGAAGACCGCGCTCACCTACGCGGATGCGCTGCGAGCGATCGCGGGCGACGATCCGCGTCCGTTGCTCGTGTTGCGCGAGTGCTCGTACTGCGCGGGCACCGACAAGGCGCTGCTCCTGCCCGGCATCGACAACGAGCGCACGATCCTGCTCGCGCGCTGGTTCCACCTCGTCAAGTTGCCCGGCAGCGTGGTCGAGCCCGACCACGCGCTCCACGCGCTGTTCCCCGACTCCTCGTCCGGGCACATGTTCCTGTGCCAGGCCGACGGCAGCGGCCGGATCGCGCTCGAGTCCGAGACGTCGCGACCCGAGTTCTGGGCGTCGATGACGCGCGTGCTGACCGAGGCCTACGGAAAGGACCCGACGGCCACGACGCGCGAAATGAGCAAGCTGCTCGACCGGCTCGACACGCTCGACGCGCGCGAGCGCGAGCTCTCGAAGCGTCGCGACAACCTGCTCGAAGCGAGCGTGCGGCTCGACCGCACGAAGCTCGATCAGCTCTCCGACGAGATCCTCGAGGTGCAGCGCGAGGCAGCGAAGATGCTCGAGCAATTCGGGCGCATCGGCAAGCTCGACCTGCTCCCGCGCGCCGCTCCGGCGGAAGTGCGCTGACGACGACCCGCGCGCCGCTCCGGCCGAGGCGCGCGGACGACGATCCGCGCGCCGCTATGGCGGAAGCGCGCTGACAACGACACGGCCCGGGGGAGCGCGTCGCCCGCTCGGCGCACGGCCCCCGGTTCGTCTGCCTCCTGCTCGAGCGTCGTGTTTGTCGCCATCCCCCGGGTAGCCGGCCTCCTCATCCGGGAGTAGGCTGACCCTGGCTTGGCAGCCGCCGTCGGGTTCACCCGACGCGCGTTCCCCACCTCCCCAATCGAGTCGACGACATGCTGCATCGCAACTTCGTGTTCGCTGGTGTGCTCGCCGCGTTCGTGCTTCAGGGCTACGTCCCCACGAACGCGATGCCGGGCTGATGAGGCCCCCGACCGGCGCCGTCGGCGCCGCCCCCGAGTTCGGGGAATGGTGGTGGTTCCAGCTCCGGCGGCAGCGCCGGACCCGCAGCGCCCTCTGGCGGCGGCGGCCCGAGCGGGCCGACCTCCGCGGGTGCACCGGCTGGCTCGGGGCCCGGCGGCCCGGGTGCGAGCACGGGCATGGGCAGCCTGGCGCGGACTCCCGTGCAGCGCGGGCCGAGCTCGAAGGAGCTCCTCCGCATGCAGTGGGACTACGCCGTGCACAAGGTCGTCGAGCCGGAGAAGACCGACGCGACCACGGTGCGACTGCGGCAAGCGCTTTCGCGCGAAGAGGCGCTGCGTGCGATCGCGGGGAACGACCCGCGCCCGCTGCTCGTCCTGCGCGAGTGCGCGATGTGCAACAAGACCGACGACGCTCTGCTGACGCCGGGAACCGACAACGAGAAGACCATCCTCCTCTCGCGCTGGTTCCATTGCGTGAAGCTGCCCGTCGACGTGCTCCAGAAGGACCATCCCTTCAACGCCTTGTTCCCGGACAAGAGTTCGGAGCACCTCTTCGTCTCGCGCCGTGACGGCACGGGCAAGATCCCGCTCGAGTCCGCGACCTCGCGCACCGAGCTGTGGGCGGCGATGGGCAACGTGCTCGCGGAGTCCTACGCGAAGGACCCCGCCGCCGCGACCAAGGAGATCGCGAAGGCGCTCGACCGGCTCGACGTGCTCGACAAGCGCGTCGTCGAGCTCGAGAAGCGCAAGGACGATCTGATGGAGACCGAGTCGCGTCCCGATCACGCCAAGATCAAGAAGGTCGACGGCGAGATCGAGGACACGAAGCGCGAGCTCCGCACGGTGCTGGAGTCGATCCAGAAGCTGACGCGGATCGAGCCGCGCCCCGCGGTTCCGGCTGCGAAATGAAGCACGGCCCCGCTCGCCCCCGCTCCACGATCGGAGCGGCGGACGCGCGGGGCCCTTTCGTATCCTGGCGGCGCATGCAGCGCGAACCTCTGCGCGACGTCACGGCGCAGCACGATCACGAACACGGGGATGCGAGCCGGGCCGGATCCAGCTCCGAGCGGAACGTGGCCCAGGAGCCGCTCCCGCCCCGCGTAGGCGAGCACGCGCGAGGCGTGAGTGATCCGACCTCGCGTCCGTTCGCCGCGCTGCGCCGCACGACGCGTCTTCGCGCCGCGGTCGGTTGCTCTGCGAGCCGGGCAGCGCGCTCCTCCGCGGCGCACCAGCGCACATCGCGCGTCGCCGGGGCACGGTCGGTCGGTACACACCGTCTCGCCTCGCGCTCGTGCGCTTGGCTGCGCGTGCTCGCGGTCCTCCTCCTCGCGTGGTGCGCCGCGGCACAACAACCGCCGGTGCTGCCCCCGGCCGTCGACACGAAGGACGAGGCGTTCGAGAAGGTCGACCCCTACACGAAGGGCGACAGCGCCGCGATGGATCGAGCGGGCTACGTCTCGTTCGGCCCGTTCCTGTTCGCGCAGGGCGTCAAGACGCAGGACGTCGAGGAAGCGCTCGGGCTGCAGCAGGTGCTCTGGGTCGAGACCGCGCACTTCAAGCTCGGGTCGACGCTGAAAACCTACAAGTTCCGCGGCGATCAGCGCGAGGAGAAGCGGTTCAAGGAAGAGCTCGCGCGCCTGAAGCCGCGCTTCGAGAAGTTCACGCCGCCGCGCGGCAAGCTCGACCCGTGGTTGCGCGTGCACCTCTTCGCGCTCCGGCTCGAGGAGCTCTACGCCGACTTCCAACGCCGGTTCTCGCTCACCGACGGCGACTTCGACGTCACGAAGCGAGCGCCCGGCGGCCCGAACTTCGGGACGGGCGCGTTCCTCGGCATGCCCAACAAGTTCACCGTGCTGTTGCTCGAGAAGGAGTCGGGCCTCGTGCGCTTCGGCAAGCGCTTCTTGAACCAGGAGCCGAAGGCGTTCGTGCGGTGGCAGCTCGGCGGGTCGATGCTGCTCGTCGTCACGGGGGATGGCGTGCGCGGGTTCGGGTACGACCTCGAGTCCGCGATGACGTGCATGGTGTTGTCCGAGGCGACGCACAACCTCGTCGACGGCTTCCGCGGCACGTGGTCGAGCTGCCCCCTGTGGTTCAAGTACGGCCTCGCGCACGGTGTTTCACGCCGCATCGACGAGCGTTGGACGATCTCCGCGCTCGGCACGACGCGCGAGTTCGGCGACGACTCGTGGAAGTGGGAGCCGCGCCTCGCACGCCTGCTCGCGAACGGCTTCGTGAAGGAATGGGACGACATCCTCGGCTGGGCGAAGTGGGACGACATCAAGCCGCAGGGCCACATGCTCGCGTGGTCGCGCGTCGAGTGGTTGCTCGAGAACGAGGCGTGCGATCCGCGAGCGTTGCTCGTCGAGCTCTGCGCGCCGGCGACGAACCTCGACGATTCGACGCGCGGTGCGTTCTACGTGCAGCGCTCGCGCACGGCGCTCGAAAAGGCCTGCGGCCGCACGCTCGCGGAGCTCGACGCGGCGTGGCGCGAGCACGTGGCGCGCACGTACCCGAAGTGAGACGGGCGAGCGGATCCGCGCAGGCCGCGCCGGGCCCGCGAAACCCGCGCGTGCGCTGCCGACGCTCCGGATCCCGCTTCGGGTGAGCGGAAAACGCTCGACCCGCTTCGGATCGACTCCGATCGTCCCGGGGTTTGGCCCCCGCGAACTACTTTCCTGCTAACCGGTGCAACGAGCGTCGCTATCCTGACAACGACTTGGCGCGCGTCCCCGCTGGGCAGGCTGCGGTGGCGTGTTCGAAGGCCTCGAACCCAGCAGGTGCTTTCCATGCAGCGCTCTCAATGGATCCTCGCGTCCCTTCTCGGAGCCGCCGTGCTCTCGCTCGCTCCTTCGTCCGCAGCGTGGCAGTGCCCGGGCGGATATCCGCCGCCGCCGAAGCCCGGGTCCGGCACGAAGCCCCCGGATTCGTCGGGCGGATCCTCGGGAGTCGGAGCGAGCAATCCGGCTCCCGGCGCTCCGGCGACGCCCGCCCCCGCCGCGCCCGCGCGCCCCGCTCCGACGAAGGCCACGCCCGCGCCCGCGAGCACGCCCAAGTCCAAGCCGGGCGTCGCGACCGCGACGCCGATGCCGAGCGGGCCGACGAGCGCGGGCGCGCCGACGGGCACGAGCAAGCCGGCGCCGTTCACGGACCCGCGTCGCGGTCCGAGCGCGCGCAAGGAGCTCAAGCTCGCGTGGGACCACCCGATCGCGGTCTCGTCCGGCTTCGAGCGCAGCGACGCGACGGCCGTGGCCGAGCGCCGCGCGCTGAGCGTCGAGCAGGCGCTGCGCGCGATCGCGGGCAAGGATCCGCGGCCGCTGCTCGTCCTGCGTGAGTGCTCGAAGTGCGCGAACAGCGAGAAGGCGCTGCTCGTCGAGGGCTTCGACAACGAGCGCACGTTCCTGCTCGCGCGCTGGTTCCACTGCGTGAAGCTGCCTGTCGACGTCGTGCAGCCCGATCATCCGTTCCACGCGCTCTTCCCCGACAAGACGGCCGGGCACCTGTTCGTCAGCCAGGTCGACGGCAGCGGACGCGTCGCGCTCGAAGGCGATCTCCCGCGGTCGGAGCTCTGGGCGTCGATGGCGCGCGTCCTGACGGACGCGTACGGGAAGGACCCGACCGCGACGACGCGCGACATGGGCAAGCTCTTCGACAAGCTCGACACGCTCGACGTGCGCGAGCGCGAGCTGCAGAAGCGACGCGACGAGCTGATCGAAGCGAGCGGGCGCAGCGAGAAGTCGAAGCTCGACGACGTGAACCAAGACCTGCAGTCGGTGCAACGCGAGATCGCTTCGCTCCTGTCGGAGCTCGGCCGCCTCGCACAGCTCGAGCCGCTGCCGCGCGCCGAGCCCGCTCCGGTGCGCTGAAGAACGCGCGACACGGCAGGCAGACCCTGCAACGATCGGCGCCCGAGTGCGCGTCGCTCCTCACGGAGCGCGCGCCTCGGGCGCCGATCGTTGCGTTTCGAGGAGGACGACGCGCAGGTGGCGCAAGCGCAGCGCTCGAGCGTGCGCTTCCGTGCACGAGGTGCGCGGAATGCGCACGGAGCGCCGGAGCACGACGAAGATCGGAAACTCCGCCGCGCGCTGCGGCTAGCTCGGACGGCCACATCGTCCCCGCGGCGAGCGCGTCCGAGTCGCGCGAAGCCACACGCGCACGAACGGCCTCGACTTTGCTTCTTCCGTCCTGCTCTGCCGGCCGTCCTGCTTCCACCGGAGTCGAGCGCTTCCCTCTCTCGTTTCCAACTTCACCGCATGCAACGTCCTCTCCAATCGTCCGCCGCGCTCCTCGCGCTCCTGCTCCCGACGCTCGCTCACTCCGCGCACGCATGGCAGTGCCCCGGCTACCCGCCGCCGCCTCCTCCGCCGCCGCCGAAGATCGATCCTCCTCCGCCTGCTACGGGCACCACGATCCGGCCCACGACCGTCACGCCCGGTCCGCGCGCGACGACGCCGGGAGGCATGGGGTCGGGCACGTCCACGACGACGCCGGCTCCGGCCGTCACGAAGCCCTCGACTCCCGCAGCGCCCGCGACGCCGGCCACGCCCGCACCGCCGTCGACCGCGACGCCGCCTGACCGCGTCGCCCCGCGCCCGCCCGCGCCGAAGACGGCTCCGCCGCCGAAGGCTCCGGCGCGCGTCGCGACCGAGACGCCGATGCCGAGCGGTCCGACGACCGCTGGCGCGCCGACCGGCACGAGCCGTCCCGCGCCGACCACGGGCGGCCGTCGCGGTCCGAGTGCTCGGCACGAGCTCGGCTTCGGCTGGGATCACCCCGTCGTGGTCGCGACGACGTTCGAGCGCAGCGATCGCACGGCCGTCGCGCCGCGCGTCGTGATGACGGAAGCCGAAGCGCTGCGCGCGATCGCCGGTCAGGATCCGCGTCCGCTGCTCGTGCTCCGCGAGTGCGGACACTGCGCGGCGACGGAGCGCTCGCTCGTCACCGAAGGCGTCGACAACGAGCGCACGTTCCTGCTCGCGCGCTGGTTCCACTGCGTGAAGCTCCCGGCGGACGTCGTGCAGCCGGAGCACGCGCTCCACGCCTTGTTCCCCGACGCGAGCTCGGGCCACCTGTTCCTGAGCCACGTCGACGGCGGCGGACGCGTCGCATTCGACGGCGACCTGCAGCGCGCCGAGCTCTGGAGCGTGATGCTGCAGATGCTCGAGAGCGCCTACGGCGGCCGCTTCGAGCCGACGCTGAACGAGCTCGCGAAGCAACTGGACAAGCTCGACACGCTCGACGCGCGCGTGCGCGAGCTGGAGAAACGCCGCGACGCGCTGTACGAGACCGCCGCGCGCTCCGACCGCTCCAAGCTCGCCAAGGTGAACGCGGAGCTCGCCGAGGTCCAGCTCGACGTCGACGCTGCTCTCGCGGCGATGGAGCGGGAGTTCCAGCGCTCGCCGCTCGCCCGACCCGCGTCCGCTGCCCAGCGCTGAGCGCTGCCGCTCGAACGACGGTACCCTCTCGTGGGTCGCCCCGAACGGGGCGGCCCCGAGGCTTCCCATGCTCCTGGTCCAACGCATCTCATCCTCCGCGTCCAGCTCGCACTCGGAGGAACGCGGTCTCGCCTGGCTCCTCGCACGCGTCGCGCTGCTCGCACTCTCGTTCGTCGTCGCCGCGGCTCCGCTCGCGCTCGCGCAGGGAGCGAAGCGTTCGGCGGCGCAGAAGCCGGCGGCACGCGCCGCAACGGAAAACGTCGACCCGTACACGCGCGGCAAGCGCGAAGCGCTCGACAAGGCGGGCTACGTCGCGATCGGCGAGTTTCCGCTGACGCAGGGACTGCACACGCGCGACGTCGAGGAAGCGCTCGGCAACGTGCCGATGCGCTGGGTCGAGACGGAGCACTTCCGCATCGGCTCGACGCTCACGACGTACGGCTTCCAGAGCGATCCGCAGGAAGAGCGTCGGCTCAAGGACGACCTCGCGCAGCTCAAGTCGCGCTTCGAGCGCTTCTCGCCGCCCGAGCGCAAGCTCGATCCCTGGCTGCGCGTGCACCTCGCCGCGTGGCGCGTCGAGCGTCTCTATGCCGACCTCCTGAAGCGCTTCGGGCTCGTCGACGAGGAGTTCGACCCCGAGCGCACGCCCGAGCGGCCGCCGGGCATCGGCACCGGGCGCTACCTCGGGATGGAGCACAAGTTCGTCGTGCTCTTGTTCGAACAGGACGCGAGCCTCGGCCGCTTCTGTCGACGCATCGGATGGGCGGAGCTCCAGATCTACGGCCGCTGGAGGTTGCCCGGCGGCGCGATGGGGATCGCGCTCTCGGCCGAGGGCGTGCGCGGGATGAACTTCGACCTCGACGCGGCGCTCACGAGCTTCCTGCTCGGCGAAACGGCGGTGATGCTGCTCGAAGGGCTGAACGAGAACCTCGCCGCCGTGCCGATCTGGTTCCGCTACGGCGTCTCGCACGCCTACGCGCGCGAGTTCGATCCGCGCTGGACGTTGACCGCCACGGGCACGACGCGCGAGTTCGGCGACGACTCGTGGAAATGGGAGCCGCGCGTGGGGCGGCTCGTCGCCAACGACGCGGCGTGTGCGTGGAAAGCGATGTCCGCTTGGATCAGCACGGACCAGATCCGGCCGCAAGAACACCTCGTGATGTGGTCGCGCACGAGCTGGCTCCTGAAGCGCAAGCCTTCCGAGCTGCGCACCTTCCTCCTCGGCGTCGCGCAGCCGCTACCCGGCGTCCCCGAGGCGCAGCGCATCGAGCTCATCGACGCGCGCACGCGCGAGTCGTGCTCGAAGGCGTTCGGCCGCACGCTCGAGGAACTCGACGCGGAATGGCGCGCTTGGGTGGCGAAGACCTACCCGAAGTAGCGCGCGCTCCATTCCGGGACCGCGCTGCGTTCGTGCCTCGTGGTCACCGTCCGCCGCGCACGTCGAAGTTCGGCACGCGCCCGTCCGTCGTCCGCGGACGGGCTCCGCTCGCCGTGAAGAGCGCTTCAGCCTCGCGTTTCAGGCTCCCGAGGCTCGAGCGTAGCCCCGCGCGCCGCGCGTCGTCGCCGTCGGGCACGCCGCGCAGGTCGAAGCCGAACCAGCGCACGACGAGCGTTCCGACCCACGTCCCGTCGCTCGCGCGCACGGAGAGGAACGTGTCGCGGCCCGCGAGCCACAAGAAGTCGCGCGACGTCGACACGATGTCGCAGCGCAACGTGCCGTCGCGGCCCGTGCGGTTCAGGATCGACAGATCGCAGCGGTACTCGGAGAACGGAAAGGGCAGGTCGCAGCGGAAGTGGATCCGCAGCGACGCGAACGGCGCGCCGCGCGGATCGAGGCCGCGACGGTGGCTCCCCACGATCGGGTAGATCGCCTCGTACGCGGCAGCGGGGCGCGCGGGATACGCGCGGTAGTCGTTTTCCGCCGCCTTGATCGCGTCGAGGTCCGCGAAGACGAGCGCCGCGGCCTGCTGCACGAGCTTCGAGCCTTCGAGGCGGCTCCACGGCGCGGTCTGCAACCGTTCGAGCGTGAGCGGGCGCGCGAACCACAGCCCATCGCGCGCGTCGTCGCGCTCGGGGTCCCACGCCGTGCCGCGCAGTGTCTCGTCCGCGAGGAGCTCGCGCAGCGCGGGCTCGAGCTCGCGCGCGAGCGCCGGTCGCGTCGCACGCAGCTCGGCGAACACACGCTCGCGCGCCTCGGCCCCGCCGCCCGCGCGCCGGATCGCGAGCACCGCATCGCCGAACGTCGCGGGCGCGAGGCCCGGGGCCTCGTCCTTCAGCGCGAGGAGGCGGCGCGCGTCCTCGACCAGGTTCACCGCGGGCCCCGCGCCCTCGTCGCGCGCGACCGGCAGGTCTTCCGGCAGGATCCACGCGACGTCGAAGCCGTCACGGACGAGCTCGGCCCACGTCGACGACGTCGGTCGCACGAGGTCGAGTGGGGCGGCGGGCGTCGTCGCGCGTTCGTCCGCGACGGGCGTTGCGCGCGCCATCGCGGCGACGAGCACGCTCGCGAGCGCCCAAGGTCCGGCGACGCGCCAACCTTCCATCCCGCGGAGCACGCGCGACGGTCGCAGCGCGTCCTTAGCGACGCTTGCACGTGAAAACTGGCGCGTGCGCAGCTCCATCCCGTCGTGTCGAGTTCGCGCGTCGTTCACGGTTCACCTCGTGCCCGTGCGCGCGACGAACGCACGCAGCTCGCGCACGACGTCCGCGGGGCGTTCCTCGTGCGGGTAATGCCCCGCATCCGGCACCAAGACGAGCTCCGCGCGCGGAAGGAGCCGCGCGAACTCGGCCGCGAACCGCTCCGGCCGGTACGCGATGTCGCGCGCGCCCCACAAGAGCAGCACGGGACGATCGAGGCGCGCGAGGTCGGCGCTGCGCGTGCCGTTCTCGTCGCGGGCGAGATCGATCATCGCGCTCCAGTTGTCCGCGTTGCAGCAGACGAGGTAGTACTCCTCGAGTCGTTCCGCGGGCACGGGCTCCGCGAAGTGCGGCTGCACCGCCTCGGCGATGCGCGAGCGCGAGTTCAGGAGCCAGCCGTAGCGCGCGATGCTCCACTCGCGCATTTTCACCTCTTCGGGCAGCCACTCGCCGTCGCGGCGCGCGATCCCGGACGAGTTCATGAGCACGACCCGCGCCACGCGGTCCGGCCGATCGAGCGCGGCACGCCACGCGAACTCGCCGCCGTAGCTCTGCCCGACGAGCGTGACGTCGCGCAGGTCGAGCGCGTCGAGGAAACCGCTCACCCAATCCGCGCATGCCTGGAACGAGTAGGCGTCGAGCTCCGTGCGCGTCGTCGCGTGGCCCAAGTTGTCGAGCGCGTAGACGTCGAAGTCGCGCGCGAGACCGTCGACGCCGGGAGCGCCGTGGATGAGCTCCGTCCACGTGCAGAGCGAGCTCGGCGTCCCGTGCACGAGCACGAGGACGGGCTTCTCCTTCACGCCGGCGTGATGGAAGCGGTACTCGACACGGCGTCGCTCGCCCGCGAGCACGACGTCCGCCTCGAGCGTCGCGAGGCCCGGACCGCGGAGCAGCGCGTTCTTCTCCAGGGCGAGCAGGCGAGTTTCGAGCGTCGGCTTGTTCATCGAGGAGCAACCCACGCCGAGCGCGAACGCGCCGACGAGGACGAGACCGAGGAGGAGGAGTTTCGAGCGCATGCGTCGTGGACGCGCTACGTCGTGGAGCGCCCCGCGGATGGAAGCACGTCGTCCAATCCGGAGTCCACCCTCGAGCCGTCGCGCTTCGACGTCGCGAGGCGCGCGCACACCGGGACGCGGGTGGTGCCGAGCGCGAGCGGTCCGCAAGCGCGGACCGGATTGGTCGCTTGCATGGCGGCCTGCCGCGCGGTCTCGGGCGCCGAGCGCGCGCGCCAGCCGCCCACACGTCGAGCCCCGCGCGCGCTGCCGACGCGTCGGAACCGCATCGCGGTGTTCCCCACGCCACGGACCTCGCACGCGCTCCTTGTGAGGTGTCGAGGCGTGCGCGCGCGGCGCTCGGGCCTCGACCGAGCGGAGGAGCGTGCGGCGCATCGTCCCCGCGACCGAGCCGTATGGACACGCGCTCGTGCGGGCGCGACGCTCGCACTGCTTGAGCGCGCACGAGAGCGACCCCGACCGTGGCGAGCCCGCCCTCTTCGACTTCACCCAGGAAGAGGCCGCGCGCGGCTGGCGCTCCATCGACGACGTCGTGATGGGGGGCGTGAGCGCGAGCCGGTTCGCGAGCACGGGCGCGGGCTCCGCCGTGTTCGAGGGAGAGGTGTCGCTCGAGCACGGCGGCGGTTTTGCGTCCGTGCGCTCGCCCGACTCGATCGCGGAACAGAGCGGGCTCGCGGGCTACGGAGGGCTCGCGCTCGATCTGCGCGGCGACGGTCGGACGTACAAGCTGAACGTGCGCCTCGGCCGAGAGTTCGACGGTCTCGTCTGGCAGCACGCGTTCACGCCGCCGGCAGGGGAGCGCCGGCTCGTGCGTGTGCGCTTCGACGAGCTCGCACCGACGTTCCGCGGCCGACGCGTGCCGACGCCGGAGCGCTTCGACCCGACTCACATCACCTCGCTCGGCCTCGTGATCGGCGACCGCCAAGGCGGCCCCTTTCACCTCGAGCTCTGGCGCATCCGCGCGTGGCGCGCGACCGAACGAAGGTGAACAATCCACCACACCGCAGCGCGCGGCTCTTCGTACAGACGTCCTTCGGGACGAAGGGGTATGTTCCTCCCATGCGAACTTCGACGCGTACGCGCAGCTCCGCCGTCGTCGTCTTGGTCCTCGCGGGACTCCTCGTGTGGACATGGAATCGTGGCGGCTCGCCCGCGTCGCAGCGCCGACCCAACGTCCTGCTGGTGAGCATCGACACGCTCCGAGCGGACCACCTCGGCTGCTACGGCTATCCTCGGGACACGTCCCCGAACCTGGACCGGATCGCACGCGATGGAGTCTGCTTCGAACGAGCGGTCTCGACGACCTCGTGGACGCTGCCGGCTCACGTGAGCATGCTCACGGGCCTCCCGATCTCCGTGCACGGCATTTGCGACGATCGGCTCTGGTCGCGAACGGACGCGATCGGGCGTCGCATCCCACCGCCGCTGCGCGGGACGTTCGTCTCCGAGACGTTGCAAGCCGCCGGCTATGCGACCGCGGGGTTCTTCTCCTTCGACTTCCTCGACTCGATCTACGGCTTCGGCCTGGGTTTCGATGCGTGGGAACGCTGCGGCGCGGACGTCTTCTCGGACCCCGAGTTGCGCGACGAGTTCCTCGCGCTCCGTGCCGCGGGCGAGTTCGCCGCTATCGAGGGGTTCCTCGAGCGCAACGCCGCGCGCATGGAGCGCGGTCGGCGCACGACGCCGGAGACGCTCGACCGAGCGATCGCTTGGCTCGATCAACACGAACGCGACGAGCCCAAGGATCCGTTCTTCCTGTTCGTCCACTTGTTCGACGTCCACGACCCCTACAAGCCCCCGCCCGAGTACGACCGCTTCGGGGATCCCGCGTACTCCGGTTCGATCGACGGACGGATCGACACGTCGAAGAACGAAGTGCTCTACACGGGCTTGTCGCGCGCGGACATCGCGCGGCGCATCTCGCTTTACGACGGCGGGATCGCGTTCGTCGACCACCAGCTAGGACGGCTCTTCGATCGCTTGGGAGCGCTCGGTGTTGACGAGAACACGCTCGTGATCGTGACGTCGGATCACGGCGAGGAGTTCTTCGAGCATGGGCGCCAGGGTCACCACCGCCAGCTGTACATGGAGAGCCTACACGTACCGCTCTTGATGCGTTGGCCAGCGCGCTTTCCAGCCGATCGTCGGGTCGAGGGCACGGTCGGGCTGATCGACATCGTGCCTACCGTGCTCGCCGCGGCAGGGGTGCGTGCGCCGAATCCTCTGTCTGGAGCGGATCTCGCACCGTTCGCGCGTGGGGAGCAAGCGAACGGTGGGCGCATGTACGTGAGCCTCTTGAACCTCTTCGAGGCGCGTGGCGCAGGGCAGGACCAAGCCCACAAGCGGATCGAGAGCCTCATTCGTGGCGACGAGCAGGTCCTTGTGTCGTGGTGCCAGGACCAAGCTCCCCGCATCGAGTCGTGGGATCTAGCCGAAGACCCGCGCGAGCTTGGCGCGGTGCGCCTCCTCGATTGGGCGGACATTGAGCCCCAGTTCGAATCGATCGCGCGCAGCTTTCGCTCGCTGCGTGAGCGCCAGCCGGATCGCAGCCGCGCCTTGCCCGAAGGGAACCGTCGTCTGCGCGCGATCCTGGCAGCGAACGGGTATGCGTCTTCGGACGACGTCGACTCGGTCGAAGCGAGCGGGCGGTTATGCCTCGACGGTTGTGTCTTCTGGAGGTGACCGATGCGGTCGTCGACGGGGAGCGCACGCCGCCGGCGCGTCACGCGGCCCGAGTGACGCTGTGAATCGTCTTCCTGAGCCACCTCGGCCTACGGTCGGAAGGTCCCCGTCCGCGCGGGGCGTGTCCGGGGAAGCGATCCGATTCGGTCGACCATACGGTCTCGGTCGGGACGACGTGGGGGCGAGCGGTCTCCGCGCTCGCGTCGTCGCGTTCCCGCGAGGTCAGCCGCCGCGAGCCGCATCGAACGCCGCACGAGCGAGCTCATCCACCCGCACCCGAGCCGCTTCTCCCTCGTAATTGAGCACGAGTCGATGCCGCAGCGCCGGCGCGATCCACGTCGCGACGTCCTCGTCGCGCACGTGCACTTCGCCCTTGGCGAGCGCGCGCACCTTCGCCCCGAGCAACAGCGCCTGGCCGCCACGCGGCGACGCGCCGTAGCGCACGAAGCGCCGCACGGCGTCGGGCGCGCTCGGATGCGCGGGGTCGGTCGCGAGCAGCGTGCGCGCGACGAGCGCGATGCAGTCGGAGCTCGCGGGCACCTCGCGCACGAGGGCTTGGAGCTTCAAGAGCTCCGCCCGGTCCATCCGCTCCGCCGGACGCGCGTGGCTCGTGCCCGTGGTCGCGGAGAGGATCGACGTGAGCGCGCCCAGGTCCGGTGCGCCGAGTTCGAGCTTGAACAAGAAGCGATCGAGCTGTGCCTCGGGCAGCGGGTACGTGCCCTCCATCTCGATCGGGTTCTGTGTCGCGGCGACGAAGAAGGGGCGCTCGAGCTCGAGCCGCTCGCCGAAGACCGTCACCTGGCCCTCTTGCATCGCTTCGAGCAGCGCCGACTGCGTGCGCGGCGTCGCGCGGTTGATCTCGTCGGCGAGCAGGACGTTCGTGAAGACGGGGCCGCGGTGGAAGACGAAGCGCCGCGCGCCGCGCTCGTCCTCGTCGAGCACGCGCGTGCCCGTGATGTCCGCGGGCATCAGGTCGGGCGTGAATTGGATGCGCCGGAACGCGAGCGCGAGCGCGTCGGCCGTGCTTTGAACGAGGGTGGTCTTTCCCAGGCCTGGCGCGCCTTCGAGCAGGACGTGGCCGCCGGCGAGGAGCGCGACGAGGAGGCCTTCGATCGTCTCGTTCGAGCCGAGGAACGTTCGCGCGATTTCGTCGCGCAGGGTGGTGAACGTGCTCGGGAAGCGCGCGGCGTCGCGCGCGAGCGGATCGGGGCCGGGCATGGGGAAACTGTGTTCGATGGGTGGGGGGAAGGCAAGCGGGCGGGGGTGGTGGTCGGGAGTCGGGGTCGGTCGGGACGCAATGGCCAGGTGAGACGCTGTAGGGGAAAGAAGCGCAACGGAACACAGCGGCTGCATCGCATTCCGGGCCCCGCACGAGCCCGGGCCGGAGGACCGTCCCGGGCTTGCACGGGGCTCAACGGGCTCTCAGCAACGAGCGCTCGGCACGGCTGGAGTGCGCGCGCCGCGCGAGCACTTTCGAGAGTCGTCGCTCAGTGCGCGAGTCGTTGGAGGACGTCGCCGAGCTCCGCGAGGCTCGTCACGCGGGTGCCGCGCGCGGGGTCCCAACCGGCGTGGGTTCGAGCGTGGTCGACGAGCACGGCGCGCAGGCCCGCGCGTTGGGCGCCGAGGAGGTCGCGCTCGACGTCGTCGCCCGCGTGGAGCGCCTCGGATGGCGCGATGCCGGCGTGCTCGAGCGCCCGCTGGAAGATCGCGCGGTCGGGCTTCTCGAGGCGCTCGATCGCGGAGCAGACGATGAAGTCGACGCGTGCTGCGAGGCCGAGGCTCTCGAGCAAGGGCGGCAGCCGTGGCGACCAATTCGAGACGATGCCGATGCCGAGGCGCAGCGCGCGTGCGCGCTCGAGCAGCGCGTCGACGCCGGGGAAGAGCACGAAGGTCTCGGGGCGCGAGAACTGCCCGAAGAGCTCCTCGGAGAGCGCCGGCAGCTCCGCGCGCGGCACGCCGAGGCGATCGTGGAAGATGCGCTCGATGTAGACCGTGAACCAGGGGTCGGTGTAGCGCCAGGCGCCGCCGACCTCGTGCGGCAGCTCGTGGTGCGCGCGGCGCATGAGCGCGTTCATCGCGGGCTCGTCGATGTCGACGCCGCGCGCGCGGGCGGCCTGCGCGTAGAGCTCGAAGCGCGAAGGACGCTCCGTGAGCAGCGTGTTGCCGACGTCGAGGAACAGGGCGCGCAGGGCCATCGAGGAAGCGCGATCCTAGGGACCCGGAGGGCCCGCGGCCATGCGGCTCGAATGGAGCTGACCGCCCGCTACGGGGTCGGCCGGGGAACGCGCCAGGTGATCCACATCGTGGACGGAACTCGTGGCGGACTGCGTCGTGCTTCTCGACGGCCCGGCTACGGGGGCCACACACAGTCGGAATGACCGAGAGGGCGGCACCATGGACGGCACATCGCCAGCCGGGGGTAAGCACGCCGGCTCGGGTAGGGCGGCGTGCAGGGTGCGAGTGTCCTCACGAGCCCTCGGACGACGGCACGCTGGGTTCGGAGGATGCACGCCGCGTTCGGAGGGGGGCGCCGCGGCGCGGGCCGATGCAGGCCGGCGGAGCCAACCGCGCCGGGCGAACGCTTTCCCGCGGCGAGCGCGCGGGTGACCGGCCCGGATTCCGATCGAAGCTCCAGCGCCGGGTGGTACCTGCTCGATTCCAGTTCTGTGCGCTCCCAAGGCGGGCCCGGCCGCCGCACGCCGTGAAGAGCACGGGCGCGTGCGAAATCGGGCGGCACGTCCAGGCTTGCCCCGCGCGTGCGCGCGACGCAGGATCCGCGTTGGAAACGCTGCGCGGCTGCCAGCCGGGCACCTCCATACGCTCGATGAGCTCCGTGAACCCCAACCCGTCCCGATCCGAACGCCTGCTCCACTGCGGCGTCTTGGCGTTGGCCCTCCTCGCGACGGCGCTCCCCGTCGCGTGCAAGAGCCGCTCTCGTCTGCCGCGCACGATGCCGGTGACGAAGGAGATGCGCGTCCAGGCCCAACAGGCGACCGAGCTCTCGAAGTGGGACGTCGCCGCGCAGCGCTGGTACTCGATCTTCGTCGACAGCGGCGGCAAGGACCGCGAGGCCTGCGCCGAGACCGCGCGCGCGATGATGCACTTGAACGACCCCGAGAGCGCGCTGCGCGTGCTCCAGCAGGGCGTCGAGTCGAATCCGGACGCCGGCGATCTCTACGAGTTGCAGGGCGATGCGCTCGTGCAGCAGAACTTCCGTCGCGCGGCGGAACGCTGCTACGTGAAGGCGACGGAGCTCGACCCGAAGCGCGCGTCGGTGTGGCGCGCGCTCGGCCGTGTGCGCGTCGAGCTCGGCTACGAAGGCGCCGCGGTGAACGCGCTGCAGAAGGCGATCGACCTCGGTCGGGACGACTTCGCGACGTGGATCTTGCTCGCCCGCGCGCAGGTCGCCTCGGGGAACCCGTGCGGCGCCTTCCAAGCCTACGTGCAGGCCTTTCAGCGAGGCGACGGCGATCCCGAGCTCTACGTCGACGCGTCGACGCTCTACCTCGACGAGATCGTGCGTCGCGCGCACAAGGACGCGGCCGATTGCGCGCAGGCGTGGCTCGAGCGCGCGATCGAGCGTCACCCCGACTTCACGCAGGCGTACTTCGAGCTCGGGGTGCTCAAGGAAGAGCTCGGCAAGAAGGACGAGGCGGTCGAGCACTACCGCACGGCGATCTCGAAGGACCCGACGTTCCTGCCCGCGCTGCGCAACCTCGCGTTGCTCTACTTCGAGCGCAAGGACCCGAAGAACACGCGGGAGATGGTGCAGCGCGCGCTGAAGCTCGAGAAGGACCCGGAGTGCCGCAAGGCGCTCGAGAACTTGCTCGAGCCGATGACGCAGCAGGATTCGCTGCCGCAGGCGCCGGCTCCGGAGACGACGGCGCGCGAGGGGCAGCCGCTCTGACGCACGGCTGGGCGTGAGCGCGATCGGCGACGGTGCTCGGTTCCGCGACGGCCGTGGGACCTCGTGGAGCTCCGCCGTCCCGCGCCTGATGTCCACGGCGTCTTTCGCGCAGTAGCTTGAAGCCCATGCGCACTTGGCTCGGCATCGCGGCGGCCGTCGTGGTCCTCGTCGTCCTCTTCGTCGCGTTGCGCGCGTTCGAGGCGGGGGACGACGCGTCGCCTTCGAGGGGCGCGGCCTCGACCGAATCCTCGGCGACGGGCGGGGCGGCGCCGCTCGATGCCGCGGGCGCGGAGCTCGCGCGCACGAGCGCGGTCGACGCGCCGCGGACGGCGAGCGCGACGGCGGCCGCGGCCGATCGCCGGCACGATCTCTTCGGCCGCGTCGTCGACGAGCGCGACGAGCCCGTGCCGGGCGCGCGGCTCGAAGCGTTCCTGGACGAGGTCGGCCCCGGCGCGTTGGGGGAAGCGAGCACCCGCACGTCGATCGCGCGCACGGAGAGCGACGAGCTCGGCCGGTTCGCGCTGCGCGTCCCGCGCGGGCTCCCGTGCGAGCTCGACGTCGGGAAGGACGGCTACGCGCCGGCGCGTTTCGTGCTTCGGGCGGCGGGCGAGGAGCTCGTCGTGCGACTGACGGCTCCCGCGCGCCTCGTCGTGCGCCTCGCGCGCGAGGACGGCGGTCCCGTCGGCGACGTCGCGGTCGCGGTCGAGCCCGTGCGCGAAGGCAGCGATGCGTCGTGGTCCTCGCTCGCGGAGTCGCGCACGGACGCGCTCGGGATCGCGCGCTTCGACGCGCTGCCCGCGGGCCCCGTGATGGTGGAGGTCGCACCCGTCGACACCGTCGTACCGCGGCCCGCGCGCGTCGAGCTGAAGGCGGGTGAGGTCGTCGAGCGCGTCGTCGCGCTCGCGCCGGGCGCGACGGTGCGCGGCCGCGTGCTCGACGCGCGGTCGAAGTCGCCCATCGCGGGAGCTCGGCTCGGCATCGGGCCGGGGCTCCACGGACGCACGGTGACGACGGACGCGCAGGGCGAGTACGCGTGGCCCGGCGTGCCCGCGGATCGAGCGTTCCTCCTGCACGTCGAAGCGCGCGGTTACGGCCACGCGTCGAAGACCGTGAAAGGCGGACCGACGGAGCCCGCGTCGGAACGCGTCGACTTCGAGCTCGTTCCAGCGCGCCGCGCGCGCGGACGCCTGCTCGCGAGCGATGCGACGACGCCGGTCCCCAACGCGCGCGTCGAGGCGCGCAACGTGCGCGGTCGGCTCGACACGTACGACGTCCGCGCCGCGCGAACCGACGCGGAAGGACGCTTCGAGCTCGTCGACTTGCGCGCGGACGTGACGCACGAGCTCTGGGTGCTCGCGCGCGGCCACGGTCGCGTGCTCGTGCCGTTCCCCGCGACCGAGGCGCAGAGCGCGGTCGTCGAGCTCGGCGACGTAGTGCTCGCGGCGAGCGCGACGGCGAGCGGACGCGTGCTCGACGGCGCGGGCAAGCCCGTCGCGGGTGCGATGCTCTTCGCGCGCGTACTCGAGCTCCCGAGCGCAGCGCCCGGGACGTCAGGCAGCACGGCTTCAGGGGAACCGCGCGGCTCTTCCGCGGGCAACGCTCCGCTGGAGTCGAGCGGTTCGGCCGCGGGCGCCGCTCCTCGGGATCCGCGCGGTTCTTCCGTGGGCAACGCTCCGCCGGAGTCGAGTGGTTCGGCCGCAGGCGCCGCTCCTCGGAACCCGCGCGGTTCGGCCGCGGGCGGGGCGCTCGAGGGGCCGTCGAGCACCGTCACCGCTCCCGCGCCGGGCGGCGCGCCATCCGCGGGCTCGAGCGCCGGCTCGACGAGCGACACGAGCACGACACCCGCGCCGCGCAGCGGGCTCGGCGCGCGCTCCGCGGCGTGGCGCGCGCGGACGCGCGAACTCCCGTTCCGCACGGACGACCTCGGGCGTTTCTGCATCACCGACTTGCCCGCGGGACGGCTCGTGATCGAGGCCGACGTCGCGGGCGCGCGCGAGCGGCCGAAGCTCGAGGTCGAGGTGAAAGCGGGCGAGGAGCGCGCCGACCTCGTGCTCGTCGTCGATCTCGGCCTCGTGATCGCGGGGCGCGTCCTCGATCCGACCGGCGCGCCGATGCCGATGGTGAACCTGTCGCTGCGCATGGCCGACGGCACGCGCATGGGGCATGCGCCGCTGCGCACGGGATCGGACGGGACGTTCCTCGCGCCTGCGCTGCCGGCCGGGCGTTATCAGGTGCTCGCGTGGCCCGAGAACCGCGAGGGCAGCGAGGCCGCGGGCACGCTCTACGCGAATCGCATCGTCGACGACGTCGAGGCGGGGACGAAAGCGCTCGAGATCGTGCTCGTCGCGGGCAAGTACGCGCGCGGCGTCGTGCTCGATCGCGAGGGCCAGCCGATGGCTTCGATCTACGTCAACGCGAAGAACGCGCGCGGGAGCCAGCTCGCGGCGATCCTCACGGACACGCAGGGGCGGTTCCAACTCCTGCTCGACCCAGACCAGGAGCACGAGCTCGAAGCGCGACCGCCGACGTCGCCCGGCGACCGCGCCGCGCTCGATCAGGCTCCGGATCCGTCGGCCTACGCGCGCAAGAAAGGCGTGCGCGGCGGCGCGCAGGACGTCGAGCTGCGCTTCCCGTGACGGGCGCGCGGCCGTCGGAACGGCCCGCGATCGGACGGCGAGCGCGCGTTGCCGACCAAGTCCGCGAGTTGGGTTCTCCGTGAGCGCAAATCTGCGGAGCGCGGACACGCCGAGTCGCGCGATCTCGCCGGCGTCGAGCGCGGTTAGGCGCGATGTGACAGGCGGCATTCGACGCGTGGGCACGCTCGAACGAGCAGCTGGCGCGAGCGCAGAGCGCCGGAGGGTTCGTCCGCTCGTCGTACACGCGCGCGATCGCGCCCCGCGTCACTCCGTCAGCGACTCGACGAGCTCGTCGATCTTCTCCGTCAGCTCCTCGGCGAAGTCGTCACCGAAGTCGTTCGCGAGCACGTCGATCTCCTCGAACATGTAGCGACCGGTGGAGCGGCTGAACGGGATGCCGTACTCCCACTTGCTGCCGTCCGAAGCGACGATCACGACTTCGATCTGGTCGTCACCCTCGACCGGGCGGACCGTGTAGCTCTTCACCTGATAGCTGGCCATGCGGGTTCCTTCGGTGGCTGGGCGGCCATGCTAGGGCGGCGACGCGAGCAGGTCGAGCGCGCAAGAGCTTACTCGCCGCGTTCCCACGCGCGCCGCGGGCGCCAGACCTCGAAGTCGTGGAACGCGTGCGTGTTGAACCGGTCGATCAAGAGGTAGCCCGCGCGCTCGAGCTCCTTGTTCATCAGGCCCTCGGGCAGCTTGTGCTCGGGCGGAGGGCCGACGGGGAGCTTGCCGGGCTTGTAGTCGAGCACGACGAGGCGGCCTTCGGGCTTGAGCACGTCCTTCAGTCGCTTGAAGTAGGCGATGCGGTCCTCGAGGTGATGGTACGTGTCCGCGAGGAACACGACGTCGAGGCTCGCGAGCGGGAAGTGCGGATCCTGCGCGCCGGCGAGGACGGGGACCACGTTGCGCAGCCCGCGCTGCTCGACCTTCCCGCGCACGCGGTCGATCTGGGCGGGCTCGAGGTCGCTCGCGTAGACGAGGCCCTCGGGGCACGCGGCGGCGAAGGCCATCGTGAAGAGGCCGGGGCCGCAGCCGAGGTCGCCGATCACGGCGTTGCGCGGGAGCTCGAGCTTCGCGATCACGACGTCGATGCGGAGCTCCTTCTCGCGCTCCTTGCTCTCGAGCATCTCGATGTACTTCTCGACGTCGCGCTGGCCCTTCGGGTCGCGGTTCGTCGGGGCACCGTGGTGCGGATGCGCGTCGAGGCGCGTGGCTTCCGTGGCGCGCGCGGCGTCGGCGGCGGGCGGAGCGAGCTCCGCGGGCGCGGCCTTGGGCTGCGCGGGTCGTTGCTGGGCCGACGGCAACCGCGCGGGAGCTTGCGAGCGCACGTCGCCGTACGCGCGCGGCGCTTCGTCGCCCTGCGGTCCGCTGCGGCAGGCGAGTCCGGCGGAGAGCAGGACGAGGCACGCCAGGGATCGGAGCGAGAGCTGCATGGCGCCGCCATTCGATCCGCGCGAGGCGAAGGGCACAAGTCCGGCGTGCTGCGCAGGCGGTTCGACCTGCGTAGTCGTCGCGCGCGCCCGAAGTTCGCGCTCGGGGGTCCATGCCGTCCGGGCGTCGAGTTCGCGCTCGGCCGCACCGCACGGCGCGGTGCGCTCCGCTCCCGCTCACGCGCCGGAGCGGCGGAACACGCCGATCCAGCTCAATCCAGCGAGGCCGGGCACGTGGTCGAGCGTCGCCAGCACCGGCATCAGCGCGTTCGCGACGCGCAGCTTCGCCGGCGAGATGCTCTTCGAGAAGTTCGTCTTCTTCTCGCGCTTGAAGCGGTACGCCCACGCGCCGACCGGGTTCATCGGGCGCAACGCGAGCGTCTCGAAGCCCGCGCGCGCGAGCAAGGCGCGCAGCGGCTCGGCGTCGTAGCGACGGAAGTGGCCCGACGCCTCGTCCATCGGGCCGTAGAGGCGCGACTGCGCGGGGACCTTGAGCACGAGCACGCCGTTCGGCGCGAGATGCGCTTTCGCGCGCGCGACGAACGCGGCGTCGTCCTCGAAGTGCTCGAGCACGTCGAGCGCGATCACGACGTCCGCGGCGAGTCCGTCGAGCTCGCGCCAGTCGCCGCGCAGGTCGACCTGCACGCCGCGCACACGCCCGCCGGGATGCCGCGCCTCGAGCCGGCGCAGGAGCTCGGCGTTCACGTCGACGCCGACGACGTGCTCCGCGCGGTCGAGGTAGTGCTGCACGACCATGCCCGCGCCGGAGCCGAGCTCGAGCACCGTCCCGCGCACGTGGTCGCGGAAGTGGCTCGCGATCCACCTGTAGTAGTTGGGCAGGAGCGCCATGCGGTCCTGCGCCTCGTCGTACGCGAGGTTCGCGGCGTCGTCCGCGGCGCCGAGCGAGGAGGCCGTGGAGCCCAATCCCGAGGCCGAATCGTCGTGCGATTCCTTCACTCCAAGAGGATACCCCACGCGCGTTCGCCGCTCGCGCGCCGCGGGGGAGGCGGTCAGCAACCCATGCGAGCGCGCAGCGCAGCTTCGGCGTGGCGGCCGACGGCGACCAGAAGCAGGTCGAGTGGAATCGTCGCTATGCCGTCGCTCGACGCTGCGGACGTCACTCGAACCGAGCCCGGCGCCACGAGGAAGCAACGTCCGTCGAACTTCGGATGCCGCCGCTGGAGCGCGAGCAGGCCACGCCGCGATTGATTGGGGCGCGAGGCCACCTCGAACGCCATGGGCGACGTCGGGTGATCCAGGATGAGATCCACCTCGTCCTCGTTCTCGCGCCAGTGGAACAGGCGGTGTCCAGCTTGCTGAGCCAGGGCATGGAGGTGGCTCGCCACCAGGTTCTCGATGAGATGGCCCGACTCCTCCGAGTTCACGAGCGGCGCCAGGCCACGGAGCAACGCAGCGCTGCGCACAGCTCCGTCGACGAAGTACAGCTTGCGCCCTCGCTTTTGGATTGAGGCTTCGTTGCCCGAGTAGTTCTGCAGTGTGAACACGAGGTACGAGCGTTCGAGGTAAGACAGGTACTTGTCGAACGTCGGCTGCGTGAGGCCCCCGAGTTCCTGGCAGATGCCCGCGGGCGAGAGGATGCCGGTCATCCGTCCCGCCAGGACGTAGAGCAGTCGCTCCAGCACGATGGGGTTGTCGACACCGAACACCTGTGGGATGTCCTTGTAGATGGCGCGCTCCACGGCATCGCTCCGGAGCATGTGCTGGGCGCGCACGAAGGCACCTTGCAGCTCCTCCGGCGCCGTCGACTTCGTGAGGTGGAGGAGTTCAGGGAAGCCGCCGATCAGCATGAGCAAGACGCGCAGCGGATCGAGCGCGGCGAACTCGATCGGACGCTCGAGACAGGAACCGAGCGTGTCGAACAGATCGTTCGCGAGTGGCACGAGGAGCGGACGGTCGACCAGGTCGAGGTACTCGGAGAACAGGTAGGGCGTGAGATAACGCTCATCCCAACGCCCGACGCCGCTCTCCGTCCGACCCTCGCGCAACGCGGCTGTTGCGCTCGAGGTGGCCCAGATGCGAACGGGCCAGTGCTCGTCGTAGAACGTCTTGAGCCAGAGATCCCAGTCCTTCGCGTAGGTCAGTTCGTCGAGGAAGAGATGCGCGGGCTGCTCGCGCGTCGCGGACGAAGCGTCGATCACGCCTCGCACCAACGACCCGAGGTCGTGCGCGAGGAAGAGCGGGTGATCCAACCGCAGCCACCAGAGCTGGTGCGTGGGCACGCCCCGACCGAGCAGCGACCGGATGGTCTGGTACATCGCCGTGGTCTTGCCGACGCGCCGCGGTCCAAGGATCAGCTCGAACCGCCGCGACTCCGTCCGCAGCTGCATCTGCGGGAGATACTGGGCGAGAGGGCGTTCCGCTGTCGGGGCTAGGTGCTCCGGCACCTTGCCGGTGGAGTGCCACGGGTTCTGTTCCTCGAGGGCGGCGGCGAGGTCCTCCCGTCCTGGTCGCCACCCCCCCCGCTTCGCTTTCGAGGCCATCTGGCAGACAGCATAATTCCAGGTAATGCTATCCGTCAAACAGCATAAGCAGCGGCTCGACAGCTTGGCTTGCCGCCTTGCCGCCCCACCCCGGTCCAGCGACCTACGCCGGGGTCCCTCGAGCTCCTCGTCGGCTTCCGACGCGGTACGGGGAACCGACACAGTGGAGCGCGTGCGCCCCCTGTCGCTGCGGTGTCCAGAGCGCGTCGGCTGAGACCCCGGGGGAGGTCGAGCACCCTTACCCCAGCTGTTCGACCGCGTCGCCCGGCCGCACCGACCCGCCGCGCACCACGCGGCAGACGAATCCGCTGCGGCCGAGCATCAGGTTGGGGAAGCGCGCATCGACCGATTTCAGTGTGCCGCAGGGTTCGCGCACGTCGTGAAGCTCGATCTCGACGACGGCGCCGACGCGCAGGCGGTCGCCGGCGGCGAGGCGCGCGTAGTCGAGGCCCTCGGTGAGCAGGTTCTCGCCGTACGCGCCCGGCGGGGTCGCGCGCACACCGTCGGCTTCGAGCGCGCGGTAGTCCTCGATCGAGAAGAGGCAAACGGCGCGGTGTGCGCCGCCGTGGAAGCGGAACCGGTGCGCGTCGCCGACGAGGCCGAGCTCGACGACCTCCGCGCTGTCGACCGGGTGCTTGGGGATCCCGCCGGGGCCGAGGCACACCGCGAGCACGCGGCCGACGTTCGGTGACGGGCTCATCCGGAGGGTTCGTTCGGCCGGAAGGGACTGCTGGGCCGGGTCAGCGCGCTTGGCCGCAAGGCCCTGCTCGACCGAGTGAGCTCGCTCGGCCGCGAGGCCTTGCTCGGCCGGGGCGCGCTCACTCGCGCAGGAAGAAGTAGTAGAGCTGTCCCTCGGCGCGCGTGGCGCCGGCGACGGCTTCGGCCTCGGGTCCCACGCCGAGGTACACGTCCGCGCGACCGGCGGTGCGGATCGCGCCGCCCGTGTCCTGGTCGAAGAGGAAATCGTCCACCTGCGCGCCGTGGTTCGTGTTCGCGTGCAGCTTCGTGTCGACGTAGACGATCGCGCCGCGCGGGAAGAGCGTCTTGTCCGTCGCGAGCGAGCGCCAGCCGGTCACGGGCACGTTCAGCGAGCCGTGCGGGTTGTGGTCGATGCGCGTGAAGAAGACATAGGACGCGTTGCGGTCGAGGTACTCCGCGAGCTGGTCGGGGTGCTCCTTCGCCCAGCGTCGGATGCCGGCGAGCGAGACCTCGTCCTTGCGCATCTGCTTGTCCTTCACGAGCTCGCCGCCGAGCGACGTGTACGGCTGTCCGTTCTTGCCGGCGTAACCGAGCTTGAAGAGCTCGCCGTTCGGGAGCTCGACGAACGCGGAGCCGTTCACGTGCGCGATGTACGCGTCGAGCGGATCGGCGAGCCAGACGAGCTCGAGATTCTTGCCCTCCAGCAAGGCGCCCGCCTCGATCGCGTTGCGCGTGGGGTAGGGCTGGAGGCCGCTCTCCGTCTGCTGACCGAGGATCTCGCCGGCGGGGCCCTTCACGAGGTCGGGCGGGAGGGCGTAGAGCGGATGCGTGTGCTGCGCGTCCTGCTTCAGCGCCCCCTTCAAGATCGGCGTGCAGTACCCGGTGAAGAGCACGCCGCCGCCGCGGCCGTTCCAGCCGGCGCTCTTGTAGATCTGGTACTCGGCCTCGACCGCGTCGTGGAATTCCTGCTCGCTCTTCGTGGTCGTCAGGAGCTCCTTGAAGCGCACCAGGCTCTTCAGCGCGCGCTCGTGGGACACGCCTTCGATCGGGAAGTGCTGCTCGCTCGTCTTGCGCTTCATCCACGCGAGCGACTGCTCGAGCGCGGGCAGGAGGTCCTGGCGTTCCGTCCACTGCTGCGCGAACGCGGGGTGCGCTTCGCCGGGCTCGAGCGGGATCAAGGCCGGCGCGCCGGGCGGCAGGGGTTTGCCGTAGTCGGGCGTGGTCTTGCAGGCGGCGGTGGTGACGAGGAGCAGGGCGGCGAGGAGGACGTTCTTCATGGTGCGCGTGAGGAGGACGCGAGGGCGGGCCGCGCACGGTGCGGCGCGAACGTCACGTGTCTCCCGAGGGCGAGCTTGCCATCCGACCCGCGCGTTTCCAAACTCGAAAACGTGCCCTGCCTGATCGGTTGCCTGGCGCTCTCCGCGCCGCGTGTCGTGCTGCTCGTCTTGTGGCTGTTCACCGACTACGTCGGCTGGGCCTACGAGACGAAGTTCTGGCCGTTCCTCGGGTGGATCTTCCTCCCGACGACCACGCTCGCGTACGCCTTCGCGATGCACTACGGCGAGCGCGCGTGGACGCCGATCGGCATCGCGGCGATGGTCACTGCGCTTCTGATCGACCTCGGCTTGCTCGGGACGAGCTCGCGCTCGCGCCGGCGCCGCGCCGGCGGGGGCGACGGCGGTTCCGGCTCGAGCGGAGGCGGCGGGGCACCGCGCGAGATCGTGATCGAGGGCCGACGCGTCGGCTGAGGTCGGCCGACAGGTCGCCGGTCGCACGGTGCGGCGTCCACGTGAGGTGCGCCAAGGCGCGGAGCTGCCCGCGCGAGGTGTCGCCCACGAAGTGCGGTCCCCACCAGGTGCGTCACTCACCCCGAGCGCTGGTCACCCGGTGCGCTACTCGCCCGTTGCGCTGGTCACCCGTTGCGCTGGTCACCCGGTGCGCAACTCGCTCGTTGACGTGCCTACCGGGAGCGTCGCTCGTCCCGTGCTCTGGTCCCTCCGACGACCGGGCTCGATCGGACGCCTCCGTGAGCTCCAGATGCGCCTCCGGGTCCGAATTGCTCCGCAGAGCGTTCGCGCGCGCGACGGGCCTAGAATCCGAAGTCCGTCCCACACTCGAAAGTCGCAGCATGGTCAAGAAGAAGTCCTACAAGCAGTCGACCCGCCTCGTCCATGGACCGTCGCACTCGGCGAAGTGGGACTTCACGCACCACGTGACGCCGCCGCTCTCGTCCTCGACGACGTACCGGCTCGACTCGGCGAAGCGCGGCGCGCGCGGGTTCCAGGAGTTCGGCCACTACGTCAGCGACACCGGCGAGACGCCCGTCTACATCTACGACCGGCTCGATGAGCCGACGCGATCGATCCTGGAGGGCGAGCTCGCCGACGCCGAAGGCGGCGGGGCCTGCGTCACGTTCGCCTCGGGCATGGCTGCGATCTCCGCCGCGATGAGCTCCGTGCTCGTGCCGGGCGACGAGGTCGTCGCGCATCCGATGGTCTACGGGTGCACGCACTCGCTCTTCGTCAACTGGTACGCGCGCCAGGGCATCCTCGTGAAGCGCGTCGACCTGAACGACATCCCGGCGGTGAAGCAGGCGATCACGGAGCGCACGCGCATCCTCTACTTCGAGTCACCGGTGAACCCGACGCTCGAGCTGATCGACATCGCGGCCTTGCGCAAGGTCGCCGACGAGGTCAACGCGAAGCGGCCGGCGGCGCGCAAGCTCCTCGTCTACATCGACAACACGTTCGCGACGCCGTTCGGGCAGCGACCGCTGGAGCACGGCGCGGACGTCGTGCTCCACAGCTTGACGAAGAACCTGGGCGGGTTCGGGACCGAGCTCGGCGGCGCCGTGATCTGCCCGCGGGTGATGCTGCCGTCGCTCTTGCTCTACCGGAAGGACTTCGGCGGGATCCTCGCCTCGAAGTCGGCGTGGTCGATCCTCGTGTACGGGCTCCCGACGCTCGCCGTGCGCATCAAGCGGCAGCAGTACACCGCGGGCAAGGTCGCCGCGTGGCTCGAGAAGCACCCCGCGGTGAAGCGCGTCGCGTACCCGGGGTTGAAGAGCTTCCCGCAGCGCGCGCTCGCGCGGAGGCAGCTCGTCAACTTCGACGGCGACTTCACGCCGGGCAACATGATCTACTTCGAGCTCGACGAGTCGAAGGTGAACGCCGAGCGCTTCGTCGACCAGATCGCGGCGGAGGCGTACTCGGTGACGCTCGCGGTCAGCCTCGGGCACACGAAGACGCTGATCGAGATGCCGTCGAGCATGACGCACAGCTCCTACGCGGGCGGCGACGCGTGCGCGACGAAGGGCGCCACCGCGGGAGCCATCCGTCTGTCGATCGGCCTCGAGAGCCCGAGCGACATCCTCGGGGACCTGAGCGACGTGTTCGACGCTCTGCTCGCGCGGCCGAAGGCGAAGCGCAAGGCGGCGACGGCGCGCTGACGGACGCGCAGTTCCGCGGAGGCAAAGCCGCCCCCGACCGCCCCCGGCTCTCCCGAGCGCGGGATCCAGCCCGTGTGCCGACCCCCTCGTCGCGCGGCGCGTCGTAGAGGCCCACCGACCTGGATCCACGCCCGAAGAGGACGCGCCCAGTGTCCGCACCGCCGCAGATGCGACAACCTCACCTGCGCTTCGATTGCTGGTCCAACTCTGAGTTCTCCCGGGCTGGGGAGTCTCCGGACGAAGGAGCACGCCCTCCGCGCCCCCGGTCCAGGCGGAAAGGTGACGGCGTTGCGACTTGCAACTCGCTGTCGCAAGCCCTCGAATCGCGCGTTCTCTTCGCACTTCGAAGCCCACCCGAATGACCGAGACCTGGATCGGAAGGCAGCCCATCTTCGATCGGCAGCTTTCCACGCACGCCTACGAGCTCTTGTTCCGCAGCCCGCACGTCGCTTCACCGAGCGACGTCCCGGGCAGCGCGGCGACCGCGCAGGTGATCGTCGGCGCGCTCGCCGACGTCGGTCTCGACCGGGTCGTCGGCCCGCTGCCGGCGTTCGTCAACGTGACACGGGCCTTCGTCGTGGGCGAATACCCGCTCCCGCTCCCGCCCGAGCGGGTCGTGCTGGAGCTGCTCGAGGACATCGATGGGGACCGCGAGGTCCTCCTCGGCGTGGAACGCCTGCGTTCACAGGGCTTCAAGCTGGCGCTCGACGACGTCACCGACGTCCGTCCCGGGATCATCCCGCTGCTGCGCCGCGTCGATCTCGTGAAGGTCGAATGCCTGCATCGGTCCCCGGACGATCTCGCCGCGATCGTGGAGCGCCTGAGGCCGTTCCAAACGAAACTGCTCGCGGAGAAGCTCGAGACGCAGCGCGAGCTCGAGGTCTGCCAGCAACTGGGCTTCGACTACTTCCAGGGCTACTTCCTGGAGCGTCCGAACGTCGTGAAGACGCAGGTGCTGTCGCCCGTGCGCCTGCAGCTCTTGAAGCTGCTCGCCGAGCTGCAAGCCCCGGACGCCTCCTTCGAGCGCATCGAGGAGACGGTGCGCGTCGATCTCGCGCTGAGCGTGAAGCTCCTCTCGTGCGCGAACTCCGCCATGTACGGCGTCGCGCGCCGCATCGACACGGTGCGGGACGCCGTCGTGTTGCTCGGACTGGAGAACACGCGCAACCTCGTGACGCTCATCCTCTTGTCCCGCATCGAAGACAAGCCGCCCGAGCTCCTGCTGCTCGCGATGACGCGCGCGCGGATGTGCGAGAGCCTCGCACAGCGCCGCAGGCGTCCGGATCCGCGCTCCGCGTTCACCGTCGGCATGTTCTCCCTGCTCGACGCGATCCTCGACCAGCCCATGACGAAGATCCTCGACGCGCTGCCGCTCGGCGTGCCCGCGAAGGAAGCGTTGACCGAGCGCAAGGGCGACCTCGGGAACCTGCTCGACGCCGTCGTCGGCTGCGAGCGCGGCGATTGGATCCAAGTCGAGCGTCACCTCGGCGAGGAAGCGCCCGTGTTCGACTGCTTCCTCGACTCGGTCGCGTGGGCGACGGAGATCCGGCGGACGCTCGTCGGGAGCGTGTGAGCGCGCGAACCGGCGGGCCGAGCAGGACGCCACGTTTGCTGCGGCGCAGCCTCGAAGCCGTTCGCGACGCAGGGCTCGCTCGCGGCCTCGATCCCGCCGCGCGTGCTCGGCTCCCAACAGAAAGGAGCCCGGTCTTGAGGCCGGGCTCCGTTTCGACCCGTGTGCTGCACGACACTCCCTGCGTGCCGCGCACGGGTGTTCTCTAGATGGCGACAAGATACTCGATCAGGTCGCGCATCTCAGCGGGGGAGAGGAACTTCTCGAACCCCTCGGGCATCGCCGAGCGACCCTCCCGCCGCTCCTCGACGTCCGCCTTCAGGAGTTCGAACGTCCGCGCCTCGGCGTCCAGCACGCGGAACGCGCGCTCGTCCTCGCCGAGGATGCGCCCTTCGACCACGCGCTCGTCCTTCAGGGCGAACACGGTGTTGCGGTAGCCGGCGGCGACGTGGCGGTTGGGTTGCACGATCGACTCCAGGATCTGGAGGCGGGACAAGCGCTTGCCGAGGCCGCGCAGGTCGGGGCCGACGGTGCCGCCTTCGTCCCACTCCGTCTTGTGGCAGCGCAGGCAGGCCGTTGCGTTCTTCTCGCGGAAGACCTGCTTGCCGCGCTCCCGGTCGCCGCCGAACAGGCCGTCGACGTAGGGCGCGAGCGCGGGGTCCGCGGCGCGCGGTGCGCCGATGCGCAGGATTCGTGCATCGAGCTCGGGGTCCTTCCGCGCGCGTGCGGCCGCGCACAGATCGAAGGCGAGCTCGACCGGGAAGAGGCCGTTCGCGAGCTTGTCGAGCTCCCGCGCGAGCGCCTGTCCCGCGCCCGCGGCCGACGACGTCCCCAGCAGGTGGCACGCCGCGCGGCGTTCGGCGAGCTCGCCGGACTCGAGGACGCGCGTCGCGAGCGGCAGCGCCTCTTCCGGCGCGATCTTCGTCAGCGCTTCGAGCGCGGCGGCGCGCAGGGCGCCGTCGGCGTCAGCAAGGCCGAGCTGCACGGCGTCGCGCAACTTCGGCGCGCCGATCGCGGCGAGCGCGCGCAGGGCGGCGCAGCGCACGCGGGACGCGGGGCCCGGGCCGACGAGCGGCTCGATCGCGGGTGATGCGGACGTGACCGCGTGCGCTTCGACCGCCTTCAGCCACGCTTCGAGCACGCGCTCGGGCGCCTTGGTGATCCCGCCGTCGACGAGCCCCGCGACGATCGGCGCGAGGTCGATCGCGCGGCGCGCGGCGAGCGCGCTCTCGTCGAACGGACGCCACGCGCACGACACGGCGTCGCGCGACGGCGGGTTCTTCCATTCGACTAGGCGCTGCAGCGCTTCGACGCGCGTTCGCTGGTCCGAGTCCGCGCCGAGCGCGTGGCGCGCGAGCAGCTGGGGCCGCGTTCCTTCTCGCACGCACGCGTTGATCGCGCGGCGCGCGACGTCGTACGTCCCGAGCTTCGGGAGCGCGAGCAGGCTCGCGAGGTCGCCGCGCGCCGCTGCGAGGTCGAGGTCGTCGATCGCGCGCGCCGCTTCGGTCTGCACGAGCGGATCGGCGTCCGCCAGGAAGCGGGCGACGAGCGGCGACGCGTGGCGCCGCAGCGCAACGACGGCGGCGAGCCGCACGTGTGCGTCGGTGTCGTCGGCGAGCTTGACGAGCGCTTCCGGCCGCTGCGAGCCCGCGAGACCGAAGATCGCCGCGTGACGGAGCACGGGGTCCTCGTCCTTCGTCTCGCGCACGAGCTGCAAGAGCGCCTGCAGCGCGCTCGGGTTGCCGATGCGGCCGAGCGCGATCGCGGCGAACATCCGCACGCGCGGCGACGCATCGGTCGTGCGCGCGAGCAGGGCCGGGAACGCGCGCTTCTCGCGCAGGTCGCCGAGCACGCGCGCCGCCTGCGCGCGGAGCTCGGGCTCGGCGTCGACGAGCAGGGCGAGCAACGCGCTCGGGTCCGCGCCGCTCTGCCTGCGCGCGGCGACACCGAGGCCCCACACGCCGTGGAGGCGCGCGCGCAGGTCCGTCCCACGCTTCGCGACGGCCTCGAGCGCCGTCCGGCCCTGTTCGCCGCGCGCGCCGAGCTCGAACTGCGCGGCGAGGCGCACGCGGCGGTCGGGGAACGCGAGCAACGCGGAGAGCTCCGCCACGCTCTTCGTCGCGACGCCGTTCTTCAGGAGCTCGCGCGTCGTGCGCGCGGCCTCGGCGTCGCGCGCCGCGGGGTCGTACACGCGGTAGAGACGCCCCTTTCCGGGTTGCGACCAACCCTGCGTCCAGTCCGTGACGTAGAGCGCGCCGTCGGGCCCGAAGTCGGCGTCCGTCGCGAGCACCTTCCAGATCACGTGCTCGGAGCCCTTCAGCCCGAACGTCGCGTTCTTCGGCTCGAGCTCGATCGCGTGCACGCCGCTCGTCGCCGCGTCGCCGCGGAAATCGCAGAGGAAGAGGCGCCCGCGCCAGCGCTCGGGACAGCCGGTGCCCGGATCGATCGTGAGCCCCGACGGACCGTCCGCGAAGTTCGCGATCGGCGGCACGAGGTAAGCGGCCTGGCCCGCGTGGTGCGGATGCCAGAGCTTCTCCTCGTTCCACGGTCCGCGCAGCGCGGGCTCGGTGATCCACTGGTAGCTCTGTCGCCAGCCGGAGTCGCCGCCCTCGACGACGTGCACGAGGCGCGCCTTGTCGCCGCCGTCGGAGTTGTTGTCGCCGGTGAAGAGGTTGCCGAAGTCGTCGAACGCGAGCTCCTGCGGGTTGCGCAGGCCCGTCGCGAAGACCTCGAGCTTCGATCCGTCGAGCTCGCAGCGCAGCACCGCGCCACAGTGCGCGTGGTGGAACTCGGCGTCCTTCGTCTTCACGTCGAAACCGCGATCGCCGATCGAGAAGTAGAGCCGCTCGTCGGGCCCGATCACGAGCCCGTGCATGTCGTGGCCGAGCAGTGCCACGTGCACGCCGAAGCCGGTCGCGAGCTCCTCCGTCGCGTCCGCGACGTCGTCGTGGTTCGTGTCGCGGAGGCGCCAGAGGCTCGGGATCGACGTGACGAACACGTCGCCGCGGTGTTCGAGCACGCCCGCCGCGATGCCGGCCGCCGCGCCGGTGAACGCGGTGCTGAACGGCGTCGAGCGATCGACGACGCCGTCGCCGTCCGTGTCGCGCAGGAGCGACACGCGGTCGTAGGCGACCTCCATCTCGGAGAAGCGCTCGCCGAGCTGCTTCTTGAAGTACGCGACGCGGTCCGCGACGGTCTTCGCCGCGAGGTCGTCGTCGAGCCAGTCCATGTGGTCGCGGATGTCCGTGACGCCTTGATGGTGGCGGAACGTCTCCGCGACGTAGAACGCACCGTCGTTCGCCGGCCAGAACGCGACGGGGTTCGCGAAGGAGGGCTCGGCGGCGACGAGCTCGACGCGGAAGCCGTCGGGCACTTGGAAGCGCGCGATCGCGGCGCGTGCTTCGTCGGACGCAGGCACGATGCGCGGCTCGAAGGCGGGCTTCTGGTCGTGCGCGAGGTCGACGGCCCCGCCGTGCTGGAGCGCGGCGAGGAACAGGGCGGCGATCGTCATGTCGTCCGGTTTCGTTGGGGGGTGGGCAGGGCGCGAGATGCTAGCGCGGACGTGCGCTCCCACTCGCCGTCTGGAGTGCGGAACGCGCTCGGCGGAGCGCTGCCGCCGACGGCGCTCGCCCCGACCGCTCGGCCCGGAGCTCGTCGAGGAGGCGGCGCGGCGCGTGGTGTCCTCGGTGGGGGGACCGCAAGGACGTCGCTGGGCAGGCGCACCCAGAAAGGTCGGAGGATCCCGCAACCCTCCCGCCCGCCGTCGCAAGCAGAGCCGAGGGCGTCGAGGGTTCCGCGGCGGGGCCATTCGTCGGAGAATGTCCTGGTGCGGGCTCTCCCGACCCCGCACCCGTCCCCCGGAGGTCCTCCATGCGCGGCTCCCGTCTCGTCGGTCGCTCCCTGCTCGCCTTGTCCATCGGCCTCGCCTGCGTGCGCACGGTCGCGGCGCAGTGCGCCGCCGACTGGGCCGCGGGTTTCGAAGGCACCAGCGTCTCGAACCAGGTGCACGCTTCGGCCGTGTTCGACGACGGACGCGGTCCCGCGCTCTACGTCGGCGGGTTGTTCGACTCGGCGGGCGAGGTGCTCGCGAAGAACATCGCCCGGTGGGACGGCACGCACTTCGAAGCGCTCGGCACCGGAACGGACAGTTACGTCCGCGCGCTCGTCATGCACGACGACGGCAGCGGAGCGGCGCTCTACGCCGGCGGTTGGTTCACGACCGCGGGCGGCGTGCCCGCCGCGGGCGTCGCGCGCTGGAACGGCACGAGCTGGTCGGCCGTCGGCGGGAGCTTCGCGGGCACCGTCGAGCGCCTGCGGGTGCTCGACCTCGGCGCGGGACCCGAGCTCTTCGCGTGCGGCGGCTTCGCGAGCGCCGGCGGCACGCCCGCGGTCGGGCTCGCGCGCTGGAACGGCACGAGCTGGTCGAGCTTCGGCACGAGCGGCGCGTTCTTCGTGAGCGACATGGCGGTGTTCGACGACGGGAGCGGCGACGCGCTCTTCGTCGGCGGCTCCTTCCTCTCGACCGGCACGACGCCCGCGAACAGCCTCGCGCGCTGGAACGGCTCCGCGTGGTCCGCCGTCGGTACCGGCGCGAACGGGCCGGTCCATGCGCTCCAGGTGGCGACGCTCGGCGGGCCGGAGGCGCTCTTCGTCGCGGGTCAGTTCACGATCGCCGGCGGCGTGCCCGCGAACCGCATCGCGCGCTACGACGGAGCGAGCTGGTCGCCGCTCGGTGCGGGACTGACGGCGACGTTCGGGCCTGCCGTGCGCGAGCTCGCGGTCCACGACGACGGCGCGGGCCTCGCGCTCTACGCCGGCGGTGTGTTCGACCACGCGGGCGCGGTCGAAGCGAACGACCTCGCGCGCTGGAACGGCGCGAGCTGGTCGAGCGTCGGCGGCAGCGCGCTCGACCCCGGGAACGGCGTCGAGACGTTGTGCACGTACGACGTGGGCAGCGGAGCGCGGCTCTTCGCCGGCGGGCTCTTCTTCGGCATGGGCGGCGCCGTCGCGCGCGGTGCGGCGTCCTGGGACGGTGGCGAGTGGTCGTCGCTCGGCGAAGGCAACGGCGTCGGCGGCGCCATCGACGCGTTCGTGGTGCACGACGACGGCCCCGGTCCCGCGCTCTACGCGGCGGGACCGTTCACGAGCGCGGGTCCGGTGCGCGCCTTCGGCCTCGCGCGCTGGAGCGGCAGCGCGTGGAGCGACGTCGGCGGCATGAGCGGAACCACCTACGCGCTCGCGTCGTTCGACGACGGCCTCGGGAGCGGGCCGGCGCTCTACGCGGCGGGCGACTTCGGCTCCGCGGGCAGCGTCCCCGCGGTGCGCATCGCGCGTTGGAATGGAACGAGCTGGTCGAGCCTCGCGAGCGGTCTCCCTGGGACGTGTCGCGCGCTCTGCGTCTACGACGATGGCGCGGGAGCGGCGCTGTGGGCCGCGGGCGAAGTCGCCGGCCTCGGCGCGTACCTCCAGCGCTGGAACGGCGCAACCTGGTCCGTCGTGAGCCCCGCGCCGAACGCGGCCGTGCTCACGCTCGCCGTGCACGACGACGGCACGGGGAGCGCGCTCTACACGGGCGGTCACCTCATGAGCATCGGCACGCTCACGACCAGCCGAGTCGCTCGCTGGAACGGGTCGAGTTGGTCCGCGGTCGGCACCGGCGCGCCGACGGACTTCCGGGTGAGCGCGCTCACGACGTGGGACGACGGCACGGGGCCGGCGCTCTACGCGGGCGGCCGCTTCTCGGTGATCGACGGCGTGCCCGCGTCGCGCGTCGCGCGGTGGAACGGCACGAGCTGGTCGGCCGTCGGCGGCGGAGTCGACGCGGGCGTCGCGGCGCTCCTCGCGCACGACGACGGTACGGGGAGCGCCTTGTACGCGACCGGCGCGTTCACGACCGCGGGCGGGCAACCCGCGGCGCGCATCGCACGATGGAACGGCTCGGCATGGTCGGCGCTCGGCGCGGGCCTCACTGACGACGGAGTCGCGCTCGCCGTCTTCGACGACGGTCACCCGAACGCGCCGGCGCTGTTCGTCGGCGGCGAGTTCGCGACGGCGGGCGGGCGCGGTGCCCGCGGTCTCGCGAAGTGGAGCTCGTGCGGCGCTCCCGGCGCGGTGTTCTGCACCGGCGACGGCCTCGACGCGCTCGTGACCACGCCGTGTCCGTGCGCGAACACGGGCGGGCCGGGGCGCGGCTGCGCGAACTCGGTCGAGCCCCTTGGTGCGCGATTGCGCGCGACCGGGAGCGCGAACCCGGACACGGTGACGCTCCTCGGCGACGGCATGCCGGGGACCGTGACGGCGATCTACCTGAAGGGCAGCACGAGCGCGGCGCACGGCGTCGTGTTCGGCGACGGCGTGCGCTGCGTCGACGGGGCGCTGATCCGTCTGTCGACCGTGCACAACACCGCCGGCGCGTCGCAGTACCCGCTGGGCACGCAGCCTCGGCTCTCCGTGCGCGGACAGACGCCGCCGGGGAGCGGGCTCGTCGGTCGCTACCAGGTGTACTACCGCAACGCGGCCGCGGGCTTCTGCCCGCCGGAGACGTTCAACGTCTCGAACGGCTACCGCATCGCGTGGTAGCGCGCGCTCCGAGCGCGTTCACCGCGTCGGAGACGGCCGCGCGCGCCGCGCGCATCGACGACGAGCGCGCGCACCGCGGCTCTCGACGAGCGAAGGACCTCGGCGACGTGCCCGAGGCCCTTCGTCCATCGCACCGCGAGCCGAGCGCGATCAGATCGCGCCCTTGCTCTTCAGGAACGGAGCGTACTTCTTGTCGCTGCCGAGGATGTGCCCGTTCAGCCAGTCGCGCAGGAAGTTCATCAGCTGCGGCGAGAGCTTCGACTGCCCGGCCTTGAACTGCGTCTGGAACTCCGCGACCTGCTGCTTGAGCTTGTCGTGCTCGGCCTTGTGGGCAACCGACTCGACGTAGCCGTGCTTCGCGAAGAGGGTCTCCTCGTGCGCGAAGTGCGTGACCGTGTACTTGACGAGGCCGTCGAGGATCTTGCCCGTCTGGTCGTTCGCCTTGCCGGCGAGCATCGCGTCCTGCAGCTCGTTGATCATCTCGACCAGCTTCTGGTGCTGCGTGTCGATCGATTGGATGCCGAGCACGTACTTGTCGGTCCACGTCATCAGTGCCATCGTCGTCTCCTGGTCACTCGTTCGTTCGGTTCATCGGGAGGTGGAGGCCTCCGGGGCACGTTCGCCGTGGTGAGCGGCTCCCCAGGAGGGTTCGGTGTGCGCGCTCGCGCGCAGCGCGTCGACGGCGGCGCCGAGGTCGCGCACGGCCGCCTGGACGCGCTTCGTGTTGGCGCCGGTCTCGTCGACGCTGCGGGCGACGGACGCAATCTCGTCCGAGACGTGCTTGCTGCCGGTCGCCGCCGTGCGGACGTTCGAGCCGATGTCGCGCGTCGACTGGGCCTGATCGGCGGCGGAGCGCTCGACGGTGCTCGAGATCGTCTGCATGCGCCGGATCGTCTCGCCGATGCCGGTGATCGCCGTCACGCACTCCGACGACACGCGTTGGATGGCTTCGTTCTGCGCGCCGATGCGCTCCGTGGCGGTGGCGGACTCCTGCGCGAGCCGCTTCACTTCCGCGGCGACGACCGCGAAGCCGCGGCCGGCCTCGCCGGCGCGCGCGGCCTCGATCGTCGCGTTCAGCGCGAGGAGGTTCGTCTGGCGCGCAATCTGGCTGATCAGCTTGACGATCTTCGCGATCTCGCTCGTGATCTCGCCGAGCCCGGAGATCGCGGCGTTCGTGCGATCGACCTCTTGCACGGCCTCGTGCGCGATGCGCGAGGACTCGGCGACCTGCGCGCCGACCTCCGCAGCGGACGCGGTGAGACCGTCCGTCGCGTCGGCGACGAACTCGAAGCTCATCGCGATCTGCTCGGCCGTGTCGGCGGCGCTCGTGGCTCCTTCGACGGTCGTCGTCGCGAGGCGGACGAGCTCGGAGGCGGCGGAGTCGACGTGCTCGAGCGCCTTGGCGACGGCGTGGATTCGCGACTCGAGGTGTGCGTCCGAGGGCGCGGACGACGCGTGAGCAGCGTCCGATTCGAGGAGGAGGTCGGGCATGCGCGTGGGGGAGCGCGGCGTGGGGCGCCGGAACTCCCGCACGCTATCGGTCCGTGCTCGCGCGGCGCTTGACGCGTTGGGTGGTGCGTACGCTCAAGACCGAAGACGGGGTGTGGAGCGTTGCGATCGTCGCGCGCGTGGTTGGGTGCGTCGACGGAATGGCGGATCTCGAACTCTGGCGACGTGGGGGCGGGACTCGGATCGTGCGGTGTGGGAGGTAGGACGAGTGCCGCGCCGTGTGCGTCGTGCGAGGAGCGGTGAGCGCTGTGTTCGGGCGCGGGCGGGTGGGGCGGCGAACGGGTGCGCGTGGCGCGCGCGATGCTCGAAGGGCTTCGGGCAGGGCGGGGAGCGTGGATCGGCGCGCCGCGTGGGAGCTCTCGAACGTGCGGGCTCAGGCGAGTTGGGTGCGCAGGCGTTCGAGCAGGCGCTTCGTCGCGGCGATTCCGTCCTTCTCGGAGAGGCGCGAGCCCTCGTACTCGATGCCGACGTGCGCGTGGTAGCCGGCTGCGAGCACGATCTTCATCATGCGTCGGTAGTCGATCGTGGTCTCGTTGCCCTCGGCGTCGAAGTCGTAGGACTTCGCGCTCACCGCGCGGGCGAAGGGCATCAGCTCCGTGACGCCCTGGTAGCGGTCGTACTGCTGGCCCTCGCCGATCGTGAAGTTGCCGAAGTCGGGCAGCGCGCCGACGCGCGGGTGTTTTGCAGCGCGCAGGACGGACGCGAGCCATGCACCATTCGACGACAGGCCGCCGTGGTTCTCGATGATCACGTCGAGGCCGAAGCCGTCCGCGCGCTCGCCGAGCGCGTGCATCGATTCGGCGACGCGGTCGCGGTGCTCCTCCGGCGTGCCTTCGCCCGCGGCGTTGACGCGGATCGCCATGCAGCCGAGCGCGTGCGCGATCTCGAGCCACCGCGCGTGATTCGCGATGGCCTGCGCGCGCGCTTCCTTCTTCGCGGCGCCGAGGTCGCCTTCGCCGTCGATCATGATCAGGCGGCTCTCGACGCCGTGGTCCTTGCAGCGCTTCGCGAGCTCGGCGAAGTGCGCGTCGTCACCCTTCTTCTCCTTGTAGAAGGTGCTGACGTACTCGACGGCGTCGACGCCGTGGTCGCGCTTCGCCGAGAGCGGGAAGTCGAGCGGGTCGAGCTCCTTCGAGAAGAGCGCTCGATTCAGCGACCACTGCGCGAGCGAGATCGGGTAGAGGACCTTCGCCGCTCGGCGGCGCTCGAGCTTCGCGGCCGAATCGGGCCCGGGCTCGCGGCCGACGCCGTAGTACGTCGTGCGCCTGCAGGCGCCGAGCGCGAACGCACCGAGGGAGAGGGATCCGACGAGGAACGCGCGACGATCGTGCTGGGTCATGGCGGAGGCGAGCGTAGCGCGTCGACCGCGGACGGGCCAGCGGGGCCGCGGCGCGTACGTCCTCACGGCGTGATCGCCCGTGGCGCACATAGCGCGGTCGGAGGCGCACGGCGTCAGGGAAAGAGGTCGCGGACCGAACTACGGCGCGATGAGCATCCAGAGCAAAGCGAAGCCGAGCACCATCGCCGGCAGCGCGAGCGCGACCGCCGCGTCGGTCGCCCAGCGCTCGCTGGGCATGAGGTCGCGACGGCGCGGCGAGCGGAGATAGCGCGGCGCGAGCGCCAGGCAGACGGGCGCGAGGATCAGGCTCGGCATGCAGTAGCGAATCCGTCGCGCGAGCGCGCGCGTGCGCTCGAGCTCGGCGTCGGGCGTCGCGCTCGACGAGGACGTCGTCACGTTCGCCGTGCGCGCGCTCCGTCCGTGTTCCACCGAGCGCGCTCGTTCGTCGGCGCCTTGCTCGCCGTCTCCGACCGAGAGCGCCGAGGCCGAGCGCGGCGCGTCGTGCTCGGTGGAACGTGCAGGTGCATTCGCCGTGTCGAGCTCCAGAGCGGACTCCGTGACGTGCCGCGGGTCCTGCTCCGGCGCGTGCTTCGGATCGAGCCGCTGCGCGACGCGCTCCGCGTCCTCGGCGTGGGTGCGCGGCACGTAGAGCGTCGTTTCGCCCGTGAAGGCGCCGAGTCCTTCGGAGAACTCGGGGAGCTGGATCCGAACCGGAATGCGGCCGCGCTCAAGCTCGTTCTGGAGCGTGAGCAGGTCCGGCAAGGACCCGATCCGCACGGCGACCCAGTCCGTGCTCGCGAAGCCGAGGTCGAGTTTGGCCATCGTGGTCTCCGCAAGTCCCGCGGGGACTCGACGCTACGCCAAGAGCGAGGATCCGTCCATGCCTGAGGCGGCGGACGCGGCGCGGCTCACCGTGCGGCGTCGAGCATCGCACCCGCGTTCGAACCGGCGTGGAGCTCGAGCTCGACGGCGTCGAGCGTCGTCGAGCCGACGCGCAACTCGATGCGCACACGCCCGACGGAGAGGCTGGGCCCACGCGTGGTGGCGTGTCGTGCGTCGACGTCGTGTGCGCAGGCCTCCGTGGCGCCGCGTTCCAAGTGACGTGCAAACGCGAATCCGTGCCGAGCCGTCTGGATGCGCCACGCGCGAGATGCTCTCATCGCGGCGGGGTTGCTCGCATGAAAGAAGTCCTGATCGGTCGCCAGGCGATCTTCGACGACCGTCTGAAGGTCTGGGCCTACGAGCTCTGCTTCCGGTACGGCACGGAGCACGCGCTCGGCTCCGTCACGCCCGGCATGCGGACGGCGAACGTCGTCACCGAGGCGCTCACGACGTTCGGGCTCGACCAGCTCGTCGGCGCGCACGTGGCGTCGATCAACGTGCCGCGCGAGTTCGTGCTCATGCAGCCCGCGTTGCCCGTCGCGCCCGAGCGGCTCCTGATCGAGCTGTCCGCGCGCGAAGGCGCGGATCGTGAGCTCCTCACCGCGCTCCATGCGTGGCGCGCGCGCGGCTTTCGCGTCGCGATCGACGACGTGAAGCACGATGACGCGGCGCTCGAGGACCTGTACGCAGTCGCGGACGTGCTCAAGGTCGACTGCCTCGGGCGTCGGCTCGACGACTTGAAGTTCGAGGTGCGTCGGCTCGTTCGACATCAGAAGGTGCTGCTCGCGGAGAAGCTCGAGTCGCGGCGCGAGCTCGAGGACTGTCGCGGCCTCGGGTTCCAGCTGTTCCAGGGGTACTTCCTCGAACGACCGGGCACGATCCGCGGTCAAGCGCTCGCGGCGAACCCGACGGCGTTGATGCAGCTCGTCGTCGAGCTGCAGGACCCCGCGTGCGACACGGAGCGCATCGAGGCGATCGTCACGCGCGATCCCGGGCTCAGCTACCGGTTGCTGCGCTGCGTGAACTCGGCGGCGTACGGCCTCGCGCGGCGCATCGAGTCGCTGCACGAGGCGGTCGTGTTCCTCGGCACGGCGACGGTGCGCAACCTAACGTGTCTGCTGCTCCTGTCGAACACCGGCGGCCAGCCGCGCGAGCTCCTGCGCATGGCGATGTTCCGCGCGCGCTTCTGCGAGCTGTTCGCGGGTGTGTGCGGGCTCACGGAGCGCTCGCGGCACTTCACGGTCGGCCTGCTGTCACTCTTCGGCGCGCTGCTCGAGCAGCCGCTGGAGAAGCTGCTCGTCGACCTGCCGCTGTCGGCGGAGCTCAAGGGAGCGCTGCTGCGCTTCGAAGGCGACGCGGGGCGGATCCTCGCGGGGCTCGTGTCGCTCGAGCGCGCGGATTGGAATCCGCTCTTGTCGATCGTGAACGCGCCGGAGCGCATCCAGCAGTGCTGGATGGACGCGGTGAAGTGGGTGGAGGAGATCGACGGGTTGTTGGGCCAGCCTTCCGGCGCGCGCGTGTGACGCTGGCGCGCGATCGCCGAGTGCGGAACGCGAACAGCGTTCGGTCGTCGGCGCGTCCCGCGGTGAACGCGCCCGCCGCTCCCTCGCCGCCGCGTCGAGCGGGCATCGACGAACCAGGCTCCCTCGGCGTCGTGCCGCGCGAGTGGGCGCGTGGTCCTCAATCGTCGTCGTGCTTCGCCGCGCGGCGGAGCCACGGGTAGTCGCGGGGGAGACTCGCTCCCACGACGTCGAGGTACGCACACGGAACGAGCGGCAAGACGCGCTGTCCCTCCCTTCCATCGCGCGTCGTGGTGACGAGGCCGAACGAAGTCGGCGGCACCTTCATCGCGGCGCGCCAGTTCCGCGGCAGCGCAGCGTCCTTCGCCGCGCGGTCGAGCGTGAAGACGCGGTCCTGCGCGAGCACGTCGACGACGCCGATCCAGCTCAGCGACTCCGCACCCTCTGCGTCTTTCGGAGAGCGCAGCGGCGACGTCTCCGGGATCGGCCGCATGTCCGAAATCGAACCGTCGGCCGCGTGCACGATCCACGTCGAGCGGCCGTCCGAGGCGAGCACGCCGTCGCCGCCGTCGATCGGCCAGGCGAAGTCACATCGGCCGAGGTCGCGCACGACGCCCGTTTCGGTGTCGAGCGCACAGAGCACGAGGTCCTTTGGCTCGACCGTCGGGTACGCCGGTCCGCGCGAATCGGACCCCTTTTCCGCAGGGGCCGACTTCGGACCTCCGTCCCAATCACCGACGAGCGAGAACGGCTCGCCATGGTCGACGCGCGCGGCGTCGCGCAAGAAGATCAAGTGCCGTTCGTCACCGAGCCACGCGAGGCCGGGACCGCGCTCTTCCGCCACTTCGACGAACGGGCGTCCAAGCGGCCAGGAGCGCTTCGATTCGTCGTCGAGGTCGCGCAGCTCGAGGTGCAGTCCCTGCGGCAGACCGGTTGCGTCGAAATCGAAGACGAGCCACGCGACTTTGCCCTGCGTCGGCGACAGCGCGACGAGCTTCTCGAGCTGATCGGCGGGATCGCGCTCGTCGAGCACACGCTCGTTCGGGTGGTCGATGTCGCCGACGACGAGCCGCACCGGTGTGGGCGCGAAGACCTTGCGTTCGAGCGGATCCTTGGGGCGATCGCGCTTCGACCGCCAGGTCTCGTCGTACCGGCGCTGTGCGTCGGGCCCGAGGAGGAGCGACTCGCCGAGCGTCGGCGGCGTGCGCACGAGCTCCCGCGACAGCGTGAAGTACACGTAGCGACCGTGCGTGTCGGGTCCGGCGAACGAGTGGGGGTGGGACTCCGCCGACTGCTCGAGTTCGAGCACGTGCCACGCGCCGTCCTCGAGCGAAACGAGGCCGACGCGCGACGACGGGAGCTTGGATCGACACACGAGCGTGCCGCTCCCGACCGCGCCCGCGCGCACGCTCGGATCGTCGTCGGGGCGAGTGCGCCGCTCGGCTCGGAATTCGGCGCAGGCGGTGGCGATGAGGAGGACGGGGAAGAGCACGAGCGGGAATCGAGTGGACATGCGTGGACCTCTCGTCGCGGAGCGTAGGTCGCGTTGCGAGATTCGCGAGTGGAAGGCTGTGCGACCAGCAGGGGCGCTGCTCGTAGTCGGGCTACACGGGTCTCTGGCCCGCGAATCCAGGAGACGCGAGGCTCCGGCCGTCAGACCATGGCGGAAACGAAGGCGCCGCGACCGGGGCCGCGGCGCGCTCGTGTCCAAAGGCAGCTCGTCAAACGGCCCAACTGATCCGCTTCAACCGCGCGTCGCGCTCTTTCGCGAACTTCGTGATGCCCGCGAGCAGGCTTGCCGGGTCGATGTGCGCTTCCGCCTTGAGCTCGTCCACGCTGCCGCCCGTGCGCCAGCGGTTGTCCCAGTCGGTGCTCATCGCGTATTCCTCGCTCACCTTGTGCGCGATCCAGTCGCGCATCATGCGGCGGCCGCCGTTCGTGATCACGGTCGAGTCGAGCCAGTCGCGCGGGCTTGCGATCTGGTCGCGATAGCTCGCGGGCTGCAGCTGGAAGAGCTCCCACGACGTCGCCGCGACGAGCTTCACGTTTGGCGCGGTGCCGTCCTTGAACTTCGGCAGGAGCTGGAACACGGACTCGGTCGTGCTCGTGCCCTGCACGAAGATGCAGCCTTCCTTCGGGCGATGATTGTCGTAGTCGCGGATCACGTAGGCACCCTTCGCCGCGTCCGTGTACGGCGCGCAGCCGAGCGCGGCACGATCGGGCACCGCGACGTTCGGGCGCGTCAGGTTGAGCATCACGATCGGCACGTCCGTCGCGAGCGCGGCGGCGAGCATCACCGGCACCTCGTTGTGCTCCCACGGATGCAAATTGAGCACGTGTCCGTCGGGGAAGAGCTGGCCGACGCCCGGCTCGTAGATGCCGAAGTGCGTGCGGCTGTCCTCGGCCGTCTCGGGCCCCGAGTGGCCCGCGACCCAGATCACCTTGCCGAGCTTGAGCGGGCAGTCCTGCGCGAGCTGGCTGAAGAGGCGCATCAGGCCGTACTGGAGATAGGAGAACGACCCGTACGTCGAGTGCGCGCCCCAGTAGCCGACGAAGCGTTTCTCCGGGTCGCTCGCCATGTTCACCGTCGCGATGCCGGCCATCAGGCCGGAGTTCGTGAACTCGGTGATCTGCTGCGGGAGCAGCGCGCCGTGCGGGTTCTTGTTGCGCTCGTACCAGCCGAAGCCGGTCTTCGCGTCCTTGAAGCCGAGCGCGAAGCCGTGGATCGACGTCGACTCGGCGAGGTCCGCGCTGCACGCGAGCACGAGCGGCCGGCCCATCTTCTCCTTCGCGAGCTCGTTCACCCACGCGCCGAACTTCGCGAGGCCTTCCTTGTTCGCGATCTTCGTCCCCGGCGCGACGAAGAGCTCCTTCGGCAGCTTGTCGAGCGCGAGCCAGCTCTTGTCCTCGGCGAGATTCGGCGTCTCGTTCAGACGGAAATGCTCGGGCTTCTTGGGCACGGACTCGCCGAGCTCGACGAGTGTGTCGCTCAAGTACTCGAGCAGCTCCTTGTCGTTGCGGAGCACGCTCATCACGGTCTGGAGCCACTTGCGCGTCTGCTCCTTGCATGCCTTCTCGCCGGGATCGGTCACGTCGCCGTGGCCGTCGAACGCGACGCCGTAGCGGTCGGCGAAGTCCTTGCGGCACTTCCAGAAGAGCTCGGAGTTGCGCGCGTGGGCCTTGCCGTGGCTCGGCGCGTCGAACTTGTAGTAGCCGCGGCCCTTGCGCGTCTTGACCCACACGCAGCCCGGGCGGCCCTTCGGATGCTCGTCGTGGACGATCGTGAGGAGCGCCTTCGTGATCGACGCGTAGTCGTCGCCCTTCTCCGTGCCCGCCACGCGCCAACCGTACGGCGCGAACCAATCGGTCGGCGTGCCGTGCACGACTTCGCTGTGCGCGCGGTGGTCGATGCCGTGGTCGTTCCAGTCGAAGAGGTAGATGAGATTGTCGAGCCCGAGGCCCCACGCCGAGTTCTTCACCTCGTGGTGCGCGCCCGCGGTGTGGCCGCCCTCGCCCTCCATCGCGAAGACCTTCACGTCGCCGGCACCCGCGTGCTTCAGTGCCATCGCCGCGCCGAGCGCCGCCGGAGCGCCGTGACCGCTCGGGCCCGTGTTGAACTTGAAGAAGAGCGTCTTGCCCTCCATCTCCGCGTGGCCGGGCAGGCCCTGGTTGTGGCGCAGGTCGAGCAGGTGCTCCCACGTGAGCATGTACTCGTGCTCGTTGTGGATCTTGTAGCGCGCGTTCCTCGTGAGCTCGTACCGCGCGCGCAGCGCCTCGTTGTAGACGGCGAGCAGCGCGTAGATCGCCGGGTTGCAGTGTCCCGCGACGAGCACGAAGCGGTCGCCGAACGCGGCCTCGGGGTGGCGCGGATCCCAACGCATGCCCGCGCCGAGCGTCGAAGCGACGAGCAGCGGCACCTTCGAGCGCGAGCCGCCGGGGTGGCCCGACTGGCGCAGGTTGAGCATCAGGTCGATGCACTGGTCGATCAGATCGCCGACCTTCTGCCAGTGGTGGAAGTTCTTGGAGAGCGACTCGAAGGTGGGCTTGGTGAGGGTCTGCATGGCGGGTGGGGGGGAGGGGCGAGAAGCGCTCAATATAGGAAGGAGCGCGCGAGGCGGCGCGCGTGAAATGGGGCCCGCGTGCGCGGCGGATGCGGGCCGCGCGCCGCGGAAGGGTGACCGGGCATGGAGGCGGGCCTAGTCCGCCATCGTGAACGTTCGTACGGCGGCGGTCCTCCTCGTGCTCACCGTCGCCGCGGCGGCGGCGGGCGCCGCGCTCCTCTTCGCGCACGGCGACGGCGCCATGGAGCGCGCGAGCCGCGCCGAAGCGCCCGGCGGCGCGCGCGCCGGCTCCGCCGAGCTCGAGCGCCCCGCCGCGAGTGCGCACGACGTGCTCGGAGCGCGGACCGTACCGCCGTCGTCGAGCGGTGCGCCGCTCGGCGCCGACCGCCCGTCGGTCGCACTCGTCCTCACCGTCGTGAACGACCGCCGCCTCGCCGTGCGGGCCGCGCGCAGCCGGCTCTTGCGCACGTACGGCGGTGCGCGGGAGGAGGACGCCGAGCTCCATCCCTTCGACGGCTACGGCCGCCTCGAGTGGCGCGTCGAGCCCGGCGAGTACGAGGTCGTCGTCAGCGCGCCGCGCCATCGCACGCACCGCGACCGGATCGTCGTGCCGTCCGGGGCGCCGCGATTCGAGCACGAAGTCGTGCTGGTCGGCGACGGGCAGCTCCTCGCCACCGTCGAAGGGCCCAGCGGCGCGCGGCCCTTCGCCGCGCTGCCCGCCGCGTTCGTGCGTGAGCAGCTCTCGGTGTTCGCCACCCGCGCCGAGCTCGTCGCACGGGGCTCCCGCTCGCCCGCAGCGCGCGACGAGGAGGCGGCGCCAAGCCTCCGATCGCTCGCCGATGCGCACGCGGAGACCCACGCGTGGCTCACACCGTCCTCCGCGGGCGGCGACGACGCGGCGCGCCTCGTGTGGGTGCTCGCCGTCCCGCCCGAACGTCCGCTGTGGGTCCACGTCGCGTTCGGCGACACGGTCGTCGCAACGGAGATCGCGCGTACGGTCGACGACCGTGTGCGCTTCGTGCTCGACGACGAGCTCCTCGCCGCCGCGTCGGCGCGCCTTCATGCGCGCATCGTCGATGCAGCGAGCGGAGCGGACCTCGCGGGCGCCGAATTCGAGCTCGACGGCCGAACCGTGACGAGCGACGAACGCGGCGAGCTCGAGCTCGACGGTCTTCCGCCCGGCGCGGCGGAGTGGCGCCTCGCCTGCGCGGGCCACGAGGAACGCCGCGGGCGCGTCGACCTCGCCGCCGGCGAGCGCACGGAGCTCGGCACGCTCGCGCTCGACGCCGCGGCGCGGATCGAAGGCCAGATCGTCAACGAGCATGGCCGCCCCGTCGACGCGCGGGTCGTGCTCGTCCCCGACACGGTCGAGCTCGGCGTGCTCCACGCGGGTATGCAGGCGCGCGGCGAGCTCGACCTCGACCGCGGGCGCTTCGTTTTCGAACACGCCGGACGCAGGCGCTACCGCGTGCTCGTCCGCGACGAGCGCTGGTGCGCCGAACCGCTCCACGTCGACGCGCGCGCCGGGGACGTCGGCGGGCTCGAGCTGCGCGTCGCGCACGGGAGCGTGGCGCGCGTCCGAACGAGCGGACGGGTCGCGGCGCTGCTCGTGCTCGACGAGCGCGGGCGCATCGCGTGCTACGACGAGCTGCGCGCGGACGCGACGCTGACGCTCGCGCCGGGTCGCTACACGCTGCGCACCGAGCTCGACGGTCGCGTCGTCGAGCGCGAGTTCGACTGCAGCGGAGGTGAGGTCGTCGTCGATCTCGCGCCGTGATCGCCATGGATCCCGTCGATCTCGCGCCCGGATCGTGGTGAATCCTGTCGAGCCCGTACTCGGCTCGCTCCGGAGCCGGTCGAGTTCGCGCCGTGAGCGCCGCGGATCCCGTCGAGCTCGCTCTCGGATCGCCGTGGAACCAGGCCTCGCGCGGCACGCGCTGGGTCCGATTCGGATGCGCAGCGTTCGTCCGCCGCGCGCGTCGTCGATCGGCGCGGAGCGTGCGCTCCCGCGCAGGGCGGCCGACGATCGCCGTCCGTTCGGCGCGCGCTCCCGCACTCCGGCGGGCGCGGCGGGCGCGACCGCACGAAACCGCGCGCTCCGGGGTGAAACTCCGGTGCGCGACGCGGCTAGAGCCCGACGTCGCGCACGTCTCGCCGCAGGGCGTGCTCGACACGGTCGCGCGCTCGCGGGGCTTCGGGGGCGACTTCCCACCCCTCCGGACCCTGCGAGAGCGCGCCGATCTTCCTCCGCGGTCGAGGTGCGCATGCGAGGACCGACGTGGGGCGAGTGGGGCGCACGGCTCGCCGTGTCGCTCGTCGTCGCGTGCGCGGCCGTGGAGCGCGCGTGTCCTGGCACAACTCGCGACGAGCGCGGAGCGAGCCTTTGGATGGACGAGCGGAGCGTCGGCGCGTCCTCGGGCACGTTGACGAGCGTGCGCGCGCCGGACCGGGCTTTTGAGGAAGGCAGCGCGACGGATCGCACGCCACTGCGCGGAGCGGGCTCGGGCGGTCTCCCACGCACGGGCGACGTGGGCTCGAGCGCGCGCGCACGCGAAGACGGTTCGAGCTCGCACGGGCGCGGCTCCCGCGTGCTCGGAGCCGAAGCTCGCGCGGCGCGCGTCGAGCCCAGCGCGTTGGAACCCGCGCCCGACGGCGTGCTCGCGGGCCAGATCGTCGACGAGCGCGGCGTCCCGCGCGATCTGCGGCTCGTGCTCGCACCGATCGGCGGCACGCAGTTCGAGCGGCTCCGCGGGCAGCGTCGGCTGTCGGACCTGGAGCTCGACCGCGGGCGCTTTCGTTTCGAGGGCGTGTCGCCCGGGCGCTACGAGCTCTCGGTGTGCGACGAGCGCCACGTCCTCGCGCCGGTCGCGATCGAGAGCGACGGGCGCGGCGTCGCGGGGATCGTCCTCGAGGTGCGCGTCGGGACGCGCGTGCTCGTCGAGTTCGACGGGCGCGGCACCGTGCACGTCCACGACGAGCTCGGCCGGATCTGGCACGAGCGCGAGCACGACGGCACGGCGCTCTTCGCGCTCCTCCCCGGGGCCTACCGCGTCGAAACGCGCGGCGATGCGGGCGCGGAGCACGCGCTCGACCTCGACGTGCGCGACAAGCCGGTGCGCATCGACTTCCGCCGCTGAACGCGGTGCGGGCGGGCCGTCGCGACCGCGTCCCCGCGACCGGCGCGGAAAACCGGCCTGCATCGGCGCTTCGGGTGTGCGAGCATGGGTTGCTCCTCCTCGCCCATGTCGCGCACTCTCGTCCTCGTCCTGGTCTTGCTTGCGCTCGGCGCGGGCGTGCTCTACCTCGTCCTCGGCACGGAGCCGGCCGCCGCGCCGTCCGGTGACCGAGCGCCGGTCGTCGAGGAGACCGGCGCAGCGCGTGAGGAGCGTCCGCAGCTCGAGCGCGACGCCGCGAAGACCGCGCGGAACACGGAGCAGACCGCGCGCTCGAACGCCGCCCTCGAACGCGGCACGTTCGAGATCGTCGGGCGCGTGCTCGACGAGACGGGCGCGCCGGCGCTGCCGATCGAGCTCGACCCGAACGAGTCGCACGAGTCCGCGGCCGACGCGGTGAAGCCCGCCGTGTCGATCGTCGCGCGCGCCGCGTCGCAGGCGCCGCGTTCCGCGAAGCCCGACGCGAAGGGCGCGTTCGCGCTGCGCGGGCTCGTCGCGGGCGAGTGGCGCGTGCGCGCGTCCGTGCGCGGCTACCACGACGAGGACGTCGTCTTCCGGCTCGACGCGGGCACGCCGCGCGTCGAGCGCGACCTCGTCCTGCGCAAGATCACGTGGGCGGTGGTCGAGGTCGTCGCACGCGACGCCGCGCGCGTCGGCGCCGAAGCGCGCGCTTCCGCGGAGGACGCGCTCGTCGAGCGGCTCGCGCTCGACGGGATGCTCTACTTCGCGCGCCAGGAGCCCGACCTCTCCGCGTCGCCGTGGTTCGGCGCGCCCGACGTCGTGGTCCAGGAGCGTCACCTCGCGCCGTGGAAGGCGCAGGGGACCGACCTCGTGTTCCGCGCGCGGTGCCGCGTCGAGCCGGACGAGCTCCGCGGCGGGTTCTTCGCGTCATTCGCGCTCGGAGCGACGAGCCTCGAGACGAAGTCGATCACCGATCTCGCGCAGCCGACGCGCTTCGAGGTCGACTGGACGACGTACCTGCGCGGCTTCGCGCGCCTCGCGGTGCGCGTCGTCGCCGCGGGCAACGGCTCGCCGATCGAGGGCGCGCGCATCGAGCTCCGCCGCGCCGCGGACGCGCTCGTCGAGGCCGAATCCGGGCTCGAAAACGGCACGACGGACGCGAAGGGCGAGCTGCGGCTCGCGTTCCTGCGCCCCGGGGCCGTGCGCGTCGTCGTCGTGGCGCCGGAGCGCGAGGCGGCCGAGCGCGACGTGTTGCTGCGAGCCGGCGAGGCCGTCGATCTCGGCACGATCGAGCTCGGCGCGCCCGTCGTCGCGCGCGGCCGCGTCGTCGACGCTTCCGGCGCGCCCGTGCACGTGCAGGTCGAGCTCGTGATCGACGGTCTCGGCGCGCAGGACGGCGCGCTGCGCGCGAGCACGGACGCCGACGGCGCGTTCCTCGTGCGCGGCCTCGCGCGGCGCGCGTACCTGCTGCGGCTCGTGCAACCCTCGACGCACGCCGCGGAGCCCCTCGCGGTCGACGCGCGGCAGGGCAGCGTCGCCGGGATCGTGGTCCGCACGCGCGAAGGCACGCGCACGACGTTCGAGCTCGCGCCGCCGAAGGAGCGGGAGTACGACGTCGACGTGCTCGACGCGGAGGGCCGCGCGATCGCCACGGCGCTGCGCACGGGTGGGACGGGCAACGTGCTCTTCCTCCTCCCCGGCGCGTACACGCTGCGGCTGCGCGACGGCGCGACGAAGCTCGGCGAGCGCGCGCTCACGGTCGGCGCGGAGCCGCAGGTCGTCGAGGTCGAGGCCCCGTGATGCCGAAGTTCGCTGGCCTCGTCGTGCTCGTGCTCGTGCTCGCCGGACTCGGCGCGTGGTTCGTGCTGCGCGCGGAGCCCGGCGCTCCGGTCGACGCTCCGGCCGCGTCGGTGACCGCGGGGACGAGCTCCACGAGCGGCGCGGCCGAGCTCGAACGCCCCGTGGCCGCGCCCGAGGTCGAAGCGGCTCCCAGCGTGCGGCGCGAACGCGCGGACGAAGCGCCGCCGCTCGACGGGTTCCACGTGCACGGGCGGCTCATCGAGCCCGACGGCACGCGCGTGTCGGGGCGCGAGGCGGGGCTCTACTTGCGCAATGCGTCGGGCATCGAGCTCTACATGAAGCCCCGCGGCGACGGCAGCTTCTCGATCGGACCGATGGACGCCGGCGCCTACGAGCTCGTCGCGCGCGAACCCGACCACGTGAGCGCGAAGACGAAGCTCGAGCTCGCGGGCGACTACGCGCGAGTGCAGAAGGACCTCGTGCTCGCGCCGTGGCGGCGCATCACGGTGCGCGTGCGCGATCTCGAAGGCGAGCCGCTCGCGCCGAAGCTCATGTCGTCGCGCGAGTGGGGCTATCGATGGCCGCTCACGGCGGTCGCGTACTCGGAGGAGCCGCCGGTGAGCGGGCTCGATCCGAACGAAACGGTCGCGAAGGGCATCGGCGAGTACCAGGGCATCGGTCAGAGCGTGCTCGACCCCGAGCGCGAGGAGTCGCGGCCGGTGTGGGACCGCGACGCGGCGCCGCGCGACGCGATCGGCGAGTTCCGCGTGCGCGCGCTCCCGGTGTACGTCGCGCTGTCGCTGCAAGGAACGCGCGTCGGCGTCGTGCGCGTCCAACCTGGAGAACACGAAGCGCGATTCGAGGTCGATCCCGAGGCTCTTCGCGCGCGCACGACGTCGCTGCGCTTGCGCGTGGTCTCGGGCGCGACCAACGAGCCCATCGGCCACGCCTGGGTCGTGGTCGTCGATTCCGTCGACGACGCGCGCCAGGAGCGCTGGGACGGGGAGTTGACGCGCGTCGGCCGCGACGGCGTGTTTCGCGCGCTCGGCGTGGAAGCGGGCGACCGCGTGGTGATCGTCGGCTGCGAAGGCTGGCCCACGGTCGTGCATGCGTTCACGATCCTTCCCGGCACGCCGCTCGATCTCGGCGACGTCGCGCTGCCCATGAGCATGCGGATTCGAGGCCGCGTGCGGGGTCTGGACGGGAGCCTCGTCCCCGCGCGCCTCGCGCTCGAGCCGATCGAAGTCGGCGCTGGAGAGCCGCGCACGCGGCGCTTTTCGTCCGGCGAGAACGGCTTCGTGCAGGAGAACCTCGCGCCGGGCGTGTACGAGCTGCGCTGGTTGCCCCGCGTGTCAGAGCTGGCGCAAGCCGAATGGCCCAAGCCCGATCTCGACCGCTACATGTTCGAATGGACGGAGGAGGAGTGGCGTTCCTCGCTCGCGCTCCACGGCGCGCCGATCCGCATCGACGTGCGCCGTGAGGATGCGCTCGACGTCGACGTGGTCGCCGCTCCTGCGCGTCGCGTCGAGTTCGTGTTCGAGCCGCGGACGCTCGGGGACGGGAGCGAGGCGGCACCCAACGCGAATCGAGCCGAGGACGGTCGTTTCCCGTCCGGCCGGTCGAGAGGCGACGTCGACAGGCTCGTCCTCTCGACGCGCGAGGGCTCCGAAGTGGCCAGCGCGTGGGTTTCTCGCGACCAGTCGAGCCTCTTCGTGTGGATCGCCGACGGCGACTACCGCGTGCATTGGGAGGTCGGTGGGGCCCGCACGCGCGCGAACGAAGCGCGGCAGGGACGAGCTCCCGAGACTTCCGCATCGGAGCCCCGGCGCGCGCTCACCCTCGACGTCCACGTCGCGGAGACCTCGACGCGCTTCGAAGTTCGCTGACGCGCGAGTCACTGCGCCCACGAGAGCGGTTCGCGCGCGCGTCGTCCAAGCGCCGGCGGGCCGCGAGCGCGGTTGCGGCGTGGCGCGACGATCCTGGCGTTCCGACGCCCGGTGACGGGTTCACCGCTTCGGCTCGAGGAACGCGAGCGTCACCTGCCCGCGTTGCTCCGCGCTCTTCCCGCCGTAGCCGTCGAGCGGATCACCGACGAGCGCGAATCCGTCCGCGCGCACCTCGACCTTCTTCGGCTTGGCCGCCGCGCGCAACACGAGCATCCCGCTCGCGTCCGTGCGGCCCGCGCGCTCGCCGTCGACCCATGCCTCGGCGTTCGCGAGCGGCCGCGCGGTCGGGTCGCGCGCGAGCACGAGCAGCTTCGTCGACCAGCCGGGCTCGAGCAGCACCTTGGCGACGCGCGCGCCGTCCTTCTCCACGAAGCTCGTCTCGTCGCCGAACGCGGCGGCGTGGTCGTCGGCCCACAAGGACCACTGGAACGCGCCTTGGATCGGGAACGCGCCGAGCTCGATCGGCCCCGTGTGCAGGAACACGCCGTTGTCGCGCGACGGCGTGAGCGAGAGGCGGCGCACGGTGAAGTCCGTGATCGGCTCGCGCGAGCGCGCGTCGAGCACGTGGAAGACGAGCGGCAGCGCGCGCTCCGCGTCGTAGCGCAGGAACGCGAGGCCCGCCGCGGGCGGCGAGACGCGCACGGAGCTCTGGTTCCATCGGAACGCGTCGAGCGCGGACAGCGTGAGCTCGTACTCGCCGCGTGGCACGTCGCGCACCACGAACTCGAGCGTCGGAGCGCCGTGCGTGTCCTCGCCCTGCTCGATCTCGGCGCGGAGCGCGAAGAACGGGTCGCTGACGGACACGAGGTCGAGCAGCACGGAGCCCTTCTTCGGCAGCGTCTCCGTGCTCCACGGGCCGCTCTCGGACTGGAGCACGCCGCGCACGTCGCCCGCGACCTCGACGTCGCCGCGCACGAAGGCGAGCTCGAGCGCGCGCGTGCCGTCGAGCACGGCGGAATCGAGCTCGGGCGGCGTGCCGACGGTCTTCCAGCCATCGGGCGCCATGACCTCGAGCGTGCACGGGCCCGCGCAGGTGAAGCGGGCCTCGAAGCGGCCGTCGCGCTCGCTCGTCGTCTCGGCCAGCACCTTCGCGTCCGACCGGAACGTGATCCGCGCTCCGGGGAGCGGACGGCGGCCCGTGGCCTCCTCGGCGGAGTCGCCCGGACGCCGCACCAAGAGCGCGAACGCGACCCCGCGCACGTTCGCCGCGATGGGCTCGAGCGCGGGTTCGCGCTCGGGTTCGACCGCGGCGGAGGGCTCCGACTGCGGCGCGGTGGCGCTCGCGCTCTTCGCCGGCTCCTCCGGCGCGGTGGGCGAACGGGCCGGCGCGACCGGTGAGGATGCGGGCGCAGCGTGGGACTCGACGACGGGTTCGGCGCGGGGAGCTCCGTCGCGTGCGCCGAGCCCTCCCTGCGGCGATACGAGGGCGTTCATCGAAAGCCACAACAGGAACACGATCCCCGCCGCGAGGACGATCAGGATCGAGAGAGCGAACGCGCGCATGCGGGGTGCCGCGGCGAGCACGACGCGCGACCGGTTCAGGCTACTGGGCCGGGCCGACGCGGCCAACCCGCGGCGGTCCGAGCTCGGAAAGAAGGGTGTCGTGAACCGAGTCGGCGCGCTCTCGCGCGGAAGGCGGCGACGACGGACGAGGCCATTGTGGGTGCGGGTCCGGGGACTCCCACGACGGGCTCGAAGCGCCGCAGAGCACGAAGCGGTTCCGGTCACGACTCCGGGATCGCGAGGGGACGACCGGAGCTCCGATCCGGACCGATGCGGGCGCGATCCGAGCGGTTGCGCACGTTTCCGCGCGAACGTCTGTCCGCGGACGCTCGCTGCGCCACACACCCGCTGCGATGAGATTTCGATGGCGAAGGCCCCGAACCTCTCCTGGACGAACGGGCCCGCAGATCGGACGCTGGTCTCCGATGTCGCGTTTGCCTGCCACCCCGGAGCCCGAGCCGTTCGACGAGAAGGACACTCGGCCCCGCCCCGTCGAGGACACGACCCACGCCGACGACCTGCTGCTCGCGCGGGAGGCCCTCGGCGGCTCCGCGTTCGCGCGCAAGCGCTTCGCCGAGCGCATGCGGTGCGTGCCGCGCTACCTCTGCGTGCTCAACGGCCGGATGGGCCGACCGTTCCACGACCACGAGCTCGAGGACTTGGCGCAGGAGACGCTGATCGAGATCTGGAGGCGCCTCGACTCCTACGCCGGCCTCGCGTCGATGCCGACGTGGGCCTACCGGTTCTGCCAACAGGTGCTGTCGAGTCGATTGCGTTCACGACAGCGTCGACCGCCGAGTCTGGAGCTGCGCGATGCGGATCCGATTCCGGCTCCGTCGCGGACGAGCTTGGATCACGAGCACGTGCACAACGCGCTCGACCGGCTGCGTCAACGCGATGCCGACATCATTCGCTTGAAGCACTTCGAGCAACTGACCTTCGAGGAGATTGCCGCCCGCCTCGGCATGCCGTCGAGTACGGCCAAGGCGGACTACCAGCGGGCACTGGAACGGCTCCGTGAGCTCCTGGGTACCTGGCACAAGGAGGGAGATGGATGGACGCGATGAAGCCGAGTCGTGGAGGGGACGAACTCGAGCGCATGCTCGACGAGCTCGGCAAGCTCGAGCGCGAAGAGCGCCGAGCGGGCGAGGAACTCCCCGATGCGCCCGGGTTGCGCAACGTGGAGCGCGTGCTCGAGGACGTGTGGGCGGAGGAGCGTCCGACGACCGTCGTTCGCCGGTGGCCGTGGATCCTGGGACTCGCCGCCGCGGCGCTGATCGCGGCGTTCTTCCTGCTGCGCGAAGAGCAAGCGTCCAAGCCCGACCAGCCGTCGGGTGAACTCCTGAACGATGGTGTGTTCCGCATCCACCACCCGGAGGCGTTGGAGCGCGGCTGGCCCGAGCGCGTCACGTGGGGCGGCCCCGAGGGCGTCGAGTATCGACTCGTGATCGCGGGGATCGTCGATGGAGTCGTGAGCGAGTTGGTGAAGAGTCCGCCGATCCAAGGCTTCGAGTATTCTCTCGCTCAGGAGAAGACGGAGTCATGGCCGAAGACGATCGATCTCACGCTCGAGCTCATTCCGAAGGACGGACGGCGAGGAAGACAGGTCAAGGACTCCTGGTCGCGGGGTCCCTGATCGCGATCTTGTCGCAGTGCGCATCCCCGGGCTCCGCGCACCTCCAAGGCGAGCCCGCGGCCGCACCCGCGAGCGAAGGCGCAGAACGTCGGCTTCCGCCTTCGACATCGGGATCGACGTCCTCCTCACCCGCTGATGCGGTCCCCTTCGCTCCGTCCTCGGAGTCGACGCCCCGCGGCGCCGTTGGCGCGACCGCGCAACCTGCGCAGGCCGCCACGCGCGACGACGTCGAGACCGCGGTCCCGCCGTCCGCGTCGGAACCCAAGGGTCACGGCGGTGAAACGACGGCTCCGCAACCCTCTCCTGTCTCGGTGCCCCGCGGCGCCGAAGGCACGACCGCTCAGCCTGCGTCGCAGGAAGCGAACACGAGCGCGCTCCCTTCGCAGCCGCCGGATCGCGCGCTGTGCGACGCGGAGTATCGGAAGCTCCGCAGCGACGGGAAGCTCGCAGAAGCGTTGGAGCGGCTCCAGCGCTACGACCAGGAGATCCAGCCCTGGAAGCTCGTCCACGACCGACACCTCCTGCGCGTGAACGTCGTCCAGCTCCACACGCGTCTCGGTCAGCTGGAGGAGGCTCGGCGTGCCTGCGACACGGGCATCGAGGACATCACGCGCGCGCATGACGCTGCGCTCGCGCGCAAGGCCGAGATCGAGGCGGGCGCCGCGGGGCCGTTGGAGGAACATCACTCGCGCACGCTGGCGGACTGGAACAGCGGGGCGCTGGTCAAGCTCCGGGGCTACTACCACGTGCAGTACGCGGGCGTGTTGCAGGCCCTCGGTCTCTCCGACGGAGCGATCCGCGAGCTCGAACTCGCCCAGGCGGACTACGCCCAGGCCACGGCCTCCAAGGCCGACTGCAGAGACGTCCTGCCGGCCCTGTGGCGGCTCGAGTCGAACGTCCGCAGCAACCGGTTCGATCCGAAGGGCTACGCGGACTTCTACGAGCGCCTCGCTGCGCGGAACCCGACGCCGAGCAAGGACGAGGCGCGGATCCTCGCCGTGATTCGCGCTCATCTCGGCGCGACGTTGAACGAGTACGCCCGCCTCGAGCCGCAGGTCTGGACGGACTCCGCGCGCGGGCATCTCGAAGGGGCGCTGGCGTCGGGGATCCTCACCGGCGGCGAGCGGGTCGAGCCGAACCTCGCCCTGTGCGACCTCGACCTGCGTGCAGGGAAGCTCGCCGACGCGCGCGAGCGCCTGAATCGCGCGGACAAAGATCTCGGGGACGAGCCCGGTCGCAGCAACCATCCGCAGTACGCGACCTTCAAGACCCTCGAGGCGCGGTTCGCGCGAACCAACTCCGACGACGCAGGGAAGGCCGAGCTCCTGACGCGGCGGCGCGACGAGCTCGTCGAAACGCTCGGTAGCGCGGTGGAGAAGTTCAAGGTGCTCGACCTGTGGCGCGGCGGCCACGGGATCTTGAGCAACGGGGACATGCGCGGTTTGCTGGGCGAGCTGATCGAGCTCGAGCGACTCCTCGCACCCGGAGCCGCGGGCGTCGAGCGCGCCTTCGAGCACCTGCTCTCGATCGAGAAGGCGAGCACACTCGTGCGCAAGCTCGGGGCGTCGCCGGCCGACCTCGCGCGTGTCCGCGGCACGTTGCTCGCCGGCCGCTCCGACCACGCCGTGCTGCACTACCTCTTCGGCCCGGTGCGCTCGTACGTCTTCTACGTCGACTCGAAGTCGGTCGAGTGCTTCCCGCTCGCCAGCCGGGACGAGCTCGAGAGCCTGCTCCTCGAGGTCGAGGCCGAGTTGTCGATCCCGCCCGCTGCGGCCCAGTCGAAGGGCCCGGCGCGCGCGTTGAAGAGCACGCAGGCGTTCTCGGAGCGGATGCTGCCGGCCGAGCTCTGCACGAAGCTCCTGCGCTGTGATCGTGTCACGATCATCGGGCGCGAGATGCTCGGCAACGTGCCGTTCGAGGCCCTGCTGCTCGGTTCGGGGCCGCGACTCGGCCTCCACCTCGCCGTCGCCGACGTGCCCAGCGCTTCGGTCGGCGCGCTCTTGGTCGAGCGCGCGCGCACGCTGGGAAGCGCGAGCCCCTCGGGTGGAGCGCGCTCTGCGGCTCTGGTCGGCATGCCCAAGGGGCCGCGTTGGAGCTTGGCCTCGTCCAGCGCCGAAGCGATGCTCGCGCCGTTCGACGCGAAGGCACGCCACGTCGCGCTCGGCGAACGCGCGACGCGGAGCGCGCTCGACGAAGGGGCCCGTTTCGCTCGCTTGCTCGTCGTCCTCACGCACGGAAAGCAGAACTGGGAGCGCGTCGACCCGGCCACGCTCCTGCTCCAGGGGGAGACGCCGAGCGAGACAGTCTGGATCGGCGCTTCCGAGCTGAGCACGTTCAGCTCGCCGGAGCTCGTCGTGCTCCTCGCTTGCGGCGCCGATGTCGAACCGGCGCGGCGCGGAGACGCCGGGAGCGCGGGGCTCGCCGGCACGCTCCTTTCGGGCGGCGCGCGCGCGCGCTGTGTGATTCTGGGCTCGTTCGACCTCGACTCCGGCGCCGCGACCACGCTGGGTCGGCTCCTGAACGAGGCGTTGGTGGGCGGCGCCGATCCGGCGTCGGCTCTGCGCCAGGCGCGCAAGACGATGGCCGCGCGACCAGAATTCGCGGACCCCTTCTACTGGGGGCTGCTGCGCGCGGTCGGCGCGGGGCACGAGACGCTGTTCTCGAAGTGACGAGCGCCGAGCGCGCGTGGCTGGTCACGCGCTCCCGCACCGAGGCGGCTCGGCGACGTTGGCACGGCCCGGCACGCGGCGTCGCGCGCGCGTCGCGTGCGTCTCGGCACAAGCCTCGACCCTGCGGCGCGGTCCGAACGCTGCCTGCGCATCCATTCGGTGCGACGCGGCCTTCACCCGGTGTGGGCGCGCGAACGACGCAGGCCTTCGCGCGCGCTGCGACGAGCGTCGCACCGAAGCGAGCGAAGCGGACCTTCGGCCCGGCGGCTATGGTCGTCGGACGGCGCACTCTCGCTCTCCCGGACACGGAACGAAGACGGGCACGACGTCCTCGAGACGTCGTGCCCGTGCGTGGATCGCGTCGCGATCTCGGTGATGCTCCGGCTCTCGACTCAGCTCGTCCTCGACGCGCACGGCACGCCGCGGCCACGGCAAAGGACGGAGCCTTCCGTCGTGCGAGTCGACGGCTCGGCGATCACTGCTTCGGATCCTTGGTGGGCTCCATCGGTGGCACGGTGGGACCCTGGTCCCAGGCCCCGTCGACCGGGATGTTGTCCTGGTCGACCGTCTCCACCTCGAACTCGATCTCAGGCGCGCCGAAGACGAGCGGGATGTCGTCCTCCGCGATCACCCAACCCGTCGCGGCGGGTGCTTGCTTCACGATCGTGTTGCCGTCGGCCATCACCTGGTAGGCGACGATGGGGAGCACGCCCGTGTCCGACAAGAGGATGCCCGGAGGCAAGGGGAAGGAGACCACCGTCTCGGCGTTGACGGTCGGAACCGGGAAGAGACCCTCGAGGAACGGTTCATCGGCCGTCGGTCCCCCGGGACCCGGCGCCTGGTAGCCCAGCACGCGCAGCTTCGGGGTTCCCACGGGGCCCGTAATCGTCGTCGCCGGCGCCTTGAAGGACAGGGTGAGCACACCTCCTGGAACGCCTCCGAGATGGTGCGTGACCTTGCGCACTTCGCATCGATAGGCCAGGTGGCTGCTGTCCAAGTGGACGAGCGGCACCGAACCGAAGACGCTGCCCGGCGAGGGCGAGTCGCCTTGAGCGGGTGCGAGCACGTCGACCTGTCCGTCGCCGTCGAAGTCCGCGACGGCCAAGCCCGCCTGGTTCAGCGCCGGATTCCTGTCGACCGAGCCGTAGCTGTACTTCACCGGCGTCGCCACGGTGATCGTGGGGATGGAGGGCGACTGGTTCTCGTAGAGCCAGAACTTCCGTTCCGTGTTGACGCTGAGGAAGAGGTCCGTGTCACCATCCCCGGTCGCATCGCCCGACGCCATGGACACGATGCCGACCGCGCCGAGGTTGTACGGCCCTTCCGTCCCGCTCGCGCTGAAGAAGGTCAGCCGGTCCGTGCCGTTGAACACGGCGCTGACGGCGAGTCGATCCGTGATGCTCGACTTGTTTCGGATCACGGCCGCGCGCAGTGTGGAGTACGTCCACGCCGACTGGAACAGGAGTTGTCCCGACGGCTCGAATACAGACGCGCCGGCGGAGGTGAGCGTGGCGATTTCCACCGTGCCTGCCTCGTCGCCAACCGCTGCATCACGCCAGTTCAGGAGCAACAGGCCATAAACCGTGACTGACGGGCCAGGAAGCGTCGTGCCCGCCGAGAACGTCCCGTTCGCCGACCCGTTCTGGATCAGGATGTCGCGGGCGTTCGATGCGACGCCAACGATGTCGGTGAACCCGTCACCGTTGAGGTCGCCCGTCGCCACCAGCACGGCGTTGAGCCACGCGCCGGTCGGGTCACTGGGTGAGGTGTATGACCAGCTGTCCGCAGCGCTATTGCGTTCGTAGACGCGAAGCCCGCCCGAACCCACGGTCACGAGTCGGTCCTTGCCGTTCGGACCGCCGGGCAACACGGCGATGTCGTTCGCGGGCGAGCCCGTGGGGCACGACGTGTCGTAGCGCTCCGGCGAAACGAGGAGTGTCGGCGCGTTTCCGTTCATCACGACGGCATCGCGACTCAGGTCGCCGGTGAACTCGCCGGACACGATCTTGCGGAATGACGCGAAGGCGTTCAGGCCGGGGAAGCGCTGGCTGATCGGCTTGTTGTTCTGCTGCTCCTGCTCGAGGCAGAGCGCTGTAGTCGCCAGCCCTAGGCAGAACAAGGGAAGGGGGAAGGGGAGGAGCTGTTTCATGAGAGACGCCGACTAGGTCGTTTAGGGAGAGTCGTTACGAACGCCGGCAATGCGCCGGAGTCCTGATTGGAATGGATGCGGTTCGTGGGGCCTTGGACCTGCAGCGACTGGGCCCTGCCTGCGAGCAGGAGACCGTCTTCGTTGGATCGCACGGACATCGAAGGCCGAGTTCTCGACTCGGCAGCGTGCGTGCCGTCCCCGCGGGCTGACGTTTCGACGTGTTCTCCGATCTTGCGCGCACAGCCCGTATTGCGCAACGAGCGCTCCGCCACGGACCGCGCGTCGCGCGCACCGTCGCATGCGCGGTCGGACGCGGGTGCCGGCCCGTCGTTTCACGCGGCTGCGGAGCACCGAACAGGCACCGTACACGGCTCGCGCGCCGTCGCGTTCCTCCGGAGCGCGATTCGACGAGTCCGGCGAGGGTGCCTGGACTTCGAGCTCTTCGTGTTTGCGCTGGGGATGCATGGGAAGGGGGGGTACGGAGGGACTGGAGCGTGCGGGCGCAGGGCACGGAGCACGAGCCCGTCGTGCCTGGGCGCAGTACGACCACCCCTAGCGCGCTCGTCCCCGATCGTTGCGGATCTCTCCGAGAGTCCACGGAGATCCTCCCGCAGGCCTGGTGTGGGTGGTCCGGGCGTCCCTGGCGGCCAGGAAAACTCGTAGAAATCTATGCGGCGAATCTGCGGGCTGGAGAACTTCCAAGAGCGGTCGCGCGGTCCGCAGCCGCTCGCTCCCCCTCACCCCCCTTGACCGCCTGTTCGGGTTCAAGGAGTGCGCGAGGATCTTCGCGAGAAGCCTGCGGGCCGACCAGGGCTCGAGAACGGCGCGCCTCACGAACCCGCTCCTTTCGACCCCCGCTCGCGACGTGGATCGCGCTCCAACGCGAACGCAGTCGATCCCGGAGACGAACGAGGCCGTGCCGGACAGCTTCCGGCACGGCCAGGTTTGGATACGGGAGCAAGCGCGGGCGAACCGCGCGCTACCGTTCGATCACGGCGTCCACGTCACGGACCAGCCATTCGTGTAGTTGCTCGTCGCCGGCGTGCAGAAGCTCGCCGAGTTGCGGTACCAACCCTGGTAGTGCCGCGTCCCTCCGACCGCCGGGATCGCGCCGCGCACCGAGACCAGCGGGTCGCCCGCGATGCCGAAGCCCCAGTCGCTCGCGCCCGCGACGGAGTTCTTCGTGCCGAGGCGGATGATCGAGCCGTTGACGCACAAGAGGCCGTCGTTGAGCTGCGATCCGTTGCCGCCGTTCTGCTGCAGCGTGCCCTGGAAGATGATCGCGGCCGCGGTCGCAGGCAGATGCGAAAGATGGAGCACGAGCGTGTCGTTCGCGACGCTCGGCGTGCCGCTCGCTTCGATGCGTCCGCCGTTGCCGGTCGAGTTCGCGCAGCCTTCACCCAGGCCGCCCGCCTGGCCCGGATCGCACGGGCACGCCGCTCCCGTTCCGTCCCCGAAGCAGTACGCGACGCCCGGGTTGCCCCCGCCCGTGCCGCAGTTCGCCTTGTACTTGATGTAGAGCACCCAATCGCCGCTGACGCCGAGCGACTGCGCGTCGTACCAGCCGTTGAAGGGGAAGCCGATCGCGCGCACGACGTTGCGACCCGGCGTGATGCCGTTGCCGTCCTCGACCATGCTCGGGCCGTAGGGCGGCGTGTTGTTCGCGTTGAAGAAGCGCAGCGTGACCGTGAACGGCTGCGAGGTGATCACGACCGCGCCGCCGCCCGGCGCCTGATTCTCGACGTTGAACTCGTTCACGAAGCCGTCCGTCATCTGCGGCGCGCCGAACGAGTAGAGCGTGCCGCCCGCAGCCGGGTTCGGCAGGCCCGCGCCGTAGATGTTGATCGAGTCCTCGACGGTCGGGAGCGCGCCGCCCGACTGCGAGCCCCAGCCGATGCCGATCTTCGTGATCTCGATCGGGAAGTCGCCCGCGGGGATGCCGGTGAAGACGGTGCCGGCTTCCTCGTTCGCGACGAAGCACGGGCAGGTGATCGTGCCCGCGCCGGTGTGGACCTGGATCGGACCGAGCTCGGGACAGATCTGCGCGCGCCCGGGAAGCGCGAGGGCGAAGAGGGCGAGCGGGAGGAGAGAGCGGATCGAGAGCATGGGGGACCTCACCGAAGCGGAGCGAGACGAGCGGGAGGGGCGCGGGTGGCGTCCCGAGGTCCAGGCTAGGGGGGCTTGTTCGGGAGCGTCAAGGTGGGGTGAGGGAATTGGGGCGGGAGCGTGAGTGTTGGGGGGGTGAGGTGCGGGGGAAGGGGTGCAGCGGAAGAGGCGCGTGTGGTTTGCATCACAGGGGGCCGGCGTGAGCGTGAGCGGGTTTTCCGGGCTGTGATCGGGCGAGTGTCCATGAGCTGGTTGCGTGGGCGGGACCTGCGAACCGAGTGGCGGGAAGTTGTGTCGGTCGGGAGCGGCGCTGCCAGATGGGACGACACGGGGAGAAGGACGCAACGGAACACACGCGTGTGCTTCGCATCACGGACCCCGCGCAAGCCAGGACCGGAGGACCGATCCTGGCTTGCGCGGGGTTCTAGTGCTCTGCCTCGCGAGTTCGCATCAATGGAATGCAACCGCGCGCCGAGACCCTTCGTGTGGGTCAAGACCGCCGAGCAGGTCCTCGGCCCGCTGGAGCGCTACTGCACCTCGGTAGAAGCGGGCTGGACATCCGATGCCGACTCGTGAGGCAGAGCACTAGGGGCTCTCAGCTTCGGGCGTGGGGGACGGCGAGGAGGTGCGCGCGGCGCGAGCTCCTTCGAACGTAGGCGCTCGATCACGAGCGTGGGGCACGGCGAGAGTGGCGCGTTGCGTGAGCACCTTCGGAGGGAGTGGCTCAGCATCGAGCGGTCGGCGGGGCGGGAGTGCGCGCGCCGCGTGAGCCTTCTTGGGGGGGCGTCGCTCAGAGCTTCCGCTCGGCCTTCTTGCGCTCGAGCATCAGCACCTTCGCGTCGGGGTCGACGACGAGGCGTTCGGGTTCGAACGCGCAGCGGAGGCGCAGCGTCTTCGTCTCGCCGGCGGAGAGCGTCGTGCTCGTGCGCGCTTCGAGCCATGTGCTTGGCGTCTTCGCGCTCGGCGTGTTCGAAGAACCAGGAGTGCTCGACGTGCTCGACGCGGCCGCGCTCGCGGGGGTCGGACCTTCGGTCGAGGCCTCCGCCTCCTTGCGCCACCGCTCGCCGCGCACGGCGGCGATCTCGACGGGCATCGTGCTCGTGCCGCGGTTCGTGAGCTCGAACTCGACTTCCCAGGTGTTCGTCGTCGCGTCCGACTCGGCGGAAGGGCCGGGGCTCGACGGTTCGACGCGCGACGCGATGGGCGCATCGGCCGCGCGTGTCTTCGTCGCCGCGTCGATCGTGTAGCGCGGCACGACGACGTCGAAGAACCACTGCTGCACGAAGGCGTCGAACGCCTCCTTGTCCTCCGCGTGCTCGCGCAGGAGCGCGAGGTAGTCCTCGATCATCGGGTGGTCGGGCCCGTGCTCGAAGCGTGCGATGAGCTCCTTGCAGCCGGCGAGCATGCGCTCGCGGCCCATCTGGTTCATCAGCATCCACGCGGCCCAGCCGCCCTTGTCGTACAGCACCGTCGTGTCGCCCGGGCGTCCGCCCGTGAGCTTCACGAGCGGCTTCTCGCTGTCGACCTGACGGTCCTTGCCGTACGTGTCTTCGATCTTCGTGAGGAACGCGATCCGCTCGCGCTCTCCCTGCATCTCCTCCATGAGCAACGCGACGGAGAAGTGCGCCATGCCCTCGGAGAGCACGTCGCCGCCGGGGCCGACGCCGGGCGAGAGCATGTTGCCCCACCACTGGTGCGCCGCTTCGTGCGCCGTGACCATGAACGCGGCCTGCGCGTCGGGCTTGCTCTCGGTGAGGAAGCCGATGTTCTCGGAGAACGTGATGTTCGTCGGGAAGCCCTGCGCGTACCCGGCGTGGCCCGCGAACTCGGAGAGCTTGAGCTCCTTCCACGGGAACGCCCCGAACCACGCGCCGTAGTGCTTCCGCGCGCCTGCGAGCGCCGAGAGCATCTCGTCGACGTTGTACGCGTGCTCGGGGTGGTAGTAGAGCGCCGTGCCCTCTCCGCGCTTCACGGCCCACTTGCCCGCAATCACGTTCGCGAAGTCGACGGGGTGATCGCTCACCCACGTGACCGTGCGCTTGCCATCCGCGACGCGCTCGTCGACGAGCTCCCCGACGGAGTTCGCCTGGTAGGCCTCGGGTAGCGTCACGGTGACGCGCGTCGTGAGCGTCGTGTTGTTGCCGAAGCCGCCCGCGGTGACGCCCTTCCAGTGATCGTCCGGCCACTGCTTCGGGTCCGGCGTGTGCTCGGCGTCGAGCCCGAATCCGTCCTGGAAGCCCATCACCGGCACGAAGCTCGGCGTGAAGCTCGTGAGCACGGCGCCCGACGGCGCGATGAATTCCTGGACGTTGCCGCCGTTCTTCGTGGCACCGCCGGGGAACGTGCCCTCGAACGCGAAGCCGAGCACGAGCGAGGCGCCCGGCGCGAGCGGCGCGGGCGGCGTCACGATCACGAGCCCGGCGCGGTCCTCGGGTTCGATCTTCGCACCGTCGAGCGTCCACGCGATCTCGCGCCAGTGCGGTCCGCGCGTCACCGCGAAGCGCGCGATCGGCTCCTCTTGGTCGTTGAGCAGCGTGAACGCGCCCTTCGAGCGGAGGAAGTGTTTCGGAGGATCGAGCTCGAGCTCCTCCTGCAGCGCCGTGATCGTCGGCTTCTTCGCGTCCTTCCACGTGAGGACGTTCTTCTTCCAGTAGTCGAGCCCGGCCTTCTCCGCGATCGAGCCCTGCGTCCCGTCGCGCACGTCGAGCGCGAGCACGGAGAAGAGCACGGCGGGCGGGAGCCAGAACGGCGCGAGCGCCAGGGTCGAGCGCAGGAGTCGCACGGGCTTGAAGTGCTCGAGGACGTTCGCCGCGTCGCGGCCGCGCCGAGGGAACGCGCGCACCGCGAGCGCGAGGAAGAACACGGCGAGCGCGAGGTACGCGAGTCGGTTCAGGAGCAGCTGACGCCCCGTCAGCTCGAACAGCGCGAAGTCGCTCCACCGCACGGCACCCCACAGGTTCCAGTTGCTCGCCCAGTTGATCTGGTCGCGCATCTGGAACCAGCCCAGCAGCACGAGCGTGCCGAGCGCGAGGCCGTACGTCGCGTAGCGGTTGCGCGAGAGCGCGAAGGCGAGCGTCACGAACGCGCTCCACACGACGAACGTCGGTACGACGAGGCCGCCCCACGTGATCACGAACGGAGCGAGCTCGATCGCGACCTTGCCTTGCACGAGCAGCACGATCGCGCACGCGACGAACGCCGCGAGCAGGATCACGCCCGCGACGGTGCAGTTCGCGAGCGCCTTTCCGAACAGGATCGACGCGGAACGCACCGGCGTCGCGTAGTAGATCGGGGCGAGGCCGCGCGCGCGTTCGCGCTCCAGCGACTCGGTCGTGTAGAAGGTGAGCAGCAGGCACACGCAGAGCGTGATCGTGTTCGTGCTGCCCGCGGCCGCCATGCCCGACGTCACGAGCAGCGGCGTGTCGAAGGCACCCGTCCGGACGAGGAACGTGCCGATGATCTGCAGCAGGATCAGCGGGACGAAGATGTAGAGGCCGGGCTGGCTCTTGAGCTCGGCGAGCTCCGCGCGCGCGACGTGCACGATGCCGGCGACGAGCGTCGGCGGAGTCGCCATCTGCGGCGCGAACGCGCCCAGAGCGGGGCGGACCTGGGCCGGAGCTGCCGTCGTGACGCGGGCGGCGCTCTGGGCCGTGACGCGCGACGCGCGCAGCGTGCGCTCGAGGCGCGCCTGCACGAGGCCGACGCTCGCCAACCCGAGCGCCACGAGGGCGAGGCGGCTGATGACGAAGCCCGCGTCGAGGGCGACGAACTCCGTGTTGTAGAACTCGACGCCGCGATCGACCTTGAGCCACGTCTCGTTCAGCCAGCGCCAACCCGCGGGGTCGACGAGCATGAGGAAACGGTTCCAGGCCTGCGACAGCCACGCCGGCGAGAAGTCCCAGAGGAAGAAGATGCTGACGAGCAAGAGCGCCGTCGGCAGCAGGAAAACGAGCACCGGCTTCTTCGTCCACGTCCCGACGAGCAGGCTCGTGCCGGCGAGGAACACCATCACCGGCAGCGCGAACACGACCGTCGGCACGAGGTAGTTCGAGACCGAGAACGGGCCGACGAACTCCGCGCTCTGAGCGCTCACGAGGACGTGGTTGCAGAGCGCGGCCGCCGCCGCCTGGAAGAGGAGCGCGATCCCGAACATCGCGCACACCGCGGTGAACTTGCCCCAGACGTACTCGCCGATCGTGAGCGGCGTCGCGTGCAGGAGCTCGCCGATCCGCTGCTCTTCGTCGCGCAGGACCGTGAGCCCGAACGCGACCGCGACGAAGAAGCCGTGCACGAGCAGCGCGAGGATCGCCTGCAGCTGGGATTGGGCGAACATCGAAGTGATGAACGCCTTCTTGCCGCCGACCTCGGAGTCGCCGCTCATGATGCGCATGTCGCCGGTCGAAAGACCGAACGAGATCAGCGCGAGGATCAGGAGCAGCATCCAGAACAAGGGGCGTCGCAGGTGGAAGCGCAGGTCGAGGCGCGCGACCTCCCCGTAGCGCGACAAGCTGCCGCCGGAAGCGCGCGTCGGCGCGGCGAGCGACGCGGGCGCGCGCGCGCTGAGCAGCGGAGACGGAGTCGAAGTCATCACGCGCCCTCCATCGTGCGCACGGCCGCGAGGCGCTCGCCGAGCTCCTCGCCGCGCTGCAGCACGAGGTACGCGTCCTCGAGTGTCGCCGGAACGCGCTCGAAGCCCTCGGGGGCCGCGCCGCCAGGCTCGAAGAGCCGCACGCGCCGCCGACCTTCGACGAGCATCGACTGCGTGACGCGCCGCGTGCGCTTCAGCTCGTCGAGGCGCGCCGGATCGACGAAACCCTCGAACATGCCGTCGCGCAGCTTCTCGCGCGCTTCCGCCGGCGTCGTGACGGCGACGAGGCGGCCCTTGCGGATCACCGCGAGGCGCGGGCACAGCACGGCGACGTCCTCGACGATGTGCGTCGAGAGCAGCACGATGCGGCCTTGAGCGAGCTCCGCGAGGAGGTCGTAGAAGCGCAGGCGCTCCTCCGGATCGAGGCCCGCCGTCGGTTCGTCGACGATGATCAGGCGCGGATCGCCCGCGAGCGCTTGCGCGATGCCGAGGCGCTGGCGCATGCCGCCCGAGTAGCCGCCGACCTTGCGCTTCGCGGCGGCGGTCAAGTTGACGCGCTCGAGCAGCTCCGCGGCGTAGGCCTTCATGCCCTGCTTCGGTCGCACGCCTTTGAGCACGAGCAGGTGCTCGAGCATCGCGGCGCCGTCGAGGTGCGGGTAGAAGCCGAAGTCCTGCGGCAGGTAGCCGAGGCGCGACCAGACCTTCGCGGGCTCCTTGACGATGTCGTCGTCGTCGAGGAGCACGCTCCCAGACGTCGGCTCGAGGAGTCCAGCGAGGATCTTCATCAACGTCGACTTGCCCGCGCCGTTCGGACCGAGCAGGCCGAAGAGACCCTCGCCGACGTCGAGTCGGATGCCTTGCAGCGCGGTGACGGGACCGGGGTAGACCTGGACGAGGTCGCGGATCTGGAGCATGGGGAGAGTCCGATGCGGAGAGGCGGCGCGCGACATGACGAGGCGACGCGCGGGCGAGGGAGCGCGTCTCGACGTGACGCGCTCGTGGGGCCGGGGATGGGGGAGAGCTGGGGAGGGCGCGCCCGGGATCGGCGGCGCCCGCGCGAGGATACGGCGCGCGACCGGCATCGACGCGTGCCGGGGAGGGACGCGTGGAGTGCCGCCGAAGTCCTGGAGCGCGCGTCCGGCGCCGTGGGTCGAGGACCACGCGGCGCCGGACGAGCGTGCGCGGTGTGCGCGGGAGCCGCTCCCTTATTCCGCTGAGTTCGCGCGGGGGAACCGCGCATCGTGCGCCCCGGAGGGCCGCGACGTATGGCGCGCGGCCTCCCATCGGAGCAAGCTGCCTGCGTCCTCGAAAGGGAGCCGAAACCATGAAGATCTCAGTCCGCATCGCCCTCGCCCTCATCCCCGCCCTCGTCCTCGCCGCGTGCGGCGGCAAGGAGTCCAGCGCCGCATCCGAATCCGCGAAGAGCACGCTCTCGAAGGCCAAGGACGCCGCCGTCCAGGCCAAGGACGAGCTCGCGACGAAGATGCGCGCGTGGCAGGACTCGTCGAAGACCTCGCTCGACCAGTTCGACACGAAGCTCGACGAGTGGCGCGCGAGCGCGAAGGAGAAGAGCGGCGCCGAGAAGGACCGGCTCGACGAGCTGCTGCGCGACCTCGAGCCGAAGCGCAAGGAGCTCGCGGAGAAGTTCGCCGAGGTCGAGCGCGGCGGCGCGGACGCGTGGGCCAAGCTGCAGCCGGAGATCGACCGCTTGCTCGCGGAGGCGAAGAAGCGCTACGACGCTGCGACGCAGTGAGCGACGACGCGCTCGTCCCCGCGTCGAGCGCACCGAATCGAGTAGGGGGTCACTCGGCCCAGAACCGGCGCAGCGCCTCGAGGGGCGCGCGCGGGTTCGACCGCGAGCCCCAACGGAACGTCGCGAACAGCTCCTCGATCGCCTTCTGCTCGCGCGGGTCGTCGAGCTCCGCGCGGCGCAGCGTCGGCCAGGCCTGGCGCCACATGCGGCGCTGCAGGTTCTCGGGCAAACGCATCTCGCCCGCGCTGGCGAGCAGGTTGATCGCGAACGCGACGCGCGCGAGCGGGTCCTTCTCGCGCTCGATCGCGTCGAGCAGGGCCTCGACCGCGATCAAGGAGCGCAGCTTCCACAGGCCCTTCGCCGTCGCGACGCGAACGGCGGGCTGCGCGTCCTTCAGCCGCTCGAGCCAGCTCTCCAGCGCCGCCGGCGTCAGCGTGCGCTGCATGCGCATCCGTGCTTCGCTCGGGTCGATGCCGCGCCCGTAGCGCTCGACCCACGCGCGCCAGTCGAGCTTGCCACTCTCGCGGTAGAGGTCGAACACGATCGCCCAGCCGACGAAGTGGGCGAGGACGTTCTCGCGCACGTCGCTCGAGTCCTCGGCGGAGAGCGCGAGCAGGCGCACGAACTCCGCGTCCGTGATGCGCGCTTCGGTGAGCTCGCGCAGCGGCCAGCACGAGAGCCCGTCGACGACCCAGCGCTCGCCTTCCTGGTAGCCGTCGCCGAGCACGTTGGCGAGGCCTTCCTCGAGCCACAGCGGCAGGTTCAGGTTCTCCTCGGCGATGCGCGCGTGGACGAGCTCGTGCGCCGCGGTGCCGGTCTCCGGCGCGCCGAGGTAGATGCCCGAACTCGGACCGAAGAACGTCTTCGTGCGCGCGTGGAAGGCGCGGACGCGCGCGGGACCGATGCCGGGGACTTCCTGCACGGCGCCGGTGCCGCCTTCGTTGAGTTGCGCGCTGCTCGAGCGGGCGACGGGCCCCGCGTCGCCGTCCTCCCACACGTAGAGCGAGACGCGGCTCTCGAACGGACCGAGCGCGTCCGCGACGGCGGCGCGCGCGGGCTCGATCGACTGCACGTATTGACGCGTCTCTTCGCTCGTGAGCGCGCGCTCCGCGTAGAGCGTCCACTGCTCGGTGCGCGCCGCGGTCTGCCAGCTCGCGCAGCTCGCGAACACGGCGAGCGCGACGAGCACGGCGACGAACGAACCCAGCGTCGGACCCCTCGTGGACATGGGGTCCATTATCGGCATGGAGGCCCAGGCTCCAAGGCGCGCCCTCGTCCCAGCAGAACCTTCACCTTCGGAACCGGTCCGGGGAGGAGCGCGGTGATTGAGCCGCGAGGGCCACTCCGAGCCCTTACGGGGCCGCGCTCGAGTCGCGGCGAGCGACATGGGGTCGCGCGCGAGGACCTTCGCCCGCGCGTCGCTCCGTCGCTCGCGTCGGTGCGAGACCTCCCCCGCGCGGGCGCGACCGCTCGAACCGGCCAGGGCCACGCTCGGTGAGCGCTCCACCCCCTGCGGTGGAGCAGCGCGGCGGGGTACGATGCTGCGCCGCCTCGACCCCAACGAACGCGAACCCATGGCCTCCTTCCGCCTCGAACTCGACGAACCCAACCACATCGTGCTCGTGATGGTCACGGAAGACGACGGCAGCGAGCACGACTACCAGTTCGATTTCGACCCGCGCTCGGGGCGCTACGAGTTCAGCGAGAAGGACCTGCTCGAACGCGACTTCGGCGCGGAGTGGGTCGAGGACATGGACGCGCAGATCCGGGCGACGATCCAAGGCGCGCTCGCGAAGAAGAAGGCCTGAACGGGCCCCTCGACACGCGCAACGGAGCCACGACTTCCGCCCGCGCCCGCCACGACCATCCCCGGCACAGTCGCCGCGCAACGTCCCGGCCCCAACGAATCACCGCCGGGCGGGAAGCAAGCCTCCCGACCGGCGGTGGTCGTCGTGCGCGAACCGATCAGCGAGCCGGGTAGATCTTGATCGAGCCCTTCTTCGCGGCGTCGGTCACCGCGGGGTCGAGGTCGCCGGCGGCGATGATCTTCGTGCCGTCCTTGCTGAAGCTTGCGCAGAGCGCCTTCGTGCGGAACGGCGCGAGGGCGTACATCTCCTTCAGCGTCGCCGCGTCGAGGCAGAGGACCTTCTCGGCCGACGCCGCGACGACCTTCTTGCCGTCGGGCGACAAGCTCGCCGACGTCGCCGCGCCGGCGAAGCCCGAGTACTTCGCGTGCTCCTTCTTCTGCGCGAGGTCGTACACGACGACCTTGCCGTCCTTGCCGGACGAAACCGCCTTCATGCCGAGGTCGTCGATGCCCAGGCCCGTGACCGCGTCCGTGTGCGAGCTGAAGCTCGTGATCAACTGGCCATCACCGCCCCAGTAGCACACGACGATGTCGGGACCCGCGCTGACGATGTGCTTCCCGTCGCGCGAGGCCGCGAGGTTCGTCACCGTGCCCTTGTGCGCGGTGAACGTGACCGAGGGCTTCGCGTCGGGCGCGGACGCGGACCAGACCTCGACCGTCGCGCCCGTGGCAGAAGCGACCTTGTCGTCGCCGAGCATCGTGACGGCGGGGACGGGCGTGGCGTGCATGCGCTTCGCGATCTCCTTGCCGGTCGCGAGGTCCCACAGGCGGACCGTCTTGTCCTCGCTCGCGCTCGCGAGGCGCTTGCCGTCCATCGACGCGGAGATCGAGGTCACCTTTCCCGTGTGCCCCTTCAGCGTGTACTTCGCCGTCAGCGTGGCAGCGTCGAGGATCTGGATGTCCGTTCCGGCGTCCTCGACGGCGGCGATGAGCGCACCGTCTGCGATCGGCTTCGCGATGCGTGTCGTGGTGACGGTGGGTTGCAGCACCTTCGTCGGTTCGACGGTGGCGAGTGCCGGCGCGCTGGCCGGGATGGCCTGCTGAGCGAACGACGGCGTGGCGAGGACGACGAAGGCGAGTGCGGGAATGGTCCAAACGCGAGACATGCGAACGACTCCTTCTTCCGGGTCGGAATGCGAGCCACGCGCGCGACGTGCGCGCGAGGGAGCCGGGCTCGGAGCGGCGCCTTGGCCTGGGAGGGCCGGTGGGGGGTGCCTGCTGAGCCCAGCGAGCGTGGCCATTGAAAGGGGAGACCTGCCTGGAAGGGAAGGCCTTCAGGAGAACGTTTCAGGCGTCGTCCTGGTTGCGGAACGCGAGGACCCGCCCGGAGAGCGAGACAGCGTCCCCGTCGCGTGCCACCATGACGCAAGGGGCCGATTCGGCCCCGCCCCCCATGACTCACCCCCGCGTCTTCGTCCTCGTCCTCGACTCCCTCGGCGTCGGAGCGTTGCCCGACGCGCCGCGTTTCGGCGACGTCGGCGCGCACACGCTCGACCACCTGATCGACGCGGGCGGGCGGGCCTCGACGTGCCGCGCATGACGGAGCTCGGCCTCGGTTGGATCGCCGGCGTCACGCGCGTCGCGAAGAGCGCGCGGCCCGCGGGCGCCTTCGGCCGGATGGCGGAGCGCTCGCCCGGCAAGGACACGTCGACGGGGCACTGGGAGATGATGGGCTGCCCGCTGACGAACGCGTTCCCCGTCTACCCCGACGGATTCCCGCCCGAGATCCTCAACCCGTTCGTGATGCGCGCGAAGGTGCCCGGCGTCCTGTGCAACGCGCCCGCGTCGGGAACGGAGGTGCTCGAGCGCCTCGGCGTCGAGCACCTCGCGAGCGGGAAGCCGATCGTCTACACGAGCGCCGACTCCGTCTTCCAGATCGCCGCGCACGAGCAGCACTTCGGGCTCGAGCGGCTCTACGAGTGCTGTCGCATCGCGCGCGAGATCCTCGACCCGTACGGCGTCGGCCGCGTCATCGCGCGCCCGTTCGTCGGTCAGCCTGGGAGCTTCAAGCGCACGTACAACCGCCGCGACTACTCGATGCCGCCGCCTTCGGACACGACGCTCGACCGCGTGAAGCGCGCAGGAATCCCCGTGGTCGGCATCGGCAAGATCGAGGACATCTTCGCGGGGCGCGGGCTCACCGAAGCGATCCACACGGAAGGCAACCGCGACGGGATGCAGCACACGCTCGAGGTGGCGAAGCGGCTCGAGCGGGGCTTCGTGTTCTTGAACCTCGTCGACTTCGACATGCTCTACGGGCATCGGCGGGACGCGAAGGGCTACCGCAAGGCGCTCGAGGACTTCGACCGCGACCTGATCGAGCTCGAAAAGCTCCTGCGCCCCGGCGACGCGGTGTTCCTGACCGCCGACCATGGCAACGACCCGACGAAGCACGAGACGACCGACCACACGCGCGAGTACGTCCCCGTGCTCGCGTGCGGCCCCGCGGTGAAGCCCGGCGTCGATCTCGGCACGCGCGCGAGCTTCGCCGACCTCGGCGCGACGGTGGAGGAGAGCCTGGGCCTCGCCCCGCACGCGAGCGGGGCGTCGTTCTGGAAGCAGATCGCGCGCTGATCATGGAGCGCGCGACCTTCGACGCGGTGGAGCTCCTGCGCGGCCGTCGGCGGCGCGCTCGGCCGAGCGCGAGGAACGGCGTTCGGCCCGGCGCGAGCACGATCGCCGCTGGACGCTAGGATCGAGCGCACCCGGGTCAGAGCAGGCGGCGCTTCCCTCGGGTCGTCCTCGCACTGGAGCTCTCCCATGGCACTTCGAACCTCGATCCTCTTCGGCGCGCTCGTCCTCGGATCCGGGCACGTATCGCGCTTCGACAAGGCAGAACAGCGCGTCGAAACGCTCGTTCACCGCTCGATGGCGTCGCAAGACGACGAGATCGAGCTCCTTCGACTCGAGTTCCAGACCGATCCGGCGCGCGTCGTGCGCGCGCTGGTGGCGAAGCTCGACGACGGCTCGGTGACCTCGGGTGACCCGGCGGAGAGCACGACGTACACGGCGTGCGGGAACGCCCTCACGCTGCTCGAGGACTTCACCGACTTGCGCCTCGACGACGTCGATCGCGAGTGGATCGGCTTTCGCGTGCACGACCACCGCAACGCGCAACCCGGCGCGGGCGGTGCGCGTGTGCGGTGGGAGGCATGGCTGCGCACGCGCGAGGGCGTTCCGGTCGAGCGCTGGTTCCACGGCTTGTCCGCGCGCGAGCTGTTCGCGCTCCAGGTCCTCGTGCGCAAGCCGGCGAAGGAGTGGAAGGAGCCCGAGCTGGCGCACGCGTTGGAGCTCGGAAGGCGCGCGAACGCGTTCCTGCTCGCCGCGCTGCTCGATTCGGAGTGGGCGTGCGCGGGCGAGCGCGTCGCCGACCAGGCGAATCGGCTGCTTGCGCGCGTGAACGGCGGCGAGCCCGAGCCGGTCGAGCGCCATGCGCTGCTCGAAATCGATCCCGCCGACCCGCTGCGCGCGGAAGGGACGGCGCTTGTGCGCAATCGCATCGCGCTTCACGCCCTGCACGAGCGCTGGAGCGTGCGCCTGCTCGCTGGGAAGTGACGCAGGGCGCGCGACGGCGCCGGCCTCACCGCTCCGGTTCGCTCCGCTGCACCGGCACGTACGCCGGGTCCCACACCGCCGCGCGCACGAAGCGCTCGACCTCGTCCGGTGGGATGCGGCGGCCGAGGTCGTGTTCGCTCGCGTAGCGCACGACGGCGCACGTGATGTCGAAGCTCACGCGGCGCAGGTCGCTTTGGCTCGGGAAGAGCGCGCCTTGAGCGAGGCGCTCCGCGCTGACGGCGCGCGCGAGCGTCGACGAGGCGACGAAGAAGAGCTCGGTCGGGATTTCGCGCACCTCCGCGATCGCGGCGCCGAGGCCGAGGCCCGGGAAGATGAACACGTTGTTCGCCTGGCCGATCACGTGGCGCTGACCGTCGAGCACGACGTCGTCGAACGGGCTGCCCGTCGCGACGAGCGCGCGCCCCTTCGTCCAACGCAGCGCTTCCTCCGGCGTGCACTCGGTCTTGCTCGTAGGGTTCGAGAGCGGCAGCACGACCGGGCGCGCGACGTGGCGCGCCATCTCCTCGACGATCTCCTTCGTGAACGTGCCGGCCTTCGCCGTCGCGCCGACGAGCATCGTGGGCTTCATCGCGTGCACGACCTCGACCGGGGTGAGCGCGCGTGACGGATCGAGGCCGTACTCCTTCATCACGTCGAGCGGGAGCGCGAGCTCCTTCTTGTGCGGCTCGTCGATCGTCATGCCCGCGTGCAGGAACCCGCGGCTGTCGAACGCGGCGAGCGCGCGGCGGATCGTCGCCTCGCTCGCGCCGTCCGCGCGCATCGCGAGCGCGCTGAGGCGCGCGATGCCCGTGCAGGCCTCGCCCGCGCCGAGGAACAGGATGCGTTGCTCCGCCATGCGCTCCTTCGTGACGCGCAGCGCCGCGAGCATGCCCGCGACCGTGACGCTCGCCGTGCCTTGGATGTCGTCGTTGAACGACGGGATGCGGCGGCGGTAGCGCTCGAGCAGCGTGAACGCGCGGTCCTTGTGGAAGTCCTCCCACTGCAGCACGGCCTTCGGGAAGACCTCGCGCACCGCGCGCACGAACGCTTCGACGAACGCGTCGTAGGCGGCGCCGCGCAGGCGCTTCTTCGGGTAGCCGAGGTAGAGCGGATCGTTCAGGAGCTCCGGGTTGTCCGTGCCGACGTCGAGGCTGATCGGCAGGCACTTCGACGGGTGCAGGCCCGCGCCCGCGACGTAGAGCGCAAGCTTCCCGATCGGGATCCCCATGCCGCCGCAACCTTGGTCGCCGAGGCCGAGGATGCGCTCGTTGTCCGTGACGACGATGAGACGGATGTCCTTGAACGGCGCGTTGCGCAACACGCTCGGCAGGTCGTCGACGTCGTCCGGCGTGAGCCAGAGCCCGCGCGCCGAACGATAGATGTGGCTGAACTTCTGGCACGCCTCGCCGACGGTCGGCGTGTAGACGATGGGCATGAGCTCCGCGACGTGGTCGACGAGGACGCGGTAGAAGAGCACCTCGTTGCGATCGTGGAGGCTCGCGAGGCCGATGTAGCGCTCGAGCGGCGTCGACTTCGCGCGGATCTGGTCGATCGCGAGCGAGGCCTGCTCCGCGAGCGTCGTCACGCGGTGGGGAGCATGCCACGCACGCGCAGGGTGTCGCGCTGCGTGCGGTCGAACGACGTGCCCTGGTTCGTCGACGGGTTGTCGAGGAGCCAGACGCCGCTCTTGCGCGTCTCGATCGTGCGGGGCCAGGCGAGCTCGTCGTGCGTGTTCGGGATCATCCGGCGAAGGTAGCTCCCGCTGGAGCGCGGGGCCACGGGGCGAGGAGCGCAGTGTGACCTGTCAGCGGGCCGCCAAGGAGCGCGCGGCGCCGCAGCCGCGTGGTACGCTCCGCTGCGTCCAACCCACGGCCCCAGAGCGACAGGAGAGCGAGATGAGCGTGCGACCGACGTCCCGACGTGAGTTCCTCCAGCTTTCCGCCGCGGCCTCGCTCGCGGCGTGGTCGACGAACGGCCGCGCGCGCGGAGCGAGCTCCCTCGCCGCGCCGCCGTTCGCGAGCGCGTCCGCGTCGTTGGCGCCCGCCGCGCTCGAGCGCCGCAAGTTCGGCAAGACGGACATGCAGGTCGCGGTGCTCGGCTTCGGCGGGGCCGAGATCGGGTTCGAGAAGACGGATCCCGCGACCGTCGCGAAGTTGCTCAACGCCGCGCTCGACGCCGGGCTCAACGTCGTCGACACGGCGGAGTGCTACCTCGACTCCGAGGTCGCGATCGGCGCAGCGATCGGCGCGCGGCGCAAGGAGTACCACCTCTTCACGAAGTGCGGTCACACGAACGTCGACGGCAAGCGCGGGGAGGACTGGACGAAGGAGGGCGTGCTCGCGTCGGTCGAGCGCAGCTTGAAGCGCTTGAAGACCGACGTGATCGACCTCGTGCAGCTCCACTCGTGCTCGCTCGACGAGCTGAAGAAGGGCGCGTGCATCGAAGGACTCGAGCTCGCGAAGAAGCAGGGCAAGACGCGCTACATCGGCTACAGCGGCGACTCGACGACCGCGAAGTGGGCGGTGGAGAGCGGGCGCTTCGACTCGCTGCAGACGTCGATCAACGTCGCGGACCAGGAGTGCATCGAGCTCGTGCTCCCGCTCGCGAAGGAGAAGCAGATGGGCGTCATCGCGAAGCGCCCGATCGCGAACGCGGCGTGGCGCTACGACGCGAAGCCCGAGAACGGCTACCACGAGACGTACTGGCAGCGCCTGCAGACGCTCGAGTACGCGTGGGCGAAGGGCGACGCGCGCAAGAACGAGGGCGTCGACGGCCCCGCGGCGACGGCGATGCGCTTCACGGCGATGCAGCCCGGTGTGTGCGTGCTCATCGTCGGCACGACGAAGCCCGAGCGCTGGAAGCAGAACGCGGCGCTGATGGAAGCGGGCCCGCTCCCGAAGGAGCTCCACGACGCGATTCGCGCGCGGTGGAAGGCCGCCGCGAAGCCGGACTGGACCGGGCAGACCTGATCCGACGCGCACGGGCCAGAGACTCGACCCGCAGCACACGCGTTGTACGGACGGCTCGCGCGGGCAAGAGACCCGGCCCGCGGTGAGCGCGCAAGACGTGACCCACCCCGCGCGCCAGCGTGCCTCGACCCGCACTGCGCCAACCCAACGGACGCGCGGAGCGAGGTGGAGCGACCCGACCCGCTGCGCGCGCCGGAGAGACGGGACCCACCCCGCGCGCCAGCGCTGCCTCGACCCGCAGTGCGTCAACCCAACGGACGCGCGGAGCGAGCTGGAGCGACCCGACCCGCTGCGCGCGCCGTCCTGCGGCGCCGCACGCACGGGCGGATCGAGCTCGTGCGCGGCCGGGGGGATGAGAGGGACCCGGCACTGCGGGCGCCGCGTGCGGCGAAAGATGGATGGGCCGCACCGACGAGAGTACGCGCTCCGCGGGGGAGCCTACGGATTCGATGACGCGTCGCTACGGCGTGATCGGCCGCGAGTCCCGGCGACGAGGGACCACAGTGGGTTTCGGCCCTTGCCCGTCGCGGGCCCGAAGCGGCCGGGGAGTGTCGTCATGCGCAGTCTGCGGAGCCCTATCGTCCTTCACGTGGTGTCCCTCGTCCTCGCGTTCGTCGTCCTGGCCGGGAGCGCACGCTCGGAGGTCGTGCGTGTCCGAGCGTGGATCGACGGGAGGAGCCGGATCGTGCTCCAGGGCGATACGGCGCAGTGGCAGCACTTCGATTGGGCCGCGCCGGGCCGGCTGAACTGCGACACGGGCACGGCGATCGAACCCACGATCCTGAGCGGCGCGACGTGGTATCCGAACTGGCCCGACGCGGAGAGCTGCGAGAACCGGGACTGCGGCTGTTCGTCGGACCTGTTCACCGGACTCGTGCCGAGCCTGCCCGCGTCGAACTTCTCGATCGCGCTCCACGTCGTGCAGAGCCGTGGCGCGACGATGATCGCCGAGTACCCGTCCGTGACGAACGGTTGGCGCGTCGTCATCGAGTTCGACGACGGATCGCCCGGTGGGGCCGACTGGTACGAGGTCGACGTCGTCTTCAACGCGATCGCGCCGGTCGTCGTGAGCGCGCAGGGTGACCCGTTCCTCGCAGGCCAGCCGGACGGGACGACGACGCACTCGGACACGGCACCGCAGCAGTCGCCGACGCTCGTGGCGCTCGACGCGCTGGCGTGCTCGTTCGTGCGCTTCACGGACGTCGCGGGTTCCGCCAGCTACGGGCCCGCGAATCCGTTCTACGGCCCGGAGGACGGCCCTAGCCAGGCGAGCGCGACCGACCTCGGCATCTCGGGCTACTCGATGCCGCTCTGCGCGCTCCTCGGCGTGTTCCTGCCGGACACGACGAACGGAGGATTGCCGCCTGCTGCGCTCGACTTCAGCTCGCCCGAGTCGCGCAACTTCGCGACGCTCGAGCCGGAGCTGTTCCAGACCTTCTTCATCGGCGACGGGCTGCGCGCCGACGGCATCACCGCGCAGGCGTTCCGAGTCCCGACGGGCGCGACGCGGCTCTTCCTCGGCGTGTGCGACGGCCACGGCTGGTTCAACAACGTCGGCGGCTTCGACTGCACGATCGCGCAGTACCCCTGCGACGTCTCGAACCCGTGCGGGGAGTGGAACCTCGCGGCGGACTTCCGCATCGCGCCCGATCAGGAGAACCCCAACCGCGACGCGTGCGGCAACGTGGGCGTGTGGCACTTCCTCGCCAGCGATCCGAGCACGCCCGGAGTCCACGAGCCCTCGACGTACGCGCCGCTCACCGGGTTCATCACCGACGCGTTCCTCGTCGACGGCCTCGAGTCGTGGCAGGGTCCGAACGTGATGGCGCCCGGCTATCCGAACCTCCCCTCGATCGCGATCAACGCGACGGGCACGGACCAGCTGGTCGAGGGCTTCACGTGGCCCGCGGGCGTCGTCAACGTGCATCCCTACTTCGGCCAGATGGTGATCGTGGGCTGGCGGAGCCCGTACACCGGCCGCGTGACGGTCACCGGCAGCGTGCGCGATCTCGACGACACGTGCGCGAGCTCGCCGGACGGCGTCGCCTGGACGATCGATCACTACGACGGCGTCTCGAACGAGACGCTCGTGATGGGCGCGCTCGCGGACGGCGGAGCGCAGGAGTTCCGCCTCGCTGACGGCGGCGGACGGCTCGTGGCGCTCGCGTTGAACGAAGGCGACTTCCTCTACTTCACCGTCGATCCCTTGAGCGAGATCGGCTGCGACTCGACCGCGCTCGACATCGTGATCCGCCCGGCGACGAGCGGCGCCCCGTTCTGCTTCGGCGACGGCGTCGACGCCACGCACTCGACGCCGTGCCCGTGCGCGAACGACGGCGCACCCGGCCACGGCTGCGGCAACAGCCTGAACCCGGCCGGCGCGCTGCTCGAAGGGAGCGGCACGATCGAGCAGGACGACGTCACGCTCCTCGCCACCGGCATGCCGAGCACGGTCGCGTGCGTCCTGATCGAAGGCGACGGCCTCGAAGACACGCCCCTGAACGACGGCGTGCGCTGCGTGGGCGGCAACCTGCGCCGCGTGCGCGTGCGGCAGAACATCCAAGGCACGAGCACCTTCCCCGACGACAACGACCCGTGGACGCTCTCGCAACGCTCGCTCGTGACCGTCGGAAGCGGCGCCACGCGCCACTACCAAGTCTATTACCGCAACGCCTCCGTCACGTTCTGCCCCTCCGGCCTCTCCAACCTGACGAACGGCTGGACGATCGTGTGGTGAGGGTCGGGCAGCGTTCTGACAGAGATTCCCGGGAGAGCTGAACCAGAGGCGTTCCATGCGACCATGACGATCGCGTGGACCGTTCTGACGACCTCCCCATCGACCTCGCGCGCAAGACCGCGGCCCTGCGCCGCATCGCGCGCGGGATCCTGTTCGAGCCGTCGCTCGCGGACGACGCGGTGCAAGAGGCGTGGCTCGCGGCCCTACGCGCCGACGTGCGCGGCCCGACCGCGGGCGGTTGGCTCACGAACGCCGTGCGCAACATCGCGCTCGGCATGCGGCGCGGTGAAGCGCGACGTGAGAAGCGCGATCGTGCTGCCGCTCGCACCGAAGCGCTGCCGCCGGCGAACGACACCGTCGAACGCATCGAGCTCCTCCGCTCGATCCTCGACGCGCTCCAGGCGCTCGACGAGCCCTACAAGACCGCACTCCAACTCCGCCTCGTCGACGACCTCGACGCGCACGCGATCGCGGAGCGCCTCGACATCCCGCTCGAGACGGCTCGCACACGCGTCAAGCGCGGTCTCGCGCTCCTGCGCGCGCGCCTCGACGCGCAGAACGCACACCGTCGAAACGAGTTCCTCGCGCTGCTCGCGCCGCTCGCGGGACTCGGACACGTCGGCTGGACCGTGGGGACGCTCGGGGGAGCGAAAACGATCGGAGGAGTGCTCGTGGGAACGAAAGCCAAGCTCGTCGCGGTCGCGTGCGTCGTCCTGGCGCTCGGCGCGTGGTGGATCCGGCCGTGGGAGGACGCGGCGACGACCGACACGCCGCTCGCGCGCGAAGCGACGCCGATCGAGGCGCCGAAAGCCGAGCTCACCCGCGCGACCGCCAACGACGACCTCGCCCCCGCGCTCGATCGCGAGAGCACCACGCGCACGCGAGACGCGCGGCTCGCCGCGACGAACGCGAACGCCTGGCACTTGCGCGCGCGCGCAGTCCGCGGCGGCAACGAGCCGTTCCCTGGCGCGTCCGTGCACGTCGTGATCGACACGGGCTACACGCCGCCCGGCGAGCGCGCGTTCGACGCGCTCGTGACGAGCGGTGCCGACGGCTGGTTCGAGGTCGCGCTCCCAGAGCCCTCGACCGCTCTGCGCATCACGCTGCAGGGCCAGACGCCCGGTTACGTCGGGTTCTTCGAGGAAGCGCTCGTCGTGCGCGGCGCGCCGCCGCCGGAAGGCCTCGTCGCGCGGCTCTATCCGCTCGACGTGCGCCTGCGCGGCAGCGTGCTCGACGCGAACGGAGCGCCGATCGGCGGAGCCAAGCTCGTCGGACGCGGGAGCGAGACGACGGCCGACGGCAGCGGGCACTTCGAGCTCCACGCGTCCTCGCTCCTGCGCGACGATCACGTCCAGGTGTCCGCGCACGGCTTCGCGGAGAAGCGCGTCGTCGTCGCCACGCAAGGTCGCAGCTTCGTCGACGACCTCGAGATCCGCCTGGGGCCGGGCGCCGCGCTGCGCGGGCGCGTCGTCGACGAGACTGGCGCGCCCGTCGCCGGTGCGGAGGTCGAGGGCACGAACGCGACGAGCTCGCGCGTGCGCAGCGACGCGAGCGGCCGGTTCGTGCTCGAGGGACTGTCGCCGGACGAAACTTGGCTCTCCGTGTGGATCGCCGCCGAGGGACACGCGGGTCTGCGGCGCGACTTCGAGGACGGCAAGGTGCCCGCGGAGGAGGTCGAGTTCGTGCTCGAGCGCGGCGTCGACGTGCCGGGAGTGGTCGTGGACACGGACGGACGTCCGCTCGCCGGCGCATCCGTCCACGCGGGGTCGTCGCCGTGGGAGATGAACACGGTGCGCACCGTCTCGGACGACGACGGTCGGTTCGTCCTGCGCTGCGTGCCGCGCGCGACGCGCGGTTTCGGTGTCGCGCTCTCGGGCTTCGCGCCGTTCGTGAGCTCGTTCGAGCTCCCCATGCAGGGCGCGTTCCCGGGCGAGCTGCGCGCAGTGCTCGATCGCGGCCTCGTCGTGAAGGGCGTCGTCGAAGACACGCGCGGCGCGCCGGTCGCGAACGTCTACGTCTCCGGGCAGCGCGGGTTCGACTACCTCGACGGCGTCACGGCGCGCACCGGCGCGGATGGCGTCTTCGAGCTCGCCGCCGTGCCGCGCGAACCCGGAGTGCGCCTCGAGTTCTACCGCACGGGCTACACGCGCCAGGAGCACCGCCTCGACGTCGATCGGAATCCGCTCGTGCGCATCGTGCTCGAGCGCTCCGCGGGCTTGAGCGGGCGCGTCGTCGACGCCGCGACGGGAGCTCCGGTGACCGCGTTCCGCGTGCGCATCGTCGCGCCGGAGTTGAAGCCGGGCGAGGAGCGCTTGAGCAGCTACGCCGCCGTCTGGAGCGATCCCGGACGCGAGGTGCGCGACGAGCTCGGGCGCTGGACGATGGACCAGGAACAGGTCGAGGCGGGATCCGTCGCGGGGATCGAGATCACGGCCGCGGGCTACGGCCCCGCGATCGTGCCGCGAGCGATCGCGACCGTCGACCACGGCGACGCGCCGATCGTGATCTCGATGAGCGCCGCCGCGCGCGTCACCGGACGCGTCGTCGATGCCGCGAGCGGCGCGCCGGTCGCGAACGCGCTCGTTCGGCGCTTCACGCCGCGCGATCCGGGCGGGCCGTGGGAGCGGTACTCCGAGGACGACCGCATCGAAACGCGGACCGACGAACGGGGCGAGTTCGCGCTCGAGGGACTCGCCGTCGAACCGATGTCGCTCTTCGTGGAGTCGACGGGCTTCGCTCCGGCGTGCGACGGACCGTTCGAGGTCGGGATCGCGACGGCGGCGCGCAAAGTCGAGCTCCACCCCGGCGCGACGCTGCGGGGCGTGCTGAAGGACTCGAAGGGCGAGCCGATCGCGAACGCGCCGGTGAACGTGGACCGACCGCCGACGGACACGCTCGCGTCGCGCGACTGGGACCTCGTCACGGACGCGCAGGGACGCTTCGAGCTCGTCGACCTCGCGTGCGGGACGTACGACGTGACGCGCGTCCTCCCGGAGAAGTGGGGCGCGATGCACGACCTCTCGCAGCGCGTGGAGGTCCTCGAGGCGCGCGCGTACGACGTCGAGCTCCGCCCGCGCGGCGCGACGACGCTCATCGGCCGCCTTCCGAGCTCGATCGGCGCGGGCGCGAGCTTCACCGTGAGCGCGCAGCTCCAGGGCTCCGAGCGCAACGGGCAGTCGCTCTGGCGCGGCGCCGTCGCGAAGAACGGGCGCTTCGAGCTCGACGGGCTCGAGCCCGGGCGCTGGACGGTGATGCTGTTCGAGTCCGGCATGGGCGTTCCTCAGCATCGATCGGGGCGAGTCGAGGTCGACGTGCCGGCGAGCGGCACGGTCACGGTCGACGTCGACGTGCACTAACGCGCGAACGACGACGTCCTCGAGCGTCCGCAGCATCGCTGCCTCCCGCGCGGTCCGGCACTCCTTGCGCGCTCCGTACGCGTCCGCCGAGGTGGAGCGAGTACGCTGGCGCGCACATGATCCGTCTTCAGAAGCTCACGAAGCGCTTTGGAACGTTCGAAGCCGTCCGCGGCATCGACCTCGACATCCCGGCGGGGCAGCTCGTCGGCTTGCTCGGTCCCAACGGCGCGGGCAAGAGCACGACGCTCAAGATGCTCACGGGCACGCTCGTGCCGACGTCCGGGATCGCGGAGATCGACGGCATCGACGTCGTGAAGGACCCGGTCGCGGTGAAGCGCATCCTCGGCTACGTGCCCGAGACGGGCGCGGTGTTCGAGGCGCTGACCGGGCGCGAGTACCTGGAGCTCGTCGCCGCGCTCCACGGCATCCCCGAGCGCGAGGTCGACGAGCGCATCGAGCGCTTCCTCGCGTTCTTCGATCTCTCCGCGGCGGACACGCGCTCGGCGCCGCTCGCGACGTTCTCGAAGGGGATGCGGCAGAAGATCGTCATCACGGCCGCGCTGCTCCACAATCCGCGGGTCGTGTTCTTCGACGAACCGCTGAACGGTCTCGACGCGAACGCGGCGTTGCTGTTCAAGACGCTCGTCACGAGCCTCGCGAAGGAGGGGAAGACGGTGGTGTGGTGCTCGCACATCCTCGACGTCGTCGAGCGGATCTGTGAGCGCGTCGTGATCATCCACCAGGGGCGCGTGATCGAGGACGGCGCCGTGCCCGCGATCCTGGAGCGCACACGAGCGACGTCGCTCGAGCAGGCCTTCAACCAGCTCACGAGCACGCAGAACCTGACCCAGCGTGCCGAGGACATGGCGCGGTCGATGACGAAATGACGCAGGGCATCGATCGGCACCAGCTGAAGGCGCTCCTGCGGGCCTACTTCGTCATCAGCACGCGCGCGATGCCCGTCGGCATCACGGGGAACAAGCGCGTGCGGACGCTCCCGTTCATCCTCGCCATCTACGCCGTGCTCGGGTTCGTCCTCGGGGCGATGGCGCCGATCGTCGAATCGACGTTCGTCTTCGCGCTGTTCGTGCACACGATGGCCTTCTTCATCGTCGGCACGATGGCGCTGAACGAGGCAGCGGAGGTTCTGTTCAACGCGCGCGACGTCGACGTGTTCGGCTTCCGGCCGGTGAACGGTCCGACGCTCGTGCTCGCGAAAGGCCTCACGATCCTCGGCTTCTGCGGTGCGATGGCGTTGGCGGTGAACCTCGGCCCCGCGGTGCTCGGTTTCCTCTGCAAGGACGCGCACGGCTGGTTCGGCGCCGTCCATCTCGTCTCGGCGGCGTTCGAGACCGTGTTCCTCTGCGCCGTGGCCGTCTGTTCGTACGGCGTGATCGCGCGCTTCCTCGGCGCGGAGCGCTTCCAACGCTTCGTCACGGCCGCGCAGATCGCGTCGACCCTGGTGCTCGTCCTCGGATTCCAGGTCTTGCCGCGCCTCGCGCGACGCGTGGACTGGAGCGGCGACCTCGACTCGCTCTCGGCGCTGTGGCTCCTTCCGCCGGCGTGGTTCGCGGCGCTCGACGTCGCGCTCGCTGGGAAGAGCGCGACGAGCACCGCGACGATCGCCGCCGCGTTCGGCGTCGCGGTCACGATCGGGCTCGCGTGGCTCGGAGTCCTGCGACTGCCCGCCGGCTTCACCGGCGCGGAGTCGAGGATGGGCGCACCGGCGGCTCCGTCGAGCGCTCCGCCCGCGACGTCGAAGTCCGTGGAGAGCGGTTGGTCGCGGTGGCGCGTCTGGCGTTCGTGGATGCCCGACCCGGCGGAGCGGGCGGTGTTCCGCTTGTGCGTGACGTACGTCCTCCGCGATCGCGCCTTGAAGGTGCGTCTGGCGGCCTCGCTCGCGTACTTCCTCGTGCTCCCCATCCTCAGCTTGATGGACGAGAAGAGCGGCGGCGCGATGCCCATCGTGCTCGTGTGGATGCTCGGCGTGGCGCCGCTGAGCGCCCTCGAGTCCGTGCGGCTGTCGAGCACGCCCGAAGGAGCCGAGCTCTTCTTGTTCACGCCCGTGCAGCGCTCCATCGCGCTGTTCCAAGGCGCGCGCAAGGCCGTGCTGTTGTGCATCGTGCTCCCGCTCGTCGTGTGGTCGATGGGGGTCGCGGGCTACGTGCTGCGCGACACGCCCGAGAAGCTCCTCTTCGCGTTGCCCGGGCTGCTCATGATCGGACCGATGTCGCTCGTGTCGGGGCTGCGCGGGGACTTCATCCCGCTGTCGCAGGCCGTGCGGTCGGGCGAGCGCGCGTCGCAAGTGCTCGCGATGTTCCTCACGATGCTCCCCCTGGCGATGATCGGCAGCGGCGTCGCGATCGCCGTGCACTTCGGCTACGTCCGGACCGCGCTGTTCGGGAGCACCGCGCTCGCGCTCGCGCTCCACGCGGGGCTGTCGGCGCTGGTGCGCAGGCGTTCGCGCGCCGCGTCGCTCCGCCGGGTCACCTGAGCAGAGCGCGCGAGGGGACGCATCCGGACGCGGCGGCCTCGCCGGATTCGCGCGCGTCGGGTAGAAACGAAGGTTCGGCGGACGTCCTCGTCCGCGGAAGGAACCTCACCATGCGCCTCTCCCTCGTGCTCCCCTTCGCCCTCGCTCTCCTCGCCAAGTTCGCCAGCGCCGGCGGGCCCGAGACGGGCAGCCTGCTCGTCTTCCCCGAGTTCGACAACCGCACGGGGCATCGCACCTACCTGACGATCACGAACACGGACTCGTCGCGGACCATTCGCGTGCACTTGAACCTGGTCAACGCGTCGAACTGTCTCGTGTCGAACCGCACGGTCACGCTGACGCCGCGCGACACGTACACGGCGCTCACGAGCGCGCTCGCGGCGAGCGGCCAGCGCGGCTACGTGTGGGCCTACGCGCAGAGCACGACGACCGGCCGCGCGATCGACTTCGACTGGCTCGCGGGGAGCTCGCTGCGCGTCGACGCGGCGGAGGCGACCGACTACTCGATCCCGCCGTTCGTGTATCGCGGCCTGACGAGCGACGGCCAGAACACAGACGCCGACAACGACTTCAAGCCCGACCTCGACGGCGTCGAGTACGAGCGCTCGCCCCATCGCATCTGCGTGCCGCGCTTCTTCGGCCAGACTTCGACGGCGACGACGAACACGTTCGTGAGCGATCTCGTGCTCTTCCAGCCGCTCGCGCCCGCGGGCGTCACGACGACGGTCGGCTTCCTGGTGTTCAACGACAACGAGCAGGTCTTCTCGGCTCAGCGCACGTTCACGTGCTGGAGCCGCCAGCGATTGCTCGCGATCTCCGGCCTGTTCGCCGACTCCTTCTTGAAGAGCACGGGCCACACCGCCGCCGAAGTCGTCGGCCAGACCGCGATGGAGGCCGGCTGGTTCGAGGTCGACGGCATCGTCGCGACGGGCCCGGGCGCGCAGTCGCAAGGCAACCCGCCGATCCTGGGCGTGCTGATCGACCTGCGGCCGAATTCGGGCGCGGACTTGCCGTTCCTCGTTCGGTGAGCGCGCGGGCAGCGCGGCCTTCGGTCTCGATCGAAGGTCGCACACGGGCGAGCCACCGCGGCCCGCACGTTCTCCTCGTGGAGGGGAGACGTCGCGCGTCTGCTCCTTTATCCTCGTGCGCGCCGTGAACGCCATCTCGATCATCCAGAAGAAGCGCGACCGGAATGAGCTCACCCGCGAGGAGATGAGCTTCTTCCTCAAGGGCTACGTCGCCGGCGACATCAGCCAGCACCAAGCCGCCGCGCTCGTCACCTCGATCTTCCTGAACGGTCTCACCGATCGCGAGCTCACCGACTGGACGCGCGCGATGATCGACACGGGGACGCGCCTTTCGTTCCACGAGCTCCCGCAGGCGAAGATCGACAAGCACTCGACCGGCGGCGTCGGCGACAAGGTCTCGATCCCGCTCGCGCCCGCCGTCGCGGCGTGCGGCGTCGCGGTGCCGATGATCTCGGGGCGCGGGCTCGGGCACACCGGCGGCACGCTCGACAAGCTCGAGTCGATCCCGGGCTTCCGCGTGCGATTGAGCGAGGCCGAGCTCCACCGCTGCCTCGACCGCACGAACGTCGCGTTCGGCGCGCAGACGGACGACCTCGTGCCCGCGGACAAGAAGCTGTATGCGCTGCGCGACGCGATCGGGATGGTCGAGTCCGTGCCGCTGATCGCGAGCTCGATCATGTCGAAGAAGCTCGCGGAGGGCATCGAGGGTCTCGTGCTCGACGTCAAGTTCGGCTCGGGCGCGTTCAAGCCCGACGTGGAAGAGGGCGCGGAGCTCGCGAAGAAGATGATCGCGCTCGGCCGCGGCATGGACGTCGACGTCGTCGCGTACCAGACGGCGATGGACCGTCCGCTCGGCCGCGCGGTCGGGCACGCGCTCGAGATCGTCGAGTCGGTCGAGTGTCTCGCGGGCGGCGGCCCGCACGACCTGCGCGAGCTCGTGCTCCTCTTCGGCGGCGAGATGCTGCGCATGGCGCGCGTCGCGCCGAGCGTCGAGGACGGCAAGCGTCGCATCGCGGACGCGCTCGACTCGGGCCGCGCGCTGCGCGTATTCCAGAAGGTGATCGAGGAGCAAGGCGGCGACCCGTCGATCGTGCTGCGGCGGGACAAGCTCCCGCGCGCGAGTGGCGTCGAGCCGCTGAAGGCGTGGGACGAAGGCGTGCTCGACTACGTCGACGTGCGCGCGATCGGGCTCGCGGCGAGCGAGCTCGGCGGCGGCCGGCGCGACATCAACGACGTGATCGACCCGGCGGTCGGCCTCGTGCTGCGCGCGGAGCGCGGTGAGCGCGTGAAGCGCGGGCAGACGCTCGTCGAGGTGCACCACACGGACGGGAAGGGGCTCGCGGAGTGCGAGAAGCTCTTGCGGAAGGGCCTCGTGATCGGCCCGGAGGTCGCGCCGTCGCCGCTGGTGCTCGGGCGGATCGAGAGCTGATCGACGCCTGCGATCGAACCTCCGAACCGAGCTCGGAGCGCGATCCTCGCAAACTGGAGCTTCCCCTCGACGACGATGGCCATGACCCACGCGATCGATTCGCATCTGCACGACTGGATCATCCATGCCTACGAGTATTGGGGGGACAAGGCCGTGCTCGTGCTGCACGCGCGATCGTCGGACGCGAGCTCCGCGCGCCTGGCCGACGTCGTGTTCGAAGGCGTCGACGGTCACCACTTCGAGCACGTGCTCGACGGCAACATCGTCTTCGACTTGCGCGAGATCGACCCCGAGCCGTTCGTTGCGAGCTGGAGCGATCTGTTCGCTCGTTCGTTGAGCTACGGGTTCCCTTGCCCCCGGTACTCAGGATCGGATGTGACCACGCTTCCTGCGTACATTCGATCGAGAGGCCTGCACTGCTATGCCCTCTCGACGTCGTACGGAATGTACGGCTTCGTGATCGCCAACTCGTGTCGGATCGTGGACCGCGGAACCCGCTCCGACCCGGCGACGGATTCGATCGCGGACTGACCTGCGGCCGGGCGAGGTGCGCTCCAGCTTGCGGAGGAATCCGCATCAGGGAAACGCGCGGAGTTCGAGCCTTCCGACCGCTCGGCCCGCGCGCCGTCGCACGCCGACGGCCGATCCGAGGTCGCCGGAAGCCGGTCTACCCGACCCGCGGACTTGCATCTTTCCGAGCCCACGGTGAGATCTCGCTCCGGACATCGTCCGGAGCCCCCTTGATCTACCTGCGCGCCTTGCTCGGCATCGTCTTCTTCATCGCGATGGCGTGGGTGCTTTCGAGCGATCGCAAGCGCTTCCAGTGGCGCGTCGTCGCGGGCGGGGTCGTGCTCCAGCTCGCGATCGCGTGGGTGATCCTCGACACCGCGGTCGGCAGGCAGTTCTTCGCGGGTGCCTCGGGCATCGTCACGAAGCTCGTCTCGCTCACGAAGCCGGGGGCGCGGATGGTGTTCGGCTCGCTCGCCGACGGCGACGGGGCGGCGGGGTTCATCTTCGCCTTCGCGGGCACCGGGCTGGTCGTGATCATCTTCTTCTCGGCGCTGATGTCCGTGCTCTACCACTTCGGCGTGATGCAGGTCGCCGTCTGGGTGGTTGCGAAGGTGATGAGCAAGACGATGGGGCTCTCCGGCGGCGAGTCGATGGCGGCCGCGGCGAACATCTTCGTGGGGCAGACCGAAGCGCCCCTCGTGGTCAAGCCGTACGTCGCGAAGATGACGATGAGCGAACTCAACGCGCTCATGACGGGCGGCTTTGCGACGATCGCAGGGTCGGTGATGGCCGTCTACATGTCGAAGGACGTGCTCGGCGAGCAGTACGGAGCCCACCTCATCACGGCCTCGGTTATGTCCGCGCCGGCATCGTTCGCGATGGCGAAGATCATGCGCCCGGAGACCGAGGTGTCCGAGACAGCAGGGAAGGTCGAGTTGCGGATCGACCGCACCGCTGGGAACGTCATCGAGGCCGCCGCCAACGGAACGAGCGACGGACTGAAGCTCTGGCTGAACGTGATCGCGATGCTGATCGCGTTCGTGGCGCTGGTCGCGCTCGTCAACTGGCCGATCGGCGCGTTCGGTGATTGGCTCCACGGACTCGGCGTGATCGATGGGGAGCTCTCTCGACCGCATCTTCGGGTGGGTGCTTGCGCCGGTCGCGTGGGTCATGGGGGTCGAAGGCGCGCACGACTGCGGCCTCTTCGGCTCGCTCCTGGGCAGGATGGTCTCGACCAACGAGTTCATGGCGTACATGCAGCTGAAGGAGTATGACCCCGCGAACGGCGGCGCCATCGTGTTCGAGAGCGCGCGCTCGGCGAAGATGGCGGCCTACGCGCTCTGCGGCTTCGCGAACTTCGCCTCGATTGGCATCCAGATCGGCGGCATCTCGGCGCTCGCGCCCGAGCGCAAGGCGGACCTGTCGAAGCTCGCGCTCAAGGCGATGATCGGCGGCGCGTTCGCGTGCTGGATGACGGCGACGATCGCCGGGGTGTTCCTCGAAGCGTGAGCGTCGGCGGCCCCGAGCCGGACCTCGGGCGCGCGCGGAATCACCACCTCGCGCTGGACGCCCGCGCCGCGAGGCGGGAGAGTGTGCGCGAGGCAGCACCATGGCGAAGAACGACAGCTCCACGACCGTCGATCCGGTCGAACGCCTCGCGCGCTCGCTGCGCGACCACGGCGTCGCCGACGTCGAGCTCGCGTTCGTGCTCGGCTCGGGCCTGGGTGTGTTCGCGGAGAAGCTCGAGAAGGCGCGCGCGATCCCGTACGCCGAGCTCGACGGCATGCCGCGTTCCGCCGTGCCGGGTCACGCGGGCCAGCTCGTCGTCGGCGAGCTCGCGGGCAAGCGGCTCGTCGTGCAACAGGGCCGCGTGCACCTCTACGAAGGCTGGAGCGAGCGCGACGTGACGCGCGCGATCCGCGCCTTCGCGGCGATCGGCGTGAAGGGCGTCGTGCTCACGAACGCCGCCGGAGGGATCAACCCCGCGTGGAAGCCCGGCACGCTGATGCGCATCACCGACCACATCAACCTGCAAGGCGCCGCGCCGCTCCTGCCGCGCGAGCGCGCCGCGGGCAATCCGTACGACGCCGAGTTCGGCGCCGCGTTGGACAAGGGCGCGCGCGAGGCGCGGGTCGCGCTCGAGAGCGGCGTGTACGCCGGCCTCCTCGGCCCCGTGTACGAGACGCCGGCCGAAATCCGCGTGCTCGGCTGGGCCGGCGCGGACGCCGTCGGCATGAGCACGGTCGCTGAAGCGATGACGGCGCGCGCGTGCGGCATGAAGGTCGCCGCGATCAGCTGCATCACGAACCTCGCGGCGGGCATCACGGGCGAGAAGCTCTCGCACGAGGAGGTCGTCGCGACGGGCAAGTCCGTCGCGACGCGCTTCTGCAAGTTGCTCGAGAAGAGCGTGCCCCACCTCTGCGCCGCGCTCGGGCGCTGAGCCGCTGCACTGGACAGTGCTCGAGGCACACGCACAGGTCCACCGTGCCGCTCGCTCGTTGCCGAGCGCCGATGGAGCTCCGCGCAGACTCGGACCTGTCCTCAGTTCCGAAACTGAGCGGGGTCGGTGAGGTGGATCATACGCGTGTGTCCCTCTGCGCCCCCTCCCCTTGGATCGCCCCATCCGGCAATGGCGTACCGACCGACGCTCGTCCCCACGCACTTTGGGTTGCGAGCCCAAGCCCGCGCGACGAGACCGTGAAGAAACGCCGGACCACCGCCTGACGCGCCAACCCATCGCCGTCAGCGCGTCGCGCTTCTTCAGCGACTTGCCCTGCGAACACGCGTCATCCGCGCTCCTCGTGCCGGCGTGGTCCGACGCGTCACTTGGCTATCTCGCGCTTCTTCACGGCCTTTGACCGCTGCTCTCGAGTCCCAGGAGGGAACGTCGTCGCGTGCGTTCTCGCACGACCTCGCTCCATGACGACGTGGCGCGTCCCTGCGCGCTCGAACCCCTGGTCAAGCGCGCTACGGAGCCGTAGCTTGACGCCGCTCTCGCCATGCGCTCTCGCGCGTCCCTCTCGCGTTGTCCGTCCCGCCCATGACGACGAAGTCCCCGCTGACCAAGGCCGAATCGAGCGGCTACACCGAAACCTCCCTGCACGCCGACGTTCAGCGCTTCGTGGCCGAGCTCCAGAAGCGCAAGGACAAGCGTCTGTTCGTCACGAGCTTCGGGAAGAGCCCGGAGGGCCGCGACCTGCCGCTCCTCGTCCTGTCGAAGGGCGGCGTGAAGGCGCCCGACATGGCCGTGAACAGCGGCAAGCCCGTCGTGCTCGTGATCAACGGCATCCACGCGGGCGAGGTCGAGGGCAAGGAAGCGAGCTTGATGCTCGTGCGCGACCTGCTCGACGCGCGGCGGGACGACCTGCTCGAGCACGTGACGCTGCTCGTCGTGCCGCTCTTCAACCCCGACGGCAACGATCGCATCGATCCGAAGAACCGCGCGCTCGACCTGTCGAAGCTCGAAGGCCAGATCGGTCCTGTGAAGGGCGTGGGGACGCGCACGAACGCGAGCGGCGTCAACCTGAACCGCGACTACATGAAGCTCGAGGCGCTCGAGATGCGCCTCCTGCAGTCGAAGGTCTATCGCGCGTGGAAACCGCACCTGACGATCGACTGCCACGCGACGAACGGATCGGTGCACCGGTTCGCGCTGACGTACGACGTGCCGCACACGATGGCGAGCGGCCGCGTCGAGCCGATCGAGTACGTGCGCTCGACGTTGCTCCCCGACGTGCGCGCCGAGGTGAAGAAGGCGTGCGGCAAGGACACGGGTTGGTACGGCAACTTCGTCACGGACGAGGGCGGCACCGGACAGGGGTGGACGACGTACACGCACCACCCGCGCTTCGGCAGCAACTACCGCGGGCTCACGAACCGGCTCGACCTGCTGCTCGAGACGTACTCGTACCAGTCGTTCGAGGAGCGCGTCGCGATCACGTACGAGTTCGTGAAGCAGACGCTCTTGCACGTCGTGCGCAACGCGCGGCCGATCCTGTCCGTCGTGGAGTCGTCGCAGGTCCCGCCGCGGCAGATCGCGGTGCGCGCGAAGCTCGAGGCGTGGGACGGCCCGATCGAGGTGCTGACGCGCGAGCCGCGCACGCTCGAAGGCGCGCCGACGAGCGTGCACATCCCGCACGTCGCGCGCTTCACGGGCACGGTCGTCGTCGACCGGCCCGCGTGCTACCTCTTGACCGAGGAGACGGCGCAGCACCTCGAGCGCCACGGCCTCGCGATCGAGCGCCTGCGCCAGGACAAGACGCTCGACGTCGAGGTCGCGATGGTGGAGAAGGTGGGCGACGAGGCGTCGCGCAAGATCCTCGAAGCGAGCGCCGAGCAGCTGCTCACGGTGAGCTGGAAGAAGGCGGTGCGCCGCTTCCGCGCGGGCACGCCCTTCGTGAAGACGGACCAACCGCTCGGCGCCGTCGCGGTGTACCTGTGCGAACCGGAGAGCGACGACGGCTTCGTGCCGTGCGGCGTGCTCGCGGTGCCGCTCGTGGGGAGCGAGTGGTTGGTGGCGCGGTCGCGCTCCGTGATCGCGTAGTTGCGTTCTCTCGCACGCGCTCCGTGATCGCGTAGTCGCGTTCGCTCGAACGCGCACGGCCTCGACCCCTGGCCGGGGACTACTCAGGTCCCCGCGCGGGGATCCGGAGCGCTACCGATGCGTCCGGCACCCCGCGTGACGCAAAGAGGGCCTCGAACGGACGAAGGACGCCTGCCCCGGCTCGTCCAGGAGGCTCTGCCTCCCGAGCGGGACGCGGAGCACGACGACGACGGCTCGCGAGCCCGGCATGCGTGGAACCACGCGCCGAACCCGCGGTGCCATCGACTCGGCTCGACGGCTCTTCGTCTCGAGGAGTGCGCGCCGTTGCCGTCGCGCGAGACGGAGAGAATCCCATGGCCATTTTCCACGGAGCGCCCCGCGTGGCGTCCGCGCTTCGATCGACCGACCTCGGTGCGCTCCGCACGAAGCCCGCGCTCGGTGCGACGCGTCTCGCGCTCCTCGCCGCCACGACGATCCTCGCGACCGCGTGCGGGAGCGCCTTTGGAAGCAGCGACAGCGCCGCGACCCCCGCCGATGCGGCCCGGGAGAACGCTCGGCTCCTCGTCGACGAAGGGCGCAATACGTTCCGCTTCGACACGTTCGGAGACGAGGCCTTCTGGGGCGACGTGTTGCGCCTCGACGAGGCCATCGCGGGTGCGGCGCTCGGTGGTGTCGGAGCGGGGCTCCGCCCGCGGACCGCGTTCGACCTGGGGCTCAAACTCGACAGCACGGTCCTCGGCAATCAGATCCGTTCCGACATCGAGAGCGATCGCGTCGACTTCACCGATCCCGCGACGACGGTGGAGTTCCTCCGCCGCGGCGCGGTCGTAGGCGTGAAAGGCTTCTTCGATCGAGCTGGAAACCTGACCAGCGTCGGGATCACCTGCGCGCTCTGCCATTCGACCGTCGACGACTCGTTCCGGCCGAACATGGGCAAGCGTCTGGATGGCTGGCCCAACCGCGACCTGGACGTCGGCGCGATCATCGCGCTCTCGCCGAACCTGGCGCCCATGTCGAACCGGCTCGGCGTGGACGACGAAGGAGTGCGCGCTGTGCTCCGCACGTGGGGGCCGGGCAAGTTCGATGCAGCGCTCCTGCTCGATGGCCACACCGAGCGACCGGGTGGAGGCTCGGCGGCCACGCTGATCCCGCCCGCGTTCGGACAGGGCGGCGTCAACCTGCAGACGTGGACGGGGTGGGGTTCGTCGACGTACTGGAACGCGTTCGTCGCCAACGTCGAGATGCATGGTCAGGGGACGTTCTTCGACCCGCGCCTCGACGACGCTCAGCGCTTCCCGCTCGCGGCGAGCGCGCGCACGGGACACATCACGCCTGTCGGTGAGGACTTGGTGACGCCGAAGCTCGCGGCGCTCCAGTTCTATCAGCTCGCGCTGCCGGTTCCGAAGCCGACGGTGGGGAGCTACGACCCCGCGGCCGCCGAGCGCGGCGGCGAGCTCTTCCGCGGTTCGGCGGGTTGTGCGACGTGTCACGTCCCGCCGCTCTACACGGAGCCGGGATGGAACCTGCACACGCCGGAGGAGATCGGCATCGACGACTTCCAGGCGTCGCGCTCTCCGGACCAGCGCTACCGGACGGCACCGCTGCGCGCGCTCTTCACGCACGGACGCGGCGGCTTCTACCACGACGGGCGCTTCGCGACGCTCGATGCGGTGGTCGAGCACTACGACCAGCACTTCTCGCTGGGGCTCGACGCCGCCGCGCAGCACGACCTGGTCGAGTTCCTGCGCTCGCTCTGACGCCCTCTGGGCATCTTCTCTCCGAAGACCTTGCACGGCGGGCACCCGCTCGCCGTGCCCCACGCTCGTTGCTGAGAGCCAATCGAACCCCGCGCAGACCCGGGCCGGTCCTCCGGCCCGGGTCTGCGCGGGGTCCGGAATGCGGAGCAGCCGCTGTGTTCCGTTGCGCCCCTTCCCCCTGCATCGCCTCAGCTGGCAATTGCGTCCCGACCGACACGAGTCCCATCCCTCGGGTTGCGAGCAACCGCCCGCGCTACGGCGCTCCGCGCGGCGCTCGGCGCTGCGAACCGCGCTGCGAACCGCGCGGCGAACCGCGCTGCGAACCGCGCGGCGAACCGCGCTGCGAACCGCGCGGCGAACCGCGCCCACGAGCCCGAACTCGTCGCGCGAGCTCCCCTACGCCGATCGCACCCCTGCACGCAGCGACGCGAAGTGGAAAGGAGTTCCACGCCCAACCGGAACTCCCTTCCGCCGTCCCTCGGCAGCACACCGATCGACCCTCGTTTCCAGCACGGGAACGCGCTTCCGACTCGTGGCACCACGCTTGCCATGTAGCGCGGCATGGACAAGGGCCTCTACATGGGTGTCGCCGCGATGCGCTCCGCCGAGAAGCGCATGGAGGCGATCACCGGCAACCTCGCGAACGCTTCCGCGACCGCGTTCAAGCGCCAGGGCACCGTCACGCGCGCTTTCGAGGTCGGGACCGGCGACAAGAAGCACGTCGAGATCGAGTCGAAGCACGCGACCGACTGGTCTCAAGGCCTGATCGAGCGCCGTGACGACCCGTGGTCGCTCGCGCTCGACGGCGACGGCTTCTTCTCGGTCGAGACGCCGACGGGCGAGGCGTACACGCGCAACGGCACGTTCCACATCGACGACAAGGGCGAGCTCTTCACGTCCGAGGGCTTCCCCGTCGCGTGGGTCGGACAGCGCGGACGCGTCCAGGCGACCGGCGAAGCGATCACGGTCGACGGCACCGGCAAGGTGCGGCAGGGATCGAACGAGATCGGGCAGCTCAAGCTCGCCGACTTCGCGGACCGCGACCAGCTCACGGTCGATCGCCAGGGCTACTGGCACGCACGTCCCGACCTGGCGCCGAAGGAGCCGACGGCCGTCGTGCATCAGAAGGCGCTCGAGCGCTCGAACGCGCAGTCGATCGACGAGCTTGTCGGCCTGATCAAGGTCCAGCGCAGCTTCGAGTCGGCCGCGAACGTCATGAAGTCGATCGACCAGTCCTACCGCCGCTTGAACCAGGCGCGGTGAGCGCCCGCACGAACCGCACTCCTCGCACACGCACGGACCGACCGAGACGAACGAGACCCCACCCGCACAACGAGGCCCGCACGCCGCTCCGATCCGGAGCGCCACCCCGCGCCGAGCCGACCCCGAACGAGAACCCTGCGCGCGCCGCGCGCAACCGAGAGAGACCAGGAGCCCACGAATGATCCGCGCCATGATGACCGCTGCGTCCGGCATGAAAGCCCAGCAGACGCAGGTCGACACGATCGCGAACAACATCGCGAACGCGAACACCGCCGGCTTCAAGAAGAGCGAGCTCAGCTTCCGCGCGATGCTCTACCAGACGTACCGCGAGCCCGGCGCTCCGACGTCGCAGAGCCAGCGCAACCCGATCGGTCTGCAGGTCGGCACGGGCACCGAAATCGCGGGCTCGACGAAGACGTTCTCGCAGGGCGTGCTCGAGCCGACCAACGGCAAGTACGACCTCGCGATCCAGGGCGAAGGCTTCTTCCGCGTCCGTCTGCCGTCGAACGAGCTGCGCTACACGCGCGATGGGTCGTTCCACCTCGACGGACAGGGCACGCTGGTCTCGAGCGAGGGCTACATCGTCGACGGCGCGCCGACGATCCCGCCCGACGCGATCTCGATCACGATCGGCGACGACGGCATCGTCACGACGCAGAACACGGAGAGCGGCACGCCCTCGCAGGTCGGCACGATCCCGCTCTTCCGCTTCCCGAACGCCGCGGGACTCAAGGCGAACGGCGGCAACTTCTACAGCGAGACGCCCGCCTCGGGCGCCGCGTCGCAGGCGCAGCCCGGACTCACCGGCACCGGTGTGATCAAGCAGGGTTACCGCGAGCGCTCGAACGTCGAGGTGGTCGACGAGCTCGTCGGCCTGATCCTCGCGCAGCGCAACTACGAGATGAACAGCCGCGCGATCAAGGCGGGCGACGAGATGCTCCAGCAGGTCAACCAGATGCTGCGCTGAGCGCGCACGAAGGACACGGCATGCTCCCCACCTTCTTCTCCACGCTCTTCGCGCTCACGCTGTCGATCGGCGCGCCGGCGAACGACGCCCCGCGCGACGGGTCGGCTCCGGCGGCGCGCGCGTCGTCGATGCTCGCCGCGGTCGAGGGCTCGAACGGCCCCGCGCCGGTCGCCGCGGCGCAGGCGCGCTTCGTCCTCCCCGCCGAAGCCCGCGTGCGCGGCACCGAGCTCGAGCTCGCGTCGCTCGGCACGATCGAGTGCGCCGACGCCGCGCTGCGCGCGCGCCTCGAGCGCTTCTCGCTCGGCTGGGCACCCGCGCCGGGCTACTCGCGGCTCGTGCAGCGCGCCGTCGTTCAACGCGACGTCGCTGCGGCGTTCCCCGGCGTGCAGGTCGCGTTCAGCGGCGCCGACGCGTGCCGCGTCCTGCCGCGAACGCAGATCGTGCGCGGTGCCGCGCTCGAAGCGAAGGCGCGCGCGGAGCTCGACCAGCTCTTCTCGGGCCGCGAAACCGTCGTGCGCGTCGTGACGGCGTCCGCGGACCTCGAGGTGCCCGAGCCGCGCGAGACGCTCGAGCTGCGCGCCCGCCTCGAGCGCCCCGAACTGCGCGGCGGAGCGTGGAGTGTCCCGGTCCAGCTGTGGATCGACGGCGCGCTCTACCAGACCGCGTGGACCGCGTTCGCGGTCGAGCTCTGGACCGAGCTGCCCGTCCTGGTGCGCGACGTCGCGCGCGGGGAGCTCCTGTCCCCGGCGCACGTCGAGGCGCGCCGCGTGAAGCTCGAGGGGGCCACGCCGTTCGCGGCGCTCGGCTCGGACGCGCTCGCGGGCGCCGTCGCGCAGCGCGACCTCGCCCGCGGGTCCTTCGTCACGGACCGCGACGTCAAGCGTGCGCAGCTCGTCGCACGCGGCGAGCCCGTCACGCTCGAGGTGCGCAAGGGCTCCGTCGTCGCGCGCAGCACGGTCACGTGCACGCAGGACGGCGCGCTCGGCGACACCGTGAAGATCCAGACGGCGGACAAGTCGCGCGAGCTCGTCGCGCGCGTCGCGGGCCGCGGGCTCGTGACCGTCCAGCTCTGAACGAGGCCGCGTTCCCCGAACCCGAACACAGAACCCACGCGAACGATCCAGCGCAGCGTGCGGATCTCCGCGAACACCACGAGACCACCATGAAGAAGCTCATCCTCCTCGCCGTCGCCGTCCTCGCCATCGCGAGCGCGCTCCTCGCGCAGGCGCCGCAGTCGCGCCCCGGTTCGATCTACGACCCGAACGGCGGGCCGTTCGGCCTCGTCGCGAACAAGACCGCGGGCCGCGCTGGCGACCTCTTGACGATCGAGATCAGCGAGAACCAGGACCTCAAGAACGAGGAGTCGTCCGACCTGAAGAAGGAGACGAGCCTGAAGCAGGAGCTCGCCAACTTCGACGTGAAGCCGAACGCGTTCAGCGTGCTGCCCGGGCTCGAGGGCTCGTCGGCCGACGCGCTGAAGGGCACGGCGAACGTCTCGAAGAAGGGCAAGTTCACCGCGCGCGTGACCGCCGTCGTCGTCGACGTGCTGCAGAACGGCAACCTCGTCGTGAACGGCCGGCGCGAGATCCGCATCGACCAGGAGACGAAGCTGATCGAGTTCAGCGGCATCGTCCGGCGCTGGGACATCCGCGCGGACAACACGATCCCGAGCGAGCTCGTCGCCGAGGCGAAGGTCTCCTACACGGGCAACGGCCCGATGACGGATTCGACGCAGCGCAAGGGCCTCGGGAAGTGGCTCCACGACGCGATCCAGTGGATCTGGCCCTTCTGATCGACGCGCTCCCTGACCTCCGCGCGCGCTCCACCCCACGCACCTCCACGACGTCCACCCCATGATCACCGCACTGCTCCTCGCCCTCGCGCTCCAGCAGGAACCCAAAGCCGCGCCCACGGTCGACACGCGGCTCCAGCTCGGCGGCGTCGAAGCGCCCAAGCAGCCGGAGCTCGGCTCGCGCGCGACGTTCACGCAGACGCCGCGCGCCGAGCTCCTCGGTACGACGCGCGCGCCGACGCGCCTTGCGATGCCGATCGGCAGCGTCGCGACCGTGCGCGGCCAGGAAGACAACACGGTGATGGGCATCGGCCTCGTCACCGGCCTCGCGGGCACGGGCGACTCGATCGAAGCCGCGCGGCAGCTGCTCGCCAACCTGCTGCTCACGCGCAACATCAAGGTCGACCTGCAGCAGATCAGCTCGAAGAACGTCGCGATCGTGCAGGTCGAAGCGGTGCTGCCCGCCGGCATCAAGCCTGGACAGAAGATCGACGTCACGGTGAGCGCGATCGGCGACTCGACGAGCCTGCAGGGCGGATCGCTGTCGATGACCGAGCTCACCGAGATCACCGGCCGCGTCGTCTACGCGACCGCGTCGGGCCCGGTGACGATCGGCGGCTTCTCGGCCGAAGGCCAGGGCGCGTCCGCGAAGAAGAACCACACGACGGTCGGAACGCTTCCGCAGGGCGGCAAGTGCGAACGCGAAGTGCCCACGCGCCTCGCGAGCGAGCACTCCTTCGTCTACCTCGACCTGCGCAGCGGCCAGGAGTCGCTCGCGAACGTCGTCAACGTCGTCGACGCGATCAACGCGCTCTTCCCCCGGTCGGCGGAAGCGCTGCCCGACGGCCGCTCGGTCAAGGTGAAGGTGCCCGTCGACCTCCCGGAGTCGCAGCACGTCGCGTACGTGAACGCGATCCTGCGGAAGGAGATCGAGACCGAGGACCTCGCGCGCGTCATCGTCAACGAACGCAGCGGCGTCATCGTGATGGGCGGCAACGTCCGTCTGCGCTCCGGCGCGATCGCGCAGGGGAGCATCACCGTCACGATCGCGGAGACGCCGCAGGTCAGCCAGCCTGGTCCGCTGTCGAACGGCCAGACGAAGGTCGTCCCGCGCACGGATCTGAACGTGAGCGAGGAGAACAGGCCGCTCGTGCTCGTTCCGGGCGCCGCGACGCTGCAAGAGGTCGTCGACGTGCTCAACGTGCTCGGTACGACGCCGCGCGACCTGATCAGCATCCTGCAGGCGATGCAGCAGGGCGGGATGCTCGTCGCCGAGATCCGGAGGATGTGATGGAAGGCGCAGCGAACCTCCTCCAAGCCCGGACCCTCGCGTCGAGCGCCGGCACGACGGACCTCGCGCGCCTGAAGGCGAGCGTGTCGGACGCGGCCCCGGCGGAAGCCGGCCGCAAGTTCGAGGCGTTGTTCGCCACGATGATCGTCAAGGAGATGCGCCAAGGGCTCTCCGAGGGCTTCTTCGGCGAAGGGCCGCACGCCGACGTCTACGCGGGCTGGCTCGACCAGTTCGTCGGCGAGGCGATCGCGCGCGACGGCGGACTGCACGTCGCCGACCAGGTGCGTGAGAGCCTCGAGCGCAAGCAGGCGGCGGAGCTCGCGGCGCGGCAGCAGGTCTCCGGCGCGGACACGAAGGCGTCCGTCGACGGCGAGTTGGCCGAGCGAGCGACCACGTCCGACCGCGCGGCGCGCGCGCTCGTCACGCAGGACGCGATGCCCGCCGACACGGTGCGCGCGCTCATGACGCAGAGCGGATCGAACGGCGGCCCGGCGCGTGCGCAGGCCGCGGACGCCGCGACGCCCGCCCACGACGCGGCGCGCGCGGATCACGAAACGAACGGGCGCGGAGCTCGCGAGCTCCGCGCGGAACGGGAGGAAGGATCATGATCAGCGTCCAGAGCCTGGTGAACGGTCTCGAAGCGTGGGTGCAGGAGGAGCTCCTCGCGCGCCGGCGCTTCCTCGCGCTGCTCGACGAGCAAGAGGCCGCCGTCAAGAAGGCCGACGGCCCGGCGCTCGAGCGCTCCATCGCGGCGATCGAGACGGAGCTCGAGGCGCAAGCGCGCCGCGACGAGAAGCGCGCGCGGATCTTCGACGCGCTCGGCGAGCACTGGGGCGTCGCGGGGAACGCGCTCACCCTGACGAGCATCTGCGAACGCGCCGGCGCGGCGGCCGCGCGCTTGCCACAGCTCCGCGACGAGCTCGGCGCAGCCGCGGAGCGCATCACGCGCAAGAACCGGCGCGTGTCGTCGCTGCTCAACGCGCACCAGAAGGTGATCGAGGAGCTGCTGCAGGCCCTCGTCGCGATCCAGGGCGGACGCACGGAGTCCACGACGGGCGCGCTCGTCGACGCGGAGGCCTGACATGGCGTCGGTATCGCTCAACATCGGCCTGAAAGCGCTCTTGACGGCGCAGTCCGCGCTCGACACGGTCGGTCACAACGTCTCGAACGCGAACACGCCGGGCTACTCGCGGCAGAGCCTGCAGATTTCGGCGTCCCCGTCGATCCTCGTGCGCGGCATCGCGATCGGGAACGGCGTCGACGCGAACATCGTGCTGCGCACCGCGGACGACTTGCTCACGCGCAGGCTCGTGCAGCAGACGGCCTCGATCCAGCAGCTCGAGACGCGCGTCAACGGCATGACGCAGGTCGAAGCCCTACTCGGTGAACCCGGTGAGCGCGGTCTGAACGCGCTGATGCAGTCCTTCTTCTCGAGCCTCTCGTCCCTCGCGGCCAGCCCCGAGGACGTCGTGCTCCGCACGGGCCTCGTGCAGTCGACGCAGAGCGTGACGAGTCGCTTCCAGGAGCTCGCCGGCAGCCTCGCGACGGTGCGCAGCGACAGCGCGCGCCAGGTGGAGGCCCAGGTCGATCGCGTGAACACGCTCGCGGACCAGATCGCGGGCCTGAACCGCGAGATCGGCGGGTTCGAGGGTACCGGCGTCCCCGCGAACGACCTGCGCGACCAGCGCGACGAAGCGCTGAAGAAGCTCGGCGAGCTGCTCAACATCAGCTACACGGAGAACCCGGGCGGAACGGTGACCGTGCTCGCGAGCGGAGCGGTGCTCGTCGGCTCCGGTCGCGCGTACGACATGTCCGCGGCCGTGAAGACCGACGGCTCCGTGACGGTGCGCGTCGAGGGCAACCCGAACCCGGTCAACGTCCGGGGCGGCACGATCGGCGGCCTCGTGACGTTGAGCCAGGACTTCATCCCGTCCCTTCGCGAGCGCTTCAATACGCTCGCGAAGAGCCTGATCTTCGAGCTCAACCGCGCACACAGCACCGGCATCCCGGCGTCGGGGTCGTTCCAGGCGATCACGGGCGCGTACTCGATCCAGGACCAGGACCAGGACGGCGAGCTCGAGGACGAGCTCCTCTCCAGCGCGGGTTTGCCCTTCGAGGTGCAGGACGGCGCGCTCTACGTCAACGTCGTCGACGACGCGACGGGCGAGTTCACCACGCATCGCATCGACGTCGAGCGCGACGCGACGACCGTCGGGGACGTGATCGACGCGATCAATGCGGCACCGCACCTGTCCGCGGCGCTCGACAGCTTCGGCCGCATCCAGATCGCGTCCGACGACGGCTTCCGCTTCGATTTCAGCCGCCGCGTCAACCCGCGGCCCGACGGAAGCGGGACGTTCGGCGGCGGCGCCGCGACGCTCGGCGCGCCTGGCGATGGTCCGTACAGCCTCTCCAACGGCGACACGCTGACGGTCGCGGGGCCCGGCGGCCCGTTCACGGTGACGTTCGACGCGAACGACTTCGTGGACATCGACCAGGCGACCGCGGACGAGATCGCCGCCGTGATCAACGCCGACCCGAACACGTCGACGAGCGGCATGCGCGCCGTCGCGTCGAACGGGAAGCTCTTCCTACAGTCGCTCGCGACGGGATCGTCGACGAGCTTCACCGTCACCGGCGGAACGGCGCTCCCGGGGCTCGGCATCACGGCCGGCGCGGGCTCGACGGGCAGTGACCACACGGTCGACGTGCGCATCGGCGGCGTCTACACGGGCGACACGAACGCGCAGTACACGTTCGCGCCGACGTCCGACGGCGTCGTCGGCACGACTCCCGGCCTGTCGGTGGGGGTGTTCGACGCCTCCGGACTCCAAGTCGCGACGCTCGACGTCGGCGAAGGCTACGAGCCGGGCAGCGACCTCGTGCTCCCGAACGGCCTCACGGTCAGCTTCGGTTTCGGCGAGCTCTCCGCGACGGAGAACGACCGGTTCACGCTCGAAGCACTCGCAGACTCCGACACGTCCGATGTCCTGGTGGCGCTCGGCGTCAACTCCTTCCTCACGGGCAGCGACGCCTCCGACATCGCGCTCCGCCGCGATATCGAAACGAACTCGGACCTGCTCGCGGCGTCATCCAGCGGCGCGGAGGGCGACAACACGATCCTGAACGACCTCCTGGCGACGCAGCGCAGCGCGATCGAGGCGCTGGGCGACAAGAACATCGGCGAGTACTACGGCGACATCGTCGGCAACGTCGGGTTCGACATCGACGTCGCCCAGAACGCGCAGGAGGTCGACCAGTTCCTCTACGACAGCCTGAACGAGCGACGCCAGCAGATCGCGGGCGTCAACGTCGACGAGGAGCTCGTGAACATGATCCAGTTCCAGCAGGCCTACGGTGCGGCCGCGCAATTCATCCAGGTCGTCAACCGAGTGCAGGACGACCTGCTCAGCATCCTGTGACGCCATGGCCATCCGACCCACCCAAGCGTCGAGCTACGACAACGTCCGTCGCGGGCTCTTCCTCAACTTCTTCAAGCTCATCCGCGCGCAGGAGCAGGTGGCGTCGGGGAAGCGCATCCTGCGTCCGTCCGACGACCCCGTCGGCACGTCGACCTCGCTCGCGATCTCCCGGCAGATCGGCGAGGTCGACCGCTACCGCAGCGCGGTCGCGACGGCGAAGCCGCTCATCGACGCCGGCATCGCCGCGATCGACGAAGCGGGCAACCTGTACTCCGAAGCGCGCGAGCTCGTCGTGCAGGGTCTGAACGGCACGCTCAACGACGACGACCGTCAAGCGCTGTCCCAGCAGATCGAGCTCCTCAAGGAGCGCCTCGTCGAGGTGAGCAACTCGAAGCTCGGCGAGCGCTATCTCTTCGGCGGCACGGAATCGAGCACCGAGCCCTTCGCCGAGCGCACCGGCACGTCCGGACGAACGGTCGAGTACATGGGGAACCAATCCGCGCGCCAGATCTCGATCGGCGCCGGCGTCGGCGTGCCGGTCAACATCGCGGGTGATGACATCTTCTCGAGCGTCGAAGCCTCGGGCGCGAGCTACGCGGGCCTCACCGGCCTCGCGCCGGGAACGAGCGCGGACGAGGGCACGGGCTATCGCTACGTCACGGTGCGCCACGACGCCACGACGCTTCCGGCTGCGTTGACGGGCGCTGGAATCGCGCTCGCGAACGGCGGCGCCGACGACACGCTCGTGGGGGATCGTGCGATCACGATCGACGCGTCCGCGGGCACGATCCAGCTCGGCAGCGGACGCATCGTGGCGCTCCCCGCGTCCGGCAGCGCCGCCGCGTCCAACTTCGTCGTCCGCGACGAGCACGGCGCCGAGCTCTACCTCGACCTGTCCGGCTGGACGGGTGCGGGCGTCACGGACACCGTCAGCGGTTCGGCCTCGATTTCGCTCGATGGGACGAACTTCACGAGCGTCGCGCTGACGGAGACGGACCTCGAGCTCACGGACGACACGGACGGGACGACCGTGCACTTCGACACGACGAACCTGACGCGCTCGGGCACGGACCTCTTGACGTTCTCGGGCACCGTCAACGCGTTCGACGTCTTGCAGGGCATCGCGGACGACCTGCTCAACGTGCACGGGCTCGACGCGCAGGCGCTCCAGCAGCGGCTCTCCGCCCGCCTCGCCGAGTTCGACCGCAACTACGACCACATGCAGGTCGCGCAAGGCACGCTTGGTGCGCGCAGCCAGCGTCTCTCCGCCACCGAGAGCCGCCTCGGCGACTTCGACGTGAGCCTGCAGGGAATGAAATCGGACGTCGAGGACGCGGACATCACGTCTGTGATCCTCGACATGACCAAGGCCGAGCAGACGCTGCAGCTAGCGCAATCCACCGGCGCGCGGCTCCTGCAGAACACGCTCCTCAACTACCTGAGCTGAACGAAATCTCGTCATGGTGGACCCCAAGCACGTCTCCAACGTCACGACCGCGTCCGCTCCGGGCGCGGCGCGCACGAACACTCCCTCGAACACGACGGACGGCGTCGCGTTCCGCGCGCTGCTCGAACGGCTCGAGCGCGACGCACGCGCGCTCGAGCAGGACTCGGGCCGCATCCAGGACCAGAAAGACCTCGCCGGAGCCGTCGACCGCGCGCACGCGTCGCTCCAGGACGCGCTCACGCTCGGCGATCGCTTGATCGAGGCCTACCGCGAAGCGCTCGCCCAGAAGGGCGCGACACCCGCCGATCCGGGTCGAGCGCACTGAACCAGAGGACACACGCGTGAAGCCCCACACGACGACGGCCCCGCACGACGATCGCGCCCGCACCTTGATCGAAGCGGTGATGCGCAACGGCGACTCGATCGCGGCCGAGTACCCGACGCTCTTCGGTCCGCTTCCCACGGGCGAGCTCGTCACGCTCGAGCACGAAGGCGACCTGCGCGCCGCGTGTGCGATCCAGGCGCGCGACCTCGTCGCCGGACCCGCTCGCGTGCGCGTCGGGCTCATCGGATCGGTCGTCACGGACCCCGCGTATCACAACCAGGGCTTCGGCACGCGCCTGCTCGAAAAGGCCCAGGAAGCGCTGCGCGACCTCGGGTGCTCGTTCGCGCTCTTGTGGGCCGACGAGCGGGGGTTCTACGCGCGCCGCGGATGGACGGAGATCAGTTGCGAGCGCGACTTCATCGTCACGCCCGACCTCGCGCTCGATCTGCCTGAGTCGACGGGCTGTCGGCCGCTCGAAGAGGGCGACGTCGAGCGCGTCCACGCGCTCTACCGAACGCACGAACGGCGCGCGGAGCGGACGCCCGAGGAAACGCGCGCGCTCCTGGGCTGTCCCGCGATGAGCGTGCTCGTGCACGAGACCGACGGCGTCGTCGACGCGTACGCATGTCTCGGCCGCGGTCGCGACCTCCCGAACGTGATCCACGAGTGGGGCGGAGCCGCCGACGGCGTGCTGCGCCTCGTGCGCGCGCACGTCGAGCGGCGCACCGCCGCCCGCGTCGAGGACGAGCTCTACGTCATGGCGCCCGGCGTGCACGGCGAGGTCCAAGGCCGACTCGCGCTCGCGGGCGTGCCGTCGGCGTACGGCGTGCTCGGCATGGGTAAGGTGCTCGACGCCGGTCTGCTCGCGGGCATCGTCGCAAACTTGCTCGGCGAGCCCGGGACCGTGCGTTCGCGCGTGACCGGGCCGGCGGGCGACGAGGTCGAGTTCCGGGGCCCACGCGGCGTCGCGCTCGTGAGCACGGCCGACCTCATCGCGATCGCGCTCGCCCCGCGCGGCGAACGCGGCGCGGCGCGGGAGCTCGCGGCCCGCGTCGGCGGGGACGCGTCGTCGCTCCCGCTCAATCCCTTCGTATGGGGGCTCGATTCGATTTGAGTCCCGGGAGTTCGGGGCCGTGGAGCTTTCCCAGCTCCACGGCGCCCGGCGCTCTCTGCTTGCACCGCGAGCGTGCACGTGCGGCGCCGGCCGTCCTCCGCAGCGCGGCATTCCAGGCCAACGGAGCCGTGTGACCGTGCGTCAGCTCGACCGCCCGCGCTCGTTCGGTACGATGCGACGATGATCTCGCTCTTCACGCGCATCGTCCTCCTTTCGTCGCTCGTCGTCTTCTCCGCCGCGTGTCGGTCGGCGCCCGCTGGCGACGAAGGCCGTGCGTTCACCTTCGCGTTCCTCGTGAGCGGCCCGTCCAAGGAGAAACGCACCGACGCCGAACGCCAAGCGACGCAGATGGCGCACCTCGCGAACATCACGCGGCTCGCGGAAGAGCAGAAGCTGCTCGTCGCCGGACCGTTCGGTCCGGGCAACCCGCACCCCGATGCGCGCGGCATCTTCATCTTCGCCACGGCGGACGAGACGCTCGCCCGCGAGTGGACGAACTCGGACCCCGCGGTCCAGGCGGGCGCGCTCGGGATGGAGCTCTGCACGCTTCGCTCGTCCGCACCGCTGGAGCGCACGTACGAGCTCGACCAGCGCATGCGCGAGGAGCTGCGCGCCGCGGGGCAGGAGGTGACGATGCAGAAGACGATCCGCGGCTACGTCATGCTGCTCGGGAGCGACGTGGCGAAGGCGGAGCGCGCGCTCGAGCCGCTCCGCGCGTCGAGCCAGGTCCTCTTCGCCGGGCCGATGGCGGGCTCGGAGCGCGCGCTACGTCGCGGTGCTGGACGCGGAGACGGTCGACGCGGCGCGCGCGCTGTTCGGCGCCGGCGCGGAGGCCGCGAACGGGTTCGAGCTCGTGTCGTGGTGGGCGACGAAGGCGCTGCCGGGACTCGCCGCGGTGCGCTGAGGGACGCTCTTCGACGGGGTTTGCGCGGGTTCAGCGTCCGAGCGACGGAGATCGAGCCTCCCGAGGCCGAGCTCCTGCGCCCGAGGACCTTCGCCCCGCAAGCCGACGCTTACCGCGGTCGAAGAAACCACAAGCCCGCGAGGCAAAGCGCGACCCCGAGCGTGCGGGACCAGCTCCAGCTCTCCGCGAAGAACTGCACGCCGATCGGCAAGAGCAAGAGCGCCAGCGCGCTCATCGTGATCAGCGACGTCGTCGAGATCGGCCAGCCGGAGCGGTACGCGAGCAGGAAGCCGAGCTCGATCGCGGCCGCGCCGAGGCCGACGAGCACAGGGCTCCAGTGCAGCGCGGGCTTCGCGGCCGCGAGGGTCCAGCCCGGCTCCAGGAACGGCAACGCCGCGAAGCACGCCGCGATGCCGACGACGTACGCGATCACGATCGCGGTGACGGGCGGCGCGCTCTGCGGCATCGTCTTCTGTCCGAGGTGGTAGACGACGTTGCCGAGGACGACCAGCACGAGCGGGAGGAAGCGCATGGCGCGGATTCTACGCAGCGCGGGCGCGTCGACGAGCGCTCTGTGTCAGCGCGCCGCGTAGTTCTGCGGGAACAGCGCGCGCTCCACCGCTTCGATCGCGATGTGGATGACCTTGATGTGGACCTCCTGGATCCGATCGGAGGTCTCCGCGAGCGGCACGACGATCGGCACGTCGACGAGCGCCTTGGCCTTGCCGCCGCCCTTGCCGAGCAGGCCGACGGTCGTGATGCCCTTCTTCTTCGCGGCCTCGATCGCGTTCAAGATGTTGGGCGAGTTGCCGCTGGTCGTGATCGCGAGCAAGAGGTCGCCCTTCTTCCCGTACGCCTCGACCGAGCGCGCGAACACCGCGTCGAAGCCGAAGTCGTTCGCGATGCACGTGAGCTGGCTCGGGTCCGAGAACGCGATCGCCGGGAGCGCCGCGCGGTCCTTGCGGAAGCGCCCGGTGAACTCCTCGGCGAAGTGCATCGCGTCGCACATGCTGCCGCCGTTGCCGCAGCTCATGAGCAGCCCGCCGCGCCGGAACGTCTCGGCCGCCGCTTCGGAGAAGCGCTGCACCGCCGCGACGTTCTTCGGGTCGGCCAGGAAGGCGTCGAGCGTGGCGCGCGCCTCTTCGAACGCGGTGCGGATCGGATCGGTGTGGGTCATGGCGTGGAAGGGAGGGGGCCGGCGCACGATAGCGCGCCCGAACACGCGGTGCGAGCGTCGTCCACGGAGCGAGCGGCCGCGGACGCAGGCCCGCTCGGCCCGCAGATCCCACCGCGGAGCCGAGCTAGGATGGCGCGCATGCCGACGATCCACCTGACCGTGAATGGAGCGACGCGCGCGCTCGACGTCGCGCCCGGCGAATCGCTGCTCGACGCGCTGCGGGATCGATGCGGGCTCACGTCGCTGAAGGACGGCTGTCAGCCGCAGGGTCAATGCGGCTGCTGCCTCGCGATCGTCGACGGCGCCGCGAAGGTCACCTGCGCGACGCCCGCGGCGAAGTGCGACGGGAAGACGGTGACGACGCTCGAAGGCGTGTCGGAGCGCGATCGCGAGCTCCTCGCGCGCTCCTTCGTCGCCGCCGCGGGCCTGCAGTGCGGCTTCTGCATCCCGGGGTTCGCGCTGCGCGCGAAGCACCTCGTCGACGAGACGCCCGAGCCGACGCGCGAGGCGATCGCGCGCGCCATCGACGGCAATCTGTGCCGCTGCACGGGCTACGTGAAGATCCTCGATGCGATCGAGCTCTACGCGCGCGCGCGGCGCACGGGAGAGCTGCCCGAGCTCCTCACCGCGGGCGGTGTCGGCGCAGCGATTCCGCGCTACGAAGGCCTCGAGTGCGCGCTCGGCGCGCGGCCGTACGTCGCGGATCTGACGCGCCCCGGCCTGCTCCACGGCGCGGTCGTCTTGTCGAAGCACGCGCGCGCGCTCGTGAAGAAGGTCGACGTGCACCGCGCGCTCGCCCTCGAAGGTGTGCGCGCCGTCGTCACCGCCGCGGACGTGCCGGGGAAGCGCTGGTACGGCCTGCTCTACGCCGACTGGCCGGGCTTCGTCGCCGTCAGCGAGGAAGTGCGCTGCGTCGGCGACGTGCTCGCCGCGATCGCCGCGGACGACGAGCGCACCGCGCGCGCGGCGGCCGAGCTCGTCGACGTCGAGTACGAAGTGCTCGAGCCCGTGCTCGACCCCGAACGCTCGATCCAACCCGGCGCGCCGCAGGTGAACCCGCAGCACGCGAACGTGCTCAGCCGCTCGGTGATCCGTCGCGGCGACGTCGATGCGGCGCTCGCGACGAGCGCGCACGTCGTGCGCGGCACGTGGCGCACGCAGCGCATCGAGCACTTGTTCCTGGAGCCCGAGTGCGCGCTCGCCGAACCGCTCGCGAACGGCGGCCTCAAGCTCTACACGCAGGGCCAGGGCATCTTCGACGACCGTCGACAGGTCGCGAGCTTCCTCGGGCTCCCCGAGGAATCCGTGCAGGTCGAGCTCGTGCCCAACGGCGGCGCGTTCGGCGGCAAGGAGGACATGTCGATCCAGGCGCAGACGGCGCTCTTGTGCCACGTGACGAAGCGGCCGGTGAAGCTCGAGCTCACGCGCGAGCAGTCGATCCGCATGCATCCCAAGCGCCATCCGCTGACGATGCAGTACGAGGTCGGCTGCGACGCGCAAGGGAAGCTCACCGCGGTGCGCGCGCGGATGATCGGCGACTCGGGCGCGTACGCGTCCGTCGGCGGGAAGGTGCTCGAGCGCGCGGCCGGCCACGCGTGCGGGCCGTACGCGGTGCCGAACGTCGACGTGGAGTCCGTCGCCGCGTACACGAACAACCCGCCGTGCGGCGCGATGCGCGGCTTCGGCGCGAACCAGGCGTCGTTCGCGATCGAGGGCTGCATGGACTTGCTAGCGAGAGAGTGCGGCCTCGACGCGTTCCAGATCCGCGAGCGCAACGTGCTCGACGTCGGCGGGACTTTCTGCACGGGGCAGGTGCTCGAGAAGAGCGTCGGCATCAAGCAGACGCTCGCCGCCGTGAAGGACGTCTACTACGCGGCGAAGCGCGCGGGAAAAGCCGTCGGCATCGGCTGCGGCGTCAAAAACTCCGGCATCGGCAACGGCGTCAGCGAGTGGGGCAAGTGCCGGCTCGTCGTCGGCGCGGACGAGCGCGTCACGCTCTACAACGGCTACACGGAGATGGGGCAGGGGCTCCTGACCGTGCTGCAGCAGTTCGCGGCCGAGGTGACGGGCCTTCCGGCGGCGACGTTCGTGCCGAGAGTGGACTCGACGTTCGCGCTCGGCTGCGGACAGACGACGGGCTCGCGCGCGACGCTGTTCGGCGGGCGCGCGACGGTCTCGGCGGCGCGCAAGCTGCGCGCGGACCTGGACGCGGGCTTCACGCTGAAGGCGCTCGCGGGCCGCGTGTACGCCGCCGACGAGGTGATCGACGACACGACGGCGCTCGGCGCGCACGTGACGAAGATCAAGACGCACACGAGCTACGGCTGGGCGACGCAGGTGTGCATCCTCGACGCCGAGGGACGCATCGAGCGCATGATCGCCGCGCACGACGTCGGTCGCGTCGTGAACCCGCAGCTGTGCGAGGGCCAGGTCGAAGGCAGCGTGCACATGGGGCTCGGCTACGCGCTCACCGAAGAGCTCCCGACCGAGGACGGCATGCCCGTCACGTTCAAGCTGCGCGACATCGGCGTCCTGCGCGCGCGCGACATGCCGCCGTGCGAGGTGCTCCTGATCGAAGACCACGAGCCCGAAGGCCCGTTCGGCGCGAAGGGCGTCGGCGAGATCGGCCTCGTGCCGACCGCAGGCGCCGTCGCGGGCGCGCTCGAGGCGTTCGACGGCGTGCGGCGGTACGTGCTGCCGATGAAGGACTCGCCCGCGTCGCGCGCGATGACGGTCGGCAAGCTGAAGGGCGATCGGAGTCGGTGGCGATGATTGCGATCGAGCTCGATGGCGGCCGTGGCGCGGCCTCCGCCCGTCCGCGGCAGCGTGCGAGTCGTCGGAGCGCGCGCGAGAGATCGGTCGCGACGGTCGTGCCTGTCGCGAGACCGCGGCGCGGGCCCGAAGGCAGCGCTCGCGCTCTGCACCAGAAGCCCGCGCGCCCCGCGCTCGGAGTTGCACGATGAACACGTGGCTCGACCGCGGCGACCTCGGGCCGGCGTGGGTCGTCGAGCACGGTCTCCTGCGGCGCGGCGCGCGCGAGGAGCTCCTGCGCTCGTCGCTCGCGACGCGGATCGATTGCGCCTGGGCGGCGGACGTCGAGCTCCGCCCCGGCTTCGTGAACGCGCACACGCACCTCTACTCGGGCCTCGCGCCGCTCGGCATGCCGGCGCCGAAGCGCGCGCCCGACACGTTCCTGCAGATCCTCGAGCGCGTCTGGTGGCGGCTCGATCGTGCGCTCGACGCGCGCGCGCTGCGCGCTTCGGCGCGGCTCGCGCTCGCGGAGGGCCTGCTCGCGGGCACGACGTCCTTCGTCGACCACCACGAGTCGCCCGAGTTCGTTGACGGCTCGCTCGACGTGCTCGCGGAGTGCGCGGAGGAGCTCGGCGCGCGCCTCGTCGTCACGTACGGAGCGACGGAGCGCAACGGCGGCCGCGAGGAAGCGCGGCGAGGGCTCGAGGAGTGCGCGCGCTTCGTGCGCGCGAACGCGAGCTCGCCCGTGCGCGGTCTCGTCGGCCTACACGCGTCGTTCACGGTCGGCGACGACACGCTGCGCGAGGCGGGCGAGCTCGCGCGTGAGCTCGGCGTGCCGGTGCACGTGCACGTCGCCGAGGACTGGACCGACGTCGCGGACGCGCACGAGCGCGGCTACGACGGCGCGCTCGGACGACTGCTCGCGTGCGACGCGTTGCCGAAGGGCTCGATCCTCGCGCACGGCGTGCACCTGACCGTCGACGAAGTGCGGCGCGCGAGCGAGCTCGGCCTGTGGCTCGTGCAGAACCCGCGCTCGAACGAAGGGAACAAGGTCGGCTACCCGCGCGCGCTCGTCGCGAGCGCGAACGTGGCGCTCGGCACGGACGGCTGGCCCGCGGACATGCGCGTCGAGCGGGATGCGCTGTTCCGCCTCGGGACGCAGAACGGCGACGCGCGCGCGGCGCTCGACGCGCGCGTCGACGCGGGGCGCAGGCTCGTGGGCGCGCTCACGGGCGCGAAGCTCGGCGCGATCGAGGACGGCGCCTCCGCCGACGTGATCCTCGGCGCGCCGAACGCGCCGCCGCGCCACGTGCTCGTCGCCGGGCGCGTGGTCGTGCGGAACGGCGAGCTCGTCACTGCCGACCTCGAACGCCTGCGCAGCGAGGCGCGCTTCGAGGCTGCGCGCCTCTGGCCGCGCATGAGCGCCTTGCCCGAACCCGCGTGAACGGGTACGACGAGCGCATGACGCGCCTCTCCATCGACGCCGATCGGTTGTACGCGAGCCTCGACGGGCTCGGCGCGATCGGCGCGTACCACGATGAACCGACGGGATTGACGGGCGTGCGGCGGCTCGCGCTCACCGCCGAGGACGGCGCCGGCCGGCGGCACGTCGTCGCGGCGATGCGCGCGCTCGGGCTCGCCGTGACGGTCGACCGCATCGGGAACGTGTACGCGCGCCGCGAAGGGCGCGATCCGCGCGCGAAGCCCGTGATGATGGGCTCGCACATCGACTCGGTCGCGACGGCGGGGCGCTTCGACGGGTGTCTCGGCGTCCTTGGAGGTCTCGAGGTCGTGCGCACGTTGAACGACGCGCAGCGCGTCACGCGGCGGCCGATCGTCGTCGCGTTCTTCACGGAAGAAGAGGGCGCGCGCTTCTCGACCGACATGCTCGGCAGCGCGGTCGCGGCGAAGCGGATTGCGCTCGAGACGGCGTGGTCGCGGACGGATCGCGCGGGGAAGACGGTGAAGAGTGAGCTCGAGGCGATCGGGTTCCTCGGGGACGCGCCGGTGGAGCTCGACCCGCCGCACGCGTACGTCGAGTGCCACGTCGAGCAGGGGCCCGTGCTGCGCGCGGCGAACGTCGACATCGGCGTGGTCACGGGCGTGCAGGCGATTGCTTGGCACGAGCTCGTGATCACGGGGCGCAGCGCGCACGCGGGGACGACGCCGATGGACTTGCGACGCGATCCGGGGATCGCGGCGGCGCGGATCCAGCTTTACTTGCGCGCGATGGTGCTGTCGGGGCGGTACACGAAGCAGCTGCGCGCGACGGTCGGTGTGACGCAGTACTCACCGGGGCTCGTGAACGTCGTGCCGAATCGGGTGCAGATGACGGTGGATGTGCGGCATCCCGACGACGAGGTGTTGAAGAAGGCGCTCGGCGAGCTCGTGCCGTTCTACGCGAAGGTCGCGGAGGAGGAGCGGGTCGAGGTGCAGCACAAGGTGACGGCGCGCACGCCGGATATCGCGTTTGCGCCGCGCGTGCAGGAGCTCGTGTTGAGGCATGCGGAGGGGCGCGGGTTGTCCTTCAAGAAGATCGTCAGCGGGGCGGGGCACGACGCGCAGGAGATGGCGGCGGTGTGTCCGGCGGGGATGGTGTTCGTGCCGGGCGAGTACGAGGGGATCAGTCACAACCCGCGGGAGTTCTCGACGAAGGAGCAGTGTGCGAATGGGGTGAATGTGATGTTGGATGTGGTGATGGAGTTGGCGGAGGAGGAGGGGGTGTGATGGTGTCGGTGGGTCGATCGGGAGCGCAATTGCCGGATGAGACGATGCGGGGAAAGGGACGCAAAGGAACACATTCGGATGCTCCGCATTCCGGACTCGGCGTTCGATCGCGCCGGAGGACCGGCGCGATCGAACGCCGAGTTCAAGGGGGCTCTCAGCAACGAGCGGGGTGCGGAAGGAGTGAGGAGGCGCTGCGGAGCCGTACGGGTCGAGGCGGCGTGCTCGTCGTTGAGTCGGCGTGCGTGGGGCGTGGGGTGGGGATGGAGCCGGGCTCATGAGCGACCGCATCGTCCGCGCCGCCCTGACCGAGACCGTGAACGCCTACTGTGACATGCCGGCGCGCGTCGAGGACCTCGCGCAGCTCGAAGGGAAGCTCCCTGCCATTCGCCGTGCGAACGTCGAGCATCACATCGGCCTCATGAAGGCCGCGAAGGCGCAGGGTGTGCGCGTGATCTGCTTCGGCGAGCTCTTCCCCGCGCCCTACTTCGCGTTGACGCACGCGCCGATGTGGACGGCGCTCGCGGAGGATTGGCGCGAGGGGATGACGGTGACCGAGCTCCGTGCGGCGGCGCGTGCGAACGCGATGATCGTGATCGCGCCGATCTACGAGCTCGACCGCAGCGGGAAGCGCTTCAACACGGCGGTGGTGATCGACGAGACGGGGGCGGTGCTCGGCAAGTTCCGCAAAGCGCACATCCCGCACGGCGCGAACGAGCAGGGGCAGTTCCTCGAGGGCTTCTACTACGACCGCTCGAACGGCGAGAACGGCCCGCACGTGCGCAACGTGTCGAAGAACCCGTTCTTCCCGGTGTGGGAGACGAGCGTCGGTCGCATCGGCGTCGCGATCTGCTACGACCGCCACTTCGAAGGCGTGATGAGCACGCTCGCGAAGGAGGGCGCGGAGCTCGTGTTCAGCCCCGCGGTGACCTTTGGCGCGAAGAGCGAGCGGATGTGGGAGATGGAGTTCGAGGTCGACGCGGCGCGGCACGGCCTCGTGATCGGCGGTTCGAATCGGAAGGGCAGCGAGCCACCGTGGAACCAGCCGTACTTCGGGCGGAGCTACTTCGTCGGGCCGAACGGGAGGTTCGCGAACGTGAGCACGCATGCGGAGCTCGTGATCGCGGACGTCGATCTGGGGCAGTTGTCGCGGCCGGATCCGTCGGGGTGGAACTTGAAGCGGGACTTGAGGCCGGACGCGTACACGCGCTGAGAGCCATGAACGCGCGGCTCACGCGCTCACATAGGTCATCGCGCCGCCGAGCACCGCATCGCGCAGCCACCGCAGGATGTGGAGGTGCGTCAGGTCCGCTTCGACGCCGACGTCGGCGCGCGCGGAGAGCGGGACGTCGAGGCGCGACTTGTCGAACTCGAGCTCGAAGCCCGGACCGCGGAACGTGACGCGCGCTCCGTGTTGCTCGAGCTCGTACGCGCGGCCATCGAAGCGGCCGAGCACGAGCTCGCGCGTCACGAAGAAGCCGTCGTGGCTCGTCCAACGTTCCCACTGCGCGCGGCTGCCGAAGAAGCGCGGCTTGACGACATACGGCCCGCCGTCCTCGGGGCAGAACACGTCGCAGTTGCCGCACTCGTTGCAGAAGTCGGCGAAGTTGGCCCACTGGTGTTGCTCTTCGATCACGAGCGGTGCGAGCTCGCGGCGCGTCCAGCTCCCGTCGTGCTCGCGCACGAGCTTCACGACGGGCAGCGTCGTCTTCGGCAGCGTGTAGCGGAAGTTCGCGTGGTTCGGGCACACCGGGACGCACTTGTCGCAGGAGACGCAGTCGAAGAGCTCGAGGCGCGTGCCGACCTTCTTCGGCGGCTTCGCGTTCTGCGCCGCGGTGTAGCGCGGGTTCGTGAGCAGGCTCGCGGCGTAGAGGCGCGTGTTGTGGAGGCGCGCGGCGCTCAGCGGCGACGGCGCACCCGCGGGGGCCGCGTGCGCGCGGAGCGTGAACTCCTCGATCGTCGTCGCCCCGACGTCGCGCATGCGCTGCGCGAGCTCCACCAAGTAGCCGTGCGCGCGCGCGTAGCCGCCGGGGCGCAGCAAGTCCGTGCACACCGTCACCGGCACGAGGCCCAGCGCCACCGCGTCGGGGAAGTTCTTCCGATCGATGCCGGCCGAGAACGAGATCGGCACGCGGTCCTCGAACACGTCGCGGAAGCGGCGCACCAAGGTCGTCGCGAGGACGTGCAGCGGCGCGCCGGACAGGTACGCGAGCTTCTCCGTCTTCGGCAGGAAGTCGCCGGGGTTCTCGACGACGAGCGTGTTCGAGAACTTCACGCCGAAGCCGCGGCCGCACGCGCGCGTGGTGCTCTCGAGGCGCGTCACCATCGCGCACGCTTCGTCGAAGGTCGGGTCGTTCGTGAAGGCCGAGTCGGGGATCGTCTGGCCGTAGCCGAGCACGTCCTTCAGGATGCGGCGCGCTTCCACCGGGCCGTTCAGCGTCGGGTTCAGCTTCACGATGCAGTGCACGCCGACCTTCTCCATCAGGTGGCGCGCGATGCCTTCGATCTCGCCGGGCGGGCAGCCGTGGAAGGTCGACAGCGTGATGCCCGACGACAGCTTCGTCTTGAACGGGAGCTCGCGCAGGTGCTTCCACTCCGCCGGGATCTCGCGGCGCAGGCGGTCGACGATCGCGCGCGCATCGAGCATGCCGTCGAGGAACGTCTGCACGCGCTCGTGCTGGATGCCGGCGAGGTCGTAGCCGACGCTCATGTCGAAGAGGAACTCGTCGAAGCCGGGCTCGAGCTCGAGCTTCCCCGACGCGGCGGCGATCTCGAGCAGCATCGACGCCTTCACGTACTCCTCGAGCGACTGCTCGAGCTTGAGCTCCTGCGACCACTCGACGTTGTAGCCGACCGTGCGCACGTCGATGCACGGGCGCGGGATCGCGAGCTCGTCTTGGATCTGCACCGTCTTGAGCTCGAAGATGCGCGCGCCGGCCAAGTAGCCGAGCAGGAGGTTCTGCGGGAGCTGCGTGTGCGGCCCCGCCGCGGGCCCGAGCGGCGTCGCGGCGCGCTCGCCGTGCAGGCGCACGGACCAGTCGAGCGACGCGGGCGGCGCAGCGTCCGAGTTGCCGAGCGCGCGCAATGTCGCGTTCGGCCCGCGCGTGATCTTCTCGCGCGGCAGGTCGAGCACGGCGCCGCCCGCGTCGAGCTCGCGCAAGACGCGCGTGACGAGCTTCCCGAACGGATAGGGGATCAAGTGGGCCACGTCGTCCTCCTCGTGATCGTCAGCGTACCGGCGGAGCGCACCGTTCGCGCTGCGCGTCGGCGCGGCGCGAGCCTCTCCTCGCGGCGCGCTCGCCCACTCACAGCGCCTTCAACACACCCGTCCGCTCGTTGAACGCGTCGATCTGCGCGTCCCAACCCGCGGCCTCGGCGTAGCGCGCTTCCCAGAACGCCGGATCCCACAGCTGGCGCAGCTCCTCCGACGTCTTGCCTTGCTGCTCGACCCACGTGAAGTACTTCAGGTGGTGCAGCGCCTTGCGATCGTGGTAGCCGAGCTCGCGCATGTGATCCGTCTTCTGCCCATGCAGGCACCGATCGAGGTCGCGCGCCGCGTGCAGCTCCGTGTACGGCCCGCGCGCGGCGGTCATCTCGGCGAGGCGCGACTTGTAGAGCTCCTCGGAGTCCGTGAACACCGTCATCACGACGTCGTCGGGCCCGAGCTCGTGCCAGCGCGCGAGCTTGATCGCCGCGAGCAGGTTGCAGATCGACGAGATGCCGAGCAGCGGGAGCTCGGCGAGCTGCGCGTCCGTGACGCCCTGCTTCGACAGGTACGCGCGGCCCGCGGGCTCGTTGAAGAGGCGCAGGAGGCGCAGCGTGTCCTCGTCGTCGATCGCGATCACCATGTCCGTGTTGCGCACGTTGTGGATCCACGGCACGTGCTTGTCGCCGATGCCCTCGATGCGATGCTCGCCGAAGCCGTTCGAGAGCAGCGTCGGGCATTGCAACGCTTCCACCGCGCCGATCAGCACGCCCGAGCGATCGTGCTTGAGCCGATCGCCCGCGCCGATCGTGCCCGCCGAGCCCGTCGCCGACACGTACGCGGCGAGCCGTCCGCGCGGCGTCTTCACGCGCTCGAACGCCTCGAGCAGCGCGGGCCCGGTCACGTGGTAGTGCCACGACGGGTTCCCGAACTCCTCGAACTGGTTGAAGATGACGTCCTGCGGGCGCTCGCGGCGGATGCGCCAGCACTTGTCGTAGATCTCCTTGACGTTGCTCTCCGTGCCGGGCGTCGCGATGACCTCGGCGCCGATCTCCTTGAGCCACTCGAAGCGCTCGCGGCTCATGCCTTCGGGCAGGATCGCGACCGCCGTCGCGCCCATGAGCGCGCAGTCGAACGCTCCGCCGCGGCAGTAGTTGCCCGTCGACGGCCACACGGCCTTCTGCGTCGTCGGATCGAATGCGCCGGTGACGAGGCGCGGCACGAGGCAGCCGTACGCGGCGCCGACCTTGTGCGCGCCGGTCGGGAAGTACTTGCCGACGAGCCCGACGACGCGCGCGTCGATGCCGGTGAGCGCGCGCGGGATCTCGACGCAATTCACGGCGCCGTAGCCGCCGCTCTTCACGTCGTTCTTCCAGCTGATGCGGAAGAGGTTGAGCGGGTTCACGTCCCACAACCCGATCGCGGGGAGCTTCTCGCGCACCTTCGCCGGGACCTTCGCGGGCTCGCGCATCTGCGCCAGCGTCGGCAACACGACGCGCTTCTCGCGGCAGAGCTTCACGGCGCGCTCGAGCGCGGCCTCGTTCACTTTCGTCGTCACGTCGTCATCCTCTCGAAGCCGTCGCGAGCGGGGTCGAGCTCGCGTCCGGTCGGCGTGATCTTGCCGAAGTCCGGGAGCGCATCCAAGGCGCCTCTCGGCGTGGGAAGCACGATCACGGGCTCCTCGCCGCCTGGTTCCGTGGTTCACTGCGACGCGACGCCGAGCGAGGTCGCGCGCCACCCGAGCTCGGGGAGCACACACCGGCCGTGTCCAGGTTCGCACGAACACATCGAGCTCCGACTCGCTCCGTCGCGAGCCCTCGCCCACCCCGCGCGTCACACCTGCAGGCGGCCGGTGCGTACGAGCGCATCGAGCGCGCCGAGCTCGGGCTCGATCACGAGCGGCTCTCCGGCGGCTTTGCGTGCGCTCGCGACGTCTTTCAGCCCGCTGCCCGTGACGACGAGCACGACACGGTCGGTCGAGCGCACTCGGCCTTGCTCGCGCGCCTTCACGAAGCCCGCGAGCGCCGCGGCGGCGGCGGGCTCGGCGAAGACGCCCTCGCTGCGCGCGAGCTGACGCATCGCGGCGAGCAGCTCGTCGTCGCTCACCGCGACCGCGAAGCCGTTCGAGTCGCGCAGCGCGCGCAGCGCCGCGTCGCCGTCGCGCGGGATCGAGACCGAGATGCTGTCCGCGATCGTCTTGCCGCTGACGGGCTGCAGCGCCGCGTGCGCGTCGAACGCGCGCTGGATCGAGGTCGACTCGCCCGACTGCACCGCGACCATGCGCGGTGGGCGGTCGCAAAGCCCGAGCGCGACGAGCTCCGCGAAGCCCTTCCACAGACCGCTCAAGATGTTCCCGTCGCCCGTGCCGACGAAGACGAGGTCGGGTGCGTCCCACGCGAGCTGCTCCGCGATCTCGAACGCGCAGCTCTTCTTGCCCTCGCGCGTGTACGGGTTCGTGCCGGTGTTGCGGTTGAACCAGCCGTGCTTCGCACACGCGGCGGCGCACAGGTCGAACGCCTGGTCGTACGTGCCGCGCACGGCGACGACCTGCGCGCCGAAGAGCAGGATCTGCGCGACCTTCGCCGGCGGCGCGCTCTCGGGCACGAAGATCAGCGTGCGCATGCCGGTGCGCGCGGCGAGGCACGCGAGCGACGACGCGGCGTTGCCCGTCGAAGCACCGGCGACGAGCTTCTCGCCGCGCTCGAGCGCGACCGCGAGCGCGACGGCGCCCGCGCGGTCCTTGAACGAGGCGCTGGGGTTGCGCGAGTCGTCCTGATCCAGAGGTGCTCGTGGTGGAGCTCGCGCGCGAGCCGCGGCGCGTCGAGCAAGGGCGTGCCGCCGGCCGCAAGGCGCGCGCGGTGCGCTTCGACGGTCGACGACGCGACGGGGTAGAGCTCGGCGTAGCGCCACAGCGAGCGCTCGGTGCTCGCGGCGAAGGAAGCGCGCGTGACGGTCTTCTTCAACGCCGCGAGGTCGTGAACCACCTCGAGGTTCGCGCCGCACGCCGCGCAGGCATAGCGCAACGGATCCCGCGGACCGGGCGCGGCATGCTCGAAGGCACAACGAACGCAGCGAAGACCGAGGACGTGGGGCATCGGAGACGAGAATACGGTGCCAGAGCACTTTGTCACCTGATCCGGCTCGATCCCGACTCGTACCTCGGGTGAGGGTGACGGGATCGCGTAGCCGTGATCATCGTCGGACTCGGGAAGGCTGTGCCCGAGCCCATGCGCACGTGACTCCGCCCCGTCGCGCTGAGCGTCGAGGGCTCCGGCGATAGGCGAGCGCAGCTGGGTAATTACTCCGCCAGTTGAGGGCGCGCAGGGTGCGCGCTGGTCGGTCGCTTGGCGTGGAGCGTTCGCCCCAAGAAGCCCAGCCGAGCGGTTGCCGCTGCGCAATCGGGCGCGACGAGGACGGGCATCAGGTGAAAGAGTGCTCTGGCACCGTATTCCGGAACCGTATTCCACGAGTACCACGGCCTTGCCCGGAGCCGTATCTTGCCTGCTATGGAGGAGAGTCCTCTCGAACAATTCCTCAGCCAGGACTGCACGCCGTTCCTGCGGAACGAGATCGAATCGAAGCTCGCCGATCCCAAGCGGGTCTACCTGGAGCTGTTCTCGAATCGGTTCAACCTCGTCTTCGACAAGGAAAGCGGAACAGCCGTGATCGACGACGATTTGGATACCTCGCCCGCGGGCCGCCAAGTGCTGCCACTGAAGGAGTTCCTCGAGGCTCTGAGCCGTCGTACCGCTCGTTAGCTGCCAGCGAGAAGGCGTGTGCCCGTTCGAGCGAGCAGCCGCGATCGAATGCAATCGCGGCCGCCGACCTCGATCTCTCCCCGCGCGCGTCAGCGCTTCCCGCCGCTCTTCAGCGCCGCCATGTCGAGCACGAAGCGGTACTTCACGTCGCCCTTCACGAGGCGCTCGTAGGCTTCGTTGACCTTCTGCACCGGGAGCACCTCGACGTCGGCCGTGATGCCGTGCTCGGCGCAGAAGTCGAGCATCTCCTGCGTTTCCTTGATCCCGCCGATCAGCGAGCCTGCGAAGCGGCGGCGGCGGAAGATCAGGTCGAACACGCCGACGGGGACGGGCTCGCCCGGCGCGCCGACGATCGTCAACGTGCCGTCCTTCTTCAGGAGCTGGAACAGCGCGTTCAGGTCGTGCACCGCCGACACGGTGTCGAGGATGAAGTCGAAGCTGCCCGCGTGCTTCTGCATCTCGGCGGCGTTCTTCGACACGATCACCTCGTCCGCGCCGAGGCGCGCCGCGTCCTGCGCCTTGTGCGCCGACGTCGTGATGACGACGGTGCGCGCGCCGAAGGCGTGCGCGAACTTGACGCCCATGTGGCCGAGGCCGCCGAGGCCGACGATGCCGACCTTCTGGCCCTTGCGCACGTTCCAGTGGCGCAGCGGCGAGTACGTCGTGATGCCCGCGCAGACGAGCGGCGCGGCGGCGGCGGGCTCGAGCTTCGGCGAGACGCGCAGCACGAAGCGTTCGTCGACGACGATCGACTCGGAGTAGCCGCCGTAGGTGACGCCGCCGAGGTGGACGTCGGGCGCGTTGTACGTGAACGTCGCGGGGCCGTCGCAGAACTGCTCCTGCCCGTCGCGGCAGCCGGGGCACGTGCCGCACGACGCGACCATGCAGCCGACGGCGACGAGGTCGCCTTCCTTGTGCTTCTTGACGTCGCGGCCGACCTTCGCGACGCGGCCGACGATCTCGTGGCCGGGCACGCACGGGTAGGTCGTCGGCATCGCGTTGACCCACTCGTTGCGGGCCTGGTGCAGGTCCGAGTGGCAGATGCCGCAGTACAGGATGTCGATCTGGACGTCGTTCGGGAGCGGCGCGCGGCGGCGGATCGTCGTCGCGGCGAGGCCGGAGGTCGGCGAGCTCGCGGCGAAGGCGCGGACGGTCGCGGGGGTGGTGGTCGAGGTGGCGGCGTGGGGTTCGTTGCGCGTGTTGGTCATCGTGGGGCTCCAGCGTGCAGCGTAGGCGAGACGAGGGCGCGGTGCACGTGAAGAGCCTGCGAGGAAGGCGAAGAACGCGTGCGTGGAGCGCGTCCAGCTCGCGCGGCGTCGACATGAAGAACGACCCGCGGCGCGCGGAAGGACACGGTGCCAGAGCCGTTCTTCACCGGATCGCACCGAACGGCGGCTGGAGTACGGTGGCGGAGCTGGTCTTCAACGCACCGCGTGCGTGGCCGGGCGAGCGACGCGAGTCGGCCATCTTCCGTTCCCGCGCGAGGTCGACGCGGGAGCGACCGTCGCCAGCAGGAGCCTCCATCCGCGTTCGCGGCGCAGGCTCTGCGAAAGCGCTGCTATCTGGCGACAATGTGCTCTGGCACCGTGTTCCGGCACCGCGCTCCGGCGCGGTGCTCCTTCACAGCCTTTGGAACTCGAGCCCGGTGAGCTTCGCCTGCTTGATCAAGGACACGATGTTGTCACTGAAATACAGAGGTCCGCTCTTCCCGAATACCTGGAGCTGAAACACGTCAGCACTCGGAATGCGCTGGGGGACAAACACGTGCTTGATGATCATGTAGGCTCTGCCGGTGTCGAGGCGCAGGCAGTCCGACATGGTCAGATCGACAGCGTCGGCCATCACGTTGCAGGCAAAGACGTAGTACTGCCCGTCGCGACACGGCAATTCACCAACGACCCCACAGGGCGCCAAAGTCTCGGACAAGACACGAAGCGCGCGAGCGTTCATGACCAGCAGGCTGCTGTGGAAGTCGGGCATGTCGCAGTCTCGGAGCACCGAGCCGTTGTCGAAACGAACGATCTCGATCTCGGGGAGCTTGCCGCTGCCGTTCCCGTCAAGCCTGTCGAAGATGGCCAGCTCGGCATCCTTGTGCCGCCCAGAGGCTGGAGCACAGAACGTGCACCCTTCCGAAGACACGGCCTTGTACAGCTTGGGAGTGCTCATTCCGCGCTCGATACGCGCTCCATGTGGCGCCTGTCAGCACCGCGAGAATACGGTGCCAGAGCACTTCTTCACCAGATCGCGCCGAAGGCGGTCGGGGTACGGTGCCGGAGCACGTTCTGACCGGCTCGCGAGCCGCGCTGGCAGAGCGATTCGGTCGACGAGGCCACGATCATCGCGCGGGATCGATCCGGGATCGCTCTCGGCGAGGGGCAGCGGCGTTGACGCGCTCGTGGAGGAGCCCGTGAGCTGGCGAGGCGATCAGGTGCGAAGGTGTCCGGGCACCGCCGTCACCGAATCGCCGCGAACGCGCCCTCCGCTGCGATCACCGTCCGCTCGATCACCTCGCTCGTGTGCGCGCTCGACACGAACCACGCTTCGAACGGACTCGGCGGCACGATCACGCCGCGTTCGAGCAGCGCGTGGAACCACTTCGCCCAGCGCGCGCGGTCCATCGTCAGCACCTGGCCGAAGCTCGTCAGCGGTTCGGCGCTGAAGTAGGGGCACAGCATCGCGCCCTGGCGGCCGACCCACAGCGGTTGACCGTGCTTCTTCGCCGCGTGTTCCAGGCCTTCTTGCAGTTGCGCCGCGCGCGCTTCCAGGTTCGCGTAGAAGCCTGGCATGTCGCACTGCATCAGCTGCGCGAGGCCCGCCGCGACCGCGACGGGGCAGCCCGACAGCGTGCCCGCTTGATAGACGTCGCCCGCGGGCGACACGCGCTGCATCACGTCGCGCCGTCCGCCATACGCGCCGATCGGCAGGCCGCCGCCGATCACCTTGCCGAGCGTCACGAGGTCGGGCTTCACGCTCGTGAGCTCCATGTACCCGCCGCGCGCGACGCGGAAGCCGGTCATCACTTCGTCGAAGATGAGCAGCGCGCCGTGCTTCGTGCAGAGCTCGCGCAGGCCCTCGAGGAAGCCCTTCGCCGGCAGCACGCACCCGATGTTGCCCGCGACGGGCTCGACGATCGCGCACGCGATGCGCCCCGAGTTCTTCTCGAAGACGGCGCGCGTGTTCTCGAGGTCGTTGTACTCCGCGACGACGGTCAGCTCGGCGAGGCCCTTCGGCACGCCCGGCGAATCCGGCGCGCCGTGCGTGAGCGCGCCCGAACCCGCCTTGACGAGGAAGCTGTCGCCGTGCCCGTGGTAGCACCCGTTGAACTTGAGCACGACGTCGCGACCCGTTGCCGCGCGCGCCAGGCGCAACGCGCTCATCGTCGCCTCCGTGCCGCTGTTCACGAGGCGCACCATCTCGACGGCGGGCATGCGCTCGACGATGCGCTTCGCGAGGATGAGCTCGCCCTCCGTCGGCGCGCCGTACGCGGTGCCGAGCTGCGCCGCGCGCATGATCGCCTCGACGATCGCGGGGTGCGCATGGCCGAGGATGAGCGGGCCGTAGCTCATCACGTAGTCGAAGTACTCGTTGCCGTCGACGTCGCGCACGAGGGCTCCCTTGCCGCTCGCGACGTGCACCGGCGTGCCGCCGACGCCTTTGTACGCGCGCACGGGGCTGTTCACGCCGCCGGGGATGAGCTTCTGGGCCTGTTCGAAGATGCTGCGGGAGCGGTCGAGCTTCATGGTGAGGTGCGGGTCGAGCCGAGGGAGCGCGGAGGCGGTTTTCCGGCCGCGTCGGCGTGGTTTCGATGCGTGGATGATAGGTTCCCGCCCCCTCGCGGTCTCCTGCGCTCCTCTGCGGAGGTCGCGCTCGCGAGCCCGACCCCCGACATGAGCCGCGTCCACGAGTCCGTGCCCGCCCCTTTCACGCCCCCGCGCGGTGCGGCGTCGTCGTGGGCGTGGAGCCACGTGCGGCGGTCGAGCGGGGAGTCGGCGGCCGTGCAGCGTGGTCCGCGGCGCGCGGAGTTCGATTCGGCGCTCGCGCAGCGTGGGCCGTGGCGCACGGAGTTCGATTCGGCGGCCGTGCAGCGTGGTCCGTGGCGCGCAGAGTTCGATTCGGCGGTCACGCAGCGTGGTCCGCGGCGCGCGAAGTTCGATTCGGCGCTCACGCGGCGTGGGCCGTGGAGCGCGAAGTTCGATTCGGCGCTCGCGCAGCGTGGGCCGTGGCGCTCGCGAGCAGCGGAGTCGTGCGCACGGTTGGCCGCGGCTCGTGATCGGTGGCGCACCGCGGGCTCCTTCGTCGTCGCTGGAGCGCGCGCGTCATGAGCTCGTCGGAACGGTTCGCGCGGTTGCGCGCGGAGTGCGGGCGTACGTTCGTGCTCGCGCTGCCGTTGATGGCGGGGCAGCTGCTGCTGATCTCGATGAACGTCGCGGACACGATCCTGTCGGGGCAGCTCGGCACGGACGTGCTCGCGGCGGTTTCGATGGGCTACAACGCGTGGATCGTCGCGTTGCTCGTCGTGATCGGCGTGCTCATGGCCGTCACGCCGGCCGTGGCGCAGCTCGACGGCGCGGGGCGGCGGGGCGAGGTCGGGCACGTGTTCCGCCAGACGCTGTGGATCGCGCTCGGGCTCGGCGTGCTGCTGTTCGTCGGGTTGCGCTTCGCGGAGCCTCTGCTCGATCTTTCCGGCGTCGCGCCCGAGATCCGTCCCGGCGCGAGCGCGTTCCTCTCGGCGATCTCGTGGGGCGCGCCGGCGCTCGCCTTGTTCTTCACGGCGAAGTCGACGAGCGAAGGGCTCTCGCTGACGCGGCCGACCATGTACGTGAGCGCGCTCGGGCTCGTCGTGCTCGTGCCGCTCGCGTGGATCCTGATGTACGGGAAGTTCGGCGTGCCGAAGTTCGGCGCGGCGGGCGCGGGCTACGCGCACGCGGCGGTGCTGTGGACGGAGGCGATCGCGTACCTCGTGCTGCTCGCGCGCGACCGCCGCTACGCGACCGCGCGCCTGTACGAGTGCTTCGAAGCGCCGCAGTTCGCGGCGATCGTGCGGCTCCTGAAGGTCGGCGTGCCGATGGGCGTGTCGATCTTCATGGAAGGGAGCTTGTTCGTCGTGACCGCGTGGATGTCGGGTTCGTTCGGCCCGGTCGCGGCGAGCGCGCACGCGATCGCGCTCAACGTCGCGTCGTTCACGTTCATGATCCCGCTCGGCCTCGGCATGGCGACGACGGTGCGCGTCGGCAACGCGGTCGGTCGGCGAGACGCGGACGGCATCGCATGGGCGGGAGCGGCGGGGTTCGCGCTCGTGATCGGCACGCAAGTCGTCGCGGCGACGGTGCTCTTCCTCCTGCCCGGCGTCATCGCGGGCTTCTACACGCAGGACGCAGCCGTGCTCGCGCTCGCGACGACGCTGCTCGGGCTCGCGGCGGTGTTCCAACTCTCCGACGGCGTGCAAGCGCTGTTCAACGGAGCGCTGCGCGGACTCGAGGACACGCTCGTCCCCGCATGGATCACGACGCTGTCGTACTGGGGCGTCGGCTTCGGCTGCGGGTGGTGGCTCGGGAAGCACCTCGAACAGGGCCCAGTCGGACTGTGGAAGGGCCTCGTCGCGGGGTTGAGCGCGGCAGCACTGCTACTCCTCGCACGCTTCGCGTGGAAGGCGCGCCGCTACCAAAAGCAAGGCGTGCCCGAGCGCGCGCCCGACGCGCCGCCGCCGGTCGTGCACTGAGTTCCTCCGTTCGGAAGCAAGCGCCGCAGCGCGACCTCATCGCCCCGCCCCACGCTCGTCGCTGAGAGCCCCTAGAACTCCGCGTTGGCTCGCGGCTAGTCCTCCGGCCCGAGCCAACGCGGAGTCCGGAATGCGAAGCATCCGAATGTGCTCCGTTGCTCCCCTTCCCCCGTGTCGCCCCATCTGGCAATTGCGTCCCGACCGACACCAAGGGTCCACCACCCGGAATACGGTGCCCGGAATTCCGTGCCAGAGCACCTCTTCACCAGATCGACCGCGCGGGATGAGGTCTGCGGATCTGGTGAAGAAATGCACTGGCACCGTATTCGTCGAGCGCGCGAGTTGAGGCCTGCGCGTGCGGTGACAAACCGCCCTGGCAACGCAGTCGTCAAGCTCACCGGGCTCGAGCGCGCTCCGCCGCGCCGACCAGTACATACGCGCCCAGCGCCGCGCCGAGCGAGCACAGATACGGCCACGGCCAGCCGTCGACGACGTACCGACCGGCGATCCACACGACGATCCCCGCCGCGAGCGAGGCGAGCGCCGCGCGCGCTCCGCCGAAGCGCGTGAACAGCCCGAACGCGACGATCACGAGGATCCCCGCACTCCCGAAGCCCGACGCTTGCTCCACCGTGTCGAGCACGCCCTCCGATTGCAGCGCGAGAAGCCACGCGACGACGCCGAAGCCCGCGACGCAAAGCCGCGCCGTGAGCACGCGCCGGTTCTGCGAGAAGTCGCCATGCCGCGACAGGATCAAGTTGCGCGAGAGCAGCGACGACGCGACGAGCAGCGTGCTGTCGACGGTCGACAGGATCGCCGAGATGATCGCTCCCGCGAAAAGCACGTACCCGAGCGTGTTCAGGTGCTGCTGCGCCAGGACGGGCAGGATGCGCTCGGGCGACTCGAGGTTCGGCACGAGCCGCGCGCCGAGCAAACCGAGCAGCACCGGAATCGTGCCGATCGCGACGTAGAGCGAGCCGCCGACGAGCACGGAGCGCTTCGCGATGACCTCGGTCCGCGACGAGATGGCGCGCGAGATCGCCTCCTGCGCGACGACGGAGCCGCAGATGGGGAGCGCCCAGGCCTCGATCGTGTCGAGGACGCCCGGGCCTTCGCGCGCGAGGACGTCGATGCGCGCTTGGGACAGCGCTTGCACCGTCGCGTCGACGCCGCCGAGCTCGCCCACGACGACGACGAGCAGCACGACGAGCCCGGCCGTGAGCGCGATCGCCTGCACGAGGTCGGTCACGACGTCGGACATCATCCCGCCGGCGGTCGTGTAGGCGACGACGATCGCGGCGGCGATCGTGATGCCGATCACGGGCGCGAGCTGGCTCGCTTCGGACAGCACTTCGCCGAACGCGTGGATCTGCGCGGCGGCCCACAGGACCGACGTGGGGATGAGGAGCAGCGCGGCGAAGCGCTCGACGCTCGGCGAGAAGCGATTTCGGAACAGGTCCGCGATCGTGGTCACTTTCGCGCGCCAGAAGGGCGCGGCGAAGACGACGCCCATGATCAGGAGGCAGACGCCGTACGCGAACGGCTCGACGGACGTGCGCGAGAGGCCGTCCGCGTAGATCGCTCCCGCCGCGCCGACGCACGTCTCCGCGCCGAACCACGTCGCGAAAATCGAGAACGTCGAGAGCCCCATGCCGAGGCGGCGACCCGCGACGAAGTAGTCGTCCTCCGTCGCGATCTTGCGGCTGACCCACATCCCGAGCGCGAACTGCGCCGCGACGTAGATGGCGACACCGACGAGGACGGGGTTCATGGGGCGGGGAGTCTACGGAGCGCGCGTGGGGAGGCAACGCGGCCCCACGACGCTCCCGAGGTCCGGACGCGGCGCGCTCCCGAGATACGGTGCCCGAGCACCTCACTCACCAGAGCCAGCGCGCGGGAGGACCCCTGCGGATCTGGTGTGAGGGTGCTTTGGCACCGTACTCCGGCGTCGGAGCCTTGGATTGCTGCGCCAGTGCACCCGGGAATACGGTGCCAGAGCAATGTCTCACCAGACTCAGCGCGCGGGAGGACCCCCGGCGGATCTGGTGAAACAGTGCTCTGGCACCGTATTCGTCAGATCAGGAACGTCCCCTTCGCCTGCCTCAACGCCAGCACCGGCGTCGTCGACGAGCGCAGCACCGCTTGCGCGACGCTGCCGAGCAGCGCGGCGGAGAGGCCCGTGCGGCCGTGCGTGCCGAGCACGATCAGGTCGTGCTCCTTCTGGAGCTCGAGGACGACCTCCGCCGGTTCGCCTTGCTCGAAGCGCGTCGCGTGTGCGACGCCGCGCCAGTCGAAGGCGCTCATCGCGGCCTCGAACTGGTCGCGCTCGGCGCGCAGGAGGTGTTCGACGACGTAGCCCGGGCCGACCGCTTCGGTGGACGGGAACATCGCGCCCAACGTTGGCGGCAGGAAGGCCTGCATCGCCGTCAGCTTGGCGCCGAAGCGCTGCGCGAGGTCGCGCGCGAGGCGCAGGGCAGCGAGGCTCGTCTCGGAGAGGTCGACGGGCACGAGGATGCGCTTCACGAGCTTCGGACGCGCGGGTTGGACCCACACGCCGTGGGCCGCGTGCGCGAGCACGCCGCGCGCCGTTCCGCCGAAGTCGAGGCGGCCGTGCTTCTGGTGCGGGCCGAGCACGATCAGGTCGGCGTGCGACGTGCGCGCGTGATCGAGCAGCACGTGCGCCGGATGTCCCGACGCGACGTGGAAGCGGAGCGCGTCGGCGTTCGTGCGCAGACCGAGCTCCGTCGGCGCCTGGCGCAGCGCTTCGCGCAGCGACTCGCGCAACACGCGCCCCGCGGCCTCGGTGCCGGCGACCCACTCGGGCATGTCGTCCTTCTTGCCCCACAAGAGCGGGCGCGGCGGGAACGCATGCGTGAACTCGACCTCGGCGCCGAGCGTTTCGGCGAGCCACACCGCGGCCTGCACGGCGGGGTGCGCGCGGCCTTCGACGTCGAGACCGCAGAGGAGGTGGCGGGGGAGGAGCGGCGCGGACGCGTTCGGAGTCGACATGGGAAGACCTCCTGCGGTGCTTCGGAGCGGACACCGAGCTAAGCCGATCGGCGGGCGGAGGACGCTACGGCCCAAGACCCAGCGTCCACCTGGAATCAGCGTAGCGTGCAGCCGTGCCTTCACGGCACGCCATGCGTTTCGTGTGCGCGCCGCGAACGGGCGCTCCAGAGGGCCGTCCAAGGAACGCAGAAGGCCCGATCCACGCACCGGATCGCGCCCGGACGAGGAGCGCCGCCGGCGGGTCATTGCGGAACGAGGCTCGGTAGAGGCGTGAACCCGGGGCGGCAATGGAGCCGCGCGTCGGCGAGTTTCCGTCCTCCGCTCACGATCTGCCAGCTCCCTTGCGTGTCGTGAGCTCTCCATCCGGAGGATCTCCGGCAAGACCGCCCGAGGAGCGCCATCGCTGGGTAGCATCCAGGTGATCCGTCCCGCTCCACGCACTCCCCCCGGTGGTGATCATGCGCTTCCTTCGTCGACTGTTCGTCCTTCCCGTGCTCCTCGCTCCGGTCGGTCTTGCGCACGCGCAATACGCCGAGAGCTTCGACAACGGGCACAACGAGGGCCTCTACGCGATCTGGTTCGACGTCTACACCTACCTTCGCGCCACGGGCGGCAATCCGGGCGCGATGCTCGAGCTCGACGACCTGACGAGTGGTCCCGCGACCTGCGATCAGGTCGACATCGCGCCGTCGCAGTGGCCGTCGCAGCTCGGCGGGAACTTCCGCGCGCGCGGCATCACGACGGTCGGCGTCGACGTGAACGTGCGCGCGGGGCGCTACGGCGGGACCTTCCAGGTCATGCTGACGTCCGATCCGGGGACACCGGCGAACTCGGCCGACGACTGCACGGTCACGTACGTGCACGCCTCGCCCGGACCGGCCGCGGCCGGATGGTACTCGTACGACTTCAGCGTCCCGATCGCGAGCGCGACGCTCCCGCCGGGTTGGACGGTGTCCGGGCCGTGCAGCTCGAACCCCAACGCCGCTTGGAACCAGGTGGTCCAAGACGTCGACAAAGTCTCGTTCCGACTCGATTCGGTCCCCTCGAGCCCGTGCACGTTCACGAACTGGATCCTCGACGTCGACAACATCCGCGTGGGTGTCTTCCCGACCGTTCCGTTCTGCGCTGGTGACGGAGCGGATCCGTCCGTGACGACCCTGTGTCCGTGCGGAAACCAGGGGGCCGCGGGGCACGGCTGCGGGAACAGCGTGCAGAGCGGCGGAGCGTTGCTCACGTCGACGGGCTACGCCGCGCTCGACGACGTGACGCTCTTCGGTTCGGACATGCCCGCGACGGTCGCGTGCATCTACCTCCAGGGCGACGCGCAAACGGACACGGTGTTCGGGGACGGCGTGCGCTGCGCGGGAGGCACGCTCGTGCGGCTGCGAACGCGCGTGAACGTCGGCGGAGCCAGCCAGTTCCCCGACTCGACGGATACGGTCACGCTGTCCCAACGCGGCGGCGTGACGGTCGGGAGCGGCGTGACGCGCTACTACCAGACCTACTACCGCAACGCCGCGGCGGCGTTCTGTCCGCCGGAGACGTTCAACGTGACGAACGGGCGCATTGTCGTTTGGTGATCGACGCGGAGCCAACGATGCATCGTCGTTGCGTGAATTGCCCGCAGGCCTCGGGGCGCGTCGCCGTCCTGTGACTTGCGCGTAGGCCTGGACCGCGGCGGGAGGAGCGCCTCGTCTTGGCATGCGCGGCCGTGACGGAGGCGCGCGTTCCAGAACCTCGAGGGCTCGCAGGCTTCGCCCGTGCGGAGCTCTCGAGCCCGCGTCCACGACCCTGAAACGACCGCGCCGAGCATGGGCTCGGCGCGGTCCTGTTCGGCGAGGTCAGCGCGTGTCAGGGCACGAGCTTCGCCACCTCGCGCGCGAAGTACGTCAGCATGAAGTCGGCGCCCGCGCGCTTGATCGAGAGCAGCGATTCGAGCATCACGCGTTGTTCGTCGATCCAGCCCTTCGAGCCCGCGGCCTTGATCATCGCGTACTCGCCGGACACCTGGTACGCGCACACGGGCACCTTCGCGCGGTCTTTCACGGCGCGCAGGATGTCGAGGTAGGGCATGGCGGGCTTCACCATGACCATGTCGGCGCCCTGCTCGAGGTCGAGCTCGAGCTCGCGCATGGCCTCGATCGCGTTCGCCGGATCCATCTGGTACGTCGAGCGGTCGCCGAACGCCGGTGCGGAGTCCGCTGCGTCGCGGAACGGGCCGTAGAAGCCGCTCGCGTACTTCACCGCGTAGGAGAGGATAGACACATCGAAGTAGCCCGCCTCGTCGAGCGCGGTGCGGATCGAGCCGATCATCCCGTCCATCATCCCGCTCGGCGCCACGACCTGCGCGCCCGCGTCGGCGAGCGCGAGCGCTTGCAGCTCGAGGTTCTCGAGCGTCGCGTCGTTGTCGACGTCGCCCGCGTCCGTGAGCACGCCGCAGTGGCCGTGGTCGGTGTACTCGCAGAAGCACAGGTCCGCGACGCGCAAGAGGCTCGGTGCGCTGCGCTCGACCTGCTCGAGCGCGCGCTGCACGATGCCCTCGGGGGACCACGCGCTGCGGCCTTCGGGGTCCTTCGTCGCGGGGATGCCGAAGAGCATCACGCCGGGGATGCCGAGCTGCTCGACCTTCTTCACGGTCTCGCCGAGCTTGTCGAGCGACTCGCGGTACACGCCGGGCATCGACTTGACCTCGTCGCGCACGTTCGTGCCCTCGACGACGAAGAGCGGCAGGAGCAGGTCGTCGCGCGTGAGGTGCGTCTCGCGCACGAGGCGGCGCAGCTGCGGGTGCGAGCGCAGACGGCGCGGACGCTTGACGAGGTACTCCGGCGGCAGCGGCGGGAGCTCCTCACCAGGGCCGTGCGTGTGACCGGGTCCGAACGCGGGGCCCATGCCGGGCGGAGGCGAGTAATTCATGGCGTGAGATCGAGGTGCGCGAGCAGGAGCGCGAGCTCGCGGCTCGAAGCGCGAGGGAGGGAGAGGATATCGCGGAAGCACGCGCCTGTCTCGGCGTGGAGCGCCTCGAGCGTCGTCGCGCCGATCGCGATCGCGGTGCGCGCGGGATGCGCTCGCGCGCCGTCGAGCGCGCGCCAGGAGCGCACGGCGGACGGGCTCGCGAAGAAGACGGCGTCGGCGGCGGGCGCGGGGGTGCTAGCGGCGGCCTCACGCGTCGCGTAGACGATCGGGTCGAGCACGTCGACGCCCGCGGCGCGCAAGGCGCGCGCGAGCTCGTCGGACAGGTTGCCGCGCGGCCAGAACGCGCGCGCCGGCCGCGGTTCGAGCGCGAGGACGAGGCGCGCGAGCTCGTGCGCGTCCGTCGCGACGAGCCGCGGAGCGAGCCCGAGCTCCCGCGCGCGCGCGGCGGTGCGCGCGCCGACGAGGTGGAGCGGCCGCGCGCGCAAGGTCGGTGACGCCTCGAACGCGCGCACGAGCGCGGGGAGCGCGTGCGAGCTCGTCACGAGCGCGACGTCGGCGCGCTCGAGCTCCGCGCGCTCGAACGCGGGCGCGAGCGGCTCGATCGTGATCAGCGGGCACTCGATCGCTGTCCAGCCCGCGCCGCGCGCGGCCGCGGCGTAGTCGTCGAGCGTCTCGACGGGCCCGGTGATCAGGATGCGCTTCATGGGAAGAGTGTGGAGGTCCGGCGCCGCGGCGGGAGCGGGCTCGTCGCCGCGAACGGCCGGCTCGCAGCGACGGCGGACGCGCCGAGCGCCCGCAGCCCGGGCGCCGAGTTCATCGTCCCGCGCGCGCGGCCTCGACGAGCCGCTTCGCACCGCGCGCGTTCAGGCGCTGCGCGAGCGCGGCGCCGAGCTCGGCGGCCTGGCTCGTCTCGCCCGTGATGCGGTCCTCGATCACTTCGGTGCCGTCGAGCGACAGCACGCATGCCGTCAGCGACAGCGCGTTCTCCTTCGCGCGCGCGAGCGCGCCGACGGGCGCGTTGCAGCCGCCGTGGAGCTGCGCGAGCAGCGCGCGCTCGGCGTGCGCCTCGGCCCACGCCTCGCGGTCCGTGATGCCTTGCAGCGCGCGCAGCGTCGCCGCGTCGTCGGGGCGGCACGTCAAGCCGACGATGCCCTGGCCGACGGCGGGGAGGAAGCGCGGCGCGCCGAGGCGCTCGCTGATGTGCTTCGCGTAGCCGAGGCGTTCGAGCCCCGCGCACGCCATGAGCAACGCCTCCGCCTGGCCGCTCGCGAGCTTGTTGAGCCGCGTGTCGACGTTGCCGCGGATGCCGACGATCTCGAGGTCCGGCCGCGCGCGCTTCAGCATCGCGACGCGCCGCACGGAGCCGGTCGCGACGCGCGCGCCCTTCGGCAAGCGGTCGAGCGTCCCGCCGTCGCGCGCGACGAGCGCGTCCTCGATCGCGCCGCGCTGGAGCACGCCCGCGAGCACGAGGCCGTCCGGCAGGCTCGTCGTCATGTCCTTCAGGCTGTGCACGCCGGCGTGCGCACGGCCCGAGAGGATCGCTTCGTCGATCTCCGCCGTGAAGACGCCCGTGCGCCCGAGGCGCGACAGATCCGTCTTCTGATCCTTGTCGCCGCTCGACTGCACGACGACGAGCTCGACCTCGATGTCGGGCCGCGCGTGCGCGAGCAGGTGCTTCGTCGTCTCGGCCTGCCAGAGCGCGAGCGGACTGCCGCGGGTTGCGAGGAGGAGCTTCGTCTTGGGCGCGGTGGACATGCGTGGGGGGATCCGTTCGCTCGTGGGCTTCATCCAAGGTGGTCGAGGAACCGCTGGTACTCGCGATCGAGGGCCTCCTCGGAGCGCGTCGAGCGAGCACCTTCCTTCATCTGGGCCATCGCGACGTCCATCAGGCGCTTCGTGAGCTCGTGCGCGAGCTGGACGTCCTTCGGGTCGCTCTTCGCGCCCGCGATCGAATCGAGGACCTCGTCGCGCACGGTCTCGAAGCGCTGGCGCAAGGTCGCGATCGCGGGTCCGAACGCGGCGTAGGCGCGCCCTGCGAGGTACTTGTGCAGCTCGCTGACGAGGATCTCCGCGGTGCCCTCGACGGCGAGGTCGCGGCCCTGCTTGTTCTCGCGCACGACCTTGCCGAGGTCGTCCATGTCGTACAGGAGCACGTTCGGGAGCTGCGTCACCGCGGGGTCGACCGCGCGCGGGATCGAGAGGTCGACCACGAGCATCGGACGGTCGCGGCGCTTGAGCGACTTCGCGTCGAAGTGGGCCGGCGTCACGGCGAACTCGCTCGCCTCGACGCAGGCGACGACGAGGTCCGCGCCGCGCGTCGCCTCGGAGAGCAGGTCGAGCGGCCACGCCTTGCCGCCGAACTCGTGCGCCGCGTTCTCGGCGCGCGCGAGCGTGCGGTTCGCGAACGAGAGCTCCTTCGCGCCCGCGCCCTTCATGTGGCGCGCAACCAGGATGCCCGTCTCGCCCGCGCCGACGATCAGCGTCGAGACGGAGTTGAAGGGGCCGAACACGCGCGCCGCGACGTCGACGCCGACGCGCGCGACGGAGAGCGTGCCCTGCCCGACCGGCGTCTCGGTGCGCACGCGCTTGCCGGTGTGCAGCGCCTGCTGCAGGAGCGCCTGGAGCGTCGAGCCGAGCGTCTTCTCCGCCTGCGCGAGCTCCATGCCGCGCTTGATCTGCCCGAGGATCTCGCTCTCGCCGAGCACGAGCGAGTCGAGGCCCGACGCGACGCGGTAGAAGTGGATCAACGCCTGGACGTCTTCGTACGCGTAGAGGTGTTCGGCGCCGAGGTTGCGGAAGACCTGCGTGCGCACGGGGCTCGAGAGGTCGCGCCCGCGCTCGCCGATGACGAGCACCTCGGTGCGATTGCACGTCGACAGCACGAACGCCTCGCACACGCCCTCCGTCGCCTTGAGGGCGCGCAGGCAGCCGGGCACGTCGCCTTGGCTCACGACGTACTGCTCGCGCACCGCGACCGAGGCGGTGCGGTGCGACAAGCCGACGAGCGTGAGGGAGAAGCGCGGGTCCACGGGGTTCGCTCAGCGTTGGAAAGCGAGCGTCGCGCGCGGGGCGCGTTCGGCGGTCGCGGGGGCGCGACGGGCAGGATCGAAGCTCGCCATGACGTGGTGACGATCAGAGGTGGGAGTGGAAGGTCGTGCCGGGCACGAGGAGCAGCGCGAGCGACAGGAGGACGACGACGAGGCCCGCCGTCGCGGCGATCGAGGCGCGCCGCGCGTTGAAGCCACGGATCCAGCGCGAGAACGCGATCGCCCCGAAGTGCAGCCAGATGCCGATCGACAAGACGACCTCGGCGTCGCGGTACGCGAAGCCCGCCTGGTGGTCGCGGTGCGCGAGCCAGATGCCGACGTTGATGCCGATCGTGAGTCCCAGGAAGCCCGCGAGCGCCGACGCGCGCGTCAACCGCGCGAGCACGGACAGGTCGGGCAGCCCCGCGAACAGCGCGCCGAAGTGGCGCAGGCGCATCTGGCGCAGGAGCGTCAGGTACAGCACGCCGTGCACGCCCGAGACGACGAGCGCGGACACGGCGAGCACGCTGGTGAGCACGTGGACGATGCCGAAGACGGTCGTCCCGCTCTCGCGCGGGAGGGCGCGCAGGTCCGCGATCGACGACGCGAAGAGCTGCCCGACGAACAGGAGCGCCAGCACGACACCGCCGCTCCCGGGGTTCTTCATCCAACGGGCGAGGGCCGTCTGCAGCAGCAGCGTCGTGAGGACGACGGCGGATGCGCTCGTCGCGGTGTCGACGATCGGGAAGGCCTGGAAGCGCTCGTTCAGGACCCCGAACCACGCGAGGTGCAGGATCAAGGTCGTCGCCGTCGCGACCTGGCGCAGGCGCTCGGCGACCCGGTTCTGGGGCTCCCGGAACGCGATGCCGTGCAGCAGCGTGGCGAGGAGGTAGGCCGGCGGCAGGACGACCGTCAGGACCTGGAGGAGGGCGTTCACGGGGAGTGGGCTCCGTTGCGTAGACGATGGGCGACCGCGCGTCCGCGGGCGATCACCTGCTCGACCGAAACCCCACCTGCGTAGCTTCCGGCCAGGTGAAGACCCGGCGCCATGCGAACCAGTTCGGATTCGAGGGTGGCCATGCGGAGCATGTGGCCCGGAGCGTAGCGCGGGATCACGTTCTTCCAGCGCAGGACGCGCGAAACGACCGGCGTGGGCACGCTCGAGAGGCGCAGCGCGCGCGCGAGGTCGGTCGCGGCCTCGCGCGCGATCTCGGCGTCCGGCCAGGTCGCCGTCGAGCTGCGGTAGAAGCTCGTGACCCCGAGGCCGCCTGTCGGCGCGCGCCCCTCGAACAGGCTCGACGCGAAGATCGTCCCGAGCACGCGCGGGGCTTCCGGACCGACCTGATCGGGCGGGACGAGGTAGCCGAAGCCGCCGGGAAAGCCCGGGACGTCGACCGCGCGGAAGCCGAGGTGGACGAGCGTGACGTCGGCGTGGGTGATGCGCTCGAGCGGCGTGATGCACGGCCGCGGGAGGCCAGCGGTGTCGAGCAGCGCCGCCGCGGCGGGCGCCGGGCACGCGAGGACGACGTCGCGCGCGCGCAGCGAGAGCCCGCCCGCCGTCGTCGCGACCCAGCTCTCGCCGTCGCGCGCGAGCGTGCGCACCTCCTCGCCGAGCATCAGGTTCGTGCCCGAAGCGCTCGCGAGCGCGTCGACGAGCTCGCGCAGACCGTTCGGGAAGGAGAGCAGCGCGCTCGACTTGCACTGCGGGCCGGGGAGCACGGGCTTCTTCTTCTTCTGCGCGGCGAAGACGCCCTTGATCAGGCCTCCGTGCTCCGTGCACGCGCGCCACATGCGGGGGAACGCGCTCTCGGCGCCGAGCTCGTCGAGCTCCGCCGCGTAGACGCCGCGCACGAACGCGCCGGCGAGCCGGGTGGCGGCTTCGGGGCCGAGGCGCTCGGTGAAGAACGCGCGGAGGGTGGGCTCGACGCCGCCGGCGGGCTGCTTGAATCGGCGGAGAAGCTCGGTCGCGACGCGCAGCTTGCCGCCGAACGACAGGACCGGCGTCGTGAGGAAGCCGGGGATCGACGACGGCAGCGCGACGAGGCGGCCCTCGAGGAAGAGGTAGCGCGCGGAGGACGCGCCGCTCGACACGACGAGCCGGTCGGCGATGCCGAGGTCGGCCGCGAGCGTACGGAAGGCCTCGGAGGAGGCCTGGACGGTGTTCGGACCGGTCTCGAAGCGGAAACCGTCGATCTCGAGCGTGCCGACGACGCCGCCCGCCTGCTGCGCGCGCTCGAGCGTCACGACGGACCGGCCGGCGCGCGAGAGATCGAATGCGCAGGCGAGACCGGAGACGCCGGCTCCGATCACGAGGACGTCGAGCGTGTGCATCCCGGGATGATACGCGCCGAACGGGGAGGGACGACTACGACGAGCTGCGGCTCCGTGCGTCGCGGCGAGCGCAGGAGTCGCGTCGCAGGGTCGACGGGAACCTCAGCGCCCGTGAAGAAAGCAGGGATGCCCGGCCGGGTTGTCCAGAGGCGTTCCGGCAAGGCGCGATGACGACGCGTATTCACCTGCAATCCTCGGAGGAATCGCAACGCCGCCGGGGCGCGTCCGGACAACCCTGCCGGGCGTCTCTGAGTTCTTCACAGGCACTCAGCGCGGTTTCGCGGGCTCGTCCTCGTCGGCTCCGCCGAGGTAGCCGAAGCCGCGGAGGGAGTCTTGGAGCGCGCGCTCGACCGTGATGCGCTTCGGCGGCGCCTTGCGTTCGTCGGCGAGGCGGCGTGCGGCCTCGAGCTCGCGCACGAGCTCCGCCGCGCCGCGTTCGAGCGCGGGTGAGTTGGGCGGGAGCGGGCGCGTTTCCTTCGGATCGTTCGCGAGGTCGAGGGCGAAGGTCTCGCGGCCGCCTTGGAACCGGAGGACCTTGAGCGCGTCCGTGCGCAGCGCGCGCACGTCGCCGCCGTCGACGAGCAGCTCGCACAAGGCCGATTGCGGCGGCAGCGTCTTTCCCGCGAGGAGCGGTCCGAGGTCGCGGCCCTGGACGGCGGAGCCCGTGCTCGCGCCGGTCGCGGCGGCGAGCGTCGGGAAGACGTCGATCAGGCGCACGGGGTCCTTCACGACGCGCGTTCCTGCGATGCCGGCGGGCCAGCGCACGACGAGCGGCACGCGCAGCACTTCGTCGAAGAGCGTGTGCTGGTGGCCCTTGCCCCGGTGCTCGAAGAACTCCTCGCCGTGGTCGGCCGTGATCACGACGAGCGTGCGGTCGAGGTCGCGTCGCTCCTTCCACGCGTCGAGGATGCGCCCGACGATCTCGTCGGTGAACGCGATCTCGCCGTCGTAGAGCGCGATCAGGTGCTGCAGGTCGCGCGCGGGCATGCGCTCGTGGATGGCGGGGTTCGTCGCGACGTTGCGCGCGTCGAGCGTGCCCGTGTAGTCGGGATCGAAGCGGCGCCAGTAGCTCTCCGGCGGCTGGTAGTCGTAGTGGACGTCCCACAGGTGCACGAAGAGGAACTGCGGCACGTCCGACGCGGCCGTCGCGAGGTGGCGCTTCACCGCGTCGAGCGTGCGCGGGCCCGTGACATCCGTGTGCGAGGCGACCTCGCGCGGATCGAGCACGCGCTTCACGCCCGCGCCGGGCTCGCCGACGGAGAGGCTCATGCAGCTCTCGTAGACGTCGAAGCCCTGGCCGAGGCCGAACACCGGGTGCAGGTACGGCCCGCCGTAGAAGCCCGCGGTGCGGTAGCCGCGCTCGTGCAGCGACTCGGCGAGCGTGCGCGCCTTCGCCGGCAGCGCGAGCCCGTTGTCGACGACGCCGTGCGTCGAATCGTAGAGCCCCGTGAAGAGCGCCGCGTGCGCGGGCAGCGTCCACGAGGTCGTGCTGACCGCGGTCTCGAAGCGCACGCCTTCGCTCGCGAGGCGATCGATCACGGGCGACGTCGGCTTCGGATAGCCGTAGCAGCCGAGGTGGTCGGCGCGCAGCGAGTCGATCGAGATGAGGAGGACGTCGGGCGGTCGCGTCGCCGTCGCGCCCGAGATCGGCGGCGCGGTCGAGCTCCCGTCGCGCGAACAGCTCGCGAACACGGCGAGAAGGAGCGGGCTGGCTGCGAGGAGCTTCATGCAGTCATGATGGTAGCGCCGCGCCTCGGCCGCGCGCAGGAGTCGCCATGCTCGAGAAGATCGACCTCGCCCGAAAGTTCGCCGCGTTCCAGGACGCGTGGAGTCCCAAGCTCGTCGGTGACGTGAACGACTGCGCGATCAAGCTCGTCAAGCTGCGCGGCGAGTTCGTGTGGCACCACCACGCGCGCGAGGACGAGCTGTTCCTCGTCGTGAAGGGGCGCCTGCGGATGGAGCTCCGCGACGGCGCGCTCGAGCTCGGCCCCGGCGAGCTCGTGATCGTGCCGCGCGGCGTCGAGCACCGGCCCGTGGCGCTGGAGGAGACGCACGTGCTGCTCGTCGAGCCCGCGACGACGCTGAACACCGGCGACGTGCACGACGAGCGGACGGTCGAGCGGCTCGAGCGCATCTGAACACTCGAAGTGGCGTTCCGCGCGCAGGCGGGGGACAATCGCGGCCCGAAGGAGGCTCGCCATGCCCACTCCGCTCTGGATCGTCGATGCGTTCGCCGAGAAGCCGTTCACCGGCAACCCCGCGGCCGTGTGCCTGCTCGACGCGGCGCGCGACGTGCCGTGGATGCAGCACGTCGCCGCGGAGATGAACCTGTCCGAGACCGCGTTCGTCGTTCCGCGCGCGGGTGGCGAGGACGGCTTCGACCTGCGCTGGTTCACGCCGACGGTCGAGGTGGAGCTGTGCGGGCACGCGACGCTCGCGAGCGCGCACGTCTTGTGGGAGCTCCGACGGCTCGAGCGCGATCGCGTCGCGCGCTTCCACACGAAGAGCGGCTGGCTCGAGGCGCGCTGGTCCGAGGGCCGGATCGAGCTCGACTTCCCCGCGAAGGTCGTCAGCGCCGTGGCCGCGCCCAAGGGATTGCTCGAGTCGCTCGGCGCGGCGCCCGTGTTCGTCGGGAGCAACAAGATGGACTACCTCGTCGAGCTCGAGTCCGACGAGCACGTGCGCTCCGTCGCGCCGGACTTCGAGGCGCTGAAGCAGGTCGAAGCGCGCGGCGTGATCGTCACGGCGTCGGGCTCGGGCAGCTATGACTTCGTCTCGCGCTTCTTCGCGCCGCGCGCGGGCGTGCGCGAGGATCCGGTGACGGGCTCGGCGCACTGCGCGCTCGGGCCGTACTGGAGCGCGAAGCTCGGGCGGCCGAAGCTCGCGGGGTTCCAGGCGAGCCGTCGCGGCGGGGTGGTGCAGACGACGGTGGTGGGGGAGCGTGTGTTGCTCGGGGGGCGGGCGGTGGGAGTGGTGAGGGGGGAGTTGGTTTGAGGGTGGGGTGGCGCGCGGTGTCGGTCGGGAGCGCGTTTGCCGGGTGGGGCGATCCAGGGGGAAGGGACGCAACGGAACACATTCGGATGCTCCGCATTCCGGACTCCGCGTTGGCCTGGGCCGGAGGACCGGCCCAGGCCAACGCGGAGTTCTAGGGGGCTCTCAGCGTGGGCGTGTGTCCGCAACCCAATCGGTGTGGACTGACTCCGGTCGGGACGCAATTGCCGGATGGGGCGACCCAGGGGAGAGGGACGCAACGGAACACACGCGTGTGCTCCGCATCACGGACCCCGCACAAGCCAGGGCCGGAGAACCGGCCCTGGCTTGTGCGGGGTTCGATTCGCTCTCAGCATCGAGCGCGGGGCACGGCGAGAATGTGCGCGCGGCGCGAACACTTCCCAAAGGAGTAGCTCAGCGTCGGGCGGGGGTACGACGACGTCGTGTGCATCGTGCGTGGCTCTTCAGTGTCGTGGATCGGGGGCGGGTGGGGGCTTGCGGTGTACCAGTGATGTGGTACACCATGTCTCATCGTGCTGCTGCGCATCGAGACCGGGAGCCATGTGCCCATCTACCGCCAGATCGTCGAGCAGGTGCGCTCGGCGGTTGCGAGCGGGCGAATCGGGCCTGACGACAAGCTCCCGGGCGTGCGTGAGCTCGCCATCGAGCATGCGGTGAACTTGCAAACCGTCGCAAAGGCCTACAACGAGCTCGTCCGCGAAGGGACGCTCGAGGTGCGGCGCGGGATGGGGACGTTCGTCGCGCGGAAGAGCTCGAAGGGCGCGGGTGAGGCGGCGCGGGCCGCGCTCGAGGAGCACGCGAAGAAGCTCGTGCGCGATGCGCGGGCGCTCGGGATGACTCGCAAGGAGCTCGCGGACGTCGTCGGCGAGCTGTGGAAGGACGAGGGGTGACATGGGAGAGATCATTCGGCTCGAGAAGGTCCGGAAGGCGTTCGGTCGGCGCGATGCGCTCGACGGGCTCGACCTGTCGGTGCAGCAGGGGAAGGTCGTCGGGCTGCTCGGGCTGAACGGCTCGGGCAAGACGACGACGATGCGGATCGTCGCGGGGCTCGCGCGGCCCGACGCGGGGCGGTCGCGCGTGTTCAGCGTGGATCCGTGGGGCTTCTCGCCGGCGCAGCGCAAGCGCATCGGGTACCTGACGGAGCGCGACTATCCGTTCCCCGAGCAGACGCTCGACGAGGCGATCGCGCTCGTCGACGCGCTCCACGGCGGGATCGATCGCGACTACGTCGAGCGCTTGAAGGAGCTGCTCGGCGTGCGCGGCGACATCCACTACACGGCGTTCTCGCGCGGGAACCAGCGCCGCTTCCACCTGATCGTGACGCTCGCGCACCAGCCGGAACTGCTCCTGCTCGACGACCCCGCGCAGGGGCTCGACGTCGCGGTGCGTCACGACCTCGTGCAGGGGCTCCTGCCGCTGCTCGAGCGCGGCAAGACGACCGTGCTCTTCTCGTCGCACGCGTTCAACGACGTCGAACGGCTCGCGGAACAGGTCGTGATCGTCCATCAGGGCCGCGTCGTGCTGCATTCGGCGCTCGACGAGCTGAAGGAGCGCGCGCGGCAGGTGCTCGTGCCGACCGGGACGGTGGTCGACTGCGGCCGCGTCGTGCGCCGGCATGCGGGCGAGCGCTGCACGCTCGTCGACGTCGATCCGGAGCGCCTCGCGGAGCTGAAGCGCGCGGGCAGCGTGCTCGACGATCGCGGGTTGACGCTGGAGGAGCTCTTCCTCGAGTTCGCGCAACGGCGGCGGGAGGCGCGGGTGTCGTGAAGGTGCTCGATCGGTGGACTTACGATCCGGTCGTGCGCGGGCTCGTCTCGACGGGAAACGTCGTCGCCGCCGTGTTCCTCGTGATCGCGTGGTACGGAAAGTCGGCCTTCTCGAGCGACGTGTGGCCGATGGCGTTCGCTCTGGCGCTCGTTCCGCTCCGCGGCGACGCGCACCAACGCTTCTGGGACTACGCGCGCACCGAGTGGCTTCACGCGTCCGGGTTCGTCTCGCGCGCCCGGCTCGCGACGGCGTGCGTGCTACAGGAGCTCGTCGAGGCGCTTCTGCGCGCCGGCGTGATCGTGCTGCTCACCGTCCAGATCCGGTCCGTACCCAAGAGCGCGAGCCTGTACTCGTGGCTCACGCTCGGCTGCACGTCCTGGGTCGGGATGTTCGCAGCGTGGGCCGGTGTGCTCCTCCTCGTGCGCGCGAGCTGGTCGCTGGCCGTGAACTTCGACGTGTCGCGAGCACCGATGCGGCACGGAAAGATCGCTGCGCGCCGGAACGACGCGTCGGAGGACTCCTTCGGGCCGATCGCCTTGGTCTGGCTCCTCGGGTGGATCGGTCTCGCCGTCGCTCTCCTCGAACTCGGTTGGCGCAAAGTGCGGGAGCCGGGCACGAGCGCCCATTTCCGCGGCAGCTTGCTCGTGCGCCTCACCGTCGCGCTGGCAATCGCGCTGCCGCCGTGCGCGCTCGGGCTCTGGCTCGAGAGCGCGTGGATCCCGGCCGTGTTCGGCGCCGGCGTGCTCGTCCTGCTCGGGCAGTGCGTGTACGAGAAGGAGTTCGCGACGAGCCTGTCGACGGCCGTCGACGGCCCGGAGGATTCCAGTGTCGACTCGGAGTCGGAGCCGATCGAGCGTTCGACGCCACCGAGGACGAAAGCGCCGTCGACGCAGCGGAGCACACGTACCGCGCGTCACCCAGCCATCCGGACCTCCCTCGCTCGGGCCATGCTCTGGAGACAGATCGATCGGAGGATCTGGTTCGGTCTCCCCATCCTCTTGATCGGCGTCCTGCTCGTGCGCTGGGGTCTCGGGCCGCCGAATCCTGCGAGCTTCCAACCGACCGAGATCTGGTGGGGGATCCCGGTGCTCCTGCTCTTCTTCGTGCCCGGGCGTGTTTTTCGATGGGTGAGCTCCGGCGAGCAGGCGGAGTTCTTCGTCGCCCACGGACGCGGCCTCGGCTCGCTGCGACGCGTCGAGATGACGGCCGGACTGGGCCTCCTCGCCGCGCTGGTGGCGCTCTATTGCCTCCTGATCGCGGGTGTTCCTCGTGCGTGGACCGAGTGGGCTTGTCTCCTCGTCGCATGTGCCCAGGTGCTCCTCGCTTGCAATGAATCGCCGCTCACGAGGAAGCTCCGCGTGCGCGACGCCACGATCGCGCACGGCGTGGTCGGCGGGCTTCTCCTCGCTCTGTTCCTGGAGGAGGCCGGCAATGCGAGCGCGATGTGGGGCGGACTCGGCTTCGCCTCGGCGAGCTTCCTGATCGCGGCGTCCCTGTGGGTGCACGGATGGTGGTCCACGTTCGATGAACAGGCGCTGCGGACACGTGAAGTGCGCTTCGCCGAAGCAACCTGAGGCGCGCGAGGAGGACCGAGCAGACCGAGGACGTCTGCTCGCGCGCAGCCGAGCGCGTGGTCTGGACTCAGCGTGGTCCTGAACGCTTCGAGCGCTCGACGCCGAGGGACCTCCGGAACGCAACGAGCCGCTCACGCGGCTCGTTCGCTGTCACGGGCTCGATCGCCGGTGCGTCACTGCACGAGGAACGACTCGCGGTAGATCTTCCGCAGTCGGCCGGGCACGCCAATCGCGACCTTGCCGGCGAAGTCGTCCTTCAGCTCCGTGACGTCGACCCAGACCTTCTGGCCGTCTTCGTTCACGAGCTCGAGGTCGCGCTCCTTGCCTTCGTAGTCGACGGCTTCGCCCTCGTCGAACCGCAGGCGCTTCTTGACCGGGTCGATGTCGATCTCGTGGTCGTGCAGGAGGCCGCGCATGTCGGATTCGTGCATCGATTCGCCGAGCTTGAGGCCCGACACCGAGTCCGCGTGGTGCGGCGAGTGCGAGTCGCCGATGTAGACGGGGAAGAGCACCGGCTCGACGAGGCGGCGGGCCTCCTCGAGGAAGCTCTCGATCTGCACGGGGTCGGTGACCTGCTCGCGCGTGCGCGTGCTCGCGAGGCTGAGCAGCGCGTTCTTGAGCTGGATCGTGTAGAGCGGATCCTCGGCCGGGGCTCCGCCGTGACCGTCGCCGCCGCCGATGCCGAGGCGGCCGTTCACGTAGGCCTCGTCGTACGCCATGTACTCGCCGTTGAGCATCATGACGAGGTAGCGCTTGCTGCCTTCGCCGGTCAGGTTGACCTGGATCTCGGTCTTCGAGAGGCGCGCGACGAACGGACCTTCGAGGTGCGGCTTCTCGTCGTGCTCCTTCTTCGGCACGGCCATCGTCGCGAAGATCCAGCCGAGCGCGATCATCGCGACGGCTCCGCCGCCGAGCATCATCGGCAGCTTGTTCTTCTTCGGCGCGCCCTCGGCGCCGTCGGCCTTCTTGTCGTCCTTCTTCGGTTCTTCCTTCTTCGCGTCGGCCATGGTGGACCTCCTCAGCTCTGCGGGTCGATCACGGGTTGGACGAGTCGCGCGTCGACGCCGCGCGAGCTGGTCTTGATGGACGGGACTTGCACGGCCCAGGCGCGCGCTTCGACGCGCGTCGGCAGGAAGCCGTGCTCGTTCACGAGGTAGTCCTTGACGGCCTGCGCACGCGATGCGGCGAGCCACGAGTCGTCGCGCGCGAACGCTGCGCCCGCGTCGTCGGCGTGGCCTTCCAGGACGAGGATCTGCTGGTAGCCCGGCCGAAACGTGTCGGCCAGGAGGTCGAGGTAGCGCTTCGAGCCCGCCGTGAGCTCCGCGGAGTCCGTCTCGAACTCCGCGACGAGCGGGTGCATCATCTCGGCGTAGGGTTTCAGGCTCGCCTTGACGAGCTTCTCGATGTCGCGCGCCTCGGCGATCTCGGCGGCGCCGACGAGCTGGTCCTCGGTGATCGGGGCGAGGCCGAAGCGCTGGCGGTACGTGTTCACCTTCGCGAGCGTCTCCGCGCCCATGAGCGCGGCGTCGTTGCCCTTGTTCTCGAGCGCGGCGACGAACGGTCCGAGGCCGGCGGCGACGAGGCCTGCGTCCTGCTTGGGCGCCATCGTCACGAGCACGATGAAGAAGCAGAGGAACAGCGTCATCATGTCGCCGAACGAGATCAGCCACGGCGGGACACCGGGCGGGTGTTCGTGCTCGTGGTGCTTGCCGTGACCGCCACCGTGTGCGTCGTGTCCGCCGTGCTCGCCCGCGTGTTCTCCACCGTGCGCACCACCGTGCGCACCACCGTGAGCACCACCGTGAGCGCCACCATGCGCCTCGTCGTGGCCTCCGCCGCCGTGGCCGCCCTTGTGCTCGTCGTGCTTGGCGTCGGACACGGTCAGCGGTTCCTCGGCTGTGGGCCGCTGTCGCCGAACGCGACCTCGGGCTTCGCGAGCGCCAGGATGCGGACCTCGATGCGGCGATTCGACGTGCGCCCCGACGGCGTGTCGTTCGACGCGCGCGGGCGCGCCATGCCGATGCCCGCGATCTGCACGAGATCGGGCGGGAGCAGGCTCTTCTCGAGCATGATGCGCGCCGCATTCCGGGCGCGCGCGATCCCCATCGCCTCCGCGGTGGGGAAATCGGGCGTGGGTTGGAACCGGTCGTCCGTGAAGCCCTCGACGACGACGAGGTGCGTGTAGCGCTGCAGCGCCTGCGCGAGCGTCTTCAGGTGCTTCTCGAGCGTCGAGTTGACCTCCGCCGATCCGGGGGAGAAGGACGAGCTCATGTCGAACGAGATCGTGAGCCCGTCGAGCTTTCCTTGCACCGACGACGAGGGGTCGTCGCCCTGCGCCTTTCCGAGCGCTGCAACGTCGCGCGAGAGCGCGTCGACGACGCTGGGGTCGACCTCGTGCTGTTGCGGCAGGGACATCATGTTCTGCCAGACGCCGCCGCGGCCGCGGAGCAGCCCGATGCCGGCCTCCTTGACGTCGAGTTTGTCCTTCGTCGAGAAGGTCATCATCATCAGGAAGAACGTGACGAGCAGCGAGATCATGTCGCAGTAGCTGACGAGCCAGCTCTCGCCGTGCGCAACTTCCTCCGGCTTCTTCTTGGCCATGGCGTCACGCTCAGGCCGCGACCTTGGCCCGCACGGAGGGCGGCAGGAAGCCCTTCAGCTTCTCCTTGATGAGCTGCGGCTTCTCGCCGGATTGGATGGCGACGATGCCCTCGATCATGAGCTCGCGCATCTGGTACTCCTGCTTCGAGCGGATGTCGAGCTTGCCCGCCATCGGGAGCATGACCATGTTCGCGACGAACGCGCCGTAGAACGTGCCCACCAGAGCGCCCGCCATGCCCGCGCCGATCTTCGACGGGTCGGACAGGTTCGAGAGCATCTGCACGAGACCGATCAGCGTCTCGACCATCCCGAAGGCCGGCGCGAACGTGCCGAGCTGTTCGAGCATCTTCTTGCCGATGGCGTGACGCTGCTTCTCGACCTCCGCCTCGAGCTCGAGGATGTCGCGCACGGTCTGCGCGCTGAAGCCGTCGATGACGAGCTGGATGCCCTTCGCGAAGAAGGGGTCGTTGACGTCCTTCAGCTTCCCTTCGAGCGCGAGCAGACCCTCTTTGCGCGCGAGGTTCGCGTACTCGATGATGCGGTCGATCTCGTCCGTGGGCTCGGGGATCTTGTTGAGGAAGTTCTTCAAGATGATCTTGAAGAGGTTCTTCACGTCCGAGAGCGGGAAGTGAATCATGATCGCGGCGAACGAACCGCCACATACGACCGCCGCCGCGGGTCCGTGCACGAAGAGCGCGAGCCCGGCGATGCCGTTGTGGGCCATCGACCACGTGATGAGGCCGAGTCCCAGGGCGTAGCCGAGGAGCGTTGCGATGTCCATGTGGGGAGCGGAGGTGCCGGGTGGAGTTCAGGACCACGCGCGCGACGACGCCGACCGCCGCGAGGGGGGACGCGGGCGTGGAGGAGCACGACCTCATCGACCGGCGAGACGGTCCTTCCGTAGCGCACGAACCGCGCGCTCGGAAAAGCGCTCCGGTCGTGCCTGCGCACCCCGTCCGACCGGAAAGAAGTTCCGCCTGGAACGCCGGCCTCGCTGCCACGGGCCGTGACTCGACGCCGTCCGCCCCGAGCTCAACGCGGCCGAGCTTCGTCCGCGTCGCGCACGAAGAGGGCGAGCCCGAGTTGGTGCTCGAAGACGCGCATTCCCGCCAGTCGCCATCCGTTCGCGCCGCTCCGAGGCATGCGCGTGAGCCACGGTCCGTCGAAGAGGCTCGAGAACACGAAGACCCGCCTCACCGCAGGATCGAGCCCGTCGAGCTGGAGCCCCCGACTGTAGACCTCGCTCCGTCGAAGCCAGGCTCCGTGCACGATCGGCAGTGAGGCTCGCCCGTAGCGCTCGAACCAGAGCCGGTCGAAGTTCGCGTCGTCCCGCCACAAGTCAAAGTCCTGGACGAAGAACGCGTCGCCAGTGAGTCGGCGCTGGACGAGCTCGTCGATGACCGGACTCCAATCCTGAGTCGAGTAGTTCACGGCCCCACGACCACGAACGAACTGCGCTAGACCGACGGCGAGCGAGCCCACCGCGACGATTCGTGCGCACCAGCGGCCTGCACCGCGGGGAAGGAGCGTGCACGCGAACACGATTGCGACGACGTGCGACCAGCCGGACCACGATACGTACCGCTCGTAGAGCGTGTGGCCCGTGACGAGCGAGTAGACCTGCAACGCCGGGAGCGCCGCGGAGCACGCGCCGAGCAGCACCAGCACGCGCGCGACGGCGGAGCCATCTCCCGCGGCCCGTCGGCGCCAGGCGTGGACGGCGAGGATTGCGAACACGACGTACAACAGGATCCAGCCTGCGCTGCCCGCCGAGAGTCGGTGCAACGTGCTCGCATCGAACAGTGCGCGCGAGTCGAGCGCGAAACGCGCGAGTGCATCCACGGGGACATCGAGCGGAAAAGCAGCGTCCGTGCGCGCGTAGAACAACAGGATCGGCACGAGCGGCAGGACGCCGAGCCAGGTGAGCATTGTCGTGCGAGCGGCGCACCGCAGGAGTTCGCGCGGCGCGCCCCGCAACGCGACCAAGGCGCTCCACACGAGCACGTCCGCCACGACGATGGAAAGGCCGAAGAAGTGCGTCCACGCGGCGAACAAGGTGCTTCCCACGAAGATCGCCGTGGCGAGGGTGTTCCGGCGTTCGAGCAGCAGGAACCAGCTCCACGCATGCAGCACCGCGAACAGCGCGATCAGTGCATAGGGGAGGAGTTGGAATGCGACGCCGAACCACGCGGCACCGAACACGAGCGACGGCAGCACGAGGACGACGAGCCAGCGGTCGTCGAAGAGACGGCGCAGGAGCGCGCTCCACGCGAACACGGTACCAACGGCACAGGCCACGGGCACGGTACGGAGGGCACCGTCGGACCAGCGCGAGCTCGCACCGGCGAGGAGCCAGCGCAGGAGCGGCGGGTGCGAGGAGCCCGGCAGCTCGAGTCCGCCGAAAGGGCCTCGGTCGATCGCGCGGAGAACGAGCAATTCGTCGCACCACAACCCCGTGCGGAAGGCTTCTCGCGTCAAGAGCGCGAGAACGAGCGCGGAAACGATCGCGGTCGTTATCCACACGAGTCGATCGTTTGGACGCACGCGCGGACCCAACTCCGAGCGCTCGACGGTGGCGTCGGTCGAGGGTGATTGGGGCGTGTCGGGTTCGAGCTTCATCGCCGGACGGGGGCGCGCGGTAGGGAGCCGGGCTGCACGACGCGACGCTACTGTGCTCGGCGTTCCGGTTCCAGCGCACGTCCGTCACGTGCGCGGCGGCCGGCGTGCGAGTGCGATTCGTCACGAGGGTCGACGAAGTCCAGCTCGGCGTCCGCGCGCGCGCTACTTCGGCTGCGCCGCGTCGACGAGCTCGAGCCGCGCCGGGTCGGGGCCCGACGAGGTCCAGTCGAACTCGAGCGGCGCGTAGCGCACGCCCGGCTCTGTGCCTTCGCGCGCGGGCTCGACTTCGCACTGCAGGCGGTAGCGCCCGGGGACGAGCTCCGCCGCCGCGCGCCCTTCCGCGTCCGTGCGCGCGCGCGCCGCGGGCGAAGTCGTCGTCGCGTCGATCTGCGTCAGCGTGACGCGGCGGTGCGCGATGGGTACTTGCGTGCGCGCGTCGACGAGCGCGAGGGGCGCCTCGACGATGCGCAGGTCGAGCACGGCCTCCGCGATCTTCCCAGGGCGCACCTGCGGGCGCTCGGGCGCCGTCCACGTCCAACGCTTGCCGGGCACGCTCACCGTCACGCCGAAGTCGCCGGGGAGCAGCGGTCCCGAGCTCGTCGTGCCGTCCGAGCTCGTGCGCAGCACGGTCGTCGGGTACGGTGCGCCGCGCGCGGTGAGCGCGAGCTCCACGCCCTCGAGCGCGCGTCCGTCGACCGTCACGACGAACGCGAGTCCGCCCGGGCCGCTCGTGCGCACGTCGAACTCGCGCTCGGTGGGCGCGTTGGCGGCGATCTCCACGGTTCCGAGCGGCACACGCGCGCGCGGCTGCACGATGCCGTTGCCCGCGTCCTTGCCGTCGGGCAAGAGGAGGTCGAGCTGCCACGCGCCCGCGGCGAGGTGCTCGAGCGTGAACGCGCCGTCGCTCGCGACCTCGAAGCCAGCGGGGAGCTCGTTCATCGACTGGAGCGCGTTCCAGCGGTTGCGCAGCTCGTTGCCGTCCGTCACGGGGGCCGCGAAGACGAGCGAGCCCGTGAGGTCGAGCTCGTCGCCGACCTGGATCCTCCCGCGCAGCGTGCCGCGCGGCGGGAGCGCGACGACGAGCTCGCCCGCTTCCCGTTCGTTCGTGCCGGAAGGAGCGGGGGCCGTGGAGGGCACGGGCGGCGTCGCGCCAGGCGCGGGACTCGGCAGCGCGCGCGGAATGGGCGGGGTTGCTCCGGGTGCGGAGGTCGGCAGCGCGCCCGGCGCATCCGGTGTCGGAGGCGGCGGCCCGCCGAGCGTGACGTCGGCGCGCGCGGTCTCGAGCAGGGAGCGCACGGCGCGCACGCGGTAGCCGCCCGCGGCGAGCGCGTCGAAGCGGAAGCGGCCGCGCGCGTCGCTCGTCGTCTTGCGCGTCTGCGCATCGCTCCACGGCGACCACGTCATGCCGCCGGAGTCTTGTTGCGAGACGACGTGGACCTCGACGAACGCGACCGGCGTCGTCCCGTCGCTCTCGACGAGGCGGCCATCGATCGTGAAGCCGCGTCCGAGCGCGATCGTGACGATGCGTGCAGGCGTGTTGGGCGCGTCGCTCGAGGTCGTCGAAGGGGAGCTTGCGGTGTCCGCTGTGTCGTTGGCGCTGTTCGTGTTCCCTTGGGCACGGTTCGCGCCGACGGAGGCGCCGCTCGAGCTGTCCGTGGCGCCGCTCCCGTTGTTCGCCGTGCCGCCCGCGCGCGCCGACGATTCGTTCGCGCGCTCCGAGCCTCCGCTCCCGCTCGCGAGCTCGCCCTGCGGCGTCGCGTCCGTTCTCGGTTCGTTCGCGCCCGTCGCCGGCGCGTCGAACGTGTCGACGAGCACCTCGGCGGGCGCGTAGCCCTCCGCCGTCACGACGAGCGTCTGCGCCACGGGCACGAAGCCGCCGAGGCGTCCGCTCGACGGCGCGCTGGAGCCCGCGGGGAGGAGGTCGATCGTGTTGCCGCGAAGGAGGCTCGCTTCGAAGCGCGTGCGCAGTCCGTACGCGCGCACCGGCTCGTTCGTGGTCGCGTCGCGGACGTCGAGCACGAGCGCGCCCGCGCCGACGAGCCGCGCGTCGAGCGGCGTGCCGGGCTCGACGCCGTCGCGCTTCCACGTACGGAAGCGCGGGTCGCGCACCTCGATCGTGTACGGTCCCGCTTCCAGGTCGTCGAAGACGATCCAGCCCGGCGTGCGCGAGTCGCGCCGACCGGGACGCGGTTCGACGCCGGGTGCGGAGAGGAAGACGGCCTCGATCTCGTTCGCGAGCGCGTAGAAGGGCTGCGTCGAGAGCTGCACGGCGATGCGCCTCGTGTTGTCGGGCCCGGCGTAGACGAGGTCCGCTTCGGCGATCTCGTCGGCCGTGACGTCGAGCGTCGGGCCCTCGAGCCATCCGCCCATGCGCGAGTAAGCCTGCACGCGCACCGGACCCGGCGGGAGGTCTTCGAGCAGGAAGCGGCCTTCGGTCGGGTCGTACGCCGCTTGCGCGCGCAGCGGTTCGCCGCGCGTGCCGTACGTCGCGCGCACGCGGTCCGCGTACACGGTCCAGCTCTCGCGCAACGGCCGTCCTTCCGCGTCGACGATGCGTCCGCCGATCGCGCCGCCACGCTGGAGCACGAACTCGCCGAGCTCGACGCGCTCGCCCGCGCGCAGCGCGTTCCAGCGCCAGCTCGCGCCGACGTGGCCCGGCACGCGGACGTTGAGCGTGAACTGGTGGCTCGGCGGCGCGTCGAACGCGAGCTCGAAGCGGCCGTCGTCCGCGGTGCGCGCGAGCGGGCTGCGCCAAGCCTCGCTTCCGACGCCGGGCTTCGGACGCAGCGGGTAGCCGGTGAGCTCGATCGAGACACCGACGGCGGGCTTGCCGCCCTCGAGGAGGAAGCGCCCCGCCAAGACGGCCGGCGCGGGTTGCGCGGTGGCGACGTCGGGCGCGGCGGACGGCGCCTGCGCCGCGCTCGCGGTGCTTGCGACGAAGGCGAGCGCGGCACGGACGAGGAACGCGAGGGTGGTGTGGGCGCGGCGGAGCATGGCTTCGACCCGACGAGGATACTCGGCTCGCGTGACCCGCGGGTGGGGGGCGCCGGAGTACGGAGCCGACGGCCCCGGGCCGGTTCTCGGCGCGGGTGGGGGGCGGGGAATCCGGGAGCCCGGCTCCTACAGCGTCTTCGAGAACGTCGTCTTCGACTCGTCGCCGCGCGACTTGCGCGCGGCGAAGTAGCGGTCGAAGGGCAGCGCGACGTTGCGCATGAACATCTGGCCGATCGGCGTCAGGCGCAGCGCGTCCTTCGCGAGCTCGACGAGCCCGTCCGCTTCGAGGGGCGCAAGTTGCGCGAGCTCGGTCGCAAACGTCGTGTCGAACGCGATTCCGTGCTCGCGCTCGATCTCCCTCTTCCACAGGACGCCGTTGCACATCAGGCCCAGGATCACGTCGCGGCGCAGGTGGTCGTCGGCGGAGAGCTCGTGGCCGCGGTGGCACGCGTGGCCGTGCTGGTCGATCGCGGCCAGGTACTCCGCTTCCTTCGGGAAGTTCTGCACGTAGCAGCCCGCGACGTCGCCGATGCTCGACACGCCGAGCGACACCATGTCGCCGCCGCGTCGCGTCGTGTAGCCCATGAAGTTGCGCTGCAGCTTGCCCTCCGCGAGCGCCAACGACAGCTCGTCCGTCGGCAGCGCGAAGTGGTCGAGGCCGATGTAGACGTAGCCCGCGGAGCGGAACTGCTCGACGGAGCGCATGAAGATCGCGAGCTTGACGTCGCTCGACGGCGCCTCGGCGACGTCCATCGCGGTCTGGTGCTTCTTCATCCACGGCACGTGCGCGTAGTGGAACAGCGCCACGCGTTCGGGTCGGATCGCGAGCACGCGCTCGACCGTCGACTCGAAGCTCTTCGGCGTCTGCAGCGGCAGGCCGTAGATGAGGTCGATGTTCACCGACTGGATGCCGTTCGAGCGCGCCGCGTCGATCACCGCGCGCGTCTCCTCCTCGCTCTGCACGCGCTTGACGGCTTCCTGCACGGCCGGGTCGAAGTCCTGCACGCCCATCGACACGCGGTTCCATCCGCGGCCGGCGAGCCAGCCGATCTGCTCGCGCGTCGTGACGCGCGGATCGACCTCGATCGCGACCTCGGCGTCGGGCGCCAGGTGGAACGTGTCCTCGAACGCGTTCTGCACGCGCTCCATCTGAGCGAGCGAGAGCTGCGTCGGCGTGCCGCCGCCCCAGTGGTACTGACGCACGGGCCGCCGGCCGATACCGCTCGCCTTGACGAATTCGAACTCGCGCACGAGCCGGTCGACGTAGGCCGACATGCGGTCCTGGTTGCGCGAGATGACGACGTTGCAGCCGCAGTAGAGGCAGAGCTCCGCGCAGTAGGGGAGGTGCACGTAGACGGAGAGCGGCTCGTCCTTCGTCACCGCCTTCCGCAGGAGCTCGGGGTAGCGCCGCGGGTCGAAGTCCTTCGACCAGTCGACGGCGGTCGGGTACGAGGTGTAACGCGGCGCGGACGTCGCGTACTTCTCGAGCAGCTCCTTCGTGACGGTGCGGTGCAGGGTCATCGCGGTCGGTTCTCGGCGCGGGATCGATGCGAGCGACGTCCGAGCTCGTTGCGCCCCGCGCGCGAGCTCCGGCCCGCCGCACGCGCGACGACGCCGCTCGGCCCGCGATCGTACACGACCAGGGCGGCTTCGCCTCCGCTGTGCGCAGCGTCGCGAGGGTGAGTGCGCTCTCCTTGCCCGCCCTCTACGGCCTTGTCCGGTCCTCGGGGAGACGGCGAGCGCGTCAGGCCGTGTAGATGCGGTGACAGTCGTCGTGGTCGTCGATCTTCTCGAGGAAGTCCTCGTGCGCGGCGCGGAGCTCGGGCGTCAGTGGCGTGCGCTCCTTGGCGCGGTAGCCCATCTCGGACTGCGTCACGGACCACCCCGCGTCGCGCAGTGCCTTCGTCACGGCGTCAAGGTCACTCGGCGTCGTGTAGAAGCGGCCGCCGCTCGACTCCTCGGACGCGTCCTCGAGCGGCTCGACGTCCTGCGCGCCGGCCTCGATCGCGACGGTCTCGAGGTCCTGGCCGGCCTTCTCGTGCGTCGCCTCGATGATGCCGAGGTGGTCGAAGAAGAACATGACCTTGGCGCCGAAGCGGCCGTCCTTGAACAGATTGCGCATGTCCGGCGCGGTGCGGTTCCGGTTGTCCGTCATGCACTCGACGATCACGGGCGCGTTCTGCGGCGACATGCCTTCGAACGTGACGAGCTCGAACTCGGTCGTGTCGCCGAGCTGCCCGCTGCCCTTCTTGATGGCGCGCGTGATCACGTCGTTGGGCACCGACTGCTTGCGGGCCGCCTCGATCGCCACGGCGAGCCGCGCGTTGAACGCGGGGTTCGGCTCGCCCATCTTCGCGGCGATCGTGATTTCACGGACGAGTTTGGAGGTGATCTTCGCCTTCTTGCCGGCGTTGATCTCACGCTTCTTCTGCAGCCACTGTCGACCCATGCGGGGGATTGTAGGGAGCTCGCGGGACCGCGCCACCACGAAGAACCACGCGGGTGCATGACGAAGAGCGTCGAAACGGCCTCTCGCTGCCTGCGGTGCGGTCGTCCGCGCCCCTAGCGCGCTTTCAGGCCGGTGGAGTGGGGAGTTCCTCCCCTCTCGGCCACGGGCGTGGCGTGCCGGCCGGTGGCCGCGCAAAATGACGCTCCTTCCCATGGACCCCGATCGCCACGGTTCGCTGCCCCCCGCGGCATGGCCGCTTCCCGTTGCACGGCTCCGTCGACGGAGCACGAACGCAGCCTCGCCTGCGCTCGCGCACAACACGGCCTACTGGGCGTGGGAGGTGTCCGTGCGTCTCGCCGTCGCTGCGCACGGGCGCTTCGTGCCCGAGGAGCTCCGGCACGCGACCTTGGGGCACTGGGTTCGTGCGCTGGCGGCGGGATCGGCGTCGATCACGGACACCGCACTGCTCGAGGCCCTGCAGCTCTTTCGAGAAGCCGGTTTCGATGCCGTGGGGGCGCCGCGCTCCACCACGGCGCGCGAACTCTTCGACGCGCTGGTCGCCTACCGCAATCGTGTCATCGGGCACGGTAGCGCGCGAGACGAGGCCTTCTACGCGCGCGCCGCACGCAAGCTGATCGACGGACTGGACGCGGCGTGGGAGCAGGGGCTCTTCCTCGAGCCGGGCTCGCACCTCGGATACTCGGAGTCGGTGTTCGTCGATCGCGATGGGGCGCGGCGCGTGCGCTGGCTCGATCTCTCGAGCGAAACGCCCATCGTGGAAGAACCCTTGGGCAGCCCGGCGGCCGACGACATCCTGCCGCGCCGGCTCTACCTGCGCTCGAAGTGCCGCGCGCGCGCGCTGCACCCGTGGCTCGTGTACGAAGAGCGCCGAGAACGGCTCTGGTGCTTTCAGTCCTTCACGCGTCGCGCGGAGTTCATCGACTACGCCTCCGGCGAGGTCTTGCGCGGCCAGCAGCTCGAAGCGGAGCTCGCCGGCCTGCACGCGGAAGTCACCGGTTTGTTCGCGAACGTCACGACCGCGCCAACGACTCGGAGCGACGTCGAGGAGAGCGGGTCCGAGTCCTTCGCCGGCTTCCGATTGCTCGGAAAGCTGGGAGAGGGCGGCATGGGCACCGTGCATCTCGCACGGCAGGAGAGCCTCGGGCGTTTGGTCGCGCTCAAACGGCTAGGGGCGCACGCACGGAGGGACGCCCTTGCGATGGCGCGCTTCCAGCGCGAGATCGAAGCGCTCGCGCGTTGCGAACATCCCAACGTCGTGAAGATCCTGGCGTCTGGCGAGCACGAGGGCGTCCTCTACTACGCGATGGAGTACGTGGAAGGGGCGGACCTCGGACGCGTGGGGACGGCTCTGTCGAAGACGGGCGACCTCCCGCGCGCGGTCTCGAGTGCATGGCAAGAAGCGCGCACGGAGGAGCGCGAGCACCCAGACCAGCCCTTGCGGATTCCCGAGCGGCCCATCGACCTGCCCGCGAGCGGCGATCGGTTCCGAGACTGCGCTCGCCTCTTCCGCGACGCCGTCCTCGCGGTGCAGCACCTTCACGAGCGCGGCATCGTACATCGCGACATCTCGCCCGCGAATGTCCGCGTCTCGATGCCCCACGGGCGTGCGATGGTGATGGACCTGGGCCTTGCGATGCTCGAGGGAGCGCAGCTCAGCCTCACTCGCGATCGCGGTCACCTCCTCGGAACGCTGCGGTACATGTCGCCGGAGCAATTGCAGCGCAACCTGCTCTCCGTCGACCGGCGAACGGACGTCTATTCGCTCGGAGCCGTTCTGTACGAGCTCCTCTCGGGCCGTGCCTTCCACGACGGCGACACGGAGGCGCGGCTCATCGAGCAGATCCTGCGAAGGGAGCCCGTCCCGCTCGAGACCATGGTGGCTGGCGTGCCGCGCGAATTGGCCACGATCGTGCGCAAGGCGACCGACAAGGACCCGGCGCTGCGCTACGAGTCCGCACAAGCGCTGGCGGACGATCTCCAGGCGTTTCTCGAGCGCCGCCCGATCTCCGCGGTGCCTCCGACTCCCCTCTACGTCTTGCGCAAGTGGTTGGACCGCAATCGCAAGTTGGCTGCGAGCTACGCGCTCCTCGTGGTCGTCGTCCTGGCCGGCAGTTGGGTCAGTGTGCGCGAGGTGCGCGCGCGCTTGCGCGTCGAAGCGGACCGTGAGCGCGCGCGCGTGGCCGAAGACGTTCGCACTTGCGTAGAACTCCGCGCCGAGGCCGAGGCTCTCTGGCCCGCGGTCCTCGAGACGGCGCCGCGCATGCGGGCCTGGCTCGAGCGCGCGCGGGTGCTCGCCGAACGGGGGCCTGTGTTCGTCGAGCGGGAGGCCGCGCTCCGCTCGCGCGCGACCGCCGATCCTGTGTCCGAGTCCGACCCCGATTCTCCTCAGACCCGGACCATTCGCGAGCTCGCAGCGCGGACGACGGAGCTTCGCGCAGCACTCGCCGCGCGACCGGAGGCCGCTGCCGCCGAGTTCGAAGCGCTCGCAGCTCAGGACGCGGCGCTGGCTCGATTGCGCGCGGAGCTTCAGGCGAACCCGCGCCTGCGCTTCGAGGACGATCGCGATCGAGTCGAGCATGAGCGTCTCGTCGAGCTCATCGCAGCGCTGCGCGGCCTGTCTGGCCCGGCGGAGGCGACCGGCTCGATCGCGAACATCACTCAACGGCTCGAACGCATCCAACGTGCTCCGCCGCGGGACACCCGGGCCGAGGAGGAGGCCTGGGCGCTCGCTCGAGCGGCGCTGCAGGACCGAGCGCGCACGCCGCTGTACGAGGGGCTCCTTCTCCGAACTCAAACGGGGCTTCTCCCCTTGGGTTCGGATCCGCGCTCGGGACTCTGGGAGTTCGCGGTTCTCGGCACAGGAGTGGTTCCATCGCGATCGACGGGTGGCGAGTTGCAGCGCGAGCCCGACGCCGCGATCGTGCTCGTGCTCCTGCCCGGGGCTCGGTTCACCATGGGCGAGGACGCATCGCTCGACGAGCTTCCCAAGGAGGAGGCGGAGCGCATCCGCCGCGCGAACCGTGCCTGGCCCCACCTCGTCGCGCTCGATCCCTACTTCATCGCCAAGCACGAGCTGACTCAGGCGCAGTGGTCGGCGCTCACCGGCAAGAACCCGAGCACCTATGGGCCCGGCCGAGGCGGTGCAGACGATCATCCCGTCGAGAGCGTGACTTGGGACGAGGCCGTGGCTGCGCTCTCGCGGGTCGGGCTCGTGCTGCCGACCGAGGCGCAGTGGGAATACGCAGCCCGCGCCGGCAAGGCGACCGCGTGGTGGACCGGAGATTCGATTCATGAGCTCGGTCGCGCCGGCAACATCGCTGATGCGGCGCTCTGGCGTGCGCACCCAGACCGAACCATCGACCACGAGCGCTCCGTCGACGACGGGCAGTCGATTCCCTGCTCCGTGGGCAGCTTCGATCCCAATGCGTTCGGGCTGCACGACACGGTGGGCAACGTGTCCGAGTGGTGTCGCGACGCCCATGCGAGCTACTCCGAGCCCGTTCGAGCTGAGGACGGAGAGCGCTTGGGTGGTGACGCGGGGCTGCGGGCGCTTCGCGGAGGAGGGTGGGATGGGGGACCCGACTACGCGCGGTCGACGCAGCGCGTGTTCAACGCGCCCTCCGCGCGGCTGCAGTTCGTAGGTGTGCGACCAGCGCGCGCGCTCGAACGGTGAGTTCGGCCTCGTCGCGGCGTTGGTCGAGCAACGAGGACCCGTGCGGCAATTCGACTCTCACGTTGGGGGGTGAGTGCCGTGGTCCGCATTCGATCGGGCTGGTCGTTCCCCTCGGTTGAGGGCGGTCCCGATGCTCGGCCAGCGGATCGCCCTGGTTCCCGCGACTCCCCCTATACTCTCTCGAACTTCCCCGTGCGCGGGTTTCAGCGGGTCGACCGCGCAGAATTCGACCCCTCCTTCCGTTTCGATCAGGTGTTCCCATGCGACGAACCAAAGACTGCGTTCGTGCCTTCGTCTGGATTCTCGTGCTCGCGACGTGTGCAGCACATCGAGCTCTAGCTCAATGCGTCCCGGCCTGCCCCGGGGACTGCAACTGCGACGGCATCCCCGACACGTCCTTCCTCATGGCGCCGCAGCCCGACAGTTTCATTCTCCAGTTGACGACCACGTCCTCCGGCACGCAGTTCCCCGTCGCGCTGAATGACGGGTTCGGGAACGGCAACGAACAGGCCTTCATCAACGAGTCGAACCGCGTCACCACGGTGGAGATCGTCACGGGTCCGCAGCATGGCTTCTCGAGCATGTTCCACCTGCCGACGCAGTTGCCCTTCACGACCGTGACGCTGCAGACGTTCTTCTCGAACGCCTCGAACTGGGGCGGGATCATGGACTCGATCCGCTACAGGCTGTGGGATCAGTGCTGCAACGCGTCCGTGGTCGTCCCCGTGGTGTACAGCGTCCGTTCGCCAGTCGGGAACCGCGTCCTCGCGCTGACCGGAACGAACTGGATTCGTGTCGCCGACGCACCCGCGCTGGACTTCACGACCGCGATGAGCGTCGATTGCTGGTTCCGCGTCGACGCGCTCGGTGCCGACGAGACTCTCGTGAGCAAGTGGGGCGACGCGGGAGTCGACGACCGTTCGTTCTTCGTCGGCGTGCTCCCCGACGGACAGGTGCAGTTCGGGCTGTCCCGCACCGACAACCAGGCCGACAACACGTATCACGCGTTCAGCGGCGGCGCCGTGCTCCCGCTCGTGTGGCACCACGTCGCCTGCACCTTCGACAACGCTCGACGTCGCATCTACCTCGACGGCGTTCTGATGGCGGACCGTGCGAGTGTCGGCCCCATGCACCAAGGGACGACGGACCTCGCCATCGGCGCCCACCTCCGCAACAACGCGGCGGGCCTGGGCCAAGTCGCGAGCCCGTTTCACGGACGCATCGAGCGCGTGCGGCTCTGGAATCGCAGCCTGGGCCAGGGCGAGATCCGCAGCATCGCCTCGCGCAAGGAGTTCAACGGCTCTGGCTCACCGCCCTACCTCGGCGCCGCGGCGTACTTCGAGTTCGACGGCGCGAACTCGAGCAGCGCGGGTGCCTTCACGGTCTCGAGCGTCGGCACGCCATCGTTTCCCGTCGACGACGCGCAGCCGGTGCTCTTCTTCGACTGCAACAGCGATGGTCTTCCCGACGTCCCCGGTCCGGCCAATGACGCGAACGCGAACGGGATCCTGGACGCGTGCGAGAACTACGAGTCGTTCTGCTTCGGTGATGGCTTCGGCACGCCGTGCCCGTGCAGCAACAAGGGCGCGCCGGGCCACGGCTGTGCGAGTTCGACCAACCCCGAGGGCGGGCTCTTGCGTGGTAGCGGCGTCGCGCGTGTTTCCGCCGACACCTTCCTGCTCACGGCGTCGAGCCTGCCTGCCACGTCTCCGACGCTCTTCTTCCAGTACGACGCCGTCGTGAATGGCGGACTGGGCGAGCCCTTCGGCGATGGAATCCGTTGCCTGTTCGGCAACCTCGTCCGACTGGGGACGCGCGCTGCGTCTGCCGGCGAGGCGACGTACCCGAGCAGTGGTTCGCCGACGGTCTCCGTCCGCGGACTCGTGACTCCCGGAGCGGTGCGTTACTACCAGGCTCGGTACCGCAACTCGGCAGCGTTCTGCACGGTCGAGACGTTCAATTTGACGAACGCGATTCGAGTCAACTGGATCCCCTGACCGCACCCCGGCGCCGCGACGAGTCTCGCGCTTCCTCCCAGTCATCGAGGAGCGCGCAGCACGTTGCGCGCTCCTTCCAGGGCGTCGGCCGAGCTCGTCGAGCCGCTCCGGCCGCATCGCCGACTTCGTGCACGTGACGCAACGCGCTCGTGCGCCGCCCGCGCCGCGTTCAGAGCTTCCCGCGCAGCCCCGGATGGTCCGGCGCGATGCGTTCCGCGCGGAAGAGCGCCTTCGGGGGCGCCTTGCCGCCGTGCTTCGCGGGCTCGATGTCGCCGCCGAGCGGGCTCCAGTAGTCCCACAGGACCTTCGCGCCGCGCGTCACTTCGAACACGCGGCCCTTGGCGCCTTCGCAGACGAGCGTGTTGCCGTTCGGGAGGCGCTGCGCGCCCGAGATGAAGGCGGAGAAGAAGCGCTCCTCGTCCTTGTAGCTCCAGGCGGGCTCCGTCGGTCCGAACGCGGCGTCGGCGGCGCGCGTGAAGCCCTGCTTCGGGTCGAAGGGGAGCACGAGCTCGTCGACGCTCGAGTACTCCTTGCCCGGCCGCTTCGATCCGTTGTTGAACACGAGCAGGCGGAGCTCGTTCGCGTCCGCGGTGTGCAGCCACGTCGGGTTGTGCTGGTAGAAGAGCTTCCTCGACGTCGCGTCGCCGCGGCCGTAGTTGCGCGCGTGCCCGTAGCGATAGAGGAGCGCGCCGCCGCGCTTCCACCGGCCGCCGCTCTCGGTCGCCGCTTCGGCCGTCGTCGTGGAGTGGTCGAGCACGAACACTTCGCACAGGTGCGGCGAGCTCACGACGAGCAGGTCGTGCGCCGCGAGGTGCGCGACCGAGTTCGAGTGCATCCAGTCCGCACCGATCTCGCCCTTGGGCTTGGGCGGGGCGCCGTCCTTCTTGTCGGCGGGCGCGCCCTTCGGCGCATCGGCGCCGTCCGCGGGCAACTTCGCGGGAGCGTCCTTGCCGTCCGCGGGCTTCTTGGATCGATCGTGCCGCGCGTCGTCGGGCTCGTCGGGGTCGCCGCCGCCGACGTACCCGAGGCCGCGCATCTGGCGTTCACGCTCCTCGCGCTTCTCGCGGTCCTCGTCGCTCTCCTTCGGGAGGTAGCGGTGGTCGGCGTTCAGGTCGAGGCGCCCGGGGAAGCTCGCGATGTCGCCGTAGTTCGGCGCCTTCGGATCGACGTCTTGGGCGAGGTGGTCCCAGCTGCGCCAGGTCCACACGATCTCGCCGCCGTTCGGGCTCTTGCGCGCGACCTCGATCAGGACGTCGGTCCAGAGGCCCTCTTCGTTCACGAACTTCGGCGCGCGGCCGTGCGCGCGCACTTCCTCGGGCGAGTGGTACTCCCACGCAATGCAGATGAGGTTTCCGTTCGGGAGCACGTCGAAGTCGTGGTGGAGGATGCGCTCTTCGTCCGCGAGCTCGTAAAACCACACGACGTTGCCGTCCCAGTCGAGCTCCTCGATCCGGCCCGCGATGCCGCCGCCGTGGAAGCGCTTCGGCTCGGGCACCTGCGCGCTGCGCAGCACGTGGCCGTTCGGGAGGAAGCGCGTGACGCCGCCCGGCGCGTACTGCGTGGTCCACGTGTGCGCGACCTCGCCCTTCGCGTCGACGAGGTAGATCGACTTCGAGTTGAGCGGCGCGAGCAGCGTGTAGCCCGGCGTCGCGGCCGCGTCGTTCACGCGCAGGCCGCGCGGTTCGTCGTCGGCGGGCTTCGCCGGAGCCGTGTCGACGGGTTTCGCCGTGCTGGGAGCTTGCGCGCGAGTTCGAAGCGAAGCCCGCGAGCAGGGCGAGGGGGGTCACGAGCAGTCCGAGGGCGGAACGGTGGCGAGTGAGCATCCGAAGAGCGTCGCCGAGACGCGATGGACGGACAAGGACCTGGGCCCGGAAGCGATCCGCCAGGACCGGATCGTTCACGGGTGGGTCGACCCACGCGGTACGCTCCCGACCGGGCCATCGGACGCCCGGGGTCGAAGAAAACCGAGAACGCCAGACGAATCGTGCGCCGCGCCCACTCCAGGTTCGCGCTCCCCCGATGACGGACCTTCCGTTGCCCGACCGGCGGGCCCTCGCCGAGGGCCGCGCCGACGCCTTCGCCGAGCTCTACGACCGTCACGCGGTCCGGATGCTCGCGGTGGCCCGTGCGATCGCGGGGAGCGCCGCCGATGCCGAGGACGCCGTGCACGAGACCTTTCTCGACCTCTATCGATCCCGTGGCGCGCTCGCGAGCGCGCGCGACGAACGCGCGTACCTCGTCCGTGCGGTGCGCAACGCGGCGCTGCGCGTCCGCGATCGGCGGCGGGACGAGCCGCTGGAGCGCGACCCCGCCGCGGCGAGCTCGCCCGACCGCGACATGGAGCTCGAGCGCGCGCTCGCCACGCTGCCGGCAGAGCAGCGCGAGGTGCTCGCGTTGAAGCTCGACGCGGAGCTCACGTTCGAACAGATCGGCGCGGTGCTCGCGATCCCCGCGAACACGGCGTCGAGCCGGTACCGGTACGCGCTGGAGAAGCTCCGCGCGGCGTTGGGAGGTGCGCGATGAACGGACTCGGCTCGAAGAGCTGCGTGAACAGCACGCGTGGAGGCGCTCGATGAACGGACGTCAGGACGAATTCGACCTCGAAGCGCTCGAAGCCCGGTTCGCCGCGCGCGCGCGCCCATGCCGCCACCCGAGCTTCGCCAGCGCGTCACGCGCGGGATCGAGCGTGTTCGAGCGCACGAACGACGCGCGTGGCTCGCCGCGTGCGCCGCGACGCTGCTCGTGACGTGCGCGGTGCGCATCACGATGCCCGCGCTCGAAACGGCGGACGCCACCGTTCCGCGCACGATCGCGCCGCGCGAGCTCGTGGCCATCGGCTTCGACGCCGCCGACGCGGAGCGCTTGGCGCGCATGTGGAGTTCGTCTCGCGTGCCGCGCGTCGCTCCGATCCAGGCCACCGCGTCAGTCGCATCGTTCGTGCAGGGAGGACTCTGATCATGGCCATGGCCCTCTTCGTCGTGTTGCAGCTCGCCGTTTCGCTCCTTGCCGCCGCCGCGGCGTTCGCACGCGCCGCGCGCGCGGCGTCAAAGGCCGGGCGGATCGCGTGGATCGCGCTCGGCACGGTGCCCTTCTTCCTCTCGAACGCGCTCGTCGCGTGGTCCGGGATCGCGCTGCGCTTCGAACATGGGCTGGGCAACGCGCCGTGGGGCGCTGGCGTGGTCCTCTTCGTCGCGTACGTGCTCGGCGTCGTGTGGATCGGCGCACGCTCGCGCGCCGCTGCGTGGTCCGCGCTTCCGCTCCTCTTCGCGTTCGTCGCCAGTGTGGCGGTCGAGGCGAGCGTGCTGTGGAACCTGCAACTGCAGGGTCGCCTGCGCGCGAGCGCCCTCGCGCTCGAAGCCGGCCGCATCGCGTACCGCGAGAGCCCGGGCGCCGTCCTCGCCCACGAGAACGCCGCGCCCGTCTACGAGCAGGTCTCGAGCGTGCTCGAGCCGGAAGAGGGACCCTCGGTGAGCGACTGGTTCGGTCCGTCCCCGTCCGAGGACCTCGTCGACACGTCCGATCCCGCGCTGCTCGCCGCGGTCGCGAGCTGGGGGCCCGCGCTCGAATCCGCGCGCGCGGCGACCCGCCTGCCGCACTGCCAGTTCGCATCGCCCGGCGCCGAGGAGATCGTGCCGCCGCCGCGTGTCGTGCCGATCTTGCACGTGGCACGCGGTTTCGCGCTCGAAGCGCGCGTGCGCGCCTCAAAGGGCGACGTGCGCGGCGGGCTGGAGGACGTGCGGGCGATCTTTGCGATTGCGCACCAGCTCCTCGACGCGCCCGTGTTCCTCGCCGTGGCGATGGCGAGCGCCATGCGGGACCTCGCCGTCGATACGCTGGCGCGTGTGCTCGCCAGCGAGCGCGTCACGGCCGAGGATCTCGCGGCGTTCGAGTTCGACGCTCCCCCGCTCTCGGGTGGGTACGTGGAGCGCGGGCTGCGCCTCGAGCAGGCGTTCGGCCTCGGCATGGTCGGGCTGTTCGCGCATGAGGGTGGCGCGGCGCCGTCCGACCTCGGGATGTTCACGGAGCCCGTGAGCGTGCTCTACACCGCGCTGATGCTCGAGGACGACGTGCGCGGCTACCGCGAGCTGATGGACGAGTTCGAGAAGCTCGCGAGCCTTCCCGTCGCGGAGCTGGCGCGTCAGCTCGAACGCAACCCACAAGAACGTCGGACCGCCGTGCGCGCGCGTGGCCTGCTCGCGACGTTGCTGGTGCCGAACGTGGAGGACAAGTTGATGACCTTCCACCGCGCGGACGCACACGTCCGCCTCGCACGGATCGCCGTGCAGGCCGCGCGCGCGCGCGCGACGAGCGGGAGCTGGCCGAAGAGCGCCGCGGAGCTCGGCGTCACGGACGGGGTCATCGTCGTCGAAGGCGACGGCACGTTCCTCCTCCTGCGCGACACGACGCCGGGCTTCACGCCCGCGCCGGAGCTGCGCGTGCCGCCGATGGGCACGCGCTGAGCGAACACCTGAGCACGTGCTCGCACGACGCGCACCTTCACTCCGTGCCCCGCGCTCGATGCTGGGCTACTACGGCTGAAAGTGCTCGCGCGACGCGCACCTTGTCTCCGTGTCCCACGCTCGATGCTGAGAGCCAATAGAACCCCGTGCAAGCCAGGGCCGGTCCTCCGGCCCTGGCTTGTGCGGGGTGCGTGATGCGAAGCACACGCGTGTGTTCCGTTGCGTCCCTTCCCCCAGCATCGCTTCACCTGGCCATCGCGTCCCGACCGACACAAGGCCACACCCCAGGGGCTGCAGCCCCCAATCCACACCACGGTGTCCCCCGGCACGCGTGCTCTCCCCGCACACCCGAGCGCGAAAGCGCACCACCGAGGACGGACCCAGCGCGCCTCCGACGTGCATTCCACGCAGCGAACGGGTGGAATCCGCCTTGCTCGGTTCGACCCGGATCCCATCACCGCCCAGGAGTCGCCCGTTGCGCGCGTTCCTCGCCTCCTTCGCCCTCCTCGCCCACCTCTCTCACGCCGTCCCGCTCCCCGAAGAACTCGTCCGCCCCGCGTTCGTCGCGGGCGAACTCGAACGCGTCACGTGCCGCGCGCTCGAAGCCGAGGCGCAGAAGGGCGGCTCGACCCTCGTCACCGTCGAGGTCTCGAACCGCGGCAACACCGCGTGCGAGCCCGTGCTGTTCCGTTGCGAGTGGAAGGACGCGAAGGGCATCGCGCAGACCGCGGAGGTCGCGCGCGTCCCGTACCCGCGCGTCGCGCGCATCGGTCGGCTCGCTCCACCGACTGGGAAGCAGGAGTACGTGCTCCAGCTGCCCGCGAAGGAGGTGAAAGGACTGCGCGTCGCCGTCGTCGAGGCGCTCTTCTCCGACGCGAAGGAGCGCGCGGCGCCGCCCGTGCGGGTCGGCCGGATCGAGCACGGGCAGGGCACGCTGAACGAGCAGCCCGTCGCGCGCTCGTCGATCACGCTCGAGAACGAGCTCGACCACGTCGTCGACGTCGTGCTGCGCGCGCACTGCACAGCGCCGAAGGACGCGGACGTGCTCCTCACGGCGACGATCGGCCCGCGCGGTAAGGGCGCCTTCGACGTGCTCGCGATGCCGTTCCAGATCGAGTGGCGCGACCCGCTGCAGTACTGGCCGGGCGCCGATGTCGCGCGCGTCGAGCTCGTCGACTGGAGCGCGCGTCTCGCGCCCGACCGCGAGGCGGCGCGCGCGCTGCTCGAGCCCGCGTGGACGCGCTGGCTGCGCCTCGCCGACGCGGGCGGCGCGTTCGGCGGGCGCTACGAGTACGGCCTCGAGAGCGCCTATCTGCCCGAACCGAAGCGTCTGCGCGGCCGCTTCACCGTGTCGTCGAGCGGCCGTGTGAGCGGCGAGGGCACGAAGGCGAAGGACGGTGACATGGGGCTCGGCGGGATCGAGAAGCTCGTCCTTTTCGCGCACCGGCCGAGCTTCGAGGAGCTGCTCGCGAAGAACGAGCTCGAGCTCCTCGCGCCCGGGCTCGTCGCGTTGCGCGGTCCGGGATTCGGCGAGGTTCGCGCCGCACCGGGCGCCGCGCACGCGTGGGTGCCGGGAGCGGGCGATTCCGCCGCGCGGCACCTCGAGTCCGACGACGCCGTCGTCCGCGTGAACGCGCAGGGCGTCATCGACGCGTTCGGCACGGTCAGCGAGCCGGCGTGGAATCGGCTCGAGACGAAGCCGCTCCTCGGCGGCTACGTCGTCACGGCGAAGCACAACCCGACGGGGACGGAGCGGACGGAGTTCGGCTACGCGCTCCTCGGCGACCGCGTGTACCCGTGCTCGTTCCGCGAGGAGCGCATCGACGCGTGGGGCAAGCGGATCGGGCTCGAGACGTGCCGGCTCGACGCGATCGCGCCCGAAGCGGACGCTGGCGGCGTCGCGCCTGCAGCGCCGATGGGGCCGGGCGTGGAGGGCCTGCGCGCCGCGTGGAGCGCGCTCTACCGTCACGGAGCGCGCGCGGTCGAGCTCTCGGCGCGTTTCCGCGCGACGAATCCCGCCACGGACGGGACGTGGCTCGGCGTCCGCAAGGTCGAGGGCAAGCTCGTGCTGCGCGGCTTCCGCGGGTTCTCCGTTGCGACGCCCATGTGGGAGTCGCCGGAGGTGATCGTCGACGGCAAGTTCGACGCGTCCACAGCGAGCGCGCTCGGTTTCGCGGTCATCGACCGCATCGTGATGTGGGCGGGCCGCGACCCCGCGGCGTTCCCGGCGTTCGACGAGCAGTTCCGCGGCGCGACGATCACGCGCGACGCGGAGCGCGAGTTCTACCGCTCCGACGCGGGCAGCGTGCGCGGCGTGCTCGTCGAGGGCGGGAAGATCACGCGCCTCGTCCTGCGCGGCGGCGCGGAGCGCGTGTGCACGTGGAGCGCGACTCCGCAGGGTCTCGTCGCGACGAAGCTCGAAACCAGCGGCGAGGTCCTCGAGGCAAGATGGAGCGAGGTCGCGAAGGGGCTGTGGCTCCCGGTGGAGTTCCAGTTCCGCGGCGTGTTCGGCCGCGACTGGGGGCCGGAGACGCTCAAGCTCGAGAGCGTGCAGGCGAAGTGAGTGCGTTCACGCGCGCTCGAGGCGCACAGTCGTAGAGGGTGAGCCCACGCGCGCTCGGGACGCTCGGCCGTAGAGAGTGAGCCCACGCCTGTTCGAGGCGCTCAGCCGTAGCAAGCGGGCTCACTGCCGCTCGAGGCGCACCGCCGTGGCGAGTGCGTTCACGCGCGCTCGAGTTGCCACCAGTCGAACTCGAACTCGTGCGCGTGGCCCGACAGCACGAGCGACACGTGCAGCGTGCCCTTCGCCTCGTCGAGCGACGCCACCGTGCCGACCTCGCCCCGGAACGGGCCTTCGTTCACGCGCACGCGCGATCCGACGCGGAACTCGTGCCGTTCGAGCCGCTTCGCGCGGATCGCGTTGATCTGCTCGAGGATCGAATCGAGCATCTCCGGCGGGAAGTGCGAGCCCGCATCCGTGCTCGAGATCTGCTGGCGCAGACGCTCGCGCTCGGCCGAGCCCAGGAGATCTGGGACGTCGGCCTTCGGACGCGCGCCGGGCGAACCCGACGAGCCGGACGACTTCGCGCGCGGACGGCGGCCGCGGATGACCTTGAACACCGCGTCCATGCTCTCGACCGGCACCCCGGGAAGGATGCCGCTGCCGAGGTTGAAGATGTACCCGCTCTGCGGCGCGAACGCGGCGAGCGTACGCTCGACCTCGCGCTCGACGATCTCCGGCGTCGCGAAGAGCACGCACGGGTCGAGGTTGCCCTGGAACGCGCAGCGTGAACCGACGCGGCGGATCGCGTCGGCCGGGTCGACGCGCCAGTCGAGGCCGAGCACGTCGGGCTCGGCGTCGGCGAGCACTTCCAAGAGCTGCGCGCAGCCGTTCACGTACAGGATCACGGGCACGCCCAGACGCTTCGCGCCGGCGACGAGACGCTTCACGTGCGGCAGCAGCGCTTCGCGGTACGTGCGCGCGTCGAGCGCTCCGCCCCACGAATCGAAGATCTGCACGACGTCGGCGCCGGCGTCGACCTGCATCTTCAAATAGGGGATGAGGTTGTCGACGAGCCGCGCACAGAGGCGCTCGAAGAGCTGGGGCTCCGCGTGCAGCATGCGCTTCGAGTGCTCGAAGTTCTTGCTCGAGCCGCCCTCGATCATGTAGCTCGCGGTCGTCCACGGCGCGCCGCAGAAGCCGATGATCGCCTTCGCGTCGCCCACTTCCTTGCGCACGATGCGGATCGCGTCGCCGAGAAAGCCCGTCGCCTGGTTCGGGTCGAAGTCCCGCAGCCGGTCGATGTCGGTGCGCGAGCGCACCTGCGGCGCGAGCGACGGACCTTCGCCTTCCGCGAACGACACGGCCTGTCCCATCGCGGCGCACGGCACGAGGATGTCGCTGAAGATCACCGCCGCGTCCATGTCGAAGCGGCGGATCGGCTGCAGCGTGACCTCGGCGGCGAGCTTGGGGTCGCGCACCATCGTCAAGAAGTCGTGGTTCCCGCGCACGGCGCGGTACTCGGGGAGGTAGCGACCGGCCTGCCGCATGACCCACGCCGGCGTGCAGTCGACGGGTTGGCGGCGGCAGGCGGCGAGGAAGCGTTCGCGGGAGGTGAGGGGGGCTCGTGTGGACATGCGTTCGGCGCGAGTCTAACGCCGACCGCCCGATCCGCACCCCATCGGCCTCGCAGGCTCGAGGCGAACCCGGAGGGAGCTCCGTCCAACGCGGCTTCGTGCTCCGCCGTAGTCCGCATGGCTGCGTCTCGGGCGCGCCCTTGCCGCTCGCGTTGCGCTCTGCGATCGTGAGCGCCCCTGTTTCCAGACGGACTCCCCCCATGATGCTCCCGGCCCTCCTTTTCACCGCCAGCACCACCCTCGTCGCGTCCACCCCGACCGAGCCCGTGCAGGCGCCCGCGACCCAGCTCACGTTCACCGGGCAATATGCGCCGCCGGACGAGCCCTTCTCGCTCTGGAGCCGCTCGCCCGCGGTGACGTTCACCGAGGCCTACCCGGTCGGCAACGGCCGCATCGGCGGCACGATGTACGCGGGCGTGCCGGTCGAGCGCCTGATCCTGAACGAGAGCTCGCTGTGGTCGGGCTCGCGGCAGGACGCGGATCGCGCGGGCGCCGCCGCGAAGCTGCCCGAGATCCAGAAGCTCCTGCGCGAGGGCAAGAACGCCGAGGCCGAAGCGCTCGTCAACCAGACCTTCACCTGCGCGGGCGCGGGCTCGAACCACGGCGCGGGCAAGGACGTGCCGTTCGGCTGCTACCAGGTGCTCGGCGAGATGGAGCTCACGTTCCTCGAGCCCGACGGCACGCCGATGAAGGGCGAGATCAAGAACTACCGCCGCGCGCTCGACGTGAAGCAGGGCGCGGCCTTCGTCCGCTACGAGCACGACCGAGCGACGATCACGCGCCGCGTGTACGCGAACATCGCGAAGCAGGTGCTCGTCTACCGCATCGCGGCCGGCGGCAAGTCGCACGCGATCAGCTTCGACGCGCGCCTGAAGCGCTCCGAGCGCGCGACGTGCACGTCGCAGGGCAACGACGGTCTGCTCCTCTCCGGCTCCGTCTCGAACGGCAAGGGTGGCGAGGGCGTCACGTTCAGCGCGCGCCTCAAGGGCGAGCAGCAGGGCGGCACGATCACGTGCAAGGACGGCGTGCTCTCCGTGCGCGGGGCGAACGACGTGACGATCGTGATCGCGATGGGCACCAGCTACGACGGAACGATCACGGGGCAATGGGCCGGTCCGGGTCACGCGGCCGCCACGCTGCAGCAGTGCGAGACCGCGATCGCGACGGGCTACAACGAGCTCTGGAAGGAGCAGATCCTCCAGCAGTGGAAGCCCGTGTTCGACCGCACGACGGTCGACCTCGGCGGCAAGGAGAAGGCGAAGCTCCCGACAATGGAGCGCCTCAAGGCCGTCGCGAACGGTGAGAGCGATCCCCAGCTCGCCGCGCTCTACTTCGACTACGGCCGCTACCTGATGATCTCGGGCACGCGCGCCAACTCCATGCCCTTGAACCTGCAGGGCCTGTGGGCGGACCAGGTGCAAACTCCGTGGAACGGCGACTTCCACCTGAACATCAACCTGCAGATGAACTACTGGCCGTCGCCGCTCGTGTCGCTCGCGGACTACTCGACGCCGCTCGGCGTGCTGCTCCAGTCGCTGGTCGAGCCGGGCAAGAAGACGGCGCAGACGTACTACGGCGCGAAGGGCTGGGTCGCGCACACGATCACGAACCCGTGGGGCTTCACGTCGCCGGGCGAGGACGCGAGCTGGGGCTCGTCGAACACCTGCGGCGCGTGGCTCGCGAACCAGTGCTACGAGGTGACGACCTTCACGCAGGACCTCGAGGCGTTGCGCAAGATCTACCCCGCGCTCAAGGGCGCCGCGGAGTTCTACGTCGACGTCCTCGTCGAGGACCCGAAGTCGAAGGCGCTCGTCACGCCGGTGTCGAACTCGCCCGAGAACGCGTTCAAGCTGCCCGACGGCAAGACCGCGCACACGTGCATGGGCCCGACGATCGACCAGCAGATCGTGCGCGACCTGTTCGCGAACACGGCGGCTGCCGCGCGCGCGCTCAACCTCGACCCCGACTTCGCGAAGGTGCTCGACGAGAAGCGCACGAAGCTCGCTCCGACGCGCGTCGGCAAGCACGGGCAGATCATGGAGTGGCTCGAAGACTACGACGAGGTCGAGCCGCAGCACCGGCACGTCTCGCAGCTCTACGGCCTCTACCCGTCGGCGCAGATCAACCCGTACGGCACGCCGGAGCTCGCGCAAGCCGCGAAGGTCACGCTCGAGCGCCGCGGCGACGCGGGCACGGGCTGGTCGATGGCGTGGAAGGCCGCGATGTGGGCGCGCCTCGGCGACGGTGATCGCGCGCTGAAGTTGCTCACGAAGCTCTGGACGCCGTCGAAGGACGCCGGCGGCGCGCCGACGAGCGGCACGTACGAGAACCTGTGGTCCGCGCACCCGCCGTTCCAGATCGACGGCAACTTCGGCGCGGTCGCCGCGATGGCCGAGATGATGGTGCAGAGCTACCGCGAGAAAGAGGGCGAGGACTACACCGTTCACCTGCTCCCGGCGCTGCCGAAGGCGTGGCCGAACGGCGAAGTGCACGGCCTCGGCGCGCGCGGCGGGCTCTACGTCTCCCTCCACTGGAAGGAAGGCAAGCTCGAGCACGCGCACGTCTACCGCGGCAACAACCAGGGCGGGAACGTGCGCATCCGCTACCCGCATCCGCTCAAGGCGAAGACGAGCGACGGCAACGACGCCGGCGGCGCGTACCAGGACGGCGTGTTCATGTTCCGCCTCGAACCGCAGAAGACGGTCGAGGTCGAGGTCGTGAACTGACGCGAGCGCGTCTCGGAAACGGCTCGAGCGCGCCCGGAGATCGCTCCGAGCGCGCTCGAGCCGTTTCCAGGGCGCATGCTTCGCGCGCAGGCAGGAACGGATCGAGACGCGGCCGTCAGTTCGAGGGAGGCGAGCCGCGCTGGATCAGCGCGTCGAGCTCGCGCTTCAGCCGCGGCAGGATCTCGTCGTAGCGGAAGGCGCCGAGCTCCTCCTCACCCTTCTTCAGGTTGACGAAGTTCGGTCCGCACCAAAGTCCGAGGTCCACGTCGTCCGTCTCGCCCGGCCCGTTCACGCGGCAACCCATCATCGCGATCGTGAGCTTGTGCTCCTGCGCGTACTGCGTGAGGCGTTTGACGTCCTCGGCGAGCTCGATGAACTTCTCGTTCTCGACGCGCGAGCACGACGGGCACGAGATGATGTTCAGCCCGTCGAAGAAGTTCGGCGGAACGGAGCGGAAGCGGCCTTGCTCGATGTCGTGGATGAGCTCGCGCCCGACCGCGATCTCTTTCCCCTTGTCGTCGAAGGGCAGCGTCAGGCTGACGCGCAGCGTGTCGCCGATGCCGCGCGCGAGGAGCTGCTCGAACGCGATGCGCGTCTTGATGATGCCCTCGGGCGGCATGCCTGCTTCCGTGACGCCCAGGTGGATCGGCACGTCCGGCCGCTCCGCCGCGAAGCGCGCGTTCGCGTCGATCACGAGGCGCGGGTCGCTGTCCTTGATCGACACGAGGAGCCTCGTCGACGATGGGGGTTGACGGTCGCTGCATGAAGCGAGTAGAAGGCACGCCACCCGGTGATTCCCACCCGGGCAGATGAAATGAAACATGGCTCGCAATCACAACATCACGCTCGCAATCGCACTGTCGATCTCGGCACTGGTGTTCTCGGCGTTGGTTTATTCCCAAAGGACGAGTGAGGCCGCCTCCACTCCTGCGGCGGCCGACGAACTGGCCAGCTCGCCCGGGCTGACCTATGAGGAATGGAAAGATGCCTTCGAGGTCGCGAAGGCCTCCGTTTCAGGAGGTACGGACAAACAGACGGGCCTCGATTACATCTGGACCGGACCCTCTCCCATCCGAGTTCATGGGCACATCGTGTCCCGTGCTTCGCTCGCGTTGTCTCCCGAAGCCGAAACGGAGTTGGCCGACCGTGTGTTTCAGCCTGACCCCGTCGAGTACGCGGAACTCGTTCGTAGCCCTTTGTGGGTTGCCTCCGGTTCCTCCCACACGGAAGGGCAGGGTCTGTTCGTCGATGATGGCGCACCAACGAACTGCCAGGTCGTCGTGAAGCAAACGGGAGCCGGCACACTGATGACCTCCTGCGAAGGGCCGTGCGGACCCTTCACGGTGTGCAACGGAAACGTCCAGCCCAACCCCACCTACTGCAACTGCACGGTCGGTTCTCAGGCTCCCACCAGTCCGCCTGCCACGTGCCATGGGGAGGCTACGATCATCGAGCCGACGATCATTCAGCTGAACTGCACGGGAACCTGTGGGACAGGCAAGTGCAAGGAGGCCTACCATGTCCACGGCGGTCTCGACTGGTTCTACTGCAAATGCCTGTGACGTCAGGCGCTCAGGTCGCGCCATCCGAGGTCTCTCGATGCCCATTGCCTTTCGATTGCTGGCGGCAGCAGCCGTTGTGGGCTGTGCATTGGTCGTGCTGCTGTTCTCGTCGGATGTTTCATGTCCATCGTCGAGTTCCGCCACCCAGGACACCCCTGTAGCCGGGCGTGAGGCGGGGCCCCCGACACGTGAAGGGGAGCCCGCACCGGCGCTCGAAGACGCGGGGCCGCGCTCGACCGCTGTGGTGGCGCCAAGACCACCCGCCGCGGACGTCACCAGGACGATCGACCGGTCGAAGCCGGCGGAGCTGACCATCGTCTGCCGCGATGCGTCTGGTCGCTCCGTGGCGGGCTGCTCCGTTCAAGCGATGGAGTCTCGCGGGGGCCGAACCAGGCAGACTGTCCTCACCGACTCAGAGGGTCGCACGCGACTCCCGATCCCTCCGGAGCTCGAGTCCTTGGTCCTGAGCGCAGAGGATGCGCGGGCCGGCACGTCTGGGGAATTGGAGGTCCGGCTCGCGAGTTCAGTCGGATCCGAACTCGAACTCGTGCTACGCCCTCTGCGAGCCCTTCGCGGCGTCGTCCTGTCGGAAGAGAGGAACCCGGTTGTCGGCGCGCTCGTCCTCGCGAAACCAAAGGGACGGATCATCGGTGGTTCAACGCCTATCGTCCGGGAGGGAGTGAGAACGGATTCGTCTGGTCGGTTCTCGATCACTCTCGACGCCGTGCCGTGCCTCCTCGTGGTGTCGGCGACGAAGGACGACGGCACGGTCACCAGCAAGGACGTGCATTGGCCCAGGGACTCGGAGGACACCGTGTCCCTCGTCTTCGAAGGGCAGCCGGAGCTCCAGGTGCGAGGCACGGTTCGCAATGTGGCTGGAGGTGTTTGCCCGGGAGTGCAGGTCGTGCTCAGTCCACAGGAGCCAGCTCGTGGGAGCCGAACCGTGCTTTCCGACGTGAGTGGTCGCTTCAACTTCCAACTGAGGGAGCCCGGTGGCTTCGACTTGGCGGCGCGCGGGGCCGGCTACCTGACGCTGGAGCCTGTGCACATGGAGGTCACGCTCTCGCAGCAACAGGTCCAGGTCGAACTCCTCGTGACGGAGTCCGCCACGATCTCGGGACGGGTTTCGAAGCCCACTGGAGAGCCTTGGAGCGGAGTCCAAGTCGGAGCCTTCGCAACATCGGCTGAGGAGGCAGGCGCGTGGCTCCTCGAACACCGCTTTCAGGCCGTTCGCGTTTCGGAGCCGACGCAAACCTCGGCAGACGGGAGATTCGAAGTCCGAGATCTCCATCCTGGCTTTCTCTACGAAGTCTGGTGCCTGCCCGATCCAGCGCGCCCACAGTGCTTCGTCTACGAGGACGGTGTCGCGCCTGGAATCAAGGACCTGGTCTTCCTCGTCGACGAGGCACGCATTCGAGGCGGAGTCCTTCGAGCGCAATGGTCGTTCGCGGATGGGCAACGACGCGCAGCGGATGCAGGCCTGCTTCTTTATGAGCGGACGCCGGGCGGAGAGTGGTCCGGCAGTCGACGTCCACAGGCAGAGGTGCACTCGGGCGAACTTCGCGTCGAGGGGCTCCGCATCGGACAGGAATACTACGCCGAATTGCAAATCGTCGGAGCAGCACGGGTGCTGCACGGACCCTGGACGGCCACGAACGAGCCAGAAAGGGCCGAGTTCGTGTGCGGCGAGGATGGCGAGCTCGAGGGCACCGTTCACTATTCGGACGGGTCTCCGGCAAGACACTGGCTCGTCGACCTGGCCGAGGAACCACCAGGGCCCGCTCCTCCGTTCACGCTCGAGCCGCATGGACCCGACGGCACAGTGCGCTTCATTCCCGTGGCCGCCGGTCGCTACCGCGTGACAGCCAGATCGGGGGCGCGGCGTATCGGGCCCTTCGAGGTCCAGATCGTGCCACGACGGAAGAGCGTGCTCGACATCGACGTGGGCGCTCGCTGAGCGAACTCCACTGCATGTGACGCAGGAGTAGGGAGTTTCCGGTGAACCGCAGACACCCACCTTGGCACCTCGGCACATGGAACGAACAAGGTCGCCCCACGGGTCCGGGAGCGAGTTGCCGCGGAGTGCAGGGCGCCCAGTGCGTCACTGGATCCACAGGGACGGTGTTCCATGGCCCTCCGTCCCACGCGCGTGAGTCCACCAGGATCAGCGAGTCTTGGTCGCGATCAACAGGTCGAGCTCGCGCTTCAGCCGCGGCAGGATCTCGTCGTAGCGAAAGGCGCCGAGCTCCTCTTCGCCCTTCTTCAGGTTGACGAAGTTCGGCCCGCACCAGAGGCCCAAGTCCGCGTCGTCCGTCTCGCCCGGCCCGTTCACGCGGCAACCCATCACCGCGATCGTGAGCTTGTGCTCCTGCGCGTACTGCGTGAGGCGTTTGACGTCTTCGGCGAGCTCGATGAACTTCTCGTTCTCGACGCGTGAGCACGACGGGCAGCTGATGATGTTGAGGCCGTCGAAGAAGTTCGGCGGCACGGAGCGGAAGCGTCCCGCCTCGATGTCGTGGATCAGCTCGCGCCCGACCTCGATCTCCTTGCCCTTCTCCTCGAACGGCAGCGTCAACGAGACGCGCAGCGTGTCCCCGATTCCGCGCGACAGGAGCTGCTCGAACGCGATGCGCGTCTTGATGATGCCCTCGGGCGGCATGCCCGCTTCCGTGACGCCGAGGTGGATCGGCACGTCCGGCCGCTCTGCCGCGAAGCGCGCATTCGCGTCGATCACGAGGCGCGGGTCGCTGTCCTTGATCGACACGAGGTAGTTCGTGAAGCCGAGGCGATCGACGATCGCGCAGTGGTCGACGGCGCACGCGACGATCGCGCTCACGTGGTCGTCCGGGAAGCGCTCGTCGTACGCCGGCGCGATCGAGCCCGCGTTGATGCCGATGCGGACCGCGCAGCCGTGCTTCGCCGCGACGTCGATCAGGAACGCGACCTTGTCCTCGATCGACTTCGACTTCTCGTGGTGGTGGAGGTGGCCGGGGTTGTAGCGGACCTTGTCGACGAAGGGCGCCACCTGCGTGGCGAGCCGGTAGTGCTCCTGCAGATCGACCGAAAGGACCGCCTTCGTCTCGGCGCGGATCTTCGCGAGCGCAGCGACGTCCTCGGGGTTGTCGACCGCGATGCGGATCACGTCCGCGCCGGCCGCTTCCAGGAGCCGCACTTGCCGCAACGTGGCCTCGACGTCGCGGGTGCGCGTCGCGGCCATGCTCTGCACGGCGATGGGGGCGGAGCCACCGATCGGGAGGTCGCGGAGGTGGATCGTGCGCGTCTTGCGGGGCGGGATCATCGTGGAAAAAGGGCGTCGCGACGGGCTTTTCGGCGCGGCGGAGTCTCGATCGAAGCGGAGGTGCGCTCCGCCCGGACGGCCGCCGGTGCCGGGGCGCGAGCGCGCCATTGTGCGCTCCACCTTTGGATTTTCATCTCTTTCCAGCCACACGGGTCTCCCGCGCGAGCGGAGACCTGGGCGGGAGTCGATCACCAAGGTCCGGACCCCCCGCGGTCGTGCACGTGTCTCCCCTCACAACGTGTGCTCGCGGAACCGGATCGATCTGCTCCTCCAGCTCAGCCCCACCTGGCCGCACGACGGCTTCGGTGGGGCTGTTTTCGTGAGCGAGCGCCGAGCGCCGCAAGCCGAGCGCCGCAAGCCGAGCGCCGCAAGCCGAGCGCCGCAAGCCGAGCGCCGCAAGCCGAGCACCGAATGCGGAGCACCGTGCTCCGTGCGACGAGCAGCGCACACCGAGCGCCTCCTCTCGAACGTGTTCGCGCCGCGCACCCTCTCGCCGTGCCCCGCGCTCGATGCTGAGAGCCAGTAGAACCCCGCGCAAGCCAGGACCGGTCTTCCGGTCCTGGCTTGTGCGGGGTGCGTGATGCGAAGCACACGCGTGTGTTCCGTTGCGACCCTCTCCCCGTGTCGTCCCATCTGGCAGCGCCGCTCCCGGCCGACACCCGTCCCCACCCCTCGGGTTGCGGGCGTCAGCCCGCGCCAAGCACCATCCGCCCCTCCACACCCCATCCCGCGCTCAATCGATGTCGCCGCGCGTGAGCACGCGTCCGCCGCGCACGACGGCGCCCGACTCGACCAGCGCGCGTCTCCGCGCGCCTGCCCGGCGGTGGTGCCACGTCTGCGTGAAGCCGAGCGTGCCGTAGAGGAAGCCCGGCAATCCGGCGAGCGCGCGCACTTCGGAGTGGCGCAGGAAGAACGCGAGCGTGCTCGACGCGATCCCGACGAGGACGAGGTTGCGGAACGCGCCGATCTCCTCCTCGGTGCACAGCACTTCGTACGCGTCGAGCCCGAGCTCGCTCCCGCGCTTCAGCGCGATGCGGTTCAACTGCACGATGATCGCGCTGAGGACGCAGAAGCCCGCGCCGTAGACGATGAAGCAACCCTGCAGGTCCTCCATGCCGCGCACGAGCATCTCGGACGGCACCCAGCCCCCGGTCATCGAGTTCATCCCGCCCGACATCACGATGCGCAGCGGGAACACGAACACGAGCACGGTGAACACGAGCGCGAGCGACAAGCCCGTCGTCTTCGCGTCGTCCAGGCCGTAGCGGCGGCTCCAGCGGTTGTGCGCGAGCCAGAAGACGACGACGATCAGGAAGCACGCGGCGAACGTCGGCAAGCGGTGGAGCGCGAGGAAGAGCTCGGGCACGTCCTTCGGCAGCGTCCCGACGGAAATCACCAGCATCGACAGCGCGAACGCGAACGCCGCGTCGACGAGCGTCTCGAGGCGCGTGACCGCTTCCCCGCGCATGCGGAAGCCGTTCTTCACCGGGAGCGAATCGAGGTCCATGGGTTCGTGTTCTATCCGAGGGCGCGCCCGGAGCCGAGCGCCGCGGTCCGCGACCGTGCGCTCCTGTTCGTCTTGTCCTTAGCCGCTATGCTCCCGTGCCGCGGAGCTTCCGGTTCCTCCGCGACATCCCGGTTTCATTCGGAGCCAGCCGCATGCGCGCGCGAGTCGTCGTCGTCGGAGGTGGGGTCATGGGCGTGTCGATCGCGTGGCAGCTCGCGCGCAGACTCGACCCGCACACCGACCCGGTCGTGTTGCTCGAGAAGAAGGAGCTCGCCGCGGGCTCGTCCGGCAAGTCGGGCGCGATCCTGCGGCAGTTCTACGGAGACCGCGAGGTCGCGGCGATGGCGCGCGACTCGCTGCGCGTGTTCAAGGGCTTCGAGGCCGCGACGGGACGCGACCTGGCGTTCCTGGCGTGCGGCGTGTTGACGCTCGGGAGCCGCGCGAAGCCGGGTGAAGCGGAGCTCGTCGAGCGCAACGTCGCGATGATGCGCGGGCTCGGGATCGAGGTGGAGCTGCTCGACGCGGCGGCGTTGCGCGCGCTCGTGCCCGGGATCCGCGCGTCCGACGCGACGATCGCGGCGTGGGAGCCGGGCGCGGGCGCGGTCGATCCCGTGCGCACGGTGCACGCGTTCGCGGCGCTCGCGCGCGAGCACGGAGCGATCACGCGCGTCGGCGTGCGCGCGGAGGAACTCGTCGTCGAGGGCGGGCGCGTGCGCGGCGTGCGCACCGATGACGGCCTGATCGAATGCGACCAGGTCGTCGTCGCGGCCGGTCCGTGGACGCGGCCGCTGCTCGCGCGCGCGGGGGTCGAGCTCCCGCTGCGCGTCGTCCGGCCGGAGCAGCACTTCCTCGCGCTGCCAAACGGCTCCTCCACGGCGTCAGAGACCTCGGTGCTCGTCACGTCGGGCGGTCCCGACGCCGCGTGGCCTGATCCGACGAGCACGGGCCGCGGGAGTCGGACGCTCGCGACGGTCGGTCTGTCGGCGAAGGACGAGCTCTTCGCGCGCTTCGGGAACGAGGGGAACGCGCTGCCCGCCGCGCCGCACCCGGTGCTGCTCGATCTCGAGCACGGCTTCTACACGCGCTGCGACCTGCTGACGCAGCGCACGCGCGTCGGACACATGGACTACGCGTCGGACGAGGAGGTCGCCGACCCCGACGCGGTCGACGACGTCGTGAGCGACGACTTCAAGCGTTGGGCGCGCGCGAAGTTGTCTGGCCGGTTGCCGAGCTACGCGGAGCGACCGGACGCGGGCTCGCTCAACGGGATGTACACGCTGACGCCGGACGCGCAGGCGGTGATCGGGCCCGTGGAGGGCGTCGCGGGCGTGATCGTCGCGAGCGGCTTCAGCGGGCACGGGTTCAAGCTGAGCCCGTCGATCGGCGAAGGCGTGGCGCAGATGGTGTGCGGCGAAGCGGTGAGCGCGTTCGACGTGGGGTTCTTCGCGCCGGAGAGGTTCGCGAGCGGGCGCGCGAGGACGAGCGGCGCGTTCGGCATGTGACGAGGGGGAGCGTCGGTCGGGAGCGGCGCTGCCAGATGGGACGACACGGAGAGGGGGACGCAACGGAGCATACGCGTGTGCTTCGCATCACGGACCCCGCGCAAGCCCGGGCCGGAGGACGAGCCGCGTGCTTGCACGGGGCTCGATTGGCTCTCAGCAACGAGCGCCTGGCACGGCGAGGGTGTTCGCGCGGTGCGAGCACTCTCCAGAGTGGTCGCTCAGCCCTTCTCCACGCTCGAGATGCGCACGCCGTACTTCTGGTCAATCGTCACGACCTCGCCGCGCGCGACGACCTTGCCGTTCACCAGGATGTCGACCGGTTCGTGGGCTTCGCGATCGAGCGTCACGAGCGAGCCCGCTTAAAGCTTCACGAGCTCGGCGAGGGTCAAGCGCGTGCGGCCGACCTCCACGGTGATCTTCACGGGCACCGTGAGCAGGTTGTCGATGCCGATCGGTTCGCCGTTCGGGCTCGAGTTCGACAGCGAAGCGAGCTTGCCGACTTCGACGGCCACCGTCTGCGCGGCTTGGTCGATCGCCTTCTCGATCTTGTCCGTGGTCGTGTCGCTCATCGTCGTGGTCTCGGCGGTCGTGGGGGATCAGGTCTGAGGGTCGGCGCCCGGGGCGCGGAAGTCGATCAACTGGATCGCGAGCTTGCCCTTGTGCTCGCCGAAGCGCGCGCTGGCGCACGGCACGCCGTCGACGTAGACGGCGAGCGGACTCCCGACGGAGGCGGAGAGCGGGATGACGTCGCCGGGCTCGATGCCGAGCAGGTCGGCGAGCGGGATCTCCGCGGTGCCGAGCTGCGCTCCAAGCTCGAACGGCACCTCGACGAGGTGCTCGGGCGCGGTGGGCTTCTTCTTCGCGTCCTTCGCGGGCGGCGGTTCCTTCGCGACGTTGGGGGTCGCGATGCCCGCGAGGTAGAGCTTCAACGTCGAGTCGCCGAGCGCGCCCGAGAGGGCGACGTGGACGGCGACGCGCGTCGGATCGCCTTCGCGCGAGTCCGCGCGCTCGAGCTCGAGCTGCACGTCGCCCGCGACGGACCGCAGGTCCTTGATCTGGACGTCGAGCGTCTGTGCGACGAGCGTGATCGCGCGGCCGAGCATGTTGCGCAGCACGCCGCGCTCGACGGTCGAGAGCTCGCGCGCCTTCGGCTCGGGGACGGAGACGGTGCCGAGCGCGATCTCCGTCGCGGCGGACGCCATCGCTGCGTCCCACGTCGCCCAGCACGGACGGCCGCCGCACTCGAACGCGAGCAGGCAGTAGGGCTCGCGGAGTTGCTCGAGCAGGTTGCGGCCGTTGACCTCCGACACGCCGTCGATTTCGACCTTCCACGCGCCGCGGAGCCACACGCGCAGGCTGGACTCGATCTCGGGGATCGCGCGCGCGGCCGAGCGCGCGAGGCGCGCGAGGTCGAGGTCCGAGCGCCGGCGCGGCTCGCGGAAGTCGCGCGTGCTCACGTCGCCGGTGCGCGACGGGGCGGTCGCGGCTTCGGCGAGGGCGGCGGCTTCTTCGGCGGTCACGTTGCTCGTCACGGGGAGGGCGATGGGGAGACGCGGGGAGGGAGGGAGTGCTTGGGGTGTATCGTCGGGAATCTAGGGGGGCTGTAGGAGGGGAGGGGGAGCACCCGATGCGGATGAGGTGCGGAGCGGCGCGGGAGGGAGATGTGCGCCCGCGGGGGAAGAGGAGCGGCGCGGGAGGGAGGTGTGCGCCCATGGGGGAAGAGGCGCAACGGGCGAGGGAGATGTGCGCCCAAGGGGGATGGGGCGTGGCGCGGGAGGGAGATGTGTGCCCGCGGGGGAAGCGGCGCAACGGAACACATCGGCTGCTCCGCATTCCGGACTCCGCGTTGGCTCGGCCCGGAGGACCGGCCCGAGCCAACGCGGAGTTCTAGGGGCTCTCAGCGGTGGGGGCGCTGTGTGGCGACGGCGGTGATGCTGCTTCGCGGGCTCGTTGGTCGAGCGAGGGCAGCGGTGGGCGCGGCTCAGTTCTTCGTCACGGCGTCGCGGTAGGCCTGGAGGTAGGCGTGGTACTTGTCCGCGGGGAGCGCGTTCACGAGCGCGCTCGCGCGCTCGTCGTCGAGCGAGCGCAGGATGCGCACGGCCTCCTTGGGCTCGAACAGGACGAGCTTCTTCGCGAGGTCGTCGGGATCGCCCTCCGAGAAGAACTTCGCGAGCTCGGCCCAGCTCTGCTGGTCGCGCGCATCCTTGGCCTTCTCGTCGCGCTTCACTTCGTCCTCGCGCATGGTGAGCTCGAGCTCGCGCTTCTCGAGCAGCCTGCGCAGGTCTTGCAGCTCGTCGTTGCGCTGTTCGAGCGCGTGTTCCCACTCCCCGAGCTCGCGTTCGCGCAGCTCGATGCGCTCGAGGCGCTGTTTCGCGTCCTCGTTCGCGCCGCGCAGCGACGTCTGCAGTTCGGAGAGCTCGTTCGACGAGAACGGCGAGGGGAGCATGAACGCCCCGAGCACACCGACGTTCGCCTCGAGGGCGCGCGACTCGGCGCGCGTCGGCGCCGGCTTCGTCGCGTGGGGATCGTCCGATGCGTGCTTGGCGGTCGCGGTCTTCTCCGTCGCGTGCGTCTCGGTCGCGTGCTCGTCCCCGCCTTCGTCGGCGTGGCCCTTCTTCGAGCCCTTCTCTGGCGACTCGGGCTTGTCGGGAGCCTTCACGAAGTTCTTCAGGATGGCGACCTCGTGCAGCGGCGCGCCCGAGAGCGCGGCGAACGTGACGAAGCTGCCGGCCAGGAGCACGATGCCCCCGACTCCCATGAGCGCGTACTTGACTGCAGGTTTCATGGCGTCGTTCCTGGCTTCATCGACCGGGAACCTCTTTCCATTGAGGCCTCGGCCCGGTCACGCGCCGCGGCGCGCAGGGAAGCGACCTCGTCCAGCGTCTGGGCCTCGCGGTGGGCCTCCTCCGCCCGCCAGCGTTCCCGATCCCGGTCCTCCAGACGCTCGAGTCCTTTCACGTCGCGGCGGCGCACGCTCCAGGCCTCGCGCTGGACCTCCGCTTCGGCGCGGGCCGTGCGGGCGCGCTCGACGAGCGTTCGCACGCGAGCTCGGAGCGCGTCGATCGCGACGAGGCTCGTGAGCACGGTGCCCGGCGCGAACGAGGCGGAGGACTGCGTTGCGCGCAGCGAATCCTCAGCGGCGACGACTTCGGCCCGCGCGCGTTCGACGGCCTCTTCGGCGTCGCGCGCGACACGCTCGACGGCGAGGAAGCGCTCGCGCGCGGCGGACTCCTCGATCTCGCGCAGTCGCTTCAGGCGCGCGAGGCGGAAGTGGAAGCCCTTCACGACGCGCCTCGGGCGGTCACGGCTTCGACTCCGCGCCGCGGGCGAGGAGCTGCATCAGCTCCTTCGTCTCGGCGTAGTTCGAGACCTCGCCCATGCCTTGGCGCAGGAAGGCCTCGATGCCGCCCATGCGCGCGACCGCGACGTCGAGGCGCGGGTTCGCGCCGGGTTTGTACGCGCCGATCTCGATCAGGTCGCGGCCCTCGCGCCACGCGGCGAGGCACTGGCGCACGAAGTCGGCGGACTTCTTCTGCTCGGGCGTGACGAGCCCGTTCATCAGACGCGAGAGGCTTCCGAGCACGTCGACCGCGGGGAAGTGGCCGGCCTGCGCGAGCTCGCGCTTCAGGAACAAGTGTCCGTCGAGCAGACCGCGCAGGGTGTCCGCGACCGGTTCGTTCGGGTCGTCACCGTCGACGAGCACGGTGAGCAGGCCCGTGATGCTGCCCTTCTTCGTGCGGCCCATGCGCTCGACGAGCTTCGGCACCGTCGCGAAAAAGCTCGGCGGGTAGCCGCGCACGGTCGGCGGCTCGCCCGCCGCGAGACCGATCTCGCGCGACGCCGCAGCGAAGCGCGTCACCGAGTCCATGACGAGCAGGACGTCGAGGCCCTGGTCGCGGAAGTGCTCGGCGATCGTGACCGCGACGAAGGGTGCCAGGTAGCGCTCGATCGGCGCGCGGTCGCTCGTCGCGACGACGAGCACGGACTTCTTCGAGCCCTCCGGACCGAGGACCTCGTGCACGAACTGACCGACTTCGCGACCACGCTCGCCGACCAGCGCGACGACGACCACGTCGGCATCGGTGCCGCGCGTGATCTGGCCGAGCAGCGACGACTTGCCGACGCCCGAACCGGCGAAGATGCCGAGGCGTTGGCCGCGACCGATCGTCGCGAGGCCGTCGATGACGCGCACGCCGGTCTGCAGGACCTCGTCGATCGCGGGGCGATCGAGCGGATCGGGCGCGTCGCGGCGCACGGGGCGCTCGTCGACGTGCGTGAGCGGCGGACCGCCGTCGAGCGGCTTGCCGAACGCGTCGAGGATGCGTCCGAGTAGCTCGTTCCCGACCGGCGCAGTGAACGGACGGCCGAGCGCGGTGACCTCCTGCATCGGCGCGATGCCGGCGATGTCGCCGTGGGGCATGAGCAACGTGCTCGCGCCGCGGAAGCCGACGACCTCGGCGTGGATCGGGCCGAGACGGCCGCGCTCGATGCGGCACAGCTCGCCCATCGCGGCCGGGATGCCCGCGGCCTCGATCATGACGCCGGACACGATGTCGACGCGGCCGCGGTACACGGGCTGGCAGCCCGCGTGGATCTCCTTCGTGAAGCGCTTCGCGTCGAGGATCACGCGCCCAGCTCCCCGCGGATGCGATCGCGAATCGCCTCGAGCACTTCGTCCTGGTCGCGGACGAGCACGCCGTGCGGGGTCGTGACGTGCACGTCTCCGGCGGCGACTTCGGGGTCGGCCTCGATCTTGGTGCCGTTGCGGAAGGGGATGGGCTTCAGGCGCTCGGCGTCGACCGGGTTCACGTGCACCACGCACGCTCCGCGCCCGACGCCGGACGCCGCGAGCGTCTCACGCACGATCTTCTCGATGTCGTGGTGCTTCAGCGAGACCTCATTGCGCACGACCGAACGCGCGATGTCGACGGCCAGGTCGACCGCGCTCGCCGCGAGGTCGGGCACGAGGCGCTCGCACGCCGTCGCGAGCTCCGCGCTCGCGCGCTCCATCGCGCCGGCGGCTTCCTGCGTCGCGAGGCGGCGGCCTTCTTCGACGCCGCGCGCGAACTCGGCGCGCAGGCAGGTGGTGACGTAGTCGGCGCCCGTTCCGGGAACGACGCGCACGGACTTCGGGATCCGGCGCAGCGTGACCACGAGCTCGTCGGTGTTCGGGCTACTTGACAAGCTCTTCTCCTGCGCGAGCCGGCTTGAACTCGCCGCTCTCCATGAGCGCGCGCACGTTCTTCATGATCTCGCCGCGCGCGACCTGGACCTCGGTCATCGGCATGGGGCCGGCGAGCTCGCGCTCGTCCGCGACCATCTGCCGCACGCGCACGGAGAGGTTGCCCAGGATGTTCTCCTCGACGTCCTGCGGGCACGCCTTCAGCGCGATCGCGAGGGTGCGCGTCTCGATCGAGCCCAGGATCTTCTGCATCCCGCGCTTGTCGACGGAGGCGAGGTCGTTCCACGTGAACATGAACTCGCGGATCTGCGTCGCGACGGCTTCGTCGGCGGTCGCGAGGCCCTCGATGACCGACTTCTCGATCGCCGGCTCGCTGAACGTCAGGAGCTGCGCGATGGACTTCAAGCGCACTTCGGGCTCCTTCTGCGTCGGCGCCTTCGACAGGTCGATCAGACGCTGACGCAGGTTCTGCGCGACGGTGTCGAGCGCTTCCCAGCCGGGCGGGAAGAGGTTGGTCATCCGCTGCACGACCTCGAGCGCCTGCTCCTGCTGGAAGCCGGAGAGGATCTCGGCGGCCAGGTCCGCGGGCAGGTGCGCGAGGACGAGCGCCGAGACGGCGGGGGACTCTTCCTGGAGCGCGCGCGACGTCAATTCTGCCGGCTCGCGCTCGACGAAGGCGAACGGACGCTCGTGGCGGCGGCGCTCCTCGAGCTTGCCGATCACGCCGCGCGTCTTCTCTCGGCCGAGCGCTTCCTCGAACATGGACTCGACCTCCATGTCGTCCTGCGGACGCGGGCCAGGACGGCGGACGAGCACGCGCGTGACCTCTTGGTAGAGTTCGCGCAGCTTCGCTTCGTCGCCGAAGCGCGTGTCGAGCTCCGTCATGGCCTCGGCGATCGCCGGGAGCACCTTCGGATCGATGTTCTTCAACACCGCCGCGGCGGCCTGCTTGTCGAGCGTGAGCAGAAAGGCCGCGACCTTCTGCGCGCCCGACAACGGCGAGTTCTTCTTCGACTTGGCCATGGATCAAGCGCGCGTCAGCGTCTCCTGGTCCGAGACCCAGCGCGACAAGAGCGTCCCGACCTTCTCGGGCTCCGTCTTGACGAGCTCCTCGATCTGGCGACGCGCCAGCATGTCGAGGTACTTCGGGTCGTTCTGATCGATCTCGGGGCCCGCGTCGAGGGCGCCCGCGGCGGCCAACGTGCCGTCCGTCTTGCGACGCTCGCCACGCGGCGAGCCCTTGAGCGCCTTCATGAGCACGAAGAGGAAGAGCACGGCCGCGACGATCTCGACGCCGCGCTGGACGACGAGCTCGACCATCGGGCTGGGCGCGCTCTCGGGCTCGACCACGGGCGGAGCGACCGGCTGGCCCTGCTCGTCGCGCTTCACGGTCGCGAACGGCGTGATCATCGTGCTGAACGCGTCGCGGCGATCGTCGAAGCCGACGGAGTTCTTGATGCTCGACTCGAGCGCGGTGAGCTGGTCCGACGTCGCGAACTTCTCGCGCAGGCTCTCGTCGATGACGAGCGAGACGGTCAAGCGGGAGAGCTCGGGGGTCGAGACGCGCGAGTGTTCAGTCTCCTTGCCGGCGATCGTCGAGGTCTTCGTCTCGCTCGTCTTTGCCTCGGCGACGGCCGCGGGAGCAGGACCCGCGGGGTTCGGGTCGCCTGCGCCGACGCTCGCGGCGCCGCCGGAGCCGCCGGATTCGCTCGCGCCTTGCGGGGTCGACGTCTTGTTCTCGGTCTTCTCAACCGTGACGACGTTCTTCGGGTCGACCGTCTCCTTGACGCGCTCCTTCTGCACGAACGTCCAGTCGCTGTTCAGCGTGACGTACGCAAGACCGGGGCCGAAGACGCGCTCGAGCATCTGGTTCGTGCGCTGCGTCAGGTCGAGCTCGTAGCGCGTCTTGTGCTCGAGGAGGCTCGCGGCCGCGCCGCCGAGCTCACCCGAGGACGCGCCGTCGAACAGGCTGCGGCCCGACTGGTCGCTGATGACGACGTTCTCGGCCGGGACGTTGAACCGATAGCGGACGAGCTTCGAGACGGTCTGCGCCTGGCCGCGCGAGAGCTCGGCATTGCCCTTGAGCGACAGCGTGACGGCGACCGTCAGCGGCGTGCTCTTGCGCAGCGGCGATCCGTCGGGGATCGAGGTGCTGACGTGCGCGCGGTGGACGAAGTCGAGCTCCTGGAGCTGCTTCTCGAGTTCCTGCCACTCGCGCTTCAAGACGTTCTGCTGGCGCTCGTTCGCGGAGAGGAACACCTGCGACGCGCCGCTCGACGACGACTGGATGCCTTCCGGCGACGTCTCGAGCGCGCCGGAGAGGGCGACCAGGTTCTGCGCCTGGTAGAACTGGCTCTCGTCGACCCAGATGACAAACGGGCCGGGCGGCTGGCTCGCCTGGTAGCGGATGCCGCCCGTCGCGAGGGCGTTCTGGATGGCGGCCGCGTGCTGCGCATCCTGGTTCGAGTAGAGGAGCTTGAAGTTCGGCTCCGTGGCGCTGCCGGAGATCCACCACACGCTCGCTGCGATCGCAGCGACCGCGATGGCGACGATCCCGCGCGTGGCGCCGGTGGCCTGCTTCCACTGCTCGACGAGTCCGTTGAAGAAGTCCTTCATGGTTGCCTAGCTCACACGCTCATCCGCATCACTTCGCGGTAGGCATCGATGAACTTGTTGCGCACTTCGAGGGCGAAGCGCAGGGAGAGGTCGGATTCCTTCAGCTGTGCGGCGATCTCGCTCAGGTCTTGGATGCGACCGGCGGCGAGGTCCTTCGGGAGGTCGTCGACGCGCCGCACTTCGGAGTCCACGGCCTTGAGGCCGTCGCTGAGCGCTTGGGAGAACGCGGAGGGCTTGGCGGAGGACGTGCCGTCGACGCCGAGCTTCATCGACGACACGGCATCGGACTGACGCTTCAACGCGGCCTCGATCGCGGCGCGCGCGAGGCTGTTGGAGCTGTTTCCGATGCGGTCGACCATGGTTCAGGTGCTCTTCGAGATCTCGATCACTGGGCGAGGCGCAACGCGCGCTCCGCCATGCGGACGAACGAGTCCTGGGCGTTCAAGTTCGCCTCGTAGGCGCGCATCGCCAGGATCATGTCCGCCATCTCCTTCGTGGTGTTCACGTTGGGGAAGAGCACGTTGCCCTCCGCGTCCGCGTCGGGATGCGAGGGGTCGTGCACGACCTCGAACGGCGTGGCCTGGTCCGTGACGATCTTCGAGACACGGACGCCGTCCGTCGTCTTCTTGCCGTCGTCACCGCGCGTCGTGATCGGTTCGAGGTACACGAGCTTGCGGCGGTACGGTCCGCTGCCGTCGGGCGACTTCGTGACCTCGGCCTGCGCGATGTTCTCGGCGATCGTGTTGATGCGCACGCGTTGGGCGGCGCTGCCGGACGCGCTGGTGCGCATACCGGCGAAGAGTCCTTTGAGTGCGTCCATGATCAGCGACTTTCGGTGATGCTGGCCTTCAACAGGTTCGAGCGCGTCTCGAGGATGGCCGCGTAGGCCTCGTAGAGCATCCGGTTCTCGCGCATCGCGGTGTTCTCGGCTTCGAGGTTCACGTTGTTCCCGTCGGTGCCGGCGGGCGGGGTCGGGTCGAACTCGACGCGAGGTTCGATGCGCGCTAGGTTCCCGGACGTCGATCCGGACATCGCGTCGTCGAGTTCCTTGCCGAGCAGCTCCTCGAACCGCACCACTCGGCGCTTGAAGCCCGGCGTGCTCTCGTTCGCAATGTTGTCGGCGAGCACCCGCTGGCGCAGGTTGCACACCGACATCAGCTTCAAGAGCAGCCGGGATTCGTTGCCGCCGAAGTCCATGGCATCCGCTCCGGTTCAGGCCACCAAGCCCGTCGAACGCCACAGCTTCATCTTGTTGGACAGCGTGCGGGCCGTGAGCCCCAGGCGGCGCGCCGCCTCGGTCTTGTTGCCACGCGTCGCCTTCAGCGTCGCGAGGATCGCGACGCGCTCGATCTCCTCGATCGTGCGGTTCGCGAGCGACGGTCCGAGGACCTCGGTCGGAACGGTCTCGGCGGACATGACCACCGGCGCGCCGGTCGCGGCCGGTTCGGTACCCGTGTTCGGCGCGAGGACGAGGTCGTTCACGTCGACGGTCTTGTGCCGGAGCATGACCACGGCACGCTGGACGACGTTCTCGAGCTCGCGCACGTTGCCCGGCCACGTCCACGTGGTGAGGCGGTCGAGCGCGTCCTTCGTGAAGTTCGGCGCTTCGAGGCCGTTCTGCGTCGCGTAGTGCTCGGCGAAGTGCTGCGCGAGCGGCGCGATGTCCTCGGCGCGCTCGCGGAGCGGGCGCAGATGGATGGGGAGGACGTTGAGGCGGTAGAAGAGGTCCTCGCGGAAGCGACCGGCCTTCATCTCGGCCTGCAGGTCCCGGTTCGTCGTCGCGATGACGCGCACGTCTACCTTGATGGTCTGCGTGCCGCCGACGCGCTCGAACTCTTCCTCTTCGAGGACGCGCAGGAGCTTCGCCTGCAGCGCCGGCGAGATCTCCCCGATTTCGTCGAGGAGCAGCGTACCGCCGTCGGCGAGCTCGAAGCGGCCTTCCTTCGACTTGTGCGCGCCGGTGAACGCGCCGCGCTCGTGGCCGAAGAGCTCGCTCTCGAGCAGGTTCTCGGCCAGCGCGGCGCAGTTGACGCGGATGAACGGACCGTTCGCGCGCGGCGAGTTCGTGTGGATGTGCTGCGCGACGCGTTCCTTGCCCGTGCCGCTCTCGCCGGTGATGAGCACCGTGCCCTTGCTGCGCGCGATGCGCGACGCCGAGCGGAGCATCTCGAGCATCGTCGGGCTCTTCGCGACCATCGAAGGCGGCGTGTTGCCCAGGATCTCGGAGCGCAGGTATTCGTTCTCGCGCAGGAGGCGCGTCGTGCGCGCGATGCGGTCGATCACGACGCCGATGGACTCGGGCGTGCAGGGCTTCAGCAGGAAGTCCGCTGCGCCGTTGCGCATCGCCTGCACCGCGGCTTCGATCGTGCCCTGCGCCGTGACCATGACGGCCGGGAGCTCGGGGTACTGCGACTTCAGGTTCCTGACGAGCTCGATGCCGTCCGTGCCGGGCATGCGCAGGTCCGTGAGCACCAGGTCCGGGTGGTCCGTGCGGGCGCGCTCGATCGCCTCCCGGGCGTCCTTCGCTTCGATCGGCTTGTAACCGAGCTCGGCGACGGCCTCGACCAGGAACTCGCGGCTGAGTTCGTCGTCATCGACGACGAGGATGCGTTGGATCGTCATCACTGCTTCTCGTTGGGTTGTAGAGGAATCCGGAACACCACGTGCGCGCCTCGGCCTTCGCCGTGAGGACACGTGGACGGATGAGGACAGACTTGGAATCGGCCGCCGTGGAGTTCGGCGATCGTGTGCACCAGCGAGAGTCCGAGGCCCGTGCCTTCGGCCCGCGTGGTGAAGAACGGGTCGCCGAGACGGCGACGCAACTCGGCCGGGATGCCCGGACCGTGATCGGTGACGTGGAAGGCGAGCGCTCCGTCGGCGCGCTCGAGCGCGACGTGCACGGCGCCGCCGTCCTTCTGCGCCTGGATCGCGTTCGCGACCAGGTTGCGCAGCGCCTGACGCAGCTTGACGCGGTCGCCGGGGAAGGCGATCGACGGGACGTCGTGCGTGAGCGTCCACGCGGCGGCGTCCGAGCTGCTCGGGATCGAGCGGCGCGCGAGCGCGATCGCCTCGTCCGCGAGCTCCTTCGCGTCGAGCGTCTCGAGCGTGAGCCGCTCCGGCGCCGCGAGCGTCAGCATGCTCGAGATGATCGCGTCGGCTTCGACGACGCCGTCGCTGATGCGCGAGGCGTAGCGGTGTCCGCGCGAGTGCTGGGGGAGCTCGCGCTTCAAGAGCTCCGCGAACCCGAGCATCGCATTCATCGGGTTGCGGATCTCGTGCGCGATCCCACCGGCCATCGTGCCGAGCGCCGCCATCTTGTCGAGCTTGTGGACGCGCTCGGTGAGCTCGACGAGCTCCGTGCGGTCGTCGAGGACCTGGACCGACGCGCCCTGGCGTCCGTCCTGGCCCGTGATCGGGGACGAGCGCTCCGCGACGATCGCGCGGCGTCCGTCGTGCTTGAAAAGCTCGCGGTTCGAGCCATCGGCGCGCGGCCCGGCGAGGAGCGCGTGCTCGCGCGTTCCGGCGATCGAACCGGGCGTCGTCTCGAGGATCGCGCACGCCGCGGCGTTCGCGCGGACGATGCAGCCGTCGGCGTCGCGGACGACGACGCCCATCGGCAGCGCCTGGAGGATGCCCTCGAGGTGCGCGCTCAGCGCGTCGAGCTCGGCCACCTTCGCGGCGAGCGCTCCGTTCGCGACGACGAGCTCGTCCTCGACGCGGCGTGCGTGCTCGGAGAGCCGCGCGTACGACGTCGACAGGCTCTCGGAGATGCCCGAGAGGAGCTGCATCGCCTGCGACAGCTCGAGCGTCGACTCGGCGGCCGGCTCGCGGAGGTCGGTGACGGTGCTCACGCGCCCTCCTTGCCGTGCGTCGCGTCCTTCTTGGCCGCGGGGGCGGCCTTCGGCGCGTTGGGCTTCGCAGCGGGGGACTCCGGCTTGGCCGGCGCGGCATCCTTCTTCACGCCGTCGGTCTTGGGCGCAGGCTTCGGGCTCGACGCGTCGGCGGGCGAACCCTTGTCGAGCTTCTTCGCGAAGTCGCGCTTCCACTCGAGGAAGTCGGCGTCGTTCGTCGCGCGCGCGGCGAGGTAGCCGGCGTCGGGCGCCTGCGCGACCGCGCGGTACAGGTCGAGCGCTTCTTCGTAGCGCTCGAGCTTCTCGAGCGCGCGCGCCATCCAGTACTTCGCGCGCACGTCGCTCTCGACGGCGCGGAGCACGATCAGCGCGTCCTTGGGCTTGTTCGCGCGCAGGAGGGCCTGTCCCTGGCGCAGCGCATCGGCCGCGGCGTCGCGCACCGGAGCAGCGGGCGTGCCCTGGAGCGGCGAGGTCGGGTTACGACGCGCGAAGGGGACGAGCGTCTCGCCCGAGAGCTGCGCGCGCAGCGTCTCGCTCATCCCCGTCGTGATCGTGACGGAAGGCAGCGCGGTGGGCTCACCCGGCGCGGGCGTCGGCGTCGCGGCGGCGGAGCCGTCGGACGTCCCGCGAGCGAGCTCGTCCCACGTCATCTGCAGGCGACCGACGTCCTTGCGCAGGAGTTGGAGTTCCTCGTCGCGCGAGCGTTCGTCGCCGATCGCGGGCTCCGTGGCGGAGCGCGCGAGCTCGACCGCCTGGTCGGCGGGGCGGGCGGGGAGGTCCTTCTCGATGCCGGAGAGCACCGCCAACGCGCGCACCGTCTGCGAAAGCGCGTGCTCCAGGTCCTGCTGCTGCTGCGCTCCGGAGAGCGCGGGGAGGACGACGATGAGACCGAGGCCCATGGCGATCGCAGAGCTGAAGCGCATCACAGGTCACCTCCGTAGACGCGTGCGGCGTCTTCGTAGCGGTCGTGCTTTTCGTAGAGTTCGCCCGCGGTGACGAGCAGCAGCTTGCGCGGCTCGTCCATGCGGACCTCGCGCGCGGCGCGGCGCAGAATGTCGATCGCGGCGTCGACGCCGTTGTCTTCTTCGACGGCCGTGGCGTACAGGCGCGCGAGGCGCGCGATCGAAGTTTCGTCGAGCGCGTCGCGTTCGTTCCAGACGGGCTGGAGCGCGAGCACCGCTTGCCGCGCGAGATGAGCGGAGAGGTAGCCGCGCGCGCGTTCGAGCGCGGTCTCGAGGCGCGTCTCGGCGGTCGGCGCGGCGAGGCCGAGCTCGCGGCGCGCGGCGAGCACGTACGCCTCCAGGCGACTTCCCGCGTGCGAACCGGCGGCGACGGCCGTGCGTTCGATCATCAGGACGGACAGCGGATCGCCCGCGGCCTGCGCGAGGCGCGCCGCGTTCACGAGCGCTTCGTCGCGTCGCGCGCCGTCCGTGAGCTGCGACAGGCGCAGCCACGCACGCGCGGCTTCCGCGGGACGATCGAAGTGTTCGAAGGCCTGGGCGCGCAGCTCCATCGCCGGCGCTTCCCATGCGGGGTCCGTGCCCATCTCGTCGGCGCGCGTCAGCGTGCGCAGCGCGTCCCCGTGGCGGCCCATGCCGCGCAGCGCGAGCGCGCGGACGAACAAGCGCGACTGGAGCTCGTTCCGGTCTTCGGTGGGGAACAGGTTGTCGAGCGCGTCCAGCAAGAGGAGCGACTGGCGCGCGTCACCGGAGTGGACGAGGCAGCGCGCGAGCTGCAGGCGGGCGCGCGACGAGTAGGCGTGGTCCTGCTCGAGGTTCGCGAGACGCGTGAAGAGCGTCGTGCCGCTGGTCCAGTCGGCGAGGCGCACCAGGATCGAGCCCGCGCGCCAGAGCGACTCGGGGACGAGGTCGGACTCGGGGTAGTTGCGCGAGACGAGCTCGAAGTGCCCGACCGCGGCGCGCAGGTTGCCGTGCTTCTCCTGAATGTCACCGAGGACGAGCTCGGCGCGCGCGCCCTGCGGATGAGTGGGGTTCGCCTGGAGCGCGCGCAGGTAGGCGATCGTCGCTTGCTCCTCGAGCTCTTCGATGCTCGCGCCGCCGCCGAGGTCGGAGAGGACCTCGATCGTCGTCGGGTTGACGCGCAAGCGGGCGCCCGCGCAGCCGGCGACGGTGTAGAGCAGCTGGTTCAGCGGGCGCTCGGAGAGCTCGGCCGACAAGGGCTCGCTCTTCCCCATGCGCTCGAGCCCGACGAGCTTCTTGTGCGTGCGCGCCGCGACGTCCGCGAGGATCTCCTCGACGCGTGCGTTCTTCGCGCGCAGCGTGGCGAACACGTCGCCCTCGACCTCCTTGACGGTCAAGTCGTACGCGCCCTGAGCGGCGCTCGCGGCGGTCGCGAGCACGAGCCAGGCGGCGAGGCAGGGGAGGGGACGAGCAGCGCGTTGCATGGCTCAGTGCTCCTTCCCGTGGGTCGGAGTCGTTCCGGCGGACGCGGCGGCGTCGGCTGCGTGCTTCGCTTCCTTCGCTTCGGCCTGCGAGCGGTAGCTGTCCGCGACCAGGAAGCGCGCGCGCGCTTCGACGTCGGCGCGCAGCTCGCCGTCGATGCGATCGGCGAGCGCGAGCAGGCGGTAGAGGCGCTTGCGCGCGGCGAGGACCTCGCCCGCTTCGATTTCTTGGCGCGCCAGGGTCAGCGTCGTCTCTTCGAAGGCGGCGAGCGGGTGCTCGGCGGTGGGGCGTTCCGTGCGCGGAGCTGCGACGGCGTGCTCGTCGTTCGCGACGTGCTCGACCTTCGAGGGAGCGACGGGCTTCGTGCCGTGTTCCGCGCCCGCGTCGCCGTGCTCGGCGCCCGTCTGGCCCGCGTCGTTCGCGGGGACGATCGGAGCGTGGACGTCGTTCGGAGTGGGCGTGCCAGCGTCCGGGATGCGCGTGGGCTCGACGCGCTGTGCACCGGAGCGCGTCGCGAGCAAGAGGTCGTCGCGCAAGCCCTGGATGCCGTCGCGGAAGCTCGTGCTCGCATACCAGAAGAACGCGAACGTGAGCAGGTTCAGGAGCAGCATCCCACCGAGCAACGCGGCGGGCGAGCCGTTGCGGACGCTCGTTGCGATCGCGCGCGGGCTGCGGCGCGTGAGGCGCGAGTCCTCGAGCTCGTCGTCGAGCACGGTCTCGAGCCCGTCGATGAGCTCCTCGGCCTGCTGCACGTCTCCACGCGCGCTCGCCTTCGCCGCGGGCGCCTTCGCACCGGCGTCCTTCGCAGGCGCGGGCTTCGTCTCCGCGACGGCGGGCTTCGCAGCCGGGGCGGCGGCGGGCGCGGGCTTCGCCGCGGGCGCGCTGGCCGCGGGCGCGGGGGCGGGGGCGGGGGCGGGGGCGGGGGCGGGGGCCGCGGAGGGCGCCGGGGCCGCGACTTCACCGACGGTGCGACGCTCCGCGGGCTTCTCGGTCTCGAGCACCATCTCGATGACCGGGAAGTCGAAGAGGTCCTCGTCCTCCGGCGCCACCGACTGGCGCGGAACCGTCTTGGTTCCCTGGGGTGCGAAGTCGTCGAGCGCCATGGATCAGCTCCGGACGGACTCGCTCGCGAGGCTCGGGAGCGCCGGACCGGCGAGGAGCCGACCGACGGACACCGCGAGCGCGGGGGACAAGCGGAAGAGGCCCGCGGTCTCGTCCTTCTTCAGCGCGTGGAGGACGCGCCGCGCGAGATCGGGCGTGAAGAAGTCGTGTTCGGAGAGGTCGACGGAGCCGTCCTCGTCGAAGTCGACGCGGTAGCTCGCGAAGCGCGCCGTCGCGCGCGTGCCGGCGCCGGGGCGCGTGTCGATCGCGAGGTCCTCGGAGAGCGCGGCGGCGCGCGCGAGGCCCTGCTGCTGCGCCGGCGCATTGCGCGCGCGCTGCGCGGTCGCGGGATCGAAGCCGAGGCCTTCGTCGGAGACGCGCAGCACGAGCTCGCGCTCTTCGAAGCTCGCTTCGACCTGGATGCGGCCGCGCGAGTGCACGTAGGCGTGGCGGCGCGCGTTGTCGACGAGCTCCGCGGTGACGCTCGCGATGCGGGCGCGCGTCGTGGGCGAGAAGCCGCAGCGCAGCGCGTACGCGGCGAGGTCGCGCGCGGCGGTCTCGACGCAGGCGGCCGTCGACGGGTAGTTGCGTTCGAAGCCCGTCGTGCGCACCGAGGCGCGAGCGGGGAGCTCGACCGCGCGGACCAGCTCTTCGAGCCGGAACGGCTTGACCAGGAACTCGACCGCGCCGAGGCGCAGCGCGCTCCGGCAGTCCTCGAGGGAGGGCTCCGCGGTCAGGAACACGACCTGTGGGCGCGCGCCGGACGCGTGGAGCGCCTCGACGAGCTCGAGGCCGCTCTGCTTGCCGAGCTGGAGCGCCGTGACGAGCACGTCGGGCGTGCCCAGGCCGACCGCGGTCTCCGCGGAGATCGCGGTGACGACTTCGTGTCCGCGACGGCGGAGCACCGCCGCGACGGCCGAGAGGATCGTCTCCTCGGTGTCGACGACCAGGACTCGCAGGGCGCGCTTCATCACGCGGCCTCCTCGCCGGCGACGGCGAGCGCGAAGCCGAGTTCGAAGACGCCCGCGTGTTCGGCGGTCGATCGCGAGTGGAAGTTTCCGCCCATGCGAGCTGCGTCGCGCTCCGCCACGTGGAGGGCGAGCGCTTCGATCGAGCCCGCGGGCGTGTCGCACCGGCGGTGGAGGACGCTGAACGTCGCGCGACCGCTCTGCGCGCGGACGCGCAGCAGGGCGGGCTCGGCGCTCTGGTCGAGGCCGCATTCGAGGAGGCGCGTCAGGGCGCGCGACACGAGCGGCCCATCGACCACGATGCGGGCGTCGGCGCCTTCGACGGCGACGAGCACGCGCTGACGCAGCTCGGGCACGAGCGCGTTCACCGCGCTCGACGCGATCTCCTGCAGCGTGCACGGCAGCGGACGGAGCGCGACCGGCTGGCGTGCGTCGAGGATCGTCTGCAGGTTGTGCTGCAGGCGCACGACCTGCGCGAGCGATCCGGCGACCTGCGACTCGCGCGGGTCCTTCGGCTCGAAGCGGTGCGCGAGCGTCTCGAGCGACGCGCGCAGCGCGGCGAGCGGCGTGCGCAGCCCGTCGACGAGCTCGGCGTGCAGGTCGGGCGTGGCGGCGTTCGGTCCGAAGGCGTCGTGCGCGTGGAGTGTGGTGTGCATGGTGTTCCGGGCTCGGCGGGAAGCCCTTTCCATGCACCCTCTCGGCAGGAACGCGTTTCGGCTTGAGGGTCCGGAAGCCGATTCCGGAAGAGTCTTCCCGCTGTGGTGGGGGCGGGAGGCGAGGAGGCGGGTTTCCTCCTTATATGGGTGTGCGGGCTCGGGGGCGGCTGCCTGGCGCATGGGCCGAGGTCCGGAGCGGGCCGCCCCGATCGCCCGTGTCGACGCCCCGGTCCCCGTCGCCGCCTCGAGCGGCCGGGTCCGAGCGCCGAGGCGGACCTTTGAGCGAAGGTCTCCCCGCGCTACTTCGGCCGCCGAGGTGGACCATCGAGCGGAGGACTCCGCGCGCTACTTCGGCCGCCGAGGCGGACGTTCGAGCGGAGGACTCCGCGCGCTACTTCGGCCGCCGAGGTGGACCTCTGAGCGAAGGTCTCCCCGCGCTACTTCGGCTGCCGAGGCGGACGATCGAGCGGAGGACTCCGCGTGCTACTTCGGCCGCCGAGGTGGACCTCTGAGCGAAGGTCTCCCCGCGCTACTTCGGCTGCCGAGGCGGACGATCGAGCGGAGGACTCCGCGCGCTACTTCGGTTCCGGCGTCGGCACGAGGAGCGAGTCCAGGATGGAGAGTTTCCACCGCAGCACGAAGCCGCCCAAGTTGATCGCCTTCATCGCGACCCACGATCGGTCTCCGTCGGCGCCGAAGCGCGCGGGACCGTACCAACAGAGCTTCCGATCGCCCTCGACCGGCGTGACGATGCGCAGGTTCGGGATCCCGCGCGGGTCGAAGATCCAGAGTTGGCGCATCGTCTCGCGCGCTTCCTTCGGGCCCCACGCCGTGTCGACGTCGAAGATGCCCGGCGCGTACTCGGGCGACGCGAGGATCTTGCTCGTCGATCCTCCGTCGATCCACTGGCCCGGCCCCGTCGCGATCTCGCGGTTCCAGGTCGCGGGCATGCGCTTGGGCGACCAGTCCTTCCAGCTCGCGACCCACTCGTCGAGGTCGGGGTTCGCCTCGAGCGCGTAGGCGACGCGCGTCCCGTAGTCGCGGCCGTCCATCGTGTGCGCGTGGAGGAAGCTCTCGTATTCGCCGGGCTCGTCGCGGTCGAGGATCAGCCCGAGGCCCTTCTTCCACGCGACCTCGGGCGTCTCGACGACGTCCTCGGCGCCGTCGTCGCCGATCGTGTCGATCAGGAAGCGAAACACGTGCTCCGGGGTCGGCTCGACGGTGCGCGGCGCGGTCGCGGAGCCGGGCTTGGGGAGCTCGATCACCTCGCCCGCGTGCCACAGCGCGCGGTCGAAGTGCACTTCGACGAGCACGTCCTCCGTCGCCCCCGGCGCGTGCATGTGCGCACGCGCGACGATCGGCGCGTCGATCGCGGGCGCCGTGGCGTCCAGCGTCGCTCGGACGGCGAGTTCGTCGTTCGTGACGAGGTACTGCAGGCCCGTCAGCTCGATCCCGAGCTCGTTCTTTCCGTCCGCGAAGACCGGCATGAACAGGTCGGCCTCGTCGGACGCGCCCTGGTTCGCGCGCGCCATCCACGCGGGGTCGGGCACCCAGTTCTTGCGCAACACGGCGACGCCCGGGCCGTCGCGCACGCAATCCCACTGCTCGATCGCGACGACGGACCGGCCCGCCATCGAGAACGTGAGCCTGCTGCCGTCGAACGGGCGCACGGGCGCGCCCTCCTTGCCGCCGTGTCCGTGCACCTTCACGTTCGCGAAGAGCACGGGTTCCTTCGCGTGCTCGGCTGCCTTCGCGTGCACGCGGCGGACGAGCTCGGTCCAGCGGCTCGCGCCGCCGAGCGGCGTCGTCTCGTGCATCGGCATCCACTGGTCGCCGCGGTACGGCGCGTAGATCGAGACGCCGTGCGACAGCCGCCGCGCGTCGCCGGCGCGCGACGCGAGCACGTAGCGCGCGAGCTCGGCCTCGAGCGCCGCGAGCTCCTTCGCCGCCGGGAACGGCTGCATCCCGTTGCGCATGCGGTGGAGCACGTCGAGCAGGTCGCGGCTCCCGAAGACTCCCTGCGCCTCGCGCTTCGTGCGCGGCTCGTACGCCTCGCCGTAGTAGAGCGCGCGCGCGATCGCGGGCCAGTGCTTGTCGACGGAGGGGAGGCACGCGGCGCCGAACGCGTCGAGCGCCTGCGCGACGGCGTCGACGCGCCCGAGGTCGACCGCGCTCAGCGTCGTCGCGGGGTGGCGGAGCTCCTCGTACGACTCCGCGAACGCATCGACGATCCCGCGCGCGACGTCCGGGGGCGTCTTCGCTGCGTCCGCGAGGAGCGGGAGCACGCGTTGGTAGGGGAAGCCGCGCCCCGGGACGTTCGCCTCCGAGGACACGAGCACGTTCGCGTACTCGCGGACGTTCAGCGCGACGTCGAGTTCGCCCATCAAGCACGCGTCGAACGCGAGGAGGTCGAGCTGCATCCTCCCCGCGTGCCACAGCGCCGTGCGCAGCGCGATGCGCACGTCGAGGTGGTTCAACATGTCGAGCTTGCCCGGTTGTCCGGGCACGTCCTCGTCCTGCACGATGCCCGTCCACCCCCCGCCGTGGTTCCAGATCACGGCGGCGTTGCGCTGCGCCGGGAACGTGCGGAACGCGCCCAGCAGGAACCCCGCGAGCGTGCGCTGGTCGCCCGTGTCGATCTCGCCGAGCGCCTTCAAGATCGGAACGCCTTCCGATCCGTGCTGCACGCGGAAGACGTGCGCGTCCGTCCAGCCGTCCTTCTCCTCCAAGTACCCCTTCGCGCGATCGAGCAGCACGATCACCTCGACGCCCTTCTCGGGCATCGCGGAGCGCAGCTCCTCCAGGTCGAGCATCGCGCCGAGCTCGAGGTCGTTGTCGCCGCCGAGGTAGACCGCGAGCGTCCAGCGCCGCTCGGGGTCGGGCTGCACGGGACCCAAGTCCGCGATCACGGGGTCGGGCTCCGTCGTGCGCGAGAGCGCGTACTCCTGGCCGGAGATCGTCACGAGCACCTGGTCCTGCGCTTGCCGCGCGCGGAACTCCTCGTCCGCGAGGCCGGCGCGCGCGCGACCGACGAGCTCGTCACCGCGCAGCGTCGCTTCGACCGTCCAGTCGCGGAGCGCGTGCAACGTCCCGCGCAGCGTCGTCCCGTCCGACGCGAGCTCCAGCCGGTTCAGGGCCGGATCTTCGAAGCGGCCCTCGAAGCCGGGATCCCAGTAGCGGAAGCCCTGTGGAACGGGACGTTGTGCGGGAGCGTGGAGCGCGAGCGCCGCGGCGATCGCGAACGGGAGCGTGAAGAGACGGATCATGTTCGGGCGCGAGGCGCGGCCCCGCGGGCTGGGACGACGCCGCGAGCGCGGCGCGTTCGAGTCGGATGCGTTCGTCGGCCCACGCCGGGCGCGCGACGGTGAGGAGCGATCCGCGCGAGCGCAGCGGAGGGGGGCGACGCAGTCTGGTGCCGAGGCGGTCGTCGCCTCCGTGGAGCGCGCTCACGCGTCGAGCGCGTAGGCCTTGAGCTTGTTGTAGAGCGTCGTGCGGTTCACGCCCAGCATGCGCGCGGCGCGGCTGCGGTTGCCCTCTGCTTCGCTGAGGACGCGCAGGATGAGCGCGCGCTCGACGCTGGCGAGCGAGAAATCGTCGACGGCGAGCAGCGGCCGGCCCTCGCTCGTCACGGTCGCGAGAGCCGTGGGGGCGTGTCCGAGCTCGCGCGGTGACGGCGCGTCGAGGCGCAGGTGCGCGATCTGGATCTCGCCGTCCGGCGCGAGCAACGCCGCGCGCTCGACCGCGTTGCGCAGCTCGCGCACGTTGCCGGGCCAGCCGTACTCGACGAGGCGCGTCAACGCGGCGGGCGCGAAGCCGCTGAAGCTCTTCCGGAACTCGCGCTCGAAGTGCGCGAGGAAGTGCGTGGCGAGGATCGGGATGTCCTCCACGCGCTCGCGCAGCGGCGGCACGCGGATCGACATCACGTTGAGGCGATAGTAGAGGTCCTCGCGGAACGTGCCCGCGGCGACCATCGCGTTCAGGTCGCGGTTCGTCGACGCGAGGATGCGCACGTCCATCGGACGGTCGTTCGACGCGCCCACGCGGCGGTAGACGCGCTCCTGCAGGACGCGGAGGAGCTTCGCCTGGAGCTCGAGGCCGAGCTCGCCGATCTCGTCGAGGAAGAGCGACCCGCCCTCCGCCTGCGCGAAGAGACCGTCCTTGCCCTTCGACGACGCGCCGGTGAAGGCGCCCGGCTCGTACCCGAAGAGCTCGCTCTCGAGCAGGCCCTCGGCGAGCGCGGCGCAGTTCACCGCGAGGAACGGCCCGCGCGCGCGCGACGAACGATCGTGGACGGCGCGGGCGACGAGCTCCTTGCCGACGCCGCTCTCGCCTTGGATGAGGACCGTCGTGCGCGGCGTCGCGGCGACGCGCTCGACGACGTCGAGCACGGCGCGGATCGCGCCCGATTCGCCGACGACGGGGCCCGCCTGCAGGCGCGCGAGCTCGCCGCGCAGACGGTCGCGCTCGTGACGGACGCGGCGGGCCGCGACGGCGCGCGCGAGCGCGGGCTCGAGCACCTCGAGCCGCACGGGCTTCTGCAGGAAGTCCGTCGCGCCGCGCCGCATCGCCTCGACGGCGGTCGGAACGTCCCCGAGCCCGGTCAGGATGATCACGGACGGCGCGTCCTCGCCCTGCGCGAGCTCCGGCAGCGCCTGCATGCCGCTCTTGCCGGGCAAGCCGAGGTCGAGCAACACGAGGTCGATCTCGTGCGCCGCGATGCATGCTTGCGCCGAAGTCGCGCTGTCCGCCTCGATCGTCTCGTGGCCGAGCGCTCGACACAGAGCGCTGATCGTGGAGCGCACGAGCGGTTCGTCGTCGACGACGAGGATGCGGACGGCCATGCGGCGGATTCTAGAGACGCGCGACGAGCGATACGAGGCTCGAGCGCCGCGTCGAAGTGCGCCTGAGGAGCACTTTGGGTGACACGAGGCACGAGCACGACGTCTGCGGCCGCTCGAGCCGCGCGGCGGGCGCACGTGGTTCGAGCGCGACGTCGACGAGCGCGCCAGGCGCGGACCGAGTCGAGGGCTCCGCGGAGCGCGGCCCAAGCCCTGGCGAAAGTCCAGCGCCTCCACTACACATGGACGGACGGCAGGGAAGCCATGACGACGGAACCGGGAGCCATCGACGGAGCGCAGGGGGCGCGGCGCCCCGGGCCCGAGCTCCGTCTCCAGGTGCGCGTCCTCGACGACGCCCTGCGGTTCGCGCGCGAGGTCCTCGGTGCCGAGGTCGAGCTCGCCGAGCCAGGGCGCGCGATCGTCCGGCGCTCCGGCGCGGAGTGGACCCTCATCGCGGACGCGGCGTGCGCGAACACAGTCATGCGCGAGCTCGCGGGCCTCGTCGTGCGCCGTGGCGCGGGGATCGAGCTCGTCGTCCGCGGCCTCGACCCCGACGCGCTCGAGCAGCGTGCGCGTCAGACGGGCCACGGGGTGTTGACCGCGAGCCAGGTCGCGGCGGACGGCGTGCGCGAAGCGCGTGTTGTCGATCGCGACGGCTACGTCTGGTTGGCGCGCGCCGCGCGCGGCTGATCCGACGCCCTGCGTACGGAGCCGCGACGCGCGGGTCGCGAGTGCGCGGGCTGCTGATCCGGCTGCCTGCGTATGGAGTCGCGACGTGCGGGGCGCGAGTGCGCAGGTGCGTGAGTTCCGCTGGTGCCACGAAGCGCGTTCCGGCGCCAAGTCCTCGCCTCCAATGAACCGAGCGCGAATCGGAAGGAGCTTCCAGGTCGCGCCCGTTGGGTGCGCACGCCGCGAGCGCGACCGCGAAGAGCTTTCGCGACGCAGGCTCGTCGAGCCCGTCGCGCGCGACGTTTCTTCCGAGCGTGCGCGAGCGTGCGAGAAATGCACCGAGTGGACTCATGCGCCGCGCGAAGGCTCCGAGAACAACCGCGAGCCAGAGCTGTCCGGTGTTCTGGCTCACACCTCAATCAGCGAATCGAACTAGAGACCGGAGTACGAAAGGAGCCAAATGGGCCTTCGAGTCAACACCAACATCGCCTCCCTTACGGCACAACGAAACCTGACGACGGTTTCGACCCGTCTGGGTGGTAACTACTCTCGCCTGTCCTCGGGCCTGAGAATCGCGACCGCAGCAGACGACGCGGCCGGACTCGCGATCTCAGAACGCATGCGCTCGCAGATCCGTTCCTACGGAGCTGCGGCCCGCAACGCGCAGGACGGCATCTCCCTCGTGCAGACGGCGGAAGGAGCGCTCAACGAAACGAGCAACATCCTGAGCCGCATGCGCGAACTCGCGGTCCAGGCCGCGAACGGCACGCTGTCGGACACCGACCGCGACACGATCAACCAGGAAGTCACCGCGCTGGTGAGCGAGCTCGATCGCATCGCCAGCTCGACGGATTTCAACGGGATCGCTCTGCTCGACGGGACGTCGACCACCGCCTCCATCCAGGTGGGCCTCGACTCCGGCGAGACGATCGACATCTCCCTGCAGGACACGACGGCGGGCACGCTCGGCGTCGACACCGTCGACGTTGGAACGGCGCAGGACGCGAGCGACGCGCTCGCGGACATCGACACCGCCATCGACACGGTCAACACGTCGCGAGGTTCGCTCGGTGCGGCTCAGAACCGCCTGACGAGCTCCTACACGTCGATCCTGAACGCGCGCGAGAACTTGAGCGCCGCCGAAAGCCGCATCCGCGACGTGGACGTCGCGAGCGAAACGGCGGACCTCACGCGCAACAGCATCATGCAACAGGCAGCGGTGAGCGTCCTCCAGCAGGCCAACGTTCAGCCGCAGATCGCCCTTCGACTGCTCCAAGGATAAGCAGAGACTTCGGCCTCTAGTGCCGATCGCTGAGGGGGAGGGCCATCGCAAGGTGGTCCTCCCATTCCCAACGACGCGCGAGAGCCGACTGCGACGCCTCGAAGCCGACGAACTGACAACGACAGCGGTTCCGAGCCGCGCACGCCCCCGAGAGAACGGGAGCGGACGCGCGCGCAGGCCGCGCCGCGAGGAACGGTGGACGTGCAACCCCGTTCGACGCCGCGCAAGTCCGCGCTGCTCGAGTCGCACGCGCCCGCGCGGCGCGCGCACACCGCGACGATCTTTCACAACGACGAATCACCGCTTGCCCTGGAGGCGCCGAGCTGCTGGCGCTCTGGCGAGCGGTACACCGAGGACTACTCGCGCGCGGGTTTCGTGCCGATCCCGCGCGCCCTCGTCCTCGACGTCCAGGAGTCGCGCGCGTGCCGCGCGCGGCTCCCGAACGAAGCCATCCGGCGGGACTGCGCCGGCGTGGAGCTCGAGAGCACCTGCGACTCGGAGGGTCACACCTTCGGGTCGAGCGAGCCTGCGCCGGAGCGACAGGAGAAGGACCGACGGACCACCACCGCGTGCTCACAACCAACCAAGGAACGAAGCAATGGGACTGAGAGTCAACACCAACATCGCGTCGCTGACCGCTCAACGCAACTTGAGCGGCGTCACGGGACGCTTGCAGGGCAACTTCTCGAAGTTGTCCAGCGGTTTGCGCGTTGCCACCGCGGCTGACGACGCCGCCGGCCTCGGCATCAGCGAACGCATGCGTTCGCAGATCCGTTCGCTCGGCGCCGCCGGCCGCAACGCGCAAGACGGGATCTCGCTGGTTCAGACTGCCGAAGGCGCTCTGAGCGAGGCGAGCAACATCTTGAGCCGTATGCGCGAGCTGGCCGTTCAGGCCTCGAACGGCACGCTGTCCGACGACGACCGCGCGACGATCAACACGGAAGTCGGAGCCCTCATCTCCGAGCTCGACCGTATCGCCGACTCGACGTCGTTCAACGGCGTCAATTTGCTCGACGGCACGAACTCGACGGCGTCGATCCAGGTCGGCATCAACGACGGCGAGGTCATCGACGTCGCGCTGGAAGACACGACGACGGCGACGCTCGGCGTCGACGCCGTCGACGTGTCCGATCAGGATGACGCGAGCTCCGCGCTCGCGGACATCGACGACGCGATCGACACGCTCAACACCGCTCGCGGCAACCTGGGTGCCTCCCAGAACCGCCTCACGAGCGCCTTCGCGTCGATCCAGAACTCGCGCGAGAACCTCTCGGCCGCCGAGAGCCGCATCCGCGACGTCGACGTGGCTCATGAGACGGCCGACCTGACGCGCAACTCGATCCTGCAGCAGGCGGCCGTGTCCGTCCTGTCGCAGGCCAACGTGCAGCCGCAGCTCGCACTGCGTCTGCTCGGTTGACGCCGGTGGGGCGGACCGGCACACGCGCCGGTCCGCACCGCCTCCGTTGCTCTTTCGAAGGAGCTCCGTTCATCGGAGCTCCTTTGTGTTTCTCGCCGCACCCGGGGCGGCCGTCCGAGCGCTCGAGCCCGCGGCCGACGCGCACGTCGGCAACAACGGACCAGGCGCACCCGGAAAGTCCTTCCTTGTCCGTCCCGACGACGAACGCCGACGCGAACGCGCGCTAACGCGCTCCCCCGACGGCACCGATAACCACGATTGGGACCAACCCACCCGGTCCCGCGAGGCAGAGCGACATGTCAGGCAACGGCATCAGCATCACCGGGCTCGGAAGCGGGCTCGACACGACGAAGATCATCCAGCAGCTCGTCGCGTTGGAGAAGCTGCCGATCAACGCGCTCGAGGACAAGAAGGCGAGCGTGCAGAGCAAGATCTCGACGCTCGGCACCTTCAAGGGGCTCGTCAAGGACCTGCAGACGAAGGCCAAGCTCCTCAGCGTCAAGAAGGACTTCCTCGAGTACGACGTCACGCCCAGCGAAGAAGGCGTCGCGACGTTCAGCGCCTCGGGCTCCGCGACGGCCGGAAACCACACCCTCAAGGTGACGAGCCTCGCATCCGTCGACCGTTGGGCGTTCGACGGCGTCGCCAGCCGAACTGCGGACCTGGCGACGGCCGCGAGCCAGCAGATCTCGTTCGACGTCGACGGGACGAACTACTCGCTCACGGTCCAGCAGGACCAGTCCAGCCTCGACGAGATCGCGGCGGAGATCAACACGCTCGCCGGCGACGACGTCACGGCCTCCGTCGTCAACACGAGCACGTCCGGCAGCCCGAGCTACAAGCTCGTCCTCACGGCGAACGAAAGCGGTGAGGACAACCGCATCTCGAACATCGTGAGCACCGTGGGCGGGCTGACGATCGACTGGGTCGCGCCCGATGGTCAGGGGGCTGCGCAGTCGACGGACAACATCACCGTCGGGTCGAACGCCGTGGCCGAGATCGATGGACTGCTGGTCGAGCGCGAAACGAACGAGTTCGGCGACGTGCTCGCCGGCATCAGCATCACCGCGACGGCCGCCGACCCGAACAAGACGATCACCTTCACCGTCGAGGCGGACCACACGGCCATCAAGAAGAAGGTGAAGGAGTTCGTCGACTCCTACAACAAGGTGATCAGCTTCGTGAACGCGCAGAGCACGTACACGGAAGACGCGGGCGCAGGCGGCGTGTTGTTCGGCGATCCCATCTTGCGCGACGTCAAGTCGAGCATCGACACGGCGCTCTTCGGCGTGGATCTCGGCACCGTCACGGCGGACACGCAGGGCTACTCGACGCTGAGCCTGGTCGGCATCAAGAAGCAAAGCGACGGAACGCTGACGGTGAACGACAGCGATCTCGAAGACAAGCTCACCAACGACATCAACGCGCTCGCGGACCTGTTCGTGGACACGGACGGATTCGACAACGGCGGAGCGCTGGAGAACACGCCCGGCTACTACACCGACACGACGACGGACTCCGGTCTCGCCGCGAGCCTCGAGCGCACGATCACGCGCATGTTCGCCACGACGCGCGTGGACGACGATCTCGTGCTCAAGGGCGTGTTCGACAACCGCTCGGACACCTACGCCCGCGACCTCCTCCGGTACAACAAGCAGATCGACGCCAAGACGGAGTACCTCGACAAGTTCGAGCAGTCGCTCGTCCTGCGCTTCGCGAAGCTCGAAGAGCTGATCGGTGGTCTCAACGCCCAAGGCGCCTCGCTCTCCGCCGCCATGAGCGGCCTCGGCTGATCCCCACACGCAACCCACATGAACGCCCAGAACGCCGCCCTTGCCTACCGCCAGGCCTCCTTCGAGAACGCACCGCCGATCAAGATCGTGCGGCTGCTCTACGAAGGCGCCATTCGCTACATCGATCGTGCCGAGCAGTTGCTCACCGACGGCGAGCAGCCGTCGTGGACGTACTGGGTCGGCCGCGCGGACGCGATCGTCGAAGAGCTGCGCCTCAGCCTCGATTCGTCGCACGGCGAGGAGCTGTGCCGCGAGCTTGATCGTCTGTACGACTACGTGCAGAACCGCCTCTCGCTCGCCGTGAAGGACAAGCAGGCCGCGCGCCTCGACGAGGCGCGCCGCGTACTCGCGCGGCTGCTCGAAGGTTGGAGCCAGGTCGAGCTCACCTCGTCGAAGGCGAGCTGAACATGTCGAAGGGCACGAAGGAGGAGCTCGCGGCGCTCGAAGGGCGCATGCGGGACCTGATCCGCCTGCTCGACGGCGCCCAGGCCGGCGTCGACGCGCTCGAACGCGCGTGGACCGCGTGCGCGGAGCAGGGTCCAGCCATCGAGCGCGCCGCACGCTCGGCGGCGGCCGCGGCGGGGGAGGAGCGCGCGGCCTTGAAGGAGCAGCTCCAGCGCCTCGTCGAACTCAACGCCGTCGCGCGCCTCTCGATCGAGCGCGAAGAGCAGCGTCTCGCCGCGAGCTTCGTGCGTCTGCGCGGAACGCAGGCGACGTTCGAAGCGCTCGGCGCCGCGGCGGTGACGGGCGAATCCTGCGACGTGTCGGGCTGATCGACGCCCTGTCGAACGCTTCGACACCCCTGTCGAGGACTTCGACAGCCGAGGCGCGCATCCGCGGGTCCTGAGCGCTCCACGGGGGAGAAAGAGCGGCACGGGCGTTGCCCTGGGGCGAGGACGTCCCCATGAACACGTTCCTCGCCTGGCTCGAGATCCCCGCCCGCACGACGCAGCTCGGCGCGACGCAGGGTCCGGATCTCACGCGGTACTTCACGGTGCTCGGGATCCTCCTCGCGGCGATCCTCGCGCTCGCATTCGGCTTCAAGAAGCTGTTCGCCGGCGCGATGCGCGCGAAGGCCGCGAAGCGCCACCTCGCGATCGTCGACCTGCTCCCGCTCGGCGGGAAGCAGCGGCTCGCGGTCGTGCGCTGCTACGACCGCACGTTCGCGCTCGGCCTCGGCGACAAGGAAGTCGCGCTGATCGCGGAGCTCGACTCGGTGCACGCCGAAGGGCGCGGCCTCGAAACGCCGGGCCCGGCGGAGCGCGTCGAGTTCGCGAGCTTGCTGCAGCGCCTCCAGTCCCGCCTGGGCGGGACGAGCTCGAACGCGGCGTCCAACGACGCACCGGTCGCGTCGACGGCGCCCGCCGCGGAGGCGCGCAAGGGGAGCACGGTGTCGGAGCGCCTCGCCGCCGTGCCGGAACCCGTCCACCCACCCGCGGCCAAGGCCGCGTCCACGGCGTCGCGCGGCACGAGCGCGGAGCGTGCGAGCGTCGGCAAGCACGTGCGCGAACTGCTCGGATCGAGCGGAGTCCTCGGATGAACACGATCACCGCCTTCGAACACACCACCGGCACGGAGTGCCGGAACCACGACGCGGCCGAGGTCGCGCGCGAAAAACGCGCGCTCGGCCGCCTGTGGCTGCGCAATGCCGCGCGCACGAGCTGGCTCGCGTTCGCCGCGGTGCTGGCGGCGCTCCTCTTCTGCGGGCGCGCGTTCGCGCAGGGAGCCGAGCTCCAAGGTCCGCCCTCGCCGGACATGTTGCAGCAGGGCATGCAGTCGCTCGTCGGAGGCGAAGGTCGCCCCGCGACCGCGATCGAGATCGCGCTCCTGCTCACGCTGCTCTCGATCCTGCCCGCGATCCTCGTGACGATCACGAGCTTCACGCGCATCGTCATCGTGCTGTCGTTCGTGCGCCGCGCGCTGTCGGTGAACGAACTGCCGCCGAACCCCGTCATCATCGGGCTCGCGCTCTTCCTGACGACGTTCGTGATGGGCCCGGTCGCGGGTCGCATCTATCACAACGCCTACGAGCCCTACAAAGCGGGCGTCATCGGCATGGAGGACGCTGGCGGCCTGGCGTGGGTGGAGATGAGCGGCTTCCTCGTCGCGAACACGCGCGCCAACGAGATCCAGCTCTTCGCCGAGATGGCGAAGGTCGAGATCCCGCCCGACGCGAAGCCCGAAGACCTGCCGATGCGCGTCGTCGTGCCGGCGTTCGTGCTGTCGGAGCTCAAGACGGCGTTCCAGATGGGCTTCCTCTTGTTCCTGCCGTTCCTCGTCATCGACCTCGTCGTGTCGAGCGTCCTCCTGTCGATGGGCATGTTCATGTTGCCGCCCGTGATGATCTCGACGCCGTTCAAACTGCTCGTGTTCGTGCTCGTGGACGGCTGGGGGCTCGTGTGTCACTCGCTCGTCGCGAGCTTCGTCACGGACTGAGAGGCGGTAAAGAAATGCAAGACACCCACCTGACGCGCCAGCTCATCGCCATCACGGCGTCGCGCCTCCTCCGAGTATTGGCCTGCGAATACGCGTCGTCGGCGCTCCTTGTGCTGGCGCGATCTGACGCGTCATTCGGGCATCCTGCATCTCCTCACTGCCTCTGAGGTGACGCATGTCGAGCCTCGACCTCCAAATCACCGACCTCGCGCGGGATCTCCTGATCACGACGATCCTGCTCGCGGGGCCCGTGCTCCTCGTCGGCCTCGTCGTGGGCATCGCGGTCAGCTTGTTCCAGGCGCTGACCAGCGTGCAGGAACAGACCCTGTCCCTCATCCCGAAGATGCTCGCGGTGATGCTCGTCGTGCTGCTGCTCCTCGCGCCGGCGCTGCAGATCCTCGTCGACTACACGTCGCGCGTCTTCGGCCAGCTCATCTCGTTCGGATTGTCGTGACACCATGGACTGGATCCCGCAAGGCACCTTGGAAGCGTTCGGCCTGTACCTCGCGCGCACGAGCGCGCTGGTCGTGGCCGCGCCGCTCCTCGGCACTGGAACGGGGTTCGCGGCCTGGCGCATCGCGCTGATCGTCGCCGTGTCGTTCTTGCTCTACTCGGCGAGCGGCGCGCCGCTCCCCACGAACCCCGCGCCGCTCGAATACGGCGTCCTCGTCCTGCGCGAGGTCTTGATCGGCCTCTTCCTCGCGTTCGTGCTCCACACCGTCGTCGTCGCCGTGCGCGTGGCGGGCGAGTCGATCGGCACCGAGATGGGCTTCAACATGGCGTCGCAGATCGACCCCGTGTCGAACGTGCAGACGCCGGTCATCACGCAGTTCTACGAGATCTTCTTCTTCCTCGGTCTGCTCGCCGTCGACGGCCACCACTTGCTCTTGCGCGCGCTGGAGCGTTCGTTCGAGCGCGCACCGATCGGCGAGATCGCCTTCTCCGCCGACGCGAGCTGGCTCGCGCTCTCGATCTTCCAGCAAATGTTCGTGGCGGGCCTGACGATCGCCGCGCCGGTGCTCATCCTGCTGGTGCTGACGTCGATCCTGATCGGCCTGCTCACGCGCATGGTGCCGCAGATCAACGTCATGGACATCGGCTTCACCGCCCGCATCGCGGTGGGTTTCGTGGCGTTGCTCGTGTTCTCGCCCTTCCTCGCCCCGTCCCTCGAGAGCCTGTACTCGGCCCTCATGAATGGCCTCGACCGCGCGATCGACGCGCTGGTGGTGTGACCCATGGCCGACGAAGACGACGACAAGCAGGACAAGACCGAGGACGCGACGCCACGCAAACGGCAGGACGCGCGCGAGCAGGGCCAGGTGGCCCTGTCGAGCGAGCTCGTGTCCGCGACGCTCCTGTGGGCGGGACTCGGCATCCTCGTGGTCGGCGGGGGAGCGCTCACGCAGTCGTGCGGGATCCTCGTCGCGAACTCGCTCGGCGAAGTCGGCAACCTCGGCTGCATCGAGCTCGACGCCCGCGCGACCGCGGGGCTCTTCGAGCAGTACGCCCGCACGATGGGCCTCTCGGTCCTCGTCGTGATCGTGCCCATGTGGGCCGTGGCGCTGCTCGCGGGCTACCTCCAGATCGGGTTCCAGATCGCGCCCAAGGCGATCCGGTTCGATCCGGGCCGCCTCGACCCCGTGAAGGGCATGTCGCGGCTCTTCGGTGTGCGCGTCGTCGTGCGCACGCTGCTCGCGCTCGTCAAGGTCGTCGTGATCCTCACGACGATGTGCTGCATGGCGTGGAGCGAGCTGCCGAAGGTCGCGGCGCTCGCCGGCAACGAGCTCGGCCCCATGCTCGACGGTCTCGGCAACATCGCCATGCGCTGCACGGCGGCCGCGCTCGTCTCGATCGCGGTCGTGGCTGTGTTCGACTGGTCCTGGCAGCGCTGGCAGCACGAGCGCGAGCTGCGCATGTCGAAGAAAGAGCTGCGCGACGAAGCGCGCTCCACGGAAGGCGATCCGCACCTCAAGGCCCGCATTCGGGGCATCCAGCGCGAGATGGCGCAGCGCCGCATGATGGTCGACGTCCCCAAGGCGACGGTCGTCATCACGAACCCGACGCACTACGCAGTCGCGCTGCGCTACGAACGCGACGAGCACGGCAAGGCGAAGAGCGCCCCCGTGGTCGTCGCGAAGGGCGTCGACCTCGTCGCACAGCGCATCAAGGAAGTCGCGCGCGAAGCCGGCGTTCCGTTGTACGAGGACGTGCCGCTCGCGCGCGCTCTCCACGCCCAGTGCGAGATCGGGGACGAGATCCCCGAAGCGCTCTACCAGGCCGTCGCCGCGGTGCTGGCCTACGTCTACCGCATCCGAGGGGAGTTCGCGCGCGCCTGACGCGCCGGAGCTGAACCATGGCCGCGAAGGAAATGGAAACGACGGTCGCCGCGGGCGCGTTCCTCAAGCGCTACGCCGACTGGATCATGGGCCTCGGGGTGCTCGGCCTCGTCGTGACCCTGATCACACCGGTCTCGCCGGTCATCCTCGACCTGCTCCTCGCCGTGAACCTCACGGTGTCGATGCTGCTCCTGCTCGTCGTGATGAACGCGAAGAACGCGCGCGACCTGTCGACGTTCCCGACGATCCTCCTGTTCACGACGCTGTTTCGCCTCGGTCTCAACGTCGCGAGCACGCGCCTCATCCTCACGAATGGCGAAGCCGGCAACATCATCCACGCGTTCGGCGAGTACGTCGGCGGCGACAACCTCGCGGTCGGACTCGTCGTCTTCTTGATCCTGATCATCATCCAGTTCGTGGTCATCACGAAGGGCTCGGGACGCATCAGCGAAGTCGCGGCGCGCTTCGTGCTCGACGCGATGCCCGGCAAGCAGATGGCGATCGACGCCGACCTGAACAGCGGCCTGATCTCGGCCGACGACGCCCGCGCCCGACGCGTCGCGATCGCGAACGAGGCCGAGTTCTACGGAGCCATGGACGGCGCCAGCAAGTTCGTCCGCGGCGACGCGATCGCCGGTCTGATCATCACCGCGCTCAACCTCGTCGGCGGCATCGCGATGGCGAGCTTCGCCGGCATGGAACTCTCGGAGGCGGCGAACCGCTACTCGAAGCTGAGCATCGGCGACGGCCTCGTGTCGCAGATCCCCGCGCTGTTCATCTCGACGGCGGCCGCGGTTCTCGTCACGAAGAACTCGAGCGAGAACTCGCTCGGCAGCGACCTGCTGGGCCAGGTCAGCTCGCGCCCGCGCGCCACGCTGATCGCGGCGGGGATGCTGTTCGTGATCGGGCTGCTCCCGGGCCTCCCGAAGCTGCCCTTCTTCGTGCTCGCGACGATCCTGGTCGTGACGTGGCGCTCGACCCGCGACGCGGAGGCGAAGCGCGCCAAGGAAACGGAGCGCATCCAGGCCGCCGCGTCGGCCGCGAAGGAGCCGGTCCGCGACGAGAACAAGGTCGAGGAGCTCCTCCAGATCGATCGCCTCGCGCTCGAGATCGGGTACCGCCTCATTCCGCTCGTCCAGGACAAGGGCGGCAACGGCATCCTCGACCACATCTCGCAGCTGCGGAAACGCTTCGCGCTCCACGACGGGATCGTGCTGCCGCCTGTGCGCATCAAGGACAACATCCGCCTCGGGCCGAGCACGTACCGCGTGCTGGTCGGCGGCCAAGAGGTCGCGCGCGGCGAGGTGGAGCCGGGGCTCTTCCTCGCGATGGACTCGGGCACGGCGACCGGCAAGTTGAAGGGGCGTCCGACGACGGACCCCGCGTTCGGCCTGCCCGCGATCTGGATCAACGAACCTCAGAAGGAAGAGGCGGAGCTCTCCGGCTACGCCGTCATCGACCCGGTCAGCGTCGTCGTCACGCACCTGTCGGAGACGCTGCGCGGATCGATCGGCGACGTGCTGAGCCGCGACGACGTGAAGGAGATCGTCGAGAACGTCAAGAAGGTCGCGCCCGCGGTGGTGGAGGAGCTCGTCCCCGAGAAGATGAGCTACGGCGACATCCAGCGCGTGCTCCGCAACCTGCTGCGCGAGGGCGTGCCGATCCGCAACATGCCGGCGATCCTCGAGGTGCTCGCGGACAACGTCGCGCGCACGAAGGACCCCGAAGCGCTGACGGAGCTCGTCCGCCAGCGTCTCGGCCGCGCGCTCGTCGAGCAGCACGCCGACCGCGACGGCACGATCCACGCGATCACGTTCGACCCGGACGTCGAGAACCGGCTCGCGGCGGCCGTCGGCGCCGTGAAGGACTCCGACGCGCGCGCGGTGAGTCCCGCGTGGCTGCAACAGCTCATGGAGCGCACCGCCGCGAACGTCGCGCAAGCGACGAAGAGCGGCAAGAACGTCGTGCTCCTGGCGCGCTCGAACGTGCGCCGGTTCCTGAACGAGCTCGCGCGGGCGTCGCTGCCCAAGGTCGCGGTGCTCTCCTACAACGAAGTCGTTCCGGCGCGCGCGGTCGAGACCGCGGCCGTCGTGAGAATGGAGGAATGACGTGCAGATCCACCGAGTCACGGGCGCGTCCTTGCGCGAAGCACTGCTCCGCGCGCAAAGCGAGTACGGCGACGACGCCGTCGTCATCCAGCAGGAGTTCGCCCCCGGCGGAGGCGTGACGCTGTCCGTCGCGGAGAAGGCGGAGCCGGCGCCCGCGCGCCGCGCCAGCGCGAAGCGCGTCCTCCCGGCGCCCGCCGCGAAACAGGCGCCCGTCGAGCCGGAGTTCGACCCCGCGCGCGTGCCGCTCGTCCGCGAGGTCGCCCAGCGCCTTGCGCGGACGGGCGCTTCGAGCGCGTTCACGGCGGAGCTGTGCCGCGAGATCGCCGCGTGGCCCGACGCCGACGTGCACGTGATGGACCGCGCGGCCGAAGCGATCGGTCGGCGCTGCCCCGCCGTGCAACTCAAGCGCCTCGATCACGGCACCCGCATCGTCGCGCTGGTCGGGCTCACCGGCGTCGGCAAGACGACGACGCTCGTCAAGCTCGCGGCGCGGATGCTGCGCGCGAACCGCCGCGTCGAGATCGCGACGCTCGACAGCCGCCGCGTGGGCGCCGTCGAACAGTTGCGCGCGTGGGCCAAGCAGCTTGGCGTGCCGCTCACGGTCCTGCGCGAAGGCGTCAAGCCGCACGCGCGAGCTTTCGAGGGCTCGAACGTCGACTGCGTGTTCCTCGACACGACGGGCAACCCCGCGGCCGACGTCGCGCAGATCCAGGCGCTCCAAGCGGCGTTCGCCGGAGCGCGCGTCGCGTTCGACGTCTACCTCGTTCTGCCTGCGACGGCGAGCCGCGAAGCGCTCGAGCTCGTCACCCGCGCCTACTCGGCACTGTCTCCGGAGGGCATCGTGATCACGAAGCTGGACGAAACGAGCACGCCGTCGCCGGTGCTCGAGCACGCGCTCGCGGCGAAGCTCGGCATCGCGTTCCTGTCCAACGGTCCCGACGTCGCGTTGCACTTGCAGCGCTCGGGACCGGAAGCGTGCGCGGACCTGTTCCTGCGCGGGAGGCTCGCGTGAACGCCCTCGTCGAAGCTCCGTCGAAGGGCCTCCGCGTGCGCAAGCCCGCCGACGCTCCGCCGATCGTCCTCTTCACCGGCGGAAAGGGCGGCGTCGGCAAGACGCTGCTCGCCGCGAACACGGCGATCGAGCTCGCCAAGCGCGCTCACCGCGTGCTGCTCGTCGATCTCGACCTCGGCCTCGCGGACCTGGACGTCGTGCTCAAGCTGTCGGCGCGGCACACGATCGAGGACGCGCTCCACGGCCGCGCGAAGCTCGCGGACTGCGTCGTGCGCGGCCCGGCCGGCGTGTCGGTGCTCGCAGCGGGGTCCGGCACGCCCGGGATGGCGCGCCTCGACGCCGGGCAGCGGGCACAGCTCTTCACCGAGCTCTTCGAGCTCGCGCGCGGCTACGACGTCGTCGTCGCCGACTCCGCGGCGGGGATCGGCCCGGACGTGCTCGATGCGTGTCTCGCGGCGGACCACGTGTTCGTCGTGACGACGCCGGAGCCAGCGGCGCTCACCGACGCGTACGGCTTGATCAAGGCGCTCCACGCGCAGAGCGAGCGCGACGGGCGCGAAGTCCCGACGCCCGAGCTCGTCGTGAACCAGTCGCGCAGCGTCGAGGAAGCGGAGTTCACCGCCGCGAAGTTGCGCTCCGTGTGCGAGCGGTTCCTCGCGCGCTCGCCGCGCTCGGCGGGCTGGATGCCGAGCTCGCCCGCCGTCGCGCGCAGCGCGGCGTCGCAGCGGCCGTTCGCGCTCGATGCGGACACGGGCCTCCCGTGGAGCTGCCTCGCGCGGCTCGCGACGCGCCTCGAACGTCTCTGCCTTGGTCCCGCGGTGAACGCGCTTCCTCAAGGGGTCACGGGTCATGGTCGATAGCGCGCATGGACCCGAATCGTTCGATTCCGCCTGGGGGCCGTTCGGACGGGTCGTGGCGGTCGTGGCCGCAGCGCTGGTCGCGCTGGCGGGCGTGATCGCGCACGTGCCCGTGTGGCTCGCCTCCCTCCGCGGCTTCGCGACGCTCGTCGCCGTCCTCGCGCTCGTGCGCGTCGCGGCCTTCGTCGCGGCCGCGCTGCCGAGGGCGGACGCGAACACCGCGGCGAGCAAGCCGGCGACGGTCCGGAAGGAACGCGCATGAACTTCTTGAAGCAGGAGGGGCGCACCACGCGCTGACGAATCGATGAGCTCGCCTCTCGATCTCGCGGACGCTCGCGAGCGCCTCATCCTGGCGCACGTGCCGCTCCTCAAGCACATCGTCGGCCGCATGGTCGCGCCGAACGGCTTCGACCGTGACGACCTGTACGGCTTCGGCATGCTCGGGCTGATCGCCGCCGCGGACTCCTGGGAGCCGCAGCGTGGGTTGAAGTTCTCGACCTACGCGCACACCAAGATCCGCGGTGCGATCCTCGACGAGCTGCGGCGCGGCGACTGGCTCTCGCGCGGCACGCGCGAACGACTGCGCGAGGTCGAACGCGCGATCGCGCGGCTCGAGCAGCGGAACGGCATCGCTCCGGCGCCGGAGGAGATCGCCGCGGAGCTCGGCACGACGATCGAGGAAGTCGACGAGGTCCTCGTCGCCGCGAAGAGCGGCATGGGACCGTCGCTCGATGCCGAGGGCGAGGAGGCGGGCACGCTCTCGTCGTTGCTCGGTGATCCGAAGAGCCCCGACCCCGTCGGCAGCGCGGAGTGGAACGAGGCGAAGGTACGGCTCTCCGACGCGATCGAAGCGCTGCCGGAGCAAGAGAAGCACGTGATCACGCTGTACTACGCCGAAGGCCTGCTCCTGCGCGAGATCAGCGGCATCCTCGGCGTGACCGAGTCGCGGGTGAGCCAGATCCACAGCCGAGCCATCTACCGCTTGAACCGGGCGCTGTGCGCGCCGGGCGAAGCGAGGAGCGTGTGACGTGGAGCACCCCATCGCACCCGTCCCCGATCGACTCGTCCCGCAGCCGAAGGCGCACGCCGAGCGGCGTGGACGCCGCGCAGCACGCCCGCGCGAACGCGCTCACGCCCTCCACGACGACGCGCGCACGGAAGCGAGCGTCGAGCCCGCGGCCGCGCCGCACAAACAGCACCACGCGCACGAAGACGGCGTGGGGGAACGCATCGACGTCACGGCCTGAACCATGAGCCAGATCATCAAGCACACGCTCGTCAAGCTCGCGACGCCGGCCAGCCCGGCCGCGCGCGGGGGCTCGAACGGCCGCGAACGCGGACACGCGCGCAAGGAAGCCAAGCTCGTCGAGATCGACGGGGCTCCTCGCGCGATCGAGATCACTTGCACCTGCGGCGAGAAGACCGTGGTCGAGCTCGTGCTCGACGCGCCGCGCGCGAACGAAGGAGGAGCGAAGTCGTGAAGTCCACGTCCCACGTCATCGTCCGGAGCGCCCTCGCGGCGCTCGCGCTCGGCGGCACGCTCGCGTGCCGCGCCACGCAGGCCGACGCGCGCGCCGACACGGGCGTCGTCGCGAAGCAGACCGAGATCCTCGACGAACCGCCGCTCTACGCGCGCGACGGCACGATCGTGCAGGGGCCGGGCGCCTCGTCCGAGCCGCGCCACGAAGTGGGTGCGCGCGATGGGAGTCGCATGTACCTCCTCGAGCTCTACCAGAAGACGGTGGAGGAGAAGGAGGCCCTGACGCGCGAAACGCAGAGCCTCCACGAAGCGATCACGCGCGCCGGCGAGACCCAGTCGGCGCTCGAGCGCGAGCGCGATGCGGCCCTCGCCCAGACGTCGAAGCTGTCGCAGGAGCTCGCGCGGGCGCAGTCCGACAACGTCGACCTGTCCGCGCGCCTGGTGACGGCGCAGATCCGCCGCCTCGAGGCCGAGAAGCTGCTCCTGGAGGCGCGCATCGATGCGTTGCGCCGCGAGGGGAGCGCGACCGGAGGCACGGCGATCGAGACGTCCGCGCCGAAGAGCGCGTCCGCTGCCGGAGCGCACGCGGCGAACACTCCGCCCGCGTCCGTGCACGGCGGGGGCCATCCGTGATGCTTTCGCGCGAGGCGTTCGCGGAGCGCGACGAGCGCTGGGACCACGAGGCGCGACCCGACCGCGTGGCGTGCTCGGATGGAGACGAGCGCCGCCCTCGCACGGCCTCAAGTCGTCCTCGGCCACCCCGGTCGATCACCCGCGCGTTCGGCGCGTCGATGGTGTCGTGCGCGTTGCTCTTCGCTTCGAGCTGCGCGACGAACACGAGCGTCGACGGCTTCGCGCGCTTCGACCACGCGACGGACCTCGACACGTACTCCTTGAAGCGCGTCGGCGTGCTGCCGTTCACGGGCACGGGGCTCGAAGCTTCGACCGCGCGCGACTGCGCCGAAGCCTTCGCGAGCGCGCTCGCGCGCGAGGCGAACTTCGAGGTGCGCGTGCTCGACCCGCGCGACCTCGAGGAGGTTCCGAAGAGCGAGACGTTCCGCCGCGGCTGGACCCACCCCGCGACGCCGATCGAACTCGCGAAGCGGTACGGCCTCGACGCCGTCGTCATCGGCGACGTGCGCCGGGCGCAGTGGTTTCCACCCCAGCGCCTCGATCTGTCCGTCGACCTGATCGCAGTCGAGACGGGCGTGCCGATCTGGTCCGGCTCCGTCGACCTCGACAGCGGCGACGAGCGCGTGCGAACCGCCCTGAAGCGCTGGTACCGCCACGAACGCCGGGGCGACGACGCGCGCGGTGAAACGTGGGAGCTCTACCTGCTCTCCCCGCGCCTCTTCTTCGAATTCGCCGCCGCCCAGACGGCGCGCGGCTTCTGACTCACTGCCGCGCGCTCAGTCACACGGCGCTCTCCACCCCGTGCTGAGCCGCCCCTCTCGAACGTGCCGCCACCGCGTGCGCGTCCGCCCGCTCGTTGCTGAGAGCCCCTAGAACTCCGCGTTGGCCCGCGGCGAGTCCTCCGGCCCGGGCCAACGCGGAGTCCGGAATGCGGAGCAGCCGCTGTATTCCGTTGCGTCTCTTCCCCCCGCATCGTCTCAGCTGGCAATGGCGTTCCGACCGACACACCGGCCTCACACCCCCCCAAGAAGCCAACGAAGCCCACCAGCGCTCCTCGCGCTCGCAGGCTTCATCCCATTCCTCCCCGCTTCGGTCTCAGCTTGGCGTCAGCATCGCCGTCGCCGCGCGTTCGATCCGCTCGCGCGAGGCCAGCGTCCCTTCGCGGTAGCTCTTCTCGAGCTCCGCGAGTCGCTCCTTGCGGCGCTCGTCGACCTTCTCGTTCGCGGCGTCCTTGCTCGCGAGCAAGCGCTTCGCGTCGTCCGACAGGTCGATGCGGTCCTGCTGGGACCGCGTGCCCTGCCCCTCCGTCGCCTGGCGCTGACCCCGGAGCGCGAAGGGCTCCTGTGGCGCCCGGATCTCCGAGATGTCCTCGGTCGCTTCCTGGATGCCGTCGCGATTGACGCGAGTGATGTCGATCCGCTCCTCCAGCGAGTTCCGGCGGGGTTGGATCGGGTTTGAGTTCGAGGTGCTCGTGACTTCCATGGCTTCCTCCTCTGAGAGGATTCTTCCGACCCCTTCGTTATCGGCATTCTCCAGAAGTGCATGAGCCCGAATCCCGCCCGGCTTCCGGTTTTCGCCTCAAGCTCCAGCGGGCTGGAGTTCGGAAGGCGTTTCCGGGATCCCGCGCCAGGTTCGTCCGAAGCGCCCCCTTGTCGCCTCCAGGCGACCCCCGCATCCTCAGCGCCGTGAACCGGCGGCGCCCCGTCCTTTTCTTCCTGGCGAGCTTCGTCCTCGCCGCGCTCGCGCTCGGTCAGGGGCGCCGGCCGATCGAGCCCGACCCGCCGTGTCGTGCCGACTACGCGATCCAGGTGCGGTACGAGGAAGCGGAGCGCGCGCTCGTGGGCAGCGAGCGCATCCAGTGGCACAACACGACGCGCGACGACGTCCCCGACCTGTGGTTCCACCTCTATTGGAACGGGTTCGCGAACAACCGCTCGACGCACCTCTCGGAGTCGGGCGGCGAGCTGCGCGGTGTCGAGCTCTCCGACGAGTGGGGCTGGCAGCGCGTCACCGCGCTCCGCGTCCGCGACCAAGACCGCACGGCCTCGATCGAGTGGCGTCCGGTCGACGACGGCCGCGCGGAGGACAAGACCGTCTTCCGCGTGAAGCTCGACCCGCCCGCGCGCCCCGACGAGGTCGTCACGATCCACGTCGATTGGGAAGCGCGCGTCCCGCGCGTGCGCCGTCGCACCGGCTACAAGGACGACTTCCTCTTCATCGCGCACTGGTTCCCGAAGCTCGGCGTGTACGAGGGCGGGATCGGTTGGAACTGCCACCAGTTCCACGCGATGACGGAGTTCTTCTCCGACTACGGCGTCTACGACGTGCGCCTCGACCTCCCCGCGAAGTACGCAGGCAAGATCGGCGCGTCCGGCGTGCAGGTCGAGCCCGACGCCGTGGCGGACGGCCGCGTCGTCGCGCGCTTCGTCGCACCGTCACCGATCGACCAGCGCACGCCCGACTCGACGGGCAAGCTGCCGCTCGTGCACGACTTCACGTGGACGGCGGACCCGAAGTACGTGAAGCGCGCGTTCCGCTTCCAATGGGACGACTGGGCGCCGCGCTACGAGGCCGAGGTCGACCGCGTCGCGCTCGCGCTCGGGCGCTCGAAGGACGAGATCCGCTTGCGCGACGTCGACGTGACGGTCCTGCTCCAGCCGGAGCACGCCGACCAGGATCGCCGACACTTCGAGGCGACGTCGACGGCGCTCTTCTTCTACGGCCTGTGGTTCGGCGAGTATCCCTACGAGCACATGACGTGCGTCGATCCGGCCTGGGGCGGCGGGGCCGCGGGCGGCATGGAGTATCCGACGCTCTTCACCGCCGGCTCGCGCATGCACACGTTCCCGCGCATGCATTCGCCCGAGAGCGTCACCGTGCACGAGTGCGGCCACCAGTTCTGGTACGGCCTCGTCGGCAACAACGAGTTCGAAGCGGCGTGGATGGACGAGGGCTTCAACACGTTCACGCAGAACGAGGCGATCGCGAAGCACTACGGCGGCTCGGCGCGCACGACCGAGTACGCGGGGCTCTACTTCGACGGCGCTCCGGTCGCGCGCGAGCCGGGCGGCGGGCTCGTCGGCGACCTCCTCGCAGCGCGGCGCATCCCGGCGGGCTCGTGGAAGCTCGAACCGCTCCCCGCGTCGGGCGTGCTCGATTGGTGGAAGAGCCAGCCGCTGCTGACGTTTTCGCGCGGCACGAACGACCCGCGGTGGAACGACCGCAACGGATACCTCGCCGACCCCGACAGCGACCCCGTCGACACGTTCGGCTGGCGCTACGTCGACTCGCAGAGCTACCGGCAGAACAGCTATCGCCGCACGGCCGTCAACCTGCGTTCGCTGCAGGGCATGGTGGGCGAGGAGCGCTTCCTGCGCGGCATGCGCACGTACTCGGAGCGCTACCGGTACGCGCATCCGTACGCCGACGACTTCTTCGACGCGTTCTCCGAGGGCGCGCAGGCCGACGCCGCCGAGTTCTTCGAGCAGGCGTTCCGCTCGACCGCGACCGTCGACTGGAGCGTCGAGGTGCGCCAGCGCAAGGTGAGCGAGCCCGCGGGCTGGTTCCTCGACGCGAAGGGCGAGTGGGTGAAGCGCGAGAAGGCGGCGGAGCCTTCCGAGAAGAGCGCGAAGGGCTGGCTTCCCGACGTGCTCGTGCGGCGCAAGGGCGTCCTGTACCTCCCGCTCGAGCTGCAGGTCGGCTTCGAGGACGGCACGCACGAGCGCTTCCTCTGGAGCGTCGACGAACAACGCCGCGCGTCGTGGTGGCGTCCCATCGAGGCCGGCACCGTGCGCGAGAAGAAGGTCGTCTCCGCGGTGCTCGATCCGAAGCGCGTGTACTTCCTCGACCTCGACATGTCGAACAACCAGTGGTACGAGGCGACGTCCGTCGCGACGCCCGTGCGTTGGAGCGAGCGCGTGCTCTCGCAGTGCTCGCAGCTCCTGCACTTCCTCGGAGGCCTCGGTGGCTGACTCCGCCGACGCGCGGCGCATCTCCGTCCTTGGCGCGCTGCAGGCCGCGCTGTCGAGGCCGGCCGTGTGGGGCAGCGTCTGGGCGGTCGAGTTCGCGCTCGCGGCCATCCCCGCGACGATCTGGTTCGGCTGGCTCCAGTCGACGGTCGACCATCGCTATGCGCCCGACGAGCTCTTCGGCGACCTCGGGACGGTCTTCCGTTTCGATCAGCGCGCGGAGCTGGGCCAACTCGAGAGCAGCGCAGCGCTCGCTTCCGCCGTCCTCGCCCTCCTCTTCATGGCGCTCGGCGCGTTCGCGGCCGGCGGCTGGCTCACGCTGTTCCTCTCCGGAACGCGCGAGCGCGGGCTGCGGCCCTTCCTAGCAGGGGGAGCACGCTTCTTCGGACGCTTCGCGCGCGTGTGGGTCGGGACGCTGCTCCTGCTCGCGTTCGTGTCGTGGCTCGCGCGCGGCGCGCCCTGGAACCACGCGGTGCTTGGCGGGCTGCTCGGCGTGCCGAGCTCCGACTTCGAGCGCCTCGAAACCCTGAGCTCGGAAGAGACCGTGTTCTTCGTCCGCGGCGCGCAGGCGGTCGTGCACGCGCTGCTCGTGGCGCTCGTGCTCGCGTGGGGTGACTTCACGCGCACGCGGCTCGCGCTCTTCGACGGGCGATCGGCGCTGTGGGCCGGGCTCGCCAGCGCGGCGATGCTGGCGCGCCATCCGCTGCGCTCGCTCGCGCCCGGCGCGGGCCTCTTCTTGTTCGAGGTCGCCGTCGTGACGCTGCTCGGATGGCTCGCGCATCGCATCGAGGCGCGGATCGGCGGCGTGGGCGAGGTGGCGGTGCTGCTCGTGCTCGGGCAGCTGGTCCTCGCCTGGCGCATCGTGCTGCGCGGCGCGCGCTACCACGCGGCCGTCGCGGTGACCCACGCGCTCGCGCGGCCGCCGGCGAAGCCGGATCCGTGGCGCTTCGGGCTCCTGCCGCCGCGGTAGGACCTCGGATGGACGCGCGCGGGCGCGCGCTCCGCGGTCCGCGCGTTTCGGGGCGCTCCCGACCGTTCGCGGGGGGAGGTCGTCGGGGCGCGTGTTCTTCACGCGTGCTTCCGTCACGTCCGCGCACGCAAGGGTGGACGGGACACGTGGCGCTCTGCGAGCCTCCCTTCCGCTGGCACGCTGGCGCGAACTGCGTACTCCCCCGCCTGGGGGTGCGCACTACGGCCTACGGACCACGCAACCTGCGCTTGGCCGAATGAGCGACCGGAGGACCCCGTGAACCTGACCCGATCACCCCGCGCTCGCCTGGGCCTCGCCGCCGCGATCGCCGCCGTCCTGCTCGGCGCGCTCGCGGGGAGCGGGCTCTTCACGTTCTCGTACGCCGAGGGCCTCTCGTACCTCTCGAACGATCCGAAGGCCTGCGTGAACTGCCACGTCATGCGCGAGCAGTACGACGGCTGGCAGAAGGCGAGTCACCACGCGCTCGCGACGTGCAACGACTGCCACGTCCCGCAGGACGCCTTCGGCAAGTACACGGCGAAGGCGAAGCACGGTTGGCGCCACAGCAAGGCGTTCACGCTGAACGACTTCAAGGAGCCGATCCAGATCCTCCCCGAGGACCTCGACATCGTCCACGACAACTGCGTGCGTTGTCACTCCGAGCTCGTCAGCGAGCTCGCCCCCGCACAACACGCCGCGGCGCCGGGTGAACGGCTCGCCTGCACGCGCTGCCACACCGCCGTCGCCCACGGCCCGATTCGCTGAACGCACGAGAGAGAGAAGGAACAAGATCATGAACACACTCCGTCGAGGAAGCGCATCGTTCTGGCTGCTCGCCGTCCTGTCCGGTATCGCGACGGCGGGCGTTCTCGCGCTGTGGAGCAACGTCGCGACGCGCAAGGACGAAGCGCGGCGCGACGTGCTGCGGCTCGCGCCGATCGACGAGACGACGACCGACCCGAAGGAGTGGGGCAAGAGCTTCCCGCGCCAGTACGACGGGTACATCCGCACGGTCGACGTCGAGCGCACCAAGTACGGCGGCAGCGAGAACATCCAGAAGCTCGACGACGATCCGTTCCTGCGCACGATGTTCGACGGGTACGCGTTCGCGATCGACTACCGCGAGGAGCGCGGACACGCGTACATGCTCTCCGATCAGCGCGAGACGGAGCGCGTGACGAAGAAGAAGCAGCCGGGAGCGTGCCTCCAGTGCCATGCGAGCAACGTCGTCGCGTACCGCGAGGCCGGGATCGCCGCGGGAGCGCCTGGGAAGCTCACGGACTCGCTCACGTCGAAGGACGGCATGGCGCAGCTCATGGCCGGGTTCGAGAAGGTCTGCGCGCTGCCGTACGACGAAGCGACGAAGAAGGTGCAGCATCCCGTGTCGTGCCTCGATTGCCACGACCCCGAGTCGATGGCGGTGCGTGTGACCCGTCCGGGTTTCCTGAACGGCATCCGCGCGCTCGCGCAGTCGGACGATCCGGTGCCGCACTTCCCGAGCATCGAGCGGTGGCGGAAGGGCTCGCGCGCGAAGGAGTACGACCCGAACGCGGACGCGTCACGCCAGGAGATGCGCTCGATGGTCTGCGGGCAGTGCCACGTCGAGTACTACTTCAAGGGCGACGCGAAGGTCGTCACGTACCCGTGGCACAACGGCCTCAAGGTCGAGCAGATCGAGAAGTACTACGACGACGTCCAGTGGACCGACTGGAAGCACGCGCAGAGCGGCGCGAGCGCGCTCAAGGCGCAGCACCCGGAGTTCGAGCTGTGGAGCCAGGGGATCCACGCGCGCAGCGGCGTCGCGTGCGCGGATTGCCACATGCCGTACAAGCGCGAGGGCGCGCTCAAGTTCAGCGATCACCAGGTGAACAGTCCGTTGTTGCACGTCGCACGGTCGTGCGAGACGTGCCACCCGTACTCGGACGCGGAGGTGCTCGCGCGGGTTGAGACGATTCAGGGCAGGACGAAGAAGCTGCTCGATTCGGCGGAGAAGGCGGTCGTCGATCTGATCGGCGCGATCAAGAAGGCGAAGGACGCGGGGGCGACGGACGCGCAGTTGGAAAAGGCGCGTGGGTTGCAGAGACAAGCGCAGTGGCGGGCGGACTTCATCGCCGCGGAGAACTCGATGGGCTTCCACGCGCCGCAGGAAGCGGCGCGGATTCTGGCTGAGGCCGCGGATCTGGCGCGGCAGGGGCAGATTGCGGTGCTCGAGAACGCGAAGCAGTAGGCCAACCTCCGCTGCGCCGTCCGTCCGTCCTTTTGCACTGGAGTCGGCCGGACGGCGCACACGGATCGCATTGGACCAGCCCTGGCTCTCGGCATGGACCTGCTTGACGGAATCTTCGGGGGGGGGGTAACGTCCCGCATCTGTGGCTACGATTGGTGGTCCGGTCCGGGTACATGGGTAACAGAAGTGACCGGGCACATGGGTGACACTTCCAGGTGACGCGGCTCGCGTCGGCGTGTCTTGACCTTCCCCCGTTTCAGTGGACACGGGGTTTGGTGACAACTGCAGTAGACCGCTCCTCCACGGAAACGGTCAAGAGGGGAAGGGGTCTGGGGAAGGGCTTCCCTTCCCCAGTCCTCCCTCGAAGAGAGATCGAAGATCCCGAGAGAGCCCTCCGGGAGGGAACGCGAGGCCGCGAGGACGTTGAAGCCGCGTCGAGATGAATGACGGCACACGACGCCCCGTGGCTGCGTGAGACGCGCGGTCGCGAGCCCACGCAGGACCCTTTTCTGCTCGTGGAGCCCGGAGTCTTGGCGACGAACGTGGATCAGCCCGCGATGCGCAGCGCCTCGAACTCCGCGGGCGAGCGGTAGCCGAGGGTCGAGTGCAGCCGCTGGCGATTGTAGAAGGCCTCGATGTACTCGAAGACGCTCGCGCGCGCCTGTTCACGCGTCCGGTAGTGCTCGCGGTCGCACAGCTCGGTCTTCAGCGTGTGGAAGAAGCTCTCCTTGACGGCGTTGTCGTAGCAGTTGCCCTTTCGACTCATGCTGCATTCGATTCCGTTGCGGTCGAGCAGTCCTTGGAAGACGTGCGCGGCGTACTGAACGCCGCGATCGGAGTGATGCAGGAGCCCGGCGGCCGGCGAGCGCGTGTCGATCGCCATCTGCAGCGCTCGCTCCACGAGCGACGCAGGCATCGTCTCGCCCATCGCCCAGCCGACGATCCTGCGCGAGAAGAGATCCATCGTCGACGCGAGGAACAGCCAGCCTTCGTCCGTGGCGATGTAGGTGATGTCCGAGACCCACACCTGGTTGGGCGCTTCCACCGTGAACTGTCGGTCGAGCCGGTTGGGCGCGATCGCATGCGGGTGCTTCGAGTCCGTCGTGCGCACGAACTTCCGTCGCACGCGCGGCCGAACACCTGCACGCCGCATCAGACGCGCGACGCGGTGCATGCCGCAGGGCTCGCCGCGCTTCGTCAGCGCTGCGTGGATCCGCGGCGCGCCGTAGGTCGAGCGGCTCTTCGCGAACTCCTCGCGGATGAGCGTCGTCAGCCGGAGGTTTGCGCGAGCATGCGCCGACTCCGGTCGCTCGACCCAGGCGTAGGAGCCCGAGCGCGAGACCTCCAGGATGGAGCACATCACCTCCACCTCGAAGATCTCGCGGTGACCGAGGATGAACTCGAACCTCAGCTGCGCTCCTTCGCGAAGAAGGCCAGCGCTTTTTTTAAGATGTCACGCTCCTGCTGCGCCCGCGCGAGCTCCTTGCGCAGCTGTGCGACCTCTTCGTCGGAGGACTTCAGCCGACCGTTCCCGGGGAACGCCTCGGCGCCGTGCGACTCGAGCTCCTTCCTCCAGCGCTGGAGCAGGCCGCGATTGATGCCCAGGCTCGCAGCCACCGCGCCGATCGTCCGACCCGGCTCGCGGCTCAGCCGCACTGCCTCACGCTTGAACTCCGCACTGTGCTTCCGTCGTGAATCTGCCATGGACACGTCCTTGCCGGGAGCATCCCTGCTCCCTGTCTGGGTGTCCACTTTTCCGGGGGAAGATCAGTCTCGTGCCCGGATGCCTTGGCACGAGACCCAGCCTGTGAACGAGCGGTTGAAGTTCGTCGCGGCCGCCCAGAGCGGCCGTCATTCCATGACCGAGTTGTGCGCGAGCTACGGGATCAGTCGGAAGACCGGCTACAAGATCCTGAGTCGCTACGAGCGCGACGGCCCTGACGCGCTTCGCGATCAGTCGCGGGCTCCGCGCACGCATCCGAACCAGACGTCGGCGGAGCTCGAGGCCGCGATTTTGCGCGTGCGCAAGGCGCATCCGACGTGGGGCTCGAAGAAGATCCTGGCGGTCCTCGATCGCGACAGCGCGCACGAGGATCTGCCGGCGCGCAGCACGGTGGACGCGATCCTGACTCGCGCAGGTGTCGTTTGTCCTCGACGCGGTCGCGTGCGGCGTCAGCCGAGCTCCGCGCCCACCGTGGTGGCCGCAGCGGCCAATGACGTGTGGTCGATCGACTACAAGGGCTGGTTTCGCGTCGGCGACGGCACGCGATGCGATCCGCTGACGGTGAACGACTCCTTCAGTCGAGTGTCGTTGGAGTGCCGCGCGCTGGTGTCGCCGAAGCTCGAGGACGTGCGTCATCGGCTGGAGGCCGTCTTCTGGCGTGTCGGACTCCCGCGCTTCATGCTCAGCGACAACGGCCCGCCCTTCGGCTCGAGCGGGCTGGGAAAGCTGTCTCGTGTGGGCGTGTGGCTCATGCGCCTGGGCGTGCAGCCGGTCTTGATCGAGCCAGGCCGTCCGGACCAAAACGGGCGCCACGAGCGCTTCCACGAGACGCTGAAGGCCGAAACCGCGACGCCGCCCCGCGCGTCGATCCGTGCGCAGCAGGAGGCCTTCGCTCGCTTCCAGAAGCACTACAACGAAGAGCGTCCGCACGAGGCGCTCGGCATGCGCGTGCCCGCGCAGCTGTACACGGCTTCGCCGAGGCCGATGACGCGGCACCTGCCGGAGCACGAGTATGCAGCGAGCTTCGAGACGCGCCGGATTCGTCGCGACGGCACGATGAAGTGGGCTGGCGGCTACGTGTTCGTCGGCGAAGCGTTCGCCGACGAGTGCGTCGGCGTCGAGCAGGCCGACGAGGGGCGCTGGCGTGTCCACCTGGGAGCGATGCGGCTGGGTGTGCTTCACGAGCGCTCGCGAACGGTGTTGCCGATCACGGAGAGTGGCGATTGAGCAACTGTCACCCATGTGCCCGGACACGGATCAATCGACGAGCGCCGACGGCTCGTCGATCGTGCGAGGGATGGCCTCCCGATGCCTGCTCCGCCCCAGGACCCCGGCCTGCGGCCCTTCGGGTCACCGCAGGATCGACAGCTCCGCCCAGGGGCTCCGCCCTCGGACCCCCGAGGCCTGCCCGGTCATGAGTGTTACCCATGTGCCCGGTTGCACAATTGCAATCCTCTGTGTCTCCCTGGAGGTCAGGAATGTCACACGTTCGTTGCGTCTGGAACTGGTGCTGTAGGGTCGCGCTCTTGCTGTTGCTCGTCTCCGTCGCTCACTCGACGGCATCCAGCGTCGCGATCCAGGGTCAGACCTGTCCCGGTTGCGCAGGCTCGTCGGCGACACAGACGATCAATTGCCCCGAGTCGTCACTGGACCATCCCGCCTTCGTCAAGGTCACCGTCGACATGGAGGCAGGTCTCTGCTCGTTGCAGGCCGACGTGCCCGGCGGGGCAACTCAGTGCCGGCCCAAGTCGCCGTGCAACGTGACCATCACGCGCGAGTGGGCTGGACTGGTTCCAAACAGCTACATGAAGTTCTGTGTCCGGCTTGGAACCAGGAAAGACTGCAAGGATCCGTCACCGACTTCCGGGGCATCCGGGTCTGGGGCGGCGGTTCAGGGACCCTTTGGCATTGCGTGCGGGGAAACACCGCTCAACTGGAGCATTCAAGGCACGTGCAACGACACTGGGGCCATCGTGATGGCCGAGGTGAGTGCGGCGTGCCAACTGTGTGTCCAGTAGTCGAGTGTTCCACGGACGGGACATTCAGATGCCGCGCATAGGGGCCTTGGTCGATCGCACCCGCTTGCACCGTGGCGCAGCACGCGCGGCTCTGCTCTTCGCGGCGGTGCTTGCCTTGCTGCTCCTGGCCGCCGGATACGTTTGGTTCACCGGCCCACTTCGAAGCTCCCGGGACGAGGGCGCGCCCATATCGCAGTCTGCCACGGGATCAACCAAGGAACGGCGAGAGTCCCTGGGGGTGCCCAGCTCCAGTGCACCAGAGCATTCACCTAGAGAAGGCCTGGGCTCCGAGGAACGGCCACCGCAAACAACGGCGAGGCAGTTCATCGAAGAGTTCCTTGGCCCTGATGCCCAGAGATCGATCGAACGGCTCGAGGCGATGGGCTGGGATTTGGATCAGCTCGGTCCTCCGCAGGGCGGTCTCGAGGAGTCCCGCGCCAAGGCGTTCGAGTTCATCATGCCGAACGAGGAGAAGCTTGCAGTCAAGCGGGAGTCGCTGTTGAGGTGGCCCAGGCAGCTCGATTCAGAATGGCTGCAGGAGCACTTGAAGGTCCAAATGGATTTCACGGCGGCGCAAATCGAAGAGATCCGCACCCTAGCCAGTCCGTTTCTGGAGCAAGCGCAGCCCCTGGCGTCCCAGTTCACCGACCTTCTGCAGGTCTATGTTCGTCAAGCATGGCAGCAGCGTCGCGACACGGCATTTCCCTACATCTCTTTCGGCAGCAGCAATGGTCCGTTCTGTGATAGTGGCGGAGCCGGCGGGTGGGCCTTCTCCCTTTGCCTGTCCTGGGATGACTGCCCGGGCCTGCTCGACCTTCAGCAGGAGATGCTCCGAATCGCCAGGGCGCGCGACGAGAAGCTCCACGAGTACTTGAGCCATCGGTGAAATGTCTGCGACCGAACCGCAGGGCGTGGTCAGCCGATCCGCCAGCAGGTCGTTCGCATTCGCTCAGTGAGTTGTGAGGCCCTGGGAGCGGCGGAGGTGCAGGATGGGCCAGCCGTGCTTCGATGCGTGGACTGCGAGCCGCGGGCACGGATCGACGGCGACCGGGTGTTCGACGGCGGAGAGCAGCGGGATGTCGTTGTGCGAGTCGGAGTAGAACCACGTCTCGGCGAGGTCGCCGTAGTCGAGGCCGCGGGAGCGCAGCCAGTGGTTCAGGTGCACGAGCTTGCCGGTGCGGTAGCACGCGACGCCGTGGACGCGGCCCGTGTAGCGGCCGTCCTCGATCTCGGGTTCGGTCGCGATCAAGTGCTCGATGCCGAACTCGCGCGCGATCGGCGTCGTCAGGAAGCGGTTCGTGGCGGTGATGATCGCGAGTTCGTGCCCTTGGGCGCGGTGGTGCTCGACGAGCTCGCGCGCGGCGGGCGGGATGCGCGGGCGGACGAGTTCGTCGACGAACTGCTCGCGCCACGCGTCGAGTTGCTCCCACGAGTGGCGCGCGAGCGGCGCGAGTTGGAAGTCGAAGAACGCCTCGATGTCGAGCGTGCCCGCGTGGTAGTCGTCGTGGAAGCGCTGCACGCGCTCGACGTCCATCGCGCCGTGGCGCGCGAGCAGTTCGCCCCAGAGGAGATCGCTGTCGCCCGCGAGCAGCGTGTTGTCGAGGTCGAAAAGGGCGAGGCGCACTCCCTGCCAGGATAGGAGCGTTCGCACATTCGCGGGAGTGGGGTGGAGCCTGTCCCGACCGGAATCCTCGCCGTCCGCAGGACGCTCGAGCCGGGCCGGAACCCGGCGAAGGACGCGTTCCAGCGCGCGATTTGGCGGCGCGCAGCGTCAGCGCTCGGTCTTCGCGTTCGACGCCTCGAGCGCGAGGGTCTGGCGCGGCGACAGCGTGCCCTGGCGCGGCCGGTCGCTCGTCCCGATCTCCGCGTTCAGGCGGACGGCCTGCGTGCGCGACAACGGGAGCTCGCCGACGGGCGAGCGCTTCAGCGCGCGCAGGTCGTCCGACGCCGGCGCGGGGTCAGGTTCCTTCGCGAGCGGCCGCGCGCGGTCGCCGAGGACCTTGCGCGCGGCGACGAGCTCGCGCTCGTCCGCGATCCACGCGCGCTTCGCGAGGCCGGCACGCTCCGCGACGTCGAGCAGCTCCGCGAGCGGCGTCCGCTCCGGGTCGTAGCGCACGTCGACGACTTCCAAGCCCTCGAGGAACGCCGGCCGCGCGTCCGCGACGCCCGCGAGCCCGCCGAGCTTCGCCTGGCCTTCCCAGAAACAGTGCATCGCGAGGACGACGCGCGGGAGCTCCGTCCTGCGCGCATCGAGCTCAGCGAGCACCAACCACGTCGGCACGGGCGCCTCGGCGGCGGTGAGCGCCGCAGTCATTCGGCGCGCAATGCCCGCCGTGCTCCACACGCCGTCACGCCGTTCGATCACGTCTCGACCGCGCGCGTCGAGGAAACGCACGACCGGGTTGTTCCACGCGGGCTCGTCGAAGCGCTTCAGCGCCTCGGCATCGGCGCCTTCGCCGTTGTTCCGGACGTAGATCGGCACGAACGAGGTCTCGATCGCCTCGACCAGCAGCGGTTCGGAGAGCGGGCCTCGACCGAAGCCCTTGCACGTGCTTCACCCCGGTACTTCCTGGAACAGGACGAACGCGGGCTTCGACTCGCGGCCCGCGCGGGCGAGGCCCTCGTCGATGGAGCGCGAGAAGCTGACGCGGCCGAGCTCGATGGGCTGGTTCGTGCCCGTGCAGGCCGCGGACAGGAGCGAAAGCGTGGCGAGGGCGAAAGCGAAGAGCATGAGGGACATCGATGCGCGGCCGTGATGGAGGTGACGGGGACCACGCCGATTCTGACCTGGGATCGGGCCCCCGGGCGGACTCCGACTCCCTTCTCGCCTTTTCTCGCGTGGAGCCGCAAGATCGCGCCCGCGCTCCGCGCTCCACGCATGCTCACGCTGATCGAGAACGCCGTCCTTTTCGCGCCCGAGTCGCTCGGGCCGTGTCACCTCCTCGTCGCGGGCTCAAAGCTCGCCTGGATCGGTCGTGAGCGCCTCGAGTGGCCGAGCGCGCTGCCGCTCGAGCGCGTCGACCTCGCGGGCGCGCGCGTCGTGCCCGGCTTGATCGACGGTCACGCCCACATCACCGGCGGCGGTGGCGAGTCGGGTGCGGCGAGCAAGGTCCCGCCGCTCGCGCTCTCACGCTTCACGAGCGCGGGCGTCACGAGCGTCGTCGGGCTGCTCGGCACGGACGACACGACGCGCACGACGTCGGAGCTCCTCACGAAGGCGCGCGGACTCCGCGACGAGGGAATGAGCGCGTGGTGCTGGACCGGTGGCTACCACGTGCCGACGACGACGTTCAGCGGCAGCGTGCGCTCCGACCTCGCGCATCTCGACCTCGTGATCGGCGCGGGCGAGATCGCGATCAGCGACCACCGCTCGAGCCAGCCGACGTTCGACGAGCTCGTGCGCCTCGCGAGCGAGTGCCACGTCGGCGGCCTGATGACGGGCAAGGCGGGCGTGTTGCACCTGCACCTCGGCGACGGGAAGCGCGGGCTCGAGCTCGTGCGGCGCGCGATCGAGGAGACGGAGCTCCCGCCGCGCGTCTTCCACCCGACGCACGTGAACCGCAAGAAGCGCCTGTTCGACGAAGCGCTCGAGCTCGCGCAGCACGGCGCCACGATCGACGTCACCGCGTATCCGGTCGCGAAGGGCGAGGACGCGTGGTCCGCTGCCGACGCGATCGCCGCGTTCTGGAGCGCGAAGTTCCCGGCGGAGCGCATCACCGCGAGCTCCGACGGCGGCGGCTGCTTGCCCGTGTTCGACGCGGAGGGCCGCGTCGCGCACATGGACGTCGGCACGCCGGCGTCGCTCGTCGCGACGATCGCGGAGCTCGTGCAGCGCGGCCATCCGCTGGAGCGCGCGCTCGCGCCGTTCACGTCGAACGTCGCGCGGCTCCTGCGCCTCCCCGGCAAGGGCCGACTCGAAGCGGGCGCCGACGCGGACCTCGTCGTGCTCGACGGCGCGTGCGGCGTGCGGAGCGTGATGGCGCTCGGCCGCTGGCACGTGCGCGACGGCCGTCAGGTCGTGCGCGGGGCGTTCGAGTCGTGAGTTGAACGGCTGGGACCGACCACGGGCGGTCCCGCTATGCTCGTGGGCACGGAAGGAACGCGCCCATGCTCGAACTATGCTTCATCACGGCCCTCGCCGTCCCGTCTTCCTGGAATGCGTCCGCGTTCGCGACGGCCGCAATCGTCTCGAAAGAGGTCCCGCGCGCCTCTGGCCTCGGCGCCGCGTTCCACGCCGGGCGCCGCGCGGCGCTCGCGGCGAAGCTCGACGGCGGCGTCGTGCTCGTGCGCGGCGAGCCGAAGACGCGCGACTACGCGAAGTTTCGCCAGAACAAGGTGTTCTGGTACCTCACGGGCATCGAGAGCCCGAACGCGGCGCTCCTGATCGACCTCGCGACGAAGGAGGAGATCCTCTTCCTCCCCGAGCGTGACGCGGGCGCGGAGCGGTGGGAGGGCGAGCTCTGGGACGCGAGCGACGAGTGGGTGCGCGAGCTCACCGGTTTCCGCGACGTGCGGTCCGCGAAGGAGCTCGACGCCGTGCTCGCGAAGACAACCGCGAAGGAGAAGCGCGTGTGGATCTCGATGGCGCCGCACGTCGAGCTCGCGGGTTGTTGCGATCGCGCGGGTCCCGCCGATCGCGCGCAGAAGAAAGACGCGCTCGACGGGCGCAAGAGCCGCGAGGAGGCGCTCGAGGCGAACCTGCGCGAGCGCTACGGCGTGGACGTGAAGGACCTGTCGGGCGCGCTCGGTGAATTGCGCCGCGTGAAGACGCCGGAGGAGATCGACGCGCTGCGCCGCGCCGGACGAGCGGGCGCGGAGGCGATGAAGGAAGCGATGCGCTCGACGCGTCCGGGCCTCGGTGAAGGCGACATCGAGGCCGTGATGAGCTTCGTGCATCGGCTCGAGGGCGGCGACGGGCCCGCGTACCACGCGATCGTCGGGGCGGGGCCGAACGCGCTCGTGCTGCATTACTCGGACGTGTCGAGGCGCATGAACGCGGGGGAGATGCTGCTCGTCGACTACGCGCCGGAGCTCGATCACTACGACAGCGACATCACGCGCTCGTGGCCGGTCGACGGGGTGTTCACGCCGCGGATGGCGGAGATTTACGACGCGGTGCTCGCGGCGCAGGAGGCGGGGATCGCGGCGGTGAAGCCGGGCGTGACGATGCGGGAGGTCGAGCGTGCGTGTCGGAAGGTGCTCGAGGAGCGTGGGATGGGGAAGTTGATGCCGCACGGGGCGTGTCACTACATCGGCCTCGAAGTGCACGATGTTGGGGACGGGAAGAAGCCGGTGGAGCCTGGCGTCGCGTTCACCGTCGAGCCGGGGGTGTATGACCCGGAGGCGGGGATCGGGGTGAGGATCGAGGATGTGGTCGTGGTGACGGAGACGGGGTGTGAGGTGGTGTCGAGTGGTGTGCCGAAGGGGCGGGCGGAGATCGTCGAGTTGATGAAGGAGGTCGGGGTGTTGGAGTGGGAGCGTGAGAGGGATGTGGGGGGCAACGGCGAGATGGGCGGAGGGAGATGAAGGGCCAAGGGCGAAGGGGCGCAACGGAACACATTCGGGTGCTTCCGCATCCCGGACTCCGCACGAGCACGGACCGGAGGACCGGTCCGTGCTCGCTCGGAGTTCGACTTCGGAGAAGGGAGATGGGGGCGTGAAGGCGAAGTGGACGGTCATCGCGGGCGTGGGCGTGGCGGCGTGGGTGGGGGCGGAGGGGGCGGTGTCCTTTGGGCCGGCGGGGAGTGAGGTGATCGGCGCGCTCGCGGGGGATCAGGCGGCGTGGGGCGATGTGGATGGCGATGGATGGCTCGATCTGTTCGCGGGCGGGACGGTGTGGCGGAATCGTGGGGGGAAGGGCTTCACGTCCGTCGCTGCGCCTGCGGGGCTTGCGCGCGCGTTGATCGCGGACCTCGACGGGGATGGGAAGGGCGATCTCGTCGGGTTCACTCCGCTCGCGTTCTGGCGCACGCGTGTGTCGAGCGCGGGCGAGCTCGCGTTCGAGCCTATGGCGCTGCCGGAGCTGCCCGCGACGTCGAGTTGCGCGGCGGCGTGCGCGGACGTCGACGGGGATGGGCGGCTCGACGTGTTCGTCGCGGGGTACGAGGACTGGGAGAAGCAGCTCACGTTCCCGAGCTTCCTCCTGCGCAACGCGGGCGAGAAGGGCTTCGCGCTCGCGTGGACGAGCGCCGAGCACCGCTCGCGCAGCGTAGCGGCGTGCGACTTCGACGAGGACGGCGACCTCGACTGGTACGTGTCGAACTACCGCTTGCAGCCGAACGACCTCTGGGTCAACGACGGCCAGGGCGCGTTCGCGAACGAGGCGAAGGCGCGCAACGCGCTCGCGACGTCGGGCGATTTCCCCGGCGGACACTCGATCGGCGCGTGCTTCGGCGACTTCGACGGCGATGGGCACGTCGATCTGTTCGCGGGCAACTTCGCGCACGTCGACGAGCGCGGCGATCAGCCGAAGTCGCGCTTCCTGCGCAACGCGGGCGCTGCGGGCGGCTGGCGCTTCGAGGACCGCGGCGAATGCGGGCTCGCGTACCAGGAGAGCTACGCGGTGCCCGCGTGCGGTGACTTCGATCGCGACGGACGGCTCGATCTCTACGTCACGACGGTGTACGCGATGGCCTCGTTCCACCAGCCCAACTTCCCCGTGCTGATGCGCAACGTGAGCGAGGGCGCCGCGCTGCGGTTCGTCGACACGACGGAGGACGCCGGGCTGGGCGGGCTCCCGCCGACGTACATGGCTGCATGTGCGGACTTCGACCGCGACGGGGACCTCGACCTGGCGACGGCGGGAAAGCTCTACGTGGGAGCGGCGCCGACCGCGCGGCACTGGCTGGAGGTGCGCGTGACGGGCGACGGCAAGCGCGTCGCGCGCGATGCGGCCGGTGTCCAGGTGCGCGTGCGCTCCGCGAAGGAGCCCGCGCAGACGTGGACGCGTTCCGTCGAGCTCGGCTCGAGCACCGGCAACGCGAACGGCACCGTGCTCCACTTCGGGCTCGGCGACCGCGGCGGGCCGGTCGAGGTCGAGCTCCGCGGCCCGAAGGGGCTGCGCGCGACACGCACGCTCGAGGGCGTGGACCGGCTCGTCGAGCTCGCGTTCGACTGACGCGCGGAAGCCCTTTCCACGTCGCGGCGCCCCAACGCGAGGTCCGCGGGCCACATCCCGCGCTTCCGCTGCACTTCGACGCGGCGCGCGTCCGATAGCGATCGCCTGCCGGGGCCGTGCGGGAAACCCGCGCGTGCGCGCGCGAGCGCCTGGGTGCGGACGAGATCTGCACCATGAGTCGACAACGAACACCACATCTGGTCCGGCACGCGGGCTCGTCCTCCGGGGCGGGCCCGCGCTTTTTGTTGCCTGCGGCTCCGTCGGTGCTCGCCGTGCGCCCGCAGGCGTCGCAAACGAGCGCAGAGGGGCGTTGGAGCGACTCCCACGTCGAACTCGCCGCGCAGAGGGCGGCCCGTCATGCCGCGAAGTCGGAGGCCCGGGCTTCCCCTGGCGCCCGCGATCCCTAGAATCTGCGCCCCCATGGCCTCCCTGAAAGAACTCCAGCAGAAGATCGAGCTCCTCCAGCCGCGCTTTGCGCAGCTGAAGGAGAGTCTTTGACTACGCGTCCAACGCACGACGCCACGCCGAGATCACCGAGCTCCAGAACGCGCCCGACTTCTGGACCAACTCCGAGCGTGCACAGAAGTTCGTCACCGAGATGAAGGGCGTGCGCGGGATCGTCGATCCCGTGCGCAGCGTCGAGACCGCGTTCGAGGAGTTCGGCATCCTCGTCGAGATGGCGAAGGACGCCGGCGAGGCGGACGTGATCGTCGAGGCCGAAGCCACGGTCGCGAAGATCGAAACGACGCTGGAGGCGCTCGACTTCCGCGTCATGCTCGGCGGGCCGAACGACCGCCTCGGCGCGTTCATCCAGTTCAGCCCCGGCGCCGGCGGCGTCGACGCGTGCGACTGGGCCGGGATCCTGTACCGCATGTACATGCACTGGGCGCAGGACAAGGGCTACACCGTCACGGAAGTCGAGCGCATCGACAACCCGGAAGGCGGCATCAAGAACGCGACGCTCGAGATCGAAGGCGACTACGCGTTCGGGCGCTTGAAGGCGGAGATCGGCGTGCACCGGCTCGTCCGCATCAGCCCGTTCGACGCACAGGCGCGGCGCCAGACGGCGTTCGCGTCCGTCGACGTGACGCCGCTGCTCGACGACACGATCAAGGTCGAGATCAACGAGTCCGACGTCGACATCGACACGATGCGCGCGGGCGGCGCCGGCGGCCAGAACGTGAACAAGGTCGAGTCCGCCGTGCGCCTGACGCACCGTCCGAGCGGCATCGTCGTGCGCTGCCAGAGCCAGCGCAGCCAGGGCAAGAACCGCGAGATGGCGTTCAAGATCCTCCAGGCGAAGCTGATCCAGATGGAGGAGGCGAAGCGCGACGTGGAGATGTCGAAGCTCTATGGCCAGAAGGGCGAGATCGCGTTCGGCAGCCAGATCCGGAGCTACGTCATGCACCCGTACCAGATGGTCAAGGACCACCGGACCGAGCACGAGACGGGCAACATCCAGGCCGTGCTCGACGGCGACATCGACCCGTTCATCGAGGCGTACCTGCGCGCGAAGAAGCCGGGGAAGTGAGCGCCGCAGCGCGCGCTCGCGGCCGCGGGGCCTGCGGAACTCGCGGCAGGCGGCCCGGCGTCGCTTGGTGGGGTCTATGCAATCGTGCATTCCAAATGCACAATTCCATGAACTCCCCATGGCCCTCATCCCCCGAGCCCTCGAGCCCGAGCTGCGCAAGGCGGCGAAGCAGTTCCCCTGCGTCGTCGTGTCCGGGCCGCGGCAGTCGGGGAAGACGACGCTCCTGCGTAGCACGTTTCCCAAGGCGCGCTACGTCTCGCTCGACCTGCCCGTCGTGGCCGCGAGCGCGCGTTCCGATCCGAGGGGGTTCCTGGCCGCGCATCCACCGCCCGTCATCCTCGACGAGATCCAGCAGGTGCCCGAGCTGCTCTCGTACGTGAAGAACGCCGTCGACGAGCAGCGCTCGCGCAAGGGACGGTACCTGCTGAGCGGTTCGCAGAACCTGCTCCTGCACTCGAAGGTCACCGAGTCGCTCGCGGGCCGCGCAGCCATCCTCAAGTTGTTCCCGCTGTCCCAGCGCGAGATCGAACACCGCTCGGACGTGGCGATTCCATGGGAGAAGCCGAAACGCCGCCCGAAGCCCGAAGCTGCGGCCTCGTTCGAGTGGGAGCGCCTGCTGCGCGGCGGCTATCCAGAACTCGTCGCGAACCCGAAGCTCGACGCGCACCTGTGGCATGCAAGCTACGTGCAGACGTACCTCGAGCGCGACGTGCGCAGCCTGCGGCAGGTCGGCGACCTCGCGCAGTTCCAGTCGTTCGTGCGTGCGATCGCGGCGCGCAGCGGCGGACTCCTGAACCTGCACGACCTGTCGCGCGACCTCGGCGTCGCCGTGAACACGGCCAAGGCGTGGCTTTCCGTGCTCGAAGCGAGTCATCAGGTCTTCGTCTTGCGCCCATTCCACTCGAACCTCGGCAAGCGCCTCGTGAAGACGCCGAAGGTCTACGTGACCGACGTGGGGATGCTCTGCCATCTCGTGGGGATCCGCGACGTCGAGCACCTCCGCCACGGCCCGATGGCGGGCGCCGTGTTCGAGACGGCGGTGCTCTCCGAGCTGCTCAAGCTCGCCTGGAACCGCGGCGAGGAGCCGCGCGTGACCTTCTACCGCACCTCGAACGGCGTGGAGGTCGATTTCGTGGTCGAGGAGGGGCTCGAGCTCGTCGCGATCGAGGCGAAGTCGACCGCGACTCCGCGTCCGGACATGGCGAAGTCGATCGAGTCGTTGCGCGCGGACCTCGACTCCCGATTCCGTCGCGGGTATGTCGTGCATGCTGGCGACTACTGCGGACCGCTCGGCACGTCGGCGGAAGCGCTTCCGTTCGGGCGATTGTGAACGAACCCAAGTCCTCGCGCGGCGCACGCAGCGCTCGCGCGGCGCTCTCGATCGAATTCCGCGCGTGAACGCGACGAGCGCGCTCAGTACCCGAGCGCCTTCAAGTACTCCGGCCGCTTGCTCGTCATCCCCATCCGCGCGTTCGCGGCCTGCGGGGAGTTCAGGGCGAGCTGGCGCAGCTCGCTCTGCCAGTTCGAGCGGAAGTGGCCCTGCACTTCGAAGATGTTGTCCGCCTCGAGCGTGTCGGACGTCACGTCGAAGAGCTCCCACTTGTTCTCGCCGGCGGTGAACACGAGCTTGTAGCGCTCGTCGCGGCGGCACAGCATCGAATGCGCGGCCTCGGGCGGGTGGATCTCCGCGAAGTGCGTGCGGTCGGCCTCGGTGAGGAGCGACGCGCCTTCCGCACCGGGCAGCGAGCGCAGCCCGAGCAGGTCGAGCACGGTCGGCACGATGTCCATTTGGCGCACGGGGGCGTGCTTCTGCTTCGCCAGGGCCGGGAAGTCCTCGCACCCGTGGTGCGGCTTCACGATCAGCGGGACGCGCAGCACCTCGTCGTAGAGGTTCTGGCCGTGTCCGAGCTGTCCGTGCTCGCCGAGCGCCTCGCCGTGGTCGGCCGTGATCACGATCAGCGTGTCTTCGTACACGCCGCGCTGACGGAGCCCGGCGACGAGCTCGCCGATCGCGCGATCGACGGCCTCGACCTCGTGGCGGTAGCGCGCGCGAGCCTGCGCGACGTCGGGCACGTCGTGGACCCAGGCATCGAGGATGCACTCCAGGTCCTCGTCCGACTTGTTCTCGATCGCGAGCACGATCTTCTTGCTCGCCTCGTGCATGTGGCCCTGGATGAAGCGCGTGGGGAGCTCGTCGGTCGGCCCGTGGCACGAGAACCGGCGCAGCTCGATCGGCACCTCGCTCTTGAAGACGACCTCGTGCAGCCCGGGGGCGAGCACGAGCTCGAGCGACCAATCGCCGGAGTCACTCACCAGGAAGGAGTCGAGCTCCTTCCCGTCGAGTAGGACGGTCGCCTTCATCTGCACGCTGTCCCACGCGTCGTACGGCGCGCGCGGTTCGGAGTACTGCGCGAAGAGGAACCACGGCTGGTTCGTCGGAAGCGCGTCGAGTTGCGCGAGCAGACGCTCGTTCACCTCGGTCGCGGGCGTCAGCTCGCGCTCGCCGGTCGCATAGGAGCCGAACCCGCGCTCGATGCCCGTCGGTCCGTGCTTCCCGGCCGCGTTCGACGCAGCGTCCTCCGCGCGCGGCGGCCACAAGCTCGCGAGGCTCACCGCCGCCGCCGTCGAGTAGCCGCGGTTCTTCATCCACTCCGCGAGCAGCATGACCTCGGGGTCGATCGCCATGCCGTTGCCGGTGACGCCGCTCTGGTGCGGCAGGCGCGCGGAGAAGAGCGCCGCGTGCGCCGGCAGCGCGGCGGGCGAGTGGCTGTAGCAATGCGTGAAGCTCTCCCCTTGGGCCTCGATGGCCTTCAGATTCGGCGTGTCCGCGGCCCCGAGCGAGCGCGAGATCGCGTCGAAGCGCAAGCTGTCGACGGTGATCACGAGCAAGTTCGGGCGGACCCCTCCGCCGAACAAGGTGCACGAGGCCGGCACGAGCGCGGCGGCGAGGACGATCCAGGGAAGAATGCGCACGAGTGGTCTCTCCGCGATGCGTCGGGGGAATCGAACTCTCATCGGCCCCAGGAGACGGGCCTCTTGAGGAGAGGCCCGTCGATCGAGGCCGCGGGGGCCGGGAAGGGCTCTTGCGCGAAACGGGCCAGTAGCGCTTCGTCGGGCGCGCTCCGTGCAACGCCTCGGCGGTATCGCGACGCGGGAGCGAAGCTCCGGCTGCCGACAGGTGCCGCGATCGGTCCCAGGGCGCGTGGGCCGCGCTCGACGCCCCGTGTGAGCAGAGAACGAGCCGTCCTCGGCTGCCGAGCCCGTGCGGTCCGCGACGATCCCGCTGCCCGCGGAACGTGGAGGGTCCGAAGGCCGGCCGGGGTCGGAGGCCGCGGAGCCGGAACGGAATTCCATCGCGCCGCCGCGCTGCGCCGAAGGGCGTCTAGGAGCGCGGTGCCTCGCTCGGCAGAATGTTCGCCCTCCGAAGGGACGGAGACACCATGACGCAGCGACGCAAGCACCCGCACTTCGACGACCGCGGCACCCTGGACTGGCACACGCGCTGGAAGGACGCGCTCGCGGCCGCCAAGGCCGAGAAGAAGCTCGTCTTCATCGAGTTCGGCCGCGAGTTGTGCGGCCAGTGCCGCTCCCTCGTGCAGGGAGTCGTCCCGCGCCCCGACGTCGCGCCGCTGCTCCAGCAGCACTTCGTCGCGCTCGCGAGCGACTGCGACGACGCCGAGGACGAGGTGCTCCACCTCGCGGGGATGCTCGAGGACGCGCAGATGCTCCCGTTCGTGCTCTTCACGGACGCGAGCGGGCGCTTCCTCGAGGGCTCGTCGGGCGGCGTGATGCCGGCGACCTTCGTGAAGACCCTGCAGCGCCTCGTCGACGCGCACCGTCCGAAGTGATTCGCGCTCGCCACGCCGACCGCGCTGCACTCCGTCGACGCGCATCGCTCCCCATCGCTCCCTCTCGAACCCTCAAACCTGGACGAACGAAGTCCAACCCGCGCGGATCCGCTCCGCCGTGATGACGACGCCGCACTGCGTCAGCGCGCCTCGCCCCCCAGCCGCTCCCTCCCGCACCCCCACACCATGACAAACCAAGTCCAACGCGCCTTGATCAGCGTCTCCGACAAGACGGGCATCGAGAACTTCGCTCGCGCGCTCGCGCAGATGGGCGTCGAGCTCCTCTCGACCGGCGGCACGTACGCCGCGCTCAAGAAGGCGGGCGTCGCCGTGCGCGAGGTCAGCGACTACACGGGCTTCCCCGAGATGATGGACGGGCGCGTGAAGACGCTGCACCCGAAGGTCCACGGCGGGATCCTCGCGCTGCGCGACGTCGCGACGCACACGGGCGCGATGGCCGAGCACGGCATCCGGCCGATCGACCTCGTCGTCGTGAACCTCTACCCGTTCGAGGCGACGGTCGCGAAGAAGGGCGTCACGCGCGCCGAGGCGATCGAGAACATCGACATCGGCGGGCCGTCGATGGTGCGCTCCGCCGCGAAGAACCACCGCTTCGTCGGCATCGTCACGGACCCGAACGACTACGGGCGCGTGCTCGACGAGCTCCAGAAGCACGGCGGCGCGCTCACGGACGGCTTCAAGCGCGAGCTCGCGGTCAAGGCGTACTCGCTGACCGCGCGCTACGACGCGGCGATCAGCCGCTGGATGTTCGAAGAGGAGAAGCGCGAGGGGAAGACGAGCTCGCCGTTCCCCGAGACGTTCGTGCTCGCGGGCACGAAGCTCGGCGGCGACCTGCGCTACGGCGAGAACCCACACCAGAAGGCCGCGTGGTACGCGTGCGGCGGCGTGACGGAGCCGAGCCTCGGCACCGCGCGCTTCCTGAACGGGAAGACGCTCTCGTACAACAACCTCGTCGACCTCGACAGCGCGCTCGGGCTCGCGAAGGAGTTCGCGACGGAAGGCGGCGCGCCGTTCGTGTGCGTCCTGAAGCACAACAACCCGTGCGGCGCGTCGCAGGCCGCGACGATCGTGCAGGCGTTGGAGGAAGCGTGGAACGGCGACTCCGTGTCCGCGTTCGGCTCCGTGCTGGGCTTCACGCGGCCGCTCGACCTGGCGTGCGCCGAGTTCCTCGTGTCCGGCAACCGCTTCGTCGAGGCGATCGTGGCGCCGGGCTTCGACGACGCGGCGCTGAAGCTCCTGACCGAGAAGCCGAAGTGGGGGAAGAGCGTGCGCCTGCTCGAGGTCGGCGACATCGGCGCGAGCGGTCGCGACGCGCGGGACGTCGAGGTGAAGAAGCTCGTCGGCGGGTTCCTCGTGCAGGATCGCGACCTGTTCGCGGCGGGCGAGGGCCACTGCAAGGTCGCGACGAAGCGCGCGCCGACGGAGGCCGAGCTCGCGTCGCTCTTCTTCGCGAACAAGGTGTGCAAGCACGTCAAGTCGAACGCGATCCTGCTCGCGCGCGGCACGAAGCTGCTCGGCACCGGCGCGGGCCAGATGAGCCGCGTCGACAGCGTGCACCTCGCGGTGCGCAAGGCCGGCGGTTCGGCGAAGGACGCCGTGCTCGCGAGCGACGCGTTCTTCCCCTTCCCCGACGGCGTCGAGGCGGCGCTCGCGGCGGGCGTCACCGCGTTCCTGCAGCCCGGCGGCTCGGTGCGCGACGCGGAAGTGATCGCGGCGTGCGACGCGAAGGGCGCCGCGATGGTGTTCACGGGCGCGCGGCACTTCCGGCACTGATCGGACGCGCGGCGTATCCGATGCGATACGCGCGGTCTCGGGGCGGAGCGCGCGCGGGCGCTCGGCGGCCCGGGCACACGAGCTGCATCCACGAGCGCGCGCGTGCACCGCGTCGAGGAGCGGACGCACGCGCGCACACTCCTCGTGCGGCGCCGTCGAAGGTCGACGGCCCGGCCGAGCGTGCGTACGCTTCCTCCTCGAGGTCCTCCATGCGCTCACCCTTCGCCGCCTCCTGTTTCTCGCTCGCTCTCGCACTGCTCGGATGCCGTTCCAGCGACGCGACGCGCGCGACCTGGTTCCCAACCGAGGTTCGCGGGCCAGGCGTGATCGTCACGTGGACCGGAGCGGACTCCGAACGCGAGGACGCGCGCTTCTTCCCGCTCACGAGCGCGAGCGAGTTCGACGCGATGTGGACCGACGCCGTGATCCGCCACGGATCCTCGCGCTGGCCGACGGATCACCTCCACCCGCGGCCGGACTTCTCGAACTGCATCGGCTTCGCCTGGACGGCGGGCACGACGTGGAACACGCGGGGCTACGACGTGAGGTCGATCGAGCGCGTCGGTGACGAGTGGCACGTGCGACTCGCTCCGATCACGTACCAGTCCCTCGGCGAAGGCGACCGAGTGCGTCCCTACGTGATCGTGCTCATGCAGCGCGAGCCGGGAGCCACGATCGTCGTCGACGAAGACGTGCGCGACCTGATCGACGCTCCGCCGCAGTGGAAGGAGCGCGGCCGCGTCACGACGCCGAAGCTCGCAGGAGCGCTCGTGCCCGTCGCGCCGCCCGAGACCGAGCGCTTCGCTCCCGCGGTGCTCGCGGCCGTGCGCGACTACGATCGGTTCAAGCGCATCAGCGACCTGCCCGCGTGGTCGCCGCTCCTGTGTCAGGCGCCGCCGACCGGCGGAGCGCTCGTCAGCGCGAGCGAGGACGGCGGGACGCACGGATCGAAGCTCTACCACCTCTTCGCGAAGGATGCTGCGGCGTACGACGCCGCCGGCGACGACCTGATGAAGAGCGTCGGCACCGAGCGCACGCCCTCGACGCCGGCCGACCCCGCGCCCATTGGTCAGGTGCTCGTGAAGGAGGCGTGGCGTCCGGTGCCGATCGATCTCCCCGCGCCGCGCGCCGACGGCACGCGCGAGCTGCCCGACAGCGTGCGCTCGTCGCGCGGCTTCGGCCTTGCCGAGGACTGCGCGACGCGCGACGGCGTGCTGTACCGCAAGGGCGCGCAGGCCGAGCTCTACGTGCTGATGAAGCTCGATCCGTCGACCCCCGACACGGACCGGGGCTGGGTCTATGCGACGGTGACGCCCGATCGCAAGCGCGTGACGGCCGCGGGCAGGATCGAGAGCTGCATGCACTGTCACGAGGACGCGACGCACGACCGGCAGTTCGGCTTGCCGTTCGACTGGGTCACGATGCGGCAGCCGCCGCGCTGAGCCGCTCGACTCTGCTCGCTCGATGCCGGTCCGCTCTTCGCGCGCGCAACCCGTAACATCGCCGGGCCCAGCGATAAGGACTCGGGCATGGAACCCACCGCGCTCGACCAGGACTTCGCTCGCTTCCGCACGACCGGCGACCACGAGGCACTCGCGCGCGTGTTCGACGCGAGCGCGCCGGAGCTCCTGCGCATCGCGCGGCACCTCACCGCCGCCCGCGCAGACGCGGAGGACGTGCTGCAGAGCACGTTCCTCGCCGTGATCGAACGCGCGGAGGCGCACGAGCCATCTCGCCCGGTGCTTCCGTGGATGATCGGGATCCTGGCGCGGCAGGCGGGCCTCGCGCGCCGTCGGCGGAGCTCGAGCGCGCGCCTCGCCGACGCGGAGGAACTCGAACGCGCGCCCGCGCGCGACTCGGAGTCGCCGAGCCGAACCGCGGAACGCCGCGAGTTCATCCAGCGGCTCGGGGTCGCGCTCGCGCACCTCCCGTATGACACACGCGCGCTCGTCGAGGCGCACCTCTTCGACGAGCTCGCTGGCAGCGTGCTCGCGGCGCGCGCGGGCGTCACGCACGGAGCGCTGCGCGTCCGCCTGCACCGCGCGCTCTCCATCGTGCGCCGGATGCTGCCCGCTTTCGTCGGTGTGCTCGGGCTCGAGCGCGTCGCGAACGCGAGCGCGCTGGCGCGAGTGCGGCGTTCGGTGATCGGGGGCGCGTCCCCGATCGTCGCCCGACCGGCGCTGCCGATCGCCGCTGCGCTGGGCGCGGTCGTGCTGACGGCGGCGGGCTTCGCGGTGGCCAGGAGCACGAGCGAGCTCGAGCCGGCGGCCTCGAACTCATCGCTCGCCGCACTGCCGCTCTCGACCGCGGCGGCCGAGCGCACGCCGATCGCCGCGGAGACGCCCTCGACGCCGCGCGCGCTCGCGGTCGACGCGCCGTCGGCGACCGTCGCGTCGATACCCGTCCCGTTCCGCGACGGGCGCGTGGCCGAGCGGCGCACGGACGAGCCGATCGCGAACGCGGAGGTCGCCCTGCGGCTCGCGACGGGCGAGGTCCTGCGTGCGCGCAGCGACGAGACCGGGAGCTTCCGCGTGCCTGTCGACGGTGCGCAGGGACTGTGGACGCTCGCCGCGCGCGCCGATGAGCACGCCGCGAGCACGAACACCGGCGAAGCCGAGGACGAGCTCGTCGTGTTCCTCGATCCCGCGCGGCGCGTCGAGGGCGTGCTCGTCCACCCCGACGGCGCGCCGGCGCGGAACGCCGAGCTCTGGCTGCTCGACGACGCGCGCTTCCTGCTCGAGCGCGTCGTGGTGAAGGCCGACGGCGAGGGTCGCTTCGCGATCGACGGCGTGTCGTGCCTCTACGGAACGACCTACGCGGCGCGCAGCGCCGACGGGGCGCACGCGCGCACCGAACGATGGAACGCCGCGGGCGGCGACGACGAAGGACGGATCGTGCTCTTGCCCGTGCGCGAGCTCGACGTCCACGTCCGCACGCGGAACGAGGGCGCGCCGATCGAGGGCGCGAGCGTGGTCCTCGTCCCGTGGGAGGGCGGGCCGCGGCCTCCGCTCGCCGTCGCGATCACGGACCTCGAGGCCGCGCAGATCGCGCAGACGGATGCGAACGGCCTCGCACGATGCGCGCGTCTGCCCGTGCAGTGCTACGACGTGCTCGTCACGGCTCCGGGATGGGACGTGCGCTCGGCGCGGATCGACCTGCGCGGCACGGCGGCCTCTCCGCGGATCGAGTTCGAGCTCGACCGCTCGGCGACGATCGAGGTCCAGGTGCTCGACTCCGACGGCGCGCCCGTGCCGAACGCGTTCGTTCAGTGCGTCGCGGCGTCCGATCTGGGCGGAGCCACGAACACGCTGCTCCGGATGGGCGTCGCGTGGCCCGACGAGTGGACGAGGGCGAAGCACGCCGACGCGCGGACGCGTCGTGTTCGAGCACGCGGGGGTCGGCGACGTTCATCTGTTCGCACGGGCGCCCGACGGGACGCGGACCCAGGCGTTGCTCGCCGCCGTGCAGCGTGGAGCGCGCGTCGAGCACGTGCTCCGGGCGGGCCCGCGCGTCGTAACGAGCGTGATCGCGCGCAGCGACGAGGTTGGGGGCTTCGCGGCCTGGACGTGCGAAGGCGTCGCGTTCGACGCGCGCGGCACGGCGCGCGTGGCCCTCCCGTCCGGTGCGTCCGTGCCGATCCGCGTACGCCACGGGAGCGAGACCGTGTTCACTCGCATGCTCGAGTCCCGGCCCGGCGAAGAGGAGCAGCTCGAGCTCGCGCTCCCGCGGCTCGTCGCGCACGCAGGGCGCGTCGTCGACACGAGCGGCGCGCCGATTCCGCACGCGCTGATCAGCGTGCGCGCACCGACGGGCTGGTCGCGCGACGGGTGGGAGTACGTCCCCGCGAATACGTCGACGGACGCGCGCGGCGAGTTCCACGTCAGGATCCCGGAGGGCGTGCCGCTCGAGATCGAGGTGTGCGGCGACGAGCTCGGTCGAGCCGTGTTCGAGCTCGAGTCGAGCCGTGGGACGGACCTCGTGGTCGAGAGCGCACGGCGGCGTGCCGCGGCAAGCGATGAACGCGCGACGCCCGGACTCACGGGCGGTGCGAAACGGTGGTGAGCGCGCTCAGCGCTTCGACGCGGCGGTCTGCGTCTGCACGTCACTCGCCGCAGGTTCGAGGCTCGCGAAGCCGACCTGGTCGAGCCAGTCGTACACGACGAGCATCGACGTCGCGAGGCCCATGTGCGGCACCACGGTCGGGCGGATCGAGCCGTGCGTGTAGATCTTCGAGAAGATGCCGAGCAGCTCGTGCGTCTGCGCGTCGAAGATTCCGCCGCCCGAGTTCCCGATGTACGTCGGCGCGCTGATCATCCAGTAGTGCGAGCCGTCGACCGTGTGGTGCGTGTCGGCGATCTCGCCGAAGGTCGGGATCGGGTCGTTGCCGAGCGGACAACCAACGGCGTAGACCTGCTCGAAGACCCTCACCTGTTCGAGGTGTTCGCGCGGGGCGAGCTTCACGCCGCAGTCGAAGCGGCGCTTCGTGTTGAGCGCGAGCAGCGCGAGGTCGACGTCCGCGTTGTGCTGGAGCAGCGTCGCGGTCTCCGCGACCGTCGTCTTGTCCTGCGCGTAGATCGTGACGGGCACGGGCTGCTTCAAGCTGTCCGGGCCCGTCTGGATGTCGCGCACGACGTGCCACGCCGTGAGGACCAGCGTGCGCCACTCGCCCGGGACGTCCGTCGGCTCGGAAGGCAGCAGCACGCCGCTCCCGACCGTCTCTTCGCCCATCAACTGCACGGTCGGGCCGAGCAGTTCGCGCCACATGCGCTCCGTGTCGCGGGCGAGGTTCTCCTCGACGCGCTCGACTTCGTTGCGCGTGCCCTGCGCGAGGCCCAGCGCCGTCTGCGCGATCTGGTCGAGCTGCTGCACCTTCTCGTCGACCGTCGTGCGGTACGCGGCGATGCGGGCGTCGAGCGCGCGCGGACCGATCTCGTCGCGCGTCTTGTCCCACTCGGCGAGCTTCTGGTCCTGCTCGTGGAGCGTGCTCGAGGCTTCGCGCAGCTCCTTCGCGACCTGGTCGAGGCGAAGGTCGAGCTCCTGCGTGCGCTCGGGCGTCGAGCGCAGCCGTTCGAGCTCCGCGAGCGCGTGCGCGATGCGGCGATCGCCGTCCGCGATCTGCTGGCGCAGCGCGCCGAGCTCGCTCGGATCGACGCGCGGGCGTTCCTCGAGGCGCGCGATGCGCGCGGCGAGCCCGTCGAAGGAGACGAAGGCAGCCCCGCCGGCGGCGAGGGCGACGAACACGAGGATCCAGTTGCGCGACATGCGACGAGTCCGTGAGGCCAAGGTCGCGTCCTCCCGCGGGGAGCGGGGTGGGCGGCATCCGCAGTTGTCGGCAGCGGTTCGGAGCGAATGAAGGTGAACCGTACGAAAGTGGGCCGAGCGACGGGAAGGCGCCGGCAGCGGCGTGATCGAGCACGAGCAGCCCACGCTCGAAGCGCGAGGGCGAGCCGTGCGGGAGTGGGCCGAGCGACGGGGAAGCGCCCGCAGAAGCGCGGTCGAGCACGAGCAGCCCACGCTCGAAGCGCGAGAGCGAGCCGTACGAGATTGGGTCGAGCGACGGGAAGGCGCCGGCGGAAGCGGAATCGAACTCGCGGCGGCCGTGCTCGAGGCACGCTGTGGCCGGCCGTTCGACGCCAGCCGCGCTCGAGGTGTATTGAAGCGTCGAGCGCTCGACGCGCGCGGGTGGGCTGGGCCGACCGGGCGCGTCAGCGCGTGCCCGTGTGTCCGAGCACGCGCACGCTCACGATCTTGTCGCCGACCTCGATCTTGTCGAGCACGTCGAAGCCCTCGACGAGCTCGCCGAACAACGTGTACCGCCCGTCGAGGTGCGGCGTCTCGCGGTGGCACACGAAGAGCTGGCTCCCGCCGCTGTCGGGGTCGTCGTTGCGCGGCATGCCGAGCGACCCACGCACGAACTTGCGCGGCGTGAACTCCGCGCGCAGCGAGTCGCCGCGCCACGAGCTCCCGCCGTTGCCGTCGCCGCGCTGGTCGCCGCCCTGGATCACGAAGTCGGGCACGACGCGGTGGAAGGTGGTCCCGTCGTAGAAGCGGTCCTGCACGCGGCGGAGGAAGCTCGCGACATGCACCGGCGTCTCGCCGGGGAAAAGCTCGAACGTCATCGCGCCGCGCGTCGTCTCGACCCGGACCTGCGTCCGTTGAGCGGGGTCGTAATCGAGTCCGGGCAGCGGCACGGTGTGCACGCGATCGCTTCGCGCGACGGTCACCATCGGCAGGGCGCGGTCGGGGAAGGTCGCGCGGAAGAGGTCGCTCGCTCGCCGGCGCACGTACGGGTTCCCGTGCGCGAGCCCGCGCGCGAGGAGGCGCATGCAGCCTTCGCGCGTTTCGCGGTCGACGGAGTCGCCGCCGTCCGCGCTCGCCGCCTCCTTCGCGTTGACGTCGCTGCGGGCGCTCCCGCCGTCTTTCGTGTTCGCGGCGGTTCGATTGGCGAGTGCGGCGATCTTCGCCGCGTGCTCGAGCACGTTGAACGCGATCTCGTCGGCGATCTCGCCGTGGCTCGTGTCGAAGCAGCGGCCGAGCGCCGCGAGGTCCGCCGCGCTCGGGTGCGCCTTCAGCGCTTCGAGCGCCGCGAGCCGCACACCGTTGTCCGCGTGCGACAGGAGCTCGACGAGCTTCTGGCGCGCGCGCGTTTCGTTCAGCGTGCCCAAGCTCTCGCACGCGGCCTCGACGACGCGCACGTCGTCGTCCTGCGCGAGCCTGAGGAGCAGCGGGAGCGCGCTCGCGGGGGTCACGTGCCGCGCGGCCTCCGCGGCGGCGGCGCGCGCGAGCGGCTCCTTGTCCTCGGCGCGCAGCTCGATCGCGGCGCGCGCGCCCTCGCCCTCGAGCTTCGCGGCGCTGACGAACGCCGCGTTGCGCACGTTGAGCGACTCGTAGAGCAGCGCGCGCGCGTTCAGCGAGCGCTCCGGGCGCTGCTCCTTCGGCACGTTGCCCCACGCTTCGAACGCGAGCCGCTGCACGTGCGGCGACGGATGCGCGAGCGCGCGCTCGAGCGCCTCCGGTGTCCGCGCGTCGGGGTGCGCGCCGATCGCCCGCACGGCCTCGCACACGACGCGCTGGTCGTCGTCGCCGAGCGCCGCCTCGAGCGCGCGCTGGCTCGCTTCCTCGTACGGCAGTACCGCGAGTCCCATCGCGGCGTGGAGGCGCAGGCGCGCGTCCTGCGCGGAGAGCGCCTGCACGAACGCATCACGCGCCGCGACGCACTTGCGACGCGCGAGCGAGAAGAGCGCGCGCCACGCGAGCTCGGTATCGAGCACGGCGCCCTTCGAGACCGCCGCGGCCTTCGGCGGGAGCCCGCGCAGCGCAGCGGCGACGAGCGCGCGATCGACGTCCGCTGCGCCGGGTGCGTCCGTCTTCCAGCGGTGCGGCGCGAGCGCGGCCTCCGCGCGGACGAGCGGCGACTTGTCCTCGAGCGCCTGCAGCGTCCGCTCGCGCAGCACCGCGGCCTCCGAGCTCGCGCCGTCCTGCGCGACGAGCCGGCTTGAGGCCTCGACGAGGCGCGCGCGGGCCGTCGCGTCCGCTTCGCCGGCCTCCCACCGTCCGCGGAGCGCGGCCTCCGCGGAGGGATCGCCGCGCTGTCCGAGCGCGTAGGCCGTCGCGGCCCGCACGCGCGCCGACTCGTCGTCGAGCGCGCGCGCGAGCGAGCGCGTCACCTCCGCGCCGAGCTCGGGGTAGGGCAGGCGTCCGAGCGCGACGGCCGCGCGTTCGCGGACGGGCTCGTCGCCCTGGGCGAGGTAGACCTGGAGCAAGCCGTCGCCGTCGAGTCGCGCGTCCTCGTAGCGCGCGATCGTCGCGAGCGGATCCTGCGCGGCCGGGGCCACGGGCCCCGGCGGCACGGGTTGGACGAGTTGGCGGCCGGGCCCGCCCTGCGATCCGCCGGCGCGGAGCGGCTCGAGCTCGGGGAGACCCTTGCACCCGGCGAGGACGAGGACGGTGAGGCCGGCGGAGGCGACGAAGCGACGCGGTGCGTTCATGGCGGCGTGGGGGAGCGCCGACGACGGGCTGGGGGTCCGCACGCGCGGGACCGCGCCGCCCGAGGCTGCCTTGGTCGGGGCTCGGGCCCGACAGTACCATGAGGCGTCCGCGAGCACCCGAGCAGCGCAGCAGGGGGGCTTCGAGGGCGAGCGCTCGACACGCGCGGTCAACGCACCGCGCCCGTTCGCTCTCGCTCCGCCCGGTCCCACTCGGCACGTGCTCAACCCGCTCGCGCCCCGCTCGTTGGCTCGGGACCCGCTCGGTCCCAACTCGCTCGGTCCTCATTCGTTCGACCTCGACCCATTCGCTCACGACCCGCTCGCTCACGACCCGCTCGCTCTCGACACGCTCACTCTCGACACGCTCACTCTCGACACGCTCACTCTCGACACGCTCACTCTCGACACGCTCACTCTCGACACGCTCACTCTCGACACGCTCACTCTCGACCCCCGCGACCTCGACCCCCGCGACCTCGACCCCCGCGACCTCGAAACGCTCAACCCCGACCCGTTCGCTCACGACTCGCTCGGACCTCCCTCGATCCCGCTCGACCCGCCCGCGCGACCTGCGCCGAGCGGCTCCGACCCGCGCTCCGTTTCCCGGCCCTTCGCACGGCCTGCGAGCGGAGTCCTCGACCGCTCCGCCCCGCTCCCTCCACCGCACCCATGGCCATCAGCCCGATCCCCGAGATCCTCGCCGACCTCCGCGCCGGCCGGATGATCCTGCTCGTCGACGACCCCGGCCGCGAGAACGAGGGCGACCTCGCGATGCTCGCCGAGTACGTCACCCCCGAGGCCATCAACTTCATGGCAAAGGAGGGGCGAGGGCTCATCTGCATGCCCATGTCGTCGGAGATCTGCGACCAGCTCGCGCTCGGCCCGCAGGTCGCGAACAACACGAGCAAGATGGGCACGGGCTTCACCGTCTCGATCGAGGCGGCGCACGGCGTCACGACCGGGATCAGCGCGAAGGACCGCGCCCACACGATCCGCGTGGCCGCGGCGGCGACCGCGAAGCCCGAGGACCTCGCGCGCCCGGGGCACATCTTCCCCCTGCGGGCCCGAGAAGGGGGCGTCCTCGTCCGCGGCGGACAGACGGAGGGCATCGTCGACCTCGCGCGCCTCTGCGGCTCGCGCTCGGCCGGCGTGATCTGCGAGGTCATGCGCGACGACGGCGAGATGGCGCGCATGCCCGACCTCGAGGTCTTCGCGGCCCGGCACGGCCTCAAGATCTGCACGATCGAGAGCCTGATCGCCTGGCGCCGCCAGAACGAGCGCCTGATCGAGCCGATGCAGATGGACATCCCGCTCCCGACCCGCTTCGGGACCTTCCAGGCGCACCTCTTCCGCTCGCGCATCGACGGGAAGGAGCACGTGGCGCTCTCGACCGGGCTCCCTGGGCCCGGGCTCGACGGCCCGCGGAAGGCGATCGAGGACCTCGTCTGGGTCCGCGTCCACTCCGAGTGCCTGACGGGCGACGTCTTCCACTCGCTGCGCTGCGATTGCGGGCCCCAGCTCGACAAGGCGCTCGACATCCTCGGCAAACAGAAGCGGGCGGTGCTCGTCTACATGCGGCAGGAGGGGCGCGGGATCGGGCTCGAGAAGAAGCTCGCGGCCTACCGGCTCCAGGACACCGGCCTGGACACGGTCGAGGCGAACCAGGCGCTCGGCTTCGCCGCCGACCTGCGGGAGTACGGGCTCGGCGCCCAGATCCTCCACTACCTCGGGGTGCGCCGGATGAACCTGCTCACGAACAACCCGAAGAAGATCGCCGGCTTGGCGGGCTACGGGCTCCAGGTGGTCGACCAGGTCCCGCTCTCGACTCCGCCCAACTCCCAGAACCTCAAGTATTTGCGGACGAAGCGCGACAAGCTCGGGCACACCCTGGGCGACGTGGACGAGGGCCCCCAGGCCTGAGCGGCGACCGGTCCGACCCGGAACGCCGCCACGGGCTGGAAGAAAGCCCTGGAGCGGGCGTCGGAGGGGCCCGCCCATGGAACTGCGAGCGATGGAACCCCAACCGGCCGACGACCTCTGCCTCGTCCAGGAGACCCTGGCGGGCCACCAGGCCTCGTTCCAGCTCCTGGTCGAGCGCTACCAGTCGCGCATGTTCGCGCTGGCCCGCCACTACACGAAGAACCCGGTCGAGATCGAGGACCTGGTCCAGGAGGCCTTCCTCAAGGCCTTCACCCGCCTCGACACCTTCCAGCACCAGTCGTCCTTCTACACCTGGCTCTACCGGATCGCGACGAACACGATCCTCGACTGGATGAAGCGCCGCGGGCGCTCACCGGTCACCTCGGTCGAGGACCCCGAGGTCCTCCCGGAGCCCTCCAAGGTCAAGGTCGCCGCTCCCGATGCCCAGATGGAGCGCGCCGAGATCGCCAAGATCACCCACGCGGTGCTCGAGCACCTCCCGGACATCTTCCGGCAAGTGCTCGTGATGCGCGAGTTCGAGGAGATGGCCTACCAGGACATCGCCGACGTGCTCGGCATCTCGATCGGCACCGTCGAGTCGCGCCTCTTCCGGGCGCGCGCCAAGTTCAAAGAGAAGCTGCTCCAACTCCATCCCGAGTTCGGACAGGACGAGTGAAGCCATGAACACCTGCCAAGACGCCCGCCCGATGATCCCGAGCTACCTCGACGGGGAGCTCTCCGAGGCGCAGGCCGCTCCGCTGCGCAAGCACCTGCTCGAGTGCCAACCCTGCCGCGCGACCGCGCAGGACCAGAAGAACCTCGCGCGTTGGTTCCAGGTCGCGAAGACCGCCGAGGCGCCCCTGCCCGTGCCGCGCGATTTCGCCGCCCGCGTCGCTCGCCGCGCGTTCCAGGGCGACCGCGGCGCGCTCGGGACCGAGCTCGCGCCCGCTCCCGCCCGGACGGGTGCGGAGTCGCGGCACCTGCGGCTCGTGCTCACGCTCACCGCGGCCGCCGCGGCCGTCGTGCTCATCGTCTCGATGGCCATCCGCCAGATGACGCTGCCCAACGGCCAGGACCTGCGCGCCGACGACAAGAAGGAAGCCGTCGTGCCGCTGCCGGAGGCGATCCAGGAGCTCGACCGGCTGAACGCGCGCGAGCGCGACGCCGCCGGCAAGCTCGAGGAGCAGAAAGGCGCCGCCCAGATCGGCGCACCGGCGGAGCGCCGCCCGTGAACGACCTCCGGGTCTGGATCGGGATCCTCGCGCTCACGGCCTTCGCGGCCGGCGCGGGGGTAGGGGTCTGGGCCACGGCCCGCACCTTCGAGGCCGAGACGCCCTCCGGGCCCTTCGCCGACTACGAGGCGCTGCTTTGCCAGCGCTTCGAGCTTCCCCCGGAGCGGAAGAAGCTCCTGCACTCCGTGCTCGATGCCTACCGCCGTGACATGGACGAGATCCGCGGCCGCGGCGAGGCCGAGTCGATGAAGGCGATGGAGCCGGAATTGAGGGAGCGCGGACGCTACTATCGCAACTTGATCCAGGACAAGGTTCTGCCCGAAAACCAACGGGCCGACTTCGAGCGCCTCGCCTTCCAGCCCAACCCCACCCGCTAGCCCATGGCACGATCCTGCGGTCTCCGCATCGGTCCCCGGCGCTTCGAGCTCGTCGTGCTCGAGGGCTCGGGCAAGAAACACAAGGTCCTCAAGACCTACGCGGGTGAGTTCCCCCGTCCGACGGCCGAGCAGGCCGGACAGGATCCCGCCGAGCTCGCCGCAGCCGCCCTGCGCGAGGCGTTCAAGCAGAATGAGGTGCCGAAGGAGAACCTCGGCCTCGCGATCGACTCCCGGCAGGCGGCCTTCCGTCTGCTGAAGATGCCCTTCTCCGACAAGGCGAAGATCGAGTCGGTGATCAAGTTCGAGGTCGAGAGCATGCTCCCGCAGTGGAACATCGACGACGTCGTCGTCGACTTCCACAAGCTCGCCGAGACCGAGGACGCGAGCGAGCTCCTCGTCACCGCCGTGCAGAAGACGGACGTCCGCAAGGCGATCGACCTCTGCGAGCAGGCGGGCCTCGAACCGCTCGAGGCCGAGCTCGAGACGACCGCGGTCGTGAACGCGGCCCTCGCGTCCAACCTGTGCTCGGTCGACACGGCTCACATCCTGGTGCACGTCGGCGAACACTCGACGGCGGTCATCGTCGTCGACGGCGGTGGTGTGCGCGACATGCGCGCGATCCCGATCGGGATCCTGTCGCACGAGGTCGTGCACGTCGACCGCGAGGGCGAGGAGGGCGCCGAGAAGAGCGAGAAGAAGGACGAGGGCGACGCCGCGCCGGCGACCGGCACGTGGCTCGACGCTCCGCCCGACGCCGACGAGCTGCAGCGCCGCCTCGAACAGACGATCAAGCGCCTGCGGCGCGAGCTCGGCCGCACGGTTTCGGCCACGCGCACCGCGCACCCGATCTCCTCGATCCTCGTGTGCGGGATGGACGTGCCGGGGCTCGTCGGGAGCCAGATCCTCGACGTCCCCGTCCAACACCTCGAGATCGCCGTCGAAGGCGGTCCGTCGGGCGCCGAGTCGGCGAACTTCGTCGCGGCGTACGGCGCCGCGCTCCGCCAACTCGGCGGCGGCGTGATGGCGCCCTCGCTGCGGCGCGAAGAGCTGCGCTACTCCGGCGCGTTCGAGCGCGTGGAGCTGCCGCTGGCGGTCGTGTGCTTGCTGCTCGTCACGCTGTTCGGCGTGTGGAACATCTTCCTGCACAAGGAGATCCTCGTCGTCGACGGCACGAAGCTCGGGCAGTGGCGCAACCGTTCGTTCGAGATGCTCGTCGGCAACCCGAAGCAGGGCATCGCCGGCACGATGCGCTCGCCCTCCGACTCGGTGAAGAAGTACATCCAGAACATCGACGAGGAGGTCGACCTCACGAAGACCGAGCAGGTCCGCGCGGTCAAGCAGAAGATCGAAGAGGAGATCCGCAAGTACGAGAAGGACCTCGGCGTCGACACCGAGCTCTCCCAGCCGCAGTCGGCGCTCGCCGCGCTGGTGCTCGTGCTCGACGTGCTCGAGGACGTCGCGAGTGAGAAGGACCGTCCGTCGCTCCGCCGCGTCAAGGCGAGCTACATCAACGGCAAGGGCCAGAAGAACGACCGCGTCAAGGTCACGCTCGACTACAGCGTGTTCGCCGACAGCCAGCTCCTCGCGACGCAGATGCACGAGCGCTTCGTCGAAGAGCTCAACCAGAAGCCTTGGATCGAGACCCGCGTCGACGCGAAGGCGGCCGACCCCCTCGAGAACAGCAAGGGCGTCTACGTCGAGAACCAGATCGTCGAGGTCAACCTCGGCAAGGCCCCGAAGGCCCCGCGCCCGAACTGAACGCCATGAGCGCCTTCCTCCAGAAGCTGAACTTCGCGCGCGTGATGATGCTCGTCGCGCTGCTCTTCTCCGCCGTGCTCGCGTACACGGGCTGGAACCAGTACGAGACGCTCAGCGAGCTCAAGCAGGACCTCGAGACGCGCATGCCGGAGACGGCGAAGGGCCTCGAGGCCGCGGGGCGGCGTCACACGCAGCTCGCGAAGAACTACGACAAGGAAGCCCTCAAGGGCGAGCAGAACCTGATGTCGTACGCGCTCAAGTGCGCGACGGACGACCGCGTCGAGATCGGCGAGATCGACCCGCAGCCCAGCGTCGACAAGAACACGGGTACGAAGGGCATCGAGGACCAGAAGCTCGACATCAAGCCCAAGGATCCCAAGCGCGGCTACACGCGCCTGCGCATCGCGAACTTCCTCTACCGTCTCGAGGAGCAGAGCCGCCGCGTGAAGGTCACCGACGTGGAGTTCACGCTCGCGGGCCCGAAGACGGCGAAGCACGAGGTCCCCGAGGACTCGTGGACGTTCTCGTGCCAGATCACGTCGCGCCAGCGCCGCGACTGAGCCGCGCGACCGATCGACCCCGCGGGCGCTCGAGCCGAACGTCCGGGCGCCCGTGGTCGTTCTTGCGGCGGCGTGCGCCGAGCTGCGGCGATCGCGCGCGCGTCACTCGACGCGTTCGACGACGTAGCGCTCGCCGTCGAGGCGGAACGTGATCGCGAGCGGGCGCGTCACGTTGCGCGCCGTCACGCGCACCGACTCGGGCTTCTTCGCGCCCACGGCCCAGATCGAGCGATCGAAGCGCAGCACGACGCGGCCGTCCTCGATCACGTTCTCGACGTCGCCGGCGTCGAGCGCCTGATCGACGCGCTTCCCGTCGTACTCGAGCCGGAAGAGCGGGCCGAGCACCGCCACGTCGCGCGGTAGCACGACCGTCCACTGCGTCGCCGTGAGCTCGAGCGCCATCGTGTCGCGCGCGGCGACGACGCGCTGCACGGCCTCCTCGAGGCGGGCGGACAGCGACACGGGGACTGTGCCGTGCTCCGCCGTGAAGCGTTCGATCGCGTCGTTCTTGTAGCGGATCGAATCGAGGCGGAAGACGGCCTCGTCCGTGAGGAGGATCGCTCGCACGGGCTCGACGACGTCGTCGAGCGTCTTGCCGCGCGCGGCGAGCGCGGGATCGAGCTCGACCTCGCCGAAGCTCGTCGTCGTGCGCGCTGGAACCGCGGGCTGCGTCGGGAGCGTGATCGCCGCGTAGTCGTCGGGATGCATGTCCTTCACACGCAGACAGACGACGAGCGCTGCATTCGCGAGCGAGCGGTCGCTGCGGTTCGCGACCTTCGCCTCGAGCACGCGCGCCGCGTCCTTCCCGACGAGCTTCGCCGCGCCGGAGACGAGGGAGGAAAGCGTGGTGGGCTCGATCACGAGGTCGAGGTAGGACACCTCGGGGAAGAGCGCGGCGAAGTCGTCGCCGAGGAGGCTCTCGCAGAAGTCGACGTCGTAGAGCACGAGGCTCCACTGGCGGTCCTTGCGCCGGCGCTGGAAGTGCTCGAGCACCTGCTGCTTGCCCGCGGCGCGATCGCCGGCCGCGAAGGCGAGGCGCGCGAGCTGCAGCTCCGGGCTGAACCAACCCGCGCCGAGCGAGAGGGCCTGGTACATGCCGGTGACGTTGCGACCTTGGGTCGTGTCGCGCAGGTAGCTGCGCATCGCGTACGGGTCGACGGCGTCCTTCAGGCGCGCCGACTGCTGCGGGTAGCGCGTCGCGGCGAGCTCGAAGTCGGCGCGCGCATCCGCCGCGCGTCCTTGCTTCGCGTGCCACACGCCGCGCAAGAGGAGCGCGGGCGCGGCTTGATCGGGGTGCGCTTCGAGGAAGCGCTCGAGCGTGCCGCGTACGGCGTCGCGCTCGAGCGAAGGTTCGCTACCGCCTTCGATCTCCGCGAGCGCCAGGAGGAGGTGCGCTTCGGTCTCCGACGGCGAGCGCTCGATCGCAGCGCGCGCCGCGGCCGCCGTCGCCGGCCAGTCCCGGCGCGCCGCGGCGAGGTACGCGCCGTCGCGCACGAGGCACAGCTGTTCCCAGTCGTGCGCGACCCGCCGCATCGCGGGCGCGCCAGCATCGAGCGCCGCGAAGAGTTCGTCCTGCAACGGCTCGAGCGCGCGCAAGAGGCTCTCGCGCTCCGCGAGCTTCGCTTCGAGCTCGGCGCGGGCCTTCTGCCGCACGGTCTCGTCCGCGTCGTTGCGCAGCGCGATGGGCCCGAGCGAGACGCGCACCGACGTCGCGTTCGCCATCTCGACCGCTTCGAGCACGGCGCGGTACTCGGCCCAGTTCGCATCGTGGTCCTCGACGCGGCCGAGCACACCGGCCATGCGCACGAGGACGTCGAGCACGCGCGTGCGCACCGCGAGCACGTCCTTGGGCACGGCGCTCCAGTCCTGGCGCACGAGGCGGTCGACGTACTCGCGCGTGGAGCGGCTCTCACGCGCCGCGCGGTCGAGCTCCGCGAGCACGCGCATCGTCGCGTCGATGTCGTAGGGGCCGGGTGCGGGCTCGGGCGCTTCGGCGAGCTTCGTCGCGAGCGGCGCGAGCTCGGCGCGCGCGGTGGTCATCGCTTCGTCGCGCTGGCGGGAGCGGGAGAGGCTCCACCACGTGATCGAGCCGGCGATCGCGACGACGAACAGCGCGAGGACGATCCACAGGATGCGCAGGCGCGAGCGATGCGGAACGGCGAACGGGGCGTTCGTGTCGGGGGCGGTCATGGCGAGGGACACGATACCCGGCGTGGCGAGCAGGGCGGCGCGTGGGAGGCGCGCCGCCCCGGTGGATTCGGGCGTCGTCGTTCAGATGTGTGTGGTGAGCGCGGCTTTGCGGAAGCTCTGGTGCTCCTGGATCGAGCGGACCGTCCAGTCGCTCCTGTGGATTGTGGTGAGTGCGCACATGACTGCGCTGATGCCTGCGCGCGTCGTGATGCACGGCACCGCGGCCGTCACGGACGACGCGCGGATCATCGAGTCGTCGATGCGTTGCTGCTTGCCGTACGGCGTGTTCAGCACGAGCGCGACCTCGCGGTTCTTGATCATGTCCACGATGTGCGGGCGGCCCTCGTGGACCTTGTTCACGCGCGTCACCGCGATGCCCGCGGCCTTGAGCGCGCGGTACGTGCCTTCGGTCGCGCAGAGCTCGTAGCCGAGCGCCGCGAGCGTGCGAGCCTCGGGGATGATCGCGCGCTTGTCGGCATTCTTGACCGACAAGAAGATCTTGCCCGAACGGGGCAGCTTGACGCTGGCCGCGAGGTAGGCCTTCGCGAACGCGTGGCCGAGGTCCTCGTCGATGCCCATGACCTCGCCCGTCGAGCGCATCTCGGGCCCGAGCGTGATGTCGACGCCCGGGAACTTGTTGAACGGGAACACGGGCACCTTGACCGAGTAGTACGGCGGCGTGATCTCCTCGGTGAAGCCGAGCTCCTGGAGCGTCATCCCGCACATGACCTTGGTCGCGAGCTTCGCGAGCGGCACGCCGATCGCCTTGCTGACGAACGGCGCCGTGCGCGAAGCGCGCGGGTTCACCTCGAGGACGTACACCTTGTCGTCCTTCACGGCGAACTGGACGTTCATCAGGCCGATGACCCTGAGCTCCTTCGCCATCGCCTTCGTCGCGCGGCGGATCTCGTCGACGATCTCGGAGGAGAGTGTGTGGGGCGGCAAGACACACGTCGAGTCGCCGGAGTGGATGCCCGCCTCCTCGATGTGCTCCATGACGCCGCCGATGACGACGAGCTTGCCGTCGCTGATCGCGTCGACGTCGATTTCGATCGCCTCCTCGAGGAACTTGTCGACGAGGATCGGGCGGTCCGGCGTCGCCTGCACCGCGTGCTGCATGTAGTGGTCGAGCGCGGCGTCGTCGTACACGATCTCCATCGCGCGGCCGCCGAGGACGTAGCTCGGGCGCACGAGCACCGGATAACCGATGCGACGCGCGACCTCGAAGGCTTCGCCGACGTTCGTGGCGAGGCCGTTCTCGGGCTGGTGCAGGCCGAGTTTGCGCAGCATCTCGGAGAAGAGCTTGCGGTCCTCGGCGCGGTCGATGTCTTCGACGGTCGTTCCGATCAGCGGCGCACCGGCCTTGTGCAACCCGCCCGCGAGGTTGAGCGGCGTCTGGCCGCCGAACTGCACGATGATGCCTTCGGGCTCGATCGCGCGGACGATGTTCATCACGTCCTCGTGCGTCAACGGCTCGAAGAAGAGCGCGTCCGACGTGTCGTAGTCCGTCGACACGGTCTCGGGGTTCGAGTTGACCATGATCGCCTCGCGGCCGATCTCGCGCGCAGCGAACGCCGCGTGGACGCAGCAGTAGTCGAACTCGATGCCCTGACCGATGCGGTTGGGGCCGCCGCCGAGGATCATGATCTTGCGCTTCTTCGTGACGCGCAGCTCGTTCTCGTCCTCCCACGTGGAGTAGTAGTAGGGCGTGACGGCGTGGAACTCGGCCGCGCAGGTGTCGACGAGCTTGTACGTCGGATGGATGCCGAACTCGTCGCGCAGCGACGTCACGTCCTTCTCGGTCGAGCCCGTCGCAAGCGCGATCTGCTTGTCGCTGTACCCGAGCCGCTTCGCTTCGAGGAGGAGCTCCTTCGTGAGCAGCGCACCCGACAGCTCGCCCTCGAAGTCGACGAGCTGGCGGATGTTCTCGAGGAACCACGGATCGATCTTCGTCGCGTCGTGGATCTCGGCGGTGCTCCAGCCCTGCTTGTACGCGACGCGCACGGCGAGCAGGCGGAGCTCGTTCGGCACGCGCAGCGTGCGCGTGAGCGCGCTCGCGTCCGCGCCGAGGATCTCGGCGGGGTCGCGCGGGTCGAATCCGAGGCCGGGACGCCCCGTCTCGAGGCCGCGCACGGCCTTCTGCAGCGCCTCCTTGAACGTGCGGCCGATCGCCATCGTCTCGCCGACGCTCTTCATCTGCGTCGTCAGCGTGCGATCGGCGCCCTTGAACTTCTCGAAGGCGAAGCGGGGGATCTTCACCACGGTGTAGTCGATCGACGGCTCGAAGCAGGCCGGCGTCTCCTTCGTGATGTCGTTCTGGAGCTCGTCGAGCGTGTACCCGACCGCGAGCTTCGCCGCGAACTTCGCGATCGGGAAGCCCGTCGCCTTCGACGCGAGCGCGGAGGAGCGCGACACGCGCGGGTTCATCTCGATCACGATCATGCGCCCGGTCTTCGGGTCGATCGCGAACTGGACGTTCGAGCCGCCGCATTCGATGCCGATCTCGCGCAGGACCAGCAGCGAGGCGTTGCGCATGCGCTGGTACTCGCGGTCGGTGAGCGTCTGCGCCGGCGCGACGGTGATCGAGTCGCCCGTGTGCACGCCCATCGGGTCGAAGTTCTCGATGGAGCAGATGATGACGGCGTTGTCCGCCTTGTCGCGCATCACCTCCATCTCGAACTCCTTCCAGCCCAGGAGGCACTCTTCGATGAGCACCTCGGAGTTCATGGAAGCGGCGAGGCCGCGCGCGACGATCTCCTCGAACTCGTCGACGTTGTACGCGATGCCGCCGCCGGTGCCGCCGAGCGTGAAGCCCGGGCGGATGACGCAGGGGAGGCCGATCTCGGCGAGCACGCGCCGCGCGTCCTCCATCGTGTTCGCGGAGCCGGAGCGCGCGCATTCCAGGCCGCAATGCTGCATCGCGGTGCGGAAGAGGTTCCGGTCCTCCGCCTTGCGGATGACCTCCGCGCGCGCGCCGATCATTTCGACGCCGAGGCGGTCGAGGATGCCCGCGTCGTAGAGCGCGAGCGCAGTGTTCAAGCCCGTCTGCCCGCCGAGCGTGGGGAGGACGGCGCTCGGCCGCTCCTTCTCGAGGATCTTCGTCACGCCCTCGACCGTGATCGGCTCGATGTACGTCGCATCGGCCGTCTCGGGGTCGGTCATGATCGTGGCCGGGTTCGAGTTGACCAGGATCACGCGGTAACCCTCCTCACGCAGCGCCTTGCACGCTTGCGTTCCGGAGTAGTCGAACTCGCAGGCTTGTCCGATGACGATCGGACCGCTGCCGATGATGAGGATCGATTCGAGGTCGTCGCGGCGGGGCATCGAGTCTCGCGGGGGGCTCGGGGTGCGTGCGGTGCTCCGTTGTCGAGCGATCGGCGAGCGAGCGCTCCGCGCGTGCGGCGCACGCGGAGCTCGACCCGTGTCCCGACCGTTCGAGCGGCGGCGGATAAACTGTCGGATTGGAACAAAAAGCGGGCGCGCTGTCGACGGGACCGCGCCGGGGAGTTGGGCCCGGGATGGGCCACCGTTCGCCGGTGAAGGAGCGCCCCGCGCTCCGCGCGCAGCGCGCTGTGGCGATCGCGTGCCTCGAGCTCCGCACGTCGCTTCCGCACGAGCCGGCCCGCCCGAACTCGGCCAACCCGTCGGTCGGCGACGAGCCGCTCAGCGCCCGCCCGCTCCGCCGCGTGCGAGGGTCGTGCCCAGGCGCTCGTCGGGCAGGACCACCGGCCGCGCGTCCGCGACGAAGCGCTCGAGTTCGCCGGCGTCCGGCCACGCGACGGTTCCGAAGTCCGCGAGCGAGTCCAGGTCGAGCACGAGCCGCCGGCCCTCGGCGGCGAGGCGCTCCGCGGCGTCGCGCTGGTCCTTCCAGAACGCCTCGCGCTCGACCGCGGGCCGCGCGCCGATCGGGCGCAGGTCGACCGTCGCGACGTGGAAGCGGTGCTCGAGGAGGTGGCGGTGCTCGCCCGACGCCGTCAGCACGACGTCGCCGGGGTTCAGGAGCTCGCTCGCGCGCTCCGTCCATGCCGCGTGGCGGTCGAGCGAACGAAGCCAGGTCGCGCCGGCGAGGCCGTAGAGCGCGAGCGCGAGCGCCGCGAGCCCGAGCTTCGGCGCGTGCGGGCGCTCTTCCATCCGCTGCGCGAGCGCGAGCAGGCCGAGCAGTCCGAGCGGCGCGAGCTCGACCCACGGCAGCTCCCAGTCGACCGCGCCGCCGACCGTTTGCGCGGCCCACGGCACGAGGGCGAGGAGCGCGAGCTCCGGCTCGCGCTTCCAACCGCCGCGCGCGACGCCCGCGAGCCATGCGGCGAGGCCGACGCCCGCGGCGCCGAGCGCGGGGAGCCACAACGTCGTCCACGCGACGATCGGCCCGGGACCGCCGGAGCCGCCGGCGAGGAGCGCGCGCTGCGCCGCGTGCAATGCGCGGCCGACGTCGCGATGCGCGAGCGCGAACACGAGGACGAACGCGAGCGTCGCAGCGGCGAGGGCTTCGACGCGGCCGCGCCGCGCCGTCTCGCCCGGGCCCGGCTTGCGCAGCTCCGCCGCGAGCAGCGCGGGCCACGTCCACGCGTTGCCGACGTGGAAGAGGCTCGCGACGAACCACGCGAACGCGCGGCGGTGGGGGCCGCTCTCGCGCAGCGCGGCGAGACCGGCGTGGTCGCCCGCGCGCGGGCGCCGCACGAGCTCGCTGCAGAAGAAGGCGGCGCCGAGCAAGCGGAAGGCGCTCGCGTCGGGCACGGTGCCCGCGACGAGCACGACCGGCGCGCAGAGGACGAGCAGCGCGGCGGCGAGCGCGGGGCCGTGCTCCCACTCCCTCGCGCGCGCGATGCGGACGAGCGGGACGAGCGTCAGCCCGAACGCCAATGCGGAGAGTGCGAACCACGCGCGCTCTGCGTCGACGCCGGTCGTGGCGACCAGCGCGCGCGCGAGGGCGCACGGGATGAGGTGCAGGGCGTCGAGCCCGACGCCACGCGCGGTCGCGTCGACGAGCGCGACGGACTGGCCGAAGAGGGCCTGGGTCGGGAGCGCGAGGGCGACGAGCGTGAGGCCGAGCGCGAGGAGGAGGACCTGGGCCCGCTCCAGGCGCTCACGCCGGCCGAGGGCGCGGGCGACCTCGTCGACGGTGGCGTGACGGGGGAACGCGTCGTGCGGGGACGGGGAGGTGGGGGCGGACTCGTGGGAGTGGCCGACGTGCTCGTGCCGTTCGTGCGCGTGCTCGTGGGCGGCGGGCATGAGCGGGCCAGGATCGGATGGGGGGGATGGGGAGGGCAAGGGTGGGGTTGCGGTGCAGGTAGGGAAGGGGCCGGAGGCCGGGAGCGGCGGCACGAGGGCCGGCCGGAGGCTGAGGTGGCGAGGTACAGCGCGTCGGATGTGGAGTCGGGGGAGCGAGGTGCGGTCGGGGGCGGCGAGGCGCTCCAACGCATTCGGTACAGCAGCCCTGCGGTTCGGGCTCCACAGCCCCTCGTCCCCTGGCCGATGGGGCGATACCGTAAACCGGCGCGGACGGGCTCGCTCCGATCCGGAACCACCGCCGCCGCACCACTCATGAAGTTCCTGAACACACTGGTCACCCTCGGCTTGCTCGCCGTGGGCTTCCTCGCGACGCCTGCGCGGGCGGACGAGGAGAAGTTCCCCGAAGTCGGCAAGCCCGCGCCCGAGATCAACGCCAAGGTCTGGCTGAATCAGCTCGGTGCCGAACCCAACCTCGCGAGCCTGCGCGGCTCCGCGGTCATGTTGGAGTTCTGGGCCACTTGGTGAGGCCCCTGCCGTGCGGCGTGGCCGCACCTCGAAGGGTTGCAGCAGGAGTACGGAGACCAGGGCCTCGTCGTCATTGCGCTGAGTGACGAAGTGGTCGAGACGGTCGAACCGTACCTGCAGCAAAACGATTTCTCCCACGTCATCGTCGGCGCGAGCTCGACCGCGGGCTCCGCGTACGGCGTCAGCGGCATCCCGCACAGCTTCCTGATCGGGCCGGACGGCAACATCGCCTGGCACGGTCACCCGAGCGAGGTGAACAAGAGCCTGCTCAAGGGCGTGCTCAAGGGCGCGAAGAAGCCGGCGGGCGGCATGCTCGGCGTCAAGACCGACTTCAAGGTCGACCCGCGCGTCGCGAAGGCTCAGACCCTCGCGGCGGACGGCAAGCTCGCGGACGCGCTCAAGGAGCTCGCCGCGATCGACGCCGACGCGAAGTCGACCGACGTGCAGAAGACGGATGCGAAGGCCGTCCGCGACGCGATCACGCGTCAAGCGGAGAGCCTCGCGGGCACGGCGGACAACCTCGCGAAGGCGAAGGATGTCGGGCGCGCGCTGCTCGTCTACGACACGCTCGCGAAGGAGCTCGCGTCGATCGACGCGGGCGTCGACGCGAAGAAGAAGGCCGACGCGATCCGCGCGGACAGCAAGCTCATGGCCGAGTTCGAAGCCTCGAAGGCCTTCGACAAGCTCAAGGAGCAACTGAAACCGCTCGCGACCGACAAGCGGAAGGCGAAGTACGAGGAGTTCGCGAAGAAGTACGCCGGCACGAAGGCGGGCGACCGCGCGAAGGCGATGTCGAGAGCGGCGAAGAAGGACTGAACCGCTGCTCCCGATCGAACGTGACGAGGCCCGCGACGAGCGGGCCTCGTTCGTTTCGGAATACGGAATACGGTGCCAGAGCACTTTTTCACCCGATAGCGACGCGTCCATCGCGCTCGCCACTCGACGAAGCCCGCCTTGCGCGGGTTTCGTTCGTTTCGGGGAAGAGCACGAGTCGCGCGGGGCGTGGATCGAGTCGCGGAGCGTGCGCGGGTTGCGCGAGACCTCGGGGCTCCGCTCCAGGCCGCGATCAGGTGAAATCCTGCTCGGGCACCGTAGTCTCCGCGCGTCCTGGTTCAGCCCGCGAGCATGCTCTCGGGCGTTGAGCACTCGACGTCGAAGCGGATCGCGCCCGGGCGCTCGAGCAGCACGAAGCGCGGCGTGCCCGACGCGCTCTTCTTGTCGTGGCGCATCGCGCGCAGAAGCGCGTCGGCGGGGAGTTCGCCCGCGCCGCGCCTCGAGAGTTCGGCGAGGCTCGCGGGCATGCCGAACGCATGGAGCAGGCGCTCGATGCGCGACTCGAGCTCGTTCGTCGGCGCGATCCCGGCCGCGTGCGACAGCCGCGCCGCGAGCACGAGCCCGACGCCGACCGCGAGGCCGTGCGGCACGACGCCGTAGCCCGCGACGTGCTCGATCGCGTGCGCGAAGGTGTGGCCGAGGTTGAGCGTCTTGCGCTCGCCCGCCTCGCGCGGATCGCGCGCGACGACGGCGGCTTTGTGCTGCACGCAGCGCGCGACGAGTTCGGCGAGCACCTCGGGGTCGCGCGCGAGGATCGCGTTCGTCTCGCGCTCGAGGTACGACAGCGCGTCTTCGCCTTCGAGCAGCGCGGTCTTCACGACCTCGCCCAGGCCCGACCGATACTCGTCGTCCGACAGCGTCGCGAGCACGCGCGTGTCCGCGAGCACGACGCACGGCTGGTGGAACGTGCCCGCGAGGTTCTTCCCGCGCTCCAGGTTCACCGCGGTCTTGCCGCCGACGGAGCTGTCGACCTGCGCGAGCAGCGTCGTCGGAACTTGCGCGAACGCGATGCCGCGTTGGTAGACCGACGCCGCGAAGCCGCCGAGGTCGCCGATCACGCCGCCGCCGAACGCGACGAGGCACGCGCGACGGTCGAGCGCGTGCTCCGCCAGCACGTCCAAGACATGCTCGAGCACGACGAACGACTTCGAATCCTCGCCCGCGGGCACGGAAAGCACCGGGACGCCGCTCGGCGCATGCGGACGCGCGTACAACGGCTCGACGTGGTCGTCGGTGAGCACGAGCCGCGCGGAGAAGCTCCGCGTGCGCAGGTCGAGCTCCGCGAGCGTGCCCGGACCGACGAGCACGTCGTACGCGGGCGCGGTTTCGACTCGAATCGTGCGCAACGCGCTCACGCACGACCTCGCAGGACGAGGAGCGCGAACGACCGAGCCGCCGCGTCGCGCGCACTGGACCGCAGGGTGATCGGGCTCGACCGCGCCGCCGTGTCGCGCGCTCCGGACCGCAGGGTGATCGAGCTCGACGACATGGCGAGCTCAACGCGCAGCGAGGAAGCGCTGCGTCGCCGCGATCGCGGCGGCGTGGACGAGGCCGCGGAAGAGGCGATCCTGCACGCTGCCTTCCTCCGCGAGCTCGGGGTGCCACTGCACCGCGACCGCGAACGGGTGCTCGTCGCGCTCGATCGCTTCGATCAGGCCTTCGGCGTCGCGCGCGCTCACCTTCCAGCGCGGACCGACCGCGGCGAGCGCTTGGTGGTGGCGCGAGATCACGGCGACCTCGTCCTGGCCGAGGAGGCGCGCGAGGCGCGTGTGCGGCTCGACGCGCACGGAGTGGATCGCTCCCTTGCGATGTTCTTGGCAACCCGGGCGGTCTTCCGGGAGGTGCTGGTACATGCGGCCGCCTTCAGCGAGCCCGAGGAGCTGCATCCCGTAGCAGATGCCGAGCACCGGCGTGCGGCTCGCGATCGCCGCGCGCGCGAGCACGAAGTCGAAGTCCTGTTTCTCGGCGGGCGTCTTCTCGGCGGTGGGGTGCGTGGGGCCGAGGCCGAGGCGCTCCATGTCGAAGTCGTCGCCGCCGGTGAGGAGGAGCCCGTCGACGCGCGCGACGAGGCGTTCGACGTCGATCGGGCCGCCGAGCGGCGGGATCGCGAGCGGGAGGCCGCCGGCTTTGAGGATCGCGTTCGCGTAGCGGTTCGCGAGTTTCAGCGCGGGGGATTCGCCGGGGAGGAGCAGGCCGTTGATCGCGATCAGAGGGCGTTCGGGCGCGGACATCGCGCGGATCGTAGCAGTGGGCGCGGTGGGGGAGGGAGCGTGCGGTCGTGTCGGAGGGGACGGTCCTGCCAGATGGGGCGATGCGGAGGAGAGGGACGCAACGGAACACATGCGGGTGCTTCCGCATCCCGGACTCGGCGCTCGTTCGGGCCGGAGGACCGGCCCGAACGAGCGCCGAGTTCTAGGTTCTCCCAGGGACGAGCGGTGGGGAGGGTGCCGAGCTGCTATCGGCCGAGCTCACGCGCGCACGAGGCGCACGATGTAGGGGTAGCGGTAGCTCTCGCCGCGGTAGGCGCGGAGCGCGGCGAGGACGCAGAGGACGCCCGCGACGAACCACACGACCGGGATCAGCGGGCTCGCGAAGCACGAGACCGCGAGCAGCGCGGTCAGCACGGCGACGTTGATCTGGAAGTTGAGCGCCTCGCGGCCCTGGTCGGTGACGAGCGCGTCCTTGCGGCCGGCGAGCTGCCACACGAGGAACGTGATCAGGCCGCCGAGGAACAGCGTCGGGATCGCGAGGAAGAGGAAGAGGTGGCAGAACATCGACCAGATGCGACTCGGTGAGCCCGACGCGGTCGGGGTCGAAGGCGCGGGCGGCGGCTCGGCGGAGGGCGGGGTGTTCGTTGGACGGGCGGTGCTCGCCGCAGTCGCCGCGAAGGCGGGCGCGGCGTTCGGTCCTGCGGCAGGTGCGGTGCTCGGTGCGGCGCTCGCCCCGACGCTCGATGCGGCACTGGATGAGGCACTGGATGCGCCACACGGCGCAACGTTCGGCGCGACACTCGGCGCGGTACTCGACCCCGCGTTCGACGCAGCGTTCTGCGCGGCGCTCGACGCCCCCGCGCGTGCTTCGACGACGGGCGGCGGCGGGCGGTTTTCGGTCCGGAACGCGGGCTCGGGAGGTTGGGGCGGTGGCGGGGGCGGCGCGCGCCGTGCTTCCACGTCGATCGTCGGCGCGGGGGCGTCGAACCGCGTGACGGGGACGGCCTCGACCTCGTGCACGTGCGGTCGCGACGGAGGAGCCGGAGGCCGCCGGTCCTCGCTTCGTGCGACGCTCTCGGCCCGCGGTTCGCCCTCCGCGTTGGACTCCAGGGGCACGCTCGGAGTCGATTCGGGTCGGGAGAGTTCGATCCGCTCGGCCGCTTGCGGTGGTGCGGCAAGCGGGAGCTCCACCGGCGCGGGTTCGGCCTCGAACGCGCCCGCCCCGAAGGCGGGGCGGGGATCGTCGGGGCGGGACGAAGGGGACGGGGTCGACTCGGGTGCTTGGCTCATGGCGCGGTTCCTGACGGCGAGGGCGCCGCGTTACGAGGGCGCTTGCGCGTGATTTCAGGGCCGGGCCGGCGATCGAACCGTCTCGACGTCAGCGGCTGCGCTCGAGCTGGGTCGTTCGAGCGCCGTCAGCCTCGTGTTGGCCAGTGACTCGAACCCGCCGCATCACCACGTGGCCCGCACGCCGTCTCACCACGTGATCCGCACGCCGTTCGTCACGTTGTAGGTCTCGGGCGGGCAGAACGCGCTCGCGGCGTTTCGGTAGTAGGTCTGGTAGTACCGCACGGCGCCGCTGCCGGGCACGACGCCTCCGCGCTGGGAGAGCGTGATCGTGTCCGTGCTGTCAGGGAACTGGCTCGCGCCGCCGACGTTCGTGCGCGTGCGCAGGCGCAGGAGCGTCCCCGACGCGCACCGCACCCCATCCCCAAACGTGATGTCGCCGTGCGCGTCGCCCTGCAGGTAAATGCACGCCACGCTCGCCGGCATGTTCGACCCGGTGAGCACGACGTGGTCGGGGATGAGCGGGCCAAAGGCCGTGAGGAGCGCACCGCCGGGCTGCACCGAGCTCGCGCAACCGTGACCGGGCGCGCCGAAGTTGCCGCAGGGACAGGGGGTCGTCACCGCCGGATCCAAGCCGTCGCCGAAGCAGAATGGCCCTGCCGCGCACGGCGAGGAAGCCGTCGCGGACGTGCAGCCCCAACGCGCGAGGTAGCTGTCACCACTCGAGGCGTCGACGAACGCTCCACCTGCGTACAACGCTGGGCCGAGGCATCCGCCCGCGTCGAACACGGCGAGATCCGCCGACCAGAACGGGAGCCCGCCGCCGAGCGGCGACCAGCTCGTCCCGTTCCAACGTGCGATGTGCGCCGCGGGCTGTCCGCCGGCCGTGAGGAAGTACCCGCCCACGTGGAGCGCCGGTCCTTGCTCGTCGTCGTACACCGTGAGCGCGCGCACCGTGATGCTTGCGAGCCCGCTGCCGAGCCCCGACCACGTCGTTCCGTTCCATTTCGCGATGCGCGTGATCGGCGCGCCGTTCACGAGCAGGAACTCGCCTCCGGCGTACAACCCCGGCCCCTGTCCATCGTCGTAGACTCCCAAGCACTCGACGAGCAGGTTCATCGTGCCGACGACCTGCCAGCTCGTTCCATTCCAGCGGACCACGTACTCGCCGGTCGAAGAGCCGGGTGGAGTGCACGACCCCGCGGCGTAGAGCTTCGGCCCGCTACCATCGTCGAACCCCAGCAGCGCGCGGATCGTGCCGCCCGCAAGCCCCAGAGAGGTCCAGCTCGTCCCGTTCCACGCGAGCACGCCGCCCCCAAAGGACGGGACCGCCGCGGCGTAGAGCTTGGCTCCCGAGCCGTCGTCGAACGACGCGAGCTCGATCACGTTGCCGCTGATGCCGGCTCCCACGCTGCTCCACGCGTTGCCGTTCCAACGTGCGACGTGATTGACGAGGGCGCCGCCGGCCTGCGCGAAGTTCCCACCGGCGTACAGGGCCGGCCCCGACCCATCGTCGTGCACGCAGAGGGACTCCGCGGGCGAGTTCAAGCCGCTCGACAGCGCCGACCAGGTCGAGCCGTTCCAGCGCGCGATGTAGTTCGCCACGACGTCGTCGACGGTGGCGAACTGCCCGCCTGCGTAGAGCGCCTCCCCGGCCCCATCGTCGAAGACCTCGAGCGCCTGAACCACTCCCGAGAGTCCGGACACCGCAGGCGACGTCCACGTCGCTCCGTCCCACGCGGCGAACCGGTGGGCCGCCACGCTCCCGGCCGTCGTGAAGCTCCCGCCTGCGAACAGGCGCGGGCCGCTCCCGAGGTCGCAGGGCGCCATTGCTTCGATGTTGCCGCCGCTCACGCCCGAGTCGAGGGGGCTCCACTGCGTGCCGTTCCACTGCGCGATCTTGGCGATCGACAGGAGACCGATGCTCGTGAAGACGCCGCAGGCCACGAGCGAACTCTGGACTCCGTCGTCGAACACGGCCAGTTCGGAAACGAACGCGTCGAAACTGGCGTTGCCCACGAGCACCCAGTTCGTGCCTGACCACACGCGCACGCGCTGATCGATGGTGCCCGCGGCGTAGAGCTTCGGCCCCGTGCCCGAGTCGTACGAAACGAGCGAGTACACCGAACCCGATGTGAGCGTCGTGCCGATCGCGGACCAACTCGTACCGTTCCACCTCGCCACGCGCGCGAGCGGGGTCGTGCCCGTCGCGGTGAATCCGCCTCCCGCGACGAGCGCGGGACCGCTTCCGTCGTCGAAGACCGTGAAGGCGAGCACGGACGAGTTCAAGCCGTTGCCGAGCGCGGACCAGCTCGTGCCGTTCCACTTGGCCACAGAGTTCGCGGGGACGCCGCCCATCGACGTGAAAGCGCCGCCGACGTACAGCGCGGGCCCCGTCCCGTCGTCGTGGATCCGCATGGTCTCGTGCTTCGAGACGTTCGTGCCGAGCGCGGACCAGCTCGTCCCGTTCCACTGCGCGATGCCCGAGATCGGCGTCCCGCCGGCGTGCGTGAAGTTCCCCGCGACGAAGAGCACCGGACCGTGGCCGAGATCGCCCGCGGTCAGTGCGGAGACTTGCCCGTCGAGTCCGCCGCCGACGTCCGACCACGACGTGCCATTCCACCGCACGAGATCGTCTCCGCCGGGCACGTGGAGGTCGTTGAACGACCCGCCGACGTAGAGCTCCGTTCCACCGCCGGTGTCGAGCGGGGCGAGCGCGAGGATCGTCGCGCTGGGCGGCAGACTGCCGAACGTCGGAAGCCAGTCGAGCTGGCACCCCGTCCCGCCCTGGAGCGCGAACCCAGAGACGGAAAGTGCCGTGACGGCACCAACGAGTGTTCCGAGGAGGCCACCGAGCGTCTGGAAGGGGTTGAGCTTCATCTCGATTTCGCATCGTCGGCAGCGGGCCGAACGTGACACGATTCTGCACGAAAACCACCGTCCCGTGGGCTTCGGGTTGCCGGCGGCGCCGTGGATCGCTCCCCCCTTCGGGCGAGGACGTCACCTCGGCGCCGCAAGCGGGCGTGCCGCGGAGCGGCGACCTTACCAGGTGATCCGCACGCCGTTCGTCACGTTGTAGGTCTCGGGCGGGCAGAACGCGCTCGCGGCGTTTCGGTAGTAGGTCTGGTAGTACCGCACGGCGCCGCTGCCGGGCACGACGCCTCCGCGCTGGGAGAGCGTGACCGTGTCCGTGCTGTCGGGGAACTGGCTCGCGCCGCCGACGTTCGCGCGGGTCCGCAAGCGCAGGAGCACGCCGCCCGAGCAGCGCACGCCGTCGCCGAAGGTCGCGTCTCCGAGCGCCGTGCCCTGCAGGTAGATGCACGTGACCGTCGCGGGCATGCCCGATGCGCTCAGCACGACCTGATCGGGGTTTGCTGGGCCTGTCCGCGTGAGGAGGGCGCCCGCCGGCTGGACGGAGTTCGCGCAGCCGTGTCCAGGCGCGCCGAAGTTGCTGCACGGGCACGGCGTGGTCAGCGCGGGATCCTGCCCGTCGCCGAAGCAGAAGGAGAGCGAGTCGCACTCGAAGGCGACGGACGTCGACGGGCAGCCCCAGCGCGCGAGGTAGGTGTCACCGACCGAGTTGTTCGTGAAGGCTCCGCCCACGAAGAGCTGGGGACCGCGGCAGTCTTTCGGGTCGAACACCGCGAGGTCCGATGCCCAGAACGGCAGCCCGGGGCCGAGCGCCGACCAGCTCGTGCCGTTCCACTTCGCCATGTTGTTCGCGGGTTGGCCGCCGGCGGTGTCGAACCACCCGGCGCAGTACAGCACCGGTCCCTGGTCGTCGGTGAGCACGGTCATCGCGCGCACCAGGCCGCTCGAGCCGGACTCCGAGATTCCGCTCCCCAGAGCCGACCACGAGGTGCCGTTCCACTTCGCCACTCCGGACGCGGGGACGAGGTCGACTTGGCTGAACTCGCCTCCCGCGTACAAGGCCGGGCCGCTCCCGTCGTCGTACACCGCGAGGCTGGTCACGAGGAAGTTCAGCGCGCCGACGACCTCCCACGTGGTGCCGTTCCATCGGGCCACGTACTCTCCGGCTGGTTGTCCAGGCGGAGTGAAGTACGCGCTCATGTAGAGCTTGAGTCCGCTCCCGTCGTCGAAGCTCTTCAGGGCCCGCGCGCCCACTCCGGCGAGACCGAAGGCGGTCCACGACGTGCCGTTCCACGCTTGGAGTCCGGCGCCCGCCCCAACGCTGGCGAAGAGCAACGACGTCGTGCCGTCGTCGAAAGACTCGAGCAGCTCGGGAGCGGTGGGGAGGCCCGCGCCCACGGCTTCCCACGCCCCCGCCCTCCAGCGCGCGATCCGATTCACGGGTGTCGAGCCGGCCTGCGAGATCCAACCGCCCACGTACAAGGCCGGGCCCGTGCCGTCGTCGTGCCCGCAAATCGCGTTGATCGACGCGTTGAGACCGGTCGACAGCGTGGACCAGCCCGTGCCGTTCCAGCGAGCGATGTAGTTCGCGAGGTGTTCGTTGAGCGTGCGGAACTGCCCGCCGACGTAGAGCGCCTCTCCGCTGCCGTCGTCGAACACCTCGAGGTCTTCGACCCAACCCGAGATTCCATTGCAGGGCGGAGACGACCAGCCCGCGCCGCTCCACTCGGCGAAGCGGTACGCCGGGGCATTCCCCGCCCACTCGATGTTGCCGCCCACGAAGAGCCGCGGGCCGCTTCCCAGGTTCCCTACGGCCAGAGCCTCGAGCCCGCCTGCGTCCGGGCCCGCCCCGACGCCCCCGCCGAGCGCGCTCCACTGCGTGCCGACCAGCTGCGCGATCCGCTTGATCGGCAACGAGTTGACCGTCGTGAAGATGCCGCTCGCGATCAGCGCGCTCTGGACTCCATCGTCGAAGACGATGAGGTCGCTGACCAACGCGTTGAACGACCCCGGAGAGGACGACCAGGTCGTGCCGGTCCAGACGCGCAGGTTCCCGAAGAACGTGCCGGAGGCGTAGAGCGCGGGTCCAGACCCCGGGTTGTACACCGCCAGCGAGTACACGGTGCCCGTGTTCAGCGTGGTGCCGACCGCGGACCAGCTCGTGCCGTTCCACCGCGCGACGCGGTTCGCCGAGATTCCGCCCGCGGTCGTGAAGCCCCCGCCGGCGACGAGCACGGTACCGCTGCCGAAGTTGAACCTCGTGAGCGCGCGCACTTCGCTGTTGGTGCCCAGCCCGACCGCGGACCAGGTCGTACCGTTCCACTTCGCCAGGTTGTTCACCGCGACGCCGTTCACCGACGAGAAGAGGCCGCCGATGAAGAGCGCGGGCCCGGTTCCGTCGTCGTGGACGCACATCGCTTCGGGGACGGGGAGGCCCGTGCCGAGCGACGACCAGCTCGTCCCGTCCCACTGAGCGATCCTCGAGACCGGGGTTCCGCCCGCCGAGGTGAAGAACCCCGCGGCGAAGAGCCTCGGTCCGGCTCCGATATCGCCCACGGCGAGCGCCGTGACCCCGGAGCTGAGCCCGCCGCCGACGGTCGACCACGACGTGCCGTTCCACTTCACGAGGTTGTTTCCGCCGGGCACGCGGAAGTTGGTGAACCACCCGCCCACGTACACCTCCGGACCGGTCCCGGAGTCGTACGTCGTGAGCGCCTTGACCTCCGCCGTGGGCAGACTGCCGACCGCCGGGAGCCAATCCGGCGGACAGTTCGTGCTCTGTGCCACGGACGCGGTGCTTCCGAGGCCGGCGAGGGTCAGGAGGACGGCACCGAGCACGCGAACGAAGTGGGGCATGGATCGAGCGGACATGGCGAGGGCGAATCTCCCGGCGGATGGACCTCCGTTGCCAGAATCGCCGAGAAATCAGCCCTTGGCGGGAGGTCTCGCGCCATTCCGCGGACATCGAGCCTGCGCGCCTCCGCCGAGGCGTCCACGGGGCCCGGCGCATCGAGACCCACCCGGCTTTGCTTCACGCGAGCGGTGCATCGAGACCCGCCCGGCTTTGCTTCACGCGAAGGGAGCTCCGAGGCCCGCGCGCTCGAAGGGCTGTCGACGCCCGCGCGGAACGATCTCGGTGCGGTCGCGAGCGGTCCTCGGCGCGCGCACCGTGCAGCCAGCGCGCCGAGAATGGAGCGTTGCGCCTCACGACGGCGAGCCGTCCTCTGCGCGCGTACTGTCCGGCCAGCGCGTCGCGGACGCCGCGTCAGCTCCGCGCCGTCCGCGTCATCAGCGCGACGCCGATCAGCTTGTAGAGCAAGCGCGCGCCGACGATCGCATCCCAGCTGTCGTCGTCGTCGGAGGTCTCGCCCGGGCTGACCTCGTTCAGGTCGAGGCCGACGACCTCGCGGCCGGACTTCGCGAGCTCCTCGAGCCACAGCATCGCCTCGCTCCACGACAACCCACCGGGGACGGGCGTCCCGGTGTTCGGACACAACGTCGGATCGAGCCCGTCGACGTCGAACGTCACCCACACCTTCGCGGGCAGATCGTCGAGCCGCTTCTTCACGAGCTCGCGCAGGTTGCCGCCGTCGAGCTTCGCGCGCTGCCAGTCCGCGTCGAAGAGCGTGCGGATCCTGCCGCGCGACTCCTGGATGAACGCGAATTCGCGCTCGCCGAAGTCGCGGATGCCGACCTGCGCGATCTTCGCGACGCCAGGGATCCGCGTCGCGACGTTGTGCAGGATCGACGCGTGCGACCACTCGAAGCCCTCGTAGGCCTCGCGCAGGTCCGCGTGCGCGTCGAAGTGGAGCACGCCGAGGCCAGGGAAGCGCTCCGCCGCGGCCTGGATCGCGCCGAACGGCGTCGAATGGTCGCCGCCGACGAGCACGGGGAGCTTCTTCTGCGCGAACGCGAGCTCCGTCGCCTGGTGCACGATGCGGTTGAGCTCCGCACCGATCGCGTTGACGCGCCCGAGCGTCTTCACGAGCGCCGGATCACCGCCGAGCACGCCCGCGACCTCGATGATCTTCTCGGCCTTCGTGCCGCCTTCCGTGTTGAGCTTCGCGATGCGCTCGTCGGGCTCGAGCATCACGATGCCGCGCTCGTAGGGGCGCCCCGTGAGCAAGTCGAAGAGGTCGACCTGTCGGCTCGCGCGCAGGATCGCGTCGGGCCCGCGGCACGTGCCCTTGCGATACGAGGTCGTCGCGTCGAACGGCACGGGGATCACGTGCACTTCGGCGCGCGCGAGGTCGGTGGGGAGGCCGAAGATCCCGCTGTCGGGGAGCGAGGCGGCGTCGGGGTCGAAGGTCATGCGCCGCCACGATAGAGAGCGCGCGCGTCCCGGACCAGTCGCGCGGTCCTCCTGCGAGTCCGTGCTCCGGAAGCGCGCCGCGTCGAACCATCACGTGTCGCGCCCGCGGAGGTCGCTGGGCGCGGTGCAAGTGACGCACGGAGCTCCTGTGACCACCGGTCTCGTGCGAGGGGACGCGGGCCTCCTGCTCGCCAGGTGCTCGCACGAAGCCGCACCCGCGACCGGAAAGCCCTTCCCGTCCTCGCGCGACGGGTCCCGGGCCGTAGGCTCTCCGAGCGCGGCCGAAGCGACGAAACGCCCCGACTTCGCTCCAAGAGCACGCGCGTTCCCGCCGTTCCTCCCCCGCAAGACCCGGATGACCAACCAATCCGACGGCCACCTGCTGCGCGCGTTCCGCTCGGGCGATCGCGGCGCCTTCACGGCGCTCGTGACCCGCCACGAGTCGGCGCTCCTGCGGCATGCCCGCGCCCTCCTGGGCGAAGGCTCGGCCTACGAAGACGTGGTCCAGGAGGTCTTCCTGAAGCTGGCGCAGGTGCCGCCCGAGGTCCCGCCCGAATGCAACGGGGACGTGGAGCTCGAGCGACTGCACCTGACCGCGTGGCTGCACAAGGTGACGAGGAACGCGTGTATGGACGTGATGCGCAGTGAAGCTCGAAGGAAGAAGCGCGAGCACGACGTCGCGAACGACGACGCGCAAGCCGGCGACTTCGGCGCGGTGGAGCTCGGCGACACGCGCGCGGCTGTGCGGCGTGAGCTCGCGAAGCTGCCGGTGGACCAGCGCGAAGTGCTCGTGCTCCGGCTCCTCGACGAACGCAGCTACAAGGAGATCGCCGAGATCACGGGCAAGAAGATCGGCACGGTCGGTTGGTTGATCAGCGTGGGTTTGAAGGAGCTCGGCACACGTCTCGAACCGCTGATGAGCGGCGAGAAGCGGCCGGGCGCGGGCTTGGACCGCGCGGGCTCCCCGATGCGACTCGATGTGGTGCAAGGAGAATTGTCATGACGAACGCGACCCACGACCGGATGCACGAACTGCTCTGCGCCTACGTCCTCGGCGAAGCGACCGCCGACGAACGCGCGGAGGTCGAACGCGCGCTCTCGAGCTCACCCGAGCTCGCGCGCGAGAAGGAACGCATCGAGGCCACGATCGGCCTCGTGCAGGGCGCGATGGGGAAGAACGAGACGCTTTCGGACGCGCGGCGCGAGGAGGTGCTGCGCGCCGTCGTGCCGCCGAGCGCGCGCCCGTGGTGGAAGGAAACGTGGGTCCGCGCCGCGGCGGGGATCCTGTTCGTGAGCTTCGCGCTCGGCGGATGGTCCGTCTACGAGCAGCGCCAGCGCGCGGAGGAGTGCGCCGTCGCGCAGAGGGAGCGCACGGACGACTCGTTCGATCGATACAAGACCGGCGCGAACGACGCGCGGGGGTTCGCGGGCGAGCAGCCGAAGGACCTAGACGGACGCATCGCCGGCCTGCCTGAGGAGCCCCGAAAGGGCGAGGGAGCCAGCGGCCGCGGCAGGCTCATCGACGTCGACAAGGGCGAGGATCGCTCGCGTCGTGACGCCGAGGACGCGCTTGCGAGCGCGAAGCCCGAGGGAGCGACGAAGAAGGAACCGGGCTTCGGGTTCCTCGGCGGACTGACGCCGGCGGAAGCGAAGTCGGGGCCTCCCGCTACGCTCTCGGCGCAGCCGGAGCCGAGCGCGGGCACGCGTGGGCTCGATGCGGGGGGGGCGAACCTCGGCGTCGATCGGGACGCGCTCGTGCAGCAACCCGGTGATGCGGGGAGCAACGAGACGTCGAAGAACGCGCTGCGGAGCCTGACGGCCGGCGGAGTTCCGGCCTCCGATCCGGGCGCGCCGCAGGTGACGGGCGGCGGGGGCGGAGGGACGACCTCGGCCACGAACCTGGCTTCCACGCAGACGCTGTCCTTCGACACCGAGTTCGGTGCGGGAAACCCCTTCGAAAAGCTCGACGTCACGGCCGGGACGCGCGCCGTCGATGCTCAGTCGACCTACTACCTCGGCGCGCAGGCTCCGACCGGTGGGCCGGGCGGCTCCTCGTCGCCAGGCTCCGCGGGTGCAGCGGCGCCGGGCGCGAAGGACGGCGGGACGCAGCACTTTGACCGCTTCGCAGGTCGTCCGGCCGGTGCTCCCGCGCCGGCGCGTCGGCTCACCGAAGGCGAGAAGCTGCCGCAGGGCGGGACGCGCGGCGGTGCGGCGCGGGCCGCGGGCGGCGAAGCGCATCTCGGGAAGAGCCGCTCGACGGACCTCGACCGCGAGCAGAAGAAGCAGGTCGAGCTCCGCGAGCAGCTCGCGCAGACGCTCCACGACCAGGCCGGCGCGCTCACGCTCGTGCCCACGACGAAGGACGACAAGCCCGGCGTGTGGGACGCGAACCTCCCGGGCAACACCGGGTCCGAGGTCGTGCTGTTCGAGGAGCTGGACGACTCCGCCGGTATCGACCTGCGCGCCTTCGACGTGCCGCAGTTCAAGGGCACGCTGGGGTTCAGCGTCGATCGACAGCGCCTCCTCGATGACATGTCGGAAGGCGAAGAGCGCGCACGCCTCTCCGACGAAGACCGCTTCATCCTCACGCAGCTCGGCCTCCAGCCCGGCCAAGAACTCCCGCCGATCACCCTCGAGCTGCGCCTGAAGTACCGCGACGCCTACGTCGACCACTGGTGCCAGCGCATCCGTCGCCATTGCGAGCGTCGTCCCGACGAGAAGCCGCGCGACATGTTCTTCCGCTTCTGGGGCGACAACCCGTTCGAGCTCAGCGCGCTCGATCCGCTGTCGACCTTCTCCGCGGACGTCGACACGGCGAGCTACGCGCTCGCGCGGCGCTACCTCCGCGAGGGCAAGATCCCCGAGAAGGCGCAGGTGCGCACCGAGGAGTTCGTCAACTCCTTCAAGGCCGACGTCCCGCCGCCGACGCAGGGCACGTTCGGGATCACCGCGACGCTCGCGCCGAGCCGCTACGGCGCGGCGAATCCCGGCGAGGCCACGACGAGCGCACACGATCTCTTGCGCGTCGTGATCCGCGGCAAGGACGTCGCGAAGACCGAGCGCAAGCCGCTCGCGCTCACGTTCGTCGTCGACGTCTCGGGTTCGATGAAGGAACAGAACCGGATCGAGATGGTGAAGCACGCGATGCGTCTGCTCGTGAGCCAGCTCGACGCGCGCGACTCGATCGCGATCGTCAAGTTCTCGACCGACGCGTCGATGGTGCTCCCGATGACGTCCGCGAAGAACAAGGACCAGATCGAGAGCGCGATCTTCCCGCTCGCCGCCGAGGGCAGCACGAACTCCGAGGCCGGGCTGCGCATGGGCTACGCCGCGGCGCTCACGGGCCTGAACGTCGAAGCGACGAACCGCGTCGTGTTACTCTCCGACGGCGTCGCGAACGTCGGCGTCACCGACCCCAACGTGATCTCCGAAGGCGTGAAGCAGCTCCGCGAGAAGGGCATCTACCTGAACACGATCGGCGTGGGCATGAACAACCACAACGACGTGCTGCTCGAGCAGCTCGCCGACAAGGGCGACGGCGTGTGCAACTACGTCGACGGCCCCGATGAAGCCAAGAAGGTCTTCGTCGACCAGTTCATGGGCACGGTCGAGACGATCGCGCGCGACGTGAAGCTCCAGGTCGAGTTCGACCCCGCGCAGGTCTTCCGCTACCGCCTGCTCGGCTACGAGAACCGCGCGGTCGCCGACGCGGACTTCCGGAACGACAAGGTCGACGCGGGCGAGGTCGGCGCCGGTCACCAGGTGACCGCGCTCTACGAGATCGAGTACGCGCCGCAGTCGAAGGCCTCCGAGAAGCCGCTCGCGACCGTGCGCGTCCGCTACAAGGCGCCGCGCAACCCGAACGCGCCGACGGCGAACGAGGAAGCGACCGAGCTCGCGCAGACCGTCACCGTCGCGCAACGCACGAGCTGGGAAGGCGCCGGCCCGGGCTACCGCAAGGCCGCGATCGTCGCGCAGTTCGCCGAGTTCCTCCGCCGTTCGATCCACGCGCGCAACGACTCGTTCGACCAGCTGATCGCCGACGCGAAGAAGCTCGAGAGCGAGACGAAGGACGCCGAGTTCAGCGAGTTCGTCACGCTCCTCGACCAGTCCAAAGCCCTGATCCTGAACGGCTGGCCCAACCGGGACGAGCTGGCGCTCGCGGTCGATCAGATCCGCGAGAACTACGTGCTGCGCTCCCAGCTCGAACGCCTCGCAGCGGAGCGCGACAAGGAAGTCCTCGCCGAGTTGGAGAAGTCGAACCGCGAGATGGAAGCCCGCCTGCGCGAGATGCTGCGCCGCCGCCTCGAGCAGCCGCGGTGAGCGAGGTCCGCATCGAGCTGCGCTCGATGCGGAGAAGGAAGCCGAGCCAGAGTGGGCGTGCGCTCGGTCCAGAGCGTGAGGCTGCCGCCGAGCCGCGCTCTCCCGCACCCGCGGCGCAGCGCCGACACACCCGCTCGATGCTCGTCGCTCGATGCTGAGAGCAACTAGAACTTCGGGCTCGCACGGGCCGGTCCTCCGGCCCGTGCGAGCCCGAAGTCCGGGATGCGGAGCACCCGAATGTGTTCCGTTGCGTCCCTTCCCCTTTGATCGTCCCATCTGGCAATTGCGCTCCCGACCGACATCGACTCTCTCTCTCTCGACTCGCCGTTCCCGCCCCCCTCTTCGACTTGCGTCCTGCAACGCAGTCCCTGCAACCCAAGTCACGCGCACCTCCTGTCGATCGGGAGCGCAATTGCCAGAAGGGACGATCAAGGGCAAAGGGACGCAACGGAACACATTCGGATGCTCCGCATTCCGGACCCCGCACAGGTCCGGGCCGGAGGACCGGCCCGGACCTGCGCGGGGTTCTATTGGCTCTCAGCATCGAGCGGTTGGTGATGTGGGGGCGTGGGGTGCGGGAGTGCGTCGATGGGTTCGGCTGAGCTCGTTGCTCGCTCGCTCCCGTCCGCGCTCTTCGTCAGCCCTTGGGGCTCTTCGTCCGCCTTCCGCTTCCTCGCCCCCCTCGCGCTTCCCGTTGGTTTGCTCGCACCCCTTCGGCACAATCCCACGTCGTGGACTCGCACTCGACGCCCGGCCGCACGCCTCTCCTCCTCCTCGCGCTCGCGTCGCTACTCTTCTCAGCCGCCCTCGTCGTGCGTGGCCTTCCGCCGAAGAAGGTCACGCTGCCGCGCGACCTTCCCGCCGCCGAACGTCCGACCCTGCGCGAGCCTCAGCAGCTCCTCGGGCCGACGGCTGCGCTCCGAGCTGCCGAGCTCGACCCGCTGATCACGCCCGCGCACCGCGCGACGTTCACCGCGACGCGCAAGGCGCTCTTCGCGATGAAGGGCTGCCCGCCGCTCGTCGACTTCGCCGACTCTGCCGACGGCCAGCGTTTCGAGCGCCTGCTCACCGACCTGCGCTCTGGCTCGCGCGAGGACGCCTTCGCCGCCCTCGCGCTGATCCTCCGCGCCGCGCGCGCCTGCGAGTGGAAGCCCGGCCTCCTCGCGCACACCGAGCACGCCGAGCGCCTCGGCTCCTGGCTCGCCGACTGGTTGCGCTCGTGGGGCGAAGCGGGCGCGAAGGACGCGCTCCTCGGCGACGCCGTGCTCGACGCCGCGATCGTCTACGGCAAGGTGATGCACACCGCGTGGAGCGCGCCGATCGTCGGTCACAAGCAGGCGCCCTACGACCGCGCGCTCGCGCGGTTCGACGAGCTCGCGGGCACGACGCCCGGTCGCCGCACTGCGCTCGGCGAGATGCTCCAACAGCGCTATCCGCGCGCGATGAACCAGCTCTTCGTCCGCACGGACGCGCTCGCGGGCCTCGCGGAGGAGTGCAAGGCGCTCCATCCCGAGCTGAGCGGGGAGTGCGCGAAGTGAACGAACACGAAGGAGCTCACGACGGAGTCGCGCGCGCGGGGAACGCTCGCAGCCGTCTTCGCGACACGAGGGCGCACGCGAAGGACGTGCGCCGAGAGGTCCGCGCGAGAGTCGCACGCTCGGCAGACGTGCGCCGATGTGTCGACGACGGAGCCACGCACGCATCACGCGCACGCCGGCGAATCCGCGTCGAGAGGAGCGCCCGATGACCCGCGACCCGCTCCACGAGCGCTCCGCCGCCTGGATGATCGGCTTCGCGAGCGTGCTCGTCGCGGCCGGCGGGCTCGCGCTCGGCCTGCAGGTCGACGCGAACCGCGACGTCTCGGGCACGGGCTTCGTGCAGCTCGCGATCGGCGCCTTGCTCGCGCTCGTCGCGCTCTTCACCCGCGCGCGCACCGGCGGCTTCCCGCGCGACGGCACGGGCGTCTTCGGCGTCGTCGCCGCGTTCCTCGGGCTCGCGTTCCTGCTCTCGGGCGTGCTCGCGCCGGGCGGACCGTGGATGTTCTTCGAGGTCTTCGTGCTGCTCGGCTTCGTCGCGCTGCGCCGCGGCGACGCGAAGCACGGCCCGGGCGCCCTCGTGCTGCTCGCGCTGCTCCTCTTGTTCCGTCTGTGGGTGACGTACCAGGGGAGCGAGCGCCGCTGGGAGCTCGTCTCGATCGACATCCCGTTCCTGTCGAGCCTGCCGTTCGACGTGCTCGACCCGGTGAAATCGGTTTCGCTCGGCTCGTTCACGCCGCGCGAGATGAACTTCCCGCCCGCCGGGCTCGACTTCGCGCTGACGACGGCGCTGTGGGCCGTCGGGTTCGCGCTGTGCGCGGCGGGGCTCGCGCTGCTCGACCGCTCGATGCAGGAGCACGAGGACGACCGCATCTACGCGCTCGTCCACACGCTGCCCGCGCCGCTCGCGGGGCTCGTCGAGCGCCTCTTGCCCGAGAGCGAATGGCGCGCGCTCGGCCTGCACGGCCTCGCGGAGCGCGCGCTCGCGAAGCGGATCGAGGAGCTCGTGCGCGACCGCATGACGAAGCAGCGCGAGCTCGAGTCCGCGTGGCGCGCGAGCTCGGCGCTCTCGTTCACGAACTCGGGCGGGATCGCGGGCGGTATCCAGCAGGCGCTGCTCGATCACGGCGCCCCTCCGCGCTCCGTGCGCGCGTTCGACGACGGTCCGTCGTCGAGCGCTTCCGGAGCGGACGGGGAGTCGTCGGCGACGGAAACCAGCGCGCGCCGCGGCGGGAACGACGCGCGCGAGAAAGAGACGTCATGAACTCGAAATGGATCGCGATCGGCGCGTTCTGGGCCGCGTTCGCCGTCGGGCTCGGCGCGTTCGGCGCGCACGGCCTGAAGAAGATCGTCACGCCGGAGATGCTCGAGACGTGGCACACGGGCGTCCTCTACCACGTGATCACGGCGCTCGGGCTCGTGCTCTACGGGCTCTTCCAGCGCGCGGTCACCGTGCGCGGCTGGCCGGGTGTGCTCCTGCTCCTCGGGAGCGCGGGCTTCTCGGCCTCGCTCTACGTCTGGGTCCTCGGCGGGCCGCACTGGGTCGTGTTCGTGACGCCCGTCGGCGGCGTGCTCATGATCGCCGGCTGGCTCGGGTTCGCAGTGCAGGCCCTGCGCGCGCGCTGAGCGGCGCGCTCGGGCTCAGCTCGCCGGCTCGTAGACGTAGCGCAGGCGCACGACGACCTGGACGTTCCACGACTCGCGCAGCGCGCACTCCGCTTCGCCGCGCAGCTGGAATCCACCGCGCAGGTGGATCGGCAGCAGAAGCTCGTTCGAGCGTCCGTTCGCGATGTACGCGGCGAGTCCGCTCTCGACCACGCTCGCGCCGAAAGCAGTGACTTCGGCCGGCAGGAGGCGTCCGGAGCTTCCGGCCCAGTCGCGTTGGCCGTCGAAGCCCGCGAGCGCGAACTGCGCATCGGCGCGGTGCGCGGCGACGCAGGACACGCTGGCGTCGGGCAGGGACACGCGCGCCGCGGACTGCAGCGACACGTCGGCGATCGCAGGGCCCGGGCCGAGATTCTCGAAGCCAGCGAGGCCCTGGACCCGAGTCGAGAGCTCGAACTCCACCCGGCGAAGGACCCCGAGGGCGGGATCGAAGCGCGGAGCGACGAGGGCGGCGTTCGTCCCGAAGGCGACGGCATCGAGGCGGAACTCGTGAACGACCTCGGCGGCGGTGGCGGCCGCGGCGAGGACCAGGGGGGCGAGGAACCGGAGGAGTCGAAGGGCGGACATGGTGCAAACCTGTGGGGGGGGCGGGGGCCGGGTGGAGGCGTGGCGCGAAGCGCGAGAGTGAGCCGAGCTGCGAGCAGGGCGTCATGCCAGCTCTCTGGGCTCCCGATCACGATCCTCGCCCGGCGCCCCGGAATCGGGGGTGGGGGAACGACGGAGGCGGGGAGGGAACTCCTGCGCGCGGCGTCGACGAAGGGCGGAGGGCGAGCGAGCGCGACTTCGCACGCGGAACTTCGCCCAAGTTCGAAACGCCTTGCGGCGCTGTGGACGCCGTGCGCGGGTGACCGCGCGAGCTCCGCACGGCTGGCCGGCTCGGAACCACGTGAGAGCGGCCCGGGCTTCGCACCGCCAGCCCGTTCGGATTCGCGTGCGAGCCGAGCGAGCTCTACACGGCCGGCTGGCTCGGGACCGTGCGCCGAGCCGCCCGAACTGCGCACCGTGACCCGCCGCGGGGCGGAGCGCGCGCGCTATCCTTCGCGACCATGAGCGCCCCTCGGCCGATCACGTACTGGGACTACATCCGCGTGGAGGACCTCCTCTCGCTCCAAGGCGGCATCCCCGGCGACGACTCGAAGGTCTCGAACGACGAGGTGCTCTTCATCACGGTGCACCAGGTCTTCGAGCTGTGGTTCAAGCTCGTCCTCCGCGAGCTCGTGACCGCCCGCAACCTGTTCCAGGCCGAGCGCGTCGCCGAGCAGGAGCTCTCGGGCGCGGTGAAGAGCTTGCAGCGCGCGTGCAGCGTGCTCCGCGTCGCGAACCAGCACTGGGAGGTGATGGAGACGCTCTCGACGCGCGAGTTCCTCGCGTTCCGCGACAAGCTCTTCCCCGCGAGCGGGTTCCAGAGCGCGCAACTGCGCCAGATCGAGATCCTGTTCGGCCTTTCGATGGACGAGCGCATCTTGCTCGGCCTCGAAGGCGGGTACATGGAGGCGCTGCGCTCGCACGACGGCTCGGCGTCACCGGCGCACGCGCGCGTGCAGAAGCAGCTCGCGGACAAGCCGTCGCTGAAGGACGCGATCGACGAGTGGCTCTACCGCACGCCGATCGACGGCAGCGATCCCAAGCAGAAGGACGACGAGCGGCGCGTGCGGAGCTTCCTCGAGGCGTACCTCGACTGCCACGCGCGCGAGATCGACGCGACGAGCGAGCACGCGGCGAAGATCGCGCGCACGCCCGAGGACGGCGAGCGCATCCGACAGCGCTACGAGGCCGAAAAGGCGTCCGTGCGCGCGTTCTTCAGCCCGTCGGCGGAAGAAGGCGGCGCGAAGTGCGCGCGCATCCGCGCCGCGATGCTGTTCATCGAGACGTACCGCGAGCTGCCGCTGCTGGCGTGGCCGCGCGAGCTGCTCGACTCGATCGTGGAGCTCGAGCAGTTCCTCGTGATCTTGCGTCAGCGCCACGCACGGATGGTCGAGCGCGTCATCGGCCGGCGCACGGGCACGGGCGGCAGCGCGGGCGTCGACTACCTCGACACGACGGCGCTCAAGTACCGCATCTTCCGCGACCTGTGGGCCATCCGCACGCTGCAGGTCCGGCGCGCGGCGGCGCCGGAGCTCGCGAGTGCGGCCTTCTACGACTTCCGCAACAGCTGAGCTACTCCCACGAGCCTCCCGGTGAAGCGCGCTCGTGCGCACCAGGATCGTGAAGGAACCCCATGCATCACCCGCACCTTCTGCACGCCCTCGTTCACGCGGGGAGCGAGTCGTTCCTGGCCTTGGAGTCACCGGATCGCAACGGCGGGTGGAGTCTCGTGTTCGAGGACGACGGCGACTCGGGGTATGCGTACGCGTGCCGGATGGATGGTCATGGGCCGGGCAGCGCGCGCATCGTCGAGTCGAAGCTCGTTTACGTCGTCGATCGCGACGTCGAGCGCGACGCGGCGTTGTCGATCGAGCTCGTGTGGGACGACGACGGACGGCGCGCGGGGGTCGTGATCGGCAATCGACTGTCGGCAGCGTTCGACTTCTGCGCGTCGGCGGCGTGGTCGCGCACGGGGTTTCCGGAGTGCTGTGACGGCTGGAACGAGCTACCGGCGAGCGTGTGCGACGAGGTCGAGCGCTGGTTCGAGCGCGTGCGGGCGCGGTGAGCGCCGCCCGCGCCGTCCCGGCGTGCCGTGGGTGAACGTGTCGGCGGAGTCGAGCGCCGACTCGAGCGCGCTCCGCGCTCCGATCGTCAGCGCGCCGTGTTCAGCTTCCAGGAGTAGTCGAAGTAGGTCGTCTTGACGTCCTTCGCCTTCTCGAGCCACGCGACCGTTTCCTTCGGCCCGTGCTTCGCGATCCACGCCTCGACGCTGCCCGCCTCGTCGACGAAGTCCTTCTTGTACCAGTCGAAGAGCGCCGAGAGCTGCAGCTCGTTCTTCGCGGCGTCGATGCGGTTGAAGGCCGGGTTGCCGAGCCACTTGAGCACCTGGATGTCGAGCTGGCGATCGAGCCGCTCGGCGACGAACGCCTCGGGACGCAGCGGCGGGCAGCTCTCGGCCGCGCAGTTGATCGCGGCGTGGATGCGCGCGTCCTTGAACTTGGGGCGCAGGATCTTGTTCTCGAGCTCGTTCAGCGTGAGCTTCTCCTGCTTCAGGTCGGGTGCGAGCTTGCCGAGCGGGATGAAGCGCTCGTCCCACGGGCCCTTCTTGTCGGCGCCGAGCTCGTTCACCTTCTCGAACGGATAGGACTGGAGCACGCGCTTCAGCGTGTACGCGTTGTAGGCGTTGATCCAGAACGCGAGCTGCTGCTCGCGCTTCCACGTGGCGAAGTCGGCGGCGTCGACGGCCGCGAGCGCGGCGAGGTAGTCGTCGACGGGCTTCGAGTCCTTCAGCAGCGACGCGTAGTCGAAGCCCGTGCTCGTGAAGCGGTTGCGGAGCAGCTCGGTCCACGCCGCGTGCGTGTGGTCGAACGCGAGCGTGACCGCGGCGGACGCGGCGGGCGGAGCCGTCACCGGGTCGGGCGTCGAGACGAAGAGCGGGAGAGCGAGGCCGAGGGCGAGGACGGAGTTCATGGTGGGCTTTCGTGCGGAGGTTCGACGCGGGAGCATACTCCGCTCCGCGCAGGCGGCCAACGCGCGGAGGGGATGGATGCCGGAGCGGCACGGGGGTTTCGGCGGATCGTGGGGCGTGGGCGCACGCTTCCGATCGGCGTCCGCACTCGGTTCGACGGCGATGCGCTTCCGCGGCGAGCGTCGCGGCGTTCCGGCGCCCACGAGCTCACGCGGAGGACGCGGCGGCGCTCAGCCGCCCACGAGCGCATGCGGAGGACGCAGCGGCGCTTGGGCGCTCGCGAGCGCATGCGGAGGATGCGGCGGCGCTTGGATGTCCTCGAGCGCACGCGGAGGACGCGGCGTGGGCGCCCTCGAGCGTGCGTGAACGAGGCCGCGAGCGCTCGCATGGACATCGTTTCACGCGGCGGAGCCGCAGTCCCAGGGCAACCTGGGTGGACGTCCGTTCGCGTGAGCGAACGTCGATCGCGCGGCCGCTCCCGAGCGCAGGGCTCGAGGGCGAGGTCGCGCGGCGCGAACGAACGCGAGCCGCGCTCCTGCGGCAGATCCCAGGTCCACCATGTTCAAGAAGCTCCTCGTCCGCGGCAGTCTCGTCCTCGCAGCGCTCTTCGTCGTGCTCCAACTCGTGCCGTACGGTCGCGCGCACGAGAACCCGCCCGTGACGGGCGAGCCCGCGTGGGACAGCCCCGCGACGCGCGAGCTCGCGCAGCGCGCGTGCTTCGATTGCCACAGCAACCAGACGGAGTGGCCGTGGTACTCGAACGTCGCGCCGATGTCGTGGCTCGTGCAGTACGACGTCGACGAAGGCCGCGCGAAGATGAACTTCAGCACGTGGAACGTGACGCAGGGCGAAGGCGACGAAGCGGCGGGCGCGCTGACGGAGGGCGAGATGCCGCCCTACGCGTACGTGGCGATGCACGGACACGCGCGGCTTTCGCCGCAGGAGACGGCGCAGCTCGCGCAGGGCTTCGCGAAGACGCTCGGCGGCGGCGAAGGAAAGGGCGAGCGGCTCAGCAAGGAAGCGGACGAGGACGACGAGCGGGGCGAGCAGCACTGAGCGCCGTCGAGCTCGCACCTGGACACGTCGCGTGGAAGAGCGCGATTCGCGGACGAGGCGAGCCTACCAACGTCGCGACGAGACCACGCGAGCACGGCACGCGCGGAGCACGCGCTGGAGCGGGGCGTCCGCTTGAGTGGAGCGCGCGATTGAGTGGAGCGCGCACTCGGACGGAACGTGCGTTCAGGCGGAACGCGCGCTCCGCCCGCGAGCCGTCGTCCGCGCGGCGCGCTGTCCGTCACTTCGCGCTCGCGGGCTTCGCCTCCGCGCCCGTGCCGACGTAGCCCGTCGAGACGACGACGTCGTCGTACCACACGACGTTCGTGCGCTCCGCGCGGTGCACGTAGATGCCCACGTCGAAGCGCTTCAAGCGCACCTTCGCGTCCGTGCGCCAGCGGAAGCCGACGAGGTGCTGGTAGAGCTTGCCGTCGATCCACGTCGCGAGCTCGCCGTCGGCCTTCCCGACGGTGTTCACGCGGACGCGCTGCTCGAGACAGACCCAGCGGCCGCGCTCGGGCACGACGCGATCTTCGGCGTCGGGCAAGAAGAGGTTGCCCCACCAGTGCCCGTCGCGATCGCGCGTCATGTCCGGCCAGTACACGTAGGACGCCATCGCGCCGGGCAGCGCGTTGCGCCCGTAGTCGCGCCACGGTTCGAAGCCCGCGGTGAAGTGATCGGCGCCGGTCGGACGGATGCCCGCGCTGCCCATCGCGTCCCACTTGCCCGTTCCCGCGACCGCGGCGAGTCCGCCGCCGGTGTGGTTCAGGTTGCCCTGGTCGTAGTCGTCGGCGAAGCGGATCCAGCGGCGGAAGTGGACGCAGTCGTGGCCGTCGGCGCCGAGCCAGGCGGAGGCGCCGGAGCCCGACGAGTCGCCATCGCGCGCGGGCGCGGTGTAACGGATCGAACCCGTGCCGGTGCGCACGAGCTTGGGATCGTGTTCGATCGCGACGCGTCCGTCGTCCTTGCCGCGCACCTCGAACCACTGTGCGAACGAGGCGTCGGACTCGAACTCGTCGTGGAAGAGCACGGTGCCGGGCTTCTCGAGCTCGGCGAGCGCCATCGGATCGGCGCGCGTCGCGAGCGTGACGTCGCGCGGCGGCGGCGGAGCACTCGCGACGGCGGGAGCGGTCTCTTGCAGCACGAGGAACGCGGCGACGAGGAGCATGGGACCTCCGTGACGACGAGCGAGGGGGAGCGCGAGGAACGCGGGTGCAGTGGACGCGGACCTGCGCTCCGCCGTCAAGGTGGTCGCGTGGAGGAGAGCCAGTTCATGCGCCGCGAACGGACCCGAGGGCGCGGTAGGGCGACTGCCCAACCCGGATTGCCCGCGCTCGCGCGACGCCGTACCGCCACGACATGGCGACCAGCGATCGCATCACGCTCGATCCTGCCGTGCGGAGCGGAAAGCCGTGCATCCGCGGCACGCGCATCACGGTGCGCGACGTCGTCGAGTACCTCGCGGGCGGGATGAGCGAGGACGAGTTGCTCGTCGACTTCCCGTCGCTCACGCGCGACGATGCTCGCGCGGCGGTCGCCTTCCACACGCGCGAGCAAAACACCGACAGCAGCGAGGCCGGAGGGCGGGACTGATGTACGGCGTTCCCAAGGACCTCGACCTCCATCGCCTGCGCGGCGTCGAGCTGCACATGATCTGGGTCAGCCGCTACGACGTGCAGTTTGTGTTCTACGACTCCACGCGCGTCATGGCGATGCACGAACTCGTCGTCCGTCGCAACGGAGCGGACATCTCGACCTGGTCGAGCGAGCGCGGTTGGTCGAGTCCGGCGTTCCAGGAACTTCTCCACGAGATGGTCATCAGCTACGGCGTTCCGGACGAACACACGCTGACGATCCAGTTCGGCCGCGGACATGAACTCGTGATCCGGGAGCACGAGGACTTCGAGTCGATCCAGATCATCCCGACGAATCCGCACGTCGTCCTATAGGAGGAAAAGATGCGAGCACGCCGCAATCCGATCGACCCTGGCCGCGCGCGCGTCAGACAACAGTCGTCGCGCGAGTTCCAGCAGAAGGTGCTCCAGGGCCTCGCATCGGCCAAGGCCGGTCGGCTGGTCGACGGGAAGTTGGCGTTCGAGCGGCTCGAGGCCCTGATCGAGAAGATGGAACGCGAGCGACGGGGGCGGCGAGCGCGCTGAGTTCGCGGGTCGGCGACGACTTCATGCGGAGTGCGGAACGGCGGGCGCGTGGGTCGGCTCGCTGGGAAGCCGGCGCTCGCATCCGATGTCGGCGAGCGTCGCGGGGAGGCACGCGATCAGCACGGAACGCGCTGTCGAAGAGCTTCGACGTCGTTCGGAGAACCCGGCGCGTCGCGCGCGGCTTCCGTGAGGAGCGCCTGAATGCGCTCGTCCAGGCCGGGTAGGCTTGCCAACATCAGGAATCCAGCATGCCGATCCTTCAAGTCGTCTTGATCGTCGCGGGTGCCGCGATCTTCATCCTGGTCGTGCTCCTGATCGCGATCGCGCGCCCAGGGGCACGGTCGACCTCCTCGAGGGGAGCGCGCGGGTCCGACTCGGGGCACGCCGATTCGATGTTCCTGTTTGGCGCGGGCCTCCCGATCGGTGCGAGCGAAGCGCACCGATCCCGACACCATGACGGTGATGTCGACCTCTCTCCCGAACACGACGTCGATTCGGGAGGCGGAGATCCAAGCGGCGACGCGAGCGATGGCGGCGGCGATAGTGGTGGGGGCGACGGGGGTGGTGGAGACGGCGGTGGTGGAGACTGACGACGCGTGAGGTGGCTGGCCCTCTTTCGCGGAGCGTCTCATGCGCGGAGGGGCGCGAACGCCGTGGACGCCGACCCGCGTTTCGTTGTCCAGCTGAAGACATGCGGAGGGCGAGCTCGTGCGCGCCGAATCGACCCGCCGAGGGAGCCCGGGCGAGCGCGATGAGTTCGCAGGTCGGGCGACGAATCCGTGCGGGTGCGGAACCGCGGGCTCGCGGGTAGGTTGCAGGGGATGCAGGCGTTCGTGTCGAAGCCTGCGAACTCGAGAGGAGCCTCGCGATGAACCCTGAACTCGCCGTCGAAGAGCGTCTGCGTCGTCTGGAGTCCCAAGTGCGCCGCGCGCGGATGTGGAGCGTCGCGATGACGGTGGCGCTCGGTGCGGTGGTGTTCGCGTCGATGCAGGCGCCGCAGGAGCAGGTGCTGAAGGTCGAGAGCGTGACCGCGCGCGAGTTCCGGGTCGTGGACGAGTCGGGCCTCGAGAGGGGAGTGTTCTGGATTGACGGGCGGCGTGGTCCCGAAGAGAGCGCTGTCTCGCTATCGCTTTCGGGTCCGCCAGGGAGTGGCAACCAAGTATCCCTGCTCGCTGGAGCGACGAGCACGGAACTCCGCCTGCGTGACGGGAGTTCTGCGGAGGTCCTCGCTTGCACGAACAAGGACGGCGCGGGCTTTCACGCCTCCTCGCTCGCGAAGGTTGGAAGCCCGATCTACTTGCCAACCGCCTCACTCACTGCAACGGGAGGTGAGGGAGTGTTGGAGCTTCACAAGCTCGACACGCGCGTGGTGGGAAGCACGACCTCGATCGCCATGAGCGGACCCAAGGTACGTGTTTCACCCGAAGGCGGGCTCGTTCAGACGAAGCCGTGAGCGTCGCTCACATCCGCCCGACCTGACCCGCGCATCAGCTCAAGTGCCCGCGCCCCGAGTCGCCCATCTCCACCTTGCGCCCCGGGAAGTACTCGCTCCACCGACGATCGACGAGCTTCGACGTGTCCTCGTCGCAGAAGAGCTCCTCCGGGTACCACGGCTTCATCCGCGCATCGAGCACGATCGGCGGGTGGTAGCTCGCGTTCGTTCCGACGAGCTCGACGCGCGACGGGTGCAGGTCCGCGGCGGGGTTGAAGCGCGTGAACGTCGCCCACAGGAAGTTCATCTCGCTCTTCACGTGCCGGTCCGCGTCGTCGCTCAGCACGACGAGCGGCCACTGCGCGAACGCGGGATCGCGCGCGAGCTTCGACGGTGCGTCCTTGTCGCTCGCGTAGCTCGGGCCTTCGACGACCACGCAGCCCGGTGAGAACACGCGCACCTTCTTCGCGAGCGTGCTGGGCGAGCTCGTGAACTCGCGCGGCAGCTCGCGTTGCTTCGGGCCGACGCCGAGCAGCACGCCTTTGCCGCCTTCGTTGATCTTCGGGCCGGCGTAGTCGAGCGAGTCCATGCTCAGGTTGCCGAACAGGAAGAGGTCGGTGCGGAAGTCGGCGCGTTCCAGGACGTGCGTCAGCGTCGCTCGGAAGTCGCGCAGGTCGACGGGCTGGTTCGTGAGCAGCAGGAACTTCGTCAGCGACAGCTGTCCTTCGCCGAGGATGCGGAACGCGCTGCCCATCGCCTCGCGCTTGTAGCGCTCCTCGACGACCGCGGCGCTGAGCGCGTGGTAGCCGGTTTCGCCGTAGCTCCACAACGCCTTCACGCTCGGCATCACGACCGGGAACAGCGGCGACAAGAGCTCCTGCAGGTAGTCGCCGATGAAGAAGTCTTCCTGTCGCGGCTTGCCGACGACCGTCGCGGGCCAGATGGCGCCTTCGCGGTGATACAGCGCGTCGATCGTCGCGAACGGGTAGTCGTGCACCTCGCTGTAGTAGCCGTAGTGGTCGCCGAACGGACCTTCGGGGCGCCGCGCACCGGGCGCGATCTGGCCCACGAGCGCGAACTCGGCTTCGCTCACGAGCGGCAAGGCACCGTGCTCGTTCGTGCAGAGTGGGAGCTTCTCGCCGAGCACGAGGCTCACGAGCAGGAGCTCGGGAACGTTCTCCGGGAGTGGCGCGATCGCGCCGAGCATCAGCGCGGGCGGTCCGCCGACGAAGACGTTCACGGGGAGCGCGCGGTTTCGCTTCTCGGCTTGTGCGAGGTGGAAGCCGCCGCCCTTTCCGATCTGCATGTGCACGCCGCAGGTCGCGTCGTCGAAGAGCTGGATGCGGTACATCCCGAGGTTCGGGCCGTGGCCGTCGGGGGATTCGGTGTAGACGAGCGGCAGCGTCACGAACGGGCCGCCGTCGCGCTTCCAGGTTTTCAGCGCGGGGAGGCGCGTCAGCTTCGGCGGCACCTGCGCGTGACCGCGGATCGGGCCGCTCGCGCTGCGCTTCATGCCGACTTTCGCGAGCTCGAGGAAGAGGGCGCGCTTCGACCAGAGTTTGCCGAGCGTCGGGGGGACGAGTTCTTGGGGGAGGCGGGCCGCTTGCGCGATCAGTTGCTGCGGACGCGAGCCGAACGCGAGCTCCATGCGCTTCGCGGTGCCGAACAAGTTCGTGACGAGCGGGAAGTCGCGCCCCTTCACGCGCGGGAAGAGGAGTGCCGGGCCTTCGGCGGCGATCACGCGGCGGTGGACCTCGGCCACTTCGAGGTCCGCATCGACCTCGACCGCGCATTCGACGAGCTCGCGCTCGCGCCGCAACACGTCGAGGAACTCGCGCAGGTTGCGGGCGGGCTTGCGTGGCGCGTGCACGGCGGCCGCGCGCCACGTCGGAACAGAAGGCGCGTGCGGCGGGAGGCACGGCTTGTCGGCGACGATGCGCTGGGGAGCGGTGTCTCTCGGCGCGGTTTCCATCCGCGCAGGATAGCGTGCGGCAATGGATGGAGCGCTCGGTCAGGAGCGGGGCCGCCGGATGGAACAACGTGGAGCGAGGGATGCAACGCGGCCCATGCGTCGGCTCTCCCGCGAGCCGTGTTTCGCGCGCTCCACGGCTCGCGCCCGCAGCGCAAGCGCTGGGCGTTCAGCGGCGCGTCGCGTCGACTTCGCGCGCGAGGAACAGCGCCCCGCCGACCGGCATCTCCGCGTACGGCTCGCTCGGTTGGAAGCCGAGCGACGTGTAGAGCGCGTGCGCCGCGCTCATCGCGGGCAGCGTGTGGAGCACGACGCGTGCGTGGCCCGACTCGCGCGCTTCTGCGAGCGCGCGCTCGACGAGCTTGCGTCCCAGTCCCATCCCGCGCTTCCCCGGCCGGACGTAGAGCCGGCGCAGCTCCGCGACGCCCGCTCCGAGCGGACGCAACGCGACGACGCCGGCGGCCTCGCCGTCGATGCGCGCGAGCAGCAGGCGTCCCTCGGGCGGCGCGCAGTCGCCGGGGAGCTCCGCGAGCTCGAGCTCGAAGCTCTGGAAGCACGCGGCCCACCCCGGGGTCCGACCGTACTCGAGCAAGAGCTGTCGCACGGCAGCGAGATCGTCGCCGCCCTCGACTTGTCGAAGGGTCACGTTCGGGCGCATGGTGGGCTCGTCGTCGCCGACGTGCGGCATGAGCGCACGGAACGAGCTCGACGCGCGCGGCGGGTCGAGCTCGCGCGGAAGGAGCGTGCGCGGCTCAGGACTTCCCGTCCAGCACGAGCACCGCGGACGCGTTGAACTCGTACCCTTCGCGCTTCACGTCGAGCTTGCCGCCCGCTTCCTCTTCGAGGTGCTTCGCGTCGGCTTCGCTGATCGTCTTCGGATAGAACGAGCCCTGGATCAGCACGCGCTTGCCCGCCGCATCCTTCGGGAACGCGAACTTGCCGCCGCAGCCGGTCTCCCAGCGCACCATCGCGGTGCGACCGTCGTCCTCGACCTGCATCCAGCAGCCCTTCGTCTGGCAGACGGCCTTGACGGTGGCCTCGACGAGGACGGTCTTGTTGAAGAAGTTCGCCGGCGTCGCGTCGACGACGGCGAAGCGGTGCGTCTCTTGCGCCTTCATCTCGGTGCCGAACACCTCGCCCTTGGGCAGGGTCGGCGTGCTCTGGCAGGCGGCGAGCAGGAGGGCGGACAACACGAACGTGGCGTTGAGGAGGTGCTTCATGATGCGGAGAGTGCGATGGGGGAGCCGCCGCCAGAATACGGAATGGAGCCCGCGGTTGCAGCGGTCGGCAGGTGCGCCGCGCGGATCGGGACTTCGATCCGCGTCCAGCGCGGGCGAGGTCGGAACTCTCGCAACGCTCTCGCGCCGCCTTCCCTGCGCCGGGCGGCGGCTCAGGGGTCACGCCGGTCGCGCCTCGGCCGACGACCTGCCGCTCACGCCGCGCGCAGGAGCGTGTGCAGGCGCATGAACGCCGCGCGGTCGAGGTCGAGCTCGAGCAAGGGGTACCCCTGCGAGAACCCCGTCCAGCGGAAGTCCGCCCAGCGCGGGTCGAGCTTGAGCGGCGCCTGCACGGGCGCCGTGCGCAGGCCGTAGGTCCACTCGATGACCTCCTCGTCGCCGACGATCGTGAGCTGCGGCATGCGCAGGTCGATCAGGTCGAGGGGCTTCAAGATGCCCGTGTCGTCCATCACCTCGCGCTGGATCGCGGCCTCGAGTTGCTCGCCGAAGCCCAGGTTGCCCTGGATCGGGCCCCAGGTGCTCTCGATGCCCTGGGCGCCGCGCAACAAGAGGTAGCGCGGATCCGGGCCTTGGTACTGGAAGACGAAGACCTTGATGCGGTGCAGGAGCTCGGACATGGGTCGGTGCGCGGGGAGGCGCAGGGCCGGAGCAGCCGATGCGACATCGGCAGCCGAAGGCCGTGCGCTGGAGTTCTTCGGGCATCGTAGCCCCGCGGCGTCCGCTCGGGACCGCTCGTCCGAGGCCGCGGCGACGTTCCACGCGGGCGTCGAGTCGGGCTAGGCTCTCGCCCCGATGCCCGTCCACGACCGCAGCGACGAACCGGCCCAGGACCCGCGCCTCGCCCGCGCGCTCGCGCGGCTCGACGCGCTCATCAATTGGGAGCGGCGCGACCGCGACGCGTCGATGCGGCGCGGGCTCGCGCCGATCGAGGACGTCTGCGCGCGCCTCGGGCACCCCGAGCGCGCGTTCCGGGCCGTCCACGTCGCCGGCACGAAAGGGAAGGGCACGACGAGCGCGCTCGTGGCGGCGGCGCTCGCGAAGGCGGGTCTTCGCACGGGGCTCTACACGTCGCCGCACGTCGTGCGCGTGCAGGAGCGCGTGCGCATCGACGGCCGCGACGTCGGCGACGCGGAGCTCGCGCACGCGCTCGAGCTCGCGCTCGACGCGCGCGAGACCGCGGTGCGCGAGGGGACGCCGGGCAGCGAGGCGACGTGGTTCGACTTGCTCACTGCGGCAGCGTTCCATTGCTTCCGCGGCGCCGGCGTCGAGTGGGCCGTCGTCGAGTGCGGCCTCGGCGGCCGGCTCGACTCGACGAACGTCGTGCGCGGGGAGATCGCGGTCGTCACGAACATCGACCTGGAGCACGTCAACGTGCTCGGCGGCACGCGGGCGCTCATCGCGCGCGAGAAAGGCGGCATCGTGAAGCCCGGCGCGACGCTGGTCACGGGCGTGGAGCCGCTCTCGAGCGCCCGCGCCGCCGCCGCGGGGCCGCGCGAGCTCCACAACGCCGCCGACGACGCGTACGGCGTCCTGCGCGCGATCGCGGACGAGCAAGGCGTCCCGCTCGTGCGCCCCGCGAGTTGCGAGTGGACGAGCCCGAACCCGACGGTGCTCGAGCGCAACGCGGCGCTCGCGCGGCTCGTGCTGCGCGAGCTCGGCCGGCGCGGCGTGCGCGGGAAGGACGGGGTGGAGCTCGCGCCCGCACGGCTCGACGACGAGCTCGTACGGAGTTCCGCGCTTCCCGGACGGATCGAGCGCTTCCTCGTCCGCGGCGTCCGGGTCGTGATCGATGCTGCGCACGTGCCCTCGAGTGTCGAGCTCGTGCTCGCGGAGCTGCGCGCCGACCCGGAGCTCGTCGGAAAGCCCTTCTGCGTCCTCGCTCTCGGAAAGGACAAGGACGCGAAGGGCATCCTCAAGGCTCTCGCACCTCTGGCCGATAGGGTCCTCTGTACCACCGTGGCCTCCGGCCCACTGGTGGATGCAGAGACCCTGGTCCGAGAGGCTGCGCTTCTCGGGATCGCGGCGGAAAAGGCCCCAGATCCCGCGCACGCTCTCGCCAGGGCTCTCCAAGAAGCCGGAAGCGAGCGCTGGGTCCTCGTGATCGGGTCCTTCTACCTGGCCGGGGCGGTCCGCGCGCAACTCCTGAACGAAGCGACGCCGTGGCCCAAGGCAACTCGATGCTGACGATCGTCTCGGATCTGCTCTTGACGGACTCGTTCCTGATCAAGGGCAACATCGAGAACAAGTACACGCGCTTGTCCCAAGTGCTGGACGAGCATCGGAAGTACTTCATCAAGGTCCGCGACGCGACGCTCGTCGACCTGAACAGCTGCGAGCGCATCACGACGCCGCTCCTGCACGTGAACGTGGAGGAGATCCTCCTCGGCCACGAGTTCCTCGACTCGGGCGGCGACGTCCACCTGAAGGAGCTCGCGAAGAACCAGTCGATGCACCGCGTGCGCGTCTTCTACACGGGCGCCCTGAACATGGAGCTCGGCGGCGAAGTGCGCCCGGGCTCGTACGAGGCGGACGACCGCTCGACGCGCCGGTTCTTCATCATGCGCAACCCCGTCGTGCGCGGGTTCAACGACCGCGGCGACCCGGACCTCAAGCTCCTGACGAAGCTGCCGTACGCGATCCTGAACAAGGTGCGCCTGTCGTACGTGTACGACTTCAACTGATCCAGACTCACTCGCCAACGCAGACGGCTCGGAGCGCGCTCCGGGCCGTCTTCGTTTCCAGGTCGAGCGGCGCCCGCGACGCGGCGCGCGAGCGTGATCGCGATTCGACGGCGTGCGCCCTCATCGAACTGCGCGCGCCGCATCGACTGCATCGGGTGCGACTCGAAGCGTCCCTTGGACATCGGCCCCGGGACGAGGGCTCGTCCGACGGCGCACCCTCGCGAGGGTGCGGGGGCCATGGGTGCTTTCGTGCCAGCCCCGCCCGTGGAAGAATGCTCGGGTGACGGACGAGACGAGCGCGCGCTCACGCGGAGCAGAGGACGGCGGAACGAACGCGCGCGCCGACGTCGCGATCCCGCGAGCGAGCGTGAGCGTCCAGGTGCCGGGCGTTCCAGCGAGCGACGCAGCCTCCGAGCGCCTGGCGCGGCGCTCGATCGAGCACACCGTGCTCTTCATCGGCTCGAACCTCGCGCTCGGCGTCCTCGGCGCCTTCGCCCTCTGGGTCGACGCCGACCCGCGCGGCTTCGGCACGCACGAGAAGCTCGGCCTCCCGCCGTGCGCGCCGATGGAGCTCTGGAACATCCCCTGCCCCGGCTGCGGCGTGACGACCTCCTTCGCGCTCGCCGCGCACGGCCACGTCCTCGACTCCTTCGTGAACCAACCCTTCGGCTGCGCCCTCGCCGTCTCCGTGCCCCTCTTCGCGACCTGGGCCTGGCTCGTCCACCTGCGCAACGGCGACCTGCGCGACGAACTGTCGCGGCGCGCGACGTGGCCCTGGGCGGCCGGCGTGACGGTGTTCGCGGCGTGCTCGTGGGTCTATAAGCTCGCCCGCGTGCGCGGCTGGATCGGCTGAACGAACGTGTCGGCGTCCTTTGTGCACGACAGAGAATTCTCCAGCTGCTCTTGGCTAGCTCGAGAGGTCGCGTTGATTTCGGTGACCCGGCGGTACCTCAGGGTAGACCCATCCGCGTCGCACCGAGAAACCGGTGTGGCATCGCGCTTGATTTCACTGGCGGTGGGGGTAGCCTCACAAGAGTGACGAACACTCCTGCAGAGCGCCGCCGCCGACCTTGCGGTTCATTGGCGGTAGAGTTTCCGCGGAGTAGGAGCCGCTTCGTACATGTGGGAGGCGCAGCAGGCGTGGAGTTGCGACGCTCGCTTCAGTGGCTGCTGCTGGCGACCCCGATTCTTGCAACTCAGGAGGCCGTGGGAATATGAGTAACAGGTTCTCTCGGGTCGTTCTGGTGGGGGGCTCTGTGCTCCTCCTTGCCTCCCTTGTGTTGATCTTGATTAGATCTGGGAGCCTCTCGCAAACAATAGCGCACTCCGAAGCAGCAGGGCCCGATCCACACAACGTCCGGGATCGGTTCTCCCGGGGTCGTGGCGAGATTGATTCAAGGCCAGATACACCAAAATCGGAGCAAGCGGGCAGCAGGTTGATTCTCGACGGGAGCGTGGTCGAAGCGCCACCGGCAGGAGCCAGTCCGGCGGATACCGAGCCCCCCTACCCTGGATGGCTGCCACCGGATCCGTCGCCGGAGGACATGCGAAGGATGAAGGTGAGGGTCCTGCGCTCCGCACTTTCGGACTTCCGCAATCCGTCAAAAGAGAGAGCCCACACAGCGGCAATGGTGCTCGCACAGAGCATTGCACATATCATGGATGCCGCGGGCACGTGGCGATCGCCTGAACCAGGGGACAGGGTCCCGCAAGACCTGACAACTGTCAATTACTATTCCTACAATGGACGAGTCTATGAATTCAGCAAGGGGCTCTTTCCAGAGTACGATGAGTTGATGGTCTATCTTCGGAAAATGGAGTCCTACAACGAGTCATATGGGCCCGGCGCCCGAGCTGCGGGCAGGGCTTCGCCGTCTCATCCCGAACCACCACTGTTCACGCCCGAACTAGAGGGCTGGATTGAGAGCCGTGTCCAGGAGGCGCTCGGCGTCCTGGGTGAAACTGACTAGAAGTGAGAATCATGACAATGGCAACTCTCGTTCTGGGGTATTCCCTCCTTCCAGTGTCGGCCGTTCTTGTCACCATTGCTGGAGCGGCATGGTCCGTGGAAGACTGTCCACGGACTTGCCCCAAAGACGTTACCGACCCGGTCGTTCCGGGGCCGCCGGGAACATCTTATCTCCTGCTTGCATATGCATCTTCGGATGGAACCGGCACGGGTACGGATTGTGCGACATGCACTCAGTGCACGGCGTCGCTTTCATTTCAATTCAATGGCAATGGAACAGCTTGGTGTATTCGATTTGACAATAATGGCAGTGGGTGGTCGAACTGGCTCCCCAACTACGCTCGGTTTGGCAAATTGTTCGCCAACTGTGCCTTTGATGGCGTACCCGGAGAGTCCACATTCTGCGCCGAGGTCAACAATTGTTCCGTGCAGCTGCAGAATCCGCCGGTCACTGAGTGCATCGTTCTTAATTGTGGATGTCAGTAGAGCGAGGGCGCGCTTGTCGGCCGCTCTGTGGTTCGACAAGCTCGCGCTCGTGCGCGGAGGGCTGGGCTAGGCTCACCCCTCGATCGGCGCGTCCTCGTCGTCCGACGGCTTCGCATTCCGAATCTCGTCGAGCAACTCGACATACGTCGCATACCGCGTCGCCGACAGCTCCCCCGACTCCACCGCGTCGAACACCGCGCACTCCGGCTCGTGATCGTGCGAGCACCCGGTGAACCGACACCGCGCCTGGAACGGCCTGAAGTCCGGGAACAAGTCGCGCACGTTGTCCGCCGGCACGCCGAACAGTCGGAACACGCGGATCCCCGGCGTGTCGATGACGTAGGTCCCCTTGTCGAGCTCGAGCAGCCGCGAGAACGTCGTCGTGTGCTTGCCCGTCTCCCAGTAGCGACTGATCTTGCCGACCTTGAGCTTCAGCTCCGGGTGCAGCGCGTTGAGCAACGTCGACTTCCCCGCGCCCGACGCGCCGTAGAAGACCGACACCTTGTCGTGGACCAAGTCGCGCAGCGTGCGCATGCCCGGCCCGTCGGGCCCCTGCGTCGCGCACGTCTCGATCACGTCGATCGGGATCGACTCATACGTCGCGCGCAGGTTCTCGAGCTCGACCTCCGTCGCGAGGTCCACCTTATTCAGGACGAGCCGCGCCGGGATGTGACCCCACTCGCACGCCGCGAGGATGCGATCCGTCCGATTGGACGAGAACCCAGGCTTGTTCACCGACGCGATGACGAAGAGCTGGTCGACGTTCGCGGCGAGCACCTGCTCGCGCGGATCGTGCGACGACGCGGTGCGCGACAGCCAGTTCTTGCGCGGCAGCACGCGCTCGAGGGCGACGGGGTTGCCCGTGCGTTCGAGCTCGACCCAGTCGCCGACCGCGACCGGGTTCTTCTGTTGGTTCTGGGGATCGAACAGGATGCCGCGCGGCGCGGCGAGCACGACCTCGCCCTCGACGTCGACGTGGCACACCTTCGCGTCGGTGCGGATCACGCGGCCCTTGTCGAGGGCGGTCATGCGGGGAGCGAGGTCCTTCGGAGCATCGTGCTCGATACTATGACACGCCGCCCATGAACTCGGACAGGACCATACGCTCCCGCGAGAACGCGCTCCTGAAACGCGTCGGCGCCGCGCTGGCGGGGAAGGAGCCCGGGACGCTCGTCCTCGAGGGCGACCGGCTCGTCGACGACGCGCTCGCCGCGGGGCTCGCGCTCGAGGTCGTGCTCGTCTCCGACGCGCGGCCCGAGCGCGCGGCGGAGCTCGAACGTGCGCACCTCGGCGCAGGGAAGGCGCGTCCGGGCGCCGGGATGGAGCTCCGCCTCGTCGACGCGGACCTCTTGGCGCGCGCGAGCCGCTTGAAGACGCCGCCCGGCATCCTCGCTCTGTGCGCGGTGCCGCCCGCAATCGAGGCCGCGCGGATCGAGCTCGCGACGTCGACGCTCCTCCTCGTCGCCGCGGGCGTCGCCGATCCGGGCAACTTGGGCGCGCTCGCGCGCTCCGCCGAGGCCTTCGGCGCCGACGCGCTGTTCGTCGCGCGCGGCGGCGCGAGCCCGTGGAACGAAAAAGCGTTGCGCGGGTCGATGGGGAGCCTGCTCCGCCTGCCCGTCGGCGCGAACGCGGACGCGGCGGAGCTCGCGCGGGCGCTCGCGGCGCGCGGCGTGCGCCAGGTCTGCGCGGCGACGCGCGGCGGCGCGGACCCGAAGCGCTTCGACTGGACGGGTCCGATCGCGCTGTGGGTGAGCGGCGAGACGGGCGGTATCCCCGAGGCCGCGGCGCGCTTCGAGCGGCTCACGATCCCGATGAAGCGCGGCGTCGAGTCGCTCAACGTCACCGTCGCGGCGTCGCTGCTCCTGCACGCGGCCGGGCGCATCGGAGGCGCGTCATGACGGACGAGCTCTTCGAACCGCCCGCGCACGACGCCGACGCCGCCGGGCTCGACCCCGGCGCGCCGCTCGCCGAGCGCATGCGGCCGCGCACGATCGAGGAGTTCGTCGGCCAAGAGCACGTCGTCGGCGCCGGGCGGCTGCTCGAGGCCGCGGTGCGCGGCGAAGGCACGCAGAGCCTGATCCTGTGGGGTCCGCCGGGCACGGGGAAGACGACGCTCGCGCGGTTGATCGCGCAGAAGAGCCGCCGGCGGTTCGTGCCGTTCAGCGCGGTCATGTCGGGCATCAAGGAGATCCGCGACGTGATGGCGTCGGCCGAGGCGTTCAAACGCCGCACGGGCACCGGGACGCTCCTGTTCGTCGACGAGATCCACCGCTTCAACAAGTCGCAGCAGGACGCCTTCCTGCCCTTCGTCGAGCGCACGGTGACATCTGCTGATCGGCGCGACGACGGAGAACCCGAGCTTCGAGGTCAACGGGGCGCTCCTTTCGCGCGTGAGAACGGTGATCCTGCAGCCGCTCGCGCCGGCGGAGCTCGCGCGGATCCTGCGGCGGGCGCTCGACGACAAGGAGCGCGGTCTGCGCGGGCGCGTGACCGCGTCGGACGCGACGCTGGAGCGCATCGCGCACGCGTGCGACGGCGACGCGCGGCGGTCGCTGACCTTGCTCGAGACGGCGGCGGGGCTGCTCCCCGACGGCGCGGAGATCGACGGGGCGGTGCTGGAGCGCGCGCTCCAGCGCAAAGTGCTCCTCTACGACAAGTCGGGCGACCAGCACTACGACCTGATCTCGGCGCTGCACAAGAGCGTCCGGAACTCGGACGCGGACGCGACGCTGTACTGGCTGGCGCGGATGATGGCGGCGGGGGAGGACGGGCTGTACCTGGCGCGGCGGCTCGTGCGGATGGCGAGCGAGGACATCGGGCTCGCGGACCCTTTCGCGCTGCGGATCGCGCTCGACGCGACCGAGGCGTTCGAGCGCCTGGGGTACCCCGAGGGGAAGGTGCACCTGGCGCAGGCGGCGGTCTACCTCGCCCGCGCGAAGAAGAGCAACGCGCTGTACGTGGCGCTGGGGGCGGCGGAGGAGGACGTGGAGCGCACGTCGGCCGATCCGGTGCCGCTGCACCTGCGCAACGCGGCGACGCGGTTGATGAAGGAGGCGGGGTACGGCGCGGGGTATCGGTACGCGCACGACGACCCGAAGGCGAAGGACGAGATGGTGTGCCTGCCGCCGTCGCTCGCGGGGCGGAGGTACTTCGCGCCGAAGAAGAGCGGCGAGGGCGAGGCGAAGAGCGGGTGAGGCGGCGGAGCGCGCGACGTCGTGCGCGCCCGAAAAAAAGGCCGCGAAACGGCCGAAAAAGCGCTTGTCGCCCGCGCGAGGTCCGCGTAGAACGACACGCAGCCGCAGCGAACAAGGCGCGGTGCACGCGGTGGGCCTCGTGGTTGAGCCCGTCACGTGCGAGTGGAATTCGTGACGCAAGGACTGAGACCCGCCGCGACCGCGCGCGCGGGTCTCGGTTTTTAACCGGCGGGAGTGGGGCGAGGGGCGCTCGCAGCGCCCTTGAGCCGCGCGGAAAGCGCCGAGAGCGCCGCGCGTTCAGCCCTTCGGCACGAGCGCGTTCCTGAGCTTCTCCGCCAACGCGCTCTCCCGCTTCCCCTGGTCCGCGTTCGCGATCGCCATCTCGAGCGCGCGGGGCGAGCCGACGAGAACGACGAGCTTCCGCGCGCGCGTCACCGCCGTGTAGAGCAGATTGCGCTGCAGCATCACCGCATGCTGCGTCACCAACGGAATCACCACCGCCGGGAACTCCCCACCCTGCGACCGATGCACCGTGATCGCGAACGCCGGCGCGAGCTCGCCCAGCTCCGTCAGCGCGTACGTGACCTCGCGCTCGGGGAACTTCACCACGACCGTCGGCTCCGCGCCCTCGCTGACGCGCGCGATCCGGCCCATGTCGCCGTTGAAGACCTCCTTCTCGTAGTTGTTTCGCGTGTGGATCACCCGATCGCCGGTGCGCCACGTCCGCGCGCCTTGTTTGATCTCGCGGCCGCCTTGCAGCTCGTTCCCGAGCGCCGCCCGCAGCTTCTCGTTCAGCGCGTCCACGCCGCACTCCCCGCGGTACATCGGCGCGATCACCTGCACGTCCTCGACCCACGACAGGTCGAACGTCTGCGGGATGCGCTTCGTCACGACTTCGACGAGGCGCTCCGCCGCGCGCGCGGCGTCGTCCTCGCGGAAGAAGTAGAAGTCGCTCGCCCGGTCGCCCTTCTCGGGCAGGAGCGGCTTCTCACCGCCCAGGATCCGGTGCGCGTTCACCACGATGCGGCTGCCCTCGGCCTGGCGGTAGATCTGCGTCAGCCGGTGCACCGGGAGCGCGTTCGAATCGATCAGGTCCCGCAGCACGTTCCCCGGCCCGACCGACGGCAGCTGATCGGGGTCGCCGACGAACACGAGCCGCGTCGGCGGCTGGATCGCCTTCAACAAGTGGTGCGCGAGCGTCACGTCGATCATCGACACCTCGTCGACGACGACGAGGTCGGCCTCGAGCGGGTTGTCCGCGTTGTGGAGGAACCCCTGCTCCTGCGGGTCGTAGCCGAGCAAGCGGTGCACCGTCTGCGCCTCGCTGCCCGTCGCTTCCGCCAGGCGCTTCGCCGCGCGTCCCGTCGGCGACGCGAGCAGCACCTTCGCCTCGGACCCCTGCGCGAGCCGCACGAGCAAGCGCACGATCGTCGTCTTGCCGACGCCCGGGCCGCCCGTCAGCAACCCGACCGGCGTCGCGAGGAGGCCGAGCACCGCCTCGCGCTGCAGCGGGTGGAGCTCGACGCCCAAGCGCTTCTCCGCCGCCGCCAGCGCGCGCGCGTCCGCGAGCGGCTTCACCGGCGCGCAGCGCACGAGGTGCGCGAGGTTCTTCGCGAGCTCGTTCTCGCAGTGCGCGAGGCCCGGCGCGTAGACGCGTTCCTCGCCGGTGTTGAAGCGCTCGACGACGACCTCGCGGTCCTGCTCCAGCGCTTTCAGCGGCTCGACGAGCTGCGCGTCCGCGATCACGCCGCCCAGGAGCTCGCGCGCCGCCGCGAAGAGCCGCGCGCGCGGCAACAGGGTGTGTCCTTCCTCGCCCGAACGACCGAGCGCGTGCGCGAGCGCCGCGCGAAGACGCCGCGGATCGTCCGCCGCGATGCCGAGCGAGCCCGCCAGTCGATCGGCGCTCGCGAACCCGAAGCCGCTGACGTGCGCCGCGATCAGGTACGGATCGAGGCGCAGCCGCTCCTCGCAGTCGGGCCCGAGCTTCTTCACGACCGCCGCCGTCTGCACGGGGCCGAGTCCGAGCCCGCGCAGGAAGGCGCTCGCCTTCGCGGTGCCGTGCTCGGCGAGTGCGGTGCGCACGAGCTCTTCGCGCACGTCCGCGCGCAGCCCGCGGATGCCGACGAGCTTCTCCGGATGCGCCAGGATCTCCTCGAGCGCGTTCGGCCCGAGCTTCTGCACGATGCGCTCGGCGAGCTTCTCCCCGATGCCATGGAAGCGCTCCGACGACAGGTACTTCACGACGCCGAGGCGGTCGTTGGGGGGGAGGATCTCGAGCACCTCGAACTCGAACTGCGTCCCGTGGGTCGGGTTGCGACCCCACTTCCCGGCGAGCCGCACCCGCAGCCCCGCGACCGGCGCGTCCGCCTTCCCGACCGCCGAGACGCGCGTCGAGTGGAACAGCTCGCTCCCCGCCGGCGGCTCGTAACCTTTTTCAGGCACGATCCTTAGGACCGCGTACAGCGACGTCGGGTCGGCGTACGTGACCCGGTCGATCGTGCCTTGGAGCACGCTCCCCGGGCCCGCCGGGGCGGCCGGATCGGACCTCGACGCGTCCCGTTCCACGGACGCAGAGGATCGCAGCCCGCGGGGTCCGATTCCAGCGACCTCTTCCGCTGGCTCGATACGGGCGGTAGCCTCTTCGGCCCGACTTTCGTGCCGGACCCCTTCTGGCCGGCCGAGAGCTTCGCACCGAAACCCGAACACCAGCCCACGACGAAGGAATCCACGTGTGATCAAGGTCCAGGTCCGCTCGAACGAGTCGCTCGAAGCCGCGCTCCGCCGCTTCAAGCGCCAGTGCAACTACTCCGGCATCTTCCGCCTGGTCAAGGCTCACACCTGGCACGAGAAGCGTTCCGACAAGCGCCGCCGCGAGCGCCGTGAACGCCTGCGCACGATCCAGAAGTCGACGCGCAAGAACGACCCGAACGCAGTGCGCCCGAAGCACCTCGCGCGCCGCCGCCCGGCCCGCACGGGTCCGCCGCGCTCCTGAGCGCGAGCACCACCGATCGAAGAGAGCCCGGCGCGTCCGGGCTCTTTCGTTTCCAGACGGCGCGCACCGCCGACCGACCTGCGCGGCGCGCCGTGCGATCGCGCCGTGCGATCGCGACGGGGCGATCACGACGGGGCTCGACGAGCTCCTCCAACTGGACGCGACGAGCACGCACCCTCACACGCCTCGACCCCGAATCTCACCGGACCGCTCCGCGCCCCGCCGCCTCTGGCATGATGACCCCTCGATGCGCTTCTTCCCCAAGGAACGCGACCTGACCCAGGCGCCGACGCAGGTCGAGCTCGAGGTCGACTGCAGCGACCTGCGCATGAAGGCGCGGGACGTGAACGTGCGGCTCGACGCGTTCCTCGTGCAGCACCTCACGTGGCGCTCGCGCACGTCCATCCAGCAGCTGATCTACGACGGCTTCGTGCTCGGCGACGCGGCGACGCCCGACGCGCCGAAGGGGAAGGGTGTCTCCATCGTCGAGACGCGGCCGGGGCGCAAGCTCAAGCACGGCTCGAAGGTCGTCGTCGTGATCCCCGAGGAGCTGCGCGTGCCGATGCTCGCGAAGAGCTCGGACGAGCTCGTCATCCTGTACGAGGACGAGGGCATCCTCGCCGTCGAGAAGCCGCCGAAGGTGCCCGTGCACCCGTCGGGGCGGCACATGACGGACACGCTGATCCAGCGCGTCCACGCGCGCTACGGAGAGGGCTTCGAGCTCGAGCGCGGCGGCGCGCCGCGGCTCTGTCATCGCCTCGACCGCGAGACGAGCGGCATCGTGCTCATCGGCAAGCATCCCGAGGCGCACGCCGACGTGATGAAGCAGTTCGAGCGGCGGAAGGTCGACAAGGAGTACCTCGCGATCGTGTGGGGCAGCCCCGACAAGGAAGGCGGCACGATCGACCTGCCGATCGGTCCGTCGCGCGCGAGCCGTGTCGACCTGAAGATCACCGTCGCGGCCGACGGTTGGCCGTCGCGCACGGATTGGCGCGTCGTGTCGCGCCACGCGGGCTGCACGCTCGTGTCCGCGTCGCCGTTCACGGGGCGTCAGCACCAGATCCGCGTGCACCTCGAGGCGATCGGCTTCCCCGTGGTCGGCGACAAGATCTACGGGCCCGACGAGACGCTCTTCGAGAAGAGCCTCGACGGCGAGCTCGACGCGGCCGACCTCGCGCTGCTCGGGATGGCGCGCCACGCGCTGCACAACCATCGCGTCGTGTTTCGCTCGCCCGCGACGGGGGAGACCGTCGAGGTCGTGAGCCCGCTGCCGGCGGACATGTGCGCGTACCTCGACGCGCATTCGTGACGCGGTCGTCGCGTCGCTGCGCGGTGGCTTCCGTCGCTCCGGTCGAGTGAGATCGCCGCGGCGACGGCGCGCTTCGGCGCGCGTCCGCGCGGGGCTACCCTGACGCGCATGATCACGATCCTCGGCACCGGTCTCCTGGGTTCCGGCTTCGCGCACGCGCTCCTGAAACGCGGGGCGTCCGTGCGCGTCTGGAATCGCTCGCCCGAGAAGGCGCGCGCGCTCGTGAAGCTGGGCGCCGTGCTCGCGGCCGATCCGGCGGAGGCCGTGCGCGGCGCCGAGCGCACGCACGTCGTGCTCTCGGACGACGCCGCGGTCGATGCCGTGCTCGCCGCCGCCGCGCCGGGGTTCGCGCCGGGTGCCCTCGTCCTCGACCACACGACGACGTCCACGGCCGGCGCGCGCGAGCGCACGGCGAAGTGGCGCGAGCGCGGCGTGGTCTACCAGCACGCGCCGGTCTTCATGGGGCCGCAGAACGCCGCGGACTCGACGGGCGTCCTGCTGCTCTCCGGCGATCGCGCGGTCGTCGCGCGCGTGACGCCGATCCTCGCGCCGATGACGGGCAAGCTCGTGGACCTCGGCCCGCGCGTCGACGCCGCCGCGGCGTACAAGCTGCTCGGGAACCTCTTCTTGCTGTCGCTGACCGCCGGCTTCACGGACGTGCTCGCGCTCGCGAAGGCGATGGGCGTCGAGCCCGCGGGCGTCGCCACGCTGTTCGAGCACTTCAACCCGGGCGCGACGCTGCCGGCGCGGTTGAAGCGCATCCTCGACGCCGACTACGACCGTCCGTCGTGGGAGCTCGCGATGGCGCGCAAGGACGCGCGCCTGATGCAGGCGGAGGCCGACGGCGCGGGCGTCGCCTTGTCGATGCTGCCCGCGTTCGCGGCGCTCATGGACCGCTCGATCGCCGAGGGGCGCGCGCACGCCGACTGGACCGTCGTCGCCGAAGCGGTCGTTCTCGCGAAGAGGTAGGCGGGCGAAGAGGTAGGCGGGCGAAGGCGCAGGCGCGCGGCGGCATCGCGGGCCTTCGAGCTCGTCCCACGCGCGATCGAACTCATCGCACGCTCGTTCGAGCTCGTCGCCCGCTCCCGGCCGCGCTCGGCCGGTCCTACTTGTCGATCCGCGGCGCCTCGTACTTCGCGCACGGGTCGACCGCCGTGGCGTAGCTCGAGCCCCAGCCGTCGGCGAAGAAGCGCTCGAGGCGCGCCGCGAACGGTCCGCTCGCGACGATCAGGCCCACGTTGCGGCTCTCGTAGAAGTAGTCGCGCTCCCAGTTGCTCGTCCCGAGCCACGCCTTCGCGCCGTCGACGACCATGTACTTCGCGTGGACGACGCGCGCGAACGGGATGAAGCCGCCGCTCCACTGCGGGATCGTGACGAGCTTCACCTCGACGTTCTCGAGCGGCTCGAGCGCCTGCAGCGGCTCGATCGTGCCCCTGCGTTTGCACCAATCCGCGAGCAGGAGCTGCACCTTCACGCCGCGCACGGCCGCGCGACGGAGCGCGTTCTCGAGCTCGGGCCAGTAGCTCTTGTCGCGCGTCGTCATCTTGTACGTGAGGAGCTGCACGCGCACGCTCGCCTTCGCGTCGTCGATCAATGCGACGAGGCGCGGAAGCTCCCATCCCTCGCCCGTGCCCGACGCTTCCGGCGGCGACGAGAGCGCGTCGACTTGCGCGGACGCGCCGCCGAGCTCGATCGTCACGGGAAACGCGCCGCGCGGGCGGAGCTCGTCCTCTGCGATCACGCCGCCCGCCGCGCGCCACGTCAGGAGGAACGCGCGCTCGTACTCGGCCGCGATGCGCGGCTCGCGCACGCGCACGCCGAGCTCCAGGATGTGCTCGAGCGAGCGATAGTCGAAGTTCTGGCTGCCGAGGTACGCCTCGCGCCCGTCGACGACGAAGTACTTCGCGTGCAGGATGCCCTTGTCGGCCTTGTAGCGGCGCAGTTCGACGTTCGCGAGCTTCGCGAAGCGGTCGGGGAGCTCGGGATACGTCGCGTAGAACTTCTCCTCGATCACGAAACGCACCTTCACGCCGCGCGCGGCCGCGGCGACGAGCGCGTCGACGACCGGCGTGAGCTTCGAGGGCGCTTCGTCGCAGACGTAGAACTCGGCGAGGTCGATCGAGCGCTGCGCGCCGCCGATCATCTCGAGCCACACGTCGGCGGCGTTCGGGATGTCGGCGTGGTCGAGCGTCGTCTCGATCGGCGCGGTCTCGACGAGCTCGATCGCGGGCTGGCCCTCGATCGCGGCTCTGTCGATCGCGGCGACGTTCGTGGGCGAGGAGCCCGCGTCGCGCGCGCTCACCCTCGCAGGTCCGCTGGGCTCCGTGGCGACGACGGACGGCGCTGCAAACGATGCCCAGGTGATCGCGCGCGACGCGTGGGGAGTCGAGTGGAGGACGGCGACGACGAGCAACAGGATCGGGTTCACGTGAGCGGCTCCATCACGGAGTATCGGCGGCGTTCGAGGAAACGATCGATCGCGAGCAGAATGCAGCACGTGCCGAGGCTGATCCAGATCGTGGTGATGGCGCTCCAGGCGACGACCGCGACGACGACCAGCGCCATCGCGACGCCGAGGAACGGTCCCGTCCAGTCCATCGGCATCGTCACGTCCTGCGCGGAGATCGAGAGGGGCGGCTCGCGCGTGAACATCGGGAACACCTGCCGCAGAACGATCAAACCGACGAGCGCCGCGGGCAGCGCTAGGCGCACGGCGAAGAGCGGCCCCGCGTACACGCACGCGAGCGCGAAGAGCAGTGCGTAGAGCGGCAGCAGGAAGCGCAGCGCAACCGCCTTGAGCGTGCCGCCGTCGATCTCCGCCTTCGTCACGGGCGCCGTGTCGAGGATCCAGCGCGCGTCCGGGCTCTGCGTCGCGGGCAGATGCGCGAGCAGCACGGGCAGGTAGATCGGCGGTGTGAAGAGCAGGAGCGACAGCAGCGCCTGGCGCTCGGGCCCGTGCTCGTCCGACGCACCCGCGATCAGGAATGCGAGCGGGATCCCGAACATCGGGTACGTGCGCAGCACGAACTCGCGCTCGAGCGGCAGCGCGTCCCACACGAGGTCGAAGCTCCCGCGCTCGCGCGGACGCACCCAGAAGCGCGTCGCGAGCGCGCGCGCGGGCGCCAGCAGGAGCGCGGTCCACGAGCGCGAGCTGCGCGCGACCGACGCGGGCGGCAGCGGCGCGACCACGAGCACGAGCGCGCCGACGACGAGCGCGCCCCAAGCGCTCGCGTGGAGCGCGAGCGGCGCGCTCTGGGGCAGCGCGACGAGCGCGAACCACGCGCACGGCGCCGCGAGCACGGCGTCCGGGAGCGCGTCGGGCCCGCTCCACCCGCGCGCGAGCGGCACGACGCGCGGGACGAGCACGAGCCCCGTCACGACGCCGACGACGAGCACCGTCTGGAGCAGCACGAGCAGCGCCTCGACGCGCGCGCCGAGCAGTGACTGCACGCCGAGCAGCAGCGCCACGACGACGAGCGCCTGCGCGAGCCCCGCGCCGACGAGCGCGAGCCGCGCGGCGATCCCCATCGCGTCCGGCGCGACGAGCGCCGCCGGGACGAGCGTGCCGAGCGACAACGCCGCGACGAGCGTCAACACGACACCGATGCGCGCGACGCGCAGCTCGGAGCGCCGCACGGGCTGCGCTTCGATCCACTCCGCCGCCGGGTCGGCGCGCAGGAGCCAGCCGAACTCGCCGAGCAGCGGTAGCGCGAGCGTCGCGCCGGCGAGCGCGAGTGCCAGCATCGCGTAGGCGTACGGCGGCAGTGCATCGCGCACGAGCCCGCACAGGAGCGCCGCGAGCGAGCCGTGCAGCACGAGCGGTCCGACCGGCCACGCGCCGCGCGCCCACGTCGCCTGGAGCCCGGCGCGGAAGACGGCGCGCGTGCGCTCGAGGGTGGTGCTCGACGGGGTCATCGGGGCGGCGCGCGGAGGATAGCGCGCCGCGGACGCGAGGACACGGCTCGTCCGCGGGCGCGCGCTCCTTTACAGTACGCGGCTTCATGGAGCTCTTCCTGAACGGTCCGGCGGGCCGCCTCGAGGCCGCGCTGTGGATGCCCGCCGACAAGGCGGCGCCGCGCGCGCTCGCGGTGATGTGTCATCCGCACCCGCTCTTCGGCGGAACGATGAAGACGAACGCGCTCTTCCGCGCCGCGCGCGGGCTGCAGCAGGCGGGGCTCGCCGTGCTGCGCTTCAACTTCCGCGGCGTCGAGAAGAGCGAAGGCGTTCACCACGGCCAAGGCGGCGAGGTCGACGACCTCGGCGCGGCGATCGACTGGATGCTCGCGGAGTTCCCCGGGCTCCCGCTGTGGGCCGGCGGCTTCTCGTTCGGCGCGCGCACGTCGGCGGAGCGCGCGGTGAAGGACGAGCGCATCGCGAAGGTCGTGCTCGTCGCGATGCCGGTCCTGCGCTTCGACTGCTGGTTCCTGCGCGAGCTGAAGCAGCCCGGGATCGTGCTCATGGCCGGCAACGACGAGTTCGGGAACCTGGCGCAGCTCCGCGAGCGCTACCCGGACGTGAACCCGCGGCTCGAGCTCGACGAGATCCCCGGCGTCGGGCATTTCTTCGAGGGGCAGACCCTCGAGGTCACCGCGCGCATCCAACGGTGGGCGGAGCGCCAGCTCGCGCCCCGCGCGACGTGACGCGCGCCCGAATTCGAACCCACGGCGCGCCGCGGAGCTCGCGACGCGCGACGAGATCCCTGCACGACGACGAAACGAAGCGCGCGAGGCGCACGAGGACGACATGACGAACGAACGACCGAACGCTCCGCGCACGCCCCAGGGCGCTCCTGCTGCTCCTGTGAGTCCCGCGAGTCCGGCGACCGGGGAGGTCGCGTACCCCGCGGACAAGATGCCGTCGATCCGGCAGGTGATGATGCCGCGCGACACGAACGCGGTCGGGACGATCTTCGGGGGCGTGATCCTGTCGCAGATCGACTTGGCGGCGGCGATCGAGGCGCATCGGAGCCATCCGGCGCGCATCGTGACGGTCGCGATGGACAAGGTGATCTTCAAGCAACCCGTGTTCGTCGGCGACGCGGTGTCGTTCTTCACCGAGACGACGCGCGTCGGGCGCACGTCGATCACGGTGCACGTGTCCGTGTGGGCGCAGCGCAGGTTCGGCGCGGGAGAGCACGTCCACGTCACCGAGGCGGACGTGACGATGGTCGCCGTCGACGACCAGATGAGGCCGATGGCGGTGCTGAATCCGGGTGGGGCGCGGCAGGGGTGATCGCGACGGTCGGGAGCGCGCCTACAACCCTTCGCGCCTCCCGTCGGGGAACAACCGCACCCACGCCCCCTTCTCGAGCAGCGCCGCCTGGCTGTTCCCGCCCGCGTGGTGCACGTCGACCGTCAGCACACGCCCTCCGAGCGCCAACCCGACGCGCGGCACGATCGTGTGCCCGACGACGACGCGCTTCACTCCGAACGCCGCGAGCACGCCGTCCACCTCGCTTTCGCTCACGACCGGCTCCTGCACGTAGTTGCGGTACCAGGTGAGCCCGTCCTTGCCCGCCGCCGCGGCGAGCAGGCCCTCCTTGGGCTTGGTCCACGTCTCCGCGAGCAGCGCGTCGCGCAGCGCGTCCGCGAGCCCCTTCACCGTCGGCTTCGTCGCCGCGACCGCGGGGCTGATCCCGCCGTGCACGTAGACCGAATCGCCGATGCGCTCGATCGCGTTGCGCGTCCGGAGCCAGCGCCCGAGCACCGTGTCGCGCGCGTAGAGCGCGTCCACGGTCTCGCCCATCAACGCCGCGGCCTCGACGTACTTGCGGCGCACGTAGCGCAGGTCGCCCGTGAGGTTCATCACCTCGTGGTTGCCCAGGATGAAGTGCACGCCACCGCCCGCCTTGCGCGCGCGGCCTTCGAGCTCGTATGCGAGCCACAAGCACTCGGTGACCTTCAGCCCGCGGTCGACGAAGTCGCCGGCGAGTACGACGTGGCCTTTCCCGAACGACCAGTCGAGGTGCTCGTCGATCGCGTTCGCGGCGCGCAGGAGCGCGACGAAGGCGTCGAGGTTGCCTTCGATGTCGGAGAGCACGAGGAGCGTCTCGGGCTGCGCGTGCTCGACGGGCGGCGCGACCTCGTCGCCGCGCAGGTGGAGCGTGTACGGACGCCCGGCGAGGACGAGCTCGAGCGTGTCGCGCTCGCGCGGGAGGACCTCGAAGACGACACCAGGCCCGGCGTCGCCCGGGACGAGCCGCGTCACCTTCCAACGTCCGTCCGCCGTGCGACGCACGAAGGGACCGTCGGGCTCGGCGCGGCTGTCGTCCTTCGGGCGCGAGTCCTGCGCGGGAGGCGCCGTCGCGGGAGCGTCGTCGGCGGGCTTCGGTCGCGGCGTGTCGCGTGCTTCGCCGGGCCTTCCGATCGCGAGCTCCGCGTCCTCCTGCGCGCCGTGCGCGACGGAGGCGAGCTGTTCCACGCCGTGCGCGTGAGCCGCGCGCGGCTGCGCGAGGCTCGCGACGACCGCGAGCACGACGAGGACGCGGCTGACCCGCGAGTCGACCTCGAATCGCGGGCCGCGGCGCCTCATACCTCGCGCTCCTTGTGCGCGAACCGCGCCTCGGACGCGCGGACGAGCTCGCGCGCGTCCTCGAAGCTCAAGCGTGCGATCGCGGCGCTCGCACGCAGCCACGCGACCTGGCGACCTTCGCTCGCCGGGCGCTCGTCGACGCGCAGCATCACGTACCAGCGGATGCGCTGGCGCTCGTGCGGGAGCGCGAGCTCGGTCTCGCCCAGCGGCGCCTCGAGCGTCGCGCGCACGCCGCTCTCCTCCTCGACTTCGCGCACGGCGGTCTCTTCCGCCGTCTCGCCCGGGTCGAGGTGGCCCTTCGGCAGCACCCAGTGCGCGGGGTTCTTGCTCGACGTGACGACGAGGTACTCGCGCGCGCCGTCGTGCGTGCGGTGGACGAGCCCGCCCGCGTGGGTCGGCGTGCGGCGGAGATCGATCGGGTGGAGGGACATCGGGGAGATCGGGAATCAGCCGAGGAGGCGCAGCGCCTGCTCGTGCGGGTCCGCGCTGTGCGTGAGGACGCCGAAGACCTGCTCCAGCGTTCCGTCGCGGCCCGCCTGCGTGCGCAGCTCGGGCAGCGTGCCCGACGCGACGAGGCGTCCGCCTTCGAGCACCGCGAGGCGGTCGCAGACGCGCTCCGCGACGTCGAGCAAGTGCGACGTGTAGAGGACGGACCCGCCGCGGTCGGCCCACGTGCGCAGGACGTCCTTGAAGACGGCGGTCGTCGGCGCGTCGAGGCCGTTCAGCGGCTCGTCGAGGATCAGGAGCGGCGGTCGCGGCAGCAGCGCGCATGCGAGCGCCGTCTTCTGCCGCATGCCGCGCGAAAACGTGCCGACGGGATCGTCGGTGCGCGCGCCGAGCTCGAGGGCGTCGAGCAGGCGCCGTCCTTCGCTCGCGATGCGCTCCTCCGGAACGCCGTGGAGCCGGCCGACGAGCGCCATGTGCTGGCGCGGGCTCAGGTTCGCGTAGAGCGGCGCCCCATCGGGTACGAACGCGAAGCGCCGGCGCGCCTCGACCGGCTGCGCGCGCACGTCGAGGCCGTCGATGACGATCGAGCCCTCGGTCGGTGCGAGCAGGCCGCACAGGATGCGCAGCGTCGTGGTCTTGCCCGCGCCGTTGGGGCCGAGCAGGCCGAGCACCTCGCCGCGGCGGATGTCGAGGTCGAGGCCGGCGAGCGCCGTGCGCTCGCCGAAGCGATGGGTCACGCCGCGGAGCTCGACCAGGTTCATGCAGCGCGGAGCGTAGCGCCAGAAGGCGAGGGGGCGAAGGCCGCCGCGCCTCTTGGGAGACGGGCGCGAACCGCGCGGAAGCGGTCCCGGACCACGGGGGGAGAGGCGCGCGACGCCGAAGCGCCGGAGCCCAGGCCCGACCGCGCGGCCGAAGCGATGGAGGTCAGGCCCGAGCGCGTTGCCGAAGCGCCGGAGCTCAGGCCCGAGCGCGTGCCCAAAGCGCCGGGAGCTCTCGGCCGCACGTCGTGGTACCGCCGGGGAAGGTCGACCGTGACGTCCTACCGCGTTCGCCTGCCGTCGCGGTGCGGGGGAGCCGACTCCCGTGGGGCCCGGCTCGTCTCCATCGCGGAGAGCGCGCTCAGCTCAGGACGGTGTCGCCCGTGAAGACCTGCGGCGTGAGCCCGGTCTTCTCGGTGATCTCCTCGACGATCTCGTTGAGCCGCGACTTCGCGAGCGGCTTCGTCTTCTTGCCCTTGAGCTCGGGGTTGAGGACGTGGATCGCGCGCGGCTTGAGCTCGCTCACCTTCTTCACCCAGGCCTTCACCTCGGCCTCGCTCGACGTGGCGACGTCGCCGCGGACGAAGCGCACCTGGAAGGTCAGGTTCTCCAGGTGACCGAGGTGCGCGCAGAGGTTGGCGTAGTCCGCGCTCTTCTTCTCGGTGAGGGCGGCATAGGTCTTCGCCGTGCCCCAGTCGAAGCGCACGACGGCCTGGTCGTAGATGCCGAGCGCGTGGCGCACTTCGGGGACCTCGATGCGCGGCGCCTCCGTCACGACGTGGAGCTTGGCCTTCGAGAACCACTTGTTGCGCAGGTCCCTCAAGTTCCCGGTGATTTCCCTGAACTCGGGGTGCATCGTCGGGTCCGACTCCGAACCCCAGACCAGGATCCCGTCGATCTTCTCACCGCTCTTCGAGAGGCGGATGACGTGCCGGGCCGCCGTCGTGATCACGTAGGACGCGCGCGGCATGCGGACGTCGCGACTGACGACCATGCCGGAGTCCGGGCAACCGAGATCGATGCCGAGGACGAGTCCGAAGCGCTCGGTCTTGACCGGGCCTTGGAACACGGGGCTCTCCAGGACGGGCGGAAGAGCGGGCTTGGGCGGGGTCAACGAAGGCTCGGTCATGCTCTCCTCGGGTCTCCCGCCTGGGGGGCGGAGCACCTCACGATACTCGCTTGTTAGGGTTCTTCCTAGGCCGTGGGGCTCCGCCGACGCACCGCGACGCGCAGCAGTCCGAGCGCGGCGAGCGTGCGAAGCGGGTGATCCGCGGCGGTCCTGGACCAGCGCAGCAGCTCGGGCTCGCCTTCCGCGGGCGGCCAGGCGTGCAGCAAGCACCCCGCAGCCAGGAGCGCGGTCCACCACCACAGATCGCGTACTAGCAGCGCCCAAGCCCCAATCCGTGGTTGAGCGCGGTGACTCGGCGGCGCAGCCCCGGAGCGCTCCGCGGCCGGCCTCGTCGCGTCCTGGGAGGGAGCACCGCTGGGCTGCACGCCGACACGACGTCCCGCGCGGCGCACGGTTGTCCTTTTTCTCAACCCTTCCGGTCCGAGACCGGAATCCGCGAGCTCGGAAGCGGGGAATCGGAGGCCTCGAAGCGGTCCGAGCCCACCCGAACGACCGCAAACGCTGCGGACCCGTCGCCCCGCCGGGGCCGTGTCGAAGAGCGCGACACCCGGCTGTTCATCCGCTGGATCGTCCCGCCCGGCCAGGGCCTGCCCGCCGACCTCGTCCCCGCGCCGGGATCCCCGGCCCAAGTCGGCAGTTGGAGCCCGGACGACGACCAACGCGCCAGCGCGAGGGCCCCGGCCCGAGCCCGCAAGAGGAGCGCGGCCGGCGACCGACGCGCCAGCGGGGTTCCCGGCCCAGAGCCCGCAGCAAGGAGCGCCGACGTCTACCGACGCGCCAGCGCGGGTCGGCGCTCGCACGACTGGAGCAACCCGTCGAGCGGCCGGAACACGACCTCCCAGTCGTACTGCTCCTCGACGAAGCGCCGTCCGCGCCGTCCGAGTTCGGCGGCGCGCGTGGGGTCCTGCAGCAGCTCGATCACCGCTCGCGCGAAGCCCTCGGCGTCCTCACGGACCAGGAAGTCGCGCTCCGCGACGCCCTCGACGCCCTGCGTCGCCGGCGTCGTTCCGACGACGGGGAGGCCGAGCGCCATCGCTTCGAGCACCTTGTTCTGGATGCCGCGCGCGATGCGCAGCGGCGCGACGGAGACCTGGGCCTTGTGGAGCCACGTGCGCGTGTCGTCGACGAAGCCCGTGACCGTGACGCCGTCGATCGAGGCGAGCGCCTGGACCTCGGGCGCGGGATGCGCCCCGACGATCGTGAAGCGAGCGCCGGGGACGGAGCGGCGGACGAGCGGGAGGATCTCCTTCGCGAACCACACGCACCCGTCGACGTTCGGGTAGTAGTTCATCACGCCGGTGAAGGCGATGTGGCCGGGCTCGGGCGGCTTCGGGCTGGGCCGGAAGTACTCGAGGTCGACGCCGTTGCGCAGGACGAGCGACGGCGCGCCGGGGATGCGCTCCTGGAAGATGCGCTCCTCGAGCGGCGTGCAGAAGACGTTTTGCGTGAAGGCGCGGGCGACGCGCTCCTCGAAGCGGAAGAGCGTCTTCCACTCGCGGCGGTAGACCCAGCTCATCGGGAACGACGTGCGTTCCGAGTACTGGCGCCACTTGTCCGAGTCGAGCTCGCCGAAGTGCATGACGCGCGGGACGCCCGCGTGCTTCTCGAGGAACGCGCCCATCGACGACGAGTAGGCGTACGCCATGTCGCACGACGCGATCAGGTGGTCGACGGCCGCTTGGAGCTGCTTGGAGCCGTAGACGCCGAGCGTCAGCGGCTTCGATGTCGCGAGCAGCGGGAGCGAGCGGAGCTTCGCCGCGCGGTCGTGGTAGGGGAACGCGTGGCACGCGACGCCCATCGCGGTGAGCTCGCGCGCGGCTTGCAGGTCCTTCTCGTCGTGAGCGAACGCGACGGAGACGACCTCGTGCTCGCGCTTCATGCGCTCGATGAGCCTCCAGGTCGTGATCTTGTCGCCGCGGTTGGGCGGGTAGGGGACGCGCTGGGAGAGGAAGAGGATGCGCACGGGCCGGAAGGTATCGGATCGCGGGCCCGCGAGCATGGAGCGGGCCGCTCGCCGGGGGCCTTTCGACCCAGAAAAACGCGGGGCCGGCCGCGAACGACGCGACCGGCCCCGCTCCCTCGTTTCCCTCGGGGTGCCTACGGCGCCCAGGTGATCACGAGCCCGTTGGTGCGGTTGCTCGTCCCCGGCGGACAGAAGCCGGCCGCGGCGTTGCGGTAGAAGCACTGGTAGTAGCGCGTCGCGCCGGAGGGCGGGATCTGGCCGCGCACGCTGACGAGGGGATCGCCGCCTTGCGGGAAGGCGCTCGTCCCGGCGACGACGCTCTTCGTGCCCAGTCGGATCACCGAACCCGTGACGCAGCCAAGGCCGTCCCCGACGACGACCGGAGCCATGTCGCTCGTGCCCTGGAAGAACACGCACGTGGCGCCCGTCATGCTCGACGCCTGGAGCTGGACGGTGTCGGCCGAGACACTCGCGATGCCGGTGCCGTCGAGCAACGCACCGCTCGCGAAGGACGAGTTCGCGCAGCCGTGTCCGTCGAGGCCGTTGTTCGCGCACGGACAGGGCGTCCCCGAGCCGTCCCCGGCGCAGAAGCTCGTGAACGTGCTCGTGTCGGGGAGACGCACGAGCTGGAAGCCGTCGAGGAAGCCCGTGCCGGAGAGCGTAGTCGCGGTCAAAGTCATCGTGGTGCCCGCGAGCTGCACGTCGTGCACGACGTGCGACGTGCCCGGGATCGGCTGGCCGAGCCACGTGCCGCCGCACGCGACCGCGCCCTGCGCCGAGCCCGCGACGTCGATCGAGACGCTCGCGCCCGAGTCGTTCGGATTCCACGCGTAGGTCGTGACGCGGTACGAGCCCGGGACGAGGTTCGAGAACGTCCACGTCACGCTGCTACCCGGTCCGCCGATCGACTGGCCGTCTTCGTAGAGCTTCTCGTCGTCACCGTCGAGCAGCGGCGAGGCGAAGGCGCCCTCGACCGAGTTCGTGCTGCTCGCGACCATGATCGAGGCGCGGCCTTCCGGGTCGGTGAGCGTCGCGTTCCACGGCGCGCCGACCGAGCTCCACGTTCCCGCGCGGTGGATCGCGCCGTCGTAACTCGCGGAGGGCGGAGCGTTCGACGAGCCGAGGTCGATGTTGAAGCCGATGTGGCCGGTGGGGTCGATCTCCTGCTGGTACTCGGTCCACTCCGACGGGAAGTGCGTCTGGACGAAGGTCGCGAGGTCGAGTCCGGCCGCCGCGAGCGCGGGTTCGGACTGCCACGCGTCGAACGTGTCGCGATGGATCGTGAAGAAGACCTCCCACATGTCCTCCATCCAGATTCCGTTCACGCCTTCCTCGTTCTCGACCTGGAGGGCCGTCGCGAAGGACGGGTCGAGCGCAGCGAGGTGGGCGAGCAGGGGCGAGGAGCCGGGCGCCCAGCGACCGATCTCCTGGAGCGCGTCGGGGTGGCGCGGGTCCAGCGCCGACGCGCCGCCGGCACCGAGGCAGACGAACTCCACTCCGTCCTGCCCCATGCCGCCGATCCCGAGCACCGTGCCGCCGGGAGCGCTCTGCGCCGGATCGAAGGTGGAGCGGCGCACGATGTTCGCCGGGCTGCTCACGTCGACGCAGTGCACGCCGCTGTAGACCGACGGTCCGTCCTGCATCGTGCCGAGGAGCCAGCACATCGTTCCGCCGTACTTGACCTCCTTCACGCCGCTCACCCCGACGCGCCGGCCGAGGAACGCGAGCGTCGTCGCGTCGAGGACCTCGAGACCGGCGGAGTTCGCGACGAACACGCGGGTGCCGTCGGTCGTGAGCTGCTCCGCGTTCGAGACGTAGCCGGGCGAGTACAGCAGGGTGAAGTTGGGCGCGATCGGGTTCGAGATGTCGAAGCCGAGGACGCCGATGTCGCGGCTCGCGACGAACAGCGAGTTGCCGGACGCTTCCGCGTCGGTCACTTCGCCGATCGCCTGGATCGTCGACAGGAGCGCCGGTGAGGCGGGGTTCGCGAGCGAGATCACCGCAAGGCCCGCGTTCCTGCACGCGGCGAACGCGACGCTGCCACGCACGACGACGTCCACCGCTGGGCCGGGGAGCGTGCACGTGCCGACGATCGCCGGAGCGAGGGGGTTCGCGACGTCGAGAACCGCGAAGCTCGCATCGCCGCGGACGAGCGCGAAGCGGTTGGAGCCCATGTCCGCGGCGCGCATCGTCGCCGCGCTCGGCGCGCAGGGAAGAACGGTCGCCGCGAGGCGGCGCATCTGGGTCTTGCGGCGGGACTCGAGCGTGCTCACGGTCATCGTCGACGCGCCGGCGACGTGGTCGATCGCGAGGAGGCGGTCGGGGAGCACGATCACGCCGCTCGTGCTTCGCGCGGAGGTGAACGAAGGACCGTAGAAGGCCTCGATCGCGGCGAGATAGGAATGGATCGACTCCGCGCTGTGTCGCTGGAGGAACGCGCCGAGGCCAAACACGCCTCCGCCGCAGTCACCGAGCGTCTTGACCGTCTCGCCGCCGATGTAGGTGCCGGGATCGTGCTGCGGGCTGCTCGAGAAGCCGAAGGCGTGGAAGTCGTACTTCGTGCACTCCTCGAGCCCGGTGACGTGGACGACGTTCGTGCCGAGCACGGGAGCGAACTGGATGATCCCGCGAGTGCTGTTCGGGGAGTAGTTGGCGATGTTCGTCCCGCGGTCACCGGTCTTCTTCTTGATGTCCAAGAGGACCTTCGAGTGCTTCTTGTAGCCGAGGCGTGCGAACGCGAAGTCGCTCGGAACGCTCCAATCGATTTCGATGTCGATCGACGTCTGCTGTGCGTCGGTCGAGTAACAGGATCCATGGCCGGTGATGACGTAACAGGGCTTCGTCTCGACCTTGATCGTCTGCACCTCGCGCATGTCCTTGTCGACGAGCTTCCCCCGCCAGTTCTTGCGCCAGGTGTTTGCGTGCACCTTGATCTTGTACTCGGTGCCGCAGTCGAGCCCGGTGATCGTGTAGGGGTGCGTGGTCATCGTCGCCGAGTTCTGATTGCAGACGATCGCGAGCGTGCCCGACTCCTTCCAACACACCTGGTAGAAGGGCGGCGAGCACTCGGGGTGGTCGGAGTCGGTCACGTTCCAATCGATCGTGATCGAGGTGTCGGTCTTGCTCACGACCCAGACGTTGCCGACGTCGGCGTGCGTGGAGCCGAGCAGGAGGACGATCGAGAGGACGTTCCAGATCCAACGGGGCATTCGGTAGTGGTTCATGTTCAGGGTCTCCTTGGCCGGCTCTTGCAGCGCTCCCGCCCGTCCGGACGACGATCTGGTTTCTTCCGCGCACGGCCGCCGCCTCCCCTCGAGCGCCTTCGGAGCCGGGCTGGACGCGTCCAACCCGGCTCCGAACGCTCCCCGCGGCCCGCGCGTGCCATGAGGCTCAGGAGCCGTCGACGGCGGTCGACGGCTCCTCTCACTTCAAGGCGCCCACACGAGCTCGAGCCCGTTGGACAGGTTGAAAGTCGACGGCGTGCAGAAGTTCGCCGCGTTGCGGTACCACGCCTGATAACTGCGGGTCGCGCCTCCCCCCGGGATCTGCCCGCGCACGGAGATCAGCGGATCGGCGCCGACGCCGAAGCCGAAGGAGCTCGTTCCGCCGTTCGCGTTGCGCGCCCCAAGGCGGATGAGCGCGCCCGACGTGCACAGGAGGCCGTCGCCAAGGACCGTGCCCGCGCCGCCGTTCTCCCGGGCCGTACCCTGGAAGTACAGGACGGAGGCGACCGCGGGCACGCCAGTGAGGTCGAGACGCAGCGTGTCGTTCGTCAGCCGCGCGACCCCGTACGCGTCGAGCCGCGCGCCGCCGACGCCCAGCGAATTGTTGCACCCGTTCCCGGGCGCGCCCGAGTTTCCGCACGGGCACGGCGTCGCCGATCCATCTCCCGAGCAGAAGCGCGCCGGGAGCGCGCACTCGTCGGGCACGAAGTCGCCGTCGAGGTCGAAGCTCGTGTTGTCCGCCACGTCGATCACGTCGTCGACGCCGTTGCCGTTGCAGTCCTGGCCTGCGAACGCGACCTGCTGGATCGTCGGGTTGATCGTGCAGGTGTTGCCGAAGGACGAGACGAGACAGCTCGGCACCGCGCCCTCCGGTCCTACGCGCAGGTCGAACGGCTGTCCGCCGCCCATGCGGATCGTGAGCGTGCCACGGACCGGCGTCGTGCCGACGGCCGGCAGGCAGCCCGACGTCGCCGTGAGCGAGCCCGTCCCGCAGCCGGAGCCGTTGATGCTGTCGCGGAAGCGCGCGGCGACGTCGCACGCGGTACCCGAGGCGACCCCGGGGACGTGGAACTGCGTGATCCCGCAGAAGACGCTCGACTGCAGCGACCAGGCCCACGGGGTGCCATTCGCGTCGCCGGTGAGCACGTAGACCTGGATGCGTTCTGGAGTCGAGTTCGGCGGGCAGCTCGAGCAGCTCCCGCACGTCGCCGAGCTCGCAACGAGCGTCCCCGGCCCGCCGAGGGCCTGCGAAGAGCCTACGCGGACGTCGTAGGCGCGACCGGACTGCGCCTGGAACGCGAGCGGGCTCACTCCGCAAGCCGTCAAGGTGCCATCGATGGTGTCGTGCACCGCGAGCATCGCGGGGAACGCCGCACCTGACACGGTCAGCGTGACGTCGGTGCACAGGACCGACTCGTAGCGGAACCACGCGTCCTTCCTCACGGGGCAGCCGGCGGCGGCGCTGTCCGTCGCGCAGGTCGAGTCGAAGGCCATGACCTGGACGCCGAGCCCGCTCGGGATCGGAACGGCGCCCGTGGATTCGTCGTTCGACAGCCCGACGAGCGGCGTGAGCGCGAGCACGAGCTGTCCCGCACCCGTCGAACCGTCCGTCGAGCCCGTGTGGATCAGGAGCTGCGCGCCCGCCTCGACGGAGACCGTGGCGACCCCGTTCACCGAGCACGCGAGCGAGGGACCGGAGCAACCGTCGCGGTGGATCGAGAACGCGGGCGCGTAGCCGGCGGTGGTGCCGTTGGCGAGCACCTGCAGCGTCCCGCAGACCGACATCGAGTACGCGTGGAAGACGCCCTTCACGATCGAGCACCCCGCGGGTCCGCCGTCGGTCGCGCAGCGTGTGTCGTAGGGCGTCGTGCCGAGGCCGATCACCGCGGCGTTCGCGCAGGCATCGTTGGCCGGCGCCGGGAGCACGGTCACGCTCGCGCTCGCGCAAGCCGTCGCTCCACAGTTCGTCGACTCCCAGCTCGCGTAGTAGACCGTGTCCGCGGCCGGCGCCGCGATCGTGAGCGGCGTCCCGGTCCCCACGAGCGGTCCCGAGCAGGAGTCCCGGCGCCAACGCAGCGCTTCGCCGGCGCCGCCCGTCGCGACGAGCTGGATCGTTCCGCCCGCGTTGGCGCAGACCGTCGCGGGCGTCGCGGTCGCGGACGTCGGCGCCGTGAACGGGGCGACCGTGAGGATCGCGACAGAGCTGTTCGCGAAGTTGCACCCGTTCGCGACCGTCACGAAGTAGGCGCCGGCCGTCCCCGCGGACGCGGGCGCGATCGTCAACGTGGGCGTGTTCACCCCGCTGTAGGGGCCGGTGTTGGTCAAGGGCCCCGAGCCGGCCTTGACCCACTGGTAGCTCGTGATCGGAAAGGCCGCGAGGCTCGTCGCCGTGACGGAGAGCGAGGTCGACGCGCCCGTGCACACGGTCGTGTTCGCGGGCTGCTGTGTGATCGTCGGACCGCCGCCGACCGTCACGACGCACGTATTGCTCGCGGTGGTGCCGCAAGGGTTCGAGACCTGGCAGTGGTACGCGCCCGAATCCCCCGGCCCCGGCGCCGGCACGGTCAAGGTGCTGCCCGTCGCGCCGCCGATCGGCACACCGTTCTTGTACCACTGGTAGCTCAGGGTCCCCGCGCCCGTCGCCGCGACGCTGAGCGTGATCCAGACCCCGTTGCAGTTCGTCCAGCTCGCGGGCGGTTGCTGCGTGATCGTCGGGCCCGAGCCCGACGAGTTCGCGCGAAGGATGCTCACCGAGCTCTCGTTCGTGTTCGCCGTGGCGATGTCCTTGTGCGGCGAGGCGTCGAGGGACGCGACGACGATCGACCGCGGGTCCCCGTCGACGGTGAAGGTCACGCCGGCGGCGAACGCGCGCGCGCCGAGACCCTCGAGCACCGTCACCGTCGCCGTCGTCGAGTTGATGTCGTTCGCCACGACGATGTCGGGCAATCCGTCGCAGCCGAGCAGGTCGGCGGCCACGGCGCTGGGGCCGAAGCCCGCGGGGAAGCTCGCCGATGTGAAGCTCAGCGCGCCGTTGTTCCACATCACGGTGGCGGACGTCCCAGCGCGATGTCCGAGCACGAGATCGACGCGCCCGTCGAGGTCCATGTCGCGCGCCGCGATGCCGTTCGGGACGCCGGGTGTCGCCACGGCGAGCGCCGGTTGGAACGTGCCGCCCGAGTTCGAGGCGAGGATGGAGACGCTCGACGACTGGTCGTTCGTAACCGCGAGGTCGACGCCGTTCGAGTTGTCCATCTGCGCGGCGGTGATCTGCCAAGGCGTGCAGCCCACGGCGTAGGTCGTCGGTGCTCCGAACACGAGGCCGCCGAGGCCCGGGTGCACCGTGACGGACCCCGAGCACTGCTGGCCGCCTTGATTGGCCGCGGCGATGTCGAGCGCGGCGCCAGGTGCGAACTGCCCGATGACCACGTCCGCAGGCCGGTTCACGCCGGTGAGCGAGCCTGCGACCACGAACGTCCCCAACCCGTTGTTGCCGAGCACGACGAGGCTTCCGGGGAGCGTGTAGAGCGCCACGACCAGGTCCACGTCGCCGTCGCCATCGAGGTCGCCCGAGTCGAGCGAGACGGGGTTCGTGCCGACCGCGACCGTCCCCGAGACGACGAACCCGCCCGCGCCGTCGTTTCGCAGCAACGAGACCGAAGCGGCCGAGAAGTTGGCCGTCGCGAGGTCGACGTCTCCGTCGGCGTCCATGTCGAACGCCACGAGCGCGTTGGGACGCGTCGAGGGCATGGAGACGTCGACGCGCGGAAAGAAGTCGACGCCGGCGAAGGCGGGGCCGACGAGCGCGGTGACGGCGAGGAAGCGGGACGCAGCATGGGGACGGCGGCGGAGGGACATGAGCGGCTCTTTCCGGTCCGCGCGGGTTCGGGGCGGACGCGGTGGCGACTTGCCGGCACCGCAACGGAGCGGACGGCCGACCAGGAGTTTCTCGCTCGCCGTCTCGCCGATGGTCCTCGCCCGGGACGCGCGCCTTGCCCGCCCAGGCCGGGAAACCGCCGCGCGGACCCGCGGGCTAGGCGAAGTACCGCCCGAAACCCGAATCACGCATTCGCTGCACGAGCCGTTGCCAGCGCTTCGACACGAGGTCCTCGCTGATCCCGAGGCGCTGGCCGACCTGGGCGCACGACATCTGCTCCAGGCCATAGTGCACGACCACGCCGCGGTCGAGCTCCTCCAGCGTCGCGACGTACTCGTTCAGCTTCTGGATCGTCTCGTCGCGCATCAGCGCGCGCGAAACGCTTGTGATCGAGTCCGGCGCGCGATGGATCGCCGTCTCCTTGCCGACCGGGAGCGCGCGGTGCGCCTTGCGCGCCGGGTTCGAGACCTCCATCCAGACGCGCTTCGCGAAGCCGAACATCCACCCCTGGAACGAGCCCTTCGCGGGGTCGTGCGCGGCCCGGTTCTCGAGCAGGCGGATCCAGACCTCCTGCACGAAGTCGTCGGGCTCGATGCGGAGCGCCATGCCGCCGCTCCGTTGGATGCGGATCCAGGCGAGCAGGGCCGGCAGCGTGCGGGTGTAGAGCTCCGCGAGCGCCGTCGAGTCGCCACTGCGCAGTGCGCGTTCGGTGAGCTCGGTGGAGTCGGGTTCTCGGGGCTGCTGGTTCTCGTCGTCCATGGTCGGCTCGCCGGGTCGCCGGTGTGCGGAACGGCTGGAGCGCGGGTGAGGACGCGACCAGGCGCCGCGGGATGGCAGCGGAGAGGATACGGCGACGGAGGAGGACCGTCGCGTCCCATTCCAGGGCGCGATCGAGGGCGAAATCGACACGGAAGCTCCCCGCGCGTGCGGAAGCGTGTTTTCCTGGTGTCCTCGTCCGCCGCGCGCGCCCAGCCGCAAGAAGCGCGCGGCGTCCTCGCACTCGCCTCCCATGCATCCCACCCGCGAAGACCGCGCCGCGGAGTTGTTCGACGTCCACGCGCGTTTCGCAGCCGACCGCGCGCGTGGCGGACTCCGGCCCGTGGAGGAGTACCTTCCTTCGTTCCCGGGTCTCGAAGACGAAGTGCGCGCGATCTACGCCGCGACGACGACGGACTCGGAGCTCGAGCCCGAGGAGGCACCCAAGGCCGAGCCCGAGCGCCGAGTCGGCCACTATCGATTGCTGCGCGAGCTCGGCCGCGGCGGGCAGGGCGCCGTCCATCTCGCCGAGGACACCCAACTCGGCCGCAAGGTCGCGCTCAAGATGCTCACGGGCGTCGCGCAGTTCTCCTCCGACGCACGCCGACGCTTCCAACGCGAGGCAGAGACGGCGTCGCGCCTCGATCATCCTTCGATCTGCACGATCTACGAGAGCGGGTTCGAAGGCGAGCTCGCGTACATCGCGATGCGTTTCGTCGAGGGCGAGACCCTGTCGCGCCGGCTCGCGCGCGTTCGCGAGGGAGGCGCCGACGGGGCGGAGCGCACCCCTTGCGCTCCCGGGAACCGTGCGGAGCTCGCCGAGACGCTGCGCTTCTTCGAGGAGGCCGCGCGCGGATTGCACGCGGCGCACGAGGCGGGCGTGATCCACCGCGACGTCAAGCCCGGCAACGTGATGATGTCCGCGAACGGCGGTCCAGTGCTCCTCGATTTCGGCCTCGCGCGCGCGCTCGAGAGCACGGGCGAATCGATCACGCACACGGGCGATCAGGTCGGGACGCCGAGCTACATGTCCCCCGAGCAGATCGACGCGCAGGGGCGCGCGCTCGACCGGCGCACCGACGTGTACTCGCTCGGTGTGACCCTCTACGAGTGCCTCACGCTGGAACCGCCGTTCCAGAGGCCGACGCTGGCGAGCCTCTACCACGCGATCTTGCGGGAGCCGCCGCGTGACCCGCGCTCGTGGACGCGCTCGATTCCGCGCGAACTCGTCGTCGTCCTCGAGACGGCCCTCGAGAAGGACCGCGACCGTCGGTACACGACCGCGCTCGAATTCGCGGAAGATCTGCGGCGCGTGCGCGAGCTCCAACCCATTCACGCGCGTCCCGCGAGCCTCGGCTTGCGAACGCTGCGCTGGGTGCAGCGCCATCCGGCGCGGAGCATCGCGAGCGGTGCATTCGTGCTGCTCTTCACCGCCCTGGTGTTCGTGATCGTCCTCTCGGGTCAAGCCTCCCAGTTGCGTGTGGCCAACGTCGAGATCCAGTCGCGGAAGGACGCGCTCGAGCAGCAGGACAAGGACGAGCGGATGCGCGAGCGCCTGCTAGACCTCCTCGCCGAGACACCGATGCGCGGAGAGTGGCACGATTGGGCCGCCGAGTGTCGCAGCTACCTCGACGCCTTTGCCGGTTATGGCATCGACCTCGCATCTCCGGACGCATCGGCGAGCGCCGTCGCGGCGATCTGCTCTGCGCGAAGCCGTTCGACGTCGGTCGACGGTGGAGTCGCGGACGAATTGCTCGACGGGCTCTATCGCATCGTTTGGACGATCGACGAGGCGCGGGGAGCGCGAGTGCAAGAGGCTGACGACCTGCCCGTCGACCTTCGCGTGGAAGTGGCGCGCGGCGAAGAGTGGGAGGGTCTGCACTCTCGCCTCCTAGCGATGATCGACCAGCTGGAGCCCAGTGACCCGAAACGTCGATCGTGGCGCGCACATCGCGCCTTCGTGGCGAACCGGACGGACGAGTACGACGGCCTCGTCGAGGAAGCGCGCGGGCCGACCTGGTCGTCTGGAGATCGGATCCGTCTCGCAGAGCTGGTCTACATCGCCCGAAGGAACGGCGTGGCGATCGACATGCTCGACCTCGCCGAGCAGAGCTCGGACCTCAGCCCCGCGCAGCGTTTCACGGTGCGCTTCGAACGCGGCGCGCTACGGCTCGAGCAGGGCGACGCGCAGCGAGCGCGGATCGACCTCGACGTGTCGCGGGAACTTCGCCCTCGATGCGCTGCCGCGCATGTAGCGCTCTCCGACGCATGGTGGAGGCTCGGCGACGCGCCGAAGGCCCTCGCTTTCGCGCGCAGAGCCGCTGCGCTGGCTCCGGACAGCTCGAAAGCCGTGAATCGTCACGCTTCCATGGCCTTGCGCTCGCGAGAGCTGGACGAGGCCATGGTCGCCGCGACCGCAGGGCGGCGCCTCGCACCGACGGACCCTGGGCCACTTTGCGTGCTCGGCGAGCTCGCGATGCTCCGCGAGGACGAACCAGGCGCGGTCGACGCATGGATGGAGGCCGCTGACCTCGTCTCCGACGCGCGCGCGCACTGGAATCAGGTCGGTCGGGCCCTGCGACGCGCGCGCGGTGGGCGGGCGGACGCGAGCTTCATCCGCGGACTCGGCCTGTCTGCTCGCGACACTGCCTGGGTGCTCGAGGGATGCGCCCGGTCGGCGCGCACGGAGCGGGATCGGTCCGCGGAGCTCGAGCTGTTCGAGGCTGCGCACGCCGCGGCTCCCGAAGACGCGGACATCGCCGCGGACCTTGGCCGCCTGCTCGTCGCTGCCGGACAGACCGCACGAGCCGTCGAGCCCCTTCGGCTCGCCGTCGAGCACGAGCCCGGAGCGCGCGGGCCGGCGGTCGAGCTCGCGAGGGCGCTGCTCTCCCTGGGCGAGCGCGACGCTGCTGGGCGAGCGCTCGAGGACGCGTTCTCCGCAACAGCCGATGCCGGCGTCTCGGACGATCGCGTGCTCGCGTTCGCCGACGCCTGTCTCAGTGCGGGGAGTCTGGCGCGCGCCGAGGAGCTCGCGCGACGGTGTGTCGCGGCCGAGCCCGAGGCGCTCGACCGAAGGCGATTGCTGGGCAACGTCCTCGAGGCGCGCGGCGACCTCGAAGGGGCCTTGGGGCAGCAGTTCGAGGTGCTCTCTCTCGCGCCCCGCAACTCGGAGGCGTTCGAACGTGCCTCGTGGATGCTCGCGAGGGCCTCGACGCCCATGGACTCGCGCTTGGAAGAGCTTTGCGCGCTTCACCCGGCGAATGCCGCGTTCGCTTCGCTGCGTGCCCGGTTCCAGTACGGGTTGAGAGACCCGGAGGCGGCGCTGCAGCTCCTGGATCGAGCGTCGACGCTCGATCCCGCGTCCGAATTGGCATCGGCATGCGCGAGCGATCTCTGCATCGCCGCTGGGCGCATGAGCGCCGCGATCGTCCATGCACGCGCGGCCCTCGAGCGTCAACCCGGCTCCGTGTTCGCGAGACTGCTCCTCTCTCGCGCACTCAACGGAGCGGGCGAATACGCAGCGGCCCTCCGTGTCGCCGAAGACACACTGGCAAGTGCGCCTGGCGACCCGAAGGTGCTCGCCGAGTGGGTTGGAAGCGCAAGCGTGTTGGGACTCCACCAGTCCGTGATCGACAGGTGCGCGGCGATCCTCGCGAGTGCGCCGGAGCGCTTCGACTGCCGGGTGTACGAAGTGAGCGCGCTGAAGCGATCAGGAGCCTTCGACCTCGCGGAGGCACGGATTCGGAGCTTCATGGAGCGAGCGTCTGAACGGCAGTACTGGATGGGAGAGCTGGCGGACGTCTTGTTCGAGGCGCAGCGGTGGGCGGAGTCGGCGCAGGCCTACGCGAGCTTGGGTCGGGAAACCGGCCTGGCTCCGGAGCAGGTCGGGACCAAGTACAAGCGCCACGACATCGCTTGCCGCCGAGCTCTCGCCTCGAAGTCCGAGTCGACTCCTTCGGGGCGCGCCGACCTCGATCGACGAAGCGCCATGGAGTTGGCCGGGTTGGGGCGCTTTCGCCGCGCCGCCGCCGCCTTCGCGCGAGGACCGCAACCCGCCGATCCGAGCTCGGCGGAAGCGCAGCAGTGGGTCGCCGTGTACGCGGAGTGCTGTGCGCGCGCAGCGTTCGAGGCGTGGAATGAGGGGGACTCGAAGCGTGAAGTCGTCGCGGCCGTCGAGGCGAGCGCGACTCCCGACGGATCCGTGCAGGAACCGCGAGCCGATGCCGCGGGGCTGGCGGCGCGCGCTCTCGAGCTCCTGGAAGCGCGGCTCGAGCGTCGCGCGCACGCGTTGGAACGAGAACAGGCACCGGCGAGACGCTCCGAGTACGCCGCCCAGCTGGAGAACGAGCTGTTCGATCCGGGCCTCCTGCCCGTCCGAGTCCCGCCCGCTTCGGCGCCATGGGCCGAGCGCGCGCGAACTCACGTCTGGCGTGTGCGCGAACAGCTCACCGTGGCCAAGAGGAGCGAGAAGTGAACGCTCTAACGGTTCTCACGCGGCCGAAGGTCGCGTCGTCTGCGCCCGATGCACGTCCCAGCCTCACTCCGAGACGACCAGCCGCGCGAACCCAACGCGTCAGGCCAAGTTGGAAAGTGATCGACCCATGAACTCGAAACTCCCGTGCCAATTCTCGATCGTGCTCATGCTCGCCTCTGTCGTCTACGGACGAACGACGGCGACGGTCGTTCTCCAGCCGACCCCGAGCGCGTCTTTCCTCCTCCCGCCGCCCCCCGAGGACGATTGTTCGACGGCGGCCTCCATTTCTGGCTTCGGTGCATTCGCGTTCGACACGACCGCCGCGACGACCGGCACGCAAGGCCAGGTCGAGGCCACGTGTCTCTTTGCTGGCAGCACGGCGATCGAGCAGGACGTGTGGTTCTCCTGGGTCGCGCCGGTGACGGGATCGATCAAGGTGGAGACCTGCGGCTCGACCGCGATCAACTCGAAGATCGCCGTCTACGCCGGCGGCGGTTGTCCCGTCGGTTCGGCGATCTCCTGCAACGACGACGCTTGCGGGCTGCAGACGTCGACGACGTTTCCGGCGACGGCGGGCTCCGTCTATTCGATCCAGCTGGGTTCGTTCCAGGGGTCAGGGGGCGGTCCGGGGGTCATCGTCATCGGGCCGGTCGGAGTCCCGCCAGCGAACGACGTGATGTGCAGTCCGGAGTCCATCAACGAACTCGAGGACCAGAAGGTCGTGGACTCGAGCAATGCCACGGGCAATCCGCTCGAGGGCGCCGCGTGCTCGTCGATTCCGGGCAACGGCCAGCTCCAGACCGACGTGTGGTACTGCTGGACGAACAGCGAGTCGACGGCCTATCACTTCACGTTGTCGCAGTGTTCCTCCAATCCTCCCGCGGACACGATGCCCAGTCCCGGGATGATCTTGTATTCGACCAATGCGCTGAGCACCTGCGGCGCGCCGTGCCCTCCGGTCTCGCCTGTGTGTGGAACCGCCTGTTCTGCCACGGAGTTCTGCTTCACGCCTCCGGGCCCCAACCAGGTATTCCTCTTGCGCATCGGGAGCGCGACGAGCTCCGGCACTTTCGGCGGGGTCGTCCACTTGACCATCGAGAAGGGCTGTCCCGACGAGTGCCAGACCAAGGGAAAGATGACCGGCACGAACTTCAAGACCTTCGACACCGGCGAGACCACGACGGGGACCGATGGGCAGAACAACTCGGGTTGCTACGCGCCTCCAGGAATGGACGACGATGCGTGGTACGATTGGCAGGCGACGCAGAGCGGCCTGGTGCTCGTCACGACGTGCGGATACACGACCGTGGATACCCGCATCGCCGTGTACGCCGGCGTCGCCTGTCCTCCGGGCGCGCTCGTAGCGTGTGACGACAATGCCTGCGGCGCGCAGGCCGAGGTCTGCTTCCCCGCGACGGCGGGCAGCCACTACACGATCCAGGTCGGAAAGACGCCCGCGACGGCGGATGGGTCGATCACGTTCCACGTGGTCGAGCTCCAGCCCACGACGACCTGCACGACGATCGCGGGCCGCGGCTACTGCGCGGGAGACGGCGTCGACCCGAACGTGATCACGCTCTGTCCCTGCGGGAACTTCGGCGCGGTCGGCAACGGGTGCGCCAACTCGTTCAATCCGAGCGGAGCCCACCTCGCCGCTTCGGGCGTCAGCGCGCTCGATAACGTGGTCCTGTCGGGATCGGGCATGAACGCCGTCGGGACGTGCATCTTCCTGAAGGGCAGCACGGATGTTTCCGCAGGCCTCTTGTTCGGAGACGGCGTACGTTGCTTGAGCGGCGCGCTGATCCGGCTTCGGACGAGCGCCACGTCCGGTGGCGGCGCGGTGTTCCCCGATGCCGTCGACACGGTGACCCTCTCCGCGCGCAGCGGAACGCCTGTCGGATCGGGGCTGAGCGCCTACTACGCCGTGTACTACCGCAACGCTGCTGCAGGGTTCTGTCCGCCGGCGACGTTCAACGTATCGAACGGCTGGGAGATCATCTGGTAGCGCGCGCGGCGCTGCACGGGCTCCGTCGGACGACCGCCATCAGCCCTCGCGCGGCCGCGCGCCCACGAGCGTGTGCCAGCGGCCGCGCACGCGCTCCTCTTCCAGCGTCAATCCCGCGGTGAGGATCGCGGCGCGCGTCGCGTCGGCGTGGTGCATCGGGCAGCCGCTGAACGCGAACCAGCCGTTCGGCGCGAGCGCCGCGGCGAGGTCCTTCGCGTGGAGCTGGATCACGTCGCTGTAGATGTTCGCGAGCACGACGTCATACGTGCCGCGCAGGTGCTCGAAGCCGCCGGTCGCGAAGCGGCAGCGCGCGTCGACGCCGTTGTCCTTCGCGAGCGCGTTCGCGTACGTCTCCGCCGTCGGGTCGATGTCGAAGCCGAGCGCCTCGCGCGCGCCGAGCAGCGCGGCCGTCACCGCGAGGATGCCCGAGCCGGAGCCTGCGTCGAGCACGCGTTCGCCGCCGCGGATGCGCTCTTGGAGCACGAACAGGCACGTGCGCGTCGTCGCGTGGCGTCCCGAGCCGAACGCGCCGCCGGGTTCGAGCTTCAGCACGCGGTCGCCGGGGCGCGGCCGTGCGCGGCTCCACGAGGGGAGCACGCAGAGGCGACGCGCGCGGAACGGCTTCCAGCTCTTCTTCCACGAGTTCGCGTAGTCCTCGTGTGGGAGCTCCTTGAACTCGACGCGCAGGTCCGCGAGCTCCGCGGCGCCCGTGTTCGACGCGAGCGCGCGCAGGACGGCGAGGAGCTCGTCGCGCACCTCCGGCGAGTCGCTCGTGCTCGGCAGGAACGTGCGCACGAACTCGAAGCCCGCGGGCGGTGCGTCGACGGCGAGCGACGGGCGGCCGAACGCGACGCTCGTGCACGGACCGATCGCGAGCGCTTCGGCGACGAGCTCCTGCCAGCTCTCGGGGACGAGCACGCGGACCTCGGTCCATTTCACGGGGGGATTCGACACGCGGGGGTCCTCGGGGACGAAACGCGGATCGTCGCCGAGGCCGCGCGCGCGCGCAAGGCGCGAGCGGCGCTCGCGAGCGCGTTCAGTACGGTAGGTCGTCGAGCGACACGTCGATCGGTGCCGGCGCCTCGCGCGCGGGGGGCGGCGGCGACGCGGGAGCTCGTTCTTCGGTGTCGAACTGCGCGCCGCTCGCTCCGTCGGAGCCTGCGACTTGCGTGCGGTTCGTGCGCGGCTCCCTCCGAGTCGAACCGCGATCACTCGGGCTCGAACTGCTGCCGCTCGGGGTCGAACTGCTATCGCTCGGGGTCGAACCGCCGTCACTCGGGCTCGAACCGCTGTCGCTCGCTGCGTCGGGTCCGCTCGCGAAGCTCCACGCGAGCCCGCGTTGCTTCACGTCGTCGACGAGCCCCATGTGCTCGAGCGCGGCGCGGATGCACTGATCCGTCTCCGCGCGGACGAAGCGGGCGCGACTCGTCCCGCGCGTCGATCCGCCCGCATCCGCGGGCCGTGCGCCGTCCGCCGTCTCGCGCGCGCTCCCGGTCTTCGCTCCGCGTGCGGGGCTCGTGATCGCGGCGCCGAACTCGAAGGGGCGCTCGATCGGGAGCTCCTTCAGGAAGAAACGATGGCGCGGGTCGAGCACGCGTCCGTCGAGGATGAACACGCAGCCCCGGTCGGACTCGCGGCGCATCAGGCGGCCGAAGCCCTGGCGGAATTTCGCGAGCGCGCGCGGCAGGTAGATGCGCCGGCGCTGCTCGCCCAGGCCCAGCACGGCGCACTGCGCGTGGTGGTAGCGGTCGGGCACGCCGTAGGGGAGCTTGACGATCACGAGGTACTCGAGCGTCTCGCCCGGGAAGTCCGCGCCGTACCAGAACGTGTCGACGCCGAGCAGCACGCTGTCGACGCGCGCGCGGAAGAGCTCGCCGAGCTCCTCCTTCGCGCGGCCCTCCATGTTCTGGAACCACAACGGGATCGAGCGCGCGCGGAAGAAGCCCGCGAGCTCCTCGCCGACCTTCACGGTGTCCTGCGCGTTCGTGAAGAGCACGAGCATGCGCCCGCGCGTGCGCTCGCCGAGGTGGCCGACGAAGCGCCGCACGTAGTCGAGGAACGCGCCCTTGTCGCCGCTCGCCGGCGGTGCGTCGCGCGGGACGGCGACCAGCACGCGCGAGTAGTCGAAGACCTCGGGCGCGCGGAACGTGCGCACGACGCACGGCGGGCGTTCTTCGTCGGGCGCGGGCGACGCCGCGCGGTCGAGGCCGAGGTACGCGAGCGACGACTCGAAGCCGTCCTGCAGCACGGTCGTGGCGGAGAGGAAGATGCCGCTCGCGAGCTGCGGGTAGTAGCTGCGCCCGAGGAACTCGTTGGGCAAGAGCACCCGCGACGCCAGCACCAGGTCGCCGCGCGCGTCGCGCTCCACGTCGTAGAACGTGCGCGGGCGGAACGCAGGCTTGCCTTCGTCGAGCGGGAGCCAGGCCTCGATCGCGACCAGCGTCTCCGCGAGGTCGGTGCGCGTCTCGCCGAGCGCGCGGCGCATGCGCGGGAGGCCGCGCAGCGGGAGCGCGTCGAGGCGCTCCGCGAGCTCGGCGAGCTGCGTCTCGAGCGCCACCCAGTCGCGCATGAAGCTCGCGCGCGCCGCGAGCAAGGCTTCGGCGCCCGGCTCGCCGACGCCGTCGTTCCCGAACGCGCCGACGTACTCGCGCAGGAGCGAGTGCGTGTCGCGGTCTTCGCGCTCGCCGAGGCGCCCCGTACGCCACGCGTCGAACGCGCGCGCGGCGTCGTCGAGGTCCGCGAGCGCCTGGGACGCCGCGCGCCACGCATCGTGACAGCGCGTGACGACTTCGTGCGCGGGCGTGCCTTCGAGCAACTGGCGCTCGACACGGTCGAGGAGCGCGCGCGAGCGCTCTCGGTCCGGCGTGGAGAGGCGGGCGAGCAGAGACCGCATCTCCTTCAGGCCAATCGTGTGGCTCCACGCGTTGTGCGCCTGGTCGTGCAGGTGCTCGCATTCGTCGAACACGACGTGACGGAAGAACTCCTGCCGCGCGAGCGCGAAGGCCTGGTTCACGATGACGACGTGGCTCTTCTGGGCGCGCTGGCGCACGACCTCGGCCGCGCACGTGTTCCGGTCGTCGCTCTGCGTGCAGCACGCGACCTGGGCGCGCGCGTGTCGCACGAGCGCCTGGAGCGCGCGCTGGTGCACGGACTCGTCCTCCAGGGCGATCGGAGGCGCCATCGGCATGCGGTCGAGGTCGCCCTCCAAGTCCGTCAGGGCGAACAGCGCGAGCTGCGTCCACGCGAGCCACGTCTCGCCGTCCTCGTCCGCCGTCGGCACGGCGAGCTTGAGCGCGCGCCAGCACACGTAGTTGTCGCGGCCCTTGAGCACGGTGATGCGCGTCCCCGACGCGACGCCGGCGCGCGCGAGCGCCGAGAGCGCGCGCGGGACCTCGCGGTCCATCGCCTGCTCCTGCAGCGCGCGCGTGTAGGTGGCGATGCCGACGCGCACCGAGTTGCGCCGCGCCCACAGGATCGACGGCACCAAGTACGCGAGCGTCTTGCCCGTGCCGGTCGGCGCGTGAACGAGCAGGAGCTCCTTCGTGCCGAGAGCGCCCGCCACCGCGCGCGCGACCTCGTGCTGGCTCTTGCGGTAGTTCGGCGCGCGTCCGTCCGTGGCGAACGTCGCGGGCAAGTGACGCTCGAACACGTCGTCGAGCACGACGCGGTCCGCGGGATCGAAGGCGGCGCGTTCCAGCGTGTCCGAGGGCAGCACCTCGAGGTCCTTCCAGCGTTCGAGCTCGCGCGTGCAGCGTGGTTCGACGGCCTCGAGCAGGTCCTCGATCGGAACTTCGGGCTCGAGCAGCGCCGCGAGGCTCGTGTGGAGACGCGGCGAGCGCGCGACCTCGCGCAGCGACCATTGCGAACGCCGATCGACGAGCGCGAGGGCGATGGCAAGCGCGTCGCGCGCTCGCGGGTCCGTGCCCGCGAGCCCCGACCACGCGTTGCGGAAGCCCTGGACCGCGATCCGCAGGACGTCCTCTTCGCGCTCGAGGAACCGGCGCGCGAGCTCGTCCACTGCGAGGTTCAGGTCGTCCGGGCCGTACGCGTCGGAGCCCTCGCCCGCGGTCGGCTCGACGAGCGACGCGAGCAGGTGCTCGCGCCGTTGGGCGAGCCGGCCCGGGAACAAGAGGCCCGCGATTTCGGCGAGACCGGTGAGCGCGCGCTCGCTCGACGCGCCCGCGCCTGCGTGCGCACGCCAGGCGCGGAAGCCCGCCGCGTCGGGCACGACGAGCACGGCGCCCTCCGCGAAGCGCGCGAACTCGGCCCAGGCCGCGCTCGCCGAGCCCTCGCCGGCGAGCGCGCGCGCGTCGCGGCCGAACCGCGCGCTCCACCGCTCCATCCCGGGGAGCGAGCGCTCCGAGCCCTCGCGCGGGTCGCACCAGCGATCGAAGACTTCCCAGTCTCCCGTGCTGGTGCGCCGCCGGGCGAGGAGGCGCACGACGCCATCGAGCGTCGTGTCCGGCCCCGTCGTCCACAGGACCACGAAGCAGGGCGACGCGAGCGACGCCTGGAGGAACGGCTCGCCGGAGCCCATGCCGCGCGGAAGGATCACGCGCGGTCATTTCAACGGGTGGACGCACACGCCGCCACGGCGGTGCGGGTCTCGCGTGCGCGCGCGGCGCGCGCACGGGACGCGCGATCGCGCGCGAGGCTCGCTCGGGGCCGTGCGAACTCCGGGCAGCACGACCCTCAAGCCGTTGCTCGGTAACGGATTAGCCGGTCCCTCGCGCGCGCACGCGCGTGACGCGCGCGAGGCCGGCTCGGCTCGTCCAACTTCGCCGCTGGGCACGGTTTGCGCGCCGAGCGACCGGCGTCGTGCCCCCCTCGCCGGCTCGACCTCTGCATTTCGGACCGTGCTTGACTCGTCGGAACTTCCTCCTATTCATGGCGCCCCCTGCGGCGGCCGAATCGCGGAGCCGACGTCCTCGGGAACGAACCCATGAGCAAACCGACTCCGAAGCGCACCACGAAGAAGAGCACCAAGGCCAAGGAGGCCGAGCTGGAGGACCTCCCGGAGGAGGAGGTCACCGAGGAAGAGCGCGCCGTCACCGGCAAGTCGCTCGTGATCGTCGAGAGCCCCGCGAAGGCGAAAACGATCAACAAGTACCTCGGCAAGGACTTCGTCGTCCGCGCCTCGATGGGGCACATCCGCGACCTGCCCAAGGGCAAGTTCGGCATCGACATCGAGCACGGGTTCAAGCCCGACTACGCGCTCATCAAGGGCAAGCAGAAGGTGATCAGCGAGCTCAAGCGGCTCGCGAAGAAGGCCCCGACCGTCTACCTCGCGCCCGACTTGGACCGCGAAGGAGAGGCGATCGCGTGGCACCTGTTCGAGGCGCTCGAGCTGAAGAACACGCCGGTCTTCCGCGTCGTGTTCAACGAGATCACGAAGAAGGCGATCCTCGAGGCGTTCGACCACCCCGGCAAGCTCGACATGGACAAGGTCGACGCGCAGCAGGCGCGCCGCGTGCTCGACCGCATCATGGGGTACAAGCTCTCCCCGCTCCTTTGGAAGAAGGTGGCGAAGGGCCTCTCCGCCGGGCGCGTGCAGTCCGTCGCCGTGCGCTTGATCGTCGAGCGCGAGAAGGAGATCCGGGCGTTCGTGAAGGAGGAGTACTGGCGCGTCACCGCGCACTTCGTCCTCGACGGACAGTCGTTCAACGCGGAGCTGCGACGCATCGGCGAGGAACGCATCGACAAGAACCTCGACGAGAAGCGCGCTCGCGCCCTCGTCGCGCGGATCGGGCAGGACGCGCTCGAGCTCGCCGAGATCGACAACAAGCCGAAGACGCGGCGTCCGACTCCGCCGTTCACGACGAGCCAGCTGCAGCAGAAGGCGTCGACGATGCTGCGCTTCTCGGCCAAGAAGACGATGATGATCGCGCAGCAGCTCTACGAAGGCGTCGAGCTGCCCGGCGAGGGCTCCGTCGGTCTCATCACGTACATGCGTACCGACTCGGTGCGCGTGTCCGAGGACGCGCTCGGCCAGGCTCGCGCCGTCATCGTGAAGAAGTACGGCGAGGCCTACTTGCCCGAGAAGCCCAACTTCTTCACCGGCAAGGCGAAGGGCGCGCAGGAAGCGCACGAGGCGATCCGGCCCACGGACGCGGGGCGCACGCCCGAGGCGTTGCGCAGCGCGCTCAGCGGCGACCAGCTCAAGCTCTACACGCTGATCTGGAACAAGTTCGTCGCGAGCCAGATGAAGCCGTCGGCTTCGACGATCACGACCGCGATCTTCCAGCACGGCGACGCGCGCTTCGTGGCGCAGGGCGAAGTTCAGCTCTTCGACGGACACCTGCGCGTGTTCGACCTCGCCGCGTCCGCGACCGCGACGACGGAAGAGAAGGAGGGCGAGGGCAAGCTCGAGCAGTCGCTGCCGAAGAGCCTCGAGCTCCACGGGAAGTACAAGCCCGAGAAGATCGACCCGACGCAGCACTTCACGCAGCCGCCGCCGCGGTTCAGCGAAGCCACGCTCGTGAAGGAGCTCGAAAAGAAGGGCATCGGCCGCCCGTCGACGTACGCGACGATCATCTCGACGATCCAGGATCGCGGCTACGTCAGCCTCGAGCAGCGCCGCTTCGCCGCGACAGAGCTCGGCGAGATCGTGACCGAGCAGCTCGTGGCGCACTTCGGCGACGTGATCAACACCGACTTCACGTCGAGCATGGAAGGCGACCTCGACCGCATCGAGAGCGGCGAGAAGAAGTGGGAGGGCGTCGTGAAGACCTTCCACGACGTCTTCGCGAGCGACCTCGCCAAAGCCGAGAAGGCGATGACGAACCTGAAGCTCAACCCGAAGCTGTCGGACAAGACGTGCGACAAGTGCGGGGCGCCGATGGCGGTGCTGTTCAACAAGCGCGGGAAGTTCCTCGGTTGCTCGAAGTACCCCGAGTGCAAGAACACCACCCCGATGGAGGGGCCGCGCGAGAAGAGCGAGGTCGTCGAGACCGACAAGAAGTGCGAGAAGTGCGAGAAGCCGATGGTGATCCGCACGGGCAGCCGCGGGCGCTTCATGGCGTGCACGGGCTTCCCCAAGTGCAAGAACACCTACTCGGTCGACGACGAGGGCAACCCGCTCAAGCCGAAGGAAGCCGGCGTCAACTGCGACAAGTGCAGCGCGCCGATGGTGATCAAGGGCTCGCGACGCGGGCCGTTCCTCGCGTGCTCGGCCTTCCCGAAGTGTCGCAACGCGAAGCCGCTGCCCGAGGAGCTGCGCGAGAAGCCCAAGGAGACCGGCGAAGTCTGCGACAAGTGCGGAGCGCCGATGATCTTGAAGAAGAGCCGGTGGGGGAAGGAGTTCCTCGCCTGCTCCGCTTACCCGAAGTGCAAGAACGCGCGCGACCCGAAGAAGCCCGCGGACGGCGCGGCGGGGACCGACGGCGGCGCGAGCGCGGGCGACGCGGAAGGCGTCGAAGCCAGCGCGCCGATCGAGCCCGTGGGCGACGACTTCACGGGCCAAAGCGACGACTGAGCGCGCGCGTTCATCTTGCGCACCGCGAGCCCGGCCCCGCCGGGCTGGCGTCGTTCGGGCCGCTTGCTCACCGCGCTCCCCGCGAGCACCGAGCGCACCGAGCGCACCGAGCGCACCGAGCGCGCCGAGCGCACCGAGCGCACCGAGCGCACCGAGCGCACCGAGCGCACCGAGCGCACCGAGCGCACCGAGCGCACCGAGCACCGAGCACCGAGCACCGAGAGCAGAGCACCGAGAGCTGAGCACCGAGAGCTGAGCACCGAGAGCTGAGCGCGGAGCGTCGCGCGCAGAGCACCCCGAGCACCCCGAGCACCGAGCCCCAAGCACCCCGCGCACTCGACCGCCCCGACGGCGCGTCTCCGACTCCGAGCGCCTCGTCCCGACCCCGGTTCGCACTCCCCGAGCCGAAACTACGGCGATCGCCGCAGCTGGGCCCGTTCCTGCGCGGTTTGGAGCGCGTGAAGGCGGTTTTCCAGCGCGAGCGGGGCGCTGAGATCCTCGTCGCGGTCCCGATCCGTGCCTCGACACCCCGTGGCGTCCTCCCTAGAATGCTGCGCCTTTCACGCCCTGGCGCGGTGCTTCGAGCCCGTGTCGACGGCCTTTCTCACGTTCAGTCCCCAGTTGTTCGACGCGGGCCCGCCCGCGCTTCCTCCGATGGAAATCACCGAGATCGAAGTCGACGGCTACGAGAAGGTCGTCCGCTGCCGTGATCAGAAGTCCGGCCTGCACGCGCTGATCGCAGTCCACGACACGACGCTGGGGCCTGCGCTCGGCGGCATGCGCATGCTGCCCTACACGTCGGAGGACGAAGCGCTCTTCGACGTGCTGCGCCTCTCGAAGGGCATGACGCACAAGTCGGCCGTCGCGGAGACGGGCCTCGGCGGCGGCAAGTCCGTGATCATCGGCGACCCGAAGGCGCTGAAGTCCCCCGCGCTCTTCAAGGCGATGGGGCGCTTCGTGAACAGCCTCGAGGGCCAGTACATCACCGCCGAGGACATGAACATCGGCATCCCGGACCTCGAGGTCGTCCGCACGGAGACGAAGTGGGTCACGGGCCTCTCGCGCGAGTCGGGCAGCTCCGGCAACCCGAGCCCGTACACGGCGAAGGGCTGCCTCGTCGGCCTGCGCGCCGTGATGGAGGAGGCGTTCGGCAAGCCCGACTTCAAGGGCAAGACGTTTCTCGTCCAAGGCGTCGGCGCCGTCGGCGGTCGCCTCGCGGTGCTCCTCAAGAACGAGGGCGCGAAGATCGTCATCTGCGACATCAACGAAGAGAAGGTCGCGCAGCTGAAGAAGGAGCACGGCTTCGAGTCCGTGCCCGACAAGGGCCACGTCGACGTCGCGTGCGACGTGTACGTGCCGTGCGCGCGCGGTGCGGGTCTCAATGACGACACGATCCCGCGCCTCAAGTGCAAGGCGATCGGCGGCGCGGCGAACAACCAGCTCCTCGATCCGGCGAAGCACGGGCGCGAGCTCGTCCAGCGCGGGATCGTCTACGCGCCGGACTTCGTGATCAACGCGGGCGGCATCATCAACGTCAGCGTCGAGCTCCTGCCGGGCGGGTACGACGAGGCCGCGTCGTACCGCAAGATCGATCGCATCTACGACAACCTGAAGAAGGTGTTCGAGATCGCGAAGAAGGAGCGTATCCCGACCGGCGAAGCGGCCGTGCGACTCGCGGAAGAGCGCGTCGCGGCGGGCAAGAAGGCGAAGGCGCGCAAGTAGTTCGCGCGCACCGGTCTGCTGGCGAGAACCTCGGCGGAAATGCCGGGGTTCTCGGCGTTTTGGGGCGCCCGTTGGAGGCGTCGCCTGAAGAAGGGAGCGCGCGGCGAGCTGCGAGGTCTGGGTGCGATTCGGGGCGGACCGCCGCCCCGAATTCTGTTTCCGGAGGGCGCGCAACTCGGCGCTGAAAAGCAAGAGCCCCGGCGCGCGGCCGGGGCCCTGGAGTCGGACTCACGCGGAGCCGACGCGTGGTCTCATTCCTTGCGCAGGAAGTCGACCAGGTCCTTCTCGAGCTCGGGCAGGCCGTAGTCCGGCACGGTGAGGCACCGGTACACGATGCGGGCGAGCGCGTCGGGGGTGTTCGGGTTCAGGTCCTTCGGCGGCGGGTAGGAGAGGAAGTAGGAGAGGCTCATGCGCTCCACCTCTCCGCCCTGCTCGCGGCCGGCGTACTGCCACGGCACTTCGTCGAACGGCAGGACGCCGGTCAGGATCTCGTAGAGCATGATCCCCACGCCCATGACGTCCGCCTTCGAGTCGCGGAGGAGCAGCGGGTTGTAGTGCGGCGTCGTCGTGATGACGCCGCGCTCGTCGATGCGCATCGCCGGGTCGAGCATCACGACGGAGCCCGACGGCTTGATCACGATGTTCTCGGGCTTGAGGTCGCCGTGGTAGGCGAGCTGGCCGGCCTTGTTGAGCTTCTGCAGCGTCCTCACGATCGTGAGGAACCAGTTGAGGCGGATGCCCTCGAGCGCGCGGATCTTCTCGCGCAGCGTCTTGCCGCGCGCGTACTCCATCGCGAGCACCGGGCGGCCTTCGTGCGTGAAGCACTCACGCATCTGGACGAGGTTCGGGTTCTTGACCTCGTTCAGCATCCGCGCCTCGTTGCGGAGCAGGTCGTCGATCTCGTGCACGTCGAGGAAGTCGATGCGCACGCCGTCCTGGCGGAAGAAGATCGCCTCGGCGGGTGTCTCGTCGGGGCTGATGCCCTCGGGGCGACGCTGACCCGTGATCTCGAGGAAGCGCGTCACGTAGCGGCCGCCGCCCGCGACGTCACCGATCTTGAGGGCGACCTTTCGGCCCTCGCCGTCTTCGGCGAGGTAGACGAGCGCGAAACCGCCTCGAGCGAGGAACTCGAGGACCCGGTAGGAACCGATGCGCTCACCTGCTTCCAGCTTGATCATGAGGAGGACCCGTTGGAGCTCTGACTGGCGTTCTGGGGGGGTGCGGGCAGGCCGTGGGGGGCGCCGACCGCAGGGTCTTTTCGGGCAATCACCGGCGCGGATTGAGGGAAACCCCACCGGTCGCGGGCTCGTTCTCCGCAGAAACCGGCCGCGATGGAGCACGTCTTCGGTCCGTCCTCGTCGAGCGCTGAAGGAGGCTCCGTGCGCACGCCGCGATCTCCGGAGGGAAACGACCGTCTGCGGGTCACCGGGCGAGTCGGGCCAAGGGCTTGGAGGCGCTCGAGGGCGCTGGGGCCGAGGGTGGAGGGGAGACCGGACTCGGGAATCGCTCGGACCTGCGCGGGGAGCGCGAGTCCGGGTGGGCCGGCCTCGTGCTGCGGGTCCAGGACTGGGCGTCCGGTCTGGGGAGCGTGCCTGCACTCCCGGATGCGGGGCGGAGCGGTCCAGGCCGATCGGGAGCGACCTGCCCCGTGGGGACGATCGGGGCGAGGGACACCAGGGGCTCACGCGTCGGCTCCGCATCGCGGACCCTGCGCCGGCCCGGGTCGGAGGAGCTCTCGCGAGCCGATCGAGCGCTGCCTGGGACTCGCTGCTCCGCTGGCCGGACGCCGCCCCGTCTCCGCGGGCAAGGTCCGCGGGCTCGCCGCGCGCCAGGGTGGTCAGGACCCCGGTCGGGCAGCGCCGTCGTCTCGAACCTCGACCATCTCCGCCTCGAGCCCGGTGCCGAGGATCGCCCGCGCACCTTGGAGGACCGTGCCGGTGGTCACCCACTCCGACTCGCGTTCGTGGGCCTGGTAACGCCAGGCGCGTCCGAACGCGTCGATCAGCCCCAGGTCCTGGCGATCGCGGTTCTGGACGAGGAAGTAGATGCGCGGCGGCGCATCGTTCGACGCGTACCGCACGACGAACCCATGGAGCTCGAGCCCGCTGCGCACTTCCCACGTCTCCTGGACCGTGGCCTGCGTCGGAGTGAACTCCTGCGCGCCGACCGGAGACTCCTGGGTCGTGGTGCGGCATGCGCTCGCGACCAGCACGACGCACAGGAAGCGACCGAACCGGTGGAGGACGCGGGGCGCTCCGCCAGACGGCTCTCTCCAGAGACCGACCATGCCGCGACTATCGGTGAATCCACGCGCTCGTGCAACGGCCCCGGAGGAACCGCGGGTCGCGCGCGCTTCCCCGTGGGGGACGGCCCCCGTATCCTCCCCCCGTGGAACAAGCAGCACTCGACTCCTTTCGCAAGGCGGGCCGGATCGCGTCGGAATGTCGCGAGTGGGCCAAGGAGAACATCCGGCCCGGAGTCCGCATCCGGCATGTTCTCGAGACGATCGAGGCGCGCATCCGCGAGCAGGGCGGTGAGCCCGGCTTCCCGGCCCAATCGAGCCGCAACTTCGTCGCGGCGCACTACTGTTCGAGCCCGGAGGACGAGCAGGCGTACGAGGAAGGCGACTGCGTCAAGGTCGACATCGGCGTCCACGTCGACGGCTACGTCGCCGACACGGCGGCCAGCGTCGATCTCTCGGCGGACAAGCGCTGGACGCCGCTGATCGAATCGGCGCGCAACGCGCTGTCCGCGGCGATCCTGGCCATCCGAGACGGCGTGCAGGTCGGGGAGATCGGCGGCGCCATCGAGCGCACGATCACGAAGGCCGGTTTCCAGCCCGTGCGCAACCTGACCGGCCACGGGCTCGGTCGATGGAAGGTGCACACCGCGCCGCAGATCCCGAACTACGCGGAGCGCGGCGGCGGCTCGCTCCGCAGCGGAATGGTCTTCGCGATCGAACCGTTCGCGAGCACGGGACGCGGCTACATCCGCGAGGCGGGCAAGGCCGAGGTCTTCATGCTCGTCCGGCCGCCCGTCAAGGCGAAGGGCCTCGACCGCGAGGTGCTCAAGGCGATCGAAGGCTGGCGTGGGCTCCCGATCGCGCGTCGCTACTTCAACCACCTCGATCGCGAGATGGTCGAGGACACGCTCTCGAAGCTCGCGCGCCAGGGATCGCTCGTGCGTTACCCGCCGCTCGTCGAAGACGAGGGTGTCATGGTCGCGCAGTACGAGCACTCGATCTACCTGGGTCCGCAGGGCGTCGAAGTCCTGACGGCCTGAGCACTCCGCCAGGGAGTTCTCACGCAGCGGGCACCACCAGCTCCGTCCCTCGTTGCCAGCGCATCCTGCCCGCGCGAACGAGACCCCCTCGTCCGCCGGCGCGCCGTCCTCACGGCAGCATCTGCTTCAGCTCCCGCAGCACCAGCATCGCCTCGATCGGCGTCATCCGATCGAGATCGACCGCGGCGAGCTCGGACTCGATCGCGCTGCGGCCGACTTCCCAGAGCCCGAGCTGGCGATTGCCGGGCTCCTCCGGCTTCGCCTTCGCGTTCTTGCGTGCGATGCGGGGTGCGAGGTCCTCCGCGTCGCGCTCGATGTCGGACAGGATCTCCTTCGCGCGCGTGAGGACCTCCGCCGGCACGCCGGCCAGGCGCGCGACGTGGATGCCGTACGAGCGATCCGTTCCGCCGTCCACGATCTTGTGCAGGAACACGATCTCGTCGTGCCACTCGCGGACGGCGACGTTCATGTTGCACACGCCCTTGAGGCGCGTCGCGAGGTCCGTGAGCTGGTGGTAGTGCGTCGCGAAGAGCGAGCGCGCGCGGACCTTCTCGTGCAGGTGCTCCACGATCGCCCACGCGAGCGCGAGGCCGTCGAACGTGCTCGTGCCCCGGCCCACTTCGTCGAGCACGACGAGCGACCGCGGCGTGGCGTTGTTCAAGATGTTCGCGATCTCGAGCATTTCGACCATGAAGGTCGATGCGTTGCGGCCGATGTCGTCCGCCGCGCCGATGCGCGTGAAAATGCGATCGACGACCCCGATGCGGGCCTCGGTCGCGGGCACGAACGAGCCGATCTGCGCCAGCAGCACGATCAAGGCCGTCTGGCGGATGTAGGTCGACTTGCCGGCCATGTTCGGGCCGGTGAGGATCGTGATCATCCGGTCCGAGCGGTTGAGGCGGCTGTCGTTCGGGACGAAGGCCTCGCCGCGCGGGTTGCGCTCGACCACGGGATGGCGGCCGTCGACGATGCGCAGCACGTCGCCGTCGTCGATCGTCGGAGCGACGTAGCGGTTCTCGACCGCGCGCTGCGCGAGCGCAGCGAGCGCATCGACGATCGCGACGGCCTCGGCGGTCGCGAGGATGCGCGGAATCTCGCGCGCGACCTCCTCGCGCAGGCGGACGAAGATCTCGTATTCGAGGTCGTGCGCCTTCTCCTCGGCGTGCAGGACCTTGTCCTCGTACTCCTTCAGCTCGGGGGTGATGTAGCGCTCGCCGCCCTTGATCGTCTGCTTGCGGACGTAGTTCGTCGGCACGCGATCGACCTGACCGCGCGGCACCTCGATGAAGTACCCGAAGACGGAGTTGAACCCGATCTTCAAGCCCGGGAGGTTGGCGCGCTTGCTCTCCTCGGCCTGGAAGCGCGCCATCCACGACTTCCCGTCGCCCATGATCGCGCGCAGTTCGTCAAGGCGCGGGTCGAAGCCCGGACGGACGAGTCCGCCTTCGCGTAGCGCGAGGGGCGGATCGTCCGACAGCGTCGCCTGGATGCGCTCGACGATCTCGCGCAGCGGATCGAGGCGCTCGCGCAGCTCGGCGAGGAAGGCGGAGTAGCTGGAGGAAAGCCGGTCGCGGATCGGCGTGACGCAGTCGAGCGAATCCGCGAGCCCGCGCAGGTCGCGCGCGTGCGCTCGCCCCGTCGCGACCTTCGCCGCGAGGCGCTCGACGTCGAGCATGCTCGCGAGCTTCTCGCGCAGCTCTTCGCGCACGAACGGCGCGCCATGGAGCTCCGCCACCGCGCGCTGCCGATGCAGGATAGGCTCGACCTCGCGCAGAGGGTGCGCGAGCCAATCGCGCAGCCGGCGAGCGCCCATCGGCGTCGACGTGGCGTCGAGCACCTCGATCAGCGTGCCTTCCTGGCGGCCCTCGCGCTGCGTTCGGAAGAGCTCGAGGCACGAGCTCGTCGCGCGGTCGAGCACGAGGAAGCGCGACGGATCGACCCGCTCGATGCGCAGGACGTGCTGGCACGCGGTCTTCTGCGTCTCCTGGAGGTACTCGACGAGCGCTCCCGCGGCGGGCACGGCCAAGGAGTCGTGCTCGAGGCCGAAGCCCTCGAGGCTGGCGACGCGGAAGTGCGAGAGCAGGACGCGCAGGGTCGACTCGCGCTCGAACCGCCACGGATCGCGCTCGCTGATGCGCGGACCGAGCTGCGTGCGGAGCTCGGCGATCGCGGGCGATTCGTCACCGCGCAGGTCGGAGGACCAGAGGAGCTCCGCGGGCGCGATCCGCGCGATCTCGTCGACGAGCTGGGCGCGTGGGAGCTCCATGACCTGGAACCGGCCGGTGGAAAGGTCGACCCAGGCGATCGCGATCGTGTCTCCAGAGGTGATCAGGCTCGCGAGGTAGTTGTTCTCGCGCGCGCGGAGCGCGTCCTCCTCGGTCAACGTCCCGGCCGTCACGACGCGCACGACGCCGCGATCGACCATGCCCTTCGTCGTCTTCGGGTCCTGCAGCTGCTCGCAGATCGCGACCTTGAACCCTTTCGCCACGAGCCGGAGCAGGTACGAGTCGGCGCTGCGCACGGGCACGCCCGCCATGGGGATGGCGTCCTCGCCTTTCGAGCGCGCGGTCAGCGTGAGGCCGAGCTCGCGGGAGACGACCTTGGCGTCGTCGTGGAAGAGCTCGTAGAAGTCGCCCATCCGGAAGAAGAGCAGCGCGTCGGGGTGCTGCTTCTTCGCGCGCCAGAACTGCTCCATCATCGGCGTGTTGGCGCCTGAGGAGGGCTTGCCCGGGACGTCCTTCTCCAAGTAGCTGCTCCTCATGATGGGCCCGCCGCGGTTGGGCGGGCGCACAGTGTACGGACCGGCTCCGGCCCAACCAGCCCGATACGGGCGGCCCAAGTCTTGCGAACGCGTGCGCCCTCCCACGCTTGCAAGCGCGTCGTACGCGCTGGAGCATGGCCTCCCGCATCGTCCCCATGACGCTTCTCCACCGGTTTTCGCTGCGCCGAGGCGCCGTCGTGTCGACGTGGCGCCTCCTGGTCGTGCTCTACGTGGTCGCGTGGAGCGCGGGCTGTGCGAGCTACACGGAGCGCACTCGGGAGGCCCTCGCCGACTTCGAGAGAGGACAGTTCGATCGCGCCTACTCCACGTTCCGCGAGTCCAAGGAGACGGGCTCGGAGTTCCTGTCGGGTGCCGAGGCGGGAACCGTGGCGCTGGTCGCCGGCCGCTTCGACGACTCGGTGCGGGAGCTGGATCGAGCCATGGCCGTCACGCAGGACGCGGAGCGCGAAGCGCTCCTGTCCGCGGGCAACCTCGAGGACTGGCTCCTGTCGTGGACCTTGAACGAGGGCGTGAAGCGCTACGTGGGCGAGGGGTACGAGCGCGCGCTGCTCCACGCGACCGCGGCGATCGCGCGCCTGGGCAAGGGCGATCTCGAGGGCGCGCGCGTCGAATCGCGGCGCGCCAACCAGCTGCTCGAGAGCGAGGAAGAGCTCTACAAGAAGGAGTACATGGCGGGCGGGCTCGGGCACTTCCTCTCCGCGCTCTTCTACGAGCTCGACGGCAAGCCCGACGAGGCCTTCATCGACTACGCGCGCATGCGCTCGAAGGGCGTCGGGCTCGCGCTGGCCGGCTCCGCGCTCGTGCGCCTCGGACGGGTGTTGGGGCGCGATGACGAGGTCGAGGAGCTCGAGCGTCAGTTCGGCGCGCACCAGCCGCTGCCCGAGGGCGCCGCCTCGATCGTGGTGATCGGCGGCATCGGCATGGGGCCGTTCAAGCGCGAACACTCGCTCTTGATCCCGACGCCGGACGGCGTGCTCTCCTGGTCCGTGCCGACGTTCGAGCGACGGCCTACGCTGGTGGGGGACCTCGAGCTGTCCGTCGAGGGCGGGGACACGCCCGTGCGCACGATTGTCGTCGAGGACGTCGGCGTGGTCGCCAAGGAAAACCTCGAGGACCGGCTGCTCATGCTTTCGGCCAAGTCCGCGGTTCGCGCGGTGCTGAAGCGCGAGCTCACGCAGAAGCTCGAGAGCGAGGCGGGCCTCCTCGGTCGCATCGCGGGCGACGTTTTCTCCATCCTCACGGAGCGGGCGGACCTGCGCAGCTGGACGACCCTCCCCGACACGTGGCAAGCCGCGCGCGTCTTCGTTCCTGCCGGCAGCCACTCCATGCGACTCTCCGCGCGCGGTGGGGAGTCCGTCGAACTCGGCACGTTCGAGCTGGACCGCGGCGAGACGGTGTTCGTGATCGCTCGCACGCTCAACACTCGCGTCTACGCCCACACCGTCGGTGGCAAACGGGTCCCGGTGGCGGCCTCGCCGACGGAGGCGCCCGCTCCAGGAGCCCTGCCGTGAACATGCGCAACGAGCTTCGTTTGCTGAGTCTCCTCGTCGTCTCCGCAGGGCTTCTGGCCGGCTGTCGTTCGACCCGTGTGAGCGGCCTCGAGAGTTCTCCGGTGCGGGTGGATCATCACCTCGAGTCCGATTCGGCGCTCGAACGCGCGATCAGCCTCCTCGATCCGCGCTTCGAAAAGCATGGAGAACGTCGAAGCGCCGTGTTCGCGCTGCGCCTCGAGAGCGGCCCGGCTCGGGATGTCTGGATCCACCTCGACTGGTACGACGCGCGTGACCAGTCGACCCGGTCCCTGCCGGAGGAGTGGATCCCCGTGCACCTCGTTCACGGCACTCCGCGCGTCGTTCGCGTGGAGGCCCCCATGGCGGACGCACGCTCGTTCCGTCTTCGGATTCAGCGATCGGAGGCCGTCCGTTGAGGGCGGTCGGATCGCGTCACGACACAGACCCTGGAGAATCGAACCATGAAGCACTTCATCGCCGCCTCGTTCCTCGTTCCCCTGCTGTTCGCGGGCTGCAGCTCGACTCGTTACGGTGACCCGAAAGGGGTGGAGACCGTCAACATCGATTGGGGCTCCACCGACCTGCAGACCTTCTCCGAGAAGATGGTCAAGTCGCTCCTCGAGGCTCCGCAGCTCGCCTACCTCAACACCGCGGGCAAGGGTGACGACAAGCGCATCATCGCCTACATGGGCGGCGTGCGGAACGACACGAGCGAGCACATCAACCTCGAGGCGGTCACCGACTCGATCCGCACCGAGCTCCTGCGGAGCGGCCGCTTCCGCTTCGTCGCCGATTCGAAGGGACAGAACGAGATCGGCGATCAGGTGCGCTTCCAGAACGAGTCGGGGCGCGTCAACCCGGAGATGGCGAAGAAGTTCGGGAAGCAACTCGGCGCGGACGTCGTGCTCTACGGGACGCTCTCGTCGATCGAAAAGAAGAAGGGCCGCTCCCTCGAGTCCGCCGGCACGAAGACGGAGGACGTCTACTACCAGTTCGTGCTCAACTGCGTGAACATCGAGACCGGCGAGATCATCTGGGCAGAGAAGGGCGACATCCGGAAGACCCAGAAGACGGGGCTGTGCGGCTGATCGGGCACTTGGAACGCGCGGGGCCGTCCAGGGGTGACTCTGCGCGGCCCCGGCTCGTTCCGGGGGGCGGATCCACCCTGCGTTGGTCGTTTGCACCTCCGGCGAGGCCGGTGGAATCCGAAGAGAGGAGCACGCCTCGATCCCAGCCTTCGAGCAGGGGAGGCCCCTCAACGGGTTGTCGCACACGCTTGCCGGGGCAGAAAGCGGTCGGTGAGTCTCCCGTCGGCGGGTTCGGAGACGGCGGATGGAGGTTGGACTCTGGGGCCCAGTGCGCACCCCCGGGTCGCAGAGGGTGGTGGCGCCCGGTCGGCGGAATTCGGTCGAGAAACCAGGTTCCAGTCGTTCGGTCTTGGCGCAAGCCGCGGCTCACCGTGCCGCAGTCATTGAACTGCGCTGGGGACAAACTCTTCTCGAAACCGTCAGCCCGCCGGGTCGTACTCGGCGGGCTGACGGCTTTTCCAGGTCTTCGCCTGCGGGTGGATCCGCGCGTAGGAAAAGCGTGCCCCCCCCACGAGGCTGCTCTCGAAGGAGAAACTCCTCGTTCGAACCTCAGGACAACGCGGCTGGAGGTCGCGCAGCTGGAACGCTGCGCTGGGGATCCAAGAACTCTTCTCGATGCCGCCGAACCCGCTGACGCTCGCCAGCGGGTTCGGTGTTTTCGGCCCGGGCTGCCGCGCGCGACGCCGCGGAGGACCGCGCGAGAAGGAGCGCGTTCGGTGCACGCTCGCGTGCGGCTGGAGGTCGCGCAGCTGGAACGCTGCGCTGGGGATCCAAGAACTCTTCTCGATGCCGCCGAACCCGCTGACGCTCGCCAGCGGGTTCGGTGTTTTCGGCCCGGGTCGCCGCGCTCGGCGCCGCGGAGGAGCGCGCGGGAAGGAGCGCGTTCGGTGCACGCTCGCGTGCGGCTGGGGGTCGCGCAGCTGGAACGCTGCGCTGGGGAACCAAGAACTCTTCTCGATGCCGCCGAACCCGCTGACGCTCGCCAGCGGGTTCGGTGTTTTCGGCCCGGGCTGCCGCGCGCGACGCCGCGGAGGACCGCGCGAGAGGGAGCGCGTTCGGTGCAGGCTCGCGCGCGGCTGGAGGTCGCGCAGCCGGAACGCTGCGCTGGGGATCCAAGAACTCTTCTCGATGCCGCCGAACCCGCTGACGCTCGCCAGCGGGTTCGGTGTTTTCATGGATCCCATGGCGATGGGGTCGCCGATCGTCCGAGGGTAGAGTGCCCGCATGGCCATCTACCTCGTGACCGGAGGCGCCGGGTTCATCGGTTCGCACCTCGTGGACGCTCTGCTCGCGCGGGGGCATCGCGTGCGCGTGCTGGACGACCTCTCGTCAGGGAGGATCGAGAACCTCCCTTCCGCCCTCTTGGGTGAACCGGGTTCGGACGCACCTCTCGAGTTCTATCGCGGGTCGATCGAGGACGCGGAGCTCTGCCGCGGTGCGTGCACGGGAATCGCCGGGGTCTTTCACGAGGCAGCGCAAGTCTCCGTGCCGAGGAGCGTGGAAGATCCGCGGACGAGCTACTCGATCAACGTCACGGGCACCCTCAACGTGCTCGAAGGGGCGCGGCTGGCGGGTGTGCCGCGCGTCGTGTTCGCGGCGTCCTCGGCTGCTTATGGCAACAGCGAGGAGCTGCCGAAGGTCGAGTCGATGCTGCCTCAGCCGCTCTCACCGTACGCGTCGGGGAAGATCGCCGGTGAGCACCTCTTGCGTGTGTACGCGCACGTCTACGGCGTGCGGACCGTCGCTCTGCGCTACTTCAACATCTTCGGCCCCCGACAGGCCGACGACAGTCCGTACACGGGGGTCATCGCGATCTTCGCGAAGGCGCTCCTCGAGGGTCGCCGCGCGAAGATCTTCGGCGACGGCAGTCAGACCCGTGACTTCACGTACGTCGACAACGTCGTCGATGCGAACCTGCGCGCGATGGAGCGCGACGTCGAGCCCGGGAGCGTGATCAACATCGGGGGCGGTCGACGCGTCTCGATCCTCGAGCTCTACCGCCGGATGGCGGAGATCCTCGGGAAGGACCTCGAGCCCATCCTCGAGCCGCCGAGGAGCGGCGACGTACGCGACAGCCTCGCCTCGCTCGAACGCGCGCGAGTGCTCCTGGGCTACGAGCCCTCGACGACGTGGGAGCAGGGCCTCGACCGGACGGTGGCCTGGTACCGCGAGCACGCCGAGCACGCTCGTCGCTGACGCACGGCGCCTACGCACCTTGGCCGGGGCGACCCGGCCCTCCGCTGCGCCCGCGCGTGCCGGACCCGCGCCTCGGGTCCGCGGGATTGCCGTTTCCGGGGCGCCTGGATAGCCTGTCGGGCTCGTTTGCCCGCGCGCAGCGTTTCGAATCCGCCTCCAGCGCCGCGGGCCGCACCGCAACTCTGAGAACGACCATGGACTTCCAGAAAGACCTCGAGCAGCTGCTCGGCCTCAAGACGGTCACCTACAAGTACGGCCTTTCCAAGGACGAGCTCTTCCACGAAGCGATCGCGAACGACCGCGGCCGCGTGCGGAAGGATGGCCCGAGCAACGAGCAGAAGGCCTTCGCCACGAAGCTCGGCGTGAAGGGCCCGCTCATGTACTACACCGACCCCGACTGCACCGGCCGTCGCGTGAAGGACACCTACGCGGTCGCGTGGCCCGAGGTCGTCGACCAGATCTGGTGGAAGGACGACATGCAGCGCTACGACCCGGCCAAGTACCAGGGTCTGCTGAAGCGCGTGATCGAGCACCTCAACGCGAAGAAGGCGACGCTCTACGTCAAGGACGTCTTCGTCGGCGCCGACGCGGCCTTCGCCATCCCGTACCGCTTCGTCGGCGAGTACGCGACGCACGCGATGTTCGCGCACAACATGTTCCCCAAGGACCTGAAGGGGGTGAAGGATGTCGACGCGCGTCGCTGGACGATGATCAACGCGCCGTCTTTCGTGTGCGAGCCCGATCGCGACGGCTGCCGCGCGGAAGCGGCGATCGTCATCGACGCGAAGAACAAGATCTGCCTCGTAGCCGGCCGCGCCGACTACTGCGGCGTCGTCAAGAAGACGATCTTCACGGTCGGCAACTTCCTCTTGCCGCTCGAAGGCCGCCTCTCGATGCACTGCTCGGCCAACGTCGGCGCCAAGGGTGACGCCGCGATCCTGTTCGGTCTCTCGGGCACGGGCAAGACGACCCTGTCGGCCGATCCCGATCGCCGTCTCATCGGCGACGACGAGACGATTTGGAGCGACAACGGCCTCTGCAACCTCGAGGACGGCTGCTACGCGAAGCTCATCGACCTGAACAAGGACGCCGAGCCGGTCATCTGGGCCGCGATGGAGAAGCCCGGCACGATCATCGAGAACGTGCCTGCCCCGAAGGGCAAGAAGCTCGCCGAGGTCACGCCCCACGAGTTCGACCTCACCGACAAGAGCATCACGGAGAACACGCGCTTCAGCTATCCGCTCAGCGCCAACCCGAACGTGATGCCCAACGCGCAGGGCCCGCACCCGCAGACGATCGTCCTCCTCACGGCGGACGCGTTCGGCGTGCTGCCCCCGATCGCGGTGCTCGACGGCAAGCAGGTCATGTACCACTTCGTCTCCGGCTTCACCGCGAAGCTCGCGGGCACGGAAGTCGGCGTCACGGAGCCCAAGGCCGCGTTCAGCGCGTGCTTCGGCGCGCCGTTCATGGCCCACAAGCCGGTCGTCTACGCCAAGCTGCTCCGCGAGAAGATGGAGAAGCACCACGCGCGCTGCATCCTGCTCAACACGGGCTGGAGCGGTGGTCCCTACGGCGTCGGCAAGCGCATCTCGATCAAGGACACGCGTGCCCTGCTCAACGCGGCGCTGCGCGGCGACCTCGACGAGAGCAAGGTGACGTACGAGACGCACCCCGTGTTCAACATGAAGGTGCCGACCTCCTGCCCGGGCGTGGACCCCAAGGTCCTCAACCCGCGCAACACGTGGACGGACAAGGCCGCCTACGACGCGCAGGCGATCAAGCTGCGCGACATGTTCCGCAAGAACTTCGAGGACAAGAAGTTCGCCGCGCTCGGCATCGAGCCGGTGATGTGACCCCAAGGAGCGCATGTCGAACCACGTCGAGCATTACAAGCGCGGCCTCGGCCACTTCGGCCGTGGCGAGCACGCGGAAGCGATCCTCGCCTTCCGCGCCGCGCTCGAGGCGAAGCCCGACTGGCTCGACGCGCTCCACGCTCTCGCCACGGCGCAGAGCAAGTCCGGCGATCACGATGGCGCGCTGGCGACGATCCAGCGCGTCATCCAACTCGATCCCGAGGACCCGTTCGCGTACACGAGCCAGTCCATCTTCCTGCAGCGCAAGGGGATGATCCCCGAGGCCGAGACCGCGCAGGCGAAGGCCCGCATGGCGAGCTGGAAGCAGGAGCTCAAGAAGAACCCGAACGCGCCGCCGCCGGACACGGGGCCGATGAAGGTCGTGCAGTGAGCGTGGGCCCGTGGCGGGGGGACTCGATTCCGTCGCGATGCCCGTGAGACTCTGGCTCCCCGTGCTCGAACCCATCTCGACTTGCTTTGCGCTCACTGGGAGCGACGTGCTTCTGCTCGTGGGTGTCGTCGGTGGTGGACTGCTGGTGACGTGGCTGGTGCTCCAGCTCGTCCTGCGCGAGACCGCTGCCTTCTCGAGGAACTTCCCGCGCAAGGACGCGCCGTCGAGCACGGCAACGGGCACAGAGGACCCCGAGGCGCTCGCGGCGCAGGCGCGGCATCAACAGGCGCACGCTCACGCGCTTCATTCCCGGCACGACGCGCACGCGACGAGGTGCGACGAGCCTGATCCGCACGTCCACCAGGACGGGTGCGAGCACGACTCCGGCGTCGGGCTCGATGCCCCGGGGCCCGCCAGAGACGACGGCGCGCGATGAGGGTGCGCCATGCCGGGCCGCAGTGAGGGCGCGCCAGGACGGCCCGCAGAAACGCTGCGCCGAGATGCTGCGCCGAGATGCTGCGCCGTGACGCTGCGCCGTGACGCTGCGCCGTGACGCTGCGCCGTGACGCCGCGCGATGACAGGCGTTCGCGCCCCCTCGGGCTCATGCGGCAGCCGACAGCGCTCGAAGAGCTCCGCTCACTCGACGCCGGGATCCGATCCAGACGAGGCGGGAACCATCGAGGTCGCGCGAGAGGATCCGACTCCCGATCGCGCGGCGTTCGGGCGCGTTCGACGCCGGGTTCGACTTGCACGCGAAGCGGACGGTCGAGGTGGCGAGCTCGGCCCGCGCAGAGCTCGACGCGGGCGAGGATCACTCACCCGCGCGCAGGCCGGCTCACTCGTCGTCTTCCGGCGGTTCGTCGATGCCGAGCTGAGCGCGGCCTTCGGGCGAGATGCGGTGCGGGCCCCAGGCCGGTTCCCACACGATGCTGATCTGCGTCCCCGTGACGCCGGGGATCGCGTTCACGCGACGCTTCATCACCTCGGGGATCGTGCGCGCTTCGGGGCACGCCTGCGAAGTCAGGGTCATCGTGATGTTGCACACGCCCGTCTCTTCGACCTTCACGTCGTAGACGAGACCGAGATCCACGATGTTGACCGGGATCTCGGGGTCGTAGACCTGGCGCAGTTCCTTGTAGACGTCTTCGGTCGTGATCATGACGTGCGTTGGGGCCGTGCGCCGATGCGGCGCGAGACGGGGGAGTCTAGCACGAGGGAGCCGCGGACCAGCTCCTCGCTCGCACGCACCTTGGCCGCGCGTGAATCCTACGGGCGGTGTCGCCCACGCGCGGCGAGCGCATTCGGCCGCGTGGTCTCGCGCTCCGCCCGAGCCGCTCGCTCGCCCCTGCCCTCACCGCGAGTCGTGTCGCGCGCCGCCGTCCGCGGAGTTCACCTGGCCGAGGAACTCGACGAGATCGGCGTGGAGCGGCGCTTCGACCTGGACGGCGCGTCGGGTCCCGGGCGAGACGAACGCGAGCTTCCACGCATGGAGCGCGACGCGCCGGCTGCGAAAGCGGACGGGCGAGTCCTTCCCGCGCGCGTACTTGCGCTCGCCGACGAGCGGGAAGCCCGCGTGCGCGGCGTGCAGCCGGATCTGGTTGTAGCGACCGGTGACGAGGTCGATCTCGAGCTCGGTCGTCGTCGCGAAGGAGCGCAGGGTGGTGAAGCGCGTCGTCGAGCGCTTCCCCTGCGCCGACACGCGCGCGAAGCCGCCTTCCTCGAGGATCGGGAAGCCCCACGTGCCCTGAGCGGGGCGCACGCGACCTTGCGCGAGCGCCCAGTACGTCTTCTTCAGCGCTCGCTCGCGGAAGAGCTCCTCGAGCGCATCGCGCGCCGCGGCGTCACGCGCGAAGAGCACGGCGCCGCTGACGTCGCGATCGAGGCGGTGCACCGGCAGGACGCGCAGCCCCTGTTCGGCGAGGACGTCGGGGAGCGCGCGCTCGTCCGTGTCCGATCCGCGCACGCTCAAGAGGCCCGGCGGCTTGCTCACGACGACGACTGCTTCGTCCTCGTACAGGATCGGGATCGGTTCGCGCACGCTGCGGGGAGTCGACGGGGTCCGTAGAATCGACGAGGTGATCCGCTACGAAGGCAAGCTGTACCGGCCCCCGTCCGAAGCCGAGAGTCTGATCCTACAGGCGACGATCGGGTGCAGCTACAACCGCTGCACGTTCTGCGCGATGTACCGCGAGAAGCGCTTTCGCGTGCGCAAGCTCGAGGAACTCGACGCCGAGATCGCGTGGGCTGCGCGCAACGCTCCGGGCGTGCGGAAGGTGTTCCTCGCCGACGGCGACGCGCTGATCGCGAAGCCCGCGTATCTGCACGCGATCCTCGAACGCCTTCGAGCCGGGTTCGCGGACCTGCAGCGGGTCAGTTGCTACGCGTCGCCGCAGGCGCTGCAGGTGCGCACCGTCGACGAGATGCGCTCGCTGCGCGACGCAGGGCTCGTCCTCTACTACCTCGGCATCGAGAGCGGCCACGACGACGTGCTCACGCGCCTAGAGAAGGGCGTGGACTCCGCGGAGATGACCCGCGTCGCGAACAAGGCGAGCGAGGCCGGCGTGAAGCTGTCGACGATGATCCTGCTCGGAGCAGGCGGACGCGCGCTCTCGCTGGAGCACGCTCGAGCCTCCGCGCGCGTCGTGAACGCGATCCAGCCGCGGTTCGTCAGCACGCTGGTCATGACCCCGGTCGAGGACACGCCGCTCTTCGAGCAGGCGCAGCGCGGCGAGGTGGACGACCTCGACCCGCTCGAGCTCGCCCGCGAGCTGCGCGAGTTCCTGGCCGGGCTCGAGCTCGATGGATCGATTTTCCGCTCGAACCACGCGAGCAACTACCTCGCGATCGGCGGCAGCCTGCCCAAGGACAAGGCACGCATGCTCGCCGGCCTCGACGAGGTCCTGGCGCACCCCGGCCGCGCGCGCTTCACACCCGAGTGGATGCGCGGGCTCTGAACGCCGCCCCCAACCCCGCCGCGCTACCCCGCACCCTCGAGCCGCTCGGCGCCCGCACCCATCCCCCAAGCAGACCGGTCGATGCCGAGCGAGCCCTCGCGCTGCGCGCGCAGGCCCCAAGCAGACCGGTCGATGCCGAGCGAGCCCTCGCGCTGCGCGCGCAGGACCGCCGTGCCGCGCGCTCGTTGCTGAGAGCCCTTCGAACCCCGCGCAAGCCTGGGCTGGTCCTCCGACCCGGGCCTCTGCGGGCTTCGGAATGCGAAGCCGCCGCTGTGTTCTGATGCGCCTCTTCCCCCTGCATCGTCCCACCTGGCAACGGCGTCCCGACCGACACCCAGTCGCACCGCTTGGTTTGCACGCATCACCCACGCCGCGTGTCCCTGGTGCGCTCACCACCCCCGCGCCATCATGCGCGCATGCGATTTCGCACCCTGATCGCCGTCGCGTTCTTCACGCTCGGCCCCACGCCCGCCGCGCTGGCCGCGCAGGCCCCCAGTCGCCCCGAGCTGCACGTCGTGCGCAACGTCCGGCTCTCCGACGCGAAGGACGCGCCGAAGTCGATGCTCGTGCTGCGCGACGGACGCATCGAGAGCCTCCAAGCCGAGGGCGGCGAAGTTCCTGCGGGTGCGCGCGTCGTCGATGCGAACGGCGCTCTCGCGGTGCCCGCGTTCCTCGACGCGTACTCGTTCGCCGGTTTCCAGATGCCGAAACCCAACCCCGCGCGCGATCTGCCGCCTCCGACGAACGCGGACGTGCTCGTCGACATGCGCGATGCGAACCGCAAGGGCATCCTCGCCACCTTCCGCGCCGCGGACGCGCTCGAGCTCGACCTCGAGGCGGACAAGCGCTATCGCGAGAGCGGCTTCGGCGCCTGGCTCGCGGCGCCGCATGGCGAGCTCTTGTCGGGCACGAGCGCGCTCATGACGTCGCGTCACGCCGCCGTGCGAGACCGCGTGCGGAAGCCGTTCGTCTTCGCGCACGGTGGCTTCGACTGCACGGGCCCCGGTTACCCGGGCACGTTGATGGGTTCGATCGCGCAGCTGCGGCAGTTCCTGCTCGACGCACGGTGGGTGCGCGAGCTCGACGCGCGCGCGTCCGCAGGCAAGCCGGGCCGACGCCCGCCGTACGACGCGGAGCTCGCAGCCGCGACGGCGCTCCTCGACCGCAAGTCGATGCTCGTCTGCGAGGCGGAGACCGCCTCGGACATCGAGCGGTGGGTGAAGCTCGCCGACGAGTTCGGCCTGTCGATCGCGATCAGCGGCGGCCGCGAAGCGTGGCGCCGCGCCGAGCTCCTCGCCGCGCGGAAGATCCCGGTGGTCCTCACGCTCCAGTGGGGTGAGGAGGTCGAGGATCCGCACGCGAAGAAGGACAAGCCCGCGAAGGAAGGCAAGAAGCCCGGCGACGACGCCAAGGAACCGAAGTCCGCTGACACCGTGAAAGCCGGCGCAATCGCAGCCTCGACGCCCGGCTCCGATCCCGCGGCGAGCTCGCTTTCGGCCGGCACTCCGGAGGTCAAGCCCGCGGTGAGCTCTGCGCCGGCCAAGGCTCCGGAAACGAAGCTCGCGGAGGGTGCTGCACCGGCCGGTGCTTCGGAAGCGAAGCCCGTGGCGGTCGTTGCACCTGCGGGAACGCAGGACAGCAAGCCCGCGAGTGAGACCGCGCCCGCGGGCGCGAAGCCCGCGCCGTCGAAGACCGGAGACGAAGCCGACGAGACGAAGCGCTGGATCTACGACGAACCGCTGCGCGTGAAGGAAGAGAAGCGGCGGCTCTGGGTCGAGAAGCGCGACTGCGCGCTCCGTCTGCACGAAGCCAGCGTCGTGTTCGTCTTCGGCAGCGGGAAGGACTCGCCCAAGGACCTGCTCGGCCGTGTGCGCACGCTCGTCGAGAACGGGCTCCCGCGTGACGTCGCGCAGCGCGCGCTCACGACCAGCGTTTCCGAACTGTGCGGTGTCGGTGCCTCGCTCGGGCGCATCGAGCGCGGCGCGGACGCGAGCTTCGGGTTGTGGAGCGAGCACCCGCTGTCGAACAAGGAAGCGCGCCTCGCCTGGCTCTTCGTCGAAGGCGTGTCCTACGAGTTCGAGCTCGACTCGAACGAGCTCAAGGGCAAGCCCGACGAAGGCGTCGACCTTTCGGGGAGGTGGACGCTGACGTTCGACGACGCGAACGTGAAGCCGGCCGCGGCGACGCTCGAGATGGCGCGGGACGGCGCGACGAAGGGCGTGCTGCGCTTCAAGAGTCCGTTCGACGACTCGGATCTGCAGGGCGACGTGCAGGGACGCGTCGCAGGGCGCAAGGTGCGTCTCACGGGCCGCGTGAAGGTCGGGACGTTCGAATCCGAGGTCACGATCGAAGGCGAGCTCGAAGGCGCCTCGCTCGAGGGCAACACGACGTGGAAGTGGTCCGGCGGCGAGACCACGAGCACGTTCAAGGCCGCGCGGGCGCCCGAGAAGCTCCACGAAGAGGGCGATGGGCTCGAGGACTTCGACGACCACGCCCACCATGAGCCGCGCAAGGGAGGTGGGCTGTGAGCGACCTCCGCCTCCACGCTTGGATCCAGGCCCATTCGGACCACCGACGAACCATGCTCGACCTCGCTCCGACTTCGGCCATGCTCGATTTGGCTCCCGACGCGGCCGCGCGCGACCTCGCCCCCGACGTCGCCATGCTCGAGTTGGCTCCCGACGCACTGGCGCTCGAACTCACCCCCGACGCGGCCATGCTCGACCTCGTTCCGAACGCGGATTCCACGCAGGAAGCAGGACCCGGGTGCGAGCGCGTTGCGGGTCGAGCGCTCCCGCGAGCGTCGTTCGCGGCGAGCCCACGCGGTCTGCGCGCACGGCTCGAGGCCGTCCGTCCGCAGGACACTGCTCCGGCGCGGCGTCCGATCGTGCGCCGCGCGTCGTGCTGGAGCGCGCTCGCCGTCCTGGCCGTCGCGTCCATCGCGATGCCGCGCGCTCGCGGCGGGGATCACGCGACCGAGATCGACGCCGACCGCAAGCCGGCGCTCGTGACGCGCGGCAACTGCGTCGTGCGCAACGTGACGATCCACACCGCGACGAAGCCCGCCTTCGTCGGCGACGTGTGGGTGCGCGACGGCAAGATCGCGGCCGTCGGCAAGGTCGAAGCGCCGGCGGGCGTGCTCGAGGTCGATGGGACGGGGAAGCACCTCGCTCCGGGCGTCGTCGACTGCCACTCGCACATCGCCGTCGACGGCGACGTGAACGAGGGCACCGTGTCGATCAGCGCGGAGGTGAGCATCGAGGACGTGATCGACGCCGACGACCCGTCGATCTACCGCGCGCTCGCGGGCGGCGTCACGACCGCGCGCATCCTCCACGGATCCGCCAACGCGATCGGCGGGCGCGACGAAGTGCTCAAGCTGAAGTTCAGGCGCAAGGCCGACGAGCTGCGCTTCCCCGGCGGTCCCGCGGGCATCAAGTTCGCGCTGGGGGAGAACCCCAAGCGCTCGAACGGATCTTCCCGTGGCGAGCGCTTCCCCGCGTCGCGCCTCGGCGTCGAGGCCGTCTTCTACCGCGCGTTCGAGCGCGCGCGAGAGTACCAGCGCGAATGGAACGCGTACTCGGCCGCGAAGCAACGCGGCGAGGACCCGGAGCCGCCGCGCAAGGACGTCCGCCTCGACGTCCTCGCCGGGATCCTGCGCGGCGAGGTGCTCGTGCACTCGCACTGCTACCGCGCGGACGAGATCCTGATGCTCCTGCGCGCCTCGCAGGAGTTCGGGTTCCAGATCGCGACGCTGCAGCACGTGCTCGAGGGCTACAAGGTCGCGTACGAAATGGCCGAGGCGAAGGTCGCCGGCTCCACGTTCGGCGACTGGTGGGCCTACAAGATCGAGGCGTACGACGCGATCCCGCAGAACGCCGCACTGATGGACCGCGCGGGCGTGTCGAGCTCGCTCAACTCCGACTCCGCGGAGATGATGCGCCGCCTGTACGGCGAAGCGGCGAAGTCGGTGCGCTACGCGGGGCTCGACCCGGTGCGCGCGCTGGCGCTCGTGACGTTGAACCCGGCGCGCCAGCTCGGCATCGCCGAGCGCATCGGCTCGATCGAGGCGGGCAAGGACGCCGATCTCGTGCTCCTGAGCGGCGATCCGCTGAGCTCCCTCTCGCGCGTCCTGTGGACGATGGTCGACGGCGAGGTCGAGTTCGAACGCAAGGACGCGTTCGGGCTGGAGTCGCGGCCGCCGCAGGTGCCCGCGCTCACGGAAGCCGCCTCGCCGTCGAGCGTCCCGCCCGAGACGGGCGACCTGCTCGCGCTCGTCGGCGCCACGCTGCACCCGATCACGAGTCCGGACGTCGAGCGCGGCACGATCGTCGTGCGCGGCGGGCGCATCGTGGCGCTCGGTGCGTCCGCGGACGTCGCGCTCCCCGCGGGCGCGCGCGTCGTCGACGCGACGGGGAAGCACGTGTGGCCGGGCATGGTCTCGTTCGCGACGAACCTCGGCCTGTACGAGATCGGCAGCGTCCCCGCGACCGACGACCAGGGCGAGTCGGGCGGCAGCCAGCCCGACGTGCGCACGACGGCCTCCATCAACGCCGATTCGGCGCACATCGGGGTGACGCGTGTGAACGGGATCACGCGCGTGCAGACCGCGCCGCAGTCGGGCGGGCCGATCCGCGGTCAGTCGGCGATCGTGCGCCTCGCCGGCGACACGTGGGAGGAGATGCTGACGGTCGACCGCGACATGCTCCACGTGCGCTTCCCCGCCACGCCGAACGAAGCGAAGAAGAAGGAGAAGACGGAAGAGGTCAAGGAGCTCGAGAAGACCTTCGAGGCCGCCCGCGACTACGCGCGGCGCCGTATCGAAGCGCGCGACGACGGCGCTCGGCCGCGCCACGACGCGCATCTCGAGGCGCTCGCGCCCTACGCCCGCGGCGAGAAGAAGGTGGCGCTCTACGCCGACAACGCGCAGACGATCCTCTTCGCACTGCGCTTCGCGCGCGAACAAGAGCTCGCCGCGGTGATCGTCGGCGCGCGCGAAGGGTGGAAGGTCGCCGAGGAGCTCGCTCGCTCGCGCGTGCCCGTCGTCGTCGGGCCGGTGCTCGACCTGCCGGGTTCGCGTTACGACCCCTACGACGCTGCGTTCGCGAACGCTGCGGTGCTCGCTCGCGCGGGTGTGCCGTTCGCGATCATGAGCGACGACCCCGAGAACGCGCGCAACCTGGCCTTCCACGCCGCGATGGCGTGCGCGTACGGTCTCCCGCACGAGGAAGCGCTGCGCGCGGTGACGTACTACCCGGCGCGCGTGCTCGGGATCGAGAAGGAGCTCGGCAGCCTCGCCGTCGGCAAGATCGCCGACCTCGTCGTGACGGACGGCGACCTGCTCGAGATCCGATCGCGCGTCGAGCAGCTCTACGTCGACGGACGCCTCGTGCCGCTCGTCAACCGACAGTCGGAGCTCCACGACAAGTACAGGGAGCGACTCGAGCGCCTGCAGGCGGCATCGAAGCGGTGATCGGCGGAGGACCGTCCGCCTTCGTTGCGTTGCAGCTCCGGCGTTCGGCCCGCGCTCAGCGCGCGCGTCGTCGTGGGGAATCGATGCGCGCGCGCCGCGCGCTCAGGGCGCGACCACGGCGGAGTCGACGAACGCGCGGAAGCTCGCCTCCCAGCGCGTCACGGTGGCGACGGGACCGCGGAGCTTGACGTACCACGGCTTCGAGCCACCCTCGAGGATCACCGCGATCTGGCGCCAGTTCTCCTTCTGCATCGTCGACGGCGACCCCGGCGCCATCTTGGCCGTGCACGTCCCGGAGACGTCGACCTCGAACACGTCGAGTTTGCCGACCTTGCGCGTGCTCTGCTTCGCGACCTCGGCGCTCGGCTTGCCGTCGGGCTGGTCGAACTCGCCGATCCAGCGCTCCGCGTTCTGCTCGCGCGTGCCGCCGCCGAAGTCGGTCACCCAGACCTGCGCGTCGTCCTGGTCGTCGTCGACGCGGGGGAGTTGGAACTGGAGCTTGCGAAACTGCGCCGGCGCCTCGACGACCCAACCCGCGGGCGTCGTGAAGCGGAACTCGCCACCTTGCGCGCGCGCTTCGGGGAGGAGCGTGTCCTTTGCGGCCCCGGACGCGTTGCCGGGTGCTGTCACGCGCTGCGGCGCGTTCGAGTCGCTGCACGCGCCGACGACGAGCGCCAAGAGCAGGGAGCACGCGGTGAGGGGACCGCGGGACGAAGTGGAGTGAGGGTGCATGGCGAGACTCTACGCCATGCCGCGGGGCTCGTGCGACGGCGACGCGTCGCGGTCCGGGAGGCTGGAGCGGCGCGTGTCCGTTCCCGCGTCGTCCGGCGAGCTGTCAGGAGCGAAGAGCGCGCCCTGGGAGCGTTCCGAGCGCTTCGTTCGCGTTCGGGGAAGGCATCTGCGGGGTCATCCGTGCCGGCCGAAGGCGTAGAGGACGAACACGAGCCCCGCCCAGAGCAGGAGGCCGAGCACACGCTGCGGCCGCTCGTGATTGCGGGGTCTCCACATGGTTTCGGTGCTCATTTAGCGCTCCTGCTTCGACGGGTCACGCTCGCGCCCGGCACCTGGGTGCGCGAGGCTGCGGGCGTAGAATGCGGGTCCGGGCGCGACACGGAGACGTGACCCGAGCCAGCCCCGAGTGGAGGACAAACCGTGAGTTCTCGCGAGATCGAAGTGACCTGCCCCTGCTGCTCGACCCGTCTCGTCGTCGACGTCCGCACGTCGCAGGTGCTCAAGAGCGTCCGCAAGGAAGACCAATCGGGCGCGGCCGACGCCCGCGATCGCTGGACCGCGGCGCAGGAGAAGATCCAGGAGCGCAGCCGCTCGGGGCTGGACAAGCTGGAGAGCGCGCTCGAATACGAGCGCGGCAAGAAGGACCGTTTCGACGAGCTGTTCAAGAAGGCAACCGAGAAGCACAAGGACGAGCCGGAGGAGTGATCGCGCGAGCGCGTGCAGCAGAAACCCAGCTGCGATCGCGCGGTTGCGCGTGAAGTGCGTTCGAGTCGTGCACGTGCAGGACACGTGCCGGGCGGTCGTCGTCGGGGGCCGACGCGCCCGAGTTGCGGAGAGCGCGGGCTGCGTCGTGCGGGAGCGCGACTCGGACGTGCGAAGTGGTGGAGAAGCGCTCAGGGGGCGTGCGGGAGCGATCGCACGCGGCGAGCGGGGTGTTTCGGGGAAGCGGGCCGGGTGAGGCGCGTGGGCTCGAACCCAGCCTCGATCCGCCGGCGTGCGCGGGGGCGCGCGTGGGCTCGAACCCGGCTTCGATGCGCAGGACGTTCGGTGGCGCGCGTGGCTCGAACCCGGCTTCGATGCGCGGACGTTCTGTGGGGCACTTGGGCTCGAACACGGCTTCGATCCGCGGTCAAACGGTGGCCCGCGTGGTCGTCGGGACGTGATCTCGGGCCGGGAGAGGCGTGGCGGGCAGACCTTCGAGGTTCGATCGACCAACGCGCGCGTCCGCTTCACCGCGGAGCTGTGCGGCGGACGCGATTCCCGCGGATGGAGCGCGGGCCGGGCTCGTGCACTCCTCTGCGGTGTCGCGCGAAACCCGGTCCTCAGCTCCGAGCACTCCGCGACGATAGGATGCTCACCCGTTTCGCCGCGTCGCGATCGCTCGGATCCACCGTGCGGAATTCGCGCGCGCCGATCGCAGGCGGGACGAGCCAGGACCCATGACCGAGCCGCTTTCGCGCCGTCAAGGCGTACAAGAACGAGACCTTCCTCGCGAGCCCCGAAGCGCGCGCCCTGCGCATCCTCTCGGAGTACCTCGAGCCCCAATCGCGCTTCGAGGAGCTCCGCGTCCGCGACACGATCGTCTTCTTCGGCAGCGCGCGCATCCCGTCGCGCGAGGTCGCTGCCGCCGAGGTCGAGGCGGCGAAGCAGGCGAACGGCGACCTGGCGCGCGCGGAGACGCGCCTCAAGATGTCGCGCTACTACGAGGACACGCGCGAGCTCGCGCGGCGTCTCACGCTGTGGTCGAAGGGTCTCTCGAACACGGACCGGCGCTTCGTCGTGTGCTCGGGCGGCGGTCCCGGGATCATGGAGGCCGCGAACCGCGGCGCCAGTGAGGCGAAGGGCGAGAACATCGGCCTGAACATCTCGCTGCCGTTCGAGCAGCAGGACAACCCCTACATCACGCGCCGCCTCGCGTTCGAGTTCCACTACTTCTTCATGCGGAAGTACTGGTTCACGTACCTCGCGAAGGCGATGGTCATCATGCCCGGCGGCTTCGGCACGTTCGACGAGTTCATGGAGGTCGTGACGCTCGTCCAGACGCTGAAGATCAAGAAGCACCTGCCGATCGTGCTCTACGGCACCGAGTACTGGGATGAGGTGCTGCACCTCGAGCCGATGGTGAAGTACGGAACGATCAGCCCCGAGGACGTGAACCTGTTCTACCGGACGGACTCGATCGACGAGGCGTACACGTTCATCACGCGCGAGCTCGAGACGCACGCGCTCAAGCGCACCACCGACAACGGGTACATGAGCGACAAGCGCTGACCGAGGGCTTGGTCGCCGGGTCGCAGCGCCCGAGTGCGCTGCCGCGCGGGTCTCCCGCGGCGTTCGCGAGCTTCGTTCCAGGCGCCGCGGCCCGCGCGCCGAAAGGAGCGACGTGTCCGGACCGACACCGCACCGCCGTCGCTCGCTGGAGAAGCGCCTCGCGCGCGTGGGCACGGAGCTCGAGCTCGCTCCCGAGCGTCCAGCGCTCTGGCTGCGGCGCGCGCATCCTCCACGAGCTCGGGCGCCACCGCGGTGCGCAGCGCGCGATCGCGCGTGCGCTCGACCTCGACCCGCGGTCACCGGCCTGTCCCGCGTGGGCGGCGCGCATGGCCGCGGAGCGCGGCGACATCGCGCGCGCGTACGACTACGCGAGGCGCGCGCTCGACCTCGACCCCCGCGAATCGACGGCGGCGTGGGTGCGTCGGCGCTTCGGCCTCGCGTTGGCCCGGATCGCGCGCGAGCGCGGGGACCTGGTCGACGCACGCGCGCTGCTCGCGCACCTCGACCGAGCGCGACACCGTTGCGGCGTGCTGGCGCTGGAAGAGCTCATGCTCGACGATCTCGTCGACCCCGCGGCGGTCCCGCACGAGCGACGACAGCGGCTCGCGTGGCTTGCACGTCCAGACGGCGGAGAGCGCGAGACGATCCTCGACACGATCAAGCGTCGTCACGCGGCGTACCGTGCCTTCGCGTGGCTGTCGGACCGCCTCGAGTCGCGTCGCGGGCGCTGGATCGCGTGGTTGTCGACGGCCGCCGCGGCGCTCGTTCTCGCGTGGGGCCAACTCCACGGCGGGCTGCAGCTCCTCGAGCTGAGCGCGGTTCGTTCCGAGAGCGCATCGTCGACCGCCGTGATCGCGCTCCAGGTGCTCGCGATCGCTTGGCTCCTCGGGCTCGTGGTCCTGCGCGAGCACAAGTGGGTCTACCTCGGCCAGACGCTGAGCGACTACTGGCTCGTCGACGAGGCTCGCTACCCCGGGCTCTTGAGCGCGCAGGAACGCGCGGCGGGACGGCGAAGCACGCTGTACGTCGTCGCGCCCGTCGTCGCGGTCGCGCTCCTCTGCACGCCAGGGCCGAGCGGGCCGACCGCGTTCCTCGCGTCGATCGGGTTGGTCGCGCTCTATCCGTGGTTGGGCCTTCCGCCGACGCGGGCACGGGCCGGCTTCGCGGTCGCGACCGTGGCGTCGATGGCCGTGTTCGCGCTCGAGGTGGCGACGTGGGACGAGACGAGCGTTCCGACAGCACGCTCGCCGTGGTTCTGGGCCGCGGGTGCCTGGCTGCTCGCCTCGATCCCCGTCGGCTTCGCCCTGCGCTCTCTCGCGGCGCGGCGCGCTTGAGTCACTGCACCTTGCCGGTCTTCGGCGTCTCGAGGCTCGTGTGGTCGTGCACGATGCGCCAGCCGTCGCGTTGACGCTCGAGGACGAGGGTGAAGAGCCCGCCCTGGTCCTCCGCCTTCTGGAAGTCGACGTACCAGTGTCCGCGCGCGAACGCGTGGTCGCTGCCGAGCGGCGTCACGACGACGTCGGCGAACGTGAGCTCGCCGCTCTCCGCGTTGCCGTGCTTGTAGCGCTTCAGGAAGCGCTGGAGCATCGTGTCGAAGCCGCTCACGACGTCGCCGCCCGAGAAGAACGTGAGCTCGGGCGAGTCCCAGTAGCCGAGGCGCAGGAAGCGCTCGACGTCGCCCGCGTTCCACGCGGCTTGCTGGCGCGCGACGAGGTCCTGGACTTCGGCGGTGTTCGTGGCGGCGCTGCGACAGGCGGTCGCGACCAGGAGCGCGCTCGCGAGGAGGATCGGCGTGGTCTGCATGCGCCCATCGGACGCCTTCGGCGGCGCGCGGTCAACGACGCGGTCGAGGGAGCTCCTCGCCGGCGCTCGGGCTCCGCCGACGCCGCTGGAGGCGCGAGCGTTGTGCGATCCGCGGCGCGGGAGCAGAATCCGTCCACTCCGGAGGCCCGCATGTCCGTCCGCTCGCGCTTCGTTTCCACCCTCGTCCTCGTCCCCGTCGCCTGGCTCGGCGCACCGCAGCACACCGCGCACACCGAGCACACCGAGCACACCGCGCACACCGAGCACACCGAGCACACCGAGCACACCGAGCACACCGAGCACACCGAGCAGACCGCGCACACCGCGACGGAGTTCGACGCGCTCCCGACGACTTCGTCGGCCGCGCAGAAGCCCGCGGCGAAGCCGGCGGATCCGAAGAAACTCCTCGAGCGCTACTTCGACGCCTCGCCGTGGACGAGCGACGGGAGGCGCGAGCGCGCGGCGGCGCTCGTCGAGCTCGACCTCGTGCCCGCGCTCGACGCGAAGAGCGCGCGGAAGTGGGTCGCGGACGCGCTCAAGCTAGCGGCGGACGGTCGGCGCATCGAGAAGAAGAGCGGTCGGCATCACTTCTGGGAGAAGCCCGACGCGAAGGGGCTCTACCTCGTCGGCGGCGAGACGGGCAGCCCGAAGGGGCTCCTCTTCGCCTTCCACGGCGGCGGCGCGGGCTCCGGCGACGCGTCGACGGCGCTGTCCGCGTTCGAGGGCGCCGCGTCGAAGCGCAAATGGCTCGTGATCGCGCCGGAGGTCCTCGAGAAGACCGAGCGCGGCTGGACCGACTCGGGCACGGAGGAGTTCGTGCTCCAGCTGCTCGATGCCGCGCTGCGCACGTGGAAGATCGACCGTGACCGCGTGTACTTCGCGGGGCACTCGATGGGCGGGTACGGCACGTGGACGCTCGGCGCGCACCACGCCGACCGCGTCGCCGGGCTCGCGCCGTCCGCGGGCGCGCCGACGCCGGTCACGGGGCCCTCGGGCACCGTCGAGGACATCATCGAGGGCGTCATCCCGAACCTGCGCAACGTCCGCATCGCGATCTACCAGAGCGACGACGATCCGCGCGTGCCGCCGATCGCGAACCGCGTCGCGGCGAAGAAGCTCGACGAGGCGGCCAAGCGCTGGGGCGGGTTCTCGCACGAGTACTGGGAAGTGCCCGGTCGGCAGCACGACGAGTGTCCGGGCGGCATGGACGCGCTGCTGGAGAAGATCGACGCGTCGAAGCGCGCGGCGCGGCCCGAGAAGCTCGTGTGGCAGCCCGTGATCGCGTGGAAGCAGCAGTTCTACTGGCTCTACTGGGACGACCCGAAGCCGCGCGCGCTGGTCGAGGCCGAGCTCGATCGTGTGAAGAACGAGGTGCGCGTGACGTGCAGCGTCGAGCCGAAGGGGCTCGAGGTGTTGCTGGACGACGGGATGCTCGACCTCGCGAAGGACGTGACGGTGCTCGTCAACGGCGCGGAGGTGTTTCGCGGCAAGCCTGCGCTCACGCTGGGGACGATCGCGAGGACGGCGGCGGCGGGGGATGCGGCGTTGGTGTTCGGGGCGCGGGTAGCGTTGGTGAAGTGACGGCAGGGGTGTGCCGCGCGCCGCTCGAGAGGACGTCGCTCAGGGGCTGTCGGAGCATCCGCGCCCCCAACCCGTCCGCCTTGTCACGCCCGTTTCCGGCGGAGTGAAGCCAGCTCTTCCTGCGCGGACGCTGCGGCGTCCGCCGGCGGTTCCATTTCCCGACACGTCGCTCAGCCGTCGTCGCCGACGTAGCCCATCCCCTTGAGCTTCTTCATCGCTTCGGGGTCCTTGCTGGCCTTGGCTGCGTCGCCGACGGACTTCAGGAGCTGCTGGATCAGCTGGGACTCGGGGAAGGCCTTCTGACCGGCCGCGACGAGGTCGGTCGCGGGTTCGAAGTTGCCGCGCTTCACGAGCTCGTCGACGACGAGCTTGAAGTCCATGTCCTTCACCGCCGTCGGTCGCGCGGCCTGGAAGGCGAGGAACTCGTTCTTCGTTCGCGCCGGCTCGAGCCGCGCCAGCGCCTGGAACCGACCCATGCTCGCGCGGACGAACTCCGCGCTCTCGGGCGTCATCCGCGCGAGCGCCTCGTCGAACGACTCGAGCGCGGCCTTGGCGTCGCCCGCGCCCAGCTTGCGCGAGCCTTCGTCGGTCAGGGCCTTGGGGTCGGAGTTCGAGCAGGCGGCCAGGGCGAGACCGACGAGGAGGAGGGCGATGGGGCGCATGGAGGGATCGAGGGGCGGGAGGGCGCGCCGAAGGGTCGGCGCTCGTTCGGAGAGGGGCTCAGCCTACGCGAGGCGTCCAGGGGGCGTGAGCTCCGCGGGCGGGCCAAGTCGTGCTCCCGCAGGGGTTCGAGGCCCGTTCCCGCGCGCTCCAGGCGTGGCTGGGCTCCAATCACACTCCAATCGGAGTATCATCAGAGTGTCTTCGGCGTGGACCGAACCGTCGCTCGACCTCGATTCCTGAGGGGCCGGGCGACGATCGTAGGGCACCCACCCAGAGGAGCTGCCGTGCTGCGCGAGCCCAAGGTCACCGTCAAGATCCCCCGTCCGCTCTACCGCAAGATCCAAGCGGTCGTCGACGGCTCCGGATTCAGCTCTCCCACCGACTTCATCGTGTACGTGCTGCGCGACCTGATGGGGGAGGCCTCGAGCGCGGACGCGAAGCCCGAGGTCGACAAGGCCGAGATCGAGGAGCTGCGGCGCAAGCTGAAGAAGCTCGGGTACCTCTGACCGCGCGCTCGACGACGCTCCACCCCGCGCGTGCCGCCGCCCGACGGCGCGCTCCACGACCGAACCGAACGAACCCGCCTCGCGACGAACGAAACGATGGGACTCTTCGACCTCTTCAAGAAGAAGGAAGCACCGAAGCCGGCGCCGCGCCCGCTCCCGTCACTCGGGGGAGCGCTCGGCCCGCGGCCGGCACCGCGCGGCACGAACAACCTGATCGTGATCACGCTCGACTCGTGCCGCTTCGACTCGTTCATGCAGGCGGCGCCGAAGACGATCCTGAAGCTCGGCACGCCCGAGAAGCGCTACAGCTACGCGTCGTGGACCGCGCCGTCGCACTACAACCTGCTGACCGGCCTCCTCCCGCACACGACGCCGCCGAACGTGTACGCGTCGGAGTACTACAAGGAGGACTTCTACAACTACAACAAGCGCCTCGGCGCCAAGGGCATCGAGTTCGGCAAGATGGTGCCCGGGTTGTGGCTGCCGGGCTTCCTGCGCAACACGCTCGGCTACACGACGCACGCGCGCGTGTCGTTGCCCGTGATGAACCCGAAAACGGGCATCAACCGCGACTTCGACAGCTTCCAGCTGATGGACAAGCACAACGACATGCGCTCGATGCTGCCCACGCTGAAGTTCGACGCCGATCGGCCGGGCTTCTGGATGCTCAACGTCGGCGAGACGCACTACCCGTACGCGAAGCCGGACGAGGACAGCTCGATGTGGCCGCGCATCAGCGGCGTGAACGGCGTCTTCAAGAAGCTCGACACGCAGATCGACGCGTCGGGCAACCTCATGCAGGAGAAGGACGCGCCCGCGTTCTTCGACCAGGACAAGCTCGACCAGCTGAAGGAGCGTCAGGTCGAGACGGTGCGCTACCTGGACGGCGTGTTCGCGGAGCTCTTCGACCTCGTGCCGAAGAACACGTGGATCGTCGTCACGGCCGACCACGGCGAGCTCTTCGGCGAGTCCGGATACTTCGGACACGGCCCGATCATGCACGACAAGTGCTTCGAGGTGCCGTTCCTCGAAGGGCAGTTGCGATGAGCGCGACGTCCGCTGCATCGCGCTCGTTCCTGACGCACGACGACTCGACCCCCTCCACCGAATCATGACGCAGTCCACTGGCTACATCCTGTGGTTCACCGGCCTCTCCGGCGCGGGCAAGAGCACGCTCGCCGGCCACGTCTCGAAGGCGCTGCGGGAGAAGGGCGCGAGGGTGGAGGTGCTCGACGGCGACGAAGTGCGCGAGAACCTCTCGAAGGGCCTCACCTTTTCGAAAGAGGACCGCGACATCAACGTCCGCCGCATCGGCTTCGTCGCGAACCTGCTCGCGCGCAACGGCGTCGTGTCGGTGACCGCGGCGATCTCGCCGTATCGATCGGTGCGCGACGAGGTGCGCGCGAAGGCGCAGGTGCCGTTCGTCGAGATCTACGTGCAGGCGCCGATCGAAGTGCTCGAGGCGCGCGACACGAAGGGCCTCTACAAGAAAGCGCGCGCGGGCATGATCCAGCACTTCACCGGCATCAGCGATCCGTACGAGCCGCCCCTGAACGCCGAGGTCGTCGTGCACAGCGCGGACGAGTCGATCGAAACGAGCGCCAAGAAGATCTTCGACTACCTGCGCTCGCGCGGGTTGGTGCGCTGAACGAGGGGCGACGGGCGAACCGGATCGGGAGCTGGAGGATGCGTCTCTGGCGCGTCAGTCGAGCTCGACGCGCACCGGCTCGGCGCCGACGACGAGCTCGCGCTCGCGCGGTTCGCCCGCGCCGTCCTCCCACTGGACGCGGTAGCGCCCCGGGAGCACGCGCAGGACCGTCGTCGGGAGGAAGTCGCGTCCGCGACGCTCGCGCGCGGCGAGCCCGCGCTCGTCGACGAGGCGCAGGGTGCCCGCGGTCTCGCCTTCGTTCGCGCGGATCGGGCGGACGACCGTGACGGGCACGCCGCGCGCAGCCTGCAGCGCGAGGCTGTCGATCGCGCCCTGCACGGCGCCCTTCTCGCTGCGCGTGTCGAGGACGAGCGGCGCGAACGTCGCGCGATCGTCCGCGGAGCGCAGGACCCACGCCGCGGCGGAGAGCCCGCCGAGCTGGAACAGGCCTTCGCCGTCGCTGCGGAACCGGCGCACGCTCTCCCGGCTCCACTCGCTCTCCAGCTCCTCGAGCGGCGCGAGCTCGAGCTCGACGGCGAGCCCCTTGCCCGCTTCGTCGACGATGCGGCCGCGCACGCGCGTCTCGGGGCCGAGGCGCGCCTCGACGACCGCGCGCTCGCCCGGGCGGACGTCGACGGCGACGAGCTGCTGCTCGCGCCCCTCCGCCTCGACGAGCACGAGCAGCGGCCCCGCCAGGACGTGCGCCAGGAGCGCGGTGCCCGCGAACTCGACGCCCGTGGGCAGTCCGTAGCGCCGGCCGCCGTGCTCGGGTGCGCCGGGAAACGTGAGCCGCGCGCCGCGCATCGGCGCGCCGTGCTCGACGTCGGTGACGCGCACTTCGAGCGTGCCGAGCGCGCGCGCGAGCTCGGGCTCGCCGATCTCGAACGCGACGACGCTCGTCGCACGGTCGACGGGCTTCGACAGGACGACGCGCTCCTCGACGACGAACGACACCCACGCGCCCGGCGCCAAGGGGAGCGCGAGCGGACCGTCGATCGTCGTCGTGCGCATCCCGCCAGCGATGTCGTCCTTCGAGCGCGGGAGGAGCTGGCGCACCGGAAACGCGCCGAGCAGCTCGCCGCGGAGCACCTCGCCCGGTGGCTCGCGCGTCGCGACCAGCCGCGCGGCGTGGACGAGCCAGGGTTCGATTGGGAGCGGCACGCCGCGCGCCGAGGGCTTGCCGGCCATCGTGCGCAGCGTGAGCTCGAGGCGCGGGAGCGGCGCGAGCGCGAGCTCGACCTCCGCGCGCGGCGCGGCGGCGCCGACGACGACCGCGCGCTCCTCGGGCCAAAACTCGCTCGTCGTGCAACGCACGGTCCACGCGCCGTCCTCGAGCGCTCCCGCGCCGAAGAAGCCGGTCATCGCGACCGGGGCCGCGACACGTCGACCGCTCGCGTGGACGAGCTCGATCTTCGGGTACGCGCCGCGCGCGGCGCCCTCGAGCGCGTTCTTCGAGACGTGCCCGACGATCGCGTTCGGCCGTGCGTCGATCGAGTAGCCGTCCGGGTTCGCGAGCATCGCCGGCGCGGGCGGGCGCGCGGGGTCGGCGGACGCTTGTGACTCGCGCGTGGAGGCCGCGGAGGAGTTCGGCGCGCTCGCGGACTCACCCGGCGCGCCGGCGTCCGCGTCGTGCTGACGTGGGGCCGCGCTCCCGCGCGCGTCCTCGTGCGACGCGGAGCGGTTGGAGCGCGTGGTGCTCGCCCAGACGGCGAACGCGACGCAGACGACGAGGAACCCGGCCGCGACGGCGACGTGCTTGGTCTGCATGCGATCGACGAGCCTACTCGGTCGAGCTCCCGCGCGCTCGTGCGCGACGACGCGCGGCGCGGCACCGCCGAACCCCGGGCGCGTCCGCGTGAAACGCGGCGGAGCCGGGCGAACCCGGCTCCGCCGACGGACGACGAGGGACCTCCGCAGCCCGGCCTGGCAGTCCACCCCTCGGAATGCCGCGGCGGCAGGAGTGGTGGGGGTGCGGATCCGCCGAAGCGATGCCGCCGCGGACGACGTGAACTACTTGGAGCGCGGCTCCTTCTTGGTGGAGCCCATGGACGCGTCCATGAACGCCTTGAACTGCTCGTAGCTCTGACGGAGTCCCGCGTCGCGCCCGCCGAGCTCGAAGTACTGCGCGTAATGCTCGAGCGCCTTCTTCGTGCGTGCTTCGTCCGTGTAGAGCGGGTTGCGCGTGTGGCAGAGGATCGCGAGGTTCTTGTGCGCGTCGAGGAACTTGGGATCGAGCACGAGGACCTTCTCGTACGCCTCGATCGCCTTCTTCGGCTCGTTCGCGCGCTCGAAGGCGATCGCTTGGAGGAACGGCGTCATCGCGTGCTTGGGCTGCGCCTTCGCGAACGCGGCGGCCACCTTCGCGGCGTCGTCGTCGGCGTTCGTGCTCCAGAGGAACTCGCAGTACGCGCGCGCGATCTCGGCGCTCTTCGGTTCGAGCGCGAGGGCCTCGACGAAGAGCTTGCGCGCGCGCTCGGGCTGGTTCTGCTTCGCGAGCAGGACCCCGGCGGCCTGCTTCACGAGAGCGTCCTTCGTCTCGAGGAACGCGAGCTCGGTGAGGAGCTCCTCGGCTTCCTTCAGCTCGCCGCGCGCGCACAAGGCGCGGCCGAGACCGAGCTTCGCCGGCACTGCTTCGGGCCGCGCGGCGAGCACGGCGCGGAAGCTCGCTTCGGCCTGCGCGAAGTCGCCGACGACGAGGTACGCCTCGCCCGCGACGTAGAGCGCCTTCGGGCGATCGGCGGCGTTCGCCGGCACGTCCTTCACGGCCTCGAAGACCTGCGGCCAGGCGCCGGCCTTGAACGCGGCGAGCGCGACGTCGGCGGTTTGTGCATGCGAGACGGCGCTCGCGAACACGAGCGCGGCGAGGGAGAGGAGGAGCGGGTTGCGCGCGGACATGGATCGCCTCGAGGGGTGGGGGGGAAGCGGGCCGACGCCGAGTGCTGACGTGTTCTCGACGCCGGCCCGACGGGGGGCCACTGGACGCGGGATCAGATCCGCGACAGGTTGAGCTCCACGCGCGCGGCGAGCTCGGAGCGTGCGCTGGCCGAGGCCAGCAACGCTTCCGCGCCGTACGAGCGGTGGAGGTTCGCCTGCTGAGCGAGCGGGCACTCGTTCTCGCAGCGGTAGCCCTGGAAGGACTTCTCCGCGAGGACGGGCAGCGCCAGCGCGACCCAGGCAGACAGCACGATCAACTTCTTCATGGTCGTCTCCGTGATGCGAGCCCCAGACGGCTCGCGTGATCCACGAGGCCGCGACGCGCGCACGCTCCTGATCGGGAACGGTAAGGGACGCGCTGGGTCGAGCTTCTCGAAGGCGAGTGCGCTGGCCGGTGTCCTTCGCTTTGCGTTCGAAGGTGCGCCCTCACTCCACGCGCGCGCAGGCCGCGGAGCCATCGCTGCGCGCGCACGGGCCGAGGTCGAAGGCTTCAACCGAGCAGGCCGCGGTCCGTCGTTGCGCACGCGGCGGCCGAGTTCGTTCGTTGCGCGCGCGGAGGCTGAGGTCGTTCGCTGCGCGCGCACAGGCCGAGCTCGATCGTTGCGCCTGCACAGGCCGAGCTCATTCGCTGCGCGCGCGCAGCTGCGGGGGCTGGCGCGTCGCGTCGAGCGCTGTGAGCACCCGGCGCACGTCGGGCTCCATCGGCGTGCCCGTGCAGCGCGACGCGAGCTCTTCGAGCTCGGCGCACGCCGCCGGGACATCCACGCGCGACCGCTCGAGCGCGTCGCCGAGTGCTGCGCGCGCTTCGTTCGCGAGGCGCGCGAGGCCCGCGCGTCCGTGTTCCGCGAACGCGGGCGCGTCCTGCGCCGCGGCGAGCTCCGCGAAGCCCCGCCAAGCGATCGAATACCGGCCCTGACGTTCTTCGGACGACGACGTGACGAGTTTGCGTGCCAGGTCGTTCGCCGCCGTCCACGCCAGGGCCGGTGGTCCATGAGGAGCGCGTTCGAGGCCGCGCTCGAGCCCGTGCACGAGGTCGACCGTGCCGGGTGGCCCCGAGAGCACGAGCTCGGTCGCGCCGTGCGCGTCCTGCAGCTCGATCACGGGGTAGCCGCGCTCGAAGAACGGCGCGGAGAGGTCCGCGCCGAGCGCGAGCAGATCGATCGCGACGGGCACGGTGCGCGCCGCGAGCTCCTGGAAGCGCGGATCGAGGAACTGCTTCCCGCGCAGCTCGACGCACCACGGGCAGCCCTCGACGTACCCGAAGACGAGCACGGGCCGGCCGACCACGGCCGAAACGGCGCGCGCGTCGTCGAGCGAAGCGAGGAACTGCACCTGGCCGCCGGTCACCGGCGCGTAGTCCGCGAGCACGGCCGGGAGGGGCTCTGGTTCGCTCGTCGCGCGCGGGGCGAGCGGCAGGCACTCGAGGACGACGGCGCCGTCGCGCGGCTCGAGCCCGCGCACGACGACCCACGCGGCCGTCGCGAGCACGAAGACCGCCGCGGCCGCGCGACGCAGCCAGCGCGCGCGACGTTCGTGCTCGGCGCGCGCCCACAGCGCGTCGAAGTCCGTCGTCGAGGCGGGGACGGCCTCGTCGAGCACGCGCGTGGCCGCGAACACGGCCGCGAAGGCGCGCGCGCGCTCCTGCAGCGCGGGATCGTTCGCCAGCGCGTCCGCGAGCGCGGGATCCTGAGCGAGCGCGCGCAGCCGATCGGTGAGGGTGGGGGCGTTCATCGGTGTTCGACTCCGAGCCTCACAGCTCCGGGAGCTCCTCCCGGTGCGGCGCCAAGCGGACGGCGAGCTCGCGCATCGCGCTCTCGATGCGGCCCTCGACGGCGTCGACGCTCAAGCCGCACAGCGCGGCGATCTCGGCGCACGCGAGGCCTTCGAAGCGGAAGAGCACGAACACGCGCCGCGTCGGCTCGGGCAGCGCGTCGACGACGCCGCGCACGCGCCGGCGGAGCTCCTCGCGCGCCTCGGACTCCGCGACGGTGCGCGCGGCGCTCTCGCACGAGTCCTCGACCGGTCGCGGCTCGAGACCCGCGCGCCGCTCGCTCTTGCGGCGCGCGTTCAAGAACACGTGGAACGCCGTGCGGCGGAGGTAGCCGCCGACGTGCTCGCGGGGCGCGAACTTCTCGGGCTTGCGCCATGCGGTGAGGAAGGTCTCCTGGAGCAGATCCTCCGCGTCGTTCGCGTTCCCGGTGAGGTGCCAGAGGAAGCGGAACAAGCCGTCGCGCTCGCTCTCGAAGAGCGCGCGCAACTCGTGCGTGCGAGGGCGTTCCAAGCTGGCCTGGAGCGGGAGCGCGCCGTCGACGGATGCGAAGATCCGCGGCGCGGGGAGGTCGGTCATGGTCGTGCGGCGCGGGCCAGGTTCGCGCCACCTCCATCACAACCCGGCGCGCGCTCGCTCCTGAAAGGAGACTGTCAAACGCAGGGCCTCGAGCGTGCGTCGCAGGTGTGCGTTCGCGCGCAGGGTGTGTGCGGTCATGCGTCGGTTGCGTTCGCGCCTCCGGCCGCGACGCCGTTCCAGACGAGGCCGTGGAAGAACGCGTCGAGCTCCGCCGCCGGCCGCGGCGCCGGATCGCGCACCCAAGCGAGCAGGAGCGCGGTCATGGCGCCCGAGAGCGCCTGGCCGAGCACCTGCCGTTGCTCGGTCGAGAGGCTCGCCGCCCGCGGCTCGCGAGCGAGCCGCTCCGCGATCGACCGCGCGAAGTGGCCGCGACCCAGATCGAGCACGTCGTGCAACCGCCCCGACGCGACGACCGCCGCAAAGAACGGCCGCACGTCGGCGACGTGCTCGAGGAGCTCGCGCAACGGCGCCACGCGCGGCAGGTCGCCCTCGACCTGGCGCAGCGGCGCGTTCGCCATGTGCAGGAAGAAGTCGTCCGCGTCGCTCTGGAACAGGTCGTCCTTGTCCTTGTAGTTGGCGTAGAACGTCGACCGCGCGACGCCCGCGCGGTCGAGCACGTGTTGCACCGTGATCGAATCGAAGGGCTGCTCCTGGATCAGCTCGACGAGCGCGTCGCCGAGCCGGTCGCGCGTGCGACGGCGGCGCGGATCGAGCTTCGGTCCGTGGTTCGGCGGTGTGTCGGACATCGGAGGCCTTTTCGTCCGGGAACGGCGGCGGGTTCGGGCGAGCGCGCGACGCAGACGCGCTCTACCGTCGAGCGCATGAACGACTCACGACTCGGCGGCACCGCCCTGATCCTCGGCGCGGTGGGGACGATGGTAACGATGGCGGCGCATCCGACGGGACACGACCTCGCGAGCGCGGAGCACTTCGAGCGCGTCGCGTTCCTCGCGAAGGCCGTGCACGCGCTCGCGATCGCCAGCGTGCCGATCACGTTCCTCGGCGTGCTCGCGCTCGCCCGGCGGCTCGACGGGCCCGATCGCTCGGCGATCGCGGGGCTCGTCGTGTTCGGGTTCGCGGCGGTCAGCGTCGTCGCGGCGGCGGTCGTCAGCGGTTTCGTCACCCCGGAGTTGATGCGCCGGCACCTCGACGTGGACGCGGCGGAGAAGCTGCAGCTCCACCACGTGCTCGACCTCGCCCACGAGCTGAACCAGGCCTTCGCGCGCGTCTACGTCGTCGCGTCCTCGGTCGCGATCGGGCTCTGGTCGGTCGCGATCCTGCGCGGGCGCGGGCTCGCGAAGGGGCTCGGCGGGTACGGGCTCGTGCTCGGGGCGGCGGCGACGGTGGGGATCCTCTCGGGGCACCTGCGGCTCGACGTCCACGGCTTCGGCGCGGTCGTGCTCGGGCAGGCGGTCTGGTGGATCACGGCCGGGGTGCTGCTCCGGCGTGCCGGATGAGCGCACCCCAGAGGGACGAGTACGATCGAGGCCGATGCTCACGCTCGCCCTCCAGCAGGCCGCCGACGATCGGATCCCCGAGCCCTTGGACGGCAGTCGCGGGTTCGCGTCGGCGGGGTCGTTCCGGGTCCCGATCGCCGTTGGGGCGGTCGTGCTCTGAGTCCTGCTGGTGCTCGGTGTAGACTTCTCGACTCGGCGCCGTCGTCGCGCGCTCCAAAAGGCTCGCGGAGCGGACGATGATCCGGCCCGGGACTCCTGACCGCTCCGACCGTTCCTCCACGACCGTCCGCATGTCCGCGCGCTTCAAGCAGAGCCTCTTCGCCGCCGTCGTCCTCGCGTGCCTCGCGCGTCCGGCGTTCGCTTACATCGGCCCGGGCGCGGGCTTCGCCGCGGCGGGTTCGCTGCTCGTGCTCGCCGGCACGTTCGCGATGGCGCTCGGCATCATCCTGATCTGGCCGCTGAAGGCCGCGTACCGGCTCGTCGTGCCCGCGCGCCGCGGCAAGGGGAAGGCGAAGCGCGTCGTCGTGCTCGGCCTCGACGGCTTCGACCCCGGCCTCGCGCGGACGTACATGAAGGAAGGGCGCATGCCCAACCTGCAGGCGCTCGGCGCGGCGGGGTGCTTCCACGAGCTCGACACCGCGTGCCCGTCGATCTCGCCGGTCGCGTGGTCGACCTTCGCGACGGGCGTCGACGCGTCGCGCCACAACATCTACGACTTCCTCACGCGCGATCCCTGCTCGTACGCGCCGATCCTGTCGTCGAGCGAGACGTACACGACGGAGAAGACGCTCAACCTCGGCTTCGCGGAGGTGCCGTTCGGCACGCGCGCCGTCTACCGCCTGCTGCAGAAGAGCCAGCCGTTCTGGAAGCTGCTCGGTGAGAGCCGCGTGTGGTCGACGATCCAGCGCGTGCCGATCACCTTCCCGCCGCAGCCGTTCAAGAACGGCACGCTGCTCAGCGGCATGTGCGTGCCGGACCTGCAGGGCACGCAGGGCTCGTTCTCCTTCTACTCGACCCGCGAACGGCCCGCCGGGGCGGGCGGCGCGCGCATCGGCGGCCAGCAGTTCCGGGTCGCGATCCGCGGCGGGAAGGTCGAGTCGAACTTGATCGGGCCGCGCGGCGCGGACGGCGATGCGATGCGCTGTCCGTTCACCGTCGAGGTGCCAGGCGCGCAGCTGACGCACCGCGAGCAGAAGCCCGAGTTCGCGTTCACGCTCGGCACCGAGCGCGTCACCGTCGCTCCGAAGGAGTACACCCCCTGGCTCGTCGCCGACTTCGGCCACGGCGTCACGGGCATCGTGCGCTTCTACGTGCAGGGCTGGGACGGGAAGGACCTCGACCTGTACGTGACGCCGATCAACATCGACCCGGCGAACCCGGTGATGCCGATCAGCCACCCGTTCGTGTACTCGATCTACCTCGCGAAGTCGCAGGGTCGCTTCGCGACGCTCGGGCTCGCGGAGGACACGTGGGCGCTCAACGAGCGCGTGATCGACGAGCAGGCGTTCCTCGAGCAAGCGTGGCTCATCTACGAGGAGCGCAAGAAGCACCTGTGGGACGCGCTCGACAAGACGAAGAAGGGCTTCGTCACGTGCGTCTTCGACACGAGCGACCGCATCAGCCACATGTTCTATCGCACGCTCGATCCGACGCACCCCGCGAACGCGGGCAAGGAAGTCGAGCGCTGGAAGAGCGTCATCCCCGACACCTACGCGAAGATGGACGAGCTCGTCGGCGAGCTCCGCGCGAAGCTCGGTGACGACCCGAACACGGTGCTCATGGTCATCAGCGACCACGGCTTCACGAACTTCCGCCGCGGCGTGAACCTGAACACGTGGCTGCGCGAGAACGGCTACCTCTACTTGAAAGCAGGGCACGAGACGTCCGCCGACTGGTTCGCGCACGTCGACTGGTCGCGCACGAAGGCGTTCACGCTCGGCCTCACCGGCGTCTTCGTGAACCGCAAGGGGCGCGAGAAGCACGGCATCGTCGAGAAGGGGCCGGAGCTCGACGCACTCTGTCGCGAGCTGAAGGCGAAGTTCGAAGCGCTGCGCGACCCCGCGACGGGGGAGCCCGCGATCCACGAGGTGTTCCTCACGCGCGAGATGCACCACGGCCCGTACGCGGACGCCGCGCCGGAGCTCCTGATCGGCTACCACAAGGGCTTCCGCCACTCGTGGGACTGCGCGACGGGCTCCGTCACGAAGGAGGTCTTCTCCGACAACACGCGCTCGTGGTCGGGCGATCACTGCGTCGACCCGCGCCTCGTGCCCGGCGTGTTCTGGTGCAACCGGAAGATCGCCACGGACGAACCGGCGCTGATCGACATGGCGCCGACGGTGCTCGACCTCTTCGGCGTCGCGGTCCCGCCGTACATGCAGGGCCGGCCGCTCTTCGTCGATGGCGCGACGCGCAAGGTCGCGTCGCCGCCGCGCCCGCGGACGCCGAAGGTCGAGGACGTCGCGTGAGCCGCGACCCTCGACGCGCGCGCTCCGACGCCGCATCCTGTCCGACCGCGATGAACGCTCCCACCCGACGCGCCGAGGTCCGAACGTGAGGCTCCCGCGCTGGACCGTCTGGCCCGCGCTGGCCGTGATCGCGGCGTTCCTGCTCCCGGCGATCCCGTGGAGCAGCGAAGAAGCGCCCGCGGGAGCTCCGGCGCCGGCGGCGCAGCACAAGCGCGTGATCACGTTGGGCATCGACGGGATGGACCCCGAGCTGCTCCAGGAGACGATCGCGCGCTTCCCCGACGGGACGAAGAACTGGCAGGCGCTGATCGCGAAGGGCGGCCTGCACTCGCTCGGCACGTCGACGCCGCCGCAATCGCCCGTCGCGTGGTCCAACTTCATCACCGGCATGGACCCGGGCGGCCACGGCATCTACGACTTCATCCACCGCAGCACCGTCACGCGCGGTCCCGTGCCGTCGACGACGAAGGAGGCGCACGCGAAGGAGGTCTCGCTCGGCGAGGAGTGGAAGTTCCCGATCGGCGGCGACTCCGAATCGAACCGCACGGGCGAGGCCTTCTGGACGATCCTCGCGAAGCACGGCGTGCCCGCCGACGTCTGGCGCATGCCCGCGAACTTCCCGGTCGAGCCGGCGGAGGGCTGGTCGTTCTCCGGGATGATGACGCCGGCGATCGACTCGGCGTACGGGCAGTACAAGCTCTACACGAACGCACCGGAGCTGCTCGCGCGCCTCCCCGCCGACAAAGTGCAGGCCGTGAGCGCCTACGACGGCGTGATCGACACGGAGCTGTCCGGCCCCGTGAACCCGTACCGCAAGGACGGCGCGCACGAGACGTTCCCGATGCGCATCTACCTCGACCCGGACGCGCGTCTCGGACAGGAGAAAGCTCCCGCCGTCGCCGTCGAGCTCGGCGACCAACGCGTCGTGCTGCGCGTCGGCGAGTGGAGCCCCTTCGTGCGCGTGCAGTTCGAGCTCGTGCCGCACCTCCAGCACGTTTCGGGCGAGGTGCGCTTCTTCTTGAAGACGCTCGAGGCGGCGCCCGACATCGTCACGCTGTACTGCTCGCCGGTGAACATCGACCCGATGGACCCGATCGCGCCGGTCTCCGAGCCGGTGAGCGCGAGCCGCATCGTGGCGGAGAAGATCGGTCTCTACTACACGCAGGGTATGCCGGAGGACGTGAACGCGCTGAAGGACCGCGCGCTGACGGACGCGGAGTTCATGTCGCAAGCCGGCGTGGTGCACGACGAGGGCGTGCGCATGCTCGACTTCGCGCTCGATCGCTGGCGCTCGAAGCCCGAGGGCGGCTTCCTCTTCTTCTACTTCTCCGGCGTCGACCTGTGCAGCCACATGATGTGGCGCCACGCGGACGAGAAGCACCCGCACCACGACGAGGCGCTCGCGAAGCAGGACTCGTCGCGCTGGTCGAAGCGCGCGGGCAGCACGTGGAAGGACGTCGTGCACGACCTCTACCTGCAGATGGACCCGATCCTCGGCCGTGTGATGGAGCGTATGCCGGCGGACACGCTGCTCGTCGTGATGAGCGACCACGGCTTCGCGCCCTACTACCGCAAGTTCTCGCTGAACACGTGGCTGTGGGAGAACGGCTACCTCGTGCTGAAGGACGGCCTCGCGAAGGAGAAGCCGCGCAACGACCCCGAGTTTCGCCAGATCCAGATCGACGCGCCCGACGTCGTCGATTGGTCGAAGACGCGCGCGTACGGGATGGGCTTCAACGGCCTCTACCTGAACCTGAAGGGGCGCGAGGGCCTCGACGCCGAGGGCAAGCTGGTCGGCGAGCCGGGCGCGGTCGAGCCCGCGGACGCGGAGGCGCTGTTGCGCGAGATCAAGGCGAAGCTCGAGGCCGTGATCGACCCGAAGAACGGCGAGCGCGTCGTCCTGCGCTGCGACCTCGCGCGCGAGGCCTTCCATGGCGCGCGCGTGCCGGAAGCGCCGGACCTGATCGTCGGTTACGCGTCGGGGTACGACAACAGCGACCAGGCGTCGCTCGGACGCGTCACGAACCAGGTGCTCGAGGACAACCTCGGCGGCACCTTCAACGGGAGCCATCTCATGGCGCCCGAGGTCGTGCCCGGTTGCCTCCTCACGAACGGCACCGTCGTGGGGAGCGGGCACCGGCTCGAGGACCTGACCGTCGAGCTCCTGCGCCAGTACGGCATCGCGCGCCCGCAGCACATGGCGGGGAAGCCGGTCCTGAAATAGCGCTCGGGCCGCCCCGCGCGGCGCCGGCGTGCCCGATCGCGACCCGTGGGGTAGGATTCGAGTCCCATGGGCCTCTTCGGAAGCGACAACAAAATCAAGGTCGACAAGGATCTCCTCGAGCGCGTCAAGAAGATCGCGCAGGTCGCGGGCTACGCCTCGCACGAGGAGTTCATCCAGCACGTGCTCGAGCGCGAAGTGCAGCAGTTCGAGGGCGCGAACTCGGACGCCGAGATCACCGAGAAGCTGCGCGGGCTCGGCTACATCAGCTGACCGGCGCGGCGTCCTCGATCGCCGAGGACCGGAAGCCGCGCGCGCCCTCGCGCTCGAGCGTGTCCGCGGCCGGCCGTGCCGCGTCCGTTGGATCGCGCGGCGGGTGGTCCTCCGGCTGGCGCGGCGACCGGGCGCGATGCCATGATCGCCGGCTCGACGCGGTCGAACGCGTCGTCCGACGCCGATCCCCATGAACACGATCAATCACGCCGTGAGCGCGGTCTTCGACGCGCTGCTCTATCCGCTCGAGCTCCTCGGGCGGCCGGCGGCGTTGATCCTCGTGAGCGCGGTCTTCGGCGTGCTCGCGCTGCTCCTCTTCAAGCGCATCAGCTGGCAGAAGGGCATCCGCGCCGCGAAGGACAAGATCTGGGCGGGGATGATCGAGATCCGCATCTACCAGGACGACCTGCGCGTCGCGTCCAAGGCGATCGTGAAGGTCCTCGCGCGGAACTTCGTCTACCTCGGCCTGAACTTCCTGCCGTTCGTGCCCTTGAGCGTGCCCTTCGCGTTCGTCGTGGCTCAGTGCGTCGTGCGCTACGGTTTCGCGCCCGTCGAGGTGCGCGCCACGACGGAGCACGTCAGTCCGGGCTCGGGCACGCTGCTCTCGATCGAGCTCGAGAGCGCGCACGGCGAGCTCGCGCGCGGCCTCGCGATCGAGTACCCGCCCGGCGTCGAGCCGATCTCACCGCTCGTCCGCGCCCACGGCCGTGCGTTCCAGGAGGTCGTCGCGCGCGCGCCCGGCGCGCACGCGATCGCGATCACGCTGCCGAACGGCGCGCGCGAGACGAAGTTCCTCGTCGCGGGCACGCCTGAGCGCCGCATGCAGGGCGAGCGCGGCAAGGGTTTCCTCGACGCGCTGCTGTGGCCGGCGGAGGACGCGCTCGACGCGAGCTCTCCCTTCGCGCGCATCGCGTTCACGTACCCCGACTCGCGCCTCGGCTGGTTCCCCGGTGGAGCGGGCGGCGTGCTGCTCGTGTTCCTCGTTGCGTCGATGCTCGCCGGCGCGCTCGCGATCAAGCCGCTCAAGGTGCAGATCTGATGTACTCGCCGCGCGTCGAGGCCGCCCTGCGCGCGGCGCACGCCGCGCACGCTGGCCAGACGCGCAAGAGCGGAGGCGACGTCCCGTACGTGACGCATCCCGTGCACGTGGCGCTCGTGCTCGCGCGCTTGGGCGCCGGCGAGACGCTGCTCGTCGCCGCGCTCCTCCACGACGTCGTCGAGGACTGCCCCGGGTGGGACCTCGAGCGCGTCGCGCGCGAGTTCGGGGCGGACGTCGCCGCAATCGTCGCGGAGTTGACGGAGGACAAGTCGCGCACGTGGGAGGAGCGCAAGCTCGCGGGCATCGAGCACGCGCGGACGTTCTCGCTCGCCGCGGCGACGGTGAAGGCCGCGGACAAGCTCCACAACCTGCGCACGCTGGTCGACGAACTGCGCGCGACGATCGCCCCCGATCACGTCTGGTCGCGCTTCCGCGGCGGACGCACACGCACCGTGGAACTCTCCCAAACGCTCGTCGACACGCTCGCTCCCCGCATCGACCCTCGGCTCGCCGCCGAACTGCGCTCCGCCCTGGACGACCTCGTCCGCACGGCGAGCGCGTGATCCCCCGGACGCAAGAGACGTCCCGCCGGCGCCACCCCACCCGCTCCCCACGACGATTCCGTCCCCTCCGCCGAGCACCGAGCCCTCCCGTTCCAGCCTCCTCGTGCAACGCGCGTATCCCCCGACGCCACCCGCTCGTTGCTGAGAGAACTCTAGAACTCCGCGCTGGCACGGGCCGGTCCTCCGGCCCGTGCCAGCGCGGAGTCCGGAATGCGAAGCATCCGAATGTGCTCCGTTGCGCCCCTTCCCCCTGGATCGCCCCATCCGGCAATTGCGCTCCCGACCGACACCACCCGCACTCCGCAACCCACCACCCTCCCCACCCCGCCCGGAATCCCCCTCCCCAACTTGCCGCTCCAAACCTCCCGGGGATACAAACGCACCCATGCATCCCCGGCTCGTCCCGCTGAGCAACCGTCTCGCCGCGATCACACTCACCGCCTGCCTCGCACTCGCTTCGATCTCCGCCGCGCAGGGCGGCTACACGACCGAGAAGCGCGCTGACCTCGGGCTCGTCTTCCCTCGCGCGCGCAACTACGAAGAGATCCCGCTCCCGCCGAGCGAGTCCTACGTCGTCCTCTCCTTCGCGGAGAAGCTCCCCGCCGACCCGAAGGAAAAGAAGTCGATGCGGCCAGAGATGAACTTCGTCTGGCTCGAGAAAGTGCCGTCTCGCAAGGCGACGACGAGCGGCGAACCTCCTCCTCCGACCGAAGGTGGCAGCCAGGAAGAAGCGCCGTCGCCGCCGGACGAGAAGCCGCTCGAGGGCATCGAGCAGTTCGTCGACGCGCGGTACAAGGGCTGGGTCCTCGGCGCGCCGATCGACGGCAAGGAGCGCGACGGCTACAGGGCGCGCGAGTTCACGCTCATGCCGAAGAAGGGCGGCGGCGCCGCGGGGTGGTGCTACGCGTACGACAACGGCCGCCGCACGATCGCGATCCTCGGCACCTGCCTCGAGAAGGAGCTGAAGGAGCAGGTCAAGATCTGGCGCAACACGGCGGAGCACCTCGACATCAAGGAGCCCGAGGAAAAGAGCGCCGACAAGATCAAGCTCTTCTACGCGCGCAAGCCGCTCAAGGGGATCGACTACCGCGTCAAGGTCCGCATGGACATGGTGCGCGGGTGGAAGGCGGAGGACACCGAGAATTACCTCGTCCTCTACGACACGCCCGATCAGCCGCTCGTCCGCCGCATCCTGCGCGACCTCGAGCTGATCCGGAAGGAGTACGAGAAGCTCTTCCCGCCCGCGAAGCCCGTCGACGCCGTGTCGACTGTGCGCGTGTGCAAGTCGAAGGAGGAGTACCACAGCTACGGCGGGCCGCCGCGCTCGGCGGGCTACTGGAACTGGGTCGACGAAGAGCTCGTGTTCTACGACGCGGAGAAGGTGGACAAGAACCACCAGTCGAGCGACGCGGACACGTTCATCGTGCTGTACCACGAGGCGTTCCACCAATACATCCACTACTCGACGGGCGAGCTGCCGCCGCACTCCTGGTACAACGAGGGCCACGGCGACTACTTCTCGGGCGCGCAGATCAAGGACGGCAAGCTGCGCGGCATCGGTCCGAATCCGTGGCGCGTGCACACGATCCAGCAGGCGATCGGCGAGGACAAGCACGTCCCCTGGAAGGAGATGATCCGCTTCGAGCAGCCGCAGTACTACCGCGGGGACATCGTGCACATCTGCTATGCGCAGGGGTGGTCGATGGTCTACTTCCTGCGCAAGAGCGAGGAAGTCGCGAAGAAGCCCGAGTGGGCGAAGATCCTCCCGACGTACTTCGACACGCTCAAGGCGTCGTACGCGGAGGAGCTCGCCAAGCTCCCCGAAGCGCAGCGCGACGACGCCGGTGCGCGCGGCGCCGCGGGACTCACGGCGCGCAACAAGGCGATCGACGCCGCGTTCGAAGGCGTCGACCTCGATGCGATCGAGACGGCGTGGAAGCGCTTCGTCGCGACGATCGAGGACCCCCGCAAGAAGAAGTGAGGCGCGAGGACACCGTGCACGCGCACCACGCACGACGAATCCGACCGCTGCGCCGGTCGGATGGACACGACCCGGCCCGCCTGCGGCCTTCGAAGGTATGACCTGGATGAAGAAGCTCCTTCTCGCTTTCGCGGTCGCCATCGGCGGCACGCTGGCGTGCGTCACGTTCCGGGACTCGGTCGAGGACAAGCTGCCTCTGACCGTGATCCGCGTGCTGCGCTCTCCGGACAGTCTCGAGATCCTCGCGCTCGATCCAGTGCCGGTCGCGGCGCGCCGCGCGGACGCGCGCACGCTCCCGATCGAGAAGGAATTCCACGGCTACGAGATCCTCGGGCACGCGCCGTTGAACGACGACGTCGTGCGCCAGGAGCTCGTCGAGCTCGTCCTGCGCGGCATCCAGGAGAGCGACGGGCGTGTCGCGGCCTGCTTCGATCCGCGCCACGGCATCCGCGCGGTGAAGGAGGGCAAGGTGCTCGACATGCTCATCTGCTACGAGTGCCTGCAGGTCGAGATCCACTACTCGGAGCTCGTCGAGGAGAAGGGGCGCCTCGGCGTCCTGACCGCGAACACGGTCGAACCCGACGTCACGCGCATCTACCGCTCCGCGGGGCTCGCGATCGCGCCGAAGTGAGGCGCGCGCCGAGGTCGGTGCCCGTCACGGCGACCGCGCGGCGGAGCCGACGAGCTCCGTGTGCGTCGCAAGGACCGCGTCATGGAGTCGGCGGGAGCTCGCGCGCCCGTTCGAGCGCCCGCGCTCGGGCCTGCGACGCCTCGATGCGCCCCGGGCCGGCGTCGATCAGCTCGCGCCCGCTTCGCGCAGCGTCGCGATGACGCGCTCGCGGTCGGCGGGCCGGCAGCAGAGGAACTCGTCGATGCGCGGATCGGGCTGGTTGTAGCGCAGCTCCGCGCCGGACAGCCTCGACACGCTCCAGCCGAGCGCGCGCGCGACGATCTCCGGCGCGCACGTGTCCCACTCCTTCAGCCCCTTCCGGTGCGCGTAGACGTCCGCGGCGCCGAGGAGCAGGAGCCCGACCTTGTTCCCGACGCTGCCCGAGAGCACGAGCTCCGAGCGGAGCACCTCGCGGAAGCGCGGCATCCACGCCGGCGTGTGGCTGCGGCTCATCGCGATGCGCAGCGGGGTGGGCGTCGGATCCGAGCCAAAGCTGAGCGCGCCCGGTCCTTCGAGGCCGGCGCACTCGCGCCCGTTCGCGCACACGCCCCAGATCACGCGACCTTGCGCGGGCAGCGCGACGGCGCCGAGCACGGGATCGCCGTCGACGAGCAGCGCGACGTGCACCGCCCAATCCTCGCGCAGCTGGCTGTATTCCCGCGTGCCGTCGAGCGGGTCGATGATCCACACGCGGCGCTTCGAGAGGCGCTCCGCGCTGTCCGCGGTCTCCTCGCTGAGGATCCCGTCCGTCGGGTACCGCCCGCGCACGAGGCCCTGCAGGTAGCCGTCCGCCGCCTGATCGCCGACGTCGGCGAGTTGCGCGTCCTGCCAGCGTCCCGTGGCGCGGAGCGCGAGGACGCGCTCGCCCGCCGTGCGCGCCGCGAACACGGAGAACTCGACGTCGGCGCGGACGTCGGCCGGGAGCTCGGCGAGGTGCATCCCGCGTAGATCCCGCAACTTCAGTCCGAAGTCAAGAGGGCGCTCGCTGCGGGGCTCGATGCCCGCGCACGCCGAAGCTATCCTCGCCGCGAACCAGGAAACCGCCGCGGCCGGACCGCACCGCGCCGCCGAACCCTCGAAACCCGCACGCACTACCCGGAGGATCCCATGCCCATCGACGTCGGAACGACCGCGCCCGATTTCACGCTGAAGACGCAAGACGAGAAGGAGTTCAAGCTCTCCGACCACAAGGGCAAGAACACCGTGGTGCTCATGTGGTACCCGCTCGACTGGAGCCCGACCTGCGAAGGCGAGCTCTGCAAGATCAGCAAGGAGCCCGTCCTCGACCACCCGAACACGGTCGTCGTCGGCATCTCGCGCGACTCGACGTGGTCGCACAAGGCGTTCAAGAAGGAGCGCGGCATCAAGTACGACCTCCTCGCCGACCCGATGCTCGACGTGACGAAGCAGTACGGTCTCCAGCACCCGAAGGTGGCCTTCATCAGCCACCGCGCGACGGTCGTCGTCGACAAGACGGGCAAGGTCGCGTTCGTGCAGGTCCAGGAGAAGACGCCGGAGGCGCGCGACTTCACGCAGCTGCAGGACGCGCTGAAGCAGCTCAAGTGATCGCCCGGGCGGCGCGCGCCACCCCGCTCGATCGAACGACGACGGCCGGCGGAGCTCGACTCCGCCGGCCGTCCTGCCTTTCGGCGCGGAGCTCTCGATCGGTCCGCGTGATCACGCCGCAGGACTCCGGATCGGCCCGACTGAACACGCCGCGGAGTTCTCGATCAGACGCGCATGATCACACTGGCGAGGTACTCGCTCGGGAACACGATCGACGCGTCCATCGCGCGGCTCCTCGCGCGCATCACGCGCTCGATCTCGGCGGCGAGCTCCGCGCGCTTCACGGGCTCCAGGGCCTCGAACGCCTTGCGCACGGGCCCGTAGTACCCGCCCATGACCTCCATCCAGTGCTGGAACGAGGCGAATCGGAACGTGAAGGCGCGCGTCTCGGACTCGATCGAGCGCAACGCGGCGCCGAAGAGCTCGCGCAGGTGCGCCTCGTCGCCCCACGTCGCGGGCGGCACGAGCCCTGGAGGCGGCGGGAGGAAGCGCCCGGTCGTGCGGAACATCTCCGCGATCGGGCTCGACGGAGTCCAGCTCGCGAGCGCGATGCGGCCGCCCGGCTTGCAGACGCGGACGAGCTCGCTCGCCGCGCGCGCCTGATCGGGAGCGAACATGACGCCGAACGACGACGTCACGACGTCGAAGCTCGCGTCCGGGAACGGCAGCGCTTCGGCGTCGCCGTCCTGGAAGTCGACGTCGAGGCGCTCGATCGCGGCGCGTTCGCGCGCTCGGGCGAGCAGCGCAGGCACGTAGTCGACGCCGGTGACGCGTGCGAAGCGACGCGCCGCGGCGAGCGCCGTGTTGCCGTGGCCCGTGGCGACGTCGAGCACGCGCTCGCCAGGGCGGATGTCCGCGCGTTCGCAGAGCTCCTCCGCGACGAGCACGATCAGGCCGCCGACGACGGAATAGTCGCCGGCGCTCCAGGCCTGCTGCTGGCGGGCCTTCACGGCCTCGAACGGGGACGGGTTGGGCGAGGTCGGAAGCGCACAGGAAGACGTCACGATCGAAACCTCCCAAGGAGCGCGCCGAGGCCGCCGGCGCGTGCGGATCACGCGTGGAGTTCGCCGCCTGACGGCGCGCTCCACGGGACACGGAGGACGGTACGACCGCGCGCCGCTACGCTGAATGACCGCGCGACCGGAGTGCTTGATCGAGCGTCCGCCGCGCTCGTCCTCTCGCGCTCGACCGCACCATCGAACGTCTCGTGAGCTTCGACCCGCTCTCCTCCGTCCTGGAAGCCGTGCGCCTGCGTGGCGCCGTGTTCTTCCTCGTCGACGCGCACGCGCCCTGGGCGGCGGAGGCGCCGCACGCGGACGAGCTCGCGGACGTCGTGCTCCCCGGCGCGCAGCACGTGCTCGAGTGGCACGTCGTCGCGCGCGGAGAGTGTTGGGGCGGACTCGCGGGCGAGCCGCCGATCCGACTCGTCGCCGGCGACGTGATCGCGTTCCCCCAAGGCGACGCGCACGGGTTCTCGAGCGAGCCGGGCCTGCGCAACCCGCCCGATGTCGCGGCGATGCGCTCCGTCGCCGGGGAGCGGCTCCCGTTCCGCTTCGTGCAGGGCGTCGACCGCGGCGCGGAGCCCGTGCAGCTCGTGTGCGGGTTCCTCGGGTGCGACGCGCGTCCGTTCAACCCGCTGCTCGAGACGCTGCCGCGCCTCCTGCACGTGCGCGCGGGCGCCGAGAGCGACGGGTTGCGCGCGCTCGTGCAGCTCGCCGTCGCGGAGTCCCAAGCGCGCCGAGCGGGCGGCGAGTGCATGCTCGCGCGCATCAGCGAGCTCCTCTTCGTGGAGTCCGTGCGCCGCTACCTCGCGAGTGTCGACCCGGAGAGCACGGGGTGGTTCTCCGGCCTGCGCGACCCGATCGTCGGACGCGCGCTCACGGCGCTACACGCCCGACCGCGGCATGCGTGGACGCTCGACGAGCTCGCCCGCGAGAGCGCGTCGTCGCGCACGGTGCTCGCCGAGCGCTTCGCGCACTTCGTGGGCCTCGCGCCGATGCAGTACCTCGCGCGCTGGCGCATGCAGCTCGCGGCGAGCTTGCTGCTCGACGGACAAGCGACCGTCGCCGAGGTCGCGCATCGCGTCGGCTACGGGTCCGAGGCGGCGTTCAGCCGCGCGTTCAAGAAGCTCGTCGGGCCGTCGCCGAAGGCCTGGCGCGAGGGGCGGGAGCGCGTCGCGGCCGCGGCGGAGCGAGCGAGCGTCGCGCAAGGCGAGGTCGAGTCGGCATGAGCCGCGCGACGCTGTTCACGGTGGGGCACTCGAACCGCAGCGCGGACGAGCTCGTCGAGCTCCTCCGCGAGGACGCGATCGAGGTGCTCGTCGACGTGCGTCGGTTCCCGACGTCACAACGCAACCCGCAGTTCGAGAAGGGCGCGCTCCAGAGGTGCCTCGCGTTGCACGGTGTGCGGTATCGGCACGAGGAAGCGCTCGGTGGGCATCGTGTGCCGCTGCCTGCGTCGCGGAACCTGGGGCTCGCCGATCCCGCGTTGCGCGGGTACGCGGACCACACGCGCACGCCCGCGTTCCGCGCGGCGGCGGAGAGAGTGGTCGCGGCGGCGCGCGAGGCGCGGGTTGTCTTGTTGTGCGCGGAGGCGAGGCCGGAGGGGTGTCACCGGGCGGTGCTCGCGGATTGGCTGGTGGCGCAGGGGCATGAGGTCGTGCATTTGGTGTCGGTGCACGAGCGCGTGAAGCATGGGCTCGATCCGTGTGTCGGGCGGGATGAGCGGGGGGAGTGGGTTTGGCGGGCGCGGCAGGGGGAGTTGTTTGGTGGGGGCTGAGGGTGCGGGGTGTCGGGGGGGACGCAATTGCCAGGTGGGACGATCCAAGGCGGAGGGACGCAACGGAACACACGCGTGTGCTCCGCATCACGGACCCCGCACAAGCCAGGACCGGAGGACCGGTCCTGGCTTGTGCGGGGTTCGAGTGGCTCTCAGCACCGAGCGGGTGGAATGGCGAGCGTGCGCGTCCGGCGCGAGCACGATCGGAGGTCCTGGCTCCGAGTCGAGCGAGGGCGCTCAGCGTCCTTCGGCTTGGCGGCGTTCGGCTTCGCGTTGGCGCAGGTGGGCTTCGACGATGGCGTTCTGGGCGGTCTCGCGCCACGGCGCGTCGGGGGCTCCCAGCGAGAGCGCGGCTTGCAGCTCCGCTTTCGCGCCTTCGAAGTCGGAGAGTTGCACGAGGACGAGGCCCCAGTGGAGGTGGGCTTCGGCGTTGTCCGGCGCGAGCTCGGCGGCGCGGCGGTAGGCGAGCTCGGCGCCGCGCAGGTCGTGCCGCGAGCTCTCGGAGAAGCGGCCGAACTCGAGCCACAGCGCCGCGTAGTCGGGGCGATGGCGCAGGAGGAGCTGGTACTCGCGCGCTGCGTCCTCCGGGCGCGCGAGTTGGACGAGCGTGCGCGCGAGCTCGAGGCGCGCCGGGTCGGAGTCCTCCTGCTCCAGCGCGCGGCTCCACGCCATCGCAGCGCCCGAGAGATCGCCCGTGCGGGCGAGGTGTCGCGCGCGGTCGGCTTCCTCGGCCGCGTTGGGCGCGCAGGCGCTCGTCCAGGACGCGACCGCGAGTGCCGTGATCACGAGCGTGCGTCCGAGGCGGCGCGGCGTCCGGCGCGCGTTCGGCGTCGACGGAGCGGGGAGCTGCGTCGAGCTGCCCTGAGCGGGGTCGTGCGTCGAGCACCGCGGTAGAAGGGCTTGCGTCGAGGTCCGCGGCGAAAGGGCCCGTGTCGACCTCCGCGGCGAACGGGCAGGCGTCGAGCTCCCAGGCTCGTGGCGCCGCATCGAGAGCAGCGGCGTGGGGCACTCGGCGCGAGTTCCTCGGACGCGGTTCATGTCCTCAACCCGGCTTCACCGTGCCGTGCGGCCAGGCGGAGATGCCGCCCTCGAGGTTGTGCAGCTCGTCGAAGCCCGCGTGGCTCAGGAACTCGCACGCGGCCGCGGAGCGTCCGCCGCTCGCGCAGTAGACGAGCAGCGGCGTCCCGTCGCGCGGGAGCTCCTTGACGCGCGCCTCGAGCTCGTCGACCGGGATGCACAGGGCGCCCGCGAGGATTCCGCGCGCCATCTCCTGCGGTGTGCGCACGTCGAGCACGCGCCAGCGGCCCTCCTTCCACGGTGCATGTGCCGCGCGCGCGTCGACGTCGTCCCAGAGGCGACCTTCCGCGATCATCTCCGGCGACGTCGAGGCGCCGCGCGCGATGCGGGCGAGCATGCGGCGCTGGAGCGCGAGCTCGGCCTGCACCTCCTCGCGCAAGGCTTCGACGCGCCGACGCGCTTCCGCGCCGGGGTCCTCGACGGGCTTCGTCGGGCGCGCGCGCAACCAGGCCGCGGCAGCGATCACGCAGGCGAGGATCGCGAGGGCGAGGGGGAGGTGCTCCATCCCCGCAGGATACCCGTCGCGACGACCTTCGATGCAGTGGCCTCTCACACGCTGGAGGCGCCGAGGCCTCTCGCGTGGAAGGTTGGGAGTCGCTCGGCGCTCACGAACGAAGCGTGCTGGCCCCACCGGGCCCACGAGCGAATCGCGCGGGCCTCATCCTGGTCACGATCGGATCAGTCCAAGTCGCGCGACGCTCAGGAACGGATCGTGTCGACCCGATCCGCAACCCCGAACGAGAAGCGGCTCGCGTCGCCGCGAGCCGCCGGGGGAACCGCGCGTCGTGGGCGCGCGGTCAGTCTTGCCGCGCGAGGTGCACGTCGCCGCTCGAGGTGCCGAGCTCGATGCGCCGTCCGCCGTCGCCCACGCGGCCTTGCACCGCACGCTTGTCCTTGAGCCCGCCGGCCGCGACGGTGATCGGCACCTGCAGATCGAGCGTGCCGTACCCGGTGCGGGCCGCGAGCTCGAACGAGATCGTCGACGGCAGCGTGAGCGCGACGTCGCCGTAGCCCGACTGGAGCTTCCAGTCGCTCGCGAGCTGGCTGCCAGGGAGCGCGCGGATGCGGACGGAGCCGCTGTTCGAGCGCCCCGAGGCGCGCTCGAGGCGTCCTTCCGCGCGCACGTCCCCGTATCCGGAAGCGAGCTCGCACGAGCCTTCGAAGCCCGCGAGCACGATGTCGCCGCTCGACGTGTTCGCCGCGAGGTCGCCGCGCGCGGTGCGCACGTCGACGTCGCCGTAGCCGCTCGACAGACGGAGCTCCGCGCCTTGGACGTCCTCGAGGCGGACGTCGCCGGAGCTCGTCTTCGCGACGAGGTCGCCGCGCAGGCGCCGCGCGACGACGTCGCCGTAGCTCGACTGCAGCTCGACGCGCGTGCACGTCGCGTCCTCCAGGTGGACCGAGCCCGAGGACGACGAGAGCTTCACCGCGCTCGCCTCGACGAGCCGCGCGCGCACGTCACCGTAGCCGGAGCGCGCGTCGAGGTTCTGTGCTTCGCGGAGCTCACCCACCTCGACCTTGCCCGAGGACGACTGGAGCACGAGATCGCCCTTCGCCTTCTCGACGTTCAGGTCGCCGTAGCTCGACGTGAGCTTCGATGCGCCGATCGGACCGTGCGTCCGGATGTCGCCCGACGCGACGGAGATCACGAGCCGGACGTCCTTCGGGATGCGGAGCTCGAGATCGGCGCGGGGTCGGCTCACGACCCGGATGCCCGAGGCGCGCTGCTCGACCGGCTCGCCCGCGAGCTCGATGCGCGCGCCGGTCGACGTCCGCTCGACCACGAGGCGCGTGTCGTCGAGGGCCTTCTTCGCCGCGTCCGCGTCCTTGCCGTACGCGGTGATCGCGGCCGCGACCTCGGGCGTGCCCAGGGAATCAGCGCGCACGACGACGTCGCCAGCGGAGAGGGAAATCTCGAGCGTGCCGGCCTCCGCGAGCTCCAGCGCATGGTTCTCCGTGCGGACGGCCTTTTCGTTCTGGGCGATGCTGTGGACGAAGTCGACGCCGTTCGAGATCACGCAGCCGGCGACGAACGCGAGACCAATGCAGCCGCAGGCCACGGCAGCGGCCGCGGGGATCAACACCTTCTTCATGGGAACCCTCCTCGGGGGTGCGCGCGGTACGGCGGCTCCCCGACTCTATTGCAGCGCTCGAGCGCGATTCCAGCGCGGGCGCGCACTCGTGGTTCGGACGCACGGAAAGCGTGCAGGTGGGGCTCGGGCGCGAGTGCGACGGCGTCCGGCGCTCGCGCTGCGCGATCGACCCGAGCCGCGCACGCGGCGAGCGCGCCTCGTGCGGTCAGCGGGACCGTTGGCGGAACAGCGCGACGCTCGCCGTGAAGCCGTGCAAGAAGTTGCGGCCGCCGACCGGGCCGATCTCGCCCAGCGCGAAGAACCCCGCGGCGGGCACGGGGCCGTCCAGCGCGGTGCGCAGGCACCGGATGTCGTGGTGTGGCGCCGGGAACATGCGCGTGCCGCGGCCGTTGCACGAGAAGAGGAGCGCGCCGACCTCCGAGGGGGCCGCCGGGCAACCGCCGCCGTGCTCGCGGAGGAGGTGCGCGAGGTCTTCGCCCGCCGAGCTCGCATCGCGGACGAGGAACTGCACGGTCATCCCGGGCCGGATCGAGTCGTCGCCGATCGCGAGCGCGCCCGACGCGTTGTCGGCGCCGACGAGGCCGCGCACGAGGAAGTCGCCCCGCTGGAAGCGGCTCTTGGTCGCATCGAGCGCGAGCCCGAGGAACGGCGCGCGCTGGAGGAGTTCGCGATCGCCGGGCGGGAGCGTGCCGAACGTCTCGACGAGGGCCTGGATCGCGGACTTCCCTCCGAGCCGCTGGATGACGTTGCCCTTGCAGGCCGTGATGACGAGCGGGCGCCCGACGGGCCGACAACCCTGGCTCACGACGGTGCGCACTTCGATCGCGCCTTCGACGACGAGGCCGAGCGCGCCGCCCTCGACGACGCCGCGCGCGTCGAAGAGCAAGTTCTGGCCGGGTCCCGAGCCACCGCTTGCCATGCCGCCGATCGCGGGCACGCCGGGCAGCATCGTGTTGAGCACTTCGAGGTAGTCGCTCATCGGGAACGAGTACGGGTCCGCGAAGAGGAGCAGGCTCGCGCGCGCTCGATCTCCGACGTCCGGCACGCGCGTGAAGACGAACGTGCCTTGCTCGTCCTGCCGCGCTTGCACGTCGAACGGCGTGAGCTCGGTGCCCGGCAGCACGCCGGCCCACAGCGACAGCGCCGGGCCGCGCTCGATCTCGCGGTCGTCGCCGAGGATGCCCTCGCCCGTGCAACCGAGCACGATGCGCGCACCCGTCTCCTGCGCCAGACGCGGGCCGAGCGTCTCGATCGCCGGTCCGTGGTGATGCGAAACGAAGGCGAGCACGACGTCGGGGCGCGCGCCGCCGAGGCCCGCGGTGAGTTCGCCTTCGCCCGCGCGGAGCGCGTCCTCGAACTCGAGCTCCGTGCGGAGCGAGCTGGCGAAGCGTGCGGTGTCGGACATGGTGCGGCCTGGTTGCGGAATGCGGTCGAGCGGGCGCAGGCGCTCGGGGCGCCGCGGATCAGAGCTTCGGGATGTCGCCGAGCTTGCGCCAACGCACGACGGACGAGGCGTCGAAAGCGAAGTCGCGCTGCTTCACGTCCACTCCGTACGTCGCGGTTTCGCGTACGTAGGCCTCGGGATCGGCGCCCTGCGGCGGATCGTAGAGATCGACGTCGTGCATCAGCACTTCGAAGCCCCGCACGCTGTCGAAGCGGCCGATCACGATGCGGCCGCTCTTCGTTTCGATCACGAGGTTCAGCCCGTGCGGGGCCGTGCGCAGGTCGGAGCTCATTCGAGGAGGGGACGTCGAAGCGGGTTCGAGCCGCGCCAGTGCGGCGCTCGCTCGCGCGAGACTCTACCATGGGGGACGATGAAGCTCATCCCGTCGCCCTTCGTGTGGTTCAACGGCGAACTCGTGCCCTGGGACAAGGCGCAGGTCCACGTGCTCACGCACGCGCTGCACTACGGCTCGGCGGTGTTCGAGGGCATCCGCGCCTACTCGACGCGCAACGGGACGGCGGTGTTCGCCTTGAAGGAGCACGTCGAGCGCCTCTTCCATTCGTGCAAGATCGTCGGCATGCCCCTCCGTTGGACGCAGGAGCAGGTGGCGACGGGGATCCGCGACACCGTTCGCGCGAACAAGCTCGAGGCCTGCTACATCCGACCGCTCGCGTTCCGCGGCTACGGAGCGCTCGGCGTCTGGCCTGATGACTGCAGCGTCGAGCTCGCGATCGCGACGTTCCCCTGGGTCAAGCCGAACGAGAAGGAGCTGCTCGAGAAGGGGCTCGACGTCGGCGTGTCGAGCTGGCGGCGCATGGCGCCCGACACGCACCCCGCGATGGCGAAGGCCGCGGGCAATTACCTGAACAGCGCGCTCGTGGTCAGCGAGGCGAAGCGGCACGGGTACGCCGAGGGCCTCGTGCTCGACGTCGACGGCTACGTCTCGGAGGGCAGCGGCCAGAACGTGTTCCTCGTGCAGAAGGGCCGCCTGTTCACGCCGCCCGTCGGTGAGTCGATCCTCGCGGGCATCACGCGCCACGCCGTGATCGAGCTCGCGGGCGACCTCGGTGTCGAGGTGCGCGAGCAACGCATCCCGCGCGAGATGCTCTACACGTGCGACGAGATGTTCTTCACCGGGACGGTGGCCGAGGTCACGCCCATCAAGAGCGTCGACGGCAAGCCCGTCGGGAGCGGTGCGCGCGGACCGATCACGGCGCGCCTCCAGCAGCGCTTCTACGCGATCGCGCGCGGCGAGGTCGAAGACCAGCGCGGCTGGTTGACGCGCGTCTGATCCGCCGCGGAGTTCCCCGCACGCCGCCCCGGTTGGGTCGGCAGACGCGCACGCAGCCCGCTTTGGGCGTCGAAGTTCGTGGAGAAGGCGGCCCTCTCCCGCGCCGAGGCCCGACCGCGTCCGTAACGGCCGCGTAGCAGGCGCGTGATCCCCACGCTACGGCTCGGCGCGCGGTGCCCACCCCGGCGCAGCGCGTGGGGGATCGAACCGGCGAACCACGGGCGAGGAGCGGGGCTTCGAGCTCGGGTGTCGCCCGCGTGAGGACGGGCACAGGGCTTGCCATCCCGGGCCGCCGCTTGCGGAGTTCTTCCATGATCCACCTGTCGAACGTGCTCGTCGTCCTCCTCCCGCTCGCCTCGAACCTGGGCTCTGCGTCCGTTCCCACCTTGGGCGCGGCCGTTGGCGCTCCCGTGCAGTCCGTCGCGGGGAACGCGAACCCCGCCTGGATCGCCGACCTCGCGACGGACCTGCGTTGGCGGGGGGGAAGCGCGGACGAGGGGCGCGCCACGAGCGCGCCCCTTGCGTTTCAGGGGCCGCCGATCCCGGGTGGACAGCGCGTTCCGCAGGGCGGACCGTCCGTCGACTCCGGTCGCGCGGGCGGCGGCAGCTGGCGCGGGCCCGGCGACACGGTCGCACCGGGCGGAGCGGGCTCGCCGAGCACCGGCGCGCCGCGCGCGGGCGGGCAGGGCGGAGGCCCGTCCTCGTCGTCGCCGCAGCCGGGCTCGGCCGTGCCGACGGGGGGCGGCGGGCTCGGCTCGGTGAACTCCGGCGCTCCGGCGACGCCGACGCTCGCGATGGAGGTCGACGACGGCTGGTGGCTCTGGTGGGAGTACAACAAGACCGAGTTCCTGCGTCCGAACGGCCTCGCGTTTTGGCGCCTCGGCGTGACGGGCGACGACGCGGCGGAGGTCTGGCGGAAGTACGTCGCGAGCACGCGCACGGAGCTCTCGAAGACGTTCGCGTCCGCGCTCTCCGAAGACGACGCGGGGGTTCGGCGCGCCGCGGTCGATGCCCTTGGCAAGGTCGCGGGCTCCGACGGTGTGCCGAGCCTCGTGCGCGCGCTAGACGACCGCAGCGTCGAGGTGCGCCACCACGCGATCCTCGCGCTAGGCGCGAGCGGAGCACCCGAGGCGATCGAGCCCCTGCTCCAGATCCTGCGCACGGGCAACGTCGCGGGCCGCGCCGAGCGGCTCTCCCCGATCGCCTCCGCAGTCGCGATCTGCGCGCTCGGCCTGGGGCGGAAGCACGCGGCCGCGAACGGCTTCGACGAGCACGTCGACAACGCCGTCATCGAGCGCACGAGGGCGCGCGCCAAGACGGAGAGCGAGTCGATCGCCACCGCGGCGTTCGTCTACCAGCGGCTCGCTCCATGCGCGGAGCTCGAGGCGCTCGCGTTCTCGCTCGCCGAGGACCGTGACGAATCGCCGAGCGTCCGGTGCCGCGCAATCGAGGCGTTGTCCGCTTCGAAGGACCCGAAGGCGATCGCGAAACTGCGCTCGCTCGCGACGGGCGGGCGACTCGACGAGCGACGGTCCGCCGTGCTCGCGCTGGGCGGGCTGGTCGACGGAGCAGCGCTTCCCGCGCTGCAGGCCGCGTACGGCGTCGAGACGGAGCCGCTGACGCGCGGCTTCGTGCTCCTCTCGATCGCGCGCCAGGGTGGCGAGGAAGCCGGGCGCTTCCTGCTCGACGTCGCGCGCGAGGGACGCACGCAGCTCCGGCCCTGGTCCGCGCTCGCGCTCGGCCTGTACGCCCGCGACGAGGACATGCCCGAGATCCGCAAGTTCCTCCGCGACGGCGTCGCCCGGGAGAAGAGCCGCGAGATGTACGGCGCGTGGTGGCTCGCGATCGGTCTCGCGCGCGACGTCGAGTCGCGCGGGCTCTTGCGCGAGGCGCTGTCGTCGGGCGTCGACGCGCGCCAGAAGATGTACGCGGCCACGGCGCTCGCCCTGATCGGTGACCTCGAGTCCGCGGCGATCCTGCGCGAGCGAATGCGGAACGAAGACTCCGCGTTCCTGCGCGCGGCCTTCGCATCGTCGCTGAGCCTGTTCGGGCTCGCGCCGGACGCGGCGCCGATCGCCAAGGTGCTCGCCGAGCTGCGCGATCCGACCTTGCAGGGCCTCGCGTCGTCCGCGCTCGCCTACCACGGCAGCCGCGAGGCGCTCGAGGGCCTGAACGGCATCGTGCGCGCGAACGAGGGCTCGCGACTCCGCCGCGCCGCGGCGATCGAAGCGCTCGCGATGATGCTCGGCACGACCCGGCCCTACTCGTTCGGCGACGTCTCGCGCCAGGCGAACTACACGGTCTTCAGCGACTGGTTCGAGGGCATGCTGCAGGTCTCGCTCTGAGGCTCGCCCGCAACGAGGAAGGAGTCCGCGCGCGGCCGACGCCGCGCGCGGTCATTTCGGAACGATGCGCGTCCCCAGCACTCGGTCGACGAGCCCCCGTGCCGGATCGGCGAGGCTCGCCGCGACCAACGAGGCGTGCACGGCGAACGCGAGAAGCAGCACGGTGATCACGCCTCCCAGGGCTGCGTACGTGACGACGTTGGGCAGCACGTAGACGAGCGCGATCGCGAGCCAGGCGAGGAACGAGCGCAGGATGCACCACCCGCGGTTCGCACGCCGACCGCGGCGATCGCGCAGACGCAGGTCGAGCAGCGCGAAGGTGACGCCGCCTCGCAACAGGAACGCGCCCGCCATGGCGACGAAGCCCCACACCAGCGTGGCGATCTGCGGGACGGCGAGCATCGTTCGCGAGAAATCGCGCCACGGTGCGGTGGCCGTGCCCGCGAGCGGTCCCCGCGCGCTCCGAGCGCGCCCGAGCTCCTCGTCCGTCGGCTCCGGGTGCAGCTCGAACGCGTGGTCGACGACGGCGCGTTCCTCGTTCGTGAGATCGATCTGGATAAAGCGTTCGACGTGACTACGCTTCCAGTCGGCGATCAGTAGCTCGCGCGCCGCGCGTTCGGTGTCCGTCAGCGGCCGCATTTCGACACCAGGCGCGTCCGGCCGCTCGCCGTCGACCGCCGGCGTCATGCCAGTCACGAGCGAGCGGGCCATGAGCGCCGCTTGCACGCCCATGCTCGACCCATCGGCGATCCAGAGCAGCATACCGACCGTCGCCATTCCGAAGATCGCCACCGGTCCCGTGCCGAGCGCGATCTGGAGCGCGCGCGTACGCCGCGGCACGATCACGGGACGCAGCTCGAGCGCGCGCAGCGCCGTGCGCACGTCGTCGACCGTCGCGAACGGCGGCTCGAGTCCGAAGAGGCGGCGGGCGACGGGTTCCGCGTGCTCGGGGAGGTCGCGCGGGAGCACGCAGCCGTTCGGCAGCATCGCCTTCGCGGTCGCGACGAGGAGCTCCATCGGCGCGAGCGGGGGGCCCGGCTCGGCGCCAGCGGCCGCATCGAGCACGCGCAGGTTCCACGACCGGTCGATCCAGAGCTGATGGAGCGAGACGCGCTCCCCGCCCGCTTCGCGCAGCTCCTGCGCGAGCGATCCGAGCAGTCGAAGGAGCGTCGTGTACGAGAGCTCGACGCCGCGCGCCGTGCACGCGAGCAGGCTCGCGCCGCCCGGATCCTCGAACACTTCGTAGCGCCGGCCCTCCGATTCGAGCGCGTCGAGCCAGCGGATGCGCCCGGAGCGCGCGAGCATCCGCCGCTCCTCGGGGACGGCGTCGCGGCCCGGGTCGAGTTCGAGCACCCACACGCTGCGATCGAGCGCCGAATCGCGCGCCTGGAGCATCACGCCGAAGGGCGAGCGCCCGACGGCACCTTCGACGACGTAACCGCCGACGCGCGCGGGCATCCCGGCGTACGTCGCGAGCGGCGCCGCGGGCGGAGGCGCCGAGCGCGCCGTGCTCGCGAAGGGGTGCCGGCGTTGGATCGTGCGCGTGCCCGAAACGAGCTCGTGCACGCCGCGCCAGCCGTTCCTGGACCGCAACGTGACGAGCATCCCCGCCGCGAGCGCGAATTCGATCGGCACGATCACGCTGCCGTGCGTGGCGAAGCGGAGCTCGAACACGCGCGAGCCCGCTTCGAGCAGGATCGTCGGCGCGAAGAACACGAAGGCGCGCAGCAACGCAGCGAACCGCGCCGCGCGCCCCGACCGCGGTCCGACGACGCTGAGTCCCAACAACCACTTCCCCGGAGTGGCTCCGCGCGCGGCCTCGAACCCGGCGAACCACAAGAGCGGCGCGAGCGTCACGAGCGCGTCGATGCCGGGGTTCGCGAAACGTCCGCCTGCGCTCGCCGGCATCTCCGCGACGTTGACGCCGCACCACGCGAGCACTTCGATCGCGAGCGCCGCGACCAGCGAGCTCAGGCCGAAGTCGATCACGAAGGCGGCGCCGCGCCGCAGCGGGCTCCCGGGCACCGAGCTGTTCGAGACGTACGCCGCGAGCGCCGCGCGCATCTCCGCGTGCGTCTGGTAGCGCTTCTTCGGGTCGCGCTCGAGCGCTTTGAGCACGATCCGCGCGAGCCCGCGCGGTACCTCGGGCCGGAGCTCGCGCGGCGACGCGGGCGTCTCGGAGAGGATGTTCGCGAGCACTTCGCCGAAGTTGCTTCCCGCGTGCGGCGCGCGGCCGGTGAGCAGCGCGTAGAGCGTGGCTCCGCACGAGTACAGGTCGCTGCGCTGATCGACCGCGCGGCCCTTGACCTGCTCCGGCGGCGCATACAGCGGCGAGCCGAGGAACTGGCCCGTGTGCGTGAGGCGCAGGTCCGCTTCGAGCGTGCGCGCCAGGCCGAAGTCGCCGACCTTGACGTGGCCATCGGCCGTGAGGAAGCAGTTCGACGGCTTCACGTCGCGGTGGACGACGCCGGCCATCGCCGCGGCTTCGAGCCCTTCGAGCAGCTCGATCGTCCAGCGCACCGCCGTCTCGATCGGGATCGGCTCGCCGCGCGCGATGCGGTGTTCGAGCGTCTCGCCGCCGACGAGCTCCATCGAGATGGCGGGCGCGCCCTCGATCTGGTACGCGCCGTAGACGAACACGCAGCGCGAGTCGGAGATCGACGCGGCGACGCGGGCCTCGCGGCGGAAACGCTCGAACGCCTCCTCGGACAGCGCGAGGTCGGCGAGCAGCAGCTTGAGCGCGACCCGGCGCCCGGAAGCGAGCTCGCGGGCTTCGTAGACGACGCCCATGCCGCCGCGGCCGAGCAGGCGGACCAGCTCGAAACCGCCTGCACGCCTGGGGAGCGTCTCGTCTTCGGGCCGGAGCACGCGGGGATTCTATGCACATGCGTGGGCCCGGGTCGACTCGGACTGCTGGAGAATCGGGCTGGCGGTCGAATATCGGAGTGATATCATCGCAGTAGCAGGCAGCGGGCGGCGGTCGCCCCCCCCAGGAAACCAACATGCAGTCTCGCAATCCCACCAACGAAACCTCGTTCAACCCCTTCAACGGCTACCTGATGCTCGTCGTCGCATTGGGGGTCCTCGCCGGGTCCGTCGCGTCGTTCGTATCGACGGGCCCGCGTCCCCAACCCGGGCCGGTCCTCGGGGGCATCGCCCTCGTGATCCTGTTCGTGCTCCTGCTCCCCGGCTTCTTCGTGGTCGAGCCGAACCTCGGCCGCGCGCTCGTCTTGTTCGGCAAGTACCGCGGCACGGTGCGGACGCCGGGCTTCTATTGGACGAACCCGTTCACGAGCAAGAAGAAGATCTCGATGCGCGCTCACAACCTGAACGGCAAGACGCTCAAGGTGAACGACCTGCTCGGCAACCCGATCGAGATCGCGGTCGTCGTCGTCTGGCAAGTGCGCGACACCGCGCAGGCGCTCTTCGACGTCGAGAACTTCGAGCACTTCGTCGAGGTCCAGGGCGAATCCGCCGTGCGCCTCGTCGCGAGCCGCCACCCGTACGACGACGGCCAAGCGTCGGAAGTGCAGACCACCCTGCGAGGCAGCGCCGACCAGGTCGCCGGCGAACTGCGGCACGAACTGCAGGAGCGGCTCTCGCTCGCGGGCATCGAGGTCCTCGAGGCGCGCCTCTCGCACCTCGCCTACGCGCCCGAGATCGCGCACGCGATGCTCCAGCGCCAGCAGGCCACCGCGATCATCGCGGCGCGCCAGATGATCGTCGACGGTGCCGTCGGCATGGTCGAGATGGCGCTCGCACGCCTGGGCGAGAAGCACGTCGTGCAGCTCGACGAGGAGCGCAAGGCGACGCTCGTCGGCAACCTGCTCGTCGTGCTCTGCGGCAATACGAACCCGACGCCGGTCGTGAACACCGGTTCGCTCTACAACTGAGAGGTGCACCATGGTCCGGCGCGATGCGCGTTCCCCGGCGGACGACGAGCCCCCGGATCGCAAGCCGTTCCTGCTCCGCATGCCTCCCGAGCTGATGGAGGAGCTGCGGGAGTGGGCGAACCAGGACCTGCGCAGCCTGAACGCGCACATCGAGTTCCTGCTGCGGGAGGCCGTGAAACGTCGCAAGGGCGGCAAGCGGGGGAGCTGATCCCGGCTCCACGTCCGCTCGCCCTTCCGCCTCGCGCCCGGCGGCTTCCTCGGAGTTCCGGGGAAGACGCCGGGCGCGGTCGCGTCCGTGCGCGCCCTCCCATCCCGGAGTCCCACGCGCGCCATGAGCTCCAAGGTCCTCCCCTGGTTCGCCGTCGGTCTCGCCGCGGCGGTCACGCTGCTCGAGCTCGCTTCGTCGCCCGCCTCGTCGTCCGCCGCGGCGAGCGTCGCGCACCCCGGCGCCCCGGCGCCCGAGCGCGAGCCCGAGCAAGAAGCCCTCTCGAGCGCGGGCGAGACCAGCGCCCGGCGCTCCGCCGCACGGACCGCGCCCGCGAGCGCCGCCAGGTCGTCCCCGAGCACGCGGGACGCGACGGGCACCCTGTACACGTTCGAGCTGTGGGTCCTGGACGCGGACGACCAGCCGCTCCCCGGGGCCGAGGTCCGGCTCGCGCCCTGGCCGCACCCGATCGCTCGGGTGGGCACGACGGATGCGCGCGGCCGGTTGCGCGTGCAATGGCGCGCGGCGCGGGAGTCGATGCGGGTCGCGTTCGCGGCGTCGCACCCGGAGCTGGGCGCGTCGAGCCTGCGCCTCGCCGAGCTGACCACACGCCCGTTCGCGGCCGCGATCGAGCTGCGCGGCGGCGCTCGACCGAGCGCCAGCACGCCGCCCGGGCCCGAGCTCCGCGCGCGGCTCGACGAGGACGGCCTCCTGCGCTTCCCGAGCGACGTCGCGGCGCTCCCCGGCGAGCCGATCGAGCTTCCGACGGGCTGGAGCTTCCCCGGCGCGACCCGCGCCGTGTCGTCGACCGTGCCCGCGGACGTTCCCCAGGTCCACGTCGGCGGCGTCGTGCGCGAGCCCGACGGTGATCCCGTGGCGGGCGCGCGCGTGCGGGCGAGCTCGCCCGAGCTCGAGTTCGAGCTCTCGACCCGTTCGCACGCCGACGGCGCGTTCACGCTCGGCCCGCTCCCGCGCGACGGCGCCCACGTGTCCGTCGGCGGCGGCGAACTCGGCCGCTACGAGACCGAGCTCGGCGCCGGGGTCGAGCCGTTCCAGCTCCTGCGCCCTTCGCTCCAGCGCGGACGCGAGCTCCACGGTCGCTGGCGCGATGCGCTCGGCCGCCCGCTCGCCGGTTGGCGCGTCGAGCTCTTCGACACCGGCGCGAAGAGCCCTTGGGCGGACACGGCGATCACGGACGCGGAGGGACGCTTCACCGTGCCCAACGTCCCCGCGACGATGCTCGGGCTCGACCTCGTCGCGCCGGACGCGGTCGGCGGGCTCCCGTTCGACGGCGTGCGCGGCTTCTGGCCCGAGGCGCGCGACGAGTTCGACGCGCCGTGGACTCCGAGCGAGCGCTCGACCCTCGTGTTCCGCGTCGTCGATGCGTTCGGCAGCCTGGTCGACGACGCCGACGTGCGGCTCGAGCCCGTCTCCGGCGATCGCGCGCAGTGGGTCGAGTTCGATCCCGCGCTCGACGCCCACCGGGCGGAGGGCCTCCCGCCGGGCTCGTACCGGCTGTGGGTGAACGCCGCGGGACGTCACGCCGCCCTCCACCCGACGGAGTTCGAGCTCGCGCCCGGCGACGAGCTCGACCTCGGCGTCGTCGCGCTCGAAGGGCTCACGCCGGTCGTCGTCGAGCTCCCGGCGCGCTACGGCGCGGCCGAGTGCCGACTCGAGACCGCCGACACGGATCCGCCGCTCGTGCTCGGCGCGTTCCGCGCGCGCGGACGCTTCCGCGTCGACCTGCAGGCCGGCGCGTACACGCTCCATGTCCTCACGAGCGAGGCGGACCGCGCGGAACGAGTCGAACGCTTCGAGGTCCTACCCGGCCGCACCCGCGTCGTCCGGTTGCCGCGCTGAGCCCGATCCCGTTCGAAGGCGCGCCGACGCGCCCGGGTCAGGGCAGGAGTTCGACGCGCACGCCGCCGGTCAAACCCACGCCGGCGGCGCTCTGCAGATCGCGGTAGTAGTACTGCGCGAACACGTGCTCGCCCGGCGTGAACCCGGCGACAGGTGAGCGCAGGAACGGCCCCAGGTCGCGCTCGAGCACGCCGCTGCAGTCGTGCGACCCCGTCCCGCCCGAGTCCGAGATCCCACCGCGGCGGAACGGCGCGCGCACGCAGAGGAACCCGCCTTGGAACGGCGTGCGATCGGGGCCGTCGCTGTAGAGCAGGAGCCCCGTGCGGTGCGACACGATGTTCGTCGCCGTGATCCAGATCGGGTCGGTGCCCGAAAGGCTCGGGATCCCCGTCGCCAGAAGCTCCGGCGTGCAGCCGAGGGAGTTGACCACCGCACTGCAGTACGCGAGCGGCGACGGCGCGTAGCGCATCACGGTGACGCGCTGGAACGTCGCGGCGTCGCGGAAGACGACGTACGGGACGTCGTCGGGTCCGATCGCCATCGCGAGGTAGTCCGCGGCGCCCGCGCTGAAGCCCACGTTGCCCACCGCGCTCCAACGCGTCCCGTCGAAGCGCCGGACCGCGGCGCGGTTGCCGTCGAGGTAGCGCTGGTAGGCGACGTAGGGCGCGTTCTGGCTGTCGAAGTCGAGCGAGAGCCACTGCCGCCACGACTCGGTCTGCACCTCGGGCGCGTCGCCGCCCGACGCCGAGCCGCCGACGCGCTGCCAGGCGGCCCCGTCGAAGCGCATCACCACCACCTCGGCGTGCCAGCGGTAGTACGCGACCCACGGCGCGCCCGCGCGGTCGACCGCGAGCGTCAGATTGAGCGCTCCGTGCGGCGAGAAACCCGGCGTGCCGACGACGCTCCACGCGCCGCTCGCGGGGTCGAAGCGCATCACCGTCGCCTTGCCCGTCATGGTCGCGGTGTCGGGTTGGTTCGCGTCGGCGAAGGCCGCGTAGACGACGCTTTGCGCGTCGACGTCGAGGCTCGGGTAGCCCGCTCCCGCTCCGGAGAACCCGGGCGCGCCGAGCCACTGCCAGGCGCCGTTCCTGAACGCGAGCGCGGTCGCTTCGTCCGCGGGCGTGGTCGTGCGGTCGGCGTACACGACCGTCGGCGTTCCATCGGGCGCGATGGCGATGTCCGTGTAGTGCGCTTCGCCCGCGCTCGAGCCGCCGGGGCCGACGTTCGTCCAGAAGCCGAGCGCGGGATCGAACGTGCGCACGCTGATGCGGCCGCTCGCGGCGTAGTCGCGGCACGCGAGGTACACGCGGTCCGACGTGTCGAACGCGAGCTTGTTGTACCAAGCTTGTCCGTTGCTCGCGTTCGCCTTGCCGCCGACGTAGCTCCACGCGCCGCCGCGGTACTCGAGCACGCTGCAGCGGATCGACGGCGTGCTCTGGTCCTGGAACGCGACGTACGGCGTGCCGTCGCGCGCGACTTCGATCTGGCAGCAGATGCCCGAGCCGTCGCTGAGTCCAGCGGAACCGACGAGCTCCCAGTTCGACGACGCGCGCGCGGCGTGCGCCAGGAGGAGCGGGAGGACGAAGCAGCGAAGGGTGCGGTGCATGCGGGCTTCGGCGTTCGGGAGCCTCGGCGCGACGACACCGCTCCCCGGCACGGACGTGCGCAGGAGGTGGACGAGCGGCGGCGCGGAGGTCGGCGCGCGTTGCGAGCGCGCGCCAGGGATCGAGCGGGCCGGATTCTAGCGATGCGCAGGTCCCGAGGAAGCGCGCAGCGCGCCGATCCGCGCGCGGTCTCACGCGTGCGACTGCGAGGTGGAGCGAGCGGGAGGAGGGCGTGTGCGAGCGCGCGCGGAGTCGCTCGGCGCGCGCTCACCGCGTGTGAGCCAGTTCGAGCTCGCGCTCCCTCTCGCGCGACCCGGTCCAGCCCGCGCCGCCGCGCTCGCCTCGTCCGCGCCGCCGCGCTCGACCCCTCCGCAGCGAAGCGATCGACTCCTCCGCAGCGAAGCGATCGACTCCTCCGCGCCGACGCGCTCGACTCGACACGTCCGCGCCGCGCGGACCCTCGAGGCTCGACGGCGAGCGCCGCGCGGGCGAGGATGCGCTCCTCACCATGTCCGACCCGCTCAACGCCACGCTGACCGCCTTCGAGCGGCTCGACGACCGGCTCGCCGTGCTCCGCGTGCGGCCGGATCGGGGCGAACTCGGCGCGTTCGAGCCCGGGCAGTTCGTCCAGCTCGGGCTGCCGATGGAACCCGGCAGCGAGCCCGTGGGTCCCGCGAGCGCGCGCCCCGGCCGCGTGCGGCTCCATCGGCGCTCGTACTCGATCGCGAGCGCGCCGACCGACCGGCGCGAGGCCGAGTTCTACGTCGCGCGGGTCCCGGAGGGCCGGTTCACGCCGCTCCTGTGGCAGCTCCGGCCCGGTGATCGCGTGTGGATGGACCCCGAGCCGAAGGGGTTCTTCACGCTGGCGCGGGTGCCCGCCGTAGCGGAGCTCGTGCTCGTTGCGACCGGCACCGGGCTCGCGCCGTACGTGTCCATGTTGCGCGCCTCTCCGGCGAGCGACCGCTGGGCGCGCGCGACCGTCGTCCACGGCGTTCGCCGTCCGACCGAGCTCGGGTACCGCGCCGAGCTCACCGACCGCGCGGCGCGCGACCCGAAGGTGCGCTACGTCCCCGTCGTCTCCCGCCCCGAGCCCGCGGACCGCTGGACCGGGCTCACGGGCCGGGTTCAGACCACGCTCGTGCCCGAGCGCTTCCGCGAGCTCGCGGGATCGGAGCTCGACCCGCGCCGCGTCCACGTCCTCCTCTGCGGCAACCCCGAGATGGTGCGCGACGTGCGCGCGCTCTTGGAGCCGCGGGGGTTCCGTCTCGACCGCATCGAAGAGCCGGGGAGCTTGCATGTCGAGACGTACTGGTAGCTCGCTCCCGCGCGACGCGGGGAAGGACCGAGCGGCGGGCGGCGTCCCTCCCGGCGACGCCATGGAACCGGACACGACCTCGCTCGCGCGCGCGTTCGACCCGGCTCGGGGGCGCCGCGCCGCGCTCGGCCTCGTCGCGCTCGCCGTCGCGGCGTGCTCGCCGGCCGCGCCGACGCCCGTCTCGAACCTGCTCGAAGGCGCGATCGAGCTCGCGCAGCGCGACTCGACGGAGGCACGCGCGCCCGCGGCCGGCGGCTATCGCGAGCTCGTGCAGTCCGGCGGGCTCGTCCAGGGCGTCGACTTCGCGCCGGGAGAGCGCGGGCTCGTGTACGAAACGTGGGTGAAGCGCGGTGAGCGCATGGAGCGAGACGCGCTCGAGCTCTCGTCGATCGCGCCGATCGAGGCCGTCGCGGCGTGCGCGCCGTGGGAGCTGTACGTCGCGCTGCGCGAGGAGGACGGGACCGTCGTCGTCCAGCGCTGGCTCGTGCGGCCGCCCGCGCGCAGCGAAGGCGCGTCGGCGGCCGAGCGCGCGCGCGAGGCGAACGACGCCGCGGCAACGGTCGTGCGCTCGACGCTGGCGCGGACGGGCGACCTCGCGGGCGTGCGCGTCCTGGCGTGCGATCCCGAAGGGCGCTACCTCCTCGCGCTCGACCGCGCGGGCGAGCGCGTGCTGCAGTTCTCGACGCTGCGCGGCGCGCAGGGGTACGCGAGCTTCGAGGCGGAGCGCTTGCCTGCGCTGCGCACGGCGTGCGGGTTGTTTCGCGGACGGCACGTGCAGCACGGCACGGTGTGGGCGTTCGAAGCGTCGAGCGAGCACGGCGTGGAGCGCGCGCTGTTCGTCGATCGGGATGAGGACGGGGCGTTCGACGAGGTGTCGAACCTGGATGCGAGCGCGTGGGCCGCGAGCGAGTACGCGGGAGCGGCGTGGAGCGAGCATCGGTTCGTGCCGGCGAGGTGAGGGCGCGCGTGGCGCTCGCCGGCGCTCGAAGGCGCTCGAGGGCTTACGAAGGCCCACGAAGGCTCACGAAGGCTCACGAAGGCGCTCGAAGAGCGAGGCTCAGGCGGGTTTCGAGGCCGGGCGGCCGAGCAAGCTGAGCTCTTGGGCGTGCGGGCGTAGGGCTTCGATCACGAAGGCCACGTGCGCGGCGAGCTCGACGCCGAGGAGCGCGCAGCCCTGGTGGACCTCGTCGCGCTCGACCTTGGCGGCGAAGCCCTTGTCCTTCAGCTTCTTCAGTACGCTCGGCGCTTCGAGCGTCGTGATCCCGCCTTCGCGCACGTGGCAGCACGCGCCGACGAAGCCGGTGAGCTCGTCGCAGGCGAGCAGCGTCTTGTCGAGCTGCGTTTCGTAGGGGACGCCCCACTTGGTGTAGTGGGCCGAGATCGCGTGCGCGACCTCCGCTTCGCCGCGCTCGGCGAGCCAGCTCACGATGCGCTTCGGGTGTTCCTCGGGCCACGCCTCGTAGTCGGCGTCGTGGAGCATGCCGGCGAGGCCGTAGCGTTCGACGTCGCTCGCGCCGGCGCCGTACTTCAGCGCCGCGGCGCGCATCACGAGCTCGACCGCGCGCGCGTGGTTGCGCAGGGCCGGCGTCTTCGTCCAGTCACAGAGGTGCGTCCAGGCGGCGTCGCGGGTGAGGCTCATGCGCGAGAGCGTAGCGCGCGGCACGGCGCGCGGGGCGAGTCGCTCGCTACAGTACGCGTTCGCCGATGCCCCAACCGCTCCCGATCGACGTCGTCCTGCCCGAGTTGCTCGCGGCGTTGAGGGCGAATCCGTGCGCCGTGCTGCGCGCGCCGACGGGCGCCGGCAAGACGACGCGTGTGCCGCCGGCGGTGCTCGACGCGGGGCTCGCGGGGGGGAAGCAGGTCGTCATGCTCGAGCCGCGGCGCATCGCGGCGCGCGCGGCGGCGCGGCGGATGGCTCAGGAACGGAACGTCGAGCTCGGCGGCGAGGTTGGCTTCCACGTGCGCTTCGACCGCGTCGCGTCGGCGCGCACGAAGATCCTCGTCGTGACCGAAGGCCTGCTCGTGCGCATGCTGCAGGACGATCCGTTCCTGGAGCGCGTCGGCGTGCTCGTGTTCGACGAGTTCCACGAGCGCAACCTCGACACGGACTTGGCACTCGCGCTCGCGCGCAAGGTGCAGCTCGAAGCGCGGCCCGACCTGAAGCTCGTCGTCATGTCGGCGACGATCGCGACGAAGCGCGTCGCGGAGTGGCTCGGCGGCGCGCCGATCGTCGAGAGCGAAGGTCGACTCCATCCGGTGACGATCGAGCACCTGGAGCGCGAGGACGACCGCCCCGTGCCCGCGCAGGTCGCGGCGGGCGTGCAGAAGGTGCTCGGGAGCACGCGCGGCGACGTGCTCGCGTTCCTGCCGGGCGTGGGGGAGATCAAGCGGACGAGCGACGAGCTCGCGGGCTTCGCGCAGAGGAACGGGCTCGCGCTGCACGAGCTCTACGGCGACCTGCCGCCCGAGGAGCAGGACGCGGTGCTGCGGCGCGGCGCGAAGCGCAAGATCGTGCTCGCGACGAACGTCGCGGAGACGTCGGTGACGATCGACGGCGTGACGGCGGTCGTCGACTCGGGATTGGCGCGCGTGATGCGCTTCGATCCCGGCGTCGGGCTCGATCGGTTGGAGCTCGAGCGCATCTCGCGCGCATCCGCCGACCAGCGCGCGGGCCGCGCGGGCCGCACGGAGCCCGGCGTCGCGCTGCGGTTGTGGACGGCGGCGACGCAGCGCTCGCTCGACGAGGAGACGGACCCCGAGATCCGGCGCGTCGACCTCGCGGGGCCGGTGTTGCAGCTCCTGTCGTTCGGCGAGCGCGACGTGCGCGCGTTCCCGTGGTTCGAAGCGCCGGCGGAGGCGGCGTTGGAGCAGGCGCTCGAGCTGCTGGCGCGGCTGGGGGCGCTCGAGCGGCGCGGAGGGAGCTCAGTGGGAGCGAGCGGAAGCAACACGAACGCGAGCGCGACGAGCACGGGCGGAGCGAGCGCGGGCGGTTCGAGTGCGAGCTCGTCCGGCACGCTCACCGACGTCGGCCGCGCCCTCGCGCGCGTCCCGTCGCACCCGCGCATCGCGCGCTTGCTGCTCGAAGGCGCGCGGCGCGACTGCGCGAGCTGGTGCGCCGTCGCGGGAGCGCTGCTCAGCGAACGCGACCCGTTCTTGCGCGCGCCGCGGCGCGGTGTCTTGCAAGCGGGCCGCGGCGCGAACAAGCACCACTCCGACTCGGATCTGCTCGACCGCGTCGTCGCGCTCGAAGACTTCGAGCACAACGGCGCTCGCAACTCGCTCGTCGGCGAGCTCAACGCGAGCTCCGCGCGCTTCGTGCTGCGCGCCGCGGACCAGCTCGCGCGCGAGAGCGAGCGGGCGTTCGGGCGCGGGAATCGGGGAGCCGCGCCGCCGGGCTCGAGCGACACGACGGGACCCAAGGCCGACGGATCGGCGTGGATCTCGAAACCGGATGTGCGCCCTATCAACCCTGGGAACGGAACGACCCCGGCGCAGTCGAAGGACCTCGCAGGCGGCGCGAGCGCGCCCCTCCAGCTCTCCGCGACCGCCGAAGAGGACTTCCTGCGCTGCGTCCTCGCCGCGTGGCCCGACCGCGTCGCTCGTCGCCGCGCGGAGGGCGATCGGCGCGCGGTGATGCTCGGCGGGCGCGGCGTGCGCCTCGCGGACGAGAGCGCCGTGATGGACCACGAGCTCTTCGTGTGCGCCGAGCTCGACGGCGGCCGGCGCGGCGAGCGCGCGGAGGCGACGGTGCGGCTCGCGTCCGCGATCGAGCGGGAGTGGCTCGCTCGCGACCGCGTGCGCGTCGCGGACGAGGTCGCGTTCGACAAGGAGAAAGAGCGCGTGTTCGCGGTGCGGCGCACGTACTTCGAAGACCTCGTGCTCGAGGAAGCACCGACGGGCCAGATCGACGACGAACTCGCGGGGAAGGCGCTGGCGGAAGCCGCGGGCACGGACCTCGCGCGGTTGATCCCGCTGTCGGACGCGAAGCTCGCGAACTTCCTGGCGCGCGTGCGGTCGCTCGCGAGCTGGATGCCCGACGCGGAGCTGCCGCGCTTCGACGACGCGTGGCTGCGCGCGCACCTCGGCGAGCTCTTGCACGGCTGTCGCAGCTTCGACGACGCGCGCAAGCGGAACTGGATCGAGCTCCTGAAGCAGCAGCTCGATTGGAAGGAGCAGCAGGTCCTCGAGAAGGAAGCGCCCGAACGGCTGCAGGTGCCGAGCGGGAGCTGGATCACGCTCGACTACGCGGAAGGCCGCGCGCCGGCGCTGGCGGTGCGGATCCAGGAGGTGTTCGGGCTCGCGGACACGCCGCGCATCGCGAGCGGACGAGTGAAGGTCGTGCTGCACCTGCTCGCGCCGAATTATCGGCCGCAGCAAGTCACCGAGGACCTGGCGAGCTTCTGGAACGGCGCGTACCAGGACGTGCGCAAGGAGCTGCGGGCGCGGTACCCGAAGCACTCGTGGCCCGATGATCCGTGGAACGCGCCGGCGGTGCGGAAGGGGCCGAGTCGGAGGACGTGATTCCGTCGGGCTTGCCACCCGCGAAGGCCCCGCTCGCGATTGAACGCTCAGCAGTACTGGCGGCGCGCAGCACTGTCCGATGCATGCTGATGTTGGGCGACTGGGGTTGGACGCCCCACTTCGGCGGATACCACTGCGGGATCGGGACCGGGCGAGGCGTGTACTTCTGCTTGATCCGGGTTCGACCGGACTCACCCGCGATCTCCGGGTGCGCCACGCGTGCGTACTTGCTGACCTCGCAGAACACGTTCTGGCAGTCGATGAGTTGCAGGCTGCGTCCCCAGAGGCTCAGGAACTTCATGCCTAGCCGCCCGAACTCCTCGCCCGCGCGCTCAGCCATGACCTGGATGATCTCGGCCTCGCTCAGGCCCGCCATATCCGTAAAGCACTTGCTGATGCCGTCCCGAGCACCGGGCCCTGCCACCACGAACTCCATCTCGGAGAAGTCGGTGAGCTCGCTGTAGTTGATGTCGATTGCGAACTGGAACGCGAGGAAGTCGCCGAGCGACGGATAGCCGCGCAGCAGATCGAACGCTCCTCGGAGCGAGCCCGACTTCGCGAGCTTCCGTGGCGCCCCGTCGGCCATCATGTGCTCGATAAGCCGGAGGTGGTTCCGGTGCTTGCGAGGGCTTCCGAACGTCGGCGACGGCATGATGTACGCGGCCGAATAGACGCGTTCGCCTTTGTCGAGCATCCCGTCCAGCACCTTCGCGTAAGTGTCGAACGAGTAGTCACGCCAACCCAGTGCGCCAAGTGTCGTGCTCAGGCTCTCCCACGTCCCGATCCTGTTGAAGAGCTTGAACAGAATAGTGCGAAAGAAGACCTCCTCGGGCTTCTGTGAGCCCTCGTAGATAACGTGTCGAATCAGGTACTGGCTTACGCGGTCGGAAGCCCTGTACGTGTTTGTGAAGCGGTGCCCGCTGAGGATTGGGTCCTCCGTCCACGGCGGCGTCCTGCCGAGCACGCGACGCATGAATATCTCCTGGCGCTCTGACGCGAAGCGCCAGTACGTGTCGAACACGGGCGTTGTCTTGAGCACACGCCCGCCCGGCAGGTGAATCTCGTAGGCCGCTCGCATCCTCAGTCGGTCCACGCGGTCCCCGTGCGATTCTTGCCAAACGATGCTCGGGAGTTGTCGGGCTGCTGTGCGCTCTTTCGCATGTAGGCGTCGTGAATCCAGCCTTGGACCATTGTAGGGTTGTCAGACCAATTGTAGATGGTTGCGAACTCGCACTTAATGTTGTCGTAGAGGCGAGGTGGAATCGTGTGCGGGTTATACTTCGTCGGATCGGTACGCGGGTATGTCGGCAGCCAGATGCCGAGAAGGCCGGAGCGCGGGTTGTACTCTGTCTGCCGAATAGACGAACCGATCTCCCAGTCGATGTGCTTCCTTTGCCATGTCTCGGCGCCGATCAAGACGACCGTGACCGAGGTATCGCGGAGGTACTCGTCGCGGATCCTCTGGCGGATCGTCTCAGCAGGCAGGTTCGAGTCGATGTCGCCATCGTTCACCGAGCCTGGAACGAGGACATCGAAGATCTTGCCAAATTCCTCGAACTTCGTCTTGTACGCCTCGTCGAGCGCGTGGTGATAGCTGACGAAGACCTTGTGTCTGTTACTCATCGTGCTCCTCGCGAAGTTGACGGCGGTCGCTGCTGATCGTCGCTCGCAGCGTGTGGCGCGTAGGTAAGTTGGCGGGTGCCGAGGTCGAGCATGACGCGTCCACCCGGACCTGCGCACAACGAGCGGAAGACACGGTAGCCATCGAGGATCGCGGTCTCCCACTGCCACAGCGGAACGGCCTCAACCTCGAAGCCTTCGACGAACTCCTTGATCGTCTTAAGCAGGTCGAGGTCGACGTGATCGAGGTCATCGAAGAACTTGAGCCGCTTGGCACGGCTGAAGACGACCGCTGAAACCGCCTCCTCGATGATGCCGGCGCGCGCGCCGTCCTGCGCCTCGTCGACCTTGGAGTTGCTCTTGCGCTTTGTGCGCATGAGCGCCCTTACTACGGGCGACCATCCTAGATGCACCGCGTAGGCGAAGTGGAAGATGTCGTGGTAACGGTAGCCGTCCGGGTCTTCGATGTTGTCCGTGAGCCGATCACCGAAGTTAATGTTGTTACACCGTAGGATGACGGCTCGATTCGGGCCGCGCGCTCGCTCGAGGAAGTCGACCTGGAGCCGTCGGGGCAGTTGCTCCTCCACCGGAAAGGCGTCGTCGAAGAGGGGCGCGTAGCGCTTCTCGTCGGGCCAGCGGCTCCCGGTCTTCGCCGTGTTGCGCCCAGCGGCGTCGCGGAGGCAGATGTCCGCGTCGTTGCTGATCACCGTCAGCAATGCCCACACGCGGCCCAGGAGCTTTCGCATGTCATCGTTCTTCGAGACGCTGACCGCCGCGAGAACTTCGCCCACTGCCGCTCCGAAGTCGAGGTGCCCCGTGAGCTGAGGTCCGTCCGCCGCGGGGAGCACGACCTTGTCCGGTATCTCAAGTTCTTCGAGGAGGCCCGGTGCCACGACCGCAGCGAGTCGCACGAAGTACCAGAGGAAGTCGCCGACCTCCTCGATCATCTTCTCGCGGTAGACCGGGTAGGCAGCTCGCTCGCGGCGCTTCTTTTTGAGCTCGGAGACGACGCTTCCGGCCTCGCCGATCAGGCCCGCAGCTAGCAGGGCGACGTGGTCCGGCTTGTCCTTGAAGTTGTCGGTCTTCTCCGCGAGCGTAGCGAACCCGCAGAGCCAGCGGTCATCGGTCATCGCGCGCTCCTCCGCGCTAGTCGCTTCTTGGTGCTCGCCGCAATCTGCGGCGCTGACACAGGTGCTCGTTCGTGCTTGGCGAACTCGAGAGGCTCGCCCTGCACGCCCCACTTGTCTTCGCTCTCGAGCCACCCCGCGAAGGCACGGGGCAGGTCGCCTGTGAACACGCGATGCCCTCTGCCGGAGCAGATGTCGATCTTCTCCTTGCCAAACGATCGAAACGTCTTCGGGATCGCCGGTGCAGAGCGCCCCCAGTAGACGAACTGCTTGGCGATTAGTAGGCGATCGACCCCTGTGTCCCAAACGAGGTTGGCCTTGTTCAAGCGGCCGTCGGGCAAGCTGTGATGCGAATCGGCCTGCACCCACCGCCTGCCTTCGCGGCGGTAGATGTTGTCCCCGTACATGACCTTCAGGCTGCCCTTCAGGTTCGGCCGCTTCAGGATGAACCGCGGGTCATTCCAGTAGGCGTCGAAGCCGAGGACTTCGTTCACCTGCATCGCGAAGATGAGGCGTCCCTTGTAGTCGTAGGTGCCCTTCGCGCCGGTCCCCACGACCCAGTCTCCGAGGGATGCGTGCTTGCGGATCTGTGGCTTGCAAGTCGCCAGTGTGCAGAACCCGAAGAACGGGTTCGGGGCGAAGCCGAAGTCACGCGCCACAACGTAGGAGTAGAGATTCATCAGCAGTTGAACCTCTTGACGTTGTATTCGGGCGCGGATCGCGGGGTCCCTGTCGCCGGATCGTCGAAGCCGGTGATCTTGCCGTCGATCGCATCGACGACGCGCTCGCTCTGCCAGCCCACGACCGCAGCATCGCCGTGAGTTCGCAGTGCATCGGGGATGTCTGCGTCCGTGGCTCCTTGCGCGAATACGCCGACGACGTGCTTGCCCTGCTCGATGGCGTACTGGATCTCCCAGTTCACCCACTTGCTCTGCGCGGTGTCGTGCGTGATGAGCACGACCAAGGTGCTTGCCCAGTCGATGTGCGGCTTGAGGTACTTCTCCTTGATGTAGTCAGGGTTGTTCGCGTTGTTCGGCTTGTCGCTGTTGATCGAGCCGTCGCGCACCTTCATCCCGGCCTTCGAGATGAGGTCCTTCAACTTGGGCAACAGGTCGTCGTCCTTGTGGACGTGAGAGATGAAGATGTTCTTCTTGTCCGCCATGCTCTTCACTCCGTACCGCCAGCGGGTGTTGGCTGGTTGCATTGCTGCAGCCCGTGAAGGACAAGCTCGACGATGCGCTCGGCCGAGCGTGAGATCGCGAGTTCACGGTTCTCCTCAACGGACAGCCCGTTCTTGAGCCCCGAGATGCCGCACGCTCTCAGCTCGGAGGCGATGCTCTCGAATTCCTCCCACTTCACATTGCGATCCAAGTAGACCTTCTTAACGTCAGGCGCGAGTGGCAGTGCCTGGTGGTAAGCCGAGGTCAGTTCCGCGCGCGAGATGCCGTCGAGCGCGTCGATGACGAGTCGGGCGCAGCCGCCAAACGCTCCCACCAGGAACACGGGGCGCTGAGCGCGAATGCCGAGCAACGCCTCCTCGAGGACGCCAGGCATGCGTCCCCGGTACGGAGCGTCTGCGCGTCCGAGCCTTCCGCCGACGACGACGCGTGCATGGATCTCACTCGTCTGACGTTCGCGCATGGCGGTCAGCCCTCTCGACCACGCGAAGCGACGAACCGCCGTGTCGGCTGGGACCTCGATGTCGGGGGAGGCGACGAACGTCGCATCCAGCGACTCGTCGATATCCGCCGGTCGATCGCAGCGAACCATCTGGACGAGGGTTCCGAGTCGCGCTTCGTCGCGGACCGACGCGAGCATGGGCCACGGAAGGTAGGTGATGAGCTCGGGTTGCACCTGCCCTTTGGGGGACGCGCCCCGTAGCTGATCGACGATCGGGTCGCGCACCAAGTCCGCGAGACGAAGCGTGTAGCCATCAGGGCCGAGGTGACCGCCGAAGGCAAGCCGGATTCCAGCTACGAGCAGGTACCGAGACAGATCGAGGAGGATTGCGTCTAAGTGGGCGAGACGAAGTCCGTACCGGCCAAGGTCCTCGGCGCCCGACACGGACAGGGCCACGGTCAGGTTGCGACGACGCAGGTCGTTGGCAAGAGCGTGGCGCTGCAGCGGCGTCTCGACGCGGACTCCCGTGCGCTCGAGTACCTCTAGCTCCTCGGCACCGAGCGGCGGATCGGGGTAGAGGACCACGGCCTGGTTCTTCTCCTTCCGGTGGTGGACGATTGTCACCAGCTCGGGGCCCGCCGCCAGGAGCACGTCGCCCTCTCGCTTGCGCTGCTTCAAGCTCTCTTCGGCGTATGCGTGTCGGAGCACTTCGCGAAGCAGAAGGTCCACGACGGCCTGAGCGTCAGGAGCCCTCCATCGAATGACAGGCGTGTTGCCGGAGTACGGAAAGCGGCGCGTCTCCCTCTCTTGAACTGCGTCCACGATGATGAATGGTCGTTGATGGTGCTTCGCAAGGAGCACCTCCTTTCGGCACCAGGAGCGCGACGAGTAGGAGTCCGTCACAATTGCCAAGAGCGCGGTGTCCTTGACCCCCTTCTCGATCTCCTGAGCGAAGCGCGAGCCGGTCGAGATGTCGCCGGTGTCGAACCATGTCTTCTCTGGCTGAGTCGCCGTGAGATGCGCGAGCAGCGTCTTCACCACGCGCGGTTCGTGATCGAGATCCATCTTCGTGTGGCTGAGGAAGACCGTGACCGGCGGCGCGTCCTCGTTGTCCGGCCTGGGCCGGAGCCGACGAATCAGTAGATGGACGAGCCGTCTCGCGATGAACTTGTGACGTTCCTCGACTCCGTCGATGGCCCACGCTCGTAGGAAGTTCGTGTCGTCGAGCCGCTTGTCGATGGGCCACGCGCTCTCAGTGAGCTGCACCGGCATGAAACGGTGTCCAGCAGCCTCGGTGAGCGAGCGGAGCTTGGTTACATATGCGCCCCACGTGGTCCCGCTCTTCGTCGGCTTGCGCGCGGCAACGGCAAGTTGGTCGTCCGCCAGCAGCACCACGAGAACGCGATCGGCCTCGGTTGCGACGGCGGGCTCAGGCGGCTCGCCGGAGCCATCGTCAGTCGTGAATGTCGTTGGGATTCGCAGCCCCGGCACGGCCGGATCTGCGTTCAAGACCTCATGCAAGTACTCCGCTGCTGCAGCCGCCTCCTTCGAGAGAGGGTGGAACTCGAACTGGACGAGCAGCGGAAAGGTAGTGCTGGTCCGGCTCACGCAACGTCTCCTGGCATAGTCAGTCTCCGCTCCAGGAATTCCACCAGGTTGGCGCTTATCGCCCAACGCGTATTAGGCAAACCTAGATAAGAACCGCGGACGCGGCGGGCCCGTGTGCCTAATCGGACATCGGATGGGCTACAAGAGTGAAGCAATTGACTGATGTCCATTAGAATACGGCCGGCTGGAGTGGCGGTCGAGGCAATCGATAGATGGGCCCGCCTAACCAATCTGGGCGTGGCGTCCCCGCCAAGTCGGAAGGGTCGGGGTACGGGAGTCGGGATGAACCAGGATGGGCGGGAGGTCTCATCATCGTTCTAGTTGCAGTGGGCGAGCACCACCTCGGAGGACAGCAGCGTATCGATCGCTCCGTCAGTCAACTACGGGCAACTACCTCTCGCCAGCGTTACCGTGCCATAGAGACTCCTGCTCGACTCCCTGCCCCTAAGCACAACCACGCGCTGGGGGACTCCTTTGATGAAGCGCCCGATCGTCGTCGCTGGCCTGCTTCTCGCCGTCCTTGCGACGCTCGTCGTGGTCGTGGCGGACCCTTGAAACTGGCTCGCTCCAGAGGGAAGCGACGCGGCGCTCGCTCGTCGCGACACACCGGACTCCGCTCCCGCAGCCCGGCCCGACCTCACTCGTCCGACCGAGCTCGCGCCCGCGACGGATCGCGCGATACCCGCGCCCGACGCCACCTCCGCACCCGCGCGCCCCACCGCCGCTCAGGCTTCCTCTCGCGCCGTTTTCACGATCCTTACCGCCTCTATCCACCCCGTCGCCAACTCCCAACTCCTTCTCGCCCGCGACGGCGCCCTCCTCGCCGACCACAGCACCGCCTCCGACGGCACCGTCGAGTTCGACGCCGATGGCAGGCCGGCCGGCCGAGCTCTTCCTCGCCGTCGCTCGCCGACCGCTCGACCGGCGTGACGTCGTCCTCGCCGCCGCGCCGCACACGCTCCACCTCGACGACGGCGCCCGCCTCTCCGCGCGCTTCGTACGCGACGACGGCGGAGCTCTCGACGCGCTCTCAGTCTTCTTCGAGTCCGACGCCACGCTCTTCTCCGGACCGCCGCCGCCCGCCGCGGTCGACGCGGCGATCGTCCTCCCCATCCTCAAGAACTTCGCCGCGCTCACCACCGACGCGAACGCCGTGCTCGAGCTCGACGGGCTGCCCGCGACTTGGACCGGCCGCCTCACGCGGGGTGGTCCTTGGAAGGTCGTCTCCGCGTCGCAGGGCGAGCTCGACCCGCTCTCCGGCGGCGTGCGTCTCGCCCGTCTGGCGACGGACCTCGTCCTCCGTCTCGCTTCGCGCGGCAACCAGTACAGCCGCCTCGTCCTGCGCGAACGCGGCACGGGCAGGGTGGGGTCACGTCTCGTGCCCGAGCAGGAGCTCGAGTTCGGTGACCGAGGACGCGCGCATGGGCGTCCGAGCGGAAGCCTGCGTTTCCCATCCGTCGCGACGCTGACGCCAGTCGCTCCGCCGCATCGTGCGCAGACGTTCAGGCACGGACGACGACTCTGTGCCTCCACGAGGCGTGTACAGGTCGCGAGCAGATTGACCGTCAAAATGCTCGCGGTGTGTGCAGCCCTCCCGAGAGCGCGTCGGGGGCGAGCTCCAGGCGTCGGAGGAAAGCGGCGCCTTGGGAGGTGGGACTCAGACGGTCGTGACGGGGTGCGGACCGGCGTTCAGGCCGCGCTGAGGCGGTTCTCGGCCGCGAGCGCCTGACCGGGGCGTGGTCGTGCTCGGTCGCGACCGCTCCTGGTCCGTGCCTGTAAATATCTAGAGATCAAGGCTTTCCAGCCTGACCTGGGCCCGACGCCCATCCCGCTCGCGACCGGCCGGCAGCTCGCTGCCGAAAAGCTATACACTTCGGCGGGATGCTCACCCGAGTCCTCCAACTCCCCGCGAACCGCTCCGTCCTCCTCCTCGGTCCCCGTCAGACCGGGAAGAGCACGCTGATCCGCGGTCGTCTCCCCGCCGACGCGTGGACCGTCGACCTGCTGCAGAACGAGCCGTACCTGCGGTACTCGAAGGACCCCGGCCTCTTCCGCCGCGAGGTCGAGGAGCGCCTCCGCCGCGGCGTCCGCACCATCTTCGTCGACGAGGTGCAGCGCATCCCCGCGCTGCTCGACGAGGCGCACTCGTTCATCGAGTCGGACCAGGTGCGGTTCCTCCTCACCGGTTCGAGCGCGCGCAAGCTGAAGCGCGGCGGCGCGAACCTCCTCGCGGGGCGCGCCGCCGTGCTCCCGCTCCATCCGCTGATCGTCGAGGAGCACGGGGAGCACTTCGACCTCGAGCGCGCGCTGCGCCTGGGCGCCTTGCCGCGCGCCGTGACCTCGACCGAGGAGGAGGCGCGCGAGTTCCTGCGCGACTACGTCGCGGCGTACCTGCGCATGGAGGTCGAGGCCGAGGCGCTCGTGCGCAACCTCGGCGGCTTCGCGCGCTTCCTCGACGTGGCCGCGGCGCAGAACGGCGAGCTCCTGAACGCCTCGAACGTCGCACGCGACGCGGCGCTCGCCGAGCGCACGGTGCGCGAGTACTACAAGATCCTCGAGGACACGCTCGTCGGCTTCCGGCTCGAGGCGTACCGCAAGAGCGTGCGCGCGCGGCTCGTGGGGCACTCGCGCTTCTACCTGTTCGACACGGGGGTCACGAACGCGGTCAATCACCGGCTGACCGCGGCGATCGACCCGGACACGCGCGGGCGGCTGTTCGAGCAGTGGCTCGTGCTCGAGTGCAAGCGCAGGCTCGACTACGCGCGCTCCGAAGCGCGGCTCTTCTTCTGGCGCACGAACAACGGCGCGGAGGTCGACCTGCTCGTCGAGAAACACGGGAAGCTCGTCGCCGCGGTCGAGATCAAGTCGGGGAAGAAGATCGACCGCTCGGACCTCGCGGGGCTGCGCTCCTTCGCGCTCGAGAACGCAGGCGTGCCGGCGTTCCTCGTCACCCCGGAAGCGGAGCCGCACCGCCTCGAAGGCGTACTCGTGACGAACTGGCGCGACTTCCTCCAGCAGTTCGCGACGTGGATGTGACGAGGGCTCCCCCTCGTTCGGGGATCCGACCGACCCACCCACTCAGCCTTCAACCCACGCGCCGCTGGAGTTGAACGTCCACCGGCGCGGTCGCGGGTCCGCTCAGGGACACACGGTGAACGCCACCCCGTCCGACAACCCCACGCCCGTGCCGTCGGGATGCGCGGCGTCGCGCATGTACCACTGCGCGAAGATCGTCTCGAACGGCACGATCGCGCGCGCGTTCAGGTACGCGTGCGAGAAGAAGAAGTCGAACGCACCCGTGCAGTTCGGACCGACGCCCGTGCCGCCCGAGCTCTGCACCGGCGTCCGGATGATCGTCGAGGCGACGCACAGCGTCCCGTTGTTGAACGGCGCCGCGTCGCTCGCGCGCGACCAGAGCAAGAGGCCGACCGTGTTCTTGCGCACGTTCGCGCACGTCACGTGGAAGTCGTCGAGGCCCGACAAGTCGGGCGTGCCCGTGAACGCGGCGCTCGGCACGCAGCCGAGCGAGTTCTCCTTGCCGACGCAGTAGTTGTGGGCCCCGCACTCGAAGGGATACGCGCCCATGTCGACGCGCGAGCCGTTCGGGTCGAGCTCGGCCGGGTTGCCGCTGTCGATGCAGGGCGACGTGCCGAGCAGGTGGAAGTCGCGGTTCGCCGCGGACTGGAACGAGGGGTCGAGCGCGATGTTGCCCGTGCCCGGCGCGCCGCCGGCGACGTCGCTCCACGTGATCGAGAGCGTCCCGATCGGCGACGTCGTCTCCGGCGCCGAGTTGCCCCACACGATCGAGTTGCGGACCGTCATCGTCGCGCTCGGGAGATCGAGGCTGCCCACTCCGCCGCCGGCGACCGTCGCCGTGTTCTGGGTCACCGTGCAGTTCACGAGGGTCGCGTTGGCCGCGCCCGCCGCATTGGGCGCGGTGTTGCCGAAGATCCTGCAGCGCGTCGCCGTGCCGCCGTAGAGGCCCGCGCCTCCGCAGATCGCCGGCACGGGCGAGATCGAGATGGGCAGGACCTCGTTGTCGAAGACGTCGCAGTCGACGAGGGTCGAGAAGGCAGCCCCCGCGCCGCCGAAGCCGATGAGACCGCCGTTCGTTCCGCCCATCGCGTAGGCCGTGTTGTCGTGGATGCGGCAGCTCGTCGCCGTCGCGCTGTGAACGCCGCCGCCGTCCGCGCCGGAGTTGGGCGCGAAGACCGGGTGACCCAGCCAACCAGAGGTGTTCTCGTACACGTCGCAGCGCAGAAGCGATCCACCGAAGCACCCGGCACCGCCGACGGGCGTGTACGCCGAGGAGCTAGGCCTGCGCATGGAGTTCCCACGCACGATGCAGTCCACGAGGTTCGAGAGGTACGTCCCGCCGCCCGCGTGTCCACCGTAGTTGTTCTCGATGACGCAGCGCGTGAGCGTCCCGCCGAAAGCGCCGCCACCGCGCCCGGGGTCGCCGTCGATGCTGCCGCTCCAGTTGTTGGAGATCACGCAATCGACGAGAGTCGCCGTCCCACCCAAGTACGCGCCGGCGCCCCAGTAGCCGTGGTTATTCGAGAGGACGCAGTTCGTGAACGTGCCTGCTGACGCGTTCACACCGGCGCCCTGGTTCGCCGCGAAGCCCACGCTGAGCGGGCCGTTGCCCGTGATCGTGCACCCGTCGACGATGATCGCGCTCGTGCAGTAGATGCCGAGCCCGTGGATGTCGGAGCAGTAGCAGTTGCCCGTGTTCGTCGAGATCAGGCACTCGCTGACCGACGACGACGAGCCCTCGAAGAACATCCCCACTCCGAGGTTGCCCAGGTTCTCGCGCACGACGAGGTTGCGCAGCGTGGGCGAAGCTCCCGAGACGAACACGCCCGAGCCGCGGGCGAGGGACAGTCCTGTCGTCGTCCGCGAGCCGCGGCCGTGCTGGACCGTGAATCCGTCGAGCACGGCCCCCGGTCCTTCGCCGTTTCGGAACGCAACGACTGGAGTACCGGAGGTGAAGTCGGGCGTGACGGGCGGCCACGGCAGACCGCCGTCGAGGATCGTGGTTGCGGCTCCCGCGGTGCTCTGCACGAGCACGTCCTTGCCGAGGAAGTCGAACGCGCCCGTGTACGTCCCCGGCGCGACGAGCAGCGTGTCGCCGGAGACGGTCGAGGGCTGCGCGAGCGCGTACTGGAGGTCGGAATACGGGCTCGCGATCGTACCGAGCCCGGGCGGCGTCGCGCTGGCGTCGACGTGCCAAGTGGATTGGGCGAAGGCAATCGAGGGTGCGAGAAGGATCGCTAGGGCGACCCAATTCGACGGCAGAGCGCGCATGGGCTTCCTCCGGGAGTTCGAGGGGACAGAGTCGAGTGTCCCGCGGGTCCGTGGTCCCAACAAGCCCCGGCGCTTCGCCCAAGCGGGAATTCTCACGGGTGGGCCCTGCGCCTTGGGAGGCCCCGCCTTACCGCATCGGCCATGCGGAATGCGGTGCCCGTTCTTCGCCGGGGAGCCTCGACCCCCTCCGGTGGAATTCCCGCTCGGCAGCATCGTGACGAGGTTCAGCGGCCGAGTTCCTAGCTAGAGCACTTCGTCACCACACCAGCGCGACGGCGCTCGGCCCTCGATCCATCGACCATCGCAGCGCGCGGGGACCTACCGCGTCGCGGGCGAACGAATGGAGCGTGCTTGCGCTCACTCCGCGAGCCGCGCCCTCAACCACTCCCCGATCTCCGCGATCTCCTCCATGCACACCGCATGCGGCATCGCGTACTCGCGCCACGTCACGTCGCACCCGACCGCGATCAACCGCTGCTTCAGCGCGACGCCGCGCTCGTAGCGCACCATCGGGTCCTCCGTGCCGTGCGCGCAGAACGTCGGCAGCCCGCGGTTCGCCGACGAGAGCTCGGCCTCGACCGAATCGCCGCACACGAGGTACGTCGACAGCGCCATCAAACCCGCGAGCGGTTGCGCGTGGCGCAGCGCCACGTGCACTGCCATCGCGCCGCCTTGCGAGAAGCCCGCGAGCACGATCTTCCGCGTCGGCACGCCGCGCTCGACCTCGCGCGCGATCAAGGCCTCGATCTTCTTCGCGCTCGCGCGGATGCCCTGCTCGTCGTGGCGGTTCTTCAGGTCGGCGTCCTTGATGTCGTACCAGGCCGGCATCACGTAGCCGCCGTTCAGCGACACCGGGATCGACGGCGCGTGCGGGAACACGAAGCGCACGGCGGAGCGCGGGTCGAGCCCGAGCTGCGGCACGATCGGCTCGAAATCGTGGCCGTCCGCGCCGAGGCCGTGCATCCAGATCACGGCGGCCTTCGCGGGGCCCTTGGGGCCGACTTCGACGCAGGGGAGGAGCTCGGACTTGGTCGTCATCGCGGATCTCGTGCTTGGCGGAGCGGGTTCGAGCGGGCATCGTAGCAACGCCTCGCGCGCGGTCGATCCGTCGATCGTGCCGATCGCGCATGGAGCACGCACGCAGCACGGTGGCCCGCGGGCCCGGTCCTCTCGCGCATCGCGCCGGGATCGCGCTCTTGTTCGCGTATGCCGCCACGCGCGCGCTCGTCAACGGCGCGCGGCCGGAGGCGATCGCGCTCACGACGGGCTTCCTCGCGCTCCACGTCTTCCTGCCGGGCTGGTGCGCGTGGCGTGCGCTCCGCCCGCGGCGCGACGACGGGTGGTCGCAGGCGGCGCTCGGGCTGGCGCTCGGTCTCGCGCTCCAAGTGCTCGCCTTCGTCGGCGCGCAGCGCCTCGGGATCGTGTCCGCGTTCGCGTACTGGCCGCTCGTCAGCCTGCCCCTCGCGTGGTGGAGCGTGCGTCGCAGCGTCGACGAGTCCGAGCCCCAGTCGGGCGAGGGCGTCGGTGGAGCGCAGTCCCTGTGGCTCCTCGCGATCCTCGCGGTCGCGATCGGCCGCGCGCACTTGCTCCCGGCCGGCGGCTGGTGGCGCGACCTCGACTTCGACGGCGTCTTCCACGTGAGCAACGCGGCGGAGCTCGGGCGCACGCTTCCGTTCGAGGACGCGCGCATCGCGGGACTGCCGTTCAACTACCACTACTTCTCCTACGCGACGGCCGCGGGCTTGCGCGAGACGATGGGCGTGCCGGTGCGCGAGGGCCTCGAGCGCCTCCTGCCGATGCTCGGCCCCGTCGCGCTGGCGCTCGGCACGTTCGCGCTCGCCCGCGCGTTGTGGCGCAGCGCGAACGCCGGGTTGGTCGCCGCCGCGCTCGTCGTGCTGCACGCGGACCTCGGGTTCGAGCTCGTGCGCGTGTTCGGCCTGCGCGCGAACGAGGTCAGCATCGCGAGCTACCTCGCGTACGGCGTGTACCGCAGCCCGTCGATGGTGCTCGGCCTCGTCTTCTTCTCGGCGATCGCCTTCGTCGTGACGCAGGAGCTGCGCGCCGCGCGCGGACCGCGCGTGGGAAGCCTCGTCGCGCTCGTCACGCTCGCGATCGCCGCGGCGGGGACGAAAGGCACGGTCATGCCCGTCGTCGTCGCCGCGTGCTGCGGGCTCGCGCTCGTGGCGCTCGCGAGCGGCGGACGGTGGCGTCCGGGTGCCTCGCTGGCGCTCGTGACGGCCGTCGCGGCCGCGCCGATGACGCTTGCGCTCGCTTTCGGCGGCGGGAGCCACGCCGGGGCGATGTTCCGCGTCGTTCCCTGGCACGCGCTCGTGACGTCCGGGTCCTTCGCGGCGATGGCGCGCGCGTTGGGCGCGACCGCGCAGACGGCGCCGGCGTGGCTCGAGTGGGTGCTCGCGCCGCTCTGGGTGCTCCTCTTCTACGGTCCGTGCCTCTTCGCGACCGCGGTCGTGCTCGTGCGGCGGCGCGCGGCGGGCGCGGCCGATCCTGCCGTCGTGTGGCTCGTGACGGCGGCGCTCGCGGGGTCGGTGCTCGCGTTCGCGCTCGGCGCGCCGGGCGTGTCGCAGCTCTTCTTCGCCGACGTCGCGCACGTCGCCCTCGCGGTGCTCGCCTCCGCGGCGTTCGTGCGCGTGGCCGCGGCGGGCCGAGCGGGGCCGTTCGAGCGCGCGTCGGGACGGCTCGCGTTCGGCTGCGTCCTCGCGCTGTCGATCGCTCCGGTGATCGGCGCCGCGCTCGACACCGCGGCGCGCGCGCGGCGCGACGTGCTCCCGAAGCCGGAGGAGGGCGCGCTCTTCGCGCAGTACGAGGCCGGGCTCGCGTGGATCCGCGAGCACGCGCCGCGCGACGCCGTGTTCCTCGCGCGCGGCGGCGAGATCCTGTTCTCCGCGCACGCGGAACGCCGCGCGTTCCTGGAGACGGAGCGCGCCGATCCGCACGGCCACGCCGCGGGCTGGCACGAGGTGAACGGCCGGTGGTGGACCGACCCGCCGACCACGCCCCTGCACCCGGAACGGCTCGCCGTGCGCTCGGCCTTCGCGACCGGCCCCGACGTCGCGCAACTGCGCACCGCGCGCGAGCTCCTCGCGCGTGCGCCGCTCGCGATCGAGCACGCCGACGTCTGGGCCATTGTCGACCGTCTGCGCCTCTCGCACCGCGGCGAGATCGGAACGCACTGGGAGCTGCAACCGTTGAGCGGGCTGCAGCTCGCCGGCGATGGCGCCGAGCTCGTCTTCGAGAACGAAGTGATGCGCGTCTACCGCCTCGCGCGCTGAGCCACACACCGCATGAACGCCGCGCCCCAGCCCGAGTACCACGCCCAGGAACGCTGGTCTCCCGACCGCCCCGAGACGCTCGTCGTCTGCTGCTCGGACGGCCGCTACCACGCGCAGATCGAGGAGTTCGTGCGCCACGAAGTCAGCGAGCGCGCCGACCTCTTCGCGATCCCCGGCGGGCCCGCGTGCGTCGACCCCTGGACGAGCTCGTTCGACGAGGCGCGCGTCTTCGACCAGGCGATGCGGCTCTTCTCCGAGGCGCACGACCTCCACTCCGTGTGGCTGATCGCGCACCACGGCTGCGCCTACTACGCGCTCAAGCACCCCGGCCGGAAGCTGGAGGACGTGCGCGCGCTCCAGGTCGCGGACTTGCGCGCCGCGCGCGCTCGGATCCTGGCCGCGCACCCGCGCTACACGGTACGCTGCGTCTTCGCTGCGCTCGTCGACGACGTGGTCGTCTTCCGCGACGTCGGCGAGTCCGCGGGCGCACCATGACCTCGAACGAACCCGAACCGACGCCGCCCGTGCCGCCGTGGCCCGTTTCGCCGTCGGCCGATGCGTCCTCGGCCGCTGCGCCGCCGCCCGTTTCACGGTCGGCGGCCCCGACGCGCGGTTCGGAGCCCGACGCGCCCGGCGACGGAGAGCGCGTCCTGCGCGAGCCCGAGCACTTCGTGATCGTCGGGCCGGAGCGCCCGCTCGTCGGACCGATCCTGATCGCGCTCAACCTCCTCTGGTTCCTGTGGGCCGTCGTCCACGGCGTCTCCGTGCTGGATCCGTCCGCGGAGGACGGCCTGCGCTTCGGCGCGAACCACGGGCCCGCGATCGCCGCCGGCGAATGGTGGCGGCTCCTCTCCGCGGGTTTCGTCCACTACGGGCTGCTCCACCTCGGGATGAACCTGTGGGCCGTGTGGGTGCTCGCGCCGCTCGCGGAGCGTTTGTACGGCCGCGGCGCGTTCCTCGTGCTCTACCTGCTCGGCGCGATCGGCTGCTCGTGCGCGAGCATGCTCATGAAGCCCGAGACGTTCTCCGCCGGCGCGTCGGGTGCCGTGTTCGCGACGATGGGGGGCATTTTCGTCTTCTTCCTCCTGCATCGGCGCGAGATGCCGCGCGGTCTGTTCGCGGCGACGATGAAGTGGATCGGCTGGCTGCTCGGCATCAACCTCGTGCTCGGCCTCACGAACCCGAACATCGACAACGCGGGGCACTTCGGCGGCCTCGTCGCGGGCATCGCGGCGGGCTGGTGCCTCGACCGTGATCCGCGCAGCCCGCCGCGGCTCGACGCGAAGCGCGTCGGCGCGACCGTGTTCCTCGCGCTCATGCTCGCGGGGTTGTGCGCGTTCATCCCCCGGCGCGTCGCGGAGAGCCCGCGCGCCGGCGTCACGCTCGAGCTGGCGCGCGCCGAGGAAGCGTTCCAGAGCTCCGATTGGCCCCGCGTCGAGGAGCACGCGACCGCGGCGCTCCGCACGGCGCCGGACGACGTCGACGCGTTGGAGCTGCGGGCCCTCGCGCGCGTCGGACTGCGGCGGACCGACGCCGCGCTCGCGGACTGCGACGCCGCGCTGCGCGCCGATCCATCGACGCCGGAGGCCCGTCGCCTGCGCGCGCTCCTCCGCGCCGAGCGCGGCGAGCTCGAGCCGGCGCGCAAGGACCTGGAGCGCCTCGTCGAGGTCCTCCCGTCGAACGCGCGCGCCCGGATGTTCCTCGGCCAGGCGCAGCTCGCGACCGGCGACGCGCGCGCCGCCGCAGTGACGCTGGAGGCCGCGGTGAAGCTCGACGAGCGCGAGTCGTCCGACGCGCAGATCTGGCTGTGGATGGCGCGCATGGAGCTCGGCCTGCGCGCCGAGGCCGATGCGGGCCTCGCCGAGTTCGAGGGCGGCGCGTTCGGGCAGGAGCTCCACCCGACCGACGCGCGCGCGATCGAGGTCGCGCTCCGCGGCGCGACGAAGCCGGCGGAGGGCGCCGAAGCGGTGCTGCACGGGCTCCTGCGGGCCTTGCGCGCGCTCCACCCGGTGTCCGGCAGCCCCGATATCGCAACGGCGCGCACGGAGCTCGCCGCGCGGGACGCGGCGCGCTCGGAGCCTTGGATCGAGGCCATGGCCGAGCGCGTTCGAGCGTCGATCGGACGTTGAGCCGCGTCGCGCCGGCTCTTCGCGCGCGACGCCGCGCCGCGAGAGTCGATCCGTCGACCGCGAGTGCGCGCAATCACTTGGAGCGCTCGCGCCGACGCGCTCTGGCTCTGCGGCGCGCGAGTCCCTAGCTTCTCGCGCCGCCCAGAGCGGACCGCACACCATGACCGACCTCCTCAAGGGACTGAACCCCGAGCAGAAGCTCGCCGTCACCACGCGCGAAGGCCCCGTGCTCGTGCTCGCCGGCGCGGGCTCGGGCAAGACGAAGGTGATCACGGTGCGCATGGCGTTCCTGATGTTGTGGGGCGTGCACCCCGAGAACATCCTCGCCATGACCTTCACGAACAAGGCGGCGGGCGAGATGAGGGAGCGCGTCGCCGGGCTCGTCGGGAAGGACAAGGCGAAGCTCCTCACCGTCGGCACGTTCCACTCGTTCTGCGTGAAGCTCCTGCGCGCGCACGCGGCCGAGGCGGGCCTCGCGCCGAACTTCACGATCTGTGATTCGAGCGATCAGCTCGCCGCGGTGAAGGGCGCGTTGCGCGAGCTGCGCATCGGCGAGGCGTCGATCCAGCCCAGCGTGCTGCAGGGCCGAATCTCGTTGATGAAGAACAAGCTCATGTCGAGCGAGTCGTTCCTCTCCACGGCCGCGGGCGACGAGGACGAGCTCGTCGGCCGCGCGTGGAAGATGTACGAGGAGCACCTGCGGCGCGCGCGCACGGTCGACTTCGACGACCTGCTGCTCTTCACGCTGCAGCTCCTGCGCACGAACGAGAAGGTGCGCACGGAGCTCGAGCACCGCTTCCGCTACGTGATGGTCGACGAGTACCAGGACACGAACGGACCGCAGTACGAGATCGTCAAGCTGATCGCCGGCCGCCACAAGAACCTGTGCGTCGTGGGCGACGACGACCAGTCGATCTACGGCTGGCGCGGCGCCGACGTCACGAAGATCCTGTCGTTCGAGAAGGACTTCCGCGGCGCGAAGGTGATCCGGCTCGAGACGAACTACCGCTCGACGGCGGAGATCCTCGAGGCCGCGAACAAGGTCATCGCGAACAACCCCAATCGGCACGCGAAGACGCTGCGGTCCGCGCTCGGCAAGGGCGAGGCGATCGTGATGCTGCGCGGCGACGACGAGGCGAGCGAGGCCGACGCCGCCGCGAAAGAGATCGCGGAGCGGGTGCGGCTCAACCATTCGAAGTTCAGCGACTTCGCGGTGCTCTTCCGCACGCAGACGCAGCCGCGCGCGTTCGAGGAGCAGTTCCGCCTGCGCGCGATCCCGTACGTGCTGATCGGCGGCATGTCGTTCTTCGACCGCAAGGAGGTGCGCGACGTGCTCGCGTACCTGCGGCTAGCGAACAACCCGCGCGACGAGGTGTCGTTCCTGCGCGTCGTGAACTGTCCGCCGCGCGGCATCGGCAAGGGCTCGATCGACAAGGCGGTCGACATCGCGACGCAGCACGGGATCTCGGTCGTCAAGGTATTCGAGACGCCGGAGCTCGCGGCCGAGCTCCCCGCCGCGACCGTCGACGCGGTGCGGACGTTCCGCAACACGCTCTCGGTGTTCGCGGCGGATCCCGGTGAAGCGCTCGTCGGTTGGATCCGACAGCTGCTCGAGGCCGTGAACTACCGCGGCGAGGTCGATCGCGCGTACCCCGACCCGAAGACGCGCGAGGAGCGCTGGCAGGGCGTGATGGAAGTGCTCGACATGGCCGAGAACCACGTGCGGCGCACGCGCAAGGCGAGCCTCGCGACGTTCCTCGAGGCGCTGACGCTCGACGCGGAGGACAGCCGCGGCGACGACAAGCAGCAGAAGAAGGACGCGGTGACGCTGATGACGCTGCACTCGGCGAAGGGCCTCGAGTTCGAGCGCGTCTACCTCGTCGGCGTCGAAGAGGGGATCCTGCCGCACGCACGCTCCGTCGCGGAGGACACGGTCGAGGAGGAGCGGCGGTTGATGTACGTCGGCATCACGCGCGCGAAGCGACACCTGACGATCACGCTGACGAAGTCGCGCTCGAAGTACGGCACGCGCGTCGACTCGCACCCGTCGCGCTTCCTGTACGAAATGAAGGGCGAGACGCCGCCGAAGGACTGGAAAGCCGCGGGCGGCGCCGCGCCGCCGGTGCGCGTCGAGAAGGGCGGGAAGCGGACGCGCGCGAAGAAGAAGAGCGCGAAGAGCGGGGCGGCGCATCTGCCGCACAAGGACCTGTGAGGGAAGGGACTGGGTGCTGAGGAACACGGGGACTCCGACGTGTCGAACGCTGCAGATCCCGGCGAGCCGGAGCCCTGTCACCGAGGGGGCGCCGCCCCGCCTGGTTGTCGAACACGGCGGGGGGGTAAGTTCAGGCTGGTGTTGGAGCCCGTCGCCACTTCGAGGCTAGCCTTCTCTCCTGTGAGTCGAAGCTGAAGCCCGTGGTGCCGCGTGTCCTCAGGCCATCGAGGAACTGCTCAGGCCTCGGTCGTCGCTCCGGCCCCGATCTCAACTCCATCTCGAGTCCCATCTCTGCTTCCACGAAGAGGCTGACTCATGACCAAGCATCGAGTGCTCGCTCTCAGTGTCGCGTTCGTCGTCCTAGGCAGCGGTGCCGCGCTGGCGTTCTACCGCGGCGCGCGATCGACGCAGTCGGAAGAACATCGCTCGACGAGTGCAGTCCCCATCTCGACGGACGCGCCTCGTTCCTTGGAGAAATCGATCGTGCTCTCCAGCGGCGTTGGCGCGGAGATTTCAGTCTCGCTACTCCCCGCCTTGGCCACGTCCGACGGCCGCTCTCTGCGTCCGGTTCGAATCAACGCACTCTACGTCAGCGGGCCGATGACTCTCGTCGGACAGACGCTGTATCACGAGCTCTTGAACGTCGACTCGACTGAGACCGTCGATGTGTCCGCCCACGGGCTCGACGTAGGGGGCCCCATTGGACCGGAACAGATCCGCTCGTTCTCGGTCACGCTGGCACCGATCGCGGGACGCACGTGGGGAACTCTCGACGATCTCGCGAACGAACTGACGATCACGGCTGCGCCTGCCTCGCACTGAGTCGATCAGCCGGAGTTCACTATCGAGGCCGACCGGCCGACCCAGTACGCGGTCGGAAGCTCGGCCGTCGTCATTCACGTGCACGGGCGGGCTCGTTGCCCGGGTGTCCGCCCTCGCCCGCGTGCCCGCCACACGCGCGCGGAGGAGAGTCTCGACGGGGCTGCAGGCGAGTTCAGTTGTCCGCGGGGAACACGGGCACGCGGAGCGGCACCGCGCGAGGATCCCGTGCGTGAGTGAATCTCGCGGGTGTCTTGGAGAAGATCGCGCCCCGCGCCCCATGCACGCCCACGAGCTCCTCTTCGCCGCTTGGGTCTTCACCGAGGCCCTCCTCGCCCTTCGCCATCGCTCGACGCGCGGTCTCACGCCCGACCCGACCGTGCGCGTGCTCTGGGTGACGATGACGCTCGGGATCGGGCTCGCGCTCGGGCTCTCGTTCGTCGCGGGTTGGCGTCTGCCGGGCGATCTGCGCGCGTGGTACGTCGGCGGGTGCGCGGCGATGAGCGTCGGGCTCGTGGTCCGGTGGTGGGCCGTGCTCGTGCTCGGCCGCTTCTTCACCGTCGACGTCGCGATCCAGAGCGGGCACGAGCTCGTCGTGCGCGGCCCGTATCGCTTCGTGCGCCACCCGTCCTACACGGGGCTCGTGCTCGTGCTCTTCGGCGTGTGCGGCGTGCTGGGGAGCGCGCTCTCGGCGTTCGCGCTCCTCGCGTGCGCGCTGCCGCCGCTCGCGTGGCGCATTGCGGTCGAGGAGCGCACGCTCGCGGGCCGGTTCGGCGTCGCGTGGAGCGAGTACGCGCGGCGCACGAAGCGGCTGGTGCCGTTCGTCCTTTGATCGACGGTGCGATCACTCGACCACGAGGTCGTCACTGCCCCCGCCCGCGGACTGCGCGCACACGCTCGCGGGCTTCTGCGGGTGAGCGTGGTCTGGGCTGCGGTAGCGGAACTGACCGAGCTGCGTCGTCGGGTCGTACGTCACGTTGGCCGTGCTCGCGAGCACGCCGTTGCAGCCACCACCCGGGTTCTCCGTCCCCGTGTAGATCGACACGAACGGAACGAGCATCGTCGCTCCGGGCCGGAGCGAGACGTAGCCGCGCACGTCGATCGACTCCTTCGACGGATCCCACGTCGCGCGCTCCACGATCACCGTGTCGTGCACGGGATGCGGGACCCACGCCGCGGTCTCGATGATCGTCGCGCGCAGCACGCCGCTCTCGAAGTACCCCTCGACGGACACGAGCGAGCCCTCGAAGCCGTACAGGTCGGACAGCGCGACGGGCTCATCACCGAGTCCGAGGAGCCGCGCCGGGAAGCGCGGGTCCGTGTTCAGCTTCACGGACGTCGCATTCACGACGAGGCGACGGTCGCCGGGCCACACCTGCGTGAGCGGACCGAGCAGCACGTTCTCCGCGAACAGGATCTCGACGGCGTCGGCCTCGAGCTCCCAGCAGAAGCCCGCGCCGTGCACGAGCCGGCCGTTCGCGATCACGGTCCCGCCGATCAGCGTGTGCTGCTGCTCGAGCACCGGATCGAACGCGAGCGCGAACGGGAGCTCGCCGATCGCGTCGCCGTCGACGTCGAACAGCACGCTCGGCGGGACGTGGAATTCGCATCCGTTGACGCGGATCAGTCGCGCCGCCGTGTCGTAGCCCTCGATGAGGCCTTCGACGCGGAAGATGTTCGCGCCCGGGCGCACTCGGCCCGTGTGGATCGTCCCGGGACCGCAGGCGCTCGTCGGCGTCGGCGGGAGCGCGCCGCCTTGGAAGGCGCCGAGCGTCAGGACGAGCAAGAGGGCCAGCGAGCCCGCGCGAAGGCGCGGGGCAGACGGGAGCCGCTCGATTTCGCGCTGGGGTTGCATGCCGATCGAGAGAGAGGTCGGGAGGCTCGGGCTCGCTGGCGCCGGGGCGGGTTCAACCCGCATGCCGAGGCGCGCACAATGGTCGCGAGGCGCGTTGGCCGCGCGCGTGGGGGTGCGGCTCGCGCGCGCCGATCCAGGAGCTGGACGCGCTGCGCCGGGCTGGACGACCGTGCGCGCCCGGGACGCTGGCCGGCGCGCGCGACGGAGCGGCGCGCGGCTCGAGCGAGCTCAATTCCGCGCGAGCGACCGCGCGCGGAGCTGGCCGCACGCGCCGTCGACGTCTTGGCCGGCGGACAGGCGCACTTTCGACAGCACGCCGTGCTCGGAGAGGTGCTTCGCCATCGCGTGCGCGCGGTCGGCGGACGGGCGCTCGTAGCCGGCGCCCTCGACCGTGTTGAACGGGATGAAGTTCACGATCGCGTGCTTGCCGCGGAAGAGCTCGACGAGCGCCGCGAGCTCGTCGTCGCCGTCGTTGACGTCCGCGAGCAGCGTCCACTGCACCTGGATCGGGTGGCCGCTCGCGCGCGCGTAGTGCTCGGCGAGCGTGACGAGCTCCGCGACCATGGCCTTCGGCGCGCGCGGCAGGAGCTCCGCGCGCAAGGCGTCGCGCGTCGTGTGCAGCGACAGCGCGATCGCGGGCTTCGTCGCGCGCGCGAGGAGCTTGTCGAAGAGCTTCTTGTCGCCGACGGTCGAGAAGACGAGCTCCTTGTGACCGAAGCGGCCTTCGTTTCCGAGCACGTCGATCGCGGCGAGGACGTGGGCGAGGTTGTGCGACGGCTCGCCCATGCCCATGAACACCACGCGGCGGACGTTGCGGATGCGCCGCGCGCGCGCGACCTGCGCGAGGATCTCGTCGGCGGTCAGGTTGCGGATCAGGCCTTCGCGGCCCGTCATGCAGAACGTGCAACCGACGGCGCAGCCGACTTGCGACGAGACGCACACGCCGTCGCGCAGGAGGAGCACGCTCTCGACCGTCTTGCCGTCGGCGAGCGCGTGGAGGAGGCGCGCGGAGCCGTCGCTGCCCGTGTGCTCGGCGACGGGCGTCGCGAGGAGGTCGAGCTCGCGCTCGAGCGCGGGGAACTCGGCGACGATCGTCGGGGAGAACGAGCAGTGGCGGTTTTCGAGCGCCTTCGAGAGCGGAGTGCCCGCAAGCCACGCGCGCAGGAGGAGCTCGGCGTGGCGGGGTTTCGCGCCGAGGGCGGCGAGGCGCGTGTGCAGGTGGAGCGGGGCGCTCATCGGGGCGAACGAGGATAGTCGAAGCGCGCGAGGAGCGGGGGGCGCTCAGGCGCCTGCGATCGTGCGTGCCAGTGCGAACCCGGCGAAGCCAGCGGCGAGGCCGAGGACGAGGGTCGCGAGGACGTTGGCGAGCGCCGCGCCGGGGGAGCCTTGTTGCAGGAGCGTCAGCGTCTCCTGGTTGAAGGTCGAGTAGGTCGTGAAGCCGCCCAGGACGCCGGTGGTCAGAAAGAGGCGGGTGTTCGGGGTGAGGGATGGGGACGAGAGCGCGAGTTGCACGAGGAAGGCGAGGAGGAAGGAGCCCACGACGTTGACGATCAGAGTTCCCCAGGCGAAGCCGGTGGGGAGTTGGCGCGTGGCGAAGAGGGAGACGAGGTAGCGTGCGCCGGAGCCGAGGGCGCCGCCGGCGCAGACGGAGAGGAGGGGAGTCATGTCGGTCGGGAGCGCAATTGCCAGCAGAGACGATCAAGGGCAAAGGGACGCAACGGAACACATTCGGATGCTTCGCATTCCGGACTCCGTGCCGTCTCGGGCCGGAGGACCGGCCCGAGACGGCACGGAGTTCTAGGGGCTCTCAGCAACGAGCGGGGGAGCGGCGAGAAGGTGCGCGCGGGGCGAGGCCGTTCGAACGGAGTCGCTCAGCAGCGGGCGGGGGCGGCTGAGTTGGACGGTGCGCGGGGCGAGGTTCTTCGGACGGATTCGCTCGGCGGCTCGCGTGGGGCGAGCGGGGGCTCAGCGGGCCGGCGTGTCGCGCAGCTCGACGCGCGTGCCTTCGAGCGCGAGGTGGAAGACGCGGTCGATGTCGTTCTGGAGCATGCGCACACAGCCGTTCGAGGCTCCGCGTTCGATCCAGTTCGCCGCGACGTCGCCCGTGTAGCCGTGCAGGCCGATGCCGTTCTTGCCGATGCCGGTCGGGTCGAGCGCGACCCAGTAGCCGCCGAGGACGTTCTCGGGGTCGCCGTCCTTGTAGACCTTGTGCGTGACGGGGTGCGTCCAGTCGGGGTGGAGCACGCGTTTCACGATCGTGGTCGAGCCCGTCGGCGTGGCCGAATCCGCGGCACCGAGGCCGACCGGCACGCACATCACGAGCGTGCGCTTGCCGTTCGCGAGCTTGCGCCACGCGAAGAGGCGGAACGAGCTCTTCTCGACGACGAGCTCGAGCGCGCCCTGCGTCAGGTCGAGCACCTTGAGCTCCTGCCCGATGCGCAGCTTGCGCTCGTCGAACTCGTCGTTCAGGTAGGGGAGGAGTCCAGCGCCGAACTTGTAGCGCGCGGCGATCTTCGTCGGCAGCTCGCCTTTCTCGACGCGGTGGAGCGCGAGCCCGAGCTCCTCCATGCCGGGCACGCGCTCGCCGGAGAAGAACGCGCGACGCGCGAACGGCTCGAGCGTGTCGCCGAGCAGCGCCGCGTCCTTGGGCGCGAGCGTCTCGAGCTCCGTGCTCGCGGCGACGAGCAGCGGCACGACGCCCGCGGGGTCCTGGGTCGCGCGCGCGAAGAGGGGCGCGAGCGCCTCGCGACCCGTGCGCGCGGGCGTGGCGGCGGGAGCGCGCTGCGCGGCGGGCGCGCCCTGCGGCTCGAACGAGCCGGGCGTCGCGGGGCCGGCGAGCGGCGCGTCGACGGACGAGAGGAGCGCGAAAGCGGTGACGAGCGCGAGGATCGAGCACGAATCGAGCATGGCGGCCGCAGAATAGGGACGCGCGCAGGGGATGTCTCCAGCTTTCCCTCGGCCGCGAAGCGTCGAGTCGGCGCGCGCCGCACGTGCGGAGCGCGCGAGGCTCCGCAGGCCTCCGCCGCGGCGCGCGTCCTGCGCGTCGGCCACCGATGGACGGGACCGTCGAGCCTTGACGCGGGGCGACCCTCGACCGCGCGTCATTTCTTCCGAGTCGAACCGCCGCCGACCCGCGGGTCCGCACACGTCTCGCGTGTGGGGTAGGGTTCGAGTGTCCGTCCCCACGGACCCCCATCACCCTGCTGCGCCCGGCCTCCTACGCCGGCCGCCGAACGGACCCCGCATCATGAACGCCACCTGGAAGGGGAGGAGATCTGCCCGCTTCCTGTCCCTCGCGCTCGCGCCCCTCGCCGTCACGGCGCTGGCCGCTGCGCAGCAGACGACGCGTGCCAGCGTCGACTCGCTCGGGCACGAAGGCGACGACGACAGCTCGTTCCCCGTGCTCTCGCGCGACGGACGCTTCGTCGTGTTCCAGAGCGATGCGTCGAACCTCGTTCCTGGCGACGCCAACTCGAACATGGACGTGTTCGTGCACGACCGCCTCACCGGCGTGACGCGCCAGGTGAGCGTGAGCTCGCTCGGCGCGGGCGGGGACGGCCCGAGCCGCGAGCCCGTGATCTCGGCGGACGGCCGCTTCGTGGCCTTCACGAGCGACGCGACGAACCTCGTGCCCGGCGACACGAACGCGGGGTGGGATGTCTTCGTGCGCGACCTCGTCCTGGAGACGACCGTGCGCGCGAGCGTCGACTCGTTCGGCCAGCAGGTGAACGGTCTCAGCGGCCTGCCCTCGATCTCGGCGGACGGCCGGTACGTCGCGTTCTCGAGCACGGCCTCGGCGCTCGTCCCCGGCGACACGAACACCTTCCGCGACGTCTTCGTCCGCGACCTCGTCAACGGCGTCACCGAGCGCGTCAGCATCGCGACCGGCGGCGCGCAGGCGCAGAGCGGCCTGTCGGACACGCCCTCGATCTCGGGGAGCGGCCAGTTCATCGCGTTCACGAGCGCGGCGGCGAACCTCGTCGTCGGCGACACGAACAACGCGACGGACGTCTTCGTCCACGATCGCATCAACGGCACGACGCTTCGCGCCAGCATCAGCTCCGCGGGCGCCCAGGCGTCCGTGGCGTCGTTCGCGCCCGCGCTCTCGCTCGACGGCAGCGCCGTCGTCTTCCAGAGCAACGCGTCGACGCTCGTCTCCGGCGACACGAACAACACGACGGACGTGTTCCTGCACGACCTCGTGCTCGGCACGACGGAGCGCGTCTCGCGCGGATTCAACTCGGCGCAGCCGAACGGTCCTTCGACGCGTCCGTCGATCGCCGGGGACGGCACGAAGGTGCTCTTCCAGTCGAGCGCGTCGAACCTCGTCACCCCGGACGCGAACGGGCCGGTCCCGGACCAGTTCCTGTTCGACCGTACGACGGGCACGACGACGCTCGTCGCGCTGAGCTTCGACGATCGTCAGATCTTCGAGGGCAGCGAGTTCGGCACGCTCGCCGTCGACGGCCTCGTGATCGCGTTCACGAGCCTCGCGAACAAGTACGTGCCGAACGACGGCAACGTCGCGTCCGACGTGTTCGTCCGCGACCTGCTCCCGCTCCCCGCGGCGCCCGTCGCGTTCTGCAATGCGGACGCCGACTCGACGCCGTGCCCGTGCGGCAACAGCGGCCCGAACGGCCTGCTCGGCGGCTGCCAGAACTCCCTCGGGTTGTTCGGTGCGCTGCTCTGCGAAGGGACGCCGCGCATCAGCCTCGATTCGTTGCGGTTCACCGGCGTCAACCTGCCCAACTCGTCCGCGCTGCTGCTTCAGGGCACCGCGCGCGAGAACGGCGGCCTCGGCGTCGTGCTCGGCGACGGGCTGCTCTGCGTGGGCGGATCGATCGTGCGCCTCGGCTCGAAGCCCGTCGCGAGCAACAGCGCGAGCTTCCCGGTCGCGGGTGAGCCGACGCTCTCGACCCAGGGCAGCGTGCTGCCCGGCGACGTGAAGACGTACCAGCTGTGGTATCGCAACTCGGCCGCGTACTGCAGCAGCGCGACGTACAACCTGACGAACGCGTGGGAGGTCGTCTGGGGCCCGTGATCGCGCGGTGCTGCCGCGCGGCGTGCATCAGATCGCGGACGTGAACGCGAGCTCGTGCGCCGTCTTCGGCGTCCGCACGCGGAGGAGCGCGGGCTCCACGTCGATCGACCAGCGGTTGTCGCGGTCGAGCTCCTTCCCGAGGCGCGTGAGCGTGGCTGCGTCGAGCACGTGGACGCGCAGGCGTTCCTTGCGGCGCGGCGGGTCGTCCTCGAGCTCCCGCAGGAAGACGTCCGCGCGCTTGTGCGCGACGACGACCACTTGTTCGGCGGCCCGGAGCGCGCGGTCGAGCCGATCGCGCTTCGGCAACCCGATCTCGATCCAGAGCACGAGCCGCCCGTCGAGCTCGCGGCGCGACAGCGCGGGCTCGTCGCCGCGGCACACGCCGGACGAGACCTCGAAGCCGGGGCCGTGGTAGGCGACCGTCGCGAGGAGGCGCGCGACCAGGAACTCGTCGGTCTCGGAAGCGTGTTGCGCGAGGCGCAGGTCGAGTTCGCCTCCCGGCGTGCGTTGGATGCGGAATCGGCGCAGTCGTTCACCTTGGCTCATTGGCGGGAGTGTACGGACCGCGCGCGGGCCTAGAATGCCGCGTCATGAAGATCTCGATCGCTCTAGGTGTGTTGGGTCTCGCCTTGGCGAGCTGCGCGAGCTCGCCCTGGCGTCCGTTCCGCTACGCGCCGGCCCCGCTCGAGGCGCGGCTCGACGCACAGGGCGACTCGAACGCGACCGCGCGCGTGCTCGTGACCGTGCTCGGGCTCGCCCGCGACGGCGGCGCGGCGCACGTGCGCGTGCGGATCGAGAACCTCGGCGCGCGCCCGGTGCGGCTCGTGCCCGAGTCGCTCGCGTTGCTCACCGCGGATCTCGCGCCCTTCGAGTCGGCGCGCGTCGAACCCGCCCCGCTCCCGATCCAGGGCGGGGAGAGCGGGACGTACGAGGCGGTCTTCGCCCCGCCGGCGGGCCGGAGCTACGACGAGCTCGACCTGCACGGGTTGAACCTGCGCTCGACGCTCGACTTCGACGGGATCCGCGTGACCGCGGGCGCGACGTTCACGCGCGAGGAGCCGCTCCCGTGGGATCGCGACCCGTATCCGTACCCGCGCTTCCACGTGGGCTTCGGGTTCGTGCACTGTCGGTGACGCGCGACGGCGTGCGCGCGACCGATCCGCGAGGTGTTTCGAACGGCTGGGATCAGAGGCTGCGTTCGGAGGCGATCGCTTCCGCTTCGATCTCGACGAGCATCCGCGGATCGACGAGGGCTTTCACCGCGACGAGCGACGTCGTCGGTCGGATGCTGGCGAAGACCTCGCCATGAACCCGCCCAACTCGCTCCCAGTCCTGGATGTCGACCACGTAGATCCGCGTCCGGACGACGTCGCGCAGGCTCCCGCCGACCTGGCGCAGCGCGCGGTCGATGTTGGCGAGCACCTGGCGCGTTTGCGCGGCGGCGTCGCCCTCGCCGATCAGGCGGCCGTCGGCGTCGGTCGCGGTCGTGCCGGAGACGTGGATGGTCGGGCCGACGCGGACGGCGCGTGAATAGCCGACGATCGGTTCCCAGGGCGTGTTCGTGGAGAGGTTCTGGCGTTGCACGTGAAGGCCTCCTGAAGCAGGGGAACCCAGCGTACGCGATCTCCGTCCATGAACCCCGGGGAGCCTTGCGGAACGAGCACGATTTCGTCCGCCCCGGCTCCCCCGAGTCACTTCAGCGCGCCTTCGCTCCTGCGGGTACGCTCGAAGGTCGCTCGATCGTCCCCCCACGTTCCGAAGACGAGGTCTGCATGCTCCCCCGGAGCTCTCTCTCCAGCTTGGTTCGCGCCGTCGCCCTGATCGGTCTCCTCGGTTCCGCGTTCGCGCAGGTTCCGAGCGTCCCCGCGCCGTGGCATCCGGCCCCCGCGCCGGCGGGCGTCGCTGCGCTGCGTTTCCAGCCCGACCACGCCGCGATCCGCGGTCTCGCGAACGAATCGCACGTGACGCTGACCGGGGTCGCCCTGCCGGGGGGCGGGAGCGTCGACCTCGACCTGCAGCGCATCGACGTCGCGCGCCGTCAGTTCCGGTTCTACGTCGACGACGTCGAGGCGCCGGGTCTGCTCGACGGCCTCGACCTGAGCGTCTGGCGCGGCAGCGTCGTCGGGATCCCCGGATCGCAGGTCCTGTTCGGCGCGTCGCACACCGGCGTGCGCGGTTGGATGCACACGGGAAGCGAGCTCTTCCACTTCATCCCGCGCGCCGCGGCGGGCGACGACTGGTACGCGAGCGACGTCCTGTGCATCGAGGAGAACGAGCTGCTCCGCGCGGGCGCGCAGCTCGCGTTCGCTTGCGAGCAGGAGCAGGTGAGCCCGACGCCGCCCGCGGCGCGGAACTGGCCGCTCCCGCCGGCGCAGCAGCTCCTCGCGGGTCCGTCGTGCGGGCTGCGCGAAGCGAAGGTCGCGCTCACGACCGACTTCCCGCTCTACCAGCGCTTCAACAACCTGAACGCCGAGACGGCCTACGTCACCACGCTGTTCACGTGGATCAGCGACCGGTACGAGCTCGAGGCGAGCACGACGATGACGTTCCCGTACGTCGCGTTCTACACGACCTCGAACGACCCGTGGACGGCGACGTCGTCGGGTGCGGCGCTGAGCGAGCTCGCGGTCGCGTGGGGGCCCGGGCTCCCGAACGGCGCGCGCGTCGGACAGCTCGTCAGCGGGGCGAACCTCGGCGGCGGCGTCGGTTACCTCTCGGCGCTCTGTGGCGTCGCGCTGTCGGTCGCGGGCAACCTCGCGGGCAACACGCCGTTCCCGATCGTGCAGGGCCCCTCGAACTGGGACTACATCGTCTGCGCGCACGAGATCGGGCACAACTTCGGCGCGATCCACACGCACGAGTTCTGCCCGCCCGTCGACCAGTGCCCGCCCTCGCAGTACTGGGGCGGCTGCCAGACCGCGCAGGTGTGCACGAGCCAGGGCACGATCATGAGTTACTGCCACCTGTGCGGCGGCGGGACGTCGAACATCGTTCCGACGTTCCACCCGAACTCGCAGGCGCAGATGCTCAACGAGGCCGGCTGTCTGCCCTACTTCGCGTTCGTGCAGGGCGATCACCCGACGTCGTTCACGCCGGACGTGCCGGTGACGCTGAACGCGACCGCCGCGGGCGACGCGGGCGGGCTCGTGCGGCTCTCCTACCGCTACTACGGCGGGCCGTTCACGCTCGTCACGATGACGAACACGGGGCCGGGCACGTACACCGCGACGCTCCCGCCGCCGTCGTGCGACGCGACGCCGGAGTTCTACTACAGCCTGCTCGGCGGCTGCGCGCCGGCGTTCGACCCCGCGGGAGCGCCGACCGCGCTCTACACGGCGGCGATCGGCGGCTCGGGCCCGGTGCTCGACGATCACTTCCAGACGGACCTCGGCTGGACGGCGAGCGTCAGCGGCGCGACGGCGGGGCTCTGGCAGCGCGGCGTGCCGGTCAACGATCCGAACACGACCTTCGATCCGCCCGCCGACTTCGACGGCAGCGGACAGTGCTGGCTCACGGGCAACACGACGGGCAACAGCGACGTCGACGGCGGCTCGGTGATCCTGACGTCGCCCGCGATCGACCTGACCGGGAGCGGGCAGCAGCTCTCCTACGCGTACTGGCTGCGCCTCTCGAACACCAACGGCACGGACATGCTGCGCGTCGAGGTCTCCAGCAATGGCACGTCGGGTCCGTGGGTCACGGTCGCGACGCACACGTCGGACGCGTCGACGTGGCGCACGAACACGGTCGACACGGCGACGATGACGAGCGCTGGGGTCGCGTTCACGGCGAACATGCGCGTGCGCGTCACGGTGAACGACGGTGGCACCGCGGGCACGGTCGAAGGCGCGTTCGACGCGTTCGTCGCGTCGCGCGTCCTCTGCACGAGCACCGCGGGCTCGTTCTGCCGCGGCGACGGCGGCGGCGGCGCGTGCCCGTGCGCGAACGTGGGCTTCTCCGGACGCGGCTGCGCGAACTCGGTGTGGGCCCAGGGCGGCGGCCTCGTCGCGACGGGCACGCCGAGCGTGGCGGGCGACACGGTGACGCTCGCGTCGAGCTCGATGACCGGCGCGACGTGCGTCTTCTTCCAGGGTGACGCGCAGATGGCGCCCGTCGTGGTCGACGACGGCCTCGGGTGCGTGACGGGGTCGGTGATCCGACTCGGCACGAAGGCGGTGAGCACGAACTCGAGCTCGTATCCGCAGGGCGGCGATCTTTCGATCAGCGTGCGCGGCGCGATCCCGCCGGCGGGGGCGACGCGGTACTACCAGTGCTTCTACCGCAACGCCGCGAGCTTCTGCACGGCGGCGACGTCGAACCGGACGAACGGGGTCGTGTTGACCTGGCTGCCCTAGCGAGCGAAGGACGCGAGCACGAATCTCCGGCGCGCGACGACCTCGCGCGCCGGAGTCGTTTCAGCCGACGTGCGGCCGCGTCAAGTTGCGGTGTCCGTCGCGCGTCACGACGACGTCGTCCTCGATGCGGATGCCGCCGCACGGCATCAGGCGGTCGATCTTCGCCCAATCGAAGTGCTCCTTCGTCTTCCCCGCGCGGTGCGGGCGCAGCAGCATCTCGATGAAGTAGATCCCGGGCTCGATCGTGAAGACCTGGTCGATCTCGATCGCGCGCGTCGTGCGCAGGTACGGGTACTGCGGCGGCGGAGCGAGCAATCCGCCATCGGGCGACTTCTGTCGTCCACCGACGTCGTGCACCTGGATGCCGAGGAAGTGGCCGAGGCCGTGCGGGAAGAACGGGTGCGTCAGGCCGAGCTCGACAGCCTCCGCGCCGCCCTTCTGGATCAGGCCCGCGCCGTGGAGCAGGTCCGCGATCTTCAGGTGCGCGGCGTGGTGGAGCTCGAGGTACGGCTTGCCTGGCGACACGAGCGCGCACAGCTCCTGCTGCACACGGTCGAGGCCGTTCACGAGCTCCATGAAGGGCGCGTCCGCCTTCGCCGTCGTCCACGTGCGCGTGATGTCCGAGCCGTAGCCGTTCACCTTCGCGCCCGCGTCGATCAAGAGCACCTTGCCGTGCTTCTGCGCGCGCTTGCCGGTGTAGTGGAGGATGGCGCCCTTCTCGTCGAGGCACACGATCGTCTCGTAGGGGAGGTCCTTGTCGACGCACCCGACGGCTTCGAGGTAGGCGTGGTGGATCTCGAGCTCGGAGGCGCCCTCGACGAACGCGGAGCGCGCGGCCTTGTGGCCTTTCGCAGCGAGCGCGCCTGCGGATTCGATGCACGCGACCTCGTACGGCGTCTTGTACGCGCGGTCCCAGTCGAGGCGCGCGAGCAGCGCGAGCGGCTGGATGCAGCCCGGCGCGATGCCGTGCACCTGCGCCGCATGCGGATCGTCGCCGAGGAACGCGACGCGGCCGGAGTGCGCGAGCTCCTTCCACGCCGCGGGCTCGTCGGGCGCCTGCTTCACGTCGAACGCGTCGGTCCAGAACGGACGGCCGACGGGCGTCTGCTCGTACCAGTAGTCCTCGGGCGCGACCGCGCACGAGCCGCGGCTTCTTGCCCGGCCGCACGTAGAGCAGGTGCTGCGGTCCCTCGAGCGGACACCAGTGCGCGAAGTGCGGCGTCGTGCGGAACGGCGCGTCCATGTCGTCCGCGAAGTACGTGAACGGCCGGCCGGCCTGGATCACGAGCCCGTCGAAGCCCGTCGCGGCGAGCGCGGACTCCGCCTTCTTCTGCAGGGTGCGGACGTGGTCGGTGAAGAGTTGAGTGTTCGTCATGTCATTTCACTCCGTGCATTCCGCGGTTGATCCAGCGCGAGGACAGAAGGAGCCCGCCGCCGATGGCCACGCCGACCAAGAACACGTAGTTGAATACGGTCCCGTACGCGTTGGCCTTCTCCAGCGCGGTACTGACCTTCCCCGCCTCCTTCGCGGCGAGCGTCGAGAACTCGCTCGCGATGTAGTTGCCGCATGCAATCGCGAGGAACCAAGCGCCCATCACCATGCCCGTCACCTTCTCAGGCGCGAGCTTCGTCACCATCGATAGGCCGACGGGGGAGAGGCAGAGCTCTCCGCAGGTGTGCACGAAGTACAGACCCAGGAGGAAGTACCAGTAGACGTTGCCCTCTGCCGTCGCCCCGCCGATGCCGAGGTTCAGCACGGCGAAACCGAGACCCATCGCGATGAGGCCGATGCCGAACTTCGCTGGGATCGACGGGTTCAGTCCGCGACGGTCGAGTGCCACCCACAAGCCCGTGAAGACGGGGCCGAGGGCCACGATGAAGACCGAGTTCACCGACTGCCACCACTCGAACGGCATCTTCCAGTCGCCGATGGTCAGCGGAACGAGGCGCTCCTTCGCGAAGAAGTTGAGCGAGTTGCCGGCCTGCTCGAAGCCCGACCAGAACACGACGTTCAAGAAGAGCAGCAGGATGAGCACGAACATCCGGGCGCGGAGGACCGGCTCCTGCTTCATCGCGATCGAAACGAGGAAGACCTCCATCCCGATGAACGTCGCGTACAGGCCGTAGGCGAGCACGTCCTCGTTGTAGTTCAGCAGCGCATACACTCCGGGGATCACGATGCACGCGCCGAGCACGACCTGGATGATCGGGCCCATCCCTTCCTTGCCGGGAGGCGGCAGGCCCTTCCCCTGGAGTTGCTTTCCGCCGATGCCGAAGCAAACGAGCCCGAGCAGCATGCACGCTCCCGCGAGCATGAACCCGTAGCGGTAGTCGGGGTGCCCCTCGGTGCCCATCGCGGCAGAGATGGCTTGGCATCCGAGCGGCGCGAGCAGCGCACCGATGTTGATGCCCATGTAGAAGATGGTGAACGCGCTGTCGCGGCGGGCGTCATTGGGCTTGTAGAGCTTGCCAACGAGCGTCGAGATGTTCGGCTTGAACATCCCGTTGCCGACGATGAGGGCCGCGAGGCCGATGAAGAACAAGTCCTTCGACGAGCTCATCAGCATGAACTCGCCGGCAGCCATGAAGAGCCCGCCGACGACGATCGTGCGCCGATAGCCGAGCACGCGATCCGCGATCGACCCACCGAAGATGCCAAGCGCGTAGACGAGGGCCGTGAAGCCGCCGTAGCTTGCCGAAGCCGCGGCCTTGGCCGCGTCTTGGTCGAGGTGGGCGAAGTACTGCTCCGCAATGTAGATCGCGAGCAGAGCACGCATGCCGTAGTAGCAGAAGCGCTCCCACAACTCCGCGAAGAAGAGGACGAAGAGTCCACGCGGATGACCGAGCAGTGTCGGTCCTTCGTCGTGGGGGGCGGTCTGGGGAACCTCGGCAGAATCGGCCTGGGCCATGCTTCTTCCTCGAGCGGGGGGATCTCGACGCGGGGCTTCCAACGGGAAGCGGCGGCACAGCGTAGCGGACCCCTCCGGAGCGAGGTAGCTCGCATCTCGCGCTTGTCCGCCGCGGATCGACGGGTGAAATGGGGCGCCCGGACCACGAGCCACGCCATGAAGAGAACCGACCCTGCCCGTTTGCGGCCCTCCGTCGTCACGCACGCGGACGGGATCACGCCTTCCGTGTTCGCGCATGCGTCGCGCGCGCTCGCGATGGTCGCGGTGCTCGCGGCTTGTGCATCGGCGCAGGCGCCGACGAAGGACGTGTCCGTCGCGGGCGACCACGTCGTGAAGCACGGCGGAGCGGGCTCGGAGCGCGCGGCCACCGCGGTCCTCTCTGGAAAGCTGCTCCCCAGCGCGAACCTGTCCGTCGCCGGCGTCACGATCGTCGCGTCGCCGCTCGGCGCGGACGCGGAGCTTTTCCCGGTCGCGGGCAGCACCGAAACGGATGCGAACGGCGAGTTCGACCTGCGCGTCGACGAGGGGCTCTACTCGATCAGCGTGCTCGAGCGTGGCGCCGAAGCGAAGACGCACGCCGCACTGCTCGCGCGGGAGCGCGCGGTGGCGAGCTGGACGGGCGCGCGCTGCGAGCTCGCTCGCGCGGAGGTCGACCTGCCGATGGCGGGCTCCGTGACGTCGGAGGACGGCACGCCCGCGATGGGCGCGCGCGTGCACGTCGAGCGGCGCGAGGACGGCGCGATGCTGCACGTCGAGGCGGACGCGAAGGGTGCCTTCGCGATCACGCTGCCGCGCGGCACGTGGCGCGCGTTCGCCGAGCGCGGCGCGCTGAGCTCCGAGTGGCAGGACCGCGTCGGTCCGGCGGGGCACAAGCTCGTGCTCGCGTCCCGAGCGGCGAACTTGCGGGCGCCCGCGCCCGCGGCCGTCGTCGACGAGCTCGCCGCCGCGCTCGCGCACGCGAAGGCGCCCGCGGGCGATCGCGTCGCCGCGAACGAGCTCCCGCTCGACGTCGCGGCGCTCGCGAAGGAGCTCTCCGCCGCGCGCATCGTCGGCGTCGGCGACGCGCTGCGCGGCACGCACGAGGAGCTCGCGTTCGGCGCGCAGCTTTTCCGCGCGCTCGTCGAGCAGCACGGCTTTCAACTGCTCGCGCTCGACGCGCCGTTCGGCGAGCTGTGGAACCTGAACACGTGGCTCCTGACGGGCGAGGTCGACGGCGACGCGCTCTTCGGCGCGCTCTCGTGGGGCGAATGGACGACGGTCGAGCTGCAGGAGCTCCTGCGCTGGATGCGCGCATGGAACGCCGACGAGAAGCACACGAAGAAGCTGCAGGTCGTCGGTCTCGACGTCCTGCACACGCGGGCGACCGCGGTCTACCTCACGGACTACTACCCGCGCGCCGACATGGTCGCGGGGCAGCGCTTTTCGGGCTGGATGGCCGCGTTCCGCACGGTCACGGACAAGGGGCTCCCGCCTTACGAGCGCTTCGACGAAGAGGATCGCGAGTCACTGCGGTTGATGATGAGCGACCTCGTCTCGGTCTATCCCGACGAGCGCGACAACTACACGCAGCACGTCTCCGTCGCCGAGTACGAGATCGCCGGGCAGCACATCCGCACGCTCGGCGCGTGCGAGGAGATCCTGCGGCTCGGTGGACAGGGCTGGACGACGCGGGATCGCGAGCGGTTCATGCCCGAGCGTCTCGACTGGATGCTCGCGCGCTGCGGCGAAGGCGCGAAGGCGATGGTGTGGGCGCGCAACGCGCTCGTCGGCGTGCAGGGCGAGGCCGAGTTCGGCTCGCTCGGCTGGTGGTTGAAGCACCAGCACGGGGACGCGTTCACGTCGCTCGCGGTGTGCGTGGGTTCGGGGAACGCGCGGCTGCCGGATGGGACCGTCGAGACGAAGGGAAACCCGCCGCCGGCGACGTTCAAGCTCGCGGAGCCCGCGCCGGGGACGCTCGAGCATGCGTTCGCGGCGACGAAGAAGCCGGCGGGCGTGGTCGACGTGCGGAGGTTGCCGGAGAAGGGCGCGGCGCGCGCGTGGTTGGGGGCGGAGCATCTGCGGCGCGGCTTGGACGGCGGGTGGCGAGGCGAGCTCACGCTGTTGCGTCGTGCGGCGACGGGGGGGGAGTTCGATCGCGTGGTGTGGGTGAGGGATGTGCGCGCGGCGGTGGGGGTGGCGAGGTGAGGGCGGCGGGGCCTTCTGTCGGTCGGGAGCGCAATTGCCAGATGGGGAGACGCGGGGGAAGGGAAGCAACGGAACACATTCGGATGCTTCGCATTCCGGACTCCGCGTCGTCCCGGGCCGGAGGACCGGCCCGGGACGACGCGGAGTTCTAGGGGCTCTCAGCATCGAGTGGTGAGCGAGCGGTTCTTCGCGGTTGAGCCTCCGTGGATGCGCTGTCGGCTTCTCGCCGTCGAGCCTTTGCGAATGCGCGAGTGGCTCCTCGCGGTCGAGCTTTCGCGAAGGCGCGCGTGTCGCTGCGCTGGCGAGTTTCCGTGGATGCGCGCGCCGTTCCTCGCGGTCACGCGGGTTCGCGCTCGCCCGCGAGCCGCTGTTGCATCCGGCCCAAGAACCAGCTCAGCACCAACCAGCCGCCGGCGAACGGGATGACGGCGCTGGCGACGAGCGCTGCGGGCAGCGCGGCCTCCGTGCGGAGGAGGCGGAAGACCCACGCGAAGAGCACGTCGCCTCCGCGCAGCACGAACGTGTCGAGCACGCTCTTCGCGGCGTACTTGTCCTCGCGGTCGACGACGGTGAAGAGCGTCTCACGCGCCGGTCGCGCGAAGCCGTTCTGCGTCGCGCGGAAGAGCGCTTCGAACACGATCACGGTCCACAGCGCGAACTCGAGCCGCGCGTCGTCCGCCGGGAAACCTCCGCCCGGCGCGGCCTCGTCAGGCAGCGCCCATGCGAGCAGCGTGAAGCCCGCGATCGCGACGAACGGCTGGATCACGAGCGTCGCGCTGACGCCGAGATAGGGGATCGCGCGGCCGGTGACGAAGATCTGCAGGGCGAGCGTGAGCCCCTGCGTCCACAGGTCGCGGTCCGCGAACGCCGCGGTGCGGTCGACCGCGCCGCTCTTCGCGTCGTGGACGAGCTGGTTGAGCTGCAGGTTCAAGAACCCCGACGCGAGCGTCTGCAGCACGATGTAGAGCCCGATCGCGCGCAGGTACGGCGAGGTCGCGACGCGCTGCAGGCCGCTCCAGGCGTTCCCGCGCGGCTTCGCGGCCTGTGCTGCGGCGCTCCCGGAGGTCGGAGCCGTCGTCGCGCGCTCGCGCGGCGCGGCCTCTGCGCCGGCGCGCAAGGTCTCGTCCTGCGCGTCGGAGCGCTTCGCGAGAACCCGCGCGATCTGCGCGGCGCTCTCGAGCAACCCCAGCGAGCACAGCATCAAGCCGAAGCTGCCGATCTCGCCGACGAGGCTCTTCGTGACCGCCGCGCCGACGATCGCTCCCAACGTCCCGCCGACCGCGATGCATCCGAACACGCGCCGGCTCTGTTCGAGGCGGAACAGGTCGGCCATGAAGGCCCACCAGACCGACACGACGAACATGTTGAACGCCGACACCCAGAAGTAGAACGCGTACTTCGTCCAGAGCAGCGCGTCGCCGTGCAGCACGCGCGCGAGCACGACGAACACGACCAGGTTCAGCGCGAAGAAACGGTAGGTCGCCGGCAGGAACGTCCGCCGCGGGTAGCGCGACACGAGCCACGCGAACAGCGGCGCGAGCAGGAGCGTCACGCCGAGCGTGCCCGTCCAAAGCCAAGGCAGGTTCTCGGTGCCGCGCGCGATGCCGATCTCGTCCCGCAGCGGCTTGAGCACGAAGTAGCTCGCGAGCACACAGAAGAACCCGAGCGTGCCGAGGAGGAGCGTCGCGCCCTCGCCCGGGCGCACGTCGACGAATCGGCGGGCGATGCGCAGCGGGAGACCGGGGGCGTCGGCGTGGGGGGCGGACATCGGGGCGTATCCTGCCCGCTCGGGGCGGGCTGGGCACGCAAGGAGATCGAAAAGCGATCCTGTCGCGGCCGGTAAGTCTCGCTCCACCCAGCGTGCACCCCGCGCCGCGGTGCTTGCGCTCCTCGGCGCGCTGCGCTCCGCTCCGCGCATGAAGCTCCTCGTCCTCGGCGGCACGCGCTACGTCGGACCGGCGATCGTCGAAGCCGCGCTCGCGGGCAAGCACACGGTCACCCTCTTCAACCGCGGCAAGACGAACCCCGAGCTCTTCCCCGGCGTCGAGAAGCTGCGCGGCGACCGCGACGCGAACGAGCTGGACGCGTTGAAAGGGCGCACATGGGACGCGGTGATCGACACGTACGTGGAGAAGCCACGGCTCGTGCGCCAGGCGCTCGACGTCGTCGCGCCGAAGGCCGGGATGTACCTGTTCGTGTCGTCGGTCTCGGTGTACGCGGACCTGTCGAAGCCCGGCGTCGACGAGACGGCGCCGCTCCAGGTAGAGCCGCTCGCGCCGAGCGCGCGCTCGAAGGACGGCGACCTCGGGGACGTCGGCGCGGGCTACGAGAACTTCGGGCCGATGAAGGCGGCGTGCGAGAAGCTCGTGCTCGAACGGATGAAGGAGCACGGCGCCGTCGTGCGGCCGCACGTGATCGTCGGGGCGGGCGACCGCAGCGACCGGTTGCCGTACTGGGTCGCGCGCGTGGCGCGCGGAGGGGACGTGCTCGCGCCCGCGCCGCGCGAGCAGCCGGTGCAGTTCGTCGACGTGCGCGACCTCGGGGCGTTCGTGGTGAAACTCGCCGAGGACGGCCACGGCGGCGTGTTCAACGCCGCGGGGACGCGCGGGTGCGACACGTTCGAGGAGCTCCTGCACGGGCTGAAGGTGGTCACGGGTGGAGACGCGCGGTTCGCGTGGGCGGAGCCGGAGTGGCTCGCGGAGCATGGCGTGGCGCCGTGGAAGGACCTGCCGCTGTGGCCGCCGACGGGGAACGAGGGCGTGAACGCGATCTCGACGGCGAGGGCGCGCGCGCATGGGTTCGCGCCGCGGGCCGCGGGGGAAACGTTGCGGGACGTGTGGGCGTGGGAGCGGACGCGCGAGGCGGGACACGCGTGGAAGTCGGGGCTCACCGCGGAGCGGGAGCGGGAGCTCGTGAAGCAACTGCGCGGCTGAGGACGAGGTCGGGACCCGTTCTCCCCGACGGAATCCTCACGCGAAAAGGACGCAGCGGCGTGCCCCCGGAGGCAACGCGCTCCAGGCTCCACGTCGCTTCGGACCCGCGGACGCTCCCGAACCAACGCGGAACTCCAGGGGGCGCTCCGCAACGAGCGACGAGCGGAGAGGGAATGCGCGCATCGCGTCTCGAGCCGCGTCGTTCCCCTCGCGGCTACCGCGTCAGCGCGATGGCCCACGCGGAGGCGATCACGGCGACGGGGACCAGCGTCAGCACGATCTGCCAGTGCATCGGCATCCACGGGCGACGTTTGCGCAGGCCGAGCAGCACGCCGAGCAGGGCGCCGCTCGCGAAGCCCGTCACGTGGGCGAGCACGTCGACCTTGGAGAGCGCGTCGTCGAGCACGCGCAGGTTCTCGCGCATCGTGGCGCCTTCGCGGAACGTCCCGCCCGCGCCGAGCCAGCCGAGCAGTGCGACCCCGCCGATCACGGGCGCCCAGCGCCGCAGCGTCGGGTACGCGAGCTCGCGGCGCTTCATCCACTCGTAGGCGACCTGCGTGCCCAAGCCGCCGAACACCGCGGTCGACGCGCCGATCGACGCGTGCTCCGACGGTTGGATCCACGCGTTGATCAGGTTTCCGAGCGCGCCCGCGAGCAGGAACGCGTTCCACGCGAGCCCGACGCCGATCGATTGCGCGAGGATGACGCCGAACACGCTGCCGAACACGATGTTCCCGAGCAGGTGCGCCACGTCGCCGTGCAGCGTGAGCGCCGTGATCGCGCGCCACCATTCGCCGTCGCTGACGCGCGCCGCGTCGGAGCGTCCGGCCGCGAGCCACTCGAAGCCGAACTCGCCGTTCTTCTGCCAGATGTGGAGGAGCGCGAGCAGCGTCGAGTAGACGAGCGCGGCCCACAGTCCCTGCGAGATCGGCTTGGGGTAGCTCTCGCGCGGCGGCCAGCCGACGTTCTCGCGCTCGTAGCGCTCGATCTCGGCCCGCGAGCGCTCCAGGTCCTCGAGCCGCACGAGCACGATCCACAGGCCTTCCGCCTGCATCTGGCCGGTCTGGACGCCGACGGACTGGAGCACGAGGCCGTGCTCGTTCGCCTTCTTGCGCTCCTTGGAGCGCGACACCTCGAACCAGGACGATTGCGGATCCGCCAAGCGTGCTCCGGCCGCGTTCCGCCGCGGCGAAGGCGCATGGTATCGTCCAGGGCTGCACCCGCTTCCACGGATTCCGATGACCAAGATCCTTCGATCGCTCTCGTTCGTGTTCGGATCGGCCTTCTTTTCCACGTGCGTCGCGCCGACGCCGGTCGAACCCACCGCGGCAACGGCGTCAACTTCGATCGAGACGCGGAGCGCGGTGACCGAGGTCACCGCGTCGCGCTCCGAAGTCGGCGTCGCAGCGCAGGCGTCGGAGGCCCAGCGCACCGCGTCGAACGCGGGACCCGCGGCGGCACCCGCAGCGCCGACCAGGGAGGTGGAGTTCGCGCCCGCCACGTCGAGCGCGGATACGAAGCCCGCGCCCGTCGCGTCGAGCACGGAGGCGAAGCCCGCGTTCGTCGCGTCGAACGCGGACACGCAGCCTGCGCCCGGCGCGGCGAGCGCGGAACCCGCAACGGCTCCCTCCGCGTCGAGCGCGGGGACCGGGGCCGCTCCCACGGCGTCGAGCACGGAAACCGCGCCCGCTCGCGCCGCGACGAGCGCGACGCCAGTCTCCGCGACGCAGGACGTGAGTGCGAACGCTCCGCGCGCTCCGCGCCGGTTGCGGCTCGAGTACCTCGAAAACCCGATGGGCGTCGGCGAGCCGAAGCCGCGCTTCTCGTGGGAGCTCGACGATCCGCGCCGCGGCGCGACGCAGAGCGCGTACGAGCTCGTCGTCGCTTCGGACCGCGCGGCGCTCGAAGCGGGGCGAGCGGACGTGTGGAGCCCCGGTCGCGTCTCGTCGAGCGCGACGAACCAGATCGAGTACGGCGGGCCCGCGCTCGCCTTCGATCACGAATACTGGTGGCGCGTGCGCAGCTTCGACGCCGCCGGCGCCGCGTCGCCGTGGAGCGCGCCCGCGACGTGGACCATGGGACCGCTCGTGACGTCGGACTGGCGCGGCACGTGGATCGCCGACCCGCGGCCGATCGAGAAGGGCGCGCCCAAGCACCACGGCTGGCGCAGCTCGTGGAAGAGCGCGCAGGACGACATGGTCTGGGTGCAGCTCGACTTCGGGCAGCAGCGCACCTTCGACACGGTGAAGCTGTACCCCGCGCACCCAAACGACGATCCGAAGGCCGGCGCCGGCTACCTGTTCCCGATCCAGTACCGCATGTGGATCGCCGACGAGCCGACCTTCATGAAGAAGAGCCCGATCCACATCGTCGACGAGACGGCGTTCGACGTGAAGAACCCGGGCGACGTGCCCAAGGTGCACGACCTCGGCTCGCGGATGAGCGTGCGCTACGTGCGCTTCGGCTTCCTCAAGCACGCGCAAAGCGAAGGCCAGGGCTTCGGTGTCGCGCTCGCCGAGATCGAGCTCCTCGACCGCGGCGTCGTCACCTCGCGCGGTGCGGCGATCACGAGCAACGACTCCGTCGAGAGCGACGGATGGGGGCTCACGAAGCTGATCGACGGCGACACGCAGTCGCACGCCGCGCGCGAGGTCCCGCTCCCGCCCGCGCCGCACCTGCGCGGCGAGTTCGCGCTCTCGACGGACGTGAAGCGCGCGACGGCCTACGTCACGGCCCTCGGCCTCTACGAGCTGCACGTGAACGGCTCCGTCGTCGGCGACCGCGTGCTCGCGCCGGAGTGGACGCGCTACGACGGCCACGTTCAGTACCAGGCCTACGACGTGACGTCGCTCGTGCGGAAGGGCAACAACGCGGCGGGTCTCGTGCTCGGCGACGGCTGGTACGCGGGCCGCATCGGACTCGCGGACACGCTCCCCGGCTTCCCGCGGCGCGGGTTGTACGGCGACAAGCCGCTCGCGCTCCTGCAGGTCGAGATCGAGCTCGTGAACGGCGACCGCTCGCGCTTCACGACGGGGCCGGCGTGGAAGAGCACGCTCGAGGGTCCGATCCGGTCGAGCGACCTGCTCGACGGCGAGACGTACGACGCGCGCCGAGCGCTCGCGGGCTGGGACCAGCCCGGCTTCGACGATGCCGCATGGGTGCCGGTCGAGGCTGTCGGTCAGCCCGACGATGGCATCTACTGGCAGCCGAGCGAGCCGATGCGCGTCGTCGAGGAGCTCCCCGCGCGCTCGATCACCGAGCCCGCGAAGGGCACGTACGTCGTCGACTTCGGCCGCGTCGTCACGGGGCGCTGCCGCATCACGTGCTCCGGCGCGGCGGGTGAGACGGTCGTGCTGCGTCACGGCGAGATGCTCGACGCGGAAGGGCGCCTCTACACCGCGAACCTGCGCGGAGCGGCCCAGACTGATCGCTACACGCTCCGCGGCGGCGGTCGCGAGACGTGGGAGCCGCGCTTCACGCTGCACGGCTTCCGCTACGTCGAGCTCACGGGCCTCGCCGCGAAGCCGGAGCTCGCGAACTTCGTCGCGCGCGTCGTGCGCACGTCCGCGCGCGAGACCGCGAGCTTCGCGTGCTCCGAGCCTGTGCTCGACGCGCTCTGGCGCAACGCGCGGACCTCGCTCGCGGGCAACCTGACCGGGATCGCGACGGATTGTCCGCAGCGCGACGAGCGCCTCGGCTGGATGGGCGACCTCGGCGCGTTCGCGCAGACCGGCATCTACCAGATGGACCTCGCGGCGTTCCTCGGGAAGTGGGCCTGGGACGCGCGCGACGCGCAGGGTCGCGAAGGGCGCTTCCCCGACTTCGCGCCGCATCCGTTCGGTCCGGGCGAGCGCTTCACGGGCGCGCCCGGGTGGGGCGACGCGGGCGTGCACGTCCCGTGGGCCGCGTGGGTGAACTACGGCGACAAGCGCCTGCTCGAGCGCCACGTGCAGGCGCTGCAGCGGCACGTCGACTTCGTGATGAACTTCAACCGCCAGTTCCGCTGGGAGAACCAGCGCGGCAACGACTACGGCGACTGGCTCAACGGCAGCACGATCGTCGCGGACGGATGGAAGCGCGAAGGCTGCGAGATGGACAAGGAAGCGTTCGCGACGGCGTGGTTGCGCGCGAGCACGCGCCTCGCGTCGAAGATCACGCTGCTCGTGAACGGGAACGAGACGCCGACCGCCATGTACCAGGGAGCGCCGGCGGCGATCCCGACGACCTACGGCGACTACTCCGTGAGCGCGGCCAACGCCTTCGCTCAGCGCTACTTCGACGTCGACAGCCGCTTCGTCGGCGGAGCGCAGGCGGGTTACGTGCTCGCGCTCGCGTTCGACCTCGTGCCCGAGTTCCAGCGTCCGAAGCTGGTCGAGCACCTGCTCGCGGACATCCGCGCGCGCGACAACCAGCTCACGACGGGCTTCCTGACGACGCATCGCGCGTTGATCGAGCTCTCGCGCGCCGGCGTCGCCGCGGACGGCATCGCGTGCGAGACGCGCTTCCCCGCGCTCGGCTGGCAGGTCGGCCAAGGCGCCACGACGACGTGGGAGCGCCGCGACGGCTTCGTGCCCGGCCGCGGGTTCGCCGATCCGGGCATGAACTCGTTCAACCACTTCGCGTTCGGCTCGATCGGCGAGTGGATGATGGGCTGGCTCGTTGGGTTGCGGCCCGACGAGAAGCAGGTCGGTTGGAAGCACTTCGTCGTCGCGCCCGCGCCGACGCAGAAGGTGACGCACGCCGAGGGCGCGTACGACTCGATCGTCGGCCGCATCGAGGCGTCGTGGACGAAGACGCAGGCCGCATTCGAGCTCGACGTGCTCGTGCCCGCGAACGCGAGCGCGACGGTCGTGCTCCCCGCTGCGGACGGCGTCGCGATCACGGAGGGCGGCCAGCCGATCCCCGCGGACTCGAAGGACGCGCGTCGCGGACCGCAAGGACGGCAAGGCCGTGCTCGAGGTGCGCGCGGGCCGCTACCGCTTCCGCGCCGGCGCGTGAGGCCGCTCGCCGCAGCCGCGCTGCTCGCGATGGCCGGCGCGTTCGACGCGTCGTGCGCGTCCGTGCGCGCGCCCGAGCCCGTCGTCGCGCGGGTCTCCGGGGGGCGCGTGCACGTGATCCGCGCCGCGAGCGGCGCGACGGTCGTGCTCGAGCTCACCGCCAGCGACTTCCAGGCGCCCGACGCCGAGTTCGTGCGCTGGACGGAGCGCGCGGTGGCCGCGATCGAGGCGTACTACGGCCGCTTCCCCGTCGACGACGCGCGCGTGACCGTCACGTCGCGGCCGGGTCGGCGCGTCGTCTTCGGACAAGCCGACGGCGACGGCGTGCGCGTGCTCGTCGGCCGCGACGTGACGCGCGCGGTGCTCGACCGCGACTGGACGCTGACGCACGAGATGGTGCACCTCGCGCTCCCGAGCCTCGCGTCCGCGCACCACTGGCTCGAGGAAGGCAGCGCGACGTACGTCGAGCCGATCGCGCGCGCGCTCGCCGGACAGCGTCGCGCGGAGGACGTGTGGGGCGAGTTCGCGCGCGATTACGCGCAGGGTCTGCCGCAGGACGGCGACGAAGGGCTCGACCGCACGCCGACGTGGGGTCGGACCTACTACGGCGGCGCGTTGTGGTGCCTCCTCGCCGACGTCGAGCTGCGCAAGGCGACCGGGAACCGCGTGGGGTTGCAGGAGGCGCTCGCGGCGGTCGTCGCGCGCGGCGGGGACGCGCGCGCGAGCTGGTCGATCGAGCGCGTGCTCGCCGAGGCGGACGGGGCCGCAGGCGGGAGCACGCTGCGGGATCTCTATGCAGCGCACGCGACGCGGGCCGTCGCCGTGGACCTCGCGGCCTTGTGGCGCGAGCTCGGGGTCGTGCGGCGCGGTCGCGGACGGGAGGTCGAGTTCGACGAGGCTGCACCGCTGGCCGCGATCCGGCGGGCGATCGTGCCCGTGCGCGGAGAGTGACGCGGGGACCGAACCTGTCCGCGCGTCGTGCGACGTCCGCGGAGCGCGCGGTCGCCCCCGCCGCCGTCCGTAGTCGGGCCCGGGTCGGGGGGGTAGGATTCGGAACCCCCGCACGAGCGAAAGACGCGGCCTCTCCGCGCCGATCGCTCGTCCTCATCGAGTCGAGTCCATGCTGCGAATCGCCTGTCTCCTCCTCGCGCTGTTCGCCGGCGCCTCCGTCGCGCCCGCTCACGCCCTCGCGCTCCCCGGGCCGGTCGTCCTTGACCAAAAAACCGACCTCGACACGTTGAAGGACGTGACGAAGATCCCCGGTCAGCGCATCGTCGCGGCGCGTCAGCTCGCGAACGCGCTCGGGCCCAAGATCGCCGACGAGTTCCTCGACATCGGTCCGAAGGCGACAACGACGCCTGACCTGCGGGTGCAGCTCGCGCTCCTGCTCGCGAACATGAAGGACCCGGGCGTCGACAAGAAGATCGTCGGCAAGCTCAAGGACGGCAGCGCGGACGACAAGATCTTCCACCTGCGCGCCACGAAGAACATCGCGGACGCGAAGCTCGTGAAGGAGATCTGCGAGAAGTGCATCGCCTTCACCGCGGACAAGGACAACGAGCTGCGCGGGATGGCGGTCGACATCCTGATCGAGCGCGAGTACGCCGAAGCGGCGCCGGCGCTCGAGAAGCTCCTGAAGAAGGAGGCCGACTTCTCCACCATCGGCGTCGCGATGGGCGGGATCACGAAGCTCCTGCAGAAGAGCCTGAAGGGCATGCCGGAGTGGGAAGTGAAGCTCAAGGACTTCACCGTCCACGAGAGTCCGTTCTTCCGCAACGCGGCGCTCGACGAGCTCGGGAAGCTCGGCAAGGCCGAGTACGTCACGCTCGTCGGCGCGCAACTCAAGAGCAAGGACTGGAGCACGCGCATCTCGGCGCTGCTCGCGCTCGAGCGCATCCGTCACAAGACCGCGATCCCGCTGATCATCGCGCAGATGAAGAACGAGACGGGTCGGCCCCTCGAGGAGTTCGCGGCCGCGCTCGAGCGCATGACGGGGACGCCGCTCGGCGCGGACGTGCCGCGCTGGGAGGAGTGGTGGCGCAACAAGGGCGCGGACTTCGAGCTCGCCGCGACGGCCGAGCGTCCGTCGACGGAGGGACCCGCGAAGAAGAAGACGCACTTCGGCGAGACGTCGGTGGAGTTCCTCGGCATCCCGGTCACGTCGCGGCGGATCATCTTCATCGTGGACATCTCGGGCTCGATGAAGGAGCTCGCACGCGGCATCCTCAAGAACGACACCGACGTCGGCGGCGGCACGACGACGCGCATGGACGTCGTGAAGCGCGAGCTCGCGGCGTGCATCGACAAGCTCGAGCCCGAGGCCTTGTTCAACGTGATCGTGTTCAACGAGAGCGTGTTCAGCTGGCTCAACTCGGGCATGGCCAAGATGGGCAAGAAGACGCGCGAGGACGGGAAGGCCTACGTGATGTCGCGCGAGGCGGCAGGCGGCACGAACCTGTACGACGCGGTCAAGCAGGCGTTCCAGGACGCCGACTGCGACACGATCTACATCCTCTCCGACGGCCAGCCGACGTACGGCGAGCAGACCGACCCCGCGACGATCCGCGCGGACGTGGCGAAGTGGAACGCGACGCGCCACATCAAGATCCACACGATCGCGGTCGGGGAGCAGCTCGACCTGCTGAAGGCGATCTCGAGCGACGCGGGCGGCGAGCACGTCGAGTACAAGTAGCGCGCGGTTTCGGCGCGACCTGTCGCGGGCTCTCGGGTTCGAAACCGGGGGCCCGCCGGTGTTCTTGGAGTGCGGAGCCCGAGCACTTGGTCATCAGCTTGGGCCGGCGCGTGTTCGCCGCATCGCCGATCGGTTCTCCAGCCCGTGCTCCCTGTGCTGCGCGACCGTCTGAGTTCCAAGCGGAACGGACGGGTTCGGCCACCGCGAGGTGCTTCATCTTGACTGCGCTGGCCGTCGGGTTCGGGCTCGTGTGGCTCGCGTTCACGAGCCGAGCCACTTGCGGTTGCTCGAGCACATGCGCAGATGCGAGGGCACACCTGACTCCCTGATTGCAGCCCACGACTTGCATGCATCACAGCCCGGTCGGTGAGCGGAAGTGGCGTGGCTTGCCGGGGGCGTTCATGGCCTTCAGTCCGGCGTTTCAGGAGTGTCTTGCCGGTCTCCCCGTGTCTTCTCTGGCCGCCGATTCGTAGTTGACTGCCCTTGCGCTCGCTCGCGTCCGAAAAAGAGCAGGTACTCAAGCCGGCGAGGTGCCCTCGATCCACACAGGGAGGGCCACGCCGTCCGGGCATGGCTGTGGCACTCAGGTCTTCTACAAGGACAAGGTGGTTCTAGATGCGCTGCTTCCTACCCGTCTCCGTCTTGCTCTTCGCTTTCGCACCCACGTCAATGGCGGATGCGCAGAGGTTGGTGACCAGCACGGAACTCTTCACTGCGAGGGCTGTGCCCGGCGTCGTACATCGGTATCGAGATGTCGATCGGGATCAGCGACTGGACATCCTTGGGACAGGCATGTTCTCCCCGACCTCGACGGCTTGGTATTCGCCCGCCGATCTCAACCGCACGATGTTCGTCGAGCACATCATCTCGGATACCCGGGCGGGTGGGCACGATCTCCACGCCATCGACCTCGACGGGGATGGCGATCACGACGTCGTGGCGAGCTACACGGACGGTTCGCTCCTCTGGTTCGAGAACTCGAATCAGGTGGGTTTGTGGGCGGAGCATCTCATCCTCCCTCCGGGATCTCCGGTTCTGGGCCAGATCTCGGGTGGTGACCTCAATCATGATGGTCAACAGGACCTGATCGCAGTCGACGAGGCCACGCAGCTCGTCGCACGTTTCACGAATCAGGGCCGAGGCCTGCGCTGGGGCGTGAGAATGGTGCTCGTCCCTGGAGTCGGTGCGCTGGCATCGATTGCGCCCCAGCTCACTTCGGGGCCGCTCGCGATGGTCGATCCTTGTTGGGGATGCAGCGGTGAGAATCCCGCTAACCCGCAGGCCCCAAACGGATCATCCGGCATGCCGGGCTCGTGGCCAAGCAATCCGAATCCTGGGCAGGGTGGGAACGGTGGGAACGGCCACGACGCGGGATCCGGTGGGGCAGGCGGAGCTGGCTCTGGACCCTACGGAAACGGGGGCAACGGCGGCCATGGCGGACTCGATGGCGGCTTTGGCGGTGCAGGCGGTCCGGGATCCGGATTCGGCAGCGGTGGCCGCGGTGGAGATGGACAGGATGCCGACACGGGTAGCCAGGGCGGAGACGGAGGCGTCGGCGGTGCGTCAGGACCCGATGGCGGTATCGGCGGTGCTGGAGGTAACGGAGGGGACGGTGACTACCCCGGTGCCGGGGGTCAGGGTGGGGCCGGCTTCGTTCAGGGTGGTCCCGGGGGAGAGGGCGGAGACACGACCGCGCCGGGGGCTAGTGGTGGAGAAGGCGGGGATGGAGGAGCGTGCACCGGTCCGAACGGGCAGGGCGGCCAGGGCGGGCCGGGTGGAGACTCTGCTGACGGGCAGGGTGGTCCTGGCGGCGAGGGCGGAGGAGGAGGCGAGTTCGGTCCTGGCGGTCCCGGTGGTCCAGGTGGCTATGGGGCCGACATGGGGGGAACGGGGGGCGATGGTGGATATCCAGGTGGGCCCGGAGGAAGCGGCGGCGATAGCACAGACGGCGTGGGCGGGACGGGGGGGAACGGCGGCCACAGCGTCAATGGAACAGCGGGCGATGGAGGCCCGGGAGGCAACTCGACCAATGGCGAGGGTGGAGTGGGCGGTGACGGTGGGGAGACCGCCGACGGTACCGGTGGAAAGGGAGGACCGGGTGGCGACAGTGTCAACGGGAATGGCGGACTGGGCGGTCAAGGAGGTCAGGCCAACGAGGACGGTACGGGTGGGGAAGGCGGTCGAGGGGGCAACAGCAGCAACGGAACCGGCGGTGAAGGCGGTCCCGGCGGGAGCGGCACGACGGGCACCGGCGGCAAGGGAGGCGACGGCGGGACGAGCCAGAATGGGGAGGGAGGAAGAGGCGGAGTCGGTGGCGCGGTGACCAGCGGAACCGGCGGGCCAGGCGGCGATGGCGGCTCTGGCGAATCCAACGGTGGCGGGGGGGGGGCCGGGGGCGAGGCGACCACCGGCACTGGTGGTGCTGGCGGTGACGGCGGACCTGCGACGGGCCAGAACGGGATCGGTGGACCGGGTGGACCGGGTGGCTATAGCCAAACCGGCACGGGGGGACCGGGCGGAAACGGCGGACAGGGTGGGCCGAACGGCTGTGGAGGAGTTGGCGGACAGGGGGGCAACAGCCACTCAGGGCCGGGAGGTCTGGGTGGTACGGGTGGGCCCGGCGGATCCTGCGGTCCAGGTGGTCCCGGCGGCGACGGAGGCTGGAGCAACTGCGGTCCTGGTGGCCCTGGTGGTCCAGGCGGTCCGGGGGGCGCCTGCGAAACCGGCCCTGGTGGGGATGGTGGAGCCGGTGGAGACGGGGGCGCCGGGGTACCAGGCGGCAGTCTGGGTGCTGGAGGAGGGGGCGGGCCTGGGACCCCTGCTGGAGCCACCGGTCCCAATGGGGCCGAAGGTGCCGATCGCCAGCCCTGTCACACCACCCGACGCAGACCCGGCTTCTGAGCCGCATCTATTGCGATGGCGGTCCGGAGCTCGAACTTGCTCGTCCGCCTCGATACGTGAGCCCCGCTTTTTGCGCGCAGCGCGCGCAAGAGCGGGGCTCGCTCACTTTCGCTGCAGCCCCAGTCAAAGTGCCCTGTGGCCTGCCTCCCCGCTCGGGACTGGTGCGCCGGGCCACACGCACTGCAGACTGTTCGTGGAGACAGATGCTCTCGAGTTCGAGTTCGCGCTTCGTGTTCTTCCTGCTTGCGCTTCTCCCCGCGCTCGCGCTGAACGCATTCGCGCAGAGAAGGCCCGACAAGTCGAAGAAGGGCGAGAGCGCGAACGGCGCGATCGTGCTCGGCGAGCTCGGGAAGGAGCTGGACGAGTTCATGAGCTCCGAGAAGAACTTCCCCGGCGGCTTCTGCGGCGTCGTGCTCGTCGCGAAGGGCGGCGACGTCCTGCTCGAGAAGGGCTACGGCGTGATGGACGCCGACAAGAAGACGCCGATGCCAGCGAACGCGCTCTACGACTGGTGCTCGGTCACGAAGCAGTTCACCGCCGCGGCGATCCTGAAGCTCGAGATGCAGAAGAAGCTCTCGATCGCGGACCCGCTGAAGAAGCTCTTCCCGAAGTGCCCGAAGGACAAGGCGGACATCCCGCTGCGGATGCTCCTGAACCACACGTCCGGCATCAAGAACGACGGCGGACTCGACAACACGAAGCTCACGGATCGCGAGGCGACGATCGAGATGATCCTGAACCTCCCGGTCGTCACCAAGCCGGGCGAGACGTGGGCCTACAACAACATCGCGTACTTCCTGCTCGGCGCGATCGTCGAGAAGGTGTCGGGGACGACGCTCGAGAAGTACTGCGTCGAGCAGCTCTTCGCGCCCGCCGGCATGGAGGCGCGGCTCATCGGCGATCCGAAGTTGGAGCTCGAACGCGTGCCGCGCGACGCGCGCGGGACCGGCGTGCAGTTCGCCTACGGGCCGCAGCTCACGTGGGGCTACAAAGGCGCGGGCGGCGTCGTCGCGAGCGTGCGCGACATGCTGCGCTGGCACCAAGCGCTCGCGGGCGACAAGGTGCTCGGCAAGGCGCAGAAGGCCGAGTACTACACGGTCGGCAAGCACGACTACGCGCTCGGTTGGGAGGTCTCGAAGGCCGCGGGCGAGCTCGAGTACGCGCACTCGGGCCACACGGGCAAGGTCGTGACGTACTACCTGCGCTGGCCCGAGGAGGACGTCGTCGTGGCGCTCGCGTACAGCTACGAACCCGAGCCGTATCCCGCGATCGCCGCGCGCGAGCTCGCGCGCATGGCGAAGAAGCACAAGCCGGCGAAGTGAGCGGTCAGCGCGGCGTCGAGCGCGCCGACGACCACCAGTAGACGAGGACGAGCAGCGCGATCCCGATCCCGCAGCACGGGATCAGGAACACCGCGCTGCTGACGAGCAGTGCCTTGAGCGCGGCGCCGGGCGAATCGGAGAACTGTCCCGTCTCGGGTGCGTCGACGCGCGGCGCGGGCGGAGGCTCGACCTCGGGCACGTGCACGACGCGCGGCTTGGAAGCGGGCGGTGGTTGCGGCGGTCGCGCGGCGGACGGCGGCTCGGGCGGTCGCGGCGTCGGCGACGGCGCGAACGGCCGCGCGGCCGGCGACGGCACGCCCGGCAGCGGAGGCGGCCCGCTCGCGTGCGATCCAGGCGGCACGGGGAGCGGAGGCGGCGCGCTCGGAGCTGCGGCGAGCGCCGCGCCGCAGTGCTCGCAGAAGTTGCGCGAGCGCTCGTCGAGCGGAGCGCCGCAGTTCGAGCAAGGGCGAGGGGAGTCGTTCACGTGTGCGGATCAGCCGAACAGGCTGAGGAGGAACCCGAAGAGGATGAACGCGAGCACCAACATGCCGAGCCAGAGCACGAGGAAGACCGCGAACGTGCGAGTGAAGCGCGGCTTCGCGCCCGGTTCGTCGCGGCGCGCGTCGCCGCCCGCGAAGTCGCGCTCGCGATCCTCGTGTGCGCTCACACGTCGATCCGCTGGAAGTCGAGCAGCACGTCGTCCTTCACGTACGCCATGCCCAGGTCGTTCGGCGCGATCCGGCCGGCGAGCTGCGCGTCGACGCGGTGTTCGCGGCGCTGGCGGTCCTTGCCCTCGAGGGTCGCGAAGTACGTCGTGCTCGCGTGCTTCCCGCCGCTCACGGCGACGCGCTCGTCGACGACGAGCGCGAGCGTGCGGACGAGCTCCGCCCGCTGGAACCGCGACAGCCGTCGCGAGTGGACGATGAAGCCCGCGAGAGCGACGCCGGCGATCGCGAGCGGGACGAGCGCCAAGAGCCCGCCACCCACGCCGAAGAGGTTCGAGCGCAAGGTGCGCGCGCCGAACGCTCCGCCGCCGAGGAACGCCGCGGCCATCGCGAACGCGATCACGCAGAACACGGCCAGGAACACGACGCCGCAGGCTCCGTTCAGCGTGTGCTTCGTCGTCGAAGGCGCGCGCGTCAACAGCTCCGGCACGCTCGGATGCCGTTCGGCGGCGGCGAAGCGGTCGGCCGTGCTCGGCGCGACCACGACGGGCGGAGGGAGCACGACCGGCGACGCGGGCGTCGGCCGCTCCGTTCCGCAGTACGAGCAGAAACGGAGGTCGGCCTCGCGGAACGGCGCGGCGCAGTGCGAGCAGTGGACGGAGTCCGGCATGGGGGGGGACGCGAGCGGATTACGCGGCGGAAGCGGGCCGCATTCGACCTCCTTTCAGGATCCTCGGCCGCTCGTGCGCGCGCAAGGCGACGGATCGGAAGTCCGGGCCGGCGTGAAGGCGCCAGCGGAACCGTCCCGCCGCATCGGAGGGTGGCGTCCCGCTCGGGCACGGGCGTACATTCGGAGCATGGGCTGCTTCGCGCTCCGCGCTTCGATCGCACGTGCCGGGTTCTCGCTCGTCGCCGCCGTGTTCGCGCTCGTCCTTCCGCTCGACGCCGCGCAGAAAGCGAAGAGCGACGTCTGCCCCTGGTGCAAGAACGACCCCGAGCTGATGAAGAACGCGGGGATCGTCTCGCACGGGCCGATGCCGATCGGGCCGAAGGGCAGCGAGGAGATCGTCGCGAAGCTGCCCGCCGCGCAGTGGGTCTTCCTCGAGACCGCGCACCTGCGCTGGGCGTCGTCGCTCGGGCCGTGCAACGTCGAGCTCGAGGACAAGAAGCGTGTGATGGCGGAGCTCGCGCGCTTGAAGCAGGTGCTGCCGACCGTGCCCGACGAGCTGAAGAAGCTCGACCCGTTCCTGCGCTTGCACCTGTTCGCGATGAAGGGCGAGGAGTTCTACGCGCGCTTCCAGAAGCTGCTCGCCGTCACCGATGCGGACTTCCCCGAGTCACGCCAAGCGACCGGGCCCTACATGGGCAACGGGCGCTTCCTCGGCGAGAAGGACAAGTTCGAGGTCGTGATCCACTCGACGCGCGCGAACCATCGCTTGTTCGTCGTCGACTTCGCGGGTACGGCGCCGACGGATGCGTTGCGCTGGCACCTGAAGGACGAGCACAAGATGATCGCGTCCGTTCCCGCGGAGGATCCCGACCTCAAGAAGGACAAGCTGCTCTTCCCGCACGTCGTCCACAACCTCTCGCACCTCTTCTTCGACGCGTACAAGCACTTCAGCTACGACCCGCCCTTGTGGCTGACCGAAGGGCTCGCGCTCTGCATGGAGAAGGAGATCGAGCCCACGTCGACGACGAACGAGGGCGAGGAGGGCGGCAAGAGCGACGTGCGCGGCCCGCGCGACTGGAACGCGGCGGTGAAGAAGCTCGTCGCGGCGGGGAAGCAGAAGCGACTCGCGCAGCTCCTGCCGATGAAGGAGGTCAGCGAGCTCGACGAGGAGTCGAAGCTCACCGCGTGGTCGATGGTGCGCTTCCTCCTCGACGCGCATCCGGAGAAGACGGCGCAGTTCCTCGGCGGTGTGAAGGGGCAGCTCGACGCGCAGGGGATCCCGACGGGACGCGACCTGCCCGACCTGCAGCGCAAGTTGCTGAAGGACCTGTGGGACTGGAACCCCGTGACCTTCGACGAGGCGTGGACGGGGTGGGTGACCGCGCCGGTCGTGACGAGGTGACGGGGGGACGGGGGGGACGCAATTGCCAGATGGGAAACCAAGGGCAAAGGGGCGCAACGGAACACATTCGGATGCTTCGCATTCCGGACTCCGCGTTGGCTCGGGCCGGAGGACCGGCCCGAGCCAACGCGGAGTTCCAGGGGCTCTCAGCATCGAGCGTGGGGGGGCGAGAGTTGAAGCGTGCGTGAGCTTTGAAAGACGCGTGATCCCTACGTGTGCTCGTCGGGAGAGCGGGGGTCGTCTGGGATCGGGGGCTCGGCAGCTTCCGTTAACTGCGCAGACTTTCGATATCTAGGGGGCACGGAGCGCGCTCGGCAGGAGGCGCTCAGCCCGACGGCGCTTCGGCGCCACCACGAGGCACACCCGTCCTGCCTGGGGTCGCGAACCAGTGCCCGGACCGGGGCATTGGAAGTGAAGAGACGGACCGTCGACCCCAGGCGGGACGTTTGTGCCCCGTGTCGTTTCCAGGGGCACACCGAGCGACGGAGGCGGGTCTGGCGCCGCGTCGGCTCGGAGCGCGATCTCGACGTCCTGCGATCGGCCGGGAGGAGCGGGGCCTTCGGGCGGCGGACGCGCTGCACGGCCTCGGCGACGGGACGTCGGCGCTGCGCCGAACTCGAGCGCGCCCTCGACACGCGTGGCGCGCGGCTCGTGCGCTTGCCGAGCCGTTGCTCCGTGCGCACGATGCCGCGCCGCCATGGCCGCCAAGGACCCGCCCGTCACGCCTGCGATCCGCTTCCTGCGCGCGCAAGGGATCGAGTACGAGCCGCACCTCTACGACTACGTCGAGAAGGGCGGCACGTCGCGCTCGTCGGAGGAGCTCGGCGTCGACGAGCACGCCGTCGTCAAGACGCTCGTGTTCGAGACGGAGGCGAAGAAGCCGCTCGTCGTGCTCATGCACGGCGATCGGCAGGTCTCGGCGAAGAACCTCGCGCGGCACCTCGGCGTGAAGGCGATCACGCCGTGCAAGCCCGAGACGGCGGAGAAGTGGACCGGCTACCAGGTCGGCGGCACGAGTCCGTTCGGAACGCGCACGGAGCTCCCGGTGTACGTCGAGCGAACGATCCTCGAGCTGCCGCGCATCTGGATCAACGGCGGCAAGCGCGGGTTCCTCGTGTCGCTCGCGCCCGCGGCGCTCGCGAAGCTCCCGAAGCTCGAGCCGGTCGAGGTCGCGATCGAGAAGGCGTGAGGCTCGACCAGCCCGTCGGTTCGCGCGGCCCGCGCATTCCGGCGTCGCCTCCCATCCGTTGCGCATCCATGACCTCCTGAGGAGCACTCGCGTGCGATGAACCTGGTCGGGAGCTCGTCGCTCGACCTCGGGCCGCCGGTGCGGAGGTCGCGAGGAATTCAGTCGGGGCACGGCTCCGCGCCGAACGGATCGCGAACGGGGCGCCAGATGCGACCCTCGAGCCGTTCCTGCGCGTCGCGCGCGGGTGCGAGGCGCGTGAGCTCGCTCGCGTGGCGGCTCATCGCGAGCGCGGACGCGAACGCGTCGAACGCGTCCTCCGACGTCGCGGCGCGGCGGACGAGCTCCGCATCCTGGTCGTCCGCGCGATTCGCGAGCCACGCGCGCCGTCCGACGGAGCGCGACTTCTGGACGGGGCCGGTGAGCTCGCGCGGGTAGATCTCGACCGCGCACGGGAAGCGCGCGGCGTCGAACGGCCAGATGGCGAAGCCCGCGGACGCGAGCTCGACGAGGAACGGCATCCCGCGCACCGAGCCCGTGCCGACCGCGCCCGCGCCGCCGATCTGGAAGACCGACTTCGGTCCGACGCCCTTCACGGGCGGCGTGTCGCTCTCCGTCTTCCTGTGATGGGCGGGGAGCGCGGGTTTGCGCCGTCCCGGCCGTCCCCAGAACGGATGCGGGCACGTCGCGAGCCAGCGCTCGCCTTCTTCCGCGACGCGCGCCCACAGCTCGCGCGCGGAGCGGCACCCGCGTTCGGCGAGGAACCACGCGGGGAAGGAGAACGCGAAGTCGAGCCCGACCACGAGCCGCGGCTCCCGCTCCGCGAGCTCGACGACGTGCCGGACGAGCTCGGCGCGCGTCCGCGTCCCGCCTTCGAGCCGCACGACCCGGCCGGCGCTCGCTTCGGCGAGCCAGAGCTTGTCCCGCTCGCGCGTCCGAGCGCCGCTCCAGTCGATCGCGATGCAGCGGAGGTCTCCGCCGGCCTCTCCGTCGACCGCGGTGTCGCGGAGGTGTCGCCCGGCGTTCTTCGCCATGCGCTGAACCTACTCGAAGTCCGCGCGGGCCGCGTGATTCGGAAAACGAGCTCCGGAGCGAGCTGTTCCGGCCCGTCGCGCGCGCTATCCTCCCCGGGTTCTCCCGACCGGATCCGGGCGAGCGGCCGGATGCCGCGCGCACGGCCGTGCCGCGGGGTGAACGCACCCCCCGCATGTCCGTCCGCCTCACCGATCTCCTGGTCCATCGTTTCGACGCCGAGCAACGCCGCCTGGGCCGCGAGGCGTTCGACGCCGGCCGCGTCGTCCTCGCCGAGCGCGATCCGGCGTTCGTCCTCGCCGAAGTCCGCGGTTCCGATCCCGAGGACGACGACGCCGTGAACGACGTCGCGGCGCGCTGGGAGGAGGGCGGAGCCAGCCTCACCGCGGCCTGCACGTGCGACGAGTTCAAGGACACGCAGGCCTGCGAGCACCTGTGGGCCGTCGTCCTCGCGGCGGACGAGGCCGCTCGCGCCGCGGAGTCGGGGACTCCTGGCGCGGAGGCGCCCACGGCCGAGACCACGAGCGCGACGCGCGCCGCGCGGCGCGTGTGCGCGACGAGGAGTGGCGCCGGCGCATCAGCGACCTGCATCGCCTGGTCGCGGAGTCGCACCGCGACCCCTGGACGAACGTGCAGAGCGGCGCGCGGCGCATCGTCTACGTCGCCGATCCGCGCGAGCGACGCGCGCGGCGACCTCTGCCTCCAGCTCTTCGGGCAGACGAAGCTGAAGAGCGGCGCGTGGGGCGTGCGTCGTCCGTTCGACGTCACGCGCGCGGAGCTCGACAAGCTCGAGGACCCGCTCGACCGGCTCGTGCTCGGCACGCTGCGCGCGGACGAGCTCTCGGACCCGCTCCGCCCCGCCGTCGGCGTGCGCGACATCGACCTGAACGCCCCGCAGCGCGAAGTGCTCCTGCCCCGGCTCGCGGCGAGCGGTCGTTTGTTCCTCGAGAGCACGTCGCGCGAAGAGACGGAGCCGCTCACGCTCGACGATGGCGAGCCGTGGACGCCCGCGTTCGCACTCGAGAAGGAAGGCGACCTCGGCGAGGTGCGCCTCGAGGGCGCGCTGGTGCGCGGCCACGAGCGGCTCGGGCTCGACGAGCCGGCGATGCTCTTCGCCGACGGCTGGATCTTCGCGCGCGGCGCGGTCGGACGCTTCGACGCACGGGGCGCGCTCGACCTCGTGCTCGAGCTGCGTTCCAAGGGGCCGATCCGCGCGCCCGTCGAAGCGCGCGCGGAGCTCGAGGCGAGCCTGCTCGAAGCGCCCGGCGTGGCGCGCATCGACGTCGCCGACGCGTCGGCGCCCGCGCCGGAAGCGGAGATCCAGGACGGCGTCGCGCCGCGTCCGAACCTGCGCGTCCACGCACCGCGGATGGGGAGCGAGGACGAGCTCGACTGCTCCATCGCGTTCGACTACGACGGCGTCGTCATCGACTGCGGGGACGCGCGCGGCCTGATCAAGAAGTTCGCGGCGGCCGACAAGGGCGGAGGCGCGCGACCGAAGCTGCTGCGGCGCGACTTCGCGGCCGAGGGCGCGCGGCTGGCCGAATTCCTCGCGTGCGGCGGCAACCCCGAGCGCGAGCGCGTCGGCGGGCGCGACGGTTGGATCGATCCGCGCGACCTCCCCGTCGTGGTGAGCACGCTGCTCGCGCGCGGGTGGGGCGTCGACGCGCAAGGGAAGCGCTACCGCCGCGCGGGCACGGTCAAGCTCTCGATCAAGAGCGGCATCGACTGGTTCGACCTCGAGGGCGGCATCGACTTCGACGGACAGGTCGCGTCGATGCCCGCTTTGCTCGCGGCCGCGAAGCGCGGCGCGAACACCGTGTCGCTCGGGGACGGCTCCGTCGGCATCCTGCCCGAGGACTGGCTCTCGCGCTGGAGCATGCTCGAGGTCTCCGGCGACGTGAAGGGCGACCGCGTGCGCTTCAAACAAAGCCAGGGCTGGCTGCTCGACGCGCTGCTCGCCGAACGCGGCGACGTCGACGTCGACGCGGGGTTCCAGCGCTGGCGCGAGAAGCTCGACTCGTTCCGCGGCGTCGAAGCGCGCGAGGAGCCCAAGGGGTTCCGCGGCGAGCTCCGCCCGTACCAGCGCGAAGGTCTCGGCTGGTTCCAGTTCCTGCGCGACCTCGGCTTCGGCGGCTGCCTCGCCGACGACATGGGTCTCGGCAAGACGGTGCAGGTGCTCGCGCTGCTCCAGGAGCGCTTGAAGGAGCGCAAGGGGAAGAAGCCGACGCTCGTCGTCGCGCCGAAGTCGCTCACGTTCAACTGGCGCGCGGAAGCGGAGCGCTTCACGCCCGGACTGCGCTCGCTCGACTACAGCGGCGTCGACCGCACGAAGCTCGCGAAGAAGGTGCCCGAGCAGGACCTCGTCGTGACGACGTACGGCACGCTCCGCCAGGACGCGGCGTTCTTCAAGGACGTCGAGTTCGACTACGTGATCCTCGACGAAGCGCAGGCGATCAAGAACCCGCAGAGCCAGGTCGCGAAGGCCGCGCGGCTCCTGCGCGCGGACCACCGGCTCGTTCTCACCGGCACGCCGGTCGAGAACCACCTCGGCGAGCTGTGGTCGCTGTTCGAGTTCCTGAACCCGGGCATGCTCGGCCGTTCGAGCATCTTCCGCACGCTGTTCACGGGCCGCGCGGACCTCACGATCGACGACGAGCGCCGGAAGACGCTCGCGCGCGCGCTCAAGCCGTTCTTCCTGCGCCGCACGAAGGAGCAGGTGCTGCGCGACCTGCCCGAGAAGAGCGAGCAGGTCATCTGGTGCGAGCTCGACGACACGGAGCGCGCGGAGTACGACGCGCTCGCCGCGCACTTCCGTGCGACGCTGCTCGCGGGCGGCGGCGAGATCGAGGGCGCGCAGAAGCTGCATGTCCTCGAGGCGCTGCTCCGACTGCGCCAGGCCGCGTGCCACCCGGGCCTGCTCGACGCCGCGCGCAAGGCGGAAGAGGGCGCGAAGCTCGAGGTGCTCCAGCCGCTGCTCGAGGAGATCGTCGAGAGCGATCACAAGGCGCTCGTGTTCTCGCAGTTCACGAGCTTCCTCTCGATCCTGCGCCCGCGCCTCGACGCGGCGGGCTGGGAGTACGCGTACCTCGACGGGTCGACGCGCGACCGCCAGGCGCAGGTCGAGCGCTTCCAGAACGACCCGAAGTGCAAGCTGTTCCTGATCAGCCTGAAGGCCGGCGGGTTCGGCCTCAACCTGACGGCCGCCGACTACGTGTTCCTGCTCGACCCGTGGTGGAACCCCGCGAGCGAGACGCAGGCGATCGACCGCGCGCATCGCATCGGCCAGACGCGCAACGTGATGGCCTACCGCCTGATCGCGCGCGGCACGGTCGAGGAGCGCGTGCTCGAGCTGCAGTCGAAGAAACGCCACCTCGCCGACGCGATCCTGTCCGAGGACAACGCCGTCCTGCGCGACCTGACGCGCGAGGACCTCGAGAAGCTGCTGACGTAGCCGCGCATCGCCGATCCACGCCCGCCGACCGTGCCCCCACTGCACGGTCGTTTCATCGAGTCGCCCCCGCTCGATGCTGAGAGCAAGAAAAACTCCGCGTTGTCTCGGGCCGGTCCTCCGGCCCGAGACAACGCGGAGTCCGGAATGCGAAGCATCCGAATGTGCTCCGTTGCGTCCCTCCGCCCTTACTCGTCCCACCTGGCCATTGCGTCCCGACCGACCCCACCGCCCTTGCCCCTTCGGGCACCCTCCCTCGGCACCAAGAGGCAATGGTCCCATCGACCGATCGCGGTGAGCATCCACCTCGCGTCCGCTCCTCCGCGCATCGCCCCACTCCACCGAACGCGCGCCACCCCACCCGACCCCAAGACCACCCTCATGCCCCACCCGACCACCCACACCACCGCAGGCCTCCTCGCGCTCGCCTGCCTCGCGCTTCCCGCCTCCGCGCAAGGTCTCGTCGCCACTCAAGGCGTGATCGTCGCGACCGACGGCGACGCCGTGCCCGACAACGCGGGCCTCCCGATGTCCGGCTTCACCTTCGGCGGTTCGAGCGCGCTCGGGAACAACTGCGTCCTCGACGAAACGGGCAGCGTGCTCTTCCTCGGCCGCATGACCGACGTCGGCGGCACCGTGACGCCGATCGACGAGCGCGCGTACTTCTACGGTTCGTCGCGCGCGACGCTGAAGATGCTCGTGCGCGGCGGAGCGCAGGCTCCCGGCATGACGCCGGGCGTCCTGCTCCGCACCGGCTCGGGCATCAGCACCGCGCTGAGCTCGACCGTGCGCCTCAGCCCCGACGGCCGCGCGTTCTGGGGCTCGACCGTGTGGGACAACAACGTCACGATCACGGGACCCAACGACTCCGGCCTCTTCGGCGGACCCTTCGTGGGCCAGACGCTGCTCGTGCAGCGCAACGACGTCGCTCCCGGCACCGGCGGCGCGACGTACACGCAGGCGTTCAGCTCGCCGAGCCTCGTGACGACCGGCATCAACCGCCAGGGTCGCATCTACTTCCAGGGCGCGCTGACGAACGGCACGGGCATCCCGCCGGTGAACACGACGTCGGGCACGAACAACCAGGTCGGCCTCTGGGCCGGCCTCCCCGGCGCGCTGGAGCTCGTCGCGCGCAAGTCCGATCCCGTCTCGGGCGCGGGCGGCGCGGTCGCGATCGACACGTTCACGACGCTGTCGGCGCTGATGGAGATGAACGACGCGGGCGAGCTCCTCTACGACGTGACGTTCTCGACGACGCAGGGCGCGCCGGCCGCGACGGTCGCGAACGACCGCGCGCTGATGGTCCACACGCCCGGCGCGGGGAGCGCCGTCCTCGTGCGCGAGGGCGACGTCGCGCCGGGTACCGGCGGCGGCACGTTCAACGCGATCACGGGCGACGCGTGGGCGCCGGGCATCGCGGTGAACTCGTGGACGCGGTCGGGCAAGACGCTCTTCGCGACCGAGCTCCGCGGCGGGCTCGTCAGTCCGGGCGTGGACGACCGCGCGGTGTACGCGGGCGGCGTCGGCACGCTGGCGATGGTCGCGCGCAAGAACGACCCTGCGCCGGGCACGGACGGCGTCTTCGCGACGTTCCCGGGGTCCCTCTCGAGCACGAACGTCTACAGCCTCGTCAACGACACGGGCGCGATCGTCCTCCAGGCGACGCTCTCCGGCGGCACGGTGACGACGGCGAACGACTCGGGGCTGTGGACCGGTACGCCGGGCAACCTGCAGCTCGTCGTGCGCGAAGGTCAGGCCATGCCGGGCACGGGCGGGAGCATCGCGAGCTCCTTCAGCAGCAGCGTCGTGCACTTCAACGACCGCGGACAGATCCTCTTCTTCACGACGCTGTCGGGCGGCACGACGACCGGGCTCTCGCTGTGGGCGTACAACCCGGGCCAGGGCTTGATCCCGGTCGTGCTCAACGGCGACCAGGTCGAGATCGCGCCCGCCGTCTTCCGCACGGTCAGCGGCTTCGGCACGGTGCAGAACGGCAACTCGGACGGAGCGTCGCTCGCGTTCGGCCACGACGGCCGCGTCGGTCTGCGCGTCGCGTTCACGGGCAGCACGAACGCGATCATGACCGTGCAGCTCCCGAACCCCGTCGCGGGCACGCCCTTCTGCTTCGGCGACGGCATCGACACGAGCCACACGACGCCCTGCCCCTGCGCCAACAACGGCACCGCGGGCAACGGCTGCGCGAACTCGGTCAACGCGAGCGGTGCGAACCTGGGCTCGTCGGGCTCGACGTTCGGTGACGACGTCGTGCTGCTCGGCAGCCTGATGCCGTCGACGTCGTCGTGCATCTACCTGCAGGGCGACGCGCTCGACGACGTCAGCTTCGGCGACGGCGTCCGTTGCGCGGGCGGCAACCTGATCCGCCTCCGCACACGCTTCAACGTCGCGGGCGCGAGCGCCTTCCCCGACTCGACCGACACGATCACGCTGTCCGCGCGCGGCGGCGTAACGCCGGGGAGCGGCGACGTCCGCTACTACCAGACCTACTATCGCAACGCCGCGGGCCTCTTCTGCCCGCCGGAGACGTTCAACGTCACGAACGGCGTCGCGGTCACGTGGTGATCGACTGAACGCGGTCCGCGGAGCTCGCGGAGCGCAGTGTCCGAGCGGAGCCGACTGGAGCGATCCAGCCGGCTCCGCGCCATTCTGGCCGAGCGCCGGAGCTTGACCGCGGAGCCGCGGACCGTTCCGATGCGCTGCGAGCGGCGCCGTGCCGCCGACACCTGCCGATGTCCACCTCTCGCCGTTCGCGCTCGCTCACCCTCGCCCTCGCTCTCGCGGGCGCGCTCGCTGCGTGCCGCACGAGCGCGCCGGACGCGCACCAGGGTCAGGAGGAGGCCGGGCTTCCCGGCCAGGAAGCTCCCCGGGAGCGCGATCGAATCGCGTTGCCCCGCTTCGAGCTCGCGACGCGCGACTACGCCGGTGCGCCGTTGCGCGGGATCCTGCCGAAGGGCGCGGCGGCGGCGCTCGATGCGGAGCCGAGCCGGGCGCAGCTCGTGCGCGTGCGCGTGCTCTACCTCGAGCGCGCGCTGGACCTCGGCGTGCCGCTCGATCGTGCGTCGCGTCTGATCGCTTCGCGCGCCGGCGACGCGCCGCTCCAGCCGACGGCGCGCCTCGCGATGGCCGCGCGGCGCGTCGACCCGGACGAGCTCGCCGCGGCTCTCGCGCGCGCGGGCGCGCCGCGTCGGCGCGTGTGCGCCGAATTCACGAGTGCGCTGCTCGGCGGCGCGACGCGGGAGGTCGCGCTCGAGGCGGGCGGCGGACGCGCCGGACCCTCGACGGGGATCGAGCTCGCGCGCGCGGCGGTCGTGGGCGCGCCGGTCGAGCTCGCCGTGCGCTTCGAAGCCGACGTCGAGGTGCGTGACGAGGACGCGGAAGGCGCACCGCCGCGCCGCATGCCGTGGAGCGAGCTGGTGCTGCTCGACGCCGCGCTCGACGCGGCGCACCCGCGCGCGACACTGCACCTGCCGGACCCGTTCTCGCCGCCGTCGCTCGGGCCGCGCGGCGCGTTCGTCGTCGACATCGAGCTCGTCGCGGACGCGCCGGAGCGCGCGCAGCTCGTCGCCGCGGCCCTCGAGGGCGCGCGCGCGGCCGAGCGCTCGGCGGACGAGCGCGCCGCGCGCGTCGAGGAGCGCGAAGCGCGCGCGAAAGAACGGCGCAACGCGCTCGAGTCGCTCGCGCTCGCGCCGAACCGCCGCGCGGCGCTCGTGTTCCTCGCGGGGGCGACGCGCGCGAGCTTCTGCGGCGACCTCGCGCTCGTCGCGGACGACGCGGCGCTCGTGGAGCTCGTCGACGCGCTGACGCGCGACGCGGGCTCGAACGACGCGCTCGCGGGCGACGAAACGGCGCTGGGGTGGCACCTCGAGCGCGGCGCGTGGGTCTTCGTCGAGGCGAAGCTCGGTGGCGACGGCGCGGTGCCGGCGGAGCTCAGCGGGCTCGCGCTGCGGCGCGCGGGCGAGGTCGCGCGCTCGAGCGGCGCGATCGAGGACTTGCTCGCGACGTCGCGCAGCGCGCGCGAGCTCGAGGCGCGCTTCGTCGAGGAGAACCTCGCGTACCTCGAGGACGTGCATCCCGCGGCGCGCGTGCGCGCGTTCGACTGGCTCGCGGCGCGCGGGGTCGCGCCGGAGGGCTACGACCCGCTCGGGTCGCGCGAGGAGCGCGCGCGGGCGCTCGAGCGCGCGGCGGAGGAGAAGGAAGTCCGCGATGGTGCGAGTCTGGCGCCCGAGGAACCACGTGCGAACGCGGAGGGGCCGCGATGAGCCTCCTCGGGCCGCAGGTCGGCACGTCGTGGAGCGCGAGCGGAGCAAACGTCGTGTCCGCCGCGTGCTCGCTCGGACGGAGCGGAGGTCGCGCGTGAGTGCGCCGAAGCCGAAGCGGTGGAGGAGGCGCGCGCTCGTCGCGCTCGTCGCCGTCGTCGGCGCGCGCGGGCTGCTGGCGCTCGCGTTCCCGTGGATCGTCGAGCGCGGCGCGCGCTCGATCGGGCTCACGAGCGAGTACGAGCACGCGACTCTCTCGCTCCTGCGCGGACGGCTCGTCGTGCAGGGGCTCGCGCTCTACGAGCGCGATGCGGAGGACGCGAAGACGGGCGCGCCGGTCGTGACACTCGACTACCTGAACGCCGATGTCGCGCTCCTCGCGCTCGTGGCGGGCGACGTGCGCGTGCAGCGGCTCGACGTCGACGGGCTCGAGGTCCGCGCGGCGCGCAACGCGCAAGGCCGCGTCGACTGGGTCGCGCGCCTCGGGCTCGACGTCCCCGCGACCGCGCCGAGCGCGGAAGAGCGCAAGGATGCGATCGAAGCGGCGTTCCAGCGCGCGCTCGAGCCGATGGAGCTCGCGTCCCCGTGTCGATCGACCGCCTGCGCGTGCAGCGCGCGGTCCTGCGCGTGCGCGACGACGCGGTGACGCCGCCGTTCGAGGCCGTCGTGCAGTGCGACGTGCGTCTCTCCGACCTGGGCTCGCGATCGACGCCCGCGCGCCTCGACGTCGAGCTACGCGCGCCCGATCTGCTCGGCGGGCTGCGCGTCGAAGCGCAGGGCGCGTCGGGCGGCGGCTTCGCGAACGCGTCGGGCTCCGTGCGCGTGAGCGACCTGCGCCTCGAAGCGCTGCGCGCGGAGCTCGCGCCGCTCGGCCTCGAGCCCGACGGCGCGCGCGCGGACGCACGGCTCGCGTTCGAGCTCGCGTGCGAGCCGGCGGAGGTGCCGTCGACGCGGGGGTCGGGCACCGCGGGGACCTACGAGCCTTCGCACGTGGCCGTGCCCGAACTCCTCGTCGGCGCCGTGAAGACGCACTTCGCGCTGCGCGAGTTCGCATTCGACGTCGACGGTGAGCCGCGCGCGAAGCTCGAGCGTGTCGTGCTCGACGCGGACGCGCTGTCGAACGCGGTGCAGGTCGGTCTTCGCGCGGACGTCGCGCACGGCGAGCTCCTCGTTGATCGTCACGCGGACGGCGCGCTCGCCGTCCTCGGCGTGCGCACGTCGTCGACGGGCGCCGCGAAACGAGCCTCCGACGCGCAGGCGAGCGCACCGGCGCCGGCCGCGGAGCCCTCCTTCTCGGATGGAAAGCCGAACCCCGACCGCGGCGTCTCCCCGACGAGTCCGTTCGACGCGCACTACGTGAGGGAGCACACGCGCAGTTGGTCGCTCGACAAGACGACGCTCGGCGCGCTCGCCGTGCGTTGGCGCGACGCGGCCGTCTCGCCGCCGGTGGAGCTCGCCCTCGTGCTCGATTCCTGCGACGTGCGCGGGCAGGCAACGAAGCCCCAGCTCCTCGAGTTCTGGATCGACTGGAGCGCGCGTGCGCCGGGCGTGCTCGATCAGCTCGCGGGAACGACGAGGACCGCGTCGTCGGGCGGAGACGTCCAGGTGCGGAGCACGCTCCAAGGCGCGAAGATCACGCTCGCGCGCCTTGCGCCGTACCTCGCGAGCGCGGGGCTCGAGTCGGAGTTCATCGACGGTCGGTTGTCGGCCGAGGCCGTGCTCGTCCTCGGCGAGGGCGCCGCCGGCGCGTCGAGCGTGACGGCGGGCCTCGAGAGCTTCGTACTCGAGGACGGCGGGCGCGAGCTCGTCCGCGCCGAGACGACGACGCTCTCCGGCTTCGCGTCGAGCGACGATGGACGCCGGATCCGCGTGGAGAGGCTCGAGCTCGGCTCCCTGCGCGCCGCGCTTCGGCGCGACGCCGAGGGTCGTCTGCACGCCTTCGGCCTGCGGACGAAGGGCGCGTCGATGGCGACCGAGGCGCTCGCGGGCGCGCAGGAACGATCGACGACCGACGCAGCGAGCTCCGGCGCTCTGGAGCGATCGACGACGACCGCAACGAGCTCTGCGGCGGCAAGTGCATCGGCGAACACGGCGGCGACGGCGAGCTCGACGAGCCCGAGCTCGTCTCCGTTCACGTCGCTCGCCGCGCTGCCGCGCATCGAGCTCGGGCCCGTGGCGCTCGACGAGCTGCGCCTCGCGTTCGTCGACGAGAGCGTCACGCCGCGCGTCGAGCTCCCCGAGGTCGTCGCGCGCCTCTCGCTCGAGCCGCTCGTGCTCGGTGGAGCCGCGGATGGCGCGCCGGAGACCATCGCGAAGCTGCGCGCGGAGCTCCAGGCGCAGCCGCTCCTCTCGCAGGCCGTCCTCGCGGGCACCGTGCGCACGAAGCCCGGACCGCTCGACGTTTCGGCGCACCTCGAGCTCACCGCGGGTCTCTTCGACGCGCGCGTGCTCGCTCCGTACTGCGCGGGGAGCGGCGTGACGCCCGTGCTCGCGGAAGGTCGCGCGGCGGCGACGTTCGACCTCGCGGCGCGCGCGGGTGACGGCGGGCTCGCGCTCGACGCGCGCGTGCCGAGCGCGTGGATCGCGGACGGCGAAGCGCGCCTCGCGACGCTGGAGAACGTCGCGATCGCGGGCGCGCTCGGCGCGGACGGCTGGCGCGGCGAGCGCGCGGAGCTCGCGGTCAAGGACCTGCGCGCAGCGCGCGCGAAGGACGGCACGCTGCGCGCGTTCGGCGTCGAGGTCGCGCCGAGCGTCGCGAGCGCGACCGACGCGGCTCGCGCTACGACCACGACGACCACGACGACCACGACGACCACGACGAACGCGACGAACGCGACGAACGCGACGAGCACGTCGGGATTCGCCGCCACGGAACAGGCGCCGAGCCCGATCCTCTCACGCACGCCGCCGGGCCTCGCGCTCGCCCGCGCGCTCGCGTGGCCGAAGCTCGGGCTCGGCAATCTCGCGCTCCGCGCCGAGGCCGCGTGGCGCGACGAGGCGCTCGCGACGCCGTTCGAGCAGGCCGTCACACTCGACGTCCGCGCGCCCGCGCTCGACGTCGGCGTCGGCGCGCGTCCGACGGGGTGGAGCGTCGTCGTCGACGCGCCGGGACTCGCACGGCGCCTCGCCCTCGACGGCACGGCGACGCTCGATCCCGAGCGGTTCACGCTCACGGCCGACGTCGCGGCGAGCGGCCTCGACGGCGCGCGACTCGCGGGCTACTTGCCGCCCGGCGTCGCGTGCGAGCTCGCGGGCGGGACGGCGCAGGCGAAGTTCGGCGCGAGTTGGATGCGCGCGGGTCCCGCGGCGTGGTCATTCGGCCTCGCGCTCGAGGGCGCGCGGCTCGACCGCGGCGACGCGAGCGGAGAACCGCTCTTCGCGCTCGAACGCGCGGCGCTCGATGCGGACTTCGCGTTCACATCGGAGGGCGAGCTCGCGTCGCTCGACGTCGAACGCGCGATCGCGAGCGGCGCGCTCGGGCTCGAGCGCGACGCGTCCGGCGCGTGGCACGCGCTCGGGTTCGTCGTCGCGCCGCAGCGGGGAGCGGACGCCGTCGAGACGTCGACCGGGACTTCTCCCGGACGCACGTCGGAGGTCGTCGCGAGCGCGACGCCCGTCTCCGATTCGAGCGCGGTGCCCGCGAGCCGACCGGCCGCAGCGAGCGCACCCGGCGCCGCAGCGAGCGGGCCCGAAGCCGACGCAATCGCGCGTCCCGCGGCGCGCGTCTCGATCCCGCCTCCGCGCATCACGCTCGGCGAGCTCGGCATCGGTCTCGCGGCGACCGTGCGGGGGCTCGAGCCCGGCGGCGAGTCGCTCGCGGCGCGGATCGCGCTCGCGAACGACGGCGCGATCACGCTGTTCGATCGCGAACCCAAGACGCTCGCGCCGATGAAGCTCCGGCTCGAGGGCGCCGTGCCGCCGCTCGTGGACTCGATCTTGGTCGAGGCGGCTCTCGCGCCGTTCGCGGACGTGCCGATGCTCGACGTGCGCGCGCTCTTGCGCGGACTGCACGGCGACGGCGTGACGAAGCTCCTGCCCGCGCTCGCCGCGGAGCTCGACGGCAGCGGGCTGAAAGACGGCGTCGCGACGGCGCACGCGCGCGTCGAGCTCGTCCCGCCGCCGGCGCGTCCGGGTGCGGGGCCCGCGGTGTTCGAGCTCGGGCGCGGGTTCGGCGCGCGCGTGACGCTCGACGAGCTGGCGCTGCGCGACGAGCCGGAGGGGCGCGTGCTCGCGGGGCTCGAGAGCGTGAACGCGACGATCGACCGCGTCGACCCGCGCACGGGCGACGTCCGCGTGCGGAGCATCGAGATCGTCAAGCCGACCGCGCGCATCGAGCTCGGGCCGGACGGGCTGCACGCGTTCGGGTTCGTGTTCCTGCCGCGCCGGGAGGCCGCGTCGACGGCCTCGAGCGCGCCCGAGCCGGCGGCGACGGACGCGCCGCCGGCCGAGCGCGCGGCGAGTGCGACGAGTGCGACGAGCACGACGAGTGCGACGAGCACGACGAGTGCGACGACGGCCTCGAGCGCGCCGAGCGCCGATGCTCGCGCCGCCCGCGCCCGCAAGCCCGTGTTCTCGATCGACACGCTCACGGTGAACGGCCTCGACGTCGTGCTCACGGACACGACGACGTCTCCGCCGACCGTGCTCCCGCTCACCGGCCTCGAAGCCGAGGTGAAGCGTTTCACGACGCGCGCGTTCGAGGAGCCGCTCGGAATCGCGTTCCACGCCTTCGTCACCGCGGGCGACGTGCACTTGAAGAAGCGGACGAAGAGCGCCTCGGTGCTCGCCGGCGTGCTCGGCGCGACGGGCAAGCTGGTCACGGGCGGCGAGGACCGCGCCGAGTACGAGCCGCGCCCGCTCTTCGACGAGATCGCGCTCAGGGGCCGGCTCGCGCTCGCGCCGAAGCCGTCCGGCTGGGTCACGCTCGACGTCGGCGCGCTCGAGCTCGGGCCCTTCGCGGGTCTTGCGCGCGGCGCGGGCGTCGAGCTCGGCGACGGCGTGCTCGATCAGGCGCTGCGCGTGCGCTTCCAGGGCGAGCGCGGCGTCGCGGTCGAGTCGGCGACGACGTTCCGCGAGCTGCGGCTCTCCGAGGCGCCCGACGGACCGATCACGCGCTACCTCGCGCTGCCCGCGCCGCTCGACACGGTGCTCTTCCTGCTCGAGGACGCCGAGGGTGCGCACAAGCTCCCGGTTTCCTTCCGCGCGACCGAAGCGGGGCTCGAGTCGGGCGAGCTCGCGAGCGCCGCCGTGGGCGCCGCGGGCACCGTGATCGGTCGCGCGGTCGCGAGCTCGCCCCTGCGCGTGCTCGGCGGCGTGGGGGGGATCCTCGGCCTCGACCTCGCGCCGGAAGCGCCGTCCAGCGACGCGGTGCGCGTCGAGTTCGAGCCCGGCGACGCGACCGTGCCAGCCGCGGTGAAGGAGCGCCTCGACGCACTCGCGCGCGACGTCATGCCCGAGGCGGAGCTCGTCGTCGTGCTCGAGGCCGTGCTTGGCGAGGAGGACCGCGCGCGCGCCGAAGCGCTTGCGAATCCGCCGCGCGCCGAGGTCGAGGCCTACGTCGCGCGCCTGCGCCAGGAGAAGGCCGAGCTTCTTCGGCGCGAGCACGAGCTCGGCGCGGCCGCGCGCGTCCACTGGTCCGTCGACCGCGGAGCGGACGCGCGCGCGGCGGGCGACGGGCTGCGCGCGCTGGAGCGCGAGCTCGCGCGGGTCGAGGACGCGCTCGATGCGCTCGGCGAGCTGCTGCGCGTCGGGGCGGAGAAGCGGCGCGACGCCCGCACGCGTGCGGCGGCGCTCGAGATCGCTGCGGCGCGGCTCGAGGCGCTGCGGCAGGAGCTCGTCACCACGGGCGTCCCCGCGGCGCGCGTCGAAGTCCGCCGGCCGAAGTTCGACGTCCAACCGGGCCGGGGTGGTGCGGTCGCCATCCCCAAACGGCGCGCGGCGAAGTAGCGCGGCACGGCGCGCCTGGCGGAGCACGGTCGGGGCGGAGTGGCTTCAGCGTTGCGCGCGGGAGGGGGCGCCGGGACGCGGAGTGTGCGAGGGGCTGATCCAGCCGGCGCTCCGGGCCGTCGCGTCGGGCTGCCCCGCTCACGACCCCCCGTGCCGAGTCGACGGGTTGCGGGCATCGCCCACGTCATGAGGGCGCCGAGAGGTCTCCGGGAGGGCTTTGGGACGGCGCCGGGCAGGCCTCGGGCAGGCCTCGGGGCGCCAGGAAGTTGCTTCGGCCGCGAAACGGCCGCTGGACGGAAGTCGGTCGTTTTACATTCCAGAATCGACCACTGCGGTCGAATTGTGGCCCCAAGTCGCCATCCAAACGACCGCGACGGACGTATTGTCCTACCAAGAAGGACCAAAACGACATGGAAACCTACCTCACGAGCTCCGAAGTCGCCCGCCTCCTCGGGGTCGCCCCGAGCAGCATCAAGCGCTGGACGCAGGCCGGGCTCCTCAAGTGCGTCACGACGCCGGGCCGGCACCGGCGTTTCACCCGCGAGCAAGTCGACGACTTCGCCCGCCTCCACCGCGAGCTGCGCCGAAACGAGCCGCTCCACGACGGGGCGGACTGGGTCCAGCTCCTCCTCGACGCGGAGAGCAGCATGGAGCTGCACGCCGAGCTGCTCTCCGAGCGAGTGCGCCAGGGCTCCTGGTACGCCGTCGCCGACCACATCGGCGGCGTGCTGCGGGAGCTCGGCGAGCGCTGGCAGCGCGGCGAAGTCTCTGTCCTCGACGAGCACCGCGCGTCCGAGCGCCTCGCGCGCGCCCTCGCGGCCTGCGCCGAGTCGATCCCGATCTCGAAGCAGGCGCCACAGGCCTTCCTCGCGGTCGCGAACGGCGACGAGCACACGCTCGGTCTGAACCTCGCCGAGCTCTGCCTGCGCGAAGCGGGTTGGGGCGTCGTGTGGGGTGGCCGCAGCCTGCCGACGGACGAGATCATCGCGCGCCTCCAGGACGGCGGCCTCGGCCTCGTCGGCCTTTCCGCGTCGGCGCGCTCGAACGAGGGGCAGGTCCTGAAAGGGATCGTGGAGCGCCTCGCCGCCGCGTGCCACTCGGCGGGGGCGTACCTGGTCCTCGGCGGCTCGGGCTCGTGGCCGGAGTTCCCGCAGTACGCGGGGCGCGTGCACCGCATGAAGGACTTCACGTCGCTGCACGAGTTCCTCCTGTCGAGCCAGGACTGAGAGGACGCCGTGTTCCAGCGCAACGGAGGACGAGCCGCACGGCCTGAGCCGCGCGCGAAGGAGATCGCGGCCCGCGGGTCGCGGTCTCGGCGCGGGCAAGAGCGCGCGCGATGAGCAGCGTGCCGTGGAGCCTGCTCGCGACGGGCTGGGCCGTCCTCGCCATCGCCTTCGCCGCGCTGTGGGCGCGCCAGCTGCGCACCCGCGACGCGACCTCGGTCGACGTGCTGTGGGCGGCGGGCCTCGCGTTCCTCGCGGTGTTCTTCGCCGTCGCGGCGGAGGGCGAGCCCGCGCGGCGCGCGCTCGTCGGGCTGCTCGCGGGCGGCGCGACGGCGCGGCTCGCGCTCCACCTCCTCCTCGATCGCGCGAAGAAGCCGGTCGAGGACGGGCGCTACCGCGCCCTGCGCGAGAGCTGGGGGAGCCGCGCTACGCGCAACTTCTTCTTGTTCTTCCAGGCGCAGGCGTTGCTCGATGCCGTGCTCGCCGTTCCGTTCTTGATCGCGTGCGCGAACCCGGCGCCGATCGGCGCGCTCGACGCCGTCGCGGGCGCGCTCGGCGTCGTCGCGCTCGGTGGCGAGTGGCTCGCCGACCGCCAGCTCGCGCGCTTTCGGGCCCAAGCTCAAAACCGCGGCCGCACGTGCCGCGTAGGGCTATGGCGGTTCTCCCGCCACCCCAACTACTTCTTCCAGTGGACGCTGTGGTGCGCCTACGCGCTCCTCGCGCTCTCGGCGCCGCTGGGTTGGGTCGGGCTCGCGAGCCCGGCCGTGATGCTGTTCCTGATCCTGCGCGTCACGGGCATCCCGCCGACGGAAGCGCAGGCGCTGCGATCGCGCGGCGACGACTACCGCGACTATCAGCGCACGACGAGCGCGTTCGTGCCCTGGTTCCCGAAGACGAGGACGACGTGATGCAGTTCCAGACCGTGATCGAATCCGGGCGCGTGCCCGACCTCGCCCTGCGCATGGGCATCCGCCGCCTGCTCGCGAAGCGCATCGAAGAGGAAGCGCGCGGGGGCGACGTCGAAGCTCAACGCGCCGCCGTCGCGCGCCTCGTCGCGAAGAAGAGCCAAGGCCCGATCGCGCACCACGTGCAGGACGCAAACCGCCAGCACTACGAGGTGCCGACGTCCTTCTACCAGCTCGCGCTCGGGCCGCGGCTCAAGTACTCGAGCGCGCTCTGGAGCGAGGGCGTGACGACGCTCGCGCAGGCCGAGGAGGCGATGCTCGCGCTCACGTGCGAGCGTGCGCGGCTCGCCGACGGCCAGGAGATCCTTGAGCTCGGCTGCGGCTGGGGCTCGCTCTCGCTCTGGCTGGCCGAGCGCTACCCCCGCGCGCGCATCCTCGCCGTGTCCAACTCGGCGACGCAGCGTGCGCACATCGAGAAGGAGTGCGCGAAGCGCGGGCTCGCGAACCTCGAGGTGCGCACCTGCGACGTCAACGCGTTCGACACCGAGCGCCGCTTCGACCGCGTCGTGTCCGTCGAGATGTTCGAGCACCTCTCGAACTGGCAGGAGCTCTTCCGTCGGGTCGCGGGCTGGATGAAGCCGGAGGCGCTCGCGTTCGTGCACGTCTTCACGCACCGCGAGTTCGCCTACGAGTTCCAGACGGAGGGCGAGGACGACTGGATGGGCCGTCACTTCTTCACAGGCGGCGTGATGCCGTCCGACGACCTCGTCCTGTACTTCCCGCGCGACCTCCGCGTCGTCGAACACTGGCGCGTGAACGGCACGCACTACGGCAAGACGGCGGAAGCGTGGCTCGAGAACCTCGACCGCAACGCGACGCAAGCGCTGCCGATCCTGCGCGCCACGTACGGTGCGGGGCGCGAGCGCGCGTGGCTCGAGAACTGGCGCGTGTTCTTCATGGCCTGCGCCGAGCTCTGGAACTGGCGCGAAGGCCGCGAGTGGATGGTCTCGCACTACCTCTTCGAACGCGCCGCGGGACGGAGCTGAGCATGCGCATCGCGATCGTCGGCAGCGGCGTTTCGGGGCTCGTCGCGGCGCGCGAGCTCGCGCGCGAGCACCCGATCGAGGTGTTCGAGGCGGGCAGTCACGTCGGCGGACACGTGCACACGCACGACCTGGAGATCGATGGGCGCAGCGTGCGCGTCGACTCGGGCTTCATCGTGTTCAACGAGAAGACGTACCCGGGCTTCTGCGCGCTCCTGCGCGAGCTCGGCGTCGAATCGCGCGCGAGCGACATGGGGCTCTCGATCCGCTGCGAGCGCTCGGGCTTCGAGTACAACGGCCGCGACCTCGACACCGTCTTCGCGCAGCGCTCGAACGTCCTCAGCCCGACGTTCCATCACATGCTGCTCCAGATCCTGCGCTTCCACCGCGAGGCGCCGGAGCTGCTCGAGAACGGCTCCGAGCTCACCGTGCGCGAGTGGCTCGACGCGAAGCGCTACGGGCGCCGCTTCCGCGAGCACTACCTCGAACCGATGGCCGCCGCGATCTGGTCCGCGCCGCTCGCGGACGTGCAGGCGTTCCCCGCGCGCTTCCTCGCGCGCTTCCTGCACAACCACGGCATGCTCCAGGTCGAGGGCCGGCCGCAGTGGAGGACCGTCGTCGGCGGCTCGAAGGCCTACGTCGAGCCGTTGACCGCGGGCTTCCGCGAGCGGATCCGCCTGAACGCGCCCGTGCGGACGATCGTTCGCCGGGCCGCGGACGTCGAGCTCGTCATGGAGAGCGGCGAGCGCCGCGTCTTCGACCAGGTCGTGATCGCGACGCACACGGACACGGCCTTGCGGTTGCTCGCCGCGCCGACGCGGGCCGAGCGCGAGGTGCTGGGCGCGATCCGCTACCAATCCAACGAGGCCGTGCTCCACACGGACGCGAGCTTGATGCCGAAGCGCAAGAAGTGCTGGGCGAGCTGGAACTGCCATCTGCCCGATCCGACCAAGAGCTCCGCATCCGCGCCGGTCGCGGTGACGTACTGGATGAACCAGTTGCAGGGCCTCGACACGGAGACGCAGGTGTTCGTCACGCTGAACCGCGCCGAGGCCGTCGCCCCGGACAAGGTGCTCCGCCGCATGCAGTACAGCCACCCGCAATTCGCGCGCGAGTCGCCCGCCGCCCAGGCGCGCCGCGACGAGCTGCAGGGCGTGCAGCGCACGTGGTACTGCGGCGCGTACTGGGGCTTCGGCTTCCACGAGGACGGACTGCAGAGCGGGCTCGCCGTCGCGCGCTCGATGGCAGCGCGCCTCAAGCGGGAGCGGGTGGTCGCGTGAACAGCGCGCTCTACGTCGGACGCGTGTCGCACCACCGGATCCGTCCGGTGGAGCACGCGTTCACGTACCGCCACTTCTTCCTGTACCTCGACCTCGATGAACTCGACCGCGTCTTCGCCGGCCGATGGTTGTGGAGCGTCGAGCGCGCGAACTTCGCGAGCCTGCGCCGGGCGGACCTGCTCGGCGACGGCGCGCGACCGCTCGCCGACTGCGTGCGCGACCGCGTCGCGGCGGAGCTCGGCCGGCGGCCGAACGGCCCCGTGCGCGTCGCGACGCAGCCGCGCCTCTTCGGCTACGCGTTCAACCCCGTGTCGTTCTACTTCTGCTACGCGGAGGACGGACGCACGCTCGACGCCGTCGTCGCCGAGATCACGAACACGCCGTGGAACGAGCGGCATGCGTACGTCATGGACGGCCGCGCGCGGGTCGGGTCGACGCTGCGCGCGCGTTTCCCGAAGGCGTTCCACGTGTCGCCGTTCCTGCCGATGGACCTCGAGTACGCGTGGGAGCTCGCGGAGCCCGGCGACGAGCTCGTGATCCACATGCAGGACCTGGAGCGCGGCGAGTGCGTCTTCCGGGCGGACCTGCAGCTCGAGCGGCGCCCGATCACGAGCGGGTCGCTCGCGGGACTGCTCGCGTCGTTCCCCGGCTTCTCGCTGCGCACCGTCGCGGCGATCTACCTGCAGGCGTTGCGCCTCAAGCTGAAGGGCGCCCCCTTCTTCGATCACCCCAAGTGGAAGGCCGGAGAGGCCGGAGCATCGCTGTGACGAACGGACACGCCCTCACGCGCGGTACGACGCCGCGCATCCCCGAGCTCCACGTCCAGCGCGCGCAGGCGCACGACGAAGCGCAGCGCGCGGCGCGCGGGGCGAGCTTCCTGGAACGAGTCGCTCGTTCGGCGCTCCACGCCCGCCTCGCGCGCATCACGTGGGGCCGGATCGAACTCCGCGACGCGGACGGCGAATGGAGCTTCGGCGTCGCGACGGAAGGCGCCCCGGACGTGCACGTGGACGTGCGCGACGCGAGCCTCTACCTCGACGTCGCGGCGCGCGGCACCGTCGGCGCGGGCGAGGCGTACGTGGCCGGCGCGTGGACGTGCGACGACCTGGTCGGGATCGTGCGCGTCTTCGTCAGGAACCGCGCCGTGCTCGACAGCATGGAGCGCGGCGTCGCGCGCGCCGGTGCGTGGGCGCTGAAGCTGTGGCACTCGCGGCGCGACAACACGCGCGCCGGCTCGCGCAGCAACATCGCGCACCACTACGACCTCGGTAACGAGTTCTACGGGCTGTTCCTCGACTCGACGCGCATGTACTCGTGCGCGTGGTGGCCGCGGCCCAAGATGACGCTCGAGGAAGCGCAGCTCGCGCGCCTCGATCGCATCTGCGACAAGCTCGAGCTCGGCCCGCGGGATCACCTGCTCGAGATCGGCACGGGCTGGGGCGGGCTCGCGGTGCACGCCGCGCGCACGCGCGGGTGCCGGGTGACGACGACGACGATCTCGAAGGAGCAGCACGCGTTCGCGGTCGAGCGCGTGCGCGCGGAGGGGCTCGAGGGGCGCGTCGAGGTGCTCCTGTCCGACTACCGCGACCTTCAGGGCACGTACGACAAGCTCGTCTCGATCGAGATGATCGAGGCCGTGGGGGAGCGCTGGCTCGACACGTACTTCGAGCGCTGCGACGCGCTGCTCCGGCCGAACGGGTTGCTGCTCTTGCAGTCGATCACGATCCGGGATCAGCACTACGAGCAGGCGTTGCGGGCGGTCGACTTCATCCAGCGACACGTGTTCCCCGGCAGCTTCATGCCGTCGATCGCGGCGTTGTCGGAGCGCGTAGCGCGCAAGACCGACATGACGATCGCGCACCTCGAGGACATCGGGCCGCACTACGCGCGCACGCTGAGGGAGTGGCGCGAGCGCTTCCTCGCGCGGCGCGAGGACGTGAAGGCGCTCAGGTACTCCGACGAGTTCCAGCGCATGTGGGAGTTCTACCTCGCGTACTGCGAGGGCAGGTTCGAGGAGCGCGCGCTCGGCGACGTGCAGGTGTTGTTGCAGAAGCCGCTCGCGCGGCGCGCGCCGTTCGGCGCGGTGTCGTGAGCGGGGGATGAAGGCGTTCGCGAACTTCGTCGGCTTCCAGGCCGTGTGGTTCGCGTGCGTGTTCGGCGCGGCACGCGGGGCCGGGTGGCTCGGCGTCGTGGCGGGGATCGTGTTCGCGCTCGTGTGCGCGGAGCGCGGGCGGCGCGTGCGTTCGCTCGCCGCGCTCGCGCTCGTCGGGGTCGTCGGATGCGGCGTCGACTCGCTGCAGCGCGCGGCGGGGTGGATCGAGTACGCGAACCCGGGCCTCGCGCCCGTCGCGGAACCGTGGTCGAGCTCCACGGCGCTGGCCTGGCCCGCGGCGCTGGCGCCCGCGTGGATCGTCGCGTTGTGGGTCGCGTTCGGCGCGACGTTTCGATCGTCGATGCGGTGGCTCGGCGCCTATCCCGTCGTGCGTGTGGTGTTCGCGCTCGTCGGCGCGCCGGTCTCGTACCTGGGCGCGGAGCGGATGGAGGCGGTGGTGATCCAGGGCGATCGCGCGTCGTCGCTCGCGTTCATCGGGCTCGCGTGGGCGTTCGGGTTTCCGCTCGCGTGGTGGGCCGAAGAACGCGTGCGCGGCGCGGACGTCGCGCCGGGCGCGTAGCTCCGTCACGTCGCGCGCGCCGCGGCTCGCAGTGCGTCGAGCAACTCCGCGAGGTCGGCTTCCGTCGTGAACGGGTTGATCAGCGTCGTGCGCAGCCACAGAGCGCCGTCGAGGCGGGTTTGCACGAGGTAGAAGCGTTCGCGTGCGAGCACGCGCTCGCGCAGGCGCGCCTGGAGGCCGTCGAGATCCTCGGCGCCGCGCGGCGTGTGCCGGAAACACACGATGTTCGCCTGCGGCTCGACCGCGAGCTCGAAGTCGTCGGCCGCGCGCAGCTGGGCGGCGAAGGTCCGCGCGAGGTCGAAGCAGCGCTCGACGTGGCGCGCGAGCTCGTCGCGGCCCACGCACTCGAGCAGGAGGTAGAGCGGCAGCGCGAGCATGCGCTTCGTGCACTCGAGCGTGCGCTGCGCGTGGTCCCAGCTGTTGCCTGAGAACAGGTAGGTCGCCTCCTGCGCGAACGTCGCCCACGAGTCGCGGCCGCGCCGGAAGAGCACCGCGGTCGACAGCGCGGGCACGAGCAGCATCTTGTGCGCGTCCGCGACGACGGAGTCCGCGCGCTCGATGCCCGCGACGAGCGCGCGGTACTTCGGCGACAGCGCCGCGGGCGAACCGTGCGCTCCGTCGACGTGCAGCCAAAGACCCTCGCGCGCGCACACATCCGCGACGCGCTCGAGCGGGTCGAACGCGCCCGTCGCCGTCGTGCACGCGCTCCCGACGACGCCGAGCACCTGGAAGCCGTCCTCGCGTGCGCGCGCGAGCCGCTCCTCGAGCGCGTCGACGCGCATGCGGTACTGCGCGTCGACCGCGACGCCGAGCGCGCCGTCGCGGCCCCAGCCGAGGATGCGCGTCGCGCGCGCGATCGAGTAGTGCGCCTGCTCGCTGACGAGCACGCAGAGCTGCGGCTTTCCGCGCGTGCCGTGCTCCCACGCCGAGTCGCCCGCGCGGAGCTCGCGCATCGCGAGCAGCGCGGTGAGGTTGCCGATCGAGCCGCCGCTCGTGAACACGCCGTCGGCGTCGGCGGGGAGCCCGAGCTCGCGCGCGAACCACGCGACGAGCTCGCGCTCGATCGCCGTCGCGGCGGGGCCCATCTCGTAGACGGCCATGCCGTTGTTCAGGAAGCCCGCGACGAGCTCGCCCAACGCGGCGATCGGATGCGGCGCGGAGACCTGGTGGCCGACGTAGCCGGGATGGTGCAGGTGGTTCGAGCGCAGCACGACCTCGTCGATGAGCGCGGGCAGCGCGTCGAGCCCGCGCGGCGCCGCGGAGAGCCGCCAGCGCGCGCGCTCCGCGTCCGTGTCGACGCGCGGCAGCGCAGGGAGCTCGCGCCGTCGCGCGCGCTCCAAGTGGTCGGCGAGACGATCGACGAGCGCGTGGCCCGCGCGGCGGAACGCGTCGGGCGAGAACGAAGCGTCCGGAGGTCGGACGCGCATGGCCGGTTCGTCGGGGCGGGTCATGGGCGACAGCATGCGGGGCGATCGCGTCTGGAGCGAGGCGCTGCGCGCTCGATCCCGCGGCTCACGGAGGGCGCGACGGCCCGGACGGGCTCCTTGTGGCCGGCGTCCGGCACGCCTGGGATGCAATCGCGACGCCGCGAGTACACTGTCGCCGCCATGACGCCCTTCCTCAGCTTCGACATCGAGATCGCGAACGAATTCGAACTCCGTCCCGGCGAGGACCTCGACCGCTACGCGCCCTTCGACGTCTCGGTCGCGGCCGTCGCGCACGAGAGCGGCACCGTGCGGCACTGGCACGCGACGGACGCGCGCGGCAAGCCGGCGGGGACGCTGGATGCACGGCTCGCGCGCGAGGTGCTCGAGTACCTGCGCGAGGCGCAGCTCTCCGGCACGCGCGTGTTCGCATGGAACGGGCTCTCGTTCGACCTGCGGTGGCTCGCGCACGCGGCGAAGGACAAGCGGCTCGCGCGCGAGGTCGCGATGGACCTCTACGACCCGATGTTCCAGTTCGCGACGATGAAGGGCTTTCCCATCGGCCTCGCGGCGGTCGCGGATGGGCTCGGGATCGCGCAGAAGAAGTTGATGTCCGCCGACAAGGCGCCGGTCGAGTGGAACCGGGGGAATCACCAGCTCGTGCTCGACTACGTCGCGGGGGATTGCACGCTGACGAATCGCGTCGTCGCGGCGATCGAGTTTGAACGGTGCGTGAAGTGGCGCACGAAGCGCGGGGACGTGAAGGCGGAGCCGATGCGGGTGTTGAGGCCGGTGAAGGAAGTGATGATGGATCCGGCGCCGGACCAGTCGTGGATGAGCGAGCCGCGGCCGCCGAGCGAGTACTGGAAGTGGTTGAGGGAGGAGCGCGCAGCGGGGGCGTGAGGGAGGGCACGACCCACGGTCGTGCTGCTCCGCGTGGCGGTCGCGCCGCGCTTCGGACCGCCTTCGGGGCTGGCTTCTCTTCAGGATCGAGCGCTACCGTCGCGCGCATGTCGACTCTCGATCGCGCAGGCGTCCTCACGCAGCCTTCTCTTGGCACGTCCCTCGTCGTCGCGCTCGCCGCGTCGTTCGCCCACGCGCAGACGGGCGATTCGAAGCCCGCTCCCGCCGCTCCCCGCGCCCCCAGCGATCGGCCCGCGCCGCAAGAAGGCGACGCGCTTTCCGCACGCGGCTTGAAGCGCAACGAGCCGGGCGCGCTGCAGGGCTACACGCTGCTCTCGCCGCTGCAGTCGCGCTCGACCTACCTCGTCGACATGCAGGGCCAGGTCGTGCACGAGTGGAAGACGCAGAGCGGGCCCGGGCAGTCCGATTACCTGCTCGCGAACGGCCACTTGCTCCGCACGGCGCGCGTCGAAGGCGAGACGCGCTTTCGCGGCGGCGGCATCGGCGGTCGCGTGCAGGAGTGGGATTGGGACGGCAAGCTCGTGTGGGACTACAAGATCTCCGACGAGCGCCGGCATCAGCACCACGACATCGAGCCCCTGCCGAACGGCAACGTGCTCATGATCGTGTGGGAGGCGAAGACGAAGGAAGAGGCGCTCGCGCGCGGGCGCGACGAGAAGCAGTTGGGCGAGGACGGGTTCTGGCCTGACGCGATCCTCGAGGTGCAGCCCGTGCTCCCCGACTCCGGAAAGATCGTGTGGGAGTGGCACGCGTGGGATCACCTCGTGCAGGACCGCGATCCGAAGAAGGCGAACTACGGCAACGTCGCGGAGCACCCCGAGCTGCTCGACATCAACGCGGACCACCGCTTCGACGTGCCGCTGACCGAGGAGCAGAAGCGCGTGAAGGAAGAGCGCGAGCGCCAGATGCGCGCGAGCGGCTACGTCGGCGGCGGTGAGGACGACGAGGACGCGCCGCGCGATCGACGGCGCGGTGGTGACGCGCCGAAGGACGGCGGGACGCCGAGCGGGGGCGCGAAGGACGCGGGCTCGACCGGCGGTGCGAGGACGGAGGGTGCGATGCCCGAGGGAGCGAAACCCGACGGAACGAAGCCCGAGGGAACGAAGCCCGAGGGAACGAAGCCCGAGGGAACGAAGCCCGAGGGAACGCCGGCGGGAGGCGAGCGCGCGACTCCGCGCGACGGTCAGGGCGGTGGCGGTCGACGCGCGCGCGGCGGCGGTCCTGGCGGCGGCGCGGACTGGATGCACACGAACGCAGTCGACTACGACGCGATGCACGACCTGATCGTGATCAGCTCGCACAACACGAACGAGCTCTACGTGATCGACCACGGCACGACGACGGCCGAGGCCGCGTCGCACGCGGGCGGGAAGCGCGGCAAGGGCGGCGACTTCCTCTATCGGTGGGGCAACCCGCGCGCGTACGGCGCGGGCACGGCGAAGGACCAGCAGCTCTTCGCGCAGCACGACACGCGCTTCATCGCGGACGGCCTGCCTGGCGCGGGGCACGTGATGGTGTTCGACAACGGACAGGGCCGGCCCGACGGCGAGTACTCGCGCGTCGTCGAGCTCGAGCTCCCGTTCGACGCCGCGAAGGGCTTCACGAAGGGGAAGGGCGCCGCGTTCGGGCCGAAGGCGCCGGTGTGGAGCTACCAGGACCCCGAGCGCTTCTTCTCGCACTTCATCTCGGGCGCGGACCGGCTCGCGAACGGCAACACGCTGATCTGCGAAGGCGCCTCCGGCCGCGTGTTCGAGGTGACGGCGGACAAGAAGATCGTGTGGGAGTTCCTGAACCCGCTCGGCGGCGATCTGCCGATGGGCGGACCGGGGGGCGGACCGGGGGGCGGACGCTTCGGTCCGGGGCGCGGGCGTGGTCCGGGTAGCCCCGGTGGCGACGGCTCCGACGGTCCGCCGCGGCGGCGTGAGCGTGACGGCGCGCCGAACGGTCCCGACGACGGGGCTCCGCGCGACAGCGGCGCTCCGAACGACGGACCGCAAGGCGGCGAGCGTCGCGGTCCTCCGCCCGGCGACGGCCCCGATGGACGCGGCGACGGTCCCGACGGTCGCGACGGAAACGGCCCGCGCGGCCGCGGCCTCCCCGGCGGCCCGCCGCCGTTCGGCGGGCCGGGCGGAGGTCCCGGCGGGCGCGGCGGACCGCAGCCGTACTCGCTCTTCCGCGCGACGCGCATCCCGCTCGACCACCCGGCCGTGAAGGGCCGCTTCGCGCCGAGCACGCCGACGGCGAAGTAGCTCCGACCCCCGTTCTCAGGGTCAGGAAGGCCGGTCTGGCTGAAAATCAACCACCATGTGGACGATTTTCAGCCACCTGCCGATACCCTTCGGGTGATGTTCGCCCGCCACCTCGAGCCCCGGATCGACGCCGCCTTGGAGGGCAGTCCGGCGGTCTTCCTCCAGGGCGCGCGCCAGTGCGGCAAGAGCACGCTCGTGCAGGAGCTCGCGGAGCGTCGCGGCCTCGCCTACGTCACGCTCGACGACGCGGGCGCGCTCGCCGCGGCGCGTTCGGATCCGCAGGGCTTCGTCGCGGGCTTCGACGCGCCCGTCGTGATCGACGAGGTCCAAGCGGCGCCGATGCTCTTCCCCGCGATCAAGGCGGCGGTCGATCGGAAGCGGACGCCGGGGCGGTTCCTGCTGACGGGCTCCGCGAACGCGCTCGTCGTGCCCGAGCTCTCGCGCTCGCTCGTCGGGCGCGTCGAGCTGCTCTCGCTCAGGACACTTTCGCAAGGCGAGCTCGAGGGCGTCGCGGGATCGTTCGTCGACGCGCTGTTCACCTCCGCCGCTCCGCGCGCGAAACCCGCGCCGATCGGCGACCTCGCTGCGCGCGTCACGACCGGCGGGTATCCGGAGGCCGTGGCGCGCAAGACGTCGGAGCGTCGCGCCGCGTGGTTCGACGCGTACGTGACGACGATCCTGCAGCGCGACGTGCGCGACCTCGCGAACGTCGACGGGCTGCACCACTTGCCGCAGCTCCTGCGCCTCGTCGCGGCGCGCGCGGCGTCGATGGTGAACTTCGCGGAGCTGTCGCGCGCGCTCGCGGTGCCGCAGACCTCGCTCAAGCGCTACTTCGCGCTGTCGGAAGCCGTCTTCCTCGTCCAGCGCGTGCCGGCGTGGAGCACGAACCTCGGGAAGCGCTTCGCGCGCAGTCCGAAGCTGTTCCTGCTCGATTCCGGCCTCGCGTCGCACTTGCAAGGCGTCGACGCGGCGTCGTGGACGGAGCCCGCGACGCGGCGCGGAGCGTTGCTCGAAAACTTCGTGTTCGGCGAGCTCGAGAAGCAGCTCGGGTGGAGCACGGTGCGCGCGCAGCTCTACCACTTCCGCTCGCACGCGGGCGAAGAGGTCGACTTCGTGCTTGAGGACCCGAAAGGCCGGATCGTCGGCGTCGAGGTCAAGGCGTCGTCGACGCTGTCGTCGTCGGACGTGGCGCCGCTGAAGAAGCTGTCGAAGGAGCTCGGGAAGCGCTTCGTGCGCGGGGTCGTGCTCTACGCGGGCGACGCGATCGTGCCGTTCGACGAGCACGTGCACGGGGTGCCGGTGTCGGCGTTGTGGGGTGGGTTCAACCGGCTGTGATTCGAACCCCGCGCCTCTAGCTCGGAAGGCCTGAAGCCCGCAGCTCCCGAAACGCCCCCGGCGACGTCCCGACCGCGCGTTTGAATACGCGCGTGAACGAGCTCTGGTCGGCATAGCCGACGCGCAGCGCGATCTCCGCGATCGGCGTGCGCGTGTCGCGCAAGAGGCGCATCGCGCGGTCGAGGCGTTCGCGTTGCACGAACTGGCTCGTGCTCGCGCCGAAGAGTCTGCGCAGCCGCTGATCGAGCCGGTACGGCGAGATGCGCGCGATGCGCGCGAGCGTGCTCGGCGGCAGCGGGCGCGACAGGTTCGCCCGCGCGTGCTCGATCGCGCGCGCGACGCCGTCGTACTGCGCGTCGTCCGCGCTCGTGCCGAGGTCGCGCGACGTGCCGACGAGCCCGCGCACGCGGCCCGCCATGTCGACGAGCGGGAGCTTGTGCGTGATGCACCACCCGTGACGTCCGCCGGGGTAGACGTGGAGCTCGAGTTCGCCGCGCACCGCCTCGCCCGTCGCGAGCAGGCGCTCGTCCTGCGCTCGATAGCGCGCGCCGAACGGCGCGGGGAAGACCTCGTCGGCGCGGCGGCCGAGGAGTTCTGCTTTCGCGCGCGCGCCGACGCGCTCGACGAGCGCCGCGTTGACGACGACGTAGCGCGCGGCGGCGTCCTTCACGAAGTAGACGACGTCGCTCTGCGCGTCGAAGAGCTCCTCCGCGGTGAACGGCGCGCCGAGCGTTTCGAGCAGCGCGCGCACGGCGGGAGCGTGGGGCGAGGTCGCGGCGGAGCGGCGCGCCGGCTCCGCCTTCGCCGTCGCGGCCGGTTCGGTCTGCTTCGCGCGCGACGGGTGGACGGCGCGCGCACTCCTCGTGGGTCTCGACCTGCGGGGCATGCCTCGGATGTGCTCCTTCCGCAGTCTGGCCTCGCGCTCCGGGCAAGACCAGAGGGGCGGCGGAGCGCACTCTGGCGTCTCTGCCCTCGAAGGGGGGCGCATCCGCGGCCCTTCCTCATTAAGGTGTCGCGCCACGCATGACCACGAACGCGACGCTCCACGGCACGTCCTGGATCCTCGGCGCGCCGACCGACTCGGCGGGCGCTCCGCGCTTTCGCGCGCGCGCGGCGGCGGACGGGCGCGAGCTCCTCCCCGAGTTCTTCGCGGCGCCCGAGCGCGACGTCGACCGCGCGGCCGCCGCGGCGAAGGACGCGTTCCCCGCGTTCCGCGCGACGCCGCCCGAGGCGCGCGCGCGGTTGCTCGAGCGCATCGCGGCGCTGCTCGCCGAGCGCGGCGGAGGACTCGTCGAGCGCGCGATGGCGGAGACCGGCCTCGCGCGGCCGCGGCTCGAGGGCGAGCTCGCGCGCACGACGAACCAGCTGCGCTCCTTCGCGGCGCTCGTGCGCGAAGGGAGCTGGGTCGACGCGGTGATCGATCATGCCGATCCCACGCGCGCGCCGCTGCCCAAGCCCGACGTGCGCACGCTCTCGCTTCCGCTCGGGCCCGTCGCGGTCTTCGGCGCGAGCAATTTCCCGCTCGCGTTCTCCGTCGCGGGCGGCGACACCGCTTCCGCGCTCGCGGCGGGGTGTCCCGTCGTCGTGAAGGGCCATCCGCTGCATCCCGGCACGGGCGAGCTCGCCGCGCGTGCGATCGTCGACGCGCTGCGCGAGTGCGCGCTCCCCGCGGGTGCCTTCGCGTTCCTGCAGGCGGGCGGCGCGCGCGACGTCGCGGTCGGGCTCGAGCTCGTGCGCCACGACGCGCTCGAAGCGGTCGGCTTCACGGGCTCGTTCGCGGGCGGGACGGCGCTCGCGCGCGCGGCGTCGATGCGCGCACGGCCGATCCCCGTCTTCGCGGAGATGGGCAGCGTGAACCCCGTGTTCCTGCTCCCCGGCGCGGTGCGCGAGAAGCGCGCGGCGATCGTCAGCGCGTTCGCTTCGTCGATCGCGGGCTCGGCGGGGCAGCTCTGCACGCGGCCGGGACTCCTCTTCGCCGTCGAGGGCGCGGACGCGGAGGCGCTCGTCGTGGAGCTCGCGAAGGCGCTCGACGCGGCGGCGCCGCACGCGATGTTGTCGCGCGCGCACCGCGCGGCGTGGGAGGAGCGCACGGAGGCCCTCGCGCGGATCGCGGGTGTCGAGCGCGTCGGTGCGTCGGCCGTGAGCGGGACGCACACCCCGCGCGCAGGCTCGGCCGCGAGCGCGAGCTCCGCGGGCGGGTCCGCTTCGAGCGCGTTTTCCGGCGGCGCGTCTTCCTCGGGCGCGACCGACGCCGGCGCGCGTCCGAAGCTCCTGCGCGCGGACCTCGCTTCGTTCGAGCGCGAGCCCGCGCTGCTCGAGGAGTGCTTCGGGCCCTCCGCGATCGTCGTGCTCTGCGCGAACGAGCGCGAGCTGCAGGACGCCGTCCAACGCGTGCCCGGCTCGCTCACGGCGACCGTGTGGAGCGCCGAAGCGGACCGCGCGCTCGCGCGCGAGCTCCTGCCGCTCCTCGCGCGCGTCGCGGGCCGCGTCGTGCACGACGGCGTGCCGACGGGCGTCGAGGTGTGCGCGGCGATGGTGCACTCGGGCCCGTTCCCCGCGTGCACGCGGCCCGACTCGACGAGCGTCGGCGCGCGCGCGATCCGGCGCTGGTGCCGGCCTGTCGCGTTCCAGAACGTGCCCGACGAGCTCCTGCCCGAGGAACTCTGCGAAGCGAACCCGCGCGGGATCGCGCGCCTCGTCGACGGCCGTTGGCGCGCCGCGCCGGAACGGAGCGCGTCGTGAGCGGCCGCGACGGGATGTCGAAGGGACGTTGCGCGCGGAGGACCGCATGAGCGCGCTCCCGCACAGCGTGCGCGTGATCGACTCGCACACCGAGGGCGAGCCGACGCGCGTCGTCCTCGACGGCGCGCCCGACCTCGGCGGCGGCACCGTCGCCGAGCAGGCCCGCGTCTTCCGCGAGCGCTTCGATGCGTTCCGCTCCGCCGTCGTGTGCGAGCCGCGCGGGCACGACGCGCTCGTCGGCGCGCTCGTCGTGCCGCCGAAGAGCGCGCGCTCCGCGTGCGGCGTGATCTTCTTCAACAACGTCGGGCTCCTGAACGCGTGCGGGCACGGCACGATCGGGCTCGCGGCGACGCTCGCGCACCTGGGGCGCATCGGCGCGGGACGCCACGTCGTCGAGACACCGGTCGGCGACGTCGCGATCGAGCTCGGCGCCGACGGCTCGATCGCGATCGACAACGTGGCGTCGTTCCGGCACGCGAAGGGCGTCGCGGTCGAGTACGAGCTCGACGGCCAGCGGCGCCGCGTGCACGGCGACGTCGCGTGGGGCGGCAACTGGTTCTTCCTCGTCGACGACCACGGGGAAGAGCTCGCGCTCGCGAACCTCGAGCGATTGACGAACGTGTCGTGGGCGATCCGCCGAGCGCTCGAGCGCGCGGGCGTCGCGGGCGCGACGGATCTCGGCGGCGGCGTGATCGACCACGTCGAGCTGTTCGGAGCGCCACAGCGCGCGGACTGCGACTCGCGCAACTTCGTCCTGTGCCCGGGGAAGGCCTACGACCGCTCGCCGTGCGGCACGGGCACGAGCGCCAAGGTCGCGTGCCTCGTCGCCGACGGGAAGCTGGCGCCCGGCGCCGAATGGCGGCAGGAGAGCATCCTCGGCAGTCGCTTCGTCGCGCGCGCGAAGGTCGACGGCGCGCGCGTCTTGCCGACGATCTCCGGCACCGCGTTCGTGACGGCGGAGAGCACGCTCCTGTTCGATCCACGCGATCCGTTCCGCGAGGGGATTCGCGCATGAAGCGCGCGCTCGATCTCGAGCGTTTCGACTCGGATCGCGCACACGAACGCGAACGCCGTGTCGTGCGTCGCGCGTGCGGATTCCGCCGCGCGCAGGAGCCCCGCGCATGAAACGCGCGCTCGTCGTCGGCGCCGGCATCGTCGGCGCGGCGTGCGCGGAGCGGCTCGCGCGCGACGGCTTCGTCGTCACGGTCGTCGACCACCGCCCCGTCGGATCCGTCGCGACGGGCGCCGGGATGGGCCACATCCTCGTCATGGACGATCCGCCAGCGGAGTTCGCGCTCACGCTGCGCTCGCGCATCCTGTGGGACGAGCTCGCGCCGTCGCTCTCGACGAGCGTCGACCACGCCGCCTGCGGCACGCTATGGGTCGCGGCGGACGAGGACGAGCTGGCGGAGGCGGAGCGAAAGCGCGCGCGTCTCGCCGCGGCGGGCGTCGCGGCGGAGCTGCTCGATGGCGCCGCGCTCGCGCGCCTCGAACCGAACTTGCGCGGCGGATTGCTCGGCGGGTTGCGCCTCACCGAGGACGGCATCGTGTACCCGCCCGCGGCCGCGGCGTGGTTCCTCGAACGCGCGGGCGCGACGCACGAGCGCCACGTGCGCCGCGCGCCGGTCGTGTCCGTCGAGAGCGGGCGCGCGCGGCTCGCGGACGGAACGGTGCTCGAAGCAGACGTGATCGTGCTCGCGGCGGGCCTCGAGACCCGCGCGCTCGTGCGCGGACTCCCGCTGCGCGCGCGCAAGGGCCACCTCGTCATCACCGACCGTCACCCAGGCTTCTGCCGGCACGAGATCGTCGAGCTCGGCTACATCAAGAACGCGCACGGCGCGGGCCTCGAGTCCGTCGCGTGCAACGTGCTCGCGCGTCCGAACGGACAGGTGCTCGTCGGCTCGTCGCGCCAGTTCGACGTCGAGGACCCCGCGGTCGAGCCGCGCATGCTCGCGAAGGTCGTCGCGCGCGCGACGGAGTTCCTGCCGAGCCTCGCGCGCCTGCGCGCGATCCGCGCGTGGACGGGCTTGCGCGCGACGACGCCGGACGGGCTGCCCGTGATCGGTCCGGTGCCCGGCGCGAGCGGCGTGTTCGTCGCGGCGGGGCACGAAGGGCTCGGCATCACCGCGTCGACGGGCACGGCGGAGCTCGTCGCGGAGCTCGCGAGCGGCCGGCGCGGCGTGCTCGATCCTGCACCGTATCGCATCGAGCGATTCCAGGAGGCGAAGCGTGGCTGAACGGCGCGCGATCGACGTCGACGGGAAGCGCGTCGAGCTCGACGCGGCGAGCACGCTCGCGGCCGCGCTCGCGTCGAGCGGCGCGCACGTGCTCCGCCGCTCCGCGCACGGCGAAGCGCGCGGGCCCGTGTGCGGGATGGGCTCCTGCTACGAATGTCGTTGCACGATCGACGGCGCCGAGCAGGAGCGTGCGTGCCTGCACACCGTGGCGAGCGTCTCGCGCGTAGCGACGCGCGGCGCGAGCGCGCGCTCGGCCGACGCGCCGCCGCGCGCGCATCGACGCATCGCATGCGACGTGCTCGTCGTCGGCGCGGGGCCCGCCGGGCTCGCGGCCGCGGAGCACGCCGCGCGGCGCGGGAAGCGCGTCGTCCTCGTCGACGAGAACCCGGGTCTCGGCGGTCAGATCTGGCGCGCGGACCGCGGGCCGGAGAGCGCACGTGCGCGCGCGGCCGTGAGCGCGAAGGTCGACGTGCGCACCGAAACGAGCGTCGTGCTGCCGCTCGGCGAGCGCCGTCTGCGGCTCGCATCGCGCGACGAGGTCCTCGACGTGCGCTTCGACGCGCTCGTGCTCGCGACGGGCGCGACGGAGCTCCTCCTGCCGTTCCCCGGTTGGACGCTGCCGAACGTGCTCGGCCTCGGTGGTTTGCAGGCGCTCGCGAAGGGCGGGCTCGAGCTCGCGGGGAAGCGCGTCGTGCTCGCGGGCAGCGGACCGCTCCTGCTCGCGGTGGCCGACGTCGTCGCGCGCAAGGGTGCCAGCGTGCTCGCCGTCGCCGAGCAAGCGCCGCGCGCGAACCTCGCGCGCTTCGGTGTCGCGCTCGCCGCCCGCCCCGCGAAGCTCGCCCAGGCCTTCGGGTTCGCGGGCGCGCTCGCGAAGCTGCGCACGAGCGCGTGGCCGGTCGAGGCGGTGGGGGGCGAGCGGCTCTCCGCGATCGTGTTGCGCGGCGCGCGCGGGCTCGAGACGCTCGAGTGCGACTACGCGGGCGTCGGGTTCGGTCTCGTGCCGAACGGGCGGCTCGCGGCGGCGCTCGGGTGCGCGCTCGACGGGCGGCGCGTGCGCGTCGACGCGGAGCAGCGCACGAGCGTCGCGTGGATCTTCGCGGCGGGCGAGTGCACGGGCATCGGCGGCAAGGACAAGGCGCGGCTCGAGGGCGAGATCGCGGGCGCGTCCGCTGCCGGCGACCTCGAGCCCGCGCGGCGGCTGGCGGGCGCGCGCGAGCGCGAGCTCGCCTTCGCCGACCGCATCGAGCGCGCGTTCGCGCCGCGCGCGGAGCTGCGCACGCTCGCGCGCCCGGAGACGATCGCGTGCCGCTGCGAGGACGTGACGTGCGGAGAAGTCGCGCGCGCGACGGAGCTCGCGCGCGGTGTCGACGCGGACGTTCGCGACGCTGGCGCGCGCGGCGGGGCCGCGGATGCCGCTGCGTTCGCGTGGCGCACGAGCAAGCTCCAGACGCGCGCCGGCATGGGCGCGTGCCAGGGTCGCGTGTGCGGTCCGGCGCTCGAATTCCTGGACGGGCGGACCGCGCGCGACGTGCGCGCGCCGCTCGCGCCGGTGACGCTCGACGCGCTCGCCGCGCCGATGGAAACACCGCAGTAGGAGCGCGTCCGGACACGACGCACCACGGAGACGACGATGAAGCGCAGCGACTGGGCCGGGGTCCTCCCGGCGATCACGACCCCCTTCCGCGACGACCTGTCGATCGACCTCGAGTTCTTCGCGGAGCACGCGCGCTGGATGATCGCGGCCGGTTGTCGCGGCATCGTGACGCCGGGCTCGCTCGGCGAGGGCTCCGTGCTCTCGTTCGACGAGAAGCGCGCTGTGGCGCGCGATGGTCCGCGCGGTCGCGCCGGGCGCCTTCCCGCTCGCCGCGATCGCGTCCGCGAGCACGAAGGAGGCGGTCGAGCTCGCGCGCGCGGCGCAGGCCGACGGCTGCACGGGCCTGATGGTGCTCCCGCCGTACGTGTACAAGGGCACGTGGCGCGAGACGAAGGCCCACTTCGACGCGGTGATCGCCGCGACGCCGCTCTCGTGCATGCTCTACAACAACCCGATCGCGTACGGGACGGACGTGCTCCCGGCCCAGGTCGCGGAGCTCGCGCGCGCGCACGCGAACCTGCACGCGATCAAGGAGTCGAGCGCCGACGTGCGCCGCGTGACGGGGCTGCGCGAAGTACTCGGCGACCGGCTCGCGATCCTCGTCGGGGTCGACGACCTGCTCGTCGAGGGCGTCGCCGCGGGCGCGGAGGGTTGGATCGCGGGCCTCGTGAACGCGTTCCCGGAGGAGTCGGTGCGGCTCTTCGATCTCGCGCGTGCGGGGAAGCGGGCGGAGGCGGAAGAGCTCTACCACTGGTTCCTGCCGCTCCTGCGGATGGACACGACGTTCGACTTCGTGCAGTTGATCAAGCTCGTCCAGGCCGGGGTCGGTCGGACGGGGAGCGGCGGTCCCGCCGTGCGTCCGCCGCGCCTGCACCCCGAGGGCGCCGCGCGCACCGAGGTCGAGCGCACGATCGCGCACGCGCTGGCGACGCGACGGTAGGGGCCTTCGTCGGGGCCTTCCGAGCGAATCCCGCGGCCCTGGACCGGTTGGCGACGACGGTCGCCGATCGCAGCATGGGATCCTGCGAGGGGCGAGACGGGGTGCGAGCGCGTCGCGCGCGCAGGTGGTGCTCGGATCGGCCTCTGTGAGGTGCGTCCGGTCTCGAGAAGGCCTTTTCGTCGTTTTGCGGCGGGGCCCGAAGCCGATTGACGAGCCATGATGCGAAAAGACATGTCGTGTCGAGGAACGCGGCGAGATGTCTTGAAATACGGAATCGAAAACGCCCTAATGTCCAAACGCGCTCGCGCAATCCCTCATTGAAAGTCGAGAATCGAATCATGGCACGTCCCACACAGGCACACTCCGAGATCCAGACGCTGGTCGAGTCGTTTGCAACGGAGCTGACCCAGCTCGTCCGCCGCACCACCCTCCAGCAATTGCGCGCAGCCTTGGGCGACGACGCCGCGGCGAACCCGGCCCGAAGCGTGCGCGTCGTGCGGATGGGCAAGACCGCTCGCGCGCCGAAATTCGGCGGGAAGCGCTCCACCGAGCAGGTCGAACAGTTTGGCGCGACGGTCTACGCCTACATCCAGCAGAACCCCGGTCAGCGCGGCGAACAGATCGCCAAGGCCCTGAAGACCGACGTCAAGACGATGCGGCTGCCCGTTCAGCGCCTGATTGCCGACAAGAAGGTCAAGACCAAGGGTCAGCGTCGCGGGACGACCTACTTCCCCGCCTGATTCTCCGAACATGGCCAAAGCGAAAAACGAACCGAAGCCGCGCGAGCGGCGTTCGGAAGAACAGCGTATCGCCGAATTGGAAGCTCGCATTGCCGAGCTCAAGGCGCGCGCGGAGCGCAAGAAAGCGAAAAAGGACCCGGCGCTCCGCCACGTGAGCGCTGCCCTCCGCTCAGTCGACAAAGCGCTCGGCGCGTCGCAGGACCAGGCGACGCGGCGCGTCCTCTCCGACGCGCGGGCGAACCTCGCCGCGGTGCTGTCGCTCGGCGGCGGCTCCGCTCCGGCCCAGCGGTCGGGCGGAGCGCAGCGTGCTCCGCGCGGCTCCGGCGGCAGCGTGGACGCGGCGCGGCTCCTCCAGTACGTGACCCAGCACCCGGGACTGCGCGGCGAGCAGCTCTCCGAGGCGTTGGGCACGGACAGCACCTCGATGCGGCCCGTCATGCACCGGCTGATCGAGGAGCGGAAGGTGCGCACGACCGGGCAGCGGCGCGGAATGCAGTACTACCCGGCCTGAACCGGCGCCGTGGGCGTCCGTCTCTCTCGGTGGACACCCCCGGCGCTACCTCGCCCGGTCAGGACTCGTCCTGATCGGGCGATTGCCTTCTTGGGCGGCGTCGTTGAGGTCTCTCGAAACCCGCGATGTCGGGCGCTGCAATGGCTCGGCATCAGGGCGGGCCCGAAGTCCCGCTCACCCGCTGGAGACCCGCATGCTGTCCGCCCTCTTCCTGTCCTTCGCACTGCAGACACCGAAGCTCGTCACCGAGATCCAGGCTCGCCTTCCGGAGACACCTTTCGTGGTCTCCGTGAGGCTCTCCGACTGGAACGGCGAGGCCGCGGTGGCGGACGCGTTGCGCGGCGCGCTCGGGGACAAGGTGCTCCTCGCCGGCGAGATCGCTCCCAAGGGCTCCATCCTGTCGCTGATCGCCGAGCGCAACGAGCCGGCCGTGTCGCCGCAGACCTGGCGGGAGCGTCTCGCTCCCCCCGGCGAGCGCTTCGACGTCGAATTCACGCCGTGCGTCGACTCCACGCAGTCCCTTCCGGGCGGCTTCGTGCAGTCGGACTTCCACGCGTACTACGCGACGCGAACGCACGCGTTCGACCTCCATGTGTCGCGCCTCGTGGAGAAGGGCGGCGAGCCGTTCCCCAAGGCCGAGTTCGACCGCATCGTGCGCTCGATCCGCGTCTTGCTCCTGCGGCGCGGCTGGGCCGAGGACTACCCCGACGACATCGACGTCCCGATGACGCTCGCCGCCGTGCTCGGCGTCGAGAGCCCGCCGTGGAAGGCGAGCTACCTGAAGAAGCACGCGGAGGAGTGGGGGACGAACTTCTCGCACGCCGAGTTCCTGCACTACGTCAAGGCGCCGGTCGACGAGCAGGTCGCGGCCTACCAGAAGACGCTCGCGCTGTTCGCGAAGCTGGAGAAGCCCGGGCCGAAGGAGCGCTTCGCGTGGGCGATGGCCTGCGACGGGCTCGGACTCGCCCTCTACGACGGGAAGCGGTACGCGGAGACGGTCGCGCCGCTCGAGAAGGGGCTCGCGCTGCTGACGGAGCTCGGGAAGAAGGAGCGCGCCGGCCTCGCCTACAACCTCGCGTGCTCGCACGCGCTCTTGAAGCACGAGCGGGAGGCGCTCGCCGCGCTGCGCACCGCGATCGAGGCGGACAGTTCCTATCGTGCGACCGCGGCCAAGGACACGGACTTCGACTCCGTGCGCGGTTCCGTGCTGTTCCGGGAGCTCGTGTCGGCGCCCGCGGGGACGACGCCCACGCCCCGGTGAACGCGCGGCCGTGAGCGGCCCGCGAGCGCGCGCGTGACCCTCGCGCTCGACTCGCCCGCACTCCGCGTGCGGGGCCGACCCTGCGCACCCGCACGGCTGCGCACTTCCTCGTCGCACGGCTACGTCTTCGGAGGGGGGTGGGTACGTAGGCCGCCGCATCGTCCGGGCTACGGCGCGTCCCGACACTCTCCGGACCCACGCGGCGCCTGTCGCGTGGTCATCGCCATGCAGCACAAGTCGTTCGAGGGTCTGACGAGCGGAGCGGCGGCGTCACACGCGGCGTGGACGCGTACGTCGAACGCTCGGTTCCGAGCGACGTCCGGGCGCCGCGCCAGCGCGGAGCCCGGTCCTCGACGCGCGGGTCCCGACGGAGTCGGGGCGCTGCGTGCTCACGCTCGTGGCGACGTGCTCACACGAGAGCGGGCCCGCGGACTTCTCCGCGCGCCGTGCGCACAGCGCGCTCCCCGAGCGCGTCCCGTTGGCTCACCCGTCTGAGGCCCGCGCATCGAACCCCCCATGAAGCCCGGCCCGTCGAACAACGTCTTCCCCAGGTGGCTCAACCGGCTGCGCATCGTCCTCGGCGCGGGAGCAGCGTTCGGCGGCGTGTACGTCGTGACGCTCTTCGCGTACGGCGCGTCGCCGAAGACCCTCAACGTGGGCTTCGCGCCCGAGCAACCCGTCGCGTTCAGCCACGCGCTGCACGCCGGCGAGCTCGCGCTCGACTGCCGCTACTGCCACACGACCGTCGAGCTGGGCGCGCGCGCCGCCGTGCCACCGACGGAGACGTGCATGAACTGCCACGCGCGCATCCGGACGCAGAGCGAGGCCCTCGCGCCGATCGTCGCGAGCTGGACGACGGGTGAGCCCGTGCATTGGAAGCGCGTACACGACCTGCCCGACTACGTCTACTTCGACCACAGCGCGCACGTCACGCGCGGCGTCGGCTGCGTCACGTGCCACGGCCGCATCGACACGATGGACCGCGTGCGCCAGGAGCAGCCGCTCTCGATGGGTTGGTGCCTCGATTGCCACCGCGATCCGACGCCGAACCTGCGCCCGCCCCAGTTCGCGACCTCCATGGAATGGCAGCCCGACAAGCCCGCGCGCGAGCTCGGCGCGGAGCTCGCGCGCGCCAGGAACATCCGGCCCTCGACGGACTGCTCGACATGTCATCGATGAAGCCCACGAACCCCGCTCCGCGCGGCGTCACGCGCGTGCTCCCCGCCGACGACGTCTCGCGGCGGCGCTTCCTCCAAGTCATGGGCGCCTCGATGGCGCTCGCGACGGCCTCGGGTTGCCGCTGGGAGACCGAGGAGATCCTGCCCTTCGCGAAGCGTCCGGAAGACCGCGTGCCCGGCACGACGCGCCGCTTCGCGACGGCGCTCGAGAGCGGGAGCACGGTCGCGTCGCTCCTCGTGACGAGCTACGACGGCCGCCCGATCAAGATCGAGGGCAACCCACTCCATCCGATCGACGCCGGCGCCGCGTCGGCGCGTTCGCAGGCCTGCGTGCTCGACCTCTACGACCCCGCGCACAGCGGCGGCCTCGTGCAGATGCACGAGCGCATCGCCTATCCGCGCACGTGGAAGGAGTTCGACCCGTGGTTCGCGAGCCACCGCGACGCGCTGCGCGCGACGAACGGACGCGGGTTCCGCGTGCTCGCCGAGCCGTCCTCCTCGCTCGCGCTCGCCGCGCAGCGCGCGCGGTTCGCCGAGCTGTATCCGGCGGCGCGCTGGATCGACTGGGAGCCCGTCACGCGCAAGAACGAGATCGACGGCGCGCGCCTCGCGTTCGGCGAACCCGTCCGCACGCAGCTGCGCATCGAAGCGGCGAAGACGCTCGTGAGCCTCGACGTCGACCTCTTCGAGGAGCATCCGGCCTCGATGGCCCTCGCACGCGCGTTCGCGGCGCGGCGCAACCCCGACCAGGCTGATGTGCTGCGACTGTGGGCGATCGAGAGCTCGCCGACGTTGACCGGCTCGGCCGCCGACCATCGGCTCGCGCTGCGCGCGGAGCAGATCCTGCCCTTCGTGCTCGAGCTCGAAAAGCGCATCGAAGCGTGGCTCGGGAAGTCCGCTGGCGATCCGACGGCTTCGCGCGAGGGCTTCCTCGCGACACCGACGGTCACGCATTTCGTCGATCAGCTGGGGCGCGAGCTCGCGGAGCGCCGCGGTGAGGTCCTCCTCGCAGTCGGTTCGCGCCAACCCGCGGCCGTGCACGCGGTCGTGCACCGCATCCACGATCGACTGGGATGCGTGGGTCGGACGGTCGTCCACACGGACGAGCCGGAGGCCTCGCGCGACGACGGCGCGAAGGCGCTCGCGGAGCTCGTCCGCGAGATGAACGACGGCGAGGTCGAGTGTCTCGTCGTCCTCGGCGGCAACCCGGTGTACGACGCGCCGGCGGAGCTCGATCTGCGCGCGGCGTTGCGCAAGGTCGCGCTCGTCGTCCACGTCGCCGAGACGCGCAACGAGACGTCGCGCCTGGCGACGTGGCACCTGCCGCGCGCCCACGCGCTCGAGTCGTGGGGCGACTGCGCCTCGTACGACGGCACGCGTTGCACGATCCAGCCGCTGATCGACCCGATCTTCGAGCGCCGCACCGCGCTCGAGTTCGTCGCGTTCCTGAACGGCGACGCGCGGCCGGCCCGCGAGCTCGTCCGCGCCTCGATCGCGGAAGGAAAGAGCGACGCCGAGTGGAAGCGCATCCTGCACGACGGGTTCGTCGCGGGCACGGCCCACGCGACGCGCGCTCCGGCGCTGCAGCGCTTCACCGTCGCGGCCGCGGCTCCCCGCGCGCTCGCGCCCGAGGTCGCGAACGGCGAGCTCGAGCTCGTCCTCGCGGCCGACCCGCGCACCTTCGACGGCCGCGGCGCGAACAACGCATGGCTGCAGGAGGCGCCCGACCCGATCACGAAGACGACGTGGGGCAACGCGGCGTGGTTCGCGCCCGAGACGGCGAAGGCGCTCGGCGTCGCGGACGCGACGCGCGTGCGGCTCACGTTCGGCGGACGCACGCTCGAGGTCGCCGCGGTGGTCGTGCCCGGTCAGGCGCGCGGCAGCGTCCTGTTGCGGCTCGGCCACGGTCGGACGGCGGCGGGCCTCGTCGGCGGTCAGGAAGACGAAGGCGTCGAGCCGATCGGGTCGAACGCCTACGTGCTGCGCACCGCGAGCGCGCCGGACGGAGGCAGCGGTCTGCGCGTCGAACCGACGGGCGTCACCGCGCCACTCGCGCGCACGACGGACCCGAACGTCGACGACGAAATCGGGAAGCACGGCCTGGAGGAGCGCCTGCACGAGCTCCTGCGCGAGACGACGCTCGCGGCGTGGGTCGCGCACCCCGAGATCGAAGGCTCGACGAAGAAACGCAAGCCGATCGAGTCCTTGTGGGAGCGCCCGGAAGGCGACCCCGACGCGACGGCGCGTTGGGGGATGGTGATCGACCTGAACGCGTGCATCGGTTGCAACGCGTGCACGGTCGCGTGCCAGGCGGAGAACAACGTGCCCGTCGTCGGGCGCGAACAAGTGCAGCGCGGACGCGAGATGCACTGGATCCGCATCGATCGCTACGTCACGGGCGACGAGGCGGCGCCGAAGTACCGCTTCCAGCCGATGACTTGCCAGCACTGCGAGAGCGCGCCGTGCGAGCAGGTGTGTCCGGTGGGGGCCACGATGCACAGCGCCGAGGGCCTGAACGACATGGTCTACAACCGCTGCATCGGCACGCGGTACTGCGCGAACAACTGCCCGTTCAAGGTCCGGCGGTTCAACTACTTCAACTACAACGCGGGCGCGCAGGCCGAAGGGGCGCACGTGCTGCGCATGCGGCACAACCCCGAGGTCACTGTCCGCCATCGCGGCGTGATGGAGAAGTGCACCTTCTGCGTCCAGCGCATCCAGGCCGCGAAGATCCCGGCCAAGAATGGGCAGCGGCAGCTTGTGGACGGCGCCGTCGTCCCGGCGTGCGCGCAGACGTGCCCGACGCAGGCGATCGTCTTCGGCGACCTCGCCGATCCGAAGAGCCGCGTCGCGCGCCTCACGACGAGCGGCCGCGCGTACACGATGCTCGACGAGCTCAACCTCGGTTCGCGCACGGCCTACCTGGCTCGGATCACGAACCCCAACGCTGCGGCGGAGGAACGTCATGGGTAGCGCGCACGGTCCGATCAGCGTGGGAAGCGCGGGCACGCAGTCCCGCGGCGAGGTCTGGACCCGTCCGGTCCTCGTCGACGGCGATCAGAGCCTCGGTGCGGTGACGAGGCGCGTGTGCGACGTCGTCGAGGCGCCGAAGCCGCCGCGCGCGTGGTACATCGCGATCACGATCTCGGCGTCGCTCACGCTGATGCTGTTCGGGATGGTGGTCTACCTGATCGCCACCGGCGTCGGTGTCTGGGGCAACACGAACCCGGTCTTCTGGGGCTGGGACATCGTCAACTTCGTCTTCTGGGTCGGCATCGCGCACGCGGGCACGCTGATCTCGGCGATCCTCTTCCTGCTCCGGCAGAAGTGGCGCACGAGTGTGAACCGCGCGGCCGAGGCGATGACGCTCTTCGCCGTGTGCTGCGCGGGCATGTACCCCGCGATCCACGTCGGTCGTATCTGGGTGGCGTACTGGCTGTTCCCGTTGCCCAACCAGATGCAGATGTGGCCGAACTTCCGGAGTCCGCTGCTCTGGGACGTATTCGCCGTGAGCACGTACGCGACCGTCTCGCTGCTCTTCTGGTACATGGGCCTCGTGCCCGACCTCGCGACGCTGCGCGATCGCGCGGTCACGCCGCTGCGGCGCCGGCTCTACGGCTTCTTCGCGCTCGGCTGGCGCGGTTCCGCGCGCCACTGGCAGCGCTTCGAGCGCGCGTACCTGATCCTCGCCGCGCTCGCGACGCCGCTCGTGCTCAGCGTGCACTCGGTCGTGTCGTTCGACTTCGCGGTGTCGCAGGTGCCGGGCTGGCACACGACGATCTTCCCGCCCTACTTCGTCGCGGGCGCCATCTTCAGCGGGTTCGCGATGGTGGTGACGATCATGGTGCCGGCGCGCGAGCTCTTCGGGCTGCGCGACCTCGTCACCATGAAGCACCTCGAGAACATGAACAAGGTCATCCTGGCGACCGGCTCGATGGTCGGCCTCGCCTACGCCACCGAGTTCTTCATCGCGTGGTACGGCGGCAACGCGTTCGAGCGCTTCACGTTTCTGAACCGCGCGCTCGGTCCGTACGCGTGGGCGTACTGGATCATGATCTTCTGCAACGTCGTCGCGCCGCAGTTCTTCTGGTCGAAGTCGATCCGCACGAACCCGTGGCTGATGGTGGGCGTGTGCATCCTCGTCAACGTGGGGATGTGGTTCGAGCGCTTCGTGATCGTCGTCACGTCGCTCTCGCGCGACTACCTCCCCTCGGCGTGGGGCTACTTCAAGCCGACGCCGATCGACATCTGCACGTTCATCGGGACGCTGGGCCTCTTCTTCACCCTCTTCCTGCTCTTCTGCCGGTACCTGCCGATGGTCGCGATCGCCGAGGTCAAGACCGTGCTCCCCGATGCCCACGCGCACGACGAGCACGGACACGCCGGCGGCGCCGCGCACGGTCGCTCCCCCGAGGTGCAGCATGTCTGAGCCGATCCCCACGACGGACGAGCGCGGCGAGCTCCACGGCTTCGTCGCCGAGTTCGACGACGTGACCTCCGTCACCCGCGCGGCGCGCGCCGTGCGCGACGCGGGCTACCAGAAGTTCGACGTCTACAGCCCGTTCCCGATCCACGGGATCGAGCGCGCGATGGGGCTGCGCTCGACGCACCTGCCGTGGATCGTGCTCGTGTGCGGCGTCTCCGGCCTGGGCCTCGCCCTCCTGCTCCAGTACTGGACGAACGCGGTCGACTACCCGTTCAAGATCAGCGGCAAGCCGTTGTTCGGCATCCCCGCCAACATCCCGATCACGTTCGAGGTGACGGTGCTCCTGTCCGCGTTCGCGGCCTTCTTCGGCATGTTCGTGCTGAACAAGCTGCCGGAGCACCACCACGCGCTCTTCGAGCACCCGCGCTTCCGCCGCGCGACCGACGACGGCTTCTTCCTCGCGATCGAGGCCGGCGACACGCGGTTCGACTCGAAGCGCACGCGGGAGCTCTTGCAGTCCCTGACGCAGCACCCGGTCGTCGCGTGCCACGCTGCGCGCGGCGGCGACCACGCGCCGTCCTGGATCCGCGTCGGCGGCATCGCGGTCGCGCTGATCGCGCTCCTGCCGCTCGCCGCGGCCGTCGCGGCGCGCACGGGGGACACGACGAAGCCCGCGTTCCACATCGTGAACGACATGGACTCGCAGGCGCGCTTCCGCGCGCAGGTCGCGAACCCCGTCTTCGCCGACGGCCGCGCCATGCGGCCCGATCCCGCGGGCACGGTCGCGTTCGACGGCCTGATCGAGGATCCGGTCGTGCTCACGGGCAAGCGCGGCGACGCGTGGACGACGACGATGCCGGTCGCCGTCGACGCGCGGGTCCTCGCCCGCGGGCGCGAGCGCTTCGGCATCTACTGCGCTCCGTGCCACGGCGGCGCGGGGTACGGCGACGGTCTCGTCGCGAACCGCGCGAAGGACCTGCAGGAACCGAACTGGGTCCCGCCCGCGTCCTTGCACGACACGCTCGTGCGCGGCCGCGCGCTCGGGCAGCTGTTCGACACGGTGCGCAACGGCGTCCGCACGATGCCCGCGTACGGCCGCCAGATGTCCGTCGAGGACAGCTGGGCGGTCGTCGCCTACGTGCGCGCGCTGCAGCGCTCGCAGAACGGCACGCCCGCGGACGTTCCCGAAGCGAAGCAGGCCGAGTTGGGGGCGCGCTGAGCGCGGAGCACCGACCATGACCAGCACATCGACTGCCCTCGAGACCCTCGGACCGCGCGGTGCGCGCTGGAGCCAGCTCGCGCTCGGCGTCGGCGTCCTCGGCGCCGCCCTCGCGGCCTTCCTGGGGAGCCAGTTCCACGACGGCTTCGCGCGCTTCCAGCACGCGTGGCTCCTCGCGTGCGTCTTCTGGCTGACCCTCTCGCTCGGCGCCCTCTTCTTCGTCGTGCTGCAGCACCTCGTGCGCGCCGGCTGGAGCGTCGTCGTGCGCCGCGTCGCGGAGCTCGTCGCCGCGAACGTCGTCGTCGCGGCGGTCCTGATCGCGCCGCTCGTCGTCTGGGCGGCGATGGGGCACGGCTCGCTGTGGTCGTGGGCCGATCCCGAGTCCTTGCGGGCGTCGCCGCTCTTGCAGGGCAAGGCCGCGTGGCTCGACGGTCGCTTCTTCGCGATCCGCTGCGTCGTCTACTTCGGCATCTGGATCGGGTTGAGCCGCTGGCTGCTCCGTCACTCCGTCGAGCAGGACTCGGCGCCTGACGCGAAGCCCACGCTCGCGCTCGAGCTCCGCGCCGCCCCGGCGATGGTCGTGTACGCGCTCAGCGTGAACTTCGCGGCGTTCGACCTGCTCATGTCGCTGTCGCCGACCTGGTACAGCACGATCTTCGGCGTCTACGTCTTCGCGGGCTCCGTGATGTCGTTCTTCGCGGCGGCCGTGCTGATCGTGAGCTTCCTACAGGGTCGCGGCCTGCTCGCGCGCGCCGTGACGGTCGAGCACTACCACGACCTCGGCAAGTTCCTCTTCGCGTTCGTCTTCTTCTGGGGCTACATCGCGTTCAGCCAGTTCATGCTGATCTGGTACGCGGACCTGCCCGAGGAGACGGAGTGGTTCCACGTGCGCCTCGCGGGCTCGTGGAAGCTCGTCTCGGCCGTCCTCCTGTTCGGCCACTTCATCCTGCCGTTCGCCGGGCTGCTCTCGCGCCACGTGAAGCGGCGCGTTGGCTTCCTGTCGTTGTGGGCCGTGTGGCTGCTCGTCATGCACGCCGTCGACCTCGCGTGGATCGTGCTGCCTCCGGCGTCGCACGGTCACGGCGCAGAGTCGCACGCGGGCGGAGCGATCGGCCTCGTCGACGTCGCGTGCCTCGTCGCGGTCGGCGGCGTGTGGACGTTCGCGCTGGTGCGCAGCGCGGCCAACCGCTCGCTCGTGCCGGTGGGCGATCCGCGTCTCCCCGAATCCCTGGCTTTCGAGAACCTGTGATCATGGAACCGAGCGAATCGAAGCCTTCGTTGCTCGCTCCCGGCGCGGTGCTCGGGACCCTCGTCGCGTTCGCCGCCGTCGCGGGTGCCGTCGCGTTCGTCGTGCCCGCGCTCTACCGCCAGCACGAGGCGACGCTGCGCGCCGAGCGCGGTTGGACCGCGACGCCCGTCGACACGCGCCAAGCCCGTGTCGCACAGGAAGAGCGCCTCGCCCGCTACGCCTGGATCGACAAGACGAAGGGCGTCGTCGCGCTGCCGATCGACCGCGCGATGGAGCTCGTGCTCCCGGAACTCGCCGGGAAGGAGCCGGGCAAGTGAACACGCTCCTCCTCCTCGCGGCGACCACGGACGCGGCCTCCCTCCCGAGCGCGTCGACGTTCGCGCCCGCGGTCGACCAGACGTTCTTGCTCGCCGCGTGGTTCGCGGTGTTCCTGGTCGTGCTCGCGACGGGCGCCATGCTGCTCGTGCTCGCGGGCGGACGCTCGAGCGCACCGGCCGGCACCGGCGTCCTCGGCAGCGGCGCGCGCCGCGTCGTTCAGAGCGGCGTCCTCGTCTCGGTGCTGCTCGTCGCGGGCTTCCTCGTGCACGGCGCGTTCGTGTGGGCGGACCTCCAGGTCGTCCCGCGCGGCGCGCTGCCGGTGCAGGTGGCGCTCGGCGACAAGGGCTGGAGCTTCACCTACCCGAACGGCTACGTCGCGACGGAGCTCCACCTGCCCATCGATCGGCCGGTCAAGCTGCGCTTCCAGGCCGCGCGCGAGCCGTACACGTTCAGCGTCCCGGCGTTCCGTCTGCAGGTCCCGGTCGCGCAAGGCGAGAAGCGCGACGCGTGGGTCCAGGCGACGCTCGCGGGCGAGTACGAACTCTTCTCGACGCTGCGACCCGCATCGCCGTTCGCACTGGCGACCGCGCAGACCGTCGTCCACGCCGAGGGCGGCTACGACAAGTGGTACCAGGACATCTCGGGTCCGCCGCTCGACCTCCCGCCCGTCGAGCTCGGCCAGCGCTCCTACCAGATGCGCGGCTGCACGCAGTGCCACACCGTCGACGGCACCAAGCTCGTCGGCCCGAGCTTCAAGGGCTTCCTCGCGCGCGAGCACAAGCTCACGGACGGCCAGGTCGTCGAGCCGAACGACGCGTACATCCAGGAGTCGATCGAGGATCCGACCGCGAAGGTCCTCGCCGGCTTCGAGCCCGTGATGCCCAGCTTCAAGGGCCGCCTCCCCGAGCCCGAGATCAAGGGGCTCATCGCCTACATCAAGAGTCTCCAGTGAGCAGCTCCACCGACATCGGCGTCGCCAAGGCGGGGTCCGCGGCTCGCGCGAGCGAGACCACGGAGACCGGCCTCGGCCTCTTCACGCTCGACTCCAACCGGCTCGCGCGGATGTACGCGCTGGTCATGGGCCTCGCGCTCGTCGCCGGGATCTTCCTGGCGTTCGGCCTCGCGCTGCAGCCCGTCTCCGGCGCGCCCGCGGACCCGGAAGCGTACCGGCGCATGTACACCATGCACGGTCTCGCGCTCGTGTTCCTCGTGGCGCTCCCCGCGATCCCGGGCGTGCTCGGCAACGTGATGCTGCCGCGCCTCGTCGGCGAGGAGGGGATGGCGTGGCCGCGGCTCAACCTGCTCGCGTTCCACCTGTTCGCGACGGGCGCGCTGCTCTTCCTGGTCGCCTTCCTCGCGGCGCCGGCCGACACGGGCTGGAGCCTCGAGGTGCCGTTCGCGATCAGCAGCACGTCGGGCATCGCGTGGAGCCTCGCGGCGATGCTGTCGCTCGCCTGCTCGTTCGTGTGCTCCGGAGCGAACGTGATCGCGACGGTCGTCCAAAGTCGGCGCGCGGGCGACGGGCGCGCGGCGCGGTCGTGGAGCGAGCTCCCGTTCAGCGCGTGGGCCTTCTCGGCCGCGGCCTTCGTGCAGGCGCTCGCCGCGCCGATCCTCGTCGTCGCGCTCGTGCTTTTGTTCGCGCAGCGCTCGGGCGCCGCGGACGCGATCGGCGCGAGCACGCCGGGCGCCGACCTGCGCTTCGACACGTGGTTCTGGACGTGGGGCCACCCCGCGTTCGGAGCGATGCTGCTCGCCGCGCTCGCCGTCGTGTCCGAGGTCTTCGCGTCGAGCGCGGGCCGCAAGAACACGGCGACGGTCGGCAGCGTCTCGGCGCTCGCCGCGATCGTGGTGCTCTCCTTCGCCGGCGCGGGCGTGCACGTGCTCGGTCGCGGCGCTTCGGCCGGCGACGACGCGGGCGCGAGCGCGCTCGGCCTCCTGACGGGCGTGCCCTTCGCGTACCTCGTGACGACGTGGCTGTTCCAGCTCGCGGGCGGCGCGTTGCGCGTGACGACGGGCCTCGCCTACGGGCTCGTGTTCCTGGTCATGCTCTGCGCGGGCGGGATGGCCGGCGTCTTCCTCGTGCTGCCGCCGACGGCCGCGTACCTGCAGAACACGTGCTTCGCGACCGCGCAGTTCCACTACCTCGCGGTCGGCGCGGCGCTCGTCGCGTTGCTCGCGGGCGTGTACCACGTCTGGCCGAGCTGGGCGCGCGCGACGGTGCGCGAGGGCGGCGGGATGCTCGCGTGCTTCCTCCTCTTCATCGGCGTGCACATCGCGTTCGTGCCGACGCTGCTGCTCGGGTACCTCGGACAGCCCCGACGCACGGGCGCGCTCGTCGCCGGCGCGGACGATCTCGCTCTTTGGTCCGCGGTCGGAAGCGCGCTCGTGATCGTCGCGGTCGTGCTCGCGGGCTGGAACCTGCTCGCGTCGGTCCTCTACAGCGCCTCCGACGAGGCCGGGAAGGACGGCGCGTGATCGAATCGTGCTGCAGCGCGGCGACGCCCGCGACGCGGGACCTCGCACAGCTCTTCGTGTTCGGCGCGTTGATGAGCGCCGGGCACTGCTTGGGCATGTGCGGTCCGCTCGTGTGCGCCGTCTCCGCGCCGCGGCCCGGGAGCGAGCGCGACTTCGGCGAGCTCGCGCGCACGACGGGCGTGTACCACGCGGGCCGGATCGCGAGCTACGCGCTGCTCGGGCTCGTGCTCGGGGCGCTCGGCAGCCTCGCGCCCAATCCGGCGACGGCGGCGGTCGGACAGGCGAGCCTCTCCTTGCTCGCCGCGGCGGCGCTCGTGTGGGTCGGCCTCGGCCTGTTCGGCGTGTTCCCGCTGGCGTCGCTGCCATGCGCGGCCGGACTCTCGCGCTGGATCACGACGCGCGTCGGCGGGCTGCTCGCGGCGCGCAGCGCGTCGAAGCGCTTCGTGCTCGGCGCGGCGAACGGCTTCCTGCCCTGCGGCCCCGTCTACACCGTCGCGGTGACGGCGCTCGCGGCGGGCACGGCGGCGCGCGGTGCGCTCGCGATGGTCGTCTTCGGTCTCGGCACCGTGCCCGTGCTCGCGGCGCTCGCGTTCGGCGCGCGCTGGACGAGCGAGCGGTTGCGCTTCTCGCTGTACCGCGCGGGCGCCGTGCTCGCGATCGGCATGGGTGTCCAGCTCGCGCTGCGCGGGCTCGCGGCGCTCGAGGTCGTCCCGCACGCCCGCATCCAGGAGTTCGTGCTGTGGTGAGCGCCGCTGCGATCGCCGGTTCGGCCGCCGAGCCCCGCGCCTCGAGCGCGGAGCGCGGCGCGTGCCGGCACTGCGGTCTGCCGATCGGCGCGAGCGACGAGCTCGGTCCGTTCTGCTGCGCGGGCTGCCGAGCGGTGCACGAGCTGCTCAAGAGCGAAGGGCTCGAGCGCTACTACGACCTGCGCGACGGCGCGGAGGCGCCGCCGCCCGAGCTGCGCCCCGGTACGTTCGCATGGCTCGACGCCGCGCTCGCGCGCCTCGTCCCCGACGCGAACGGCGTCGTGCGCACGTCGCTCGACGTGCAGGGCGTCCACTGCGCCGCGTGCGTGTGGCTCTTGCAGGAGCTGTGGAAACGCGAGGCCGGACACGTCGACCTGCGCGTGAACCCCGCCCTCGGGCGCGCGGAGCTCGCGTGGAAGCCGGCGCAACTCGACCTGCGCTCCTACCTGCGCGCCGTCGAGCGCTTCGGCTACCGCTTCGGCCCCGCGCGGAAGGGCGAGCTCGCGGTGTCGCGCGACCTCGTCGTGCGCCTGGGCGTCTGCATGGCCGCGGCCGCCAACGTGATGATCTTCAGCCTCTGCTACTACGCAGGCCTCGACGCGCGCGAAGGCGACCTCTACGTCGTGCTCGGCCGCTGGAGCTTCGCGCTCGCGACGATCGCGGTGCTCGCGGGCGGCACGCTCTTCTTCCGTTCGGCGTGGCGAGGGATCTCGCAGCGCGTCGCGCACCTCGACTTGCCGATCGCGCTCGGGATCGCGCTCGGGTACGCGGGCTCGACGTGGGCGTGGCTCGCGCGCGGACCCGAAGCCGCGTACTTCGACACGATCACGGTCTTCATCGCGCTCATGGTGCTCGGGCGCTGGTTGCAGGAGCGCGTGCTCCAGCGCAACCGCTCCCTGCTGCTGCAGAGCGACGGCGTCGACGACCTGTTCACGCGCCGCCGCCGCGGGAGCGAGCTCGAGACCGTTCCCGCCGCGGCGATCGAGCCCGGTGACGAGCTGTGGATCCTCCCCGGCGACCTCGTGCCCGTCGAAGGCACGGTCGTCGGAGAGCGCGCGACCTTGAACCTCGACTGGATCACCGGCGAGTCGCGACCGCGCGTGTTCGAGCCGGGCGAGGTCGCGCCCGCAGGCGCGTTCCAGAGCGGGACGAGCACCTTGCGCCTCGCCGCGCACGAAGGCTTCGCCGCGTCGCGCTTGCACGCGCTGCTCGGAGCCCCCGCGTCCGATCGCAGCGCCGCGCGCGAGCACGCGACGCGCGAAGAGCGCTTCTGGGCGCGCTTCCCCGCGTACTACGTCGCGGGCGTGCTCGCCCTGGCGGCGCTGGCCGTCGCGCTCTCCTGGCACCGCGGCGCGCAGAGCGCGGTGGAGGTTGCGCTCTCCGTGCTCGTGGTCACGTGCCCGTGCGCGCTCGGCCTCGCGACGCCGCTCGCGAACGAGCTCGTGCACGCCGGGCTGCGCCGCCGCGGGATCTTCCTGCGCGAAGGCGCGTTCCTGCGCCGCGTCCTCGCCGTGCGGCACGTGCTCTTCGACAAGACGGGCACGCTGACGCGCGGGACGCTGCGGCTCGCGCGTGCGACGCGCGACGACCTCGAACGGCTCGACGCCGAAGCACGGCGCGTGATCGAGAACGCCGTCGCGCGCAGCAACCACCCCGTCAGCCGGTGCATCCTGGCGGAGCTCGCGCGCTCGAACCGCGTCGCGCTGCTCGACGGCGTGGACGTCGTCGAGCTCCCGGGCCGCGGGCTGGAGCTGCGTCACGCCGGCCACACGTGGCGCCTCGGCGCGCCGGCGTTCGCGCTGGGCGAGGACGACGCGGTGCGGACCTCTTCGGGTGCGCTGAGTGCGGACGACGCCTGGCGCGCGAAAGACGAGCCCACGGGCGAGGTGGCGCTCGCGTCCGCCGGGGCGGAGCGCAAGACGCTCTTCACGCGCGACGGGACGGTCGTCCTCGCGCTCGAGCTCGAGGAGACGCTCAAGCCCGGCGCGGACCGCGAGGTCGCGGCACTGCAGCGCGAAGGGCTCGCCGTGCACCTCTTGAGCGGCGACAAGACGGAGCGCGCCCACCTCGTCGGCGCCGCGCTGGGCATCCCGTCCGGGAACGTGCTCGGCGACCTGTCGCCCGAAGACAAGGCGCGGCGCGTGCGCGAGCTCGATCGCGGCGACACGTGGATGGTCGGCGACGGGATCAACGACGGGCTCGCGTTCGACGCAGCGACCTGCGCGGCGACGCCCGCCGTCGATCGGCCGAACCTGCCCGCGCGCGCCGACCTCTTCTACCTCGGCGACGGCATCTCGGCCGTTCGCGAGACGATGCACTGGGCGCGTCGCTTGTCGACCGTCCTGCGCGCGAACCTCGTGCTCGCGCTCCTCTACAACGCGGCCGCGGTGACGCTGTGTCTCCTCGGTCTCGTCGGCCCGCTCACGGCGGCGTTGCTCATGCCCGCGAGCTCGATCGTGTTCCTGACGTCGACCACCTGGCGTCTCTCCGGGAGGCGTGTCGCATGGACGTCCTGATCGTGCTCGTGTTCGTGAGTCTCGTCTTCGTGGCGGGGGCGATCCTGCTCTTCCTCGTGTCGCTGCACCAACGCGACTTCGAGCACGCGGAGCGCCTTGCGCTCCTACCGATCCTCGACGCCGATCCCGCGGCGACTGCGGCTCCGGCGACGCCCGCGGCCCACGCACCCGGCACGTGGTGCGACCGCGACTCCGCTCCCGCCGCTTCCGAACCCCACCGTCCCTGATTCCCTTCGAACCATGAACTCCACTTCGAACGCCACCAAGCGCGTCGTCTACAACGACGCGGTCGTTCGGGCCTTCCTCCTCGCCGCGATCGTGTTCGGCGTCGTGGGGCTCCTCCTCGGCGTGATCGTCGCGTCGCAGCTCTCGTTCTGGAAGATGAACCTGGAGACGTCCTGGTTCAGCTTCGGGAGGCTACGCCCGCTGCACACGAACGCCGCGATCTTCGCGTTCGTGGGCAACATGATGTTCGCGGGCATCTACCACTCGATGCAGCGGCTACTTCGGACGCGCCTCGGGTCGGACTTCCTGTCGTGGGCGCACTTCCTCGGGTGGCAGCTGATCATCGTGTGCGCGGCGGTATCGCTGCCGCTCGGCCTCACGCAGGGCAAGGAGTACGCGGAGCTGATCTGGCCCATCGACGCCTTGGTCGCGATCGTGTGGGTGATCTTCGCGATCAACTTCTTCCTCACGATCGCGAAGCGCAACGAGAAGAACCTCTACGTCGCGATCTGGTTCTACATCGCGACGGTCGTGACGGTTCCGGTCCTCTACATCGTCAACAACCTGCCGGTGCCGACGAGCCTCCTGCACAGCTACCCGGTGTTCGGCGGGGTGCAGGACGCGCTCGTGCAGTGGTGGTACGGGCACAACGCGGTCGCGTTCTTCCTGACGACGCCGATCCTCGGGATCATGTATTACTACATGCCGAAGGCGGCGGACCGGCCGGTGTATTCCTACCGGCTCTCGGTGGTCCACTTCTGGTCGCTCGTGTTCCTGTACATCTGGGCCGGGCCGCACCACCTCTTGAACTCGGCGCTGCCGGAGTGGGCGCAGACGCTCGGCATGGTCTTCAGCCTGATGCTGTGGGCGCCGTCGTGGGGCGGCATGCTCAACGGCTTGCTCACGCTGCGCGGCGCGTGGCACAAGGTGCGCGAGGAGCCGGTGCTCAAGTTCTTCGTCGTCGGCGTGACGTTCTACGGCATGTCGACGTTCGAGGGGCCGATGCTGTCGATCAAGAGCGTCAACGCGCTCGCGCACTACACCGACTGGATCATCGGCCACGTGCACGGTGGGACGCTCGGTTGGAACACGGGCATGGCCGCGGGCCTCTTCTACTGGCTCGTTCCGCGCATGTGGGGCACGAAGCTATACTCGGTCAAGATGGCCGACGCGCACTTCTGGCTGTCGACCTTCGGGATGCTGCTCTACATCGGCGCGATGTGGGTCAACGGCATCAACCAGGGCCTGTTCTTCCAGGCGCTCGACGCCGAGGGCTTCCTCAAGAACACCGACTTCGTCGAGGTTCTGCGCAGCGGCCAGTTCCTCTACATGATGCGCCTGATCGGCGGCTCGGTCTTCTTCGTCGGGTACCTGATCATGGTGTTCAACCTGGTCATGACGATCCGCAGCGGCAAGGCCGCGACGGACGCCGTCGACGTGCCCGTCCACGCGGAGCCCGCGCCCGTGTCGGCGTTCGCGCTGCTCTTCAGCGCTCCGATCGTCCTCTCCACCGTCGTGATCATCGTCATGAGCGCGTTCGCGATGGCCGGCCCGATCTCGAGCGCGGTGGTCGCGGCGCTGGGGGTGCTGCTCGTCGTCGTGTGCGCGCTGTACTACCGCCGCTACCAGGCGGAGAAGGTGCGCTGGCACGCGCTGCTCGAGGGCAAGTCGCTGCTCTTCACGGTGCTCGTGCTCGTGTCGATCTTGATCGGCGGGCTGGTCGAGCTGGTCCCGTCCATCGTCAAGAAGGACTACGCGCTCTCCGCCGCCGCGGCGAAGCCGGTCCCCGGTGCGACCGTCGCGGTGCCGAGCCGCTACCAGCAGATCCCGAGCACGCCGCTCGAGGTCGAAGGTCGCGACATCTACGTGCGCGAAGGCTGCTACGTCTGCCACAGCCAGATGGTCCGGCCGTTCCGCCACGAGACGTTGCGCTATGGCGACTACTCGCGTCCGGAGTCGTTCGTGTACGACCACCCGTTCCAGTGGGGCTCGAAGCGCACGGGACCCGACCTGCACCGCCTCGCGGGGCGGTACCCGAACCTGTGGCACTACCAGCACATGCGCGACCCGCGGTCGACGTCGCCGGGCTCGATCATGCCGGCGTACCCGTGGCTGCACGAAGCGAAGGTCGACTACGCGGCGACGGGCGGCAAGCTCTCGGCGCTCAAGGTCGTCGGCGTGCCGTACGAAGCGGACACGATCGCGCGCGCTCAGGACCTCGCGCTTGCGCAAGGCCGGATCATCGCCGAGGACCTCGCGAAATCGGGGAGCGTCACGATCGCGCCCGATTCAGAGATCGTTGCGCTGATCGGCTACCTGCAGGCGCTCGGGAAGCTGAACGAGCCGCCGCCGCTGACGCAGGCGCAGCCCGTCAACGCGCCGGCGAACCCTCCGGTCGACCCGAAGGGAGGTAAGTGAGCGATGCTCCAGTCCCACTTCCAAGGCAGCGAGTGGCTCACCATGCCGCTCATCGCCCTCGTCTTCTTCTTCGTCTTCTTCTTGGGCGTGCTCGTGCGCGTGATCTTCGGCATGCGCGATCGCAGGCGCGTCGACGAGCTCGCGACCCTGCCCTTCACGAGCGAGAACGAAATCCACACGAGCGAGGACCACAACCATGTCTTACGCACGCACCGACGTGACGCTGGATCACGACTTCGACGGCATCCAGGAGTTCGACAACCGCTTGCCGAACTGGTGGCTCTTCACGCTGTACGGCAGCGTGGTGTTCTCGGTCGGTTACTGGCTCTTCTATCACACGTTCGCGGTCGGCCATTCGCAGGACCAGAGCTACGAGCGCGAGGTGCAAGTCGCCGCCGCGGCGCAACTCGAGCGCGAGATGGGCAAGGAAGTGACGAACGAGTCTCTCCTGCTCATGACGCAGGTGCCCGCGCAGGTCGAGGCGGGGATGAAGACGTTCCAGCAGAAGTGCACGCAGTGCCACAAGCTCGACGGCTCGGGCGACATCGGCCCGAACCTGACCGACGACTTCTGGCTGCACGGTCCCGAACCGCTGCAGATCTACAACACCGTGATGAACGGCGTGCTCGACAAGGGCATGCAGGCGTGGAAGGACCAGCTCGGTCCCGTGCGCGTGCGGCAAGTTGTTTCGTACGTCGTCACCCGCAAGGGCATGAACCTCCCCGGCAAGGCGCCGCAAGGAAAGAGCGTCGCCGACTGGGCCAAGGAGAACGCCGCGAAGGCGCCGGCGAAGACGGGCGATGCGGCCGCTCCGGCCAAGGACGCGGCGCCCGGCTCCGCACCGGCGGCACCGGGAACTACGCCCAAGGCCGGCGGTTGACGCGCGGCGCGCCGGGCGAAGGGAGTCGAGCATGAAGGTCCAACACGGAATGCGGCGCAAGCCGGACCTGGAGACGCTCTACTCCATCAACGCGGACGGGTCGCACAACGTGCTCCAGCCCGCGGACGTCCGCGGAAAGTGGCACACGCGGAAGAACATCGTCTTCACGATCCTGATCGCGATCTACGTCGTCGTGCCGTTCCTCCGCGTCGGGGGCTATCCGGCGCTGCGCTTCGACATCCCGAACCGCACGGCGTACATCGTCGGGCACACGTACACGCGCGAGGACTTCTACCTCGTCTTCTTCCTGCTGACGGGTTTCGGCTTCACGCTCTTCGCGGTGACGTCGCTACTCGGCCGCCTGTGGTGCGGCTATGCGTGCCCGCAGACCGTGTTCCTCGAGGGCGTCTTCCGCCGCATCGAGCGCTGGATCGAGGGCGGCCGCAACGACCGCATGCGGCGCAACAAGGGGCCGTGGAACTTCGACAAGTTGTGGCGGAAGGTCGTGAAGCAGATCGCGTTCCTCGGGATCGTGTTCCTGCTGACGCACGTGCTGCTCGCCTACTTCCTGCCGGTGGAGGAGCTCCTCCCCGCGCTGCTGAAGGGACCCGAAGACCACTGGCTCGCGTTCGCGTGGACGATGTGTCTCTCGGCGGTGCTCTACTTCGACTTCGCTTGGTTCCGCGAGCAGTTCTGCGTGATCATGTGCCCGTACGGGCGCCTGCAGTCCGCGCTGATCGACGACGACACCGTCATCGTCGGCTACGACGAGAAGCGCGGCGATCCGCGCGGCCCCAAGGGCAAGGTGACCGGCGACTGCATCGACTGCGGGAGCTGCGTCAACGTCTGTCCCACGGGCATCGACATCCGCAACGGCCTGCAGATGGAGTGCATCGGCTGCACGAACTGTGTCGATGCGTGCGATTCGATCATGGAGCAGGTCGGCCGGCCGAAGGGCTTGGTGCGCTACGACTCGCTGCGCGGGTTCGCCGGCGAGCGACGGCGCTGGTTGCGGCCGCGCGTGTTCCTCTACGCGGGCCTCTCGATGATCGGGCTCGCAGTCTTCCTCCTCACCGCGTCCAAGCGCACGGCCTTCGAGGTCACGCTCCTGCGCGCGCGCGGCATGCCGTACACGATCGAGGGCGAGACGATCCAGAACCTGTTCACGATCCACCTCCAGAACAAGTCGACCCACGAGCAGGAGTCGAGCTCGACACGCTGCCCCAGGAGGGCGGCCCCACCGTCGAGTGGAAGATCGGCTCGGAGGAAGTGGAGATCGAACCGCTCGGCGAGGCCAAGATCTCGATCTTCGCGTTCGTGCCGCGGTTGCAGTACCGCGGACCCATCCCCGTCACGTTGCGCGTCACCGAGAAGGACACGCACATCACGCAGGACGTCGAACTGCGCTTCCAAGGACCCTGATCATGACGAGACCTCTTCGCGCGCCGGCCCTGGCTGTGGATCGTCCTCTTGCTCGGCACGATGGTGCTGGCGAACCTCGTGTTCGTGTGGATCGCGCTCCAGCACCCGGTGATCTCCGTCAAAGACCTCTGACGATCCGACGGCCGGCTTCGCCTCAAGTGCCCGCGACGCCGCCCGCGTGGTACCGTCCTTCGGATGACGAAGGCCCTTGACCCGACCCCGGCTCGCACGGTGCGCCGCGCTCCCGAGGTCCTCGCGCCCGCCGGCGACGAGGACGCGCTCCGCGCCGCGCTCCATGCGGGCGCCGACGCCGTGTACTTCGGGCTCTCGGAGGGCTTCAACGCCCGCGCACGCGCCGGGAACTTCTCCTTCGCCACGCTCGACGCGACCGTGGCGCGCATCCATCGCGCGGGCGCGAAGGCCTACCTGACGCTCAACACGCTCGTCTTCGAGACCGAGCTCGCCTTCGTGGAGGAGCTCGTCCGCCGCGCGGCCGCGACCGGCGTCGACGCACTGATCGTCCAGGACCCAGCCGTCGCGCGCATCGCGCAGGGGCTGTGCCCCGCGCTCGAAGTGCACGCGAGCACGCAGATGACGATCTCGAGCGCCGACGGCGCGCGCTTCGCGCAGTCGCTCGGCGTCACGCGCGTCGTCGTGCCCCGCGAGCTCTCCGTGCGCGAGATCCGCGCGTTCGCGGAGGGCACGCCGCTCGAGATCGAGGTCTTCGTGCACGGCGCCTTGTGCGTCGCGTGGTCCGGTCAGTGCTTGACGTCCGCGTCGTGGAGCGGGCGCTCCGCGAACCGCGGCGAGTGCGCGCAGTCGTGCCGCTTGCCGTACGACCTCGTGCTCGACGGCGAGACGCGCGAGCTCGGCGACGTGAAGTACCTGCTGTCGCCGAAGGACCTCGCCGGCGTGCGCGCGGTGGAGGAGCTCGTCGACATCGGTGTGCACGGCCTGAAGATCGAAGGGCGGCAGAAGAACGCGCAGTACGTGCTGACCGCGACGGAGACCTACCGCCAATGGGTCGACGCCCTCGCGGCCGCGCACGGCGACGCGGAGCGGGAGCGCGCGCGGCGCGACCTCGCGCGCGCGAGCCTGAGCTACACGCGCGGGTTCAGCGACGGATTCCTCGGCGGTTCGGACCACCAGACGCTCGTCGAGGGCCGCTTTCCCAAGCACCGCGGCGTCTACCTGGGCCGCGTCGCGCGCGTGAGCGCGAGCTCCGTCGTCGTCGAACGTGACGCGAGCGGGCGTCCGTGGACCGGCGCGCTCGCGGCGGACGGAGCGCGCGTGAGCCCGCGCGGCGAGCCGTCTGCGGCGTTGTCAGGCTTCGGCGGAGCGTCCTGCGCGAGCGAAGGTCCGCGTGCGAGCACGGTCGAGCCGCGCGCCGGCATGGGCGTCGTGTTCGACGCCGGCGATCCGGAGGACCAGAACGAGCCCGGTGGGCCGATCTTCCACGTCGACGCGAAGGGCAGTGGATGGTCGCTCGGGTTCGGGACGCCCGGTCCCGATCTGTCGCGCGTGAAGCCCGGCCAGCGCGTGGATCAGCGGCGATCCGTCGATCACGCGCGAGGCGGAGCGCGCCGTCGCGGACGCGGAGCCCGAGGGCCGCGTCGCGGTCGAGCTCGTCGTGCGCGGCGCGGCTGGCGCGCCGCTCGTCGTCGAAGCGCGCGCGCGGCACGCGAGCACGCGGGTCGAGTCCACGGCGAAGCTCGCGCGCGCGACGGGGCGCGGCCTCGACGAGGTCCTCCTGCGCGACAAGCTCGCGAGCTTCGGCGGCACGCCGTTCCGCGTCGCGACGCTCGACCTTGCGTCGCTCGAGCCCGGGCTGCACCTGCCCGTGTCCGAGCTCAAGGCGCTGCGGCGCGCCGTCGTCGATGCGCTGCTGCCGCAGGTCGAGCGCGGTGTCGTGCGCCCAGTCGTGCAGACGAGCGTCCTCTCGGCGCTGCGCCCGCGCTCGAGCTCCGTAGACGAGCCGCGTTCCGAGGCACGCGTCGTCGACGCATCGAACGGCCTCGTCGCCCTGTGCCGCGAGGACGGTCAGCTCGAGGCGGCGATCGACGCCGGGCTCGCCGAGGTCGAGCTCGACTGGATGGAGATGGTGGGGCTCGCGAAGGCCGTCGAGCGCGCGCGCCGCGCGAACCTACGGGTCGTCCTCGCGACCGTGCGCGTGCAGAAGCCGGGCGAGGAGGGCTACGACCGCCGGCTCGCCGCGCTCGCGCCCGACGGCGTGCTCGTTCGGCATTGGGGCGCCCTCGTCGCGTTCCAGGAGGGCGTCGCGGGCACGCGCCCGCCCGTCCTGCACGGCGACTTCTCGCTCAACGTCACGAACTCGATCACGGCGTCGGAGCTCTTCGCGCGCGGGCTCGACACGCTGACGCCGGCCCACGACCTCGATCGCGAGCAGCTCTTCGCGCTCTGCGCCGCGTCGGATCCGTCGCGCTTCACGATCCCGTTGCAGCACCGCATCCCGACCTTCCACACCGAGCACTGCGTGTACGCGCACTTGCTCTCGCACGGCCGCGACTTCCGCACGTGCGGGCGGCCATGCGAAGCGCATCGGGTCGCGCTGCGCGACGCGAAGGGGCGCGAACACCCGGTGATCGTCGACGTCGGTTGCCGCAACACCGTGTTCAACGCGGACGTGCAGAGCTCGGCCGAGTACGCGCTCGACGCGGCCGACCTCGGCGTGCGGCGCTTTCGCGTGGAGTTCGTGCGCGAGACGCGCGCGGAGGCAGCGAAGGTCCTCGCGTCGTACCGCGAGCTCCTCGCGCGCCGCGCCTCACCGCGCGCGACGCTGGAGCGCGTGCGCGCGCTGAGCCGCGTCGGCGTGACCGAGACGATGGCGACGCTGAAGTGAGACGGAGAACGCTCCGGCGCCGCTGCAGAACTTCGATCCGCGGCGGCGTCGGAGCGCCCTTGGGGTCCTGGCAGCCGGCCCGCTGTCCTCGAAGGAGGCAGACCAGCGCTGCAACGTCAACGCATCAAGGCGACCAGCCGATCTCGACGCCGTTCGTCCGGTTCGAGGTCGACGGCGGGCAGAACGTCGCGGCCGCGTTGCGGTAGAACGCCTGGTAGTAGCGCGTCGCGCCCGCGACCGGGACCGCGCCGCGCACGCTGATCGCGGGGTCGCCCGCGGCGGGGAACGCGCTGGCGTTGCTCGCGATCGCCTTGGTGCCCAGGCGCACCACCGTGCCGCCGACGCAGCCGATCCCGTCGTCCACGATCACGGGCGGGATCGCCGCTGTGCCTTGGAAGAAGACGCACGTGCCGCCGGTCATGTGCTCGGCGGTCAGGAGCACGCTGTCCGCGGCGACGCTCGCCATGCCCGTGGCCGTCAGCAAGGCGCCCGTGTCGAACAAGGAGTTCTTGCAGCCGTGTCCATCGTCCGCGTTGTTGTTGCACGGGCACGGAACTCCACCCGAGCCGCCTTCGCAGAAGTTCGTCCCCGTGTCGGAGACGACGATCGTCACGTCGCAGCTCGCGGTCTGCCCGATCTGGTCGGTCGAGACGAAGTGGAGCACGTGCGTGCCGACGTCGCCCGAGCCCGGCTTCCAGTCGTACTCGGTCTCCACGGTTGCGGCCGGACCCACCGGCAGCGCCGGGAAGAACGTGCCGCCGTTGAGCGCGGCGGCCGAGCCGGTCGCCGTGAGCGTGACCGCCTGACCCGGCAGGCCGTTCGTCGCGATCGCGTTCATGGTGAAGGTGAGCGCGACCTCGGGGTTCACGCTGATCGTCTCGCCGCACGGAGAGGGCGGATCGAAGCCGGGGGTCGGCGTGCCGCACGTGAAGCTCTGGCCGCGAATGAACACGTTCGAGTCGTACACGCCGTCGCCGCGGTCCGCGATCGCGAGCTTGATGTGGTTCGTGCCCGGCTGGAGCGTTCCGACGGCCGAGAACACGTGGGTCTGACCGTCCATCTCCGTGGCGCGAAGGCTGCAGGGGAAGCCGAAACCGAGCGACTCGCAGTCGTTCGTCTCGTAGAGCGCGCAGTTGGCGCCGCCGGGCGGCGCGTACGGGTTGCCGCAGTTCACGTTGTTGATCGCGACGGGCGTCGTCGTGTTCGGGATCAACGCGATGTTCTGGCCGTTGAGGAAGAACGCGAACACGTCGTTGTAGGACGAGTTGACCCACTCGTCGAATTCCTCCGACGCGAACACGTACTGGAACGAGATCACGCTCGCCGTCGGGCAGCTAAAGTCGAACTCGAGCACGCTTGCGTCCTGCGTCGCGCCCGTGACGAGCGCGTCGAGGTCGGGATCGCCCAGGAGCAGGTTGTCGGTGCTCGTGCTGGGGGACGTGTTCTGCGGGCCGACGACCGAGGCGATGTCGCCGGAGCTCAGCACGATCCCTTGCGCGAACCCGACGATGCCCGTGCCGCCCGTGAACGTGCCGGCGGCGATCGGAGCGCCGTGGTACGTGATGTTGGAGACGGAGACGCCGGTTCCGACGAGCGCTTGCACGAGGCCGTTCGGCGTCAGCCCCCCCGTCGACAAGTCGTTCGTCACGAGTCCTGCGACGAGGGACGTCTGCGCGACACGCGGCGTTCCGATGCGCGGCGTCGATGGAGGCGCCGGACTCACGGACTGCGCCGCGCTCGGCGCGAACGGGAGTGCGAACAGAGGAAGCGCGCTTACGAGCACGCGGACGCATCGAGGGTTGGGGGTGTGCATGGTGAGGGGGAGTCGTATCCGGAGGGAGGGGAATTCGCCGCCGACGGCACCCCGGAACGGATTCACGGAGCGGCGATGAGCCGCTGCGTCCTCCGCGTCGTTCACGGCGACGACGTGAAGCCTATTCGCCCCGCGATCGCGCTCTCGGTACGGCTCGTTCATCCGCTCTCGCCGAGCACGAAGGTTCGTTCATCGACGCACGCGGGGACGACGACTCGTTCCGCGGTCCTTCGCACGAATGCGCACGCACGACGACGGCAAGGTTCGACGTAGCGCGCAAGCTCGGTCGGGAAACACCGCGGCCCGACGCTCGCGAAGAGCGCCGGGCCGCGGATGTCGAACTCGTTCGAGCTCAGAGGCGGCTCAAGCCGTCCACGTTCGCCGACGTCGCGATGCCGAGCGTCGACAGGTCGAGCTGGAGCACGGCCGTGCCCGTCGTCGTCGTGCCGTACGTCCCCGTGAACCGACCGACGTCGATGCCATCGCCCGAAGTGCCGGCCGCGGAGAAGACACCCAGCGTCGAGAACAGCGTCTCCGTCGCGCTGAGGAAGCCGATCGCGTCGAGGTCCTCGTTGTTGCTGTCGGAGAAGCCGACGTCGCTTCCGTCGAAGTAGTACGACCACGTGCCCGACGTCACGGACCCGAAGGTGCCGGCGAAGCGCACGACGTCCTCGTCCGCGAGGCCCGTGAGCCCCGTGAGACCGGGATTGCCCGTCGTCGAGAGCCCGAGCGCGCCGTCCGGGAACTCGAAGATGCCGTCGATGCTCTCCGCGTTCGTCGTCAGGCCGACGTCGCTGCCATCGAGGTAGAACGAGAACGTCCCCGACGTCGAAGCGCCCGTCGTGGTCGGCGTGAAGAGCACGATGTCGTGGTTCTCGACGGTCGTGCCCGACGGCCCGCCCGTGAGTCCGGTCACGGCGAACGTCGCCGAGTCGAACGACATCAGGATCGAGCCGTTCGAGCGCACGTGCATGCCGCTCACGTCCGTCGACGCGAGCCCGACGTCGGAGCCGTCGAAGTACATCGACCACGTGTTCGTCGCGGGGTCGTACTTCACGATGTCCTCGTCGGCGACCGTGCCGAGACCGGGCACCGTCGTGTTCGCGGAGAAGGAGATGTAGTACGTCGGCCCAGCAGCGCCGGGGCTGACCGTGATGTAGTTGGTGCGGGTCTGCGTGTCGTTGCCACCCGGACCGGTGACCGTCAGCGCCACCGTGTAGGTGCCGGCGACGGTGTAGGTGTGGCTCGGGTTCTGGAGCGTCGAGGTGCCGCCGTCACCGAACGTCCACGACCAGCTCGTGATCGAGCCCGTCGAAGCGTCGGTGAAGGCGACCGCGAGCGGCGCGGTGCCGGACGTCGGCGTGCCCGTGAAGCTCGCGACCGGCGCGGGCGGGGTCGCGGCGACCGTGATGTAGTTCGTGCGCGTCAGCGAGTTGCTGCCGCCCGGGCCGGTGACCGTGAGCGACACGGTGTACGTGCCGGCCGCGGTGTAGGTGTGGCTCGGGTTCTGGAGCGTGGACGTCGACAGGTCGCCGAAGTCCCACGCGTAGGTCGAGATCGTGCCCGTCGACGTGCTCGTGAACGCGACCGCGAGCGGAGCCGTGCCCGTGGTCGGCGTGCCCGTGAAGTTCGCGACCGGCGCGGCCGGCGCTCCCGCGGACCCGTTGAAGACGACGAGCGCGAAGTCCTGGTCCGTCGTGTCCGCGTTGCCCGGGACGCCGTCGCCGCCGATCGCCGTCCCGGTGACGGTGACGGTGAACGAGCCGGACGTGCCGATGGGGAGGAAGACGAGCTCCGTGTTGTTGCGGATGTCCGCCGTGCCGCCCGTGACCGAGTTCGCGCCGGTGAAGACGTTGCCGCGGTACGTGTTCGCGCCGACGGTGACCGTCAGGTCGAGGTTGTTGACGTACGGCGCACCCGACGTGGGGCCGGGAGCGTCCGTCCAGACGAGCGCGACGCGGAACGGCTTCGTCGTATCGGCGACGTTGCCCGTGACCGAGTACGTGGCTCCGCTCGCGCCGAAGACCTGGGTTTGGTCCTCGAGGATGCGCGACGCCGCGCCGACGGCGCGCGGCAAGTGCATGTTGCCCGAACCCTGGCTGTTCGACGGCAGCGTGTCGTTCGCTCCCGTGCCCGTCATGTACTGGCCGCTCGCGACGAGCATCGCCTTGTTCATGGCCGGGCTCGGCGTCGCGAAGCCCTGGTTCAGGAACCACTGGTGCACGAGCGCCGCGCCGCCCGCGACGGCGGGGCAGGAGTGGCTCGTGCCCGACGACCAGCCGTAGAGCGTCTGGCCGGTCGGCCAGTACTGGTTGCACACGCTCGAGCCGTCGTAGTTCGACTGCGGGACGCCGGCTTCGATGTGCGTGCCGGGCGCGCTGATCTCGGGCTTCCAACGGCCGTCACCGGCGGTCGCGGCGACCGGGCCGCGGCTCGAGAAGCTCGCGATGTCGTTCCAGTTGTTCGCGCCGGTGTTCGTGATGCCGCAACCATCGGAGCCCGTCTGGCGATCGTTCTCGCCCGCCGCGACGGTCAGGATGTTCTTCGCGGTGCCGGGCGTCGACACGGTGTTCGCGCCGGAGCCGCTGTTGCCCGCCGAGAACACGACCATGTAGCCCTGGTTGCCCGCCGTGCCCGACTGCGCGTCGCGCACGATGAAGTCGTACTGCTGCGAGCTCGCGTCGTAGTCGGGCACCGGGCCGCCGAGCGCGGTCTGGAAGCCCCACGAGTTGCTGCTGATGCGCGAGCCGAGGCCGTACGCCTGGCTCTCGTACGTCGTCGGGTTCAGCGCGCCCGCGCCGAAGATCGCGGTCGAGCCGACGCGCGCCCAGGGCGCGATGCCGAGGCCGTAGTTGTAGAGCGCAGCGTCCTCGACCGCCGTGCCCGTGCCGCTGTTGAAGCCGCCGATGATGTGCGCGTTGAGGAAGCCGTGGCCGCCCTGGAGTCCCGTCTGGCTCGTCGGGTTCAGCGTGAACGCGACGCGCCCCGTGGGCAGGTCGGGATGGCCCGTGAGCGACAGCGCGTCGTCCGCGACGTTGACGGCGAAGGAGCCGAACCGCGTCGAGTCGAAGCCCGCGCCCGCGAGCCACGTCAGGTAGCCCGGCGCCGACGGGCCGGTCGCGGTCGTGTTGCCCGCGACGATCTGGCCTTGGCGTTCGTCGTGACGCACGCGCTCGCCGAGCGGCTCGATCTGGAAGACCGCGGGCAGGAACGCGAGCGGCTGCACGAACGCGGGGTGGATCCGCGCCTGCACGTTCACGTACGGACCGACGTCCTGGACGTCGATCAGCTCCTCGGCGACGCGCTGGAGCTCGCGGAGCGCTTCCGCGGAGCGCGCGCCGCGCACGAGCTGCACCGTCATCTTGCGCGGTGAGCCCTCGGCCGCGAGGTAGGCCGCGCGCAACTCGGCGTGCACGCGGAACGCGGGTTCGTAGACGCCGATGTGCTCGACGGCGCTCTCCGTCCGCGCGAACTCGGCGAGGCCGCCGACCTTCTCAGGCGCGAGCTCGATGACGTACGCGTTCATCGGGACGTACTGGCGGAACGTCGCGCCGAGCTGGTCGAGCTTCGCGACCCACTCGTCCTTCACCGGCGCTTCGAACTGCACGACGTAGAGTCCGGCGTCCGCGTCGAGCGCGCTCGAGCCGGGTTGCGACGCGCGCAGGCTCTCCGGCAAGGCCGCGAGCGAGCGCTCCATCGTGCGTCCATCGAGGACGTACTCGTTGAACGCGAAGAGGTCGTGCTCGTCGCGCACGTCGAAGCCCGCGAGGCGCAGATCCTGTCCGCCCTCGAACGCGCGCGCGTCGACGATCGCCACGGCGAAGGCGCCGTAGTCGTGCACGCGCAGCAACGCTCCCGAGCGCTCGAGGCGTGCGCGCTGTTCGTCGCGCGTGGCGCCCTCGAGCCACACGCGGTGCAGCGGACCGGGACCGAAACGTTGGACCGGGATCGCGTCGATCGCGGCGGGTGTGACGGTCGTGTCTTGTGCGCGCAGGTCCGGCGGACCGGATTGCGTCTCGCGTGTCGTCGGCTGCGGCGCGGCGCCGAAGGCCGACGCCGCGAGGATCGAGAGGATCGGACCGGACAACCAGGGGGCGTTCGAGATCATGAGACTCCTCGATGCGACTGGGGGGAGAGAGGACCGAGTGCGCGGGCCGCGTGGTCTGCACACGGCGCGTGCACTCGGGGGACTCCCCAAGCCTACGAGCGAAATGCGACGCGCGGAACCCCGCGTCGCGACCTCTACCGGGCCTTCCCGGATCCGCGCCGGCCCTCTCCGCGCGTCGTCGTCGTCGCGCAGCGCTCTCCTCGGTGCGCGGTCGCATGCCCGCCGACGTGTTCCCTCGGCACGGCTGCGCGCGCTCGATCGACGAACGTGGAGCGTAGGCGGGACTGCGTTCGGCCGCCGCCGGACTCGACGCACGCGAATTGGTCCGAACTCCGGACGACGGGGGTGGCGCCGTCCACGTCATGGACGGCTGGGCGCAGCAGCGCGATTCGAAGCCTCCATCGCAGCTCGTCACCTCGTCCGTGCCGCGCCGAGCGCAGCCGAGTACGACGCACCGCGTTCAGCGCTTGCGCTTCGGAGGCCAGAGCTGGTGCTCGCGCAGATGGGCTGCGACGAGCCGCGCGGCGAGCGCTTGTCCGGCCTCGTTCCAGTGCAGGTTCCCGTCGCCGATGTAGAGGCCGTCGGGTCCCGCCGAGCGGAACGGACCGTAGAGGTTCACGAACGGGATCGCGAGCTCGGTCGCGATCTCCTCCAGTCCATCCGTGAGACGCGACGGCGACCAGGTCGGGTAGAGCGAGGCGTCGACGTGGACTTCGCCCTTCGGGCAGAGGTCGACTGCGGAGGGGACGATCAACGCGAGCATCGGCACGCCGCGCCGCGCGCATTCGTCCTTCATGCGCGCGACGACGGCGCGCATCAGCGCGCGCTTGAACGTCGACGACGGCCGCTCGGGGTGGATCGCGACGTCGGCGTCGTAGTAGTCCTCCCAGACCTGGCGCACGGCGAGATCGCCCTCGACGCCGTACTCCTCGAACTCGACCTCGGCGGCGTGCAGGTACCACTCGATGTAGGGCGGGTTCGGGTTCTCCGCGAGGCGCGCACGCCGCGCGCGCGCTGCCGTGTAGCTCTCGATCGCGCAGACGAGGGCGAAGCCGGACGCGTCGCGCGCGCGGCGCTCGAGGTCCTCCACGAGCGACGGCGCGAGCACGTAGTCGTTTTTCACGGCGCGGCCGAGCTCATCGGGCCGGAACATCTTGTTGCGCACGAGGTCGCCGTAGTCGTTGCTCGAGTAGAGGACGAACACGGCGAGGTCGGGGCGCAGCGCGGCGGCTTCGCGCTCGAACTTGAGGCACTGCTGGTCCGGGCCGTAGCCCGTCACGCCCGAGTTGACGACCTCGAGCGCGCCCGACGACGCGAGCTCGGCGCGCAGTCGGGCGACGAAGCAGTTCTCTTCCTCGACGTCCTCCGCGAGCACGAAGGAATCGCCGTACACGACGATGCGCGGGTGGGGCTTCGCGAGGTCGAACTCGGGCCCGCGATGGCCCTGCGCGTTGAACTCGGTCGTGACCCAGTGTCGCGCGCGGTCCGGACCGGCGACCTTCGTGCTGCGCGCGCCGGGTTTGGGCACGTAGAGGAGCACGGGATCGGGACGATAGAGCGACGCGGCCATCGGAAACCAACGCCCGACGGCCCACTCCGCCGCCGCGAGCGCGAGCGCGAACGCGCCGAGGGCCACGAGCGCTTTCGTCGCCGTCCTCTTCGCAGAGCTCATCGCGCTCTCGGTCCTCTCGTCGCGTTCATCGCGCTCCTGGACTCCTCCCCGCGCTCGCGCGTCGGCGGAAGAGGAACAGGTCGTAGCTCCCCGGGATCGGGAGCACGAGCTGCTCGTATTCGGCCGCGAAGCGCGGGTGCTGGACGAGGGTGCGTTCCCACGCGCTGACCTGCAAGGTGCGTTGGCCGGGGAGCAGCACGCCGTTTCCGAGGAGCACGAGGTCGGGCTCCTGCGCGAGCGCCCAGTCCGCGTCGTAGCGGTGGTGGCCCTTCATCGTGATCGACAGGTCGGGCTCCGCGCGGCGCACCGCGGCGTTCGTCAAGCCGAGCAGGTCGACGATCGGGAGCCGCGAATGGAAGCCGATCGCGCCGATCGGCGCCGTCGCGACGCGCGTATCGGCGGGGAAGCGCGCGCCGAGCTCCTTCCCGATCGCGATCCAGCGCTCTTCGTAGAAGCGGTGACGGCCCTGGAGCTCGGCGAGCTCGAGGCACGGCCACGCGCCGAACGCGACGAGCACGAGGAGCGCGGCGCGCGCGAGTACCACGCGGTGCGCGAGGAGCTCGGCGATCGCGTCGCACGCGAGCACGAGGAGGAGCGGCAGCACGGGCACGACGAAGCGCGCGACCGGCATGTAGTCGCCGCCGGCCCACGCGACGAGCGCGAGCGACACCCCGACGCCCGCGAGCGCGGCGGTCGTCATCCGTCCGCTGGGCGCGCGGCGAAGGAGACGCGCAAGCACGCCGACGCCGAACAGGAGCACGACGCCGGTGTCGAGCGTCGCGCGCGCGAGGTAGTCCGCGCCGTACGCGAGGTCGTCGACGAGCGCGAGCTTCTTCACGTAGTGCGTCATCGGCAGCCACTCGCCGTAGTACGCGACGCGGAACACGAGCCAGCCGCCGCTCCACGCCGCGAACGCGAGCCCGGCGACGATCCGCCGTCCGCGCGGAACCGCGACGAGCCACGGGAGCGCGAGCCCCGCCGTCTCCGGTCGGAGCAGCGTCGCGAGGCCGAGGCAGACGCCCGCGAGGACGTGCGAGCTGCCGCGCCGCTCCGCGCGCTCCGCCGCGACGAACCAGGCGAGGACGAGGAAGCCCGCCAGCGCCGTCCCGAGCCCGAGCGCGGCGTGGTACGCAGTCGCGGCGCTCGCGGCGATCGCGAACGCGGCGGCGACGGCGCCTCCGCGCGCGATCGACGCGTGCTCGCCGACCGTCGCTCGCGCGCGCGCGAGCGCGAGCAAGGCACTCCCCGCGACCGCGGCCGATCCGATCCACGGTCCGACCGCCGCCGCCGTCCCGCCGAGCGCCATCACGCCCGCGAGGAGGAACAACCACAGCGGGCACGTGAAGCCCTCGACGCGCACGCCGTCGTCGAAGACGAGCCCGCGGCCGTCGACGAAGTTCCGCGCGTAGCGCTGGACGATGAAGTCGTCGTCGCTCGGGCCCGTGCCCACGAAGAGCCAGGCGATTGCGGCCGCGACGGCGACGACGCCGAGCGCGACGAGGAGGATCGAACGCGCGCGCGTGGGTTCGTGCTCGGGCGAGGTCGGGCTCACGGCGTGCTGCGCGCTACTCGTCGCGGCGCGGAGAGTACCACCACGCGGGCCGCCGCGGATCGCCGGTGACGGGCACGAGCGCGCGCTCGTCCGGCCAGGCCACGGCGTCGCGCCGATACCGGCGGGCGAGCGGCGGCAGATCGTCGTCCCACGGCCGATCCAGCACGATCGCGGCGTAGCGACGCTCCTCGATCGCGCGCACGAGCTCGTCGACGAAGCGTTGCGCCGTCGCGCGGTCGTTCGAGCGCAGGAGGTCGATCACGGCCATGCCGTGCGCGGACGGACGCTTCCCCGCGCGCTCCGCGAGGTAGCCGTGGTCGGGCATCCAGACCTCGCCCGGCGTCGCGCGCAGGCGCTCGACGAGCGCGGCGCCGCGCGTGCGATCCGCTTCCGTGGGGAGCTGCGCGCGCGGGTCGTAGGCGAGGAGCGCGAACTGGAGCACGCCGAGCACGCCGGCCGCGGTCGCGACCCAGCCACCGGCGGCGTGGAGCCGCGCCAGCGCGCAACCGAACCCGACCGCGGCCGCGGCGCACGCGGGGAGCAGCGTGTTGTCGTATCCGCCGGGATGGGCTCGGCCGACGCCCGCGACGAGCAGGAAGCCGACGAGCGCGCCCGCGAACGGCGCGACGCCGCGTTTCGGCTCGCCCGCGTCCTGGGCGAGGTCGCGGTGCGCGTCGCGCGTCCCGCGCCATGCGACGAGGCCCGCGAGCGCGATCAGCGGCGCGTAGGCGACCGAGATCTCCTTCGCGAAGCCCAGCGCGAGCCCCGCATCGAGGCCCTGTCCCGCGAGCTGATCGAACACGTAGGCGCGGTACCAGCCGTCGGTGCGCGCGTCGAGGACGAGCGTGGTCGCCGCGACGAGCGCGAGGAGCGTGCCGGCGCACGCGAGCGCATCGCGCCGCGAACCCAGCGCGAGGCCGGCGATGCACCCCGCCGCGGGGAGGAGCGCGCTCTGCTTCGCGAAGAACGCGAGGAACAGCACGCACCCGGCGCCCACCGCGTGTCCGACGCCGCGCCGCGCGTCCAACCAAGCGAGCCCCGCGAGCGTCAGCGCGAGCGACAGCGCGTCGACGCGCGCGACGTCGAGCCATGCGCCGGAGAGGCGGTACGCCGCCGCGAAGAGCCCGGCCGCGACGAGCCCCGCGAGCGCCGACTGCGAGCGCCGCGCCGTCCACCGGTGGATCACGATCAGCGCCGCGATCGTCGACAGGATGGACACGAGCCGCAGCGCGAGGAACCCCGCGCCGCCGACGTGAGCGACCGCCGCGCCGACGACGTAGTAGAGCGGCGGGTAGGGGAACGCGATGAACTCGAGGCCCGGCGCCGTGTACAGCGGCTCGCCCGCGAGCACGCGCTCGACGTGCGCGAGGACACCGCCTTCCTGCCACTCGAGCTCGAACGGATGGTCCGCGCGAGCCGCGACGACCCCGGCGAGGACGACGAGCGCGAGGAGCGCGAGCGCGCCCAGGACGACCCGCAGCCCTTGGAGGCGATTCACACCGCGACTGTAGCGCCTCGCGCGCCTCATCCTCCACGGCCACCTCCCGCCCCGAGAGCCGTCGCACCTCGCCGTGTACAGTGACCCACGTCCACCCCATGGCTCGAACTCCGGACCCGCCCTCCCCGCCGTCGTCGCGTGCGCGCGTGGGCCGCGCGCTCCTCCTCGCGGTCCTCCTCGGGAGCTGCGCGCCCGAGCCCGCGCCCGTCGCGCCGCCCGCGAAGGCGCGCAACGTGCTCATCGTCTTGCTCGACACCCTGCGCGCGGACCGGCTCCCGACCTACGGCGCGGCGCGCGCGACGGCGCCCGGGCTCGAAGCGCTCGCGAAGGACGCGTTCGTCTTCGAGGACTGCCAGTCCGCCGCGCCGCTCACGGTCGCTTCGCTCCTCTCGCTGATGACGTCGCTCTACCCCGAGGTGCACGGGGTCCAGGGCGAGTTCAACCCGGGGAAGATGAGCGAGAAGGTCACGACGCTCGCCGAGGTGCTCTCCGCACGCGGCTACGCGACCGCCGCGTTCACGGAGGGCGGCTACGCGCGCCCCGACTTCGGCCTGGGGCAGGGCTTCCAGGTCTTCCCGAGCACGCCGGGCGACGACGACCCGAACGTCACGCACCTCCTCGCGAAGAGCCGCCTCCCCGACAACCTGGCGCGCACGCTCGCGTGGCTGCGCGAGCCGCGCGAGCAGCCCTTCTTCCTGTTCTTCCACACGTACGAGATCCACGCGCCGTACTGGACGGAGGAGGCGAACGTCCGCCGCTTCCGCCCCGCCTTCGACGAGGCCGCCGACCACGCGCGCGTCGCCGGGGCGATCGAGCGCTGGAACCGGGAGCGCGCGGCGACGCGCGAGGACGCGCTCCTGCTCCTCCAGCACCTCTACCAGTGCCCGCTCGCCGGCCTGCCCGCGCTCGACGACCCCGACGCGTTCGAGCGGCGCGCGCGCGAGCTCGGCGTCGCGCCGTCGGACGCCGTGCGCTGCCCGCCGGTCGTCGACCTCGTCCGCGACCTCTACGACGCGAGCATCCGCACGACCGACGACGCGCTGCTCGAGCTGTGGCGCGCGCTCGACGAGCTCGGCGTCGCGGACGACACGCTCGTGATCGTGACGAGCGACCACGGGGAGGGGCTCGGCGACCACGGCGAGATGGAGCATTCGAACGTGCTCCACGAAGAGGCCCTGCGCGTGCCGCTCCTCGTGCGCGTTCCGGGCGGATCGTCCGCGCCGCGTCGCCTCGCCGGGCTCGTCCGGTCGGTCGACGTGGCGCCGACGGTGCTCGAGCTTCTCGGTCTCGACGTCGCCGGGTTCGCGTTCCAGGGTCGGAGTCGCGCCCCGTGGCTCGTGGGGGAGGCGGCCCTCGAGCCCGCGCGGGTCGCGTTCAGCCACGCTCGTCGGGTCGCTCCCGACCAACCGCCCCAGTACAGCGTGCGCGACGAGCGTTGGCGGCTCGTCCACGAGCCCCGGACGAACCGGACCTGGCTCTACGACCGCCGGGCGGACCCGGGCGAGCTCGTCGATGTCGCCCGGGAGCACCCCGAGGAGGTCCAATGGCTCCGCGGGCTGTTGGAGCGCCAGGCAGAACAGGACCGCTGGCTCCGCAATCGACTGGCCGCCGCCCCCGGCGCGCTGGAGCTCGATGGGAAAGCGCTGCGGGAGCTGCGGGCCCTCGGCTACGCGGGGGAGGATGACGACGCGGCTCCCGGCCCGTCGGGACGAAGATCCGAGGAAGTCAGGCCCCCGGCGGGGCCGCGCTAGTCACCCCAGGGCGCGGTCAGCCGCGAGCGTCGCCGCCGAAAAAGTCAGGCTGCGCACAGAGGAGAGGGCTTGCGTTTTCGTGCCGCACGCTATGATCGGGCGGTCGAACTCTGCCGAGAGGTGCCGTGATCATGCGAGCGACACGGTACCCGGGAAGCTCGGTAGAGGTCGATCTCCCGGGAGCGGTGGCCGCAAGGCTGCCGCTCCCCCTTTTTGTCCTTACCGTCGCCCGCTGAGCGAGCTCGCACACTTTGCGTGCGCATGGGCTCGACGGATTGGGTGATCCCGAGGCCGTGCTCGACACCGCGTAGCGCGCCCTCGGTGGCTGCGGACTCGTTCGCATGCGTTCCAGTCTCGCGTGAGCTTCGAGCGAGGCACTCTCACGGTGGGGGCGTTTGCGTTCTCGCGAACACGAGGAGCGTGCGCTCCGAATTCTCGAGCGCGTCGACAGCGTCGATCAGGAGCGAGCCGCAGCGACCGTCGTCGTCGAGTTCACCGCGTTGGAAGAAAGCGCGGCACGGACGTCGGTCCAGAACTGGATGCGCGAGCGGAGCGCGTCGCGCGCGCCCGCGTGCGCTTCGCTCCAGGCGTGCTCGTCGTCGCCGCACACGTGCTCGAGGAGGCGCTTCGCCATCGGACCGTGGCGTTCGCCGTCGAGGTGGATGTGGCGCTCGAGGTACTCGCGGAAGAGCGCGAGGCGTCCGCCGGAATCGCGCGAGAGGTCGTCGACGAGGCGCACGAACATGTCGGGGATCACGTCCTCGCGGCCGAGCGTGAACGCCGCCGCGATGCGGGGGAGCGAGTGCGTGCGTAGCGTCGCGAACGTGTCGAGCACGAAGCGCCGCGCCGCGAGCGGAGTCTCCGCGCGCTCCAACGCGTCCTCGACCGTCGCCCCGAGCCGGATCCGCCCCACGAACGCGTCGACGCGGCGCGTGTCGGCGCCCGCTTCCTCCATCGCGGCGCGGTAGAGCTCGAAGTGGCTCGTGTAGCCGCCGCCGGGCGCGTCGTCGCTCTCCTCGCCGAGCACGATCTCGTTGATCAACCGGGCGCTGAGCCGGTCCGCGCGCGGCGTCCAGGGCACGTCGACGCACGTGACGGCGCGCTGGAGGCTCTTCAAGAGCGACATGAAGTCCCACACGGCGAACACGTGACGTTCCTGGAAGCAGCGGACGTCGTCGAGCGTCGCGAGGCTTCCATAGAGCGGATGGGCGACGAGCTCGGCGCGAAGCGGGGCGAGGGACGACTCGAGGGCGTCGTAGGTGCGGGGCGCGGGCATCCCGGAAGGATCGGGAGCGCGCGAGCGCGCTGCAAGACGGCAGGACACGGGTCGATTCGGCCGTCTGGTTCGCGCGCTACGCTCTTGTCGCGATCGTCGCGTCCGCAGAGCGCGGATAGAACTCCCGCCCCATGAAACGACCCAGCCGCTCGTCCTCGTCCCCCAAGGCCGCGCATCGCGCGCCGCGCAACGGCTCCGGCCTCGACGCGCTCTTCCGTCCGCGGTCCGTCGCCGTCATCGGCGCGTCGCGGCGGCCGGGCTCGATCGGCTGGCAGGTGCTCCACAACCTGATCACGGGCGGCTTCGAGGGGAAGGTGTTCCCCGTCAACCCGAAGGCGGACGTGCTGCACTCGGTGAAGTGCCACCGCACGGTCGGCGCGATCCGCGACAAAGTCGACCTCGCGATCGTCACGATCCCGAAGGAAGGCGTCGCGCGCGCGATCCAACAGTGCGCGAAGAAGAAGGTGGGCGCCGTGGTCGTGATCACCGCAGGCTTCCGCGAGACCGGCGGCGAGGGAGCGGCGGCCGAAGCGCGCATCCTCGCGATCGCGCGGAGGAACGGCATGCGTCTCGTCGGTCCGAATTGCATGGGGGTGCAGAATGCGGCGCTCGACGTGCGGCTCAACGCGTCGTTCTCGCGCAGCTTCCCACAGCCCGGTCCCGTCGCGTTCGTGTCGCAGTCGGGGGCCATGGGCGAGGCGATCCTCGCGCAGGCCGATCACATCCACCTGGGCGTCTCGATGTTCGTCTCGATGGGCAACCGCGCGGACGTGAGCGCGAACGACCTGCTCGAGTACTGGGATCGCGAGCCGGATTTGCGCTGCATCCTGCTCTACCTCGAGTCGTTCGGGAACCCGCGCAACTTCGTGCCGACCGCGCGGCGCGTCAGCCGCACGAAGGCGATCGTCACCGTGAAGGCCGGGCGCTCGTCGCAAGGTGCGCTCGCGGCGTCGAGCCACACGGGCTCGCTCGCCGGCGGCGATGCGGCGGCCGACGCGCTGCTCAAGGAATGCGGCGTCCAGCGCGTGAACTCGGTCGAGGAACTCTTCGACGTCGGGCTCGCGCTGTCGAAGCTGCCGCTGCCCGCCGGACGGCGCGTCGCGGTGCTCACGAACGCGGGCGGGCCGGCGATCCTCGCGACGGACGCGCTCGTGCGCTCCGGGCTCGAGATGGCGCCGCTCACCGATGCGACGCGACGGACACTGCGCGCGTTGCTCGTGCCCGAGGCGTCCGTCGTCAACCCGATCGACATGGTCGCGGGCGCGGGGGAGGAGCACTACCGCGGCGCGCTCAAGGCGCTGCTCGCCGACCGCACGGTCGACATGGTGCTCGTGGTGTTCGTCCCGCCGATCACGCGCGACCCGATCGTCGTCGCGCGCACCGTGTTCGAGGCCGCGCGCGGCTCGAAGAAGCCCGTCGTCGGGTGCTTCATGTCGCGCGACGAGGTCCTGCGCGCGATCTCGAACGAGGCGCGGCAGGACTGGGTGCCGATCTACCTGTACCCCGAGTCCGCCGTGCGTGCGCTCGCTGCGCTCGACGAGCGGCGGCGCATCCTCGCGCGCAAGGAGGGCCGCGTGCGTCGCTTCCGCGTCGACCGCGCGAAGAGCCGCGCGGCGTTGAAGCCCGGCTGGCTCGGCGTCGACGACCGGCGCGCGCTGTCGCGCGTGTGGGGCATCCCCGCGGTGCCGGGCGGGCTCGCGCGCAGCGCGGACGAGGCCGTCGCCATCGCGAAGCGCGTCGGGTTCCCCGTCGTGATGAAGATCTCGGCGCCGAACGTCGTGCACAAGACGGACGTCGGCGGCGTCGTGCTCGACGTGCGCGACGAAGACGCGGTGCGCGCGACGTTCCCGCGCTTGATGCGACCCGAAGCAGAAGGCGTCAACGTGCAGAAGATGCTGCGCGGCGGGCGCGAGGTCGTGATTGGCTTCAAGGCCGACCCGTCGTACGGGCCGGTGCTCATGTTCGGGCTCGGCGGGACGTGGGTCGAGGTGTTGAAAGACGTGTCGTTCGCGCTGTGCCCGGTGAGCGACGTGCGCGCGCGGGAGCTCGTGCGCGAGATCAAGGGCTGGCCGATCCTCGCGGGTGTGCGCGGGCAGGCGGCGATCGACGAGGAGGCGCTGGTCGAGCTCATTCAGCGGCTGTCGCAGCTCGCGATGGAGGAGCCGTCGATCGCGGAGCTCGAGTTGAACCCTCTGCTGTGCTTCGAGGGCGGGGTCGTGGCGGTGGACCTGCGCGTGCGCGTCGAGGGCGGGCCGGGGCGGTAGAAGACTCGCTCGCGGAAGCGTGCGCGTCGTAGGGGGGGGGCTCCCTCGATCGGGGGGTGTGGTCGCCCTGCGCAGGGGAGACGCGTAGGATCCGCAGTCGCCTGCAGGGCAAGGGGAACTTTCGCCTGCGCACTCTACGCACAAGTGCCCCACACGGGTGGGCCTTCGCTACGGCGAGAATCCCTCCTGAAACCACACGAGTGTGTTCCGAGGCTCCGCACTCGCCCCGACCTACCGGCCTTCGAACCCGAGCCTCCGGGAGATACGAGATGAGTTTCAAGCTGAACCACCTGTCCTACGGCGTGCGTCTGTTCGCATCCGGCCTCGCGGTCGTCGCGTTGATCGGGCTGGGTCTCGCCACGAGCACCCCGAGCGCTCCGACGAACGCCGCGGGCAACAAGTACATCGGCGCGGACAAGTGCAAGAGCTGTCACGCGTCGGAGACCTCCGGCAACCCGCACGGCAAGTGGCTCGAGACGACGCACGCCAAGGCCTTCGAGAAGCTGGGCTCGGACGACGCCAAGAAGATCGGCAAGGAGAAGGGTGCCGAGGACCCGCAGAAGGCCGACGCCTGCCTGAAGTGCCACGTGACGGCCTTCGGCGTGCCCGCCGCGGAGCTCAAGGCGAAGCCCGAGCAGCTCAAGAACGTCCAGTGCGAAGCCTGCCACGGCCCCGGTGAGAACCACATGAAGGCGCGCTTCGCCGCCGCCGCCGCCGCGGGCGACAACCCCGACACCTCGAAGCGTCAGGTCGTTCCGGAAGGCGAGATCACGGTCAAGGTCGAGCCGAAGGACTGCAAGGTCTGTCACCACGACCAGTCGCCGACCTTCAAGCCGTTCTGCTTCCACGAGCGCCTCGAGAAGATCGCGCACTACGACCCGCGCAGCGGCCACAAGATCGAGAAGCCGCTGACCGCGTGCCCGTGCGACGACGACTGCGGTTGCAAGAAGGGCGACTGCGCCAAGCTGCCCAAGAAGCAGTGATGCTCCGCCGCGCTCGGCGGGTTCTCTGATCCGGAGCGCGGGAGGGGCCGAAACAGCACCTCCCGCGCTCGTTCCGGACGGACCTGCTCCGCGCAACGGTGCGCACGCCGAGCCTCGAAACTCATCGTCCCGTTGCGCGCGAGCGCGAGCGTCGCGCGCGGCGGGTTCGGATCCGGACGAGTCCCGGGTCCGCGCGAGCTCCCGCTCGCTCCTCCACGGCGCGCGTTCCCGCGCCTTCTCGCGCTCGGGATCCGTCTCGACTCCCGCACGCTCTCCCTCCCCAACGCAGGCCCCCCGATGATCTTGATCCTGTCGCACGACTGTCCGGCGTCCCTCCTCGACGACGTCGTCCGCGAGTGCGAGCGCCAGGGGTGGCGCTGCACGGTCTCGCGCGGAACCGAGCAGACGCTCGTGACGCTCGAGGGCTCCGGCGATCCGGAGCAGCTCGACGCCGCGTTCCGCGATCGGCCCGAGGTCGACGTGCTCCCGATCCTGTCGCAGCGCGAGTACCGCTACCTGCGCGGGCGCCGACGGCTGCTCGCGGGGCTCGCGGGCGGACTCGGAGCGCTCACCGCGCTCGGCGCCGGGCTGCCGATCGCCGGCTTCCTGATGCCGCCGAAGGGCGCCGTCTCCGATCGCAACCTCGTCCGCGTCGCGGGCCGCGAGGAAGTGAAGGAACGCTCGGGCAAGAAGGTCACGCTGCTCGGGAAGCCCGTGATCCTCGTGCGGATGGAGCGCGATCGCTGGTTCGCGCTCAGCGCGATCTGCACGCACATGAACATCTGCCAGCTCGACTGGCACGAGGAGCGCCGCGAGCTCGTGTGCCCGTGTCACGGCGGCGCGTTCGACGTCTACGGCAACGTGGTGCAGGGACCCCCGTCGATCCCGCTCGCGACGTACCCCGTCGAGCGCGTCGGCGACGAGCTCTTCGTGCGAAGGGAAGGCTGAGGCATGCGCGCGCTCCGACACGGCATGTTCCACACGCTGTGGGTCGTCCTGCGCAGCCCCGTGCGGCCCGAGCAGCGCACCGAGCTGCTTCTCGGCATCGGGATCCTGCTCTTGTTCCTGCTGCAGGTCGCGACGGGCATCTTGCTCGCGCTCTTCTACCAACCGTCGCCCGCGACCGTCGCGGAGAGCGTGCAGCTCATCATGCGCGACGTCGACTGGGGCTGGCTCGTGCGCGGTCTGCACCACTGGACGGCGAACGCGCTCCTGCCGCTGTGTGCGCTGCAGATCGTGTGGCTGCTCGCGAGCGGGAGCTACCGCGGGCGCTCGTCCTCGGGCTGGTACCTCGGGCTGCTCGTGCTCGGGCTCTCGATCCTGCTCGCGTACAGCGGCGAGCTGCTCGTGTGGGACGACCGCGCGTTCTGGCGCATCACGCTCGCGCTGCAGCAGGTCGAGTCCGCGCCGTTCTTCGGCGGCTGGCTCGCGCACGTGCTGCGCGGCGGCGACGAGGTCAACGCGACGACGCTGAGCCGCGTGTTCACGCTGCACAGCCTGCTTCTGCCCTGGGTCTTGTGGCTCGTGGTCGTCGGCGAGGGTTGGTTCCTCGCGCGCCGGCTGCGCGAACGCGCCGGAGGTGTCGCGTGATCGTGGTCCTTCGCCCTGGTACGAGCCAGGAAGACGTCGACGAGGTCCTGCGCGAGCTCCAGCGCTTCGGCATCGAGACCCGCGTGGTGCAGGGCGGCGGAAAGCCGCTCGTGCACCTCGTCGCGGGTTCGACGCGCAAGGCGCGCAAGGTGCTCAAGCTCGAGCAGGTCGAGGCGATCGTGCCGACCTCCGGTCCGCGCGTCCGCTCGGAAGGGCGGCGCTTCTATCCGTACTACGCGCTGCACCTCTCGGCGATCGCGGTGCTCGTTCTCGGCGCGCTCGTGCTGCTCGCGGGGCACTTCCCGCCCGGGCTCGGCGACGAAATCGATCCGCGCCGCGTGCCCGACGACCTCGGCTACCCGTGGTACGTGCGCGCGCCGATGAGCTACGTCGCGCTGTTCCCCGCGTCGGCGGCGTGGCTCGGCTGGCTCAGCCTCTATGCGATCCTGCTCGCCGTGTTCCTGCTCCCGTGGCTCGATCGAGCCGAGGAGGGGCGCCGGAGCCGCTGGCCGCTCGCGGCCGCCGCGGTGTTCGCGCTCGGTTGGTTCTTCCTGACGTTCGCGGGGGGCGTGCGATGAAAGCGTCGTTCGTGATCGCGTTGGGCTTCGCTCTCGCTTCGTTCGCTTCCGCCGCGCCCACCGTGCCGAGCACGGAAGCGCTCGCCGCGGCTCCGCAGTCCACGCCGTTCGGCGCTTCGCGCGCGAAGTCGACGGCTCGGCCGAAGCCGCAGACGGAGCAGTGCGTCGTCTGCCACGGCAAAGAGGGGCACGAGCTCTCCGGCAGCATCCACGCCAAGGCCGAGCTCCATTGCACGAGCTGTCACGGCGGCAATCCGACAGCGATCGAGGTCGCGACAGCGCACGGCAAGGAGCTGAAGAAGCTCTCGACGCCGCGCGAGGCGCTCGAGTCGTGCGGCACGTGTCACGCCGACGTGCAGCGCATGCGGCTCTACGGACAGCGCACGGACCAGCTGTCGCTCTACTGGACGAGCAAGCACGGCGAGAAGCTCGCCAAGGACGGCGACGCGAACGTCGCGACGTGCATCAGCTGTCACGGCGTGCACGACGTGCTCAAGGCGAACGACACGCGCTCGCCGGTGCATCCGTTCAACCAGGCGGAGACCTGCGGCCGTTGTCACGGCGACGCGCAGAAGATGGCGCCGTATGGCCTCGATTCGAAGGTCGTCGACGAGTACCGGACCTCGCTCCACGGGCGCGCGCTCATGCAGGACTCGCACCAGGCGGCGCCGGCCTGCGCGACGTGTCACGGCTCGCACGGCGCCGCGCCGCCGCGCGTCGGCGACATCGAACAGGTCTGCGGCAACTGCCACTCGGTCGTTCAGGAGCACTACGACGAGAGCCCGCACGCGATCGCGTCGAAGAACGGGAAGTCCGTCCAGTGCGTCTCATGCCACGGCAGCCACACGATCGCGCCGCCGTCGCCGGCGATGTTCCTCGGCGACGAGGACCGTCACTGCGGTTCGTGCCACGCCGACGCGAAGGACCCCGCGCGGAAGATCGGGAGCGAGCTCCACGAGGGCGTCACGGGCCTCGAGCGCGTGATCTCGGAGGCAGAAGAGGAGCTGCGACGCGCCGCGGGTCGCGGGCTGTTCCTCGGCGCGGAGAAGGGCTACCTCGACGACGCGCGCGGCTTGCTCGTGCGCGCGCGCGCCTCGACGCACCGCGCCTCGTCGGACGCGCAGACGGACATCCTGAATCGCGGCCAGGCGATGGTGCTCCAGACGCGCGAGAGCCTCGCGACGAAGGCGCGCACGTTCCGCGACCGCAAGATCTTCACGACGATCTTCGGCGCGCTGACGCTCGTGTTCGCGATCGTGCTCTTGATGTACGGGCGGACGATCGGTGGGACGTGGAAGAAGGGAGCCCCGGGATCCAAGGCCCGCGGCGACGTGAACCATGCTGGGTAGGTTGCGCATCGGTCGCTGGCGCGAACGCGCGCTCAAGTTCCTCGGCACCGCGCTGATCCTGGCGCTGGCGGGCGGCGGCGTCCTGGCGCTCGGCATGTACGGGGCCGTGCACCACACGGCGCAGCCGGAGTTCTGCAACTCCTGCCACTTGATGGAGCCGTACTACCAGTCGTGGCAGCGCTCCGCGCACAAGGACGTCGCGTGCATCGAGTGCCACTACGAGCCGGGCGCGCTCGAGACGGCCGAGGGCAAGTTCAAGGCGCTGTCGCAGCTCGCGAAGTACGTCACGCGCACCGCCGGCACGAAGCCGTGGGCCGAGGTCAGCGACCAGAGCTGCATGCGCTCGGGTTGCCACTCCGTGCGCATGCTCGAAGGGCCGGTCCAGTTCGGGCGCGTCAAGTTCGACCACCGCCAGCACCTGCTCGAGAGCCAGCGCGGACGGCGCCTGCGCTGCGTGTCCTGCCACTCGCAGATCGTGCAGGGCCAGCACATCTCCGTCACGGCTTCGGTGTGCTTCACGTGCCACTTCAAGCCCGACGCGGACGGCGCGCGGCCCGAGAAGCAGGGCGACTGCCTGCTCTGCCACGGCCCGCCGAAGGAGCCCGTCGAAGTGAACGGACGCGACTTCGTCCACGCGGACTACGTCGCGCGCGGCGTCGACTGCAAGGAGTGCCACAACCCCGTGATCCAGGGCGAGGCGGTCGTACGCAAGGAGCGCTGCCACCAGTGCCACGGCGAGGAAGGACACATCGAGCGCCTCGCGGACACGACGTTCCTCCACGAGAAGCACGTCACCGAGAAGAAGGTCGAGTGCTTCGAGTGCCACGAAGAGATCCAGCACGGATTGCTCCCGCTGGAGAAGCCCGGTGCGCCGAAGAAGGACAGCTGCGGCGCGTGCCATGCGAGCCCGCACGACGCGGCGCTCGAGCTCTACGCCGGCGTCGGCGCGGTCGGCGTCCCCGATCGGCCGAGCCGCATGTACGAGACGCGCGTCGTCTGCGAAGCGTGTCACACCGGCCGCACCGGTTTCCTCGCGACGGGCCAGCTGCTCGGAGCGCCGGCCGCGATCGCGGGCGGCACCGACGCGGCGCCGAACGGGCTCGTCGCGGGCAACGGTCAGCCGCTCCTCGCGCGTCACGACGAGCACGGTCCGGTCGTCGCCGCGGCGGGCAACGCGGACTGCATCCACTGCCACGGCACGGGCTACGACGGGATGCTCCGTCAGTGGCAAGCCGCGGTCGGTGAACAGCTCGACCGGCTCCTCCCGATGGCGACGGCGCTGCAGCAGAAGCTCGCGAGCGGCGCGCCGCGCGGCGGCGACGCGGTCGCGCACGGGAGCGGCTCCGTGGCGGCGTCGGAAGCGCTCGCCGCGGCGGAGCCCGCGCGCGAGCCGAAGGGCCCGAACGACGCGCAGCGCTCCGCCGTCGCGGCGATCGCGGTCGATGCGAGCGCGTGGACTCCGGCGACGACGCCGCAGGACGCGCCCGCGAAGAAGGACTCCGCCGTCGTGTCGTTGCGCGAGGCGATGAAGAACCTGTCGCTCGTCGCGCTCGACGGCTCGCGTGGCGTGCACAACCCCGCGTACGCGCTCGACGCGCTGCGGGCGAGCGCCGAGCGCATCGACCAGGCGCGCGAGCTCCTCGGCGTGACGGGTGAACCGTCCGCGCTGCTCGGGCTACCTTTCGCGTCGAAACACGGCTGCACGACGTGCCATGTCGGCGCGGGCCGACCCGAGGCGATCTGGCCCCCGGAGAAGGTGTTCCCGCACGAGCGGCACTTGACGAAGGCCGCGCTCGACTGCGACGCGTGCCACAGCACGACCGAGCACGGCAAGACGACGATCGCGAAGGCGAGCTGCGTCACGTGCCACCACCAGGAGATCGAAGGTCGCGACACGGCCGAGTGCGCGAGCTGTCACGGCGCGCAGGAGACGATGCTGCGCGGCAAGGTCGCGGGCTTCGCCGAGACCGCGGACAAGATGTCCCAGATGGAGTGCACGGAATGCCACGGCGAGGTCCCGACCGTGGTCAAGCCGAAGCCGGCGACGTGCAACCTGTGCCACAAGCCGGGCTACGACCAGATCTTCAAGGACTGGCAGAAGGAGGTCGGGGAGCTCGCGAGCGCGCTCGAGAAAGCGATCGCGTCGGCGCCGGCGACGACGGACGTCGCGGCGGTCGAGTCTGCGAAGAAGGCGCTCGCCGCGGTCCGCGCGGATGGGAGCCTCGGCATCCACAACCACGCGATGGCGACGGCGCTGCTTTCGGAGGCGCTGCAGAAGCTCGCGCCCAAGTAGCGCGGACGTGGGGGGCGCGCGCCCACGGCTTCGGGCGTGGGCGCGCGACGGCCGTCGGCCTCGGGGGAGGAAGGCGTGGAGTCTTCCGTCCCGGTGTCGCAGCATGTCCCGCGTGATGAACGCGCCCACTCCGAACCTGAACACCGTCGAGCTCAAGGCCTTCGTTCCCGCGCGGGACTTCGCGCGCTCTCTCGCCTTCTACCAAGCGTTGGGATTCGAGCAGCGCTTCAGCGATGGCGAGGTCGCCTACCTCTGTCATGGCAACTGCCCGTTCCTGCTGCAGAGCTTCTGCGTGCCGGAGATCGGCTCCACGAGCATGATGCACTTGTTGGTGCAGGACGTGCGGGCTTGGCATGCCCATGTCCTGGCGAGCGGGGTGCGTGAGCAGTTCGGCGTGAGCGTCGGCGAGTTGAAGGATCAGCCTTGGGCCATGCGCGAGTTTCAGATGACCGACCCTGCCGGGGTGCTTTGGAGCATTGCGCAGAACCTTCCGCGTGTGGGGGATTGATCCGCGCGGTTCGGGGCCGTGGCGGTGAGTTCAGAGATCGCGCGTGAGCGGCACACTCGAGCGGCGTGGGGATGGGTGTCGGTCGGGACGCAATTGCCGGGTGGGACGATGCAGGGGCAAGGGGCGCAACGGAACACATTCGGATGCTCCGCATTCCGGACTCCGTGCCGGCTCGGGCCGGAGGACCGGCCCGAGCCGGCACGGAGTTCTATTGGCTCTCAGCAACGGGCGGCCCGCACGGTGGAGCTGTGCGCGGTGCGTGAGCACGTCCGGAAATAGTCGCTCAACAGCGAGCGCGCGGCACAGTGGACGTGTGCCCGCTGTGCGAGCACGTGCGGCAGCCGTGGCTCAGCGCAGGGCGACCGAGCTGCTCGCGCTCGCCATCTCGACGATGCGCGGTGTGAAGGCGGCGTCCTTCATCACGGCCTTCACGACGTGCGGCGGAGCGCTGCGGAAGAGGAGGCCGGCTTCGATCGAGAGCGGACCGCGCGTGCCGGGCGGGAGCGTGACGTGGAACGGTTCGCGGTCGGTCGCCTTCGGCGCGATGCAGCGCTTCCACGCGAACGACGCGGCTTCCCACAGCTTGAACGTCGGCTTGCCCGACGCGTCGAGCAGCTCGGAGCCGAAGCGCAGCGTCTTCGGGGCGAGCTCGCCGTGCGCGTCGAGCGTGCCCGAGCGGTGGAGCTCCTTCCCGTCCGCGTCCTTCACGACGAGCTCGACCCACATCTGGCGCAGCTCGGTCAGGCTCGTCGGGAGCGCGTGCCCCGCGCCGACGTTCGTGACGGCGACGTGGAACGCGAGCTCGCCCGACGCGTGCTCGGGCGCCTCGATCGCGAGCGTCGCGGCGCTCTTCAAGCGCGCCTCGGCCATCGCCGCGTGCGTCGCGCTGCCGGTGAGGTGCTCGGCGTCCGCGTTGCCGCCGACGAAGAAGTGCGGGTGGATCGAGCGCTCCTTCGCGCTCATCTCGGACGTCTTGCCGAGGACGTCGACGGGCTTCAGCGTGCGCGCGACCTCGATCGCCTGCTCGACCGTGCGCATGTGACAGTCCTGGCAGACGACGCCGTTCTGCGCGTAGACGCTGTTCTTCCACTCGTCGTAGGTGTGCTCGACACGCAGGCCGTTCGTCGGGTGGATCACGGTGTGGCACGACGCGCAGAGCTCGGCCTTCTCCAGGAACGCGCCGTGCTCGACCGTGTGGCCAGGATTGGCCTGGATCTCGGGGCGGATCGACGTCTTCGCCTTGCTCGGCGCGAGCACGAACGACGCGTTGCCCGGCTCCTTCCACGGCCCTGCATCACCGGTGAGCGCGCGGATCTGGTGGCAGACGTCGCACTGCACGCCCGCGGTCGCCTTCTCGGGGAGCTCGGCCTCGGGCGTGCCCGGGACGAGGCCCGCGACGACGCTCTGCGGCGAGTGGCAGCCGGAGCACCACGCGTACGTCGCCTCGCCGGCCTCGGCGCGCGCGAGCTCCGCGAACGCGCGGTAGAAGGGATCGTGGTGCGAGCGCGAGTGGAACGAGCCGTCGAACTCCTCTGCTTGGCGCGCGTGGCACGTGCTGCAGTCGTCGAGCAGGCCGAAGCCGTCGATCGCGACGGGCTTCTCGTCGGGCGTGGTGACGCGCGACAGGCCGAACGGCCCGCGCAAGGAGTCGGCGGGCCCGTCGCGCGCGATCGCGGGCTCCGTGGCCGGTTTCACGGGAGCTTCTTGCGCGGCTTCGGCCGCCAAGGCGGCCTCGGATACGGCGCGGGAAGGCGCTGCGAGCGACGCGTCGGCAGCGGCGTGCGACTGCGCTTCGGGTGAAGGATGGGCGTGCTCCGGCTCGGGCTGGGTCGAGCAGCCGAACTGGAGCGAGGCGAGCAGGACGAGATCGAGGACCGTGATGTGGCGCGCGTGGTTCATCGACATCGTGGCGCAGCATACCAAGCGCAACGGACCGCGACGGTCCGTTGCGCCGCGCAGCGGGCGGTTGACATTGACGTTCGCGCCCGTGGAATGCGCGCATGGGCAAGCTCCACGACGTCCTCACTCCCGAGCTGCAGGACTGGCTCCGCGCGCAGCACGTCTTCTTCGTCGCCACGGCGCCGCTCGCGGGCGACGGGCTCGTCAACTGCTCGCCCAAGGGGCTCGACAGCTTCCGCGTGCTCGGACCGCGCGAGGTCGCATACCTCGACCTCACCGGCAGCGGCGTCGAGACGATCGCGCACGCGCGCGAGAACGGGCGCATCGTGTTCCTTTTCTGCGCGTTCGAAGGCCCGCCGAAGATCGTGCGCCTCCACGGACGCGCAAGCGTCGTCATGCCGTCGTCGGCCGAGTGGGAGCGCTTGCGTCCGAGCTTCCCCGAGCACGCCGGCGCGCGCGCGATCGTGCGCGCGGAGCTGACGCGCATCAGCGACTCCTGCGGCTACGGCGTGCCGCACTTCACGTTCGCGGGCGAGCGCGACACGCTCCCCCGTTCGTGCGAGGCGAAGGGCGAGCCCGCGCTCGCGCGCTACCGCGCCGAGAAGAACGCGCGGAGCCTGGACGGGCTCCCCGGGCTTCCCGAGCTCGACGACGGCGCGTGAGCCGGCGCGCGAACTCAGGGCCCCCTCGACGGGCGAGCGCGGGTGCCGATGCGACCCGCGCTCGTGTCCCGGTCAATTCGCGAGCAACGCGTACACGATCAAGATCACCAGCACGAACCCGATCGTCAGCGCCGTCATCCCGAACGCGCGCACGACCTTCAGGAAGCCCGGCGCGGGTGCGTCGACCATGTGCTTCTCGAGTTCGCCGCTCTGCTGCAAGCGCTCGTACAGCTCCGGCCGGTCGTGCTTCAGCTCGGCCACGCTCATGCTGCCCGTGAAGATCACCGGGTCCATCGGGAACTTCTCCGGCCGGAAGTGCGTGTTGAAGAAGTGGATCGTGAAGATGAAGCCCGTCGCGAGCAGCGCTTCGTCGCTGTGGATGATCGTCGCGATGTTGATCGACCAGCCAGGGAGCACGCGCGTGAAGAGCTCGGGGAACCACAAGCACAGGCCCGTGCTCCCGATCACCACCACGCCCCAGAACACCGCGAGGTAGTCGAACTTCTCCCAGTACGTCCACCGCCCGTAGCGCGGCGCCGGGCCCTTGCCGAGGAAGAACTTCATCGTGGCGACGAACTCCTTCGCGTCGGAGAGCTTCGGAACGAGGGAGTCGGGCCCCGTCAGGAACTGGAACACGCTCTTCTTGCTCGCGCGGTAGCGCTTCACGACGTCGACGAGGTGCAGCGCCATGTAGGAGAACGTCGCGATCGCGCACACGCGGTGAATCCAGCCGGCGCCTTCGATCCCGCCGAGGAAGCGCGAGAGGACGTGCGCCCACTGCGCGTGTGAGAACTTGAGCATCATGCCCGTGATCGCGAGGCCGAAGAAGCTGAGGATCACGGTCAGGTGCAGGCCGCGCTGGTACGCGGTGAAGCGCCGGAAGCGTCGGCCCTTGTCGCCGTCGGCGGCGACGTGCTTCTTGTATTCGGCGCGCAGCTTCCACGAGCGCGGCAGCCACGCGAGCGTGTGCAGCCCGAAGAACACGAACGTGCCGACGAGGAGCGTCGTCATGCCGACGAACGCCCAGTAGAGGTAGGGGTAGCGCTCCTTGTCGTTGTGCGTCGCGTGCGTCAGGAAGCCCGCGAACTGGCGGTGCGAACCCTCGTGGCACTTCCCGCACGTCTCGACGATGTTCCCCTCGGAGATGTGCGACGCCGGAGCGGAGGCCGGGAGGATGTCGTGCGCACCGTGGCAGTCGTAGCACTTCGCGCGCGTCGTGTCGCCGAGCGTCGAGGCCTTGCCGTGGTACGTCTCGAAGTAGGTCTCCGTGATGTCCGCGTGGCACTTGCCGCACTGCTCCATGATGCCGAGCTTGAACTCGGCGCCGTCGGTGCGCTTCATCGTGTGCGACGAGTGACAGTCGTTGCAGTCGGGCAACTTCGGCATGCCCCGCAGCGCGACGTAGTCCGGATTGCCGCCCGGCGCGTGGATGCTCTTCTGGAATTGCTCGTAGACGCCGTCGTGGCACGTGCCGCACGTTCCGGCGATGTTCCCCGGGTGCACAGTCGACTCGGGATCGCTCGTGGGGAGCTCCTTGTGCGCCGTGTGGCAGTCCGTGCAGACCGCGGTGACGACGAGCCCGCTCTCCTTCAGCCCCTTGCCGTGGATGCTGTTCGTGTAGTTCTCGATGATCTGCGTCTCGGGCCCCATGTAGCGCTTCGCGGCGGGCGCGCCGTCCTGGTGACAGCGCGCGCAGAGCGCCGGCACGTTGCGGCTGTACGTGGGGGAGGTGCGGACGAGCTCCTTGATCTCGGGCGTCGCGTCGGCGGCGATCGAGTGCTCGAGGATCTGGTGCGTTCCGTGGCACTCGACGCAGGAAGGCGCGTTCGCGTCGCCCTTGGCCGCGAGCTGGCCGTGCACGCCGCGCTTGTAGTCGCCGACCTGGCCTTCGTGGCACGTCGAGCAATCGACCTTCGTCTGAATCGTCGCGCACGAGCGCTCGACGGACGGCGAGGCCCCGGCGTGGCACTGGGCGCACGAGACGCCCTTGCGGCCGTGGATCGAGCGCGCGTGGACCGCTTCGTCGACCTGGAGCGAGTGACCGTCCTTCGACGCCACGACGGGCGTCGAGTGGCAACGCAGGCAGTCCGCGTTCGCCATGTTCGTGTCGTAGAACACCTTGCGGATCTCGTGCGGCGAGTGGCACTCGACGCACAGCGGCACGGCACCCTGCTTCTCCCACAGCTCGCCGGCGATGACCTTGCGGTGCACCTGCTCGATCTGGCCGTGGCACTTCATGCACGTCTTGACGACGCTGTCCTTGTGGATCGAGGACTTCGGATCGCCGTGCGGGCGCACGTTGTGACCCGTGTGGCAGCTCGTGCAGACGGCGGTGACGGTCAGGCCCTGCTCGAAGAGACCCTTGCCGTGGATGCTGTCCTTGTAGCGTTGGAAGACCTGCTCTTCGGGGATGTCGTGCGTGCGCTCGACGGGTGAGCCCTCGGCGTGGCACTGGGCGCACATCGACGGCACGTTGAAGGGCGAGATCGCCGAGTTGGGGTCCTTCAGCTTGAGGATAGCGTGGTTGCCGTGGCAGTCCTGGCAGAGCGGAGCGAGCTTGTCGCCCTCGGCCGCATGTCTGCCGTGCGTGCTGTCGCGGTACGCCTGGACCGGGCCGTTCTCGTCGTCGTGGCACTCCGTGCAGTTGACGCGGTCGAGGTTCTTCGCGTGCGGATAGGTCTCGACGCCGGAGAGCTGCACGTGGCACGCGACGCAGTCCCGCTGCTTGTGCACGCTCTTCGCGTACGCCTTGGCGTCGACGAACAGGGAGACCTTGTGCCCGTCGCGCTGCATCTCGAGGCCGGCGACGCCGTGGCACTCGATGCACTTCGCGTTGTCCTGGGCGCGGGCCGGCGTCAGCAGGGCGAGCAGAGCGAACGAGAACGGAAGGAAGCGCGGCAGGCCGCGGAGCGGGGAAGATCGTGGGAGGCGGGGGGCATCAGACATGGTGGTGCTCGGCCGCGTCCGTCGCGGCCTTCCGATTCGCGTTCGACGTCGTGGGCGATCCATCGCGTTCGCGGCGGCGGCGCTCGAGGAGCTCCAGTACTCCTGCGGGGTGGTGGTGGCGCAACTCGGTGCGCGAGATCTTCCCGTCGAGCCACACGCGGCTCATCGGGAACACGCCCGGCCGCAGGTGGACGTGGTACATGTGCCAGATGATGATCGCGAGGAACGCGAGCGTGGCCTCGAAGCCGTGCACCACGCGGCAGACGTCGAAGGTCCACGTCGGCGCCCAACCGAGGAACCAGTCGGGCCGCCACAAGATCGCGCCCGTGCAGATCATCACGAAATTGCCCCAGACGACGGCGCCGTACTCGAGCTTCTCGACCAAGCCGTAGCGCGCGAAGCACGGCCGACGGTCGAAGCGGAGCCACGGGAAGCGCTGGACGAGCGGCGCGAGGCGCTTCGATCGCCCGATCCACCCGAAGCAGCCGAGGTTGAAGGCCATGTCTTGCGCGAAGTCGGTGACGTCGCGCGGCTTGAAGACCATCAGGGCGAGCCAGCGGCGCGCGGCGGGGGAGAGCAGCATCACCGCGACGTGCCACAGGGACAGGCCGATCAGCGCGAAGGCCGCGGCGCGATGGAGCAGGCTGCGCAGCGCGAAGCCGCCCTCCAGGTCGACCAGCGATCGCATCCAGGCCGCATCGTGCAGGAACACGGGCAGGCCGGTGAGCACGAGCAGCGAGAACGACGTGATCAGCACGACGTGTTGGAGGCGCGCGTGGCGACCCATGCGCTTGAACGACTCGCCCGGCGCGACCAGCTCGGCCTCGTCCGGCCATGCGCGCGGGTCGACGTGCGGCAGCTCCGGCGGGCCCCACTTCATGCGCAGCCGCAGCCGCCCGAACAGGTCGAACAGGATGAAGAGCACGAACGCGCCGATCAGCGCCGCCACGAGCACCGCGTAGATCGTCTTCACCCAGTACGGCACCGGGTTGCCCGCCTCGTCGACGACGGAGTGCACTGGGACGCGCGCGAAGGCCGCGGTCGCGCCGGCGTGGCAGCTGCCGCACGTCGCGTCCAGGTTCGCCGCGTTCACGGGCGAGCGCGGGTCGCTCGACGGGAGCACGTCGTGGAAGCCATGGCACGACGCGCAGTTCGCGACGCGCTGGTCGCCGAACGCGCGGCCGATGCCGTGGTAGGACGAGCCCCACGAGCTGCGCACGGAGCTCTTGAAGCCGTAGCGCTTGCCGAGCTCGTCGTCGGCGTGGCAGCGCGCGCACGTCTCGGCGACGAGCGCCTTGGACACGCTCGCGCCCTCCATCGCGGGGTCGCTGACCGCGTGCTCGGTGTGGCAGTCCGTGCACACGGGCACGTCCTTCCCGCCGGCCAGGAAGTCGGCGCCGTGCACGCCTTCGAGGTAGGTGGCGAGGATCCCCGCGTGGCAAGCGCCGCAGGTGTTGGGGATCTGCTTGCGCGCCGTCGGCGCGTCCTCGGCCTTCGCGCGCTTCACGTCGTGCGCGCCGTGGCACGACGCGCAGGTCGCGGTGACGACGAGGCCGACCTTGCGCAGCGCCTGCCCGTGGACGGAGGTCTCGTACTGGCGCGCTTTCTCACCGCCAGGCGCCGGATGCTCCTTCGAGGGGTCGGGGTGATGGCAGGACTCGCACGTGTCGGGGAGGCGCAGCGGATGCACCTTCGACGCGAGGTCCGTGCGCGCGCGGACGCCGTGCGTGCCGTGGCAATCGCTGCAGTTCGCGGCGGCGTGTCCGTTGCCCGGATCGCCGGCGTGCACGCTCTTCGACCACGCGGTGGTCGCCGTCGCATGGCAGGTGGAGCACGCGGCGCGCGACTCCGCGCTCGCCTTCCCGATCGCGTGGGGTGCGTGGCATTGGGCGCAGCTCACGCTCTTCGCACCGTGGATGCTCGTCGCGAGCTCTTTCTCTTGCTCCGCGTGGCACGCGGCGCACGAGGCCTTCGCGACCGGCGTCTCGTGCTCGCCTTCCGACGGATCGAACGCCGCGAGCGCCGTGTGGCAGCCGACGCAGGCGACCTGCCCGTGCGCGCGCGCCTCCTTCACCCCGAAGTTGGTCGTCACCTGGGAATGGCACAGGCGGCAGACCTTGTCTTGCGGGGCGCCCTGGAGCGCGCGCGCCGGGTAGGAACCCATCAGGAACGCGATCAGGAAACCCGCGGCGCACAGCGCGCCGCGCCGAACTCCGACTCGACGTCGTGAACGCACCGGGGCGCGACCGAACCCGAATGGAGTGGGCAGGGTGCAGCGCAACGGCCCTTCGCGCAGCGAAGCCCAGCGGGACTTCCAGCGCTCGAGCCGGGACTCCGGGATCAGCCGCGTCTCGGTGGCGGATGTCGACGTCGAGTGGGGAATCGGACATCGAATCCCGTGCGGCGACAGGAAACACGCCGCGACAGGAAGACACGCACGGCAAATCGCAGTCCTCGCGGAAGCCCGCGTCGGAGCGCGTGCGCGCCGGTGTCGCGCGCGCGCGGTGCGAGATCTTCCCTACCGTGCGTGGAAGTTCGCGGTCGAACGAGCTCAGCCAGAGGAGGTACTCCGCGCGAGCTCGACGCGGCCCGCGCGTCCGAGGGCGTACGGAGCGAGCCGCGCGGCGGCGTGCGGGAGCGAAGACCCTTCGACTTCCTCCGTCACGCCGACACGCGGCTCTTGAACTCGCCGAGCATGATCGGCGTCGCGACCTTCACCATCAGCGTGAAGAGCAGGAAGCCGACGGCGAAGACGCCCGCCGCGACGAGGTACTCGGTCCGCGACGGGGAGTACTCGTAGATCTCGCCGAGGGTGTCCGGCGTCAGGCCCGGGATCACGAGGCCCATGCCCTTCTCGAGGTAGACGCCCGACCAGATCAAGGCGCAGCCGAGGTTCAGGGTCCACGGGTTCCTGCGCGTCTTCGGGACGAGGAACAACACGAACGCGATGATCGACATGGTGACGGACGTCCACATCCACGGCACGATCGCGGTTTGGTCGCCGATGCCGACGAACATGTAGCGCATGTGGATCAGGTGCTCGGTGTTCGAGTAGACCTCCTTGAACACCTCGGCGCCGAGCAGGAGCAGGTTGAGCGCCATGGCGTAGGCCATCAGCTCGGCGACCTTCCAAATCGCCTCGTCCGAGATCTCGAAGCGCGTCAGCTTGCGCAGAATCTGCATCAGGACGAGCAGCACGGCGGGGCCCGAGCAGAACGCCGACGCGAGGAAGCGCGGGACGAGCACCGCGTCGTTCCAGAACGGCCGCGCGGGGATGCCGCTGTAGAGGAAGGCCGTGACCGTGTGGATCGCGACCGCCGCGGGGATCGACAACAGGACGAGCGGCAGGAAGATCTTCTTGCTCGGGTGCTTGCCGCGGAAGAGCGCGAACAAGAGGTACGTCACGATCACGAAGTTGAGCGCGAAGTAGCCGTTCACGACCATCACGTCCCACGCGAGCATGGAGCGTGGCAGGTTCAATCGCCCGATACCGGGGATCAGGTGCCACAGACGCTCGGGATGCCCGACGTCGACCGTGACGAAGAGCCCGCACATCGCGATCGACGCGATCGCGAGCAGCTCGCCGAGGATCACGACCTCCTTGATCGGCTTCCAGTTGTAGATGTAGGCCGGGATGACGAGCATCACGGCCGCCGCCGCGACGCCGACGAGGAACGTGAAGTTGCCGATGTAGAAGGCCCACGAGACCTGGTCGCGCATGTTCGTCGCGATCAGCCCCTCCTGCATCTGCTTCGCCCAGGCGAACGCGCCGAGCACGATCAGGCACAGCAGGAACGCGATCCAGGACCAGTACAACTTCCCGCCGCGGAGCACGATCTGCAGGCTGCCCTGCACGAAGCCGACGAAGTGTCCAAGGGTCTTCACGGTGCGTCCTCGCTACAGCCCGAAGAAGTAGAAGAAGGTGGGGCGGGTGTTCAGCTCGTTCTTCAGCACGAAGACGCGCTTGTGCTCGATGACGTAGCGCACTTCGCTGTTCGCGTCGCGCAGGTCGCCGAACTTGCGCGCTCCGACGGGGCACACCTCGACGCAGGCCGGATACTGGCCGTTGCGCGTGCGCTGGATGCAGAACGTGCACTTCTCGACGACGCCCTTCATGCGCGGCCGGTTGCCGAGGTAGTGCGTGTTCGGGTTCATCTCCTCGGCGGAGAGCTTCGGATCGGCCCAGTTGAAGTGGCGCGCGCCGTACGGGCAGGCCGAGACGCAGCAGCGGCAGCCGATGCACCAGTCGTAGTCGATGACGACGATGCCGTCGGGCTCCTTCCAGGTCGCGCCGACGGGGCAGCTCTTCACGCACGAGGGGTTCTCGCACTGCTGGCACGCGACCGGCAGGTAGAAGTGGCCGGGGCGCGGGACCTGTTCAGCGTCGTAGTAGGGATTGGCGTGCGCGAAGTCGACGCCCTTCTCCTTCTCCATCTCGAGCACGCGGATCCAGTGGACCTGGGGGTCGCGGCTCTGGTTGTTCTCCTTCACGCACGCGTAGACGCACCGACGGCAGCCGATGCAGCGCGAGAGGTCGAGCGCGTAACCGAACTCGACGCCCGGACGAGCGGGCGTGTCCGTCACGTGCACTTCCTTGCCGTACGTCGCGGAGTGCTCCTTCTCGAGGCGCGCGAGGATCTCCTTCTTCTCGCCGTCGGTGAGCTCGCGGAAGCGGTCGCGCACGTACATCGAGTGCGTCAGATCGCTGCAGCCGCTCACCGTCAGCGCCGCGGCGCAGCCCGCGACGACGCAGAGGAGCTCGCGACGGTCGAGGCCCGGGACGCCCGCGGCTTCGAGCGCGGACGCGGCGGCCGAGGTGTCGCTGGCGGCCTCGACGGCGAGGTCGTGCGTCGCGTCGCTCGCGATCGATCCGCAGGCCGTGTCGGGCGTGGTCGAGGCGCCGCATCCGCGGCCGGAACAGGTGGAGGAGGAGCAGGAGCTCATGACGACGTCCTCGGAGCGGGGCGGATCGGCGGGGGCAGCGGCTTCAGCGGCTGGAACTTCGGCGCGTGCGAGTTGTGGCAGTTCACGCACAAGAGGTACTTCTTGTGCCCGTCCCAGTTGCCGCTGCGCCGGCCGTGGACGCCCGCGCGCCAATCGCGAGCCTTGTCGCCGTGGCACTGGCCGCAGAGCTTGTACGACTCGGTGAAGTCGATCAGCTCGCCGCTCGCGAGGTGGAGCTTGTCGCGGTTCTCGGCCGAGTGGCAGTCGAGGCACCAGCGGTGCTCCGCGTCGTGGTGGAGCTTGATCTCGGTGTGCGCGAGCTTCATCTCGCGCCGCTTCGTGTTCGGCGGGATCGCCGGATCGTGGCAATCCGAGCACGGGAAGGCGCCTTCGGTGAACGGCGGCGGCGGGACCTCGAGCTCCTGCTCGAACTCGACGGGCGTGCTCGCCGCTTCGACGCCGTGGCTGAGGTAAGAGGGGCGCTCGTGCTCCTGGCAGGCGGTGGCCAGCCAGGAAGCGACGGCGCAGAGGAGCAAGCCTGGGTACTTCACGCGCATCCTTCCCGGGTTGGGTGCGCACGGTTCTAGCAACGGCGGGACCACAGCTCCGTACGCCATCGCTACGCCGTGGAGCCTGGGTCGAGCTGGGCAGCCCGCGTGCTTTTTCCCGCGGTGCGAGTTCTTCCGCGGCGCGTTCGGCGCGCACGAACCCACTCGCCGCGCTCACGAGCGGCGCGCGAATCGAGTGCGACGCGTGCTCGCGGACGCGCGCAGCGTGTCACCGCCACCGAGAGGGCGGCCGCCGTCGCGCGCGACGGTTCGCGCCGCCCGCAAGCAGCGCAACGCGCGCACTCGGCGTGCACACGATGCCAGCGCCGTGCCACGCCGCGGCGAGCACGAAGCACGCTGCGCGACCACGTGCGCTGCGCCCGAAGGCGTAGCCCGCTCGACGTGCAGCACGATGGCGCCCGGTCGCGCTACGCACCCCTACGCACAGGACGGTACCAAGTCGTGGATCCTCGTCCTTCCAGCGTCGTACGCAGCGCGGGACAATGCGCACGTGACGCCGCCCCGAACCGATCTGCGCGTGCTGCTCGTCGACGACGAGCGCCTGATCTGCGCGAGCTTGCGCCGACTGCTCGGCGCCAGCGGCTTCCAGGTCAGCGAGGCGAACACGGTCGCCGGCGGCATCGCGGCGCTGGAGCGCGAGCTCCCCGACCTGCTCCTGCTCGACTACCACCTGCCCGATGGGATCGGGCTCGAGGTGCTGCAGGCGGCGCGCAAGCTCGCGCCGGGCCTGCCGGTGGTCATGATCACGGCGCACGCGAGCATCCACGGCGCCGTCGAGGCGATCCGCCTCGGCGCGTACGACTACATCGCGAAGCCGTTCGAGCAGGAGGACCTGCTCCAGACGATCGGTCGCGCGCTCGAGACCTCTCAGCTGCGCGACGAAGTCGCCCACCACCGCGACGAGGGGCGGCGCGACTTCGCGGCGTCGAGCCTGATCGCCGAGAGTCCGGCGATGAAGGAGGTGCTCCAGCTCATCGAGCGCGTCGCGTCGAGCGAGGCGACGACGATCTTGCTGCTCGGCGAGAGCGGCGTGGGCAAGGGCCTGATCGCGCGCGCGCTCCACTACCAGGGCACCGCCGCCTCGAGCCCGTTCCTCGACATCACGTGCACGGCGTTGCCTGAGAACCTGCTCGAGTCGGAGCTCTTCGGGCACGAGAAGGGCGCGTTCACGGACGCGCGCGCGCAGAAGAAAGGGCTCCTGGAGCTCGCGGAGGGCGGCACCGCGTTCCTCGACGAGATCGGCGACTTGTCCGGCGCGCTGCAGGGGAAGCTCCTGCGCTTCCTCGAGGAGAAGTCCTTCCGCCGCGTCGGCGGGACGCGCGACATCCGCCTCGCCCTGCGCATCGTCGCGGCGACCAACAAGGACCTCGAGCGCGAGGTCGCCGAGGGGCGCTTCCGGCCCGACCTCTACTTCCGCCTGAAGGTCATCCCGATCGAGATCCCGCCGCTCCGCCACCGACGCGAGGACGTCACGCCGCTCGTGCAGAGCTTCGTTCAGCACTTCAACCACGAGTTCCACAAGACCGTGCGCGGCTTCGAGCCCGCGGCCCTGCGGCTCCTTCAGGACTACCCGTGGCCCGGCAACGTGCGCGAGCTGCGCAACGCGGTCGAGCGCGCCGTGCTGCTCTCGCGCACGCCCGTGCTCGGCGCGGCCGACCTGCCGTCGGAGATCACGGGGCCGCGGCGCGCGCAGCCCGCGGGCACCGTCGGTGCGTCGTTCGCCCTGCCGCGCGGCGGGATCGTGCTCGAGGAACTCGAGCGCGACCTCCTGCGCCAGGCGCTGACCACGTCGCACGGCAACCGCACGCGCGCGGCGCGGCTCCTCGGGCTGAACCGGGACCAGATTCGTTATCGGATCGAGAAGTTCGGATTGGAGCGCGAGTTCGCGCCACCCTCCGCGCCGGAGCCGGACGGCGATGCCTCGTGAACTCGTCGAGCGCAGCGCGTCCGAACCTGCGCTCACGCGAGCCTCGATCTACGCCCCTTGGCGCAAGGAGCCGTCCTCGCATCCCGACGATCCTCGGGCCACGTCGAACTCGCGCGCGCGGCGCCCTCGCTCTCGAGCGCGCGAGTCGTCCCCCTGACCCCGCACTCCGCGCGGCCCCTCGCGCACCGCGTCCCGTGCTCTCCTCCATGTTCTTCCCCCCAACGACACGAACCCGGATGAGCGCGCACCGCGTCGTGCTCCTCGCCGCGCTCGCCGCGGCCACGTCCGACGTCACGCGGGGACAGACCGGCTCCGCCGCCGCGGGTGCGTCCGCGCAACCCGCGGCGCCCGCGAGCGCCGCCAGCACGAGCGGAGCGAAGCCGAACGCGGCCGAGCTCGCGGAGGCCCCCGCGCCCTGGCACGGGTGGATCGGGTTGCAGGCGCGCTCGCGCTGGACCTCCGACGAGCAGGACCACGACGCGTACGCCAACGTGTCGGTCGAGTACGGCCGTACCGGCACGAACGCGCTCACCGCGCGCGTCTACGGCCGCCTCACGGCGGACCTCGACGGCCGCGAGCAGCAGACCTCGGTCTTCCGCAGCCTCGCGGACACGCGCGATGGCTCCGTCGAGGGCCTCGTCTACCACGCGTACCTCGACTACGCGCCGAAGGACGGCGCGTTCGCCGTGCGCGCGGGCCGGCAGCTCGACACGCGCACGCCCGAGCTGCTGCACTTCGACGGCGTGCTCGCGCGCACGCAGCCGACGGGTGCGAAGGCGCTCGAGTTCGGCGTGTACGGCGGCGTGCCGGTCCACCTTTACGAGTCGTCCTCGGGCGACTCCGCGCTCGGCACGTACGCCGAAGGCCGGCCGTGGAAGGGCGGGCGCGCGCGCGTCGACTGGATGCACGTCGACGACGAGGACGTGCTCGGCGACCGCGTGAACGACCTGATGGGCCTCGGTCTGTGGCAGCGCGTCGACGCGTGGTCCGCGGAGGTCCAGTACTCGCGGCTCGAGGAAGAGAGCCGCGATCTCCGCGTCCGCGCGCAGCACACCGACGAGGCGTGCGGCGCCGTCGCGCGCGCGACCTACTACGAGCTCTTCGAAACGCAGCGTGCGCGCGCGCTCGAGTTCGACCCGTTCACGAGCGCGCTGCAGGACTTCTTCCCGTACCGTCAGTTCGGGGCGTCCTACTCGCGCCCGATCGGTCGGCACGTCGACCTCGACCTCGGTGCCGACGCGCGCCGCGTGCGGGACGACGCGGACGTCGGCGAGTTCAACCGCGATTGGGAGCGGTGGCGCGCGACGGGCACGGTGCACGACTTCGGCGTGCGCGGTCTCGCGCTGAGCGTGACGGCCGATCGCTGGGACGGCGACGGCACCGACACGTCGACGTGGGGCGCGGACGCGACGCTCGAACCGAGCGCGCCCTGGCGGTTCTCGCTCGGCAGCGAGTACGCGCTCTACAAGTACGACTTGTTCGGCGAGAGCGAGCGCGACGACGTGCGCACGTGGTACCTGCGCGCGAAGTGCAAGGCCACGTCGGCGCTGACGCTCGACCTCGCCTACGAGTACGAGGACACGGACTCCGACACGTATCAGTTCCTGCGCTGGGGGGCGTCATGGCGCTTTTGATTCACACGCGGTCGAAGGCCGCACGAGTGGCCATGGCGTTGGCGCTCCTCTCGCTCGCGGGGTGCGCGATCTTCGAGGCCCTGAAGACCGGCGACCAGCCGCTCGCGTTCAGCCACGCGGTGCATGTCGGCGACCAGGGGCTCGACTGCGTCGCCTGCCACGCGCAGGCGGAGAGCGGCGACGAGCCCGGGATGCCCGGACCGCAGGGTTGTGCGCTCTGCCACGCCGAGATCGACGCGAAGAAGCCGCCGGAGCGCCAGATCGCCGCGCTCTACGACGGCAAGACGTACCGCGCGCAGCACGTCCTCGCGCTCGCGGACGAAGTGCGCTTCTCGCACGCGAAGCACGTCGAGCGCGCGCAGGACTGCGCCGCGTGCCACGACGCGCTCGCGAAGAGTGACCGGGTGGAGCCCGCGCACGCGCTGCGCATGGACGACTGCACGGCGTGTCACGCGGCGAAGCCGGCGTCGAACGACTGTGCGACGTGCCACGAGCGCATCCGCGCCGACGCGCAGCCGCCGAGCCACGTCGCGTCGTGGATGCGCAGCCACGGCGGCGTGGTGCGCGCGTGCGAGCGCGAGGAGACCGCGAACCGCTGCGACCTCTGCCACACGGAGACGAGCTGTCAGACCTGCCACCTCGCGCAGGCGCCCGAGAACCACAAGGGCTTCTGGCGCGAGCGCGGCCACGGCCTCACGGCCAGCATGGATCGCCAGAACTGCGCGGCCTGCCACCAGCCCGACTCGTGCGATCGCTGTCACCAGGAGAACGCGCCGCGCAGCCATCGCGGTACCTGGGGCGCGCCGCAGGATCGGCACTGCGTGTCCTGCCACGAACCGCTCGCGGGTGAGTCCTGCGCGACGTGCCACCAGGCGACGCCGAGCCACGACGCCGCGACGCCGATGCCTGCGTGGCACATCCCCGCGATGAACTGCCGTCAATGCCACGGCAACGGCCAGCCGTTGCCGCACATCGACGACGGCTCGTCGTGCACGCGGTGCCACCTCTGAACTCACGGAGCCCGTGCGCGCCGCGCGAGCGGCGCACCGGCCCCGTCCACACCGTTCTACGAACAACACCTCACAGATCCGACCTCGTCGATTCTCGACGGTGACCTCGTCTGCACGAACCCGAACGAGCTCCAGCGGCACGCGGAACCGCGCCGCTGGAGACGACGACCCCGATTCCCAGTTCCTTCCATGCAGGAGCACGAGATGAAGCGCTTCGATCCCACGACTCTCCAACGCCTCTCCACCGGCGTGTGTGCCACGTTGCTCGGGCTCGCGATCACGGTCGCGGCGGGCTGCTCGGCGGACGACGGCGACACGGGGCCGGAGGGCCCCGCCGGTCCGCCAGGCGACGGCAGCGCGACGGAGACGGCGCTCGATCAAGGGGACGAGCTCCCCGGAATCGAACTCGCGATCACCGGCGTGTCCGGCGGCACGGCCGCGGGCGGACGCTTCCAGGCCGGCGACACCATCACGGTCGCCTTCACGTGCACGAAGACCGACGGCGACGCCTGGGACATCACCGAGTTCGCGCGCGCGCGCATCCTCGTGTCCGGCCCGACGTTCAACTACCAGCGCGTCATCGCGGAGCGCACCGACCTCGGGACCCTCTCCGAGCAGCAGGACGACGGCTCCTACCTCTACACGTTCCCCGTGGCCATCCCGGCGACCTACGCCGCGCCGTACAACAAGCCGAACGGCGACCCGAACGCCGACGGCGAGCTGACGGGCGAAGCGTTGCTCGACGGCACCTACACCGTGGGGATGTACGTCGGCTGGGACTTCACCGTCGACGGCGAAGCGAAGCGCGACGCGGGCAACGCGACGTACGACTTCGTGATCGGCGACACCGGCGACGTCGAGGCGCGCGAGGTCGTCAAGGAGGACAACTGCAACCGCTGCCACGAGAACCTCCAGCTCCACGGCGGCCTGCGGCGCAACGTGACGCTCTGCCTGATGTGCCACACGGCGGGCTCGCTCGATCGCGCCGACCCGGGCGTGTCGATCGAGATGAAGGTCATGGTGCACAAGATCCACTCGGGCGAGCACCTGCCGAGCGTCCTCGGCGTCTCGACGAACCCCGATGGCTCGCGCAACTACTCCGCGACGGCGACGCCGTACGAGATCGTCGGCTTCAACGACACCGTGCACGACTTCTCGGCCGTCGCGTTCCCGGCTTGGCCGCACGCGCTGATCGCGACGCCGCGCGACTTCGGGTACACCGCGCTGTCGACGGACAACAAGGCGAAGGAAGACACGATCCGCAAGGGTCCGTCGAACTGCGTCGTGTGCCACGGTGATCCGGACGGAACGGGCCCGCTGACGGAGCCCGCGCAGGGCGACCTGTACAAGACGCAGCCGACGGAGCGCGCGTGCGGCTCCTGCCACGACGACGTCGTGTGGGGCCAACCGTACACCGCAAACCAGCAGACGATGGGCGCGGAGGCGAACGACTCGAACTGCGTGCTCTGCCACGCCGACGCGGGGAACGCGCTCGCCGTGTACGACGCGCACTTGCACCCGATGCTCGACCCGAACTTCGACGCGGGGGTCAACCTGGACGTGACGGCGGTCACCGAAGCCGGCACGAACGACGGCGACGGAACGCTCGACGCGGGTGAGAAGGTCACCGTGACCTTCACGCTGCAGAACGACGCCGGAACCGACATCGTGCCGTCGAGCGTCGGCAGCTTGTCCGTCGACCTGTCCGGTCCGACTTCGAACTACAACCTCGTGCTCACGGGCTCGATTCCGGTCGGCATGCTGACGGGCGCGCAGCCGTACACGGTGAACCTGCCGAAGCTCGTCCTGCTCGAACGCGTCGGCGTCTCGACGGGCGCGCTGGAGACGTTCACGACCTCCTTCACGCCGCACTGGAACGTGACCGGCGCGACGACGACGGTCTACGCGCGCACGGCGACCTCCGGCGGCAGCACGACGCTCGCCGAGGCCACGATCCTGGCGCAGAACTACCTCGACGTGGCGAGCGCCGCGAGCTTCGCCCGCGACGACTACGTCGTGATCGACGACGGCACGGGCTCCGAGGAGTACGCGCGCATCCAGTTCGTCGACGGTACGCGCCTGTGGTTCGGCGCGCCGGGTTCGAGCTACGCCTCGAGCCTGCGCTTCGTCCACGCGGCCGGCGCGACGGTCCAGGAGATCACGCTGACCACCAAGACGGTGACGACGCAGTACACGCTGAACGCGACCACGGGCACGATCACGGAAGTGGCCGAGTTCGGCGCCGGCAACGTCGTCCTGTGCAGCTACACGAGCGACTTCGTCATGCCCGCGACCTACCCGATTCCGCTGCAGGGCTCGCCGGCGTTCGACGAGACGTGGGGCAAGTGGGCCGGAAAGTCGATCGTCGACGGCACCTACACGCTCGGCATCTGGACGGCGCAGACGTTGACGCTGAGCCTGTACGGCGAGTCGAACAGCTACCGTTCGACGGCCGAGGCGGACCTCGTCGACGTCCTGGTCGGTTCGGCCACGGAGGTCGAGCCGTACGAGCTCATCTCGGACAGCACGAACTGCTACAACTGCCACCAGGAGCTCTCGTTCCACGGCGCGGGTCGCCGCGGCTTCCAATCGTGCATCGTGTGCCACGGCACGGCCGGCTCCGAGGACCGTCCGCGGTACTCCGCGGGCAACGCTCCGGCGACGGACGACGTGACGATCAGCTTCCGCACGATGCTCCACAAGATCCACATGGGTGAGGAGCTGGCAAACGCGTCGGACTACACGATCGTCGGCAACGGCTCCGCTGCGTATCCGAACAACTTCGGCCTCTCGACCTTCGACGAGGTGCTCTTCCCGACGATGCCCGGCGGCACGCGCAACTGCTTCAAGTGCCACGGCAGCGACAACGACGCGTGGAAGACGCCCGCCGAGCGCAACCACCCGACCGAGCAGAACGTGCCGGTGAAGCGTTGGGCCGTCGTGTGCGGTGCGTGCCACGATTCGACCGACGCGCAGGCCCACATCGAGGTGCAGACCTCGTCCGGTGGCAACGAGTCGTGCGGCGTGTGCCACGGCGAAGGCAAGGAGTGGAGCGTGCAGAAGGTGCACAAGGCCTACTGAGCCTGCTCATGACGCGCACGCGCGGACGAACGGGCGGCACGGCGCCGATCTGGATCGTGAGCCTGGGGCTCGCGGCAGGGACGGGGCTCGTGCTGCTCGCGACGCGCGGGCTGGAATCGAACGCGCCGGCCGCGATCGCTGCTTCGAGCGGCGTCGCGGCCGAGCGCTTGCCTGACGAGGTCGAGCGCGTTCGGGTGGAACGCGACGCCGCGCGGCTCGTCGCGACGAGCCGCGCGCGCGTTTGGGTCGACGCGGGGGAGGTCGTCGAGGCGGGCTTCGCGTCCGATGACGCCGACCCGCGCAAGGTCTCCGAGCGCGTCCTGCGCGCGCGCTTCGTCGCGCGCGAACGGTCGGCGCCGGGCGCGCTCGCGGCGCTCGCGCCGGAGGTGCTCGATGGTGACGGGCCGGAGGGGGAGAAGTACGCGCTCCTGCGCGCGCTCGACGACGTCGATGCGCCCGAGCGGGGGCGGTGGTGCGCGCACGTCGTGCTCGACGCGGCGGGGAAGGCGAGTGTGTCGTTGCGGGACGGGGCGTTGAGGTTGCTGACGGAGCACGCGGCGCGGGACGAACGGGCGCGGGGTGAGCTCGAGGTGCTCGCGTTGGGGCGGCGTGACTTGCCCGTCGAGCTCCGGCGGCGCGCCGCGGCGGGGTTCGCGAGGGTCGCGGTGGGGGAGGAGCTCGTTCGCCTCGAGCGCGGCGTGAGCGGTGAGGAGGATGAGGTGTGGGTTGCGGGGGTGAAGTCGGCGCTCGAGGAGCGGCGGGGGGGGGGGTTGGGGGTGGAGGGCGTGTTGGGGCGGTGAGGGCGCGCGTCGGGCGAGGGATCGAGAAGGTCGTCGCTCGGTGCGGGCGTCGTCCGTGAGGATTGCCTCGCGCGCTCAGGGTCGGGCGAGCTCGAAGGTGAGTCGTTGGAGCGCGTAGGCGCGCTTTGCGTTCGTCAGCTCCTGGATCGGCTCGAAGCGCCAGCGCTTCAGGGTGCGCACGGCGGCGTCGTCGAGCTCGCGGTGTCCGCTGCTCGTGACGAGGGCGACCTCGAGCACGAAGCCCTCGCGGTCGAGGGTCAGGCGGCAGGTGACCGTGCCCTGCTCGCTGCGCCGACGCGCGCCTTCCGGGTAGTCGGGCTTCGGCGCGCGCCGCGTGCGCAGGCTGCCGGCCGCGAGCTCGACCGGGCCGTCCGCGTTCGATGCGCGTGCCCCACCTGGTCCGGCCGCGCCGGAGCTCGCGAAGCGGCCGCGGTCTCCGGTCGTGTCGACGTGCGCGGTCGCGGCGCTCACGGCGGGCGGCGGTGGTCCGCCCGACGGCGTCGGGCCGAGCGCAGCGCGCGTCGTCTCCGGCGCGCCCGTGGTGGACGAGTTCGCGGGAGACGCTGCGGCGACCGTGGCGTCCACCGAGCGCTCCGGCTCGAGGGTTTCGGATGCCGCGGCGCCGTTCTCGCTAGCCGGCGGCACGTCGAGATCGGCGTCGGCCCGGGTCGACGCGTCGACGTCGAACGCGGTGGTCGCTTCGACGGGCGTAGGGAGCTCGGGCGCGGGCTCGTCGGGCGGTGCATCGGGCTCGACGAGTTCGACGAGCGGCGCGGGCGCTTCGGGGAGCGGCGCGGGCGTCTCGGCGAACGGCGCAGGCACTTCGGGGAGCAGCGCGACGTCCGGCGCGAGACCGTCGCCCGAACCGCTCGGCTCCTCGACCTCGCCCTGCGCTTCGGGGTCGAGCGCGAGGCTCGAACGCAGGTCGAGCTGGAACACGGGCCCGTCCTCCCACTGCGGATCGCGGCGCGGCGCGGGGCTCGTCGCGGGGATGAAGTGCGCGGCGAGGAGCGCCGCCCCGTGCAGGAGCGCGGCCGCGAGCGCGGCGCGCCCGGCGACCGGGCGTCGAGGCTGCAGCGTGTGCGCCGTGAAGGTCATGCGCAACGTAGTGTCGTCCGCGGATCCGGTCACGCGCATCCGGCCGCCGCGCGCTCTTGTCCGTACGCACCCAGGCACGACGCGCGAAGGTGTGACCACGCTCGACGCGGCGCGCTAGCGGGGTTCTCTCGCTCGCCGCACCGAGTCGCGACATGAACGAACGCACACTGGATCCAACGCCCGAGTCGATCTCGCACCGCGTCTCCGCTCGTGTCGTCGCGTGCGCGCTGCTCGCCGCGGCAGGCGCAGCTCAGGAGCCCGCTGCGCCGAAGCCCGCGACCGCGCCGCAGGGCGAGACGCCTCCGACCTACACGATCCCCGACGTCGTGATCACAGAGCGCGATTCGAGCGCGGTGCCGACCGTCACGCCGATCACGAACACCGCCGCCCGCGACGTGATCCCGCCGCGCGAGGTACTCGAGGCCGGCACGCGCAACGTCCAGGAGATCCTGCGGCGCTCGCCCGGCGTCCACATCAGCGAGGAGACGGGCTCCGACTCGCTCCCGAACATCGCGATCCGCGGCGTCACGGGCAACGACGGCATCTTCCGCAGCGTCAACGTCGCGATGTTTGCGGACGGGATCCCGCTCGCGGGTGGTCCGTACGGCGCGCCGGGCGCGTCGGGATTCCCGCTCTTGATGGAGCGCGTCTACGCGATCGACGTCCAGCGCGGCGGCGCCGCGACGCAGTACGGCCCGAACAACGTGTCGGGCATCGTCAACTTCCTCACGCGCCCGATCCCGGACCGGCCGACGCTCGAGACGCGCTTCTCGTACGACACGTTCCGCGACGCGTCGGCGTACGTCGCGACCGGCGGCACGTACGACGCGTTCGGCTACCTGTTCGAGGGCGTTTACAAGGACGGCGAGACGTACCGCGACCACGGCGACCACACGCTGCAGAACTACTCGCTGAAGACGAGCTACGCGTTCAGCGACACGGTGCGCGCGCTCTTGCAGCTCGAGTCCTTCGACGACGACTCCGATCTCTCCGACGGGCTGAGCCTCGCGCAATACCAGTCGAACCCGTGGCAGTCGACCTCGCTCCAGAACCGGTTCGTCGCGAGCCAGCGACGCGTCAACCTCAAGCTCGAGGCCCAGGTCGCGACGCGCACGCGCCTCGACCTGATCACGTACTACTACGAGACCGAGCGGACCTTCTTCCTCGGCACGCCGCTCTTCTACGTCGACTCGCCGACCTACGTGCAGACGACGCCGCGCCCGATGAGCGTGTGGGCCGTGCAGCCGCAGATCGCGCACGAATGGGAGCTCGGCGGCGCGCGCTCGACGCTGCTCGCGGGTGTGCGCTACGAGCACGAAGACCTGACGCGCCAGGTCGACCGCGACTTCCCCGACGGATCGCAGACGCTGATCTCGAAGGACGAGTACGCGTACCAGGCGGGCTCCGCGTTCGTGCAGAACGAGATCGTCGCCGGCGACTGGACGCTGACGCCGGGCCTGCGCTTCGAGCGCGTCGACATCGAGGCGGATAACTTGGCCGGCCTCGACGTCGGCCGCGGGTTCACCGAAGTGCTCCCCGCGCTGAGCGCGTCGTACCTCGCCGGACCGAACTGGTCGATCTACTCGAACGTGCAGAGCTCGTTCCAGCCGCCCGCGGCGAATCAGATCGAGCTCTCGACCGACCCGCAGACCGTCGACGCGCAGTACGCGTGGATGTACGAGGTCGGCACGCGCGTGCAGCGCGACGACGGCCTCCTCGCCGCGGACCTGACCGTCTACCAGATCGACTACTCCGACCGGCTCGAACCCGATCCCGACCAGTTCGACGTCCTCTTGAACTCGGGACGCTCGCGTCACCGCGGCGTCGAGCTCGCGCTCGACAGCGACTTGACGGAAGCCGGGCTCGACGGCTTCAGCCTGTGGTCCGCGGCCGCCTACAACGAGTCCGAATACCGGAACGGTGACTTCGAGGGCAACGAGACGCCGGGCAGTCCGCACGTGCTCCTCGCGTGGGGCGCGCGCTGGCAGGACGAACGCAGCGGGCTCTTCGCGAGCGTCGACGGGCTCTACACGGGCGACTCCTACTCCGACCGCGAGAACACGACGGACATCAACGCGAACGGAACGCGCGGCGTGCGGCCGTCGTCGATCGTGTGGAACGCGCACGCCGGGATCGAGCGCGACGTGAGCGCCGACTGCCGTCTGCGCTTCCAAGTCGACGCGCGCAACGTGTTCGACCAGGACTACTTCGACGTCCGCTCCGCGCGCGGTCTCTATCCGGGCGCGCCGTTCGGCCTCGGCGCGACGATCGGACTCACCTACGGCTTCTGAACGGCCTCGCGACCTCCAGGCATCGCCATGAACGTCCTCCGCTTCGGTCTCGTCGTCGCGAGCCTCGCGCTCGCCGCGTGCTCCTCCACCGGTGCTCCCGCGCGCTCGACGCCGCGCGCGCTCGACGCGGGCGTCGTTCCGACGCGCGAGTTCGAGGTGCGGGACGATCGCGCGTTCCTCGGCGGCCGCGAGGTCGACCTGTGGGGCGTGCGCGCCGGGAACGCGCTGCACAGCTGGACGGTGACGGAGCGCCACGTGCGGGCGCTCGACAGCTGGGCGCGCCACGGCGTGAACCTGATCGGCGTCTACGTGCAGGGCAGCAACGGTGGCTGGCCCGACGCGGACGCGGGGCTGAACGGCTACCGTCGCGACGGGAGCTTGAAGAAGGACGTCGCCGCGCGGCTCGAGTGGCTCGCGCGCGAAGCCGACCAACGCGGCATGGTCGTGATGGTCGGGCTCTTCTCGCCGCGCAAGGACCAGGACCTCGAAGGCGCTCCGGCGGTGAAGCGCGCGATCGAGGAGACGGCGGCGTTCCTCGTCGCGCGCGGGCTGCGGAACGTGTTCGTCGACGTGATGCACGAGTACGACCACACGGAGCGCGCCGACCTCGACCTCTTCCGCGAGCCGGGCGGCGCGGAGAAGAAGGCCGAGCTCGCGCGCTGGTTCCACGCCGTCGCGCCGGACATCGAGGTCGGCGTGTGCCCCTACGAGAAGTCGAAGACGGCCGACACCTTCCCTGGCATGGACGTCCGCATCGTCCAGAAGCAGATGGCGATCCCCGACTCGGGCTTCGTCGTCAACGTGGAGATGCAGAAGCAGGATTCGTACGAGAACGACGGCGTGTTCTCCGACGGCAGCAAGGACTTCGTCGTCGCCGAGTGCGAGCGCTTCGCGAAGGCACCGAACGCCGTCTTGATGTTCCACGCGGCGTACCTGCAGGGCATCGGCAACTTCAGCGGCACGGCGCCGCATGCCGAGCTCGGCGGCCAGGGCACGAGCCCGAGCGACCGCGGCGTGCGCTTCTACTTCGAGTGGGTGCGCGACCACGTCGGACGCTGGGAGTACCCCGCGCACGTGCGCGAGCCGAAGGACGCGGCGGCGGAAGCGAAGCCGGCGCCCACGCGCGAGTTCGAGGTCCGCGGCGAGCTCCCGTACCTCGGCGGCGAGCCCGTGAAGCTGTGGGGGCTGCGGTGCAACAACGCACTGCTCTCGCCTGCCGTGACGGAACGGCTCGTGAACGGGCTCGACAACTTCGCCGCGCACGGGATCAACTTCGTCAGCGTATGCCTGCAGGGCACGAACGGCGGCTTCCCGGACGTCAACGCGGGCCCGAACGGGTTCACGCCGGACGGTCGGCTGATCGCGGGCTTCGCGAAGCGCCTCGAGCGCGTCGTGCGCGAGGCGGATCGCCGCGGCATGGTCGTGTCCGTCGGCGTGCTCATGCCGCGCAAGGACGAACTCCTGCGCGACGACGCGGCCGTGCGGCGGGCGTACGAGGAGGTCGGAGCCTTCCTCGAGGAGCGCGGCCTGCGCAACGTGATGGTGAACCTCTACCAGGAGTTCAACCACCCGACGCGCATCGACCACGAGCAGTTCCGCGAGCCCGACGGCGCGCGCAAGAAGTCCGAGATCGCGCAGTGGTTCAAGGCGAAGGCGCCGAACGTCGAGGTCGGACTCGTGTCGAACCACTTGACGGGCTCCGCGATCGACTTCCCCGGCTGTGACGTGCTCATGCTGCACGAGAGCGTGCCGTGGCCGGCGAAGGGCTTCGTCGTGAACACGGAGTCGCCGGACGAGGAGATGTCGGGCGACGAGGGCGTGTTCAATCGGTTCGAGCTCGCGCGGCTCGAAGCGGGGTGGAAGACGTACCTCGCGTCGCCGCGCGTCGCGATGCTCTTCCGCTCGCCGTACGTCGAGGACGTGCGCGGCAAGCAGGGCACCGGGCCGAACTTCGAGATGGGCGGGCGCGGCACGGGCGAGTCCGACCGCGGCGTGCGGTGCTACTTCGACTGGGTGCGCGCGAACGTCGGACGGTGGGAGTACCCAAGGCACGTGAACTCGGGGAAGTGAGCGCGCGGTCGCTCGCCCCGACCGTCCGGAGCCAACGAGCACGCGCAGTCGCCGGTCGAGTCGTTCGAGCGGCCGCGATCAGCGCTTCGGCTTCGCGCGGCGCGCGAGCCGTGCAAGCACGAGCGGACGCTCGAGGTCGCGTACGACGTCCTTTCCGACCCAGCGCTCCGCCGCATCGTCCGAGCGCGCTAGACGGCGCGCGAGCTCGAGCACGGCCGCGTGCAGCACGTGATCGCGATTCCCGATCGAGCGCAGGGCCCAGCTCACCGCCTTCTTGACGAAGTTGCGGCCGTCGCTCGCCGCGCGCTCGCACAGGGGGAGCGCGCGCAGGAACGGCGCGTCCTCCTCCTTCTTTCGATGCAGGCCGATGCCGGCGAGCAGCGCGAACGCGGCGCGGCGCTCGAACTCGCCCTTCTGCTTCGACCACGCTTCGACCTTCGCGAACGCGCCCGGGAAGCGGTCGAAGAGGACGAAGCACAACGTGTCGCACGTGCCCCAGTCGCCGAAGTCGCGCATCCACGCGTCCATCTCGTCACCGGTGAGCCGCTCGGGCTCCGCGACGTACGCGGTGAGCAGCCGCGCTTCGTACCAGCCCGTCTTCCAGAGCGCGTGCGCGAGCTCGTGGTCGCGTCCGAGCCGCTTCGCGAGCGCCTGCGTCTTCGCCATCGGGACGCCGAAGGCCTTGTCGACGTGGATGCCGTAGCGCGGGCCCATCTGCTCGCGGATCTTGCGCTCGCCCGCGCGTTCGAGCTCCGCGAGCGCGAAGCGGACGCGCTCGGCGACGGTGCCCTCCATGCGCGCGCCGCGGGCGGAGCGCTGGGTCGTGCGGGGCTTCGTTGGCGAGCCGAGTTTCGAGCCACGCTTCGACACGGGCTTCGACACGGGCTTCGACACGGGCTTCGACACGGGCTTCGAGCCAACTTTCACCGCGGGGGCCGACGCGCCGCGGCGATCACGGCCGTGACTGGGCGCCGCCTTTTTCGGCGCGGGCTTCGCGCTCGCTCGGGGCGTGCCCTTGGCCGCGTTCTCGGCGAGGCGCGCCTTCACGAGCTTCTTCACGAGCGCCGCCGGCAGCGGACGCTCGGGCGTGAAGCGGATCGTGCCGCGGTCCGTGTCGAAGCCGGCGAGCTCCTTCGCGAACGTCTCCGTCGTTCGCGTGCTCATCGGGTAGAGCGCGCAGTGCTTCGCCCACGCAGCGAAGGACACGATCAGCCGGCCCTGGCGGAACGCGGGCATCTGATACGAGATGCACTCCTCGGCCTTCGGCGCCGCGGCGCGGATCGCGCGCCGCACGCGTTCGAGCGTCGCGCGCGAGGCGGAAGAGACGCGGTCGAGGTACTCGTCGATCGTCTTGGGCGTCGGCATGGTCGGGGCTCCCTCCAGGAGCGCGGCGAGGCGCAGAGCGCAGCGTCTGGGTGCGCGAGCAGGCTGTCAAGCGGCCCGGAGGCGCTCGCGGACGGCGGGTGCGTTCACATTCCGTCTTCGCGGCGGTTCGCGACCTCGTCTCGGGTAGGATGAGCGCGACGGAACGCGACCGCCGGAACGGGATCGCGCTCCAAGCGCGCCGAGCGCGCCACGTTTCCACGTGTTGACCGGGCTCCAGGACGGCGATGCGCCGACCCAGAGCAGGAGCCCGACATGATCACGACCGACCGCGCCGTACGAGGCGAGATCGACATCCTCGTCCGCGCGATGACCGTCACGCAGGCGCTCACCGACGTCGCGCAGATGCGCCAGTGGTGGGGGATCGAGCAGGGGCTCGTCGAGGAGCGCGCCGACGGGACGTGGGCGGTCGCCTGGAATCAGCCCGACGATCCGGCGGGCCACGTCGTGCTCTGCGGCACGATCCGCTCGCTCCGGCACTCGAGCCACCTGCACGTGCAGCGCATGGTCCACGCGCGCGCGGGCCAGCCGATCCTCGGGCCGATCTCCTTCGTCTTCGAAGCCCGCGAGCGGGGCACCTCGACGCACCTTACCGTCAGCCACGAGGGGTTCGGCACGGGGCCCGATTGGGACGCATACCGCGAGCTCGCGCTCACGAGTTGGCCGCGCGACCTCGCCCGGCTCAAGGCCTTCCTCGAACGGCCGCGTTGATCGGAGCGCCCTCATGCGGACGAGTCGCACCACGAATCGACACCGTGAGCACGCCGTGCTGGGCCGCGGTGCGCAGCGCACCTGCGCACGAAGCCCCGTGGCCGTAGCGCGCCACGCGCACGAGGAGAAGGAACGTGTGCGGACGCTGGAATCAGGCGCCTTGCAACGGCGTGGAGGTGGGCGATGACGATCGGAACGGATGCAGCGGCCCTGCGCGAGACCGAGGTCGCGGTGTGGAAGGAGCTCGTAGCGCGCTACCAGCATCCTGACCGACTGCGCGCGACGTGGCAGATCGTGAACACCTTCGGCGCGTACACGCTGACGTGGGTGCTGATCTATTTCGCGCTCGCCGTGTCGTGGTGGCTCGTGGTTCCGCTCGCGGTGCTCGCGGGCGGGCTGCTCGTGCGCGTCTTCATCATCTTTCACGACTGCGGGCACGGGTCGTTCTACGCCTCGCGGCGCGCGAACGACGTGTGGGGCTTCATCGCGGGCGTGCTGACGTTCACGCCGTACTACCACTGGCGCTGGGAGCACTCGATCCACCACGCATCCGCCGGGAACCTCGACAAGCGGGGGGTGGGCGACGTCTGGACGATGACCGTCGACGAGTACCTGGCGTCCTCGCGATGGCGGAGGTTTCTCTACCACGTCGCTCGTCATCCGATCGCATTCCTCGTGTTCGCGCCGCTCGCGCTGTTCGCGGTCGTACAGCGTTTTCCGTCGCCCAAGGCGAGCCGTCGCGAACGCCATTCCGTCTGGTGGATGGACCTGGCGCTCGTCGCGATGGCGGTGGGAATGAGCCTGATCTTCGGCTTCGTGCCGTACTTGGTGATCCAGGCGGTCGTGATCGCGGTCGCCGGCGCGGCGGGCGTGTGGCTCTTCTACGTGCAGCACCAGTTCGAGGACGCGTACTGGGAGCGCGGCGACGATTGGGGCTACGCCGACGCGGCGCTTCGCGGGAGCTCCTTCTACGCGCTCCCCAAGGTGCTGCAGTGGTTCTCCGGCAACATCGGGTTCCACCACATCCACCACCTCAGCCCGCGCATCCCGAACTACAACCTAGAGCGCTGTCACCGCTCGGACCCGCTCTTCCAGTCGGTCAAGCACGTGACGCTGCTCGCGAGCCTGCGCGCAGGCACGCTGCGCCTGTGGGACGAGTCCGCGAAGAAGCTCGTGGGCTTCCGACGCATGCGCGAGCTGCGGCGTGAACGCGAGCGTGAACGCGCCCGCGCCCACCCCGCCCACGAGAGCCCGCGCAGCGCGCGCTGAGCCAGGTCCTCCACCGAGACACGCGCCGCGCCGTCCGTCGTCCAACGGCGCCCATCGAGACGTCCCACGCAGCGGGCTCACCCGCACGTTGGCCCAAGGATGCGGAGCGACCGCGTCCGAACCTGCTCGCACGCACACGACCTCGTCGTCGTGCCCCGCGCCCATTGCTGAGCTACGGCTTCCGAGAGTGCTCGGCCGCGCGCACACCTTCGCCATTCCGGCCGCTCGTTGCTGTGAGCCCATCGAACCCCGCGCAAGCCCGCGGCGAGTCCTCCGGCCCAGGCTTGCGCGGACTCCGGAATGCAGAGCAGCCGCTGTGTTCCGTTGCGTGTCTTCCCCCGTCTCGTCTCAGCTGGCCATTGCGTCCCGTCCGACAGCCGCTGTGTTCCGTTGCGTCTCTTCCCCCTGCCTCGTCTCAGCTGGCCATTGGGCTCCGTCCGACACGATCCCCACGCTCCCGATCCGCAGGCCGCAACCGCGCCGACACCCCAGAGCTCCATGCGGACACGCACCCACGCCCCAACCCGCGCCAACGCAGGGTCCAGATCGCGGAGCCGCCGTTGTGCACCGCGCCCTGCGCCCGAGTGAGTACGTGCATCCCACTCACCACCACGCGTCCCACGACCTCCACGCGAACTCGCGTAGCCCGCTCCTCCCTCCCGCGCACGTCTTCAGCGATGCATCAAGTCGCTCGACCCAATCCGTCCAATTCGCGTGCAAGGTGCGCCGGGATCCCGTGCTACGCTCCGCCCGAGGACTCCCACCCTGAAGCGGAAGCTCGCGCATTCGCATCGCCCATCGAGGTCGAGGAACCGCGGGGCGAAAACGCACCGCTTGCCCCCGCACTTCATCGTGGGCATCGGCGCCTCGGCCGGCGGACTCGAGGCGATCACGGAGCTCCTGCGCGCTCTCCCGCCCGACACGGGCATGACGTTCGTCGTCGTGCAGCACCTCGATCCGACGCACGCGAGCCTGCTCGCCGGGTTGCTCGCGAATGCGACCACGATGCCGGTCGCCGAGGCGCGCGATCGCACGAAGATCGTGCCCGATCACGTCTACGTGATCCCGCCGGGGGCGAACATCACGTTCGAAGCCGGACGCTTGCGGCTCCTTCCGCGCAAGAAGCACGCAGGGCTCCCGCGCAGCATCGACGGGTTCTTCTCCTCGATCGCACGCGAGGCGCGTCAGCGCTCGATCGGCGTGATCCTCTCGGGAACTGCCGCCGACGGCACGGTCGGGCTGCAGGAGATCAAGTCCGAGGGCGGGATCACCTTCGCCCAAGACTCGACCGCCCAGTTCGACAGCATGCCGCGCAGCGCGATCAGCGCCGGATGTGTCGACTTCGTGCTCCCTCCAGCGGGGATTGCCCGAGAGCTCGCGCGGATCCGCCACACGGTCGCCGCCGATGCCGACGACGACACCGCGCCGGAGAGCACGTCGATGCACTTCCAGGCGATTCTCGCCGAGCTCAAGCGGCACACGCGCATCGACTTCTCGGCGTACAAGACCGCGAGCCTGCACCGGCGGATCCACCGGCGTGCGGTGCTCCGGAAGTGCGCGAACGAGAAGGCCTACTTGGCCGAGCTCCAGCGTGATCCCGCCGAAGCCGAGCGTCTGGCGCAAGACGTGCTGATCGGCGTGACGGAGTTTTTCCGCGACCCCGAGTCCTTCGAGTACCTGAAACGGCGCGTGTTTCCGCGCCTCTTGAAAGCGCGCGCGAGTGAAGGTGGGAAAGACCCGCTGCGCGTGTGGGTGTTCGGCTGTTCGACGGGACAGGAGGCCTACTCGGTCGCGATGTCCTGGCTCGAGTACGCCGCGCACGCGCAGATCGACGTGCCGATGCAAGTGTTCGCCACGGACGTGAACGAGGCCGCGCTCGATCGAGCGCGCCAGGGCGTGTACTCACCCGCGCTCTCGACCGGTCTGTCCGCCGAGCGCATCCGCCGGTTCTTCACGGAGGAAGAGGGCGGCCATCGCGTCAACAAGGCGTTGCGCGACATGTGTGTCTTCGCCGCGCACGACGTGATCGCCGACCCGCCGTTCTCGCGCATGCACCTCGTCGCGTGCCGCAACCTGCTCATCTACCTCAACGCGGATTCCCAGAAGAAGGTGGTCCCGCGCCTGCACTTCGCGCTGCGGCCCGCCGGGTGCCTCTTCCTCGGACCGGCGGAGTCGATCAGCAGCTTCGAACGACTCTTCGATCCGATCAGCGCGAAGCACCGGTTCTTCGTCCGGAAGCCGGGCCCCGTCGCAGCGGATCTGCACTTCGGCGCGCGACGACCGTCGAGGAGGAACGCAACGCGCGAGCCCGAGCTCGTCGGCGAGCCCGCGGGTACCGCCGACGTTCAGCGCGAGGTCGATCGGTTGCTCCTGGCGCGCTACGCGCCGCCGGGCGTCGTGGTCAACGCCGACTTCGACGTGCTCCAGTTTCGCGGCCACACGAGCGAGTTCCTCCAGCTGCCCCCCGGCAAGCCGACGAACAGCGTCCTCGAGATGGTCCGGAGCGGGCTGCTCTCACCGCTTCGGGCGAGCCTTCAGAAGGCACGTCGGACGAACGCTCCCGTGGTTCGCGAAGGGGTCGAGTGCGAGCGCGATGGGCGCGTGTCGACGCTGAAGCTCGAGATCGTCCCGCTCCGACTCAGCCGCGAACGCAAGCGCTGCTATCTCGTGCTGTTCGAAGCCGGGCCTGCGCGCGCGGTCGCGATCGAGCGCGCGGCGAAGCCGGCTCCCGGCGCGCCGAGGCGCGGGCGCGAGGTGGCTGCGCTGACCAAGGAGCTCGCGGACACGCGCGAGCACCTGCAGACGGTCATCGAGGAATTGGATGCGTACAACGAGGAGCTGCAGTCGTCGAACGAGGAAGCGCAGGCGTCGAACGAAGAGCTCCAGAGCATCAACGAGGAGTTGGAGACCGCCAAGGAGGAGCTGCAGTCGTCCAACGAGGAGCTCACGACGGTCAACGAAGAGCTCCATGCGCGCAACGACCAGGTGACGTCGATCCACAACGACCTCACCAACCTGCTCACGGGCGTGAACGTGCCCATCCTGATGGTCGATCGCGCGTTGCGCATTCGGCGCTTCACGCCGGCGGCCGAGAAGGTCTTCCACCTGCACCCCACGGACGTTGGGCGCGCCCTCGCAACGCTCCAGACTCGTCTCGTGGACCCCGATCTCGCGCCGCTCGTGTCCGAGGCGATCGACACGGTGTCGAACCGCGAGCGAGAGGTGCGCGACCTCGACGGTCGTTGCTTCGTGCTGCGTGTCCACCCGTACAAGACGGAGGACAACAAGATCGATGGCGCCGTCGTCCTGCTCGTCGACGTCGACGAACTCAAGAAGACGCAGGGTCTGATCACCGACGCGCGCGACTACGCCGAGGGCATCGTCCAGACGATCCACGACGGTCTGCTCGTGCTCGACGAGCGCATGGTCGTGCAGTCCGCGAACGCCGCGTTCCACGCCATGTTCCGGCTCTCGCCGAACGAGGTGGAGGGGCGCGGGTTCTTCTCGCTCCACCACGGGCGGTGGGATCGCCCCGAGCTCCGAAAGGGACTCGAGGAGCTCGTGAGAACGAACCACGCGCTGGCGGACCTGCTGGTCGAGGCCGATTTCCCGCGGCTGGGTCCGCGCGAGATCCAAGTGAACGCGCGGAAGATCTAGCGTGCGAATCGGAGCCCGCTCCTCTTGCTCGCGCTCGAGGACATCACCGAAAGGCGGCACCTCGAGGTCTCCTTGCGCGACGCGCACGCCGAGCTGCGCGAGTACGCCGCGAGGCTGGAGCAGGTGGTCGCCGCGCGGACGAAGGACCTCAAGGACACCGTCGCCGAACTCGAGCACTTCTCCTACACGATCACGCACGACATGCGCGCGCCGCTGCGGGCGATGCGCAGCTTCGCGACGATGCTGCTCGCCGAGAGCGGGCACTCCCTCGACCCGAAGTCGCGCGAGTACTTGCAGCGCATCGCGACGGCTGCCGACCGCATGGACCAGTTGATCCTCGACGCGCTCGACTACAGCAAGACGATGCGCGCCGGCTTGCCGCTGGGTGTCGTGGATGCCGAGGCGATCCTGCGCGGCATGCTCGAGACGTATCCCTCGTTCCAACTGCCGCTGGCCGAGATCGAAGTCCAGGGGCCGATGCCGACGGTGCTTGGGAACGCTTCGGGGCTGACGCAGTGCTTCAGCAATCTCTTGAGCAACGCCGTGAAGTTCGTTCGACCCGGGCAGGTGCCGCACGTGCGCGTCTGGTCGGAAGCTCGCGGTCCGCTCGCGCGCATCTGGTTCGAGGACGAGGGCATCGGCATTCCGTTCCAGAGCCACGAGCTCATCTTCGAGATGTTCCAGCGCATCGACAAGCAGCACGAAGGCACGGGGATCGGGCTCGCGATCGTGCGCAAGGTGATCGAACGCATGGGCGGTCAAGTCGGCGTCGAGAGCTCGGAAGGGCGCGGCAGCCGGTTCTGGGTCGAATTGAAGGCCGGTGATCGAACATGAAGCTCCCCCGGGTGCTCTACGTCGAGGACGACGAGAACGACGTGTTCTTCATACGGCACGCGATGAAGTCCGCTCGCGTGCGGTATGAGCTCGTCGTGGCTGTCGATGGGCGAGAGGCCCAGGACTACCTGGCCGGGAAGGACGGCTACGCCGATCGCACGCTGCACCCCCTGCCGTGTCTCGTGCTGCTCGACCTGAACGTGCCGATCGTCCCCGGCCTCGAGCTCCTGCGCTGGATGCGCGAACAACCCGAGCTCGTCTCGATCCCAGTCGTGATCTTCTCTGCCTCGGGGCAAGGGTGCGATCGTGAGCACGCGCGCTCGATGGGCGCGACCGACTACCTCCTCAAGCCCGGCGACATGACGAAGCTCCCGTCCCTCTTGGAGCAGCTGGAGACGCTCCTCCCGCAGGGTTGAGTCCGCGGACCAGCGCGACCTCGAGTTCGTCCCCGCAGCGAGTGCACAGAGATGCCGTGCGGAGCGCTCATCGCCGTGCGACTCCTTCGTGGTCGTGCTCGCGCCGCGCGCAGACCTTCGCCATTCCACCCGCTCGTGGCTGAGAGCCCCTCGAACCCCGCGCAAGTCCGCGGCCAGTCCTCCGGCCCGGGGTTGCGCGGGGTCCGGAATGCGGAGCTGCCGCTGTGTTCCGTTGCGCCCCTTCCCCCGCGTCCTCCCACCTGGCAATCGCGTCCCGATCGAAACTCGGCCGACGCTCACCGGTTCGCAGTCCTCACCCCCGCCGAGCTCCACAGCTCCCTCGCCCAGCGCGCCCGAGCTCCGCACCACGAACTCCATCCCGCGCGCACCCCGCGCAACCTCGCCCGCTATCCTCTCCGCGCCATGTCCGAAGGCGCCCACCCCGCGAACTCTTCGCCCGACCACGAGGGCGCTTCCGCCGACCCCAATCCCTCCGGGCCCGAGCCCGTCAACCGTCCCTCCACGGTTGCGTTCCGCCTCGACTCGGGTCCGCGCAAGTTCGGCAACTACCTCCTCCTGAAGGAGCTCGGCCGCGGCGCCCAGGGCGTCGTCTACCTCGCCGAGGACGCGAGCCTCCGTCGCAAGGTCGCGCTCAAGATGCTGACGCGCGCCGGCGCGCAGTCGCAGCTCGTCCGCGATCGCTTCCGGCGCGAGGCCGAGCTCACGTCGAAGTTCGAGCACCCGAACATCTGCGGCGTGCACGACTTCGGCGAGGTCGAAGGCATGCCCTACATCGCGATGCAGTACGTGCGCGGCACGACGCTCGCATCGATCGTCGAGAAGGCGAAGAAGGGCGTGGTCGGCGACGAGCCGGGCAGCGAGACGATCTCGATCGTCGGCGGCGCCAACAAGGGCGAGCTCGAGGACGTGCTGCGCCTGATCGAGCGCGCCGCGCGCGCGCTGCACGTCGCGCACGAAGCCGGCCTCGTCCACCGCGACATCAAGCCCGCGAACATCATGGTCACGACCGAGGGGCACCCGGTGCTCCTCGACTTCGGCCTCGCGCGCGACGTCGAATCGGAGGCGCAGACGCTCACGCAGTCCGGGCAGATCCTCGGCACGCCCGCATACCTCGCGCCGGAACAGATCGTCGCGTCGCGCGGCACGGTCGACCGGCGCACGGACGTGTACGCGCTCGGCGTCACGCTGTTCGAGTGCCTCACGCTGCGTCGCCCGTTCGACGGGCAGAGCTGGGACCAGCTCTTCCACGAGATCCTCGACGGATCGTCCCCGAACCCGCGCACGTTCAATCCGCGCATTCCGAAGGACCTGTCGACCGTGATCGAGGTCGCGATGGAGCGCGATCAGACTCGGCGCTATCCCACGGCGGAGGCGTTCGCGGAGGACCTGCGGCGCGTGCGCTCTTTCGAGCCGATCCAGGCGAAGGCCGCGACCGTGTTCGCGCGCGCGCGCAAGTGGGCGCGCCGCAACCCCGGCCGCGCGACCGCGGCCGCCGCCGGCGTCGTGTTCGCGCTCACGGGCGCCGGACTGTTCGTCGGGAACGTCCTCCAGCGTCGCAGCGACTTGCGCGGACACTTGGAGGCGGCGCTCCAGGCGCTCTCCACGGCGCGTTACGACGAAGCCACGCTCGCGGTCGCGAAGGCGAAGGAGCTCGACCCGAAGTCTGCCGAGGTCGAAGCGCTCCGTGCACGCGTCGAGCGCGCGCGCGCCGACGCGGAGCGCGAAGTGGAGCGTTCGAAGGACCTCGCCGAGGCCGAGCTGGCGCGCACCGAGGAGCTGCGGCAGCGCGAACGCTACGTCCAGGTACGGCAGGAGCTCGACGAGCTGGAGGTCGAGCTCGCCCGCGAGCGGTCGAGCAAGTACGAGAAGCCCGCGAGCGACGCCGAGCGCGGCCGGTACGCGCGGCGCGAGACCGAGGCCAAGACCCTGCGCAGCGAGGTGGAGAGCTTGCGCGTCACGCGACTCGAGGCGCTCCAACGCGCGGCCAAGGCGGAGCAGAAGTGGGGCGGCTCAAGCGCCTCCACGCAGGGCGCGTTCGCGGACTACTACCTCGAACTCTGGCGCGAGGCGGTCCAGCGGCGCGACCCGGTGCTCACCGAGGTCATGCGCAGCGCCGCGGAGCAGCACGACGTCCAGCACGAGCACCGCGAGGAGCTCCTCGGGCGCGGCACGCTCGCGCTCGACGTCGTTCCGGCCGCGGCCGACGTCCATCTGTTCCGCTGGGAGAGCTACGAGACCGTTCGCAGCGGCGACGTGATCCCGCGCCTCGTGCCCGTGCCGACCGCCGGCATCGGACGCGTTCGGCCGACGGCGTGGGAGGGCGACTTCCACCCGGGCGATCCGTGTCTCGTCGTGACCGGCGTCGAGCGGGGCTCGCTCGCGGAACGCGCGGGGCTCGTGCGCGGCGACCTCGTCGTGCGCTGCGCGGGCGCGCCATGCGACGGCGGGCTGTTCGTGCTCGACGCGGCGGCCGACGAAGCGCTCGTGCGCGCCGGCGTTGCGCCGCTCGAGCGGATCACAGCACTCGACGGTGTCGCGGTCGACGGTGTGTTCGACTGGGTGATGCGCATCACGAGCGCGAAGCGCGCGCTGCTCGCGCTCGAACTGGTCGAACGCGACGGCGCACTGTCGATCGATCCGCGCCGTCTTCCCGTCGGGACCGCGCTTGATTTGGTCCGCGATGGCGCGCCGACCGCCGTGCAGCTCGTCGTGCTGCACGATGGACGCCCGGTCGCGCTCGACCTGCCGGCGCGGACGAAGTCCGGGTTGATCTGCGAGCGCACGGCGTATCCGCTCGTGCTCGCGCCCGAGAACCGCATCGAGCCGGGCGCGGCGCTCCAGGTCGACCCCGGCTCGTACTTACTGTTCGCGCGCCGCGCGGGTTTCGAGGACCAGCGGCTCAACGTCCTCGTCGAACGGCGCGCGACGCCGAGCGCGCGCATCGTGCTCGACCCGGAGGGCACGACGCCTCCGGGCTTCGTGCGCGTTCCCGCCGGGTCGTTCCTCGAGGGCGGCGATCCCGAGGCGTTCCGCCCGCGCGCGGGGCAGCGCCCCGACGTACCGGCGTTCGCGATCGCGCGCAAGGAGCTCACGAACCGCGAGTGGTATGAGTTCGTGAACGATCCGGACACGCTCGCGAAGTTGCTCGCCGTTCCGCCGGGGCGGCATCTGTACTTGCCGCAGGACGACCGCGTGCTCGCGAAGCAGAATGCGGAGAGCGGCGCATGGACCTGGGACGTGTTCGAGAACACGAGCGCGGATTCGCCGGTGCTCGGCCTGACGTGGAACGACGTGCGCGACTACCTCGAGTGGCGCAACTTGAAGGCCGGCGAGAACGGCGAGCCGTGGCGCTACGACCTGCCCTCGGAGAGCGAGTGGGAGAAAGCGGCACGCGGCGTGGACGGTCGCGCATTCCCCTGGGGAGATCGCTTCGACCCAGCGCTCACGGTGTGTCTCGTGCGGAAGGACGGCTACCTGCTCGACGCGCCCGGCGGGTTCGAGCCGCGCGACGAGTCGCCATACGGCGTGCTCGACATGGCGGGCTCGCGCGAGGAGTGGCTGCGCGACCTCGTCGACGGCAGCGCGACGTCTCTCGCGCGCAAGCGCGGCGGACACTGGAGCTCGCGCGTCGAGGCCTTGTTTCGCAGCGCGAGCCGCGGAGAGGCCGCGCAGGACAGGTTCCAGAGCAGTCAAGGCGTGCGGCTCGTCGCACGCCGGCCGTAATCACGCGGGACAGGATCACGCCGCAGCCTGCGACTCGTCGCGTCGCGACCTCGGGCGCACTCGCGTTCCGCAGACCGAGTGAGCCTCCCGGAACGATGAAGGGCTCGCGCGTTCCTGGGCGAGCCCTTCGTCCAACCGGGGTGGTCCGCCCAGTGCGTCAGTACGGCGAGAAGAACAACGTTGGCCCCGAGCCGCGGCGATACACGATCTGCGGCTCCGCCGGGTCGGCCGTGTTGTTGATCGTGCCGAACTCGTTCGTGCAGTTCAGCATGCGCTGACGCAGGTCTTGGAACGGGTCGTTCGGGCCGGTGAGGCCGGCGCCCGTCTCGTTCAAGAGGCCGATCGCGCCGGTGAGCATCTCGTCGAGCGACACGAGCACGCCATTCTGGAACCGGTCGACGTAGATCGATCCCTGCATGAAGCCGCAGGAGTTGTTCAGGAGGGTCGTCGCGACCTCACGGGACAGGAGGAAGCCCGCGTGGTCGTGGGGATGGCTCGTGGAGTAGCGGACCCACTTCTTGAACGCGCTCCCGAAGCTCGAGTTCGGGTTCGGAGCGTAGATCGAGACGTTCGGGTTGTCGCTCGAGATCGACCGCCGGAGCGAAACGGGGCTGCCGTTGCGCGTCGTCAGGACTTGGCGCCAAGTCGGGTCGCAGTCGTGGAGGAGCGATCGACCGGTGACACCGCAGTCGCAGTCGTCGTCGTCGTGATGGCCACAGTCCTCGTCGTCGTCCTCGTCGTCGTCCCCGCTGAGGTCGTGATCGTCGTCATGGCAGTCCGAGTTGCAATCCTCGTCGTCGCAGTCGCCATCGTCGTCGTCATCATCGTCTTCGTGCTCGCAGCTCGAGATCCAGAAGACGTTCGGCTGGCCCGCGCTCACCTGGAGCTCGAAGCTCACGTTGCCGAAGTCCGGCCCGGTGACGAGCTCGGCCGAGGCGAGGGTCGTGGCCTCGCGCGGAGTCGTCGCGAGCCACACGGCACCCGGAGTCCCGTCGTTCACGAACCCGCCGGGCGCAACTTCGCGCACGGAGTAGGAGCTGCCGTCGCGGTCGCGGAGGAACAGGTAGCGGCCGTCCTGGTCGGTGTAGGTCAAACCGTCGAGGAGTCCGTTCTTGTACAGCTCGACGCGCCAGCCTCCGATCGGGACCTCGAGCGGATCCAGCGTCGGGTTCCACACGGCGTCCTCGTCGTGATCGAAGTACTTGTAGCCGCGCACGATCGCCTGCGGCGTACCCGTGATGACCCGGAAGTTGTCGCTCTTGGAGCGCGCGGGGTCGAAGCCGAACAGATGCGATCCAGCCGGGTCGTAGTCCGCGAGACGCGTGAGCCAGAGCTTGTACTCACCGCTCGGGTACGGCGTCGTGTCGAAGGGGACGAGGCGCACCATCGTCGATCCGCACGGACCTCGACGCGTGCTGACGCGCGTGTGGCCCAGGTAGTTCGAGAGGACGCCGTTCTTGACCTCGACGCAGCGTTCGGCGATCGGGTCGGTCGTGAGGAGCACGGTCGCGGCCGGGTCCGTGATCGCGAAGCAGTAGATGCCGTCGACGAGCCCGGCTCCCGTGCATCCAAGCCCCGGCCCCGCCGCGAGGTAGGCGCCGTCCTTGCGGACGAACGCATTCCCGTCCGAGTGGGCGGCGAAGCGGTTCACGATGAAGGCCGACCCCGGACTCTGTGCGAGCGCGGGGAGGGACAGCGAAACGACGGTGGCGAGGGCAAGACAGAGTCGGCCGAGCATGGATGGAGATCCTCGGTGCCTGGAGCGTCGACGAAGGGGGCCCGTGGCGAGCACGACGTGGCCGCGCAACCCCCGCGTCCAAGTGAAACATGCTAGCGCGTTTCCGAAATCGCGGCGGGATCCGCGCGCTCGAACCTGTCGCGCGCCGGAAAACCCTTCCGCGAGGTTTGGGCGGATTCACCGCGGCGCGACTACGCGGAGCGCGCGGTGGTCAGCGCGGATCGCTCCAGGCGTCGAAGAGCGGATCCGGCGTCTCCAGACCGTCGAGCCGGGGACGGAGTGCGGACGCCAAAGGCGAGGTCGCAGGCTCGCACTCCAGCGGCGGTGCGGCGCGCAACCACGTCACGTCGCTCTCCGTGAGGCGCGCGATTCTGGTGCGCGCCGCCGTGACGACGTCGATCATCGACCAGGGCACGGCGACGGTGCGTCCGGTGCTGCCGTCGTGCGGGTGGAGCTCCACGACGAACGCCGGAACCTGCCCGGCGGCCACGGAGACGAGCGCTCCGCGCAGCACGCCGATCGACTCGCCGTCCTCCGTGGTCACGGGCAAGCCGGTGAGCGAGCTCAAGGAGACGAGCGTCGCCGACTTCGAGGAGCCCGTGCTCCGCTGTGCGAGGCTCGAGCGCGGACGCGGGAGCACGTCGATGCGCTCCGGCGCCGTCGCCTCCGGTGTCGAGGTCACGTCGGGGAGCACGAGCCGCACGAGGCTCCACGGAACGCGCCGAGCCGGGCCGTGGCTCTGGGCGTCGATGGATGCCACCGAGCCGTCGGGCCGGAAGAGGACGTCGTCCACGAGCGCGGCGCGTTCGTTCGTCGTGGAACGAACGGAGGGACGGGCCGAGCCGTCGAGATCGTCCAGGTCGTCGGCCCACGAAGGCGCGGAGAGCAGAGCGAGGGTGAGGGAGATGCGTCGCAGGGTCATGCTTCGGCTCCTGACCTGGTGAGGTGGGGATACGTGCTGGACCGGGAGCGAGACGTCGGGACTACGAACCAAGGTCGAGGCGCGTTGGAGCTGCCGCGAGCGTCGAGGCCGCGCCGAGCGCTTGAAACCTACGCGGGGCTCCATCGTCGGTCCGCGCGAGATGCGCAGTGAGACGCGCGCGGTGCTGGGTTCATGCCGGCCCCGAGGCCTCAAAGGCCGTTGAAGAAGCGACCTCACCGCCCGCCTTCGTCGTTCCGCTCGCGCGCGCCTCCGCACTGAGGGAGCGGACGAAGCGCACCCGCACCGATCCGGGCCGCTGCGTGGGAACGGGATGCACTTGGGCCGCGGGGCGAAGGCGTTTCCGCCGCCGGCTGCCCTGGCGGAGGACCTCACGCCGCGAGCAACGATCACCCCCGGCGTCGTGACGGTGGTGTCACATCCCTACCGGCCCGGAGCGCAGTACGCTTCGAGCATCTCCACCGAGGGGAGCCGCGATCTTGCGAGCGACGCGGCACCCGGGAAGCTCGGAGGGGATTCCTCCCGGGAGCGGCAGCTGCGAGGCTGCCGCTTCCTCTTTGTTCCCCTCGTCGCCGCGCGGTCCGGGTCCGTCGTCCGAGGACGCGGCGCGCGGCGGACACGGGTCCGCTGGAAGAGCGGGTCGATCGGCCCCGTCCCGAGGCTCTGCGACCGATCGGCGCCGATCCGACGCGAGCCGCCGATGCGCGCCGAGCCGCATCGGCAGCACGGGCGGGGGCGCGATTCGGACGCGGTCCTCGTCTGAGAAACTCCCAGCGCCCCTGTCGTCGCGCCGCGCGGAACTGCGCACAATGACGCAGACGCCATGTCCACCGAAGCGACACGAACGAACGAAGCCCGGCTCCGGGCCGCCCTCGAAGCCTGTCCCTCCGCGCTGATCATGACCGATCGCGCGGGACGCATCGTGCTCCTGAACCGCGAGGTCGAAGCGCTCTTCGGCTACGCGCGCGAAGAGCTCCTCGGCCAGGTCGTCGAGGTGCTCGTGCCCGAGGGCGCGCGTGCGATCCACCCGCTCCACCGCGCGGCGTTCCTGGCCGATCCGCGCGTGCGCCGCATGGCGATCGGGAGCGAGCTGCGCGGGCGCCACAAGAGCGGTGCCGAGATCCCGCTCGAGATCTCGCTGACGCCGATCGTCACGGACGAGGGGCTCTTCGTGCTGAGCTCGATCGTCGACCTGCGCGAGCGCCGCAAGGCGGAGGAGCGCTTCCAGGTCGCCGTCGAGTCGTCGCCGAACGGGATGATCATGGTCGACGGTGACGGCAAGATCTTGATGGCGAACCGCGAGATCGAGCGCCTGTTCGGGTGGTCCCGCAACGAGCTCCTCGGGAAGTCCGTCGAGATCCTCGTCCCGCAGCGCTTCCAGGCCGCGCATCCGGAGCAGCGCGCGCGGTTCCTCGCGCAGCCGCACCGCCGAGCGATGGGCGAGGGGCGCGAGCTCCACGGCCTGCGTCGCGACGGGACGGAGATCCCGATCGAGATCGGCCTGAATCCGATCGAGCTCGACGGTCACGTCGTCGTGCTCGCGTCGATCGTCGACATCACCGCGCGCAAGCGCGCCGAGCTGGAGCAACGTCGGCTCGAGGACCAGCTCCAGCAGGCGCAGAAGCTCGAGGCGATCGCGCGCCTCGCCAGCGGCATCGCGCACGACTTCAACAACCTCCTGATGGGCATCATCGGGTGCGCCGGGCTCGCGAAGCGGTCGCTCGAGCCCGATCATCCTGCGGTTCAGACGCTCGACGACATCACGGAGGCCGCGCGCCGCGGCGCCGGGCTCACGCGCGACCTGCTCGATTTCAGCCGTCGAAAGCCGATCGACGTGCATTCGAGCGAGCTCAACGAGGTCGTTCGCGTCGCGGGTCGCATGTTGCGCCAGGTGATCGGCGAGGACATTGAGCTCGCGATCGAGCTGTGCCCGAACGGCGGGCCGATCCTCGCGAACCCGACGCACATCGAGCACGTCTTGCTCAACCTCGCCGTGAACGCGCGCGACGCGATGCCGCGCGGCGGGCGCTTGCGCATCGCGACGGTCGAGATCGAGGCCAAGACGCCGCGTCGGACGCGCTCGGGGGAGCTCGCTCCCGGCACGTACGTGGCACTCGAGGTCCAAGACTCGGGCACGGGGATGAGCGAGGAGACGCAAACGCGCATCTTCGAGCCGTTTTTCACGACGAAGCCGGTGGGCATGGGCACGGGCCTCGGGCTCTACACGGTGTATTCGATCGTCGGTCGCTTGTCGGGCGGCATCGAGCTCGAGAGCGAGGTCGGACGCGGCACGCTCTTCCGCATCCTGTTCCCGAAGCGCGCGGTGCAGCTCGCGGGCGCGCCGGCGGCGGTCGCGGAGAAGCCTGTGACGCTGCCCGCGGCGCACACGGGCCGCATCCTGGTCGTCGAGGACGAACGCCTGATCCGCGTGACGCTGCGCCACACGCTGACGACGCTCGGCTACGACGTGCTCATGGCCGAAGACGGCCGCAAGGCGCTCGAGACCGCGCGCGCCTGCCCCGGCGAGATCGACCTCGTCTTGTCGGACATCGTCCTGCCGGACGCGAGCGGGCCCGAGATCGTCGACGTGCTCCAGAAGGAGCGTCCGACGCTGCGCGCGCTCTTCATGTCCGCCTATTCGACCGACCTGCTGGTGCAGCAAGGTCGCGTGAAGCCCGGGACGAAGACGCTGGAGAAGCCGTTCGACGAACACGTGCTCGCCCGCACGGTGCGCGCGGCTTTGTCGACGACGACGGCTACGACGTAGCGCGAATGCGTCCGTAGCGCGCGGACGAGCCGAACGCTCCACGGCGACGCGCCTCCGGCCCACTGGAGGCCGCGCGCGCGTATCGCGATCAATCTACTCAGAAGCCCGGAGTGATCCGATTGCGCACGGTCGAGTAGACTGCTCGTCCCCCGGTGCGGATTACCGGATCAGGGTGCTTCGCGCGTCCCATCGAGACGAGTGAAGCGCCCACACTCCGCACCCTCGCTCGATCCGGGCCAGGAGAGCATGTTCGAAGACAAGCTGGACGAGCTGCAGCGGCATTTGAGCGAGTTCCAGCAGCTCCTCCAGGCGACGGCCGGCTCCGTCCCCGCGCCTGCGGGCCGGGCGAAACCCGTCGTGCTCGCGAGCCTGCAGCGTTCTCTCGAGGACTTGCAGCTCCTGGTCGCCGATGCAGCCGACGATGCGCAACCGGAGGCGAACGCTCCCGCCGTGTCCGAGCCGTTCGCCGCGCCCGCCGTGTTGGAGGCGAGCCGAGCGCGGGCGCTCTCCAGTCCCGCGCTCTCGGAACGCGGGCCGGTGCTCGTCCGAATCATGGGCGCCGACGCGCGCTGTCGCTGGGCCAACCGCGCGTGGTTCGAGTTCACGGGACGCGTCGCGGACTCCTCGTTTCCCGAGCACTGGCTCGACGACGTGCACGCCGAGGACCGCGAAGCCTATTCGCGCATCTGCACCGAAGCCCATGCGACCGGCCGGCTCTACTGGGCTGAATATCGGCTCCATCGCGAGCAGGGGGAGTGTGGTTGGGTGCTCGAGATCGGCGCGCCGCGGATCGGGTTCCACGGGACGATCGACGGATACCTCGTCGCCGCGATCGAGATCACGGAGCAAAAGCACGCCGAGCTCCACCTCGCGCTCCAATACGAGATCGGCCGCGCGCTCGCGGAGAGTCCCACGCTCGAGGCCGCCGCCATCGTGATCCTCCGCATCCTGTGCGAAGGGCTCGGCTGGGAGCTCGGAGAGCTCTGGTCCGTCGATACGCTCGCGGACGGTCCGCGATGCGCGAGCGTGTGGTCGTCTGCTTCCATCGGGGCAGAAGGACTGCAGGAGTGCTCGAAACCCAGGGCTTTCCCTGCAGGATCCGGCGCTCCGTGGCAAAGCGGTGAGCCCCTTTGGCTCGACGACGTCACGACCGACCCGACGCTGGCCCGCGAGCCCGAAGTCGTGCGCGCGGGAGCCCGCAGCATGTTCCGCCTCCCCGTGCTCATGCACGGCGAGTTGCGCGGCATCCTCCGCTTCTTCAGCCAGCGTGTGCGTCCGAAGGACCCGGTCGTCGTCGAGTTCCTGAGCTCCGTCGGCGCGCAGATCGGCCAGTTCCTGGAGCGCCAGCACTCGATCACGAAGATCCGCGACTCGGAGGCGCGCAAGAACGCGATCCTGGACGCGTCGCTCGATGGGGTCATCACGATCGATGCGTCGAGCCGCGTGGTCGAGTTCAACTCCGCGGCCGAGACGATCTTCGGTTACCACCGCGCCGACGCCGTCGGACGCGAGATCTGGGGGCTGATCTTTCCCCCGCGGATGCAGGAGCAGGCGCACGCGAACTTCGCGCACTTCCTCTCGACGGGGGAACCCGGGTTGTTCGGTCGGCGCTTCGAAACGGTCGCGAAGCGGGCGGACGGCACGGAGTTCCCGGTCGAGGTCGCGATGGCTCCGATCGGGGTTGGGAATCCTCCGCTGCTCACGATCTTCGTCTGCGACGCGACGGCGCGACGGCAGGCGGAGCGAGACGTGAAGCTCTACCAGGAGCGTTTGCGCTCCCTGATGGCGAACTTGCTCGTCACGGAGGAGCAGGAGCGGCGCAACCTCGCGATCGATTTGCACGACGGCCTCAGCCAGACGATCGCGCTGATGCAGATCAAGCTGTCCGGCCTACGCCGGTGCGTCGACGCCCGGCACCTCCCATCGATCGACGAGATCGCGAGCCTGGTCGATCAGGCGAACGCCGCTGCGCGTTCGATCGGGTTCGAGCTGAGCCCGCCCGTGCTGCACGATCTGGGCCTCGAGCCGGCCGTGCAGTGGCTCGTGGAGAACATCCACACGCGGTATGGGATCGAGATCGTGCTCGAAGACGACGGGAAGCCGAAGCCCGCGGACGAGAAGACGCGCGTCATCCTATTCCGTTCGATCCGCGAGCTCCTCATCAATGCGGCCAAGCACGCGCGTGCGCGCTCGGTCCACGTGCGCCTGCAGCGCGAGGAGGACCAACTCGATGCCTCGGTCGAAGACGACGGTGTCGGGATGGACGTGGCGGTTGCGGGAGCACGAGGATCCGGACTGATCAGCATCCACGAGCGCCTCAGGCACGTGGGGGGGAGCATGGAGATCGAATCGCAGCCGGGCCGTGGGACGAAGATCCGACTGCGCGCGCCGCTCACGACGAGGGAACGAGAAAGGCCGGAGGTGACCGCATGAGCATCCGAGTTCTGCTGGTGGACGATCACATGATGATGCGCGATGGGCTGCGCGCCCTGATCGCGGGACAACCCGACATCGAGGTCGTCGGCGAGGCGTCGGACGGCCGCGTCGCCCTCGACCTCGTACGGACGCTCCATCCCGACGTCGTCGTGATGGATGTCGGGATGGCCGAGCTGAACGGGGTCGAGGCGACGCGCCGCATCCGCACGGAATTCGAGCGGGTCAAGGTGGTCGCGCTCTCGACGCACACGGACAAGCGCTACGTGCACCACATGCTCGAGGCGGGCGCGTGCGGCTACGTGCTCAAGATCGCTGCGCACGACGAGCTCTTGCGCGCCGTGCGCGCGGCGAGTGTCGGCCGAACGTACCTGAGCCCCGAGATCGCTGGCTCCGTCGTCGAGCGCTCGACGAGCAAGAGCCAGCCGGGCGAGCCGACCGCGTACTCGAGCCTCGGGCCGCGCGAGCGCGAGGTCCTGCAGCTCGTCGCGGAGGGCCGGACGTCGGGCGAAACGGCGAAGGCGATGCACATCTCGATCAAGACCGTCGAGACGCACCGACGGAACATCACGCACAAGCTCGGGCTGCACGGCACGGCGGAGCTGACCAAGTACGCGATTCGCGAGGGCCTCACGTCCCTCGAAGGCTAGCGCCGCACCGCCTGTGGAACGCAGAAGGTCGACGACCCCGAGCGCACTCATCGAGAGAGCGCCCCGACTCCGTACGCGCGAATCGGTGGATCCCCGGAACGACGCGCGCGCAGACCTGGGTTCCAATACGACCTTCCATGCTCGAGCAGGACTTCATCGCGCGGCTCGTAGCCTGTCGTAGCGAAGTCGAGCTGCGCCGCGCGGAGTTGCCGAACGCGGCCGGAGATCAAATGGGAGCAGACCTCGACGACGCGCTCATCGCACTCGAGACGTCGATCGACGAGCTCAGGCAGCAGCGACGACGCCCCGCGCCGGTGGAGGGCGAGTCGTCGGCGCCCGATTCGAGCGTCGACGCGCCGAGCCCGGACTTCGGAGCTGGGATCGTGTCGAACGACCCGCTCTCCGAGCGACGAGCGTCGGCAGCGACCCCGCCCTTCGCGCCTTCGAATCAGGCGGACGTGCCCGCGAACACGGGGCCGAGGGGGCGCGGACATTACACCTCTCCCGATGCTCGCGCGGCGGCCGACCAGGAGACTCGCCTCCGATCGCTCGCCGCGGAGATCGTGATCGCGGACGAGTACGCTCGCCGATCGCTCGCGAGCGTGCTCCACGAGGACCTCGGGCAGGACCTCGCGCTCGCGCGCATGAAACTCTCCGCACTGCGGGGTCAGATCGGCGAGGCTGCGCGCGAGACCTTCGTCCAGGTCGAGGGGCTGGTCGCGAAGGCCGACCGCTCGATCCACGCGATCACGTTCCAGCTGAGCCCGCCTTCGCTCCACGACCTGGGGCTCGTGCCGGCGCTCGAGTGGCTCGCGGAGGACGCGGAAGCGCGACTCGGAATCACCGTGCGAATCGAGGACGAGGACAGCGCGCCGATCCACGACGATCGGATGCGCGTGATCCTCTTCCGCGCGGTGCGCGAGCTCCTGAACAACGTCGCCATGCACTCCGGCGTGAAGGCCGCGTGCGTCCGCACCAGCTCGGGCCCGCGGCATCTCCGCATCTCCGTCGAAGACGAAGGGCGCGGCTTCGACGCGTCCATCGTCGACGCGCACGGCTACGGCCTGTTCGGGATCCGCGAGCAGGTTCGGCACTTGGGCGGGAGCACGCTCGTGGACTCGCGCATCGGCGGGGGCACGAACATCGTGATCGCCGTGCCTTTGCCCGCGCCGCTCGCGCCGACGACCTGAGCGCGGCGTTCCAGGCGCTCGGTGCGGGTCGACATCGCCTTCGGACGGCCTTCGCGCGTAGCGCCCGTCGCGTGGCGCAGCGTGCACGTGGGCGCTTCGCGGCGTCGAGCGCGCAGCGCGCGTCGCGCTCGGGTCCCTCCTACCTGGATCTCCGACCAGGCCTGAGCACATGCATCGATGGGGAGCACTCGGAGCCGCGGCTACGGTGTCGCACAGCGGCCGCGGTGAGTTCCACCGTAGCGCTGGCACGCGACGTCGCGTCGCGCTCGAGGCGCTTCACCAGGCGCCTCGAACCCATCTCCGAGACGAAAGACCAGGCTCCCATGAACGACGAAGCGACGACGAACCCGACTTCGCATCCCCTGCAGTCGAAGCCCGAACCGAAGGTGGAGCCCTCCATGCCCGCGATGAACCCGCCGATCGGCGATCCCACACGCCGCGACCTCGGTGATCCGAGCCGTGAGGCCGCGCCGAACGCGACGTCCTTCCGCACGATGGAGACGCAAGCCGGCGCGCAGCGGCCCGAGGCGAGCGCGCAGCGTTCCGACGGGAACAAGCAGCACACCGACGGTGGGAAGCTCTCCAAAGACTCGAGCACGTCGCAGCAGGGCGGCGGCAAGCCGCAGCACGAGGGCAGCCAGCACCCGCAGAGCGGCAGCCAGCAACAGCAGAGCGGCGGCAAGCCGCAGCACGACGGCGGTCAGCACCAGCAGAGCGGCAGCCAGCAACAGCAGAGCGGCGGCAAGCAGCAGCACGACGGCGGCAAGCCGCAGCACGACGGCGGCCAGCACCAGCAGGGCAGCGGCAAGCAGCAGCACGACGGCGGTCAGCACCAGCACGACGGCGGCAAGCAGCACCACGACGCGAACCAGCCCTCGTCGAACGCGGGCCGAGCTCAGTCCGACGGTGGCAAGCCGTCCTCGGACAGGAACGCGCCCCGTGATGACGCGAACTCGACGGGAGCTCCCGAGGCTCCGCATTCCGACGCGAAGGGCGAGCACGATGCGGCTCGTTCGGGGGGCGGAGCGAACCCGACGCAGGGCAAGGGATCGAAGGTCGAGGCGCCGCATCCGCTCGGTGCGCGTCATCAGCAGAACGAGCAGAAGCACCGGAACCAGGGCTCGCAGCAGACCCAGCACAACCAGCAGCAGCAGCGCGAGCACGGACCGAGCGCTCCGAACGAAGCGCGGTCTCCCGCCACGAAGCCGTCTTCCCAGACCGCCGCTTCGGAGTCGGCGGCGAACGTCAAACCGGGTGCGCAAGGCGGCGAGCGCTCCGCGATGGCCGACCCGTCCGGCTCGAGGCCGGCGACGAAGCCGACCGAGCACGGCAACCCGGTCTGAGTGTCGGGGCGCGCGGCTTCCACGCTGCGCGCCTGACCTTTCCTCCTTCAACGACGAACCCAGCCGAGGCCACGAGCATGCTCGAGAGAACCCATCCCATCACTCCGGACCGCGCGACGGGCTTCTCGGACGTCGCGGCGCTGCGCGAGCGTGCGCGCAAGAACGTGGAGCTCGGCGCCGTCACGCAGGGCAACAAGGCCGACTGCAAGGTCGTGATTCGGCTGCTCGGTGACGCGCTCGCGACCGAGCTCGTGTGCGTGCTGCGGTACAAGCGCCACTACTACATGGCGACCGGCATCCACGCCCGAAGCGTCGCGGCCGAGTTCCTCCAGCACGCCGCCGAGGAGCAAGGTCATGCCGACCTGCTCGCCGAGCGCATCGTCCAGCTCGGCGGAGAACCGAGCTTCGATCCCGATCAACTGTCGAAGCGCAGCCACGCCCAGTACGTCGAGGGCAAGGACCTCGACGACATGATCCGCGAGGACCTCGTCGCCGAGCGCATCGCGATCGACAGCTACGCGGAGGTGATCCGCTACCTGGGCGACGACGACCCGACCACTCGGCGCCTGCTCGAGGGCATCCTCGCCACCGAAGAAGAGCACGCCGAGGACTTGCTCAGCCTGCTCCGAAGCCAAGGAGCTTGACCAAGCGCCGCCCGCGGTCTCGATGCGCGATGCGTTGCGAGCGAGCGCGGACTCGGCCGTGGCGCGGACTCACGCGAGGCCACACGGCCGACGCCCGCCGAGTTGGAGAACACCGACATCCACAGGAATGAAATCATGACCACGCTTCTCTGCACGACGACCCTCACTCTTTCCCTCCTTCTCCCGTCGACCACCCCGGCGACCACCCCGGCGATCACGGACGCTCGCGGTTTCACCACGGCTGAGCGCGCCGTGCTCCAAGCACGTTGCGAGCCCGAGATCGCGAGCGTCGACCGCCTCGCTGCGATGCGTGCCGGGAGCGCGAGCACGCCTCGCGCCCTCGATGCGAGCGAGCGCACGGCGCTCACCGCGGCCGAACGGAGCAGCGACACCCTCGTCGCGCTGCGTGGCGGGTCCGAGCCCTCGAACAACGAGTGGCGTTGGCTCGCGATCGGCGCGGGGATCGTACTCCTCATCGTCTTGCTCTGAATGAAGCGGGGAGCGTTCCGGTGCGCACGAGTTCGCTCCACCACCTGCGGCGCCCGTCCTCTGCGACGGGCGCCTCCGTGCGCAGCACCGAGTCCGCGGGCACGCCCGTCGAAGGAGTCCCATGACCAGCGCAGCCTTCTACATCGCTCCGAACCAGGCGTGCGTCGCGCGCGCCGAGAGAGAACTGTCGCTCGCGGGACTGCCGAAAGGCGAGCTCTCCGTGCTCGGCATCGACGGCCGCGTGTACGGGACGCGCGTGCTCAAAGCCGCCGCGGTGTGCGCCGTGCTGGGGGGAGTGCTCGGAGGCACGCTGGCTTGGGCGTTCGATCTGCGCGGAGCGACCTACACCACGGGTTCGTTCCAGGAGTGGAGCGGCGCATTCGCGCTCCTCCTCGGTGTCGCGGTCGGCGCGGCCGCGGGCAGCTTGACCGGGAGCCTCGTCGGACTCGGCATCCCGTCCTCACGTGCGCAGCACTCGCTGCGAAAAGGCGGCCGAGGCAGCGTCCTCGTGTCCGTGCACGCCCACGACGAAGACGACGCGCGACGCGTCGAGCGCATCTTGTCGGAGGTCGGCGCCGTGCCCGTTCCGACCGCGGAGATGAGCACGCGCTTCGTCGCCATCCCTCCGGACGGAAGCCTCTACGCGTCGAGCGTGCGCTCGGACTGACGCGCGCGAGTTTCGGCGTCCGCCGGTACCGACTTTCGCCGTTCGGGCTGCCTGCACCCGCCGATCGCCGCGGAAACGGGGCGCGACTACAGTTCGGCTCGGGAATGCGGAGTGTGCGCAGCGCAGCCGTGGGCTTCGAGCTCCGGAACGACATGACGTGCCACGTAGAAATGCCCGCGTACCGTGGAGACATCGCGATGAAGTTCCAGACACCGCTCCCCATCCTGGGAGCCCTCGTCGGTCTCACCGTCCTCGCCGACGCGCAGACCACGTCCAAGTCGCCGACCATCTGGCTCGCGAGCGACGTGATCGACATGAAGGTCGTCGACCCGAAGGGCGAGAAGCTCGGCAAGGTCGAAGACGTCGTCGTGCACCCGGGCGGCGAGACGGCCTACGCCGTGCTGTCGTTCGGCGGCACGCTCGGGATGGGCGACAAGCTGTTCGCCATGCCGTGGAGCGTGCTCCGCACGACCGAAGCGGAGACGTCCAAGAAGGACAGCGATCGCTCGATCGTGCTGCCCCTCGACAAGGAGCGGCTGAAGAACGCGCCGGGGTTCGACAAGGCGCACTGGCCGGTGCTCGCCAGCGCGGATTGGGCCAAGGACATCGACGCGTACTACCTGACGGAGGCCGGGGGCAACGTGAAGCGCCCCGTCGAAGCCGGAGCGCGCACGTCGGTGATCACGTGGAAGTGCTCCGACCTCAAGGGCGCGGACGTGAAGACCCCGACGGGCGAGAAGCTCGGTGACATCGAAGAGATCGCGATCGACACGAACGGTCGTGTCAACTACGTCGCCGTCTCGGTCGGCGGCTTCCTCGGCATGGGAGAGTCCCACGTCGCGGTGCCGTGGGACGCGCTCAAGTTCTCGCTCGAAGGCGAGAAGGGCGACACGAAGGTCATCACCCTCGCGACGACCAAGCAGCAGCTCGAGAAGGCCCCGCGCTTCAAGCCGGGCAAGGACAAGGTCGCCGAGATGACCGATCCCAAGTGGATCGGCGGGGTCTACGACTACTACTCGGTTCAGCCCTACTGGCCGCGCTCGCAGGCGAAGCAGGATCAGGGACGCTGAGTGACCAAGCTCGATCCCGGCGCACCGCGCGACGGGGCGAGCGTTCCGAACCCCGCGGGTGAGGCGCAGCGGAAGCGCGACGCCTCGACCCGTCCTGGGTGACACGTTCGACGGGGTGGGGGCCGGCCCCTCGCAGGGCCGCGCTCGGGGCAGCCGTCCCAGGTCGTTCGACCTGGGGCCGTTCGCCGATCGCGACGAACGCACGGACTCCACGAGGTCATGCTCGCTCGCGTTCAACCCAACGCGCGGTGACGGCCTTCTTCGGGGGATTGGCGAGGCCAGCGACGAAGTCGCCGGTCGCGCTCGACGAACGGCTCGGGGTCGAACCCGGGCCGTTCGCTTCTTCGCAGCTCCCGGGGGGCCGATGTCGTGCACGCGACGCGCGCTCCGGGCCCTTCGTCTGGAGTCGCGTCCGGCCTCCACTGCGCTTCTGAGCCTTCGGCCGCCGGCCGTCGTGCGGCGCCGAGTGCCTGCGGGGCGCGACGGCGGATCGTCGAGTCGCGTTGGCGAGCGATGCGAGGGGCGCGACCGCGGATCGTCGAGTGGCGTTGGCGAGCGACACCGACACGCCGTGGCTCTCCCCGACCTCCAGATTCGCCGCGGTCCCCTCCGACGTCGAGGAGCGGCGCGCGTCCAGCGCGGCGCAAGGAGCTCCCATGTACCTGGAACTCGTGCGGAGGGCCGGTGCATCCACCGATGTCCCCGCGGTCGGCACGTGCCTACTCTCGCACCGCACAGGAGAGCACGCGCCAGGCCGATCGCACGGCTCGGCGCACACGGCTCGAACCGCAGTTGGGGCACGGTCTGGGAGTGCGGTTCATCCTGGGCGGAGGTCGGAAGATGGGTGACGAACGAGCCAATCGAAGCGTGGCGGGCAATTGGACTGGACGCGCCGTGCTGCTGCTCGCGCTCGGTGGCGCCGCCGCGCTGTCCGCATGTCGCACGACGACGCCCGTCGAGGGGGCGCTCTCGGCGCACGCCGTCGTGCTCGATCTGCCGCTGGTGCGCCAGGACGAGCTCCACGCCTGCGGGCTCGCCTCGATCACGGCGCTGTGCGCGTACTGGGGCGTCGTCCTCTTGCCCGAGGAACGGGCGCAGCTCGCCGCCACGGCGGCGAGTGAACGTGGTCTCTCGGGTGGTGAGCTCCGCAGCGCGCTCGTGCGCTCCGGGCTGGACGCCTTTCTCTTTTCCGGCAGCCTCGATCGCACGGAGACCGGGTTGTACGGTCACATCGACGCGGGGCGGCCGCCGCTCGTGATGCTCTCGCCGGATGGCGAAGCGCACCACTACAGCCTCGTGCTCGGTTACGACGAGCCGCTCGCGAACGTGATCCTGCTCGACCCGCTGCGGGGCGAAGTGCTGCTTCCCGTGACCGTGTTCGAGCGGAACTGGGCGCGGTGCGAGCGATTCACGTTGCTCGCGGCACCCCGCTCCACGGAGCTCAACGTGGCGAGTTCCGTGGCCGCTGGTCGGGACCAGGTTCGCTGATAGGGCGCGCGTACCGTCTTTCACCGCTCGCAGTGCGTGGAACCGTCGATGTGTGCGCCGCGCGGCCGCGCCTAACTGCTCGGTCTCTCCAACGAACTCAGGCCGAACTCAGAGGACGACACATGAGCACCCAAGGTACTACCTACAACGATCCCACCGCGTCCTCGCTCCGCAAGTCGACGACCGATGGTCGGCCCGCGATGGACGCGAGCGAGTCGAGCTCGCCCGAGCTGAAGGTCCGGTTGCGCCAGATGGTCGACGACGGAAAGTCCCGCGTGAGCGCGTGGAAGAGCGGCGTTCAGGACGGGATTCGCGAGAAGCCCATCCAGTCCGTCCTCATCGCGGCGGCGCTCGGCGCCGTCGTCGGAGTGATCCTCGGACGCCGTTCGCGCTGAGCGGCGACGTCCAACCGACTCGCGCGGCGCGTGGACCTCTGCGCGTCGTGTCGAGTCCGTGGATCGGTGCGCGGCGAGCGGCCGTCTTGCGGCGCGGAGCCGACCTCCGAACCTGCACTCATCCCGTGGTACGTCCGCTTCGGACGCTCCTCCAGGACATCAGGCGCGCCTCCTCCTGGGCGCGCGCGGCGCGCCGCCAGCGCGACTTCCGAGCGGTCGCGGTCGGTGCGTCATTCGTGCGGCCAGCCTTCTTTCCCACACCCCGACGGCGCGACCTCGCCAACGCAACTCACATGGCCGCGGATTCCGATCCAGATCGCGCCGCGGACGCGGCGGTCCTCCCGCTCCGGAAAGCGGAAGGGGAGCAGACCATCCACGGACGAGAGGACGCCAACGGCTCCGCAGGGCCGCGGTTGCCGCGCGAGCGCACTGGAGCGGAGGGCGCAGCCGACGCGCCTCGAGACGATGGTCGCGCGAGCGGTGAGCCCGCCGTTCCTGGGATCGGAGCGGCGCTCCTTCGCTTCGCCGAGGAGACCTTCGGAGCCGTCGATGCGCTCCTCACGGTGCAAGTGGACCGCGCGAAGCTCGCGATGCGACGCACGGTCACGACCGCCGTGATCGCGGGGGGCTCGGCGATCGTGCTCCTTTTCGGTGCTTGTGCCGCGGCGCTCGCGCTCGTGCGCGGCGTCTGCGGTGCGTTCACTGCGCTGGCAGGCGGGCGCGCGTGGGTGGGCGAACTCGCCGGCGGCGCGCTCGCGCTGCTCTTGTTCGCCGTCGTCGTCGCGCTCGTGCTGCACATCACGAACCGTCGCGAGCTCGCTCGACTGGAAGCCAAGTATGGACGCAAACAACCACGCAACGAAGTCGACGCAGCTGCCCAGTCAAACGACCCACGTCGGGCAGCGCACGACCGATGAGCCGATGCGACGCCCCACGACGGCCGAGGCCTTCCTGGATGAGCAGGAAGCGCAGGCGATCGAACGCGTGACGCTCGCGGTCAACGGTCTGGGGGACGACTTGTGCGCCGCCACCGCCGCGCGCGAGCGCATCCGCGCGCACCCGCTGGCCGCGGTGGGGCTCGGCGCGCTCGCGGGGTTCGTCGGTGGCCCCACCCTCCTGCGTGCGATGCAATCGCTGCTCGGCTCCGTTTCGCACGGAGCTCCGTCGAATGCGCGGCGCTCGAACTCACTCCCCGGCGTCGTGCTCGCATCGGTGCGCTCCTTGCGGGCGAGGCGATGAACGGCGGTTCCGACAGCGCAAACGCGCTCGAGGACAAACTCGAATCGAAAGTCCCTCCATGCTCTACACGATCGCAATCGTCCTCATCCTCCTGTGGGCGCTCGGGCTGGTCTCGTCCTACACGATGAGCGGCTTCGTCCACATCCTGCTCGTGATCGCGATCATCTTGATCCTGGTGCGGGTCATCACGGGGCGGAAAGTCGTCTGACCGTTCAGGGAAGCTCCAGCGAGGCAGCTGCGCAGATGGCGCTCGGCGAGTTCGGCGCGTCCATGCGTTGCATGGACGCTGCCTCGAACTCGACTCCCTCGAGAGCCGTGCGCACCGCGCCCGCGGCTCTGTTGAAGCTCTGCGAGGTGGACGAGCGCTGCTCCTCGCGTCACCGCTTGGAGCGACGCGGCGTCTTGGCCTTCGTGCCGGGGGCGCGCTCCGCTCCCGCGAAGAGCGCGTGACTCTCGCTGATCCAGGCCTTCAACACGGACGGCGGCGGGAGCGCGGCGAGCTCGAGCTTCAACCAGCCGTTCTTCCCGACGTCGTACCCGCGCTCCTTCGCTTTCGCGGCGGAGCGCTCGAGCTTGAGGCGCAGCTGCGTCTTCGAGACGAAGAGGAACGTCTTCTTCCTCACGAGGAACGTGCGGCTCTCCAACGCCGTGCCGGCGCAGGCGATGCCTTGCTCGACGCCTGGAAGTGCGAGCGCGAGGGCTGCGGGGGTCGCCATGCGCGGCAGACTAGCGCGTCGATCCGAGCCGGGCGACGCACGCGACGGCGCGTGCGCGCAAGGCATGGAACGGCGCGTGGGAGACTCGAACGCTGACTCGGCGAACGGGGGAAGACGCACGCCGGGTCGGCCTTCGTCGAGGAGCTGGACTCGGGCGCGAGCTTCGAGCCCAAAGGCGCAACGCGTGGAGCGGCCGAAGCGGTTCGCACCCTCGACCTGCAGCGTGGGCAACGGTGGTCGGGGCGTGACCACCAGGCTCCTCGGTGACCGTGCGATCGCCTCGAGGTCCTCTCGTCCGCTCGCGCCCTTCGAACGAGCTGGAACAGGAGCGGAGCGTCGCGCAGGCCGCAAACTCCGGATCTTTCCAAGTTCGACGGCCGCCACCCCGTAGTCTCGGTCGCGAGCCCAGCTACTCTCCGTGCCGGCGATCGACGGCCAAGGCGCTCTCATGCATCTCGCTCACGCGCTCGCGCTGGGTCCCCTCGGGGTCAGCCTCCTCGCAATCGGCCTGGGTGCGGCGCTCCCGCCCCAAGGCCAGGAGCGTCGTCCCGCGGCCCCGCCCTCCGTCGCGACCGTGCGGCGCATCGACGTCGAACGCGACCTGAGGCTCGTCGCGCGCATCGAGGGCACGACGCCGGCCTACTCCTGGTGGCCGCTCTCGATCGACGTCGAGCTCGTCAACGCCTCGCCGTCGACGAGCTACCGGATCGTGCTGCCGGGCGACGGCTCCGATGCGGGCCTGCGAGAGCCGGACGTGTTCCTCTCGACCGAGATCCTGGCCGAGGATGGAACATGGACCCTCATGCCCCGGCACGGCGCGGTTCGCTGCGGTACCTACGATTCCAACTGGCTGGACGAGGTCGTCCGGCTCGCTCCGGGAGCGTCGCGTCGGCTCCAATGGATCTCCAAGCCCGACCTGCCCGACCACGGAACCGTGCGGCTCCGCGCGCACTACGTCTACACGGCGCGGCCGGCCCGCTCGCGGTCGGGCGCAGAGGATCCTGCGGCGTCGCTCGGTCTCGGAGCGATGGAAGGCGTCGAACCCTTCGAGCTCGTCTCCGCGCCGCTCGAGTTCGTGCTCGCCGCTCCCGAGACGACGCGTGCACAGCTCGAGCGCGATCTGGCGCTCGAAGTGACGCGCGAAGGCTCGGGGCCGGCCTTCTCGTGGGAGCTGCAGCACTTCCGCGCGCGGCTCACCAATCGCTCGACGACGCGCGCGCTTCGCGTCGTGCGGCCCACGTTCCCGTGGCTGGACGGGTGCCACCAACCGCGCGTGACGGACTTCGCCCGCGTCGATCTGGGCTCCGGCACGCTGCAGGCGGCGAGTCGATTGGCAGGTGGGTTCTACGACGGTCCGATGGACGGCGAACTCCAGCGTCCGCGGGAGGTCGACTGGCGCGAGCAGGTGGTCGAGCTCCTCCCCGGGCAGTCCATCGAGTGCGAGCTGCCTCCGTCCTTCGCGCTTCACGAGGTCGAGAAGGCGCGCACGGCCGCTCTGTCGATCGAGTACGCGTACGACGGCCGGCCGGCCTGCGGTGCGGACCGTCTTCCGGCCACGGCGCCCGCGGCGTTCGGCGCGATGGCGGCGATCCCGCCGTTCCGGCTCCGCTCCAACGAGGTCGCGTGGCCCGTGCGCTCGCCGATGCGCATCGAGGTCGTTCCGCGCGCGGATCGCGATCCGCGGCAGGCGACGAGCCTCTCCGAGTGCCTGCGCATCGTGTTGCGCAACGACGGTGACGAGCCGATCGAGGTCTCGAGCGCGCAGCGCGCGGCGAAGCTCGAGGTCTCGACGTCGCAGTTCACTCTCGGAGAGCGTTCCGTCGACGTGCGCGGCACGCTGGCGATCGGCCCGCTCGTCCTTCCCGCACGCGGCGAGCTGTCGCTGCTCGAGGACCCCGCGGTGGACGTGCGCGCGCTCTGGACCACGCCGCGCGACCCGCGATCGCCGCCCGCGTACGAACCCGGCCGTGTGGAGGCGTTGCTGCACCGCCCTGGGTGGACGCATGCGTTCCGCGCGATGCGCACGGTCGCCGCGAAGTAGTTCGCGTGACGGATTCCGCGACGTGGCGCGTGGATCGTACTCTCCGAAGCCCCCCCCGAAGCCGTCGGCGTTCGTACCTCGCCTATCGAGACTTCGGGCCCGAAAGCGACCAACTCAGCATCTTGGCGTTGATGGGCTTCGCGAACCGCCAGCCGCGCGACGCGATCAGCGCGCGCACTTCCTTCGCCAGCAAACGTCCGTCGAAATAGCGGATCGCATTGGCCTCCAGCACGGGCAGGACGGCAAGTGTACAAGCCGTGCAGCAGTGCGCTCCCTTCGGATAGCCGTTGTGGAAGTGCGAGCGCATCACGCGAAGCGCGAGATCCTCCTCGACGCGCTCGTAGAACGCATTACCGCTGAATCGATGGCCGAGAGCCTGCTTTCCGGCCAGCAAGAGCGCGGAGGTGACAAAGGTGCGGACCGGCGCCCCGCCAAGCCGAAATCCGCCGGGGTGGTCGAGCTTCTCTGGCGGCCGGAACTTTGGGAACGCTTCGAGAGCCTCGGGCACTTCGTCGCGGAGGAAGGCGCCGTCGGCGCGCGACAACGCATGGCGCGCGCGCGCGCGCTCGGCGGCGTCCAACAAACGTCCATAATCCACGCTACACCTCCCGCGGCTTGGTCGGCGCCAAGATAGCTCCGTGCTCCGGGCGGATCCAACCGGTGAGCACGACGACCAGGATCTAGGCGAGCTGCTCGTCGCCTTCCTTGGGCTGGAAGACCATCCAATCGAAGAGACCGCCCTGTCGAGTGGCGTCTCCTGTCAGCTGTCGCCAACCGCCACATTGCTGGCACGCGCCCCCGCCTCTGGCTCGCGCGATTGTAGGGGACGCCGCAACTCGCGCCGTCGGCGCGAGTTCTTGGAGCGGGCGAAGGGGTTCGAACCCGCGACATGCAGCTTGGGAAGCTGAGGCCGGCGCGTGACCCGCAGGTACCTCGAAGCCCCTGAGGCACCCTCCCGTCCGCTCCTGTCCGATCGCACGAATCGGACAGTAGGTACCTGGAACGGACCCGAGGACGGCCTTGCTACGCAGAGCGCTTGAGCCGGCGGATCCCCCGCGCCGGCTTCGTGCGCGCGAGGTCGTGTTGCACCTGGAGGTTCGTCCAGAACTCCGGCGTCGTCCCCAGCGCCTGAGCGAAGAGCCACGCGGTCTCCGGGCTCACACCGCGCTTGCCGCGGACGATTTCGTTGATGCGCTGGATGGACACGCCGAGGTGCGCGGCGAGTTCCACCTGGGTGATGCCCATCGGCACGAGGAACTCCTCGAGGAGGATCTTGCCGGGGTGCGTGGGGATGCGGTGCTTGGGCGGCATCGGGGAATCGTGGCTGGCCGTGGCCTGGGAGAGTCTGGCACCCCGGACGTCGCTCCCGAAAACAGGTCCAGTCTGGATCGGCTCGGGAAGCGCCGGAACCGACGCAAGCCCTTGTTTCTCGATCACAGGCCCATGCTGCATCCGCTGTTGCTGGCCGAGCCGAAGCTCGGCAACCACAGCGACTTGTCTCCACGTTCGCCTCACGGCGCGAACTCCTCGGCCCCAGCCAGGAACGCCCAACCGGAAGCGCGAGCATGCCGACCACGACGCCCCTCCGACTCTCCTGCCCCTCTCCCTCCTGTTCGAAACAGCCTGCCCAGAACCTCGTGCGGCACTCGCTCCTTCACACGCGGAGAGGATCGACCCAGCGCTGGCGCTGCAAGACGTGCGGACGAACCTTCACCCGCCGCAGCGGGACGCCGTATCATCGCTTGCGCAACCCGCCTTCCCGATTTGACCGGGTTGTCCAGATGAGCGTCGAAGGCTCGAGCAAGGCATCGATTGCGCGCGTGAACGGCATCTCGCCGGCCACGGTGGATCGTTGGACGCTGCGTGCGTCGCGGGAGGCGGCGCGCTTTGGCGACCGCACGCTGCGAGACGTGAGCGCGACGGAGCTTCAAGCCGACGAGCTGCGCGGTTTCACGGAGAGCAAGAAGAGCCGGCAGTTCGTGTTCGTCGCGCTGGAGGTCGGCGCGCGGCTGTGGCTCAGCACGGTCGTCGGGCGCCGAACGAAGCGGAGCACACGGCTGTTGGCGCGTGATTCGCGCCGGCGCGTGTCGTTCGGTCAGGAGCGCGTGCTGATCGCGACCGACCCGTTCCGCTACTACCGGCACGAGCTGTCGAAGGCGTGGGGTCGACGTGTTTGCACGTCGAGTCGAGCAAAGCGATCCAGGGCGGGCGGGTGAGGCGCGTGCGCAACACGATCACGAACGGCCCGCACTGGCAGCTCGAGCGCGTGCTGGCGCGGTGCGAGGACTCGAAGCAGCCGAATACGAGCTACATCGAGCGGCTCAACCTGTTCATTCGCCGCTCGCTCAGCTATCTGCACCGGCGGACGAACAGCATGGCGCGGCGACACAGGAAGCTGGAAGAGGCGGTTAAAGCTGCTGCAGTGCTACTACAACTTCGTGCGGCCGCACTCGGCGTTGCCGCACAGCAATCGCAAGAACATGAAGACGCCGGCGATGCAAGCTGGGCTGGTCACGCGCCGGCTCACGCTGAGGGACATCTTCATGTCGTTCGGGCCGCGGGCGAAGCTGCCGTGGCTCGTCAACCCGGAGGCGAGGCATGAGTGGAAAAGGGATTGGGAATGCGTACCCAGCAACAGTTAGTGGAGGGTCTACCGGTAGTCACGCCTTCGAAGTCCACTGCATGAAGTGCTCGCGGTACACCGATGCGAACCCCGACTACAATCGCCTCCCGCATGTCGGCGAGATCAACGCCCCCCATGCCCGAGCATGCCAATGAACCAGCCGGTTTTGAAGCACTCCTGGGCCTCAACGCGGTACGAAGCACGCCTAACTCCCAGGTTGTCTCGGTCCTGTCGTCGTGAACTTCCTGCTCTCCACGCTCACCGATCGGAGCTTCGGGGGGGTCGGGACTTCCGGGAGTGGGTCCAGAGCGCTCCGTGATGCTGGTCTCAGCGCCGCTGGTGGTCAGGTGAAGGTGGTCTGAACGGGATGATGGAGGACGTCCTGCGCTCCGAGCCAGACATCCGGTACCTGATGCGCAGTCCCACATCGCGGCGCGGACCACCTTCTAATATCGCCCAAAGGATCAGCGGGCGGTCATCGAGACCAAACAAGTCTGCTGACCTCACCTACCGAACGTTACTACCACCGTGTCGACGACTTTGCTCAACTGAGACAAGCTGCTCACGCTGAGCGTCCTAGCAGGCACGGGGTGCAACTGCACCAGGTCGAAGGGCCTGCGGCGCTTAGGAACGGGTTTGGACGATCTTTGAGGACCAAGTTCAAACACAGGATGTCAAGCAGGAGGCGCTGGATCGGCACTTTCCGCCGCAGCCCAGCGTGCCGTCAGGTCGTGCGCGAGTTCAAACACTTGGACCGCCTGCTCGCCATTCTCGGTCTGTAGCGCAGCTTCCGCGTTGCCAACGTCGCGCGTACCTCACGCAGACGAGCAGCGCCTCGTCTGGCTGGGCGCGAACGTCTCGTGCTCGATGTCCCTGGGAGGTCGGAGGCGGAAAAGCTCATCGTTCTTTTCGCTGAGCCTTGCTTCGGTCCGTGCGCAGGAAGCCCCCGCCGCCGACGATGCCCGTGACGGCGCTAGCGAGAGCACCGCGTTGCCGGGTGCTTCAGGGATCTCGACAGCTTTGGGCGGAACTAATAGCACGACTCGTGCTGGCTCGAATGTCCGGAGTCGAGTCGGTTCTCGTGCTTATGGCAACTCCGCTTCCTGATGTTCTGACGCGCGTAGGTCTCCTTGGGTCCACGATCACCCAGGTTCGATCCACGGGCGAGGCGCTGGACACGGAGTCTAGTGGGCGAACGCGGACGACGCGGGGGGCGCGAACCGCATAATTCGCAAGCTGGCGACGACGACGAGCAGAGTGATGCCGACATCCCCGCTGATCGCCAGCGCGAGGTTGCCAAAACCGAGGACTGCCAACGCCACGAACGCGACCTTGACCGTGATCGCCGAAACCGTGTTAACGCGGATCGTCGTCAAAAAGTGCGACGGCCGAGGCGAATCAGAAAGGGGACACAGATCAGCCGGTCGTTCATCAGCGCGACGGGGATGGCCTCTGATCGCGGTGTCGCTCCCCAGCAGCCCCCCATCGCGATACCCACGCTCGCGAGGGCCAGCGCCGGGGGCGTCGTTCACACAAATCCCCGACCATCGCCACGTTGTCGTTGTGGGCGGCCATCAGCTCTCTACGACCGCGCCACGTTGTCCTCGGGAAGCAGGTCGCCGTAGACCGTCTGAATGCCCACGGCGTTCGCAACGGGGTTAGTTGCTTCGTGTTTGTCGCCTGTGAGCGTCCCGACTGCGATGCCAAGGTCGTTACAACCCTCACCGTCTGCGCGCTCTCGGCCTTGGTCGGCATCCAGCAACGCCGAGGGTCAAAAGCGATACCAGAGCCAAAGGTGACGACGACTGCCGTCTGCCCCTGCTTCTGCAGGCGCTCGACGTGAGCCGCACCGCCTCGTCGGTCAGGAAACGGCGTCAGCTCGCGAATGTAGGCGACCTTGCCCCGATCAGGATGTCCTTGTGCTCGCACACGAGGGCATTGGGCAGTGAGCCTGCCGATCACGCTTCTCACGCTGTCCACGCGCTGTGCGGACGGATTCCTTCGCGCCAGATACCAGCTCCCGCGACGGCCTGCGCGAGAGGGTGCTCGCTAAAGCTCCGCACCCGCCGAACAGGCCAGCAGCTCCTCCGTGTAGTCGCGCCCAGGGAATGACGCCGCTGATCTCCCAGTTCGCCCCAGTGATAGTTCGCGTCTTGTCGAGGGCGACCGCCTCGATCCCGGGCGAGCAGCTCCACGCGTATCATGTCCACCCTTGACGATGCCTCGACTGGAAGCGTTGCCGATGGCCGCGTAGATGGCAACGGGGTGCTGATGACGAATGCACACGACAAGCGATGACGAAGCAGCGTGATGCCCTGGAGGAGTACCATCCTCGAATGAGCGATTGAGGAAGAGAACAGGCACCGCAACGACGAGCGTGGCGATGGCTAGCACGCTCACGGCGTGTAGACGCGCGAGAACTTCTCGATGAACTGCGTGTGGGCCTTCGACTGCTGTGCCTCGAACGCTGATCTGCGCGATCTGCTGGATCGTGTCTCGATGCGGTTTCGAGGTCCGCATTACCTCGATGACGCCCTCGCTTGTTAAGCGTACCGGCAAAGACCAACTCCCGACGTGCTTGTCCTTCGGCAGGGGCTCGCCCGTGATCGCGGATTCATCGACCGAGGGTCATTACCGCTGCGATCATACCGTCGAGAGGAATCACCTCACCGAAAGGCTGACGATCGCAGAATCGTCCCGACGGGGATGGTCTCGATCGGTTGCTTTCGACGTCAGATCCCTGCACGCGCGCGACCGTCGGGTTCACACGAACGGGAAATAGGCGCGCTCCTGCTCTGGCGGAGTCCGATGTCTCCTCAAGTCGCTCGCCGAGCGATGTGCTGGGACGATGACGACGGCGGCCTCGGCTGGCCGAGGGTAGAGAGAGAGGCGAAGCCACACCGTGGCGGCGAAGGCATCCAGTAGGTTGATGCTGCTGAAACGCAAACGAGTCAGCGCCTCACAAACCCCTTTGCGCAACACACGCCAGCCGCCGAGAATGAAGGCACTGAATGTGATCGCCGCCCCCGGTGACGGGATGCTCAACCCGCCAGCGACAGCACCTCCCAACAGACGACCGCGACGACTGCCGCCACAAGAGGCGATGAACTTGCGATCGCGTAGCGGTGCGCCAGCGGCCTCGTGGGTGCGCGTTTCAGGAGCTGGGATCGTTTCTGGAGAGTTCGTCATGAGTCATGCCGGTCGGGTGATAAGACGGCGAAGTGCGACCGCGTGTTCAACTCGTCTGAGTCCGCGCGGCTCCTCGGCTCGCCGTGGAAGCTGATCGTGGTGGCGAGCGAAGAATGACGGTCGATCCGGTAGCCAGGCTGTCCCTCGAGCAGCTGGCGATCTGGAGAACGCCGAATTCGACGGCTTTCACGAACACCGCTACACGGAGCCGTTGGCGGTAGTTCGCCTGCCCGCTTGCCCACTCAGTGCCGTCGGGTGTCCGGAACAGGCACGTCGACGGCTGGTACGCTCGTACGCATCCCTCTAGCCCGCACGCTTCCGTGTACGATGTAGGTCGCCATCGAAGGTCGAAACAAGCGCGCGTTCAGGTCGAGATCGATTACCCGAGCTCGACGACGACGCTGAGTCCTTGCAAGGCGTCGACGGCTGTGCCGTGCGAGCACCACAACTCGGCGAGAGGATGGCCGCTGCGACGAGCAACGTGCCGATCATCGGATGGCAGGTGTTGGTTCATGAGCGTTCCGTGGTTGAGGAAACGAACGCGCTCGGCGTGAACGCAGCCACTAAGCTAGAGGCCATCGAGTGCGACAGACACTCTGGCCGCACGCATCGTCGTTGTGCTCCAGGAGAAGGCTCAGCGAAGTGTCGGTACCTGATGTGTTTGTTGGCATGTCAGAACCGGATCGAGTACGACAGGCCGACGTTGTAGTGTTCGTCGAGATTCGCAATCACGAGTCCGAGTAGCTGCCCGCTGTCGAGGCCGTACTCCACCGTGTGGTGCAGGTTGTGCCCGTCCCCACAGGTTCGTGGTGCTGATCCGATCGCCCCAGCCGATTCGCAGTCCGCCGATGCCGACCAACTCTTCGTCGCAAGTGCCGCACGACGGGCCGACGTACGGTGCGATGGGCAAGCCGGTCCATCGTTCAAGGTCCTTCGAGAACGTGCCGTAGATCGCTCGTCCGTGCGGCGTGCCGATGCGATCGGAACTTGTGCCGAAAATCAGCGCGGGCCAGTCCCCTTCTTCGGGGATTGCGAGCCAGTTCGCGATTGGGCCGACGTCGGTGCGGGTGGGTTGACCTCCACGCCCGCAGAGAACCTCGGCGAGAACTGGTACATCACGGTCGTGCGAAGTTCCGCACGATCCACGTCGATCCCAGGAATCCAGCGAGCGCTGAGAACCCAGGGACTTTCAATGTTGCCTTCGGCGGTCACACGGACCCCCGCACCCTCGCCGGGTCAGACGGGTCACGATGGCACTCGCGAAACGGGTTCCTGGAAGAGCGGCAGAGCGAGAAGCATGGCGATGGTTTCGAGGAGCATGTGCGTAGACACAGTGTCTCGTGTCGAGAGCGGTGAGGTGTGATGTAGGTCCGCGTGCTGCCCGACACGGCTGAGATGGAAAGTGGACCGCCGCCCGCGAGGTGCATCCGTCGTATGGCCGGCCTGCGTGCAGACCGCGCGATGAGTTCGGCGATGTCGGTTCTTCTTGGCCGGCTTGCCGTGGTCGTGTCCGTCGCCTTCCTTGTGCTCGTCCTCGTCGTCGATCGGACAGTTCTTGCACGCACCGTGGCCGACAACCCGTGGCCAGCTCCTTGCGCACCCAGGGGTGCGTTGTCGCCTTGTTGGTCACGAAATACTCGGGTGCGGATTTCACTGGTTCCGATGCGCCTTGCGTGTGGTGAACAGCGACCGTCGAGACGAACGCGAGCCGCCGAGGATTGAGTTGGAAGGGTCATCGAGAGTTCTTCCCGCTTGATTGCTGGTGTCGAGGGGTACGGCGTCGCGCCTTGGCACCAGCTACACGCCGGAGGCCGATCCTTCTTCGTGTGATCGGTGTGGCGGTCAGCTCCGTCGCGCTCGGCGCCGCGCCGTGAGGCGGCGCGCTCCGTCATCTGCCACGGCGCCGTGGTGGCACCGGCCCGCGTCTCGCCGCGCGACTGCTCGTTCCTGGAGTGGTTGCACGAGCGGTGGTGTCAACATCCTCGCCTTCTGTCGCCTGCATCCCAGACTTCGAGCCTCGGGCCGGGAGTCCGTCGGCGCGCGTTCCGTGAAGATTCGGTGGAGAGCGGGCAGCACGACGAGCGTCAGCAAGGTGCTCGAGATCAGGCCACCGATGACGACCGTCGCCAGCGGACGCTGCACTTCGGCCCCCGTGCCGGTAGCGATCGCCATCGGCACGAAACTGAGCGAAGCCACGAGCGCCGTCATCAGGACGGCCGCAAGCGCGTGATCGAGCCGTGGACGATCGCGCCTTGACTGACTCGCCCTTCTCCGCGGAGTTGGACGATGAAGATGATCATCACCAAGCCGTTGAGCACGGCGACGCCGGACAGTGCGATGAACCCGACGGCGGCCGAGATCGAAAACGGCAGGTCCCGCAGCCACAACGCGACGACACCACCCGTGAGTCCGAGCGGGACGGCAGCGAACACGAGCAGCGAATCCTTGAAGCTCTTGAAGGTGGCGAAGAGCAGCAAGAGGATCATCACGAAGCACACCGGCACGACAATCGGAGAGCCGTTGTTTCGCCGCTACCAAGTTCTCGAACTGACGCCTTAGACGAGCCACTGTCCAAAGCCGGTAACGCGAGAGTTCCGCTTGTTCTGCGCTTCTTCGGTCACGAACGAGCCCTAGTCGCGCCCGCGAAGTTGCACTGACGACGATTCGTCGTTACCGTTCTCGCGGCTGATCTATTGACCTCCTCGGCCACCTCGATGCGAGCAACCGTTCCCAGCGGCACGAACCCCGCTCGATTGGCTCGGCGGAAAACGCTGCTCCCCCCAATCGTCCGCGAGTGCCGGTAGACCCGGCTCGCAGGTTCCTGCTCCCCTTGCGGCAGCGGAATCGTGAGCCGGTCGAGGATGCGTCCACCTTGCCGCGACCGCAGTCGGGGAGTCGCACCACGAGATCGAAGCGACGGTCTCCTCGAACACGAGACCCGCCTCTCGACCGCCCCATCGCGACGGCACCACGTCTGCACGTCGGACAGGTTTAGTCCGTAGCGCGCGAGCACCAGCCCGATCGGGATCGACCGTCATCACGGGCAGGCCCTCGGTCTGCTGACCTGGCATCCGGCGACACCAGCATCCCCTGCGCGTCGCGAGAACCTTCTCCGCAGTCTCTTGCATCGACGCGTAATCGTCGCCGTTACACCTTCCGCAGGCCACGTCGCCCCGCAGCACACCAGATGAGTTCGTTGAACCGCACCTGGATCGGCTGAGTGAACTCTTGTAGTTGTTGCCGGCACCGCCTGGACGGTCAGCTCCGATCCAGCTTGATCAGCGCGCTCGCGTAATGGCTTGGTTCCGCGACTGCACCCTCCGACTCCTCCTCGTGACCGTGCGCGTCGCCTTCGTCAGCTTGCGGCCTCACGCGGTCGCGCGGCTGCTCGGCGATGCCACGATCGAGTTCAGCTTCGCTGCGCCATTGCTCGCGCGGCGAGAATGATGAACGATGTGTCGAGACGTTGGGCGGCATCCCGGATCGGACGCCAGCTCGGCCGTGCCGGTCTTGGGTAAGGTGAACGCTACCTCCAGGAACTGCGACCGTGCGTTCCACGTCGTACCATCGCCTGAGACTGCGTGATACCCGTCGAGGGAATGCGCATCGTGCATCCGCGATATCCCTTCTCGTCGAGCGTGGGCACGAACTCTGGCAGGCTGCCGACGACACGACCGCGCCAGCGAAACGCGGCGGCGGCACGCGCAATACGACCGCGTAGCGGATCTTGATCGCCGCGCGGACCACGATGGAGCAAAGCGCCTTGAATACCGGACGAGGAACATGTCTTTCTCGGTGACGCGCCCTCGAACGCAGAGCACGCGACCTGTCGCGAGGATGAACAGGTGAGGACAGCGCAAAAACCTTTCGCGATAAACGCCGAAGATGACCAAATCAAGGCCATCGGGTGGAACATCTTCCCCTCGACACCCGAGGACGCAAGGATCGGGAGAAATTACCACCATGAGTGATGATCGCCTGCCCAGACGCTGAGGTCTCGCCACCTCTCGCGATGCGGCCAGCATGACCTCGTGGAGCCGCTCTTGGAGCGGTAGGCAGCCTTCCTTCGTGAAGTTGCTTGTCACCCAGGCGACGCAGGCTGTTCTCGACGATGATCACCGCGCCATCGACGATCCGGTCGAAGTCGATCGCCCGAGCGCGACATCAGGTTGCCGCTGACCTTGCCCTGAACCATGCCCGTCGCGGTCGCGGGCATCGCGAGCGGGATCACTGGTGCGCAGATGAGGGCGGCGCGCCGGTTCGGAGCAGGAGAACCGCGATCACGAGGATCGCGCCTTCGACGAGGTTCTTCTGCACCGTGGCGACCGTCGCGTCGACGAGCTTCACGGTTCAGCACGAATTCGCCCGGATTCCCTCGGGAAGCGGGCGTTGAATCTCGGTCATCTTGGCGTCGACCGACGCCGCGACAGTACGGCTGTTCGCGCCGATCAGCATGACGGCAAGAACGACTTAGTTCTCGCCGTTCTCGCTGGCCGATCCCGTACGCAACTCGCGGCCGACGCCGACGCCGTCGGGCCGACCACGTCACGCACGTAGATCGGTACGCCGCTGCGAGTGCCGATGACGATGGTTTCGATTTCGTCGATCGACTCGATGCGGCCCCCGGCGCGCACGAGATAGGACTCGCCCTTATGTTCCACGTACCCAGCGCCGGTGGAAACGTTGTTCTTCTCCAACGCCTTCGACCACGTCCGCGAAGGTCAGCCCGTACGAGACCGAGCTTCATCGGGTCCGGTTGGACATTGGTACTGCTTCACGTAACCACGGATCGCGTCCGCCCGCGACGTCCTTCACGCTCTTGAGCTGCGGCCGAATAGTCGGATCATGCCGCCTCAGCGAAGTGAGACGGCCAGCTCCACGCTCCGTCGTGAGGCGCGGACGCTTCCGGCGTGGTAGGCACCATCTGACACTGCCACCCTGGTGCTCCGTCGTGAACCACAGCGCCATTTCCGCGCGGGTGCTCGTATTCGACGGTGTACATGTACACCTCGCCGAGTCCGGTCGATCGGCCCACCTGATCGTCTCGACGCCCGGCGGCAAGCTTCCGCTCGCTTCGCGAAGCCGCTCCGCCGACTTGCTGCCGCGCGAATGACATGTCCACGCCGTCCTCGAAGACGGCCGTGACCTGCTGAGCGAAGCCGTTGCGTGACAGCGAGCGCGTGGATTCGAGGCCGGGGATTCCCGCGAGCGCGTTCTCCATCGGGAAGGTGACTTGCTTCCTTTCGACCTCGTAGGGCGAGAACGACGGAGCGACCGCGTTGACCTGGACGGGGTTGTTGCGGGCTGATGATACTGGCGTCGATCGGCGAGCGGCTGGAGCTGGAACAGCCCGACGGCGGCGACGACCGCGGACGGCTGAAGCTGCAACCAGCGGTTTTTGATCGAGAAGTGGAGAAGGGATTCGAGCATGCGAGGATGGTCTCCGTCGACTCAGTGATCGTGCGCCGCAGCGCCCTTGCCCAGGTCGGCATTCGCGCGGATGAAGGTGCCTTCGCTGACCCGAATACTGCGCCTTCGACGAGGCCGAAGAACACAGGGACGAGCCTCACACTGCACGCCCGATCGTGACCGCGCTTCGCGTGGATGTTGGCCTCGCCTTGGACCGGCACGAACAGCGCAGGTCCGCCCCTCGACTCGGTCTGGATCCCAAAATCAGGCACGGCGACCACCGAGGTGGGGGGACGGTTCGCCGGGGTCCATCTCGACGATCTCTGCCTGCGCGAACATCCCAGGTCGCAACCCAGCTCTGCGATCAGGCCTCGATGCGAACCTGAGCCGTGCGTGTCGTGGGATCGACGAACGGCGAGATGAACGCGACCCAGGGACCCTCGAAGCGCGTTTGCTGCCAGACTTTCGCCGAGCGCCCCGACTCCGATCCATGCCTTGGCTCCAGGGTGGATGCACAGGAGCTTCGCTTCGGAGGCACGTCCGCCAGCACCCACAGCTACGTGGCGTCCGCCAGGACATCATCAGGTGAATACTCGCGATCAGGTCCGACCAACTCGCCGAGCGTCACCTCGCGTTGCACGACGGGTACCGTCGATCGCCGCGCGTATCGCGTAGCGCGGGGTGACTCACGCTACACGTGCTCGCGAGGAAACTCGATCGCTGTGGACGGTTCATCCCGAGCAGGTTACTAAGCGGATTCGCAGCAGCCGTGCGTGCCGACTCGGCGACCTGCCGAGCCGCCGCGATCGGGACATAGCGGTAACAAAGCGCCCCCGACGCTGGACCTCGGTGAGAGTACCCTACGACTTTACCGGGAGGCCCTGTACCAATTCCCGCCACGCAGAAGATCCACGGCCGGACCACCAGCGGCATTGTCTGAGCTTGTTTTGGCGTTGCACCAGGTAATCGGCCTGAACTTCCGCCAAGTTCCGGGGCTCTCGATCTCACGGCCAGTTTCCTGTCAAACCTTCACCAGATCGCCGACGCGGCGAACTTGACCTCGGCGATTTCGTCCCCGGAGCAACGACGGAAAACGTGCGCCATAACCTCGGTCGGTGAAACCGACCCGCGAGGGCCGATCAAATCAGCGGGCCGCGGCGCGGAGGACTGCGCGGCCTGCGTCCCGATCCGTAAGCGTGCTACCGCGTCAGCTCAACCAGGTGTCACCTCGTCGACGTTGCTCGGGGGCGCGGTTCGAAATCCACATTGCGCACGCTGAAACCGAAATCGTTCCTCGGGTGACTTCGGCAACCTCGGCTGCGTCGACCCGGGGCACGGCACTGTGCGCGTCCTTGTTCTGCCCGTCACTAAAGCGAGCAGCGCAGTGGTGCAAGATCAGGGCCGTTGCGCCGTTGCGCTTGAGAGAAGGTCTACGCGGGG
>JADJNY010000014.1 GCA_016714045.1 Planctomycetota bacterium | reverse complement strand
CGGTGCTGCGTGAAGGAGCGGGCCACCAGTGGCAGACCGTCGCCACGTTCGTCGGCGACGTGTTCGACGACACGTTGGGCCAGTCCGTCGGCGTGCGCGTGATCGATCCGAACGAGGTCCACGTCGTCGCGGGCGCGCCCGGCGCCGCGACCGCCCGGTTCTACTCCTACTACCGGAACATCGACACGTGGGTGAGCGGGACCTTGAGCCCGCCGGCCGGGTTCTCGGGCGGCGACTTCGGCTGGTCCGTCGCGACGAACGGGCTCGACTTCTTCGTCGGGCAGCCGCATTTCGGCGGCGGCTACGTGCACCGCTACAAGCGCAACGCGGGCGCGCAGTTCGTCGGATACTGGGACACCCTGAACGAGGTCAGCGTCGGCGGAGCCGCCGGCGAGTTCGGCTACTCGCTCTCCGTGACGTCGGATCGACTGATCGTCGGCACGCCGAGCTACGTCGCGGTCGACGGGCTCCACCCGAGCGCGTTCGTGTACACGAAGGCCGGAACGAACTGGTCGGCCGACGAGAGGATCGGGTGGACCTACTACCTGGGTTCCTACTCGCACGGCTTCGGCAAGGGCGTCGCGATCGACGGACTGCGCTGCATCGTCGGCGCGCCCGACACGCTCTCGGGTGCGGGGCGCGCGACGACGTTCGTGCGGGGTTCGAACGGCTGGAGCCAGGAGGTCGTGCTCGGGCCCTTCTCCTCGCCCGGCAGCAGCCACTTCGGCGCGTCGGTCGCGGTGCGCGGTGACATCGTGGCCGTCGGAGGCGACTCCACGGCCGCAGGTATCCAGCGCGTGCACGTGCTCCGCGTGCCCACCGCTACGCCCAACCCACCACTGAACGAGTGGATCGAGGGCACGCAGACGACGACGGGACACCGATTCGGCGCCTCGATCGCGCTCGGCGACGCGACGCTCTTCGTCGCGGATCCCGCGGACAACGGGGATCGCGGCACCGTGTTCGCCTACCTCGCGAGCGGAACGGACTGCAATCGCAACGGTCACTTCGATGTGTCCGACGTCTTCACCGGCGTGAGCGCCGACGTGAACGGAAACGACCGACCCGACGAGTGCGAAGCCCCGTCGTGCCCGCTCCAGGAGCTGAACGCTCCAAACGGCACGGCGGGCGACGGCTTCGGCGGCTCCGTGGCCTCCGACGGCGATCGCGTGCTCGTCGGCGCGCCGCTCAAGACGGGCACGGGAGGCCTCGCGAGGGCGGGCTCCGCTTACCTCTTTCGTCGCGTGGGAACTCAGTTGGTGCACGAAGCGACGTTCGTCGGCACGAACGTCCACGCCTCCGACTACATGGGTTGGGCCGTCGAGCTCCAAGGCGACTTCGCGTTCGTGGGAGCGATCGATGACGACACGGTCGCCACGGATGCAGGCGTCGTGTACGTGTTCCGCCGAAACGCCACGAGTGGTGGGTGGCTCCTCGACGCACTGCTCCTCCCTCCCGCGGGCACGGGCTCAGCGGAGTTCGGTTGCGCGCTCGCGTACGTGCCCGACTCCGGCGGCCTGCTTTTCGTCGGCGCGTCGAATGCGACGACGCCAGCCGGAGTGCAGCGCGGCGCGGTGTATGTCTATCAGCGCTCGGGCTCGACCTGGACGCGGGTCAACACGATCCTCGCGCCGTCCAGTGCGAGCGGCGATCGATTCGGCGCCGCGCTCGACGTGCGCGACGGGACCTTCGCCGTCGGGGCTCCCTACGCCGAGGTCGGGACGATCGTGGACCGCGGTCGCGTGTTCGTCGGTACCCTGGGCTCCGCGCCCAGTTCGCCGATCACTTTGAGCGAGCGCTCCCCCTGGCAGCAGCCCGCGGCGAACAGCCACTTCGGCAATGCGCTCGCCTTGTCCGCGGACCACAGGCTCGCCGTCGGATGTCCGCACGATCCGTTCTACGGGTTCCTCGCGGGCAGCGTGACCGTGATCGACCTCACGCAGGTCTGGCCCAACGATGCCTACGACACGCTGTACTTGTCGGGCGCGAACGACTGGGACTCGTTCGGCTCGGCCGTCGCGTGGATCGGCAACGTGCTCGCGGTCGGCGTGCCGTTCATCGACACGGCTCAGGCGCTCGGCGCCGGAATGGTCGTGACGTACCGACCCCAGTTCACGGGGGGCACGAGCATCGAGATCGAGCGCCGCATCGCGTCCGACGGCAACTACAACCAGGCCTATGGGAACGCGCTCTCGGCAGCGAACGGACTCCTCGTCGTGGGCGCGTACGGCGACGACGTCCCGAACGGAGTCGATTCGGGCTCGGCTTACCTCGTCGGCATCGGCGGCGCCGACTGCGACGGGGAGCTCACCTGCGACTTCTGCCAGATCCGGAGCGGCGCGCTCGCCGACAACGACACGGACGGAGTCGCGGACATCTGCCAACTCGCGAGCTTCTGTTTCGGCGACGGCAGCGGAGCTCCGTGTCCCTGCGGGAACACGGCGCCACCGCTGTCGGGCGGCTGCCGGAACTCGTTCGGCACGCCCGGACTCTTGTCGTTCGCGGGAGCTGCGAGCGTGTCGAACGATACGCTCGTGCTCACCGCGACTGGACTGCCGGCGACGACGACCGCGGTGTTCTTCCAGGGCACGGCGCCCGAAGCCGCTGGGTTCGGTGTGACCTTCGCGGACGGCGTGAAGTGCGTCACGGGTTCGATCGTGCGGCTGCGGGCGCGCACGGCCGTCGGTGGTGTCGCGCCCTATCCGAGCGTGGGCGATCCCACGATCAGCGTGCGCGGCGGAGCGCTTCCCGGCGAACAGCGCTACTACCAGGTGCACTACCGCAACGCCGCCGCGGCGTTCTGTCCGCCGGCGTTGACGAATTACACGAACGGCGTCGCCGCCGTGTGGACTCCCTGATGTCGGCGCGCTCGACGGTGCGTGCCGGAACGGTCCGTTCGCTCGGCGAGCGGATCGTTCCAGCGTGGAGGAGTGGCGGCGGGCGCGCGCCGTTTCGCCAGCCGCCACCGCCGCCGCCGGCGTCCCTCGAGGGCCCGGGCCGGCGGCGCTCGCCCTCGCCCGCTCGAAAGAACGCGCTCGAAGCCCTGCGCACGCGAGGCCTCGTCGCGAACGAGGAGCGCGCATGTCCTCCGTGTGTCGGCTCCCCCGGACGAGGGCTGCGGCCTCGCTTCGCGCCGCTGGACGCACGCACGACGTTCCGTGACAATCGCACGCATGCGCTTCCCGTCCTCGGCGTCCCGCCCCGCGTTCGCGCGCTTCCACCGCGACGTTCTGTGCCTCGCGCGTCAGGCGCCTCCCATGGGGCGCTGCGATGACGGGGCCCGCGGACGACTTGACGCGCACGAGCGACCTGTTGGCCGCCGCACGCGAAGGGAAGGAACAGGCCCGGGACGAGCTCTTCGCGCGGTTTCGCGCTCCGCTCGTGGCCTTTCTGCACGCCCGCTTGCCCTGGAGTACCCGAGGACTCCTGGACACCGACGACCTCGTGCAAGAGGCGCTCGCGAACGCGTTCGCCGCGCTCCCGCGCTTCGAGGATCGCGGCACTGGCGCGTTCTGGCGTTTCTTGCGTCAGATCGGACTGAACCAGGTTCGGCAGGCGATTCGCAGCCAGAACGCGGCGAAGCGCGGGACTCCCGAGGTCCTCGACGAGACGCACCGCTTCTCCGCGCCCAGCGCGAAGGGGCCGGGCCCGCTCGAGCTCCTGCTGGCGGTGGAGGAATTCGAGGCGTTCGAGAGCGCGCTCGCCGGCCTTCCCGAGCGAACGCGGACGGCGCTGCTCCTCCGCTTCGAGGTCGATCTCGAGTACTCCGAAATCGCCGTCGAGTGCGGCTTCTCGACCGCGGACGCGGCGCGCGTGGCGATCCAGCGGGCCATTGCCGACGTCGCGAAGGAGCTCGCGCGTGGACGACCGGAAGCCTGATCCGCTCGAGCGGCTCGCGGGCGAGGTCGCCGATGGCGCCGCGCCGGGCGACGTCGTCCAACGCGCGCGGGCCGAGTGCGATCCGGAGGAACAACGCGCGCTGCGTGTGCTGGCCTTCTTGCGCTGGCGCGGCGGTGCGGGAGCAGCGGCCGAAGCTCTCGACGACGACCTGCTGGGGGCCGGTGCGTCGGGACGCGTCCACAGCGCGATCGACCCCGTGCTCGAGCGGAAGATCGCCGTCAAGACGCTCGCCCAGGGAGCGTTCGCCTCCAGCGCCCAACGCGAGCGCTTCCTTTCCGAGGCCCGCAAGCTCGCGCGCGTCGAGCACCCGAACGTCGTGCGGATCCATGCGGTGGAGGAGCTGGATGGAGCCCTTCGGATCCAGCTCGAACTCGTCGAGGGCCGGACGCTGGAGGAGTGGATCCGCGACGACGGTCCGCTCGATCCCGTGGAGGCCGCGCGCGTGGGCATCGAGCTGTGTCGCGCGCTTGCGGCGATCCACGCGGCGGGGCTCGTCCACTGCGACCTGAAACCCGAGAACGTCCTCCGCGAGCGCGGCGGACGGATCGTCGTGCTCGACTTAGGGGTGGCGCGCGTGGCGAACTCGACGGAAGAGGCGCGCGTGCATCCGTCCGGCGGCACGCCGCTCTTCATGGCGCCCGAGCAATTCCGCGGGACCGGTCCGATCGGGCCGCCTGCCGACCTGTTCGCGCTGGGGGTCGTGCTCTACTGGCTGGTCAGCGCAGCCCGTCCGTTCGAGGGCGCCTCCTACGCGGAGTTGCGCGAGCGCGTGCTCCGCGGTGCGCACGTTCCCTTGCTCGATCGACGGCCTGACGTGCCCGTCGGCTTGGCCGCGGTCGTGGAGCACGCGCTGGCCGTGGAGCCCGGGGACCGGTTCGCGTCGGCGGGGGAGATGGAGCGTGCGCTGCGCGCATGGCTCGTGCCCGCCGTGCCGCCCGTTCGTTCGCGCGCGACTCGGCGTTGGATCGTCGGCGTCGCGCTCGCGGCGGGACTTGGAATCGTCGCCACGTTCTTTGCGCGCGGTCGTCCACCCGAGAACGACGCGTGGTCGTGCCGGCTCTTGACGCGACGCGGCGGCCAGGTGATCGAACTCGGCACGGGGGCGCGCGTGAACGTCGGGGATGCGCTGCGGCTCGAGTTCCAGTGCGACGTGACATCCCACGTCTACGTGTTCGACGAGGACGCGCGCGGCGCGTTCTTCGCGCTGTTCCCGCTGGCCGGATTCGTCCCGCAGAACCCGCTCGCAGCGGGGACGACGCACGTCCTCCCCGGCGCGCGCGGGGGCAGCGACGCGGCGTGGGTCGTGACGTCGGCCGGCGGCGACGAAACGCTGCTCGTCGTGCGCGCGAGTGAGCCGATCGAAGAGCTCGAGGAGTTGCGGCGTCGCACGCCGGCGCCTTCCGATCTCTCGGTGGAGGCCGCCGGGGGCCCGCTCCTGCCAAGGGATCGCGAGAGCGTCTTGCGCGGGATCGGGGGAACGGAGTTCTTGCAGGGCGACTGGAAGGTCCCGGAAGCCTCCATACCGGGTCGTCTCGCGGAGATCGCCGAGGAGCTCGCGCGCCGGCCCGACGCCCGCGCGCAGGTGCGTGTGATTCGCTGGCGCTGCGATTCGTGACCCAGGACGCCCTGCGGGCGCGTCCGAGCGCGGAGGGGTTCGCCGGGATCTCGCGAACTCCCGCGAACGAGGCTAGGGTGGCGCGCCGCCATGCGCGTCCTCTTCGTCTACCCGAACCTCTACACGCAGATGGGGTTCAACCACGGGCTCGCGTCCTTGTCGTCGCGCTTGAAGGAGCACGGCCACGCGACGCGGCTCGTCAACCTGAACGAGAACCTGCCGCCCGTGCCGACGAAGGACGAGCTGTGGCAGCTCGTGCGCGAGTGGGGGCCGGGCGTGATCGGCTTCTCGTGCCTGACGCAGCAGTACGCGGCGGGCCTCGAACTCGCGGAGTGGCTGCGCGAGCGCGCGCGAGTGGAGCAGGTCGAGCTCCCGCAGCTCGTCGTCGGCGGCATCCACCCGACGATGGTGCCGCTCGACGTGATGAAGGACGGCGCGTGGGACCACGTCGGCGTGGGGGAGTGCGAGGACGCGCTGCTCGAGCTCGTGACGCGCCTCGAGCGCGGCGAGACGCCGGACTCGGTGCGCAACTTCGTGTCGTGGAAGCAGGGCGCGCGTCCGGCGAACGCGACGCGCGGCTCGCACGCGGAGGAACACTGGGTGCACAACCCGGTGGGGGAGTTCCCGGACTTCGCGAACTTGCCCGAACCCGATTACGAGCTCTTCGACACGCAGCGCATCACGGACCAGAAGATGGGCTGGTTCGGCCTGATGACGTCGCGCGGGTGTCCGTACCGCTGCACGTACTGCCTGAACCACAAGATCGTCGACCGCTACAAAGAGGAGTTGGGCCGCAACGTGAAGAACATCGGGTTCTTCCGCTTCCGGCCGGCGGACAAGATGATCGCGGAGATCCGGAACGTCCTCGCGCGGTACGAGAACATCGGGACGTTCATCCTCGACGACGACCTCTTCACGCAGAACGTGCCGCACGCGCTCGAGTTCTGCGAGAAGTACATCGAGGCGGGGATCGGCGTGCCGTGGGTCGTGAACTCCCACGTGAAGCAGCTCGACGAACGCGTCGCGGAGGCCTTGGCGCGCGCGGGCTGCCGCATCCTGAAGCTCGGGATCGAGTCGGGCTCGCTGCGCGTGCGGCGCGACGTGCTCAAGCGTCACATGACGCAGAAAGACATCCTCGAGACCGTCGCGGGCGCCGAGAAACACCGCCTGCACAGCTCGGGCTTCCTGATGATCGGCCTGCCGACGGAGACGCACGCGGAGCGGTGGGAGACGGTCGACATCCTGGCGCAGTCGCGCATCGGCCGTTTCCGCACGTCGTGGTTCTTCCCGTTCCCCGGGACGGACAGCTACCGCATGACGATCGAGGGCGGCTACCTGAAGCACGACCCGGCGACGGACTTCACGACGTTCACCGACGGGAGCGCGCTCGACTTCGGCGCGGAGGAGAACCTGTTCATCGACAAGCTCGGCACGGTGATGCCGTGGTTCGTGAACAGCCGGATGGAGCGCTTCCACGAGTCGCCCGCGTCGAAGCGCTACCACGCGCTCGTCGCCGACGTGCTGCGGATGACGCGCGACGAGTGGGAGGCCTTCAAGCCGCGCGTGAAGGACGTCGACCGCGAGCTCGCGAGCGCGTGCACCCAGGCGGGCGAGCTCCACTACGCGATCCGCTACAACAAGTTCATGGGCGTGCGGTCGGACTACTACCTCGCCGAAGAGTCCGGCATCGAGTGGTACACCGCCGCCGCGAAACCGGCCGTTGCACCGGGCGAGCTGCGCGAAGCCGCGCTCGCCGCCGCGGCCGCCGAGGTCTGCTGATCCGCGCGAGCACGCGCGCGTTTCTCCGGCCGACCCTGGGTCGCTCGCGGTCCTCTCTACACGCAGCGCCATCGCGCACTTCTCTGGCCACCTAAGCCCCCCGCCGCCCGCGCAGCTTCCGAACGCAAACGCACTCCGTCGGTGTGCCGCGTGACTCCTGCTCGCGGCGCGCGCTCCCGTGGCGCCGAGAAAGTGCGCGATTCGTGCTCGCATCCGAAAGCGGGGAATTCGGGGTCTCTCGAGGGTCGGCGATCCCTCCGGCCACGCTGCCCGGAACACCGGCGATGGCGCGCGGACAGGAGCATCGTCTGACCCAGTCCCCACCGAGTCGCGATCGGCCGTGGTCGTCGAGAAGACAACCGCTTTCGAGGGAGTGGATTCGGCGATCCAAGACCCGGCGAAACTCGTTCAGCGCGCGCTCCGCCGATTGCCCTGCAACCGATCGCGCTCTCGCGCGGTCTGTGCCCTGGGATGGCAGCCGGGGAGCGAGGGATGGGCCGCACGCGGCAACGCCGCGAGCCCGAGCGAAGCGTCTTGTACGGCGTCCTGCGCGAGCATCTCGCGACCTTCCTCGCGCGCACGGAGGAGGAGAGCGGCGCCGGGCTCCCGCGCTTCGTCCGGCGCGAGCTGCGCCGCTACCTCGACTGCGGCATCCTGGCCTTCGGCTTCGCGCGCGTGCACTGCTCGAGCTGCGGCAAGGACGAGCTGGTCGCCTTCGCGTGCAAGGGCCGCGGCTTCTGCCCATCGTGTTGCGGTCGGCGCATGGCCGACACCGCCGCGCACCTGTGCGACGACGTGCTGCCGCACGTCCCGATCCGCCAGTGGGTGCTCTCGCTCCCTTTTCGAATCCGCTACCTGCTGGCCTACGACGCAAAACTCTGTGCGGCGGTCCGCCGCATCTTCGTGCGCACGCTGCTCGCTTGGTTGCGCGAGCGTGCCGCGAGCGCGGGCATCGCCGGTGGCCGATCGGGCGCCGTCGTGCTCGCGCAGCGCTTCGGTGGCGCGTTGAACTTGAACCTGCACTTCCACGCGCTGCTGCTCGACGGCGTGTTCACGAGCCAGAAGCCGCTCGCGCCACCGGCCTTCCACGAAGCTCAACCGCTGACGGACCAGGACGTCGTCGCGGTCACGACCATCGTCCACCGCCGCATCCTGCGCTACCTGCGCCGTGTGGGCCGTCTGCCGCGCGACGAGCAGGAGGAGTCGTCCGAGGCCGAGGCCGACGAGCCCCTGTTCGCAGAGCTCTGCGCGGCTTCAGTCCAGGGCCGCGTGGCGCTCGGAGCGCAGCGTGGGGCCGCGGTCGAGCGGATCGGCCGGCGTCACGGTGGTGATCGCCCGCTCTTCATTCCGGGCGAGCTGTGCTGCGACCTCGAGCGGTTCTCGCTGCACGCCAAGGTGCGGATCGAAGCCAGCGACCGTGAAGGGCTGGAGCGTCTGTGCAGGTACATCGCCCGTCCCCCGATCAAGGTGGATCGTCTCTCGCTCGCGCCCGACGGCCGCGTGATCTACGCGCTGCGCCGGCACTGGCGCGACGGCACGTCGGCGATCGCTTTCGAGCCGCTCGACTTCCTGTCACGTCTCGCGGCGCTGGTGCCGCGCCCTCGCGCCCTCGCGCGCACCTTTTGACGTATCACGGAATCCTGGCGCCCGCGGCCGAGTGGCGCGACCTCGTGGTGCCCCGGCCGAGGGTGAAGAGTTCGCCGAGCCCTGAGCCGGCGAGTTCTTCGCCGAGCCCCGAGCCCGACCCTGCGTCAGGGACACCTGGTACAGCGCTCACGGCCCCGGCCCAGCGGCCGACCCGCACGAGTTGGGCGGAGCTGATGAAGCGGGTGTTCGCAATGGACATGTTGGTCTGCCCGCATTGCGGCGGGCCGCGCAAGCTGATCGCGCTGCTCACCGAGGGGTTGGTGGTGCGCAAGATCCTCGAGCACCTGGGCCTCTCGACCGAGCCTCCAGCGCTCGCGCCGGCCCGGGCTCCACCCGAGCCCGAGCTCGCCTGGTAGCGCGCGACCTTCGCTCGCGTCTCCGAGCCCGCTCCTTCAGGGGTGCGGGTGGGGGAGGCCTTTGCCCCGACCCTGTGGAGAACCGCCGAAAGGCCGCCGCGAGTGCTCGTGGATCCGAGCCAAGGGCGGCATCCTCTCCCCCCGGGCACGTCGGCGACCCTTCCACGCCGATCCGGGTGGCCGTTCTGGAGCGCCGGGGGTAGCTTGAGCCCAGGGTCATCCGCTTTGGATGTCCTATCCCCGGGCGTCGTGTCGAATCCAACGGCGCTCTGCCGGAAGAGCACACCGAGGTAGTGAGCAAACTGGTGCACCGACACGAGGTACTCCTGCGGGAGGCCGTGACGTCGACGGCGGCGCGCGGCGTGATCTCGTCACCCTCGCCGTCGTTCACGCGGTCGACGCGGTGGGGTGTGAATATGACTGCGTCGGACGAACCACGAAGAGATGCCGGTGTGCAATCACGGAGCGACCCCGCTCTGACCTCGACTTGGCAGAAGAGTGCAAGACACCCGGCGTGCGCGCGGCACGCCGGGTGTCCAGAGCGGTTCACCGGCCCCGCGGCCCGATGATGGCGCCGTTACGAGGCGGCGGAGGCGGATGCTGCGCTCCTCGACACAATTGGCCGACCCCCTCGGCAACATCGATGAACGCGGGCGTCGGCAACTCACCCGTCCCGCGCTTTGGCATCCCGATCATCTTCTTGTACGGCTCCTCGGGAACTGCTCGCGCCGCTTCCAACTCGGCGGCGGACGGGAGAGATTGGCAAACACCGTGCCGGGCGCGCGTCGCTTCCTCCTCAAGGAACGCGTCGTACTTCACGGAGCTTCTTCATCTTCGCGTCGCGGTTCGCCCGTGCGTTCTTGATTCGTTCCGGGTCCTGTTCTTCGAGTTCTGAGCGGCCCTGAGCTGGCGTCCGCCGCCGCCGTCGTTGTAGGCGGGTTGGCGAAACTGGACCGGGCATCAAGTCCGGGGTGAGGTCGCTCATGTACGGAACACGTCCCCCCGCGTAGACGAAGAGGTTGAGGCCGCCCGCGAGGCCGCTCGGGTCGACTTGTAGGAAACGCCCGATCGACGGGTCGTACAATCGATGCCCCATCGCGATCAGTCCGCTCCCGAACGGCTGAGCTGGGAAGAGCAGTTCGACGGTCGCGTTCGATCCGCAGAAACCGAAGCGTCGCGCCGTTCCCGTCACCAGTTCGCCGAAGGCCGTGTAGACGGCGTACGAGCTCACGGCACCTGCCTGATTCGTGGTGAATCGCACGTTGCCGAACGCATCGTGGTGATCGTAGGCGGCGGTCCCGTTCGGGCGCTCCTCGCCGTCACCGGTCGATCGGTACCGAAGCTTGCTCGTCCCAGAGGCCGACGCCGAGTACTCCATCTCGTACGCGTCTCGCCATTCCGGTGTTGCGGTGACGGCGAGCGTCTCGGGATCGCGCAATCGGAAGAGGTACCGTTCTGCGCCTCGATTGCGCAACTCGAGCGCACGCGTTCGCACAACGTCGGCCGGCTGGCCGTCGACAAGTGTGTAGTTCTCCTCGAGCAGCATCCAGGGAACGCCCGTATCGTTGTAGACGATGCGCGTGGCGTAGTAACGTGCCGCAGCGTCGGACTTGGTCACGATCGAGCTGACGTTGCCGTAGTCGGCGATCTCGTAGCGGTACCACGTCGTTTCCGTGGGCGCTCCGCCACCAGTCGCGACTGACTTGACGAGACGATTGGCGCGGCTGATGCTCGCGTACGCGGGATCGTGAACGTCATACGTACGTCGACGCGATCCGGCCCGCGGCGTAGTCCGTCTTCGTCAGGCGATTGTCGCCTTGGTCGTACGTAGCCGCGATCGTACGCGCTAGCGCCGGTGCGCGTCTCGCGCACCAGCCGTCCGCGGACGCCGTACGTGTACGTCGTGGTCGCGAGCAAACCGGTCGTGGTCGACTCGACGACGGTAGACGGCATGCCCGAGACGAGGTACGTCGTGTCGATCTGCATGAGCAGCTGGCCGGTCCCTTCATGGCGCAGCGTGGCCAAGTGACCGACCGCGTCGTACGAGCAGATCTCTCGCGCCCCGTTGCGGAACGTGGTTCGGTCGAGCGAGCCGTCCGGGTGG
>JADJNY010000013.1 GCA_016714045.1 Planctomycetota bacterium | reverse complement strand
AGGCGGGAAGGTCGACTGGATCCTCTTGAAGCGCGAGGCGGAGCACCAGCTCGCCGAGCTCGACCTCGACGAGGAGCGCTGGAAGGAGATGGCGGAGCTCGTCCCGTTCGTCGAGCGCATCGCCGCGCTCGGCGAGGCGCGGCGCAGGCTCGAGGACGTCGACGCGAAGGCGGCGGCGAGCGAACTCGACCGGCTCGCGAAGGACGTCGAGGCCCTGCGGAAGTCCGTGGACGAGAAGCCGCGAGTGGTCGTGGATCCAAGCCAAGGTGGCCTCCTTTCCCCCCGGGCACGTCGGCGACCCTTCCACGCCGATCCGCGTTGCGCCGGCACTGGCGCGACGGCACGTCGGCGATCGCTTTCGAGCCGCTCGACTTCCTGTCACGTCTCGCGGCGGGCTCCCCTTCGAGACGATCCCCAGGATCGTCTCGATGCGCTTCGCGCACCGGGGCTTACCTGCCGCGCCCCCGCGCGCACCTTTTGATGTATCACGGAATCCTGGCGCCCGCGGCCGAGTGGCGCGACCTCGTGGTGCCCCGGCCGAGGGTGAAGAGCTCGCCGAGCCCTGAGCCGGCGAGCTCTTCACCGAGCCCAGCTCCAGGTCCTGGGTCAGGGACACCTGAGACAGCGCTCACGGCCCAGGCCCAGCGGCCGACCCGCACGAGTTGGGCGGAGCGGATGAAGCGTGTTCGCGCTCGACGTGCTCGTGTGCCCGGCGATCGACGTTTGGCGCCGCGCTACAATGCGCTCATGGGCCTCTTCGGCAAGCGCACCGACTCGGTGAGCCTCGAGACGTTGCGCCGCATGCTCGCGCGCGCCGAGCGCGAGCGGTCGGCGGCGCTCGAGGTCGTGAGCACGTGGCGCCCGCGACCGGGGACGCGGGGCACGGGCGGTCGAGGACGCGCGCCTGGCGCTCGAACGGCGACACGACGCGCGTGAAAGAGCTCGTCTCGGGGCTCGAAGCGGCGTGCTCGACCTGGAGCGAAGTCGCTCGCGCGCGCGGCGCGCGAGACCCCCGAGCTTCGCCCGCGCCTGCGCGACGCGCGCTCGCACAGCTCGAGCCGAGCGTGGAGGACGCGCGCCACCGCGACCTCGAGCTCGAATGCGCCGCGACCCTGATGCGAGCCGGAGCGTTCGAACGCGCCGAAGGCGTCATCGAATCCGCACTCTCCGCCGAGCCGGACGCGGATGCGTACGATGCGCTCGTCCGCGCGCTCGCGCTCGTCGTGAGCGCCGCCAGCCGCTCGCCGGGTGCAGCCCTCCGTCGAGCGCTCGTTCCGGCGGCTGATCGAATTCGTGGGCGCCTGCGACCGGCGCTTCGAGATGGACTTGCTCAGCCACGTCGTCCTACCGCGCGTCGTCGAGTACCGCGGTCTCTCGTCGGCGCGCGCGCTGCTCGCGGAGCTCGATCCGCACGGCGAGCACGATCCAGCGTGGCTCGCCGTCGCCGTCCCGCTGTCGCTCGACGTCGGCCTCGATGACTGGCGCGAGGTCGCGGACATGATCCGTCTTCGGGCATCGCGCGACGAGGCGTGGCTGCGCTTCGCGACGTCGTGCGCGAGCTTCGGTTGCGAGGACGAGTCGCTCGCGGCGACGCGCGCGATCGAGAACGTGGAGGTGCGCGATGCGGCGCACGCGGAGCGCGCAGGACGCTCGCCGATCGCGGCGACGTGGCGAGCGCGCATCGCGAGCTCGCGTCGATCGCCGATCCCGAGCGCCGCGACGAAGCGCGAGCAGTCGTCGACGCCGTCCCGGCGCGCCCGGTCCGCCCGCTGCGCCTGGCGTACTCACGTGGGCGATCTTCGAGCGCGTCGAGGCAGCGTACGACAGCGGCGGCATCGATGCCGCGCTCTCGCTGCTAGAGCTCGGCCGCGCGACGGGCCCGTTCCCCTTATTGCTGTTTCGCCTCGCAGACCTCGCTCGAAGGCGAGGCGACGCGGAGGCCGCGCGACGGCTGCGCGCAGAGGTGCGTCGGTCCGTCTGGCATCTCGAGGAGGGGCGCCCCTTCGCGGTCGAGTTCGAAGCGAAGCTCCTTGCGACCGAACGCGACGGTGACGGACTGGTGCGACTGCGCGACTGCGCGCGGGTCGACGGAAGCGTCGAGGAAGTGCTGCGCTCGGCCGCCGCGATGATCGGCTGGGAACGTGACGCGCTGCGGCGGAGTGGATGATCGAGCTCGCCGAGACGCCCCGCGAGCGCGCGCTCGCGTGGCTCGGCATCGCCGACGGACTGCTCGCGTCCGATCCCACGGGAGCGAAGCGCGACGACCAGTCGCGCCGCTGCTCCGTGATCCTCGGCAACTCGGGCTCCGGCAAGTCGACGCTGGCGCGCGCAAGCGGAGTGCGATCGCGTCCCGCTCCTCGACCTCGACAGCGTGGCTTGGGAGCCGGGCAAGGTCGCCGTCGCACGCGAGCGGACGCGAGCGCGTGAGGACGTCGCCCGCTTCTGCGCCGAGAACGTCGATTGGGTCGTCGAGGGTTGCTACGCCGATCTGATCGCGGTCACCCTGCCCGCTCTGCCGTTGCTCGTGTTCCTCGATCCCGGAGAGGATGTGTGCGTCGCGAACTGCCGCGCGCGGCCGTGGAGCCGCCGGGAAGTACGCGTCGAAGGCGGAGCAGGACGCGCACCTCGAAGCGTCGATCGCCTGGGTGCGCGAGTACGACACGCGCGAGGGCGAGCTCGGTCGCAAGGCGCACGAGGCGCTGTTCGAGGCGTATCGCGGCCCGAAGGTGCGCTTCACGGAGCTGCCGCGCGAGGGAGCGACGCTCTGAAGGAGCACGAGCGGGCGGCTCCAGGCGCCCGGTGAATTTGCGGACGCAGCTTGACGGCTCCCGATTCCGTGACCAGTCTGGTTACATAATGGCCGCCAACACCCGCTTCGCCGTCGCCGTGCACGTCCTCGTGGCGCCGCCTGGTAGCGCGCGACCTTCGCTCGCGTCCCAAGCTCGCGCCTGCAGGGGCGCGGGTGGGGGAGGCCTTTGCCCCGACCCTGTGAAGGACCGCCGAAAGGCCGCCGCGAGTGCTCGTGGATCCGAGCCAAGGGGGCCTCCTCTCCCCCCGGGCACGTCGGCGACCCTCTCACGCCGATCCGGGGGGCCGCTCTGGAGCGCCGGGGGGAGCTTGAGCCCAGGGTCATCCGCTTGGATGTCCTATCCCCAGTGGCTCGGGCAGCAGCCCCCGACTACTCCTCGTGCTCCGTCCAGCCTAGCCTGTCCGACCCATGCTCCTCCGCCTCACGGTCCTTTCCGCGGCACTGCTCGACGTCGCCGCATGCGGACGGCCGGCGCCGGTCATGGCCAGGCCGACGCACGATGCCGCGCTGTGCAAGACGCCCCCCACGGTGCCGGGCTTTGACTTCCACCACGCCAAGCCGACGATCCTGCCCGCGCATCACATCGGGCTCCTCACACGGTTCGAAGGCATCGTGCGCAGCAACTGTCCGGACGAGCTCCAGGACGAGATCAACACTTGGGAGCAGCGGCTCACGCGTGATCAGCGCCGCGATCCAGGCACCTATTTCGCGAACCGATTCCCGAAGCAATGGACGCCCGAGCGCACGTGGTACGCAGGCGGGATCCAGGGCCACGTGCAACTGCAGTACGCCACGATCGACGAGACGACCTTCGCGATCGGCGCAGCGCTACGCCTCGACGAGCCGGCGATTGTTCCGCCTCCGGGGGGGGCCGTGCGCCAGGAGCGGAGTTCCCTCGGGTGGAGTTCGACGGCCGAGCCGTCGCTCGTGACGTGGATCGAGAGCGACCTGCTGCTGCCCGAGTTCGCGCATGCGCTCGACTACGGCATCGGGCAGCACGATCGTGAACTCGTCGTCGTCTGTGCCGTGCCCGAGGGCCTGCGCGAGTATGCGTTCGAGCCCGCAGAGGGGAAGCTGATCGAAAGACGCCGCAGGAACCTGGGACCACCGAAGGCCTTCGCCCCCCTGCTCGTGGAAGACGGAGCCGACCTGCTGTTGTTCTGGTCGGAGTACACGGTCGAGAGCAGCCGTCCGATGCATGGCGGATGTGCGCTCCGCGTGGCGCGTCTGGCGGCGGGAACCTCCGCGTGGTCTCAGCCTGTGACGCTCACGATCGACCTGTCCCACGGACGAGCCGTCTCGGTGGCTCGCGACCAGGTCACGGTGGCGTGGAGCGACGATCGCTTCCTGGATGCGGGCTGGGCCCCCAGGAACGGGCGCAAGCTGTGCGTCTCGAGGAGCACGGATCATGGCGCTACGTGGTCGGCGCCGATGCTCCTGCTCGATCCCGAGGACAACCGCGCAGTCGTTGATGGGCAGGTGCTGGTCTTCGACGACGGAGCGCGCATCCTGGTCCTGAACTCCGGGGGCACGCCCGTCGAGACGGAGGCGGGCACCGCAGCGGACGCATTCAGGCTCTCGCGCGATCTCCTGCGCTGGGCTCCGGAGCCGAACCTCAGGTTCGAAGCGCTCCTCCAGTTACGCAGGGAGGAGATCGCACGCTGGCCACGTTGAGCGCAATCGTTGCGATCGGAACTCCGCTACGACCGACCGGGCGCCCACTCGTCCCAGGATCCTCCGCCCGATGGGGGACCGGTTCCCGGCTCCGAGCGCCTCAGATCAGCTTGCACGCCCGCAGCGTGGCCTCGAGCTTCTTCCGATGCGCCTCCTCGAGTGGTGCGAGCGGCGCCCGGACATCCTCGCAGCACTTGCGCATCATCGCGAGGGCCGCTTTCACGGGCACGGGGTTCGTCTCGATGAAGAGGTCCTTGACGAGCGGCGCGAGCTCCTCGACCAGCCGGGCAGCGCCGCGCGCACGAACTCGCTCACTTTCGCGGCCACGAGGTTCCCTACGACGCCGATGACGCCCACCGCTCCGAGGCCCATGAAATCGGCGATCATCGCGTCCTCGCCGCAGAGGACCGCGCAAGGTGTCTCGTTCACGAGGCGCTTCACGCGCTCGATCGAGGGCGGCGCTGCCTTGACCGCGACGACGTGGGTGTCGCGATCACCGAGTTCGCGCACGGTCTCGGGCTGGAGGTCGCAGCCGGTGCGCCAGGGCACGTTGTAGAGCACGATCGGCTTGTGGACTGGCCTCCGCGACCGCCCGTGGTGGAGCGCGAGCCCGCTCCTCGAAGGACGGTTGTAGTACGGCGTCACGACGAGCACGGCGGTCACGCCGGCGCTCACCGCCCGCGCGCGCCATCTCGACCGTCGTGCGCGTGCAGTTCGTCCCGACGCCGGCGACGATCGGGATGCGGCCGCGGGCGAAGCGCCACCGCGGCATCGAAGAGCCCGCGGCGCTCGTTGTCGGTGAGGGTTGCGGCCTCACCGGTCGTTCCCGCGACCACCAGCCCATCGGACTTCTGGGCGATGTGCCACTCGATCAGGCCCTGCAGCGCTGTGGTGTCGAGCATGCCGCTCCGGAACGGAGTGGGGAGCGCGACCAGGCTGCCCTGTCGTGAGCAGCGCATGTGGGGGACGATCACGAGCGGCCTCGCTTTCCCGCGCCGTGGACGAGGCGCGCCATGGTTCCGACGGCCTCGTCGACGCCCGAGAACAGAGAGCGGGCGACGATGGCGAAGCCGATGTTGAGCTCCTCGACGTGCGGGAGCCGCGCGACGGGGCCGACGTTCTCGTAGTCGAGGCCGTGGCCCGCGTTCACGCGCAAGCCGAGGCCCAAGACCCGCGCCCGACCCGCACGAGTTGGGCGGAGCTGATGAAGCGTGCGTTCGCGCTCGACGTGCTCGTGTGCCCGCATTGCGGCGGGCCGCGCACGCGGATCGCGGGATCCCCTTCGCAACGACGCCGGAGCGTCGTTGCGCTTCGTCGCTGCGCGACGAACCGGGGCTTACCTCACCGAGGGGTTGGTGGTGCGCAAGATCCTCGAGCACCTGGGCCTCTCGACCGAGCCTCCAGCGCTCGCGCCGGCCCGGGCGCCGCCCGAGCCCGAGCTCGCCTGGAAGCGCGCGACCTTCGCTCGCGTCCCAAGCTCGCGCCTGCAGGGGCGCGCGTATTGGCTTCGACCAGCTACCCCTGCGGTCCTTGATTGTGAGGCGAGCGGACTGGTGTCCCAGGGAGTGTGTTCTCTATGTGGGCAGGTTCGGGTTGACTTTCGCCCACGGGGGCTGGTGATTAGGTCCGGAGCAGGCGGGGGATCCTACTCATGGTTTCACATTCGTGAGCATGGCCGTTTCATCGTGTACGTAAGCGCAGACGTCGCCCGGAAGCTCTCCATGAACAAGTTTCAGAACCTAGAGTTGGTGGCCAGTGGGCATATTGAATCGGCGTGAGGCATGGAACTGTGTGGTTGTGTTGAGAACATATCGGCATGCCGAACTCGCTGCGGAACTGGTCTAGCGTGCCGCTAGATTGGGAGTGATCGACCACGGCAGGTGTTCCTCACTCCCCCTGAGCTCATCGAAGCGGATCGGGCCGCTCGAGCACTCGACCTCGAGCTGACAAGGCACGCAGTCACACCGGTGTCGGGCTGCGGCTTGCGCACGAGCACCCGGGAGAGTTCGGCCCGGCCCGCCGGTGCCATGGCGGGCTTCGACGCGGCGGTGGACCGCTTGAGTCCGGCACCCTCGGCGAGGTCTCGTTCGAGCGCGCCCGGAGACTCGTCGTGCCCCCACGTCGCGGAGATCGACCCGCGCCTCGACGCTGTGAGCCGCGCCGATGTCGTCGAGACCAACCCGAACCCCGACCTGACGCCGAACGCGGACTTCGCCTAGGCGGCGACGTCCGCAGGGCTCGCGCCCGCGCAGCTCCTCCAGCGCGTGCTCGATCCGGGGCACTCGGCGCGGGTGAGTCGTGGACGCGCCTCAGTACCGGAATGCCCGGAGAGGACCGGGTGGAACCCCGCGTTGGCCGGCGCGGCGACGCGGGTCAAGGAGAGGCATCGAGCAGGCGTCTGCTTCGACTCACGCCGACTGAGACGTCCGCCGAGACCACACTCGACGACGCTGCGGCACAACCGAATTCGACCAAGTGCAGGAGATCCACCATGCAAAATGAGAAACGCGACAACGTCCTGGGAGCCCACCCGGTCAGCACCGGCCTCCGGTGCGACGGCCGGCGGCATGGCGGCCGGGGCCGTCATCGGAACCGTTGCGGGTCCGATCGGCACGATCGCAGGCGCCACGGCGGGCGCGATCGTCGGCGGCTTGACCGGCCACGCGATCGGACGGGCGGTCAATCCGTCCGCGGAGGATGCGCACTGGAAGAAAACCTACGCCAGCGAGACCTACTTCCAGTCGGGCTTGACCTACGACGACTACGCTCCCGCCTATCGCACGGGCTACGAAGGGCGCTCGCACTACGGCGATCGCAAGTTCGACGACGTGCAACGCGACCTGGAGACGAACTACGAGCGCGCGCGAAGGGCCAGTCCAAGCTGCCCTGGGAGAAGGCGAAGCACGCAACTCGCGCGGCCTGGGATCGCGTCGAACGCGCGCTTCCCGGAGATTCGGACAAGGACGGGAAGTAGCGCCGATCGAGCGGCGACGGGCCCGGACTCGTTGCCGCTCGTCCGTTGGACGTTCGCCGTGGTTGATCGCGACCCGCGCGGTCCGGCAGCGTCTGGTCTTCGTCCCGGCCGCGCGTCGCGCAGCTTCGGTTCAGGTCACGCCGAGCACAGTTCGTCTCGACCCGCCCGCCGGCGCAAGACGTGCACCGTGAACGCGTCCGTCCCGTGCACGTGCGGCAGAAGGCGCAGCACCGTGCTCGAGCGATCGGGAGCGAGCGCGAAGAGGCTCCGCGGGCAACCACGCGCTCATCGGGAGTGCCTCGAGTCCTTCTTCCGCGCCAGCCGCTCGACGACCGCTTCGTTCTCTTCGCGGAGCGGCGTGCACGTGGCGTAAATCAAGCGTCCGTCGGGCCGCAGCCAGGCGAGCGCGCCGCGCGCGATCTCGAGTTGCTGTTCGGGCAGTCGGCGCAGCACGCCAAGATCGACCCGGCGCGCGAGGTCGGGCTTGCGACCGAGGACGCCGAGTCCGCTGCACGGCGCGTCGACGGGCGCCCGCGCGGCGCGGCCCGCGAGCGGACGCAGCGGCGCGGGGGGCTCGCTCCTGCACGCGGCGTCTCGTGCACGAGCAGGTTGAAGGGCTTGCGCACGCGCCGCGCGTGCGCGCAACTCGCGCAGCCGCGGACGATTCACGTCGAGCGCCACGACGCGGCCCTTCTTGCCGAGCCGCGCGCACAACGCGAGCGTCTTCCCGCCCGCTCCGCGCACACGTCCACGGTGGGCGCCTTCGCGAACGGATCGACGACGAGCGCCACGAGCTGGCTCGCCTCGTCTTGGACTTCGAGGAGGCCTTCTTCCTGCGCGCGCGTGGGCACGAGCGGCGCGGCGCCGACGACGAGCAACGCCCAGGGGCTCATCGTGCCCGGGCGCGTCGCGACGCCTTCGCGCTGCAAGCGCTGCGCGAGCTCCTCGCGCGTCGTGCGCGCCACGTTCGCGCGCAGGCACAGTCCGGCGCGGCGCCAGCTCGCGTCGAGGAAGGCCTGGGCTTCTTCCCCCGAGCGTGCGGTGCAGCGCCGCGGCCACGGCGTCCGACACGGAGCCCTTCACCTTCCCCCTCGCGTCGCAGGACACGACGAGCCCGATCTCCTCCTTCGAGAAGCCCCGCCGGTCGAGGTAGAGCGCGAGCGGGGACCACGGGACCGCCCACGCAGCACCCATGAGCGCGGAGCCCCAGAGGAACGCGCACGCCGGGCGCGAATCGTCGTCGATCGTCGTGGTCCACGCGCGCTTCCCGCCCGCACCGCCGAGGGCGCGAGGGCGCGGGAATCTACGAGCGCTCGCCGGGCGCGTCCATCGCGCTCCGCTTCACCACGCGATGACGTAGCCGTTCGTGACGTTGATCGTCTCGGGCGGACAGAACGCGGCCGCGGCGTTGCGGTAGATCGCCTGGTAGTACGCGACGACCCCCGAGCCCGGCGGCGTCCGCCGCCGCGCGCTCAAGCTCGGCTGCCCGGGCATCGGGTAGGACGATTGGCCGCCTGCCGTCGACTGCAATCCGAGACGGACCGCCGATCCGCCCAGGCACAGGACGCCGTCGCCGCCCTGGAAACCGCCGGGGATGCGCGTGTTGCTCTTCAAGAAGAGGCACGGCGCCGTCGCGGGCAGGAAGCGCGCTTCGAACACGACGTCGTCCGTCGCTGGTCGCCCGGTCGCGTCGAGCGACGCGCCGACCGCGTTCACCGAGTTCGCGCACCCGTGCCCGACCGCCCCGCGGTTGCCGCACGGACAGCTCGCTTGCACCAGGGGGTCCGCGCCGTCGCCGGCGCAGAAGCCCGCGCCTGGGCCGACGCACGCCGCCCACGCGGCGGCGTACAGTGCGGGCGCGCCGCCCACGGTGGCGAAATCGCCCGCGATGCAGAGCTCGCTCGGCGCGCCTGGCCGCGAGAAGACCGCCGCGTTCGTCACGGTCGCGCCGCCCAGCGGGCCGGTGCTCACGCCGGCGCCGAGCGGTCGCCACTGGGTCCCGTCCCAGCGGGCGGCTCCGTTCAAGAACGCGGACGCACCACCGAGGACGAAGTAGCCAAAGGCGAACAGGCTTGGGCCGTTCACGCCGTCGTCGAACCCCTCGACGTCCATGACGCCCGCGGTCCCGATCGAGGATCCGAGAAGGCGTCCCCGACCTGCGTCCAGGCCCCGCTCTGCAGCACGGAGACCACGCCCTCGGTTCCGCCGGGCGCCCCGCGAATGCCGCCCGCGACGAGCACGGGCCCCGCGCCGAGGTCGTGCGCTCCGAGAGTGGTCACGTAGAATCCGGCTGCGCGGCGGGCGCCGTGAGGTTCGCGCCATCCCACCGCACGACGTCGGCGCCCGGGTTTCCGCCCGCGGGAAACCCCTGACCGCCCGCGAAGAGCGCCGGACCCGAGCCGTCGTCGAACACCGCGAGCGCCGAGAGGGACCCGGTCGGCGAGTTGGCCACGACGCTCCACGCTCCGCCCGTGAAGCGGGCAAAGACCCCGCCGGGGTACGTCCAACCCACGGCGTAGAGCTCCGGCCCCGCGCCCGCGTCGAACACCGCGAGGCCGCGAACCAGCATCGGCGGCGAGGGAAGGCTCGTCCACGCGCCGTTGCTGCGGCGATGGACGCCATTGCCGCCGCCGAAGAGCTCGGGCCCCGTTCCGAGGTCGAATTCGCCGAGACACCAGAGCTCGTTAACCGCTGGGAGAGATGCGGCGCTCCAGCTCGAGCCGTCAAAGCGCGCGCAGCAGTTCGTCGCGATTCCGTGGAAGCTCGTGAAGATCCCGGCGAGGAAGAGCTGGGGCCCGGAACCGTCGTCGTGGACCGCGAGCGCGTGCGGAACGGTGAACCCGCCTTGGGCCAGGTTGAGCGCGCGCCACGCGGGCACTGGGCTGCGAACGACGCGAGCACGAGCGGAGCCGTGCACGAGAGCGACCTCGGAACATGCGCACCTCCTCGGCGAGCGGTGGCGGAGTCAGGAACGGAAGATCGGCGCGCGGCGGCGCCCGTCGCAGCCGCGCCGGTCGCTCCCGGTCGGAGGACCGTCAGGGCTTCGTCCGAATACCTCGCGCGCGCAAGGAATCAAGCGCTCGGCGCGTGCCCGCCTCGTCGAGCAGGTGGTCGCGCCGCCCGAGGCCCGGGTCGGCGGCGGACGTGCTCCACCGGCCGAGGAGCACCGCGTCCACGTGCTCGCGCGAACCGCGCGCCAGCGCGGCGCAGCGCTCGAAGCCCGCGTCGCTCGCCGCCGCCCGACCCGCACGAGTTGGGCGGAGCGGATGAAGCGTGTGTTCGCGCTCGACGTGTTGGTCTGCCCGCATTGCGGCGGGCCGCGCAAGCTGATCGCGGTCCCCTTCGCACGACGCCGGGCGTCGGCGCCTCCCCCGCGCACGCCACCGACGATCTGGTGGTGCGCAAGATCCTGACGCACCTGGGCCTCTCGACCGAGCCTCCACCGCTCGCGCCGGCCCGAGCGCCGCCCGAGCCCGAGCTCGCCTGGTAGCGCGCGAGCTGCGCTCGCGTCCCAAGCTCGCGCCTGCAGGGGCGCGGGTGGGGGAGGCCTTTGCCCCGACCCTGTGGAGAACCGCCGAAAGGCCGCCGCGAGTGCTCTCGGACGCCGATCGCGACCGGCTCGTGCGCGCGCTCGACGGGGTCGACGCGCACCCTCCTCGAGCGAGGTGCGATGACGCGCGACGTGGCCGGCGAGGAGGTCGTGGTGCTCCCCCTTCCCCGCGCCGACGGCGACGCTCCATGCGCCGTCGGGGCGCTTCTTCGTGTGCTCACGGATGTGGACGGCCTCCTCGATGTCGAGCACGAGGCGGTCGGCGCCCGCGAGGTCGGCCTTGTTCACGACGAGGACGTCGGCGACCTCGAGGATGCCCGCCTTCATCGCCTGGATGCCGTCGCCGGCCCCGGCGGTAGGATGACTCCAGGGGCATGCGCTTGGGTGTCCTATCCCCAGAGCGTCGCCCTCTCCGCGGAGGCGAGAAGCTGGAGCCGCCCGTCAGCGTCGAACTCACCAAGGTCGCCAAGCGCGCGTGACGAGGGAGAGTTGCCCCAGGCCCACGTCGCTCGCGGGCTCGCGAACCGCGCGCGCGTGACCGACCTCGCAGTGCTCTTCCACCTGCACGCGAGCGCCGCTTTCTTGAGACGGCCCCGCAACGGGAGCGCATCGAGCCGCAAGGCCCATGCGTGCTTCCTCGCCGCGTTTGGCCACGCTTCGACTAGTCTCGACGGAAAGGGAGAAGGACTCGATGAAGACCTCATTGCTCCGGACGTGGAAGGCACTGTTGGCCGCGGCCGTGTTGCTCGCACCGTCCTCCCAGGCCGCGGCCCAATGCTCGGTTGCGTGGGACCACCGCTTTGGAGCGGGTTCCCCGAACGGGCTCGCGACCGCGTGCGTCGGGTGGGACGACGGCAACGGAGAGCGCCTCTACGTGGGCGGCGACTTCCCGACGGTGGGGACCGAGCCGATCGCGTACCTCGCGCGCTGGGACGAGGGCACGTGGTCGGCGGTCGGGTCGGGCGTCGACGGATGGGTCGGCGCGCTCCACGTGCACGACTTCGGCCAGGGGCCGCGGCTCGTCGCCGGCGGAAACTTCATCACGGCCGGCGGAGTTCCCGCGAACCACATCGCGGTGTGGGACGGTGCGAGTTGGTCGCCGCTCGGTGCAGGCCTCGATGGCCTCGTGCTCGCGCTCGTGACCCACGACGACGGGACGGGGCCGGCGCTCTACGCGGGCGGGGCCTTCACGAATTCGGGCGGTGTGCCGGTGTCCCGCCTCGCGCGCTGGAACGGCACGAATTGGTCGAGTGTCGGCGGGGGTGTCGACGCGCCGGTGCATGCTCTGGAGTCCGCCGACCTCGGGGCGGGGCCCGTGCTGTACGTCGGTGGCGAGTTCACGACCGCGGGCTCCACGGCCGCGAATCACGTCGCCGGATGGAACGGGAGCGCGTGGTCCGCGCTCGGCCCGGGCGTGAACGCGGCGGTGCGCGCGCTGCGCGCGTACGACTCTCCCGCGCTCGGATCCCGACTGCTGTATGTCGGCGGCGACTTCCAGCTCGTGGGCGGAGTGGTGTCCCACTTCCTCGCGATGTGGTCGGGGACAGCGTGGTCGCCGCTTCCGCCGCATTCCATCAGGCCGTGGGGCCCGGTGCGCGCGCTCAGGGTGCACGACGATGGGGCGGGAGCCCGACTCTACGTGGGCAACAGCGCGCTCCAGCCGTACGCCGCGGTGATGCGGACCGATGGCTGGCACTTGATGGCGACCGTGCCGGGCGTGAGCGAGGTGTACGCGCTCGCGTCGTACTCCTCCGGCGGAGGGCGCAGGCTCGCGGCGGTGGGGGCGCCGTCGGCGAAGTGGACGGGCGCGACCACCTGGGATGGCGCCCGATGGCGAGTGCTCACCGACCGCGAAGGGCTGTTCGACGTGAGCTTGCTGGGCGCGGACTTCTTCAACACGCCGGGTGTGTACGCATTCGCCCAGCTCGAGACGGGCCAGGGTCGAGAGATCCACGTGGGTGGCTCGTTCACACAGGCTGGGAGGGAATGGAGTCCGAACCTCGCGCGCTGGAGCGGAACGGACTGGCTCTCCCACGGCAGTGGGGTCGCTTGGCTCGGGGGGAGCCCCCTCGGAAACGAGCTTCCCGGCGTTCGTGCGCTGCTCGTGTTCGACGATGGATCGGCGCCGGGGCTCTTCGCCGGAGGACTGTTCAACAACGCTGGCGGAACCGACGCGTACTACGCCGCGCGCTGGAACGGGACGAGCTGGGACGGATTGGGTTCCGTTTTCAACGGCGAAATCCGCGCCCTCGCGGCACACGACGAGGGGAGCGGCCCGAGGCTCTTCGCTGGCGGCAAGTTCTCTGGTGCTCCCCAGCAACTCAACCGCGTGGCGCGCTGGAACGGCACGAGCTGGTCTGGACTGGGAGCCGGATTGTCCGGGCCCGTCAACGCGCTCGCGAGCTTCGACGACGGCTCGGGTTCCGCCCTCTACGCGGGCGGGGCGTTCGTGCACGCCGGAGCGACGGGCATCGCAAGATGGAACGGGACGCTATGGGCGCCTGTCGGGGGCGGGTTCGGCGGGACGTCGGCCACGGTCTACACGCTTTGCGTGCACGACGACGGCAGCGGTCCCGCGCTCTACGCCGGAGGTTCCTTCTCGTCCGCTGGCGGCACTCCCGCCGCGGCCATCGCGCGTTGGAACGGAACGAGTTGGACCGAGGTCGGCGGCGGACTCGACGCGCCCGTCCGCGCGCTGACGCGACACGACGACGGCACGGGGCCCGCCCTGTACGCGGGTGGTTCGTTTCAGCACGCCGGTGGAGCGCCCGCGTCGTGTCTGGCCCGCTGGAACGGCACGAGCTGGGTGAGCGTCTCAGGCGGAGTCACGGCTCCGAGCAATGCGACGGTGTTCGCCCTCGCCTCCCTCGACGAGGGCGGCGGACAGGGCCCCGCGCTCTTCGTCGGGGGGAGCTTCACTGAGCTCGACGGCGTCGACTCGCATTGGATGGGCGTGCTCGCCGGTTGTCGAATCCGTTCCTTCTGTGCCGGCGACGGCGTCGATCCGGACGTGACGACGCCCTGCCCGTGCGGGAACTTTGGGGCGCAGGGACGCGGCTGCGCGTGGCATGCCGGGCCGACCGGCGCGGAGCTCTTCGCGCAAGGACGCATCGCTCCGAGCGACGAACTCGTGCTGCACGCGACGGGCATGCCGCTCTCCGCACCGTCGACGATCTTCCTGAAAGGCGATCAGCTCATCGCGGGCGGCGCCGTGTTCGGTGACGGCGTGCGTTGCGTGGGCGGCGGTCTCGTCCGCCTCGGAACGAAGACGAACGTCAACGGTCTCGCGAGGTATCCGGAAGCGGGCAACGCGCCGATCTCGGTGCGCGGAGCGACGCCGTTGGGGAGCGGGCTCACCGGCTGGTACCAGACGTACTACCGCAACGCGGCGAGCTATTGCACGAGCGCGACGTTCAATGTCACGAATGGCGTGCGCGTGATTTGGTGAGCGAGCGCGCGGACGGCGGGGGGGCGCGCTCACAAAGGGAACGTGATCGCGAGCCCATCGGTCGAGTTCCGCGCCGCGCCATCGACCTGCGCGCCGGCGCGAGGATCGCGGAGTCCGCGCGGGTCGAAGAGAATGCGGTGGAGCGCACGTCGGAGCGCGGCGGGAACCACCGCATTCCGCCGCGGAGCCTTCTACAATCGCCAGCGGCTGCACTCGACTCTCCACGAGCGCTCGCGGGCAGGCGCGGCGGATCGCCCCGTCGGCGTGCTCCGACCATCGCTGCTCCACGCTCGAGCTCGCAACTGCGCGGAGCGAGTTCGCTGCCGGGACAGGTCGGACGATGAGCGCAGATGGCTTGGGCTTTCGCTGCTCGCGAGGCCGCTCAGGGCACGATCACCAGGTCGCCCGATTGCAGGGGGCGCGGGCCGTCGGAGTTGGCGATTTCGAAACCAACGAAGGTCGGCACCAGGCCGGCGCAGTCGAGAGGCGCGGGTCGGTCCGTGACCTGGAAGTGCAAGTGGGCCTCGGTCGAGTTGCCAGACGAGCCGAGCAGGCCCAGGGTGTCGCCAGCCTTCAGGAAATGTCCCGTGCGCACCGTGATGCTCCCGGGCTTCAGGTGGGCGTAGGTCGAATGCTCGCCGTGGCCGTGATCGAGGATCACGCAGTCGCCGACCACGCCGCTCTCTCCACCCCTCAGGTTCTCGGCCTGCTGGGCGCCGATGCGACCGTAGTAGTCGTCCATGCTCTCGCCCGCTCGACGCAGCAGCGGAGGATGTTCCTTGCCACCGGTGATGACCTCGACCACCGTTCCATCGGCGGCGGCGACCACCTCGGCACCGTAGGCGAAGAAATCGGCGTGGATTGCCCCATCGGTGCGATGAGTGCGGAGGTTGGGGCCGAGTTGGATGATGTCCAACGCGAACTCTTCGGGCACGGCCCAGCGGTGGGGAGTGTGAAAGCTCGCTCCGACCGCCACGAGCCAGGTTCCCGATTTCAACGGGAAGCGGAAGTGGGTCCTTGTGCTGGCTCCGTCGATGGGGATGGAGCCGTGGCCGGTCCGAGCCGATGCGCCGCCCAGGCTGCGCGCGGTGACGCGCAGCGCGTCGCGCTCGCCGGTCCACGTGAAGGGCTGGTGCATGAGCAGCAGCGCCTCGCCAGTCTCCAAGGTCAGATCGTCCGTCAGCTTGGCGCCGTTCAGCAGCCGACCGCCGCAGAATTGTCAGCTGAAGAGCTCGAGGGCGCCCGAGGCCTGGAGCGCGGCTCCACTCGCCACGAGGGCCGCGAGCCTGTCGCCGCGGATCAGCCGGCTATCGAGCGCCTCGTCGCCGCTCATCAGCGCGATCTCGAGGCTCTCCAACTCCACCGCGGTGCCGTGGTTGATGACCACCGCGTTTTGCAGCACGAGCCCCTGCACGTCGCGCAACGAATCCAGCGGATAACTGCGGGCCACGGTCCCTGGACAGAAACGCACCTCCAGCCCGGCGGTCGGCGGCGTGAGCGAGGAGGGAGCCGTGGTGCAGGCACACACGGCGAACGAGGACGCGAGGACAAGAGTGGTGAACTTCATGGGGGAGAGCGCTCGATCGCCAGCGCTCCGCCGAGCCTAGCGCGCTACGCGGCAAGACAGAATGCAGCTCACGCAGAGCCGGTCCTTTCCTCATTTACTCCGAGACCCGGTCGGAGTCGGCGCTGCCAGGTCCCGGCGTGTGGGGGCCGACGCGTGTGGGTACGGAACCTGGCCGCCCGTTCGAGCACGCGCGAGTTGCACAGCCGACTGTGGTGTTCACGCCTGAACTTCCGGTTCCGGCTGCGACCCGGGCCTGCCGCCGCGGGTTCTTCTGACCAAGCCGTGCTCCTCGAGCGTGCACAGGATCGCGTTGCGCCGAGAACGGCCCTTGGTGCGTTCGTCCACGGCGCCCAACTCAGCGAACTCGACGTTCAGCACACCGTTCGGTGGAAGCTCTCACGGCACCCCAAAGGGTGTGGCGAACCGCGGTCCTTTCCCTACTAGTGCGAGAGAGTCCCTCCGCGGGTCCTGGCGGCGGCTCGCCCTCTCGACGTGATCCCAAGCTCGACCGGTCCGACCTCGGGCCATGGACCGAACCGTGGACGCACAGCACCACGAGCCTCTTCCCGTGGCGAATTCTCGGCGAGGCGGCGCGCCGTCCTTCTCGGGTTGGTAGACAATGAAGGACGAGCGCGCAGCCCATGGGCGCGCGCCTTCCGTCCCGTGGCCTTTGCCCCGCTCGCGGGGCTCGACCCCAGAGCGACTCCCCGATGAACCGGTTCTCGATCGCGTTGCTCTTCCTCGGCGTCGCGGCCATCACCTCCGCGCCCGCATCCAGTCAGACGCTGGGCTGTGAGCCCGGCGGTGCGGGCGGACCGTTCCCGGTCGCGGGCACAGGCGGCGGCGGTGGGACGGGTCCGACGACGCTCCCGCCTTCTCCGGGCGTCTTCCCCATGACCGTGTCGACGATCCCTGCCGGTGCGAGCGTCGTGACGGAGGTGAAGCTCCACGGACTGGCGCACACGAACATCAGCAATCTCCAGATCGTCCTGACGGATCCTCTGGGCGGCATGCACAACCTGCTTCACCGTCCCCCGGGGAGTTGCGACTTCTCGGGCGGGACCTACACGATCGTCCCGGTGTGCACGAGCGGGCTCTCGTGGCCGTCGTCCTGCACAGCGGTTCTTCCGGCGGGCACGTACGTCCAGCGCTTCGGGACCTGGATCTCGGGCACGGTGGGGATCGACAACACGCGGATCGACACGCTTCCGGCGGCGACGGGCACGTGGACGCTCACCCTCTACGACTGGGCGGACCTGGATGTCGGGTCCCTCGCGAGTTGGGAGCTCTGCTTCGGGACGCCCGTGATTTCGGTACCTCCGACCGTCGCGCCGAACCTCGTGTCACCCGCCAATGGTCTCAACGTGTTCGGGCCGAACGTGGCGTTGGCCTGGATCTCGAGTACCTGCGCGGCGAGCTACGAGGTCGAGGTCGACGCCGCTGTCTTTCCGGCCGCGACGACCGGCTACCTCTTCGCGTCGACGCCGGGCGTGCACACCTGGCGGGTTCGCGGCGTGAACTCGGGCGGCGTGGGGCCCTGGTCTGCGTCGCGCACCTTCACCGACACCGGTCCTGGCCCGATGGTCTGCTCTGGCCTGGAACTCACGACGATCTTCGCGTCGGACAATGGTGGCGACATCGGCGGGCAGGTGTTCTTCGACCTCCAGGTCGTCCATCCGTCGGGGATCGACCTCGCGCAGCTCGAAACGAACACGAGCCTCCCCATCGGCGTCCCCTTCTCCATGGACGTCTACGTGAAGCCGGGGACCTATGCGGGCTCCGAGACCAACTTGGCGGCTTGGACGCTCCTCGCGTCGGGCGTCGGCAGGGCGACCGGGATCGATCAGCCGTCCCTCGTCGATTTCCCGGATGTCTCCCTCCCTCCGGGCGCATACGGCGTCGCGCTCGTGATTTTCGGCGGGATCCAACGCTACACCGGCACGGCCACGGTACCCCCGCCGCCGGTGTTCTCGAACTCCGACCTCACCCTCACGGCCGGCGCGGCGCTCAACGTGCCCTGGTTGGGCACGCCGTTCACACCCCGGATGTGGAACGGCAGGCTCCGCTACAACTGCAGCTCGCCGCCGATGGCGTTCTGCTTCGGCGACGGGATGCTGACCGACCACACGACGCCGTGCCCGTGCAGCAACGACGGTACGGCCGGCAACGGCTGCGCGAACTCGGCCAACGCGAACGGTGCGAATCTCGCGACGAGCGGTGCGACCGTGACCGACGACGTCGTTCTGCTCGGCTCGGGCATGCCCGCCACGGTGTCGTGCATCTATCTCCAGGGCACGGGGACGGACGATGCCGTGTTCGGCGACGGCGTTCGGTGCACGGGCGGCACGCTCCTGCGTCTGCGCACGAAATCCAATGTCGGCGGCGCGAGCTCGTTCCCCGATTCGGTCGAGACCATCACGCTCTCGCAGCGCGGCGGGGTCGTGGTGGGAAGCGGCGTCGTGCGCAACTACCAGACGTACTACCGGAACTCCGCGGCGCTGTTCTGTCCGCCGGAGACGTACAACGTGACGAACGGGATGACGATCACCTGGTGATGACGCGGCCCGGTAGGGGCTGTGCGTGATGTTCGCGTCGGCCGCGGTGCCCTCCGCGGCCGCTCGCATTTCAGCGACTCGTGCGCGCCGCGTCGATCCGCCGCTTCGCTCCGCGCGCGGCGAGGCGATCTGCGAGCTCGGCGGCGAGGTCGCGGCGAACCAGCGCCGAGCTCCGCGGCGAACCCGATCGCTCCGCGGATTCGCTCTTCGATCGTCTCGCGACCGTCGAGCGAGGGCACGCAGGCCTCGAGCGCCAGCACGCCCTCCTTCACCCTCGCGAACGCACCGACCGGTGCGTTTCTCCCGCGCGAGCAGCGCTCGCTCACGTGGGCCTCGGCCCAGGCTTCCCGATCGCTCACGCCCTGGAGCGCGCGCCTGCGAGCTCGTCGTCCGCCCGGCACGTCAGGCTGACGATGCTTAGGCCAATCGCGGGCAGGGGGCTCCGCCCCTCGGACCCCCGAAGAAGTGTCACCCATGTGCCCGGTCATGAGTGTTACCCATGTGCCCGGTTGCACATGTCATATCCCCGGAGCGCTGCGCGAGCCCGAACTCGCGCTGGTAGCGAACGAAGGTCGCTCGCGTCTCAAGTCCGTGCCCTTTGATGTGCAGGTGGGGAGAGCCTCTGCGCTGAACGGGCCGTGTCCCCCCCGACCGACCAGCGCGAGCGACTGTGGCCCCGAGCCCAGGGGCGATCCTTCTCCGCCGGGGGCACGCCAGCGGTCCCTTCGCGACAGTTCGGGTGGGCTAAGCGGAGCGCCGGGCGCAGCTGCAACCTGGGGGGGGCGCTTGGAGTCCCCAAGCCCGACGGATTTGTCGCTATCGGGAAGATCGGGTCGAGAATACGATCTGCCACCGCCGGTGACCTCCGCGGATCACGAGCGATCCCGTCATCTGGTCGATTCGGCCCCCACGGAGCTCGCACCATGCGCGCCTTCGCTTCCGTCCCCGTACTGTTGGTTGCTCTGGGTGTTTCTGTCGAGGCTCAGTCGAGCTTTCCAGGCGAGAACAACGGCGACATCCAAGCCTCCAGTTGGTACTCGGAGATCAACGCCGAGATCCTGCTCAGCGAGTTCACGTTCCGCGAGCTCGCGGACGAGCCCGGCGTGTGGTCGGCGCCGAATCGCCCGCACGAATTGCGCAGCCGCGTCTCGAGCTCTGGCCTCGAGGTGTTTCCGCGGTGCGTCGACGCCTCGGGCCTCGGTGCGGCGTGGAAGGTCGCGCTGCGCACGACGGGGTTTGGGCGAGAGGGAACACTGCACGCGCTCGAAGTTCCTTCGATCACCGTCGAAGCGCACCGAACCGTGCTGGATCACGGGCTGCTGCAGGAGTGGCTCGAGAACCGTGCCGAGGGTCTCGAGCAGGGCTGGACGATTCCGACGTCGGTGAATGGCGAGGGGCCGCTGTGCATCGATCTCGACTTCTGCAGCGAACTCGTGCTCCAGGTCGAGAGCGGCGCGCGCTCCGCCCTACTGCTGGACGAGTCGGACGTCGTCCGCGCGCGCTATCGCGATCTCGTCGTGTTCGATGCCGCGGGCCGCGAGCTCGACGCGCGGCTGGAGCCGCGACCGTGGGGGCTGCGAATCCGCGTGGACGATGCGGGAGCGGCCTACCCGTTGTTCGTCGATCCGTTGCTCACGGGGCCTGCGTGGACGGCGGAGAGCAATCAGGCGGTGGCGCGCTTCGGGGGCTGTGTCGCGACCGCTGGCGATGTCAACGGCGATGGGTACGGTGACGTGATCGTTGGAGCACCGGACTACGACAACGGACAGACCAACGAAGGCCGCGTATTCGTTTATCACGGCTCCATGAGCGGCCTGTCCGCGAGTGCGGCATGGACGGCGGAGAGCGATCAAGCGGACGCAGCCTTCGGCAGCTCTGCCGCGACCGCTGGCGACGTGAACGGTGACGGCTACAGCGACGTGATCGTCGGCGCGTTTCTCTTCGACAACGGCCATTCGAACGAAGGCCGCGGGTTCGTCTATCTGGGTTCGGCGAGCGGGCTCGCGGCCAGCGCCGTCTGGACGGCCGAGAGCGATCAGGCCAACGCGGCCTTCGGGACCTCGGTCGCGTGCGCGGGCGACGTCAACGGCGACGGGTTCAGCGACGTGATCGTAGGTGCACAGGGCTACGACAACGGACAGACCAACGAAGGCCGCGCGTTCGTGTACCTGGGTTCCGCAAGCGGACCGGCCGCGAGTGCATCGTGGACCGCGGAGATCGATCAAGCTGGAGCGTCGTTCGGGTACGTCGTCGCACTTGCGGGTGACGTGAACGGAGATGGGTTCGGTGACGTGCTCGTCGGAGCTCCTGCCTACGACAACGGAGAAGTCGACGAGGGCCGCGCGTTCGCATACCTCGGCTCGTCGCTGGGTCTCGCGACTAGCGCCAACTGGTTCAGTGAAAGCAACCAAGCAGGTGCGCTGCTCGGATACTCCGTGGCAGCAGCTGGGGACGTGAACGGCGACGGATACAGCGATGTGGTCCTCGGTGCCCCTGGCTACGACAACGGGCAACTCGACGAAGGCCGGGCGTTCGTGCACATGGGCTCGGCAACTGGGCTCGCCGCGAGTGCGCTGTGGACGGCGGAGTCAGATCAAGTCGGAGCGAACTTCGCGCAGTCCGTGGCGACGGCGGGCGACGTCAACGGCGACGGATTCGGCGATGTGATCGTGGGCGCACCGGCGTACGACGGTGGCCAGGCCGACGAGGGGCGTGCGCGTGTGTACCTGGGATCGGCGGTCGGCACGGAAGCGAGTGCATCCTGGACCGGAGAGCCCGATCAATCTGGGGCGCGTTTCGGTAGTTCCGTCGGGACAGCTGGGGATGTCGATGGCGACGGGTACAGCGATGTGATCGTGGGTGCGCCTCAATTCGACAATGGGCACGCCGATGAGGGGGGCGGGTTCGTGTACCACGGGGCGGCGGGGGGGCTCGCTGACACGGCGGCATGGGCAGCGGTCGGTGCTCATGCTGCTTCCGACTTCGGCATGTCTGTTGCGTCTGCAGGGGACGTCAATGGCGATGGATATGGCGATGTGATCGTGGGGTCGCCTGATTACGACAATGGTCAGATGGACGAAGGGCGAGCCTACCTTTACCTGGGATCCGCCGCTGGTCTCTTCGCGACCGCTTCATGGTCGATGGAAGGCGGGCAGTCACCCGCCAGATTCGGTGCGTCCGTCGCTTCCGCCGGCGACGTCAATGGTGATGGATTCGGTGACGTGATCATTGGAGCGCCTGACATGGCCTCTCCAAGCATCCTCGAGGGCGTTGCCTTCGTGTATTGGGGTTCTGCGACAGGACTCGCAGGCGTTCCCGCCTGGACAACTGAAGGAATTAGTTCGTCGGCGAGGTGCGGCTCGTCCGTTGCAAGCGCAGGCGACGTCAATGGCGACGGATATGGCGACGTCATCGTCGGATCCCCGGGTAACAATGTGGCGGTCTTCGGGGGAGGGCTGGCGGAGGGGCTCTTAGGCTCGGGGAGTGGGCTGTCTAGCACAGCGTCCGGGGGGCTATTGGGAGGCCAGGGGGGGGCATTCTTCGGTTCTGCGGTCGCCGGTGCCGGTGACGTCAACCGGGATGGCTACAGCGATGTGATCGTTGCTTCCAATTCCTACGACAACGGCGAGACAAACGAAGGACGTGTGTTCGCCTACCACGGGTCGTCAATCGGCCTTGGCACGACTCCCGCGTGGAGTGCGGAAGGCAATCAGACGGACGCTGATTTCGGCAGCGCGTGCAGTGCGGCCGGGGACGTCAATGGCGATGGCTTCGCTGACGTGATCGTGGGAGCCCGATTTTACGACAATGGTCAAGTCAACGAAGGACGTGCCCTCGTCTACCTGGGGTCTGTGGCTGGACTCGATGCCAGTCCGGCCTGGATAGTTGAAGGGGACCAAGTCGATGCCAATGTTGGCTCGAGCGTGGCGACCGCTGGCGACGTCAATGGTGATGGATACAGCGACGTAGTCGTGGGCGCGCCCGGTTTCGACGACGACTTCGTGAACGAGGGCCGTGCTAGCGTTTACTTCGGTTCTGCGACCGGTCCCTCGACCGGCGTTGACTGGGTGGTGGGAAGTGACAATCCGGCATCCCAGTTCGGCGCCTCAGTTGCATCCGCCGGCGACGTCGACGGTGATGGGTTTGGCGACGTGATCGTTGGAGCTTGGAATTCCGACTTGGGAGTTGGCAACGGAGGTGCGGCCTTCACCTTCCTCGGCAATGAGGGTCGCGCTCGAGCGACACTGCCGCGTCAGCAGCGCACGGACGGTGTGACGTCGATCGCGCCGCTTGGACGTTCAGACAGCCAAACGAGCTTCCGCATCCGTGCGACCATGTTGTCTGCATTCGGCCGCACGCGATTGCAGATGGAGCACGAGGTCAAGCCCGCGATGTGGCCTTCGATGGACTGAACACGGCGACGGGCAGCAATACCGACACTGGGGCCGACGGTCAGGTCAACTTCAATCGACTGGTCAGTGGGCTCACGCCTGGCACGCCTTATCACTGGCGCGTGCGCGCTAAGTACGACCAAACGAGGACTCCGTTCCAACGGCACGGGCCCTGGTTCCAGGTCCCGACGGCAGGCTGGAACGAGACCGACCTGCGCACGGCCGGTGCCCCGCAGCCATACGGATTCTGCGTCGGCGACGGCACGCTTGCGCCTTGCCCGTGTGCGAACAACGGCGGTACCGGTCGCGGGTGCGCGAACTCCAGCTTCGCCAACGGCGCACTGCTCAGTGGTGCTGGGACGACCAGCGTCGCGGCGGACACGCTCGTGCTAAGCGCGAGCAGCATGACCGGTTCGTTCGTGACCTTCTTCCAAGGCGGGTCGCAGTTGCCGCCGACGATCATCGACGACGGTCTGGGTTGCGTCGGCGGCCCGATCATTCGTCTAGGAACGAAGACAACGGCGAGCAACGCGAGTTCTTTCCCGCAGCTCGGCGATCCGCTGATCAGCGTCCGCGGTGCAATCCCGCCCGCCGGCGGCGTGCGCTACTATCAGTGCTTCTACCGCAACGCGGCGGCTGCGTTCTGTCCACCCGCGACCTCGAATCGCACGAATGGCGTGATCGTGACCTGGGTGCCGTGATTGCGTCAAGCAAAGCCTGCGGACGGAGGATCGTCATGGTCTGACGCGAAGCTGATCTTCCCCCGTTTCAGTGGACACAGGGTTGCGTGACAAGGGGAGTAGCCTGCGATTCGAGTGAAACCGTCAGGTTGGGAAGGCGTCTGGGGAAGGGCTTCCCTGTCCCAGTCCTTCCTCGAAGAGAGTGCAAAGATTCCACGAGAGCCCTCCGGGCGGGGAAGCGAGGCTCCGAGGACTTCGAATCCCCGTCGAGATGCACGACGTCTCGTGTCTTCACGAGGCGCGGCGTCGCGAGCCCACGGAGGGCCCTTTCCTGCTCGTGGAAAGGAGCGTCGCACCGAGTACCTTCTGCCGCATCCTCCGCTCGTCCGGCTGATCCCCGGGCAAGCACTCTGAGCGGGGTGTGAAGCTCCATTCGAAGCAAGCCGCGCTCGCCATTCGCTTCCCTCGTCCAGTCGCGAAGCCCCACGTCATGCCGTCCACCCGCCGTCGTCTCCTCCTCAGCGCAGGCGCGCTCGCCAGCGCCTCGCTCTTCACGCGCTGTGCTTCCGTCGGCGGCGCCCCGGCGCCGGAGTCGGCCCCCGATCCGTTCGCGGGGCCGCTCGCCGATCCCGCCTTCGCCGATGCGGTCAGCGTCTCCGACCTGCATGCGATCGCGCTGCGCCGCATGCCGCCGATGGCGCGCGAGTTCATCGAGGGCGCCGCGGCGGACGAGATCTCTTTGCGCTGGAACCGCGAGGCCTACGACCGCATCCGGCTCGACCCGCGTGTGCTGCGCGACGTGAGCCGCGTCGACACGCGCGTGAAGCTGCTCGGGCTCGACCTCGCGTTCCCGGTCCTGCTCGCGCCGACGGCGCTGCACAAGCTCGTTCACTCCGACGGCGAGCTCGCCACCGTGCGCGGAGCGGGCGCGGCCCAAGCCGCGATGACGCTCAGCACGATGTCCAGCGTGACGCTCGAGGACGTGGCGCGCGCGTCCAGCGGCCCCCTGTGGTTCCAGCTCTACGTGCAGAAGGACCGCGGGTTCACCGCGGAGCTCGTCCAGCGCGCCGAGAAGGCCGGCTACAAGGCGCTCGTCGTCACGGTCGACACGCCCGTGGGCGGCGCGCGCAATCGCCAGGAGCGCGCGAAGTTTCGCCTGCTGCCCGGGGTCGAGATGGCCAACCTGCGCGGGCTCCCGAGCCCGGGCGGGAAGAAGCTCGACACCGAGAAGGACGCGTTCATGAGCATCCTGCCCGAGCGGCTGACGTGGAAAGACATCGAGTGGCTGCAGTCGCTCACGAAGCTGCCGGTGCTCTTGAAGGGCGTGCTCAACGCGGACGACGCCGAGCTCGCGGCGAAGCAGGGACTCGCGGGCGTCCTGGTCTCGAACCACGGCGCGCGCAATCTCGACACCGTGCCGGCGAGCATCGACGCGCTTCCGCGCATCACCGACAAGGTCGGCGGCCGGATGGTCGTGCTGGTCGACGGCGGAGTGCGGCGCGGGACGGACGTGCTCAAGGCGCTGGCCTTCGGCGCGAACGCCGTGCTGGTCGGCCGGCCGATCTTCTACGGCCTGTCGTCCGCGGGCGCGGAGGGCGTGCAGCAGATGCTCGCGATCCTGCGGCGCGAGCTCGAGCTCGCGATGGCGCTCACGGGCCGTGCGTCGATCGCGGAGATCGATCGCAGCGTGCTCTGGGCCTGAGCGGCGCACGGCCGGGTTCCTCGAACGAGCGCGCGTCACGGCGCTCGCGCACGCGGACTCGGCGCCGGCCGAGGCCGTTCTTCGGCACGCAGGTGCCGAAGGACGCGACTGCGCGATGGTCTCCGCAAACGCGTGCCGAAGGGCGCAATCCGCGCCATGGATCTCGCGCTTCCCCGTCGCCACAATCGCAGGATGCTCGAGGAGTCCAAACCGTGATCGACGACGCGCTCGAAAGCGCCTGGCGCGCCGTTCAGGACGGGGCGACGCTCTCCGAAGCCTGCGTCGCCGCCGGAGTCGAGGGATCTGGCCGCGAGCGACTGATCGGCGAGCTGCGGCGGCTTCTCGCGGGCGAGGCGCGGCTCGAGCGCGTGCAGCCCGGCCTCGCCTCCGCTAGCGCGCGGCTCGCGGCGTTGGACGCGCTCGACGAGCGCGCTCCCCAGAGCGGGGGGGGACGGCGACTCCCGTTCGACGCTGCGGCGCTGCGTGCGCGCGAGGCCGAGCTCCTCTCGCGCGCGGATCCGGTGCTGCGGCTCGCGCAGAGGGGCTCCGTGTCGGACGCCGTGGCCGCGGCGCTGCATCGCACGCTCGGAGATGAAGCCCAGGCCTTCCTCGACGCGAGCTGGCGCCGCGCCGGACTGTGTCTGCGCGTGAACGTGGCGCGCACGACGCGCGAGGAGCTCGCGGAGCGGTTGAAGAGCGAAGGCGTCGCGACGCGACCGGGCACGATGAGCCCCTGGGCGCTGCACGTCGTCGGCGACGGGCCGCTCCCGCGCACGCGCGCGCAGGAGGAAGGGCTCTTCGAGGTCCAAGACGAGGCGAGCCAGCTCGTGGCGTTCGTCGTCGATCCGCTCGCAAAGGCGCCCACCGTGGACGTGTGCGCGGGAGCGGGCGGGAAGACGCTCGCGTTGTGCGCGCGGCTCGGCAAGAAGGGCCGCGTCGTGGCGCTGGACGTGAATCGTCCGCGGCTGCGCGAGTTGCGCGCGCGCGCGGCGCGTGCGCAAGCCTTCAACCTGCTCGTGCACGAGACGCCGCGTGCAGGGAGCGAGCTCCCCGCGCCGCTGCGTCCGCTCGCGGGCCACGCCGCGCGCGTGCTCGTCGACGCGCCGTGCAGCGGACTCGGCGTCCTCGGTCGCAAGCCCGACCTCGCGCGCCGGGTCGATCTTGGCGTGCTGCGCCGACTGCCCGAACAGCAACTCGAGATCGCGCGCGGCGCGCTCGCCTGGCTGCGGCCCGACGGACGCTTGATTTACGCCACGTGCACGCCGCTCCGCGAAGAGAACGAAGCGGTCGTCGAGCGGCTGTGCGCGGAAGAAGGACTCGAGGCGCTCCCGATGAGCGCGTGGTTGCCCGCGGAGCTCTTCGCGCTCGCTCCCGATCGCTCGAGCACGGTGCTGCGCCTTCTGCCGCACGTGCACGGGACGGACGCGTTCACCATTCACGTCTTGCGCCGGCGGTCCGATGGAACGGAGACGCGCAGGGGGTGAGCGGAACCACAGTCGCTTCGGGCACGGCTGCGGCGCGAGCGAGACGGGAAAGGGTTCCACGTCTCTTCCGCGTCGACGCGGTCGCACGCGCAATGCGAGCCTTCGCCCCAGCAGCCTGCCCATCCGCGGCGTCATCGCGCGCTGCCGCGTCCACCGTTCCAGCGCTCGATCACGAAACCGAGCGGCGACGACTCGTGGTCACCACGTGATGCGGTACGCGTTCGTGACGTTGAACGTCGCCGGCGGACAGAACGCGGCGGCAGCGTTGCGGTAGTACGTCTGGTAGTGCGCCGTGAGCCCGCTCGATGGCGGTGTGCCGCCGCGCGCGGACAGCGTCACGGTGTCCGTGGAGTCGGGGAAGCGCGATGCGCCCGCGACGCTTGGCCGCGTGCGCAGTCGGACGAGCGCGCCGGAGACGCAGCGAACGCCGTCGCCGAACACCACGCCGGAAGTGAGCTCCTGATCGCCCTTCAGGTAGATCGCGCTCGTCGAAGCCGGCATGCCCGACGCGAAGAGCACGACCGAATCCGCGCGCGTGCTGCCGCCGGCCGTGAGCTGCGCTCCCGCGGGCTCGAGCGAGTTCGCGCAACCGCGTCCGCTTGCTCCGGAGTTGCCGCAGGGACAAGCCGTCGCGAGCGAACCGTCGCCAGGGCACGCCGGCGCGCCCGCGGACAAGTCCGCACAGCCGAAGCGCGCGAGGTACGCATCGCCCGAGTCGTACGCTCGAGTGAACATCCCGCCGGCAAAGAGCGCGGGACCTCCGCCGTCGTCGAACGTCGCGAGCGCGAACACCGGGGCGTCCACTCCCGCGCCGACGTTCGACCAGCTCGTCCCGTTCCACTTCGCGAGGCGGTTCGCGGGCACGCCGCCCGCGGTCGTGAATGACCCTCCGACGAAGATCGCGGGCCCCGTCCCGTCGTCGAAGACTGTCGCGGCGTTCACGAAGGAGTCGAGCCCGCTACCGAGCGCCGACCAGCTCGTCCCGTTCCAGCGCGCTGCACGGTTCGCCGGCGCACCGCCCGCCTGCGTGAACTGCCCGAAGGCGTAGAGCGCGGCCCCGTTGCCGTCATCGAAGGCCACGAGCTCGCTCACGAGGGTATTCATGCCGAGCCCGAGCGCTGCCCAGCTCGATCCGTTCCAGCGCGCGATGCGGTTCACGGTGACGCCTCCTGCGGTCGCGAAGTTGCCGCCGGCGTAGAGCGCGGGTCCGGTTCCGTCGTCGAACACCGCGAAGGAATCGACGTCCCCGCTCATGCCGCCGCCGACGGCCGACCAGCTCGTCCCGTTCCAGCGTGCGATCCGCGACGCGGGAGCTCCCCCCGCGGTCGTGAAGTGGCCGCCGGCATAGAGCGCGTTTCCCGACCCGTCGTCGAAGGCGAGGAGCGCTTTCGCGCCGTCGCCAAGCCCTGCGCCGAGCGCGCTCCAGCTCGTCCCGTTCCACTTCGCGATGCTGTTCACGGGGACGCCGCCGGCGAGCGTGATGCTCCCCGACGCAATCAGCTCGTCACCAGCGCCCGCGTCGTACACGCCGAGCACGCCGACGAACACGGAGGCCGGCTGGGTCACCCCGCCGCCGAGCGGAAAGAGCCTCGTGCCATTCCAGAGCGCGATGTGGTTCCGGATCGTGCCGCCGGCGCAATAGAAGTAGCCGCCCGCGATCAGCGCGGGCCCGCCCCCGTCGTCGTGGACGGCGAGGGCCGTCACCGTTCCCGTCATCCCCGCGCCGAGCGTCGTGAGCTCCGTACCGTCCCACTTCGCGACGGAACCCACGGCCGTTGAATTCAGACCGAAGTACAGCGCGGGCCCACTCCCGTCGTCGAACTCCGTCATCGCGAGCACGGGGCCGAAGGGTTCGAGACCGGTGCCCGACCAGGTCGAGCCGTTCCACCGCGCGAGTTGCCCGGCACTCATTCCGCCGGCCGTCGAGAATACCCCCCCGACGTACAGCCGCTCCCCGCCACCGTCGTCGTACACGCCGAGGGAGTCGACCTCTCCATCCAGTCCGCTGCCGAGCGGCGACCAGCTCGTCCCGTTCCACTTCGCGATGCGCGAGGCGGGCGAGCCGTCCGCCAGCGTGAACGTGCCGCCGGCAAAGAGCGTGTCGCCCGTGCCGTCGTCGTACACGGAGAGCGCGAGGACTCTCGCGCTTGCGCCGGTCCCGCTCAGGCCGCCACCGAGCGACCGCCAGCTCGTGCCGTTCCAGCGAGCGATGCGCGTCGTCACGGAGGGTCCGGCCGTGAAGAACGTCCCGCCCGCGATGAGTTCGGGGCCCGCGCCGGCATCGAACACGGTGAGCGCGTGCACGCCGACCGAATTCAGCGGGTGGTCGATGCCGCCGCCGGGCTCGGACCAATTCGTCCCGTTCCACTTCGCGATGCGCAGCGCCGGCGCACCACCCGCCCAGTGGAAGTACCCGCCGGCGAACAGGGCCGGTCCCGTCCCATCGTCGTACACCACGAGCGCGTTCACTTGGGCGTCCATGCCGCTGCCGACAGCGGACCAGCTCGTGCCATTCCAGCGCGCGACGAAGTTGGCCGGGTTGCCACCCGCGAGCGTGAAATCGCCGGCAGCGTAGAGAGCGGGCCCGGTGCCGTCGTCGAAACGGACGAGCGCGTGAACGTTGCCGTCCGTGCCGGTCCCGAGCGCCGACCATTGAGCGCCATCCCATCGCGCGATGTTGCTGGCCGGACTCCCGCCCGCGCTCGAGATCTGTCCGCCCGCATAGAGCGCCGGCCCGGAGCCGGAATCGAACTCGGCGAGTGCGAGCACGATTCCGTCGATGCCCGGTGGCGGGCCAAAGGTCGGCGTCCATGCGGGTGGGCACGTCTGCGCGGCGGAGGTGGAAATGCGCGCGGCGATGAGGACGGCGAGGACGAGCACGGCTCGCGCCGCGCGCTGGATTCGTAGGTAGGAGTGAAGCATGGTCTCCGGGACGATCGGGCGTGTCGATCGCGTCCGGGGAGCATCCTACTCCGCCTCCACGGGTCCGCGAGGGGCCCCAAACCGTGTGCATCGGCTTCGACGTCTCGCTTCTCCACCGCTCGCATCCACCGGCCGTCATGCGCGCCCCGCGCTAGCCTTCGAACCGCTCGCGGGCCTGATTCGAGCGTTGACACATAGCGGCGCTAGGTATAGAATCCAAGCATGCCCGAGCCGGTCTCGAAGGAACTCGTCGCTGCGTCGAGCAAGCCGCTGGTGCTCGCGATCCTCGCGCGCGGCGAGAGTTACGGCTACGCGATCCTGCAGGAGGTACGCGAACTCTCGGGCGGGCGCCTCGACTGGACCGAAGGCATGCTCTACCCGGTTCTGCACCGGCTCGAAGCGCAGAAGCTGATCCAGGCGCGCTGGGCCACGAGCGAAGGTGGCCGCCGGCGCAAGTACTACCGACTCAGCCACCAGGGTTCGCGCGCACTCGAGAGTGAGCGCTCGGACTGGGAGGCCGTGGACGCGACCTTGAAGGCGGTCTGGGGGTGACGATGTTCGATCTCGAAGTCAGCGTGGCGGCATGGAAGCAGGCACTGGCAAGTCGCGACGGCCTGCGGCCCGAGGCACTCGACGAACTCGAGGACCACCTGCGCGTCTCGTTCGATCAATTGAGCGCCGAGTCCAGCCTGAAAGACGCGCTCACGCCAGACGAGCGCTTCGCACTCGCCGCGCGCCGCCTCGGCGACACACGCGCGCTGGCGACGGAGTTCGAGCGCGCCGATCCGAGCGCTGCCGTTCGACGCCGCTGGATCTGGATGCTGGCCGGCTTCGTGGGGATCCACCTGGCGTCGCAGGTGCTTCTCACGGCGAGCGTGATCGTCTCCGCGATCACGGCGCAAACCCATCCCCGGCTGAGCTCGGTGCTCTTCGCGCTGACGATGCTCGGCGGAGCGCTGGCGTTGTTTTTCGCGGCTCGCTCCGGCGCTGCGCGGTCCGCGCTGGACCGCGTTGCCCGAGGCGCGCTGCACGGGTCCTTCTCCACGGCCCGCACCGTCGCGCTCGGGGGCGGCGCTCTGCTCGCCGGCACGCTGATCACGCCGCTGGGCAGGATCGTGAGCGCCCGCTACCTGTCCGTCGGCCGGTTCGGGGACGATCCGTCCGCGTTCGCTTCGCCGTTCGGCTTCGCGCTCGAGCAGGCGGTTCGCGTCATCGCCTTCGCCGCGCCCTTCGTCCTCCTGACCGTTCTGTCGTTGCGCGAGCGCGCGCATCGCTCCGACGCCACGACTCGCTGAGCGCGTCGAGGAACGAGCTCCACCGCACGACGCTCGGAGTCGAAGCGCCCGCGGCGGAGCGATGCGACCAGCTCCTCCGCAGGCCGAGGGGGGAGCCCTCGACGGGCCACGGGGCGCCGCGCTCCCTACCGAGCCGCGAGCTCGACCCCGTGGAGGGCCGCCGAGCGGACTCGGGGAGAGCTCGAGGCTTCGAGCCTCAGGGCCATCCCGTGGCTACGAACCACGGGCGGCACCACGCTCCGCGGGCGCCGACTGCCCGAGAAGAACGCCGTGGCTGTAGGATGCCCCGCGGTCGGCGCTTTGGATGTCCCAGGTCCAGAGGCGCTGACCGGGCGTGCGGTCTCGGATCGCGTGCGCTTCACCCGCTCCTTCCGACTCACGCCCTGCGAGGGGCGAACCTCACCATGCGAACTCTCCTGTGCTCGTCGTTGCTCATCGCGTTCGTGCTCGCTCCGCTCGCGCGGGCCGGCGAACTGACCCACACGGCGACCGTGCCGCTCGCGACCTCGCCGTGGTCGCAGAACGTGTCGATCCCGCGCTTCTCCCCGTCGCTGGGCACGCTCGACGACGTGCGCGTCGAGCTGCGCAACGTGGTTCGCGGGCGGGTTGGCTACGAGAACACGGCCGCGAGCCCGGCGACGAGCGTGATCAGCCTGCAGGGCACGCTCACGCTGACCGGCGGCGGCAACAACGTCTCGACCATCGCCGCGCTCCCGGTCGCGGCGCAGACGCAGGCCTTCGACGGCGTGATCGACTTCGCCGGGCCGTCGGGCGGCTTGGTCGCGAACCTCGTCGCGCAGGCGACGAACCAGTCGACGCCGACGGAGTCGTTGTATGTCGGCTCCGGGTCGGTGACCCTCACGCTCGACGCGACGAACACATCGAACGTCGCCAGCGGCGCGCCGCTGCAGCTCAACCCGCGCGTGCAGGTCGACGCGGAAGTGCGCGTCACGTACGTCTACACGCCGCCCGCCGACTGCGACAACGACGGCACGCCCGACTCGGCCGAGCCGGACTCCGACGGCGACGGGTACCCCGACGACTGCGATCGTTCGTCCGCGAACTACCATCGGCCCGGGAGCTTGCTCGTGTTCCCCGAGTTCGACGACCTCGCCGGGTCGCTGACGATGCTGACCGTGACGAACACGAAGTCGACGGGCTCGTCCGTGAACGTGGTCTACACCTATGTGTCGGGCTCGACGTGCTTCGTGGCGAACCGCACACGCACCTTGCTCCCGGGCGACACGTTCTCCGGGCTCTCGGCCCTCGACAATCCCAGTGGTCAGCAGCGTGGGTACGCCTACGTGTTCGCCGTCGGCCTCGGTGGCACGCCGATCCCTCACGACCACCTCGTCGGATCCAGCCTGCGCCTCAACGGCTTCAACGGTTACGCCTACGGCATCGACGCGTTCGCGTTCCGCGCGGGACCGGGCTTGACCAACACGGACGTCGACCTCGACGGCCTGCGCGACCTGAACGGCATCGAGTACGACCGCGCTCCCGACGAGCTGATCTTCCCGCGCTTCATCGGCTCCGCGAACGGCCGCGAGTCGGACCTGATCCTCTTGAACCTCACGGGCGGGACGGGCTTCACCGCCGTCGTCAACTTCCTGATCTGGAACGACAATACGGGCTTGTTCTCGGCCCAGCACTCCTTCTCGTGCTGGGACAAGCGGCCGCTCTCGTCGATCAGCGGCGCGTTCACGGACGCGTTCCTGCAGAGCACGAACCACGACGTCAACGAGCCGGTCGGCTTCCCGGGCGACGAGATGGGTTGGTTCCGCATCGACGGCCAGACCTCGACCTCCTCGGCGGTGATCCTGAACGATCCGGCGCTGCTCGCCGTGCTCGTCGAGCGGACCACGACGCCGCAGTACGCGGTCGAGTTGCCGTTCGAGATCGGCGAGCAGGCGAACGGCGACCTGCTGATCACGTCGCTCAACGGCGACACGGTTGGCAACTGAGGACCGCGGCGGCGCGGGCGTGAGCGAGCGCGCTGCAAATGCGGTGGAGGGGACGGGATGGACCCGCCGTGCACGGACGTTCCGTGGGGGCGCGGTCCCTCCGCCTTGGCCCGGGCGAGTTTTGGTATCGAATGATGTCGTCGCACTGGCGCTTGCGGCCCGGCGCACGTGTGCGCACGATCGAGGCGGAATCCGAACCATGCGTACCCACCTCAGCGTCGGTTTCGTGCTCCTCCTCGGGAGCTTGGCCCAGGCTCAGACGAACGCTCCTCAGGCGTCGGTCGAGGCCGCCGGCTACCTGCAGGCCGCTCTCGAGCACATCGAGAAGAGCTCGCGCGTCTACACCGGCGACTGGGAGGCGCTGAGAAAGACGGCTCAGAAGGCGATCGCTGCGGCGGGGGCCAAGACGACGGCGGACACGTATCCCGCGATCCGCGACATGCTCCGGACGCTCGGCGACAAGCACGCCCTGCTGCTCGATCCCGTGGCCGCGAAGCTCTACTCGAAGAAGCGCGGAGCGGAGGCGACGGGCCTGCTGGTCGTCCCGCCCGATGGAGGCGTCGCGCTGGTCCTGCCGAACAGTCCGGCGGCGGCGGCCGGCCTCGCGCTCGGCGATCGCATCGTCGCCGTCGAGGGCGTGGCCGCGCTGGCGGAGCTCCCGCCCAGCGAGTTCATGCGGCTCTTCCGAAGCGGCCAACGCCAGGACGGAAGCACGGGGCCGCTCGAACTGCGCGTGAAAACCGGCACCGCGGAGCCGCGCGCCGTGAAGGTGGGGCTCGCGGCGTTCGACGAGTATCTGGCGCCGACGGGGCGTCGACTCGACGGCGGCGTCGGCTACCTCGAGCTGCCTGGCGTCGTCAGCGGTCCCAAGGCCGCGACCTACGACGACGCGGTGCACGAAGTGCTCGGACGGATCGACGACGGCACGCTGCGCGGCTGCATCGTCGACCTCCGGCGCAACACCGGCGGCACGCTGTGGCCGATGCTCGCCGGCATCGGTCCGTTGGCGGGCGCGGGCAAGCTCGGCGCCTTCGTCAGTGCGCATAGTGGCGCGGTGATGAGCTACGACGCCGAACTCGGTGCCGCCAAGTCCGAAGGCTACGAACTCGCCAGGGTCGACAAGCCGCATCCACTGCGCGACACACTGCCCGTCGCGGTGCTCACCGGACCGCTGACGACGCATCTCGGCGAAGCGGTCGTGGTCGCGTTCGCCGGGCGCGCGCACACGCGACGGTTCGGCGAAGGCACGCGGGGCATGCCCATCGGCAACACGTCGATCAAGCTCGCCGACGGCGCGTTGCTCGTTTTGACGGTGACCGTCGATGCCGACCGCAACGGCACGCGCTACGACACCGTCATCCCGCCGGACGAGGTGGTCGCGACCGACTGGGCCCGGTTCGGTGCCGCGGACGATCCCGTCGTCGTGGCGGCCTGCCGTTGGCTCGCCGGCGCGGCAGGCGCGAAGTGATCGAGGCCGGGAACGCGGAAGGCCGAGTCTGTCTGCCCGTGGAGGGGGAGCCTCGGCTGGTGCCCACGCGGCCGGTGGTCGACCGCGCGCGAGCGCGCGGACCGGCCTCGCCGCGCGCCTACTCGACCTTCCACGCCGATTTGTAGCCGATGCCGAGGTTGAGCACGCGCTGGATCAACTGCGCGTACGGCACGCCGACCGACTTCGCGGACTCGGGGAAGTCCTCGCCCGGCGTCAGGTCGGGGTTGGGGTTCGCCTCGAGGACGTACGCGCGTCCCTCCGCGTCCATGCGCAGGTCGATGCGCGCGTAGCCCGAGAGATCGAGCGCCTTGTACGTGCGCTTCGCGATGTGCAGGAGCCGCTTCTCCACGACGGGGTCGAGCTCGCGCGCGCGGCCCGTGTGCGCGCCGATCTTCTTCGCGTACTCCTCGTCCCACTTCACGCGTGACGTCGCGATCGCTTCGTTGCGCTCGGGGAGCTTGTCGAACCACAGCTCCCACACGGGGAACGTCTGCAAGCGCTCGTTCCCGAGCACGCTGATCGTCACCTCGCGCCCGTCGATGAACTGCTCCGCGACGGCGTCGGTCGAGAGCGTTCGGTGCAGGAACTCGACGCGCTCCTGCAAGCTCGCGTCGTCCTTCACCACCGACGCCTGCGCGATGCCGGCCGAGCCCTGCTCGATCACCGACTTCACGATCACCGGGTAGCGCATGCGCGCCGGCAGACGGGCGCGGCGGCCGCCCTGCGGGAACAGCGCGAACTGCGGGCAGGGGATCCTGTGGTACGCGAGGATCTTCTTCGACAGCGCCTTGTCGCCCGCGAGCACGAGCCCGCGCGGGTTGCAGCCTGTGTAGGGCTGCTTCAACAGCTCGAGGTAGCTGACCACGTGCGCCTCGTACGACGCGACGTCGTGGAAGTACGTCAGCATGTTGAACGCGACATGGGGTTTGAACTCCTCGATCGCCGGCCGGATCGGGCCGAGCTCGTCCTCGAGCCCGAGCGCGCGCGCTTCGTGTCCGAGCTGCTTCAAGGTCGCTATCACCTTGCGCTCCATGTGCGACAGCGCGATCTGCTCCTCGGTCAAGCCCTCGTTCGACTCGGGCGGCACGAGGTGGCGGTGCATCAACACGAGGACGCGGAGCTTCCTCATCGACGGAAACGGCTCGTTCGGCCGCGGGAGAGGTGGAAGGTGATCATCGTGAGCAGCATGGCGGCGAGCAGCCGCGTCTCTCCGCTCGGCCGCACGCAGCAGAGGTCGAGCTCGCGGCAGCGCGCGATCATCGTGGCGAGCGCCTGGTCGACGACGTACCGGCTGTGGCCCGTCAGCGTCGACACGCGAGCGCGCAGCTCGACGCGGTGCTTGCGGAGGAGGTTCGCGGCGCGCTCGCGGCGCTCGCGGCCCCCGGGCTCGGCGAAGAGCCGCAGGAGCTGCTCGTCGTGGGTCCACGGCACGGGCCGGCCGTAGCTCGCCTTCTTGCGGCGGTAGTGCTCGCGCAGGGTGGAACGCAGCGTCGGCAGCGACCCTTCCCGATCGCGGCTCGACACGAGTTGTCGGCGGCCGCCGAGCTCGAGCAGGATCCGCTCGAGCCCCTCCATCTTCTTCAGCGCCGGCCAGCCCGCGTACGCGCTCCTCCAGCGCGAAGCCGGCGTCAACCAGACCGCGAAGCTCTCCGCGTAGTCCTCGGCCGGGTGGCTCTGCGCGTACCAGTAGCCGAGGTGGTGCACGTAGTCGCGGCTCTCCGGCTTCACGACGTAGTCGGCGCGGTAGGGCTCCGTGTAGCGGCCGAACAGCGCGCGCCAATCGGCGCGCCGATGCAGACGGAAGGCGTTGTCGAACGCGTGCCCCGCTTCGTGGCGCAGGAGGCGCATGCACCACTCGTGCGTGCCGCCCTCCGCTTCGAGCATCTGCGCGTGTTCGAGCCGCACGAGGCGCGGATGCGCGAGGTAGAACGGGATCGCGAAGCCCGTCGAGCCCTCCGGCGTGAACCAATCCGTCGACAGCCACGTGTACGGGCGAAAACGCAGGCCCGCGGCCGCGAGCTCGGCGTGGAGCCGCTCGATGCGCGCTTCGAGCGCGGTGCCCTCGATGCGCAGGCCGAGGTCGCACAAACGCACGTCGAGCAGCTCCTCGGCCGGCAGCTCGGCCCAAGCGGGCGATCGCTCGCGGTTCTTTCGTCGCGCCACGCCTCGAACGGTATCGAGGGTCGCGGCGCACGCCCAGCCCCGACCCGGCCCGAAGCCGCGATGGCGGGAGCTGGGCTCCCGCTGCTCAGCCGTGGCCGGCCGAGCGCGCCCCCGCTCACAACCGGGCGAAGCGCTCGGTCTCCTCGATCAACGCGCTGCGGATGCCGGGCTCGGTCATCGAGTGGCCCGCGTCGCCCACGACCACCAGCTTCGCCTCGGGCCACGCGCGGGAGAGGTCCCAGGCCGAGCGCATCGGGCACACGACGTCGTAGCGGCCCTGCACGATGACGCCCGGGATCTTCCGGAGCTTCTTCACGTCGCGGAGCAGCTGGTCGTCGCGCTTCAGGAAGCCCTTGTTCACGAAGTAGTGCGCCTCGATGCGCGCGAACGCGTCCGCGAACCGACCGCCGCCGAACTTCTTCACCAGCGCCTGGTCGACGAAGAGCTTGCTCGTGCTGCCCTCCCAGATCGACCACGCGCGCGCGGCTTGCATGCGCACCTTCTTGTCCTTGCTCGTCAGGCGCGCGTAGTAGGCCTTCATCAGGTCCTTGCGCTCGCGCGGCGGGATCGGCGCGAGGTAGCCCTCCCACGCGTCGGGGAAGAGGTGGCTCGCGCCCTCCTGATAGAACCACTCGAGCTCGCTCTTCCGCAGGAGGAAGATGCCGCGCAGCGCGAGCGCCTTGCAGCGCTTCGGGTGCGTCTCTGCGTACGCGAGCGCGAGCGTGCTGCCCCAGCTGCCGCCGAACACGACCCAGCGGTCGATCTCGAGGTGCTCGCGCAGCGTCTCGATGTCCGACACGAGGTCCCACGTCGTGTTCTCGCGCAGCTCGGAGAACGGCGTGCTCTGTCCGCAGCCGCGCTGGTCGAAGAGCACGATGCGCCAACGCTTCGGGTCGAAGTAGCGCCGATGGACCGGATCGATGCCGCCGCCCGGTCCGCCGTGCAGGAAGACGAGCGGCTTGCCCTTCGGGTTGCCGCACTCCTCGTAGTGGATCGTGTGCAGCTTCGAGACGCGCAGGAAGCCCTCGCGGTAGGGCTTGGTCTCGGGGAAGAGCTCGCGCAGCTTCGGCTGGGTCCTGGGCTTCATGGTGCGCAGGGTAGCAAGCTCTTTCCGCTGCCGCGTACCCGAGCGAAGCTCCGCGACGACGCGTCGAGCCGCGTCCCGATTCGTGCGCGGTCGTGCACGCCGTCCTCGCACCCTCGGAGGCGCGGACGCGCAGCTCGCTGGAAAGGCACGAAGCACGTCGGATCGCGCTCGACTGTGCCGTGGCCTCGGGGCACGGAGCCTTCGGCTGCACGGGCTCCGAGCCGCACCGCCGGACGAACCCGCTCCACGGTCTGCCCGCGCGGAGCCAGCTCGTCCGCGAAACGCGACGCGCGGAGCGCGCGAGCGCCGACGGTTCCGACCCGGCCGCGCGCGTGGGGTAGGGTTGAGTGCGCTGGATGCGGCCCACGGAACTCCTTTCCGAGGGGGCTCGAGCGCGCTCCTTCCCCGACAGGACCACGCCATGTCCGCCACCCTCCTCCGCGCGCTCGCTTGCGGTGTCCTCGCCTCCCTCCTCGCACCGCTCTCCTCGGCTCAGATCCAGAGCACGATGATCGGCGGGAACCTCCTCGTCTGGGGCGGCAACGCTCCGAACTCGGTCTCCATCACGGGCACGGGCGGCACGCTCACCGTGATCGGCAACGGTGCGACCACGATCAACGGTGTCCCCGCGGTCACGTTCGACGGCGTGACGGGAGCGCTCGTCGTGCGTCTCGGCGGCGGCGACGACGCGCTGTTCCTCAGCCAGGCCCAACTACCGGGCGGCGCGTTCCTCTCGACCGCCGGCGGCGACGACCTCGTCTACGTCGCGCAGAACCAGGTCCAAGGCCACCTCGTCGTGGACGGCGGCGCCGCGAGCGTCGCCGGCGACCTGCTCGTCCTCAGCGACGGCAATGGAGTGGGGAACGCCGTGACGGGTTCGCTCGTCGTGGGCGCGTCGTGGGCCACCGTCGTCGTGCGCGGCAGCCTGATCGGACAGGACCTCGCCGTGCGGACGGGCTTCGGCACCGATCAGATCAAGATCGACGGTTGTTCCGTGGGCGGCGACCTCGTCGTCGACTCGAACGGCGGCGACGACCTCGTCGACCTCGGCAGCCTCGACCTCGCGGTCGGCAACGGGATCGCGGGCAGCCTCCGCGTCGACGCGGGCTCGGGCAACGACGACGTGCGCGTCGGCGCCGTGAACGGCGGGAGCACGACGATCGGCGGCACGTCGGCGATCCTGCTCGGCTACGGCGCGGATCACCTGCGGATCCGTCAGGCGAACTTCGTGGGCGCCGCGTTGCTCCGCGGCGGCCGTGGAGTGGACGCCGCCGAGCTGCAGTCGCCGGCCTACGCCAACGTGTTCGGGGCCGGCGTCGACCTCGGCGACTTCGAACTGCAGCAGTGAGCCTGGCCGGAGTGCGGGCCTCGTGGCCCGCGGCCCCATCGCTCTCCCGCACGCTCGGCGCGCGCGGGAGCGACGGGGCGCAGGACGCACGCCGCGGCGCGGTCACCGGAGCCTCGACGGTCCGGCGCGAATGACGTCGGTGAGGCGGTCACGCGACCGCGCGGTTGCCGACCGCCGCGCGGAAGCGATGATGGGAACGAAGTGAAGAACGGCTCCGGCACCGTGCTCCGTCCGCCCATCCGCGTGCGCGTCGTGCGCGAGCTGCGGCGCACACCGGCGCAGGTGGGCGAGGCCCTACTGCAACTCGAGAACTGGCCGGCGTTCCGCGGCTACGGTCCGCTGCCGGGCATCCGCGCGGCCCGTTTCCGTGTGCGCACGGAGGGCGTCGTGGGGACGCAGATCGCGGTCACGAACCGCGACGGGTCGAGCCACGTCGAGGAGATCACGGAGTGGCTGAACCCGAACGCCATCGTGCTGCGCCTGTCCGAGTTCACGGCGCCGCTGTGCTTCCTGGCCACTCACTTCATCGAGCGCTGGGTCTTCGTCCCCGCTCCGGCTGGATGCCGCGCGGAGCGTAGCTTCGAGCTCTACCCGCGCACGTGGTGGGGCGGCGTGCTGCTCCGGCTGATCGCTCCGCTCCTGCGCCGCGCGGCGGAACGCCACCTGAGTGACTTGGAGCGCGCTCCATCGCCTGGATAGACCTCGGCGGCGGAGCTGGGGCGCCTCCCGGAGGCGTGCGAGAGCCGCGTCGATTCCGCCGTGGATGCACGCGGGAACTCCACTCCGCGTCCCGTCCCAAGCCGTGTGCGGGCGTGCGCTCGGTCTACGCTCGCGCGGGGGAGTTCGTCCTCGAGCACTCGCCGCCGGTGCTCAGAGCGTTGCTGCCGCGGAACGACTGCGGAACGTCGGGCCGGAGATCGTCGTCCCCGGTTCGCCGGCGCCGCATTCGACGGGGCGCAGGAGCACGATCGTGGCGTCGAGCTCGTCCCCCGGCCTCGCGCTCCACGCGCCGGTCGAGGCCGCGGACGATCACGGGAGCTCGCGCACGCGCAGGTTCCGGAACTCGACCGGAGCGCCTTCGGACTCGAGCGCGAGGTAGCCCGTCGCCGGCGCGCAGTTCGTGGCGCCGTTGACCTCTTCGCCGTTCACCCACAGCGTGATCGCTCCATCCACGGCGCGCACGACGTAGTGGTTCCACTCGCCGGCCGCGCGGACGAGCCGCCGCGACGGGAAGCTGCGCGGGCTGTCCGCCTTCCCGACCGTGTACGCGTGTCCCGCTTCGTCGACGTAGTCGATCTTCGGCGTGCGCGCGGTCATGTGCGCGGCGCCGACGGGGAACACGTCGCCGTGGCTCGTGAACCAGTCCGAAGGCGCGCCGTGCGCCGTCTTCCAGTTCGATTCGTAGCCGAGGTCGAGCACCTGCACCTCGATCCCGCTGCGCGGCAGTTCGCCGGGCGGGAGCGCGTCGAACGCCGACTCCGGACACCACAGGAAGAGGCCCGAGTTCCCGGCGTGCTCGCGGTGGCGCCACTCGAAGGCGAGCTCGAAGTTCGTGTAGCGCTTCAGAGAGCGCGCCCCGCCGAGCGGACGGCCGCTGCAGACGATCACGCCCTCGTGCTCGGTCCAGGTGGTTGCGTCCCCGTTGACGTTGACGAAGTCCGCGAGGCCGAGGCTCCGCCAACCCGCGCCGTCCTCCGCGGACGGAGTGCTCGTTCTGCAGGCGAAGGCGGGGAGGAGGGCTAGGACGAGGAGGAGCGGTCGCATGTCGAGCATCGTAGTCGGAGGGCGGCCTGGAGTCCTGGGTCGGAGCTCGTCGTCCATCCGGGTCGGTCGGGGCTGCCCGGTGAGCCGCGGTCACCGAGTTCGACGCTCACGCGTAACGCCGAAGGAAGTGCGCGGCTCCGGCTGCACCGACCACCGTCGCGAGGCCGAGCAAGCTGTCGCGCGGCGTCGCCAGGACCGTACCGATCGCGAACCACAAGACCACGAGCACGAACGCGCCCGGCACCCACGGCCAGCCACGACAAGGAACGGCCAGCGGTCCTTCACGAAGGCGCACACGGACGAGCCCGCAAACGGCTGCTGCGGCGCACAAGCTGAGCGTCCAGCCGATGTAGGTCATCAGCGCCTGCAGTCCGGCCGACCAGAGGAAGGCGAGCGCCAAAATGGACTGGAACAGGATCGCCGCCCGCGGCGGGGACCCGTGCGCGGTGCGCAACACGGCAGGGAGGTCCCCGTCATCGGCCATTCGCGCGTAGACACGCGGCCCGGCCATCGTCATGCCGAGGATCGACGTCATGAGCGCGAGCACGACGATCGCCACGACGAGCAACTCCCCCGGCCGTCCGAGCAGCGCGCGCGCGGCGATCGCGGCGACCTCGGGTCGTCCCACCAACTCGCTGCAGTCAACCGACCACAGGAAGACGGCGTTCAAGGCCAGGTAGATCGCGGTGACGACGAGGCAGCCGAGCAGCATGGCGCGCGGGACGTTGCGGGGCGCGTCGACGACCTCTCCGGCCACGTAGGCGGTGGCGTTCCACCCCGAGTACGCCAGGTAGATCCACGGCATCGTCGCGAGGAGCCCGCGGAGCGGCGACTCCACCGCGGGAGCGTCGTTCGCCGAGTCGACCGCGAACAAACGTAGCGACGCGATCAAGAACACGGCCACGAGCACGAGCTTCACGGCGACGACCAGTTCCTGGAGCCGTGAGCCGAGTTGCACGCGCCGGCCGTGCAGCCACGCCGCGAGCAGGATTGCGAGCGTTCCGACCCATGGGTGACTCGGCTCTGGAAGCCCGAAGAAGCGTGCGCCGTAGACCTGGAGCAGATGAGCGACAGCGGCCAGCGGAACTCCGAAACCCGCCAGCATGGACACGATCCCCGCCGCGGTTCCGGCGGTGGGATGCAGCGTGCGGCGCAGGTACTCGTACTCGCCTCCCGACGCCGGGAAACGCAGCGCCAACGCACCATAGCTCCATGCGCCGCACAAGGCGATGCAACCGCCCAAGAGCCACGCGCCGAGGACCCAAGACCTGCTGCCGAGGTCGGACAACGCGAACCCCGACGTCGTGAACACGCCGACGCCGATCATGCTGGCGACGACGAGAGCCGTCGCGCTGCGGGCCGAGATGGGCCTCGACTCGGTCACGGCCTTCGGAACCGGAGCACGTAGTTCTCGCTCAGGAAGGGCGTGTCCTCGCGCCTCACGAACGTGAACCCGGCGGCTTCGATCTCTTGGCGAACGACCGCCTCGCCCGCGCGCACGTGCCCCAGGATCCACTCGCTGCTCTGGCCCGGTTCGCGCACGAAGTCGAGCACGATGAGCTCGCCACCGGGCCTCAGCGCGGTGTGGATCGACGCCAACGTGGACTGCGGGTACTCGAAGTGATGATACGTGTCGCACACGAAAACGAGGTCCACGCACGATGGGGGCAGCTCGACACTGCGCTCCGTGCACAGAACCGGACGCACGTTCGCGAACCCGCGCTCCTTGGCCGCGGCTTCGACATGAGCCACGAAGTTCGGAGCGATATCGACGGCGTACACGCTGCCGGAGTCGCCCACCCGTGGGGCGAAGAGCAGCGTGTAGAGTCCGGTGCCCGCTCCTACGTCAGCGACGGCCATGCCCGGTCGCAGTTCCAACTGTGCGAGGACGCGCTCCCGTTGCGCGTAGACCTCGCGGCTCTCGACCTCGAAGCGCTGTTCGTACTTGGCGACCTGCAGTGCGGGGTCGAGGAAGTCCTTGTTGATCCCCGGCTTGACGCTCGGCTCGACGGCAGGCGGGGTGGATCCGCAGGCCGCGAGCGCGGCGAGGGAGAAGGTCAGGGCGATGCATCGGATCGTCATGCGCGCATCTTGCCGCGGCCCTCCACCCAGGGCCACCCGGAACCACGGTCGCAAGTTGCAGCGGGCACCCGAGCATCAGCGCACCGTGATCGTGGACGAGCCTCCAGATGAGGCTCAGATCGCCCCGCGGGGCAGGCAGCGGCGAGGAGCGCGACGTTCCGGTTCGACCAGGGGGAGACGCGCGCCATGCGGGTGAGGTTCTGCTGCCCGTGGCTCACCTGCAACCCACCGGGAGCGGGAGGGAAGCGCGGCGCTCGGCCCCGAGCCCTTCGTGGGCCGCGACGAGCGCGCTGCACACGCGAAGGGAATCGTCAGCGTATCGCCGCGATCGTGCGCTCGGCCGTCTGGCCCGCCGAGAGCGCGACGCGCAGCGTTTGCGCGGCGCACTCCGCTGTCTCCGGCGTCGTCACGTCGATCGGTTCCTCGGCGGGTAGGACGAGCTCGAGCACCACGCCGCGCTGGGCTCCGGCGCCGAGCCTCTGCAGGCTGCGGCCGCACGCGATGAGCGAGCCATCCGCGCGGTGAGCTTCGATCCGCGACCAGAAGGAGTTGGGGAGCTCGACCTGCCCGGGCTCCGCGCGCAGACGGAGCCGCGCGCAGCGCTCGACTTCGACGACCAGGGCATTCCAGCCCGCGCGGACGTCCACGCCGCGAACTCGGGCGCTCCACGCTGGATCCTCGAGGCCGACGCCGAGTTCGCCGGGGGCGGACCAGAACACGAACGCTCCCGATCCGTCGGTGCTCGCGATCGGTTGCACGAGTGCGCGGCCTTCGGGGGTCGTCAGCGTTCCGAGGACGGATCGTGGCACGACCTGCGCTCCCGATCGAGGGTCGAAGAACGTGACCGACGTGCGCGCGATCGGGCCGAGATCGATGCGGAGTCGGGTCGAGCCTTCGGCTTCGACGCGCACGTCGCGCGTCACGCCCAGCGGCTCTACGTGAACGGTGTACGGGCCGGGGCGCAGCGCGAGGTAGGTGGTCGTCCACATGTCGCCGAGCGCGCCTTCGATCTCGCGTCGCATGTCTGGGCTCTCCTTCGAAACCGCGTAGCTCGGCGACCCAGTGCGCAGGTCCATCACGAGCCGCAGGCTCTCGGCGCACAGGCGGAGGTCGACGCTCGCCAGTGTGACCTCGAGCGCGCCTCGCCGTCCGTCGTTCGGCTGTGGTCCGTCGAGGAACGCGCGGGTGGTGTGGCCGGCGACGACCTCCACCTCGACCGACGCCGGCTCTCGCGACGACCGATCCGTCTCGACGAGCAGCTCGTAGGCGCCCGGAGCCAGGCGTTCGAACGACGCGGGCGAGTCCAGGGAGGTAGCGGCGCGTCGTTCCCTTCCCGCGCCGCGCGCGAGCACGGAGACGAGCGTCTTCGGCTCGCCGCCGCGCACGCGGACGTGGAGGGAGCCAGCGCGACGCAGGACGACCGTGGCATCGCCCGCGCCGACGTCGACCTCGGCCCACTGGTGCCAGGCCGCGCCGACGCGCACCTCTGCGCCCTCGACCGCGGCTTCGGCGAGCACGAGCTCCGCGCCGTCCTCGCGCAGCTCGAACGCGCCCGAGGGGATGGGCTCCCACTCGGGCGCGTCGGCAGCGCGACGTTGGAGCTCGAGCCCGCGAACGGTCCGACCTTCCTCGTCCTGCACCGTCAGCGCGAGCGCCGTGCGCGCCGCCCGACGCGTCGTCCGGCGCGCGTCGTTCGTCGCAACGTCGAAGTCGAGGGCCTGGGGCGCTGCACGCCGACCGGCGGGGGACGCGCTGTCGCTCGTCGGGACCGCTCGCAGCTCCGTATCGAGAGCGGCGCGAGGTCCGTTCGAAGCGAAAGAAGCGTCCACCGCGGTCAGCGCCACCGCGGTGACCACGACCGCGATCACGGCCAGAACAGAGGTGGCAAGGGGCTTGCGCATGACGTGGGGCTCCAGTTGCGAGATGGCGGGCCGAGGCTCAGGGCAGTTCGTTCGGAAGCGAGCTCAGGTCGCCGGCGGGATGCAAACCCTGCAACGCATCACGACGCCGACGTTCCCGGTGATGCGGATACGCAGCCCCCATCGGCCGCTCGGATACAGGACGGTCACGACCTCGAGGTCGCCTGCTTCGCAGTCGCTGTAGAAAAACTGCCGCGGGCAGCGCGGCGTGGACGTCGGCTGCGCGCACTCCGCGCAGCGCGCGTTCCAGAACACTTCCGCGCCGAGGCCGTCGTAGAGCGCCTTGAGTACCCAGGGGTCGTCCCACGCCTCCATCGCATCCTCCTCGGTCGCGTAGTCGCCGTACCAGAACGTCGCGCCGAGCCACGCCGTGCGGGGCATCGTGTCCGAGCCGCACACTTGATCGGGCGGGAGGCTCGCAACGTCGTCGTCGGCAAAGACGGCGGGGAGCAGGGCAACGAGGAAGACGAGAGTGAACCAGATTCGCGACATGGGTTCTCCGGGGTGGAGGTGTGAGGAGCTGAGTGCGCGCGCGCGTGAGCCCACCGACGAGGACGTCGTCGTGCACCCACATCGGCCGTTCGTTTCCGCACGAGCCGAGCGCCGCTCGGCGTTCAAGGCCCGAGTGGCTCCGTCCCGCCGCGTGGCTTCCCGCGGGCGCGGGGCGAAGGTCGCACCTTTCTCTCCTTTTTCGCCGGGTGCCTGCTCGAAGAGCTCGGCCGGTTCATCGCGAGCGCGCGCCAAGGCACACGTCGCGCTCTGTCGTCGGCACCCTGCCCGCCGGGAGTGCTTGCACGCGCGCCCCGCGCTCACCCGACGAACAGCCCGTACATCCCGCGCCAAACGATCGCGACCAGGACGAGTGACGCGACGATCACGCACCCGCCCGGGCGCCGGTGGCGCTTCAGCGGCCACCACATGACGAGCCCGGACACGGCCCAGAAGCAGAGCGCGCACGCGACCGCGTCGACGAAGAGCGCGCGCGTGCTCGTCAGTGTCTGGGCGGGTCCTCCGCTCGGGTATCCGTGCGAGAGGTGGAGGCGGGTGAGGAACTCGCTCGGTCGCAGCGAGCGCGATGCGGACGGATCCGACAGCGTGAGCACGCCGCCCTGCGGGTCGTAGCTCGCGCTCCGCCGTTCGCCGTCGCGTTCGAGCTCGAGATGGAGCGCGGGGAGTTGGGCCGCGCCGAAGCGCACGCCGCCGAGCTCCGGCTGCGCGGCGGACGCGCGCGCGACGAGCAGCTCCTGCGCGGCATGGCGTGCTGCGCCGACGTCGAGGTCGAGCGCGTGCGTCTCGGGTGTGATCGCGGGCGGCGTGCGTCGGCTCGCTCCCTCGTCGCTCGCGGGGTCGAGCCACAGGAGCACGGTCCCGCCCTGCTCGTCCTCGCCCTGCACGACGATCTCGCCTTGGAAAGACGGCGCGGAGCCCGCCGCGAGCCGCCAGACGGACGGCGCATCCTCCGTGCGCGCGAGCCCGTCCAGCGCGGCGACCACGCGGCGCGCGAGCTCGTTCGCATCGAGATGTTGCGCGAGGGCGGCGGGCTCGGAGGTCCACGGTCGCGGGCGCGCGTCGGCGTCGGCGAACCAGTCACCGTGGTTGAACACGAGTCCGGAGAGCCCGTACAGCAGCACCCACGGCGCGAGGAAGAGACCAGCGTAGAGGTGCGCTCGGCGCATCCAGGGGACGACGTTCGGGGCCTTCACGTTCGGTGCGTTCCGCGCACGGGGTCGCCGAGGCCGCGCGCTTGCTCCACGCGCACACGCGCGTGCAGGGCCGAGGTCTCGTCGTGCGAGCGGGGGCTGATGTCGGCGTGCCCGCTGCGTCTTGCGCGAATCCGGGGCGGCGTGTCGGAGCGCGACGCGGACCGAGCGTTCCGACGTCGTCGGTGGAGCGGCCGCGCGCCCGGTCTCAGCTCCGCTCCGCGAGCAGCCGTTGGACCCAGGCGAGGCGCTCGAGCTGGTCGGCCGCGTGGACGCCGCCGACCTCGATGACCGCGATCTGCGTCAGGGGCGCCTCCCAGCGCGCGGGGTCCTGCGGGAAGATCGCGGTCGCCGTCCGCCGGGACCAGACGCGCCGCGCGCGCGGGAAGGCGTCGACGTCACGCGGGACGTCGGCGTGGACGCGCGGGCCGGGCCGCGGAGGCCCGGCGTGCACGACCGCGTTGTGCAGCGCGTCGCGCGTGTGATTCACGATCAGCGTCATCAGGAGCACGTCGTCGATCTCGCCGGTGACGAGGAGCAACTGCACCTTTGCCTGCACGGCCGCTTCGAGCATCGGGAGCCAGTCGCCGAATGGAGCGCGGGCGTTCGCGACGCGGCAGACCGCGGTCTCGCCCTCGAGGCCCATCTCGTGCGCGGGCTTCGTCTCGGTGCCGAGGAACATCGGCGACCAGAGCCCGCCGCAGAGCTCGGCGGAGTCGCTCGTGACGCGGGACTCGAAGTCGAGCGAGGACTCGCACCAGACGCGGCGCGGGTCGTTCCCGACGCGTGAGAGAGCCTGGTCGAGGAGGGGGAGGAGGTCGGTGGGGTCCTGCATGCTCGAGCTCTCGGATCGGATGGCCGACGTCCAGCATGTCCAGCGAGCGACACCCCGTCCACCTGCGAGGGCAACGCTCGACGTCGTGGCCGCGGCTCGACGATGGTTAGGTGTCCCCGCGCGTCAGCGTCCCGAGCCGCACGCGATCGCCGACGATCGCCGTCGTGCGGCCGCCGCGCGCGAAGGAGAGCTTCCAACCGCGGGTCTGTACGAGCGGCGCGATCACGCGGCGTTCCTCGTCGCTCGTCGCGAGCAGGCACCGTGGCGCGGCGCGGTCGAGCAACTCCTCGACCAGCGCGTCGGCCCGCGCGCGGTCCTCTTCGAGCACGCCGCGGCCCGTCGCGAGCGGTCCGCCGGTGCGATGGTAGAGCGCGTCGTGCAGCGCGGGGAACGCGTCGGGGTCGGTGAGCACGCTCACCATCCACAGATGGTCGCAGCTCGCGGGCTCGATCGTCGCGAGCGTGCGCGCGCTCGGCACGGGGAGCTCGACGCCGAGCTTCGCGCTCACGACCGCGAGCGCGCGCCGCAGCTCGTTCGTCGCCGGACCGTCGAGGTTGAGCCATTCGACGCGTCGGCCGAGCAGGAGGTGCTCCGACAGGATCACCGGCAGCTCCGCGACGTCCGCGCCGAGGTACACGCTCCGTCCGGGCCGCTCGTCGAGCGCCTGCGCGACGTCCTCGGCGAAGCGGAGGCCCGTGTCGAGCGTGTGCTCGCGCCGCTCGTCGTCGAAGAAGTCCGCGGCGTCGCCTTCGCAGTAGCTCTGCCCGAGGAGTTCCCAGTCGAGCTCGAGGTCGAGCGCGGCGAGGGCCGCGCCGAAATGGCGAAGGGCGTCGTCCATCCGCGTCAGGGTAGCGGCGCGGCAGCGCGGGAGCACCGGCGAAGTGCTCCCGGCGTACCGCGCGGGCGGGCTCGATCACGTGGGCTCGCGGTGTCGGAGCGGAGAGTCCGGCCCGCGCGCCGCGCTCAGAAGAGCCCTTCGATCTTCCCGTCCGCGTGGATGCGGATCGACTCGGCGCTCGGCGTCTTCGACAAGCCCGGCATCGTCATGATGTCGCCCGCGAGCGCCACGACGAAGCCCGCGCCCGCCGACGGGTAGACGTCGCGCACCGTGACGCGGAAGCCCTTCGGACGGCCGAGCTTCGTCGGGTCGTCGCTGAAGGAGTACTGCGTCTTCGCCATGCACACGGGCGTGTTGCCCATGCCGATCGCGTTGCAGAGCTCGATGGCCTTCAACGCCGCGGGCGCGAAGTCGACGCCGTCCGCGCCGTAGATCGTCTTCGCGATCGTCTCGATCTTCTCCTGGATCGGGCGCTCGACGTCGTAGATCGGGCGGAAGTCGGCCTTCCCTTCCGCGAGCGTCGCGAGCAGCTCCTTCGCGACCTCGAGCCCGCCCTCGCCGCCCTTCGCCCACACGTCGGAGAGCGCCGCGCGCACGCCCCAACCCTTCGCGGCGGAGAGGACGAGGTCGAGCTCCTCCTTCGAGTCCGACGTGAAGCGGTTCAGGGCCACGATGACCGGCACGCCGAACTTCCGCACGTTCTGCACGTGCGCCTCGAGGTTGACGAGCCCGCGCTGGAGCGCCGCGACGTCGGGCGTCCCGAGCGCGTCCTTCTTCACGCCGCCGTGCATCTTCAGCGCGCGCACCGTCGCGACGACGATCGCGGCCTCGGGCCGCAAGCCGCCGAAGCGGCACTTGATGTCGAAGAACTTCTCCGCGCCGAGGTCGGCGCCGAAGCCCGCCTCCGTCAGCACGACGTCGCCGAGCGCGAGTCCCAGCTTCGTCGCGACGATCGAGTTGCAGCCGTGCGCGATGTTGCCGAACGGACCGCCGTGCACGAGCACGGGTCCGCCCTCGAGCGTCTGCACGAGGTTCGGCAGGAGCGCGTCCTTCAGGAGCAGCGTCATCGCGCCGTGCGCCTTGAGGTCCGCCGCGCGCACGGGCTTCTTGTCGCGCGTGAAGCCGACGACGATGCGGCCGAGGCGCGCCTCGAGGTCCGCGAGGTCCGTCGCGAGGCAGAAGATCGCCATGACCTCGCTGCCCGGCACGATGACGAAGCGCTCCTCGCGCGTCGGGCCGCCGTTCAGGCCGCCGAGGCCGACGAGGATCGAGCGCAGCGCGCGGTCGTTCATGTCGATCGTGCGCGGCCACGTGATGCGCCGCGTGTCGAGTCCGAGCGCGTTCCCGTGGTGGAGGTGGTTGTCCACCATCGCCGAGAGCAGGTTGTGCGCCGACGAGATCGCGTGGAAGTCGCCGGTGAAGTGCAGGTTGATCTCGTCCATCGGGATCACCTGCGCGTAGCCGCCGCCCGCCGCGCCGCCCTTGACGCCGAAGACGGGGCCGAGCGAGGGCTCGCGGATGCAGATCATCACCTTCGTGCCGAGCTTGCGCAGCGCCTGCCCGACGCCGATCGTCACCGTCGACTTGCCCTCGCCCGCGGGCGTCGGGTTGATGCCGGCGACGAGCACGAGCTTGCCCTTCGGCTTGCGCCCGCGGACGGCCTCGGGCGTGAGCTTCGCCTTCGTGCGTCCGTAGGGGAGCAGCTCCTCGGGCGTGAGGCCGACCTCGGCCGCGACGTCGGCGATGGGGCGGAGCTTCTGGGCCTGGGCGATCTCGATGTCGGACGGGACGGTCGTCATGGGGGCGTTCGCGGGGGAAGTCGCCCGCGGCGCGCGGTGCGGAACCCGTTCCGACCCTGCGCCCACGGTGCGAGCCGCGCATCGTCGCGAGCCGCGCACGCCCGGCGCAAGGGGGAGCAGGACGGTGCCGCAAGAGGACGAGGACGCACCGCGACCGCGGACCCGCGGGGCAGTAGATTGAGGGCCATGAACCTCCCCCGACTCACCGAGCCCCTGGTCCGCGAGAACGGCCGTCTGCGCACGGCGACCTGGGACGAGGCCCTCGACCGCGCCGCCGACGGCCTCCGTCGCAGCGTCGCCGCCCATGGGCCCTCGACCTTCGGCGTCTTCAGCTGCTCCAAGGCGACCAACGAGGTCAACTACGCGGCGCAGAAGTTCGTCCGCGCGGCCGTCGGTTCGAACAACATCGACAGCTGCAACCGGACCTGACACGCCCCCAGCGTCGTCGGTCTGGCGACGGTCTTCGGAGCGGGCGGTGGAACCTCCTCGTACCGCGAGGTCGAGGAGGCCGAGGTCATCGTGCTCTGGGGTTCCAACGCCCGCGAAACGCACCCGATCTTCTTCCACCACGTGTTGAAGGCGGTGCGCAAGGGCGCGCGCCTCTACGTCGTCGACCCGCGCCGCACGGCGAGCGCGGAGTGGGCCGAGGGCTGGCTCCCCGTGAACGTCGGCGCGGACGTCGCGCTCGCGAACGGCATCGCGCACGCGATCCTCGCGGAAGGGCTCGAGCACAAGGGCTTCATCGCGAACGCGACCGAGGACGTCGACGCGTACAAGGCGCTCGTCGCGCGCTACGACCTCGCGCGCGTCGCGCGGCTCACCGGCGTCGCACCGGAGATGATCCAGCGCGTCGCGCGCGACTACGCGAAGGCGGAGCGCGCGATGATCTGCTGGACGCTCGGCATCACCGAGCACCACAACGCGGTCGACAACGTGCTCTCGCTGATCAACCTCTGTCTGCTGACCGGCCACGTCGGCAAGTGGGGCTCGGGCTGCAATCCGCTGCGCGGCCAGAACAACGTGCAAGGCGGCGGCGACTCGGGCGCGCTCCCGCACAAGCTCCCCGGCTTCCAGGACGTCGAGGACGACGCGATCCGCGCGCGCTATGACGCCCTCTGGGGCCGCACGATCCCGCCGAAGAAGGGCTGGCACCTGACCGAGATGTTCGAGGCGATGGAGCACGGGCACCTGCGCGCGCTCTTCGTGCTCGGCGAAAACCCCGCGCAGAGCGAAGCGGACGCGACGCGCACGCGGCGGCTGCTCGGCGGGCTCGAGTTCCTGCTCGTGCAGGACATCTTCCTGACGCGCACGGCCGAGATGGCCGACGTCGTGCTGCCCGGAAGCGCGAGCTTCTGCGAGGCCGAGGGCACGGTGACGAACAGCGAGCGCCGCGTGCAGCGCGTGCGCAAATCGATCGAGCCGCCGGGCAACGCGAAGGACGACATCGAGATCCTCTGCGCGCTCTCGAAGCGCCTCGGGTACGACCTCGCGCTCCCGAACGCGAAGGCGGCGTGGGACGAGCTGCGCGAGCTCTCGCCGATGCACCACGGGATGAGCTACGAGCGCCTCGAAGCGCTCGGCGGGATCCAGTGGCCGTGCCCCGACGAGTCGCACCCGGGCTCGCCGTTCCTGCACGGACGACTGTGGGAGACGCCGGTGCGCGGCATGAAGGCGCGCTTCCATCCGGCGGAAGACGTGCCGCCGGTCGAAGCGCTCGACGACGAGTTCCCGTTGCGGCTCACGACGGGCCGCCGGCTCGACAGCTACAACACCGGCGTGCAGTCGGGCGGCTACGCGAGCCCGCGGCGCATGCAGGAGACGGTCGACCTGTCGCCGGCCGACATGCGGTCGCTCGGGCTCGCCGACGGCGAGCGCGTGCGCGTCGTCTCGCGCCGCGGCGCGGTCGTGGCGCCGGCGCGCGTCGACCCGGGCCTGAAACCGGGCCTCGTGTTCATGACGCTGCACTTCCCTGACCAGGTCGACGTGAACCTGCTGACGATCGACGCGACGGATCCGCGCTCCGGAACGGCCGAGTTCAAGGCTGCGGCGGTGCGCGTGGAGAAGGTGTAGGCTCCGCGGCGAATGGACCTCGAGCACCTTTCCCAAGCCCCGACCGACGCCGAGACACGCGCGATCGATGCGCTCCTCGGCCCCGCGGCGCCCGATTCACACGGGGCGCCCGTGGTTCACGGGCCGACCCCGCGCGAGGCGCGCGCGCGGCGCACGTTCCTCCTCCCCGCGTTGATCGCGCTACAGGAGCGCGTCGGTTGGATCTCGCCGGGCGGGCTCGGCTACGTCTGCCGGCGCCTCGGCGTCCCGCCCGCGGAAGCGTGGGGCGTCGCGACGTTCTACGCGCTGCTCGCGGTCGAGGAGCGCCCCGCGGCCTTCGCGCACGTCTGCGACGACGTCGCTTGCGCGTCGCGCGGCGCGGAGGAGCTCTGCAGCGCGATGGAGGCTCGCCTGGGCCCGTGCGCGAGCTCCGCGCACCGCGCCGAGCCGCACGCGCCGCGCGCGGGGCACGCCGCGCGCTGGGCGAAGAGCCCGTGTCTCGGCCTCTGCGACCAGGCGCCCGCGGCGCTCGTCACGGTCGCGGGCGAGCGGCCGGTCGAACAGGCGTTCGGCGGCGCGACGCTCGCGCGCGTCGAGGAAGCGCTCGCGGGGAAGCGTGTCGCGCCCGCGAGTTTCGCGCTCGCGTCGCTCGGCCCGCGGCGTTTGCTCGCGCGCGCGGGCGACGCGAAGGCGACCACGCTCGACGGCTACGCGGCGCTCGGCGGCTACCGCGCGCTCGAGCGCGCGTTCGAGCTCGGCCCCGAGGGCGTGCGCAAGGAAGTCAACGCGTCGAAGCTCGTCGGCCGCGGCGGCGCCGCGTTCCCGACCGGCCGCAAGTGGGACGCGGTCGCGCGGCACGTCGGGAAGCAGCGCCACGTCGTCTGCAACGCGGACGAGTCCGAGCCCGGCACGTTCAAGGACCGCGTGCTGCTCGAGCAGGACCCGTTCGCCGTGCTCGAGGCGATGACGATCGCGGGGTTCGCGACCGGCGCGACGAAGGGCTGGATCTACCTGCGCGGCGAGTACCCGCTCGCGGCGGAGCGCCTTGCGAGCGCGATCACCGCCGCGCGCGCGGCCGGGAAGCTCGGCGCGCGCATCGGAGGCCGCGACGTCGCGTTCGACGTCGCGCTCCGCCGCGGCGCGGGCGCGTACATCTGCGGCGAGGAGACGGCGCTGCTCGCGTCGATCGAGGGTTTCCGCGGCGAGCCGCGCACGAAGCCGCCGTTCCCCGTCGACGTCGGCCTCTTCGGCGAGCCGACCGCGATCAACAACGTGGAGACGCTCGTCGCGGCGCTCGACGTCGTGCGCGACGGCGCCGCGAGCTACGCGTCGGTCGGCACCGCGGGTTCGCCGGGCACGAAGCTCTTCTGTTTGAGCGGCCGCGTCGCGCGTCCGGGCGTGTACGAAGTGCCGTTCGGCACGCCGCTCTCCGCGCTGGTCGAGTTCGCGGGCGGCGTCCCGGGCGGCAAGGCGATCACCGGCGTCCTGCTCGGCGGCGTCGCGGGCACGTTCGTCGGGCCGAAGCGGCTCGACCTCGCGCTGTCGTTCGAGGCCGCGCGCGCCGCGGGCACGACGCTCGGCTCGGGCGTCGTGTTCGTGATGGACGATTCCATCGAGCTCCTCCCGATGCTGCGGCGCATCGCCGCGTTCTTCCGCGACGAATCGTGCGGCCAGTGCGTGCCCTGCCGCGTCGGCACGGTGCGCCAGGAGGAGCTGCTCGCGCGTCTCGCGCGCGGCGCGGCGCGCGGCGGGCTCGACGTCGAGAAGCAGCTGCTCGCCGAGCTCGGACAAGCGATGCGCGACGCGTCGATCTGCGGCCTGGGCCAGACCGCGTCGAGTGCCATCGAGTCGGCGTTCGTGGAGTTCGATTCACTCGGGCCCCTCGGGAGGAAGCGCTCATGAGCGAGTCGAAGCGCACGATCGAGCTCACGATCGACGGCCGGAAAACGTCGGTCCCGGAGGGCTCGACGCTGTTGCAGGCGTGCCAGGGACTCGCGATCGACGTCCCGACGTTCTGCTGGGCCGAGAACCTGACGCCCGTCAATGTCTGCCGCATCTGCGTCGTCGAGCTCGAGGGCGCGCGCACGCTCGTGCCCGCGTGCTCGCGCAAGGCGGAGGCGGGGATGGTCGTCCAGACCGAGTCGGAGCGCGTGAAGCTGTCGCGCAAGCTCGTCCTCGAGCTGCTCGGCTCGTCGGTCGACATGTCGCTCGCGAGCGAGTTCCAAGCGCTCGCGACGAAGTACGACGCGCACCCCGAGCGCTTCGGCCCCCGCGCGCCGCGCGCCGCGCCCGGCGAGCGCGAGGCCGCGCGCGCGGGCCATCACTACGCGGAGGACGGCGAGCACGCCGCGAACGTCGCGCAGCCGAAGAAGGTCGACAACGAGCTCTTCGTGCGCGACTACGCGAAGTGCATGCTCTGCTACAAGTGCGTCGAGGCCTGCGGCACCGACGCGCAGAACACCTTCGCGATCGCCGTCGCCGGGCGCGGGTTCGACGCGCGCATCGCGACCGAGCTCGAGGCGCCGCTCCCCGACTCCGCGTGTGTCTTCTGCGGCAACTGCGTCGGCGTGTGCCCGACGGGGGCTTTGATGTTCAAGGCCGAGTCCGACGTGCGCGAGAAGGGCGAGTGGGACGAGTCGCGCCAGACCGTGACCGACACGATCTGTCCGTACTGCGGCGTCGGCTGCCAGCTCACGCTGCGCGTCCAGGCGAACCAGATCCTGCGCGTGACCTCGCCCGCGGACCACTCGGTGACGTCTGGGCACCTCTGCATCAAGGGCCGCTTCGGGTGGGGCTTCGTGCAGGGGAAGAAGCCTTAGGCGCGCGCCCGCGGCGGGTTCCCACCGCGAGCTCACGGAGTATGCTGCTCGACCTTCGATGACGCCCGCCCCGCGCCTCCCCGACTTCACGAAGCTCTCCGTCGCCGTGCTCGGCGACCCGATCGCGGACCACTGGCTCTTCGCGCAGCCGACGCGGTTGTCGCGCGAAGCGCCCGTGATGGTGCTGCGGCACGAGCGCGAAGAGCTCGGCGCGGGCGGCGCCGCGAACGTCGCGCGCAACTTGCGCGCGCTCGGCGCGCAGGTGTCGGTCTTCGGCCTCGTCGGGCGCGACGCGCACGGGCGCGAGCTCTCGATCCTGCTCGAGAAGGAGGGCATCGACGTGGCGGGCCTCGCGACCGTGCCCGGCTGGACCACGCCGACGAAGACGCGCGTGCTCGCCGCCGAAGCGCGGCGTTCGCCGCACCAGGTCCTGCGCATCGACCGCGAGCCGCGCGAAGCGGCGCCGGTGGCGGAGCGCGACCGCGTGCACGCCGCCGTGCGCGAGGCGCTCGAGGACTTCGACGCGCTCGTGATCTCCGACTACGGCTACGGCATCGTCTCGCCGGAGACGGCGCTGCTCGCCGAGGCGTTCCGTCGTGCGAACCGCGTCGCCGTGCTCGACCCGCGCGCGAACGTCGAGCTCTTCCGCGGCGCGCTCACGGCGCTGACGCCCAACATCGGCGAACTCGCGCGCTTCACGCACGTCGATGTGTCGAAGCTCGACGACGTGACGGAGCTGCGCAAGGCCGCGCGCAGCCTGGTCGAGCGCCTCGAGCCGCAGTGGTTGCTCGTCACGCGCGGCAACCTCGGCATGGCGCTCTTCGGCCCCGGCGACGCAGACGGAATCGCGGTCGAAGCTTCGGGCGACGGCGAGGTCACGGACGTCACCGGAGCCGGCGACACGGCCGCCGCGGTGTTTGCGCTCGCGCTCGCCGCCCGCTGCGACCCCGCGCAGGCGATGGTGCTCGCGAACGCCGCCGCCGGCGTCGTCGTCATGGAGAACGGCGCGGCCGTCTGCTCGCCGAACGAGCTCGCGTCCGCGCTCGCAGAGGCGCCCGTCGCGGTGCGGCTCGCGCGGACGGAGCGGCGCGCGTGAACGTGCACGTGGCCCCCGAACTCGACCTGCGCCGCGACCTCGAACCGGAGCGGCGCGCGTGAACGCGTCGGCCGCCCAAGAACGTCGGCTGCGCCGCGACCTCGAACCGGAGACGCGCGCGTGAACGCGCACGACCCGCGCTTTCGCAAGGTGCTCTGGGAGCGCGACGCGCTCGCGCGGTTCCTGCGCGAGCTGCGCGCGCGGCAGTCGATCCGTCGCGTCGTGCTCGCGAACGGCTGCTTCGACCTCCTGCACGTCGGCCACGCGCGCTACCTCGAGGACGCGAAGGCGCGCGGCGACTTCCTCGTCGTTGCGCTGAACACGGACGAGTCCGTGCGCGGGCTGAAGGGCGCGGGACGGCCGTACCAGCCGCTCCACGAGCGCGCCGAGCTCGTCGGCGCCCTGCGCTGCGTCGACGCGGTGACGAGCTTCGCCGAGCCGACGCTCGAGGCGACGCTGCGCGAGCTTCGTCCCGACGTCCACGCGAAGGGCACGGACTACACCGCCGCGAGCGTGCCCGAGGCCGCCGTCGACCGCGAGCTCGGGATCGAGGTCGCGATCTGCGGCGACCCGAAGGACCATTCGTCGACGGCGCTCTCCGCGCGCGTCCACGGCACCGGCGGTCCGGCGGACGGGCGATGACGGACGCGGCCGACGCCGGTCCGAGCGCGGCGACGCCCGCGCGCCGCGCGCTGCTCGTCCTCGCGGGGCTCGCGATCGGCGCGTGGAGCGCGCTCTGCGGCATCGGTGGCGGCGTGTTCGCCGTGCCGCTCCTGCACTACGGCTTCGGGCTGTCGCTGAAGCGCTCGGTGGGGAGCTCGCTCCTGCTCGTCGCGGGCTCGACGACGAGCGCCACGATCACGGAGCTCTCCCGTGGCGACTCCGCGCTCCACCTCGCCGCCGCGGGCGTGATGATCGCGACGAGCTTCGTCGGCGCGCGGATCGGCTTCCGCATCGGCCAGCGCCTCGACGCGACGAAGTTGAAGCTCGTGTTCGTCGTCGTGTTGACGCTCGTCGCGGCCGACCTCTTGTTCGGCGCCGATCCGCGCTCGGCGGAATCGCTCGGCGACGTGCGCGCGCTCGCGTTGTCGCCGCTCGAGTACGTCGAAATCGGCGCGCTCAGGCCTCGCGGGCATCGTGGCGCCGCTGCTCGGCGTCGGCGGCGGCTCGTCGCGGTGCCGGGCCTCCTGTTCGTGCTCCCCGGACTCGGCTTCCTCGGCGCGCGCGCGACGAGCATGGCGATGAGCCTCTTCACGTCGTGGCAGTCCGCGTGGCTCTACCGCCGCGAACGGAAGGTCGAGCTCGCGATCGCGCTGTGGCTTGCGCTCGGCGCGATCGCGGGCGGGTGGATCGGCGTGACGCTCGTGCACGTGCCCGAGGCGACGTTGCTCGCGCGGCGAATGCTCGCCGCGACGCTCGCCTTCGTCAGCGTGCGCTTCGCGTTCGACGTCGCGCGCGCGCGGCGCGCAGCGTCGAACGCGGCGCGTTAGCCGCCCTCGCGCTCACCAGACCACGCGCTGTCCGTTCGTCACGTTGAACGTCTCCGGCGGACAGAAGAGCCCGGCCGAGTTGCGGTAGTACGTCTGGTAGTAGCGCACGACGCCGCTTCCCGGCGCGACCTGTCCGCGCGTGGAGACCGATGGGTCGCCGGGCTCGGGGAACTGCGACGCGCCGCCGCTGTTTTGCTTCGTCCGGAGGCGGATGAGGCTGCCGGTCGCGCAGCGCACGCCGTCGCCGAAGACGAGGCCAGACGGGTCCTCGAGATCGCCCTGAAGGTAGATGCACGAGACGGACGCGGGCATGCCCGAGCCGAGCAGCACGAGCGTGTCCGGGACGGAGTCGCCCGCGAGCTCGAGCACGGCGCCGAGGCTTTGGACCGAATTCGCGCAGCCGCGGCCCGAGCCGCCGGTGTTCGCGCACGGGCAGGGCGTCGCGAGGCTGCCGTCTCCGGCACAGAATGCGAGCTGCGCGTCGCACGCGTCGCCGATTCCGTCCAGGTCGGAGTCGGACTGCGCCGGGTTCGATACGAGGGGGCAGTTGTCCGAGCCGTCCTCGATCCCGTCAGCGTCGACGTCCGTGAACGGGCAGCCGAGGCGCGCGACGCGGACGGTCGTCAGCGCTCCGATCCGCTGGAAGTCGCCGCCGACGAAGAGTTCGTCTGGCGACGCGCCCGCGCCGTCGACGTCGTGCACGAGGAACGCACGCACGCCGAGGCCGGCTTCATCGGGCGCCGCGCCGGGGTTCGACCATGCGGAGCCGTTCCAGGCCGCGAAATGCAGCACGTCGAGCCCGCTCGGCGTCCCGATGAAGTACCCGCCCGCGTAGAGGACCGGCGTCCCGGGGCCCGCGCCGTCCGCGTCGAAGCTCGCGAGCGAGTGCACGCCCACGTTGGAGCTCACCGCGTCACCGAGTCCCGTGCCGAGCGCGGACCACGCCGTGCCGTTCCAGCGCGCGATGCGCACTGCGCTGACGCCGCCCGCGCTCGTGAAGTAGCCACCCGCATAGAGCGCGTTCCCGCCCGGTCCGGGCCCGTCGAGGTCGGCGGCGAGGAGCTCGAGGATCTGGCCCGTTCCGCTCCCCGGTCCGTTCGTGCCCGTGCCGAGCGCGGACCACGAGGTCCCGTTCCAGCGCGCGACGTTGCGCGCGGCGATGCCACCGATCTGGCTGAACGAGCCCCCGAGGTAGAGCTCGGGTCCGGCGCCGAGGTCCGCGACGGTCAACGCCTCGGCCATGCTGAAGAGTCCCGACATGTTGGTCCCCACGGTCGACCACGCGCTGCCGTTCCAGCGTGCGACGCCGATCGATGGCACGCCGCCCGCATCGGAGAACGGCCCCGCGGCGAAGAGTGCTGCGTTCCCTGGCCCCGCGCCGTCCTCGTCGTAGATGGCGAGCGCGCGGCACTCGGCGCCGAGGAAGCCGCCGAGGCCTCCGCCCAGCGTGGACCACGCCGAACCGTCCCAGCGCGCGACGTTCTGGGCCGGGAGTCCGTCGGCGAGGTCGAAGAGTCCGCCGGCGATCAGTGTCGGGAGCCCGGTCCCCGCGCCGTCTTCGTCGAACTCCACGAGCGCAGACACCTTCACGGTGGACCCGGGCGTGCTCGAGCTCATGCCACTGCCGAGTGCGGACCAGCCGCTCGGCTCCCATTTCGCAACCCGGTTCGCGGGCGTCGATCCGACGAACGCGAAGTTGCCGCCGACGTAGAGCGCGCGGCCCGCCGGGCCGGGGCCGTCGAGATCCGCCGAGGCGAGCGCGAGCACGCCTCGGTCGGGGCCGTGGACGATCTCGCGCCAGTTGGCGCCGTCGAAGCTCGCGACCGAGAGCACGGGCGCTCCGCCCGCACGATCGAAGAAGCCGCCGACGACGAGCGTGTCGGGCTCCGCCCCAGCTGGGTCGTAGCGCGTGAGGCAGTAGCCTATGGGACCGAACCCGTTCGAATGCCCGAGGCCCGTGCCGAGCGCCGTCCACGCGCCGCCCGCGAGGCGCGCGACCGTGTTCGCCGGCACGGCGCCCACCTGCGTGAATTCGCCGCTCGCGTAGAGCGCCGCCGGCGCGGGGCCGGCGCCGTCGTCGTCCAGGCTCGCGAGGCTCCAGACGCCGGCGATCCCGAGCGAGTTCGTGAACGCGGCGGCGCCGCTCCATGCGGTCCCGTTGAACCTCGCGAGTTGGTTCGCGCCGACGAGGGTGCCGCCGCCGGCGTAGAGCTCCTCGGGCGCGGGACCCGCGCCGTCGGGATCGTGGGCGGCGAGCGCGAGGACCTGCCCGGCGAGGCCCGCGCCGATCGCGCTCCAACTCGTTCCGTTCCATCGCGCGACATTGCCGCCGATGCCGCCGAGACTCGTGAAGGAGCCGCCCGCGACGAGAGCGGGCGGGAGGGGACCCGCGCCGTCGAAGTCGTGCGTGGCGAGCGCGTCCACCAACGTGCCGACGGACCCCACCGGGCCTACCGCCGACCAGCTCGTGCCATTCCAGCGCGCGATGCCGCGAGCCGACACGCCGCCAGCGAACGAGAACTCACCTCCCGCGAAGAGCCGCGGCGGATTCGGGCCGGAGCCGTCCTCGTCGTGGACGAACAGCTCGTACACCTTGCCGTTCGTCCCGTGCCGAGCGCGGACCAAGTCGTGCCGTTGAAACGCGCGACGTTGCTCGCGACGACCGCTCCGACATGGTCGAACGCGCCGGCCGCGACAAGCGCCTCGGGCAGCGGGCCCGTTCCATCCGGGTCGAACGCGACGCAGGCCCGGACCTCGGGGAAGAACGGCGTGACCGTCATCGAGAACTCGCCGAGCGTGCGCTCCGCCGTTCCGTCCCACGCGGCGACCGAGCCCCCGTGCGCGAAGCAGAGCGCGACTGCCGCGGGCCCCGCGCCGTCGAGATCGAAGGGGCGTGCGTCGTAGGTGATGAACGACGCCGGACCTCCGAAGCTGGGCTTCCATTCGGGCGTGCAGGTCTGGGCTTGGCCGACGGCAGCGAAGCCGGCGACGACGAGTGCGAGCAGAGAGCGTTGCATGGGGATCCTCCAGGTGGGGGCCTGAGGCGAAGGCTCCACACTGGAGACGCAAGCCCGAGGCGCCGCGTGGAATGCCGATTCCATGCGCAACGAACACGGAATCCGACGGCATGGCGCCGTCCTTCGCGGTCGCGGCGGCGCGGCTACCCCCCGGAGAGCGCCGCGACGATCTGCACCTCGTCGTGTTCGCCGACCGGGTGCGCGAGGTCGCGCGCGACGCGGCCGGCGACGAAGAACTGGATGTGGCGGCGGATCCGGTCCTGCTCGTCGACGACGCGGAAACGCAGGCCGGGGTAGCGCTGGTCGAGCTCGCGCAGCACGTCGCCGAGCGTCGCGACGTGCGCGAGCTCCACCTCCGCGCGTCCGCTCGTGTAGTCGTGGAGGTGCGTGGGGACGCGCACCCTCACGACGCGCTCGGCGCCGTCGTCACGGCGTAGACGTGGGGGAGGTGCCGCGCGATCTCGCGCCACGTGCCGCCTTCGTCGTGGCTCGCCCACACCTCGCCGTTCGTGGTGCCGAGGTAGAGCCCGACCGGGTCGAGGTGGTCCGCCGCCATCGCTTGGCGCTTCACGGTCCACCACGCTTGCTCCTTGGGGAACCCCGCGTCCTGGCGCTGCCACGACGCGCCGCCGTCGCGCGTCCTGTACGCGGCGGGCTTCCCCGCGATGCTCGTGCGCGGCCACACGGACGTGCCGTCCATCGGGAACACCCACGCCGTGTCGGGATCGCGCGGGTGCGCGACGATCGGGAAGCCGATGTCGCCGACGTCGCGCGGCATCGCGTCGCCGATGCGCGTCCAGCGCGTCGACGGACGATCGAGGCGGTACATGCCGCAGTGGTTCTGCTGGTAGAGGCGGTCGGGCCGAGCCGGGTGCACGACGACGCAGTGCGGGTCGTGGCCGAACTCCGCGTCCGGGCTCGGCAGGAAGTCCGCCGCGCAGCCCTGGTTGCGCGGCGCCCAGGTCGCGCCCTGTCCGTGCTCTCGAACGTGCCGCCGGAGGACATCCCGTACAGGTGCCGCGCGTCGCGCGGGTCGACCTGGATCGAGTGCAGCTTCGGCCCGTCCGGCGTGCCGTCCTTCTCGCCGCCGGTCCACGCCGAGTACATCGGGTGCTCGTTGAAGCCCGCGACGCTCCGCCACGTGACGCCGCCGTCGTCGCTCGCGAAGAGCCCCTGCGGCGACGTGCCCGCCCACCACGTGCCGGGCTCGCTCGCGTGGCCCGGCGTCAGCCAGAACACGTGGTCGACCGCGCGGCCCGCGGGGCCCGTCTTCGGGAACGCGGGCGGCACCTTCGCTTCGGTCCACGTCGCGCCGCGGTCGGTGGAGCGGTACACGGTCGGGCCGAGGTGGCCCGTCTTCGACGCGGCGAGCAGCGTGCGCCCGTCGCGCGGGTCGAGCACGATGTGGAACACCATGCGCCCGAAGAAGTGCGGGCCCGTCATGCGGAAGCTCGACCGCCGCGCGTCGCTCTCGAGGAACCACGCGCCCTTGCGGGTCGAAACGAGCACGGTCACGCCGCTCTGCATCGCGAACCTCCTCCTCGCCTTGCGCGCACGAGGACGGACGATCCGCGCGCGATCCGCGCCCAGGCTAGCTTCCGTTTCCGCTACCGGGAAGAGCGCGCGCGCCGGACGACGACCCACGTCGCCGAACGCGCGTCGATGCGCACGCGCACGGGGAGCTCCTCGCGCGCGCCGACCCGCATCCGCGTCTCGGGGCCGTCGTGCACGCGGACAAGGACTACGTCGCCCGCCGCGCAGCCCGCGTAATGGAGCGGGAGCACGAGCTCGCGCTCCGCGGCCTCGGGGAGCGGGTTGTACGCCATCGCGAGCGCGCACTCGTCGAGCTCGGGGTTCACGTGCAGCATCCAGTCGACGTCGCGGCCGTCGGCGCGGCGTCCGTGCAGCAGGTCCAACTCGAGGATCGCGCGGTGCGCGCGGTAGAACGCGACCCACCTCTTCACGAGCGCCTTCGTCGCGTCCGTGTCGTAGAGCCGCGGGCCGCGCCAGCACGCCTGCACGCCGAGCCCGAGGTCGTTCGCGAGGTGCGCCTCGTACGCGTCGAGGTGCTCGGAGAGCGGCTCGATCGTCGCCGCCGCGCCGCCGCCCTGGTACTCGGAGAGCGGCACGAACATCCAGCCCATCGTCGGCGTCTTCTCGAAGGTGCCGTCGAAGACGTTCTGGCGCGCGTGCAGGATCTGCTCCTCGCGCGGGAGCGACCAGTTCGTCTCGCGGTACCCCATCCCCGTCTTGCTCGAACCGGCGAGGAAGTAATAGTCGGGCACGTTCAAATACACGCCGCGCGCGCGGAACGCGGCGTAGAGGTCGCGGATCGCCGTCCACTGCGTCCACTGCGAGTCGAGGAAGCCCGCGTGGCCGGGATGCTCGGTCGACGCGCACGGATCGCCGGGGTAGCTGCCGTCGTGCTCGAGCACCGCGAGCCCGGTCGCGTCGTACGTCGCGAAGAGCTCGGCGAAGTTCCGCCGGCCCCAGGCGCTTTGCAGGCACGGCGCGTGGCCGAAGATCGCGCCGCCGGGCTTCCCCGTCGCGCGGTCGACGACGTCGTTCGCCGCGTCGATCGAGCGCGAGGAGAGCAGCGCGTACGTGCCGAGCTCGACGCCGCGCGCGCGAGCGAGCTCCACCCAGCGTTTCGCGCGCGCCAGGTTCTCGGGCGAACGGTTCTCGACGTCGAAGCCGCTGCCGAAGGAGAGCACGATCATCTCGAACCCGACCTCGGCGCACTGATCGATCGCGCGCTCGACGCTCGCGTCGTCGGCGGACCGCAGGTGGAGGAGGAGCGGGTTCTCCGTGCACCACGGCGCGATCACGCGGTACATGCGGCGCTGCGCGAGGCCCGCGCGTTCGCGGTCGCTCGTGTCGAGCGCGAGCTCGAACGCACGGAACGACTCGAAGCGCTCTCCGGCCGCGAGGCGCAGCTCGGGGCCGATCGGGGGGCTGCACACGAGCAGCGCAGGCGTCTTGCGCTCGTAGTTCACCTGCGTCGAGTAGAGCGGGTCGGCGACCCAGTGCACGGCGCGCGAGGAGGACTTCGAGTCCATGCCGTGGAACGCGAAGTCGCTCTCGACGTGGAGGTCGGGCCGGCGCCAATCCGTCACGGGGTCGACGATCGACTCCGCCTCGACGACGGCGAGCAGCTCGCTCTCGAACGCGTGCAGCACGCGCGGCGCGCCCTGGTTCTCGAGGACGAAGGACTTCGACACGAGCGGGAGCCCGTCGTGGAGCTCGTAGCGGACCTCGAGCACGGGCGCCGCGCCGCGCGCGCCGTCGCGCTCGAAGCGGAAGACGAGCTCCACGCCCGGCGGCGGCCACGGGCGGCCCTCGTCGTGGCGGACGCGCTTCCACGCGATGCGCGGCCGGATCGGGCCCGTCGCGAGCTCCGTGCAGCGCCAGCGCGCCGCGGCGTCGCGCGTCATCGCGGCGAGCATCGCGGGCGTCAAGAAGGCGTGGTTCGTCTGGCCCGCGAGGCCGCCGACGGGCTCGAGGCGCGCGGCGGCGCTCGCCTCCGCGGCGAGAGGGCGCGCGCGGTCGTCGGCGGGCGTCGGGCTCTCGCCGCCCGCGTCGAGCGCGATGCGCACCTCGGGGCGCACCGCGCGCAGGAGCTCGGCGCCGGTCACGAGGTTACGGAACGAGACGCACGCGACGTCGGGAGCGATCACCCACTCGCGCCGCACGAGCCCGTTGTCGAGCACGACGCGCCGCCCGTTCGCCGAGCGCGAGACGCGCGCCGTGTAGGGGCGGGCGTCGACCAGCCAGTCCGTCGCGGGGCGCGCGGGTGGTTCCGCGGCGACGGGGAGCGCCGCGAGGAACTCCGCCGGCGGCGCGGCGGAGGTCGCGGGCTCGCCCGCGTCGGCGCGTGCGGGCTCGACGCCGCCGGCTCGGACGAGCTCCACCGCGCCGGCCTGCGCGGGCGAGCGAGCGGCCTCTGGCGCGCGGTCCGCGCTCGTGCACGACGCGGCGAAGAGGGCGCATACGGCGAGGACGAGGGCGCGGGCGAAGGGGAACGTGTGCACGCGCGGATGCTACCGGCGCGGACGGGCGCTCGCAGCCGGGCGCGAGGCTCGAAAACGAGCGAGGCGCCCCGACTGCTCGTCGGGACGCCTCGCGTGGATCGTCGGGCGACCGCGGGTCAGGCGTAGAGCCCGCGCAAGCGGTCCGCCTGCGCGACGCGGCGCACCGCGAGCATGTGCGCGGCCATGCGCAGGGGAGCCTCGTGCTCCTTCGACAGGGCCATGAGCTCCGCCCAGGCCTCGTCCATGAACCGCGCGAGGCGGCTCTGGACGACGTCGGGCTGCCAGACGTAGCCCGCGCGGTTCTGCACCCACTCGAAGTAGTTCACGACGGCGCCGCCGCCCGTCGCGAGGATGTCGGGCACGACCTCGATGTCGCGCTCGGACAGGATCCGGCTCGCGCGCGGGGAGACCGCGGCGTGCGCGCCCTCGACGATCAGCTTGCACTGGATCGTGCGGGCATTGCGCAGGTGGATCACGTTGGCCGTCGCGCAGGGAACGATGACGTCGCACGGGCGCGTGAAGAGTTCCTCGGCGCCGATGACCTCGTACGTGCCCTTCGAGCGGCGCAGGTCGTTGTGGTCGACGCGCGCGCGGACCGCCGCGGCGACGTCGAGCCCGCGCTCGTTCCAGATCGCGCCGTTGATGTCGGAGAGCGCGACGATCTTGTGGCCGTCCGCCGCCAGCATTTGCGCGAGGTTGCCCCCGCGCCGTCCGGTGCCCTGGATCACGATGCGCACGCCGGTCTTCGGCAGGCCCGCATGCTCGAGCGCGTGCCGGAGCACGAGGCGCATGCCCTGCGCGATGGAATCGACGTGGCCGTGCGTGCCGCCGAGGTTGAGCGGCTTCCCGCACACGACCGCGTTCTCGGTGTGGCGCGCGTGCATGGACACGGTGTCCATCACCCACGCCATGACCTGCTCGTTCGTCGCGAGGTCGCTCGAGAAGATGTCGCGCTCGGGGCCGATGTCCGAGAGCAGGCTCGACACGTAGCGGCGCACCGCACGCTCGAGTTCGGCGAGGGAGTGGCGTCGCGCCGACATGCGGATGCCGCCCGCGGATCCGCCGAACGGGATGTTCAGCAGCGCGCACTTCCACGTCATCCAGCCCGCGAGCGCGCGGAGCTCGTCCACGCGCAGACCCGGCTGGATGCGCAGCGGGCCGAAGTAGGGGCCGAGACCGGCGTTGTGCTGCACGCGCCAGCCCTCGAGGATCGCGAGCGTGCCGTCGTCCATCGGCGTGGGCAGCGACACCTGGATCTCGCGGTCGGGCTTGCGCAGGAGCGCGTAGAGGTCCGGGTCGAGGCCGAGCTTGTCCGCGGCCTCGTCGAAGCTCGCCATCATCGTGGCGAACGGGTTCTCGTCCTCGAGCGAGCGGCTGGAGGGCGCGAGGTCGTCGTACTCGACGTTCGGGGGTGCCTGAATCGTTTCCATCACGCGAACACCCCGCGCAGCTTGTAGACGCTCGCGACGCGATCGATCGAGAGGATGTAGGCCGCGATGCGCATCGAGACCTTGTACTTCTGCATGACCGCGTCGACGTCCTGGAACGACTTGACCATGATCTGCTCGAGCGACGTGTTCACGCGCTCCTCGGTCCAGAAGTAGCCCATGCGGTCCTGGACCCACTCGAAGTAGCTGACCGTGACGCCGCCGGCGTTGGCCAGGATGTCGGGCACGACGAGCACGCCCTTCTTCTCGAGGATCGCGTCGGCCGGAGCGGTCGTCGGGCCGTTCGCGCCCTCGACGACGAGCCGCGCCTTGATGCGGTCCGCGTTCTTCGACGTGATCTGGTTCTCGGTCGCGGCGGGGACGAGCACTTCGCACGGGAGCTCGAGCGCCTCGGCGCCGGAGAGCTCGCGCGCGCCCGGGAAGCCGGCGAGCTTGCCGGTCTTCTTGAGGTGCACCATCACGGCCGGGATGTCGAGGCCCTTGTCGTTCGCGATGGCACCGTACATGTCGCTGATCGAGACGATCTTGTAGCCCTCACGGTGGAGGAGCTCGGCGCCGATCCCGCCGACGTTGCCGGCGCCCTGCACGACGACGCGCGAGTTCTCGGGGCGCAGCCCGAGCTTCTTGAGCGCTTCACGGCAGGAGATCATGACGCCGCGGCCGGTCGCTTCGCGGCGGCCGCGCGAGCCGCCGAGCGCGATCGGCTTGCCCGTGACGACGGCCGTCGTCGTGCGGCGGACGTGCATCGAGTACGTGTCCATGAGCCACGCCATCGTCTGCTCGTTCGTGTTCACGTCCGGCGCCGGCACGTCGCGGTCGGGGCCGAGGATGTCCATGATCCCCGCGGTGTAGCGGCGCGTGATGCGCTCGAGCTCGCCCTGGCTGAGCTTGCGCGGATCGCAGATCACGCCGCCCTTGCCGCCGCCGAACGGGACGTCGACGACCGCGCACTTCCACGTCATCCACGCGGCCAGCGCGCGCACCTCGTCGAGGTTCACGTCGGGCGCGTAGCGGATGCCGCCCTTGCACGGACCGCGCGAGAAGTTGTGCTGCACGCGGTAGCCGGTGAAGACCTGCAGCTTGCCGCTGTCCATCACGATCGGGATCGCGACCGTCAGCTCGCGGTCGGGGCGCCGCAACACTTCGCGCAGGCCTTCGTCGAGGCCCAAGTGGTCGGCGGCGGTGTTGAAGTTGCGCGCCATCGAGAGGAACGGGTTGAACTCGTCCGTCGTGGCGTGCTGGGCGGGAGCGGTCGTGACTTGGGACATGAGAGGAGGTGGATTCGAGATGGGACGGGAGCGCCGCGCGGGCGTCCCTCGGGTGCGCGGCTGCGCGCGGAGTGCGCGCTGCGGTGACCCTCTGCGGCTCGCGGCGGGCGCCGCGGCGAGCCGGTCAGCATAGAGGGGGTGGTTTCCGGATGCGAGGGGGGTGCCGCGCGCGCCGGGTGCGCGAGCTAGACTGCCCTGCGCACACGTCGCGCAGGGCCCTGCGCCCTGGTTCGAACGCGCGCCGGGTGCTCCGTCTGCAGCTTCCCCGGAAAGCCTCGTCGGACGTCGAGCGTCGCCGCTCGGGAGAGGTCCACGTCCACGGCGGAGCGGAGGCCGGCGCCGAGGCGCCGGCCGTCGACCCGCGGCGCGAGGGCGCGTCGTCCGGTCGACCGGACGCACCGGCGTCGGCGCGCGTCGACGGCTCGGACGCGCTCCTCGACGCCGTCCCCGAGCGCGTGCTGCGCCGCGTGGGGGAGCGCGCGACCTGCGTGGTCGTCCTCGACGGCGTCGAGTGCGTCGTGAAGCGCGACCGCGAGCGCGCGGGCTGGCGCGGCCTGTTCGGCGCACGCGCGTCGCTGGGCGCGCGCGAACACGCGGCGCTCGCGGCGCTCGCGCGCGACGGCTTCCCCGTGCCGCGCGCGCTCGCGTGCGTCGAACGCCGTGACGCGCGCGGGCTCGCGTCCGCGGTCGCGATGGAGCACGTGCCGCACGACGAGACGCTGCGCGAGCGCCTTGGATGCGCCGAGCCCGCGGAGCGCGCGCGATGGGGCGCGCGGCTCGCCGAGCTCGTCGCCACGCTGCACGCGCGCGGCTGGTACCACAGGGACCTCTACCTCCAGCACCTCGTCCTGCGGCGCGGCGCGGCGGAGGAACAAGCGCTCGTCCTGCTCGACGTCGGTCGCGCGCGCCGCGAGCGCGCGCCGCGCGAGCGGTGGTTCGTGAAGGACGTCGCGGCCCTCCTGCACTCGACGCCGCGCGCGGTGACCGCGCGCGAGCGCCTGCGCTTCGTCGCGCGCTACCTCGACCTGCGCGACGTGTCGGAGCGGCGCGCGCGCCGGCGTTTTCTCGCGCGCGTCATCGCGAAGGAGCGCCGCATGGCCGCGCACGCGCCGCGCGCGGGCGAGGACCGGCCGTGGGAGGACCGATGAGCGCGCACCGCGGCCTGCTCGCGCTCCGCGCGCCGAACTGGGTCGGGGACCTCGTCATGGCGACGCCCGTGTTCGCGGCGGCGCTCGAGACGGACGCGTGGAGCGACGTGCGCATCCTCGTGCGCGCGCACCTCGCCGCCGTGCTCGCGGACGGGCCGTGGGCGGACAAGGTCGTGCCGCTCGCGCGCGACGCGGACGAAGCGAACGTCTATCGCGACCTCGCGCCCACGGGCGTCGTGCTCCTCTCGAACTCGTTCGGCGCGGCGTTGCGGGCGTGGCGCGCGCGCGTGCCGTTCCGCGCGGGCTCGGCGTTGTCGGGACGGCGCTTCCTCCTGACGCACTCCGTCGTGCCGCCGTCGCGCGACGGGCGGCGCGTGCCGATCCCGACCGCGCACCTCCTGCGCGACGTCGCCGGGCTCGCTGGCGTCGCCGTGCCCGACCTCCACCCGCGCCTCGCCGTGCGCGACGAGCGCGCGCGAGCGGAGCGCGCGAAGCTGGCCGCGCGCGGCGTCGAGCTCGAGCGCGGCTACGTCCTGTGCTGCCCCGGCGCGGCGTTCGGCGCGGCGAAGTTGTGGCCGCCGGAGCGCTTCGCCGCCGCGCTCGACGCGCTCCACGAAGAGCACGGCTGGCGCGGTGTCGTCACGGGCGGTCCGGGCGAGGAACCGCTGCTCGAGGCCGTCGCGAAGGCGTCGAAGCACGGCGCCGTGTCGCTCGCGGGCGAGAAGCGCGACCTCGAGGGCTTGAAGGAGCTCGTACGCGGCGCGCGGCTCCTCCTCGTCGGCGACAGCGGGCCGCGGTGGTACGCGGCCGCGTTCGACGTGCCGTGCGTCAGCGTGATGGGCCCGAACTTCCCCGAACTCACCGCGAGTTCGCTCGAGCTCGCGCGCGTCGTGCGCGTCGAGGGCCTCGAGTGCTCGCCGTGCCTCGAGCGCGTCTGTCCGCTCGGCCACCACCGCTGCATGCGCGACCTCGGCATCGACCGCGTGCTCGAGGCGGCGCGCGACGTGCTCGCGCGGGCGAGCGCCGCGGAGCCGCTCCGCGCATGAGCGCGCTCCTCGCGCCGGGCGAGCTCGTCGTCGTGCGCCTGCCCACGTGGCTCGGCGACGCGGTCATGGCCGAGCCGGTGCTCCACGCGCTCGCCGCGCGCCAGCGCCTGCGCGTCCTGGCGCCCGCGAAGCTCCTCGATCTCTTCCCGTCGCTCCCCGACGACACGGAGCGTCGCCCGCTTACCGCGGACGCGCCCGAGCGCGCGCGCGACTACGCCGGCGCGCGCGCGGCGCTCCTCTTGAACGGCTCGTTCCGGAGCGCGTTCCTCGCGTGCGCCGCCGGCGTGCCGCTGCGCGCGGGTTTCGCGTCGGGCGGGCGGCGGTTCGTGCTCACGCACGCGCTTGGCGGCGCGAAGGAGCGGGGGGGGCTCGTGCCCGGACGCGGCGCGTTCGGACGCGGCGCGCGCGCGCTCCCGCGGCCGTTCACGCTCGCGTGTCGCGAGCTCGCGGGGCTCGCGGGCCTCGCGATCGAGCGCACGGCGCCGCACCTCGTCCCGAACCCAGAGGCGATCGAGCGCGTGCGCGCGCGCCGCGCGGAGCTCGGCCTCGACGCGCCGTTCCTGCTCGTGCACGCCGGCGCACGGCCCGGTTCGGCGAAGGGCGTGCCGCCCGTGCAGCTCGCGCGCCTCACGGCGATCGTCGCGCGCGAGCTCGGCCTCGCGCCCGTCCTGTGCTGCGGTCCCGGCGAGGAAGACGCGGCCCGCGCAACGCGCGCGGCGCTCTGGTCGCCCGCCGTGCTGCTCGACGCGCCCGCGCCGGGCGTCGCGGAGCTCGTCGCGTGGAGCGCCTCCGCCGCGTTCGTGCTCGGACCCGACAACGGCGCGCGCCACGTCGCGCAAGCGCTCGGAAAACGCACGCTCGTCCTGTGCGGACCGACCGATCCGCGGCACACCGACGAGCACGAGCGCACGACGCGCGTCGTGCGCGTCCCCGTCGAGTGCGGTCCCTGCCACCGGGAGCGTTGCTCGCGCGCTTCGGACGTGCTCGCGTGCTTCACGCGCCTCCCGGACGCCGACGTGCTCGCGGCGGCGCGCGCGCTCGCGCGGCTGGAAACTCCTTCCGGATCGAGCTCGATCGAGCCCCTTGCACGCTCGTAGGGGCCCCTGACGCCGGTCGCCGGACCCCGCGGCGCCTCCGACTCGCCGCTGGGGACGCGCGACGCGGATTCGCTCCGCGGCGTCGCAGGTCCGGAGTGTCTCAACGCCCCCTCCGCGCGCGGTCGATAGGGCAGCTCCGCCCCGCATCGCACCGTGAGCTCCCCCCCGACCGACGCGCGCCCGCCGAGCTGGCCTTCCTCGCTCCTGCGAGGCGGCGTCTTCGCGGCGGCGTACTTCGCGCTCGGGCGGCTCTTCTCGTCGCTGCCGCTCGCGGAGGACGTCGCGCTCGTCTGGGACCCGCTCGCGGGTCTCGCGCTCGCCGCCGTGCTCTTGTGGGGGCCGCGCTTCGCGATCGGCGTGTTCGCCGGCGCGTTCCTGCACGCGTGGCAGACGCGGCACCTCGGCGTCGCCGGCAGCGCGGTGCTCGCGCTCGGCCCCGTCCTCGCCGCGCTCGCCGGCAGCGCGCTCCTCCGCCGTCGCGGCGCGGCCGAACGCGCCCTCGAGGGGCTGCGCGCTGCGTGCGCGTGGCTCGTCTTCGGCGTCGCGGTGACGAGCACGGTCGCCGCCCTCGCGCGCACGGTCGCGCTCGTCGCGCTGGAGCTCGCGCGGACCGAGGACGTCGCGCGCGCGTTCGCCGCGACGTGGATCGGCTGCGCGTCGGGCGTGCTCGTGTTCGGCGCGTCGATCCTCGCCTGGCAGCGCGGCGTGGAGCGCGCGCGCGTCGCGGCGGGGCCGCTCGAGCTCGCCGCGCTCGTGCTCGCGACGCTCGGCGCGAGCGCCCTGGGCTTCGCTCGTCTGCTCCCGCACGGTGAGCAGGAACTCGGCGCCTTCCTCGCGTTCCCGGTCGCGATCTGGGCGGCGCTCCGAACGGGTGTGCGCGGAGCGACGGTGGTCGTCGTGCTCGTCACGACGGGCGTCACGATGGCGACGCTGCGCGGCGCGGGACCGTTCGCCGCGACGGCGAGCGCGCAGGGCGGGCTCGCCCAGGGCCTGTTCCTCGTCGGCGCGTTCGCGTGCGTGCTCGCGGGCACGGCGCTGTTCACCGCCGCGGCCCACGCGGAGCGCCTGCGCGCGGAGGAAGAAGCGGCGCGCTCGCGCGAGCGCTTCGAGCTCGCCGTCAGCGGCTCGTCGGGCGGGTTGTGGGAATGGGACCTCGTGCGCGACCGCGTGGAGTTCTCGCCCCGGTTCCTGGCGCTCCTCGGGATGGACGGGAATGCGCCGGCGCACGGCGGCGACGTCTTCCGTGGGCTCGTCCACGCCGACGACCATCGCGTGTTCGAGGCCGCGGTCCACGATCACCTGGAGCGCGGCGCGCCCTACGAGGTCGACGTGCGCCTCCGGCTTGCGAGCGGCGAGTTCCGCTGGTTCCACGCTCGCGGCGTCGCGCAGCGCGATTCGGCCGGCCGCGCGCTCCGCATGTCGGGTTCGATCGCCGACGTCCATGCGCAGAAGACGGACGAGCAGGAGCTCGTGCGCCACGCGCACGCACTCGAGGTGGCGCGCGACGAACAGGAGCGTCATGCGGCGGAGCTCTCGACCCTCGTGCAGGAGTTGCGCGACGCGCGCACGCACGCCGAAGCGGCGACGGAGGCGAAGTCGCGCTTCCTCGCGACGATCAGCCACGAGCTGCGCACGCCGATGAACGGCGTGATCGGCATGACGACGCTCCTGCTCGACTCGCGCCTCGACGACGACCAGCGCGAGATGGCCCTCACCGTCCGCCGGTCGGGCGAGGCGCTGCTCGGGCTGATCGACGATCTGCTCGACTTCTCGAAGGTCGAGGCCGGGCGGCTCGAGCTCGAGACGCTCGCCTTCGACCTCTTCGACGGCATCGCGGACGTCGTCGCGCTCCTGTCGCCGCAGGCCGTCGGGAAGGGCATCGCGCTCGAGCTCGAGTGGCAAGAGGGGCTCCCGCGGCGCGTGCTCGGCGATCCTGGCCGCATCCGGCAGGTGCTCGTCAACCTCGTGGGCAACGCGGTCAAGTTCACCCCGTCGGGTGGCGTGACCGTGCGCGTCCGCGGCGCCGCGCGCGCGTCCGCCACGGAGCCGCAGGCCTTCGAGCTGGAGGTCGTCGACACGGGCATCGGGATCGCGGTGGAGGACCTTGCGCGGCTCTTCCAGCCCTTCGTGCAGGCGGACGCGTCGACCGCGCGGCGCTTCGGCGGCACCGGACTCGGGCTTGCGATCACGCGTCGGCTGGTCGAGCGCATGGGCGGCAGCATCGCGGTCGAGAGCGCGCCCGGGAAGGGCTCGACCTTCCGCGTGCACCTCACGCTCCCGATCGACGTCGCGCCGCGCGCGGCCCTGCCCGCTGCGAGCTCGCCTCCGGCGCCGATCACGGCGGTCGTGAACGGCCTCGACGTGCTCCTCGTCGAGGACAACGTCGTGAACCAACGCGTGGCGACGCGCCTGCTCGAGCGGCTCGGTTGCCGCGTCCGCGTCGCGCACGACGGCGCCGAGGCGCTGCGCGAGTTCGAGCGCGAGACGCCCGCGCTCGTCTTCATGGACTGCATGATGCCCGAGCTCGACGGCTACGCGGCGACGCGGGTGCTCCGCACGCTTCCTGCGGGGCGCGGCGTCCCGATCGTCGCGATGACCGCGAACACGCGGCACGGGGAGCTCGAGACCTGCGTCGCGGCCGGGATGGACGGCCTCGTGCAGAAGCCGCTGCGCGTCGACGAGCTGCGCGCCGCGCTCGAACGCTGGTCGCGCGGCCGCGGCCGCTCCGGCGCGACGACGGCGGCCTGAGAGCCTGTGAAGAAATCAGAGACACCCGTCAGGCTCGCCCGGAGGCGCCCCGGCGGCGTTGCGATTCCTCCGAGCATTGCAGGCGAATGCGCGTCGTCATCGCGCCTTGCCGGAACGCCTCAGGGCAACCCTGCCAGGCATCCCTGATTTCTTCACAGGCTCTGAGCCCGCCAAGCTGCCTTCATCCGAGGTGCTCGCACGCCGCGCACGTCCTAGATGACCAGCGCTCGTCGCCGAGCGACTCCCCTTCGGCCGTGCTCGCGCAGCTCACCCACCCCGCCGCGCCCCACGCTCGATGCTGAGAGCCCGTAGAACCCCGCGCAAGCCAGGACCGGTCCTCCGGTCCTGGCTTGCGCGGGGTGCGTGATGCGAAGCACACGCGTGTGTTCCGTTGCGTCCCTTTGCCCCTGGTCGTCCCATCCGGCAATTGCGTCCCGACCGACACCCATGCACGCTGCTCGTCTCGCAGGCACCATCGCGCGCCCAGCTCCGCGCGCTCCCTGCAGTGCGCCACACCCAGCCCCCCGCTATCCTCCTCCGCCCTCCCCCCAACGCGAGAAGCCATGCCCCCCGTCGCGAGCGAGTTCCCCGAAGACATCCCCGACCAGCCCGAGCTCGTCACCCTGCGCCGCGAGGAAGGCGGCCTCGTCTGGCTGACGATCGAGCGGCCGGACGTCATGAACTGCCTCTCGTTCCCGACGCTGAAGCGCCTGCGCACGCTGTGCGCGGAGCTGCGCGAGGACCTCTCGATCCGCTGCGTGCTGATCACGGGCGCGGGCGAGAAAGCGTTCTGCGCCGGCGCCGACCTGAAGGAGCGCAAGACGATGCCGCCCGCGCGCGTGCCCGACTTCGTGCGCAACATCCGGCGCACGATGGACGACGTCGAGTCGCTCCCGCAGCCGACGATCGCCGTCGTGAACGGCTTCGCGTTCGGCGGCGGCACCGAGCTCCTCCTCGCGTGCGACCTGCGCGTCGCCGCGGCGCACGCGCAGTTCGGCCTGACCGAGACGACGCTCGCGATCATCCCGGGCGCCGGCGGCACGCAGCGCCTGCCGCGCCTCGTCGGCCGCTCGCGCGCGAAGGACCTGATCCTGACCGGCCGCAAGCTCGACGCCGTCGAGGCGGAGCGCATCGGGCTCGTGAACCGCATCGCGCCGGCGGGGAAGCTCGCGGAGACGGCGCTCGAGCTCGCGCGGACGATCGCGGAGAACGGCCCGGTCGCCGTGCGCGCCGCGAAGGCCGCGATCGACCAGGGTTGCGAGGAGCCGCTCGCGAAGGGGCTCGAGACCGAAGCGCGCTGCTACGAGCGCGTCCTGCCGACCCAGGACCGCCTCGAGGCGCTCGCCGCGTTCGCGGAGAAGCGCCGGCCGCGCTACCAGGGTCGGTAGGGGCCCTCCGGGGCTCGAGCGGACCGGGAGCCCCGGATCCGCGACCCTGGGCAGAGGCGCACGCCCCGGCTCCCGCGACTGAGCGAAATGCTCCCGCAGCGGGGGGACCGCGGCTGTCTCGGCCGCACGGGGCCCGTCCTGCCCCGGGTTGCCGTTGCCGACCGGATCTCGCAAACTGTTGCGGGACAGGGCATTGAGAACTCAGCGCTCTGCACCGTGCAGGGCTGTGCGGTTACCGAACAGGCTTCAGGGATAGTTAGGAGTGGTCGTGCGGTCCCGCTCAGCCTCCCCGGCTTCCCCCCGTCTCCCCGCACGCCCCCCGTTCGCATGAAGCTCTCGATCCTCGAGGAAGGCACGCGGTCCGAGCTCTCCCTCCCCGGCCCCGTGATCACGATCGGCCGCTCCGTCGACAACGACATCCGCCTCGCCTCGACGCTGGTCTCGCGCCACCACGCGCGGATCGAGCTCGATGGCGACTCGGCCTGGGTGATCGACCTCGGCTCCGCCAACGGGACCAAGGTCAACGGCGAGAAGATCACTCGCCGGCTGCTCGAGCCCGGGGACAAGCTCCAGATCGGCGGCGTGCACGTCCTGCTCGAGGCGGAGCGCGTGCCGGGCGCGAGCGACACGCAGGAGCTCGAACGCGCCGAGATCGGCCTGCGCACGCTGACCGGCGACGCGCGCCGCGAGCGCGAGAACCTGCACGTCTTCGCCCGCGTCACGCGCGAGCTCGCGCGCGAAACCGACCTCGGCGCGCTCCTGCGCTTGATCGTCGACTCCGCGATCGCGCTGTCGGGCGCCGAGCGCGGGTTCCTGCTGCTCGTCGACCGTCCGGAGGGCGCTCCGGCGCCGAGCACCGTGCCGGCGACCGAGCGCGAGCTCGCCGTGCGCGTCGCGCGCAACTTCGACCGCTCGGACATCCCCGTGCCGAGCTCGCGGCTCTCGCAAGGCATCGCGCGGCGCGTCTTCCAGATGCAGAAGCCGCTGCTCTCGATCGACGCGGGGCGCGACGAGCGCTTCCGCGAGATGGCGAGCGTCGAGGACTTGAAGCTGCGCTCCGTGATGTGCCTGCCGATCTGGATCGACGGTCGCGCCAGGGCAAGGTCAGGGTGCTCTACGTCGACAACCGGCTGCAGCAGTCGGCCTTCGACCAGGACGCGCTCGACCTGCTGGAGCAGCTCGCCGACATGGCCGCGATCGCGATCAAGAACGCGCGCCTCGTCAGCGAGCTGCGCGTGCAGAACCAGCGCCTCTCCGAGCAGCGGCGACAGATCGAGCGGCTCAACGACCAGCTCGGCCGCAAGGTGCGCGACCAGGGCACCGAGCTCGCCGTCGTGCGCGCGGAGCTCGACCGCGAGCGCGGCCGCTACGACTACACGGCGATCGTCGGCGCGTCGGACGGCATGCACGAGGTCTTCAAGCAGCTCGACCGCATCATCGACAGCGAGCTCCCCGTGCTGATCCACGGCGAGAGCGGTACCGGGAAAGAGCTCATCGCCCGCGCGATCCACTTCAACGGCCCGCGCAAGGCGCGCCCGTTCGTCAGCGAGAACTGCGCGGCGCTGCCCGACACGCTGCTCGAGAGCGAGCTGTTCGGCCACGCCCGCGGCGCGTTCACCGGCGCGCACAAGCAGAAGAAGGGGCTGATCGAGCAGGCGGACGGCGGCACGCTGTTCCTCGACGAGATCGGCGACATGAGCGCCGAGATGCAGAAGAAGCTCCTGCGCGTCTTGCAGGAGGGCGAATTCCGTCCCGTCGGCAGCGATCAGCGCATCCAGGTCAACGTGCGGCTCCTCGCGGCGAGCCACCGCGACCTGGAGGAGCTCGTGCGCAACGGCGAATTCCGCGAGGACCTCTATTACCGCGTCAACGTGCTCGCGGTGCGGCTCCCGCCGTTGCGCGAGCGCCGCGACGACATCCCGCTGCTCGCGGAGAGCCTGCTCGCGCGCGCCGCGCGTGAAGCCGGACGCCCGGTGCCCGCGCTCTCGCACGAAGCGCTCGCCGCGCTCGTGTCGCACGACTGGCCGGGCAACGTGCGCGAGCTCGAGAACGAGATGCGCCGCCTCGTCGTGCTCGCGCAGGGCGAGGTGCGCCTCGAGCACCTCTCGCGGTCCGTGCTCGAGCGCAAGAGCCCGCGCTCGGCGGGCGGTCCGCCCGTACTCCTCGACGCCGGCGGCGACATCAAGAGCGCCGTCGCGGACCTCGAGAAGCGCTCGATCGAAGCCGCGCTCGCCCACGCGGCCGGCAACAAGAGCAAGGCGGCGACCGAGCTCGGCATCTCGCGCTTCGCGCTGCAGCGCAAGCTCGACAAGTACGGCCTGCTGGCGGGGCAAGGACGCGGCCCTCGACCTGGGCGGCGACGACAGACGAGGCGCCCGCCGCGAGGGGCGCGTGAGCCAGCCGCGTGCGCCAGCCGCGTGAGTCCCGCACGCCGCCATCGGGCTACCCGGCTCGCGACGTCCCGCGCTAGGTTGGCAAGCTCGCCGCGGACGCGAAGAAGTGTTTCGCGCGCGCGATCGAAGTCGACGCGACACACGCTGGCGCACACACGGCGCTCGGCCACGTGCTCTACAAAGGCGAGTGGCTCACGCCCGCCGAGCGCGAAGTGCGCATGGCGCGCGACCTCGAAGCCGAGATGATCGCGCGCGGCCTCGTGCGCTGGCGCGACCAGTGGGTGACGCCGGAGGAGAAAGTGCACTTCGAGAAGAACGAGGTGCTCGTCGACGGCAAGTGGATCCCGTTCGAAGCGGCTCAACGCGCGCGTGGGCTCGAGCTCTGCGGCACGGAGTGGCTCCCGCGCGCCGAAGCGCTCGCGCGCAACGACGTGCGCGCCACGAGCGACGTCGCGAAAGTGACGTTCGCGCTCGCGCTCGGCCCCGACGCACTCGTCGCGGGGCCGTTCCTCCCGACAGGACTTCCTCGCCGACGGCATCGTGCAGGGCTCGCGAAGGGCCGGTGTGGTCTGGACGTGACGCATGCCGCCGAAGGGGCCCGAGCCTCTTCAGGCCGCATGAGCTGAGCCCCACGAGTCCGGCGAGACGCGCCCTACGCCGCGACGATCCCGACGATGAACGCGTGGACGAAGACGCTGCCCGCCGGATGGGCGGAGGCCGTCACGAAGACGCACGGCTTCTTCTTCAGCGATCCGTTC
>JADJNY010000012.1 GCA_016714045.1 Planctomycetota bacterium | reverse complement strand
CGACGGGCATCCCGGACTTCGAGCGCCTCGGCATGCCGCGCCAGGTGTGCGAGCGCATCTGCAACATGAACTCCGGCCTCGTGCTCGTCACGGGCCGACACGCTCGCCCGCCCCGGTCGCGGCCTGATCGACTACGTCAACAAGACGCAGCAGGGTCACATCGTCACGATCGAGGACCCGGTCGAGTTCACGCACCGCCACCAGCGTTGCCTCGTCACGCAGCGCGAGATCGGCAGCGACACGCACGGCTTCAACAAGGCTCTGCGCTCGGTCCTCCGTCAGGACCCCGACTACGTGCTCGTCGGCGAGTTGCGCGACCACGAGACGATCGAAGCGGCGCTCACCCTCGCGGAAACGGGCCACCTGACGTTCGGCACGCTCCACACGAGCGACGCCGCGCAGACCATCAACCGCATCATCGACGTGTTCCCGGCGCACCAGCAGGCGCAGGTGCGCACGCAGTTGTCGTTCACGCTCGAAGCCGTGTTCTGTCAGCAGCTCCTGCCCCATGCGAGCGGTAAGGGCCGCGCGATGTCGGCGGAGATCATGCTCGCTACGCCGGCCATCCGCGCGCTGATCCGCGATGGCAAGGGCCACCAGATCTACTCGCAGATCCAGACCGGCGGGAAAATGGGCATGCGCACGATGAGCCAGTCGCTCTCCGAGCTCGTCAAGGCCGGCAAGGTCACGATGAGCGCCGCCGAGCGCTACACGAGCGATCCGGCGGAGCTGCGGTCGCTCGTCCGCGGAGCCGCCTGATGGTGCGGGTCTCGGGCAAGATCAAGCGCCTCCTCGTCGACGCGGGGCTCGTCACCGACGAAGCCTGGAACAACGCGCGCGACAAGGGCGGGAACGTCATCGAGACGCTGCTGTCGAGCGGCGGGCTCGAGGAGAGCGCCTTGCTCGAAGCGGTCGGCCGCGCGCCTCGGTGCCACCGGTCGACGTCGGGCGCGTCACGGTCGATCCGAGCGCGCTCGAAGCGATCCCGCAGGACACGTGCATCGAGTTCGGGATCCTGCCCGTCTCGCGCAACAAGGACGTGCTGACGATCGCCGTGAGCGATCCGTTCGACGTCCTCCTGCTCGACGACCTGAAGCGCCGCACCGGTTGCCAGATCCGTCAGGTCGTGGGCTCGCCCGCGATGCTGAAGCGCGCGCTGGAGAAGGTGTTCCAGACCGGCGAGAAGCAGGTCGAATCGCTCTTGGGCGAGGTGAACGCGGAAGGCGACCTCGAGGTCAAGGTCGACGAGAGCAACAAGGTCGAGGACATCTCGAACCTCGCCGTGGGCGCCTCAGGCGAGGACGCCCCGGCCGTCAAGCTGCTCAACCTGATCATCCTGCAGGCGCTGCGCGAGAAGGCGAGCGACATCCACATCGAGCCGGGCGACAAGCACCTGCGCGTGCGCTATCGCATCGACGGCAACATGAAGCAGGTGATGACGCCGCCGAAGTCGATCCTCTCCGCGCTCATCTCGCGCACGAAGATCATGGCGCAGCTCGACATCGCCGAGCGCTACGCGCCGCAGGACGGCAAGTTCCAGATCCGCTACGAAGGGCGCACGATCGACTTCCGTCTCTCGATCCTGCCCGTGGTCGGCGGCGAGAAGGCGGTCATGCGCATCCTCGACGGCGGCAACCTCGCGTTGAAGCTCGAGACGATGGGCTACGAGTCGAAGTCGCTCGCCGACATCCGCAAGGCGATCAACGCCGCGTACGGGATGATGCTCGTCACGGGCCCCACGGGCTCGGGCAAGTCGACGACGCTCTACTCGTGCGTGCACGAAGTCGCGCAGCCCGACGTCAACGTCGTCACGGTCGAGGACCCGGTCGAGTACCGCATGGACGGCATCAACCAGGTGCCCGTGAACCCGAAGCGCGGGATGACCTTCGCGGGTGCCTTGCGCTCGATCCTGCGCCAGGACCCCGACGTGATCCTCGTCGGCGAAATCCGCGACACCGAGACAGCCGAGATCGCGGTCAAGGCCGCGCTCACGGGTCACTTGGTGCTGTCGACGCTGCACACGAACGACGCGCCGAGCACGATCACGCGTCTCGTGGACATGGGCATCGACCCGTTCCTCGTGTCGAGCTCAGTCCTCTGCATTGGCGCTCAGCGCCTCGCGCGCAAGCTGTGCGAGGGCTGCCGGCAGCCCATCGAGGTGCCCGAGAAGGAACTTCTCACCGTCGGCTACACGAAGGACGAGGCCGCGACGCTCAAGCTCTTCGGTCCCAACCCGCAGGGCTGCGGTCGCTGCAACATGGGATACAAGGGTCGCTTCGCGATCCTGGAGACCCTCTACATCGACGACGGGCTCAAGCGAATGATCGTCGAGGGTCGATCAGCACTCGAGATGCGAGCCCACGCGATCGGTCAGGGGATGATCACCCTGCGGCGCGTCGGCCTGCTGAACGCCATGCGCGGACGGACCTCGCTCGAGGAGATCCTGCGCGTGACGCTCGAGGATTGAGGACGAGGGCGCGAGCCCCCAGCACCCGGGAAGACGACGTGACGACCTTCAAGTACGCGGCCAAGGGCCCCGGCGGCAAGACCGTCGAGGGCACCATCAACGCCAACGACAAGAACGAAGCCGTGGCCGAGCTGCGCAAGCAGAACCTGGTGGTGGTAAAGGTCGAGGAGACCGCCGCCCAGGCGAAGAAGAGCGCAGGCGGCGGTGGTGGAGCCCTCGGCAAGCGCACGCCGCGCTGCAAGAAGGCCGAGCTCGTGATCTTCACTCGCCAGCTCTCGACGATGATCGGCGCCGGTCTCGCGCTGCTCGAATCGCTCGAAGTGCTCGGCGATCAGGCCGAGTCGCCCGGCATGCGCGCCGCGATCCACTCGCTCGTCGCGGACGTCCGCGGCGGCACGGACTTGTCCGTCGCCATGGAGCGCTGCCCGAAGGTGTTCGACCCGCTGTACGTCAGCATGGTCCGCGCGGGCGAGGTCTCCGGTCAGATGGACATCATCCTCGAGCGCCTCGCCGACTACCAAGAGTCCAGCGAGAACCTCCGCCGCGAGATCAAGGCGGCGATGACCTACCCCGTGATTTCGATGGTGCTCGTCACCGCGATCACGGCGTTCCTCATGCTCGGCGTCGTGCCCGGCTTCCGAGCCGTGTTCGACTCGCTCGACACCGAGCTCCCCTGGATCACCGCGTTCACGCTGGAAACGGCCGAGTTCTTGAAGGCGCACTGGCTGCTCTGCTTCAACGGGACGGGCGCGATGATCGTGGGGCTCCTCGCCTTCCTCAAGACGGAAACGGGCGGCTGGACGAAGGACCGCTTCATCCTGAAGGCGCCCGTCTTCGGCCCGCTCGTGCGGAAGGTCGCGCTCGCGCGCTTCAGCCGTACGTTCGCGACGCTCATCCGCTCCGGCGTACCGATCATGGGCACGCTCGACATCGTCGCGGAAACGGCGGGCAACCGCGTCGTCTCCCAGGCGGTGCTCAACTCGCGTGAGAGCGTACGCTCGGGCAACCTGCTCAGCGAGCCGCTCGCGCAGGCGCCGGTGTTCCCGCCGATGGTCGTGCGCATGATCGCGATCGGCGAGCGCACGGGTTCGCTCGAGACGCTGCTCGAGAAGATCGCCGAGTTCTACGACGCGCAGGTCAAGGCGGCCGTCAAGTCGCTGACCAGCATGATCGAGCCCATCTTGATCACGGTCATGGGCGTCATCGTCGGTGGCGTGGTGATGTCGGTGTTCCTCCCGATCCTCGACGTCGTCGGCAAGCTCGGCGGAAACGGCTGAGCCCGCACCTCGCCCGAGATCGAGCGCGCCCGCGCGGCCAGATGGCCACGCGGGCGTGCTCGTTTCCGGAGACGCCCCTCGCGTGGCCTGAAAAAAACCTCGCGGGAGATCGGGCCCGCGCTCAAGTCACCGGCGCGAGGAGTCCGATACGGCTCGCGTCCAAGTCCGAGGTCGGCGACTCGAAATCGCCGCCGCGGAGGGGCCGGGCGGCCAGGCCGTCCGACGAACGGACGTCGGTCACGGCAACGCGGTCGACGGGGAACAACGAGGGGCCTTCCGGCCCATGGAAACCACCGGTGTCGTGCACGGCCGAGGGGCCAACACCGGTCTGGAGGGAAAAGAACCACAATGATTCGCAGGAACAAGCAAGCTGGCTTCACGCTGATCGAGCTCATGATCGTGGTCGCGATCATCGCCATCATCGCCTCGATCGCCATTCCCAAGCTCATGAGCGCTCGCCTCTCGGCCAACGAAGCGGCCGCGATCTCGACGCTGCGCTCGATCAGCTCGGCCCAGGCCCAGGTCCAGTCCTCGGGCGCGGTCGACACGGACGGTGACGGCGGCGGTGAATACGCCTACTTCGCCGAACTCGCGGGCACGTTCCCGCTGCGCGTCACGGCCGCCGGTGCGCCGGCCGCCGGTGCCGTCGGTACGGACGAGCTCAACCCGGCCATCCTCGCGAGCGCCTTCGGCGCCGTCGATGCGAACGGCTACATCCAGCGCTCGGGCTACTACTTCGCGATGTATCTCCCGGCGGCCACGGCCGGCGGTATCGTCGCGGGTATCACGGAGAACGGCGGCGGCGGTGCGAACCCCGCTTCGTTCCCCGACCCGAACAACGGCGAGATCCTCTGGGCGTGCTACGCCTGGCCGATCGACCACAACGGCACGGGCAACCGCTGCTTCTTCATCAACCAGGAAGGCGACCTGCTCCAGTGCCAGAACCGTGCGGCGGCGCCGTTCGACGGGACGACCAACGTCCCGACGTTCGACGAGTGCTTCAACACGGCCGGCGACATGGCGTCGGGCCTGAACGTCGGCGCGGCCTCGGTCGTGTCGGCCCAGGTTTGGACCGCCGTCCAGTGATCTAGTTCTCACTCGGGCTCAGCCCGGGGCGGCCGATTCGAAATCGGCTTCGAGCGGAGCGTCGCGCATGCGCGGCGCTCCGCGCTCGTTGGCGGGTGGTTCGCGGGCGTGTTGCTCCAGAACGTCCCACGCGGGGACCGATAGTTGGAGTCGAGGAGAGCGCGTCCTGGCGCGCCATCGTCACGCTCGCGACCCCGGGAGGGCCGAGCGTAAGCCAGGGAGACATCCACCGCATGAGAGCTGTGCACGCACGCGCCGGATTCACGCTGATCGAGCTCATGATCGTGGTCGCGATCATCGCGATCATCGCGGGAGTCGGCATTCCCAAGCTCCTCAGCGCGCGCACGAACGCGAACGAGGCCGCTGCGATCGCGACGCTTCGCGCGCTCTCGTCCTCCCAGGCCGAGCTGCAGTCGTCCGGAGCGATCGACACGGACGCGGACGGTTCCGGCGAGTTCGGCTACTTCGGCGAGCTCGCGGGGACGCAGCCCTTGCGCGTCAGCCTCGGTGCGGCGCCCGTGATGGGCACGCCCGGCATCGACGAGCTTTCGCCTTCGATCCTGGCCGCGCATTTCGGCAACGTCGACGCGAACGGCTGGGTCACGCGCTCGGGCTACAACTTCGCGATCTATCTCCCGCTGCCGCCCGGCGGCGGTCTCGTGGCCGGTGCTGCGGAGCTCGGCGGTGGGGGAGCCAACCCCGCGTCGCTGCCGGACCCGAACAGCGGCGAGACCTACTGGTGCTGCTACGCGTGGCCGGTCGACGTCGGCGGCACGGGCATGCGCGCGTTCTTCGTCAACGACGAGGGCGAGATGCTCCAGTGCCAGAACCGCGGCGCCACGCCGTTCGACGGGACGGTCAACGCGCCGACCTTCGACGAGTGCTACAACACCGCCGGGGACATGGCGTCCGGCGTGATCGTCGGCGTGCCGAGTCCCGTCTCGGGCCAGACGTGGACGCCGGTCCACCACTGATCGCGAAGCGATCCCCCGCGCTCACACGCGCCGGCCACGAGCCGGCGCGCTGCGTTTCAGGGGGCAGGGAGCCGGAAGAGCTCGGCGGCGTTCTCGCTCGTGCGCCGCGCGAGCGCGTCGAACGTCGTCCCGCGCACGCGGACGAGCTCGTCGAGCACGCCGCGTACGAACGCGGGCTCGTTGCGCGCCCCGCGGCGTCCCTGCGGCGCGAGGTAGGGAGCGTCCGTTTCCACGAGCAGCCGCTCGATCGGCACGGCGCGCGCCGCCGCCTGGTTGCGCTCGTTCTTCGGGTACGTGACCACGCCGGAGAACGAGATGTAGAACCCGAGGTCGAGGTAGCCGGGAAGCTCTTCCGCGCCCATCGTGTAACAGTGCATGACGCCGCGAACGCCGGGGACGCCGCGCAGCGCCGCGAGCGTCTCTTCGTGCGCGTCACGGCAGTGGACGATCACGGGCTTGTCGAGCGCGCGCGCGAGCTCCAGGTGCCAGCGGAAGTTCTCGAGCTGCGCGGCGCGCGGCGAGTACTCCTTGAAGAAGTCGAGCCCTGTCTCGCCGACCGCGACGGCGTCGTCGCGTCGCGAGAGCTCGGCGATCGCGGTGCGCGCCGCCGAGTCCGAGCTGCTCGCGTCGTGCGGATGGAGCCCGGCGGAGGGGAAGAGCCCCGGCTCGCGCGCGCAGAGCTCGAACGCGGCGCGCGAGGTGTCGACCTCGGTGCCGGGGACGATCATGCGCTCCACGCCGGCGGAGCGCGCGCGGGCGAGCATCGCCTCGCGGTCGTCGTCGAAGGTCTTCCAGAAGACGTGCGCGTGCGTGTCCGTGATCACGCGGGCACGCTAGCACGCAGCGCGACGAAACGCAGCGCGCGCGCCGCGCGTCAGCGTCCGCAGCTCTTCTCGAGCAGGTCGAGCAGGAAGAGGAGCAGGTTCTGGTCCGCCTCGCGGTCGGCGACCTTGCGGAAGATGTCGCACGCCGTCTCCGTGGGGAGCGTGTCCCGGAGCCCCTGTGCGGCCATGCGCCGCAGGTAGCCGTCGCCGGTCGATTCGATCAGGATCGCGGAGAGCGCCTGCGTCGCGAGCGGGTCCTTGTACCGACCGAGCGTCTTCACGGCGCGCACGCGGCCGGTCTGGTCGTAGAAAAGGTTCGTCGCGATGTCGGCGAGCTCGGGCACGGGCGAGCGGCCGGTCTTCTCGCACGCAGCGACCCACGCCTTGACGATGAACTCGGCGGGGGGCGTCGTCTGGTTCAGCTTCGCCTTGGTCACCCACGGTTCGAGGATCTCGAGCGCGCGCGCTGGCGACGTGTCGGCGAGGCAGATCAGCGCCTCCGTGCGCAGGCTCAGGCTCGGCCAGTACTGCAGGACGAGGTTTTCGAGCAGGGGCCGCGCGTCGTCGGGCGCCGCGTGCGCGCCCACGGCGAGCAGACCGCGCTCGATCTCCTGGATCGGGAGCTGGTCGTCGCCGAGCGGGGCGCCCTGGCGCAGCCGCTCGAGCGCCGCGAGGCCGACCTCGCGCGGACCCGCCATCGCCTTCGCCTTGAGCTCCTCGCCGCGGTGGAAGTGCCGATCGCGCAGGTCGCTCGTGAGGTCGCCCGCGATGGGGGTGAGGGCCTGGACGAGTTCGTCGACCTGCTGCTTCGCGGGCGAGGCCGCGGAGGCGATCGGGGTCGGGTTGGGCGAGCAGCCCGGCGCGACGCCGAGTCCGAGCGCGGTCGCGGTCGCGAACAGCACGCCGATCGCAATCGCACGCCGACCGAGCGGTTCGCGCGCAGCCGGGGCCGAAGGGTCGGCCTCGACGGGGGCGAGGAACCTCGAAGCGAGGTTCGGAACGCGCGGGGGCGGTTGGGGGAACGGCATGCGGTTTGTGCTCGGGTGCGAGGAGGGGGCGTGGTCGGCAAGTCGCAGACCAGGATCGCCGGCGCAGGGTCCGGCGAGCGCCCCCAGGATCAAAAAAACTTGGCAACCCGGGAAGCGGAGAATCTATAGTGCGCGGCCCCTCCGGCGGTCGGACTCCCCCCTCGGCGAGCCCCCCGCGCGCCCACGACCCGTCCTCGATCGCGCCTCCGCGCCGAGGCGGGCAGCGCTCCCCCCCGCTCCCCATCGACGGCATGTCCATGAGAACCTTCGTTCCCACGCTCCTGGCTGGTGGTTTCGCGACGTCGCTCCTGCTCACCGGATGTTCCGGCGGCGGATCGAGCTCGGGCAGCGGTGCCGGCGGCGGCACGATGTTCATCCAGACCTGTTCGCTCGGGTGCTCGAGCGGCACGGCCGGGAGCCAGGTGAGCTGCTCGATCGTCAGCACGAGCGTCAACAACGAGCTCTCGATCTACTTCTCGGAGCCCGTCAACCCGAACTCGATCACGAGCACGACGCTCCAGCTGATCGACGTCAACTCGGGACAGGTGCCCGTGGGCACCCGCTTCGTCGATCCGAACAACCCGCGGCGTGTGGTCTTCCGCCCGCTGATCACGTTCGACGCCACCGGCAGCCCGACCTTCGGCTTCGAGGCGAACAAGACCTACCGGATCACGATCCCGGGCCAGGCTCAGGGGGACTCGGCGCCCTTCATCACGAGCCTCGCTGGCAAGGCGAACCGCAGTCGCATGCAGTGCGACATCCAGACGAACCAGGGAGTCATCGACCTCGTCCCCGGCGCGCCGGTGGCGACGGTCGAGGTCGATCTCGCGGTCACGGGAACGGTCGATCCGAACGACCGCATCGAGGACCAGCCGGCGGATGGAGCGACGGACGTGTGGCGCAGCTCCACGATCCGCATCATCTTCAACGACGTGATGAACCCGGTGACGCTGCTCAACCAGATCACGCACCAGGCGACCTTCATCACGACCAAGATCGACCCCGACGGCAACCTCGGCACGACCGCCGACCAGGTCCCGTTCCCGGGCAGCTACGACCTGCAGCTCGATCTGGACAACCTGCGCACGATCCTGACCTTCACGGCGCCGACCGGGCTCCCCTCGGGCGGCATCGCGAGCAACCGCAAGGTGCTCCTGAACCTCCCGTCGAACCTGCAGGACCTCGCGGGCAACAACCTCTCGAACCCGTCGCTCGTCACGTTCACGCCGGAGACCGTTTCGCAGGGCCTCGTCACCCTGCCGGATGACGACGGCGAGAACTTCGACACGACGGACAACTGCGACCTGCGCAACTCGAGCGCCGACTGGGGCAGCGGGCGTCTCGTGCGCGGGTTCGGCGGTGGTTCGGGCCGGCTCGGCAAGCTGCTGGTCCGCACCGGTGAGACCTGCACGCTCGACACGGACAGCCAGCAGTTCCCCCTGGAGGCGGCGGACGCGGGCATCAACCAGCCGCGCGACCTGCTCGACAACGAGCTCGCGGGCACCGACTACGATCCCGCGGACCCGGACAGCTGGCCGACCCTGACGATCACCGACGGCGCGTTCGAATTCAGCTCGATCACGATCGAGAGCGGCGCGACGCTGCGCTTCGTCGGCAGCAATCCGGCGCGACTGTTCTCGCGCGGCAACGCGATCATCCTCGGCACGATCGACGTGCGCGGCTCGACGCCCGCGGACTTCGACTCCTTCACGACGGCCGGCCAGTCCGGCGCGATCGGCGGCCCCGGCGGGGGAGCGGGTGGGGCCGGCGGCGATCGCGTCAACAACGCGACCAGCACGGGCACGAACGGGCTTCTGACCCTCACTCAGCCGACGGCGACCCCGGCGCTGCCCGCGGGCACTTGCCAGGGCATCTCGAACCCCACGGCCGACATCAACGGTCGTCCCAGCGAGGGCATCGACCAGTCGATCGGAGGTCTGGGCGCGGCCTCGGGTGGCCTGCACTACCCCGCGGCCTTCCCGACGACGCGGGATACGCTCGGCGTGGACGCGGGCGACCTCGCCTTCACGAACATCGACGAGGACCAGGTGCTGGTCTGCTTCGCCCTGATGGTCGCGAACCCGGGCGGCGGCGGCGGCTACGGCACGGCGGGAGGGAACGGTCAGGCCTCGGCCTTCTTCCCCACGGCTGAGAACGGCTCGAGCAACCTCCCGCCCGCCGTGGCGGGGGACGCGGACGGAGACGGCGGGCCCGGCGGCACGGCGATCGGCCTCGAACCGGCCGATCCGGAGTCCGACCACAACCTGCGGCGTCTTGCGGTCGAGGTCGGCGCGCTCCGCGGCGGCTCTGGCGGCGGCGGCGGTGGCACGCACCTCTTCAACACGCACCACAACGCGAACAGCGTCTGTGTCGGCGCCACGACTTCGAAGATCGACCGCTACTACGACTGCAGCGGCTCGGGCGGCGGTGGCGGCGGTGGCGCGGTCCAGATCGTCTCGGGCAAGACGCTGCAGCTCTCCGGCACGGTCGACGCCCGTGGCGGCAACGGCGGCAGCGCGGTCGCCCTGCCGATCGCGCCCTTCGTGCCCACGAACCCGATCAACAACAACCTCGAGGGGCGCCGCAACCGCGCTGCTCCCGGCGGCGGCGGCTCGGGCGGTGCGGTGCGCGTCCAGGGTCAGGTCGTGGCCATCGATGGCAACCTGCAGCCCGGCACGTCGCGCGTCGACGTCACTGGCGGCGCGGGTGGCGTGAACGACTACTGCGACACGACCGTCAATTGCGTCGGCCGCGGTGGCGCGGGCGGCGCGGGCCTGATCCGCATCGAAGACCTGACCGGCCTGCTCACGCGCTCATCGGAGGCTCCGAAGCTCCTTCCGTTCAACAGCGGTACGGACGCCGAGTCGCGTGACTGGCTCTCCGTCGGACTCTGGACGCTCCCGCGGCGCCGCCCCGAGAGCTTCACGGGGGCCGTGTCGTGCTGGATGCGGCCGACCGGCAACTTCTTCGACCTCTCGTTCGCGGCCGACGACCTGGGCAACCCCGATGAGGCGCTGCGCTACGGCTGGAACATGGAGGTCCTGTACGACGATGGCGGTCCGCTTGGCGAGCGCGCGATCAACTACCGCGGACCGGACGCGGACTCGCCCTTCGCGAGCGACCTCGAGACCGTGCTCCGGAACAACCTGAACTACGGGCTGCCCGCCGCGCAGCGCTCGTACTTCACGGTGCGGTTCCAGGGTGCCACGTTGCTGAGCTCCTACAACGGCAGCCTCTGCGACGTGAACGTCAACAACTTCAGCGGGACGTCGAGCATCGTCGGCGGGTCGCTCACGCCGTGGGTGCGAAACCCGCACGACCTCGACTCGTTCTCCCCGAAGCCGAACATGATCCGCTTCACGATCACGTTCGACACGGCGCTCGAGACGCCGGGCTCCGTCGCCTCGTTCATCAAGGGCATCCGCGACCTCAAGATTCGCTGCCAGCCCGACTGATCGACGCGCACCCGCGCCGACACGACGAGGAGGGCTGCCGCCAGGCGGCCCTTCTCTGCTTTCCAGCCGACCGCACCGGACCCGACGACCTTCGCCCGCGCGCGACCTCCACCGCATGAGCGCATCGAGAGACGACGCGGCATCCCACGCCGCGGACGATCCGCGGCGAGCTCCGCCCGTGCTCGTCGTCCCGCGAGCGCTCTTGTGCACCCCCGAGCGCTGGATCGAGGGCGGCGCGCTCCTCGTCGCCGCCGGCCGAATCGTCGAGGTCGTCGCGAGTCCGCGGCGTCGGGTCCGGCTCGCCGCGCGCTCGGTGCGGCGCGTCGAACTCGCCGATGCCGTCGTCACGCCGGGTTTCGTGAACGCGCACGCGCACCTGGAGCTCTCCGGTCTGCGCGGTCGCACCGCGCGCGGCGCGAGCTTTTCCGCCTGGATCGGAAGCGTGCTGCGCGCGCGCGGTTCCTTGGGCGCGGACGAGTGGAACGCGGCGTGGTCCCTCGGCGCCCAGCGCGCGCTCGCGACGGGGACCACGCTCGTCGCCGACATCGACTCGACCGGTGCGTGGTCCCGTGCGCGCGGTCCGCGCCCGCGCCTCCTCGTGCTGCGCGAGCTCCTCGATGCGTTCGACGCACGCCGGACGCCGTCCGTGCTCGAGCACCTCCACGCGCCGGGCCCGCGGCGAGCACGCACCTCGAACGGGCTCTCGCCGCACGCGCCGCACACGGTCGGAAACACCTTGCTCGACGCGATCGCGCGGTTCGCCGCCCGGCACGCGACGCGCCTCGGCGTCCACTGGGCCGAGACGCCCGAGGAGGGGGATTGGTTGGAGCGCGGCACCGGCCCCTTTGCCGCGCTGCTCGGCGCGTCGCCGCGCCAGCGCGGGCTCGCGCGGCTCGCGGAGCGCGGGCTCCTGAACGAGCGCGCGACGCTCTACCACGGCAACGCGGCGCGACCCTTCGAGCTGGACGAGCTCGCACGCGCGCGGGCGACGCTGGTGCACTGCCCGGGGACGCACGCGTTCTTCGGCCGCGAGCCCGTCGACGTGCCGGGCTGGCTCGGCCGCGGCGTGCGGGTCGCGCTCGGCACGGATTCGCTGGCGAGCAACGACGACCTCGACCTCGCCCTGGAGCTCGCGCGCTTGCGGAGCGCGTACCCCGCGCTCCCGCCCGCGCGCGCCTGGGAGCTCGCCACGCTCGGTGGAGCGCGGGCGCTCGGCGCCGAGGGGCGGGCCGGAGAGCTCCGCGCCGGCGCCTGGGCGGACTTCGCCGTCTGGTCCATCGACCGCGTCGAGCACGCCGCCGCGCTCGAGGCCCTCACGACGCGCGCGGCGACCCTGCGCTCGGTCTGGCTCGCCGGCCGGCCGGTCGACCTCGGGCTCGCGGGCGCAGCGTGGTAGAAATCCAGCCCTCGTGCTTCGAATTCGCCGCCGGGGAATCACAATGGCTGCCTTCGGCCCCGCTCTCCCGTCGCACGCCCTCGCATGTCCGCATCGTCCCGCCCGCTCGATTCCGATCAGCTCGCCGCCGTCGAACTCCTCCGTTCCGCGCGGCGGTTCGTGCTGTGCGGGCACATGCGTCCCGATGGCGACTGCATCGGAGCGCAGGCGGCGCTCGCGCGCGTGCTCGAGAGCCGCGGCAAGGACGTGTGGGTGATCAACCCCGACCCGCCCGAGGGGCGCTTTGCCTACCTGTCGCGCGAGGTCACGTATCGCGCCTGGACCGGCGGGGAGCTCCCGGTGCACGACGTCGCGGTGATGCTCGATTTCTGCGAGCCGCAACGGCTCGGCGCGCTCGAGGCTCCGCTGTTCGCGGCGGGCTCGAAGAAGCTCGTCGTCGATCACCACGTGCACGCCGGGACGGCGTTCTGGGACGCCGCGTTCGTCGACGTGCGCGCGGCGGCGACGGGGCTGCTCGTGCGGCGCATCGCGCGCGCGCTCGACGCGCCGCTCGATCGCGTCGCGGCCGAGGGCGTGTTCACCTCGATCGTGACCGACACGGGCTGGTTCAAGTACTCGAACACGGACGCCGAGACGCTCGCCGTCGCCGCGGAGATGGTCGAGCTCGGCGTCGAGCCCAACCGGCTCTACGACGCGCTCTACCAGCAGCGCAGCCGCGAACACCCCGTGCACGTCGGCCGGTTGCTCGCGCGCACGGACTACCTCGCGGACGCGCGGCTCGCCGTCGTCGCGTGGCCGCAGGCGGAGGTCGTCGAGTCGGACCTCGTCGACACGGACGAAGTGCTCGACATCCTGCGCTCCGTGCGCTCGGTCGAGGTCGTGATCTTCCTGCGTGAGCTCAAGACGGGCCACGTGAAGGCTTCGGTGCGCAGCAAGACCGAGTTCGACGCGCAGGCCCTCTGCCGGCAATTCGGCGGGGGCGGACACCGCAAGGCCGCGGGCGCGACGATCGCAGGCAACCTGGACACCGTGCGACCGCGCGTCCAGGCCGCGGCGCTCGAAGTTCTGGGGGCTCTGGGGGCGCTCGGGCTCGGCGCGCCCTCGGCGGCGGGGCGCGGAGGCTGAGCGCGATGAAGGTCGCGATCATCTCCGACCTGCACGCGAACCGCGAGGCGCTCGAGGCCGTCTTCGCGCACATCCGATCGCGCGGCGTCTCCACGCTCTACTGCCTCGGCGACGTCGTCGGCTACGGCCCCGAGCCCGAGTTCTGCGTCGACCTCGTCCGCGGCCACGCGTCGTTGTGCCTGATGGGCAACCACGACGAGGCGCTCTTCCGCGACGCCAGCGACTTCAACCCGCACGCGCGCGGCGCGATCGAGTTCACCCGCGCTCGCATGCGGCCGAAGTGGTTCAGCTCGAGCGAGAAGAAGGCGCGGTGGCGGTGGCTCCGCGAGCTCCCGTTGACGCACAAGGACGGACGCTTCCTGTTCGTGCACGGCAGCCCGCGCGATCCGGTGCGCGAGTACGTCCTGTCGACGGACGGCTTCCTGAACCCGGACAAGCTGCGCTCGATCTTCGAAGCGTTCGAGGACGTGTGCCTCGCCGGCCACACGCACCATCCCGGACTCCACGACGAGGAGCTGCGCTTCCACGGGCTCGAAGGGCGCGAGACGCTCACGCTGCCGTTGCCGCGCGGAAAGAAGTGCTTCGTGAACGTCGGCTCGACGGGGCAGCCGCGCGACGGCGACCCGCGCGCGTGCTACGCGATCCTCGAGGACGAGCAGGTCACGTGGCACCGCGTCGCGTACGACTTCCGCGCGACGCAGCAGAAGATCCTCGAGACGGGCACGCTGTCCGAGGTGCTCGCGCGGCGGCTCGCGCTGGGCAAGTGAGCCGAGCTCCGACGGCGCGTCAGCGCATCCCGAACGTCTGACGCAGGACGTGCCCGATGATCTGCGGGTTCTTGCGCATGCGGCGCAGCGAATACGCGCGCCAGTCCGGTCCGTAGGGGACGTAGACGCGCACGGTGTGGCCCGCGGCCTTCCATCGGTCCCAGAGCTCCTCGCGCACGCCGAGCAGGACTTGGAACTCGTACCGCTCCTTCGGGACGCGGTGGCGTTCGACGAGCGCGAGGCAGCGGTCGGCGAGACCATCGTCGTGCGTCGCGAAGCGCACGCGCGCGCCGCGCGCGAGGAGGAGGTCCGTGCAGCGCACGAACGCCGCGCGGATCGGCTCGGGCTCCGTGTGCGCGATAGCGGCGGGCTCGAGGTAGATGCCCTTCACCATGCGCACGTCGAGCGGACCGGGCGCGAGCTTCGCGATGTCGTCGGGGGTGCGGAAGAGGCGCGCCTGGAGCACGATCCCGACGTTCGCGTGCTCCTTGCGCAGACGCTCGAAGACGCGCAGAGTCCCGTCCGTCGTCGGCGCGTCTTCCATCTCGACGCGCAGGAAGAGCCCGAGCTTCGCGCAGTGGCGGGCGAGGCGCGAGTAGAGCTCGAAGCAGAGCTCCTCGTTCTTGGAGAGGCCGACGTGCGTCGGCTTGACCGAGACGTAGACGTCCCAGTTCCGTCCGCCGAGCGCGCTCGCGGCGCTCTCGTACGTCGAGCACACGCTGCGCGCCTCGTCCTCGCTCGTGATGCCCTCGCCGAGGACGTCGAGGACGCCGGGGTGGCCGCGCTTCACGAGCGCCTCGAGGCGCGCGAGGGCCTCCTCGATGCGCTCGCCGGCGATGTAGCGGGAAGCGAGGCGCCGCATCAGCGGCCGCGGCACGTAGGGGAGGGTGGCGAGGACGGCGTTCGTGAGCACGGACATGGCATCGCGGTTCCGCGGGCGGGCGCGGGATTCTGCGGGGCGGCGCGGTCGAGCACAACAGGCGGCCCGCACACGGCGCGCGGTCGCACCCCTGCGACCCATGGCCGGGCCCGGCGCGGTGCGCAGTCGGACCCCGTGCGAGGTACGGTCGAACCCCGTGCGTCGCACGCGTGTGCCCGTCCGGCGCGCGGACGGCTCGGAGCGGCGGAGGACAGCGCCGGTCGCCGACCGCGCCGCGGCCGCTCGCGCTCGGAACGGGGGCGGCTCGAGCCGGACGCGTGAACGGCCCGCGCCTTCCGTGGTGCCGCGCGGGAACCTATCCTCGCCGCACGCATGGACCCGCACGCAGAGGAGCGACGCCTGCGCCCCGACGCGATCGTCGTCGTGTTCGTGACGGCGCCCGACCTCGCGAGCGGGCGAGAGCTCGCTCGCGCGCTCGTCGACGCGCGGCTCGCCGCCTGCGTGAACGTGATCCCCGGCGTGACGAGCGTGTACCGCTGGCAGGGCGCCGTCGAGGAGTCGAGCGAAGTGCTCCTCGTCGTGAAGTCGGTCGCGGCGCGGCTCGGCGGCCTCGAGGCGCGGGTGCGCGACCTCCATCCGTACTCGGTGCCGGAGTTCGTCGTCCTCGACGCCGCGCACGTGAGCGCGCCCTACGGCGACTGGTTGCGCGCGGAGACCGCCGACGAGGTCGCGCCGTGACGCGCGCGCTCTTCGTGGCGCTGCTCGCGGCGTGCGGGATCGGGCTCGCGGCCTGCGCGCGCCGCGCGGAGCCGCTCCTGCCGCCGCAGCACGTGCTCCTCGTGACGATCGAGGACCTGCGCGCCGACCGACTGTCCTGCTATCAGCACCTCGCGCCGACGAGCCGCTTCGATCACACGCTCGAAGAGCGCATCGAGGGGCGCGCGTTCGGCTTGGACGAGCTCGCGCGCGGCGGGGTCCTGTTCGCGCAGGCGTTCGCGTCGTCGGGGGAGCGCCTCCCGTCGCTCGCGGCGCTGCACACGGGCCGCTCGCCGGTCGAGACCGGAGTGCTCGACGAGCACGGCGCACTCGACCCGGACGAGGAGACGCTCGCGAGCACGCTCGAGCGCGCGGGCTTCGACACGGCCGCGTTCGTGAGCGCGCCGCGCGCGGGGCTGCGGAGCGCGCTCGGCCGCGGGTTCCGCCGCTTCGCGCCCTGCGCGGACGACGCGGCCGCGATCGAGGCCGCCGCGGCCCATTTCGAACGCGACACGGGCGACGGGCGGTCCACGTTCGTGTGGCTGCACCTCTCCGCGCTCGCGCTGCCCTGGGACGACGCGCTCGCGCCCTCGGACGGCCGGAAGTTCGGCGCGCCCGCGCTCGCGGAACCGGCCGTCGGCTCGAGCGCTTGGCTCGCGCGCGGCGAGACGGAGCTCGACCCGCGCGCGCGTGCTGCGCTGGCCGCGCGCTACGACGAGCGCCTGCGCGCCACCCTCGAGCGCCTCGCGGGCTTCCTCTCGCGCACCTACGACTGGTCGACGAGCCCCGTCGAGGCGAGCGAGACGTGGGCGCGCACGCTCTTCGTGCTCGCGGGGACGAACGGCTTCGAACTCGGCGAGCGCGGCGCGGTCGGCTCGGGCGCGTCGCCGCACGAGGAGGCCCTGCGCGTGCCGCTCCTCCTTCGGCACCCCGACTCGCTCACGGGCGAGCGCGTCGTGCTCGAGCTCGTCACGCTCGAGGACGTGCTGCCCACCGTGGTCGACGCGTTCTCCCTCGACGTGCCCAAGGAGGTCGACGGCCGTTCGTTGCTCGACCTGCTCGACGACCGCACGGCGCCCGCGTTCCCGAGCCGGCCCGCCGTCGCGGTGCTGCCGGGACCGATCTACAGCCTGCGGACGCCCGAACTGCGCGCGGTCTGGAACCGTTGGGAAGAGCCCGTGCGCGAGGGCGTGCGCCATGCGCCGGCCGCGCTCGCGCTCTACGACCGCGCCGCGGATCCGCTCGAGCTCGTGGACCGCACGGGGGACGCGCCGGTGCCGAACCAGGCCTCGTCCGATCGGTCGGCGGCCGCGATCGCGCGCGAGGCACTCCTCGCCTGGCGCGCCGCGCGCACCGTCTGGACGCCGTCTCGCGCGCGAGAATCGGCCAGGCCGCCGCTCAAGCGCTGACGCGCGCGCGTCGATCCAGCCTGCGGAGCCCTCCATGCCTGCGCGCCCCCGCCTCGTACCGCTCGTCCTCGGTCTCGCGCTGCTCGCCGGCTTCGCGCCGGGGTACGAGGGCGCCCCCGAGCCGCGGCGCGAGTTCTTCGTGCTCGAAGAGCCGCTCGCCGAGGGCGGCGTGCGCGTCGTGGGCGTGCAGAGCCTCACTCGGCGCGCGAAGCCCGGGAGCACGCTGCTCGAGTCGACCGCGACCTTCGCGCGCGAGGACCGCGCGAGCGGCGTCGTGCGCGTGTTCGCCGTCGAGGAGCTGACGCCGGAGCGCGCGAGCCTCTCGTGGCGCGAGCTCGCGGCCGGCAGCGGTCGTTCGCTGCGCGCGGAGTGGTTCGCGGGCGGCGACGGGCTCGACGTAACAGAGTGGGGGAACGGTCCGCGCTGGCGCGAAGAGCTCGCGAGCGACGAGGGCGCGCTCCTCCCGCACTACTTGATCGAGCTGCTCCGGCGCGGCGGCCTCACCGCGGGGAGCGTGCCGTGCTTCGAGCCCCTCGCGCGCGGAATCGAGCGCTACGAGATCTCGACCTGGTACGAGGCCGGGCCCGGCGGCGAGCGCCCGCGCACCGTCGAACTCGTCCGAACCGACGGCACGCTGGCGGCCCGCTATCGCTTCACGGGCGCGCGCCTCGACGGCTTCCAGTGGCAGGCGGGCGGTCCCATGGCCCGCGCCGTCGACGAGGCGGAGTACGAGGCCGCGGAGCGCGAGCTCGCGACGCCGCGACCGGCCGGAAGCTGAACCGGGCCTCCACGACGCGTTCAGGTTGCGTGAACGGACCGCGCCTCGGGCCGATCGCGGCGATGCGCAGAGCGCCGCACTTTCCTCGCTCTCACGCGGCGGATACCTTCGCTCGCCCCCTTCCGCGCGCTTCGTTCGGCGCGGCACCCCGAGCGCATGCCCCGCCCCCGTCCCCTCCTCCCTGCCCGTCCCGCCGTCGCGACCCTCGGCTCCTCGCGCGCGGGACGGATCGCGCTCGTGCTCGTGCTCGTGCTCGCGGTCGCCGGCTGCAAGACCCCTGAGGTCTATCGCGCCGACGCGGACCGTGAAGCCCTCGCGCTCGTCGAGTCGCGGCGGGCGAAGCTCGCGCTGGGCGACGGATCGTTCTCGATCGAGCCGCCCGCGGAGAGCCTGCGCCAGCGCATCCTGCGCGGCGAGATCACGGAGACGCAGCCCTTGGGCCTCGTCGAGTGCCTCGAGATCGCCGCGGAGAACAGCCGCGACTACCAGCGGCGCAAGGAGGACCTGTACCTCTCCGCGCTCGACCTGACGCTCGAGCGGTGGCGCTTCGGTTGGCAGCCGGAGGCGACCGCGGACGCGCGCATCGACGGCACGGGTGGGGAGGCGGAACAGGCGGGCGGCGGCACGCGCCTCACGATCGACCGCCTGCTCGGCAACGGGATGCGCATCGCGGGCGACATCGGCCTCGGGTTCACGCGCTCGCTGCTCTCCTCGGACGGCTGGCACCCGGTGAGCGACTTCGGCGGCTCGATCACGATGCCGCTGCTCGCGGGGTCGTCGCGCGCGATCGTCGAGGAGCCGCTGACGCAGGCCGAGCGCAACCTCGTGTACTCGGTGCGCACGTTCGAGCGCTTCCGTCGCACGTTCGCCGTCGACGTCGCGACGCGTTACTACCGGCTCGTGCAGCAGTACGACGCCGTCGAGAACCAGGTGCGCAACTACGAGAGCCTCGTGCTCCTGCGCGAGCGCAACGAGGAGCTCGCGAAGGCGGGGCGCCTCTCCGACATCGACGTCGGCCAAGCGCGCCAGGACGAGCTGTCGTCGAAGAACTCGCTGCTCGGCGCGCGCGAGCGGCTCGCGAACCAGGCCGACGACTTCAAGCTGTTCCTCGGCCTGCCGATCGAAACCCAGCTCGTCTTCCAGGAAGGCGCGCTCGCGGGCCTCGGCGGCGGCGAACTCGAGAAGGTCGAGCTCGACGAGGCACGCGCGGCCCAGTTCGCGCTCGAGCACCGGCTCGATTACCTGAACACGGCCGACCAGGCCGGGGACAGCGAGCGCAAGGTGAAGGTCGCCGAGGACGCGCTGCGCACGGGGCTGACGCTCGTGGCCGCCGGGCGCGCGAGGAGCGACGACGGACAGCCGTTCGATTACGACTTCGGCGAGTCGACGTGGTCGCTCTCCGCCGCGCTCGACCTGCCGATCGACAAGCTGCCGCAGCGCAACACGTACCGCGAGGCGCTCGTCGCGCGCGAGGCCGCGGTGCGCGCGGCCGAGCAGTCCTCGGACCAGATCCGCAACGACCTGCGCGAGCTCCTACGCTCCGTCGAGTCGCGCGTCTCGAGCTACGAGATCCAGAAGAACGCCGTCGAACTCGCCCAGAAGCGCATCGAAAGCGCGAGCCTGAAGCTCGAAGCCGGACGCGCGGACACGCGCTCGCTGCTCGAAGCGCAGCGCTCCTTGCTCGACGCGCAGAACTCGGCCACGAGCGCGCTGGTCGAGTACACTCTCGCTCGGATGAACCTGTTCCGCGACCTGGAGCTCCTCCGGGTCGATGTGCAGGGCATCCACATCGAACCCGCGGACTTCCGCGATCCCTGAGAACGCACCCATGAGCGCCAAGAAGAGCTCGAACACCCCGTGGATCGTCGGCGCGGTCATCGTCGTCGGCGTCCTCGGCTACGGCATCGGCCCCGGCCAGTGGTTCGCGGGCACAGCGGAAGTGCGGCTGCGCGGGCAGACGGTGCAGAAGGGCCCGATGGAGTTCAGCGTCGTGCAGCGCGGCAACCTCGCGGCGCGCGACGCGCTCAGCGTCGTCAGCGAGATCGAGGGCACGTCGACGGTGCTCAAGCTGGTCAAGGAAGGCTCGTTCGTGAAGCCCGGCGACCTGCTCGTCGAGCTCGACGGCGCGCCGATCCTCGACAAGAAGGTGCAGCAGGAGATCGCCGTCCAGAGCGCCGACGCCGCGTACAAGAAGGCCAAGGCGCAGTTCGACATCCAGGAGAGCCAGAACCAGAGCGACAACGAGGCCGCGGAGCGCAAGCTCAGCTTCGCGAAGCTCGATCTGAAGAAGTACCTCGAGGGCGATCTCGAGCAGCAGAGGAAGACGGCCGAGCAGAAGATCCAGCTCGCCGAGTCGGAGAAGAACCAGGCGGAGACGACACTCACTTACTCGAAGAAGCTCAACGAGAAGGGCTTCTTGACGAAGAGCGAGCTCGACCGCGACACGCTCTCGATGGAGCGCGCGACCGTCAGCCTCGAGCAGGCCTCGCTCGCGAAGTCGATCCTCGAGAAGTACGAGGACCCGCGCAAGCGCGCCGAGCTCGAAGCCAACGTCAAGGAAGCCGAGCGCGGGCTCGAGCGCGCGAAGCTGAAGGGCGAGGCGCAGATCGCCGACGTCGAGGCCAACCTGCGGTCGTCCGAGGCGAAGCTGAAGCTCGAGCAGGAGAAGCTCGAGAAGTACACGACGCAGCTCGCGAAGACGAAGGTGCGCTCGACGGTCAGCGGCATGGTCGTCTACACGCGCCAGGAAGGCGGCCGCATGGGCGGCGACCAGCCGATGCAGGAAGGCTCGCAGGTGCGCGAGCGCCAGGAGATCCTGCAGATCCCGCGCGAGGGCGGGATGATCGTCGAGGCGTCGATCCACGAGTCCGTGCTGAAGCAGGTGCAGGTCGGGCTGCCCTGCACCGTGCGCGTCGATTCGCAGCCGGGCAAGGAGTTCTACGGGCGCGTGACCTTCGTCGCGCTGCTCCCCGACAAGCAGAGCTGGTGGGCGAACCCGAACCTGCGCGTCTACAAGACCGAGATCCAGATCGAGCGGCCCGCGCCGGGCTCCGAGGAGGCGCTCAAGGAGCTCCGCCCCGGCATGTCGTGCGCGATCAGCATCCTCGCGGACCGCGCGACGGACGCGACCTTCGTCCCGCTCCAGGCGGTGTTCCTCGACAAGGGCGAGCCGATCGCCTTCGTCGCGAAGGGCGACGCGCACGAGCGGCGCGCGCTCAAGGTCGGCCGCAGCAACGACAAGTTCGTGGAGATCGTCGACGGCTTGAAGGAAGGCGAGGAGGTGCTGCTCAGCGCTCCGCCCGGCTTCTCGCCGTCCGCCGCGGAGGACTCGAAGGCCGCCGTGCTCGACAAGGCCGGGATGAAGCCCGAAGTGCCGATGCAAAGCATGCCGAACGGCGCGGGGATGGGTGAGCGCGGCGCGAACGGCGGTCCGCCGGGCGGCGCGATGCCGAGCGGCGAGGCCCAAGGCGGCGAAGGCCGACCGCGGCGCGGCGAGGGCATGCCGGGCGGCGAGGGCCGGCGCAACTTCAACCGCGAAGGTGGCGGCATGCCCGGCGGCGGCCGACGCAGCCGCGACGGCGCAGCGAGCGGCGAGGCGGCGCCGAAGGACGGCGCGGGCGACGCGAAGCCTGCCGCCGAGGGCGAGAAGCCCGGCGACGCCAAGAAGGACGAGAAGCAGGGCGATGGCGGGAAGCGCTGACCTCCCCGTCGCCGAGCTCATCGACGTCACGCGCCTCTACAAGATGGGCGCGAACGAGGTGCGCGCGCTCGACCGCTTCTCCTTCACGTTCCGTGCGGGCGAGTACTGGTCGATCATGGGCAGCTCGGGCTCGGGCAAGTCGACCCTGCTCAACCTCCTCGGTTGCATCGACCGGCCGACGACCGGCGCGTACCGCATCAAGGGCGAGGACACGCAGACGCTCGACGACGACGAGCTCTCCGAGCTCCGCAGCCGCCACATCGGCTTCGTCTTCCAGTCCTACAACCTGATCCAGCAGCTGAACGTCCTCGAGAACATCCTCGTGCCGCTGATCTACCAGGACGATCCGCCCGAGGACGGCGAGGAGCGCGCGCGACGGCTCGCGCAGCGCGTCGGGCTCGGCGACCGGCTCGATCACAAGCCGACCGAGCTCTCCGGCGGCCAGCAGCAGCGCGTCGCGATCGCGCGCGCGCTCGTGAACGACCCGACCTTCGTGCTCGCGGACGAGGCGACGGGCAACCTCGACAGCAAGACGGCGAAGGAGATCCTCGACCTCTTCGACGAGCTGCACGCGGAGGGCAAGACGATCCTGCTCGTGACGCACGAACCCAGCGTGGGCCTGCGCGCGCAGAAGACGTTGCGCCTCAAGGACGGCCGCATCGAAGACGTGCGCGACAACCGGGCGGTGGTCGCGTGAGCGTAAAGCACGGTCTCTCCGGCGTGGTGCGCTTGGGGATCCAGAGCCTCCTCCTGCACAAGCTGCGCGCGATCCTCACGATGCTCGGCGTGCTGTTCGGCGTCGCGAGCGTGATCGCGATGCTCGCGATCGGCGAGGGCGCGTCCGCGGAGGCGCAGGAACAGATCCGGCAGCTCGGCAGCCAGAACGTGATCCTGCGCAGCGTCAAGCCGCCCGAGGACCTGCGCGGCGGCGGCGAGACGACGCGCGTGTCCAGCTACGGCCTGACGACCAGCGACTTCGAGCGCGTGCGCGACACGTTCCCCGCGGTCGTCCGCACGGTGCCGGTGCGGCAGCTGCAGCAGGAAGTGCGCCTCGAGGAGCGCGTGTTGAATCCGCGCGTGCTCGGCACGGACGCGCAGTACGTCAACGTGACTGGTCGCAAGGTCTGCGAGGGGCGCTTCCTCTCCGACCAGGACCAGGCGGCCGTGTCGAACGTCTGCGTGCTCGGTTACGAGGTCGCGCGGTTCCTTTCGCCGTTCGAGAGCTCGCTCGGGAAGAGCATCAAGGTCGGCGGCGAGTACTTCACGTGCGTCGGCGTGCTCTTGCCGCGCGTGCCGCTCGGCTCCGACCCCGCGCAACCCGGCGTCGAGGTGACCGGCGAAGTTTTCGTGCCGCTCGAGACCGGCCGCTCGTGGTTCGGCGACACGCAGGTCAAGATCCGCAGCGGTTCGCGCGAGATGGAAGAAGTGCAGCTGCACGAGATCTACGTGCAGGTCGACAGCGACGAGCACGTGACGCTCGTCGCGGACGCGGCGAAGGAGATGCTGAAGCGCCAGCACAAGCAGAAGGACTGGGAGGTCGTCGTGCCCCTCGAGCTCCTGCTGCAGGCCGAGAAGACGAAGCGCACGTTCAACATCGTGCTCGGCTCGATCGCGGCGATCTCGCTGCTCGTCGGCGGCATCGGGATCATGAACGTCATGCTCGCGACCGTGACCGAGCGCACGCGCGAGATCGGCATCCGCCGCGCGCTCGGCGCGAAGCGCCGGCACATCGTCACGCAGTTCCTGGTCGAGACGGTCGTGCTCTCCGTCGGCGGGGGACTCCTCGGCATCGCGCTCGGCCTCGTGATCCCCGCGGGCGTCGAGCACTGGGCCAAGATGAAGACCGTCGTGACGCCGGACGCGCCGATCCTCGCCTTCGCGATCTCGGCTGGCGTGGGCGTCGTGTTCGGCATCTACCCGGCGTGGCGCGCGGCCGCGATGGACCCGGTCGAGGCGTTGCGCCACGAGTAGAGCGACCGGTCCGCGTCCGTGGGCTCGGATCGGGGAGCGCGCGGCACCACGGTTGGCCGTGGCGGTGCGCCGTGCTCCGGATGCGGGCGCCAGCCCTCTCGCGGCGATTCGCACGGTGTGGGAAGCTCTTGTGCCTTCCCTCGGAGCCTCCCCCAATGTCCGTAGCTCGCCGCCGCCTTCGTTTGCGCGTCGTGGTCGCCCTGCCCGCGTGCCTCCTCCTCTCCGCCCTGCTCGATGCGGCTCCGTACCAGGAGCGGCACCGTTCCGACTCCCCGCCGGCGCTCGCGTGGCGCGCAGCGAGCGGCGAGGGGCGCGAGCTCGATGCCCGGGAGGGTCTGCACGCTCTCGTCACCGCGGAAGGGCTGACCTGCACGGCGCTCTCGCGCACGCTGGTCTCCGAGCCCCGAACGGTCACCGTCCGTGTCCGCACGACGGCGTTCGGTCGCCTCGGAGCGCCGATCGGCGTCGGACGCGGCGTCGTGAGCGGCAGCGCATCGCGCGTCGAGCTGCTGCACGATGGGCTCCTCGAGTGGTTCGAAGCGCACGAGTCCGGCGTCGAGCACGGCTGGACGATCGTGACGCCGCCGCGCGGGGCGAGCGACGAGCACGTGTGGATCGGGCTCGCGTTCGAGGGGCTCGCGCCGAAGGTGGAGGAGTCCGGGCTCGGCGCGCACCTCGTCGACGAGCGCGGGCAGGATCGTCTCTACTACCGCGGCCTGCGCGCGTTCGACGCGAGCGGTCGCGCGCTCCCGGCGCGCATGCGACCGGGCCCGTCGGGCGTCGGCATCGAAGTGGACGATCGCGGTGCCGCGTATCCGATCACGGTCGATCCCGTGCTGAGCACGCTGTATTGGTCCTACGACCCCAATCTCTCGCCGTCCGACTTCGGCGTGTCCGCCTGGTCGGCGGGAGACGTGAACGCGGATGGGTTCAGCGACTTCGTCGTCGGGATGCCGTACTACTCGGTCTCTCAGCCCAACGGTGGCGCCGTCTTCGTGTGGTTCGGACCGACGTCCGGTGCTTCGTCGCCGCCCGACCAAGTGCTCGAGATGAGCACGCCGATGAGCGCGGCTGCGTTCGGGATCTCCGTGGCGGGCCTCGGCGATCTCGACGGAGACGGCTTCGAGGACGTCGTCGTCGGCGCGAGCGGGTACCACGCTCCGGAGGCGAGCGAAGGCGCGCTCTTCTTCCTCCGCGGCAGCGCGACGGGACTGCAAGTGCCGAGTGGACCGTTCTTCGAGACGGATGTGGCGGGAGCGGAACTCGGCCGGAGCGTCGCGGCGGCCGGTGACGTCAACGGCGACGGTTTCACGGATCTGCTCGCGGGCACGGGCGCGTACACCGCGGGCGGCATCGGGAACCGCGGCAAGGCGTACTTGTTCTTGGGGAGCGCTGCCGGGCCGACCGGGCATGCGTGGTCCGAACTCGGCGATCGAGTCGACGCACAGTACGGAGAGAAACTCGCCGGCGTGGGTGACGTCGATGGAGACGGCTTCGACGACTGGGTCGTCAGCGCGCTCGGCTTCGCCAACCCGGAAGCGCTCGAGGGCGCCGCCTGGCTCTACCGCGGGAGCGCGAGCGGGATCGGCTCGACCGTCGGCACGCTGATCCGCGAGGGCAACGAGGGCAGCGCGCTGTTCGGCAGCAGCGTTGCGGGCGCGGGCGACGTCGATGGAGACGGATTCGCGGACGTCCTGGTCGGGGCCTCGAGCGGAGACGGCGGACGCGGGCGCGTCTACCTCTTCTACGGTTCGCCGTCGGGGTTGCAGACGACGCCGTGGATCCAAATCGGCGAGGTCGGGACGACCGAGGCGTTCGGCGGCGTCGTCAACACCGCCGGTGACGTCGATGGGGACGGGTTCGCCGACATCGTCGTCTCGGCGCTCGGGTTCTCGGGTCCCAGTTCGCAAGGCCGCGCCTTCCTGTTCCGGGGTTCGCCGGATGGTCCGATCGTGCCCTCCGCGGCGGAGCTCCTTTCGGGAGGGAGTGACCCGCTGTTCGGGTATTCGATCTCGAGCGCCGGCGACGTGAACGGGGACGGACGCACCGACTTGATCGTCGGGCATCCGTACTTCCAGAACTCGCACACGCACGAAGGGCGCGCCTATCTCTACCTCGGCCAGCCCACCGACACGCCGCTCGTCGCGCCGAGCCTGGGGCAGACGGCGTCGCTCGCGGGCCCGGCCAGCTCGTCGTTCGCGACCGCGCTCACCACGGAGGGGGACGTGAACGCGGACGGGTACTCCGACCTGCTCGTGGGCTCGCCCGACTTCGATGCGACGCCGAACGGCAACGAGGGGCGCGTGCAGCTCTTCCTCGGCGGCGCGGACGGCCTCGCGAGCACGGCCCAGTGGACCTACACGGGCACGATCGCCGGCGGGCGGCTCGGGGCCGCGCTCGCCTTCGCGGGGGACGTCAACGACGACGGCTGGGCCGACGTGCTGCTCGGCGCTCCGCGCGCGTCGCTCGGACAACTGCAGGAGGGCGTCGCCTACCTGTTCCACGGCAACGCCACCGGCGCGCTGGCGAACACTCCGAGCTGGAGCTTCGAGAGCAACCAGACGGGCGCGTTCCTCGGTGAGTCGGTCGCGGGCGCCGGGGACGTCGACGGCGACGGCTACACCGACGTCTTCCTCGGCGCGCCGGGCATCGCGCACGCGGGCTTCCAGAACTCGGGCAGCGTGCTCGTGTTCCGCGGCTCCGCGAGCGGGCTCGCGCTCGCGCCCGTCGCGACGATCGACAACCCGCTTCCCGGCGCGTTCCGTTTCGGCGCCGCCGTCGCGAACGCCGGCGACCTGAATCGCGACGGGCGTACGGAGCTCCTCGTCGGAGCGCCCGATACGTCGGCGCCGGAGTTCCGCGAGGGACGCGCGTACGTCTACCTCGGGAGCGGCGTCGCGATCGCGGCGACGCCCGCGTTCACGGTCGAGTCCGATGTCCCGAACGCGCTGCTCGGCGCCGCGGTCTCCGCGGCGGGAGACGTCGATGCGGACGGCTTCGCGGACCTGCTCGTCGGCGTGCCGGATCTGCCGGGCGGCGGGCAGGTGCGACTCTACCGCGGGCAGGCGGGCGTGAACCCCGTCGCGCCGGGCGCGCAGACGTTCGCGTCTCCCCAGAGCGGCTCGCGCTTCGGCGTGGCGCTCGCGCGCGCGGGCGACGTGAACGCCGACGGCTTCTCCGACGTCGCTCTCGCGGCTCCGAACTGGAACGTGAACCAGGGCAAGGTCCAGCTGTTCCTCGGCACCTCGTCCGGACTCGCGAGCACGCCGGCGCTCGAGTTCGACGGAGCGAGCGGCGCGCAGCTCGGCGCCGGACTCGGCCCGTGCGGCGACGTCGACGGTGACGGGTTCAGCGACGTCGTGCTCGGACAACCGGGGCTGCTCTCCGGAAGCGGCGGAGCGATCGTCCACATGGGCTCGACGCAGCAGGGCGGTGTGCGCCGCGGTCAGATGCGAATCACGACGTCGGCGCAAGCCATGCACTTGCTCGCGCTCCAGACGGAGTCGATCGGCAGCCTTCGACTGCGCGGCGGTGCGAATACGTTCACGAACGTGCGCGGAACGCCCGCGGGGCGTGAGCTCGTGGCGCTCGAATGGGAGATGAAGGGCGGCTCCGCGCTGCTCGACGGAACGGGCCTCGATCGCGGCGCGTTCCAGGCGCTCGGCACGCTCGGCGCGCCGACGCCGGCGACACCGCTCGACCTGGAGGAGGTGGTCGCCGGTCTCTCCGCGGGCCAGCGTTACCAGTGGCGCACGCGCATCGCGACGAGGAACCCGCTCTTCCCGCACGGGCTGTGGACGACGATCCAGGGCAACGGGAAGCACGAGAAGAAGTTCGGGACGGGGTTCGACTGCAACAACAACGGCGTCCCCGACTCGACCGAGGTCGCGCAGAACCCGTCGATCGATTGCAACGGCAACGGCGCGCCGGACGCGTGCGACATCGCGAACGGGACGGATCCGGACTGCGACAACGACGGCACGCCGAACTCGTGCGAGCTCTTCGCGAACGACTGCGACGGCGACACCCTGCCCGACGACTGCGAGATCGCCGCGGGCGGCGCGTCCGTCGACTGCAATGCGAACAGCGTGCTCGACACCTGCGAGCTCTCGCCCGCGACGGACGCGAACGGCGACTCCATCCTCGACGCGTGTCAGTTCGTTCCGTACTGCTTCGGCGACGGGATGGGCACGCCGTGTCCGTGCGGCAACTCGGGCGGCGCGGGGCGCGGCTGCGCGAACTCGGTCAGCGCGAACGGGGCGGTGTTGACGGTCACGGGCGCGCCGAGCATCACGGTGGACACGCTCGTCCTGCACAGCACGGGCATGCCCAACTCGGCGGCACCTTCGTCGCTCTACCTGCAAGGCAGCGCGCAGGACAATGGCGGTCTCGGCACGCCGATCCAAGACGGTCTGCGGTGCGTGACGGGCTCGATCATCCGCCTGGGCACGCGGCCCAACTCCGGCAACCAATCGCAGTACCCCGACGTCGGCAATCAGATCGTCTCGATCCGCGGCGGAATCACGGTGCCGGGCACGACGCGTTACTACCAGGTGTTCTATCGCAACGCTTCGGCGGTGTTCTGCCCGCCGGGCACGGCGAACTGGACGAACGGTCTCGCGGTCACGTGGGGGACGTGAGAACGCTCGCGCGCTCCGCATTGGAAGGACGCCCATCTCGGCCTGGAATGCGAGCAGCCCGCACGAGGCGGGCTGCAGCGTCGTCCAGGCTCAGGCGAGTTGCTGCGGCGTCGCGCGCTCAGCCCCCGAGGTTCTCCATCGCGAACTCCCAGTTGACGAGCTTGTCCAGGTACGCCGCGATGAAGTCGGCGCGCTTGTTCTGGTAGTCGAGGTAGTAGGCGTGCTCCCACACGTCGAGCACGAGCAGCGGACGGACACCGCGCGCGATCGGCGTGTCGGCGTTGCTCGTCTTCTCGATCGCGAGCTTGCCCTCCTTCATCACGAGCCAGGTCCAGCCGCTGCCGAAGAGGCTCGCCGCGGCGTCCGCGAACTGCTTCTTGAACGTCGCGAAGTCGCCGAAGTCGGCCTTCAGCTTGTCCGCGAGCCGGCCCGTGGGTTCGCCGCCGCCGCCGGGCTTCATCGAGGCCCAGAAGAACGTGTGGTTCCAGGTCTGCGCCGCGTTGTTGAAGATCGCGGCGTCGGCGGGGTCCTTCGCGGCGAGCTCGATCGCCTTCGTCAGCGCGACCTCGTCGTACTTCTTGTTGCCCGCGACGGCCTTGTTCAGCTTGTCGACGTAGCCCGCGTGGTGCTTTCCGTAGTGGAAAGAGATCGTGTTCGCGCTGATGTGCGGGGCGAGCGCGTCGTCCTTCCACGGGAGCGGCGTCAGCATGTAGGGCCCCTCCGCGATCGGCGCGATCGCGCCGCGGGGCTCGACGGCCTCCGAGGGAAGGGAGCGCGCGCGGGCTCCAGCGCGCGCTCCGAGGAGCAGGGCCGAGCCGGCGATGCCTCCGGCGAGGACGTGGCGACGATGGAACAGCGGGGACGGTTCGTGCTTCGACATGGCGGGGTCCTTTCGTGGGCGTGCAGTGTGCGCCCGCGGAGGCCGCTCGGGCAAGTACGGCGCGTTCATGCGGGCCCGACGTCACGCGAGGTGAGCCCGCAGCGCGAGCGCGCGGGCATAGTGTTCGAGCTGCACCGACTCCTCGCCGTCCAGGTCGGCGATCGTACGTGCCACGCGCCGCAGGGACTGCACGGCGCGCGCGGAGAGCCCGCGCCGGCGCGCCGCCTTCTCGAGGAACGCCCGCACCGCGGCGTCGAGCGGCGCGCAGCGGTCGAGCTCGTCCGTGCCGAGCGCGGCGTTCGCGCGCAGACCGTGCCGCGCGCGGGCCCGCTCGCGCGCGCGGAGGACGCGCTCGACGAGCGAGGGTTCCCGGTACCGCTCGTCGGCGGCGGACGGCGCGCGGGCGAGCTCGTCGATCGACGGCGCGGGCACGTCGACGACGAGGTCGATGCGATCGAGGAACGGGCCGCTGATCCGCCGGCGGTAGCGCTCGACCGCGGTCGGCGGGCACGCGCACGCGATCCGCGGATGGCCGCGGTAGCCGCACGGGCACGGGTTCATTGCGGCGACGAGCTGGAACTCCGCGGGCAGCTCGACGCGGCGCGTTGCGCGCGACAGGAGCACGCGCCCGCTCTCGAGCGGCTGGCGCAGCGCCTCGAGCACCTCGCGTCGGAACTCGGGCAGCTCGTCGAGGAACAGGACGCCGCGGTGCGCGAGCGTGATCTCACCCGGCTGCGCGTTCGAGCCGCCGCCGACGAGCCCCGCGTAGCTGATCGTGTGGTGCGGAGCGCGGAACGGGCGCGAACGCGCGAGCCCGCCCGGCCAGCGTCCCGCGGCCGAGAGCGCGCGCGTGACGTCGAGTCGCTCGTCGAGCGTCGGCGGCGGGAGCAGCCGCACGAGGCGGCGCGCGAGCATGCTCTTCCCCGTGCCCGGCGGCCCGACGAAGAGGAGCCCGTGCCCGCCCGCGGCGGCGATCGCGAGCGCTTCCTTCGCCTCCGTTTGTCCGCGGACCTCGTCGAGCGAGGGCGCCGGATCGTCCGCGGCCACGACCGTCACGTCGTCGCCCGGCACGACGCGCGCGAGCGGCGGACCGCTCCCGGCGAGGTGCGCGATCACCTGCGCGAGGTGGCGCGGCGCGTGGACCTCGAGCCCGGTGATGCACGCGGCCTCCGCGGCCGTCGCGGGCGGCGCGAACACGCGCTGCACGCCGCGCTCCTTCGCGACGAGCGCTGCGGCGAGCCCCCCCGGCACGGCGTGCAACCGTCCGTCGATGCCGAGCTCGCCGAGGAACAGCGCGCCGCGCAGGAGCTTCGCGTCGACGTAGCCGCACGCCGCGGTGCTCGCGAGCGCGAGCGGCAGGTCGAGGATCTCGCCCGACTTCTTCAGCGCGGCGGGGACGAGGTTCAGGAAGAGCCGTCCCGAGCCGATCGCGAAGCCGTTCTCCTCCAGCGCCGACTCGAGCCGTCCGCGCGACTCGCGCAGCACGTTGTCGGGCAGGCCCGTGAGCAGGATTTCGGTGCGCGCGCGGTCGCGCGGCTCGAAGCGCGCTTCGACGGTCACGAGCGCGGCGCTCGTGCCCGCGAGGCTCGCTCCCAACGCGCGGACGGTCTTCATGCAGGGCACGACGTCCGGCGCGCGGGCGGTTCGCGTCTTTCGCGGAACTTCTTCGCGCTCCGGCGGCGAGACCGGGGAATCACGCGCTTCGCTCTCGAGGGGCGCCGTTCGGCGCCCTCGGGGCGGCCGGGAGCGCGGCCTGCCGGCAGAGACGGTCGAAGCGTCCGGTCGGCGTGCTCTGCGCGCTCGGGGTGCGTTCTCGGCTTGCAGCACGGCGGTCGCTCGGCGATCCTGCGCGGCGAGGAACCCATGAGCGACGCCCACTACTACGACCGCCACGACCTCGGCCGCTTTCCCGAGATCGGCCAGCACGCGCCCGAGCTCGCGAAGAAGTTCTTCGACTGGTACGGCGCCGTGTTCGCCGAGGGCGCGCTGAGCGCGCGCGAGAAGTCGCTGATCGCGCTCGGCGTCGCGCACGCGGTCCAGTGCCCGTACTGCATCGACGCGTACACGCAGGACGCGCTCTCGAAGGGCTGCGACGTCGAGCAGCTCACCGAGGCCGTGCACGTCGCCGCCGCGATCAAGGGCGGCGCCGCGCTCGTCCACGGCGTGCAGATGCGCAAGGTCGCCGACCACGTCGGGATGTGACGAGCGCACACGCCGTGCATCGAAGCCACCGATGAGCGTTCCGCCCGAACTGCGCCTACTGCCGACCCTCGAGGAGCGCCGCTCGCCACTCGCGTCCGCGGCGGAGCAGCTCGCGCGGGTCGCGTCCGTGCCGCTCGAGCCCGGGCTCGAGGGCGACTTCGACCGCGCGCTCGAGCGCGCGGGGCTCTTCCCGCTCGCCGCGCGCGGGCTCCAGGTCTTCCAGATCAACGTCGGCAAGCTCTGCAACCAAACCTGCGCGCACTGCCACGTCGACGCCGGGCCGACGCGCGAGGAGGCGATGTCGCGCGCGACGGCCGAGCTCTGCCTCGACGTGCTCGCGAAGACGGACATCCCGATCGTCGACATCACGGGCGGCGCGCCGGAGCTGAATCCGAACTTCGAGCTCCTCGTGACGGGCGCGCGCAAGCTCGGCCGCCACGTGATGGACCGCTGCAACCTGACGATCCTCGAGAGCCAGCGCTTCGCGCACCTCCCCGAGTTCCTCGCCGGGCACCAGGTCGAGGTCGTGTGCTCGCTGCCGCACTACCGCGCGCTCAACACGGACAAGCAGCGCGGCGCCGGCGTGTTCGAGCGCTCGATCGCGGGCTTGAAGCGCTTGAACGCGGTCGGGTACGGGAAGGGGAGCGGGCTGAAGCTCGTCCTCGTGACCAACCCCGTCGGCGCGCTCCTGCCCACGAGCACGCAGGCGGCGCTGCAGGTCGAGTGGAAGCGCGAGCTCCGCCGCCTCCACGGGATCGAGTTCGACGAGCTGCACACGATCACGAACATGCCGATCAGCCGGTACCTCGAGTGGCTGGAGCAGAGCGGCAACCTCGAAGAGTACTTGTCGAAGCTCGTCCAAGCCTTCAACCCCGCCGCCGCGGCGGGCGTCATGTGCCGCACGATGGTGTCGGTGGGCTGGGACGGCCGGCTCCACGACTGCGACTTCAACCAGATGCTGGAACTCGAGTGCGGCTTCGGCGCACCGCGCCACCTCGCCGAGTTCGACGAAGCGAAGCTCGCCGCGCGCCGCATCGTGACCGCGCGCCACTGCTTCGGCTGCACCGCGGGAGCGGGAAGCTCGTGCGGAGGGCAACTCGCGTGAGCGCGCGCAAGGACGAGACGCCGCCTCCGCCGCCGCGGAACAACCCGTTCGCGAAGCTGCGCGAGCTCGCGAAGGACCTGCCAACGGGGCCGGCGGAGGGCGCGCGCTCCTCGTCGTCCGGATCGGGCGCCGGCGCGTCGTCGAGTGGGGCGGACGCGAACTCGGCGTCGAAAGCGAAGCCCGCGAAGACCTACCCCGGCCGCGTCACCGTGCGACGCGAGAAGAAGGGCCGCGGCGGCAAGGCCGTGACGATCGCGGAGGGCCCGGGGTTGTCGGGCCATCCGCTCGAGACCTACGCGAAGGAGCTCGCGCGCGCGCTCGGCGTCGGCGGACGCGTCGAGGAGAACGCGCTCGTCATGCAGGGAGAGCAGGTCGAGCGCGTCGCCGCATGGCTCGAAGCGCGCGGCTTCACGAACGTCGGGCGCGGGAACTGAGGACACGAGGCGAGGCTCTCGGTTGGCAAGCACGTTTCCAATGGCCGTTGCCCGTGGGGGACGAGTGGCCTGACCGTTCGAGCGCGAGATTCGATGGGCTGGGGCACCAGCCGCGTCCTCTCCGCAGGTCGATGCTCGGCGCTGCTCGGCGACTGGATCCTGCAATTCTGGACACTCGTTGCCGCCCGTTCGCCCGCTTGGGATTGTGCCTGCCGGCTTGCGCTCCTGTGCAATCGGGCACATGGGGAACACTCCTGACCGGGCACATGGGTGACACTTCTCCGCGGGTTCGATGGAGCGGAGCCCCCTGGCCACCGGCCCGCGCGGGTCTCCGGGGCCCCGGGGGGGATGTTCACGCGGGCGGATCTGCGGGTGCTCCTCGCCGAGCGACGCGCGGCCGCATTCACGCTGCGCGTGCAGGCCCTGATCGAGGCCGTTGTGCTGCGCAGGTTCTCGCGCGGCATCGGATGATCGGACCTCAGCCCGCACGGCAGCCTCTTGCTGCCAAGTCGGGGCGCGCGCATGCCGGCCGCGGACAGGAGCACGAGATCGTGCACGTCCACGTCGCCGCGCACCTCGACTTCGGGCACACGACCGAGCGCGGAGTGCGGTGGGCGGACGCGGAGTAGGCGACGCTCGACACGCTGTACGTCCACCTCCGCGGTCGGCGCTGCCCGTGCTTCGTGTACTCCATTCTCGACCTGTCGCGACTCGAGCGTGCGCGCCTGGAGGACGCCGCCGGCCTCCCGGCTGTCCCGAAGGTGCTTCGAGGCGCTACGCTCCTGCCCCTTCGTCGGGACGAACCCGGTCGCCCCGCGAACTCGTTCCGCCATGCGTGTCCTCCTCCTCGCACTCGCCCTCCAGGTCTCCGATCCACCGCCCACGGCTCGGCAGGAGACCGTCGTGCCGCTCCAGATCGACGCGGACGATTCGATCCTCGACGGCCGCGGGCGCTGTGAGAGCTTCGAGCACGTCTGTGAGACCTCCGGTGCGCTGCACGTGTGGACCCGCGTCGAGGACGACACGGACCTCTTCCTGCGTGTCGACGCGGCCGATGGGACGCGGGTCGGCGAAGACGACGACTCGGGCGGTGGCCGCACGCCGTATCTGAAGCTCGGCGTCGAGCGCGGTCAGCGGCTCCGCGTCCGCGCGGCCGTCGCAAAGCCCGAGACCGGGGCCGCGCTCGAGCCGCGAAGGCTGCGACTCCACCTCGTCCTCGTGCCCGAGACGGACGCGACGCGAGCGGCGAGCACGCGGCTCGAGCGCGGCTATCTCCAGGTCGTCGCCTTGCGCTCGACGAAGGACCTCGATGCGGCGCGCGCGCGACTCGGCGGCGTCGTCCAAGAGGCGGCGACGCTGCCCGTGGGCGAGCTCTCGCGCGAGCCCCTGCAAGGTCTGTTCAAGGAAGCACGGACGCTCGGCATGGTCGAAGCCGAGTGCGCGGCGGGCCGCATCCTGCTCGCGCACGTCGAGCGCACTCGGCCGCCGGAACACGAGGAGTTGCAGAGCGTGCGGAGGGAGCTCGCTCGCGCGCTGCTGGCGGCCGGAGCATCCGCCGAAGCGCGGGGCTTGCTCGAGCAGGTGCTCGCGGCGCGTCTCCGCGCGTTGCCGCAGACCCACCTCGACGTCCAGACCGCTCGGATCGGGCTCGCGGCGGCGCTGCACGAGGAGCGTCGGTACGAGGCGGCGCGTGCGCTGCTCGAGTCCGCTCTGGAGGTCCTCGCGAGCACGCGTCCCGAGTCCGACGCCTCGCTGCAGATCGCTCGTGCGAACCTGGGTCTCGCGCTCTACGAGCTCGGCGAGTTCGAAGCGGCGCGCGGGCATCAGGAGCTCGTCCTCGCGCACCGCGAGCGCACGCTTCCGCAGGACCATCCAGGACTCCAACGCGCGCGCGGAAGCCTCGCGTCCACGCTCGCCGCGCTGGGTCACCTCGCCGAGGCGCGCGCGCTCGAAGAGCGCGTCCTCGAGATCTGGTCGCGTTCCCTCCCGCCCGAGGACCCGCTCGTTTCCGCCGCGATGGAGAATCTGGCGCTCACGATCCGCGCGATGGGCGACCTCGCGCGCGCGAGAGAACTCCAGGAGGAGGTGCTGGCCGCGCGCGAGCGCACGCTCGGTCCCCTGCATCGAAGCGTTCAGGCGGCGCGCGGGAACCTCGCCGTGACCCTCTCCGTGCTCGGCGACCATGCGCGGGCGCGTTCGCTCGAGGAGGACGTGCTCGCGGCGCTCTCGCGTGCGCTGTCCGAGGATCATCCCGACGTCCAGTCCGCGCGCGAGAATCTCGCGCTCCGCCTGCGGCGAGTCGGCGAGGACACCGCGGCGCGCGCGCTGCAGGAGGAGGCGTTGGCGAGCCGTTCACGGACGCATCCGCCGGATCACCCGGACGTCCTGCGGTCGCGAACGAACCTCGCGACGATCCTGCGGGACCTCGGTGAGTTCGTGGAGGCGCGCGCGATCGAGGAAGACGTCCTGCGCATCCGCGAACGAACGCTCCACGCCGATCACCCGGATCTGCTGACGGTGCGCGAGAACCTCGCTGCGAGCTTGCGCGCGCTGGGCGATCTCCACGCGGCCCGTCAACTCCTCGACGGGGTCTTGAAATCCTACGGGCGCACGCTCCCCGACGACCATCCCGATCGCCAGCGCGTGCGGTGGGTGCTCGCGTCGACGATCGCGCGGCAGGCGGCGCATGATCGCTGGGCTGGACGCGCGGTGGACTCGGGCGACCGCGCGTCCTGCGGTCGGCTCGCGGGCGAGATCGCGCGCGCGGCCGCGGGCGAGCTGCACAGGATGTCGGCCAACGCGTCGGCGCGCGAGCGTGAGCAGCGCGCGCTGCACGCCGAGCCCCTGGCGTCGTTCGTGCTTTCCCTCGCGCACGGGTACGGCGTGCTCGAGCCCTACCCGGAGCTCGCCGCGAGCGCGTTCGAGTTGTGCGAGACGATGCGGGCGAGCTCGATGCGGTCCCTGCGCGGGCGAGTCGAGTCCGCCCGCTCGCCCGAGGAAGCCGCGCTCGAAGCCGAGCTACGCCGCGCGAAGTCGGAGCTCGCCGCGACCGCGACCAAGGGCTCGGGAAGCGCCGCGTACCGGGCCTCGGTAGAACTCCGCGACGAGCTCGAACGCAAGCTCTTCGCGTCGTCGCGCGGTTCCACGCGGGCGGGGCCCGCGGTCTCGCTCGAGGAGTTGCGCGCGCGGCTGCCGGAGCGCGCCGCGCTCGTCGGCTTCCGCTCCTTCACGCGCAGGTGGATCCCGGACCCGCGTGGCGGGGGCACTCCGGCACCTGCGCACTCGAGCGAGCGCGCGCTTCCGGGCTTGACCGCCTTCGTGGTCGGCGCCCGCGGGGAGGGCGAAGCGCTCGATCTCGATCCGCGGCCGATCCTCGTGGACCTGGGGCCCATGGAGCCGATCGAGCGCGCGGTGCTCGCATGGCGTGCGGCGATCGCCGCGTCCGTCGACCGCGGGAAACGCGTGGCGAGCGCGATCCCCGAGGCGCGTGCGCTGGGGCTCGAGCTTCGGCGGCTGATCCTCGATCCGATCCTCGTTCGCGTTCAGGGCGTGGATCGGTTCGTCGTGGCCCTCGACGACGTGCTCCACCTCGTGACGCTGGACGCGCTCCCGCTCGAGGACGAGGGCGTGTGCGTCGGCGACCGCTGGCGGATCGAGACCCGCGCCACACTCGCCGAACTCGGCGCGGATCGGCCCAAGATCGGCGCAGGCGGAGCGCTCGTCGCGCTCGGCGGCGCGGCGTTCGATTCGCGGCCGGTCGCGCTCGAGGCGGAGGACGTGGCGACGCTCGACCCGGGCGACGCGCGAGCTGCCCCGTCGATCCTGCGCGGCGGTCCTTGGGAACGTGGGTTCGACCCGCTGACCTACTCCGGTCTCGAGGCGCGGGGCATCGCCACCCGCTTCGAGGAGCAGTTCGGAGCCGGCGCGGAAACCGTCGTCTTGGAGAAGCGCAAGGCGTCGCGCGCCGCGCTCGAGGCGCTCGCCCCGAAGGCGCGCTGGCTGCACGTCGCGACGCACGGGTGGTTCGCCTCGGAATCGGTGCGTTCGTGGATCGACGCCGAACCGGTCGATGCGCAGCTCGGCTTGGTCCAACGCGAGAGCGGGCTGGAGCAGGTGCGCGGAATGAGCCCGATGTTGCTCTGCGGTCTCGCGCTGGCGGGCGCGAACTTGCCCGAGGACGAGCTGGGACGAGCGCCGGGTCTGATCACCGCGGAGGAACTCGCGGGGCTCGACCTTTCGAGCTGCGAGCTCGCGGTGCTCAGCGCCTGCGACACCGCGCGCGGCGAGATCCGGCGCGCGGGCCAGGGCGTGGCGAGCTTGCAGAAGGCGCTGCAGATCGCTGGCGCGCGCTCGGTGATCACGTCCTTGTGGAAGGTGCCCGACGAGGCGACGAAGGAGCTGATGCTCGACTTCTACCGGCGCGTGTGGGTCGAGAAGCAGCCGAAGTGGAAGGCCTTGTGGGAGGCGAAGCGGCGCCTGCGCGAGGCGAAGGACGAGCAGGGCAACCCGAAGTACTCGCTGCGCGACTGGGCAGCGTGGGTGCTCACCGGCGAGCCGGAGTGAAACGCCGTCCCGGGGCAGATCCTCCTCTCGCGTGCCCGTCGGCTGGTGCGTGCTCGTCGACCCGACGAGACGTGCGAGCCCATCGCACTCTGCACGAGCGGCCGGGCGCGCGAGGGGCGGGCTGCGCGATCGGCTCGCTCGGTCGGATGGGGGACGACGGCGTTGTCACGGCCAGCGCTCCGCCGCGGTGCAAGCTCTGCTTCAGGCGGCTGCGGGTCCGTGAGGTCCGGCGCGCTCGACGGTCGTCCGTCGTGTGCGAAAGCCTCGCGCCGTCTTCCACGTTCGCGGGATCGCGGTGAAGATCGGCGGTTCGCGCGCGAGCCGCGACGGCTCCGTTTCCCCCTCCGCGGTCCACTCCATGTCCCACGTCTTCCGATCTCTCGTCCCCGTCCTCGTGCTGCTCGTGTCGGCTCCGCTCGCGCGCGCCGACTTCCTCGACGGGCGCGCCGTCCACGCCGACGGCACGCCTGCGCCGAACGTCAACCTCGACCTCGTCGACCTCGCGACGGGGAATCCAGCGACGCTTTCCGGCGACCTGACGGACGCGAACGGCTTCTTCCACGTCACCGCGCCCGCGGGGACGTTCCGGCTCGTCTTCAACCCGCCGCAGCCGCCCGCGAGCACCGATCTCTACACGACGATCGAACCCGTCACCCTCTCCGGGACGACGAACGTGGGGACCGTCGCGCTCCTTCCGGGCGTCGCGCTGAGCGGGCGCGTCGTCAACGCGTCGAACGTCGGCGTGGCGGGCGTCAACTTCGACGTGGTCCGCATCCCGGGCGGCGAGAACGTGCGCCTCCTCTACGACGTGACCGATGCGCTCGGGAACTTCTCGTTCGCGGTGCCGGCGGCGCTGCAGGAGCTCCGGCTCGATCCTTCGAGCGTCGTCGGTGCGACGCTCGCGCCGCGCACGCTCGAGCTCGAGCCGCTCGCGAGCCTTGCGCTCGGTGACGTGGCGCTGGCCCCCGGCTTCGTCGTGACGGCGATCGTGCGCGGTCCGAACGGCGCGGCGGTCGCTTCGTGCGACGCGGAGGCGGTGCGCGTTCCGACGGAGGAGCACCTCTTCACGCCGAGCGACGACACGAACGCCACGGGCCTCGTGGACTTCGTCGTGCCCGCCGGCACGTACGACTTCGAGTTCTGCCCGCCGACCGCGGCGCGGCTCGCGAACGGGCGCGTGCCCAACGTGACGATCTCGGCGAACGCGACGCTCGGCGTCGTGACGCTCCAGCCGGGGCGTCTCCTCTCGGGCACCGTCGTCGATGCGGCGCAGCAGCCGGTGCTGCGCGCGCGGCTCGCACTGCGCAACGACGCGACGGGCGCCGCGGTGTCGATCTGCAACGACCGCACGGACGCTGCGGGGCACTACGCGACCGTCGTCCCGCCGGGTACGTTCCGTGTGTCGATGCTCCCGCCGGACGGGCAAGTGCTCGGCACGGACGTGCACTTCAACGTCGCGGTGAGCGCGGACCGCGTGCTCGACGGCGCGCTCCCGCCCGCGTTCCCCGTGGTGTGCGCAGCGGACGGGACGACTGCGTCCGCGTGTCCGTGCGGGAACTACGGCGCCCCGGGCCACGGCTGCTCGAATTCGCAGCGCACGGCGGGAGCGCGGCTCGTCGCGCTCGGCAGCACCGCGCTCGATCCGGCGACGGGCAAGGACGCGCTGGTGCTCGCGGCGGACGGGCTCACGAGCGTCGCGACGGTGTCGGCGATCTTCCTGCAGTCGACCGCGCTCGATCCCGTCGGAACGACGTTTGGCGACGGCGTGCTGTGCTTGACGGGCACGCTGATCCGGATCGGATCGAAGCCCGCGCCGATCGGGATCGCGCGGTATCCCTAGACGACGAACGCGCAGTCCGTTTCGCAGAAGGGGCTCGTCGCGCCGGGCAGCGGCGCCGTGCGCTACTACCAAGCGTACTACCGCAACGCGTCGGCGACCTTCTGCCCGCCGGGCACGTACAACGTCACGAACGGCGTCGCGATCACGTGGTGACGAGCGCGCCGGGCGACACGGGCTGCCGAGCGTAGCGCGCTCCGCACTCGTGCGTGTGCGCGCACGACGCGCGATGCGCACACGTGCGGAGCTGCGCATAACGCGTGCGCGCGAACGTGTGCGCGCGCGCGTCCGAGCCCGGCGCGGAGCTCCATGCGCGGGTAGCGTTGGGACGAAGATCGATCGCTCCTCCGTCCCGCGCACCACGCCATGAAGGTCCTCCACGTCACGCGCACGCTGCCCCAGGAAATGCTCGGCCCGATGTACCTCGCGCGCGCGGTGAAGGACGCGGGGCACGAAATGCGGGCGATCTGCCTGCCCGACGTGCGGTGGCTGCAGAAGATCCGCGAGTACCAGCCCGACGTGATCACGTGGTCGCTGATGACGGGCAACCACCGGCCGATCTTCGACGTGAACCGCTTCTTGAAGTCGAAGTTCGACTTCTTCTCCTTGATGGGCGGACCGCACGTGACGTTCGTGCCGGAGAGCGCGCGCGAACCGGGCGTCGACGCGCTCTGTATCGGCGAGGGCGAGGAGACGATCGTCGAGCTCTTGAACGCGCTCGAAGCGAAGCGCGATTGGCACGACATCCGGAACCTCGCGTGGGCCGACTCGGACGGGACGATCCACAAGAACCCGGTGCGGCCGCTCGTGCGCGACCTCGACAGCCTCGGGTTCCCCGACCGATCGGTGATCTACGACGCGCAGCCGCTCTACCGCAACAGCCCGCGCAAGGTCGTCGTGACGCAGCGCGGCTGCCCGATGCTGTGCACGTTCTGCTTCCACCACGCGTGGAAGAACAAGATCTACGGCGCGAAGAACAGCGAGTACGTCCGCAAGCGCTCGGTGAGCCACGTCATCGAGGAAGTGCAGCGCATGCGCGCCGAGTACCCGCTCGAGTTCGTCCACTTCCTCGACGACATCTTCAACATCAGCTCGGCTTGGCTCGCCGAGTTCTGCGCGCGGTGGCCGAAGGAAGTGGGCCTCCCGTTCGACGTCATCCTGATGGCGAACCTGACGAAGGAGGAGCACATCGCGCAGCTCAAGAGCGCCGGCTGCGTCTACGCGCGCATCGCGTTCGAAGCGGCGAACGACTACGTGCGCAACCAGGTGTTCAAGAAGAACACGGAGCGCAAGGAGCTCGTCGATGCCGCGGGATGGATCAAGAAGCACGGGATCCGGCTCGGATCGCTGAACATGCTCGGCGGTCCGGGCGGCACGCTCGAGGACGACTTCGAGACGGTCAAGCTGAACATCGAATGCGAGGTCGACCACCCGTTGTGCTCGATCGTGCAGCCGTACCCCGAGTTCGAACTCAACGACATCACGAAGAACATGGGCATCGCGGTCGCGGAGCTCGACCAGTTCCCGTCGCAGTTCAACCGCGAGGCGACGATCGACGTGCCCGACAAGCAGGCGATCGAGAACCTGCACAAGTGGTTCCCGGTCCTCGTGCGCTACCCCAGCCTGATGCCGCTGGCGCGTAAGACGGTCCACAAGCGCTGGATGAAGAAGCCGCTGCTCGCGATGTACATGCTCTACTCCGAGTGGATGGTCACGGAGCAGAACCAGCTCTACAACCACGCGCGCGGCCTGGCGCGCATCCCGAAGTGGGCGCCCGTCGACTTCACCTCCCGCGTCGCGACGAAGGGCTTCATCCGCGTCGCCGGCGCGCTCGGCGCGAAGGTCGTGCAACGCATGTCGACGAAGCTCCAGATGGGGGACGAGCGCGTCGTGGCGCACGTCGACTGACGTTCGCTCCCGCGGGACGCGCGCCACGCCGCCCCCTCTCTCACCGACGCACCAACCGCGGCACGGTCACCCCCATCCCGCGGAAGCCACTCGAGCTCCTTCTTCCCGCCCTCGACGAGCACCGTCGCCTGCACCGGCCGACTCGCGTCCGCGCCGCCATACGACAATCCCGCGAGCCTCTGCCCGTCCCTCAACCCCGCGCTCCACGCCGCTGAACCCTCGCGCACGCCGCACACGGCCTTCTCGCGCATCGTCGCGTCGAGGTCGAACCCGAGCTCGAACGCATACGCCTCGCCGGGCACCACAGCGAACTCCTTCCCGCCGAAGCCGGCGGGGAACACGAGCTCCTTCCCGTCGATCGCGACCGCGCGCATCTCCGCGGCGAACGCGGCGTCCGTGCGCTCCGCGAGGAGTTCGAACCAGCGCTCGACCGTGATACGCTCGCCGCGAGTGCCGCGGAGAACGAGCTCCCGCATCCAGTCGTCCAGGCAGTGCGTTCCGGCCGAACGCTGGCGAAGTTCCTGGTCGATCCGGAGCGCGAGCACGTCTCCGCGGCGGTACGCGTGCTGGCCGATCGAGCGATCCGTGAAGAAGGCGTCGCGGATCTCGTCCGCGGTGTTTGTGCGCGCCGGGCTCGTCGCGTACAGCTCGAGCGAGCGATTGACGCTTGCGAGCCACGCGTCGTCGTCGAGGAAGCCGCCGCGGCGCTGGAGCTCGCGCGCGTACCACTCGGTGAAGCCCTCGCTGAACCAGAAGCTCGTCTGCGGCGTCTCGTCGATCGACAGCACGCCGCCGTTCCCAGTGGTGGAAGAGCTCGTGCGCGAGGAGCTCCGGGATCGGCATGCCGGCACGCGGGTCGTCGAGGCGCGTGCCCGCCTGCAGGAAGATCGCGAACGCGTCGGAGAGTCCGGTGCCGCCGATCGAGCTCCCGTTCGCGTCCGGCTTGCCGATCGGGACTGCCGAGATCAGGTAGCCCGGATGCTCCCAGTCGTCGAAGAAGCCGCGCTGGAGCTCGACGATGCGCGCCGCGAGGTCGGCGAGCGCGTCGAGCTCGAACCCGAGCCCCGCGCGCGGCATCGCGACGCGCACCGGTCGTCCGCGGACGTCGCGCGTCGCGACGTCGATCGCGCCGGCGACGAACGGCGCGTTGCGGAAGTGCTCCGGCGCGTCGAGGACCGTGAACGGGCCGCGGCCGACGCCGCGGACGCTCGCGGCCTCCCAATCGGCGGGTAGGTCGACCCAGCGCCATTCGATCGTGCGCTCGCGGCCCGCGAGGTGCTCCGGCAGGAGCAGCGCGAGCCCGCCGAGCAGGTGCACGAGCGGTGTCGTCGCGTCCGGCGCGAGGCTGACGATCGGCGCGTAGTGCACGCGCGGATCGGGGGCTTCTTGCCGCGCGTTCGCGGCGACCCGGTACGTCACGCGCAACGCCGCGCCCGGCGCGTGCGTCACGCTCCAGCGCTCGGGAGCCGGGTGCGCGACGGCGAGCACGTTTCCGCGCGCGTCGCGCGCGCGGACGTCCGCGATCCAGCTCCCGAGCTCGAGCACGCCGCCCGAATCCGTCGAGAGCGAGAGCTCGGTCGCGCCGTCCGCGTCGCCCGCGCACGCGAGCTCGAACTCGAGTCCCCGTTCGCGCCCCGGTTCGGGCACCAGCACGGGCCGCAACGTGTAAGCGAGTTCGGCGGAGGCGGTGCGTGGCGCATCGGCGCGCGGAGTCGAGCAGGCAGGGGCGAGGAGGAGGGCGAGGACGCGGGCGCGGCGAGCGAGGGACGAGGTCATCGCCGCGGCCTACGCCCCGCGCGCGGAGGGCGTTGGCGGAAGTTCCGCGGCGCGCGCTCCCTTGCGCCGCGCGGGGCGACTTCGGATGCTCGCGCCATGCGCTTCACCCTGCTCCTCGCGCTCCTCGCGCTCGCGACCGCGTGTCGCGTGGCGCCGCTCCGTCCGCGTCCGATGGAACCCGTGGAGCCGCCGCCCGCGCCGAAGGTCGGCGACGAGATCGTCGTGTGCGGCGAGCGCGTGTCGATCGGCGCGCCGGTCGTGCTGTGGACGCAGTTCCCGGGGTACGACAGCTACCAGCTCGTGCCCGATCCCGCGGCGAAGAAGGACCTGCAGCCGGGCGAGGCGCCGCCGATGGTGCTCGCGTACGAACCCGGACGCTCGCGGAAACTCGGCGACGGGATGGCGGAGGTGCTCGTTGCTCCCGCTTCGCGCGATCGCGCGTCGCTCGCGGCCGTTGTCGACCAGTTCGTGCTCCACTACGACGTGTGCGGCGTTTCGCGCACGTGCCACAAGGTGCTGCGCGAGCGCGGGCTCTCCGTCCACTTCATGCTCGACGTCGACGGGACGATCTACCAGACGATGGACCTCGCCGACACCGCGTGGCACGCGACGAAGTCGAACCCGCGTTCGATCGGCATCGAGATCGCGAACATGGGCGCGTACCCGTCGAAGGCGGCGCCCGTGTTCGCCGAGTGGTACGCGAGGGACGACGCGGGCACGTACCTGCGGCTTCCCGAGCGCTTGAGGGGCGGCGGCGTGCGCACCGAGGGCTTCGTCGGCCGGCCCGCGCGGCAGGAGCTCGTCTCCGGCACGATCCAGAAGACCGTCTACCACCAGTACGACTTCACGCCCGAGCAGTACGCGTCGCTCGCGAAGCTCTCGGCCGCGCTCTGTCGCGCGCTCCCGCGCATCCAGCCCGACGCGCCGCGCGATGCGCAGGGGAAGGTGACGAACGCGGTGCTCTCCGACGCCGAGTGGGAACGCTTCCGCGGGATCCTCGGGCACTACCACGTGCAGCTGAACAAGCAGGACCCGGGCCCCGCGTTCGACTGGGAGTTCTTCCTGCGCCTCGTGCGCGAGGAACTGCGTCCGCCGGCGCCGTGAGCGCGAGCTCGCGCAAAGGCGGCGACGCGCGACGCGCGAGGGACGTGCGAGCGAGGAACGAGCCGGGTGCGAGGCGCGCGCGAGGGAGGAGCCAGGGGTGAGCGAGGCGCTTCTTCGTGCCCGTGCGCGGCGCTAGACTCGCCGGTTCCACATGAACCGCAGCCCGTCCCGCGCATCGTCCGACTGGTCCCGAGCCGCCGTCTCCGCCGACGAAGCTGTCGCGCCGATCACGAGCGGCATGAACGTCTTCCTCCACGGCGGCGCCGCGACGCCGACGCCGCTCGTCGAAGCGCTCGCGCGGCGGCGCGACCTCGAGGGCGTCACGCTCTACCACCTGCACACGATGGGGCCCGCGCCGTTCGTGGCGCCGGAGCACGAAGGGCGCTTCCGCTCCGTATCGCTCTTCACCGGACAGCCGGTGCGTTCCGCCGTCCAAGAAGGACGCGCCGACTTCATCCCGGTCTTCCTCTCCGACGTTCCCGGGCTCTTCACCTCGGGGCGCATCCGCCTCGACGCGGCGCTCCTGCAGCTCACGCCGCCCGACGCGCACGGGCTCTGCTCGCTCGGCGTCTCCGTCGACGCCGCGCGCGCCGCCGCGGACCACGCTGGCATCGTGATCGCGGAGCTCAACGCGCGCATGCCGCGCACGCACGGCAACTGCGTCGTGCCGTTCGAGCGCGTGCGGGCGTGTGTCGCGACCGACCGTTCGTTGCACGAGCACGTCCCGGAGCCCGAGACCGACGTCGTCGCGCGCATCGGCGAGCTCGTCGCCGGGCTCGTCGAGGACCGCTCGACGCTCCAGATGGGCATCGGAGCGATCCCCGACGCCGTCCTCGCGCGCCTGAAGGGGAAGCAGGACCTCGGCATCCACACCGAGATGTTCTCCGACCGCGTCGTCGACCTCGTCGAGGCGGGCGCCATCACGAACCGTTACAAGGCCGTGCATCCCGGGCGCAGCGTCACGAGCTTCGTGATCGGCACGCGCCGGCTCTTCGACTTCGTCGACGACAACCCGCTCGTCGAGTTCCACCCCTGCGATCGCACGAACGACACCGCGATGATCCGGCGCAACGACCGCGTCGTCGCGATCAACTCGGCGCTGCAGGTCGACCTGACCGGTCAGGTGTGCGCCGATTCGATCGGGCACAAGATCTTCTCCGGCATCGGCGGGCAGATGGATTTCATCCACGGCGCGGCGCTGTCCAAGGGCGGCCGCCCGGTGATCGCGCTGCCGTCGACGGCTGCGAACGGCACCCTGTCGCGCATCGTGCCGGAGCTCACCGCCGGCGCCGGCGTCGTGACGACGCGCGGCCACGTGCATTGGATCGTGACCGAGTACGGCGCCGTCAACCTGTTCGGGAAGACGCTGCGCGAGCGCGGCGAGGCCTTGATCACGATCGCGCACCCCGACTTCCGCGCCGACCTGGAGCGCGCGTTCCGCGGGTTGCGGCACTACGCGCCGATCGGCTGAGGGACGGCGCGCGGCGCCCAGCGCGTCCCAACAGCCCTCCCAAGGGCGCGCCCCGGCGCGCCGTTCGAGCGCGCGTCCCGCGCCGTACCTTGGCTGCGCGCGAGGAGCGGAGTAGGATCGAGCACGACGGAGCGCAGTGCTCTCGTCGCGGCCGGCAGGACCGCGCGAGGGAGCGTTTCGGTGCGCGGACGGCCTGGGGAAGGGGAGGCGCGTGGTGCGGAACCGGACGAAGATCTTCGGGTTGCTCTCGGCGAGCGTCGCGCTCGCGCTCGCGACGTGGTTTGCGCTGCCCGCGGCACCCGAGGCGCGGTGGGGCCGAGCCGCGCACGAGACGCGCGCCTCGACGAGCGCGACGACTTCGCCCGCGCTCCGCGCCGAGCTCGCGGGCGAGGCCGCCGCCGACCCGGACGCCGTGCTCGGCCCGGGAGCGATCGACGCGCGCCGCGTACCCGACGCGCCGGCCCTGCGCGGGCGCCTCCTCGACGCGACGACGGGGCTTCCGCTCGCCGGCCGCACGATCGAGCTGCGCGCGCGAGTCGACGCGCCGTTCGTCGCCGGGCCCGCCGCGATGCCCGCGCCCGCGCACAGGAGCGCCGCGGTGTTCGCCGCGCTTCTCGGACGGATCGCCGAGGGGAAGCCAGTCTCCCGCGAGCTCTCGGACGTCGCCGCCGAGCCGCCGAGCCCGGTCGGCGTGCTCGACAGGAGCGTCGAGGTGGCGGTGCACGTGGAGCCCGTCGCGCCCCTCGCCCCGCCCCAGAGCGAACCCGCGGCTCCGGACGCGCCGCGGGTGTCCTACGTCGTCGAGGACTTCGACGTCGAGCTCGCGCAGAGCACCTCGATCGCGCCGGTCGGCCTCGTTCGCCGCGTCGTCGCGGGGAGCGACGGCCAGCCGCTCACGGAGCTCGACTTCGGGAGCCTTCGCCTGCAGGCGAGCTCGATCCGGTTCACGCTCACGGACGGGGCCAGAGCGGGGCCGCTCCAGCTCGACCTGCCCTCCGTGCCGACGGCCGGGTGGCTACCGAGCACCCCTCGCCCTCTTCCGCTCTCGTTCCTGGTTCCGGCGACCTGGAAGGGGCTCGGCGAGGCCGTGACCGACGCCGAGGGACGCTTCGAGTTCGAGTGTCCGACGCTGTCGGCCCGCGCGCTCGAGCTGCGCCTCGTGACGACGGAGGAGGAGTGGTGCGCCGACGCCGACCTCGCGCTCGCGGCGGAGCACGCGTGCGAGGACGAGGTCGAGTGGCGCGTCGAGCTCGCTGCGGGGGCCGTCGTGCGCGGGCGCTTGCTCGACGCGAGCACGCGCGCCCGCTCGCGGACGTGACGCTCGTCGTCGAAGGTGCGCGTGAGACGAGCGAGACGCTCACGACGGACGCGGACGGCCGCTTCGCGAGCGCGCTCGTGTTCCCCGCGGGCCGGATCGCGTTCACGGCCTACGACCTGGACGAAGAGGCGCGGATCGCGCTCGAACCGCGCGAGGCGGAGCTCGAGTTCGATCCACGGGCGCGCGCGAGCCGTGCGCTCGCCGTGAACGACATGCCTCGTCTCGCCCGCGGCGACGAAGTGCTCCTGCTCGCGACGATGGGTCCGACCTGGCGTTTTCGCTTCGCGCAGGAAGAGGCGGACGAGGACACCGCGCGCACCCTCGTCCAATCGGAGCACGACGCCGGCGACGTCCTCGCGCGCGTGCCGGGCGCCGGACCGCTCCCGGGTTGGAGCGGCAGCGGCAACCCGTTCGCGGAGTGGACGGAGGTGCGCACCGCGGACGAACCGACGGTCGGGCACGTGCGCTACCCCGCGCCCGCCGAGCTCCCGCGCGGCGGCGCGTGGGCCGAATTCCGCACCGAGGACGAACAGTGGGTGGGGAGTGTGCTCCTGCGCGGCGGCGGCGGGGAGCAAGCGGTCGTGCTGCGGCCTTCCGCGCAGCTCACCGTTCACGTCGCGTTCGAGGCCGAAGCTCCGCAGGCGGACTGGACGCTCCGCGTGACCCGCGCCGCGGGGAGCGGCGCGGCGGGGACCTATGCCGTCGCGGACGTCGACGAGAACGGGGACGCGTACCTGTCCGGCCTCGACGCGACGTCCGTGCGCGCGGTCGAGCTCCTGCACGCCGGGGAGGTCGTGCGCACGATCGCGGTCTCCCTCCTGCCGGGCGAGGAGACGCGCGTCGAGTTCTGATCGCGAGCCGGGCGTTCCCAACTCAATCGCAGGCTCGCAGCGCAGGCGAACGCCCGCAACCCCACATGGCGGGGCTCGAGTTGCTCTCAGCACCGAGCGTTCGGCACCGCGAGAAGGTTCGCGCGGCGCGAGGACTTTCGAGCATCGTAGCTCAGCCGAGCGCCGCTCGCAGCACGCCGCGCGCGGCGGCGAGGCGCCCGCGCGCAGCCCCTGCGTCGCACGCATGGCGCGCCATGACGATCGCGGTCTTCACTTCGCCGTCCGCGGCGTCGAGCAGCTCCTCCGCGCGCGCGCGGTCGACCGCGGCGATGCGCGCGACGAGCCCGATGCCGCGCTGCCACAGCTTCGCGTTGCCGCGCGTGTTCACGTCGACCATCAGGTTCTTGTGCACCTTCCCGAGGCGCACCATCACGAGCGTGCTCACCGTGTTCAACACGAGCTTCGTCGCCGTGCCCGCCTTCATGCGCGTCGAGCCCGCGACGACCTCGGGGCCCGTGACGACGCGGATCGAGACGTCAGCTTCGCCGGGCGCCTGCTCGCGCGGCACGCACGCCAGGAAAACCGTCGCCGCGCCGCGCGCTTTCGCTTCCGCGAGCGCTCCGTGCACGAAGGGCGTCGTGCCGCCCGCCGCGATGCCGAACACGACGTCGAGCGCGCCGATCGCGCGCTCGGTCATCGCGCGCGCGCCCGCGGCGCGGTCGTCCTCCGCGCCTTCGACGGCGCTCGTCAGCGCGGGCGGGCCGCCGGCGATGACGCCCTGCACGAGCGTCGGATCCGTGCGGTACGTCGGCGGGCACTCGACGGAGTCCAGCACGCCGAGGCGCCCCGACGTGCCCGCGCCGACGTAGACGAGCCGTCCGCCGCGCGCGAGGCGCTCGCTCGCGACCTCGATCGCGCGCACGATCGCGGGCTTCGCGCGCGCGACCGCGGCGGCGACGGTCGCGTCCTCCGCGTTCACGACGTCGAACGCGTCGGCGATGCCAAGCGTGTCGAGATCGGCGGAGCGCGGGTTGGGGCGCTCGGTGTCGAAAGCGTCGCGCTGGGGGAAGGGGCTCATCGCGGTCTCAACCCGACGCCGAGCCCGGACCGACGTCCCACGCGGGACCGCCGCCGCCGGGCGCGCGACCTTCGCCGCCCGAACGGCCTTCGCCACCGTGCGCGCGGCTCTCGTTCCGCGCGTCGTCCTCGCCGCCGAGCGCGGTGCTCGCGCTCCCCGCGGCGTCGCGTTTGCGCGAGAAGCGCGTGCCGGGCTCCCACATCGAGCTCCCGAGCGTCGCGCCGCCGTCGATCACGAGGCACTCGCCGGTCAGGTACGCGCTCGCGGGCGAGAGCAAGTGCAGGCACTGCGCCGCGACTTCCTCCGCCGTCGCGAAGCGGCCGAGCGGGATGCGCTCCTTCAACTTGCGCTCGGCGTCCGCGTCGGGCCACAGGTTCTGCTGCGCGCCCGCCGAGTGGAACGGGCCGGGCGCGATCGCGTTGCAGCGCACGCCGAAGCGCGCCCACTCCGCCGCGAGGGTGCGCGTCATCGCGAGCACGCCCGCCTTCGCACTCGCCGAATGCACGACGCCCGGCATGCCCGTCCACGCGTAGGTCGCGACGACGTTGAGCATCTGGCCCGAGCGGCGCGCGATCATGTGCTTGCCGAACGACTGCGAGCAGTAGAACGTGCCGTCGAGCACGATCCCGAGCACCGCGCGCCACGCGTTCGTCGACAGGCGCTCGGACGGGCACACGAAGTTGCCCGCGGCGTTGTTGACGAGGACGTCGACCTTCCCGTGCGCCGCGACGATCGCGTCGGCGCACGCGCGCACGTCCTTCGCTTCGCGCACGTCGAGCACGCGCGCTTCGCAGCGCCAGCCTTTCGAGCGCGCTTCGTCGAGCAGCGCGCCGTGGTGTTCCGCGCTGCGCGACGCGATCACGACCGTCGCGCCGAGCGCCGCGAGCCCGCGGCTCACCTCGAGTCCCAGGCCGGTGCCGCCGCCCGTGACGACGGCGACCTGGCCCTCGAACGTCTTCGGCGGCAGCCAGCGCGCGGAGTGGGGGAGCTCGTTCATCGCGCCGCAGCGTACCGTCACGCGCGCGGCGCGGGAACGAGCTCGCGCTTCAGCGGGTCGGCTCGCGCAGCTCGATCTTGCCGCCGGTCGGAAGCTCGAACCCGGGGAAGTCGCGCTGGAGGTCGCTCTTCACGCGCTCGAGCTCCGCGCGCTCGAGCTCGGCCGTGAACGTGACGCGCGTGAACTCGCCCTCGTCGGTCGAGACCGTGCCCCACTCCGTGCTCAGGTCGGCGTCGACGTGCTCGCGCACCCAGTCGATCACCGTGGTCGCGGCGCCCTCGTCCCGCAGGAGCACGACGATCTCGAGCTTGCCGCGGCCCGGTGCCGCGTCCATGCCGCCCAGCTCCTCGGCACCGGCCGCGCGGTCCTCGGTCGAGAGCTCGCCCCCGTGCTCACCCCCGTGCTCACCCTCGGGCTCCCAGTCGCGCGTCGTGCGCTCCCCTTCCGCGCCGTGCAGGCGCGAGCCGTCGTCGAAGTGGAACTCGAACGACTTCACCGGTCCGCGGCGCACCGCTTCGTTCCACGCGTTCAGGGTCATGACGAGCCCGGTGCCGAGCGCCATCAAGCCCGCGATGCCGAACAGTCCGAGCCCGATCATGCAGCCCGCGAACCCGCCGAGCTTCGTCGTGCCCTTCTCGCCGCTCTTGAAGACGAGCAGGATCGCGACGGCGATCACCACGTAGATGAGCAGGAACGCGAGGCAGGTGAACCCGAACATCGGGACGTGGAGGGCGGCCAGCATGGGACTTTCCTTCTCGGGACGGCGCGCGGACGGCGGGGACGAGCGCGCGCGGAGCCGGTGAGACGGCCCCGCGCGACGAGGTCCCTGCGCTCGGCGCTGCCCGGCATTCTGCGCGAGTCGGCCGGGTCTTGCGAACCGAGCGCGAGGCGGAGGGAGCGCGGGGCGGACCGAGCTCGAGGCAGATCGAGCGCGTGGCAGACGGACCGAGAGGCGGACGGGGCGCGAGGCGAGCCGCGCGCGGGGGCAACGGGCGCGAGGCGAACCGGGCGCGCGCGGGCCTCGCCGGGGCCGCGGGCACTCCGTAGAGTAGCCACCCCCTTCCGCGGGAACCCCACCATGCAGACCCTCCAGAGCTACGTCCTCGGCCGCTGGCACACCGGCACCAGCACCCCCACGCCCCTCCACGACGCGCACACGGAGGAGGCGATCGCCGAGGTCCGTTCCGGCGGCATCGACTTCGCCGCGGTCGTACGGCACGCGCGCGAGCTCGGCGTCCCCGCCCTCCAGAAGCGCTCGTTCGCGGAGCGCGGTGCCTTGCTCAAGGCGCTCTCCGGCGTGATCCACGAGAAGCGCGAGGAGCTGATCTCCGTCTCCGTCTCGAACGGTGGCACGACGCGCGGCGACGCGAAGTTCGACATCGACGGCGCCACGGGCACGTTGATGGCGTACGCGGAGCTCGCGGCGAAGCTGCCGCAGAAGCCCTACCTCGTCGACGGCGAGGGTCTGCAGCTCGGGCGCACCGCGCGCTTCTGGGGCCAGCACGTGTGGACCTCGCGCCCCGGCGTCGCGGTGCACGTCAACGCGTTCAACTTCCCCGCGTGGGGGATGCTCGAGAAGATGGCGTGCTCCTTCGTCGCGGGCGTCCCCGTGATCGAGAAGCCGGGCACGCCGACCGCGCTGCTCGCGTGGAAGATCGCGCAGCTCGTCGTCGAGAAGGAGGTCCTTCCCGCGGGCACGTACCAGTTCGTCGCGGGCTCGACCGGCGACCTGCTCGAGCACCTCGGCCCGATGGACTGCCTCGCGTTCACGGGCTCGTCGGGCACGGGCGCGAAGCTCAAGGCGACGCCGAACCTCGTGAAGCACAACGTGCGCGTGAACATCGAGGCCGACTCGCTCAACGCAGCGGTGCTCGCGCCCGACGTCGAGGCCGGCGGTCCGACGTACAACGCGTTCCTCGCCAACGTCGTGCTCGACATGACGCAGAAGACGGGGCAGAAGTGCACCGCGGTGCGGCGCATCCTCGTGCCGAAGGAGCGCGTCGCTGAGGTCGTCGCCGACCTGAAGGCCGAGCTCGCGCGCATCACGGTCGGCAACCCGGCCGAGAGCACGACGCGCATGGGCCCCGTCGCGTCGCGCGCGCAGTTCGACGACGTGCGCAAGGGCATCGAGCGCCTGCAGACCGTCGCCGAGACCGCGACCGGCGGCCCGAAGCCGCTCCACCCGAAGGGCTTCTACGTCGCGCCGACCCTGCTCGTCGCGAAGGACGCGGGCGCCTCCGTCGTGCACCAGGACGAGGTCTTCGGCCCGTGCTCGACGATCGTTCCGTACTCGGGCGACGCGGTGGAAGCCGCGCGCATCGTGGCGCTCGGCGCGGGCGGGCTCGTCTCGAGCTGCTACTCGAACGACGACGCGTGGGTCGAGGCCTACGTGCTCCAGGCCGCCGCATGGACCGGCCGCATCTGGATCGGCAACGACAAGTCGGTCGAGCAGGCGCTCGCCCCCGGCATGGCGCTCCCGTGGATGCTCCACGGCGGCCCGGGCCGCGCGGGCGGCGGCGAGGAGCTCGGCGGGCTGCGCGGCGTGCAGTTCTACCTGCAGCGGACGGCGCTCCAGGGCTTCAAGGGCTTGCTCGAGTCGCGCTTCGGCGCGCCGCAGGCGACGCCGGCGAGCTGAGTCCGGCGCGCGGCCGGCGGGCCGACGTGCACCCGACGGCCGTCGGCGCGCTCCTGCCGCGTGGCCATCGGGCCCGTCTCGGGTGCGCCGTGCGCTCGGGCGCGGCGCGTCGCGCGCCTCGACTCCGAGACCGAGCGCTCGGACTCCCACCATCCAGAGCGCGGTCTCGGGCTGGAGAACCCTGGCCATCCGCCCGGGCCGCGCACTAGAGTGCGCCCGCGCGCATCGCGCTCCAGGACCACCGCCATGGCCACACCGCTCCGCACCACGTTCGCGATCCTCCTCCTCGCCCTCCTGCCCTTCACCGCGTCGGGCTGCATCGTCGCCGCCGCCGCCGCGGGCGGCGCCGCCGGCTACGCGTGGTACCGCGGCGAGTTCCAGGCGACCGTCGACGCGGCGCCCCAGCGCGCGGCGACGGCGGCGGAGCGCGGGCTGCGCGACCTCGACATCAAGGAGATCAAGTCGAGCGCGACCGAGATCGACGGCCGCGTCACGGGTCGCACGGCGCTCGACAAGGAGGTCGTGATCACGATCAAGCGGCAGACGGAGAACACGTCGTCGATCGCGATCCGCGTCGGCACGTTCGGCGACGAAGCGCTGTCGCAGAAGATCTTCGAGAAGATCCAGGCGCGGCTCTGAGCGTGGCGCACCGTGGGGCGCGCGTCCGCGCGGCGCTCCGACGCTACGCCGCTAGGCCGCTAGGCCGCTAGGCCGCTAGGCCGCTAGGCCGCCACGGCTGCTCCCGCGGGCGACTGCGGCCGCGCGTGACCGCGACTGCGCGCGACTGCGTGCGACTGCGCGCGACGGGTACCACGCACCCCGGCACGGCGCGCTCGCTCGTGCGCGGGCGACGGGCTCGATCGCACCCGCCGGGTTCAGCGCGGCGTGCCGTTCGCCGTCGCGCCCTCGTAGCGCGCGCGGTGCTCCTTCCACCACGCGAGCCACTCCGCGGGCTTGCGCTGCTCGCCGTCGCCGACGATGCGCGCGAGCGCGCGCGACGTGAGCGCGTTCTCGTACTCGAGCGCGACCGGGAGCTGCCACACCGCGACCGCGACGTCGAGCACGACGCCTTCCTCCGCGTACGCGACGATCGGGTCGGCGATCGAGGCCGCCTGCGCGATCTCGACGTCGTAGTCCTGCGTATACGCGACCATCCTGCGCAGCGAGAAGTTCGAGCGCGGGATCCCGCCGCCTCCGCCGCCGCCCGCGGCGGGCTTGGGCTGCGCGAGGGCCGCGAGGTGCGCGACGAGCGCCGGCACGGCCGCGGGTTCCGCGAGCACGCCGAGCGTGTCGATGGCACCGATGCGCTCCTTGAGCGACGCCGCCTCGACGCGCCCAGCGAGCTCCTTCGCGAGCGCGGGCGAGCGCGCGTCGCGCAGCGCGAGCCGCGCCTCCTCGCGCGCCGGGCGCGAGCGATCGCCGAGCGCGAGCGGGACGAGCGCCTCCGTCGCGACGCCCGGCCGCAAGCGTCGCAGCGCGCGCGCGGCGTTCGCGCGGCGCGCGTCGACGCCCTGGCGCAGCTCGCGCACGAGGAGCTGGACGAGCTCGTCCGCCCGCGCACCCGCTTCGCCCGTCGGCGCGGGGGCGCACGCGCCCGCGCGACGGATCCACAGCTCGCGCAGCGCTGGCGTCGCGCGCGCGGCCTCGCGCACGGCGCGCGCGAGCTCGCGGCGTGAGTCGGGGTCCGCGGCGGGCAGCGCGCTCGCGACGGCGGGGCCGTCGAGCAAGGCGAGGGCGCGCCGCTCGTCCGGCTGGGCGGCGAGCAGCACGTCGAGCTCGCGCAGGAGCTCCGGCACGAGGCCCTGCTCGGCGATCCACGTGCACAAGGCGAGGCGGCGCACGTGATCGTTCGGCGCGAGGCCGCGCGCGAGGCGCGCGAGCTCCGCCAGCGCGTCCCGCTCGGCGCGGACGCGCGTGATCGCGCTCGACTCGACGCGGCGCCAGCCGTCCTTCCCGCGCACCTCGTAGCCGCCGTCGACGGCGACGGCCGGCCCGCGCAGCACGCCGCCGCCGGCGAGCACGAGGACCTGGCGCGGCGCGTCGTCGTCGTGGCGCGCCGCGGCGCGCGCTGCCGTCACGCCGCCCTGCGCCGGACGCGCCGCCGTCGCGCCGTCCGCGAGGACCGTCGCGCGCGCGCCGTCGAGCGCGGAGGTCGCGGGCTCCACGCCCCGTGCCGCCGTCGCGCCCGCGATCGTCGCGAGCACCGCGGCGAAGAGGACGCGCGGGGTGACGAACCGCGCGTGTGCGGAAGCGGAGCGCGCGGGTGCCGAATCGAGTCGAGGGCGCGTCGCTTCGAACCGCGCGCGCCCGGCGGCGGAGTGCGCGAGCAGGGCGGAGAGGAGACGCAGGCGGCGGTTCGGTCGCGGGTTCATGGGGCTCGTCCTCGGGGAGGCGGCGCAGGGTCGGCGGCAGGAGGAGCTCGTCCCGCGCGTCCGGCCCGCGCGGGCCGCGTCCAGTCTGCCCGTTCGGGGCAGGAAACGTGCCCGCGCCGAGCAGTGCACGCTCCGCGTGCGTGCGTTCTGCGCCTGGGCGCCAGACGAGGAGACCGTCGACCCCGGTCGCGAGCCAGTCCAATCCCCGCCGGTCGAGCTCCGCCGCGACGGCGGGGCGCCCGGGGGACGAGCACCAGACGCGGCGCGGCCGCGTGCGCTCGAGCAGGGCGCCGAGCAGCTCGCACTCCGATCCGTGGTGCGGCAGGAGCAGGAGATCGACCGTGCCGAGGCGCCCGGGGGGGGCGAGGAGTCCCGCGAGCCCCTCCGCCTCGGCGTCGCCGAGGAGCAGCGCCGTGCGGCCCGCCGCGCGCACGCGCAGGACGCGCGAGCCCTCGTTCCCCGTGCCCGCGTGCCCGCGGCCGAGCGCGAGCTCGACCGGCCCCGAGCACAACGGGACGAAGCCCCGGTCGAGGTCGATGCACGGCGTGCCGTGCGGAAGGCGCTCGGCCGTGTGTGCGGGGAGCGCACCTGCCCACAGGCGCACGCGGTAGCGCTCGACGACCCAGGGGAGCGCCTCCTGGTGGTCCAGGTCGAGGTGGGAGAGCACGACGGCGAGCTCGGCCGTCTCGAACCCCGCGAGCGCGGGCCCGAGCGCCTGCCGCGCGACGTCGGGCCGGTCGCGCGAGCCCGCGTCGAAGAGCCACGTGCCGGCCGTCGGCGAGCGCAGGAGGAGCGCCGTCCCGTGGCCGACGTCGAGCGCCCAGAGCTCGGCGCGCGCGGGCCGCGCCTGCCAAGGGACGAGCGCGAGGGCTGCCGCGAGCGCCGCGACGCGCAGGAGGAGCGCGCGCGTGCGGACGAACGGGGCCTTGTTGGCGAGCCCGTCGACGCGCCGCGCGAGCGCCCACGCCGTGAAGACGGGCACGACCGCGAGGAAGAGCAGCGCGAACGGCCGCGGTGGCAGCGGCGCGGGCGAGCCGGGCAGCGCGTCGGCGAGCTCGAGCAGGCCGATCAACGCGCGCGAGCGTGCCGAGGACGACCTCCGGCACGCCGTCGGGCGCGGCAGCGAGCACGAACGGCGGGAGCGCGAGCCACAGCCACGCTCCGAGGAGCAGGAGCCCCATCGGCGGCACGCTGAGCGGCGTCGCGACGAGGCCCGCGGGGCTCCATTCGCCGAAGCGCGTCCACGTGAACGGCAGCGTCGCGAGCACGGCCGCGATCGACGCCGCGAGCGCGCCGGCGACGACGCGCGCGACGCGGTGGAGCGCGGTGCGGAGGAGCGGCGTCTCGAGCCCGCTCGCGTCGCGCTCGGGCGCGGGCGCGAGCGCGGCGCGCAGGGGACGCGTTCCGAGGATCAGGCCGAGCGTCGCGGCGTAGGAGAGCTGCACGCCGAGCTCGAGCGGCGCGCGCGGCGAGCGCAGGCACTCACAGCAGAGGGCGAGCGACCACAGCGACGCCGGATCCGGCGCGCGGCCGGTGAACGCGCGCCGTCCGTCGGCGAGCGCGCGGAACGCGGCGCGACAACGCACGCCCGTCGACAACGGCGCGAGCGCGCACGCGAGCGCGGAGCGCAGCACCGGCGCGCCCGCTCCGCCGACGGTCGCGACGACGAGGAAGGAAGGCAGCCGCAGCAGCGCCGCGCTGACGCGCACGCGCAGGAAGATGGCGAGGAACGCGCTCGCGGCGCTCGCGAGCGGCGCGGCGACGAGCACGAGGAAGAGCACGACCTGCATGCCGCTGATCGCGAGCACGTGGTACGTGCCCGTGCGCACGAAGAGGTCCGGCACGCCCTCGGGGAGCTCGTTCGCGTCGCCGAGCACGAACGCGCGCACGAAGCCGCGCGCGAGCGGGTCGTCGAGCTCGTTCGCGCGCCGGTCGAGCGCGGCGCGCAGCGCGTCGAGCGGCGCGAAGAGCGGCGCCCACGCGGGCACGGGCGCCGCGGCGATCCGCTCGAACGCGTCCGCGCGCAGCTCCGCCGGGGCCGTCGCGCGGCCCGCGCGCTCCTGCGGCCCGGGGAACGGCCCGCGCGGCCACGGATCGCCCGCGAGCGGCCGGGCGAGACGCACGCGCTCGCCGTCGCGCACCGAGCCCTTCGGCGCGCGCACGAACGCGCCGAGCTCGACCAGCTCGACGCGCACGTCGTCGCGCCCCTCCGCGCCCAGGCGTACGGTGGCCTCGCGCCCGGCGTCGAGGCGCGCGCGCGCTTCGGGCCCGCTCGACGCGGCGCGCAGGCCTGCGAGTGCGAACAAGAGGAAGAGCACTCCGATCGCGCGCGGGCGCGCGAGCCACGCGAGGCCGGCGACGACGGCAGCGGCCGTCCAGGCCGCGATTGGGAGCTCGAGCCCCGCGTCCGCGAGCGCGGCGGCGACGAGCACGGTCGCCGCGAGGGAGAGCGGCCGCGCCGCGAGCCAGGCCGCCGGCGTGCGCTCCGCCGACGTGCGCTCCGCGAGCGGGCGCTCCGCCGGCGGGCCGCCTTCCGCCTGCGTACTGGTCTCCGCAAGCGTGCCGGTCTCCGCAGGCGTACTGGTCTCCGCGAGCGTGCCGTGCTTCGGGGGCGAGCCCGCAGGCCGGCACTCGTCGGGATCGGTTCCAGCGTGCGGTTCCATCCATCGCGACGACGCCGGGGCGGGCGCGCGGGCATCGTTTTCCGGGCGGAAATCGGGCGTGGCCGGCGCGCGCCGGGGCGCGAAGTGGGGAAGCGGCGGCCTCGTCTGCTAGGCTCGGGACCGATGTCGCACTCCGAGACCGCGCGCCACGCGCTCTTCCCCGGCACCTTCGACCCGCTGACGCTTGGGCACGTCGATCTCGTGCGCCGTGCGTGCCAGCTCTTCGGCCGCGTCACGGTCGGGATCGCGCACAACGCGGCGAAGAAGACGCTCTTCTCGGCGGAGGAGCGCGTCCAGCTCGCACGCGAAGCGCTGCGCGGGCTCGAGGGCGTCGAAGTCGTCCTGATCGAGGGCCTCTCCGTCCACGCGGCGGAACGCATCGGCGCGCACGTCCTCGTGCGCGGCGTGCGCAGCGGCACGGACTTCGACTTCGAGGTCCAGATGGCGCTGACGAACCGCGCGATGCTCCCGCGCATCGACACGGTCTTCTTCGTGCCCGCGCCGGAGTTCGCGCACGTGTCGAGCACGCTCGTGCGGCAGATCGCGGAGCTCGCGGGCGACCCGGCGCCGTTCGTGCCCGGCAACGTGGCGAAGGCGCTCGCGAAGAAGCTCGGGCGGTGAAGACGGCGGCCGAGCACTTTTTCCCCCGATAGCGTGCTCGCCGGAGCGCGCTCTCCGGGGTCCTGCCGCTTCCGTCGTTGCGCGCCTCGGTGGTGTGTGATCACGAGACACCGGCGTGGAATGCGGGGCTAGGGAGAACGTGCTCCAGGGGCCATGGTCGGTGCTGGCGAGCGCGGCGGGCTATCTGGTGAAGAACTGCTGTGGCACCGCATTTCCAACAACCCTCCTTCGTGGACGCTACGGCGACGCAGGCGTGCGTCGCCCGCGACGATCAGTCCGCCGAGGCTGCCCGCGGTCTCCTCGCGGGGCGCGCGCGCTACGGCCTGCTCGCGGCCAGGCAACGTCCCCTCCGTTCTCCCGAGGTCGCGTCCCCGCGCCGACGGGTGCAACGAATGTCGGCGAACCCGACAACCGGCGTGCCTGCCGACGACAACAACTAAATCGCTTGGCGGGCCGATTGTCGGCACGCGGCACTCGGCACACTCAATCTCGAGTCACCATGAAGTCCTCCATCTTCACTCGTCTTTCTCGTCGCTCATCGCTCGCAGTCCCGGTCGGGCGCACGATCCTCGCCGCCGCGGCGCTTGCCTTCGCCGGTTCAACCGCAGCACAGGCCCAATCGGAAGTCGGGGGGGAAGCGCCGGCCCCGCTTTCTTGCCCCGGCTGCACCGGGAACTTGGTCCTTGGAACCGTCGTGTCGGTCCCCGGGATCACGCTCTCGGTAGAGGAGTGCAACTCACAGGGCGTGACGAACCGGCCCAAGGCCAACGATGGAAAGTGCAAGATCGCAACGGGCAACTGTGTGCAGGATACAGGCTGTGTCTTCCACTTCAAGTTGACCATGCAGGTGGCGGTCGGCATGGACGTCGAGCAGGAGTTCTGCCGGTGGATCATGCAAGCCGATGGGACGATGGATTGGGATTGCATCACGGTCATGGAGCACTTCACTTCGGAGTGGAACGGTAGCCACATCGAGAACGCTGGCTCCGCGGACTGCGGATCCCCGGCGGCGAACTTCAAGATCAGTCTCGGTGGAGCGAGTGTGCAGTACACCCAACTCTGCTCTCCCTGCGACTGATCCACCCACGCGGACTGCACTCCCCATCAACCAAGACTGCGGCCGACGCCGGCCGGCGGACCCAATATGATCCGAACGATCAGCTTCCTCCTCGTCGGCGTCGGCGCCGCGATCCTACTCACACGGTTCCATTCGACCTCGACCTCAGCGGGCGAGCGAACAGTGCCTCACGCGTCAGCGCTTGTGGGCGTGAGCCCGCCTGGGCCGATTTCGACTTCGGTCGCGACGGCTGAGGGCAGTGCGCCTGCAGGTGGACTCCCGTCCAGCACGCCGATCGTCGCTCAGGCACCGCGACCCGGTGACGGGCGCGCGATGAACCCAAGGGACTATCCTGACGCGCGGTCCTTCCTTGCCGCTCGCTGGGGATCTGCGTGGTCCGCGGTCGAGAAGGAACTCAGTGCGGCCGGCGTCGACATCGATCAGTACGACCTCACGACCGTGGCTCCGTGGCCGGAGCGTCGCAGTGCGTTCCTCGATTTCCTGGTCGAGGGTCTCGCCAAGGACCGTGATGCGCGTATCTCGTCTCTCTGCGCGCACGCCGAGGGTGGCGATCTACCGAACATCGGAGTGGACTGGAGTACCATCGATCCTGTGGTGGCCGAGGAAGTGCGGGATTCGATCGCGCCCCTCGAACGTCGACTCGCGGCCGTCGCGACGGACCTGACCGATGCAATCGACGCCACCCAGATCGCCGCAGTCGATGACACCAGTACCTGCCGGATCGAACCGATCGTCCTGCCTTCGAGAACGCTCGCCTGGATGAATCCGCCACGTAGGGATGCACGCTATCGCGCCGTCCACGCGCTCCATGGCTGGGTCGTCTCGATCGAGATCCCCACCGACTCGAGTCCAGAATTCGCCGCGTGGGACGCGGAGCTGGCTGACCTGCTTGATCGCCGCAACGCGCTGGCGCGAGGTGTACTCACGGCGCACCGCTCCCGTTGACGGAGGGAATCGCGTGTACGACTGCTCGAGATCGTGCTCCTGCGGGAGCACGATCTCCGAGTCGTTCGAGGGTGTGCCATTGCCCGCCTCTGAGGCACGGTGATTCCCAAGCACCAGCACGGGCAAAGCAGAAAAGCACTCGGCGATCCAAGGTCCCCGTCGGAACTCGTGCCCGCTGCCGGCCGTTTGGTGAAGGCCCTGCTCTGGCGCCGCACTACTCGCCGAGCACCCGCGCGAGCTCGAACTCGACCGTCCAGTGGCTCGCCGTCGTCGCGAGGTGCGCGACGAGGCGTGACCCCGAGCGCTCCAGGACCGTGAGCCCGAGACCGTACGGTCCCATCGCGCGCACGCTCGTTCCGGTGCCGCTGAAGTTCGTCGTCGGGCGCGCGAGCTCGCCTTCGTAGGGGACGCGGAGCTCGAGCGCGCGCTCCGCGCCGTCCGTGAGGCGCACGCGGACGAGCGTGAAGCGCACGACGGGCTCCGACTCGCGCGCGACGAACCCGCCGTCCGGCACCGTGAGCGCGAACCCGTCCGCGAACAGCACCCCGCGCCACGCGGGATCGGTCGCGAGCCACGCTTCGCGCTCCGTGACGCGCAGTTCCTTCGTCCACGGCACGTGGGGCACGCGGTCCCAGCCGCCCGGACCCATGGCCCACAGCTCCTGCTGCGGCGTCGTCGCGATGCGCGCGAGGCCGCTGTTCGGGAGCGCCCACACGACGCCCGCCGCGTCGGCCGTCGCCAGTGAGCCGAGCGGCACGCGCGGGAGCTCGACGACCCCGAGCGGGCGCAGGTCGTGGTCGAGCTCGTACACGCGGCCCTTCCCGAGGTAGGCGCTCCACGAGCCTTTCTTCGCCGACGCGACGGCGACGAAAACGTGAGTCCCCGCGACGATCGGCCCGCCGACGACGCCCGCGGTCTCCTCGGCGCGCGCGCGGTCGAGGGCACGCGCGTATTCGGCGTGCGCGGCGAGGTCGGCGTGCGGCGTGCGGTCTTGCGCGTCGAAGTCCTCGACGCCGAAGCGTGCGAGGTGGTGCGACCACACGCTCGGCCCGATGAAGCCGCGCTCGAACTCCCACACGCGCTCGAGCTTCGCGAGCACCTTCCCGTCCGCGTTCACGCGCAGGAGGTCGCCGTTCGGCGCGCACGCGAGCAGCGTGTCGCCGTCCTGTTGGAGCGCGAGCGGAGCGCTCTCCGTCGCGTTCGGACGGCGCGGCGCCCACAGGTACGCGCCCGGCTCGTCGGGCGCCGGCGCGCGGCCGAGCTCGATGGACCAGAGCTCCTTCCCCGCGGCCTCGCGCGCGACGAGGCGCGGCGGCGGGGCGGGCGGTGAGCCCTCGGGCGCGGCGTCGACCGCCTCGAACACGAACCGGCGCTCACCGAGGCACACGCTCCCATCGGACAGTGCGGCGGACGGCGCGTCCTTCCGCGTCGGCGCGGGAGCGATCGAGCTCGCGAGGCCGACGAGCTCCACGCGCTCGAGCCGCGGGCGGAGCGCGCCCGCTTGGGGCGCCGCATCCGCGTGGGGGGCGCGTGCGACGATCGTGTTCGGAACGCTCACGGCGCCCGGAGCCGGTCCGCGCTCGACGCGCGGAGCGGCGCTGCTCGCGGCCGAACCGGTGACGACGCGCGGAGCCGGACCGCTCGCGACGAGCGCGTGACCGCTGAGGACGCTCGGGGCGGGACCGCTCGCGGCGAGGGCGAGCACGACGGCGGCGTGGGGGAGCATCGGGGAACCTCTCGTGGCCCGCTCCACGGCGCGCGGGACGCGGGCCTTGGCGGGACCTCGGGATTGTGCGGTCGCGACCCCGCCGCGGAAGCCTCGAAACGAGCGCGAACTCCCGCGGAACCGCGCGCTCCCGCCGGGGTTTCGCTCCGTCCGCGGCGCCGGCCGCCTGCATCGCGGCGGGGGATCCGGTACATAAGGAGGCTCGGTTCACCCCACGGAGACCCCGCATGACCGCGCGCAAGAAGATCGCCACCCCGGACGCCCCCCAAGCCATCGGACCCTACAGCCAGGCGATCGTCGCCGCGGGGCTCGTGCACTGCTCGGGGCAGATCGCGTTCGACCCGAAGACGATGACGATCGTGGAGGGCGACGTCAGCGCGCAGACCGAGCGCGTGCTCCAGAACCTGACGGCGGTGCTCAAGGCGGCGGGGAGCGACCTGTCGAAGGTCGTGAAGTGCACCGTCTACCTGAAGAGCATGAACGACTTCGTCGCAATGAACGCGGTGTACGGGAAGCACTTCACCGGCGACACGCCGCCGGCGCGCTCGACGGTCGAGGTCGCGCGCCTGCCGAAGGACGTGCTGGTCGAGATCGACTGCGTGGCGCTCGCGGGGGGATGAGCGCGTGAAGCAGGTCGCGTGGTGGGAGTGGGGGCTCGTCGCGACCTTGGTCGCGCTGGGCTTCTTCCTCCGCTCGCGCGACCTGACGCTTTTCAAGCTCTCGCCCGACGACGGGCAGTACATGAACTCGGCGCGCTTGCAGACGCTCGAGCGCAGCACGGATCCCGCGCAGTGGGTCGAGGAGGACCTGACCTGGTTCGGCGTGCTCGCGGACGACTGGGGGCACGACACGCGCACGGCGACCACGTACCAGCACTCGTACCTGCACCAGTTCCTGTTCCGCTACGGCTACCGGCTCGGGCTCTCGCGCATCGAAGCACTGCGGATGAACTCCGCCGTGCTCGGCGCGCTCACCATAGGGCTCCTGTGGTGGCTCTACGCCTGGCTGTTCCCCGACCGCCGGCGGGTCGGGCTCGTCGCCGCGGCGATCCTGTCGGTGCTGCTCGTGCACGTGTTCCAGTCGCGCACGGGCTGGGGGCAGATCGGGGCGGCGTGCTTCTTCCTCGTGTCGTTCGCGGCGGGCTGGAAGCTGCTCGCGCGCACGGACGAGCGCGACACGCGCTCGCAGGTGAAGCTCGGCCTCGTGCTGCTGGTCGCGTCCGTGCTCGGCATGGGCTTCCAGGAGATGACGTCCGTGCTCGTGGTCGGGCTCGTGCTCATGGCGCTTTTCGCGCCGTGGTGGCGCGAGCCGCGCGGGCCGAAGCTCGCGGAGCACGCGCTGCGCTCGCGCGTCCTGCGCGCCGTGCTCGTGTCCGCGATCCCGGTCGGCGCGTACACGCTCGCCCTGCGCCTCTTCTCGGACTATGCGCGCGAGAAGTGGTTCAAGCTCGAGCTCTACAAGGACCTCTCGTGGTGGGACCTCCGCGTCGCGGTTGCGCGCAAGTTCTTCACGATCGACCACGTGTACGCGCAGCTCTCGATCCCGGTGCTCGTGCTCGCCGCGATCGGCGTGCGCGCGACGTGGCAGCGCGACCGCGCGTGGTGCCGCTACTGCGTGGGCTGGGTCTTCGCGAGCAGCGTGTTCCTCTTCTTCGTGTTCAACGACCCGACGCTGCTGCGCGTGTACCTGCCCGCGATGCTCGTCGTCGTGCTGCTCGCGGCGGAGGGGCTCGTGTTCGTGGCCGAGCGGGTCGCGGAGGGCGTCGCGCGCGGCGCGGCTCCGCGGATCGCGAAGGCACTCGCAGCGTGCGCGACGGTCGTCCTCTGCGCGTGGCTTGGCGCGCGGACGTGGACGACGGTCTTCGGCGACGAGGACGACGCGCTCTTCGAGCCCGGCGTCTACGTCGGCATCCCGAACTCGCGCAACGCGGACCGGCCGTGGCTCGAGTACCTCGAGGACCACCGCGTCTCGAGCGAGCTCGGCGTGTGGCCGGCGAAGGACCCGCTCTTCGTCGCCGCCGACGCGGGCTTCCGCGCGCGGCTCTTCAGCTTCGACGAGCCGCAGACGACGTGGACGGACTACCTGCTCGCAGTCCAGAACTCGATGCGTCTCGAACGACGACGCGTCGAGGACGGGGGGCGCTACCGCCTGCTCGTCGCGGACGCGTCAGGCCGCGTCGGCCTCTACGCCCTCCAACCTGCGCAGTAGGATGAACTCGACGATGCGCGTGCGAACGATCACGAACCTCGGGCTCCTCCTCGCCGCGCTGGCGCTTCACGCGTGCAGCGATCCGATCGCGCCGCCGTCGAAACGGGTGTTGGTGGAGAACGAGCGCCTCGGCCTCAACCCCGCCGGCCCGATGCGCGCGAGCGAGCGGCGGATCGCGCTCGAGGAGCGCGAGGCGTACACCGAGCTCGCGACGAAGCCGCTCGAGCTCGCGCTCGGCGCAACGGGGCGCGTGCACCTCGAGACGGCGGCCGCGCTGATCGCGCCCGAGGGCGTCGAGCTCCCGGCGGCGACGAAGGTCGAGTTCCACGTCGTGTGGAAGGACGCGGTCGCGGGCGGCGTGCTCGAGCAGGTGCAGGCGACGGACGCCGCGAGCGCCGGGCGCACCTGGACGCCGCTCCTGGTCCGCGCGGCCGATCCGAAGGACCTGAGCGTGTCGCCGCGGCTCGAGCGCCGCTCGACCGTCACCTTGCGCGTGACGGCGAGCCACACGCTTCCGCCGGGCACGCGCGTCGCGTGGGCCGTGCCCGCGGTGCGCGAGTACTTCGAGGCGCCGCTCTCGGAGCCGCTCTCGGAAGCGGAGCGCGCGCGGCCCAACGTCCTCTTCGTCAGCTTCGATTCCTTGCGCGCGGACCACGTCGGTTGCTACGGCTATCCGCGCGCGACGACGCCGCACGTCGATCGGCTCGCGACGCAGGGCGTCTTGTTCGAGGACGCGATCTCGTCCGCGCCGTGGACGCTGCCGTCGTACGCGTCCGTGTTCACGGGGCTCCTCCCGGGCCGTCACTGCGCGGGGCTGATCCTCGAGCGGCAGCAGAAGTTCGGCACGGACGATCCGTGCGATCTCAAGGGGCCCGCGGGGCAGTCGCATCCGTTGCGCGAGGGGATCCCGACGCTTGCGTCGCTGCTCGCCGATGCGGGGTGGCGCACGGCGCAGTTCTCGAACAACGGGTTCCTGCACCCGACCTACGGCGTGCACCGCGGGTTCCAGCGCGTCGTGTCGTACCAGTACAACGCGCTCGAGGGCGTCGAGCTCGCGCGCGCGTGGATCGCGAGCCAGGACCGGCCGTGGTTCTGCTTCCTGCACGTGATGGATCCGCACATGCCGTACGCGCCGCCGGCGCCGTGGGATCGCAAGTTCCGCGAGCAGGGGCTCGATGCGATGCCGGGGTGGCCGCCGGCGTTGAAGGACGTGCAGAAGATCGAGGGCGTGCCGGACGAAGCGTTCCGTCAGGCGATGACGGACTTCTACGACGGCGACATCGCGTTCGCGGACGATCAGGTCGGGCGCTTGCTCGACGAGCTCGAGGCGCGCGGCGTGTTGAAGAACACGATCGTCGTGTTCCACGCGGACCACGGCGAGGAGCTGTGGGACCACGGCGGTTTCGAGCACGGACACGCGCTGCATGCGGAGTTGCTGCACGTGCCGCTCGTCGTGCGCTTCGACGGGAAGTTGCCGGCGGGGACGCGGGTGAAGGGGCGCGTGCGCGTCTTCGACTTGTTCCCGACGTTGCTCGAGCTGGCGGGGATGTCGGTGCCGAAGGGGATCGACGCGGAGAGCCTGTTGCCCGTGATCCGCGCGAGCGGGGAACTGCCGCCGCGCGACGTCACGGCGGAGTTCCTGCTCTACGGGCAGCACGAGGCGAAGGCGCGGTACGTCGGCGGCGAGAAGTTGATCGCGACGAAGCGCGCGGGGAATCAGGTGTTCGACGTCGTGACGGATCCTGGCGAGACGCGCGACGTCGCGGCGGAGCGCGCGGAGTTCGTCGCGCGCGAGCGGGCGGTGCTCGACGCGCATCGGGCGCGCACGTTGAAGGAGTTGCCGCCGCCGCCGAAGCCGTTGTCGGAGAAGGATCGCGAGCGGCAGCGCGCGGACGGGTATGGGGGCGCGGGGGACGACGAGGGCGGCGCGACGAAGAAGCCGAACTGACGCGGCGTCAGCGCGCGGTCGGGAGCGCGGCGATGACGTCGAGCTCGACGCGAGCGCCGCGCGCGAGGGCGGCGGCGCCGAGGGCGCTGCGGGCGGGGAACGAGTGGCCGAAGCGCTGGCGGTAGAGCGCGTTGAACTTCGGCCAGTCGGACATGTCGGCGAGGTAGACGGTGGCTTTCACGACGTCGGAGAACGTGCAGCCGTGGCGCGCGAGGATCGACTCGATCTGGTCGAGCGTGCGCGTGGTCTCGGGTTCGATGCCGCCGGGGACGACGTCGAGCGTGCCCGGGGTGAGGCCGATTTGTCCGCTGAGGAAGAGGAAGCCGTTTGCGGTGACGGCTTCGGAGAAGGGGAGCGTGGCGAGCGCGGGATCGGGGGAGGGGTGGAAGGTGGGCGAGGGGGCGTGGCAGGCGGTCAGGAGGAGGAAGAGGGGGAGCGACTTCATGTCGGTCGGGGCGCGGGAGGGAGATGGGCAGCCAAGGGGAAGGCGGCGCAACGGAACACATCGGCTGCTCCGCATTCCGGACTCGGCACAGACCTCCGCCGGAGGACCGGCCGAGGTCTGCGCCGAGTTCTACTTGGGAGAGGGGGTGGGAGCCGAAGGCGTGCTGGAAGGGAGCGGGCGGAGCCAGGTCAGGGCGGCGTCGAGGCGTTTCCAGAGCTCGGTCCGGTCGGCGTCGAACTTCATGTGCAGGGTGCCGACGCCGTGGAGGCCGTTCTGGCCTTCGTCCGCGGGGAGGTAGACGGTGGGGCGGGTGTCGAGCTGGGCGAGGAGCTTCTTGGCTTGCTCCGTGTCGGGGCCGCCCGAGCCGCAGGTGAAGAAGCACGGGGTGGCGAGCTTCTTGGCGCGGAGCGCGACGTTCCAACCGTCGATCCACTCGCCGGGGGAGAAGGCGTAGACGGCGTCGACGGTCTTCGGGTGTTCGGCGGCCCAGACGAGGACGAGCGAGGCGGAGTAGGAGCTGCCGACGAGGCCGAGCTTCGAGTTGGGGAAGAGCTCGCGGGTCCAGGCGAGGATCGCGGGGAAGTCCTCGTAGGCTTCGATCGCCGTTGGTTCGCGGCCGAGGAGCGCGGTGGCGGACTTCCACGTCTCGTTCATCGTGCCCGTGCGCTCCTTCGTCTTGCGGTTGCCGAGCTCGCCCGGGCCGCCGTAGCGCAGGTCGACGGCGAGCACGTGGAAGCCGCGGCGCACGAACTCGGGCGCGATCGTGCGGTACTCGCCGCGCGACGAGCGCGTCGCGTGGAAGGCGACGAGCACGGGGTGCGGCGCGCCAGCCGGCTCCGCGCCGCTCGCGCGCCACAGGTCGGCGGTCAGCGTCACGCCGTCCTTCAGCTTGCGCGTGATCGTCTCGAACGCGGGGGCGTCCTGGGCCGGCGTGGCGGGCTTCGACCGCGCTTCGCCGGGCGCGCCGCCCGAGCGGCCGGCGTCCTGGGCCGCGAGGCTCGGAGCGCACGCGCAGAGCGAAAGGGCCATTCCCAAGAGGGCGAGGTCACGGAGGGCGGGCATGCGCCGGATTGTGCGCGATCCCGCGCGGGTTGGACAGCGCTCGGCGCCGCGCGCAATGGCCCACGCCCGGGCCGCGCGCGCAAGAACGGCGCGTGACGTCTCGTGCACCGGCGACGCGCGCGGTTCCTTGTGACGGTTCTCGGCGAGGGATAGCATCGCCCATTCATGGACGAGTCGCGGAGTCCGCGCGGTGAGGTCGACGCGTCGCCGCGTTCGCGCGGGCGGACGGCTCGGTAGGGCGCATGCTCTTCTGCACCTACCCGTTCTTCGTGTTCCTGGCGCTCGTGCTCGTCGCGATCCGCCTCACGGAGCGCGCGCCGCGCGTGCAGAAGCTCGTGCTGCTCGCCGCGAGCAACTGGTTCTACGGCTACTGGGACTGGCGCTTCCTCGGCCTGATCTGGTTGACGACGGTCATGGACTGGGGCGTGGCGCTGCTCGTCGAGCGGCAGAGCGTCGTGTCGCGGAGGAAGCTCGTCCTCTCGGTCAGCATCGTCGTCAACCTCGCGATCCTCGGCTTCTTCAAGTACTTCGACTTCTTCCAGCTCAGCGCGGAGCGCGTGCTCGAGACGTGGGGGATCGCGTACGAGCCCTGGCTCCTGAAGCTCGTCCTGCCCGTCGGCATCTCGTTCTACGTGTTCCAGTCGATGAGCTACGTCGTCGACGTCTACCGCGGCGACATGAAGGCGTCGCGGTCGTTCTTCGACTTCGCGCTGTTCGTCATGTACTTCCCGCAGCTCGTCGCGGGCCCGATCGAGCGCGCGCCGCACCTGATGCCGCAGCTCGCGGGCGTACGCCGCGTGCGGAGCTCGAACGTGCTGTCGGGGATGCTCTTGATCCTGCTCGGGTGCGTGAAGAAGGCGCTCGTCGCGGACGTGCTCGGGCGGACGGTCGTCACCGCGGTCTACGAGCGCGGCGACATTACCGCGGCGTTCGCGGGCCCGGCTGGGGGCGCGCACCTGTGGCTCGCGACGATCGCGTTCGGCCTGCAGATCTACGGCGACTTCTCGGGCTACTGCGACGTCGCGCGCGGCGCGTCGCGGTGCCTCGGCGTCGAACTCGTCGAGAACTTCGAAGCGCCCTACTTCGCGTCGAACATCACCGACTTCTGGCGGCGGTGGCACATCTCGCTGTCGACGTGGTTCCGCGACTACCTCTACATCCCGCTGGGCGGCAACCGCGCGGGGAGAGGGCGCACGCTCTTCAACCTCGCGCTGACGATGCTCCTGTGCGGCCTGTGGCACGGTGCCAGCTGGACCTTCGTCGCGTGGGGCGCGTGGCACGGCGGGCTCCTGCTCGTCCACCGCGTGATGGTGGGGAGCGAGCGCCGCGCGCGGGCCGCGTTCGCGACCGCGTCGAACAAGCTCGTGTTCCTGCTGAAGGTCGCGGGCACGTTCGTGCTCGTCACGTACGGGTGGATGCTGTTCCGCTTGAAGAGCGACGACCTGATCGTCCCGTGGACGCGCATGCTGTTCGAGCTCGGTCCGAACGCGACCGCGACGCCGCGCGACGTGGCGGAGTACTGGACGGTCGCGGCGGCGCTCGCGCGCACGGTGCTCGTCGGCGGGGCGTTCCTGTGGGTCGCGCACTGGCTGCAGCACCGCGCGGAGCGCCACGGCGAGCAGATTGAGGACCTCGGCCTGCGCCCCGCGACGCTCGGCGTCGTGTGCGGGCTCCTCGTCGTGCTCGTCGTCGTCCTCGGCACGCTCGACGAGCGCTCGCCGTTCATCTACTTCCAGTTCTGACGCGATGAAGGCCGTCCCGCCCAAGACCGTGAACCCGAAGGCGCTCGCCACGACGTGGGTCGTGGCGCTCGTCGTCCTCGTCGCGTTCGAGGTCTTCGCGCGCGCGAAGCCGAAGCCCGTGTGGGAGCGCGAGGAGGAGCAGCTCGTCGCGCATCAAGTCGCGAAGGTCGACGCGCTGAAGGGCGGCGAGGTCCTCTTGCTCGGCGACTCGACGCTCGGCAACGACGTCGACGCGCGCGCGTTCGCGGCGGCGCTCGGGCGGCCGGCGGTGAACCTGGCGCTCGTCGCGAGCTTCACGACGATCGGGGACTACCACCTGCTCGAGCGCGCGCTCGAGCGCGGCGCGAAGCCGTCCGCGGTCGTGCTCTTCCACACGGTCGACCTGTGGCCGCGGCCGTTCGACGACGGCTTCTACGCGGTCGTGCAGCGCGGCACCGGACAGAAGGGGCTCGAGTCGGTCTCGCGCGGCCTCGCGTACGAGCTCGCGCTCGCGCGCCAGGCGCGCGCGTGGCGGCTCAGCGTGTTCGAGGAAGGGCGCGGCCTCGCGTGGACGCCGCACGTCGTCGAGCACGAGGTCGCGAAGGCCGAGCGCGCCGCGCGCGCGCTCCCCGAGCGCGACTACATCCCCGTCGGCATCACGATCGACTGGGCGCAGCGCGAGGCGGCCGCGGCCGCGGGCAAGCTGCCGAACCTCTTCGCGCCGACCGATCCGCGCGGCCGCTTCTCCGTCGACCGGCACGTCGACCTGTGGCTCGACGCGACGCTCGATCTCGCGGCCAAGCACGGCGTCCCTGTCTACGTCGCGATCGCGCCGACGTGGACGGCGAAGGTGCTGCGGCTCGAGAACCGCGCGTTCGCGCGGGAGCTGATGCAGTGGCTCGACGCGAAGTCGGAGCAAGGGACGCGCTTCCGACTGCTGTGGACGCCGACGCTCGTCGTCGACGGCGCGCAGTTGGGCGACAAGGCGGAGCACCTCGGCGCCGGCGCGATGGAGCCCTTCTCGCGCTGGTTCGCGGCGCGTCTCGCCGCGGTCGAGAGCGGGAACGACCCGAGCCCGCCGCGCGGCGAGCTGTGGGACCCGATCGCGGACGCGCCCGTCGCTCCGCCGTAGCGCGGAGGGGCGTTCGAACTCCAGCGCATCCGGCGGTCCGGAGCGCGGGGCGGGCCGCCGCCCGAGGGCGGGATGCATCCGGCGCGCGCGGTGTTCGGCGCGAAATCCGCGAGGGAGTCGAAACGCGTTTCGATCGGCGGGCAATACTGGAGGAAGCCCCTCCCTCGCCCCCGGAGACCCCATGCGCACCCCGCTCACCCTCGCCGCCGCCCTGTTCGCAGCCCTGCTCGCCCCGTCCGGCCGCGCCGACGTGCGCGTCGTCGGCCCGAGCCCCGCGCCCTACGCCGAGATCCAGGCCGCGGTCGACGCGGCGAACGACGGCGACGTCGTGCTCGTCAAGGCCGGGACCTATGCGTCGTTCGTCGTGCGCAACCAAGAGGTCGCGGTCGTCGCCGACACGGGTGCGGTCGTGAACGTCGAGGGCGCGGTCCGTGTGTCGGGCGTCGGCGCGACGCGCAGCGTGCTCCTGCAAGGGCTGCGAGCCACGGGGACCACTGCGACGGCGCAGACGCGCCACGGGCTCTACGCGCGCAACTGCGCGGGGCCGGTGCGCGTCGTCGGGTGCACGTTGACGGGCGTACCGCTGAACACGGGGATCACGTTCGTCGGCCCGCAGCAGGACTATCCGAGCTCGCTCCCGAGCTGCTACGAAGGCCAGGGCGCGTACGTCGAGAGCTGCGACGACGTCGCGTTCGTCGGGTGCACGCTGCGCGGTTCCGAGGCGTCGGCCGTGAGCGGCTACGCCGGAACGGGCACGCGGCCGTGGGCGGGGCTCGCCGACGGCGGGCACGGGCTCTACGGCGAGGCCTCCCAGGTCGCGCTCTACGACGCCGACGCACGCGGAGGCAAGGCGGGGTTGTGGTCGGCGTCGTGCGCGCCGCTCCCGAACGCGCCGGCGCTGCCGGGCGTCGGCTATGCGTACCTCGGTGCCGCGGGCGAGGGCTGCCGCACGAGCGGCTCGTTCGTGTTCGGCTCGAACTGCACGTTCACCGCCGCGCCGGGGTGGACCTCGACCTGCCTCGCGCAGTGCTACTGCGTCCCGCCGACCGACGGCGGCAACGGGTTCGTCCACGACGCGGGTCCGATCGCCGCGCAGCTGCTCGCGTGTTCGCTCGCGGCCGGTGCGGGCGGGCTGCCGAACTCCGGCCCGTGCGCGTGCGGGATCGGCGGCAACTTCTGCTTCCCCGGCTTCCCGGCCGGCAGCGCGGGCGCGACCAGCGTCGGGCCCGTCAACCTGCTCGGCGGGAACGCGCGGCAGTTGACGGCGACCTCGGTCGCGCGTGAGGGGCAGACCGTGACGCTCACCTTCACCGGACAACCGGGGGATCGCGTCGAGATGCTGCGCGGCGAGCGTCCGGGCTTCCAGTACCTCGTCGCTGCGCGCGGCGTCGTGCTCGTGCAGCGCACTCGGCCGCAGCGCGTGCTGCAGGTCGGGACGATCGGCGCGAGCGGCGTGCTCACGCAGACGTTCCCCGTGAGCGAGCTCGGCGCGGGCGTCGAGTCGCGGCTCGCGTGGTACCAGGCCGCGATGATCGATGGTGCCGGACAGACGACGCTGTCCTCGCCGGCGTGCGTCGTGTTGCTCGACGCGGCCTTCTGACCGAACGGAAGCGCGCTCGCGCGGTGCCCGCTCGAAGCGCGTCGCCCGCGTGGCGTTCAGCCCGCGAGCTTTTCCTCGAGCACTTGCCAGCGCGCGTAGCTCGTGTCGAGCGTCGTCTGCACCGCCGCGCGCTTCGTCTGCAACGGCGCGAGCTCCGCGCGGCGCGTCGTGTAGAGCGCGGGATCCGCGAGCGCGGCGTCGAGCGTCGCGAGCTCGCCCTCCGTCTTCGCGATCGTGGCGAGGAGCTCGTCGTACTCGCGCTGCTCCCACGGAGCGAGGCCCTTCGCGCGCTTCTTCGGCTCCTCGGCGGCGGGCTTCGCGCTCGCGCGCGGCGCGGCGCTCGACTTCGTGGTGGTGCGCGCGGCCTGCTCCTCCGCCAGCGTCTCGAGCAGGCTCGACAGATCGCCGACGTGGTGACGGATCGCACCCTTCCCGTCGAGGTACAGGATGCGCGTCGCGACGCGGTCGAGGAACCAGCGGTCGTGGCTGACGATCAGCGCGCTGCCCGCGAACTCCGTCAGCGTCTCCTCGAAGGCGCGCAGCGTCGCGAGGTCGAGGTCGTTCGTCGGCTCGTCGAGCAGGAGCACGTTGCCGCCCGCGATCAGGAGCTTCGCGAGCAGGACGCGCATGCGCTCGCCGCCGGAGAGCTGGCGGATCGGCGCGTGTTTCATCGTGCCGGGGAAGAGGAAGCGCTCGAGGAAGCTCTCCGCGCGCACGACGCGGTCGCCGACCTGGATCTGGTCGCTGCGCCCCGCGAGCTCCTGCAGCACCGTCTTCGCGGGGTCGAGCGGCTGGCGCTGCGCGTCGAGCGCGGCGAAGCGCACGGTCTCGCCGAGCTCGCGCGTTCCCGAGTCGGGAAGGACGGCGCCGCTGCACAGCGCGAGCAAGAGGCTCTTTCCCGCGCCGTTCGCGCCGACGAGACCGACCCGTTCGCCGGGGAGGAGCTCGAAGTCGAGCTTCGAGAGCACGACGCGGCCCGCGGCGGACTTCGACACGCTGCGCAGCGCGACGACGCGCGAGCCGAGGCGCGGGCCGGGGAGTAGCTCGAGCTCGAGCTCGCGCGAGCGGCTCTGCAGTCCTTCGGCGGTGAGCTCCTCGAAGCGCGTGATGCGCGCCTTCTGCTTCGTCGAGCGCGCGGGGGCACCGCGGCGCATCCACGCCGTCTCGCGCAGGATCACGGCGTTGCGCGCGGAGTTCTGGCGGTCCTCCGTCGACAAGCGGTCCGCGCGCGCGGCGAGGTAGTCGGCGTAGTTGCCTTCGTAGACGTGGAGCGCGCCGCGATCGAGCTCGGCGATCTCGGTCACGACGCGGTCGAGGAAGTACCGGTCGTGCGTCACGAGGACGAAGGGGCGGCGTTCTTCGATCAGGCGGTCTTCGAGCGCGTCGATCGTGAAGACGTCGAGCTGGTTCGTCGGCTCGTCGAGCAGGAGGAGCTCCGGCCCCGCGAGGAAGAGGCACGCGAGCGCGGCGCGGCGGAGCTCGCCTTGCGAGAAGGAGTCGAACGGACGGTCGGCGTCGTGCAGGCCGAAGTGCGCGAGCTCGGTGTCGATCGTCGGGTCGATGTCGTGGCCGCCGAGCGTCGTGAGTTGGGTCTCGAGGGCGGACTGGCGCGCGAGGAGTTGGGTCGTGCGCGTGGCGTCGGCGGTCGCGAGTTCGTGGCGGAGGGTGTCCAGCGCGGCGAGGGTGGAGGCGCGCTCGGTGAGGGACGCGTGGATCGCGGCGCGCAGGGTGGGGGCGGTGGGGAGGGTCGGGGATTGCGAGAGGTAGGCGAGGCGCAGGTCGCGGCGGGTCGAGCGCGTGCCGGTGTCGGCGGTGTCGGTGCCGGCGAGGATGCGCAGGAGCGTGGACTTGCCGCTGCCGTTCGGGCCGACGAGGGCGAGGCGAGTCGTCGGGGAGAGCGTGAGGGTGATCGACGAGAAGAACAAACAGTCGCGGAGCGTCTTCGTGATCGATTGGAGAGTGAGGAGGGACATCTTGGGGGCGTGTCTTTCGGCGCGCGGCGCGCAGATGAGACGCGGAAGGGGGGAGGGAAGCAACGGAACACATGCGGGTGCTTCGCATCCCGGACTCGGCGTCGGAGCGGGGCGGAGGACCGCCCCGCTCCGACGCCGAGTTCTGTTTGGAGAAGGGAGGTGGGGGCCCGAGGCGGAAGAAGGGGCGAAAGGCGGGTCGGGGCGTTATGTCCGGCGGGGAGGGGGCGTAGCGGGGGGCGAGGTGAAACGGATGAAGCATGGAATGCGTTGGTCGGTGCTCGGGGTCGTGCTCGGTGGGCTCGTCGGTGGAGCGCGGGCGGAGCGGTTCGATCCCGCGCGCATCGCGGCGGGGGCGCGGTGGGTCGCGCACGTGGATGTCGAGGCGTTGGCGCGGTCGGAGGTGTACGCGGCCCTCGTCGCGGATGGGGTCGTGAAGTTGGAGGACGAGGTCGAGGCGTTGGAGGCCTTCGGGTTGGATCCCGTGAAGGACCTGCGCTCCGTGACCGTGTACAGCGTCGATCCGATGTCGGAGCACACGATCGTGCTCCTGCGTGGCAACGAGAACGTGGATCGGGCGCTCGCGAAGAAGCAGACGGAGGAGGGGTATCGCGAGGAGGTCTTCGAGGGGAAGGCGCTCCATGCGTGGGGCGATGCCTGGTTCGCGGCCGTGTTGCGGCAGGAGGGGAGCGCGGATCGGCTCGTCGTGCAGTCCGACGATCGTGCGAGCGTCGCGCTCGCCTGCGCCGTGCTCGAAGGCCGCGGGAAGAGCTTCGCGCAGAGCGAGTCGCCGGTGCTGAAGAACCTGCCGGGCGAGGGCTCGATCGTGTTCGCGGCCGCGACGACGAAGGTCAGCGAGCTCTCGGGGCTCGAGGTGGCGTCGAGCGTCGTCAAGCTCGCGGACGACCTCGTGTTCGACCTCGGCGAGTCGCATGGCGAGCTCTACGCGAAGCTGCGCGTCGACGCGGAGACCGCGAAGGAAGCGCGGCAGATCCAGCAGGTGCTCCAGGGCGCCGCCGCGCTCGTCGCGCTGATGGGGGGCGAGGACCCGGACGTCGGTCGCGTCCTCCAGGACGTCACCTCCGCGCTGCGGTTCACGACCGAGGAGACGCGCGTCCAAGCCGAGTTCCGCATGTCGACGCGGCTCCTGCTCGAGCACCTCCGCACGCTGAACGCGCGCGACGGCGACGCGGGTTCCGCCCCGAGCCCCGCGCGGCGCACGCCCGCCGGAGGACGCCTCGAACGCCTGCCCACCTCGAACGGAACGAGGAAGTGAGGGGAGCGGAAACAACCAGGCTCGGCCGGCGCACCGGCGCCGTCCCCGCTTCGCGTCGAGTCGAGCATGTCTCCCGTCCCCCCCGTCCCCGCGCCGAGCGGCTCGCCCGAGCCGTTCCGCGACGTCCCCGAGGCGCGCGATCTCTCGTCGGAGGAGCTCGCGCGCCGCGCCCAGCTCGGCTCGCGGGATGCGTTCGGGGAGCTCGTCCTGCGGCACGAAGGGTCGCTCCTGCGCTTCCTGCGCACGCGTCTTCCGAGCGAATGCGAAGCGGAGGAGGTCGCGCAAGAAGCGTTCTTGCGCGCGTGGCGCAAGCTCGCGCTCTACGACCCCGAGCAGCGCTTCGCGACGTGGCTCTTCACGCTCGCGCGCCATCTGGCGGTGAGTCGCGGCCGCGCGCGGCGGCTCGCCCTGTTGGAGGAGCACGAAGCGGACTCCGTGGCTTGCGCCAGCGATCCGGGCGCGGAACTCGCGCGCCGCGAGAGCGGAGAGCGCTTGTGGAAGCTCGCCGATGACGTGCTCACCCGCGATCAACGCGAGGCGCTCTGGCTGCGGTACGCGGAGGACCTCTCCGCGGAGGAGATCGGCGCCGTCCTCGGCAAGCGCGACGTCGCCGTGCGCGTCCTGCTCTTCCGCGCGCGGGAAACGCTCGCGCGCCATTTGGAGCGCGAACCGCGTGCCTCTCGCGCCCCGGAGCGCGCGCCGAACCTGTCCCTGAGCCCGCGCGAGGCCTGACGATGATCCCTCACGAACGACCCTCCGAGTCCGAGCTCGAGCGCGCGCTGCGCGCCGGCGCGCGGGCGCACCTGGAGCGCGCGAGCCGCGGGCGGGGCGCGTCGCTCCGCGCGCGCGTGCTCGCTCGGCTCGACGAGCCCGAGCGCGTGTCCGTCGCCCGCAGGCCGGCCCGTTGGGCCATCGCGGCGGCGGTGCTCGTCGTCCTCGGCGGCGCGCTCCTCCTCCTCGCGACGCGCCCGCACGTCGAGCGCGAACACGTCGCCTCGCGACCGTACGCGGACGCGTTGGAGACGAGCTCCCCGCGTTCGACGGCCCGTGCGTGGTCGCGCGCGCTCGCGACGAGTGGCGACGCGGAGGGCGCGCTGCGCCTCGAGGCGGATGCGCTGCAGCAGGACTCGCGCGAGCTCCTCCGACGGCTGCTCGCGTGCGTCCGCGTCGGTCCCGCCGACGCCGGGAGCTGACGAACCCGGCCAGAAACGGGATCTTCGGCTCCCGTGAACTTCGACTCCGGAATCACGTCGGGCGCGAAGGTGCAGGGTCGTGGAGGCCGATACGCACGGGATCGATGCGCCTGCGGCGTCGCCGTCCACCGGTCCCATGCCCCCCCCCGAACCAGCCCGCGCACGAGCCGTCGATCCCTCCGCGCCGCACGCGCGGCCTCGCGCTGGCCGTCTTCGGGCTCTGCCTCACGCTCGTCGCGATCGCGACCTGGCGCGCGTACTGGCTGGGCGAGCGTGCGGATCGCCAACGCTTCGACCGCCTGGCGAGCTTGCTCGCCGAGCGCATCAGCGAACGCATTCGCTTGTATCGCTTCGCACTCACGGGAGCGCGCGACTACTTCGTCGCGAGCACGGAGGTCACGGCGGACGATTTCCGCGCGTACGTCCTGGCGCGCGATCTGCCGCGCGAGTTTCCCGGCGCGCTCGGCATCGGATTCGTCAGCCGTGTGCCGCGCGCCGACCTCGACGCGTTCGAGACAGCGAGGCGGATCATCGACCCCGGGTTCACGGTGCGCGGACCCGGCGACGAGGGCGACGCGATGGTCGTGACTTACCTCGAGCCGTGCGCGCCCAACCGACCGGCCTACGGGCTCGACCTGAGCTCCGAGCCATCGCGCCGCGAGGCCGCCGAGCGCGCCATGCTCTCGGGCGACGCGGCCATCACAGGGCGCATCGAACTCGTGCAGCACCAGGGCGAGCCGGGCTTCCTCTGCTTCTGGCCGCTGTACCGGAAGGACGCCCCGATCGACTCCGTCGAACGGCGCCGCGCCGCGCTCGAAGGCTGGATCTACATGCCGATCGTCACGGCCGACGCGCTTGCGGGGCTCGAGGAGGAAGCCGGCGGGCTCGTCGATTTCGGAGTGTACGACGGCGAGGAATCGACGTATTCGTCGCTCCTCTACGACGCCGACGGCCACCTCGAATGGCGAGCGCATTCCACGGAGACCATCGAGTACGTGGACCGGCGCTACATGCGACGGCTGAGCCTCCCGGTCGGCGGCCGGCACTGGAGCCTCGTCGTCAGCAGCAAGCCGTCCTTCGAAGCCTCGCTCGAGGCGCGAACCGCCTGGTGGCTGTTCGTGTCGGGCGCGGTGGCGAGCGGCCTGCTCGCGCTCTTGGTCTGGTCGCTCGCGACGCGCCATTCGAAGGCCGCCGAACTCGCGCTCCAGATGACTCGCGAGATGCGCCGCGCCCAGGAATCGCTCGCCGCCAGCGAGGAGCGCTTCCAACTCGCGGTCGCCGGTTCGAGCGGAGGCATCTGGGACTGGGACGTCCGGTCCGGCAAGGCCTACTTCTCACCCCGCGCGCACGAGTTGCTCGGGCTTCCCGAGGGCGGTCTCGGAACCCGCATGGAGGACTTCACGCGGCGTGTGTCCGAGGAGGATCGGGCCAACTTCGAGGCCGCCTTGCACCTGCATCTCGAGGCGAGCTTCCCCTTCCGCGTGGAAGTGCGCGTGGCGATCCACGGCGGCGAGACCGAGTGGTTCGAGCTCCGAGGCGAGGCCGTGCGCGATGAGCACGGCAAAGCCCTCCGCATGGCCGGCTCCATGACGGACATCCGCGAACGCAAGCTCGCCGAAGCGTCCCTCGCCGAGTACACCTCGGAGCTCGAGAACGCGAAGGGTGAGCTCGAATACCACGCGCAGGAGCTCGCCGCTCGCACGCGGGAGCTCGACGAGGCGCGTCGTGCCGCGGAGGAGGCAACGCGCACGAAGAGCGAGTTCCTCGCCAACATGAGCCACGAGATCCGTACACCGATGACGGCGATCCTCGGGTACACGGACCTGCTCCTCGACCCGTCCATGCCGGAGGCGCAGCGCATCGACTGTGTGCACACCGTCCGGCGCAACGGCGATCACCTGCTCACGATCATCAACGACATCCTCGACCTGTCGAAGATCGAGGCCGGCAAGATGACGATCGAGCAGTTGCCGTGCTCGCCGATCCAGCTCGTCGAGGACGTCGCGTCGCTGCTGCGCGCACGCGCGAAGGCGAAGGGGATCGAGCTCGTCGTGCACTGGCGCGGCCCGCAGCCCGAGAGCATCCAAACCGACCCGACGCGCCTGCGGCAGATCCTCGTCAACCTGGCCGGCAACTCGATCAAGTTCACCGAGCGCGGCTCCGTCGTGATCGACGTGCGGTGCGACGTCCCGACGCAGTCGATGGTCTTCGACGTGCGCGACACGGGCATCGGAATGAGCCCCGAGCAGTGCGCTCGGCTCTTCCAGCCCTTCACCCAGGCGGACAGCTCGACGACCCGGCGCTTCGGCGGCACGGGACTCGGGCTCACGATCAGCAAGCACCTCGCCGGCATGCTCGGCGGGGACATCGAGGTGGAGAGCGAGGCGGGCCGTGGGAGCACCTTCCGTCTTCGTGTCGCCACGGGTGCGCTCTCCGGACTGCGGTTCGTGGAGCGCGCGGGTCACGCTGTCGTCGAGCCGGGCGCCCCGCTGCCTTCGGCCGCGTGCGTCGAGCTGCGCGGCCGCATCCTGCTCGCGGACGACGGGCGCGACAACCAGCGCTTGATCTCGCTCGTGCTGCAGCGCGCGGGCGCCGTCTGCGAGATCGTCGACGACGGCCGCAAAGCCGTCGACGTCGCCGTCGCCGCCGAATCCGCGGGCGTCCCGTTCGACCTCGTCCTCATGGACATGCACATGCCCGTGCTCGACGGCTGGGGCGCGGTGCGGGAGCTGCGCTCGCGCGGCTACTCCCGTCCGATCGTGGCGCTGACCGCGAACGCGATGCAGGGCGACCGCGAACGCTGCCTCGAAGCCGGCTGCGACGACTACGCGACGAAGCCGCTCGACAAACCGCGGTTCCTGGCAACGTGCGCGAAGTTCCTCGGTGCTGCGGCGCCGGCGAAGCAGGTCTCCGATCGCGGGTGACGCTCGCCGCGCTCGATCCGCGGCGCGATCGCCGCAGGCGTTCAGTCGCGCTTCACGAGCGCCTGCACGAGCTCGCGCACGCGCGCCCACAGGGCCTCGCGCTGCTCCGTGTCCGCGACGAGCAGGCTCTGCGCACCGTGCTTCGCCTTGGCTGCGTCCGCGGGCCAGTGCGTGTGCCGCAGGGCCTCGGGCACGGCGAGCGCGAGCGGCTCCGCGTTCTTCTTCTCCTTCTCGCCGCTGCCGCACGTGACGAGGACGGGCACGCGCACCTTCTTCGCGTCGTTCACGACCGTCCAGTCGTTCAGGCACTCCGACGGCGAGAACGCGAGCACGAGGTCGGCCTTGCCGTCGACGCTCGACGCGTACCGCAGCGCGAGCGACGCGGAGTACGAGCTGCCGACGAGCACGACCTTCGCTCCGGGAGCTCGCTCGCGCGCCCAGTCGATCGCGAAGCCGAGGTCGCCGTACGTCGCCTGGAAGCCCTGCGTGCCGCCGAGCGCCATCGCCGCGCTCTTCGCGGTCTCGTTGACGACGCCGCCGAACGCCTCGCCGCTGCGTTGGTCGATCGCGAGCACGTCCCAGCCCGACGCCGCGAGCTTGGGCCCGATCTCGCGGTACTCCGCGCGTGAAGCGCGCGCCATGTGGCAGCAGACGAAGACGACCTTCGCCTGCTCGCCGGCGGGGCGGGCCCCGGCGCCCGAATACCAGTCCGCGGTCATCGTGACGCCATCGGGCATGATCTTGGTCTTCTTCTCCCAGGTCTCGGCGGCGGGCGCGGGCGCGCTGGCGACGGGCGGCGCGCCCTGCGCGGAGGAGAGGGGCGAGAGGAGGACGAGGGACAGCGCGAGGAGCGTCGGTTGGACCATGGCGCGCCGAGGATAGCGCACCCCGCCGATGTCGCGCGAGCGCGACCGCGGGTAGACTCTCCGCCCCGTTTTCCGCTTCGTCCCCTGCCTCGAAATCGCCTCCCATGAGCGTCGCCTGCGGCATCGTCGGCCTGCCCAACGTCGGCAAGTCCACCATCTTCAACGCCATCACCGCCGCGGGCGCGGAGAGCGCCAACTACCCGTTCTGCACGATCGAGCCCAACGTCGGCGTCGTCGACGTGCCCGATCCGCGCCTCGAGGTCATCCACAAGTACATCACGACGGACCGCATCGTCCCGGCGTCGCTCAAGATCGTCGACATCGCGGGCCTCGTGAAGGGCGCCTCGAAGGGCGAGGGCCTCGGCAACAAGTTCCTCGGCAACGTCAAGGAGTCCGACGCGATCCTGCACGTCGTGCGGTGCTTCGCGAAGGGCGACGTGATCCACGTCAACGGCAGCGTCGACCCCAAGCGCGACATCGAGATCATCGACATCGAGCTCGCGCTCGCGGACCTCGACACGGTGACGCGCGCGCTCGAGCGCGTCGGCAAGAAGGCGCGCGCCGCCGACAAGGAGGCGCTCGCGCAGAAGGTCGTGATGGAGAAGGCGCAGGCGGCGCTCGAGCAGGGGACGGCCCTGCGCGCGCTCACGTGGACGAAGCAGGAGCTCGAGGTGCTCCGCCCGCTCTTCCTGATCACGATCAAGCCCGTGCTCTACGTCGCGAACGTCGGCGACGACGACCTGGAGGGGCAGGGGCCGCTCCCGCAGATCGTGCGCGAGCACGCGAAGGCGACCGGCGCGGACTTCGTGCCGTTGTGCGGCGACATCGAGGGCGAGCTGATGAAGCTCCCGCCCGACGAGCGCGCGAGCTTTCTGTCGGACTTCGGCCTGAAGGAGCCGGGCCTCAATCGATTGATCCGCGAGGCGTACCACCTGCTCGGACTGCAGACGTACTACACCGCGGGCAAGATCGAGATCCGCGCGTGGACGATCCACAAAGGCGACACGGGCCCGGTCGCGGCGGGTGTCATCCACACGGACTTCGAAAAGGGATACGTGCGCGCCGAGGTCTACTCCGTCGACGACCTCGTGCAGTACAAGAGCGAAGCGGCGATCAAGGCGGCGGGGAAGATGCGCGTCGAGGGCCGCGACTACGTGATGCGCGAGGGCGACGTCGCGCACTTCTTGATCTCGAAGTGAGCGCGTCCACGGCACGAGTCCGCGCGCCCCCGCTCCGGCGGGCCGCGGGACCGGCGCCGACGCGGTCCGCCGCGAGTTCGGGCGAGCTGGGCCGCGCTGGCGTGTGCTGAACGGACACGGGCTACGGTTCGCGCGTCCCCGCGCCCCGCAGCCGGTCGACGAGGTCCTGGAGCGCCTCCGCGTCGCCGTACTCGCGGCGCAGGAGCTCGATCTCCGCCTCGTTCAGCTCGCTCGCGTCGTCGAGGTTGCCGTTCTGGAGCTCTTCCAGCAGGCGTTCGAGGTCGGACGGGCGCCGTTCCTTGGTCTCGTGCTTCGGGCACATGGGAACCTCCGGTGCGGACGAGGGAAGGAGGCGCCGGACGACGTGAGCGCGCCTCCGAGTTCCTCCCATCGACCGCGCGCGGCGTCTCCACCATGCCCACTCGTCCGGGGCGGCCCCCGCGCTGGGGGGTAGGGCGTCCGGGCCCCGCGCGCGCCCGACGGTGCCGCAGCGCCTCGCCGGGCTCGGCTTAGGTCGCTAAGCTCAGGCTTGCATGTCGACCGCCGCATTGCGCAAGCGCCTCGGGTTGACGCAGGGCGAGCTCGCCGAGCTCCTCGGCGTGCACGCGATGACCGTCAGCAAGTGGGAGCGCGGCGTGCTCGAGCCGAACGAGCACCAGAAGCGCCTCCTGCGCGCGTTCCAGGGCGCGGCGGAGCGCGGGCGCTCTCCACGGTCGGCGGATGCGGGCGGATCGACGGCGGCCGGCGTGCGTGCGCGGGGCGCTCGCTCCGTTCGCGGCGGAGCGGCGCGCTCCGGCGGGAAGTCCGAGCGATCGGGCGCGGGTTCCGTGCGCTTCCTGTCGCAGCTCCTCGCCGACGCGCACGCGGCGCCCGAGATCAACCTCGGCACGCTCAGCGCGACGAACCGCTTCGCGGGGCGCGTCGTCGAGCTCGCGCGCGGCGACGTGATGAGCAAGGTCGTGATCGAGGTGGCGCCCGAGCTCAAGATCGGTGCCGTGATCACGACCGACTCGGTGGACCGCCTTGGACTCCGGGTCGGATCGCGCGCGGTCGCGATCATCAAGGCGACCGAGGTCATCGTCGGAGGGATGTGACCCATGCACTCGTCGTTCGTTCCCGCCCCGCGCGCGAATGGCGCGCGCTGCTCGTCCGTCGTGCGCCAGGTCGCGCGCGCGGTCCTCGCTCTCCTCCTGCTCACGGTCTTCGCCGCCGCGCAGGTGCCGCCCGCTCCCGCGCCCAAGCCCGCGGCGCCGCTGGAGCTCGACGTCTATGCCGCCGCCAGCCTGCGCGAAGCGCTCACCGAGCTCGGCAAGACCTACGAGCGCGACCATGCCGTGAAGCTTGTCTTCAACTTCGGCTCGTCGACCGACCTCGCGCGCCAGATCGTCGCGGGGAACCAAGCGGACCTTTTCCTCTCCGCGGACGAGAAGGAGCTCGACAAAGTCGCCGAGGAGAAGCTGCTCGACGACGCCTCGCGCGCGAGCGTGCTCGGGAACCAGCTCGTCGTCGTCGAGGCGATCGATCCGAAGGACGCCGCGAAGAGCTTCTTCACGCAGCCCTTCACGGTCGATCAGCTCGCGCGGCCCGAGGTGAAGCTCCTGGCGCTCGCGGACACGGCGACCGTGCCAGCTGGGCGATACGCGAAGGCGTGGCTCGAGAAGAAGGAGCTGTGGAAGACGCTCGAAGCGCGCGTCCTTCCGGGTCTCGACGTGCGCGCGACGCTCGCGTCGATCGAGTCCGGCGCGGCGCAGGCCGGCATCGTCTACCGCACCGACGCCGCGGTCTCGAAGCGCGTGCGTGTCGTGCACGCGGTGCCGCTCGACGAGGGGCCGCGCATCGTCTACGGCTTCGCCGCGCTCGCGAAGCGGCCGCACGTCGCCGAGGCGCGCGCGCTCCTCGAGTTCCTCCGCTCCGCCGACGCACGCAAGGTCTTCGAGGCGCGCGGCTTCGTCGCGCTGCCGAGCGCGAAGCCGGAGGCGAAGCCCGCGAAGAATTCGCACGAGAAGCCGCGCGGGGAAGTGGACGAAACGCGGAACGAAAGGACGAGCGAGGAGGCGGACGAGCCACTCGCGCCGCTCGAACCGCCGCGAGCTTTGGTGTCCTCGTCGCTCCGCGCGCCTTGGGCTTGCGCGTGCGCCGGCGCGCTGGCCTTCCTCCACCGCAAGTGAACGCATGCCGGCTGGCGACGAGTCCACGCTCGAGGTCCTGCGCCTGACGCTCGTCGTCGCGGCGTCCGCGACCGCGCTCGTTGCGCTCCCGGCGCTCGCGACGGGCTACCTGCTCGCGCGCCGCGAGTTCCGCGGGAAGAGCGTCGTCGAGACCGTCGTCGCGCTGCCGCTCGTGCTGCCGCCGACGGCGATCGGGTACCTCCTGCTCGCGCTCTTCGCGCGCCGCGGCCCGCTGGGGGAGGAGACGCTCGGCTTCGACCCGGGCGTGCTCTTCACCGCGCGCGGCGCCGTGCTCGCCTCGGCGGTCGTCGCGTTCCCGCTCGTCGCGCGCACGGCGCGCGTCGCGTTCGAGGGCGTCGATCCGCGGCTCGAGCGCATGGCGGCGACGCTCGGATGGAGCCGTTGGCGCGTGCTCGCGCGCCTCTCGCTGCCGCTCGCGCGGCGCGGGCTCCTCGCGGCGCTCGTGCTCGGCTTCGCGCGCTGCCTGGGCGAGTTCGGCGCGACCGTGATCGTCGCGGGCAACATCCCCGGGCGGACGCAGACGCTGGCGCTCGCGATCTTCCGGGACATCCAGCTTGGCGACGAGCGCGGCGCGCTCCTGCTCGTCGGTCTCACCGTCGTGCTCGCGTTCGTCTGCCTTGCCCTCGTCGAACGCTGGTCGCGACCCGCGCGGTGTGCTGGGGAGGAGGTCGCGTGAGCGCGCTCCTGGAGCTCCACGTCGAGCTGCCGCTCGCGCGCTTCGCGCTCGACGTGCGCCTCGAGAGTTCCGCGCGCGCGCTCGGCGTGTTCGGACCGTCCGGATCCGGGAAGACGTCGCTGCTCGAGGCGCTCGCGGGTTGGCGCCGGCCGCGCGCGGGCCGCATCGCGCTCGGAGGACGCGTTTGGTTCGACGCACGGACCGGGATCGACCTCTCGCCCGCGGAGCGGCGCATCGGCTTCGTGCCGCAGGACGCGCTGCTCTTCCCGCACCTCGACGTGCGCGCGAACGTGCTCGCGGGCTCCGCGCGCGGCGGACACGAGCTGTTCGAGCGGGCCGTCGAGGCGCTCGAACTCGAGCCGCTGCTCGCGCAGTACCCGCGCTCGCTCTCCGGCGGCGAGCGGCAGCGCGTCGCCCTGGCGCGCGCGCTGGGCTCCGGGCCCGAGCTGCTCCTGCTCGACGAACCGCTCGCGGCGCTCGACCTTGCGCTGCGCCGACGCATCCTCCCGTGGCTGATCCGCGTGCGCGAGCGCTTCGACGTCCCGCTCGTCTTCGTCTCGCACGATCCGACCGAGGTGCAGGCGTTGTGCGATCGGGTCGCCGTGCTCGAGGCGGGCCGCGTGCGCGAGCTCGGCCCGGCGCGGGAGGTGCTGCGGCGCGCGACGCTCGGGCTCGCGGGCTTCGAGACGGTCGTCGAGGGGACCGTGCGCGCCGTGCTCGAGGGCACGGCCGAGGTCGACGTCGGCGGCGGCCTGGCGTTCCGCGTCCCCGCGCCCGGCGCGCGCGCGGGCGACGCGCTGCTCTTCGCGCTCGGCGCCGACGACGTGTTGCTGTCGACCGAGCGCGTGGAGCGCGTCTCCGCCCGCAACGTCCTGCCCGCGCGCGTCGAGGCCGTGCACGCCGCGGAGGGCGCCGCGCGCGTCGAGCTCCGCCTCGGCGCGGACGGGACGGGGCCGTGGGTGTCCGCCGCGCTGACGCCGGCGGCGGTGCGCGAGCTCGAGCTCGCCCCCGGCGTCCGAGCGCACCTGATCGTCAAAGCGCAGAGCTGCCGCGTGCTCTCCGCGACGGCGGCGAGCGAGCGTCAGGCGGCGGCGAGCCGTGGCGGGGTGAACTCGATCACGACGTAGCCCGCGCGCGCGAGTTGGTCGGGGAGCTCGCTCCAGCGCGCGCCCAGCGCGCGCAGCGTCAAGAGCGGCGCACCACCGGGCGATTCGTGCGTGAGCAGCGTCACGACCCGCAGGCCGAGGCGCAGCGCGATCAGCGCGACGTCGTCATTGTGCGAGGTCTCGCCTCCCCGCGGCGGTGGCACGACCGTCAATCGCACGCCCTCCTCCCGGTCCATGATCTCGACGAGCGCGCGGAAGAGGTCGGACTCGGTGATGATCCCGACGACCGCGCCGTTCTCCACGACGGGCAGGCCGCCGATCTTGCGCGTCATCAGGACGCGGGCGACGTCCTCGAGGTGCGTGTCCGGGCCGACCGTCTCGGGGCGACGCGTCATGATCTGGCCGACGAGCGCGTGCTCCGCGCGCTCGCCCGCGGCGCTCTCGAGCTCCGCGATGGCGCCCGGCAGCACGCGGAGGAGGTCGCGCTCGCTCACCATCCCGACGAGCAGGTTCCCGCGCACGACGGGCGCGCGCCGGAAGCGCTTCTCGCGGAAGAGGCGCAGCGCGGCCCGGCAGGGGAGGTCCTCGGTCACGGTCGTGACCGGGGCGGTCATGAAATAGCGGACGAGCATCCGGAATCCACTCGTTCCATCGTCCCGCCGAGGTTGGGAAGTGGAGGGCGTTTCTGGCGACGACCCGCTCCGGAAACGACCGCGCCCCACAGCCATCGGGCCGAGGGGCGCGGCGAGAAAGCCGAGTCGGGCGGTGCGCGTCAGTCGATGCGGACGACGCCAGCCGTATTGCCCGTGACCGTGTTGTTGCCCGGGAGGGCCTGCGTGCCGACCTGGCCGCCGTCGAAATCCGGTGTCGTCGTGCGGAGGCGGATGCCGAAGCCGGCGTTGTTCGTGATCGTGTTGGCGTTCACCACGGCCCCGATATCGCTCCGCAGGCGCAGACCTTCGCCCAGGTTGAGCGTCATCGTGTTGCCCGTGATCGTCGTGTTGGTCGTGCTCACGGTGCGGATCCCCGCCGTCGTGTTCACGTCGGCCAGGACGTTCTGAACGAGTGTGTCCGACGAGCCCTCGACGAGGACGCCGTTCTCGCGGTTGTGGTCGACGCGCAGGTTGCGCACGACGGCCGCCGTGCACGTCAGCAGGTTGATGCCGTCGAGGCGGCAGTCGTGGACGCGCAAGTCCTCGAGCACGAGCCCCGTCGTCGACATCGCGCCGATGCCGAAGGTCGCATTGCGAACCTCGACGTCGCGCACGATGGCTCCGGCGCCGCCCGTGATGGCGATTCCATTGGCGCCGTTCACGGAGTTGTTGCTGCGCACGACCAGGTTCTCGATCTTGACGTTCGTCGCGTTCGTCACGCGGATCACTGGCGTCGTGCCGCTCGTGAGCCACTGGATGGTCGTCCCGCGCGCGCCCGAACCGCGCAGCACGAAGTTCGAGCGGGTGATGTTGACGCGCGTGCTACGCGTGCCGGTCGCGACCTGCACGACGACCAAGCCGTCGCCGGTGACGTCCGTCGCCCCGTTGATGGCGGCCTGGAGGGTGGCGAATCCACCACCGGGCCAGGTCAGGTCGGTCGCCTGGGCGCGTGCCTGGCCGGCGAAGAGCGCGGCTGCGGCCGTGAAGAGTGCAAGTGTCTTGGGCAGGTGAGTCAGGGTGCGAAGCATGGTGTTCCTCCTCGAAGAGACAGGTGAAGGCTTCGAGCGCCTCGAGGCGCGGCCGATCGAGCTGGAGGGCTCGGCCGGGAAGCGCGGGCATCCTACGCCCCAGTTCGTATTTGGGGGGCTCTGGAAGCCGAGAAGGTATCCCCGGCGGGGGGGCGCGGCCCGGCCGAAGGCCTGTCTGGGGGGAGGGGGGAACGGGGCCCGGGGCCCGCTGGGGGGGAACTGGGACGGGGGCAGCCCCCGACCGGGGACCGTGCACTGCCTGGCCCGCTCCGACACGCACACGCCGCGGCGGGAATCGCCGCCCGCCGGGGACCGCTCCCTCAGGCCGGAAGGCCGCCCGACAAGACCTGCAGGAACTCGCGCGCGGCGACGCGCGCCGCGTCGAGCCTGCGCGGCGGCGCTGCCTGCGAGACGGCCTGGTGCACGTGCTCGACGAACGCGCTGCCGACGATCGCCAGGTCCGCGTGCTTCAGCGCGGCGCCGACCTCGCTCGCGTTCGAGATGCCGAAGCCCACGCCGACCGGCAGGCCGCCGGCGACTTGGCGCACGCGCGCGAGGAAGGCCTGCGCGGCGTCGTCGAGCTCCGTGCGCGCGCCGGTGACGCCGAGGCGTCCGATCGCGTAGACGAAGCCGCGGCTCATCTGGATCGCCGTCGTCATGCGCTGCTCGCTCGTCGTCGGCGCGACGAAGAAGATCGGCGCGATGCCCGCCATGCGCGCGGCGGAGCTCATCGCACCCGCCTCCTCGATCGGCAGGTCGGCGACGAGCAGTCCGTCGGCGCCCGCGCGCGCGAGCGCGCGCACGGCATTGCCCCAGCCCCGGCGCACGAGCGGGTTCGAGTAGCTCATCACGATGACGGGGAGGTCGCGGCCGAGCTCGCCGCGCCCGCCGCGGCGGAAGCGCGAGAGGATCTCGAGCACCTCCTCGAACGTCGTCCCCGCCGCGAGCGCGCGGTCGTTCGCCGCCTGCAGCAGCGGCCCGTCCGCGATCGGGTCGCTGAACGGGAGCCCGAGTTCGACGCACGGCACGTCCTGGTCCGCGAGCTCTCGCAGGACGGCGAGCGTCACGTCGCTGCCGCCGTCGCCGGCGGTCAGGTACGGCGCGATGCCCTTGCGCCCCGTCGCGCGGAGCGCGCGCAGGCGCAGCTCGAGCTTGTCGACCGCGCTCACGCGCCCTCCCGCTCTGGCCCGCGCAGGCTCGCGATCGTCTCGAGGTCCTTGTCGCCGCGCCCCGAGAGGTTCACGAGGACGTGCTGCCCGGAAAGCGCTTCCCGTTCGCGCAGCACCCAACCGACGGCGTGCGCGCTCTCGAGCGCGCAGAGGATGCCCTCGCCCTTCGCGAGCGCCTCGAAGCCGCGCAGGGCTTCGGCGTCGGTCGCCCAGGAATATCGCGCGCGTTTCTCGTCGTGCAGCATGGCGTGCTCGGGACCGACGGCGGGGTAGTCGAGACCGGCCGAGATGGAGTGCGTCGGCCGGATCTGTCCATCGTCATCCTGGAGCAGGTAGGTGTAGCAGCCGTGCAGGACGCCGGGCTCGCCGCCCGCGAAACGCGCCGCGTGCTGCTGTCCTTTCCCGACGCCCTCGCCGCCTGCCTCGACGCCGACGAGCGCGACGGACGCGTCGGGCACGAACGCGCGGAAGATCCCGATCGCGTTCGAGCCGCCGCCGACGCACGCGACGACCGCGTCGGGGAGGCGTCCCGTGCGCGCCAGGAAGTCCTTTCGCGCTTCCTCCCCGATCACCTGCTGGAAGCCCGCGACGATCGAAGGGAAGGGGTGGGGGCCGAGCGCGCTGCCGAGGGCGTAGTGCGTCTCGGTCGGATCGCCGACCCACGCGCGCATCGCCTCGTTGATCGCGTCCTTGAGCGTCCGCTGGCCGTGTTCGACGACGCGCACGCGCGCGCCGAGGAGCTCCATGCGCAGGAGGTTCATGCGCTGGCGCGCTGCGTCGACCGCGCCCATGTAGACGACGCAGTCGAGCCCGAGCAGCGCGCACGCGGTCGCCGTCGCGACGCCGTGCTGGCCCGCGCCGGTCTCGGCGACGACGCGCGACTTGCCCATGCGCTGCGCGAGCAAGCACTGGCCGAGCGTGTTGTTCAGCTTGTGCGCGCCGGTGTGGAGCAGGTCCTCGCGCTTGAGCCACAGCTCGAGCCCGAGCTCGCGCGAGAGCCGCCGCGCGTGCGTCAGCGCCGTCGGGCGGCCGGCGAAGTGCTGGAGGAGGCTCGCGAGCTCCGCGCGGAAGTCCGCGTCGGCGGTCCAGCGCTTCCACTCGCGCTCGAGCTCGAAGAGCGGGGCCATCAGGGTCTCGGGCGCAAAGGTGCCGCCGAAGGCGCCGAAGCGCGTGGTGTCGAGCGTCGTGGTCATCGAATGGGTTCTCCTCGTCCTTCGCGGGCGCGGCCCGAGTTCCGTCCGTCGCCCGGGGAGCGCGCGATCATGCCGGCTTCCCGTGCACGGCCTGCAGCGCGCGCGTCGCGGCGCGCACGAAGGCCTCGACCTTGCGCGGATCCTTCTTCCCGCGTTCGGATTCCAGGCGCGAGCTCGCGTCGACGCCCCAGGGGCGGACGATCGAGACCGCGCGTTCGACGTTCTCGGCGTCGAGACCGCCGGCGAGCAGGCACGGACCGAGACGCGCGAGCTCCCGCGCACGCTCGAGGTCGACGCCCCAGCCGGTGCCGCCCGGCGCGTGCGGGTGGTCGAGCACGTAGCCCGACGCGATGCCGCGCCAGCGCGCCATCTCCTCTTCCGCGCCGTCGCCGACGGGGATGCGGCGGAGGATCGGGAGCTCGAAGTCGCGCCACTCGACGGCGCGCTCGAGCCCGCAGAGCTGCACGGCGCGCGCGCCGGTCGAGAAGAGCATCGAGTCGGCGTGGCGGCGCGTCGCGTCGACCATGACGATCACGCTGAGGACGGGCTTGGGGAGCTTCTGCACCGTCGCGCGGATGTCGGCGGACTCGACGTGACGGATCGAGTCCTCGTGGTCGACGAAGCCGACGGCGGAGAGGCCGAGCGCGAGCGAGCCCTCGACGTCCGCGAAGTGCCGGACGCCGCAGACCTTGATGCGGGGGAGGTCGATCGTGCTAGCCATGGGGTATCGGTTCGACGTGCTGGCTATCTCACTTGGAGCGATGGGACGTGCTTGGTCCGCTCACGTTGCGTGCAGCTCGAATGCCGAGTTGAGGGGCATGCTCCAGCTCTCCTAGTTGCAAGTAAGTCCAAGGGTTCCCATCTGAAAACTGTCCTGACAGATATACGTTTCCTCCGCGAACAGGGCGCTGAATATCTGGACCCTTGAACGGACTCTGTGGTCCCCACCCAGTGGCAAGCGACGTGTACTTTGCATCCAAGGACGCCTGGTCGACCTGAGGCGTGGAGGAGCTGTCCAGGCCTAGTAGGCTGGCGGCCTCTATGCTGTTGAGTTGACGTCGCTGCGGCGCCCTCCTTGAAATGAATTGGAACGGAGCGCACCACTCCCACGGTGGTACTAGTAGCATCTCAATTCCAAATTGGTTATGTTCCACTCCAGCCAGGCGATGGCAGGTCGTCTGCTTGTCGAAGGTCCCGATCGAACCCCAAGCGCGAGCTGGTGATGAGTTGACGGAGCTGCCGTCGGTCGAGGGGGCAACCGTTGAGCGACTCGCTACGTATTCCCATTCCACTTCAGAAGGCATGCGGAGACCCATTCGACGAAGAAGTTCCACGGAATCGACGTAGTTTACGTCAACTAGAGAACCTACCGACCTCGAATGATTGAACTGCGCGAGTGCACGTCAAGATTGCGGTCGACTCCCACAGAATGCTGATGCTTGGCGTACGTTCATCTGACGAGTGGAAAGGAAGAATGGTGGTATCTCGTTTGGCAATGGCCGAATCGCCTGGGGGAGGCGGCCATCCCAACCTGGATGTCGTCGGAATTCACCAGCGGGAATCAAGGCAAACACCAACGAAGAGCTCAGATCGGGTGAGCGAGTGGTGTCTTGGACACAAGTGTCTGTCGTCCAACTGCTTTGTACGTGATGGAATTCCCAGAGCCCGGATTCCGGGTTCATTCGTTTGGGCACAAGTCCGACCTGGGGTGTGAGTCTCAGGCCTTGGTAGGCAGGCAGGGACTCTACACTCTGGATGCACGCAGCCCACGCACGAGCGTGAACACCAAGCGAGTACTCCTCCAGCCAGCCAGCTTGCTCAATCCGTGCCAGGACAGAGGGCTTTAGCTGGGACAACTCACGGATCTGCGCGACCAGCTTGGTCCACGACTTGTGCTGCCAAACGTCGAACTCCGATGCTTCGCTCCAGCGTGGCTGAGTGGCGTCCTCGGGGAGGAGCTTGGCCACGGATTGCTCGAGGAAGATCCGCTGTCGCTGTTTGGTCTCGAGATCCTCGTGATCTCGGAGACGCTGCAAGAGCTCGTCGCAGCGTCCGATCCACGTGCGCATTCGACCGATCTCCTCGGGGAGCAGCGGCCAGAGCTGGTCGTACTCGTCGAGCAGATCGCTGGAACGGCTCAGGTCCGCGAGCGCGCGCAGTTCGCGGGTCGACTGCGCCGCGGTCGACTGCAGCAGCGCAAGGCGATCCTCCGGCGGCTTGGCTTGGTTCATGGTTCCGGGAGCGTAGAACGCCACGGCGCCGCCGTTGTGGTCAGGGAGCATCGCTTGTGCGGGTGTCTGCGGACGCGAGGACTCGTCCTGCACGCGGTTCCCGACGTACTGGAACAGCTCGCCGAACCCGATGACCGCATCGCCGTTGCCGTCCGCGTTCCCGCGCAGCCCGTCGATCAGCGCGGCAGTGAAGACGGAGTGACTGCCCGTGCCGCCGTCCTGCACTTGCTGCTCGTCGTTCCCGGCCGTCAGCACTTGGCGCGCGCGGTTCGACATCCCCGCGAGCGCGGGGCCGGCGCGGTGGGTTGCAAAGACGAGCCCCGAGAAGCAGCAGTCGAGGATGAAGGCCGCGTGCCGCGCCGGGATGGTCTCCGACGCGAGTTCCAGCTCCGACATCGGCACGAAGCTGCTCCACACCGGCTCCTCGGCGCTCTTCATGCGCGCGTCCTGCGGAACGATCAGACCGACGTTTTTTCCGTTGACGTCGCGCGTCCATCCGTGTCCCGCGTAGAAGAGCACGTAGAGGTCGTTCTCGCCGATGCGCTTCTTGTCCGCAGACCAGTCCTGTAGCGCCTCGCGGATCGCGGCCTGGCTCGCGTCCTTGTCGAGGAGCAGACGCACGTTCTCCTTCGGAAAGCCGAGCTGCTGCGTCAGCACCTCGGCCATCCCGCGCGCGTCGTCGTCGGCGTACGCGAGGTCCTGGAAGTTGGGATCGGCGTAGTCGCTGATCCCGATCAGGAGCGCGTGCCGGTTCGTGTACTCCGCGGCGACCTTCTGCGGCGCGCCCTTCGCGACCACGCCCGTTCCGCGCGTGGCTTCGTCCTGCTCCTCCGGAGCGGTCTGGAGCGCGTGAGCGAGCGAGGTCGCGAGGATCGCGACCGCGACGGTGGAGTGGTGAACGAGGCTGCGAGGACCTCGGGGGATCATGGGCGTCTCCTCTCGGGGCGCGCTCCGTCGAGCGCCGCCTTCCAAGTGAGGAGCGTAGAAAGCGCGTTGCTCGAACGCACGAGGCTCTCGCCGACGAGCGCGGCGTCCGCGCCCGCCGCGCGCACGCGCAGGAGGTCCTCCGCCGTCCTGAGCCCGCTCTCCGCGACGCGCAGCGGGGCGCTCGGGCCGCGCGGGATCCGGGGCAAGAGCCGCTCGACCGTCCCGAGGTCCGTCACGAGCGTCCGCAGGTCGCGCGCGTTCACGCCGAGGAGCTCCGGCGCGTGCGGGAGCGCGCGCTCGAGCTCCGCTTCGTCGTGCACCTCGAGCAGCACGGCGAGGCCGAGCTCGCGCGCGAGCTGCCGCAGGTCGCGGAGCTCGGCGTCGTCGAGGATCGCCGCGATCAGGAGCAGCGCGTCCGCGCCGTGGAGCGCGCTCTCGAGCACCATGCCGGCGTCGAGCACGAAGTCCTTGCGCAACCTCGGCACGCCGAGGTGCGCGACGCGCGCCAGGTCCTCGAGACCGCCGTCGAAGTGGTCGCGCTCGGTCAGAACGCTGAACGCAGCGGCGCCGCCCTTCGCGTAGGCCTCGCCGAGCGCGAGGTAGCGCGCGTGCGGTCGAGCGTCGTCCTCGCGGAGCAGCGGACCCGCGCTTGGCGAGCGGCGCTTCAGCTCGCAGATCAAACCGAACTCGCCCGGGGCGAAGCGCGCCAGGAAGCGCTCGCGCGGCGTCCCATCCGCCCTCGGCGTCTCCGTGACGCGCGAGACCTCCTCCGATGCTCGAGCGAGGATCGATGTCGTGGGCGGTGTGCTCGCGGGCGGCTCGAGCGCGGCTTCAGCGCGCTCGCGATGGCCGCGCTCTCGCACGAGCTCCGCGACGCGCCGTTCGAGCTCCACGAGCGGGAGCGCGCGCCGCCGCTCCTCCGCCCGCGCGCGCACCGCTTCGACGACGGGCGCGAGCTTCGTCCCGGCGAGCGTCTTCACGCGATCTCCCGCGCGCGGTTCACCCAGCGCTGGAACGTGTGCTTCGCCGCGCCGTTCACGAGCGCCTCGCGCGCCATCGCCACCGCCGCGCGCGCCTCGCTCGCGCGGCCGGCGACCAAGAGCGCCGCCGCCGCGTTCAGCGCGACGGCGTCCGCGTTGGCGCTCGGCCGGCCGTCGAGGATCGAGAAGAGGATCGCGAGGTTGGTGTTCGGGTCGCCGCCGGAGAGCGCCGAGATCGGCGCGTTCGCGAGCTCGAGCTCCTTCGCGTCGAGCCGCGCCGCGGGTTGCTCGCCGATCGCGCGCACGTGGTTCTCGCCCGCGAGCGTCAGCTCGTCCGCGCCGCCCGCGCCGTGCACGACGAAGCCGCGCTCGTGGCCGAGCTGCTCGAGCGCCTTGGCCGTGCTCTCGATGCGCCCGTGCTGCGGCACGCCGACGACCTGCCGCCGCACGCTCCCCGGATTGCACAACGGCCCGAGGTAGTTGAAGACCGTCCGCGTGCCGAGCGCGCGCCGCACGGGCGCTGCGTGGCGCAGCGCCGGGTGGTACGCGGGCGCGAAGAGGAACGTGATGCCGACCTCGTCGAGCAACTGGCGCGCGCGGTCGGACGGGAGCTCGAGCGGCAGGCCCGCCACTTCGAGCAGATCGGCGCTGCCGCACTGCGAAGACGCGCTTCGATTGCCGTGCTTGATCACGCGCGCACCACACGCCGCCGCGACGATCGCAGCCGCCGTCGACAGGTTGAAGGTCGACAGGTTGTCGCCGCCCGTCCCGCACGTGTCGATCGCGTCGGGGTGCCCGTGCACGAACGGCTTCATCGCCGCGCGCAGCGCGTCGGCCGCGCCTGCGACCTCGTCGGGTGTTTCGCCGCGCGCGGCGAGGCCGCCGAGCAGCGCGCCGAGCTGCACCGCGTCGAAGTGGCCGTGCAAGAGCTCCGCGAACACGGCGTGCGTCTCGATGCGGGAGAGCGTCCCGCCGCGCAGCACGATGGAAAGGGCGTGGGGGAGCTGCATGTCAGCGCGCGCTCTCTCCCTCGCCGCAGAGCGCGAGGAAACGAGCGAGGATTCGTTCGCCGTTCGGCGTCAGGATCGACTCGGGGTGGAACTGCACGCCGACGCGCGGGAGCGTCTTGTGTCGCACCGCCATCACGTGGCCCTCGGCCGTCCACGCGACGAGCTCGAGCTCCTTCGGCAGCGCGTCGCGCTTCGCGCGCAACGAGTGGTAGCGCCCCGCCGGGAACGGGTTCGGGAGGTCCGCGAAGAGCGCGTCGCCGGCGTGGTGGACGAGCGAGCTCTTCCCGTGCGTCGGCACCGGGTCGCGCTCGAGCTCGCCGCCGTAGCGCTCGACGAGGCCCTGGTGCCCGAGGCACACGCCGAGGAGCGGCACGTCGTCGGGCAGGCGGCGCAAGAGCTCGGGCTGGAGGCCCGCGTCGCTCGGCTTGCCGGGCCCGGGCGAGAGCACGATGCCGCGCGCGCCGAGCGCGAGCACGTCGTCGACCGTGAGCGCGTCGTTCCTGTGCACGACGACCTCGGCGCCGAGGCCCGCGAGCGCCTGGTAGACGTTCCACGTGAAGGAGTCGTAGTTGTCGATCATCACGAGCATCCGCGACCGCCCTTCATCGCCGCGAGCGCGTCGGGGCGCGCAGCGCGGAACGCGTCGGAGCCCGCGAGCTTCGCCGCTTCGAACAACGCCTGCGCCTTGTGCAGCGTCTCCAAGCGCTCCTTCTCGGGGTCGGAGTCGAACACGACGCCCGCGCCCGTCTGGAGCGAAAGCACGTCGCCGCGCGCGACGAACGAGCGCAGCACGAGCGCCATGTCGAGGTTGCCGCGGAAGTCGAGGTAGCCGAAGCAACCCGCGTACGGCCCGCGCGTGTCGGGCTCGAGCCCCGCGAGCAACTCGAGCGCGCGCACCTTCGGCGCGCCGGACACGGTGCCGGCCGGGAAGCTCGCCGCGAGCGCGTCGAGCGCGTCGCGGCCAGGAGCGAGCTCGCACTCGACGCGCGAGACGAGGTGTTGCACGCGCGCGAACCGCTCCAACACGCCGTGTTCCTTCACGCGCACCGTCCCGACGCGCGCGACGCGGCCGAGGTCGTTCCGCGCGAGGTCGACGAGCATGTCGTGCTCCGCGCGCTCCTTGGCGTCGCCCTCGAGCTCGCGCGCGAGGCGCTCGTCGTCCTCGGGCGTCGCGCCGCGCGGCCGCGTGCCGGCGATCGGGCGGTTCTCGACGCGACGGCCCTGCACGGAAACGAGCCGCTCCGGCGACGAGCCCGCGATCGTCAGGCCGTCCGCGGTGAAGTGGAACATGTGTGGCGACGGGTTCACGAGGCGCAGCACGCGGTACAGCGTGAATGGGTCGCCGCGGAAGGTCTGTTCGAAGCGCTGCGCGAGCACGGCCTGGAAGACCTCGCCCGCCGCGATCGCCTGCTTCAACGCGACGACGCCCGCGCGGTAGCGCTCGGGGTCGAGCACGGCCTGGAGGTCGCCGGCGAGTTCGAACGGACCGCTCGCGACCTCCTTCGGCGCGAGCGCGTCCTGCGCGATGCCGTCGACGCGCTCCTGCGCCTCGGCGTGGTCGAGCGCGCCGCGCTCGCAGCGCGTGACGACGAACACGCGCTGCGCGGCGTGGTCGAACGCGAGCACGTGGTCGTAGCGGTCGAACGACGCTTCGGGCACCTGCCACGGATCGTTCGCGGCGCGCGGGACGCGCGGTTCGAGGCTCGAGCACCACTCGAACGCGAACCAGCCGACGAAGCCGCCGACGAAGGGCGGCAGGTGCTCGGGCGGCGGCGGGAGCGCCTGGGGCATCGACGCGCGAAGCGCTTCGTGCACGGGGCCGGCGATGGAGCGCGTACCGCTCTTCCCGCGCAACGTCGAGCTCCCGCGCGCGCCGCGGAAGTGCTCGACCGGATCGACGCCGAGGAACGAGTAGCGCGCGAGCCGCGCGGGCCCCTCGACGGACTCGAGCAGCGCGACGTGCCGCCGCGCCGCGCGCAGCGCGAGGTAGGCGCGCACCGGCGTCACGAGGTCCGCCGGCCACGCCGCCCAGGCGAGCTGGTGGCGTTCGGCGTCGGCCGGCGTCGAGCGTTCGAGCGGGGCGTTCACGGGTCTTGCGCGAGGGTCGAGTGGGGGACGGACCATTCCAGAAACGCAGCGGGCCTCCGACAAGCGGAGGCCCGGAGTGTTCGCAGGATCGGGATCGACTAGGGGAGCCGGACCCGCGAGGACACCTCGGGGCCGCGCCGCCACAGGGGAGTGGGGATCCGCACGATCATGCGCTGAAGTCTACTCCGGGATCCGGAAGAGGCAAACGCGCGTGGCACGCTCACGCGTCCTCGTCGACGGGGATTGCCTCGGGCGGGAGGACGACGACCTTGCCGTCCTGCCACACGGCGATCGAGTGGCCGAGCTTCTTGTGCTCGAGGAGGGCTTTGCGCACGCCTTTCGCGAGCGCAGCGGTCACGACGGCTTCGTCGCGCAGCAGCGCGTCGACATCGGGACGGGGTTCAGATCGTTCCGCGTTCAGCATGGTCGTGGAGGAGTCTCCAGATTCGTTCATCGACGACGTGGGTTGCTTCGACACGTCCGCCCGATTCGACGAGGCGCGCGCCTCACCCTCACCGCCCGAACAACCGCTCGTGCAGCGCCGACACCGTCTCCTTCAAGCGCGCCTCGGGCAGCACGACGGACAGGTTGTTGCGCGTCGCGCCATAGCTGAGCATCTCGACCTTCACGCCGAGCTCCGCCAGCGTGCCGAGCACGGTCGCCTGCACTCGTTGCGAGTCCGACAGCTCCTCGCCGACGACGCTGACGAGCGCCATGTCGCGCAGCACGGTGACCGCGCTGAACGCCGCGAGCTCGGCGACGACGGGCTCGAGCCGCGCGTTGGGTTCCGTGGTGAGCGCGAGCGACACCTCGCTCGTCGCGATCACGTCGACGACGACCTCGTGGCGCGCGAACACGTCCGCGACGCGCTCGAGGAAGCCGAACTGGAGCAGCATCGGCGCCGCGACGACGTTGACGACCGCGATGCCGTGCTTGCTCGCGATCGACTTCACGCCGCGCTCGTGCGCGAGGAGGCGCGCGACGACGGTCGTGCCCGGCACTTCGGGTCGGAAGCTGTTCAGGACGCGGATCGGGATGTCCTTCTCGATCGCGGGCACCATCGTCGCGGGGTGGAGCACCTTCGCGCCGAAGAACGCGAGCTCCGCGGCCTCCGCGAACGACAGCTTCTCGCGCTGCTTCGCGTGCGGCACGATGCGCGGATCGGCGGTCATGACTCCGTCGACGTCGGTCCAGATCTGGATCTCCTCCGCGCCGAGCGCCGCGCCGAAGATCGCCGCGGACCAATCGCTGCCGCCGCGCCCGAGCGTCGTCACGTGGCCGTGCGCGTCCTTCGCGACGTACCCCGTGATCACGGGGACGCCCTGGAAGCCCTCGAGAGCCGCGCGGATCCGCGCCGGGGCCTCGGGCAACGGGCGCGCGCCGCCGAAGCGCGAGTCGGTGACGAGGCCCGCGTCCCACGCGTCGAAGGCGCGCGCGGGGAGCCCCGTCTTCGCGAGGTGCGCCGCGACGATGCGCACGGAGAGGCGCTCGCCGAAGCTCGCGAGCTGGTCCTGCGTTCGCGGCGTCGCCTCGCCGATGAGCTCGATGCCGCGCAAGAGCCCCGCGAGCTCGTCCAGCAGGGGATCGAGCAGCGCCGGGTCGAGCGCGAGCTCCGTCAGGATCGTCCGGTGTCGGGCGGCGAGCGCCGCGTGGGCCGCTTTCCAGTCCGTCTTCGCGAGCGCCTGCGCGCCGAGGCGGAAGAGCTCGTTCGTGACGCCGCCGACGGCGGAGACGACGACGACGGGCCGGCGCGGGAGCGCGCGCGCGACGATCTCGGCGAGGCGCCGGATGGGCGCCGCTCCGCCGACGGAGGTGCCGCCGAACTTCTGGACGATCATGGGGGACGCATCCCTGGGGACGCTGGGGGGGCGAATCGCGCGGGAGTATACTCGCGCAGCACGTCGAACCCGACGGGTACGGAGCACGCGGCGACATGGAACTTCGAGGAGCTCAGGAGGCGCGAGCAGCGACGACCCGGGGCTATGTCTCCCAGTCGGCGGACACCCCCGAGGACATCGACCGGCTCCTCTTCGAGCATTGGGCGCAGCTCACGGGGGCGGAAAAGCTCGGCCTCGCCATGCGAGCTTCGGTCGCCGTCCGCGAGGTCTGTGCGAGGGGCGTGCAGGCGCTCCATCCGGAGGCAGGTCCGGAGGAGCTCCGCATCCGCGTCGCGGTGCGACTCTACGGCGAGGAACTCGTTCGCGAGCTCCTCGGACGGGTACCTGGGGACGAGGCTTGATCCGAGTCGAGAATGCCATCGACGGCGCGCTCCTGCTCGGCTCGATCCTCGAGCCGCTCGGCGTCCGCTACTTCCTCACCGGGTCGCTCGCGAGCATCTACTACGGCGAGGTGCGAGCGACGGCGGACGCGGACGTGGTGATCGAGGCTTCGCCGGCTCTCGCGCCCTTGCTCTCCGAGCGCCTTCGCGCAGCCTTCCTCGGCAACGAGGCCCGAGCGAGCGGACGTTCGTCTGCTCCGCCGAGGACATCGTCTTGCAGAAGCTGCGGTGGTTCGCAGCGACCGACGGCACGTCTGGACTCCAGTGGCGTGATGTCCGGGCCGTGCTCAAGGCGATGCGAGGTCGCCTGGATCTCGTCTTCTTGCGGGAGTGGGGTGACCGGCTTGGTGTTCGTGCCGAACTCGAACGGGCCCTGATCGAGGCTGGATACGAGGAACCCGATGCCGAGTCCAGACCCTGAGCGTGGGGTGACGCGATCCTCCGCGAGCGAGCGCGACTGCCATTGGGGCAAGTCCGCCGCGTCGACGCGCGAGATCCGCTTCCTCGAGGGGCCGCAGAAGCGGCGCTTCGAGTTCCTCGACGCGCTGCGCATCTTCCGCGAGTTCGTCCACGGCTTCCGCGCGCTCCACTTCGTCGGCCCATGCGTGACCGTGTTCGGCTCCGCGCGTTTCCCGGACGGACACCGCTGGTACGAGCTCGGCCGCGTGATGGGGCGCGAGATCGCGAGCGCGGGCTTCACGGTGATGACGGGCGGCGGGCCCGGGATCATGGAGGCCGCGAACCGCGGCGCGAAGGACGTCGGCGGCCGGTCCGTCGGCGTGAACATCGTGCTGCCGAAGGAGCAGGTGCCGAACCCGTACCTCGACCGCTGGGTCGAGTTCGAGCACTTCTTCGTGCGCAAGGTGATGCTCGTGAAGTACTCGTACGCGTTCGTCGTGCTGCCCGGCGGCTTCGGCACGATGGACGAGATCTTCGAGACGGTCACGCTGATCCAGACCGGCAAGATCCAGGACTTCCCGGTCGTGCTGATGGGCGTCGACTACTGGAAGGACCTGCGCGAGCTCTTCGAGAAGATGGTCGAGGAGGGCACGATCGACGCCGCGGACGCGCGACGGCTCGTGTTCACGGACTCGCCCGAGGAAGCCCTGCGCGTGATCCACGAGCACGCGACGCGCAAGTACGGCCTGCGGCCGTCGACGCCGCAGAAGCGCCGCTGGTACCTCGGCGAGCGGTGATCGTGCGCGACCGCGACCGTCGCCGGCGGTCGCAGGGCGCTACTTCCGCGCGGTCGGTCCGAGGTTGCGGAGCCAGCGCTCCCACGGATTGCCGCCCTCCTTGCGCAGGAACGCCGCGGCGTCGGGCGCGAGCTCCGCGTGCGTCGTCGCGTCGACGTGCAGCACGAGGTTCGTGCGCCTGTTCCACACCCAGCCGTCGTTCGCCGCCGTGCGGTCGGAAAGCGCGAGTACGATCGTCTCGCCCGCGTCCGGGACGAGCACGAGGCGCGCGAACGGGGCTTCGAGCCCGAGCGCCGGCGCCTCCGACACGGACGCGAAGCCGATCGCCTCGCCGCGCAGGAGGAGCCCGAGGAACCCGCCCGCGCGCCACGGGAGCGCGTCCTCCTCGACGCCGTCGTGCGCGAGCGTCCAGCGCGGCTCGGTGCCGTCGTCGCCGGGGACGCGGCGCAGCACGAGGCGCTCGCCACCGCGTCGCTCGAGCGTGATCTCGCGGAAGCCGAGCACGCCGGGCTCGAGGCTGCCGGCGAGCAGGTGCAGGTCGACGAGCGCCGGTAGCCGCACCGCGCCGCCGGACTGCGGCGAGCGCTCCGCGATCGGCCCGAGCGCTGCGAGCACGTCGCGATCGAGCTCGAGGACCGCGTCCGCCCCCGCGCGCCGCGCGAACGTGCGGCCTCCGGCGCCGCGGCCGACGTCGAACTGGAGCACGACGTCGCGGTCCGCGGCGTCGAGCACCTTCGGTCCGTGCAGGCCGATGCGGACGACGGCGTCGGCTCCCAGGCCGAACGCGTCCGCCCGCGCGGGGTCGCGCTCGACGACGACGCCGCGCGCGTCGAGGATCGCCGCGAGCCAGCCCTGCAGCGCCGCTTCGTCGAGGAACGCGCCGAACGCCTCGCGCGCGCGCCAGCGGCCCTTGCTCCGCGCGAAGAGCCAGCGCGCGCCGCCCGGCGCCTCGACGGAGAGCGCCGCGACGGTGCGCCGGTCGCCGAGCGCGGAGCCCGCGAGGCGCTCGATCGCGCCGCGCTCCTGGGGCGCGGTGCCGACGAGCGCCGCGCGCAGCGTCACGAGGACGAGCACGAGCGCGCCGAGCACGACGAGCGTGCGCTTCACGCGCCGCCTCCCGACGATCCGCGCGAGTCGTCCGCGTCGCGCCGCTAGGCCGGGTGCTTCCTCGCATCCATCGGGCCGCCTGCGTCGCCGGACCGGGCCACCGTCGGCGGGCTCCGTCGCGCTCCGACCACGGCGGATGCGCGCCGCCGACGGAGCCCGTGGAGGAGCGCGAGCGCCAGCACGGCGCCCGGCACGCCGAACGCGAGCGCGAACCGCGCGCGGTCGCGCTCGGGCTTCGAGAGCGGGTCGAGGCCCGCAGGTTCAGCGCGCGTCGCGGCGAGCTCGGCGAGATCGCGCGGCAGGAGCCCGGCCGCGACCGACTGCACCAGGAACCGCGCGGCCGCGTCGTCGGCGGCGAGCGCGTCGTTCGCGAACGCTTCCGCGAAGCCGCTGACGACGAGCGCTCCCGTTGCGGTCCCTTGTGTTGCGCCGGGGAACGAGCCGCGCGCGAGCACCGCGAGCGGGGCGCGATCGAGCTCCGCGCGCTCCTCCGCGCCGCCCTCCGCGTCGAGCGCGGCGGGACCCAGGTCGCCGCCCTTCCACGCGCTCGACCACGCGGCGGGCGACGTCGCGTAGAGCGGCACGCAGACGAGGCCGAGGCGCGCGAGCGCGACGCGATCGACCTCGATGCGGGCGGGGAGCGGGAGCACGAGCTCCGGCAGCGCGCGGGCGGCGAGCGCGTCGCGCGCGGCGTCCGTCGGCGCCGCGCGCACGAGCACGGGCGCCTCGATGCTCTCGCGTGCGAGCGTCGCGCGGCCGTCGGCGCGTTCGAGCTTCACGTCGAGCGCCGCGCTCCCGCTGCGCGGGTCCGAGACGATCTCGCGCGGCAGCGCGAGGCCGAGGGACGGCAGCCAGCGGTCGTCGAGCCCGGGGAACTGCGGCTCGGGCCACAAGGAGAGCGCGCTCGCGCGTTCGAGGCGCCGGATCGGACGCAGGCGCCAGGGCTGGAGCGCGACGAACGCGCAGCCGCCGCGCGCGAGGACGCGGTCGAGCTCGCGCGCGAGCGGCTCGGCGTCGCGGCGCGGCGCGAGCGCGACGATCGCGGCCGCGTCCGCGGGCACGACGGGCGCTTCGACGTCGGCATCGACGAGCTCGAAGCCGTGCCGCGCGAGCGCCGCGCGTGCGAGCTCGAACCGGCCGCCGGCGCGCGGCGCGAAGCGGCCGAGGCGTTCGAACTCGAGGCGCGCTTCGGCGGGCGAGAGCCGCTCCGCGCCCGCGGCGAAGGCGACGACGCGCCGCGGTCCGCCGAGCGCGCGCTCGAGCGCCTGCGCGAACGCGAGGTCGAACGCTTCGGCGTCGCGGACGGTCGCGAGGTCGATGCGCTCGGCGTGCGAAGCGGACGCGACGAGCACGGAAGCGCGCAGCGCGCGGACCTCCGTGCGCTCGTCGAGCGCCGACGCTGCGCGCAGCGTCGGCACGGGGCCCGCGCGCGCGAGCTCGGGCGCGAGCACGGGCTCGTCGCCGACGGCGGGGCGCAGGACGTCGAGCGCGAACCGCGGCGACAGCGCGTCGACGGCGCGCACGCGAGCGAGCACGTCCGCGAGCGGCGTGCGCAGCTCGGGGGGGAGCTCCGCCGCCGGCGAGACGACCGCCGCGACCCGCACGTCCGTCGCGCGCGCGTCCGCGTCGCGGGCGAGCCGGGCGAACCCCGCGGGCAGCGTGGCGAGCCGTTCGCGCGTGAGGTCGGCGCCGATCGCATCGGGGACGAGCGACGCGAGGAGCGCCACGGCGACCGCCGCGACCGCGGGGAGCGCGAGGAGCCGCGCGGGCGCCGCTACGGGCCGCCGCGAGCGCGTCGCGGCCCAGACCGCGAGCGCGAGCGCGGCGAGCGCCGGCACGAGGGCGACGAGCACGCGCGCGGCGAGCCGCCGACCGGGCGCGAGCTCGAGGGGCGGCGGCGGAGCCGAGCGCGCGACCGCATGGCGCACGACGCGCGCGCTCGACGCGAGCTCGGCGCGGAGCACGTCGACGAGCGCCGCGTGCGCCGTGGACGCGTCGGCGAGTTCGACGTCCTCGAACGGGCTCGCGGAGCCGAGCGCGACCAGCGCGCCGCGCCAGGGATCCTCGGGTTCGAGCAGCGCGCACAGGGCCTGAGCGCCGGCGCGCGCGCGACCGCGGCCGCGCGCGGCCTCGGCGAGATCGACGCCACCCGCGCCTTCGGGACCAGGCTCGACCTGGAAGCTCCCGGGGCCCGAGCACGCGAGCGCGCGGAACGCGAGGCCCAGCTCGTCGAGCCGCGCCGCGTCGGGTTCGAGCGCGCTCGCCGAGCGGAAGAACAACGTGCCGTTCGGCTCGGCGCCGAGCGCGCGGAAGTCCTGGTGCTCGCCGATCGACGCGACGCGCAGCGCGAGTTCGGCGCCCGCGGCGCCGCCGCGCTCCTCCAGCACGACGCCCGTCGACGGCGAGAGCCCGAAGTGCGCGAGGATCGCCGCGATGGGGGCGCGCTCCCCGCCGTGCCGTGCACCGGCGCCCGCGGGAGCGTCCGCGCGCTCGAGGCGGGCGCGGCCGTCGCGGCGCGTGATGCGCGCCGTCGTCGCGGCGCCCGCGAGCCACACCGAGCCGCCGCGCGCGAGGAAGCGCTCGAGCTCGCGCACGTGCTCCGCGGTCGCCGCGCGCGGATCGATCCACACGAACAGGTCCGCGTCGTCGGACAGGCGCGCGGTGCCGTCGAAGTCGAGGTCGAAGACGTCGCACGCGGCGCCGAGGCGCGCGCGCAGCGCGAGGAAGTCGTCCGGCGCGGCGACCGCGACGCGCGCGCGGCGCGGCGCGCGCAGGCCCTCGAGCTCGGCGGCGACGAGCTCCTGCAGGCGCGGCGCGATCGCGGGCGTCACCGCGGGCACGAGCGCCGCGCCGCGCGCGCCGTCGGCGATGCGCAGCGCGGACCAGACCTGCGTCTCGCTCCATCCGCCCTCGCGGACGGCGCGCACGCCGTGCGGGCGCACGCCGAGTCGAGCGGCGAAGCGCGCGGCGTCCTCGTCCTCCGCGGGGGCGAGGCGCACGAAGCGCACGCGACCCGGTCGCGCGGCCTCCAGGGCGACGGCGAGGTCTTCGACCGCGCGCGGGACGTCGCGCCAGCCGGGCGGCAGTTCGCCGGCGGCCGTTGCGAACCACGCGAGGACGACCTCGCCCTCCGCCGCGTCCAGCGCGCGCGCGAGGCGGGCGTCGAGCGCATGGCGCGGCGCGCGCCCCGCGTCGAACGCGAACCGGCCGGGCACGAGGCCCGCGACGAGCGCCGCCGCGAGGAACGCGAGCGCGGCGGCGACCGCGAGCAGGCCGCGCGTCACGACCGCGCGCGCTCCGCGACGCGGACGTTGGCCCAGAGGAACGCCGCGGCCGTCGCCGCGAACCAGAGCACGGCCGCGAGGCCGACGCTCCCGCCGACGAACGCGCCGTAGCGCGGCAAGGGCGAGAGCACGTCCGCGAGCGCGCGGCCACCGCCGAGCGCCGGGGCGAGGCCGTCGAGGACGGCGACGACGCGCTCCTCGCCCGCGGCGAGCAGGACGGCGGAAAGGACGGCGCTCGCGAGGAACGCGACGAGCGCGTCGGCGAACAGCGCGGAGAGGAGCTGCCCGAGCGCGAGCAGCTGCGCGCCGAGCAGGAACGCGCCCGCGTAGCCGGCGGCGATGCGGCCGAGGTCGGGACTGCCGAGCGTGCACAGGAACGCGACGATCGGCAGCGTGCCCGCGAGGAACGCGGCGAGCACGACGAGCGCGCCGACGTACTTGCCGAGCACGACCTGCAGCGGCGTGAGCGGCAGCGTCATCCACAGCTCGAAGGTGCGCGCGCGCAGGTCCTCGGACCACACGCGCATCGCGAGCGCGGGCACGAGCAGCACGTAGACCCACGGCAGCCGATCGAAGAAGGGGGCCAGGTCGAGGCGGTTCGCGAGGAAGAACTCGTTCAGGAACCACGAGCTCGTCGCGAAGAGCGCGAGCGCGAGCGCGATCCACGCGACCGGGGCGTCGAACCAGCCGCCGAGCTCCCGCTGGACGACGGCGCGGATGCCCGCGACGAAGCGCGGCTTCCGGCCGCGGACGGAAGCGGGGAGCTGGGGGTCGGCTGCGGCGCGGTCCACGAGCGGAGCATGCTCCGCGCCGGGCGCGCGCCGATCAAGGGCGCGCGGGGATCACCGCGGCGCGGCGGCCGTCCGCGGCGCGGCTCAGGAACCCGAGCGGACGAGGGGGCCGTCGACCTCGCACACGGCGGGGACGACGCTCGCGGGGCGCTCGAGCGGGCGCTCGGCGGGGGAAAAGCGCTCGGCGGTCCGCGGCGCGAGCTCGCGCTCGAAGAGACCGCGCGGAGCGGGGCGGACCTCGTCTTGAGCCTCGAAGGCCGGAGAAAAGCGGGTGGTCACGGGACGCCTCCTTCCCGAACGAGACTATCCGACGCCGCGGAATCCCGCACCGCCTCCAGGACGAGATCCTCGAGGGTCGCACGCCGCGCCCGGGCGCGGGCCTCGAGTTCCGCCAGCGGGAGGTCGAGGACGAGGCGCCCCCGCACGAGGAGCAGGATCCGGTCGCTGATCGCGGCGACCTCGGCGAGGACGTGGCTCGAGAAGAGGATCGCGCGCCCGGGCGCGAGCTCGCGCACGAACGCGCGGAAGCTCGCGACCTGGAGCGGGTCGAGCCCGTGCGTCGGCTCGTCGAGCAGGAGCACGGGCGGATCGTGGATCAGCGCGGCGGCGAGCCCGATGCGCTGGCGGAAGCCCTTCGAGCACTCGCGCACGTGCTTCGTCAGGACGGAACGGAGATCGCAGCGCTCGACGACCCACTCCGCACGCGCCGCGAGCTCCGCGCCGTCGAGCCCGTGCGCGGCGCCGACGAACGCGAGGAAGCGGTCGACGCGCATGCCGTCGAAGAGCGGGTTGTGCTCGGGCAGGTAGCCGATGCGCGCGCGGACCTCGAGCGGCGCCTTCACGACGTCGAACCCGGCGAGCTCGATCGAACCCGACTGCACCGGGAGGTACGTCGAGAGCAGCTTGAACAAGGTCGACTTGCCCGCGCCGTTCGGGCCCAGGAAGCCCGCGATCTCGCCCGCGCGCACGTCGAAGGAGACGCCGTCGAGCGCGCGCTCGGCGCCGTAGTCGTGCGTGACGTCGGTGACGCGGATCATGGGCCTCGGCGCGTGAGCGTAGCAGGTGCCTCGGGCTCCGTCGCGCGTCCGTGGAGGTGGCACGCGACGAACGCGCGCACGCCGGTGCTCGCGAGCGTCGGCCGGCTCGTCGTGCAGAGCGCGTCGAGCTCCACCGCGCGCTCCCTGCAGCGCGGGTGGAAGGGACAGCCCGGGGGCGGCGCGAGCGGCGAGGGCGGCTCGGCGAGCGCGCGCGGCGTGGTGAGGGCGCTCGCGGCGCTGGAGCCGGGCGCGGTCGCGACCGTGAGGGCGGCGCGCGCGTCGGACGCGACTCCATCGGCGCCGCCCCGCGCGCGCGCCGCGTCGTCCGCGCGCGGCACCTCGGGCACCGCCGCGAGCAAGGCGCGCGTGTACGGGTGCTTCGGCGCGCCGAAGAGCGCGTCGCGCGGCGCTTCCTCGACGACGCGGCCGAGGTAGAGCACGAGGACGCGCTGGCAGAGCTGCCGCACGACGGCGAGGTCGTGCGAGATGAAGAGGTACGCGAGGCCGCGCTCGCGCGCGAGCTCCGCGAACAGATTGACGATCTGCGCCTGGATCGACACGTCGAGCGCGCTCGTCGGCTCGTCGAGCAGGAGCAGCTCGGGCTCCATCGCGAGCGCGCGCGATCGCAATGCGCTGGCGCTGTCCGCCGGAGAACTCGTGGGGAAAGCGCGCGGCGTGCTCGGGGCGCAGGCCGACTTGCTCGAGCAGCGCGGCGGCGCGCAGACGGCGGTCGCGCGGCTTACCGAGGCCGTGGATCGAGAGCGGTTCCGCGACGATCGCGCCCGCGGTCCAGCGCGGGTCGAGCGCGGCGAACGGGTCCTGGAAGACGACGGCGAGCTTGCGCGCGGCCGTGCGACGGTCGCGCGCGCTCGCGCCGACGAGCTCGCGGCCCTCGTAGCGGATCGAGCCCGCCGAGGCCCGCGCGAGGCCGAGGATCGCGCGCGCGATCGTCGACTTGCCCGAGCCCGACTCACCGACGAGGCCGAGCGCCTCGCCGCGCGCGAGCTCGAACGAGACGCCGTCGACGGCGCGCAGCTCGCGCACGACGCCGTCGACGCGCACGGGGAAGCGCACGGCGAGATCGCGGACTTGGAGGAGCGCGCTCACGCAGGCGCCTCCGCAAGCTCGCGCGCGAGGAAGCAGGCGCTCGCGCGGTTGTGCTGCGCAGCGACCGGACGCGTGAGCGCGCGCGCATCGAGCGGGACGAGCTCCGGCCGCTCGCGCGTGCACCGCTCGACGGCGAGCGCGCAGCGCGGCGCGAACGCGCAGCCGTGCGGGAGGCGCGCGAGGTCCGGCGGCGCGCCGCCGATCGCGGGCAAGGGCCGCGACGGGTCGCCGTCGAGCCGCGGCACGCTCGCGAGCAGCGCGCGCGTGTACGGATGCCGCGGCGCCGCGAGCACGTCCGCGACGCGGCCCGTCTCGACCGCACGGCCCGCGTAGAGCACGAGCAGCCGGTCCGCCGCGCGCGCGACGACGCCGAGCGAGTGCGTGATCAGGACGACGCCGAGGCCGCGCTCCGCCTGCAGCGCGCGCAACAGATCGAGCACCTGCCGTTGCAGCGTCACGTCGAGCGCCGTCGTCGGCTCGTCCGCGACGACGAGCTTCGGCCGCGCGATCAGCGCGAGCGCGATCATCACGCGCTGGCGCAGGCCGCCCGAGAGCTCGTGGGGGAGGGCCTCGAGGCGCTCGCGCGCGGCGGGCACGCCGACCTCCTCGAGCGCCGCGAGCGCGCGCTCGCGCGCCTTCGCGCGCGAGAGGCCTTCGTGCGCCTCGAGCACCTCCGTCAGCTGCCGCTCGACGGTCAGCAACGGATGCAGCGCGCCCTGCGGGTCCTGGAAGACGAACCCGACCTCGCGCCCGCGCAGTGCGCGTCGTGCGGCCACGCTCGCGACGTCGCGGCCGTCGAACGCGCAGCGCTCGAGCGCCACCTCCGCGCCGGGCAGCAGGTCGTACAGCGCGAGCTGCCCCGCGCTCTTCCCCGAGCCCGACTCGCCGACGATCGCGAGCGTCTCGCCGCGCTCGACCGCGAACGAGAGCCCATCGACCGCACGCACGGGCCCGCGCGGCGAGCGGAAGCTCACGGAGAGGCCGCGGACGTCGAGCAGAGCGCTCATGCGCTGGGCTCCTTGGTCCGGCGCGTCGGCGTGGAGCTCATGCGCGCCCCGCTCCGCGCTCCCGCGGGTCGAGCGCGTCGCGCAGCGCGTCGCCGAGGACGTTCAGCGCGAGCAGCACGACGCCCATCGCGAGCGAGGGGAACACGACGAGCCACCACGGCACGCGCAGCGGATTGATCGCCTCGGCCGCGTCGCTCGCGAGCAGGCCCCACGATACGCGCGGCGGCTCGATGCCGAGGCCGAGGAACGACAGGAACGCCTCGGTGAGCAGGATCGACGGCACGGAGAGCGTCAGGTACACGATCACGACCGGCAGGACGTTCGGCACGACGTGCGTGAGCAGGATCCGCGCGGTCGAAGCCCCCGCGACGCGCGCGGCGAGCACGAACTCGGCCTGCGCGAGCCGCAGCACTTCGCCGCGCACGACGCGCGCCATCGAGAGCCACGACACGGCGCCGACGAGGACGTAGAAGACGACCTCGCGCGACACGCCGAAGCGGGCGAGCTCGTCCTTCCACGCGGAGAGCAGCGTGATCACGAAGATGACGACGAACACGAACGGCAGCGATGCGAGCGCGTCGACGACGCGCATCATCGCGTTGTCGAGCCGCCCGCCCGCGTAGCCCGCGATCGCACCCCACGCGACGCCGACGAGGAGGCTCGTGAGCCCCGCGCACAACGCGACGAGGAACGACACGCGGCTGCCCCAGACGATGCGCGAGAGGAGGTCGCGCCCCTTCGCGTCCGTGCCGGCGAGCCCGCGCAGCTCGAGCGTGCCGAATGCGCCGGCGCGCGCGGCATGGAGCGCGCGGTCGAAGGGGCCGAGCGCCCAGGGCGCTTCGAGGGCGCTCGGGTGCGCGACGATCGATTCCGCCGCGCACGGCCGCTCGAGCCCGCGCGCGAGCTCGATCCGCGCCTGCGACGGCAGGGGCAGGAGCGGTGCGAGGAACGCGAGGAGCACGGCCGCGACGACGAGGCGCAAGGACCACCGCGCCGCGGCGCGCGCGTGGAGCCGCCGCACGACGGCGCACGCGGGCGACTCGGGCGGCGGGAGCGCGTCGTCGTGCGGCGCGAGCGCGCGCGGGAGCGGCGCCTCGAGCGTGGGAGCGCTCACTGGTTCGCGCTCCGTCCTGCGGCGAGGCGCGGGTCGATCCAGCCGTACGCGACGTCGACGGCGAGGTTCAGGAGCGACACGAGCGCCGTGTAGAGGATCGTGACGCCCATCGCGAGCGTGTAGTCGCGGTTCAGCGCACCGTTGACGAAGTGCGAGCCCGTGCCGGGGATCGCGAAGAGGCGCTCGACGACGAGCGATCCCGTGAGGATGCCCGCCGCCGCGGGCCCGAGGAACGAGATCACGGGGAGCAGCGCGGACGGCAGCGCGTGGCGCAGGATCACGGTGCGCTCGGGAAGCCCCTTCGCGCGCGCCGTGCGGATCCAGTCCTGCGCGAGCACCTCGATCATCGCCGTGCGCGAGAGGCGCGCGACGTACGCCGCGAACGGGAGGCCGAGCACGAACGCGGGCAAGACGAGCGCGCGCGCTCCGCCGTAGCCCGCGACGGGGAAGAGCGGCCACGCGAACACGAAGAGCAACACGAGGAAGCCCGCGATCACGAAGTTCGGCAGCGCGATGCCCGCGGTCGCGCCGAGGCGCAGCGCGACGTCGAGCGCCGAGTCCTTCTTCAACGCGGCGAAGATCCCCGCGGGGAGACCGATCCCGAGTGCGACGACGAGCGCCCACAGTCCGAGCGCGAGCGACACGGGCAGCGACTGACCGAGCAACTCGTTCACCGTGAGGTCGCGGTACTTGAACGACGGCCCGAGGTCGCCCGCGAGCACGCCGCCGAAGACGTCCGCGCCGTCGCCGCCGAGGAAGCGCGCGCGGTGCTCGTCCAGGTTCAGCGGGCCGACGTAGGCCGCGTACTGCTTCCACACGGGCCAGTCGAGGTGGTAGCGCGCGCGCACCTGCTCCTCGACGGCGGCGGGCAGCGCGCGCTCGCTGTCGAACGGTCCGCCGCGCACGGCGCGCATCAGGAAGAACGCGCACGTCACGACGACGAAGATCGTCGCGACGGTCCACGCGAGGCGCCGCACGAGGAAGGGGAGCACGTCAGCGCTCTCCGGGTGCGCGGACGGCGTCGGGTCGTTCGATGCGGGAGCCCGGCTCGCGGTCGGCCTCCGAGTAGAGCCCGAGCGGGTCGCCCGGCGCCGCGACGTGCTCGCGCTGAGCGAGTCCGCGCGCCGCGCGCGCCGCCGCGTCGCGTTCGCGGTCGCGCGCGAGCTCGGCGTCGCTCTTCCAGTACCAGAACCGCGGCGCGTGCTCGTCGAGCGGGTTCTCGAAGAAGCCGCCGAGGCGCGGGTTGACGAGGTTCTTCGTGACGTAGCCGTAGAGCGGCACGATCGGCGCGGCGTCCAGGAGCCGCGCTTCGGCCGCGCGCAAGAGCTCCGCGCGCTCGGGCCCGCTCGCGCGCTCGGCCTGGTCGAGGAGCGCGTCGTACTCGGCGTCCTTCCAGCCCGTGCGGTTGTTCGGGCTCGCGGCGCGGAAGATCTCGAGCATGCCGATCGGGTCGGGATGGTCGGCGACCCACGAGCTCTTCGAGACCGCGTAATCGAGCGCGCGCTGCGCGTCGAGGAAGATCTTCCACTCGAGGCTCGCGAGGTGCGTCTCGACGCCGAGCTCGCGCCGCCAGCCGTCCGCGATCACCTCGGCGACGGACTGGTTGTTCGATTGCACGTTGAACGCGAGCTCGATCGGCGGGAGCGGCTTCAATCCGGGCCCGTAGCCCGCGTCGGCGAGCAACGCTCTCGCGCGCGCGGCGTCCTCGGCGAAGCTCGCGGCGTGCGCGAGCTCGGTGGGCTCGTACGCGAGCGCGCAGGCGGGCACGAAGCTCCACTGCGCGACCTCGCCGGCGCGCGTGACGCGCTCGACGAGCGCGCGGCGATCGACGCACAACGCGAGCGCCCGCCGCACGCGCGCGTCGTCCAGCGGCGGACGCGTGACGTTGAAGCGATAGAACGCGGTGCCGAGCTGCGGGCCGGGCGAAAAGTCCTCGCGTGCGAAGAGCTCGGGCGCGAGCAAGAGCGGGAAGTTGCCCGTCCAACCCGCGCCGCCCGTCAAATACAAGTTGAGCATCGTGTTCGGATGCTCGACGCCGAGCACGTCGACCGCGCGGAACGCGACCTCGTCGGCGGCCCAGTAGCGCGCGTTCTTCGTGAACGACAAGCGGTCGCGGATGCGGCGCTCGCTGAGCACGAACGGCCCGTTCACGACCAGGTTCTCGGGCCGGCACCACGCGAGCTCCCACCGGTCTCCATGCTCGCGTTGCAGCTTCGCGAGCTGGTGCTCGGGCAGCGGCGCCAGCGCGTAGTGCGCGACGAGGTCGAGGAAGTGGGCGACCTTGTGCTCGAACTCGACCTCGAGCGTCACGTCGTCGCGCGCGCGCACGCCGACCGTGTCGAACGCGTGCAGGGGCTTCCCCGCCGAATCGAGCTCCGTCGCGAACGCGCGCGCGCCGCGCACGCCGTAGAGGAACGCGGCGTACGGCGCCGCGGTGCGCGGGTCGAGCAAGCGCTTCCACGAAAGGACGACGTCGCGCGCGGTGAGCGGCTCCCCGTCGGACCACGCGGCACCCGCGCGCAGGTGGAAGGTCCAGCGGAGCCCGTCCGCGCTCGTCTCCCAGCGCTCGGCGACGCCGGGCAGCGGCGCGAGCGTCTTGGGGTCGCGCACGACGAGGCCTTCGTAGAGGAAGCGCAGCACGCGGCCCTCGACGACGCCCGTGCCCTGCTGCGGGTCGAGCGAGGAGGGCTCGCCCTCGTTCACGAGCACGAAATCGGGCGCCCTTCGGCGCGCGCTCCCGGAGAGGCCGAACGACGCCGCGAGGGCGAGGCCGAGGGCCGAAAGTCCGAGGATCGCGGCCGTTCCGGGGCGTGCAGGCATCGCGGGCCGAGGATAGCCCTCGGGGGGGGCCGAACAAGCGCGCGCGGGGCGCCTTGACCCTCTTGGAGGGGCTGCGTAGCTTCGCGCCGTCCGCGAGACGGTCGCGCGGTTGCCCCGGTCCTCCGCGGGGGTAGAACGCACGCGCTCCGCGGACGGAGCCCCCCATGCGCGCTGGTCTCGTCCTCCTCCCGATCGCCCTCGTCGGCGTGTGGCTCCTCGCGTGGCGGGGGAGCGCTGGGGGTGCGGCGGTCGACGCGGGGAGCGCGCAGGCCGGTGCACCGAGCGCGGTCGCGGCGACGGCGCCGAGCGCGGCGAACGGCGCGAGCGTCGTCGCGAGCGCGCGCTCCGCCGCCGCGGCGATCGAGCCCGACCTCTTCCACCCCGCGCACCAACCGGGCGCGGACGGACAACGCCCGCCGCTGCCGAAGCCCGCGTACGGCGGGCGCGCGACGCTGCACCTCGAGCGCTTACCGCGCACGCTGAACAACGTCGTCGAGAACCAGGGCGTCATCCGGCGGATGATGTACGAGCTGCACGAGACGCTGCTCCAGCGCGACTGGGAGACGATGGAGTGGCGGCCGAGCCTTGCGAAGGAGTGGTGGGTCGAGGATGTCGTTCACCTGGGGCCCAAGGCGACACCGCGTCCCGAGGTCGCGGAGCCGAGCGGCCTGGACCTCACCGAAACCGTCGGTGGACGGCGAGTCCTTCGAGGCCGCGAGCTCGCTGAGGCGCCATCCGAGTTCACGCTCAAGCGTCTGCGTTGGCTCGGGTACCCAGGAGATCTTGCTCCCCTCGACAATCGAAAGGTGAGCCCGGTCGAGATCCCGGTTCATGTCCAACGGGAGGACGTGAACCGCATCGAGCGCGGCACCGTTCTCACCTTCCGACTGCGCGACGACGTCAAGTGGCACGACGGCCATCCGTTCGACGCGCGCGACGTCGTGTTCAGCCTCGAGCTCTACCAGAACCCGCTCGTCGAGTGCGGCGAGCGTCGCCCGCAGTTCGCGGGCATCGTGAAGGTCGAAGCGCTCGATCCGCACACCGTCCGCGTCTGGTACGACACGCAGTCCTACTACCGCCTCACGGCACTCGGCAGCGAGCTCACGATCCTCCCCGCGCACCTCTACGACCTCGCGCACCCCGACAACGTCGAGGGCAACGCGAAGCGCAAGCTCGACGCGAACTGGAAGCCGACCCCGGCCGAGGCCGCCGAGTTCATCAACAAGAACCCGCACAACCGCGCCTTCGTCGGCCTCGGGCCGTACAAGCTCGCGCGCTTCGACGAGCAGGGCGTCCTCGTCGAGCGCAACCCGCTCTACTTCGACCGCGAGCACGCGGGCTACCTCGACTCGATCTTCTGGCGCTACGTCAAGGACGACGGCGCCGCGTTCCAGGCGCTCTTGAACGGCGAGCTCGACTTCTTCTCGCGCATGAGCGCCGACGACTACTTCGGCCCCGCGACGCAGTCCGACGCCTTCACGAAGACGCTCTACAAGGGCCACTTCTACAGCGGCAACTACTGGTTCACCGCGTGGAACCTGCGCCGGCCGCAGCTCGCCGACGTCCGTGTGCGCGAGGCGATCGCGCGCGCGTTCGACTTCGAGGGCTTCAAGACCGCGACGTACAAGGGCCTCGCCGACGTCGTCACCGGTCCGTGGATGCTGAACCGGCCCGAGTACAACCACGCGGTGCTGCCCTACCCGCGCGATCCCGCCCAGGCGCGCGCGCTGCTCGAAGAGGCGGGCTGGATCGACCGCGACGGCGACGGCGTCGTCGACAAGGACGGCGTGAAGCTCTCGATCGAGCTCCTCTCCGACAGCGGCAACGCGATCTCGAAGGCCTTCGCCGCGAAGCTCCAGGAGGACCTGAAGTCGATCGGCATCGCGCTCACCTTCACCGCGCTCGACTCGAAGGCCGTCGACGAGCGCAAGAAAGCGCGCGACTTCGACGCCGTGGCGCTCGCGTGGGCGCTCGGCTTCGAGACCGACCCCGAGCAGGTGTGGCACTCGCGTTCGGCGCCCGCCGACGCGAAGGGCGCCAACTTCGGCGGCTTCGCCGACGAGCGCTGCGACGCGCTGATCGAAGCGGGGCAGAAGGAGCTCGACCCCGAGCAGCGCGCCGCGATCTGGCGCGCGCTCCACGCGCGCATCTACGAGCTCCAGCCGTACCTCTTCGCCTACAGCCCGCCGCGCAAGTTCGGGATGAACGCGAAGCTGTTCGGTCTGCAGCTCGTCCCGCAGGACCCGAACTACGTCGTCCGCCGCTGGTACTACGCCGCGGGCACGCCGGGCACGCGCGCGACGCCGGAGACGAAGTGAACGCGTGGGCGCGTTCCTCCTGCGCCGGCTCCTGTGGATGATCCCGACGCTGGTCGGGATCACGCTGCTCACCTTCCTCGCCGTGCACGCGGCGCCGGGCGACCTCGCGGCGCGCGTCGGCGATGCGGAGAGCGTCGCGAGCGCTGCCGGCTCGTCGGGCGACGACCGCGAGCTCTTCCGCGCCGAGCACCTGCTCGACGCGCCGCTCTGGAAGCAGTACCTGCACTTCGTCGGCCCGTTCGACCTGTCGCCGCAGGGCGCCTCCGCGTTCGGCGGCAGCGGCGCGCATCCGTGGCACGGCGTGCTCGCGCTCGATTTCGGAACGGAGTTCCAGCGGCCCGGCGTGCCCGTGCTGCCCGAGATCGGCGCGCGCCTCGCCGTGACGGGGCCGCTCGCGCTCCTCGCGACGCTCCTGCTCTTCCTCGTCGGCGTCCCGCTCGGCGTCGCGAGCGCCCTCTCGACGGGCGGGCTCGTCGACCGTGCCGCGCGCGGGCTCCTGCTCGCGCTCCACTCCGTGCCGGGCTACGCGCTGGGCCTCGCGTTGATCCTGCTCTTTGGCGCGACCGGTTGGGGGCTCCTCCCCGTGCTCGGCGCGCACGCGCCGGACGCGGAGGAGCTCTCGTTCGGCGCGCGCCTCCTCGACCGCGCGGCGCACGCGGTGCTTCCGCTCGCGACGCTGTGTCTCCCCGGCCTCGCGTACGTCGCGCGCCAGACGCGCGCGGCGGTGCTCGAGGTGCTCGACGCCGACTTCGTGCGCGCCGCGCGCGCGCGCGGGCTCGCGGAGAAGGACGTCCTCGTGCGCCATGTCTTGCGCAACGCGCTCCTGCCGATCGTCACGCTCCTCGCGTCGATCCTGCCCGCGCTGCTCGGCGGCTCGGTGATCGTCGAGACGCTCTACGGGCTGCCGGGCCTGGGCTCGTACGCGTACGAGGGCCTCCTCGCGCGCGACCTGAACGTGATCCTCGGCGTGACGACGACGACCGCGGTCGCGACGCTCGCCGCGATCCTCGCCGCCGACGTCGCGTCGGCGTGGCTCGACCCGCGCGTCCGCACCGAGGTGCGCGGTGGGTGAGCGGCGCGAGCTCCCCGCGGGCGCCGGCCTCCTCGCGCGCCTCCTCGCGCGGCGCGGTCCGCGGCGCGCGGCGTTCGTCCTGTGGCTGCTCGCGGGGCTCGCCGCGCTCGCGCCGCTCGTCGCGAGCGACCGGCCGTGGTACGTTCGCGCGTCGGATCCGGAGGAAGTCGAGGGCGCGCTGCGCTCGATCGTGCCGCTCGCGCGCGCGTGCGACCGGCTCGCGGCGCTCGACGACGCGGCCTGGCAGGCGGAGCGGCTCACCGGTTCGACGACGACGCGCGTCGAGGCGATCGCGCGCGAGCGCGAGGCCGTCCGCCTGCGCTTCTGCGTCCTGCTCGCCGCGATCGAGGGCCACGCCGCGGTCGCGCGCGGCGTGCTCGAGGACGCGCTCGCGCGCGGCGGAGAGCTCGGCCCCGCGGCGGCGGCGTTCGCGGCGCAGTCGGCGCTCCAGACGGGCGGCAGCACCGCGGGCGGCGGCCGGCTCGTCGCGCGCGGGCGTTGGCCCCTCGTCGCGGAGCTCGACGGCGCCTCGGTCGGCCTCCTCGCCGCGTGGATCCTGCTCGGCGTCCAGCTCGCGCGCGCGGTGCGCGGCCGCGATCCCGGACGCGCCGCATGGAGCGCGTCGCTCGCGGTTCCCGTCGTGCTCGCGCTCGCGTGGAGCGCGCTCCGGCCCGCCGACGCGCGGCTCGACCCGCGCGCATGGAAGGACCGCCTCGCAGCACCCATCGTGCGCGTCGAGCGCGTCGTCTTCGCGCCGATCGCGATGGGCTTCGCCGAGACGAACACGAGCGAGGCGTGGCGGCCGCCGACGTGGCTCGCGTCGTCCGAGATCGACGAGGAGGGGCGCTATGTGCGCGGCGGGCGCGCGGCCTCGCACGCGCGCCCGGGCGAGCTCCTCCCGCCGCCGACGCCCGTCGACGTGCGGCCGGGCGAACCCGCGCGCAACTCGCCGTGGCGCCACGTGCTCGGCACCGACGGCAGCGGGCGCGACGTCCTCGCGCGCGTCCTGCACGGCGCGCGCGCGAGCCTCGCCGTCGGGTTCGGCGCGGCGCTCCTCCTCGCGGCGATCGGCACGCTGGTCGGCCTCGCCGCGGGAGCGTTGCGCGGCACGGTCGACCTCGTCCTGTCGCGGGTGCTCGAAGTGGTCGTGTGCTTCCCGGCCTTCTTCCTCGTGCTCGCGTTCGCGGCCGTTGCGGACCCGGACGTCGTGCCGCCCGCGGCGTCCGTCGCGCTGGTCATCGGCGCCGTGGGCTGGACCGGCGTCGCGCGGCTCGTGCGCGCGAAGGCGCTGGAGCTCGCCGACGCCGAGTTCGTGCTCGCCGCGCGCGCGCAGGGCTTCTCCGCCGCGCGCGTGCTCTTCGTGCACGTCCTCCCGAACGCGGCCGCGCCGGCGCTCGTCGCGCTGTCGTTCGGCGTCGGCTCCGCGATCCTGACCGAGTCGGCGCTCTCGTTCCTCGGCCTCGGCGTGCAGGTGCCCGTGCCGTCGTGGGGCGCGCTCGCGGCCGAGTCGAAGAGCCTCTCGGGCTGGTGGATGCTCGTCTTCCCGGCCGCGTGCGTGTTCGCGACGTCGCTCGCGGCGAACGTCGTCGGCGAGGGCCTGCGCGACGTGCTCGACCCGCGCGCGGAGGTGCGACCGTGAGCGCGGCGCCGCTCCTCGTCGTACGCGGGCTCGGCGTCTCCTACGCGCCCGCGCGGACGGGCGGCGGCGGAGCGCGCTCCGCGGTGCTGGCGGGCGTCGACCTCGACCTCGAGGCGGGCGGAACGCTCGCCGTCGTCGGCGAGTCGGGCGCGGGCAAGTCGACGCTGCTCGCGGCGCTCGTCGGCCTCCTTCCGCGCGGCGCGCGCGTCGACGCGGGTTCGATCCGCTTCCGCGGTGAGGAGCTCGTCGGCGCGTCGGAGACGACGCTGCGCTGCGCGCGCGGACGCGCGATCGGGGTCGTGTTCCAGGACGCGCTCGCGGCGTTCGATCCCGTCGTGCCGATCGGGACGCAGGTGGCCGAGACGCTCGTCGCGCACGGCGCGTGCTCGCGCGGCGCGGCGCGCGAGCGCGCGATCGAGCTCCTCGCGCGCTGCCGCCTGCCCGATCCCGCGGCCGCCGCGCGCGCCGTCGCGCACGAGCTGTCGGGCGGGATGCGCCAGCGCGCGCTCGTCGCGTCGGCGATCGCGCACGGGCCGGCGCTCCTGCTCGCGGACGAGCCGACGAGCGCCCTCGACCCGACGCTCGCGGCCGACGTGCTCGACCTCCTCGAGGCGGAGCGCGCGACGCGCGGCACGGCGCTGCTCGTCGTCACGCACGACCTGGCGCTCGCGCGCGAGCGTTGCGAGCGCGTCGCCGTGCTCCATCGCGGCCGCGTCGTCGAGACGGGGCCTGCGCGCGCGGTGTTCGCGCGCCCGGCGCATCCGTACGTGGAGGAGCTCGTCGCCGCGCGGCGCGCGCTCGAAACGCCCGGCGCGGGCGCTCCGCCGCACGCGGCGAGCCCGCGCAGCGCCGTCGGAGGCTGCGCGTTCGCCCGCGGTGCCGGCTCGCGCGCGCGCGGTGCACGGAGGCCGTGCCGCCGCTCGTCGAGATCGCGCGAGACGCCGCGCGGGCGATCGCGCCGAACGCTGCGCGGGCGGTCGCTGCCGAGCGCCGCGAGGGCGTGCCGGCGGCGCCGGACTCGACCGACACCGCGGATCCCGCCGCGCGCCGCTCCGCGTGCTTCTTCGCGAGCGAGGTGAGCCCATGAGCGCGCGTCCGCTGCTCGTCGCGCGCGGGCTGGAGAAGCGCTTCGCTCTCCCGCGCGCGCCCTTCGCGCCGCGCCGCGTCGCGCACGCGCTCCGCGGCGTCGACCTCGAGCTCGTGGAGGGTGAGTGCGTCGCGCTCGTCGGCGAGTCGGGCTCCGGCAAGACGACGCTCGCCCGCACGCTCGCGCGGCTCCACCGCCCCGAAGCGGGGACGCTCGCGTGGTCCGCGCGCGACGGGCGCGAGCTCGACCTCGTCCGCGCGAAGGAGCGCGAGCTCGCGCCGATGCGCCGCGAGCTCGGCGTCGTGTTCCAGGATCCGTTCGCGAGCCTCGATCCGCGGCAGACCGTGCGCGCGATCGTGGGGGAGGCGCTGCACGTGCACGGCCTCGCGCGCGGCGCGGAGCTCGAGCGGCGCGTCGCACGCATGGTCGAGCGCGTGGGGCTCCCGCACGCGGCGCTCGACCGCCGTCCGCACGCGTTCTCGGGCGGCGAACGCCAGCGCATCGCGCTCGCACGCGCGCTGTGCACGGAGCCGCGCCTCGTGCTCCTCGACGAGGCGTTCTCGGCGCTCGACGCGGTGCGCGCGCTGGAGCTCGTGCAGCTCTTGGAGGAGCTGCGCCGGGAGCAGGGCTTCGCGCTGCTCGTCGTCGTGCACGACCTCGCGCTCGCGCGTCGGCTCGCCGAGCGTGTCCTCGTGCTCTACGCCGGCCGCGTGGTCGAGGAAGGGCCTGCTGTGGCCGTGCTCGCGGCGCCGCGACACCCGTACACGCAGGCGCTCGTCGCCGCCGCGACGGCGTGGAGCGCACCGGAGCGTGAACGCGCGCCGCTCGGCGGTGATCCGCCGTCCGCGGCGTCGCTGCCCGCGGGCTGCGCGTTCCATCCGCGCTGTCCGCGAGTGGTCGACTCGTGCCGTGTGCGGCTCCCCGCGCTCGTCCCTGTGCCGCACTCGGACGGCGCGGTCCGGGTCGCGTGTCCCGTCGTCGCCGAAGGTGGACGCGGGTTGGCTTCGGAGCGTTGAGCGTCCGCGCGTGGAACGAGGTCAACTCGCGCGGCGGGCCGCGCGCTCACGAGCGTAGAAGACGAGCATCATCGCCGGCGCGACCGCGAGCACCCACCAAGGCACCCACGTCGACGTGAGCTCGCCGCCGTTCGGCGCCGTCGAGAGGCCGCGCGCGTTCACGAGGAACACGACGAGCGCGAACGAGACCGCGGCCGCGGCCAGGAAGAGCTGGAAGCCGGCGTGCGCGGTGCGGTGCTCGCGCGCGCGCCACAGGACGAGGCCCCAACCGTTCAGCAGGAGGAAGCCCGCGAGGACCGCTCCCGCGACCGCGGCATCGCGCGGGAAGAGCAGCAGCGCGAGCGGGAGCATCCACAGCGTCGAACCGACCTGGGTTCCGAACCAGGCGCTCGCGTTCCAACGGAACGCGGTGCGCGAAGCGGGCGAAGGGGCGTGCGCGAGCGTCGACATGGAGGTCCTCCTCCGAGGAGTCTAGTGGGAGCGCGCCGTCCGCGCGACCCGCCGGGCCGTCGTGCGCGGGAGGCCGGGCGGGCGCGGAGGGAGTCGGGGGCGGACGCGAGGCTGGCTAGCCGCGCGCGAGCGCCAGGAGCTTCGTCATCGTCGCCCAGTTGCGCGACGTCGCGCCGTCGGCGAGCTCGCGCTCCACGGCCTTCCACGCGCGGCTCTCGAGCACGCCGTTCGGGCACCACAGGTACGCGCAGCGGCCCGCGACGGCGAACGCCTCGGGCTTCCAGTCCTGCTTCGCGAACGGCGCGAGGCGCTTTGCCTCGGCCGCGCTCGCGAGCACCGTGACGAGCAGCTTGGACGGGTCCTTCGCGACCTTCGCGTGCGGGTTCGCGGCGAGCGCGGTGTCGAGCTCCGCGGTCGCGAGCACGGTCACGCGCGCGGAGACGCCGAGGCGCTTCTCGAGCACCGCGGCGATGCGCTCCGCTGGGTCGCCCTTCGCGCCCTTCGGCACGGTGAACGCGACGTTGCCGCTGTTCAAGAGCGTCGCGACGTGGGCGTAGCCGAGCGCTTCGAGCTCCGCGCGCAGGTCCGCCATCGCGACGCGCTTCGCCTTGCCGACGTTGATGCCGCGGATCAGGGCGACGTGGGTCCTCATCGTTCGGTCCTCGGCCGGAATCGCTGGTTCGCAAGCGTCCGCGCACTCCGCGCGCGCGCGACGCCGCGAGCGCACGCGCACGACGGCGCGAGCGCGTCGTCCTCCTCGCGGCGCTGCGCCGGCCGCGGCGCGCTCCTCGTGCGGCTCACCGCGGGCTCCGGAGCGCGTGCGCGACGCGCGTCAGCTCGAAGCGGAGCACGCCCGGCTCCGAGCCGCCGTCGATGGCATGGAACCCGCACGCCGCGAGCACGCCGATCGAGCCGACGAGCTCCGGCAGCGTCTCCGCGATCACGCGGCGCACGCGCGGGTCCTCGAAGGCGCGCTCGACGAGCGCGAGCGCCGCCTCGGTCGCGTAGCCGCAGCGCCGCGCATCGCTCACGACGCCGTAGCCGATCTCGACCGTGCCGTCCGCGTCGGGCGGGCCCTTGTAGCCGGCGCTGCCGATCAGCGCGCGCGGCGCGCCCGCCTCCGACCGCATGACGAAGTGGAACCACCAACCCGTGCCCGCGCCGCCCGTCTGCACGCGCTCGAGCGTGTACACGATGGCCGCATCGTCGAGGAAGTCGTGCGGCCACGTGTCAGGCACGGCGACGCCGAGCGCGCGCGCGAGCTCCGCCCGGCTCGCGAGCGCCGCGCGCAGATGCTCGACCGTCGCGGGCACGAGTTCGAGCCGCGCGGTGCGCAGCGAGCGAAACGCGGGCGGTCCGTCGGTCGGGTCGCGCAGCGGCGCGGGCTCGTTCGAACCGGGGGACATGCGGACCAGGGTAGCGCGTCGGGCTCCTCGTCGAGCTCGCGAGTGTCGCCGACCTTGCGGATCCGTGCGTTGGACGATCAAGATGGGGGCATGGACCTCCATCGCCTCGCCGAAGAACGCAGCCGCGCGCTGCACCGCGAGATCGCGGCGCGCCTCGCAGCGGAGCCGTCGCGGGTCGAGGAGGCTCGGGCGCGGATCGCGCGCTGGGCCAGCGAAGGCCAGCTCGCGCCCTACTACGTCGAGCGCTGGAACGCGCTCCTCGGCGGTCCGCTTGCCGTGCTCCTCGCGCTCCTCGTCGCGGAAACGGAGGAGGCAACCGCTCTGCGCCAAACGAGCCCCTTCGCGGGGATCGTCGATCCGCGGACTCGCTGGCGGATTTGGAGCGAGGTGCGCGCGCGCCTCGAGCGCGCTTCGTGAACCGTCATCAGCTCGAGCACGTCGTCGGCGCGGCGGCGCGCATCGCCGACGACGACGAGATCGTCGTCATCGGAAGCCAGGCGATCCTCGGCCAGTTCCCGGAGGCGCCCCCGGAGCTGTGCGTGTCGCGCGAGGCGGACCTCTATCCACGCCGCCACCCCGAGCGCGCTGACTTGATCGATGGGAGCATCGGCGAGGGATCCCCGTTCGACCAGACGTTCGGGTACTACGCCCAGGGCGTCAGTCCGTCCACGGCCGTGCTACCGCGCGGCTGGGACGAGCGCCTCGTACCCGTGCGCGGCGGGGCGCTGCGGGGCGCGACGGCGTGGTGCCTGGAGGTCCACGACCTGCTCGTCTCCAAGCTCGTCGCCGGCCGGTCCAAGGACCTGGAGTTCGCTCGCTGCGTGTTCGCCCACCGACTCGCCGACCCGGCGATCACGCGCGAGCGTTTGGCGGGCACGGAACTCGACGCCGGGCTCCGCCGTGAGACCGCCGTGCGGATCGAGCGGGCCCTCGCGAACGAAGGTTGAAGTCCGGAGAGCGCGCTCTCCCGCGCGTCACGGCAGCGGCAGCTCGTACTGGTCGCGCAGGATCCGGCGTAGCTCGTCGAAGTTCGCGATCACGTGGTGCGGCTGCGCGCCGCTCTTCTCGAGCGTGTGCTTCGACGCGCGCTTCGCCCACACCGTGATCATCCCGATCGAGCGCGGCGGGACGATGTCGTGCTCGGGCGAGTCGCCGACGTACATGACCTCGTCCGGCTCGAGCCCCATGTCGCGCACCGCGGTCAGGTAGAGCTTCGGGTTCGGCTTGCTGATCCCGATCTGGTCGCTGATGAACACGGCCTTCGGGTCGAGGTAGGGGACGAGGCCGAGGCGCACGAGCTTCTCCGCCTGCTTCACCGTCAAGCCGTGCGTGATGATGCCGAGGCGCATCCCGATGCGGCGCAGGTCGCTGAAAAGCGGGTAGACGTCGTCGAAGGGCGCGAGCTCGCGGAACTTCGTGTCGTGGTAGGCCGCGACGCCCGCGGCGACGATCAGCGCGGGGTTCACGCGCTCGAGGCAGCGCGGGCGCAAGCGCTGGAGGAGCTTGTCGAAGTGGTGCTCGTAGTTCGAGGAGAACTCCGCGAGCACCTCGTCGAGCTCCTTGATGACGACGTCCTCCGAGAGGTCGAGCCCCGCGGTGATCATCGCGCGCACCGCGTTCGTCCGCGCCTTGCGCGCGAACTCGGTGGTCGAGAACAGCGTGTCGTCGATGTCGAAGAGGATCGCCTTGAGCCGGCTCACGTCGGGATTGTGGAGCCTGGGCGGCGGCGGAGTCCAGCGCGGAGCGGCGCGCTCACCGAGCTCACGGCAGGACCGTCAGCGTGATCCAGTCGCTCGTCAGGCGGCGCGGGTTCGAGCAGAAGCCCTGGAAATAGAACGTCCGGCCCACGTCCGACGCGTCGCCAGGCAGCGAGAACTCGACCGCGGCCTCTCCCGACGCGCTCGTCATCCCCATGGGGACGGCGTTGAGCGCCGTCCGGCGCAGGTACAGCGTGCCGATGTTCCCGAACTCGGTCGGCTGCTGGGCGGGGAGGTCCGACCAGAGCAGGAGCGCGGATGAGTTCGCGGGGCCCGCGAGCTGGAACGCGACGCGGCCGCCCGCGACGGGGACCCCCTGCGCGCGCAGGTCCTGGCGCGCGAACGCGTAGAGCGCGATCCGGCCGCCGCTGGCGAAGGTGTTCGCGTGCACGGCCTTGCTCGCGACGGCGACGCGCTCGCCGTCCGCCGACAGGTCGACGTCGAACACCGAGCCCGGCAGGTTGAAGAGCGCGGAGGGTGCGCTGCCGTGCTTCGAATAGAAACGCAGCTCGGGGCACGTGTTGCCCTCGTCTCCCCAGAGTCCGACGGCGAAGCGGCTGCCGTCCGCGGAGATCGAGACGTCGGACACGATGTTCTGCAGCGTCCCCGCGCCGTAGGCGTCGTCGCTCGTCGTCACCTGCTTCGTCGCGACGTCGAGCGCCTCGATGCGGACGTGCAGGTTCGTGTCGTAGAAGTTGAAGCCGTACGCGAGCGTCGAGCCGTCGTCCGAGAGGTCGATGCGGCTGCAGACGCACGTGCCCGGCACGGTGCGCGTGTAGGTGTGGGCCCAGGTGCCGCTCGTGCTCTTCTCGAAGAGCTCGACCGTGCCGAACGTGCCGAACGCGAACACGCGGCCGTCACCCGAGATCGCGTGGCACTCGAGCGAGGTCGGCAGGCCGATCTGGTGCGTGACCGTGTGCGTCGCCGTGTCGAACAGGTAGGCCTGCGCCGGCGAGCTCAAGTAGAGCGTCGAACCGTCCGCGGAGAGGTCGAACCCACGCAGCTGGACGAACGACGGGAGCGTCGTGTACGAGACGGGCGTCGACGACGCGGGGGTGAAGACCGCGATCTCCACGCGCGCGAGGTAGTTGTTCTGGATCGCCGCGACGATCACCTGCCCGTCGCGCGACATCGCGACCTTCGACGCGCCGCCGATCTGCACCGGGAAGCTCCAGGTCCAATCGGGCACCGGCGACGACGACGAGTAGAGCGCGACCACGGGCTGGCGGTGCATCTGATCGCCGTTCGTCACGACCTGGTGCAGGGTGACGTGGATATCGTTCGTCTCCGCGGAGTCGCACGCGGCCTGCGCGAGATCGAGCGCGCTCGTCGTTTGCCACACGGGCGTCGCCGGCGTCTGGTCGAAGCCCGAGAGGAACTCGGCGTGGTCGACGCCCGAGTCGAACTCGGTGAAGACCTGCGTGCCGTGGTCGCCGAGCGAGACGACCTTGCCGATCCAGTAGAGGCTCTCGTCGCGCGACCACAGCGCGCCCGAGGGCAGCTGGACCGCGGCCGTGCCGGGACCGGTGGGGGCGAGCGTCACGAGCTCGCGCGCGCGCCGCTCGCCACGCTCGGTCGTGCGCGCGCCGACGGCGTCGACGACGTAGCGCGTGGCCTGGAGCTCGACCGTGGAGGCTCCGGGGCCCGCCCCGCTCGCCGGGAGGCCGCCGCCGAGGAGACAGAACCCGATCGCGATACCCGTGCTCGTCATGCTGCGTGTCTCGGTGCGCTGGAACGTGATGCGAACTCCTAGGATCGGCTGGCCCGCCCGCGCGGCGCGAGCGATTCCCGCGAACGCCCGCGATCGGGGGGGGAGCGAGCGCCATCCGGCCGCTCCAGTCCCCACCGGACGGGACTCTAGCGGCGCTCGGGGGGGCCCGCCAGGACCGAGCGCGCCCGTGTGGGTGCCACAAACGACCGCGGCCCGGCATGGAGCCGGGCCGCGTCGATCGGAGCCGAGGTGCGCGCTCAGTTCGTGCGCTTCTCGATCTTGGCGATCTCGTCGTAGACGTCCGTGATGCGCGCGCGGATCAGGATCATCAACGACTTGTTCTCGTCGTTGTAGCCCTCCTGCTTGAAGAGGAAGCCGATGATCGGGATCTTCGCGAACCACGGCACTTCCGCGCGACGCTCGATGTTGCGCACGCTCGACAGGCCGCCGAGCATGATCGAGCCGCCGTCGGGGATGATCGCGGTCGTGTTCACGCTCTGCACTTCGAGCTCGGGGAGCTGGAACTCGACGGGGGAGGTGTTGCCGCCTAGCGTCGAGGAGAAGTTGCGCAGCGCGACGACCTTCGCGACCGTCGGCTGGATCTCGAGCGTGAGGTACTTGCGATCCGAGTGGATCGTCGGGCGCACTTCGAGGACCACGCCCTCCTGGAGGACGTTGATCTGCGGGTCGGCGACCGCCTGGAACTGCGCGACCTCGACGTCGAAGTCCTGGATGTAGGCGCGCTGGTTGAGCACCGCGACGTGGGCGCGCTGGGTGTTGTGCACCGAGAGCACCTGGTCGTTGATCAGCTCGAAGTTCGTGCTCTTCTCGACGGCGCGGAGGATCGTCGAGACCTCCAGGTCGTTCAGGAAGTGGAGCTGGTAGGTGAGGCCGCCGACCGTGCTGATCGCGTTGCCGAGCGACTTCTCGAAGAAGTTCTGCGTCGTCGCGCGGAAATCGCCGTCACGACCGTCGTCGTAGAAGATGCCGGCCGACGGGTGACCGGCGGCGTTCTGACCCGCCGTGCCCGTGCCGCCGTTGTCGAGGCCGCGGCTCGAGAGGTCTTCGAGGCCGTTCGTCACGTCGTTGACGAGGTTCGAGTCCGAACCGCGGAAGTCGACGCCGATCTCCTGGATCCAGTTCGCGCCGACGGTCATGAACTTCGACTCGATCGTCACGAGCGAGCTGTTGAAGCGGCGGAGGTCGTTCAGGAACTGCTTGACCTGCTCTTGGACCTCGGGCGTGTGGTTGACGAGCACGTAGCCCATGTCGGTCGCGTCGATCGACATGCCCTCGTCCTGCCACGTGCCGACGGCGACGTTCTCCTGGATGAGCGTGCCGAGGTCGGCCGGCTCGATCAGCTTCTTCTTCTCCATCACCGCGCCGAAGGGGCCGCCGCCGTCGTCGTCCTGCATCTGGTCGATGAGGCGGATGCGGTCGATGCGCGGACCGCTGAAGTCGGTGAGCGCGAAGATCAGGTCCTGAACGTCGTGGTTGAAGGGGATCGGCTTGCCGCGCGCCTTCTCCTTGGTCGTGATCAGCACCACGTCGTGCTTCACGGTCCACGTCACAGCGCCTTCCGTGATCGAGCAAACCAGGTTCAGGGCCTGCTCGACGGACACGCGGTGCTCGAGGTTGAGCGTGAAGACCTTGCCCGCGTCCGTCGCGGCCTTGTCGGCGGCGGGGTCGACGACGATCGGCATGCCCGTGATCGTCGTGATGATCTTGATCACCTCGGAGAGCTTCTCCTGCTCCTGGATGCCCGGCAGCTGGACCGACGTGCTGCGGAGCTGCTCACGCAGGGCGCGCTCGCCCTCCGTCAGCTTCTGCGCGATGTCGAGGCCACGGCGCGTCGAGCGCTTCTCCGTGATCTCGTTCCAGAACTCGGCGTCCGGCTCGGTGATGACGTCGACCCAGGGAACGAGCAGCTCCTTGAGCGACTCCTGCCAGCGGCGGAACTGCTCCTTCTTCTGCGCGACGTACTCTTCGCGCACCTGCGTGCGGCCGGCGCGGAAGGCGGCGTCCTTGATCTCGCGCGCCTGATCGTTGCGCGGGTCCTTCTGGAGCGCGGCCTCGGCGAGGTCGAACGCTTCCTCGTACTCCGCCGACTGGAAGGCGGAGATCGCCTTGTCGAGCGTGCTCGCGACCTGCGACGCGGCGCGGTCGCGCTTGGCGGCCTCTTCGCGCTGCAGGCGCTCGTACGCGAGGCGCTGGTCGGCCTCGACCTTGGCCGCCTCGGCGCGGTCCTTGGAGACCTTGGCGCTGGCGAGCAGGTTCTTGGCTTCGACGTCCGCGCCGTCCCAGTTGATCGAGTAGGGCGCGAAGCGGATCAGGTTGTTCGTGATCTCGAGCTCAGCGATGGCACCCGAGTAGTCGCTGCGCGCGATCATCAGCTTCGCCTTGCGCAGCGAGTCGTGCGCTTCCGTGCGCAGCTGCTGCACGCGGAGCGCGTGCTCCTGGGCGAGGCTCTCGGCCACGGTCAGGTTCGTCGCGCTGGGCTCGCCGCGCAGCGACTTGACGTGGTTGCGCATCTCCTTCGCCTTCAGGCTCTCGGGCTCGAGCTCGAGGGCCGCTTCGACCTCGGCGAGGGCGGCGTCGAGACGCATGTCCTTCGCGAGGCGGTCGGCGTTGGCGAGGTGCTGTTCGAGCAGGAACGACTTGCGCTGATCGGCGAGCGACAGGGTCTGCGCGTCGCGCGCCAGCGCGTCGCCGCCCTGCGCGGCCGCCGCCGCGGGGTCTTCACCCTGCGCGGCGGGCACGGCCTCGGCGACCGGCTGTTCGCCCGCCGCCGGCGATTCGCCGGCCGGCGGGGTCGACTTGCAGGCCGAGTTGGCCAGAAGGATCAGGAACAAGGCGAAGGCGGACTTCCTCATGTCAGTGTCTCGGAGGGGGAGGGGCAGCTTGGGGCGCGGGTGACGACGGAGAGGGAAGGAGCGCGGCTCAGAGCCGGCTCGCCTTGCTCGGGGGGCTCGTCTGGGCCTCGGACGGCTCGTGCTCGACGGGGATCACGATGTTCGCCTTGAGGAGGATCAGGAGCTTCCGATTCGAGATGTAGTTGCCCTTGCGGTCGAAGAAGAACGACACGAGGGGGATCTTGTTCAGGATCGGCACGCCGGAGCGGAGGTCCTGGCGATCCGAGATCTTCATGCCGCCGAGCAGCACCGTGCCGCCGTCCGGCATCGGGATCGAGGTGCGCACGCGCTGGTAGTCGACCTCGGGCAGCTGGATCGTGACCGAGTTCTGCGAACCGAGGGTCGTGACCACTTCGCGCATCGGGCGCTTGAGGACGGCGATCGTCGGGCGCAGCTCGAGCGTGATGAAGCGGCGGTCGGCGGAGACGACCGGCCGCACGTCGAGGATCACGCCGTCCTGGACGACGTTGACGATCGGGTCGGCGATCGACGCGGCCTGCGCGATCTCGACGTTGAAGTCCTGGACGTAGGCGACCTGGTTCAGCACCGAGAGGTTGCCGCGCGCCGTGTTGTAGACGGTGATGCGCGGGCTCGTGACGAGCTCGACGCGTTCGGACTTGCTGACCGCGCGCAGGACGAGCTGGAGCTGGAGGTCGTTCAGGTACGTCCACGTGAAGGACGCGCCGCCCGAACCCTGGATCACGTTCGAGTCGCCGAGGCCGACGTCGTAGAGCTCTTCGACGCGGGCGCGCATGTCGCCCGGGAAGCCGCGGTTGTAGAACGCGCCGAGGTCCGTGCCCTGGCCGATCTCACGGCCGAGGTCCGCCTGCGTCGACGGGTCGCCGAAGTCGTTGAAGGACTCGTTCGTGCCGAGGCCCGGCTGGCCGAGGCCGCGGAAGTCGACGCCGATGTCCTCGAGGAAGTTGTCCTCGACCTTCAGGAAGCGCGCCGAGATGTCCACCATGATGCCGGTGGCCTCGCGCAGGTCGTCCAGGAGGTGCTGGATCTGCTCCTGCACTTCCGGCGTCTGGTGCACGACCATCGTGCCCTGGTCGGTGATCTTGATGCTGTTCTGCGGATCCGCGTCCCACGAGCCGACGCCGATGTTGTTGCGGATCAGCTGGTCGAGACCTTCGGTCGTGATGATGTTCGCTTCACGCTCGACCTTCTCTTCTTCCGGGAGCTGCACGCCGCCCGAGGGGGAGACGTTCATCTCGCGCGCGGCGAAGTCCTGGGGAGCGTGGATCAGGTCGCGCACTTCGTAGAAGCGCAGGATCTGGCCGCCCTTGAGCTCGTCCTTGTGGACGAACTTGACGACGCCGTCCTCGACCTTCCAGCGGATGTTCTCGCTGACCTCGGCGATCAGCTCGAGCACCTTGCGGACGCTCCGGTCCGAGGCGACGTCGAGCGAGATCGTGCGCTGCTCGTCGTCGAGCTCGGTCGCGACCTTCGAGCTGATCACGAAGTTCACGCCCGAGGCCTGCTGCAGGTAGTTCGCGATGTCCGCGAGCGCCGAGCCGTTCCCATCGGGACCGGCGAAGCGCGCCTGGCAGCGCGTCTGGTCGAGCTTCTCGAGGATGATCGCCTTGTCGCCCGCGGCGACCGGTTCGACCGTGCCGAACTCGTACGGCTTGCGCTGGTCGACCTCGGCCCAACGCTTCATGTCGTTGAACACGAGCGTGTCGTTCTGGAGGACGTTGATCGTCTCGAGCTCCTCGAACGTGCGGATCCACTGCTCGCGGTAGTTCGTGCGGTTGTCCTCTTCCGCCTTTTGGTGGCGGGCGTCGCGCGCGATCTGCTGCAGCTTCTTCGCCGCTTCGTTGCCCGGGTCCTCGACGAGGATCTGGCGGCAGAGCGACTCGGCGAGCGTGTACTTCTCGACGAGGAAGGCCTGGTTGGCCTGGCTGTAGAGCGTGCGCAGCTTGTTCTCGCGGTAGTTCTTCTCCTCGAGCTCGCGCTTCTTGCGCGCGTCCTCGGCCGCGTCGCGCGCGGCGCGCTCCTGGGCCTGCGCGTTCTCCTCCTGCTTCTCGGCCGCCATCGCGAGCTTGCCCGAGACGATGCGCTCGTCGAGCGACTCGGTCGCGATCAGCGGGTTGTAGCGGAGGATCAGCTCGGCCTGGCGGTAGTGGCCGACCGCGGCGTCGAGGTCGCCCTGCTTGAAGGCGAGGTCGCCCTTCGCGGCCGCGTCCTCGGCCGCCATGCGCGCCTGCGCGCGCTGCACGATCGCCCGGCCCGTCAGGTCCTCGAAATTGGCCGCGGCGTCGGCGAAGCGGTCGCCCATCAGCGCGCGGATCGTCGTGAGACCGCGCCGCGCCTCCTGGTTCGACGGATCGACCTCGAGCGCGTTCGAGTACTCACGCAGCGCGCCGTCCAGGTCGCCCTGGTCCTTCAGGCGATCGCCCTGACGCACGGATTCGGACGCCAGGAACGCAGCGCGCTGCTGCTTCACGGCGAGCAGCGCGGCGTCCGCGGAGACGTCGCCTTGGGCCGGTTCGATCGCGGCGGCGGGCGCCGAGGCCTCGCGCACCTCGATCGCGACGTTCATGCCGTCTTCGTCCTTCTCGTCGGTCGCGCCGGAGAGCTCGAGCATCGCGCTCGAGTCCTCGCGGCTCGCCTCGTCGTGGGATCCGGTCGACTTGCAGGAGCAGGGGAGCGCCGCGAGGAGCGGCACGAGGAAAAACCTCATCTGCATGGATGTGATGGACCTGAGAAGGGGGACGACGGCGAGGTCGGACGCGGACGAAGCGTCGATTGCGCAACCGGAGCCTGGCGCAGGGCGCGTCCGCAAGCGGACACGGACACGCGATCCAGGGGGGAGCTGCGTCGCAGCCGGGGGGATGGGGATCGAGATGTGGGGGGGGAGAGAGGCTCGCGCTCGAGGCAAGGGGACCGCGCGAGCCGTACTTCCGGAAGACGCGCTTCCGATCGGTGCAGATCGCGGTGGGGTTCGAGGCTTCGGTGCGGAGCTCGAGGACGGGTTGGACTGGCGACTGGAGTGCGAACTCCAGCGAGGCGGTGCGGCGGCTCGTGCGACGAATCGCGGTTTCGTCGTGTGCTCCGCGGCGTTCGACGGGCCCGCGCGGGGTTCCATCGGATGCAGCGGAGAGAGAGCGCGCCTCGCGCCGGCGTCAGAGCCGTGTCAAGGCAGAGCGGGCGGGGAGGATACCGAGGCCCACGGCAAGGGTCAACGCAGACACGCGGGCTTCGAGCTCTCCACCGGACCGATGAGCACGTCCTGGGTCGACGCGCGGAGCACCGGTCGGCGCGGCCTACCCCCGCGGGGTCGAGCGGTAACGAGCGGAGCGCGAGCGGATGCGCGCTCCGTTCAGATCCCGGCCTTGCGTGGCGCCGGGAGTCCGAGGAGCTCCATCGCCTTTTGGATGTCCTTCCAGCACTCCTTCTTCTCGCCGGGGCTGCGCAGAAGGTAGGCGGGGTGGAACGTGGGCACGATCGGGCGCCCGCCGCGCGTGTGGACCTGGCCGCGCATGGCGCCCATCGTCGCCTCGAGCCCGAGCACGTGCATCGCGGCGTGCCGGCCGAGCGGGATGAGCAGCGCCGGGTCCATCAACTCGACCTGGCGGTCGAGGAAGGGCGTGCAGAGCTCCTTCTCGACCGGGGTGGGGTCGCGGTTCTCGGGCGGACGGCACTTGACGACGTTCGCGATCCAGACCTCGTCGCGCGCGAGCCCCATGCCCTTCGTGATGATGTCCGTGAGCAGCTGGCCCGCGCGGCCGACGAACGGCACGCCCGTGCGGTCCTCCTCGGCCCCCGGCGCCTCGCCGACGAACAGGATCCGGCGCGTGCCGCGCCCGTCCATGAACACGGTTTGAGTCCGGGTCTTGCACAGATCGCAGGCGGTGCACGCGGCGACGGCGGCGCGCAGCTCCTCCAGCGTCGAGCACGCCGCGGCGCGCGCGCGCACGGCGGCGACCCGGGCCGCGTGCGCGGAGTCCTTGGCTCCGGCCGCGGCGGGCGTCGGCGCGCGCGGCGCCGCGGCCGGAGCCGCGGGTGCCGGAACGGAGGCGTGCGGCGCGCGCGCGGCGGCCGGGCTCGCGAGCCGATCGGCGTTCGTGCGCGGGTCCGCGGGACCGCGACCGTTCCCGGCGTCGACGCGCGGGGCCGCCGGTGCGGCCGCGGCGCGACGATCGGGCTGCGGGGCCGCAGCCGGAGCGCTCGGCGCGGACGCGGGCTCCTTCGTCGCCGCGGGCGGAGCGGAGCGCCGCTTGGGCGCCGGCGTGCGCCGCGCTCCGCGCGCGCGCGTGCGGCGGACGTGGCCTTCGAGGGCGCCGGCGAGGCGGCCGAGTTCGGTGCGCGGGTCGTCGTCGCGGTCGGAGGCGCTCATCGCGCGGATGGTACCCTCTGCGCGCCCAGCGCATGAAGCTCGAAGCCCTCGTCCCGCTCACGCTCCTCCTCGCCGCCTGCGCGCAGGACGCGGCCCCCGCGCCCGCGCCGTCGGAGCCCGCCGCCGCCGTCCACGCCGGGTCCCAGGCCGCGCCCGCCGCCGCGCCGCTCGCCGTGCGCGCGCGCTCGAAGGACCCCGAGCTCGTCCGGCTGCGCTCCGCGCTCGAGTTCGGCCGGCTCGCCGAGGCCGAGGCGCTGCTCCCGCTCGCCGCGCGCGCGCCGGACGAAGCGGGTGAGCTCACCGCGCGCTTCCGCGCGCTCCAGGGCAAGCTCTTCGACGCGCTGCGCCTGCTCGAGGCCGAACGCACCGCGCGCCCTAAGGACGCCGCCGTCTACGCGGCGCTCGCGGAGCTCTACGCGGGCGAGCAGAAGTTCGAGACCGCGTGGAGCGAGCTGAAGCGCGGCGACGAAGCGTGCGGGCCCAGCGCCGAGCTCGCGCGCGCGAGAGGCGTCCTGTGGATCCTGCGCGAAGGCGGCGCAAAGAAGGGGCTCGAGTTCCTCGACCGCGCGCGCGCCGCCGACCCCGACCTCGCCTTCGCGGCGCGCGCGCTGGGGCAGGCGCACCTCCTGCTCGCGAAGCAGGCCGCGAAGTCCGAGGACGTCGTGCTCGCGCGGCACCATGTCGACCGCTCGCTCGCTTACGACGCGCGCGAGGTCGACGCGCTGCGCCTCCAGGCCGACCTGCAGGCCGCGGCCGGGGACTTCACGTCCGCGCTCGCCACGCTCGAGGCGCTCGTGCGCGGCGGTGAGTCGCTCGGGAGCGAGCTCGCGCTCCTCTACAAGAAGGGCGCGTTCGGCGCGCTGCTCGCGAAGAACCGCCCCCTCGCGCTCGAGCGTTTCGCGAAGGCGCGCGCGCTCGGGCTCACCGACGCGGAGCTCGCGAGCGGCGCGCAGATCCTCGCCGACGAGGCGCGCGCGCGCCGCGAGGCGGGCGTCGCCGAGTACGAGCGTGGCGCGCTCGCCGAGGCCGAAGCGGCCTTCCGCGCGGCCCTCGGGTACGACCCGGGCGACCTCGGCGCGCGGAACCACCTCGCCGTCGTGCTCTTCAAGCAGCACGACCCGGCCGGCGCCGCGGAGCACTGGCGCCAGGTGCTCGACGGCGCGAAGCGCGTTGGGATCGAGCTGCCGGAGCCCGTGCACGTCAACCTCGCGAAGGCGCTCGTCCAGGCGGGCAAGGCGCCCGAGGCCGAGGCCGTGCTCGACACGTACCTCGCGGCCGAGCCCGAGGGGCGTTGGGCGGCGTCGACGCGCGCAGCGCTCGAGCACCTGCGCGGCGACGCGGCGCCGACCGCGCCGCGCTGAGCCCGAGCGCCGGACGCAGGAAGGTCCTTCGAGGAAGGCCGGGGACGCCCCTCTCTTGGTGCGCGCGTCCCGTGGACAGGTCCGCGCGGGGACGGTGAGATGTTCGCCATCCCAGGCGCGCCGCGCGTGCGCCCGCCATCGTCCACTCGCACCGAGTCGAGCCTCAGGAGATCGTCATGCTTCGCTGGTTCCGCATCCTCGTCGCCGGGCTCGTGCTCGCGCTCACCGTCCACGCCCAGGATCCGAACGCCGAGAAGGTCCAGGAGCTGATGCAGAAGTCGATCGAGGCCTACCGTGCGAAGCGCTACGACGACGGCATCGGCCACTTGAAGCAGGCGCTCGAGCTCGCGCCCGAGACGAAGAACATCGCCTACAACCTCGCCTGCATGCACGCGCTCAAGCCCGACGTCGACCAGGGCTTCGTGTGGATGGAGAAGGCCGCGGAGTGGGGCTTCGGCGCCGGCCTCGGCGCGTACGACGCGGACCCGACGAAGCGCCTTTCCGAACTCGACATGTGCAAGGGCGATCCGGACCTCGAGAGCCTGCGCAAGGACGCGCGCTGGGAGGCGGTCGTCACGAAGATCGCCGCGAACTGGACGCGCCACGAGGCCCGGCTCAAGAAAGGCAAGGACTACGCCGCGAACGCCGCCGTCTACGTGCCCGAAGCGATCAAGACCCTCGAGAAGAAGCCGGTGCTCGTCGTCGTGCACGACGAGGGCTCGACGAAGGACCAGGTGGTCACCGGGTTCTGGAAGGACGCCGCCGACGCGCTCGGCTTCGCGCTCATCGCGCCCTCGGGGCGCTTTCCGATCGGTGACGAGCCGGCGGAAAAGGGCATGACCTGGTTCGAGGCGCTGCCCGACTACGTCGGCAACGACCGCGGGGCGTCGGACGTCGAGGGCGCGATCCACGCGAGCCTCAAGGCGTTCGAGAAGACGGGCAAGTTGGATCGCACGAAGCTCGTCCTCGTCGGCGAGGGCAGCATGGGGACGCTCGTCGCGGTCGGCGCGGGGGTCAGCTCGCCCGGGCTCTACAAGGCGGTGCTCGGCCTCGACGGCACGTTCGAGCCGCTGCGCCTGAAGGCCAAGGGACCGGCCGCGGCGAAGCTCGGTCAGCGCATCCAGCTCCTGATCGGTGCGGGCGTGCTTGGCGACAAACCGGAACAGTCCGCCGCGATCCAGGCCCAGCTCGCGAAGCTGCTCGGCGACGCCGGGCTCGGCACGGTCGCGAACTACCCGAAGGAGGCGAGCGAGCCGAAGGCGCGCGTCCAGCTCGTCGTCGAGCACGTGCGCGCGTTGCTCGCTTCGATCCCAGCGCCCGCCGCTCCGGCGGCGCCGGCGCCCGCGCCCGCGCCGAAGTAGCGCGCGCAGGCGGAGCGCGCGCCGCGACCGCCGCGCTCAGCGCGCGCGCTCGAGCGGTTCCTTGCCGCCGAGCTCGACGTAGCGCGCGTGCGCCCGCTCGGCCGCTCCGCGGTCGCCTTCCGCGAGCAGGACGCGCGCGAGCTCGAGGTGCGCCTCGAGGAGCGCCGCGTCGAGCTCGAGCGCGCGCTGCGCGGCGCGTTTCGCCGCCGCGAGGTCGCCGCGCGCGCGCTCGCAGCGCGCGAGCGCGCCGAACCCGCGCGCGAAGCCGGGGTGGAGCGCGGTGAGCTCGCCGAGCTCCCCACGCGCGCGCGCGAACTCGCCCGCCGCGAGCCACAGCTCCGCGAGCCCGAGGCGCGGCAGCGGTTCGCCGGGCCGCTCGCGCGCCTGGAGCCGCCGCGTGCGGTAGAAGGCCTGCCACTCCGCGCTCTTCTGCGCCTCGTCGCGCAGCGCGCTCGCGCGCGCGAGGTCGCGCGCCTCGATCGCGGTCTGCGCGAGCATGTGGAGCGCGCTCGGCGCCTCGACGTCGCGCGGCGCGCGCGCGACGAACGCGCGCAGGAAGCGCTCGGCCTCGCGGCCCCGGCCCGAGCGCACGAGCGCGCGGCCGGCGAGGAGGAGCCGCTCCGGCGCCGCATCTTCCGCGCGCAGAGCCTCGGCGCCTTTCGGCAGGAGCAGGTGGAGTGCCGCGTCGAGCTCGTCGCGTTCGAGCGCGAGCCGCGCGCGCGCGCAGAGGACGGCCTCGCGGCCCGCGGGGTCCTTCGGTTCGCGCTCGAGCAGGCGCCGCGCGGCGTTCTCCGCGCCCGTCGAGTGGAGCGCGCGGGCGACGAGCGCGAGCGCCTCGCCGTCCTCGGCGCGCGGGGCGCCGGGCTCCACGCGCGGCGCGGCGACGCGCAGGAGTTCGGCGACGAGGTCGAGCTCGAGGAGCTCGCGCCAGCTCGCGAGCTCGCGGTCGCGCGCGGCGACGTTCGCCGTGGGGGCGGTCTCCAGCGCGGCAGGGCGCGGCGCGTCCGCGACTTGCGCGCGGGGAGCCGTCGACACGTCCGCCTGCGGCGCCGCGGCGCGCGCGAGCGGCGCGAGCGGCGCGAGCAGCGCGAGCAGCGCGAGGAACGCGGGGAGCGGGCGGCGCGCGAGGAACGCGGGGAACGCGAGCGGCCTCATCGCGCGAACTCCGTGCTCGCGACGACGCCCTCGCCCTCGCGCACGACGAGCCGGCGGTCGGCGGGGCCGCCCGGGAGCGTCTCGACGCGGCCCGAGGGCCAGAGCACGCGCAGCGACGCGTAGCGCTCCGCGGCGCCGAGCCCGAACGCGAGCGCGGGCGACGACGCCGATTGATAACCCTGCGCGGTCTGCGCCTCGCCGTAGAGCGCGTGCTCCTCCGCGCCGCTCCCGACGACGACGAGCACGCGCGCGCCGTGTCCGTCGCGCGGCGTGCGCGGGCCGTTCGCCTCGGGCGCGCGGGGCGCGCGCGGTCCTTCGCAGCGCACCTCGAGCCGGTGCGCGTCGCGTCCCAGGCGATTCAGGCCGAGCGCGCACGGCCCGTCGAGCCGCGCGACGACGACGTCGGGCGCGCCGTCGCCGTCGACGTCGCCGATCGCGGCTCCACGCGCTCCGTGCGTGGCGAGCGGCGCGAAGAGCGAGTTCGGTCCGCGCGCGACGCGCGCGCGCGCGCGGCCGTCCGCGCCGAACGTCCAGGCAGTGATCGGCTGCGCGTAGCTCGTGCCCGAGAGCGCCTCGTCCGCCTGCGGGTAGACGTGCCCGTTCGTCTGGAGGAGCTCGCTCCACCCGTCGCCGTCCAAGTCGACGAGGTGCGGGCTCCACGACAGGAGGCGCTTCGTCTCGCGCGCGAGGCCGCTCGTGTACGTCGCGCGCGCGAAGCCCATCGGGCTGCCGAGGTAGAGCTCCGTCGGTTCGTCCGAGAAGTTCGTCACGACGAAGTCGGGCAGGCCGTCGCGGTTCACGTCCGCCGTCGCGGCGCCCATGCCCGCCTGCGCGCGGCCGTCGGCGGAGTACGCGACGCTCGCTTCGTACGCGTGGTCGCGGAACACGCCGCGGCCGTCGTTGATCCACAGCAGGTTCGCGGTGCTGTCGTTCGCGACGAACACGTCCGTGTCGCCGTCCTGGTCCGCGTCGAAGGGCAGCACGGCGAGCGTGTAGCCCGGGCGCTGTTCGAGCAGCCGCGCCGCGCTCTCGTCCACGAACGTGCCGTCGCCGCGACCGCGCAGCAGTCGATCCGGCTGCGCGGGGAGACCGGCGGGCCCGCAGAAGACCGCGTGGCCCTTCCAGCGGCAGGGGACGGCGAGCGCGCCTTCACCGAGCGCGGAGAGCGGCGGCGCGAGCGGATCGAGGTCGACGTACTGCCCGACGTAGAGGTCGAGCGCGCCGTCGCGATCCGCGTCGAAGAGCGCGATCGAGGTCGCCCATGCCGGCGCGGTGCCCTTCGAGCGCGCCGCGCCGATCTCGAGCCGCGCGCCGGGTTCGGCGGGGAGCGGGGCGGCGCCCTTGCGCGGCACGAGCGCTCCGCGTTCGTCCTGCAGCAGCACCTCGAGCGCGCCGTAGCCCGCCGCGACGAGGTCTGGGTCGCCGTCGCCGTCGACGTCGCCCGTCGCGAGGCCCGTCCACCAGCCCGAGAGCCCGGGGCCCGCGACGCGCCGGAAGCGACCGCGTCCGACGTTCTCGAACACCTCGAGGTCCGCGCCCGGGCCGGAGAGCACGCGCGCGAGCGCGTCGAGGCCCTGCGCGAAGACGACGTCGAGGTCGCCGTCGGAGCCGAGGTCGAGGAGCGCCACGCCCGCGCCGTTCGCCTCGAGGATCGTGCGCTTCTCCCTCCCGCCCGAGACGTTCGTGTAGTCGAGGCCGCGCTCGCGCGCTTCGTCGACGACGTCCTCGGCGGGCTGCGCGCCGGCGTCGGTCGCCGCGCGGGGCGCGCCCGGGCCGTCGGCCGAAACGGGCGCGGGCGCTGCGTCCTCGGCACGGGAGCACGCCCCCGCGAAGAGGCCGACGAAGATCGCGCTCGCACCGAGACATCGCATCGAAGGAGGTGTAGTGTCGCGCCAGGGACGACGGAAGAGCGAGGGGCCTTCCGTCTCGCCGCCAGACCGTGGTGGCGTCGCGCGTGGGGACGGCGAGGGGGCCGGACCGATTGACCGTGCGGCGCACCCCGCGTAGGCTCTTCCGCCCCTTTTCGGGTCCCGCACCCGCTCCGCCCATGGTCGCCCGACAGAAGAACCTGCTCGAAGCCTTCCGCGCCTCCGCGCCGGAGGGCCGCGCAGCCCAGAAGCGCAAGCCCGACGCGCCGGTCCATTCCGGCGGGCCGTTTGCCGGGGGCGCTGGCGGCGCCTGGGGTGCCTCGAAGGCCGCGCGCCTCGAGTTCGGCGAGCGCGGCGGGCGCTCCTTCCTCGCCCGCGTGTTCGGGGATCGCACGGTGCGCCTCGTCGTGCTCGGCATCCTCGTCGTCGGGGTCGCGGCCTGGCTCCTGCGCTCCGGACCCGAGGCGGGCGGGATCGAGGCCGCCGAGCCGCCTTCCGCCTCCGGGGACCCGGGCAGCTTCGCCCGGCCGGCCGCGTCCAGCGCGACCGCCGCGCCGACCGTAGCCCCGGCCGCCGACCCCGCCCGCTCGAACCAGGTGGCGGCGCAGCTCGGCACGACCGACGACCAGGCCTTCCACGACCCCAAGAACGAGTTCACCGTCCGCGTCGCCCAGTACAAGAACGACGAGAATGGGCTGAAGCTCGCCCGCGCGACCGTGGCCTGGTTGCGCAAGGAGGGGTATCCTGCCGTCCAACCGATCCGCACGGGGGGCACGAAGCCGGGGTTGATCGTCTGCGTCGGCGCGAAGCCGAAGACGAAGGACCTCGACACCCTCGTGGAGTTCCTTCGAGGCCTGCGCGGGCCGCCCCCGCAGTCCAAAGAGCCGCCGTTCCGGGACGCCTACGTCGTGCGCATCGACGACGTCCTGAAACGGCGGTGACGTCTCGTTCCTGACTGACTTTCAGACCGAAGAGTATTGCCATGTCCATCCACTCCAGCCTCCGCGGCGCGAGCACCCTGGTCGGGGAACGCAGCGTCTTCACGCGCATCGAGCGCCTCGCCATCCTCAAGAAGGAAGGCAAGTTCAACGACGAGTCCGGCCACGTCTGGGGTCTCCCCAAGGTCCGCACGCGCTTCAAGGTCGCGGGCGCGAAGAAGGCCACGAAGGCCGAGAAGGCGCCCGCCGCAGGTGGGGCCGCCGGTGCGAAGCCGGCCGCCGGCGCCGCCGCGCCCGCCGCGAAGAAGGACGACAAGAAGAAGTGACGCCCCGCCGCGCGCGGGCCGCCGCCGCGCGTCGGTCCGCCGCAGCGTGTCGAGCGTACGCCGATGGGCACCTCCGCACCCGAGTCGAGCCCGCGCGCTCCGGTGCTGGAGGTGTTCTCGTCGATCCAGGGCGAGGGCGCCTTCGTCGGCGAACCGCAGGTCTTCCTGCGCCTGCGCGGCTGTCCGTTGCGCTGTCGCTGGTGCGACACGCCGGGTTCGTGGACGCTCCCGTCGGAGCCCACGGCGCGCATCGCGCGCCCCGCGGGTGCGCGGCGCGACGACGCCTGGGCGACGCCGTTCCAGGCCGCGTGCTGGATCGCGGAGGTCGAGCCCGGCGCGCCGCGCACCGTCAGCGTCACGGGTGGTGAGCCGCTTCTCTGGCCCGCGTTCGTGCTCGGCCTGAAGCCGATGCTCGGGCGCCGGCGCCTGCACCTCGAGACCGCGGGCGCGCACCCGCGCGCGCTCGATCTCGTGCTGCCCGCGTGCGACCACGTGAGCCTCGATCTGAAGCCGGACTTCGACCTCGATCCGCCCGTGGAGCTCGCGCACCCGCGCGCGACGCCCGAGCGCGCGCCGCGCGACGCCGCGGAGTGGGCCGTCGCCCGCACGGAGTGCCTGCGCCTCGTCGCGGGACGCGACGCGTGCGGCAAGCTCGTCGTCTCGGGCGGCCACCCGGCGGAGGCCTTCGCCCCGATCCTCGACGAGGTCGAGCGGCACGCGTCGGGCCTGCTCGTCGTCGTGCAGCCCGCGAGCCCCGTTGGCGGCGTCGAGGCGCCGTCGCAGGAGCTCGTCGACGCCGTCGCCGAGATGGCGCGCGATCGCGAGCTCCCCGTGCGCGTGCTCCCGCAGGTGCACCGCCTGCTCGGGATCCCCTGAACGACGCGCGTCGGGCGCGGAGCCCGCGGTCGTCGTCGATGCGCGTCACTCGCCCGGCATCGCGCGCACTTCGAGCGAGCGCAGCACGATCGGACCGCGAGCCTGCGTCCACCGCAGCGCGAGGCCCTCGAGCTTCGGCGTGCGCGGGACGCGCAGGTAGAGCGTGTTCGCGCCGGCGCGGAACCGGCTCGACGCGTACTGCTTGCGCCGCGGCTCCGTCTCGCCCTCCCAGATGGGGAGGAGCAAGAGGTCGCCCGCGTCCTCCGCGTCGAGTTCCACGCGCGCCAGGAGGTCGCCGTCGGGCGCGAGCGGGAAGCGCTTCAGCGCGACGTAGCCCGACGCGTCCGACTGCGTGAGCCGCACGAGCCCGCCGTCGCTCAACGGCTCGACGCGGGCCGTGCGCGCGCCCTGGAGCAGGTTCGTGTTCCCGCGCCCGAGCGCGAAGAGCGTGCGCGCCGACTTCTCGAACACGAGGTGCGAGAGGTCGCCGCGGCC
>JADJNY010000011.1 GCA_016714045.1 Planctomycetota bacterium | reverse complement strand
GAGCTTGCGGATTTCGGCGTCCTTCTCGTCGACCGCGGTCTGGTGCGCGCGCGTCGAGACGCAGCTCGAGAGCGGAAGCGAGAAGAGCATCAGGCCGGCGATCGCGAGCCGGCGCCCCAAGATCGAGTTCATCGTCGTCGTCCCCTCAATGGGCGGTGTTCCCGCCCGTGGTGTCGTTCGCGGACGCGCTCCGTCAGGGAGCGCGCGTGTTCCAGGTTCCAACGCGGACCGGCGGCGCGCGCCGAATCTCAACGCAGGAGTCGTTCGACATCATTCCAAGCGAACAGCGGGATTCCAAGGCCGTGGAGCGAACTCGCGAGCTCGCTCCACGCCAGCAGCGCGACCGCGATCCCGGAGCGCGAGGTACGGCCCGAACGGAAGGTAGCGCCCGGCGACGCGCGCGATGCGCAGGCTCTTCCCGACCGGGCGCTTCGATCCGCGCGAGCGCGCTCGACTGCGGACGAGCACGTAGAAGCGCGCCATGTTGAGCAGACCCGCGATCGAGGCCGTCAGCGCCGCGATCATGAGCGCGAGCACGACGCCCCCGGGGCCGATGAAGCCGCCGCCCGCCGCGAGCAGCTTGACGTCGCCGAAGCCCATCGCGTCCCGGCCGTAGATGCGCTCGCCGATCCAGCCGATCGCCCAGAGACAGCCCCCACCGGCCAGCATCCCCGCGATGCAGCCCGTCAGCGCGCCCAAGCGGCTCACGTGCTCCGCACCCGGCGGCGTCATCGCGATCGCGATGCGCGTCGCGTCGTGGAGGTGCGGCACGAGGAGCACCGCGATCGGCGCGAGCACGATGCCCCCGATCGAGACCTCGTCGGGGATCTCGAAGCAGGCGAAGTCGACGAAGGTCGCGACGACGAGCCCCGGAGAGGACGATGGACGCGACCAGGGCGCTGCCCCAGTCCTCGGGCAGGTAGAGGAATGCGACGAGCGTCCACAGGCCGGCGTTGAGCGCCTCGACCAGCGGATAGCGCCAAGGGATCGGCCAGGCGCAGGTTCGGCAGCGGCCGAGCTGGACCAGCCAGGAGACGAGCGGGACGTTCTCCTTCCAGGTCAGCGTCGTCTTGCAGCTCGGGCAGCGCGACCGACGCGGCTTCGACACGGTCTCCCCTTCGAGCGGAAGCCGGTGGATGCAGACGTTCAAGAAGGAGCCCACGAAGAGCCCCATGACGCCCCACCACGCGACGAGGAACCCCTGCGGCAGGTCGTCGAACATCAGCGCTCCCCTCCTCGGCGTTCCTCCCACCGCAGCCGCAGCGCGTCGAGGAAGGGCGGCGCCCAATTCCCGCCCGCGGGCACGGTGAGCTCGACGAAGTAGACGATCGGACCGGCCCAGCCATCCCCCGCGGCCGGGAGCAACGCCGGATCGTCGACCCAACGACCGCGCGGATCCTCGCCCGCGACCACGGACTCCGCGGCGAGGTAGTGGACGCTCCAGCTCCCGTTGCGGCTGCCGTCGGAGCCGCGCGCTTCCGCGGAGAGCCAGTGCACGTCGAGCGCGCTCTGCGGGAGCGCCTGCGATTGCGCGCACAACCGCAACCCCTCGCGCAGCGGGTTCGCCCCGACCGGCGGGTCGAGGACGAGCGCCTGCTTGACTACGTTCGGCGGCGGGTGAACCGCGAGGCCGCCGCCGTCGCCGAGGATCCAGATCTGTCCGATGTCCTGGTTCTGCGCTCCGCGGACCTGCCCCGGGATGCGCAGCATCCCGCCCGCACAGAGGAGCAGCGGACCGTCGACCTCGAGCCGGCCTTCGATCGTGAGGTCGCCACCGGCGAGGATCACCGTCCACGACGGAGGCTCGTCCTCCGCCGCGGTCCGAGCGCGGTCGCGCGCGCGCTCGAGCCAGCGGCTCAACGTCAGCGCGGGACTGCCGGGCTTCGAATCGTCGAAGAGCTCGGGCTCGAACGCGCGCAGCCGCGCGGAGTCCGCCGCGGCCCCCGCTCGGCGCAGTTCCCCCGCGATGCGGATCGCGCCCTGCGCGCGGAGCACGCGCAGGCCGGGCCCCGCCTTCCACGCGCACGCCGTCCCCGCCGCGAGCGAGATCCGCGTCGCTTCGACGTCCTCCCGCTCCTCGATCGCGCCGAGCTCGACCGCGCCGTCGCGCCCCGACCCCGCGGCCGCGGATAGCGGACCTCCACGCGGCCGGTGTCGCTCCAGAGCGGCGTGCCGTCGAAGCCCGCGACGGCGCCTTGCGCGCGGAGCGAGCCGCGCGCGGTGCGGAGGAAGTCCTCCGCGTAGTCGTCCGCCGGCACTTCCAGGCGCGGTTCCTGGAACGACACGCCGACGGCGAGCGCGTGGGTCGTGCGCAAGAGCGGCGCCCCGCTGAAATCGCGCAGTCCGAGCTGGCCCTGCGCGTCGACGCGCAGCGAGAACTCGCAGAAGGTCCCGGGCGCGGGCGTCTCGAGCGGGAAGAGCTCGAGCACGGAGGCGCGCGGCAGCTGGTCCCATCCGCCGGGGATCGCGCTGCGCGCGCGCACCGCGGCGGGGGCGCGAGCGGGCCGCGTAGCGCGGCTCGTTCTCGATCAGGCGCACCGACAGCGGCAGCCGCACCGCGGGCTCCTTGTTCGTGACGCGGAGCACGAAGTCCTCGGGAACGATCGACGTCGGGTCGATCGGCTTGTCGCTGACGAGGAACAGGGAGCCCTGGGTCGAGACGACGTAGGGATCCTCGGGCCGTCCGGACAACGGCGGATGCAGCTTGAGCAGGCCCGCGCGGTTCTGCATCCGGTCCTCGAAGAGCGTCTCCTTCGCGCCCGGCGCGCGACCGTCTGGAACGTGGTGGCGATGCCCGCGGCGAGCGGCGCCCCGCGCACCGACCTCAGACCGTCCGGCGCCGGGAAGCCGCGCAACTCGACTCGATACCGCTGGTCGGGCTGGAACCCGGCGTCGGACAGGTCGCTCGCGAGCGGCAGCGTGGGCACGAAGCGCACGCAGGCGCCCTCGACCTCGAGCCGGCCGCGGGCCTCGCGACCGTGCTCGTCGAGGATCCGCACGCTCTCGCGCGTCACGCTGACGCGGTCGATCTCCGCCGTGAAGTAGAAGCGCAGTTCCTCATTGAGGTGAACGCCCGTGAGGAACGGCGCCGTGCTGGACTCGGGGAGCACCGGCCGCGCGAGGCGCAAGACCTCGGGAGCGTTGGAGCGCTCGCGCCCGCAGCCGACCGAGGCGAGCGCGGCGAGGAGCGCGCAACAGGAGAACGCGAGGCGAACGGAGGCCACGCGCGCATTCAAGCACGCGCGCCGGCGCGCAAGAAGCGCCTTGTCGCGCGGCAGGAGGAGCCCGATCGCGAGCCGTTCGGACGCGCGCGCCCGGGCCCGCCCGCGGCGCGGCCGAAGCGCCACCGCGAAGTGAAACTCACCCGCGAAACCGTCGAAGGGCACGCGCCCCTCGAGCCCGGTGCTCCGTGCTCGCTCCACGGCTCCGCGGGCGGCATGCTCCTGGAGCGATCGGAGCTCCGAGAACGTGGAGAGCACCCACGGTGGCACCGCGGCGCCATCGACGAGCGCCGGCGAGCGGGCGGACGTCGAGGGTTTGCACTCCCGCAGCGGCCAGAGCTCCGCGTTCGTCGCACTCCCCCTCGTTGGGCTTGCGGCACCGATCAGGAGCGCAGCCAAGACGGCGGCTGCCAAGGGGACTCCCGCTTGACGCGGCCGGGGCGCCGAGCCCATCGCATGCCCCCATCGAGTGGGCCCGCGACGCCGACGACGAGCGCCAACGAAAAAGCGGGCGCCGAGGAGTGGCCTCGACGCCCGCCGATGCGTGCCGATCCGCCGCGATCAGAAGCGGAACGGAATGGAGAGGAACTCGACCGCCGGGATCGGCGTGTCGAAGGAGAGCGAGCCGCCGTCGAACTGGATGTCGAACTCGACCTGGAACCGGATGAAGCGGGCCGTGGAGGAGTTCAACGTCGTGATGTCGTCGGTGAAGGCCACGAGCCCGGACTCGTCCGGTTGACCGAGCGAGTTCGCGTTCGCCGTCTGGAAGCGGATGCGGACGCCGGCCGAGGCCGGGTAGGAATCGAGCGTGCCTTCCGTGCTCAGGCGGACGAAGCGCGGGATGAGCTCGGCCGTGTCGCCGACCGCGTAGCCGGCGAGCGGGGTGCCGCTCGTGCCGACGGTGACGCGGAGCTGGTCGAGCGCCACGTCGTAGCTCGCCGCGACGATGTCGAACCGGTTCACGGCCGAGGACGCCGCCGTCATCTTGAGGACGAAGCCCTTCAGGATGGCCGGGTTGCGCTTGTAGATGTCGTCCACGAGCGCCGACGCATCGAAGACCAGCGAACGCAGGTCGGTCGTGATCGAGGGCTCACCCGGGCTCGACACGAGGTTGCCCGAGAGGATCGGCGTGAGCTCGAGCACGCTCGCGCTCGCGCCCGAACCCGAACGGCGCACGAGGCCCGTCGCCGTGTCCGTGTCGGGAAACTGGAAGCGAACCGTGTCCGCGCCCGCCGACGGCGGAGGCGGAACGCTCGCGGCCCCGAGCGCGATCCACTTCGAGCGCGCCACCGAGCGACGGCCGAAGGTCGGCAGGAGCTGGTTCCAGCTCGACGGCGCGTTGGCCGTCGTCGGCGAGGCGCCGATCGGCAGCGGGAAACACAGCGCACGGAAGTCGACGTTGGCGACCGGCGGGACCGCCGTCGCGGGAACGACGATGTCCGTCAAGTTCGTCGTGTGGAGCTGGATGATGCCCGGCCCCCGTCGCCGCCCGCGCAGGTCTTGGGGTTCGTCGGGGTGCCGTTGCCCACCGTGTTGGTGAACTGGAACTGCGCGGGGTTCGCGAGACCGCCGACCGTGGTCGCCGCATCGTTGGCCCCGTTGAAGACCGCGCAGGGCGCCGACGTTCCGGAGGTGCTGGGATACGAGTTCGGCGGCAGAGCATCCACCGAGGGAGCCGTTTCGACGCCGTTCGCGCGCGCCCCGCCCGTGCCCGATTCGCCTTCACCGCCCTGACCGCCCTTGGCGAAGAGACCACCCCAGAAGGTGATCCCGTTCACGGCCGTGGAGAGGGTCGTGCAGCGCGACAAGTCGATCTGCGACGACGACTGGAGCACGAGGTGTCCCCCCGAGCCTCCGCCCGACCCGCCACCGACGCGGTCGATGCCGTTGGTGTTCTCGCCACCGCCGCCGGTGCCGCCGTTGACCTCGATGCGGCCGCGCGCGGCCGTGCCGAGACCCGCGAGGCGGATGTCACCCAGCGCGAAGATGGAGAGCGAGCCACCGCCCCCGCCGCCCCCGGCACCCTTCTCGTCCCCCGTGAAGGTGAACGGAGTCGTCGGGAAGCTACTGGTGAGACACGCGCTGCCGCCGCCGCCACCGCCCGCGCCGGCCATCGGACGAGCGAGCTCGCCTTGGACGACGAGGCCGGTCGACGTGACCATGGTGCCCCAGAAGTCGTTGTTCGCGTTCGAGTCCGAAAAGACGCTGGAGCCCACCGCGCCGCCGATCGGCACGCCGGGGTGCAGCGCTCCGGTCGCGTTTGGGGCACCGTTGAAGCCCGGTTCCGCGTCCATGCCGATGACGCGCTGATCGGGGCAGGTCGGCCGGGTGCGCTCGAACTGGTTGGCGCCGAGCCGGCCGCCATCGCCACCCGCCGGACGGCGGTTGTTCGTGTTGGACTGCGGGTTGAAGCCCGTCTCACCGCCCTGGCCGCCGCCGCCCGCGGCGCCGAACGGACCGAAACCGGCGCCGCCCTGCGGCGTCGACTGCGTCGTCAGGTAGTTGCCCGTTCCACCGTCTCCGCCGCCACATTGGCCAGCGGCCCCCTGCTCGGGGATGTTGGACGTGCTGAAGGAAACGACGCCGCGGTTGTTCGTGCCGCTGCACTTCACGAGCCCCTGGATCAGGACGCTCGTGGCCGGCGTTCCGACGGGCAGAAGCGACTGCTCGAGCGGCCCCGAGCACAGGATCGTGCAGGGGTTCACGCCCTGGATGATCAGCGTCCCCGTCGGCTTGACCCAGAGACCGCGAATGTCGACGCGCCCGTTGACGACGGACTGCTGGCGCGTCTGCGTCGCGTCCGTGATCACGGCGAAGCTCGTGTCGAGCACGAAGGTGCCGTCGATGACCCAGTCGAACGCGCCGTCCACGCCACCGGTGCCGTCGAAAGCGAAGCCCGCTTCGAGCTTGCCATCGGCGCCCCAAACCGCGCGCGGCGCGGCCAGCACGCTGTCGACGTCCTCGAACGATCCCACGTCCGAGCCACTTACCGCGAAGGACTCCGACTTCACGTCGGCGCCGTCGCCGGCCGTCGAGGTGCCGGGATCGGTGGCGACGTCGACCTCGAACGCCCCGAGGACGAGGTCGGCGATGTTGAACTCGCCGACGAGGTCCTTGAAGTTCGAGCTGAGGACCACGCGCACGGTGCGCCCCTGCGGGAGGATGCCCGTCGGGGTCAGCCGCACGAGCGCTCCCGTGCCCGTGCAGTTCTCGACCAGCTCGACGTTGTGCGCGATACGCACCCAGTCGCCCGCCTGGTCCTGGTACTCGAGGTCCAGGTTCTCGGCGCTGATGTTCGTGGTGCTCGGGTCGACGGGCTGGTTGAGAGCGACGACGATCGCGACGGCGCTGTCGGAGTCGCTGTAGAGGTTGAGCGGCGCCTTGAAGCCCGCGGCCACTTCCGCCCCGAGGTCCGGGATGGGAGTCGAACGCGCGACGAAGTACTGGCGCGCGCCCACGCTCGAGTCACCGCCGAGTTCGAGGTAGCTCGCGGCGAGCGTGCTCGTGTCTCCCGGCTGACGAACGACGGGCGTCGGCGGTCCCGACGCGGGGTCGAGGAACAGGATCGTCGGATCGAGCAGCGCCGACAGCGGCGTGTTGAAGTCGACGACCTGACTCGACGTCAGCGGGCGACCGCCGCTCGAACGGACCGTGGGTCCGCCGGAGGTCGACCCGAGCACGTTGATGCGGTACGCGACGCCGTTCGGTAGCAGGCCGGAGTCCGAGAAGTCACCAAGCGTCGGGCAGGCGGGCTGGAACACGACCTGGCGCGCGTTGCGCAGGCGGAATTCCCCGGAGGCCGGCGCGCCGTTGGGCTGCGTGATGTTGATCGTGTTCAGGTTCACCGAGCTGAAATCGATGTCCTGGTTGAACGTGAACTCGATCGGCCGGTTGATCTGCCAGATGCCGTTGTTCGGCACGGAGACCGTCAGGATCCGGAACGAGGTCGAACCACCGGCGACGCTGGAGCCGCTGCCACCGCATCCGGCCAGGAGGCCGAAAGCGAGTGCCAGGGACGAGGTGCCGAGCGCAGTGCGATGAAAAGCCGTCAGCATGGGAGGAGGTCCCTCGTGGGGGACGAGGGTGCGGGGATCAGAGACGGTAGGCAAAGCCCAGCGCGGAGAGCTCCGCGGTCTGGCTCGTTTCGATGTTGGCGATGAACGTGACGCGCACCTGGAAGTAGCGCTGGCCCGAGACGAGCCCGATGGAGTTCTTCCACCGGTTGTCGGCGCCCGGGTAGGAGACCGTGCCGCCGGCCGGCGGCCAGTTCGCCGGACGCGGCTCGCCGTAGGGATCGACGGTGCGCGCGTCGTTCAGGACGTTCGGCTGCGTCGGCGTCACGGTGATCGAGGAGGTGCCGCGGAAGGCCAGCACCACCTGCGTGCCGAGGGGTTGGTCCTCGGCGCGCGGCTCGATGACCGGCGTGCTGAACTGCGGCACGGACCCTGCACCGGTGTCGAACCAGATCGAGTGCGCGCGACTGACGCGCGTGACGAGGTTCATTTGACCGATGTAGAAGGAGTTGTCGACCCCGAGCGTCGGCAGGCCGGGCGGCACCGACGTCGGGTTGAAGCCCCCCGTCGCGGTCGGCTGCAGATCGGGGTTCTTCACCACCGTGGTGCCGTTCTGGTTGCCGCCGGTCGAGAACGCGCGGAAGTTGGGCTGCGCGGAGTTCAGGTTGCCGAGCGAGATGTCGAACGAGTTGAGACCGAGCGCGCCCGAGTCGGGGTAGCAGCGGAACTCCATGAGCAGCGGCAGGCCGATCGTAGGCACCTGCGACGTCGGGAAGGGCACGCCCTGCGCCACGTTCAGACCGAGCGTGCGGATCACGATCAGGAGCTCCGCGCCGGGGCTGTCGAACGGTCCACCCTTGGTCTGCAGCGCCGTATCTCGCCACGTGTAGAAGCGCTTGTCCGCGATCGCGAGGCCGCGATTCCAGGGCCACGGCATCAGGCGCGTGCCCGACTCGGCCTGGTAGCGGTCCGCAGGGTTCACGGTGTAGCCGCGGCTGCGGTCGTGCACCTTGAATGGCGGGTCGTTGGTCAGGTCGTTCCAGTTGTTGTTGTACGTGACCTCGAGGCCGGAGGCCGGGAAGTTCGGCAGCAGGAAGGCATCGACCGACTCGTCGGGCAGGTGCTTCGAGTGGCCGAGGTACATCTCGAACGCGTCGTACTGGTCGGCGACGGCCGAGCCCCCCACCGGTGCCCACGCGAGGCCCTCGACGTCGACGTTGAAGAACGTCTCGTCGAGCAGGCCGAAGCCGACGTCACAGTAGCGCCAGAGCGTCTGGAGCTTGCTGCCGAGCGGTGACAGCGGCGTCTGCACGCCCGCCGCGAAGATCGGCATGATGCTCGGCACGGGCTGGCTGCGGTCCGCGTTGCCGTTGAAGTGCACGACCGTGCGCGGCTTGATCAGCCCGCGCGCTCCGTCGAACAGGAACTGTCCGCGCCACTCGGGGCGATCCGCTCCGTTGTTCGTCGTGAACTCGTCGTCGCTGCTGAAGCGGACGACGATGCCCGCGTTGCTCTGCGTCGCCTGGGTGGCGTTCACGCGGAACGGCACCGACGGCAGCGTCGCAGCTAGCGTATTGCCAGCGAGGTCGAGCGGACCGGTCGCGCCGCTCGCAAGGTTCACGAAGTACTGCTCCGCGGTGCCCGAGGTGTGGCGCAGCGGCAAGGCCGGTGAGAAGCGGAACTCCTTCAGGTCGCCCGTGCTGGTGATCGAGCCCACGATGAAGTCGTTGCCCGTCGGATTGACGTCGGTGCGCGTGACCGTGAAGTTGTCGAACGGCGTCATGCGCGTCGGGTCCATCGGCTCGCTGAAGCGCAGGATGATGGGCGAGTCCGTCGAGACGCCCTGGTCGGGCGGCTGCGAGATCGACGGGAACCGGACGAAGCACGCTTCACGGCCGGCGTTCTCGACGGGGTCGTACAGCGTCGTGAGCTGGCAGGGCCCCGCGCTCAACGTGCGATCGCACAGGGCGGGGTCGATCACGCGGTAGTGGACGCGGTAGAGACCGTCGAGCTGGCCGTCGTCGATGTCGTCGGCAACCTCGACAATCTCGGCCGACAGGGTGCCGGACTGACCTTCACAGAGGAGGCCGGGCTGCTGCAGCACGTCCCCCGACTTGAGCTTCATCCGGCACGAGATGAAGTTGAACGCGAGCGTGGTCGTCTGCCCGCCGTTCGGGTGCTGCGTCGAGACGCCGAGTTGCACCGGCATCGTCCCGACGAGCCGCGGCGGGATGTTGTCGACGAGGAAGCCGTTGTTCACGTCGCCGGTGATCGCGGTGGCGCCGCCGGAGCGCATCGCGCGCACGACGTCCTCGGTCGAACTCGAGGCATCGTTGCTGCCGTTGCCGTTGAACGAGAGCGCGTTGCCCGCGAGGTTGCGCAGCAGCGCGAACTGGCTGAGGGACGCGTCGATCTGCGTCGGGATGCGAACACCGACGTTGGCTTGGTTGACGGCCGTGCTGGCGGGAAGGCCGAGGGAGTTGACTGCCAGCGTCGTGCCCGAGTTGTGCGCTTCGAACGTGGAGACCGTCGTGTCGATGATCACCCGCGTCGTATAGAACTCGCCCTGCCCGTTCCCGTCCCGGTCCAGGACGGCGCCGTGGTTGATGTCGGGCAGGATGCGCGCCTCGAATGGAGCCGTCGGCGGGGTGCCCGTGAGCAGCTTGATCGTCGAGTTGTTGATCGTCGACACGTCGAGCAGGTCGTTGAACCGCAGGACGATCGCCGAATTGCGCGGCACGAGCGTGTACGGCGGCAGCTCGTTCGTCTCGAGGCTCTTGTCCTGGATGGGCGTCAGGTTCTGGTCGAGGCGCCGGAAGGCGCGCTGGTACGGAGACGTCTCGATGCCCCCGACGATCGCCGAAGCCGTGAACGGGTGCAGGATCGTGACCGTCGTCTCCTCCGTGATCGGGTTGACGTCGAGCTGATAGTCGACGTTGTCCGTGCGGATGTCCTCGCCGATCACCATGTCGGTCTGCTGCAGCTCACCGAGCGCGTCGCGGATCTTCGCGATGCGGCCCCACGCCAGGGTCTGGATCCGCAGCGGATTCGCCCGGCCGCTCAGGTTCGCGTCGACGACGAGCGTGCGCGAGCCGAGGCCCGGCTCCGGGTGCAGAATGACGCCACCGGCCGTTCCGCTCGAAACGAGGGTCGTGCCCCCACCGCCGCACGCGGCGAGACCGAGCAACAACCAGGGACCGAACGAGAGGGTCGCGCGCGCGCGGCGCGACGACGGGACCGAACGAGAAGCGTGGACGTTCTTCATGGGAGGTCGAGGGGATCCGGCACTCGCGGTGAGGAGAGGGCTCGAAGGTGGGCTCACAAACCGAACGAGGCCGCTCGGCCCGAGGGGGCGCTCGGAGCGGGGGGCTCTACCACCCGGAGGGGTGCCGGGCTGCGTAGAACTTTCATGATTTCGTGCCGGGGTGCTCGGGTCAAGTTTGCACCACGGTACGTCGTCGGGTCGGTGGAAGGAGCCCATACTGCGGGGCGAGGACTCAAACCCTGTGCCGGTCGCCCCGTGGGCCCCCAAACGCAGGACAACCCACGCAGCTTCAGCCAGTTAGGCGAATTCCCCCAGCCCCGCTCCCGGCCCCTCGGGCACCGGGATCGTGCGGGAGACCCCGCCCCTCGCGAATCGGCTGAGCGCAACCGCACGGGCGCCCGGAACGGGAGCACGACTCGCCCCACAGCCCCCAGCGGATCCGGGCTCGCGCTCAGGCCGGACTGCGTTCGCGCGTCGCCGCGACGAAGCCGAGGCGCTCCGCCTCCGCGGCGTCCGCGAGGAACACGAGGTGATCCGGGCGCACCTTCCGGAGCTCCGACGAGTCCGGTTCGTGCCAGTGGCGCGTGGTCGAGCAACCGACCAGGTGGAGCGCGACCTCGTGCGAGCAGAACCCGCAATGCACGCGCAGCGGGAGCCGCGAGCTGACCTTGTACTGCGGTACGACGTGGCGCGCCTCCGTCCGCGAGATGCAGGTCGGATTCGCGCAGGGATTGGGGCCCGTCTGAACCGGATAGAGCCGCGCGGTCACGACCGGCTCGCGCTCGAGCACCGCGAGGCGTCCGAGCAGGCTCGCCAGGATCGCCATGCGGATCGGCACGCCGCGCGCGGCCTGCTTGAAGTAGATCGAGCGCGGATCGCTGTCGATCTCTTCGCTCAGCTCGTCTCGGCGCGGCAGCGGATGCATGACGACCGCGTCGCGCAGGGACTCGGCCGCGAGTTGGCGCTTGCCGAGCTGGACGTAGTTTTCGAGCTGCGCTCCGGACGGGTGTCGCTCCGTCTGCGGGCGCGTCATGTACAGCGCGTCGACGCGCGCGACGGCGAACCCGCGCGCATCGGTGAAGAGCGAGAGCTGGTGGGGCTTCTGCGGCGTGAGATAGACGGCGTCGCTCTGCGAGGCGAGATCCCCGAGGCTCTTCGCGTCGGCGCGCTGCGGCTCGACGCCGAACTCCTCGCGCAGGCGCTGGAGCACGTAGTCGGGCATCTCGAAGCCGGGCGCGGGCACGCACACGACGTTCGCGCCGAAGCGCGCGAGCGCGTACGCGAAGGAGTGGATCGTGCGGCTGTAGCGCAGATCCCCCGCAAGCACGACGTCCAGGCCTTCGATGCGGCCGCGTTCGAGCCACAAATTGTAGAGGTCACACAGCGTCTGTGTCGGGTGCTCGTGCGCACCATCCCCCGCGTTGATCACGGGGACGCTCGCGTACTGCGAGGCGAGGCGCGCGGCCCCCTCGCTCGAGTGGCGCAACACGATGATGTCCGCGTAGGCGCCGCTGACGACGCGCACGGTGTCGGCGAGCGACTCGCCCTTCGACGCGCTCAGGTTGCGCATGTCGGCGGCCGTGATCACGCCTCCGCCAAGCCGCAGCATCGCCGACTCGAAGGAGAGCCGCGTGCGCGTGGAAGGCTCGAAGAAGAGGCTCGCTGCGATCATGCCGCGGCAGAGCTCGGCCGACGCGCGCAGGTCCTCTCCGAACGCTCGCGCGTGGACGAAGAGCTTCTTGATCTCGTCCAGGGACAGGTCGTCGATCGAGACGAGGTGGCGCAGTCCGGGCATTCGGGAACCCATGAGCGAGCCTACGCAAGCCCCCCGCCACCCGCAACCACGGGGAGCGCACTCCCCGAGTCCCCCCGTCCTAGGTCGTGCCCAGCCAGGGAGCGAGGTGCGCGCCGACGTCGCGGGCTTCCGGCGCCGCGGACGCCGCTTCGAGCGCCCGCACGAGCTCCGGATCGAGCGGGACGGCGGCGCCGGGGGTCCACGCGCGGGCTGGCAACGCGAACGCCGACCGGAAGACCGCTTCGATTATCGCTCGCGCCCCGCGCGGGTCCTCGAGCGCCGCGATCGCCGGCGCGCGCGCCCCCACCGACTCGGCGGCCCGTGTGCCGATCCGCACGACCAGGGAGCCGAGGGCGCGGAGCGCACGCTCGCGGGTCCGAGCGCCCTCCGCGTCGTCTCCCGACGCCGTCGGCTCGAGCCAGAGCACAAGGCTCGCCGCGCTCGCGACTCGCCGCGCGAGGGCCTGTCCCGCACGCTCGACGTCCAACGCCGCGTCGTCGCCGACGAGATCGCGCTCGCCGGCCGAATCACTGAGCCACACGGGCCAGGGTCCGAAGAAGGCCGGCTCCGTCAGCACGTCGCGGGTCGTCCCTGCGCGGTCGCTCGTGATCGCGCGCTCGTGGCCGAGGAGGACGTTGAAGAGCGTCGACTTGCCGGCGTTCACGGGTCCGGCGAGCACGACGTGCACGGGCTCGAGTGCGAAGCGCGCGACGCGGGCGCGCTCGAGCAGGGCCGCGAGGCGCGGTCCGCGTTCGCTCGGCGCCGAGCGCACGAGCGCCTCGAGCTCGCTGCGCAGCGCACCCGCCGCCTGATCGAGCGCGATGCGCGCGCCCTCCGCCGAGGGCGCACGTGCCGCGAGCTCGAGTGCGCGCAACTCCAGCTCGTCCAGCGGCGCGCGCGGTCGCGAGCTCGTCACACTCGACGCCGGTGCCCGCGCTTGCGAGCCCATCGGAGCTCCACCCGCGCGCGCGAATCCACGGGCTCGTCCATCGTGTGCGGCGGCGAGTCGCTGGAGTTCATCGCGCACGTGGCGCACGAGCGGCACGCTGCCGTGGAGATGGAGTTCCACCTCCGCGTCCGATCGGCACGCGACGAGCGCTTCGTCGACGACGGCGCCGGCGAGGCGCAGATGCGCGAGCACGAGGAGACCGAGCGGGAGCTCGCGCCCGACGAGTTCGCGGGCGAACGGCCGCGCACCGTGTCCTTCGATGGCGACGACCGCGACGGCGCCGGGCGCAGGAGCGGTGAGTTCGCGGACGAGGAGCGTCACGGCACGGCCGGCGCCGGGTGACCGAGCGCGGCGAGGAGACCAAGGTGCACGAGCTCGGGCTCGACGTGGTTGCGACGCTCTGGGAAGAGCGCCGGCTCGCAGAGGAGCGGCAGGGCGCCGCCGGTCCAGACGAGGGGCGCGGTCTCGAGCCCGGCTTCGCGACCGATCTCCGTGATCAACTCACGGACGGCGCCGCGCAGCCCGACGACGATTCCCGAGCGCAGCGCCTCCTCCGTGTCGCGGCCGAGTGCAGGGACGCCGGGTCGCGGCTCGACCGCCGTGAGCCGCGCGCCGCCGGAGGCGAGCGCCGCGGCGAGGAGCGCGGGTCCTGGCGCGATCGCACCGCCGAGAAAACGCGGGGCGGATGCGGCTGCGGCGAGGGCGTCGACCGTCACGCACGTCCCCGCGTCGACGACGAGCGCGGAGGCGCCGAGGCGCGACCACGCGCCGAGCGCCGCGAAGACGCGGTCGCGACCGACGCGCTCGGGGAAGCGCACGGCGAGCTCGATCGGCGCGCTCGGTCGCGCGACGAAGCGCGCCCCGAAGCGGAGGTCGAGCGCCGCGACGAGCGCGTCCTCGACGGCGGGCGCCGCGACGGAGGAGAGGGCGAGCACCGCGGGCTCCGCCGCGCGCTCGAGCTCGGCGACGGCCTGCGCCACGAGCTCGGGTCCGGCCGGGAACGTCGCCGCTCCCGCGAGTTCGGGCGCGCCCCCCGAACGCACGCGCCAACGTCGGAGCTTGAGGCGGCTGTTGCCGAGGTCGAGGGTGACCAAGTCCGACATCGTCGGGGCATGCTACCCGATGCGGACCACGCGCCGCGCGGGCCGCTGCGTGTCGTGCGGGCCGCGCTGCGTGTCGCGTGGGCCGCGCTACGTGTCGCGTGGGCCGCGCTGCGTGTCGCGTGGGCCGCGCTGCGTGTCGCGTGGGCCGCGCTGCGTGCTGCTCGAAGTGATCCGGCCCGCGCGCTGCGCGGGCCGGCCGCGAGCTGCGGCGAACTCGGAGGCGTCAGCGCTGCGGCGAGTGGAAGACCATCGTCCGCGTGCGGCCGCGGTTCTCGATGACGACCTCCCAGGTCGTGTACTGGTCCTTGTGGAGCTTGACGAAGTTGATCGCTTCGGCGGTGCTCGTCACCGGTTGGCCGTTGATGCTCTTCACGACGTCGCCCGACTGGGCGCCGTGACGCTCCGCGATCGAGCCCGGCGTCACCGACTTGATCTCGATGCCGTCGTACTTGCCCGTGCGCGGGTCCTTGTGCCGCTCGTGGCGCAGGTCCTGCGCGAAGATGCGATCCCAGTCCTTCTCGAACTCCTTCGCGTCCTCCGTGCCGATCTTGTACGCGTTCGTGCCGATCGGGCTCGTGCGCTCCGGGTTCCACGCGGGCGACGCGCCGCGCGGGATCGGGTTCGCGATCTTCGGGAGCATCACGCCCGACTCGTCGACCTGGACGACGACCGTCTTCGCGTCGAACTCGGCGGGGCCGAGCATTTCCTTGTCGCGCGACACGTCCTGGAACGCGAACGTGACGCCTTCGGCGGTGATCGCCTCGACCGTGATGTGGTCGAGCGGCGCGTGCAGGTGCTCACCCACCTTGAACTGGAAGCTGCCCGTCGGGCTCTTCGCGGTGACGCCCGACGCCGTCTTGTAGCGCAAGAAGATCGCCGAGCCCTTGGGGTCGGAAAGGTCGGCCTTGACGAACAGGATGCGGACGAGGTCTTTGACCGGCGTCTTGGGTACGACGGTCGTCGCCGGTCCGCTGGTGTCCTCGACGGGCTGCGGCTTGGCGTTCCCGGTCCAGTTCAAGTGCTTGCAGTTCGGGTTCGACTTGCACTTCTCGCAGCTCGGCAGGATCAGCCGCCGAATGTCCTCGTAGTTCGTGAGGTCGTCGCTCTTCGATTGCGGGGGCTCGCCCTGGAGCAGCACCGCGTCGATCTTCGCGACGTCGAGCCCGCGGTTCAGGTCCTTGAACCCGCGCACGAACGAGTAGACGTAGAAAGCGAGGCCCGCGGTGAGGAGACCCGCGGCGAGCCACGAGAGGAGCTTGATCTGGCCGATGTTCATGGGTGCGCCTCGAGAATCCTAGCCGTGCCGGGCCGGCGAACGCCAGCGCGCCGAGGTCGACGAGGGGGCGTCGAGCCGGCGAAGGCGTGGGCGGACGCGCGGCCGCGAGGTCTATTCCCGGCGTTGCAGGCGCAACCCATCCGAACCACCGGCCGAGTGCCCTCCCCGACCCGACGGAGGAGGTGCTTCGGGACGCCCGGAGCTGCCCGTGATGCCGCGCAGGGCGAGCACGAGCTCCTCGGGCCGGTCGCTCGCCGCGAGCGCGTCGTTCAACTCGACCTTGCGGTCCTGGACGAGCTTGCGCAGGCACATGTTGAACGAGATGAGGCCGCGCTCCGTGCCCGAGTCGATGACGCGCCCGAGATCGGGGATCTTGCCCTCGGAGACGAGTTCGCGCACGTGCGGCGTCGAGAGCATGAGCTCGAACGCGGGCACCATGCCCTTCCCGCCCGCGCGCGGGATCAGACGCTGGCTCTGGACGCCGGCGAGGTTCTCGGCCAAGCGCTGACGGACCTGCTTGTGCTGCTCCGACGGGAAGAAGGAGAGGATGCGCTCGATCGTCTGCGGGGCGTTGACCGTGTGGAGCGTCGACATGACGAGGTGCCCCGTCTCGGTGGCGTCGAGCGCCGCGGTCACGGTCTCCGCGTCGCGCATCTCGCCGATGAGGATGACGTCCGGACTCTGGCGCAAGGAATGCCGCAGGCCCTCGTGGAAGCTGCCGACGTCCGTGCCGACCTCGCGCTGGCTGATCACGCAGCGGTCCTCGGAGTAGAGGAGCTCGACCGGGTCCTCGAGCGTCACGACGTGGCGCTCGACGGTCTGGTTCATGTACTGGATCATCGCGGCGAGCGTCGTCGACTTGCCCGACCCGGCGATGCCCGTGACGAGCACGAGCCCGCGCTTGCGCATCGCGAGCTTTTTCAAGCTGTCCGACGGCAGGTCGAGCTGGTCGAGCTCCGGCGCCTTCTCGTTGATGCGGCGCAGAACGACAGCAGGCTCCCCCATCTGGCGATACGCGTTCATGCGGAAGCGGCCGAGCCCGTCGAGCATGAGCGCGGCGTCGGCCGAGCCGCGCTCGCGCCACTGCTCCATCCGCGCCTTGCCGATGATGCCGTCGAGCACCTCGAGCAGCGGACCGGCGGCCGGCACTCGGCCCGGCAGGAACCCGATCTTCCCATCTACGCGGATCGACGGACGACCGCTCGCGCGCAGGATCAGATCGCTCGCGCCGCATTGGCACATGAGCGAGAGCCAGCCTTCGAGCATATGGCGCGGCGAGGCCGTCGGGGGCGGCGCGGGGGCCTCCACGATCGGGGCGATCGGGGCCGCTCGCGAGGGCATGATCGTCGGGGGTTCGTCGAGCGCGTCCGGGCTCGGCATCCCCTCGCCGCCGGAACGGAGGAACCCCGACTGGCTCAGCGAGTGGGCCACGTCGCGGAAACTGATCTCGTCTTCGGGTTCGGGCGGTTCGTGCGACACAATGCGATGTCCGGGGACGGTGAAGGGAAGGTCCGGCTCCGGAGGTCTCTCGCGTCAGATCGGCTCGGGTTGCTCGCGTGCTTGAGGCCGTCGCCCACCGCGCACGGCATCCGGTCATTTCTTCCTGGCGACGAGGGGTGGCCAGCGTCCACACCCCAGGCCGCGCACGGCGCGGAGGGGACGACGGGCACGAGCGGAACCCGGTCGACACGGGCGTCGACGCCGACGAGCACTCGGGCTCGACCAACAAGGAGGGAGCCCGGCGCGGGTCGCCGCGCAGGCGAACCGCGAGTTCCCGAGTCCCGACTCAGACGGGCGACGTGTCGCGCGCCAGCCGACGGGCTTCGACGAGCAACTCGCGCACGCCGCTGTGGCGCGCGGACGAGATGCGCCACACGCGCTCGCCGATGCCGCGCTCGAGTTCGAGCGCGCGCGCCTCGGCCTCGGGCGACTCGACTTTGGTCGCCGCGGTGAGTCGCGGCTTTTTCGCGAGCTCGGGCGAGAAGGCCGCGAGCTCCTGCTCGATCACCCGCCACGACTGCACGGGCTCCGACAAACACTCTGGCGAGCAGTCGACGAGGTGCAAGATCGCCCGGCAGCGCTCCACGTGCTTCAAGAACTTGTGACCGAGCCCGTGGCCCTCGGAGGCACCTTCGATCAGCCCCGGCAGGTCCGCGAGCACGAGCGTGTCCGATTCGGAGAGCTGCGCGATGCCGACCTGCGGCGAGAGCGTCGTGAACGGGTAGTCCGCGATCTTGGGCGTCGCCGCCGTCACGGTTGCGAGGAAGGTCGACTTCCCCGCGTTCGGCAGCCCGACGAGCCCGATCTCGGCGAAGAGCTTGAGCTCCAGCCTGAGCTCGCGTCGCTCGCCCGACTTGCCGCTCTCCGCGTGCTTGGGCGACTGCCGGACGGACGTCGCGAAGCGCGCGTTTCCGCGGCCACCGCGACCACCGCGAGCGATCTCGAGGCGCTGTCCGTCCTGGGCGAGGTCGCGCAACAGGTTCCCGCGCTGCGCGTCGAAGACCTGCGTCCCGATCGGGACCTCGAGCACGAGGTCCTCGCCGTCCTTGCCGGCCTTCAGCTTGGTGTAACCGGGCTCGCCGTCCGGCGCGCGGTAGCGGAAGCGCCGACCGATCGGGAGCAGCGAGTTCAGGTTCGACGTCGCGACAAGCACGACGCTGCCGCCCGCGCCGCCGTCGCCGCCGTCCGGGCCGCCGAGCGGGACGAACTTCTCGCGGTGGAACGACGCGCGGCCATGGCCGCCGTTGCCGGCCTGGACTTCGATCGTGGCTTCGTCGCGGAACATCGTGGTGGTGCGGTGCGGGGGGAGCGCGACCGAGTCCCCGAACCAGCGCGCCCTCCGCGTGCGAGGAGCTCGCACACGCAGGGCGCGGTTCGGAGCGCGATTCGGCTCAGTTCGTGGCCGGCGTCGGATCCACGTGGACCTTGCCGTTCGACTGGAAGCGCACGGTGCCGTGGATCAACGCGAAGAGCGTGAAGTCCTTGCCGACGCCGACGTTCTTCCCGGGGTGGATCTTGGTGCCGCACTGGCGCACGAGGATCGAGCCGGCCGTCACCGATTCGCCGCCGTAGCGCTTGATGCCGCGGAACTGGGGGTTCGAGTCGCGCCCGTTGCGCGTCGAGCCTTGACCTTTCTTGTGTGCCATGACGCGGTGTTCCTCAGGCCTGGATGCCGGTGATCTGGATGCGGGTGTAGTGCTGGCGGTGTCCGCGCTTCTTGCGGACGTTCTTGCGGCGCTTGAAGCGGAAGGCGATCACCTTCTCGCCCTTCGTCTCGCCGACGACCTTGCCGGTGACCTTCGCGCCCTTCACGAGCGGCTTGCCGATCTGGACCTTGCCGTCCTGGCCGACGAGGAGCACCTCGTCGAACGTGACGACGTCGCCGGCCTTGAGCGTCTGGTCGAGGTCCATGTCGACCAGGTCGCCCTGGCGCACTGTGTGCTGGCGCTGCTTCTTCTGGATGATCGCGTACAACTGCGTGTCCTCGTTCTGCCGCGGTGGAATCCCTCCCGCGGTGGCGGGCGAGGCGCCCGCCGGTGTGGGCCCGACGCGCGGCCGGGCAGGAAAGGGCGAAGAGTGTAGCGGGCATCGTCCGGCGTGCAAACCCCTTCTGGACCTCGGCCCAGACGCCCGGACGACGCGTGGAGAGCCGCGGTCTCCGGTCGGGGCGAGGCGCCCACGCGGCGTGGAGGCCAGCCGTTGCGCCGCTGCGCGGAGGCCGGGTCCCGAGCGTGCTCTCCAGCGGCTGGCACGAATTCGCGCCCCCGCTCCCTCCACCGCCCACGAGCCCCTGCGCTTCCCACCGACTTCGCGGGCGTGGGCAGAACCGGACCTCGCGGTCGCGGAACGCCGCCGCCGCGGAATCTCGCGGGTCGGGTCCATTCCCCGCCCGGCCGCGGACGATGCAACCTCGTCATGCAGATCCACCTCCACGGCGCCTGAACGTCCTCGACCTGCGCCCCCGTGTCGGGGCGTGTCGAACCGTCCAACCGGCGGGCCGAGGGCCCGCAAAGCTCGACGCCGCCCGGCGGCAACTCACCGCACGGCGCCCTGGCCGAATTGGTGGCGAGCGAGCGGGACGCCGCCCCGCGGTCGTCGGCCGATCCCCACGTCGGCCAACGCTTCGACCGGTACGCCTGATCCCATCGCGGACGAGCCCGCGGCCCGGGGACGCGGCCCCGCGTCGCTCCGCAGCGGAGTCCGTCGATCCACCCGCCCGTGACCGGCGGGCGCGGGCAGCGACTCGTGCGGCCGCGAGCACGATCGACTTCGCACAGGGTGCGTTCGATCTCCGCGCGCAGGTCGGTCCGGGGAGCGGCTCAGACCCGCCTTCTGCGCCTCCGCCGCGGCGGAGTGCGCCCGCTCGCCCCCCCGGCCCGTGGCGCGTGATGTGCTCGGCAATCGCGCGAGCGTGGAAGAGCCCTGGTCACCGAGGGGGTCCGCCTCGCTATAGTGTCGCGTCCCCATCCTTCGGGAAACCCCACCCGAGCCCGCCGCGCGCGGTTCTCGCGGGGTCGTCCGAGCTTTGCCCCCCATCCAGCCCCCCAGGCAGGCGTTCATGCACGTGTCTTCGTCTCGTCGCCCCGCGCAACTGGTCCGTTGGAGCTCGATCGTGGCGGCCTCCGCCCTGGCGCTCGTCGCCGGCGGGTGCTTCGACCACCGGCCTTCGTCGAGTTCGCAGGCGAGCAACCCCACCGGGTCGCTGATCGATCACCCGGACTTCGACCCCCTCCACCCCGAGCGCGGCTCGCGGCGGCTGATCGTCGAGGAAAACGAGGCCGGGCAAACGAGCCAGCTCAAGATCGTGAGCTCGTTCTGGGGCCGGATCGTCAAGGTCCGCGACCAGCTGGGGAACCTCCAGCAGTCGAACATGGTCGTGGGCGAGGACATCGTCAGCGACGGGATCGACTACCTCGTCGAGACGAACGCAATCACCCTCGAGACGACGGTCACGATCCTCCACCCGTACACGCCGTCGACGGTGATCGGGGGCGTGGAAACCTCCGCTTACCAGCGCGCGTTCGACCGGCTCGATCGGAACCTGGCGCCGGTCAACGACAAGAGCCTCGACCCGAGCGAACTGCCGCCGTTCTCGCTCGTGCCGCGCAACTCGGCCATCGTCCTCAAATTCAACGACCTCCTCGACAAGACGCTGATCGACCGGACGACGGTCCAGCTCTTCTCGGGCTATCCGCCCGAGGCGCCGCTCGAGACGCTCGTTTTCGCCGATCCCAACCATGGCGATGCGATCGACACGGACGGGGACGGGACGCTCGAGTTCTACCCGACGCGCATCATCATCGACCCGACGATCACGCCGCGCGAAGCGTCGGAGTTCGCGGTGTCCCCCAATGCCACGGGCTTCCCCGCCAGCCTGACGACGAACCTCGCCAACCTGGCCGTCCGCGTTCCGACGCGCACCGAGCCGTCGGAGGGACAGAACGAAGTGCTCCGCAACCTGAGCGGGCACCCCGTCGCCTTCCTGGGCAATGGCAGCAACGACACGAGCTCGTCGACCCGCGACGTCGTGCGCGCGGCGCGCTCGGGCGGGAAGACCGAGATCACCGGCGATACGAGCAACGGATTCCTCAGCGACACGACGGCTCCGCGGGTCGTCGGCACGCAGCCCGTCGTCATCGGGACCCCCACCGGCGGCCCGACGGTTTTCGCGAGCTCGATCACGTTCCTGAACTCGACGTGCGCGATGGCCACGAAGGTCGGCGACGTCCTGCAGCAGGCGAACGTCTTCGGTGAGATCACCGAGGTCGCCGTGCCGGTCGGCAGCCAGATCGCGTCGGTCCAGTACCGCATCGTCGAACCCTCGACGACCTTCTTCAGCGCCGGTCAGGGCACGCTGTCGACGGTGTGGGATCCGGCCACGAACGTGAACAAGCAAGCGTGCTTCGTGCGCTTCCCGAGCATCTCGCAGCCGCCGGCGGCCGGGGTCGCGACGGACTCGCCCGTGATCGTGCGCTTCAGCGAACCGATGGACCCCGTGTCCGTGAACGCGTTCGAAACGCTCACCGTCACGAACTTCGACCCCGCAACAGTCCCGACCAGCCCCGAGCGTGGCTACACGGTCGGGCGCGTCACCCCGTCCAGCGACTCGCAGGAGTTCCGACTCGAGCCGAGCCTCCCCCTGCGCCACACGTCGGGTCTCACCGAGTCCTACTGGGTCAACGTTCCGAATTCAGACCTCGGGCCGCTCGACCTCGCGGGCAACAAGATCGCCGCAGCGCTGCCCCCCGTGCTCTTCACGATCGATGCGACCGAGGCGACCGTACTCTCGGGCAACCTCGTCCTGCGCTTCACGTCGGTCGACGAGATCCCCGTCACGGGCACGACCGCGAGCCCGGGCCCCGAAGTGCGCGGCCAGATCCAGGTCAACTTCCTCAAGGGCGAGCTCGAACCGCGGCAGGTCGTCCGCACGGCGATCCCCGTCGACCGCACGCAGCCGACGCTGAACGCGATGACCCCGACGGCGGGCGGCACACAGACGCCGCTCTCCCAGCTCGGGAGCAAGATGATGACGGTCTGGCGCTACGTCGACACGGGCTTCGTCATCACGGACGACCGCACGATGAACATGGACGTCGAAGGCCTCGCGTGGTCACCGCTTGGCGGCAACGTCGTCGCCGACGTGTTCGACGCGTTCCAGATCTCGCTCTCCCACTCGTCGCGTCTGCCGGACGAGGGCCAGTTCATCGACGCGATGATGAACGTGTTCACGTACCCGGCATCGGGTCTGCTCGGCACGTACGACCAGAACTACCTGAACACCGCCACGGACCCGCCGAAGGTCGTGCACACGCGCGACCGCGGCTACACCGTGAGCCCGTCGGACCGCTTCATCGCGACGAGCGGGAGCGTGATGCTGCCGTACCCCCTGAACCGCGGCGTCGCGCCGGAGGAAAAGGAGTTCTACACGTGGCGTGACACGTCGATCCTTTCGCGCGGCGGCCTCGACAGCGCCGGCGTCGAGATGGCGATCACGTTCAACCTCGGCCTCCCGCACCCCTTCAACCTCCCGCTCCCGAATCCTCCGCCGGTCGGCACGCTGTGGGGCCAGAACGGTCCGCCGATCACCCAGCCGCTCGTGCCGACGATCGGACTCCCGCTCCTCATGGAGTTCCGCTGCTACCCCGACAACAGCGCGCTCGGTCTCAACGTCTTCGACGTGAGCAACGTGACGCTCTTCGGGCAGCCGCGCACGCGCGCCTTCTCCCAGGGCGGCGTCGCGACCGGTGGCGTGATCGTCGTCAAGGACCCGGACCTGCAGAACGTCGCGACAGGCGGCTTCAACCCCGCCTCCGCGCCTCCTGGACTCGCGACGGCGGGCGTCGACACGGTGTTCTACGTCGGTCAGCTGAACCTCGTGACGCGCGTCAGCCGCGCGCACACGATCTGGTTCGATACCCCGACCGTGAACGTGCCGCGCTACGTGACTCCGATCGTCGACCCGGCGCCCGAGCGTCAACCGACCGGCACGTCAATCGTCCTGGCGTTCCGCGGGGCGAGCAACATCACCGCGGGCAACAACTCGCTCCTGACCGCGGCGTCGCTCGACGCGTACGGCGACATCGCCACGGGCGTCACGTTCCACTCGAGCAGCACCGGCGGCAACTGGCGTTCGGACATGTCCGAGATCGACGGCGCGGAGTTCTTCCAGACGCGCATCTCGTTCATCTCGAACGCGCAGACGAACCTGAGCCCGACGCTCTCCGCGCTGGGCTTCGCGTTCCGTCAGTGAGCTGACACACACGCGCGCATCGACCGGGCCGTCCTTCGGGGCGGCCCGGTGTCGTTGGAGCGGGATGCGCGCGGAGGGGGGCCAGACGTGGAGTCGTCAGGTTGGCGTGGTGGACTCCGCGAGCGAGAGCGAGAGGGGGGCGCGAGCGCGGTTGGGGCAGCGTAGGTGCGGGCGCGGAAGGGCGAGCGGGGAGCGAGCGAGGCGTGGGCGGCGCGTCGGTCGGGAGCGCCATGGCCAGAGGGGCCGATCCAGGGCGGAGGGACGCAACGGAACACACGCGTGCTCAGCATCACGGCCCCGCACGAGCCAGGACCGGAGGGCGGTCCGGGCTCGTGCGGGGTTCGATGAGCTCTCAGCTTCGAGCGCGGGGCACGGTGAGATGGTGTACGGCGCGCGGAAACTCTCGAAAGGGGTCGCCCAGCAGCGAGCGGGCGAGACGGTGAACGTGTGCGCGCGGCGCGAGCACGTGCGGAAGGAGTCGCTCAGCCCGCTTCGCGCCGACGGTGGAGCGCCTCGCATCCCCGCTCTGAATGCGGACCGCGTCGTTCGTGCGCGGTGAACGTCCACCGGAAACGAAACGGCGCGCTCCCCCACGGAATGGAGGAGCGCGCTCGTCTGCGGTCCGAGACCGCTCGTCCGTTCAGCGCTTGCGTCGTCCGCCCGGACGGACCTCGCGGCCGTCCGCGCGCAGGTAGCGCAGCACGCTGTCCTCGACCTGGTCGGGGACCTCGTTCAGCTTGATCTCGCGCTCGAAGCGATACTCGAGCGCGCGCAAGTACTCGCTGCACAGCTCGCGCAGGTAGCGCACGACCTCCGGATGCGCGCGCACCTCGACGGTGGTGAAGCCCTTCAGCGTCATCGCCGAACCGAGGCGCCGCAGGATCGCGGCGGCGCGCGACTCGACGGTGCGGATCCGGCCCGTGCCGCGGCAGCGGTGGCACGGCGTGAACACCTTCTTGTTCATGCCGGGCCCGAGGCGCTGGCGCGTGAGCTCGAGCAGGCCGAACTGCGAGATGCGGCCGATCTTGTTGCGCGCGCGGTCCGTGTCGAGCGCGGCCTTGAACGCACGCTCGACCGACTTGATGTTCGACATCTTCATCATGTCGATAAAGTCGACGACGATGATGCCGCCGAGGTCGCGCAGGCGCACCTGCCGCGCGATCTCGGGCGCCGCCTCGAGGTTCGTCTTGAGCGCGATCTCCTCGAAGTCGAAGCCGTCGCTGCGCGTGCGGCCCGAGTTGACGTCGATCGCGACGAGCGCCTCCGCCTGGTCGAACACGATCGAGCCGCCCGAGGGCAGGTCGATGCGCCGCGAGAAGATCTTCTCGAAGTCCGACTCGATCCCGTACGAGTGGAAGAGCGGCTTCGGCCCCGTGTAGAGCTTCACGCGGTCGAGCGCTTCCGGCATCAGCTTCTGCGTGAACTCCTCGATCTGCTGGTGCACGGTCGGGTCGTCGCAGACGACGGCCTCGGTGCCCGGCGTGAAGAGGTCGCGCACGGTGCGGATCGCGATGTCCGACTCCTGGTAGAGCGGCGCCGGCCCGTGTCCGTGGCGCAGGCGCTTCGCGAAGGTCTCCCACGCGCCCTTCAGGTAGTCGAGGTCGCGCTTCAGGTCGGCCTTGCTGTGCCCGACGCCCGCGGTGCGCACGATCACGCCCATGCCGGGCGGGATCTCGAGCTGCGCGAGGATCTTCTTCAGGCGGCGACGCTCCTTCTCGTCCTCGATCTTGCGCGAGACGCCGGTGCGGGACATCGACGGCATGAGCACGAGGTAGCGCCCCGGGATCGAGATGTAGGTCGTGAGCGTCGGCCCCTTGTCGCCGATCGCGTCCTTCGTGACCTGCACGACGACCATCTCGCCCTTCTTGAGCAGGTCGGTGATCGGCAGGCGCGGACGCGCGCGGAAACGGCGGTGGTCCTTGCCCCGCTGCGGCTTCTTCTTCGCCGCGGCCTCCTCGTCCCCCACCTCGGCGCCGACGTGCGGCTGACTCGAGTTCGAGTCCCACTCGTCGGGGTCGATCGTCGTCGTGAGGAGCTTGTCGAGCGACCAGTCCTTGTCCCCGTACGCCGAGAGCACGTCCGAGGTGTGGAGGAAGCCGTTGCGCCCTTGGCCGAAGTCGACGAACGCCGCGCCGACGGCGGGTTCGAGGTTCACCACGCGCCCGCGGTAGATGTCGTTCACGACCGAGTTCTCGGTGCGCACGGTCATCTGGAAGTCGGCGATCTGACCGTCCTCGACAACAGCGACGCGCTTCTCCTCGGGATCCGAGGCGTTGACGAGGATCAGCGCCTTGCGCGCCGGCTCCATCTTCGGGAGCGGCTCCTCGTCCTCGTCCTCGCTGACCCGCGCGCCCTTGCGGCGACGCGAGCGATCGGGCCGCCCGCCGCGCGGCTCCGCGGGGGCAGCCTGGACGGGCTCGGGGGCGCGCTCCGGAAGGTCGTCTTCGGTCTCGCCGGGGATCGCCTCGACCTCGACCGGCGCATCCACGTCGCGGCGCTGCTTGCGACCGCCGCGCGAACCGCGCCGACGGCGCTTCTTCCGCCGGTCGCGACCACCGTCGGCGCGCAGCACGCCGCCCTCCGGCGCGTCGTCGTCGGCGGGAGCGAGGTCCTCGTCCTCCTCCACCGCGGTCACAGCGGCGGGCGCGGGAACCGCGCCGCGTCCGCGGCCGCGACGCGGCGCTTCCAGCCGCGCCTCTTCGTCGACGAGATCGCCGCCGGCGACTTCGCTCGCGTGCGTCGGTCCGGCGTCGCCCTCGACGCCACCAGCGCCCTCGGCTCCCGAGCGACGCCGTCCGCGACCTCCGCGCCGTCCGCGGCGGCGGCGCTTCCGTCCCCCACCCGCAGCACCGCCCTCACCGAAGCCCACCTCGTCGGTGAGCTGGGCTTCGTCACCCTCCGGGAGCGCCTCGTCGATCTCGTGGTGCACGGCCCCTTCCCGCGCAACGCGCGGGGCCGGCGGCACCGGATCGCTCATGAATTCTTCCTCGCCCGGGAGTTCGTCCACCGCCGGCGCGAGCTCCGCGTCGACCTGCAGCGGCGCGGCCTCCGCAGCGCCTTCCGGGGCGCCCTCGCCGGCGCGCCGACGACGGCGGCCACCGCGCGTCCCGCGCCGACGCTTGCGAGCAGGGCCCTCGGCGCCGGGCTCGGCTTCGACGTCACCTGGAGTGCCGGCGCCGGCGAGTTCGGCGTCGGGGTCGCCCTCGTCGCGGGCGCGGCGATCAGAGCTCGCGCGCGGCGGAGCGCCAGGACCGGTCCAGGAGCCGGTCCGAGGAAAAAGAGAACCAGGGAGGTGCGGAAGCGCGAGCCCGTGTGAGGTGCGCTTCGCGAACGTGCCCGCGTCGGGACGCCCGGAGGCGTCCGAGGGGAGTTCAACCGTCATGTCAATGTGCCTTGCGCAGGGGTGTCGCCCCTGCATGCGGACGCCGGCCTCCAGGCGCTCCGTGGACAGCGCGGCCGAGCTCCGCCACCGAGCGCGGCCGGCACGGAGTGCACGGGCGCATGGGTGCGAGGACGCGTCCTCGAAGCGCGGAGCGCGCGCGCCGTCCGGGCGAAGCCGGGCGGGCAGGCGTTGAATTCGTTGGGAAGGGTCCCGAGCAGCGCGGCGCGCCACCAGAACCGGAACGTTCGAGGCGTCGCGGAGGACGCCCGTGATCGGAGCGCTGAGCGCATCGCGAAAGCGCGCGCGCAGGCCTGAGGGGGCGGCACGCCCCGGGCTCGCAGCCCGAGAAGAACGGCCGGCCGGCGCGTCAGGCAGGGACAGGATTGCGTATCGACACGCCCGAGTCGAACCCGAAGCGGGGTTTTCCTGACGAGCGCGCGCTCTGCGCGGGCTGGGAACGCGCCGCGGGGCGCCGCTCGGGCAGGAGCGGACGACCAGGCGTCCGTCGCGCAAGAAGGGCCTGGCCACGCGAACCAGCGCCCCCACGGCGCGCGAGCCGACCGACGCCGATCCCCGTGGCGCCGCTCGCGTGCAGCCGGAGTCCGGACACGCGCCGCGGCCTGCCCCCGGGAACTCGGGCTGGGACACGTCGATTCACGGAGGTCGAGACGCACCGATCTCCGTCTCGACCTGCTCGCCGCGCCGCATCTCCGAAACGAACAACGGAGGCCGCACGGGGCGGCCTCCGTTCGACTCCGCCCTGGGCGAGAGGCCGTGGGGTTTCCCCACGTTTCAGGTCACTGACCGGCGCCGGTGGGCTTCCGCTCTCGAAGCCGGTGGAGATCAGGTTCTCGAGCTCTTCCTTGACCGCCTGCTTGCGGCGTTCGAGCTCGCGATCGAGCACGCGCTGCGTGTCTTCGCTGTTGTGCACGATCGTCGGCGTGATGAACACGAGCAGGGTGCGGCGCTCGCGCTGCTTCGACTCGTGCTTGAAGAGCTCGCCGAGGAGCGGGATCTTCGAGAGTCCCGGCACTTCAGAGTGCGTCTCCGTGTCCGTGTCGGCCGAGAGGCCGCCGATGACGGCCGTCTGACCCGACTCGAGCATCATCGTCGTGACGATCGTCGACGAGCGCGTGCGCGGGAGCGCGATCGAGCCCGACTCGCCGGCCGAACCGACGGTGAACACGTCGAAGCCCGGCGGAGCGAGGTTCGAGTTGCCGGCGCCCGAGAGGCTCGTCTCCTTCGGGATCACGTCCATCACCATGCGGCTCGTGCCGGGGATGATGTTGGGACGGATCAGGAGCTGGAAGCCGACTTCGACGGGCGAGCCCGCCGCTTCGCTGACGACGAGCTGCAGACCGCCGGCCTGGCCCTGTTCGGACTTGGCCTCGGCGTAGCGGATCGTCTCACCGACGAAGATCGTCGCGTCGCTGCCGTCCAGGGCGATGATCTTCGGCGCCTGAACGACCTCGGTCTTCGTGTCGCGCTGCAGGAGGCGCAGCGTCATCTGCCAGTTCGTGAAGGACAGCGCGCCGAACACCGTGTCCGGAATCAGCGTGTTGCCGCCGTTGAGCGCCGGATCCGTAAAGGGGCCGCCGCCGTTCGGATTCGCGATCAGCCAGTCGTCCCAACCGCCGTTGCCGGCGTCGAACGGGAGCGTGATCGGGATCTGGCCGCCGGTCATCGAGATCGAGGGACCGTTGTCGCCGTAGTCGACGCCGAGGTTCAGCACGTCGCCGTTCGTCGTGCTGACGAACTTCACGTCGCAGAAAACCTGCGCGGGCTCGACGTCGATGCGCGAGAGCATCTCCTTGATCGACTCGTGCACCTGCGAGGTGTCGCGGACGATCACGACGTTCTGCGTGTCGATGTAGTCGAGCTGGCCGGCCGGGCTGAGCGCCTTGGACAGCGCGGTGAGCGCCGTGAAGGTCTTCTTGTAGTCGACCTGTCCGCCCTGTCCCTGGCCGCCTTGCTGCTGCTGCGACTGGATCGCCTGGAGGAACTCCGACTTGATCAGCGGCTTGTACTGGCTCTTCGGACGGATGAAGCGCAGCTGGTACGTCTTCGTCTCGAGCTGGTCCTGGAGCGTCTTCGGATCGACGACGCGCAAGACACCGTAGTTGCCCTCGACGACGGTGTAGCCGCGCGTCTTCGCGACCACGTCGAGCGCTTCGCGCCACGGAACGCCCTTGAAGTGCACGGAGACCGTGCCCTTCACGTCGGGCGACAGGACGATGTTCGCGCCCGAGATCGCCGCGATCGACTTGATCACCTCGACGATGTCGCCGTTCTTGATGTCGTACGTGAAGCGCGGCGTCTCGAGCACGGCGAGCACGCCCGCTTGGCGCTGCTCGACCACGAGCCCCGTCGACTCCGCGACGAGGGAGAGCGCGTCACGCCACCCGACGTCCGCGAGGTCAATCGTCACCTTGCGCTTTCCGAGTTCCTCGAGCACCTGACCCGGCTTGTTCGGGTCCTGGGTGTTGATGATCACGATGTTCGCCCCCGAGCGCGCGCGCAGGGTGGCGATCACGTCCTCGAGCGGGCGTTCGGCCACGCTGAGGTTGACGTGGGCGTCGAGGCTGGGCGCCTGCGCCCAGGAGGGCGCGGCGCACAGGGCCGCGAGCACGGGAATCACGAGCAGTGAGGTCCACTTCTTCACGTTCTTCTCTCCAGCTTTCGGGGGTGTCTCGATCTCTTCGGTCAGAACTGCCGGGCGAAGATCACGCCCCGGAAGACGAACTCCACTTCGTCGGGCTTCACCGCCCGGACGAGGATCTGGTTGTCGAGCATGTCGCCGACGAACAGCGTCTTGCCGTTGATCAGCGCGCAGGCCTGGCTGCCCTGGATCAGGACGCCGGTGATCTTCATCTCGACCTTCTGGAACTCGATGACCGTGTTCGCCTCGTGGGCAAGCTCCTCGAGTCGCTCGACCAGCGGCTTGCGCAGCGGGTCGGCCTTGGCGATGGCGAGTTCGCGCTCGACCACGCCGAAGGCCTCGAGCATGAGCTTGTACTCGGCTCGTTCCTGATGGCTGAGCATCGTCTCTTCGATCTGCTTCAGCTGCGCTTCGCTCGGACCGCGCGTGACCGCGCTGGCCGAGAGCTCGGAGCGGAGCGCCGTGATCGGGTCGACGATCTCGGCGTGCAGTCGGCGTTCGGACGGCACATAGCGGACCGATTTCTCGGCCTCGATGCGACGCACGTCTTCCTCGAGCTTGGCGAGGTCGGCCTCGAGCTCCGCGCGCGTCATCATCTCGACGATGACGTTCTCGGCGCTCTTGACGGAGTCCCACTTCGCCAGGACGGCCTGCGTGCGCTCGAACAGGGACTGGACGATGTCCATCTGCTCCTGCACGGAGAGCGCGCTTTCGCCCTCGCCGTTCACGGGAACGCGCGGGTCGATGAACGGGTCGCGACGGCCGCGAGCTCCACGATAGGTGTAGCTCGCCACGGTGAGCCCCTGCTTGCGACGGTTGATCTCGCCGAGGAGCAGGTCGCGCTTGCGATCGTAGCCGTCGATCTTGGCCGTCTTCTCGTCCTTCTTCGGATCGTAGACGAACGTCTCGACGTCGATCTGAATCTTGTGCGTGGGCGCCGCGTTCTTGTCTCCGCCGCCGCCGCGCTGCTGCGTGGAGACGTGGAAGTTGGGGACACGGATGAAGCGCGTGTGGCTCTCGACACGGTCCAAGAATTTGAGGAACTGGAACGTGTCGCCTTCGAACTGCAGCGTGTAGGCGACGCGTTCGAAGTCCGTCTTCTCGCGGCTGTTCTCGGTCTTCTTCTTGAGGTTCGTCGTGCGCAACCCGGAGTCGTCGCAGAACGTCTGCAGCGTGCGAACCAGGTTGTTCACGTCGTTGTTGTCGGGGAGAATCCCCTTCATCACCTCGGAGAGTTCGCGCAGCACGATGACCTCGCGCTCCAGAGCGCTCGTGCCTTCGATGAGCTTGCGCGACGAGTCGATGCTGCCCCGCAGGGTCGCAACCTCCGCCTTCGTCTCATCGATGCTCTTGTGCTGGTACCAGATCAGGGCACCGAGGCCAGCCGCGCACAGGAACCCGCCGGCGGCGATGCCGATCCACCATCGACGCTGGTTCATTGCTTCGCCTCCCCGTTCTTCGTCGCGCCGGCGGCGGGCGCCTTCGCCTTGCCGCCGGCCTTGTCGGCCTTGCCCTCGCCGCTTCTCATCGGGCTTCACACCACTGCGCTCCTCGACGCTCTTCAGCGTCACCGAGAGCGGGAACGACCAAGCCGTCGACGGGACGAGCGACTCGTCCACCATCGCCTGCGAACCTTCCGGCGCCGCGGGCCGCCGGAAGTCGGAGATGAACGGCGACACCTCGATGTCCTCGAGGAAGTTCGCGATCTGGGCGTACTTGTCCGATCCCGAGTGCGCGCTCGCACGCAGCGAGCCCGGCGACTTCGCCTTCGCGTCCGTCGCCTGCGCGACCTGGAGGTCGTCGAACCAGACGAGGTGGCGCTGACCGTCGTTGCCGCGGTTCACGACGTCGAGCAGCTCGTCGACTTTGCGGGTCCACGAGACACGGCTCTTCGTGATCGAGGCGAGCGTCTGTTCGCGGCTCTGATACTGCTTCTTCTCGGTCTCGAGCCCGCGGTAGTAGTTCACCTGCGGCGTGAGGCCGTCCATCTCGAGTTGGAGCGCCGTCTTCTCGCTGTCCACCTCGGCTTGTTCGCCGAGGGCAGACCAGGCCCACCACGTGGCGAGGCCGGCGTTGATCGCCACGGCCCCGGCGAGGCCGAGGACGAGCTTGATCGGAGTCCGCGCCTTCTTGCGGTACTCCTCGGGGAGGAGGTTGATGCGGATCATTCGCTACGGACCCTCGATGCGAGACCGAGCGCGACGACCAGCGTCGACGCCCATGCCTCCAGTTCCTCGACGTTGACGCGATCGTTGTCCACGCGCAGGCCTTCGAGTGGGTTCCACACACGCGTCGTGCGGCCCGTCGCCTGCTCGATGTAGTTGCACACACCGGGCGCGAGGATGGCGCCGCCCGAGAGCATGATCTGCTCGACCGTGACGCCCTCGTGGTTCTCGACGTAGTCGAGCGAGAGCATGAGGTCGCTCACGAGGTCCTCGAGCACCGGCCCGATCGCCGTGTTCACTTCGAGCTCGTGCGACTCGGCGTTGCGCTTCATCGCCTCCGCCTCGTAGGGCTCGAGGCCCATACGGCGCGCGACGGCGGCGGTCATCTCCTGGCCGCCCATGTTGATCTCGCGGCTGAAGCACGTTTCGCCACCGACGACGACGTTGATCGACGTGCGCGTCGCTCCGACGTCGACGAGCGCAATGGCGCGCGTCGCGCCGCCTTGGTCCTCGTCCGTGGGTGCGGCCCCGCACATCTCCCAGGCGTTCGCGAGCGCGAACAGGTCGAGGTCGATCGCGACGGGCGTCAGGCCCTGGGCCTGCACGAGCTGGATGCGCTCTTCGATCGCCTTCGTCTTGCACGCGGCGAGGAGCACGTTCACCTGGTCCCCGTTCGCGGCCTTAGGGCCGCCGTCCTGGCCGCCGGAAGACGGCGGACGGGTGAGCGCCTGAACATCGAGCACGACCTCGTCGAGGTCGAACGGCAGATACTTGTCCGTCTCGAAGCGGATCGCCTGCCGCATCTCGTGGTCGGACATCTTCGGCATCGGCACGTAGCGCACGACGACGTTCTGGCCCGAGACGGAGGCGACGACCTTCTTCGACTTGAACTTGCCTTGCTGGAGGCAGGCGGCCACGGCCTCTTGCACGCTCCCGCCCTGCGGGACCTCGGCGCGCGCGAAGCCCGTGATCACGGGCTCGGGCCCGTCGAGCGTCACCTCGACGGCCTTGACCACCGAGCTGCCTAGGTCCAGCCCGACGACGCTCTTCTTTCTTCGGAACACCAGGAGCTCCCTGCTTCTCGAGTCGCTGTGGAGCCCGAGGTCTCGCGAGGGAAATCCCTTCGCGACCCACCCCGGGCCGCGTTGGGTGTCGACGGAAAAGCCGACCGGGGTTTAGTCGCTTTCGTGGAATCCGGCCTCCACGAGAGCCGCGAGTCTCGCGACCAGGACGTCACTGTCCGCGCCGCGTGCGCGGAACGAGATCCACGACTCGCATGGCGCGCAGAGCGTCATGAGCTCGAGGATGCTCTTCCCATTGACCTCGGAACCGTCTGTGGAGACGAAGAGGTCGCTCTCGAACTGCCGTGCCGTGGTCACGATCTGGTGGCACGGCCGCGCGTGCAGCCCCGCTGCGTTGCGGATACGGACCTTCTGGACGGTCTCCTGCGTCATGCGACCGAAGGCGCGAGGCGCACCGGCCTCAGACGGCCGATTTTTCCCATCTTCAGGAGGTCGACGAGTTCCGCCTTCGTCTTGACCGCCAAGGCAAAGCGCCGGAAGTCCGCGTCGCGCGAGAGTCGCGAGATCCACCGCATCATCTCGAGGTGCTGCTCCGGGTCGTGCTGGGCACCGGGCTTCTCCGGACGGAGCACGGTGAAGACGATGTGCACGGGCGCGCCGTCGATCGCCTGCCATTCCACGCCGGCGGGGTGGATCGAGACGCTGCAAACGACCCGCTCGAGGCGCTTGAGCTTCACGTGCGGGATCGCGACGTTCATGCCCACGCCCGTCGAACCCGAACGCTCGCGCTCGAGGAGCGCGGCCACGGCTTCCGCACGGAGCGCCTCGTCCAGCGCTTCGCCCACCACGAGGTTCTCGACCACCTCGGCGAGGGCGTCTTCCTTCTTCGAGGACTTGAGCCGCACGCTGCAGCACTTGGGCTTGAACTGCTTCCAGGATTGCATCGGTGCTTCCGTTCCGAAGGACGAGGGCGAGCAGGATACCACTCGCGCCCACTTCCCGCAGGGTCCCGAACGGCCGGGAAGCCGCTCGAAGCCAGCGCCGCGGGCTCCGAACGTCGGTTCGAACCTCGCGGCGCCGGCGACGTGGGCGGTTCAGGCGTGACGGTTCTCGCGCCGACGCTCCTGCGTGCTCTTCTGGTTGTGCTTCTTCAACAGGCCTTCCATGCCCGAGAAGGCCGCCTCAATCGCCGCCGCGAACGTGCCGCCGCGCGCGTCGAACACGAGCACCGCGCCGTGGCCGGCGTTGGCCACGATTTCCACGCGGTGCTCCTCGTTCTGCCGCTCGAGGAGGGCGCGCACCGACACGAGGCGCTCATGGAACTTGGCGAGGCGCTCGAGACGCGCTTCGATCTGCTCGCGAACTTGGGCCGGGTAGTCGTGGTGAAGGATCGCAACCTGGGTCTGCATGAAGGCCTCCGGGGCCATCACGGCCCTCACGAAGGTGAACTCCGTCACCCTCCCCCCCCACCAACCGCCCTAGCTCCCCAAGCCCGAATCACCTCGCGCCGAGTTCCGCCGCGGATCGACCCCGCGAAAAAGCTCGAGCGCCGAGAGACATCGTCTCGGTCCGTCCAAGGTGGGGCGGGGGCATCGATCGGTCAAGTGGTCGAGTCCCTCTGCCGGGGCTCGCGCGACCGTCCCCTAGTGTCGGCCAGCCGGGGCCCGATTCCCCAGTCGCGGTCCAAACTAGGCCGGAGGGCGGAGTTCGGCGCGCGGCGCCCAGCGTCAACGCAGGAGCCCGGGGACGCCCGCACCGCCGGCGTCGGGACCGCGGAAGACGGGCTCGGGGTAGCGGACCGAGAGCAAGTAGAGCCCGCAGGCCGGCGCCGTCGGCCCCGCTGCCTCCCGATCGCCGGTCGCGAGCGCGCGCTCCACGTCGGCGCGCTCGAGCTTGCCGCGCCCAACGTCGAGCAACGTGCCCACCAGGTTGCGGACCATGTTGTAGAGGAACCCGTCGGCTTGCGCGACGATCGCGAAGCCGCGCTTGCGCGCGACGATCCGGAGGTGATGCAGGTGGCGCACGGTCGTCGCGCGCGGCGAGCCCGTGTTGCCGAACGCCTTGAAGTCGTGCTTGCCCTCCAGGATCGCCGCGGCGGCGCGCATCCGTTCGAGATCGAGCGGCCACGACACCCAGTGCGCGTGCGCGCGTCCGATCGGAGGCCGGAACCGACTGGTCGCGACGACGTACCCGTAGCGCTTCGAACGCGCGTCGAAGCGCGCGTGAAAATCGTCGCGGCAGGTCTCCGCGCGCTCCACCGCGATGCCTTTCGGCCTGGTGCGCGTTCAACGCGTGCCGCAGTCGATCGTCGGTGAGGCGCGTCTCGACGTGAAAGTGCGCGACCTGAGCCCGAGCGTGGACGCCCGTGTCCGTCCGCCCCGCGCCGTGCACCGCGACGTGACCGCCCGTCAGGGCGAGGAGCGCGTCCTCGAGCGCCTCTTGACGGACGGAAGCCGTCCTGGCGCTGCCAGCCGAAGAAACGCGCGCCGTCGTAGGCGATGCGGATGCGGACGTTGCGCACGAGCGCGCTCCTAGGAAGCCGGCTTGCGCCGGACCGGACGCCGGCCCGAGAGCGCGTCTTCGAGCACGCCCTTGTGCAGGTACTCGATCGCGCTTCCGGAGGGCAGTCCGCGCGCGAGCCGGCTGACGACGAGGTCGGCACGACCGAGGCTTTCGAGCGCTTCGAGCACGAGCAGCGCCGTCGCTTCGCCCTCGGCGTCGGGGTCCGTCGCGAGGATCACCTCGTCGATCCCGCCTGCGCGTACGTGCTCGACGAGCCGCGCTAGCGTCAGGTGTCCCGCCTCGGTTCCGTCCGCGGGGTTGTACGCGCCCATGAGCACGTGATAGCGGCCGCGAAACGCGCCGGAACGCTCGAGCGCCTCGACGTGCCGCGGCTCCTCGACGACGCACAAGACGCGCGCGTCGCGGGCATCGTCGGCGCAGATCGCGCACGGATCGTCGTCCGCCACGTTGCAGCACTGCGAGCATCGGCGCGTGCGCAGCAGCGCGTCGTCGATCGCGCGCGCGAGCTCACGCGCGCGCGGCTCGCGCAACACGTGGAACGCGAGCCGCTCGGCCGAGCGCCGCCCGATGCCCGGGAAGCGCTCGAACGCCTGCACGAGCGCCTCGAGGGGTTCGGGATAGGCCATGCTGCCCCGCTCTCGTCAGAGGATGCCGGGCAGGTTCAGGCCGCCGGTGACGCGCCCCATGCGGTCCTGGCGCAGCTCGTTGGCCTTCGTGATCGCGTCGCGCGCGGCCGCGAGGACGAGATCTTCGAGCATCGCGGCGTCGCCCGACGTCGCGGCGTCTGCGCGGATGGAGACGCGCACGATCATGCCTTCGCCGGTCGCGTCCATGCGCACCGCGCCGCCGCCGGAGGTCCCCGTCACCACGGTCGTGCGGAGTTCCTCGCGCGCGCGATCGAGCTCGCGCTGCATCTGCTGGGCCTGCTTGAGCAGGTTCCCCATGTCGCCGAACGAACCGGAGCCGGTCATGCGTCGTCCTCGATGCGGCCACCGAACAACTCGGTGACCTTGTCCGTGAAGGGGTCCTTGGGCGCGCGCGGCGGCGGCTCGGCGTCGCCGAAGCGCACCTCGACCTCGCGTCCGAGCGCGCGCGCGAACGCCACCGAGCAGGCCTTCCTGTTGCGCGGCTCCGCGAGGAGCATGCGCTCCTCGGGCCGCAAGGTCGCGAAGCGCACGAGCGCATGGCTCGGCGCGAGTTCGACGAGTCGGCCGCGCGTGCGCAGGAGGTCGGCGAGCGACGACGAACCGCCGGCGAGGTCCGCGAGGACGCGCTTCCAGACCTCGCCGGGCTCCGAGGGTGCGCGGCCGGACGCCGGGCCCGCGGCCGGAGTCCACGCGCCCGACGCGCTCCCGGCGCTCGGCACCTCGCGCGGGTTCGACTGGGCCGGCGGCGTCAGCGGTTCGCGGCGCGGAAAACCGACCGCGGGAGCCGGTGCGTGCGCAGGGTGCACAGCGTGCGGAGGGTTCGCGCCGTGCGGAGGGTTCGCGCCGTGCGCCGGGTGCGCCGGGTACGCAGAGGGCGCTGCGGGAGCCGCCGCGGAACGCTCCGACGGACGCGGCAGGAGATCCGTTGCCGCGGGGCGCGCGGTCGGTGCGACGCCGCGCGCGAGGCGCTCCTCGAGCGCCGCGAGGCGTTCAGCGAGTTCGGCGAGCGACCACGAGGTCTCCGCGCGTGCGATCGCGAGCAAGGCGGTCTCGAGCACGACGCGCGCGTGCGTCGGGACGTGCCGCATGCGTTCGCGCGCGGCGAGCAGTTCCTCCATCCAGAGCTGCAGCCGCTCGGGCCCAAGGCGCGCCGCGCGCTCCGCGAGCTTCGCCCGCAGCGCGGTCGTCGCCTCCACGAACGGCGCGTCGCGACCACAGAGTCCGACGACGAGCATCGTCCGCACGTGCTCGAGCAGGCCGCCGCACAGATCGACCTCGCTCCCGCGTGTCTCCGGCAAGAGCGACAGCACGAGCGCCGGATCGTGCTTCTCGAGCGCGTCGCACAGCGCCTCGAACTCGTCCGCGCCGCCCGCGCCCGAGAGGCGCTCGACATCGGCGAGCGTCGGCTTCGACCCGGCCAGCGAAAGGAGCTGGTCGGTGTTCGACAGCGCGTCGCGCAATCCGCCGCGCGCGCGGCGCGCCAGCTCCGCGGCGACGCCGGGCTCGGCCTGGATGTTCTCGCGCGCGAAGACCCACTCGAGCCGGTCGGCGATCTGCTGCTCGGAGAGCGGCGAGAGCTGCACGATCTGGCAGCGCGAGCGGATCGTCGCGAGGATCTTGTCGGGCTCCGTCGTCGCGAGGAAGAACTTGACGTGCGCCGGCGGCTCCTCGAGCGTCTTCAGGAGCGCGTTCGACGCCTCCTTCGTGAGCATGTGCGCTTCGTCGAGGATGTAGACCTTGTAGCGCGCGCGCATCGGCGCGTAGCCGACCTGCGCGAGGAGCTCGCGCACGTCGTCGATGCGCCGATTGCTCGCGGCGTCGAGCTCGATCAGGTCGGCCTCGGCGTTCGCGTCCGCGGCGCGGCAGCGATCGCACTCGCCGCACGGCTCGACGGTCGGACCGTGCTCGCAATTCAGGGCCTTCGCGAAGATGCGAGCCGAGGTCGTCTTGCCCGTCCCGCGCGGCCCGTGGAAGAGGTACGCGTGGCCGACCCGGTTTTCGGTGATCGCGCCGCGGAGCGTGTTCGCGGCGACCTCTTGCCCGACGATGTCGGCGAAGGTGCGCGGACGGTACTTGCGGGCGAGGACGAGGTAGGACATCGCGCGCAGAGTGTAGCGCGCGAGCGATGCGCGACACGGTGCGCGCTGAGCCAGGGAAACAGACCAAGGCCACGCCGCCCCCATCCCCCCTCGCTCGTTGCCAGAACCCCGCCAGGCCGGTCCCTGCCCTTCCCACACGCCCCAACGCAGCGCCCCCCGACCGACCGCGCCGACCGACGCCGACGCCGCCAAATGCGAGCGCCCGCTTCCAAGGTGCTCGGTGAACTCCCCCACGCGTTCGAGTGGGTCCGGGCACCGCGCCCGCTCAACCGGTGCGCGGTGGGGTCGCCAACGCGTTCGAGTGGGTCCGGGCACCGCGCCCGCTCGACCGGTGCGCGGTGGGGTCGCCAACGCTTCAGTGGGTCCGGCACCGCGCACCTGGGCCGTGGATCTTAGGGCTGCTCCGTTCCCGGCCTGACCCGTTCGAAAACGTCCCATTGCAGGGACCGGACCCAGGGTCCGGGCACCGCGCCCGCTCAACCGGTGCGCGGTGGGGTCGCCAACGCGTTCGAGTGGGTCCGGGCACCGCGCACCTGGGCCGTGGATCTTAGGGCTGCTCCGTTCCCGGCCTGACCCGGTTCGAAAACGTCCCATTGCATGGGACCGGACCCACTCGAAAGCGTCTGCGTTGTCAGCGTGTGCGGAGCCGCTCCGGCCCCGGCGTGCGTGCGGACTCCGCGAGGAGGTCGCCTCGCGCAGCCTGCGCGTCGTCACGATCGTACACGGTCGGGGGAGCGCGCGGAGTTGGCGGAGAGGGGGGGATTCGAACCCCCGGTGCCGTTTCCAGCACACACGCTTTCCAAGCGTGTACCTTAAGCCGCTCAGACACCTCTCCAGGGAGCACGTGCTCGTTCTTGCTCGAGCGCGACGGAGGTCGGCAGCCTGCGCTGCCCGAAAAAGGATGGCGGAGAGGGGGGGATTTGAACCCCCGGTGCCCTTGCGGACACACTGGTTTTCGAAACCAGCACGTTCAGCCGCTCTGTCACCTCTCCACGTGTTCGTCGAACGCGCGACGCGCGCACGGGTCGCGACGCTCGCGCGCGCCCCGGGTCGAACCCGAAGGCCGCGCGTACTCGCGCTCAACCGTCCGCCGCATCGTCGCGGGAACCGTCGCGCTTCTTGCGAAAGAACGTCTGCAGGAGCGCGCGCGCCTCGTCGGCGCGCAGGCCCTCGGTGAACTCGACGCGATGGTTCGCGCGGGGGGTGCGTGAGCACCTCCCCCAGCGACTGGCAGCCGCCGAACTTCGGGTCGCGCACCGCCCACACGACGCGGGCGACGCGTGCGTGGACGAGCGCTCCGGCGCACATGAAGCACGGCTCGACCGTCGTGTAGACGACCGCGCCGGGGAGCCGCATCGCGCGCAAGGTCTGCGCGGCCGCGGAGAGCGCCAGGAGTTCGGCGTGCGCGGTGGGATCGCGCCGCGTCCGGGTCAGGTTGTGAGCGCGCGCCACGACCCGACCGTCGAGCACGACGACGGCACCGATCGGAACTTCGTCCTCGCGCTCGGCCATGCGCGCTTCGTCCAGCGCGAGGGCCATGAAGCGCTCATCGCTGTCCGGGGCGGGATGCGCGGCCGGGGTGATCGGAGGACGGGTTTCCAAGGGGCTCGGAGTCGAGCGGAGCGCTCGAGAGCGGGGCGAGGCGGGCGCCTCGGTCCGGAACGCGCCGTCGCTCGCGCGGGGCGCCTTCCGGGTTGTGCTGGTACACCCAAGTGGACTCGAACCACTAACCTTCTGATCCGTAGTCAGATGCTCTATCCAATTGAGCTATGGGTGCGCGGGGCGAAGGTTGTAGCCACGCGCACTGGGGCTGTCAAGGCGACGGCGCCGGCTCCTCGTCACCGATCCCGTAGCGAGCCGTCCTCCGCCCCCCTGGTGCGGTCGGTCCGGCGGGACGAGGCGGACACGACGCGCCCTCCTCCTGACCCCCACCCCGACGGACAGCGGAGCATCCGCCGGGCTCGAGAGCGGAGCGCATTCGTTCGGCACCGTCGATCCTGGGGAGCGCGCGAAGCCCCGGACGCTCGACCGCGAGCGCGATCCAGACGCCGCGGCCCGCATCGGGTCCGCGACGGCGTCGACAGCATCGACAGCGTCGGCGCGGCGCCTCGATGCGGCACGCGACCCGGTCGTGCGCGCTTGGATTCGCGGTCCCGACCGATACGCTCTTGCCCATGGCCGAACGCGCTCCGATCCAGCACCTCGTCAGCCTCCAGGACCTGAGCGATCGCGAGATCGAGGACCTGCTCGACCTCTCGCTCCGCATCAAGAAGCGCGCGGGCGCCTTCCGTCTCGAAGGGAAGAGCGTGGGCCTGCTCTTCTTCCGCGGCTCGCTGCGCACGCGCACCTCGTTCGAGGCCGCGATGCACCAGCTCGGCGGCCACGGCATCAACTTGAACGCATCGTCGGACTTCTGGGAGCTCGAGTCGTCGGAGGGCGCGCGCATGGACGGCAAGGCGCCCGAGCACGTGAAGGACGCGGCGCTCGTGCTCTCGCGCTACGTGAACGCGCTCGCGATCCGGCCGGCGCTCGCGGGCCAGTCGTGGGCGACCGACCGGCGCGACACCGTGATCAAGTCGTGGGCAGCGCACGCGCGCGTGCCGGTGATCAACATGGAGAGCGCGCTCGGCCATCCGCTGCAGGCGCTCGCCGACTTGATGACGATGCGCGAGCGCCTCGGCGAGCTCGCGGGCAAGGAGCTCGCGATCACGTGGACGAACTCCCCCACCGCGGCGACGCCAGCGGTGACGAACTCGCTGCTGCTCGCCGCGCTGCGCATGGGCATGAAGGTGCGCGTCGCGCATCCGTCGGGCTTCGACCTCGACGACCAGGTGCTGAGTGAAGCGGGCCGCATCGCCGAGGCGAAGAAGACGAGCCTCGCGACCGGCCTCACGGCCGCGGACGCCGTGAGCGGCGCGCACGTCGTCTACGCGCGCTCGTGGATGTCGCTCGAAGACTACGGCAACCCGACGCTCGCCGCGAGCCGCCGCTCGCGCGCGACGGGCTGGACGATCGACGAGAACTTGATGAAGAAGGGCAAGAACGCGGTGCTCATGCACGCGATGCCCGTGCGCCGCAACGTCGAGGTCACGGACGACGTGCTCGACGGGCCGCGCAGCCTCGTCTACGACCAGGCCGAGAACCGCCTGCACTCGCAGAAGGCCGTGCTCGTCACGTTGCTGCGCTGATCGCGCGCTCGCGAAGCGCAGGCCGTGCGCGGCGTCACGGCCCGTAGACGAGCACGAGCCCGTTCGTGCGGTTCGAGCTCGCCGGAGCGCAGTACGAGATGGCGTTCCGGTAGAAGCACTGCACGTACCGCACGCCGCCCGGCGGCGGGAGCGCGAGTCGCTGCGCGACGGGGAGGTCGCCGGGCAGGGACGGGTACGAGCTCGCGATCGCGACGATGGGACGCGCGCCGAAGCGCACGAGCGAACCGCCGACGCAGCCCAAGCCGTCGTCGACGATCGCGCTCGGGACCGACGCGCTCCCCGCGAAGAACACGCAGTCGCTGCCCGTCATGCCGTGCGCGCGGAGCACGACGCTGTCCTGCGTGACGCTCGCGCTGCCCGTGGCCCAGAGGCGCGCACCGCCCTGGACGAGCGAGTTCCGACAGCCGCGGCCGATCCAGCCCGAGTTGCCGCATGGACACGCGGCGAATTCGCCGTCGCCGAAGCAGAACGCGGTGCCCGTGTTCTGGCATTCGTCCGGGACGCCGTCGAGGTCGACGTCGCGACTCGCCGCGCTGGCGATGTCCGTCGCGTCGGTGATGCCGTTGCCGTTGCAGTCGGCGATCACGGCACCGCGGTAGAGGAACGCCTTGCCCTCCGTGCTTTGCCCCGCATCGTAGCTCGCCCCCACGACGAGCACGTCCGAGAGCCCGTCACCGTCGACGTCGCCGGCGCCCCCGACCGAAACACCGAACTCCTCCGACACGAGAGCGCCGCGCGCGACGCTCGACGACAGCGGCGAGAGCCCGTGACTCGAGCCGAGGAACATCCGCGCTTCGCCGCAGTCCATCGCGGGCCCGTCGTGTGCCGGCGCACCGACGATCACGTCCGCGTATCCATCGCCGTTCACGTCGCCCGCTCCGGCGACGGACGCGCCGAGCGTCGCGCCGTCCTGCCCGCCTTCGAACGCCCAGTCCGGCGCGAGGCTCAACCCCGCTGCGCCGCCACGGAACAACAGCGCGGATCCTTCCTCGGCAAAGCGGATCGAGGCGCGGTATCCGCCGATCACGACGTCGTCGAAACCGTCAGCGTCGACGTCGCCCGCGCCGGACAACGCCGAGCCGAACTGCGCGAGACCGGGCTGCGAGCACTCGCGGTGCCACGCGGGCGTCGTCGCGAGCCCCGCCGCCGAGCCGTGGTAGACGTGGACGCGGCCGCGCGAATTCCCCGCCGAACCGAACGACTGCGCGGCCACGGCGACGTCGGCGAAGCCGTCGCCGTTCACGTCGCCGACGCCAGCGACGGTGAGGCCGAAGAAGGAGAGCGTCGACGGCCCGGAAACGGTCCAGCTCGGCACGCTCAGGAGCCCGGTCGACTGGCCGCGGTAGACGTGCGCGCGGCCAGAGCCGCTCTCGACCGGCGCGCCGACGAGGACGTCATCGAGACCGTCGCCGTCGACGTCGCCCGCGCTCGCCACGCTCGAACCGAAGCGCCCGTTCGCCGCGCTGCCGAGCTGGGTCGTGGCGGGCGTGGCCCCGAGTCCCGCGGCCGAACCCAGGTAGAGGAACGCGGCCCCCACGGACGAACCGCCCGACGCGTAGAGGGCGCGCCGACGATCAGGTCGTCGAAACCGTCGCCATTCACGTCGCCGGCCGAGGCCGCGCTCCCCCCGAAGTACGCGCTCGCCTGGTCGCGCTCGAACGACCACCTCGGGAGCGCACCGAGGCCGGTCGAGGAACCGCGGAACACCCAGACGAGGCCCTCGAGCGCCTCACCCTGGCTGCAACCCGAGAGACCGAGCACGACGTCGTCGTAGCCATCGCCGTCGAAGTCGCCGGCGCGACCGAGTTCGTAACCGAGCCCGCACCCGGACTGATTCGACTCCACGGACCAAACCGGCGCACCGGCGAGCTGAAAGGCGAGGAGGAGGGCGAGCGGCATGGTGGACACGTCCTGGAGGGTCGGAGCTGGAGCGGGGAACCGCATCGATGCTCGTCGAGGCATGGACCTTCAGCAAGGGGGCCGGCGAGCGCCAGCGTCGCCCCGTGCCCCCGTCCCTTGCCCACCGTGCGCGAAGCGTTGCATGCCGAAGGCACGCCGCATTGGTTCACCGCGTCCGGCCCCCCTAGAATCCGCTCGGAAGAGTCCCGCCACGCATGAGCCACCCCGACTTCGCCCACCTCCACGTCCACTCCGAGTACAGCCTGCTCGACGGCGCGAACCGGATCGGCAGCCTCGTCGACGCGTGCGTCAAGGACGGGCAGAAGGCGCTCGCGCTCACCGACCACGGCAACATGTTCGGCGCGATCGAGCTGTACCAGGCCGCGAAGAAGGCCGGGATCACGCCGGTCGTCGGGTGCGAGGTCTACATCGCGCGCCGCTCGCGCTTCGAGCCGCACAGCAAGGCCAAGGGCAACGGCTACCACCACCTCACGCTGCTCGCGCGCGACGACGAGGGTACAAGAACCTGATCAAGCTCGCATCGATCGCGTACCTCGAGGGCCTGCACTTCCGCCCGCGCATCGACCGCGAGGTGCTCGCGAAGTACGCGAAGGGCATCAACTGCCTCTCGGGCTGCCTCGCGAGCGAGCTCTCGCAGTTGGCGCTCTCCGGCAAGGAGAAGGAGGCGGAGGAGCTCGCGCTCACCTGGCGCGACATCTTCGGGCCGGAGCACTTCTGGCTCGAACTCCAGCGCAACGGCCTCGATCTCCAATCGCGCGTCAACGAGACGCTCGTGCGGCTCCACCAGCGCACCGGGATCCCGCTCGTCGCGACGAACGACATCCACTACCTGCGCCAGGAGGACTGCCAGGCGCAGGACATCCTCCTCTGCATCAACACGGGCGCGAAGAAGAGCGAGGAGAAGCGCTTCAAGTTCGAGACGGACACGCTCTTCTTCAAGACGCGCGCGGAGATGGCGGACATGTTCCGCGACCTTCCCGACGCCGTGAAGGCGACGATGGACGTCGTCGAGCAGACGAAGGTCCAGATCGAGTTCGGCAAGTACCACCTGCCGATCTTCAAGCCGGACACGAACGAGACGGCCGAAGTGCTCTTCGCGCGCCTGCTCGAAGAAGGTCTGCGCCGCCTGTACCCGAACGACGAGGGCGGCAAGGCCCGCGCGCGCGTCGACTACGAGCGCAAGGTCATCGCAGAGCTCGGGTTCGTCTCCTACTTCCTCATCGTGTGGGACCTGATCCGCTGGGCCCGTGCGAACGGCGTCCCCGTCGGTCCCGGTCGTGGCTCGGCCGCGGGGTCGATCGTCGCGTACCTGCTCGGCATCACGAAGGTCGACCCGCTGCGCTACGACCTGCTGTTCGAGCGCTTCCTGAACAGCGCGCGCGTGTCGATGCCCGACATCGACATCGACTTCTGCATGGACGGCCGCGAGAAGGTGCTCGACTACACGCGCCGTCGCTACGGCGCGGAGAACGTCGCGCAAATCGTCACGTTCGGGACGATGGCCTCGCGCACCGTCGTGCGCGACGTCGCGCGCGTGCTCGACATGCCGCTCAAGGACGTCGACAAGATCGCGAAGAAGATCCCCGCCGGTCCCAACGCGATGTCGCTCGCCGAGGCGCTCGAGAAGGACCAGGACCTGGTCGCGATCCAGAAGGAGCGGCCGGACCTCGCGGAGCTCTTCCGCTTGTCCGTCCCGCTCGAAGGCCTCGCGCGCCACATCTCGACGCACGCCGCCGGCGTCGTCATCGCCGATCGCCCGATCGTCGAGTACGTCCCGCTCGCGAAGAACGGCGACGACGTCACGACGCAGTGGCCGATGACGCAGCTCGAGGAGCTCGGTCTCCTCAAGATGGACTACCTCGGCCTGCGCACGCTGACGATCCTCGAGAAGACGCTGCGCAACATCGAGAAGCAGGGCGGCACGCCGCCCGACCTCGACAACCTCCCGGAGAAGGACCCGAAGACGTACCAGCTCCTGATGGCGGGCGACACGCTCGGCGTGTTCCAGCTCGAATCGGACGGGATGAAGAAGCTGCTCGCGCGCCTGAAACCCGACTGCTTCGAGGACTTGATCGCCGTGCTCGCGCTCTACCGCCCTGGCCCGCTCGAGTCGGGGATGGTCGAGATGTTCACTCGCCGCAAGCACGGCCAGGAGCCCATCGCGTACCCGCACAAGTCGATGGAGCCGATCCTGCGCGACACGTACGGCTGCATCGTCTACCAGGAGCAGGTGATGCTCATCTCGAACGCGCTCGGCGGTTTCACGCTGAACGAAGCCGACAACCTGCGCAAGGCCATGGGCAAGAAGAAGCCCGAGATCATGGCCAAGTTCGCCGATCAGTTCGTCGCGGGCGGCGTGAAGAATGCGTGCGCCGAGGGCGTCGCGCGCGAGGTGTGGGACAACATCGTCAAGTTCGGCGGGTACGGCTTCAACAAGTCGCACTCGACCGCCTACGCGCTCGTCACGTACCAGACCGCGTACTTGAAGGCGAACCATCGCAGCGCCTTCCTCGCCGCGAACATGTCGTGCGAAATGAGCGACCACGACAAGGTGAAGGACTTCGTGGACGATGCGCGCAAGGCGCAGATCCCGATCCTCCCGCCGGACATCGCGAAGTCGGGCTGGGAATTCGAGCCCGAAGGTAACGGCATCCGCTTCGGCTTCGGCGCGATCAAGGGCACGGGCGAGAGCGCGATCCAGGGGATCGTCGGCGCGCGCGCTGGGCTCGTGAAGAAGAGCGCGAAGCTCACGCTCCACGCGCTCACGGCCGAGGTCGATCCGTCCGAGGTCGGCCGACTGAACTGGGAGGCGTTGATCAAGGCCGGCGCCTTCGAGACGAGCGGCCACAACCGCGGCGCGGTGCTCGCGGCGCTCGACGCGGCTCTCACGGACGGCGCGCGCGCGGCGGCGGACCGCAAGTCGGGCCAGTCGTCCCTGTTCGGTGATGCGCCGACCGCTCCCGCTGGCGGCAAGTCCTCGGGCGACGGCATCGACGACTCGCGCGCGTTCTCGCGCGCGGACACGCTGCAGGCGGAGTTCGAGACGCTCGGGTTCTACCTGTCGGGTCATCCGCTCGAGGAGCGCGCTGGCCTGCTCGCGCTGCTCTCGACGGTGCGCTTGAACGAACTCGGCGACGTCTCGGGCGGCACCGAGGTCACGATCGCCGGCCTGATCCTCTCGAAGTCCGAGAACATCGTGAAGAGCGGCAAACTCGCCGGGAAGAAGATGTGCCGCTTCCGCCTCGAGGACATGCGCGGTTCGGTCGGCGTCACCTGCTTCCCGCGCACGTACGAAGAGAACAAGCACAAGATCGAGGACGGCAACGTCGTCGTCGTGCGTGCGAAGCTCGAGGAGGACGCGGAGGAGCCCGCACTCCTGCTCGACGAGGTCTTCACCGTCGAGGAGGCGATCCAGCGCTTCGCTGGCGGCATCGTGATCCACGTCACGCCGCAGGACTCCCCGCTGCTCCCGGACCTCCGCCAGGCGATCGAGCGCTTCAAGGGCGCGCGTCCGCTCTACCTCGCGGTCGAGGGCGAAGACGGTCGGACGCGGCGTGTGCGCGCGGGCAACAACCTCGGTGTGTCGATCAGCTCGGACTTCGCTCGCGAGATCGAAGGCCTCCTCGGGAAGGGCCGTGTGCGGCTCGCGCGCGTATGACGGTGCGTCCCTGGATCGTCGCCGGCCTCGTGCTCGTGCTCGTCGGGTTCGCGTTCACGCTCGCGTTCGACTTGTTCCGCACCGAACCCGAAGTGCTCTCCGTCGCCCCCGAACCGCCGACGCCGCGGGTCGAACTCGACGCGCCGCGCGAAGCGGCGCTGGAGCGCGATGCGCGCTCCAACGCTCCGACGAACGCCGGCACGCGACGCGATGCGCCGACGGCGACCGCAGCACCGTCGCGCGCTCGCGAGCAGATCCGCCACCACCCCGACGGCGCCGTGCGCGATCGTGTCGCGCTCGACGACAGCGGACAGCCGCACGGCCCGTACGCGTCCTTCCACCAGGATGGATCGCCGTGGGAGACGGGCACGTACGAGCACGGCCGAAAGCACGGCGCATGGCGCGCGTTCCACGAGAACGGCGCGGTCCGCGAGGAGACCCAGTGGGAGTCCGGAGTCCAGCGCGGCCTGCTCCGCCAGTGGGATCAAGAGGGCCACCTCCTGCGCGAAGCGCAAGTCGACGGACAGCTCGAAGGGCGCTGCACGACGTGGTACCCGAGCGGTCAGCTCGAGAGCCGCGGCCGGTACTCCGCCGGCCGTCGCGAGGGCCGCTGGGAGTTCTGGGGCCCGTCGGGCGAGATCGACTCGGCGCGCACCGGGACCTACGTGTCCGACCAGCGCACCGACGGCTGACGCGCCACGGAGCGGCCCCTCGGGCCGTGGGGCGCTCGGCGCCTTGGCCTGGGGCTGGCGCGGGAACGCGTGAAGAGCGTCGACTCCAGCCGGCTGGCCGCGTTGCTCCCGGAGTGCGCGAGGCGCGGTCGCCGGCCCGCGAATCGTTGGAGCGGCCGCATCGCGCCGCCCGTCTCGGGCCCGCGCTCACTTCCCCGACGGGACGTAGGGAGCGTGTCCCTCGGGCACGCGCGCGCCCTGCGCGCTCCAGCGCGCGCGCGCCGTTCGATCCTGCAGGAGGCGCAGGAAGAGCGCGCCGAGCTCGATCCCGCCTTCGCTCCCGAGCGAGCGACCGGACTGCGCGTCGTAGCGCGCGGAGAGCGGTCTCCGATCGTCCAGCGTTCCCACCCACGCGTGCAGCGGCTTCACCAGCGCCTCGAACTCCGCTCGATCGCGCGCGAGGCCGGCGCTCCACATCCCGCGCGCGAGGCTCGCCGCCGGCGAGCGCGAGTCGAGCGCGGTCCCGGCGAGCGTCCCCCATCGCGCGCGCAGCGCCGCGGCCTCGGACGTCGCGAGTTCGGCCGGGAAGAGCCCGAGCCCGAGCAGGCGGTCCCACACGAGCGCCGTTCTCTGGCTCCACGAGCCCTCGGCGTCGAGCGCAAGGCGCGTCGGCGCGACGCCGTTCGAACTCGCGCGCGCGATCCATGCACGCGCGAGGTCCTCTGCACGCGCGCGGTAGCGCCGCGCCTCCGCGTCGAGCCCGCGCTTCGCGGCGATCTGGCTCCACGCGCCGAGCGCGAGCACGCTGAGCTGCGCGGCGTTCGCGTCGAGCGGCGCGAGCACGTTCGCGCCGGACACGCTCGGCGCCCCCACATCGAGGCCGATGCGATCGAGGGACTCGGCCCAGCGCCCGAGCAGGTCCGCGTAGCGCTCCGCGAAACGCACGCGATCCTCCACGACGCCGATCTGCGCCGTGAGCAGGAGCAGCCCTGCGGTCGCGGCCACGCGCTCGGGATCGACGGCGAGCGCGGGCCCGGGCGCGGGCTCGTCGAGTACCACGGGCGCGAAGGGAACGTCCCATCCGGGTGAGCGCGCGCGTTCCAACAGCGGCGCCGCGAGCGCACGAGCGAGTCCGGGGCTCGTCGCGAGGAAGATCGGCGCGCCGTCGACGACGTCGAGAGTGCGCGCCGGTCGCCCGCCTGCGCGCGGAAGGAGCACGGGCGAGCCGCTCGAGTCGACGGCGAGGTTCGCGGCGCCGAGGGTCTGCCTCCAAACCAGCGCAGCGAGCTTGGCCCACTCGCTTCCGCCGAGTTGGACGAGGTCGGTCTGCAAGGCCGAGTCGAACGCGCGCGCGCGTGCCTCGAGCGCGTCCTGATCCTGCGCGGCGAGCGCCATCAGGCCGCTGCCGTCGAGCCCGTTGCGCCGCCAATACGGGCGCAGCTCCGCGGCGCCGAGCGTCGGCCTCCGCGCGCTCTCGAACGCGATCCAGAGGGAGTGACGGGTCACGCCCGATCCGCCCACGTCGAAGGCGAGGCGCAGCGTGAGCGCGCGCGGCTCGCGCTCCGAGGCGGTCGGCGGGGACGGCTCGTCGGCGGGCAGAGCCGCGCCCTCCACGAAGGAGACCCGCGCCTTCGCGACGGGTCCGAAGCTCGACCCGCTGACCTCGGAGTCCTTCGCGGCCAGCCAGAGCCTCCCCGCGGTCCCCGTCGCGTGAAGCGCGGCGACCCCGGGAACCGTGCTGCGGCCGAAGAGGACCGATTCAGGAGCGTCCGGGCTCGCAATCGACGCCTCCGCATCGAACTGGACCTCGATGTGGTGCGCCTTCCCGTCGAGGACGCGCACGGCCAACGAGACGTAGGACACCGGACGCGCGAGGACGTCGAGATCGGCCGGGAGCGCGGGCGTCAGGAACTGCAGCGCGATCCCGACCTGCTCGTTGGCGAGGGTCCAATCGGAATGGGTCGGCCCGATCATCCGCCCCTTCTGCTCGAGTGGAGGAACGCCTCCTGGCTGGGTCCCGAGCAAGCGTCGCGCTCGTCCATCGATGCGCACGAGACACGTGAGCGCGCTGCTAGCACCGTCCGCGTGCACGGCATCCGCATCGTAGGGACGCTCCGCGGGCATCCAGATCGAGAACGCCGGGTCGTGCACCGCGAGCGGCGTCGCCGGAGGCCGGACGACCTGCGCCTGGAGTGGGAGCGCGCTCACGAGGACGGCGACGAGCATCAGAGTTCGGCTGGCCATGTCCATCGGAGGGTACTCCGGATCCCCCGACGCTTCCCGCGCGCGCCGATCGGAAGGAGCATATCCAACCCGGGACGCGGACGCCCCGCGGGCCCGCGGACCCCACGAACGAAACAGCGCCGACCGCGCAAGCGCGATCGGCGCTGATTGAAATCGACGCCCCGGGCCTGAATCAGGCCTTCGCCGCGGGCTTCTTGCCCTTGGCCGGAGCGGCGGCCGGTGCCTCGGCAGCGGGCGCTTCCTTGGCGGAGCGCTCGACGAACTCGAGGATCACGCGCTCGCCGTTGTCGCCCAGCCGGTTCTTCGAGAGGCGCAGGATGCGGCAGTAGCCGCCCGGGCGCGACGCGAAGCGCGGACCGAGCACCGCGAACATCTTGGTCGTGGCCGCCTTGTCGCGCAGCTGCGCGAACACGCGTCGACGACGGATCATGTCGCCCTTCTTGGCGATCGTGACCAGCTTCTCCATGAACGGCTTCACGACCTTCGCCTTGGCGGGCGTGGTCACGACGCGCTCGTGCAGGACGAGCGAGACCGCCATGTTGCGCATCATCGCGTCGCGGTGGGAGCTGGTGCGCCCCAGCTTGTTGCCTGCTACCCGGTGTCTCATTTCAGTCTCCTGTTCGATCGAAACGCGGCCCGCGCCACGTCAGTTCACGTTCATTCCCAGCGCGAGGCCCTTCTCGGCGAGCTTGTTCTTGATCTCGGTCAGGCTGGTCTTGCCGAGGTTCTTGAGGTTCATGACCTCGTTTTCGCTCATCCTGCACAGATCGCGCAGGGTCTGGATGTTCGCACCGTCCAGGCAGTTCCGCGCGCGCACGGAGAGTTCGAGCACCGCGATCGGCTGCGTCAGGATGCTCAGGAGCTCGCTCGTCTCGCGGTTCTTGCGGTTGAACTCGGAGGTCGAGGGGTCCTCGACGACCGGGCTCTCGTCGCGGCTCGAGCTGAACAGCACAAACGGGTTCAGGTGCTTGCGGTAGATCTTGGCCGACTCGACGAGCGCCAACTCGGGCGTGATCGTCCCGTCGGTCCAGATCTCGAGCAGGAGGCGATCGTAGTTCGTCAGTTTGCCGACGCGCGTCGCCTCGATCGAGTAGCGGACGCGGAGGACCGGCGAGAAGATCGAGTCCACCGGGATCGTACCCAGCGGCATGGTCTCGCTCATATTCTCTTCCGCCGGGATGTACCCACGCCCTTTCTTGAGCGTGATCTCGCACTGGAAGGGACGCTCGCCGGTGAGGCTGCAGATGACCAGGTCGCGGTTGGCTACCTGAGCATCCCCTTCGCACTGGAGGTCGGCTCCGGTGACGGCGCCCTTGCCCTTCTTCGAGAGGCGGCAGGTGATCTGGTTCTGACCTTCCCACGCCACGCGCAGGCGCTTCAGGTTCAGGATGATGTCCGTGACGTCTTCGTACACGCCCTCGAGCGTGTCGAACGCGTGCTGAGCCCCCTCGATCTTCACGGTGGCCACGGCGGTCCCCTCGATCGAGGAGAGCAGCACGCGGCGGAGGCCGTTGCCGATCGTGTGACCGAAGCCGCGCTCAAACGGTTCGATCGCGAAGCGGCCGAAGGTGTTGGAGAGCGTCTCGGTGTCGGGCTGCACCTTGGAGGGCAGCTCGAAATTGCGCCAGCGAATCCTCATGGTCTTGGTTCTCCGATGGAGACGTTTGCGGAGGTCGTTTCTACGTCGAGCGCGCAGGCCGTTTCGAGCGTGAGCGAACGAGGGTCTCCTCCTCGTCCGCGCACCTCCTCTTCAGCCTGCGCGTCGTGACTGCTTCGATGCGACTACTTCGAGCAGAGCTCGATGATCAGCTGTTCCTGGATCGGGTGCGGCACGTCCTCGCGGCGAGGCACGGCGACGATGCGCGAAGTGAGCGCGTCGGCCTTGACCTCGATCCACGCGGGAACGGTCTGCTGCTTGTTCACTTCGATCGCCTCGCTGACGATCTTCTTCGTGGCCTCCTTCGAGGCCGGCGTGATGACGTCGCCCGGGCGGACCTGGAAGCTGCACACGTCGACCTTGCGGCCGTTCACGGTGAAGTGTCCGTGGTTGATCAACTGGCGCGCATGGTTGCGCGAGAGGGCGAACCCGCTCGCGAGCACGACGTTGTCCAGTCGCCGCTCCAGCAACATCATCAGGTTCTCACCCGTGTTGCCCTTGAGGCGTTCGGCCTCCTGGAAGTAGCGCTTGAACTTGGCTTCGTGCACACCGTAGATGCGCTTGAGCTTCTGCTTTTCGCGGAGGCGGACCCCGTACTCGGTCAGCTTCGCGCGCTTCTGCGCGTGGACGCCGGGCGGATAGTCACGGCGGGAAAGGGCACACTTCTCCGTAAAGCAGCGCTGTCCCTTGAGGAACAGCTTCATGCCTTCACGGCGGCAGAGCTTGCACTTGTCGGCGATGATGCGGGTCATGTACTCGTCACCTGATAGGGAATCCGGGGATCAAACGCGGCGACGCTTGCGCGCACGGCAGCCGTTGTGGGGCAGCGGGGTCACGTCCTCGAGCGTGAGCACCTTGAGACCCGTGTTCGAGAGCGCGCGAACGGCGGACTCGCGACCCGAGCCGGCGCCCTTCACCTTGACCTCGACCTCGCGAACGCCGTAGCGCATCGCGACCGACGCGGCCTGCTCGGCAGCGCGCTGCGCGGCGAACGGCGTCGACTTGCGCGTGCCCTTGAAGCCCACGATGCCCGCCGAACCCGTCGAGATGACCTCGCCGGCGTAGGTCGTGATCGTGACCAGGGTGTTGTTGAAGGTCGCCTTGACGTGCGCAAGCGCGCGCGCGTCGACCTTCTTGCCCTTCTTCGACTTCGGGGCCTTTGCGGGCGCGCCAGCGGCGCCCTTCTCGGCCGGCTTGTCGGCCTTGTCGGCGGGTGCAGTCGTTTCCTTGGCCATGGCTTACTTCATTCCCTTCACGGACTTCTTGCCGGCGACCGTCTTGCGCGGTCCCTTGCGCGTGCGCGCGTTCGTGCGCGTGCGCTGACCGCGGACGGGGAGTCCGCGACGATGGCGCATGCCGCGGTAGCAGCCGATCTCGCGCAGGCGCGAGATGTTCGCGGAGATCTGGCGACGGAGCTGACCCTCGACCGCGTACTCCTTCTGGAGGTACGACGCGATCATGGCGAGTTGCTCTTCCGTCAGGTCGCGCGACTTCATGCCCGGATCGAGCTTGAGGGCGGCGCAGGCCTTCTTGGAGGTGGTACCTCCAACGCCATAGATGTACTGAAGCGCAATCTCGAGGCGCTTGTTCGGGGGGATGTCGACACCAATGACACGCGGCATGGAAACGTTCCTTGTCTTCGTGGGCCCGGGCTCAGCCCTGGCGCTGCTTGTGGCGCGGTTCCGTGCAGATCACCCGCAGCACGCCGCGCCGGCGGACGAGCTTGCAGTGGGCGCACATGCGCCGAACGCTGGAGCGAACCTTCATGATCCTATCCTTGTTTGTTGCGCCGCTCACCGCGGCAGATGATGCGGCCCTTGGTGAGGTCGTACGGCGACATCTCGACCGTGATCTTGTCTCCGGGCAGGATGCGGATGTAGTGCATGCGCATCTTGCCGCTGACGTGCGCGAGAATCTCGTGCCCCGACTCGAGACGAGCTCGGAACCGCGCGTTGGGCAGCGACTCCGTCACGATCGCCTCGACGGTGATCGGTTCTTCCTTGGCCATCAGACTCTCCCTCCACGCTGTTCGGGGAAGGCCTTCTGGCGCAACTCCTCGAAGACCACGTCGGGAGCACGATTGCCGTCGACGTTGACCAAGTTCCCCGCCCGACCATACCAACCCTCCAAGGGCTGTGTCTGCTGGCGGTATACCGAGAGGCGCTTGCCGAAGACCTCGGTCGTGTCGTCGGTGCGCTGGACGAGTTCCCCACCGCACTTGTCGCAGCGGCCGGGAGCCTTGGGCGGAGCGGTGCGCACGTGGTGCACGTTCGAACACGCCTTGCAGCTACGGCGCCCCGTGATGCGCTCCAAGAGCACGTCGTCGGGCACGATCAGATTCAGCACCGAAACCCGGTCCGTCGCGGCGAGTCGCTTCGACAGCGCCTCCGCCTGCGGGATGGTCCGCGGGAAACCGTCGAGAAGGTAACCCTCGCGGCAGTCCGACTTCGAAGTGCGATCGAACAGCATGTCGAGCACCACGTCGTCCGGCACGAGTTGCCCGGCGTCCATGAACGTCTGGGCCTTCTTGCCGAGCGGCGTGCCCTTCGCGCGGTTCTCGCGGAACAGATCCCCCGTCGAGACGTGCGGGAGCGCCAGGGCGGCCGAGAGTCGGCTCGCCTGGGTTCCCTTCCCCGCACCGGGGGGCCCGAAGAGGATCAGCACGCGCGTCATCAGCCTTGCATGCCTCCCTGCGGGGGCTTCTGCGTCCAACCGGTGCCGGTCGACTTCATAAAGCCGTCGTAGTTGCGCATGACGAGCTGCGCGTTGAGCCGATCGACGAGCTCGAGCGCCACACCGACGACGATGAGCACGGACGTGCCGCCGAGGAAGTAGCGCATGTCCTGCGGCATGGACTGGTTCTGCGTCACGAAGGCCGGAGCGATCGCGATCACGGACAGGAAGGCGGCACCCGCGAGTGTGATGCGCGTCAGCGTGTGATCCAGGAACTCGGCCGTGCGCGCGCCCGGACGGATCCCGGGGATGAACGAGCCGTGCTCGCGCAGGTTGTCGGCGATCTCGTGCGGCTGGAACATCAGGCGGTTCCAGAAGAAGCAGAAGAAGAAGACCAGCGCGACATACATCGACACGTGCACGAAGCCGGTCGGCGTCGAGAAGATCGTCTTGAGATCCGCCCAGCCGAGCCAGTTGAACACGATCGCGGGGATGATGAAGATCACCGAGGCGAACACGATGGGCATCACGCCCGCCATGTTGATCTTCAGCGGCAGGAAGTGGCGCTGACCGCCGTAGACCTTCGACCCGCGCTGCAGGCGCGCGTACTGCACCGGGACGCGGCGCGCACCCTTGTGGATGAAGACGACCCCGAGCACCGTGACGCTCCAGATCGCGGCCAGGAAGAGCAGCGTCTCCCAGAACTCGGGATCCTCGTAGATCGTGTAGAGCGCGTGCGGGATGCGCGAGATGATGCCCGCCATGATGATCAGCGAGGCCCCGTTGCCAACGCCGAACTCGGTGATCAGCTCGCCGAGCCACATGACGACCAGCGACCCGGCGACGATCGAGAGAACGACGACGACTCCCAGGAGCAGCGGGCTCTGCTGCATGTCCGGAGAGATCATCTCCTGGTGCGGCAGGAAGACCGTCGCGTAGATGACGATCGCTTGGATCATTGCGATCGGGACGGACGCGAGGCGCGTCCACTGATTGATCTTCTTCTGGCCAGCCGCGCCCTCCTTGGCGACCGCCTCCATCGCCGGCGAGATCTTCGTCAGCATGGAGAAGATGATCGACGCGGAGATGTAGGGCATGATGCCCAGCGAGAAGATCGTCGCTTGACCGAGCTGCCCTCCGGAGAAGGCGCTCATCAACCCGAACAGCGCCCCCGAGTCGCGCTGCGAGTTGAGGAAGGTCGGGTCCATCCCCGGGATGGGGATCTGGAAACCCAGACGCTCGATCATGAGCAGCCCCAGCGTGAGGAGGATCCGGTTCTTGGTCTCCGGGATCCGGAAGAGCTGCAGGAAGTTGTTCACGGGGGCCTCCGCCTGTTCCTCAGGAAGGGTTCGCCGCGGTTTCGCGGCCGGACTCTTCAAGCAGCACGACGCTGCCTCCCGCCTTCTGGATCTTCTCGGCGGCGGTCTTGCTGAACTTCTGGGCGCGGACGGTGAGCTTCTTCTTGAGCTCGCCGTCGCCGAGGACCTTGAGCAGGTTCGAGACCTTGCTCGTGAGGCCCTTCGCCAGGATCGACTCGAGGTCGACGGTCGCGCCGTCGGCAAACGAGTCGAGGAGGTCGACGTTCACGATCGTGTACTGCGTACGGAAGCGCGCGTTCGTGAAGCCGCGCTTCGGCACGCGGCGGTAGATCGGCATCTGACCGCCCTCGTAGCCGGGACGGCGGCTCGTGCCCGAGCGCTGGCCCCAACCCTTGTGACCGCGCGCGGCGGTCTTGCCGAGTCCGGAGCCAGGGCCACGGCCGACGCGCTTGCGGTCGGGGTACTTGATGCCCTTCTGTGTGACGGTGCGGAGGTCCATGGGATCCTTCGTGCTCTCAGAGCTTCACGCCGCGGAGTTCGGCGACACGCTCGGGCGTGCGGAGCTCGGCGAGCGCGGCCAAGGTGGCCTTGACGAGGTTGACCGGGTTCGGAGAACCGTAGGCCTTGGTGAGGATGTCCTTGATGCCCGCCTGTTCGCAAACCGCGCGAACCGAGGGGCACGCGATGATGCCCGTACCCGGCGAAGCGGGGAGCAGGCGCACCTTCGAGGCGCTGAAGAACCCCTCGACCGTGTGCGGGATCGTTCCCGACGAGGTCAGAGGGACGCGCATCAGGTGCTTGCGACCGTCGCGAGCGGCCTTCTCGATCGCGCCCGGAACCTGGCGCGACTTCCCGAAGCCGTAGCCGACGACGCCGGCCTTGTTGCCGCTGACGGAGAGCGCGGCGAAGGAGAATCGCCGACCGCCCTTCACGACCGCAGCCGAACGGTTGACCTTGACGAGCGTCTCCGTGATGCCCTGGATGTCCTGGGCCTCGACGCCGTCGATGTAGCGCATGCCTTTCATGGCCATGGTTGTGCTTTCGTCCTCTCGCTCAGAACTTGAGGCCGCCCGCGCGGGCGGCTTCGGCCAAGGCCTTGATGCGTCCGTGATACCGCGCGGCACCGCGGTCGAAGACGACCCGCTCGACGCCCGCGGCCTTCGCTCGCTTGGCGAGCTCGGAACCGACGAACGCGGCGCGCTCCGTCTTCTTCTTGCCCTTGAGGTCGCCGGCGAGCGACTTCGCGGTCGTGCTGACGTGCGCGAGGGTCCGACCGCTCGCATCGTCGATGATCTGCGCCTGGATGTGCTTGACCGAGCGCGAAACGCTCAGGCGGGGCGCATCCCCGGTACGGCGCAGCTTGGAGCGCACGCGGAGCGCACGGCGCTCGCGGCGAAGGTTCTTGCCCAGTGCTTCGTTCATGACGATCTACCTCAGCTACCGAAGCTCTTGCCGGCCTTGCGCTTGACCACTTCGCCCTCGAAGCGGATGCCCTTGCCCTTGTAGGGCTCGGGCGGGCGGCACTTGCGGATCGTGGCCGCCATGTGACCGACCATCTGCTTGTCCGCGCTGATCAAGATGATCTGCGTCGGCTGGGGCGTGGAGACGACGAGGCCTTTCGGCATCTCGAGCGTCACGGGCTTGTTGTACCCGACGTTGAGCACGAGCTTCTGCCCCTGCGCCGCCGCGTTCCAACCGACGCCCTGGATCTCGAGACGCCTCTCGTAGCCCTTGGTCACTCCGGTGACCATGTTGCTGAGCAGCGCGCGGGTCATGCCGTGGTACGCACGCACTTCACGCTGCGCCGCGTTGCCCTTGACGGAGACCGTGGCCTTGTTGCCGTCGATCTGCACGTCGACTTCCGGGCGGAGCTTGATGGACAGCTCGCCCTTGGGGCCCTTCACGGTGACCTGGCCCGTGGCGTTCTTGACCGTGACGCCGGTCGGGATGTCGACGGGTTTCTTGCCGATGCGGGACATGGATCAGAACACCTCGCACAGGACCTCGCCGCCGAGCCTTTGTGCTCGTGCGGTCCGGTCGGACACGATGCCCTTGTTCGTGGAAAGGACGCGAATGCCCATGCCGCGGAGCACCGGCGGGAGCTCGCCCGAGCCGACGTAGATACGACGGCCAGGCTTGCTGACGCGGTTGATCGTGCGGATCACGGCCTCGCCTTCGTCGCCGAACTTCAGCGTGATCACGAGCGTGCTCGTGGGCTGGCCCGGCTGGACGGCGTAGTCGGCGATGAACCCTTCCTCCTTGAGGATCTGCGCCACACCGACCTTCACGGTCGAGGCAGGCATGCTGAGGGTCGTCTTCTTGATCGCATTCGCGTTGCGGATGCGCGTGCACAGGTCGGCGATCGGATCGGTCATCATGGCGTCGTCCTCCGTATCACCACGAGGCCTTGCGCATCCCGGGGATCTCACCCTTGTGGGCGAGCTCCCGCAGGCAAATGCGGCAGATCTTGAACGTGCGATAGACCGCACGCTGGCGGCCACACATCGTGCAGCGCGTGTACGCCCGCGTGGGGAACTTCGGCTTGCGTTGCGACTTGATGATCCAGGTCAGCTTGGCCATGGCTCAGCTCTTCTTGCCCTTCTGCGTGGTCTCGCGCACGGCGAACGGCATCCCGAGCTCCTTGAGGAGCGCGTGGCCGCGTTCGTCGGTGCCCGCGCTGGTCACGAAGGTGATGTCCATGCCCTGCGGGAACTCGATCTTGTCGAACTCGATCTCGGGGAACACCGACTGCTCGGAGAGCCCCATGGTGTAGTTGCCGCGGCCGTCCAGCTTGTCCTTCACGCCGCGGAAGTCGCGGATACGCGGGAGGACGATGGTGATCAGGCGGTCGGCGAATTCCCACATGCGCTCGCGGCGCAGGGTCACCGAGCAGCCGATCGGCATGTCTTCGCGCAGCTTGAAGCCCGAGATGGCCTTCTTCGACTTGCGGATGACGGGCTTCTGGCCCGAGATCGTAGCGAGGTCGCGCGCAGCCACTTCGACGCGGCCCTTGTTCTCGACCGCGGAGCCGACGCCCATGTTGACGACGATCTTCAGCAGACGCGGGACGGCATGATCGTTTTCGATGCCGAACTTCTGCTTCAGTCGCGGGCTGACTTCCTTGACGTACTTCTCTTTGAGGCGTGCCATGGTTCTCCGTCTCGCCGGCTTGGTGGCGAGCTCACTTCTTGGCCTTGGCCTTGGTGGCCGCGACCCGCTTGCGGGTCGGCTTGCCGGTGTTGGGATCGAGCAACATCACGTTGCTCGCGTGGATCGAGCACTCGATCTGGCTGCGGTCGCCCTTGGGGTTCTGCTGGCTGGGCTTCTTGTGCTTCCAGCGCAGGTTGATGCCCTCGACGACGACGCGGTTCTCGGCGTTGAGGACGGTCCGAACCTCGCCCTCCTTGCCCTTGTCGTTGCCAGCGATGACGACGACCTTGTCACCCTTCTTGATCTTCATGGTGTGAGCTCCGATGGGCTCAGACGACCTCTTGGGCCAGCGAGATGATCTTCATGAAGTTGCGGTCTCGCAGCTCGCGCGCAACCGCGCCGAAGATGCGAGTGCCCTTCGGATTGTTGTCCGCGTCGATGAAGACGATCGCGTTCTGGTCGAAGCGCACGTAGGAGCCGTCCGGCCGCCGCGTGTTCTTCTTCACCCGCACGATCACGCCCTTCGCCACCGCGCCTTCCTTGAACTCGCTCGTCGGCAGGGCCTTCTTGACCGAGACGACGACGACGTCACCGAGGCTCGCGTACCGGCGGTGCGTGCCGCCGAGCACCTTGATGCACTGGCAGAGCTTCGCGCCCGTGTTGTCGGCGACGTCGAGCCACGTCTGCATCTGGATCATGCGGCACCGTCCTTCTTCTTGACGCCCAGCGCGCCCTCGAGCGCTGCGTCGACGCCGAGCTCGGCGGTCACGACCCCACGCTCCACCACGCGGACGAGGCGCCAGCGCTTGAGCTTGCTCATCGGCCGGCAGGCCATGAGCTCGACTCGATCACCGATGCGCGCTTCGCCCTTCTCGTCGTGGGCATGGAACTTCTTGTTCACCCGCATGTACTTGAGGTACTTGGGGTGCCTGTAGGTGCGCACGACCTCGACGGTGATGGTCTTCTCCATCTTGTCGCTGGTCACGATGCCTTCGATCGTGCGTCGGCTGTTGCGGGTGTCGTTCATGGTCTTCCAGCTCCTCAGCGCGCCTCTTGGCCGCGGACGCCGAGCGCGCGTTCGTTGAGGATGGTGTTCAGGCGCGCGATCAGGCGGCGCAGGACGCGAATGCGCGAGCCGTTCTGCAGGGACTGCGTGGCGGACTTGAAGCGCAGATCGAAGAGCTCCTTCTTCATTTTCTGGAGCTCGATCCCGAGTTCGTGATTCGTCTTGCTACGGATCTCGTCGGTCTTCATGGGCGGGTCTCCGTGGCGGCTCAGGTGCTCGGCGTGCGACGCACGAGCTTGACCTTGATGGGCATCTTGTGCGCGACCTTCTTGAAGATGGCCTTGGCCTTCTCCTCGGGGACGCCGCCGAGCTCGTAGAGGATCGTGCCCGGCTTGATCTCGGCCGCCCAGTACTCGACTTCGCCCTTGCCGGTGCCCATTCGCACCTCGGCCGGCTTTGACGAGACGGGCTTGTGCGGGAAGACGCGGATCCACACGCGGGCGGTGCCACCCGTCGCGCGGCTCGCGGCCACGCGCCCCGCTTCGATCACTCGACCGGGGAGCCAGGCGTAGTCCATCGACTGCAGTCCCCAGTCACCGAACGACACGCGGTTGCCGCGGGTCGCCCGGCCCTTGAGACGGCCACGCATCACCTTGCGGAACTTCGTCCGCTTGGGCATGAGGGACATCACGCACCTCCTTCGGGCTTGGCGGGCGCGGAAGCAGGAGCGCTCGCGCCCCCACCGGAACCGGAGCCACCGTACGAACCGCCGTGACCACCGCCACCGGGGCCGCCGGGACCACGCGGGCCACGCGGGCCACGCGGACGTTCCGACCGACCGGGACCGGCGCCCAGGCTGGCCTTGAAGTCGATCAGCTTGCCCGGCTCGATCTCGCCCTTGTAGATCCAGACCTTGACGCCGAGGACGCCATAGGTGGTCTTCGCGAGCGCCGTGCCGTAGTCGACGTGCGCCTGCAGAGTGGAGAGCGGCACGCGGCCTTCGCGCTCCTTCGCCTGGCGCGCCATCTCGGCGCCGCCGAGACGACCGTTGAGCTCGACCTTGATGCCCTTGGCTCCCGCCTGCATCGTCGTCTGGATCGCGCGCTTGATCGCGCGACGGAACGCCATGCGCTTCTCGAGCGCTTCGGCGATCACTTCGGCGACGAGCTTGGACTCGAGCTCCGGACGCTTCACTTCGTGCAGCGTCAGGTGGCAGGTCATGCCCGCGATCTTCTCGAGCTCCTTCTTGAGCTCGTCGACGCGCACGCCCTTGCGACCGACGAGGACGCCGGGACGGGCCGTGTAGATGATCACGTTGACCGCTTCCGAGGTGCGCTCGATCTCGATGCGGGGGATGCCCGCCGAACCGAACTCCTTGGAGATGTGGTCGCGGATCTTCTTGTCCTGCAGCAGGAACTTGCCGAAGTCCTTCTTGTTGGCGTACCAGCGCGAGCGCCAGGGCTCGATCGTCGCGAGACGGAAGCCCGTCGGGTGGATCTTTTGTCCCATGGATCAGGCCTTCTTCGCGGCCTTGCCGCGCTTCTCGTTCGCCGTCGGGGCCTCGTCGACCTCCTCGAGCTCGCGCACCTTGACCGTCAGATGCGAGAGTCGCTTCTGGAACGGCATCGCACGGCCCTGCGGGCCCGGTCGAAACCGGAGGCGGCCCTGCGCGAGCGGACCGTCGTCGGCGCGGCACTCGCTGATGACGAGCCGGTTGATGTTGACGTTCTCATCGAGGCTGGCGTTCGCGACGGCCGAGCGCACGACCTTCAGGTAGAAGGACGCGCCGCGCTGCGGGGCGAACTCGAGCAACTCGAGGGCTTCGTTCACGCTGCGGCCACGGATCAGATCCGCGATGCGGCGCGCCTTGCGCGCCGTGATGCGCGCGAAGCGGTGACGAGCGACGAATTCAGTGGTCGCGGTCATGCGGCACCTCCTTCACCCGGCTTCGTCTCTTCCTTCTTGTTCGTGTGGCCGCGGAAGACGCGGGTCGGCGAGAACTCGCCGAGCTTGTGACCGACCATGTCCTCGGTGACGAACACCTTCGTGTGCGACTTGCCGTTGTGGACCATGAACGTGTGACCGATCATTTCGGGCGTGATCGTGCTACGGCGCGACCACGTCTTGATCGGGTTCTTCGTGCCCTTCGAGATCTCCGCCTGCACCTTCTTCCACAGGTGCTCGTCGATGAAGGGACCCTTCTTGACGCTACGTCCCATGGATCAGTGCGATCCCTTCTTCCTGCGGCGCAGGATGAACTTGTCGGTGATGTGATTCGGTTTGCGGGTCTTGCCACCCTTCGACAGCACGCCCGAGGGCGAGCACGGGTGACGACCGCCAGCGGTGCGGCCTTCACCACCACCCATCGGGTGGTCGACGGGGTTCTGCGCCGTGCCGCGCACCGAGGGACGGATGCCCAGGTGGCGCTTGCGGCCGGCCTTGCCGTAGCTGACGTTCTGCCAGTCGAGGTTGCCGATGCGGCCGATCGTCGCGCGGCACATCAGGTTGATCTTGCGCAGCTCGGCCGAGGGCAGCATCACGATCGCGTACTCGCCCTCCTTCGCCTGGAGCTGCGCCGATCCGCCGGCCGTACGGCAGAGCTGTCCACCGCGACCGAGCCGGAGCTCGACGTTGTGGATCTCGAGGCCGACGGGGATGTTCGCGAGCGGAAGCGAGTTGCCGGGCAACGGCTCCGCGGTCGCGCCGGACAACAGCGTCTGCCCCACCTTGAGGTCGAGCGGCGCCAGGATGTAGCGCTTCTCGCCGTCAGCGTAGTGCAGGAGGGCGATGTTCGCGGAGCGGTTCGGGTCGTACTCGATCGAGAAGACCTTGGCCGGAACGCCGTCCTTGTCGCGCCGGAAGTCGATCCGGCGGTACATCTTCTTGTTGCCACGGCCGCGGTGGCGGCGGGTGATGTGGCCGTTGTTGTTGCGCCCACCGCTCTTGCGGTACGCCTCGAGAAGACTCTTCTCCGGCGTTTCGCGCGTGATCTCGGCGTAGTCCAGCACGCTGCCTTGGCGGCGGCCCGGAGACGTCGGTCGATACAGCTTGATGCCCATGTTCGTTCAGCTCCGGAGCTTCACAGGACGTCGATGACGTTGCCCTCTTCGAGCACGACCATCGCCCGCTTCCAGGCCGGCGTGGTGCCCACGCTGTAGCCGCGGCGACGCACCTTCGTGGCCGCGCGAAGCGTGTTGACCTTCTTCACCTTGACGTTGAAGACCTTCTCCACCGCGGTGCGGATCTCGATCTTGTTGGCATCGATCGGCACGCGGAAGTGGAAGGCATTGCGCTTCGCCGTGTCGCCCGAGCCCTTCTCGGTGATGATGGGCTGCGACACGAGCTTGTAGAGACGATCCATCGTGCTCACGCGGACACCTCCTGGACGCCGACGCGCTTCTGGAGCGCGTCCATGGCCGACTTCTCGGCCACGATGATGCCGCCGTTGATGACGTCGAGCGCGTTGAGCTCGGCCGCCGTGCGCAGCTGGATGCCGGGGAAGTTGCGGAGCGACTTCCACAGGATCTCGTTGCGTTCCCCCAGCACGAAGAGCGCCTTGCGGGGCGCGCCGAGCGACTGGAGCAGGCCGCGCGCGCTCTTCGCCGACGGCGTCGAGTAGCGCGGGAACTCCGCGATCACGACCTCGTTGTCGATGAGCTTGCCCGCGATCGCGGAACGCAGCGCGACGCGGCGCTGCTTGGCCGGCGCGTGGTACGAGAAGTCGCGCGGGTGCGGACCGAAGATCGTGCCGCCCTTGCGTCACAGCGGCGACTTCTTGTCGCCCGCGCGCGCTTGGCCGGTGTGCTTCTGCGACCACGTCTTCTTGCCGGAGCCGTGGACCTCGCTGCGCGTCTTGACCTTGGCCGTGCCCTGGCGCTTGTTCGCCTGGTACATGACCACCGCGTCCTTCAGCGTGCGGTAGAAGACCTTCTCGCCGAAGGGCTTAGCGTCGAACTCGATCTGGCCGAGCTTGCCGGCCGAGTAGCTCTGGACCTTCATGGCGGACTACTTCTTTTTCTCCTGCTTGGCCGGAGCCGCGCCCTTCGCGCCAGCGGCAGCCTTCGGCTGCTGCGGCGGGGCCTTCTTCTGCGGCGGAGTGCGGGCCGACTGGACCGGACCGAACCCGTCGTTGGGTCCCGCGACCGAGCCCTTCAGGAAGAGCAGGTTGCGCTCGAGGTCGATGCGCACGACCGTGAGGTTCTTGGAGGTCTCGCGCGACGCACCGTAGTGGCCGCCGAGGCGCTTGCCCTTCACGACCTTGCCGATGCGCTTGCTGGCCAGCGAGCCGGGGTCGCGCACGTTCATGCAACCGTGCGTTTCGGGTCCGCGCTGGAAGTTGTGGCGCTTGATCGTGCCGGCGTAGCCGCGGCCCTTCATCGTGCCGACGACGTCCACCTTCTGGCCGACCTTGAACACGTCGCAGCGGAGGAGATCCCCCACCTTCACGGCGGCCGGAGCCTGGAGCCGCTCTTCGCGCAGGAAGCGCTTCGGCGCGACGTTCACCTTGCGGAACGCGCCGAGCTGCGGCTTGGCGCAGCGCTTGTCGGGGACGTCTTCGAAGCCGAGCTGGATTGCGTCGTAGCCCTCCTTGTCCTTCGTGCGCACTTGCGTGACAACACACGGACCGGCCGCGACGACCGTCACTCCCGTGACGGTGCCATCCTCAGCGAAGAGCTGAGTCATCCCGAGCTTTCGTCCTAGGATCAGCGTCATGATTCCTCGAACTCGCGTGATTCGCCGGTTCGACCAGGTTCCACTCCACGGCGGAGCGGACCAACGCCTGGCCACGCGGCGGCGCATCCAGCGCGCGAAGCGCCGGGTGCGACGGGCCCTGGAGTCGCGGCCACTCGGGCGCGCTGAGCAGGGCAGAAACGTTGAAGTCGTAAAGAGCTGCGGATCGTGTGTCGGGACACTCGGCCCCTCCGACGCGCTCCTCGTCGCAGCGACGAGGGCACGCTCTCGGCCGTCAGGCCTTGATGCGGATGTCCACGCCCGCAGGCATGTTGAGACTGGAGAGAGAGTCCACCGTCTGCGACGTCGGCTCGCTGATGTAGATCAGTCGCTTGTGCGTGCGGATCTCGAACTGCTCGCGCGACTTCTTGTCGATGAACGGGGACCGCAGCACCGTGTAGCGCTCGATGCGCGTGGGCAGCGGAATCGGACCGGCGACGCGGGCACCCGTCCGCTTGGCGGTTTCGACGATCTCGAGGCAGGACTGATCGAGCGCCTCGTGGTCGTAGGCCTCCATTCGGATCTGGATCTTGTCCTTCATGGGCTCGTGCGCGTTGCGGTAGCGGTCCGGGTGAGGTCGTAGTGCTTTCGCCCTCCGGGTGATCCCTGGCGCAGGCCGCATGCGGCCGGTTCGGGGCCCGGAGAGTGTTAGGGGGGAGGACGATACCCTCCGCGTTCCCGCGCGTCAACGGAGAAGACGCGAGTCTCGAGCGAAGTCCTCGCGCTCCTCCGACTGGACGCCTCGAGTCCGACCTCCGAAGCTCAGCTCCAGACCAGTCCGCGCGCCGCGAGTTCGGCCTCGGAAACGGGCCGCAACCCCGCCGGAGACATCGAGTAGCTCGCCCGTCCCTGAGACAACGAGCGCACGGCGGTCGAGTACCCGAACATCTGCGAGAGCGGGACCGTCCCTTGGATCGAGCGCAGCGTTCCCTCCGCGGTCACCTCGCGCACCTCCGCTTTCCGGGCGCCGAGGTCCGCGAGGATCCCACTCGAGAACTCGGCCGGTGACTCGATCTCGAAGCGCATGAGGGGCTCGAGGACCATCACCTCCGCCGCGGCGAGCGCTTCGCGCAGCGCCTGGCTCGCGGCCTGCGCGAAGCCCATCTCGGCGTCTCGGCGCGGGTCGCTCGCGCCGCCGGTGACGACGATCCGGACCTGGCCGAGCGGGAAGCCAAAGCGCGGACCGACGTGCGCCTCGAGTGCGAGGGGTCGTCTCGATCGGCTTGTGGAACGCGGCGGGGAGCACGACCCCGGGAGCCCAGGCGACGACCGGCGCGGCGAGCGTCGGGTCCGGTCGAAGCTCGACTTCGACCTCACCGAACACGTCCTTCCCGCCGATCTGGCGCTCGACGCGGCTCCGGCCGCGTGCCGCCCGGGTGACGGCCTCCCGGGTAGGCGACCCGCGGGGTGCCGACGCGGACCTCGACGTGGAACTCGCTCTCCAGGCGGTGCCGAACGACCTCGAGGTGCAACTCCCCCATCCCCGAGATCGTCCACTGCCCGGTGTCGGCCTGTTCCTGTGCATGGAAGCTCGGATCCTCGTGCGCGAGCCGGCCGAGCGCGAGCCGGAGCTTGTCGCGCTCGGTCGCGGTCGTGGGCTCGACGACGAGCGAGATCACGGGCTCGGGGAACTCGAGCGCCTCGAGCACGATCGGCGACTCCCGGTCGCAGAGGGTGTCGCCCGTCGACGTGTGCTTCAGGCCCGAGAGCGCCACGATCTCGCCCGGGCCGGCGCACTCGAGAGCCTCCCCGTGGTTCGCGTGCATGCGGAGCAAGCGCCCGACGCGCTCGGGCTTCTGCGTGCGCGGGTTCCAAAGCTGCGCGCCGCTCAGGAGCCGGCCCGAGTAGATCCGGGCGAACACGAGCTCGCCATGCGTTTGCGTCTGCAGCTTGAACGCGAGCGCGGCGACGGGCTCCTCGATGCTCGGCTTGCGGTCGCAGGGCTCGTGCGTGCGCGGGTCGAGCCCGCGGACGGGCGGCAGGTCGAGCGGCGACGGCAGGAAGTCGACGACGGCATCGAGCAAGGGCTGGAGCCCCTGGTTGCGGAGCGCGATCCCGCAGTAGACCGGCACGAGCGTCCCCGCCACCACGCGCCGGCGCAGCGCGCGCTTCAACGCCCCGAGCTCGGGCTCGCGCCGGTCGAGCACGGCGCCGAGGACGTCGTCGTCGCCGTCGGCGAGCTCGTCGACGAGCTCCGACCGCAGCACGCCGACCTCGTCGGCGGCCTCGGGCGGGATGTCGAGCGCCGTGTCGATCGCCTGGTTTCCCTCCGCGGCGAAGATCCACGTGCGACGCGTCAGGAGGTCGACGATGCCCGTCAGCTTCCCTTCGCGCCAGAGCGGGTATTGCGCGGGCACCGCGCGCGCGCCGAGCTTCTTCGTGAGGTCCCCGACCGCGCGCAGGTAGTCCGCGCCCGGACGATCGAGCTTGTTGACGAAGGCGAGGCAGGGCACGTGGTGGCGCTGCATCTGGCGCCAGACGGTCTCCGACTGCGCCTGCACGCCCATGACCGCGTCGACGACGAGCACGGCGCCGTCGAGGACGCGAAGGCTCCGCTCGACCTCGATCGTGAAGTCGACGTGACCGGGCGTGTCGATCAGGTTGATCCGATGATCGCGCCAAGGAACGGTCGTCGCTGCAGCGGTGATCGTGATGCCGCGCTCGCGCTCCTCCTGCATCCAATCGAGGACCGTCGTGCCCTCGTCGACGTTGCCCATCCGATGCTCGACTCCACAGTCGAACAGGATGCGCTCCGAGACCGTGGTCTTGCCGGCGTCGATGTGCGCGACGATGCCGAGGTTGCGCAGGCGCGAGACGTCCACGCGCGGGAGAGTAGCACCCGGAGCGGCGCGAGAGCGCGCCCCCTCTCGCGTTCGAGGGCCGGCCTTCGAGCCGCGCGCACGCTCGCGACCGCGCCCACCGAGGACGGGCCGGAGCTGCGCACTTCGCCCGGCCCGAGCCCCTCTCAGGTGCGGGTAGGGCCGGGCGCGCGGACGCCTACGATCGTGGCCGGAGGCTCCCATGCGACGCAACGCGCAGGTCCAAGCTCTCACGCCCCGCGAACTCCAGGACTTCGAACGGAAGCTGCTCGAACTCCGCGCGGCGCTCCAGCGCGAGGTCGGACGGATCGAGCGCGACGCTCTCGAGCCTTCGGGCGGAGCGCGGTTCCAGCCCGTCGATGAGTCGATCGAGGAGACGTCGCTCGACGCCGAGCTCGAAGCGCTCGCGACGCAGGATGAGCTCGGCTACGCGGTGAACGAAGCCCTCGAGCGCTTGACCGACGGGCGCTTTGGCCAGTGTGTCGAATGCGGTCGGCCCATCGCGCGCGAGCGGCTCGCGCTGCTCCCCTACGCGCGCGAGTGCCGCGACTGCCGCGCCGCGAGCGAGTCCGCCGGCTGACGCGCGGGCGCGCTCGTCATGCGCCGCGCGCGTCCACGGCGAGCGCCGGGTTCGCGCGGAGGAACTCCTCGCGCCAGCGGTAGTGCGCGAGCAGCTCGGGCCGCGGATCGCCGAGCAAAGCGAGCGCGGCGTAGAGCGCCTCGATCGAGGCGAGGCCTTGTTCGGGATCGGGCACGAGGTCGCTCGTCCGCGGATACGCGGTGGCGAGCGGCGGCAGCCGGCGGCGGACGAACTCGCCGTCGACCGTGCGCAGGAGCGTGGGCACGCGCCGCCAGCAACAGTCGACGAGCAGGAGCGGGAGGCCTGCGTCCCGAGGCGAGATCAGCTCCCCCTCCGTGTGGAGCAAGAGGCGCCTTCCCGCCGCGACGCGCCGATCGTGCGCGTACGTCGCGAACCGCACTCCCTCCATGCCGCGCAACGGCGTGAGCGAGCACTTCTTCGTCGACTCCCGCGGATCACGCACGATGAGCACGTCGAGGCGCGGCCGCGGTCGGGGATCGTCGCTCATGCGCGGTGCCGCATCGTACTGCACCGCGGGCTCGCGATTAGACCGATTTGCGCGCTACGCCTGCCGCCGAAAACAGAAACACGCGCGGCGAGGTGGTTCCTCGCCGCGCGTCGTTTCACGAGCCTCGTGTCGGGCTCAGTTGGCGTAGTGCGCGTAGGCCTTGTTGGCCTCGGCCATCTTGTGGACCTGTTCCTTCCACTGGACCGACGCGCCGGTGCCGTTGAAGGCGTCCGCGATTTCCTCCGCGAGGCGCTTCGACATCGGCTTGCCCTTTTTCTTGCGGGCGTTGTCGATCAGCCAGCGGATCGCGAGCGACTGCTGGCGGTTGCGCCGCACTTCACGCGGGACCTGGTAGTTGGCGCCGCCGACGCGCTTGCTGCGCACTTCGACCATCGGGCGCACGTTGTCGATCGCCTTGGTGAAGATCTCGACCGGATCCTGCACGTCGGGGAGCTTCTTGTGGGCCATGTCGATGGCCTCGTAGAAGATCGCTTGGGCGGTCGACTTCTTCCCGCTCCACATGATCTTGTTGATGATCTTGGCCGCCAGCATGGAACCGTACTTCGGGTCCGGCTGGATCAGCACGGCGGTCGACTTGTAATTGCGCGGCATCGTTCGTCGTTCCTCGTCTCGTCGGTCGTGTTCGGCGTCGGGGCCTCAGCTCACTTCTTCGGGCGCTTCGCGCCGTACTTGGAGCGGCCCATCGTGCGCGCATCGACGCCCGTCGCGTCGAGCGTGCCGCGGATGATGTGGTAGCGCACACCGGGGAGGTCGCGCACGCGACCGCCGCGGACGAGCACCACCGAGTGCTCTTGCAGGTTGTGGCCTTCGCCCGGGATGTAGGCGGTGATCTCCTTGCCGTTCGACAAGCGAACGCGCGCGACCTTGCGCAGCGCCGAGTTCGGCTTCTTCGGCGTTTGGGTCTTCACCACGAGGCAGACGCCGCGCTTCTGCGGACACTTGTCCAGCACGGGCGACTTCGAGCGGTTCTTGACCTTCTGGCGGCCCTTGCGGACCAGTTGATTGATCGTCGGCATGAGGAGTCCTGAATGACCATCGCGCGGCGAACCCTGGAACGGGGCCCGTCGGGCGAAGGGGCAAGGATTCTACGGCGGCGGGCGTCGCGGTCAAGCACCGGGAAGCGTGGGTGTTCGAAGCGCACCGACGGGACGGGGGGGGCCGGCCGTTCGACGCGGCACTCGAGGTCGGGACGGAGCCGGAACTCCCACTCCAATCCGGACCCGGCTCCGGCCGGCCCGCAAGGCGGCCGGGCCGGTTGGACGGGCCCGTCGGGCGCTCGGCGTCGAGGTCCTCGTCGTCGTCCTCCGCGGCAGCCTCGGCGGTGACGACCGAGCCCGTGGGCTTGGAGCCCAGGAGTTCCAGGCCGTCGGAACCCGTCGCGGCGAGCGTGCGTCCCTCGCTGCGGCCGAGCGTCAGCCCGCCCGAGAGGAGCGCCTCCATCTCCGCGTCGAGACCGCTCGGCGCGAAGCCGACGTTCGAGCTGATCTCGCCGAAGTCGATGTTCTTCTTCACGCGCGTCCGGTAGTGGTCGCGGAAGCCCGTGCCCGTCGGGACCATGTGCCCGAGGATCACGTTCTCCTTGAGGCCGATCAGGTAGTCGCGCCGGCCGGCGAGCGCCGCCTCGGTCAGGACCTTGGTCGTCTCCTGGAAGCTCGCGGCCGAGATGAACGACTCGGAGCTGAGCGAGGCCTTCGTGATGCCGAGGAGCAGCGTCTGCCCGTTCGCGGGCTTCTTCTTGTCCTTGCGCAGCTGGTCGTTCTCGCGGCGGAAGCGGAACTTGTCGACCACGGCGCCCGGCAGGAACTCGCTGTCGCCCGGATCGACGACCTGCACCTTGCGCATCATCTGCGCGAGGATCGTCTCGATGTGCTTGTCGTCGATCGTCACCGACTGGCTGCGGTAGACGTTCTGCACCTCGCGCAAGAGATAACCGAGCACTTCTTCCTCGCCGCGGATGCGGAGGATGTCGTGCGGATCGAGCGGTCCGTCGACCAGCGGCTCGCCGGCGCGCACTTCGTCGCCCTTGTGGACGCGCAGGTGCTTGCCTTGCGGCACGGCGTGCTGCTGTTCTTCGATGACCTCGCCCTTCGAGCCGACCGCGCGCACGATGATCGTGCGCTTGCCGCGCTTCTTCTCGCCGAGCTCGACGACGCCGTCGATCTCGGACATGACGGACGGGTCCTTCGGACGCCGGGCTTCGAAGAGCTCGGTGACGCGCGGCAGACCACCCGTGATGTCCTGCGTACCCGCCGCTTCGCGGGCGGTCTTCGCGAGGAGTTCGCCCGGGCCGATCATCGCGCCTTCTTCGACCTCGATGTAGGCACGCTCAGGGATCGGGTACAGCGCGAGCGGCGCGCCGTTCTTGTCCTCGAGCACGATCTGCGGGTGCAGGTCGCCCTTGTGCTCGATGACCTGCTTGCGGACGGCGCCCTTGCGCGCATCGCGCTCCGTCTTGAGCGTCTTGCCCTCGATCAGGTCCTCGTAGCGGATCTTGCCCGCGAACTCGGAGAGGATCGGCACGTTGTGCGGGTCCCACTTGCAGAGGACCTGCCCCACCGTGACCGTCTGCCCGTCCTTCACGCGCATCTCGGCGCCGAGCGGGATCGTGTAGCGGTCGATTTCGCGATCGCGCGCATCGAAGAGGCAAACCTCGCCGTTGCGGTTGAGCACGACGGTCTGGTCTTCCTTGTTCGTCACGACCTTGAGGTTCGTGAAGACGATGCGGCCTTCGCGCTTCGACTTGCGCTCCGATTCTTCGACGGAGCGCGACGCCGTACCACCGATGTGGAACGTACGCATCGTGAGCTGGGTGCCCGGCTCGCCGATCGACTGCGCGGCGATGATGCCGACGGCGAGACCGCGCTCCGCGATCGAGCCGCGGGCGAGGTCCATGCCGTAGCAGCGGGCGCAGACACCAAGCGACGCTTCGCACGTCAGCGGGCTGCGCACGCGGAGCTTCTCGTAGCCGAGCGCCTCGATGCGCAGCGCGATGTCCTCGGTGATGACCTCGTTCTCGCTGACCATCACCTCGTCGTTGACGATGTCGCGGATCGTGTCGCGCGCGACACGACCACGGATCGCCTTCGCGAGGGTGACCGCGACGCGGTCGCCCTTGTAGACGATCGCCTTGTACACACCGTTCGGCGTGCCGCAGTCCTCGGTCGTGATCACGACGTTCTGCGCGACGTCCGTCAGCTTGCGCGTCAGGTAGCCGGCGTCGGCGGTCTTGAGCGCCGTGTCGGCGAGACCCTTGCGCGCGCCGTGCGTCGACGAGAAGTACTCGAGCACCTTCAGGCCTTCGCGGAAGTTGGCCTTGATCGGCGTCTCGATGATCTTGCCCGACGGCTTGGCCATCAGACCGCGCATCCCGCCGAGCTGACGCACCTGGTCGATCGAACCACGCGCGCCCGACGTGACCATGCAGTAGATCGGGTTGACGTAGCCCGTCTCCTCGCTGAAGTCGTCCTGGAGCACCTTCATCAGGTCCTCTCCGACCTTCTCACGAGCATGCGTCCAGAGGTCGACGATCTTGAGGTAGCGTTCGCCCTCGGTGATGACCCCCTTCTGGAAGGCCTTCTCGACCTTGTCGATTTCCTTCTGGGTGTCGCCGAGGATGCGCGGCTTCGTGTCGGGAATGCGGATGTCTTCCTTGCCGAAGGAGAGGCCAGCGCGGGTCGCCGCCTTGAAGCCGAGGTCCTTGAGGTCGTCGAGCAGCTTGAGCGTCGCGTCGCGACCGAGCAGGCGATGGCAATCGCTGATCAGGTCCTGGATGCTCTTCTTGTCGAGCTCGTAGTTGTAGTACGGCATCCCCGGGGGAAGGATGTCGTTGAAGAGCGCGCGTCCGACGGTCGTCGTCAGGTACGAGCGCTTGTCGCCGTCCTGGATCTTGCCGTCGTCACCGACGGCGATCGGCTGGCTGCCGCGGCTCTGCTTGATCATGCGCCGCGCGTCCATCTTGACCTGGACGGAGCGGTGCGTGCGCGCGTCGGCGTGGCCGTAGGCGAGGAACAGCTCCATCAGGGAGCCGTAGCGCTTGACCTTCTTCGGCTTGCCGACCGAGTTCTTCGACAGGTAGTAGATGCCGAGGACCATGTCCTGCGACGGCGAGATGATCGGCGCGCCGTTCGCGGGCGAGAACACGTTGTTCGTCGCGAGCATCAGCGTCGACGCCTCGATCTGCGCCTCGTAGCTGAGCGGCAGGTGCACGGCCATCTGGTCGCCGTCGAAGTCGGCGTTGAAGCCGCCGCAAACGAGCGGGTGCAGACGGATCGCGTTGCCCTCGATGAGCACCGGCTCGAACGCCTGGATACCCATGCGGTGCAGCGTCGGCGCGCGGTTCAGGAGGACGGGGTGGTCGCGGATCACCTCTTCGAGGATGTCCCAGACCTCTTCGTCTCGCCGCTCGAGCATCTTCTTCGCCGACTTGATCGTGTCGGCGAGGCCGAGCTCCTTCAGGCGGCGGATGATGAACGGCTGGAAGAGCTCGAGGGCGACCTTCTTCGGCAGACCACACTGGTGCAGACGCAGTTCGGGCCCGACGACGATCACGGAACGCGCGGAGTAGTCGACGCGCTTGCCGAGCAGGTTCTCGCGGAAGCGACCCTGCTTGCCCTTGATCATGTCCGTCAGCGACTTGAGCGGACGGTTCGAGGAGCCCAGCACCGGGCGGCGGCAGCGGCCGTTGTCGAACAGGGCGTCGACGGACTGCTGCAGCATGCGCTTTTCGTTGCGGATGATGACCTCAGGCGCGTTGAGGTCGAGCAGCTTCTTCAACCGGTTGTTGCGGTTGATGAGGCGGCGGTAGAGGTCGTTCAGGTCGCTCGTCGCGAAGTTGCCCGAGTCGAGCAGCACGAGCGGGCGCAGGTCCGGCGGGATCACGGGGATCACGTCCAGCACCATGAACTCGGCGTTCTGCGACGAGTCGCGCAGCATCTCGACCGTGCGCAGGCGCTTGATGATGTCCTTCATGCGCTGCTTCGAGCGCGTGGCAAGGAGCTCTTCACGGAGCTCTCCAGACAGCTTCTGGAGGTCCAAGCGGCGGAGCATCTTCTTCACCGCCTCGGCGCCCATGTCGGCGTCGAACTCGCTGCCGTACTTGGCGCGCGACTGGCGGTACTCGTCCTCGGTGAGGAGCTGGTGCTCCTGCAACGGGGTGTCGCCCGGATCGACGACGACGTAGTCCTGGAAGTAGATGACTCGCTCGAGGTTCGAGACCTTCATCCCGAGCAGGTTCCCGAGGCGCGAAGGCATCGCCTTGAAGAACCAGATGTGCGCGACGGGCGCGGCGAGGTTGATGTGCCCCATCCGCTTCCGGCGCACGCGGCTGTGCGTGATCATCACGCCGCACTTGTCGCAGACGATGCCCTTGTGCTTGATGCCCTTGTACTTGCCGCAGAAGCACTCCCAGTCCTTCTCGGGACCGAAGATGCGCTCGCAGAACAGGCCGTCGCGCTCCGGCCGGTACGTGCGGTAGTTGATCGTCTCGGGCTTCTTGACCTCGCCGTAGGACCAGGACCGGATGTCCTCCGGGCTCGCGAGGTTGATCGTGACGCTGCCGTAGTCGTTGACCCGGTTGTAGAGGTTCTCAGCCATTGAGCACCGCCTTCTTGTGCAGCTCGATGTTCAGCCCCAGACCCTTGATCTCGTTGCACAGCACCTCGAACGACACGGGCGTTCCAGGCTCGAGGATGTTGAGGCCCTTCACCATCGACTCGTAGATCTTGGTGCGGCCGTCGACGTCGTCGGACTTGACGGTGAGCTGCTCCTGCAGGATCGCCGCCGCGCCGTAGGCCTCGAGCGCCCACACTTCCATCTCGCCGAAGCGCTGGCCGCCGAAGCGCGCCTTGCCGCCCAGCGGCTGCTGCGTGATGAGGCTGTACGGACCGGTCGCGCGCGCGTGCACCTTCTCGTCGACGAGGTGGTGCAGCTTCAGCATGTACATCACGCCGACGGTGACCTTCTGCTCGAACGGCACGCCCGTGCGACCGTCGTAGAGGACGAACTTGCCCGAACCGGGCAGGCCGGCTTCCTGGAGCACCTTCTCGATCTCCTCTTCCTTCGCCCCGTCGAACGCGGGCGTGCAGGCGCGGATGCCGAGCTTGCGGCAGGCGAGGCCGAGGTGGGTCTCGAGGATCTGACCGACGTTCATGCGGCTCGGCACGCCGAGCGGGTTGAGCACGATGTCGACCGGCGTGCCGTCCTCGAGGTACGGCATGTCCTCGACCGGGCAGATCTTGGAGATGACGCCCTTGTTGCCGTGGCGGCCGGCCATCTTGTCGCCGACCGACAGGTTGCGCTTCGTGGCGACGTAGACCTTGACCATCTCGAGCACGCCCGTCGGCAGCTCGTCGCCGCGCGAGAGGCGGTTGACGATCTTGTTCTTCTCCGTCTCCTTGTTGTCGATGCGCGACTGGTAGTCGTTGATCGCGATGAGCGACTTCTCGCGCTTCTCCTTGACCGGGAAGTTCTCCGCGGACTGGAGACAGAGCAGCCGAACGCGACGCAGCTCGTCGTACGTCGCCGTGTCGTCGACCGCGATCGGCTTACCCGTCAGGTCGTCCGTCACGTCGCCGCCGAGGACCTGCTTCACTTCCTTGAGCATCGCGGCCGTGAAGTCGCGCAGCGCCTTGAGGAAGTCCTTTTCCGCGTCACGGATGACGGCGAGAGCCTTCGTGCGCTCCGCATCCGTCAGGTTGACGCGACGGCTGAACTTCTGCGCGTCGATCACGACGCCGCGGGTGCCCGGGGGCATGGTCAGCGACGCGTTCTTCACGTCGACGCCGGCCTTGCCGAAGATCGCGTGGAGCAGCTTCTCTTCCGGCGTCAGCTCGCTCTTCGACTTCGGCGCGACCTTGCCGACCAGGATGTCGCCGGCGTCGACGAACGTGCCGATGCGCACGATGCCCGAGTCGTCGAGGTTCGACAGCGCCTTCTCGCCCACGTTCGGGATGTCGCGCGTGAACTCTTCCTTGCCGAGCTTGGTCTCGCGGATCTCGACCTCGTACTCCTCGATGTGGATCGAGGTGAACGTGTCGTCGTGCATCAGACGTTCGGAGACGAGGATCGCGTCCTCGTAGTTGAAGCCGTCCCAGGGCATGAACGCGACGAGCAGGTTCTTGCCGAGCGAGAGCTCGCCGGCCGACGTCGACGCGCCGTCGGCGAGCAGCTGGCCCTTCTTGACCTGGTCCCCTTCCCGGATGACCGGGCGGTGGTTCTGCGTCGTGCGCTCGTTGAGCTTCTGGAACTTCGTGAGCGGGTACTCGAGCTCGTCGACGATGATGCGCCGACTGTCGACGTACCGGACGGTGCCGTCCTTCTCGGCGAAGACCGGGAAGTTCGAGTTGCGGGCGACCACGCCCTCCATGCCCGTGCCGACGACCGGCGCTTCCGGGCGCAGGAGCGGCACGGCCTGGCGCTGCATGTTCGAGCCCATCAACGCGCGGTTCGCGTCGTCGTGCTCGAGGAACGGGATCAGCGCTGCGGACACGCCGATGATCTGCGTCGGCGCGACATCGACGAGGTCGACTTCGGTCGGCAGGCACTCGATGTTGTCGCCGTCGCGACGCGCGAGGACGCGCTCGCTCACGATCGCGCCCTTGTCGTCGAGCAGGAGGTCGGCGGGCGACATGACCAGGCCCGTCTCCTCGTCGGCGCGCAGGAAGACCACGTCGTTCGTCAGCTTGCCGTTCTTGACCTTGCGGTACGGCGCGGTCAGGAAGCCGTACTCGTCGAGCCGCGCGTAGATCGACAGCGAGCTGATCAGGCCGATGTTCGAGCCTTCCGGCGTCTCGATCGGGCACAGGCGGCCGTAGTGCGACAGGTGCACGTCGCGCACGTCGAAGCCGGCGCGCTTGCGGTTCAGGCCGCCCGGTCCGAGGGCCGACAGGCGGCGCTCGTGGGTCAGCTGCGACAGCGGGTTCGCCTGGTCGACGACCTGCGACAGCTCGCTGCGGCCGAAGAAGTACTCGACGGCGCTCGAGAACGTCTTCGAGTTGATCAGCGTGCGCGGGCTGACCGTTTCCGGGTTCTCGAGGTTCATGCGCTCCTGCGCGGTGCGGCGCAGCTTCAACAAGCCCTTGCGGAACTCGTCGGCCGCGAGCTCGGCGATCGTGCGCACCCGGCGGTTGCCGAGGTTGTCGATGTCGTCGATCTCGCCCTTCCCGTTGCGGAGGTCGATGATGTACTTGATCGCGTTGACGAAGTCCTCGGCCTGGAGGACCTGGATGTCCTCGCTGATTTCCTGGCGGAACTTGCGGTTCAGGCGGAAGCGACCGACGCGCCCCAAGCGGTAGCGCTGCGTGTCGAAGAACTTCTCGTGGAAGAGCTCGCGCGCCTTCTCGAGCTGCACCGGGTTGCCCGGACGGAGGCGCGAGTAGATGCGCAGCAGCGCGTCCTCGTGGCTCTTCGTCTGGTCCTCGTGCAGCGAGTTGATGATGAGCATGTCCATCTGCTGCGGGTCCTGGTCGATGACCTCGACCTCGGCGAGATCGGAAGCAGCGATCTCGAGAGCAGCGGTTTCGGGGATGGGCATACCCGAGGGCACGAGGACTTCGCCCGTCTTCAGAGCGACGACGTCGCCCACGGCGATCTTGTCCGTGATGGCCTTGGCGAAGGCGTTCTGAGTCTGGCTCTTGCCCTTCTTCACGACCTCGGTGCCGTAGAACTGGCGCAGGAGGTCGCGGTCGGTCGAGAGCTTGTCCGAGAGCGCGCGGAGCAGCGTCACCGCCGAGAACTTGCCCGACTGGTCGATGCGGACCGAGAGCGTGTCCTTCTTCGTGACGTTGATCTCGACCCACGAGCCGCGCTCGGGGATGATCCAGCAGTTGTGCAGCTTGCGGTTGTCGCCCGCGGTCGACTGGTCGTAGCTGAAGTCGACGCCCGGCGAGCGGTGGAGCTGGCTGACGATCACGCGCTCCGAGCCGTTGATGATGAACTCGCCGCCCCCGACCATGATCGGGATCTCGCCGAGGTACACCTCTTCCTCGACCGGCTCCGGCTTGATGAGGCGCAGGCGCACCTTGAACGGGTACCCGTAGCTCATGCGCAGCTTGCGGCACTCGTCGATCGTGTAGCGCGGACGCCCGAGCTCGTACCCGACGTACTCGAGGCACATCGTCTTGTCGTACGAGTAGATCGGGAAGACCTCGCGCAGCAGCGCCTCGAGACCTTGCACGTCCCGGCTGGACTGTGGTTTCTCGACGGCGAGAAAGGCCTGGTAGGCGTCGGTCTGGATCTCAACCAGATTCGGCAGCTCGACGATGGCCGGATAGCGGCCGAACTTCCGCACGGGGAGCTTGGGGTGAGTCATCGGTGGCTGGCGCTGCGCTCGCGGTGCCGGATCACAATCGAGGATCCCGGCTGGACCGGAGGAAGCACGGAGCGGGCTGGGGGTCTGCTAGCAGCCGACGAGCGCGCGAGGAGCACGCGTCCGACGGCCGCCGGAGCGGCGGAGTACGGTGGAGAGCAGTCGCCCGCGAGTGCGGGCGGAGTCGGAACCACGTCGCGCGCGGCGACGCAGCTTGGGAGTGGAGCTCGAACGGTGGAGGCGCACTGGAGAATCCGGAAACGCGACCGTGGAACCCACGGGGACCGTCCTGCGACAGCCCGACGTCACGGCCTCGCGGTCCGCTGCTCGCGCCGACGAACCTACCGCGTGGAATGCGCGCACTCCCGAGGAGCCGAGAGGCTCCGAGAGTGAGGTGCATGCCAGCGCGGCTGGTCGAGGGTCGAAGACAGGGGCGCGGAGGAGATGGGTCGGGCCAGGATGCGGGACGGCCCAGTCGAACGCAAGCCCATACGATCCCCCATGGAGGCTTGTACTGCAAGCCCCAGGGGGGATTCGTCGAGTAAGGGAAGGAGCAGAGGAGCGAGCAAGCTCAGGCCAGCTTGACCTTGCCGCCCGCGTCTTCCAGCTGCTTCTTCATGGCGTTCGCCTCGTCCTTGCCGACGCCCGTCTTGACCGGCTTAGGCGCACCGTCGACCAGCGCCTTGGCTTCCGCCAGGCCCAGGCCGGAGATCGCGCGGACCTCCTTGATGACCGAGATCTTCTTCGCGGCGTCCGGAACCGCCTCGAGGACGACGTCGAACGAGGTCTTTTCCTCGGCGGCCGGAGCGGCGGCGCCCGCGGGGGCGGCGGCGACGGCGGCGGGCGCGGCAGCGCTCACGCCCCAGTGGCCTTCGAGGTACTTGACCAGCTTCGAAGCCTGGAGGAGGGTCAGGCCGTCCAGCTTGGTGGCAATGGCTTGGAGCTCCGGCTCGAGCTCGATCGTATTCGACATGGGATTACCCTTCGTGACGTTAGAAATGAGACGTGGAGTCTGAGGTGGTGGCCGCCTGCGGGACGGGTGCGTTCGCGGGGCGGATGGACGAGGACCTCTTTCGCCCGGGCGCGCGCAGTCCGCGGCCCCGACGAGGGAGGATGAGGATCAGGACGCCGGCGCTGCCCCGCCCGACTTCTCGAGCTGGTCGGCACGGGCCTGCAGGAGGCGGGCTTCGGCGGAGGGCACCGCGCTGAGGAGCATCGCGAGGCTGCGCGGTCCGGAGACCAGCAGGCTGACGAGCTTCCCGTTGAGCGTCTTCCGGTCCGGAACGTCGGCCAGGGCGATCGCGTCCTTCGCGTTGAGCAGCTTGCCCTCGAGCACGCCACCGCGGATCTGGACCTTGTTCGCCTTCTTGACCTCGGCGGTCTGGAGCATCTTCGACGCGTGGATCGCTGCCTCCGCGTCCCCGTACGCGATCGCGGTGTTGCCTGCGAGCATGTCGGGCGTGACCTCGAAGCCGCGTTCGGCGAGCACGAGGCGCGCGAGCGAGTTGCGGACGAGCGAAAGGGTCGCCCCCTTCTTCGCGAGGGCGTTGCGCAGCGCTTCGCTCTCCTTCACGGTCAGTCCGCCGAAGCCGACGATGACCATGCCCTCGGCCTTGCCCAGCTCGCTCTGGAGCTCCTTGATGACCAGTCGATTGACGAGATTAGGCATGCGCCACCTCCCAGCGGATCTGAACGCCCGGGCCCATCGTGGTGGAGATCGAGATCTTGCGGAAGAACTCGCCCTTCACCGCCGGCGAGCGGAGGTTCGAAAGGTGATCGAGGAACGCCTGCAGGTTCGCCTGCAGGTCCTCGACCGCGAACGAGCGCTTGCCCAGCGCCGCGTGAACGTTGCCGCCGGCGTCGGTGCGGAACTCGACCTTGCCGGCCTTGAACTCCTTGACCGCCGCGGCGACGTCGGGCGTCACCGTGCCGGACTTCGGCGAAGGCATCTTGCCTTGCGGACCGAGTACCTTACCGAGCTTACCGACGTGCTTCATCATGTCAGGGCTCGTGATGACGATGTCGAAGTCCGTCCAGCCGCCGAGGATCTTGTCGGCGAGCTCGGCCGAGCCGACCTCGTCCGCCCCGGCTTCCTTCGCGGCCTTGGCCTTGTCGCCTTCCGCGAAGACGATGACCTTGATGGTCTTGCCGAGGCCCTTGGGCAGCGACACGGCGCCGCGCACGAGCTGGTCGGTCTTCTTGGGATCGATGCCCAAGCGGATCGCGATCTCGATCGACTCGTCGAACTTCGCGTGCGGGAGGCTCTTGATGAGCTTGAGGGCCTCGCCCGGCTCGTAGACCTTGTTGCGGTCGACCTTGGCCGAGGCCTGCAGGTAGCGCTTGCTGTGCTTCACCATGGATCAGCCCTCGACCTTGATGCCGGAGGAACGCGCGGTTCCCTCGACGATGCGCACCGCCGCGGCGATGTCGCGACAGTTCAGGTCCTTCATCTTCATCTTGGCGATCTCCTCGACCTGCGCGCGGGTGACCTTGCCGACCACTTCGTGGCCGACGGCGCCCGCGCCCTTCTCGAGCTTCGCAGCGCGCTTCAAGAGCACCGACGCAGGCGGCGACTTGAGGATGAAGTCGAACGTGCGGTCTTTGTAGACCGTGATCTCGACGGGGATGATCAAGCCCATGTCACCGCGCGTCGCTTCGTTGAACTGCTTCACGAAGGCCGCGATGTTCACGCCGTGCGAACCCAACGCGGGGCCGACCGGCGGCGCGGGCGTGGCTTGCCCGCCCGGGCACTGCAGCTTGATCTTGCCTGTGACTTCCTTGGCCATGTTTGCTCGCTCTGGATGAGGCCCGGTCCAACGAGCGGACGAGCCGCTCTCCCGGGCAGTTGGAGGTCAGACCTTCTCGACCTCCCAGTACTCCAACTCGACCGGCGTCGGCCGGCCGAAAATCGTCACGATCACCTTCACGGTGCCTTTTTCCGGGTTGACCTCTTCGACGACTCCATCGAAGCCGTCGAAGGCACCGGACTTGATCTTGACCATGTCCCCCTTGTGGAGACCGATCGTGACCTGCGGTCGCGATTCGGAGTCCGACATGCGGGACAGGATGGACTGGACCTCGGAGTCGGACAGCGGCGTCGGCATGCCCAGCGGGCCGAGGAACTCCCGCAGCCCGTCGATCTCGCGCAGCGTGTTGCGCGCCTTGACCGTGCGCGGATCCGTTGCGTCGTCGAGATCGGCCTGGACCATCAGGTAGCCCGGGTAGAGCTTCTTGTTGACCGTGCGCTTCTTGCCGTTCTTGAGGTCGGTGACGCGCTCGAACGGCACGAGCACCTGCGGCACGAGGTCCTGGACGCCCGCGAGCTTGAGGCGGGCGAGCGTGTTCTTCGCGATCGAATCCTCGCGGCCGGACTGACAGCGGATGAAGAACCACTTCATGGCGACCATCTCAGCCACCTCCGAGGAGCAGCCAGGTCACCCACTGACCGAGCAGCCAGTCGGCGCCCGCCAGGAAGGTCATGAGGAAGACGACGCAGACGATGACGACCACGGAGGAGTTCATCGCCTCGTTCATCGTGGGCCACGTGACCTTGCGCAGCTCGTGCTCGGTCTCGATCAGGAGCTCGGCCGTCTTCGGGCGGTTCAGGTAGGTGTAGAGCGCGAAGAGCGCGCCGGCGCAGACGAGCAACGCGGCGACCAGAGCCGGCGTCAGCTTCCAGGACAGAATGGGGACGGTCGCCCCGCCCATATGACGGCCGCTCGCGTCCTTGACCGCACCGAAGGCGACGCCCATCGGGTCGGGGAAGAAGGTGCCGAGCGACTCGTTCAGCGAGGTGCATCCGTAGACGATCAGCAGGGCCAACGACCAGAACGCGGCCGTGCGCGCGATGCGTCCTTGATCCGGTTTGTAGGCCATCTCGTCGGTTCCTCCGTCAGCGGTCGCTCCGCAGTGGAGCGCCTCGTCCTGGTCCTCGTCCCTCGCTGCCCCGTGCTTCGACAGCGGGGCCAGTTCCGAACCTCGCGGCTCGGCCGTGCTCGCCGCGCGTCGCGGTCAGAGCTTCTTTTCCTTGTGACCCGTGTGCTTGCGGCAGAACGGGCAGTACTTCTTCTTCTCCAGCTTGTAGGTCGCCTTGAGCCTCTTGTGCGTCGTGTAGTTCCGGTTGGAGCACGTCGTGCACTCGAGGAAGATGTAGCGTTCCTTGATCTTCATGGGCTCGTGCGGCGCAGCGGGCCGCTCTCGTCGAAGGAGCGCGGCGCTCGCGCCACGCTGGATGGGGTGCGACGCGGCCGGAGCGCGAACTCGTCGCGCTCCGGCCGGTCGCCGGGTCTCACTTGATGATCTTCGTCACGACGCCCGCGCCGACGGTGCGTCCGCCCTCGCGGATCGCGAAGCGCAGCTGCTCGTCCATGGCGACGGGGGTCAGGAGTTCGACTTCCATCTTCACGTTGTCGCCGGGCATGCACATCTCGGCGCCGCCGAGGAGCTTGGCCGTGCCGGTGACGTCCGTCGTGCGGAAGTAGAACTGCGGGCGGTAGCCCGAGAAGAACGGCGTGTGACGGCCGCCCTCTTCCTTCGAGAGGATGTACACCTCGGCCTCGAAGTGCGTGTGCGGCGTGATCGAGCCGGGCTTCGCGATGACCTGCCCGCGCTCGACGTCCGTACGCTCCATGCCGCGCAGGAGGAGACCGACGTTGTCGCCGGCCTGACCTTCGTCGAGCGTCTTCTGGAACATCTCGACGCCCGTGCACGTGGACTTCAGGATCTCGGGGCGCAGACCGACGATCTCGACGGCCTCACCGACCTTGACGCGGCCGCGGTCGATACGACCCGTCGCGACCGTGCCGCGACCGGAGATCGAGAAGACGTCTTCGACGCACATCAGGAAGGGCTTGTCGACGATGCGCTCCGGCGTCGGGATGAACGTGTCGAGCGCCTTGAGGAGCTCGTCGATGCACGCGTTGCCCTTGTCGTCGACACCGTTCGATTCGAGCGCGAGCTTGGCCTGACCACGGATGATCGGCGTCTTGTCGCCCGGGAACTTGTACTTGCTGAGGAGCTCGCGGATCTCCATGTCGACGAGGTCGAGAAGCTCGGCGTCGTCGACGAGGTCGACCTTGTTGAGGAAGACCACGATGTAGGGCACGTTGACCTGGCGGGCGAGCAGGACGTGCTCGCGCGTCTGGGGCATCGGGCCGTCGGCCGCCGACACGACCAGGATCGCGCCGTCCATCTGAGCGGCGCCCGTGATCATGTTCTTGATGAAGTCGGCGTGGCCGGGGCAGTCGACGTGCGCGTAGTGGCGCGTGTCCGACTCGTACTCCGTGTGGGAGGCCGCGATCGTCACCGTCTTGTCCGCCGAACGCACGGTGCCGCCCTTGGTGATTTCCGCATAGGACTTCACCTTGGTCTTGAAGCGGTGGGCCGAGCGCGCCGCGATGGCCGCGGTCAGGGTGCTCTTCCCGTGGTCGATGTGACCAATCGTGCCGACGTTGACGTGAGGCTTGGTTCTCTTGAAGACGTCCTTTGCCATGACTTGTCTCTGAAGGTGGTTTGCGGGCCTCTGCCCTCTGGGATGTGGAGTGGTTCGCGGCGATCGCGCCGCACGTGGCGGCTGCTCCCGCGTGAGAGCGGAGGCCCGGCCGTCGTGATCGAGATGGATTGTGTGGAAAGAACCGGTCGTGAGAGTGGAGCTGCTGATGGGGCTTGAACCCATGGCCTCCTCCTTACCAAGGAGGTGCTCTACCACTGAGCTACAGCAGCACGACCCGCGCTGGACGCGGGTCTGAGCTCTACCGTCCGGAGCAGCGAGCCAACCGCGCTCGTGGTGAGAGCGAGGCTGGAGCGGGCGAAGGGAATCGAACCCTCGTGTGCAGCTTGGAAGGCTGCCGTTCTACCATTGAACTACGCCCGCGATGGGGCCCGAGCTCGGTAGGAGATCGATCGCCACGCACGCGCAGGGCGTGTGCGGTTCGCGACCGAGGCAGCCGACTCGCGACGCGGTCGCGCTCGGAGAGCCGACGCCGCGCGCACGGAGCGCGAGACCGGACGAGGACGCTCCGCGGTCAGCGGGGAGGCATCGTCTCGGTCGCGCGTGCGCGCCGGAGTTCCGGCGTGGACGGTGAACGATCCAGGAGACGCGCTCGCTCGCGAGGTACCGAACCACTCGCCGTGAGGCGAGGGAGGCTGGTGGGGAGAGACGGATTCGAACCGTCGAAGGCAGAGCCATCAGATTTACAGTCTGACCCCTTTGGCCGCTCGGGAATCTCCCCGCTGTCGCGATGATCGGTCCGAACGCAGACGCTGCCCGTGCCCCACGCGGGGGTCCGGAAGCCTCCGCTCCCTGAATCATCCTCGAACTGGTCTCGTTGTGAGGGAGCTACGCGCGCGCCACGGGCACGCGGCCCGCGTCTGCGCGGCTTCGCTGGTCGGGCTCGTCCGCGCCGGCTTGGTTGGAGCCAGCGGTGGGATTCGAACCCACGACCGCCTGATTACAAATCAGGAGCTCTGCCAACTGAGCTACGCTGGCGACGAGCCACGTGGCCCACTGGCAGCCCTGAGCGCGGTCGCCCTCGGACGGACGAACACCCCAGGACGGCGAAGTGAGCGCGGTATGTTACGGGCGACGCTCCCCCCGTCAAGCACGCCGAGGGAATTCCCTCGGCCGGCGCCGGGGCGGAAGCGGTCCGGGCGGTGCCGAACGCACCCGGTCTTGGGAGGAGGGACGGGCCAGCGCCCCGACCACCGATCCGGCCGCCAGGGAGTGCGACGCGCCCGGCAACTCTCCTTAAAGAGGTGGCTGGCCCCCGAAGCCGAGCCCCGGGCCAGGAAGCCCGATTCGAGCGGCGGTCGCCCCCTCTTCGCCGGTCAGAGCGCGCGAGCCCGCTCCGCCGCCGCCCGCCAGGCTCCCTCCACCTGCTCGAGAGCGTCACCCCCGAAGCGCTCGAGGAAGACCTGGGTGAGGACGAGCGCGGTGAGCGCCTCCCCCACCACGCTGGCCGCGGGCACGGAGGTGACGTCCGAGCGCTGGTAGGTCGCCTGGACCTCCTCGAGCGTCTCGAACTCGACCGTCGGGAGCCCGCGGCGCAGGGTCGGGATCGGCTTCATCGCGACCCGTAGGATGAGCGGCTCGCCGGTCGTCATCCCGCCCTCGAGGCCGCCCGCGTGGTTCGTCGCGCGCCGGTAGCGGGTGCCGAGCGGGCCCGAGCCGCCGGAAGAGCTGGCTTGGCCCCCCGCTTCCGCGCTCGGCGCGCCGAGGATCGCGTCGTGGACCTGCGACCCGGGCCGGCGCGCGCTCTCAAAGCCGAGGCCGAACTCGACGCCCTTCATCGCGGGGATGGAGAACAACGCGCCGCCGAGGCGCGCGGTCAGGCGCTCGGGCCCGGAGTGATAGCTGCCGAGGCCCGGCGGGAGCCCGGTCGCGACGACCTCGAAGACGCCGCCGAGGGTGTCCCCCGCTTCCTTCGCGCGGTCGACGACGGCGGTGAGCGCGGGTTCGGCGACGGCATCGAGCGCGAAGAAGGCGCTCGACGCGCGGACCGCGTCACGGTCGGCGCGTGGAAGGGCGAGCACGCGCGCGCGCTCCTCCCCCCGCGTCGCGACGCCGCCGAGCTCGACGACGTGCGCGAAGACGTCGATCCCGAAGTGCTCGAGCACCTGGCGCGCGAGCGCGCCGCAGGCGACGCGCGTCGCGGTCTCGCGGGCGCTCGCGCGCTCGAGCACGGCGCGCGGGTCGCGCTCGCCGAGCTTGAAACACCCCGCGAGGTCGGCGTGCCCCGGCCGCGGGTTCGTCGGGACGGGGAGGCGCTCGATCGTCTGGTCCTTGTTCTGAATCGTGAACGCGAGCGGCGAACCGAGCGTCTTTCCCGCTCGGACGCCGGAGAGGAGCTCGATCGTGTCCGTCTCGATGCGCATGCGTCCGCCGCGGCCGTAGCCCTGCTGGCGGCGCGCGAGTTCGGCGTTCACGCGGTCGAGATCGAGCGCGAGGCCGGCGGGGAGCCCCTCGACGATCCCGACGAGCGCCATCCCGTGCGATTCGCCGGCGGTGGTCCAGCGGAGCTGCGTCATGCGCCACCGCCCGGCGGGAGGATCTCGATCCATCCGTCGTCGTCCGCAAGGGTGGCGGCAGGCGCCGGAGCGTTCGCGCGCGCGGCGAGCACGAGCGCGCGCGCCGCCTCGATGTCGGGCCCGCGCCGCTCGGCCTCGCGCAGCGCGACGGAGACGCTCGTGTCGAGCCGCTCGAAGTCGAACGGCTTGCGCAGGATGCCGACGACGGCCGGAAGGCGCGCGAAGAGCGCTTCGAGCTCGAGGTCGACGAAGCCGGAGACGACGAGCGTCGGCGGAAGGAGCCCTTCGCTCCAGAGCCGCGGGAGCTCCTCGCGCCCGCTCTCGACGCCGAGCTCGAGGTCGGAGAGCAGGAGCTCGGGGCGCTCGGCTGCGAGGGCCGCGAGGGCCGCGCGCGCCTCGCGGAACGACCCCGCGGTGCGCACGTCGTGCCCGCGCCGAGTGAGGTAGAGCGCGTAGAGCTCGACGATGCGCGCGTCGTTGTCGACGATCAGGAGGCGGGCCACGCGCGCCAGGAATACCGCTCGGCGGGACGGAGTTCCAGGCGCGACTCGCTCCGAGCGGTCAACGCAGCGCGATCACCCACGCGCGGCCGCGGCATGCACCGCCCTCGTACTCCGTGAGCAGGAGCTCGGGGCGTCCGTCGCCGGTCAGGTCGTCGAGCAATGCATGGCGATGCCCAAGCGTCCCCGATGCCGTCGTGAATGTGGAAAGGAGCTTCCCGTCCGCGCCCGAGCGCAGCTCGATGCGCGACGGCTCGCCCTTCTTGCCCAGCGGCACGAGGAGCTCGCTCTTCCCGTCGCCGTCGAGGTCACCGCAGGCATCCGCGAGACCGATCACGAGCTCGGGGGCGTATGGGATCGAGACGAGTTGGGCGCCGTCCTTCCCCGAGAGCACGTGCACGCGGGTCACGCGCTCGCTCTCGATCGCGACCGGCGCTCGACCCGACGGCGCGAGGTCAGCCTTCTCCGTCCGCTCCTCGCCTTCCGAGTCGAGCGGCGCCATTCGCGTCACACTGACGAAGTCGAGGCGACCATCGCCGTCCACGTCTCCCGGCTGCGGCAGTCCGACATCCAGCGACCAGGGAAGATCGTGCAGCAGCTTCCCGTCCTTTCCGCTCATGAACCTCGGACGCAGGACCTCCCCGGCGAATGGACTCGCGCTCTGCTCGACGGAGCGTACACCCGCGATGTCTCGCCAACCGTCGCCATCGAGATCGGCGGTCATCGCGAGCGGAACTCCCCAACCGTACGAGAGCACCTTCGAGCTGCGCGAGGAAAGCGCCCAGTAATGCCCCGCGAACGAGAGCGGGTCCTCGCCGACCAGGAAGTCCGCGACGCCATCGCCATCGAGGTCGCTCGCGGCTGCAAGGAAGGCACCGAAGCCCCGTCGCGAGCTCGAGTCCTTGGCTTCATCCAGGGACCGATCACTCCCGCTCACGAAGACAGGCTCATCGCCTTTCGTCGGACCGTAGATCGAGGCGAGCACCGCACCGTCCTTGCCCGAGACGACGCGCACGAAGCCGCGGTCGGAAGCGAAGCGCCATCCGCCGATCGCGACGTCGCCGACGCCATCGCCGTTCACATCACCCATCGAGCAGACCGCCGCGCCGAAGGCATCCCCCTTCGAGGGCCTTCCGCCGTTTCGCGTGCCGTGCACCTCCCAAAGCCGCTTCCCGGTCCGTGCCGAGTACGCGCGCACTCCGCCTGGACCGTATGCGAAGTGGTCACCGTAGAGGCCGCCGAGCACGAAGTCGCGCGCACCATCTCCATCGAGGTCACCGACGCCGCTCACCGCGATCCCCAGGTGCTCCTGCTCGCCGCCCTTCAGCACGTAGAGCACGCGTGCTCCATCGGGAAGGACGAGGCCGGCGTCCTTCGCTTCGGGCTCCGTGGGCGCGAGATCCTGCGCGACGGGCGGATGCACGATGGCTCCCGTCCAGGCCACGTCCGAGCCGAGCAAGCCGAGCACGAACGCGAGCGAAAGGGACGGCGGCATGGCTCCAGGAACCCGCGCGGCGCAGGCAGGTTCTGCGCCGGCTCCGACTTTCGTCGCCCTACCCACCCTCCCCCGTCGACAGCTCGTCGAACGCCACCGTCAGCGTCATCGACCCGAGCTTCACCGTCACCTCGCGCTTCGCGTGGTCGAGCTTGTGCACGAGCGCGCGCTGCTTGTAGCGCGGGATGTAGACGAAGTTCCCCTTCTTCAGGCTCGCGAGGAACGCGGCGCGGCGTTCGCCGAGAGCGCTGCCGCTGAGTTCGCCCTCGAGCTCGTTCAGGAGCCGTTCCATCGCCTGTTTCTGCGCCGCGGGGAGCTGCGGTAGGAGCGTCTTCGCCTCGCTGACGCGCTTCATCGCCTCGCGCACGCGCTGCTCGATGCTCTTCTGCGCCTCGGCCTCGAGCATCTCGCTCTTCTGCGCGAGCTGCTCCTGCGTCGTCCGCACCGCGCGCTTCGCCTCTTCGACCTCCTGCAGGCGCGTCTCCGCCTCGCTGCGCACGCGCTCCGCCTGCATGCGCGCGCCGCGCATATCCTCCATCAGTTTCTTCACCTCCTCGTCGCGCCGCACGAGCCGGTGCTGCGCGCGGTCGACGACCTCGCCGGGCACGCCGAGGCGCCGCGCGATCACGAGCGCGCCGCTCTCGCCGGGCGAGCCGAGGATCAGGTGGTAGCACGGCGCCAGCGTCTTCGCGTCGAACTCGACGCACGCGTTCTCCGCGCGCGGGTGGCGGAAGGCGAACTCCTTCAGCTTGCCGATGTGCGTGCTGACGAGCGTCGGCGAGCGGCGCTTCAGGAACTGCTCGAGGATCGCCTCGGACAGCGCGGCGCCCTCGTCGGGATCCGTGCCGCTGCCGAGCTCGTCGAGCAGGACGAGCGTCTTCTCCGTCGCGCGCTCGAGCCCCGCCTTGATGCGCTTCAAGTGCGAGCTGAACGTCGAGAGCGACTGCTGGATCTCCTGCTCGTCGCCGATGTCCGCGACGATGCCGTCGAAGAGCGGCACGGTCGTGCCCTCGGCCCCCGGCACGGGCAGTCCAGCGCGCGTGAGCAGCGCGAACAGCCCCGCCGTCTTCAGCGCGAGCGTCTTCCCGCCCGTGTTCGGCCCCGTGATGATGAGCACGTCGAAGTCGCCCGAGAGGCGCAGGTCGATCGGCACGACGGCGTCGAGCTTCTTTTCGCGCACCTGCTCGATCAGCAAGGGGTGCCGCGCGCTGCGCAGGAGCAACCCCGGCGCCGCGCCGCTCTCGCCGGGCAAGAGCGCGGGCCGCGCGTCGGCGTCCTTCGCCCAGCGCGCGCCGACGAACGCGAGCTCGAGCTCGGTGACGCGCTCCGCCGCGCGCACGATGCGCGGCTCGGCGCCGAGGATGACGCGCGTCAGGTCGAGCAGGATGCGCTCGACCTCGCGCCGCTCGTCCGCCTCGGCCTCCGAGTGCTTGTTGCCGAGCAGCACGGCCTCGTGCGGCTCGACGAAGAGCGTCTCGCCGGACGACGATCGGTCGTGCACGATGCCGCGCACGCGCCCCGAGCTCTTCGCCTTGACCGCGAGCACCGCGCGCCCGCCGCGGCGCATCGGATTGGGATCGCTGAGCACCGCCTTGACATCCGCGCGCGCGATGTAGTTGCGCAGGAGCTTGTCGAGCTGCGCCGACAGCTCCGCTCTCCGTCTGCCGCAGGCGCCACAAGAGCGGCGACGCGTGGTCGCGCACGCGGCCGCGCTCGTCGACGGTCGCGTCGATGCGCTCGACGAGCTCCTTGAAGTCGGGCACGTCGTCCGCGAGCGCGGCGAGCGCCGGTGAGTGCGCCTTCCTGTTCTTCATCCACTCGACGAGGCGCACGACGGCCTCGAAGAACGCGCGCAGGCTCGTCACCTGGTCGTCCTCGAGCGCGCGACCCGCCTTGCGCGCGTGGAGCAGCGCGGGCAGCGGGTCGGTGACGCCGACGAACGACGCGGCGTCGCCCGTGCGCGTCAAAAGGAGCGCCTCGCGCGAGCGCGCGAGCGCCGCCTTCGCCGACTGGTACTCGAGCGGGGCCACCTCGCGCACCGCGCGCAGGCCGAGCGAGCTGAACGCGTGCGCTTCGAGCACAGCGAGCACGGCGTCGAAGTCGAGCGGCCGCGCGGCGAAGAGCTCGAGGCGCTTCGCGCGCGCGGCGGCGGCGGAACTCGCGGACGAGGACGAGGGATCGCCAGCGCGCGACGCGTCGGCGGGGTTCAACGGTTCGGACGGCATGCGTAGAGGGTCACGTCGAGCGGCGCGCTCGGCGGACGCGCGATGGAGAGCTGCCCGACCTCGCGCGCGTTCCAACCGAGGCCAGCGAGCCGCTCACGATACACGGCGAAGCCCGCGCGCGACTTGCGCCCTTTCAAGTCGGGCGGGTCGGTGAGGAACACGACGTCGAAGCCGGCGAGGTACGCCTTCAACGCCTCGTCGGCGACGCCCGAGCCGTCACCGAAGTAGTCGACGTCGAGCGTGCGCTCGCACTCGGCGAGAAAGCGCTTCGGCGAGCCGCCGTGCGCGAGGAGTGCCAGGTGCAACGCGGCGGGCGAGTATTCGCTCGACATGCCGATCCAGCCCACGCGCTCCTCGGGACCGACTTCGCCGGCGACGAACGCGGAGAGCCGCTCGTGCTCGGCGCGCTCGAGCCCGCCGGTCGGCAGCGGCCGATCGCCGCCGAGCGCGGCGAAGGACTCGATCCGCGCGCGGACGAACTCGCGGTTCGGGTCGTCGTCGCGCAGGAACCCGGCCCAGCGCGCGAGGCCCTCGCGGTCCCAGCGCGGCGCGACGAGCGCGAGCACGAAGGGCAGGACGAGCGCGAGTCCCGACGGCAGCCCCCACCGCGGCCACAGGCGCAGCCCGAGCGCGGCGAGCACCCACAGCGCCGGGCCCGCGACGACCTGGAAGCGCGCGTCGTGGAACGGATGGAGCGCGATCGGCAACGCGGTCGCGAGCAGCAGGAAGAGAAGCACACGCACCGCGGCGACGCGCACCCAGTGCAAGGCGACGACCAAGAGAGCGAACTCGAGCACGAACAGGCGTGGCGTCGCGGCGAACCAGGTGCCCAGGTACGCGAGACGGAGCAGGTCGGGGTAGCGCGAGAAGCCCTGGTTGCCCTGCAGGAACGCCGCGAACGCGCTGCGGTGCTCGGCCGCGACCTCGCTTCCGAAGGGCAGCGGGACGACGAACCACCACAGAAGCAGCACGAGCGGCACCGGCGCGAGCCATGCGCTGCGCTTCGCGAACGCGAAGGCGGCGCCCCGGCGCCACGCGCCGACGAGCTCGAACGCCCAGTCGAGCCCGAGCGCGGCCGCGAGCATCAGCCCGTAGTTGAACTTCGTGAAGAACGCGAGCGCGATCCAGGCGCCGGCCAGGAGCTCCGCGCGCCGCTCGCGCGGCGTGCCCGCGTGTCGCGCTCGAACCAGCCACGCGCGCAGCGCCCACACGATCGCGCACGTCGCGGGCACCTCCAGGAAGAACGTGCCCGAGAACGCGAGCGCGAGCGGACAGAGCGCCGCGAACACGAACGCGAGCAGCGGGACCTGGTGGTCGTTGACGGCCTCGCCCGTCCGGAGCGCGACCGCGCGCACCACCTCGTACGCGACGAGGAAGAGCCCGGCGAGCGTCAGGCACCACGCAAGCGTCCCCGCGACGCGCCCGGCGTGCTCGGACACCCCGGTGACGAGCTGCACGAGCGCCAGCACGACCGGCCATGCGAACGGATACTGCGAGCACGAGTGCAATGCGTCGAAACACGTACCGATCTCGCCCTGCTGCAATGAGACGACCATGCGCGCGGCGGGGAGCTCGGCGTGCATCGTCTCGTCCCAGCCCCAGGCGCGCGCGTCCGAGAGCCCCCACGTCCACGCGATCGCACAGACCGCGGCGAACAGGAGCGCCATCCCGCCGAAAAGCCAGCCGCGGATCCGATCGCGGGCGAGTTCGACGCCCGCGTCACGCGCTCCGTCCGCCGCTCGCGGACTTCGATCGTTCTCGTCGGGCTGCGGCATCGGGGGGCTCGGCCGACCGGGCGCAGCGTTGCGAGCCGCGGGCCGGCTCGCGTACGTTACGCACCCGCTCCCCCCACCGCCAGGACGCACGCCATGACCACGCCGCGCAACAACCACGGACGTTTCGAGACGCGCGCCATCCACGCCGGCCAAGAGGCGAACCCGGAGAACGGCGCGATCATGACGCCGGTCTACTTCACGAGCACCTACAAGCAGGACGCGCCCGCGAAGCCGCGCCAGGCTACGAGTACTCGCGCACGACGAACCCGACGCGCACGGCGCTCGAGGAGAACCTCGCGTCGCTCGAGAGCGGCCAGTGGGGCCTCGGCTTCAGCTCCGGCCTCGCCGCCACGAACGCGCTGCTCGACCGCCTCGTCCCCGGCGACCACGTCGTCGCGGGGAACGACCTGTATGGCGGCACGTACCGCATCTTCAAGCGCGTGTTCGAGCGCTACGGGATCCGCTTCACCTTCGTCGACACGACCGACGTCCCCGCGGTGGAGCGCGCGATCGAGGAGCAGACGAAGTACGTCTACCTCGAGACGCCGACGAACCCGCTGCTGCGCGTCAGCGACATCGCGGCCGTGACAAAGGTCGCGCACGCGAAGAAGAAGCTCGTGATCGTCGACAACACGTTCGCGACGCCGTACCTGCAGCGCCCGCTCGAACTCGGCGCGGACGTCGTGCTCCATTCGTGCACGAAGTACCTCGGCGGACACAGCGACGTCGTGTGCGGCGCGCTGATCGGCAACGACAAGGCGCTGCGCGACGAGCTCGCGTTCTTCCAGAACGCCGTCGGCGGGACGCCTGGTCCGATGGACTGCTTCCTCGTCCTGCGCGGCACGAAGACGCTCGCGCTGCGCATGCAGCGCCACTGCGAGAACGCCACGGCGCTCGCGCGCTGGCTCGAGAAGCAGCCGGGCGTCGCGCGCGTGATCTACCCCGGCCTCGAGTCGCACCCGCAGCACGCGCTCGCGAAGAAGCAGATGGCGGGCTTCGGCGGGATGGTCGCGTTCGAGCTCGCGGGCGACGTCGCCGCGGCGAACACGTTCGCGTCCTCGACCTCGATCTTCACGCTCGCCGAGTCGCTCGGCGGCGTCGAGTCGCTCGTCGAGGTTCCGCCGAGCATGACGCACGCGAGCATCCCGGCCGACGTCCGCCGCGCGCAGGGCCTCGCGGACGGCCTCGTGCGCCTCTCGGTCGGCGTCGAGCACGTCGACGACCTGATCGCGGACTGCCAGCAGGCGCTCGCGAAGGCGCTCGCGACGCGCACGCCCGTCGCGGCGAAACGCTGAGACACCGGCCCGGCCCATCGCTGCGCGCAGGCCCGGCGCGACGAAGCGAGTAGGCCCCGACAAACCGACCGCTCGGGCGCGCGACCGGGTCGGCGCCCGGGCGGCCAACGGCTCAGAACGGCGAGTTCGACGGCGGCGGCGTCGGCGGGGTCGGCGGCGGCGGCAGGCCGAGGCCCTTGCGCGGCTCGGCGGCCTTCGGCGCCTTCTTCGGCGGCACCTTTTCCTCGGGCGGCTCGTCGCAGACGCGTTCGCGCATCAGGCGGCCGACCTTGAACTTGACGACGCGCTTCGCCGGCACCGCGACCTTCTCGAGCGTCCGGGGATTCTGAGCGCGACGCGCGGCGCGCTCGCGCACCTCGAACACGCCGAACTCGCGGAACTCCAAGCGGTTGCCGTGGGACAGCTCGTCGATGATCTCGTCGAGGAACCTCTGCAGGATGTCCTTGACCACCACCTTGGTCTGCCCGGTCGTGTCGGCGATGCGGTTGACGAGTTCCTTCTTGGTGATGGTCAGGGGCTCGGCCATGGCGAGGATCCAATGCGCCCGACGGTGGAAGCAGGCCCCGGCGGCGCGGGGCGAGAGTATTGAGGCGCATTATCTGGCCGTCAAGCAAGAACTTGTGAGCGCCGACCGCGGGCCATGTCCAGCTCTCGGAAGCCCGACGGCGCCCCCTCGGTGACCGCGGATCCAAGCGGCGGCCCGACGCCCCCTGGCGCGCCGCCAGCGCGGGGTCGGGCGACGTCGGGCGCTCCGGCCGCCGGGCGAGACCGTCCGGACTCCAGACACCTCGCGGTCGCCGGGCGCGTCGACGGACCGCCTCAGACCGGGGTCGGAGGCTCCTCGTCGAGCACGAACGTGACCGGTCCGTCGTTGACGAGCTCGACCTCCATCCGCGCGCCAAACCGCCCCGTCTCGACGCGCAGGCCACGGGCGCGGAGCTCGAGGACGAAGAGCTCGTAGAGCGGCTCCGCCTCCGCCGGCGGCGCGGCGCGGTCGAACGACGGACGCCGGCCCTTCCGTCCGTCGGCCGCGAGGGTGAACTGGCTCACGACGAGCACCTCGGCGCCGCAATCGAGCGCCGAGCGGTTCATCTTGTCCTCCGCGTCGCGGAAGAAGCGGAAGAGCGCCACCTTGTCCGCGAGGGCGCGCGCTTCCTCCGCGCGATCGCCGCGCAGGACGCCGAGGAGCACGAGCATGCCCGGACCGACGCGACCGAGGAGCTCGCCCTCGGAGCGCACTTCGGCGCGCGTGACGCGCTGCAGCACCGCCCTCATCGCGGGATCCTCGCTCCGCAGGGGACGCGGGTCACGGTTTCGACTCCGGCGGAGGGGTCGCGCGTGCGCGCTGATGACGTTCGAGCCGCACGCGCGCGCGCACGCGCTCGAGCATCGACGACAGGTCGGGCGCGCTGCGCGAGAGCGCGAGCACCTTCGTCCACGCGACCTCGGCCGCCGCCTCGTCGCCGAGCCAGAGCTCGTTCAACAGCGCCTGCTGCACGACCGGGAGGACGTCGCCCGGCGCGAGCTGCGACGCGCGCTCGGCCTCCGCGAGCGCCGCGCGCGGATCGCCGTCGGCCTGCGCGACGGCGGAGCGGATGAGGTGCTCGCGTGCGGCCCCGTCCGTGGCGCCGCCGAGCTCCGCGAGCAGCGCTTCGGCGCGCCGCGGGTTCTCGTCGAGCACGTAGAGCAACGCGAGATCGAGGCGCGCGCCGAGCAGGAGCCGGCCGTCGACGCGCGGGTCGCCTTCGGCCTTCGCGGTCCACGTCTCGAACGACTGGATCGCCTCGCGGACCCGGCCGCCGCGCGCGAGCATCCAGGACTCGAACCAGCGCGTCGGGAGGTGTCCGGGATCGAACTCCTCGGCCTTCGCGAGCGCGCGGCGCACCTCCTCCCAGTTCGCCTTCTTCGCGGCGAGGAACGCGCGCGCATACGGCACCCACGCGCAGCGCGGATCGAGCTCCGCCGCGCGGTCCAGAAGCGCGCGCGCGGCGTCGTCGTCGGCGGCGACCCGCGCCGCGAGGACGAGCCGCGCCACGGTCGGCGACTCCTCCGCGGCGCGAGCGTAGCGGCGCGCGAGCTCGTCGGGCGCGCCGGGCGTCGGCGTGCTCGCGACGCTCGTCGTCGCGAGCGCGATCTCCGCCTCCTGCAGCCAGGCGCCGAGCACGATGCTGTCCGGACGCTCCTCGGCGAGCAGTTGGAGCGCGATGCGCGCCTCCTCGAACCGGCCCGCGTCGAAGTCCGCGCGGGCGTCGCGGAGCGCGCGCCCGACGGGCGCGGGCAGGTGGTCGTAGCGCGACTGCGTGTCCGGGATGCTGCGCACGCCGCTCGACCAGCACGCCGAGGCGAGGAGGAGCACGGCGAGCGACAGCAGGCGAGCTCTGAAGGTCATCGCGCCCCGCGGGCCTCCGAGCTCTGGAGCCGCGGCGCGCCGAGGCCCCCGCGCGTCCGCCGTCGCGCGGCGCGCGCGACGTCCGCGGCCCGCGTTCACCGCTGGATCTTCCCTTCGACGCGAAGCGCGGGCACGCGCTGCTCGGCGCCCGACGCTCCGTCGCGGACGAAGACGTCGCCGTTCGCGCGCAACACGACGTCGACCGGGCCGGGGCGCTCGAGGACCGTCAGCTTCCGCATCGCGATCAGCTCGTAGCGGTCGAGGAACGCGCGGATCTCGAGGGGCGCGACGCCCGGCTTCTGCACGATCTCCTGCAGGAAGCCTTGAGCCGTCGCGCGCTCCTGCTTCGTGTGCGCCGCGTTCTCCGCGCGCGTCGCCACGTGGTCGATCAGTCCGTCCGGGCCTTCGATCACGATCTCGTCGGCGATCACGAGGTGGGGCTTCTGGAATTCCGCCGTCCACGGCTTCACGACGCTGGAGAGCGGTGCCTTCGACGGCGCGTCGGTGTTGGGGGTGTTTTTGTGGGTGCTCGTGCACGCCGTGGCGGTGAGGACGAGCACCGCGATGCAACTCGATCGGATCAAGCGAGGGACCTCCTGGGACGCGCGTCGTTCTGCCACGTTCGTGGGTGGGAGTCCAGCGTGGGTGGGGTGTGGGGTCGGTCGCGCGGGCGGGGGAGTGGCGTCGGTCGGGAGCGGCGCTGCCAGGTGGGACGATGCAGGGGGAAGAGGCGCAACGGAACACATTCGGATGCTCCGCATTCCGGACTCCGCGCTGGCCCGGGCCGGAGGACCGGCCCGGGCCAGCGCGGAGTTCTAGGGGCTCTCAGCATCGAGCGGGGGGCACGGTGAGGCGGTGCGCGCGGCATCGGCACGTTCGTGGGGAGCAGCTCGGCATCGAGCGCGGGGGGACGTGCGGGAGGTGCGCTCTGGCTGCACGACGTCTCGGGGGGACGTCGGTCAGCGCAGGCCGCACGCGGTGAGGGCGCGGTCGCGGACGCGGACGGCGCGTTCGCGGGCGAGGTCGGCGCCGTGCGCGAGGATGCGATCGACCTCGGCGGGGTCCGCGAGCAGCGCTTCGCGGCGAGCGCGCGGGGGGCGAAGTGGGCCTCCATCGCGTCGACGAGCGCCACCTTGAGGTGCCCGTAGCCCGGCGCGCCCGGACCGCCGCGGCGCACGCGGTCCTTCCAGTCCGCGAGCTCGTTCGGCGCGAGGAAGAGCTCGAGGAACTTGAAGAGCAGGAGCGCGTCGGGGTCCTTCGGCTCCTCGGGCGCGCGCGAGTCGGTCACGATGCGCCCGATCGTCTTCTTCAGCGCCTTGCCCGACTCGAAGATCCACACGTCGTTGCCGTAGCTCTTGCTCATCTTCTCCCCGTCGAGGCCGGGCACCTTCTGCAGCGCTTCCGAGCGTTCGAGCAGGTACTCGGGCCGCTTGAAGACGGGGCCGTAGAGCGCGTTGAACGACGCGGCCATGTCCTGCGTCATCTCGACGTGCTGCACCTGGTCCTTGCCGACGGGCACGAGGTCGGAGTCGTACGCGAGGATGTCCGCCGCCATGAGCACGGGGTACGTGAAGAGCCCGACGGACGAGGCGATGCCCTTCGCGACCTTGTCCTTGTACGAGTGCGCGCGCTCGAGCAGCCCCATGCCGGAGACGCACGAGAGGAGCCACGTGATCTCGGTCACTTCCTTCACGTCGCTCTGGCGGAAGAGCACCGAGCGCGTCGGATCGAGCCCGAGCGCGAGGTACGTCACCGCGACGTCGCGCACCGCGACGCGCAGCGCCTCGGGGTCGCGGCTCGACGTCAGCGCGTGGTAGTCGGCGATGAAGTAGAGGCGCTCGCCGGGCTGATCCTGCACCGCGATGTGCTCCCGTGCGTCCGCGCGGCTCCCCCATCGGCGCGCGCCTTGACCCTCGTGGAGGCCCCACCTACCATCCGCCGCGTCGGCCGCTCGAGCGGAGCCGCGCACCGTGGCAGGGCGCGCACGCCCGGCGTCGAGGCGGCGCACGCTCGCGCCCCACCGGTCGTGGACGCCGAGATCCGCTCGCCTGGACGCAAGATGGGCCCCCTTCTCCACTCCTGGATCCTCGCGAGCGTGCTCGCGTGGTTCGCGCTCCTCCCGCAGACTCCGCCGCAGCCCCTTCCGCAGCCTACGGCCGCGGACGAGGTTTCGCTCGGACAGCAGCTCTTCGCCGCGGCGCGCTACGAGGAGGCCGAACCGCACTTCCTCGCCGCCACGCGGCTCGCGCCGAACGATGCGGGCGCGTGGAACGCGCTCGGCACGGCGCGCCACGCGCAGAAGCGCTGGCCGGCGGCGATCGAGGCCTTCGATCGCGCGCGCGCGCTCGTGCCGAACGAACCGCAGCTCCTCGTCAACCTCGCGATCTGCCGGTTCGAGCTGCACGAGCTCGAGCCCTCGGCGGCGCTCTTCACGCGCGCGCTCGAGCTCGCGCCCGCCGAATCCCGCGCGCACCTCTTCCTGGCCCGCATCGCCGTGCTGCTCGGGGACGACGCGCGCGCCGAGCGCGAGTTCGCCGCGGCGACGAAGGCGGCGGCGCCCGATCCGTTGGCGCTCCTGCACCAGGGGATCTTCTTCCTGCAGGCCAAACGCCTCGACGAAGCGCGGCAGGTGCTCGAACGTCTCGTCGTCCTCGACCCGAACCTCCCCGGGGGTTGGCTGAACCTGGGCCTCGTGCTCCAGAAGCAGGGCAAGAAGGACGAGGCGCGCCCGCACCTCGCGCGGTTCCGCGAGCTCTCCGAGCTGCTCGTCGGCGAGGAGCGCCTGCGCATGCGCGTCACGGCGCTCTTGAAGGCCTCGAACACGGACCTCGAGGGCGGCCGGCTCGACGCGGCGCTGAAGAGCGCGCTTGCCGCGCGCGACCTCGCGCCCGAAGCGCCGATCGTGCACCAGTTCCTCGCCCACATCTACCAGCTCCAAGGCCGCCGCGCGGACTCGCAGGCGGCCGCGAACAAGGCGAAGGAGCTCGAGAACGCCGCGAACGGCGGGAGCGCGCCGCGATGACGAACGACGTCGGGTCTCCGCGGCCGAGCCGCGCTCCGTTCTTCGCCGCGTGCGGAGCGCTCGTGCTCGGCGCGTGCTCGCGCGCGCCCGAGGGCACGGCGGCGCCCGCGGCGACGCTCCCGCAGTTCTTCGACCGACGCGCGGGCTCCGGGGTCGAGTTCGTCCACCAGAACGGCAAGACCGAGGCCCGCCAACTGCCCGAGACGATGGGCGGCGGCGTCGCGGTGATCGACTACGACGGCGACGGGCGCCAGGACCTGTACTTCGTCGACTCGGGGAAGCTCCCCGCGAAGCTCGAGGAGCAGGCGCCGGGCGGGAACCGGCTCTACCGGAACCTCGGCGGCTGGCGCTTCGAGGACGTCACGGAGAAGGCCGGCGTGCGCGGCCGCGGCTACGGCATGGGCGCGGTGGTCGGCGACTACGATCGCGACGGCCGCCCCGACCTCTACGTCACGAACTACGGTTCGAACGTGCTCTACCACAACGAGGGCGACGGGCGCTTCCGCGACGTGACCGCGAGCGCGGGCGCCGACGACGCGCGCTGGAGCACCGGCGCCGCCTTCTTCGACTACGATCGCGACGGACAGCTCGACCTCCTCGTGCAGAACTACCTCGTCTGCCGACCCGAGGACCACCGCCCGTACTCGATCGGCGACGTCCCCGCGTATCCGGTGCCCGATCTGTTCGACCCGGAGGGCCTCAGGCTCCTGCGCAACCGGGGCGACGGCACGTTCGAGGACGCGACCGAGCGCGCGGGGCTCGCCGCGGCGCGCGGCAAGGGCCTCGGCGTCGTCATCGCCGACTTCGACGACGACGGCGACCCCGACGTCTATTGCGCGAACGACACGACGGCGAACCTGCTCTTCGAGAACGAGGGAGACGGCACCTTCGTCGAGGTCGGCCTCGAGTCCGGCGCGGGCTACAGCGCCGAGGGCCGCGAGATGTCGGGCATGGGCACGGACGCGGCCGACATCGACGGCGACGGCCGGCTCGACCTCGTCGTCACGAACTTCCAGAACGAGCCGAACTCGATCTACAGGAACGACGGCGGCCTGTCGTTCACGGAGATCTCGAGCCGCACCGGCACCGCGCGCGCGGCGCTCGGGCGCCTCGGCTTCGGCGTGCGCTGGCTCGACTTCGACCTGGACGGCGTGCAGGACCTCGTCGTCGCGAACGGCCACATCCACGACAACGCGCCGATCGTCGATCCGCCGGCGACGTTCGCGCAGCCGCCGCTCCTCTTCCGCGGACTGGGGAGTGCGCGCTTCGAGGACGTCACCGCGCGCCAGACCCCGAGCTTCCAGGTCCCGCGCGTCGGCCGCGGGCTCGCCGTGGCCGACCTCGACGACGACGGCGACCCCGACTGCGTGTTCGGCGTGCTCGGCGGCCCGCCCGCCTTGTTCGAGAACCAGGGCGGCGAGCGCAATGCGTGGCTCCGCGTGCGCGTGAAGGGGACGCACCGCGACTCGACCGCGATCGGGACGCGCGTCACGGTCGTCGTCGGCGACCGGTCCTGGACGCAGGAGGTGCGCAGCGGCGCGAGCTACCTGTCGCAGGGCGACCTGCGGCTCCTGTTCGGCCTCGGCGCTGCGACGCGCGTCGACGTGCTCCGCGTGCGCTGGCCCGACGGGCGCGTGACCGAAAAGCGCGACCTCGCCGTCCGCGCGCAGGTCGACGCCGTCGAGGATCCTTGACCGGTCCGCGCGCGCGACCGCGCCGACCGCGCGTCCTCGTGCTTGCATCGCGCCCACCGGCTCCGACAATCGCGGCGCCGATGAAGACGAGGAGCTCCTTCGCGCGCGCCGGTCTCCGATGGGGGCGCGCCTTCGTGCTCGCGGCGCTCGTCGTGCTCGGGGCCGCCGGCTGCGCGAGCTTCCAGACCGAGCGCCACCTCGCCCCCTTCTTCACGGAGCTCTCCACCGCCGGCGGCGGACGCGAGATCGAGGCGCTCGGCGGCGCGGTGCGCCTGAGGCACCTGCGCGCGACCGGCGGGCCGCTCACGCAGTGGGCGTTCCGTCCGATCGTGATCCACGACAGCCTCCCGGGAGAGGACTACCAGACGCGCTTCCTCGTGCCGCTCGGGACGGAGGACAAGCGCGGTCAGGAGTACGTGTGGCAGCTCCTACCCGTGACGCGCTACAGCCACCGCGAGCTCTCGAGCGGCCAGACGGAGTGGACGCTCCTGACGCTTCCGGGCATCTACTGGTCGAAGACGGCCGACGGGCGCATCGTGCGCGCCTGGTTCCCGTTCGGCGGGGTGATGGAGCACTTCCTCTCCTTCGATCGCTTCGTGTTCGTGCTCTTCCCGCTCTTCCTGCGCACCGAGCGCGACGGGCGGATCACGCACCACTTCCTCTTCCCCGTGTTCGCCTTCGCGCGCGGCGCCGGCGGGCCGAGCTGGCGCGTGTGGCCGATCTACGGGAACTCGCGCTGTGAGGGCCGCTACGACCGCTGGTTCCTCCTCTGGCCGATCTGGACGTACGAGAAGAACCTGCTCAACCTCCCGCCCGAACGGCAGGAGACGAAGTGGATGCTGCTCCCGCTCGTCGGGCGCACGCAACGCGCGACGTTCACGTCGACGACCGTGCTCTGGCCGTTCTTCGGGTGGTCGAGCGATCCCGCGACGGGGTTCAAGGCGTGGGACGGCCCCTGGCCCCTCGTCCGCTGGCTGCGCGACCCGGAGAACGACGTCCAGCGCACACGGTTCTGGCCGTTCTACTCGCACTACCACGGCGACGGGCTCGACTCGACGTGGTACGCGTGGCCGTTCGTCAACGTGCGGCACGAGGTGTACGAGAAGGCCGAGAAGAACGCGTTCTACTTCGTCCCCTTCTGGCAGAACTGGAAGCGCAACGACCGCGAGGCCGGGTTCTCGTCGTACGAAAAGCTCTGGCCGCTCTACCACTTCGATCGTCCGGAGGAGCACACGACGCGCTTCGCGTTCCCCGCGTTGAACCCGCTCTGGCGCACGCCCGAGATCGACGACATGTACGCGTGGATCTGGGAGCTCTACGTCCGCGAGGTGAACCACGCTCAGGTGAAGGAGCGCTCGTGGCTCGGCCTCTATCGCCGCGAGAAGGACGAGTTCGAGGACCGCCGCTCGCTCGTCGGCGTGTGGTCGAACCGCCGGTACCGCTCGGGCGGCAAGAAGGTGAGCGAGACATCCCTCCTGTTCGGGCTCGTGCGCTGGAGAAGTTGGGAGCCCGGATCCCTAGAGTGGATGCTCCCGGCGCTGCCCGGCCCGGGTTGGCCGCTCGAACGCTCGACGGAACCACGCTCCCCCTGAACCATGACCGCCGCGTTGCGCTTCCTGAACGACCTCGCCGCGGGGCTCGGCTTCCAGCTCGAGCTCCTCGCGCAGGTCGTCGTGCGCCTGCACCACGTGCCGCGGCGCGCGCGCTGGATCGCCGATCAGCTCTACCAGAGCACGATCCAGACGATGCACGTCGTGCTGCTCGTCGGCTTCTTCATCGGCATGATCGTGTCGCTGCAGACGGGCATCGAGCTCGCGCGCATCGGTCAGCAAGACCAGATCGGGACGATCGTCGCCGTGAGCATGACGCGCGAGATGGGCCCGTTCATCACGGCCCTGATCCTCGCGGCCGCCGCGGGGAGCTCGATGGCGGCGGAGCTCGGCACGATGTCCGTCGCGGACGAGCTCTCGGCGCTCGAGGTGCTCTCCGTCGACCGCGTGCGCTTCCTGGTGCTCCCCCGCCTCGTCGCGCTCGTGCTCGCGGCCCCGGTGCTGACGATCCTGTGCGACACGATCGGGATCCTGGGCGGCGGGTTCGTCGCGCAGTCGCAGCTCAACGTGTCCTTCGAGCTCTACCTCGATTCGGCCACGGAGTCCTTGCGCGACCTCGGCACGGTGTTCCCGCTGCCGAAGGACGTGTTCGGCGGGCTCTTCAAGGCCGGCGTGTTCGGCGCGATCGTCGCGGTCATCGGCTGCAGCGCGGGCCTCAACGCGCGCGGGGGAGCGCTCGGCGTCGGCCGCGCGACGCGCCAGGCCGTGCTCGTGTCGATCATCGCCATCATCATCGCGAACTACTTCATGACGTGGTTCATGTACCAGGGCTGAACGCGATGACGAACGGCGACGACGTCATCCTGCGCTTCCGCGACGTGCACAAGAGCTTCGGGACGCAGAAGGTGCTCGACGGCCTCTCGTTCGAGGTGAAGCGCGGCCGCACGCTCGCGATCATGGGCCCGTCGGGCACGGGAAAGTCCGTCGTGCTGCGCCACGCGATCGGCCTGATGCAACCGGACTCGGGCACCGTCGAGGTCGAGGGGCGCGACGTCGCGAAGTTGCGCGGGAAGGAGCTCGCGGAGCTGCGCCGGCGCATGGGGTACCTCTTCCAGGAAGGCGCGCTGATCAACTGGCTCAGCGTGGGCGAGAACGTCTGCCTGCCGCTGCGCGAGAACACGAACCTACCCGACGCGGAGATCCGCAAGCGCGCGGAGGAGAAGCTCGCGCTCGTGCGGGTCGAGAACGCGTGGGACAAGATGCCCTCGCAGATCTCGGGCGGCATGAAGAAGCGCGTCGGCCTCGCGCGCGCGCTGATCACCGACCCCGAGATCATCCTCTACGACGAGCCGAACGCTGGCCTCGACCCCGAGATCTCCGCGTCGATCAACGAGCTCATCCGCGAGCTGAAGGTCCGCCTCGGCGTGACCGCGATCGTCGTCGAACACCGCGTCAACTGCATCAAGACGGTCGCCGACGAGGTCCTCTTCCTCGAGAAGGGCCGTCCGCTCGTCCAGCTCCCGCCGAAGGAGTTCTTCGCGAGCCGCCACCCGCGCCTCGTGCAGTTCCTCGGAACCGATCCCGACTAGGAGAAGCGCCATGTCCTCGCAGAACACCGGGTCCCGCACGCTCGCCCTCGGAGGCCTGTTCCTCGCCGCTCTGTGTGTGCTCGGCTACTACACGCTGTTCCTCACGGACATCAGCTGGTTCAAGAAGACCTACGACCTGCAGATCCACTTCCAGGACCTGAACGGGTTGCGCGAGGGCGACGCGGTGCTCGTCGCAGGCATGCGCTGGGGCCGGATCAAGAGCATGGAGTTCGATCCCGAGCAGCCGATCGACAAGCGCATCACGGTCATCGCGACGCTCGAGAAGCCGCTGCCCCTGCGCGAGGGCGCGAAGATCCAGATCGAGGACGCGACGCTGCTCGGCGGGCGCAACCTCTCGATCGATCCAGGGCCCGCGACCGGCAAGCCGCTGCCGAAGGACAGAGCGCTGTTCGGCGAGATCGCGCCCAACCCGCTCGATGCGCTCGGAAAGCTCGTCAGCGAGAGCCAGAAGGGCGTCACGGACATCGTCTCGAACCTCGCCGAGGTCACGGATCGCGCGAAGGACGGCAAGGGCACCGTGGCGCGGTTGATCAACGACGAGAAGCTCGCCGACGACCTCGCGGAGGCGATGTCGCGCGCGACGGCGACGCTCGGCAGCCTCGACCGCATCACGCAGGACCTCGCGAACGGCAAGGGCACGGCGGGCCAGCTGCTCGTGAACACCGAGGTCTACGACAACCTCGCGAACGCCACGCGGAACATCGACGTGGCCGTCGGCAAGCTCTCCACGATCCTGACCGACGTGCAGTCGGGAAAGGGCATCCTCGGCCGCTTGATCGAGGACGAGGAGGCCGCGGACCAGCTCGTCTCCGCGATCCGCGACATGCGCACGATCGTCGACCGCATCCAGCGGGGCGAGGGGACGCTGGGCGTGCTCGTCAACGACCCGACGCTCGCCGAGAACCTGACCGAGATCTCGACGCGCCTCAAGAACGGCGAAGGCACGCTCGGCGCGCTGCTCACGAAGAGCACCGTCTACGACAACCTCGAAGAGACGACGGACAACCTGCGCGTGGTGTCCGGCGCCGTCCGCAACGGCCAGGGCAGCATCGGCCGGCTCATCATGGACGACGAGCTCTACCAGCAGATCAAGACGGCGCTCTCGATCGTGCAACGCGCGCTCGAGGAGTACCGCGAGGCCGCGCCGATCACGACCTTCACCTCGGTGTTCTTCGGCGCGTTCTGAGACGAGGGCGAGCCCGCGCTCCTCGGGACGCCGCCCGCCGGACGCTCGACTCCGGTCGGCGCGTGAGCGATTCGCGCGCGGACCGCCGCTCCGTCCACCAGCTCTCGCCGCCGCGCGCACCGCGTCACGGGCTCGGCGCCCGGCGCACCGCGTCACTGTCTCGCCGCCGGGCACACCGCGTAGCTCGCACGTCCGGAGCGGAGACGCCCTCCGCGCTCTCGCTCACCCCGCCCGCGCGGCGAGCAAGCGATCGATCCACTTCCCGAGCTGATCCGCCTCGAGGTGCACCGGGTCGCCGACGCGCGCTCCCCCGAGCGTCGTCTTCTCGAGCGTCGCCGGGATGACCGCGACGTCGAACCTCCGCTCGTGCGGCGCGACCACGGTCAAGCTGATCCCGTCGACGGTGACGCTGCCCTTGTCGACGAGGAACCGCTCCAGCTCCGCCGGCGCCTCGAACCCGACGCACCGCCCCCCATCGCCCGTGTCGCGCACCAGAACGACGCGCCCGACCCCGTCGACGTGCCCGCTGACGAGGTGCCCGTCGAGCCGGTCACCGAGGCGCAACGCGCGCTCGAGGTTGACCCGCCGCCCGGGCTCGACCGCGCCGAACCAGGTCCGCGCGAGGGTCTCGGACGACAGCTCGAAGAGGAGCTCCGCGCCCTCCGTCCCCCACGGGAGCCGCGCACCGGACCTCGGGTCCCGCAGGCCGACGACCGTGAGGCACGCGCCGCTGACCGCGACGCTCTCGCCGCCCTGGAAGCTCCAGCCCGCGCCGGGGCTGCCGAGCCAGAGCGCGAGCCCGGTCCCCCGGCGCTCGACCTCACGAACGGGGACCTGCGCTTCGATGAGACCGGTGAACACGGGTGGCTGGGGGTAGGGGGAAGGACTGCGGGGGACCGCGGCGCCTCACGGACGGGTCCGTCGCGGCGGATGGGGCGGGTGGGCGCGCGCGTGCGGTGGGAGAACTCGTTCGTCAGGGCGCGTTTCGGACGGGAATCGACGCGGGGAGGAGCCCGTGCTTGACGGTCCGGGGGGCCCTGTCTAACCTTCTCTGCCTTTTCAACTTAAGGGGCCATGGTGCTCTTTGCCATCTTGACCTTGTTCCCCGAGGCCCTCGAAGCCTACGCGGAGCTCGGCGTCCTGCGCATGGCGCGGGACAAGAACCTCGCCCGGATCCTGTGCGTGGACTTCCGCGACTTCACGCGGGACCGCCACCGGACCGTCGATGACCGCCCCTTTGGAGGCGGCCCGGGGATGTTGCTGAAGCCCGAGCCGATCGCGGAGTGCATCGAGTGGCTCGAACGTCGTCACGGCCGCTTCCGCAAGATCGCGCTGTGCCCCTCCGGTGAGCGTTTCGCGCAGCCCAAGGCCGCCGAACTCGCCGTCGAGGAGCGCATCCTGCTCCTCTGCGGCCGCTACGAGGGCTTCGACCAGCGCCTGCTCGATCAGTTCGCGTTCGAGGAGCTCTCGATCGGCGACGTCGTGCTCGCCGGCGGCGAGCTCCCCGCGTTGATGGTCGTCGAGGCCGCGCTGCGCCTCGTCCCGGGCGTGCTCGGCGACGAGCGCTCGGCCGTCGAAGACTCCTTCCAGGACGGCCGCGGCCTCGATCATCCCCACTACACCCGCCCGCGCGTGTTCCGCGGCCGAGAGGTGCCCGACGTGCTGCTATCCGGCGATCACGCCCGGATCGCGCGCTGGCGAGCGGAACAAGCGTCCACGAAGACCAAGGCGCGCAGGCCTGACCTGCTGCGCGCTCCCCACAATCCACCCCAAGACCACGGTGCGTCTCCGAAGCGGGCTTGAGCCCGCTCCGGCCCGAGCAGCTCGGCTGCCTCGGGGGCCGACGCACCGCACCGAGGCGGAGCCCGAAGGGCTCCGAACCCACCCATGCACCTGATCGAAAAACTGGAACGAGAGCTCGGCAAGAAGAAGACCCCCACCATCCACGTCGGGGACACGGTGGAGGTCCACTACCTGATCAAGGAAGGCGACAAGGAGCGCGTTCAGCTCTTCATCGGGATGGTCATCGCCCACAAGGGGCGCGGAATCCGCAGGATGGTCACGGTGCGCCGAATCGTGCAGGGCGAGGGCGTCGAGCGCTCGTTCCCCATGCACAGCCCGCGCGTGAAGGACATCACGATCACTCGCCGCGGCAAGGTCCGGCGCGCGAAGCTCTACTTCATGCGCGACCGCGTCGGCAAGCAGACGCGCGTCACCGAGCTCCTCGGCGACAAGGTGCGCCGCGAGCGCGAGTTCGAGAAGGCGCTCCGCGCTTCGATGGACGAGGCCTCGGCCACGCCCGTCGAGGTCGGCTCCTGATGCCTTCCGTGGGGCTCTCCCACACCGTCCCGTTCTGACCGACGAACGCGGTCCCAGCGCCCTGGCGCAGGGCCGCGTTCACGCACTTCCCTCTCCCCGCCTCGCCCCCCTCTCACGGAGCCATCGCGCCCATGAACGAGAACCTGGGTCGCAAGATCACCATCACCGTCGTGCTCATCGCCGCGGCGCTGGCCAGCATCGCCTTCTGGCCCCTCGCGCGGAACGAGAAGCCCTGGCGACTGGGCCTCGACCTGCAGGGCGGCACGCGCCTCGTCTTCCGCTTCGACTTCGACGAGGCGGCGCGCCGCGGCCAGATCAGCTCGACGGAGCTCGCGGACAAGGCCGCGCTCCTGGCCTCGTTCCGCGAGATCATCCACAACCGCATCGACCCGAAAGGGGTCCGTGAGATCTCGCTGCGCACGCAGGGCCTCGACCAGCTCGTCATCGAGCTGCCGGGTGCTGCGGACTTCGGCGGCACGAAGGTCTTCTGGAAGCTCGCGGCGGACGTGGCGCTCGACGCGAAGGAGATCGTGCTCGATCCGGGCCCGCCCGCGTCCGTGAACGCGTCGCAGAAGGAGCGCACCGACGCGATCGAGGCGATCAAGGCCTTCCCGCTCGACGGCGGCCTCGTCCGCATCGGCAGCGAGCAGCTCGAGTACGCGTCGCGCGAAGGCAACGTCCTGCGCATCGCGAAGCGCGGCGCGGCGCAGACGACGGCCTCCGCGCACACCGCGTCGGAGAACATCGAGCTGCTCTCGGGCGACGAGCTGATCGACCTCATCGTGAACGTCGGCGACATGCAGTTCATGATCGCCGCGGAGCAGAACGACGCCGAGCTCTCCCGCTCGGGGACCGAGCTCACCCGCGAGCGTCAGAAGCTCGACGACTGGATGCGCGCGAACCCGGGCGCCGACGTCGACGGCTTCAACCGGCTCGCCGGCCAGCCCAACGGGCCCGCGCAGAACCTGCGCTGGTATCCGATGCGCATCGGCAAGGGCCAGCCCGAAACCCCGATGGAGACGCGCCTGCGCGGGCTCCTCGTCTCCTCGAACGAGGAGTGGCGCTTCTCCGGCGCGGACCTCGAGCGCGTCGAGCCTTCGCAGGACGAACTCGGCTATCCCGCCGTCCGCCTGGAGATCTCGAACGCCAAGAAGCGCGCGTTCGGCGACTTCAGCGAGGCCAACCTGCGCCGCGGCATGGCGATCGTCCTGAACGGCGAGATCGCGACGCTGGCAACCATCAACGACAAGCTCCCCGGCAGCTGCGTGATCAGCGGCGGCTCCGGCGGGTTCACGCAGAAGGAAGTCACGGACCTCGTCAGCGTGCTCAAGTCGGGCTCGCTGCGCGTGAAGCCCGTGCTGCAGGACCGCGCGCGCGTCGGCGCGAGCCTCGGCGCGGACTACGTGCAGACTGGCGTGCTCAGCATGGGGGTCGCGCTCGGCGTGATCATCCTGTTCATGCTCGTGCTGTACCGGAAGCTCGGCGTGTACTCGGTCATCGGGCTCGTGTTGAACCTCCTGTTCCTCATGGGCGCGCTCGCGTTCATGCGCGCGACGCTCACGCTGCCCGGCGTGGCCGGCCTCATCCTCACGCTCGGCATGGCCGTGGACGGGAACATCCTGATCTACGAGCGCCTGCGCGAGGAACTCGCGCGCGGCATGAAACCAATCCAGGCCTGCAAGGCGGCCTTCGAGCGCGCAGCGGTCACGATCATCGACTCGAACCTGACGACGCTGATCGCGGGTGTGATCCTCTACTACACGGGCACGGGCCCGATCCGCGGCTTCGCCGTCACGCTGAACGTCGGCATCCTCTCGACGCTCTTCACGGTCATCGTCGTCACGGAACTGCTCGTGTTCCTCGACCTCAAGAAGGGCAGCGCCAACCTCTCGATGGCGCAGGTCTTCGCGACGCCGAAGATCGCGTTCATGAAGACCTACAAGATCTTCCTCGGCGCCTCCTGGATTTTCGTCGCGGTGGGCATCGCGCTCTTCGCCTGGCTGCCCGAGAACGAGAAGCTCGGCATCGACTTCCTCGGCGGCCTCACCATGAAGGTGCGCACCGCCGAGCCCATGCAGATCGAGGACCTGCGCGGCCGGATCTCGAAGATCGAGGGCGCCTTGGGCAAGGCCGAGGTGAAGCAGATCGGCGACTCGGCCAGCGGTGGCGGCGGCTTCACGCTGTTCTCGGTGACCTACAAGCACCCGTCTGGCAGCGACGACTCGCAGGCTCAAGCCACGATCGAGGCTGGCGAGCGCCAGATCAAGGAAGCCCTCGCGGGCATCCTGGCGCCGAACCCGGTGCTCCTGACCGTGACCCCGGGTGATGCTCTGGACCAGGTCTCGGGCACGATCGACTTCGAGAGCGCGCACCCGACTGCCGACATCGGCGCCGTGCTCGCGTCGAAGGGCCTGCAGACCGTCGCGGTCCAGACGATCCCCGGCTCCGAGACGAAGATCCAATTCAGCGCCGGCATCGAGAAGGGCCGGTCGAACGATCAGGCGATCGCGATCGTCTCCAGCTCCTTCGTGGGCAAGAAGGACGCGCAGAACTCGGTCTTCTCTCTGCGCTCCCCCATCCCGGAGTCGAGCGTCGTTGGCAAGACCGTCGGCGCCGAGCTGCGCAACAAGGCGGTCATCGCGCTCGTGCTCTCGCTGCTCGGTACGCTGCTCTACCTGCGCATCCGCTTCGCGGAGGTCGGGTACGGCGTCGCGGTCGTCGTGGCCCTCGTGCACGACGTCTTCATGACGCTGACCTGGATCTCGCTTGCGGTCGCAACGGGGCTCGTCCAGGCCGAGATCGACCTGTCGATGATCGCGGCGTTCCTCACGATCATCGGCTACTCGCAGAACGACTCGATCGTCATCTTCGACCGCGTGCGTGAGAACCGGGCGAAGAGCAACGCACCGTTGATCGACATCCTGAACGACTCGATCAACCAGACGCTCGCGCGCACGATCCTCACGACGAGCACCGTCGTGCTGACCCTGCTCGTGCTCTTCCTCTTCAACTTCGGCACCCGCAACGTGCTCGAGGGCTTCTCGTTCGCGATGCTCGTCGGCGTGCTCTCCGGTGCGTACTCGACGGTGTACATCGCGAGCCCCGTTCTCCTGTGGTTCGAGCGGCGCCAGGCCAAGAAGGGCGGCGGCTCGGTGGCCGGGACGCTCCCCGAGAACCTCGGCGAACCCGCGACGCCCTGAGACGACGATCGGCGCCAGCCATCGAAGCGCGCTCTCGCCCCGTGGCGAGGGCGCGCTGCATTTGCAGAGGGTGTCGCAGTCCTCGCCCTCGAAACGAGGCGGTCTCGGGGAGCGCAGACCAGCGCGGCTCGGACTGGCCGCCTGGTGACACTCTCCGGGAACCGCCACGGGGCGACGATCTCCGGCCTCGTCGTGGGCACGCAGCCGAGGGTGCACCTGCTGAGACAGCGCACCGTGGATCGCATGTGCGGGTCACTGGGTCACCGCACTTGGCGCTCTGCCCAGGCGGAGAAGCGGCCCAGATGTTTGGAGAACAGCCCGACCTGCCGCCGGGAGAGCGCTCCCCCATCGGCACCCCCTTCCGGTGGCTGTCGAATCCGAGGGCCGACGCAGGGCGAGTGCGCAGACTTCTGAGCGAACGCCGACTCAGACTTCGGGGGACGATCGAGCCTCGCTATGCTCGTCACCGTTCGAGCTCGAACCGAATGGCCTACGGCGAGATGCAGCCTTGAGATTGCTCCTGGGACTCCTTCTCCTTCTCTCTCTGTTCACCTTGGCGTTGGTCTGGCAGGGACGCGTCGCCGAGTCGCCCGAGGTCCGAGCTTCAGCGACCGGCAACTCCGCGGAGCTCGCTCGCCCCTACGGGACGGATTGGACACGACTCGTCGTGGGCGCCCCGAGCGGAGCCGACGTGGTCGAGCTCACGCCGGCCCCTCCGCCCACTCGCGCGTCGGCGACGCGGCCTACCGCGACTGCGCCCACTTCGCCCGCGCCGACAACCCGTGAGTTCGAACTCGTCGTGAGGCGAGGTCAGACGCTCTCGGCGATCTGCCAGTCGCACTACAAGACCGCACGCCCCAGCGTCGTCGATGCCGTCGCGCGGCACAACAAGCTCTCCGATCCAGCGAGCCTGCGGGAAGGGCAGCGGATCCTGCTCCCTCCGTTGGATTCTCTGACGCAGGGCCAGCGCTGAGCCGGTCGCCGCACTCCATATTTCGGTGTGCCTCGGTGGACTTGCCCTGCTCCGGCCGTCTTCGACGTCGACCCGGGCCGACGCCGAAAAGTACCGACCGACAATCGCCTTCGGCGAGCGTGCGTCGGCAGGGGGAATCCGAAACCGGATCGCCTGGGCCCGTTCCCCAGTACGGGATGTGCGAAACACCTCCGCGCTGAGTCCCTCCGCCCCCGGCACGGGCAACGAGCGCCCCAAGTGCCCTGCCTCCCGAGTTCGTATCCAAGGGATGCAACCGCGCGCCGAGACCCTTCGTGTGGATCAAGACCTCCGAGCAGGTCCTCGGCCCGCTGGAGCGCTACTGAAACTCGGTAGAAGCGGGTTGGACATCCGATGCCAACTCGTGGGGCAGAGCACTAGCGAAGACCACGGTCGTGGCGAAGTCCATCGTGCAGACGTTGGTCGTGCGGATCACAAACGTGCGGGACAGAGGACTTCGCCGAATCATGAGTCATGGTGCGCGGTTTCCGGCAGCCCGGGCCACGGACCTCACATCGTGCACATGTTGCTCGAGGGCCGGCCGTAGCGCACACGGCGATCCCGACCTCCGCCATCGAAAACACGCCGACCGCGGGCCGGGCGGTCGTGCACACGGTGATCGCAGGCCGCGCCGCATCGCACCTATCGAAGAGCAGCGCCCGACCATCACTCTCTGCGTCCGCACCGATCCGCTACGAGCGGGCTGAGCTAAGAGACGACCCGATTTCAAACAGGCTCCAATCCACCTCGCGTCCGAAGGACCATCGCACGCACATCATCCCCGTGCCGGCCCACCGAGGCCTGCGCCCAAGACGCAAACGGGGACGACGAACCCGTCTACCTCGCCGCCGGACTCGCGAGGCTCGCGCCCTCACTCCACGCTCGGCGAGCGCTGGCCGCTGGCCGGAAGGGTATCGTGAACCACGACATCCACTCCTGCACCCAACTGTCGGCGCAACGTCCCGAGCTGGCCCGGCGTCAACCGTCCCCGCAATCGCCGGATGCCGGTCTCGGCATTCAGTTCGTCCAAGAGGGGCGCGCCGTACTGGCGAAGCAACGCCTCCACCCGACCGTCACCGACAGGATGAACGAGATCGAACAGGATCGAGCGTTCGTCGACAGACTTTGCGACGTGATCGATCAGCTCCGCCACTCCCGCCCCGGTCGCAGCCGAAATTGCGACCCAGTTCGCCGATCGCCCGGCCAGTAGGCTGGGGATGACGATGGGGTCGACAACGCGATCCGACTTGTTGAAGACGATCAGGGCTCCTCGAGGATCCTGAGACAAGGACTCCAACACAGCCTCGACGGCGGACATCTGAGCCAGGGCATCGGGATGAGAAGCATCCACGACGTGCAGGAGCAGGTCCGCATGCAGCGCCTCTTCGAGCGTGGCGTGAAAGCAAGCCACCAAATGGTGGGGCAAGCGCTGAAGAAACCCCACCGTGTCCGAAAGCAGAACTCGGCGGCCATCGGGCAACGACCACTGCCGGGTACGAGTGTCCAAGGTGGCAAAGAGCATGTCCGCCACGAACTCATCCGCTCCGGTCAGTCGATTCAGCAAGGTCGACTTGCCCGCGTTCGTGTAGCCGACCAAGCCGATGGTGAAGTGGTCCGAACGTGAACGCACCTCGCGCTGCTTCCGCTCCTCGATGACCTCCAACTCCTCCCGAAGATCCTGGATGCGCCCCTTGAGCAGGCGCTTGTCGGTCTCGAGCTGAGTCTCGCCTGGTCCACGCGTTCCGATCGCACCCTCCATTCTCTCGAGATGGGTCCACATGCGACGAAGTCGCGGAGACAAGTACTCATTCTGCGCCAACTCAACCTGAAGCCGGGCCTGCCGTGTCTTTGCGCGTTTGGCGAAGATGTCGAGGATGAGTTCAGAACGATCGACCACGCGGACTTGCAGATACTTCTCCAGATTACGAGCCTGGGCCGGCGTGAGGTCATTGTCGACCACGACCAAGTCCGGCCTGACCCGCTCGACCTCTCGACGGATCTCGTCGACCTTCCCTTTGCCGAACAACGTGGCCGGGTCGGGAACGGAACGCCTCTGAAGAACCTCGATGCCCACCACGTCCGCGCCTGCGGCGAAGACCAAACCGCGTGCTTCGGACAGATCGACCTCGACACCAGCGTCACAGCCAGGGCCGCGCGCCCCACACAAGAGCGCCCTTTCTTGAGGAGCACGAGTCGGTCGAGGGAAGCGACTCACCCGGACACGACGCTACCCCCCACGGGGGAGTGATAGAGTTGAATCTCGGCGATTCGCTCTTCGAGACGGACTGGTCTAAGCATCGTGTGCACCCTCCATTCGGGCCGCGTCTCGGGGAAATCACTTCGATAATGAACCCCTCTGGATTCCTCCCTTGCCAAAGCACCGATCGCAGCAAGGCGGGCAACCGTCAACATGTTGACCAACTCCAGCGCCTGGAGATCCGTCGAGCCGAGCTCAGCCAACGCGCGCGACCAGAAGGCGATCTTCGAGAGGGCATCCTCGATACCAGAACGTGTCCGCTCCACCCCCATCTGCCGCCACATCAGCGACTTCAGCGAGTAGATCATGTCCTCGAGGTTCACCCTCACGCCGGCCGGGGGTTTCGGGAGGTCCACATGCCGGCGAGAGGTCCACGCCGGCGCCTCAGGGCGAAGGCGCTCGCTCGCGGCTGCAAGTCCGCACGCACTTCCGAGCACGACACCCTCGAGCAGCGAATTCGACCCCATGCGATTCGCACCGTGCAAACCACTGCTCGAGCACTCCCCAACAGCCCACAGGCCAGGTACGGAGGTCCGGCCGTCCGCATCAACCGCAAGTCCCCCCACCTGATAGTGAGCACCAGGCCGAACAGGGACGGGGTCCCGGGCGATGTCGATCCCAAAGAAGCGGCAGATGCGGCTAATCCCCGGGAACAGTACATGGGGGTCGCCGTCGACCTGGGAAAGGTCCAGATAAACGCTTGTGTCGCTCGTCGACACCATGACGGAGAAGACCGCCCGACTGACGACATCGCGAGGTGCCAACTCTGCCGACGGATGGAAGTCCGGCATGAAGCGACGATGGTGCTTGTCACGAAGAATGCCACCCGCCCCACGCACGATCTCGCTGATAAGTACGCGAGCCGCACCAGCGATGTACAAACAGGTTGGGTGAAATTGAACGAACTCCAGGTCGCGCACTTCTGCGCCAACCCTCTCAGGCCCATGGCGACACCATCGCCAGTCGCAATGACGGGGTTGGTCGTCTCACGATAGAGTTGCCCAGATCCACCCGTTGCGAGGACCACCTGACCGACGGAGAACGTGACCAAATCTCCGCGAGGGGAGATGGCTAGTGCACCGACGACACGTCCGTTACCACCCAAGAGAAGATCGACGACGAAGGTATTGGGGAAGGCCGCAATGCCAGGGTGGTTACTGACGGCCGCACACAGAGCCCGCTGGATTTCTTGACCGGTGGCATCCCCGTGCGCGTGCAGAATGCGGGCATGGGAGTGTCCGCCCTCCCGAGACAAGACGAGTTCCCCCGTCTGCGTCCGGTCGAATTCAGCACCCAGTTGGAGGAGCCGCTCGACGGCCTCCGGACCGCCCCGGACGACACGGTCCACGATCCCACGCTCACACAGGCCACAGCCGACGTGCAACGTGTCGGAGGCATGAACGTCCTCGTTGTCCGGTGCAGCAAGCGCAGCGGCAAGTCCTCCCTGGGCATACAGGGTATTCGCCTCTCGCAGTTCCCCCTTCGCAAGCAGGGCTACCGAGGAGCCTTTCCGAGCAGCTGCAATCGCAGAGACCGCGCCCGCAATTCCCCCACCCACGACAAGAATGTCGAAGTGGTAGACCGGCGTATGCCTTGGCGAGAAGCCGACCAACGACGTCGGACCACCGAACGGAATCGAACACCGTGAAGCAGGCGGAGAGCAGGACACGGGGGGCGAGGACGAACTCACTGGCTGCCTAGTCTAGCTCAGAAGGGGATGAACTCCGAGGGCCAGAACGTGCCAAGACCGAGCAGAACAGCCGAAGCAGCGTCCCAGTAGGTAGACCTCGATGGGACGCCACCTGATGCCTCATCTCGAAGGCATACCTCCGGAAAAGCGAGCCAATCAGTGACCTTCACAGCGCAGGGCGGTTCGGCAACCGCTTCCCGATAGTAGCAGGAACATCTAGCCCAACTGGAGCGAGGCCTCGAGGCGAGACACGCAAGAAACGACCTTCCACGGGCAGCCGAGGCCGGGCGAGTCGAGCAGGGAAAACACTCCCGAACAGACAACACGAACGAAAAAAGGGGAAGGAGCATGCTCCTTCCCCTTCTTAGTAAAAACCCGGCGATAACCTACTTTCTCGCAAGTGCAATATCATCGGCGGTCTTCGCTTGACGACCGTGTTCGGTATGGGAACGGGTATGGCCAAAGACCTATGGTCACCGGGAATACATTAGCCACATCTGAAACATGGCGTTGAGATAAAGGCGAGTTGCAGAACGTGAGCAAAGCACGAGACCATTTGCTCGTCACGAAGACGAGGAAAAGGTGGTTAAGCCGATTGCCCGATTAGTACCGGTAAGCTGAACATGTTGCCATGCTTGCACCGCCGGCCTATCAACCTAGTAGTCTGCTAGGGGGCTAATAGGGATGACTAGTTTTGGAGAGGGCTTCGCGCTTAGATGCATTCAGCACTTATCCGTTCCGGTCTTAGCTACCCAGCTGTACCACGAGCGTGATAACTGGAGCACCAGAGGACCGTCCGTCCCAATCCTCTCGTACTAGGGACAAACCTCCTCAATCATCCTTCACCCACGTCAGATAGGGACCGACCTGTCTCACGACGGTCTAAACCCAGCTCGCGTACCGCTTTAATTGGCGAACAGCCAAACCCTTGGGACCTCCTTCAGCCCCAGGATGCGATGAGCCGACATCGAGGTGCCAAACCGCGCCGTCGATATGAACTCTTGGGCGCGATCAGCCTGTTATCCCCGGAGTACCTTTTATCTGATGAGCGACGGCCCTTCCACTCCGGAATCCGCCGGATCACTGGGACCTACTTTCGTACCTGCTCGGGCTATATCTCTTGCAGTCAGGCGCACTTATACCCTTACGCTCTGCGTGCGATTGCCAACCGCACTGAGTGCACCATCGTGCTCCTCCGTTACCTTTTTGGAGGAGACCGCCCCAGCCAAACTACCCACCTGACACTGTCTACGGCCCGGATTCACGGCGCCGTGTTAGAGACCTATCATGCAGAGAGTGGTATTTCACCGGTGACTCCACCCGACCCGAAAGCCAGGCTTCAACGTCTCCCACCTATCCTACGCACTACATAACAAGCCCCAATATCAGGCTATAGTAAAGGTTCACGGGGTCTTTCCGTCTTGACGCGGGAACGTGGCATCTTCACCACAGCTACAAGTTCGCCGAGCATGCCGTTGAGACAGAGCCACTGTCATTACGCCTTTCGTGCGGGTCGGAACTTACCCGACAAGGAATTTCGCTACCTTAGGACCGTCATAGTTACGGCCGCCATTCACTGGGGCTTCAATTCGGAGCTTCGCTTGCGCTAACCCCTCCTCTTAACCTTCCAGCATTGGGCAGGCGTCAGTCTGTATACGTCGTCGTTTTGACTTTGCACAGACCTGTGTTTTTAGTAAACAGTTGCAGCAGCCATTTCTCTGCGGCCCCCTGGGGCTTTGACCGTAAAGGTCTGAACCTCAAAGGGCACCCCTTTTCCCGAAGTTACGGGGTTAATTTGCCGAGTTCCTTAACAGCATTTCTCTCGAGCGCCTTAGGATATTCACCTCACCCACCTGTGTCGGTTTTGGTACGGACGCCAGAATAACTCCCTAGAGGATTTTCTCGGCGGTTGGTCCGGTGACTTCGCCTTGCGGCTCGCCATCACTCCTGGGCTTCTGCATGCGGATTTTCCTACATGCCACCCTCAAGCTTAGACGCACACTGTCAGTGCGATCACTTTTCCTCCCGCGTCTCCCCATTGGTGATAACGCTTATGCCGTGGTACAGGAATATTAACCTGTTGTCCATCGACTACGCCTTTCGGCCTCGTCTTAGGGTCCGACTAACCCTGGGCGGATTTACCGTGCCCAGGAACCCTTGGGTTTGCGGCGAGCAGGATTCTCACCTGCTTTCTCGCTACTAATTGTGGCATAATCACTTCCTAGGCGTCCAGAGGTCGTTACCGTCTGCCTTCACTCGCCTGGAACGCTCCCCTACCAATCTAGACACCATGACAGATGTCTATATTCCGCAGCTTCGGTTGTATGCTTGAGCCCCGTTCATTTTCGGCGCAGAACCTCTCGACCAGTGAGCTATTACGCACTCTTTAAATGATGGCTGCTTCTAAGCCAACATCCTGGCTGTCTTAGAGATTCCACTTCCTTCACAGCACTTAGCACACATTTGGGACCTTAGCTGGCGGTCTGGGTTGTTTCCCTCTCGACCACGGACCTTATCGCTCGCAGTCTGACACCCTGGATTGGGCGCATGGTATTCGGAGTTTGATTAGGTATGGTACCGGGTTAGGGCCCATATCCCATTCAGTAGCTCTACCCCCACACGCTAATTCCAGAGGCTAGCCCAAAAGCTATTTCGGGGAGAACCAGCTATTTGCCAGCTTGATAAGCCTTTCACTCCTATCCACAAGTCATCGGAGCGGTTTTCAACCCATACCTGTTCGGCCCTCCACAGACTGTTACATCCGCTTCAGCCTGCTCATGGATAGATCGCTGGCTTTCGGGTCTACTCCACCTGACTGGTATCGCGCTATTCACACTCGGTTTCCCTTCGGCTTCGAGTCTGAGACTCTTAACCTTGCCAGATAGAGTAACTCGCCACATCATTATGCAAAAGGCACGCTGTCAGCCGTTTCCCTTGCGGGACATAGGCCTCCAACAGCCTGTAAGTGAACGGTTTCAGGTTCTATTTCACTCCCCTAACCGGGGTTCTTTTCGCCTTTCGCTCGCGCTACTATTGCACTATCGGTCGTCCATGAGTACTTAGCCTTGGGGGGTGGTCCCCCCGGATTCACACCAGGTTTCTCGTGTCTGGTGATACTTGGGATCGCTGCGGAAGTCCTATTCTCTTTCGACTACGGGGCTGTCACCCTCTACGGCTGGCCTTCCCATGCCATTCTTCTAGAGATAGGGTTTGTAACTTCCTGGACTCCTGCGGGGAGTCCTGCAGATCCCACAACACCGGCGCAGCAACGGCCGCGACCTTGACACTGTGCCGGTTTGGGCTGATTCCCGTTCGCTCGCCGCTACTTGGGAAGTCGAGTTTTCTTTTCTTTCCTGCAGGTACTGAGATGTTTCAGTTCTCTGCGTTCCCTCCGCTTCCGCACTACCAGAGGTTGATTTCTGGTCGGTTTCCCGATCTGGGAGATCTCCGGATCATAGCCTGCTCAGCGGCTCCCCGAAGCTTATCGCAGCTAAACCACGTCCTTCATAGGCTTTGGACGCCAAGGCATCCACCATTCACTCTTAGTAGCTTAACCATTTAACTTGTACTGTTATCCACGTTCTTGCAACTCGCCTTGTTTTCAAAGATCACCCGCGCCGCTAAGGAGCAGGTTGTTCGTTCTCATCCTACAGATCAGGGCGGCCTTGCGTCACGCTGGTGGAGGCGAAGGGATTCGAACCCACGACCCCCTGGTTGCAAACCAGGTGCTCTACCAACTGAGCTACGCCCCCTTTTTGCTGCGGGCGGCCCTTCGGCGGCTCAGAGCTGGCAAACCAACTCCACGGGTGCTGTCAACCGCGCGAAAGTGGTGGGCCTGAGTGGATTTGAACCACTGACCTCCCGCTTATCAGGCGGACGCTCTAACCAACTGAGCTACAGGCCCCTGTGGATTAGCCCAGCCCTATTTGAGTCTTGGCTGATCAAGACCGCTTTGGATGAGATGGGTGGCCCTCGTTACCGTTGCGAACGTCCCTATGCTTCGCCCCCCGGCCGAGCCAGGGGTCTAACATGATCCGTTAGAAAGGAGGTGATCCAGCCGCAGGTTCCCCTACGGCTACCTTGTTACGACTTAGTCCCAATCACGGAGCTTGCTTTAGGCATCGCCTTCCTTTCGGTTAGGCATAACGACTTCGAGCACTCCCCGCTTTCGTGGCTTGACGGGCGGTGTGTACAAGGCTCAGGAACATATTCACCGCGCCATGGCTGATGCGCGATTACTAGCGATTCCAGCTTCATGAAGGCGAATTGCAGCCTTCAATCCGAACTGAGGCGCGCTTTATGGGATTGCCTCCACCTTGCGGTCTCGGTACCCTCTGTACGCGCCATTGTAGCACGTGTGTCGCCCTGGCCATAAGGGCCATGATGACTTGACGTCGTCCCCACCTTCCTCCGTCTTAACAACGGCAGTCTCACTAGAGTCCCCGGCATTACCCGCTGGCAACTAGTGACAAGGGTTTCGCTCGTTACAGGACTTAACCTAACATCTCACGACACGAGCTGACGACAGCCATGCAACACCTGTGCACGTTCCGACACCGAAGGGCTGTTATCCCGCTTTCACAGGACTAATCCGTGCATGTCAAGCCCAGGTAAGGTTCTTCGCGTTGCTTCGAATTAAACCACATGCTCCACCGCTTGTGTGAGCCCCCGTCAATTTCTTTGAGTTTTACCCTTGCGAGCGTACTCCCCAGGCGGGGCACTTAACACATTAGCTCCGGCAGAGAGGACCATAGGTATCCCCCCTGCCCAGTGCCCATCGTTTACGGCTAGGACTACCGGGGTATCTAATCCCGTTTGCTACCCTAGCTTTCGCACCTCAGTGTCAGATTCGGGCCAGTGAGCCGCTTTCGCCACCGGTGTTCCTCCTGATATCTACGCATTTCACCGCTCCACCAGGAGTTCCGCTCACCCCTCCCGACCTCGAGCCTGCCAGTATCGCACGCAATTCCCCGGTTGAGCCGGGACATTTCACATGCGACTTAGCAGACCACCTACGTGCGCTTTATGCCCAGTAATTCCGAACAACGTTTGCAACCTCTGTCTTACCGCGGCTGCTGGCACAGAGTTAGCCGTTGCTTCCTTTGGCTTTGGTCAAACCTGGCATTATTCACGCCAGGTCGATTCCTAGAGCCTGACAGCAGTTTACAACCCGAAGGCCTTCATCCTGCACGCGGTGTCGCTCCGTCAGGCTTTCGCCCATTGCGGAAGATTCTCGACTGCAGCCTCCCGTAGGAGTCTGGGCAGTGTCTCAGTCCCAGTGTGCCGGACCGTCCTCTCAGACCCGGTAGCCGTCATCGCCTTGGTAGGCCATTACCCCACCAACTAGCTGATAGCCCGCAACCCCCTCCCACAGCAGCAGCTTGCGCCACCATTTCGCCGAATCGAGATGCCCCATCTCGGCGTCATCCAGCATTAGCCACCGTTTCCAGTGGTTATTCCGATCTAAGGGATAGGTTGGTTACGTGTTACTCACCCTTTCGCCGCTTTACTCGCCCGAAGGCTTTCGCGCGCGACTTGCATGCCTAATTCACACCGCTAACGTTCGTTCTGAGCCAGAATCAAACCCTTCAATGGTGTTTGTTCTGATATTCGGACAATACCCCACGGCTCCGTAGCCGCGGGTGCTCGCATTGGTTTCAAGGGCCACCCTGATTTTCAAAGATCCGTCCGCTGCCTGCTGCGGTCTCCCGCGCCGGCCTCGTCCTCGTCTCAGCAGCTCGTCGCCGCCGTTCGAGGGAGCGGGATGATAGAGTCTCAAAGGCCTGGGTCAATGCCCCCCGGCCAGTTTCCGGTGAACCAGCTGCCTCCGGCCTGTAAAGACTTGAGAAAGCTGGACTTACGGCGGGCCGTTTTTTGTGCGCCCCCCCTTGATCGGCCGTTCTGAGGTGGAATTCGAGCTCGCGGGCTAGCCACGGCCGGCCTTTGCCCCACCCATCGTAGCGGGGATGGCCCTAGCGCCCCCTTCCCGTGCCTTCTCCCCACCCCACCTCGAACAGCCCTCCGCTGTGCTTGCTGCGCCCGGTTCAGCCCTGGATCTCAACCGTGACCCCGGCCGGCAGGATCTCGAAGAGCTCCTCGACATCGGCCTGGCGCATCCTCAGACAGCCCTGGCTCGCGTCCTTGCCTACGCTCTCCGGCTCGTTGGTTCCGTGGAAGCCCAAGTGAGTCGCCCGACCGTCCGGCAGTTCCAGCTCGATCCAGCGACTTCCGAGCGGGTTCCGCGGGTCTCCGAAGGGCACGGGCTCCTGCCCTGGCGGAAACCACATGGGGTCTCGACGCTTGTCTCCGACGCGGTAGGCGCCGGGCTTGGTCTCGCTGCCCTGCTTACCCACGCCGACCGGCCACGCGGCCGTGATCTCGTCCCCGATTCGGTAGAAGGCCCAGTGCGCGCTCAGATCGACGAGGACGCTCACGCGCTCGGTGGGGATCCGGAGCTTCTCTCCCGGGTGGACGATGTCCCCACGGAGCTGGTTGGACCTGGCGATCAGCCCCGTGCAGACCAACAGCTCGGGGTGCTGCGCCACGACGCGCTTTCGGATCGCGATCAGGCTCTCCCCGGGTTGCACGACCACATCGATGGACGGCCACTCGGCGTCGCGTCGCCAGCGCGTCTTCTGGGCCCACTCCTCGAGCCGCTCACCCCATCGCACGAGGGTCTTGTCCTCGACGGTCCAAGGGCTGCTCAGCTCGGTCAGGACCGCCTCGGTCATCTGGAGTGCAGCGAGACGAGTTCGCCCCTCTCGCGCCTGTCGCTCGGCTTCCAGCGCGAGCAGCGCGAGCCGGGCACCGCGCAGGAGGGGGCCGGCCGTGGAGGAAGCCGCCGGCACAGCTCCGCCGCGTTGAGCCCCGCGCCGGGCGAAGTCGACCTCCTCCGCCCTGAGCCCCGCCTCATCGTCGAGCCCCTGCGCCAGCTTGGAGGCGCGATCTCCGTCTCCGAGAGCCAGGGCGGCGTAGATCCGGACCAGCTTGGCACGGGACGCGGGGAGTTCGCCCTCGAGGGAGGACAGCCGCGCCTCCACTCGATCGGGCGCATGGACGAGGAGCGCCCCCAACTCGACTTCGAGGCCCTGCCCTTCGGCCGCAGGAGGGCCCTCGGGCGGCGCCGAGATCGCGGACGCTTCCACAGGTTGCGTCTGAGGCACGCTTTTCGGTGCCGGAGGGGGCGGCGCAACGGTTGTAGGAGCCGCCCGATGCGCGTCTTCCCTCGGCGCGGTGGGCGCTTCGATTCGTGCCACGGGCGCCCCTATGGCGGCGCCGGACTCGTCAGCCTCCGGGGTGAGCATCTCGCCAGCCGGAGCCAGCTCGTGCCCCGCGGCGACCTCGTCCTCGTCGGACGAACGGAAGCACGACCAGAGCAGACCACCGGCCAGGAGGGCCAGGAGAAGGGTGCGCATCGAGAGAGCCTGTGCAGGGGACCGAACGTCCGCCCGATGCCCCACCTCCCGCGCTCAAGCGGGGACTGCGATGTGAGACCGGGCCGGCCTCGAACTCCGACCGAGTTCGAGAGCTAGGAAGTCGGGGGCCCCAGCGAAACCGTGCCCGTCGGAACCCGGAACCACTTGGTTCCAGGAGGGCCCAACACCGCGCGGGAGTGCCGCACGATCGAACAGGGCCCATGTGGTTGTTGTTCGGCTCCAGGGATCAGGACAGGTCACCTGTGCACCAGGGTTGCCCCGACGTGCAGAAGCTACTCCATGGCGAGCAAGGGTGAAACGGGTATTCGTCCCGCCACATGGCGTTCGACGTGAGCGTCCGTTCGCGCTTCGTCGCTGCGCTTCCACCCGCCGTCGCGAGCTGCTGTGGGTCGAGCGACTCCAGAGCTGCGCGACACCAGGTCGAACCGGTCGGGAGTTCGAGCTCGCGGTTCGAGAGCACGGAGAAGCCGTCGCGGGCCGTCGCGGGCACCTCGCCAAGCGCAGGCAAGCGCCGGTCTTTCGCGTCGAGCCGTGCCGAGCCAAGGAGCACAGGCGAGGCGGCTCGCCGGGCACGAAACGTCGATGGGTGCAGAGGCTCCGGCACGCTCCAAGGCGGTCTGAGAACGCAGGAGCCCGAGTGAACGCTCCGTCCCGCGCCCGGCCCACGGGGCGCGCCGACGCCATCGATGCGGCGAGCCTCCGGAGGACGAGACGCGACGCCGTTCGAGCGCGCGGCGGCGCGTGCGGTGGTCGTCCGGTCCCTTCGAGCGCCGCTCAGGCCCGAGTGAGCTGCACGAGCAGCGAACGCCCGTCACCCAGGTCCAGGAGCTCCGCACCCTCCTGCGCGGAATGCAGCTCCCGGAACGTGAGCTCGACGGCCAGGGTCTCGCTCGCGATCATCCGCGCGAAGCGCTCGACGGCCGCGCGGACCGTCCCGTCGTCGCTCCAAGCTACGATGCGGATGCGGTCCTGGGGAGCAAGGCCGCGGTCCTTGCGCAGGGCATTCAGCCGGTTGACGCACTCGCGCGCGAACCCTTCTTGCACCAGCTCCTCGTCGAGCTCGGTGTCGAACCAGACCACGTACTGGCCGTCCGTCTCGAGCTCGAAGTCCGCCCGCGTCTCGACCTGGACGAGGACGTCCTCGGGGCCGAGCTCGACGTCGGCGCCATCCACGACGAGCGTGACCCGCGCGCCAGCACGCAGCTGCGCGACGCGCTCGGAGGGCAAGCCCTCGATCGCCGCCGCAGCGGCCTTCATCGACGCGCCGAGTCGCTTGCCGAGGACCTTGAAGTTCGCCTTCGCCTTGAGCGTGCACAGCCGCCCATCGTCGGCGGCGAGGCTCGCGAGGGCTTTCACGTTGAGTTCCCCCAGCACGAGCTCGCGCGCGAACTCGCGCCCGAGCAACGCGAGCGCGCGCTCGTCCGACGTGCGCACGTGGAGCGCACGCAGGGGCTGACGATTCTTGATGCCGAGCCGCTCACGCAGGGCGCGCCCGAGCACGACGACGCGCTTCACGATGCGCATGCTCGCCTCGAGGTCGGCGTCAACGAGCTCCTTGCGCACGTTCGGCGCGCGCTCCGCGTGCACGGAACCAGCGCGAGGGGCGAGGCGCGACCAGAGCATCTCGGAGAGGAACGGCGCGAACGGAGCGCCGAGGAGCGCCACCGTCGACAACGCGTGGTGCAACGTCGCGAACGCGGCCAGCTTGTCCGAGCCCGTCTCCGCGAGCCAGAACCGCCGACGGTTACGCCGGATGTACCAGTTCGAGAGGTCGTCGCTGACGAAGTCCTCGATCGCCCGGCAGGCCTCCGACAGGTCGTAGTCGTCCATGCGCGCGCGCACGTCCGCGACGAGGGATTCCGTGCGCGACGCGAGCCAGCGATCGATCTCGGGGCGCTGCGCCACGGTCGGAATCGCGGGCGACGCGGGGTCGAAGCGGTCGATGCGCGCGTAGTCCGCGAAGAACTTGTAGCTGTTCACGAGCGTGCCGAAGTGCTTGCGCCTGACCTCGACGAGCCCCGCGGGATCGAAGCGCTTCGGGAGCCACGGCTGCCCGCTCGCGACGAGGTACCAGCGCACGGCGTCGGCGCCGTTCTCCGCGATCGCCTTCCACGGATCGACGACGTTGCCGAGGCGCTTCGACATCTTGACGCCGTCCTTGTCGAGCACGAGCCCGTTGACGACGCAGGTCTTGTACGCCGGCTGCGGAGTTCCGCCGAACTCGGGTAGCGAGGTCACGAACGCGCCGATCGCGTGCAGCGTGTAGAACCACCCGCGCGTCTGGTCGAGGCCCTCGGCGATGAAGTCGGCCGGGAACTGATCGCGCACCTTCGCGGCGCCGTCCCCGAACGGCCAGTGGTACTGCGCGTAGGGCATGGCGCCCGAGTCGAACCAGCAGTCGAGCACGCTCTTCGTGCGCCGCATCGTCCCGCCGCAGCGCTCGCACGCGAACACGACCTCGTCGATCAACGGTTTGTGGTTGTCGAAGCCGTCGGGGAGCCGACCGCCGGCGCGCTGCTTCAGCTCGGCGACGCTGCCGATCGCGACGACGTGCGTCTCGTCTTTCTCGCACACCCAGAACGGGAGCGGCGTCCCCCAGTACCGGTCGCGCGAGATGTTCCAGTCGACGTTGTTCGTGAGCCACTCGCCGAAGCGCTTCTCACCGACCTCGGGCGGCACCCACCGGATCTTCCGGTTGAGCTCGACCATGCGGTCCTTGTACGACGTCGTCTTGATGTACCAGGCGTCGACCGGGAAGTAGTAGAGCGCGGTGTTGCAGCGCCAGCAGTGCGGATAGCTGTGCGACTCGCGCGCGTTCTTGAACATCAAGTGCCGCGCTTTGAGATCGTTCACGACGAGCTCGTCGGCGTCCTTGAACCACGTGCCCGTCGCGACGACGACGTCGCCTGCGGCCGTGCGCACGTCGTGGAGGTACGTCCCGTTCGGCCCCGGACCGAGGATCGCCGCGATGCCGTTCTTCGACGCGACGTCCCAGTCGTCGGCGCCGTAGCACGCCATGTGGACGACCCCCGTGCCGTCCGTCGTCGTGACGAACTCGCCAGGGACGAGCTTGTGCCGGCGCTGGACCGCGTCGGCCGGCGCGCTCGGCGGGAGCAGCGCCGCGCCGGGTTGCGCGACGAAGAGCGGCTCGTACTCGAGGCCGAGGAGCGCCGCCCCCTTGCGCGTCTCGAGCACTTCGAAGCCCTTGGGCAGCACGGCTTCGGCGCGCGCGGCTGCGACCCAGACGGTCTCGCGGAAGACCTCCTTCGCGTCGGCGCCCTTGCCCGCCATGTGGCGGACGCGCGCGCGGACGTAGTCGAGCTCGGGGTGCACCGCGAGCGCGAAGTTCGACGGCAGCGTCCACGGCGTCGTCGTCCAGGCGAGCACGCACTCGGGCTCGGCGGCGTCGCGCTGCACCTTCAAGCGGAAGCGCACGGTGACGCTCGGGTCCTGCACGTCGCGGTACACGCCCGGCTGGCCGAGCTCGTGCGACGAGAGGCCCGTGCCGCACCGTCCGCAGTACGGGAGCACCTTCTTGCCGCGGTACACGAGCCCCGCGCCGTGGAAGCGCGCGAGCAGGTTCCACACGGACTCGACGTAGTCCTCGGCGTAGGTGATGTAGGGATCGGAGTAGTCGAGCCAGTACCCGATGCGTTCGGAGAGCTGCTCCCAGTCCTTCTGGTACGTCCACACGGACTCGCGGCACTGCTTGTTGAACGCCGCGACGCCGTAGCGCTCGATGTCCGGTTTCCCGCTGATGCCGAGCTTCTTTTCGACCTCGAGTTCGACCGGGAGCCCGTGCGTGTCCCAACCGGCCTTGCGCACCACGCGCTTGCCGTTCATCGTCTGCCAGCGGCAGACGGCGTCCTTGATCGTGCGCGCGAGCACGTGGTGGATGCCCGGACGACCGTTCGCGGTGGGCGGACCTTCCCAGAAGACGAAGGAGGGAGCGCGGGAGCGCGCGCGCTGCAGCGTCCCGAAGACGTCGTTCGCACGCCAGTGCGCGAGCACCTCCGCCTCGGCGGCGTCGGGCTTGGCGGTCAGGTCGTCGGGGAGCGGAGCGAAGAGCGTGTCGGTCATGCGCGCAGTCCTGGAGGAGCCGCGCGGCCCGCACGGCTCGCGCTCCTTCTACCATCGGCCCGCTGCGATTTCCTCCGCCCTGCGCGGGCGTGCGACGAGGCGCGAGCGCGCCGAACCGCGGCCACGGAACGCGGCCCGGAGGGTGGGCCCGGGCTCGGACCGCGACGCGCGGCGCGTCCGCGACGCGTCAGAACCGCTGCTCGCGGATGCGCGCCGCGATGCGGTCCGCCAGGTCGAGCGCGCGAGCTCCCGCTTCGCCGCTCACTTCGGGCTCGCGCCCTTCCTGCACGCTCTTCAGGAACGAGTCGAGCTCGGCTTGCAGCGGTCGCTCGTGCCCCGAGAGGTCGAGCTCGGAGACCTGGAGCACGCGGCTCGTGACCCAGTCCTTCTGCATCGCGAGCACCATCGGGTTCATCTCACGGAGGGCGGCGCGGCCCTGCTCCCACTCCGGTCCCTTCTGCACGATCAGCCCGTAGTTCTTCGTGAAGTCCAGGCTGACGTAGCCCTGGCTCGAGAACATGCGGAAGCGTCGCATCGGGGACAACGACGCGCGACTCGCCGTGACGTTCGCGCGCGCTCCGTTCCGGAAGACGAGGCGCACGGAGGCGAGGTCCTCCTTGTCCGTCAAGATCGTCCCGCCGGCCGCGTCGAAGCTCTCGACGTCGCTGCCGACGAGGTCGAGCACGAGGTCGAGGTCGTGGATCATCAGATCGTGGACGACGCCGACGTCGAGGCTCCGGAAGCTGAACGGCGCGAGCCGGTGGCATTCGATGAACCGCGGCGCGAGTTGCATCTCGCGCACCTTGCGCAGGCCGGGCTGAAAGCGCTCGACGTGCCCCACGGCGGCGTGCGTGCGGCCGCGGCGCGCGGCGTCGAGGATCGCCTGCGCGGCGCGCATGTCCGACGCGAGCGGCTTCTCGATCAGGCAGGGACGCCGCGCTCGAGCAGAGGGATCGCGACCTCGGCGTGGAGCGCAGTCGGGACGGCGATGCTGACGGCGTCGAGGTCCGCGGGGAGCTCGCTCGCGGACTCCAGCGCGGCGCAGCCGAGTTCGGCGGCGAGCTCTCTCGCGCGCGCCGCGTTGGGATCCACGACCGCCACGAGCTCCGCGCGCGGGTTCTCGCGGTAGATCCGCGCGTGGAACTTGCCGAGGTGGCCGACGCCGATCACGGCCACGCGGAGGCGCCGTGCCGGCTCGCTCATACGGCGGCGACCTCGCCCAGGATCTCGCGCTTGCCGAGCGCCATGAACTGCTCCCGCAGGCTCTCGCGGTAGCGCCCCTTCGCGCCGACCTCGGTGCGTTCGAGCGACTGGACGAGCCGCTGCACGAGCGGCGCGTCGGGGAAGTCCCGCTTGAGGCCCTCGAGGGTGTGCTTGCGCGGGTCTCCGGAGCGGAAGACGCGCTTGAACGCCTCGCGGAGGTCCTCCACCTGCGGTTCGGGGAGCCCACCGCGCTGCAGCCCGATCACGTTGACGCCGCGGACGCGGCTCGGGTGCCCCTCGAGGATCATGAACGGGGGGACGTCCTGCACCATGCGCGTCATGCCGCCGACGTAGGCGTAGGCGCCGATCGTCACGAAGTGGTGCGCGGCGGCCCCCCCGGAGACGTTCGCCATCTCCTCCACGAGCACGTGCCCCGCGAGCAGGACGTTGTTGCCCATGATGATGCGGTCCCGGAGCTCGCAATCGTGAGCGACGTGGCAGCACGCCATGAGCAGGCAGTTGTTGCCGATGCGCGTCACGCCGCCGCCCTTGACCGTCCCGCGGTTGATCGTGACGAACTCGCGGATCGTGTTGCGAGCGCCGATCACGAGGCGCGTCGCCTCGCCGCGGTACGAGAGGTCCTGCGGCGGACCGCCGAGCGACGCCTGTCCGACGATCAGGTTCTCCTCGCCGATGTCGGTGACGCCTTCGATCACGACCTGCGGACCGACCTTCGTGCGGTCGCCGAGCTTCACGTTCGGTCCGACGACGCAGTAGGGACCGATCTCGACGCCTGCGCCGAGTTCCGCGCCGCGCGCGACGACCGCTGTGGGGTGGATCTGTGTGGTCATGGGAATCCTCAGGCGTCGACCAGGGTGAACATGAGCGTGGCTTCGCAGACGACCTTGCCGGCGACCGTGCCGACGCCGCGCACCTGCGCGGTGGCGTCCTTCGTGCGGATGGTCTCGACTTCGATGCGCAGCTGATCGCCCGGGGCGACGGCGCCGCGCAGCTTGACCTTGTCGATCGCCCAGAGCACGGCGAGCTTCCCCGTATTCTCGAGCTTGCGCAGCAGGAGCACGCCAGCGAGTTGCGCCATGGCCTCGAGCTGCAGGACGCCCGGCATCAGCGGCGCGTTCGGGAAGTGGCCCTGGAAAAAGGGCTCGTTGATGCTGACGTTCTTGATCGCGACCGCGCGCTGGAAACCGTCGATCTGGATCACGCGGTCGATGAGCAGGAACGGGTAGCGGTGCGGGAGCAGGAGCAGGATCTCGCGCACGTCGAGCCCCGATTCGCGGCGGATGAGGCCGCCCGTCTCGGCCGCCTGCATCAGGTCGTGGAGCCGGCGCACGAGGTCCGCGTTCGTGGAGTGGCCCGAGCGCGTCGCGATCACGTGCGCTTCGAGCTCCGCGCCGAGCAGCGACAGGTCCCCCAGCAGATCGAGCAGCTTGTGGCGCACCGGCTCGCCCGGCATGCGCAGCACCGTGGCCGGATCGCCCAGCACGACCGTGTTCTCGCGCGTGGCGCCCTTGCCGAGGCCGGCCTTCTGCAGCGCCTCGACTTCGCTCGCGAGGCAGAACGTGCGGGCCGGGGCGATCTCGCGCGCGAACGTCTCGGGGTCGACGTCGAGCTGGAACGACCCGTTGTCGACGCCCGGCTCGTTAAACATGGCGATGTACTGCAGCGTGAGCGCGGGTCGGTCCGTCGGCAGCGCGACGAGCGTCGCCGAGCCGTTACGCACGTAGACGGGCTGGTCGAGCTTGAAGACCTTCGCCTCGGCGCCCTGCTCCGCGATGCCGGACTGCTGGACGAGGCGCAGGAACTCGAGGCCCGATCCGTCGAGCCCGGGGAGCTCCGCGCCGGACAGCTCGACGGTCAAGTTGTCGACCTTGAGGCCCGCGCACACGGACAAGAGGTGCTCGACGGTCTCGACCTCGGCCGGACCGCGCGCGAGGCGCGTGCGCCGCTCCTTCTGCTGGTAGAAGGCGATGCTGGCCGGGATGCGCGGCGCGTCGGGAAGGTCCGTGCGCACGAACTCGATGCCCGTGCCGACGGGCGCGGGCAGGAGGCGGCCACGCACGTGCTGACCGGAGTGGAGACCGACGCCGGCGAACTCGACGACGGTCTTCAGGGTGCGTTGCTTGCGCGTCATGCGTCGTGTCCTTCGACCGGGCTTCCTCGGCTCGTCCGCGCAGCCCGGCGCGCTCCTCGAGCGCCTTCAGGCGCTCCAGGAGCTCGGGCAGCTTCTCGACGAGCGCGTATTTGCGCAGCGCCTCGCGCCGCGGACGCGCGGGCCAGCCGATCACGTCGGCGCCCGCGGGGACGTCGTTGAAGACGCCCGCCTGGCCGCCCACGCGCGCGCCGGCGCCGATCTCGATGTGGCCGTTGACGCCGGCCTGCCCCGCGAGGATCGCGCGCGGGCCGACGCGCGTGGAGCCCGCGATGCCGACCTGCGCGATCAGGAGCGCGCCGTCGCCGACGACGACGTTGTGCGCGATGTGCACGAGGTTGTCGATCTTGACGCCCCGCCCGATGCGCGTCGCGCCGAAGCGGCCGCGGTCGATCGCGGCGTTCGCGCCGATCTCGACGTCGTCCTCGACGACGACGTTGCCGCACTGCGGGATCTTGCGCCAGCCTTCGCGCGTCGGCTCGAAGCCGAAGCCGTCGGAGCCGATCACCGCGCCGGCGTGCACGATGCAGCGCGCGCCGACCACGACGCGGTCGTACAGCACGACATGCGGGTGGAGCACGGTCTCCTCCCCCACGCGGACCCCGCGCCCGAGGACGACCCCGGGGAAGAGCACGGCGCGCGCGCCGACGATGCAGTCCGGCCCGACGACGACGTTCGGCCCGAGCGCGGCGTCGGACGCGACCCGCGCGGTGGGATCGACGACGGCGCTCGCATGGCGGCCCAACGGCCGGCCCTCGGGCTCGGCGAAGGCCTGGACCACGCGCGTGAAAGCGGCGTTCGGGTCCGCGCAGCGCAGGAGCACGAGGTCGTCGCGCGTTCGGCGCTCGTCCTTCGGCACGAGGACCGCAGCAGCGCGCGTCTTCGCGAGGTCGCCGCGGTAGCGCGGGTTCGCGAGGAAGCTGACCTCGTTCGGCGCGGCGTCGCGCAGCGACGCGGGTCCCTCGACGCGGCGGGATCCGTCCCCGTCGAGCTCGGCGCCGCACAGGGCGGCGATCTCGGTGAGCGTGCGTGATTGCATGGAGAGCGAGCCCGATTCGAGCCCTCGTGGCGTCCTACGGCGCGGACAGCCGGGCCCAGGGTCTATCGGACCCGTCGGGAAGCGTCAATGCGCGGCGCGGGTTTCCTCCGGGCGCGCGGGCGGGGGGCGCTTCTGGCCGAGCGGGAGGAGCTCCCCACCGCTCCGGGCGGGCTCGACGCAGCGGACGCGCGCGGCTCAGAACGTGATGTTCACGATGCTGAACGAGAACGTCTCGCGCTGGTCGTCGGGTCCCGTCTCGATCGGGAACCCGAAGTTCAGGCTGATCGGGATCGGGTACGACATCCCGAACCCGAAGCCCACGGAGGCGCGCAGCTCGTCGAGGTCGAGCCGCCACGATTCGGGGTCGAGCAGGCCTGCGTCGACGAACAGCTTCGAGTGGAAGACCTCGACCTTCTTGTACGTGCCCGGCTGCGCGACGGCGTAAAGCGGGATCCGGTACTCGAGCGAGGCGTTCGCCATCGACTCGCCGCCGAGCGGCTCGCCGCCCTTGTTCGGCCCCACGCCGCGGTAGGAGAACCCGCGCAGGATGTGGTTGCCGCCCAGGAAGAACCGCTCCGTGTAAGGCACGTCGCGCGTGTTCCCGAAGTCGTCGGCGATGCCGAGGCCGACGGAGAGGTGCAGGCCGGGACGCACGTCCTCTTCCTCGGATCCGTAGGGCCAGAACCAGTCGAAGTCGACGCTCGAGCGCACGAACTGCCAGTCGCCGCCGAACACGCTGCCGTAGAGGCCGTTCTGCCAGCGGGCGAGCATGCCCTCGGTCGGGTTCAGCGTGCGGTCGACGTCGCGGTAGTTCACGTCGAAGAGACCGCCGATCAGGTTCGAGTGTCCTTCCTCCGAGTAGAGCGAGTCGGCGAGCGGGAACTCGCCGGGCTGCAGGAAGCCCCCGCTGAAGTCGGCCTCGATGTCCGTGACGTCGATGCCCTGGTTCGTGAAGCCGGCCCACATGGTCCAGTTGCGGCCGAACTCGCGGCCGAACCGGACGCGGCGGTCGTTGCGTTCCTCGTCGTAGAAGCGGTACCGGCGCAGGCGCCGTGAGAGGTTCAGGTCGAGGATCGTGCGGTTGAACTGCGTGCCGAAGAGGTCGGGCTCGACGAAGCGCACCTGGTACGAGTTCACGAGCGTGCCGGGCGAGAGCTCGAGCACGAGCCGCTGCCCGGCGCCGTGGAAGGCTTCCTTCTCGTAGATCTCGCCGGGCATGCGCCAGAGGCTCGACGGGAGCGCGGTCGCGTCGAAGTTGCGCATCTCGAGCAGGATCCGGCCGAAGATGCCGTTGTTCGAGTCGATGCCGCCCTGCAGCTGCAGGTTGACGACGCGCCCCTCCTCGACCTCGTAGAAGAGGTCGACCCAGTTCGGCTGGCCTTCGACCGGCTTGAAGCGGAACGTCGGGTCCTTGTGGTCGAGCGGCGCGAACTCGTCGGAGAAGTAGTTCGTCGAGTAGATCCGGTTCAGCGAACGCGTGATCTCCTCGACGTCCGCCTTCTCGCCGGGCATGACGTCGACCTCGCGACGCAGCACGCGGTCGCGCGTGTGCGTCGCGCCCTCGAACAGCACCTCGCGCACGAAGCGCTGCTCGCCCTGCGCGATACGGTAGGTCACCGCGACCTCGTGCTTCTCGAAGTCGTAGACGAGCTCGGGCTCGAGGAACTGCCAGGAGTCGGCGCCGAGCGAGGGATGCGAGAGGTAGCCGTCTTTGCCGTAGCGCTTGCGCAGCTCGGCCTGGTCCTGCGCCTGCTTCACGCGCTCGTAGCGCTTGCCCGGCTTCAGCTTGCACAGCGCGAGCAACTCGGCCTCGGGGTAGCGGAGCTCGGCGGGCACGTCGACGCGCGCGTCGGGGTTCTTCGGGTCCTGCTCGCGCTCGACGCCGCGGACGCGCAGGGTCGACACGCGCCACGGCGTCCCCTCGTCGACGATCACGTGGACCGTGACGCGGCTCTTGTCGGCCGAGTACTCGAAGCGCTCGACGTCGACCACCGCGTCCAGGTAGCCGAGGTCGCGGTAGGTGCTGCGCATCGCGAGCAGGTCGGCCTGGAGCTTCTCCTCGTCGAACTTCGCGCCGTACCAGTCGAACAGGCTCGGGCCCTCGAGCTCGACCTTCGAGAGCTTCTTCAGGCCGTCGCGCCAGAACCACCAACCGCGGTCCGGCAGCGAGGCGTTCCCGCGCACGACGACGTCACGGACGTGGACCTGCGGGCCTTCGCGGATCTCGAAGATGACGTCGGGGAGGTCGGTGGAGCCCGATTCCTCGCCGCGGCGCACGACGTCGACCTCGGCGAACTTGTACCCCTCCTGCCGGTAGCCCTCGAGCAGACGCTGGCGCACGCGCTCGGCCTGGAAGAGGTAGAGCTCGCCGCGTTCGGGGAGCTGCGCCCAGCGCAGGAGCGTCTCCTTGTCGATCTCCGCGTTGCCGACGAAGCGCGGCTCGAGGTCGACGGGGAGCTCGACGACGCCGAGTTCGAGCTCGACGCCGCCGGGGACCTCGCGGACTTGCAGCGCGCCGCGCACGCGGAACGCGCGGAACAGGTTCTCGATGCCGCGTCCCGCGCGGATCGGATCGTAGGGCTCGCCGATCTTCAGGCCGAGCGCTTCGACGAGCTGCGTTTCGCTGTAGCGCCGCTGGCCGACGGCATGGATCGCGACGACGGTCGGGGCTTCGCGCCCCTCCTGCGGCGCGGTCACGCGCGCGTCGGGCTTCGCGGGGTCGCTGCCGGGATCCTGCGCGCGCGCCGGGGCCGCGAGCACCAGTGCGAGCACGAAGAGCGCGACGCAACGGTTCGCCGGCGTCGCGGGCTCTGCGTGCTTCGGAGGCGTCGACGACATCGAGGGCTTTCGCGCGCTCCTACAGGTTGAACGGCTCCGCGGCGGTCGGCGCGCGGTTCTCGAAGCGCATGATCGAGCCGAAGAACGCGAGCTTCACCTCGCCGGTCGGCCCGTTGCGCTGCTTCGCGACGATGATCTCGGCGAGGCCCTTCAGGTCCTCGCGGTCGCGGAAGTAGTACTCGGGACGGTGCAGCAGCATGACGACGTCGGCGTCCTGCTCGATCGAGCCCGATTCGCGCAGGTCCGAGAGCAAGGGGCGCTTGTCGTCGCGCGATTCGACGGCGCGCGAGAGCTGCGACAGCGCGATCACGGGCACCTCGAGCTCGCGCGAGAGCTCCTTGAGCGAGCGCGAGATGTGCGAGATCTCGATCTGGCGGCTCTCGGCCTTCGGGTGCGTCATCAGCTGCAGGTAGTCGACGACGACCATGTCGAGCCCGTGCTTCTGCTTCACGCGGCGCGCGCGCGAGCGCATGCCCATGACGCTGAGGCCCGGCGTGTCGTCGATGAACAGGTTCGTGCCCGAGAGTTCGCCCGCGGCCTGCGCGAGCGCCGCGTAGTCGTCCGTCGGGATGCGCCCGGTGCGCAGCTTGTGCGCGTCGACGCGCGCGCGCGCACACAGCATGCGCCGCACGATCGACTGCTGACCCATCTCGAGGCTGAAGAAGAGGACCGTCGGCTGGCGCTCGAGCCACTCGGGCGGGTGCGACGCCGCGTAGTCCATCAGGTTGAGCACGAACGCGGTCTTGCCCATCGAGGGACGCGCCGCGATCACGATCATCTCGCCCGCGTTGAAGCCGCAGAGCATCTCGTCGAGCTCGTAGAAGCCGCTCGGCAGGCCCGTGAGGCCGGATCGATGGCTGGCGGAGTCGATGCGCCGGAACGTCTCCTCGATCGCCTTCGACATCGGTTCGGCGCCGCGGTTGTCGCGCTCCCCCACAATGCGGAAGATGCGGTCCTCGGAGCTGTCGAGCAGCGTCTGTACGCTCTCGCCGTCGGGCCGGGTCTGGTAGGCCTCGGTGATGATGTCGCTCGACTCGCTGATCAGCCGGCGCAGCATCGCCGTCTCGCGCACGATGCGCGCGTGGTGCTTGACGTGTGCGGCCGAGGTGACCGTGTTCGTCAGCTCGACCAGGTAGGCGCGGCCGCCGACCTGCTGCAGCTTGCCCGCGGCGTTGAGCGCCTCTCCGACGCTGACGTAGTCGATCGGCTGCGCGCGCTCGGCGAGGCGCAGCAGCGCGCCGTAGACCGCGTCGTTGCGCGCGTTGAAGAAGTCGCCCTCGCGCAGGTCCTCGGCGACCTCGGGGATGCGCGACGGCTCGAGCAGGAGGCCGCCGAGCAGCGAGCGCTCCGCTTCTTCGTTGTGCGGCGGGGTACGACCCGCCGGAGCGCTCTCAACCGCGTCGAGCATGGGGCGCGGAGGATATCCGCGGCGGGGAGCAGCGGGAAGGCGCGCGCGCCGTTCGCGTGGAGCCGCGGCGGAAACGAACGCGGCCGGCCGGGCTCGTGCCAGACCGGCCGCGTGTGCAAGGCGAGGCGCAGCCTCAGCTGGCTTCGGCCGTGATCGTGACCTGCACGTCGGCGTACCGGTCGCCGAACACGTGGATCTTCACGGCGTGGGTGCCCACGGTCTTCAGGGGCGCGTCGAGACGCACGTCCTTCTCCGTGACGGCGCCCTGGCCGGCCTTGTGGAGCAGCTCCGCCACGGTGGCGGCGCTGACCGAGCCGTACAGGTGTCCGCCCTCGTCGGCCTTGCCGGAGGTCGAGAGCGCGAGCCCCGCGAGGGCGGCGACGCGCGCGTCGATCTCGGCGTTGCGCTTCGCTTCCTCCGCGTCGAGGCGGACGCGGCGGCGCGACATGAGCTTCTTGTTCTCGTCGCTCGCCTCGGTGGCGAGGCGACGCGGGAACAGGAAATTGCGGGCATAGCCGGGGGCGACGCGAACGACGTCCCCGCACTTGCCGAGGTTCTTGAGGTTCTCCCGCAGGAGCACTTCGAGTTTCCGGGCCATGGTGTGTTCCTCTCGGTCAGCCCACGAAGGGCAGGAGGCTCAGGTGTCGGGCCCGTTTCACGGCCTGCTTCAGCGCCTTCTGGCACTGAGCGCAGTATCCGGTGCGCTTGCGCGACAGGATCTGGCCGTGGACCGTCAGGAAGCGGCGCAGGTTGTCCACGTCCTTGTAGTCGAGGACGGGCTCGTCGCAGTTCTTGCCGGAAATCGGCGGAGCGGGAGCGCGGCGGCTGCTGCTCATGGTCAGTTCTCCTCCACGGCCATCAGGTCGAGGTCAGGGACTTGGACATCGTCTTCCGGACGCCGCTCGGGAGCGGGCTTCTCCGGATCCGGGGCGTCGTCGGCCGGGGGCGCGGGCACGACGAAGTCCGCCGCGCTTTCCGCCTGGGCCTTCTCGAGTTCGCCCTCGGGGACCTGGTCGACCTGGATCATCAGGTAGCGCAGGATGCGCTCGTTCAGCTCGAGGTCGCGACGGAAGGCGACCAGGTGCTCGTTCTCCATCTCCGCGTAGGTGAGGAGGAACGTGGCGCGCTTGCGGCCGTCGATCGGGTAGGCGAGCTTGCGCTCGTCCCAGCGGCGCGCGGTCTTGAGCTTCGCGCCGTGCTTCTGGAGCAGGTCGAGGACCACGGCCTTCGCCTTGTTCCAGTCCTCCCGCACCATCTGGTTGTCGAGGAGGAACATGGTTTCGTACAGACGTGACGTCAAAAGGATCTCCGTTTCGATGATGCGGGGTTCTCAGGCCCCTTGGTTCCAGCGGCTGTGGAACCGCGTCATGGTCCCGTCGATGTCGCCCGTCTCGAGCCAGTCGAGGATCGCGTCGGCGGCTTCCGCCACCGAGATCTCGATCTCGACCTGCTCCTTCGGGGTGAATCGTCCGAGGACATGGCGCGCCGCGTCGGTCCCCGCGTTTCCGATCCCGATGCGCAGGCGAGGGAACGAGCCCCTCTCCTGCTCCGGGAACTCGGCCGCGAGGCGGTTCACGAGGGAGCGCATGCCGTTGTGGGTGCCGGGTCCCCCGTGCGGTCGCAGGCGCTTCACTCCGAGCGGGAGGTCCAGGTCGTCGTAGACGACGAGGATCCGGTCGGGGGTGAGCGCGAGATGCCGCACGAGCGGGGCCACCACGTCGCCGGAGAGGTTCATGTAGCCGAGCGGCTTGACGAGCCACGCCGCGGGACGCGCCACGCGTGCGAACTCGAAGTCGCTCCGACCCTTCCAACCCTCCAGCTTTCGGCTGGCTTCAAAGATCGTCTTCCCGCGCTTCGCGACGGCGTCCACGGCGTGGAAGCCGACGTTGTGCCGCGTCCACTCGTATTCGGGTCCGGGGTTGCCGAGTCCGACGACGAGCCTCACGACGAGCACCTCGGTGCGAGAAGGGCGAGCATTCTAGCGGCGAGGCGCCCCGGAGCAAGCTCGGCTCCAGGACGCCCCGATACGCGGTTCGGGAGTGGATCAGCCCTTCTTGGGCTTCTCGTCCTTCGCCGGAGCGGCCTTCGCACCCGCAGCCGGCGTCGCGCCGGCGGCCGGCGTCGCCGCCGCGGCGGCGGCGACCGTGCCACCCTCGGCCGGGGCCTCGGCCGTCGCGGCCGGGACATCGACCTTGGCCATCGTGACGACGGCGATCTTGAAGTCGCCGGTCGGCTTCACGAGCTCGACGTCCTTGGGGAGCTTGAGCTCCTTCGCGAGCACCGCGCCGCCGATGTCGAGACCGGCGACGTTGACCTCGATCGAGTCGGGGATGTCCATCGGGAAGCAGCGCACCGTGACGTGCGTCACGAGGTGGTTCAGCATGCCCGCCTTCGGGTGACCGCGGAACTCGAGCTCGACGTCGATCTCCGTCTTCACGTCGCGGCGCACGCGGCGGAACTCGATGTGGACGATCTCGTCGCCGAACGCGTCCCACGCGAGGGCGTGGACGATCGCCGTCTCCATCTTGCCCCCGACGTCGAGGTCGTACAGGTGCGTGTGGTGGCGGCGCGTCGCGAGGAACTCGTGACGGTCGATCGCGATGTCGAGGTGGCCGCTCGTGCCGTCCGTCTCGAGGTACGCGGGGATCTTGCCTTGCGCGCGCAGCTTGCGGGCGTGGCGGCTGCCGACCTTCGGTCGGAGGTCGGCTTTCAGGGTTTCGCTCTTGGCCATGATGGGTTCCTGGATGGTTCCAAGCCCGCGGGTTCCGGGGGCTACACAGGGTCGGATTACGCCGAGAAGTCGTCGAACAGCGAACTGACCGACTCGTTCCGGTGGATGTTGACGATCGCGCGAGCGAGGAGCGGCGCGACGGAGACGATCTCGAGCTTCTGCGGTCTCACGTCCTTGGGCGGGACGGAGTCCGTGATCAGGATCTTGTCGATCGGCGCGCCGTCGAGGCGCTCGACCGCGTTCCCGCACAGGATGCCGTGCGTGACCGCGATCACGACCGACCGCGCGCCGGCCTTGCGCACGATGCGCGCGGCTTCGGCGATCGAACCGCCCGTCGAGATCATGTCGTCGACGATGACGACGTTGCGGCCCTCGACGTCGCCGATGACGTGCTCGACGGCGATCTGCGAGCCGGAAATGCGGCGCTTGTCGACGATCGCGAGGTCAGCGTTGTTCATCGCCTTCGCGTAGGCGCGGGCCATCTTGATGCCCCCCACGTCGGGGCTGACGATCATCGGGTCTTGGATCGCGAGGCGCTCGATCGCGTCCATGAGCACAGGCTTCGCGTACATGTGGTCGACGGGGACGTCGAAGAAGCCCTGGATCTGCGGCGCGTGCATGTCGAGCGCGAGGATGCGCTCCGCCCCGCAGCTGATCAGCGTGTTCGCGACGACCTTCGCGCTGATCGGCACGCGGCCCTCGTCCTTCCGGTCCTTGCGCGCGTAGCCGTAGTACGGGAGCACGGCCGTGATGCGGCCCGCGCTCGCGCGACGCAACGTGTCGAGCAGGAGCAGCAGCTCGATCCACGAGTCGTTCACCGGCGGACACGTCGGCTGGATGACGAAACAATCCGTGCCGCGCAGGTCGTCGTTGACCTTGATGTCCATCTCGCCGTCCGGGAAGCGCGCGCTGTGCGTCGCGGCGAGCGGGACGGAGAGGTGGCGCGAGATCGCCTGCGCGAGCGCGGGGTGCGCGTTGCCGGCGATCAGGGTGATCTTCTCGCTGTAGGCGGGCATGCTCAGCTCCTCGGGATCCGGTCGCCGTCGCGCAGGGACAGGCGCTTCGCCGGAACCCCCACCCAGACTTGGGAGGCGCCCACGGCGGAGTTCTTCGTGACGACCGCGCCCGCGCCGGTCGTGGCGCGCGTGCCGATCGTGTTCGGGGCGACGATGACGGTGCCGCTGCCGATGAAGGCGCCGTCCTCGACGACGCTCTTGTGCTTCGCCTTGCCGTCGTAGTTCGCGAAGATCGTCCCCGCGCCGATGTTCACGTTCGCGCCGAGCGTCGCGTCGCCGATGTACGCCAGGTGCTTCGCCTTGGTGTGCTTGCCGATCGTCGAGTTCTTGCACTCGGTGAAGTTGCCGACCTCGGCGCCGTCCTCGAGCACGGTGCCCGGGCGCAGCTGCGTGAACGGCCCCACTTCACAGCCCGCGCCGATCTTCACGCCGGAGCGGATCACGGTGCACGGCAGGATGCGCGTCCCGGCGCCGATCGCGACGCCGTGGTCGACGTAGGTCGACGCGGGGTCCTCGATGTAGACGCCGTTCTCGAGGTGCTGCTCGAGGATGCGCCATTGGAGCTCCGTGCGCGCTTCCGCGAGCTGCGCCAGCGTGTTCACGCCGAGCCCCTCGTTCGGGTCCTCGAGCTCGACCGACGCGACGCGGCGGCCCTCGGCGACGAAGAGCGCGAGCACGTCCGTGAGGTAGTACTCCTTCTGCGCGTTGTCGTTCGAGAGGCGCGGGAGCGCTTGGACGAGCCCGCGGCCGTCGAAGCAGTAGACGCCGAGGTTGACCTCGTCGAGCTCGCGTTCGGCGCTCGTGCAGTCCTTCTCCTCGACGATGCGCACGACGGACTGCGTCTTCGGGTCGCGCACGATGCGGCCGAAGCCGCGCGGCTCGGCGAAGACGGCCGTCAGCAGCGCGAGCCCGCCGTCGGCCGTCGCGGCCTGCGTCGCGACCAGCGCGCGCACGCTCTCGGGCCGGAGGAGCGGCATGTCGCCGTAGAGCACGACGGTGCGGCCGGGGTCCTGACCGAGCGCCGAAAGACAGCACTGCAGCGCGTGCCCGGTGCCGAGCTGCGGCTCCTGGGTCACGAACTGGAGGCGGCTCGCCGCGCCGTGGTTCGCGAGCGACTTCTTCACCTCGTCCGCGCCGTGCCCGACGACGAGCACGATGCGCTGCGGTTCGAGCGCGAGCGCCTGGTCGAGCACCCACTCGAGCATCGAACGCCCGCAGAGCGGATGGAGCACCTTGGGCCGCGCGCTGCGCATGCGCTTCCCGAGGCCCGCGGCGAGGATCACGACGCTGTCGGCCCGGGCGGGCGCGGACGCGGGAACGCTCATCGGAGCCTCCACGAGGAAGGGCGGTGCTGGAAGGGCTTCATGCGGATGGTTTGTGGCGGCCCCCGGGGGGCAGCCCACGCAGAAAGGGGCGAAGAAGGTACCCCCGAGCGCCCGCGCGGTCAACGAGGCCGAGCCGGCTCCGCGCGCTCCGCCGCCCGCCCCACCCTCACGCCCCGCGCCGCAACACGTCCCGCGCGATCACGATGCGCTGGATCTCGCTCGTGCCCTCGTAGATGCGCGTCACGCGCGCGTCGCGGTAGAGCTTCTCCACCGCGTACTCCGCCGAGTACCCCATCCCGCCGTGGATCTGCACCGCGCGGTCGACGATGCGGTCGAGCGCTTCGGAGCAGAACAGCTTCACCATTGCGCTTTCGCGCCCGAACGACTCGTGCTGGTCGCACATCCACGCGGTGCGGTAGATCACGCTCTCCATCGCGAAGATCTCCGTCGCCGAGTCCGCCAGCATCCACTGGATCGCCTGGTGCTCGCCGAGCGCCTTCCCGAACGCCTGGCGCTGCTTCGCGTAGTCGACGGACAGCGCGTGCGCCTCGCGCGCGCAGCCGAGGCAGTTCGCGCCGAGCGCGAGCCGTCCGCGGTCGAGCGTCCCCATCGCGATCTTGAAGCCCTCGCCGACCGCGCCGAGCCGCGCCGAGTCCGGCACCCGCACGTCGTCGAACGCGAGCGTGACCGTGCTCGATCCGCGCTGACCCATCTTTTCTTCGCGTTTGCCGACGGTGAAGCCCTTCGCACTTCGCGTCGACCAGGAACGCCGTCACGCCGCCCTTGGCCCCCTTCGAACGGTCCGTCACCGCGTAGAGGGTCACGACGTCCGCCATGTCGCCGTTCGTGATCCACACCTTCTCGCCGGTGACGATCCAGTCGTCGCCGTCGCGCACGGCCGTGGTCGTCATCGCGCCGGGATCGGAGCCCGCGTTCGCCTCGGAGAGCGCGTAGCAGCCGAGCACCTTGCCCGTCGCCATGTCGGGCAGGAACCGGCGCTTCTGCTCCTCGGTGCCGCCGACGAGCACGCTCATCGCGCCGATCGACGCATGCGCGCCGTACGTGACCGCGACGCTGAAGTCCGCGCGCGTGATCTCCTCCATCACGATGCACAGGCCCGTCTCGCCCAGGCCTGCCCCGCCGTACTCCTCGGGGATCGCGACGCCGAGGAACCCGAGCTCCGCCATCTCCCCGATCAGCTCGCGCGGCACCCGGTGCTCCTTCTCGATCGTCGGCACGAGGGGGCGGATGCGCTCGTTCGTGAACGTGCGCGCGAGGTTGCGCAGGAGCTCGTGCTCCTCCCGGAATCGAAGGTCCATGCTGCAGGGCTCCCGTGCGTCGATCGGCCGCGTCCGCGGATCGGGTTGCGGCCGAAGCGGCCGACCCCCGCGAACTTCCCAGGTTGGCGATCGCCCCGGGCCCCGGCGCTACGGCGGCGTGCGCACGAGACCGCGCGGCGAGCGCGGAACCGGGCAGGGTAGCCTGAACGCGATCGAAAGCCCCGCGTGACGCGGCGGACCGACGGAGGGATTCCGCGTCGAGCTGCGCGGATCTTGCTCCGGAGTAAGGAGAGGTACACACCTCGGGGGTGGAATGGGTCGATCGAGCCGGTGCGCGGTCCCTGCCGCCCTGGTTTCGAATCCACCGAACGACCCGAGGGTGCGCCGCGCCCTCTCCGCCTCTAGAATCCGAGGCCGCCGCGGGACGCTTCCCGTCACGAGGTTCCTTCCATGAAGCCCATCGTCGCCATCCTGGGTTTGGTCGTCGCCGCCGCGGCCGGAGCGGTCGGGGGCATCGTCGCCTCGTCGACCGCCGCGCCCGCGCCCGTCGAGGTCGCCGCCCACTCGTCCGCGGCCAAGGCCGAGACCAGCGCCTCGGCGGCCTCGGTCACGATCGACCAAACGAACTTCGAGAAGGAGCTCCGCGACCTCTCCGACGAAGTCCTGCGCTTGCGCGCGGAGCTCGCCGCGGTGCGCGAGGGCCGTGTGCGCGAGACCGCCGTCGAGGGCACCCCGACGAAGGTGGGCGAGGAAATCCCGGCCGAGTCGCTCGCGATCCTGCACAAAGACGCGATCCTGCGCGTCATCGCCGAGGACCGCGCGGAGCAGCAGCGCAAGGAAGACGACGCGCACAAACAGCAGCAGCTGGAGCAGGCACTCCAGCGCGCCGAGCGCGTCGGCAAGGAGCTCAACCTCTCGAAGGGCGAGCAGCAGAAGCTCGCCGAGGTCTACGCGATGGAGCGCGAGAAGCGCGACGAGTTCATGAGCAAGATGCGCCAGGGCGACGTGCCCGACCGCGACCAGATGCGGCAGTCCTTCCAGGAGTACCGCGACTGGCGCACGACCGAGCTCACGAACCGTCTCGGCGCGGACCTCGCGACGAAGGTGAACGAATACGACGGCGACCGCATGGGCTTCGGCGGCCGCATGTTCGGCGGCCCTGACGGCGGCGGCGGTGGAGCCAGCGCCACGGGCGGCAACAACAACGGCGGTGGCGGCCGGCGCAACCGTCCGGGCGGCGGCAACAACAACGGCGGCAACAACGCCGGCGGAGGACCGGGCGGCGGCTGAGCCGCGCCCCTGGATGGCCACGCCCCTCCGGCGCGCCCTCTCCCTCTCGGTGGGGTGGGCCGCCGACCGCAAGCTGCCCAGGTTCGTGCGGCCGTTCGTGTTCCGCACGTACGCGCGGTTCACGGGCGCCGACCTCTCCGAAGTGCGCCTCGCGCTGGAGGACTTCCCCAGCCTGGCGCACTTCTTCGTTCGCGAGCTCGAGCCGGGCGCGCGCGTCGTCGAATCGGCGCCCGATGCGCTCGTCTCCCCCGTCGACGGCCGCGTCCAGGCGATCGAACGCATCGAAGCGGGACGCACGCTCCAGGCGAAGGGCCGCTCGTACGCGGTCGACGAGTTCTTGGGCGGTCTCCGCGGCGAGGTCGACCTCGAGGGCGGCACCGCCTGGACGATCTACCTCTCGCCGCGCGACTACCACCGGATCCACGCGCCCGAGGCCTGCCGCGTGCGCGAAATCGCGTGGCTCCCGGGCGCGCGCTACTCGGTCCAGCCGAAGGTCCTCGCGCGGCGCGCGGTGCTCGACGTCAACGAGCGCGTCGTGCTGCGCCTCGAGAGCGCGCACGGGCCGTTCTTCCTCGTGCTCGTCGGCGCGCTCAACGTCGGGCGCATGCGCGTCGTCGGCATCGAACCCACCGCGCGCAAGCGGCTCGCGCCGGAGCCCGCGTTCGCGCGCGGCGCGGAGCTCGCGCGTTTCGAAATGGGCTCGACGATCGTGCTGTGCGTGCCGCGCGGACGCGCGGAGGCGCTCGCGGGCCTCGCGCAGGGCGCGCCGGTGCGCCTGGGCCAGCGCATCGGGCGCTGGACGAGCGGATGACGCTCGCGGACCGCGACGCGCGCCTCGTGCGCCTCTTCGCGGCCGCGGTGCTCGGCCGCTTCGACGTCGTGCGCGCTTTGCGCGCGCGAGCACCGGGCGGCGAGCCCGACCGCGCGTGGCGCGAGGTCGTGCTCCAAGTGCACGTCTTCGCCGGTTTCCCGCGCCTCGTCGAGACGTACGGCGTGCTGGAGGCGGCGGGCGGGCTCGGGACGATCGAACCCGACGAGGCGCTCGGCGACCGCTCCGCCGAAGCCGCGCGCGCGGACGGGCGCGCCCTCTTCGAGCGCATCTACGCCTCCGACGCGCCTGCGGTGCACGGGATGCTCGCGCGCCACCATCCCGACTTCGCGCGATGGATCGAGGAGCACGCGTACGGCCGCGTGCTCGCTCGGCCGGGCCTCGAGCCGCGCCTGCGCGAGCTCTGCGCCGTCGCGGCGCTCGCGGTGCTGGGCCAGGAGCGCCAGCTCGCGAGCCACGTGCGCGGCGCCTTGCGCTGCGGCGCGACGCGCCGAGGTCGACCACGTGCTCGCCGAGGTCGCCGACCTCGCGCCGCCCGAGCGGCACGAGCGCGCGACGGCGATCGCGGCGCGCTTCGCGGCGGACGCGACGGCGTAGCGCGCGCGGACTCGGGCGCTGCGCGTTCAGCGCCGGCCGGACTCGAGCTCGAGCGACAGGAGCCGCACCCGCTCCCACGCGCGCACCTGGAGCGAGGGCGGACCGGCCTCGGGCGGCGTCTGAGCGAACCAGGTGTCGAGCACGCGCCGGCCGTCGATCTCGAGCTGCGCCGAGCGGGTCGTGCGCTGCAGCACGAGGTGCAGCTCCACGCGCTCGCCCGCTTTCCAACCCGCGAAGGGCTTGCCCTCGCCGCCGCGCAATCGCGCCAGCACCCGCGCCGGATCGCCCGCGTCGGCGAGCACGCGCGCGCCGCGACCCTCGTGCGCGCCGAGCAGCACGACGTGGAAGCCCGCGACGGACACGAAGAGGAGCTCGGGCTGCACGCCCTCGGGCTGCTCGAAGGTGAGGAGCACGTCGAGCGGGCCGCTCCCGGGACGCAGGGGCTCGCCGAGCACCAGCATCGGACCGCGCCGCGCGAGGAGGTCGTCGTCGCCGCGCGGCGCGTCGAAGGGCGACCAGCCCTTGCCGTCGCGCACCCACTGGCCCGGCTCGAACGCGCTCTCTTCGCGGCCCGCGCAGGAAAAACGCAGCGTCACGCGGTTCGAGCCGCTCTCGAAGCGCACCGAGGCGACCGGCAGGCCGAACGCCTTCGCGACCGTCTCGGGCCCGATCGGCCCCTTCGGCTCGGCCATGCGCTCGCGCGCCTCGCGCAGCGCCGCGAGCTCGTCGACGCCGAGCACGCCGCCGTAGCGCGCGAGGAACTCGTCGATGCGCTTCTCGAGCCCGGGGTCCTGCCGGGCGGACTCGGCCTCGCGACCCAGCACGCGCAAGCGCTGCCGCGCCTCGCGCAGCACCGCGACCTCTGCGGGCCGGTCGGCGGAGCTCGCCTCGGCGAGGCGGCGCGCGAGCCGCGCGACGAGCGGCTCGTCGTCCGGGAGCGCGCTGCCGAGCGCCGCGCGCGCCCCGTTTGCGTCGCCCTCGCGCGAGCGCAGGAGGCCGAGCGCGAGCACGATCCGCGGCTCGAGCGCGCCGCCCGCGGACGCGCGCGCGAAGAGCTCGATCGCGTCGGGCGGCAGCACGACCGGTGCGGCACCCGGGCCGGGCTCGAGCTCGCGGAGCGCGAGGAGCCACTCGCGGCTCCCCGCGGGCACGAGGCGGAACGGCCGCGTCTGCGGGTCGCTCCCCGCGTCGATGCGGCCGGAGACGGGCACGCTCGAGAGCCGCAGTTCGACCGGTTTGCCGTCGCGCGCGCGCACGCCCTGCGCCGCGCGCAGGAGCAGCTCGTCGAGCAGGCGCGCCTCGCGCGCGGTGAGCTTGAGCTCCGAGCGCACGGGCGCGGCCCACGCCTCGTCGGCGAAGAGCTCGTAGCGCTGCGCCGCTTCGGCGAACCGACGGCCACGCCACAAGGGGCGCGTCTCGAGGTCGAGCTCCGACAGGTAGAAACGCGCGTCGTCCGCCGCCTGCCGCTCCTCGAGCGCCTGCAGCGCCGACCGGCTCGACGCGAGCGTCTCGAGCGCCTCGTGGAAGAGCCCGCCGGGGAAGCGCGCGGGGTCGAGCTTGCGCGCCGCGAGCTCCGTCTCCCACGCGGCGGACAGCGCGGACGCGGGTGCCGTCTGCGTGCGGTCCTCCGTCTTCGTCGCGAGCTCCTCCGCGCGCGCCTCGATCCAGCGGCGCAGGTCGCGGTCGAGCTGGTTCCAGTCCTGGTCGAGCCGCGCGCGACGGTGCTCGATGTGCTGGTCGACGAGGTCCTCGACGCGCGCGATCGTCTCGGCGTCGACGCCGCGGGCGTCGAGGCCCGCGGAGGCGAGCAGCGTCGCGCGGCCGAGCAGGAGGCGCTCGCGCGCCGCGAGCCAATCGCCGCGTTCGAGGTCGGCGTCGATGCCGGGTGCGAGGGTCGCGCTCCACCATCGCTCCGCAGCGGCGACGTACGCGTCGTTCGCCGCGCGCGCGGTCTCCTCGAGGCGCCGCTCGAGCTCGGCGGTCCATCCGGAGAGCTCGCGTTCGACGCTCTCGGGGACGGTGCGCGCTCCGAGGAGCTGCGCGAGTTCGGTGCGCGCGCCGCCGCTCGCGAACTCCGCGGCCGCGGTGAAGTCGCGCGCCGTGAGCCATTCCTGGAAGCGCCTGTTCGACGCACGCTTGAACGCGACGAGCTCGTCGTCGAGGCGCTGGCGCAGGCGCGCTTCCAGGTCGCGCGCACGCACGGCGCGCTCGCCCTCGAGCGGCGACGCGCGCGCGCGGAGCACGCCGTCCCACGCGGCCGCGAGGCCGTTCGTGTCGCCTTCGACGGCGCGCGCGAGCGCGTCGAGCGCGTCCTCCTCCGGCTGCGCCACGGCGTCGCCCGGGCCCGAGCGCTCCCCGCCGGGCCGGAACGCGAGCCACGCGAGCGCGCCCGCCACCGCGAGCGCGAGGGCCGCGAGTCCGGCGTTCGCGCGGAGCGAACGCCCCTGGCCCGCGAGCGGATCGAGTGCGCCGGCTTCGATCTCGGGCGCGCGCCGCTCGCGCAGGCGCTCGAGGTCGGCGAGGAGCTGCGCCGGCGTCGCGTAGCGCTGCGCGCGGTCGCGCGTCAGGCACTTGCGCAGGACGAGCACCATGCCGCTCGACAGCTCGGGCGCGAAGAGCCGCGGGTCCTGCACGCGGGCGTAGAGCACGTTCGAGAGAATCTCCGCCACGGAGTCGCCGTCGAACGGGGGGCGGCCGCAGAGCGCGTGGTAGAGCGTGGCACCGAGCGACC
>JADJNY010000010.1 GCA_016714045.1 Planctomycetota bacterium | reverse complement strand
CGCGTGATCGGGCCCCGACTCCGCCGGCGGCGACGCACGCCTCGTCTCGCACGCGGGCGGCGTCACGACGTGCTCCTACTTCCTGCCGGACGGCAAGTCCGTGCTCTACGCGTCGACGCACGCGTGGCAGCAGGACTGCCCGCCGAAGCCCGACATGAGCAAGGGCTACGTGTGGCCCGTGCACCCGGAGTACGACCTCTACGTGCAGGACCTCGCGACCGGGAAGGAACGCGCGCTGACGACGACGTACGGCTACGACGCCGAGGCGACGATCTCGCCGCTCGGCGATCGCATGGTGTTCACGTCGACGCGCTCGGGCGACCTCGAGCTCTGGACGAGCGACCTCGACGGGAACCACCTGCAGCAGGTCACGAACGCGCCCGGCTACGACGGCGGCGCCTTCTTCAGCCACGACGGGAAGTGGCTCGTGTTCCGCGCGACGGCCTTCACGCCGGGCAAGGAGCAGGACGAGATCGCGCAGTACAAGGCGCTCCTTTCGAACTGGCTCGTCAAGCCGACGAAGATGGAGATCATGCTCGTCCGGCCCGACGGCTCCGAGCGCAAGCAGGTGACGAAGCTCGGCCGCGCGAACTTCGCGCCGTACTTCTTCCCGAACGACCAGCGCATCGTGTTCGCGAGCAACCACCACGACACGACGCGCGAGGGCCGCAAGTTCGACCTCTTCGCCTGCGACCTCGACGGCAAGAACCTCGAGCGCGTCACGACCTACGAGGGCTTCGACGCGTTCCCGATGTTCAGCCCGGACGGCAAGTGGTTCGTGTTCGCGAGCAACCGCGGGGGCGCGACGCCGGAGGAGACGAACCTCTACGTCGCGGAATGGCGCTGAGCCGCCACGGCGCGCCGATGTGGGTCCGGACGGGGCGCGAGAGCGCCCCGTCGCGCGTTCAGGGCCGCGCGAGCGGCGCGGCCGTCGAGCGCGCGCCGTCCGCCCGGACCTCGACCGTGACGTGCGCCAGGTCCTGGAAGGCCGCGAGGCGCTCCTTGTAGACGTCGGGCGCGCGCGGCTCGTCGCTCGCGAGCACGACGAGCACCGCGAGGTGCCGCGGCCCGACGCGCCAGACGTGCAGGTCGAGCACGCGGTCGCCCGCGCGCGTCTCCAGTGCGCCGCGGATGGCGCGCTGCCGCTCGAGCGGAACCTCGGCGTCGAGGAGCACGGCGCTCGTGTCGCGCAGGAGCCCGACCGACCAGCGCGCGATCAGCACGGCGCCGAGGATGCCGGTGACCGCGTCGAGCCAGCTCCAGCCGAGGTACTTGCCCGCGACGAGCGTCGCGATCGTGGGGACGGGAAGCCAGCGCTGTCGGCGAGGACGTGGAGGCAATCGCCCCCGCGGCGGGTGGCGTGGTGCTCGCCATGGCGCAGCGCGTGCGCGGGATGCGCGCCGGCGCGCTCCACGTGGGCGGCTTCGTGCTCGTGCTCGTGCTCGTGCTCGCCACCGTGCGCGTGACCGTGCTCGACGTCGCGCAGGAGCCACGCGCTGACGAGGTTGACGACAAGCCCGACGCCCGCGACGAAGATCGCCTCGTCGAACCGGATCGCCGTGGGCTCGACGAGCCGCGCGACGCTCTCCGCGAGCACGAACACCGCGACGACCGCGAGGCTGACCGCTGCCGAACCCGCCGAGCGCCCCGGACCTTGCCCGTGCCGGGGTCGAAGCGCGCGATCCCGCGCGCGCTTCCTCGCGTAGGCGGCGCACGCGAAGGCCGCGATGCCGAGCGCCGCCGCGTGCGTCGCCATGTGCCAGCCGTCCGCGAGCAGCGCCATCGAGCCCGTCGCGAGTCCCGCGGCGATCTCGACCACCATCATCGCCGCGGTCAGCGCGACGACCCAGCGCGTGCGCCGCTCGCCCGGCCGGACCTCGGTCAGCCCGAAATCGTGGTCGTGGTCGGCGAACCTCGGCGCTCGCTCAGGCATGATGGTCCGGCCCGCCGCGCGGACCGCGCTGCCCGCGCACGTCGCCGCGTCTTGCACGTCCCCCCGCCGGTGCGACGAGCGTCACGCGCGTCTCCTGCTCGACGCCGTCGCGCACGAAGCGCAGCGGCACGACGTCGCCCGGCTTGAAGTGCGACAGCGCGTACGTGAGGTCGTGCACGCTGTCGAGCGCGACGTCGCCGAGCTTCACGAGCACGTCGCCCTTCGTCAGGCCCGCGCGCTCCGCCGGCGTGCCTTGCGACGCGCCGTCGATCAAGACGCCCTTCCCTTCGTACGCGTAGTTCGGGATCGAGCCCAACCGCACGCGGAAGCCGCCCGTCGGCGTCTGGCGCTCGCCCGCCCCGCTCGGAGGGGCCTTCGACTCGACGTAGTCGAGCTTCGACGCGCTCGCCATGCGCAGCACGAGGTCCGCGCCGAGCGCGACGACCTTCGCGGCGCCCTGCGCCTCGAACTTGTCCGCGTCGTCCGTCGGCTTGTGGTAGTCGGCGTGGAGCCCGCTGAAGAGGTGCAGCGCGGGGATCGAGCGCTTGAGGAACGTCTGGTGGTCGCTCGAGCCGCCGAGCGCGCCGCCCGCCAGGTTGACCGTGAGTTCGAGGCCCGCGCGCTTCCCGACCTCCTCCATCCAGCCCGCGAACGCGCTCGACGTCCCTGCGCCGAGGACCTGGAGCTTGCCGTTGCCCGCGCGCCCGACCATGTCGAGGTTCAGGTTCGCGACGACCTTCGCGAGCGGCACGGTCGGGTGCTGCGCCCAGTGCTCGCTGCCGAGCAACCCCTCTTCCTCGCCCGACCACAGCGCGACGACGACGTCGCACGGCGGCGGGCCCTGCTGTCGAAGCGCGCGCGCGATCTCGATCACGGCGGCGGTGCCGCTCGCGTTGTCGTCGGCGCCGTTGTGGATCTCGCCGGTCGCGCTCGGCGCGAGCGAACCCGTCCCCCCGTGGCCGAGGTGGTCGTAGTGCGCGCCGATCACGACGCAGCGCGCCGAATCCGCGCCGCGCAGTCGACCGAGGACGTTGAGCGCCTCGCCCTTCTCGCGCACGACGTCCGCACGGAGCTCAGCCAGGATCGACGACGGCGGGAGCGCCGCCGCGGGACGCGTGAGGTCGAACTCCGCCGCACCGAAGAAGCGCCGCTTCACGACGGCGGCCTTCTCCGCGTCGATCGTCACGCACGGGAGGCCCGCGCGCGCGCCGTGGCCGACGTCGAAGGCGAGCACGGCCTCGCCCGCGCTCTTCGGGAGCAGCAGGACGCCGGAGGCCCCGTGGCGCTTCGCGTTCATCACCTTCGTGAACACGGACCCCGCGTTGCCCCAGGGATCGGGCGGCGGGCCGCCGTGCGGACTGGGCGCGACCTCGGGCGTCTTCGGCGGCGGCGCATCGGGCGTGCCGCGCACGATCACGGCGATCGAGCCGGTGGTCCCCGCCTTCAGGTCCTTCCCGGCGAAGTCCTCCCAACCGCGTTCGGCGTCGTCGATGCCGAAGCCGCACCAGACGAGCGCGCCCGCGGCGCTGCCGCCCTCGGAGCAGTAGAGCGGGACGGCGGGGAGCGCGGCGATCGTGGCGCCCTCGCTCCACTGCAGCGTCGAGCGCCCGCCGTCGCGCGCGTCGAGCGCGACGTCGAACGACTGGAACCAGTTCCCCTGCTCGCCCGCGGGCTCGAGCCCGGCGTCCGCGAGTGCGCGCGCGATCCAGTGTGCGGCCTCGCGCGCGCTCTCCGTCCCGGCGCGGCGTCCCGCCCGCGCGTCGTCCGCGAGCCAGGCCACGGCGTCGGCGAGGCGCACATCGAGCGGTGCGCTCGGGTGGACGGCGCTCTTGTGCGCGGCGCCGCCGTGCTCGTCCGCGCCGTGGACATGGCCGGGTTCGCCGTGCGCGGGCGCGGCGGGCCCCGCGGACACGTGCGGTGCGTGCGCGGCGTGCGGCGCGGCGGCGGAGCCGTGCTCCGGCGCCGGCGTCGCGCGGCACGCGACGAAGAGGAGGAGGACGAGGGCGTGGGACGGGCGCGGGAGCTCTTGACGCGGCGACATGGCGGGAGCATAGCGCCCGGTCGAGGCGAGTCCATCGGCACGCTGTACACGCGCCCTGCGCGCCGGTAGACCCGCGCCATGCCCCCGCCCGGGTCCAGCATCGCTCGCGTCCTCCTGCTCGCGCTCGGGCCGTTCGTCGTGCTCCTCGCGGCGCTCGGCGCGGGACGCGCCGGGGCGATCGGAACGCGCGTGCTGCCCTCCCCCGCGGTGCTCGCGGAGGAGCGCGCGCTCCACGCCGCGGCCGTCCGCGGCGAGCTCCCGAGCTGGGATCCCGAGCACGGCGCCGGGCGACCGCTCCTCCCGGCGCTCGCGCGCGGCGCGTGGTCGCCGCTGCGCGCGACGCGCGCGCTCTCGGAGCCCGAGCGTGCGGCGGCGTGGAGCGCGTTCCTCGCGCTCGTCGTGCTCGGGTTCGGCGTGGAGCGCTTCGTCGCGCGGCTCGTCCAGCGCCTGCGTCGCGCAGCTCCGCGGTCTAGGCGCGCGAACGCCCTCGGGCTCGCTCTCGCGCTCGCCGCGCAGGCGTGCGCGTTCGCGCTCGGCGACCTCGAGGAGGGCGCCGTCGTCGACGCGCTCGCGTTCCTGCCGTGGGCGGCGTGGGCCGCGCTCGGCCTCGACCGAGAGCGCGCGACGAACGGGCTCGTGCTCGCGAGCTCCGTCGCGTGCGCCGGCCTCGCGAACGCGCCCGGCGCCGCGGCGCTCGTCGCGGGGAGCGCGCTCCTCATGGCCTGCGCGACGTGCCTCGTCCGAGCGTCGGACGCAGAGCGCGCGACCGACGGAAGCGAGCTCCCGCGCGCCTCTCGGGCGATCGTCCTCGTTCCGCGCGCACTCGCGTGGATCCTGCTCGGCGCGGCGGCGTCCGCCGTCGATGCGTACCCGCGCTTCGCGCGCGCGCACGGCGCGCTCGAGCCGGACGAGACGCACCGCCGTGCAGCGTCCGAGTTCGCGCGGGTCGAGGCCGACGTGCGCGGCCAGGAACCCGCTGGCGAGACGGCGCACAACGAGTCGCTCGCGCCCGGTGAGCTCCTCGTGCGCCGCCCTGCCGCCGACCGCGTCGACGTCGAGGTGCGCGGGAGCTCCGGCGGGTGGCTCGTCTTCGAGGGAGCGTTCGATCCGGGCTGGAAAGCCGCGATCGACGGCGACGACGCGGAGTTCGTGCGCGTCGAGCGCGGCCTGCGCGCGCTCCGCATCCCGCCCGGCGACTCGATCGCGCGGACGAAGTACGAGCCCTTCGAGCTGCGCGTCGGCGCGTGGGTCAGCGTGCTCTCTGCGCTGACGATCTTCGGTCTGGCGCTTGGCGCCCGACGGCGGACCGCGGTCTGACACCCGGCGCGACGCCTCACCTCCTGCGATCGCTCAGGAGCACTCGATCCGATACGCTGTCGAGATGCGACTCACCGTCCTCGCCAGCGGCAGCGAAGGGAACAGCACGCTCGTGCGCTGCGGTGCCACGACGCTGCTCGTCGACGCGGGGCTCGGGCGCGACGACGAGCTCGCGCGCATCGCGGAGACGGGCACGCCGATCGGGCGCATCGACCACGTCCTCGTGACGCACGGCCACCTCGACCACGCGCGCAGCGCGGGCTCGATCGCGCGGCGTTCGAAGGGCTTCCTGCACGCCCCGCTCGCGATCCTGCGCCACGCCGCGGCGAAGAAGGCGCCGCGCCAGGCCGCGCTGCGCATCGACCAGCCGTTCGAGCTCGCCGAACGCGCGACGTGGAACCCCGACGTGCCCGCGCACGGCGAGGAGCCCGTGCGCGTGACGCCGGTGACGCTCCCGCACGACTGCGACCCGACGGTAGCCTTCGCGCTCGGGCACGCCGGGCGCCGCGCGGTGATCCTGACCGACCTGGGGCACCCCGCGCGCGAGGTCGCCGCGCGCCTCGCGAACGCCCACGTGCTCGTGCTCGAGTTCAACTGGGACCCCGAGCTGATGGAGCGCGGCCCTTACCCGGCCTCGCTCAAGAAGCGCATCACCGGCGACCGCGGGCATCTGTCCAACGCGCAGAGCGCCGCAATGCTCGAGCAGCTCGCATCGGAGCACCTGCACACGCTCGTGCTCGCGCACCTGTCGAAGAAGACGAACGCGCCGGAGCGCGCGCTCGCGAGCGCCCATGCGGTGCTGGATCGCTTGGGCCTCGCGTCGCGCGTGAAGGTGGTCGTCGCGAGCCAGGACGAGGTCGGCGCGGCGATCGACGTTTGATCCGAGGGGCGCGAGGCCTTGCGCCACACGCGCACCCGACAGGAACTTCAATTCCCGGTCGTGTCCCCGAGCGGTGACGTGATCACGAGGTCACCGTTCGACTGCTCCCCCTCGTAGTACGGCAATCGCACGGCATAGGTGGTGTCCATCCGCTGCACGAGCACGCCCAGGATCGCCGGGTCCGTGATCGTCGTCTGCGCGGAGGAAGACGTGACGCCGTCCACGGTGAACCAGCCGCTCTCGACGTTGCCCCAGCCCAACACCTCGTTCACGTTGTGGTTCGTCAGGCCCACGAGGAAATCGTGCAGGAACGCGGTCGAGATGGAGGACAGCGTACGCTTCGTCCAGCACGTGAAGGACGTCTGGGCCGAGAACGCCTGTTCGTTGTCGTTGAAGATCTGAAACTCGACCGAGGCCGTGAACGCGCCGCCGCCGCTCAGGTTGATGAGGATCAAATCGCTCTCCCGCGTGAGTCGGCTTCCGAGGAACTGAGGGAAGACGAGCCGATCGGGTGCGCGGTCGTACTCGATCCCGTTCAGGTCGCGCAGGCCATCGCCATCCGCGTCCGTGTTCGCCAGCCGCGGCGAACGGAACGGGATCGCGTCGATTCCGTACTCGAGGGCTTGGAGGCCGTCGAGGCGCAACGACGAACCCGCGATGTGGTCATGCGCGATCGGAAGGCCGCTCGGTCCGTCGACGAACGCGTACATCCAGCCCCGAGTGAAAGCGGGCATGTCCGCCGAGGCGATCGCGATGTAGGAGTCGTTCGGAGTCAGCACGCGGGCCTGCGTGAGCGTGCTGCAGGTGTCGTCGTCGACGTAGACGAAGCGCACGAGCCGATTTCCCGGCGCACCATCGGCGAGCGTGACCGCGACGAGGGTCGAGACTCCTGCCGACGATTCGACCTCGGGGAAGATGAGCAGACTGCCCGGCCGCGTGTACCCAGCGAGCTCGCGATCGCAGTCGTCCGGCAACCCGTCGGCGTCCGAGTCGAGTTCATTCGAGTCGGGCGTTCCGTCCTGATCGCAGTCGAGCACGCGTTGGTACACGTACGTCACGGTGAGGCGCGCATCGGAGGTCACGCGCGAGCTCAGCGCGAGCGGGCTCCCGCTCACTTGGAAGGTCGTGTTCGCGGCCTGCACGGCGAACGAAGCCGTCGTCGAGGCGCCGCTCACGATGAACCCCGGATGCGACGGGACGGTGATCGTCTCCTCCTGCAGTCCGGAGAGCCCGCCGATGCGTCCACCGGACGTCCCGGTCTCGTCGTTCGATCCATCGAATGCCGCGGTCGAGATCGCCACGGGAGCGATGGCCGTCGTCGACACCGTCGAGGAGCCCGGCCCCGTCGCGGTCACCGTCCCTTGGAAGTTGACTAGGCCAGCCGCCGGCTGCGCCGCGAGGTTCTCGTACCCGACGCGACCGCGGATCGTCGCGCGGAGCTCGATGCGGACGGACTGGAGCAGCCCAAGCGTCGGATCGAAGCGCGGCACCGTGAGCGTCTGCGACCACGGGGTCTGCGAACTGGTGTTCGACGTGGTGAACGCGAGCTCGTCGGCGTGCAGAACCGGTGAGAGGCCGAGACAGAGCAGTGCGAGGACGCCGCGACCGGGGATCGGGATGCGAGGCATAGTGGTGATTCAAGAGACGAGCGGGGTGAGTTGGGCCGTGAACGTACGGACCGACTCCGGCTCCCGCAAGCCATGCTGCCTCGACTTCCAGGGCAACAGGCTTCGATCGCCGTGCTGCGGAGACACCAGCAAGCTCGATCCCTCGCGCGACTTCACCCGCGCCGCACGAGCGGCTTCGTCGCGCGGTGGAACACCGTCCACCGCACGATCGCCCACAGCGCGATGAACGCGTCCTTCGGGCCGATCTTCTTGCCCTCCGAGTAGTCGCGGCCCGCGTAGCTGATCGGGACCTCGTACACGCGCGCGCGCAGCTTCGACACCTTCGCCGCGAACTCGGGCTCGACGGCGAACGTGCGCGACTGGATCGTGATCCGGTCGGCGACGTCGCGCTTGAAGACCTTGTAGCAGGTCTCCATGTCGGTGAGGTTCATGTTGGTGAACATGTTGCTCACCAGCGTCAGGAAGCGATTCCCGACGTAGTGCCAGAAGAGGTGCACGCGCGCATACGGCCCGCCGAGGAAGCGGCTCCCGAACACGACGTCCGCCTTGCCGTCGAGGATCGGACGCAGGAGCACGCCGTAATCGTTCGGGTCGTACTCGAGGTCCGCGTCCTGGATGAGCACGACGTCGCCGGTCACCTGCTTGAACCCGGTCGACAGCGCGGCACCCTTGCCGCCGTTCTTCGCGTGGTGGAAGCAGCGCACGTTCGAGTACTGCGCCGCGAGCTTCGCCATGATCTCGGCGGAGCGGTCCTTCGAACCGTCGTTGACGAGGACGATCTCCTTGTCCCACGGCGTCGCCTGCACGCGACGCACGATCTCCTCGAGGGTGTCCTCCTCGTTGTAGACCGGCATCACGACGGAGAGCTTCATCGTGCGCGTCCCGACCGCTCCGTGCGGAACTTCCTTCCGCTCGGGCGACGTCGACGGGCGATCCTGGGGCTCCTCGAGGACCTCATGCGGCATCGTCACTTCTTCGGATCGGCGAGCTGGTCCGCTGGAAACAAACGATCGAGCCCGAAGAGGCGCTCCATGCCCTGATGGAGCTCGCCGTACCCCTTCTCGCCCTCGATGCACCAATGGGGCTTCAAGAACAGGCGGAAGATCTCGGCGTCCGCGCGCTTGCGCTTCGACTGCACCGCGGCGCGGCGCGCGCTCCAGTGCTCGAAGCGGCCGAGCAGGTCGTTGATGCCGATCAGGTCGGCCGCGGCGATGCGCTTCACGCCGACTTCGTCCTGCACGTTCGAGCGCGCCAGGTCGAAGAGCCGCTTCACGCCGCCGAGCGCTGGATTCGAGGCCTGCTCGATCCTGAACGGCTTGTCGTCGACGAGCCCCGACGTGCACCACATGCGGCGCAGGTAGAGCGCGAAGAGCGGCGCGAGCACCGCGCGCAGGTTCTCGTCGTCGTAGTTCTTGAAGCACGCGAGCACGGGGTTGCGCGTCTGCAGGAGGCGGATCATCTCCGGCGGCAGGCGCTTGCTCGTGCTCGAGTGGTGGTGGTAGCAGACGGAGCTCGGCACGTAGTGGCATTCGTGCCCCTGGACCCAGCTGCGCCAGCCGAGGTCGACGTCCTCGTAGTAGGCGAAGAACTCCTCGTCGAAGCCGCCGACGGCGTGGAACGCGCGCGCGTCCATCGCCATCGCGCCGCCGCACGCGAAGAGCGTCTTCACGGGCACGTCGTGCTCCGGACCCGGCACTTCGTCGAGGCCGCGCTGGATCCCGATGCCGTGGAAGTTCATGCCGCCGCCGGCCGAGTTGATGAGCTTCCCGTCCCACGAGAACATCTTCGACGTCGTCGCGGTGCACTCGCCGCGCACGATCGGCGCGACGAGCTCCTTCAACCACGCGCGTTCGACGCGCATGTCGTTGTTCAGGAAGACGAGCACCTCGGGTGCCGTCGCCGCGCGCGCGCCCTGGTTGCAGCCCGCGCTGAAGCCGACGTTGCGCTCGTTCACGTGGAGCTTCACCCACGCGTGCTTCGCGCGCATCTCCTCCACCGAGCCGTCCGCAGAGGCGTTGTCGATCAGGAGCACCTCGAGGCGGTCCTTCGGGTAGTCGAGGGCCGCGAGCGAGCCGAAGCAGCCCTCGAGGTGGTGCTTCCCGTTCAGGTTGAGGATGACGATCGCGGCGCGCGGCAACTTCGCGTCGGGCACGCTCGGGCCAGGCCGCACGCGCAGGTCGCTCGCGGGCGCCGGACCGTGCGCCGCGTGCTTCGGCTCGGGCGAACCGACGCCGAAGAACTTGGAGAGCGCGCGCTTCACGCGAGTACCTCGTCGGGCACGGAGAGGAGCACGAGTCGCGCGAGGCGCAGGTACGCGCCGGGCGCGGGTTCGAGCGCGAGACGCGTCGTGCCCGCGGGCAGGTCGAGCTCGAGCTCGCGCGCGATCGTCGCGTCCCGTCCTTCGGCGGCGAACGGCGCCAGCTCTCCGGCGGCGGATCCGTCGACCGACACGCGGCCCTCGAGGCGCACGCTGCGCTCGGCGCCGAGCGCGAACTGCTCGATGCGAAGGCGCCGGCGGCCGCCGCCCGCGCCGCTGACGTCGTACTCGACCACGCCGCCGGGCCGCACGAGCAGGTAGTCGGCACCCTGGACCTCGACGGGACCGCTCCGCGCGGCGCTCTCGTTCCCACGCCGCTCCCAGAGCACCGCGGGGATGCGCGACGCGGTCTTCCCGCGACGGCGCGCGACGAGGCCCTTGTAGCGGAACTCGGTGACGGCGGCGTCCTCCGCGATCGTCTTCACGCGCATCCAATCGCGCGCGAGGGCCGCGACGAGCCCGGGCTCGCGCACGAACCGCAGGAGCTTCGCAGCGAGGTCGGCCGCGTCGCCCGTGCGGAACGTGAGGCCGTCGACGCCGTCGCGCACGTACTCCTTCATGCCGCCGATGTCGCTCGCGACGACGGGCGTCTTCGTCAGGTACGCCTCGTGGATCGTGATCGGCGAGTTCTCGAACCACGTCGAGGGCACCACCAGCACATCCAGCTCGGCGTAGACCTCGGAGAGCCGCGCGTTGTCGAAGCGGCCGTGGAAGACCACGTTGGGCCCGGCGAGTTCCTTCAGTCGCGCGTGGTGCGGGTCCTTCTCGGGCTCGAACGCGCCGTGGACGTGCAGCACCGCGCGCTCGCCCGCGAGCCGGCGCATCGCCTCGACGAGCACCTCGCCGCCCTTGTACCAGACGAGCGAGCCGACGAAGCCGAAGCGCACGCGGCCCTCGCCGTCGGGGCGCTTCTCGAGCGCCCGCACGTGGTCCGTGCGCATGCCGTTGTCGGAGAACACGAGGCTGTGCGCGTCGAAGCCCGCGGTGTCGATCAGCTTGCGCCGCAGGAAGCGGCTCGGGGTGACGCGCAGGTCGGCGAGCTGGTACGCCTGGGTCACGAACGCGTGGCGCGCCCGCAGGTCGGCGAAGCCCTCCCAACGGCGGCGGACCTTCTCGGGGAGCGCGCGGCCCTTGCGCGCGCCCTTCGCGAGCGCGTCGAGCAGCGGCGCGGCGAGCCCGTCCATCCTCTTCGCGCGCGGGATGCGCTCGTAGTGCTTCTCCTTGACGCAGAGGAAGCAGCCCGCGCCCATGTTCTCCTCGCACCGCACGCCGTCGGGACGGATGAGCTGCACGCGCGCGCACAGCGACCAGTAGTCGTGGCACGTGAGCAGCGTCGCGAGCCCCGCCTCCTTCGCGACGCGCACGAGGCCGGCCGACAGGTGGATCAGGTGCTGGAAGTGGACGAGGTCGAAGCGCTCGCGCGCGAGCAGCGCGCGGAACACGGCCTCGGCGCGCGGCTGCTCGTAGGAGTCGCGGATCGAGCGATGCTCGAGCCGGTGCGTCATCCGCAGGAGGCGCAGGCCCTGGAACGTGCGCTCGGTGAGCGAGAAGTCCTCGGGCGTCCCGTCCGCGCCGAGGCGGCCCGCGACGAGGCGCTCCTCCGTCGCGTCCGCGGTCGCTGGCGCTAGCTTCGTCGCCGGCGCGCGCGCGAGGATCGTCACGCGATGTCCGCGGCGCGCGAGCTCCTGTGCAAGGTTGTACGTGTAGATCTCCGTCCCCGCCCACGTGTCGGGCGGGAAGCCGTGCACGACGTAGAGCACGTCGAGGTCCGTGCGGTCGAGCACGCGCGTCGCGGGATGGCGCGCCTTCGCGAGGCTGCCCTCGTGCAGCCCCTCGAACGCCGCGGCGCGCAGGCGCGCGGCCTTCTCGAGCTCGCGGCCGTACTCGACGTCGCTCAGGCCCGCCTTGCGCAGCGCGTCGCGGTCCTCCTCGAGCAGGCGCTCCGTCAGGACGCGCGCGTCCTGCTTCGTCGCGACGCACACGCGGTCGAGCCACTCCGCGTTGAAGCGCGCGTCGATCTTCGCGCGCGCGAAGGTCTCCTCGGGGCCGTAGTCGTGGCTGTGCTCGACCGTCGCGACGTCGTCGTACACGACCGTCCAGCCCGCCTCGAGCAGCGCGCGCGCCAAGAGCACGTCCTCGCCGAACCAGGTGCGCGGGAACGGGTGGCGCTCCCACAGCTCGCGGCGGACGGCGCTGGCGACGTCGTTGAAGTTGTAGAGGAGCCGCTTCTCGTGCGCGTTCATCAGCGCGTACGCGCTCGGCTCGGGGAGGCGCGTCTCGCGCCGTCCCGCGGTGTAGCCCGGGTCGTTCGCGCTGAAGATCTTCGTCAGGAGCTGAGCGTCCGGCCGCGGCACGTTGCGGCAGTACGCCGCGCCCACCTTCGGGTCGTCGAAGTTCGCGGCGAGCGTCGCGAGCCAGTCCGGCGACGACGGGATCGCGTCCTGCGTGAGGAACACGCACAGGTCGCCGGTCGACGTCGCCGCGAGCAGGTTGCGCGTGTCGCCGTGGTCGAACTCGACCTGGTCGATGCGCTCGCGACGGAACGGCACCGGGAAGCGCTCCTGGAAACGTCCGAGGAGCTCCCACGTCCCGTCCGTCGAGCCCGAGTCGATCGCGAGGAAGTCCCAGGGGAGCGCGATGCGCTGCGCGGCGAGCGCGGCGAGCACGCGCTCGAGGAACTCCATCCCCTGCCACGTGGGCATGAGCACGGAGACGCTGCGGATGGGGCGCACGCTCTGGACCTTGGACATGCAGGGGGGCTGGATCGACGCGAGCGGGCGCGACAGTAGAGCGGTTTTCGCCGCGGCGCGGAAGGGCCGGGGTCAACTCGCGCCGGTGAGCGTCTCCTGCCACTCGGGCCCCGGAGCGCCGCGGCTGCCGCGGTACTGCCCCCACACCTGCGCCGCGCGCAGGAACGGTGCGCGGGCGAGGTGCGCGAGACCGCCGTGTTCGCGTACGAAGGCCGCGTCGCGCGCGACCTCGTAGCCGATCCCGCGCAGGACCGACCACAAGGACGGCCGCACGCGCCGGCCGTCGAGCTTCCGGTGGAACGCGGCGTCCGTCCGGTAACGCTGGAACGCCGCGCGCAGGCCATAGCGGTGCGAGTGCCACACGACCGCGTCCGGGACGAACCGGATGCGCCAGCCGAGCACGAAGACGCGCGTCGCCCACGCGAGGTCCTCGCCGAACGGCACGTCGGGGAACGGGAAGCGCTCGAAGACGTCGCGGCGGATGGCGCTCGCCACGTTGTTGAAGTGGACCTGCGTCGCGGGGTTCACGCGCGTGTCGGGCACCCACTCGTGCACGCGCGCGACCTCCGACGCCTCGGGCGCGTCGAGCACCGTGCGCCGCGTCAGCGGATCGTCGTCGTCCCGCGGCAGGACGCGCGCGTACGTGCCCGCCGTCCGCTCGTCGTCGAAGGCGGCGAGCAGCCGCTCGAGGAAGCGCGGATCGCGCGGCTCGGCGTCCTGGGACAGGAACACGAGGAACGGCGCGCGCGCGTCCTTCGCACGCGCGTTGCGCGTCGGGCCGTGGCGGAAGGACGGACGCTCGATGCGCGTGACGCTCGCGCCGAAGCGCGCGCAGAGCTCCCGCGTGCCGTCGTCGGAATCCGAGTCGACGACGAGGAGCTCGAAGCCGCCCGCGAGCTCCTGCGCCGCGAGGGCGGGCAGGAGGCGTTCGAGGTCCCGCGCGCCGTTCAGCGTGGGGAGGACGATCGAGGCGCGCGGGGGGCTCACCGTGCCTCCAGAGTACCGCGCGGGCCAGCCGGGTTCGCCGCGAGGCCGCGGGAAGCGCGCGTTCCTGCGTACGCGGAACGGAGGGCGGTCGCGGAGGGCCCGAGCGAGTGACCGGTCGCATCCCCCCGCGGGAGCGACGGTTCTCCCCCGCCGGTCCGTCCCCGATCGAGGGGATGCCGGATAGGCTCTGACCGACCCGGCCGCTTCCACCCTTTTCCCTCGAGGAGAGTTCCCATGCAGCTGCGCTGCCCGGTGGGCCTTGCGCCCATCGCCGTCCTGTCCCTGGTCGCCGCGCTCCACGCGCAAGGCGGCGACACTTGCTCGGCCCCGACCTTCATCTCGGGCCCCGGCACCTTCCCGGTCTCCAACGTCGGCGCGACGAATGGCACACCTGACTCGGCGGGCTGCGTGAACACGCAGCTCGACGTGTGGTTCCTCTGGACCTCGACGCAGACCGGCACCGCGCGCGTCCAGTTCTGCGGCCTCACGACGACGGACACCGTCCTCGCGGTCTGGGCCGACAACAACGGCGGAGCCTGCCCGAGCGGCACGGCCGTCGCATGCAACGACGACAGCTGCGGCCTCCAGTCCCTGGTCAGCTTCCCCGCGACCGCGGGGCAGACGTTCTTCATCCAGGCCGGCGCGTTCGGCGCCGCGACGACGTATACGGCGAGCATGCTCGTCGACTACGCGGCGCCGCCTCCGCCGCCGCCCGCGCACGACGACTGCGCGACGCCGCTCGTGCTCACGGCCGGACCGGGCACGTTCGCCTTCGACACGACGTCGACGACGACGGGCGCCGAGGGCCAGGCGAACGCCGCGTGCAATTCCGGTGGCAGCACCGCGATCCAGCGCGACCTCTGGTACAGCTGGACGGCGACGACGACGGAGCACGTCGCGGTCTCGACGTGCTCGCTCACGGCGGTCAACACGAAGCTCGCGGTCTACGCGGGCACCGGCTGCCCGACGGGCGCGCCGATCGCGTGCAACGACACGTCGTGCGGGAACCAGGCGCGCGTCGACCTCGACGTCGTCGCGGGCAACACGTACACGGTGCAGCTCGGCGTCGGCGCGGCCGCCGCGGGCGGGCCGGGTCAGTTCTCGATCGGCACGTTCGTGCCGCCGCCGCCGTGCGGGACGAACGTCGGACCGGACGTGATCGTCGGCGACGTCACGGACGTGCTCAACGTCGCCTCGGTGGGCGGCATCGACGCCGTCGCGCTCGGCACGACGTCGTGCAACATCGGCACGCAGGTGCTCCTCTGGCAGGCGAACACGCCGAACCACCCGGTCATCCGCCAGAACGTCTACAAGTACAAGATCGTCGACGGCGCGGGCCGCATGGAGCAGCTCGGCGCGTCGTGGCTCAAGCACGCCTTCGCGGCGGTGAGCGGCAGCCTGTGCTGCACGTGCCAGGGCGGCGGCGGCGGCCTCGGCGTCGGCTGCTCCGACCCCTATGGTTCGGGGTTGAACGGCAACCAGACGAGCGCGGGCCCGAACTGGCAAGTGAATGCGCACACCGGCGTGTTCCCCTACCCGCCGGCGAACCCGGCGTGGGCCGGCGCCATCGCGCGCCGCTGCCAGATCCCCGTGAGCGCGCTCGAGGCCACCGGCTCGACCACCACCGCGCGCTTCTTCGGCGAAGGCCACTACGTGACGCCCGACGACGCTGCCGCGGGCAACCAGAACAACAACGCGTCGTGGCGCGAGATGGCCTGCACGGGGACGACCGAGTTCAGCCTCTCGTTCACCGGCGTCACGAACCGCACGCAGCCCGCGATCCGCGCGTGGGCGAGTGCCGAGAGCGGCGTCACGCTGAACGACGTGCAGATCCCGGGTGACGGGCTCTGCATCGTCGGATCGAAGGCGACGCACCTGGGCGGCGGCACGTGGCACTACGAGTACGCCGTCTACAACATGAACGCCGACCGCAACGTGGGCTCGTTCACCGTGCCGGTCCCGATCGGCGTGAACGTCACGAACATCGGCTTCCACGACATCGCGTACCACGACGGCGACGGCAACGGCAGCGTCACGTTCAGCGGCGCGGACTGGATCGGGACGCTCGGCGCGGGCTCGATCACGTGGGCCTGCGCTGCGCAGGCGGTCGACGCCAACGCGAACGCGATCCGCTGGGGCACGATGTACAACTTCCGCTTCGACGCGGACGTGCCGCCGGTCACGGGCGCGCTGACCCTGGGCCTCTGGAAGCCGGGCCTGCCCGCCGACGTCGCGACGACGGGCGACGTGCCGGCGAACAGCGCGTTCACGGCGATGTGCTTGGGCGACGGCAGCGGCGCGGCGTGCCCGTGTGGAAACACGGGAGCGCCGGGCCACGGGTGCGCGAACTCGGGCTTCGCCTCGGGCGCGCGGCTCACCGGCTCGGGCACCGCGAGCGTCGCGGGCGACACCGCGCGTCTCGACGCGTCGAGCATGACGAGCGGCGTCTGCATCTTCTTCCAAGGCGACGCGCAGATGGCGCCGGTGATCGTCGACGACGGTCTCGGTTGCGTGACCGGGTCGATCGTGCGCCTCGAGCTCCAGGGCGTCGCGGGCGGCGCGAGCTCCTACCCCGCTCCGGGCGATCTGCCGATCAGCCTGCGCGGCGCGGTGAACCCCGCGGGCGGCACGTACTACTACCAGTGCTTCTACCGCAACCCGTCGACGGTCTTCTGTCCGCCGGCGACGAGCAACCGCACGAACGGCGTGGCGATCCTCTGGATCCCGTGACGCCGACGTGACGCGCGCCGCGAGCGCGCGTGGAACGAAGCGAGGCCGGGCTGCTCGATGCGGCCCGGCCTCGTGCGTTCGAGGGGAAGGAGCGGAACCCCCGGCTCTTCATCCCTGGTACACCAATCCATCAGGACGACGCCGCGCGCTACGGGTACGACCATCACTGGGCGCGTCCACATCGACCCACACTGCGCCGGGGGCTCCGCGAGCCAGGCTTCCGGCGCGGCGCCGCTGGCGCGGGGGTGAAAGGACGAGAAAAGCGCGCGCTCGCCGGCCAGCGGGCGCGCGCGTCGGTCACTCCTTGGCCGGCGCCGCGCCGCGGTACATCAGGAAGCCGAGGAGCGCGAGCACGCCCAGACCGAAGAGGTCGCTCCCGGAGAGCTCCGGCAGCCAGGCCGTGAAGACCGCGATCTGCGGGTGGAGCCCCGTGTCGCGGTCGAACCCGGGCAGGAAGCCCTGCATCGCGGCGAGGATGCCCAGGATCGACGCGCCGGCGATCAGGCCCGAGCACCAGAGCACGCCCTGCGGCTCGTCCTCCGCGTCCGGTTCGCGCTTGTAGAGCTTGTCCGCGAGGAAGCGCACGACGCCGCCGAGGAACACGGGCATCGTCGACGAGATCGGCAGGTAGACGCCGACCGCGAACGTGAGCGAGCGGAAGCCGAGCAGCTCGATGAAGACGGCGATCGCCGCGCCGATCAGGATCAGGTCCCAGGGGAGCTTGTGCGTGAGCAGTCCGTCGATCACGACGGACATGAGCTTCGCCTGCGGCGCTTGCAGACGACCGGCTCCGATGCCGTCCTCGCGCTGCACACGCGCCTCGTTCGTCTCGCGATCGACGAGGTAGATGCCGGGCGCCACGCCGGACGGCACGTCCTCCTGCGCGAGGCGGACGAAGGCGTACTCGCGCGCGTCGGGGACGACGGCGGTCTCCTTCGCGGCCTCGACGAGCGCGGGCGCGACGGCGAACGGCACGGGGAGCGCGCGCGGCTCGGCGCCGGCCGTCGCCGGCAGCGCGTACCGCGCCTCGTTCGTCCCCCGGTCGACGAGGTAGGTGCCCGCGGACGCCTCGGCGGGCGCGTTCGCGCCTTCGAGCGCGACGAGCGCGTAGACGTCCTCTTCCGCACGCCCGCTCGACTCCGCCTTCGCGACGAGCGCGGGTGCGACGGCGAACGGCTTCGCGAGCACGTGCTCGCGCGTCTCGGCGAGGTTGAGCAGGTAGGCGGTCCACCCGACAGCGAGCACGGACGTCAGCACGCCGATCAGGAGCGCGCCCTGCTGCTTCACCGGCGTCGCGCCGACGAGGAACCCGGTCTTCAAGTCCTGCGAGCACGTGCCGGCGTTGCTGATCGCGATGCACACGACGGCGCCGATCATCAGCGCGAGGCGCGAGTAGCTCGAGCCTTCCCACCCCGCGAGCAGGAACGCGCCGCACGTCGCCATGAGCACGCCGATCGTCATCCCCGACAAGGGGCACGACGACGAGCCGACTTCGCCCGTGATGCGCGAGGAGACGACGCTGAACAGGAAGCCGAGCACGAGGATCAGGAGCGCGCCCAGCAGCGTCATCTGGAACGCCGGCACGAACCAGATGAACACGACGATCGCGAGCGCGCCCGCGAGCAGCACGGCCACCGGCGTGTCGCGGTCGAGCCGCGACGTCGAGGCCGCGCTCCCACCCGCTCCGCCGAAGAGCGAGCCCGCGGACGCCCGGATCGACGACACGATCGACGGCAGCGCGCGAGCGAGCGCGAAGATCCCGCCCGCGGCGACGGCGCCCGCGCCGATGTGCTTCACGTAGTTCGACCATACCGCACCCGGCGACATGTCGCGGATCAGCGTCGTGGCGGGCGCGAGCGGCGCGTCGAGGCCCGCGCCGAAGAGCAGGATCAGCGGCACCAGGATCAAGGACGCGAGCACGCTGCCCGCGACCATCATCACGGACGTGCGGTAGCCGATGATGTAGCCGACGCCCAAGAGCTCCGGGGCGACGTCGCACCCGACCTCCGCGCCGCGGAAGAACGTGATCGGGGCCGCGATCGACGCCTTCACACCGCCGAAGAGCGCCTGGAACGCCTTGAAGAGCGCGCCGAAACCGAGCCCGACGAAGACCTTCTTCGCCGACGTGCCGCCGCGCTCTCCGGCCTGCAGGATCTCGGCGCACGCCTTCCCCTCGGGATAGCGCAGGACGCCGTGCTCCTTGACGATCAGGTAGCGCCGCAGCGGCACCATCATCAGGACACCGAGCACGCCGCCCGTCACCGCGATCAGCGCGGTGAGGCCGACCTGCAACGGGTACCCGAGGAAGATCAGCGCCGGCACCGTGAACACGACGGCGCTCGCGACGGACTCGCCGGCGGAGCCCGTCGTCTGCACGATGTTGTGCTCGAGGATCGCGCGCTGGCCCCGCCGCTTGCGAATCGCCCAGATCGCGAGCACCGCGATCGGCACGGACGCCGACGTCGTGAGTCCCACGCGCAGCGCGAGGAACGTCGACGCCGCGCCGAACACGACGCCGAGCACCGCGCCGAGCACGATCGCGCGCAGCGTGAACTCGGGTTGGACCTCGGAGGCCGGGACGGAGGGCGAATGCGCGAGCGGGGTGGAGCTCACGACTTCGCCGGCTTCATCGCCACCTTGTAGAGGATCGTGCAGAGCACGAGGAACGAGCCGACGCCGAGCAGGCTGTAGCCGCCGTCACCGAGCGAGTGCTCGAGGTTCTTCTCCAGGCTGAGCTTCCCGATCGACGCCGCGACCGTGTCGTTCGCCTGGAGGGCCGCGACGAGCACGCCCGCGAGCGCACCGCCCGCGACGAGGCCGGTCGAGAAGAGGCTCCCGGGGCCGAGCTCGTCGTCTCCGTGGCCACCGGCCGCCGCGCCCGACTTCTTCTGGCGCCAGTCGACGAGCCCCTTGAGCATGCCGCCCGCGAAGATCGGCATCGTCGTCGACAGCGGCAGGTACGCGCCGACGGCGAACGAGAGCGGGCTGACGCCGCACAGCTGGATCGTGATCGCGAGGAACACGCCCACCAGGACGAACTGCCAGTCGAGGTTCTGCGCGAGCAGGCCCTTCACGAGCGTCGCCATCAGCGTCGCCTGCGGTGCGGCGTACTTCTCGCCGATGTTGTGCGTCACGGTGCCGTCCGCCAGGACCTGCGGGTTGTCGAGCACGTTGATCGTGAGGCCGATCACCGCCGCCGCCGCGACCGCGCCGAACATCAGGCCGATCTGCTGGTACTTCGGCGTCGCGCCGACGAGGAAGCCGGTCTTCAGGTCCTGGCTCGTGGCGCCCGCGTTCGCGGCCGCGATGCACACCATGCCGCCGACGCAGAGCGCCATCGGCTGGTAGATGTCGCCCGTCCACCCGATGCCGACGAAGATCAGGCAGGTCGCCATCAACGTGGCGATGGTCATGCCCGAGATCGGGTTCGAGGACGAGCCGATGATCCCGACGATGCGCGAGGCGACCGTCACGAAGAGGAAGCCGAACACGACGATCAGGACGCCGAGCAGGATCTTGCCGAGCAGCGTGCCGGGGATGAACGGCAGGAACGCGAGGATCGCGACGAGCACCACGCTGCCGATGAGCACGACGGAGAGCGGGAGGTCGCGGTCGGTGCGCTTGACCGCCGCCGCGGCGGCGGCGCCGCCGCTCTTGATCGAAGCGAGGCTGCCCTTGAAGCTCGACACGATCGTGGGCAGCGTCTTGATCAGCGTCATGAACCCGCCGGCCGCCACGGCGCCCGCGCCGATCTGGCGGACGTAGGCGCGGTAGACGGCCATGTTCAGCGCGCCGAACTCGTGCGTCACGGGATCCCAGCCGAACTTGCCGGGCTGCGTGATGTCCTTGATCTCGCCGAGCTTCGCGAGCTGCGCCGCGATCATGTCCGCGGGCACGAGCGACGCGAGCAGCGGGATCAGCCCGAGCCACGCGAGCACGCCGCCCGCGACCAGCACCGACGAGATGCGCGGGCCGATGATGTAGCCAACCCCGAGGTACTCGGGCGTGATGTCCGCGCTGACCGTGGCGGCCGGGAACACCTTGCTCTTCGCGTCGGAGACCCACGTGACGGTCTCGCGCACGACGAGCAGGATCTTCTGCAGCGTCGCGTACACGAACGCGATCCCGAGGCCGAGGAAGGCCGTCTTCGCGAGGTCGCCGCCCTTCTCACCCGCGATCAGCACGGACGCGCACGCCGTGCCTTCGGGGTAGGGCAGGTTCCCGTGCTCGTTCACGATGAGCGCGCGCCGCAACGGGATCATCATCAGGACGCCGAGCGCGCCGCCGAGCAGCGCGAGCGTGAAGATCGTCCAGTAGTTGAAGTAGCTCGCGCCGACGCTCGCCCCGTCCGCGCCGCGCGCGAGGAACAGGAAGCCCGGCAGCGTGAAGACGACGCCCGCGGCGATGCTCTCCCCCGCTGAGCCGATCGTCTGGACGATGTTGTTCTCGAGGATCGTCGACCCGCCGAGCTTCTTCAAAAGCGAGATCGACAGCACCGCGATCGGGATCGACGCCGACACCGTCAACCCCGCCTTGAGCGCGAGGTAGACGGTCGACGCGCCGAAGATCAGGCCGAAGAGGACGCCGATGATCACCGACTTGGCGGTGAACTCGGCGACGTTGGCTTCGGCGGGGATGAAGGGCTTGTGCTCGGCCTGCGGTGCAGGCGCGCTCGTCGGGGGGGCTTTTTCTCCCACGCGCTCCTCCTCTTGCGGATCGTGGCGGTCGGTCGTGTCGCCGGTGAACGCCTCACGGCCGCGTCGGCCCGTTCCCAGCGGGGGGATGCTACCTGGGGGGGCGGTGGGATCAAGGCACGAGGTGGGGTGTGGGGTGGGATCGGGGTGTCCATCGGAGCCTTGTTGTGTTGCGTGAGGCCCGCCGGAGTCCCGTGTCGATCGGGAGCGCGCTTGCCGGATGGGGCGACGCGGGGGAAGGGGCGCAACGGAACACGCGCGTGTGCTTCGCATCACGGACCCCGCACAGTCCAGGGCCGGAGGACCGGCCCTGGACTGCGCGGGGTTCGAGTTGCTCTCAGCACCTCGATGCCCGACGCGACGGAACGGTGCGCAACGCGAGAGGAGTCTCGCAAGGAGTCGCTCGGCGTCGAGCGGGAGCTGGGATCGGGCGCGGTGCGACGCGATCGATCGTGGCCCTCAGGGCGTCACGCGGTGCAGCGTGTCGGCCGTCGCATCGAGAACGTAGAGCACGCCGTCCGGCGTCTCCGTCATGGCGAAGCGGTGGCCGGCGGGGAACGTCGGCGTGGTCACGGCGGTCGCGCAGTCGACGTCGAGCGGGCAATCGCAGGTGCCGTCGACCGTGCGACGGCGCAAGACGCCGGTGACGGAGTCGATCCAGTAGAGCTCGCCGCCCTCGGCGAGGAACGGCGCCACGGGGCCGGCGAGCTGCGCGCCGAGGAGCGCGGGGCCCTCGGTCGTGGCCGCCGTTCCGTCTCCCGCCAGCGTCGCCACGGAGCCGAAGAACCCGCCGAACGGGCTCGCGGCGCCGACGGTGATCGAGCGCAGGCGCTGGCCGAAGCCGTTCGCGCCGCGCTCGCTGACGACGAGCGTGCTGCTGCACGAGATCGCGAGCCCGGTCGGCGTGTCGAAAAACGCCGCGGACAGGTCGCCGTCGGCGAACAAGGCGATGCCCTGGCCCGTGAGCGTGCGCACGAAGCCGTCCTCGACGACGCGCAGCGCGTGGTTGCCCGGGTCGGCGACGAAGACGCGCGGGACCGCCTCGCCGGTCGGACAAATCGCGGAGGACTCGGTGAAGCTGAAGCGCGCGCGGCCCGCGGTGCCCGTCGCGGCGCCGTCGGCGAAGCCGGGCACGGGGTTGGGCTCGCCCGCCCAGAACCCGATCGTGTTCGGCGTCGTACGGTCGACGGAGAGCAGCGTGTTCGACGTGCGCTCCTGCACGAGCAGCGTGTCCGTGTCGAGCACCGCGATCGCGCCGAGCGCGGGCGGAGTCCGTGATCCCCGAGGCGAGAGCAGCGCGGCGACGGCGCCGCTCGAGACGAGCTCCGTCTCGACGGGCGAGGCGCCCGAGACGTCGATCGCGACGACGGTGCCGTTCGCACCGGTCGCGTAGAGGAGCTCGGCATCGGCCGCGGCGGCGAGCGACGAGTCGTCCGTCGCCGCGAAGGTCGCGAAGCGTCACCGTCGTCGTCGACTGCGGCGCGGTGAAGACCTGCGCGGGCCCGCTGCAGCCGTTCTGCCCTGCGGCGTTCGGGACGAGCGCGGCCCCCTGCTCCCGCCGTCGCCGCTCGCGTTGCGACAGGCCGTGACGAACGGGAGGAGGACGACCGGGACGAGGACGAAGCGCAGCATGGCGCGGAAGATAGCGCCTGCGCGCGGGCGAAGCACGGCGCGCCCCGTCGGTGCTCCGCGCGCAAGGTCCCGAGCCCCCACCGGCCGGGAGCGCGCGTCGCTCCGCCGAGGTGAGGCGCCGCGGGCGGAAGAGCGGGTCGCGTCGCGCGGCTCAGACCGCGCGCGCAGCACCCCGGGCTCGGGGCCGACGCGGCCCGCCGCCTTCGATCGGCGGATGGAATCACCCGGCGCGCGGCGGTAGCTTCTCGGCCCTCGCATCCGACCTCACCCCCACCGCGGAACCACCATGGGACTCCTCTCCAAGCTGACCGGTTTCTCCACCCCGAAGAAGGCCACCGACGACACGCTGCTCTGCGCCGCGATGCTGCTCATGGCGGGCGCGGACGGCTCGATCGAGGCCGGCGAGATGGCGTCCGTCGGCGCGTTCGCGAGCACGCTGCCCGAGTTCAAGGAGCGCGACTTCCGGAAGACCGCCGACGACGCGATCAAGACGATCAAGAAGTACAAGTCGCTGCAGGAGGCGGTGAACGCGCTCGCGGAGCTCTCGAGCCCCGCGATCAAGAAGAAGTGCTACGTGCTCTGCGCCGACATCGCGCTCGCATCGGGCGACGTCGACGAAGCGGAGGACAAGCTGCTCGAGTCGATGCAGAAGGTGCTCGGCGTCGACGACGCGCTGGCGGCGAAGATCGTCGAGGTCTTGTCGCTGAAGTACGCGCGCTGAGGCGCGCGGACGTGCTCCGCGCCGGCGCGCTAGCCCGGCGCGGCGTTCGGCTCCGGGGATCGGACGATGAACGTCTCCCACCCGTCGTAGTGCCCGCCGTGTGTGCGGGCGAGGCGGAAGAGCGGCAGCACGATCGAGTCGATCGCGGCGTGGCTCGGCAGGTCGGAGCGCCACAGGCGAACGCCGCGCCGCGAATCCGCCGTCGGCTCGATCCGCTCGCGCAGCGCGAACCCGAGCTCCGCGGCCTCGATGACGAAGGCGTCGATCCCGGCGTCCGCGTCGAAGTACGCCCAGTGGTCGACCTCGCGCGGTTCGGTGAGCGCGTCGCCGTGCTCCTCGATGCGGTCGCAGAGCCGTCGGTTGTGGATCGACTGCAGGGACTCGTCGGACGGGAAGAGGAAGTCCGCGTAGACCGACCACGTCGAGTCCGGCCGCGCCGACACGTCGAAACGGTAGGCCGGATACGCGGCGAGGACGGCGCCGACGCGCTCCTCCCACCCCTCGGCACGCGCGACGTAGAACACGAAGTCCCGGCAGCCGTTCGTCGTGCAGCGTCCGACGTACGCGCACTCGGGGCCGACGAGCCCGGTCTCGAGCGCGTCCTCGATCGCGACGAGCGTGTCGAACTCCCCGCCCGAGGAGAGGCCGCTCGCGAGCGGCGCGTTCAGGTGCAGGCGCACGTAGGCCATCACCGGCAGCTCGGGACGCGGCGCGGCCTTGCGCGCGCCGAGGTCGACGAACATCGACGCCGGACGGTCCTCGACGGTCAGGAAGTAGCTGTCCCAGTTCTCTTGCATGGTCGGTCTTTTCGCAATCGACCGAGGGTGCGAGGATGATCGGCCCGCGCTCGACGATCGAGGGCGCAGGCTACCTCACGCGCACCTAGCCGTGAACGGCTGGACGGGCTCCGTGGATTCGCTCGTCCGACCTCCCGCGACGCCGGCTCCGAGTCCCACCTCTCGGGGGACCCGGACTTCTCCCCGCGGGACTTTGGATACGCATGCATATCCAAAGTGCTGCTTTCGATTTGCACGGGCGCCCCGAACAGGCCCTCGCTCCCAAGGCTCGCTGCAGCCGAGCACTTCCGCGATCAGGTCGGCTCGAGGGGGACGATCTCCGACCTGAAGGCGAAGTCCCTGTGCAGCAGGCTGCGCACGCGCACGAACGCCGAACGCGCGTCGATCGGAGCGTAGAGGCAGCAGGAGTCCGAGTTCAAGCCGAACTCCTCCGCCAACGCAGAGAGGTTCGGCGTGGTGAGGGCGGAAAGGCCGCAGCGAACGACTTCGACGTCGCGCTCGGACAGGATGGCCGCAAGGACGTCCATGCTCGGCTCAGGGCCTATCGAGTTCCAAGCACGAGGGCGCGAAAGCGAGCCGCCCTCAGCCCGCTTCGGTCGTCGCCTTCGCGCCCGGCACGACGGCGTCGCTGACCTTGATCGTCTCGCCGTCGCAGGTGAGCTGTTTCCCCTGCCCCTCTTCGAGCGTCACGAGGTGCACGTTCTTCTTCCAGAGGCGCGCCACGTTCTTCAGCGTGTCGGCCGCGTGCGCGAGCTGCAGATCGCGCCCGTCGTGCTTGTGGAGCAAGAGCAGCTCGCCTCGGCCTTCGTGGTCCGCGTCGATCAACTCGATCTGCGGCAAGCCGCCCCACGCGAGGTCCTGCAGGAGCTTCTCCTTGATCTCGCGCCAGTCGCGATCGAGCACCTCGGTGCGGCCCGTGCGCGCGTTCTTGCCGTACAGGAACAGCTGGCTCGTGCGCGCGAACTCCTCGTCGACGAGCTCGTCGAGGAAGCTCGTGTCGTTGTGCGCGCGGCGCAGGCGGAAGAGGTCGTACCCCTTCTCCTCGGCGTGGCGGTAGAGGTCGATGCCGAGCTTGTACGGGTTCAACTGGCCGGTGGCGCTCGCCGTCGCGCCGCTGTGGCAGTCGGCGAAGTCGACGATCTCGCTCTCGTCGAGCACGCCGCTCGTCAGGATGCGCGAGTGCCAGAAGGACGCCCAGCCTTCGTTCATGATCTTCGTCATGCGCTGCGGCATGAAGTAGTAGGCCTCGGTGCGCACGAGGCGCAGGATCTCGCGCTCCCAGCGCTCGAGCGGCGCCTCGCTCAGAGGAACCCGAGCACGTCGAACGTCGGCAGCGCGCGCGCAGGCGGCCCGGAGCGCGCTCGGCGGCCCCGCGCGCGGGTCAGCAGCGCTCGAGGTTGCGCCGCGCGCGCTCGCGGGCTCGCCGGCTCCGCTTCGAGCTTGCGGCGTTGCAGGTGCTGCGCGAGCGGCAGGTACGGGTCGACGAGGTTGTCGATCGAGAGCGCGCGGTCGAGGAACACGTCGACGGTGTCCGCGCCGCGCTCGTCGACGACGCGGCGCAGGCGCGTGCCGTGGTTCGCCATCTGGTCCAGCATGTTGCGCTGGGTCGGCACGAACCACTGGTTGTGCTTGAAGAAGTCCGCATGGCCGAACACGTGCGCCATGACGAGCTTCTGCTCCATGTCCGAGTTCGTGCGCACGAGGTAGGCGTACGTCGGGTCGTTGTTGATCACGAGCTCGTAGATCTTCGAGAGGCCGAACGAGCGGCTCTTCTCGAGGCGCTCGTAGTCCATCCCGAAGCGCCACGACGGATAGCGCACGGGAAACCCGCCGTACGCCGCGATCGCGTTGACGTCCTTCGCGTCGAGCATCTCGAAGATGGTCGGGAAGAAGTCGAGCCCGAAGGAACGCGCGACGTCTTCGATGCGACGCGCTTCCTCGCGCAACTTCGGGCTGAGCGACGACGAGAGCGCCATGGTCAGCGCCCTTTCCCCAGGAAGGACCGGATCGCCTCCGGGATGCCCTCGCGGTCGTTGATCGCGGCGGTGACGAGCCGCTCCTGCCCCTCGAGCGCCTGATCGAGGTCCTTCTTGAACTGGCCCGAGCCGTAGGCGCTCTTCACCTGCCCGTAGCAGAACTGGTTCACGCGCGGCAGGAGCTCGTCGCGCAGGATCGCGACGCAGCGCTCGGTGTCGCGCGCGGACCAGTTGTCGCCGTCGGAGTAGTGGAACGGGTAGATGTTCCAGTCCTCGGGCCGGTACTTGTCGAGGACGAGCTGCAGCACGAGCTCGTACGCGGAGCTGATCTTCGTGCCGCCCGATTCACGCAGGTGGAAGAACGCGTCCTGGTCGACGACCTTCGCGACGGCGTCGTGGACGATGTACACGACCTCGAGGTTCTTGTACTGGCTGCGCAGCCACGTATCGATCCAGAACGCCTTGATGCGCACGATGTCCTTCTGCTCGCGGCCCATCGAGCCGGACACGTCCATCATGTGGAAGATCACGGCCGAGCTGTCGGGCTGCGGGCAGCTCTTCTGCATCCGGAAGCGCTCGTCGTCGGCGACGGGCACGACGCGCGGGTCGGCGGGGTCCCACTCGCCCGACGCGATCGTGCGTCGCAGCGCGTTCTTGAACGTGCGGCGGAAGTGCCGCAGCGACTTCGGTCCGTGGCTGCGCACGCCCGTGAAGCGACCGCCTTCGGCGAGCAGCTGCTTGTCGCCGCGCGGCTGGATGTCGGGCAGTTCGAGCTCCTTCCCGAGCATCTCGGCGAGCTCCTCGAGCTCGACCTCGACCTCGAGGATGTGCTGACCCTCGCCCTCGCCCGCCGCGCCGGCGCCGTCGCCCTCCTTCGGCTCGCCGCCCATCGGCTCGCCCTTCTCACCCGGGCCCTGGCCGACGCCGCCCTTCTTGTTCTCGCCGAAGTGGAAGCGCGGGAGCTCGATCTGCGGGATCGGGATCGAAACGGTGTGCTCGCCGCGTCGGCCGAGGAGCTCGCTCGTCGACAGGTAGCGCCGCAGGTCCTGGCGCAGCTTGCCGCGCACGATCTCGCGGAAACGGGTGCGGTCGCGTTCGATCCGGTACATGGGGCCTTCCCGACGACTACGCGGCCTCCGACGGCGCGCGCTTCGCTTCGCCGCGCGCGAACAGGCCGGCGACGTAGTGAAGCACCCTCCTCGGCGCTCATCTCGTCGTACCCGAAGTCGCGGATCAGTCGGTCGCGGATGACGCCGATCTTCTCCTGCGTGTCGGGGTCGATCACGGTGGAGACGAGGCTCGTCAGCTGGATCGAGTCGCGCCGGTCCTCGAAGATCTTCAGCTCGAGCGCGCGCGTCAGCCGCGCGTTCTCGCGGAAGTGGAACGTGCCGCCCTCGAGGTGCACCGCGGCGATGTAGTTCATCAGCTCGTGGCGGAAGTCGCTCTTGCGCGACTCGGGGATGTCGATCTTCTCCTCGATCGCGCGCATGAGGCGCTCGTCGGGGTCCGAGAGCCGCCCGTGCTCGTCGACGACCTTCTCGCGCGTGATGCACGCCTTGACGTTGTCGATGTACTTGCTGCACAGGCGGTCGACGGCCTCCTTGTCGGCCACGATCGCCATCTGCACCTCGCGCTTGACCGTCTCCTCGTACTCCTCGCGGGCGACGGAGACGAGCTGCACGTAGCGCTTGCGCGTCTCCTCGTTCGAGACGAGCGAGTGGTGGCGCAGGCCGTGTTCGAGCGCATCGAGCACCATCAGCGGGCCGACGGACAGCGAGTCGGACGCGATGCAGGTCGCGATGCGGTCCTGCACGTAGCGCGGCGAGATGCCGTTCATCCCCTCCCGCGGGTGCAGCTCCTTGATCTCCCGCACCTGCTCCTTCGAGAAGCCCTGCACTTCCTGGCCGTCGTAGAGCCGCGCCTTCTGGAGCAGCGTCAGGTTCGGGTGCGTCGGGTCCTCGAGGCGCGTGAGCACGGCCCACAGGGACGCGATCTCGAGCGTGTGCGGCGCGAGCGTGCGGCCCGAGAGGCGCTTCTGCCGAACTGCCGTTTGTAGATCTCGACCTCGTCCGTCCGCGCGAGGTTGTACGGGATGTCGATTTTGATCGTGCGGTCGCGGAACGCCTCCATGAGGTCGTTGTTCGCGAGCTTCTTGTACTCGGGCTCGTTCGTGTGCCCGAGGATGACCTCGTCGATCGAGGTCTGCGCGAACTTGCGCGGCTTGATCGTGTGCTCCTGCGTCGCGCCCAAGAGGTCGTAGAGGAACGCGACGTCGAGCTTGAGCACCTCGACGAACTCGAGCAGCCCGCGGTTCGCGACGTTGAACTCGCCGTCGAAGTTGAACGCGCGCGGGTCGGAGTCGCTGCCGTACTCGGCGATCTTGCGGTAGTTCAGGTCGCCCGTGAGCTCGGTCGAGTCCTGGTTCTTCTCGTCCTTCGGCTGGAACGTGCCGATGCCGACGCGGTCCTTCTCGGAGAGCAGCACGCGCCGCACCTGCACATGTTGGACGACCTTGGTCCAGTCGCCCGCGTAGCGCTGCATGAGCAGCTCGTGGTAGTACCGGCTCACCGGGTCGAGCTCGCCCTGGATCGACAGGCGGTATTCGCGGCGCAGCTTCTTGTTGAGCCGCTCCTCGACCGCCTTGCGCGCCTCGACGGGCACGAGCAGGAGCGGCTCCTGGTTCATCGGCGACGGAACGACTTCGCCGTCGACGTGCCACGCGAACGTGTACAGCGCGCCTTCGTCGCAGCGCGAGTACGCCTCGAGGCCGCCCTTCAAGAGGCGCGCGATCGTCGACTTCGCCGAGCCGACGGGGCCGTGCAAGAGCAGCACGCGCTTCTCGGGGCCGAGGCCGCGCGCGCCCGCGCGGATCGTCTGCACGAGCTGCGCGAGCGGCTCGTCGAGGCCGTACACCGCGTCTTGTCCATCGCCGAGCGGATCGTCGAAGAGCTTCCAGCGCTTGTGCGCGCCGCGCTTCTCCGGCCGCGTCGAGCCGTGGCTCTCGATCATGTCGAGCAGGCGCTGCCACGCGTTCCGGGCGACGAGCGGGTTCTTGTCCGCGATGTCCAGGTACTCCTGGAAGGTGCCCTCCCAGTGCAGAGCAGCGAAGCGCTCCGTCGAGAGGGACTGGCGGACGAGATCGAAGATCGGGGAGGTCGGTTCGCTCATGATCGCTCCGGAAAGGGACCGCATTCCGAGGACGGGGCGGCCCCGCCTCGCTTGTCGGCCGGCCCTCCCGGGAACCTGAGCCGCGAGTCCCGGCGCGGACCGCGCGCAGGACTAGGCCCCGCCGACGGCGGCTGACAGGCCCGTTTCCGGTCCTTCCTGGGGCGGACGAATCGCCGCGATGAGCCCGCGTCGCGCGCTCGCGCACGCTCGAAGGAGCGCTCTCGATCGTGCTGCGGGATTCCTGCGCTCCCCCGCCGGACGGTAGGCTCGGCCTCTGTGACCCGCACCGCCTTCCTCCACGGCCTGTCGTTCTTCGCGCTCCTCGCCGCGGCCTCTTCGGGCCCGGGTTGCGGCCGGCCCGAGGCGGCGCCGGGCCCCGCGCTCGACGCCGCGAACGCGTGGAAGCACCTCGAAGCGCTCGTGGCGCTCGGTCCGCGTCCCCCGAAGAGCCCCGCGCTCGAGGCGACGCGCGCGTACCTGGAGGCGGAGCTCGCACGCGCGGGGCTCACGCCGGTGCGCGAGGCGTTCGAGGCGTCGACGCCCGTCGGGACGATCGCCTTGGCCAACGTCTACGCGGACCTCGCGGCGACGAACCCCGCCGCCGAGCGCGTCTACCTCGCGACACACTTCGACACGAAGCTCGGGATCGACGGCTTCGTCGGCGCGAACGACGGCGGATCGGGCACGGCGCTCCTGCTCGAGCTCGCGCGGGCGATGAAGGCGGCGGGACCGCGGGAGCTCGCGTACCGGTTCCTGTTCCTCGACGGCGAGGAGGCGACGCGCGCGCAGTGGCAAGGCGAGGACAACTGCTACGGCTCGCGCCACCACGCGCGCGCGCTCGTGAAGAGCGGCGAGGCCGCGCGCGTGCGCGCGTTCGTCCTGCTCGACATGGTCGGCGACCGCGAGCTCGGCCTCCTGCGCGAGACGTGGTCGGACCGACGGCTCAACGACCTCTTCCGCGCCGCCGCGGCGCGCATCGGCGACGCAGCGCTCTTCACGAACGAAGCGCAGCCGATCGAGGACGACCACGGCCCCTTCCTCGACGCAGGCATCCCGAGCATCGACCTGATCGACTTCGAGTACGGCCCCGCGAACGCATACTGGCACACGCGCGACGACTCGCTCGCCCACTGCTCGCAAGAGAGCCTCCGCCGCGTCGGCGCACTCGTCCTCGCCGCCCTCCCGACACTGGAGCGCGAGTTCCGCCGCGGGCGCTGAGCGCGCTCAGCGCAGCGGCACCACCACCTCGACCGCACCCGCGCGCAGCGAGCGCACGACCACGCGCGCTTCCGCGCCCTCGGCCCCGCGCAGCACGAGTCGCAAGCGCACCGACTCACCACCACCGAGGTGACCGAGCTCGAGGTGGTTCGCGCGCGCTGCGAGCGGCTCGTACACCGCCCCCGGTCGACTGCGCGCTCCCGCGACGGCCGCGAGGTCCGCGCCGGCGACGTCGAGCCACGCGCTCGAGCGCTCGCGCGCCGCGGCGGAACCCTCGAGCGTGCCCGTCGTACCGCGGTTCGCGAGCTCGACCTCGAGCACCCACAGGTCCGGCCGCACCCGCTCGAGCTTCGGCTCGGAGGCTTCGAGCCGCGGCAGCGCGTCGAGAAGAAGCACGAGCCGCTCCGCTGCGACGCCGCGCGCCGCCGCCGGGTCGGCCGCGTTCGCGAGCTCGGCCGGGAAGGCGCTCCACGCCGCGAGTCCGGCGCCGAGGTACTCGCGCGCGAACCGCTCGAGCGAACCGCCGGGTGCGCGCGCTTCCGCTGGCGCGCCGAGCTCGTACGGCGCCGCGATCGAAGGCGCTTCGAACGCGAGGACGCCGATCGACGGGTGCTGGAGGAGGAACTCGGCGATCGCGCGCGTCTCGGGCTCGTGCAGCGGATGCGGCGGACGACCGACGCCGCCCTTCCAGCCCACGGGGTAGTCGAGCGCGGGCTCCGGCCACCCGCCTTGGAACGCGCGCGTGGGTTCGGTCGCGAACAGGAACTGGACGCTGCAGCGCGCGAGACGCGCTTCGACCGCGGGCTCGCGCGCCGCGCGCTCGAGCAAGCCCGCGCACGCGTTCAAGAGCCGCCCCAGCGCCGCGCCGTCGGCCGCGCTCGTCGTCGCGGGCACGAGGAGGAGCGCCGGGAGACGCGCTTCGTCCTCGGGCGCGGCGCGCGTGACGCTCGCGCGCCAGGTTCGCCCACCTTCGCGCGCGGCAGCGATCGCCTCGACGCGCACGCTCGCGGGCCACGCGGTCGAGAAGCGTGCGAGGAGCGCCTCGAGTTCCTCCGGCGTGCGCGGCGCGGAGCCGTCCCACGCGAGCGCGGGCGGCGCCGCGGGCTCGGGCGGGTTCACGCGCGCCGTCTCGGCACCGGTCGCGGGCGCCTCTCCCTGCGCGGTGCGCGCGGGGTCCTGGACCGGCGCGTCCGGCGCGCGCTCGACCGGCGCCGGCGGCGCGTCGGGCACGGGGCGCGGCGTCGGATCGGCGACGGGGTCCTGCGCGAGGAGCGCGAGGGCGACGAGGTAGAAGGGCTTCACGGCCGCACCTCCGCCGCCACCGAGCCGCCCCAAGGGAGATCGACGCGGCACGTGAAGGTCGACTGCGCGGGCGCGAGCACGATCCACGCGTACTCGCGGCTCGCGGCGCCGCCGGCGAGCGGCTCGAGCTCGATCGCGTCGCTGCCGGCGACGAGCCGGGCTTCGCCGCCCAGGACGAGCCGCACGGCGAGCTTGCCCGCGCCGTTCTCGGCGGACGAGCACGCGAAGCCGCCCTTGTTCGAAACGCGCGCGCGCAGGAAGCACAGCTCGCCCTCGCGCCGCGCCTCGGTGAACACGGGCTCGAGCCGCGGGAACTGCGCGAGCAAGCGCAGCACGCCGGCGGGCACCGGCGCGAGGACGTTCGCGAGCGCCACTTCGGGCGCGTTGCGCCGCGTGAACGGCAACCATCCGCCGACGAGCGCGCGCCGCCCGGGTCCGAGATCGACGGGGTGCCACTCGACGAAGCCGATGCCCCCGCGCGTATCGTCGAGCCAGCGCGCCCACGCACGCTCCAGCGCGGCGTTCGCGTCGACGACGAGCGGCACGGCGAGCTCCTCGCCGTCGCGGCGCGCCGCGGCCGGGCTCGCCGCCGCTCCGCTGGCCGCACGCTCGACCTCGGGCCCCCAGGGCGCCCACTCCGCGACGAAGGCGCCGAGGCGCGCGCGCGTCCAGCGCAGCGCGGAGCCCGGACCCGGGTCGCGGCCGAGCTCGAACGCCGAGCGCAGCGGCTCTTCGACGCGGGCGCCTGGCCGCGCGAGCGCGCGCGCGGCGAGCTCGGCGCTGGCGCGCTCGGCCGGCGTGTCGAGCGCCACGGGCGCGAGCGCGCCGTGGTCGCCCTGCAGCGCGAGCACCGCGAGCGCACGGCTCTTCGCGATCAGCGTGCACAAGGAGCGCGCCTGCTCGTCCTCGAGCGGCAGCGTCAGCCCCGTCGAGAGCGACCCGGAGGGCGCGAAGCCATCGGGGAACGCGCTCATGAGCGCCTGGCCGCCGGGCGGGTCCTCGTTGAAGCGCCCGTCGCCGTCGTCGTCGCGGCCTTCGGCCATGCGCCGGTAGCGCGGGCTGTCGCCGGGCTTCGCGGGCACGAGGAAGCGCGAGTCCGCGCCGCGCGCCCACGCGCCGTCCGGATCCTCGATCAGGAGCTCCAGGATCTGCCCGTCGCCGTCCAGGTCGTCGGGGCCGTCCTCGTCGAGCTTGCGGTCGCCGTCGTCGTCGACGGGGCGACCGTCGCGGCCGTCGCCCGCGCCTTGCAGCGTGCGCGCGAGCGCCTCCGGGGCGGCCCACGGCACGGCGAGGAGCGTCGTGCCGGGCGGGAGCTCCGTCGGGTGCGCGACGACGTGCGCGAGCACGGCGAGCACCGCCTCCGAACCCGTGAGGGAAGTGCCATCGAGCCCGCCGAGCAGGAGCAGCGCGGGCCGCGTCGCGAGCGGGCCGCCCTCGGCGCGCCCCAGGCGCAGCGCCCCGCTCGGGAGGCCCGAGTGGGTGAGGCCGAGTTCGAGGCGCTCCGCGACCAGCCCAGCGGCGGTCGCGTCGGCGGCGAAGCGTTCGAGCAACGCCCGGACGGAGTCTAGGTCGTGGTATTTGGGCTCCCAGGTCGGGAGCTCGGGCACGGGGACAGGGACCGGTTCCGCGTTCGGGACCGCGGGCGGGGTGCCGGCGGGGTCTTGCGTCGGTGCGGTGGATGGCAGGGGCTCCTGCGTCGGTGCCGAGGCGGCGGACGGCACGAGCGTCTCGGCCGGGACGGGCGCTCCCTCCTGCGGGCGCAGCGCGGCCGGCCCCACTGCGGCGAGGGTCGTGATCAGGAGGTGGAGCAAGGTGCCGCTCGAAGGATGCATGGGCCAGAACCGGGCCGTCGGATCCGGGATCTTCGCTCCCCCCTCTTCGCCCAGGCAAGGCTCGCCGCCTTAGCTCCGAGCGCCGCGCGGAGGGCGCGGGCGGTGAATCCGCAGGATCGCGCCCCGACGGGGCGAAGCGCCCGGGTTCCCTGCGCACGAACGAGCGAGGCGGCGCGGTGTGAGCGCCGAAGTCGGATGGATTGCGACGCGGGCGCGCGGTTCAGGTCGCCTGCGGCTCGGCGGGCGCGCCGTCGCTCGGTCCGCCCCCGGCGTCGGAGGCGCTCGCGACCTCGCCCCCGTCGGGGGCGGCGGTCGGCTCGGGGAGCGGCGCTTCGAGCTCGGCCCGCGCGGCGCGGGAGACGCGCCGGCGCGCCGGCCCCTCGGCCGGACGGTCGCCGGCGGCGGGGACGAGCTCGACCACGGGCTCGCCCGACTCCGGGTCGACGGTCGTCTCGGGCGCCGGCTTGCCGCGCGCGGCCGCCGGAGCGCCCGGGCGATCGGCCCAACGCTCGACGTCGCCGAGTTCGACCGAGACCTGGCGCGAGACACCCTTCGTCTCCATCGTCACGCCGTAGAGGCTGTCGCACGCGGTCATCGTCGACTTGTTGTGCGTGACGACGACGAACTGCGTCGTCGCGCGGTAGCCCGCGAGCATCTGGAGGAAGCGCTCGACGTTCGCTTCGTCCAGCGCCGCGTCGACTTCGTCGAGCAGGCAGAACGGCGACGGCCGCGCCTCGAACACGGCGAAGAGCAGCGCGAGCGCCGTCAGCGTGCGCTGCCCGCCGGAGAGCAGGCCGATCGAGAGCAGCTCGCGGCCCGGCGGGCGCGCGATGATGTCGACGCCCGCTTCCAGGACGTCCGCGCCCTCCTCCAGGACGATCTCCGCGCGCCCGCCGCCGAAGAGCTGGCGGAAGATGCGCTGGAAGTTCGTGCGCACCGCCTCGAAGGTCTCGAGGAAGAGGCGCTTCGACTCGCTGTCGATCGTCGACACGGCCTCGGCGAGCTGCTGGCGCGACGCGTCGAGGTCCGCGCGCTGGTTCTGCAGGAACTCGAGGCGGCCTCCGACCTCGGAGAGCTCGGTCATCGCCTCGAGGTTCACCGGCCCGAGCTTCTCGAGCTTGCCCTTGAGCTCGCGCACCTCGTTCTCGAGCGCGTCGAGCGCCTCCGCGCTCTCGAGCTCGGCTTCGGGCTGGAAATCCGCCTTGAGCGCGAGCTCGTCCTGATGGAGCTCCTCTTGCGCGCGCACCAGGAGCTCGGTGCGCGCCATCGCGAGGCGTTGCTCGGAGAGCCGCGCGTCCGACAGCGACGCGCTCGCGGATTCGAGCGCGCGCGTGACCTGGTCCGCGCGCCGGCGCAGGCCTTCGATCGCGTCGCGACCGCCCTCGGAGAGCGTCCGCAGGCCGCCGACCTTCTCCTCGTACTCGGCGCGCACGGCGAGGAGCTCGGCGCTCTTCGCGGCGAGCGCTTCGCATTCGGCGGCGCCGTTCTTCGCGCTCGCCTCGGACTCCTGGTGGATGCGTTGCGCGCGATCGTGCTCGAGCCGTTGGTCGTTCTGCACGCGCTCGAGGTCGGAGACCCGGCGCGCGACGCCTTCGAGCTCGGTGCGGGCGCGCGCGGCCTCGACCTGGGCCGACGATTCCTCGCGGCCGAGCAGGTCCTTCTGCTCCTCGAGCCCGACGCGCTCGGAGTCTGCGGAGGCGAGCTTCGCGTTCTCGACCTCGAAGCGCACGCGCGCTTCCTCGAGCTTCGACGTCTCCTGCGCGAGGTCGCGCTCGAGACGCGCCATCTCGGCGAGGACCGCCTGCGACTCCTGCTCGAGCGCGCGTTCGCCGGCGGACAGGTCGCGCAAGCGCGCGCGCGCCGTCGCGAGCTCGGTGCCCGCTTCGTTCAGCGCGCGGGGGCGCTGCTCGAGCTCCTGGCTCGAACGTTCCCAGTCCTTCTGGAGGCCGATGCGCTCCTTGACGAGGTCCGCGAGGCGCGCGTCGAGGCCCGCGATGCGGCCCGCGAGCGCCTCGACCTGCGCGGAGAGCTCCGCGGCGGACGAACGGCGGCCGACGGCGCCCTGGACGAGGTCGCGCGTGCCGGCGAGCAGGCCCGCGGCGTCGACGAGCTCGCCCTCGAGCGTGACGAAGCGCGCGCGCGGATGACGCGGCGCGAGCGCGAGCGCGGCGTCGAGGTCGCGCACGACCCAGACATCGGCGAGCAGGAGGTCGGCGAGGCGCTCGGAGCCCGCGCTGGGCGCGACTTCGCCGCGCAACGCGCCGAGCACGAGCTCGCGCTCTTCCTCCGTGAATTCCGCCGGGAGCGGCTCCACCGGAGCGGCGCCCTCGGCGCTCGCGAAAAGCAGGCCGACCTGCCCCGCCTGCGTGGACTTGAGCCAGCCCGCGACCGCGCGAGCCGAGGCCGCGTCGCGGACGACGAGCGCGCCGCCGCGCGCGTGGATCACCGCGTCGAGCGCGCGCGCGAAGCGCGTCTCCGTGCGCAGGTGGTCGGCGAGCAGACCGAGGAGCGCTTCCGCTGCGATCGGCTCCGCGCGCTTCTCGACGCTCTCGAGCACGCGACGCGCGCCCTTCGTGAGCTCCTCGAGGTCGCGTTCGCGCGCGAGGAGGAATTCGATCCGGCTCTGCGCCTTCGCGCGCTCGAGTTCGAGCTGGTTCTTCTCGCGTTCGAGCGTGGTGACCTGCAGGCCGACCTCGGCCATGCGCTGCGCGAGCTCGCGCCGGTGTTCCTCGTGCGCGGCGAGCGCCGTCTGCGCCTCCGATTGACGTGCGGTCGCAGCCGATTCCTCGGCGCGCACGGCGTCGTTCTGCGCGCGCGCGGCGCCGAGGCGCTCTTCGACGCGCTTCGCGCGCTCGGCGGCGGGACCGCGCGACTCGGTGAGCGAGCGCACGCGGTTCTCGGCCTCGGTGCGCGCACGGAGGAGCGACAGCACCGCGTCGTTCTGCCGTTCGACCTCGCCGCGCTTCTCGCGGTAGCTCTTCTCGAGCTCGCGCAGGGCGGCGGACTTCTCTCGCGCGCGGTCGCCGGCGCTCTTCGCGCGGGCTTCGAGCGCGGCGCGCTCCTCGACGAGGCGGGCGAGCTCGCGCTCGCGCTCGGCGAGCGCCGTCGCGAGCTTCTCGGCGCGCTCCGCTTCTTCCTTCGCGGCGTGCTGCCACGACGCGACGCGACTCGAGAGCTGTGCGCGGCGCTCGTCGAGCATGCGGCCGTCGCCGCTGACGCGGCCGATCTCGGAGAGCAGGCGCTCGATCTCGGAGACGAGCGCGGCGCGCTCCAATTCGCGCGCGTCGACGTCGCCCTCGGCGGCCTCACGCTCGGCGCGCAACGCGGTCGCGCGGGTCTCGAGCTCCGCGAGCTCGGCGCGCAGGCGGTCGAGGTCGCGGTCGATCCAAGCGAGACGGTGACGCGAGAGGCGCGTCCGCTGGTTCGACCAGTCGGCCTTCGCTTCGGCCCAACGCTCGGCCTTGCCGGCCTGGATCTTGAGCGAGCGCACGCGCGAGCTGAGCTCGCCGACGACGTCGTCGAGGCGCGCCATGTCCTCCGCGACGCGCTTCAGGCGCAGCTCGGTCTCGACGCGGCGCTGGCGGTAGCGGCTGATGCCCGCGGCTTCCTCGAAGATGCGCCGGCGTTCGAGCGGGTTGGCGGAGAGGACCGCGTCGATCTTGCCCTGCTCGAGCACGGAGTAGCCGCGGCTCCCGAGGCCCGTGTCATAGAGCATCTCGCGCACGTCCTTGAGACGCACCTTCTGCCCGTCGAGCAGGTACTCGCCCTCGCCCGACTTGAACACGCGGCGCGTGATCGAGACCTCGGCGCCGCGGCCCTCGAGCCCGCCCGCCTGGTTGTCGAGGATCAGCGTGACCTCCGCGACGGAGAGGCCCGGTCGCGAGGCCGAGCCCTTGAAGATGACGTCCGTCATCTCGGCGCCGCGCATCGACGTCGGACGCTGCTCGCCGAGCACCCAGCGCACGCTGTCGACGACGTTGCTCTTGCCGCAGCCGTTCGGACCGACGACGCCGGTGAGCGCGTTCTCGCCGAACTCGAAGACGGTGCGGTCGGCGAACGACTTGAAGCCGAAGAGCTCGAGGCGCTGGAGACGCATGGATCAGGAATCCTCGAGGTTGGAAGCCCGGGGAGCGGACGCGGGGCGGGACGAGCGGCCGGAGGCGGTGCGCGCCGTGGGTTCGATCACGGAGACGTCCAGGCCCGCGTCGGACGCGCCGTCCGCGAGCTCGACCTCGTCGAGTGACTCGTCCGATTCTCGCTCGGTGTAGAGCGTGGGCGCAGAGTCGGAGACGCCGGTCTCCGACGCGGGGAGCGCGTAGAGCGCCCACGCGCCGCTGCGCAGACGCGAGCGCGTGCGTTCGAGGCGCTCCCACGCGGAGAGCACGCTCGGACGTTCTTCGAGCGGTCCGTGCGCGAGCGCGCGCAGGATCGCGGGCGGGTGGAGCGCGCCGGACTTCTGCGTCGCGCAGAGCGCGGACTCGGCGGCCTCCAGCGCGGAGGCCTGCGCCGCGACGCCGCCAGCGGGCGACAGGTCGAGGCCGGTCGAGTACGGCGCCGCCGCGGAGCCCGCGGCCAGCGCGGCGCCCTCGAACAGCAGCGGCTGCGACACGTGGAAGTACTCGCGGTCGAGCGCGGAGAAGCGCAACGCCGCGCGCTCGCCGAACCACGTCGACAGGACGACGGGGAGCCCGCGCGTGCGCGAGAAGCGCTGCACGGCCTCGCCGAGGAACGACAAGAGGCGCGCGGCCTGCTCGGGGCGCAGCTCGCCGTCCGCGACGCAGCGCAACGCCTCGCGCAGACCGACCGGCACGATCGCGTAGCGGACGCGGCCGCGCACGAGCCCGCGCTGCGCGCCTTCGAGCCAGCGTTCGCGGCGCTGGTGCTCGGAGAGCGCGGCGAGGCCTTCGAGCGCGGACTCGATCGAGCGCGCCGCGTTCTCGAGCAGCGCGTCCTCGCGCCACGGCCCCGCGCGGCGCGCAGCGCGCACGAGGTTGATCGCGCACGCGCCGCCGCAGACGAGTCCGCCGCGTTCGCGCCACGCGCGCGCGAGGCCGGGCGCCGCGAAGCGCTCGCCCGCGACGCTCCACGTCGGCACGACGAGCCCGATCGCGAGCAGGCGCTCGAGCGCGGGACGCGTGCTCGCGTCGGCGGCGACGCACGCGGCGAGGTCGTCGCCGTCGAGGAAGAGCCGCGGCAGACGGCCGCGCTCGCCGTGCGCGGCGAGCTCCGCGAGCTCGAGCACGAGCCGCGCGAGCCACGCGGGCGAGGCGCTGCCGCCGGAGCGGCCGCTCGCGCCGGCGCGCGCGGCGACGGACGCGTTCGCGGCCGGCGCACCGCCGCTCGTCGCGGACGAAGCACCGGACGAACCGGAGCCGAGCGGCCCGAAGCCGAGGTCGATCGCGCGGCCCGACGCGCGCGCGGTCGCGGCGAGCGCGAGCAGGAACGAGCCGAGCGCGCTCGGGCCCGAACGCGGAGCGCGCGCGGGGTTCTGCGCCGCGCGCGAACCGCGCGCGAACAGGCCGACGAGGAGCTGCGCGTCCTCGATCGTGACGCCGTAGGACGTGCGCACGGCGACCTGCGCGACCTCGTCGAGCAGCTCGAACGCGGCCTGCGGCGAGCGGTCGCTCGAGAGCAGAAGATCCGCGGGGATCGCCTGCGTCAGCGCGAGGTGCGGTGCCTCGAGGTCCTCGAAGTGGAGCTCGCCCGAGAGGTGGAGCTCCGCGACGTTCTCGGGCAGGAGGTCCTCCACCGCGAAGCGCGCGAGCACGGCTCCGGCGAGCACCTCGCGCGCGGGACGGCCGCCGAGCGGCTCGCGGCCGAGCACGTCCGCGGGCAGCGCCTCGGCGGGATCGCGCGGCGCGGCGTCGCCGAGCAGCCGGCGCAGGTCGTGGCGCGCGAGCACGACGGGCCGCTGGCGGCGCAGGGCCTGCGAGAGCCCGAGCTCGACGAGCTCGTTGTCGACGAGCTCGCGGATGAGCGCCGTCGAAATGCGCTTCAGGCCGCTGTCGAACACGCGCTCCTCGACGCGCGCGGCGACTTGCTCAGCGGTCGCGCGCGGGAGCTCGGCCTCGTTCATCAACGCGACGACGATGCGGCCCTTGCTCCACGTCGTGACGCCGCCCGAAACCTGCACGCGCGGCGGCGACTTGCGCTTCTCGCCTGGCGCGGCGGAGGCGCCGGCCGCGCCGCGATCGCAAGCGAGCTCGCGACCGAGCGTGTCGTCCGGCGCGCGCACTTCGAGCGCGGCGCGGATCCGCGCGCGCCGGTCGCGGTAGAGGATGTACGCCTTCGCGACGGCCGCGTGGCCGAGTTCGATCAGCGCCTGCTCGACGAGATCCTGGATCTCCTCGATGCCGGGCACGGCCTCGCGCTCGGGCGTGTGCGGGAGACGGCCTTGCGGATAGCGCCGCAGGAGCGCCATCTCGACGACGTCCGCGACCTCGGCCGCGAAGTGCGGATCCGCTTCGCCGACGGCAGCCTGCGCGCGCGAAACGGCGTCGCTGATCTTCGTCTTGTCGAAGGGCGCCTCGCGCCCGTCGCGCTTCGTGATGCGACGCAGCTTCACGCGTCACGCTCCTCGCGCGGCTCCGCGCCCGGCTCCGTCGGACGGCGCGCGTCGAGCGCGGGGTTGGCGAGCGACGCGGGCGGGAGCCGCGGCGGCAGCGCCGGGAGCGCGCGCGGCGCGTCGACGCCGTTCGCGGCGGCCTCGCGCGAGTCGAGCATCGGCTGCAACGTCTCGAGGAACTGCGAGACGTCCTTGAACTCGCGGTAGACGCTCGCGAAGCGCACGTACGCGACCTGGTTCAGCTGCCGCAGCTCCTCCATCACGAGCGAGCCGATCACGGAGCTCTCGACCTCGCGGTCGTACTCCTCCTGGCAGCGCGTTTCGATGCGCGCGGTCGCGGCTTCCAGCTCCTCGATCGAGATCGGGAGCTTCTCGCAGGCCTTGACCATCCCGGCGAGGATGCGCTCGCGATCGAAGCGGACGCGCTCGCCGCTCTTCTTGATCACGCGCAGCGGCGTCTCCTCGATGCGCTCGTACGTCGTGTAGCGCAGGAAGCACTCCAGGCACTCGCGGCGACGACGGATCACCGTCCCGTCCGCCGAGGCGCGGGAATCGACCACGCGGTCGTTGTCCTTCTTGCAGCGCAAACACCTCATGGCGGGGGCGAGCGGACGAGGAAACCACGCTACATGTAGTGTGTCAACGCTGGCTGGGCCGAAGGTTTGGTGGAGCGCGTCCTTCGCGCCCCGACCGCCGAGTTATCCACAATCACTTGCCCAGACAGAAGCGCGCGAAGATGCGGTCGAGCACGTCTTCGCTGGTCGTCGCCCCGTCCAGTTCGTCGAGCGCGGCCGTCGCGGAACGGAGGTGCTCGGCGACGAGTTCGAGCGGCGTCCCCGCGCCGAGGCCGGCCTCCGCGCGCTCGAGCTCGAGGCGGGCGCGCGCGAGCCCCGCCTGGTGCCGGGCGGCGAGCTCGCGCGACACGCCGGGCCGCCGCGCGAGGAGCGGCTCGCCGAGGCGGAGGAGGAGTTCCTCGAGGCCCGCGCCGGTCCGCCCGGAGACGCCGACGACCGCGGCGAGCCGGGGAGCGCGCGCCCAGTCCGCGGGCGGCGCCGGCCGCGCCTCTCGACGGTCGAGCTGGTTCCACGCGAGGACCACGGGTGCTGGCTCCGCGCGGTCCGCGTCGGCCTGGAACGGCGGCTCCGCCGGGAGCTCCGGCCCCGCCGCATCGACGACCCACAGGAGAACGTCCGCCGCGGAGCGGGACGCGCGCGCGCGTCGCTGCGCCTCCGTCTCGAGCGCGTCGCGCGCCGGCGCCTCCCCCGCGGTGTCGACGAGCTCCGCCTCGACGCCGCCCGCGACGATCCGCGCGGTGAGCACGTCGCGCGTCGTGCCCGCGAGCGGCGCGACGAGCGCCTCGGTCGCCGCCCGGCCGGAGCGCGCGACGAGCGCGTTGAAGAGCTGGCTCTTGCCTGCGTTCGGCGCGCCCGCGAGCACGACGCGCGGCACGCCGAGTTCGCCCGGCCGCGCGAGCGCGTCCTCCTCCGCGGCCGCGAGCCGAGCGCGCGCGCGCGCGAAGCAGGCGCGCAACTCGACCTCGGGGACGTGGCCGGTCTCCGCCGGGTCGAAGTCGAGGCTCGCTTCGCAGAGCGCGCGCGCCTCGACCAGCGCGTCGCGCACCTCCCCCACGGCGCGAGCGAGCCCGCCGAAGAGCAGCGCGGCGCCCGCGCGCCGCTCCGCGTCGTTCTGCGCCGAAACGAGGAGCAAGACGCCCTCCGCGCGCGACAGGTCGAGCTTGCCCGCGAGGAACGCGCGGCGCGTGAACTCCCCCGGCGCAGCGGGGCGCGCGCCGAGGCTCACGCAGCGCGCGAGCGCGACCGCGAGCAGGTGCGGGTTGCCGAGCAGGTGGAACTCGGCGACGTCCTCGCCCGTGAAGGAGCGCGGCCCGCGCATCCACGTGACGAGCGCGGGCTGCGCACCCTCGCCGTCGTCGAAGCGCGCCGCACGCCACGCACGGTCGACGCCCGCCGGATCGAAGTCCGTCGTGCGGCGCACGAGCTCCGCGGCGAGCGGCCCGCTCGCGCGCACGATCCCGCGCAGCGCCGCGCCGGGCGGCGAGGCGATCGCGACGATCGTGTCGCGCGGCGTCGACACGGCGCGCGATCAGCGCGCGCGGCCGCGCGCCCGCTTCTGGGCCTCCGCCTGCTCCTGCAGCGCGATCATCTTGGCGAAGAAGCCGTCCTTCTTGGGCGGGACGTCCTTGTCGTCGATCGGCCAGTACTTGCGGATGACCTTCATCTCGATGATCGCGAGCCCCGACTGCGTGATCATGTAGAGCGAGAGCCCCGCCGCGTAGTTGTAGAGAAACACGCCCATCATCAAGGGCATGAACATCATCATCTTCTGCATGCGCGCGGCCTGCTCGTCCGCGGGCGCGGGCATCATCTTCTGCTGCCAGATCCACAGCGCGACCATGATCGGCGGCAGGATGTTCAGGTACGGGATCAGGCCGAACGGCCACAGGTGCAGGTCGATCGCGACGAGCTGGTCGGGCAGCGACAGGTCGTGGATCCAGCCCATGAAGGGCTCCTGACGCAGGTCGAAGCTGATGCCGAGCGCCTTGTAGAGCCCGATGAAGACCGGGATCTGCAGGAACATCGGGAGGCAGCCGCCGAGCGGCGGGAACGCGCCCTCCTGCTGCATGAGGCGCGCCTGCTCCGTGCGCAGCTTCGACGGGTCGCTCTCGTAGCGCTTCTTGAGCTCCTCGATCTTCGGCTGGAGCCGCTTCATCTTCGCCGTGTAGCGCGCCATCGCCGTCTGCGAGCGGCGGTTCACGGGGAAGAGGATCAGTCGGACGAGCAACGTGAGCAGAATGATCGAGACGCCCCAGCTCGAGCAGAGCCAGTGGAACAACTTGAGCAGGCTCAGGAGCGGCGCGCTGATCACGCGCACCCACCCGAGGTCGTAGCGGTGGAGCGACGCGAAGTCCGCGCTCGCCGCCGCGAGCGCGTCGGGCTCCTTCGGCCCCGCGTAGACGTCGAAGACGAGCTTCGTGCGCTCGCCCTGCCGCGGCAGCGCGAGCTCGACCTGCGTGTCGGCGACGATCTGCGTGTAGGCGTGCTCCGGATCCTTCGCGGCGACGACGTTGTCGCGCACCTTGCGCCACCCCGCGCCGACGAGGCTCTTCGGCCCGTCCTTCGCGGGCGCGAGCAGCAGCGTGAAGTACTTGCTGTGCACGCCGACGTACGCGATCTCGCTCCCCGAGCCCGGCGGCGCGGACGCGAGCACGCCCGCGAGCTCGCCGCCCGAGGGATCGCGCGGGATCGAGTTGCACTCGACGTCGGCAGCGGGCTTCTCGCGCCAGCCGGCGACGGCCTGCGGCTCGATGTAGTAGCTGTCGCCCGAGTCCGCGACCATCCACGCGGACGGCGTCAGGTCGAAGGTGCGCACGCCGCTCTGCGTCGCGAGCGCGTCGTTCGCGAGCTCGAGCTCCAAGACGAGCTGGTTCTTGCCGGGGAGGAAGCGGAAGCGCTTCGTGAAGGTGACGCCCGTGCCGGGCGCCAGCGTGAACTCGATGCCGCTGCGCACGCCGTCCGTCTCGAGGACCTTCATCTGCCACAGCTCTTCCTCGAGCGAAGCGCGGCGCAGGTGATCGGAGTTCGGCTGCGTGCGCAGCGCGAACGAGAGCGGACGGTCCTTCGCGACGCTCGAGGTGTTGCCGGCGATCGGCACCCAGTGCCGCCAGTCCTCCATCTCCGCGGGCGAGTAGCCCGCGCGATCGACGTAGGCGCCGTTGCGCAGCTCGACGAGCCCCGCGCCCTTGTTCGTGAAGACCGCTCGATAGCAGCCGGGCTGGCCGGGCTTGCCGACCTCGAGCACTTCCTCGCGCACCTCGGTGTCCGCGACGCGCGCGAGGTCGTTCCCCGCGGCGTCCTTCGCCGTCTCCGCGGCGACCGGCGCGTTCGAGTCCGTCGGCGCGGCGCCGCGCTCGCCGGCGATCGAGCTCGTCGGCGCGTTGCCCGTCGCGCCGTCGACGGCCGCGGCCTGGCCCGCGGCGGGCGTCGGGCGCGGCTCGGGCTTCTTCCCGAAGAGGTACTGCCACCCGAAGAGGATCAGGAAGCAGAGGGGCAGGGCGATCAAAAGACGCTTGTCCAAGGAGGTCCTCGTCGTTCTCGATGCGCTAGCGGCCCGCGAAGAGGCGTTCCGCCAGGAAGTCCGGGAGATCCGGCACGGCCCGGATCGCGGCCGCGGCCGCCGCGTGGTCGTAGGCGAGGCGCACGAACGTGATCGTGCGGCCGTCGAAGAGCACGTAGGAGAGGCGCGGGTCGCCGTCGCGCGGCTGGCCGACCGAGCCGACGTTCACGATGGCGCGCTTCTTCGAAGCGAGGCCGAGATCGTACGGTCCGTCGGTCCCCTGGGGGCGGAACAGCGTCCCGTCCTCGTAGTAGACCGCGGGCACGTGGCTGTGCCCGACGAAGCAGACGGGCCGCTCGAGCGCCGCCATCGCGCCGAAGTTCGCGGCGAGCTTGCCCGCGTTCTCCGCGTCGCGCGGGAGCATGTACTCCCGCACGGGCTCGCGGGGACTGCCGTGCGCGAAGAGCGCGACGTCGTCCGCCCGGCGCGGCTCGAGCTCGGAGAGGAAGTCGAAGTAGTCGGGGAGCCCGGGCGTGACCGGACCGCGCAGGAGCTCCTCGCGCGTCCACTCGATCGCGGCGCGCGCCTTCGGGTTGAAGTCCTCGGCGGAGTTGAGCAGCGCGTGCTCGTGGTTACCGGCGAGGCAGAGCCCGTCCGCGAGCGAGGCCCCGTCGCGGGGTCGCGGGCACCGCTCACGCAGAGCTGCATGACGAGGTCGAGCACGGGGCGCGGCTCGGCGCCGTAGCCGACCACGTCGCCGAGGCAGACGAACCGCTCCGCCCCACGCGCGCGGGCGTCCGCGAGCGCGGTCGTGAGCGCGGGCAGGTTCGAGTGCAGGTCGGAGATCAGGGCTGTGCGGGGGTAGCTCACGAGGCGTCGGGCCCGGGGTCCATGCAGCGCGCTCGGAGGTCCGAGCGCGCGTCCGGGTGCGGCGGCCGCTCCGGAGCCGGTCGCGACGCGACCGGGTGGCCCTTCGAGGTCGGGCCCGATGCCTGGGGGTTTGGGGCGCGGGATTATCCGGCCCGCGGCGGGATGGGACAAGGGTCCCGGCGCTCCCGCGTGCTCCGCGGACGTTCAGGGCACGTCGGGCGTGAGCGCGAGGGCCGCGAGGAAGAGCGCGCACGTGCCCGCGAGGCCGAGGGCGAGCGCCCAGGGCGCGTCGGCGGCGAACGCGCCGCCCGCGACGGAGGGTGCGGCGACGAGGAGCAGCGCGAGCGCGACCGCGGTCGGCCCGAGCCCGCGCGCCTGGAGGCGGTGCGCGAGGTGACGGCGGTCGCCGACCCAGGGACGGCTCCCGCGCTTCCAGCGCACGACGGAGAGGGGCGCGAGGTCGAGCAAGGGCAGCGCGAGGACGGGCCACGCGCCGGGCGTCAACGCGACGAGCACGCCGAGGAGGTGGCTCCCCGCGTCGCCGAGGTACGCGAGCGGCGTCGTCGAACCGTCGGGCGCCGTGCGTCGCAGCCAGAGGTTGAACGGGAGGAAGCCGAGGAGCGGCGCCGCGAGCAGCGGTGAAACGACGCCGAGCCCGAGCGCTCCGAGCGACGTCGCGCAACCGTCCGCGTTGTCGAACGTGTTGAAGGCGTTCATCGCGAGGAGCGCGAGCGTGAACACCGTCGCGCCGTCGATCCAATCGGCGGGTCCGCGCGCTTCGAGCGCGTGCCGCGCGCAGAGCAAGGCGAGCACGAGTTGCGCTACGAACTTCACGGCGGGCCGCAGTCCCGACTTCGCCACGTCGTCCGCAAGCCCGAAGAGCACGGATCCGAGCAACGCGTAGCCGCTCCATGTGGAGACCCGGTGTGCCCTGCCGCCAAGCCAAAGGACGTCCGCGTCGATCTCTCGCCCCGCGGTCAGGACGAGCACGAGGAAAATCGCGAGCCCGCCCACCAGCGGAACAGGCACGCGCTGCGCCTTCCGCTCCGGCGCGTCGCTCCCGTCGTCGACGATCGGCGTGCGTCGAAGCTGCCAGGCGAGGAACGCCGTGACGAGCGCCGTGAGGACGAACGCGCTGGCGAAGGTCGCCAGCTCGATCGTGGTCACGGCCTTGCCCCGTACAACCCATGCGCGCAGATGTAGTCGAGCACTGCCTTCGGCACGCCCGCGACGTCGCGCTCGCCGCGCGCGAGCGCAGCGCGGATCGCGGTCGACGACACGCGGACCGGCGGCAACCTCAGGTACCCCGCCTCGACCTTCTTGGCGAGCTCGTCGCCCTGCGCCGCGCGCAACGGCTCGAGCTGCGCCGCGGGGTCGCCGTCCCGGAAGATCACGATCGGTTGCACGCGTTCGAGCAACGCCCGCGACTCCCTCCACATGGGAAGCGCCGGCAAGTTGTCGCTCCCCAGGACGAGGTAGAGCGCGCAGTCTTCCCGCTCCCCGATCGCCTTCGGCAGCGCGCGCACCGTATCGATCGTCCACGAGCGGCCGCCGCGATCGAGCTCGATCGACGACGCGCTCCACGCGGGTTCCCCCGCGAGCGCCAGTGCGAGCATCGCGAGGCGGTGCTCCCCCGCCGCCGGCCGCTGATCGGGCTTGAACGGCGACTGCGCCGCGGGCACGAACACGACGCGGTCGAGGCCGAAACGCTGCGCCGCGGCCCGTGCCACGTGCAGGTGGCCCTCGTGGACCGGGTCGAAGGACCCGCCGAAGAGGCCGATGCGGCGCACGGCGCTCGGGGGACGGGGGTCGGACGAGCCTTCCATCGTTACCTCCGCCCGCCCGGGGATAGAGCGCGGTCCCGACCGCCCGGCGCCCCGCGGCCCAGGCCTCGGAATGCCGCCCCTCGGGGCGCGAGCCTTCCCCGGCCGGGGCTGGACTTCGCGCCCTCGGGCGGAGACACTCCCGGCCCCCCCAAACCGGAGGTGCCCGGCCCGCGCCGGTCCTCCCACGTCAGGCTCATCGTCCCCATCCCATGAAGCTCCTCGCCCCCCTCGCAGGTCTGGCTCTCCTCGCCGGCTGCGCCTCTCAGGGTCCGTACGTCAACCAGCACTGGAGCGCCCGCTCCATCGGACCGCGCATGAGCCGCGCGTTCCTGAGCTACGACCCGGAGAACGACGGGTCGTACCGTGAGTTCCAGTGGAAGAAGAAGCAGGCGATCAACCTGACGATCTCCCGCCACCTCTTCAACCACAACCCCGAGAACCCGTTCCAGGCGGAGAGCAGCGACTTCTACAAGCCGCGCCCGAACCACAGCCTCCTCCCGGACGCCTACAACTACATCCACCTCGAAGGCCTCGCGCTCGGCGCGATCGCCTACGCGGGCGGCGCCCCGGCGATCATCCCGCTCCCGCTCGACTCGATCATCGGCACCTTCGAAGAAGGCGGCACCGAAGAGTTCGTGCAGGGCGTCGGGACGTTCTTCCGTCCGCTCGGCGTCGTGACGGCGAGCTTCCTGCACGACGGCCTCGGCTTCCCCGAGACGAAGGGCAGCGCCTGGCGCGGCGAGTGATCACGGCGCGCGCAGCCTAGTTCCAATCCAAGGCGCGGAGGACGGCTCGAACACGAGCGTCCTCCGCGCTCCGCATCTCCCCGCCTCGGCGGCCGCGAACCACGTCGTCTCCGGGAACTTGCGGTACCACGTGCGCTGACGCCGCGCGAACTGCCGCGTCGCGAGCGCGATCCTCGACTCGGTCTCCGGGCGCGTCGCGCGGCCGTGCGCGAGCTCGAGCACCTCGCGGTAGCCGAGCGCCTGGATCGCGGTCTTCGAGAAGCCGCCCGCCGACTCGATCGCGAGCGCTTCGTCGGCCCAGCCCGCGTCGAGCATCGCGCGCGTGCGCTCCGCGATGCGGCGATCGAGCTCGGGCACGGGGAGCTCGAGCCCGACGAGCGTGCGTGGCCGCCCCGCGGTCGCGGCGCCGAACGAGCTCCATTCGGTCTGCCACGCGGAGAGCGCGCGCCCGGTCTGCTCGAAGACCTCGAGCGCGCGCACGAGGCGCTTCGTATCGTTCGCGTGGATGCGCGCGGCGCTCGGCGCGTCGACGCGCGCGAGCTCCGTGTGCAGCGCGGCGTTGCCCTCGGTCGCGCAGCGCGCTTCGATCCGCGAGCGCAGCTCGCGGTCGACGGCGGGACCCTCGAACATGCGCTCGAGGAGCACCTTCAGGTAGAAGCCCGTGCCCCCGACGAAGAGCACGCGCGCGCCGCGCCGCTCGGCGTCCTCGAGCGCGCGCACGAGCTCCGCCTGGAAGCGCGCGACGTCGAAGTCCTCGTGCGGCAGGACGAGGTCGAGCAGGTGGTGGCGCACGCGTTCGCGCTCCGCGCGCGTCGGCTTCGCGGTGCCGACGTCCATGCCGCGGTAGACGAGCATCGAGTCGAGCGAGACGAGCTCCGCCCCCGCCGCCTCGGCGACTCGGAGCGCGAGCGCGCTCTTGCCGCTCGCGGTCGGGCCGATGAGGCCGCGCACGCCGCTCGCGAGCAGGGTATCGAGTCGGTTCGAAACGGTTCCCACGAACGCGGCAGTCTAGCGGCGCGGGGTCGGGCTCCGTACCTTGCGCCCGGAGGCCTCGATGTCCCGACGCGTACCGATTCCCGTCCCCGCCCTCGGCCTGCTCGTCCTCGCGAGCGCGCTCGCCGCGCCCGTGCCCGGCGCCCAGGACCCTACGCCGAAGCCGACGCCCCCGCCCGTCGAGCAGCCGGCGGGCGGCACGAAGCCCGCGCCGCCGGGCGCCGGGGCGCAGCCCGCGGAGGTCCTCCTCGGCTCCGACGGCGCGCCGCTCGCACCGGGGCGCATCCCCGCGAACACGGACGCCGCCGCGAAGTCGGCGTGGGACGCGCTGCTCGCGGCGACGCTCGGCGCCGCCGCCGAGCGCAAGCCCGTCACGTCCTTCTCGCTCGAGATCGATGTCGTCGTGAAGGAGAAGAACCAGGCGGGCGGCCAGTACGACTACCTGGCTCCCGGCTGGGTGCGCGCGCGCCTCGACAAGACGAAGAACGTCTCGATGCGCGGACCGGACGGCGATTTCTTCTACGACCCCGACAAGCACGTCGCGCAGAAGATCGAGGTCACGCGCGAGACCGAGTCCGACCGCCGCCAGCTCGACGACATGCTCGCGATCGCACGCAACTTCGTCGCTCTGACCGACCCGAAGAGCCTGCGCATCGCGCGCCTCGCGCGGATGAGCGCTCCGCCGCCGGTCGTCGGTCCCGACCACGCGCTGCGCGCGAAGGAGCTCGTCTGGCTCGACGTCGAGAGCCCGGACTTCCGCCTCGTCCGCACCACGACGCCGGGCGATCGGCCCGCGCTCTACCGCGTGCAGCTCGGGCTCGACGCGAAGACGTCGCTGCCCGTGCAGGCCCTCGTGCACGAAGCGGGCGGCAAGGCGTCCGTCACGCCGAACACGCTGTTCCTGGAGCTCGCCGACTGGCGCCTCTACGACGGCACGCGCGTGCCCAAGCAAGTGAAGACGTACGAGGTGGACGAGCGCTCGCTCGCCGCGGGCGCCGGCGACGCGACGAAGCTGCGCTTCCAGCTCGACCCGACGTCCGACGTCGTGATCACGAAGGCGCAGATCAACCCGCCGCTCACGGCGGACGCGTTCCGACCGCCGAAGAAGTGACGGAGCGGGCGCTGGCGCGCCGTCTCGTGCGTCTCGTGCGTCTCGTGCGTCTCGTGCGTCTCGTGCGTCTCGTGCGTCTCGTGCGTCTCGTGCGTCTCGTGCGTCTCGTGCGTCTCGTGCGTCTCGTGCGTCTCGTCGCGTCGCGTCGCGCGTCCGCGCGCGGCACCGTCGGAATCGCGGAGCGCCCGCGCGGGCTCACGCGCGCCGCAGGAACGCGCGCTCGAGGTCGCCGAGCGTGAAGCGCACGCGCGTCGGCCGGCCGTGGACGCACGTCTGGTCCGAGAGGAGCGCCGCGCCGCGCTCGAAGAGCGCCGTGATCTCCTCGTCGGTGAGCGCGTCCCCCGCCATGACCGACGAGCGGCACGCGGCGCGGTGCAGCACCTCTTCCAGCAAGCGCTCGCGCGTCGGCGTGCGCGCCTCCTCGAGCACGGCGACGATCTCGCGCACGATCGCCGCCGGTTTCGGCCGCGGGAGGCGCGCGGGCAGTCCGTGCACCGCGATGGTCGTCGTGCCGAACGCGTCGAGCTCGATGCCGATGCCCGCGAGCTCGTCCGCGCGCGCCGCGACGAGCGCCACTTCGTGCGGCGCGAGCTCGACGAGCTCCGGCACGAGCAGGCGCTGCACCTCGAACGCGCCGCGGGCCAGATCCGCGGCGAGCGCTTCGTACGTGATGCGCTCGTGGAGCGCGTGCTGATCGACGATCTCGAAGCCGTTCTCGACCTCGCGCACGAGGTACGTGCGCGCGATCTGCAGGTAGCGCCCGCGCGCGCGACCGAGGCCGCTGGCGGCCGGAGACGCGAGCTCCGCGCCGCCCGCGCGCGACGGCGCCGACGCGGAGAGCACGCCGAACGCAGCCGCGAGCGCGGCGGCGTCGAGCGGCGCGCCCGCTTCGTCGGAGCGCGCGCCGTGCAACCCCGCATCGGAGCGCGGGTCTTACGCCGTTCCCGTGCTACTCGAACTCGCTCCCGACGACGCCGCGCCGGACGCGAAACGCGACGCGTCGTCCACCGGCGCCCCGCCGCCCGGCAGGTCGCGCACGACGAACGGCTCGCGCTCCGCGCGCGCGCGCGCGGCGGCCGCCCACAAGTCGTTCCCCGCCTCGCGCGCGTCACGCCGCAGCGCGCCGTCGACGAGGCGCTCCGCGGGCGTCGCGAGGTCCATGCGCGCGACCGCCGCGCGCACCGCGCTCACGACGAAGCCGAACAGGCGGCGTTCGTCGCGGAAGCGCACCTCCGACTTCGCCGGGTGGACGTTGACGTCGACGCGCCCGGGGTCCATCGACAGGACGAGGAACGCAACCGGCTGGCGCGACTCGAAGAGGAAGCCGCGGAAGCCCTCTTTCAGCGCGCGCAGGAGCACTTTGTCCTTCAGCGCGCGGCCGTTCAGGAACCACATCTGCCGCGACGTGTCGCTGCGCGCGAAGCGCGGCGGCGCCACGAAGCCGGACAGCACGAGGTCGCCGTCGCGCCCCTCGACGGGCTGCAGCGCCTCCGCGAGCTCCGCGCCGAACGCGCGGCGGATGCGCGCGCGCAGGTCCATCGCGGGCTCGACGTCGAACACGCGCCGGCCGTCGTGCGTGACGACGAAGCCGATGCCGACGTGCGCGAGCGCCAAGCGCTGCACGACGTCGAGACAGCGGCCGAGCTCCGTCGCCGCGGTCTTCAAGAAGCGCCGGCGCGCGGGCACGTTGTAGAAGAGATCGCGCACTTCGACGCTCGTCCCCGCGGGCGACCCGGCCTCGACGGGCCCGGAGAGCCGGCCGCCTTCGTTCTCGATGCGCCAGCCGGTCAGGCTCTCGCGTTCGCGCGTGCGGATCGAGCAGCGCGCGACGACGCCCATCGACGCGAGCGCCTCGCCGCGAAAGCCGAGCGACGCGATGTGCTCGAGGTCGTCGACGGTCGCGAGCTTGCTCGTCGCGTGCGGCACGAACGCGAGCTCGAGGTCCGCGCGGCTCATGCCGACGCCGTCGTCGGTCACGCGCACGAGCTTCGCGCCGCCCTCCTCGAGGTCGATCACGAGGTGGGTGGCGCCCGCGTCGAGCGCGTTCTCGACGAGCTCCTTCAGCGCGGACGCCGGCCGCTCGATGACCTCGCCCGCCGCGATCTGATTCCGCACGTGCTCCGAGAGCACGGCGATGCGCGGCGCGCGCGCGGCGGCGGATCCGGACGACGAAGGCGCGGAGGAGGACATCGGCGCGCGGATTCTAGCGTCGCGCACCGGGTCCCGGGCCGCCAGGACCCGGACCACGCGCGCCGGGGGCACCGATCGCGGGCCGCGCCGCGGCCGGAGCGGGTGGACGCGCCGCGGACGCCTTCGCCCAACGCAGCGCGAGCGCCGCGACGTCGTTCACGTCGACGTTGGCGCCCGAACGGCTCTTGCGCTCGAGCTCCGCGAGTTCGCCGAGCATCCCGCGCCAGTCGCGCGCCGCGCGCGAGCGGACGCGCGCCTCGAACTCGGTCCGCGCGCGCGGCTGAGCGTTGATCCCGGCCGCGTCCGCGGCCGCCGCGACGTCGCCGCCGCGCTCGAGCACGAGCGCGCCGGTGAGCGTGGGCCGCAGCTTGGAGCGCAAGCTGCCGAACAGGACCGGCAGGAGCGCGCCGCGGTCCGTCTCGCGCGAGCCGTCCTTCTCCTGGAAGCCGCCGCGGAAGAGCGCCTCGATGCCCGCGATCGCCTTCGGTCCGTCGCCGCGGAGCATGTCCTCGGCGACCTGGAACGGGGACGCGGCACTCGTCCAGCCGACGACCTCGCGCACGCCTTGCGCACCGCGTTGCTCGACGCGATCGAGCGCCGCGTCGAGCGCGTAGAGGTCGTTCCCGACCGCAGCCGAGACATAGAGCACCTCTTCGGGCTTCAGCGCGAGCTTGCGCTCCCGCGCGCGCGCCGCGAGCCACGCGACGAGCTCCGCCTTGCGCGGATCGGGGTCCCACGGCGGCGGCGTCTCCCACAAGCGGCGCAGCGACAGCACCGGCCCGCCTGCGGCGACGACGCTCTTCGCGAGGACGGAATCCGCGCGCAAGGACTCCGTGTCGAGCACGAGGATGCCCGGAACTTTCCCGTCCTTCAGGAACGCGATCGCCGCGCGCTGGAATGGCGAGTCCTGCCCGCCCTTCTTCTCGATCAGCGCCGACGCGTTGCGCACGACGATCACGCGCGGGCCCGAGAACATCGGCGGCGCGCCGAGGGCGTCGCAGAGGGCGCCGACGCGCACGTCGGGGTCCTGTCCGTCGTAGCGCACGAGCTCGAACTGCTTCGCGCGCGCGGCCTCGACGATCTTCTCGAGCGCGCGGTCGCGAAACCAGCGCTCCTCGCCGCGCACGAGGAACGCGCGCGGGAGCTCGCCCGCCTCGAGCGTGCGCTCGAGCGCCGCGAGCTGCTCCATCGGCGACGCTTCGCCCTTTGCGCGCGCAGCCATCAGGTCGGGCTCCCCGCGAGCCACAGATCGAGGACGAGCCCGGCGAACAACCCGACGCCGATCCATCCGTTGATCGTGAAGAAGGCCGCGTCCACGCGGGAGAGATCGTTCGGCGCCACGAGCCGATGTTCCCACACGAGGAGCGCCGCGGCCAGCCCGACCGAGCTCCACCACACCCATCCGAGGCCCGCGAGCCACCCGACGACGAAGAGCGCGAGGACGGTGCCGACGTGGAGCAGCGCGGAAACCTGCAGCGCGCGCGCGACGCCGAAGCGCGCGGGGATCGAGTGCAGGCCGGCGGTGCGGTCGAACTCGGCGTCCTGACAGGCATAGATCAGGTCGAAACCTGCGACCCACGTCAGAACGGCGAGCGCGAGGACGAGCACGGGGACGACGTCGCTCGTGATCGCGCCGCGCACGGCGAGCCACGCCGCGGGCGGCGCGAGGCCGAGCGCGAGCCCGAGCACGAGGTGCGCGGTCCAGCTGAAGCGCTTGAACGCGCTGTACGCGAGCAGCACGACGAGCACGGGTAGTGAGAGCCACCCGCACAACGTGTTCAGCTGGAACGCGGCGAACACGAACGCGGCCGAGGCCGCGACGACGAGCAGCGCCACGCTGCGCTTCCCGAGCGCGCCGCTCGGCAGCTCGCGCCGCGCCGTACGCGGGTTCCGCGCGTCGACGTCCGCGTCGACCAGGCGATTGAACCCCATGGCGCTCGTGCGCGCGGCGACCGCGCTCGCGACGATCCACGCGAGCGTCCCCCACTCCGGCCGTCCGCGGCCCGCGAGCCACGCGCCCTGGAGCGCGAACGGCAGCGCGAACACGGAGTGGCTGAAGCGGACGAGCGAGAAGTACTGCGCGAGGCGCGCCACGTCAGCCCGCTCCTCCGCGCCCCGGGCTGAGCGGTCCGCGCGGGCCGCCCGAACCGGGGTCGTCCAAGTCCCGCGGGCGCGGGACGCTCGGGTCCTCCGCGGCGGACGCGAGCCCCTTCCAGCGCGCGGACACGCTGTGCTCGACGCCGAGGCGATCGAGCACCTTGCCCACGACGTGGTGCACGAGCTCGTCGACCGTCGACGGCCGGTGGTAGAACCCGGGCATCGCGGGCAGGATCGTCGCGCCGAGGCGCGCCATGCGCAGCAGGTTCTCGAGGTGCACGATCGAGAGCGGCGTCTCGCGCGGCACGAGGACGAGCTTCTTGCCCTCCTTCAACGCGACGTCCGCCGCGCGCTCGACGAGGTTCGAGCTGAACCCGATCGACACGCGCGACAGCGTGCCCATGCTGCACGGACACAGGATCACGCCGCCCGTCAGCGCGGTGCCCGACGACGGCGGTGCCTCGATCGCGTCGCTCGGGAAGGCGCGCAATGCGTGCACGCGCTCCGCGCCGGCGAACGCGGCGAGGTTCTGCGCGAAGAGCTCGCCCTTCGCGCCGGCCTCGACGCCGAGCTCGTGGCGCAGCACCTTCGCGCCCGCGTCCGTGACGCAGAGATCGACCGAGTGCCCCGCGTCGACGAGCGCGCACACGAGCGCGCGCGCGTACGCGTGCCCGCTCGCGCCGGTGAGGCCGACGAAGAAGCGCGTCATAGGAAGACTCCGGGGCCGGCGCCGATCGAGAGCACGAGGTTGAAGAACGCGTGCGTCCACGCCGCGACGCCGGGGCCGCGGAAGCGGAAGAGCAGCGCGAGCAGGATGCCCGCGAGCACTCGCCAGGGGAAGACGCCCGCGTGGAACGGCTCGCCGCCCGGGCCGAAGACCTGCGTGAACACGGCGAGGTGGGCCGCCGCGAAGACGAGCGACGAGAGCAGCACGGCGCCCGCCTCCGCGACCCAGCGCGCGGGGCCGTCCGCGCCGATCCAGAACACGATGACGCGCCGCAGCACGAGGAAAAGGAGGCTCTGCAGGCCCAGACGGAATACGACCTCCTCCCACGCCGCGCCGCCCGCGAGCAGCGCGGCGCGTGCGAGCCCGGGTCCGTCGGGCGCGGTCGGCAGCTGCACACCGCGCAGCGCGTCGAGCCCGCCCGCGAGCGAAAGGAGCACGAGCAGCGCGGGGCCCAGCAGCACCGCGGCGACCAGCCCCTCGAGCGCGATCCGCAGGACGCGCGGTCCCAGGCCCAACTCGGCGTGGAAGCACGCCCACGCCGCCGCGAAGGCACAGAGACCGAGGACGACGCGCCGCGCGAACTCCGCGTGCGCGCCGAGGACGGAGAACGGGAGCGAGACGATCACCTCGCCCAAGTTGCGCGCGCTCGCACCGGTCGGCGCGAGCGCGGCCTCGTAGGCGACGAAGAGCGGCAGCATCGCCAGGAACCCCAGCGCGAAGCTGCGCCCGTCGACGGACGGCGCGTCCGCGGCGACTTCGGCGTCGGCGGCGGGCTTCGCGCGCGCGCTCACGCGGGCACGCGCCCCCAGTGCAGGCAGGCGATGCCGCGCGTGAGCAGCCGATGGCCGCAGTCGACGAGCCCTTCGCGCTCCATCTCGCGCTGGAACTCGGTCGGGGACGGCCACGCGAGCACCGTGCGCGGCAGGTACGAGTACGCGTCGTCGTCCTTCGACACGAGCCGTCCGACGAACGGCAGCACGCGTGTGAAGTAGAAGCGGTAGAGCGCGCCGAGGATCGCGCCCGGCGGCATCGTGAACTCGAGGATCACGACGCGCCCGCCCGGTCGGAGCACGCGCCGCATCTCGCGCAGGCCCGCGCGCCGATCCTGCACGTTGCGGATCCCGAAGGCGTTCGTGCACAGGTCCGCGGACGCGCTCTTCACCGGCAGCGAGAGCGCGTCGCCGTGCGCGAAGACGGAGGGCGGCACGCGCGGGTCCTTCTTCCGCTCCGCGCGCCGCAGCATCTCGGGCGTGAAGTCGACGCCGACGACGTGGGCGCCGGCGCGCGCGAAGGTGAAGGCCACGTCCCCGGTGCCGCAGCACGCGTCGACGACGACGCGGCCTTCGACGTCGCCCGCGGCGGCGAGCATCGCCTTGCGCCAGCGCTGGTCGATGCCCAGCGACAGGACGCGGTTCAGGAGGTCGTAGCTCCCCGCGATGCGGGCGAACATCGCTCGGACCTGGCGGGGTTCGGCCATGGGTGTCCCTCTCGGAGGGGCGGGGATTCTACTCGCGGCGCGAGCGCCCGGCGACGCCGCGCCGCGTGCGCGTGCTGGAAACGAAGCGACGCGCGGAGTTCCGCGCGTCGCTCGGAGTTCCGACGTGGACCTAGGTCACTGCCGGTAGTAGCACCCCACGACGGAGACGTTGGGCGCCGCCAACGAGTCAGTGCCCGCCTGGTAGGGGTTCGTGTCCTGGCGGACCGTGCCGGCGTCGATGCGAACGACGTCGACCACGCCGCTGCCCGCCGTCGGGTTCGGCACCGCGACGAACATGAAGCGCGGCTCGTTGTTGTTCGCGATGGCGCCGTTCGGCAGCTGGCGGACCAGCTGCTTGCCGTTGATGGGCTGCGGCGCGCCCGCGCTGAAGAACGTCGTGAAGTTCGGGAGCGCCGCGAGGCTGCGCAGGTCGTCGAAGGCGATGTCGACCGGCACGCCCGAGAGCGTCGGAGTGCCCGCCGAGACCGTCACGCCGAGGAACATGTCGCGGAACTGCGGCGTGAAGAGCGACTGCACGTTGAGGGGCAGCGCACCCGCGAGACCGGACACGATCGCCAGCTTGGAGACGGCGCCCGTGCCGAACGGACCCGGCTGGTTGTTGGTCAGGTCGAGAGGACCTTCGTGCGCGATCCACACGGCCGAACGCAGGTCGACGTGGTCGGGCTGGATCGCCTTCGGGTTGCGGAAGGTCTGGGTCGCGATGCCGATCACGTCGTCATAGCCCCAACCGTTCACCGTGTTCGGGCCCGACTCGAAGATCGCGACGCGGCCGTTGCGGTTCAGGATGTAGGCGAAGTAGACGTTGCGGTTGAAGCCCCACGCGACCTGGCGCGGCGTGATCGCCACGTCGAAGGGCTGCGAGAGCTGCGAGCTGACCGTCTTGCGGACCTGCAGCGAGAGCGCGGAGATCACGGAGACGTTGCCGTCGAGCTCGTTGCACACCAGGACGTCTTCGTTGCCCGGATCCCACGCGATGCCACGCGGGCTCGAGCCGACGGCCGTCGTCTGGACGACCTGGTGGAAGGTCGCCGACGTCGGGTCGATGTCGATGAAGCTGACCGTGTTGCCGAGCTGGTTCACGACCGCGAGCAGGTTCAGGTTCGGCGACATCGCGAGCGTCGTCGGGTCGGACGTCTCGATGCGGTCGATGACCGTCATGCGGTTCGAGTTGAGCACGACGATCTCGCGGCGGCCACGGTCGATCACGTACAGGTACTGGCCGACCTGCTGGCGGATCATGTAGGGCGCGCACGCCGCCGGGTTCGTCGACGGGAGCGACGGGCCTTGGAAGTAGGCGTTCTGCTCAGGCGCGAGGAGGCCGGACGGCGGCACGCCCTGGAGCGGAGCACCGAACGCGTTGCCCGGGCCGAGCAGGTTCGCAACACCCGTGTTGATCGAGGTCGGCTCCTGCCCGTTGATGAACGGGGAGACGCAGATCGGCGGGAACACGAGCGGCGGAGGGTTGGGGTGCGGCGCCCAGCAGGAGAGGTTCTCCGCGCCGGTGCCGATGATGCCGTTGACCTGGCCCGGAAGCGCCGGCTGCATCGTGTTGCCGTTGACCGCCGGGTTGATGACCTTCGTGCCGTCGACGGCGCACAGGTTGCCGCCGCCCGCCTGACAGCCGAACGGCGCCGGGCCGTTGTTGAAGGAGGTGTCGAGCGAGTGACCCTGCATCATGTCGGCGATCGACGTGACGAGGGGCGCGCGCACGAGCAGGTTGTTGAGCGCGCTGTCGAGGGTCAGCGTGAACACGCCCGCCGAGCCGCCGTTGAACGTGCACGTGCCGGGCTGGAGCGGCGGGACGAGCAGCGATCCCTGGATCTTGACGTTCGGGTTGTTCGGGTAGTTCGAGTTGCCCTCGAGGAACGTCGTGTACGTCGAGTCGAAGGTCGGGTTGCCCGTCGAGGCGCCGAAGCCGTTCAAGTCGATGACCGAGAGGCCCGGGACGGCGCCCGCGCGACCGAGGTAGATCGTGTCGGGGCTCACCGGCGCGTTCACGAGTCCGGGGCCGTCGCCCGTGCGGAAGAACGTCGTGCCGCCGAGCAGGTTCGTCTGCGCGACGAGGTCGGAGAACGTGCCCCCGTTGACCGTGATCGTGACGTTATTGAACTCGCCGCAATTCGCGACGCCGACCGGGCTCTGCCCGGGGAAGTTGAACGCGGGGATCAGCCGGTAGAGGGAGAGGTCGAACACGCTGACCGGCATGATCCAGAAGGGCACGTTCACGTTCGTGGCCGAGGGGCCGAACGTGATCGCGACCGCCGGGGACGGCAGCGGCGGCTGGCCGTTGTTGATCGAACCCAGGGTGACGGGCTGGATCGGCTCGGTGAACTCGACCTGGATGTCCGTCAGCGGGTCGATGTCCTGGTCACCCTGACCGGGGGTGATCCTCGGGCTGTTGATCGGCGGCGGCGTCGTCGCGACCTCGGGCCGGGTCGTGTCGCCACCCACCGTGCTCATCGCGAGGCCCGCGTTGCGCAGGAAGTTGCCGTTCGTCGCGCGGACGTTCGTGGAGATGCGGAGCTTGATCTGCCGGCCCGTCGGGAACGTCTCGACGGTCGCGAGGTCGTTGTCCGAGTCGGCGATGAAGCAGACCGTGCGCGGCGAGATCAGCTTGGCCGCGCCCTGGAAGTTGTTCAGGACGCCGGGGAACCCCGCGCCGGGCGTGCTGCCGCTGACGTCGAGCGCTTCCGGGTTGCCGTTCGTGTCGAGCCGCACCCAGCGCTGGAGTTCGAGCAGGGGCGGCGCGCCGGTCGGCGTACCCGCGTACGTGAAGCCGTCGATCACGACGCGGCAGGGCACGGGCTCGCTCTGGCCGGTGGCCGGGTCCTGCGCGACGAGCGTGATCGAGCCGAGCAGGCCCGACTGCGCCTGCGCGCCGGGCAGCGGCGACAGCACGCTGTCGATGTCGACGTTCTGGCGGAACTCAGCATAGAGGAAGTGGTTCCCCGCCACGCCGGTCGGAAGGATCGCCTCGATCGGCCACTGCGGCGCAGGGAGCACCGGGTTGCCGGGCACGACGTTCGAGACGAAGTCGCTTTCCTTGCGGATCGAGATGATCGTCTGCGACGGGACGCCGTTCGCGTCCAGCTTGCGGATCGTGTGCGGGAGGATCTGCCCGAATCCGTTGGCCACCTGTTCGATGTCCATCGCGGATCCAGCGCCACCGGTCGAGCTTCCTCCTCCGCCGCCGCAAGCGGAGAAGAGCAAGGCCGAAGCACCCATGAGGCCCAAGGACAGCCGTAGCTTGTTCATGTGCACAAACACCTGTCGGTTCGAACGTCGAGTTCAGGAACGCGACCGGCACGCGCACCCGCACGCGGCGGGCACAGCGCAACCGGGGACGACGAACGCGCAGGAGTGCGCGACGTCGGATCGCGTCGGGGGGCGGGGAGGAGAAGGAGTTTCCGCTCGAGCTGCACTCGAGCGCGGCACGCAGGGGCTTCTGAGGTCAAGCGACGTGCCGCCACGGGGAAGCGCGTCCCAGGACGCGTGCAGCGCGCTGCTTACCTCTTGAGTTTCCGGTAGTTACCGCAGGAACAAGGAACCTCGTGCAGCGCGCAGGAACGGCTTCGGAGAACGCGTCTCCGGAGTCCGCGTGCGGCGCGCGCGGCACGACTCGTGCGCCTCCGCACACCCAGCGGGGTGGGCGGGACGGCGAGGGGGCGGGTCAGTCTAGGGTTGGGCAAGGGGCTGTCAAGCGACGCCACGGAGCCCGCGGCGCGCGTCTCCCGATTGGATCGGGCCACCGCCGGGGCCCCTCGCTTCCTCCCCAAGTGCCGAGGCGCGCATCGGGCCAGCTCGGCCGGACGGACGCGCGACCGGACCGTTCCGCGCTGCCGCGCGTGCCTCTCCCGCGTCGAGGCCGCCGCGCGCGCGAACTCCCCCCTGCCGCGCCGCGGGCCCGGCCCCCACCCGGCCCCCGCCCGGTCGGTGTGCGGGCGGTGACGCTCCTCCGCGGCCGCGGCGGCGCGCGCGCCCTCACGGATCCCTGCCGGCTCGCGCTCCAGCCGCCCGCCCGAGCCCGCTATCCTCGGCCCCATGTCGAGCAGCGAACACGTCTTCGATCCCAACGCCCTGGTCGCCGAGCCGGAGGAGGGCGGGCTCGCCGAGCGCGAGGTCGAGTCGAACCTGCGCCCGCAGAACCTGGGCGAGTTCGTCGGCCAGCCGCGCGTGCTCGACAACCTGAAGGTGGCGATCGCGGCGGCGCGCGCGCGCAAGGAGCCGCTCGACCACGTCCTCTTCTCGGGCCCGCCGGGTCTCGGGAAGACGAGCCTCGCGCGCATCCTCGCGCGCGAACTCGGCTCGAACCTGCACGCGACGAGCGGCCCCGCGCTCGAGCGGCCGCGCGACCTGGTCGGGATCCTGACGCAGTTGAAGCCGCACGACGTGCTCTTCATCGACGAGATCCACCGCGTGCCCGCGCCGGTCGAGGAGTACCTCTACACGGCGATGGAGGACTTCACGGTCGACTTCACGCTCGACCAGGGCCCCCACGCGCGCGTCCTCCCCCTCTCGATCCAACCGTTCACGCTGGTCGGCGCGACGACGCGCGAAGGCTTGCTCACGGCGCCGTTCCGGGGCCGCTTCGGGATCGCGGAGCGCTTGTCGCCGTACCCGCCCGAGGACTTGGAGCGCATCCTCGCGCGCTCGTCGGGCATCCTGGCGGTCGAGCTCGATCCCGCGGCCGCGCGCCTGATCGCCGAGCGCGCGCGCGGCACGCCGCGCATCGCGAACCGCTTCCTGCGCCGCGTGCGCGACCTCGCGCAGGTGCGCGGCGCGAAGAGCGTGAGCACGGCGCTCGCGAGCGAGGCGCTCCAGCGCATCGGCGTCGACGCGAACGGGCTCGAGGAGCTCGACCGGCGCATCCTGAAGTGCCTCGCGGCGAACCTCGGCAACCCCGTCGGCATCAAGACGATCGCGGCGGCGGTCGGCGAGGCCGAGGACACGATCGAGGACGTGTTCGAGCCGCACCTCCTGCGCTCGGGCTTCGTGCAGAAGACGGCGCGCGGGCGCTTGATCACGCAGGCGGGCTGCCGCGCGATCGACCTCGATCCGCGCGGGCTCGCGGGGACGCCGGGGCTCTTCGCGTGAGCGGCGCGAGCGCGGAAGGAGCGACGCGCGCGGCGCGTCCGATCGCGTCGTCGCGACGCGCGGGCTTCGGCTTCGACCTCCACGCGCGCGCATCGACGTCGCGCGCGCGCCTCGGCACGTTCCACACGCCGCACGGCGCCGTGGAGACGCCCGCGTTCATGCCCGTGGGGACGAAAGGCACGGTGAAGGGCGTCTTCCCGCGCGATCTCCGCGCCGTCGGGTCGACGATGATCCTCGCGAACACGTACCACCTGCACCTGCGGCCGGGCGAGGCGCTCGTGAAGGAGCTCGGCGGGCTACACCGGTTCATGGACTGGGACGGGCCGATCCTGACGGACTCCGGCGGCTACCAGGTCTTCAGCCTCGGCCACATCGCGAAGATCGACGACGACGGCGTCACCTTGCGTTCGGTCGTCGACGGAGCGCTCGTGCGCTTCACGCCGCGCGGCGTGATCGACATCGAGCGCGCGCTCGGCGCCGACGTCGCGATGGCGTTCGACCAGTGCCCCGCGGATCCGACGGCGCGCGCGGACGTCGAGGCGGCGTGCGAGCGCACGCGGCGGTGGCTCGAGTTGTGCGTGCGCCGCCACCGCGAGCTCGGCGCGGAAGAGACGGGCCAAGCGCTCTTCGGCATCGTGCAGGGCGGGATCTTCGCGGACCTGCGGCGCGCGAACCTCGAGGCGGCCGTCGCGCACGACCTCGTCGGCTACGCGGTCGGCGGCGTCAGCGTCGGCGAGGACCGCGATCACGTGCGCGCCGGCATCGACGCGTCGGCGCCGTTCCTGCCGGAGGACCGTCCGCGCTACTTGATGGGCGTCGGGACGCCCGAGGACTTCTTCGACGCGATCGAGCGCGGCATCGACCTGTTCGACTGCGTCACGCCGACGCGCCATGCGAGAAACCACAACGCGTTCACGAGCCGCGGCAAGGTGAACCTGCGCAACGGCGGATGGAAGCGCGACGGTGCGCCGCTCGATCCGGAGTGCGACTGCGTCGCGTGCACGCGGTACTCGAAGGGCATCCTGCGGCACTTGTGCACGAGCGAGGAGATGCTCGGGCCGATGCTGCTCACGCTGCACAACCTGCGGTTCTTCCATCGACTGATGGAGCGCATCCGCGCCGCGATCGCCGCGGATCGGCTCCTCGAGCTGCGCGCCGAGGCGCTGCCCGCGATGAACGCGCGGCTCTCGCCGGACGCGGCGGGCGACGCGGAGTGACTCAACGCGCGCGGCGCGGCGCGGCCTTCGCGCTAGCGGACTTCGCGTTCGCGGACTTCGCGCTAGCGGACTTCGCGGGCGTGCGCTTCGCCTTCCTCGTTTTCGCCGTCCCCTCCCCAGACGACGCGGACGGGGTCGTGCGCTTCTCGGAGGCGAGCTTCACCGGTACGCGCTTCGCAGTCGCACGCCTCGTCGGTGCGCGAGCGCTCGCCGCCCTCTTCGCCGCACGCGGCGCGTCGTCCGCGACGACGCGGCCGCCTTCGAGCCGCTCGAGCACCTTCTTCGGCGCGATCGCGCGGTAGCTCTCGTCGATCCACGTCTGCAGGAGATCGACCGGCACGCGCTCGCCCGGTTCGAAGCGCGCCGTGACCCAGCCGTGTTTCCCCATGCCGTAGTGCGTCGGCTCCGCGAACGGGCGGTCGAGCGCCGTGACGTTCGAGTGCGGGAGCTTGGTCGAGAGCGTGAAGCGCCCCTCGTCCCACCCGAAGATCGCGAAGATCTTCCCCTTCACCTTGAGCGCGCGGTGGCCCCAGGGAAAGTCCTCCTTCGTCTCGGGGTACGCGAGCCCGTGCGCGCGCAGCGCGGTCTCGGCGGGTGACTTGGGTTCGTAGGCTGCGCTCATCGCTTCGTTCCTCTCGGTTCGTATCCGTCGTTCGCGTTCGACGCCTTCGGTGTGTTGGACGAGTTCGCCGAGGTCGACGCGTTCGCTGCGTTCGAGGCGCTCGCGCTCGACGCGTCCGCGCGCACCGCCGCGACGACGAGCTTCTCGCTGAAGAAGGGCGCGATCCACGCGCGGCGCGTGATCACGAGGCCCGCGGCGGCGAAGTCGGCTTCGAGCTCCGCGAGGCTCGCGCGGTATGGCACGCGCTTCCCCGTGAGGCGCGCGCGCAAGGGCCGCGTCCACGCGCCGAGCGTGTACTTGTGCCGCACGTCGACGACGACCGCGCGCCGCGCGACGCGCGCCATCTCGGCGAGGATCGCCGGGCGCAGCTCGCGCGGCACGTGGAAGAGGAAGCGCACGGAGAGCACGACGTCGAAGCTCGCGTCCGCGAACGGCAGGCGCGCCGCGTCGCAGCGCACGGCGCCGAACGCGGCGCGCGCGAAGCCGTCGGCGCCGCGCGCCGCGCGCAGCATCTCGAACGACAGGTCGCCCGCCACGAAGCGCTTCCCGCTTGCCTCGAGCAGCCCCGCGAAGCGCCCGGTGCCGCACGGCACGTCGAGGAACGTGTCGCAGCGCTCGAACTCGGGCCCGAGCGCGCGGCGGATCGCGTTCCACTTCTTCGCGGTCGAGCGCGCGGAGAACGCGCCCGAAAAACGCCGCGCGTCGTACTCGTCGACGACGCGCGGGTCCTGGTAGTGCGCCTGCTTCGCGCGCCAGCGCTCGAGGTCGTCCGCGCTCACGCGCTGGGCTCCGGCGAGCGAGGACGCGCGCTCACGGCTTCACTTCTTCTTGTAGTCGGGGCACGTCACCGCGTTCGGCCGCTCGGGCCGCGTGCACGCGTTGCCGTAATCCCACTTGCACGTGTCGCACAGGTGGCGCTTCGAGCCCAGCGCGAAGAGCCGCCGGAGGAACTCGGTGATCCGGCGCGTGATCGGCAGGACGTCCTGACCCACGGCGCGCCTCCGACGCTCAACGCTTCGCGCCCGCGCCCGAGAGCACCTCGATGCGCGAGATGTCGATGCGCGCCGGCTTCGAGTCGGACGGCGTCGAGCCCGGCACCGCCGAGCGCGACGTGATGCCCGTGATGCCGACCTCGAAGCCGACGAAGTTCGCGAGGTCGTACCGGCGCTGCGTGCAGACCACCTCGGCCGTCACGCGGTTCGCCCAGCGGACGACGAAGCGGTCGCCGTCCTGTTCGAGCCAACCGCGCGCCTGGAAGCGGCCCCACAAGGGATCCTGGTAGAGGCTCGCCTCGCGCAGCTCCTCGGCCTTCTTCGCGAGCGCCTCCTGGCGCTGCACCTCGGTGTTCTTCGCGTCCTGGCTTGGCGCGCGAGCTCCTCGCGCGCGTCGATCTCCTGCAGGCGCACGCGCGCGGTATCCGCGGACGCGCCGCTCGGGTTCGCGTCGAGGATCTTCCGGTACGCGGCCTTCGCGGCGCTGAAGTCGGGATCGGCCGCCTTGCGCGCGGCTTCCATCAGCGCCTCGGCGTTCGCGAGCGAGTCCGGCGTCGCGGCCGACGCGGGCTTTGCCTGCTTCTCCGTCGCGCTCGGCTGGGCGGCGGCCGGCTTCGCGGCCGGCTTCGACGCGGAGTCGCCCCCGCGCGGGACCTCGACGAGCTCCGCCTTCGTGGCGAGCTCGCGCTGCGCGGCCTCGAACAGCGTCTTGCCGTCCTCGCCCGCGGCGAGCGCGGTCGTGTCCGTCGCGGCGACCCACGCGCGCGCGGTCGCGGGCGACTTCACGCGCAGCCAGTCCTCGGCGAGCGGCTTCGTCGGGTCGTTGCGGCCGAGGAAACGCACCTTGTCGCCCTTCGCGAGGCTCTGGCGCAGCGCGTAGCTCTTCTGGTCGGCCGACGGCAGCGGGCGCATGCGGACGCCGCTCGCCTGGATCTCGAGCAGGCCGGGGTCCGACGCGGCCTTCGCGTACTCGCCGAAGACCCAGACCTCGAGTCCGTCCGGCGCGGAGACCTCGAGGAACCCAGCGCTCTCGCCGTGGACCTGGAGCACGGTGCCCGCGGTCGCCTTGAGCAGCACGTCCGCGTCCTTGTCGGCGAGGTTCAGGAGCTTCGCTCCGCCGTCCTTCACGCGCACGTAGCGCACTTCAGCGGTCTTCTCCTGCGCGATCGGCGCGGAGGTCGCGCCCGCCGGTGCGGCGCTCGCGGCGCCCACGGCGAACAGACCCAGGGTCACGAACGTCCACGTGCTCTTCATCGACGGCTTCATCGGTCTCGATCCCCTCTCGTTGTCCACGGTGCGCGATCCCAGTTGCGCGGTGCTTCGGACTCGGCGGCTCGACGGTGCGAGGGCGCGCGAGCTCGCGCGAGTCCTTCGCGAGCGGTCGCCCGGCGCGGAGACGGAGCGCGCGCGCTCCACCGCTGCCGACCGGGCGGATCCTAGCGGCGGCGGAGGGGCGAATCCACGGGCTGCCGAGCGCCCGTCGTGACCGAACGCCCGTCGTGACCGAACGCCCGTCGTGGAACGAGCGCAGGGCGGGCAGCGTCCGCTTGGCGCGCGCTCCGCCCGCTGGCAGACTCCGCCCACTCCCATGCACCCCCACGACCACGGCGAGGTCCTCTTCCCCTACATGTTCTGGGCGCACACGGAGCCGGCGCGCACGCGGTTCCCGCTGACCCAGTCCGGCATGCCCGCGGCCGATCCCGCGCTCTTCGCCGGGCTCCCGGGGATCGACCTCGGCCATCCGACGGCGGAGGCGCTGCCCGCGCTCGAGGGCGCGCTCGCGCGGCGCCAGGGAATCCCGGCGGAGCGCGTCCTCGTGACGCTCGGGGCGTCGGGCGGGATGCACGTCGCGGCGCTGCGCTGGTTCCGTCCGGGGACGCGCGTCGTCACGGACGCGCCCTCGTACGAGCCGTTCCGCGCGCTGCCCGTCCACTTCGGCGCCGACACGGTCGTGATCGAGCGGCGGCTCGAGGACGGTTGGCGGCTCGACGTCGAGGCCGTCGAGCGCGCGTGCGCCGCCGCGCGCGGCCCGGCGCACGTCTTCTTCGCGAACCTGCACAACCCGACCGGCGCGCGGACGGAGGAGCGCGACCTCGTCCGCCTCGCCGCCGCGGCGGCGAGGACGGGCGGGAACCTGATCGTGTGCGAGGTCTACATGGAGTACGTGCCGGCCGCGGAGCGCGTCTTCGCGCACCAGGTCGCGCCGAACGGCGTGTCGATCGGCAGCTTCACGAAGGCCTACGGGCTCGGCCCCTTGCGCCTCGGGTGGATCGCGCTCGGCGAGGGCCTCGCGAAGGACGCGCGCACCGTCCGCGATTCGACCTACCTCGCGCACGTCGACCCGCCGACGATCACGCTGCGCGCGGGGAAGATCGCGATGGACCGGATCGCGGAGCTCGCGGCCCCCATCGTGAAAAACCACGCCGAGGTGAAGCCGCGCTTCGACCGGTGGCTCTCCACGTGCGCTGCGATCGAGAGCACGGTGCCCGCGCACGGGATCATCGCGTTCCCGCGCGTGAAGGGCGTGGCGGACACGCGCGCGCTCGCCGAGCACCTCGTGCGTGCGGGCCTCGTCGACGTCGTGCCCGGCGAGCACTTCGGGCGCGCGGGCCACGTGCGCATCGGGTGCGGCGTGCCGCTCGCGCAGCTCGAGGAGGGCCTCGCGCGCTTCGAGCGCGGCGTGGCCGAGTTCGTCACCCGCGGAGCGCGCGGTGACGCGGCCGGTACCCGAGCGCGCGGTCCCGCATGACCAGCGAGCGGATCACCGTCCTCCACACGCGCATCGTCAGCGGCACGGGCGGCGGACCCGAGAAGACGATCCTGAACTCGCCGCGCTTCCTGGAGGGCACGCGCTGGCGCGAGGAGGCGCTCTACCTGCACGCGCCCGGCGATCCGGGGATCGACGTGCTGCGCGAGCGCGCGAACGAGCGTCGCTGTCCGTTCCACTCGATCGCGGACCCGTGGCCGATCGACCCGCGCACGCTGAAGAAGTGCGCGGACCTGTGCCGCGAGCTCGGCGTCGTGATCTGGCACGGGCACGACTACAAGTCGAACCTGTTCGGCGTGCTGCTCAGGAAGCGCTGCAACCTGCGCCTGTTCACGACCGTGCACGGCTGGGTGAAGTACACGAGCCGCACGCCGCTCTACTTCGCGGTCGATCGGTGGTCGATCAAGAGGTACGAGGAGGTCGTGTGCGTATCGCAGGACCTCTACGACGAGTGCGCGCGCTTCGGCGTGCCGAAGGAAAAACTCGCGCTGATCGAGAACGCGATCGACACCGAGGAGTTCCGCCGCGCGGGCGCCGTCGAGCGCGCCGTTGCGGGCGGCGGGCGCGAGTGCCAGCACGGGCGCGGGAGGAAGCGCGAGAGGATCGGGAGCGGCCTCGACCACGACCTCGTCGTCTCCAGCGAGCGCGACCTCGAACCCGTCGAACGCGCCGAGCCCGACGCCGCAAGGTCGGCTCGTCGTCGGCGCGGTCGGCCGCTTGTCCGAGGAAAAGGGCTTCCACCACCTGATCGCCGCGGTCGAGCGCTGCGTCGAGCGCGGGCTCGACCTCGAGCTCTGGATCGCGGGTGAAGGCGACCAACAGGCGCGCCTCGAAGCGCAGATCGCGGCGTCGAAGCACGCGGCGCGCCTCAAGCTGCTCGGCTTCCGCAAGGACGCGAAGGCGCTCTTCGAGGCGATGGACGTGTTCGCGCTGTCGAGCCTGCGCGAGGGCCTGCCGAACGTCGTGCTCGAAGCGATGGCGATGGAGGTCCCGGTGCTCGCGACGCGCTGCGGCGGGATGGAGGCGTTCGCGAAGGACGACGAGGACGCGCTGCTCGTCGGCGTCGACTCGGCGGACGAGCTCGAGCGCGGCCTCGCGCGCCTCGCGGAAGACGCCGCGTTGCGCCAGCGACTCGCGAAGACCGCGCGCACGAAGATCGAGCGCGACTACTCGTTCGCGCGCCGCATGCAGCGCTTCGCCGCGCTCTACGAGCGCATGCTCGCGCGGCCGCGGTGAGGCGCACGGCGCGGCGTCACCAGATCCCGATCTGCACGAGCGACGCGACGACGGCGAGCGCGGAGACGAGGAGCGCGCCCCACACTTCGCTCTCGTGACGGTCCCACGGCTCCCGCGCGATCTCGATCCGCACCTCGGGACGCAGCGGCTCGACGCGGTCGACGCGCGCGACGAGGACGGGCTCGGGACGCTCGGGCGAGCGTTCGAGCCGCGCGCGCGCGGACAGCGGATCGCCGCGGAAGAGCGCGGCGAGCGAGGCCTCCGTCGCCCAGGTCGTGCGCGCGCGGACCGCGCGCGGATCGACCTCGTGCGCGCTCGGCGCGCCGTCCGCCGCTGACGTCGACGGAACCGCCGTGTTCGCATCCTCCGGCTCGGGCGACGGCCCCTGCCAAACGCGCGCCTCCGCGGGGACCTCGTCGAGTTGCAAGGCCGACACGACGGCCTGCGACGCCGAAGCAGGGTGCCGGAGCGCGTGGAACGCCGCGGCGAGCGTCAGCACGAACACGGGGAAGAGTCGGGAGGACCGCACGGCGTCCAAGCTAGCTTCGACCGCGGAGGGCGTCGATCCGGAGGCCGCAGCGCGCCGAGTCGGGCGCCCGATCGGGTCGCGAGCGCGCTCGGTCGCAGTCAGCGGGAATCGGTGGCTGTACGTGAGCTCGGTCTCGCAGCGAGGAGGGCCCGATTACGAACGCCTCGCGCGGTCGGAATGCACACGGTCGCGAACGTCGCTCCGGATCGGCCCCCCAGGCCGGGCCGTGGCCGCCGGTCACGATGTCCGCCCTATCAAGAACGGGACGACGAAGGAGGCGCTGCGAGCAGGTCCTTTGCGGCCTCGACGATCGCCGCTTCGCAGAACGCCACGCGCTCCGGCGAGTCGGCGTCGTACCACTCGTCCTCCCAGTAGACGAACGGAGCGAGTCCGCGATCGTCGAGCTCTCTCGCCTGGTCCCAAACTTCGTGGACGATCCTCCGCGCCCCCTCGACCGCCTCGACCTCGCCCGAGACGATCGCTCGGGCGTGCGCACGCGCGACGTGGAGACACGCGTCCGCCGCGCTCGGACGAAGCGCGACGAGCTCGTCGAGCGCCCGATCGACGAGCTCGCGCACGTCGCACCGAGGGGGATCGCGCAACGCGCCGAGCTCCGCGAGCGCGGGCCCGGAGCACCCGGCGTTCCGCGCGGCCTCGGCGCGCGCGACGAGTTCGTCCCTGCAGGCGAGTCCGAGCGCCCAGCGCGCGGCGAAGAGCTCGGAGTCGTGCTCCATCCCCGCGCCGCGCTCAAGCCAGCCCGCGCAGCGCCTGCGCGATCGCGCGGCGCTCGACCTCGCGCAGCGAGAGCCCCGTCGCCGATGCGATGCGCGCGACGTCGTCGTGCTCGGGCGACAGGTCGCGCTCGCCGAGCGCGCTCGCGCCCTCGTAGCACGGTCGCTCGCGCACTTTCACGCGCAGCGCGTGGCCGTCGAGCGCGACCTCGATCGTCCGCCGGCCGCACTCCGTGCGCTCGACGCGCGTCCAGCGCATCCCCAGGGTGCTCGTGTGCTCGAACAGCGCCGCTTCGATCGCCTCGCGCGTGTCCGAGCGACAGAGCGCGGAGAGCACGACGCCGGGCCGCTCCTTCTTCATGAGCACGCTCGTCGTCCACACGTCGAGCGCGCCGCGTTCGCGCACCGCGCGCGCGGCGTGCGCGAGCTCCTCGCCCGTCATGTCGTCGAGGTTGACCTCGCAGAGCCACGCCTCGGCGCGGGTGCCGTTCGACGGAGTCGATGCGCTCGTCGTGCCCGCGACGCTCGCCGCCGCGCGCGGCGCGAGCTCGCCGAGCTGCACGCGCACGAGGTTCGGCGGGCCGACCTTCGGGTCCTTGTGACCCGCGCCGTAGCCGATCTTCGTCGCGGCGAACGGCCCGGGGTGTTCGAAGCGCTCGACGAGCTCCGCGAGCAGCGCGGCGCCGGTCGGCGTCAGCCGTTCTCCCCCGCCACCGCTGACGTCGAGCGCGCGCCCGCGCAGGAGCTCCGCCACCGCCGGCGCGGGCACCGGCATCTCGCCGTGTGCGCACTTCACCGTGCCCGTGCCCGTCACGGGCGCGTGCGCGAGGACGCGCGTCACGCCGAGTCGCTCGAGCGCGCACATCGCCCCCGCGACGTCGATCAGCGTGTCCACCGCGCCGACCTCGTGGAAGTGGATCTCCTCGGGCGCGCAGCCGTGCACGCGCCCCTCGGCTTCGGCGATGCGGCGGAAGACGCGTCCGGCGCGCTGCTTCGCGCGCTCGGGGAGGAGCTCCCGCGGCGCGCGATCGAGCAGCGCGAGCAGGTCGGAGAGGTGACGGTGCGGCGCCTTCGTGCTCTCGTCCGTGCGCACGTCGAGCAGCTTGCCCGACAGGTTGCCACGCCACGCCGTCGTGACGGAGAGCGTGCACTCGCCCGGCACCAGCGCCCGCGCGAGCGCTTCGAGGTCCGCGACCTGAAAGCGCTCGTCCCCGAGGTCGAGCAGCGCCGCGAGGAACATGTCCCCCGCGAGCCCGGAGAACGGTTCGATGTAGAGGGTCGTCATCGTGGCGGTTCGTGCGGAAGAGGGGCGGCGTCGCGGGCGCGTCGAATCCGGGCGAGCGGAGCACCTCGTCGGGGTTCGAGCCGGTCGTGGCGAGCGCGGTCCGCGCCGCGTGCGTAGCATAGCGGCGCGAGTCGAAGGCGCAGCGCGCCCGCGCTCGCGACAAGGCTCCCAGCCTCGCACCAGCGCGCGCGGAACCCCGACCGGACTCGCGGGTTCCGACGCGCTCGATCGAGAGCCTCCCATGCGCAACCTCCTGCTCGTCACGCTCCTCCTCGCGGCGCTCGCCGTCCTCCTCTACTTCAGCCTGCGGACGGAGCCCGCGCCCGACGCCGGAGGCACGCCCGGCGCGCCGACGACCGCCGCGTCGAGCGCGACGGAGCCCGCGACGGACGCGAGCGCGCTCGCGACGGCGCCGTCGGCTCAGGCCAGCGAGCGCGCGGAGCCCGCACCCGAGCGCACGCTCGCGCCGAACGAAGAGGGGCCGAGCTTCACGGCGCGCGGCCGCGTCGTCGACGAGCGCAGCGCGCCCGTCGCCGGCGCGCGCATCCGGCTCCACTCCGTCGGCGGCGCGTGGGCGCCGGGCCGGAAGCTCCCCGTCGAGACGGTTCGCGGGTACGCAATCGAGACGCTCTCCGCGACGAGCGATGCCGCGGGGCGTTTCACGCTCGCCGGCCCCGTGCCGACCTCCGACTGGGTCTCGCTCTCCGTCGAAGCGACCGCGTACCTCGGCCTGGCGGGCCGCGACTTCGGCCCCGCGGGCGGCCGCAACCAACCGCGCCTCGTCGCGGGCGACAACGACCTCGGCGACCTCGCGCTCGCGATCACGGGCGCCGCGCGCGGCGCGTCGTCGCCGCGGACGGCGCGCCGATCGCGAAGGCGCAGGTGCGGCTCGAAGGTCACTTCCCCGGCGGGCGCGGCGTCGTGACGTTCACGGAGGCGGACGGGCGCTTCGAGCTCGGCCACCTGCCGCCCGGCGCGTGGACGATCGCGGCGCTCGCCGAGGGCTGGCTGACCGGGAAGGTGGAGCGCGTCGAGGTCCCGCAGAACCGTACGACGGACGGCGTCGACTTCCGCCTCGAGCGCGCGCCGTCGATCGCGGGGCTCGTCGTCGACGAGGCCGGCGCGCCGGTCGCGAAGGTGCGCGTGTGGGGCTGGCCCTCGCGCTCGGGCCAGGGCGCCGGCGGCACGACGCGCGACGACGGGAGCTTCGTGATCCATCTGCCGCAGGACGAGCCCTACGCCCTCGGCATCGAGAACGCGCAGGGCTTCGAGCCGTGGGGCGGACACCGCGCGCCGGAGACCACGTTTCCGCCGGGCACGCTCGACGTGCGCATCGTGCTGAAGCGCGTCGACCGTGTGCGCTTCCGCGTCGTCGACGACGCGACGTCGGAGCCCGTGACCACCTTCGCGCTCGCGCTCGAGGACGTGCCCGAGGGCGGGCGTTCCTGGAACCGCTTCGAGCGCGTGCCGGCGCCGACGGAGCACGCGCGCGGCGAAGTCGAGCTCCCCGCGCGCGCGGGGAAGCAGGAGGTCGGCGTGCTCGCGCCGGGCTACGCGCCGCTCCAGATCACGGTCGCGCCCGCGGCCGAGCCGAGCGCCGCCGAGCCGAGCGCCAACGGATCGGCGGGGGCCCTTCCCGTGCAGACGTTGCGCCTCGCGCGCGGCGGCGCACTCACCGGGCGCATCGTGCTCGCCGGCGCGCCGCTCGCGAGCGCGAGCCTGCGCCTCGATCGCGACACGGTCCAGCTCGACCCCACGAAGCCGCCCTCGGAGGACCCGTGGCTCGACGCGAACCTCGGGCACGACCTGGGCGAGCTCGCGGGCCGCAAGCAGATCCTCGCGGCGAGCGCGGACGGCGCGTTCCGCGTCGACGACCTGGCTCCCGGCACGTACCGGCTGACGATCGACGGCGCGAAGGCCGCGCGGCGCGTCGTCGGCGGGCTCCGCGTCGTCGCGGGCGCGCCGCAGGACCTCGGCGTGATCGAGCTCGCCGCCGAAGCGCGCGTCACGGGACGCGTGCTCGTTCCAGCGGGGTCGACGCCCGTCGGGCTCGACCTGCGCCTCGTGGAGAAGGGCGCCATGGACTTCGGCCGCGAGTTCGAGATCACGACCGCGGACGGCGCGTTCGCGTTCGGCGGGCTCCCGGGCGGGGCGTACTCGCTGACCCTGGGCGCGGGCGCGCCGTTCGTCCCCGCGGACGTCGTGCGCGAGGTCGTGCTCGCCGCGAGCGGTTCGGCGGAGGTCGTGATCGACCTCGCGGGCTCCGCGCCGTGCGACGTGCTCGTACGCGTGCTGCGCGACGGACGCCCCGCGCCCGGAGTGCGCGTGCGTTGGGACTTCGTCGCCGAAGTCGGGCACGTCGACCGCCCGCTCGTGACGGACGAACACGGCCTCGCGCGCGGCCAGCTCGGCGGCGGGACGCGCGGCCGCTTCGTCGCGGTCGCGCCGAGCGGGATCGAGCTCGCGCGCTCCGCCGAGGAGCGCGTCTTGCCGGCGGGCGCGACGTTCGAGGAGACGCTCTCGATCGCGGCGGGTGAGCTCGTGCTCGAGTTCCCGGCGGACTTCGCGGTGCCCGAGGCGGGCGTGATCCACGTGCGCCTCCGTTCACCCGACGCGCCGGCCGGCACCTCGACGAACGTGCAGGTGCCGACCGCGGGCTCGCCGTTCGCGCGGTTCTCCGAGCTGCGCTGGACGTCGCGCCGCGTCGAGCTCGGCCAGCTCGCGGCCGGGACCTACGAGCTCTTCGTCTCCGCGCAGGAGCTGGCGCCCGCGAGCTCGCCGGAGGGCGCGCGCTACACGTCGAAGGCCCTCGGGCAGCCCGTGCAACGCTCGATCGAGGTCCGCGCGGGCGAGACGACCGTGATCTCGATGCCCTGAAGGCCGGAGGACGCGCACCGATCGACCGCGTCGAAGCGGCGCGGCTCCCGTCGACCGCGTTCCACCGCCGTCAACCTCGCCCGAGCGCGTCCCGCACCTGCGCATCGGCATCGAGCACGTCCTCCGCGCGCGCATCCTCCACGCGCCCCTCGCGCTCCCGCGCGTGAGTGCTCGGCTCGTGTGCGTCCGGCTCGCGTGCGTCCGGCTCGCGTGCGTCCGGCTCGCGTGCGCTCGGCTCGTGCGCGTCCGGGTCGTGTGCGCCCGGCTCGTGTGCGCCCGATTCGTGAGGCTCGGGCTCCGGCGCCTCCCCCGCCCGCACCTCGCGCTCCCGCGCGCCGCGCGCGCGCGCCAGCGCGAGCACGCCCACCGACGCCGCCCCGAGCCCGAGCAGCACGGCCGCGCACGCGTTCGCCGTCGCGCCCGACGTCACCACGTCGTCGACGAGCCAGACCTCGCTCCCCGCGACGCCGCGCGCGCCCGAGCACCGCGTCGCGACCGTCGCGACCACCCGCGCGAACCACGTGCTCCGCTTCCCCGGCGGCGCGCACGCTCCGCGCGCCGGCGCAAAGGCGCGCCGCACGTTCTCCGCGCGCGGCGGCGAGAGCGGCGCGCCCTGGATCGGCGTCGAACGCACGCGTCGCAGCGCGCGGCGCACGGGGACCTCCGCCGCGCCGCCCGCGGCCTCCGCGAGCAGGCGCGCCTGGTCGTAACCGCGCTCGAAGCGCCGCCTGGGATGGAGCGGCACGGGCACGAGGAGCCCGCGCCGTCCGGTCGGCCGCGCGCTCCGCTCCTCGACGAGCCGCGCGGCGAGCAGCGCGCCGAGCACGGACGCGAGGTCGCGCCGCCCGCCGTGCTTGAAGGCCAGGATCCACGCGCGCAGCGCCCGATCGGCGCCGTAGTCCGACAGCACGACGACGCGCTCGAACGCGGGCGGCTCGGCGCGGCAGACGCGGCACAGGTCCGCGTCGGGGAGGCTCGGCGGCAGCGCGCGCGCGCACCGTCCGCAGCGCGGGCCGGGAAGCACGCCGTGGAGCGCGTGCTCCGCGCAGCCGACGCCCGCGTCCGCGTCGTCCGCGCCGCAGAGCGCGCAGCGCGCGGGGAAGAGCGCGTCCGCCGCGAGCCACGTCCACCGGTCCGGCGGAGCTTCGGCGCGGGCGTCGATCGGCGCAGGCTCGAGGTGGAGCACGTCGCGAGGACGCCGCGCCGCGCGGACGGGCACCGGAAATCCGCCGCGAACTCGGAGCGCGCGGCGCGCGCCGGCGCCGGAAGCGGGGAAACGCGCGGCTCGCGCGTCCTGCGCGCGGCCCCCGTCGTCGTCGCCGAAGTCGAAGGCCGTCTGCGGGCGCGTTCAGTCGTCGTCGCCGAAGTCGAAGGCCGTCTGCGGGCGCCCCGCGCCGCGCGGCCGCTCGGGGAGCCCGGCGGCGCGCTCGACGCGCTCGACGTACGTCTCCACGGTGTCGTCGGGCCGCGACTCGACGCCGAAGAGCTCGCCGAGCTCGCGCGCGAGCCCCATGTCCGCCGCGAGGTCGCGCGGCGCGCGCTGGAGGTGCTGGCGGACCGCCGCGCGCGCGGCGCGCAGCGCCCACGCCCACGCGAGGCCGAGCAGGGCGAGCGTCGCGACGAGGATCGCGCCCGCCCACGCTACGGGGAACGACGGCGTCGCGACGGGATGGAGGTGTCCGGCGAGCTCGAACGCGAACCCGGCCGCGAGCCACAGGAAGCCGACGACGAGCAGCGCGCGCTGGAAGAGCACCTCCCGCAGCCGCACGAGCCCGCGCGCGCGCGCGCCGAGCAGCTCGCTGACGAGGCCGCGATGCCCGCGCGCGAGGACCGCGATCCCGATCAGGAACGCACCGAGCCCCGCGAGCACGAGGCCGACGCTGTGCCAGTCGGTCGCCGACGCGAGCTCCACGTCCGCGCTCCAAGGGTCCATCGCGCTCACGGTAGGCGCGCCCGCGAGTCGGAGCAAGCGCCTCGAGCGCGCACGAACGCGGCGACGCCCTCGGCCGCGGAGCGCGGACGTCCGTCGCCGCCCTCCGCGCGCCGTTCTCTGCGAGTCGCCCTCTGCACGTCGCCCTTCCGCGAGCCGCCCTCGACGGAGCGCGCCTCCGCGGATCCCCCGCCGCGCGCGCTCCGTCGCCGCGCGAACCGCCCGATCTCCGGCCGCCGCGCGCGCTTCCCTGGTGGATCGCGTCCAGCGCGTGCGTAGAATCCCGCCGCGTTCGACGCGGCCGGGCACTCGCGCCGCGCGACGCCAGGACCGAGGAACGCATGCACGATCACGACCAGGGAACCGACCTCGACACGGTGCGGCGCGTCGCCGCGCTCGCGCGGCTCGCGCTCGAGGAGCACGAGGTGGAGGACGCCGCGGCCAAGTTCGCGCGCACGCTGGAGCACTTCCAGGTGCTCGCGCGCCTCGACGTCACGGGCGTGGAGCCGATGACGGGCGCTGCGCCGCTCGCGGACGTGACGCGTCCCGACGTCCCCCGGCCCTCGCCGGGCGCCGACCGCCTGCTCGCGTGCGCGCCGGAGCGCGACGGCGACTTCTACTCGGTCCCGAAGACGGTCGGAGGCGAGGAATGAGCGCGTACGCGGAGCTCGACGCGACGGCGCTGCGCGCGGCCATCGTGCGGCGCGAGCGCACGGTGCTCGCGACGGTCGACGAAGCGCTCGCGGGCGTCGACGCGCTCGACCGGCGGCTCGGCATCCTGCTCCGCGTGCAGCGCGACGCGGCGCGCGCGCGCGCGAGGGAGCTCGACCGCGCGCTCGAGGGCGGCGCCGAGCCGGGGCCGCTCTTCGGCGTGCCGGTCGTGCTCAAGGCGAACATGTGCCTCGCCGGCGTCGAGACGAACTGCGCGAGCAAGATCCTCGCGGGCTACGCGCCGCCGTACACCGCGACCTTCGTGCAGCGCCTGCTCGACGCGGGTGCCATCGTGATCGGCATGGCGAACATGGACGAGTTCGCGATGGGGAGCTCGTCGGAGAACAGCGCGTTCGGCCCCACGCGAAACCCGTGGGACGAGACGCGCACGCCGGGCGGCTCGTCGTCGGGCAGCGCGGTCGCCGTCGCGAGCGGGATCGTGCCGATCGCGCTCGGCTCCGACACGGGCGGCTCCGTGCGTCAACCCGCCGCCTTGTGCAACGTGTTCGGCTTCAAGCCGACGTACGGGACCGTCTCGCGCTTCGGCCTGATCGCGTTCGGATCGTCGCTCGACCAGGTGAGCCCGTTCGCGCGCAGCGTGCGCGACCTCGAGCTCGTGACGAGCGTGATCTCGGGCGCCGATCCGATGGACTCGACGTGCTTCGACGCGCCGCCGTTCGAAGCGGAGCGCGCGAACGACGCGAAGCGCCTCGACGGCCTGCGCGTCGGCGTGCCGAAGGAGCACTTCCCCGCGACGCTCGCGGGACCGGTGCGCGCCGCGTGCGAGCGCGCGCTCGAGACCCTGCGCGCGCTCGGCGCCGAGCTCGTGCCCGTCTCGCTCCCCACACGGACTACGCGATCCCCACGTACTACGTCGTCGCGACGGCGGAGGCGTCGAGCAACCTCGCGCGCTTCGACGGCGTGCGCTACGGCGTGCGCAAGGACGGCTCCGGCTCGCTCGCGAGCATGTACGGCGCGACCCGCGACGCAGGCTTCGGGCCCGAGGTCAAGCGGCGCATCCTGCTCGGCACGTACGTGCTGTCCGCCGGCTACTACGACGCGTGGTACGGGCGCGCGCTCAAGGTGCGCTCGCTCCTGCGGCGCGACTTCGAGCAGGCGTTCGAGCACGTCGACGTGCTCGCGGGCCCGACGTCGCCCACCGCGGCGTTCCGCCTCGGCGAGAAGAAGGACGATCCCGTGGCGATGTACCTCGCGGACGTGCTCACCGTGCCGGTCAGCCTCGCGGGCCTGCCCGCGATCAGTGTTCCATGCGGCTTCGTCGACGAGGGCGGGAAACGCCTGCCGATCGGCCTGCAGCTCGTCGGGCGCGCGCGCGCCGATGCGCGCGTCCTGCGCGTCGCGCGCGCGTTCGAGAGCGCGACGGACTTCGCCCGCGCGCGACCGCCGCACCACGTCTCGACCGCGAAGGGAGGTGCCGCGTGAGCGCAACACCCGGTTACGTCTCGAAGAAGACGGGCGTCCGCTGGGTGCCCGTGATCGGCCTCGAGGTGCACTGCCAGCTCGGCACGCGCACCAAGCTCTTCTGCGGCTGCGAGGTCCAGTTCGGCTCGCCGCCGAACTCGCTGACGTGCGCCGTGTGCACGGCGCAGCCGGGCACGCTGCCCGTCCTGAACCGCGAAGCGCTCGAACTCGCGGTGCGCGCCGCGTTGGCGCTCGGCTGCGAGGTGCGGACGAAGAGCAAGTTCGACCGCAAGAACTACTTCTACTGCGACCTGCCCAAGGGCTACCAGATCAGCCAGTACGACGAGCCGTACTGCACGGGCGGCGGGATCCAGCTCTCGAACGGCCGCTTCATCCGCCTCACGCGCATCCACATGGAAGAGGACGCCGGCAAGGCGATCCACGACCGCGGCAGCACGACGCTCGTCGACCTGAACCGCGCGGGCGTCCCGCTGATCGAGTCCGTCACCGAGGCGGACGTGACCACGGCCGCGGAGGCGGTCGAGTACCTGACGACGCTCAAGGCGATCCTCCAATACGTCGGCGTCAGCGACTGCGACATGGAGAAGGGCGAGCTGCGCTGCGACGTCAACATCTCGATGCGGCCCGAGGGCGAGCCCTGGCGCACGAAGGTCGAGATCAAGAACCTGAACTCGTTCCGGTTCGTCGAGGCCGCGATCGAGCACGAGGCGTGGCGCCAGATCGAGGCGTACGAGTCCGGCGATCCCAAGCTCTTCCCCGTGCAGGAGACGCGCCTGTGGGATCCCGCGCGGAACGTCACGCGCACGATGCGCTCGAAGGAGAGCGCGCACGACTACCGCTACTTCGCCGAACCCGACCTGCCGCCGGTGACGATCTCGAAGGTCGAGATCGAACGCCTCCGCGGGTGCATCCCCGAGCTCCCGCACGCGCGCCGCGAGCGCTACCAGAAGGAGCTCGGCCTCTCCGCCTACGACGCGGGCGTGCTGACGGCTTCGCGCGCGCTCGCCGACTTCTTCGAGGTCGTCGCGCGGCTCTCGCAGAAGCCCAAGGACGCGGCGAACTGGATCGCGAACGACCTCGCGCGCGAGTTTGCGGACGCGACGCTCGGCGTCCCGAACGTCGACGCGATGGCGATGAAGCCGAACGACCTCGCGGAGCTGATCCGCCTCGTCGACGAAGGTGCCGTGAACGTCGCGGGGGCGCGCAAGGTGCTCCGGGTGCTCATGAAGGACGGCGGCCGGCCGAAGGAGCTCGTGAAGACGCTGGGGCTCGAACAGGTGCAGGACGAAGGCCAGCTCGAGGCGTGGTGCAAGGAAGCGCTCGTCGGCAAGGAGAAGATCGTCGCCGACGTGAAGGCGGGGAAGACGCAGGCGTTGAACGCGCTGCTCGGCCCCGTCATGAAGGCCTCGAAGGGCACCGCGAACCCCGAACGCGTGAAGGAGATCCTGCTGCGCCTCGTGCAGGGCGCGTGAGCGACGGCGCTCGATCGGCCCCGCTCCCCCCGCGCACCCTCACTCGCCCCCGAAACGAAGCTCCCCGCGCAAGGCGGGGAGCTTCGCTCGTTCCAGGAACGACCGCGCTCACTTCACCGTCATCTCCCACTCGCCCGTGCCGCTCGCGGAGAAGCGCGCCTCGAGGTCGAGCGACTGCCCCTCCTGCTCCATCGACGCGCTCGCCTCGATCGTGAGGCCGATCTCCGAGGTCATCTTCATCGCGTGGAGCCGGCCCGCGCCGAGGAGCCAGTGCAGCATGCCCTCGCCCTTCATCTTCATCGCGGTCTTCATCTCGAAGTCGGGCACGTCCTCGCCGCCGCCTTCCGAGATCGCATCGGCGATCAGCTCGCCGAGGTCGAGGTCGACGCCGCCGTCGAACTGGAACGCGATCTCACCGAGCTGGTCCTTCCCCTCTTCGCGCGCGCCCTTGTAGGTGCACGTCACGGTGAACGACTTCATCTTCTCCTCGAGCTCGGCGAGGAGCTTCTCCGCCGCGAGGCCGCCCGACGCCTCCGACTCGTCGTCCTTCGAGGGGAAGAGGCCGCCCGGGAAGAAGAGGCCGACCAGCTCCTCACCCTTCACTTCCCACGTGTCGCCCTCCTTCACCTTGCCCGAGGGCAAGAGGCACGCGACGTCCATGTCGGGGTGGAGCCCCTCGAAGCGCCTTCTCGTCGGGCCCGATCTCGGTCCACGACTTGGCGTAGTCCTTCTTCTCCTTGTCCCAGAGGAAGCGCGCGGTCTTGCCCTCGAAGGCATCGACGTCCGTGTCGTCCTTCGACTCGTCCCCCGTCTCCGTCTTCATGGAGAGCGCGTCGAAGGCGCGCAGGAGCTCGAACGGCTTCCCGTCGGCCGACTTCACGTAGGTGTCCGTGGTCGTCATCCCGACGTGGACGAGCGCGTGGAGCTGGTCCAGGCCTTCGAGGCCCTCGGTGCCGATCTCCTGACCGTTGACGGAGAGCGAGGCGTCGTCGAGGCCGACCTCGAGTTCGATCGCGAGCGTGCGCTCGACCTTCTCGTCGGCCTTCGGGTGGAAGGCGAGCTCGTCGGAGACGGGTGCGAGCGCGAGGAGGAGCGGGGCGCAGAGAAAAGCCGGGCGGGTCCAGGTCGTGAGCATCGGGTGGGTCCGTTCGGGGTCGGAGGGAGGCGGGAGGATACCGCGAAGGGGGCGAAAGCACGCGCCGGACGAACTTCGCAGAAAACTCCAGGTCGCTCTATGCTCGCCCTCCGCCGCGCGTTTCCCGCCACGGACCCGACTTCGAGCTCGAACCCATGTCGAACACTCGCCTCCCCGCCGCCGCGCTCGCCCAGAGCGGCGCCTGCGTGCTCGCGTTCCTCGCGGCGGCGGCCGCCGCCTTCCTCGCGCCGGAGCTCGCCGCCCGGAGCCAGCTCGAGGCGCCCCCCGCGTCGACGCGCGCGCCCGCGGCGGCGCCCCGGGAAGCCCCGCGCTTCGGGAGCTTGCGCGTGCGCGCGACGGGCGAGGGGCGCGCGACGGAGCCGGGCGGGCTCGAGTTCGCGAAGAGCGCGTGGAGCGAAGCGCGGCGGACCTGGCCGAGCGGCGCGCGCCTCGTCGTCGAGCGCGCGCCGGAGGAGCGCGCGATCGACGTCTCGCCCGTGATGGCGGGTTCCCAGGAGCGCGCCGGCGTCGTCGCGTTCGAACGGCTCGAGCCCGGGCGCTACGTCGTCGGCCTCTTGGCGCGCGACGCGGCGTGGGAGCCGCGCGTCGTCCTCGTGCGCCCGGACGAGTGGACCGAGGTCGAGCTCGCGTGCACGACGCCGCCGGCGAATGGGACGCTGCTCGTCGACGCGGCGCTCGCGAGCGGCGCGCGCTCGGACGCGCTCGCGGTGCGGATCGAGGACGCGGCGACCGGCGTCGAGCTCCTCGCGCAGGAAGCGTTCGCGTGGGGCGCGTCTCCCCCAGCGACGTTCGAGCTCCCCGCTGGTCGGTACCGCGTGGTCGTCGAGGGGGCGGCGTCCGTCGGCTATCACGGCACGTTGGAGAGCGAACGCGCCGCCGGCCGCGTCGAGGAGCTCGTGACGGTCGAGCCCGGGCGCGCGACGCGCGTCGAGGCGCGCGTCCCCGGCGGCGCGCGGTTGAAGCTCACCGTGCACGCCGCGATCGGCGAGCGCGAGCGCGCGGCGTTCCTCGCGCGCTTCGGCGATCAGGGCGAGTGGAACCTCGACTTCTTCACGCACCGCGCGACGCTCGAGCTCTGCCGCCCCGGTCGCGCGCCGCTCCCCGCCGACTTCCGCTACGAGCTCGGCACGACGTCCGCCGCGGGCACGCACGTGCGCCCGGCGCTCACGGTCGGCACGACGCAAGTCTCCGAGCTCCTCCCCGCGGGCCGCTTCACGCTCGTCGCCCGCTTGACGAGCGGCCGCTCGGTCGAGCGCGAAATCGAGCTCGTCGAAGGCGCGACGCTCGAGGTCGTGCTCGCGATCGAGTGAGCCGCGCGCGGCGGAGCGCGCGGCGCGAAAGCGAGCTCACGGATGCTGCGTGTGCGCCCCCGCGTGCCGCATGCGCTCGACGCCGCTGACCGACAGCCGCCGCAGGAGCGCGCGCTTCTTCGTCTGGTGCTGCTGCATGCGGCCGAGCACGTCGTCGAGGAAGCGCAGCGCGAGCGCCGCGTGCGGCCCCTTGTTCAGCATCACGCACTCCGCGCGCCCGCCCATCGCCGCGTCGCTCACCTCGGCGCGTGACGGTTGACCCTTGCGCGTCAGGCTGTCGAGCACCTGCGTCGCCCACACGACCGGCACGTGCGCCGCTTCGCAGAGCCACAGGATCTCCTCCTGCACCTCGGCGAGCCGCTCGAAGCCGACCTCGACCGCGAGGTCGCCGCGCGCGACCATCACGCCGAAGGGCGGCGAGCGCAGACCCGCGAGCAGGATGCTCGGCAAGTAGTCGAAGGCCTGGCGCGTCTCGACCTTGACCAGGATGCCGGCCGAGGACGCGCCGCGACGATCGAGCTCGCGCTCGAGCTCGAGCACGTCGTCCGCGCTGCGCACGAACGAGAGCCCCACGAGGTCCGCACGGCTCGCGATCACGTCGAGGTCCGCGCGGTCCTTGTCCGTCCGCCCGGCGATCGACAGTTTCGTGTCGGGCAGGTTGATGCCCTTGTCGGCGCGCAGCACGGCGCCGCCGGGGCGCGCGCTCGTGATCTCGATGGCGAGGCCGTCCGGCTCGATCGATCGGACGATGCCGCCGAGCTTCCCGTCGTCGAAGAAGATGCGCTCCCCGCGCGCACGTCGGCGAGCGCCTCGGGCAGCGTGCAGGCGATGCACGGCGTCCCGTCCCGCTCGTGCGGACCGCCCTCGGGCACCAGCCACAGGCGCGAACCCACGGACAGGTGGAGCCCGTCCGCGACGGGCTCCAGGCCCTCGACCCGCCATCGTCCTCGCGCGGCCCCGCCGAGAGCGAACGCGCAGCCCTCCTCGATCCAGGCGGACTGCTCCGATTCGGCGATCCAGCCGGCGGAGAACGGGCGGGTGATGCGCAGCTCGCGCGGCTTCTCGCGCGTGTCGGTGAACGCGAGCACGTCGCCGACCGACAGCGCCGACAAGCCGTCGCCCGACAACGGCAGGCAGGCGTCGACGCCCCCGAGCGGGGGCCGTGCCGCTCCCGCGGGCCAGAGCAGCACGCGACCAGGACGCAGCACGAGCCCGCGCGCGTCGCGCTCCGGTCCGACGTGGACGACGCGCGGTCCGGCCTCGAAGCCCGCGGTGCGCAGCTTCGGCCCGCCGAGATCGAAGAGCAGTCGGCACGGGCGCCCCAGCTCGTCGCGCGCCGCCGCGATGTGCGCGCACATCGCTTCCCACTCGGCGGGTCCGTCGTGGGAACCGTTGATGCGCGCGAGGTCCATGCCCGCGGCGAGGAGCTCGCGCGCGAGCGTCGGATCGTGCGCCGCCTCGCTCGGCAGCGTCACGAGCAGGCGCGTCGACCGCGTGCCGCGCGGCGGCCCGAAGAGCTCCGTCGAATGAACGGCGAGGAGGGCCGGACCGCTGTCGAAGTCGACCGGGAGCGCGGGCCGCGGCTCCGGTGCGCGCCCCGCGATGCGGTACAGCGCGGCGAGCACGGCCTCGATCGCCGCGAGCACGTGCGCTTCGCTTCGGCCGAGTGACGAGAGGCCGAGGCGCGAGAGGTCCGACTGCAGCGCGCGCACGTCGTGGTTGCGCAGCGCGAGGTAGTGGACGAGGTTGCGCGCGCTCGGGCGGTGGGCGCGGGCGACGAGCTCGAGTTCGCCGGCGAGAGCGTGCTCGTCGCGCAGGGCTTCGGCGTGCAGGGCTTCGAGCGTCGCGATGAGTTCGTCGACGCGTTCGGGCGTGAAGCGACGGGGCATGGTGCGGGTTCCTTGGGGCGTCGAGGGCGGGGCCGATCGACGCGCGACGTGAGGAGAACCGGACGCGATCAAGTGCGGATGAAGGCCGCCGAGGACGCAGGGCGTAGGACGCGCGGGACGAGGGGCGTATGCGATCGAGCGCGCACGCGCGGGGGGCGGAACCCGTATGGAGCTCGCGCCCGCGGTCGCGGTAGCTTCCTGGGATGCGCTCCCTCCCCCTCCGCGCGTCCCTCGCGCTCGCGGCTCTCGTCGCGCTCCAGTGCGCCGCTCCCGAGTCCGCGCCGTCCGCATCAGCGCCCGCGCCGGGTGCGACTCCGAACTCGGCTCCGGGCGCAACGCCGGAGGCGCGCGCCGACGCGCCCACGTCCCCGATCGCCGACGGTCCGGCCGCGGCGAAGGCGAAGCCCGCGCCGAGCGCGTTCCTCGCCGCCGCGCGGTGCGCGCTGTGCCACAGCCAGAGCCCGCGCGCGACGGCGCTGACGACCGCGACGGGCAGCGATGCATCGCCGCACGGCTTGTGGAAGGCGACGCCGATGGCGCAGTCCTTCCGCGATCCGTACTGGCGCGCGCAGGTCGCGCGCGAGGTCGAGGCGGCGCCCGCCGCGCGCGCGGCGATCGAGGAGCTCTCCACACGCTGCCACGCGCCCGCCGCGCACCACGACGCGCGGATCGCGAACGCGACGCTCGCGAGCGTCGCGGAGCTCGCGCACGAACCGCTCGCGACGGACGGCGTCACGTGCACGGTGTGTCACCAGGCGCAGCCCGAGAACCTCGGGACGCCGGCGAGCTTCGCCGGTCACCTCGACATCCGGCCCGAGAAGCGCATCTTCGGGCCCTACGCGTCGCCCGCGACCGGCCCGATGCGCATGCACACGGGCTACACGCCGACGCACGGTCCGCACGTGTCGACCTCCGCGCTCTGCGGCGCGTGCCACACGCTCCACACGGCGCACGCGCCGAACGCGGACGCGTTCCTCGAGCAGGCGCCGTACTTGGAGTGGAGGAACAGCGTCTACAGCGACGAGGCGGGCAAGACGGCGGAGTCGCGCACGTGCCAGGAGTGCCACATGCCCGACCAGGGCCCGATGAAGATCGCACACAACCCCGGCGGCCGCGACTTCAACATCACGACGCACGCACCGGTCCGCGGACACGCGCTCGTCGGCGGGAACGCGCTCCTGCTCGACCTGTTCGCGAAGCACGGCGCGGCGCTCGGCACGGACGTGCCGAAGGCGAGCTTCGAAGCGATGGCGGCCGCGACGCGCGCGCAGCTCGCGCACGCGACGGCGACGCTCGAGCTCGCGCACGTGACGCGCGAAGCGGGCCGCCTCGCGTTCGACGTCGCGGTCACGAACAAGACGGGCCACAAGTTCCCGTCGGGCTACCCGTCGCGCCGCGCGTGGCTCGCGCTCGAAGTGCGCAGCGGCTCGACGACGGTGTTCGCGTCGGGCGCGCCCGACGCGAAGGGCCGCATCGCGGTGCTCGAGGACGAGCTCGCGCAACGCCACGTCGACCAAGTGTCGCTCGCGACGGACGTGCCGATCTACGAGATGCTCGCGGACGACGCGGACGGAAAGCGCACGACGTCGCTCGCGCGCATGGCGAAGCTCGCGAAGGACACGCGCCTCCTTCCGCGCGGCTGGCGCGCGGACGGCCCGCACGCCGACGAGACGCGGCCCGTCGGCGTCGACGGCGATCAGGACTTCGGCCCAGGCGGCGACGTCGTGCACGCGTCGATCGCGCTGCCGAAGGACGCGAGCGGGAAGCTCACGGTGATCGCGCGGCTCTACTACCAGCCGATCCCGCCCGCGTGGGCCGATGCGCTGCGCGCGTCGAAGACGGACGAAGCGAAGGTCTTCCTCTCGATGTACGACGGGGCCGACACGGGCCCGGAGACGGTCGCGATCGCGGTCGAGATCGTGGAGTGACGCTGCGCGCGATGCGTGCGCGCTCGCCTCGCCCGCGGGGACGCGGAGCGCGCGAACCGCGTGCTCACTCCCACTCGATCGTGGCCGGCGGCTTGCTCGAGATGTCGAGCACGACGCGGTTGAAGCCGCGCACCTCGTTGATGATGCGATTGGAGATGCGCGACAGGAGCTCGTGGTCGAGCAGCGCCCAGTCCGCCGTCATCCCGTCCGTCGACGACACGACGCGGATGGCGCAGCAGCTCTCGTACGTGCGCGCGTCGCCCATCACGCCGACCGACTTCACCGGGAGCAGCACCGCGAAGTACTGCCACAGCTCGGTGTGCTTGCCCGCGGCTTCGATCTCGCTCGTCACGATGTGGTCCGCTTCGCGCAGGAGCGCGCAACGCTCCGCCGTCACCTCGCCGAGGATCCGCACCGCGAGGCCGGGCCCCGGGAACGGCTGGCGGTTCACGATGCGCGCGTCGAGCCCGAGGTAGCGTCCGATCGCGCGCACCTCGTCCTTGAAGAGCTCGCGCAGCGGCTCGACGAGGCCCATGTTCAGGTCCTTCGGCAAGCCGCCGACGTTGTGGTGACTCTTGATCACCGCGGTGTTGCCGCCGTGCACGTTGACCGACTCGATCACGTCGGGGTAGAGCGTGCCCTGGCCGAGGAAGTGCGCGCGCTGGAAGCGCAGCGCCTCCTTCTTGAACACGTCGACGAAGTCGCGGCCGATCAGCTTGCGCTTCTGCTCGGGGTCGGTGACGCCGCGCAGGCTCGTCAGGAACCGGTCCGTCGCGTCGACGACGGTCAGGTCGAGGTGGTAGTGCTCTTTGAACGTGGCCTCGACGACGTCGCGCTCGTTCTTCCGCAGCAGTCCGTTGTCGACGAAGATCGAATGCAGACGCGGGCCGATCGCCTTGTGGATCAAGAGCGCCGCGACCGAGCTGTCGACGCCGCCCGAGAGGCCGAGCACGACCTCGCCGTCCTTGCCGACGATGCGGCGGATCTTATCGACCTCGCGCTCGACGATCGACTCGGGGTTCCAGTCGCCGTCGAGGCGGCACACCTCGGTGAGGAAGTTCTGGAGGACCTCGAAGCCGCGCAGCGTGTGCGTGACCTCGGGGTGGAACTGCACGCCGAAGAAACCGCGCGCGGCGTCGCCCGCGGCAGCGAACGGGCACGTGTCGGAGCTCGCGTAGACCTCGAAGCCCGCGGGGAGGCGCTCGACCTGGTCGCCGTGGCTCATCCACACGACGGTGCGGCCCTCGATGCCGTCGAACAGCGCGCGCGAGCGCGTGACGAGCAGCGACGTGCGCCCGAACTCGCGCTTGTCCGCGGCCTGCACGTGCCCGCCGAGCGTCTGGCACATCCACTGCATCCCGTAGCAGATGCCGAGCACGGGCACGCCGAGCTCGAGCAGCTTCTTCGGCACGTCGGGCGCGTCCGCCGCGTACACGGATGCGGGCCCGCCGGAGAGGATCACGCCCGCGAGGTTCAGGCGCGCGGCGGCCTCGAGCGCCTTGGACGGCGGCGCGATCTCGCAGTACACGGCGGCCTCGCGCACGCGGCGCGCGATCAGCTGCGCGTACTGCGTGCCGAGGTCGACGATCAGGACGGCTTTCGGTTCGTTGCTCACGGTGGTCATCGGTGGGCCTCGGTCCGCCTCACTCCGCGTGGTAGTAGTTCGGCGATTCCTTGGTGATCGTCACGTCGTGCGGGTGCGACTCCTTCACGCCCGCCGCGGTGATGCGGATGAACTGGCGCTTCTCCCACAGCTCCGTCACCGTCCGCGCGCCGCAGTAGCCGAGCCCCGCGCGCACGCCGCCGACGAGCTGGTACGCGTAGTCGGAGAGCTTGCCCTTGTACGGCACCATGCCCTCGATGCCCTCGGGCACGAGCTTGTCCGCCGTCGCGACCTCGCCCTGGCGGTAGCGTTCCTTCGAGCCCTGCATCATCGCGCCGATCGAGCCCATGCCGCGCACGGACTTGAACGAGCGGCCCTTGTAGAGGATCACCTCGCCCGGGCTCTCCTCGAGGCCCGCGAAGAGGCTGCCGAGCATGACGCACGACGCGCCCGCGGCGAGCGCCTTCACGATGTCGCCGGAGAAGCGAATGCCGCCGTCCGCGATCACCGGGACGTTCGTGCCCTGCAGCGCGGCGGCGCACTCCATCACGGCGGTGAGCTGCGGCACGCCGATCCCCGCGACGATGCGCGTCGTGCAGATCGAGCCGGGTCCGATGCCGACCTTGACGCCGTCCGCGCCCGCGTCGGCGAGCGCCTTGGCGCCCTCGGCCGTCGCGACGTTGCCCGCGACGACGTCGACGGCAAAGCGCTTCTTGAGCTCCTTCACCGTGCTCATCACGTTGCTCGAGTGCCCGTGCGCCGTGTCGACGACGAGGACGTCGACGCCGGCCTTCACGAGGCCCTCCGCACGCTCGTAGTCGTTGACGCCGATCGCCGCGGCGACACGCAAGCGGCCGCGCGCGTCCGTCGCGGAGTTCGGGAACGCCGCGAGCATGTTCACGTCCTTCATCGTGATCAGGCCCGCGAGGCGCATGTCCTTGTCGACGATGAGGAGCTTCTCGACCTTGTGCTTGAAGAGCAGGTTGCGCGCCTGGTCGAGCGACGTCCCCGGCGGAGCCGTGACGAGGTTCTCCTTCGTCATGATCTGCCCGACGGGCGTGTCGTCGCTCGTCTGGAAGCGGCAGTCGCGGCGCGTGAGGATGCCGACGACGCGCTTTCCTTCCACGATCGGGAGGCCGGAGATGTTGAAGCGCGCCATGATCTCGCGGGCCTCGCGGATCGTCGCCTTCGGCTCGAGCGTCACGGGGTCGAGGATCACGCCGTTCGCCGAGCGCTTCACCTTGTCGACCTCGCGCACCTGCGCCTCGATCGAGAGGTTCCGGTGGATCACGCCGAGGCCGCCCTCGCGCGCGAGTGCCACCGCGAGCTTCTCCTCGGTGACCGTGTCCATCGCGGCGGACGTGAGCGGGACGTTCAGCGCGACGTTGCGCGAGAAGCGCGTCGTGAGCTTGACGTCGCGCGGCATGACGTCGGAATGGCGCGGGACGAGCAGGACGTCGTCGAAGGTGAGACCTTCGGTGAAGGCAGGGGAACTCATGGCGAGGGAGCGCGACGAGCGGGGGTCGCGCGAATCCGGCCGCCCGAGAACCCCGGCGGCACGGACACGTTCGAAGGGCGGCGCAGCGCCTCGGCGGCGCGGGGGGCGACCGGGCGGTCGCGGCGCGTCGCGGGCGGGTGGGGTTCGGAGTTCGCCGCGGTGGTCTTCAAAAAGTCGAGCATAGCGGGAGGGCGGCGAGCATCAAGCCCGCGCGCGCCCGGCGCGACCACCCCGAGACGAAAAGAGGGCCCGACAGCGCCACCGAAGTGCCGATGCCGGGCCCCAAGAAGGAGGAGATGGCCTCTCTTTCGGCCCGGCGCGGGGCGAGCCTGAGCCCTTCTCGGAATTCTCGGCGGCTTCGGCCGGGGCGAGGACGAAGCGCCTCGAGCGCCCTCCGCCTTCCATTCAGGTGGGGCTGGCGGCCGACAAAGGACTCTCCATCCGGCGTCCTACCGGCGCCCTCTACTGGAAAGTCGACCGCATGTCCGGCAAGAAGAGCGCTCGCGAGATCGAGCGTGCGAGCGCGTCGCGCTCGTCCTCCCCCACCCCGCCCCGAGTGAGCCCCGAACCGATGAACCAGAGCCAGGAGCGCCGCTCCGCGGGCGTACGCCGGCGCGTGGCGGTCGTCGGCGCGGGCTACATCGCGGACTACCACGTCCCGATCCTCCAGTCGCTCGGGAACGTCGACGTCGTCGCGATCGTCGACAGCTACGGGCCGCGCGCACAGACGCTCGCGCAGCGCTTCGGCGTCCCGCGCGTGCTCGCGAGCGTGGACGAGCTCGCGGATCTCTCCGTCGACCTCGTGCACCTCTTGACGCCGCCCGACACGCACGCGCAGCTCGCGCGCAAGCTGCTCGAGATGGGCGTCGGCGTGTTCGTCGAGAAGCCGTTCGTGCTGTCGACGGCGGAGTCGAAGGAGCTCGAGGCGCTCGCCGCGAAAAAGGGCGTGGCGCTCGGCGTCAACCACAACAACGTGTTCCACCCCGCGTGGACGCGCCTCCTCGCGCGGCTACAGAGCGGCGAGATCGGCCGCGTCGAGCACGTCCAGGTGACGTGGAACGTGCCGCTCGCGCAGCTCGACGCGTTCGACTACTCGCACTGGATGTTCCGCGCGCCGCGCAACATCGTCTTCGAGCAGGCCGTGCACCCGCTCGGCCAGGTGCACCAGCTCCTCGGCCGCGTGAAGAGCGCCACGACGACGATCCTGTCGCAGAAGGAGCTCCACCCGGGCCAGACCTTCGTCGACCGCTGGTCGATCTCGGCCGTCGGCGAGCGCGGCACCGCGCAGGTGTACCTCGCGTTCGGCCAGGGCTTCACGCGCAGCACGGTGCAGGTGATCGGCTCGGACGGCTCGCTCGAGGCGGACCTGCAGCACAACACGCTCACCGGCGAGGAGAAGACGGTCTTCCTCGACTTCTGGAACAGCTACCTCGCGAGCACGCGCCGCGGGAAGAGCCTCGCGCGCGACGGGCGGCGCGGGCTCGTCAACTGGCTGCGTTTCACGCTCGGCCTCGGGAAGCGCGAGGACGCGTTCTTCGTCGGCATGCGCGACTCGATCCGCGACTTCCACCGCGCCCTCGATCGCGACGAACGGCCGTCGAACGGCGGTCGCGAGGCGACCGAGGTGCTCGAGTGGTGCGAGGCGAGCGTCGCGAACGTGCCCGCCGAATGTGCGAAGGAGCCCGTGCTCCCCGCCCCCGGCCCCGCGCGTCCCGGCGAGGTCGTCGTGCTCGGCGCGACGGGCTTCATCGGCCGGCGCACGGTCGACAAGCTGCTCGACTCTGGGCATCCGGTGACGATCGTCGCGCGGCGCTCGCACTCGCTGCCGCCCGAGATCGTCGCGGCGGCGCAGGAAGGACGCTTGCGCTTCCAGCGCGGCAGCCTCGAGGACCCGAAGGCGCTGCACGCGGCGCTCGAGGGCGCCCACACGGTGATCCAGCTCGCCACCGGCGGCGGCGACACGTGGGAGAAGGTCGAGCGCTCGATGGTGCAGGGCACCGTCGCGGTCGCGCGCGCGGCGATCGAGCACGGTGTGAAGCGCTTCGTGTACGTCTCGTCCGTCGCGGCGCTCTACACGGGCCCCGACGTCGCGGGCGGCACGATCGACGACTCGACCGCGACCGATCCGCGGCCCGAGCTGCGTCCGATCTACTCGCGCGGCAAGATCGCGGCGGAACAAGCGCTGCTCGAGCTGCACAGGAAGGAAGGCCTCCCGCTCGTGATCACGCGCCCGGGCATCGTGCTCGGCGCGGGCACGGCGATGCAGCACTCGGGCTACGGTCTCTGGACGCGCGACAACCACTGCATCGGCTGGGGCCACGGCGACGCGCCGATCCCCGGCGTGTGGGTCGACGACGTCGCGGACGCGTTCCTGAAGATCGTCGAGTACCCGAAGGCCGACCTGCACGGCGAGGCGCTCAATCTCTGTGCGCGCCCGCCGATCACGCCGGTCGAGTACGTGAACGAGCTCGGCCGCGTCACGGGCCGCGCGCTGCACTTCCACCCGCGCGCTCTGTGGCTGTCGCAGGCGATGGAGATCGGCAAGTGGATCGTGAAGAAAGCCGGGCGCCGCGCCGGCCTCGAGTTCCCGAGCTGGCGCGATTTGAAGTCGCGCGCGCTCGTCCCGCCGTTCACCGCGCGGATCGCGCGCGAGAAGCTCGACTGGAAGCCCGTCGAGGAGCGCGAGGCGTTCCTCGATCGCACCGTGCGCGTGTACCGGCGCTGAACGCGCGGTTCGACCTGGATTTTGCTCGGGGGCGGAGCGCGGTCGCGTGACTCGCGCTACGCTCCCGCGCCATGTCCGCGCTCCTCCTCGCCGCGTTCCTCGCCGCCGCGCCGGGCGGTGCCACGCCCGCCGGGCCCTCGACCCGGTTCGCGCTCCACGCCTCGAAGGCCCTGATCGCGTCGCTCGACGGGCCGCAGGCGCTCGACGACGCGATCGTCGTCGTGAAGGACGGCAAGATCGAGCGCGTCGTCGCGGCGCGCGAGTTCGCTCCCGAGGCCGGCCTCGACGTGCTCGACGTGCGGCCGAACTGGGTCGCGCCGGGCTTCGTCGACCTGCACAGCCACGTCGGCGGCAACGGCGGCGACATCAACGACATGGTGCTGCAGCTCAACACGGGACTGCGCGTCTCCCCCACCGTCGTGCCCGAGAACGAGGAGCTCCAGCGCGCCGCCGCCGCGGGCGTCACCACGATCCTCTACATCCCGGGCTCCGGCACGAACATCGGCGGCGCGGGGATCCTGCTGAAGACGGCGCTCCCGACCTTCGAGGGGATGCGCGTGCGCGATCCGGGCTCGCTCAAGATCGCGCAGGGCGACAACCCGACGCGCTGGGGCTACGGCATGGGCCGCGGGATGATGAACTACCACATCCGCACCGAGCTCGCGCGCGGGATGGGCTACGCGAAGCGCCGCGCGGCGAAGGAAGCGGGGCACGCGCGCGACATCCGCTTCGACGTGTTCGACGACCTGCTCGCGAAGCGCACGCAGGTCTCGACGCACACGCAGATCTATGCGCTCGTCAGCTACACGCTGCAGATCATCCGGCGCGAGTTCGGCATCGACGTCTACATCGACCACGGCGAGTGGAAGGGCTACCTCGCGACGGAGGAAGCGCTCGAGCTCGGCGTCGCGGCGATCTGCGGCCCACGCGAGATCGACGCGCCGGGCGGGCGCAGCATGGACTACGACGGCCGCATCACGGGCATCGCGGGCGAGTACCAGCGGCGTGGGATGAAGCTCGTCGGCTTCAACACGGACGCGCCGGTCGTGCCGCAGGACGAGCTCTTCCTGCAGGCGTCGATGGGCACGCGCTACGGCTTCGACGGCCGCGAGATGCAGGGCGTGCGCGGGTTGACGATCGTCCCCGCGAAGGTCGCGGGCATCGACGCGCGCGTCGGGAGCCTCGAGGCCGGCAAGGACGCGGACTTGATCGTCGTCAGCGGCGACCCGCTCGACCCGCGCTCGCGGATCGAGCGCGTGTTCATCGAGGGGCGGCTCGTGCACGAAGCAGAGCCCGCGCGCGCGGCCCGCTCGAGCTTCGGCGCGCCGACCGCGCTCGACTCGAGCCGCCGTCGCTGACGCTGCGCGCGCGCACCGCCCCCCGGTACACTGCGCGCGCTCGCCCGAACCCGCGAGCCGGAACTCCACCCCATGCTGCTCCCCTGGATCGCCCTCGTCCTGCCCGCGTCGTTCTCGCTCCCCTCCGCGAGGAACCTCCCCGCCGACGGCTACAAGCTGCCGCCGAAGGAGATCGTCGACCTCCTCGACGCGCCGCCGACGCCACAGGCGCTCCCGAGCCCGCGCGGCGAGTGGATGCTCTTCGTCGAGCGGCCCGCGATGCCGTCGATCGAGGACGTCGTGCGGCCGTGGGTGCCGCTCGCGGGGATGCGCGTCGATCCCGCGTTGAATGCGACGCAGCAGCTCTCGTTCGCGACGGGGCTCGAGGCGCTCGACATCGCGAGCGGCGCGAAGACGCGCATCGAGCTCCCCGCCCGCGCGCGCATTCTGGACACGCGCTGGTCGCACAAGGGCGCGCGGCTCGCGCTCACGCTCGCGGGCGAGCACGAGGTCGAGCTGTGGTTCGCCGACGCGAACACGGGCGTCGCGCGCAAGCTCGTCGGCGGCGTCAACGCCGTCCTCGGCAGCGGCTTCGCGTGGATGGGCGACGGCGAGCGCCTGCTCGTGAACCTCGTGCCGAAGGACCGCGGTCCCGCGCCGGAGCGCGGCGCGCGTCCCGCCGGACCGTCCGTCCAGGAGACGGCCGGCACGAAGACCGCGCTGCGCACGTACCAGGACCTGCTCGCGGACGCGCACCGACGAGGCGCTCTTCCGGCACCTCGCGACGAGCCAGCTCGCGATCGTCGACCCGCGCAAGGACGAGCCCTACCTCGTCGGAAGCCCGCGCTCTTCGCCGACGTGGAACTCTCGCCCGACGACCGCCACCTGCTCGTGACGACGCTGAAGCGGCCGTTCTCGTACGTGCTCCCCGCGGGCCTCTTCCCGCAGACGATCGAAGTATGGAACCTGAAGGGCGAGCGCGAGAGACTCGTCGCCGAGGTCCCGCTCGGCGAGTCGATCCCGCAGGAAGGCGTCCGCACGGGTCCGCGCAACGTCCAGTGGCACGCGGCCGCGCCGGCGACGCTCGTGTGGGCCGAAGCGCTCGACGGCGGCGACCCGAAGACGAAGGCGGAGTTCCGCGACCGCTGGATGATCTGGCCCGCGCCGTTCGTCGGGGAGGCGCGCCTGCTCGTTCAGCTGTGGAAGCGCGCGCAGGGGTTGCAGTTCCTGCCGCGTCCCGACCACGTGATCGTCACCGAATACGATCGCGACCGGCGTTGGACGAGGACGACGTGCATCGACGCGCTCGATCCGGCGAAGGACCCGCTCGTGCTCGACGACCGCAGCACGAACGACCGCTACGGCGATCCGGGCGCGCCGGTCACGATTCCGAACGAGAGCGGCAAGCGCGTCGTGCGCCTCGACGGCAACGTCGTGTACCGCTCGGGCCGCGGCGCGTCCGCGGAAGGCGAGCGTCCGTTCCTCGACCGCTTCGACCTGCGGACGAAGACGAGCGAGCGCCTGTGGCAATGCGCGCCGAAGACGTACGAGTCGCTGATCGCGGTCCACGCATCGAGCGCGAGCACGAAGCCCGTCGTCGTGACGTCCTACGAGACGCCGACCGAGACGCCGAACTTCCGGCTGCGCGACCTCGGGCGGGACACGACGCGCGCGCTGACGGCTTTCACCGACCCGCAGCCCGCGCTGCGCGGCGTGAAGCAGGAGCTCGTCAAGTACCAGCGCGCCGACGGCGTCGCTTTGTCGGGCACGCTGTACCTGCCGCCGGAATGGAAGGAAGGCACGCGCCTTCCGCTCTTCGTGTGGGCCTACCCGCTCGAGTTCACCGACGCGGCGACGGCGGGCCAGGTGAGCGGCTCCCCCTACCGCTTCGTGCGCGTGCGCGGCGCGTCGCAGCTCCTGTTCGCGCTGCACGGATGGGCGGTGCTCGACAACGCGTCGATGCCCGTCGTAGGTGATCCCGAAACCATGAACGACACGTTCCTCCGGCAGATCGTCGCGGCGTCGCAGGCGGCGATCGACCACTGCGTCGAGCGTGGCGTCGCCGATCGCGAGAAGGTCGCCGTCGGCGGGCACAGCTACGGCGCGTTCATGACGGCCAACCTGCTCGCGCACTGCGATCTGTTCAAGGCCGGCGTCGCGCGCAGCGGCGCGTACAACCGCACGCTGACGCCGTTCGGGTTCCAGAGCGAGCGACGCACGATCTGGGAGGCGCCGAAGAGCTACCTCGAGCTGTCGCCGTTCCTCGCGGCGGAGAAGGTGAACGAGCCCTTGCTCCTGATCCACGGCGAGAAGGACAACAACATGGGCACGTTCCCGATCCAGTCGGAGCGCATGTACGCGGCGGTCAAGGGCAACGGCGGCACGGCGCGGCTCGTGGTGCTTCCCGGCGAATCGCACGGCTACAGCGCGCGCGAGTCGGTGCTGCACACCGTGGCGGAGATGTTCGAGTGGTGCGACCGCTGGGTGCGGGACGCGCAGTCGGCGGCAGCCGGCGCGCGAGGCGCCGTCGAGGCTGGAGCGCGCTGAGCGGCGCTCCCGGTGCGCTCCCGCTGGAACCCACCGGGCGCTGGCGAATCAGGGCGGCGAAGGGCACGCGGCACCGTTCGCTCCCGGGCCCCCGGCGGGCCCGGGGGGGAACGGCCCGAAGTCTCCCATGCTCCCCTGCTCCCCGGTGTGCTCCCAGGAATGGCAGCACATGACAAGCACGAAGACACCACTCGTACAGCTCGCCCCTCCGCCGGGTCCGCTCCCTCCCGGCCCGTCCGTCCCTCCGTTTCCGCCTGGGCCCCCGGTCCCGCCGGAACCCGGGTTCTGCCCCCTCCCGCCGGGGCCTCCGGGGCCGCCTGCCCCGCCGGCTCCGTTCCCGGAGTTGCCACCGCGTCCCCCTTTACCGCCGCGCCCTGGACCGACGCATTCGTCGCAAGGCAACGACGTGATCCCTCCCCCGCTGTAGGGCATCGAGCCGGGGGTGTGCGACGCGCACGGCCCGCCGTCCCCGCCCGTCCGCCGCGTCCTCCCCGTCCCGAGTGACCGGTGCCTCCGGCGCCACCCTGCCCGCCCGCGCCGCCCGTTCCTGGCGGTGAGCAGCAGTCCGCACCCGCGCCGCCCCCCCCGCCTGCGCCACCCACCGCATCGGCGCTTGGATTCCCGCGGCCACCTTCACCTCCGACCCCTCCCACGGCGCCGTTGGCCGTGCCCTGGATGCCCTGGGCCATGTCCACGCTCTCACTGGGAGTTCCGGGAGCACCCGGCGCCCCGGGGGAGCAGTTCGACTGGGGCAGGGCCATCGCGAAGGGGAGGCTCTGCGGCTTCGCGGTCTCCGCGTGGGCCACGAGCTCGACCGCATCGTGCACGTACGCGTCCCCACCCCGTCCGCCGGCTCCCGCGTCGACGTGCTCAGGCGTCCCCGCCCCGCCGCGACCGCCTGGACCGCCGCGAAGCTCGAAGTCCGGGTCGCTGCTGCGGGTCAGGCACGCGCCGAAGACCTGGACCGTCCCGCCCGCTCCTCCACGAGCAGCGCGCCATCCCGCACCGCCGCTCCCGGCCAACACGACGCCATCGACCCACGTGACCGGCGCGCGCACGACGATGTCCGAGCCCGACCCCGCCGGACCCTCGCCCCAGGTGGGGCTGTCGGAGCCCCGCCCTCCCAGCACCTGGCCCGACACCTCGATGCCGACTCCCGCTTGGAGCTCCACGTCCGCGGCGTCCTTGGGAAGTTCGCCGGAGGCATTCGCGACGGCGAGGGTGCCTTCGATGCGCAGCCAGGTGTCCGCCTTCAGGACGACGTCGCTGGTCACGATCACCCGCGCGGACGAGGGGATGCGGATCGAACGGGCGTGGATCGTCCCACGGAGGGTCTGGCCGTGGGTGAGGACGAGATCGACCGGCTTGTCGGGTGAGGATCCTCGCGGTCGAGGGGCGCCCGAGGACGCGAAGAGCAGGAGAGCGGCGAGCGACGGGACGAGAATGGGCTGCATGAGGCCTCCTTGAGTTCCACCCTAGAGCTGGACCGTCCAACGGTTTCGTCGAAACGGGGTCGGTTGACCGCGGAAGGAGAGCGCGCGTCCCGGGAATCGTCAAACGAGGAGGGAAGTCCCGGACGGGCTGCCCATCCCCGGGCTCGCTCGGCGTGAGCTCGACCGTCGCGACGGAACCCACCGAGACGGATGGAGGGGTGCTCGACCCGCGATCGACGGCCACGCGCGCTCCTCGCCGCGCGAGGCCGCTGCGCGCACCCGGGCTCCTGCTCGCGGAGCGCGCGCTTCGTTCTTCCTACGCGGCTACCCATCCCTCGGCGTGAACTCCACCTCGAACAAGAACCGCACGCGCTTCGGCAGCGCGGGCTGGCCGTCCTTCGATTCGAGGCGCGGCCAGCGCGCGATCACGTGCAGCACCGGCTTCCCGGCCGCGTCGCGGTCGAGCATCGCCTTCGGCTCGGACTTCAGGAGGTCGAGCGACGCACCGCCGCCCGTCTCGGCCTTCACCACCGTGACCTTCGCGATCGCGCCCACGTCCGCTCCGAGCGGCACGCGCTCGTAGACGCGGTCGCGCGGCTCCGAGGGCCACGCCTGCACCCACGGATCCCACACGAACGGATCCTCGCGCAGGTTCTCCCACGCGACGTCGACGCGCAGCTTGCGGCCGGGCTCGACCCACTCCGTCGTCACACGGTGCGGCGTGAGGATCGGCTCGGTCCACACGCAGGCCGCCGGGTCGCCGAACAGCACGCGCTGCACGACGCCCGTCCACATCGGCGATTCGAACGGGTCGGGTTTCCCCTCCGCGTACGTCGCGAACGCCATCGGCAGCTGCGACGCGCCGAGCACGAGCTCGTCGTAGCTCCGTCGCACGACCTCGCCCAGCGGCACGCCACCCGCGCGGATGCGCCACTCCTCGATCGACGCGCGCGACGCGTGGTTCGCCGCGAGCGGCGCGAGGTAGGCCGCGGCACCGTGGCGGATCGCCTGCAGCGCGAAGGACTGTTCCGGCGTCACGTCGAAGAAGCGCACGACGCCGCCCGTGTCGCCGAACGTGCTCACGATGTCGCCGCCGACGATCGTGCGCTTCGTCACCGCGCTGTGGCACGCGCCGTTGATCACGACGGCGCCGCCGAGGTCGACGCCCGCGCCCGCGCTCCAGCAGCCGTTCCGGTCGATCGTCGGCGCGCCGCCGAGCAGGAGCTCCGGCGTCAACCGCGGCATCTCGCCGGCGGGATCGTGGCCGACTCTCGCCGGGTCGAACGGCCAGTGCTTCGACGCGTCCATGTTGCGGTACATCGAGAAGAGCCAGATCCCCTGCGAGTCGCCGCAGTGCCCCCACTCGACGAGCGCGGCGCCCGCCTGCTCGCCGCGGTTCGCCTCCACCGTCGCGCGCCAGAGCGGATCCTGCCCCGTGAGCCACAGGTCGACCTGGTCGAGCGCGCGGCCCTCGGCGCCGGCCCTGCGCTCGCCCCGCAGCACCAGGCATCGATCGACCTGCACCGACGTCGCGGAGACCTTGCGCGCGGAGGGCGGGTTGCCGTCGGCGCGCTGCGCGTTCTGCACGAAGCGCAGGGCCTCGGCGCCCGTCGCCCCGGTCACGATCCCCCACGCGCAGTCGACGAACGGATCGTCGTCGAGCCGCGCGAGCACCGGCACGAGCCGCCGCGGCAGGTTCGCGTCGATCGAGCCGGGCGCGAGCACGAACGCCAGGAACTCGGGCCGGCGCGCGCGGAGCTCCGCCTCGAGCACCGTGAGCTCGCCGCTCCAGCGCCACACCGTCGCGCCGCGGTAGCGCGCGAGCTCGTCGGCGGCGCGCGCGTAGTCCGTCTCCGCGAGCGCCGCCTCGAGCACGACGAGGTAGCGCGCGACGACGCGCGGCTCGCGCGGGAGCGGAAGCTGGAAGCGCGCCGACGCGGTCGCGTGATCGGCCGTCGCTGCGGGACCCGCCGGCATGGAGCTCGGCACCTGCGCTGCGCGCGCACCGCTCGCGAGGAACGCGGCGAGCGCGACGACGGCGAGCGGGGCGCGAGGGAACGGCTTCGAGCGGGACTCGGATGCGTGCATGGGGACCTCCGACGAAGGGGCGCGCCGATTCTCCTCCCGCCGCGGAGCGATGACCAGCCCGCCGCGTACTCGTCGTCGCACGAACGCGCTCCGGATGCGTGAATCGCGCGCGGCGAGTTGTCATCCTGGGTCGCGTGACCGCCCCCCACCTCCTGCACGTCTTCTCGACCTTCGTCCCCGCCGGTCCCGAGACGCGCACCGTGAACCTGATCGAAGCGCTCGGCAAGGAGTACCGCCACACGATCCTCGCGATCGACGGCCGCACGGACGCCGCGAAGCTCTTCACCGGCCGCGCCGAGGTGCGCGTGCTCGAAGCGCCGCCGCGCGCGGGCTCGTTCACGACGCTGCGGCGTCTGCGCGCGCTCTTCCAGGCCGAGAAGCCCGACCTGACGCTCTCCTACAACTGGGGCGCGTTCGACGCGGTCTTCGCCGCGCGCACGCTGAAGCAGCCGCACGTGCACCACGAGGACGGCTTCACGAGCGACGAGGCCGTCGAGTTCAAGAAGCGCCGCGTGTGGACGCGCCGCCTCTTCCTCCCCACCGTCGCGCGCGTCGTCGTGCCGTCGAAGAAGCTCGAGCGCATCGCGCGCGACCTGTGGAAGCTCGACGACGCGCGCGTGCAGTACGTCCCGAACGGCATCCGCCTCGACAAGTTCGGCGTGCGCGACGGGCGCCCCAAGCTGCGCGAACGCCTCGGGATCCCGAAGGACGCGCTCGTCGCGGGCTACGTCGGCCACCTTCGGCCCGAGAAGAACCCGCTGCGCTTCCTGAAGGCGTGCGCGCGCGTCGACCGCGAGCTCCCGCTGCGCGTCCTCGTCCTCGGCGACGGCCCCGAGCGTGCCGCGTGCGAGGCCTTCGCGAGCGCGACGCCGGCTCTGTACGACCGCGTGCACTTCGCGGGCCACGTCGCGGACCCCGCGGACCACTACCGCGCGATGGACGCGTTCGTGATCTCCTCGGACACCGAGCAGATGCCCGTGGCACTCCTCGAAGCGATGGCGAGCGCGCTCCCCGTCGTGTCGACGGACGTCGGCGACGTGCGCTCGATGCTCTCGCCCGAACAGGACGCGTTCGTCGTGCCCGTCGAGGAGCGCGAGAGCGCGTGGCCGCTCGCGGAAGAGCTCACGGCGCTCTTGCAGGACGCCGCGCTGCGCGAACGCCTCGGCGCCGCCAACCGCGCGCGCGTCAAGACCGAGTTCAGCTTCGAACGCATGCTCGCGGCGTACCGCGACGTCTACCGCGCGGCGCTCGCACCGCGCTGAACCGCACCCCGAGGACCCCACGATGCCCGTCCCGCTCCCCTACCGTCCGCACCCCTGGCACGGCCTCTCGCCGGGCGAGCACTTCCCCGACGTCGTCACCGCGTACATCGAGATCGTCCCGTCGGACGGCGTGAAGTACGAGATCGACAAGCACTCGGGCTACCTCAAAGTCGACCGCCCGCAGCGCCTCTCCAGCACGTGTCCGACGCTCTACGGCTTCGTGCCGCGCACGTACTGCGCCGAACGCGTCGCACGCCTCTCGGTCGGCGGAGCGAGCCCCGTGACGAAGGGCGACGGCGACCCGCTCGACATCTGCGTCTTCACGGACCGGCCGATCTCGCGCGGCGACCTCTTGCTCGAAGCACGGCCGATCGGCGGCCTCCGCATGGTCGAGCGCGGCGAGGCCGACGACAAGTTGCTCGCGGTGCTGATCGGCGATCCGACCTACGGTGAGCTGCGCGACGTCGCGCAGCTGTCGCAGGGCGCGATCGACCGCCTGCGCCACTACTTCCTGACGTACAAGACCATGCCGGGCGAGCCGCAGACGATCACCGTCGACGCGCCGTACGGTCCGGAGCGAGCGCGAGCGATCCTGCTCGCGGCGCAGCAGGACTACCAGCGGCACTTCGTCGATCCCGAGCCCGGCTAGCTAGCGGCTCCGTGCGAGCACGACGTCGCGCGCGCCGGCCTCGACGGGCTCGCTCTCGAACGCGTCGTCCGTCGTCGTGCTCCACGCGCGCAGCACGTGCGCGCCGGGCACGAGGCCCGACAGCACGAAGCGCCCCTGCCGGTCCGTGCGCGCGGCATCGCGCGTCGCCGACGCGCCTTGGAGCGCGACGCGCCAGCCCTTCGCGGGCCGACCGTTCGCATCGAGGACGGTGCCCGCGATCGCGAGCGCTGGCCCGCCGAGCACGAGCCGGACGCCGTGGAGCTCGCGCGGCGCGGGCTCGGGCACAGCCGACGCCGCGACGCGGGCGCCGAAGCTCGCGAGCCGCGCTTCGACCTCGCCCGCGGTGCGCGACGAGTGGCTCGTCCGCGGTGGGCCGCGCGGTGACCGCGAGCTCGAAGCGGCCCTCGCCGTCCGTGCGCGTCGCCTGCCGGCCCAGCGCGACGTCGGCGCCCGCGGCCGGCGTTCCGTCGGCGTGGACGACCTCGCCCGTGATCCGCGCGACGATGCGCGCGTCCTCGCGCAGCTCGAGCACGAACTCGCCCGCCGCGGCGTCCTCGACGCGCAGCGCAGCGGCCGCGAAGCCGGCGTGCGCAGCCTTCAGCAGGAGCTCCGTCCGCGCCGGCACCGCGTCGAACGCGAAGGCGCCGCTCGCGTCGGTGCGGACTCGGCGCGTCGCGCGCGGCTCCGTCGCGCGAGCGTCGTCTTTCCCGCGGCGCGCCGGGAACACGAGCGCGACGTCGACGCCGGCCACCGGCTCGCCCTGCGCGACGACGCGCCCGCGCAGAGCGCACTCGACCGCAGCGTCGGGCCCGGCGGGCGGCGACGCGCTCGCATCCGTCGCGGGCGCAAGCACGTCGCGAGCTTCGGTCGCGAGTTCGACCGTCGCCGGCGCGCGCTCGACCGGTGCGCTCGGGCGCGGCGCGGGGTCGGCGCTCGACGTGCGCGCGGGGACACCGAAGCCGGCCGCGAACGTGCAGAGCAGGGCACCGAGGACGGCCGCGCCCGCGAGGAGCGTGTTCCTGCGCGACGCGGTGCGGTGAGGGCGGGAGGTGCGGAGGTTCAGGGACATGCGGGTCTCGTCCTCGACCAGATCGGCTCGACCGGCGCGCGAGCCCGAGCGGAAAAGCACGTCCCGGCCCGGGCGCCCGCACTGCGGAGCCCGGACCGGGACGTCGCGATCGAGAGCGCGCCCGTTGGGCGCGTCCTCGCCGTCGGTCAGCGCTTCATGATCACGTACGTGTTCGTGGGGGCGCCCGCGGCGGCCGAGTCCGTCACCTCGACGGTGAAGTTCCCGGTGCTCGGAGCGACGAACGACACCGCGAGCGTCGCGAGGCCGTCCGTGATGCTCTCCGCGTTGATGTTGACCAGCGTGCCGCCGCTCTTCGCGACGACGGCGCCGAGCTCGTCACGCACGATCACGAGCGGATCGAGCGTCGAGCCGTGCCCCGACAGGTCGCCGAAGCCGTCGCTCTCCGAACCTGCGCTCGCGTAGACCGAGAAGGTCACGAGGTGGCCCTGGGTCGCCGTGAACGCGAACACGTCGAGGTCCGCCGCGGGATCGACCGTGCCGGCCGCGCGGCCGTTCGCGTCGAACGAGTCGGCGGTGATCGCGGTGTCGTTGGCTTCGCTCTCGAAACCCGCCTGCTCGAAGCGCGTGAGGCGGAACGCCCAGTTCGTCGAGGTCGGCGACGCATCCGGCACGACGCGGACGAAGAACGTGCCCGAGACGGTCAGGATCGTGCGCGTCGTGAAGAGGCCGCCGCCGCTGTCCACCGAGAGCGGCGTCGTGCCGTCCGCGGCGAGGAGTTCGAACGTGACGTTGTCCACGAAGCCGCGCCCGTTCGAGCTGTCGAAGCGCTGGAGGTGGACGACGTCGCCCGCCGTGCCCGTGAACGAGAAGAAGTCGGTGTCGCCCGCGCTGGTCGAGCCGGCGACGGACGCGCCGTAGGCGATCGCGTTCGCGGTGCCGGAGTTCTCGTTGGGTTCGACCTCGGCGGTCGCGGACGCGAAGCTCGTCGTGCCGAAGCGCAGGAAGTAGCCCGCGTCGCCGGCGCCGCAACATTCCGTGACGCGCAGCGAGTACGTGCCCGCGGCGTCGAGGTAGTGCAGGAGGCCCGAGTCGTAGAAGTACGTGTCGTCGTCGTTGCGGAGGACCGTGACGCCGTCACTGTCCATCAGCTCGATCTCGGTGTCGTAGTACGCGTCGTCGCCGGCGTAGACGCCGTTGCGGTACGCGAGCATCTCGAACTCGACGACGGTCGGGCCCGTGATCGTGAACGAGTAGAAGTCCGACTCGCCGTCGACGTGGAAGCCACGGACGATGCCGGGCGTGATCGTCTCCGCCGTCGCGACGGTGTCGTTCACGCCGGAGATGGCGACGGGCTCGGCTTCGACCTGCTGGCTGCCGAGGTCCACGAGCGACGCCGTGAGCGCGTACTTGCCGCCCGCGGCCGCGACGTTGTCCTGCGCGATCTGGACGTAGTACGTGCCGTCGGCGGGCGCGCGGAACGCCGGGATGTCGAGGTCGTGGTCACCCCAGCTCCAGCCGTCGCTGAAGTTGCCGGAGAGGTCGTGTTCGAGGAGCTTCGTCGTGCCGTCCGAGTCGAGGACGGTGATGCGCGCGGTGTTGGACGCGGCGTCCCAGACGTCCTGGTCGATGCGCGTGGCCTCGAGCTCGAACTTCACGATCTCGCCACCGGCGAGGTCGATGCGCCAGAGGTCGAGGTCGCCGGCCGTGACCACGTCGCCCGACGCGGGACGACCGAGCGTCAGGCTGAGCGCCGTCGCCGTGGTCTCGTTGGGTTCGACCTCGGCGAGCACGGTCGCGGGTGTACCGCCGCCGCCGCCGGAGCCGCCGTTCGAGCACGCGGCCAGGAACGCGGCGAGGCCGCAGGAGAAAAGGGAGAGCGAGCGCGTCGAGCGCGCCGTGAGCAAGAATTTCCGCATGAACTTCCTCGATGCAGGAGGACCAGTGGGCGTGGGGACGCCTCGGCGGGTGCATCGAGCGGAGCGGTAGGTCCGCTGAAGTCAGAACGGAGCGCGCGCTCCGTTGCGGGCGAGATCGGCACGCGCCCGGAAGTCTTTTCCGCTGCGCGAGCGCGCGCGGGAACCGGACTGGAGGCGACGCGCCGCCGCGTCGCGACCTTCGGTCAACGGCCGATCGTCCGAGCGAGGAAGCGCAGCATCCGCTCCGTGAAGAGCGCGCGGTTCTCGAGCTTCTGGAACCCGTGCCCCTCGTCGGTGAAGTAGAGCTGCTCGGGGTCTTCGCCGCGGCGCTGGAGCGCGGTCGCGAGCTGCATCGCCTCGCCGACGGGAACGCGCGGATCGTTCAACCCGTGCGCGATGAGCATCGGGCACGGGATCTCGTCGGCGCGCAGGAGCGGTGAGATCGACCGCAGGAAACCGCGATCGTCGAGCGAGCCGTACTCCGCCTCGCGGAGCGCGCGGCGATACCCCGCGGTCTGCTCGAGGAACGTCTCGAAGTTCACGATGCCGACGACGTCGACGCCCGCGCCGAAGAGGCCCTCGCCCTCGATCACGGTCGCTACCGACATGAACCCGCCGTAGCTCGCGCCGTACGCCGCGATGCGGCCCTCCTCCGCGTAGCCCTGCTCGACGAGCCAGCGCGCCGCGGCGACGCCGTCCTGGACGCTGTTCCAGCGCTTCTCGCGGTCGTCCAGGCGGTGGTAGTCGCGTCCGTACCCCGTCGACCCGCGCACGTTGGGCTGGAGCACACCGAAGCCCTCCGCGACGAGCGCCTGCACCGTGCGGTCGAAGCCGGGCCGGTGCTGGCCCTCGGGTCCGCCGTGGAAGTGCACGACGAATGGGATCCGCTCGTCCGCGCGCCGCGTCGCGGGCACGTAGAGGAACGCGGGCACCTCGAGGCCGTCGAACGAACGGTACGCGACGAGCTCGGGCGCGCGGAGCGACGCGAGGTCGACGCTCCCCGTCGCCGCGGTCGTGACGGGGCGCAGCACGGCGCGGCCCTCGGCCGGGAGCGCGAGTTCGAACGCGATGCCGGGCGTGTGCGCGTTCGCGAGCGTGAAGAGCAGCTTCCCGCCGCGCAGGTCGGACAGCGTCACGACGCCGCGCTCCATCGCGGGAAGCTCGACCTCCTCGAACCCGGGCAGGCGGAACACGTGGAGCACGCCGTACCCGCCCTCGTTGGACACGATCGCGAGCAGGTCGTGCTCGTCGGAGAGGCGCGTCTCGTCGACTTCGTAGCGCTCGAGCCGCGCGAGCGGACGCGTGGCGCGTTTGGTCTCGAGGTCGTGCATCCAGACGCGCTTCTTGCCGTCGAGCGCGTCGGACTCGACGAGCGCGGCTCGTTCGCCAGGGAGGTAGCCGAGCGACGCCGTGTGGCACGTCTCGCCTCGCTCGGGCCGCGGTCCGATCGGCGCGAGCGCCCCCGTCCGCGCGTCGAGCTCGTACGCGTACGCCTCGGACTCGGAGACGAAACGCGTGCAGAGCACGCGCTCCGCGCCCGCCGTCGCGTCCTGCGCACTCCACGAGCCGGGCGCGCTCGAGAGCTTCGTCGATGCGCCGCGCGACGAACCCGGCGCCTCGAAGTCGAAGCGGTACAGGTGGAAGTCCTCGGGCGACATGTCGTTCGCGACGTAGAGGAAGGAGCTCGAGCCGCGCAGCCACAGCTGCGGCTTGAAGACGGTGCGCGGACGCGTGAGCAGCGGCTCGGGCGCCGAGCTCGCGGCGTTCGTGCGCGTCGCGCCGAGGAGCCACACCTGGTCCTCTTCGTTGCCGCCGTTCGCCGCGGAGACGAGCAGGCGCGCGCCGTCGGGCGAGAGCAGGAAGGAGCTCGCGCCGTCCGTGAAGCTCGTCAGGCGCGTGCGCGCGCCGTCGGGCTCCAGGCGCCACACCTGGTTGACGCCGTCGGGCCAGTCGCGCACGTAGAGCTCGCCCCGCGCGCCGCGCACCGGATTCGACGGCGCGCGCACCTCGAGCAGCGCGCGGACGAGGTCGACGCGCATCGCGACCGCGGGCGGAGACGGGCGCGAGGACGGTTCGGGCGCCGCGCAGGCGGAGGCGAGGAGCACGAGGCAGGCGAAGCGCGGCACGCGGGTCGGGTTCGAGGACATGCGCGCGCATTCTGCCCTGTCCGCGGGCGTCCTCCTCCCCCCTGGGCTCCCCCCCGCGCCGGGGATATGCTGGCGGGTTCGCGGGAGCGCGGCCTCGTCCGAGCTCCCCCGCCGAGCGTCCGCACCGCCGCCCGAGTTCGCCCGGGCACGCCTCGACCCGACCGACCCCGATGAGCCCCGCCACGACCGCCCTTCCGCAGTCCGCCGTATTGACCCGCATCGTCGACCGCGCCTTCGCGCAGACGATGACGATGATCCACATCGCGAACCACCGGCCGGACAAGCGCCGCGGCGACCCGAAGGTCGGTGGTCACCCGGCCTCGTGCGCGTCGTCGATGCACCTGCTCGCGGCGCTGCACCTCGTGTCGCGCGAGCCGCAGGACTTCGTGTGCTGCAAGCCGCACGCGTCCCCCGTCGACCACACGCTGCACCACCTGCTGCAGCTCTATCGCCGGCCCGAGAACGAGGGCGGCGGCTGGTACGGCGCCGAGGAGGCGAAGGGCGCGCTGCATCGCCTGCGCAAGTTCCCGAAGCCCGGCGAGGAGCCCGTCTTCCAGAGCTACCACGCGCGCACGGACCCCGACTCCTTCCACTTCCTGCCGTCGGGCTCCGTCGGCATCCCGCCCGTCGCCGCCGTCTACCTGGCGCTCGCGTACCGCTACGCGAAGGACCACGGCTGGAAGACGCCGGACGACGTCCACTTCTGGTGCATGATGGGCGACAGCGAGTTCCGCGAAGGCTCGCTGCTCGAGTGCCTGCCCGACGTCGCCGAACGTCAGCTCACGAACTGCACCTGGATCATCGACTACAACCGCCAGAACCTCGACGGCACGCGCATCCCGAACGAGCGCAGCCTCGCGGGTGCTGACTGCGACCGCATCGAGAAGACGTGCCTCGCGAACGGCTGGAAGGTGATCCAGCTGCGCCACGGCGCGTACCGCGAGGAGCTCTTCGCGCGCCCCGGCGGCGCGGGATTCAAGAAGCTCTTCGAGGGCAAGCTCACCGACTACGAGTTCCAGATGCTCGTGCTCAAGGGCGACGCGAACGAGATGCGCCGCTTCGCGACGGAGCGCAGCCCCGACTGCGAGAAGCTCGTGCGCGCGCTCTCCGACGCGGACCTCGTGCGCGCGTTCGGCGACCTCGGCGGGCACTGCATGGAGAAGCTCGTCGAGGCGTACACGACCGCCCGCCGCGACGCGAGCGCGCCGTACATGATCCTCGCGCACACGCTCAAGGGCTGGGGCCTCGAGTGCCGCGCGCACCCGTCGAACCACTCCACGCTGCCCGAGGAGAAGGAGATCCACGCGCTGCTCGCGAAGAACGGCCTCTCCGTCGAGGACCCGTTCGCGCTGTTCCTCGCGGGTTCCTCCGAAGCCGAGTACCTCGCGGAGCGCCGCGACCGCTTCCGCCGCGGCATCGAAGCCGTGCAGGCGATGCGCATCGAGAACCGCGCCGAGGTGCGCCGCCGCATCGCTGCCGACGGCGGCGTGACGGACGCGCTCGAGATCGACACGAAGCTCTTCCCCATCGCGCACACGCAGTGGATGTGGGGCCAGATCGCCGCGAAGCTCGTGCGCATCGGCACCGAGGACGAAGGCGGCCCGAAGACCGGCATCTCGAGCTCGAAGGAGCTCTCCACGCTCGAGCAGCGCTGGCGCACGGCCGCGGACATGATCCTCACGCTGTCGCCCGACGTCGGCACGAGCACGAACATCTCGCCCGTGCTCGACCAGCGCATCTACGGTCCCGACCACCAGTCGGACATGACGCGCAAGCTGCAGCTCGATCCGAAGCACCCGGACCTGATCACCGCGGACGACCCGTGGACGCGCCACATCCGCTTCGAGATCGCGGAAGCGAACTGCATGAGCGCGGCGGGCTCGTTCGGGAAGATGGGCCACTACACGGGCGTGCCGTTCTTCCCGATCATGACCGTCTACGACTTCTTCATCAAACGCGCGCTCGACCAGCTCTACTACAACCTCTACTGGGGCGCCGAGTTCGTCTGCCTGGGCACGCCGTCGGGCGTGACGCTCGCGCCCGAGGGCGCGCAGCACTCGTGGAAGAGCGACATCCAGATCCCCAACCTGATCACGTGGGAGCCCGCCTTCGTGGTCGAGATGGACTGGATCCTCTCCGACGCGGTGCGCCGCCAGATGGAGGACGACAACGAAGGTCGGCGCGGCGTGCTCGTGCGCGGCGTGACGCGCGGACTGCAGCAGTCGCTGCTGCTCGAGAACGTGCGCAAGCAGGCGGCGAGCAAGCAGCCGTTCGAGGGCGCGCTCAAGCCCGCGAACGGCGGCGCCGAATGGGGTGACGCGCTCGACGAGTCGAGCATCGCGACGCTCCCCGACGCGGAGCTCCTCCAGCGTGTGCGGCGCGACTGCCTCGCGGGCGGTTGGTACCTCGTCGACTGGAAGGGCTACGCGGGGTACGAGCCGGGCGACAACGTCGTGAACGTGTTCGTGATGGGCTCGCTCGTCACGGAAGCGCTCGAGGCGAGCGCGAAGCTCCTGGGGAAGGGCCTCTTCGCGAACGTGATCGTCGTCAGCTCGCCCGAACTGCTGCTCGGCATCCTCGGCGAGCAGGACGAGTATCGCCACCTGCGCGAAGGACTCGGCATCACGGGCGACCTGCACGCGGTGGAAGGCGCGGGCGACAGCGAAGCGGGCCTCGTCTCGATCGCCGGGCGGCGCGTCCCCGTCGTCGCGGTGTGCGACGGCGAGGCGGGCCTGCTCGACAACGTCGGCTCGATCGTCGGCGTGAAGCAGGTGACGCTCGCCGTGCGCAAGTTCAGCAAGTGCGGCCGGCCCGACGAGGTCTTCGCGTACCAGCACCTCGACGCGGACAGCATCGTCGAGGCGTGCGGCCGCGTGCTGTCGGACACGGCGCTCGAAGACCTGCGCGTCTCCCCCGCGCTGCTCGCGAAGCTCGCGGGCCGCGCGACGGACGCGAAGCGCGACTGGCGCGCGCTGTGGCCCGAAGCCGGCGCGCAAGGGAAGCACTGAGCCCGTGGCGAGCGACTCGAAGAGCGGGAGCGAAGGCGGCGCGCGATAGCACGCCGCGAGCGGATCGAGCCCCGCGCGCGACGCCGCTCCGCCGAACCCCGCTCCGTTCGCGCCGTTCCCGACGCTGCGCACGGAGCGCATCTACCACTCGCGCTGGTGCGGGCTGCGCCGCGACTGGATCCAGCTCAAGGACGGCCGTGAGCAGGAGTACCACGTGATCGAGATCCCCGACGCGGTCGCGGTCGTGCCCGTGCTCCCCGACGGGCGCATCGTGCTCATCGGCCAATACCGTCATCCGCACGGCAAGACGCACTGGGAAGTGCCCGCGGGCCGCATGCTCGACGGCGAGGAGGCGCAGCTGTGCGCCGAGCGCGAGCTGCACGAGGAGACGGGCCACCGCGCGGGCTCGTGGGAGCGGTTGCCGGGCTTCTACCCGATCAACGGGATCAGCGACCACTACGCGCACGTGTTCGTCGCGAAGGACTGCGTGCGCCTCGGCGAACACGAGCCCGAGGACTGCGAGCAGATCCTCGTGCAGAGCTTCACGCGCGGCGAAGTCGAGGCGCTGCTCGACTCAGGACGCGTCGAGGACGTGTTCGCGGCGGTGTCGTTGATGTACTGGCTGCGGCGCTCGCGCTGACGGGCGCCGCGCCGATCACCACACGAGCCGGATCCCGTTCGTCGCGTTGAACGTCGCAGGCGGGCAGAACGCCGTCGCGGCGTTGCGATAGTACGTCTGGTACTGGCGCACGACGCCGCTGCCGGGCGTGACTTGGCCTCGCGCCGCGACCGACGGATCGCCGAGATCGGGGTACGACGACGCGCCGGAGCTGTTCGCCTTCGCGCGCAAGCGGATCAGGTTGCCGCCCGCGCAGCGCACGCCGTCGCCGAACACGACGCTGCCTTGCAGATCGCCTTGCAGGTAGATGCACGTCACCGTCGCGGGCATGCCCGAGCCGTGGAGCACGATCGAGTCGTCGGCCGTGACACCCGTCGCGCGTAGCAACGCTCCCGCGGGGTTCGTCGAGTTCGCGCAGCCGCGTCCGGCCGCGCCGACGTTGCCACACGGACACAGGACGCTGTCGAGCGTCGCGCGTGCGGCGCGGCTAGCCGTGACTCCGCCTGCAGCGTCGAACGTGCCGCCGACGTACAGCGACGATCCGCTTCCGCCGATTGTCGGCGCCACGGCGAGCGCACGTCCGGTTCCGACGTTGGGGCCGAGCACGAGGCCCTCGGCGGGCACGCGCATCGACGTGCCGTCGAAGAAGGCCAGCGATGCCGCGCTAGCGCCTCCGGCCGTGGCGAACGTCCCGGTGACGAACAAGCGCCCGGGTTGATCGACCGTGGCATCGACGGCGAACAGGCGCTCGACCGTGCCAGCGATGCCGAAGGAGCTGCTTCCCCCCAAGCGCATCAACGCGCTCCCGCCGAGCAATCCCATGTAGAGGTCGGCGGGAGCGGCGCCCGTTCCATCGGGATCGAAGGACGCGAGCGCGAGGATCGGCGAACCGGGCTGAAGCACCTGAATCCAAGACCCAGCGTTCCATGTGTAGAGACCGCGCGCGGTACCGGCACTCGCATCGAGCGCGGCGTACAGGCTGCCCAAGTGCGTGGCGAAGCTCGTGACGCGTCGCCCACTGCCGAAGTTGGGAAACGAGCCCGCCGAGAACCAAGTGAAGCCGTCCCAGCGCGCTACGTCCGTGATCGACTGACCACCCGCCGACGAGAAGTCGCCTCCGACGTAGAGCGACGGCACAGGGGATCCAGGGGATCCAAAGAACTGCAGGTCGTTGACGACGCCGTCGACTCCCGCAGTCGCGCCGCTGCCGAGCGCGACCCAGGTCGTGCCGTTCCAACGCGCGACGTGGCGCAACCCGATCGCCGCGGCGTCGAACTCGCCGCCCGCGAACAGCGACACCGGCTGCGGACCCGGTCCGTCGCCGTCCCCGACGGTGAGCGCGCGTACGACGCCCGGCGGGAGCGGCAGCGAGGTCCACGTGCTTCCGTTCCAGGCGTGGACGCCGCTGCTCGTCGCGGCGAAAAGGCGCGGCCCCGAACCGTCGTCGAAGACCTCGAAGTCGTACACGTCGGAGCCCGGACTTCCTTCGAGCCTGAACCAGCTCGCGGCCTCCCACCCATCGCCGTAGCAGAACGACTCGCCGGCGACGAGGTCGAGCTCCGCGGAGGCGCTCGGGAGCACGCCGCACGCGTCGCTCACGATCACGTCGTAGGCGCCGCGATCGGCGGCTCCGGCGTTCGCGATCGAGAGCTCGTTCGTCGTCGACCCGTTGATCCCGCCGCCGTCGACGAGGTTCACGCCGTTGCGACGCCACTGGTACTGAAGCGGCGCGATGCCGGCCGCGGTGACCGAGAACGTCGCGGTGGTGCCGAGGTTCACGAGCTGGTCAGCCGGGTTCCCGAGCACCGTGAGCGGACCACCCTGGCAACCGTCGGGGATCCCGTCGACGTTGCAGTCGGGCACCGAACCGGAGGCGACTTCGCAGCTGTCGGAGGTCAGGTTGCCGTTGCAGTCGAGCTCCCAACCGAACTCGATCTCGCACGCGTCCGGCACGCCGTCCAAGTCGCAGTCGGCGGTCGACGCGCTCACGCAGATGCGGAAGCTGCCGACGACGGCCGCGCCGCTGGCGTCCGTCGGCGAGCGGCCGATCTGGATCATGTAGTCGCTCGCCGCGATCACGGGGAAGCTGAGCAGCACGCCGTTCCCGCACACGGTGTCGTCCGCGCACACGATCGGCGGCGCGGAACAGTCCGAGCCCAGGCGCACGGCGACCTTCGGATTGCCCGTCGTCGTGCCACAGGTCGTCAGCCACGCCGTGCCGCTCGACGGTGTCTGCCAGCGCAACCAGACGTCCTGCAACAGCGCGGTCGATCCGTACTGCGAGCACGAGAGATCGAGTTGTCCGTCGATGGCGGTCGAAGCCGACGTGTTGTCGAACGCGTGTGGCCCCGGACCGGAAATCGCCACTGGGTCGGTGCAGCAGTCCCCGGAGTTCGGCTCGACGCTGATCACCCAGTTCGAGAGGTAGGGCGAGAAGCCGCAGCTGGTCGGGCTGCCGAGGCATCCAATTCCCGGGAAGTATGAGCCGCAGTCGCCTCCGTGACCGACCTCCACGGCGTACGTTTGGTTCGCCGCGCAATCGAACTGGTGCATCCATCCGAACGGAAGGTACGGATCCCCCGAAGCGGTCATCGTGGCACGCCCGTTGACCGGCGCAGTCCACGAGACCAGGTCATCTTCCACGCAAACGCCGCCGCACACGGGCGGCGCGCCCCCCTGGCAGCCTGCTGGCGCATGCACGACGCGCGAGCCCGAAGCGGCGAACACCGACGGACCGAGGCACGTCTGCGCGACCGCGGGCGAGCCGCGGAGCGATGCGATGGAGAGCAACAGCAGAGAGGTTACGTGCAAGCTCATGTTCATGGGGAAGGGAATGCAGGCCGGCAGACAGAACGAACAGGGAACTCCAACATACTCGCGCGTCATCACGCAGCTCGGCCACACCGCTCGGAATCGCCGCCTCAGAGCCCCACCGCAACTGACGCCTGGAACTCGCGGGGACGCGGACGCTGCCGAGCGTACTCCAACCGCTGGTAGGTCGCTCCGCGACAAGACATCCCCATGCGTGAGCGTCAGCGTCATCGCAATCGCCTACACGCGGACGTGTCGGCTCGCTAAAGTTCACCGTGCGGAAAGCAGCGGCTGCCGCCGGCCCCGACGTACGATCTCGAGTCGATCGTCGTGCGCTGGTTCACGCGCGGCGAAATCGAGGCGTCGCTCGACTCCGGGGAGATCGAGGACGTGTTCGCGGCGGTGTCGTTGATGTACTGGCTGCGGCGCTCGCGCTGACTGGTCTCACGGCCGCATCGCCCCACAGCCGTGCCGTCCCATGGCCTCACCGCTTCACGGTCTCACGACGCACGGCGAGCGCGCGCGTTCGAGGAACACCCTCGGCGCGCCGGCGCCCACGACCGGCGCGCTCCACACGTCCGCGGTGGCGCCGCCCCACTCGTCGGGCTTTCCGATGGCGTAGAGCACGTGATCGTCGTCGAGCCACTCGACCTGGTCGTCGATGCTGCGCTCTTCGCCGGGGAGCACGCGCTCCGTCTTCGTCGCGAGGTCGAGCGTCGCGATGGCCCAGCGCTCGAACGGCTCCTGCACGAGGCGCTTGAACGCGATGCGGTCCTGCTTCGGCGAGAGCGACGGGCACTCGACCTGAGCGTGCAACGTCCGACCCGTCCGCGCCGCGCCGTCGAGCTCGACGAGCAAGCGCTCGTCGCCGGTGCGCAGCGTCGCGAGGAAGCGGCTCGGCGGAGCGAAGAACGTGACGCCCCAGTAGTTCCGGTCCGCGGCGTCGACGACGCGGCCCGCGTGCTCGACGGTGAAGCGCTCCAGGTCGAGCGGCGGCTCGGCGCCCGCGAGGTCGAGCACGTAGGTGCGCGTCGAGAAGCCGCGGCCCGCGTACGAGTCGCCCGTGACGAAGAACGTGGCCGCGGCGCGCGATCCATCGGCGCTCACGCGCACGCGGCTCGGGAGGCCCTCGAGGCGGAACCGCCGGACGATGCGCAGGTCGTCGTCGAGCACGAACGCGCCCGGCTGGGACGCGCCGTCGTCGCCCGCGTGCGCGCCGAGACACACGAGCGCGCCGCCCGCCGCGTAGACGCGCTCCGCCTCGATCGCCGTGAGCACGCGGCCGCCGTCGGGCCCCGCGCGCCGCGCGGGATCGAGCGGCGCGAACGCGAGCACCGGCGCGAGCCCCGGACGCGGCTCGACGAACACGACGTTGGGCGCGCGACGCACGCGCTCGACCGCGAGCAGCGTGCTGTCGCCGCGCTCGAGGAGCTCGCGCTCGCGCTCTGCCTGCGCGCGCGCGCCCTCGGCGCGGCGCGCGCGCTCGAGCTTCGCGCTCTCGTAGACGCGCAGGCCCGCTGCGGCGAGCAACACCACGGCAATCGCCCCCAGGGCGAGGATCCGCACCCGGTACGAGCCCTTCCGTTCTTCAGTCGCCACGCCCCACCTCCTCGATCGCGCGCACGCTCATCGCGGCGACGAGCATGCCAACCGCCGCGAGCGCCGCGAAGACGACGAAGCTCGTCTCGAGCCCGCGCGCCTGCCACAGCGCGCCGAAGCCGAGCGACGCGCAGGCTTTCGCGGCGCCCGACGCGCCGAGCACGAGCGCGAGCGCCGTCCCCCGGCGCTCCGGCGGCGACGCGCGCGTCACGAGCGCCGCGAGCACGCCGTCCGTCGCCGCGAGGAAGACGCCGACGAAGAAGAGCGCCGCCCACGGGAGCGCGGCGCCCGCGTCGAAGGCCGCGAGCAGGACGTACACCGCGACGAGCAACGCGTGCGCGCCGACGAACGCGCGCGCGAGCCCGACGCGCTCCGCCACGCGCGCGCAAGGCACGGCGAGCAGCACCTGCACGAGCGCGAGCAGCGTGAAGCACAAGGGCAGGCGCTCGGGCGGCACGAGCCCGCGTCGATCGAGCGCGGCGACGACGAGCATCTCCCCCACGCTCGCGATGCCGAGCGCGGACACGACGAGCAGGATCCGGCGCAGCCCGCGGTCGCTCCAGACGCGGGCGAGCTCGCCGCGGTTCGAATGCACCGGTTCGGGCGCGCGCTCCCCGCGCGGCTCCTCGTCGACGACGAGGAGCGCCATGCACGCGAGGCCGAGCAGACCGAACGCGACGCTCGTGAAGAGCACGGCGTCGAACGCGCCCGGCGCGAGCGCCAGGATCGCGAACGCGATCACCGGACCGAGGAGCCAGCCGACGGCGTCGAGCGCGCGGTGGAGACCGAAGGCCGACGCGCGCGCCTCGGGCCGGCTCGCGAAGGAGATCAGCGCGTCGCGCGACGGCGTGCGCAGCCCCTTCCCCGCGCGGTCGGCGAGCAACGCGCCCGCGACCGTCGCCCACGCGATCGGCAAGACGAGGAGCGCCGCGCGGCTCGCGGTCGAGAGCGCGTAGCCCGCGAGCGCCGCGAGCCGGTGCTTTCTTCCGCGGTCGCCCGCGAACGCGACCAGCGCGCCGAGCACGCCGCCGAAGCCGCGCCACACGCCGTCGAGCGCGCCGAACTCGAGCGTCGAGAACTGGAGCTCGCGCAGGAGCCACAAGGGCAGGATCGCGCTCACCATCTCGCTCGAGATGTCCGTGAACAGGCTCACGAGCCCGAGCGCGGGCACGTTGGGTCCGAGGGCACCGCTCGCGAAGTGCTCGCGCAGCGAAGCGCGTCGTCGCGGGGCGGGAGCGGCGCTCACGCCCCGACGATACCGACCCGAGCGCCGCGGTTCAGCGGTCGAGCGCGGCCGCTTCCGGCGCCGCGACCTCGCCCTCGACACAGGCGAGGATCGACCGGCCCTCCGCGTCGACGATTCCGCGCAGGACGAGCACCTCGCTCGGCGCAAGAGCCGCCTTCGCCGACAAGCGCTGCGCGAAGGCGAGCGGTAGCTGGAGCACGACGACGGCCGACTGCGTCCCGGGGATGAGCGCGTCGAGCTGGTGCAACGGGCGCGCGAGGTAGTTCGCTTCGAGCGCGAGGTCGAGCTCGACCGTGCCGTCGGCGGTGACGAGGCGCGGCGTGCCGTCGAGGACGAGGCCTTCCTCCGCCACCGAGATCTGCGGGTCGCCGACTAGGCTGTCGGCGTTCCGCGTGATCTCGAAAGCGCGCACGAAGGCGGTCTCTTTCCGCAGCGCGAGCGACGCGCGCACGCCGGCCTCGACCCGCAGCGTCGGTTCGGACAAGAGGACGATCGTCCCGGACTCCACGCCCTCCTGGCAGGTCGCGTCGAACTCGGCGCGCTCGAGCACGCGACCCTCCACGCCGTGCGAACCGAAGAGCTCGAGCTCGAGCGCGGGATCGACACGGACGAAGCGAGCGCGGAGCCGGACCGAAGGCGCGCCGGCGACGCGACCGGCGTGTCCCGCCGCGCCGGCGTTCGCTTCCGCGGGCGTCCGATCGGCGGCGGACGCGGGCGCGAGCTCCGCGCGGTAGGTCACGTCGACGCCGCGGACGGTCGTGAGCGGCGCGTGGGGAGCGCGCGCGAGCGCGGAGCAAGACGCGAGGGCGAGGAGGGACGAAGCCGAGCGGCGGAAGGCGCATGGGTACCTCGTGGACGAACGGGGGCGGGGAGCGTCCGCGGGCGCCGGGGCGGCGCGGGGACGAGCCGGTTGTACCGCGCTCGACTCGACTGGCAACCCGACTCGTCGTGGGAAAGGTCGCGTGCCCTCGCGCGCGGGAAGGACCGGCCCCACGCCCTCGCGCGGCGGCATGGTCGGCGGGCACGCTTGCACGCACCGCGCGTAACCCCCGAGTGCGGGCGGCGTGTTCCGGCTTCGAAGCCCCGCCCCGGGTCCGTGCCCGGAGCCCGCGCGCTCACTTCAGCGCGTAGAGCGCCATCCACGGCCCCGGACGGTTCACCGTCCACAGGCCGACGAGCGGGAAGTCCATCTCGACGGGCAGGAAGCACTCGGGCGTCGGGTGCTCCGCGCTCGCGGAGGGATCGACGCTCCACACGGGCCGCGCGCCCGCGTCGACGAGCTCCCGCGCGATCGGCGCACCGACGCCGGGTCGGCGGTTGACGAGCAGCACGTGCGTCGCGCCGAAGTGGAGGACGAGTTCGCGCGGCGAAGTCGTGATCGACGCGAAGGCCTTCTTCACGCAGACGCGTCCGTCGCGGTCGACGTCGAGGAGCTCCTCCACGTCGAGCGCGTCGAGCCCGGGCCCCGCGTCGGTCGCGACGCCGGCCTTCAGGAGCTCGAGCCTCCGACGCTCGCGCGAGCGCAGCGCGTCGCCCGTGCTCGCGCCCTCGACGGCGGACTTGGCGCCGCTGCCGCGCAGGCGTTCGAGGCGCTCGAGCGCCGCGCGCGACAGCGGCACGTCGGGCCCGAAGCGGTCGATCGCGACCACGGCGCCCGGCGGGAGCTCCGCGAGCTTTGCCTCGGCGTCGAAGCGCACGTCGCGGCTCCCGAGCACGTGGTCGAAGCGCAGCGACTGAGCGAGCGGGAACACGAGCAGCGCGCCGAGCGCGATCGCGGACGGACGGCGTTCGAGCCAGCGCTCCGCGAGCATGCCCGCCGGCCACGCGAGGAAGACGGCGAGCGGCAGCAGGTAGCGCACGTGGTCGGACTGCTGCGGCAGGAACACCGCGGCCCACAGGAGCGCGAAGAGCATCAGCGGGCGCGCGCGCTTCTCCTTCCACGCGAGCGTGAAGCCCGCGAGGCCGAGCAGCACGATCACCGGGTCGTAGCCGAAGAACGCGCCCGAGAGGCGCGTCACGGAGTCGAGGCGCATCTCGGGGATGAACCCGAGGCCGCCGATCGACAGGCCGCCTTTCTGCGCCGCGAGCTCACCGCCGACGGCGGCCTCGGGCGGGGTCAGTCCGTAGCGCAGCCAGTACGGATGCCCGATCGGCACGCTGACGACGACGAAGACGAGCGCGACCAGACCGATCTGACGCGCGCGCTGCGCGAGCGCGTCGCCGCGCCATCCGATCGGCCCGAAGAGCCACGCGAGTGCCGGGATCCCGATCGCAGGCACGCCGCCCTGGTGGCACGCAAACGACAGGCCGGCGGCGACGCTCGACAGCGCGAGGTGCTTCGCGCGCCCCGACTCCGCGTAGAGCGCCGCGGGCCATGCCGCGAGCGCCATGAAGAACACGAGCGGCACCCACGGCCGCTCCTGCGTCGAAAACTGCACGTGCAAGAGACACGTGGCGACGAGGAACGCCGCGATCCACGCGCCGCGCCCGAGCCCCGCCGCGCGCGTCGCCTTGAACACGACGAGCGGCGTCAGCGCGCCGAAGAGCACGACGAGCCAGCGCCCGATCACTTGCGCGTCTTCCGGGTGGTCGAGCAGGTGCTCGCCGTACTCGCCGCTCCCCTTCCACTCGCCCGTGGCGCGGCCGAGCGCGTACTGCGCCGCGTAGCACGGCAGCAAGAGGTACGGCAGCAGGTTCGGGTACGTCGAGTAGCGGTTGACCGGCGGGACGAGGTCCTTTTCCTTCGCCATGCCGAGCGCGCTGCGCACCATGTGCGTGTCGGGCACGTAGTTGCGCGGCAGGCCGTGCTCGACCGGCGCCGCGCGCAGGAAGAACGGCAGGACGACGAGGACGAAGAGCGCCGCGAGCTTGGCCGCGAGACCGCTCGTTCGAGGTGTGCTCTGGGGTTGGGTCGCGCTCGTCACGAGCGGTCACGCCTCCGGATCGACCTCGAAGCGCTTCAGGAACTCGTCGTTCGTCTCGACGTCGGAGAGCTTCGTGATCAGGAGCTCCATCGACTCCATGAAGTGCATGCGGAGGAGCACCTTGCGCAGCGTCGTGATCTGCTTGTAGCGCTTCGCGCTGTAGAGCTTCTCGTCCTTGCGCGTGCCCGACTTCTCGATGTCGATCGCGGGGAAGATGCGCCGGTCCGCGAGCTTCCTCGACAGCTTGAGTTCCATGTTCCCGGTGCCCTTGAACTCCTCGAAGATGAGGTCGTCCATGCGCGAACCCGTGTCGACGAGCGTCGTGCCGAGGATCGTCAGCGAACCGGCCGTCTCGGTGTTGCGCGCCATGCCGAAGAACGCCCGCGGCCGCTCCATCGCCTGCGCGTCGAGACCGCCGGACATCGTCCGGCCGCTCCCGCCCTGCAGGTTGTTGTAGGCGCGTGCGAGGCGGGTGATCGAGTCGAGCAGCAGGACGACGTCCTGGCCGAGTTCGACGAGACGCTGGCAGCGCTTCCACACGCCCTCGGCGAGCTGCACGTGCGTCTTCGCCGATTCGTCGGACGTCGAGACGAACACCTGGCCCTTCGTGGCGCGCTTCCACTCCGTCGCTTCCTCGGGCCGCTCGTCGACGAGCAGCACGAAGAGATGCACGTCGGGATATCCGACCTCGATGCCCTTCGCGAACTGGCGCAGGATCGTCGTCTTGCCCGCGCGCGGCGGAGCGACGATCAAGCCGCGCTGACCGCGACCGACCGGACACAGGATGTCCATGATGCGCATCTCGACGGCGCCCGTCGCATCCCCGACCGCGTAGTGGAAGTCGGGGTCGATCGAGGTGAGCGACTTGAACTCGGGGAGGTTCTTGACCTCCTGCGGGTCCTTGCCGTCGACCTGGAAGACGTCGTTCAGCGCGTACTTGTGCTTCTGTCCGCGGCCGATGCGGCCCGTGACGATCGCGCCCTCGCGCAGCCGGTGCTGATGCACGAGCCGGTCGGGCACGAAGATGTCCGCCTTGGACTGGAGGTACTGGTGCTCGAGCTGGCGCAGCACGTGGATGCCGCCGAACTCCTTCACGAGCATGCCTGTCCCTTCCTTCGGGAGCGGCGCGGGCGGCGGTCCGCCCTGCTCGCGCCGCGGCGCGAACTCGGGCCGTCCGCGCTGTCCGTGCGGGCGCGCTCCGCCCTGCGGACGCGCGTCGTGGCCGCGCGCGGGAGCGTGTTGTTCGACCGCGAGCTCGCCCTCGTCGCCCTCATGCAGCGCTTCGCCGCCCTCCTCGGGCTCGTCAGCGAAGGGTTCGAAGCCCGACTCGGGCTCGAACTCCGCGGCGCGGTCGCCCTCCGTCGCGGTCGCGGGCTGCGCGCCGCCTTCGTGCGCGGGCCGCGGCCCACCGTCGGGGCCTTGCGGATGCGCGCCGCCACGCCCGCGGCGACGGCGACGTCCACCGCGACGACCGTTGCCGCGGCGCTTGTCCTGGCTGCGCCAGTCCGTGCGGTTGCCGCCCTGCGGACCGCCTCCGGACGGCGGACCGCCGGGGCCCGAAGAGCCCTCGTCGCCGCCCTCGGCCTCGCGGCCGACGTCGCCGTCGTCGCGGCGGCGCTCGTTCGAGAACTCGCGGCGCTCGCCGAACTCGGGACCGCGCAGAGCGCGCTCGCCCTGCGGCCGCCGATCGTCCGGCCCCGATCGCTCGTCGCGCGGACGGCGTGCCTCCGGCTGCGGGCTGCGCGGGAGCGCGTCGTCGCGCACACCGCGGAGCTCGCGCGGCGCACGGTCGTCGCGGGGCGCACGGTCGTCGCGGGGGCCGCGGTCGTCGCGCTGAGGTCGGTCCTCACGCGCGGTCCGGTCGTCCCGCACCGGCCTGTCGCCGCGCGGCGCCCGGTCGTCACGCAGGGGTCGTTCGTCGCGGGCCCCGCGCTCGTCCCGCATCGGCCGCGCCTCGCGCGCCGGCCGTTCATCGCGCGCCGGCCGCTCATCGCGCGCCGGCCGCTCATCACGCGCCGGCCGCTCATCGCGCGCCGGCCGCGCGTCGCGCGCCGGCCGCGCGTCGCGATCGGCGCGCTCGTCCCGGCGCGGCGCGCGGGTCGGAGCGGCGCCCTCGGCAGAGTCCGCGCGTGCGGTGCGGGGCTCCTCGCTCCGGCTGCGGGCCTCCCGCGCCGGCGGCGCGTCGCCGTCGCGCTCCGCGCCCCCGCGGGGCGCAGGTTCGCGGCGCGCCGGGGACGGACCGGCTCGCTCGGCGTCGCCGCCGCGGCTGGCTCGGGTTCGCGGCTGGGAGGCCGCGGGGGTCTTGGTCTGCTTCTCTGGACGCTCCATCGCGCCGAACGGCAGCGAGGAGGAGTCGAACACGTCGTCGGAGCCCAAACGTCACCTCGAAAGGACGGGGTTGGCAGCGCGGTCGCGCGCGGGGCATGGAGCTCCGCAGGCAGGCCGGGCCGGCCGGTGCGCGCCGTTGGAAGGGCGCGCAGTCGCTCGGAAGAGCTGGGGTCGCCTCGTCCCGGGACGAATCCACGGGCGAGGTGGGCACGAGCCGCCCGCGGCCTCACCGCGGGGCGAAGCCGCCGCGGAAGGCCCGGGACGGTCCGGGCCGGGAACCCGTCGCTGCCCGGAGACCGGCGCTCGACCGCGCGCTCGGCGCGGAGGTGCGTCCCGGACCGGCGAGCGGCGGGAAGGCAAGAACGGTGGAACGACCGGGCTCCCGGGGCAGCGCCGCGGGCTCCACGTCGTCGGGATCACGAGCGTCCGTCGGACCGGAGACGGTCGGACCGGTGAGTTGGAGCTCACGGACCGGCGGTCCGCACTCCCATGGCCGGTCGGCCATGGCCCCCTGTCGGGTCTCGGAGGGCGCGAGAAAAAAAGTGGTCGGGGCGAGAGGATTTGAACCTCCGACCTTTGCGTCCCGAACGCAACGCTCTAGCCAAGCTGAGCCACGCCCCGACTTGGAGCGCCCACGATAGATCGGATCCAGGGGCGCGTCAACCCAAGCTTGCTCGGAGGTGGAGAGAACTTGGGGTGGAGCGGCTCCCGCGTGTCCCGCGCGCTCCGCTACTTGCCCAGATCGACGAAAACGCCCCCGTTTTGCTCGGCCATCCGCTTCATGAAGTCCTTCTGGAACTCGCCGATCGCGATCGTGTGGATGACGATCTTGCGGAGGTCATTGGCGTTCTTCACCTCGCGCAGGATGTCGTCGGGGTCGACGTAGTCGCCGACCGTCGGCCGTCCGTCCGAGAGGAAGAAGATCGTGTCGATGTCGGTCTTGTAGGTCTTCTCGCCCGCGCCGGTGGCGACGGAGCCGAGGCCCTTTTCGCCGATGGGCACGCCGAGCGCCGTCATCATCGCGCCGTACGTGTTCGTCTTGCCCATGTCGAGGTTGGCGGAGCCGACGAGGCCCGCCTGCGCGAGGTCTTCCTTCGACGCGCCGCCGATGGCGCCGAGGCCGTTGACGAACTCCTTCGCCGCGGACTTGTTGAGCACGTTCGCGGGCACGAGCTTCGCCTTCCACGGCTTCACCTGCGTCGCGAAGGCGACGATGTTGAAGTTCACGTAGGGCTCGAGGTGGTCGATCGTGCGCTTGAGCTCCTCCTTCACGATCGTCATGCGCGTGTAGTCGGGGTAGTTGCCGCCTTCGAAGCGCTCGCGCTCGACGACCAGGGCCTCCATCGAGCCCGACTGGTCGATCACGAACAGGATCGAGCGGCTCTTCGTCTGGATGCCGGTGAACTCGGCGACGCCCGACTTCTCGAACGTCGAGCGCTTCGGCCCGGTGTGCGCTTCGCGCTTCGTGCGCAGGTACGCGATCGCCTGCTCCGTCGGCAGCTTGAAGCCGTTCTTGTTCTCGGCCCACCACTGCTTCCACTTGTCGGGCTCGGGCCCGAACTCCTTGCCGGTCAGGTTCGCGAGCGCCTCGGCGATGTCCGTGATCAGACGGCCTTCCTCGACGGCGATGCGCTGGACGAGCGGCTCGACCGCGGACGCGTGTCGGACCTGGGTCAGCGCGAGGATCGAGCTCGCGCGCACCTGCCAGATGGCCTCCGTCAGCCCGACGAGCGCGGGCGGCACGACGAGCTCCGACTTCAAGCGCGCGAGGCCTTCGATCGCCTCGCAACGCACCGCCGGCTCCGGGTCGGAAGCGAGCGGCGCGACGATCGCGGCGAGCGCGGGATCGTTCGGCACGAGCAGCGCCTGCAGCGCACGCCGGCGCACGTCCCACGATTTGTCGGTCAGGCAGGGCGCGATGCCGGCCTGCGTGTCCGTGTACTTGCCCTCCGCGAGCGCGCGCAAGAGCCCGATGCGGACGACGTCCGTCTTCTCGGCCTTGAGCGCGTCGAGCAACGCCTGCACGGGCGGCCGCGTCTTGAACGCGGCGAAGACCTTGACCACCGCGCGGACGACCTCGGGCTCGGGCTCCTTGAGCTTCGGGAGCAGCACGTCGACCACCTGGACGCCGACCAGGTCCTCTTGACCCTCGAGGGTCAGGATGGCCTCGACGCGGCTCGGCGTGTCCTTGTACGTGCTGAAGTAGCGCTTGAAGTTCTGGATCGTCTCGTCCGCCTGCGCCCGCACCGGTGCGGTGAGAGCGGCGATGCCGACGAGGGTGAGGAAGAACGAAACGCAGATCCGGTGCATGGGGAGTTCCTCGACGCGGGGGCTCCCATCCTAGCCCCCGGACCCTCCCCGGTATCCTCTCGCCCCGCCGCGAACCCGCGTGCGCGGTACGGGGCACCGAGCCCCCGCCATCGCCCGATCCGCGACCGGCGCCGCGGACGGCGCGCTCGGAACCGACGAAACGGCGGAGCCGGACAGGTCCGACTCCGCCGTGTGGACGTGCGTCGTGAGCTCAGGAGCCGGGCGCCGGCTTTTCCGCGCCGCGCACGATCAGCGAGCGCTTCTCGGGCGCGGGCTCGATCTCCGTCGTGTCGATCGTGATGCGCGCGCCGGTGTCCGTGATCAAGGTCACGGAACGATCGTCGCGGCCGATCACGCGCCCGTAGAGCATTCCGCCCGGTGCGCGCACGCGCATGCGCGGGAGCCCCGCGAGCGCCTGCGAGCCACTGCTGCCGAGGCGCGGCGTGCCGTCGGGAGACGAGAGGTGTTCGATGCGCTGCACCTGGTGCGACGCGAGCGCCATGCGACCGAGGTCGGTGTCGAGCCACACGAGCCGCTGACCGAGCGCGTACAGCCGGCCTTCGAAGAGCTCGCCGCCGTGGATCGTGATGCGCACGCGACCGACCGCGGGGGTCAAGAGCCGCGCGTCCTTCTCGATCGCGTCGAGCGGGATCGTGTTCGCTTCCCACACGCCAGCGAGGTCCTCGTCCGAAGCGAAGCGTAGCGCGCTCCGGCTCGTGCGGCCGCGGACGACGCGGCGCGGGCCCGCGTCCGCCTCCGGCTCGGGCTCGGGGATCGAAGCGGCGGCGGTCGCCTCGTCGATCGTCGGCTCGGCATCCGACGGCACTTGCTCCGTCGCAAGCCCGAAGCCCGGCGCGCCGAGCGAGAGCGGCGGAACCGTCGCATGTCCGTCCGTCGGAGCGAGCTCGTCGACGCTCGACTGAGCTTGATGCGCGGAGAGGAAGCCCGCCACTCGACCATCGCTGGCGCGCGTGCCAAAGGCGAACTCGGGCGCGGGCTCCGTCGTCGTAGTCGCGGTGGGGTCGGTCGTCGCCGTCGGGTTCGCACCGCTCGCGACAGTCCCGGGCTCGGTCGTGGTCGTGGTCGACGGCGTCGTGCGCGGCGTCTTGGTCGTCGTGCCGGCGCCCGCCTTCGGGTTCGTCGGCTTCGCCTTGGGCTTCGCGGGGGCCGGGGGCGTCGGGTTCGTCGCGACCGTCTCGGTCGGCGTCGACTGCCCCTGCCACCACTGCCATCCGAACCAGCCACCGGCGGCGAGCACGCCGCACGCGGCGAGCGCGTAGAGCGGAGCTCGCGAGCGTCGGCGCGCGGGCGCGGACGGAGCCGGCGTTTCCTCAGCGGTCTCCGGAGCGCTGCGCTCATCGGCGGGCGGGAGCTCGCTCTCGAGCAGCGTCTCCGGCGTCACCGGGGCGGCGGTCCCCGCCGAAGGCGCGGCTTCGCCCTCGAGGGAGAGCAGCCAGCTGTGCGAACCGTCGACGGACGCCGTTCCTCCCTGGGCCGGGTCGGCTGCACCCGCTGTTCCGGGGAACGCTGCGACCTCCTGGTCGAGGCCCAGGAAGTCTGCGGCCGCGCCGTCCGAGCTCCACGCCGTGGGGCCCTGTCCATTCTGGGGCTGCAGACCTCGGGTTCCGGCCGGCCGGCCGCCCGCATCCGCCTGCGATCCCGTCGGGGATCCGCCCTGGTTGTCCGCACTCTGCATCTGGGTCGCTCCGCTTCGAACGCCTGCGGCCGCGATGGGGTCCACCCCGTCGCGTGCGCACGCGGCGGACTGGGTCGCGATCCGTCTCGACGGCCTTATCGGCTCCGCCCCGACCGAAGCGCGAGCTGCGGTCCGTTCCAGGAGCCGCGCGTCCCGACTTTCGGATCCCGCGCCCGGAAAGAAGTTCCCGGGCCGCGCGCGGCACCCCCCGCGCGGCGGACACGGATCGGCGCCCGCGGTCCGAGCGAGCGCGGTCCCGCAGGAGCTCGCGCCGTCGATCCGGGCCTACTTGCGCTTCAAGACGCGGTTCGCGCCCAGGCGCGTCGTGACCCCGAGCCCGTCGAAGTGCTCGAGCAGCGGGATCAGGAACTTCCGCGTCGTCTGCAGGCGATCGCGCAACGTGGGGATGTCGAGCGAGCCGTTCTTCGTGCAGTTCTCGACGACGGCGGCGCGCGCGGCGTCGAAGCGGGCGCGGGCGAGCGGGAACTCGCGGTTCACGAAGTGGACGTCGCCGCGGTCGGCGAGGAGCTCGAGCACGCTCTGCACGGGCTTCGCGGGGAGTCCGAGGCTCGCCGCGAGCTCGACCGGCGTCGGCGGCGACCACGCGGCCTTCTCGAGCGCAGCGAGCACGGTGCGCGCGAGTTCCTCGGTCTTCTCGTCGACGCTCGCACCGCGCGCGGCGGGCCGCACCAGGCCGCCGGGCTCGATCTTGAGCTTTCCCGCGCCCTCCTCGTCGCGCAGCAGCGCGTCGAGGAACTCCGCCTCGAAGCCGGTGACGCGCCGCAGGTCGCGCACGTCGACGACTTCGCGGTGCGGGTTCTCCTGGAACCACCGCGCAAGCTCGGCCGCGAGCCGCTCGCGCGCGTCCGCGAGCTTCTGCGCGTGGATCCACCGCCCGACGCCGAGCGCGCGCGCCTTGCCGTTCGACTTCAAGTCGTTGAGCAGCCGGGTCGTCTCCTCGCGCGAGCGCTTGATCTCCACCGCGAGCGCGTCCGGCGTGAGGAGCCCGGGCTTCGCACGCGAGAGCACGACCTCGAGCGATTCGCGCGGCGACTCCAAGCCCTGCGCGGCGCGCGAGAGCTCGTCGACGACGAACGACTTGAAGCGCTTGAGACGGTACTTCGACTCCTCGACGATGACGCCCCCGCCGAGCGTGATCACCGGCGACGCGAGCCGCAGCACATAGCGATCGCCCGGCGCGCACACGACGGGCTCGTCGAGGCGCAGCTGCACGAGGCCTTCCTGGCCGGGCTCGATGCGCTCCTGGTCCAGGAGTACGACCTCGCCGACGACCTCGGCCGTGCCCGTGTGCAGGCGGATGCGCATGCGGTTCTCGATGCCGCGATCGAGCACGGGGAGCGCCGTGAGCTGCGCTCCGACCATCGACACCGGCTTGAAGAAGCCCGGCGCGGCCGCGACGTTCCCGCGCACGACGTCGTGGTGGTCGATCTCCGCGAGGTTCAACGCGCACGAATGGCCCGCGCGCGCGCGGTCCGTGCTCTCGCCGTAGGCGTGGATGCCGCGCACCTTGCTCTTCAAGCCCTTCGGCAGCACCTCGACGACGTCGCCGACCTGCACGTGGCCGCTGACGGGGATGCCGGTGACGATCGTCCCGAAGCCGTGCGCGCTGAACACGCGCTGGATCGGCATGCGGAAGATGCCCGTGTCGGAGCGCGGCGGCGTCTCGGCCGCCATCTTGAAGAGCACGCGCTGGAACTCGTCGAGCCCGACCTTCGTGATCGACGACAAGGGAAGGATCGGCGCCTCCTCGAGGAACGTCCCGCGCAACGCCGAGCGCACGTCGTCCGTCGCGAGCTCGACGAGCCCGGGCTCGACCATGTCGATCTTCGTGAGCGCGACGAGCCCGCGCTTCACGCCGAGCAGGCCGAGGATCGCGACGTGCTCGCGCGTCTGCGGCATGACGCCGTCGTCGGCCGCGACGACGAGTACGACGAGGTCGATGCCCGTGGCGCCCGCGACCATGTTCTTCACGAAGCGTTCGTGGCCGGGAACGTCGACGATGCCGACCTTGCGACCGTCGGGCAGCGCGAAGCGCGCGAACCCGAGGTCGATCGTCATGCCGCGCTCCTGCTCCTCCTTGAGGCGGTCGGGGTCGATGCCGGTGAGCGTCTTGACGAGCGTCGACTTGCCGTGGTCGATGTGCCCGGCGGTGCCGATGACGATGGGTTGGATCTGCACGGGGCGCGCAAGATAGCAGACCGCCGCGCGGCGCCCACGCCGGGGCGCCCCGTAGAATCCGCCCCTCCGATGACGCCGCTCCCCTACCGCACGCTCCGCCCCTGGCTGCTCGCGACGTTCGGACGCGAGGTGCGCCGCGTCGCGCTCGACGCGGGCTCGACGTGCCCGAACCGCGACGGGACGAAGGGCTTCGGCGGGTGCACGTACTGCGACGTCGAGGGCTCGGGCACGGGCGCGCTCAAGACCGGTCGGGAGCTCGCGGACCAGCTCGCGCAGGGCATCGCGCGCGCGCGACACAAGGGCCGGGCGGTCGACGTGATCGCGTACTTCCAGTCCTACTCCAACACGTACGTCGCGACCGAGCGCCTCCGGGAAGTGCTGTCGGTCGTCGATCCCTGGATTGGCTCGCGCGTCGTCGCTGTCAGCGTCGCAACGCGGCCCGACACGTTCCCGCCGGCCGCGGTCGAGGTCCTCGCCGAGCTCGCGCGTCGCATCCCCGTGTGGGTCGAGTTCGGGCTCGAGGCGGCCGACGACGCGGTGCTCGCCGCGATCCGGCGCATGCACACGGTCGAGGAGTTCCGCGACGCGTGCGCGCGCGCGCACGCGGCCGGGCTCTTCGTCGTCGGGCACGCGATCCTCGGCCTGCCCGGGGACGGGCGCGAGGGCGCGCGGCGCACTGCGCGCGAGCTCGCTCGCGCGCGCGTCGGCGGCGTCAAGGTCCACAACCTGATGATCCTGCGGCGGACGCAGCTCGAGAAAGCGTGGCGCGCGGGCTCGGTCGACGTGCTCGACGCCGCGACCTACGTGCAGTGGCTCGCCGACTTCGTCGAGGAGCTCGCCCCCGAGCAAGTGCTCCACCGGATCACGGGCGATGCTCCGCTCGAACAACGCCTCGCGCCGCGCTGGGAACTCGAGAAGAACTCGATCCACGACCTGCTCGCCACGGAGCTCGCGCGCCGCGGCACGCGCCAGGGCTCCCGCTCGGTCGCGGGCAGGGCGGACTAGCTCCCGCCCCGTGGACGCCACGCGTCACCGCGGATTGTGCAAGATGCGATCGCAGCTCGGGCACTGCACGAGCTCGACCCCGCGGTTCACCCGGACGACCATGTTCGTCGGGATCTCCATGTAGCACCCCTGGCACGTGCGGCCGTCGAGGTGCGCGATCGCAACGCCCTCGCGCGCCGAGAGCAGGCGCGTGTACAGCGACAACGCCTCGGGCGGGACCTTGCTCGACATGCGCGCCTTGCGCTGGTCCTGGAGCCCCGCGAGCCGCTTCTCGGCCGCCGCCACTTCCTTGTCGACGTTGCCGGAGAACTCGGCGAAGAGCGCCAGCTCCTTCTCGATTTCCGCCTGCATCGCGGCGGCCTGGGCGTCGAGGCCGTCGACCTTGTCGACGAGCGCGACCCCTCCTCCTCGGAGTTCGAGATCTCGCGCTTCAACGTGCGGATCTCGTGCTGGAACGCGACGAGCAGCGCCATGTCCTGGCGGGCGTTGGCGGCCTCGTTCTCGACCTTGCGGATGCGCTGCCGGTGCAGCGTCGAGGCGTCCTCGATCTCCTTGATCTTGACGCGGACGAGCTTCGCTTCGTGGCGCAGCTCGTTGAGGCGCGTCTGGCGCTTCTCGATCTCCGCCTTGCGGGCGTTGCGCTCGGCCGGCAGGCGCTTCAGCTCGGCCTGGGCACGGAAGATGTCGCGGTCGAGTTCCTGCAGCTGCAGCAGGGCGGAGAGCGTTTCCTGCATGGGATCCCCGGGCTCGGGGGCGGAGAGTGTACCCGCGCGCTCCTGTCGCACAAGCCCGGGGACAGAGGCCCGATCCGACGGCCCTTCCCCGGGCGGCCGCCCCGGGATGCCGCTTCCCGGGGCGCGACGCCCCAAAAACGGCGCGAGCCCCGTCGCCGGGGCTCGCGCAGGGCTCCGTCCGGGGGACGGATCAGGGCTCGAGGGTCAGGTCCATGTCCGCGTCGTCGGGGATGGCGACGCCGTCGAGGAAGCTCGCTAGCTGGCGCGCCCGAACCGGATGCCGGAGCTTGCGCACGGCCTTCGCTTCGATCTGCCGCACGCGCTCGCGCGTGACGCGGAAGATGCGGCCGACCTCTTCGAGCGTGTAGGTGTACCCGTCGCCGATGCCGTAGCGGAGCTTGATGATCTCGCGCTCGCGGAACGTCAGCGTCGACAGCACGTCCTCGAGGCGCTCCTTGAGCATCTCGTGGCCGGCCGCCTGCAACGGGCTCTCCGCCGATTCGTCCTCGATGAAGTCGCCGAAGTACGAGTCGTCGGACTCGCCGATCGGACGGTCGAGCGAGATCGGGTGCTTGCTGATCTTCATCACCCGCTTCGCTTCGTCCACCGAGATGCCCGTCGCCTCGGCCACTTCCTCCACCGAGGGTTCGCGGCCCTTCTGCTGCACGAGCTTCTTGGTGACGTTGCGCAGCTTCGACATCGTCTCGATCATGTGCACCGGGATGCGGATCGTGCGCGCCTGATCGGCGATCGAACGCGTGATCGCCTGGCGGATCCACCACGTGGCGTACGTCGAGAACTTGTAGCCGCGGCGGTACTCGTACTTCTCGACCGCCTTCATCAGGCCGGTGTTGCCCTCCTGGATGAGGTCGAGGAACGAGAGCCCGCGGTTCCGGTACTTCTTCGCGATCGAGACGACGAGGCGCAGGTTGCCCGAGGAGAGCTTGCGCTTGGCGTCTTCGTACTCGGCGAAGTGCAGGCGCACCTGGTCGAGGCGGCGCTTGAGGCGCGGCGCGGGTTCGAGGCACTCGAACTCGAGTTCGCGGAGCCGGTCCGTCAGCGGCTTCGTCTCGGAGGGGACCTTCTTGCTCGCCTTGAGGGCCTGGAGCTTGCGCTCGGTGGCGCGCATCTCGCGATAGCGGTCCTCCATCAAGTCCATGTAGGGGCGCACCTTCTTCACCTGGAGGTGGCACTCCTCGATCAGGATCACGAGCTTGCGCCGCAGCGCCTGCACGGTCTCGAGCTGCTCCGAGCGCTTCTTCTTCGAGAGCGTCGGATCGAGCAGCGACTGGTACTCCTCTTGGATCAACGCGACGAGTCGCTTGATCGTCGCGATGTTCACAGGGAGCCGCTTCGCGAGGAAGTTCTTGCCCAGTGTCTCGACGATCTTGGGATCGTCGTCCGGTTTGGGGTTCGGGTTGACCTTGAGCGTGCGGTCGAACGCGAGCTCGCCGCGCTCGACTTCCTCGAGCGTCTTGAGCGCGCTCGTCATCGCGAGACCCGAGCCGATCGCCTTCTTGCGGAACCGCTTGCGGGTGATCTCGATCGTCTTCGCGAGGTAGATCTCCTGGTCGCGCGTGAGCAGCGGGATCTCGCCCATCTGCGTCAGGTACATGCGCACCGGGTCGTCGATCTTCTCGGGCACGCCGGAGCGCGCGAAGATCGGCTCGGGGACGTCGTCGTCCTGGCTGTCGTCGTCGGCGTCGACGGGGAGGGCGGACTCGACGTCCTCCTTCTCGCCGCTGGCGCCGGCCGCGCCCTCGGCGTCGTCGAGGACTTCGATGCCGGCGTCTTCGAGCTGGACGAAGATGGCGTCCATCTTGTCGGGCGGGAGGAACTGATCCTCGAGGATCTTGTTCATCTCGCCGTAGGTCAGGAAGCCCTTCTTGCGACCCTCGTCGACGAGGTGCTTGAGGATCTCCTCGGTCTTCTCGGCCATGGCGTGGAGTGGGGTGGGGACGGTTGGGGTGGGGGTCAGGAAGCCGCGAGCCCGCGGGACTGCGCATCGAGCGCGGCCTCGTGTTGGAACAGCTCGTCGGGACGTTCGTGGAGCAGCGCCGCGCCGCCGGAGGAGGCGCGCAGCGCGAGTTCGGCGTCGAAGCGGCGCGCGTCGGCGAGCAACTGCTCGGCCTGGCGGCGGCGCTCCAGGGTATCGAGGAACCGGAGCTCGCCTTCGACGAGCTCGCGCGGCGACTCGGCGTTGCGCGCGTCCTCGACCAGCGGCACCACGCGGTGGTGCGCCGGGTGCTCACCGAGGAGCCCGAGCAGCGCGTTCTCGTCGATCACGGAGTTCTCGTCCGCGTAGAGCGCGAGCAGCGCGTCGAAAATCACGGCGAGTTCGGCGTCCGCGCACCGTTCGCGCGTCGGGCGCGCCAGGGGAACGAGGCTCGGATCGAGCACGAGCGCGCCGATGAGCCGGCCGAAGGACTCGCGCACGAGCGGCGGCAACCCGGCGTCCTGGACGACCGACGCCGTCGGCGCGGGCGCCGGTTCGCGGCGCGCCGGGCGCGGCGACTTCGAGTGGGTCGCGCGCCACTGCTCGCGCAGCGCCCCCACCGAGATGCCGATGCGCCGCGACAGGTCCTGAACGAGCGACTCGCGCAGCACGGGCCGCGGCAGGCGCGCGACGAGCTCGAGCACCTGGTCGACCGCGCGCGAGAGCTCGACGCCGCGCAACGCCGCGAGCCCCTCGCAGACGAAGTCGAACCAATCGCGCGCGAGTTCGAACTGCGCGACGAGCGGCGCGGCGCCCTCGCGCACGAGCACGTCGCACGGATCCTCGCCACCGCCGAGCGACACGACGTCGATCGCGACCTCGAGGTGCAGGAGGCCCGTGAGCGCCTTCCACGCCGCCTTGCGCCCGGCCTCGTCGCCGTCGAACAGGAGCGTGATACGCCGAGCGCCGCTGCGCCGGATCAGCGCGGCGTGGTCGTCGGTCGTCGCCGTGCCCAGGACCGCCACGCACTGCGTGAGCCCCACCTGGTGCGCCGCCATGACGTCGGTATAGCCCTCCATGAGCACGATGTGCCCCGTCCGCCGCACCTGCGCGAGCGCCTTGTCGAGCGCGTACACGAGGCGCCCCTTGTGGAAGAGCCGCGTCTCCGCCGTGTTCACGTACTTCGGCCCGCTCTCGTCGCCGTCGGAGAGCCGCCGCGCTCCGAACCCGACGGGCCGCCCCTCGCGATCGCGGATCGGAATCGTCAGCCGTCCGCGGAAGAAGTCGTAGCTGCGCCCTTGCTCGTTCTGCCGCGCGAGGCCAGCCGCCTCGAGCACGGGGAACTCGATCCCCTCCGCGCGCGCGGCGTGGAGCAACGCCTGCCCGCTCGCGGGCGCGCATCCAATGCCGAATGCCTGAATCGTCGCGCTCTGCAGCCCGCGCCCGCGCACGTAGTCGAGCGCGACGCGGCCCTCGGGGGTCGAGAGCCCGCGCACGTAGAAGCGCTCCGCGAACGCGAGCGCGCGCAGGAGCGGCTCGTCCTGGTCCTCGCGCGCCGCGCGCCCTGCGCGTTGCGGCGCGGGAGCTCGACGCCCGTGCGCGCGGCGAGGATCTCGAGCACCTCGATGAACGGCAGGTTGTCGAAGCGCTCGAGGAATCCGATCTGGTCGCCGCCGGTTCCGCAGGCACCGTAGCAGCGCCACGTCCCGCGCCGCGGATCGACCTTGAACGACGGTGTCTTCTCGTCGTGGAACGGACAGCACGCCACCCACAGCGCGCCGGACTTCTTGAGCCCGGGAACGCGTTCGCGCACGACCTCCTCGATCGGAGCACGAAGCTTGATCGACTCGATCGCTCGACGGAACTCTTCGGATTGCACGGGGACGGCGGAGGACGGAGTGGAGGGAAAGCGACCGGCGAGGGCTCGAGCGAGCGCCGGGGAAAGAGCGACGACACGAAATCCCCGCAGGGCGTTCGGGGTCGCGCGTCGGAATGCGTTGGGGCGGAGGCCGCGGTGGGAGCCCGAAGGCGCCGCGGATCCTGGCGGACGATCTGGCGTTCTAAACAGTACTGCGCCCAAAGCCCCCAGGCGCTCGGTGCGCACGGGAAACCTGGGGCGGAGCGGGGGAACGTTCGAGGCGCCCCGATCGGTCGAACCCGGTGACATCCCTGGGGTAGGCGCAGGAGCGGGGACGGCCGTCCAAGTGCGCGCGGGTGCGGGTGACCCTCCACGCCCGGGGCGGGCGGTGGAGCGCAGCAGTCTAGCACGCCCCCGCCCGCGAGCCAACCCGATGCGTCCGATCCATCTCGGGCCGCGATCGGTCGCGGCCCCTACCCGCGGAAGCTCCCCCCCTGCTCGCGCACCACGGCGGCGAGCCGCTCGAGGCGGTCGAGTTCGAGGTCCTCCGCCCGGACGGACGCCTCGAGGCCGGTGGCCAGGAGCGCGTGGTTCGCCGCCTCCCGGCCGAGGCGCTCGGCGAGGACCCGCCCCAACGCCTGGCGGCGCCGCTGGAAGAGCCCGGTGACGAGGGCGGCGAGCGCCGCGCGCGCCACCCGGTCCGCGACGCCCGGCCGGCGCTCGAGACGCACCACGGTGCTCTCGACCTCCGGGCGCGGCCAGAAGAGCGCGGCAGGCACGGGACGACAGGTCCGCGCGGCGTGGTCGAGCTGCAGCCGGATCGACAGGGGCCCCCAGTCCGGCGTCCCGGGCCGCGCGACGATGCGGTCGGCGACCTCGCGCTGCACGAGCACGGTCATCGCCCGCGGCGGGTTCCGGGGGCGAGGCGAGGACGACGAGCAACGGCGCGCTGACCGAGTACGGCAGGTTCGCGACGACGCTCCAGGGCTCGCGAGCGGGCAGCGCCGCGGCGACGTCGGGCGCGAGCGCGTGCTTGCCCGCGAGGACGTCCGTGCAGAACCACTCGATGTTCGTGGCCGGCGCACCTCGCGCGCGACCTCGAGGAGGCGCGGGTCGATCTCGACCGAGAGGAGGCGGCGCACCTCCGCCGCGAGGTGCACGGTGAGGAAGCCGCACCCGGGGCCGACCTCGAGCACGGTGGAGTCGGGCGGAAGCTCCGCGTCGCGCACGATCGCGCGCACCATGTTCTCGTCGAGCAGGAAGTTCTGGCCGAACCGCCGCGACGGCCGGAAGCCCGCGCGCTCGAGCACGGCGCGCACGTCCGACCACGCGGGCCGGCCCCCACTCGCCGCGCCGCTCACTGCCGCGCTCCTTCGAGCAGCCAGCGCACGCACTCGGGCGCTCCGTCTCCGCGCGCGATGCGCTCGAGCGCCGGCGCGACCTCGCTCCCCCATCGCGCGCCGAGCCGCACGAGGCGCTCGCGCGCGCCCGACACGGACTCGAGCTCGTCGGCGCGCAGTCGCAACCAGGCCTCGGCCTCGGCGACGCAGCGCACGCCGAGATCCGTCGAGCGGCTCGCCGCATCGAGTTCCTGGACGTTCAACGCGAGGTGTCCGTCGGGCCCGGTCTCGTACAGGCGGCGCTGACGCGACGCGAACGAGCCGCCGAGGCTCCACGCGAGCGCGGGATCGAGCGGCGGATCGACGGGCTCGAGCACCCACTCCCAGACGTTGCCGAGCATGTCGTACGTGCCGAACGGAGTGCGGCCCTGCTCGAACGTGCCGACGGGCGTCGGACGATCGAAGCGCAGCGCGAGCGTGTTCGCGACGGAGCTGATCTCGTTCTGTCCCCAGGGCCAGGGTTGCGCGCGCGTGCCGGAGGCGATCCGTAGCCATTCGCGGACCGTGGGGAGCCGCAGTCCGCGGTCCGCGGCGTATGCGCGCGCCTCGTCGAGCGTCATCGAGCTCGCCGGCCAGTCGAGGGTGTCCTCGGTCCAGGTTTCGACGACGCTGGCGAGCTCGGGCGACGACGCGCGCTCCAGCGCCCACGCGCGGAACTCGCGGCGCGTCACCTCGAAGCGCTGGACGAGCAGCGGCTCCGCGTTCCCGCAGACGAGCGCCGTCCCCGTCCGCGCGAGGAGCACCGCCTCCCCCGGCGGGACGAAGGCCATGCGCTCGAGCTCCTCGATCGCGGCCGCGCTCGAGGCGCTCCGCGGACAACCCGGCGTGAGCACCGCCGCGAGCGCGAGCGCCGCGAGCGTCCCTCGAGAAGAGCGGGTGGAGACCATACGGCGACGAGCCCCGCACGCACGGGGCGCACGGGGCTCGTGAAGGTAGTGCGGAGGAGCGGCGGCGGCTACTTGTTCGTGCCTCCGGCTTCGGTCGTGCCCTTCGCGCCGTTGCCGGCGTCGGACACGAAGATCTCGACGCGGCGGTTCAAGCGCTTGTTGTCGGCGGAGCTGTTCGGCTTCACCGGGTCGTGCTGGCCGAAGCCGACGACCACGACGTCGCGCGCTCCGACCTTGCCCGTTTGCACGAGCTCGGCGCCGACCTCGACCGCGCGCGCGGCCGAGAGCTGGAGGTTGCCGTGCGGGAACTTCTCCTTCGTGCTCGGCTTCGACACCGGATCCGAGTCCGTGTGACCGCGCACCCAGATGCGACCGTGCGGACGCGACTGGATGTCGGCGGCGAGCTTCTGGAGCTCCGTGCGGCCCTTTTCGTTCAGGTCGGCCGAGCCCGATTCGAAGAGCAGCTTGTCCTGCACCATCAGGACGTAGCCACCCTCGACTTCGAAGCGCTCGATGTCGTTCAGCGGCCGATTCAGGCCGTCGATCTTGGCCTGGAGCTCGGAGAGGCGCGACTGGAGGTCGTCGCCGTAGCCCGCCTCCGAGAGCGCACCGATCTCACTCTGCTTCAGCTGCTGCTTCAGGCGATCGTTCTCGTCCTGGAGCTTGCTGACGAGCAGTTCCTTCTCGTGGAGCTTGGTCTGGTAGTACTTCGCGTCCTGTGCGACGGCGTCGTACTGCTTCTGCGTGGCGCAGGCGCCGAGCAGGGCGAGCGAGAGCAGAGCCCCCGCGCGCGAAAGGTTCAGGCGGTTCATGGTCTTCATCACGTGGTCCTGCGGGAAGCGCTCGTCCCCGCACGTTCGGTAGTCTTCCGACCGTGCTCGCTCCTCGACCTGCGCGCACGCATCGGCCCCTCGATCTCGCCGGTCCCGAGAGCATTCCGCCCGCGAGGAGCGGCGGAACCACGAGCCGCGCCACGCGCGGCGGCTGCGGCTCGGGGGAACGGCGAGGTACGCGCGCGAGTCTAGCGGCGCGCGCGGCCGAATCCACAAGCGAGCACGCCTCGCGCGGAGAGTTCCGCACGAGGCGCGCCGGGTTCGATCTCCGCCCGCGGGGCGGAGCGGATCACTTGAAGAGGTTGCCGATCGCGGCGGCGAGCCCCGACGGGACTTCGCGGCCGGCGGACATGAGCACGGGCACGGAGAGGATCATGAGCACCGTCGCGAGCACGAGCGCGATGCGCACGCCCATCCCCTCGAAGGACTCGGGCACCTCCATCGCGGGCGCGGCGATCGGCTCGTCCTCTTCCTCGACTTCGGCGGCGACCTCTTCGGCCTCGCCTTCGAGTTCGATCTCCGAGTCGGCCGCGACGTCGTCGACGACGGTGTCGACGTCGCCGATCTCCTGCGTCGCGAGGCCGGTGTCCTCGACGACCTCGACGTCGTCCTCGAAGACGAGCTCTTCCTTGACCTCGCCCAGGTCGACGACCTCGCCGCCCGAGAGCTCGGCGCGCAGGTTCTCGACGTCCGCCTTGCGGAGCTTCATCGTGTCGCCCTCGCGGAAGGCGCGGATCTCGCCCTCGGAGACGAGGCGCTTGAGCTCCTCCTCCTTGAGGCGCAACTCCTTCAGGGCTTCCTCGAAGCTGTAGAACTCACCTTTCTCGGCCACGCGGGGGCTCCTTCTCTTGCTCTGGGGGGGCTGGGGGTCGTGCGGTGGCGGGTTCAGCGGACCGGGTTGGCCGCGCCGCCCTTGGCTTGGTCGAAGCGCTTCTCGAGCTCCTCGAAGCTGTACTCGGACTTGTCGTTGAAGCCGTACAGCTTCAAGTCGAGGTCGATGCGGCGCGCGCCGATGAGCTTGACGCCCTGGGTCGAATCGCTGCCGCCGTTCGCCTGGTAGATCGCGATCTGGCGGTTCTGCGTGTCGACGAGGTAGAGCACCGAGGAGCCGGTGAGGTCGATGCCCGTGACGGCGATCATCTGGCCGTTCGAATCGGACGTCGCGATCGCCGGCAGGGGCGCGCGCAGCTGGTTCTGGGGCGTCGTCACGCCGCCGTTGTTCCCCCCGTTGCCGTTGTTGCCGCCGGTCTGCGGCAGCGCGCCGGCTGGCCCGACCGCGAGGCCGACCACCGCGAGACCGAGTCCGCACAAGAGGAGGGAGCCGTGGTCGTCGAGGCGTCGCAGGAGCTTCATGGGGGGATCCTCGCACGCCCCAGGTCGATCGGGGCAGCGCGGGCGGCCTATCCTACCGAGCGCCCGGGGTTGCCTCCAGGGCGCGGAAAAAGCCTGCGGCCCGCTCACCAACCCGCGAGGTCGCCCGAGATCTCCTCGACGAGGTCCTTCAGCGTGAGCAGCCCCTCCGGCCGCTCCCGCGTCCCGACGACCGCGAGGCGCTGACCGGCGGCACGCAGCCGCGCCAGGGCCTGGTCGACCGGCGTGTGCGGCGGGAGCTCGACGAGCGGCCGCAGGTGGTCGAGCACGGCGACACCGGGACCCGCGCCCAGCACGTCGAGCTGGTGGACGTACCCGAGCAGCTCCCCGCGCGGGCCGTGGACGGGGAGGCGGGTGTACTGGGCCCGGGCGACGCTCGTGTAGAGCTCGGCCTGGCTCCGCCGCGCGTCGAGCACCCCCACCCGCGCCCAGGGCACCATCGCGCGCTCGACGCGGATCGTCCGCAGCTTGAGCACGTTCTGCGCGATCTGCTCGGCCTGCGGCGGGAGCTCCCCGGCGAGGGCGCTCTCGCGGAGGAGCCCGCGCACGGCCTCGCGACCGCTGACGATCGCGACGAGCTCGGGCTTGAGGCCGAGCAGCCGCGCCGCGCCGCGCGCGATCGAGCCGAGCAGGCGCTCGAGCGGCCAGAACAGGATCCGCGCGAGGTACAGGAACGGCGCGATCGGCGCGAGGAGCGCGTGCGGACGCCGCCGGAAGAGCTCCTTCGGGAGCGCCTCGCCGAACAGGAACACGATCGGCGTGAGCACGAAGGGCAGCCCGAACTCGATCACGGCCTCCGGCAGGCGCAGGAGCTCGGCGAGGTGCTCCGCCTGGAACGTGAGCAGCTCGACGAGGAGCGTGTTCCCGATCAGCAGCACGACGAGCATCGCGACGTCGTCGGAGAGGAGCCGTTGCACGAGCCGCGGGAGGACGCGGTTCTGGCGCGCCTCCATCGCGACTCGCACGCGCGAGATCGAGTACATCGCGGTCTCGCCGCCGGCGAAGCACGCGAGTGCCACGAGGCACACGAAGAGCCCGAGGACTTCGAGCCAAATGGTCATCGCGCGACCTCCGCCGGCTCAATGGACAGGTCGACGCTCTTGACGCGCCGTCCGCGCACGTCGTGCACGCGGAACGCGAGCGGTCCGAAGCGCACGCGATCGCCCGCGCGCGGGATGCGGCCGAGGAGCGCGGTCACGAAGCCGCCGATCGTCTGGAAGCCCGCGGGCACGACGCGGTGGCCGAAGCGCTCGTTCCAGTCGCGGATCGAGAGCGCGCCGGCGACGCGGAAACGGCCCTCGCCGAGCGCGACGACGAGCGGGGGCGCCTCCTCGTCTTCGACGCGGAGGTCGCCGAGGATCTGCTCGAACACGTCCTCGATCGTGACGATCCCCGCGGTGCCGCCGTACTCGTCGACGACGACGGCTTCCGCCGCCTTGCTCTCGCGCAGGACGCGCAGGAGATCGAGCCCGCTCGCGACCTCGGGCACGAACTGGACGCGGCGCACGAGGTCCTTGAGCGGCCGCGCGCCGCCTCCGAGGAGCTCGCGCAAGCGCACCTGGCCCACGACGTCGTCGGGGGATTCGCGCACGACCGGGAGCCACACGTGGCGGCGCTCGAGCGCCTGGTCGACGATCCCGCGCTGCTCCTCCAGCGGCACGGTGACGTCGAGCGCGAGCATGTCGACGCGCGGCGTCATCAGCTCGCGCACGCGCACGCCCTCGAGCTCGACGACCTCGGCGAGGAGGTCCGCTTCGTCGCCCTCGATCACGCCGTGACCGGCGCTCGACTCGAGCACCTCGGCGAGGTCCTCCGTGGTGAGCCCGCTCTCCTCGCGCGCGAAACCGCCGAGCGCGCGCACGACGACCTCGAGCGCGAACCGCGCGACGGCGAGGATCGGTCGCGCGACGGTCGCGAAGAGGACGAGCGCGCCCGCGCCGACGCGCGCGAACGCGAGCGGCGCGCGCAGCGCGAGCGACTTGGGCACGATCTCTCCGAAAAGCAGCACCGTGACGAGGGCGCCGGCGCCCCAGACGAGACCCTGGTACTCGTGATCGCTCGGGACGAGGTCGGAGACGACCGAGAAGAAGAGCACGTTGACGAACAGGTTCCCGAGCAGCACGGACAACAGCACGCGCTGCGGATCGCGCATCAGGCGCTTCGCGCTCGCCCCCGCCCGCTCGAGGTCGGCCTCTTCCAGCGAGAAGAGCGCGGTTTCGATCGAGCTGAAGAACGCGGAGCAGCAGAGCAAGACGGGCAGCGCGACCCAGTGCCAGAGTTCGTTCACGCGCGGCCCCCCGCGCGATCCGCGCGTCGCAGCGGGAAGACGAGCTCGACGCGCAGCCCGGCGCCGGGCGTGTTGGACAGGAGCACGCGCCCGCCGTGCGCCATCACCGCGTTGTGCACGATCGAAAGGCCCAGGCCGGTGCCCTTCCCCACTTCCTTCGTCGTGAAGAAGAGGTCCGCGACGCGCGGGAGCAGCTCCGGCGGCACGCCGGGTCCGTCGTCCTGCACGACGAGCACGAGCTCGTCGCCGCGCTGCGCGATCGAGAGGTCGACCCGCCCGCCCGCGCCCTGGCGCGCATCCTCGAGCGCGTCGAGCGCGTTCACGAGCAGGTTGAGTACGGCCTGCGCGAGCTCCGACGGATCGCCCTCGATCGCGGGGAGAGCGCGCGCCCGGGTGAGCGCCGCCGCGGAGCGCGGATCGGCGACGTCCTCGCCCGCGAACGCGATCACGACGCCCTGCTTGCGCGCACGCCACGCGACGAGCCCCACGGCGTCGACGACGGGCTCGACGAGCGACATCGGCACCGTCTCGCGTCCGCGCGGCGTGAAGCGCAGGAGCTGGCCGACCGTGCGTTGGATGCGCTCGAGGCCGTGCTTCAGGAGGCCGAGGTACTGCGCACGCTTCTCGGGGCCGAGTTCCTTCTTCTCGAGCGCTTCGACGGCGTTGAGCAGACCACCGAGCGGGTTGTTGACCTCGTGCGCGATGCCCGCGGCGAGCTCGCCCGTCGCGGCGAGGTCGAGCACGAAGCGGCGCAACGCGAGGAACGTCCCGAGCGTGAGCACGGCCGTCGAGAGCAGGAACCACAGCGCGAGCCGGCGCGAGATGCCCGCGGTGTCGACGTGCGTGTCCGGGAGGAGCCAGCAGCCGCCCCACACCTCTCCCTCCGAGTCGAACACGGGGATCGCGAGGCCGCCGTGGCTCTCGATGCGCTCCTCGCGTTCGATCGCGGTCGCGATGTCGCGGATCACGGCGTGCTCGTCGAGCAAGGGGTCTCGGGAGGCCCGTCCGAACGGGTTCAACCACGCGCCCACCGGCTGCGGCGCGCCGCGCGGCCCCGCGACGAACCCGCTGCGAACGAAGATCGCGTCCTCGAAGTAGTGCCAGCTCGGCCAGCGCAGGAGCGCCGCGACTCGGATCTCCCCCCGCGGCGCGATCGACTGCTGGAGCGTGAAGCTCAGGGCGTCGCACGTCTCGACGGCCGTGCGTTCGCGCTCCGTCCGCGCGGCGTGCAGAAGGAATCCGAGCCCCACGCCGAAGACGAGCGTGTTGATCGCCGTCACGAACAGGAGGATGCGCGCGCGGAGAGGGAGCTGCATGGAAGGCGGACCTTCCTCAGAGGACGCGACGGCGCGGCACGATGCAAGCCCGAGGTCGCCGAGCGCGGCCGGCTCGGGGACGAGCAGGCCCCGTGGAGACGCGGCCCCCGCGTCGGAGGCCGGCCTGCGGACCGCGAGTCATTGCGTCCCGACGGAGCTCATGATCGTCATGAGCGGGAGGAAGAGCGCGACGACGATGAAGCCGACGAAGCCGGCGACGACGATCAGGAGCGCGGGCTCGATCAGCTTGAACATCGCGTTGATGCGGCGCTCGACCTGCTGCTCGTACGCGTCGGCGACCTTCATGAGCATCTTGTCGAGCTCGCCCGTCGCCTCGCCGACGTCGACCATGTTCGTGACGAGGTCGTCGAAGAGCCCCGTCTCCCCCATCGGGCGCGCGATGCCCTCGCCTTCGCGCACCGTCTTGCGGATCGACTCGACGCCCTCCATGAGCACTTCGTTGCGCGACGCGTCGCGCACGATCGCGAGCGCGTCGAGGTGCGGGACGCCGGCCTGGATCAACGTGCCGAACGTCCGCGCGAAGGCGCCCACGAGCGAGCGATTCAGGATCGGGCCGAGCACGGGCAGCTTGAGCATCAACTTGTGCACGCGGTAGCGATACGGCTGACTGCGCGCCAGCATCGTCACGTGCGCGACGAACAAGAGCAGCGGAAGGCCGAACACGAGGTACCAGTACGCGACCGTGAACTCGCTCAAGTCGAGCAGGAACTGCGTGATCGCCGGCATCGTGATCTTGAACGACCGGAAGATGTCGTTGAACTTCGGGATGATCCACACGATCACCGCGCTCACGACCGCGACGGCCACGAACAGGATCACCGACGGGTAGATCATCGCGCCGACGACCTTGGCGCGGATCTCCGCCGCGCGCTCCATGAAGATCGCCTGGCGCTGGAGGACCTTGTCGAGCACGCCGCCCGCTTCCCCGGCGCGCACCATGCTCGTGTAGAGGCGGTCGAAGACCTTCGGGTGCTTCGCCATCGACTCGGAGAGCGGCGTGCCGGAGGAGACGTCCTCGACGAGGTCTTGGAGCACGCCCTTGAAGGGCCCGGGCCGCGTCTGACCTTCGAGGATCGTGAGCGCCTTCACGATCGGGATGCCCGCCTCGGAGAGCGTCGCGAGCTGGATCGTGAACTCGGTCACGAGCTGGCGCGCGACACGGCCCGTGCGACGGCGCGGCGCGCCCGCCGCGCCGCCCGCGGAGGGAGCGGCCTCTTGGCGCGCGGGTGCCTGCGCCGGAGCGCCGCTCGAACGTTGGATCTTCTTGGCCATGGAAGTCGGGGGTGCGGGGGGGAGCGCGAGCACGCGGCCCGCGCGTGGATCAGCCGGTGGTCTCGCGCAGGATCTCTTCGATCGTGGTGCGGCCTTCGAGCACGAGCTGGAGGCCGCTCTCGCGCAGCGAGCGCATGCCGCCTTGGATCGCGATGCGGCGCAGCTCCTGCGTCGAGGCACGCCGCAGGATCGCGTCCCGAAGCGCGTCGTCGACCGTGAGGATCTCGAACACGCCGGTGCGGCCCTTGTAGCCCGTGTGGTGGCAGCGTTCGCAGCCCTTGCCGAAGTGGAAGCGTGCGCCGCGCACGCGCTCCGCGTCCGCGCCCAGCTCGAAGAGCACCTCCTCGCCGGGCTCGTACGACGTCGCGCAGTCCTTGCACACGGTGCGCACGAGGCGCTGTGCGACGACGGCTTCGAGCGTCGCCGTGATCATGAACGGCTCGATGCCCATGTCGATCAGGCGCGTGACGGTGCTCGGCGCGTCGTTCGTGTGCAGCGTCGAGAAGACGGTGTGGCCCGTGAGGCTCGCCTCGACGGCGACGGACGCCGTCTCCTGGTCGCGGATCTCTCCGATCAGGATCTTGTCGGGGTCCTGGCGCAGCACCGTGCGCAAGACGCGCGCGTAGGTGACGCCGATGTCCTCGTTGATCGGCACCTGCACGATGCCCTGGATGTCGTACTCGACCGGGTCCTCGGTCGTGATGATCTTGACCTCGGGCTGGTTGGCCTCGGAGAGCATCGCGTACAGGGTCGTCGTCTTGCCCGAGCCCGTCGGCCCCGTCACGAGCACGATGCCGTGCGGCAGGCGGGTCAGCGCTGCGAGGCGCTCGCGGTCCTCGCTGCGGAGTCCGAGCGCCGCGAGGTCGAGGCTCACGGCGCCGCGGTCGAGCACGCGCATGACGCAGCCCTCCCCCGCGATGCCGGGCAGCGTCGCGACGCGCAGGTCGACCGGGCGGCCGTCGATCGACAATTCGATGCGGCCGTCCTGCGGCAAGCGCGTCTCGGTGATGTCGAGTTCCGACATGACCTTGATGCGCGCGACGAGCGGCAGCGCGAGGTGCACGGGCGGCGCTTCGATCTCGTACAGCGAGCCGTCGACGCGGTAGCGGATGCGGAACTCGCTCTCGAAGACCTCGAAGTGCACGTCGCTCGCGCGGTCCTTGATCGCGCGGTGCAGGATCGAGTTCAGGAGGCGCACGACCGGCGTGCTCGCCGCGGCCGCGGCGACGTCGGTCCCCGCGGTCGCGCGCGCGGCCTCGGCGATCGCGGACTCGAGCGTCGGTTCCGTGCCGTAGTGCTGGAGGACGAGCGCCTTGAGCGCGTCCGCCTCCGCGAGCGCGGCCTTCACGTCGGTGCCCGTCGAGAAGCGCAGGTCCTCGAGCACCGCCGTGTTCAGCGGGTCCGCGATCGCGACGACGAGCGTGCGGCCCTCGACGCGCAGCGGCAGCACGCCGTACGTGTGCGCCGTGGTCGCGTCGATGAGCGCGAGCGCCGCCTTCTCGGGCTTCACGCGCGCGAGGTCGACGGACTCGAGCCCCGCTTGCTCCGCGAGCGCGCGCGCGACGTCCTCGCGCGTGCAGTGCTTCAGCTCGACGAGGCACTGACCGATCAGCCCGCCCTGGCGGCGCTGCACCGCGAGCGCTTCTTGGATCTGGCCTTCCTTGACGACGCCGCGGGCCTTCAGGATCTGGCCGAGCATACGCCGGCCGGAGCTCGGGCTCGACGCGCTCGAGGGCGCCGGGGTCGCGCCGGACTCCCCGGCGTCATCGGACCGCGGGCCGGCGGCGTGCTCACAACCGCGCCTCCAGGTCCTTGTCGTCCTGCGCCGACTCCAGGGCGACCTCGCGGGTGATCAGGCCCTTCTTCGCGAGGTCGAGGAGGTAGTCGTCGAGCGTGATCATCCCGAGCTTGCGGGAAGTCTGGATCGTCGACGCGATCTTGTTCGTCTCGTTCTTCCGGATCAGGTTGCCGATCGCTGGCGTCATCAACATGACCTCGAACGCGGCGATGCGGCCCTTCTTGTCCGCGCGCGGGAGGAGCACCTGCGAGACGACGGCGAGCAGCGCGACGGAGAGCTGCGCGCGGATCTGCTCCTGCTGGTTGGCCGGGAACGCGTCGATGATGCGGTTCACGGTCCGCGCGGCGCCGGTCGTGTGCAGCGTGCCGAAGACGAGGTGCCCCGTCTCGGCGGCCGTGATCGCCGCGGAGATCGTGTCCAAGTCGCGCATTTCGCCGAGCAGGATCACGTCCGGGTCCTGGCGCAGCACGCGGCGCATCGCTTCGGTGAAGCTCGGGACGTCGACGCCGACCTCGCGCTGGGTCACGAGGCCCTTGTGGTGCCCGTGGTAGTACTCGATCGGATCCTCGATCGTGACGATGTGCGCGTCCTCGGTCCGGTTGATCCAGTCGATCATCGTCGCGAGCGTCGTCGTCTTGCCCGAGCCCGTCGGCCCCGTCACGAGGATCAGCCCGCGCGGCTTCTTCAGCAGCGGCTTGATCGAGTCGGGCAGCCCGATCTCGTCGAACGACCGCAGCTTGGACGGGATGAGGCGCAGCACGGCGGAGCAGCGCCCGCGCTGCCGCATCACGGACACGCGGAAGCGGTTCCCATCGTGGTGCGCGACCCCGAAGTCCGTCGTGCCGATTTTCTGCACTTCCTCCCACTGGTGCGCGCTGCAGAGCTCGCGGCACAGGGCCTCGCTCGCGGCGTCGTCGAGCACGTCGCCCGACAACGAGACGAGCTCGCCGTGGATGCGCCCCACCGGAGGACGTCCGGGGTTCAAGTGCAGGTCGGACGCGCCGCGCTGCACGATCATGTCCATCAACTCACGCACTCGGCTCACGTGCAGCTCCTGTTCGTCGTCGGCGTGACGGCGCGCGGTCGCGGTCGGGAGATCACAGGGTCACCTCGGCGGCGAGCCGCGTGACGCGCAGGATCTCGGCCGTGCTCGTGTCCCCGCGCAGGACCTTGCGCGCTCCGTCGGTGAGGAGCGAGCGCAGCGCCCCGCTCGACTCCGCCGTCGACCGGATCACGTCGAGGCTCGCGCCGTGGAAGCACTGTTCGCGGACCTGCGAGTCCATCTCGAGCAGCTCGAAGAGCGCGATGCGCCCGCGGTAGCCCGTTCCCTCGCAGACGCGGCAGCCGCGCGGCTTCATGAACTGCCGACCCGCGGCGAGCGCAGGATCGATGCGCAGGGCGGCGATCTCGCCGGCCGAGGGCGTGTAGCCCTGGCGGCACTCCTTGCACAACCGCCGCACGAGACGCTGCGCGATCACGCTCTGCACAGACGCGGACACGAGGAACGGCTTGACGCCCAGGTCGGAAAGTCGCGTGAGCGCGCTCGTCGCGTCGTTCGTGTGCAACGTCGAGAAAACGAGGTGCCCCGTGAGCGCCGCCTGAATCGCGATCTCGGCCGTCTCGAGGTCGCGGATCTCGCCCACGAGGATCACGTTGGGCGCGCACCGCAGCATCGCCTTCAGGATGCGCGCGAAGCTGAGCCCGATGCGCGGCGTCACCTGCACTTGGTTGATGCCGCGGATGTGGTACTCGACCGGGTCCTCGGCCGTGATGATCTTCACGTCGGGGCGGTTCAGCTCGGAGAGCGCCGCGTAGAGCGTCGTCGTCTTGCCCGACCCCGTAGGCCCCGTCACGAGCACGATGCCGTTCGGCTTCTTGATCATCCGCCGGAACCAGCGGTAGTCGTCGTCCTCGAAGCCGAGGTCCTTCAGGGACAGGAGCGAGCGCGACCGGTCGAGGAGACGGAGGACCATCGACTCGCCGTGGTTGCCCGGCAGGATCGACGCGCGCACGTCGATCTCGCGTCCGTCGAGCTTGAAGCCGATGCGACCGTCCTGCGGCTTGCGCTTCTCGGCGATGTCCATCTGCGCGAGGATCTTGAGGCGCGAGATGAGCGCGGCGTGCAGGTGTTCGGGGTGCTCGGCGACGTCGCGCAGCATGCCGTCGACGCGGTAGCGCACACGGACGCGGCCGTGGCCGGGTTCGATGTGGATGTCGCTCGCGCGCTGCTCGAGCGCCTGCTGCAGCATCCGCGACACGAGGCGCACGATCGGCGCGTCGGAGGTCTCGTCCTCGCCCTCGACCTTCATCGTCGCCGCGAGCACGGTCTCCGCAGGGACGCCGTGGTAGCGGTCGAGCGCGCGCCGCATCGCGGTGGGCGTCGCGAGCGCGCACTGGACCTCCGCGCCGAGGCTGAACGACAGCTGGTCGAGCAGGATCCGCTTCGACGGATCGTCGACCGCGACGATCAGCTTCCCGCCCTTCTCGAGGATCGGCAGACACGCCTGTTCACGGGCGAGCTCCGCGGGGAGGCGCGCGATCACGGCGTCGGGTATGCGCCCCTTGTCCAGGTCGACGAAGGGCATCCCCTGCTGGCGCGCGAGGGTGCGGAAGACCGTCCCCTCGTCGGTGTGCCCCAGTTTCACGAAGGCCTCGCCGATCCGGACCGAGCCGTTGCGCTCGTAGGCCAGCGCCTCGCGGACCTGCGCCTCGGTCACGGCGCCGGCCGCGACGAGCATCTCGCCGATGAGCTGCGTCACCGCGGGCCGCTCCTGGGCCCCGAATCGGCATCGCTCGGAACCATCGCGCGCAGCTCTACCTCGGGCATGGAGCGCGGTAGCTTACAAAAAGCGCGAACGCCCCGCGCGAGGTCGCGCGAGGCGTTCGTGATTCCCGCGTCCGCCGGCCGGCGGACGCCGCCGTCACTTGGGCTGCGTGCCCGCGGGCTGGCTGACGCCGCTCGCCGGAGCGACCGCCCCGCCGCGGCACACGCCGGTGATCGGGAGCTTGATCTCCGGCTTCGCCGCGTAGCCCGTCTGGATGACGAGGTTGCCGCTGAAGGACCCGGAGAGCGACTCGGGCATCCCGTTCAACGTGACCTCGACGTCGATCGCGTTCTCGTTCGGGACCGGGCGCAGGGTCGTCGAGAAGTACTTCGCGTACTCCCATTCGACCGTGTCGCGGCCCTGGATGGCGACCTTGGGCTCGTTGACCTTGAACTCGTTGTCGTGGCTCGTGAGACGGATCGAGCGCGACTGCGTCTGGCCCGGCCGGATGAGGCCGAGCGACACGAACGCGGGCGCGAACTCGATCATGCCCGTGACGCGCGCCATGACCGTGATCGACGATTCGTACGTCGGAGCCTGGCCGTTCGGGAGCTTCTCGCCGCCCGGGATCGCGAGGTCGCTCTTGAGCGGGACCATGTACGCGAGGCTGCCCTCGACGAGGCCGGGGCCCGCCGTCACGGCGAGGTCCCAACGCGAGGCCTTCCCGTCCGCATCGGCGTCGAGCGGCTTGAGCTCGACCTTGAGGCCCTGCGGCACGTTGTCGAGCGCGGCGTTCAGCTTGACGCGCTCACCGTGCGCCGTCGTGATCGAGGCCTTGTCCGCGGCCGTGTCCTTGGCAGACAGCGTGTTGAAGTTGATCACCGCGGGGTTGATGTTGAAGAACGGATCGACGTCGGCCTCGAGGCCGAGCTGCGACTGCCCGCGCGGATCGTTCGAGAAGATGTTGATGCGGCTGCCCGCGTGACCGCGCTTGTTCACGGTGTGCAGGGTCGCCTTGATCTGGATCTTGCGACCGACCGCGATCGGGTTGCCGAACGCATAGGGAGCGAACGTGCCGTCCGGCTGCTCGCAGGTGATCTGCGCGACCGTGCAACCGCAGGTCGGCTTCGCCTGGCGGATGACGAGGTCTTCCTCGCCACTCGACACGAGCTGGAAGACGTGGTTCAGCACGTCGCCCTGCAGGACCTTGCCGAAGTTCTTCGTGTCCGTGCCGAATTCGAAGGTGAGCTTGGCCTTCGAGTTCGGGTCGACCGACTCCGGGTTGTTCGGGTCGTACGGCGCCTTGGGCGCGTCCGGGGTCTTCGCGTGGTCGTGGCCGGCGTGCTCGTCCGCCGCGGCCTGCGAGGCGAGCTTCGCCTTCTCGTTCGCGGCCTGCTGGGCGGCCTGCGCGGCCTTGGCCGCGGCTTCCTTCGCGGCCGCGTCGACGGCCTGACCGGCGTCCTTGGCGACCGCCTCGGTCTTCTTCGCGACGTCCGCGGCGGCTCCCTCGACCTTCTTGGCGGTCTCCTGGGCGGCGGCCGCGGCCTTGTTCGATGTCTCCTGGCCCTGGCTCGCCGCCTTGTTCGCCGCCTCTTGGATCTTGTTGGCGGCGGCCTCGGCCTGCTGGACGGCCTCCGGCTTCGCGGAGGTCGACGTGGACGAGGTCGTCGTCGTCGGCTTGGATTCGCCCGTGCAGGCGCTGAGGAAGGTGGCGCCCGTCAGCGCCACGCCGAACAGGGCGAGACGGAGGTGGCGGTGAGTGCGGGGGTGGGTCGAGAACATGAATCGGTCTCCTTGCAGGGGCGGGAATGCTAGCATCCGGCCGGGAATGGGCGCGAGTACGTAGCGTGCCCGGCGTGGGTTGGAGTCATCGTCAAGGATTTGTCGTCCTCCTATCGGACCGCGCCCCCCCGAGTCCTCCGACCGAGCCTGGAGTTTCCCCGTCGATGACCTCTCCCGGATCGAATGAGCTCGCGCGCCGGCCCTCCGGAAGCCGCCTCGCGCTGCTTGGGCTTCTGCTGCCCCTGGTGAGTTTCCCGAGCTGCTGCCTGCTCGTCACGCCGCCGCGGGCCGCCGACTACCTCGACGTCGGCTTCCGCACCCCCGAGCAGACGTTCCGCTCCTTCCAGGTGGGATGGCGCGCGGACGAGCCCGACCTCGAGCACCGCTGCCTCTCGCGCGGCTTTCGCAGTCGCCAGCAGGTCTCACGCCTCAACTACCGCGAGTTCCGGGCGCACCTGCTCGCGGACGAACCGCTCCTGCGCATCGGCGTCGCCGACGCACGGCCGACGGCGCCCGCCGACGTGCGCGGAGACCGCGCTCGGCTGGTGCTCGAGACGCACGGGCGCAAGCTCGAGGTCCTCTTCGTGCTCGACGACTACGCCGAGGTCTGGGCCGGCGGCGAGCGCGTGCTCGACGACTACCTCCCCTTCGACACACACACGCAAGTCACCCCCACGGACGCCGGTGGACAGCGGCTGTGGGGCCACGTCGACCTGCCTTCCGACGCGCGGGTGACGGGGCTCTCCGAACTGCGCCTCGGCCGCGAGTGGAAGATCGACGACCTGCGTCTCGTCCCCGCGTCGGAGTGAGCAGCGCGGCTAGACGCCGAGTTCGTCCTTCTGCAGGCCGTCGAGCATCCGCAGCACGAGCCGCACGACGCGCCGGATCTTGTCGTTGTCGATCTTCTCCGGGTCGTCCGTGGGCTTGTGGTAGTCCTCGTGGACGTCGGAGAACAGGAACGCCGCGGGGATCCCCTTCTTCGCGAAGTTGTAGTGGTCGGAGCGCTGGTAGTACTCGTCGGCGCTTCCGAGCTTGGGGAAACCCTCGAGCGGCGCGAGCGACTCCGCGAGGCGCACGAGGCCGTTGTACTCCGCGCGCGCGGCGGTCGGCGTGATCAGGAGCTTGTCCGGCGCGTTGCGGCCGATCATGTCGATGTTCACGTCGCAAACCGCCTTGCAGCCCTCGGGCAACCACGGCGCGTCCGTCCACGCCTTCGATCCCCAGAGCCCCTTCTCCTCGCCGGATACCCACATCAGCATCACGGACCGCCGCATCGGACCATGGCGGGCGAGCGCCTGGGCGAGCGCGAGGAGCCCGGACGTGCCCGAGCCGTTGTCGTCGGCGCCGTTGTAGACCTGACCGCGGCTCGTGCCGACGTGGTCGTAGTGGGCCGTCACGAGGATCACCTCGTTCTTGAGCACCGGGTCGCTGCCCGGCCAGAAGCCGCACACGTTTTCGACCTCGACCGTCCCCGCGGCGTCGAGCTTGCGCGTCTCCGCGAGATCGAACCCGAGGTCCGCTCCGAGGGCCAGCGCGGCTTCGGTCTTCCCGCCCAGTGCGAGCAAGCGCTCGAACGTCCCGCGGCCGAGCAGGATGCGCGGCGTGCGCTCGGTCGGACGGCGGTCGCACTCCTTCGCGTCGGCCTTGCGCGGGTACTCGACGCCGCCGCGCCGCAGCTCCTCCATCTTGCCGTAACGGCTCGCGTAGCTTTCCTTGGCTTCGAGCGACTCGACCAGGACGACGCCCGCCGCACCGGCCTTCTTCGCGGCGCGGGTGATCCGGAACGCGGACTCGCCGCGATCGAGGCAGACGGCCCACTTGCCCTGCAACGAATCGGCGATGAACTCCTTCTCCTCGCCCGAGCCGCACCACACCGCGCGCGCCGCGAGCACGCTGTCGTAGGCGTCGCTCGAGCCCGCAAGGAAGTAGTCGCTGCCGAGCTCGAGCGCGATCGTGCGATCGCCGGCCGTCGCCTTCGCGCCACACGCGGCCTCGTCGAGGCGCTTCTGCGAGAGCGGGTAGGTGTAGAAGTAGCCGTCCTTCGCGCCCGGCTGCCACCCCAGGCGCTCGAGCCGCGCGCGCAGGTACCGCGCCGCGATCTGGAGACCGAGGCTCGGCGTGTCGCGTCCGCCGAGCTGGTCGGACGCGAGGAAGTAGACGTCGGCCTTGATCTCGTCGACGCGGACGCTGTCGAGCGCGAGGTCGAGGGCGTTCGAGCGCTCGGCCGCCACCGGGACGGCCGGAGCGGACGCGCGCGCGGGGGCGGACGGCCCGCTCGCAGCGGGCGCGGCGGGCGCGGCACCGTCGACCGCGTTCGCGGGCGCGGCGCAGGCGAGGACGAGGGAGGCGAGGAACGCGCCGGAGAGCGGGCGCACGGAGCGGGTTCGGAAGTTCATGGTTCGTCGTGCTCCGGCGCGTCGCGCTCGGGGGCCGGCATCCTAGCGGGCGCGCCCGGTGCCCGCACCGCGGGGCCGCGCTGCGACAGTACGAAGCGTGTTCCCGCCGTCGCGGCGCGTGCGCAACCGTTCGCGCGGGCCCGCCTCTGCCGCCCGTCAGGGCCGAGTCCGGGAGCGCAGGAACTGGAGCGTCGACTGCCCGACGCGTTCGAGCAGCGGCTCGAGGTCGGTCTCCGACTCCAGGCGCTCGAGGTCGTCGACGTTCGCCTGGCACCACTCGCACTTCATCTCGGCGAGGTGGAAGCGCACGTACTCGAGCGGCCCCCCATCGAGCGAGCCGGCGACGTGCCGTGCGAGCCAGTGGCGCGCGGGACAGCTCACGCGCCCCTTGCGCCACGCGACCGGGACGCGGATTTCGGGGCGGCCCTCGCTGTCGTCGAGCGCGACGGCGAGCAGCGGGAGCAAGTTGCGCCGCGGATCCGCGGCCGCTGCAGCTCGCGCAGGCGCTTCAGCGCGCGGAACTTGATCCCCGCGACGGCCGTCTCGTCCCGCAGCTGGAAGCGCTCCCACGTGTCACGATTGCGCCACTCGCCGGAGAACAGCGCCTCGATGACCATGAGCCGCACGAACTCGCCCTGCTGCCAGGTCTCCTGCACCCACTCGCGCAGGATGCGCACGAGCAGGTCCTCGCCCGCGCGCACGAGGTCGTTCTGGCGCGCGACGCCGCTCGGGGTCTCGTCGTCCTGGAACAGCGTCTCGAGGATCGGCATGTCCTCGGCCTCGCCGCGCGGCTGGATGACGATCGCCTTCTGTCGCCGCATCCAGTCGATCGTGCGGTTCTTGCAGATGCCGAAGAGGTACTGCTCGAACGTGAAGACCGGATCGAAGTCGTGGATGCCGCGCACGGCGCCGAGGAAGGTCTCCTGCACGACGTCCTCGCGCGCGGCGCGGTCGGGCACGCGGCGCTGCACGTACGCCATGAGGCGTCCCGCGTAGTTGCGTTCGACGGCGAGCCACTCCTGATCGTCGAAGCGCTGCAGGCGCTCCACGTCGGGCGTCCAATCGCTCATGCATCCCCCAGTCGGACGAGCCAGAAGAACGCGAACGAGACCAACATCCCGAGCGCGAGCAGAACCGCGAGGAACAGGCACAACCGCAGGAGTCGCAGCGAGCCCGCCACGAAGCGCGAGCGGCCGCGGCCCGCCGCGTTCGCGCGCGACCAGCCGCCGGAGACACCACCGCCGAGTCCGCGCACGAGGGCGACGAGCATCTCGAACGACAGCGTGATCGCCGAGCCGAGCGCTTGCAGCGCGCCGCCCTCGACCGCGGGCGGAACCGGGATCGTCCCGGGGCCCGCGCTGGCCAGCGAGGTCGCGCCGTTCGAGGCGGGCGCGGTCGAGCGCAGGATGCGCGGCAGCCGCGGCTCGGCATCGGGGGCGGGAAGCGCGGTCCGCGGCGCGGAGCGCGGTGTCGACTCGGTCCCGTTCGGCGTCGTCTCCGTGCCGCGCGGCGTCCCCTTGGCGGTGCCCGCAGGCGCCGGCTCGGGGTTCGCGGTCGGGCCCGCCGAACTGCCCGCGCGCGGGCCCGTCGTGCTCGTCCCGCGCAGCCCGTCCCAGACGCCGCGCGCGACCTCGACGGCGCCGCGCGTCAGCTCGGCGGCCGTGCTCCGCGCTTCGCTCGACGCGGGCGCGGCCTGGGTGCTCGACGAGGACGCGGACGACGCGGGCGTCGAAGGTCGCGGCGAATCCATGCGCGGGAGGTCGAGCCGCACGGAGTCCCCGGGACGCGCGGTCTGTCCCAGGTCGGCGAGCAGGTCCGCGACGCTCGCATAGCGATCGGCCGGATCCAGGCGCAGGCAGTGCTCGACGACGACGCGCAGTCGCTCGGGAAACGCGTCGGGGAAGCTCGGCGGAACGTCGGCTTCGCGCATCGGGAGCGCGCCGGGGACGTCGCTCTCGAAGGGCGCCTTGCCCGTGATGCACTCGTACAGCATGACGCCGAGCGAGTAGATGTCCGCGCGATGGTCCGCGCGATTCTTGATCATCTCGGGCGCCATGTACTGCGGCGTCCCGCGGCCGAACGAGAGCGTCATGCGCCCGTCGACCATCATCTTCGAAAGGCCGTAGTCGCCGACGCGCGCGACGTCGCCCTTGATGAAGACGTTGCTCGGCTTCAAGTCGAAGTGCACCAGCCTTCGATCGTGGAGCGCGAGCACGCCGCGACATGTCTGCACGAAGTACGCGAGCGCCGCGTCGGGCTCGAGGCGACCGCGCTTCAGGAGCTTCGCGAGCGTCTCCTCCCCCGCGTACCCCATGATCAAGTACGGCACGCCCATCACCGTCCCGAGGTCCTCGATCGTCACGAGGTTCGGATGGTCGATCGCGGCGAAGTGCCCGACCTGCTCGAGCTCGCGCAGCGCCGCGTCGCGCTGCTCGTCGCCCTCGACCTTGAGGAACTTGATCGCGTAGGCCTTGCCGATCGACGCCTTGCGCGCCTTGTAGACCTCGCCGAACGCGCCGCCGCCCAGCCGGTTCTGGATCTCGAACCCGGGGACGAAGTCCGGCTGGCGGAAGTGGTTGTAGAAGGACTCCCAGTCCATGGTCAGCGTTCGTCCCCCGGGGACGCTCCCATCCTACGCAGCGCCCCGGGACGCGCCCAACGAGCTTCCAGCGCTCCTCGTGCAAGGCTCATGTGCCCGGACCTCCGCGCGACGCGGCGAGCGGACGGAAGAGCAGCAGGAACGGCGGGCGCGCGGGCGGGCGAGCGCAGACGTGCACGTCGACCGGACCGGTCGGCGGGCACGCGATCGAGAGCTCCGCGCCGGGCGCCGCGGGGATCGTCACGCTCCCGTGGCGCATCCCGCCGTCGCACAGGATGCGCACGCGCTCCTCGCGCAGCTCGAGCGCGACCTCGCACTGCAGGTCGGGCACGGAGATCAGGCGCCGACGCTTCGGTCCGATGCGCACGCGCCCCGCGGCCCCCGGGCAGACGAGCAGGACGCGCAGCGCGCCGCGGCACTCGACGCCGTGCTCGAGCTCGAGCAGCGCGGATGAGCTCGCCGTCTCGCTCGCGACGAAGCGGAACGCGAGGTTGCGCGCCAGCTCGACGCGGTCCCCGTCGGCGAGGACGGCGCCCGCGCTGCCGATCGCGAGGCCGTTGACCTTCGCGGTCGCGGACGGGCTCTTCGGCACGAGCCGCCAACGCAGACCGCCGTGGAAGCTCTCGGCGAGCACGAGCTCGGCGTGCTCGCCGTCGACGTCGGCGAGGAACGGCAGGTCGGGCACGCGCGAACGCAGGTGGCCCAGCACGAGGCGCGCGCCGCTCGCCACGAGGAACTCACCGCCGTCGTCCACCGCGAGGTGGAACAAGATCGCCGGTCGAATCGCCGGCGCCGGAACTCCCGGGTCCTGCGGCGGAACGGGCTCGGGTCCGGTCGTCGACACCGGCGCATTGTCCCCGCGCGCCGGCGCGGGAGCAACGTACGCGCGCGCCGCGCGACGATCCCCGAGCAGCGCTTCGATCGCGCCCCGCGTGGCGTCCAAGGCGGGAGCCGCGGGGCGCTCGTGGTCCTGGGGCCCGCTCGGAACGGGTCCGGTCCCGCGGGCGGACGCCTCGGCCTGCGTCGCGAGCGCCGCGCGCAGGGCGAGCGCGCGCTCGGGCGCATGCCGCGCGAGGAGCTCCAAGGCAGCGCGCAGCGCGACCTCGTCCCGGCCATCGCTAAAGCGCAACGCCGCGTGCGCGACGCGCTCGACCGCCGCCGCCTTCAGCGTGCGCGCGTCCGGGTCGAGCTCGAGCTCGGGCTGCGCGCAGAGCTCGAGCGCGCGCGCCGGATCGCCGGCGAGGAACGCCGCTCGCGCCTCGCGGGCGAGCAACATCCGTCGCAGGAATCGAGGCAGCGGCGCGCCCAAGGTCGTGGTGAACTCGTCCGGCGACGGCCTCGATGCGGAGGCCGCAAACGCGGGCCCGGCCGCCGTCCTCGCACGAGGATCCCGGGGCCGGGCTCGACCGGAGTGCGCGCGTGGAGCGCGCGGATTTCACCTGCTCGGCGGGTTTCGCTCAGCTCGAGACGACGACGCCGCCGCCGTCCTGGCGCGCGGCGAAGTAGGCCCGACGCGTGAGCGCGAAGAGGTCTTCGCGGCGCTGGATGTCGGGGTTCGGCATCGTCGCGATGCCGGCGGAGATCACCACGGGGTCGCCGACGAGGTCGCGCAGTCCGCGCTGCTGCGCGAGGTCGCCGACGCGGCGCGCCATGACGCGCGCGCCGTCGGGACCCGTGTTCGGCAAGAAGAAGAGGAACGAGCTCTCGTCGAAGCGGCCGAGCACGTCCGTGTCGCGCGAGGTCTCGAGGAAGATGCCCGCGAACTCGCGCAGCACCTCGTCGTTCACCTGGCCTTCGAAGCCGAGCATGACGCACGAGAGCGGCTGGCCGAAGCGGCGCGCGCGCTTGAACTCCTCGTCGAGCTTGTAGCTGAGGAACCCGTAGCTGAAGAGCCCGGTCTCGGGGTCCGTCAGCGCGGCGACCAGCGACTCGTCCTGCTTCCCGTTCAGGTCGACGAGCAGCTTCTCGGGGAAGGCGGGCGCGTTGTCCTGGCCGCGAGCTTCCTTCGGGAGCGGCGCGCGCTTGCCCCCGGCGCTCGCGAGCGCCTCGCGCAGGCGGCTCGGGACGAGCGGACGGTGGAGCACGCCAGTCGCGCCGCAGAAGCGCGCGATGGGCTCCGCGAGCCGGTTCGTCGCGTCGACGACGACGAACGTGCGGCAGCGCGTGTTGCCCGTGAGCCGCCGGCACGCCTCGTAGACGTTCGTGTTCCGCAGCCAGCTGTCGACGAGGAGCACGTCGCCCAGCATCGGCGGGGACTGGAGCAACTCGTCGACGCTCGCGACGCCCGCGACCTCCCAGCCCTCGAGCGCCGAGACGCAGGCGCGGGCCGAGGCCATCAACGATTCGTCCGTGGTCACGACGCGGATCGTGCGCAATCCGTCACCCATGGTTCAGTCCTGAGGTCGGGGGTCGAGGGGCGGGAGCCAGTGGAGAGCTTCGCACGCGGGCGGGTGCGGCAGCAACGGGCACGTCAGCCCGAGAGTTCGGAGACCCACTCGTCGGGGATCTCGTAGTTGGCGTAGACGGTCTGGACGTCGTCGTGATCCTCGAGGTCGTCCACGAGGCGGAGGATCTTCTTCGCCTGCTCCTTGTCCTGCACGGGGCTCGTGGTCTGCGGCACGTAGCCCATCTCGGCGGACACGAGCTTGACGCCCTTCGCCTCGAGCCCCTTCTTGAGCGCGAGGAACTCCGTCGCCGCGCCGAGGATCGTCGCGAACTCGCCCTCGATGCGCACGTCGTCGGCGCCGGCGTCGAGCGCGAGCTCGAGCAGCTGGTCCTCGGTGCGTCCTTCGCGCTCGAGCACAAGGATCGAGCGGAACGCGAACAGGAACGCCACGGAACCCGGCGAGCCCAGGTTGCCGCCGTGCTTGTCGAAGATGTGCTTGACGTCGGGCGCCGTGCGCGCGCGGTTCTCGGTCAAGCACGCGACGATGATCGCGACGCCGCCGGGCGCGTAGCCCTCGTACGTGAGCTCCTCGGTCTCGCCGCTCTGCTCGCCGAGCGCGCGTTTGATCACGCGCTCGATGTTGTCCTTCGGCATGTTCGCCGCGCGAGCCTTCTCGACGGCGTACTTGAGCTTCAGGTTCGAGTCCATGTCCGCGCCGGCCTGACGGACGGCGGACATGATCGCGCGCGAGAGCTTCGTGAACGCCTTCGCGCGCTTCTTGTCGACCGCGCCCTTGCGCGCGGCGATGTTCGCGGAGTGGGAGTGGCCAGCCATGGCGAGGAGTGGAACGAGAAGAGCCCCCAGGAACCCGTGTGGATCCGAAGGGGCTCGTCGTCGAAGCGCGTCGGTATCAGCGCTTGGAGAACTGGAAGCCGCGACGTGCGCCGCGACGGCCGTACTTCTTGCGCTCCTTCATGCGGCTGTCGCGCGTCAGCAGGCCGTTGGCCCGCAGGACGTCATCGTAGCCGGGGTTGATCTTCTTGAGCGCGCGCGCGATGCCGAGCACGATCGCGTCGGACTGCCCCGAGGGGCCGCCGCCGTCGACGGTGCAGTGGACGTCGTAGGTGCCTTCCGTGCCCGTCGCCTTGAGCGCCGCAAAGAGGCGCATCTGGGTCTGGACGGTGCAGAAGAACTCCTTCGCGTCGCGGCCGTTGACGACGAAACCGCCGGCGCCGGGCATCAAGCGAACGCGGGCGACCGCCGACTTGCGGCGTCCCAAGCCCCAGGTCATCTGAGCAGTGGTCATGAGCGGATCTTCTCGATCTGGACGGGTTGCTGTGCGGAGTGCGGGTGAGCCGGTCCGGTGTAGACCTTCAGTCGACGGCGCATGTCGCGGCCGAGGGTCGACTTGGGGAGCATGCGCTTGACGGCGAGGCGCAACGCATCGCCGGGGCGACGGCGCTTCATGTCCTCGAAACCGACCGTCTTCAGGCCGCCCGGGTAGCCCGAGAAGAAGTCGTAGCTCTTCTGCTCGCTCTTGCGCCCGGTGATGCGCACCTGGTCGGCATTGACGACGATCACGAAGGCTCCGTTGAGCTCGCTCGCCGTGTAGGTGGGCTGATCCTTGCCCATCAGGTTCATCGCGATTTGCGCCGCGAGCTGGCCCAGCGTGAATTGCGAGGCGTCGTAGAGCAGCCAGCGCTCTTTCAGGGTCGCGGAACGGACGTGGGTCGTGGACATGGTCTCGAGATTCTGGTGATGAGGTGGAAGCGTTCGGAGCGATCGCGGCGCGCGCGGTGAGCTCCGGTGCGTCCCGGTCTGGCCTCGCGGGCCCGGAGCCGAGGCCTGGGCTCCGCGCGAGCGGCGCTCGCACGGCGTGGGCCTCCGGTTCGGAATCCGGGCGGAGCAAGGTATCGGCCCTCCCACCGGCCAGCAACGATTTTCTCGGTCGGTCAACGCGCGAGGCGCAGCCAGTGGGTGCCCTCCGGATCTCCCCGGCGCGCGACGAGCACGTCCACGCCCTGCGGCAGCCCGCCGAGGAGCCAGCCTTCGGGCGGGGAGCCGACCGTCCCCTCGGGGCGAGTGGCCCCCGTCCCCCACGGACCGAGCGCCCGCCACTCCCCCGCCTCCCGCAGCCACGCGGCCTCGAGCGCCGGCCCGTCGTTGCGGTCGAGGGTCAGGCCTTCCGGGGCGGGCACGACCCGAGTCCACGCGAGCCGCGCCCCCCGGGCCACGAGCCGCAGCTCGGCCCGCGCGTCGAAGCCACCGAGCTCGACCTGGACCGGCGCGCCGCGCGGTTCGAGCTCGAGGCTGCCGCCCGCCTCGAGGACGGCGCGCGGCAGGCGGAGCTCGGACGCGCCGGCGCGGACCTCGACGCCGATCGACGCCTCGGCAAGCCCCTCGAGGATGCGGACGCTGCGCGCGCCGTCCACCGGACGCGGCACGAGCGCGGCGGCGAGCACGGCGCCGAGCGCGGCGACGAGCAGCGCGACGGCGGGGCGGCGCCGCGCGGCGACGACCGCCGCGAGGGCCGCGGCGAGCAGCGCCGCCGACGCGAGGCCGGCGCGCGCGGGATCGGAGCGCACGGGCGGCCGGGGGCGCGCGCGCAGGCCCGGCGGCGCGCGCTCGAGCTCCGCCGCGCCCGCGTCGTCCACCCAGCGCACGAAGCGCGCTCGGCCCCGCGGTCCCTCGTCGTCGAGGTCCCAGGTCGCGAGCGGCTCGGGCGGAGCGAGCCGGTCGGCGTCGGCGAGCGGGATCGGGAGCACGACGCGCACGGACTCGCCCGCGGCGAGCGCGCCGTCGACGCGCGTGCGACCGCCGTCGCCCGCCTGGACCTCGAACGCGGAGAGCGGCCCCGCGAGCTCGAACTCGGCGCGCGCGAGCCGTCCGCCGGCGCTCGCCGCAGCGGAGAGGACTCCGCCCACGCATACGGCGAGCACGAACCGGTGCGCGCGTTCCCGTGCGCGGCTCACGCGCGCGCTCCGCGGAGTCCGCGTCCGATGAAAAGGAGCACGAGCCCGACGAGGAGCGGCGGGACGAGGGCCGTGACGCCGCTCGCCGCGTCGAGGTCGCGCGCAGAGCCCCAGGCCCAGCCGAGCGGACTCCACGCGGGGCGCAGGAGCTCCGCGGCCGCCGGGTCCGCGAAGAGCGCGAGGGCCGCGCCGAGCAGCGCCGGCACGAGGACCCCGAGCCCCCACGCCGCGGCGTGCGCGCCGCCGCCGCGCGCGGCGCGCGCGCCGAACGCGAGCAGGAACACCGTGAGCAGCGCCGCCAGTCCGACGCGCGCGAGCGACGCTGCGTCGAGGCCCTCGAGCCGATCGAGCTGCGCGCCGACGGTGATCGGACCGAGCGCGGCGGCGAGCCAGAGCGCGGCCTCCGCGCCGGGCCTGCGGACGCTCGCCGCGTCGCTCCCGGGGGGCAGCGCACGCGCGGCGCTCGCGGCGCTGCCGCTCGTCGCGCTCTCGGCGTTCGTCGCACTCGTCACACTCGTCACACTCGTCACACTCGTCGCACTCGTCGCACTCGTCGCACTCGTGGCGTTCGCCACGTTCGTCGCGCGCTCGCCGCGGCGCGCGGGGAGGCCCGCGAGCGCGACGAACGGCAGCGCCGCGAGCGCGAGCCTCGAGAGCGCGACGTCGGACGGCAGCGGGACCACGAGCAGCGCGAGGGACGCGCACCAGGCGCACGCGAGTCCGACCCAGCCCGGCCGCGGTCCGTCCGACGGGGCGCCCTGCGCGTGCATGTCAGCCGCCGCCTTCGGCCTCGCGCCACTGGATCTGCGGCACGTCCCAGCGCGCGTCGAGCACGCTCCAGTCGCGCGCGCCGCCCTCGGCGCGCAAGAGCTGCAGCCCCTGGACGATCGCCTTCCACTTCGCCGCGGCGGGGAGCTCGCCCGGCTCGCCGCAGTCGGGCGCGCGCCCGAACCAGATCACGCGGCGGCCCGCGAGGCGCAGCTCGATGCCGGGCACGCTCGCGGACGTCTCCCGCGCGCGCGTGGCGTCGATCAGCGGCGGCCCCATCGTCTCGAACTCACCGGCGCCGAGCTCCGCGCGCAGGCCGATCGCGACCGCGAGCGCGTCGCGGTGGCGCGGCGCAGCGAGGCGTTCACCCGGCTGCGCGGCCTCGAAGCTGCCGTCGTTCGGCCCGATGACCGGCAGGTAGCCTTGCCCGATCCACGGCGGCGCGGGCCAGCTCCCGGGGAGCAGCACGCCGTCCGCCGCGACGGCGTAGTAGAGCTCGCCGATGCGCACGCACGCCTCGGGGCGGCGCAGACGCACGGGGAGCTCGAGCCCGTCGGGCCAGAGCACGCGCGGCTCCCCCACCTCGGCGACGAACGGGAGCGCGGCGACGCGCGCTTGGAGCCGACCGGCGCTCTCGAGGTCGGTCGCCTGGAACGCCGGCACGCTCGCGAGCGTCTGGCGCAGGAGCGCTTCCCAGCGCTGGTCGACGAAGCCGCCACCGCCCTCGACCTCCGCGGGATCCGCGAGCCGCGCGCGGCGTGGATCGATCGTCGCGAAGCCGCTCGCCCACACGTCCGTCGCCAGGGTCTCGCAGACCCAGACTCCGAACGCGAAGACGATCAGGAACGGCACCCAGACACGCACTCGACCCCGGCGAGCCTGCCGGGAGCCGCACACGCGCTCGGCGCAGAGCCCCACCCCTCTGGTGCTCATGCCGGCCTGCCGTGCGGTCTCAGTTGCGCGACGTGACCATCTGCGGCTCGGCGGGCGCCGGGCTCGCTTCCCCGCGCGTCTGCACGCGCCGCGTGATCTCCTCGATGAAGAGGTCGACCGTGGTCTGCAGCTCGACGACCTCGTCGCGCGAGAGGGTGATCGTCTTCGAGGCGCCCTGGGCGTGCAGCTCGTGTCCGAGGAGGCGCGAGAGCACCTTCAGGCTCGCCAGCTGGCGCACGATGGGGTTCTGGGCCTTCACGCTCGATTGGAGTTCCATGACGATGCTCTTCCTGCCGTGACGCGGCGCGCTGTCCTTTGGGTCGGCGAGCTGCTTACATACAGGAGCCGGCGGAGCGCCTCAAGCGCGCCGCGACACTTCTCGCGCGCCTCCCTCCGCGCCCTTCCGAGCCTGCCATGAGCCATCCCGACGAGCGCGCGACGAACGACGAGAACCGACCGCGCCCGCAGCGCCGCGCCGAGCGGCGCCGCGCGCGTGGCGGGGACGCTCCGCGGCGCGCCGACCCGCCGCGCGCGCCCGCGGTCCCGGAGCGGACGAACGCGGCGCGCTCCGGCCGTGGAGACGCTCCCGCGCGGACGCCGCGCGTGCCCGACGAGCCCGACGAACACCTGCCGGTCGACCGCACGCGCACGGGCGTGCTCACCCATTGGAAGGGGAAGACGCTCAACCCCTTTCAGATCGAGGCGGTCGAGGCCATCCGCGTCGGCAACGACGTGCTCGTCAGCGCGCCGACCGGCGCCGGGAAGACGCTCGTCGCGGAGTACGCGATCGAGGACGCGGTGCGGCGGCGGAAGCGTTGCATCTACACCGCGCCGATCAAAGCGCTCTCGAACCAGAAGTACCGCGACTTCCGCGACGACCCCGCGATCGACGTCGGGTTGATGACCGGCGACGTCACCATCCACCCGACCGCGCAGGTCTTGATCATGACGACGGAGATCCTGCGCAACGCGATCTTCGAGAACCCCGAGCACCTCGCCGAGGTCGAGTACGTGGTCTTCGACGAGGTCCACTACATGGACGACCACGAGCGTGGCTCCGTGTGGGAGGAGAGCCTGATCTTCGCGCCCCCGTCGATGCGCTTCATCTGCCTCTCGGCGACGATCCCGAACGTGCGGCAGCTCGGCGAGTGGCTGACGGAGATCCGCGGACGCGAGACCGTCGTCATCGCGTCGACGCGGCGGCCCGTGCCGCTCTCCACCACTTCTACACGCAACGGTCGGGCGTGTTCGAGCTCGAGCTCGTCCCGCGCATCCAGCGGCGGGAGCTCACGGGCGGCGGACGCGACGAGCGCGGCGGAGGACGCCGCCGTGGGAACGGACGCGACCGTTCGCGCCGGGGCCGCATCGACCAGGACGCGCCCGACCTCGGGCCGCTGCTCGACGAGCTCCAGTCGCGCGCGCTGCTGCCCGCGCTCGTGTTCGCGTTCAGCCGCAAGGACTGCGAACGGCTCGCGCTGCAGCACGCGGGGCGCGAGCTCCTCGACCCGCTCGAGCGCGAGCGCATGCACGTCCTGCTCGACGACCTCGTCGATCTCTTCCAACTCGAGGAGCACGAGCTCCCCACCGCTCTGTTCGGCATGGCGCGGCGCGGCATCGCGTACCACCACGCCGGCATGCTCCCCTTGCACAAAGAGGTCGTCGAGCGCCTGTTCACGTCCGGGCTCTTGAAGCTCCTCTTCACGACGGAGACCTTCGCGCTCGGGATCAACATGCCCGCGCGCACCGTCGTCTTCCATTCGCTGCGCAAGTTCGACGGGACGAGCTTCGACTACATGCCGACGCGCGACTACCTGCAGATGGCGGGCCGCGCGGGACGCCAAGGGATCGATCACGAGGGCCTCGTGATCTCGCTGCTCTCGGTGCGCGACCTCACCGAGGCGCCGCTCAAGCGCATCGTGCTCGGCCGCTCCGAGCCGGTCGAGAGCCGCTTCCGCCTCTCGTTCAGCTCGATGCTGCATCTCGTCGAGCGCCTCGGCCGCGAGCGCGTGCCCGAGGCGGGGGAGAAGTCGTTCAGTCAGTTCCAGCACCGCGCAGACTCGCCGAAGCAGCAGGACAAGATCCGCCGCGAGCAGCGCCGACTCGTCGAGGCGCACTTCGCGTTCCTCGACGAGCTCGGCTACCTCGACGGGCCGGAGCTCTCGCCGCGCGGCCGAATCGCGAAGCTGATCAACGGGCACGAGATCGAGCTGACGCACCTTCTCTTCTGCGGCGTGCTCGAGAACCTGTCGGTGGAAGCGCTCGGCGTCGCGATCGTCGGCCTCGTGTTCGAGGAGCGGCGGCGCGGCGAGCAGACGTTCGTGCCCGCGAAGGCGCACGGCAACGTGCGCAAGTCGATCGAGAAGGAGCTCGTGTCGCTGCGCTTCCGCGCGGCGACGCACGGGCTCGGGGAGAAGATGAAGCTGCCCGAGTGGGGCCTGACGCAGGCGACGATGGCCTGGATCGACGGCGCGCGGTTCGAGGAGCTCGAGGAACTCTGCGAAGCGACGCCCGGCGACGTCGTGCGGCACTTCCGCATGGCGGTGCAGCTGATGCGCCAGGCGCGGCGCGCGATCGATCCGTCGTGGGACCTCTCGGACAAGCTGCGCGAGGTGATGGACGCGATGAACCGCGACGTCGTCGACGCGCGGCGGCAGCTCGAGCTCGGGTGACGCGCGGAGTGAGCGCCGCGTGCCTCACTTCACGACGAGCAGCTCGAGCCAGTCCGCGCGGTCGCCCAGGAACGACTCGGGGCCCGTGTCGACCTCGAGCACGAGTTCGCTGGCGCCCGCGAGCTCGATCGCCGGCAGGTCGAGCGGCGGATCGCCGCCGCGCACGACCGGGCTCTCCCACGCCTTCTTGCCGTCGACGAGGACGCGGAACAGCACCGCGCCGTGCGCGGCGAGCGTCTGTGTCTCGTCGTCGATCGCTACGCGGCCGCGCAGCGTCTTCCACGCGGGCTCGACCTTCCACGCGAGCGTGCTCGGCGCGTGCACGCCGATCCCGTGCGCGAACGCGCGACCGCCGGCACGCAGCGCGCGGCCCGTCACGCTCTGGTCGATGCGGTGGCGCCACGTCATGCCCAGGTCGTCGCCGAAGGGCTTTCTCTCCTCCGCGCGCGACGGATTCACCTCCGAGAGCCACTGCGCGCGGCCGTCGTCGACGAAGACCTCGCGCAACGCCCCCACCGAGAGCTCGATCGCCTGACCGCGCCGCGCGGTGAGCGCGAGCTTCCCGTTCGCGATCTGTGCCAAGGCGCCCTTCACGCGGCTCCCCTGGACGAGCTCCACGCGCACCGGCGCGCCGGCCGCGGCGTCTTCCTTCTCCGCGTGCGCGCCGAGGCCTTCGACGTAGAGCGCGGCGACCTCGCCCCACGCGAACACGCGGCTGTCGACGCGCGCGCCGTGGAAGCGCACGCCCTGCGCCGTGAACTCCTCGATCGCGCCGTCGAGCACGTCGAGCGCGCTCCCCTTCACGCGGTAGAGCCGATCACCCTCCTTCGCGGGACCGAGCGTGCCCGTCCACTCGGCCGGGATGCGCTTGGGATAGACGAGCGTCGCGAGCTCGTCGATCGACGCGAGCAGCACCACGCCGGGGAGCAGCGTCACCGCGAGCTCCTCGCCTTCGCGCGCCGTCAGCTTGCCGATCCAGCGCTCGCCGCCCGCGAGCGCGAGCGCGCACGTGTCGGGGCCCGCCTCGATCGGCGCGGAACTCACGTCGAACTGGACGACGTGCGCGCCGAGCTCGCGCGGGTCCTTCGTCTGGAAGCCGGCGAGGGGACGCGACTCGCGCTTCCCCTCGAGGCTCGTGAGCTGCACGGTGTCGAACTCCGCGCGCGCCGCGAGCGGCGTCGACGCGAGGAGGAGGGCGAGGAGGAGCATGGCTTGAGGATGGAGCGCGCGGCACCCGCTGCCAAGGATGGGGTGCGTCGCGGATGCGTTGCCCGCGACGAAGGGGAAGCGCGCTCGCGGGCCCACCCGGCGTAGGCCGTGCGAGCGTGGGCGCAGCGCCGCGCGGCCTGCTCGGGCGGCCCCCCCCACCCGGAAAGACGTTCTGCCACCCTGACAGCGGCTCCGCGCTCCGCCCGACTTCCCTGCCCATTCGGCAGGACCCCATCGAGCCCGATGGGAAGCCCAAACCCTTGTCGATCAAGAGGTTGACCGCCGGCTACGCTGCGGCACCGTTCTTGCCAACGCGGCGCCCGTCGTTCTGACCCCCACGCGCGCCCCGAGCGCTCCGACCGCGCTGTTTCGACCGTCCCGGAGCCCGGCGCGCTCCGACCACCCGCATCCAGAAGAGAACCCATGGCCAAGCAAATGGTCTTCGAGTCCGACGCGCGCGAAGCGATCCGCCGCGGCGTCGAGAAGCTCGCCAAAGCCGTCGTCACCACCCTCGGACCCCGCGGCCGCAACGCGATCCTCGACAAGGGCTGGGGCGCTCCCACGATCACGAAGGACGGCGTCACCGTCGCCGAGGAGATCCACCTCCAGGATCCCTACGAGCACATGGGCGCGCAGCTCGTGAAGGAAGTCGCGAGCAAGACCTCCGACGTCGCCGGCGACGGCACGACGACGGCGACGCTGCTGACGGACGCGATCTTCGCCCAGGGCCTGCGCGCGGTCACGGCCGGCGCGGCGCCGGCGCGCCTCACGAAGGCGATGAAGGACGGCGCAGCCGCGGTCTCGACCGAGCTCGACCGCATGGCGCGCAAGGTCAACAAGAACGACGAGATCCGCCAGGTCGCGACGATCTCCGCGAACAACGACGCCAAGGTCGGCCAGCTGATCGCCGACGCAATGGAGAAGGTCGGCCGCGACGGCGTCATCACCGTCGAAGACGGCAAGACGCTGAGGACCGAGGTCGTCGTCGTCGAGGGCATGCAGTTCGACCGCGGCTTCCTCTCGCCGCACTTCGTCAACAACCCGCAGACGATGGAAGCGAGCTACGACAAGCCCTTGATCCTCGTCTACGAGGACAAGATCAGCTCGGTCAACAAGCTCCTCCCCCTGCTCGAGAAGGTGAAGCAGGCGAACAAGGCGCTGATCATCATCGCCGAGGACGTCGAGGGCGAAGCGCTCGCGACGCTCGTCGTGAACAAGCTCCGCGGCATCCTCAAGGTCTGCGCCGTGAAGGCCCCGGGCTACGGCGACCGCCGCAAGGCCATGCTCGAGGACATCGCTGCGCTGACCGGCGCGCGCGCGATCATGAAGGACCTCGGCGTGCAGCTCGACCAGCTCACGCTGCGCGACCTCGGCTCCGCCCGCAAGGTCGTCATCGACAACGACAACACGACGATCGTCGACGGCGCCGGCAAGAAGGAAGCGGTCCAGGGCCGCGTCGACGGCATCCGTCGCGAAATCGAGTCGACGACCTCCGACTACGACAAGGAGAAGCTCCAGGAGCGCCTCGCGAAGCTGACGGGCGGCATCGCCCAGATCAACGTCGGCGGCGCAACGGACACGGAAGTGAAGGAGCGCAAGGCCCTGATCGAAGACGCGCTCCACGCGACGCGCGCCGCGATCGAAGGCGGCATCCTCCCCGGCGGCGGCGTGGCGCTCCTGCGCGCGCGCGCGAAGCTCCTGACGATGAAGCAGGGCGACGACGCCGACTACAACATGGGCCTCGAGCTCCTGCACGAAGCGCTCGCGCGCCCGGTGCAGCAGATCGCCTCGAACGCGGGCTTCGACGGCACCGTCGTCGCGCACAAGATCCTGCGCGAGAAGAAGGAGTCCTTCGGCTTCGACGCCCACAAGGGCGTCTACGGCGACATGCTGCAGTTCGGCATCGTCGACCCGGCCAAGGTCACCAAGGCGGCACTCTCGAACGCGGTCAGCGTCGCGGCGCTGCTCCTCACGACGGACGCGCTCATCGCGAACAAGCCCGAGCCCAAGAAGGCGAAGTCGGGCGGCCCCGGCGGCGGCATGGGCGAAGACGACATGGGTGGCATGGGCGGCATGGACTTTTGATCCCGCGCGCAACCCGCTCAAAACCACGAGAAAACGAAGGAGAACCCCACCATGGCCAAGCAGATCCTCTTCGACGAAAACGCGCGCCACAAGATGCGCGCAGGCATCGAGAAGCTCGCCCGCACCGTGCGCGTCACGCTCGGGCCGGCGGGCAGGAACGTCATCCTGCAAAAGTCCTTCGGCGCCCCGTCCGTCACCAAGGACGGCGTGTCGGTCGCCAAGGAGATCGAACTCGAGGACCCGTTCGAGAACATGGGCGCGAAGCTCGTGCTCGAGGTCGCGAACAAGACGAACGACGTCGCCGGTGACGGCACCACGACGGCGACCGTGCTCGCGTCCGCGATCTTCAACGAGGGCCTCAAGTACGTCGCGACGGGCGTGAACACGATCGCGCTGCGCAACGGCATCGATCTGGCCGTCGCCGCGGCGGTCGCGTCGATCCAGGAGCAGTCGCGCAAGATCAAGACGCGCGACGAGAAGGCGAGCGTGGCCGGCATCTCGGCCAACAACGACCCCGAGATCGGCAAGATGCTCGCGGACGCCTTCGAAAAGGTCGGCGACGAGGGCGTGATCACGATCGAGGAGAACACGGGCCTCGACACGCAGGTCGAGGTCGTCGAGGGCATGGAGTTCGACAAGGGCTACCTGTCCCCCTACTTCGCGACCGATCTCACGAAGCTCACCGCGACCTTCGAAGATCCCTACATCTTCATCTTCGACAAGAAGATCTCGAACGTGCGCGAGTTCGTCCCCGTGCTCGAGGCCGCGGCGCGCGTCGGCAAGCCGCTGGTCATCATCGCTGAGGACATCGAAGGCGAAGCCCTCGCGACGCTCGTGATCAACCGCCTCAAGGGCGTGCTGAACGTCTGCGCCGTCAAGGCGCCGGGCTTCGGCGACCGCCGCAAGGCCTACCTCGGCGACATCGCGGCCCTCACGGGCGGCACGGCGATCACCGAGGAACTCGGCCTCCCGCTCGACAAGGTGACGAGCGAGCACTTCGGCTCCGCCAAGCGCGTCCACATCACGAAGGACAGCACCGTGATCGTCGGCGGCAAGGGCAGCAAGAAGGAGATCGAAGAGCGCATCGCGCAGATCCGCGTCCAGGTCGCGAACACGAAGTCGGACTACGACAAGGAAAAGCTCGAGGAGCGCCTCGCGAAGCTCCAGGGCGGCGTCGGCGTCATCAAGGTCGGCGGCAAGACCGAGGCCGAGATGAAGGCGAAGAAGGACCTGATGGAGGACGCGCTCAACGCGACGCGCGCCGCCATCCAGGAAGGCATCGTTCCCGGCGGCGGTGTCGCGCTGCTCCGCGCGAGCGACGCCGTGCGGAAGCTCGCGCTCACGGGCGACGAGCGCTTCGGCGCGCTGATCATCGAGAAGGCGCTCGAGGCCCCGCTGCGTCAGATCGCCGAGAACGCCGGCGAAGACGGCGCGGTGGTCGTCGAGAACGTCCGCGAGAAGGGCAAGAGCTTCGGCTTCAACGCTCTGACCGGCGAGTACGTCGACATGTTCAAGGCCGGCGTCATCGACCCCGCGAAGGTCGTGCGCTCCGCGCTGCAGAACTCGGCCTCGATCGCGGGCCTGCTGCTGACCACGGACACGATGGTCACCGAGCTGAAGGACGAGAAGCCCAAGGTCGAGGGCAGCCTCTCCTGAGCCACGAGCGAGGGCCGCGCCACGAGCGCGGTCCCGCGATCCCGGCCAGAGCGGCGCGGCGCCAACGCGTCGCGCCGCTCCATCCAACGCTCGGCGCGAGGGCTGCCCGCGCGCCCGCCCCCGCTCCCCTCCCGCCTCGGAACCCCGCCCTGACCACCGCGTGCCGCGTCCGCCGGACGATCCAGCATGGCCGACAAGCGCGACTACTACGAAGTTCTCGGCGTCCAGCGCGGCGCGGGCGAGGACGAGATCAAGAAGGCCTACCGCAAGGCCGCGATGCAGTTCCACCCGGACCGCAACCCGGGCGACAAGGAAGCGGAGACGAAGTTCAAGGAGGCCGCCGAAGCCTACGGCGTGCTCTCCGATGCGCAGAAGCGCGCGCAGTACGACCAGTTCGGCCACCAGGCCTTCGGCCCTGGCGGCGGCTTCGAGGGCCAGCGCTACACGAACATGGAGGACATCTTCTCCGCGTTCGGCGACGTCTTCGGCTTCGGCGAGATGTTCGGCGGGCGGCGCCGCTCCGGGCCGCGACCGGGCAACGACCTCAAAATCCAGCTCGATCTGACGCTCGAGGAGATCGACTCCGGCGTCGAGCGCACGGTCGTCCTCAAGCGCCACGAAGGCTGCGCGACGTGCAAGGGCAGCGGCGCGAAAGCCGGCACGGGACCGACCCAGTGCGGCACGTGCGGCGGCCGCGGTCAGATCCACAGGAACCAGGGTTTCTTCACCGTCGCGACCGGGTGCCCGCGCTGCCGCGGCCTCGGCCAGATCATCGAGTCGCCGTGCACGAGCTGCCGCGGCGCGGGGAAGCTGCAGGAGAAGGCGGAGATCCAGATCAAGATCCCCGCCGGCATCCAGGAAGGCGTGCGTCTGCGCGTCACCGGCGAAGGCGACGCGGGCGACCCAGGCGCGCCGCGCGGCGACCTCTATTGCATCGTGCGCGAGGTCGAGCACAGCGTGTTCCAGCGCGCGGGCGCGGATCTCGTCTGCGAGCTCCCGTTCTCGTTCACGCAGCTCGCGCTCGGCGACAAAGTCGAGATCCCGACGTTGCGCGGCAAAGCCGAGATGTCGATCCCGGCCGGCACGCCGTCGGGCAAGGTCTTCCGCTTGCGCGGGCAGGGCCTGCCGCGCCTCGAGGGCGGCGGCCGCGGCGACCAGCACGTGCGCGTGTTCATCGAGGTGCCGACGAAGCTGAACGACCGCCAAAAACAGCTCCTGCGCGAGTTCGCGGAGCTCGAGGCGAAGAACTCCGGCCACAAGTCCTTCTTCGAGAAGATCACCAGCTACTTCAGCTGAACCGAAGCCATGGCAGCCCACACGAGCGACTCCAAGAACGACCGGCAGGACGGTCCCGACGTGGACCGCGCAGGACGCCGTCGAGGGCGCCATCGACGCCGACGAGCGCGCTGACGCGAACGCCTTCACGAGGAGGCGCAGGCCGCGCAGCAGCGCGCGACCGCCGACTACCAGAACCTCCGCCGCCGGATGCAGAGCGACATCGACGCGGCCGTCGCGCGCGCGAAGAAGCCGCTGCACCAGGACCTCTTGCTCGTCCTCGACTACCTCGACATGGCGCTCGCGACACCGTGCACGACGTCGGAGGGCAAGACGCTCCTCGCGGGCGTCCAGATGACCCGCGCCCAGCTCGCCGGGCTCTTGGAGCGCGAGGGCATCCAGCCCGTGCCCGAGCGGGGCACCTTCGACGCGGCCTTGCACCAGGCCGTCGAGCGCGTCGAGACGACGGAGGCCGCGCCGGGGACGATCCTCGGCACGCTGCGCCGCGGCTACACGGTCGCGGGCCAGATCCTGCGACCCGCGCAGGTGCGCGTCGCGGCAGCACCCGCCGATGCGAGCGAGTCGCCCTCGGGTCGCGGGCACTGAGGCGCGCGATGCCGACCTACGACTACCACTGCCTCGCGTGCGGGCACGCGCTCGAGCTCTTCCACGGCATGAGCGAGCCCGCGCGCAAGAAGTGCCCGCGCTGCGGCAAGAACAAGCTCGAGCGCCGGATCGGCGCGGGCGCGGGCTTCCTGTTCAAGGGGAGCGGCTTCTACCTGACCGACTACCGTTCCGAGTCGTACAAGGAAGGCGCGAAGCGCGACGATGCAGGCAGCGCGAAGCCCGACGCGAGCGCGCCCGCCGCGGCGTCGGATTCGACGCCCGCGAAGTCCGAGTCCAAGCCCGCCTCGAAGCCCGCGAGCAAGCCGCGCGGGAAGAAGAAGGACTGACCGCGCGTGCGTGCGCGCGCGAGAGACGGCGCCGTGCTCAGCGCCCCGCTGCGGAGCCGTGCGGCGCGAGGAAGAGCTCCTCGACGAGCTCCGCGATCGAATCCGCTTCGTTGCTGCCGATGACGCGCCGCGCGACGCGGCGCGCCTCCTCCATCCCCGTCGACATGCAGACGGAGAGCCCCGCTGCCTCGAACATCGGCACGTCGTTCGTCGCGTCCCCCACGGCGACGACGCGCTCGGGCGGGATCCCGTGCTCCTCGGCGAGGAAGCGCAACGCCTCGGCCTTCCCGAGACACGGCGGGTGCAGGTCGATCACGTCGAGGCGGCTCTCCCGGTGGTGCGGGAGCACGTTCAACGGAAAGTCGGTGATGTAGCAGGGCCCGTCCACCGCCGCCTCGACCTCGCGTGCGAAGCGCGCCGAGTCGCCGTGGTCACGCGAGAAGAGCGAAACGCGGATCACGTACTCCGCACCGTCGAGTTCGTCGCGCTCGACGAGCTTCAGGCCGCTCATCCACGCGAGCGCCGTGCGCTCTTCTTCGTCGTGCGGTTCGGTGGCGAGCTTGTCCTCGCTGCGCATGATCACGGTCAGCAGGTCCCTTCGCGCGCGAACGCGAGGACGCGCGCGACGCTGCGGTTCCGAGCACGCGCTCTTCGAGCAGGCGCTTCTTCTTCGGGCAGTAGAGCCCGGCGCCGTTGAACACGATCGCCGGCAGGTCGAGGTCGAGTTCGTCGAGCACGTCGTGCGCGGAGAGGCTCGAACGCCCGGTCGCGACGAGCACGCGTACTCCGGCCGCGCGCGCCGCCTGGAGCGCCGCGCGGCTGCGCGGTCGGACCCGGCCCGCGTCGTCGAGCAGGGTCCCGTCGAGGTCGAGCACCAGGGCGTCGTAAGCGCGTGAGGACATCCGCGCAGTGTACGCAGCGCCGCCGACGACGGGAACGCGCGACGGCCGCTTCCCGCCCCCTCAGAACGCTTCGAAGCTGACCTGCGCGGTCTCCTGCGCGCGCACTTCGACCTCGCGCGTCGGAACCGCCGCGCCCGGCGCGGACTCGCGTCCGGGCTGGGCGAGCACCAGTTTGTAGTGCCCCGGCGCGAGGCCGCGGAGCGTCGTCGAGCGGTTCCAGGCGCCGATCCACGTGCTCGCGCGGAACTCCTCCTGCCCTTCGCTCAGTCGGAAGGCGCGCACCTCGTACCAGGAATCCTGGCGGGCGGAGGCGCCGGTGAGCGCTACCTGGATCGATCCGGCGCGGCGCAGGCGGAAATCGACGCCGGTCTTCACCTCGTCCGGGGCGAGCGTGATCTCGCCCGAGGACGCGCTCTCGACGAGGTCGCTCTGCACGCTGACGACGAGCGCGCGCCCCGTGGCGAGCCCGCGCAGGACGTAACGCCCGCGCGCGTCCGTGCGCTCGGACGGGTGCGTCGCCTGCTCGTAGTCGACGTGCGTGTTCCCGCGGTCGTCCTCGCGCACGACGATCTGATACGGCGCCTCGACGTCGCCCTCGCCTCCGGAGGACGACACGACGACCTCGACGCCCGCGATCGGCTGACCGTCCGTGTCGAGGATCGTGCCTTCGATCGTCGCGACGTCGAGGTCGACGTCGAAACGCCGCGGCTCGGGCGCGATCGTGACGCGGAGCCGCGCGCCCATGCGCCGCGACGCGTGGTGTACCGTGAGCCAGTACTCGCCGCAACGGAACGCCTCGTAGCGATACTCGCCCTCGTGATCGGTTTGCACGACGGAGGGGTCCTGCGGACCGCCCCACGAGTCCACCTCGCCGCCTTCGCCCTCGCGCACGCGCGTGAGCCGCACCTGCGCGCCCTCGAGCGGACGCCCGCCCTCGCGGACGCGACCCGCGAGCTCGCCGCGCGGCGCGGCGACGAAGGCGAGCTCGTGCGCGCTCCCTTCGAGCACGTTGCGCTCCACCCATTGCGGGCCGGCCGCGGCGGGATCGGCGCGATCGACCCAGACCTCGCCGACTTCGTCGTGCACGCAGAAGCCGTGCACGCCCGGGGCGAGGTTCTCGAAGCGCGCTAGGCCCTGCGCGTCCGTCTTCGCCTCCGCGCTCAACGCGGTCCAACCCTCGTCCTCGCTCAGGTCGGCGCCGGGCGAGCGGTGCGCGATGCCCACGCCCTGGACGGGGCGCCCCGCGGCGTCCGCCACGCGGACGACGACGGTCCCGCCGTGCGCAAGCTGCAGCTCGAGCGCCGCGTCCGCGTCGGGCGGCAGGAGCTCGCTCTTCGGCGCGCACGGAAGGTAGCCGCGTGCTCCCGCGGAGACGCGCACGGTCTTCCCGGGCGCGCCCGTCAGCCGCGCGACGCCTTGATCATCGGTGCGTGCGCCCCAGACGCGCGTGTTGCCGCGCACGTCCTTCTCGAGCGGCGTGCCTTCCCAGGCGCGCAGGTCGTCTTCCTCGCCGAGCGTCGCGAGCACGCGCGCGCCGACGATGGGCTTCGACGTCGCCGCGTCGAGCACCCGCACGACGAGCTCGCGCTCGCGCTCGAGCGCGATCACGCCGAGGTCGCGCGTGCTCCCTTCCTCGAGCACGATCGATTTGTCCTCGTGGTCCTTGTGCCCCGGAGCGCGCACGCGCAGGTGCAGCGTCTTCCCGGCTTGCGGACGGAGCTCGCCGCAGCGCACGCGGCCGTCGGCGAACGTCTTCTGCGCCTCGCCCTTCTCGTCACGCACACTGCGCTCGCGCCCGACGCCGGCCCAGACATCGAGCTCCGTGAGCGGCGCGCGCGTCACGGCGTCGACGACTTGGAACACGAGCGCGGTCTCGGGCTTCCAGAGGAGCTCGACGCCGCGCTGCCCGGCCTGCGCGACGACGCTCTCGATGCCGGGCGCGCGCTTCCAGAGCCCCGCCTCGGCGCCTGGGACGGTCGCCGTCAATCGGTAGCTCGCGCCCGCGAGGAGGCCGCGTAGGACGAAGACGCCCTCGTCACCGCACGTCGCGTGACGCGCGCGCACTTCGGGGCCCTGCGGCGACGCGGACTCGCCGCCGGGCTCGCCTTCGCCCTCGCGCTCGGTGCGACGCGCGCTGATCCGCAGCCCCGCCGGGAGCGGCCCTTCGCTGCGCACGCGCCCGTGGATCTCGAACCCGGGCTCCAACACGACGACGAGGTCGGTGAGCTCCGCCCCCGCGCGCGTCGTGCGGCCTTCCTCTTCGCGCACGAGGAACCCGGGCGCGTCGACGATCAAGCGGAACGGCCCGACGGCGAGCTCGTCGATGCGGAACGCACCATCCGCGCCGCTCGTCGCGAGCGGGATGCCGCGCCCCGGGATCGCCAGGTTGCGCCCCGAAGAGCTCGCCGAGAGGGACGCGAGCAGCTCGGCGCCGACGACGGGCGCGCCGGCGCGATCGCGCACGTGCCCCGTGATCACCGCGCCGGGCACGAGCACGAGATCGGGGAGCGCCTGGTCGGGCTCGCCCGTCGCGGTCCAACGCTCCTCGGAGCGCGGCGCGAATCCGTGCGCGCGCACGGCGAGGCGCAGGCTGCCTTTCTCGATCCCTTCGAAGCGGTAGCCGCCCTGCGCGTCCGTCTCGGTCTGCTGGATCTTCGTGCTCCCGCGCGGCCGCCCATCGGGCTCGAGGTCGAGCGGCATCGGCGCGAACCCGTTGCCGCCGGGCGCGGCCCACACGCGCGCTCCAGGGACGGGAGCGCCTTGACCGTCGAGCACGCGACCGCGCAGCGCGGGCGTGCGCTCGGGCTTCGCCGTCGGCGCACCGGTCGCGGTGCTCGCGACCTCCGCGAGCGCCGCGCTGCGCTCGTCGCGCGACGTTCCCGCCACGGGCTCGTTGGCGTCGAGGCCCAGGACGGCCGCGGCGTTCGTCGTGCCCGCCGCGTCCGCGCTCGCGGCCGCGCGCACGCCGGCGTCGTCCTCGAGGAACCACCACAACCCGGCCAGGAGACCGAGCAGGAGGACGGCGAGGAAGAGGAGGTGGAACGCGCGCATGGAGCCCGGCCCGCGGGGATCATGGCGCGCCGGACGCGCCGCGACGAAGACGGGAATGCGTCCAGCGAAGCACACCGGCGCCGGGCTCGCAAGCGGTGCGAACCGGCGCCGGTCCGAGCGGAAAGGAGTTCCCGATCAGGGCACTTCGAAGCGCGGCCGCGCCGTCTGGCCCGCGACGACCTCGATCGTCTGCTCGGGAATCGTCGAGCGCTCGCCTCCGACCGGCGCGGCGCCGAACGCCTCGACGCGCACGCGCCACCGTCCGGGCTTCAAGCCGCTGAGCTTCACGACGCCCTTCGGCCCGGAGAACTCGCTGCGCGGTTCGACGTCGCCCGTGCCGTCCCAGGTCGCCACCACCATGCACGAGTTCGCGGGCGTGCCGGTCGGGCGCACGAGCGTCACCTCCATCGTGCCGCCCGTCTCGAGCCGCACGTCGACGTTCGACTTGGTCTGGTCCGCGGCCACGCGCACGCGCTCGGAACGCCCGGGCTGCACGTCGGGAGCCTTGGCCTTGACGATCAGGTCGACGTCGGGGAGCACGCCGCGCAGCCGGTAGCGGCCTTCCGCGTCCGTGAGCACCGTCGGAGTCGGAGGACCGCCGCCGAAGCTCATCTCGGGACCGTCGCCGTCATCGGTCGCGAACACCGCCATCACGCGGCGCTGGACGCTGCGTCCTTCGGGCCCGTCGTCGGGCGCGCGCTCCGCCTGCACGCGCACGCCCGCGAGCGGCTTCCCGTCCGGCCCCGTGACGGTGCCTTCGAGGATCGCGACCGGCAGGTCGACGTCGAAGCGGTTCTCGCCCGACCGCACGTCGAGCTCGCCCGTCCACGTCATCGAGCGCGAGCCGTGCGTGATCTGCACGGAGTACTTCCCGACCTCGACGTCGTTCACGCGGAACTCGCCCTTCGGTCCCGTCGCGTCGCCCGGTCCGCCGCCGAACAGGTCCATCGGCAGGCCCTCGTCCTCTTCCTTCGACGAGAGCAGCTCGACGCGCGCGCCCGGCAGCGGCCGCCCGCCCTCCGTCACGGTGCCGACGACGGTGCTGCGCTCGGGAGCCACGAGGCGCACGACCGAGGTCTCACCCTCGACGACGACGGCCTCGGTCCAACCCGGCGCGCCTTCGTCGCCGGTGACCGAGCTCGCCATCCGGACGACGCCGGTGCTCCCGAAGAACACGCCGTTACCGCCACGTTCGCCGATGCGGAAGCGGTGCTTCCCGGGCATCAGGTGCTCGAAGAGCGCGAGTCCCTTCGCGTCGGTGCGTTCGTCCTCGCTGCCCGAGAGCATCATGAAGCCGAACTCCTTCCCCGGTCCGCGGTGATCGACCACGAGGCCCGGTGCGGGCCGATCCTCGGTGTCGACGACGCGCACCTCGACGATCCCGCCGCTGCCGAGCTCGACACGCTGCTCGTGATCGGCGTCGGCGGGCAGCACGATCGGATCCGAGAGCCACGGCGCGTGCTCGCGGTGCGTGACGCGCAGCTGCACGGTCTTCCCCGGTTGGCTCGTGAGCTGTGCGCGCCCCTGCTTGTCCGTGCGCGCGGAGAGCGAACCGGGGATCAACCCGGTCGCGCCCTCGTCGTCGCTCGACGCGCCGATCGCGAGGCCGACGCGGTGCTCGATCTGCACGCCGCCCTGGTCGGGCGCGACCTCCGTCAGCCCCACCTGCGCGCCCGCGATCGGCTGCCCGGTGCGCCGGTCGACGACCTCGACCCGGACGAGCGGCGCGCGCTCGAGCCGGAGCACGCCGAGGTCGTTGTCCTGGCCCTCGGCGACGGTGAGGTCGGCGCCCGTCCACGTGCGGTACCCGGTGGCCTCGATGCGGAGCTCCGCCTTCGCGTCGGGGCCCGGACGCCCCGCGAAGCTCGCGTAGCGCACGCGCCCGCCGGGGAACGAGCGCTGCGGTTCGCCGCGGTCGTTCATCGCCGGCACGAGGAAGCCGAAGCCCGCCGAGACGCTCAACGCCTCGAGCGGCTTCCCGTCGACCGCATCGACGACCTGGAACACGAGCGCCGTCTCCGCGCGGTACACGAGCTGGACCCCCGTCTCGCCGGCGAGCGCCTGCACGGGGGTCGTGCGCGCCTGGCCGAGGAAGTCCTGCTCCGAGTCGCGCGCGACGAGCCGATACGTCTGCCCCTTCTTGAGCCCGCGCAGCGTGAACGACCCGTCGGGAGCGAGGCGCGCTCTGCGCATCGCGCCGAAGCACAGGCGGGTGGCGATCCAGGTCGCCCAGCCCCGCTTCGCCGCCGGGACGCGGGCTCGCGCGCACGAAGAGCTTCGTCAGCATCGCGGGCGGAGCGCCGGTGACGCGCCCCTGGATCTCGAAGCCGTCGTCGAGCACGAACTCGAGGTTCGCCACGACCGCGCCCGGCCGATCGGTGCTCCCGCTCTCCTGCTTGTCGGGGTGGTCCTCCGTCTCGATGCGGAGCTTCCACGGACCCGCGGCGAGTTGGTCGATGCGGAAGCGGCCCTGCCCGTCCGTGGTCGCGACGAGGACGCCGCTCGGCCCGCCGAGCGCGAGGAACCCGAGGCCCTGCGATTCGCGCAGGCGCAAGAGCTTCGCGCCCGCGACGCCGCGACGCGCGCTGAATCGACGACGCGGCCTTCGAAGATCGACGCTGTCGTCGAGACGACGTCACCGACGTCGTGGCTCGCCCCCGCGATCGGGACCTTCTGCTCGAGGGCGCGAAGCCGCTGCGCGCGCACGGCGATGCGCGCCTGGTCTTCGCGCGCGGCGTGACGCGCGGAACCGCCCGTCGCTCCCCGGACTTGTCTCGACGCGTTGGAGCCAGCCGAAACCCTCTTCGCCCGCGAGGTCGAGCGGAACTCCGGCTCCCCGCCGCCGGCGTACACGAGCGCGGCCGCGACCGGGCGGCCGCGCGCGTCGACGACACGGCCCCGAGGCCGAGCCCGCGCGCGCGGGCGCAACTCGGCCGTCGACCGTCGCGCGCGCGCGCGTCCGCGCCCCGGAGGTGCTGGCGGCGTCTCCTCCGGCGCCGAGCGGGGCGCCGGGCCTGCCGCGGGCGCGACCGACGGGCGGCCGCGAGGGCCGGCGTTTGCGCCGGACGGCGCCGTCGTTCGCGAGGAATGGAGGCCGAGGACCAGCGACGCGTGAGCAGGCCCAGCGCGAGCACCACGGCCAGGAGGACGGCGTGGATCGGACGCATGGGGAAACTCCGGAGTGTCGAGACGTCGTCGGCCGAAGTTGGGGTCGCGCTAGAGCGGCGAACCCTACGCCCAGGCACCCAGGCCGTTGGAGGTGCGCGCGGGAAAGGTTGGCGCTGGCCGCGCGAGGGGTAGTCCGCGCTCACGCGTATCGCACCGAGTCCGTGCATTCGATGCGAAGGTGACCAGCCCTTTACAAGCAGCCGGCGTGGCTTGCGCCGTTGGACGCGACCATGCTCGAATGACCGGGTCGGGGGCGACGCGGCAGACGGCGCGCCCCCCAGGCGATCGCAGGCATCAGGGAGAAGGTCCATGACTCGTTGGCAAAAATCTGGTTCGCGCCGCTGCTCGCCCCCTTCCTGGCCGCGGTCGCCGGCGCTCAGGAACCGAAGGCCGGAAGCTGTACGAGAACGAGAACCTGGCGTTCGAGTTCAAGGTGCCGCTCGACTGGGACGCGGTCGGCGCGGACCCCAACGAGAAGAACCTGATCGTCAAGTACGACCCGGCGGGCCTGAAGTACATCCCGATGGGCGCCTCGGGACACCTCTTCGTGCACTGCTGGCTGCTCAAGTTCGACCGGCGGAAGAAGCCCGAGTCGGACGCCGGGGACGAGCCCCGACAAGATCGATCTCGGCGCTTGGCGAAAGACCTCGCGGCGTGGGTCAAGGCGGAACGCCGGGCCGGCATACCGCCGTCAAGGAGCCACGAAGGAGACGGCGACTCAAGAAGATCCCGGCACGACCAGGAGTATCTGAGCTCCAAGGTCAGCGGGGAGTCCAGCTCTACCGCGCGCTGCGTATACCCAAATACGAGCCGGACCTCGAGGTCGCCCTCATCTGCAACGGACCCGCCGACCCGAAGAAGTGGACCAAATGGCGGCCAGGCGTTCGAGAGACATGGCGAAGTCGTTCTCCTGGCTCAAAGACGACGGCAAGCCCGACGAGGTCGTCGACACGTCGAAGATGACGTACCGCGAGAAGCGCAGAGCTGGAGATCGAAGCTGCGCTCAAAGACACGCCGGTGGAAGCTCTACGGGACCGAGAACTACTTCATCATCTCGTGCAATCCCGACCGCGCGTTCATCGACGAGTTGCTCGGACGCCTCGAGGCGATCCGCGCGATCTACGAGCAGGACTACCCCGCGGCGAAGATCGAGGAGCTGAAGAAGCTCGCCGCCGACCTGAAGACGAAGGAGCAAGCGAGAAAGAGAGCGAAAGAGGACGGCTGAAGCGCGAGTTCGCGAAGGCGATCTTCGGCGACACGGACCCGAAAGAACTCGCGAAGTGCTCGGTGATCCGCGTGTGCCTCAATCGCGATCAGTACCACAGCTACGGCGGTCCCGGCGGATCGGCGGGCTATTGGAGCTGGGTCGCGGGCGAGCTCGTGCTCTACGACGCGCGCAAGGAAGGTGGGAAGGGCGACACGTGGGCCGTGCTGAACCACGAGGCGTTCCACCAGTACATCTTCTACTTCTACGGGAACATCTCTCCGCACAGCTGGTACAACGAAGGCACCGGCGACTTCTACTCGGGCTATCAATACAAACACGGCCAGTTCAAGCCTCGAAAGTTCGAGTGGCGCACCGACACGATCAAGGACGCGATCAAGAAGGGCTGGGCGCACCCGCTCGAGAAGTTCGTGCGCTGGTCGCAGGAGGAGTACTACTCCGAGTCGCGCGTCCTGGACAAGGAGGGCAAAGAAGGCGACATACCCAACGTGTCGATGTGCTACGCGCAGGGCTGGTCCTTCATCTACTTCCTGCGCACCGGCAAGAAGGCCAACGCGAAGGGCTGGGATCCCCGCTGGGACACGATCCTCGAGACGTACTTGAAGGAGCTCGCGATGACCGGTGACACTCGAGCTGGCCGTCCAGCAAGGCCTTCGATGGCATCGACTTCAACGCGCTCGAGGATCCGTGGGAGGCGTACACGAAATGACCGCCGCGCAAGCCGCTCTGGAAATTCCTTCCTCGGGAGACTCTTGACGCAACGCCCGCGCTCCCCTGCGTTCGCTCTCGCCGTCGCTCTCGCCCCCACCGCGCTCGCTGATCGTCTGATCACGAAGGACGGCCGCGTCCTCACGTGCAAGAAGGCGCGGGCGGAAGGCACCGGCTATCGGCTGGTCTTCGAGAACGGCGAGATCCTCGTCCCCGACAAAGCGCAGATCGCGTCGGTCGAGATCGAGGGCGACATGTCGGACTACGTCCCGGCGAACGAGGACGAGAAGAAGAAGCTCGCCGACGGCTTCGTGCGGTACCAGGGCAAGTGGCTCTCGAAGGCCGCGTCGAGCCCGAGCTCAAGCGAACTTCGAGGAAGAGCAAGCAGCGGCCGAGGAGATCGCCGAGCACTCGGACTTCGACCCGGGTGGCGAAAGAGACCGGCGCACTTCCGCGTCAAGTCGAACACGTCACCCGAGCTGCTCAACTACTACGGCGAACTGCTCGAAGCGTATTACGACCTGCAGGACCAGCGCATCGGCATCAATCCGACGCCGACGATGAAGCGCACGAAGATGCAGGTCAACGTCTACCGGAGGCCGCGAGGACTTCCGCAAGCTCGCGCCGTACGGCAAGACGGCGCGAGCCCGAGCGTGCTCGGCTTCTTCAGCCCGCTTGGGGAGAACCTGAATTTCTATCACGACTACGAGGACCCCGCGCAGTCCACGTGGGTCGCACTCCACGAGTGCACGCACCTGCTCACGTACTTGATCGACCAGGACTACGACCCGCAGATCTGGGTCAACGAGGGCGTCGCCGACTACTTCGGCTCGTCGAAGGTCGAGCGCGACAAGAAGGGCAAGCTCGTCATCACGCCGGGCGAGCTCCAGACCGACCGCGTGCTCACGGTGCAGCAGGCGATCAAAGAGGGCGCGACGTCGACCGGCGGCGGTGATCCGGGCGCGAAACGCAGCAAAGGTGTCGAAGGCCAGCCTGACATCAAACTCGAGAAGCTCTTCATGATCCCGCGCGACGAGTTCGACGGCTTCCAGTACGCGCACGCGTGGTCGTTCGTGTACTTCCTGAACAACTTCGAGAACGGCAAGTACCAGAAGGCCTTCGACAAGTTTTTCAAGGGGCTCTACACGCTCGAGAAGGGCATCCCGTTCGAGGCCGTCGCGTACGCGACGAAGACCGGAGGGCAAACGCAGCCGGAGAACATCCGCGCGTACCTGCTGAAGAGGCTCGGCCTGAAAGACACGGGGGAGCTCGAGAAGGAGTGGCGCCGCTTCATCGCGGAGATCTCCGATCGCGGGCCCCGAGGCGCGGCTCAAGCGCGGGCTGTAGAATTTCTGATCGTCGGGGCGACTTCGAGAACGCGATCGCGGACCTGGACGCGGCGATCGACGGCAAGTCATCCGATCCGCGCGCGCCTTCGCGGCCGCGCGCGCGTGTACCGGGCGCGGAGCAAAGAGAACTTCGAGGCGGCGCGAACGACCCGGCGACGCCGGCGAGCTCGACCCCTGAACGCCACGTACCGCCACGTCTCCCCGCGGCATGACCGGCGGGCTGAACTGGAAGGGCCACGGCGGCGACGAGCAGGCGACAAGGGCGAACGCCGGAGGCGCCAAGGAGGCAAGCCGGGCTCGCAAGGCCGAGCTCGAGCCGGAGAACGACCCCTTCCAGAAGTGGTTCCTGGCAATTCATCGAACCACGCGACTTCGCCATGCGTCCCGCCGCACGCGCGACGCTCTCCTCGCTGCTCTCCTCTTGCCGCGCGTCCCGGGCTGCGCCGGGACCTGGACGCTCCGGAACCCGACGCTCGCGCTGCGCACGAGCGGCGGACGAAGAGCTCGGCGTCTCGACGGACTACGGCATCGTCTTCCTCGGCCGCACCGCCCAGGCGGGCCAGGTCGAGATCGAGAGCTGCTCCGGCGACGGACCGAACATCGAGCCGGCGGTCATCGAGCCGATCGGCGCGGGCCTCTGCACCGCCGAGACGGAGATCCGACTCCGCAGGTGCCGCTGACCTTCTCGGATCCCGGCGCCGGGCCGGAAGCTGCTCGTCGTCGGCCTGGACCGCGCCCAGCCGTGGGAAGAATGGGTCGCGCGTCGAGACCGACCCGCGCGTGCTCGGCCTGATCGCGACGATCCCGGCAGGCTCGCGCGGCCGCGCCGATCAAATCGGCGCCGGCGTGTACCTCGTGTCCGACGACGACGAAGACGAGACGGACCAGAAACGGCTCGTCGGTCTGTACGCGGGCCAGGTGCGGCTCTCGACGCGCGACGGCGACAAGGTTTCCTCGCCGTCACGGGCCCGACGGACCTGTGGCGCCTCGTCGCGCACCGCCGCGACCTCCTGCAAAAGAAGCGCTGGGTCTACCGCGAGGACATCCTCTGATCGGTGCAATGAGCGCCACCAGCGCTGACCTGCGGCGCCGTCGTCCGCGTGCCGCGCGAGGCGGACCGCGCTGCGGCCGCGCGCCGCGGCTCGCCGTCCGCGCGCAACGTCACCCCCTCCGCGCTCCGCCTCCGCGGCGGCCGCGCGGCGGCCGGTCCAGCCCCGGCCACGGCCCGCTCGACGGCCGCCGCGCTTCACCGTCGCGCGTGCCGAGCAGGTTGCGCGTCACGAGGTTGTAGACCGGTTTTCCCGTGCGCCGCCACACGCGCGAGCGAACGTTGAGCTCGGGCCCCGCCGCGCCGCGCGCGGGCTCGTGCGTGCCGTCGGGACCGCGGCCCAAGCGCGTGTAACGCCGCCGGTGTTTCTCGACGTGGCGCAGGTCGTCGCGCGGCGGCCGCGAACACACGTCCGCCGCGCGCGTGCACGCTCGCGAGCTGGAAATCGACGAGCTCCGGAAAGCCGCGCGCCCCCACGACGACGTTCTGCTCCTTGTGCAGATCGTTGTGACACACGCCGCGCGCGTGGAGCGCGAGCACGAGCGCGTCGAGGTGATCGAAGAAGTCGGCGGGCAAGCTCGGCGCGAGGTGCAACGCTTCACCTTCGATCCACGAGCGCAGGAGCACGTCGCGCGCGCGCGGCACACGTCCGTCGAGCGAGCGCAGCGCCACGAGCTCCGCGTCGTCGAACCAGCGCGGCACGCCCGCGAGGCCGCCCACCTGCGCAAGGTGCGACGCGCCCGCTCGCGCGCGCCGCGAGCACACGCGCGACGAAGCGCGAGAGCGGGATGCGCCCCGCCGCACGCGACGCGGCGCACGGCGAACGGCGTCGAGCGCTCGACACCGTCGAACCGGCCTCGACGCGGTCGATGCGCTCGACGCGTCCGAGCTGGTCCTCCTTGAGCAGCGCTCCGACTTGGAAGCGGGACATGGACTGCTATTCTCCGGTTCGCCGCGCCGCGAGAGAAGCCAGCGCACGCCCGCCCCCCCACGACACGACTCCCCGCGCAGCAGTCCAGCACCGGGCAGCCGCCCCAGCCCGCGCCGCAACCGCGCGGACGGCGACGGCGTACGCCGCGACGATCTCGCGTGCGCGGCCTCGCGAAACGTTTCGCGGCGAAAGGTGGCGCTCCACCCGATCGAGCTCGACCTCGGCCCCGGCGGCATCGTCGGCCTGCTCGGTCCGAACGGCAGCGGGAAGAGCACGCTGCTGCGCCTGCTGACGGGCCTCGTCCCGCGCGACAGCGGCGACGCGTGGGTCGACGGCGAAGCACTCGCGGGCGACGGCACCGCCGTGCGCGAGCGCGTCAGCTACGCGCCGGGCGAGCTCGCCCTCTACGGCGAGCTCTCGGGCCGCGAGCACCTCGCGTGGTTCCTGCGCGGACGCGACGCCGGCGCACTCGGCCGCGCGCGCGCCGGCGTCACCGGAGCGCCTGGCCCGCTCGGAGCGACGCGTGCGCGCGTACAGCCACGGGATGAAACGCCAGCTCCTGCTCGCGGGCGCGCTCGCGCCCGACGAGTGCTGGCGCTCCTGCAGGAAGACGTCGCCGCGGGCGGTTGATCCTGCTCTCGTCGCACCACCTCGGCGAAGTCGATCGCGTCTGCGAACGCCTCGTGTTCCTCGACCGCGGCGCGAAGATCGCCGACGAACGCGCCGCGGACCTGCACGCGCGCGCGCAGCGACTCTTGCGCATCGCGTTCGCTCCCGGGGCGCAGCTCGCGCCCTCGCCGGAGCGCGCGCCGGCTGGGCGCGGCGGCGCAGGCGCATCCGCGGGGCGCGCCTGCTCGTCGAGCTCTCGACGGACGACCCGCGCGCCTTCCTCGCCCGCGCGCTCGCGGCGCCGAGCTGGCCCGCGCCGCTCGCGATCGAGTACGGCCAGATGTCGCTCGCGGAGCTCTACCGTGACCTCTACGGCGTGGAGGGGTGCTGATGCTGGGCGAGCTCAAGGCGCTCCGCTGGATGT
>JADJNY010000009.1 GCA_016714045.1 Planctomycetota bacterium | reverse complement strand
ACGAACACCGCCTCGGGCCTCGCGCCCAGCGCCTCGACCACGCGCAGGAGCTGCTCCTGTGCCCACGCCTCGGGCCCGCGCGGCTCGTGCAGGTCGACGTGCACGATCGTGCCCTCCGTCTCCGCGGGGAGCATTGCGCCGTACTCCAGACTCTGGGAGCAGGGCAGGTAGAGTGTCAGCCTTCTCCGCGAATCACTCCACCACGCAGGATGCGCGAGGATCGCAACTTACGTCGATCCTCCAGGCGTGGCGCCACGTGACGGTGGCACATTACCGCCACAAGCCACCGCCTCTGGCTCGCGCGATTGTATGGGGCGCCGCAAGTCCCGCTGTCTACGCGAGTTATTGGAGCGGGCGAAGGGGTTCGAACCCTCGACATGCAGCTTGGGAAGCTGCCCTCGAAGACCCTCCCAGAGCTCCTCCTGTACCCTATTGTCCGCTCACGCGAAGCGGACACCAGATACCCGGAGCGGCCCCAGGGGCAGCCACGATCGCCCCGGCCACTCATCCTCGGACGCACCTGGACCTACCGGTCGGGCGTCCCGATCCGGTGCCGCGCCGCAGATCAGACGCGACGCCCGCTCCGCTCGAACCGGGTCGTGCGCTCGAACACGACGGTCGTCTCAACGCGCGCGGTCCACACCCCCTCGGCGGGACCGAGCTCGTCGGGACGCGCGTCCGACGTCGCCCACGTCGTGGTCTCGGTTCCGTCCGCGCGCCGGACGACCTGAACGAACTCGAAGAGGTCGTCGGGCCGTAGCTCGCCGACCTCGGCATCGGTCTCGAGGAGCGCCCCATCGTCACCACCGCGGTGGACGGCAACGACGACGACGCGCTGGCCGCGAAGCCCCGGGCAGCGCGCGCCCCGGTAGCGGCGAATCGAGAGGAGGATCGGTCCCATGGGTCACATCAGGGCTCAGGTCGGAGGGGAGCGCAAGGTCGATCCGACGCGGAGGGGCGACCCTTACGTGCAGGTCGGCGTCTCGATCGTGGCCCGCGCGTCGCCCCCCGACGTCCAAGCACAACCGAAGCACGCAACCCCCTCGCGATCCGGCGCAGTCCGAGTCCTCATCCGTTCACGCGCGTTGTGCGCGGGAGAACCATGATGGCCACGAACACCCCCAAGCCCACGTTGCTCTGGTCCGAAGACGGCCAGATCGGCTGCACCCTGCCGACGCACGCCCCCTTCCCCGGTTCGGACACTTGGCGCTTGGGGCGCTGGCGGCCGATCACCGCGCGCGAGGCGCTCGACTTCGAGGCGGAGGTCGGGCTCGCGCCGGCGTGCGAGACCTGTGCGGCGATCGCGCGGAGGGCCGCGTCGTGAAGCCGCTCGACGCGCTCGAGGAGGTGCTCGCAGACGTGCGCCGCGGCGCGCTCTCCGAAGAGGACGCGCTCGACCGCATCGGGCGACTCATCGACGACCCCGCGCGCGACGGGCGCGCCGAGGTCTGGTTCCACGAACGCACGGACGACGGCTGGGTGATCTTCGACGAGAACCGCGCCATCGTCGCGACGGTCCCCGACACCGCGCACGAGCGCGAGGACGACGCGATCCAGATCGCGAGCGCCGCGAACCGCTCGAACTACCACGGTCAGCTCCGACGCGCGGTGAAGGCACTCGAGGGACGCCTCGTGCAGGAGGCCGACTCGCGCCGCCGCGTGATCCGAGACCTCGTCGAGCGCATCGCATCGGACCTGCGCGTCGTGCAGACCGAGCTGAAGGAGCGCGGTCCCGACTACGTGACGTCGGTGTGGCTCGCGGGACACGTCCGCGAGCTCGTCGAGGCTCAGGCTGATCTCGATACGAAGCGTCGCGAGCTCGACGCGGTTGCAAGGGTCCTGGACCCGGACGCGTGATCACGAGGACGTGCACCGCGTCCGCACTGGCTCAGGGTCCCGAAGTCGGAGACGGCAGCGGCGGGACTCGCGCGCAGGCGCTCCGTGCCCGGCGCGAGGCCCTGAAGCTCTCTCAGGAGGAGCTCGCCTTCCGCTCCGAGGTCCACCGGACCTACATCAGCGAGCTCGAACGCGGCATCAAGAACCCCTCGATGACGACACTTCAGAAGCTGGCCGTCGCGTTGGACACGACCAAGACGGCCCTGGTTCGTGAGACCGAGCGGCGCGAGGGGAAGGCGCCGTAGCTGCGCGGTACACGACGCGACTTCCGCGGCGATGGCTGTGGGGGTGGGAGCTCAGCGCTTCGCTTGCGCGGCTTGACCTGCGCGAATCCGAGCAACCGTCGCGTCCAAGGGACGCAGGCCTCGACGGGCCTCGCGGGCGCCTTGAAGTGCAGCGCTGATGAGCGGCTCCGCTAACGTTCCTCGTGCGGCGGTCGACATCTCCTCCAGCAGCGTCAGCTCTCCTGATGCTCGGTCGCGAGAGGCTTCTGGGCGATCTCGATGCAGCGCTCGTAGAGAGGGTAGAGCACGGTCATGTCCCGAAGGTGATCGACTCGATCCAGAGCCTGGACGAGTCGGAACAGCTCGAACTTCGAGTTGTACATCGCCGACAGCGACCGGGCCTGCGCTTGCTGCAACTCGAACGCAAGGAGCCAGCGCTCCGCATCCGCGGAACCAGCGGGCACTGCCGCAATCATCCGACCGAGATCCTTCGCCTCGCGCGCGTGCGCGACGCGCTCACGGTCGCACTCCTGCATCCGGTTGATCGACTCCCCGTGATCCAACTGCATGTGGTGGAGCTCGTGAGCGATGTTGCTGGCAAGCTGGGGGCAGGACTGCGCCGTCGGGCGCTTCACGTACACGTTTCCCGTGCGGATGCTGTACATGGCTTCCACCTTGTCGGGCGTGGGCCCGTCCTCCGGCGCCAACGCATCGAGGGGTAAGTAGTGCGCTTGCTCCAACAGGGTTCGACGCGGATCGTCCGGGAGGAACGTCTCGCGCACGAAGAAGAGTGTTCGGTTCAGCTGCTCGGCTTCGCTGGCGCTCCACGGTCCGCAGTTCGAAGCAGGAACAGGTCCCCATCCATTCGGTGACTTGCGCGGGAGGGACGCAGCATCCCCTGCGTGCTCCCCTGAGCCACATCCTGCGAACAAAGCGAGCGCGATGACTCCAAGTCGCGTGCTGAGCGTGGAACCCGTACGTGTGCCTCCGTCGAGAAAGTCTACGGGTGTCGCGAGCTTGGGTGGGAGATCCGCTTCGCAGACCTTGTCGAACCGGCGAAGCCACGCGAACCGCCTCCTCGCGGGTCCTCGTGGAGGTGACTAGCGATCGCGACCTGGGGTACTCTCGACCTGAGCTGGAAGATCCTCGACGGTTCTGCTCCTTGCCCTCTTGGCCACGAGCTGAAGCCCAGGCTGGCGCCATCGCGGCGGCACGGGCTACAGCATGGGGCTGACAGCGAACAGCAGGGAGAACGCCATGGTTTCCAACCAAGGCCCGAAGAAGGTTCGTGTCCGGCGCGTGGTGTCGAAGTTCGAGAGCGTGGTGTGCGAGTCACCCATACTGGAGAACGCCTACGGGGAGAGCATTCGGAGCGCGAAGAGCGTCGCCGGGATGATGATGCCTCTCCTCCAGGAGGAAGTGGTCGAAGTGTTCACCGTCCTCCTCCTGAACGGCAAGCACCGCGTCGTCGGAATGGCCGAGGTCTCTCGTGGGACGCTGACCACCGCACTCGTGCATCCGCGCGAGGTGTTCGGTCCGGCGCTGCGAATGTCCTCGGCCGCAGTCATCGTGGTCCACAACCATCCGAGCGGCGACCCAGAGCCCTCGGTGGACGACGTGGAGGTGACTCGTCGACTGATCGAAGTCGGACGGATGCTCGGTGTGCCACTGCTCGACCACGTCATCGTGGGGGAGTCGGGTCGGTTCACGAGCTTGCGCGAAAGACTGGAGTTTTAGGATGCCGTGGGCGGGCTTGGCCGAAAGCCGATCCTGCCCACGGCGATCATCCTCAACGGTTCCGAGGTCTTCCTGCTCATCCCTTCTTGCTACAGGTAGTCACGCCTTCGAAGTCCACTGCATGAAGTGCTCGCGGTACACCGTGCGAACCCCGACTACAATCGCCTCCCCGCATGTCGGCAGAGATCAACGCCCCCATGCCCGAGCATGCCAATGAACCAGCCGGATGCGAAGCACTCCCTGGGCCTCAACGCGGTACGGCACGCCTGCTCCCAGGTTCTCCGGTCCTGTCGTCGTGAACTCCTGCTCTCCGCGCTCACCGATCGGAGCTTCGAGGAGGGGGTCCGGGCAAGGGACTTCCGGGAGTCAGTCCAGAGCTTCCGTGATGCTGGTCTCGGCGCCGCTGAGGTGGTCCGAATCGAAGGTGGTCTGAACGGGATGATGGAGGACGTCCTGCGCTCCGAGCCAGACATCCGGTACCTGATGCGCAGTCCATCCCGCGGCGCGGACCACACCTTCGCCATCCAGGATCAGCGGGCGGTCATCGAGACCAAGCAAGTCTATGACCTCACCTACCGAACGTACTACCACCGTGTCATTGCCGACTGAGACAAGCTGCTCGCTGAGCGTCTAGCAGGCACAGCGGAACAGCTGCACCAGGTCGAAGGGCCTGCGCAGCGTAGGAACGAGGGTTTGGTCTTTGAGGACCAAGTTCAAACACAGGATGTCAAGCAGGAGGCGCTTGGTCGGCACTTCCGCCGCAACCCAGCGTGCCGTCAGGTCGTGCGCGAGTTCAAACACTTGGACCGCCTGCTCGCCATTCTCGGTCTGTAGCGCAGCTTCGCGGTCCAGCGTCGCGCGTACCTCACGCGCTTAGACGAGCAGCGCCTCGTGGCTGGGCGCGAACGTCTCGTGCTCGATGTCCTAGGAGAGTCGGAGGCGAAGAAGCTCATCGTTCTTTCGCTGAGCCTTGCTTCGGTCCGTGCGCAGGGCTTTGCCGACGATGCCCGTGACGGCGCTAGCGGGCACCGCGTTGCCGGGTGCTTCAGGGGTCTCGACAGCTTTGGGCGGAACTAATAGCACGACTCGTGCTAGCTCGAATGTCCGGAGTCAAGAGTCGGTTCTCGTGCTTATGGCAACTCCGCTTCCTGATGTTCTGACGCGCGTAGGTCTCCTTGGGTCACGATCACCCAGGCTCGATCCCACGGGCGTGGAGCGCTGGACACGGAGTCTAGTGAGACGCGGAGGACGCGGAGGGCGCGAACCGCATAATTCGCAAGCTGGCGACGATGACGAGCAGAGTGATGCCGACATCCGCTGCGATCGCCAGCGCGAGGTTGCCAAGGCCGAGGACTGCCAACGCCACGAACGCGACCTTGACCGTGATCGCCAGAGCCGTGTTAACGCGGATCGTCGTCAGAGTGCGACGGCCGAGGCGAATCAGAAAGGGGACACAGATCAGCCGGTCGTTCATCAGCGCGACGGGGGCCGTCTCGATCGCGGTGTCGCTCCCAGCAGCCCCCATCGCGATACCCACGCTCGCGAGGGCCAGCGCCGGGGCGTCGTTCACACCGTCCCCGACCATCGCCACGTTGTCGTTGTGGGCGGCCATCAGCTCCTGCAGGCGCACCGCCTTGTCCTCGGGAAGCAGGTCGCCGTAGACCGTCTGAATGCCCACGGCGTTCGCAACGACGGTTGCATTCTTCGTGTTGTCGCCTGTGAGCATCACGACTGCGATGCCAAGGTCGTGCAACTCCCTCACCGTCTGCGCGCTCTCGGCCTTGATCGCGTCAGCAACGCCGAAGATCCCGGCGATGCCGGAGCCAAAGCTCACGACGACTGCCGTCTGCCCCTGCTTCTGCAGGCGCTCGACGTGAGCCGCCGCCTCGTCGGTCAGAGGCATCAGCTCGCGAATGTAGGCGACCTTGCCGATCAGGATGTCCTTGTGCTCGCACACGAGGCATTGGGCAGTGAGCCCCTTGCCGATCACGCTTCTCACGCTGTCCACGCTGTGCGGACGTATTCCTTCGCGCCGTGCAAGCTCCACGACGGCCTGCGCGAGAGGGTGCTCGCTAAAAAGCTCCGCACCCGCAGAACAGGCCAGCAGCTCCTCCCGTGTAGTCGCGCCCAGGGGAATGACGCCGCTGATCTCCGGTTCGCCCCGAGTGATGGTTCGCGTCTTGTCGAGGGCGACCGCCTCGATCCGGGCGAGCAGCTCCACGTATCGTCCACCCTTGACGATGATGCCTCGACTGGAAGCGTTGCCGATGGCCGCGTAGATGGCAACGGGGGTGCTGATGACGAGTGCACACGGGCAAGCGATGACGAGCAGCGTGATGCCCTGGAGGAGCCACACGTCGAATGAGCGATTGAGGAAGAGAACAGGCACCGCAACGACGAGCGTGGCGATGGCTAGCACGCTCGGCGTGTAGACGCGCGAGAACTTCTCGATGAACTTCTGCGTGTGGGCCTTCGACTGCTGTGCCTCGAACGTGATCTGCGCGATCTTGCTGAGGGTCGTGTCTCGATGCAGTTTCGAGGTCCGCACCTCGATGACGCCCTCCTTGTTAAGCGTACCGGCAAAGACCAACTCCCCGACGTGCTTGTCCTTCGGCAGGGGCTCGCCCGTGATCGCGGATTCATCGACCGAGGTCGTGCCCGCTGCGATCATACCGTCGAGAGGAATCGCCTCACCGGGCTTGACGATCAGAATCGTCCCGACGGGGATGGTCTCGATCGGTTGCTCGACGTCAGATCCCTGCACGCGCGCGACCGTCGGGTTCTTGCGAACGAGAGCGTCGAGCGCGCTCCTGCTCTGGCGGAGTCCGATGTCCTCAAGTCGCTCGCCGAGCGTGTACAGGACGATGACGACGGCAGCCTCCGCGTACTGGCCGAGGTAGAAGGCAGCCACCGTGGCGATGAGCATCAGTAGGTTGATGCTGCTGAAACGCAAACGAGTCAGCGCCTCGACCCCTTTGCGCAGCACACGCCAGCCTACGCCGAGAATGAAGGCACTGAATGTGATCGCCGCCCACGGTGACGGGATGCTCCAGCCCGCCAGCGACAGCACCTCCAAGCAGACGACCGCGACGACTGCCGCCACAAGGGCGATGAACTTGCGATCGCGTAGCAGGCCGCCAACGGCCTCGTGGGTGCGCGTTTCAGGAACTGGGATCGTTTCTGGAGAGTTCGTCATGATCATGCCGGTCGGGTGACAAGACGGCGAAGTGCGACCGCGTGTTCAACTCGTCTATCGAGTCCGCGCGGCTCTCACGGCTCGCCGTGAGGCTCGTCGTGGTGGCGAAGAATGACGGTCGATCCGGCCGGAGGCTGTCCCTCGAACGTAGCGTCGAACGCCGAATGCGACGGCTTTCCACGAACACCGCTACGGAGCCGTTGGCGGTAGTTCGCCTGCCCGCTTGCCCACTCAGTGCCGTCGGGTGTCCGAACGAGCACGTCGACATGGCCCGGTACGCTCGTACGCATCCCTCTAGCCCGCACGCTTCCGTGTACGTGTAGGTCGCCATCAAGGTCGAGCAAGCGCGCGTTCAGGTCGAGATCGGTGCAAGGCTCGACGACGACGCTGAGTCCTTGCAAGGCGTCGACGGCTGTGCCGTGCGAAACGCAACTCGGCGAGAGGATGGCCGCTGCGACGAGCAACGTGCCGATCATCGGATGCAACAGGTGTTGGTTCATGAGCCGTTCCGTGGTTGAGAGCAGACTGCGCTCGGCGTGAACGCAGCCACTAAGCTAGAGGCCATCGAGTGCGACAGACCTCTGTCGCACGCATCGTCGACATGCTCGGGGAGAAGGCTCAGCGAGTGTCGGTACCTGATGTGTGTTTGTTGGCATGTCAGAACCGGATCGAGTACGACACGCCCAGGCTGTAGTGCTCGTCGAGATTCGCGATCACGAGCCCGAGTAGCTGCCCGCCGTCCAGGCCGTACTCCACGGTGTGGTGCAGGTTGTGACCGTCCCACAGGTTCGTGGTGCTGATCCGATCACTCCAACCGATTCGCAGTCCGCCGATGCCCACCAGCTCGTCGTCATACGTGCCCCACGACAGTCCGACGTAGGGCGCAATGGGCAGACCGGTCCAGGCTTCGAGGTCCTTCGAGAAGGTGCCGTAGATCGCGCGACCGTGGGGCGTGCCGATGCGGTCGGAACTCGTCCCGAAGATCAACGCGGGCCACCTTCCTTCTTCGGAGACTGCGAGCCAATTCGCGATGGGACCGATGTCGGATGCGAGTGGGTTGACCTCCACGCCCGCCGAAAACGTCGGCGTGAACTGGTACATCGCCGTCGTGCGAAACTCCGCACGATCCACGTCGATGCCGGGAATCCAGCGAACCCCGAGAACCCACGGACTTTCGATGCTGCCTTCGGCGGTCACACGGACCCCCGCACCCTCGCCGGGTCAAACGGGTCACGATGGAACGCGCGAGACAGGTTCCTGAGCAGGCTGGGCGGCAAGGAGGAGCAGGAGGGGTGTGAGAATCATGGCAGTGAATCCGGGTGTGAGGCTGAATGGATGGTGCGCGGCGCGAATGCGTAGTGCGTGAGCTACTTCTTCGGTTCCGGCTTGCCGTGATCGTGTCCGTCGCCTTCCTTGTGCTCGTGGCCGTCATCGATCGGACAGTTCTTGCACGCGCCGTGGCCGACGACCCGCAGGCCCGTGCCTTCTCGCACCCACAGGTGCGCGTTGTCGCCTTCGGCTGTGACGAAATACTCGGGTGCGGATTTCATCGGCTCCGATGCGCCTTGCGTGGTGAACAGCGCGGCTATCGAGGCGAGCGCGAGCCCGCCGAGGAGTGAGTTGGAAAGGGTCATCGAGGTTGTCCTTGATTGCTGGTATCGAGGGGTACGGCGTCGCGCCTTGGCACCGGCTACACGCCGGAGGCCGATCGCTTCTTCGTGTGATGGGGGTGACTGTCAGCTCGTCGCGCTGGGCGCCGCGCCGTGAGGCGGCGCTCCGTGATCCGCCCCCGCGCCTGTGGTGGTAGGCCCCGTGTCGCCGCGCGACGCGCTCGTTCCGGGACTGGTTGCACGAGCGGTGGTCTCTGCGTCCGCGCCTTCTTCTGCTTCCCAGACTTCCGGCCTCGGGCCGGGGAGTCCGTCGGCGCGCGTTCCCGTGAAGATGCGGTACAGCGCGGGCAGCACGACAAGCGTGAGCAAGGTGCTGGAGATCAGGCCGCCGATGACGACGGTCGCGAGCGGACGCTGCACCTCGGCTCCCGTGCCGGTAGCGAGCGCCATCGGCACGAATCCGAGCGAGGCCACGAGCGCCGTCATCAGGACCGGCCGCAAGCGCGTGATCGAGCCGTGGACGATCGCGGCTTCGACTGACTCGCCCTTCTCCCGCAGTTGGTTGATGAAGATGATCATCACCAATCCGTTCAGCACGGCGACGCCGGACAGTGCGATGAAGCCGACCGCCGCCGAGATCGAGAACGGCATGCCGCGCAGCCACAACGCCACGACCCCGCCCGTGAGTCCAAGCGGGACGGCGGCGAACACGAGCAGCGAATACTTGAAGCTCTTGAAGGTCGCGAATAGCAGCAAGAGGATCATCGCGAAGCACACCGGCACGACGATCGAGAGCCGTTGTTTCGCCGCTACCAAGTTCTCGAACTGGCCGCCCCAGACGAGCCACTGTCCAGCCGGTAGCGCGAGAGTTCCGATCTTGTTCTGCGCTTCGGTCACGAACGAGCCCAGGTCGCGCCCGCGAACGTTGCACTGCACGACGATTCGTCGTTTGCCGTTCTCGCGGCTGATCTGATTGACGCCCTCGGCCACCTCGATGCGAGCGACCGTTCCAAGCGGCACGAACCCGCGCTCGATTGGCGCTCGGGACAGAGCAGCTCCGCCATCGTCCGCGAGTGCCGGTAGGCCCGGCTCCTTGGGTTCCTGCTCGCCATGCGGCAGGGGAATGGGAAGCCGGTCGAGGATGTCCACCCTGCCCCGCAGAGCGTCGGGAAGTCGCACCACGAGATCGAAGCGACGATCTCCCTCGAACACGAGACCCGCCTCGCGACCGCCCATCGCGACGGCGACCACGTCTTGCACGTCAGACAGATTCAGTCCGTAGCGCGCGAGCACCGCCCGATCGGGATCGACCGTCATCACCGGCAAGCCCTCGGTCTGCTCGACCTTGGCGTCGGCGACGCCAGCGATCCCCTGCAGCGTCGCGAGGACCTTCTCCGCAGTCTCTTGCATCGACGTGAAGTCGTCGCCGTACACCTTCACGGCCACATCGCCGCGCACGCCAGAGATGAGTTCGTTGAACCGCATCTGGATCGGCTGAGTGAACTCGTAGTTGTTGCCCGGCACCGCCTGGACGGTCAGCTCGATCAGCTTGATCAGCTTGTCCTTGTGGCTTGGTTCCGCGACTGCACCCTCCGACTCCTCCTCGTGACCGTGCGCGTCGCCTTCGTCGGCGGCCTCACGCGGTCGCGCGGCTTCCAACTCGGCGATGCCACGATCGAGTTCAGCTTCGCTGCGCCATTGCTCGCGCGGCTTGAGAATGATGAACGTGTCCGAGACGTTGGGCGGCATCGGATCGGACGCCATCTCGGCCGTGCCGGTCTTGGAGTAGGTGAACGCTACCTCCGGGAACTTTGCGACCGTGCGTTCCACGTCGTACTGCATCGCCTGAGACTGCGTGATACCCGTCGAGGGAATGCGCATCGCGTGCATCGCGATGTCCTTCTCGTCGAGCGTGGGCACGAACTCCTGGCCGAGGCTGCCAAACAACACGACCGCGCCAGCGAACGCGGCGACGGCGGCAGCCGCGACCGCGTAGCGGATCTTGATCGCCGCGCGGACCACGGGCGAGTAAAGCGCCTTGGCCCACCGGACGAGGAACATGTCTTTCTCGGTGACGCGCCCTCGAACGCAGAGCGCGACCATCGCGGGGATGAACGTGAGTGAGAGCGCAAACGCTGCGATGAGCGCGAAGATGACCGTCAAGGCCATCGGGTGGAACATCTTCCCCTCGACACCCGAGAGCGCAAGGATCGGGAAGTACACCGTGATGATGATCGCCTGCCCGAACGCTGAGGGTCTCGCCACCTCGCGTGCGGCCAGCATGACCTCGTGGAGCCGCTCTTGGAGCGTGAGCAGCCTTCCTTCGTGGTGTTGCTTGTCACCCAGGCGACGCAGGCTGTTCTCGACGATGATCACCGCGCCATCGACGATCAGTCCGAAGTCGATCGCGCCGAGCGACATCAGGTTGCCGCTGACCTTGCCCTGAACCATGCCCGTCGCGGTCATGAGCATCGCGAGCGGGATCGCAGATGCGCAGATGAGGGCGGCGCGCCAGTTCCCGAGGAGCAGGAGGAGGACCGCGATCACGAGGATCGCGCCTTCGACGAGGTTCTTCTGCACCGTGGCGACCGTCGCGTCGACGAGCTTCGTGCGGTTCAGCACAGTCTTCGCCCGGATTCCCTCGGGAAGCGAGCGTTGAATCTCGGTCATCTTGGCGTCGACCGACGCCGCGACGGTGCGGCTGTTCGCGCCGATCAGCATGACGGCCGTGCCGACGACCACGTCCTCGCCGTTCTCGCTGGCCGATCCCGTGCGCAACTCGCGGCCGACGCCGACGCCGTCCGGGCCGACCACGTCACGCACGTAGATCGGAACGCCGCTGCGAGTGCCGATCACGATGGTTTCGATTTCGTCGATCGACTCGATGCGGCCCGTGGCGCGGACGAGATAGGACTCGCCCTTATGTTCCACGTAGCCCGCGCCGGTGGACACATTATTCTTCTCCAGCGCTTCGACCACGTCCGCGAAGGTCAGCCCGTACGAGACGAGCTTCATCGGGTCCGGTTGGACGTGGTACTGCTTCACGTAACCGCCGATCGCGTCCACGCCCGCGACGTCCTTCACGCTCTTGAGCTGCGGCCGAATGATCCAGTCCTGCACCTCGCGCAAGTAGGCGGCCAGCTCCACGTCCGTCGTGAGGCGCGGGCCTTCCGGCGTGAGGTAGGCACCATCTGACTGCCACCCTGGTGCTCCGTCGTGAACCACAGCGCCATTTCCGCGCGGGTGCTCGTATTCGACGGTGTACATGTACACCTCGCCGAGTCCGGTCGCGATCGGCCCCATGATCGTCTCGACGCCCGGCGGCAAGCTTCCGCTCGCTTCGCGAAGCCGCTCGCCGACTTGCTGCCGCGCGAAGTAGATGTCCACGCCGTCCTCGAAGACGGCCGTGACCTGAGCGAAGCCGTTGCGTGACAGCGAGCGCGTGGATTCGAGGCCGGGGATTCCCGCGAGCGCGTTCTCCATCGGGAAGGTGACTTGCTTCTCGACCTCGTAGGGCGAGAGCGACGGAGCGACCGCGTTGACCTGGACTTGGTTGTTGGTGATGTCCGGTACGGCGTCGATCGGCAGGCGCTGGAGCTGGAACAGCCCGACGGCGGCGACGACCGCCGTGAGGACGACGACCAGCCAGCGGTTTTTGATCGAGAAGTGGAGAAGGGATTCGAGCATGGGGATGGTCTCCGTCGACTCTCAGTGATCGTGCGCCGCAGCGCCCTTGCCCAGGTCAGCCTTGAGGATGAAGGTGCCTTCGCTGACGAATACTTCGCCTTCGACGAGGCCGGAGAACACAGGGACGAGCCCTCCAACTGCACGCCCGATCGTGACCGCGCGCTTCGCGTAGGTGTTGGCCTCGCCTTGGACCGGCACGAACAGCGCAGGTCCGCCCTCGACGGTCTGGATCGCGTCCTCAGGCACTGCGAGCACCGGAGCGGGAGACGGTTCGCCGCGGTCCATCTCGACGATCTCGGCCTGCGCGAACATCCCAGGTCGCAACCCAAGCTCCGCCACCGGGACCTCGATGCGAACCTGAGCCGTGCGTGTCGTCGGATCGACGAACGGCGAGATGAACGCGACCGAACCCTCGAAGCGTTTGCTGCCAGACTCGCCGAGCGCCCCGACTCCGATCCATGCCTTGGCTCCAGGGTGGATGCGCAGGAGCTTCGCTTCGGGCACGTCCGCCAGCACCCACAGCTTCGTGGCGTCCGCCAGGACCATCAGATACTCGCGATCGGGTCCGACCAACTCGCCGAGCGTCACCTCGCGTTGCACGACGATGCCGTCGATCGCCGCGCGTATCGCGTAGCGCGGAACGACCTCACCCGTGCTCGCGAGGGCTTCGATCGCTTCATGGTTCATCCCGAGCAGGTGCAAGCGGTTCGCAGCGGCCGTGCGTGCCGACTCGGCGGCCTTGAGCGCCGCGATCGAGACCTTGTGCTCGGCCTCCCGACGCTGGACCTCGGTGAGGGAGATACCCTGCGACTTCTCCAGGAGGCCCTGTGCGCGTTCCCACGCCACCTTGGAGAGATCCACGGCCGGACCGGCGGTGTCGACCGCGACACGGCGTTGCAGGTAGTCGGCCTGAGCTTCGCCGAGTTCGGGGCTCTCGATCACGGCCAGTTCCTGTCCGACCTTCACCGGATCGCCGACGCGAACTTTGACCTCGGCGATTCGTCCCCGGAGCGGCGAGCCGACGTGCGCCATAGCCTCGGTGTTGAAGCCGACCCGCGCGGGGGCCGTGATCGTGGGCCGCAGCACCCAGAGCTGCGCGGCCTGCGTCTTGATCCCGTAGCGTGCTACCGCGTCGCTCGTGAGTGTCACCTCGTCGGCGTGCTCGGGCTGGTTCGAAGTCCCGTGCGCATGACCGTCGTTCTCGGAGTGACTGGCCTTCTCGGCTGCGTCGACACGGGGCACGGCACTGTGCGCGTCCTTGTTCTGCCCGTCGCAAGAAGCGAGCAGCGTGAGTGCCAAGATCAGGGCCGTTGCGCCGTTGCGCTTGAGAAGGTCTACGCGGGGCGCGGAGATGCGATCCGGGTTGGGAAACGGGGGAGTGTTGATGTTCTTCATGGCGGATCGGCTCACGGCTTATTCGGTAGAGGGAGAACTCGATCCGCAGCGAGCTGCATCGAGGGATAGACTGCCGATCCCGCGTCGGCCAGCCGTTCGGCGACGCCTGGGCCGCCGACGGCGCGTTGCAGGCGGACGAGTGCACGGGCGGCCTGAGCCTCAACCTCGATCGCTTGCGTTTGCGCGACGCGCAGGTCCTGCTCGGCGAGGAAGAGCGGGGTCACGTCGGTCTGACCCGCACGGTAGGCATCTTCGGCGAGTTGCCGCCGTTGCCGTTGCAGCGGGATCAGCTCGCGTTCGATCTGCCCGAGATTCGCGGTGCTCGCGGCCAGAGCCTGATACGCGACCCGAACCTCCTCGACTACGAGCCGCTTCGCAAGCGTCAGCTCGTGCCGCGCTTCTAGCTGCTCGGCCGTGTTGACCGCTCTCCGTGAATCGCCTGAGTCGAAAATGGGCAGCGGAGCCGAGATCGACGGCCCGATCTGCCAACCGCCGTCGCTCTGCGCTTCGAGCCCGGCGGTTGCACCCTCCCACGGTAGGAGTCGGACCAGAGCGGCCTCGTCGCCGAGGGCTTTGAGTCTCCAGGCGAGAGCCTGGATCTCCGGGCGCGCGGTGAGTGCGGCGTCGGTCCAGTCACGCTCGGATCGGCGGCGAAGCTCCGGCGCTGTCCAGGGGTCGAGTGCCCAAATCGCGGCGGAAGAGGGTTCGCCGATCAGCCGCGCGAGCCGCAACCGACTCGTTCGCTCATCGAGCCGTGCGCGGTCGATAGACACTTGCAGCTCCACGCGCTGCGCTTGCAGCGTGACGACATCGCTGCGCGTTCCTTCGCCCGCGTCGAGCCTAGCTTGGGAAGTGGTGACGAGAAGCTCGACGAGCCCGAGTCGTTCCTCGAGCAACGGCAGTAGCGCGGCCGAGGTCTGTGCATCGACGTAGCGTTCCTGCACCTCGCTGATCACGTCCAGTGCCGCGACGACCGCATCCGCCGCGACGGCTCGGAGCCGGTTGTCGGCGGCGCTCGCGCGGGTCGGGCGCTGGAGCGCCTGGACGAACTCTTGCACGAACGACGCCTCGAACTGCGGGCTTCCCTTACCGGCGCGGAAGACAACGCTCAAGACGGGGTTGGGGAGCAGCCGCGCTTGATCCGCCTGTGCCAGCGAGACGCGCACGCGGGCGAGCGCGGCCTGGAGGCCAGGGTCCGAAGTGACCGCGCGTTGAACCGCATCGCGAATCGAGAGCGCGCCGTCGGCGGCATCGGGCTCGTCGAGCGGACCGCCCTCGGGGCCGACGACACGGAACTCCAGCGGAGCCGGTAGCTGCGCGGCCTGCTCGATCGCAGTCTCTGGCGCGAACTCGCTGCGCGGCGGTGCCTGACAGGCTCCCAGCGCGAACGAAGCGACGAGGACGGGGATCGCTATCGCCGCAGACGATGGCTGCGGGCGCGGATCAAGTGTTCGAGTCGGAACGCAGACAGAAAAACGAAGTCGCAAGGAAGCTCTCCACGTCGCACGGGGCCTGACAAGGGCCTCGGCAGACGTGCCGAGGCGCATCACCATCCGCTTTGCGTGGCGATGCCACGCTCAGCAAGGAAGGGTGCGCGCCTCTAGACGAGGAGAACTACGGTGCGGATGTGCGCCAACGAGTCGGCGACACGTGGGATGCACGGAGGCGGCCCGCGCCCAGCGGTGACCGTCGGCGTCGCGTGCTGAACACGAACCTCTGGCGGCGGCGCGATCCACGGGCCGACGTGGATCTCGATGGAGCGCGACTGTGCCAATTGCTGCTCGGGTGATCCCGGCACAGCGAGGTCGATGCAAGGGCACGGTGCTTCCTCGCTCGAAGTAGCTGCGGCCTGAACCGGGGAGTCGCTCTCCTCGTGCCCTTCACAACCACCGCAGTTCGCGTCGGCCGCCTTGACCTCGATGCTCACGCACCCATCATCCTCGATGCAAACTACTAACCCCTGCGCCGGGGTCAACCCGGTCAGGAGCACGAGCGCGAGGGAGAGCCAAGCGGTGAGGCGGTGGGGCAGGGACAATGTCACGAGGGTGCTGATCGTACGGACTTCGGCACACCGTGGGCAAGCACTTTAGCCCCTGGCCGGACGAGGGTTCACGCTAGACACAGTGTCTGAGAGGCTTACGAACAAGGCGTGCAGGCGTTGGCGCGGCGAGCGGAGGGCCGATTTCCTCAGGTAGCCGCAGACGCTCATTCGGCGTACCTGGGTGAATCGCCGAGGTGCGGGGGCGCGTAGCAGGCCGCTACTGTTAAGGCTCGGGCATGCTGGTCCACCCTCATGACTCGCTCCAGCAACGTGGACGGCGAGGATCCCTGAGCAAGCAACCGGGGAGATCAGTCCTCGGGTTGGAAGACGCGAGCGATGGGGGCCCACGTCGGAAGGCGTGCGGTCATCCAAGCAAGCATGCCCGAGGGACCGGCGAGCTCCTCGGCGGAGCTGATGCTGACCGCCTGCGACCAAAGGTCGTCGTGCATGCTCGCCGGTCGTGGCAGCGAGGCCTCGACGAAGTGCCACTCGGCGCGCTGAATCGTGCAGAGGGCTCGGAACGTGATCGGCATATGTACGCGCTGTCGTCGAGACCAGGCTTCGAGGAACGGTCCGTCGAACGCTGCGTTGTGAGCGACGAGCTGCGCCACTCGGCTCGAACCACGAGAGCCCATCGAGGCACGTGTCGAGTGTCGCCTCAGGAACCGAGCAAGCCGAAGCGCCGCATACTTGGGCGAGACGGCTTCCCGGCGCCAAACGTCTGGGTCGTACCGCGTACGGCGGAGCATGCCCCGCGGAACATTGCGGCCGGTGACGTGCACCTTGACCTCGAACTCCTCCACCACGCGCAGGTCGTGATCGACCGCGACCGCGGCGATCTGCATCACCTCATGTCGCCTTGGGTTGAGACCCGTCGTTTCGAGATCGAGGAACACCAGCGTCATGCGGCCTCCCGAAGCGGAACCGTGCCGCTTTCGAAGACACGCACGTGCACGCGGCGAAGTCGGAGGCAGTTCCAGGGAACGGGATCGAAGCCCGATGCCGCGCGCTCTCGGTTGACGGCACGCACGAGGGTGAGCAGCTGGCGACGGATCGGCGCGTAGGGTTCGTAGGGAAGGGCTTGGAAGAGCTCGACCAGGTTCGTGGTGGAACGATGCCGCGCGAGGTCGACGAAGTAGCTCCGCAACCGGAGGTACTCCCCGCGCTCGATGCGCACGGAGGCATGACCACGTCCGGTGACAGTCGAGTGCCGGAAGCTGACGGCGTATCCCCCGTACTTGAGCGGCTCCTTCCGAACGTCGCGGATGTTCGCTTCCGCCTCGAAGAGCGGATGCCGACCGTGCGTGGCGATGAGAACGAAGAGGCGATCGTGGCGCAGGTACTGAACCGAAGCATGGCCAGCGCGCTTGCGCCTGGCTCGGGCCCACTGCGAGATCTCGATTCCGTAGCGCTCGATCAGCTTGCGATCGACGTCGACCGGATCCTTGCGCAGGGGGACGCGACCGGTCACGTAGAACCGGTATCCCTTCGCGATGTACGAGACGGCAAGCTGCTGGACGAAGCCCGACAGCGTGGCTGCTTCGCAGTTGTATGGCATCGACGTTCCCCCCATTTCCTCCTGACGGTTGTTATGGGGGGATCCGCGCTCGATGCCTCCTGGCCTCGGAAACGGCTCGGAAGATGGGGCTGTTTGATGGCACAGCCCCGAAGCCAAGAACCTCTCTGAACAAGCGCCGTTTTTCGAGTCCAGGGTCGGAGCGTCGTCCAAGATGGGGGGGCCCAGACCGTTCGAGCTCTACCTGAGCACGTCCGGTCTCCCCCTACATCTCGGAACCTCGTCGCTCCTCCCAGACGGCCCCGCATGAAGCCCTCGGGATGCGCGCTGTCTTCAAACCTCGGCCGAGAACCTCGTCCTTCGGTTCGAACCTCTGCCTTCGCGCGCACTCAGATGCGGCGGCCGTCTGTATTCCCCAGATCGGCCTTGCCCAATCCATAGAGCTAGCGCGATGCAGAACCTGCGATGGACCCAACCGACGTGTGAATACACGACGACTGTCCATCGTCATTGCGCTGCCAAAGTCGAGCCCACTTCCCGGCGGGTTCTCCTTTGACCGCTCTGGAACCGAATCACGGACCGCGAGGTGGAGGAGGGACTTGGCCCTCCTCCACATGACTCGCGGCACACCATCGAGACGGGTGAATACCCGTCACCGCTTTCGTCGTCGCTCTCGTGCCCGGCACCACCCGTCAGCACGCGACACCTCCATCCCACTGCCTTGCAGGATGAGAGGCCTCCGTTCCCGGAGCTCCTACTTGCGGCACTCTCCCAGTGTGCGGGGTTTCAAGTACTTGGCCGACCACGGCCAAGCGCCGGGAACCACCCCGGTACCCACACACCTTCACCTCGCGACGGCTGCGGGCCGCGGTGAAGAGTGGTCGTGCGACGACGTGGATGCGGCGCGCGCGGCGGTCAACGCGCGCGTGCGGCGAAACGGCCTGTCCGCCGACGACATGTGGAGCGCGCGGCGAGCGTTTGGTGAGCGCGAGCGCGAGCAGCTTTGGAGCCGCTACCGCGAGCACGAGGCGCGTGAGCGCACAGCGCGAAGCCTCGAGCCTGGCGCAGAGCTCGAGCGTCTGGAGCATGCCTCCGTGGACCGGCGAGCGATCGCCCGGGCCCTGGAGGATGAAGGTCTGGTCCGTTTCCGAAGGCGGTGGATTCGTCCACCCATTCGAGGCCGAAAGGTGTCACGCAAATGGTGAGGCCTACAGGAGCCGGTTCCTGAAGAAGCAAAGCCGTTTCTTAATGCAAATGGCTCGCTTTGGTGAACCATTCAGAGGTGCGAACAGAATGACCCAAGCGCATGCCAAGCTAGTGGACCCGATCATCACTCCGAATCTACACGATGGCCTCCTCGTGGGCCTTGCATTATGGCCAGGCCGGGATCCTCGAATCACCGTGCGGGACGTAGCCGGAGCATGCTATGACATTGAGTGCCATGGCGCTACCTACTTCCTTGCGACAGACGTGCGGGAGGGGAATATCATATACGGGATGGCGCGCCTAAGGGGCCTTGCAGCCGAGCAGCGTGCAATCGAGACATTCGTTGGGGACATCAATGCGACCGAAGAGAGGCGAAAGGCGGCGCAGGCTCTGGTAGAGCGGATGCGAGCCAGTGGATCTAGTGTATTTAGCCTAGAATCGTCGTTTGGGTGTACCATTGTGTGCATCTGTACAGGTGTCACAGTTCACAAGCTGGACAAAGAGTGATGAGTCAAGGATAGGCTTCCGATCGACGTAGGTACTTGGGGTCATTCGGCAGCAGAACCGCGTTCAGCTCGTAGCACACTCCGAAGTCTGAGACTTGGTGGTAAGCGTCCAACCAAGGCAGGTTCCCTGGACCGTCGCTTCTCGTCACGGTGTTCGGCATGGGCAATACCTCTCAGGTCGAGCATTGGCGACGAGTGTTCGCAGGGCATGCGAGCGCGAAAAGCAGAGAATCGCGGATAATCGACCATCGTCCACAACACTTGTATCAACTCCGATCGCGTTAAGCATCGGACCCTGTGAGGGCACCAAAGCGCGACTACCTCTCTGTCGCTTTGGGGTCCGATAAGACAGGGAATCGGACCCGCACCCCGTCAGTCCGGCAGCCCCTGATCCTCGACTGTTCCAAAGGTGGCTCCGAAAACGCGTGTTTTCAAACGGACACTCGCCCGCGGACCGGCCTTGGCGACCCTGCCAAGGCCGTTTCCTGCCAAAATGCGTGTGACATTTGACCTCGCCACGGCGATCAGGTGTGACAGTCCCTCGAACGCCACCGCACTGTCTCTCGAGGCTCTACGCGGCCGACTGCCGACGAAGATCACCTCCGCGCTCAGAGCTCTGTGTCACAGAGCGTCGAGTGTCACTCTTGGTTCACCGAACTGGCACAGTGTCGAACACGCACGCGGTCGGTTTCGGCCCAGCCCTGTGACACAATCACTTGCGCGCTCATCCGCATCGCGCTAGAACAACGCGCACCAGATCACTTCACACCACAACCGCGGCCGACTAAATCCGAGTCCCAATTCCAAGCAGGCCGCCCCACCCGGTCCACCGACCGAGGAGCCTGCTTTGGAATCCCTCACCATCCGCCGCGTCCCGCTCGCCTCACTCGTCCCCGATCCCGCGAACGCCCGAGCGCACGGCGAGAAGAACCTCGAAGCGATCCGCGCCTCCCTCGCGCGCTTTGGCCAGGCCGAACCCCTCGTCGTCCAGCGCGCCACGCGCCGTGTGATCGGGGGACACGGGCGCCTCGCCGCGATGAAGGCCCTCGGTTGGGCCGAGGCGGACGTGGTCGAGCTTGACCTCGACGACCTCCAGGCGACTGCTCTCGGCATCGCACTCAATCGCACGGGCGAGCTCGCAGAGTGGGACCTCCCGGCGCTCTCGAAGATCCCTGGAGAGTCTCCAAACCCAGGGGAGCCCTCGACGGCGTCGGCTTCAGCGAGAAGGAGATCAGCGGCATCCTCGACGACGTGATCGCCGCGGGGGAGAACCTCGACGGCATCGTGCAGGACAACGTCCCCGCGCCGCCGGATGCCGCCACGTCGCGCCCCGGTGATCTGTGGGTCCTCGGGAACCACCGCCTGCTCTGCGGCGACAGCTCGAAGCGCGAGGACCTCGATCGGCTCCTCGGCGGCGCTCGGATCCAGCTCGTCAACAGCGACCCGCCCTACAACGTCAAGGTCGAGCCGCGCTCCAACAACGCCATCGCGGCCGGCCTCTCGTCGTTCTCCGGCACGACGCACCACCAGGGACTCGACGTCGCGCGGCACCCCTCGAAGGCGAAGGCGACGCACGAGAAGCTCCGCCCCAAGGACCGGCCGCTCGCGAACGACTTCATCTCGGACGAGGAGTTCGACCGGATGCTCCTCGCGTGGTTTGGGAACTTCGCCTACGCGCTCGAGCCGGGGCGCGCCTTCTACATCTGGGGAGGGTATGCGAACTGCGCGAACTACCCCGGCGCGTTGAAAGCTTCCGAACTCTACTTCTCGCAGGCCGTGATCTGGGTGAAGGAACATCCCGTCCTCACGCGCAAGGACTTCATGGGAAACCATGAGTGGTGTTTCTACGGCTGGCGCGAAGGCGCCGCGCACCAGTTCCTGGGTCCGAACAATGCGACCGACGTGTGGAGCGTCAAGAAGTTGAACCACACGGCCATGGTCCATCTGACCGAGAAGCCCGTCGAGCTCGCCGCGCGCGCGATGCAGTACAGCTCGCGCCCAGGCGAAAACGTGCTCGACCTCTTCGGTGGATCGGGCTCGACGCTCGTCGGCGCGGAGCAGACTGGCCGTCGCGCCTTCCTGATGGAACTCGACGCGCTCTACTGCGATGTGATCGTCGATCGCTTCGAGAAGCTCACCGGAACGAGCGCGATGCTTGACGGCACGAAGCAAGTCTTCGCAAACGTGCGTGCCGAAAGGAGTGCAGCATGAACAAGCGACTTCCCGCGGATGCCTTTCACTACTTCGTCGCGCTGGGCCCCCAGCGCACCCACCAAGCGGTGGCGACCAAGTTCTCAGTCCACCGGCGAACGGTCGTCCGCACGGCCGAGCGCGAGAACTGGTCGGAACGTCTCGCGGCCATCGAGGTGGAGGCGCGCAAGACCGTCGACGCCCAGATCGTTGGCGATCTCGCCGAGATGCACCTGCGCCACAGAAAGATGCTGACGGCAATGGCGATGCGTGCGGCGAAGGCGATCCAGGAGTTCCCGCTCGAGACCGGGATGGACGGGGTCAAGACCGCGGCGATGGTGATCAAGCTCGAGCGACTCCTCGCCGGCGAACCGACCGACCGCAGTGCCGTCGACATCGAGGCGATCACGAAGCGCGAGATTCGGGAACTCCTGATTCTCACCCCTGGTGGCAGCGCGCCGGCGATCGACGAGGAAGGAGACGACGATGGCGAGTGAAGTTCCTGGGGGAGCGCTACTGAACAAGCGCGCTCTGTTCGAGCTCTGCGGCTACAAGCCGCACGCGGGTCAATCCCTCGTGCACGCGTCGGTCGCTCCCCGGCGTATCGTGGCCTGCGGCGTGCGCTGGGGAAAAACCCTGTGCGCGGCGATGGAGGCCCTCGCGGCCGCGCTCGCGCCGCAGAAGGCCTCGATCGGATGGGTCGTGGCGCCAACGTACGATCTCTCCGAGCGCGTGTTCAATCAGGTCGCTCTGATCGCGATGACACACTTCCGCCATCGCGTGGCGACCTTCTCCGAGCACGAGCGTCGCCTCGTCCTGAGGAACCTGGGCGGCGGGACGAGCGAGATCCGCGGCAAGACCGCCGACAACCCCGTCAGTCTGCTCGGCGAGGGGCTCAACTGGGTGATCGTGGACGAGGCGGCGCGGCTGAAGCCGTCGATCTGGGAGAGCTATCTGTCGCAACGCCTGCTCGACAAGAAGGGCTGGGCGATGCTCATCAGCACCCCACGCGGGAAGTCGCTTTTCTTCGACTTGTGGCGGCGTGGGCAGAACGGCGCCGATCCGGACTACGAGAGCTGGAACGCACCGTCGTGGGACAACCCTCTGCTCGATAGGCAAATGATCGAGGCCGAGCGCGAGCGACTTCCCGAGCGCGTGCATCGACAGGAGTACGGAGCGGAATTCCTCGAGGGTTCTGGGGCCGTGTTCCGCTACGTCCGTGAGGCGGCGAGCGGGGAACTCGAAGCGCCCAACCCCGACCTCGCGTACTTCGCGGGCCTCGACCTTGCAAAGGTCGAAGACTACACCGTGCTCACGATCATGGATCGGCGCTGTCGCGTCGTGTACTTCGACCGCTTCCAACGCCTCGACTGGGGAATTCAGCTCGAGCGCATCAAGGCCGCATGCGATCGCTACAACCGCGCGCTGATCTTGGTGGATTCGACCGGTGCCGGGGAGCCGATCTACGAGGCACTGTGCGCGAAAGGATGTCGGGTTGACGAGTACCCGTTCACCTCAAAGTCGAAAAACGATCTCGTCACGCATCTGGCGATGTTGTTCGAGAACAAGAAGATCACACTTCCTCGCACGGAAGTGTGGCAGGAAGCAATCGACGAGCTCGAAGCCTTCGAGTTCAGCGTGACGGACGCGGGCGCGGTGCGCACGGGCGCTCCCGGTTCTGGCCACGACGACATCGTGGTCTCGGTGGCGCTTGCCGCCTGGAACGCGCGCAACGCGCCGGGGCCGCCGTCCTTCAGCAGGGTGAGCTGGAACGATCTCGAGCGGATGGGGATCGGGCGCCGAATCTGAGGTTCGAATGCGGGGCGCGCTGCGGTAGGGCGGCGCGCCCTGCTCATTGAGCTCGGGGGGGACTCGCACGTAACGGACGTGCTTGGCGCGGAAGCTCGCACGGGTGCGCGAGATGGGGCGTCGTGGATTCGCGCTGTGTGCGGCGCGGGCTCCTCCTTTGTGTCGCGTGTCGAGGCTCCATGTGTCCACGCGCCCGAGGTGGGCGCTTGGAGAACCTGCACATGGCGAAGAAGAAGCACGCGAACACGAACGACCTCCCCACGAACCCCGAGCTCTCGAGCGCGGTGGAGGTCGCGAACTTGGCCGACGCGCCGCTCGCGCCCGAGTCGAACCTTGATGCGCCGGCGGACACGACGACCAACCCGGTGGAACCCGCACCCGCGGATGCCCCCGAGTCGAGCGCCGCTCCCGCGTCGAAGAAGAAGGGCGGGAAGCGCAAGGCGGCGACCACGGAGACGACGCTCGCCGAGATGGCCGAGGGCTACCTCGCGCACCTCGAAGCGTCGGGGAAGTCGAACGGGACGATCTTCAGCTACCGGCTCGAGCTCGCGGTCGCGCTCGACGAGCTCGGGGCCGAGACCAAGCTTGCGGAACTCACGAGCGAGCGCGTGCTCGCCTTCTTCGCGAGCGATCGGGTGAACAAGACGCGCACGGGGGTGTTGAAGGCGCGCGTGTCGGTGCTGAAGACGCAGCGTGTGCTGCGCCAAGCGCTCGTGTGGGCGGCGGAGCGAAGGCTTGTCGAGAAGGCGCCGCTCCCCGAAGACGCCGCCACGTTCTGATCGACCACGGTCCGCGCAGGCCGGGGGCGAAGACGCTCCCGGCTCGCGGTGTCGACGGAAGACCCACGATGAAGCTCGACGAACTCCTCGCGGAGTATCTGCTGCAGCTCGAAGCCGACGGGCGCAGCACGCACACGGTTCGGCAGGCGGAGCGGCACGGTAGGCTGCTTGCGGCGTTCCTCGGGGAGCGGGAGGTGGGGGACGTGACGCACCAGGACGTCGCGCGCTTCCTGACCTCGGCGATGGCGCTTCGCACGCCGGACGGGCGGGCGAAGAAGCCCACGTCGGCGAACGCGCTGCGCAGTTCGATCCGGTGTCTCTTCGGCTTCGCGCACGCGGCCGGGTACGTGGCGGCGAACCCGGCGCGGCTCGTGCGGCGAGCGCGGTGCGGATCGCCTCCGCCGCGGGCGCTCTCGGACGCCGACCGCGAACGGCTCGTGCGCGCGCTCGACGGGGCCGCGACGGACGCAGAGCGGCGCGACCGGGCGCTCTTTCGGCTGCTGCTCGGTGCCGGGCTGCGGCTCGGATCCGCGCTCGCGCTCGACGTCGGGGACCTCGACCTCGAGGCGGGGGAGGTGCGCCTGCGGACGATGAAGAACGCGGAGCAGGATGTCGCGTTCGTAGCCGAAGACGTGGTCGCGATCCTGCGGGAGCACGTCGGGGCGAGGACCGAGGGCCCCCTGTTCGTCGGGGAGCACGGGGGGCGCGTCGGTGCGCGACAGGCCCACCGGCGGCTTGAGTGGTGGGCGCGTCGGGCGGGGATCAAGCGGGGCGTGCACCCGCATGCGCTGCGGCACACCTTTGCCACGCGCCTCTACCGGTCGACCACGGACCTCCTGATCGTTGGACGGGCCCTGTGCCATCGGTCGGTCACCTCGACGGCGACCTACGCCCGAGCCGATCCGGCGGCCGTGCGTCGCGCCGTCGAGGCCGGGTAACCTCATCGACCACAACGACGACCGTGTGCTGCCTGGCGTTCAGGGGAACCCCCGAACCCGTACCGGTCAGGCGCGGGTGCGACCAGGTGGGGCCGCGGGCCCCGGGCAGCACTTCTCACGCAGCATCGGTTTTGCCTGCGCACCACAATTACACTACGTGTAAAGTTGGTCGTTGACATTTACCGACACCAGGCTATGCTGGCTCGGCACCATGAAGGTGCGCCACGGAGCCCGCGACCTGGAGCGGCTCGAGTCGGACCCGAAGTTCACAGGCGACTACGCCCAGAACATCGTGCAGGCGTTTCGTCGCCGGATGCAGCTCATCCGGAACGCGGCCTCCGAGCAGGACCTTCGAGCCATGAAGTCGCTGCACTTCGAGAAGCTCAAGGGTGCGCGTTCCCGCCAGCACTCGATCCGCCTCAACGACCAGTGGAGGCTCATCCTCGAGTTCGAGGGGGAGGCCCCGAGCAAGGTGGTCGTCGTGGTCAAGATCGAGGACTACCACTAGGAGGTCATCAGGATGTCCACCACCAGTTTCACCCCGGCCGAGGTGTTTCCGCCGGGCGACTTCATCCGCGAGGAGCTTGAGGCCCGTGGTTGGAGCCAGGTTGACCTGGCCGAGATCCTTGGGCGGCCGCCCCGCCTCATCAGCGAGCTCATTGCGGGCAAGCGGTCTGTCACTCCCGAGACGGCCAAGGGTCTTTCCCTCGCGTTCGGAACGTCCCCTGAGTTGTGGATGAACCTTGAAAGCAGCTACCAGCTCTCCAAGGTCAAGCCCGACGGTCGATCCGTCGCCCGCCGTGCGAAGCTCTACGAGAAGGTCCCTGTCAAAGACCTCATCAGGCGCGGATGGATCCAACACTCGGCGAACGTCGAGGTGCTCGAACACCAGATCTGCTCCTTCCTCGGGATCCGTACAATTGACGAAGAGCCCAGCGTGCTTGCCTCGGCGAGGAAGTCGGACGCGAACGATGGTTGGTCGGGTGGGCAGCTCGCATGGCTGATGCGCGTGAAGCAGCTTGCCCAGAAGATCCCTGCGCCCTCCTACTCCAAGGCCAAGCTGAGCGTCGCGCTCACTGCCCTGGGCAGGCTCCACCGAACGGTCGACGAGGTTGACGGTGTGCCCGAGGTGCTGAGCAACTCAGGGGTCCGCTGCGTCATCGTGGAGCACCTTCCGGGGACGAAGATTGATGGCGCGTGCCTGTGGTTGGAAGGGAATCACCCCGTGATCGGGCTTTCGTTTCGATATGACCGGATCGACTGGTTCTGGTTCACGCTCATGCACGAGCTGGGGCACCTCTTGCACGAGGACGGACGAGCCGTAGGCGCGACGCTCGATGTCGAACTCGTGGGCAGCGTGGCGCACACGTCGGCGGGCAAGCCCAAGGCGGAGCGGTTGGCCGATCTGTTTGCAATGGACGCACTGATCAGCCAGCGGACTCTCGATGCGTTCATCGCGAAGACGGGGAACCAGTATTCGAAGAGTGCCATCGTGCAAGGAGCGGAGAAGTGTGGTGTCCATCCTGGCATCCTGGTGGGGCAGCTACAGCACCGTGGATGCGTGCCATATTCGCACTTCCGGAGCCACCTCGTGAAAGTCCGTGAACGACTTGCTCGGACGACGGTCACTGATGGATGGGACGTGGTGCGGACGAACGAGTAGTCACGATGCGCGAATGCATATCGAGGCGCACTAGGACTCGTCGACTCCGAGGGCTCAGATGAAGCAAGACAGGAAGCTGCGCGCTGGAACATCCGCCAACACAAGTACACCCGGAGCTGGTGAACAGCAGGAGACCATCAGGGTAATCCGAGAGCGGGACGCGATCATCTCCAAGCCGCGCGATCTCTGGCATGCGTGGAGCGAGGTGAGCAACGTCATTTCACGGCATCGGAGAGAGCCCATCGAAGACACCGTGGCGGACTTGGGAGTGCTGGTGCGGGCCCCTTTGCGCCGCAGAAGAACCGGAGGCTTTCGAGCGACTGCACTCGACGAGACCACTCCTGCCCGCAACGATGAGGGCCATCGGGATGCTGAAATCGGAGAAAAGCGTCACGGATGTTGTCGCCTACTTGCATTCGTGGACTGGAAAGCCTGGGTGGAAGGAGATCCAAAGCGAGTTCGCGTATGGACTCTGGCAAGCGCTCGAGTCCTTTCTCGACGTGCAGGCGCGGATCACCGAGCACTCCACAGAGACCTGTCGGGCTGTCGCCACCGTCGTGACTCCTCGACAGGAACTTGCAACCTCGACCCGTGCAGTCATTTCTCCCGATCCGGCCGTCGCATCGTCTGCTCCGACCAAGGTGACCCCCGTTCGCGCGGACCAGGGTTCACCGGTGCCATCGCACGCATCGTCCGTCGAGCTAGCGGGGCTAACAGACACTCAGAAGACGATGCTGAGAGTCCTGGCCAGAGCAACCCAAGATGGCGAGGGTATGACGAGGGATCAACTGATGGCCAAGCTCAGTGTGGGCAGCCATAGCACCGTCGAACGATCGATTGCTGCGCTTCGCAAGCGCGGACTGCAGGTTTCGAACGGACGAAATGGTGCAGGGTACTTCCTGGAAGGCAAAGCCCTCGAGCTGGGGCTCGCCCTCTGACGGATCGACGCGGGAAGGGCGGTGGATCGACGGGGTAGGGACGCGGGAGGAGGTCTGCGCCTGGTGGCCCATGCTGATCCGCATGAGTACGCCGCCTGCGGATCTGTTGGTGCCCGTCGGCGTAATGGCCGCGCGCCTTGGAGTGAGGCCTCAGGATCTGAGGGCGGAGGCTGAGGCAGGCACAATCCCGCATGTTCGCCTGGGTACGCGGGGCCTGCTCTTTGATCCTGAACGAGTCCTAGCCGTCCTAGCCGAGCGTGCACGGGAGGCCGCCTGTAAGGCCAAGGACGGGGCAGATGCCTCCTGAGCCTTCTCGTTCGCCCCCTCGGGCCGACGCAGCCCTCGCCCTGAAGTTCCTTCAACACCTGTGGCCAGAGGGACTGCCCGAAGAGGCCCTGTTCACGTCTGCGACGAAGGGGAGCCGAGGGTGGCAGGCGCGACAGTTCGCGACACTCGAACCCGCTGCGCACGAGCTGTGCTCTGCTGCAGACCGCTACCTAACTCTCACGCTGATGCGGAAGCTGGAACGCGGACGCGGCAAGGCGACGGATGCCCGGGCGATTTCCTGCCTCTGGCTCGACCTCGACACGCTCGAAGGCGAGCACAAGAAGAAGGCGCTGCCGAAGGACACGGCCTCGGCGCAGGCACTCGTTGCGGACTTCCCGCTCCCGCCTTCTATCGTCCTGCATTCCGGCGGTGGGCTGTACCCGCTGTGGCTCCTCGACAAGCCGGTCCGGATCGATGACGCCGAGGAGCGGCGCCGTATCGCCGGATTGCTGAAGTCCTGGCAGGCGGAGCTGCTTCGAATCGCGAGCGAGAAGGGCTTTGACCTCGACAATACGGCGGACCTGTCTCGCTGTCTGCGCGCCCCTGGCACGCTCAATGCCAAGTACTCTCCACCCCGGCTTGTGCGCGCCCTGGACATGCCCGATGAACCACGACGCTACGCAGTCGAGGACTTCGAGCGTGTCGTTCCTCAGATCAAGACGCGGGTACGCCATGGTACGCGTAAGTCTCCATCAGGCGATGCTCCTCCGACCACCGCGTTGGTTCGTGCGGCGACGCTGCTGGGTGGGACGTCGAAGCTGATCGAGGAAGAGCAGCGCGTGATCGGCGTCGAGCTCACGACGTGCCCGTATTGCCACGGCCTCGAGACCGCGGGCGGTGTCGCCGCTGGTACTGCGCATCTTGTCGCCCTGACGCTCACTTTGCGCTGCAAGCGAGCGTCGTGCGCGGCTCGTGACACGGGGATCGTGTTCGAGAACTGGGCCGCGAACCTGCTCGAATCGTCAGCGGCTGCGGAACTCCGCGCCCTGCATGCTCAGGAACGCGCAGCGATGGCTCTCTACTCCGAGGTCGGGTTCGCCGACTTCTTCTTGCGCGATCACCGCGAGGACGTGCGCTACTGCGAGGCCCTGGGAGGTTGGCTCGTCTACGATGGCCGGCGGTACGTCGCGAACGCGTCCGCGGTCTTGCGTCGCGCGAGAGAGACGTCACGTCGCATTGTTGCTGAGGCCGACGAGGACGACTTCAAGCATGCGATCAAGGCACAGCGCGAGGCGTCGATCCGCGCAATGCTGAAGCTGGCGGCTGCGGAAGTCGTGCTGCCGGTCTCTGCCTTCGACGCCGATCCGTTCTTGCTAAACGCGCCGAACGGAACGATCGCACTACGGACGGGGACCCTACGGCCTCATCGGCGCGAAGACCTGATCACGCGCTGCACGCACGCCGAGTTCCACCCCGAGGCCACCTGTCCGCTCCTCGACTCGACGCTCGCCCACATTACGGGCGGCTCGGCGCCATTCGGCTCGTTCCTGCTGCGGAGCTTCGGCTACGCGCTGACTGGCGACACACGCGAGGACTCGATCTTCATCTTTCATGGCCCGCGCGGCAACGAGGGCAAGACCACGCTCCTCGGGCTCCTTGGCACCATGCTGGGGGACTACGCCCGGACGATCGCCTTCGAATCCCTACTTTCGCGGCGTACTGCCAACTGCGGACCGCGACCGGACCTAGTCGGGCTGATGGGTATCCGCTGTGTGACGGCGAGCGAGGTATCCGAGGGTCGTCAGTTTGACGCGGGCGTGATCAAGGCGCTCTCCGGTGGCGATGAGGTTGCGCCTCGGGACCACTACAAGTCTCCCGTCCCTTTCCGGCCCTCGTGCAAGCTCTTCTTGTGCTGCAACCACGTACCTCGGCCGGACAGTGATGTCGACGGCGGATCCCGTCGCCGGATCCGGATCATCCCCTTCGCCTTTCCGTTCCCGGATACCGAGGAGAGCAAGCCATTTCGCGAGGCCCTGCGCACTTCCAAGCGAGCCCAACAGGCACTGCTGGCACTTGCGGTTCGAGGATGCCGTGAATGGCTCGAGCAGGGGCTCGGCACCTGCACCGAGGTGGAGGTTGCACGAGATGAATACTGGGAAGGCAAGGAAAGCGGAGCGGTACGCGGCGACGCGTTGAACGCCTTCTTCCGGGCGCGCTGCGATTTCTTCGAGGGTGGGGAGGAAACAGCCGCGGCCCTACGTGCGGCACTGGAGGAGCACTGCCGAGGCGCTGACCACCCATTGCCTTCGATCCCGCGCCTGGCAGCCGCGCTGGAGGATCGGGGATGTACGAAACACCGCACAGGCGACACGCGATCATGGCGGGGCGTGCGGCTCGTTCGATCGGAGGTTGGTGACGCTTGTGACGGGATGACGCCTGCTAAAGAAACCCCCTTTCAATGCGCGGGCGCGAGTACAAACACACACGCGCATGTAGGAAGGGTTCTTGGAGACGCGTCACACGCGTCACACGCGTCACAAGGGTCAGTGTCCGAGCCTCTAGAGGCGGGCCTACCTAACGAACACGCGGGTATCGCCCCCAATCAGCTCCCCGGAACTGGGCGCCTGGAGTTGGCGACGGGTGGAGGTGCCTCGTGATCGTCAGCGACATCAGGTTCCACCCCGCACCTCCGGGTCTGCGCTCGACCGGCCTGCTCGGCTTCGTCCGGCTCGTCCTGGGCGACGCAGTCGTGATCGACGGGTTCGCGATCCGCCGCACGCTCCGGGGAACGATCGTGGTCTCGTGGCCGGAGCCGCACCGCCGCGGGACCTCGCGCCGGGTGGTTCGTCCCCGCGACGAGGGTGCGCGCGCGTTCCTCGAGCGCGAGATCCTGCGCGCCCTGCGCTCTCGCGGGGAGGTGCGCTGATGCCCCGCACCCTCGCCCGCCAGCGCGCCGTCGAGGAGCGCCAGATCGAGCTGCTCGAGGCGATCCTCGAGGAGCTGCGCGCGCGGCCCATCGCTCCGAGCGTGGTGGCCTCCGCCGCGACGGCCGACCCCGCGACGGTCACGCCTCCGCCCACGACGCCCACCCCTCGCGCCACGGCGCCCGCCTCGCGGCTCTTGACCACGCACGAGGTCGCCGATCGCCTCGCGTGCGACGCGCGCACCGTGCGCCGCTGGGCGCGCCTGGGCCAGCTCCTGCGTCCGATCAAGGTCGGGAACCGACTCCGCTGGCGCGCCGCCGAGTTCGACGAGTGGCTCGAACGCCGGAGGCCTGCGTGACGATCCTCGCGCCGACCTCGTCGAAAGCTCGGATCCTCGCCGAGAGTGAGCTTGCGCTCCTCGACCAAGTCGAGCGAGTCATCGAGTCGTGGGAAGAAAGCCGCGCGCGAGAACGCCGAGCTCTCGACCTCGGAGCACGACCCATGCACGACTCGACGACGAACACGAACGGAGCTCTCCGGTGAACCGCCTCGGCCGCTGCCTCGGACAGGGAAAGCTCGAACGCGTGCAGCGCGGGAGCACACCCGCCCAGTACCGCTTCACCTACACCGACGGATCCGGGAAGCGGCGGCGCGTGTCGCTCTCCACGGACAAGCGCATCGCCGAGACGATGGCGCGCGAGCTGCTCCATCGCCGCGATCGCGAACTCCTCGGGCTCGAAGTCCACGGAGCCCAGGACCGCCCGCTCGCCGAACTCGTGGCGACCTACCTCGCCGACCTCGGCACGCGCGCCTGCGCGCGGCACGTCGTGCTCGTCCGCCGTGGGCTCGAAGCCACGCTCGCCGCGCTTCCCATCGAGCGCGTGGGGGAGCTCAAGCCGCTCATGCTGATCGAGTACCGCGCGCGGCGGCTTGCGGCCGGCGTCTCGGTCCGCACCGCGAACCTCGATCTCGACCGCCTGCGCGCCTGTCTTGCGTGGTGCGTGAAGCTCGAGCTCGTCGCCACGAACCCGGTCGCGAAGTTGCCGCGCCTGAAGGAGAACGAGGCGACGGCGCGCTGCCGACGCCGCGCGCTCTCCGAGCCCGAGATCGAGGCCTTTCTCGTCGCCGCGCGCGAGGACGACCGGCGCATCGAGGAGGACGGGACGTTGCGGGGTCGCCCGCGCGTGCGCCAGTACCCCTTGTGGCGCTCGCTCCTCGAGACGGGCGCGCGCTACGGCGAGCTCACGCGCGTGGCGTGGAGCGACGTCGACCTCGACCGAGGCGTGTTGCTCCTGCGGGCCGAGCACACGAAGGCGGGGCGCTCGCGCAAGGTCCCGATCCTCGCCGGGCTCGTTGGCGAGCTGCGCCAACTCCGCGCCGAGCACGTCCACGCGCTCGGTCGTCCGCTGCGTCCCGAGGACCGCGTCTACCTCACGCCCCGCGGGTGTGCCTGGTGCGGCCCCTCGAACAACCTGATGCGCGCCTTCGACCGGATCCTCGAAGCCGCAGGCATCGACCGTGTCGACGCGCAGGGGCGCAAGGTCGACATCCACGCGCTGCGGCACACGCTCGCGAGTCGGCTCGCGCGCACCGGAGCGCCGCTGATCCAGGCGCAGCGGATCCTCGGGCATTCGGATCCGAAGCTCACGGCGCGAGTCTACGCGCACTTGGACGTCGAAGACCTGCGCGGCGCCGTCGAGGGCATCGCGTCGCACGCACGAAACACCATCGGTCGGGACGCCGCGCAGACGGCGTGATCGGTGGCAGGCAGAAAGGACAGTGACCAATGACCGTTACGAACGAACGCAAACCCCACCGCAGCCCCGAACAGCAGGTCGCCGACCTGCAGGCGAAGATCGCGAGCATCGAGGCACGCGCCGAGCGCAAGCGGGCGAGGGCGAACCCGACCGTGAAGCAGGCGATCGTCGCGGTGCGCGCGCTCGACAAGGGCGTGGCGGTGGCGACCGACCCGGAGATGAAGGAGGCGCTCCTGGGGGCACGCTCGGCCATCGCGGCGGTGGTCGCGACGACGGGCGTGGTGCTCAAGGCGAAGCGCCTGGAGCCGTCGACGGAGTCGGCGAGCGCGCCGCGGAAGGGTGGAGCGCGCGCGAAGCGGGAGGCGGCGAAGGCGTAGCCACGATCGAGTCGGGCGGTCTCATGCGGCCGCGGTGTCCGCTCGCGCGGATGCCGCGGCTGCGCGGCTTCCGGCGGAGCCCTTCAGTGCGCCTGTCGAGCATCCCCCTGACGAGCAGGGTGTCCTGGCCGGCCGCCGTCCCTAGAGGCGGCGGTGCGGGTGATCCCTACTCCCACAGCGAGGGAAGCTCATGCCTCGACTGGCGACCGCGTCTGCCCAAGAGCAGGATGCTCACGCGGATCAACTCCCCTCCGCAGGAGCACCGACATGATTCTTCGCTTCGCCCTCGCCGCGACAGTCTCCAGCTTCGTCGCTTCGCTCGCGCCCCAGGTGTCGGCGCAGACGCGGCTCTATCGGCTCTCCGAAACGGGCAGTCGAGTATGTGACGCCGGAGACGTCGACGCCGATGGGATCGACGACCTCGTGGTTGGCGAGACGGGTGATCAACTGTGGTGCGGGCCGCCGACGTACGGCTTCGTCCGCGTCCTCTCAGGCCGCACGGGGGCTGTGCTCTTCACACTCCAGAGCACCTCGGGGATGGGAGACGCGTTCGGTTGGTCCGTGGCGGCTGCTGGGGACGTGAACCAAGACGGCCACGCCGACCTTCTCATCGGGGCACCACTGTGGAGTGACACGCCGCAGTGCGGTCGAGGCCGAGCGTACCTCTATTCGGGGCTCGACGGCACGCTCCTGCGCACCTTCGCGGGGACCGGAGGAATGGCGAACGGCATCGAGTGGTTCGGCCATTCCGTCGCGAGCGCGGGCGATGTGAATGGCGACGGCATTCCCGACGTGATCATCGGGGCGCCCTACGGGCTCAACTACAACGGGGATGCGGCTGGGTACGCGCGGATCTACTCCGGGACGGACGGGTCGGTGATCCACACGCTCTACGGGAACAACAACAGCGATCAGTTCGGGTTCACGGTGGCGGGGATCGGAGACGTGAACCTCGATGGGCTCGATGACGTGCTCGTGGGCACGCCGGCCAGTCACTACGCCGGCGGCTGCGGCAGCGTCCGCGTCTACTCTGGAGCCGACGGCCTGATCCTCTACTTCCTGAACGGGACGGCGGGGTGCATCGGCCGATCGGCAGGCCACGCGGGTGATGTCGACCTGGACGGGGTTTCAGACTTCGTTTGTGCCGGCGAGTCCAACGCGCTTGTCTACTCGGGGGCGACAGGCACCGAGCTCCACCGATTCGCGGCAGGGCCTTGGAGTTACGAGAGCACCAGTGGGGCCGGGGATGTGAACGGCGATGGGCACGCAGACATCATCGTGGCGACGAGCACTGGCGCACGCGTGTACTCGGGCGCGAATGGAGGTGTGCTCTACACCTACGACGTCGGCCCCACGGGAACGCATGCCGTTTCCACCGCCGGAGACTTGAACCACGATGGCCTGGCCGACGTGGTCGTGGCTTGGCCGTCGGGAACGCTGATCGATGTCTACCTATCTGGCTGCCCCGTGCCGTCGACGTACTGCACTGCGAAGCTGAACTCGCTGGGTTGCATGCCCTCCATCTCGTCCGCAGGCGTGCTGAGCCTCTCCGTGGGAGCCGACGACTTCGTCGTACGCGCCACGAACGTGCGCAACAACCAAAACGGCTTCATGCTCTGGGCGCTGAACTCGACTGCGATTCCATTCGCTGGTGGAACCCGCTGCATCGACAGCCCGATCTTCAGAACTCCCGCGCAGAACGCAGGGGGCAACTCGGGAGCGATCGACTGCAGTGGGCAGTACGCGTTCCCCTTCACGCGCGCATACGTCGCTCTGCGGGGGATCGCGCCTGGAACGACCCTCTACGCGCAGTACTGGAGCCGTGATCCGGGGTACTCTCCCCCAAACAACATCGGCCTCACGAACGCGCTGTCGTTTGTCGTCTGTCCCTAATAGGGCAGAACGCGCTCGTCTGGACGCAGGAACTCAGTCCTAGTGGTCTATCGAACACCGTCCCAAGGAAGGGATAGAAGTGGTTCGGATCAGTCCAGGGTGGGGTGACAAACAGGTTTCGCCGAAGAATGAATAGCATTCGAGTGGATGCACCGTAGTAGAGTGTCTCTCGCTGGCAGACCTCTCTCGGTCCCCTTGCCGTCCGACCCAATCTCTGGTCGGGGCAATCCCAGCACCCCTCAACAGAAGGCATTGCTCATGTCGAACTCCAATGGCGAACTCCAGGCCCTCGTCGATTCGTTCACCACGCAGCTCACGACGCTGATCCGGCGCACGACGCTCGAGCAGATGGTCGCAGCCCTCGGTGGAAACGCCACGACAGCAGCGCCTGTTCGTCGTGGCCCCGGCCGTCCCGCAGGTGCGCGCGCGGCTCGTCGTCCCGCGGGCGGCGGCAAGCGCAGCTCCGAGCAGATGGAGACGATGACGAACGACCTCGTCGAGTACGTGAAGGCGAATCCCGGAGCACGCGGGGAGCAGATCGCGGCGGCGCTGAAGACCGACGTGAAGACGATGCGCCTTCCGATGCTGAAGCTGATCGCGGCGAAGGCGATCTCGACCAAGGGCCAGCGGCGCGGGATGACGTACTACCCGGCAGGTGGCGCGACGAAGGCTCCGGTGGCCCCCGCCTCTTCGGCGAAGAGCTCTGCGCGCGGCGGCAAGAAGCTCGCGAAGGCGCGCTGAGCGCCACCCGATGGCAAAGCGAGGAGTCCCCATGGCCGAGCCCACGACACGCACGCGGCGATCCGAGGAGGATCGGATCGCCGCCCTCGAAGCCCAGATCGCGCAGCTCAAGGCGCGTGCTGAGGCGAAGAAGGTGAAGAAGGACCCGTCGCTGCGGCACATCAGCGCGGCGGCGCGATCGATCGACAAGGCGCTCTCGACGATCCAGGACACGGCCACGAAGGCGGTGCTGGTCGAGAGCCGGACGGCGCTGGGGGCGTGCCTCTCGCTGAACGGCGTCACGGCGAAGGCGACGAACGGGGTTCTGATCCCCCGGGCGCGCCCGTCGGCGAGCGTCGATGCGGCAGCCGTGCTGGCTTATGTGACCGCGAACCCGGGCGCGCGAGGCGAGCACATCGCGGCCGCGCTCGGGACGGACACGACCACGATGCGGCCCGTCATGCACAGGCTCATCGACGAGCGCAAGGTGAAGACGAAGGGCGAGCGGCGGGGGATGCAGTACTTCGGGATGTAGGACCACGCGGGGGCGACGTGCAATGCTACCTGCCGCCCCCGACGAGCCGGCTGCCATCCACGACCCCAACCTCACTTCCGCGTGCTCAAACACCACACAGCCATCGTGCTCGGCGCCGGAGCTAGCTACCCCTACGGGTTCTCGCTTGGATCCGAACTGAAGGACCGCATCGTCGAGAATCTCCGTAAGGACGAGTGGTTCAGGGAGACGCTCTCCGCCAGCGGGCACACTAAGTCAGAGATGGACACACTGGCATCACGACTGGATACGTCGCCTCAGGCGTCGATCGATGCCTTCCTTGACCGCGCACGGGAGTTTGTTGACCTTGGGCGCAAGTGCATCACTCTGCAGATCGCGGCAGAAGAGCGAGATGTGTTTCGCCGGCAGGTTCGGCCTGTTTCAAAGGACAGAGGGCCGTGCTGGTACGGCGAGCTGTTCCGGTCCTACGGCAACAAGCCGGAGCACTTTCGGCCAGACCGCCTGCTTGTGGTGACCTTCAACTACGACCGATCTCTTGAGTGGTTCTTCCGGACGCGACTGATTGCCGACTTCGGGTTGAAAGAGCAGGAGGCACGGAGCATCGTCTCGAGCCTCGGGATCATCCATGTTCACGGCTGGTTGGGTGACCTGCCGTTCGGGGAGGTTCCGAACGCACCACAACTCACGGAGGTGGCCAAGGGAATCCGGATCATCAGCGATGCCGAATCAGACGAGCATCCAGCATTCCGCAACTCACGACACTTCATTCTTGGCAAAGCCGAAGTCGTCGCATTCCTTGGCTTTGGGTTTCACGCGGATAATGTTCGCCGTTTGCGGATCAGCAATCACTATCCGCCCGGGACTCCCGGCGCGATGTTCAACCACGAACGTGACTTGCCGCTGCCGAAGAAACGAGTTCTTGGAACCACCATCGGAATGACGCCGAAGCAGGTGGATGCCGCGGAGCGGATGTTTGAGGTGGAGGTGAAACTGTCGCGGGACAATCGACCGCTGGCCGAGTTTGCTCGCGACGACGTGCTCGTGCCTGCGTAGCTCCAATCAGTGATCCGAGCGTGCCGTCGGGGGACGGGACCACCTCACAAGAACTCACGGCCTCCGCGTGGCGAAGTACCCGATCACCTTCCCGCACGCCGCCGCCCAGTCCTCGAGCTCAACGAAGTCGACCCGCCGCTCGCCGAGTTCGCACTTCGACACCCAGGTCTGCGGTCGGCCCATCCGCGCCGCCACCTGCTCCTGCGTCAGCCCGGCCTCTTCCCTGGCCTGCCGGAGGCGGGCGAGGAACGCGCGGTAGCGCTTGGTCTGGAGCGCCTTGGACGAGCCCATCGGGCGCCAAGCCTGCACCCCGGAGCGGAGTACCCCAGAGCGGGGTAGAGTGACCCGCCCGGAGGATGATCCCATGTCTGCCCAAAGCTCGCTGAGTCTCGCGATCGCCGACGTCCGCCGCCGCATCCAGCGTGCGGGGTCGAAGGGTCTCAACGAGGAGAACACCAAGGCCACCCTCCTCGAGCCTCTTCTCCGTGCGCTCGGCTGGGACATCGAGGACGTCGACGAGGTTGCGCGCGAGTTCCGGGTGAAGAGCCGCGACAAGCCCGTGGACTACGCGCTGCTCGTGCTGCGCGAACCCAAGCTCCTGGTCGAGGCCAAGGGCCTGGGAGAGAACCTCGACGATCGGCGCTGGGCGAACCAGATCATGGGCTACGCCGCCGTCGCCGGCGTGGAGTGGATCGTCCTCACAGACGGGAACGAGTACCGCATCTACAACACGCACGCCGCGGTGCGCGTCGAGGAGAAGCTCTTCCGCAGCGTGCGCATCGGAGACGAAGGGGAGCTGGTCGAGTCCACGCTGAAGTTGATCTCGAAGGCCGAGCTCAGGACGAACCGCATCGAGGCGCTGTGGCGCGCGGACTTCGTCGACCGCCAGGTGAAGGGGGCCCTCGAGAGGCTCTTCGCCCAGGACTCGGACATGCTCCTCGTGAACCACGTCACGCGGAACACGAAGAACCTCACCGCGGACGAAGTGCGGGGTTCGCTCCGGCGCTGCAAGGTCCAACTGGACTTCCCGCTCTCGAACGACGAGGACGTCGCGCCGGCCCGCTCGCCCAAGAAGGACCGAGCCCCGAGGTCATCGACGGCGAGTGGGTCGCACGACGTGACCTTGCGCCAGCTCATCGACGCGGGCGTGCTGCGTCCACCCGTCGAGCTCTCGTGCCACTACAAGGGCCGCGATCTCACCGCACGCATCGAGCGCGACGGCACGGTGACCTGCATGAGCGCGACGTACCCGTCGCTCTCGATCGCCGGTAGCGTCGCCCGCGCTTCGATTCGAGGACGGAGGCCGGACGGAAAGCTGCCGGCGACGAACGGGTGGTCCTTCTGGAGCTACCGAGCGAGCGACGGGAGCCTGCAGAAGATCGATCAGGCTCGCCAGGCGATCGGGGCTCGCGAGCGTGCAGCGTCCCCGCGCGAGCGCGCGGGTTGATCCCGTGCGGCCGCGCAGAACGAAGCCTGAGCCCCGTTGCTTCGCCGTCATCCACTTCGCGAGCCGGGCGCGATACGATCCCTCCACGACCCCACCAAGAGGCGCCGTGATCATGCGAGCGACACGGCGCCCGGGAAGCTTGGCGGGGTCCACTCTCGGGAGCGGCGGCTGAAAGGTCGCCGCTCTCGGTTTCATCTCGGCGCGTCGGCGGTCGCAGCGACGAGCACGCAGATCTCAGTCACGAGCTGATCCCGCTGTCGGATGAGCTGGCACGCGTGCTGCTCGGCCCTCCCCGAAGCAGCAACTTCGCGACGACGATCGCAGCCTCGTTTTCGTAATCAGCTTCTGCTGTCGCCGAGAGCTGGTTTCGAACCCACTCGTCGTCGAACAAGAGCCAGCCCTGCCCGTCGAAGTGGGCCTTCATCTGGTCACGATCCGTCTTGCGTGCGATGTGCCCTGTGGCGAGCGCGATGCGCAGCACGGGGTCGGGGCCACAGGCTCCGCAAGACTGAAGTTGACGGATCATCGCGTTCATGACGACGGTCCTCGTCTTCTCGCGACTGAACAGCTTGTACGTGTCAGGCGGCTCGAAAGCACCCTGTCGAAACACGACGCCGGTCGAATCGAGGAATGACTTGCACTCCACGGCGAGCACTTCGTTCGTAGCGCCCTTGTACGCAACGACGTCGATCTCCCAACGCGGCGCCGAGTGCGTGCCGATCTCTCGCTTCTCTTCCTTCGTGAGAACGACCTTCAAGGCGGTCGACGTCCAGTAGCCTTTGCGCCGCAGTAGAAGTGCGATGAGGTCTTCAAAGGCGTTCATGCACGACGTCCTTCGCTTCGCTACGAGCCCTGCGCCGGCCTCGGCAGATCCTCCAGGATCTCCTCGATCTGCTCCAGTGCCGACCGCAGGTCGTCCGCGATCTCCTGCGCGAGAACGTGCGGCTCGGGCAGGTTCGCGCTGTCCTCCAGGCTCTCGTCACGGAGCCAGAAGAGGTCCAGGCTGCACTTGTCCCGAGCGACGAGCTCGTCGTACTCGTACGCCCGCCACCGACCCGAGGTCGCCTTCCCGTCGACGACGAGCGGCGCGCCCTTGCCGCCGTCGGCGGCGGGGTCCCACGTCGCGTGGCGCTTGGCGCGCGGCTGCGTCGGCAGGTAGAGCGCGACGAACTCGTCGAGGTCGGCGCGCACCATCGGCTTCGTCTTGAGCGTGAAGTGCACGTTCGTGCGCAGGTCGTAGACCCACAGCTTCGTGGTCCACGGCTCCTTGCGCCCCGGCTTGCGGTCGAAGAAGAGCACGTTCGCCTTCACGCCCTGCGCATAGAAGATGCCGGTCGGCAGGCGCAGCAGCGTGTGCACGTCGCACTCCTTGAGCAGCTTCCGCCGGATCGTCTCGCCCGCGCCGCCCTCGAACAGGACGTTGTCGGGCACCACCACCGCCGCGCGCCCGTTTTGCACGAGCAGGCTCTTGACGTGCTGGACGAAGTTCAGCTGCTTGTTCGAGGTCGTCGTCCAGAAGTCGGGGCGGTTGTACGTGAGCGCGACGCGGTCCTCGTCGCCCTCTTCGTTCACGACGGTGACGCTCGACTTCTTGCCGAATGGCGGGTTCGTGAGCACGACGTCGAAGTGCGCCTTGGGTTCCTCGCGCAACGCGTCGTCCGTGCGGATGGGCGGCTCGCCGGTCCCGTCGGTCGGCCCGATGCCGTGCAGGATCAGGTTCATCGCGCACAGGCGCGACACGCTCTCGACGAGCTCGCCGCCGCGTAGCGCGTGCAGGCGCAGGTGCGTCTTCGCGTCCTTGTCCATGCGCTTGCCATGCTCGCGCACGAGGTGCGTGTGGGCTTCGAGGAGGAAGCCGCCCGTGCCGCACGCGGGGTCGCAGATCGTCTCACCTGGCTTCGGACGCACGCAGTCGACGATCGCGGAGATGAGCGGCCGCGGTGTGAAGTACTGCCCCGCGCCGCCCTTCACGTCCTCGGCGTTCTTCGCGAGGAGCCCCTCGTACGCGTCACCCTTCACGTCGGAGGAGAGCGACGACCACTGCTCCTTCCCGATGAGCTCGACGATCAGCCGGCGGAGCTTCGCGGGGTCCTGGATGCGGTTCTGCGCCTTGGCGAAGACGAGGCCGAGCATCCCGCCCTTCTTCGCGAGCTCGGCGAGCGTGTCGCGGTAGTGCGCCTCGAGCTTCTCGCCGACCATGTCGTCGGCGGAGAGACGGCTCCAGGCGTACTTCGCCGGAATCTCGGGCCCGGGCTGGCCGAGCTTCGCGCGCTCGTCGGCCATCTTGAGGAAGAGCAGGAAGGTGAGCTGCTCGGTGTAGTCGAGGTAGCTGAGCCCGTCGTCACGCAGGACGTGGCAGTAGCTCCAGAGTTTGGAGACGAGCTGGGGAGCAGAGGACTCGGTCATCGGCGGCTCCGGGCGGACTTATGCTTAGGGGTGGCGGCGGTCGCGGCGCGCTCGGCGCGGATGCGGTCAAGGAGGACGGAGGCAGGCTCGTCGCGTGGGTCTTGGGGGACGAGGCGGCCGGAGAAGGCGAGGCGGAGAAGAGACTGGCGCAGGCGAGTGATGCGCATCAACTGCGCACCCACCGCTGTGTCGGTCACGTCGATCACGGAGAGTTGCCGTTCCGCCTCCACGACTGTCGCAGCCTGATCGGTAGCAGAAGGAATGGGGATAACGACAGATCGCATGTCCTTCTGGTTGATCTTGTGGATGCCAGCAGTCGTCTTCGCCATCGTCTCGATCTGCCGACGCACAGATGGGGCGTCCCACACAAGCCGCAGGAACCGGGGCAGGATGCTCGCCTCACGAACGCGGACCCGGATCATCGTGTCCGGGAACGCTACTTCGTCGCGCTGGTCTGGCGCGAGACCACCTCGGCCGACGAGCCGAATCGAACCGTTGCCGCGAGCGACGAGAAAGTCGCCCGGTTCGACAAGAACAGTGTGCGCGTCGTCGCGCGTCCAGTCGCCGCCCTTCCGTTCGGAGAGGTCGATGATCCCCCGACGGATCGCCGTCAGACGAAGGACCGGAAAGCCCCCGTCGCGCGTCGTGACCGACTTGCCATGGCAGAGCGGCGAGGCAAGGACTTCACCTAACGTCGTAGTCGGCCACGATGCGCCCCCCATGAGCCGCCCCTCGACTGCGGATTGGAGCACCGACGCGCGGCACCGTCCCAGGTTCGCCCGCACGCGCTCCAGCGTGGCGACGGCGGCGTCGAGTCGCGTGAGGTGCGTCTCCAGGGCCTCGACGATGCGGCGCTGCTCTGGGATTGGTGCTATTGGAATGCAGATCTGTCGAATGCGCTCCTGGCCGATGTTGCGCATGGAGTCCTGATTCCCGGTTGCCAAGCGCTCAATTTCGGCACGACCGCCACGGCTCCGGAGGTACATGAGTACCCAGTGCTCAAGTCCGCGAACGAACCGCAGGCGCAGAATCTTGTCGCTCAACATCAAAGGCGTTGAAGTACTACGCGCGATGACACATGCTCCAACCAAGTCGATCGTATTCGCCCTGGAGAATAGGAAGTCGCCCGGCTCGATGAAGTAGGCGGGATTGACAAGATCCGCTCGCGTGCAGGTCTTCGCTTCTGCGCCGTCGAACTGTCCCCAAGTCACGGCGCTCACCTTGACGACGCCGACCTCGCCACAGCGCGGCGGTCTTTCTTCGCAACGGAAACTCCTCCCTGCTTCTATGCGCAAGAGGAGTTCCCCGAGTTGTGTCGACACCCACCCTCGCGGGAGTTCGCCTAGCCGAGGGATCACGCCGCCAAGACCTCATTCAGCTCGCGCAGCAACGGCGCGATCTGTCCGCCGAACGCGCGCGCCGCCGCACCGAGCCCACCCCGCTCCGCGAACGGCGTCGCGTCGAAGTCGTCGGCCGTGATCTCCACGCTCGTCGCGACGTGGTCTCGGATCGCCTCCAGCCATGCCACCTGCTCCGCTGTGAACGTCCGCCCCGCGGCGCGCTGCTCCTTCATCCATCGCTCGAACCGACCCTGGACGCGGTCGGCGTAGGGCGCGAGCTCCTCGTCCTTTTGCACCGCGAAGCGCACGAGCGAGATCACGTCCGCGAGCTGATCCGCCGCGCGACGCGAGCGCACCTGCTTCGGCCGGACCTGCGCGTAGCAACGCCAGACGCTGTCGGTCGTGAAGTGCTTCGGCGCGTCGCGCAGGGCCTCGGCCAGCGCCTTCACCTCGCCATACCCCGGCCGCTTTGCGTGCGGGATCGAGAAGTAGAACCGCAGCGCGTCGACCTCCTCCTTGTGCTCCGCGAGGTACCGCTCGAACTCCTCGACGTAGCTCTTCGCCTTCTCCGCCTGCTGGGCTGGCGAGCCGGAGAACAAGAGCACGTCCTGGTTCTCCTCGTCGAGCAGCATCTCGTCCTGCCGCCGCGCTTCCAGGATCGCGTCGCGCAGCGCCGGGTCGTGGAACGGCTTCACGGCCTCTCGTCCGAGAGCCCACGCCGCGTCCTCGAGCTCCGTCTCGCTCGGCTGCCACGCCTTGGGCAGGCGTGCGCCGCCGGACTCCGCCTTCTCGCGGGCCTTCGCGTGCACTCGATCGTCGTCGAGCGCCCCGACGAGGTCCCCGGCAAGAGCCTCCAATGACTTCCCGCCCGCCGCGCGCGCGATCCGCTGCGCATCGGCCGACGTCACGTCGTCGGCGAGGCGCAGGAGTCTTCCTGCGAGCGACGACACGTAGTCGGGGTCCGCGCCGCCCGCCTTGACGTGGTCGAGCAGCGCCTTGATCGAGATCGAGGGCGCGCGATCGAGTGGCTTCGAGTCGCAGAACGCCTGCTCCGTGACTCCGACCGCATCGACGACGACGAAGCGCGTCTTCGCACCGACGTCGGCCCCGTTCACGTTCTGCATCTCGGTCGCTTCGCACACGCGCACGCCGCGGCCCTTCATCTGCTCGAACAGGAGGCGGCTCTTCACCGCGCGCAGGAAGAGCACGACCTCGATCGGCCGGATGTCCGTCCCCGTGGCGATCATGTCCACGGTCACCGCGACGCGCGGCATGAAGCCCGTCCTGAACTCCTGGATCATCTCGGCGGGCTTCCCCTGCGCCTTGTACGTGATCTTGCGCGCGAAGTCGTTCCCCTGGCCGAACTCCTCGCGCAGGATCGTCACGACGCGCTCGGCGTGGTCGTCGTCCTTGCAGAAGACGAGCGTCTTCGGGACCTCCTTGCGACCCGGGAAGAGCTGCGGGAGTGCTTCCTTGAACGCACGCACCACGGTGCGGATCTGGCTCGGGTTCGCGGCGGCGCGGTCGAGCGCGTCCGCGTCGTACTCGACGTCGTCCTCGAGCTCGACGTCGCGGAACCGCTGTCGGCGCTTGTCGACGGCGCGCACGAGCTTGCCCGGCGTGGCCTCGATCTTCGCGCCCTTCTCCGTGACCTGCGTGCGGATGCGCCACACCTCGTAGTCGACGTTCACGCCATCGGCCACCGCACGCGCGTGGTCGTAGCGCATGACCATGTTCTCGTTGAAGAACCCGTAGGTCTGCTTCGAAGGCGTCGCGGTGAGGCCGACGAGGAAGGTATCGAAGTACTCCAGCACCTGACGCCACAGCGTGTAGATGCTGCGGTGGCATTCGTCGACGAACACGACGTCGAACGACTCGGGAGGCAGCGCGGCGTTGTACGTGACGGGAGCGGGCTTTGGCGTGCCGGTCCCGCCCGCGAAGGAGGTCTCCTCCTCGTCGCCGACGAACTCGCTCTCGCCGCGCAGGATCGAGTAGAGGCGCTGGATCGTCGTGATGACGACGTTGGCCGAGGGCGCGATCACGTTCGAGGTGAGGCGCTGGACGTTGTAGAGCTCGGGGAACTTCCGGTGGGTGTCGGGCGTGACGTACCCCTGGAACTCCTTCTCGGCCTGCTCGCCCAGGTTCGCTCGGTCGACGAGGAACAGGACGCGCTTCGCGCCGGCGTGCTTGAGCACGCGGTAGACCTCGGTGACGGCGACGAAGGTCTTGCCCGAGCCGGTCGCCATCTGGAGCAGCGCGCGCGGGCGGTCGTCGCGCAGGGAGGCTTCGAGGTTCTCGATCGCGGTGATCTGGGCCTTGCGCAGGCCGGTCGTCGCGAGCGGCGGGAGAACCTGGAGGCGCGAGCGGAACGTCGACGGCTTCGTGGAGCCGGTGCGCGCGGAGCCGGCAGGCCAGGCGTGCGTGGGCTCCGCCACCAGCATCGCGTCGATCCAGGCGTCGAGCCGCGGAGCTGCGAGCCACGCGGCGAGCGTCTCGGGCCGGTGGATGTGGGGGATCTCGTCGTTGAGCGCGATCCGTCGGCTGCGCGGCCGCGGGTCGAGGAGGTTGAAGAAGAGGGTCTGGCGTCCGTTGCTCAGGTAGTTGAAGGGGAGCGGTCGGACGGGGACGCGCAGGTGCTTGGGGAGCCCGGTCGCGTACTTCTCTGCCTGCGCTTCGACGTTGGAGAGCGTCGTGTCTTCCTTCTTCGCCTCGAGGACGCCGATCGCCTGGCCGTCGAGGAAGAGGAGGTAGTCCGCGTCTCCGTGGCCGGTGGCCATCGGGAACTCGCGCACGGCGACGGCATGGTGGGGGCCTGCGCTGGCGGAGAGGTTCAGCGCGGAGTAGTCCTGCACGTCCCAGCCGGAGGACCGGAGGGCGGAGTCGATGCGCTGGCGGGCGAGCTGCTCGGGGGAGACCATCGGCTGGCGGGTAGGACACGAGATTACATGACCTGGTGGATGGGATGCACTGGGGAGGCGCTGTGGAGCAGGTCTGCGAGCGTGGGAGGCACGAGGCCGGGGCACGGTCCATTCGCAAACAAGGCCAAGGCACGGGTCGCGAGGTCCTCGCCTACACTCCTCTTCGCCTGCCATTCGAGCGAGTCCGGCTTCGATCCCGGCGGTGTTTCGTCCTGTGCGTTTCAGCACCATCTCGGATCACTGCCATTGCTGCCACCCCAGGACCACGGTCCTCGACTGCACCATTCTGATGAACCGCAACCTATCCGAGCAGATCGAGTTCGTGTTCCAGGAGCTTCAACGACTCGAGATCGAGATGAAGGCCGGGTCTCGTCTCGATCAGCTCGCCCGTGTGTTTCGAGCTCCAGATGGGACCTGGACCCGCAATGTCCTGTACTCAGATGACAGCGAGTTCGAGTTCGCGCTCGAAGCTCGTCGGGAGTTCCAGTTGTTCGAGTTCATCTTGGCTCCCTGGGAGTTCGGAGGCGCAAAGCTCGGGCGGGAGAAGCTCCGAACCGCTGTCTTGAAGGACGCTCCGCTCCAGTACGATGGGGCCAAGGCCGTCACGCGCGGTCGTGACACGCAACTAGAGTTGTATGTAGCGACAGCATTCCAGCGCAGTGGCGCCGGGGGGCAACTTCTTGCAAACGTCAGCGGGAAGAAGAGTCCAGACGTGAGGACGCGGGCTTGCGGACGGTACTTCTTCGTCGAAGCGAAGCGGGTGAAGGCAAGGTCCAGGTTCGTCGACGCCGTGGCTGATGCGGTCGAGCAGGTAGATGCTACCGGTTGCCCCGGGGCAGCATTCATCGACGTGACGATGGCGTTCAACGAGGACAACCGTCGCGCGAATGAGAACCTGAGACGGGAGAGTGTTCATGACGTAATCCGAAAATGGCTGCAGGGTGAGTTCGAGCAACATCGTGCTGAAGTAGACGACGTCATGCGTGGATCCAGACTCACTTCGCTGTTCCTCCAACACCACGCCTTGATCCCGTTGGAAGGCGAGATTGAGTTGAGATCGACAATCCTCACGTACCCCGAGCGTGTCACAGGTCGATACGCGAAGGCGGACGCCGAAATCCGGCAGTCACTTGACTGCGGGTGGACTTGGTCATGATGCGCACGCCAGATGCTCGTTTGGTCAGAGTGCGCGAGGTTTGGGCGACTGGACCGAACCTCGTCGTCCGGAACCGACCGCCCCGCTCTGCGGCCAACCGCCACATTACCGCCACGCGCCACCGCGCCTGGCTCGCGCGATTGTAAGGGACGCCGCAAGTCGCGCTGTCCACGCGAGTTATTGGAGCGGGCGAAGGGGTTCGAACCCTCGACATGCAGCTTGGGAAGCTGCCACTCTACCAACTGAGTTACGCCCGCAATCGAGGGCGAGATGCTAGCACCCCTCACGCTCGGCAGGCAAGCGTCCCCGCCGCGCTCGCCCGTCGCCGGATCAGCTCCGTGCGCTCGGGTCGCTGACGCGGCCGCAGAAGAGCACGGCGCCGGTCGGGCGGTGGCGGATGAAGAACGCAAAGGGGTGGTCGGCGCGGAACACGATCGGCTCCTCCTGCGCGGTCGATTTGGCGCCGCGCACCATCACGACCGCGGTCGCCGCGGCGGCTTCGGTGCCGAGCTCGTCGACAGCCACGAAGGCCTGCTGCACGACGGCGCCGATCGCGAGGCGTTCGCGCAGGATGCCGCGGAAGTCCGCCGCCCCGAGGTCGAACGGCATCGGCATCCCGAGCTTCGTCAGCACGGGCTTCAGCTCCGCGCCGAAGCGGAACGTGAACTTCGGCAGCGCGACCTCGACGCGCCGCGTCGAGAGGTCCTTCGTCCACGTCGCGAACTCCTCCTCGCGCACGACCTCGTCGATCGTTCGGCCGGGCTTCGGCAGCACGAGCACCATCGCCATCGTCCCGCCCTGGTAGGGGAGTTCGACGACCTGCGCGCGCTCCGTCTCCGCGTAGAGGCGGAGCTCCGTCCCGTGCATCGTCGGCACGTCGACGGAGCTCGCGTCGGCGCGCGTGAACGGGGTCGGCTTCGTGTTCGCCTCGCGGAACGGGTCGGACCACGCGCCGAGGAAGTGCACGGTGTCGACGAGCACGAGGCGCGTGTCGACGCTCAAGACGTCGCGCGGGACGAGCTCCTTCACGCGCTCGTGCGTCTTCTCCGCGGCCCACGCGTTGATCGTCGTGCGCGCGTCCTCGGTGCGCGCGAAGTCGACCGCGCGCAGCTCGGAGTCGAACTCCGCGCGCAGACGACGCAGGGACTCGGGCTCGAACGGCGCCCCGTCCTGGCCGAACAGCGCGGTCGCGAGCTCGAGCGCGTAGGCCGGGCGCCGCTCCTTCTTCGGTCCGATCTCGGGCGCTTCGAAGAGCCGCACGAGCGCCGCGAAGCGCGCGCCTGCGTCGGCGGAGAGGTGGAGCACGCGGTCGAGCTCGCTCGCGGTCGTCCCGCCAGCGCCGGAGCGCGCCATCGCGAGCGCGCGCGCGAGCGACGTGGGTGAGCACACGACGTTGCCGGGCGTCGCGCCGAGCTCGCGCTGGAGCTCGATCGCGAAGCGCGCCTGCTCCGCGGCGAAGGCGCGGTCGGCGGGCGTGGGAGCTTCGGCCGCGGGCGTATCTCGCGTCGGAGCGGTCGAAGAGGCGGGGGCGCTCACCCCGCGCGGCGCGTTCGACTCAACGGCGTGCAGGACGCCGACGGGGGACGCGAGGAACGACGCGGTGGGAGAGCCTGCGATCGGCGAGAGGAGCGCGAGGACGAGGGCGATCATGGGTGGACTCCTGTGGAACGCCTGGTCAACGGCCCGCTCGCGCGGGTTCCTGGGGCGATTCCGTGTTCCCTGCGTGCGGAATGCGCAGCGTGTGCACGCCGCGCGTGCTCGCCGCGCGCTGTCCGTCGCTCCATGCCGCGGTCCGGCCGCCGAGCGTGCTCGGCCGCGAACTGTCCGTTGCTCCGTGCCGCGGTCCGGTTGCCGTGCGTGCTCGCCGCGCGCCATCCGTCGCTCCGTGCCGCGGTCCGACGCCGAGCGCGCGCTCCGAAGGGAACGGCGCGACGCACCGGCCCCGCGCGTTTTGTCGGGCCGTCCGGCACTCCGCCGTGGTTCCACGTCGCGCCCGGCGAATCGCAGCGCGCCGCGCACTCCCTGCTCCGATCACTGCGGCGGGTCCTCTGCCACCTTGTCGAAGCAGTACGGGCCCTTCTCCGCGCCCCACACGTGCCGGCCCTCGGCGTCGAAGCCGCGGTCCCAGCTCGTCAAGCCGTACTCGGTGATCGCCACCTCCGAGGTCGCGTAGACGGCGCCCTGGCGCTCGCTCGGGCAGTCGCGCTCGTGCGTGCTGCCCAGGAACGTGTGCGCGTCCGTCGCGCGCAGCGTGATCGAGCAGCCGGCGCGCGGTTCGAGCTTCTCGGGCGACAGATCCCCGAGGATCGGCAGCGTGCGCCACGCGCCCGCGCGGGCGAGCGGATCGCCGGGCAGCGTGTAGACGTCGCTCCGATACGTCCCGTCCGGCAGCGCGACGAGGTGGTAGACGCGCTGGCGGTACGGCTTCTCCGCCTGCGCCGCGACGGCCTGCTCGACGTAGAGCCACGGACCGTCGTCGCGCTCGGTCCAGATCGGGACCATGACGAGCCGGATGTCGAAGTAGTCCTTCTCGCGCGCGGCGTGCTGCTTCGCGCTCGAGAACGTGCCCGTCATCCACGTCGCGAGGCGGTCGAACTCGGGGGCGTGTCGAGCTCGGGTCGACGCGCAGGCGGCGACGAGGAGCGGGAGGGGGAGCAGGAGCGCGGCGAGCGCACGAACGGAGGGCCGGGGGCGCCCGAGCCGAACACCCGGGGAGCGCGCGCTCGACGCGTGGACGGTGGAACTTCCGAGGGGGAGCATGGCGCGCGAGTCTAGCGCTCCCAGGGGCTTGCGAAGGCGCAGCCGCACGGCCCGAAAAGGGCCTCGTCTCGGGTAGGATGGCGCTTCTTCGTTCCTCACCTTGCCCGAGGACCTCGCCCGGTCCTCGCTCCGCGCCGGCCTCGCCCGGCCGCGCGAGCCGCACCCCCGGATTCGCACCATGCTTCGCACCTCGCTCCCCGGCGCCTTCGTCGCGCCGTTCGCCTTCGTCGCGTCGTCCGCGCTCGCTGCCGCCGTCGCTCCGTCCTCGGGCGCGGCTCCGTCCTCGGGCGCGATTGGAGGCCAGGTCGACGCGGCCCACGCGCGTGCGATCGGCTTCGTGGAGCACATCCCCGGCCTCGCCGCGAACCCGATCGCGGTCTTCGTCCAGTTCCGCCCCGGGACGACCGCGGCGGAGCGCGCGAGCCTGCGCGCGCTCATCGGCGACGGCACGTACGAGCCGGTCGAGCTCGTCGAGGGCCTCGAGATCGTCTACACGACGATGCGCGCGCGGCATGCGATCGACGTCCTCGCGCCGCTCGTCGAGCGCGTCGAGCTCGATCCGATCGTCCACTCGACCGTCGTGCCGAACGATCCGAGCTTCGGCTCGCTGTGGGGGCTGCACAGCACGGGGCAGACGATCAGCGGCACCCCGACCGCGCGCAACGCCGACATCAACGCGCCCGAGGCCTGGAACGTGACGACGGGCGACGCGAACTTCGCGATCGCGGTGATCGACTCGGGGATGCAGCACACGCACCCCGACCTCGCGGCCAACGTCTGGTCGAACGCGGGCGAGCTCCCCGGGAACGGGATCGACGACGACCAGAACGGACGCGTCGACGACGTGCGCGGCTGGGACTTCTACGGTCGCGACGCGGACCCGTCGGACACGACGGGACACGGGACGCACGTCTCCGGCACGATCGGCGCCGTCGGCAACAACGGAATCGGCGTCGCGGGCGTGAACTGGCGGTGCAAGCTCGTCCCCCTGCGCTTCCTCGGGTCCGGCGGCGGGCTGACGTCCGACGCGGTGCTCGCGCTCCAGTACGCCGTGCAGAAGGGCGTGCGCGTCTCGAACAACAGCTGGGGCGGTTCGAGCTACAACGCGAGCCTCGTCGCCGCGCTGACGGCCGCGCGCAACGCCGACCACCTGTTCGTCGCCGCCGCGGGCAACGATGGGCGAGACGTCGACGTGCTGCCGCTCTACCCGGCCTGCTACGACCTCGACAACGTCGTCTCCGTCGCCGCGATCAACAACACGAACGGGCGGCCGTCGTTCACGAACTACGGGCGGCGCAACGTCGACCTCGCCGCGCCGGGGCAGAGCGTGTACTCGACCTACACGGGGAGCTCGTACACGTGGAGCTCGGGCACGTCGATGGCGACGCCGCACGTGACGGGCGTCGCGGCGCTCGTGTGGGGGCTCTACCCGAACTGGACGATGCAGCAGGTGCGCGGGCGGCTCTTCTCGACGGTGCGTCCGGTGTCGTCGATGGCGACGCGCACGGTCACGGGCGGCGTCGTCAATGCCGCCGCGGCGATCGGCGGCGGTCCCGGGGTGGACCTGGAGCCGATCGTCGTCGTGCAGGAGCCGTACACCGGCACGCAGGCGCGAATCGGGATTCCGCTCGTGCTGCGCGGCACGGCGGACGACGTGGTCGACGGCGATCTGACGCCGGCGCTCGCGTGGAGCTCGAACCTCGCCGGAGCGCTGGGCACGGGCGGGCTCGTGACCACGAGCGCGCTCGGCCTCGGCACGCACGTGCTCACGGCGAGCGCGACGGACTCGAGCGGCCTCACGCGCGCCGTCACGACGACGGTGACGATCGTCTCGACGCTATCGCTGCCCGCGGCGCCCGCGCAGATCAACGCGAGCTCGATCGGCGGCGGCAACGTCTGGCTCTCGTGGCCCGACGCATCGAACAACGAGGCAGGCTTCGAGGTGCGCCGGCAGCGGCTCGTCAACGGCACCTACACGAACACGACGACGTTCCCCGTCGCGGCGAACGCGACGACGCTCCTGAACGCGTCGGGCACGGGAAGTCACCGCTTCTCGATCCGGGCGTTCAACGCGACCGGGAACTCGGCCTGGACGAGCTGGCGCACGGTGACCGTGAACTGAGGCTCGGTCGCGCCGGAGCGTGCTCGTACTCCATCGAGTGCTCGGCGCGTTCGCGCCCCAGCCGCGCTTCGGTGGCGTTCCGGACGACCGAGCGGCACATGCGCTCCAGCGCAGGCGCAGGCTTCACACGATCAGCGGCGCCAGCGCACGGCGAAGGACCGGAGTGCGCATCTTCGCCAGCGCGCGCAGGAGGATCTGCCGCACGCGCTCGAGGCTGACGCCGAGCTCCTCGGCGATCTCGGAGTAGATGTGCGAGCGCGGGAAGCCGATGCCGAAGCGCATCGCGACGGCCACGCGCTCCCTCGGTGTCAGCACGCCCATCGCGGCCTGCACGCCGACGGCGACGGCTGCTGCCTCGCTCGAGTCCGACTCGGCGCCGCCCGCGCTCGCGGCCGGGAGCAGCGCTCCGAGCGTCGTGGTCGAGTCGGAGTCCGAGAAGGGCACGTCCAGGGACCACGTCGAACGGCAGGCTCGCTGCGCGGAGAGGACGGTCGCGCCCGACAGACCCGAAGCACGCGCGATGTCCTCGACGGTCGCGTGCGGATCACCGAGCCGGCCGATCGCGGCGTCGATGTGCTTGATCGACTTCTGGAGGTAGCAGGGGACACGCACGACGCGCTGCGCGTCGTACATGTGGTTGAGGAAGCCGCGTGCGAGCCAGTACGCCGCGTAGGTCCTGAACTGCACTCCTCTGCGCCAATCGAAGCCGTCCACGGCACGGAAGAGCGCCGCGCCGGCAGTTTGGATCAGGTCGGAGGGGTCGACGCGAGAACGCCGGAAGCGGCGGACGTACACGAGGACGAGGAACAAGTTGCGCTCGACCATCTCGAGGCGCAGCGCGTGCCATTCGCGCCGGCGCTCGAGGAGCTCCGTGTGTGCGGTCGCATCGTCGAGCGGGACGGAGCCGTCATGGCCGTGCCGGCGGCACGCGGCTTCGAAGCGGCGCGCGGCGAACTCGATCCGGTGCACGAGCCGCTTCTCCTCGTCCTGATCGAGCACGCGCATGCAGCGGACCTCGGAGCGGAACTGGCTGTCCACGGTGACGCGCGACGATGGGGCACCGCGCCAACCGGCGGGATCCGAGATCTCGAGTCGCAGCCCGAGTGCGTCGACGGCCGCGACGAAGCGGCGCAGTCGGTGATCGAAGCGCTCGGGCGCGAGCGCGAGGAGCGCAAGGCGTCGGTCGAGCCGCGCGAGCGAGAGCTCCCGATGCGGAGCGCGAAGCGCGCGCACGACCGAAACCGAGGGGGGTGCGATCGGCGAGCGACGGTCCGGAACGGCTCGCTGCGAGGCCGCGGACCGTCGCGCGCCCGGCGTGTGAGCCGCGCGAACCACGCTGCCGCAGGCGCGATCGGGAAGGGCCGTTTCGATGGAGCGGGGCACGAGGACGAAGATAGGGAGCGCGCGGATCGTGGCCATCCGGGGTTCCACCGAATCGAGCCCAGCACAAGTGCGCCCAGTCGCCGTCCCACGCGGAGCGACGGCTTCCGAACGCGTCCACGCGCCGCCACTCCACGCCACTCATCAGAAACGGAACCGCTGACTGCGAGTCGCTTCTCGCCGCGCACCCATCCACTTCCCGCCCCACGCACGCTGCTGCTCCACGACTTCCACGAGTTTCTCACGCCACGCGCACCTACTCGCCGCTCCCCTCACTCGTTGCTGAGAGCCCCTAGAACTCCGCGTTGGCACGCGGTGAGTCCTCCGGCCCGTGCCAGCGCGGAGTCCGGAATGCGGAGCATCCGAATGTGCTCCGTTGCGTCCCTCCGCCCTTGATCCCCCCATCCGGCAATGGCGCACCCGACCGACACAAAGCCCCCCGCCACACCCCCTCACCGCCTCCCCCGCTCCACCGCCCGCTCGATCGCATCCACGACCACACTCGCATGCGTGTACGGCAGCTGATGTCCCGCGCCCGGCACGGACACGAGCTCGGCGCCGGGCACTTCGCTCGCGAGCGCGTGCGAGTGGATCGACGGCGTCGTGACCAGGTCGCCCTCGGCGACGACGACGACGAGCGGGAGCGCGAGCTCGCGGTAGCGCCGCTCCTGCTCGCGCAGGAACGGGTCGAGCGCGTCGATGTCCGCGGCGTTCGCCGCGAAGTTGCGCGGCCGGATCGCGAGAGCGACGGGCGAGCGGTCGAACGTCGAGGGCACGTCGAGCGGCGCGAACGCGCGGCGCACGCTCGTCGGAGCGACGAGGCTCGCGAGCGGCGTCGCCCACGTGTGCGTGAAGACCCATCCGAGCGCGGGCACCGCCGCGAGGTCGTACGCGGGCTCCGGCGTCCCGCCCCAGCTGTGGATCGCTCCGTTGATCGTGACGAGCGCGCCGACGTCGTCCCGCGCCTCTAGCGCGATCGCGAGCGCGACGGTCGCGCCGTAGCTGAAGCCCGCGACGGTCGGACGCTGGACGCCCAGCGCGCGCCACGCCTCGATGAGCACGCGCGCCTGCTCGCGCGGATCGCCGTCGCAGCGTTCGAGCGCGTCGCTGTGGCCGTGCCCCGGACGATCGAAGGCGAGCACGCGATGCCGCGCGGCGAGCGCGTCGATCACGGTCGGGTCCCAGTCGGCCGCTCCGCCGAACGCGCCGTGCACGAGCACGATCGCGGGCCCCGACCCACGATCGAGGACGTGGAGCCGCGCCTCGCCCGCCCGCACGAAGCTCCCCGTCGCCGGGTAGCGGCGCTCCGCGTCGTGCACGAGCATCGCGGTCCACACGCCGCCGAACAGCAGGAGCCCGAGCACGAGCGCGAGAGAGATCGCGCCGAGCCGTCGCCAAGGCGCTGCGCGAGGAGGGAGGAGTCGCATCACGATCGGGAGAGCGTAGCGGAGGACCGCGGCGCGCGCGCCGGGACGAACTCGTCGGAGGCGGCGTTCCGAGCGTGCTGGACTACGTGACGGCCACTCCAACGGATGTCGTCGAATCGTCCGTTTCGCGGCGCCCATCCGTGGAGTTCGGCCGCGTGGGCGGGCATGCTGCGCGCGATGACGAGCTGGTCGGTGTACGTCGTGCGGACGGCAGAGGGTGAGCTCTACACGGGCATCACGACCGACGTGCCGCGGCGCTTCGCGCAGCACGGGGCCGGTCGCGGCGCGAAGTACCTGCGCGGACGCGGCCCGCTGACCCTGGCGTACCGGCGCGTCGTGGGCGAGCACGGGCTCGCGCTGCGCGTCGAGCGGCGCATGAAGGGGCTCGCGCGCGCCGAGAAAGAGGCCGTGGTGCGCCGGCGGCCGACGCGCGCGCGGCTGCTCGTGCTTCTCGGGCTCGACGACGAGGCGCTGCGCGCGTAGGAGCGAGCGCCGGCCGCGCTCGCCACCCGGAACCGAGGCCTGGTGTGCGGCGCGCTCACTCCGCGCCCAGCGTCGCGCTCCGCGCGTCGGGCGTCGCCGGGGCGCCGGCGTCGTGCGGCGTCGACTCCAGGATCGTCCGCGTCTCGCGCATCATCGCGCGCGCGAGTTCCTCCTCGCCGAGCACGACTCGCTCCGCGCCGAGGCGCAGGAGGTCGCGCTGGTCGTCGAGCGTGTGCGAGCGCACGACCGTGGCGACGTGCGGAGCGATCGAGCGCGCCTCCTCCAGCATGACACGCGTCTGCACCGGGTCCGGCGTGGCGAGCACGAGCAGGCGCGCGGTGCGGATGTGCGCCCTTTCGAGCACCCCTGCGTCGGCCGCGTCCCCGTAGAGCACGCGCACGCCTCGTTCGCGCGCGCGCTCGACGACCTCGCGGTTCTCCTCGACGACGACGTAGGGCGTGCCCCGTCGCGCGAGCTCCTCCGCGATCCAGCTCCCGACGCGGCCGTGGCCCACGACGACGACGTGGTCGCGGAGCTCGTCCCCGTTCCACTCGGGCGCCACTTCGGCCAGCGCGCCGGCCGGCCGCTCGAGGAGGCGCGTCAGGCCGCCGGAGCGCGCGAGTCGGCGCTCGATCGACGGGAGCGTGCGGAAGAGGAACGCGTTGAACGTGATCGAGATCAATGCGCCCGCGACGATCAGGCTGCGCGCTTCCTCGGGCAAGAGACCGAGGGACGCGCCGAGCGCGGCCACGATGAACGAGAACTCCCCGATCTGCGCCAGGCTCGCCGCGACTTCGAGCGCCACGCGCAGCGGATACCGGAACGCGATCACGATCAGGAACGCGGTGACCGTCTTCCCGACGAGGATGATCGACAGGACGGCGAGCACGCGCACGGGCTCGCGGACGAGGATCGCGGGGTCGAACAGCATCCCGACCGCCACGAAGAACAGGACGCCGAACGCCTCCTGGAGCGGGAGCGCGTTGCTCGCGGCCTTGTGGCTCATCTCCGTCTCGCCGACGACGATGCCGGCCGCGAACGCGCCGAGCGCGAACGAGACGCCGAAGAGCGCCGACGCGCCGAATGCGATCCCGAGCGCGATCGCCAGGACGCAGAGCGTGAAGAGCTCGCGCGATCCCGTGCGCGCGACCTGCACCAGGAGCCACGGCACGACGCGCCGGCCGACGACGACCATCGAGCCCACGAACGCCGCGACCTTGCCCACCGTCCACGCGAGCTCACGGACGAACGTGCTCCAGTCGAACGCGGCGTCGCCGCCCGCCGCGCCTGTCGCCGGAGCGAGCAAGGGGAGGAGCACGAGCACGAGGACGGCGAACAGGTCCTCCACGACGAGCCAGCCGACCGCGATGCGCCCTTCGATCGACTGCAGGCCCTTCGAGCCCTCGAGCGCGCGCAGGAGCACGACGGTGCTCGCGATCGAGAGGCAGACGCCGAAGACGAGGCTCGAGGTCCAGCTCCAGCCCCATGCGCGCGCGAGGCCCGCGCCGAGCAGGGTCGCCGCGGCGATCTGGCCGAGCGCGCCCGGAAGCGCGATGCGCCGGACCGCGAGCAGGTCCTTCGGCGCGAAGTGGAGGCCGACGCCGAACATGAGCAAGATCACGCCGACCTCGGCCAGCTGCGAGGCGAGCCCAGCGTCGGCGACGAACCCCGGCGTGAACGGGCCGACGAGCATGCCCGCCATCAGGTAGCCGACGAGCGGCGGCACCTCGAAGCGCACGGCGAAGAGGCCGAGCAGGAACGCGAGGCCCAGACCCGCGGCGAGGGTGGCGATGAGGGCGGTCTCGTGCGGCATGGCTTCGGCGCGAGCGGCGCACGGGCCGACGAGGATCGCGGCCCGGGCCTCCTCGAGCAAGCGCGCGGCGCCGCGAGTCGCGCCAGGACGCGCAGGGATCGCGCGCGGGCGTCGGACGAGGGGCGCTTGCGCAAGCCTTGCTCGTTCGCGCGATGCCCGCGGACGTGCCGCCGCTACCGTGGGCCTCCTTTCACGGAGGTCACCGGTGTTCGCACTCGTCCCGTTCCTTTCCAGCGTGCTCGCGTTCGTCCCGTTCCAGTCCACGAACGGCGCCACGATGAAGGCCGCGCGCATCGCGAGCTTCGGCGCGCCCGACGCCGTGAAGGTCGAGGACGCGCCGAAGCCGGCGCCGAAGGCAGGCGAGCTCCTCGTGCGCGTGCACGCCTCCGCCGTGAACCCGGTCGACTGGAAGATCGTCCAAGGGCTCATCCCTTCGCTGAAGCAGTCGTTCCCGTACACGGTCGGCTGCGACGTGTCGGGCGTCGTCGAGGCCCTCGGCGCGGACGTCGCGAGCTTCCAGGCCGGCGACGAGGTCTACGCGTACGCGAACCTGATGCGCGGCGGCGCGTTCGCGGAGTACGTCGTGCTCCCCGCGAGCGACGTCGCGAAGAAGCCCAAGTCGATCGACCACGCGCACGCGGCGGCGATCCCGCTCGCGGCGCTGACGGCGTGGCAGGCGTTGTTCGACGCGGCGAAGCTCGAGGCGGGCCAGAGCGTGCTCGTCCACGCCGGCGCGGGCGGCGTCGGGCACTTCGCGGTGCAGCTCGCGAAGTGGAAGGGCGCCCAGGTCTACGCGACGGCGTCGAAGGAGAAGCTCGCGTTCGTGAAGGAGCTCGGCGCGGACGTCGTGATCGACTACCAGGCGCAGAAGTTCGAGGAGCTCGTGAAGGACGTCGACGTCGTCTTCGACATGGTCGGCGGCGAGACGCAGACGCGGAGCCTCGGCGTGCTGAAGAAGGGCGGCTTCCTCGTCTCGATCGTCGGGCCGCCCTCCGCGAAGGAGCTCGAGGCGCGCGGGCTGCGCGGCGCGGGAATGCTGCTCAAGCCCAACGCCGCGCAGCTGAAGGAGCTCGCGACGCTCGTCGACCAGGGCAAGGTGAAGCCGCACGTCAGCGCGACGTTCCCCCTCGCCGACGCGGCGAAGGCGCTCGCGCTGTCGAAGGAAGGCCACACCGTCGGCAAGATCGCGATCGAGGTCGTGCCCGCGCCGAAGAAGTAGCCCGTCGCGCGCGGACCGCGGCTCACGGACGGCGCTCGGAGACGGGCCTCGCGCCCGCTCCGGGCAGCGCGGGCCATGCGCCGCCCTCCGCTTCCGCCTCGAGCAGGTCCTCGACGCTCGCGTAGCGGTACACGACGCGCGCGCCGTTCTGCGCGAGCCCGCCGGTGTCCGCCGTCGGGCCGTAGGTCGAGTACAGCGCGCGTCCGAGCTCGCGCAGCAGCATCGTCAGCTGCCCGCGGTGGTGCGCCGTGTGCGTGAGTCGCCGCACCAGGATCCACGCGCGGCTCTTCTCGACGCCGAAGAACGAAGCGGTGCCGTCGAACCACGCCGAGTCGCGCACGCGCAGAGCCGCGAGCCGCGCTTCGGACGCCGCCGCGTAGTGCCGCAGGAACTCGACGCGCGTCTCCCGCTCCGGCAGCGCGGGCCGTCCGACGTCGATCCCGAGCATCGTCCGCATCCACGTGTCCTCGCTGACGCACTGGTGCACGAAGTGCTCGTGCGGCGTGCGCGCGCGCGGCTCGATCCGGTGCGCGAGGTCCTCGTCCTGGAACTGCGACCAGACGGAGAGCGTCTTCACGCGCTCCGTCGCGTAGCTGTCGACCAGGAAGGCGGGGTCCATGCGAGCCCTCGCGGCGCGGTCAGGTGCGGCCGTCCGCGCGCGTGGCGAGCTCGGCCTCGAGCTCCGCGATGCGCGCGCGCAGAACCGAAGCGTACTCCTCGACCTCCGCCTCGGTGTAGCGCGGCGTCAGGTTCTGCGGGCAGTTCCAGTCGAGCCCGACGACGTCGATCCGCACGATGCGCTCGACCTTGCCGGCGGGGAGGAGCTGTGCCGCGAGCTCGGGATGCTCCTTCGGGTCGAGCACGCTTGCGCGCCCGAGGACCTTCAGTCGCGCACGCCGCGGGTAGTCGACGAGGATCAGCGCAACACGCGCGTCGTGCGCGAGGTTGCCCGCGCTGACGAGCTGGCGATTGCCGCGCACGTCCGCGAACGCGATCGTGCGCGCGTCGAGCACGCGCAGGAAGCCCGCGGGACCGCCGCGGTGCTGCACGTAGGGCCAGCCGGTCTCGGACACGGTCGCCATGTAGAAGGAGTCGCGCGCTTCGATGAAAGCGCGCTCGTCCGGCCCGATCGCGTCGACGGCGCCCCTGGATTCACCGGGGAGCGGGCCCTGCGCGCGGCCGTAGGCGCGGCGCTGCGCGTCGAGCACGGACGGGGTGAAGGCAATGCGGAGGAAGTTCTCGGCCATGGTGGGGGGCGGGTGGCGAGCTCCCCGGCCGCGGGCGCCGGGGAGCGGACGATGGGATCAGAACACGATCGGCGTGTATCCACGCGCGACGAAGTCGCGGACGCTCGCGAGCCCGGAGGTGCCGGCGAGGGCGTTCTCCGTGAGCAGCGGCACGCCGCACGCTTCGACGCTCGCGCGCGCCCCGAACACGTCGGAGCAGCCGCAGGAGGCGCCCGCGACGACGTCGCGCACGGATTCGTAGAGCGCCTTCGCCGGATGGCCGAGCTTCGTAAGCTCCTTCGGCCAGCGCGTTCCCGCCCCGGCGAACACGACGGAGACCGCGTTGCCCGCGCGCTTGCCGTCGGCGGCGAGCGCGAGCGCGTTGAACACGCGGCCGAGCGCTTCCTCGCCGCGCGTGGGATCGGAGAGGACGAAGATGGCGAGCTTCATGGTCAGGCTCCGCAGGCGCCCGTGGCGCAGCTCGTGGCGTGGGTGTCGGCGGCGGGCACGCCGGGCTTCACCTCGGGGAAGTCGATCGGCGTCGCGGCGACGTGGTTCAGCCAGTTCGTGTAGACGTTGAGCGCGACGGCGCCGACGACCTCGACGATCTCGGCGTCCGAGACGCCTGCCTCGCGCGCGGTGCGCAGGTCCGCGTCTGTGAGCTCGCCGCGCTTCAGCGCGATCGTGCGGGCGAGCACGAGCAGCGCGTTCGTCTTCGGGTCCTTCGAACGACCGCGGCGCGCGTCGAGGATCGCGTCCTCCTTCAGGCCGACCTTCTTGCCGATCGCGGTGTGGGCGGAGAGGCAGTAGCCGCAGCCGTGGGTCTCGCCGACGACGAGCGCGAGCTCCTCGCGCACCGCCGCGGAGAGCGTGCCTGTCGCGAGCGCGCCGCCGAAGGCGAGGTAGCCCTCGAGCGCCGCCGGCGAGTGGGCGAGGACGCGGGTCATGTTGGGGACGAGACCGAGCTTCTTCTGCACGCCGGCGAGGAGCTCCTGGGCGCGGGGGGAGGCGGTTTCGTTCTGGATGAGCGGGAGGCGGGGCATGGTGGTTGGCTTTCTGGGTTCGGGTTCGAGGGCCGAGTTTGGTGCGGCGATGAGGGAGCTAAGGCAGGCGGCGTGCCGTGGTGCTCCATGCAGGCTCAAGTCCTGGAGCTAAAAGGCTTTGAGTGTGAACGCATGGCCCTGGGGGCAGCTCACGGGTCCTCGTGAATCACGAAGGCTCGTGAGTTCATTCCCTGGATCTCGTGATACCGTCGCCGCGTGAACCTCGACGTCCTCCAGAAGGTCATGCTCGCGATCGCCGATGCGCGCTCGACCGACCTCGTGCTCGATCTCCTCGCCGACGGCATCGCCCACTGCCCGAACGTGGCGCTCGCGCGCATCTGGCTCGTGCAGCGCGCGTCGAACGACCGCGGCGAGGAGCGCTGGCTCCAGCTCGCGGCCAGCGCCGGCAACCTGCACGCGTCGGGCGCCGACGCGAAGAAGCTCGACGGCCGCTTCGCGCGGTTCGAAATCGGCGACCGCAAGATCGGCCGCGTCGCGGCGACGGGTGAGGGCGTCTTGCTCGGCGAGCTCGCGCCCGACGACCCGTGGATCGCCGAGCCCGCGTGGATCCGCTCCGAGTCGATCCGCGCGTTCGCGGCGCAGCCCCTGATCGCGCGCGGCGAAACGCTCGGCGTACTCGGCGTCTTCGACCGCCGGCCGATCCCCGCGAGCGACTTCGCGTGGCTGCGCACCTTCGCCGACCACGCCGCGCTCGCGATCTCGAACGCGCGCGCGTTCGAGGAGATCAGCCAGCTGAAGCGCAAGCTCGAGCTCGAGAACGACTACCTGCGCGAGGAGGTCGCGTCGTCCTTCGGCGACCTGCTCGGCGGCTCGCCGGCGCTCGGCAAGGTCCTGCGCCAGATCGAGATGGTCGCGCCGACGGAGGCGAGCGTGCTCGTGCTCGGCGAGTCGGGCGTCGGCAAGGAGCTCGTCGCGCACGCCGTGCACGAGCGCAGCGCGCGCCGCGGGCACCCGTTGATCAAGGTGAACTGCGGCGCGGTGCCGGGCGAGCTCTTCGAGAGCGAGTTCTTCGGGCACGTGCGCGGCGCGTTCACGGGCGCCGCGCGCGACCGCGTCGGCCGGTTCGAGCTCGCGGACGGCGGGACGCTGTTCCTCGACGAGGTGGGGGAGATCCCGCTCGCGCACCAGCCCAAGCTCCTGCGCGTCCTGCAGGAAGGCACGTTCGAGCGCGTCGGCGACGGGCGGACGCGCAAGGCGGACGTGCGCCTGATCGCCGCGACGAACCGCGACCTCGCGGAGGAGGTCGCGCGCGGGCGCTTCCGCGCGGACCTCTACTACCGGCTCAGCGTGTTCCCGATCGAGGTGCCGCCCTTGCGCGCGCGGCGCGAGGACGTGCCCATGCTCGCGCAGCACTTCGTGAAGCGTTCCGCGCGCCGGCTCGCGGTGTCCGAGCCGCGCTTGACGCAGGCGCAAGCGCGCGAGCTCCAGCAGTACGACTGGCCGGGCAACGTGCGCGAGCTGCAGCACGTCGTCGAGCGCGCGGTGATCCTCTCCCGCGGCGGGAGCCTGCGCTTCCCCGACCTCGGCGGCGCTTCGTCGGCGGCGACGGAGCGCGGCGCGGCGGTCGGCGCCGGGGCGAAGCGGTTCGGGGCGACGTCCGGCGAGCTACCGACGACGATCGCCGAGCTCCATGCGCTCGAAAAGCGCGTCGTCGCCGCCGCGCTCGAGCGCGCGAGCGGCAAGATCAGCGGCAAGGGCGGCGCGGCCGAGCTCCTGGGCGTGCCGCCGACGACGCTCGAGTCGAAGCTGCGCGCGATGGGCATCGATCGGCGCAAGCACAAGCGGTGATCGCGCGCCCTTCGCGAGCTCAGGCCGCGCGGTAGTTGTCCGACATGCGGTAGCGCCGCGCCGCGAAACGGAACGCGAAGGCCGCGGCGAAGGCGAAGGCCGCGAAGAAGAACATCTGGAACGCGATCACGCTGAGGCCCGTGTCGGCGATGACGCCGTTCACCACGTCGTTCTTCACCGCGGCGTTGACGATCAGGACCCAGAGGTTGCCGACGGTCACCGCCAGGCTCCAGAAGCTCATGATCGCGCCCTTCATCGCCTGGGGCGCCTGGCTGTACGCGAACTCGAGTCCCGTCGCCGACACGAGCACCTCGCCGGCCGTCAGCAGGACGTACGGGAGCACCTGCCACGTGATCGAGACCGTGTGACCACCGTCGATCCAGAGCTGCAGCGCACCGACCGCGATCCACGAGAGTCCCGCGAGCGTGATGCCGAACGCCATACGCGCGAGCTGGCTGGGCTCCCTCCCTCGGCGTCGCAACCAGGGGAAGACGACCAGATTGTTGAACGGGATGATCAACATCACGAGCGCCGGATTCAGCGCCTGCATCTGAGCCGGGTCGAACCAGGACGGCTTGGCCATCGCTCCGGCTTGGAAGACCCAGGTCGAGGCCTTCTGGTCGAACAGGGACCAGAACGGCGTCACCAAGGCGAAGATCACGAGCACGCGCAGGACCGCTCGCACCCCGTCGATGGCCGCGTCGGGATGTCGGCCGCGTGCGTCCTCGAGTTGGATCCACGCGCCCGTGCACAAACCGGCGAGCGCGAGGACGAAGGCGAGGCAGAGGCCGATGACGAGCTTCCAGCCCAGGAGCGGAATCGCCGCGACGGACGCGAGGGCGAGCACGAAGCCGGCGAGAACGATCGCGAGTCCGGGCGTGAGTCCCCCGCGCGCGGTCAGGGCGGTCCGCGCCACGGCGGTGAACGAATTGGGGTCGGGCGGCGCCGGCGGGATCAGGACGTAGCGGCGCCGGCCCCACCAGAAGAACACCGTGGCGAGCAGCATGAGCACGCCGGGAATCGCGAACGCGACGGAGGCCGCGGGCCAACCCCACCACGCCGAGGGTCCCCAGCCCTGCAGCAGCTTCGGCATGAAGAGCGACGCGAAGAACGACCCGAAGTTGATGATCCAGTAGAACGCGTCGAACGCGAACTTGGCGAGGTGCTTGTTCGACTGGTCGAACTGGTCCCCCATGAAGGTCGAGACCAGCGGCTTGATCCCGCCCGAGCCCAACGCGATCAGGAAGAGACCGAAGTAGAAGCCGGGCGGCGAATGCTCGAACAGCGCCAGGCACAGATGGCCGAGGCAGTAGACGATCGAAACCCACAGGATCGTGCGGTACTTGCCGAAGAAGCGGTCCGCGAGCCACCCGCCGAGCAGGGGGAAGAAGTACACGCCCGCCACGAACACGTGGAAGATGTCCTTGGCCTGACTTTGCGCTTCCTCGGTCGTGAGGTGGACGAAGAACGTGCTCGCGAGGAACGTCGTCAGGATGTTGCGCATCCCGTAGAAGCTGAAGCGCTCGCAACCCTCGTTGGCGATGATGAACGGGATCTGGCGCGGCAAGCGTCCCGGCGGCTTCGGCTTCATCGTCGGCACACGGTAGCCGGTGGACGCGCGGGCGTCACAACTTGCGCACGAACACGTTGCGGAACCACGCGTAGGCCTCGCCCTGCACGTCGCCCGCGTGGCGCTGCAAGCCGAGGAAGCCCGTCTTCGCGCGCTTCGCGAACGGCTCGCCCTGCTCCGGCGTCAGCGCGGCCGTGTCGGCCGAATAGAGCACCTTCCCGTTCAGCTTCGTCGTGAGCCACGAACCCACGTAGCGCAGCTCATAGGTGTTCCACTCGCCGAGCGCGCGCATCACGGCCGGTTCGCCGCTCGCGATCGAGCCGTACAAGCTCCCCGTGTGCTGCCACGGCTTCAACGTGCTCTTCGTCTTCGTCTCCCAGTTGAAGTCGTCGAGGATCTGCACTTCCGCGCCGCTGAACGCGGGGTTCGAGCCGTCGCGCGCGGCGCGCAGGAAGAGGCCCGAGTTCGCCATCGCGCTGATCTTGAAGTCGAGGCGCAGCTCGAAGTTCTCGAAGTCCTCCTTCGTCGCGAGTGTCTCGCTGTCGCCCTTCGCGAGCAGCGCGAGCACGCCGTCCTTCGCGGCGTAGCCGGCCGAATCCGCGCTCTTCGCGCCGAGCGGCTCCCATCCGTCGAGCGAGCTGCCGTCGAAGAGCTTCTTCCATCCGTTCGCGACGCCCCACGACGTCGGCGTGACGAAACCGTCCGCGTCCTTCGTGAAGAGCTCCTTCGACGTCGGCGCGAGGTCGAGGATGCGCACGTTCTTGAACTGCACCTTGTTCTGCGGCGGGTCGTTTCGATTGCCGTGCACCTGCAGGCCGAGCAGGCCCGTCGGCACGAAGCCCTCCATGCCCGCGGGCTGCTGGTAGTCGACGAGCGCCGTGCCGTTGATCGTCGACACGATGTGGTAGGGGGAGCCCGTGATCTTCACGGTCACGTGGTTCCACTCGCCGGACTTCCAGAGCTTGCGCGCCTCCGCGTTGTGCTGGAGGAACCCGTCCGCGTAGATCGCGCCGAGCTCGCCGTTCGGACAGAGGTCGAGCGTCACCTGCGCGCCCTTCCCGGCCGGCGCCATGCGCAGGAAAATCCCGCTGTCGAACGGCTCGTCCATGCGCACGTCGAGCTCTACCTCGAAGTCCGTGTACGGCTTCGCGGTGAAGAGCAGGCCGCCCTCGCCCTTCTCGTTGACGCGTCCCGTGATCGCTCCGTCCTCGACGGTCCAGCGCGCGTCGCCGTCGTAGCGGCCGCCCTTCGTCACCCAGCCGTCGAGCGTCTGACCGTCGAAGAGCGAGACCCAGCCGCCCTCGCGCTTGCGCTCCAACGCGGCGTTCAGCTGGCGCTGCTCGTCGGGCGAAAGGTCGAGACCGCTGCAGGCTGCGAGGGTCGTGAGGACGGAGAGCGCGAAGAGCGGGCGGATCATGGGCGTTTCGTGGAGGGGCCTGTGCGAGCGGGAGAGCGCGACACTCTAGCGCGCGGAAGCCCGTGGAGCGGGGGGGAGCGCTCGGACACGAATGAAAGACCGACGGCGCCGATGAAACCAGCGTCGCGCGACCGGCCGCGGCGCCTTGGCAGTCGCCGCGCGTCCTCTAGACTGTGCGCCCTCGCGGGTGCCCAGGGCAACGCGCGTCCGTCCTCACGAGAGCTCCCGCATGTCCCGTCGCATCGGCGTCTGTTCCTGGTCCCTGCAGCCCGAGTCCCCGGCCGACCTCATCGGCAAGTTGCAGGCGGCGGGGCTCGACTGTTGTCAGCTCCACCTCGATCCGCTGCGCGTCGCGAAGAGCGGCGCGTGGAAGGCCGAGCACGCGATCGACGAGCTCCACGACGCGGGCATCGAAGTGCGCTCGGGCATGATGGGCATGCACGGCGAGGACTACTCGACGCTCGAGTCGATCGCGAAGACGGGCGGAGTGCGCCCCGACGCGACGTGGAAGGACAACCTCGCGGCCGCGAAGGGCAACGCGGAGCTCGCGCGCAAGCTGCGCATCACGCTCGTGACGTTCCACGCGGGCTTCCTGCCGCACGAGCGCGGCGCGGAGCGCACGAAGCTCGTCGCGCGCTTGCGCGAGCTCGCCGACGTCTTCGGTGCGGCGGGCGTGAAGGTCGGCTTCGAGACGGGCCAAGAGAAGGCGGAGACGCTGCTCGAGGTGCTCGCCGAGATCGACCGTCCGAACGTCGGCGTCAACTTCGACCCCGCGAACCTGATCCTCTACGGCATGGGCGAGCCCGTCGCGGCCCTGCGCGCGCTCGGTCCGCGCGTGTTCCAGGCGCACGTGAAGGACGCGACGCCGACGACGAAGCCCGGCACGTGGGGCGCGGAGGTGCCCGTCGGCACGGGCGCGGTCGACTGGAAGGGCTTCTTCGCCGCGCTGCGCGCCGCCAAGAACGAATGCGATCTGATGATCGAGCGCGAGGCGGGCAACGAGCGCGTGCACGACGTGCGCACGGCACTCGCGGTCGTCGAGCGCGAGCTCGGGCTCGCGACCGGAGGTGCGCGATGAGCGCGAAGAAGCCGGCGGGGGACGGGAACGGCCGCGCGAAGTCGGCGGGTGGCGCTCGCTCCACCAGCGGTTCGAAGCCCGCGCGCGGAGCAGCGAACTCCGCCGGTGCGAAGCCGCCGAAAGCTCCCGCGGGCGCGCAGCCCGCGCGCGGCGTGGCAGCGACTGGCGGCGCGAAGTCCGCGAAGGGCGCTCGGTCTCCCGCGAGCACGGTGCGCTCCGCAGCGGCGCAGCCCGCGCGCGCGGAGACGACGGCGGTCCCGGCCGAGATCGGCCACGCCGTGATCGGGCTCGGCTTGATGGGCCGCACGCACCTGCGCGCGCTCGAGCACGCGCGCGCGACCGGCGTGCCGTGCCGCCTCGTCGCCGTCGCCGATCAGGACGCGAAGCGCCTCGACGGCCGCGCGCCGGGCGGCGGGAACCTGCAGGCGGGGCGCGAGGGCGAGCCGCTCTTCGATCCGTCGGTGGTGAAGACCACGACGGACGCGCGCGCGCTCCTCGCCGACCCGAGCGTGCACTCCGTCAGCATCTGCACGCACACGGACACGCACGTCGAACTCGCGCTCGCGGCGCTCGCGGCCGGGAAACACGTCTTGGTGGAGAAGCCGATCGCGCTCGATCCGCGCGCGGTGAAGAAGCTCGCCGACGCCGCGCGCAAGGCGGGCCGCATCGCGATGCCGGCGATGTGCATGCGTTTTTGGCCGGGCTGGAGCTGGCTCAAGTCCCGCGTCGAGGACGGCGAGCTCGGCGCGCTCGAGAGCGTCGTGTTCCAGCGCCTCGCGAGCCCGCCCGCCTGGGCGACGCACTTCTACCGCGACGCGAAGCGCTCGGGCGGCGCGCTCGTCGACCTGCACATCCACGACGCGGACTTGGTGCAGTGGCTCTTCGGTGCGCCCGATTCGGTCGCGTCGACGGGCGACCTCGATCACGTGACGACGCTCTACCGCTATCAGAAGGGCCCGCGTCACGTCGTCGCCGAGGGCGGCTGGGATCACGCGAGCGGCTTCCCGTTCCGCATGCGCTTCGTCGCAGTGTTCGCGAAGGGCACGGCGGAGTACGACGCCGCGCGCGCGGAGCCGCTCCACCTGCACCGCAACGGCATCACGACGCCGGTCGACATCACGAACGGCGACGGCTACCAGGGCGAGATGCGCCACTTCCTCGCGTCGGTCCTGCGCGGCGAGACGAGCACGTCGCCGTCGATGGACGAGGCGGCGCAGGTTGCCGAGCTCCTCGTGCGCGAGCGCGCGGCGCTCGGGGCGGGCTAGGGCGTGCCTTCGCGCGCGCTCGGGCTCGTGCTCCTCGCGCTCGCCGCGTGCCGTTCCGTCGAGCGCGAGGCCGCCCTCGCACGACACGCAATCACCGCGCGCGACTGCGCGCACGCGCCGCACGAGTTGGTCGAGCCTGACAGCGCGCACGCGATCGCCGAACGCGACGCCGCGCTCGCGCCGCACGAGTTCGTCGAGCGCCACATGGGTTGCATGGCGCGCATCGTGCTCTACGCACGCGACGAGGCCGAAGCGCGCTCCGCCGCGCGCGCCGCGTTCGACGAGCTCGCCAGGGTCGACGCGCTGCTGTCGGACTACCGCGACGACAGCGCGGTCGCCGAGCTCGCGCGGCGCGGTGAACGGCGGACGGAGGGCTGGGATTCGCGCTTCGTCGACGCGCTCGCGCGGGCGCAGCGCGTTTCCGTGCTCACGGACGGCGCCTTCGACGTCACCGTCGGACCGCTCGTCGTGTTGTGGCGCGCCGCGCGCGCGACGCACGCGCTGCCGGAGGAGGGAGCGCTCGCCGCGGCGCGCGTGCGCGTCGGCTGGTCGAAGCTCGCGATCGACGTTCCGACGCGCTCGATCGACGGGTGGGAGCCCGGGATGCGCCTCGACTTCGGCGCGATCGGACAGGGGATCGGCGCCGACCGCGCGCTCGCGAAGCTCGTCGAGCTCGGCCACGAGAGCGCGCTCGTCGACGTCAGCGGCGACGTCGCGCTCGGCGCGCCGCCGCCGGGCGCGCGCGGCTGGCGCGTGCGCGTCGAGGGCGCCGAGGGCGAGTCCGCGCGCACGCTCTACTTGTCGCGCTGCGGCGTGACGACGTCGGGCGACACGGAGCAGTTCGTCGAGCTCGACGGCGTCCGCTACTCGCACGTCGTCGACCCGCGCACGGGCCGCGCGCTGACGCACGCCGCGCGCTCGACGGTGATCGCGCCCGACGCGACGGACGCGGACGCGTTCGCGACGGCGTTCGGCGTGCTCGGCCTGCCGCGCGCGATCGAGCTCGCCCGCGCGCTCCCCGGCGTCGAAGCGGAGGTCGTCGTGCGCGGGGAGCGCGGCCTCGCCGCGGCGTCGACCCCGGGTTGGGCTCGCTTCCTCGTGCCCGACGGCGGCGAGCCGGACCTGCACACCGAACGGGGTTCGTCGGCGAACGCGCGGCGCGTGCCCTAGGCTCCCGCTCCGCGGGTTGAACTCCGACTCGGCGTCGCGCTCGTCGAGCGCGTCGTTCGGCCGGAACTGCGCGCTCGAGACCAGCACGCGTTCGAACGGTCGAGCGCGTGCTCGTGCCGATCCTCGGCGCGCCGGGGCGCGAGGACCTCGCGCGCTTCAGCTGGGCCCGTTCGCGGCGAGCGGACGCAGCACGCGCGCCAGCTCCGCCGCGTGGCCGAGCACGATGAGCGCGGTTCCGGGCTCGAGGCGCGTGTCGGGCGGCGGCGCGAGGCGGAACTTCCCGCCGCGCTCCTGCAACGCGATCACGCTGAGCTCCTTCCCGCTCGCGAGCGGCGTGTCGCCGAGCGCGCGACCGGCGAGCGGCGAGCGTTCGTCGACGACGAGCTCCTCGACGCGCAGGCTCTCGTCGCGCTCTTGCAGCGTCGAGTCGAGGAAGCTGACGACGCGCGGCCGGACCATCTCGCCGACGAGGCGTAAGGCGCCGATCTGGTTCGGCGAAACGACGGCGTCCGCGCCCGCGCGGCGCAACTTCGGCCCGGTCGAGTGCTCGACCGCTTTCGCGACGATGCGCAGCTTCGGGTTGAGCGCGCGCGACGTCACCGTGACGAACAGGTTGCTGCGATCGTCGCTGAGCGCCGACACGACGCCGCGCGCGCGCGATGCCCGCACGCTCGAGCACGGCGTCCTCCGCCGCGTCGCCGACGAGGTAGTGCAGGTCGGGGAACTCGTCGCGCGTGAGTCGCTCGAGGCGCGCCGCGTCGATGTCGATCACGACGAAGGGCGTCTTGCTGCGTGTGAGCTCTTCGAGGACGTGAATGCCCGTCGTGCCGGCCCCGCACACGATCACGTGGCCGTTCAATGCGTCGATCTCACGTTGCATGCGCCGCCTCTCGAGGAAACCGCCGAGGTCGCCCTCGACGAGCATCGCCGTCGCCGTGGACAGGAAGTAGAGCAGGGAGCCCGAGCCGAGGAGGATCAGGAGCACGGTCCACGCGCGCCCGAAGTCGACGGTGGCGAGCCCGTCGAGGACCTCGCTGTAGCCGACGGTCGCGAGCGTGATGACCGTCATGTAGAGACAGTCGCCCCACGACCAACGGCCCGCGCCGAGCACGTGGTAGCCGGACGCGCCGACGAGCACGACGCCGAAGACGACGAGCGCCGGGAGGGCGAGGCGCCGGTACGCGGGGAAGGGGCTGGGGCTCGGCACGCGTGCATCAGAGGCTGCGCGGTGCGACGTGTCCATACCCCGGAGTGGAGGCGCGGCGCGGATCTCGTGCGTGGCGGGCGCGGCGCGCGGCGGTACGCTGCGCGCGAACCGAATCAGGACCTCCGCGACGATGCACGCACGCACCCTCTTCCTTCTCGCGCTCCTCGCGCCGCCGGCGCCCGCACTCAGCTCGACCCGCGCTGCCCTCACGGTGAGCCCCTCCATCGCGCACGAAGCGCCGGCGTCCGACGAGCGCGCCGAGCTCATGCGCGGCGTGGAATCGATCCGCACGAACGGTAGCCCGGGCTCGATCGCGGTGTGGGGCGAGCAAGCGTTCGTCGTCGTCGACGGGAACGGCGGTGGCGGGACGCGCGTGCCGCTCGTCGGCGCGGGGCCGATGGGGAAGGGGCGCGTCGTGCTGTTCGGGCACGAGTACCTGTCCAAGGACGTGCTCGCGGACGCGCCGACGAAGACGCTGGTCGAGCGCTTGATCGAGTGGGCCGCGCGCGAGCGTCCCGAGGCCGGAGGCGCGCCGCGGAAGCTGCTCGTGTGGGACGCGGGGCTCGCCGGCGTGCTCGACGGGCCGCGCTTCGCGTGCGTGCGCGCGACGGCGGAGTGGACGACGCAGCTTGCGAACGTCGACGCGGTGCTCGCGACACGCTCCGACTTCACGGACGCGGAGATCGACGCCTTGCGCGCGTTCGTGCGCGGCGGCGGCGCGCTGCTGTCGGGCAAGCCCGGCTGGGGCTGGATGCAGGTGACGGGGCGCGAGCTCGTGACGAACGAGGTGAATCGCATCGTCGCCGAGGCCGGGCTCGCGTTCGCCGACGGCATGTGCGCGCCCGGCGCAGGGAAGCGCTTCGAGCTCGGCGCGCCGGCGGAGCTCGCGCACGCGGGCCGCGCGTTCGCGGCGCTCGCGCGGGAGGGCGCGAAGCACGCGGGTGACGAAGGGAAGCGCGAGGGCGAGGACGCGAAGCGCGCGAGTGACGAGGCGAAGCACGCCGGCGACGAAGCGAAACGCGCGAGTCGCGACGTGAAGCTCGACAAGAAGGCGCGGCGCCAGGCGCTCGACGTCCTGATGGAGACCTTGCGCGTGCTCCCGCCGGACGACGCGCTCCTGCGGCCGAAGCTCGTCGAGCTCGCGCGCGCGCCCGGCGCCGTGCGCATGCCGACGCCGGAGAAGCCGGTCGAGCCGGACGACCTGCGCTTGCGCGTGGCGCTCGCGTTCGACGCGGTCGAGCTCGCGCACGTGCCCGTGGAGACGACGGTCGCGCATCCGTCCGCGGCCGCGTTCCCGGGCAGCGTGCCGAAGGACGCGCCGCGCATGAAGAAGGAGGTCGAGCTCGACCTCGCGGTGCCGCGCTGGCACGCGACGGGACTCTACGCGGCGCCGGGCGAGCGCGTGACCGTGACCGTGCCGGAGAAGGCACTCGAGCTCGGCCTCGAGGTGCGCATCGGCGTGCACACCGACTCGATCTGGGACAAGCCGTGGCCGCGCATGCCCGAGATCTCGCGCGCGTGGAAGCTCGAGCACGCGACGACGACGATCGCGAGCCCGTTCGGAGGCCTCGTCGAGCTCGTCGTGCCGCGTGCGAAGGCGAAGAAGGGCGCGAAGGCGGAGCGTGATGCGAAGCCGAAGTCCGGCACGACGGCGGGCGGCGACGACGGCTCCCACGTCCGCGTCACGATCGAAGGAGCGGTCGAAGCGCCGCTCTTCGTGCTCGGCGCGACGACGAACGAGGAGTGGAAGCGGTCGTTGCGCACTCGTCCCGCGCCGTGGGCCGAGCTCGCGACGTCGAAGGTCGTGCTCGCGGTGCCGTCGGAGGCGATCCGCGCGCTCGACGACCCGCAGGCGTTGATGGAGTGGTGGGACCAGATCCTCGACGCGTACGCGGACTTCGCGGGGCTCCCGCACGAGCGCGAGAGCGCCGAGCGCTACGTGCCCGACGTGATGATCAGCGCGGGCTACATGCACTCGGGCTATCCGATCATGACGTTCCTCGACGCGGTGCCGGACATGACGAGCCTCGCGAAGATGAAGCAAGGACCGTGGGGCCTGCTCCACGAGCTCGGGCACAACCACCAGGAAGACACGTGGACGTTCGAGGGCACGGGCGAGGTGACGAACAACGTGTTCGTGCTGTACGCGCTCGACGTGCTCTGCGAGCGGAAGGACTGGTCCGAAGGCCACGACGCGCTGAAGACGCGCGCAAAGCGGACCGCGGACTACCTCGCGAAGGGCGCGTCGTACGCGCAGTGGTGCTACGACCCGTTCCTCGCGCTCGGGATGTACGTCGAGCTGCGCGAGGCGTTCGGCTGGAAGCCGTTCACGCAGGTGTTCGTCGAGGAGCGCGCGCTCGCGAAGGCCGAGCGGCCGAAATCGGAGATGGGGAAGCGCGACCAGTGGATGACGCGCTTCTCGCGCGCGGTCGGGAGGGACCTCGGCCCGTTCTTCGAGCGGTGGGGCGTGCCGGTGAGCGCGGAGGCGCGGGCGGCGCTGAGCGAGTTACCGAAGTGGGATGGTCGTGGTGAGGCGCAGCGGTAGGAGTTCGCGGGCTCCGGGAGCACAACGAGGTCATCGGCCGCGCCCAGGACGTTCATGAGGAACTACTAATCTCGGGAGAATTAGTAGTTGCTGCAGTCGTGCGCCCACGGCGAGCTGGGTCCAGGCGTAGGCACGGCCAGGTTCATGAACGCGGGTTTCGGGCCCACGGATCGAGGTCGCAGTGACCTTCATGCTCGTCCTGCTTTCGGCGTGCACCCGAATGGACGCGCGAAGGGGCCCGTGGGTGAGCCTGAGCCGCGCCTCCACGGAGACGCGACGGCCGTCGTGATCGATCCACCTGAGGCCCCGCGAGTCGAAGCGAACGCGGTCTCCTCGAGTGAAGACTCGCCGATCCGGGAACCTCACGGGGCGAGGATGCGCACGAGTCCGGTGCGCACGTTCGAATCGCCGTTGCCGGGTCGGCGGAGCTCGTAGTGCACGAACACGTGCGCGCCGGGCTTCCACTCCGCGTAGCCGAGCTCCACGCGGCCGGTCATGTTCTTCCAGAACCTGGGCCCGAGCTTCTGTTCGCAGAGCGTGTCCGTCGAGTCGAGCGCGACCGCCTCGCACGACCAGTCTCCGACTTCGGAGCGCTTCAAGCGAAGTTCGACGCTGGAGCTCATGAAGGCGTCGCCGTTGCCGTGCGTGAGCACGAGCATGCCGTCGTCACGCACGTCGAAGCGGCCGAATGGCCGCTCGGCGTTGCCGCACCAGATGTCGGGGTCGGCTTCGACCGGTAGGACGCATGCGCGGTCGGCTTCGTCGAGAAGCGCGGGCTGAACGGACACGTTCACAGCGACGTGGAAGCGCTGCCAGCATTCGTCAGCGGAAGCACTCGCGTCCAGAGCCTCGGCTTCGAGCGGCGCCTCAAGTGCGAGCGAGGCGCGCACGGGGATCGCGTGCGCTTCACCCGGCCGTTCACGCAGCGGGATCGAGCTCGCGATCATCCACGCGAGGAGCGCGAGCGCGCCCGAGGCGAGGACGGCGAGCAGTCGAATCGAGGTCGATTCGCGGCGCGGGAACACGGATAGATCCTACCTCGGCGTTCGAGTTCGGTGACGGACTTCGACCGGCGTCTCGAGGCTCTTCACGCGCAGCGCTCTCGGTCGACGAGCGGCGAGACGATTCGTCGCCGCTCGCCGACCCGCGCACCACTCACCCGCCCTTCAACCACCCGTCGTACGCGTCCGCGAGCTCGCGCAGCGCCTTCGCGCAGTCGCCCTCGAACGAGCTCCCGTGCATCAGCGCGAGGCGCTCCGGCGCGAGCTTCGCCAGCGCGCGGATCGTCGGCGCGGTCGACGGCGTGATCGCGCTCGAGCGGAACATCGCCTCCGCCTCGCGCGCCGGGCCGACGATGTCTTCCTTCGTCAGCGCGGGGCCGTTCCCGAGGTGCGTGAAGAGGTCGCCGCATAAGAGCGTCTTCGTCGTCTCGTCGTAGAGCACGCGCGCCTCCCAGCAGTGCGGCACGTGCGGCGTGTCGATGTGTCGCACGCGCTTCCCGCCGAGGTCGAGCACCTCGCCGTCGGCGAGCGCGCGCGGCGGACGATCGGCGAGGTCGTTCAGCGACACCATCACGCCCGTCGCGCCGTGCGCCACCTGCGCTCGCGGCGCGGCGGCGAGCCACTCGTTCATCGAGCCGCACTCGTCGGACTCGACGTGCCCGAACGCGATCCAGCGCAAGGACTCGATCGGCACGACGCGCGCGACGGCGCTCGACACGAGCGGGAACATCCCGCGCGGTCCGGTGTGGAAGAGCAGGGGCTCGTTCGCGCGCAGCAGGAACTGGTTGAACGTGAAGCCGGTCGGCCCGATCTCGGGGACGAAGGTCGAGATGCGGAATACGCCGTCGGCGATCTCGTCGGTGCGGGTTTGCATGGGGATCCTGGTCGTCGTGAGGAAGAATCCGATCGAGCGCGCTCTCGCTCTCGGATCCGACGGGCCCGCAGAGTAGCGCAGAACGTAGAGCGTCGTGCGCACGGAGGCTCGCGTGCGGAGCACGCTCTTCGGCGGGTGCAACCCTCGGACTCGTTCGAACGATCCTGCGCTCAGCGGTCCATGCTCGTCCACCCACGGCGGACGACGATGGCGTGCGGCCACTTGGCCGGGAGGTGTTTCGTGCGCCCGTTCCTCACAACCACGTGCTTCGCGCTCCTCGGCTCGCTTTCCTTCGCGCAGGTTCCGCTGCTCGAGGGCCACACCGTCCAGGTGAACAACCGGATCCAGGTCTCGCCGACCACGTTCCAGTCGTTCTCGCGGACCGTGGTCGTCGGTCCGGGCGTCGAGATCACCGGGTTCGGGCTCAACGGCTACATGGAGATCGATCTCTCCGATCGCGAGATCGTCGTCACGGCGACGGCGTCCCACGGGATGCTGTACGGCGAGCTCCTCGGCTTCGTCGACGTCGACCAGACGATCGACGACTTCGTCCTGATCGAGCGCAGCGCGAGCTGGCCGGGCTTCAACCCCGACGCCGCGCTGTGGCTCTACCCCGATCAGTTCACCGTCCCGCTCGGTCTCGCCGCGACCGTGACGCCGGGCAGCACGGTCCACGTCGGCGTGAACCCGCTGCCGCCGGGCAGCGCGATCTTCTGCGTGCCGGGCGAGGGCGGCGTGATCGACTGTCCGTGTCTGCCGCCGTACGTGCTGCCGCGCCGGCCGCACGCGCCGGCGAGCGGCTGTCCGAACTCGCTCTTCCGCGGCGGAGCGCGCATCGCCGGCTATGGCCGACCGCGATGGGCCGACGAGGACGATCACCTGCTGCTCGTCGTCGACGGCGTGCCCGACGTGCTGACGATCTTCCTCGAAGGGGACGCGCTCGTGCCGTCGCAGCCTTTCGGCGACGGCGTCACGTGCATCGGCGGCAACCTGCTGCGCTTCGGAGAGCAGCTCGCGAGCGCGGGCCATGCGCGCTATCCGCGCGCGGGCGACCCTCCGATCGCGGGCGTCACGTTCCCGGCCGCCGGGACGCGGCGCTACTACCAGGCGATCTACCGCAACGCGCGCGCCGACTGGTGCAGTCCGCCGACGTTCAACGCGACGAACGGGATCGACGTGCTCTGGCAATGACCCGATGTTCCGGGTCCGCGCGCCGAGGATGGCGAGGGCAACACGCGGCGCGCCCACCGAGCGGCGCGCACCCCTGAAACGACCGCGCCGGCGCGTTCGAGACGCGCCGGCGCGGTTTGTTCACGACCAGAAGAGCGCGCTCAGGTGCTCTGCGCCTGCTTCGCTTCCTTGCGGTTGTACTTCTTCTGCTCGACCTGCGAGAGGATGCGCTTGCGCAGACGGAGCGCCTTCGGCGTGACCTCGAGGAGCTCGTCGTCCTCGACGTACTCGAGGCTCTCCTCGAGCGACATGATGTGCGGCGGTGCCAAGCGCACGTTCTCGTCCTTGCCGGCCGAGCGGATGTTCGTGAGCTTCTTCTCGCGGCAGACGTTGACCCACAGGTCGTTGTCCTTGTTGTTCTCGCCCACGATCATGCCCTCGTAGACGGGCACGCCCGGCGGGATGAACCACGTGCCGCGGTCGTCGAGGCCGAACATCCCGTAGGGCACCGAGTCACCCGCGCGGTCGGAGACGAGCACGCCGTTCTGGCGCGCGGGGATCGCGCCGCCGTCGGCGCGCCATTCCTCGAACACGTGCGACAGGATCGCCATGCCCTGCGTCAGCGTCATCAGCGCCGTGCGCGCGCCGATCAAGCCGCGCGACGGCACGAGGAACTCGAGGCGCGTCGTGTTCTGGATCGGCTGCATGTGCGTCATCTCGCCGCGGCGCTTGCCGAAGTACTCGATGACCTTGCCCGCGTGCTCCGTCGGCACGTCGACGACCGTGCGCTCGAACGGCTCGCAGCGCGTTCCGTCGACCTGCTTCAAGATCACGCGCGGCTTGCCGACGCAGAACTCGTAGCCCTCGCGGCGCATGTTCTCGATCAACACGCCGAGGTGCATGACGCCGCGGCCCTTCACCTCGAAGCCGTCGTTGGCCTCGGGGTTCGACAGGACGAGCGCGACGTCGCGCAGCTGCGCGCGCTCGAGGCGCGCGAGGACCTGACGGCTCGTGACGAACTGGCCTTCCTTGCCGGCGAAGGGCGAGTTCGACACGAAGAACTCCATCGAGATCGTCGGCTCGTCGAGCTTGAGCGACTTCAACGGCTCCTGCTGTTCGGGCGGGCAGAGCGTGTCCCCGATCGTGATCTCGTCGATGCCGGCCACGACGGCGATGTCGCCGGCGCGCACTTCCTCGGCGGCGACGCGCGCAAGGCCCTCGTAGCGGAACAGGCCCTTCACGGGCACCGTCAGGGGCTTCTCGCGGCCGGGCTGGCACACGGCGTAGCGCCCGCCGTTCTTGATCGTGCCGCGCACGACGCGCCCGATCGCGATGCGACCGAGGAAGTCGTCGTGGTCGAGCGTCGCCGCCTGGAACTGGAGCGGCGCGTCGTTGTCCTGCGGGGGGTGCGGCGCGTGGTCCAGGATCATGCGGAAGAGCGGCTCGAGGTCCGTCGGCTCGTCGTCCAGCTCGTCCATCGCGTAGCCGTCGCGGCCGGAGCCGTACACGACCGGGAAGTCGAGCTGGTCGTCCTTCGCGCCGAGCTCCACGAACAGGTCGAAGACCATGTTGAGGACCTCGGAGGAGCGCGCGTCGGGCCGGTCGATCTTGTTGATCATGACCAGCGCCTTGAGCCCGTTCTCGAACGCCTTCTTGAGCACGAAGCGCGTCTGCGGCATGGCGCCTTCGGCCGCGTCGACGAGCAGCAGCACCGCGTCCGCCATGCGGAGCGTGCGCTCGACCTGGCCGCCGAAGTCGGCGTGGCCCGGCGTGTCGACGATGTTGATGCGCGTGCCGTGGTAGTCGATCGCGGTGTTCTTCGCGAGGATCGTGATGCCGCGCTCGCGCTCCTGCGCGTCGGAGTCCATCGCGCGCTCCTGCACCTGCTGGTTCGCGCGGAACGTGCCCGCGAAGCGGAACATCGCGTCGACCAACGTGGTCTTGCCGTGGTCGACGTGGGCCACGATGGCGATGTTGCGGATCGGCTTCTTGGTCTTCATGAGGATCTGGAGGCGGGCTGGAGGTCGGAAAACGGAGGAAGGCAGTCCCGTCGGAGGCCTGCCGGGCCGTTTCGAGGGCGAAATAGAATAGGGAGGGAGCTCCGATCCGACAACGGGGGCGTCCTGACGCCGGGCGCTCGCCGCGCGGGGGGCGCGTGGTCCGCGTGCGCTCGACGGGGCCTCGAAAGCGCCCCCACGCGCGCCGGAGCGGGCTTCGAGCGCGGGCTCGAGCGCCTTCGACCGGCCTCGCGCACGGCTTCGGAACTCCGGTCACGGGCCCCGGATTTCTGGTCGCGCCTCACCCGCCGCGGGGGACCACGCGGCGCACCTTGTCGAGGCGATAGGTCTTCAGGATCCCCGTCTTCAGGCACTCGGCCTCGAGGTACCCGCGGTCCTGCATCGTGAAGAGCAGGCGCGGCGCCACGGGGAGCTCGAACGTGCCCTCGTCGTCGCCGTAGGCGAGCGTCACGCGCGAGCGGTCGTCGCACGCGTGCTCGAGCGGCCTCAGGCGGGGTGCCAGGCGCGGCACGCGCGGACCCGCGGACGCGATCGAGAGCGGCGCGCCGCAGCGCGTCAGCAGCGCCGTGGACGACTCGCCGGAGCGCCGCGCGCACTCCTCGAGCACCTGCCAGCACGCCACCGCGTCCGCGAGGGCCCGGTGGTGCACGTCGCCGTCGAGGTCGAGCCACTGGCAGAGCGTCTCCAGCCGGTGGTCGGGCGCGTCGGGGAGGTAGCGCCGGGCGAGCTTGAGCGTGTCGAGGAACGGCCCCGGCGGCGGCACGAGGCCCGCGCGGCGGTACTCGAAGCCGAGGACGCGTGCGTCGAAGCTCGCGTTGTGCGCCACGAGGAGGTCTTCGCCCGCCCAGGCCGTGAAGCGCTCCAGCACCTCCGCCGCGGGCGGGGAATCGCGGACGTCGTCCGTGCCGATCCCGTGGATCTCGGTCGCGCCGGGGTCGACCGGGACGTCGGGGCGGACCAGCGACTCGAAGCGGTCGACCGCGTCCCCGTGCTCGACGCGCACCGCGCCGAGTTCGAGCAGGTGGGGGGCGCCGCCGAGCGTGGCGGTCTCCGTGTCGAGCGCGATGAACGTGCGATCCATGTCCCCTCGAGCTTCCGGAGCGGGCCGCGGAGGCGCAAGCGTGGGCCGATTGCGGCGCCTCGAACCGGGCTTGGTCCGGGACAGCGGTCTGTCCGGTGGCGCTCGGAAAGGCGAGGCGACAGCTGAACGAAGGCGGCGTGAAGAGCGCGTGAGCCCGCCGCGCGCCCGCGAACTCCGGGTGCGGACGCGCGCGAGTGCCTTGCACCCGACCCGTGGGTTGGATATTCCCATCCCAGGGGAGACGATGACCACGGGAGTCCAGCGCATCCGCTCGGGCTGGTCGATGAGGCTCAAATTGGGGCTCGTCGTGCTGGCGCTCGTCACATCGAGCGCCGCGCTCGCCGTCGGCATCGGGTACGGTCACGTGCGCGCCGAGGGCACCGCTCAGATCGAGCGTGAGTTCCAGGCGCGCGCCCACGAACAGGCCCTCGAGCTGGAACGCAGCGTCCGCGTCGCGCAGAGCGCCCTCGCCGGGCTCGCCCAGGATCGCGTGCTCACGGTGCCGATGACGGCGCTCGAGCGCGGCACCCTCGATGCGCTCGACGTGCGTCGGGGACTCTGGGCGCCGCTCGCCGCCGCGCTCTCCCACGGCGGAGGCTTCGTCGCGATCGGCGTCGCGGACGGTTCCGGCCAGGTGCTCGCATCGACGGACGCCGACTGGATCGGACTGCGCGTCGATGAGCTCGGGCCGCCCGCGCTCGATGCGGTGCCCGTACGCGCGTTCCAGGGCCGGACCGGACGGGTCGCGCTCCTGCAGGCTCCGTTCCACGGCCTCCCGGGCGGCGTCTGTGCGCTCGTCGACCTCGAGTCGGCCCTCCGCGTCGGCGTCGATGCGTGCGGCTACCCGCGCCCGACGCTGCTCGCAGCTCCGGAACCGCTCGGCGGCGAGCCGGCGCTCCAGGCGTGCGCGCTTCAGGCGGTGCGCGGAGCGAGCGGCTTCGACCGCGTGGTCGACGCGCAAGGCGAGGCGCTCCTTGCCGTCCACGAACCGATCGGCGCGTTCGGGTGGGGCCTCGTCGTCCACGCACGGGAGGTCGACGCGTTCGGCGCGCTCGATCGACTCCGCGTCGGGTCCTTGTGGATCCTCGGGGCGGTCCTCACGGCCGGGATCCTCGCCTCTTTGCTCCTCGCGCAGCACTTCGCCCTCCCGATCCGCGAGCTCGCCCGAGCTGCGAATCGAGTCTCGGCCGGCGATCTCACCGTGCGCGTGGTCACGGACCGGCGCGACGAGCTCGGTGAGCTCTCCGCGGCTTTCAATCGCATGACGAACGAGCTCGAGCGGTCGTACGCGACGCTCGAGCGCCGCGTCCGCGAGCGCACGCAGGAGCTCGAAGCGGTCAACGCGGAGATGGCCTCCTTCTCCTACGCGATGGCGCACGACGTGCGCGCGCCCTTGCGGTCGATCGCGGGGTTCGCGGACCTCCTGAGCCAGAAGAAGGGCACCGAGCTCGACGCCCAGGGGCGCGAGATGCTCGAGCGTCTACGCTACAACGTCGAGCGACTGTTCCGACTCATCGAGGACCTGCTCGCCTTCTCCGGCATCAGCAACCAGGAGCTGCGGATCGAGTCGGTCGACCTCGCGCGCATCGTGCGCGACGCGATCGACGACTTCGCGGACGAGACGCGCGGGCGGCGGGTCGAGTTCGAGGTGCGCGAGCTCCCGCCGTGCCGGGCCGACTCAGCGCTCCTGTCCCTCGTGTTCTCGAACCTGATCTCGAACGCGATCAAGTTCACGCGTCCGCGCGAGCTCGCGCGGATCGTCGTCGGCGCGGAACGGCGCGGCGACCAGGTGGCGTACTTCGTGCGCGACAACGGCGTCGGGTTCGACACGGAGCAGGCGGGGAAGCTCTTTCTCTTGTTCCAGCGGCTTCACGCGCGCGAGGAGTTCGACGGCACCGGCCTCGGGCTCGCGATCGCGCGCCGGGTCGTGGAGCGCCATGGCGGACAGATCTGGGCCGAGGCTCAGCCGACGGGCGGCGCGTGCTTCTACTTCACGCTGCCGCATGCGCCGTCGGTGCGTTCGGAGCGCGGGGTGGGGGCTCGCGGGGTGTCGGCGGCGTAGGAATCCTGCGACGGGGGGCGCGGGGCGCAGCCCAAGGGGGCGGAACCGGCGTCGGTCGGGACGCGATTGCCAGGTGAGGCGATGCCGGGGGAAGGGCCGCGCTGGCCGAGTTTTCCGGGACGGGGCGGCTCAGCCGACGAGCGCTTGGAACTCCGGCACGGCGCGCAGCACGTCGAGGTCCGTGTTCCGCTGCAGCTCGGCCTGGATGTGATAGCGGCGCGCCTGGGCGGCCGTCAGCGCTTCGATCGCCTCGGCGAGGTCGCCGAGGATCGCGTGCACGCAAGCGCAGTGGAACGCGGTGTAGCCGTCCTTCGGCGCGACCTCGCGCGCGCGCTGCACGGTCGCGCGCGCGTCGTCGTCGAGCTCGAGCCGGGCCTGGAGCATCGCCATGTGCAGGCGCGCTTCCTGGTTGTCCGGCACCTGCGCGAGGTGCGTCCGCGCCGCCGCGATGCCCTGGTCGGCGATCTCGAGCGACTCCTCGTACCGATCGAGACGGCGGAGCACGTTGTAGAGGTGGTCGTAGCTGCCGATGTGCGACGGCTTGAGCGCGATCGCGCGGCGCAGGAGCGGCGAGGCTTCCTTGAAGTTGCCTGCGCGCGCGTAGATCGCGCCGAGCAGCCGGTGCGCGAGCCATTCACGGTTGTCGAGCTGCATCGCACGGCGGTACTCGCGCTGCGCGTCCATCGTGTGGCCCGAAAGGTGGAAGGAGAAGCCGAGCGCGGTGTGCGCCTCGGCGCAGTTCGCGTCGAGCGCGAGCGCGCGGTTCGCCTCCTCGCGCGCTTCTTCGAGGAACGTCGTGTCGCCGTCCCAGTACAGGTACTTGCGCACGAGCGCTTCGGCGAGGCCCGCGTGGGCGATCGCGCAGTACGGATCGAGCTCCGTCGCGCGCCGGAACATGGTCGTCGACGCGAGGAGTTGCTTCGTCATCCCGCGATGGAGGACCTCGTGCGCCTGACGCGCGAGCGCGATCGCTTCGTCCACCTTGCGCGCGACGGACGCGGCGGGCCGTGAGGCGGCCTCGGCCAGGCGCTTCCTGAGCACGCGGACCGCGCCGGTGACGAGGCCGTCCTGGAGCGCCCACTCGTCCTTGTCGTGGAACTCGGTGCGGTCGAGCAGCGTCTCGCGCGGCGCGCGCGGGCCGCGGCCGCGGTCGAAGCACTCGAGGCGAAGCTCGATGCGGCCCTGGCCGTTCTCCACCCACAGATCGGTGTAGAGGATCCAGTCGTAGTCGAGCGCGTCAGGCAGCCGCACGTCGTCGAGCGCGACGACCTGCAGGTTCTTCATGCGCTTGAGCTCGCTGACGAGGTCCTTGCGCAGCGAGCCCGCGAGTTCATTGCAGCTGTCGGGCGTCGGTCCCGAGCAGCGCACGGGCACGAGCACGATCGTCCCGCTGATGGTGGCCGCCGGGGACTTGCCGTTCGCCGCGGCGGCGCCGCCCTCGAGCGCGAGCAGCGCGCCGTGCACGGCGCCCGCGTCGGGGAAGCGCTGCGCCGGATCCGGAGCGAGGCAGCGCAGGATCAACTGCTCGAGCACGGCCGGGAACCCGGGGCGGACGAGCGCCGGCCGCTTCACGTTTCCGTCGAGGATCGCCATGCAGACCTCGGGGAAGCTCTTGCCCGGGAAGGGGAGTTGGCCCGTCGTCACGTGGTACGCGACGGCGCCGAAGGCGAAGACGTCCGAGCGCACGTCGAGCTCGTCGCCGCGCACCTGCTCCGGCGACATGTAGAGCACGGTGCCGACGAGCATGCCGTGCTGCGTGATGCTCGCTTCGTCCTTCGCACGCGCGATGCCGAAGTCGAGCAGCTTCACGGAGCCGTCGTCGAGCACCATCACGTTGCCCGGCTTCAAGTCGCGGTGGACGAGGCCGTGGCGGTGCACGTACTCGAGCGCTTCCGCGACCTCGCGCAGGATCCGGACGCACTCTTCGAGGCCGAGCGTCGGCCCTCGCCCGGCCTGCTGCTGGTCCTTGATGATCTTGTCCAGCGTGCGGCCCTGCAGGTACTCCATCGCGATGAACGACGTGCCCTCGGCCTTGCCGTACTGGTAGATCGTCGCGATGTTCTTGTGCTGCAGGTTCGACGTGTGCTTCGCCTCGCGCAGGAAGCGGTGGTCCGCCTGCGGGTCGATCTCCGCGTGCGCACGCAGGATCTTGAGCGCGACCGTGCGGCCCAATTGCTCGTCGACGGCCTTGTAGACCTCCGACAAGGGACCCTCCCCGAGACGGTCGGTCTCGGGGTCGAACGTGAAGTGCGCGAACTGCATGGGGACGGACGCACCGAGCTACGAGCGCGGCGCGACCATTATGGAGAGGATCGTCCGTGCGCGCGATGGTCTGGAGGCGTCCTGGCTTTCCTTTCCAGGTAGCGCTCCGCCGCTCGGAAGTTTCGTCCAACGGAGATCGTGGGCGCCGTCTCGACGCGTCCGTGGCTCGCCGATGCTCCGGACGCATCGAGCGCGCACCGCACCGACACGCCGGCCGCTCCGGTCTCACCGGCGCTCGCGTCGAAACGCGCGTCCCGTCCCGCAGGCCGGCCCTCCGCGGTCTCGATCCGTCGCGAGCGATCGCGCACACTGGCGCCCCTCATGACGACCGCATCCCGCCCGGAGCCCGAGCCGAAGGCCGCCGCCGAGCTCGTGCCCTTCGTCGACGGCGACTTCCACGTCCTCGCGCCCGCGCTCGCGCGCGACCCGCAGTACAACGACCGGCGCCTCGAGCTGCGGCGCAAGCTGCTCTCGCTCGCGAAGGTGTTCGCCTCGCGCGCGAAGGCCGCCGGCGTCGAGTTCGACGTGCGCACGAGCCTCCACAACCCGCACGCGTTCAATCACAACCAGGTGAAGCGCATGTGGGCGTACGCGTGCCGCGCGAAGAAGGAAAAGACGCGGCTCAAGCAGGTGCTCGGCTCCGACCTCGCGAAGGACTTGGACCACGCGTACAAGAACGCGTACCTCTGCGTCGCGCTCGAGCACGACGCCGTCGAGCTCAGCCTGCGCATCCACGCGGATGCCTGGTACGACGGACAGAACTTGAAGAACCGCGTGACGAAGGAGGGGCTCGCGCTCTGGCTCGCGCTCCTCAACGCTGTGCCCGGCTTTCGCCTGCGCCTGCACGACTGGAAGGGTGAGTGGATCTGCGGGAAGCTCACGCGCGAGAAGCTCGAGGAGTACGTCAAGTTCTACGTGCCCGCCGAGCACGCGCTCGTCGTCGAGCAGCGCATCGCGGCGCCGCAGGGAGCGCGCGGCGAGGTCCTCGACCCCAAGTTCCCCGAGCGCGCGGTCGCGGCGCTCGAGGCGCTCGTGCCGCTGTACCGCTTCAGCGCCTGGTCGCAGGAGAGCGACTTCCTCTTCCCGGGGCGATGACGCGCGCGCGAGCGACGCGCCGGTGCGAGGGTCCGGTCAGGGGACTGCAAAGCCGCCGGCGCGTGCGTGCGGAGCGGCACCTGCGCCACGGTTCGAACTCGTACGGAGCACGCGCGAGCCGCGAGAGGCTTGGCCCCTGCTCCACGGGGTTGCGGTTACGATGACGAGCGGGAGCGGGCTCGCGCGCCCTGGCTCGCGTTCACCGGAAGCCCGCTCCGCCCTCGAGAGACCCCTCGCCATCGGAGTTCACCATGAAGCGCGTTTCTCTGTTCCTCCTTCCCATGCTCCTCGCGCCCGTCGCACGCGTCGGCGCGCAGGACGCGGACCCCGCGGCCGCGCCGGCGGCCCAGGCGCCCGCTCACGGCCCGCAACTCGTCGGACCGACGATCGCCGCGCTGAGCGGCGGCTCGGTCCAGGTCCTCTTCTCGAATGTCGCGACGAGCACGACGTCCGACGTCCCGGGGCTCGCGGGAGCGAAGTTCGCCGGCGCTTCGGTCGGCGCGTGCTTCGACCGCCCGTGGGTCAGTCGCAACGGCCTGCACTGGGCGATCCTCGCGGACACGAACCTCGCCACGACGGAGGACCAGGTCGTCCTCGTCGACGGCACCGTCGTCGAGCGCGAAGGCCAGCCGACACCCTTCTTCGCCGGCGGCACGTACGGCCTCTTCGACGTGCGGATCGGCCTCAACGACAACGGCGAGTACGCCGTGTTCAACAACCTGGCGAGCACGACGACGAACGACGACTACGTCGTCAAGGTCACCGCGGGTCCGACCCACACCGTCATCGCGCAGGAGAGCCTGGCGATCGGCGTGCTCCCCGGCGCGACGTACGACGACGACCTCGACTCGATCACCTTGCTCAACAACGGGGACGTGGCGTTCTCCGCCGACCTGATCGACGGCGCGGGCGTCGTCACGACGAACGACGACGACATCTACGTCATCGGGAACACGCTCAATGCGCGCCGCGGCCTCACGATTCCGACGGGGCAAGCCGGCGGCGGCATGGCCGCGTGGGACAACTTCGACTTCGAGGACATGTGGGTCGACAACAGCGGCAACGTGCTGCTCAAGGGCGATACGCTTGCCGCGACCACGGACGACCAGATCGTCGCCTACAACAACGCGGTCGTGCTGCAGGAGAACCAGATCATCGCGGGCTCGAGCTTCGCGAACCCGATCGACGCCTCCGGCATCGTCGAGGTCAGCATGGACCACGGCGGCAACTGGTACGCCCGCGGCAACAACGACGTCACCGAGCAGGACTGGGTCGTGCGCAACGGCGTCGTGATCGCGAGCGAAGGCTCGAACGTCCTCGGCGCGCCCGGTCGCTTCCGGGTCCTGACCGGCGCGCTGAACGCGGCGCAGGTCGTGCCGCCCTCGGCCTCGACCGCGACGGGGACGGCGACGATCACGCTCGACACGCTCGAGAACGTCCTCTACTACACGGTCACGACGACCGGCCTCACGAGCGCCGAAACCGCCGCGGACATCCACGGCTTCGCTGCGGCGGGCGCCAACGCTCCTGCGCTCTTCCCGCTGCCGCTGGGCACGCCGAAGAACGGGTTCGTCGCGTACCTCGAGGCCGACGAGGCCTCCATCCTCGGCGGTCTGACCTACGTCAGCATCGACACGGTCGGCTTCCCGGGCGGTGAGGTCCGCGGACAGCTCGCGGAAGTGACGGAGGTCTGGGACGACCGCGACTTCTCGGACGCGTTCTTCCTGCACGTCGGCGACTCGCAGGGCAACTGGGTCATCGGCGGCACGACGAACGGCAACTCGACGCGCAACGGCGTCCTCGTCAAGAACGGGACGACGGAGGTCGCGCGCGAGGGGCAGCCGCTCGACATCGACGGCAACGGCCTGTTCGACGACGACGCGTTCATCAACACCTTCGGCAACGACGACGCGTTCCTGCGCGACGACGGCACGTTCGTGTTCGTCGCCACGATCCGCAACGCCGCGGGCACCCAGACGGGCCACGGCGTGTTCCAGGTCGACACGCTGAAGGGCCCCGAGGGCTTCTGCTTCGGCGACAACCTCGACCCGAACGTTTCGCCGGGCTGCCCCTGCGGGAACTTCGGCGCGGCAGGTCGCGGCTGTGCGAGCTCGTTCAACGCGAACGGCGCGCGCATGACCGGGACGGGTTCGGTGCCCGCGGACACCTTCACCCTCCAGGTGGACGGCGTGAATGCGACGGGCAACGTCATCTTCATGCGCGGTGACCTGGACAACGTCACCGGCGTCGTGTTCGGCGACGGCGTCCGCTGCGTGGACGGCGTCCTGCGCCGGCGCACGAAGACGATCTTCTCCCCGAACGTCTCGAGCTTCCCGCTGCCGACGGACACGGTGACGCTGTCGAACGGCTGGGGCATCGGCAACGACACCCCGCCCGGCTCGGGCATCACCGCCTACTACATGGCCTACTACCGCAACGCTGCGGCGGCGTTCTGCCCGCCGGAGACGTTCAACGGCACGAACGGGTTCAAGATCACCTGGTGATCGGCGGTCCACGGCGGACCGCGCCCGAGCGCGGTCCGGAAACGAGCGAGCCCCGGAGTCCCGGGGCTCGCTTCGTTGGTCGGGAGCTCGGCGGCGTCTCGAGGCTCGCTGGCGTCGAGGCGCGCCTGCCGTCGTTCACTGGCCGGGTTTCTTGCCGGCCTTCGCGGCCTTGTACTCGTCGAGCGCGGGCTGGAGGTCCTTGTCGAGCGCCACGGCTTCTGACTGGACCGCGATCGCCTGGTCGACGTCGCCCTTCACGAAGTGGGCGCGCGCGAGGGTGTCGAGGATCGCCGCGCTCTTGCGCTCCGTGAGCTCGACGGCGCGGATCGCCAACTGCAGCGCGAGCGCGGCGTCGGTCTGCGGCAGCGGGCGCTCGGGGTCGATCATCGTCCAGGCCATCGCGTTGAGCACGTTCGCGTCCGACTTCGCGAAGCCCGCGAGCGCTTCCTTCGCATACGCGAACGCCCTCGCCGTGTCCTTGAGCTCGATGGCGAGGACGCGGAACTTGGTCGCCGCCGCGCCGCTGAACTGATCGGGGTCGAGCTCGACCAGCTGGTCGCACAGCTCGATCATCTTGTTCCATTCCTTCGCGCGCGCGGCCTTGTTCATCTCCAGCTGGATCGCGTTGGCCTTGGCCTCGATCTCCTTGGCCTTCGCGAACTGCGCGGCGAGCGCCTTCAGGTCGTGCGTGCCGGCGAGCACTTCGGCGAGCGTCGCGTCGATGCCCATCGGGTGTCCGATGTAAGCGACGTAGCCGTCGCGGTCGATCAGGAAGGAGCACGGGATCCCGTTCTGTCCCGAGGCCTGCATGAACGCGTCGTTCGTCGCACGGTCCTTGTCCCAGGCGACCGTGTACGCCATGCCGTCGCCTTTCTCGGCGACCAGCTTCTCGACCGCTTCCAGCGTGTTGCGCTTGTCGACCGACGTGACGCCGATGACCGTGAAGCCGCGGTTCGCGTGCTCCTTCTGGAGCGCGCTGATGTGCGGCATGCTCTGGATGCACGGCCGGCACCACGTCGCCCAGAACTCGATCATGTAGACCTGGCCCTTTTCGAAGCTCGCGACGGGCGCGCCCTTCACCCACTTCTCGATCGCGAGGAGGGGTGCCTTGTCCCCGACCTTCAGCGCCAGGGTCTTCGCGGCCGGACCCTGGCCCGTGGTGCCCTGGGCTCGCGCCGGCGCGACGGCGGGAGCGAAGCACAGGACGAGGAGGGCAAGCAGCGTGGACTTCATGGTGATCCTGATCGAGGTGGGGGACGGCTGGGCGGCCCGCCGAGGACCGCCCAACCGAGGCTAGCTCGCCCGCGGCGAAGGGACCACGGGGTGGGCGAGGGATGAGGGGGCTTTTTCCTCCTCCTTGCGGTGTGCGGCGCGCGCGAGCCGCGGCGGCGCACGACGCGAGCTACTTCGCGCCCGCGCGGCGCGCGCGATACTCGCTCAGCCGAGCCGCGAAGAGCGGATCGAGGCGCGCCGCTTCCTCTTCGATCCCGATCGCCGCCTCCAGGTCGCCCTGCGCCGCGTGCACGCAGGCCAGCGTGTCGAGCAGCGCAGCGTTTCGCCGCAGCGACAGATCGACGGCGCGTTGCGCGCAGCGCCCGGCGAGCTCGAGGTCGCGCTTGGGCGGGGCGAGGTGGGGGTCGACGAGCGTCCAGGCGAGCGCGTTCAGCATCCCGAGGTCGTCGCGCGCGAGGCCGTCCGCGAGCTCGCGCGCGTAGGCGAGCGCTTCGTCGGTGCGCGCCGTCTCGAGGTAGAGGAGCTGGAACTTCGCGAACGCGAAGCGCCGGTTGCGCACGAGGTCGAGCACGATCAACTCGTCGCAGATCCCGGCGGCTAGCGGCCAGTCGCGCGCGCGATAGGCGGCATGAAAGGAGCGCTGCAGGTCCGCGGACCGGGCCAGGTCCTTCTCATTCGTCTCGGCCTCGGCGACGAGCTCGGCGAGGTCGTGCTGGCCCGCGAGCACGGGCGCGAGGCGCAGCTCGACTTCGGAGAGCGCGCCCTTCGCCGCGATTCGGCCCGTACGATCGACGAGGAACGCGACGGGGAGGAGCGGGCGCTCGGGATCGCCGATCCACGTCCGCACCCACGCGCCGCCGTCGTCGTACGCGATGCGCGTCGCGGCGAACTCACCGAGCTCGTGCACGCGCGTGCGCGCCGTTTCGAAGGTCGTTCCGCGGCCGTCGGGGCCCGTGACGGCGAGCACGACGAGCCCGCGCTCGCGATGCCGGCGATCGAGCTCGGAGAGCCGCGCGAAGACCTGCGTCGACGTCCCCGACCACGGCGCCCAGAACACGACGAGCTGTGCGGAGCCAGGAGCGAAGGCGTCGAGCGGCGTGCCCTGGATCCAGCGCAGCGCGGGGAGCGCCGGCGCCGCGGCGCCGACCGCGAGGGCCGCGCTCGTCGTCGCGATCGGGGGCGTCGCGCGGAGCGGCGGGAGCTCGGCGGGCGCGGGAACGGCGCCGGTCGGCGCCTCTGCCGGAGCCGTGCGCGAGCACGCGGACGCGGCGAGCACGAGCGCGCCGATCCACGTCACGCGCGCTGCGAGACCGGGCGTCCGCACGTCGCGCAGGAGCGCGAACGAGCTCCGTCGCGCGAACGTGGAGCTCGCCGCGCTCACCGCGCCGCCTCCGGGGTGAAGCGCTCGAAGCTCAGGAGCGCCGCGCGCAGTCGCGGAAGCTCCTGAGCCTCCGCCGTCAGCCGCGCTTCGCCGTGCAGCCACCACGTGTGTTCGTCGCCCGAGACGAGGACGCCGACGAGGAAGAACTCGCGCTCTCCCGGATCGAGCCGGCCGTGCGCGAGGACCTCGAGCGCGGGGAGTCCCGCGAGCTGGAGGCGCGTCGACTGCACGACGCTCCAGTCCTTCGCGCCCGCGCGCGCCTGGAGGCGCAGCGAGAGCTCGGGATCGAGGAACTCCGCGTCGATCGCGCCGCGCTCGACGACGACGCTGACGCTCGGGTCGAGCAGGCGGTCGGACTTCGGCGCCGCTGCGTCCGCGGGCGCGACGAAGGTGTAGATGCCCTGCGCGCTCGTCGTGTGCACGAAACCCGGGGGCGGACGGATGCGAAAGCCCGGGCCCTCGAAGACCTCGTGCTGCATGCCCGGCTTCCACGCTAGCCCGAGCAGCGCGGCGCGCAACGGGCCGGCCCAGCGCTCGTCGCCGCGTGGAAAGCGCGCGCGCACGTCGAGCGTGTCCTCGGGGCCGAACACGAGCAGTTGCCAGTCCGTCCACGCGGCGCTCGTGGTGCTCTCGCCGGGTTCGAGGCGCGCGAGGACGGCGGGCAGGCCGGCGACGGTCACGTCCTCCCGCGAGCGGAGCGCGTTGCCCAGGCGCTGCTCGAGCACGGCGTCCAGGACGCGCTCGCGATCGGGGAGCGCCTGGTGCAGCTCGGTGACGCGCACGGAGACGCTCCCGTCCGCGCTCTCGAACCCCGAGTACGCGCGCACGGGCGCGAGACCGTCGGGCACGTGGAGCTCGACGTTCGTGCCGAGCGCGCGCGCGGGGCCGGCGGGTGCCGGAGAGCACGCCACGCCGAGTGCGAGCACCGAGGTGACGAGCGCGGGGGCGACGAGCGCGGCGCTTCCGCCGACCAACGCGGGCGGGGAGGCGCGCTGGACCGCGGCGGTCCGCAACGGGAGGATGCTCGGCATGCGCCTCATCCTGACGACCGTCCTCGCCCTCGTCACCCTCCTCGCGCCGCGACTTCGCGCGCAGGACGTCCTCGAGGTCCGCGCCCGCCAGGCCGCGGCCTTGATCGCGGCCGAACCGACCTGGCCCGACGACTTGTTCGACCCCGCGTTTTTGAAGCAGGTGCCGCCCGCGCAGCTGCGCTCGATCGGCAAGGACTTCCACGCGAAGACGGGCGCGCTCGTCGAGCTCCAGCTCGCGCAGCGCAAGGGCGCGTACGCGGGCGTGTTCGACATGATCCTCGCGAAGGAGCAGGTCGTGCCGTTGACGATCACGGTGTCGGAGAAGGCGCCGAACTCGATCGTCGGCCTGTTCTTCGGGCTGCCGGCGCCGATGCTGAAGGACGTCGCGGCCGTCGTCGAGGCGTTGAAGAAGCTCCCCGGGCGCGTCTCGTTCGCGGCCTGGAAGCTCGGCGGGAAGGAGCCCGAGGTGCTGGCGGAGCTCGCGCCCGACGAGCCGCTCGCGATCGGCTCCGCGTTCAAGCTCTACGTGCTCGGCGCGCTCGCGCGCGACGTCGCGGCGAAGAAGCGCGCGCTCGCGGACGTCGTGACGCTCGACGTGCGCCATCGTTCGCTGCCTTCGGGTCAGATGCAGTCGTGGCCGGTGGGGATGCCGGTGACGCTCGCGGGGCTCGCGTCGATGATGATCTCGATCAGCGACAACACGGCGACGGACCACCTGCTCGCCGCGCTCGGTCGCGAGAACGTCGAGGCGCTCCTCGCTCCGATGGGCAACGCGCACCCCGAGCGTTCGCTGCCGTTCCTCGCGACGCACGAGCTCTTCAGGCTGAAGATGACGCGCGGGGGGCATGGCGCGGACGAGTACGCGAAGCTCGACCTCGCTGCGAAGCGCGCGTACCTGACGAAAGAAGTCGCCACGTGGCCGCTCGACGAGGCAAACGTCGATCACGGCGCGTTCGCGGCGCCGAACCGCATCGACACGCTCGAGTGGTTCGCGTCGGCGAGCGACCTGTGCCGCGCGATGGACTGGCTGCGCCTGAACACGGAGTCGGGACCCGCGGCCGCGGTGCGCGAAGTGCTCGCGATCAACCGCGGGCTCGACGTGTCGAAGGAGCTCTTCCCGTGGTGCGGCTTCAAGGGCGGGTCCGAGCCGGGCGTGCTCAACCTGACCTACCTCCTGAAGTCGAAGTCCGGCGCGTGGTACGCGCTGAGCGCGGGCTGGAACGATCCGAAGGACAACGTGGACGAAGCGCGCTTCATGAGCCTGATCCAGCGGGCGCTCTACGTGCTCGGGCGGCAGGCGGCCGGGCTCTGATCGTGCCCTGCCGGTGGGTGCACGGCGCGGCGTCGATGGGTACTCTCGGGCGAGCATGAACGATCGGGAACTCGAAGCTCTCCTCGCGGACGGGGAGTCCGCTCGCGTCGAACGGACCGTGTCGTTCACGAAGGACGAGAAGTTCGGCGAGGCGATCTGCGCGTTCGCAAACGACCTCGCGAACACGGGCAAGCCGGGCTACCTGTTCGTTGGCGTTGACGATGCGGGGAAGCCGACGGGCCGACCCATCACGGATGAACTCCTGAAGACGCTCGCTGGCTTGCGTGAGGACGGTCGGATCCTCCCCCTTCCGCGCATGAACGTGGAGAAACGAAACCTGCTAGGCGTCGACGTCGCCGTCGTGGAGGTTTGGCCTCACGAGTCTCCGCCCGTCCGATTCAATGCGGTCGTCTGGGTGCGTGTCGGACCGCGTCGAGCCCGCGCGACGGAGGCCGACGAACGATCCCTCATGGAGCGACGCTCCAGTCTCGCCCGGACATTCGATGCCCGCCCCTGCATGGAGGCCGCGCTCGGCGACCTCGTGCTTCAGCTCTTCGAGGCCTACCGGCAGTCGGCCATTGCGAAGGAAGTCCTCGATGAAAACCACCGGCCCATTGAGGACCAGCTCGCCTCCCTTCGTTTCTTGGATCGTCGTTCGGGTCATCCGACGCACGCCGGGGTCTTGTTGTTCGGTAAGGACCCGCGGTTCTTCCTGCCCGGAGCGGCGGTCCAATACGTGACCTACCAAGGTCGGAATGCGGGGAGCGACGTCCTCGGCGAGCGCGTGTTCACCGGTGACCTCTTCACCGTGCTCCACAGCTTGAAGGTGCTCGCCGAAGAGCTTTCGGAGCCGAAGCTCATCGAGGAATCGGTGCTGCGCGAGCGGACCGTGTACGCCTATCCACCGGCGGCGCTGCGCGAGGTGTTTCTCAACGCGGTTATCCATCGGGACTACGAGTCGAACACGCCGACTCTCATCCAGCGGTTCGAGGATCGGATCGAGGTGCTCAGCCCGGGCGGCCTCTATGGCGACATACGTCCGGAGGACTTTCCGAACGCAACCGCATATCGAAATCCAGTCGTGGCCGAGGCGGCGAAGACACTGGGTTTCGTCAACCGATTCGGGCGCGGCGTTCCGCGCACGTTCGAGGCCATGCGCGACAACGGATCGCCCGGGCCGCACTTCGAGCCCAGACTGCGGCAGTTTCTCGTCATCATCCCGAGGCGTGCGTGAAGACGATCGCCTTCTTCAACAACAAAGGCGGCGTCGGCAAGACGACGCTCGTCTACCACGTCGCCTGGATGCTCGAACATCTCGGCTTGAACGTGGTCGTCGCAGATCTCGATCCCCAGGCCAACCTCACCTCCGCGTTCCTCTCTGAGCGGCGCGTCGAGGAGCTGTGGGAGCCCAAGACGCCGCTAACGATCTACGGAGCGATCGAACCACTCGTGGAACGGCTCGGGGATATGGTCGCGCCGCACGTCGAGGTCGTCGATGGCATCGGTCTGGTTGCAGGCGACCTCGCGCTGTCGCGTTTCGAGGATCGGCTCGCGGCCGCGTGGCCGCAGTGTTTGGAGGACAACCCCGCCAACTCCCGCGACGGCTTCCGAGTGATGTCCGCGTTCTACCGCGTCATCCGTGCGGCGGGCGAGGCGCGTCAGGCCGATGTAGCCCTGCTCGACGTCGGCCCACAGCTCGGGGCTCTGAACCGCGCCGCGCTCGTCGCGTCCGACTTCATCGTCGTGCCGCTCGCCGCGGACCTGTTTTCGCTGCGTGGACTCCGAAACCTCGGACCGACGCTTGCCGATTGGCGAGCTGGGTGGAGCGAGCGCAGCAAGCGCACAACGGCGCGCGAAGTGAGTCCGCTTCCCGGCGGCGCGATGCGACCGATCGGCTACGTCGTACTCCAGCACGCCGCGCGCAAGGCGAATGAACCGGCGCGTGCGTACCAACGTTGGATCGACCGCTTCCCCACAGTATTCCATGAAGAGCTTCTGGGTGACGCGGCGCCCGAAGGCGACGACTCGCAGCGTCTGGCCTTGCTCCGGCACTTCCGCAGCCTCCTCCCGATGTCCCTCGAGGCGCGGAAACCCGTCTTCGACCTCAAGGCGGCGGATGGCGCAATCGGCGGACACGCCGCGACGGTCCATGACGCACGCCGTGCGTTCGAGGAGCTCGCCCGGGAGATCGCGCGCCGCGCGGGCGTGAGCGTTCCGGCGAAGTCGACCTGAATCTCTCGCCTCAGCGTCGCGCGAGCTCGGCGTCGAGCGCTGACAGCTCCTTCGTGAGGAGCCCATCCGGGAACATCCGGCGGGCGCTATCGATCAGGCCCCGCGCATAATCGCGATCGCCGGCGCGGACCGCGGCGCGTACGAGGACCGGATACGCATCGAGGATGAGGCTCGGCACGAGCTCGGACTCGATCGCGCGCACCCAATCCATCGCGCCCGTGCGTAGCGCGGCGGTGTAGAGCGGCGCGAGCCGTTCGAGCTCGGGGAGGGATCCCTGGCGCTGCATCAACCGGGCGGTGCCGCACAGCGATGGCGTGCCCATGGCGCGTACGTACTCGCCGACCTTCGGCGCGAGCCGGTCCAACGCCGCACGCGGATCTTGCGCGGCGTCGAGGAGCTCTCCGTCGCGTCCGAGCTCCACGAGCCGCGCGCAGCAGATCGGCCACAGCGCCGTTCGCGCCCGTGCGTCGAGCTGACCGAAGGAGGCGAGTCGCTCCCACCCCGCGAACGCGTCCGGACCCCAGTTGAGGAGGCGCGTCGCTTCGAGGAGGTCCCACACCTCGGCGTCTGGGCTCGGAGTCCTCGACCCTCCGTTCAAGGCACGCCTCGCGCCAGTCCTGCAGCGAGCACGTCGATCCGTCCGAGAAGCGCTGGGCTTCGTACATGCGGCGCAAGACCCGCGCGCGCTCGACGCGATCGGCTCGCGCGCAGCACACGGGGTCCTGGAGCGCGAGCAGGTAGCACGGCGCCGCCTCATCGGGCCGGCCGCGAGCCCACAACTCGTTCCCGCGCTCCTCATGCGCATGTGGGCGCCGCGAGAAGCGTTCACGGACCGGGACCTCGCCCGCGGGCAAGGCCAGCACGCGCTCGAGCTGGACGCGCAGCATGGACGCAGTCTTCGCGCCGACCAGTCGATCCCGTTCAGAGCCGTCTGCGGTAGCGACGAGCAGCGTCGGATGCTCCACGACGTCGAGCTGCCGCAGCCGCTCGGCATCGCGCTGACTCTCGAGGCGCACGATCTCGAATCGCTCCGCGAGCCAGGCGCTTGTCTCGCCGTCGTGTTCGAGCAAGTCGCTCAACTCGCGGCAGGCCGAGCACTCGCGTTCGAGAATGATCGTGAGGACGCCAAGGCTCGGGGTGCGTGCTCGCACCGCGGGCGTGTCCAGGCCGGAGGGGCCTGGCTCGAGCTGCAGGATCGCCCCAGCGAGCAGGAGGAGCAGACTGGCGAACAACGGAGCCATCGGGGGAAGCGGTGAGAGGCTCAAAAGGCTGTGCCTGGGAACGCGCGGGAACCGTTCATCCTACGTGCTCGGCATCCATCCGGTTGGCGATTGGGGCCCCGGTCACCGAAGCAATCCAAGGTCGTCGGCACGAAGGCCGGATGGAGCGGTCGACGCCGCGCTCGCACGCGCTGTTCGCCCCTCATCCCTGCGACCGAAAGCGTAGCCCGCGCCCGCTCCCCAGCCCCCGGGTCCGCGCAGTACACTGCGCGACCTTTTTTTCGCCGCCACGGACCACGGCCGCACCCCCCCCGCACGCGCATGGAACCTTCCTCCACCACGATGGGCACCCCGACGGGAACGACGGCGGAGCTCCGCCTCGGCGTCGACGCCTTCACGTTCCTCGACCTGCACCGGCCCGAGCGGCTCGCCGACCTGCACCGCGCGTTCCTGGTGGAGCTCGAGCAGGCCGACGCCGCGCTCGCGGCGCGCTGGCGCGGTCACTGCGACGGTTCGGCGAAGAAGGCCGACGTCGAGGAATCGACGCTGCTGATCGAGGTCGCGCGGCACGTCGCGGCCTTCATCGCGAAGCTGTTCAAGATCGAGAAGGGAACCGCCGCGCGTCGCGCGTGGCTCGAGCAGCGCAAGACCGTCTACAAGGTGCGCGATCGCTTCGTGAAGAAGAAGGTGCGCGGCGCTGCGCTCACGGCGGGCCAGACGGCCGAGGGCGTCCGGCGCGACGCGCAGGCCTTGCTCGAGCGGCTCCCGATGCTCGCGGGCGTCGATCGCACCGAGGAAGAACGTTGGGCGGGGCGCGTGCTGCTGCTCCTCGATCGTCCGATGGGCGACCGCGCGGCCTCCGGCGGCGCCGAGACGGTGGAGCAGGCGCTCGAGTTCCTCGCGCTCGACTTCAAGCTGCGTCGCGACGCGAAGGATCCGGCGCTCGCCGACTGGCGCATGCTCTACGAGCCGCGCGACATGGACTTCGAGCACGGCCTCGTGCACACCGTGCGGCCGGTCCCGGGCTTGCCCGAGGCGATCGAGGGCCCGCCCGAGCACTTCCGTCGCCGCGACGGCTTCAAGCTGACGGACACGCGCGGCACCGTCGTCGACGCGATCGCGCACGTCGACCGCTGCGTGTTCTGCCACGACCGCCAGAAGGACTCGTGCTCGCGCGGCCTCCTCGACAAGAAGACGGGCGCCACCGCGAAGAACCCGCTCGGGATCGAGCTCGCCGGCTGCCCGCTCGACGAGCGCATCAGCGAGATGCACCAGCTGTTCGCGGAGGGCGACCCGCTCGCGGCCTTGTCGATGGTCATGATCGACAACGCGATGTGCCCCGGCACGGGTCACCGCATCTGCAACGACTGCATGAAGGCCTGCATCTACCAGAAGCAGGAGCCGGTCAACATCCCGCACGTCGAGACGAACGTGCTCACCGAGGTGCTCGAGCTCGATTGGGGCACCGAGCTCTACCTCCTCCTCACTCGCTGGAATCCGTTGCGCGTCGGCCGGCCGTACGCGCTGCCCTACAACGGCATCAACGTGCTCGTCGTCGGCATGGGGCCCGCGGGGTACACGCTTGCGCACTACCTCTGCCAAGAGGGTTTCGGCGTCGTCGGCGTCGACGGGCTCAAGGTCGAGCCGCTCCCGCGCGGTTGGACGGGCTTCCGCGATCCGTCGGGCAAGGAAGTTCCGCCCGTGCCGCTCGCGTCGTACGCGACGATCAAGCGCGCGCTCGACGAGCGCATGCTGCTCGGGTTTGGCGGCGTGTCCGAGTACGGCATCACCGTGCGGTGGGACAAGAACTTCCTCACGCTGCCGTACCTGTCGCTCCTGCGCCGCGAGAACTTCGAGCTCGCGGGCGGCGTGCGCTTCGGCGGCACGCTCGACCTCGACGAGGCGTGGAAGCTCGGCTTCGACCACGTCGCGATCGCGACGGGCGCCGGCAAGCCGACCGTCGTCGACATGAAGAACAACCTCGCGCGCGGCGTGCGCAAGGCGAGCGACTTCCTGATGGCGCTGCAGCTCACGGGGGCCTTCAAGAAGGACTCGCTCGCAAACCTGCAGCTGCGCATGCCCGTCGTCGTCATCGGCGGCGGCCTCACGGGCGTCGACACGGCGACGGAAGCGCTCGCGTACTACCCCGTGCAGGTCGAGAAGACCGCGGGGCGCTACGACACGCTCTGCCAGGAGTTCGGCGAGGAGAAAGTGCGCCGGTTCTTCAGCGACGAGGAGCGCGCGCACTTGGACGAGTTCGTCGCGCACGGCCGCGCCGTCGCGGCGGAGCGCGAACGCGCGGCACGCTCGGGCGAGGCGCCGGACCTCGCGAAGCTCGTGCGCGGCTGGGGCGGCGTCCGCCTCGTCTACCGCAAGCAGATGACGGACTCGCCCGCCTACCGCCTCAACCACGAGGAGATCGAGAAGGCGTTCGAGGAGGGCATCACGTTCGTCGAGAACTTGTCACCGACCGAAGTGCTCCTCGACAAGCACGGCGCCGTGCGCGGCATCGTGTTCGAACGCCAGAAGCGCGGCGAGGACGGCAAGTGGTCCGCCAGCGGCGAGATGGTCGAGATGCGCGCCGGCACGGTGCTCGTCGCCGCCGGGACGTCGCCGAACACGATGTACGAGAAGGAAAAGCCCGGCACGTTCGCGATCGACGCGAAGAAGGGCTTCTTCAGGTGCACGACCTCGGCCCGAGCGGCCTCGCGCCCGCGTCGAGCGCGCGCGGTAAGCACCGGACGGCGTTCCTCACGTCGTACGCCGACGGCAAGCACACGGTCACGGTCTACGGCGACAATCACTCCGCGTACGCGGGCAACGTCGTGAAGGCGATGGCCTCCGCGCGCGACGGACACCGCCAGGTCGTCGAGACGTTCCGCGAACGGCTCGGGAGCGTCGCCTGCGACGCGCGCTCGATCGCGGAGCGCCGCGCGCAGTGGAAGAAGCTCGTGCAGAAGCTCGACTTCGAATGGAAGGCGCGCGTCCACCAGGTGAATCGCCTCACGCCGACGATCACCGAGATCGTCGTGCACGCACCCGCCGCGGCGCGCTCCTTCCAGCCGGGCCAGTTCTACCGCCTGCAGAACTTCGAGAGCACCGCCGAGGTCATCGACGGCAGCCGTCTCGCGCTCGAGGGCATCGCGCTCACCGGCGCGTGGACCGATCCCGCGAAGGGCCTGCTCTCGATGATCGTGCTCGAGATGGGCGTGAGCTCGCGTCTGTGCGCGCTCTTGAAGCCCGGCGAGCCCGTGATCGTGATGGGGCCGACCGGCGCACCGACGGAGATCCCGCGCGGCGAGAAGGTGCTGCTGTGCGGCGGCGGTCTCGGTAACGCCGTGCTGTTCTCGATCGGGCGCGCGCTCCGCGCGAGCGGCTGCGAAGTGATCTACTTCGCCGCGTTCCGGCGCGGCGAGGACCTCTTCAAGCGCGAGGAAATCGAGTCGGCCGCCGACGTGATCGTCTGGTCGACGGACAACGGTGCCGAGATCGTGCCCGACCCGAGCCGGCCCTATGACCGCCACTTCCGCGGCAACGTCGTGCAGGCGATGGTCGCGTACGCGAAGGGCGAGCTCTACGAGCGCAAGCTCGAGCTCTCCGAGTGCGAACGCATGATCGTCATCGGCAGCGACCGCATGATGAATGCGGTGCGCGAGGCGCGTTTCGCGATCTTGAAGCCGTACCTCCGCTCCGGGCACGTCGCGATCGGCTCCATCAACTCGCCGATGCAGTGCATGATGAAGGAGATCTGCGCGCAGTGTCTCTGCAAGCACAAGGACCCTGCGAGCGGCGCCGAGATCGCGCCCGTGTTCTCGTGCTTCAACCAGGACCAGCCGCTCGACCGGGTCGACTTCGACAACCTGAACCAGCGCCTGCGCGCGAACTCGGTGGCGGAGAAGCTGTCGAACCTGTGGCTCGACCACCTCGTTCACGCGGGGAACCTGCCCATCTGGGCGACGCTGTAGGGGGCGGGCGCGCGCCAAGCGCCGCCGATCGTTGACTCGCCTTGCCCCTCCGCGCAGCATGACATGGATGAGCGCAAGGACTGACGGCACGTTCCTCACACGCGTCGTGCTCCGCGACTACAAGAGCATCGCGGAGTGCGACGTGCGCCTGGGACCGCTCACGTTCCTCGTCGGTCCGAACGGGTCGGGGAAGAGCAACTTCATCGATGCGTTGAGGTTCGTGCGTGACTTCATGGTCGGCGGCCTTCCCTCCGCGTTCCGCGCTCGGGGGGGGGCGAACGAAGTGGTCCGACGCGTGCGCCGGCCTGTCGAGAGCTTTGCCATCGAGCTCGAGTTCACCGCCGCGGACGGTGTCGAGTGCCGCTACGAACTGGAAGTGGCCTGCAACGAGGGACGGACGGAGCGTGTTCGGCGCGAGCGCGCATGGATCCAGCGCAAGGGAGGATCGGAGCCTTGGAGCCGTCAATTCGAGGATCAGATCGGGTTCGAGGCCGCGAAGAACCCAGGGGGGCTCTCGCACGTCCTCCGATTTGGGGAGGAGGCGGGCATCCTCCACGGAGCGCTGAGCGCGATGTCGTTCTACGACCCCAATCCCACGGTGATGCGGGAGCCCATTCCTCGCGGAGCCAGTGGAGAGGCGCTCGAGAGCGATGGGCGTAACCTGGGTTGTGTGCTCGAGCAGATGCAGCGCACGGATCCAGCACGCTTCGCTCGGATCAACGAGTACCTGCGGGTGCTCCTGCCCGAACTGTTGATGGCTCACGGTGTTCCCGTCGGAACGGAAGAGGCGCAGTGGTTCACCGTGCAGTTCCTACAACGACGGCCGGGGTCGGATCTCCCCACGGTGTTCTCGTCCAGGAACATGTCCGACGGCACGCTGAGAATTCTGGCGCTACTGGTCGGAGTGATCCAGGAGAGTCAAGGTCCGCGCAGTCGGCTGGTGGGCCTTGAAGAGCCCGAGAGCGCCGTGCATCCCGGCGCCGTGGCCGTCCTCCTCGACGCTGTGCGTTCCTCGAGTCGCACAGCGCAGATCCTCGTCGCCACGCACAGCGCAGAGATGCTCGACGACAAGGAGATTTCTGCAGACGAGATCCTCGCGGTCGACTTCGAAAACGGCAGAACCACGATCAGGCCGATCGGCGAGGCTGGGAGAGACGTTCTGAACCGCAGGCTGTACAGCGTGGGGGAGCTGCTACGAATGGGTGCGCTCCGACGCGGGGATTCAAAGCCAACCTGGTCTGATCGGGTGGCCGATCAAGAGGGATGATCAGGATCGGTTGTATCGTCGAGGGACAGGGCGAAGTGCAAGCCGTGCCCGTGCTCCTGCGTCGAATGCTGTACGAACGACACGCAGGTGTGAGCTTCGAGTTGCTTCCTCCTCTTCGGGGCAAGCGCTCAAGGCTCGTCTTGCCTGGGGAGTTGGAGCGAGCCGTGGACCTCCTTGCCAGCCTTGTTGGGCCGGATGGCCGAATGCTGGTGCTGCTCGATGCGGATGAGGATTGCCCAAAGGAGCTCGCGCCGCACCTTCTTGGACGGGCCCGAAGAGCTCGGCCCGATCGATGTGTAGAGGTGGTGCTGGCCACAATGGAATTCGAGAACTGGTTCCATGCTGCGCTCACCTCGCTGCGCGGCGTGCGAGGACTGCCGATGGATGTCGAAGACGCGCACTCGCCCGAGATGATTCGAGGTGCGAAGGAGCGACTCGTCGGCCTCATGGGGTACTCGCCGACGATCGACCAGGCCGCACTCACTGCGCGCATGGACCTCGAGCGCGCTCGGCGCGCGCCGTCCTTCGACAAGCTCTGTCGTGCCGTCGAGGCGCTGATCGCCGGCTGACGCGGGTCAGCCGCCGACCGCTGCTTTCAACTCCGACACGAGGAGCTCCGCGCTGAAGCGCGACGGCAGCTCCTTGTGGTAGCCGCGCACCCAGCGCTGGCCGTCGACGAGGATGAAGGGCACGGCCATCTTGCCGGTCTCGCGCTCGAGCTTCTCCGCGGCCGCGGAGTCCTCGCTGATCAGGATCGTGCGCGTCTTCACGCCGTTCTGCTTCGCCCAGTGCTCGAAGCGCTTGCAGTCGGGGCAGGTGTGCTCGGAGTAGACGGCGAGGTCGTGCCCCGCGAGGAAGGAGACGTCGGTCATGGGGATGGGCTCGGTTGGGAGCCCACCACTCTGCGCTATCGGCGCGCCGCGGACCAGGAGCCGCTCGCGCGCGCGATGCCCTTCGCATCGAGCTCGCGAGCGAAGAACGCCGGCCGCGCGTCCACGTGCGCGAAACGACTCCGCGAGCCCTCGCCACGGTACGAACCCCGGGGTTCGTCGGTACGTACATCGCCGCAGCGCGAGGGGCCCACACTGGACGTAGATTCCGAGTAGCCCGAACGGCGCAGATCGAGCGAGCGGTGTTCCTCCCAGACCGCGGGCGTCGGGATTCCTCCTTCTCTCCTTTGTCTTGTAGCCCGCAACGCGCCGTTCGGGCCGTTCCTCACCCTTCCCCCCGCCTCCACGAGCGTCCCATGGATCTCGCCCGGCCGAATCTGCCCTCTGGCTGTGATAGCCTGGGCCCAGGCGAGTGGGAGCCTTCCGAGCGCGAGTCCACGCCGACGAAGCGAGGTCGTCCCAGAACCCCGCCGAAGACGCCGAGGATGAGGAACAGCCAATCGCGAGCCGATGCAGCCCGAACCCGAGCGGGGGAGGGGAAATCGATCTCGGATGCACGGCTGGAGGGCCAGTTGCACAACTTCATCGAGGAGATGGACAACCTGGTCTGGCTGACCAATGCCGACCTCGTCGTCACCTGGGCGAATCCGGCCGCCGTCAAGTTCCTCGATCTGCCGCTCGACGAGATCGTCGGGCGCCTGGTGACCGACTGGTTGCCTGAACACGAGCGCGCTCCGTCCGCGAAGGCCGCGCGGAACCTACGCCGCGCGGCGCACGGCAACGGCTTCGCCGTCGAGTGCCGCCTAACGAACGACCAGGGTGCCTCGATCGACGCCTTCTGGAGCCTCCACGCCGTCCACACGCCGACGAAGGCCATCGAGGGCGATGGTCGCGAAGGCGGGGTGCTCCAGGGCTTCGCTTGCTGCGCGCGCGACCTCACGGTCCGCCGCGTCGTGGCGCGCGAGCTGCAGGAGAGCCAAGAGCGCCTGCGGGCCGTGGTCGACGCGATGCTCGACCCGATGGTCTCCATCGACGCGAAGGGCACGATCCTCGCCGCGAACAACGCCGTGGAGCGCGTCTTCGGCTACGTGCCGAGCGAGCTCGTCGGCTCGAACGTGAAGCGGCTCATGCCCGAACCCCACCGGTCGCTGCACGACGACTACCTCGCGCGCTACCGCGCGACGGGCAAGACGTGGATCCTCGGCCGGACGCGCGACTTCGAGGTCGTCCGCAAGGACGGCACGCGGCTCCTGTGCGCGCTCTCCGTGTCGCGCGCGGACCCTCCGGGCAAGGAGCCCGTGTTCACGGGCACGTTCCGCGACGTGACGGAGAAACGGCGCGCCGAGCAGCAGTTGCGCGAGAGCGAGCTCCGCTTCCACGCGCTGTTCGACCACTCGTTCGAGTACTTGGGCTTGCTCTCGCCCGACGGACACGTGATCGAGGCGAACCAGACCGCGCTGGACGCGGCCGGCCTCGACCGCGAGACGGTGCTCGGCAAGCTCTTCTGGGAGACCCCGTGGTGGTCGCATTCGGGCGAGCTGCGGGACCGCCTGCGCGAGGCCGTCCAGGCCGCGGCGCGCGGCGAGTTCGTGCGCTTCGAGGCCACCCATCCCGCCCGCGACGGCGGCACCGTCGAGATGGACTTCTCGATCAAGCCCGTGCGGAACGCGCAGGGGGAGATCGTCATGCTCCTGCCCGAAGGCCGCAACATCAGCGAGATCAAGCGCGCCCAACGCAGCGAGACGGCGATGCTGCGCGCGCTCGCCACGATCGGCGAGTCGGCGGCGCTGCTCGCGCACGAGATCAAGAACCCGATCACCGCCGTCAACCTCGCGCTGCGCGCCGTCGCCGATCAGCTCGGCGAGGACCACAAGGAGGTCCTGGAGGACCTCGTCACGCGCATGCAGCGCCTCGAGCAGATGATGCGGCGCACGCTGTCGTTCGCGAAGCCGCTCGACCTGAAGCGCGCCTCGGCCGACGGCCGGCGTTTCGTCGACGAGTGCGTGCTCCATCTCCGCTCCCAGCTCGTCAAGTCCGGTGCCGACGTCCGCGTCGACGTCGCGACGGGCTGTCCGCCGCTGTGGATCGACCCGCAGCTCGGCGAAGAAGTCGTGGCGAACCTCGTCACGAACGCCATCGAAGCTCACCCGGCCCGCGCGCGTATTGGGATCTCGCTCGCGCGCTCCGGGGACAGGGAAGTCCTCCTCGCCATCGAGGACGACGGCCCCGGCATCCCCGAATCGATCCGTGCAACGTTGTTCAAACTCTTCGTCACCACGAAGAAGAAGGGCAACGGCTTCGGCCTCGCGATCTGCAAGAAGATCGTGGAGGAGCACGGCGGATCGATCCAGGTCGGGTCGTCCGCTGCCGGCGGCGCCCGCTTCGAGATCCGCCTCCCGGTGAAACCATGACAACCATCGAGACCATGGAAGCCCAAACTGCCATTCGCGTCTACCTGGTCGACGACCAGACCATGATCCGCGCCGGCTTCAAGAGCCTGCTCATGAAGGACTCGCGCTTCGAGGTCGTCGGGGAGAGCGGCGATCCACGTCGCGCCATCGACGCGATCGCAGCGGTGAAGCCCGACGTGATCCTCCTCGACATCTCCATGCCAGGCCTCTCGGGCATCGATGCGATCCCGCAGATCCGCAAGTCGCACCCGAAAGCGCGCATCGTGATGCTCACGCACCACGAGGGCGACAGCTTCGTGGAGCAGGCGATGCGCGCTGGCGCGGACGGCTACTTGTCGAAGGACTCCGAACCCGCCGAGCTCACGCTCGCGATCGAGTCCGTCCACAAGGGCAACATGTTCCTGTCGCCCAAGGTCGCGGGGTGGCTCCTGTCCCGTGGCCGCAAGGTCGACACGGCGACGCCCGAGCCGAAGAGCCGCCTCGACGCGCTCACGCCGCGCGAACGCGAGGTGTTCCAGCTCCTCGCCCTCGGCAAGAGCAACAAGGAGGTCGCCAAGGCGCTCGACATGAGCCTCGGGACCGCCAAGAAGCACCGCGAGAACCTCCAGCGCAAGCTCGACTGCCACTCGGCGGCGGAGCTCGCCCTCCTCGCGATCCGGGAAGGTCTGCTCAGCACCTAGGCTCGCCGCGCCTGCGCACTCGGTGCGTAGGCGCTGCGTCGCTTGCCCGACGGCCTGGAGGCGTCCGATCGGCGATCATCCAGGCATGGTCCGATCGACTGCGAGTTCCCTGCTGAAAACGAGCCTCGATCGAGCGGAGCCGCTGCGGCGCATCTACCTGCTCGACGAGTCGCGCATGGCGCGCGCCGCGCTCCGTCGCATGATCCAGGGCGCGGGGGGCTTCGACGTCGTGGGCGAAGGCTCGGAACTCGAGTTCGCCCTCCTCGACGCGCCGGACCGGGCTCCGGACGTGATCGTCCTCGACCCGTTCCACGGCGGCCCCGCGCGCTTCGGCGGCGAGGGCGGGGCCTTCGACGACGAAGGGGCCCCGAGCCTGGAGCGCATCAGCGCGCTCCTCCCGCACAGTTGGATCGTGGTCGCGACCTCGGACGAGGATCGCGCGCTCTCGGAACTCCAGCTCGGCGACCCCTCCGCGCGCTCGTGTCGAAGAGCGGCGATCCGGAAGAGGTCGTGCGCGCCCTGCGCGCGGCGAGTGACGGCGCCTGGTTCGTGTGCCCGCGCTTCGCGGGTCGCTTCCGCCGCCCGTTCCATGCCAAGTGAGGTGTGCCATGTCGGCCGTGTCGGTTCGCGAGCATCTGGAGATCCAGAGCGTGCTGGTCGCGCTCGACGCCCAGGGGACGAACGAGAACGCGCTGCGCGCCGGAGCGTGGCTCACGGAGCACGTGCACGGACGGATGTCCGTGGTGCACGCCGTCGGCTCCGCGCACGCGGACTGGACGTGGCTGGACGATCCGCGTGCCACGTCCAAGGCGGAGGGCCTGATCGAGCGTGCGTGGCGCTCCGCCGTGCGACAGACGTCCTCCGTGATCGGAGCCAAGCTGCCGGGCGGCGTGCGCGTCGAGGACGCCGTGCACGTGCGCGCGGGCCGGCCCGCCGAGGTCGTACTCGACGAGGCGCATCGCCAGGACGCCGACGTCATCGTGCTCGGCTATCAGCTCGACCGGCCGCTGCTCGACATCGGGAGCACCGCCCGGCGCGTGATCGCCGGCGCACCGCGTGCGGTCTGGGTGCAGAAGCACGTGCCCGCGCCGATCGAGCGCCTGCTCGTGCCCGTCGACCTGTCCAAAGACAGCTTGCTCGCGCTCGGCACCGCCTGCGTGCTCGCGCGGACGATCGGAGCGAAGGTCGAGGCGCTGCACGCCTTCTCGAGCTCCGCATACGTCGTCTCCACGTGGCCGGACTACCCGGACCTCGGCAGCATCGTCGCGCTCGACGAGCTGCGCGCGGGCGACCACGCCGAGTTCGACGCGTGCATGGACGCGTTCGACTGGCGCGGGGTCGAGCACACGACGCGGTTCGTCGAGTCCGATCCCACACAGGCGGTCCTCGATGCGGAAGGGCGGGCCGACCTGATCGTGCTCGGGACGCACGGACGGAGCCGCATCGCTTCGGCCCTGCTCGGCAGCGTCACCTGGTCCGTGCTGCGCCGCGCTCGGTTGCCCGTGCTCGCGATCCGTCATCCGGAGCGCGAACTCGACGCGGCTTGACGTCCGTCTCGAACGCCCGCCCGGCACCGAATGGCCGGGCGGGCGACGAGGTTCTCCTGGATCGACTTCCGTTTCAGCTGCTGGCGCTCAACTGCGACGCAGGTTGCGTCGGCAGCGGGGCGCGGGGGGCCTGCAGCGACATGGGGAGCGGGTACCGGCAGTCAGGGTGCTGCTGCTGGTACAGCGCCATGTCCGCGAGCGTCGTCGTCTCGAGCATCGCGAAGAACTTCTCGGAGGTCTGGCTCCACCAGTCGTGGAGCGGGCAGACGTCGTGGTCGGAGCAGTCCGACTGACCGAGGATGCAGTGACGAGCCCGGTCCAGGCGCTCCTGCGTCTCCACGATGTGTTGGAGGCGGATCTCGCGCGGATCACGCGCCAGTCGGAAGCCGCCGCTGCGGCCGCGCTGGCTGTTCAGGATCCCGTGGGAGACGAGCGGTTGGAGCACCTTGCCCAGGAAAGGGGCAGGGATCCCCAGGACCTCGGCCATGTCGCGGGCGAGGTGGAACCGTTCGTCGTTGTGTTGGGCGAGCCACGTGAGGGCTCGGATGGCGTACTCGCTGGATCGGGATAGCACGGTAGTCACCGGATGTAGGTGGGTCCATCGGTTCGCGCCTCGTGCGAGGCGTGCCGACTCGTTCCGGTGCGGGGGAGAAGGGCACCGCGCCACGGTCCGCGGGCGCGCTCGATCGCTGGGACCCGCGGTGGCGGGACGGAGCGTCGAAGCGGGTTCGCGGATCGGACGCGGAGGACACCCCCGCTCGGAGGTCGCGTTCGGCGTGACCGGCGATCAGCAGCACGTCGGGAGGGAGCGTCGCGATGGAGATCGCGGTGCAGACGAGGTGGAGCGTCTGCTCGAGCCCGCTCGTCGCGACCTTGTCCGTCCCGCGAGAGGTCCGCGGGAAGAACGTCCGAATGCAGTGCGTGCGACGCGTCGTGCGCGGCACGCATTGCAGAGATTCGGGTTGGGTAGTCGTGAGCATGCGAGGTTCGTGCTCCTCGGCCGCGCGTGCTGCGCGACGTCGGACAGCAGGATGATCGGAATTCTCGACGCTCAGTTCTGGTGACGTACCCGTTATTTCCGTCGCTCCGCATCCCGTGTTCGTCGATCGGTGCTGGTGAGCTCGGCAGCGCACGGCACGCGCAGACGCTGCGAGCGCGCGGAAACCGGATGCGTTGCATCCCCAAATTCGCCCGAGATTGCGCGCGGATCTTGCCCCCGCGCGACGAGGCGCGTCGAGCCCTCGACGAACCACCGGAGCGCGGCGTCGTGAGAGCGGCCGCGGCTCTCGACTCTGGGAAAGCACCCCGAGGGAGCGCTCGCAAGCATGCTCGCGCCCAGCGCACGACGCCACGTGACTCGTGCGCATGCAGCGGAGCGCGTGCTCTCGATACTCGCGGCGAACGTGCGTCGTACCGCGCGTGCGTCGCCCTGGTCAGGCTCACGGATGCGCACAGCCGCGCGGCAACGGAGTCAGCGTCGGCTGCGCCACCGATCGAAGAGCACCGCGCCGAGCAGGATCGATCCGCGCGCGACGTACTGCCAGAACGAGTCGATGTTGAGCAGGCTCATCGCGTTCTGGACCAGGCCGAGGATCAGCACACCCGCGACGACGGCGAGCATCGAGCCCGTTCCGCCCGCGAGCGAGACGCCGCCGAGCACGCACGCGCTGATCACCTCGAGCTCGAGCCCCTGCGAGCTCATCGGCTGCCCGCTGGTCATCCGCGCGGCGAGCACGAGTCCCGCTCCGGCGCACACGAGGCCTTGCAACGCGAAGATCGCGAGCTGCACTCGCTCCACGGGCAGCCCCGCGAGCCGCGCCGCCTCCGGGTTCCCCCCGATCGCGAGCGTCGCCCTGCCGAACGTGGTACGCGCGAGCAGGAGCCCGAACGCGAGCATCGCGAACACCGCGATCCACACCGGGAGCGGGAAGTCGAGGAGCGGAACGCCCGCGAGCGGTCGCGCGCTGCCGAGCGCGAAGAAGCGCTCGTCCCCGATGCCGATCGCCTTGCCGTCGTTCGCGATGTAGCCCGCGCCGCGCACGATCTGCATCGTCGCGAGCGTCGTGATCAGCGGGTTCAGCTTGCCGTACGCGACCGCGGCGCCGTTCACGAGCCCGACGACGAGGCCCGTGGCGAGCGCCGCGAGCACGCCGAACGCGAGGCTCCCCGTGTCCCGCAGCACGACGGCGCACACGACCCCCGTGCACGCGACGGTCGAGCCCACGGACAGGTCGAAACTCCCCGACGCGAGGCAGAAGAGCATCGTGCAGGCGACGAGGCCGATCGTGCTCACGGAGAGCAGGAGGCCTTCGACGTTCGCGTGCGAGAGGAAGTTCGGGACGAAGAGCGCGCAGGCGCCGAAGAGCAGCGCGAACACGAGCCCTGATGCCGGCGCGCTTCGAGGAGCGCGGAGGATCGGCCCGCGGCGCTCATCGCGCGCCTTCTTCCGCGGCCCGCGGGAGCGCGAGCTCCAGCACGCGCTCCGGCGTCGCGTCGGCGCGCGCAGCTCGCCGGACAGCGCGCCCTGCCGCATCACGAGCACGCGGTCGGCGACGCCGAGCACCTCGGGCAGGTCGCTCGAGACCATCAGGATGCCGGCGCCGCGGCGCGCGAGGTCGTAGAGGATCCCGTAGAGCTCGCTCCGCGCTCCGACGTCGACCCCGCGCGTCGGTTCGTCGAGCAACAACACGCGCGGCTCGCCCTCGAGCCAGCGCCCGAAGACGGCCTTCTGCTGGTTGCCGCCCGAGAGCATCCCGATCGCTTGCGCGGGCGACGCCGTCTTGATCGCGAGGCGCGCGATCTGCGCTCCCGCGTGCTCGCGCTCCCATCGTCCGTCGAGCACGAAGCCGGCGCGCGCGTGCCGCTCCCGCGCGCTGACGTTCAGGTTCTCGAGCACCGAGAGGCCCGGGAACAGCCCCTCCTTGCGCCGGTCCTCCGGGCACAGCGCGATCCCGGCTGCGATCGCGTCGCGCGGCGAGCGCGCGTCGAGCTCGCTCCCCGCGACCCGCACGCGGCCGGCGGTCTTGCGCGCGGCGCCGAAGAGCACGCGGAGCAGCTCGGTGCGCCCCGCGCCGACGAGCCCGAACACGCCGACGATCTCGCCCGCGGCGACGCGCAGCGAGATCGGACTGGCGATCCCCGGACCCGCGAGCGCGTCGACCTCGAGCATCACGGCGCCGGTCGCGCGCGGGCGCCAGCCGAACACGTCGGTGATCTCGCGACCGACCATGGTCCGCACGAGCTCGTCCTTCGTGACGCCCGCGAGCGCCTGGAAGCTCGTCACGTGTCGACCGTCGCGCAGGACGCTCGCGGCATCGCACAGCGCGAACACCTCGTCGAGCCGGTGCGTGACATAGAGCAGGGCGGCGCCCGCGTCGCGCAGCGTGCGGATGACCGCGAAGAGCCGCTCGGTCTCGCGCGCGGAGAGGCTGGAGGTCGGCTCGTCGAACGCGAGCACGCGCGCGCCGCGCGACAGCGCCTTCGCGATCTCGACCATCTGGCGCTCGCCGAGCGACAGCGATGCGAGCCTTCGCGCGGGATCGATCTCCGGCGCGACGCGCGCGAGGAGCTCGCTCGCGCGCTCCCTCAGTGCGCGGCGATCGACCAGGCCGAAGCGCGCCGGCAGATGCCCCAGGAACAGGTTCTCCTCGACCGACATCTCGGGGACGAGGTGCAGCTCCTGGTAGATGACCGCGATGCCCGCGGCGAAGGCCTGCGCCGGCGACGCGAACGCGCACGGTCGTCCGTCGAGCTCCACGGCGCCCGCGGTCGGCGCGTGCGCGCCGCTGAGCACCTTGAGCAGCGTCGACTTGCCCGCGCCGTTCTCCCCGAGCAACGCGTGCACGCTCCCGGCGCGCACGTCGAACGAGACGTCGTCGAGCGCGCGCACGGCGCCGAACGTCTTCGAGACGCCGCGGAAACGGAGGAGGGGCTCGCTGGGGGGCACGCGGGGACGTCGTCGGCGCGGCCGACGAGCGGGGACGCGCGTACTCTAGCGGCTCTACCGTCGCGCGCGAAGCGCCGCGCGCGGCCTCCGCGTCAGCGCGTGACGCCTTGCTCCGCGAGGACCTGCTCGAAGTTGGAGCGCGTGATCAGGATGCCCGTCGTGCGCGTGTCGAGCGGCGGCTCGACGCCGTCCTTGCACCACGCATGGAGCATCGAGATCGTCCGGTGGCCGTGCTCGCGCGCCGAGAGCAGCATCGATCCGTAGAAACCGGTCGGCTTCGCCTTGCGCAGCTCCTCGATGCAGTCCGTCCCGTTGATCCCGATCGCGATCACGTGGTCGGCATCGAAGCCGCGGCCTTCGAGCGCGCGCACGGCGCCGAGCACGCTGTTGTCGTTCATGCCGCACACGAGCCACTGCTTGACGTCGGCGTGCTGCGAAAGGAGCGCGTTCGTCGCGTCGAGCGCCGCCGGAATCTCGGGCGCTTTCTCCGGCGCGAGGAAGACGCGCGCGTCGGGCACCCCCGCCGCGCGGAGCGCCGCTCGCGCGCCGTCGGTGCGCTCGCGCGCCGTGTCGAGCTCGTCGTACGTCACGACGCAAACTCCGAGCTCCTCGTTCTTCCAGCCGCGGCGCTGCGCCTCGGCGGCGAGCGCGCGCCCGACGTCCTCGCCGATCGCGCGCGCCGAGATGCCGAGGTAGTGCACATCCTGCATCGGCTGGCCGTCCGCGCCGAGGAATCGGTCGTCGACGGCGATCAGCTTCATCTTGTGGCTGCGCGCCTTCGCCGCGATCGCCGGGCCGAGGCGCACGTCGGGCGTGCAGATCACGAAGCCCGCCGCACCTTGCGCCGCGAGGTTGTCGATCGCCGAGAGCGTCTTCTCACCATCGGGCACGCCGATCTTCACGAGCGTGAAGCCGAGCTCCGCCTGCGCCTTGTCCGCGAACGCCCACTCGAGCTGGAACCACGGCTCCTCGGGTTGCTTCACGAGGAAGCCGAGCTTCGTCGTCGCCGCCGCCGGACTCCCGCCGCCTCCGCCGTCGCAAGCTCCGAGCGGAACGACGAGGGCGAGGACGGCGGCGAGGAGTCGGAGGTTCATTGCTTGGGCGGGTCGCGCTTCTCGGTGTCGCGCGCGGGCTTCGACGGCGACGGCGCCGGTCGGACCTCGATCACGCGACCCGAGTGGGGGGCGAGGGGCGGCGTGTAGCGGCCGCGCGCCGGCCCGAGGTCCTTCCCGGTCCACGCGTCGGAGAGGTGCACCGTCTTGTCGAAGTGGAGCGGGAGCGCGAGCGGCGTCTCGCCCCAATTGAGCAGCGCGTGGAGCTCGACGTTGCCCCACGTCACTTTCACGTGCTCGAGCCGGTCGTCCCACGTGCGCCGCGCATCCGAGGGGATCGACGCGAGGCGTTGGAGCACTTCGCGCTGGAGCGCCGGGAGCTTCCGCAGGTCGTCGCCGGACAGGATCATCCCGCCGTTCGCGACGAGCAGCGCGGCGTGGAACGCGAGCTCGTTTTCGCTCGGTCCCGGGCCGAGGAGCGCGCAGTCGGGGTCGTTCCACCACAACCGGCCGTTCATCCAGCGGCGCAAGAGGTTCTCGCGCCCGGTGCTCGCGAAGGACGCGTAGTTGCGTGCGACGTCCATCGACGTGCGGCTGCCGTCGAGCAGGCCGAGCGACGGCCACAAGGGGTGGTTGCAGCCGAGGAGGAACGCGTCGCCTGCTCCGCGCCGGATCGCCTCCATCCCGCGCCGAAACGCTTCGACGCGCGTCGCGGACGGATCGTGGAAGCGAGCGCCGGGGAGCGCGCCCCAGTACAGCGCGTCGAGCTTGAAGTACGTGACGCCCCAGTTCTCGCGCAGCGTGCGGAAGAGCTGCTCGAGGTGCTTCTGTGCGTCCGGATGCGTGCCGTCGAGCGCATACCAGGGCCCGAGGCGCCATCCGCCGAAGCCGACGGTGTCCGAGCGCAGCGGTTTCCCGTCCGCGCCTTGCACGAACCACGCGGGATGCTCGCGGAAGAGCTTCGACTCGCCGTCCGCGATGAACGGCGCGACCCACAATGCGGGCTCCAGCGCCGCACGGTCGATCTCCGCGAGCACCTTCTTCACGTCGCCGCCGAACGCGGGGCCGGTCTCGAGCCAGTCGCCCATGTGCGGTTGGTAGCCGTCGTCGATCTGCACGTAGCGCAGCGCGGGCACGTGCTTCTGGATCGCGGCGAGGTTCTCGGTGACATCGCGCGCGGTCACCTTCGGGCCGAAGGGCTCCCACGAGCACCAGCCGGTCGGCGCGGGGCCGCACTCACGGCGCGGATGGTGCGCTTGGATCGCCTTCGCGAGCGCGCCGTAGAGCTCGTCGCGCTCCGTGCCCGCGTCGAACCACAGCTCCTCGAGGTCCCAGCTCGTCCCAGGCTCGATCGAGCGGCCTTCCCCGTCGAGCACGGCGCGAAGCCGCGTCGGAGCGACGTCGAAGCGGCCCGCGAAGCGCGCACGACGCGAAGCCGAAGAGCAGCGCGCGTCCCGCGGGCGGCGCGAGGTGGAGCGCGCCGTAGACGCTGCGGAACCCCTCGGGCTCCGCGAGCCGGTAGTGGCCGCGATCCGTGTAGGGTTCGAGGTCTTCGAGCGCGCCGAGCGTGCCGGCGGTTTGGGAGAGCATCTGGAAGCCCTCGCCGTGGACCTTCGTCGTGGCGGGGAGCGCGTGGTCGACCTCGAAGAGGACGATCTCGCGCAGCGCGACGGGTTCGTCGCCGGCGTTGTTGACCTGGAAGCGGCAGAAGGAGCCTTGCCACTGGCGGACGAGGTGGACCTTCTTCGTCGCGGGGGAAGTGGGGTCGACGAAGACGAGGCGGCTCGCGCTCACCTTCAACGCAGCGAGCAGCGCGGTCGTCGGGTCGGCGACGGGTTGCGCGGGGCGCACGACAGCCGGTGCCGGCTCCGCGGGACGCGGCGCGACGGGCGCGGGGGCTTGGAGCAAGACGCAGAGGAACAGGGGGAGCATGCGGGACCTCGGTGGCCAGCGTGCGGTCGAGCGGGTGATGGGTCCAGCGTCCGCGAGCGGCGGCCGCTCGACGACGCGGGCGGCGCCGGCTTCCTCGATTCGCGGGGATCGTTCGTGACGGAGAGACTCGGGAGTCGCGGCCGCGGTCGGTACGGGGCCGGCGCCGCGAGCCCGGTCGGGATGCGATCGGCCGTCGCGGACGGCGTCGGGACGAGCTCGCGAATCGCCCTTGGCGTCGGGACGGGATCGGTCGCCGCGCGCGCACGCCTTCGTGCAGGGGCGCGGCGCGCCGAGTCCGGCGCGCGCCGTCGCGGACCGCGCGCTCAGAGCCCCGCGAAGGGCTCCTTCGACGTGTAGAGCGCCCATTGCCGGATCCGGCCGTTCGCGCTGTTCTGTCGCGGGATGCAGCGCAGGCCCGTCAGCGTCTCTTCCTGGCCGAGGTCGAGCACGATGGCGTGCGGGTGGGCGGGTTTCGCGCTGGACCACTGCGTGTGCCAGAACGTCTGCGGGTCGCCGTCGACGACGTTTTGCGCGGAGCCGTTCTCCGACTCGACCTCCTCGCTGTCGGCCCACAGCACGCTCCAGTTCGAGCGCGGGAGTTCCGTGCCGCCGGGGCCGAGCAGGTAGAGCTCGGCGAGCGTCGTGAACGCGTCGTCGCGCTGCGCGTTCTTCGCGACGAGCGCGACGTAGCGCGCCTTCACGGCCGGGAACACGACCTGCTGGTCCTTCGCGCCGTCCGCGAACGTGTCCTCCGCGACGGGGATCCGGCCCGCGAGCGCGAGCTCCTGCCCCGGCTTGCGCAGCTTCTTCGGCGTCGCCACGTCGTCGGCGGGTTGATCGAGGATCGGGTAGTCGAGGCCCGCGAGCGACAGCGTCGTCGTCCCGCCGTCGACGTCGAGGACGAGCACGGTGTTCGTGCCCGCCTTCAGCCAGCATCCCGGCACGTAGAGCGTCTGCTGTGGCCCGATCTTCCAGTAACGCCCGAGCGCGTGGCCGTTGATCCACACGGCACCCTTGCTCCAACCGCGCGTGTCGAGGAACGTGTCGCCGACGCGGTCGAGCTCGAACGAGCCGCGATAGACGGCGGGCACGCCGAGCGGCGCGTCCGCGCGCGAGAACGCGAGCCGCGCGAGGTGCGCCGCGTCGAAGGGGTGCGGAACCTGCTCCCACGGGCCGAGCTCGCGCGCGCCGCGCTCGTCGACGAGCTCGACCTTCTCCGTGATGCCCTTCTCGTCGTGCAGGTGCGGGCCGTAATTGACGCGTCCCATCGCCTCGACGAAGAGCTCGAGCGTCGCCTCGTTCGCGCGCGCCGAGCTTGATCGAGTTCTTGCCCGTCCGTCGGTCGAGCGCGTCGACGCGCTTCCCGTCCACCAGGATCCAGACGAGGTCGTGCGGCTCGACGATGCGCAGCGACGCGGGTCCGCCGGCCGGGAGCTGCGCGCGGTAGAGCACGCAACCATGGGGGACGTCGAGTTCCTCGAAGGTGCGCGGCGCGGCCGACTTCGTCATCGCGCCGCCCTGCGGCAGCACGGGCGCCGCTTCGGTGAGGCGGAACGAAGGCACGGAGCGGATCGCGTTCGGAGCGGGAACGACCGGCAGCGTCTCACCGGGGTTCAAGTGCTGCGCGAACAGCGCTCGGATGGCGTGGAACTTCGGCGTCGCGCGTCCCGCTTCGTCGATCGGCGCGTCGTAGTCGTAGCTCGTCGACTGGGGTGAGAACGGCGGCGAGTTCGCGCCCGCCGTGAAGCCGAAGCTCGTTCCGCCGTGCGCCATGTAGATCGAGAACGACTGTCGGTTCGCGAGCATCGACCCGAGATCCGCGAGGATGCCGTCGAGCTTGCCCGTGTGGTGCGTCTTGCCCCACGAGTCGAACCAGCCCGGGTAGTACTCGCCGCACATGAGCGGACCCGTCGGACGGACCTTGCGCAGCGCCTCGAACGCGCTCTTCGGGTCGCCGCCGAAGTTCACGACCGAGAAGACGTCGTCGCGCACGTCGTTCGGGAGCTGCGACGGCCCGTCGCACGTGAAGAGCGGGACTTCGAAGCCCGCGGTGACGAGCGCGTCGCGCACCGCGCCGATGTACTCCTTGTCCTTCCCGTAGCTCCCGTACTCGTTCTCGACCTGCACCATCAGAATCGGGCCGCCGCGCGAGACCTGCAGCGGCGCGAGTTCCGCTCCGACGCGCGCGAGGTAGCGCTGCACCGCGGCCACGTAGCGCGGGTCGCGCGTGCGCAGCTGCAGCCCCTCTTCCTTCAGGAGCCACCAAGGGAACCCGCCGAACTCCCACTCGGCGCACGCGTACGGGCCGGGGCGGAGGATGACCCAGAGCCCTTCCTCCTGCGCGATCCGGCAGTACTGCGCGACGTCGGCGGCGCCCGTGAAGACGAACTCGCCGGGGCGCGGTTCGTGCTGGTTCCAGAAGAGGTACGCGCACACCGTGTTGCAGCCCATCGCGCGCACCATGCGCAGACGGTGCCGCCAGTACGCGGCGGGGATGCGCGCGGCGTGCATCTCGCCGGAGCGGATCACGAACGGCTGCCCGTCGAGGAGGAAGTCGGTCGCGCCGATCGCGAACGTGTGCGCGACGGCCTTCGGTGCCGGCGCGCGCTTCGGGGTGGCGCAGGCGCCGAGGAGTGCGAGCGCGAGGACGATCGTCGAGCGGAGCCGGTTCATGCGCGCGCCAGTCTAGGGGAGCGCCTGGACGGATGCTCCGACCCGTTCCGTTCGCGCTCGAGCCGGTCCGGGCGTCCGGGGAGCCCGACCGACGTCGGTGAAGGAGGCCGGGCGCGGTGTCCCGAGCCGTTGCCAGGAGGGTGATTCGAGCGCCGCGCGCTCCGGCGTGGACGAAGCGCGGCCCGAGTCCACGCGTCGGACCGACGGCGCGCGGGCCGAACGCTCCGCTCGGCGCGCACGAGGAGGCGCGTCCACAGGCGGCGCGCGGCCCGAACGTCCCGCTCGGGGGCACGAGGTGGCGCGTTCGCAGGCCGCAACGAGGGGGTGCGCGGGCTGCGACGACTGCCCTGGACCCGTGCCCACCTCGACGTACGTTCCTCGACGGCGGAACGGACGTAGAAAGGACCGAGGAGGTGTGTCATGCCCACCCAGGTCGCCCCGATCGAACGCTTCATGTCGACCGTGCTCGTCGTCATCGCCCCCGAGCAGCCGCTGATGGAGGCCGCTCGACTGATGCGCCTGCACGCGATCCGTCACCTGCCCGTCGTCAAGAAGGGCCGTCTCGTCGGCATCCTGAGCCAGCGCGACGTGCACCTGCTCGAGACGCTGCAGGACGTCGACCCGGCGCGGGTCCTCGTCGAGGAAGCGATGGTGCGCGAGGTCTACACGGTCGAGCCCGAGGAGCCGATCGACCGCGTCGCCCTCGGCATGGCGGAGCGCAGGATCGGCACGGCCGTCGTGGCGCACGGCGACAAGCTGCTCGGCCTCTTCACGACGACCGATGCGCTGCGCGCGCTCGCGGCCTATGCCGTCGACCAGGGGATCCTGGGCGAGGCCGTCCCGATGAACGGGGGGAGCTGACGGCGTCATGACGATCCACGTCCACGAACGCGAGTCCTCGAACGCGCACCTCCGGCTCACGGACGTGCTCCGCGGCGAGCACGAACACGTCGCGCGCGGGCTCGGCTGCCTCGCGCGCCTCGCGGAGCAACTGCGCGTCAGCGCCGAGGTCCACCCGGACGCGGTGAGCGCGCTGCTCGACTTCCTGCGCGAGTACGCGGATCACTTCCACCACCACAAGGAAGAGGCCTTGCTCTTCCCGTGGATGGAGCGGCACGGGATGCCCGCCGACGCGGGTCCGCTCGCGATGATGAAACAGGAGCACGAGGAGGGGCGCGACCACCTGCGGCACCTGCTCGCGGCCGCGCGGCATCTGCAGCTCGACGCCGGCGTCCGGCGCGAGTTCGTCGCGCGCGCCGAGCAGTACTGCGCGCTGCTCTACGCGCACATCGACAAGGAGAACCACATCCTCTACCCGATGGCCGATCGGATGGGATCGAGCACGCGCGAGCTCTACCAGGCGCCGAGCGTCGAGGATGAAAAGCAGGAGCAGCACTGGGAGGACGTGGTCGACCACCTCGAGAACGAGGCGCGCCACTGGCCCAAGCCGCGCATCGTGCCGCGCCCGGGGTGCTGCGGCACGTGCGGCTGAGGCCGCCGGAGCGAACGCCCTCGAGGTCGGCTTGCGGACGGCCCGCGCGCTCGGGATCCTCTCGGCTCGCGCTCCATCCGGCGCGCTCGACCCCTAGCGAGTTCCGCGTGCCCGCCATCACCCGCCGCTACCTCAAGACCGCGATCGTCTTCCTCGTCTTCGGCCTGCTCGTCGGCCTGCACATCGGCGCGGCGGAGTACGCGGGGTGGGGGACGCTCCGGCAGCCGTACATCGTCGCGCACACGCATATCCTGATGATCGGCTTCCTGCTCATGCTGATCATGGGCGTCGCGCAGTGGATGTTCCCCAAGCCCGCCGAGGGGGACGGGCGTCACAAGCCGGAGCGCGCGCTGCTCGCGTGGTGGTTGCTCACGATCGGCGTCACGCTGCGCGCGACAGGCGAGTTCGTCTCTGCCTACGTACAGTCGCACGCGCTCGGCGTCGCGATCTTCGGCGCGGCGTGCCTCGAGGTCCTCGCCGTGATCGTCTTCTTCGTCAACCTCTGGCCGCGCATCCGCAGCCCGCGCGAAGAGCTCTCGCGCCGCGGACCTGGCGCCTGACGCCGCGCGCGGCGCGCGGTCGTCGCGGCCCGCGCCCGTTGGTTCAGGCGCTCGGCGCTTCGCCCGCGCCCAGCGCTCGCGCGCCGCCGTCCCCGGTCGGGATCCGCGCGCGCCGGCCCGTGAACTCGACCTCGAGTCCGCCCGCGGGCGACTCCTTCATCGTCATCGTGAGCCCATGGCGCCGCGCGACGTCGTGCGCGATCGAGAGGCCGAGCCCGAGGCCATCCGGCGCGCGCGAACGCGCCTCGTCGGTACGGAACGAGCGCTCGACGACGCGCTCGCGCAGTTCGGTTGGGATGCCGGGGCCGTCGTCGAGCACGCGCAGCGCGAATTCGTCGTGTTCGGCGCCGCGCTCCTCGAGCAGCACGGCGACATGGCCGCCCTCGTGGTTGTAGCGCACCGCGTTGTGGATGACGTTCGACAGCATCTGCTCGACGAAGGTCATGTCGCCGAAGAGGTGGATCGTGTCCTCGGGCACCGCGAACTCGACCTGCACGTTCTTCTGCTTCGCGATCGGGCGTTGGCGCGCGACCGCGCGCTCCACGAGCGCGTTCAAGTCGACGGGGTGCCGCGCCATCAGCGGCTCGCCGCCTTCGAGCTTCGCGGCGACGGACAGGTTCTGGAGCAGCGACGAGAGGTAGTGCGACTCCTCGAGCGCGCTGCGCACCGTCTCCTTGTCGGGTAGCTGGCCCGCATCGACGCGCCGCCGTAGCGCCGTCAGGTGGCCTTGCAAGACCGTCAGCGGAAGCATCACGTCGTGCGACGTGTTCTCGACGAAGGTGCGCAGCGTGCGCTCGCGCGTCTCGACGGCTTCGAGGTTCGCGCGCACGTCGCTACCCGCGGAGTTGAAGGCGCGCGCGAGCTCGCTGATCTCGTCGCGGCCGCGTTCGTCGACCGGCGCCGCGTAGCGCACCGAAGCCGAGTGGCGCACCTGGGCCGTCAGCGAGCGGACGCGCTCCACGATCGGGCCGGCCGCGAAGAGCACGGCGCCGAGCAGTACGGCGCACAGTGCGAGCGAGCTCCACAAGAGGTCCGTGACCGCGCTGCGCGGCCCCGTGTCGCGCCGCTGGACGAGCATCACGGCGCACGGGCCTTCGTCCCAGGGCATGCGGATCGCGAACGTCATCCCGTCGACGGGCTCGCCTCGGACCTCCGTCTTCCAGGCTTCGCTCGCGACCTCGTGCCCGCGCTCCAGCGCGCTTCAGCTCCGAGGGGAACGCCGGCGCGCGCGGGTTCCTGGAAGCGAAGTTCGGGTCGTAGGCCCAGACTCGGGACGCTGCGACATGCCGCCGCCCATCGCGCGCCGCGGATCGAAGCCGCGGCCGCCGCGCATGATTCGGGGCCGCGCCCGTCGCGGCGCGGTTCGCCTCGCGCCTCGTCGGCGCCCGGCTCGTGATGGTCCCCCTCGGCACCGTGACCGGGCGCGTGCTCGTCGCGCGTTTCGTCGGGCCGCTGCGGTCGAGCGAGGTCCTGGGGCGTGCCCGGGGATGCACCGCCTTCGACCCGCGCGCTCGGCTCGGCGTCGGTCCGCCGCTCGGGAAGCACTCGAGCCGGGTCACGCGGTCGGGCCGCCCGCGGATCGCCCTCGCCCGGACCGCGTTCGAAGCCCTCGCGGCGCTCGTCGCGACCCAGTCCGCGACGCCACGGGGGCTCGGGGAACGTCTCCGGCGACGCTTCGCAGCGCTCGCGGCCGCCGTTCTCCATCTGCGCGAGCACGAAGTCGCGCATCCCTTGCTCCACCGTGTGACGTTCGAAGCGCGCGCGCGCCCACGTGATGCCCGCGACGACGGGCAGCGCCGTCACGAGCACGATCAGGGCGAGGCGCGTGCGCAGCTTCACGTGGCGCTCGGCACCTCGAGCCGGTAGCCGACGCCCCACACGGTCGAGATCCAGTCGCCGCACGCGCCGAGCTTCTTGCGCAGGCGCGACACGTGCACGTCGAGCGTGCGCTCCGTGCCTTCGCGTTCGGGGTCGAGCACGTGCTCGCAGAGCCACGCGCGCGCGATCGCCGCGCCCGGACGGCGCGCGAGCGAGACGAGCAGGTCGAACTCGACGCGCGTGAGCTCCACCGGCTCGTTCTTCACGCTGACGCGGCGCGCGTCGACCTCGATCTTCAGGTCGCCGGCTTCGATCGAGCCGCCGCGCTGCATGACGGGCCGGCGCAGGCGTGCGTTGACGCGCGCGACGAGCTCCTCGGGCCAGAACGGCTTGATCAGGTAGTCATCGGCGCCCATGTCGAGCGCGCGCACCTTGACCGTCGCGTCCGTCTTCGCGGAGAGCACCAGCACGGGCACGTCCGACTGCGAGCGGATCTTCTTCAGCACGTCGAGCCCGAACGCCCCGGGCAGCATCAGATCGAGCACGATCAGCGCGAGGCCGCGGAACGTGTAGTTCATCGCCGCGTCGCCATTTTGGAGCCAGTGCGTCTCGAAGCCGGCCTCGTCGAGGTGGTCGACGATCTGTTTGCCGAGCTTGGGGTCGTCTTCGACGAGCAGGATGCGTTGCTTCATGGTCGTGGGCGTGGGTGGCGGGGAGCGATCGAGTCTTCCATTAACCCAGGCAGACCTCGAAGGTTGCGCGGTTGGTCTTGCGTCGCGCTGAAGGTTCGCGTGGAGCTTGCGCGGAGTCGACGAAACCGCGCTCGCTCCGCTCGCTCGCGGCGCGCGACCGAGGAATTCTCCGGTGATCGCGCGCGACTTCAGTGAGGCTCAACATCGACCGGGGTAAGTCTACGCGCGTCACGCGGGCAGGGCGGATCGAGCCGCCGAGCACGCGCGCCGCGCCTGGACTCCAGAGCACCGGTGGAGCTCGCTCGCGAGCGCCGAACCCATGGACACCCCGTACGTGCTCGAAGCCCCTGGGAATGAGCTCCGCGCCCCCGACCTCGGCGGCAAGCCGCTGGACCGGCTCGCGGAAGCGTGTCGCCGCGCACGCGGGGCGGGGGACTCGTCGGAGCCGATCGCCCGGCCCGCTGTCGGTGACTTGCGTGGGCTCCGGCCTACGCCGGTCGGCCGATCCAGGTGCGTCGAGGGCCCCGTCGGCGAGGGCCGTCCTACGACTTGGTTTCCCCGCGCGCTTCAGGGTTGCTCCATCCCCACGTGGGAGGCTGAAACGAGCTCGCAGCCCCGGAGAACCCGCATGTCGCCCCGAACCCGCCTTGCCTTGCTCGCACTCGTCCTCGCTCCCGCGTGCGCGAGCTCGCGACCGGCTCCGCACGCCGCCGCGGGGCACGGAGGCCCGGGCTCTGGAGCCTGCCCCGCCGCGATCCACTGCGATCCCCGCCCCGAGCCGAGCGAGGCGGGGCGTTCCAACCGCGGCTCCTTCCATCACGAACGCGGTCCCGCCGGCCCGGAGCGCGGTCACGTCGCGCCGCAGTTCCGCTCGCGCGCTCCGCAGGCGCTGCGGGGCCACGCGCCGCTCGGTGAGCGCCAGCACCGACCGCAGGCCGGATCGCGCGAGGACAGCGGCTTCGATCGTCGCGGGCCGGGCTTCGCGCCGGGCCGAGGGCGCGCGTTCGGCGCGCCGCCCGACGAAGCGCGTGGAGGACGCGGACCGGGACCGCGACACGGACACGCTCCCTTCGAAGGGTCGCACGCTCCGCGTCCGCCGTTCATGGGGCCGCGCGGTCTGCGAGTTCCGATGGGCGAGCCGCGCGACGAGCGTGCGCCGCAGCGTCGGTTCCAGCGCGAGACCCGGCGTGACGACGTGCGCGAGCCGGTGCGCGAAGGCAAGCGCGAGAACATGCGCGAGAACATGCGCGAGAGCGTGCGCGACGCGCTGCGCCAGCGGAGCGGTGACGACCTGCGCGTTCGGCGCCGCGCGCCGCGCGCGATGGAAGAACGCGAGATCGAAGTGCGCGAGCTCCCCGACGCGGAGCGCGAACTCGCTCCGCGCTTGCGCGAGTCCCGCACGCAGGCTCCGCGCCTGCGCGAGCTGCGCCTGCGACTCCGGCCGGAAGAGGACGCTCGCGCGCCGCTCGAGGCAGCTCCGGACGCTCGCGCGCCGCGCGAGGATCGCGTGCGCGAGCTCGCGCCGCGTGAGGGCGCCCCGCCCGGACGGTCGCGCGGTGTGCAGCGGCGGAGGATGTCGGAGGACGGCGACCAGCGTCTCCGGACCCCGATGCCGCCGCTCGAGCGTCGTCGAGGAAACGCACCGAACACCCCAGAAGACACGGATCCTGCGGCGCCCGCGCCGCGTCCGAACGATCGCGGCGACGCTCGCTGACCCGCATCGACACGACCATCCCAGCGTTGTCTCTCTCTCCATCACCTTCACGATCGGGACGCTCGACGTCCTCCATCCATGCAACGCACCCTTCTCGTTTTCCGTCCCCCCTTCGCCCCGCTGCTCCTCCTCTCGGCCGCGCTCGGCGGCAACGCGTTCGCCCAGGGCGCGCCTCCGCCGCTCGGTCCGCCGCCGCCTCCGCCGCCGGGCAACCCGACGACGTTGGACAAGGTGCGCCTCGGCAAGACGCTCTTCTGGGACGAGCAACTCTCGTCGACGAAGACGACCGCGTGCGCGACGTGTCACATCCCCGAGTCGGGCGGTTCCGATCCGCGCACGGGCTCGCCGGGCAACGTGAACCCCGGCCCCAACGGGCTCTTCGGTGATGCCGACGACATCGGCGGCTCGAAGGGGGTCTCGAAGAGCCTCGCGAACGGCCTCTACGACGCGGACGCGATCTTCGGCCTGCACATGCAGGTCACGGGGCGCAACTCGCCGTCCGCGATCAACGCGGCGTACAACCCGCTGCAGTTCTGGGACGGGCGCGCCACGGGCACCTTCACGGATCCCGTGACGAACGCGGTGATCTTCCCGAACGGCGCGTCGCTCGAGTCGCAGGCGCTCGGGCCGGTCGTCTCCGGTGTCGAGATGGCGCACACGGGTCGCACGATCCCCGAGCTCGTCTCGCGCGTCTCCGCGTCGCAGCCGCTCGCGCTCTCGCCGCAGCTCTCGGCGGACCTCGTCCCGTTCGTCGCCGGACGCACGTACGCCGACCTCTTCGACCTCGCGTTCGGCACGCCCGACATCACGGGCGTGCGCATCGGCGAGGCGATCGCCGCGTACGAGCGCACGCTCTTCTCGAACCAGGCGCCGATCGACTCGTTCCTCGGCGGCAACACGGCGGCGCTGACGCAGCTCGAAACGCAGGGCTTCCAGCTCTTCGGCGCGCCCATCACGGGTTGCGCCGTGTGCCACGCGGGCTCGCTCTTCACGAACCAGTCGTTCCAGTACATCGGCGTGCGTCCGCAGGCCGAGGACATCGGCCGCATGGGCGTGACGGGCAACATCGGCGATCAGGGCAAGATGAAGGTCCCGAGCCTGCGCAACGTCGAGCTCCGTCCGCGCAAGTTCCACAACGGACGGTTCTCGACGCTGGCCGAGGTGGTCGCGTTCTACAACCGCGGCGGCGACTTCAACGGTCCGAACAAGAACCCGCTCATCCGTCCGCTCGGCCTCTCGCCGCAGCAGCAGAACGCGCTCGTCGCGTTCCTCGGACGTCCTCTGACGGACCCGCGCGTCGCGACCGCGACCGCGCCGTTCGACCACCCGCAGCTGTACATGAGCTCGACCCGCGCCCCGCAGGTGTTCGGCAACGCGACCGCGGGCTCGGGCGGCTTCGAGCCCGAGGTGATCGCGCTCGAACCGCCGCTCGTCGGCAACCCGAGCTTCACGCTCGGCGTCCAGTCCGGTCTCGGTGACGCGCAGGTCGTCCTCGCGGTCGACACGGACAGCACGGCCGGCACGCCGTTCGGCGGTGCGACGCGCTACGTCGCGCTCTCGCCGAACCTCCAGATCGTTCGCGCCGGTCGCATGATCGGCACGGGCAACGGCGCGGGTTGGAAGTCGGTCTCGCTGACGATTCCCAACGACTCGGGCTTGGTCGGCCAGACGCGCTTCGCGCAGTGGTTCGTGCTCGACCTGGGCGCGGGTCACCGCTTCGCCGCGACGAAGGCGGTGCAGTACACGTTCTTCTGATCGTTCACGGTCTCTCTCTTCACGGCGGCCGCGCTCGGGTGCTCCCCGGTCGCGGCCGCTCTGCTTTCGGGGAGCCCGGCCCGGATCCGGGACGGTTCGTGCCCTTCGAAAGGGAATCGAGCGCGCCGAGGGGGTCGCCGCTATCCTGCGCGCCGTACGAACAGGCCATGCCGCTCCTCGCCTCCGTCCTGATGACCGCAGCCGTGACGCTCGTCGCGGGCAGCGCGCTTGCCGCGCCGCGCGGCGGCTCGACCGCGGGCGTCACCGGCGCGCCGACGCGCGAGCTGCCCGCGCTGGAGTCGCGCGAGACGTCCGTGCCGCGCGAGGGCTCCGCGCTCGTCGCACGTGCGCGGGCGTGGTCGCTCGAGGAGATCCTCGAAGCGCTGCGCCGCGTCGAGACGGGCGGCGAGAAGGACGGCGGGCGGCACTCGACGGGGGACTCCGGCGGGGCGATCGGTCCATTCCAGATCCATCGCGCGTATTGGATCGACACGCGCCTTCCGGGGCGTTGGGAGGATTGCCGCGATCCGCGCTACGCGCGCGCAGTCGTGCTCGCCTACTGGCGACGGTACTGCTCGAAGGCGCTCGAGGCGCGCGACGCGGAGACGCTCGTGCGCATCCACAACGGCGGGCCGGACGGCGCGCGGGAGGCGGAGACGCTGCGCTTCTGGCGCAAGGTCGAGCACGCGCTCCAAGGGCTCGCGGTCGAACGCGCGAAGGCGCTCGAAGCCGACTCCAAGCCCCGCGGCGTCGATGCGAAGGCGCGCGAGGCCGGAGCGCGAAAGCGCGACCTCGCACCCGACGCGCGAAAGCGCGAGCTCGCACCCGACGCGCGGACGCGCGACCTCGCACCGGACGCGCGGATGCGTGAGCTCGCACCCGACGCGCGGACGCGCGACCTCGCACCGGACGCGCGGACGCGCGACGACGCGCCCCTCGGAGCTCCGAACTCCGGCGCGAAGCGCGGCGAAGCGAAGCCCGCGCCCGCTTCGGCGCCGAAGCCGCCGCCGAAGCCCGCGCCGAAGCCGCCGGCGAAGGGCGAAGACTGGGTCTGACGGAGGGCGCGGCTCGGGCGAGCCTCGATCGTCCCGTTCGAGCGCGCGGTCGAGTGCGAGCCTGACGAGCCGCACTCGTCGGTCGCGCGCGCTTTCGTTCTGCTCGAGCGCACGGCCGGAAGCGCGCCGGTATCTTGCTCCGCATGCTGCGCACCTTCCTTGCCGTCCTCTCCGTCGTCGCCGCGTCGGTGTCCGTGTCCGCCGAGGAGCCCGCCGCGCGACCGGCTCCCAAGCGCGTGCTCGTCTACACGGTCTCCGCCGGGTACGAGCACGACGTCGTGAAGCGCGCGAAGCCCGACGAGCCGTCGCTCGTCGAACGCACGCTCGTCGAGCTCGGCAAACAGCGCGGCTGGTTCGAGTGTGTGCTGTCGCGCGATGCGAAGGATTTCACGAAGGAGAACCTCGCGACGTTCGACCTCGTCTTCTTCTACACGACGGGCGAGTTGCCGTTCACGGACGACGCGAAGCGCGCGCTGCTCGACTTCGTGAAGGACGGCAAGGCCTTCGCGGGCGCGCACTGCGCGACGGACACGTTCTACAAGCTCCCGGAGTACGGGGAGATGGTCGGCGGCTACTTCGACGGCCATCCGTGGCACGAGAAGGTCGTGCTGCGCGTCGAGGACAAGGAGCACGCGTCGACGCGGCACCTCGGTGCTTCTTGGGAGCTCGTCGACGAGATCTACCAGTTCAAGGCGCCGTACGGCCGCTCGAAGCTGCACGTGCTGCTCAGCCTCGACCCGGCGAAGAACGACCTCGCGAAGCAGGGCGTGAACCGCAAGGACGGCGACTTCGCGAACGCGTGGTGCAAGGACGTCGGCAAGGGGCGGCTCTTCTACACGGCGCTCGGTCATCGGCCGGAGGTGTGGGCGGACGAGCGCTTCCTGAAGCACGTCGAGGGCGGCTTCGCGTGGGCGATGCGCGCGGAGGAGCGCGCGGGGTTCGCGGCGAAGAAAGACGTGCCGGCGAAGGCGAAGGAGGACGCGCCGAAGCAGGACGCGCTTGCGAAGCCGAAGGAAGTCGCGGCGAAGAAGGGCGAGCCGGAGCCGCCGAAGGCAGACGCGGCGAAGAAGGACGAACTCCAGCGCGCCGAGCCGGCGAAGGGGAAGCCGAAGGTCCCCGACGGGTTCGCGATCGACCTCGTGATGGAGGCGCCCGAGATCCTGTGGCCGAGCGCCGTCGTGTGCCTCGACGACGGGACGCTGCTCGTCGGCGAGGACCGCATGGACATGCCCGGGCCGACGGACCAGCCGATCGACCGCTTGATCGCGCTGCATTTCCAGCCCGACGGTTCGGTGAAGAAGACGGTGTTCGCCGAGCGCCTCTTCGCGGTGATGGGCCTCGAGGTCGTCGACGGCGACGTGTACGTGATGAACATGCCGCACCTGACGCAGCTCACGGACGCGGACGGCGACGGCGTCGCGGAGAAGCGCGTCGAGGTGCTCACCGACCTCGGCCCGAACGCACCGGGTTGGCCCGGCGGCTTCAACGACCACATCGTCAGCGGCATCCGTCTCGGGATGGACGGCTTCCTCTACGTCGCGGTCGGTGACAAGGGCATCCCGAAGGCGCACGGGACGGACGGGAGCGAGCTCACGCTGCGCGGCGGCGGCGTGATCCGCGTGCGGCCCGACGGTTCGCGCCTCGAGGTCGTCGCGAGCGGGCTGCGCAACATCCTCGACGTCGCGATCGACGCGCAGGGTGAGCTCTTCACGTACGACAACACGGACGACGGGCTGGGTTGGTGGACGCGGCTCACGCACGTCGTGCCGGGCGGCTACTACGGCTATCCGTGGGACTACAAAGACCACCCCGAGCGCATGCTCCCGTGCATGGCCGACTACGGCGGCGGCTCGCCGTGCGGCGGGCTCGTGTACCGCGAGGCGGCGTGGCCCGAGGAGTTCCGCGGCAACCTCATCTACTGCGAGTGGGGGAAGAGCATGCTGCGCCGCTTCGTGCTCGAGCCGAAGGGTGCCACGTTCGGCGTGAAGCTCGCGGAGGACTTCGTCACGGCCGGCGATGTGCGCCCTTTCAAGCCGTTCGACGTGTGCGAGTCGCCGGACGGGCGGTTCCTCTACGTGAGCGACTGGGCGTACGAGGGCTGGACCGCGAAGGCGGAAGCGGGCCGCGTGTGGCGCTTGCGGCGCGCGGACGACGACCCACGCGTCGCGAGCACGTTGCGGCCGATCGCAGCGACGCCGAAGGAGCTCGGGAAGGAGCTGGACGACCCGAGCTATCGAGTTCGCGCGCGTGCGCAACGCAAGCTCGCGACGCTCGGTGGCGCGGGGCTCGACGTGTCGAAGCCGATCGCGGCGGCCTCACGCGGCGGACTCGGCCAGTTGCATGCGATCTGGAGCGTGGCTGAGGCTTGGCATCGCGAGGAACCGTGGAGGATCGACGCGCAGTCGCAGCCTCATTCCATCCCGTCGTGGGTGCAGCTCTGCCGCGCGGAGCTGGCATTCCCCGAGCGCGTTCGGGTCGAGTACCTCTGGCTCATGATGGAGCCGCATGTCGTGCGGACGCCCGAGGTGGTCCGCGCCGCTGCCGCGCGCGTCCGACGAGAGCGCGCCGCCGGTGCAGATCCTGAGAAGTCGATCAAGATCTTGGGCGGCCTCGCGCTCACTTCGGCGCTCGATGCGTGGGGCCGCTACCGCGCCCTGCGCGCCCTGCGTGCCGCAGGGGTCCTTCCGACGTACGGTCCCGCCGTACAGGAGCACGAGGCCGAGTTCCTCTCGTCCTTGCGAGGAGCGTGCGATGTCGCGGTCGTCGACGAACTCGGACGCCGCCTCGGGGCAAGCGACGAGAGTGGTGATCGCGCGCTCGTCCTGTCGACGCTCGCGTCCTGCGCGCGGATGGAAGCGCCGTGGGATGGCAAGTGGTGGAACATCCAGCCCGCGAAGACGCCGCGACCCGCGCGCACTGTCGACTGGTCGGGGACGCGGCGCGTGCTCGACGTCGTGCGCGGCGCGCTGCGCGATGGCGATGCGGCCGTTCGGCGCGCTGCGCTCGACGCGGTTCGTGAGCTCGACGTGCGCGACGCGCTCGCGACCGTGCGTTCGATGGCCGAGAGCGAGCGCGACCCCGCGACGCGACTCCTCGCGCTCGACGTCCTCGGCGCGATGAAGGACGAGGGCGCCTCCGGCGTGCTCGAGCGCGTCGTGCGCGACGCGTCGCTGTCGCACGACGAGCGCCAGCACGCCGTCGAGGCCGCGTGCGCGATCCGCTCGAAGCCGATGCTGGCACTCCTGCGCTCGATCGCGTGCGACGCGAGCGCGCAAACGGCGCAGAGCGTCGCGTGCATCGAGGCGCTCGCGCGGCTGAAGGACACGGAGAGCGTGAGCGGGCTCGCGCAGCGCGCGGGGTCGGGTGACGAGGGCGTGCGCATCGCGGCGCTCGCCGCGCTCGCGAAGATCCAGGGCAAGGACGCCGGGCCCGTGCTCGCGGCGCAGCTCGCCGACGCGTCGAAGGCGGTGCGCATCGCCGCGTGCAAGGCGCTCGCGGAGGCGGGCGACGCGCGCCAAGTGCCCGCGTTGCTCCCGCTCACGAGCGACGCCTCGACGTCGGCCGAAGCGACGCTCGCGCTCGCGCGCACGCCGGACGTGAAGGCGCTCGGCGCGTTCCTCGCCGGCGTCGCGTCGAGCGAGAAGCGCGTCGTCGACGCGAGCCAGAATGCGCTCCTCGCGCTCCGCGATCCGGCGCGCGCCGAGCTCGAGGCGCTCCACAAGGCCGGCAAGCTCGACGAGAAGCAGCTCGCGGCCGTGCAGCTCGCGTACTCGACGCCGCAGCCCGTCGTCGACTGGCGCGTGCTCGGCCCCTTCGACCGCGTCGGCGCGAAGCCGATCGTGCTCGAACGCGCGCGGGAGACGTCGAAGGGCGTCACGATCGACGCCGAGCGTCCCGACCTCGCCGCGCGCTACACGGGCCGCGAAAAGGCCGAGTTCGGCTGGCGCGACGCGCGCGCGGACCCGAAGACAAGCTTCCTCGACCTGCGCGCGTTCTACGACGGGTTCGACGAGGTCAGCGCGTTCGCGTTCGCGCGTGTGGGCTCGAATACGAAGCGCAAGGCGAAGCTCCTCGTCGGCAGCGACGACATGGTGCGCGTGTGGTTGAACGGCGCGCTGATCCACGAGCACGACGTCTATCGCGCCTGGCGCGAGGACGAGGACGAGCTCGACGTCGAGCTCCAGCCGGGCGAGAACGCGCTCCTCGTGCGCGTCGACAACGGCGGCGGCGGCTGGTCGTTCGACGTGAAGGTCTCGAGCGAGGGCACGGGCCCGCTCTTCGAACGCAAGGCGCTCGCGCCGGGCCTCGAGGAGTACCGCGCCTACGCGCTGGAGCACGCGGGCGACGCGCGCCGCGGCTACGACGTGTTCCGCCAGCAGTCGGGCCCGATGTGCATCCGCTGCCACGCGGTGTTCGGCGAGGGCGGGAAGGTCGGGCCCGACCTCAGCGACGTCGCGGCGAAGTACGGACCGGAGGAGCTCCTGACGTCGGTGCTGACGCCGTCGCAGCGCATCGCCGAGGGCTACAACGCGGTCGCGATCGAGCTCACGAACGGGTCGATGGTGTTCGGCCAGATCCAGAAGGAGACGGCGGACACGCTCGAGTTCTACGACACGAACGGCGAGCTCAAGAAGCTCGACACGAGCGACGTCGAGAGCCGCACGCCGAGCAAGACGTCGGTGATGCCCGACGGTCTCGCGCCGCTGATGTCGAAGGACGCGTTCGCGGACTTGTTCGCGTACCTACGCACGCTGCGCGGGGCGCCGAAGTAGCGCGCGGCAGAGCCCGCCGGGCAGCGCGGGCATGCTTTGCTTTCTGGAGGTCAGGGTTCCAGATGGCAAGGCATCCGATGGAGGGTCCGCGGCCCGTTACGAGCGGCGTGCGTGAGTGCGATGGGCGTGTGAGCTCGAACCTCGCACCTCGGTTCAGAACGTCACGCGCAACGAATCAACGCATGGCCAGCCACGTCCATCCCCTCCCGGCCGCGCGGGGCTCGGTCGCCTGCGAGTTCGATGAGCCGCGAGTGAGCACGTTCGAGCAAGACGTGGGGGATCGTTGCCTCGTCTCACGGTTCGAGAGTCCCGAACGGCCACTCGTAGTCCATCTCGCCGTTCGCTCGGAACGTGACGGTCCAGTCCTCGTCGTCGCCCGTTCCGCCGGGCACGCCGTCCTTGCCGAAGGTCGTGATGCGCGGTGGGTGATCCACCGTCGGCGGTTCATAGACGTACGGTCGGCCCCAACGATCGGGAACGACGCGTGGCCCGAGCTGTCGATACGCCGGGCCCGGGTAGAGCGGGAGCACGTCCGGCAAGCGACCGCTCGCCTTGTAGAGATCCTGCAGACGCCACGTGATCCCCGCGCTGTCGATCTGGCCCCACACCGCGTTCGAACGGAAGAGTTCGAGGTGTTCGGCCTGCGGTGTCGCGTGCACCAGGCCGTGCCAGGTGCGATACGAACGCTCGAGGTCGACGGAGCCATCCTCGCGCAGCTCGACGACGATCTCGGATCCGGTGATGCGCAGCTGTCGAACGCTGACCTGCGCGAGTCGGCCGTTCGGGTGCCAATCGAACTGCATCGTCGAGGGCGCTCCGACGTACCGCCACCGGCACCAATCGACGAGATCGAAGAGCGCGAGCACCGCGGCGAGGCTCGCTGACACGAGCATCCAGCCGCGCCAGCCGCGGAACCAGCGCACACCACCGTGGTCCTTGTCGCTCGAGCTCACGCTATGTCCCTTCCTGGGTCGGCGCGCTGGACGCACTCGCGGCATGGTCCGTCCCGGATTCTCGCTTCTACGCGAGCGTCGCGCTCCGCCTCACTGCGCGCACGTCCGGAACCCCGCGAACGCATCGCGGCGGTCCGGCGGCAGGAACATGCGGAACGTGTTCCGCGCGACGCGCGCCGAGCTCGCGAACGAGCCGCCGCGCAGGACGCGCGTCGCGCCGAAGCCGCGGCGGCTGTAGTTCGGCATCCGGCCCGGCACGAAGCCCGTGTACGGTTCGAACGCGCTCGCGGTCCACTCCCACACGTGGCCCGCCATCTGGCGGCAGCCGAACGCGCTGTCGCCGTCCTCGTAGCCGCCGACGTCGACGAGCACCGCCTGCGCGAGCTCGACGTGCGCGTGGCGCGGCTCGGGAGCGCCGTCGCCCCACGGGAAGCGGCGCTTCTTCGGCAGGTGGCCTTGGATCAGCGTCGCGGGCTCGACGCTCGCCGCGAACTCCCACTCGAACTCGGTCGGCAGCCTCCGCCCCGCCCAACGGCACCACGCTTCGGCTTCGAACGCGTTCACGTGCACCATCGGTTGGTGCTCGGAGAGCGGGAGGAGCGCGTCGAAGTGGCGGCGGTACCAGCGTCCTCCCTCGCCGCGCACCCAATCGGCGGGGTGGCGCGCGAGCGTCGTGTGCCGCCAGCGCGCGCCGGCAGGTGACCAGTGCTCGTCCTTGTCGTAGCCGCATGCTTCGACGAACTCGGCGAACTCCGCCTGCGTCACGGGCGCGCGCGCGATGCGGAACGGCGCCACGTCGACGACGGCGGCGCCGAGCTCGTTGTCGAACGCGGATGGATCGTCGCGATCGGCGCCCGGCAGGAACGCTCCCCCCGGCACCGCGACGTCACCCGCGCATGCGCCGGCTTCCCGAGCGCACTCGACGAACGCCGCGTGATCGGGCGTCGAGAGGCGCTGCATCATCTCGCGGTGGAGCGCGCTCGCGGCGAGCTCGGCGAGCTGGCTCGCGTCGAGCGGGTGGTCGACGCCGTGCCGGCGGACGCGGATGCGGCCCGTGACGACTTCGATGCGGACTTCGGGCCGCGCGAGCATGCCCTGGCGGACGAGTTCCTCGGCGAGGCGCACCTCGAGCACGCGTAGCACGCGCTCGTCCAGCATGGTGCGCCCCGATTGCAGCGCGTTCGCGAGCAACGCGTACAGGTCGCCGTCCGCGAACGGGGACGGCTGGCCGTGCGCGTGGCGTGCGGCGCACATGCGCTCCGTGTGCTGCTCCTCGTGCACGAGCGCGAGGCGCAAGCACTCGGCTTCCTCGACGTCGAGCTCGCGCCGCGTGATGCGCTCCGCTACGGCGTCGAGCACCGAGTCGGCGTAGCGCCGCGTGTCGATCCAGGGCGGGAGGTCGAGCCCGGCCCTCCGCGCGGATTCGATGCGCGTCGAATCGAAGAGCGTGTCGGCGATGGGCCAGATCGGTGCCGTACGCGCGAGGTGTCGCAGGGACCACGCCTCCTGGAACCAGGCGACGTGGCCGAGGCTCCACTGCAGGGTCGCGTGGTGCGGCGCTCCCGGAATCCGGAGTTGATCCTCGTCGAGGTCGTCGACGAGCGCGAGCGTGCGCCTTCGAGCGCCTCGCAGCTGGGAGAGGAGCTGCGCTGAGAGCGGATGCAAGGTGCAGACAAGATACGGATGGCTTCACCATCCGCCAGCAGCACGGGGCAATCCTCGTCATATGAATCGGCGTTCACGTCAGGGTAGGGCCCCGACGCCGATCCATCGACCGATGCCCCACGTCGCGATGCCCGCGGACGCCCCGATCGCGCACATCCGCAGTCCGCCAAACCACGCGCTGCGCCCCGAGAAAAGCGCGAGGACGGCGCCGACCGCGAACAACGCGATGCCCGCGAGCGCCGCGCTGCAGGCGAGTCGCGCATCGATGGGGCACCAGAAGAACGGGGCGAGGGGAACGACCGCACCGACCGCGAAGGCCGCGAACGACGAGCCCGCCGCGCCCCAGGGCGAGCCGAGGTCGTCCGGGTTCAGGCCGAGCTCCTCGCGCGCGAGCGTGTCCAGCATGCGCTCCTTGTCCCGCACCATGCGGCTCGTCAGAACGCGCGCGTCGTCGATCGGGACGCCGCGCGCGGCGTAGATGAGCGCGAGCTCCTCGGCCTCGGCTTCGGGGTAGCGCTCGAGCTCGCTGCGCTCCTCCGCGATCTGGTGCTCGAACAGCTCGCGCTGCGAGCGCATCGAGATGTACTCGCCCGCCGCCATCGAGAACGCGCCGGCGAGCAGGCCCGCGACGCCCGTCATCAGGATCGTGCGCGGCTCGGCCTCCGCTCCCGCGACGCCGAGGACGAGGCACGCGTTCGACACGAGGCCGTCGTTGATGCCGAAAACCGCGGCGCGCAGCGTGCCTCCGCCGCCCGCGCGCCGGTGGCGCGCGCCGATGTCGTGCACCGCGACGGGCATGACGTGGCCGTCCACCGCGGGTGCGCCGTACGAGGAGAGCCCGCGCACTTTGATCGCCGCGAGCATGGGTTGCACGCGGCGCGGCCCGACGGTTCGCGCGATCGCGGCGACGACGCGCGCGCGCAGTTCGGGTCGGAACGGGGGCTCGTCGGAGCTCGCCGTGCGCGCGGCTTCGCCGCCGCGTTCGACGCGCAAGTCGCCCGCGAGGATGTCCGCCTGCTCGTCCGCGGCGCGCGCGAGGTCGAGGAAGAGCTGGGAGCGCGTCTTGTCGGGCTCCGCGCTCGCGATGGCGCGATAGACCCAGGCCGCTTGCCGTTCCTCGTGCCAGCGTTCGTGCGTCGACGACATCGCGCCGAGCATGCACGTCGCGTCGAGCCGGGACAATGGGCCCTTGGACCTGCTTCTCGCGCGTGGTAGAGCGGCGGCATGGACCCCGCGATCCGCGACGTGCTCGACCTGCGCGCGCAGTTGCCGTTCAACCGCGACCGGCTCGGGGCGCGCTTCACGCCCGGAAAGGGGCGGCCTGCCCCGTCTCCGAGCTCCGGCGCGCGCTGGCTCGTGCTCCAGGACCAGGGGCTCGTGCTCGAGGGGCCCGAAGGGTGCGAGCGCTTGCCCGTGGGCGATCGGCCGCGGGCGCTCGCGCTGGAGGAGGGCGACGCGCTCTACGTGGGCGACTTCGACGGCGAGCCCGTGTTCGCGTGCACGATGGCGAAGGACGCGGCGCTTCCCGCGGGCTGGCGGCGCGAGACGCTCGTACCGATGCAGGGCGCGCGGCTCGCGCACGAGCTCTGCACGCTCGGCGGGATCGCGCTGCAGCAGGTGTGGTGGGAGCGGACGAGCGCGTGCTGTCCGCGCTGCGGCGAACGCACGGAGCGCATCGAGCACGAGTGGGGGCGGCGCTGCACGCGCTGCGCGTACGAGCACTACCCGCACCTCCACCCCGCGGCGATCGTGCTGATTCGCGACGGCGATCGGGCGCTCTTCGCGCGCCGCGCGATGTGGAAGCCGGGCCTGTACGCGCTCGTCGCGGGCTTCGTCGACAACGGCGAGTCGTTGGAGGGTTGCGTGGAGCGCGAGGTCGAGGAAGAGGTCGGCCTGCGCGTGAAGGACGTGCGCTACCGCGGCAGCCAGAACTGGCCCTTCCCGAGCCAGCTCATGATCGGGTTCACGGCCGAGTACGCCGGAGGGGAGCTGCGCGTCGACACGCGCGAGCTCGAGGACGCGCGCTGGTTCGAGCGGTCGTCACCGCCGACGGCGCTGCCGGGCAAGATGAGCATCTCGCGCTGGCTCATCGATCGGTACTTCTTGACGTAGGCCGGCGCCGATCGCGTCGCCGGGGTCTCGCGCCGTTCAGCCGCCGCGCTTGTGCATCTCGAGGTGCACGTTCTGCACGAGCTCGTCCCGCGGCGCGAGCGCGCCGCGTTCGTGCTCCGCGAGGCGTACTTCCGCGCCGCGGTCGGTGCGGCCCGTCCACACGCGCTGGATCAGCGCGGCGAGCTCCTCGCGCGTGGCGCCGGCGCGCAGCTTCGCGCGCAGGTCGACGCCGATGCGCGCGTAGAGGCACTGGAACCACGTCCCGTCCGCGGTGACGCGGGATCGGTCGCACCGCGCGCAGAAGGGCTCGGTCGTCGACGCGATGATGCCGAACACGGTGCCGTCGGGGAGCAGGAAGCGCTCCGCAGGCGCCGAGCCGTGTTCGTGCAGCGGCAAGATCGGTCCGTACTCGGCGCGCAGGCGCTCGAGCATCTCGCGCTTCGGCAACACCTCGTCCATCGACCAGTTCGTCGCGCCGCCGACGTCCATGTACTCGATGAAGCGCACCTCCGCGTCGAGCTGCTTCCCGTGCTCGATCAGCGCCGCGAGCTCGTCGTCGTTCGTTCCGCGCAGGATCACGCTGTCGATCTTCGTGTGCGTGAAGCCGGCGGCGCGCGCGGCCTCGAGCCCCGCGAGCACGTCCGCGTGCGAGTCGCGCCGCGTGAGCTTGAGGAAGCGCTCCGGCCGCAGCGTGTCGAGGCTCACCGTGACGCGTCCGAGGCCCGCGCGCTTCAACGCGGCCGCGTGCTCGCCGAGCAGGATCCCGTTCGTCGTCAGCGCCAAGTCGGTGATCCCGCGCTTCTGCGCGAGGAGGCCGACGAGCACCTCGACGTCGCGGCGCACGAGCGGCTCGCCGCCGGTCAGGCGCACCTTGTCGACGCCGGCGAGGAGGAAGGCGTCGACGAGGGTCGAAAGCTCCTCGAAGTCGAGGATGTCGCGCTTGGGGAGCCAGCCGTACTCCTCCTCCGGCATGCAGTAGGAGCAGCGCAGGTTGCAGCGGTCGGTGACGGAGAGCCGGAGGTTTCGGAGCTCTCGTCCGTGTCTGTCGGTGACCGTCATGGGTGGTGAATCATGTCGCACGCGGGGGAGGGCGGGAAGGAGGGGGGGCGTGGGGACGCTCGGGAGGCGATTGCCGGATGGGGCGACCAAGGGGGAAGGGACGCAACGGAACACACGCGTGTGCTCCCCATCACGGACCCCGCACAAGCCACGGCCGGAGGACCGGCCCTGGCTTGCACGGGGTTCTATGGGCTCTCAGCATCGAGCGCGGGGCACGGCGATGATGTGCGCGCGGCGCGAACACTTCCCAAAGTAGTAGCTCAGCGGTCGCGCGGGAGCTCGAGGGTGCGTGGCGTGTCTGCGCGGAGCTCGATCTGCACGAGCGGTTCGGAGCGTTCGAGGCCGGATGGCGTGACGGCGTGGAACGTGCCCGTGCCGCACGGGAGGCGGAGGCGTGGGTGGGTGCCGTTGGCGGGGAGCAGGAAGCGTGTTTCGAGCGTGGCGCCGTCGTCGCGGTGCCAGCGGTGCAGGAGCTCCGCGCCGCCGCGGCCCGGCGCGCGCACCTCGAGCTCGACCGTGTCGATCGCGAGCGCGCGTCGTTGCGGGCCCGCGGCGAGCTCGACGGGCCAGCGGAGCTCGCGCATGCAGCCGTCGCGGGCCTCGCAGCGCGCGACGATCCACGCGGAGCCGGGCGCGCTCGCTGCGAGCTCGAAGTCACCGCTTGGCGCGATCGCGACGAGCTGCGCGTTCACGATTCGCGCGGGGACGGGAGCCAGCGCGACGGTCCACAATTCGTCCTCCTCGCCGACGAAGCGGAAGTTGCCCTGGAGCGCGCATTGGCCGCGCCGCGCGAGGTCGAAGTCGACGTCGGTCGTGCGTCCCGATTCGACCTGCACGACGACCGGCGCGAGGTCCGTGCGGCAGACGCGGAGCAGCGCGAGCTCGGGATCGTAGGTTTCGAGCACGATCTGCCAGCTGCCCTCCGCGACGTCCGGGAACTCGAAGCGACCGGCCTCGTCGACGCGCGCCGATTCGCGCCAGCCGTCGCCGCGAAGGAGCGAGAACCACGCGTCGCGCCGCTGCGCCGGGTCGTCGGCGAGCACGCGTCCGCGGACCGCGCCGAACGGTCGGAGGACGATGCGCAACGACGCATCGGGCTCCGAGGGTAGGCGGACGTCGCTCTCGCCCGCTCCGAGCGTCGCGTCCTCCGCGCGCACCTGCCACGCGTGGCCCGGCGAGCGCCCGAGCACGAAGGCGCCGTCGTCGTCGCTGAAGCCGTACGTCGGGACCGTGCCGGGGACGAGCTCCCGCAGCTCTCCGGTGCCCGGCTCCGCGGAGCGGTGGAGGAGGCGCACCTGCGCGCGCGGGACCGGCACGCCTCGAGCGTCGACGACGAGACCGCGCACGAGCGGTTGGCGCTGGAGCTCGAGCTCGATCCGCGCGCCCACCTGCGCGGCGTCCTGGAACTCCACGAACCGTGTTTCGCAGTCGTCCGCGAGCGCGCGGAGCTGGAACGGCATCGGCGGGAGCTCGAACTCGAGGCCGCGCGCGCCGTCCTCGAGCCGGTACTCGCGACCGGAGCCGCCGCCGACCGGGTTCACGAAGACCCGGCAGCGCGCGATCGGTCGCCCGTCCGTGGCGCGGATCGCGAGGCCGACGGTCCGCTCGCGTCGGAGCACGAGCCGCACGTCCGAGCGCGTCGACGCGACGCCGGCCTCGAACGCGCGACCGTCCTGCGCAGTGCTGCCCCACGCGGCGAGGTCGTGCGGCTCGGCCGCGACGAGCGCGAACTCGAACGCGCCCTGCTCGTCCGTGGCGGTGACGAGGCGGTACCGGTGATCGGGCGCCGACGCGCTGACGCTCGCGCGCGCGACCGGAACACCGTTCGCGTCGACGACGTGACCGCGCACGCAGGCGGTCCAGGGCCGCAGCTCGAGGTCGGGCGCGGCGACCGGCGCGTCATCGCGCAGCGCGAGCGCGGGGCTCGCGCGCTCGTCGAAGCCCGACGCGGCCGCGAAAACGCGCGCGTTCGGAGCAGCGACGCCGTCGAGGCGATAGCGCCCCTCGGCGTCCGTCGTCGTCCGCGCGAGGACCTGGCGGGCTCCGAACTGGACCCACGGCCACTGCGTGCGCTGCGTGGGCTCGAGCTCCGGCCACGTGGCGGAGACCTGCGCGCCTTCGAGTTCTTCTCCGCGCGCGGTCACGCGTCCTTCGATCGAGCGTCCGCGCGCGGCGCGCAACGTGCCCAGGTCGCGCTCCTCGCCCAGGTACAACGTGCCGCCCCACGTCGTCGGCGCGAAGCCCGGCGCGCGCGCGACGACGGTGAACCCGAGCGTGGGTGTCGCTCCGGGCGCGAACGCGGACAGCTCGGCGGAGGCGCGCTGCGGCGCGAGGTCGAGCACGAACTCGCCGCGCGCGTCCGTGCGGGTCGCGGTGGGGCCGGCCCACCCGCGGAGGCGCTCTTGTCCGCGCAGGCGGCCCGAGTCGAGCAGCAAGAGCGAGCCGTTCTCCGTCGTGAGGCGCGCATCCGCGATGGGGCGATCGGCGTGGTCGACGACCCGTCCGCGCACCCGGTAGGCGACGCCGGGCGGCAGGCCGCGCTCGACGTCGGCGGCGCCGGGAGCGCGTAGCGCCGTCGTCGACCCCGGCGCGGCGCTGGGAGCGAGCGTCGGCGTGGCATCGTCCGCGCGCTCCGGGTTCGCGTAGGCGGTCGCTCCCTCCGCGCGCGCGAGCACGTCGGGCCCGCGCTCGTCGCGCTCGAGCACGGCGAACGCGACCGCGCCGAGGAACGCGAGCGCGCCGAGCCAACCCAACGCGCCGAGCCCGAGCCCCGACGCCGCGGCCGTCGCGACGAGCGGGCGGTGCTCGCGCTCGACCAGGACGGCGAGCAGCGCGCGCCACGCGTCGCGACCGCCGCGCTGTCGTCGATCGAGGTCCGCGCGCAGGAGCTCGAGCCCGTGCGCGAGGCGCGCGCGCACCGTTGCCTCGGCAACGCCGTCGAGCCGCGCGATCTCGGTCAGGGCGAGCCCGCGCACGTAGCGCCGCACGACGGTCGTGCGCATCGGCTCCTCGAGCGCCTCGAGCGCCGCGGACAAGAGCCGCTGCGCTTCGAACTCCTGCGCGCTCGGCAGGGGACCGCGCGGCGGCTTCGCTCCGTCGGGCCGCGCAGAGCCGCCTCCGGAGCGACGCAGGAACAGGCGCGCGAACCAGGAGCTCGAAAGCGCGGGCGCGGGGTCGCGGTGGAGGCCTGCGCGCGCCGCCGCGTCCGTTCGCTCGTCCTGGGTCAGCGCGCGCGCGAGCTCGCGCGCCCAAGCCGGGTCGATCTCCGGGGTCTGGGACTCGGGCGACGGACGGGGAGGGCTCGAGTCCAAGCGGGGCCAGTCTCCCCTCGCTGGCTCGGACCCACAAGGGGCGCAGGGCGGCACGCTCCGACGCGCTTCGGGGCGTTTCGGGGCGTTTCCGTCCTCGAACGCTGCGGACCGGATCAACCGGCTGCGAGCACGATGTCGGCGTCCGGCGCGGCGTCGAAGCGCTGGAGCACGGGCCCGGTCGGCTCCCCGGCGGCATCGAGCGCGCGCAGGACGCCCGGGCCCGCGGCGGCGCGGAACTCGGGCACGGAGCCGTCCGCGGCCGCGCGGAAGCGCGTCACGGCGCGCCAGCCGCCCGGGAGCTCGACGACGAGCGCGAGTGCGCGCCCGCTCCACGCGTCCAAGCGTCCGGCGAAGCGCGCGGTGCGCGCGACGAGCGGCACGCGCTCCTCGCCGGCGCTCGAGAAGTCGAGCGCGCGCTCGAAGGTCCGTTGCGCGCGTGGAGCGCCCGGCTCGCACAGGCTGAGGCGCGCCGGCTCGCGGAACTCCGCGCGGAGCTCGAAGCGACCGTCCGCGCGCACGCTCGTCCCGCAGTCGAGCGCCGGATGCGCGAAGTGCAGCGCCGCGGTCCAGCCGCCGAGCGCTTGGCCGTCGAGCGTCGCGACCCCGACCACGTCCGCCGGCAGATCGTGCGCGAGGTCGAGCTCGACCTCGACGCGCCCGCCCGCGGGGAGGTCGACTCGCGTGGCCGGCGAGGTGCGCGCGGGCGTGTGCACGTGCCCGTTGCGTTCGACGATCACGCGCCGCAGCCACCAGGGCCCCGGAGGGAAGTTGGGGAATTCGAAGCGGCCGTCCGCGTCGATGCGCGTGTAGAGGATCGCGCGGTCGCCGCACGACGCGCCGACGAGCAGCCCTTCGGGATCGATGCCCGCGGGACAGCGCACGCGCCCCGCGATCGTGCCCTTCGCGCCGAGGTGGAGCTCGACCCCGTCCAGGTCGCGCCCCGCGTCGACCGTGTACGGCCCCGACACGCCCGAGTTCCCGTCGATGCTCGCGAACTGGAGCACGAACGGCCCCGGCAACCGGCGCGTGAGCACGAACACGCCGTCGGGGCCCGTCTCCATCCAGTCCGCGGACTGCACCGGGAAGAGGCGCGTCGGGAACCCGTTCTCCGCCGGCGGCGGCTCGATGCCGTGCAGGTAGCCGATGCGCACGACTCCCGCATCGAGCGGCGCGCCCTCCTCGTCGAACAGCTGGCCCCGCACGACGGCGTGCTCACGCAGCACGATCTCCCAGCGCTCGGGAACGAGGGCGGGATCGACGCCCTCGAGCAGCATGGGCTCGCCGCCCGCGTCGACGAGCTCCACGTCGAACGGGCTTGCGGGGAGTCGAAGGACGAAGGTGGACTCGACGTCGGGCAAGTGGCGCGTCCATGGACGGCCGTCGACGTGGAAGCCAAGCCACGCGTTGAGCCGTGGCTCGCCGCGCTCGTCGACGACCTTCAAGTGGACGAAGCGCGGCGCGTCGAGCACGACCTCGATCGGTTGCCCAGCCGGCTGGACGCTGCGCAGGACCTGCGTGCCGGCGCGCGCCGCGCCCGTGACGAACACGTCGCGCGGATCCGCGTCGCCGAGCCAGAGCGAGAGCTCGCCCGCTTCGTTCGAGTAGCCCGCGAAGACGCTCGGACCGCCGGCGCGCGCGAGCGCGACGTGGGAATATGCAGCCGGGCGGCCTTCGGCGGTGCGGACGCGCAGCCAGAGCCAGCGCGCGTCGGGTCCGAGGACGGTGTCGGGTGCGCGCACGAAATCGGTCGCACCGCACTCGGCGCCCACGAAGACGGGACCGAGCGCGACCCGCGCGCGGCCCGCGGATTCGAACGCGATGTGGTGACCGCCGCCGGGGAGGCGTCCGAGCTCGTACTCTCCCGCGGCGTCCGTGCGGGTCTCGCGGAGGCCGTCCGCGCCCGCTGCGGGGAGCGGCTCGTCCAGCCAGTCGATCACGGACACCGTCGAGCCCGCGCCCTGCGCGCCCGAGCCCGCGCGCACGATCGCACGATTCCATTGCTCGGCGGTGAGGCCGCCGCGCGTCGCGAGCACGCGCACGCCCGCGAGCGGCTGGCCGCGCTCGTCGACGACCCGCCCGGTCACCGTACGCGCGCGCTTCAGCACGATCGTGCCCGCGTTCGTGATCGTGCCTTCCTTGAGCGCCACGCGCTGCTCGTGCAGCAGGTAGCCCTCGGCCTCGACGGCGAGCGCGGGCTCGTCGAGGCGGCCGATGCAGTACGAGACGTCGCCCTCCTCGCCGCCCGGCGCGAACAGGAAGTCGAGCGCGATTCGACCGGCGCCGTCGGTGAACGTGCTCGGCTGGAGCGCGGGCGCGAGGTGCGCGGCGAACGCGTGGAGCACGACCCGCGCGCCGGTGATCGGCGCGTCGTCCGCGTCGACGACGCGCGCGACGAGGCGGATCGTCTCGCCGTCGATTCGCGCCGGTGCGGCGGCCGGCTCGGCGTGGGCCGCGACGGCGACGTGCTCGCCGCTAGGCGCGGCCGTCGCGCGCTGCGCCAACGCCTCCGTGTCGAGCCGCGCGGTTTCGTCGAAGCGCGTCTCCGTCGTCCGCATGCGCCGCGCGGCGAACGTCGGCGGAGCTTGCACCAGGATCCACGCCGTGAGCCCCGTCGCCGCCGCGAGGAACACGGTGACGAGCACGAGCGTGCTGCCCGCGAGCGCTCGCGCGCTCCGCAGGGCGGCTCTCGGCGCGCTCACCAGGCCGAACGGCAGCAGGAAGGCGAGCCAGTTCGAACGTCGCGTGCCGTGCCGCTGTTCCAGCTCGACGCGCAGGATGTCCAAGCCGTGCGCGATGCGCGCGCGCACCGTGGCCGCGGGCACTCCTTCGAGCTCCGCGATTTCGTCCGCCTCGAGGCCGTGGTGGAAGTGGCGGACGAGCGTCGTCCGCAGCGGCTCCTCGAGGCGGGTGAGGAGCTCCGTGAGAGCGCGTTGCGCCTCCAGCTCGGTGCGGTTCGACGCGAGCGAGCCGAAGCGCGACGGCGGGTTCTGGGCGGGCGGTGTCGTTCCCGGATCGTCGTACGGCGAGCGGCGTTTCATCGAGCGTCCATCGTGCTCGAGAGGGTCTCGTCCGGAGGTCGGGCGCGCAAGCTCCTCCCGCCCTCGATCGCGCGCTCAGCGCCGCGCGTCGATCACGACCTGCACGCGTCCGCCGCGCGCGAGCTCGATGGGCGGCGCGAGCTCAGCGCCGAGCTCGCCGTGCGTGTTCACGGCGAGGATCCGTCCGCGTCCCGCCGGCACGCGGACGCCTTCGGCCCGGCCGCGCGCGTCGAGGCGCACGCGGGTCACGACCTCGAGCTCGTCCGCGCCGCGCCAGGCGTGCGCGACCTCGCGCCCGGCTCCGGCCGCGAACCCGACGTCGAGCGCGCCGGTGGGGACGTCGATGCGAGCGGTCCGGTCGCCGGGTTCGAGCTCCGCCCGCCACGTGACGCATCGCGCCGCGACGCCGAGGCCGTCGTCGACCGCGCGGAACCACGTGCTCCGGGCCGAAGCGACGCGTGCGCGGAAGCGCCCGTCCTCGGCGACGGGGGCCTGGAACGCACCGGCCGCGTCCGGGCCGAGCCGGTGCCAGAAGAGCGTCCAGGCGCGCGTCGGGACGCCCTCGAGCACGATGCGGCCTTCGACGGTGCACGGAGCCGCGCCGCGCAGGTCGAAGACGAGCTCGGCGGGCCGACCGGCCTCGAGCAGGACGTCCTGGTGCGCCTCGGGCGGGAAGACGGTCCGGACCTCGTCCTCGGGGAGCTCGTCGACCCACGCGCGCCATCGGCCGGCGTTCAGGCCCTCGAGGGCAAACGTCCCGTCCGCGAGCGGCCGGCACTCGCGCGTCAGGCCGTCGCCCGAGGTCGCGACGACGCGCTTCGTCTCGGCGCGGTCGTTCGGGCCGACCAGGACGCGTCCGACGATGCGCTCGAAGGGGCCGAGCACGAGCTCGAACGGCTGCGACTCCGCCGGTTCGCCGGGTTGGTGGAGGCGCGTCTCGCTGCGGCGCAGCTCGCGGTCGTGCGCGACGAAGACGTAAGGGAGCGGGCGCTCGCGCGCGACGACGAAGCCGCCGTCCGCGCCCGAGATCACGATGCGGTTCGGGGTATCCAGCCGCATGCGGAAGGCCTCGGGCGCGCCCGCGACGGGCTCGGCCGTCGGGTAGACGAGCAGGATGCTCGCTCCGACGACCGGCGCGCCCGCGACGTCCACCACGCGACCGGTCAGCACGGAGACGTCCGCGAGGACGTGCTCGAGGCGCGCACCCGGCGCGAGGTCGCCGGGCACGTCGAGCTCGGCCGTCGCGTAGCGCTCCGCGTGCAGGAGGAGGCGTGTCGCGAACGGGAGGCGCGGGAGCGGGATGCGCGCGTCTCGCACCTTGCCGGCCCACGGAGCGATGCGCTGGCCGTTCGGGAGAAGCCACTCGGCCGACACCCAGCCGTCGACCGGACCGCGTGCGGCGCGCACGGCGAGCGCCGCGGAGATCGAGCGCCGCGCGACGAGCACGACGGGCGCGGCGTCCGGCGCGACGGCCGCGAGCGCGCCCTCCGCGGGCGCGCGTCCCGTCCCGAGCGTCACGAGGTCGCACGGACCGCCGACCCGCGCGGCGAAGCGCCCGTCCTCGTCCGCGGTGACGAGCTTCGGCGCCGCGTGCGGGTCCGCGTCGTCCGCGGAGGACGCGTCGGCGAGCGCGGACGGAGCGTCGCCCGCCCCTGGGCTCCGCGCCCCGCAGGCAGCGAACACGACGAGCGCGCGCGCGACCGGCGCTCCGTCCTCGTCGACGACGCGGCCTTCGATCCAGCCGGGTTGCGGTTCGGTCGCGAGCTCGCCGGCGTCGACCCACGCGCCCTGCGCGACCTCGAGCGTCGCGCTCGCGACGGGCTCCCACCCGCGACGGCGCGCGAACACGCGCACGTGACCGGCGGGCAGCGCCGCGAACTCGAAGCGTCCGTCGTCGTCCGTCGTCGCGCGTTCGAACTCGCGCTTCGCGCGCGGCTCGCAACGCGGCCACGCGGCGCGCTCCGCCGGCTCGAGGTCGGGGGCGGTGACCAGGCACTCGACGCCCGCGACGGGCCGTCGCGCGGCGTCGACGACGCGGCCGCGCAGACCGCCGGAGCGCGGGAGGACCACGTCGCCGATCTCGACGGGCTGGCCGGGCGGCACGACGACCTTGAGCAGGGCCGGCGCGAAGTTCGCGCGCCGCGCGCGGAGCTGCACGTAGCGCGGGAGCTCCGGACCGTGCCATCCGCCCGGGGGCCGGTCCGACGTGAGCACGCATTCGAACCGCCCGTCGGCGGCGGACACGGCGGGCGGACGCGGGGTGAAATCGGTGTCCTCCGCGTCGGGCGCGAGCTCGACGCCGGCGAGCACCGTTCCCAGGTCGTCGACAGTCCGCCCGACCACCGTGAACGTCGTCGCCGCGTGCGTGAAACTCGCGCGCGCGTCGGCAGGCGCGCGCGCGGCGTCGGCGCTGTCCGCGGTGGAGATCGGGCCCGCGTGCTTGCGAGTTCCGTCCGCGGCCGCGGCGATGCGGGCGCCCGCTTCGATCGAGCTGGATCGCCCGCTCAGCGCGACGAACGCGCCGACGACCGCGACGAGCCCCGCGACAGCGAGCGCGCCCGCGCTCGTGAGCGCGCCGAGCGGCGCCTTCGTGTTCGGCGCGACCGACGTCGGCCACTCGTGCGGCGGAACGGAGCGCGCGAACGGCAGGAAGAGTGCGATCCACGCGCCGCGCTTCCCGCCGTGGCGGCGATCGAGGCGTTCGCGCAAGAGCTCGATCGCGCGGTGCTCGCGCGCGCGCACCGTGGACTCCGGCGTCGCGTCCTCGCGTGCGATCTCCGCCGCGGAGAGGCCGTGGTGGAAGCGGCGGACGATCGTCGCGCGCAGCGGCTCCTCGAGCGCGAGGAGCTCTTCGACGAGCACGCGGTGCAACGCGAGCTCGCGCTCGTCGGTCCGCGGCGCGGGCGCGTTCGTCGCGGGATCCGGAGCGCGTTCCGGTTCGCGCGCGGTGTGCGGTTGCGACGAGAAGACGCGAGCGAGGCCGCTGAACCAACCGCGCGCTTGCCTCGGTTCCGTGCGCGTCAACGCGCCCGCGAGGCGGCGTGCTCCAGCGAGGTGCGGCGCGTCGGGTTCGGCCGCGGACGATTCGAACAGGCGGAGCGGACGGGGATCGCCTCGAGAGGTCATGTCCAAGGTGCTTCGGGCTCCGAGAGCCTCGCGAAGGACCCTCGGGGGCGCAAGCCCTAGAGTGCGCAGTCGGGCTGGACTTCGTCGGTTGCGACGTCAGTAGTGATGCTCGAGCTCGATCGCCGCGGCCGGCAGGTCCGAGAGCTCCTGCAGGGTGTCGGGGAGCGCCTCGTTCGAGGGCAGGACGGACAGGGTCGCGGGGCCGACGGGCAACGTCTGGTTCGTGAAGTGACCTTGGGTGTCGAGGTGGAGACGGGTCGTCAGCGTCCAGCCGCTTCCATCGCTCCAGGTGTGGAGCAGGTCCATCCCGGCGAGGCTCGCATCGCCGCCTCGCGCGAGGTAGCTCGCCGCCTGAAAGGCGAGCTTCTCTCGTTGCCCGTTCAGGTGCACGGTGCGTACGAGCCTGTGCGACACGCCGCGATTGGGCAGGTCCTGGAGCTGCAACTCGAACTCGCCGGTTGCGCTCGTGTCGAGCTGGAACGTGCCGTCCGCGCGCACGAAGGTCTGTGCGATCGGCGGCGTGTCCGCGCCGGGGAGGGCAATCCAGCACCGCCAGCCCGTGACGTCGACGCCTGGGAGGTGCACGGCGCCTTCGATCACGGAGCGCGAAGCGTCGACGGGTCGGATCGGGACCCAGGGCACGGCGAACTCGGAGCGCGCCTCGGCGGCGCTGCTGCGCGCGAAGAGGCTCCACCCGCCGAAGCCGAGCACGAGCGCGACGGCGAGCACGAGCAGCCCGCGGCTCCAGCGGTCGAGACGGAGCTCGCCCTTGCGCTTCGCGCCGACCGCCGCCGGTGCGGAGGTGAGCGCCCAGGCCGGGAGCTCCGCGAGCCACCGCTCTCGACCCCCGCGCCCACGGTCGAGCGCCGCGCGGAGGCTCGCCAGCGCGGAGTCGAGTCGCGGGCTCGCGAGCGGCGGCTCGTCGGTGCGGAAGAACGCGTCGAGGAGCGCGTCGCGGTCGTGCGGAGCAAGCGCTTCGATCTCGGCGAGCAGCGCGGACTGGAAGCGCAGCTCGTGCAGCACTTCGGCGTCGGCGCGCGCGCCGCCGCGCGAGCCCGGCTGGCGGTGCGAAGGCGGAAACGAGGTCGCGGTCTCGTCCGCGGCACGCGCGCCGGGGGCGCTCGGCGTGGCGCGGCGGAGGCCTTCCTCTCCCGCGAGTGCGCGGGCGAGCGCGCGGAACCAGCCGGCCCGCGCGAGGAGTTCCTCGGGGGTCGCTCGAGCAGGAGGTTGCGGGTGGGGGGCGTCGCTGTGCATGGCGCGGTTCGTCCACCGCACGCGGCGCGTGCACCGGATCACGCCCGGACGACCGGGGCGCGTCGGCGCGCTCGCTCGGGCGCCGCGCGATTCGCGCTCTCGAGAAACGGGAGCGCGCGCGGCGTCGGGGGGACGCACCCAGCTTGCCGCGCCGGCTCCTGAAACGCCAGCGGACCCAGCTCGTCGCCGGGTCCGCTCGCGCGTCGATCCCGTTCTGGGATCAGTGCTTCGTGAGCTTCTTCTCGAGCTGCAGCAGCTTGGGCTGGAGCTCGGCGAGGACGCCCTGCGCGGCCTGGAGCATGCTCGACTGCTCTTCTTCGGCCGCCTTGTGCTGGTCGAGCTCCTTCTGGAGCGCCGCGAGCTCCCTCGCGAGTTCCTGGAGGCGCGTCTCCTTCTCCTGGATCGTGCTCTGGAGCGTCGTCGACCGCTGTTCGAGGTCGGAGCAGCGCAGCGACATCGTCTGGACGATTTCGTCCTTCGCGCGCAGGTCGCGCGTCTGCTTGTCGATCTCGCCCTTCTGCTTCTGGTTCTCGTTGACCCAGCGCTCGCACTCCTGCGTCTTCGTCGAGCTGCTGCATCAGCTTGCCCGTGTCCTCGTGGTAGCGGCGCTGCCAGTCGAGCTCGCGCGCGGTCGCGTCCTTCGTGGCCTCCTGGCTGCGCGTCAGGTGGTCCTTGAGCTTCTCCATCTCGGACGAGACGGTGCGCGCGCGCTCGTCGAGGACGCCGCACTCGCGCTTCTGCTGGTCGAGCGCCGTCTTGGCGCCGGCGAGCTCCTGGTCGAGGCCCGCGCACTTCGCGCCGAGGTCCTTCGCCTGCTGCACGAAGGGCTCGATCTCGCCGATCTTCGAGCGGAGGAGCTTGATCTCGCTCTCGGAGCGCTGGGCGTAGTCCGTCGCGCGCTGTTCGAGCTCCTTGCGGCGGCCTTCGCACTGCGCGTGCTCCTGCGCGAGCCCTTCGACCTGCCGCGAGAGCTCGTCGACGCACTGGGCGTTGCGCTTCTCGACCTCGGCCCACGCGCGGCCCCAGCTGTCGAGCTGGGACATGATCTGCATGCGCTCCTTCTCGATGCGCGAGAGGCCGCGGAGCGCGTCGCCGGCACCCGAGCTCGTCGTCGAGGCGCTCGATGGGGTCGACGAACTCGCGGTCGAACGGGTGCTCGCGATCGGAGCGGAGGGGAGCGGCGCGGCGATGGACGGGGGAGTGCTCCCCTCCGGCGTGCCGGTCGTCGCGTTCGGCGTGAAGTCGGTGCTCGCGGGCGTGCGTGCGGCCTGGGAGTCTTCCATCCAGTTCGGGAAGTCGAGCGGGTTCGAGTTCATGGAGTCGGTCCTCGCAGTCGTGGAAGCAGCAGTCGGGGGCACGTTCGGTGTGCGCGCCGGATCGGGCCGCGCGGAGTCGAGCGTGGCGGGCTCCGCGTTCGAAGCGGGCTCGGCCGCGCGGGGGCCGGGCGTGCGTTCGACCTCGGGGCTCCGGGGTCCGCCTCCGATTCCGATCCCTGGATCGGCCGCGAGAGGCGTGGTTCTTGTGCTGGAGGGCACCGCGAGCTCGGGAGCGGGCGGCGCGGGCTCGGCCGGCGGGGGAGGCACGGCCGCCGTCGCGACCGGCGCGGGGGGCGAGCTCGGCGAGGCCGGCGGGGGCGTAGCAGCGACCGGCTCCGAGCGCGTCGGAGCGGAAGCGGCCACCGCGGGCTGGTCGACGGTCGGGCGCTCCGGTCCGGTGCGCGGCGGCGGAGCGCTGGGCTCGGCGGCGACCGGGGTTTCCGCGGTCGCGTCGTGCTCGTCCTCGTCGTGCTCGTCCGGCGGCCGCGCGGCCCGCCGACGACGGCGCGGCGCCGCCGACGCGCGCTCGACCGCTTCGTGCACGTGGACGTGCACGCTCGGGAACGCGTCGCGGGCGACGAGCCACCAGGCGGCGGTGTAGGCCAACGCAAAGGCCAGGAAGAGGACGAGATCGCTCGACATGTCGCGGGCGCAGGGGGCGCGCTTCGCCGCTTCTTTGTCGACGGGTGGACCGACCGATCCGTAATTCAGGACGGCAAACTCGGCTGGATGGAGGTCGCTGGGGTGCGGTCGACGGGCCGGAACGGACCGTTCGACCGAGGGCGTCGCGGGGAGGCGAAGCGCCCGAGGTCCGCTCGCGAGGGGGGGCGCGCTCGATGCGCGGAGCACGAGCCCCGACGGCGGCGGCAGCGCCGGCGTCGCTCCCGGTCCAGATCCCGCTGGGCTCGGAGCGAGGGCGTCCACGATCCGGATGCGACCGGGTGGGCGCCTCCGACCCGTGGGGATGGAGGCCTTGCCCCGCAAGCACTTGGGTCGGTCGCGTTCCGGCCGGCGAGGGCTGGAACGTGGGTTGCGAAGGTCCGGGTGAGTCCCCCGTGGTGAAGGTGCGGAACTCGCGGCCCGTCCTACCGGCCGATGGATGAAGGCGGGTCATACCCGCTGGACAGTGAAGGGCGAGCAGGCCGCGTCTTGCGAGGGCGCGGCCTGCTTTCTTCTTTCGAGGTGGGGGGCGTGGGCCTGTCGGGCGGAGAGGCGCGGGCGGAGTCGATCAGAGGGTCGTCCGCCAGGTGGCGAAGCCGTCCTCGAGCACGTGGAGCTCCTTCCCGAACAGTTCGAGGAAGAGCTCGCTCGCCGCGGCGCCACGTCCCTGCCGGCGCGCTCCTGCTTCGAAGCCGAGCACCTGGCCGCGGCAGCGGTCCTCCCACAGCGCGAAGCGGCGTTGGACGTCTTCGCTCGCGCCCTGGCGCAGATAACGGAGGAAGGCCCACGCCTCGGCGTAGAACGCGAAGCCCGACTCCTTGCCCTTGCGCCACGCGTCGAGGGCTTGCGTCTCGATCAGCGCGCGGATCGGACGCGCGCCGTCCCGCTCGCGCAGGCGCTCGAGGCGCTCCTTCGGCAAGAGCCCGCCCGCGACGAGCTTCGTCCCGTCCCATTCGAACGTACCCGGCCCGCCGAAGGTGTCCGCGTAGGCCTCGGAGTACCAGCTCGGGAACACGGCGCGCGACACGCTCTGCACGTCGTGGTGCGTGAGCTCGTGCAGGCAGAGCGCCTGGGTCCCGCGCTCGTCGAGCCCCTCCGCGCACGCGAGCGCGAGCCGCGGGTGGTTCATCGCGACGCCGGAGACGAGCTTGTGCTCGGCGTGCCCGAGCGCGTCGAGCAGCGCTTCGTACGTCTTGCGCTCGGCGAAGAGGTAGAGGACGAGCCGTTGCTCGGGCCGCGCGCCGACGTCCTCCTCGAGGATCGGGAGCAGCGCGCTGCCGAGCGCGTGGATCGACTGCGCCACCTCGAGCGACACGGTGGAGCGCACGAGGAGCTCCTCCGAGTCGGCCTGGAAGATCGACGTGACCTCGGGGAGCTTCTCGAGCAGCTCGTCGCGCACCCAGAGCACGCCGTTGATCGTGATCGCTTCGGCGTGGAGCGTCTCGGACGGCGCCTTCGGTATCGCGCCGGAGGGCAGCGTGATCTGGCCCTTGGCGTCGAACGCGAGCGGCTCGTTGCGCGCGCGCAGGAGTTCGACGTATTCGTCGTGGGCTTCGCGCTCGAGCTTGCGCACCTGGCCCCAGTTGGCGAGCTCGAGCCGCTCCTTCTCGTCGTCGAACAGGAGCTTCGCCGCGCGCTTCCCGTACGCCTCGAGCTTCGTCTTCGAGGGCCGCGAGCCGTGGCGCTTCCAGAACGCCTCGTCGTACTGGCGCATGATGGAGAGCACGGTGTTCGCGCCGGGGTTCTTGCCGTCGCTCGTCTCGACGGCGAGCACGATCTGCGCCGCGGCCTGCGTCGGGAGGCCCTGCTTGCGCAGGTCGAGGCCGTACTCGAGGTGGCGCTGGCCGATCTGGATCCGGAGCGCGTCCTTCTTCTTCGCGAACTGCGCGGCGGGCGTCTCGTCGGGGAGGGCGCCCGGTTCCGGCGCGAGCGCCCGCGCAGCGGGTTCGCTCGCCGCGTCCGCGTGCGCGAGGGCCGGAGGGAGCGCCGTCGGCGTCGCGGCGAGCGGAACCGAGCTCGCGACGGCGTGCGCGGAGCCGCCGAGCGCGCCAACGGCGACGATGCACGGCAGGACGATGGGGAGGATGCGAGCGATGTCCATGGGGAGGGGACCTCGACCGCAGAGCTTGCCACGCCGAGGCCGGACCGCAAGCACCGGAGACTCGAAGCGCATGCGCGCCGGCGAGCCGCGTGCGCGGCAGAATGACGCGGTATGAACCGCCGCCTACGCCTCGCGCTCGCGAGCCTCGTCCTCGCCGCTTGCTCCAGCACCTCGAACACGCCGTGGGAGGCGAATACCGATCCGGGAGCGGACCTCGTCCTGCTCCACGGCCGCATCGCGACGATGGACACCGCGCATCCGACGGCGACGGCGCTCGCGGTGCGTGGCGATCGCATCGTCGCGGTCGGCGGCGACGCCGAGATCATGCAGCACGTCACCGAGCGCACGCGGCGCATCGACCTGAAGGGGCGCTTCGCGATGCCGGGCTTCATCGAGGGGCACGGGCACTTCCTCGGGATCGGCGCGATGAAGCAGGAGCTCGACCTGCGCGCGACGACGTCGTGGGAGGAGATCGTCGAACGCGTCACCGACGCCGCCAAGCGCGCGAAGAAGGGCGAGTGGATCGTCGGGCGCGGCTGGCACCAGGACAAATGGACGAGCGTGCCGCAGCCGAACGTCGAGGGCGTCCCGCTGCACGACGAGCTCTCGCGCGCGACGCCCGACCATCCGGTGCTCCTCGTGCACGCGAGCGGACACGCGGCCTTCGTGAACGAAGCGGCGCTCGGGCTCGCCGGCCTCTCCGCCGAGACCCCGAACCCGCGGGGGGGCGAGATCGTGAAGGGCGTGGACGGTCGTCCGACGGGCCTGTTGCGCGAGACGGCGGAGGAGTTCGCGTGGAACGCGAGGGCGCGGACGTCGAAGGAGCGCGACACGTTCCGAAAGCAGGTGGAGCTCGCGACGGACGAGTGCCTGTCGAAGGGCATCACGAGCTTCCAGGACGCGGGGACGAGTCTCGCGACGCTCGATCGCTTCGCGAAGCTCGCGGACGAGAAGGCGCTCCGTCTGCGCCTGTGGATGATGGCGCGCGACGATCTAGACGCGCTGCGCGCGGGCCTCGCGAAGCACCGGTGGATCGCGCGCGGCGGCGGCTTCCTCACGGTGCGCGCGATCAAAGAGCAGATCGACGGCGCGCTCGGCAGTCACGGCGCGTGGTTGCTCGCGCCGTACGTCGACCTCGCGGGGAAGGGCGGGAAGCCCGCGAGCGCGGGGCTGAACACGACGGAGCTCTCCATGCTCGAGGAGTCGGCGCGGCTCGCGAAAGAGAACGACCTGCAGCTCTGCATCCACGCGATCGGCGACCGCGCGAACCGGGAGGTGCTCGACTTGTACGAGCGCGTGCTCGGGAAGGACGCGAAGACGCTTGACCACCGCTGGCGCGTCGAGCACGCGCAGCACCTCGATCCGGCGGACGTGCCGCGCTTCGCGCACCTGGGCGTGATCGCAGCGATGCAAGGCGTGCACTGCACGTCGGATGGACCGTGGGTGGCGTCGCGCCTGGGCGAAGAGCGCGCCGCGAGGACGTCGTACGTGTGGCGCAGCCTGCTCGACTCGGGGTGCGTGATCGCGAACGGCACGGACGCGCCGGTGGAAGACGTCGACCCGATCGCGAGCTTCGCAGCGAGCGTCACTCGCCGCATGCCGAACGGTGCGGTGTTCCACGCCGAGCAGAAGATGACGCGCGAGGAAGCCCTGCGCTCGTACACGCTCGCCGCGGCGTTCGCCGCGCACGAGGACGACGTGAAGGGCTCGCTCGTCGTGGGAAAGTACGCGGACGTCGTGGTCCTCGACCAGGACCTGCGCACGTGCCCCGACGAGGCGATCACGAAGACGAAGGTGCTCTACACGATCGTCGGCGGTAAGGTCGCGTACGAGGCGAAGTGATGCGGAGCTCGCGCGCAGTCCGATCGAGAACGAGCGACGCGCACCCTCCGTCGACGGGTGCGAGCGGCGCGAGAACGCCTTCGGCGAGCGCGAGCCAGTTGCGCGCCTCGTCGAGCCGCGCGGCTTCGCCCGCGACGCGGCCGCAGACGCCGCGTCGCGGCGCGGCCACGGCGCGCACGGCGCGTGACGAGCTCCTCCAGCGGATACTTGCGACGGTCGACTCGATCCCGAAGGGAACCGTCGCGACCTACGGTCAGGTCGCGCGCGAGGCCGGACTCCCGCGTCACGCGCGGATGGTCGGGCGGATCCTGCGCGAGCTCCCGTCGGGCTCGAAGCTCGCGTGGCATCGCGTCGTGAACGCCGCGGGCAAGATCAGCGCGCGCGCCGACGGTTCGCCGAGCGTCGAGCAGCGCCGCCGCCTCGCGCGCGAGGGCGTCACCTTCGAAGCGGAGGGCCGCATCGACCTCGCGCGCTTCGGCTGGCGCGCCGACTGAGCGCGCGTCACTTCCCGGGCGTCGACGGCGCGCGCGGCGTCACCGTGTAGGCGTGCACGATCGCGCCGTTCGCCTCGCGCTCGCGGCGTCCGCCGCCGTCGAGCGCCGAACGCACGAGCTCGATCGTCGCGTCGTTCGGCGTCACGCGCACGCGCAGGTGGCCGGGGCTCCCGAGGATCGTGCCCGACGCGTAGCCGTACTCCTCCGCGCTGCGCGTCCCGCCGAGCGGGTTGCCGGGCTGCGGCACGCACGGTAGACGACGCCGTCGAGCGCGCTCGTCACGAGCAAGTGGTCGTGGCCTCGGCCATGCGCCTCACGTTCCGGACGGATCGCGTCGACGCCCGGCGAACGAGCTACGAGCGCTCGCGCGCACCTCGCCATGCCCTCGCGTTTGCGAGTACGGGAATCGGAGATTCTCCGACGGAGCTCGCGAGCCAATGCGCCTCCATGTGTGCCGCGGAATCGTCTCCTCGGCCTTCGATTCTCCCGCGGCGTTTCGTCTCGCCGCACATCGACACTCACAGGAGTCTTCTCATGAACATGTCCATTCTCAAGTCGTTCACTCTCGCTCTGATCGCAACCGCGACCACGTTGGCGTCTTGCGGTCCGAGCCTCCAGGGGGGCGGCTACTGCACTCCCAACGTGATGGCCGGCTTCGGCAACTGGTCCGGAAATGGCGTCGGATTCGGTGTCTACTCGCCGACCGGTGGGGTCCTCGGTGGAACGGGGGTCTGTCTCTACACGGACATCAACGGAGACGGAAAACTGACTTGTGGTGAAGTCGGTGGCTGCGCGGCGAAGACGGGCGGCTCACCGGAGTCGTTCGTCGTCGGCGGTGCAACCGGTGGATCCGGGACGATTCCGCCGCCGGGCTTCATCTGCGGCACCGTGCGTTATCGCGACGCCAACGGGAATGACGACGGTGGCTGCGTCGCGGCCCAGACGGACCCGAAGAAGCCCCTCGATGTCTCCGGCCTCAAGGACTGCTGCCCGTGCCTCACGCCCAACGGCTCCGCGAACGGTGATCAGCAGGGTGGGGGCCGCCACCTCACCGGTTCTGGCACGCAGAGTGACGATGCGGCCGTGCCCATCGACCCGACGTATGACTGGAGCGACAAGAACGGGCAACTCCAAATGCGTGTGTCGCACAATGCCGCAGGCTCGTCCTGGACGATCTTGGCGGCGACGGTGCTCGGGGCGAGCTCGATCGAGTTGATCGAGGTCAGTCCTGCGGGGCAAGTCGTCCAGCGTCAGGCGCTGCCGACGACGACGACCTCGGAGGGTCTCCGTGCGACGTGGTCGGGTACGCCGAGGGCGGACCACTACACGGTCTTCTCCGCGCGCTCGCAGAATGGCGCGCTCGTCAACTACTTCGTCAACTCGACCCTGCGCGGGACGGCGCCCGTCGATCAGTACTTCAGCAACGTCTACAACGCGACGTTCAAGTGATCTTGGGGTGAGTGCATCGCTTCTCGCCGCCCGTTCCCTCCAAACGAGGGTGCGGGCGGCGCTGTTCCGCGTTCAGAACCAATTCGTTGAACGAAGCACGGGTCCATGTACGGGCAAGGACAGTTCGAGCTGGAGCTCGCACCTTCGAGCCTGCACCGACGCGAACACCGATCAAGATCGGGCGCACGTGGCGTCGATCCGTCATCGCCTCGAGACGCCGCGGACGTGCTCCTCTACGCCCGCGCCGTGTTACCGCGGCGGGAAGTACTCGGGCTCGTTCCCCGCGCGCCACTTGATGTTGCAGCCGATGCTCGGCTTCTGGTCCTTCGCGACGGGCTTGCCAGCGAGCAGCGCGTCACACGCCGCGCGCAGGTCGGCGCCGGTGACCGCGTGCGGGTTGCCCGGGCGGCTCGCGTCGAATTGGCCGCGGTAGACGAGCTTCCGCTGCGCGTCGAAGAGGAAGAAGTCCGGCGTGCACGCCGCGGTGTAGGCCTTCGCGACCGACTGCGTCGCGTCGAAGAGCACGGGGAAGCTCCACCCCGCCGCGCGCGCTTCCTTCGCGAGGCCTTCGGGCGAATCCGCGGGGTGCGACACCGGATCGTTCGCGCTGATCGCGACGACGCCGAGCTTCGTCGACGCATAGTCGAGCGCGAACTTCGCGAGCCCGTCGCGCAGGTGCTTCACGTACGGGCAGTGCGAGCACAGGAAGATCACGACGAGACCGTCCTTCCCGCGGAACGAGTCGAGCGTGAACGGCTTCCCGCTGACCGCGTCGACCAGGTCGAACGCGGGCGCCTGGGTGCCGAGGGGCAGCATCGTGGAGGGGGTGAGGACCATGGGCAGAGCTCCGAGCCGTCGCGCGTCGGCGCGAAGCGGGCCGCCCAGGCTAGCGACGCGCGCTCGCGATGCCAGGTCGCGGCGGACACGCCGTGCGTGTCGTCATCCGCGACGCCGGATCACGGCGCGTGAGGCGCGCGGTTCGTCACCTGCCAAGCCGGGTCGCGGTGCGCGCGTCGCGACCTACCACACGACCGTCACGCCGTTCGTCGCGTTGAACGTCCCCGGCGGGCAGAACGCCGCGGCGGCGTTGCGGTAGTAGACCTGGTACGCGCGCCGTACGCCGCTGCCCGGCGTCACTTGGCCCCGCGTCGACACGCTCGCGTTGCCGGCTTCGGGGTACTGCGCGCTCCCCGCGGGCGTCGCCTTCGAGCCGAGACGGATCAGGTTGCCGTCGACGCAGCGCACGCCGTCGCCGAACACGGTGCCCGACAGATCGAGCGCGTCGCCCTGCAGGAAGATCGCCGCGACCGACGCGATCGACGGCATCCCGGACGCGGCGAGCGCGAGCGTGTCGGAACTCGCGCTCCCGCTCGTTGCGAGCAGCGCTCCGTCCGCGACGACGGAGTTCGCGCACCCGCGCCCCGCACCGCCCGCATTGCCGCACGGGCACGCGATCACGTCGGCCGCGCCGGGCGCGCAGAAGCTCTGCACGAGCTCTTCCGCCTGCACGTGCACGGAGAGGTAGGCCTGGCCGCCCGCGTTGTTGCACGACACGGCGACGTCGAGCCAGCCGTCCTCGTCCCAGTCGCCGAGCGAGCACGTCATCGGCTGCAGGCCCGTCGACACGATCTGCGGCGGCATGAACGTGCCGTCGAGCTGGCCGAGCAGCACTTGGAAGCCCGGCGAACGCGGCATCACGACGTCGAGGAGCCCATCGCGGTTCACGTCGCCGACGGAGAGGTCGCGCGTGTAGCCGCCGGGCGTCGATTCGAAGTTCAGCGCGAACGTCCCGTCGCCGAGGCCGCGCCACATCGAGAAGTGCCCCGAATCGCTCAGCACGAACAGGTCGAGCACGCCGTCGCCCGTCGCGTCGATCGCCTGGAGCCCGATGTCGTGCTCGACCTGCGGTAGGTCGAAGGTGTTCTGGAAGTTGCCGTTCCCGGGGTTCGGGAAGACGCGCACGCCGCTCGTGTGCGACATCGCGAGGTCGGAGAGCCCGTCTCCGTTGAAATCGCCGGTGATCAGGCGCTCGCCCGTGTTGTTGTACGTCGACGGCACGAGGTGGAACGTGCTGAAGCCGAAGCTCCCGTTGCCCGCGAACCAGCTCAGCACGGCCGAACTCGACGTCGACACGACCGCGAGGTCGAGGTGTCCGTCGCCGTTGTAGTCGCCGGTCGTGATGCCCTTCGGCTCCCACGCGAGCGGGTACACCGTGCTCATGTACGTGAAGCCGCCCGCGTGGTCGTTGCGCAGCACGTGCACGGCCTGCTGCGCCCACCCGATCCCGCCGGCGACAAGGTCCACCCAACCGTCCGCGTCGAAGTCCCCGAGGCCGATGCACTCCGCGTTGGGGAGGTTGATTTCGTAGTTGTTCCCGAAGTCCCCGGCTCCGTCGCCCCAGTGCACGTCGATGCGGCCTCCGCCGTTGCCCAGGTTCGTGACCGCGAGGTCGAGGTGCCCGTCGTGGTCGAAGTCCGCCATCGCGTCCTGGCGAGGGAACTCCGCGGCGAGGTCGAAGTCCTGCCGCGCCTGGAATTGGAGCGTCTGAGAGCGCGCGGAGGTCGGAACGAGGACGGCGAGGATGAGGAGGGAAATCGAGGCGCGCGGCATGCTGGGGGAGCGAGGTCGGGATGGTCGGAGGGCGCAACACGCGCACGGGGTGCGCGCTCGATCAACCCTACTGCGACCGCCGCGCGCGGGGCGTGACGTCCCTTTCACGGGCGGTCCGCACCAGAGCGCATGGCGGCGGGCCCCGACTTCGGGTGCACGGTCTTGCCTCGGGACGAACGCAACCGCGACGTGCGCTCGCGGCGAAGCGCCTCTAGCATGTCCGCGGCGCGCCCGTGCGCGACGTCCCCCAGACCAGGAGCTCCGTGTGAAACCGTTCGCCGTCCTCTTCCTCACGCTCTCGAGCCTGCCCGCCTGCGCCTCCACGTTCGCGTTGTTCGGTGCCTCCGCGCCCGAGAAGCGCGCGATGGAGATCGCCGACTTCTACAAGTGCGCGACGCTCTCGGCGCCCGCCCTCTCGCCCGACTGCAAGCTCGTCGCGTTCGGCGTGAAGCGCTACGAGCTCGAAGCGGGCAAGACGTGGTCGGAGATCTGGGTCATGAACGCCGACGGCACGGGCCTGCGGCAGATGACCGGCGGCAAGAACAACGACACGGACCCGTCGTTCTCGCCCGACGGGAAGAAGCTCCTCTTCTCGTCCTCGCGCGACGGCGGCGGCCAGTTGTGGGTCATGCCGATCGACGGCGGCGAGCCGAAGAAGCTGACGAGCTGGGCGCCCGGCCTTTCGAGCGCCGTGTGGTCGCCCGACGGCAAGTGGATCGCCGCGACGAGCGATCTCTTCCCCGGGTGCGGCATCGACGCCGACTGCAACGCGAAGAACGCGGACGGGCTCGAGAAGGGCAAGCTCAAGGTGCACGTCGCCGACGACCTGTACTACCGCCACTGGACGAGCTGGTACGACGGCAAGCGCACGCACGTCCTCTTGATCGACGCCGCGACCGGCAAGGTCGTGAAGGACATGACGCCGGGCGACTTCGAGAGCCCGACGTTTTCGCTCGGCGGCCGCGGCTTCGCGTTCTCGCCGGATTCGAAGGAGCTCTGCTACGTCTCGAACCACGACCAAGACGAGGCGTTCTCGACGAACGTCGACCTGTGGGTCGTGCCCGTCGACGGCGAGGTCACGGAGACGACGGCGAAGAACGTCACCGCCGCGAACAAGGGCTGGGACGGCGAGCCGCTCTACTCGCCGGACGGCCGTTACATCGGCTACGTGAGCCAGGCGACGCCGGGTTACGAGTCGGATCTGAAGCGCCTCGCGCTCTACGACCGCCAGTCGAAGACGACGCGCTACCTCACGGACCGCTCGACGTTCGACTTCATGGTCGGCGATCTGCGCTGGAGGAGCGACTCGAAGGGGCTCGTCTTCCAGGCCGAGCACCACGGCCGCAATCCGCTCTACGAGATCTCCGTCAACGGCGCGAAGCCCGTCGAGCTCCTGCGCCACGGCTTCATCGCGGGCTGGGAGCTCGCGAAGAACGACACGGGCGTCGTCTACACACACCGCTCGATCAGCGAACCGACCGAGCTCTTCGCCGCGAGCTTCGACAAGTCGACGCCGAAGGCGCTCACGACCGTGAACGAAGCGATCGCGAACGAGGTCGACTTCCGCCCCGCCGAGGAGTTCTGGTTCCAGGGCGACGGCGACTACAAGGTGCACGGCTTCGTCGTGAAACCGCACGGCTTCGACCCGTCGAAGAAGTACCCGCTCATCCTGAACGTGCACGGCGGACCGCAGTCGCAGTGGGCCGACGCGTTCCGCGGCGACTGGCAGGTCTATCCCGCGAAGGGCTACGTCGTCGCGTTCTTCAACCCGACGGGCTCGACGGGCTACGGTCAGGACCTGACCGACGGCATCACCGGCGATTGGGGTGGGCGCGTCTACCGCGACCTGATGAAGGTGACCGACGAGCTCGAGAAGCTCCCGTACGTCGACAAGGACAAGGTCGGCGTCATGGGCTGGAGCTACGGCGGTTACATGACGATGTGGATGCAGGGCCACACGACGCGCTTCAAGTGCATCGCGTCGATGATGGGCGTGTACGACCTCGAGGCCGAGTATGGGGCCACCGAGGAGATGTGGTTCCCCGAGCACGACTTCCGCGGCGCGCCGTGGGAGAGCGAGGACTACCAGCGCTGGACGCCGAGCAACCACGTCAAGAACTTCAAGACGCCGGCGCTCGTGATCACGGGCGAGCTCGACTACCGCGTGCCCTACACGCAGAGCCTCGCGTACTACACGGCGCTGCGGAAGATGAACGTGCCGGCGCGCCTCGTCGTCTTCCCGAACGCCGGTCACTGGCCCGCGTGGCACGAGATGGCGTTCTACTACAACGCGCACCTCGACTTCTTCCACCAGTACCTCGGCGGCGAACCCGCTCCGTACGACGTGACGAAGCACGCGCGCAACCTCGCGTTCGAGAAGAAGGACGAGGCGAAGCCGAAGGCGCCGTGAGGCGAGCAGCGATCGCGCGGCCTCTTGCGGCCGCGCACGTTGTGACACGATCCGCGCCTCGGGCAACGAGGCGCGGATTCGTTTCGTGACCCGCGCGGCGGAGCTCCGCTCCAAACGGGGCGTGCTGTAGCGACACGACCTCTTCGGCGAGCCGCGCCCCGGGGCAGGCTTGGCGTGTTAGCCTCGGAGCTCCCTCGCAGCCACGGAGCCCTTCCATGCTCACCACTCGCCTCCGCCTGACCGGAGCTCTCGCCACGCTCGTGATCACTACCGCCACGGCGAGCGCGCAGGTCTACGTCGACGCCAACCTCACGACGGGGCTGAACAATGGGACGAGCTGGGCCAACGCCTATCGCGGCGCGCTCGGGCTCCAGGTCGCGCTGCAGAACGCGCCCGGTGGTCGCACGTTCTGGATCGCGCGCGGGACCTACCTCCCGTCCGCCACGGGCGTGCGCACCGCGTCGTTCGTGCTCGACGACGGCGACGAGCTCTACGGCGGGTTCGCCGGCGGCGAGACGAGCCTCGGTCAGCGCAACGTCGCCGCGAACTCCACGATCCTCTCCGGCGATCTCGCCGGGGACGACGCGCTCGGCGCGTTCACCGAGAACTCGCTGCACGTGGTCCGCTACTGCCCGGGGTGGGAGGACAGCCTGTTCCTTCTCGACGGTTGCACGCTCGCCGGAGGGCGCGCCGATGGCGCGGGCGCGGATGCGTCCGGCGGCGCGCTGCTCGTGAACTGCGGCGTGCCGAGCCTCGCGAACTGCACGATCACGGGTTGCACGGCGGGACCTGCGGTCAGCGTGATCGGCACGCTCGTCAACACGACCATCGGCTTCACCGGGGTCCGATTCGAGGACAACCTCTGTCAGCCGCTCCACGTCGAGAGCGCCTTCGCGGACCTCGTCTACTGCTCGTTCCAGGGCAACACCGCGAGCTCCGGCGCGGGCGCCATCGGTTGCGGAAGCCCGGGCGCCGTGCGGATCACCTCGAGCCTGCTCGTCGACAACCGCGGCAGCACGGCGAGCGCCGTGGTCGGAAGCTCGCCGAGCAGCGTCGCGGTCCGGTACTGCACGGTGGTCGGAAACCACGCCCTTGCTCCGGGCGTCGGCGCGCTCACCGGGGGCGTGAGCGCGCTCAACTCGATCGTGGCCTTCAACCTCGGAAGCACCGGCTCGCAGACGGTCGCCGACCAGTTCCAGGGCACGTCCGCCCAATACTGCTGCATCCCCGGCGGCGTGGCGGGCACGGGCAACCTCTCCGCCGACCCTGCGTTCGTCGACCTCGCCCAGCTCGATCTGCGGCTCGGCCCGTTCTCGCCGTGCATCGACGCGGGTCAGTACCTGGGCCCGTTCGGCACCCCGTTCGACTTCGCCCAGGAGCCGCGCAGCGTCGACGATCCGGTGACCTTGAACACGGGCTCGGGTTCGCCCGCGAGCGACATCGGCGCGTACGAGTACCCGCCGACCGATTCGCGCCCGTTCTGCTCCGGCGACGCCGCGCCGACGCACCACACGACGCCGTGCCCGTGCGGGAACTTCGGCGCGATCGGCCACGGTTGCGCGAGCTCCGCCGTCGCGGCTGGCGCGCGGCTCGTCGCGTCGGGCACGCCGGCCGCCGACGACGTCGTGCTCGACGCGAGCGATCTGCCCGCGAGCACGACGACGCTCTTCCTGCAGCACGACGCGCTGGACGATCGAGTCTTCCACGACGGCGTCCTCTGCGCGGGCGGGACGGTCGTGCGCCTCCGGCCGCGCGCCGCGGTCGCGGGCGCGGCGCGTTTCCCCGACGCGAGCTTTCCGCAGGACGCGTCGACGACGCTGTCGCAGCGCGGCGGCGTGGTCGTCGGCAGCGGCGCCGTGCGCTACTACTCCGTCTACTACCGCAGCGCCTCGAGCTCGTTCTGTCCGCCCGCGACGGCGAACGTGACGAACGGTTGGCGTATCGCCTGGTGAGACGCTGGGTCGGACCCGGTGCGGGAGCTCCACCGCGCCTCGGGTGACCTCGAGCGCGCGTCGTTCGGCCGCGGCGGTGTGCGACGCGCGTGGCGCGACGCGGCGGTGCGGACGCGAGGCCGCGAGGTGCGCAAAGGAGCTGTCCTGTGAGGCCGTCGGTGCGCGATTGCGGCGCCCGGAACCGCCTCCCCGCGCGCTACGGACACTTTCCCGAAGGTCTCCCCGGTTCCTCCTTGCGCGCTCCCGGGACGGACGGCGTGATGGGGCCCCGTTCGTATCGATCGTCGTTCCAGAACCGGGTCCGGACCTCTGCCGCAAGGAGCGTCCGGGCGCACGCGCCCCCCTGATCGGGCGCGCCGCGGGGGCGTGGGAGCCCGCGCGGCCGGATCGCGCTGGAGCTGGCGCTCTCCGACTCCGACCTCCACAGCATGACTACCCACCTCGAGACCCGCCGCTCCCGCGGCCACGAATCCCTGCTCGCCGTCGTCCGTTGGTTCGACACCTGGGCCGGGCGCGAGGACGCGACCGTGAAGTCGAAGGGCTTCGACTGGGTGCGCGTGCTCCCCTTCGCGCTGCTCCACCTCGCCTGCGGGTTCGTGTTCCTCGTCGGGTGGAGCTGGGTCGCGGTCGGTGTTGCGTTCGCGCTGTACGTCGTGCGCATGTTCGCGATCACGGGCTTCTACCACCGCTACTTCTCGCACCGCGCGTTCAAGACGAGCCGCCCGATGCAGTTCGTGTTCGCGGTGATGGGCGCGAGTGCCGTGCAGCGCGGCCCGCTCTGGTGGGCGGCGCACCATCGCCACCACCATCAGCACTCCGACGACGAGCAGGACATCCACTCGCCGATCCGCAACGGCTTCTGGTGGGCGCACGTTGGCTGGATCACGGACCGGCGCAACTTCAAGACGCGCGTCGAGCGCGTGCCGGACCTGACGCGCTACCCGGAGCTGTGCTTCCTCGACCGCTTCGACATGCTGGTGCCGGCGCTGCTCTTCCTGTCGCTCTTCGGGCTCGGCGCGCTCCTGAATGCGATGAACCCGTCGCTCGGCACGAGCGGGTTCCAGATGGTCGTGTGGGGGCTGATCTCGACGATCGTGCTCGGCCACGCGACGTTCACGATCAACTCGCTGTCGCACCTGTTCGGTTCGCGTCCGTACGAAACGACGGACACGAGCCGCAACAACCCGTGGCTCGCGATCCTCACGCTCGGCGAGGGCTGGCACAACAACCACCACTACTACCAGCCGTCCGCGCGCAACGGCTTCCTGTGGTGGGAGTACGACCTCACGTACTACGGGCTCGTCGTGTTGAAGACGCTCGGGCTCGTGTGGGACCTGAACCCGGTGCCGGTGAAGATCGTCGAGCGCCGCTGGCAGCACCTGAAGCGCTGAGCGCGCTCTCGCACCGACGCTTGCACGGCCCCGCTGGACGGGGCCGTGTGCGTTTCACGCGCTGACGAGCTCACACAAGACGACCTCGCGCGGACAGCGGAAGCGGAGCGGGAGCGCATCGCCCGCGCCGCGGCTGACGAGCATCGTCGTCCCGCCGAGCTCGAAGCGCAGCCCGTTCCATCGATCGAGCCACGCGTAGGGGTAGAGGCGACCGCCGCGCTCGAACAGCACGCACTGCCCGCCGTGCAGGTGTCCCGCGAGCACGACGTCGAAGCCGGCGCGCGCCGCCGCGGACACGATCGCGGGACGGTGCGCGCAGAGGACGCGCGCGCTCCCGTCGTTCGCTGTCTCGGCGCCGCGGGCCAGCGCCCGCCCCTCGACCACGAACCCGCGCGCCGCGTGCGCGCGCTCGACGAGCCATGCGCCGCCCGACTCGACGACCGTGGCGCGCACACGATCGGCGCCGAGCCGCAGGTCGTGGTTGCCGGGCACGGCCAGGACGTGGGTGAGCTCGCGCGCGCTGCGCACCAGCGCGGCGAGCGCCGGCAAGGAGCGCGCTCCATCGCACAAGTCGCCGCCGAGGAGCAGCGCGTCGGGCTGCGTCGCGCGCACGGCGGCGAGCACTTGATTCGGCACACATCGGGTCCACGGCCAGCCGAGGTGCAGGTCGCTCGCGTAGAGGAGCCGCGCTCCAGGCCGCGCGCGGGTCGCGACGCGTTCGTGGCGCACGTCGAGCTCGCGGCTCACGGCACGCTCCGCGCGGCGCGGCGCACGTCCTCGTACCAGAGCACGACGGCGAGGCAGCCGACGAGCCAGCTGCGCACGAAGCCGCGGCCCGCGAGGCCCTCGAAGAGCATGAAGCCCGCGATCGGCACGACGATCGACGTCACGCGCGCGGTCCCGCCCGCGGCGCGGGTCGCTCGCCAGGCGTCGCGCCAGGGATGCGCGCTCCCGTCGGCGACGACCGGGAGGAGGAACACGAGCTGCGCCTCGACGACGTAGAACGCGAGCGGCGCCACGAGCGCGATCCACGCCATGCTCGTCGCGATCGCGCACGCGACGGGGACGAGCGCGGCGACGAGGCACAGCGCGTACTTCGCGACCACGAGGCGTGCGAGCCCGCGCGACGACCTCCCACGGCTCGCCGCGCCGCGCACGTGCTCCAGCGCCCCGTGCATCCACGCGAGGTCCACGGGCAGCGCGCGCAGCGCCGGCTCGTGCGCGTGGAGCTCCTCCGCTTCCGCGAGCAACGCGCGCGCCTCATCCATGGGCGCCTCGCGCGACGAACACGCCGTGCATCCACGCGAGCCACGCCACGCCCATGCCGAGGGTGAGCGCCCGGTGGTACGCCGTCTCGAGCGGCGAGCAGCGCCGGTGGAACGAGAGCTCGTCGTACGCGATCGCGACCGCCGTCGCGACGCCGAGCGCCACGACGGGCACGAGGAACGTCCCCGGTCGTTCCGCGAGCGAGGCACAGCCCATCAGCAAGAAGAGCGGCGCTCCGCCGCCGGCGAGCGCGACGAGCTCGACCTGGCGCTCGCGCGCGCCGACGAAGCGCGCGCCGCGCCGGTGGTGGAGCCAGTCGGCGACGCCCGCGGCCGTCGCGAGCGCTCCAGCGGTCGCGATGACGGCGAAGTGGGCCGAACCACGGCGCGGATCGAGCCACGCGAGCCGCGCGTCGTCGCGCAGCGCGCACCAGGCCGCGAAGCCGAGCCCGCCGGGGAGGAAGAGCGCGGCGAGGTTCAGCCAGGCGAGCGGGGAGCTCTTGGCGACGCGCGCGTGGGTGGTGTTCATCGCGCGCGACCCTACTCGCCGGAGCGGTCTTGCGCGCGCGGATTTGTCCCGCCGGTGGGCGCGGGCGCTGCTCCGCCGGCAGCGGAGCGCCGTTGCGCGCGCGGCCGGACGTCGTGCGTGCTCGGGAGCGGCGCGCTCCCGTCTCTCCGTCGGAGCGCTCGGCGTCGTCGGCCGCGGGGGCGCAGGCTCGACGACGCCGAACGCGACGGCGCGCTCAGAAGCTCCAGCGCAGTCCCGCGACGAGGTTGATGCCGGGCGCGTCGACGCCCGAGCCGTGCACGCGGTAGTCCTGGTCGAGCACGTTGTGCACGCCGAGGCTCCACGTCGACGCCGGGCCGTTCGCGCCGAGCGGCCCGCCGAGGTCGACGTTCACGGTCGCCCAACCGGGCGTGCCGTCCGGGTCGATGCGCGGGTCGGTCAGGTCCTCGGGGTGCAGGTCGTCCTGCGCGTCGGCCATGACGATCGCGAGCTCGCCCCACGACACGGTCGGGTCCTCCTCGACCGCGTCGTAGTAGAGCGAGACGTGTCCGTTCAACGGCGGGATGCGCCGCGCGGGCACGTCGTCGAAGTCCGCGTTGCCCGTCGCGGGGTTGATCGTGTCGTCGTACTGGCGTCCGCGCGCCCACGCGATGCCGCCGCCGACGGAGAACGGCGAGTCGTCGCCGAGCGAGCGGCGCACCTCGGCTTCGACGCCGACGAACTCGACGGTGCCGACGTTCTCGCGCAGGTACGTCTCGTCGCCGGTCGTGCCCGGGTTCCCGACGTCGGTCAGCACGCGGCCGATGTAGTCCGACAGCGTCGAGTGGTAGATCGCGAGCGACGCGCGCCACGGGTTCGCCGTGTACTCGAGCGCGATCTCGCCGGAGAGGCTCGTCTCGGGGTCGAGGTCGGGGTTCGCGAGCTCCGTCCCGCCGAAGATCGTCGCGTTGCGCGCGAGGTCGTCGAGGTGCGGAGCGCGGAAGCCCTGCGCGACCGTGCCGATGACGCGCAGCGACGACGAGAGCGAGCGCGCCGCCTGCAGGCTGGCGGTGAACGCGTCGAAGTCGCCGTCGACCTCGGGGCCGCCGCCGGGCGTCGAGTTGATCTGGTTGAAGCTGAAGTCGAAGTACGAGTAGCGCGCGCCGAGCGTGACGTCGAAGCCGGCGACGTCGCGGATCTCGTCCTGCGCGAAGATCCCGGCGCTCGCGTAGTGCGCGTTGTTCGCGAACGAGCCGGGCTGTGCGGTCTGCGCGCTCGTCACGAGGTTCGTGTCCGTGCGATCCGAGTCGACGTCGTCGCGGTCGAAGTCGAGGCCGTACGTCAGACGGTGACCCGCGCCGAGGTCCTTCTTCAGGTCGACGCCGAAGCCCATGCCGCGGATGTCGTCCGACTCGAGCCGGCGGTTGTTCGAGCCCGTGGTGCGGATCTGACGCTCCTCGACGTAGTTGCGCAGGAAGAAGCGCGCCTGGAGCGAGTCCGCGAACGACCCCGCGTCCTGGTCCTCGTAGACGAGCGTGTACCCCGTGTTCTCCTGCACCTTGAACTCGAACTCCGCGTTCGAGGACTGCGCCTGACCGAAGCCCGCGATCAGGCGGTCGGTGCGCGGCACGTCGAAGTCGCGATGGATGCGCAGGATCGCGCGCAGCGAGCGCTCGCCGCCGAGGTCGTGCTCCCACGAGCCCAGGAAGCCCGTGCTCGAGTAGCCCGTGAAGTCGACCTCGCCGTTGCCCGTGCGCAGGTTCTCCCAGTCGCCGATCGAGCCCATCGCGAGCACGCCGTCCGACGCGCCGGCCCACGACGCGCCGAGCGACGCGCGACCGCCGTCCGTCGCGCTCTCGCCGCTCGCTTCGAGCTCGACGCCGAACGCTCCGAGCGTGCCGGTCGCGCTCGCGCTCCCGGCGCGCGGCGCTTCGTCCAGATCAGGATCGTGCCGCCGACCGCATCCGAGCCGTAGAGCACGGAGGACGGGCCCTTGACGACCTCGACGCGCTCGACGTGCGCCGGATCGATCGTGTTCAACGACTGGTTGGGCCCAAGGCGCGTCGTCGAGTCGTTCAAGCGCACGCCGTCGATCAGGATCAGCACGTGCGGACCGATGAGACCGCGCACGATCGGCGAGCCGCCGCCCGCGTTCGTCTCCTGCATCCACACGCCGACGCCGGCGGCCTTCGCGATCGCGCGCGGCAGGTTGCGCTCGCCCGAGCGCTCCAGGTCTTGCGCCGTGAGCACGATCACGTCGGCGCGTGGCGTCGTGATCGTCGGCTGCGAGCGCGGAGCGACGACGACGGTCTCGCCGAGGTCGACGGGCGGGAGCTCGCGCGCGGGCTCCTGGGCCCGGGTCGGGAGCGCGGCGAACAGGACGGCGGGCGTGAAGGCGGCGAGGAAATGGGGGGCGGTGCGCACGGTGGAGGGGCCGGGATGGTGGTGGGGGGCGTCGTGAGCTCGAGCGGCTCGTTCTCGAGGGGCGAGCGCGGCTCCAGTGAGGGAGAGCGCAACTCCGTCGGCCCTTGACGGCACCGCGTGCGTTTTTTTTCGACGGACGGCCCGAAGGGCAGCGTCGGCCAACCGGTGCGCAACGGAGCTTCGCCAGCTCGCGCGCGTGCCGCCGAGTGAACGACCTGGCCCGGCGCGATGCGCCGTGCCCTCCCCTCGGGGAGCACGGCGGGCGACCACGGAGATAGGGCGAGCAGCCGCGCCCGCGGCCCGCCGAGCAGCGCTCGCGAGCGAACCGTCGGGCGCGCCGGTAGCGTCTCGGAACAAATGAAGTCACTCCACACGCTCGTGCTCGTGCTCGTCGTCTCTTGCGGCCCCTCGCCCCAGATCCACAGCACAGGAGCGATCGTCTCGCCCCAGGAGTTCGCGTTCCGGAACCTGACGCAAGTCGTCGTCGAGGCGCCCTCGGCTTCGTTCGACTGGTCCGAGTACCACGTGCACGATGGAGACGCGTTCCACGTGCCCTACTCCACGTTGCGGGTGGAGCTCGCGACGGGCGCCGTCGTGATCACGGATGAAGGCGCCGGCAATGGAGCGCTCGTGTTCGACCGCGTGTCCCACGCGGGCCGACGGTTTCGATTGAACGCGGATGGATCGGTCGACGTGCTGGCGCGTTGATACAGCGGTGTACCCGGCTCCTAGAGAGCCCGACTCATGGGGACGCTTGGTCGTCGGCGGCTGGCGACCCGAACAGGGGCCGTCCGCACGCTCGGTGGTCGAGTCCCGACACCAAAGAAACCGGCGCTCCGCCTGTCCGGGAATCCGCAAGGCGGCGCACCCGTGCCGCCCTGCGTCGAGGAGTCGCTACCTGGGAAGCCCCCCGGTCGCCGTTCCAGACGGCCGCTGCCGGGGAGGGGGCAATCGACGAGGTTGGCCCTCGGCTGGAAGCGACGGGCTTCACGCTTCGCGGAGGATGAACCGACGGGGCCTCGTTGGACGTGATGCGCTCGCGCCCGTACAGGACGAGTTCCAGCCTGCTCCATCGCGCAAGACCGGCCCAGCGCGAGGGCCTTCAACGCTCGAGTGCCCTACGCGTCGACCGCCGGCTGATAGTCCTTCGCACCCGGCTGGATCTGGCCGGTCGCCTTCACGTACACGTCGTAGAGCTTCTGCTCGATCGGGAACGTGTAGCGTCCGCGCTTCAATCTCCAACCCGCCATGCGCGACAGCGCATCACGCATCCAGCGCGGGCCCTCGGTCACGTGCTTGTCGTAGATCGCCGCCGTGTTGTTGTAGCGGCGCCACATCTCGCGCACGTCGTCGGGGAGCGGCGTGTTGTGCGAGTTGTACTTGTATTCGAAGCACTTGCCCCACTCGTAGAAGTCCTTCGGCGGGACATAACCGAGCTTGAGCGCCGCGTCGAAGTCCTCCGTGCCCGGCAGCGGGCGGAACGGATAGACCTCGCTGCCCGCGATCGGGTACGCGTGCTTCACCATCGACGCCTGGCGCAGCGTCTCGAGCATCGATTCGCGCGTCTCGCCGGGGTAGCCGATGATCCAGAACGTCCCCGGCACGATGTTGCGCTTCGCGAGCTTGCCGATCGCGATCGGGATGTTCTCGATCCCGATTTCCTTCTTGATGCGCGTCTGCATCTCCTTCGTGCCGGTCTCGGCGCCGAGCCAGAGGAGATGGCACTTGGAGGCCTCGAGCAGGTCGAGCGTCGCTTCCTTGTACCGCATGATCGTTTCGATCTCGATCGTGCCGTTCCAGTGGATCGGCACCTTCAAGTCGACGAGCGTCTGGCAGAACTCCGCGGTGCGCTTCTCGTGCACGCCGAAGTTCGCGTCCTGGAAGCGCAGCACGTCGAACTTGAAGCGGCCGTGGAGCTCGGCGATCTCCTCCGCGAGCTGCTTGCCCGGGATCGCCTTCCAACGGCGGCCCGTCACGAGCGGCGAGCAGCAGAACGTGCACGGCTCGGGGCAGCCGAAGCTCGAGAAGAACGAGAAGCCGCGCGGCGGATTCTGCGGCGTCCAGTGTCCGGGCAGCGGGAAGCGGTGACGCACCTTGATGTGCGTCGGCTTCACCTGGAGCTCGGCGTACTTCTCGTACTCGAGCAGCTCCCACGGCACGCGCTCGAACTGGTCGAAGCCGACCACGGCGCGGTGTGCTGTGTAGTGGATGCGTCCGTCGCGCCAGAGCGCGAGCCCCGCGACGTCGGCGAGGTCGGTGCCGCTGTCGAGCGCCTTGACGACCTCGCGGAACGTGAGCTCGCCTTGTCCGAGGCCGACGACGTCCGCGATGCCGCCCTCGAGGTACATCTGCGGCATCACGCTCGGGAACCAGCCGCCCCACACGATCGGGAGCTTCGGGAACTTCTCGCGCACCGCCTTCGCGACGACGTAGCCGTCGTAGACCTGGTAGCCGAGGATGCACGAGCTCGCGAAGCACAACGCACCCTCGCACGCTTCCAGGATCTTGCGCTGGTAGTCAGGCTCGATCATCGCGTCGACGAGCACGACCTCGTACCCGTCGGCGATCGGCCCGCTCGCGATCTGGAGCAGCTCGAGCGGCAGGAGGTCCGCCGAGAACATCTCGCCGCGCGTCGGGTCGGCGCGGTGCGGGAGGAAGAGGACGATCTTCTTCTTGTGCGCGATCACGCGTGCGTCCTCATCCGACCGGAGCGTGCGGAGTCACGCCCGAAGTCTGGTCCTTCTTGTGTACGTCGCCCTGCGTGCGGTGTCCCGACATGCGCACGTACGCGTGATAGAGCTTCTGCTCGATCGGGAACGCGTAGTTCTGATTCTTGAGGCGCCAGCCGGCGATCGAGCGCATCAGCTTGCGCACGCTCTCGGAACCCTCTTGGGCGAGGCCGTCCCAGAACGTCGACGCGACGCCGTAGCGCTTCCACGTCTTGATGACGTCGAGCGGGAGCCCGATGTCGTCGAACTCGTACTTGTACTCGAGGCTCGAACCCCACTCCTCGAGCGTGTTCGGCGCGCGGTAGCCGAGCTTGACCGCGGCCTCGAAGTCCTCGCTGCCCGGGATCGGCCGGTAGGGGAAGATGTCCGACGGCGAGCGCGGGAACATGTGCTTGATCTGCGCGGCGAGGCGTAGCGTCGCCTGCATCGACTCCTTCGTCTCGCCGGGGTATCCGATGATCCACGAGACGCCGGACTGGATGCCGCGCTTGTTCAATCGCTCGAGCGCCTTCACGAGGTCGTTCTCGAGGTCGATCTTCTTCTTGATGCGGTCCTGCTGCTCCTTCGAGCCGGCCTCGGCGCCCATCGGCGCGAGGTGGAACTTCGACTGCGCCATCAGGTCGAGCGTCGATTCCTTGTAGCGCGCGATCGTCTCGATCTCGTACGTCGCGTTCCACCAGAACGGCGTCTTGCGCGCGACGAGCTCGTCGCAGAACTCGATCGAGCGCTTCTCGTGCACGCCGAAGTTTGCGTCCTGGAAGCGGAAGACGTTGACCTTGAAGCGCTCGGCGCACTCGAGGATGCGCTCCGCGAGCACCTTGCCCGGGATCGCCTTCCAGCGCCGACCCGTCACGATCGGCGAGCAGCAGAACGTGCACGGCTCGGGGCAGCCGAAGCTCGAGTAGCTGAAGCCGCGCAGCTCCATGCCCTCGGGCATGTCCCACGGGTCGGCGTACTTGTGGCGCACCTTCCAGCCGGTCGACTTGTCGTTCTGCAGGCGGACGTACTTCTCGAAGTCGAGCAGGTGCCACGGCACGTCCGGGATGCCGTCGAAGCCGACGACCGTGCGGTGTGCGGTGTAGTGAACGCGCCCGTCTTTCCTCAGCGCGAGGCCCGCGACGTCTTCGAGCGGCGTCCCGTGGTCGATCGCCTGCACGCACTCCCAAAACGTCAGCTCGCCTTGTCCCAGCGCCACGGCGTCCGCGATGCCTTCGTTCAGGTAGAGCTCGGGCTGGACGCTCGGGAACCAACCGCCCCACAGGATCGGAAGCTTCGGGAACTTCGCGCGGATCGCCTTCGCGACGCGCGCGCCGTGCGCGACCTGGAAGCCGAGGATGCACGAGCTCGCGAAGAGCAAGGCGCCGTCGCAGAGCTCCTCGAGCTTCGCCATGTAGTCGGGCTCGACCATGGCGTCGACGATCACGCACTCGTAGCCGTTCGCCTCCGGGAGCGCCGCGATCTGCAAGAGCTCGAGCGGCGTGAGGTCCGCGCTGACACGGATGCCCTGCTCGGGATCCGCGCGATGCGGGAGGAAGAGGACAAGGCGTTTCTTGCGCTGGATCATCGCTCGAGGGGCGGAGCGCGCGGCGGCGAGAGCTCCTCGGTCCGTGTCTCACGGCAAGGCAGCTCACGTCAACGTACGCTTCGCGAATGCGGCCGAACCCGGGCCGGCCGAGCCCGCTGCGGCTCCGGTATCGACCATCGACGCGCGCAGGGTGCACGGAAGACGGGCGTGGGGAGGGGTGCGGCGGTTCGCGGTGCGGGGGCGGAGCCCTGGAAGTCTACCTGAGGGGCCGCGATCGAGGGGAGAGGGCGGGGGCGGGCGGGGAGGGAAGTCACTTCCAGGGGACGCGACTTGGCCCGCGGGCCACACGGCCTTCGAGGGGAGTTCACGGCAGCCCGACCGCGACCGGGGGGGGCCGGTCGACCTGTTCGACCGTTCTGGACGAGTTCGAGCTCCTCCCGCTACCGTCCGCGGCCCGTGGTCGGGGACGGATCCGATGGTGCCCGACCGGCCGCCCGAGGCTGCGAGGAGGGTTTCCCATGGCTCGATCGCCGAAGTTGCGCGTCGTCCCGCTCACCCAGGAGCGCTGGGACGACTTCGAGCGGCTCTTCGGTCCGCGCGGCGCATGCGGCGGGTGTTGGTGCATGACGCCGCGCCTCACCTCGGCGCAGTACGCGCAACGGAAGGGCGCGGGCAACCGGCGCGCGATGCGCGCGCTCGTCGAGCGCGGCCCCGCGCCGGGTCTGCTCGCGTACCGTGGGAAGGAGCCCGTTGGTTGGTGCGCGCTCGCGCCGCGCGAGGAGTACGTCCGCTACGCGCGCTCCCGCGTCGCGAAGCCGCTCGACGCTCGACCCGCGTGGATGATCGCGTGCCTCTTCGTTCGGCCGGACGAGCGCGGGAAAGGCGTGAGCGAGGCCCTCGTGCGCGCGGCGATCGCGCACGCGAAGAAGCACGGCGGGGAGCGAATCGAGGCCTTCCCCGTCGAGCCGCGCGCTGGACAGGAGCTCGTCCCCGTTTTCGCTTGGACCGGCATCGCGTCGACGTTCACGCGCGCGGGCTTCGAGGAGGTCGCGCGCCGCACGCCGACGCGGCCGTACTTGCGGCGCGAGCTCGGCACCTGACGCCTGCCGGCAGCATGTAGCGGTCGTTGCGGGCGTGCCGCCCACGTCCTACTGCACGAGCCCGTCGCCCGCCACGCGTCAGTCGAGCTTCGAGAGCTCGAGCTTCCGGAACTCGACGACGGCGCCTTCCGCCTGCAACGCGATCCGTCCACGGTCCGCCGTGCAGTCGGTCCCGCTGTTCACGTGGTCGCCGTTCACCCACACGTCGATCGAGCGGCCCTTGCACTCGATGACCATCTGATTCCAGTCGCCCGGTTGACTCTCCGAGCCGTCGGTCAGGTTCTTGATGCGCCGCTTCTTGTCGCCGTCGACGCCCCACTCCGACTTCGGTCCGCGGCGCGCTTCCATGTCGGGCACCGCGATGTCCTCACCGATGCACCAGAAGTCGCCCGCGTTGCCCGCGTGCATCTGACACTCGATCGACTGCGGGAACATGTCGTAGAGGCGCCGAGGCTTCGAGACGTGCACGAGCACGCCGCAGTTGCCGGGCGAACCCGCCCATCGGTACTCGACGACGAGTCGGTAGTTCGAGAACTCCGCGTCCGTGATCAGGTGGCCGTGCGGCGCGCCGAGGCTGACGAGCATGCCGTCGCGCGCCGCGAACGACGGGCCGAGGTTCGGATCGGCGTCGTGCGTCGGCACGTCGGCTTGCCAGCCGTTGAGCGTCTTGCCGTCGAAGAGCGACCGGGGAGCGCCCTTCGACGCGAGCGACGTGCAGGAGGAGAGACCGAGGACGAGCAGCGCGACAGAAGTGAAGAGGTTCGGCATGGGGCCGTGGAGTCTAGCCGCGCGCTTCCGACACACGGAGCGCGCACGCGGCGCGATTCGAACTCACAGAGCGCGCAGGTGGCGCGCTCCGGGCACGAGGCGCGCAGGTGGGGCGCTATGAACACACGGAGCGCGCGCGTGGCGCGCCACGAACACGAGGCGCGCGAAGGCGGCGCGCCACGAATCAAAGGCGTGCGCAGGTGGCGCGCTCCGAACGAGAAGAGCGCGCAGGTGGCGCGCTCCGAACGAAAAGAGCGCGCACATGGCGCGCTCCGGCGAACCCCGCGGATCGTCGCCGCGCGTCAACCGCCCGGGAAGCGTCCCGGGATGCCCGAGCCGCCGGGGTTGCTCGGGTCGCTGCCCTTCGGCGGGCCCGTCTTGTACGCGGACAACGCCCACGCCTTCCACGCCTCGTCGAACTCGGGGTAGGTCCACCCGAAGATCTCCTTGAACTTCGCGCGGTGCAGATCGTTCAGGTTGCTGCCCGTCGGGATGCCGCTCGCGTCGAAGTTGCGCTTGAGCGCCCAGAGCAGCTTCGCGAACTCGTCGGGGCGCGTCTTCACGAGGAACTCGACCATCGACCACGTCGCGAAGTGGTGCGGGAGCTTGAGCTCGGAGTAGCGCTTCAGCGTGACGAGCTCCGCCAAGCGCGGCTGCGTGCTCGCGCCGATCATCTTGAGCACCTCGGCCTTCCAGTTCTCCTTGCTCGTCTCCTCCGCGACGGCGCCCTCGTCGGAGTCGAACGTGTTGTACTTCGGGTCGATCTCGCGCTCCATGAAGTGCGCGAGCCCTTCGTGCAGCCAGATCATCGTGTCGTAGTTGTAGTGCAGCATCCCGTCGTACAGGTTGTGCGCCAGGTTGAACGCGAGGTGGCCGTGGAGCGCCGGATCCTGGCGCAGGTTGCCCTGCTGCGCGTGGCAGATCAGCGTGATCTTGCCGAGGTCGACGAAGTGCCAGCGCTGCGACTTCTTGATGCGCAGGCCCGCGTCGTACGTGAGGTACTCGACGTGCGCGGCCTCGCTGGGCAGCACGAGGAACTCGTACTTCTTCTGCATGCCGAGGTAGGGGCCCTCGCCGAAGTACTCGCCGCCGATCGCCCACTTGCCCGGCCCGTCGGGCCACGTGACGTTCTGCGCGGCGATGATCTCGACGAAGCGCGCGTAGAGCTCCTCGCACCGCTGCGCGTACATGTGCAGGCGCAGCCACGGGTCGAGGATCTGCGTCTCGGGCTTCACCTCGGGCAGCACTTCGTGCAGGCGCGTGAGCTCGGCGAGGACCTTCTTCTTCTCCTCGAGCTTCACCTTGTACGAGCCGAGCGCGAACCCGATGCGGAAGTGCTTCGTCTCGAGCCAGAGGATCTCGCAGACGGGGAGGAGCTCGTCGATCTTCGTCGTGGTCGACTTGCCGAACTCGAAGGGGCCGTGCGAGACGAGCCCGGCGCCCTCGAGCAGCTTCGCGTCGCCCTTGCAGTACGGGCAGTTCTCGGGCGCGTTCGGCGCGGCCTTCTTGCTGCCCTGCGCGAGCGCGGGCAGCGCGAGGAGGACGAGCGCGACGACGCCGAGGAGCGCGCGGCGCGGAACGAGGTTGGAGATCGCGAGGTTCATCGTGCTGGGTCTCGACGGCGCGCGGCGCGCGTCAGTTCCGTTCCTTCCACTTCTTCGCCATCTCGATCGATTCGAACGCGGACAGCTGGTCGAGCGGCGCGTCGCCGTCGACGATCCCGCGGAACGCGTTGATCGTCACGACGCGGATCTCGTTGTCCGTGTCGTCGAGCAGCGGCCGCAGCGTGCCGAGCGCCGACTTGTCGCCGCAGCCCGCGAGCATCTTCAGCGCCGCGATCTTCGGCTTTCGTTCGCCGCCAAGGCGCGCGAGCAGGAGCTTCGTCGCGTCGGCGCCGCGCACGGCCTCGAGCGCGACGCGCAGCTCCGCGCCCTTCTTCGGCCAGCTCTTCTGCGCGATCTCGAAGACCGCCTCGAAGGCCGCCATCGAGCCCGACGCGGTCGCGCACAGCGCGGCGGCGTAGCGCTCGTCCGCGTCCGCCTTCTCGCCCTGCTTCACGACCTTGGCCCACGCAACCTCCGCGAGCGGCTTGATCTGCGCATCGGGCCACGCCGAGCAGCGCCACAGCGCGAACGTGCGGTGCAGGAGGTCCCTGTGCGCGAACTCCTGCGCGAGCAGGCGGGCCTGCTCGGGCTTCGTGATCTCGATCAGGACGTCGCGGACGCGCTTCAGCACGTCCTCGTCCTTCTCCTTGCCGTAGCGCTCGAGCAGGAACGGCACCGCCGCCGTGCCCTCCGCGACGATGCCCTGGTGGCCGCCTTCCGCCATCTCCGGGATCGAGGCCTTCACCAGGCGATCGATGTCCGTGACGAGCTGGTCCTTCTTCGCCGGCTTCGGCCACGCGGTCAGGTACGTGACCTTCGACGGGTCGAACTTCGCGGTCTTCTTGTCCGGGTCGCGGAGCAGCGGATCGCCTGCTTGCGCGAGGGCCGACGGGGCCGAGAGGAGCGCCGAGACGAGCGCGAGGGACGCGAACGCGGAGAGCTTCATGGACTTCATGGGGTTTCGGCGTGGAGGCGGTGCTGCCAGAGCGTGGGGATGCAGTCGCGCCACGCGGGGTCGACGAAGACGAGGTGCGAGGCGTCGAGGGCGGCGTCGATCGCCGCGCGCGTCTCGCCCTGGAGATAGGGGAACTCGACGACGGAAAGCTCGAGGTAGACCTCTTGCGCGACGGTTTGCGGGCCGCGCTTCAGGAGCCGCACGAGCTGGAACGCGCCCGGCGTCTCGATCACGTCCGACCACGCGCCGTCTTGGCGGTCGATCGTCGCGTTCCATGCCTCGAGGCCGACGCGTTTCCACGTTCCCTCGCGCGGCTCGGCGATCGGGCCCGCGAGTGGCGCGTTCGGGCTCGCCCCGGAATCGAGCGCGGCCTTGTACGCCTCCGCCTGCGTGCGGGCCGCGTCGCGCGCCGCCGGGTCGATCCCGCGCGCGGCGACGAGCGGCAGGACCACGTTCGTCAGCGCGAGCCGGCGGCAGTGCGTCTCGACGAAGCCGGGCTCGAGGCGCGCGTAGGCCTCTGCGTACTCGTCGACTTCGTCCGCGCGGATCGGCACGTCGTTCAAGAGCAGCACGGTCCCCGGCGGGTGTTCGGGCGCCGGCGCCGGGGTCGGGGCGCGATCGCAGCCCGCGCTCCAGGAAAGGACGCACAGTGTCGCGAGCCCGAGCGCGAACGCGGTCTGGGGCCCGAGCGATCCGGAGCGGGCGGGCATGGGGACGCCCATCCTAGCGGCATGGTGTCGGCCTGTTTCCTTTCCCACGGCGGCCGCCGCACGGTGCGGACGGAGTTCGAACGTGCGTCGCGAGGGAGACCGCGGCCCACCGCGCGGCGCGGGGGGAGTTCGAGCGTGCACTGCGAGAGAGGTCGCGGCCCTCCTGGCTCCCGCACCGTCCGACGCGCACGCCCGCCGTCCTCGCGGGTTCTCCGGGGAGCGAGCGCGTCCTGCGCCCCGCGCTCGCCGCGCTGCAGAACATTGCTCGCGCTCTCGGTATTTCGATCCCGTCCGCAACCAACGGGAAAAAAGGGCTGCGGAGCGTCGTCACGCACGGACTGGGGCGCCCCGAACGGGGCCTGGGGTTGCGGACGGGGGCGACGTTCCGTGCGCGAGGTGTCCGGAGGGACCGAACGTCCCCGCGCTCGAACCGCGAGCCCGAATACGGCGTGGTAGTCTTGCCGCGGGGAGCCTCCGGGACGCGCATTCGTCTCGTGAGGGGTCGTTTCACGCGGCCCGGACGCGATCTGGGGCTCCCACGCACGCGTTTCGCGGCCTCCGGAGGCAATCCGGGGGCGGTGAGCTCGCTCCGGAATCGAACGTGGGGGTGTTCGCGCCGCACGTTCGGCCCGGGAGAGCTGGCGCAGCGCGCGCGCTCGACGCTCCGTGCCCGTGGGGACGGGGCGCGCGAGTCTCTCTAGGAAATCATCGCACCTCGGGCTTGGGCACACCGTCCAGCACGCCCGTCGATCGGGGGCCCGTCCTCGACGACGTCTTCCGCACCGCTCGCATCCTGATCCACGACATGAACTCCTCGCGCAACACCTGGCTCGCCTTGCTCCTCTCCGCTGCGCCGGCCGCGGCCCAGATTCCGACCCTCCAGCCGGCGACCACGCGGCGCCTCGCGCTGCCGCCGATTCCGTACTGCGCGGAGAGCATCCGCGACCAAACGACGCAGGGCTGTGTCACGGTCTCGTCGCGGCCCGCGATGGGCAAGCTCTACCCGCTCGGGCCGGAGTTCAACATCAACCTCTTCGGCGACGTCGGCATCGGCACGATCGACCCGCTCTACCGCCTGGACGTCGATGGGATGATCCGTTCGCGCGTCGGCGGGGTCATGTTCCCCGACGGGAGCGTGCAGACGACGGCTCAACTCGTCGGTCCGCAGGGCCCGGCGGGTCCGGCGGGAGCACCCGGTCCGCAAGGGCCCACCGGTCAGGACGGGGCTGCTGGGGCGCAAGGACCTCAAGGGCCCGCGGGCGCGGACGGCGCGGTCGGGCCGCAAGGTCCGGCGGGTCTCGACGGCGCGCCGGGCGCGCAGGGTCCCGCGGGTCCGGAAGGTCCGCAGGGTCTCCAAGGTCTCCAGGGTCTGACCGGTCCCCAGGGTCCGGCGGGTCAGGACGGCGCTCCGGGCGCTCCAGGTCCGCAGGGTCCGGTCGGTCCGCAAGGTCCGGCGGGTCTCGACGGTGCGCCGGGTGCTCAGGGTCCCGCGGGTGCGGAAGGTCCGCAGGGTCTGACCGGTCCCCAGGGTCCGGCGGGTCAGGACGGTGCTCCGGGCGCTCCAGGTCCGCAGGGCGCGGTCGGTCCGCAAGGTCCGGCGGGTCTCGACGGTGCGCCGGGCGCGCAGGGTCCCGCGGGTCCGGAAGGTCCGCAGGGTCTCCAAGGTCTCCAGGGTCTGACCGGTCCCCAGGGTCCGGCGGGTCAGGACGGCGCTCCGGGCGCTCCAGGTCCGCAGGGTCTGACCGGTCCCCAGGGTCCGGCGGGCCTGGATGGTGCTCCGGGCGCTCCAGGTCCGCAGGGCGCGGTCGGTCCGCAAGGTCCGGCGGGTCTCGACGGCGCGCCGGGTGCTCAGGGTCCCGCGGGTCCGGAAGGTCCGCAGGGTCTCCAAGGTCTGCAGGGTCTGACCGGTCCGCAGGGTCCGGCGGGTCAGGACGGCGCTCCGGGCGCTCAGGGTCCCGCAGGGTCCGGTCGGTCCGCAAGGTCCGGCGGGTCTCGACGGCGCGCCGGGTGCTCAGGGTCCCGCGGGTCCGGAAGGTCCGCAGGGTCTCCAAGGTCTCCAGGGTCCCCAAGGTCTGCAGGGTCCCCAAGGTCTGCAGGGTCTGACCGGTCCCCAGGGTCCGGCGGGTCAGGACGGTGCTCCGGGCGCTCCAGGTCCGCAGGGCGCGGTCGGTCCGCAAGGTCCGGCGGGTCTCGACGGCGCGCCGGGTGCTCAGGGTCCCGCGGGTGTGGAAGGTCCGCAGGGTCCCCAAGGTCTGCAGGGTCTGACCGGTCCCCAGGGTCCGGCGGGTCTGGACGGTGCTCCGGGCGCTCCAGGTCCGCAGGGCGCGGTCGGTCCGCAAGGTCCGGCGGGTCTCGACGGTGCGCCAGGTGCTCAGGGTCCCGCCGGTCCGCAAGGTCCCGCCGGTGCGTCGCCCTGGAGCCTCGACGGCAACGACGCCTTCTACACGGCCGGCAAGGTCGCGGTCGGCACGAACGTCCCGAGCGCCACGGCCGCGCTGACCGTCGGCGGCACGCTCCACACGACGAGCGGCGGCATCCGCTTCCCCGACGGCACGCTGCAGACGAGCGCGGCCGCGGGTCCGCTCGGGCGCACTCCGCTCCAGATCGCGACGCTGCGTTGGTACGAGGCGAGCGAGACGGGCTACACGTTCCCGACGCAGCTCGGGCCGTACCAGGCTTGCTGCGACGGCGCGAACCTCTGGATCGTGAACCGCGACAGCAACAGCGTGACGAAGCTGCGCGTCGTCGACGGCGAGATCCTCGGGAGCTTCCCCGTCGGCGTGTCGCCGATCGGCGTCGCGTACGACGGCAAGAACGTCTGGGTGGCGAACTCAGGCAGCAACAGCGTGACGCGCCTGCGCGCGGACGGCTCGCTCGTCGCGACTTACCCGGTCGGCGTGAGCGCGGCGCAGATCGTGTTCGACGGCGCGAACATGTGGGTGTCCCACGGGCTCGCGAACACGGTCACGAAGATCCGCGCGAGCGACGGCGTGATCCTCGGCACGTACACCTGCGGCGCGAACGCGTTCGGCCTGTGCTTCGACGGGTCGAGCGTGTGGGTCGTCAACTACGACGAGAGCACCGTGACGAAGCTCCGGGCGAGCGACGGCGCGTTGCTTGGCACGTTCGCGACGGGCACGAACCCCGAGCAGATCGCGTTCGACGGCTCCTCCGTGTGGATCACGAACAACACGACCAACAACGTCACGCGCCTGCGCGCGAGCGACGGCGCGCTGCTCCAGACCATCGCGGTCGGCCCGTCGCCGTTCGGCCTCGCGTTCGACGGCTACAACATGTGGGTCGCGAACCAGAGCGCCAACTCGGTGACGAAGATCAACGCCGCCGACGGCACGGTGATCGGCACGTACGCCGTGGGCCCGAACGCGACCGCGGTCGTGTTCGACGGCATGGGCGTGTGGGTCTCGGCGTTCGGGGCGAACGCGATGGTCAAGCTGTAGTCCCGCGCGCTCGAGGAACGACGCCGCGCGTTCCGGACCTCGTCCGGACCGCGCGGTGTCTTCGTTCCGGGGCGATCCGGGTCGTCGGGCCTGCACGGGGTGCTCGTTCCGGGAGTGCGAACCGGGTCTTTCAAGCTGCGCGGCGTGCTCGGTCAGGGAGCGAGCGGCAGCGTGATCGGCTCGGCGGTGCCGAGCTCGGCGCCGACCTCGAACGCGTGCTCGACTCGCATTCCGGTCTTCGTGCTCGCTCGGACCGTGAAGCGGCCCGGCGGGAACGCGAGCTCCACGACGAACGGGAAGGGCTCCGCCGGGTTGCCGCGGAACTCCCCGGCGTAGAACGTCGCGCCGTCCGCGCTCGTGATCGCGACGTCGATCCACTCCGCGGCGCTCGAGTCGGGCTGCGTGAACTGGAGCCGGCGCGCGACGCCGGGAACGAGCGCGAGCTCGACCCGCGTGTCGCCCGCGACGTCGAACTCGCGCCGCGCGCTCGCGACGGCGCCGGGCGCGTACAGCGTCGCGACGTGGCGGCCCGCCGCGACGCTCTTGAGCACGAGGTCGCCCTCGAGCGGCACGTCGTGGAGCGTGCCGCCCGCGAGCCCCGCGAACTCGAGGTAGAGCTTCGCGTCCGCGCGCTCGAACCCCGGCGCGCGCTTCACCCGCAGCGTCAGCGTCCCGCCGGCCCCGACCTCGATCGCGCCGAGGTCGCGCTCCTCGCTGCGCGCGAGCTCGAACGGCTCGCCGGCGTGGACGAGCGTCTCGCCAAGCATCGCGAGCAGCCGGTACTTCCCCGCGGGGAGCGCGCCGAACGCGAAGCCCTTCTCGTCCGAGCGATCGGGGAAGCGCTGCACGCCGTCGTCGCTCGCGAGCACGGGCTCGGGCAGACGTGGGAGCTTGCCGGACGGATCGCGGAACCCGCCGCGCACCTTCGCGCTCGGGTCCTTCTCGGGGCTCGGGTAGTCGGCGACGAGGTCGAGCGGCGCGCCGCTCGGAGCGACGCCGCGCGTGATGAGCGGCCGCGCTCCGCGTGGCGCACCGTCGAGCTGCACCTCGATGCGGTACGTCGCGGGATCGAGGCCGAAGAACTCGAACGCGCCTTCGGGGCCGGTGCGCAGCGTGCGGCGGTCCGACGTCGCCTCGTCGACCGCGCTGACGAACGTGTCCGCCATCGGGACGCCGTCCGCGTAGCGCACGTGCCCCGTGATCGCGCGGCCCGCTTCGATCACCGCGTCCCACGTCGCCGTTTCGTCCGGGCGCGCGTGGAGCACGAACTCCGCGTGCATCTCCGGCCGGAACGCGTCCGCGAAGGCACTCGAGCGCGGCGGGCTCGCGTAGAGGAACGCCTCGCCGGGCCACACCTCCTCGAGTCGGTACGTGCCGTCCGCGCCGGCGAGGGTGATCGGCGAGCCGAACGGGTTCGGGTCGTCGTACTGGCCCATCGCGAGGTAGTCGGGCCGCAGAGCTCGCGCGAACGCGCGCACGAACGTGCCGGTGACGAGCTCCTTCACCGCGTTCGTCACGCGTCCGACGACCGTGACGGGGGCGGAGAGCGCGACGTTGAGCGCGCGCGTCTCGCCCGCGTTCACCTCGACGACGTCGCTCCAGAGCGGCGCGCGCTCCGCGCGCACGGCGATGGACTGCCAGCCGGGCTCGAGGCCGTCGACGCGGAAGCGTCCCGCGTCGTCGCAGCGCGAGAGGCGCCCGCCCCACGTCTCGACGAACGTCCCGTCCGAGCGCGGCCGTTCGTAGCTCGATCTCCCGACGCAGACGTCGGCGCGCGCAGCGGGCGTGCCGTCCGCGCGGAGCACGCGCCCTTCGAGCGCGACGCCGCGCTCCGCGAGGCGCAGCACGACCTCGACCGGCCCGTCGCGCCGCGGCGCCTGCTCGAAATCGAAGAGCGCGGAGGGCGCGAATCCCGCCGCGGTCGCGCCGATTGATTGGCGCGCGGGGACGTCGCGCAGCGCGAAGCGGCCGCGCGCGTCGGTGAGCGCGACGGGCGACATCGCGAAGCAGTCCATGTGCCCCGTCGTCATCCAGATCGTCGCGTTCGCGACGGGCTGCTCGGCGGCGTCGAGCACGCACCCCGTCGCGGCGAGGCCCGCGGGGATCCGCACGACGACGTCGCGCGTCTCGCCGGCGACGACCTCCGCGCGGACGGAGCCGCCGCGGTCGGATGTGACCTCGACGGGGCCGGGCGCAAGGTCGGTCGCGAGCGTTCGACCGCGCCCGTCCGTGACGAGCCGCACGAGCGGGCGGTCGGGGAACCGCGGCGCGCGTTCGGACGAGCGCACGTCGATCGAGACGTCCGCGGCGGCGAGCTCCTCCGCCGGCGCGGCGCCCGACCACGCGGCGAGGATGCGCAGCGTGCCGCGCGTCGGCGCCGCGGCGGGAGCGTTCGCGATCGGCGTGCTCGCGCCGGACTCGCGCTCGCTCGCCGCGGCGGGCGCGTCAAGCGCGGGCGGCGCGTCGGTCGGGTGGAGCGCGTCGGCCGACGCGAGCGTGCCGTGCGCCGCGGAGGACGAGCCCGTGTCGGACCGCGTCGCGAGCCACCAGCAGGCGAGCAGGACGAGGACGCAGGCGAGCGCGGCGAGTTTCTTTCCCATGACGACGAGTCCTCCCTTCGCGAGCGAGCTCGCGGCGTGCGTTCCGTGTCCGAGCGCGCCGTGCGGAGCGCCGAGCGGCTCCGGGCGCGCCGCGGCGTTCGATCCAGGCGCGTGGCGAGCGATCGGCGCGACGGGCGCAGTCGGTACCGTCGGCGCGATCGGGGTCGAGCTCGGCAACGCGAGCAAAGCGAGCAAGCGCTCGCGCGTCGCGCTCCCGTGTTTGCGCTCCATGCGTTCGCGCAGGAGCGCGAGCCCGCGCTCGAGGCGTGTCTTGACGGTCTTCACCGGCGTCGCGGTGCGCGCGGCGATCGCGGACGGAGCGAGCTCCTCGAAGTAGCGCAGGTACAGCGTGCTCTGGTACGGCTCGTCGAGCGCGCGCAGCTCGCGCACGAGGTGCTCTTGGAGCTCGAGGCGCTGCGCGACCTCGCCCGGAGCGGGCCACGCGCTCGCGAGCTCGCGCTCGGGAGCTTCTCCGCGCCGCGCGCGCAGCCGCGCGAGGTCGCGCGCCCGATTGCGCAGCACCGCGGCGAGCCACGACCACGAGACGGAGCGCTCGGAGCGCTCGACCGCGGCGGCGAGCGTCGACTGGACGAGCCCCTCGCGATCGTCCGCGTCGCGCACGAGCCCGCGCGCGAGCCGTCGAAGCGCGTTCGCGTGCCGCGTCCAGTCGTCGGGGCCGTGGTTTTGGGGCGTCATCGGCGCGTCCAGCCTCGGCGCGGGCTGCGCGCCGCGCGGAGGGGCGGACGACGCGGCGCCGAGACCTCGGGATTCTCGCCGAAATCAGGCGGTCGTCAGTAGAGCTGCGAGAGCAGCGTGCGCGCCGGCACGACGCGGGGACGGTCATCGGCAAAGACGTCGACGTCCTCGTAGGGAAGCCCGAGCACGACCTGAAAGGCGTGTTGGGTTCCAAGCACTTCGTGAAAGCGGTGGACGTCCGCGGCGAGTCGATCCTCGCCGAGCTTGACTTCGACGAGGAACCACGGCCGCTTGTCCTTCACGACGACGAAATCGACCTCGTGCCCGTCCTTGTCGCGTAGGTAGAAGAGGTCGAACGCGCCGAGGCCGAGATCGGTCCATCCATCGACGGCCTTCTTCAGGTGCGCCGCGACGAGCGTCTCTGCGCGCCGGCCTTCGTCGTCGACGGCGGTCCAATCGAGGGAGTACCAACGCGGCTCTTTCCGGAGCGACCGAGCCACGTTCTTGAACCAGGGCCGCACGAGGAACCCGTGGTGCAGGTTCGCGAGGAGCCGCACCCAGCGCTTCGCCGTGTCGGGGCTCACGTGGAGGTCGTTCGCGAGCGACGCAAACGAAAGCTGGCCGCCTGAGCGCTCGAGGAGGAGGAGAGCGAGCATCTCTATGCGTTCGAGCTCCTGGACGCGCGTCAGGTCGCGCAAGTCCTCGCGCACGAGTTGCACCATGCGCAGCGACCGCCAGCGGCGCGTGAACGCCGCCGTCCGCCGCAGGAAGGGCTCGGGGAAGCCGCCGTGCTCGAGGAGCGCGGTCCAGTCCGCATCGGCGATCCGCCCGGGAGGGCGAATGGGCTGTTCGGGCACGGTGGGATGGACGAGCTCGGCCACGCCCAGCGGATGCATCCGGTAGAGGAAGTAGCGCCCCATCAGGCTGTCGCCGCCCCGCTGGAAGACATCGAGACGCGAGCTGCCGGTCACGATGAAGCGGGCGTCGCGTTTGTGCGCGTCGTAGAGGCCCTTGAGAAGGTGCTTCCAGCGCCCGTACCGATGAACCTCGTCGAGCACGACGACCGCCGGCTTCGTGCGTGACCGGTCCAGCCCCACGTGCTGGGCGACCGACTCCTGCCCGCGGCGGAGGACGTTTCGGTCCCTGTCGCGATCCCAGTTGAGGTAGGCGCCTGGGTCCGCGAACTCCTCGCAGACGGTCGTCTTGCCGACCTGCCTCGGCCCGGAGACGAAGGCCATCTGCGCGTCCTCGGCCAAGTGTCTTCGGAGGACTTCGGAGTAGACGCGAGGGTGGTGCGACGTGCCGGCCATTCGAAGGTTCATCGTATTTCGGTCGCGACCAAAACGCGATGTATCGCATTTTGGTCGGAACGTGCGCCGCAAGGTACCTGGGTCCCAAGTCCTTGTGCTATAGATATTTGAGCTCGCTTCGGTTCTCCGGGACGGGTCCCGGAGGGGCCCGGGTCAGGGAGCAAGCTGGAACCTGGCCTCTACGGCTTGGCCGGCGGTGCACGTCGTTTCCACCCGCGCGCGCGCGTCGAGCTCCTGCGCCGTGACGTCCGCGACGAACGCGCCGGGCGGTTGGAACGGGAGCGAGTACGGTGGACCGCCGAACGCGACCGACTGGACGACCTGCCCACGCGGCGTGCGCTCGCCGCGGATCGTCACGTGGAGCGGGCCGTCCCAGGCCTTTCCTTGCTCCGTTTCCGGCAGGAGCACGATGCACCCCGTCGAACCGGCCTCGAGCTCGAGGCGCGCGGTGCCGCCCTTCTGGATCAGGATCTCGCGCGGGGCGGAGCTCGGGAGCAGTGCGGCGCAGAGCTCGACGCCGAGCGCCTGGTAGCGACCGGCGGGCAGGCCTTCGATGCGCTGCTCCTCCTTCGCGCCGTCGAGCACGAGCTGGAACGTCTCGACGCGCGGATCGTCGAGGTTGTGGAGTTGGAGGCGCAGCGGAGCGTCATCGAGGGTCTCCGGCATCGCGCAGCGCGCTCCGTGCGCGATGCGCACGACGAGCGCGCCCTCGGCCTCGAAGCGTTCGAGCACGAGGTCGCGGAACTCGCGCAGCGCTCCGGGCGGGACGAGCTTGAGCTCGGCAGTGAGCGCGGGGTAGCCCGCGGCATGTGCCTCGAAGGAGGTCTTCGTCCCTGCAGCAATCGCGGTGTCCCCGGCGAACATCCACAAGAACTCGCCCGTGCGCGCGCCCGCGAGCTCGGGGTTCATGCCGCCGAGCAGCCCCAGCGCGAGTCCATCCGTCTCGGCATGCCAGTTCGCTACGACGAGCCCCACGGGCAAGTCTGTCTGAGTCCAGGTGTTCATCGCCCACGCGCGCTCCGTGAGCCGCGGCGCGTCGCCGCGTGGATCGCGCAGCCGCGCCGCAAACCCCGCGGCCGGTCGTAGACACAGCTCGACCTCTGCCACGTGGTCGTCCGAGACTTCGACCTCGACGGGTGCGGCGATCGCGTCCGCGCACGCGGCGAGCACCCTCCAGGTCCCCGGCTCGATCGTGCACAGCTCGAACTCGCCCGCCGACGAGATCGTCGGGCGTACGAACGACGGTTCGTCGAGCAAGAGCCGGGGCGACTGCCGCACGCGCACGCGCCACGCCTCGGGCACGAGCACGACGCGCGCCTGCGCGATCCATGAGGCATTCACCGGCGCGGTGATGCGTCCGCGGAGCGCCGGCCTGACGCGCCAGACCGGGAGAACCTCCCACGTGCGCTCGATCGGGCGCCCGCGATGGAAGAGGCGCACGCCGCTCGGGTCGTCCACGACCCACCCCTGTAGCGTGAGTCTCCCCTCCTCGTCCGTGAACGCTCGCTCGGTACGCGCATCGCCCACGAACGCGACCTCGCTGACGGCGAGCGGTCGTCCGTCGCAGCCGAGGACGCGCACGGTCGCCGCACCACGGTCGCGCGGAGCGATTGCGCGCGCGGGGACCTCGCGAACGGGAGCCGTTCGGTCGCTCGAGACATCCTCCGCATCGAGCGCGCGCGTCGTGCGCGAGTCCGTGGCGACGGATGGCGGCGCGGATCCGACGTCCAGGGCGGTGTCCGCGCTCGTCGCGAGGAATCGCAGGAGCCACACGCCCGCGAGGAGCACGACCGCGACGACGGCGAGCAGGGCGCGCTTCTTCATCGGGGTGCTGCGCGGGCGAGCATCGCACTCCATCGTCCGCCGAGTCCAGCGCGGGGCCTGGCCGCGCCCCGCTACGCCTCTTCCGCCTGCGTCGGCGCGTCGAAGTGCGACACGAAGCGCACCGTCTTTTCCGTCACGAAGCGATACGCGTCGAGGATGTTCTGCTCGATCGTCGCGAGCCCGCTCTCGACGAGCACCGGGCCGAACGTGCCCTGGTTCTCGATGTAGATCGAGCGGATGTCGTTGTTGAACGACTCGACGCGCAGCGAGTACGCGCCGGGCTGACCCGCTCCCGCGGGGAACACGAGGCGGATCCCGTAGAGCTGCGGGTCGCGCTCGAACGCGTCGACCTCGTCGTCGAAGCCGAACATGCCCTGCTTCAAGAAGGCGCGGCTGTCCTTGAAGTGGCGCGGGTTGATCAGCGTGCGGATCGTCACCTGGTGGGCGGTGAAGACCTGGATGTTGCGGAGCTGGCAGACCTGTTCGCTGATCTCGCGCACGCGCGTCGCGAAGCCGTCGTAGGTCAGGCTCGAGAGCTCCTCGCGGAACTGGAAGCGGTCAGCGAAGAACGCGGCGAAGGACGATGCGCCCGGCTGGTGGACGGGGTTCGACAGGACGGCGCCCGCGGGCGTGACGGCGAAGCTCGAATACGCGGGCTCCGTGCCCTGGAACATCCGGTTGTGGAGCTTCTGGATCGGCGCCGGATCCGGTTGCAGCGGCGGGTGGAAGAGCTCGCTGATCAGCGCGATCGTGCGCGGGGTGTAGAGCATCGTCTTGGAGCGGGACGTCACGGGAGACCTCGAACGACGGGGCGGGGGAGCGCTGGGGAAAAGGGGCCTGCCTATCGTCCGCCCTCGGAGCGCGCTCAACCCGGTCGAAGCTGGGTCCTTCATCCTACGCGCGGCAGCGCGGAGCGGTACGAGTCCCGCACGGGTCCTTGCTTCGAGCCCGGGCGCGCGATCGAAGGGGGGACGTGTCGTCCGCTCCATCAGCGGCCCGCGCGCAGGCGGCTGGGGCGCTCACGCACCCCATTCCGCGCTCACCGCATTCGTCACGTTGAACGTCTCCGGCGGGCAGAAGCTCGGCGCCGCGTTGCGGTAGTAGAGCTGGTAGGAGCGCGTCGAGCCGGGCTGCAGCGGGTCGCCGACCGCCTGCGCGTGCTCGGACAGGCTCGGGTCGGTCGCGGCGGGCAGGGTGAGCGTGCCCGAGCTCGCCGCGCGCACGTAGAGCCGTCGCAGCGCGCCGCCGAGGCACCGCAGTCCGTCGCCGAACGGCACGGCGTCGATGCGCGTGTCGCCCTGCAGCAGGATGCACGTCGTCGACGCGGGGAGGTGGCTCGCCGTCAACCGCGCCACGTCGTTCGCGAGGCTCGGGCTTCCCGATCCTTCCAGGCGCGCGCCGCGACCCGTCGAGTTCGCGCAGCCGCTCTGCTCGAGGAGCGCGCTCGCGTTGCCGCACGGGCACGCGCCTTCGCTGCCGTCGCCGACGCAGAAGACGGAGTAGGGCGCGTGCACGCGCATCACGAAGAGCGCCTCGGACGGCGCGCCGTTCTCCGCGACGGAGCCGCACAAGACCACGGTCGACGGCGGGAGCGAGAGGCTGTCCGCGATCCACGCGCCTTGCGCTCCGGTCACGGGCAGCGTCGCGGTCAGCGCTCCGCCGCGCGCGAAGGAGAGCAGCGTGAAGCGGTCCGGCGTCCCGTTCGCGACCGCGAGCGTGAGCTGTCCCTGCGCGTCGACTGCGAGCGCGGAGAGGAAGTCCTCCGTGACCGGATCGTCCCACGCCGCCGTCCACCGCGGCGCGCCGTCCGTGCCGAACGACGCGACGAGCACGCCGTTCGTTTCGTCCTGCTGCGTCGTCGCGAGGCCCACGCCTCCGTAGCCGTCGAGCGCGAGCTCGACCGAGCCGATGACGGAGCTCGACCCGAGCGCGCGCGACCAGCGCAGCGCGCCGCCCGCGTCGAACGACCAGAGCCGCGCGTCCGTCGTGAACCACGTGTCGACGGCGCGGCCGGAGACGTAGACCTCGCCCGCGAGGTCGAACGCGACGCGGTCGCCGGCGAGGAACGTCGACGGCGCGCTCGATTCGTGCGTCCACAGCGGCGTCCCGTCGAGCGCGAACGCGCGCACGAGGAGCTTGCTCGTCGCGGAGCCGCCTTGGTCGCTGACGCCGCACAGGATCACGCGCGCGCCGTCGATCGCCACGTCGTTCACGAGATCGTTCACGTGCCCCGCGCCGTCGAAGCGCTGCTCCCACTGGAGCGAGCCGTCGGCCGCGAAGCACGCGAGCACCGCGTCGAGACCTGCGTTCCCGACCGTGACGACGCCGGTCGAGTTCATCGGCACGTACACGCGGTGCGCGGCGTCGAGCGCGATCCGTCGGCCGCCGAGGAAGTCGCGGTCGTGCGCCGGCCCGTCGTAGACCGCCGACCAGAGCAGGTTGCCGCTCGAGTCGTACTTGAGCAGCGTCACGTCGTTCGTCGGATGGTCGATCTGCCGATGGACCGCGACGAGCACGGAACCATCGGACGGGTCGACCACGATCGCTTGCGGCGCGTCGTCCGCGACGTCGCCCGAGTAGACGCGCCGCCACACGAGCGCTCCGCTCGGGTCGAGCCGCACGACCTGCGTGTCGAGCCACTGTGCGAACGGGAGGCGCGTCGAGCCTGCGACGTAGAGCTCGCCGTTCGGTCCCGCCGCGCAGACCTGCCCGACGTCGAGCGCCATGGGCTCGAGGTCGTGGTGGACGCGCCAGTCCTCGACGAGCTGCGCGCGCGCAACGGGCGCAACGCACGCGAGCGCGCAGCTCCCTGCGATCCTGGCGAGCGAACGGGTCATGCGCGGCGCGCCTCCGAGGAGTCCGATCCCTGGCCCGCGGTCTCCGCGTCCGCGCGGAGCGGAGCGAGCCGGGGACGGTGCCATCCTAGCGCCCGCGCCCGGCCGCAGGCCGGACGGGCGCGCCGCGCAGCCTTATAAGGAGACGAGAGGAGGCTCCCGCGGGGCTCTTCGCCGCCGAACGGAAGGAACCTCGGGAGGGGCTCCAGAGTCCAACCCTCCGTCCCCGAAAAAATCCGTTAACCCGGAGCGACCCTGCCCCGTACCCTGGTCGCCCGATTTTCCTCCCGCGGGCTCTCGTCTCGGGGGGACGCGCGACGACGGCATCGTCCGCGACCTCCGACCGGTCGACCCCATCGCAAGGACCTCCGCTCATGCTCTCCCTCGTTCTCTCCCTGAGCCTCTCGCTCCCCGCGTCGGCGCCCGCCGCATGGACCGCGCCGCAGGGAGACACCTCCGGCCCGCCCGCGGTGGCCGACGACGGCAAGTCGATCTTCGGTGCGCCCCTCTACGTGAACGGCCGGCGCATCACGGACAGCGAGATCAAGCAGTGGATCATCTACGGTCCCTGCCGGGCGATGCTCGAGTCGTACCGCATCAACCTGATCATCGACGAGGAGTTCAAGCGGCGCGCCGACGAGATCGCGCAGCAGCGCGCCTCCGAGGTCGAGCGGGAGAAGCCGTTCAAGTCCCCCGACGAGCGCAAGACGTTCATCGCGGAGGAGACCGCGCGCCAGTACGCGGCGCTGAAGCAGGATCTCATCGCGACCGATGACGACGTGCAGCGCGAGTACGACCGCACGGTGACCGACTTCAAGAAGAAGTACCCGATCCTCGAGACCGAGGCGGAGATCAGCCGCGCCTACCGTTCGAGCGACTGGTACAAGTTCCAGCTCCGCCAGACGATCCAGTTCGACCGCGTGTTCCTCCCGCCGAACCCGGAGGAATGGCCGATCGTGACGACGGAAGCCGTGCTCGCGGACTCGGGCCCGACGCTCGTCGACGACGCGAAGCAGAGCTACGAGATGCGTCGCAAGTGGCAGGAAGAGCACGGCGGCGACTTCCCGCCCGAGGACCAGATCTACTCGACGATGATGCGCCAGATCGTGCGTGACGCGATGTTCGGCCTCATCGACTTCAAGACGAGCTTCTCGGGCCTGCCCTCTGCGCTCGTGCTCACCGCCGACGTCAACGGGGACAGGCAGCCTGAGCTCACGGTCACGACGGACGACGTGTGGAACCAGATCGCGCCCTCCGTCACGCCGCAGGAGATCGAAGAGGCCAAGAGCTACTACGTCGCCTACTACGCGACGCTCGACCGTCTCCAGAAGGACGGCCACCTCCCGACCAAGGAGGAGCGCGAGAAGGTGCTGCAGGACAAGCTGAAGAGCCTCGAGGGCACGTACCTGAACCTCGACATCCTCGCGCAGCACACGCAGTACTTCCCCTCGACGGAGACGTTCCTCGAGTACGAGTGTCTGATGGCCGGCTTCAAGGACCTGATGAAGCCGCAGCTCGATCCAGGCCCCGCCGGTGACCTGAACCCGGCGCTCCGCGCGCACTACGACAAGGCGGTCAAGATCATGGGCCTCGGCCAGGTCGACCCCGAGGTCATCCTCGTCGCCGCGTTCGACATCCCGAAGTACAAGTGGAAGCCGGACGGCTGGACCTGGGCCAAGAAGAAGGGCGAGGAGCTGGTCGCCAAGGCGCGCGCCAACGACGAAGCGTGGGCGCAGCAGCAGAAGGAAGCGGCCGAAGCGCAGGCGCAGGGCAAGGAGTACAAGCCCGCGAACCCCGCGACCGAGCCCTACCGCTTCTGGACCGACCTGATGAACGACAACAGCGAGTTCTGGGACCCGCCCCAGCCGCAGCAGGGCAAGCCCTACTCCGAGTACTCGATGAAGAAGAAGGGGCGCTTCGGGCTCCGCTACCGTCACGACCTCGAGGGCGTGCTCGCCGAAAACAAGTACAAGCACTGGGTGAACGGCTTCTCCGTCACCGACCATCTGTTCTTCGAGCAGCCCGAGAACTCCGTCGCCGGTCCGTTCAAGACGCAGCTCGGCTACTACGTGACGCGCGTCAACAAGCGCACGCCGCCGAGCCGCTCGCTGAACTTGTCCGACCCGCGGCACGTCGACCTGCTCAGGGACGACTTCCTCAAGTACGAGCTCGTCAAGTACACCGCGGACGCGGTGAAGCAGGCCGACATCAAGGGCCGCTGAGCTCGACGCGACGATCGAACGAAGGCCGCCGTCCTCGGGACGGCGGCCTTCGCGCTTTGACAGCCCCTCCGCGCGCCGCGATCATCTGCCGGCTTGAGCTCCACCGCGCGCACGACCGTCCAGCTCCTCCGTCCGCACCTCGCGACGCGCTGGCCGCTGCTCTTGCTCGCGACGGGGTTCGCGGCGCTGTCGGCGTTCGGGCAGAAGGCGGTGACGCTGCTGCTCGTGCCGACGCTCGAGCTGCTCTTCGACGAGGGCGCCGGCGTCGGCAAGCCGAGCACGAATCGGTACCTCGTCGCGCTTCGCGACGTCCTGATCGGCGACGCGACCACGGGCGAGGAGAAGCTCGCGGCCCTGTGGCGCGTCGCGTTGGCGGTCGCGGCCATCGCCCTCGTCGTCGGCGTGTCGCAGTACCTCTTCGTCACGCTGACGCGCAAGCTCGCCGTGCTGATGGTCGTCGAGTTGCGCCAGCGCCTCGCGCGCCACCTGATGGGGCTCTCGATGGCCTATCACGGCCGTCGGCACTTCGGCGACCTGCTCTCGCGCATCTCGAACGACGTGAACACGACGTTGTCCGTGCTCAACCTGTCGCTCAAGGACCTCGTACAGGAGCCGCTCCTCGCCGTCGCGTCGCTCGCGATGGCGGCGTGCATCGCGCCGTGGCTGACGCTCATCGTCGCGGGCGGATTGCTCGCGATCGCGATCCCGGTTGCGGTGACGTCGAAGCGAGTTCGCAAGGGGAGCTCGCGCTCGCTCACGAACCTCGGCTCGTCCGTGCAGGCGTTGACGCAGATGTTCCAAGGCATCCGCGCCGTCAAGGCGTTCCGCGCGGAGGAGCGCGAGCTCGCGCGCTACCAGGAGATCAACGCGAGCTACGTGCGCTCGACCATGAAGATGGTGCGGGCGCTCGCGCTCTCGAACGCCTCGACGCTGTTCCTCTCCTTCGCGGGGATGGGGCTGATGCTCGTCGTCATCGGCTGGCTGAAGATCTCGGGGGACGTCTTCCAGAACGCGGGCGAGATGGGGGCGTTCTTCATCCTCGTGTCGGGCATCTACGGCAGCGTCAAGGACATCACCAAGGCCATCACGCACGCGCAGGAGTCCGTCGGCGCGTCCGAGCGCCTGCAAGCGCTGCTCGACGAGCAACCCGACGTCGTCGAGAAGTCCGGCGCGGTCGCGATCCAGGGACTCGGCCGCGGCATCCGCTTCGAGGACGTGCGCTTCGCGTACCCCGAGGGCGACGGCAACGCGATCGACGGGCTGACGCTCGACGTGCGGCCGGGCGAGACGCTGGCGCTCGTCGGGCCGTCGGGCTCGGGCAAGAGCACCGTGGTCGACCTCGTCGCGCGCTTCATGGACCCGCAGCAAGGGCGCGTCACCGTCGACGGGCGCGACTTGCGCGACCTCACCTTCGACTCGTGGACCGCGCAGTACGCGATGGTCGGGCAGACGCCGTTCCTGTTCCACGCGACGATCGCGGAGAACATCCGCTACGGAAAGCCCGGCGCGACCGACGCGGAGGTCGAGGCCGCCGCGCGCGCCGCCGGCATCCACGACTTCATCCTCGGCCTGCCCGAGGGCTACGCGACGAACGTCGCGGACGCGGGCTCGCGCCTCTCCGGCGGGCAGCGCCAGCGCATCACGATCGCGCGCGCGTTCATCAAGGACGCGCCGCTGCTCCTGCTCGACGAGGCGACGAGTGCCCTCGACACGGAGTCGGAGCAAGTGGTGCAGGAGGCGCTCGAGCGCCTGATGTCGCACCGCACCGTGCTCGTGATCGCGCACCGTCTCTCGACGATCAAGAACGCCGATCGCATCGCGGTGCTCGACAAGGGGCGGCTCGTCGAAATCGGCACGCACGCCGAGCTGCTCGCGAAGAACGGCGTGTACGCGCGGTTGAACGCGGCGTAGGAGCGTGGCGTGAGCCCCTCGACGAACCCCGTGGGTCGCCCTCCGCGCGCGGGCGGCGGCGCCGCGCCTGTTCGCCTGGTTCGCGGCTTCGCTCACGAGCTTGCTCACGGTTTCGCTCGCGGGCTTGCCCGGCGGCTCGTTCACGAGCTGACTCGCCGACACGGACTCGAGCTCGCGACACTCGCGCTCCTCCTCGCCGCCTGCGGTCCCGTGCGTCGTCCGCCGCCGCCGCCCGAGTTCTTCAAGCCGCCGGACCTGCCGCCGAGCGACGTCCGCGCCGTGCAACTGCGCGGGCGCGTGCTCGACGCGAGCGGGAAGCCGATCGCGAACGTGCCCGTGCTAGTGATCGGGGGCGGACATTCGGGCGAGCGTCCGGTCACGAACGCGGCGGGGGAGTTCCGCGTGTCGGGCCTGCCCCCGACGCTCGAAGGCTACGTCGCGGTGCACGTGCCGGGCTACGCCGTCGCCGTGCGCGAGCCCGTCCGCATCGTCGAGCGCAACCCCGACTCGGTGACGCTACGGCTCGAGCCCGAGGCGACGATCGACGGTGTCGTCGTCGACCCCGATGGGAACCCGCTCGCGAACGCGCGCGTCGAGGCGCGTGGCGAGCGGCGGTTGAAGACGCCGATCCGCAAGGGCGCGACGTGGGAGGAAGTGCTCCAGCTCGACGTCGTGCGCACCGACGAACACGGGCGCTTCCATCTCGGCGGCCTCTACACGGGCGAGTTCGAGCTTACGGCGCGTTGGCCACGTGCAGTCGACGTGTTCGCGACGACGACGACGGTCTCCGGCGCTCGCGATGTGCGCGTGCGGGTCGATCCCAAGGAGCGCGATCAGGTGTTGTTCGTCGGGCGCGTCGTCGATGCGGTGACGCACTCGCCGATCGCCGGCGTCGACGTGTGGGCCCGGCCGGCTCCGACCGACGAGGAGCTCTCGAGGGAAGCGAGCTCACGCCCCCGCGTCGTGACGACGGGTTCATCGGGCGAGTTCGTCCTCGGTCCGTTTCCCGCCGCGCGTTTCGAGTTGGGAGCGACGTACCGCGCTCCCGCCGCGCGAGAAGCCGCGACGTGGGCGCAGTCCGGCGCTCGTGAGCCCGGGCTGCACCGGCTCGACATCCAGCTCGACCGCGACGAGCGCTGATGGCCCTCGGGTTCGGCCGACCGTGTGCTCTCCGCGCCCGCAGGAGTCGCCCGCGCCCGGCTCTGCAGACTTCGGGCTCGTGAGTCGCGCTGCTGCGGTGCTTTTCGTGTGCGTAGGCCGCTTGCGCCAGGGAGCGCATGACCGCCGGCCGTGCGTGGACCGACCTACTCGTCGACGACGCGCACCTCGACGTCCGCGCCGCCGTTCGATCGTTCGAACGTGCGGGAAGACGAGCGGACGGAAGGCCACCTTCCCGGGCGCGCACCCACTCGATTCGAGGTCTCGACGATGCTCACTACGGACGAACTCACCACCGCCATCGCCGCTCACAGCGCCTGGAAGTCACGCCTCAAGAAGTCGATCGACACGGGGGTCAGCGAGGTCCCCATCGCGACGATTCGAGCGGAGGATCAATGCGCGTTCGGGAAGTGGCTCCACGGCAGCGGCATGACCGCCGCGGACCGCGCATCTCCTCACTACCAGTCGGTCCTCGCCGCGCACGCCGAGTTCCATCGCGTAGCGGCGCGCGTGGCCGAGTTCGCGACGACGGGCCGGAAGGGGGAGGCGCTCGCGCTGATCGCCCCCGTCGGGGAATACACCCTGATCTCGTCCAAGGTCGTCCTGGCCATGTCGGAGTGGAAGAAGGCGCTGCACTGAGTAGCCTCTGTCCCGCATGACGGGCCAGGGGAACGGGACAACGCGTTGGACCCTCGCGGCGGGCGCACTCGCGGCCCTCCTCGCGAGCTTCCTCTGGACGCCGAGCGCGTTCCCGAAGCTCCAACTGTGCTGGCTGCGCCGCCTGACCGGCGTCTCGTGCCCGGGCTGCGGCCTGACGCGCGCATTCTGCGCGATCTCCCACGGCGATCTCCCGGGCGCGTGGAGCTTCCACCCGTTCGGCTTCGTCTTCTATGCGGGCGCGGTGACGCTCGTCGTCTGGCCGTTCGTCGCGCGCGGACGCGCGGACCTCGAAGCCCGCGTCGTGCGCTCTCGCCGCGTCCAGGTGTCCGTCGTGGTCTTCGTCTTCGCCCTGCTCGCCTTCGGCTTCGCGCGCGCGTGGGCCGAGGTCGCGGGGCACTGATCCACCCTCCGCGCCGGACTCGAACCACCGGCCTCCTCCTTCCGACCTTCCCAACCATGCGCCTCCTCCTCTGCGCCCTGCTCGCCGCGCTCCTCCCGTCCTGCGCCAGCCTCGCCGCCGAGCCGTACCAGCGCGTACGGTTCGAGGTCGTCGAATCCTTCGACACTCCCGGCGACGACCTGACGCTCGAGTACGTCAGCGTGCAGGGCACCCCGCTCGCTTGGGGCTCGACCCTGCGCGTGCGCGGGACGTACCGGCTCGCGTCCCAGGCGCGGGCTGTGCTCTACCTCGGTCTCACGAATGGGTCGATCGAGGAGCCCCAGCCGCACCGGATCGAGCGCGGCTCCGGGACCTTCGACCTCGAGGTGCGCGTCCTGCGCGCGGGCGAGCCGCACGTGTCGCTCTATGCGACCGAGGCCCCGGGGCAGGTGCTCGGCAAGCGGCGCTTCGAGCTGTCGGCCCGGCGACCCGCTCCGGGCGGCTGACGCGCGCACGGTCGGGTTTCAGGACGGGCCGGAGCCGCCGCCGTCGACGGGGACGAGCGCGGTGTGGAGTCGGCGCGGAGCTGGGCGCCGCAAGGCGGGCGGGCGTCGGAGCACAGGCCGGCACCGCCGAGTAGGTGGGTGCTGTCGCGCAGGAGGGCGACGTCGCACAGGAGGGCACCGCCGAGTAGGTGGGTGCTGTCGCAGGCGAGGGCGCCGTCGCACAGGAGGGCCGTCGCGCACGAGGACGCAGTCGGGGTCGCAGGTGATCCGGGCCTCGAGCGGGCTGGCGCCTCCATCGGGCGCTTGATACAAGTGCTTCAAACGAGCGTTTGATGTCGCACCCCACACCCACCCCGGCCCCGTCCGACGCGGATACCCGCACCCGCCTGCTCGAGGTCGCGGGCGAGCTCTTCGCCGAGCAGGGCTACCGCGCCGCGACGGTGCGCGAGCTCTGCACGCGCGCCGGGGCGAACGGCGCGGCCGTCCACTACCACTTCGGGGACAAGGCGACGCTCTACCGCGCGGTCGTCGAGCACGCCTTCCGGGTCGCGGTCACGCGCTTCCCGCCCGACCTCGGCGTGCGGCCGGGCGCGAGCGCCGAGGAGCGCCTCGAGGCCTTCGTGCGCTCCTTCCTCCTGCGCCTCTTGTCCGATGGCGTGCCCGCCTGGCTCGGCAAGATCATGGCGCGCGAGATGATCGAGCCGACCGACGCGCTCGAGCACATCATCGGGAACACGGCGCGACCGCTCTTCGAACGCCTCACGGGCATCGTGCGCGAGCTCGCCGGGCCCGACGCGAGCGTCGAGCACGTGATGCGGTGCTCCCAGAGCGTCGTCGGCCAGTGCCTCTTCTACCGCCACTGCCGCGAGATGATCCGCCGCGGCTGGCCCGAGTCCGAGCCGACGATCGAAGGTCTCGACGAGCTCGCGCGGCACATCACGCGCTTCTCGCTCGCGGGGATTCGCGCGCCGCGCGCGGGAGGTCGAGCGTGAGCGCCGGCCCGTGCTCCACGCGCGGCCTCGAGCGTCGCGGATCCACCGCGCGCCCCGCAGCGCGGCGAGCGCGATGCTCCGAACCCCGAGGAGCACGCTCGTGAACTTCGTCGCGCTCAAGATGCTCATCGGCGACCGCGCCAAGTACATCGGGATCCTGATCGGGCTCACGTTCGCGTCGCTGCTCATCACGCAGCAGGCGTCGATCTTCTGGGGCTTGATGACGCGCACCTACGGGCAGATCTCCGACATGGGGCAGCCCGACATCTGGGTCATGGACCCCAAGGTGCAGTTCATCGACGACGTGAAGCCGCTCCAGTCGACGGAGCTCTACCGCGTGCGCGGCGTCGAGGGCGTCGAGTGGGTGGCGCCGCTCTACAAGGGGCTCCTCAAGGCGCGCCTCTCGAACGGTTCGTTCCAGACGGTGATCTGCCTCGGCCTCGACGACTCCACGCTGATCGGCGGGCCGCCCGAGATGGTCGAGGGCGAGCTCGAGGATTTGCGCCGCGCCGAGGGCGTGATCGTCGACGTCGTCGCCGCGCAGGGGAAGCTCGCGAAGCCCGCCGCGACGGAGGGCGGCAAGCCGACGCCGCTGAAGGTGGGGGACACGCTCGAGATCAACGACCACCGCGCCGTGGTCGTCGGGTTGTGCCGCGTCTCGCGCACGTTCCAGTCGCAACCCGTCGTCTTCACGACCTTCTCTCGCGCGACGACGTTCGCGCCGCGCGAGCGCAAGCTCCTGTCGTTCGTGCTCGTCGGCGCGAAGCCCGGCGTCGACCAGGCGGAGCTCTCCGCGCGCATCCGCGCGGCGACCGGCCTCGCGGCGTGGACCGCCGACGAGTTCAAGGTGATGACGATGAAGTACTTCCTCAAGTACACCGGCATCCCCGTCAACTTCGGCATCGCCGTGCTGCTCGGGTTCTTGATCGGCACCGTGATCGCGGGGCAGACCTTCTACAACTTCACGCTCGAGAACATCCGCCAGTTCGGCGCGCTCAAGGCGATGGGGACGGGGAACGGGACGCTGTTGCGCATGATCCTGCTCCAGTCGCTGCTCGCGGGCTCGATCGGCTACGGGATCGGCGTCGGGCTCGCGTCGGCGTTCGGATTGCTGACGCGCAACACGGAGCTCGCGTTCCGCATGCCGTGGTGGGTGCTCACCGCGAGCGCAGGCGCCGTGCTCTTCATCTGCATGCTCTCGGCCCTGCTCTCGATCCGCAAGGTCGTGAAGCTCGAACCCGCGATCGTGTTCAAGTCATGAGCGCGAGCACGCTCGAGTCGTCGCGATCTTCGGAGCACCGGTCGGTGCGCGGAGGTGCCGCGTGACCGTCGCCACCGCCGACGCCGTCGTCTGCCGCGGCATCACGAAGGTCTACGGCAGCGGCCCCGACGCCGTACCCGCCCTGCGCGGCATCGACCTCGACGTGAAGAGCGGCGAGCTCATGATGCTCGTCGGCCCGTCGGGGTGTGGGAAGACGACGCTGATCTCGGTCATCGCGGGCATCCTCGACCAGGACGAAGGCACGTGCCACGTCTTCGGCGAGGACGTGAAGCAGCTCGGCGCGCGTGCGAAGACCGCGTTCCGCGGCCGGACGGTGGGCTTCGTCTTCCAGGCCTACAACCTGCTCCCGGCGCTGAACGCGGCGGAGAACGTCGCCGTGCCGCTCCTGATCCAAGGGGTGAAGCGCAAGGAGGCCGTCGACCGCGCGCGCGAGGTGCTCGAGCGCGTCGACCTCGGCCACCGCTGGCGCTCGCTCCCGTCGCAGCTCTCCGGCGGCCAGCAGCAGCGCGTCGCGATCGGGCGCGCGCTCGTACACGACCCCAAGCTGATCGTTTGCGACGAACCGACGAGCGCGCTCGACCAGGAGACCGGCCACAAGGTCATGGAGATCCTGCGCGCGGTCGCCGTCGGCCCCGGGCGTTCGCTCGTCATCGTCACGCACGACGCGCGCGTGTTCGAGTTCGCCGACCGCATCGCGAAAATGAACGACGGGCGCGTCGAGCGCGTCGTGACGTCCGCGAAGGAGTTGCGATGAGCGCGCCCTCCCTCGTGACGGTGTCCGTGCTCGGCGGGCGCCTTTCCGGATCCGTGCCGCACCACGAGGTTCGGCCCCGTTTCGCCTCCGCGCGTGAGGCGGCGTGCTCCGCCGCTCCGCCTCCACGCGCGACCGAGCGCTCCGTCGCTCCGTCTTCGTCCGCAACCGTCTCGTGAAGGAGCCCTCCCGATGATCTTCAAGTACGCCCTCCCGCTCCTCGCCTGCGCCGGCTTCGCGTTCGCGCTGTGGACCATGAGCATGGGCGCGAAGCCCGTCGCAGTCGCCGCGCCGGTCGCCGAGCCCGCCGAAGCGCCGTTCCAGGTGACGATCGCCGGCGCCGGCATCGTCGAAGCGCGGACGCAGAACATCGCGATCGGCTCGACCGTCGCGGGCGTCGTCGTCGAGGTGCCCGTGCAGGTCGGGCAGAAATTGAAGAAGGGCGCCGTGCTCTTCCGCGTCGACGACCGCGACCGCAAGGCGGAGCTCGCCGTCCGCTCGGCAGCGCTCGACACGGCGCGCGCGGAGCTCGCGCGGCTCGAAAGCCTGCCGCGCGCCGAGGACCTGCCGCCGCTCGAGGCGCGTGTCGCGGCGGCGGAGACGGACCTCGCGGACGCGAAGCGCCAGCTCGAGCTCGCCGAGAGCTTGCCCGACATGCGCGCGGTCGCCGTGCAGGAGTGGGACCGGCGCAAGTTCGCGGTGCGCGCGGCGGACGCGCGGCTTGCGACGGCGAAGGCGGAGCTCGAGAAGGCCCGCGCCGGAGCGTGGGCGCCCGAGAAGGCGATCGCGAGCGCGAACGTGGCCTCGGCACAGGCGAAGTTCGAGGCGCAGGTGGTCGAGCTCGAGCGCCTCGTCGTGCGCGCGCCGGTCGACGCGACCGTGCTGCAAATCAACCTGCGCGCGGGCGAGTTCGCGCCGTCGGGGGCGACGACGCAGCCGCTCCTCCTGCTCGGCGACGTCGACGTGCTCCACGTGCGCGTCGACATCGACGAGAACGACGCGTGGCGCTTCCGTCCCGGCGCGAAGGGCGTTGCGTACGTGCGCGGGAACCGCGAGCTCAAGGCCGACATCGAGTTCGTGCGCGTCGATCCGTACGTCGTGCCCAAGCGCTCGCTCACGGGCGAGAGCACGGAGCGCGTCGACACGCGCGTGCTCCAGGTGCTCTACCGCTTCGACCCGGCGAAGCTCCCGGTGTACGCGGGCCAGCAGATGGACGTGTTCCTCGAGGTGAAGCCGTGACGACGAGTGCGCGCGGGACGGAGCCGCGGGAAGCGCGCGTCGTCGGAGCGCGGCGCACTTGCGCGGCGAGCGCGCTCCTCATCGCGCTGCTCGCGGGTTGCAAGGTCGGCGAGGACTACCGCGCGCCCGAGCCGGCGCCGCCCGCGGCTTGGAGCGAGTCGGAGCCCGTCGTTTCGCCCGCCGAGCCCGTCGAGGCGTGGTGGAGCACGTTCCAAGACCCCGCGCTCGACGCGCTCGTGACGGCGGCGCTCGCGCAGAACCTCGACCTCGCGCTCGCTCGCGCGCGCGTGCTCGAAGCGCGCGCCGTGCGCGACGCCGCGGCGGGTGGCGACGATCCGCGCCTCGACGCGAGCGCGGGCTACGCGCGCTCGCGACGCAGCGAGAACGAAGGCCCGAGCTTCGGCGCGCGTGAGAACGACCTCTTCCGCGTCGGGTTCGACGCGCGGTGGGAGCTCGACGTCGCGGGGCGCGTGAGTCGCCAGGTCGAAGCGGCGCAAGCCGGCGTCGACGCGGCCGTCGAGTCGCGACGTGACGCCGCGGTGACGCTGCTCAGCGAGCTCGCGCGCACCTATGTCGAGCTGCGCGGCGCGCAGCGCGAGCTCGCGGTCGCACGTGCGAACCTCGCGTCGCAGAAGGACACGCTCGAGCTCACGCGCGGGCGCTTCCAGGCCGGGATGGCGAGCGACCTCGATGTCGCGCGCGCCGAGGCGCAGGTCGCGACGACGGCGAGCGCGCTCCCCGCGCTCGACGCGGCGCAGCGCGTGAGCCTGCACCGGATCGGCGTGCTGCTCGGCCGCGACGGGAACGGTCTCGGGCGCGAGCTCCTCGCACCCGCGCCCGTCCCTTTGGCGCCCGCTGTGATCGCCGCGGGGCTCCCCGCGGACCTGCTGCGCCGTCGCGCGGACGTGCGGCGTGCGGAACGCGAGCTCGCGCGCGAGTGCGCGCTCACGAACGCAGCGCGTGGCGAGCTCTACCCCAAGCTCTCGCTCGCGGCGTCGTGGGGCCAGCGGACGACGGACGGGTTCGAGCTCCTCGACGCGGGTTCGAACGCGTGGTCGATCGGGCCGTCGCTCGTGCTTCCGATCTTCGAAGCCGGCGTGCTGAAGGCGAACGTGCGCGCGCAGGAAGCGCGCCAAGAACAAGCGCTCGTGCGCTGGCAAAAGACCGTGCTCACGGCGCAAGCCGAGGTCGAGGACGCCGTCGTGAACCTCGCGCGCGAGCGCGAGCGCAACGCGTCGCTCGCGAGCGCGCTCGCGGCGCAGGACCGCGCGGTGAAGCTCGCGAACGACCTCTTCTCCAAGGGCCTCGTCGACTTCTTCCAAGTCCTCGACGCGCAGCGCGCGCGCTTCCAGATCGAGAGCGACCTCGCGAAGAGCTCGACGCGCGCCGTGTCGAACGCGGTCGCGCTCTACAAAGCCCTGGGCGGCGGATGGAGCGTCGCGGACACGCACGAACCCGCTGAAACAGCGCGCGCACAGAGCGCGAACGCGCGGAACGACTGACCGCAACGCCGAACACGAACGGAGAACCACTCCCTTCGAGCCTGTCCGCGCAGCACGCGCCTCCCCACGCTCGTTGCTGAGAGCCCATAGAACCCCGCACAGGCGCGGGCCGGTCCTCCGGCCCGTGCCTGTGCGGGGTCCGTGATGCGGAGCACACGCGTGTGTTCCTTCGCGTCCCTCCCCCCCTGATCGCCCCATCCGGCAATTGCGCTCCCGACCGACCCCACCCCCGCCAAAAACGCACGAAGCCAACGCCTTTTCCGCGCTGGCCTCGTCGCGTCGCCCGACCTGCGTCGAGCCACCGGTTCACTTCGTCTGCAGATGCGCCTCGACAAACCACAGCTGCTTGTCCGCGTCCTGCGAGAGGCTCGTGAACAAGTCCGCCGTCCCCGCGTCCCCCAGCTCATCCGCAATCGTGATCGCCCCGCGCAACTGCGTCCCGAACGCCGCAATCGCGGTCGACAGCGCTTCGACATGCTCCGTGCCGTTCGTCGCCCCGAGCGGGTACTCGCCCAGCGAACTCTCCTTCGCCGCGACCCGCACCGTGCCCCGCGCGACACCCCCAAGCTGGACCGCGCGCTCCGCGATCTCGTCGACGGCACCCTCGGCCATCCCAGCCACCTTGTCGAACAACTCGTGGAGCGCGATGAACTGCGGCCCCTTCACGTTCCAGTGCGCCTGCTTCGCCTGATAGTGCAAATCGATCGCGGTCGCGAGGCGCGAATTGAGCAGCTCGACGAGCTGCGCGCGGGCCTTTTCGGGGAGGTCGTTCTTCGTCTTGTGCAGCGTGGTCTTCATGGTGGAGGTCCTTTCCCTCGTCGGAAATCGAAGTCGATGTGGGAACGATAGCCGGAGGCGCGGAGCGAGGCTCATCGGCTGTTTGGATCGTAGCGAGTGCCCCGCTCGATCGAAGCGCCTCGACGTACCGTCTCGGACCACCGCGGCCTCGATTCGATGCGTCCGAGGGCGCAGCTCCACTCCGTCCTGTCGATCTCGATCCACCGCACCCCACGCTCTCCCGGTCGCGGGCCGAAACCGGGAGCGAGCCCGAAGCTAGACTGAGACGCCGATGCGCCCCGAGCCTCCCACTCCGCGCCGCTCGTACGGAGCGAAGCGCTCGCCATGGACGACGTGGATCGTGCTCGGCGGCACGCTCGCGGTTGGCGCGGTGCTGCTCGTGACGATGCGCGCGATGTTCCAGGTCGGCGACGACATGGTGCGCTCGGTGAACGAGTCGCGTCTGCCGCAGCAGAAGCGCGGCGTGCGGACGGCGGAGTCGAAGCTCGCGGAGCTCGAACAGGCCGCGCGCGCTGCGCAGACGGAATCAGCGCGCGAAGCGCTCTCGACGCAGCGTCTGCACGGACGCGTCGTGTTCCCCGAAGGCACGCCCGAGGGCGAGGTCGCGTGGGTCGAGCTCAGCGTCCCGCCCTCGACCACCACGCCACAGCTTCGAGAACGGGCTCACGTTCGCGCGGACGGCGTGTTCGCGTTCGTCACCGGGGAGCTCGCGGCGGAGGGAACGATCATGCTCGATGCGCCGCATCTCTACCTCGCGTCGGAGGTCCAAGTCGCTCCGCACGACGTGCAGAGCGAGCTCGTGCTCCGCCCCAAGGTCGGCGCGCACGTGCTCGGTCAATGCGCGTGTCCGCCCGGACGCGAGGACGTGCGCGCCGCGATCGTGGGGGCCGACCTCTCGTTGATCGCTGGACTCGGCGATGGCTCGAGACGGACGGCGCGCGTCGGGAAGGACTTGCGCTTCGAGCTGCGCGGAGTCGATTCGGGCGTGCGCGAATGGCGCATCCACAGTGCGCTGCTGCCCGGCATCGAGCCGGAAGTGCTCGTGGCCGAGGAGCTGCAGCCCGGCGCGACGTTGCACCTCGACGTGCAGGTTCGACTCGGTCGGCAGGTCGCCGGGCGCGTCGTCGACTCCGCGGGTGCGCCCGTCGCGGGCGCCGCGTTGATTCTCGATGTGGTCTCGGGCAACTGGGGGATCCGTTCGTCGCGGGTGCGCTGGAACCGCGGCCCGGGACGCGACCAGACGGATGCCGAGGGACGGTTCGAGCTCGCCTCCTTGCCGGAGGGAGAGTTCGAGCTGCGCGCGAAGGCGCCCGGCTTCCTCGACGGCGTGCTCCACGTGAGCGAACTGGCCGAGCAGGAGCGGCGCGAGGGGCTCGTGTTGCAGCTCGGGAAGCCGCGCGCGATCGTCGGCCGCGTCGTGTGGCCCGATGGAACGCCCGCGAGCGGCGCATCGGTCGCGGTCGATCCCGTGACGGGTGCGCCTGAGGCGTTGCGCGTCGCGTTCGCGGACGAGGAGGGGGCCTTCTCCTTCGAAGGGCTCATCGAGGGTGCGTACGACGTGAGCGCGCGTGTGCGTCTCGCCGAGGACGTCGACGAGGACGGCAACGTCGTCCCGGCTCGGAGCGGTGTGGCGTTCGCGCGCGCGGTCGCGAGCGATACGAGCGCGCTCGAGCTGCGTCTCGGCGCGGGGAGCGTCCTGCGCGGACGTGTCGTCGACGGCGACGGAGCTCCTTGCGCGCAGTTCGAGCTCCGCGCGGTCCCCGTGATCGGGGGCGAGGCGCTCGCGCTGCCCGCGCGCGAAGTGCAAGGTGCGTTTCACTCCGACGACGGTCGGTTCGAGCTCGCGGGGCTGCACCCGGGGACGTGGGAGTTGCGCGCTGCGTTCGGGGTCTATCGGTCTCCGGGCGAACGCGTCGAGGTGCGCGAAACGGGCGCGGACGTCGAGCTCGTGCTCGAAACGAAGCCGATGCTCGCGGGCGTCGTGCGCGACGAGAGCGGGGCGCCGGTGGGGCGCGCTCGCGTCACGTTCATCCCCCTCGAGGAGGTCGATGGGCTGCCTTCCTACCGGCGCGGGGGAGGGGAGACCTGGACCGACGGAGCTGGGCGCTTCCAGTTCCTCGAGATCGAGCCGGGACGTATCGAGCTGCACGCCGTCGGGCTGAGGCAAGGGGCCGCGCTGCCCCGAACGATCGACGTGCCGCGGCGCGGGCGTGTCGCCGAGGTCGAGTTCGTGCTCCATCCGCCGGCACGGTTTGGGTGCACGATCGTCGACGAGCAGGGCGCGCCGATCCCGGACGCAAAGGTCGAGCTGTCCTCCTCGGCGGGCTACCGCGAGGGCGCGCGCACCTACTCGGGCCGGACGAACGACGCCGGCCAAGTTGCGTTCATCGGGATCCGGCCCGACCACTACAGAGTCCTGGCGCGGGCCGCCGGCCGGCTTGAATTCCAGCGAGCGCTCGACGTCCCCGGGCCGGACGCCGAGGCTCTGCGCATCGAACTCCTCCGCGGCGCGCAGTTGATCGCACGCTTCACGGGCTCGAGTGAGGACCGCGAGCGCCTCGAGGTCGAGCTGTTCGATGCCCGGGGCCAACGGGCGTACTTGTCCGACGACGGAACCTCGAGGCCGCGCGACGACGTCGTGCTCGCGGGCATCGGGGCGCTCGGCACGTACCGCGTCGTGCTCCGTTGCGCGGACGGTCGCGAGACGTCGCGCGAGGTCGTGCTGTCGAGCTTCGAGACGGTCACGATCGAGCTGGGGTTCGATCGCTAGGGGACACCTTCGACCCGAGTCCTCAACTCGAGCATGCTCGCTATCCTGATCGCCGCAGTTCCACACCCCACGGCCTCCCACCCGCTCTCGCCATGCTGCTCGCTCCCCTCCTCCTCGCGCTCGCCGATCTCCACAGGTCCGTCGTCGTCCCGCCGCGCGTTCAAGAACCCGTCGTCGAAATCCAGGTGCTCGTCGAGCTCCCGCCCGCGTGGACGCCGGGGTTGAAGCGCACGCTCGAGTTCGTGAAGGAGCGCCAAGAAGAACAGCGCGGGAAGCTAGGTCCAAAGAACGTCGCGACGACGACGATCGATTTCGAAGTGACCGCGAAGGACGACACGGGCTTCACGACGAACTGGACCTACCGCACGACGAAGGTCGAGGCCGGGAATCCGATCGCCTCGATCGTGGCCACGAAGGTCGCTTCGAGCTACGAGGGCTGGGTCATGCGTCTGCACCACGGCCTGGACGGTTCGATCGAGGCGTTCGTCGACGAAGACGAAGCGCGCACGAAGCTCTTCTCGCTGATGGACGGCGTGGTGGCGACGATGGCCACGCAGCCCGGGGCGAAGCCCAAGGACGTCGAGACGATGAGAACCGCGCTCTCCGCCGCGAAATCGATGCTCGACGGGCCTGCGTTCGCGGCGTCGACGCTGAAGGACCCGCAGATGATCTTCATCTGGTGCGGCGCGTCGTTGGTGGTCGGCGAGAAGCGCGAGTACGACGATCAACTCCCGAATCCGTTCGGTGGAGATCCGTTCCCGGCGCATGCCTCGATCGAAGTCGTGCGCCACGACGCGGACAAGGCGGAGGTGGAGCTCGAATGGCACCAGACGCTGGACAAGGAGAAGGCGTCGGCCGCGATCGCCGCGATGCTGCGCGAGCTCGCGGTGAAGGTCGGCAAGCCCCTGCCCGCGGACCAGGAGCTCCCCTTGCTCGACATCGTCGACGAAGGCCGCTGGACGTTCGACACGCGGCTCGGCCTGCCCACGAACGTCGTCTGGACGCGGACCATCAAGAACGACGAGCTCGTGCGCCGGGAGACGCTGCGCGCCACGCTGCGGCCGGTCGACGCGAAGTAGCGCTCAGCCCGGCCGCGCGAGCAAGCACACCGCCTGCACCGCCACGCCCGCGCCGTTTGCGAGGGCGCCGAGGCCCTCGACCGTCTTGCCCTTCACGTTGACGCGCTCCGGGTCGACGGCGAGGAGCTCGCCGATTCGACCGCGCATCGCAGCCCGATGCGGCGCGATGCGCGGACCCTCCGTCGCGATCACGACGTCGACGTTGACGACGACGAAGCCCTTCTCGACGACCTTAGCGAGTGCGAGCGCGAGCAGCTTCGCGCTGTCCGCGCCCTTCCAGCGCGGGTCCTTGTCCGGGAAGAGCGTGCCGAGGTCGTCGAGCCCCGCCGCGCCGAGGATCGCGTCCGTGATCGCGTGCAGCACGGCGTCGCCGTCGGAGTGACCGAGCGGGCCCGTTGCGTGGGGGAGCGTGATCCCGCCGAGCACGCACGGACGTCCTTCGACCAGGCGGTGGACGTCGAACCCGTTCCCGACGCGGTACTCGCGCTCAGCGTTCATGCGCGGAGAGGGTACGGCGCGGAGGGCTCGATTTCACACGTCCCGCCTGATGGAGCACGCGGCGAGCGCTCGTGTGCGGAGGAGCGTGGTCTACGCCTCATCACGACGCGGGTCCTTCGAGCCGACCGTGCGCCTCACGACCGCTCCCGCTCGCGGCGCGCTCGCAAGAGCTGGCTCGCGAGCTGCACGTCGCTCGGCGTCGTGATCTTCAGGTTCGACGGGTCGCCCTCGCAGATCGGAACGCCGCCGACGAAGCGTTCGTAGAGCGCCGCGTCGTCCGTCGGGCGGTAGCCCTCGGCGCGCGCGCGTTCGAGGAGCTCCTTGAACTGCGCGACGCGGAAGATCTGCGGCGTCTGCGCGCTCCACAGGACGGAGCGGTCGAGCGTGCTCTGCGCGTGCTTCCCGTCCGACGACGTCTTGATCGTGTCGACGACCGGCACCGCGACGACCGCCGCGCCGCGCTCCGCCGCGAGCGCGATCGCGCGCTCGATCGTGTACGGCGTGATCAACGGCCGCGCCGCGTCGTGGATCGCGACGAGCGCGAGGTCGGGCCGGATCGCCGCGACGCCCGCGCGCACGGAGTCCGTCCGCAGCTCGCCGCCGGGCACGATCGAGCTCACCTTCTTCAGGTGCGGCGAATGGCTCGCGAGCTGCGTCAGGCGCGCGAGGTCGGCCGCGTTGCCGACGAGCACGAGCTCGACGACCGCTTCGACCGCGTCGAAGGCGCGCGCGGCGTGCTCGAGCACCGTCAGCCCTTCGAGCACGAGGAACGGCTTGCGCGGACCTTCGGGCGTCGTGCGCAGGCGCGTCGACTGTCCGGCGGCGACGAGCACCGCGGCGGTGCGTTGGTTCTCGGGGACGGGCATGCGGGGCTTCCTCGCGCGAGGCGCAGAGCGTAGGGTTCCACGCGCGATGGAAGAAGGGACGAGGCCGGAGGAGGAAGCTCGCGCGAGCCGGTCCGCCGCGAGCTCGGCGCGCGGATCCGCGCGCGAGGACGCTTCCGCTCCGGAGCGCGCGCTGCCGGCAGCTCCTGCGCTCCGATCCGTCCGGGCGAAGGCGCGCTCGCTCGCGCGCGAGGAGGCTCCCGCGAACCGGGCGCTCCACGCCACCCGCGGACGGCGGCCCGCGAAGGAAGCGCCGCTCCCTGGAGCGCGCGGGGTCGCTCTGCCTCCCGAACACGGGCGAACGGCGGAGCGCGCGGACCGTTCCGCCGCGGAGCACGCGCTCCACGCCGCGCGCGAGGCGCGCGCTCCGTACCCGATCGTGCTCGGCATCGACCCCGGCACGCGCGTCGTCGGTTACGGCGCGGTCGTCGTCGCGCCGAAGGGCCCGCGGCTCCTCGCGTGCGGCGCGCTGCGCGCCGAGAAGGACGACGACGTGCCCGCGCGCCTCGCGTACCTGCGCACGGAGCTCGACCTCCTGCTCGCCAAGGTCCGCCCGACCGTCGTCGTCGTCGAGGCCGCCTTCGCCGCGCTCAACGTGCAGTCGGCGCTGCGCATCGGCGAAGGCCGCGGCGTCGTGCTCGCCTGCGCCGCCGCGACGGGCGCCAAGATCGTGCAGTACCCGCCCGCGGTCGCGAAGAAGGCGCTCGTCGGCAACGGCGCCGCGGACAAGACGCAGGTCGCGTGGATCGTGACGCAGCTCCTCGGCCTCGCGGAGCCCCCGAAACCCCTCGACGCGACGGACGCCCTCGCCCTCGCCCTCGCGCACGTTCAGCGGAGCGCGCTCGAGGAACGGCTCGGCCCGAGAGCGCGCTGAGTCCGTCGGACGCGCGCTCGGCATCCCACTCACGCCCGCGCGCGTGCTACCTTCCGCCCATGAGCGGCACCCTGGACGTCGCATGGACCTCCGGCCGCGCCGAAGCGGCCCTCGCCGAGCACTGGTCCGGCTTCGAGGTGCTCGAGCGTGCCTTCACCGTCCCCTGCGCGACCGGCGACGTCGCCGTGGAGCTCGCGGGCGTCGACGCGCTCGGCCGCCTCTGGCTCGTCGTGCGCGCCGACCTCGACGAGAGCGCCGCGTGGACCGCCGCGATCGAGCTCCTCGCGCGCGCACGGCGCGACGGCGGGCTCTTCGCGGCCGAGCTCGCGGGCACCGCCGGCGCGAGCGACGTGCGCGTCGCGCTCGTCACGGGTGAGCCGGGCGCCGAGCTCCTGCGCCGTTCGAGCGCCGTCGACGCGCTCTGCGTGCTCGAGTTCGTGCACTGGAAGCACACGCGCGGCGAACTCGCGCGCGTCGTCGAACGCACGCTTGGCCGGCCGACGCGCGCCTGGACCGTCGACGCGTTCCTCGACGATCTCGCGCCCGCGCCCCGCGCGCTCGCCGCGGCGTGCGTCGAGCGTCTCCCGCGCCTCGACCCGGGCCTCGAGCTCGTCGCGGGCGAGGCGGGGCTCGCCTGGCGGCACGACGGGCGCGTGCTCGCGCGACTCACCGGGACCGGAGCGCTCCTCGCCGCCGCCACCGGCGCGCGGGCCGAGCCGAAACGGCTCGACGGCGCGGCCGACCTCGATCGCTGGCTCGCGACCGTCTTCGTCGAGCGTTTCGGCGGGCGGGGGGAGTCCGCTGGTCGGGACGAGCTCACCGCCCTCCCCGAGCACGAACCGCCGCCCTCGATCCCGCCGGGACCGCTCCTCAGCGCCGAGGAGCTCGCGGCGTTCCGCGACTGACCGTCGCGCGCCGGCGCGGCCGAGATCCGGGCCGCTGGCGCCGGTTTCGTGCCCGTCCGCGAGCGCGTGTTCCGAGCTCGAAACGGTCGGATCCGACGCTTCCCGGCGGGTGAAAGCGCACGCGGAGCGCCCGCTCGGTGTCCGCGGGGTCGAGCTCGGCGGAGCGCCCGATCGGTGTCCGCGGGGTCGAGCTCGGCGGAGCGCCCGCGCGGTGTCCTCGGGATCGCGCTCGGCGAGGTGTCGCTCAAGGCGCCTTTCGCACGTCGTCGACCCGCCGCGCGAACCGAAAAATCGGTCCGAGCACGATCTCGACACTTGGAACTCCCGCCCGCCTTCGGCAGCTTCTCCCTGGTCGCGTGCGCCGTCGAGGCGCGTTTCGCGGCAAGAAACAGCAGGCGCGTCTCGCTCCGCGACGACCGCATCGTCGGTCGCGCGCATCGATCCGCGTCGCTCTTTGGAGCGTCCACGTCGATGAACTGGGATCAAGCACGCAAGCTCCTGCGTCTCGCCCGCACGCGCTCCGAGAGCGCGGATGCGGCGCGCGCATCCGTCGACCACGCGCGCCACGAGCTCGGCGCCGCGCCGCGCGCGCACTCGCTCTGCATCGCGAGCGGCAAGGGCGGCACGGGCAAGTCGGTCGTCAGCGCGTCGCTCGGGACGCTGTTCGCGCGCCGCGGACGCACGCTCCTCGTCGACGCGGACCTCGGCGTGGGCAACGCGCACATCCTGCACGACCTCTGCCCGCCGCACTCGTTCGTCGACGTGATCGAAGGGCGGCTCTCCGTGCGCGACATCCGCGTGAACGCGCGGCCGCAGCTCGACTTGCTCGCGGGCGGCTCCGGCGTGTCGCGCATGGCGGGGCTGTCGCCGTACGAGCTCCACCTCGTCGCCGTCGGCATCGAGAGCGTCGAGCAAGAGTACCGGCACGTGCTCGTCGACTCCGCCGCGGGCATTTCGAACCAGACGATCGCGTTCGCGGCGGCGAGCGACGTCGTGCTCATCGTGACGACGCCCGACGTGACGGCGCTGACGGACGCGTACGCGTTCTTGAAGGTGCTCTTGCAGCGGCGCGGCGAGCTCGTCCCGCTCTTCGTCGTGAACCGCGCGACGTGCGAGGAGGAGGCGCTCCACGTCGCCGACCGTCTGCGCGGCGTCGCGCGCAAGTTTCTAGGGCGCGAGCCGCGCTACCTCGGCTGGTTGCCGGACGATCGGCACGTCGTCGAGTGCGTCAACGCGCGCAGCCCCGTCGTCGCGCGCGCGGCGGACGCGCCGTTCTCGCAGGCGGTGACCGAGCTCTCGGTGCGGATGCAGCAGGAGTTCGCGCGCGTCCCGGCCCGCGGCGTGGGCCGGTCGATGCTGCGTAGCGTCGGGTACACGCCCGGGCTCGGGTGAGGGGGAGCGCGCGGCGCGAGGCGGGTGATTCCCCGCTTCCGAGGACGGCGCCGCGGGAACTTCGCAGATTTTCGCGACCCGACGCGGACGCCGGGCGTCGTGCGAGGTGCCATGACCGCACGCGGAGCTTGCTTTCAGACCACGTCCTTCGTCGCGTGCGCGCTCGCCGGCGTGCTCGCCGTGCTGGCGGCCTCGAAGGTGATCGAACGGCACGCGCGGGTCGAATCGCCGAGCGTCGAGCGGCCGCAGGTCGAGCTCGACTTGCGCGGGTTTGGCGTCGGCGAGCTGCGTGCCCTGCCTGGCGTCGGTGAGCAGCGCGCGATCGACGTGGTGCGCGCTCGGTGGAGCGGGGCGATCTCGGGCAGTGTGGAGTCGCTCGATCGCGTGCCGGGCATCGGTCCGGGGACGGTCGAGGCCGTGCGCGGGGAACTCGAGCGGCGCGCGCGGTTGCGCGGGCGGTTTCCGGTGCGGGGGGGAGCGATGGAGGTGGTGCCGTGAGGAAGGATGTGCGTGGGCGTGGGCGTGGAGCGGGGACGAGTGGGCGGGGCGGCGAGGTGGAGCCGAAGGAGCGGTTCACGGTGATGCGGGTGGTGTTGCCGGTGTCGCAGAAGGCGTTCTGTTACGCGCAGGCGGAGCGGATGGGGTTGGAGACGCCGAGTGAGTTTGTGAGGAGGGCGGTGAGGGACTTGATGGAGGCGGAGGAGGAGTTCGCGGAAGGGAGGAGGGCGTATGAGGAATCGAAGCGGAGCGGGGGTGGGAGCGCGAGGCGGGTCGGGAGGGCGAAGGGGGAGGGACGGGGTGGGCGCGCGAGGCGGATGAAGAGGGCGAAGGGGGAGGGACGGGCACGGAACACATGAGGGTGCTTCGCATCCTGATTCCGCGTTGCCCTCGGGCCGAGGACGGCCCGAGGGCAACGCGGAATTCTGTTGGGAGAAGGGAAGTGGGGGCCGAAGGGGCGCGGGGGGGGCGAGGGAGAAGGGAAGCGAAGGAGGAAGGGGCGGGGATCGATGCGGCTCTGCGGAATGAAGCGCGCCGCGCCGCTCCTGCAGGAGTCGGCGCGGCGCGGTGGGTGAGAGGGAGCGGCGTGCTCAGTTCGTCGTGAACGTCCACTCCAGGTGTTTGCCTGCGCTCGTCTGAGACGTGCGGCCGCCGGAGATCCAGTCGGCGACGACCTTGTACGTCGTCTTCGGCTTCAGGAACGTCTTCGGGATCAGGCACCAGGCGCCAGCGGGGGCGATCTCCGGGTTGGTCGGGTTGCTCGGCGTCGAGAAGAAGCACTCGACCTCCTTCTTTCCGTCCTTGCCCTCGAAGAGCTTCATCGAGATGTCGACGACGTCGCCGCGCTCGTCGGACGGATTGGTCTGGATCGTGATCGGGTAGCCGTAGAGGTCGGCCTCGTTCACGCTGCCCGGCGGACCGTTCGGGATCGGGTCGGGGTGTTCGTCGCCGAGGAACTGCGTCGGCACGCCCGTCTGCCCTTCGTACGGGAAGACGACCGTGAAGGGCTTGTCGTAGGGCGCCGCGAGCGAGCTCATGTCCATCACCTGGTAGATGCCCTCGCTGCCCCAGCCGAGGCGCATCACGCCGGGGTCGGTCAGCGGCAGGCGGTGGTAGAAGCTGCCGAGCCACACGTCGATGCCTTCTTCAAAGGTCATCGCCTCCTCGCCGCCCTCGCGCCACACGATCACCGAGTGCGCGCCGGCCCACGCGCCCTCCGTCGTGTAGCCCTCCTTGTCGGCGTACTCCTCGTGCGCGTCGGGCCACTTCTTCTGCTCGGGGTGCAGCGTGAGGTAGTGCGCGTGCAGCGCGCACTGCTCGGAGAGCTCGGGGTCGAACTTGAGCTTCCAGAGCCCCTGGATCTTGTCCTTGAACGCCTTCTCGCGGATGTCGTTCATGTACGCGAGGACCTCGAGCGCCTCCTTCGGCCACGCGTTCAGGTTCTCCTTGTCGATGCGCTCCGCGACGCCGGGACGGACGCCGAGCAGCCAGTCCTTCCACTTGGCCTCGAGGTCGCCGACGGTCATGCCGAGCGCCGCGTTGTAGAGCTCGATCGTGCGGCCGGTCGCGTTCGACGAGAGCTGCTTGTACGCGCCGCGCAGGATCTCCGCCTCCTGCAGGAACTCGACGATCGACGTGCACTTGTGGAGGTCGTTACCCGTGATCGCGCCGATCGCCTCGACGAACGACTTCGCCCACGCGGGGTCTTCGCCGCGCTCGGCGAGGTACTGCATCCACGTGCGCGAGCCCGCGATGCCGGCCTTCGCCATGCGCAGGAGCTCCTCGCGCTCGCGCTTCTGGTCCTCGGTCTCGACGTGCGTGTCGCCGAAGCCCGCGCCCTGGTCCTCCTTGTAGAAGTAGTTGGGCAGCGTGCAGCCGAAGCACGACAGCGCCAGCCAGTTCAGGTGGCCCGCGGTGACGGGGGACAGGATGCCCTCGCGCATGTTGCACAGCGCGACGAGCAGCGACGCCTGCACGTCCGTCTCGAACTGCGCGAGCTTGACGTACTGGCCGTCGACCGTGTTGAAGCCGCCGACCTCGGTGTTCGGCCGGCCGAACATCTGCTTGTCGTCCGGGTTCATCTTGCCGTTGGCCATCAGCTCGTTCGCGAGCTTCAGGTACTTCTCGCGCGAGTCGACGAGGATCCAAACGTTGCGCGACGTCGTCGTCTTCTCATCAAGGAAGAGCTCCAGGTCCGGCTTGGCCGGCAGGCGGCGCAACCACGAGCTGAGCGACCACGCGCGCAAGACCTCGCGCAGGATGCGCTCGGTCTTGGCCTTGTTGAAGTTCGAGCGGAGCTCGATGCGCCCGCGGCGCGCGAAGGTCGCCTGGACGCCGCAGTACTTCTGGATGAGCTCGTCGTCGACCTCGCCGGTCTCGATCGGCACCTCGAGCTTCTTCGCCTCGAGCACCTTGGTCAGGATGTCGCCGCGCCGCTCGCGCATCGGCTTGAACTCGGTCGAGACCCAGCTCTTCCCGACCTTCTCGTGGCCGAGCAGCGCGTGCGCCTCGGCGTTCTCGCCGTCGAGGAGGAGCACACGGCGCGCGAGCAGGAGCTTGTCGTCGCCCTCCGGCATCGCCGTCACGATCGCCATGATCTGCTTCGCGGCCGTGCGCAGCGCCTTCGCACCGTCGGGGAGCGCGTCGACGACCTTCTTGGTCTTCGCGAGCTCGTCCTTGCACGTCTTCTCGAGCTTCTCGTGGTTCGCCTTCGCCATCCCGAGCTTGTCGAGCGCGAAGAGCAGGTCCTTCATCTCGCGCTCGCGGCCGCCCTTTGCGAGCGCCTTCGCCGTGCCTTCGAGGGGCGCGAGCACCTGCGCCGGCACCGTGCCGGGCGGGGCGGGCTCGGCCGGCTTGGCTCCGGGCTTCTGCGCGAGGACGGGGGCGAACGCGAGGACCGCGACGAGCGCGATCGGGAACAAGGAAGTGAGGCTCTGGAGTCGCATGAGGGTTCCTCGCCGCGCTCGGGGCGCGTGCGAGCGGTCGAGTATGCAGAGCGACGCGCCGGGCGCCAGGATTCTCCCGGCCCCGAGCGGTGCACGCGGTGCACGCCCGGGCGTGCATCGGGTCGACTCCGGTTCGACCCAGGGCTGGCAGGCACGCTCCGCCTCCGTAGACTGGTCCGGGCGACCTCGTGAACTCGAACCCCCTCGATACGCGTTCCGCACTCGGCGGCTCCGACCGCGCCGCGCCCGTGAGCGGCGCCCTCCCGGCGCCCCGACGGGGGATCCCCGAGCCCCTCGCGCGCGAGGTGATCGACCGCTTCGTGCGGCCTGCGCTGGAGGAGGACCGCGGCGGAGGTGACCTGACGTCGACGCACGCGGTGCCGGAGAAGGCCCGAGCGCGCGCGCGGTTGATCGCCAAGTCGTCCGGCGTGCTTGCCGGCCTCGACGTGTTCGCGCGGACGTTCGTGCTCGTCGACCCCGCCGCGACCATCGCGATCACCCAAGGCGACGGCACGCCGTTCCGGAAGGGCGACAGCATCGCGCTCGTCGAGGGTCTGGCGCGCGCGCTGCTCACCGCCGAGCGCACCGCGCTCAACTTCATCCAACGCATGTCGGGCACCGCGACCCTGACCGCGCGCTACGTCGCGCTCGCGCGCGCGGGCGGCGGCGAGCGCGTGCGCATCCTCGACACGCGCAAGACGACGCCGAACCTGCGCCTGCTCGAGAAGTACGCCGTGCGCTGCGGCGGCGGCGAGAACCACCGCTTCGGGCTGTACGACGAGGTCATGGTCAAGGAGAACCACATCGAGCTCGCCGGCAAGCCGATCGTCGACGTGCTGCGCGACCTGCGCCGCGCCGTCGGAACCGGCGTGCGCATCACGAGCGAGGCGCGCGACGAGAAAGAAGCGCGCGCCGGCGTCGAGGGCGGCGCGGACGTGATCCTGCTCGACAACATGACGGTCGCCGAGCTCGCGCGCCTCGCGCCGCTCCTGCGCGAGCAGGCGCGCGCGCTCGGACGCGCGGTCGAGCTCGAAGCGTCGGGCGGCATCGACCTCTCGACGACGCAGGCGATCGCCGCGACCGGTGTCGATCGCTTGTCGGTCGGCGCGCTGACGCACTCCGCGCCCGCGATGGACCTTTCGCTGGAGCTCGAACCCCTTGCGTGATTCCCCGCGGAACCAGGCGCGCGAGCCGCACGCGCTCGAGCTCGACCTGCCCGCCGCGCACAGCGCCGTGCGCATGGCGCGCGCCGTGTTGCGCCGCTTCGCCAGCATGGAAGGCGCCCCCGAGCGCGAGATCGAGACGATGGAGTTCGTCGCAAGCGAGCTCCTCGCGAACGCGGTCGACCACGGCGGCGGCAACCACGCGATGGAGGAGCGCGACGCGGGCGAGGTGCGCATGTCCTTCGCGGTCTACGTGCGCGACGGCGGCTGGGAGATCCACGTCGGCGACCAAGGTGGCGGGGATCCGGCGGAGCTCGAGCCCTTCTTGAAGAAGGACGACATCCCGGACCTCGAGAACGAGCGCGGCCGCGGGTTCTTCCTGATGGCCCAGATGCTCACCGACCTGCGCGTGACGCGCACGCGCGACCAGCGCGGGCTTCTGTTCGTCGCCGTGAAGCGGTACGGCGCGAATGAGCGCTGAAGGCGTGCCGTGAGCGCGTCCGCAGCTGCCGCTGTTTCCGACTCCCGCCTCGCGCGCGTCCTCGGGTGGTGCGGCCACGTCCTGCAACGGTGCGTGCCGCGCGCGCTGGCGCCCCTGTGCGTGCTCGCATGGGGCGGCGTGATCTGGCTCGCGAGCTCGATCCAGCCCCCGACCATCGGACAAGGCGACGCGACCGGGGCCATCCTGTCCAATTTCCTCCACGCGCCGGAGTTCGGCGTCCTGACGTTGTGCGTGTGTCTTTGTCTGCCGCGCAAGGACGGGTGGGCGCGTACCGACGCGTGGCGGTTGCAGGCGATCTTCGTCGTCGTGTTCGTGTACGCGATCGTCGACGAAGCGCACCAAGGCTTCACGCCGCACCGCGACCCGAGCGTGTGCGACGTCTTGACCGACGCGACGGCCGCGACGTGCGTGCTCCTTGCCGTGCGGTTCGGGGGTGGCGAGCACGCGAACGTCCGCAACTTGTCGCGCACGATCGCTTACGGCCTGCTCGCGTGCCTTGCGTGCGCCTGCATCGCGTCGTTCGTGCCGGAGCTCGTGCCGCAGTGGGAGTGGTTGTAGGCGCGGTGGGGGGTGGTGTCGGTCGGGAGCGCAATTGCCGGATGGGGCGATCCAGGGGGAAGGGAAGCAACGGAACACATTCGGATGCTCCGCATTCCGGACCCCGCGCAAGCCCGGGTCGGAGGACTCGCCGCGGGCTTGCGCGGGGTTCGATTGGCTCTCAGCAACGAGCTGGCGGAACGGCGCGAATGTGGGCGCGGCGCGAGCCCGTTCGAACGTAGTCGCTCAGCATCGAGTGGTCGGGCGGGGGGGCAGCAGGCAGCACGTTCGAGAGGAGGGCTCGGGCGTGGGGGCGAGCTTTCTTGGATGGCGGGAGGCGGGTGAGCTTCTGCGGGGACGGGTTCCTCGAACCGCTTTTCTCGATCGCGGGTAGAGGATGGGGCGAGTCATGAACCCCGCCCCGCGCGATCCCGAGGAGCTGCTCCTGTACGACGGCTTCGTGCGTTCGATCGCGCGTGAGCTCGTGCGCGGCGAGCGTGCGGAGGACGTTGCGCAGGATGCGTGGGTCGCGGCGATGGAGCGCCCTCCCGAGGGCAGTGGCGCGCTCGGCGGGTGGTGGACGGTCGTCGTCCGGCGGCTGGCGAGCAAGGCGCGGCGCGGTGATGCGCGGCGGCGTGCGCGCGAGGAGGACGCCGCGCGCGGCGAGCGCGTGCCGTCGGCGCACGAGCTGCTCGAGCGCGAGTCCGCGCGCGCGCGCGTCGTCGAAGCCGTGCTCGCGCTCCACGAGCCGTACCGATCGACGCTCGTCCTGCGCTACTTCGAGAACCGGACGCCGCGCGCGATCGCGAAGCAGCTCGGCGTGCCCGTCGAGACGGTGCGCACGCGCACGAAGCGCGGGCTCGAGCTCCTGCGCGTCGAGCTCGAGCGCGACGGCGGCCGCGACACGTGGCTCGCAGCGCTCGCGCCGTTCCTCGCGCTCGATCCGGCCGTGCCCGCCGCGGTGGGGAGCGGCGCGCTCGCGACGAAGGCCCTTCCCTGGGTGAACGTGATGTCGACGAAGGTCAAGTGGCTCGGCGGCGCGCTAGCGCTGCTCCTCGTGTCGTTGTGGCTGTACCAGGCCTTCCAACTCGCGAGCACCGCGGCGGTCGGCGCGAACTCGAGCGTGGAGCTCGCGTCGCAGACCGCGCCGCCCGCGGTGGAGCTCGCGCCCGCTTCGAGCGCCGAGCGCGCCGTGGACGCGGCCGCGCGCAGCGTCGCGGCGAACGGCGCGACGGCGCCGAACGCCACAGGAACGAACGACGTCGGCGCGTTGCGCGTGCGCGTCGCGTGGTTCGGCGGCACGGAGCCCGCGGTCGGGATCCAGGCGCGCATCGCGCGGGCCGTTCCGGGCGCGCTGCGCATCGACGAGCTGCGCGAGGAGACGGGCGCGAGCGGTGAGCTCCTCGTCGAGGGCTTGGCACCCGCGTCGTACTCGGTGCGCGTCGATCGCGGCGCGTACCAGAGCGCCGAGGTCGTCGCGGGCAAGACCGCGGAGCTCGTCTTCGTGCTCGACCGCGGCTTCGACGTCGAAGGCACCGTCGTCGACGCCGAGCACCGGCCCGTCGCGGACGCGGAGGTGTGGCTCGGCGGCTGGGCGACGGACGAGGAGGGCATCACGGTCGCGCGCTCGGGCGCGGACGGTTCCTTCTTCGTGCGTGCCGTCGCGGACGCGGCGACGATGGGCGCGCGCGCCGACGGCCACGCGCCGTCGATCCCGCAGTCGCTCGCGGCGGGGGAAGGCGCGACGGCGAAGCTCACGCTCGAGCTGCTCGCCGGAGCGGGCGTCGTCCACGGCGTCGTGCTCGACCCGAAGCTCGCGCCGGTCGCGGGCGCGCACGTGCTCGTCGGCGCGCTGCAGCCGAAGTACGTCCTCACCCCCGACGGTCGCGGTCACATGGGCGCGGGGCCGCGCGAGCTCGTCACCGACGCCGAGGGCCGCTTTCGCGCGGTCGGCGTCGCGGCGGGCGACGTCGACGTCGCGGTGCGCGCGAAGGGCTTCGCTCCGCGCGTCGGGAGCGTCGTCCTGCCCGTGAACGGCAGCGCGCAGTTCGACGCGCGCCTCGAACTCGGCGTCGGCGTCGACGGCCGCGTCGTCGATGCGCTGGGCGCGCCCGTGACTAAAGCGGGCGTGCGCTTGAAGGACGCCGAGGGCGTGCTCGCGAACCACGCGCGCACCCGCGAGGACGGCACGTTCGAGCTGCGCGACCTTCCGACGGGGCCGTTCGTGCTCGCCGTCGAGAAGGACGGCGTGGGGTCGGCGACGATCGCGCTCGAAGGCACGCCCGGAGCGGTGCTCACGCCGACGATCGCGCTCACGAGCGCGGGCGAGATCCGCGGCCGCGTCGTCGACGAGCGCGGCGCTCCGCTCGCGAGCTGGCAGGTGCAGCTCCAGGACGAAGCCGCGGGAGACGGCGCGCCCGACTGGGGCACGACGAAGACGGACGCCGAAGGTCGGTTCGAGTTCGTCGACGTGCACGACCGCGCGCACCGCCTCGACGTGACGTCGCCGGAAGGCGGCTATCCCGTGCACGTGGCGCACGGCGTGCGACCGGAGAAGCGCGACGTCGAGCTGCGCGTGCTCGACGCGGCGCTGCCGTCGGTGCGCATCCGCGGGCGGCTCCTCGACGCGGACGGGAAGCCGACGGCGGCGGCGCACCTCTCCCCGTGCTCCATCGCGTTCCAGTTCTCGTTCGTGCTGACCGCGGACGCGGCGACGGGCGTGTTCGACTTCGGGCCCTATTCGCCGGGGGAATGGCAGCTGCGGATCGACGTGCCGGATCGCGCGGCGATCCAGCTCGGGCCGAAGCACCTCGCGGCGGGCGAGACGTGGGACGTCGGCGACGTGCGCCTCATGCCGGGCGGCCGGATCCGAGCGCGCTTCGAGCGCGACGTCGAGCTCGGCGGCGCGACGCCGGCGGTCGAGGTGCTGCGCGAAGGTTGGTTCGCGGGCGCCGAGTTCCACCCGGCGCGGGACGGGCTCTCCGGCGCGACGGCGGAGCTCCCGCCGGGCGACTACGAGGTCCTGGTCCACGGCGCGTTCGCGAGCCAAGTGGTGCCCGTGCGCGTCGAATCGGCGAAGGACGTCGAGCTCGTCGTGCGCCTGCGCGCCGGCGTCGCGCGCCAGGTCGAGCTCGAGCTGCCGGCGAAGGACGGCGCGGAGCGATCGATGCCCGTGCTCGGCGTGCGCGACGCGGACGGACGGCTCGTGTACCGGCGCCTCGTCTGGTTCGCCACCGACGCGACCCTCGCGATGGAGGAGCTCACGCTGGCGCCCGGCGAGTACGTCCTCGAAGCGACCACGCTCGACGGCCGGCGCGCGACGGGCACGCTGCGCGTGGACGCCGCGAGCGCGGAGAGCGCGCCGACGCGACTCGTGTTGCGTTGACGGCACCCGGCCCCGCGACGCGGCTCGTGTTGCGCTGAAGGCACCCGGCGCCGTCCAAGGAGCGCTTCCCACGGCCGTGGAACGGAGCGCGGTCTCGACGTCCGGCGTTTGGTAGAACGTGCGTTCCCCATGGACGCGACGAACTACCGATCCCCGCTCTCCGAGCGCTACGCGAGCTCCGCGATGCGCTTCAACTTCTCCGACCAGCGCAAGTTCACGACGTGGCGCGAGCTCTGGATCGCGCTCGCCGAAGAGGAGCGCGCGCTCGGCCTCGCGATCACCGCCGAGCAGATCGCGGAGCTCAAGGCGCACGCGACGGACCTGAACCTCGACGTCGCCGCGCGGTACGAGAAGGAGCTCCGCCACGACGTCATGGCGCAAATCCACGCGTGGGGCGAGCAGTGCCCGAAAGCGCGCGGCATCGTGCACCTCGGCGCGACGTCGTGCTTCGTCACGGACAACGGCGAGCTGCTCGCGATGCGCGAGGGCCTGCGCATCCTGCGTCGGCACCTCGTCAGCACGATCGCGGTGCTCAAGGAATTCGCGCTGCAGTGGAAGGAGCTGCCGACGCTCGGCTTCACGCACTACCAGCCCGCGCAGGCGACGACGGTCGGCAAGCGCGCGTGCTTGTGGATCGCGGAGCTCGTCGAATGCGCGCACGAGCTCGACCACGCGGAAGAACGGATGCAGTTCCGCGGCGTGAAGGGCACGACCGGCACGCAGGCCTCGTTCCTCGAACTCTTCGCGGGCGACCACGGACGCGTGCGCGAGCTCGACCGGCGCGTGACGGCGCGCTTCGGCTTCACGAGGAGCGCCGCCGTCACCGGGCAGACGTACTCGCGCCTCTTGGACTTCCGCGTGTGCCAGGTGCTGTCGCAGATCGCGCAGGCCGCGCACAAGATGGCGACGGACTTGCGGCTCCTCGCGCACGAGAAAGAGGTGGAGGAGCCGTTCGAGTCGAACCAGATCGGCTCGTCGGCGATGCCGTGGAAGCGCAACCCGATGCGCAGCGAACGCGTCTGCGCCCTCGCGCGCTTCGTGATCGAGGCGCTCGGCAACACGGCGCACACGGCGGCGAACCAGTGGCTCGAGCGCACGCTCGACGACTCCGCGAACCGGCGCATCGCGATCGCGGAGATGTTCCTCGCGACGGACGCCGTGCTCAATCTGCTGCTCAACGTCGGCTCGGGGCTCGTCGTGAACCCGCACGTGATCGCGAAGAACCTCGGGGAAGAGCTCCCGTTCCTCGCGAGTGAGCACCTGATGATGGAGGCCGTGAAGCTCGGCGCCGACCGCCAGGACGTGCACGAGTCCATCCGCCAGATGAGCCACGCGGCCGCGCGCGCGATCAAGGACGGCAAGGAAAACCCGTTCCGCGCGCTGCTCGCGAAGGACCCGGTGCTCGGGAAGCTCTCGGGGCGGATGGACGAGCTCCTCGACGGCCGCCGCTACGTCGGCCGCGCGCCGGAGCAGGTCGTCGAGTTCGTGCGCGAGGAGGTCGAGCCCTTGCTCGCGAAGCACGCGTCGCTGCTCGGCGCGCGCGGCGAAGTGAAGGTCTGACGCGCGCGTCCGCGGCGTCACGGCAGCCACTGCAGCGTCAGTCCGTTCGTCCAGTTCGCGGTCGCGGGCGGACAGAACGCGGCCGCCGCGTCGCGGTAATAGACCTGGTAGTGCCGCGCGCCGCCGCCCGCGGGCACGGCCCCGCGCACGGAGACGGACGGGTTCCCGACGTCGGGGTACTGCGACGCGCCGTTCACGTTCAGCTTCACCGCCAGGCGCACGATCGCTCCGCCGACGCAGCGCAGCCCGTCGAAGAGCGGCGTGCCCGCGCCGCCGTTGTCACGCGTCATGCCCTGCAGGTAGAGCGCCGTCGAGCTGCGCATGCCCGTGCCGACGAGCACGATCGAATCCACGCTCGCGTCCGCGCTCCCCGTCGCGGTCAGGTTCGCGCCGGCCGGGTTGATCGCGTTCGGGCAGCCGTTTCCACTCGCGCCGACGCTGCCGCACGGACACGGTGACGCGCTCCCGTCGCCGGAGCAGAACGGCACGCCCGGCGGACCGCAGCCGAACCACTCCGCGATGCCCCGCGACGCGATCGTGCCCGCGGAGTAGAACGCGCCGCCCACGTAGAGATCCGGTCCGCTCCCCGTGCCGTCGTCGAACGCGGCGAGCGCGAACCCGATGTCCCCGAGGCCGGCGCCGACGTTCGACCAAGACGAGCCGTTCCAGCTTGCGATGTAGTTCGCGAGCCCGCCTCCCGCGCCGCCGAAGTTCCCCGTGGCGACGAGCTGCGGTCCAGCGCCTCCGTCGAACGGCCTCAGTGCGAACACCTCGCCGGGCCCGGTCCCGTAGGTGAGCCCCAATCCGAGGGGCGACCAGCTCGTACCGTTCCAGCGTGCAATGCTGCTCGCGCCCGTCCCACCGGCGGTGGAGAAATTGCCCGCGGCGTAGAGCTCCGCTCCGCCGCCCGCATCGTGGGCCGCAAGCGTGTAGACGTTGCCGTTCATCCCGCTTCCCACTGCCGACCAGCTCGTGCCGTTCCAGCGTGCGACGCGGTTCGCCGCGCCGCCGCCGGCCGTCGTGAAACGGCCGCTCGCGTAGAGCGCGAGGCCGCTGCCGTCGTCGTGCACGGCGAGCTCGTCGACCCAGTTGTTCATCCCGCTGCCGAGCGCCGACCAGCTCGTCCCGTTCCATTTCGCGATCGAGTTCGCAGGCCCGCCGCCCGCTGCGAAGAGGCGGCCCGCGGCGTAGAGCGCGGGCCCGGTCCCGTCGTCCCACGCGCACAGCGCGAGCACCCAGTGGTCGACGCCGCCGCCGACCGCGGACCAACTCGTTCCGTTCCAGCGCGCGAGGTACGAGGCACCCGAACCGCCCGCGTCGGTGAACTCGCCGCCCGCGTAGAGCGCCGCTCCGCTGCCGTCGTCGAACCCGAGGAGCGCGTGCACGGTGCCGTTCGTCCCCGCGCCGAGCGCGCTCCAGCTCGCGCCGTTCGAGCGTGCGATGTTGCTCGCGGGGAAGCCGCTCGCGTAGGTGAACTGCCCGCCCGCGTAGAGCGAAGCTCCCGCGTCGTCGTCGTGCACCGCGAGCGCGCGCACCGTCCCCTCGAACCCCGCGCCCGACTCGACTGCGGACCAGCCGCTAGCGCGATAGCGCGCGACGCCCTTGCACCGCAGGCCGCCGGCCGCGTCGAAGCTCCCGACGGCGTAGACCGCGGGCCCAGCCCCGTCGTCGAACACCGTCGTGCTCCACACGTTCTGCCCGACGATGCCGCCCGCGGGTGCGGTCCAGCTCGTGCCGTTCCACCGCGCGAAGTTCGGACACGGCTGCCCGGCGGAGGTCGCGAACTGTCCGCCCGCGTACAGCGCGAAGCCCGTCCCGTCGTCGAAGCCCGAGAACGAGAGCACGTTGCCGTCGAGTCCGCTGCCGAGCGCCGACCACGCACTTCCGTTCCAGCGCGCGACGTGGTTCGCCGGCTGTCCGCCGGCCAGCGTGAAGAGCCCGCCCGCGTAGAGCGCGGCTCCGGAGCCCTCGTCGACCACGCCGAGGCCCATCACGGTGCCGTTCGGCGCGATGCCGGGCGGGGACCAGCTCGTGCCGTTCCACCGCGCGAGGTTGGGGAGCGGTTGTCCCCCAGCCGTCGTGAACGAGCCGCCCGCGTAGAGCGCCGATCCCGTGCCGTCGTCGTACACGCAGAGGTCGAACACGTAGTCGTTCGTCCCGCTGCCGAGCGTCGACCAGCTCGTCCCGTTCCAGCGCGCGATGTGGTTCGCCGGTTGGCCGCCCGCGAGCGCGAACCGTCCGCCGGCGTAGAGCGCGGGCCCCGTGCCGTCGTCGTACACGGCGAGCGAGTAGATCGCGCGCACGTCGCCCGTGAGTCCGGCGCCGAGCGCGGACCAGCTCGTGCCGTTCCAACGCACGACGCCGTTCGCGGGGACGGCGCCGACCGGGACGAAGAACTGCCCTGCGACGTACAGTCCAGGCCCCGTGCCGTCGTCGTACACGGCCATCGCGTGGATGTAGTTGTTGGGGCTCCAGGTCGTCTCGCTGCGCCACTGCTGGCCGTCCCAGTGCGCGAGGTACGGCGAGACGGTGCTCCCGATCGTGGTGAAGAGCCCGCCGATCCAGAGCTCCGCGCCCGAGCCGTCGTCGTAGACCGCCGACGTCTCGGCGAAGGAGTTCCCGCCCGTGAACCCGTTCGTGTGGAGCCCGCGCTTCCAGTCCGGACACTGGGCACTCGCGTGCGAGGTCGAGAACGCGATGGCGGCGAGCGCGGTCCAACTGGCGCGTGTGCGTTGCATGCGGGTCTCCTGCGCAGTCCTCGGCGAGTGCATCGAGCCGATGGACCAGCCTACCCCCGCTCGGAGCACCTCGGTCGCGCGGGACCCGATCCACCTCACGTTCCCCTGCAACACCGAGCGCGCGCGCTGCCGACGAGCCGCGTGGTGCGTCGGCCGGGGCTCCGAGCCCGTGGTGGAAGGGTCAGTCACCCCACGCGACGCGCAACGCGTTCGACGTGTTGAACGTCGCGGCCGAGCAGTAGCTCGCGGCGTTGCGGTAGCGCGCCTGGTAGTAGCGCGTCCCGCCGAGCGGCGGCAGCGCGCCGACCTGCGCGAGCGAAACGGGCTGCGGAGCGTTCGCGCCGAGCGCGGCGACGCCGCCGTTCGCGCGGCGGACGCCGAGCACGCGCAGCGTCCCCGCGACGCACGAGAGACCGTCGCCGAAGATCGCACCCATCCCGCCGTTGTCGGGGACGTCGCCCTGGAGGAAGAGCACGAGCGTCGTCGGCGGTAGCCCCGACGTCGTCAGCGTGAGGTCGTCCGTCGCGACGCGCGCGCGCCCGGCGGCCTCGAGCTTCGCGCCCGCCGGCACGACGGAGTTCGCGCACCCGCGCCCGCTCTCGCCCGCGTTTGCGCACGGGCACGCCGTCGCGCTGCCGTCGCCGCCGCACAGGCTCGCACCGGTGGGGCAGCTCCCGCCGTTCCGCAGCACGGCGAAACCGCTCGGCGTGCCCGCGAACGGCGCCACGCCGAGGAGCACGTCGAGGCGCGCGTCCGCATCGACGTCGATCGCGGCGATCGCGCCGTTGAGCGGACCAGGCGAGTGCCGACCCGCGAGCTCGAACCGGCCGTCGCCGCGGTTCTTCCACACGCTCGCGCACGAGTTGAACGGCTGCACGTTCTGGTGCTCGAGCACGAGCACGTCCGGCGCTCCGTCGTCGTCGAGACGCGCGAGGCGCAGGTCCCACGGCGTGTGCGCCGTCGCGCGTTGCTCGACGAGGGTGAAGTTCCCCGCGCCGTCGTTCGCGAGGACGGTGAGCGCGCGCGGGTTCAGCGTCCCTGCGAGCACGTCGACGTCGCCGTCGAGGTCGAGGTCGCCCACGGTGAACGCCGTGACGTTCGACGCGGGAGCGAGGATCGAAACGGGCGCCGCGAACGTGCCGGCGCCCTGGTTGCGCACGAGGTCGAGCCGCGGGATGCCGCCGACGAACACGTCGAGGTCGCCGTCGCCGTCGACGTCGCGCAACTCCACCGCGCCGGCGCCGATGGGCATCGCGAGCGTGGTCGGCGCACCGAACGCGCCCGCGGCCTGGAGGAAGACGTGGAGCGCCGGGTTCGACGATCCGCCGGAGTCGGCGGCGACGACGAGGTCGACGTCCCCGTCCGGCTCGAGGTCGCCCGCCGCGAATCCGCGGACGAAGGGCGCGGGGACGGCGATCGACGACGCGTTGAACACGAAGGGCGCGGCCGTCCCGCGCGCGAGCGAGATCGCGCTCGTCCCGCGTGCGAGGACGTCGAGCACGCCGTCGCCGTCGACGTCGAGCACGCGGTACGGCCCGGCGCCGGGGAGGACCGCGACGGGCGTGAACACGCCCTGCCCGTCGTTGCGTCGTACCTCGTCCGGCAGGGCACCCGAGTGCTCGACGAGGAGGTCCACGTCGCCGTCTCCGTCGAGGTCCGCGCCGTCGATGCGCGCGACCGCGGGCGTCGCGACGTGCACCGGCGGAGCGTAGTCCGATTCGGCGTTGCCGAGGTGCAGCGCGAGCGCGTCGATGGCGAGGCACGTCGACGCGAAGTCGGCGCGCAGGTTCCCGTCGAAGTCCGCCGCGACGATCGCGTCCGCGCTCGGCGGCACGGCGTGGACCGGCCCGCTCGTGAACGCGCCGGACTGGTTCGTCCAGACCTGCAGACCGTCCGCGAGCACGATCAGGTCCGTGTCGCCGTCGCCGTCCGCGTCCGCCGCGACGAGCCCGCGCGCTCGCGGTCCGACGGGGAGCGTCGCGCTCGCCGTCGCGGTCTGGACGAGCGCGGCGGTGCTCGAATGCAGCACCGCGAGGTCCGCGACGCCGTCGCCGTCGAAGTCCGCGCTCACGATCCCGCCAGGGACGTCGCCGGCCGGCCCGGTGACCGTCGGCGTGCTCCAACTCCCGCCGGGGAGCTGCGACCAGACCTCCATCCCGACGCCCTGCACACGCGCGGCGAGGTCGACGTCGCCGTCTCCATCGACGTCGCCCGAGACGAGGGCGACGACGCTCGGAGCGCTGCCGAGCACCTGGAGCGCCGAACTCGGCACGTAGACGCCGCCGCCGATGTCGACGAGCACTTCGAGCGCCGCTCCGCCGGGCGCGTGCCGCTCGCGCGCGACGACGATGTCGAGGTCACCGTCGCCCTCGAGGTCGACGAGCGCCGGCGGACACGTGAACGCGTGCAGTTGGATCGGGGCCGAGAGCAGCGTCGTCGCGACGCCGGTCCCGCGGCGCAGCGTGAGGTGCTCCTCGTTCGTGAAGTCGGAAAACTCCCACGCGACGACGTCGAGGAGGGAGTCGCCGTCGACGTCGGCCATCGAGAACGAGTACACGGCGTCGACGAACGAGAGGTCGCCCGTGAGCGCGAGGCGCCCCGCGCCGTCGTTCGTGAACAGCACGACCCGCGCGTCGAAGGTCTGCGCGATGGCGAGGTCGCGGTCGCCGTCGAGGTCGAGGTCGATCGTGAGCGCTTGCCCCGGGCCCCAGCCGACGTCGACGACGCGCGCGGGGAACGGCGTGCACTCTTGCGCGGCGGACGCGTTCGCGACGACGATCGCCGCGGCGAAGAGCACGAAGGGCAGTGTGGCCGGTCCGGGGACGAGGACGGAAGAGCGCGGCATCGAGACCTCCTGGGGAAGGGGAGACCTCCAGTTTGCCCGAGCGTCGCGCCGTGTTGCCGGCGGTGCGGCGAATTCCGTCGCGTCGGCACGGGCGTGGCCGGCGTGGGAGGGCCAGGGGGGGCCTCCGCCCGCCGGAGGCCGTCCCGCAGCGCGCTCGGGGCGCGCGCCGCGAGGGCGGCGCGCGCCGAGCGCTGGACGATCAGTCACCCCACACGACGCGCAGCGCGTTCGACGTGTTGAACGTCGCGCTCGTGCAGAAGCTGGCGACGTTGCGGTAGCGCGCCTGGTAGATGCGCGTTCCGCCCGCGGGCGGGAGCTGGCCGAGCGCCGCCAGCGAGCTCGGCTGCGCTTCCGCGGCGCCGAGCTGGGCGACGCCCGCGTTCGCCTGGCGCACGGCGAGGCGGCGGATCGAACCGCCGACGCACAAGAGCCCGTCGCCGAACGCGACGCCCGCGCCGCCGTTCTCGAGCGCTTCGCTCTGCAGGAAGTGCACGAGGGTCGTCGGCGGGAGACCGCTGACCGCGAGGGTCAACGAGTCGCTCGACACGCGCGCTCCGCCCGCGGCAGAGAGCTCCGCGCCGTTCGCGTCAAAGGAGTTCGCGCAACCGCGGCCATCCGATCCCGAGTTGCCACACGGGCAAGCGGCACCCGAGCCGTCGCCCGCGCAGAGCGCGTCGCCCGTCGAGCACGCGCCCGAGTTTTCGAGCACCCAGACGCCGTCGCGAGCGGGGTTGGTTGAATCGACGAGGAGCACGTCGACGTCACCGTCACCCTCGAGGTCACGGACGACAAGCCGATCGCCGAGCTCGCCCATCGCATGCCGCGTCGCGATCTCGAACACACCCGTCCCATCCCCTCGGCGGTGGACGACGATCATGCCCGGAACGTGCATCGGGCTCGAAGTCTCGATCGTCACGAGATCGAGCGCGCCGTCACCGTCGACGAGCGCGAGCTCCATCGAGAGCACCTCGCGGTCGAGCGGAAGCGTGTGAATGCGCACGAACTGACCCAGGCCGTCGTTCGCATAAACGTGGAGTTCGTGCAGGCTGCTCGCAGCAGCGACGATGTCGATGTCGCCGTCGCGGTCGACATCGCCGAGCGCAAAGCGCCCACCGCCTGCGAGGTCATTCGCGACCACTTCGGGTCCAGCGAGCGTGCCATCAACGTTGCGGAGCACGTTGATCAGGCCGCCGAAGTGGACGTCCGTCGCGGCGACGATGTCCAGGTCGGTGTCACCGTCCAGGTCGGCGAGGCGAACCGCGATCGGGTCTTCCATCACGTAGAATGCCGAGGAGGGAGCAAAGGTCCCGTCGCCGAGCCCCTTGAGGAAGTTGATCGGGCCGGTGTTGCCGACGGAAGCCGCGGAGCCGATGAAGAGGTCCTGCAGACCGTCCTGGTCGAAATCCCCGGAGGCGAGCGAGTGGCCGAACGTGCTCGCGATCGGTGCCCCGAGCGGCGAGTAGTCGACTCCGTTCGAAGCCGAGCAAACCCGGAGATGCACGGTCTCGGGTGAGTACAGCACGATCTCCGGCGACCCACCGGGGATGAGGTCCACGAAACGCGCATGCCGAGCTCCGGGGAGCACGTCGCCGATCGGGACGAAGTCGCCCGCGGCGTTCCGGTAAGCCTGCGATCCGGAGGGCGAGGCGCGCACGACGTCGAGGTCGCCGTCCTGGTCGATGTCGGCGAAGTCCTGGTCCGTCGCTTGGCCCGCGACGAAGCGCTGGGCGGATGCGTAGCTCGGTCCGCTGGACAGGACGAGCGCGAGCGAGTCGACGATGGGGCTCGCCGCCGCCGTGTCCACGGCGCCGTCGCCGTCGAAGTCGGCGGAGACGATGTGCGACGAATCACCGGGCAGGACGTGGCTGCCGGCGGCCACGAAGGCTCCGCCCGGCACGCGCAGGTAGTCGTAGAGCGCGTCGGCCGCGATGCGGAGGTCGAGGTGGCCGTCTCCGTTCAGGTCCACGACGTGCGCTTCGGTGGGGTAGGCGGGGTACGTCGCGAGCGTGATCGGTCCCGACTGGGTCGTCAGGAGCAGCACGACGTCCTGGGTGCCGAAGCGCAGGAGCACGCGATCGGCGAAGCCGTCCTCGTCGATCTGCGCCGCGTAGATGCGGGCCACACCCGGATGGCCGTCGGCACCCGAGAGCGTCAGCCCGGTGATCGGGTCGTTCAGCCAGAAGTACATCGCGCCGCCGAAGAGGCCGACGACGTCGAGTCGGTGGTCGCCATTGAAGTCCGCGACCTCGGCCTCCGACATCGACGTCGACCCTCCGATGAAGTGGAAGACGGGGGAGCCGAACGAGCCGCCCTCGTTCGGATAGAGGTAGAAGCCGTGTTCCGTCGCGCTCGAGTTCGTCCTCGCGCTCAGGACCAATTCGGGCAAGTCGTCGCCGTCGAAGTCGGCGAGGTCGGAGTCGAAGCCGTTCGCGTTCGTGAGGAGTCGCTGAGCGAGCGTGAACGCTCCCGCTTGGTTCGTGAAGACGAGCACGTGAACCGCGGTGCCGCCTTCGGTCGCAACGAGGTCGACGTCGCCGTCGTCATCGAGGTCGCGCGCGAGCACCGTTCGCGCGGGGTCCCACGTCGACAGGTCGGTGACCGCGTCGAAGCCGCCCGCGCCGTCGTTCCACAGGATGCGCACTTGCGGGAGGCAGGAGTCCGCGACGACGAGATCCATGTCGCCGTCGCCGTCGAAGTCCGCGGTGTCGATCGCTTCGGGCGTGGGGCCCGCGTCGTAGACGCGCGCGGCGAAGGGCGAGCAAGGCGACTGGGCGAGCGCAGAGGCCGTGGTGAAGAGCGCGGTGACGCTCCAGAGTCGAGTCAGCATGTCGAGTCCTCGGGACGTGCCAGATCCGGGTGGTGATCGCGGAGACTCCGATGGAACGCGTGGGGATGGGCGCGATCCTTCGGGTGCGATGTGGGCCCCGATGGCAAGCCTCGGGCCGTGTCGTGAGGCGCCGCCGCATCCCGGGGGCGGGGGTGCGAGTGCATGGAGCGTGCGGATCCGCGCGCTGCCGCGAGCAGGAACGAGCATCGCGTCCCGCGTCGATCACGGCGCTTGTCGTCGCACGGCGTTTCGTGCGTCGGAAACTCGAGAAAGTGCGTTCGGGTGCGCGCTCCCTTGCGAGTTCCGGGCCGAGCGTCCGGCACGCCGTGGAAGCGGCGCGCCGGAGCGGTCACGGTCCGCGACGCGCGCTCCATGCGCACGCCGCGGGGCGGCTCAGTCGCCCCACACGACCCGCGGCGTCGTTCGTCGTGTTGAACGTCGCACTCGTGCGGAACGACGCCGCGTTGCGATCGCGCGCCTGATGAACGCGCGTGCCGCCGAGAGGCGCGATCGACGACGGCTGTGCGGCTCCGGCTCCGAGGTCGGCGGCTCTCGCCGTGGCTGGGCGCAGTGCGAGACCACGAACCGAGCGGCCGACCCTGAGCTGTGCGTCTCCGAACGTGAAGCCTGCGCCGCCCTTCGCGAGCCTGACGCTCTGCAGGAACAGCACGGGGACCGGAGGGCGTCAACGTGAGCCTCGGCGAGCTGCTCGAGCGGCCCGGATTGCGGCCGGGAACCGGGCCCGGGGCACTGCCGCCCGAGCGTGGCGCACGACGGTGTCCGGGGCGTTGAACCCGCACAGGGCCCCACGCCAACCGCGAGTGGGCAGCCCCGCTCCCTTGCGCGATTCCGCGCTTCCGCGCACCCTACTCGGGGCTCGCCGGCCGACGGCGAGCTCGGTTCCTCGTGCGCAGGGGTTGCGCGTTCCGGGGTCTCGATCCGTCCGTCTCTCGTCTCTCGTTCGGGGTCCTCGTGGCCCCAGGTCCCCCCATGCAGCCCTTCACGCGTCTCGTCGCTCTCCTCGCCGTCGCCGCTCCCGCGTGGGGGAGCTCGTTCAGCGTGTTCGTGGGTCCGCCCGGCGGCGTGGGCTTCGTGCGCGTCTACGACGAGAGCGGCGTGATCCCCGCGATCGACCTCCCGGAGCTGACGGACATCCGTCTCGTCGACCTCGACCTCTCGTCGCGAGCGGCGCTCGAGGTCGTCTCCGATGCGCGCGCGCGTCTGCGCGACGACGTGCCCGGCGCGTCGCGGTTGTCGCTGCCGAACGGAAGCGGCTCGCTCTACCACTTCGTGCGCGCCGCGGGGACGTCGCGCGAGACCTGGGGCTTCTTCGTCGTCGGAGCGGACCGGATCGCGCGCGTCGTGATCGAGCTTCCCGCCGTCGTCCCGGGCATCGACCCGTTCAACGCGCGCATCGCGGTGGCGCCGGACGGGCTCGGCCTGCTCGTCGCGACCGCGCGCGGCGGGGGGGCGATCTGTACGAGGTCGACCTCGGCGGGGCGACCGCGATCCTGCGCACGAGCCAGATCGCTCCGCTCGACTTCCTTGGACGCGGGCTCACCCTGCAGAAGGACTTCGGCGCGGCGGTGCACCGCGAAGGGATCCTCCGCTTCGATCGCACGACGGCGATCGACGCGACGCCGGTCGGCTTCGCGTCCGGCGAGACGCCGTCGTGGTTCGAGCGCCAGGTCGTGACGAGCCCGAACGGCGCGTGGGTCGCGACGATCGCGGGCGATGGGCCGCACCTCGCGTATCCCTTCGCTTTCGGCGCGCACGGCGATGCGCAGCGCATGGCGAGCTTGCCCGGCGACCTCTCGGGCGCCGGCCTCGCGCCCGAGGCGCCGAACGGCCCGTGGCTCGCGATCTCCGACGATGGCTGCGCGTGCGCGTGGCGCGCGCGCTCGTGGGGGGGATGGACGGGAGTCGAGCTCATGCTCGGCACGCGCGCGACGCCCGGCGGCCCCGTGCTCGACGAGCACGTCACGCGCGACGAGCTGTTCGAGGACTACCTGGACGAAGTCGGCGTCTTCGTCTTCACGCCCGCGGGACGGCTCCTGTTCGTCGCGGGCGATCCGCCGACGAGCACGAGCACGTTCCACGAGGCCGACTTCTTCAGCCTCGACCGTGGCCCGAACGGCGCGCTCGACCTGCGCAACTTGACCCTGACCTCGGGCGACGCCGTGCCGCCGTTCGACACGTACGGCACGCTCGAGTTCACCCAGCTCGCTTGGATCGAAGCGTCGAGCGCGTACCTCGCGCTCGAGCGCGAATCGAACGAGCTGCGCCTCCTCGCCGTCCAAAGCGGCACGAGCGGCTTGCGCGAGCTCGCCGGGCACGTGACCCAGATCGATCTGCTCGAAGTGGCGCCGCAGCACCTGCTCGTCTCCGTGCTCGCGCAGTCGGGCCCCGGCTTCCGCGGCCTCCTGCGCTTGCCGCTCGACCTCTCGACGAACCCCGAACTCATCGTGCCCCTCGACGCGGGCACGCGCATCGCGCGGGGCAGCGTCGGGAGCGACGGGACGTGCGTGCTCGTCGCGACGGACGGCCACGACGAAGCCGTGTGGCACGCGCACCCCGCCACGGGCGCGGTCGCGCTCCTCGCGCAACACAGCGTCACCGCCGGCCCGCTCGCCGACGTGACCGCGAGCGGAGACGTGCACGTGACGCTCGTGAACGCGCAAGGAGCCGCCGCCGTCCTGAACTGGAGCCCCGGCGGCCCCTCCGCCCGCATCCAAACGCTCGGCCAGGGCGGCTTCGTGCTCGCCGGCCACTGAGCCACATCGCACGAGCCCGCACGCACAGCGCGCGCATCCACGCCCACCCCGCGCTCGTCGCGGGGAGCGTGTCGAGCCCTCGAATCGCCATCCGGCGACGCCGCGTCCGCGCGCCCCAGCCCCACATGACCGCCCTTTCATCCCGCGCCCCACCCCCACGTGGGATCCTGACCACAGAAGGCCGCGCCGGAACTCCGAGCGGCCTTTCTCGCGTGCGTGCGACCTCGCGCTCCACGCGCCCCGTCCCCTCACCCCTGGAGCCCGCGATGAAACTCTCGTGGTCGATCGCCGCCCTCGCATCGCTCGCTCTCCCCGCGCTCGCGGGCTCGGTCTCCATCTTCCTCGGCGCGCCGGGCGGAACGGGCTCGATCCGCGTGCTCGACGAGTTCGGCACCGTGCCCGCGCAGGACCCCGCCGCCCTCCAAGGCATCCGCCTGCTCGACTTCGACCTCGCGGGTCGCGCCGCGCTCGAGCGCCTCGACGAGGACCGCTCGCGCCGCTTCGAGGACGTCGCCGGCGCCGCGCGCGTGCGCCTCGCCGAGGGGCGCGGATCGCTCTACCACTTCGTCCGCGCCGAGGGCACGCCGGACGCCGCGTTCGGTTGGTTCGTGATCGATCGGGACGGCGCGCCGCGGCTCCTCGCCGAAGCGCCCGCGAACGCCTGGGGCGCGGATCCGTTCGTCGAGCGCGTCGCCGTTGCGCCCGGCGGCGAGTCGGTGCTCGTCGCGACGCGCTTCGAGGACGGCGGCGACCTCTATGAGCTCGACGTCGAGTCCGGCACGGCGACGCCGCGCACGAGCGCGCTCCCGCCGTTCGACTTCGGCGGCAAGGGCCTCTTGCTCGCCGCGACCTTCGGCGCGGCGGCGCACGCGAGCGGCCTCCTGCGCTTCGACCGCGCGACGTGCGACGACGTACAGCCGGTGGCCTTCGACGCCGCGACGCCCCCGTGGTTCGCGCGCGAGATCGTCGCAAGCTCGAACGGTGCCTTCGCCGCGACGATCGCGGGGGAGGACCAGGGCCTCGCCCATCCGTTCGTGTTCGGCGCGAGCGGCTCTGCGCGCTGCTTCTGCGACGAGCCCACGGCGATGTCGGGCGCGGGGCTCCTCCCCGACGCGCCGAACGGTCCGTGGCTCGCCGTGTCGGACGACGCTGCGGCGTGCGCGTGGCGCGTCGGCATCGGGCACGCGTACTCGCGCGAGCTGTACGTCGCGTCCGCACCCGCGCAGTCCGCGCCCGCGGCCGTCGAGCACCTGACGCGCGACGCGCTCTTCGAGCCGTACCTCGACGAGGTCGGCGTGTTCGTCTTCACGCCCGCGCGCGAGCTGCTCTTCGCCGCCGGGGATCCCGGCGCGAACGGGAGCCTGTTCCGGCGCATGGACGTGTTCCGCGCCGCGATCGAGCCCGCGACGGGCGCGACGAGCGTGCGCAACCTCTCGGTGACGTCGGGCGAGGCCGTGCCGCCGTTCCTGACCTACCCCGCGCTCGAGCCGCAGCGCGTCGCGTGGTCGCGCAGCGCGCGCTCGTTCCTCCTGTTCGAGCCCAACGCGGGGCTCGGTCGGCTGCTGCGCGTCGGGGCGCCGGGCTGCGAGGACGAAGGGCTCGACGAGCTGCTCGGCGAGATCACGAACCTCGACATGCTCGAGACCGCCGGCGACGACGTCCTCTTCGCCGTGCGGACGGTCGACGAGCCCGACGACCGCGGGATCCAGAGCGTGCCGGTCGACCTCGACGACGACCCCGACCTCGTCCTGCCGCTGTCGTCCGCGGCGCACGTCGATCGCTCGATCGTGGGCCCCGACGGGAGCTGCGCGTTCGTCACGGCGCAGGGAGGGAGCGAATTCGTGTGGCGCCTGCCGCACGGCGGGAGCGCGCGCCTCCTCACGTCGCGGCCACTCCAGTACGGTCGGGCGTTCGGCTACACGCACACAGGCTCCGTGCTCCTGTCCGTCGGTCCCGCCGCGGGGCCGACGCAGTTCGTCGCGTGGCGCGCGAACGGCACCGTGCGCCGGCTGCAGTCGACGTCGGCGGGCGGCGCGGTGTTGCCCGGACTCTGATCGCGGGGGAGGACCGGCTCGCGGGCGCGGGGGTCGAAGCGTGGATCACCGCGTCGACCGCGGGCCTCGCCTCGAACTCGGACCGATCGGCGTCGCGGCCGCCTCGACGCCGACGGAACCAGGATCGGCCGTTCCGGCCGCGGGCCCGTGCGACGCGGTCCTTCTGCTCGTCGTCGGCACGACCGAGGCCCGATCGGCGCACCGGGCGCTTTTTTCCGGGTCGATGGGCATTCGCAGCCAACCCGCGTCGCGGCGGCGCACGTACGGGCTCATGCGGCCGAGCGGGAGGCGTTCGAGCGCGCTCACTGCAACGCCTCATGCAGGCGCGGACAACGTGGTGTGAAGCCCGTCCACGGCGCGCGAGATGTCGAAGAGCTGGGAACGCGGCTCATCCGCGCCACGTCCATTCTTGAGATATGGTTCCTCCGGTGCCGAGTCTACAAGGCGCTCCCGAGCGCCGAGTCCGACTCCACGGCACCCCCGTCCGTCCCGCGAGGGCCCCTTGACCCAACCTGGAATCCCCAACGACTACGCGCTCTCCACGAGCTGCTACGGCACGCGCCTGAAGACCATCGAGGATCAGGCCTTCGCCGCGGTCGCGATGGGTTTCCGGAGGCTCGAGCTCGGGCGCTCGGACGCGCTGGTCAAGCTGAACGGATTCGAGGACGCGCGGCGCGAGACGGGGATCTGCGTGCGTTCGATCGTCGCGGGCTGTCTCGACACGCGGACCGAGGGCTCGACGGGTTCGAAGCTCGGCAGCCTGTCCGAGGACCTGCGCGAGCAGGCGATCAACTCGGTGCGACGTCACATCCGCCTCGCGCAGAAGTACGGCTGCCCGGTCGTGATCATCCGCGGGTGCGACCTCGAGGACAAGACGCTCATCGACGAGGCCGAGAAGCTCCACGCGCGCATCCTGCGCGAAGGCCCGACGGACGAGATCAAGGAGAAGGCGCGCGAGCTCGTCGCGCGCGTGACGAAGAAGGGCCAGCGCCAGGTCGATCACCTGTGCCGCTCGCTGCATCAGCTGCAGAGCGAGTTCCCCGAGACGAAGCTCGCGATCGAGACGGGGGAGAGCCTGTCGGACCTCCTGAACTTCGAGACCGTCGGGTGGGTGCTCGACGACTTGAAGACGAAGGGGCCTCGCGTACTGGCACGACACGGGCCACATCCACACGCGCGAGCGCGTCGGGATGCCGACGCAGGGCCAGTGGCTCGACGCGTACGCGGGCAAGATGCTCGGCGTGCACCTGCAGGATTCGGCGGAGGGCGTCGCGGAGATGCCGCCGGGCACCGGGCAGGTCGACTTCAAGCTCGTCGCCGGCTACGTGCCGCGCACGGCGGAGCGCGTCGTCGAGATCAACCCGCGGCACGGGCGCGGGGAGATCCTCGCGGCGGTGCAGTTCCTCGTCGATCACGGGTTCTGAGCGACTCGCGCGGAGCGCGCTGCCGCGCGGGTGGCGAGCCTGCGCGGTGCAGCGAGAGTGAGGAGTCTTGTGACTCTCCCCGGGGACTCGGCTAGCTGGGCGAACCGCGCGTGCGTTAGCGCGGCCTATTCCACCCGGCGCAAACACGCAGCACCCTCCGTGCATCCCGCGCCTCGAGCACGCCCATGTCCGAACTCCATCTCGCCCTCCTCGTCGCGCTCGCGCCCGTCGCCTCGGCCCAGGTGAGTCCCGGTTCGCCCGAAGGAGCGAGCTCTACGACCGGTGCGCTGCTCCAGACGACGCTGCGCGACCTCGACCGCGGCCTCGGCACCGCGCCGGACGAGTTCGTCGTCGACGACGCGAGCGGCACGTTTCGATACGAGCGCCGTTTCGCGGGCCCGAAGGTGCTCAACTTCGGGCCGCACGTCCCGGGTCCGGACATCGTGCTCGGGCGCTGCAAGTCGTTCGTGCTCGACTTCTCGGGCGCCACGAGTCAGGTGACCTTGTTCCTCTGGATCTCGCGCGCCGAGGCGGGGAACACGCTGCACTTCGACATGCGGAACGGCGGCGCGAGCGTGCAAGTGTTCGACCACCCGATCCCGGCGGGGAGCGCGCCGTACCGGCTCGTGTTCACGCTGTTCGCCGTCCCGCTCGCGCCGTTCGACGAGGTGCGCGTGTCGTGCACCGGACCCGTCGACGGTGGCGCGTTTCACGGCGCGATCGACAACCTGTTCTTCGGCATCCCCGACTCGGTCCCGTCGCCGTACTGCGGCGAGTTTTCTGGCGGCGTCAACACGCCGTGCCCGTGCGGCAACGTCGTGACGCACTACGACCAGGAGGGCTGCTTGTCCTCGCGCGGGTTCGGCGCGCGGCTGCGCTCCGTGGGGACGGCGAGCCTCTCGAACGACACGGCCGAGCTGCTCTGTCAGCAGGTGCCGAGCTCGGCGGCGATGCTGGTGCAAGGCTCGCCGTTCGTGCAGACCGGGGTCGTGTTCGGCGACGGCGTGAGCTGCCTCGGCGGCAACTTGGTGCGCATCACGACGCGCCCGGCGTTCGGCGGCGAGCTCCACTATCCCGATCCGGGCGATGCCCCGCTCTCGACCTTCGTCGGAACGGCGCCGGGGACGACGAGCGAGTACCAGGTCGTGTACCGCAACGCTGCGACGTTCTGCACGAGCGCGACGTTCAACGTCAGCGACACGCAGCCCGTGATCTGGTCGCCGTAGAGACGGCCGGGAGGATGCGGGGCTGACGTCGGCGAAGAACATCGCGTCGGCGCTGGGGGAAACTCGAACTCGAGGGCAGGACAGGAGGCGAGAGAGGGGCTCGTGTCGCGCCGCAACGTCCTCGCTTCGCTGTTCGGGATCGCGTCGTTGGGCGCGATCGCGTTCTTCGTGCTCGCGTCGACGGGCGCGCCGGTCTCGGGCGCGCCCGTGCGCGGGCTCGGGTTGCTCGAGCGGCGCGCGGAGCTCGCCAGCGAGCGGTCCGCTGCCCGCGCTACCACCTGAAGTCGCGCCTGTTCGCCTCGCGCGCGAGCTCGCGCACGAGGCGACGTGCGTCGCGCACGCCGAGGTACGGCACGACGAACGACGCGTTCGCGCCGCCCGGGCCCGCCGTGTCGATCGCGACGTGTGCGTGGCGCGCGCGGCGGTCGAGCGGCGACTGCGTCATGCGCACCGCCTGGATCTTCTCGTAGCGCACGCACGACCGGCGCCGCGTCCACACGCCGCGCCGCAGGTACAGCGCTTTCTCCGTCCGCGCGAACCCGATCCCGCGGTACACGAAGCGCGAGCGCACGAGCCCGATGCCGAGCGCGAGGAGCAGCGCTCCGCCGAGCAGCGGCGCGAGCGGCCCCGCGTCGACGGCCCACGTGACCACCGCGGCCGTCCCGAACAAGAGCCCGTACTGCACGGTCCCGACGATCGCGATGCGGCGCGTCGCCTTCGGGTGCACGGGGCGCCAGGCGACCGACTCGAGCTCGATCTCGGGCTGCACTTCCTCCAGCACGCGCGCGAGCTCCGTCGCACGGCACGCGGGAACGAGCCAGGGGCGCGCATGCTCCTTCTCCTCGCCGCCCACGCCGCCGGCGCTCACCGCGTGCACGGAGACGCGGCCGAAGAGGCGTTGGAAGAGCCCCTGACGCACGTGCAGCGCCTGGATGCGCGCGCGCGGCAGCGACGCCTCGTGGCGTGTGAAGAGCCCGTACGCCGTGTGCAGCGCGTCGCCGCGCCGCTCGAGCTTGAAGTTGGCGAGCGTCACGGCCGCCCACGCGAGCGTGCCGAGCTGCAGCAGCAGGAGGAAGCCGATCGCGAGCGCGACCCACGTCCACGGTCCGACGCTCGCGGTCTCGACGGGGAGCTGCTCGACGCCGGACTCGACGAGCTCCTCGAGCTTGCCCCGGCCGGAGAACTCGCGCAGCGCGACGAGCGCGCCACCGATCACGATCAGGCCCTTCTGCGACAGGAGCCCGTACACGACGAGGTCGCCCGCGCCCATGCGGAACACGGGCGTCGCGGCGGTGCGCGCCGGCTCGGCGCGACCGGCGGCGTAGGGCGCGTGCGCGCCGCGCCCAGCGGCCTCTGCGCTCGCTCCGCCCTCGAGCGGGCTCGCGCTGCTCGAGTTCGCGGCGGGCGAGCCTGCGCCGATCGAGCTCGAAGCCGCCGCGCTCCCGCGGCTCGTGCTCGAGGCGTCCACCTGTGCGTCGCTCGCCCCCGAGGTGCCCGCGCCTCCCTCGCTCCACGCCCGCGCCTCTTCCGGGCTCGGCGGCACGACCGCGTCGGAACCCCACGCGCTCGTCGTCGGCGCAGCGTGCGCGCGCGCCTCGAACAGCACGCCGCGCAGCTCCTCGAGCCGCGCGCGAGAGATGACCTGGAACACGGCCTCGGGCTCCTTCCCGCCCGCCGTCTGCACGCGCACGTCGACGACGCCGACCAGGCGGTGCAAGAGGCCCTCCGTCGTGTCGAGGTTCTGGATGCGCGCGTAGGGGATCTGCCGCACCTGCTTCACGAACAACCCCTCGCGCACGATCAAGCGATCGCCGGCGAGCTCATAGCGAAACGTCGCGTAGCGCACGATCGCGCTGAGCAGGGGGAGGAGCAGCAGGAACAGGTACGCGATCTCCTCCGAGCGCGCCGCGAGCACGACCGCGCCGATCGCGAAGATCCCGAAGCGGCCGAGCCGTCGCACGAGCTCGAGCGGAAGCGACGCGGGGTGCAGGCGGTGCGTCGTGACGCCGGCCGCGCTCGCGCGGCCGACTTCAGGCGCCATCGCCCGCTCCCGTCGCCATCAGGTCGTCGCGGATCGCGAGCGCGACCTCGTGCGCGACGCCGGAGAGCTCGACCTCGCTGTGCTGCTGTCCCGCGGTGTGCACGACGAGCGTCGCGAGGCCGAACTTGCGCTGGATCGGCCCCTGCGTGACGTCGAGGTGCTGCACGCGCGAGCGCGGCACGCTCGTGAGCTCGCGGAAGACGACGCCGGTGCGGATCTCGAGCCCCGCGCGCGACAAGGTCCACCGCGCGCGCTCGAAGCGCTTCTTCGGCAAGACGAGCGTCGTCGTCACGAGCAGCGCGACGAGCGCGAGCCAGACGCCGCCGAGCACGGCGAGCTTCCCGTAGCGTGCGGAGTCGCTCCACAGCAGCATCCCGCCGAGCACGAGCGGCCCGAGCACGAACACGACCGCCGCGGTGACCCAACCCGAGAGGCGCTCGTACGGCACGAACGCGGGGTCGAGCCGCTGCGGAACACCGTCCGGGAGCAGGGCGACGTCGGGAACGCCGGCGCTGTCCGTCGCACTCGGAGCACTCGGAGCCGGCGGCGGGACGAAAGCGCTCGACTCCAGCGGCGGAGCGGGGACGTCGGACGGACCGGGCGGCGCGGGATCGGGCTGCATGCGTTCGCGCAGCGTACCGAACTCGCGACGCCTCGCCGACGCCCTGGCGCCGCGCGCGGTCCCCCCGGTACGTTCGTGCCTGCCCGCATGCCGCGCTTCCTCGTCCTCGCCGTTCTTCTCTTCGCCGCGCTGCTCGGCGGCGTCGCGTGGTGGGCGTCGTTGCGGCTCGACGGGATGGCGGCGGAGCAACGCGCCGTCGCGCGCGCGATCGAGAGCGCGCGCGAGCCGGCTCCGCGCGCCGCTCTCGAGCGGGATCCGGCGCACGAGCCGATCGAAGCTGCGGCGGAGCCCGCGCGCGCTCGCGCGACCGCGTCCGACGGAGCGACGTACGCGGTCGAGGTCGTCGAGCGCTCCACCGGAGCTCCCGTCGCGGGCGCGCGCGTCGTCGCGGCGCCGCGCGCGGGGTTCGAGGCGTTCCAGGATCGTCATCCGCTGGAGGACGCGTGGGCTCGTTTCGAGTCGCGCGGCGCCGAGGATCGTGCGCGGCCCAGGATCGGCGCGCTGGACGGCGTCGAGGTCGCGACGACGGACGGCGCGGGTCGCGCGCTCCTTCCGCTCCCCGCGGGCGAGGTCGTCCTGCGTGCCGCGCACGGGGAGCTCCAGGGGCGCGCCGAAGCGCTGCCGAGCACGGGAACGACCGTGCGCATCGAGCTCGCGCCCGTGCACGCCGTGCTCGTCCGCGTCACCGACGCGAGCGGAGCGCTCGTCGCCGGAGTGCCCGTGACGCTCGCCGTGCGCGCGTCGAAGGTCGAGGCTCACGACGTGCTGCGCGCGTTCACGGACGAGCGCGGCCTCGCGCGGCTCGCCGTGCCCGAGTTCGACAAGCGCGCCGCCTCCACGGGTCACGGCGTGCGCCTCGGCATCGTCGCGCGCGCGCGCGGCTTCACGCCGGTGGACCTCGCGCATCCACCCGCGGAGCCGATCGAGCTCGTGCTCCCGCCGTGCGGCGCGCTGCGGCTCCGCGTCGAGCGCGCGGGGGCGCCCGTCGTCTTCGATCGACTGCAGGTCGGGCTCGCGGCGGACGCGAAGACGAGCGGTGTGGACGGCGCCGAACGCGGCGACGACTGGGCGCGCTGGCCGTTCGTCGAGGTCGGGCTCGCGCTGCGCGCCGACGTGTGGGCGCACGGCTTCGAGTTCGAGCAGATCGAGCTCCGGGGGCCTGCGCAGGCGGGCGAGGAGCTCGACGTGCTCCTCGAGCTCTCGCGCCCGCTCCCGCGCCTCTTCGGTCGGCTCGTCGACGTAGGTCGCGCTCCGGTCGCGAACGCGGAGCTCAGCGTGCGTGTCGAGCTCTCGCCGGCGACGAAGCGGGCCGTGTTCCTCTACGAGACGAAGACGGACGCGCGGGGCGCGTTCGAGCTCGCGCTCGATCGGCCGGCCGAGGGCGCGACCGGGCTCGCGCTCCGCTTCGAGCCCGTCGAGCTCGCGGCCGAGGGCGCGGCCGTCGAGGTCGCGGTCGCGCTCCCGCTCGACGCCGATCGCGACCTCGGTGAGCTCGTGCTCCAGGCGCAGTCCGTCGTGATCGACGGCGTCCTCGTCGACGAGACGGAGCGCCCGGTCGCGGGGGCGCACGTGCTCGTGCTCCCCGATCAGAAGGACCCGCGCTCGAAGGGCGACCCCGCGGCCGCGAAGCTCGCGGCGCGGACCGTGCGGACGAGCGCGGAGGGGCGTTTCGCCGTGCACGGAACGCCGTGGCCGTGCCGTGCGCGCGTCGACGTGCACCAGGAGGGCTTCGCGAGCTCGACCGGGAACCTGTTCGAGCCGGGCGCGCGCGACGTGCGCATCGTCCTCGCGCGGCCGGGCGCCGTCGAAGGGAGCGTGCTGCTCGCGGAGCGCGTCGAGACCGACTGGCTGCGGCTCGAGGCGCGCCGCGCGGGCGGACGGGGGACCTACCTCGCGACCTTCGAGAGCGACGGGCGGTTCCGCATCGAGCGCATGGAGCCCGGCACGTACGAGGTCCGCGCGGCGTGGGGCGGAGACGACGCGCTCGCCTCGATTCCGGGCGTCGTCGTCGAGGCGGGGCGCACGCGGACGCTCGCGCCGATCGACCTGCGCGCGGCGGTGCGCGCGGTGCGCCTGACGGTCACCGACGAAGAGGGCGCGAGCCTGAACGGCGTCTGCGCGTACACGGAAGCGTCGGCGGGGAAGCCGCAGCGCGTCGGCGTCGTCGGTGGCCAGGCGCTGCTGCTCGCGCGCGCGCTCCCGCTGAAGCTCGTCGTCGGGGCGGCGGGGTATCGCACGCGGACCTTGGAAGGCGTCGACGCCGACCTGACCGTGGCGCTCGCGCGCGGACCGCGCGTCCGGATCGAGCTCGATCCGTCGTGCTCGGTGCCGGCGGGAACGGTGCTGCGCGCGAGCGTCGAGCTCGCACAGCTCCCGGCGGGGCTCTCGGCGCTGAAGCCGGGCCAGGTCGCGGCGGCGGGCACGTGGATCGGACGGACGATCGCGGCCGGAGCGCCGGTCGAGCTCGAGCTCACCGATCCGGGGAGCTACCGCGTGCGGTGGTCCCTCGCGAGCGCGGCGGACGCGAAGCGCGAGGAGCCGCTCGACGCGGCGAGCGCGCGCGCGTTCGAGGTGCGCGACGCGGCCGAGGTGCAGGTGTTCGTGGTCGCGCCGCGGGCGGAGGATCTCGCGAGCGCCGCAGCGCGCCTGCCTTGAGCGCGGGCTCGGGGCGGCGTTCGCTCCGCGCTTCGCGCCGACGGTCGGGGATCGCCGGGGCGCGCGCACGGAGGTAGCTTGGGGCGCGGCACGTCCTCCCGCGCCGTCGCTCGCTCGCATGCAACGCCTCGTCCTCTTCCTCCTCGCGCTCGTCGTGCTCGGAGCGCTCGCGGTCTTCTTCCTCCTCCCGGCGCGCGACCCGGTCGCGCCGGCGCGCTCGAGCGAGTCGTCGTCGCCGCGCGCGGACGCGATCGAGCCGCCTGCGTCCCTGCCGGAGGCCGCCGTCGACGACACGCAGCGCTCCGCGAGCGCGGAGCCCGCCGTCGCGCCCGTCGCGCCCGTCCCGCCGGAAGAGCCCGGCCTCGACGTGCTCGTCGTCGAGCGCGAGACGGGCCGGCCGATCGCGGGCGCGGAGGTGTGCGGGTTGACCGACGGCGAGCGCGTCGAGGCGCAAGACCCGCGCGCGCGCTTCCTGCGGCTCGGACCGCCGGACCTGTTCACGCTCGCCGCGGCCGCGCGGCGGAACGCGCGCACCGATGCGGACGGCCGCGCGCGGCTCTCGTTCGCGGCCGAGACTTCCGCGCGGGCTCCAGGGCGCTCCGAGGACGGCGCGCGCCGCGGAGCCGCGGGTGACGCCAGTTCCTCCGGCGCGAACGGCGAGCTCGCTCCCGACGCCGCGGAGCACGCCGCGCTCGCGCGCGCCGCCGCCGAAGCGCGCGTGCGCGCGTTCTCGCGCGTCGGCGTCACGCTCGCGGCGCGCGCACCGGGACGCTACGGCCTCGCGTCGCGGCCCGCGCGCACCGGCGGCTTCGGACGACCGCCTCCGCCGCCTTCGAACGAGCCCGTGCGCATCGAGCTCGCGCTCGACCGCGCGCTCGTCGTCCGCGCCGTCGACGCGACCGGCGCGGGCGTCGCGGGCGTGCCCGTCGCGATCGCGCCGCGCGATGGGGGCGTGAACTCGTACGCGCGGCGGCGCGCGATCACCGGCGCGGACGGAGCGGCGCGTTTCGAGCACCTGCAGCCGCTCCTCGACGAGCTCGGCGCCGGTCGCGAGCTCGGCGCGCAGCTCGAGATCGTCGCGCGCGCGAAGCCGAACGCCGCCGTGCCCGCGGGCGCGCACGAGGTCGTGATCGTCCTCCCGCCGTGCGGCAGCCTCGTCGTGCGCACGCTGGACACGCGCGGCGCTGAGCTCGATGCGCAGTCCGTGCACGCGCGCGCGCTCCCCGCGGACGGGAACAAGGAGCTGCCCGAAGGCGCGAGCTTCACGCACGTCGCGGAGGCCGCGCCGGAGGTGGCGCCCGGCCACGCGCGCTTCCCGTTCGTCGAAGTCGGGCTCGCGCTCCAGGTGCGCGGCGAAAGCGCGCTCCACGAGCCGCAGCGCGCGGAGTGCGCGGGGCCGGCGGTCGCGGGCGCGGAGGCGGAGCTCGACCTCGTCTTCTCGACGCCGAGCGTCGCGCTCGTCGGGCGCTGCGTCGACGAGACGGGCGCGCCCGTCGCGAAGGCGCGCGTCAGCACGGACGGCTCGTGGCGCCCCAACGTCGGCGGCTCGTTCACCTTCCACACGGACGCGGACGGACGCTTCCGCGTGCCGCTGCGCGGCGAGAGCCCGATGCAGACGCGCTTGCGATTGCGCCTGCGCGTCGTGGGCGCGGTGGGGCACCCGCACCGCGAGGGCGGCGTCGAGCGCGAGCTGCAGCTCGAACGCGGCGACAACGACCTCGGCGAGATCGTGCTCGCGCGCCCGCCGTTGCTCGCGAGCGGCGTCGTGCGCGACGAGCAAGGCGCGTCGATTGCGGGCGTGCGCGTGTGGGCGAGCTGGGTCGATCGTCCGCGCGAGCGGAACGTCACGAACCCGCTGCGGATGGTCCACACGGACGACGCGGGCCGCTTCGAGCTCGAAGCGGCGTGCGACGAGCTCGACGTCGAGCTCCACGCGGCGGAGGAGGGCTTCACGCCCGTCAGCAACCTGCGCGTCGCGGTCGGCACGCGCGGGCTGGAGCTCGTCCTGCGGCGCGCGCCGAATCCAGACGCGCCGGCCGGAGGGCGGTAGGCTCGGCGCTCCCATGCGACGCACGCTCGTCCTCGTGGCGCTCCTGTTCGCCGTCGTCCTCGGTCTCGTCGCGTGGTGGGCGTCGCGCCACTTCGCGGAGCTCGAAGCGGAGAACGTGCGCGTCGCGAGCACGATCGAAGCGCGTGCGACCACGGAGCTCGAGCCGCTCGACGAGCGACCGCGTGCCGCCGTGCCCGTGCACGCGCGCGTCGCCGAGTCCGCGGGCGACGGCGCGACAGTCGCCGTGCCGCCCGAGGCGGGGTTCGAGCTCTTCGTCGTTGCGAAGGACGGCGGCGCGCCGATCGCCGGCGCGATCGTGCACGCGCAGAGCTTCGTGCGGCTCGGCTTCAGCGAACACGCGCGCGCACCGGCGACCGACGTCGAGATGGAGGAGCTGCTCGCGAGCGCGCCGGAATACGTCACCGACGCGCAAGGCCGTGTCGTTCTGCCCAGCCACCTGCGGCCGAGTTCGGTGTGCGCGCGCAAGGGCGACCTCTACGGCGAGCGCACGCTCGGGCGCAACGAACCGTCGCCGATGAAGCTCGAGCTCGCCCACGATCGCACTCTCCTCGTGCGCGTCATCGACGGCAACGCGCGGCCGGTCGCTGGCGTGCCCGTCGGGCTGCACCGCCGAGCCGACGATTCGCACGGAGCGTTCTGGACCACGTCGTCACGCGCGGACGGCGTCGCGCGTGTTGCGCACGTCGACGCGCTCCTGCAGCAGCGCCACGAGGCCGGGACGTTTGGCGTGCGTCTCGAGATCCTCGCGCGCGAGGGCGAGCTCGGCGCGCTCACGATCGACCCCGCGGCGCTGCCGACGGAGCCGGTCGAGCTCATCCTGCCGCCGTGCGGCTCCGTCGACGTGCGCTTCTTCGGTCCCGGGGGCGAGACGGTGCACGCGGCCGGAGTGTCGCTCGCGGACGCGACGGTGCTCGACGAGCACGGCGCCGTGCCGTGGGGGGCTCCTGTGTACGATCCGGCCCTGCTCGAGCCGTCGCACGCCTCCTACCCGTTCGTCGGGACAGGGCTCGAGCTGTACGTCGCGCTGCTCGGCGGCGGCGTCGGGCCGACGCACAAGCGTTTCCAGGGCCCGATGAGCGACGGCGAGCGTGTGACGGTCGACCTCGAGGTCGAGGACGTGCTCGCCGCGATCACGTTCCGCGTGGTGCAGCCCGATCGGCGTCCGTTCGCGTCGCAGACGCTTCAAGTGACCGCGAACGGACCGTTCGGCTCGTACATCGCGCCGCGCACGACGGACGCGGAGGGGCGCGTGCGCGCGCCCGTGCCGGCGCTCGCGTCGGACGCGAACGGCGTACGGTTGTGGCTCTCGAGCGAGGACGACGACGGCGCGCCGCTGTACGCGTTCGTGTCGCTCCCGTCGAAGCTCCAGCGCGGCGAGCACGACCTCGGCGACGTCGTGCTGCAGCGTCCGACGCTGCTCGCGCGCGTGCACGTCGTCGACGACACGGGGCGTGGGATCGCGGACGCGAACGTGAAGGCGCGCGTGCCCGGGCTCGACGGCGGCTACCGCGTGACGGTCGAGCCGTGCGCGCCCAAGGAGCCCGGAGCGGACGGATGGTTCGACGTCCGCGGCGGACTCGTCGGCGTCCCGATGGACGTGTTCGCGTCGAAGAGCGGTCACGCGAACGCCGCGCGCGTCGAGTTCACGCCGCCCGCGGGCGACCTCGTGATCACGTTGGCGCGCGCGAGCACGATCGCGGGCCGCGCGCTCGTCGACGACGACCCGGCGGAGAAGCTGCAGGTCTTGCTGCGCTACCGCGACTTGCTCCCGCCCGACGTCGCGAAGGCGGAGGGCGTGCGCACGACCACCGTTGGCTCGAAGGGCGAGTTTCGCCTCGAGGACGTGCGCCCCGGCCGCGTCGACCTCGAGTTCCGCTCGACGATCGATCCCGAGTTCCGCGTCGTGGTCGAGGACGTGCTCCTGCTGCCCGGCGAACGGGCGACGGACGGGCGGCTCGACACGCTCGACCTGCGGCGCGCGACGCGGGCTCCTGCGAACGCGAAGCCGCGTTGAGCGCGCGACCGAGCGGCGCTCGAAGGTCCTCGAGGAGGCACCGGAGGTGCTGCGTCTTCCGCGGCGAGAGACCGCGTGTGCCCCGATTCGCTTCCTCGTCGTGGGGGAAGGGCGTCGCCGGCTCTTGCCGCGCTGGCCGAGTCGTGCCTCGCCGCCGCGCGTGCGTCCATTCGTGTGCGCGCACTCACGTCGTTCGGCCGAGCGTCATGCCGAGTACGCCCCTCGACCTCCGCTCCCCGATCCCGCATGCTCGCCCACGATGACCGAGCTCCACCCGCTCCTCCTCGTCGTCGCCGGCCACGACCCGAGCGGCGCCGGCCTCGACGCGGATCGTGACGCCGCGCGCGAGCTCCCGTTCGAGTTCGCGGGCGTGATCACCGCGGACACGCAGCAGGACGATCGCGGCGTGCGCTCGATCGGAGCGCGCGCGCCGCGCCAGTGGCTCCTTGAAGCCTTCACGCACGTCCTGCGCGACGTCCGCGCCGTGAAGTTCGGGCTCCTGCCCGGCGCGGAGCACGTGCGCGCGGCGTGCGACCTCGTGCGCGCGCTGCGCGAGCGGCACGGCGCGGACTTCCCCGTCGTCGTCGATCCGGTGCTCGCGGCGTCGAGCGGCGGTCGGTTCCTGGACGCGGACGGCGTGCGCGCGCTGAAGCGCGAGCTCCTGCCTCTGCGCGTCGTGCTGACGCCGAACCTGGACGAGCTCGCCGAGCTCACCGGGCGCGACGCGCGCGAGCTCGCCCGCGCGCTCGACCCGCGCCTCGCGGCCGCCCGGGACCTGCTCGCGCAGGGCGCCTCGGCCGTGATCGCGAAGGGGGGGCATGGGGCCGAGGACCCCGTGCGGGACCTCGTCGCGCGGGCGGATGGGCGGTTTCAGTGGCACCTCCACCCGCGCGTGAAAGGGGGCAAGATCCGGGGGTCCGGCTGCCGATATGCCACGCGCCTCGCCGCCCGGCTCGGCCAGGGTTGGACCCTGGAAGCCGCCGCGGAGGAGGCCGCCACCCACGTCTCGACCCAGATCGCGGCGGCGGGGGAGCGGTAGCGCGCGCGGGGGCTTGCCTTCGCGCGAGAGGAAGCTATCCTCTGCGACCCACAACACGGATGCGGCTGTAGCTCAGTGGTAGAGCGCAACCTTGCCAAGGTTGATGTCGAGGGTTCAAGTCCCTTCAGCCGCTCCAACTCGGACCCGCGTGACGCGGGTTCGGTCGTTTCAGGGGAGCCTCGTCAGGTTCGGTCCCGTACCGCGGACCGCGGACCACAACGCGACGACCTCGAGCGTCTCGCCGCGAACACGGTAGTACACGTGGTAGCGGCTGCTCCGGAGGCAGATTCGGCGCACGTCGGGCCGGATGTGCCACTGGACGTGGCCTGCCTGCGGGAGCACTGCGAGGAGTTGAAACGAGGCGGCGAGTTCCTGGATGAACAGCTCGGGAGCCGCACGTCTGTGTTCACGCCACCACCGGTCGATCGTGTCGATCTGCGCCTCCGCAGCCGGTGAGACGATCACTTTCACGAGGTGCGACGAGATCGGAGGTCGCGGAGCACGTCTTCGGCCGGCCGACCCTGCCCCGCGTCGAGCTGGCGTACCGAGCGCTCGACCGCGGATCGCAGGGCGGCGTGTTCAGCCGCATCGAGATCATCGCCCTCGTCGTCCACGACCAAGTCGAGGACCGTGCCTTCGGGTAGCTCCGTCGGGATGTCCATGACGAGACGACCGTTCTGGACTCGGGCGCGGATGGGCTCCATGACCCGAGTCTACGCCGCCCTCGCTCGGACGGGCAACCGACCCACCGGACTACCGCGAGGAGTTGCGCCATGCTGCGACGCGCTGCGTCGACTTTCGAACGACGAGCACTGCTGTAACCTCGGGTTTGTCAGAGTCTTCCCGAGCGCAGCGCGACGGGGTCGCCAAGGTTGATGTCGAGGGTTCAAGTCCCTTCAGCCGCTCCAAATCGGACCCGCGTGACGCGGGTTCGGTCGTTTCTGGGCTCGCCTTGACCGAGCCGGACGACAGCAGCCGGGGCGGGCTCCCTTGGGTTACCGCTCCAAGTGCGAGGCCCCGGTCTCGCGACCAGGGCCTCGCTTCCCAACCAGCAGGAGATCAGCTCACGGCACGCGGACGCAGTCCGTGCCGATGAAGGAGCAGCCGTCGCAGAGCTTGCCGACGAGCACGACGCGCTTGTTGCTGCCGCTCGGCAGGTTGCACAGGCCGAGGTTCTGCACGACCTGGCTGCGGCGGAAGGTGACGACCAGGTCCAGGCGGCCGTCGCCGTTCGCGTCCGTGCACTCGCAGTTCGTCACGTCGCCGAAGTAGGGCGTGCCGACGTCGGCGGGGTAGACGCAGAGGGGGAGGACCGGGCCGCCTTCGCAGTGCTCGCCGTAGAGCTTGAGCGTGTTCCAGCGGACGTTCGCGACGTTGAAGCTCTCCGTGCCGAGGATCGCGAAGCGCACCGGGGCGCAGTCGTTGAAGTTGACGACGTTCGGGCACACGCCGGGGAGCGCGTCGACGGGCACGACGACCTTCACGGAGTGGATGATCTGGACGCAGGTCGCGACGTTGCCGCAGTTGTCACGGGCGCGCCACGTGCGCTCGACCGAGTGGTCGAGGCGTTCCGCGCGGCAGGGCTGGAGGACGATGCGATCGCAGAAGGTCACCTGGACGTCCGTGTCGCAGTTGTCGAGCACCTCCGGGTAGCCCGTGCTCGCCGGGCTCTCGTCCATGCCGCAGATCACCTTCGCGAGCGGCGGGCAGACGATCACGGGCGGCTGCGTGTCACGCACGCGGACCGTCGTCGAGCACGAGCGCGAGCGCGTGCCGTCGCCGACCGTCAGCGACACGTAGAACTGAGACGGGCAGCAGTTCGTCGCCGCGGGCGTGAAGGTCACGGTCGTCTGCGCGGCGGTCGGGTCGGCGATCACGGCGCCGGCGAAATTCGTGGACCAGAGGAAGCTCGTGGCGCCCGTCGATCCGGTGGCGTCGAGCGCGACCGTGAGCGGGCCATCGCCGCACTCGACGTTGTAGGGGCCGCCCGCGTCGCACACGGGGCCGCCGGTGTTCCCGCCGCCGTTGCATCCGCCGCCGTTGTGACCACCGCCGTTGTGACCACCGCCGTTGTGACCACCACCGTTGTGACCACCACCGTGGTGACCACCGCCGTTTCCGCCCTGGCAGTCGTTGCCGTTGCCGCCGTGCTGGTTTCCGCCCTGGCAACCGTTGTTGCCGTTGCCGTAGCCGCCGCTGAACGCGGCCGAAGCGCGGAACGGCGCGGCGCTCGCGAGCGACGTGGAACAGAGCGCGGTGAAGGCGGCCACGGCGGCGAACGAGAAGAGATTCTTGGTGCGGATCATGTGGTCGAAGTGCCCCTGTGCGAGTCGAAGCCCGCGCGCAAAGTGAGCGTGTGCGGACGCGCGGTGCGGTTGGTGACGGGTCGGCAGTCGACGGAGGCGCTTGCGGTGCCCTCCGTCCTGCCCGACGGGTGCGCTCACGAACGAAAGCTACCCCGCCCACGGAGCTCGGCCAGTCGAATGGAGGGGGATCGTGGGGCTCGATTTCAGCGCGAAAACAAGGGGAAAAGTGCGTTCGGAGCCGCGCCTCGATTGGCGAGCACGGCACGGCGTCACGCTGAACTCCGTGCGTGGGTTCGAGCGCGAATCTCGCCCGGTTTCCGAGTTCCTCCGACGGGGATCGACCGCGGTGGAATTCGCTTCCCGGCGTGAACTCCCGGCGTCGTGCCCACTCCGCAAGGCACCGCTCTCCGACTTCGCCGTCGGGACGAGAGCTCTTTCGGCGCGGAAGGAAGTTCACGTCGTGTCTTCGAGGCCCAGGGCCTGGCCATCGCGCGGAACGCGGGTCACCGGGCCCGTTGCCTGCCCGGCGGACGCGGGAGGCTCGCCCATGGCCCGCTCGCTCTCGTACCCTGTGCGCTCCGAACCGGGCCGCGGCAGAGCCCGCCTCCAACATGAACAGCGCACGATCGATCGCATCGACCTTCGTCTTCCTCTTCCTCGGGTTCTTCGGCGCGACGAGCTGCGCGACGGACCGCACGATCCGCGCGCAGGCGACCGACTACCACAAGGAGCTCGAGCCCGCCGTGCTCACCGATGCCGAACTGCGCGGCTATCTGCAGCAGATCGGCGATCGCGTCGTCGCGAGCGCGAAGGAGCTCCACGCGCAGAAGTTCGGCCCCAAGAGCGCCTTCAAGGACGACTCGAGCTGGATGTTCTCGAACGAGCAGTTCCATCTGGTGAACAGCGCCACGCTGAACGCGTTCACCACGGGCGGCGACCACGCGTACATCTATTCGCAGCTCATGAAGGAGTGCAACAACGAGGACGAGCTCGCCGCCGTCGTCGCGCACGAGTTCGGGCACGTCTACGCGCGGCACGTCCACAAGGGCACGGATCGGCAATACGGAGTGCTCGGCGGCGCGCTGTTGCTCGGCGCGGCGGGTTACGCGGCCGGCGGCGAGGAGCACGGTCAGGAGTACGCGGCGTACGGCGCGGGGCTCGGCATGATCGCGGGCAACTTCCTCGCGATGGGCTTCACGCGCGACGACGAAGCGGAGGCGGATCAGCTCGGCTTCGAGTTCCACGCGCGCGCCGGCTGGGACCCCGAGCGCTTCGGCGGCTTCTTCCAGAAGCTGATCGACAAGGGCCTCGACACGACGCCGGAGAAGATGTCGGACCACCCGTCGCTCTCGAGCCGCGTCGCCGTGGCGAAGCAGCGCGCGGCGGCGCTCCCCGCGACGGCGAAAGCGTGGCGCAAGCCGCCGATCGCGGACGCGCAGCGCTTCGCGGCCCTCAAGGCGCGCGCGGAGGCCGTCGGCAAGTCGATGCCGAACGACCAGTCGCTCGCGCGGGCGAAGCTCCTCCTCGCGGCGGTGCCGAGCTGCCTCGTGCCGCAGGAGTCGCAGGAGCAGATGGAAGCGCGCGCTACGCTCGAAGCGGCGCAGGCCGCGGAAGAGGGGCGCGAGGCGCCGAAGAAGTAGCGCGCGCCGCGACGGGTTCGCGGGGAGGTCGCGGCAAGGGGTGCCCGCGCACCGACGGACTGTCTCCGGCGCGGCGAACGGGGCCGGCGCACCGACGAATTGCACTCGACGCGGCGAACGGGGCCGGCGCTGCGACGGACTGCGCCCGGCGTGGCGAACGGGGCGCGCGTACCGACGGACTGCACCCGGCATGGCGGAGGGCCGCACGGCCTTCGAGAACGGGGCGCCGCTCCGACGGAGTTCTCGGAAAGCGGTAACGTCCACGCGCGTGCTCCCGAGAGGAGGGCGTGACCATGCTGCCCACGAATCGCGAGCTCTTCCTCGCCTGGCGCGATCGGCGCAAGCCCGCCGACCTCGCGACCGTGTTCGACCGCACGGCGCCAGAGCTCCTGCGCGTCGCGCTGCACCTCGTCGGCGACGCGGCGACGGCGGAGGACCTCGTGCAGGGCACGTTCCTCACCGCGATGGAGAAGGCGCACGCATTCGACGGCGTGCGCGAGCTCGAGCCGTGGCTCGTCGGCATCTTGCAGCAGCATGCGCGCGAGGTCGTGCGCGCCGCGCGCCGCCGCCCGGATCCCGAGCGGCTCCTCGAGCGCGTGCAGGAGCTCCCCGACCACGCGCTGCTCGAGCGCGAGCTCTCCGCGGAGCTCGTGCGCGCGATCGACCGGCTCGACGAGCCGTATCGGCAGACCTTGCTCCTGCGCGCGCGCCACGGCCTCGCCACGGCGGACATCGCGCACGTCCTGGGCGAGAGCCCGGGCACGATCCGCGTGCGCATCCACCGCGGGCTCGAGCTGCTGAAGCGCGCGCTGCCCGCGGGCGTTGCGCTCGGTGTGCTGGCGGTGCTCGAACCCGCGCGCGGGCTCGCCGCGGTGAAGACGGCCGTGCTTTCGCGCGCGACCGAAGGTGCGGTGCTCGGCGCCGCGGGCGTGGGAGGAGCGATCGTGGTGAAGAAGCTCGTCGTCGGAGCGGCCGTGCTCGTGCTCGCGCTGGTCCTGGGTTGGTGGCTGCGCAACGACTCGAGCGCCGCGCGCGAGGTCCGCGTCCCGGCGACGCGGATCGAACCCGAGCGTACCGCGCGGAGTCCCGCTGCGCCGATGCTCGAGCGCGCGGAGGACATGGCTGGTCGCGCCGCGGTCGAGAGCTCCGCGCCCGCGGAGCGCGCGATCGATCCGCCGGTGCGGGGCCGCGTCGTCGACGGCGTAACGGGCGCTCCGATCGCGGGCGCGCGCCTTGCGCTGCACGCGGTCCAGCGTCTCGTGCTGCAGGACGTCGACCGCCTGTTCCCGGACGAGTCGCGCGGCGCGTTCCGCGCGGGCGCCTACCCGCTCGACGAATGGCCGTGGATCGGCGCGCCGCTGTCGGACCTCGCGCTCGCCGGTCGCGAGCGCGTCGACGTCCACGCGCCGCCTCCAGCGGGGACGCCGCCGCTCGCCGAGGTCGTGACGGACGCCGAGGGGCGCTTCGAGATGCCTCCAGGCACGCCGTGGGGCTTCCTGACGTGCGCGCACGAAGGCTACGTGGAACGCGCGCTTCCCGCGCGCCGCGGCGAAGAGCGCTACGTCTACGACGGGCACACGACCCGCCGGCGACGCGTCGAGCACGACTCGCTCGTGATCCGCATGTGGCCGTGGTACGAGCTCGAAGGGCGCGTCGAGACGTCGGACGGTGAGGACCTCGAGCACGAGTTGACGCTCCAGTTCGTGGGCCAGAGCGAGGCACCGCCCGCCGAGCGTGGCGGCGACCCACACGCGCCGTCTTCGGAGTACGAAGCGCGCTCCGCGGGGCACTGGACCGTTCGCACGGACGCGCACGGCCGGTTCCGCGCGCGCGTCGGCGCGGCGCGGGTGCAGGCCCATGCGGTCGATCCCGAGTGGACGCTGGTGACCGAGGGCCGTGATCGCGCGGACGCCGCGCCGCGCTCGTACGACCTCGTCGTTCAGCTGCCGAGCGCGAAGCCCGTCGTGCTCTGCGCGCAGCGCACGCCCGCGCTCCGCGTCGTCGACGCGACCACGCGCGCGCCCGTGCGCGACTTCTTCCTCGTCTCCCGCTCAGTCCTCGACGCGGACCCGTTCTGGACGGGGCGCTTCCACGCGCCGAACGGGACGCTGCGCCTCATGGAAGAGAGCCTGCTCCTCGTCCCGTCGGGGCGCGAAGGCGAAGCCTACGAGCTCGTCGTGTGGGCCGACGGTTACGCGCCGGGGAAGGCGCGGCTCGAGGACGTGAAGAGCCCGACGACGATCGAGCTCGCGCTCGAGCCCGGCGCGGCACCGGAGCTCTCCGGTCGCGTCGTCGAGCGCGGCGCGCCGATCGCGGGCGTCGTCGTGACGCTCGTCGCGGTGTCGCGTCGGGGGTGGAGCGCCGACGAGAGCACGCTCGTCGATGCGCTCGAGACCGATGCGGAGGGGCGCTTCGGGTTCCGCGCGCCGGCCGGAACGTACGTCCTGCGCGTCGTGCGCGGCGCGCGGAAGAGCTCGCTCTCCGTCGCGCTGACGGACGCGGGCGTGCGTGGGTTCGAGCTCGACGTCGGCGGCGGAGCGAACCTTCTCGTCCGCGTCGAGGGCATGGACGGCAACGCCCTGGCCGGCCGAGAGGTGGTGGTGACTTCGGCCGCCGGCGAAACGCGGCGGGCCGAGACAGACGCGGGCGGCGTCGCACGGCTGGAGGGCCTTCAGCAGGGAACCTACACCGCGTACGCGCCGCTGCCGGCGACGAAGGGCGGCGCGCTCAACGTGCTCCAGGGGCGGATCGAGCTCGGGTCCGCAGGGACGCACGAGCTCACGCTGCGCGCGCCCACCGCGGCGCCGCGTCACGCGCGGCTCGTCGTGCGCGGCGTCGATCCGGGCGGCTGGAAGGCGCGGCCTGCGCACTCGTCCGCCGCGCCGTGGACCGCCGTCGATTCCGACGGCCGCATCGGGATCGAGCTGCACGCGGGCGCCACCGTGCTCGACGTCGAGTCGTCGGCCGGACGGCGCTGGACCTTCATGGTGCCCGAGGACGCGCCGGACGGGTTCGAACTCGTCGTCGAGCTGGGCGGAGCCGGCTACGCCGTGCGCGTCGTCGACGCGGCGAACGGCGCGCCCTGCGCGGGGTGGACGGTGCAGGTGCTCGCGCGCCCCGAAGATGGCGCGGAGGGCGCGGTCCGTGCCACGACGACCGATGCGAACGGGCGCTTCGAGACCGAGTTCACGAACGGACGTCGCGCGCTCTTCGGTCTGTGGAAGGGGAGCGGCAGCGACGGGGACGCGTTCACGTTCGACGGCGTGACGAACACCGCCGTCTTCGAGTCGAACGCTCCGGCCGCGCTCCCGCGCACGGAGCTCGTGATCGCGCTTCCGGTGGACCTCGTCGTGCGGGGCCCAGGCGCGCGCGGCGTGACGTTGCGCGGCACGGTGCGCCGCGCTGGAGCGCCCTCCGAGCGCGTGTGGATCACGGCCACGGCCGAGACCGTGATCGCGGACGGGACGCTCGGCGTGCGTCTCAGCACGGCGAGCACCAGCTCGGACTCGGAGGGCCGGTTCCAGCTCGTGCACGCGCCCGGGGAGCGCCTCCGCGTGAGGTTCTGGTCGCTCGACGATCGGAACACGTTCGAGCCGGTGCTCCTCGGGCTCGGCACGGCGGCAGCCGAGTGGACGCACGACTTCGACCTCCGCTGATCGCGCGACCTCCCGCTCGCTCCCGAAACGAACCGACCGGCGCGGCCTCTCGCGAGGTGCGCCGGTCGGCGTGTTCGGGCGGGACCGCGACGGGTCAGCGGTTCTGCGTGTACCAGTCCGCGTTCAGCTTCGTGTAGGCGGCCCACTTCTCGGGCAGCTCGGCTTCATCGAAGATCGCGTCGACGGGGCACTCGGGCGCGCAGGCGCCGCAGTCGATGCACTCGTCGGGGTTGATGTAGAGCATGTCGTGCTTGGCGAAGTCGGGTTCGTCCTTGGTCGGGTGGATGCAGTCGACCGGGCAAACCTCGACGCAGGCCGTGTCCTTCGTGTTCTTGCACGGCTCGGCGATCACGTACGTCATGGCGGGGGCTCCAGCAGCGTGTCCAGCGTTGTCGGCAGGGCCGCGGGCCCCGCGCTCGGGCGCGCGGTCCTCCGCGCGGCGAGTTGGGGCGACAGGATACGGCGAGGGCGGTGCTTTGCAACCCACGCCGAAGGCGTAGGAGCTCCCGCTCCCGAAACCTGCCGCGCGAACGGGCACGAGCCGCCCGCGCGCGCTTCGAGCGGCCTCCGGCGAGCGCCCGCGCGACACCGGCCGCCCCGTCTCCTGACGGCGCGGTCCGCGAGCTCCGCCGTCGCGTGCTCGAAGCGCCCTCGCCGCGCGAGCCCGCACTCCGGCGGCCGTGAACCGCGCCGGATTCGAATTGCGCTCCCTGCGGGTGCGCGCGGGACGTGACGACGGGGGAGGGGTTCGCCTAGGCTGGCGGCCCGAATCGCTCGCAGGAGCGCGCCTCCGCATGCTGCAGCACCTCCAGGCCGTCCTCGTCGAGCCCCTCTTCTGGGGTGTCGTCGTCGCTGCCTACCTGCTCGGCTCGATCCCGTTCGGGCTCGTGTTCGCGAAGTGGGTCAAGGGGATCGACCTGCGCACGATCGGCAGCGGCAACATCGGCGCGTCGAACGCCGGGCGCGCGCTCGGCCGCGGCTGGGCGATCGTCGTCTTCTTCTGCGACTTCGCGAAGGGCCTCGTGCCCGTCGTGCTGATCGGCGCGTTGGCGCACGAGCGCGAGCTCGTGCCGATGATGCAGCTCCTGACGGGCACCGCGGCGGTGCTCGGGCACTGCTATTCGGTCTACCTCAAGTTCCAGGGCGGCAAGGCCGTCGCGACCGGTTGCGGCGCGATCGTCGGCGTCGACTGGCTCGTGTTCGTGATCGGCGGCGTCGTGTGGCTCGTGACGCGCAAGGTGACGCGCTACAACGGGCTCTCGTCGATCCTGATGAGTCTGTCCTGGCCCATCAGCGCGTGGTACCTCGACCGCGACAAGCCCGAGTTCGTGCTCGGCACGGCGCTCCTCGCCCTCCTGATCCTCGTGCGTCATCGCTCGAACATCCAACGCATGCTCGCGGGCACCGAACCGAAGAGCGGTGAGAAGGTCTCCGGCGCTCCGGAAGCGAGGCCCCATGCCTGAGCGCGCCTCCACGCAGGTGCTCGTCATCGGCGACGGCAGCTGGGGCACGACGATCGCGCTGCACCTCGCGCGCAACGGCGTGCGCGCGCGCATGTGGAGCGCGTTCCCGGACTTCGCCGCCGAGCTCGAGCGCACGCGCGAGAACAAGCGCTTCCTCCCCGGTGTCCGCCTGCCCGCCGAGATCGAGATCACCGCGGATCCGTACCGCGCGGCCGCGGGCGCGGAGCTCGTCGTCAGCGTCGTGCCCACGCAGTACCTGCGCGGGGTCGCACACAAGTTCGAGGACGCCCTGCCCGGCAACCTGCCGATCGTCAGCGCGACGAAGGGCATCGAGATCGAGACGTTCAAGACGCCGAGCCAGATCCTAGCCGAAGTGCTCGGCGATCGGCCGCTTTGCGTGCTCACCGGCCCGAGCCACGCCGAGGAGGTCGCGCTGCAGAAGCCCGTCGCGCTGCTCGCGGCGAGCGGCGATCTCGCGCTCGCGCAGCGCGTCCAGGCCGTGTTCAGCTCGCCGTCGTTCCGCGTCTACACGCACGACGACCCGCTCGGGGCCGAGCTCGCGGGGGCCCTGAAGAACGTGATCGCGATCGCGGCGGGCATCAGCGACGGGCTCGAGCTCGGCGACAACGCGAAGTCCGCGCTCCTGACGCGCGGCATCGTCGAGATCGCGCGCTACGGACGCTCGCGCGGCGCGTCGCCGCGCACGTTCTTCGGGCTCGCGGGCCTCGGCGACCTCGTCACGACGTGCTGTTCGAAGCACTCGCGCAACCGCGCGGTCGGCGAGGCGATCGGACGCGGGAAGCAGCTTTCGGAGGTCCTCGCCGGCATGAAGATGGTCGCAGAAGGTGTGTGGACGGCGAAGGCGCTCTTCGGGCCCGAAGCCGACCTCGGCGACGTGTCCATGCCGATCGCGGAGCAGGTGCACGCGATCCTCTTCGACGGGAAGGACCCGCGCGGCGCGGTGCTCGACTTGATGAACCGCGCGCCCACGGCGGAGATGGATGGGCTGTTGGGAGAGTTCAGTTGAGTCCCGGGGCGGGGCTCGCGAGTTCCTCCGGGCTGACGCTCGGTTTCATCGTGAGTCCGGGGACCGGCTTCGTCGTCTGTTTTGGGCTCACGCTCGCGCTGCTCGGCGTCGTCGTGGTCACGGGGCTCAAGGCGCGGCGCGCGCTGCACCTCACGTGCGTCGTGCTCACCGTCGCGGCGTTGGGGGCGACGATCTACTACGCGTACGGGCTAGGGAAGATCTACGACCTCGCCGCGGCGGGGTGGATCACGCCGGTGCATCTGTCGCTCGCGCGGGCGAACACGGTCGCGTTGCTCGTGCCGGTGGTGACGGGGATCCGGACGATGTTCGTGCCGGCGACGCGGGCGTTGCATCGGCGGATGGCGTTCTTGGTGATCGGGCTCACGGTGCTCACGGCGATCACAGGGGCGTGGATGCTCTGGCTCGCGCCGAAGTTCCCGGCCTGACCGCGCGGACGCGGGGAGCGAGCTGCAGGTCGGTGTCGCTCGCGAGCGGTGCTGTGCGGGTCGGCGCTGCGAGCCTGCATCGCGCGAGCGCTGCGGTGTGGATCAGCGCTGCGAGCCCGCCGCGTGAACCTCGCCGTTCGGCGCGCTCTCGACGCTCGTGTTCGGTGCGCGCTCGTGCTGCGCCTGTTCCTCGCGGATCACGCGCAGCGTCTTCATGACGAGCGGCATGGAGAGCAGGCTCGCGTTCGCGCCGAGCGGCACGAGCGTCACGACGATCCAGGCGAGGCGCGCGCGGATCGTCCACAGCGCGATCAAGAAGCCCGGCACGGCGAAGCCGACGCCGATCCACTGCACCGTGTGCGAACTCGGCGCGTGGTCCGGAGCGAAGTGCTTCAGGAACGCGAACAGCCACCACGCGGCCCAACCCAGCGACGCGAACGTCATCGAGAGCATCCACGTGCGGTGGCGTCGGCGCACGATGCGCCGCACGGGCTGTTCCAGGCTGCGAGCGGGACGGACCACGCGCGGATTGTTCCCTGCGCGGCGCGCGCGGCAAGTCGGCGCGCCGTAAGTTGCCCGTGGAGGGCGTTTCGGCCGCGTGGCAGCCGCTTTTCGCGCGGAGTCCTGCGTGCGCCGCGCACGGACGAACGCTCGGGTTGGTCGAAGGGCCGGGCCTCCATCGCGAGCGGGAGCGTGCCCGTGATTGACGATTCGCAGCCCCCTCCCTATAACGGCTCGTCCTCAACTTCGGGTCGGGGCGTGGCGCAGCCTGGCTAGCGCGCTTCCTTGGGGTGGAAGAGGTCGGAGGTTCAAATCCTCTCGCCCCGACCATCCTCCTCCTTCGGGAGGAGGATGCCCGCTGCAGGCGGGTCGAATGGCCCGCGCGGCATGGGAACGGGATTTTCGCCGTCGAGCACCCGATCCAAACCGGCAACGTCGAGCACGAGGCGCTTCGTGGCGGTCCTCGCTTCGACCCCAGGGGCCGTCCGATCGAGCGCGTGTTCCAACTCCTCGACGCCGGTCGATGCGCTCGAGGTTCGACTCGAACGTCGGCCGCAGCGCGCTCGAGGTTCGACTCGAGCCTCGGTGGCAGCGGGGTTCGCGCAGGCTCGCTGACGCGTGGCGCTGCGCGCCCACGATCAGGCGGACGGCCCGTGGCGGATCACGCGCCTCGTGTGGGACGGCGGCAGCCGTCCGACTCAGAACCTGCAAGCGGCGCTCGCGCTGCTCCTCGACGCGACGCCTCTCGCTCGCGCAGCGATTGGAGCTTGTCCGTGAGGAGCCCGGCCGTGATGCCCAACCCAGCCGCAGTGATGAGCACCACCACGTACTCGAACGGAGTCCGCAGTCCCGCGGGCTGCGATCCGAGCACCTCCGTGCACTGGTCGGCCGCGAGGAAGGCCAATCCGCAAAGAGCGACGCTCGCTCCCACCAGCCAGGGCAGCGCGCGCTCGCGCGTCACGACCGGTTGGACAGGAGGTGCGTCGAACTCGCTCCAGGTGAGCCAGCCGAGCCGGCGGAACAAGACCGCGAGCACACCGGCCACGATCCAAGCCACCGCGATGGACCAAGGTTCGTGGGAGGGCTGGTGTGCACCCCGCGCGTGTTGGGCAAAGGCGAAGAGCAACCCGAGCAAGAGTCCCGGAGCCGCCCACAGCCATCGGTGCCGCGATCGGAGCGATGCACCGACGAAGTAGAGCGACACCCACGCAAAGCCCGACGAGGCGTGCGCTCCCGGCGAACCGACGACGTCCCAGAGCGAAGCCCGCCCGTCCGATCCCGGCCAAGCCTTCGTGCCCCCGAATCCGAGCGTGTCCCAGGGCGTGGTCTGGTCTGCGAGTTTCTTCCACGCTCCCGTGATGGCGACGGTCACGAGCAAGCACGCGGCCAGGTAGGCGAAGCGACGCGCGCGCGAACTCCACCGTGGATTCCGCCAACCCAGCGCAGCGCCGAGGACGAGGACCGCCGTGCAACCCACGACAACCGACCGGCCTCCGTGGTGGAGAACACCCCCGAAGAGCCCGTCGCGTCGGAGCGGGAACGCGCCGGCCTCGGCATCGTAGAAGGGTTCGAGCGACGCACGGTCGTAGGCCGAGCGACCGATCAGGATGGCGATGAGGGCGAGCCCCACGGCGGGTAGACCGACTCGCGTGAGCCACCACTCGAGCCTTCTACTTCGGTCCGGGGACATGGGGGAGACGATAGCGTCTGCCTTCATCGAGGGTCGATGGCGCCCGGAGAATCGCCGCCGCTCGAACCGCTTCCGTGCGCTACTCCGCGTCGGGAGCGACGACTCGTGGTGGATCTCGATGGCTCGCGGCCGGGATCGCTTCGGGCCGCAGGCTCGAGCGCCGTGGTCGAGAGCGAAGGGCACCGCGGTGGGGTCGAGCTCGCGCGTCCAAGTCGTCGGTCGGCGGAGCGCGTAGCGTGCTCTCGTGTGTCCCGCGGCGGAGCCTTCGTCCACGCGGAAACGAGGACGCTCAGCCCGACGACGATCCGTACGCTCCGCATTCCGGACCTCGCGCGAGCCTGCTGACCGATCGAAACCCCGTGCCTGGTCCACCCGCCTTTTCACGGACTGCGCGTTGCGCAGCCCCCTTCGTGGGGAGTTCAATCCACCTCTCGTTCGCCGCGACCCATTCGCGCGGGCGCCGCGAACGCAGGAGCGTTCCGGGCGCCCGCCATGCGTCGGAGCCGTCCTGCGCGGCGGACTGTGCACGCCGACCGCCATGTCGAAAAAGAACGTCGCCCTCGCCCTCGCCGATTTCTGCGACTCCACGTTCGCGCGCTCGTCGCGCGTTCCGGCCGCGGACGCGCGGCGCATCGCCGAGCACCTCTTCGAGCTGTGCTGGGAGGGTCTCGGCAAGGAGCCGCGCTTCCTCGACGCGGAGGACGTGCGGACGCTCTTCACGCAGCTCCTTCCCGGACGCTTCGCGCGCAAGGACCCGCTCGCGGAGCACGTGCCCGCGATCGCCGAGGCGTTCATCGCGCAGGTCGCGGCCAGCAGCGTGATGATGCAGCGCTTCGAGGTCGAGCAGGCGCTCCCCGCCGCCATCGACGAGTTCCTCTCGATCGTTCGCCGCGGTGCGAACGCGCCGACGGCGACCGCGAAGAAGGACCCGTTCGTGCACGGCGCGTCGAAGCTCGGTCGCAACGACCCGTGCTCCTGCGGCAGCGGCAAGAAGTTCAAGAAGTGCCACGGCCAGGACGCCTGACGGGCAAGCACCGCGAGCGCGGGAGCCGAAGCTCCCACCGCGAGCGCGAAAGCCCTGACTCGCACCGCGAGCGCAGGAGCCGTAGCTCGCACCGCGAGCGCTGGGGCCGTAGCTCGCACCGCGAGTACGGGAGCCAAAGCTCGCAGCGCGAGCGCGAAAGCCCTGACTCGCACCGCGAGCGCGGGAGCCGTAGCTCGCGCGCGCCGCGCGCCACCTGGGGCTTCGAACGAGCGCGCGCGGACGCCGCGTGAACCGCGAGCTCCCCGGTCGTCGCTCGAGGGCGCGTCGGGTGCACGCCGATCCTCCGTCGCGAACCCATCCATTGCAGGCCGAGCGCGCGCCGGGCGTTTCGCGCCCAGCGCCCCATCGGTAGCTTGAGCGCACCATGCTCGACGTCCTCTTCACTTTCGCCGCCATCTCGCTCGCTCCTCTCTCGCAGACGCCGCAGCGCCTCACGTACGAGGACGTCGCGAATCGCACGGGCAATTGGACGTCCGGTGCACCCGCGACACGCTGGGCCTGGGACGGGAAGCACGTCGAGGTCGCGGGCGAGCCCGCGAAGTGGGTCGACCCGCGCACGGGTGACGAGTCCGAGGCGCAGAAGAAGCCGAAGGACGACGCCGCGCCCGGCAAGCCTGCGACCGCGCGCGCGTCGATCCGCGACGGAAGCTCTCGTTGACGCCCGCGACGGACGGGAAGACGAAGCCGAAGACCGAGGTGCTCGCCGAGGTCGGTGATGCGCGCGAGGCGCACGCGAGCTCCGACGGCGCGTACGTCTCGTTCGTGCGCGCGAACGACCTCGTCGTGTTCGACGTCGCCGCGAAGAAGGAGTGGCGCGTCACGACCGACGGCGGTTCCGAGCGCTTCCACGGCTACCTCGACTGGGTCTACCAGGAGGAGCTCTACGGTCGCGGCGACTTCCAAGGGCATTGGTGGAGCGCGAAGGGCGCCTTCGTCGCGTTCCTGTCGCTCGACGAGTCGCCGGTGAAGGACTACACGCTCGTGAACCACGTGCCGAGAGGCTTCCTCGACGAGGAACGCTCCGTCGAGGTCGAGGTCGCGAACTACCCGAAGGCCGGCGACCCCAACCCGATCGCGACGCTCTCCGTCGCCGACGCGAAGACGCAGAAGGTCGTGCACGTCGACCTCTCCGCGTACCCGAAGGACCTGCTCGTCGTGCGCGTCGATTGGACGCCGGACGGTGCGACGCTGCTCGTCACGTTGCAGGACCGCATCCAGACGTGGGCGAAGCTGCTCGCGGTCGATCCGAAGACGGGGAAGGGCTCCGTGTGGATCGAGGAGACCTCCGACACGTGGGTCGATCGCCCGGAGGCGCCGCGTTGGTTGAAGGACGGCTCGTTCCTGTGGCAGAGCGCGCGCTCGGGGTACGCGCACCTCTACCGTTACGACGCGAAGGGCAAGCTCGTGAACGCCGTGACGTCGGGCAAGGGCCAGGTGCGCGGCATCGAGCGCCTCGACGAGGAACGCGCGCTCCTTTGGTTCGAAGCGTCGCTCGACGGCGCCGTCGAGCGCAACGTGTACCGCGTCGGGCTCGACGGCAAAGGCCAAGTGCGCCTGACGCAGGGCGCGGGCACGCACGCGGTCGAGTTCAACGACGACGCGAGCCTGTTCCTCGACCGCTGGTCGTCGATGAGCCAACCGCCCGTCGCGCGCGTGTGCTCCGGCGACGACGGGAAGGTGCTGCGCGAGCTGTGGAAGTCCGGCAAGGGCGACGCAGCGAAGTTTGCGTTCGCGGAGAAGCAACGCGTCGCGATCCCGGCGCGCGACGGGTTCGTGCTCGACGGCAGCTTGATGCTGCCGACGGAGTTCGACGCGTCGAAGCGCTACCCCGTGTTCCTGCCGACGTACTCCGGCCCCGACTCGCCGACGGTGCGCGACAGCTGGGGGCACTCGACCTACCACCAGTTCCTGTGCCAGCAGGGCTTCATCGTGCTCCAGCTCAACGTGCGCAGCGCGGGCGGCATCGGCCGCGCGGAGTCGGGCACGTGCTATCGGCAGCTCGGGATGCAGGAGCTCGCGGACCTCGAGGACGCCGTCGACTGGGTGTGCGCGAAGCACGGCGGCGATCCCAAGCGCGTCGCGATCCAAGGGTGGAGCTACGGCGGGTTCATGGCGGCGTACGCGCTGACGCACTCGAAGAAGTTCGCGCTCGGGCTCGCGGGAGCCGGCGTGTACGACTGGCGGCTCTACGACACGATCTACACCGAGCGCTACATGCGCACGCCGCAGGAGAACAAGGCGGGCTACGACGAGACGAGCGTGATCAAGAACGCGAAGGACCTCCACGGCCACCTCGTGATGGTGCACGGCACGATGGACGACAACGTGCACGTGCAGAACGCGGTCCAGCTCGCGTGGGAGCTCCAGAAGGCGAACGTGCAGGACTTCGAGATGATGCTCTACGCGCGCTCGACGCACGGGCTCGCCGGAGAGGTCAACGCGCACGAGAAGGAGCTCGGGTGGCGCGCGCTCCGGAAGCTCCTCGATCCCAAGTTCTCGTTCGATTGACGCGCCGGGTTCAGGTCCCGCGAGCGGCGGATCTGGCGCGATGGCGCCCGGGGAGGCATGCTGCGCGCACGCCGGCTGCCGAGAGCGGTCGCGCCCGGAGGTCCTCATGCTCACGCTCCTCGCGTTCGTGTTCGCGGCGTCGCTCGCGCCGCGCGTTTCGCTCGCATCGCTCGTTCTCGGCGACGAGAAGTCCAAGTCCGCGGCGGTCGCCGCCGAGAGTGCGCCGCTCGACGTGAAGCTCGGCGGCGACGAGCACAAGCGCTACCTCCTGCACGGCCTCGCGAAGGACGCGAAGGCGCCCGCGAGCGGGTGGAAGTTGCTGGTCGTGATGCCGGGCGGCGACGGTGGCGCGGACTTCGCGCCGTTCGTCGGCCGCATCCGCGAGAACGCGCTCGACGAGGGCTGGCTCGTCCTGCAACTCGTCGCGCCGAAGTGGGACGACGCGCAGGCGGAGAAGAACGTGTGGCCGACGAAGAAGAACCCGTACCCGAAGATGGCGTTCGCGTGCGAGGAGCTCTTCGCCGCGGCCGTCGCGGACGTCGGGAAGCGCTGCAAGCTCGACCCGAAGTTCCTCTACACGCTCGCGTGGTCGTCGAGCGGCTCGCTCGCGTACACGCTCGCGCTGCAGGAGAAGTCGCCGGTGACGGGGACGTTCGTCGCGATGTCCGTGTACAGCCCGACCTCTTGCCGGACCTGAAGGGCGCCAAGGGGAAGCGCTTCTACGTGCTCCACTCGCCCGAGGACTTCATCCCGATCAAGATGGCCGAGACGGCGCGCGACGAGCTGAAGGCGAAGGGCGCGGAGGTCGGCTACGCGACGTACGAAGGCGGCCACGGCTGGCGCGGCGACGTGTACGGGCTGATGCGTGCCGGGTTCGCGTACCTCGCGGGCGACACGAAGCGGAAGTGACGCGCGGCACGACGCGCACAGGACACGCAGATGGCGCGCCCGTGAAGCGTGGTGCCATGCGCGCACGACGCGGGGCGGTTCGCGAACGGCGGGGCCGACGCGCGACGGCGCGCGCTACGGCACGCTGTGGTACTCGGGCACGGCCCAGCTCACGCGCGCTTCGCTCGTGCGCGGGTCGAGCTCGAACACGCGGCAGCGGTCGATGTGGCGGCCGTACGTGTGGATCGAGAGCGCTGGTAGTGTCGCGTGCGCGTTCGTGACGCGGTGGACGTCGTCGTCGGGCGGCAGCACGATCGCCGTCGCGCCAGGACCGCCGACGACGCGCGCGCGCTGCGCGAGCTTCACGCGTGCGCCGTGATCGTCGAGCACGGTCTCCGCGTAGTCGACGACCTCGATCTCGCCCTCCGCGATCGCGACGACGCCCCAGGTCTGGTGGTCGTGCGGGTGCCCGCCGATTCCGCCGGGCCAGACCATCGCGAGCACGACGAAGCCGTGCTCCTCGTCGCGATGGAGCAGGTTGCGGCCGTAGCCCTTCGCCGGGATCACCTTGCGCGAGGGCGGCAGCACGAGCGGCTTCGAGACGAGCTCCGCCGCGTGCGCGCGCAACTCGTCGAGTCGCGCGCGCGTCACGGGCCCGCCGCGACAGGAGGCGCGGACGCGCTCGATGTAGTTCGTGATGCGGGGATCGAGCGCGGGAGCGGGTGCGTGGGCCATGAAGAGAGAGTGGGGGACTCTCCGCAGTCTAGAGGCCGCGTCGAGCGCGCGGCCTGCGCTCGAGTCCGTAGGCGGCCACGGGGGCGAGCACGTCCGGCTTCGGCACGTACTCGCCGCTCGGTGTTTCGAGGCGCAGGTGGATCACGCGACGGCGCTCCCTTCGAGCACGACGTCGCCGAGGAGCTCCTTCAACCGCCGCGGCAACGCGCCCGATTCGGCGCCGCCCGTGAGCTCGTCCAAGTCCGCGCACACCGCGATGCGGCCTTCGTTCAGCACTGCGACGCGATCCGCGAGGCGCGCGGCGACGTCGAGTTCGTGCGTCACGACGAGCGCGGCGCGGTGCGCGAGCTCCGCCTCCTCGAGGAGCGCGCCGAGCACTTCGTCGCGCACGAGCGGATCGAGCCCGCCGAACGCCTCGTCGAAGAGGTACAGGTCCGGCTGCGGCGCGAGCGCGGCGACGAGCATCGCCTTCGCCGCCTCGCCGCGCGACAAGGCCGCGAAGCGCGTCGTGCGCGGCACGCCGAGGCGCGCGACGAGGCGCTCCTCGAGCTCGCGGCTCCAGCGCGGGTACTGCGGCGCGAGGAACCCGTAGAGCTCCTTCGGGCTCATCCAGTCGTACACGTCGGGCTGATCCGGCACGTAGCCGATGCGCCGGCGCACCTCGCCCGCCGCGTGGAACGGATCGAGGCCCGCGACGCGCAGCTCGCCCGCGTCCGCGCGCTCGAGCCCGAGCAAGAGGCGCAAGAGCGTGCTCTTCCCCGCGCCGTTCGCGCCGAGCAGTACGGTGATCGTGCCCGCGGGGAGCTCGAGGTCGACGCCGTCGAGGACGGGGTGCACGCCGAAGCGCTTCGTGACGTGGTGCAGGGTGGCGACGGAGTTCATGCGGTCTTCCTCGGGCTCGCGGTCTTGGATGCGAGGTTCGAGAGCTCGGTGACGAGCCCGTTGAGCGGATGTCCGGCGCGCAGCGCGTCCTTCGCGGCGCCCCGGAACGCGTCGAGCGTGGAGCGCCGGCGCAGCTCGCGCGCGAGGCGCGGCGCGTCCTCCGTGGCGAACACGCCGAGGCCGTTCTGGCCGCGTACGACGCCGAGCTGCTCGAGGTCGCGGTAGGCGCGCGCCGCCGTGTTGTGGTTCACGAGCGCGCGCGCGGCGAGCTGGCGCACGGAGGGGAGCTGCGCGCCGGCGGCTAGCTCCCCTGACGCGAGCGCGTCGAGCGCGCGCAGCACGAGCTGCTTCGACGGCGCTGCGTCCGCGTGCGGGTCGACGGTCCAGTCGAGCTCGGCCATGCCCGTACCATCGTCCTGGTACGGCGGACACTTGAGGGAAAGCCGGCGGTGGGGCGGACGCGCGGCGCTCGCGTCTCGCGCGCGCGGCGCTCCGTCGAACGTTCCAACCGCTCCCGCGCTCCCCGGAAACGAACGCGCCCGGGCCGCTCACGCGCCCCGGGCGTCTTGTCGTGCCGCTGCTCGCGACGGTCAGCTTTCCGTGGCCGTGCGCTCCACCTTCCAGCGGTGGAGGAGCAAGCAGGCGACGACGAAGGCCGGCGCTGCCAGCCAGACGTTGTCGGGCGTCGCGTCGAGGAACGTGCCCGCGGCGACCGCGGCGGTCGCGAACACGACGGCGCCGAAGAAGGAGTACGACCACGCCACGCCCGTCGCGAGGACGACCGCGCCCGTGAAGAAGACGACCTCGAACAGGTGGTACGGGCCGACGTCGGCCGCGATCTGGAACCCGTAGGCGAGCCACAGCGCCGCGCACGCGAGGATCGCGCACCGCGTCGAGATGAGCCAATTGCGGACGGAGGCCGTCTGGGCGCGGAGGCTGGAGGGGGCGTGGGCGCGAGCTGCGATCGAGGCCGTGTTCATGGGAGATCCGTGCGTTCGGGGTCGGTGTTCCAGGAGCGAGTCCTTCGCTCGCTCGTACTCTCCAAGGAATCGCACGCTCTGCGCAGTTCGGCCATGCGCACGTCGGGGTGCTCCAGCGGGGTGACGTGCGTAGTCGGGGCGGGGCGGGCCTGCGCCGTAGGGGATACGGCCCCGACGCTCTCGTGAAGGGGTGATTTCCGTCGCGAGAGCTGCATTCGCTCGCCGCGCGCGTGATCCTGGCGCTTCGATGGCCACGCACGACCTCCGCCCGCTCCTGCGCGAGCTCCCGCACTTCCGCGCGCTCGGAGGGGACCTCCGGCTGGAGCGCGTCGGCGGATGAGCTCCTCCCCGCTGCTCGCGATCACCGCACGGCCGGTGCTGGCGGAGTCCGACCGCGCGTGGATCGAGTCGATCCGCCGCGAGCACGACCCGCAGTCCGCGCGCATCGGGCTGCACGTGACCCTCGCCTTTCCGGCGCGGGTGGAGCTCGGGTTCGGGTTGTCGGAACTCGCGAGTGCAGCGCAGGTCTCCCCTCGCTTCGAGTGCGCGTTCGATCGCTTCGAACCCGTGCGCGAACCCGGCACGAGCGGCGGACACGTCTTCTGGCTCCCCGAGCTCGGTCGCAAGGAGTTCGAGGCGCTCCACGATCGCTTCTATCGCGGTGCGTTCCGCGCCCACCTCCGCGCGGAGCCGCCCTACGTGCCGCACGTCACCGTCGCCGCGAAGACCGAGTTCGCGGACTGCGTCGAGCTCGCGCGCGAGCTCATGGCGATGCGTCCTCGAGTGCGCGGACACGTGGAGGAGCTCGAGCTCCTCGACGTCGGGCCGGATCGAATCGAGCTGCTCGCGCGTGTTCCGCTCGCCCCCGCGTGACGAAGAGCACGTTGAGCGGGCAACGATGGAAGGGCGCGCGGCTCGAGTCCCGTCCGTCGCCGCTCGCGCTCACGCCGCCTGCGCGCGCCGAGCGTCGCGAGCGGATCGGGCGTCCGGAGGGAAGCCATCCTCGTCCTTCCAACCCCCTCCGAGCGAGCTATGCTTCGACTCGGAGGAACACCCCATGGACCTGCGTCCCCGGCCCCACCGTGGTTCCGACGAACCTGCGTTTCCTTCCGGTCCAGCGGAGACCTCCGGCCCACATCACGGCGCGCACACGCTGAAGGTGTGGAAGGGAACGATCGTCGGCGTCTACGGGCGCGACGCGTTCGTCGAGCTCGGCCCGCGCATGCAGGGCGTGATCGACGTCAAGGCCTTCGAGACGAAGCCCTCGGTCGGCGACGTGTTCGAGTTCACGCTGCGCGGCCAGGAAGAAGGCCTGTGGGCGCTCCAGCTCGCGCAGCAGAAGGCGCTCGTGACGTGGGAGCAGATGGAGGTCGGCTCCGTCGTGCAGGCGCACGTCGTGCGCGTCGCGCACGGAGGGCTCGAGGTCAAGCTCGGCCCGCTCCACGCGTTCCTGCCCAAGTCGCACACGGGCCTCGAGCGCACGGACGACGTGCAGGTGCTCGTCGGCAAGAACTTCGCGTGCGAGGTGATCGAGGTCGACGCGCAGCGCCAGCGCGTCGTCGTCTCGCGCAAGCTCGTCCTGCAGCGTGAGCGCACGAGCGAGCATCAGCGCCTCGTCGGCGCCGTGAAGCCCGGCGACGTCGTGCAGGGTCGTGTCACGCGCATCGAGCCGTACGGCGTGTTCGTGGCGTTCGGGAAGGGGCTCACGGGCCTCGTCCACGTCTCGAACCTCGCGCACGAGCGCGTCGAGGACGCGGCGAGCGTCGTCCAGCTCGGGCAGATCCTCGACCTGCGCGTGCTCCACATCAAACAGGGCGGGAAGCGCATCGGCCTCGGCTTGAAGCAGATGCAGCAGAGCCCGTGGAGCTTCGTCGAGAGCGCGATGTACGCGGGCCAGATCGTAACGGGCCGCGTGACGCGTCTCGTCGAGTTCGGCGCGTTCGTCGCGGTGCGCGACGGCGTCGAGGGCCTCCTGCCGCTCGCGCACGCGGGCCTCGCGCCGGGGCAGGCGTTGCGCGCGGTCGTCGCGCCCGGCGCCACGGTGTCCGTGCGCGTGCTCGACCTCGACCCCGAGCACGAGCGGATGTCCCTTTCGCTCCTCCACGAGGACGGCCGGCGCATCCTGGCGGACGAGGCGGAGAACCTGCTCAGCTTCCGCGAGCTCGCGCGCGGCGACGGCGAGCACGGCCTCGCGACGCGCCTCGGCGACAAGCTGAAGCGCGTGCTCGGCGACGACGCGGATCGCGAGAAGCGCGCGTCCTAGCCGCGGGAGCGCGCGGACGAGAGCGCGAGCGCTGCCCCTCCGTCGAGCGCGAACCGTCGGTGCGCGTGCGATCCTCACGCCGGTCGAGCCGCCGACGTCGCGACCTTCGGTCACCCGCGCGAGTCATCCGGGCGCATGAGCGTGCGCTCGAGGCCCTCCGACAGCGCTCGCTTTTCTTCCGCGTCGAGGCCCGAGGTCTCGTGCAGGTCGCGATAGGAGCGCGGCGGCATCGCGTTGCCTTGGACATCGTCGATCGCCTTGCCGGAGCTCGTGTTCGGACGGTGCCACTCGGAGAAGTTGAGCACGGCGCGTCCGCGCTCGACGTCGCGCTGCACCTTCCACGAGAAGGGAGCGATGGACGCGTACCACGGCCAGCGCGTCTCGTTGCTGTGGCAGTCGAAGCACGCCTCGCGCGCGAGCTCGCGCGTGCGCGGCGCGTCCCACAGGGGCTCCGTGACGATCGGCGGGTTCGCGTGGTTTCGTCCGTAGGGCACGAGCTGGATCACGAGGGCGGCGAGGACCGTGCCGAGGACGAAGGAATGCCAGCGGAGCTTCATGACGCGCCTCCCCGACCACGATCGTCCGGCGCGCAGCCAGGAGCACCGGGTCGAAGGCCGTAGGGCGCGCTCGCGGGTAGCGGAGGAGCGCGCGCCTTGCCACGGCCTCGCCGCCCGCGTGTCGCGGGCTCGGCGCGCTCAGTACGCCCGCGTGACCGAGTTCGTCCGGTTCAGGTGCTCGCGGTCGCGCGGCACGCGCACGATCGAGCCCGCGCCGATGCGCACGCGGTCGACGTGTCCGGTCCACGTCTCGTCACCGCGCACGATCACGTGGGCGTGGACGGTCTGATCCGCGTGCGTGAGCGTGCCCGCGCCGTCGCGGGCCCAGAAGCCGACTAGCGTGCCGAACGTCGTCGCGGCGCTGCGCCGTACCGGCTCCTTGCCGGTCGGGATCGGCTCGCGGTAGGGGCACGCGCCGTTGAGCACGTGCGCCTCGAGCCCGAGCAGGTGTCCGCGCACGACGAAGGGAGCGACGGTCCAGTCTCGGTTCGGAAAGCCGGCCCACGCGGGCACGTCCTCCAGGTCGATCTCGCGGTCGATCGGGAGCTCGACCCACTCCGGCACGCTCGCGGTCACGAGCAGCGTCGCGCCCTCCTCCGCCGCTGCGCCCTGCGTCGTGGCGAGTCGGCGCCCGGTGAGCGAGCGCGTGATCCACACGGCGCCGTCGACGATCGAGATCTCGCCCGCGAGGCCCGTCAGCGCGCCGATGCCGACGACGTCGGGCCCGCGCGCGGCCTCGACGACGCGCGCGCGCTCCTCCGTGCGGCCGTCGCGCATGACCTCGCGCATCGTGCCCTTCTGCCAGATCGTCCCGTCCCATCCGACGGTGCGGCACGCGGAGAGAGACACGAGCACGACGACAAGTGCGAGGGGGCGGAGCATGCGGCGCGCAGTCTAGCGGCGCGCTCGTCGCTCGCGCGCGCCGCGGAAAAGAAAGGAGCCGCACGTTCCAAGTGCGGCTCCCGGGGGGACCGTGAGGTCCGGCGTCCGTCCTACGCCGGGATCACGGGCATCCGTCGGTCAGGTTGACGTTGATGTCGCCGATCAACGTGCTCGGCAGGTTCGGGAAGTTCGTGGGCTGCGCGAGGGTCTGCACGTTCAGCCACCCGGAGGCGCCGAAGCCGATGTTCTTGCCGTTCGCGCCGAGTCCGACCTGGAACGCCGGACCCATGCGGGTGAACTGGAGCACCGCGCCGGCCATCGTGTTCTGGCCCGTGAGCACGCCGTCCGTGTGCAGGTAGTAGTGCCACGTGTTCGTGTCCACGACACCACCGTTCTCGACGTACATCCAGTCCCAGAGCTCCTTCTTCGGGCTGCCGCTCGGAGCGAAGCCGAGCTCGCCGGGGCTGACGCGACCCGAGAACCACACGTCCACGAGGAAGCGCGTGTTCGCGACGCGCTCGCGGTAGATCGTGCCCGTGAGGCGCGCCGTGCCGTCGTCGAACTCTTCGAACTTGGAGCCCGGCGCGAGGATCATGTTCGAGCCGATCCCAGGCAGGTAGAACGCGTGGCTGCCGGCCGTGTACGTCGCGTTCGCGTCGTTGCGGGCGCGGTTCGCGCAGTTCGGGCAGTTGTCGCCGAAGTCGAAGTTGAAGTCGCCGATGAAGGCGTTCGGGAGCTGCGGACCGTTCGAGGGCTGCGACTGCAGGTAGAGGTTGAGCCAGCCCGAGCCGCCGTAGTTCAGGTTCTTGCCATTCGCGCCGAGGCCGACCTGGAACGCGGGCCCCATGCGGTCGAACGTGACGAAGGCTCCCTGGAACGCGGCCTGTCCGAGCAGCGTGCCGCTCGTCGTCTGGTAGTAGTGCCACGTGTTCGTGTCGACCGGCGCGCCGCCGTTGCTGACGTAGGCGCTCGGGACGAGCTCGAGCTTCGGGCTGCCCGCGGGCGGATACGTGGCGTCGGCGGGGTCGAGGCGACCGGTGAACGTCGCGCTCACGAGGAAGCGCTGCGACGGATCCGTCGTGCGGGCGAGCACGCCCTGCAGCGTCGCGGTGCCGTCCGCGAACTCGTTGAACTGGCCGCCGGGCTGGAAGACGAAGTCGTCCCCGACGCCGTTCAGGTACATCGCGTGGCCGCCGAGCTGGCCGACGCCGACGAGCGCGTCCGCCTTCGCTGCGCATTCGTTCTCCTCGTTCAGGAAGTCGACGTTGATGTCGCCGACGAGCGTCTGCGGGAAGTTCGTGTTCTGCGGCGCGGCGAGCTGGACGAGGTCGAGCCAGCCGGAGCCGCCCCAAGCGAGGTTCTTGCCGTTCGCGCCGACGCCGACCTGGAAGGCGGGACCGCGGCGCGTCATCGCGTACTCGACGCCAGCGAGGTCGTTGAGGCCCGTCAGCGTGCCGCCGAACACCTCGTAGTAGTACCAGTGGTTCGGGTCGACCGGGCCGTTGCCCGCGACGTAGGCCGAGGCCTGCAGCTCGAGCTTCGGACTGCCCGCGGGCGCGTGCCCCGCTTCGCCCGGGTTCGTGCGGTTCGCGAAAGCGACGTCGACGAAGAAGCGCTGGTTCGGGTGCGACAGGCGCGCGATCACGCCCGTCATGCGGCCCGTGCCGTCCAGCGTCTCTTCGAGCTCGCCGCCCGCGACGAAGTTCCAGTCGTCACCGAGCACGCTCAGGTAGAACGCGTGGCTCGAGAAGAACTGCGCGACGCTCGGATCGGCGACGGCCTCCTCGGCCTTCAGCACGAACTTCGGCGCCAGGTCGAGGTGCGACTCGCCGTCGACGTTGACGGGGAGCACCGGGCCGAGGATCGGCTGCGTCACGACGGTCGTGCGCAGCTGGCCCGACGCGCCGGTGCGGAGGCTGCGTCCGTTCGCGCCTTGGCCGCATTGGAACGCGGGACCGCGCTCGTTCACGTTCAGCTTGGCGCCGCGGTAGTCGCCGAGGCCCGTCAACGTGCCCGTGAGATTGAGCCAGTAGTGCCACGCGTTCGGGTCGACGACGCCGCCGTTCGCGGCGTAGGCCTGCGGAGCGAGCTCGAGCGTCGGGCACGAAGGCGGCGGGTACGCCGGCTGGCCCGGATCGACGCGGTTGTTGAACGTGAGGTCCGCGAGGAAGCGCTTGTTCGGATCGGCGATGCGACCGAGGACGCCGATCAGGCGCCCTTGTCCGTTCGCGAGCTCCTGGAACTGCCCGCCGGTCAGGAAGACGAAGTCGTCTCCGAGTCCGGGCAGCACGAAGGCGCGATCGCCCGGGAGCGTGGCGTAGGCGGGATCCGCCTTGGGCGCGACACCGACGTAGTGGTCGATGCGTCGGCCGGCGAGCGCGGGAGCGGTGATCAATGCGAGCGGTGCGAGCCCCGCCAGGAGCGGTCGGCTCCAAGAGCGAACGTGCATGTCGATTCCTCGAACGAAGGAGAAAGGAGGTGCTGGGTGGTTCGTCACGGCGTCCGGGAACGAACCCTTCCTCGTCGGGTGCGGATCGATGGAGCGCCCTCGCTTCCTGCTGCGAGCCCCGCGGTGGAGCGTCGCGATCAGGAGACCTGCGCGTCGTGGCGGAACGTCCCCACGCCCGCGCGTCGGGCTGTCGGGAGCGCTTCCATCACCGAAAGCTATCCCACGTTCCATGCACGTGCGGTCGAGGCGCTCGTCGACGACGCGGCCTTCGTCCGCGTCGAGTGCGCGCCGGAAGCCGCTTCCGTGCGCGCCGGCGCGCCGACCGGGAAAGACCTTCCGACGTCGTCCGGCTCGATGGCCGAGCGCGCCGCGTGCTACGCGAGCTCGGTCGTCGCGGTCAGCGGATAGCCGCGCGGCCGTGCGACGCTCTTCACCTGCTGCACGCGCAGCTCCGCTTTCTCGCGCGACGTGATCTCGACGACGGCGGAGCCCGAGTAGTGCACTTCGTAGGTGAGCTTGACGGCCTCGTCGCGGTTCTTCTGGAACAGCGTCACGAGCAGCTCGGTCACGAACTCGAACGTCGTGATCTCGTCGTTGTGGAGGATCACCTTCCAGCGCGGCGCGAGCTCCGTCTTCGAGGACGTGTCCGTCTCGGGCACCGTCTCCGTCAGCGTCTCGACCATGGCGCGACGATCCTAGCGCGCGATCGCGCGCCGTCGCCAGGACCCCGGCTCCGTCAAAGGCCCGCGAACGCGCGGACGCGGTCCTCGGCGTCGAGCAGGGCGCGTTCGAGCGCGCGCGTGCGGCCTCCGCGGCCCCCGCGTGCCGGCGCAGCGCCTCCTGGAACTCGACCAGCGCCGCGCTGACGCGTTCGTCGCCGCCGTCGAGGGCGTAGGCGACGAGCACGCCCGCCTCGTGCATGCGTTGGACGGAGCCCGCGATGTCGCTCGTCGAGAGCGCGAACGCGAAGACGTCCGAGAAGGAGCGCAGACCGCCGCTCTGCCGCAGGTTCGTGAGCCCCCACGCGCGCACGGCGAGCGGGTCGGTGCCCGCCTGCGCGGCGCGATCGACGAAGAAGCGCTCGACGTAGCTCGCGGCGCCGTAGCGCAGCCAGCGCGGGATCCGCTTCTCGCTCCAGAACGCGTTGGCGACGAGCCCCTGCGTGGGCACCGACGAGAGCGCGCGCCACGACGGATCGATCGCCTCGACGAACGACTGCGCCGCGGCGTGACGCACGGAGAACGTCCCGTACGGCGCCAGCACCGGATCGGTCGGCTCGGAGAACGCGACGCCGGCGCCTCGGTGCAGCGGCGGCTCCTGCGTGAAGTCGAACCACGCCTCCGCGAAGAACGCGTAGTGCAACGAGGAGAAGCCCTCGAGTTCGGGCAGCGGACGCCCCGACGTCGGATCGCCGCCCGCGAACTCGTTGTACTGCGCGAGCGAGCGCAGGCAGAGCACGATGGGGCGGTCCTCCTTCGGTCCGAGGAGATCGAGCGAGCACGGCTCGGCGCCCGGCGCGACGCCGAAGATCCGCACGAGTTCGTCCCAGGTCGAGTCCGCGGCACGCACGAGGAGGTCGAGCTCCGCGCGCGCGTTCGTCGCGGCGAGGACGAAGTGCTCGCCGGAAACACGCCAGGGATGCTCGAGCCGCGCGTGCCACGCGTCGGCCTCTGCGGCGTCGAGCCACGTGTCCCCGCACTTCCACAGGCCGCGCTCCGCGAGCGTGCGCTCGTTCGGCGGGATCCACTCGAGGTCCTGTCGCGTCCAGCCCTTCGATGCGAGCTCGCGCTCGCGTGCGCGACGCTCGCGGGTGTACGGCGCCGTCCAGCGGCCGTCCGGCTCCTGCTCGCAGCCCGCGGCGAGCCAGTCGCGCTCGTGGGGGAGCACCCACCGCGCGCGCCAGCGCACGAGCCCCCGTTCGCGCAGCATCGTCTCGTCCTCCGCGCGCTGGAAACGCTGCAGCTCCACGCGCGTCGCGAACCAGCGGTCGCCGTAGCGCAAGTGACGCAGGCCCGCGTGCGCCGCCGCGTCGTCGGGTGCGAGCGCGAGCACGCGCGTCCACGCCTCGACGGCCGCGCGCTCGTCGCCCGCGGAGCTCCACGCGCGCGCGAGCTCGGCGAGGCGCTCCAGGTCGGCGCCAGCCCGCGCGATGCGTTCGCGTGCACGGGCTTCGGATGCGGCGCGCGCGCGCGCCGCGGCTTCGGCCTTCGAGGCCCGCTCGATCGATTCCGTTCGATCGGTCTGCGGCTCGTCGTGCGCGTCCGGCGGCGCCGCCAGGTCGATCGGCGCCGGTTCGCGGCCCGCCCCCGCGTCGCTCGTCGGCGCGTCGTTCGCCTCCGCATCGCTCGTCGGCGCATCGCTCGCTGCCGCATCGCCCGCTGCCGCATCGCTCGTCGGCGCATCGCTCGCCGCCGCCACGCTCGTAGGCGCATCGCTCGTCGCCGCGACGTCGCCAGCTGCGCGCGCTCTCGCGGCGAGGAACACCGCGGCGATCGCCGCGAGGCCAACTCGTGCGGAGCGCTTCATCGCCGCAGCTCGTCCAGGAGCCTCGACAGCGCTTCGTCGTCCGCGATCTCGGCGCGGTGTGCTTCGATGTACGGCCCGAGCTCGTACAGGAGCCGCGTGGGCGTCACGAGCTCGCCCTTGCGCCGTCCCTCGTTCAGGAAGCGGAGCTCGAGCGCCATCGCGACGGCCGACGGGCCCATCCCGTTCGCCAGCGCGCGTTCGATCTCCGGCTGGAGCAGGTCCTGTCCGCGGAGCCACGCGCGCCCGTCGCCCGCGCGATCGAGCGTGAACGCCGCGAGCGCGAGCGCGTCGAAGTCGTAGGGCGTCATCGCCTTCTTCTCCGGCGCCTCGAGCGCGCGGGCGAGCAGTCCGCGCGCGCGCGCGTCGCCTTGGTTCGCGAGCCACACCGCGGCCCACAGCGGCGCGGGGCCTGCGCCGGGCTCGTGGAGCTCGACCATCGCGAGCGCTTCACGCTCGAACTCGAACAGCCCGCGCTCGGCGAGCGTCACGATCTGGGGCTCGCGGAACGCGCCCGGGTCCGCCAGCCAGAGCGCGCGGACGAGCGGCACGCCTTCGCGCTCGGGCGCGAGCAGCGCGACGTCGACCGCGCGCCGCGCGAACTCGGAGCTGGCTTCGCCGTCGCGCACGCGGCGCACGATCTCGGCGCGCGCGAGGGGCCAGTACTGCGGGCTCTTCTCGAGGTGCTTCGCGAGGGTCGTGACGAGCTCGCGCTCGCGCTGCGCGAACGTGGTCCACCAAGCGGCTTCGAGACGCGGACCGCGGCGCAAGGCATCGAGGTGCGCGAGCAGCTCCGCTTTGCCCTCGTCGGTGACGAGTCGGGCCGGGTTCGCGGGGCCGTCGACGTCGCGCACGTCGCCGCTCGACAGCGTTTCGTGCCGACCGTCGTGCTCCAGCTCGACGCCGCCGCGCTCGACGGCGATGTGCAGCGTGCGCGGCGCCTGAGGGAGCCGCGCGAGGAGCTCGCGCAGCGCCGCGGGACCGTGTACCTCGGAGCAGGCGAGCTCGGCGTCGTCGACCCCGATCTCGGCCAGGAGCGCGCTCCCCGGCGACGCCACGAGCCGAGCGAAGCCCGCGTCGAGCACGAGCGCGCGCGGGACGTCGCGCGCCTCGACGCGTCCGCGGGCGAGCGCCCACGCGCCGGCGTCCTGCTCCGCCGTCGTGAGCGCGCCGCACGGACCGAGCACGAGCCGCCCGCCGCTCGCGAGGTCGAGCCAGGCGACCTCGCCCGCGCCCGTGAGCACGACGTCGCCGGCGAGGAGCTCGCGCGTGTCGAGCTCCGCTCCTTCGCCGGGGCGGAAGACGCGCAGGGCGTCCGTGGAGCTCGCGATGGGGGCGACACGCGTCGCGTGCGACCACCACCACGCCGCCGCCGCGCCCAGCGCGAGCACGAGCCCCGCGGCGGCCGCGAGGACGCGCGGTCGGACCTGACGGCGCGGAGCGTCGTCCTCGGCCTCGAGCTCGACGTCGCGGCGCGCAGCTTCGTCGGCGAGGCGGCGACGCGCGGCCTCGAGCACCGCCGTCACGTCCGTCCCGCGCTCGCCGCGCTGCCACGCGGCGACGATGCGGGCCGTGAGGTCGGGATGGCGGTGGAGCCCGTGCACTTCGCGCAGCGCGTGGTCCGCGATGCGGTCGTGCGGGTCGGGGCGCGCGCCCTCGAGGCCTGCGGCTTCGCTCACGCGAGCCTCCGTTCGACGCACTCGCGCAGCCGCGAGCGCGCGCGGATCAAGAGCGCCTTGACGCCCGACTCGGACACGCCGAGCGCTTCGGCGATCGCCGTGCGGCGCAGGCCCTTTTCGTAGCGGAGCGCGACGACCTCGGCCGCGCGCCCGCGCAGCTTCGCGAGGCAGTCCTTCATCGCTTGCACGTAGCCGCGCCCGCCGTCCTCGCCCTCGAACGCGACCCACGCGACCTCGGACGCGTCCTCGTCCATCAACGCCGGCGCGCGCCGCTCGCGCTCCATCGCCTTCAGGAACAGATGCCGCGCGACTTTGCGCAGGAAGGCAGCCGTCGCCGCCTCGGCGCGGTGCTCGAAGCGCGCGGCGAGGAAGGACAGGAACGTCTCCTGCACCAGGTCGTCGGCGAGGTGCGCCGGACACCCCTGATAGAGGAGGTAGCTCCGCACGCTGCGCTGGTGACGGCGCACGAGCTCCTCGAGCAGCTGGGTCGTCGGAAGGGAGACGTCCATCGCAGGACCCGAGTCTGCCAGACCCCCCGCCGGACACGCCGTTCCACGAAAAAGCGCACCGGACCTTTGCACAGACCCCGTCCGTCAGCCGACCCCGCGCTCCAGAGCCAGTCGGGCCCTCCACTCCACCCCGACCGAAGGAGCCCACCCACGCCGCCTCAGCCACCTCGAACGCGAATCCACTCCTCTCGAATGCCGACTCGCGCCCCCCGCCCACCGCTCGATGCTGAGAGCCCCTAGAACTCCGCGTTGGCCCGGGCCGGTCCTCCGGCCCGGGCCAACGCGGAGTCCGGAATGCGAAGCATCCGAATGTGTTCCGTTGCGCCCCTCTCCCCGTTGCGTCTCAACTGGCAGCGCCGCTCCCGACCGACACGCCCCCCCCGCACATCACTCCTCAAAAAACCTCCGCGCAATCGGCGACGCATGATGCAACACCATCTTCCACTCCTCCTCGCGCCGCACATACAGATTCGTCGCCGCCGACTCCGCGATCAGGATCCCGCTCTCGACCGTCACATGCAGGCGCTCGACATGACTCGCCCACGCCAGCTCGCCCGTGACCTCCAGGTCGAGGTCGAGGATCTCGAAGCGCCACGGCTTCGAGTTCTCGAACACGACGCGCCAGGACTCGAGCACGCGCTCCGGTCCGATGATGAGCTCGCCGCCCGGGTGGATGCACTTCACGGACGGATCGTCGAGCCAGACGGTGCGCAGCGCGTCGAGATCGCAGCGCTCGAGCGCGTCGTAGAACGCGCGGTTCGCGCGCGCGGCGTTCTTGCGATGGAGATAGGCCTCGGGACTCACGCGCGCAGTCGAGCACGGGTCCCGAAATTCGGCAAGGTGGGTCGAGAGTCCCGCAGGTGCGCACGTTCGCGCGGCGCGCGATCGAGTCGAGAATCCGTCTTGACGGATCGCAGCCTCTCGTGAAGCGCGGAGTTCGGAACTCGACCCTCGCGTGCGATCGGCCGCCGGCCGATGGGGCTCACGGCGCGCGCAATCGGAACTCGTAGCTGCGCGGCGCGTCCGCGTCGACATCGAACGAAAAGGCCTGGACGTCGTCGGCCGAAACGTGGACGAGCAACGTGTACGTGCCGGCGGGGAGCCCGCGGATCCAACCGCGCGCTTCCATCGTGAGGAACGTCTCCGCGCTGTCCGTGCGGCCGAGCGGACCCCCGCGCGCGGACCCCGGCCGCCACTCGAAGTGCCGCTCCTTGCGCTTCGCGCTGTCGAGCTCGAGCGTCACGTTGCGGGCGACGAGGCCGAGCGCGTCGAGCACGGTGACGTGCGCTCCTGCGCCGCGCGGCAGCACGACCTCCAGCCGGTTCTCGCCGTCGCGATCGAGCTTGAGCGTCTCGAGCGCGAGTGCGTGTCCCGGCGCGTCGACGCACAGCGAGGCGGGCACGCCCCGCAGGTTCACGACCGTCACCTCGCCTTCGCCGCGCACGATCGTGGACTCGTCGAGCGGCTCGGCGTTGACCCACCTCCCCGACCGGACGAACGCAGCGCGCACGCGCAGCAGGGAGACGTTCTCGCCGCGCTCGTCGACGGCGCGGAGCACGAGGCGGCCCTTCGGCGCAGGCGGGAGCGGCTCGAGGAGGAAGTCGTGCTCGACGTCGCCGGGGGGCGGGGTGTGGAACTCCGCCGTGTAGCCGTGCGCGGCCGCGACCATCGTCAGCGCCGCGACGAAAGGCACTTCGTAGCGTCCATCGGGCGCGTCGAACACTCGGTCGTTCACCTCGAACGCGCGCAGCGGGCTCCCCGTCGTCGCGTCGAGCACACGACCGCGCAGGACACCATCGGGGAGCTGCCGCACGACGAGCTCGTCCCCGTCCGGCGTCACGCGGAGGACGGTCCCGGGCTCCCATCGTCCGATCCAATGCTCGAGGCCGAGGTCGAGCTCGTGCTCGACGTGGCGCAGGCCGCGCAGCTCGAAGCGGCCCTCTGCGTCCGTGTTCGCGGTGCGCAGGCCGACTTGCAACGGATGACCGTGCGCGTCCGCTTCCCACACGAGGCCGCGCTGCGCCGTCGCGACGGCCTCGAGGCCTTCGATCCCGCGCCCCAGCACGTCGAGTACGCGTCCGCGCAGGACCCCGCCCGCGGGGAGCGCGAGTTCGCCCGCGTCGACGTCCGCATCTTCCGCCGTGATCGCGCGCGCGGTCTCGCCGCACTCGCGACCGACGGCGTGCAGGGTGAACTCGCGCGCGTGGATCGGCAGCGCGAACGCGCCGTCGCCGCGCACGACGTCGTAGGCGAGCGTCTCGGTCGCGTCGAGGTTGGGCGTCGTCGTCCACACCACCGCGCCGGCCGCGGGCGCGCCGCTGGGGGAGAGGACTCGGCCGCGCACGACGCGCGTCGACGGGGCGGAAGGTGGTGTGTCGAGCGCGTCGCGGACGAGCTCGGTGTGGTCGTGGGTGGGGAGCGCCGTCGTGTCGCGCGCGGAGGTCTCCGCGGAGGGCGCGGCGTCGCGGGCTCGACTCGCGGACTCGGGCTCGTCCGCGCGCGTCCCCGTGATCGCGACGACGAGCGCGATGGCTCCACCCAGGGCTGCGACCGCGAAGACGAGGTGGTGGGGGGACCGGGGCGCGGGGGGCATGGCGACGTTCCACCGTAGTCGCGCGACGCACCGGGGTCACGTTCGTCGAGCCGGGAGCGGCGCGGCAGCCCGGAGCCTGCCCCAGGCGTCAGCGCGGCGCGTCCGCATCTAAACGCACGACGAGCTCCTGCGGCTCCGCCGGGCCGGCCGTGAACGGCACCGCGAGCTGCAGCGGGGCTTCGCGGTGCACGCCGCTGCGCTCCGTCACGTGCAGCACGTAGCGGCCGGGCGGGAGGCCTTCGATGCGGCCCTCCGCTTCGTCGAGTGCGAGCTCGAAGTCGTCGCCGGTGAGGAACGGCAGCCCATCGATTTCGTCCGCGCGCGGACGAGCCGGGCGCCAGCGACCGGCGCGGTTCGGCTCGTCGACGCACTCGACGCGGATCGACGCGTGGCGCGCGAGGCCGCCCTCGACGTCGAGGACGCGCACCGGGACGGGAGCCGAGCGTTGGAGGACGACGACGCGCTCCGTGCGTCCGCCGGGTTCGACCCGCACCGGCACGCGCGCTTCGCTCCACCCGGCGTGCCGCACGTCGAGCTCGAACGCGCGCGTCGGGAGCTGCTCCAGGACGCACACGCCGTGCTCGTCGGTGCGCTCGCGGACGCGCACCGGCCGCGACGAGACGAGCTCGACGCCCGCGAGCGGAGCGCCGCGCGCGTCGCGGACGCGCACGACGCACGTGCCGACGTCCGGGTCGGGCTCGAGGCGCACGACGGCTTCGTCGCGCGCGAGCTCGCGGACCTGCGCGTCCGAGCACGTCCACGCCCGGTAGCCGCGCGCCTCGATCGTGAACCCGCGCGGCGCGGAGCGCTCGAAGCGACCGTCCGGGGTCTCGACTCGTTCGCCGTCGAGCTCGAAGCGGGTCACGGGCGCGTCGCTCCGCGCGTCGAGCACGCGACCACGCACGATGGGCGCCGTCGCGGCGGCGCCGATGGGCTCCTCGCGCGCGGCCGGTGTCGTGGCGGCCGCGCCGCCGTTCGCGCGCGGCGGAGCGGACCCGGCGGAGCTCCGCTCGAGCTCCTCGGCGCGGTCGAGAGCCCCGCCCTGGACCGGAGCCTGCGCCGCCGCCGACGGAGCGGCCTTCCCGGGCGTTTCTTCGCCGCGTGCCGGCGGATCGTCCGGATCGAGACGTCCTGGGAATGCGAGCAGGACCACGATCACGACACCGATCCCGGTGGCGAGCGCCAGGAGTGAGCGACGCGAACGCGACATGTGCGCCATTTCAAGCGCGCGCAGTTCCCGGGTCCAGGGTCCTTCCTGCTTGCCTGGGTCGCGCGCGAGGTCCATCGTATGCGCCCGCGACCGCGGCGAGCGGGATCGACGCCGCCCCAGCCGATGCAAGCGCCCCCTTCGACAGCCCCTGAGCCGCGCGCATGGAGCGCGACCCTCGTCGCCGCGCTCGCGTGCGCGCTCCTGCCCGCGTGCAACGTCGAGCGCTTCGCCGTCGGCAAGCTCGGGAACGCGCTCGCGGAGGGCGGCGAGACGTGGATGCAGGACGACGACCCCGAGCTGATCCGTTCGGCCGCGCCGTTCAGCTTGAAGCTCGTCGAATCGCTCCTGTCGAAGGACCCCGAGCACGACGGGCTGCTCCTCGCCGCGGCGAGCGGCTTCACCCAGTACGCGTGGGGCTTCGTCCAACAGGACGCCGAACGCATGGAGGCCGTCGACCTCGCGCGTTCGCGCGAGCTCGCGGAGCGGGCGCGCAAGCTCTACCACCGCGCGCGCGAGTACGGCCTGCGCGGACTCGACGCGCGGCACCCGGGCTTCCGCGAGACCTTGCTCGAGGACCCCGCGACGGCGATCGTCGACGCGGAGCGCGCGGACGTCCCGTTCCTGTACTGGACCGCCGCGGCGTGGGGGCTCGAGCTCTCGCTCTCGAAGACGGATCCGATGGCGCTCGCCGACTTGCCGGCGGTGCAGGCCTTGATCGATCGCGCGCTCGAGCTCGACGAGGGCTGGAACGGCGGCGCGATCCACGGATTCCTGATCCTGTTCGAGGAGACGCGGCCCGGCGGCGGGCGCGACTGGACCGAGCGTTCCAAGCAGCACTACGAGCGCGCGGTCGAGCTCTCGAAGGGCCGCCGTGCGGCGCCGCACGTGGCCTTCGCCGAGGCCGTGCCGATGAAGAAACAGGACAAGGCGGGTTTCGTGCAGCTGCTCGATGCAGCGCTCGCCATCGACTCCACGCAGTACCCCGAGGTGCGGCTCGAGAACGAGCTCGCGCAGGCGCGCGCCCGCTGGCTCGCCTCGCGCGTCGACGAGCTGTTCGTCGAGTGACGCACGCAGGCGACGCACCATGAACGCACGTCTCTCGTCTTCGTCGATCGCTTCCCTCGTCGCGTGCGTGATGGCGCTCGCGACGCCGTCCTTCGCGCGCCAGGCGCCCGGCGAACGCGCACTCGCGGCGCCAACGGAGCTCCAGCTCGCGACCCTCGATGGCCCGAGCGCCCGAAGCGTGGCGAACGCGCCGAGCGCTCCGAACGCGTCGAACCTGACGAGCGCGCCGGCCGAGCCCGCGCTCCCGCCCGCTCCGTTCGTCGCGGGCGACATGAAGCTGCGCCTCGCGACGCTCGCGCCCAAGGACAGCTCCGTCTACCGCGTCCTGCAGGAGATGGGGGAGGCGTGGAAGAAGGGCACGGACGGCAAGGGCGCCGAGACGATCAAGCTCACGATCCACGCCGACGCCGCGATGGGCGGCGAGGGCGACGTCGTGAAGAAGATGCGCGTCGGGCAGCTCCAGTCCGCGCTGCTCACCGTCGCGGGGCTCTCCGACATCGATCCCTCCGTCACGGCGCTGCAGAACCTGCCGATGATGTTCCGCTCGCTCGACGAGGCCGCGGCGGTGCGCGAGGACCTCGAACCCCTGATCCGCGAGCGCTTCCGGAAGCAGGGCTTCGAGCTCCTGTTCCTCGGCGACCTCGGTTGGGTGCACTTCTTCTCCGTGAAGCCAATCGTCCACCCCGACGACTTGAAGAAGGTGAAGCTCTTCACGTGGACCGGCGACGTGAAGCAGGTCGACCTGATGAAGAGCCTCGGGCTCAATCCGGTGCCGCTCGAGCCGACGGACATCCTCGTCGGGCTGCAGACCGGCCTCGTCGACGCGGTGCCGATGGTGCCGTTCTTCGCGCAGATCGCGCAGTTGCACGACAAGGCGAAGTACATGCTCGACCTCGACTGGGCTCCGCTCGTCGGAGGCGGCGTGATGACGAAGAAGGCGTGGGACGAGCTCAGCGACGCGCAGAAGAAGCTCGTGATGGAGAGCGCGGTGAAGGCCGGGCACGACATCATCACGCGCAATCGCGTCGAGGCGAAGCAGTCGATCGAGGCGATGCAGAAGAAGGGGCTCGTCGTCACGGTCTCGCCGCCCGAGGTCGTCGACGAGTGGCGGCGCTTCGTCGAGCCCGTCTACCCGAAGCTGCGCGGCGAGCTCGTCCCCGCGGACCTGTTCGACCGCGCGGTGGCGACGCTGGAGCGGCTGCGCAAGCCGGGTGGTGCTTCGAAGCAATGAGCGCGCGCGTCGAAGGCACGTGGAGCCCGGCTTGGGGTCCGCGCGGGTCCGGAGCGCCGCGCGCGTGAAGCGAGCGCGACGATGAGCGCCACGGGATCGAGCGCGCCGGCGGCCTCCGACGCGGCAGGCTCGCACGGCGTCGTGCGCTGGTTCGTGCGCGGTGAGAACGCGCTCGTCGCGATCGTGCTGCTCGCGATCGCCTCGGTGCCGCTCATCGAGGGCCTCCTGCGCGCGCTCTTCGACGCGAGCCTCTCGGGCGCCTCGACGATCGTCGCGCACTTGACGCTGATCGTCGGCATGCTCGGCGGCGCCGTCGCGGCGCGCGAGAACCGCATGCTCGCGCTGTCGACCGTCGACACGTTCCTGAAAGGGAACCTGCGCGCGTTCCTGCACGCGTTCACGTTCGGGTTCGCGGCGGCGGTCGCGGCGTTCCTGTGCGTCGCCGGCGTGCAGTGGATCCAGACGGAGATCCCGACGGGCGCGGAGCTCGTCTACGGCATCCCGACGTGGGTCGTGCAGAGCGTCCTCCCGCTCGGGTTCGGACTCGTCGCGGCGCGGCTCCTGTGGAGCGCGGGCACCACGTGGCAGGCGACGCGTCGTCGCCTGGGCGATCATCGTCGCGTCGTTCGCGCTCGCGCGCTTCGAGCCGGTCGATCCGGAGAAGCTCGTCACGCCGGGCCTGATCGGCCTGTTCGCCGCGACGTTGTTCGGGGCGCCGGTGTTCGTGACGCTCGGCGGCGCCGCGCTGATCCTCCTGTGGGGTTCGGGCGACGGCATCGGCTCGATCCCGATCGACCACTACCGCCTCGTCACGAACCCGACCCTGCCGACGATCCCGCTCTTCACGCTCGCGGGCTACCTGCTCGCGGAGGGCGGCGCGTCGCAGCGCTTGATGCGCGTCTTCCAGACGCTGTTCGGCCGCCTGCGCGGCGGACCGGCGATCGTGACGGCGCTCCTCTGCGCGTTCTTCACGTCGTTCACGGGCGCGTCGGGCGTCACGATCCTGGCGCTCGGCGGACTGTTGATGCCCGTGCTCGTCAGCGCGCACTACAAGGAGCGGGACGCGCTCGGCCTGATCACGGGCGCGGGCTCGCTCGGGTTGCTCCTGCCGCCGTGCCTGCCGCTGATCCTCTACGCGATCATCGCGAAAGTGGAGATGCAGCAGATGTTCCTCGCTGGCGTCATGCCGAGCCTGCTCTTGATCGGGCTCACCGCCGCGTGGGGGATCTGGGTCGGTCCGAAGGTCGAGGCCCAGCCGTGTGCGCCCCGCCTGCGCGCGGCGTGGACGCGGCTCGGGCGGCGGGGCGCCCCCGTTGGGCCGCGAAGTGGGAGCTCGCGCTGCCGTTCGTGGCGCTCGGAGCGCTGTTCAGCGGCAAAGCGACGCCGGTCGAAGCCGCCGCGTGGACCGCGCTCTACGCCGCGTTCATCGAGGTCGTCGTGTACCGCGACCTGCACCCGACGAAGAAGCTGCCCGGCGTCCTCGTCGAGAGCTCGCTCGTGATCGGCGGCGTGCTGATGATCCTCGGCGTCGCGCTCGGTTTCACGAACTACCTCGTGCTCGCGGACTTCCCGGCGCTGGCGCTCGAGTACGTGAAGGAGCACGTCGACTCGCCGTGGACGTTCCTCCTCTTGCTCAACCTGTTCCTGCTCGTCGTCGGATGTCTGATGGACATCTTCTCGGCGATCATCGTGATCGTGCCGCTCGTCGTGCCGATGGGCGCCGCGTACGGCATCGATCCCTTGCACCTCGGCATCGTGTTCCTCGCGAACCTCGAGCTCGGATTCCTGACGCCGCCGGTCGGCATGAACCTCTTCCTCGCGTCGTATCGGTTGAAGAAACCGATGCCGGAGGTCTACCGCGCGGTGTTGCCGATGATCGCGGTGATGCTCGTCGGCGTGCTCGTGATCACGTATTGGCCGGCGTTGACGACGTGGTTGCCGGCGGTGTTCAAGCACTGACGCGGACGCTCGTCGCCGCCACACCGTCCGCGATGGAAACGAACCGAGCGCGGCCGCGAGTCGTGCTCGCCAGGCCGCGCTCGGTTCCTCGGCGCCTCAGACGCCCGCGCGCGCGCCGTCGAGTAGCTCGTGGAGATCGCGCACGACGATCTCGTCGGCGAAGTCGAGCTCCTCGATCGCCGCGCGCAACGCCTGACGCGCCGCGCGCGCCGCGTCGAGCGAGCTCACGTCGAGCGCGTCGACGCCGAGCGTCTCGGGGCGCGCGTCGCGCAGGCCGAGCACGAGGTACTCGCACGCGTCCGGTCCCGCCTGCAGCCCGAGCATCGGGCACTCACCGTTCATCAGGCGCACGCCGCGGAACCCGGTCGTCGAGACGAGCTCGCGCAGCTCCGCGACGCGGTGGCGCAGGTCGAGCTGCACGTTCGCGCGCTGCGCTTCGCCCGCGGCGGGCCAGCTCGCGGCGGTCGCGAGCTCCAGCATCTCCTTCACGAGCCGGCGCGCGGCGTGGAGCCCGCGACGAACCTGCGCGATCAGCGCGAGGCCGTCGTGGTAACGGAGCGCGCGCAGCGCGTTCGCGGCCGGTGCGTCACCGTCGTCCGCGAACTCGCCCGGCTCCGCGATGCGGGCGGTGAGCGCGTCGAGCGGCTCCTCGAGCGACAACGGACGCGCGGCGGTGGACTCGGGCTCGAACCCGCGGCCCTGGAAACGCTGGATCATCGACTTCCCCTCGGTGATGCCCCGGCGCGAGTCGCCGGGGGCGTTCTCCCGCCGCGGAGTGCGACGGGCGCACGACTCCGGAGGTGGGGGAGCGGATGGGGCAGGTCGGGGCGAGCTTTTTCGCCGCGCGGAGGGCGGAACCGTCCTCGGAAGGCCGGGGGCCGGCCTCGCGGAGGGGTTCCTCGGGTCGCCGGATCGCGCGTGCGGGTGTCAGGCCTTCCGCGCCCGCGCCTTCACCGGGATCACGAGCTTCAACCCCGACCACACCTCGGTCACCGCGCACACCTTGACGTCGACGAGACCGTTCGCGAGCGCGAGCGCGCGCACGTCGGTCTCCGTGAAGTCGC
>JADJNY010000008.1 GCA_016714045.1 Planctomycetota bacterium | reverse complement strand
GCGCTCCGCGAACCACGAGCCGGCGGATCGCGTCGCGCAACACCTCGACGTCATCCGTTTCCAGGTAGACGGTCTCGAGCGGCAGTCGGGCCTGGTCGATCAGTCGAAGACTTCCGGGCAGGGATCCGATCCAGGCAACGGTTTCCACGTTCATCGGTGTTCGGGGGTGCGGGGACGCAGGAGCTGGCAGCAAAGATCGCAGTTCACCTCAATCGAGGCGCGCGTCGATTTCGATGAGGATACCCCGCGCCCTCGGTGCGGAACGAGGGGACGGAACACGGCATGCACATCGTTCACGGTCTGCGACGTCACTTGCGCGCTTCCCGCGCGGGGTTCACGGTCCTCGAGGTCACCATTTCGGCGACGGTGCTCGTCGTCGGCGTCCTCGGGATGGTCACGTCGGTCGCCGCGAGCCTGAAGCTCGTCGAGGCGAACCGCGAGATGATGGTCGCGCACCAAGCGGCCCGCGCGCTCGCCGAGCAGATGCAGAACGGCAACTTCTCGCAAGTCTTCGCCGAGTACAACACGGTCACGTCGGACGATCCCGCCGGTGCCGGACGCGGCCACGGCGCGACCTTCGACGTCCCCGGGCTCCGCACGACCTCCGAGGACTGCGAGGAAGCCCAGCGCGCGGGCGGAACGGCGAGCGTCGGCGCGATCGAGTTCCCGACGCAAGGTACGGCGCTGAGCGAAAGCGTCGTCGACGCGGCGCTGGGCATGCCGCGCGACCTGAACGGCGACGGGGTGATCACCTCCGGCGCCATGCCGGGCTCCTACCTCGTGCTCCCGGTGCGTATCCGGCTGCGCTGGAGCGGGACCGCGGGAACACGCACGATGACCTTCCAGACGCTCCTGGTGAATCGATGATCCCCCGCCGCCTCGCTCGCAAAGCCGGCGGATACACGCTGGTCGAGGTCACGATCTCCGCAGCCATCCTCGGCGTGCTCCTGCTCTCGGTCGGTTTGACCACCATGACAGGCAACCGCGCCTACAAGGCGGGCATGGCGCAGAACCAACTCGCCATCCGAGGGCAGCGCGCCGTCGACCGGATCGCAGACGAGATCGCGATGAGCGGAGCGACGGGCTTGACTCCGAATCCGACGGCGCCGCTCGGCAGTTCGACGCTGACTTTCCGCACGCCGAACACGTACAGTTCGGGCTCCGTGAGCTGGACGAACAGCACGCGCCTCGACTTCCAGTACCTCGGCACGGATCGAAACGACGGCGTCGACAACGACGGCAACGGGTTCGTCGACGATGGCGCGATCGTCCTGACGCGCAACGTTGGCTTGGCGAACGAGACGGAGACCGTGCTCGTCCGTGGAGTGAGCGAGTACCTCGAAGGCGAGACCGCGAACGGCGCGGACGACAACGGGAACGGTCTCACCGACGAGCGCGGACTGTCCTTTGTCCTGGCAGGGGATCAGCTCACGATCCGCGTCTCGCTGGCCAATCGCGACGACAACGGCGCGACGAACACGAACACGATCACCACGAGCATCAAGGTTCGAAACTGAGAGGGGATGGCATGCAACTCTGTTTGAAGGTCGGGAGGAAGGCGCGTCGGGGGAACGCGCTCCTCATGTCGTTGATCTCGATCGTCGCGCTCACCGGGATCGCGGGCGCGATCCTCGGGGCCAGCATGGCGAGCAAGAAGGAGGTCGGCTCCGCAGTCGACCGCACGGAGGCCTTGTACGCCGCGGAGTCCGGCGTCAGCGCCGTGCTCGCGCAGTTGACCGCATCGCGAACGCCGTCCCTCGGCACGGAGGCGAGCCCGACCACGTTCGGCGGCGGCGCCTACTGGGGCACCGCGGTCAACAACTCGGGCACGTGGACGATTACGAGCGTCGGCCGCAAGGGCAACGTGACGCGCGCCGTCCAGGCGGTCATCGCGGCACCGTCGGGGGGCGTGTACGACAACGCGATCTTCGCCGGCAACTCGAGCAACAACCCCGCATACACGATGAACTTCGGCGGCACGGGCTCGCAGGCCGACCGCGTCGTCGGCGACATGTACAGCGGCAACTCGATCACGTTCACCGGCACCGCGACCGTCGACGGCATCCCGCGCGCATTCCGCAGCTTTACGGGGCCGTCCGGTGCGATCCTCCCCGACGCGTCCGGCCGTGCGCGTTCCGCGATCCTCGGCGGCACCCAGCCGATCCCGGACCTCGCATCGATGAACTACCCGTCCACGGCGCACGTGAACGTCAACACCGCCTTCGCGAGCGCGACGTACGCCAGCTCGGCGCAGGGCGGCAGCGCGTACCAGCTCCCGAAGACGAACCGCGCGCACATCTTCCGGAAGAACCCGAGCGACCGTCGCTCGAACACGTCCACGACGGTAAAGGACGACTTCTTCCTCGAGGATCCGTACCAGCCGCTTCGCACGGACGCGGCTTCGAACGGCGCCGACTGCAACTTGATCCAGCTCAACAACCCGTCGCTCAGCGGGTACGGCACGCAGTCAGGGAACAAGATCGTCTACTACATCGACGGGAACTTGTGGATCCACAACAACTCGACGATGTCGTTCAAGATCAAACACGGAGAGACCAGCGGCGTGCAGGTCACGTTCGTCGTGAAGGGCAACCTCTACATCTCCGACAACATCTTCTACGACAACACGACGAAGGACGGCATCGCGTTCATCACGCTGAAGGACCCGGCCGTGACGGACAGCGGGAACATCTACTTCGGCGACCCGAGCTTCGGAACGCTGAACCGCATGGACTCGTTCATGTACGCCGAGAACAACTTCATCGACAACAACCTCGACGCTTCGGGTTCGTTGCAGATCACCGTCAACGGGAACATGACCGCCGGCAACCAGGTCGCGATCAACCGCGACTCGGGTGGACGGCACACGAAGATGACCGTGAACCAGGACCGCCGCATCGCCGCCGGAACGCTGGCGATGCCCGGACTGCCCCGCCAGTCGGGGGCGGTTCGACGTCGTTCACGATCGCGATGATGAAGGAAATCGCTGCCCCCTGATCCATCATGTCCAACCTCCCCAGCTCGTCTTCCTCGCGGCGCTCGTGACCTCCACGGGCGCCGGTCTCCTATCCGCGCCGGCGGCCGCGTCGCCGGGTGACTCGCGCTGGCCGACCTTCGTCCCGCAACGGACGGACTCGAAGTTCGGGCGCGAGATCCTGCGCATCCTCGGCCCCGTGAACTTGCGCGGCCGCGTGCACGAGGACGTCGTCTTCGAGCTCGTCCAGCTCGGTCCGGACGCCGCTCCTGCGCTGTTCGCGTTCCTCGCGGGGACGATGGAGGGGCCCGCGCCGCGCGTCGAAGAGACCCCCGTGCCGGACTCCGACGAACCGGTGGTTCTCCCGGAGGTTCCGCGCGACGACGTGATCGTCATCGACGCGCTGAAGCGCTTGCCGAACGCGAAGGTCGTCCCGGCGATCGCGTCGGCGATCTTGCGCGGCACCGTCGACGTCAAGCTCGTCGGCGTGCGCGTGCTGGGCGAACTCGGTGGTCCGCGCGCGGTCGACGCGTGGATCGACGGAATGACGTCGTTCGAGCCGATCCACCTGAACCGCGCCTACGTGCAGGCGCCGACGGAAGAAGCGCTTGCCCAGATCCTCGAGCACGACGACGAGGCGTTCGCCGCCCTCGCGGCGCACGCGAAGACGCTGGAACCGCGACTCCTGCCCGCCGTCGTCCGCGGACTCGGCGGCTCCGGTCGCGCGAAGGCGGTCGACGTGCTGCTCGGCTTCCTCGGTCGCGACGGCGCCCTCGACTTGGTCGTACTCGCTCAGACGGGCCGCCTGGTCGAGTCCACGCTCGGGACGCTGCCCGACGAGAAGCTGACGTGGCTGCGGCCATTCCTCACCGACCAGGACTGGCGCGTGCGGCGGTAGGCCCTCGCAGCGCTCGGTCGCGCGCACGACTACCGTTCCTTTGACGTGTTCGTCGCCGCGTTCGACGACGAACAACGTCTCGTCGGCCAGTCCGCGTTGTGGTCGTTGCGTCGGATGTCGGGCCAGGACTTCGAAGCGGACGCGGCGGCCTGGCGCGACTGGTTCGGCGCCGAACTCGATTGGTTCGAGACGGAAGGCGCGCGCTGGATCCAGGTGCTCGAGGACGAAGACCCGGCACGCGTGATCGAGGCCGCGGGAGCGCTATCCGCGCATGCTCTGTTCCGCCACGACACGGCGCGCGCGTTGGCCCCGCAGCTGCAGGCGAAGTCGCCGACGCTCGCGATCGCGATCGCCCAGGTGCTGGGGGAGCTGGGTTCGCCCGGCGTCGCGCAGGACCTCGTGCGCGTGCTGAGCGCGGACGACGAGGGACTGCGCAAGGCCGCGTGGAGCTCGCTGCAGCGGCTCACGGGCAAGAAGCTCCCGCTCGATCCGTCCGCGTGGACGATCGTCGCGCAGGGCTGAGCGAGTCCATCGAGCAGAAACACGCTGCGCGGAGCCGCCGGGCTCCGCGCCGTCGTTTCCTAGCGCGTTCGACGAGCGCGTGCAGTCAGCGCGCGGCGAGCCGTGCCTGCAGCGCCGCGTCCTTCTGAAGGACCTTCTCGGTCTGCCCGACGCGGAACTGCTCCAGCCGCCGCGCGAGTGGCGCGTCGACCAGCGCGAGGATGCGCGCCGCGAGCAGGGCCGCGTTCATCGGTCCGCCGCCGCCGACGGCGACGGTCGCGACCGGCACGCCGCCGGGCATCTGCACCGTGGAGAGCAGCGCGTCGAGGCCGCCGAGCGGCGGGTTGTCGAGCGGGATCCCGATCACGGGCAGGTCCGTGTGCCCCGCGACGACGCCCGCGAGGTGTGCGGCCGAGCCGGCGGCGCAGATGAACACGCGCACGCCCTTCGCGGGCGCTTCGCGGACGTAGCGCACGGCCGCGTCGGGCGTGCGATGCGCGGAGAGCACGCGCGCTTCGTACGGGATCTCGAGCTCGCGCAGCTTCTCGAAGCACGCCTCGAGTCGCGGGAGGTCGGAGTCGGAGCCCATCAGGATGGCGACCTTCACGCGCGCGCTCCCGCCGACGCAGCCGGCTTCGCGGGCGAGCGCCCGGTAATCGTCTCGCAGATGTCGAGGTAGCGCTGCGCGACCTGCTCGACGAGCTCGCGCGGCAGCGCGGGCGGCGGCGGGTTCTTGTTCCACGGCTGCGCCTCGAGCCAATCGCGCAGGACCTGCTTGTCGTAGCTCGGCGGGTTCGTGCCCGGCTTCCATGCGCTCTTCGGCCAGAAACGCGAGCTGTCGGGCGTCAGCGCCTCGTCGATCAGGATCAGTCGTCCGTCGAGCTCGCCGAACTCGAACTTCGTGTCGGCGAGGAGGATCCCGTGCTTATCGAGCTCGCGCGAGCCGCGTTGGAAGAGCTCGATCGCGGCCTTCTCGGCGCGGTCGAACACGCTCGCGCCGACGCGCACGCGCGCTTCGGCGGGCGTCAGCGGCAGGTCGTGGTCCTTGTCCTTCGTCGTCGGCGTCAGGATCGGCTTCGGAAGGCGCGACGAGAGCTGCAACCCGTCCGGGAGCGGGATGCCGCACACGCTCTTCGTCTTCTGGTAGTCCTTCCAGCCCGAACCGGCGATGTAGCCGCGCACGACCCACTCGACCGTCGTCGGCTGGCAGCGGCGGACGATCATGATCCGACCGCGGAGGCGCTCACGCCACCCGGCGTCGAGGCCGCTCAGCTCCTCGACGGACGTGCTGATCAGGTGGTTCTCGATCACGTCGCGCGTGTGCTCGAACCAGAACGCGGAGATCGCGGTGAGCACGCACCCCTTCCACGGGATGCCCTCGCGCATGACGACGTCGAACGCGGACACGCGGTCCGTCGTGACGAAGAGGAGGTGGCGCGCGTCGAGCTCGTAGACGTCGCGCACCTTGCCCGAGGCGAGGAGCTTGTAGCCCGGCACGCGTTCGTCGCGTCCGAGGTAGACGGGGGCGGTGTTCATGGGGGATCTCTCGTGCGCGCGGAGTGCGCGCGCGCCGCAGACGCGGCGGGGTGGGCCCGGGAGTATGTCAGGCGCCCCGTGCCGCTACAATCCGTGCCCGATGACGACGCCCCACGAACCGCGGGACGGCTCGTACGGAGCACGCGCCCGCGGTTTCGCCCCGGGCGGAGTGTCGTGCGGAGTGCTCCGCGTGCCAGGCTCGAAGTCGCTCGCGCAGCGGCTCCTCATCGTCGCGAGCCTCGCCTCGGACGAGACGCGCATCACGGCGCTCCCCGACGGCGAGGACGTGCTCGCCGCCCGCCGCACCGCGCGCCTCGTCGCGACCGAGGTCGAGGACCTGGCGCCCGCCGCCGTGCGCATCGTCGGGCGCCCGCCGGGCCCGCACCGCGGCTGGAGTCCGCCCGATCCGCTCCCGGTCGGTGAGTCGGGAACGCTCGCGCGCCTTGCGCTGGCCGCGCTCGGCTTCTGCGGCCGCGCCGGCGCGGGGTTCGAGCTCGCGCCGTTCGGCACGCTCGCGCGCCGTTCGAGCCCCGCGCTCGTCGACGCGCTCCGCGCCGCGGGCGTCGGACTCGAGAGCGCGTCGGGCGGCGACGCGCGTGCCACGTTCGCGCTACGCGTGCGACCGATCGGACCGCCGAGCGATCTCGTCCTCGAGCGCCCATCGTCGAGCCAGGAAGTGAGCGCGCTGCTCGTCGCCCTCGCCGCGTACCCCGACGAGATCGAGCTCGTCGTCGTCGGCGCGATCCCGAGCCGGCCCTACCTGGAGATGACGCTCGCGCTGCTCCGCCGCTTCGGCGTCGCCGTCGAAACGGCGGTCGCGGCGCACGGCGAGGAGCGTTTTCGCGTGCGCGGACCGCTGCGTCCCGGCGCGGCGCCGTGGGTCGTCGAGCCCGATGCGTCGAGCGCCGCGGTCGCGCTCGCTGCCGGGTGCCTCTCGGGCGGCGAGCTCCGCGTCCCCGGGCTCTCGCGGGCCTCGACGCAGGGCGACGTGCGCATCGTCGACCACCTCGCCGCGTTCGGATGCGACGCGCGCGCCGACGAGGACGGGCTTTTCGCGCGCGGAGCGCCGACGCGCTGCGTCGAGCTCGACCTCGAGCGCGAGCCGGACCTCGCGCCGGTGCTCGCCGCGGTCGCGGCGGCGGCGGCGTGGAACTCGGGCGCGCGTTCGACGCTGACGGGGCTCGGCACGCTCCCGGGCAAGGAGAGCTCGCGCATCGCGGTGCTCGCCGGCGGGCTCGCGGCACTGGGGTTCGAGGCGCACGCCGGCGCCGACCGGCTCGCGATCGGGCCGGGCGCGTGCCGCGCGCGCTCCGAGGCGATCGAGCTCGATCCACACGGCGATCACCGCATGGCGTTCGCGTTCGCGCTCCTCGGGCTCGTGCGCCCGGGCGTGTGGGTGCGCGACGCCGACTGCGTGCGCAAGTCCTGGCCGCGGTTCTGGCGCGACCTCGAGCGCGCGGGAGTCCGCGTCGTCGAGCGCGCGTGATGCGTGCGTCCAGGGGCGAGCGGCCTCTCGCTCCGCCGCGCGCGCGGAGCTAGAGTCGCGCGCGCATGGTCCCGTCCACTTCCTCGTCGCCCGCGGTACGCGGGCCGGTCCTCGTCGTCGGCGGCGCGGGCTACATCGGCAGCCACACCGTCCGGCATCTCGAGGAGCACGGCGTGCCCGTCGTCGTCCTCGACAACCTCTCGACGGGGCACCGCGCCGCGGTGCGCTCGCCGCTCGAGGTCGTCGACCTCGCCGACCGCGAGCGCCTGGCCGAGGTCTTCGCGCGCGTCCGCCCCGCCGGCGTCGTCCACTTCGCGGCGAAGTGCTACGTGGGGGAGTCGGTCACGGACCCCTCGAAGTACTACCGCGAGAACGTGCTCTGCACGTGGAACCTGCTCGAGGCGATGCGCGCGTCGGGCACCCGGGACATCGTGTTCAGTTCGACCTGCGCGACGTACGGGAACCCCGTCCGCCTCCCGCTGACCGAGGACCACCCGCAGGTCCCGATCTCTCCTTATGGGAAGACGAAGCTCCACATCGAGCACATGCTCCAGGACTACTCCCGCGCCTACGGGCTCCGGGTCGCTGCGCCGCGCTACTTCAACGCGGCGGGCGCCGCGCAGGACGGCACGCTCGGCGAGCACCACGAGCCCGAGACGCACCTGATCCCGCTCGTGCTCCAAGTCGCCTTGGGCCAGCACAAGGAGATCACGATCTTCGGCACGGACTACCCGACGGCCGACGGGACGTGCATCCGCGACTACATCCACGTCGAGGACCTCGCCGATGCACACCGGCGCGCGCTCGCCGTCCTGCAGTCGGGGACGACGGAGCTCTTCGTGAACCTCGGGACGGGCACGGGGTTCTCGGTGCGGCAGGTGATCGAGACCGCGCGCCGGGTCACCGGACACGCGATCCCGACGCGGATCGCCGAGCGTCGGGCCGGCGATCCGCCGGAGCTCGTCAGCGGCGGACGCGCGCGCTGGACCTCTTCGGATGGAAACCGCGTCGAGCGAGCCTCGAGGACATCGTGCGCGATGCGTGGAGCTTCCTGCGCGCCCATCCGCGCGGCTTCGACGGCGCCTGACGCGCGCCGCGCGCTCCGTGTTCCGTTTCGGTGCGCGCACGGTTCGCGCCCGAGCCGCACCTGCACGTTCGACGTGCTCGCGCGTCGAACGCGCGGGAATTCCGCGCGCGAAGCGGAAGGAATCGGTGTCCGTGGCGCACGGCGCGGATAGAAGCCCGCGCCCGGCCAGGACCACCTCGATTCCCGCCTCATGAGCCGAGAACTGATCGACGACTACACCCGCCTGCTCACGGTCGACACGCGCGCTTGCGCGGACTTGTTCGCCCGCGACGCCGAGTTCCGCACCCGCATGGGCAGCCAGGAGCTGCGCTTCCACGGACGGCACGACATCCTGTGCTTCCTCTATCACGTCCCGCGGCAGATCAGCTTCCGAACGGTCGCTGCGCGCCCGGAAGGCGTCGGATACTCGGCCGAGATCCTGGTCCTGCCCGACGGCCTCCCGCCGCGGACGCAGCTCGTCCGCTACGAGGTCGACGGGGGGCGCTTCACGCGCTTCCACCTCCGGCCGGCGAACGGGAGCGAGCTTCCGCGCGCCGCGTCGCGCGGGTAGAACCGCCGCGTGACCGCGCGGCCGCCCTTCACCTGGATCGTGCTCGGCTCGGGCTCGATCCTGCCCCGCGCGGGCCACGGCCCCGCCGGAAACGCGCTCGCGCCTACGGACGCGGAGCGCGTGACGCTCTTCGACTGCGGCCCTGGGACGCTGCGCTCGCTCGGCGCGGCGGGCTTCGGTGCGCACGCGATCGAGCGCGTGGTCGTCAGCCACTTCCACCCGGACCACTGCCTCGACCTCTTCGCGCTCGCCTTCGCGCGGCGCAACCCGTCGGGTCCCGCGTGCGGCGACCTCGAGCTCGTCGGACCGCGCGGGCTCGCGGCGCTGCTCGAGCGCGGCGCCGCGACCTTCGGGACGCGCTCCTGGACGCGCTTCGAGCGCACGAGCGTCGTCGAAGTCGAGCCCGGGGAGCGGCTCGAGCGTGGCGCGCTCGAGCTCCGGTGCGCGCCGACGAGGCACACGCCCGAGGCGCTGGCGTGGCGTGCGGAGCTCGGCGGCTGCTCCGTGACCTTCAGCGGCGACAGCGGTGAGGTCGAGGAGCTCGCCGCGCTCGCCGCCGGCACGGACCTCTTCGCGTGCGAATGCTCCTTCCCGGACGACCGCGCGGTCGAGCACCACCTCACGCCGTCCGGCGCCGCGCGGATCGCGCGCGCCGCGGACGTCGGCGCGCTGCTCCTGACCCACTTCTACCCGGAGCTCGAGCCCGAGGACGCGCGCCGCGTCGCCGCGCGCACGTTCTCCGGCCGCATCGAACTCGCGCACGACCTCTCGCGCCACGTCCCGGCTCCGCGGCCGTCCGCGGAACGACGCGCTGCACGCCCTTGAACGCGCGCCGCCTGGAGGGCAGGTTGGCGGCCTTGGATCCGCGTCGACACGGCCTCGCGAGCTTCATCGTCCTCGCCCTCTTCGCGCACGCGGTGCGCGCGGGCGGGGGCTTTGCCACGGGCTACGATTCGATCCGCGCGACGGAGCTCGTCCACGACCTGCGCTACCTCGCGAGCCCGGAGCTCGAAGGACGCGACACGCCGAGCGTCGGCCTCGAGCTCGCCGCGCGCCGCATCGTCGAGCGCTTCGACGACGCGGGCCTCGTCCCCGCGCCGGATTCGGAGCTCGTGTGGCGTGAACTTCGCGGGACGCCGCCCGCGGGCGCCGACGAACCCGCGCCGCCGAGGCCGGCGGACGGTGCACCGGCTCCCGCGCCGGACACGTCGGCGCGCGCGACGTTCCTCCGGCCGTGGAAGCGCGAGCTCCCCGCGCCGGATGCGGCGTCGAAGCTCGCGATCGCGAACGGCGCGCCGTTCGAACTCGGCGTGGACTTCGTGCCCGTCGCGGGGCAAGAGGGGGCCGCCGCGGGCGAGCTCGTCTTCGCCGGCTTCGGCATCGACGCGCGCACGGAGAAGTACAGCGACCTCGACGGCCTCAAGCTGCGCGGGAAGGTCGCGCTCGTCGTCGCCGGCGAACCAGAGCACCCGCGCGCGTTCGACGGTCCGGAGGTCTCGCCCGCCGCCGCGCTGTGGCGCAAGATCGACGCGCTCGCGCAGGCCGGCTCCGCCGCGGTCCTCGTCGTGCGCCGTCCGCCGCCCGTGAAGGGCAAGGACAAGAAGAAGCCCGCGCCGGAGCCGCGCGCCCGGCTCGCGTTCCGTCACACGTGGGCCGAGTGGGTCGGCTCGCCGAGCGATCCAGAGCCGAAGCACCGCCTGCCCGTGCTCGAGCTCTCGCCCGCGTGCGCGGCGAAGCTGCTCGGCGAGGACGTGCTGGCCCTCGCGGACCGCATCGATCGCGCGCTCAAGCCCGTGCGCTTGAAGGAGGGCGCTCGCGTCGAGGTCGAGAGCCGTGTCCGCCGCGATTCGATCGCGATCGACAATGTGGTCGGGCTCGTGCGCGGCAGCGAGCTCCCCGACGAGTACGTCGTCGTCGGCGCGCACTACGACCACGTCGGCGTCGACGAGCGCGGCCGCATCGGCTTCGGCGCCGACGACAACGCGTCCGGAACGTCGGCGCTGCTCGAGCTCGCCGAGGCGGTCGCCAGCGCGGGCCCGCGCCGTTCGGTCTACTTCTGCGCGTTCTCGGGCGAGGAGGACGGGCTGCTCGGCTCGAAGGCCTTCTGCGCGCGGTTGCCGGTCGAGCGCGAGACGATCGTCGCGATGGTCAACCTCGACATGATCGGCCGCGGCGACGCCGACGAGCTCGCCGTGCTGGGGCTGAACCAGAATCCGTCGCTCGAGAAGGTGCTGCAGCGCGCGCGCGCGCTGCGCCCGAGCGGCGTGACCAAGCTCGTGCTCCGACAGGGAGAGGAGCTCTTCCAGCGCTCGGACCACTACAGCTTCCACGAGCTCGGCATCCCTTCGCTCTTCTTCTTCGAGGGCCTGCCGATCGAGCGCAACAAGGACTACCACACCTGGCGCGACACCTTCGAACTCGTGGACCAGGACAAGGTCCTGCACACGACGCGCTTCGTCTTCAACACCGTATGGCTGCTCAGCAACGACGACGACCGACCGCCCAAGCCGCGCGGGTGATCCTCATCCTGGCCGCGAACGCGTGCTGCGTGTTCGCGTTGTGGAAGCTCGCGTCCTCGGACGCCGGCGCGAGCGCCGCGCCGCCGGGCGACGCCGCCTCCGCACCGCCGGTCGCGGAACTCCACAGCGGCCCGCCGCGGCGGCCCGACGTCGTGAACGCGCGCGACGCGAGGCTCGAAGCGCGCGTCGAGGGGCGCGTGCGCGCGGCGCTCGAGAAGGCCGCGCGCGAGACGAAGGGCCGCGTGCAGCCGTCCGAGGTCACCGTCGCCGTGCACGTGCGCGAGCTCGCCGTGCCCGGCGAACTCGTCGCGCTGCACGCCGATCGATCGCTGCGCCCCGCCTCGAACCTGAAGCTCGTGACGACCGCGGCAGCCCTCGCGCTGCTCGGCCCGGAGTGGGAGTTCCGCACTCCGTTCGTGTCGGACGCGCCGATCGTCGAGGGGCGGCTCGCGGGCGACCTCGTCGTGCGCGCGAGCGGGGACCCGCTCTACGACCCGGAGGCGCGCGGCGAGGTCGCGGAACTCCTGGCCCCCGCGCTCGATGCGCTCGTCGCGGCGGGCGTGCGCGGGATCGACGGCGCGCTCGTGCTCGACGAGGGCGACTTCCAGGCGCCGGAACCCGGGCCCGCGTGGCCGACGGAGAAGGAATGGTGGAAGGAGTACTGCGCGCTCGCCGGCGGGTTCAGCGCGAACGCGGGCTGCCTGACCGCCAACGTGCTCGCGGGGGAAGGGACGAACGCGCGCGTCGACGTGCGCCCGCGCGGACACGCCTTTCCGGAGCGCCTCGGGGTGCGCACCGTCGGCGCGAAACAAGCGCTCGACGTGCGCGTCGGAGCGCTGAACGGCACGGTCGTCGTCGAGGGCTCGATCCCGCGCGACGTGCCGGAGTGGAGCGCGCGCTTCGCGGTGGCGGACCCCGTCGACCTGTTCGGCCGCGTGCTGCTCCACGCGTTCCAGGCGCGCTGCATCGCCGTCCGCGGCGGGCTCGTGCGCGCTCGGCGGCCGACGACGCCGCGCGAGCGCGAGCTCGCAAGCCTGCGTTCGCCGCTCGCGCGCGTGCTCGTCCCGATCAACACGGATTCGAACAACGCCTGCGCCGACCAGCTGTTCCTCGCGCTCGGTCACGCGCTGGCGGGCCGCGGCACGCGCGCAGGGGGACGCGCGGCGACCGCGAGCGCGCTCGAGCGCCTCGGCATCGACCCCGCGAGCCTGGTCCAGGTCGACGGCTCGGGGCTCTCCCGCGAGAACCGCGTGACCGCGCGCCAGATCACGGCCCTCGTCGACGCCGTGCTCTGCGGCCACCCCGCGGCGGCCGAGCTCTACCTCGACTCGCTCGCCGTCGGACACGAGACGGGCACGCTCGACGGCCGCATGAAGGACCAGCGCCTCGCGGGGCGCGTGCGCGCGAAGACGGGCTTCATCAACGGCACGAGCGCGCTCTCCGGCATCCTCGACGCGGAGGACGGCCGCACGCTCGTCTTCTCGATCCTCGTCGAGTACCCGCCCGAGGGCGGCCTCAACCAGACGTGCTGGAAGCCGATGCAAGACCAGATCTGCGCGGAGCTCGTGCGCGCCGATGGCTGAGGCGCTCGACGTCGCCGAACTCGATCGCGCGCGCGACGTCGCGCTCGCGGGCGCGCGCGAAGCCGGCGCGATCCTGCTCGCGCACTTCGGACGGCTCGATCCGGCCGCGATCGGCACGAAGACGTCGGCGCGCGACCTCGTGACCGCCGCGGACGTCGCGAGCGAACGCGCGCTCGTCGCGCGCTTGCGCGCCGCGTTCCCCGCGCACGCGATCGAGGCCGAGGAGGAAGTGCACGACGCACGCGACGACGAGCGGCCGCGCTGGTTCCTGGATCCGCTCGACGGAACGGTGAACTTCGTGCACAAGCTGCCGGCGTTCGCCGTGTCGATCGCGCTCTACGTCCGCGGCGAGCCGGCCGTCGCCGTCGTGCACGTGCCGCTCCTGCGCGAGACGTTCCACGCGCGCGCGGGCGGCGGCGCCTGGCTCGACGGGGAGCGCCTGCACGTTTCGCGCACCGCGGCGCTCGGCGACGCGATCCTCGGCACGGGGTTCCCGTACCGGCGCGGTGAAGGCCTCGCGGACAACCTCGACAACCTGAACCGCTTCTACCGCGAAGTGCGCGACCTGCGCCGGATGGGCTCGGCGGCCGTCGACCTCGCGTACGTCGCGGCCGGTCGGCTCGACGGCTTCTGGGAGCTCTCGCTCGCTCCGCACGACGTGGCCGCGGGCGCGTTGCTCGTGCGCGAGGCGGGCGGGATCGTGCGCGACGCGGACGGCGGCGAGGATTGGCTGCGCGGCGGACACATCGTCGCCACGGGCCCGAGCCTCTTCGAAGCGGTCCGTTCGCGCGTCCGCCACGGCTGAGCGCGCTGAAACCAAGCGTCCATGCCGCGCGTCGCTCCCGGCGCGTCGCTCCGGCGCATTTCGTGGGTGTCTGGTGGCTTTCAGATCCGAAAGCCGCCCCTGGCTCGGCACGCTCGAGGGCTGCTAGACTCCGCCGGCCCCAACTCGAGGAGACCCATGAAGCCCCGCCGTCCGTCGCGCGCGTCCAGGAAGTCCGGCATCGATCGTCGCACGTTCGTCCAGGGGGCCGCCGCCGCCGCGGCGCCGCTCCTCTTCGGCTGCACGACGAGCGGCACCGGCGCCGCGCTCGGCGCACCCGCGGTGATCCGCGCGCCCGAGAAGAAGCTCCCGCCGGAGGTGCTCAAGGTCGGTCTGATCGGCGCCGGCGGACGCGGCACGGGCGCGGCGTTCAACGCGCTGCGCGCGGAGAAAGGCACGGTCGTCCTCCACGCGGTGGCGGACATCCTGCCCGATCGCGTCGACGGATGCCTGAAGGGCCTGCGCGAGTCGCTCGGCGCGGACGCGGATCAGCTCGTGCGTGTGACGCCCGATCGCTCCTTCACGGGCTTCGACTCGTACAAGCAGTTGATCGACACGGACGTCGACGTCGTGCTGCTCACGACGCCGCCCGTATTTCGCCCGCAGACGCTCGCGTACGCGGTCGAGAAGGGGAAGCACATCTTCTGCGAGAAGCCGGTCGCCGTCGACGCGCCGGGCATCCGCAGCGTCCTCGCTTCGGTCGAGAAGGCGCGCGCCGCCGGACTCGTGCTCGTGTCGGGCCTGTGCTGGCGCTACCACAACCGCCAGCGCGAGCTCTTCGGCCGCATCGTCGACGGACAGATCGGCGACGTCGAGACCGTCTACACGACGTACAACACCGGACCGAACGCGTACGTCCAGCGGAAGCCGGGCCAAAGCGACATGGAGTACGCGATCCGCAACTGGTACCACTACACGTGGATCGGCGGAGACCACGTCGTCGAGCAGGCCGTGCACTCGATCGACAAGATGGCGTGGTGCTTCAAGGACGTGGCGCCCAAGTCCGTGGTCGCCGTCGGCGGGCGCTCGACGCCCGTGCAGGTCGGCGATCGCTGGGACCACTTCTCCGCGACGTTCGACTATGGCGACGGCCGCAAGGGCTTCCACATGTGCCGCCAGTGGGAGGGCTGCGCGAACGAGAACCACGACTACGCCTACGGCACGGAAGGCAAGGCGACGGTGCGCGGCTGGGAGCCGTACCAGGCGATCGAAGGCAAGCGCCCGTGGGTCTGCGCGACGCCGCAGAACGACATGTACCAGACGGAGCACGACGAGCTCTTCGCCGCGATCCGCTCCGGCCAGCCGATGAACGACGGGCTGCGCATGACGCACAGCACGCTGCTCGCGATCATGGTGCGCATGGCGGCCTACACGGGCCAGGTGATCTCGTGGGAGCAGGCGCTCAACTCGCAGGAAGTGCTCGGCCTGCCGAGCTACGCCTTCGGAGAACTCCCCGCGCGCACGCCGCCGGTCCCCGGTCGTACGCCGTTCTCGTGAGCGCGCGCCGCGCGCCTCCACGCCGCGGCAGAGTTCCCGCATGAATCGCATCGATCGTCGAGGTTTGCTGCAAGCCGGGCTCGCGCTCGGCGCCGCTCCCGCGCTGGCACGCGCCGCGCAGGATCCGCCGGCCCCCGCGCAAGAACGTCCGTTCGACTCGGCCGCCGAGGACCTGCGCGGGATCGGCAAGACCCCGCACACGAAGTTCGCGGTCAACGTCGAGATGTGGTGGTCGAACCTGCCGTTCCTCGAACGCGTGAAGAAGGCCGCGGCGCTCGGTTTCCCCGGGATCGAGTTCTGGGATTGGCGCTCGAAGGACCTCGACGCGCTCGCGAAGCTCACGTCGGAGCTCGGCCTCGCGGTGACGCAGTTCACGGGGTGGGGCTTCGAGCCCGGACTCTGCAACGCGAAGCACCACGACGAGTTCGAGGCCGCGATCCGCGCGGCGCTCGAGGTGTCGAAGAAGCTCGGCAACCAGCACCTGTGCGTCGTCGCGGGCAACCTGCAGCCGGGGAGGACGCTCGCCGAGATGCACGCGGACGTGATCACCGGCCTGAAGCGCGTCGCGCCGCTCGCGGAGCAGGCGGGCGTGACGCTCATGCTCGAGCCGATGAACGGCCGCGTCGACCACCCGGGGCACTGCCTGTACGGAAGCGCGGACGCGCTCGCGATCGTGCGCGCCGTCGGCTCGCCGAAGGTGAAGATCCTGTGGGACCTCTACCACATGCAGATCAGCGAGGGCGACCTCTGCGGTCACCTGCGCGAGGGCTACGACGAGATCACGTACCTCCAGATCGCCGACCATCCGGGACGCCACGAGCCCGGCACCGGCGAGATCCACTACGCCCGCGTGCTGCGCGAAGCCCACGAGCTCGGTTTCCGCGGCTGGGTCGGCCTCGAGTGCTCGCCGAAGGGCGATCCGCTCGACGCCGCGCGCGCCGTCGCGCAGGCCGACCGATGGTGAGCTCGCTCCGCGGAGAAGCCCGTCGATGAAGCGCGCCCTCGTCCTCCTCGTCACCGTCTCCAGCGTCGCTGCCTGCATGAGCGGCGGCACGGACTCGAAGCGCCCCGACGCCGCGGCGCCTGTTGCACACGCCGCGCCCGCGCTCGCCGCATTCGACGAGCCGGTCCCCGGGTGCACCGCGGTGCTGCGGATGGTCCCCATCCCGGGGCCGAAGCCGCTCTGGTTCGCGACGACCGAGCTGCCGTGGGAGGCCTACGACGTCTATCTCTTCCGCCAGGACGAGGAGCAGAAGCTCACGACGCCCGCGGTCGACGCCGTCACGCGCTCGACGCAGCCGTACATCCCGATGGACCAGGGCTTCGGACACGCGGGCTACCCCGCGCTCTCGATGTCGTGCTTGAGCGCGCAGAGCTTCTGCGAGTGGCTCTCCGCCCACACGGGCCGCCGCTACCGCTTGCCGACCGAGGCTGAGTGGGAGCACGCCGCGCGCGCCGGCGAGACCGGCGACTGGCTCGGCGGCGACGCGCTCGACGACTACGCCTGGACGGCCGCGAACTCCGGCGCGAAGACGCACCCGTGCGCCGCGCGGAAGCCGAACGCGTTCGGCCTCCACGACGTGATCGGCAACACGGGCGAGTGGTGCCTCGCCCCCGACGGCACCGGCATCCTGCGCGGCGGCTCGTACCGCTCGACGCGCGACGAGGCGCGCTTCTCGGCGCGGCTCCTCCAGGAGCCCGCGTGGAACCGACGCGACCCGCAGATCCCGAAGTCGAAGTTCTGGCTCACGGACGCGCCCTTCGCCGGGTTCCGCGTCGTGTGCGAAGGGCCTGCGCCGGACGCGAAGTGAAGAGCGCGCGCTGAAGCCCCCTGATCGGCGCGACTCGCTCGCGCCGCGGGACTCCGCGCGGTCGCAGCTGCCGCGAGCTCGTTTCCCGTCGAAACGCACGACGGCTGCGCGCGCTGGACGGACGTCTCGGCCCGTATGGGCCGGATCCTCCCGCTCGGATGGACGCAGCGCTGACGCGCTCTTCCGACGCGCTGTCGCGCCGGCCCGGAGCGATCGGGTCCGCACGCACGCGATTTCTGACGTAGACTGCGGTGGCTCGCCCTGCGCGACCGCGCCCCACGCGGTTCGTGCGGGCGTTTCGGGCCGATTTCCCGACGCCGCCCTACGGCGCAACGGGGTCCTCACCCTCTCCCTCGGCCGTTCCAGAAGCGCTCCGCGTGCTCGATCCTCGTCGCCTCACAACGGCTCTCGCCGGGCTCGTCGTCTCGTCGGTGGCCGGCGCCCAAGCGCTGCACACGACGCGCGTAGGCTACGGCCTCGACCGTCCGACGAGCGTCGTCGCTCCGCCGGGTGATCCGCACCGGTTGTTCGCGACGGAGCAGTGGACCGGCCTCGTGCGCGTCGTCCGCAACGGTGAGCTGCTCCCGACGCCCTTCGTCGACGCCGGCCCCGTTTCGACGGGCATCGAGCAGGGCCTGCTCGGTCTCGCGTTCCACCCGGCGTACGAGACGAACGGGCTCGTCTACGTGCACTTGACGGACGCGTCGGGGACCTCGGTCGTGCGCGAGTTCCGGCGCGACGCGAACGTCCTCGAACGCGCGGATCCGGCGAGTGCGCGCACGCTCCTCGTCGTGCCGCAGCCGTTCCCGAACCACAACGGCGGCGCGCTCGCGTTCGGGCCCGACGGCTACCTCTACGTCGCGCTCGGCGACGGCGGTTCGTTCAACGACAGCGCGAACAACGCGCAGAACCTCGACGTGCTGCTCGGCAAGATCCTGCGCCTCGACGTCAACGGCGACGACTTCCCCGCGGATCCGCTGCGCAACTACGCGATCCCGCCGACGAACCCGTTCGCCGGCGCGATCCCGGGCGCGGACGAGGTCCTCCACTACGGCCTGCGCAACCCATGGCGGTGCACGTTCGATCGCGTGACGGGACACCTCTTCATCGGCGACGTGGGGGAAGGGTTGCGCGAGGAAGTCGACGTCGCGCTCGCCGGCACCACGGGCCTGAATTTCGGCTGGCGCTGCATGGAGGGTCTCGCGTGCACGGGCCTGAGCGGCTGCGTCTGCAACGCGGCGAGCCTGACCCTGCCCATCCATCAGTACGGCCACGCGATGGGTTGCTCGATCATCGGCGGCCACGTCTACCGTGGCGCGGCGATCCCGAGCCTCGCGGGCACGTACTTCTTCGCCGACTACTGCAGCAATCGCATCTGGTCGTTCGCCGTGAGCGCGACCGGCGTCCCGGGGCCCGTCGTGGAGCGCACGCAGGAGCTCGCGCCCATCGGCGGTCCGTCGATCACGAACGTCTTCACGTTCGGCGAAGACGGCCGCGGCGAACTCTTGATCGTCGAGCAGGACGGCGAGATCTGGCGCGTCGACGGACCGGCACCGGGCACGGCCGTGTGCTTCGGCGATGGCTCCGGTCCGACGGACTGTCCGTGCAACAACCCGGGCGCTCCCGGCCGGGGGTGCGCGAACTCGTACGAACCCGCCGGAGGGTGGCTCGACGCAATGGGAACGACGTCGCCCGACACGCTGCGACTTTCGGTGGAGGGTCTGCCGCCGACGTCGGTTGGCCTCTTCCTTTCGGGCGACGCGTTCGACGCGACGGGCACGCCCTTCGGCGACGGCATCTTCTGCCTCTCCGGAACGCTGCGCCGGCTGCGTGCGCGCACGGCCGTCGGCGGCGTCGCGCACGACCCCGAGCCGGGCGAACTCCCGATCTCGGCCCGCAGCCAGGCGATCCCTGGGTCGGGTACGAGCCAGTGGTTCCAGGTCTACTACCGCAACGCGGCGCCGTTCTGCACGCCCGACACGTTCAACACGTCGAGCGGGTACCGCGTCGTCTGGTAGCGGACGCGCCGCCGAGGCCCGACTCAGTGCGGCGCGCTCGCCCCCCGTGCGCGCCGGTCGAGTTCGTCGAGGCGGAAGCGGACGCAGATCACCCACGGCGCGAGGCCCGCCGCCCAGTGCCCGTAGCTCGTCGCGGCAAAGGTCCCATCGGCGAGGAGCTCGAGCCCCGCGTACCCGCAGTCCCACGCGTCGACGTTGTCGGCGAGTCGCACACGCAGCTCGCCCTCGCGCCCGTCGAGCGCGTCCGCGTACGTCCCGACCCACAGGACCCAGTCGCCGCGCCACGGGCTGCCTTCAGCCGTGTCGCGGAACGTGACGACGAGGCGGCCGTCCGGTGCGTAGCGCGCGACGTGCCGGTCGCCGGTCAGCGTCCACGCGAGCGAGCGCGGCGCGCTCCACGTGACGCCTTCGTCGCGCGACGTGATCACCTGCGACGGCGCGACGCGCCGGTTCTCGCGCAGGAAGAGCGCGAGCTCCTTGCCGTCGGGCGAGCGCACGACGCCGGGCTCGCACAGGTGGAGGTCCGATCCGCTCCAGAGCGCGCGCGGCGTGCTCCACGTCGTCCCGTCGTCCGAGGAGCGCGTCTCGTACAGCGTGAACGTGCCCGTCGCGCTCCCGCCCGCATGGAAGAAGCGCCCGTCGTCGTGGAACCACGCCGCGAGCTCGCCGTCGGCGAGGCGCGCGAGCGACGACATCACGACGATCCCGCCAAAGGCGCCGATCGGCGCGAGCTCCGTGAAGTGCTCACCGTCGTCGTCCGACGTCGAGAGGCGCGCGGGGAAGAGGCCGGAGAAGAGGAGCAGGCGCTTCTCGCCGCTCTGCGTAGCGATGCGGAACAAGGTCGGGGTCTCGAGGCTCGTCGCGAAGCTCGCGGGGACGGGGCGGCGTTCGCTCCACGTGCGGCCGCCGTCCGTCGAGCGCTTCACGCGGATCGCGCCGCGGCCGTGGCCTTCGGGGTAGGCGCAGAGGAGCGTCTTCCCGTCGTCGAGCAGCACGGTCGTCGGGTGGCCGAGGTACTGTCCCGATTCGTGGTCGACGACGGAGCGGCGCTCCGCGTCGTGCGCGAGATCGACGAGCGTCAGGCTCCGCTCCTCGAACCGCGTGCGGTCGTGCAGGTCGAGCGACATGCAGTTCGACGCGAGGAGCGTCGCGAGCGCAAGGGCGATCGCCGTGAGGGCGCGGGTGCGACCGGTCGTCATGCGCAGAGCGTGGCTCGGCCGCGCCGGCGGCGCAACGGGAGGCGGATCCGCTCCCGGGCTGCGCTGCCCGCCGACGGTCCGGCGCCCGTCCTGCTACCTTCGTGGCATGCTCCCGCTCCGCTCGCACGCGTGCCTTTCCGTGCTCGCCCTGGCCCTCTTGTCCGCCGACACCGAGGCGCAGTGCGGCAGCTGGAGCGATGGCTTCTCCGCTCCTGGGTTCGATCAGCGCGTCGTCGCGTTGCGCGCGCTGGACCTCGGGCCCTCGACGCCGCCTGCACTCTATGCCGGCGGCGCGTTCGCGATCGCGAGCACGGTGACGACCTCGGGCATCGCGCGCTGGGACGGCACGGCGTGGTCGGCGCTCGGTCCGGGTTTGAACAACTCCGCGCTCGCGATCGAGGGCTTCGACGACGGCGCCGGGCTCGCGCTCTACGCCGGTGGCGCCTTCACCGCGACGCAGGGCGGCGGAGTCGCGCTCGCGCGCGTCGGCCGCTGGAACGGCACGAGCTGGAGCGCGGTCGGCGGCGGCGTGAACGACCAGGTGTTCGCCCTCGCGGTGTACGACTCGGGCGCGGGCCCGGAACTCGTCGCCGCGGGCGTGTTCACCGTCGCGGGCGGCGCGAGCGCGAATCGCATCGCGCGCTGGAACGGCACGAGCTGGTCCGCGCTCGGCACAGGGCTCGACCAGCCCGTGTTTGCGCTCAGCGTCTTCGACGACGGGGGCGGGCCCGCGCTCTACGCCGCTGGCGAGTTCACGCTCGCGGGCGGTGCGCCCGCGGAGCACGTCGCGCGCTGGAACGGCACGAGCTGGTCCGCCGTCGGCAACGGGTTCAACAGCCGCGTGCGCGCGCTCCACGTGCACGACGAAGGCGGCGGGCCCGCGCTGTACGCCGGCGGGAACTTCGCGAGCTCCGGCGCGCTCCCGCTGAGCCGCGTCGCGCGCTGGAACGGCAGCGCGTGGTCCGCGCTCGGCGCCGGCGTCGACGGCGAGGTCTTCGGGCTCGGCTCGTCGACGGCGGGCGAGCTCTGGGTCGGCGGGATGTTCACGCACGCCGGCGGGGTCGCCGCGGAGCGCGTCGCGCGCTGGGCGGGATCGAATTGGAGTCCAGCTGGAAGCGGAATGACCGGCGGGACCGCTGGGGTCCCCTTCGTCGGCGCGTTCGCGACCTTCGACGAGGGCGCCGGCCCGCGGCTGTTCGCGGGCGGCGACTTCCTGCGGGCCGACGGCCGTGCGGTGAACCACGTCGCGCGTTGGGACGGCGGGGCGTGGAGCCCCGTGCCCGCGGGCGGCGCCTTCCTCGGCTCGGGCGCGAGCGACTACGTGCTCGCGTACGGCGTGCACGACTTCGGCGGCGGCCCCGAGCTCGTCGCGGGCGGGCGGTTCGACGCGTCCGCGGGCGGCAGCGTGAAGAACGTCGCGCGCTGGGACGGATCGGCCTGGCAGCCGCTCGGCGCGGGCTTCGAGGGCGGACCGTCGCTGTACGGCCCCGAGGTGCGCGCGTTCGCGAGCTACGACGCGGGCCTCGGCGCGGGAAGCGAGCTCTACGCCGTCGGCCGGTTCACGCTGAGCGGCGGCGTGCTCGTGAACCACGTCGCGCGCTGGGACGGAGCGCTCTGGCAGCCGGTCGGCGGCGGGCTCTCCGACGACGCGTTCGCCCTCGCGGTCTTCGACGACGGGACGGGGCCCGCGCTCTACACGACCGGGTTCTTCACGAGCGCGGGCGGGGTCCCGGTGCCGAAGGTCGCGCGCTGGAACGGTACGGCATGGACCGCTCCGCCCGTGAACGGGCCGGTCTCGGCGCTCGCCGTCGGGGTCTCGCTCGCGGTGTGGGACGACGGCTCGGGGCCGGCGCTCATCGTCGGCGGCAACTTCGGCACGCAGCCCTTCAGCACGGTCGCGAGCTACCGCGCTGGGACCTGGACCAGCCTCGGCTTCGGCGGCGACGCGCGCACGCTCGCGGTCTTCGACGCGAGCAGCGGGCCCGAGCTCTTCACGGGCGGCACGAACGGCATCTGGCGCCGCGGTGCGGCCGGGACGTGGAGCACGGTGATCTTCCTCGTCACGACCTACGACCTGCACGTGTTCGACGACGGGGCGGGGCCCGTGCTCTTCGCGGCCGGACAGTTCCAGGCCGGACAACCGCGCGGCCTCGCGCGCTGGCGCGGCGACGGCTCGAGCTGGACCGAGGTCGCGGGCGGGCTCGACGGTCCCGCGACGGCGCTCGGCGACGTCGACGACGGGACTGGGCAGGGGCCGACCTTGTTCGTCGGTGGCACGTTCACGGCGGCGGGCGGGCGGCCGTCGCGCCTCGTCGCGCGCCTCGGCGGCTGCGACCTCGAGCGCTTCTGCGCCGGCGACGGGCTCGACTTCGCGGTGACGACGGCGTGTCCGTGCGGGAACTTCGGCGGCCCAGGCCGCGGTTGCGCGTCGAACGCGAACGCGAACGGCGGCGAGCTCATCGCGGTCGGGCGCACTCGCCCCGACGGCGTCGTGTTGCACGCGACGGGCCTCCCGGCGAGCACCGGCGTCTTGTTCCTCGCGGGCGACGCGCGCGTCGCGGGCGGCGCCGTGTTCGGCGACGGCGTGCGCTGCATCGACGGCTCGATCGTGCGCCTCGCGCTGCGCACGACCGCCGCCGGCGCGGCGGAGTTCCCGTCCGTCGGCGACCCGCTGCTCTCCGTGCGCAGCGGGACCACGAGCGGGAGCGGGGTCGTCGCGTACTACCAGGCGTGGTACCGCAGCACCGCGGCGCTCTTCTGTCCGCCGGCGACGTCGAACGTCACGAACGGGGTGCGCATCCGCTGGTGAACCCTGGGCTTCGCGCGGACGCTTGCTTCTGCTCTCATGCCGCGCATGCGGATCGAAGAACTCCCGACGCCGTGCGCCGTGGTCGACCTGTCGCGTCTCGAGCGCAACGCGGCGCGCATGGCGGAGCGGATGACGCGCCTCGGCGTCCGTCTGCGGCCGCACGTGAAGACGCACAAGTGCGCGGAGATCGCGCGCCTCTCCGTCCGCGGCCACTTCGGCGGCGTCACGGTGTCGACGCTGGCCGAAGCGCGCGGGCTCGCCGACGCGGGCTTCGACGACCTGACCTGGGCGGTCCCGATCGCGCTCGACCGCATCGACGACGCGCTGGCGCTCGGCGCGCGCGTGCGGCGGCTCGCGCTGCTCGTCGATCATCCCGACGCCGCGCGCGCGCTATCGGCGCGGACGCGCGGCGCCGCGCGGCGCACCCCGGTGTTCCTCAAGCTCGACTGCGGCTACCACCGCGCCGGCGTGGATCCCGAGGACGCCGCGAGCGTCGCGTTCGCGCGCGAGCTGTCGGAGCTCCCCGGCCTCGACTTCCGCGGCGTGCTCACCCACGCGGGCCACGCCTATCGCGCGACGCGGCGCGAGGAGCTCCACGCCGTCGCGCGCGCCGAGCGCGAGGTCACCGTCCGCTTCGCCGAACGCCTCCGCGCGGCGGGAGCGCCCGCGGCCGAGGTCAGCGTGGGCTCGACGCCGACGATGAGCGTGGTGGAGGACCTGTCTGGCGTTACCGAGGCGCGCCCCGGCAACTACCTTTTCTACGACGCGTTCCAAGCCGCGATCGGGAGCTGCGTGCTCGCTGACGCGGCGTTCTCGGTCGTCGCGACCGTGATCGGACACGCGCGCGCGCGCAACGAGTTGCTCGTCAACGCGGGCGCGCTCGCCTTGTCCAAGGACGCGGGCCCGACGCACGTCGATCCGCGCTGCGGCTTCGGCGCCGTCGCGAGCGCGGACCGCTCGCGCAGTTTCCCCGGCCTGCGGGTGCGCTCGCTGTCGCAGGAGCATGGCGAGCTCGGGAGCGACGCGCCGATCGACTACGACGCGCTCCCGATCGGCGCGCGCGTCGCGATCGTCCCGAACCACTCGTGCCTCTCGGCCGCGCAGTTCGATCGCTACCACGTGGCCCGCGACGGGGTGGTGGTCGACGCGTGGCGCGTGCTGCGCGGTTGGTGAGGGGCGCAGGACCGCCCGGGTCGTCCGGTCCGCCCGGACCGGAGGCAGAGCGGGGCCTCCAGGCCCGACGAGCAGCCCGTTCGACGCCGAGTGTGCGCTGAGCTCTCGGGGGGGAGTTCCGTGCGCCGAAACGCCGCGTACACTGGTGCCGCTCGTGCCCCAGGTCCCCGGAGTCCCCATGCAGCGCTTCGTGCTCCTCCTCGTCCTCGCCGTGACCCTCGCGCTCCGCGGAAACCTCGCCGCCGCGCAGACGACGTTCTCGAGCGTTCACCCGATCTTCCAGGCGAAGTGCGGCTCGTGCCACGTGAGCGGCGGCTCCGGCGGCTTCAACATCGGTCACCCCAACCCGAACTCCGCGTACTTCCAGTCGCAGCTCGCGTCCTACTACTCTCCGGGCAACACGAAGGGGTACGCGTCCCTCGTCCGCATCCTCGACGGATCGATGCCTGTCGCCTCGGGCTGCACGGGGGACCCCACCGCCGACGCGGGGAACCCGGCGTGTCTGACGGCCGCCGAGCAGGCGCTGATCACCGCGTGGATCAACGACGGACAGCTCGGCCCGATCACGCCGAGCGCCACACCGTTCTGTCCGGGCGACGGATCCCTCGTTCCGTGTCCGTGCGGGAACTCCGGGGCGACCGGGAGCGGCTGCGCGAACTCGGTGTTCGCCGCGGGCGGTCTGCTCGCGAGCACGGGCACGCCGCGCGTGAGCGCGGACACGATCGTGCTCACCGCGACGAACCTCTCGGGGTCGACGTGCGTGTTCTTCCAGGGGGACGCGCAGCAAGCGCCCGTGGTCGTCGACGACGGACTCGGCTGCGTGACGGGTTCGGTCGTGCGCATCGGGACGAAGTTCCTCACTGGAGGAACGGGCACCTACCCGGAGCCGGGCGACCTCCAGCTCAGCGTGCGCGGCGCCGTGCCGCCCGTCGGAGGAACGCGCTACTACCAGTGCTTCTACCGCAACGCCTCGCTCGCGTTCTGTCCGCCGTCGACCAGCAATCGCACGAACGGGATGCGGCTCGTCTGGGCGCCCTAGGCGACTCGCGCCGCGTTCCCGTGCGCGCGCCGCGCCCGCGTCGTTGACGAGGCGTTCGTGAAGCGCGACGCTGCCGGCATGGAGCGCCACGGGCTCGTCCTGCGGTTGAAGCCCGGCGCGCGCGCCGAGTACGAGCGGCTGCACGCGGCGGTGTGGCCCGGCGTGCTCGCGACGATCGAGCGCTCTGGGATTCGCAACTACTCGATCTTCGTCAAGACGCTCGACGACGAGCGCGACTGGCTCTTCGCGTACTTCGAGTACACGGGGAGCGATTTCGCCGCGGACATGGCGCGCATGGCGCAGGACGAGACGACGCGGCGGTGGTGGGCGGTCTGCGAGCCGCTGCAGGAGCCGATCGCCGCGCGCGCGAACGGCGAGTGGTGGGCGCGGATGCAGGAGGTCTTCCACCATGACGGACCGAGCTGAGCCGAAGGACGCGGCCGAGCACGGGAGCGCGCTCCCGCCGCGCGATCGCGCGGAAGCGCGCGCGTGCTGCGCGCCCGGCACGAGCTGCGGTCCGAGCTTCGTGCCCGCGCCGAGCGCGCTCGACCGCCGCGGGTTCCTCACACTCGCGGGGCTCTCGAGCGCGGCGCTCGCGGCGCGCGCGACGTTCGTCGCGCCGTTCGCAGGTCCGTTCGAGCCGGACGACTTCCCGATCCCGCGCGACAAGCAGCTCGACCCGGCGTGGGTCGCGTCGCTCACGGCGCGCGGCGAGCCGACGGTCTACACGTCGGAGAAGGGTGAGCTCGACTGGATCGGCATGCCGATCGGCGGCATCGGCTGCGGGCAGGTCTACCTCGGCGGCGACGGGAAGCTGTGGTTGTGGGACATCTTCAACGCGCCCGTCGAGGAGGAGTTCCGCTCGGGACAAGGGCCGCACTACAAGACGCCGCTCGCGCGCCGCTCGAGCTTCGAGCAGGGCTTCCACCTCTTCGCGAAGGCGGGCGCGCGCACGTGGTCGCGCTCGATCGATCGCGACGGGTTCCGCTCGATCCGCTTCCGCGGAGAGTACCCCGAGGCGTTCGTCGAGTACTCGGACGCCGACGTGCCGTTCCGCGTGACGCTCGAGGCGTTCTCGCCCTTCGTGCCGCTCGACGCGGAGGAATCGTCGCTGCCGGCGATCGTGTGTGAATACGTCGTCGAGAACACGGGCAAGGAGCCGCTCGAGATCGAGCTGCTCGGGTGGATCGAGAACACAGTGGCGCCGATCACCTTGCCGCGCATCGACGGTCGGCGATACATGAACTCGCATCGACACGATGGGTTCACCGTCCTCGAAGGCGGATGCACGCCGCCGGCGAAGCCGACCTCGCGCCGCCCCGACCTCCCGTTCGAGGATTTCGAGCGCGAGGACTGGGGGCCTTGGACTGCGACGGGCACCGCGTTCGGTACGGGGCCGCAGAAGGTCGCGGACCTGCCCCAGTACATGGGACCAGTCGATGCGCACGGCGAGCGCACCGCGAACACCCACGAGACGCGGCACGGCGAGGACGTCGCGGGAGGGGACGCGCACACCGGGACGCTCACCAGTCCGTCGTTCACGATCCGGCGGCCGTTCATCTCGTTTCGGATCGGCGGCGGCCGGCATCCTGGAGATACCTGCGTCAACCTGATCGTCGACGGTGCCGTCGTCGCCACAGCCACCGGCCTCGATTCGAACCGAATGCGGTTGGAACACTTCGACGTGCGACCGTGGAGCGGCAAGGAGGGGAGACTCGAGATCGTCGACCGATCGCCCAGCGGATGGGGCAACCTCGGCGTCGACGACATCGTCTTCCTGGACTCGCCGCGCACCGACGTCGGCGATCTGAGCGATGCGCCGGACTACGGATCCATCGCGCTCGCTCACTTCACGCCGACGGGGGGCGCCCATGTCGCGGCCTCGTTCGGACGTGAAGGGATCCGGCCGCCCTCCAAGACGGACCCGGACGCCGAAGTGGGCAGCAGTGCATCGGTCGCGGATGCGCGGCCCGTCCTCGGCGGCCTTTCCGGCACCGCGACGCTCTCGCCCGGCGCGAAGGCGACGTTCACGTTCGTGGTCGCGTGGCACGTGCGGGGGCTCCCGTGGGATGCGCTCGACTTCATCCCCGACGTGCGCAAGCTCCGTCGCCACTACGCCGGGCGCTTCGTGAACGCCGTCGACGTGGTGAATCACGTATTCGAGCGCCGCGACTACCTCTTCGAGAGCACGCGCGCCTGGCGCGCGACCTGGTACGACCGCTCGACGCTGCCGCACTGGTTCCTGGAGCGCACGTTCGCGAGCCTCTCGACCGTCGCCACCGCGACGTGCCTGCGTTTCTCGAACGGCCGCTTCTACGGCTGGGAGGGCACGTACTGCTGCGCCGGCACGTGCACGCACGTGTGGCAGTACGCGCAGGGCCTCGCGCGCGTCTTCCCCGAGCTCGAGCGCGACCTGCGCGAGCGCACGGACTTCGGCACGTCGTTCCACGCCGACTCGGGCCTCGTCGACTACCGCGGCGAGGCCGCGCGCTCGCTCGCGATCGACGGGCAGTGCGGCACGATCGTGCGCGCGTGGCGCGAGCACCAGATGGCGAAGGACGGCGCGTTCCTCGCGCGGATCTGGCCGCGGGTGAAGAAGTCGATGGAGCTCGTCCTCGCGCGCGACACGAACCAGGACGGCCTGCTCGACGGCGAGCAGTACAACACGCTCGACGCGTCGTGGTGGGGCGAGATCGCGTGGACGAGCTCGCTCTACGTCGCCGCGCTGCGCGCGAGCGAAGCGATGGCGGGCGAGAGGGGGGACGCGGAGTTCGCGGCGCGCTGCCGGACGCTCGCGGACAGAGGCTCGAAGGCGCTCGTCGCGCGCTTGTTCGACGGCGAGTACTTCGTGCAGAAGCTCGACCCCGCGCACCCCGAGGCGAACGGCACGGGCAAGGGCTGCCACATCGACCAGCTGCTCGGCCAGTCGTTCGCGCACCAGGTCGGGCTACCGCGCGTCGTGCCCGCGAACGAAGCGCGCTCGGCGCTCGCGGCGTTGTGGCGCTACAACTTCGCGCCGGACGTCGGGCCGTACCGCGCGCGCTTCGACTCCACCATCCAGGGCGGACGCTGGTACGCGATGCCGGGCGAAGGCGGGCTCGTGATGTGCACGTGGCCCAAGGGCGGCCACGAGAGCGCCACGGGGAAGGGCAACGAGGCGTGGGCCGCGGGCTACTTCAACGAGTGCATGACCGGCTTCGAGCACCAGGTCGCGAGCCACATGCTCTGGGAGGGGATGCGGGTCGAAGGCCTCGCCGTCGAGCGCGCGATCCACGACCGCTACCACGCGTCGAAGCGCAACCCGTGGAACGAAGTCGAGTGCAGCGACCACTACGCGCGCGCGATGGCGAGCTACGGCGTCTACCTCGCGGCGTGCGGCTTCGAGCTGCACGGGCCCAACGCGCACCTCGGCTTCGCGCCGCGGATCGCGCCGGACGACTTCCGCTCTGCGTTCACCACGCCGGAAGGCTGGGGCACGTACGCACAGTCACGCGACGCGAAGGGCCTCGTCGCGCGCTACGCGCCCGCGTACGGCCGCATGTGGCTGAAGACGCTCGCCTTCGAGGTGCGCGCGGGCCTCCGTGTGACGAGCGTCTCCGCCGCGTACGTCGACGCGCTCCCGGCGCAGGAAGGCGAGCACGCCGCGAGCTTCGTCCAGGACGGGACGCGCGTCGTCGTCGCGCTGAAGGCGCGCGTCGACGTCACGCCCGGGCAGGAGTTCGTCGTGACGCTCGCGTGAGCGCGCGCCGCACGCCGCTGCTCACGGCCGCAGGACCTCGACCTCACGATCGGGGGACAGGTCGATGGGAAGGCGCAGCAGTTCTTTCTCGTCCGCGCCGAAGAACAGGAGCGCGCGCGCCGTCTCGCTCACCGTCAGCACCCCGCTCGTCTCGCCGTTCCACGAGAAGCGCGCGGCGCCGGCGCTGACGTCGCCCAGTTCGACGTAGAACGTGAGCGGCTCGCCGCGCGCGTCCACGAACCCGAAGCTCGAGCCCGCGAGCTCGGGCGTCTTCGACTCGATGCGCGCGTGGCACGGACGCGCGAGCTCGATGCGGACGTGCTCGAGGTCGGGCGCGTCCGCGAGCGCGGACTCCGCGGACACGAGGTCACCGTTCATCGACGCGCGGACGCGCGCCGCGTTCGGGGCGATGTCCACGAACACGAAACGGCCCTCGGCGTCCGTCTTCAGGCTCTTCGACGCGAGGTCCCACGTTTCCTCCGGGGGAAGCTCCGCGTGCGTCGCCAGCAACTGCACCGCGACCCCCGCGATCGGGCGCCCCCGCAGGTCGACGACCGTCCCCGCGACGCGCATCGGCTTCCCCGCAGCGCCGAGGACGAGGCGCACACCGCGCCGCCCCGCCGGGATCGGCTCGGTGACGAGGACCTCGAGCGATCGCGGATCGAACACGCGCAGCCGGTAGTCGTGCGCGAGCAGCCCCGCGACGTGGAACTCGCCGTCCGCGCCGCTCACGACGCTCGCGCGGCGGTCCGCGCCTCCCGCGAGAACGGCCTCCATGTCGGTCGAGAGCGCGAACGACTGCGCGCCGAACGCGGTGAGCACGTCGGCAAAGGGCGAGCGCCCGAGCGGCGTCACGCGCGCGCCCGCGACCGGCTTCCCGTCCGCGTCGACGAGCACGCCCTCGATCGTTCGCGCCGGGTCGCCGAGTACGACGACGAGCGGCTCCGGCCACGCGCCGGGCTCCGTCGACGTGGGCTTTCGGCTCTCGAGCGTCACGGGCAGGAAGCCCTGCTTCGCAACGCGCAGGCGCGTCCCGCCCCCCTCGCCCGTGCGCTCGTCGCGCGGTCCCGCCGGTAGCTCGAAGCGCCCGAGCCTGTCCGTGAGCCCGGCCTGTCGATCCAACGCGACGTACGCGCCCACGACCGGCGCGCCCTGCGCGTCGACGACGCGGCCCTGGAGGTGGGAGGAGGGATCGCTCGCGGCGAGCACCAGCTCGAGCGTGCGCGCGGTCGCGAGCGGCGCGTCGATGCGCGTCCGTTGGTAACCCGTCGCGCTGGCCCAGACGGCCGAGTTCTCGATCGCAGGCGCCTCCTCGAGGGCGAAACGCCCGTCGCGGTCCGTGCGCGCGCCCCAGCTCCTCAGCGCGGAGGTCCCGAGCACGACGTCGAGGCGCGCGCACGTCGGCCGGTGCGAAGTTCACTTCGGCGTCCTCGACGGGCGCTCCCGCCATGTCGACGACTCGGCCCGCGAGCGCGATCTTCGGTGCGACGACGAGGCGGTACTCCTTCGGTCCGGCAGGCGAGGCGATGCGCGGCTCCATCACCGCCGTCCACGCGGGATCGCGCGGCGCGAGCGTGCCCTCGACGTCGGGCGCGTCGAACTCGAAGCGGCCGCGCGCGTCGCTCGCGAGCTCGAAGGCGAGCCGCCGCGCGTCCTTGGGGACGAAGGCCATCCGAAGCGGGACGCCGCGCCCCTGGACATCGAGCACCTCGCCGCGCACGCGCGGCACGGCCACCGCGCTGCTCGGCGCCGCGGCGGCGACGGACGACGGCTCCGCCGCTCGGCGCTCGACCGTCGCGCCGCGCTCCACGTCGACAGCCGCCGCCGGCGCGTCGATCGAACCGCTCGTGGGCGACGCGCTCGGCGCGCCTGCGAGCGGGGTCGGCGAATCCGCGGGGAGCACGCTCCACCAGGCGATCGCGCCGACGAGCACCACGCCCGCGAGCGCACACTTCAGCTTCAAATCCATGGCGAGGATCCAGGGGCCGGTCCACGCGAGCGGCGGCGGCGCCACCGGCGCGGGGAAGACGAGCAGGGGCATCCAGGCCGACATCCAGCGCTCCCGCCCGCCCGCGTGCGCGTCGAGCCGCGCGCGCAGGAGGTCGTGACCGCGCGCGAGCCGCGTGTGCACGGTGCGCACGTTGGCACCGGTGCGCTCCACGATCGCGCGCGGTTCGAGGCCTTCGAACCAGCGCAGGAGGATCGTCGTGCGGTACGGCTCGTCGAGCTCGCGCACGGCGCGCAGGAGGCGCTCCTGCGTCTCGAGCCGTTCGAGCGCGAGGTGCGGGTCCGTCGCGTCGACGGGGAGCTCTTCCGACCGGGCCGAGCGCGCCTCCCGCAGCGCGCGGCGAGCGTCGCCGCGGCGGCGGAACAGCGCGAGCTTCCGGAGCACGTCCGCGAACCAGGCGCGCAATGACTCGCGGGCCTCCGGGCGGCGGCGCAGGGCCGCGACGAGCGCCTCCTGCGCGAGCTCGTCCGCCTCTGCCGCGTCGCGCGCGACCGCCAGAGCGAGCTCGCGGACCCAGGCGGACTGGGCGGCGAGGGCTTCGAGGTCGTGGGCGGGCGGCGGAGGCATCGAGGACATCGGTTGTACCGGTCCTGCCGTGCCCGCGGGAGGTGCGTCAGGAAACCGAGACTTTCCGGCGCGTGATGCCCACGCAATGCGCACGGACTGCGAACAGGATCGGCGTCCCGTTCGGTGTCGAGCGCGTTAGGCTCGGTGCTCCCTCGTTCCGGAGGCCTTCCATGCTTTCACCCATGAACACACGACTCTCGATCTTCCTCCTCCCGTGCCTCGCCGTCCCCGCCGTCGCGCAGACGCCGCAGGTGATCTACTCCGAAGTCGCTCTCTCGAGCACCTCGACCGTGCCGGGCGCGCTCGACGCGGCGGGACTCCCGGTCGCGACGACGTGGCTCGCGATCGAGGACCTCGCCGTGCGCCAGAACGGCGCGCAGTGGTGCGTCAAGGGGCGCACCGTTCAGGCAACCACGAACGACTCGCTCCTCCTCCTCGGCAGCGGCCTCACGGGCACGATGTTCGTCCAGGACGGGCAGCCCGTGCAGGGCGGGATCGCTGGTGAGCAATACGACTTCTTCGACACGCCGAACCCGATCTCGTGGGACTCGGCGGGCAACCTGGGTCTCTCCTTCCGCGCGAAGGGCGGCGTCACGGGCACCCTCGAGAAGGTGACGAAGGTCATCGGCGGCGTGCACACGATCGTGCTCCAGCAAGGGACGACCCTGACCGGCCTCGTCGACATCCCGGCCAACCCGACCGGCGACGAACAACTCGGCAACAGCGTCGGATCCGTGCAGTTGCGCGACGACGGGACGATCTTCTACGGCGTCACGCCGATCACGAACTGCTCCCCGTTCCGGTATCCCGCGCTCCTCACGAGCACGGCCGCGTTCCGCCAGTCCGGCGTCAGCACGATCGGCGCCGAGACGTGGGACAGCTTCGTCTACGACGGCTGCGGCAGCACCGCGGACGGTCTGCACTGGTTCGCGCGCGGCGACACCGAGAACACGAACACGGCGATCGACAACGTGTTCGTCGTCGACGACGTCGTCGTGTTCCAGGAGGGCTCACCGATCGTCGCGGGTGGTCCCGTGATGACCTCGGTGTTCTTCGCGCGCATTTTGCCGAACGGCACGTGGTTCGCACGCGGTGACGATCCGGCCGCGAACGACTGGGCGGTGCGCGACGGCGCGCTGCTCGCGAAGACGGGCGATCTGATCGCGGGCACCGAACACTGGGGGAACGCTTTCTCCGCGTTCCACGGCAACTCGAACGGCCGCTGGGTCCTCGCGGGCAACACGGACGAGCCGAACACGACACTCGACAGCGTGCTCGTCCTCGACGGGACGACGGTGTTGCTCCGCGAGAGCGACCCGGTTGCGCTCGACAACGATGGACTGTTCGACGACGACGCCTTCATCACGTCCTTCCAGCCCAACGAGCCCGCCGGACGGCTCGTTCTGCACCGGCGACGGGCTCGACGCGAACGTGACGACGCCGTGCCCCTGCGGGAACACGGGCAGCGCGGGCAATGGCTGCGCGAACTCCGTCAACGTGAACGGCGCCAACCTGGCGGCGACGGGCACCACGAACCCGGACACGATGGTGCTCGCGGGCTCGAACATGCCGGCCGTCGTGTCGTGCATCTACCTCCAGGGCGACACGCTCGACGACACGACGTTCGGCGACGGCGTCCGCTGCGCGGGCGACACGCTCGTCCGTTTGCGCACGCGCGCAAACGTGGCCGGTGCCTCCGCGTTCCCCGACTCCACCGACACGATCACGCTCTCCGCGCGCGGCGGCGTGACGCCGGGTTCGGGCGTGACGCGGCTCTACCAGACGTACTACCGCAACTCGGCGGCGATCTTCTGCCCGCCGGAGACGTTCAACGTGACGAACGGGTGGCGGCTCACCTGGTGAGCGCGGCGTGACTCGCGGCCGGTCGCGGAGAACGCTCCGCGACCGGCCGCGTCGTTTTCGAAGCACGCAGGCGCGCGCGATCGAGCGTGTCCGCGTGCGCGATCGAGTGCCGAGGTGAGAGCGTGGCGCGCGCTCAACCCGGCGGCAGCTCGTACACGCCGTTGCGACCGCCGCGCAACGAGCCCTGGCGCACGAGCTCGTCCCACACCTCGCGCGGGAAGCGGTTGGGCGGCGTGATGCCGACGATGCCCGACTGGCGCCCGCTCGTCATGCCGCGGCCGCCAAGCGTCGACTCGCTGTCGAGCTGCGTCAGCTTGAGCGACTTCTGGAAGGCCTTCAGCGCGCGGCGGAGGATCTCGATGTCGTGCTCGGGAAGGGGCCGCTTCTTCGCGGACCACGCCTCGGCGATCGCGTGCAGCGCCTTCACGTCCTTCGTGTCGATCGCCGCCGCGAGGTCGGGCTCCTTCTCGCGCGTGCCGCCGAGCACGCTCGCCGCGCTCGACCACAACCCCGGCGCGGACTCCGCCTTCGCCGGATCGGAGAGGTCGAGGACGCAGCGGATGAGGTGGCTCGAGACGAGGTGCGTGGCGGGGTCGAACATGCGTGCACGGTAGCACGGGGCGCCGGGGCTTCGGCACGGCGGGCTGCCGGGCGCGCCGAAGGCGTTCGAACGAGGCCCGTCAGTCGGAGAGGAGCTCGACGAGGAGCGGTTCCAGGCGCTCCCACCAAACTCGATAGCCCGCCGCGCAGACGTGCAGTCCGTCCGGGAGGAGCTCCGTCGAGACCGCTCCGTCCGCCGTGAGGAACTCGCGCCCGAAGTCCGCGAAGCGCACGCGCTCGCCGTGCTTGGCGAGGCCTTCCTTCCCGAGCGCGTTCGCCCGCGGGATCCACTCCGGCGCGACGGCGGGGTTCCTCGAGCGTGGGAAGATCGCGAGCACGAGCACGCGCGTCGTCGGGAGCTGGCGCCGGATGCTCGCGACGATCGCGTCGAGGCCTTGCGCGACCTCGAGCGGCGTCGACGGCACGCCGTAGCCGAAGTTGTTCGTGCCGAGCAGGAGGACGACGAGCTTCGGCGGCGAAGCACTCGCCGCGTACCCGTCGAGTTGCCCGTGGTCGAGGCGCCAGAGGAGGTGCTCGGTGCGCTCGCCGCTGACACCGAGGTTGACGGCGCCGAGCGGGAGGAGCTTTTCCTTCCAGAGCGCCGCGCCGTCCTCGACCTCGAAGCCCTGCGTGATCGAGTCGCCGAGAAACAAGACGCGCGCGCCGGCGACGTTCGAGCGCGCCATCACGACGCGCGTGCGCGAGAGCGCGAAGTCCTCGGTGTGCGGCGTGGGGGTGTTCGCGGCGTGGGGGCGGAGGTCGTCGGCGTCGTGGTTCATGCGGCGGGCGCGGTGCGCCGAGGATAGCGAGCAGGACGTCCGCTCGCGTCGCGTACGTCGAATCGCGCTCCGACGCCGACGGAGCGGACCGAGGCGTCGCAGCGGTCCATCAGTCGTGCAGGAGTTCCGAGAGCACGGGGTCGATGCGCGCGAACGCGCGGCGATACCCCTCGGCCGAGGGATGCAACCCGTCGGGCAAGAGCTCCTTCACCACGGCGCCGTCGGAGCCGAGGAAGACGTCGCCGACGTCGAGGAACCGCGCGCGCTCGCCGCGGCGCGCGAGCCGCTCGCGAAGGAGCGCGTTCGCGCGCGGGATCCGATCGACGGGCAGGTCCGGGAGATCGGCGCGCGGGAAGACGCCGAGGACGAGCACGCGCGACGTCGGCAGCGCGCGCAACAAGCGTCCGGCGATCGCGTCGAGGCCCTGCGCGACCTCTTCCAGCGTCGACGGCGGCGTCGCAGCGAAGTTGTTCGAGCCGACGAGCACGACCGCGAGCTTCGGCGGCGCGAGACGCCGCGCGTAACCCGCGAGCTGGCCGTGGTCGAGGCGCCACAGGACGTGCTCGGTGCGGTCGCCGCCGACGCCGAGGTCGACGGCGCCGAGCGGCGCGAGGTGCTCCGTCCAATGCGCCGCGCCGGTGCTCTCGTGCCAGCGCTCGACCGTCGACGCGCCGAGGAACAGGAGGCGCGCGTCCTCGACGTCGGAGCGCGCCATCACGACCTTCGTGCGCGCGCTCCCGCCGTCGTCCGTACGCGCGAGCGGCGTGATCGCGGCGTGCGGCCGCAAGTCGTCGTGCGCGAGCTCCAGTCGATGCACCTCGCCGCGCGCGGCGGCGTGGAAGCGGGCGACGAGGCGTTCGCGCTCGACGTCGAGCAGCAGGAACTGGTGCTTGTCCCCGGAGTCGAACACGAGGTCCTTCGACGCGACGTTCGCCGCGTCCATCGGGTGGTTGCCGAGCGGCGAGGTGACGAGCTCGTGGAGCGGGTAGGGGACGCCGGTGTTTTCTGGCGGGAAGGCGTAGACGCGCGAGCGGTGGATGTCGCCCGAGACGAGCACGACGCCGGCGATCTTCTCCTTCGCGACGAAGTCGAACAGCGCCTGGCGCTCGTGCGGGTACGCCATCCAATAGTCGGGCTTGTTCGGTCGCACCGCGCCGTTCCAGACCATGCCGCAGGCGAGGAGCTTGAAGGGCGCCGTCGATTCCTTCAGACCGCGCGTGAGCCACTCCCACTGCTGCTTGCCGAGCAACGTCGGCTTCGTCGCGTCCGCGAACGACGGCTCCGTGCCCGAGAACCAACGCGTGTCGAGCACGAAGACGTCCGCGGCGCCGAGCTGGAAGCGCGTGTAGATGCCTTGATCGCGCTCCCCGTAGCTCGCGAGCGCGTGATACTCGACGAACGCGCGTCGCGCGTTCTCTTTCCCCTTCGCGGTGCCGTCCGCGCCGTCGCCGGCGAAGTCGTGGTCGTCCCACGTGGCCCACGTCGGCGTGACCTGCATCAACGCGGCGAGGTCGGGGTTCGAGTAGAACTCGCGGTAGCGCCGGCGCTGCACGTCGAGCTCCGTCGTGTCGATGTACGGCGTGTCGCCGAGCAGGAGGAGCGCATCGGGCTTCGCCGCGAGGAGCGCCTTCCATGCGGGGTTCGTCTCGCCGAGTTTCTCATTCGCGCACGAGCCAACGGCCAGTCGAAACTCGTCACTGCCCAAACAGACCAACGGGATGGACTGCGTCAGACTACGGAGGAAGGGCTTGTCGCGACCGTCGACTTTGTCGAACTGGGGAACCTGTACACCCAGCCCCCAACCGAGGTTCATGACCGTCACGTCGCGCGTGGGAGGGAGATTCTCGAACTGCTGCGTGACGCACAGATCCGACTCGATTCGCGCAACACAGCCCTTGTTCGTCGAGACGCGTCCGCCTGCGAGCGTGCCTGCGCGAAACCACGAGAGATCGAGGCCGAACCGCCCTGGAACGGGGGACCGGATCCACATTCGGAGTTGGCCAAGCTCACACGCACCGAGGAAAGGGCCAAGTGCTTCCCCTCGCACGTCCGTGTCCGAAGGAGGATCCTGGAAGAGTCGCGGGACCAACCCAAGCGCTCCCAGGCTCGCGCTCGCCGCGACGAACTCGCGGCGCGAGAGCGGTTGCGGGCCTCGTTGCTCGTCCTGCATGCGCGCGCAGCGTACCTCAGGCGCTCCACCTGCGTCACGCCGCGGCGCGCGCGCTCAATCGTCCTCCGCCTCGATGAAGACCTCGGAGAGGTAGCCGTCGACGCAGTAGAACAACACCGTCACCGCGGGCGTCGGCGCACCGAGCTCGACCGGTCCATAGCGCAGGATCCAGGCCTTGTCGTCGGCCTGCGCGCCGTGCGGCTTGCCGTAGGCGGCGAGCAGCTCCTCGATGCGCCAGAACGCGTGCTCGGCCGCGAGCTCCGCCCCGAAGCCGTCGAGGTCGTCCCCGTGCTGTTCCGCGTAGGCGCGCAAACGCCGCGCGATCGCGTCCAACGAACCCGCACCAGAACCACGCAGCGCCTCGGGCACCGACACGGAGCGGTCAGGACTCCTCGGGCGCTCCGCGAGCGCGATGCGCGCCTCGAGCGCGTCGAGCCGTGCTTCGAGGCGCGCGTCGTGCGCGGGCTCGCCGGCCAAGGACGTCGCCGGCCGTACCTCGGCGTCCGTCGGCGCGAGCGCGTGGGGCGTGAGGCGCGCGAGCAGCTCGTCGCGCACGGCCTCGAGCTCGCGCTGCGTCACGGCCTCCGTTCGTGCGGCGATGGGCGCGGGTTCCTCGCCACGGCGCAGCGCGTTGCCGACGGCGAAACCGCCGGCGCCCGCGACGAGGGCGACGAGTACGAAGACGAGGGGCCGCGACGAGCCGTGGGCCGAATCCATGCGAGACCTCCCTGGAGCGCGCCGTGCGTCAACCGGCGCCGCGCGCGCGCAACCGGTCGACGACCACGGCGGCGACGATGATGCCGCCGGTGACGACCTCCTGTACCCAGTTGTCGAGGCCGAGTTTCGTGCAGCCGTTGTCGACGACCGTCATCAGGAGCGCGCCGAAGAGCGTCCCGAGGATCGACCCCGCGCCGCCCGACAGGCTCGCGCCGCCGATCACGACGGCCGCGATCACCTTGAGCTCCGCACCCTGCGCCGTCGTCGGGTCGCCCATGGAAAGATACGAGAGCTGCAAGAGCGCCGCGACGCCCGCGCAGCCGACGCCGAGCGCGTAGACGACGAGCTTCGTGCGCTCGACCGCGATGCCCGACAGCCGCGCCGTCGCCTCGTTCGACCCGATCGCGAGCAGGTTCGCGCCGAGCACCGTGCGCCGCAGCACGAACGCGCCGACGAGCGCGAGGGCGAGCAGCACCCACACGCCCGGCGGCAGGAACGCGAAGGGGCCCTCCGCCGCGGGCACCATCAGCCCGCTGATCCCGGCGGTCGACGTCGGGTACACGGGCTGGTTGTCGCCGAGGCCCTTCGCGAGCCCGCGCAAGGCACCCCACGCGCCGAGCGTCACGATGAACGGCGACAGCGGGACTCTCGGCACGAAGCGCGCGAGCCCCACCGCGACGACGAGCGCGAACACGACGCCGGCGCTCACGCCGAGGGCTGCGCCGCTCTTTCGCGCGACGAACCACGCGAGCACGGCGCCGCCGACGATCCCCGCGACGCGCGCGAGCTCGCCGATCACGAGCGCCCCGATCAACGCGCCGCACGCGAGCCCCGTCGCGACACACCCGACCACCGCGAGCGCCGGCGAGGGCGTCCCGCGCAACGCCATCGCGCCGAGCATCGTCCCGAGCGCGATCGTCGAGCCGACGGAGAGGTCGATGCCGCCGAGCGCCACGATCCACGTCGCGCCGACCGCCGCGGAGCCGACGACCGCCGTCTGCAACAGCATCAAGCGCTGGTTGTCGAGCGCCACGAAGTCGCCGCCGGCGACGAGCGCGAAGAAGCTCCACACGACGACGAGCCCGAGCGCGGGGCCGAGCGAGCGGAGGGCGATCGGCCGTGACATCACTGGACTCGGCTGCGTTGCAGCGAGTCGACGTCCGAGGCCCGCCGAACTCCGGATCGAGTGGCGCTCATCGGAACGCCTCACCAGCGAGCTCGCGCAACTCGACGAGGATGGCGCGCGCGGAGTCGACCGCCTCTTTGCCGTCCTCGGCCCGCACGTGTTCATTCAGGCCGTAGTCGCCGACCGTACGCAGGGGCTGCAGACGCGTGAAGGCCGCTCCGAATCCGCGCTGGACGCGTCCAGGCTGGGCGAGCTCACGATGAACGGCCGCTTCCACGGCAGAGTGTTTCCCAGACTCGCGGCCCTCAAGGAAGTACGCCGTCACGGCGTGGAATGCCGAGTAGTACGCCCTGAAGGCGCAGCCGTCTTGGTCTCCCGCTGCGAGCAGGACCTCTGCGGATTCGAGACAGCGCCGCGCTCGCGCCCACTCGTCCTTCGCGTGCGAACTCACAACGCGACCCCGTCTCGCGCGACGTTGCGATAGAAGAGCCGGTCCTGCGCCTCGAAGTGCTCGACGGCGGTCGGCATGGCATGGATCGGGTAGTCTACCTCGAGCTGAAGCGGATATAGCGCGTCGACCGTGGCACCGATGTCGCGCGACAGCTCGATCGGCCCGTCGAGCAACACCAGCAGATCGAGGTCCGAGTCCGGGCGATGGTCGCCGCGCGCGCGCGACCCGTACATCAGCACGCCGCGCAACCGAGCGCCGAACGCGGCCTCGAGGCGCGGCCGGATCTCGTCGAGGGGCGGGGGCAGCTTGACCATGGCGCTTTCACCGTGCCGCCCGAGCGACATCCGGTCAATGGCCCGCTGCCGCTCGGTACTCTTCGCTTGGACGCCGACCTCCAGCCAGCGACCACGCCGGCCGACAGAAAAGCCCTCAGTATCAAAGGTGGGCGGAGATGGGCCGTTCCGACCCACCTCCGCCCGGGGGGGCACCGAGAGACGTGCGTCGCGGGGAGCCCGGGGCTACTCCAGCAACGCGGCGATCTCCGGCCGGTTCAGGTTGTCGCGTGTCACGAGCACGGCGCCCGTGTCGACGTTCGCCGGCACGCTCTTCTTCGCGATCAGGTCGGCGAGCGTCGCCACGGAGAGCGCGCCCATCTTCCTCGGGTCCTGCACGACGAGCGCGTCGATCTCGCCCGCCTTCAGCGCCTCGACGAGCGGTGGCGATGCGTCGAAGCCGACGAACTTCACCTTGCCGGCGAGGCCGAGTTGGCGCAGCGCGAGCAACATCCCGTTCGTCGCGGGTTCGTTCGACGCGAAGACGCCTTTCGCCTGCTTGAGCTGGTCCGCGAGGTTGAGCGCCGTCGTCTTCGCCTCGCCGATCGTCGCGCCGGCGTAGCGGTTGTCGACGAGCACCTTCATCGCCGAGCGCTTCCCGATCGACGCGAGGAAGCCCGCTTCGCGCTCCTCGGTGCTCGCGCTGCCGACGAGGTAGCGCAAGAGGACGACCTCGCCCGCGTCGCCGCAGAGGCGCGCGAGCTCCTCGCCCGCGAGCCGCCCGCCCGCGCCGTTGTCGGTCGCCACGAAGCTCGCGAAGTCGTCCGGCGCGCGGCCGTCGAGCGCGGAGTCGAAGATCACGACCGGGATCCCCGCGGCGCGCGCGGCGGCGACCGCGGGCACGAGCGCCGCGTGGTCGAGTGGCGCGAGCGCGAGGCCGGCCGGCCTCTCCGCGATGAACTGCTGCACGAGTTGGATCTGCTGCGCGCGGTCGTTCTCCGCGAGCGGGCCCTTCCACACGACGTCGAGGCCGCGCTCCGCGCCCGCTTCGCGCGCGCCCTTCTCGACGGCCTTCCAGAACACGTGCGTCGTGCCCTTCGGGATGACGACGACACGCGGTCGAGCGTCGGCCGCGGGCGCGCTGCCGGAGTCCTTCGAGCACGCGATCGCCAGGGCCGCGAACGACGCGAGCGCGACCAGGCCCACCACCCCGACGGACTGACGCAGGCCGAGATCGCGCGCTCCCTCGACCGCTCCGTCGGCGAGATCTTCCGCATGCTCGCGCGCCTCGTCGAGCGCGGATGGGTCGCGATCCGGCGCCCGGGCGACGGCTACGTGCTCACGCTGAAGCTCTTCGAGCTCGCGCACCGCTACACGCCGATGGACCGGCTGCTCACGGACGCGCTGCCCCTGATGAAGGAGCTCGCCGCGGACGTCCACCAGTCGTGCCACCTGACCGTGCTCGAGGGCGGGCGCGGCATCGTCCTCGCCCAGGTCGACGCGCCGGGCGAGATGGGCTTCGCCGTGCGCGTCGGCTCGACGATGAGCTTGCCGCCGTCATGCTCGGGCCGCGTCCTCCTGGCGTTCCAGGGTCCGGAGGAGCACGAGCGCCTGCTCGAGCGTCTGGAGCCCGCCGAGAAGAAGCAGGCCGCGACGCTCGCGAAACACCTCGCGCTCGTGCGCTCGCGCGGGTACGAGGAGATGGAGAGCACGCGCGTGCGCGGCGTGCACGACCTCTCCGTCCCGATCCTCGATCCGCGCGGTCACGTGCTCGCGGCGCTGACCATGCCCTACCTCCAGCGCATCGACCTCGGCAGCGCGCGGACGATCGCGCAGGCGCGCGGCGAACTCGCGCGCACCGCGCGCACCCTCTCCGCTCGCATGGTCGAGGAAGCCGCCGCGGAGCGCCGCGCCGGAGCCGACGCCGCGCCGGCGCGCTCCGCGAAGCGCGCGCGGACCGCGGGACGCCGGGAGCGCCGCGGATGAGCGCGCTCGCGCCCTTCCCGATCGCGCTGCGCCAACGCTGGGAGCTCCCGGCGCGACCGCGGGCCATCGTGATCGTCGGCGCGGGCGGGATCGTCAACGACGCGCACCTTCCAGCGTACCGCGCGTGCGGGTTCGAGGTCGCCGCGCTCCACGACACGGACCGCGCGCGCGCCGAGGCGACCGCGCGCCGCTTCGGGGTGCCGCGCGTGCTCGCGAGCCTCGACGAGGTCTTCGCCGTCCGCGACGCGATCGTCGACGTCGCGGTCCCGCCGGAGGCCGTGCTCGGCATCGTCGAGCGCGCAACGCGCGGCGCCGCGCTCCTGATCCAGAAGCCGCTCGGCCGCGACCTCGCCGAAGCGACGGCGATCCGGCGCGTGTGCCGCGAGAAGCGCCTGGTCGCCGCGGTCAACTTCCAGCTGCGCTTCAGCCCGATGATGCTCGCGCTGCGCGACGCCGTCCTCCGCGGGCTGCTCGGCCGCGTCGTCGAGCTCGAGGTGCGCGTGAACTGCCGCATGCCGTGGGAGCTCTGGCCTTTCCTCGCTAGCCTGCCGCGCATGGAGCTCGCGCTCCACTCGATCCACTACCTCGACTCGATCCGCGGTCTGCTCGGTGAGCCGCGCGCCGTGTGGTGCCGCACCGTGAAGCACCCCGACGCGCCGAAGCTCGCGAGCTCGCGCTCGACGATGATCCTCGATTACGCGGACGACGTGCGTTGCGCGCTCACCGTTAACCACCACCACGGCCACGGGCCGAGGCACGAGGCGTCCGAGCTGCGCGTGGAGGGCCTCGCCGGCGCGGCCGTCGGCCAGATGGGCGTCAATCTCGATTACCCGCGCGGGCGCCCCGACTTCCTCGAGCTCGCGCTCGGCCGCGGCGACGTCGCGCGCGCGCACGACTGGCGCGCCGTGCCGCTCGAGGGCAGCTGGTTCCCGGACGCGTTCCGCGGACCGATGTCGAACCTGCAGCGCTTCGTCGCGGGCGAGGACGCCGAGCTCTCGACCTCCGTCGAGGACGCCTGGCGCACGATGCAACTCGTCGAAGCGCTCTACGCTTCCGACGCGCGCGGCGGCACGCCGCTTCCGCGCGACCCCGACCCGGCGATTCCCGATGCGAGCGCGCGCTCCGCCGCGCGAGGAGGACCAGGATGAGTCCGAGTTCGAAGGCCGCCCCCGAGCGCATCGACGCGCACCAACACGTGTGGAAGCTCGCGCGCGGCGACTACGGCTGGCTCGGCCCCGAGCAGGGCGTGTTGCACAAGGACTTCGGGCTGGAAGACCTCGTGCCCGAGCTCGAGCGCGTGGGGATCGCTCGCACGATCCTCGTGCAAGCTGCGCCGACGGTCAGCGAGACGCACTTCCTGCTCGGCCTCGCGCGCGCGAACCGGCGCGTCGCGGGCGTCGTCGGCTGGGTCGACTTCGAGTCGCGCAGCGTCGCGGCCGAGATCGAGGCGCTGGCGCTCCCGCGATCCCGAAGCTCGTCGGCTTGCGCCCGATGATCAGGACCTCGCCGTCCGGACTTGGATGCTGCGCCGCGAGCTCACGGACGCGTTCCGAGCGCTCTCGGCGCGCCGGCTGTGCTTCGACGCGCTCGTGCGGCCGCAACACCTCGCGCACCTGCGCAAGTTGCTCGCGCGCCACCCGGAGCTCGACGTCGTGATCGACCACTGCGCGAAGCCGCGCGTGCTCGCGGGGGGCGCGAAGCGGGAGGGCTACGCCACCTGGGCAAAGCACCTGCGCGGGATCGCCGCCGAGTCACGCGCGTGCGTGAAGCTCTCGGGGCTCTTCACCGAGGCCGAGCCCGGCGCGACCGCGGCCGACCTCGCGCCGATCGTCGACGTGGTCTTCGAAGCCTTCGGCCCGGCGGCCGTGCTGGGCAGCGACTGGCCGGTCGTCCTGCGCTGCGGCTACCCCGCGTGGTGGGCCGCCACGCAGACCCTGCTCGCGCCCCTCGCCGAGGACAAGCGCGCGGCCGTGCTCGGCGGGAACGCCGCGCGCTTCTACCGCATCGACTCGAAGGCGAGCGTGCCCGCATGAGCAAGACCCGCATCACGGCGCTCGACGCGCTCGACGTGCGCTTCCCGACGTCCGACGACCACGACGGATCCGACGCGGTGCACGTCGACCCGGACTACTCGGCGGCGTACGTCGTGCTCCGCACGGACCGGAGCCTGGAAGGCCACGGCCTCTCCTTCACGATCGGCCGCGGGAACGAGCTCGTCGTCGAGGCGCTGCGCTCGATCGCGCCGCTCGTCGTCGGTCGGACGCTCGAGGAGATCACGCGCGACTGCGCCGGCTTCTGGCGCCAGCTCGTGACCAGCGACTCGCAGCTGCGCTGGGTCAGCCCGAGAAGGGCGTCGTCCATCTCGCGACCGCCGCGATCGTCAACGCGGTGTGGGATCTCGCCGCGCGAAGCACGCGCGCAAGCCGTTGTGGAAGCTCGTCGCGACCTGACGCCCGAGGAGATCGTCGGCGATCGACTTCCGCTACATCAGCGACGCGCTCGCGCCCGACGAAGCGCTCGCGATCTGCAGCGCAACGCGAACGAACCGACCAGCTGCGCGAGCGCGAGCTCGCGCGCAGCGGCTACCCGGCGTACACGACCTCCGTCGGTTGGCTCGGCTACTCCGACGAGAGGATCCGCGCGCTTCTGCGGGGCGGCCCGCGCGAGGGCTGGACGCTTCAAGATCAAGGTCGGCGCCGACCTCGACGACGACCTGCGCCGCGCGAAGCTCCTGCGCGAGGAGATCGGCCCCGAGAGACGCATGATGATGGACGCGAACCAGCGCTGGTCCGTCCACGAGGCGATCGCGAACATGCGGGAGCTCGCGCGGTTCTCCCGTGGTGGATCGAGGAGCCGACGTCGCCCGACGACGTGCTCGGCCACGCGACGATCGCGAAGGCCGTGCGCCCGATCGGCGTCGCGACGGGCGAGCAGTGCGCGAACCGCGTCGTCTTCAAGCAACTCCTGCAGGCGAACGCGATCTCGTTCTGTCAGATCGACGCGTGTCGGCTAGGCGGCGTGAACGAGAACATCGCGGTGATCCTGATGGCGGCGAAGTTCGGCGTGCCCGTCTGTCCGCACGCCGGCGGCGTCGGTCTGTGCGAGCACGTGAACCACCTCGCGTTCATCGACTACATCGCGATTTCGGGCTCGCTCGAACACCGCGTCGCGGAGTACGTCGACCACCTGCACGAGCACTTCGTCGATCCGTGCGTCATCGAGCGCGCCGCCTACACGACGCCGACGGCGCCGGGCTACTCGATCCGCATGAAGCCGCTGTCACTCGAGGCCTTCGCGTACCCGCACGGGCCGATCTGGTCGAAGCGGCTCGCCGCGTCGAAGCGGACCCCGCGCAGCGCGAAGAAGCCCGCGCGACGCAAGGGAGCACGCTCGTGAGCGCCGCTCCGAACGACCGCGGACGCCTCGCGGGAAAGCGCTGCCTCGTGACGGCGGCGGGACAGGGCATCGGCGAGGCGACGGCCCTCGCGTTCGCGCGCGAAGGTGCGCGCGTGCTCGCCACGGACGTGAACGAGGTCGCGCTCGCCGCCCTGCGCGCCCGCGAGCCGCGCATTGCGATCGCGCGTCTCGACGTGCGCGACACGGCAGCCGTGAACGCGCTCGTCGCCGCGCACGGGCCGTTCGACGTCCTCTTCAACTGCGCGGGCTTCGTCCACCACGGCACGATCCTCGACTGCGCGGAGGAGGACTGGGACCGCTCCTTCGACCTGAACATCAAGTCGATGTGGCGTACGGTCCGCGCGGTGCTGCCCGGGATGCTCGCGGAGGGCCGCGGCAGCATCGTCAACATGTCCTCGGTCGCGTCGAGCGTGAAGGGCGCGCCGAACCGCTGCGTCTACGGCGCGACGAAGGCCGCCGTGATCGGCCTGACGAAGTCCGTCGCCGCCGACTTCGTCGCGCGCGGCGTGCGCTGCAACGCGGTCTGCCCGGGGACGGTGCAGACGCCGTCGCTCGACGAGCGCATCGCGCGCCTCGGCGACGTCGACGCGGCGCGCAAGGCGTTCGTCGCGCGCCAGCCGATCGGCCGGCTCGGCACGCCGCAGGAGATCGCCGCGCTCGTCCTGTACCTCGCTTGCGACGAATCCTCCTACACGACCGGCGCGATCCACGTGATCGACGGCGGCTGGAGCAACTGACGAGGATCCCCACGATGCGTCTCCTGCGATTCGGCCCGAAGGGCCGCGAGAAACCCGCCGTGTACGACGCCGAGCTCGGCGCCGCGCTGTCCCTCGAGGGCGTGATCGACGACCTCGCGGGCGACGTGCTCCAACCCGAGGCGCTCGCCGGCCTCGCGCGCTGCGCGCCGAGCGCCGCAATCTGCCGCGCGTGCCCGAGGGCGCGCGCATCGGCCCGTGCGTCGGTCGCGTCGGCAAGTTCCTCTGCATCGGCCTCAACTACGCCGACCACGCGGCGGAGACGGGCGCCAAGGTGCCCGACGAGCCCGAAGTCTTCTCCAAGGCCACGAGCGCCGTCTCCGGTCCGTTCGACGACGTCGAGATCCCGCGCGGAGCGACGAAGGTCGACTGGGAGGTCGAGCTCGGCGTCGTGATCGGCCGCCACGCGAAGTACGTCGGGATCGACAAGGCGCTCGACCACGTCGCGGGCTACTGCGTCGTGAACGACCTCTCCGAGCGCGCGTTCCAACTCGAGCGCGGCAAGCAGTGGGACAAGGGCAAAGGTTGCGACACGTTCGGGCCGATCGGGCCGTGGCTCGTGACGAAGGACGAAGTCGCCGACCCGCAGGCCCTCGCGATGTGGCTCGAGGTCGACGCTCACCGCTACCAGAACGGCAACACGCGCACGATGGTCTTCGGCGTGGCGCACATCGTGAGCTACCTGTCGCAGTTCATGAGCCTGCACCCGGGCGACGTGATCTCGACGGGCACGCCGCCGGGCGTCGGCCTCGGCCAGAAACCCGAGCCGATCTACTTGAAGGCCGGACAGACGATGCGCCTCTCGATCGAGGGCCTCGGCGAGCAGCGCCAGCGCGTCGTGCAGGGGAGCTGAGCGCGGTGACCGCGGCGCACGAGGTCGACCTCGCGATCGTCGGCGGCGGCATCGTCGGCCTCGCGACGGCGGAGCGCTTCCTCGCGCGCCACCGCGGCGCGTCCGTCGCGCTGTTCGAGAAGGAGACCGGGCTCGCGCAGCACCAGACGGGGCGCAACTCGGGCGTGATCCACTCGGGCATCTACTACAAGCCCGGCTCGCTCAAGGCGCGCACGTGCCGGCGCGGCAAGGAGCTGATCGAGGAGCGCGCGCAGGGGAACGGCGTCCTCTGCGAGCGCATCGGGAAGGAGCGCCTCGCCGAACTCGAGCCGCACGCGGCGGGCATCGCGGCGCTCCACGTCCCGGGCACCGGCATCGTCGACTATCCCGGCGTGTGCGCGGCGCTCGCGCGGCGCATCGCGCGCTCGGGTGGCGAGCTGCACCTCGGCGCGCGCGTCGCACGCATCCGGAGCGAGACGGGCCGCGTGCTCGTCGCGTCCGCGAACGGCGTCGAGCGCCGCGCGCGCGCGCTCGTGAACTGCGCGGGGCTCCACTCCGACCGCGTGCTCGAGCTCGCCGGCGGCGCGCGCGAGGCGCGCATCGTTCCGTTCCGCGGCGAGTACTGGGAGCTCGCGCCGGAAGCGCGCGCACCTCTGCAAGCACCTGATCTACCCGGTGCCCGATCCGTCGTTCCCGTTCCTCGGCGTGCACTTCACGCGCCTGGTCGCGGGCGGCGTCGAGTGCGGGCCCAACGCAGTGCTCGCGTTCGCGCGCGAGGGCTACACGCGCGGCACCGTGGACGTCGGGGAGCTCTGGGACGCGCTGTCGTACCGCGGCTTCCGCGCGCTCGCGGCGAAGCACCGCCGCGCGGGCCTCGGCGGGCTGCCGCTCGCTTTCGCAAGACGGCGTTCGCGCGCGCGTTGCAGCGGCCTGATCCCCGAGCTTCGCGCCGAGCACCTCGTGCAGGCACCGGCCGGCGTGCGCGCGCAGGCGCTCGCGCGGAACGGCGCGCTCGTCGACGACTTCCTGATCCAGCGGCAGGGGAGCGAAGTGCACGTGCTCAACGCGCCCTCGCCCGCCGCGACGGCGGCGCTCGCGATCGGCGCGGCCATCGTCGAGCGCGTCGACGAGGCGCTCGCGGATGCGGCGTGCGCCTCCGTGTCGAAGCCGGACCCCGCGGAGGCGAGCGCATGAGCGTCGAGACGGTCACCTACCCCGAAGCGATGCTCCGCAGCTTCGCCGAGCGCGTCTTCGCGAGCTTCGGCGTGCCCGACGACGACGACGCGCGCGTCGCCGCCGACGTGCTCTTGCGCGCCGATCTGCGCGGGATCGACTCGCACGGCGTCGCGCGGCTCGTCACGTACGTCGACATGCTCGCACTGGGCCGCATCAACCCGCGTCCGAAGCCGTTCGTCGTGCGCGAGACGCCGAGCACGGCGACGTACGACGGCGACAACGGTCTCGGACTCGTCGTCGGACCGAAGGCGAACGCGCTCGCGATGGAGAAGGCCGCGGCGTGCGGCTCGGGGTGGGTCAGCGTGCGCAACACGAACCACTACGGAATCGCGGGGTGGTACGTGCTCCAGGCGCTGGAGCGCGACCTCGTCGGCTGGGCGATGACGAACTCGACGAAGCTCGTCGCGCCGCTCTGGGGCGCCGAACGCATGCTCGGCACGAACCCGATCGCGATCGCGTTCCCTGGGAAGGAAGAACCGCCGATCGTGATCGACCTCGCGACCTGCGCCGCGGCGTACGGCAAGATCGAGATCGCGAAGCGCAAGGGGGAGCGCGATCCCCGACGGCTGGGCGATCGACCGCGACGGCCGCGTCACGACCGATCCGCAGGCGATGATCGACGGCGGCGCGATCCTACCGCTTGGTTCGGAGCGCGAACGCGGCGGGCACAAGGGCTACGCGTTGGCGCTGATGGTCGACGTGCTCTCCGCGGTGCTCTCGGGCGCCAACTGGGGCCCGTTCACGCCGCCGTTCGCGCTGCGCCAGGAGGTGCCGGCGCGCTCGGTGGGCCAGGGCATCGGCCACTTCTTCGGCGCGCTGCGCATCGACGGGTTCGTCGAGCCCGACGAGTTCAAGCGCCAGATCGACGACCTCGTCCGCACGTTCCGCGCGACGAAACCCGCGCCCGGGACGCACGGTCCGTTGCTCCCCGGCGATCCCGAGCGCGCGTGCGAGGCGGAGCGCGCGCGGAGCGGCATCCCGCTCGTGCTGCCCGTCGTGGAGGACCTGCGCTCCGTCGCGCGCCGCCTCCAGATCCCGTTCGACTGATCCTCGGAGTCCCAGCATGTCGACCACGAACCGTCTCCTACAGAACGACCTCTCCGCGCGTCTTGCGGGCGCGCTCGCGGCGCTCACGCTCGGCGTCGCGGCCTGCACGGGCCCCGCGCGCGACGCGATGCCCGCGGCCGCGCCCGCGAAGGCGCCGAAAGAGCTGACGCAGGACGAGCGCATGGCGTGGTGGCGCGAAGCGCGCTTCGGGCTCTTCCTGCACTGGGGGCTCTACGCGATCCCCGCGGGCGAGTGGGGGACGGCGACGGGCCACGGGGAGTGGATCCGCGAGACGGCGAAGATCGAGCTCCCCGAGTACGAGCAGCTGCTCCCGCGCTTCGACCCGGTGAAGTTCGACGCGGACGCGTGGGCGCGCATGGCCGCCGACGCCGGCATGCAGTACGTCGTGATCACGAGCAAGCACCACGACGGCTTCGGCCTCTTCGACTCGAAGGAGACCGAGTGGGACGTCGCGAGCACGCCGTTCCGGCGCGACGTGCTGAGGGAGCTCGCCGACGCGTGCGCGCGACACGGCCTGCGCTTCTGCACATACCACTCGATCATGGACTGGCACCACCCCGACTACCTGCCGCGGCGCGGCTGGGAGAAGCGCGACGCGGACGGCGCGGACTTCGAGCGCTTCGAGCGCTACCTGCACGCGCAGGTGAGCGAGGTCGTCACGCGCTACCACCCCGCGGTGATGTGGTTCGACGGCGAGTGGGAGTCGACGTGGAACCACGCGCGCGGCGTGAAGCTCTTCGACCTGTGCCGCCGACTCGCGCCCGCGATGATCGTCAACAACCGCGTCGACGTGATGCGCGGCGGCATGGGGGGCTTCAACTCGTCCTCGGAAGCGCGCGGTGACTACGCGACGCCCGAACAGGAGATCCCGGCGACCGGCATGCCCGGCGTCGACTGGGAGACCTGCATGACGATGAACGACCACTGGGGGTGGAACAAGCACGACCGGAACTGGAAGAGCTCGAAGGACATCGTGCGGATGCTCTGCGACATCGCGAGCAAGGGCGGGAACTTCCTGCTCAACGTCGGTCCCACGGAGCTCGGCGAGTTCCCGCCGGAGGCCGTCGAGCGCCTCGCCGACGTCGGCCGCTGGATGAAGACGAACGCCGAGGCCGTCCGCGGCACGACCGCGAGCCCGTTCGACGCGCTGCCGTTCGGCCGCGCGACGGTGAAGCAGGGCGAGGGGCGCGCGACGCTCTACCTGCACGTCTTCGACTGGCCCGCCGACGGCGCGCTGCGCCTCCCCGGGCTCGCCAACGTCGCGCGCTCGGCGCGCCTCCTCGCCGACGCGAAGCGCGCGGTCACGGTCGCGCGCGCCGAGGACGGCCTCGTCGTGACCGTCCCCGGCGCGGCTCCGGATCCGGTCGCGTCCGTGGTCGCGGTCGAACTCGACGGTCGCGTCCAAGTCCACCGTCCACCGGGGATCGAAGCGGCGTCGAGCTTGTTCGTCGGCTCGATCTCGGTGCGCCTCGTCCCGTCCGTCGAGCGCAGCGTGTTGCGCTACACGACCGACGGCAGCGAGCCCGACGTCGCGTCGTCGCCGTACCAGGGGCCGTTCCTGCTCACCGACAGCGCGATCGTCCGCGCGCGCGCGTTCGAAGCCGGCCGACCCGCGTCCGCGTCGAGCGCGCGCACCTTCACGAAGGCGACGCCGCGCGCCGCGTTCGGGCCGCCTTCGCGCAAGGCGGGGCTCGTGTGCGAGCGCTTCCCCGGCGACTTCGACCAGCTCCCGGACTTCGAGACGCTGAAGAGCGCCGGGCGCTACGTCGTCGACGCGGTCGCGCTCCCGACCGGCGTCGCGGAGGAGCACGTCGCGCGCCGCTTCCGCGGCTTCGTCGAGCTCCCGCGCGCCGGCGTGTGGACGTTCGGGCTCCTCTCCGACGACGGCGCGCGCATGCGCATCGACGGCGAACTCGTCGTCGACCACGACGGCCTGCACGGCCCCACGGAGAAGCGCGGGGAGATCGCGCTCGCGAAGGGCTGCCACGAGCTCGTCGTCGAGTGGTTCAACAAGACGGGCGGCGCGGAGCTCGCGCTCGTGGCGGGGCTCGCCGGCGAGGCGCTCTTGCCGATCGCGCCGGAGCGGTTCGGCTACGTGCCCGCGCCGAAGGCCGACGAGGAAGGGGCCGCGCCGGGCGACCGCGCGCGGGGGCGCTGATGCGCGCGCTCCTCCTCCTCGCGCTCCTCGCGCTCCTCGCCGGCGCCTGCGCCGCGCCGCGCGGTGACGACGCGGCGCACGGGCGCCCGTTCCCGACGCCGCCCGGTTCGTTGCTGACCCCGATCGGCCCGCTCCCGAGCGCCGACCAGGTCGCGTGGCACGAGCGCGCCTACTACGCGTTCGTGCACTTCAACATGAACACGTTCACGGAGCGCGAGTGGGGCGAGGGCCGCGAGTCGCCCGACACGTTCGCGCCGACGGAGCTCGACTGCCGGCAGTGGGCCAGAGCGTTCCGCGACGCGGGCATGAAGGGCGTGATCCTGACCGCGAAGCACCACGACGGCTTCTGCCTGTGGCCGTCGAAGACGACTGAACACACGGTCGCGCGCTCGACGTGGAAGGACGGCAAGGGCGACGTCGTGCGCGAGCTCGCCGACGCGTGCCGCGAGTACGGGCTCGCGCTCGGGCTCTACCTCTCGCCGTGGGATCGCAACCACCCGGCGTACGGCGACAGCGAGCGCTACAACGCGATCTTCCGCGCGCAATTGACGGAGCTCTGCACGCAGTACGGCCCGCTCTTCGAAGTGTGGTTCGACGGCGCGTGCGGCGAAGGACCGAACGGCAAGCGCCAGGTGTACGACTGGCCGAGCTTCGTCGCCGTCGTGCGCGAGCACCAACCGCACGCCGTGATCTTCAGCGACGCGGGCCCCGACGTGCGCTGGGTCGGGAACGAGCGCGGGATCGCGAGCGAGACCTGCTGGTCGATGCTGAAGCGCGACGAGTTCTACCCGGGCACGCCGAACTCGGAGCCGCTCGGGCCCGGGCAGGAGGACGGCACGCACTGGCTGCCGCCCGAGTGCGACGTCTCGATCCGCAAGGGCTGGTACTGGCGGGCGAGCGAGGACGACACCGTGAAGGGCGTCGCAGCGCTCGAGGAACTGTGGCTCGCGTCCGTCGGCCGCAACGCGAACCTCTTGCTCAACGTGCCCGCGGATCGGCGCGGGAAGATCCCCGAGCACGAGGTGCGCGTGCTGAAGGAGCTGCGCGAGCGCCTCGACGCGACGTACGCGAAGGACCTCGCGCGCGGCGCGCGCGCGAACGCCCGCCCGGCAGCGCCTCCGAGCGCGCCGACCGCTCCCGACTCCGACGCCGCGTCCGTCTGCGACGGGGAGCGCGCGACGGCTTGGGCCGCGCCCGCGGGGACGACGGGCGCGGTGCTCGTGCTCGAGCTCCCCGAGCCGCGCACGTTCGACCGCGTGCTGCTCCAGGAGCCGATCGAGCTCGGCCAGCGCGTGCGCGCCTTCCGCGTCGAGGTCGAGGACGCGGGCCGCTGGCGCGAGATCGCGCGCGGCACGACGATCGGCCACCGGCGCATCCTGGCGGTGCCCCGGACGACCGCGCGCCGACTGCGCCTCTCGATCGACGACGCGCGCGCGACACCCGCGCTGGCGACCTTCGCGCTCTTCGCGACCCCCTGAGCGCGACGCAGACCTCGCCCCAGGTCCGGGTCGCCCGAAGCGACCTCGGTACTTCCCCGGAGTGCACGGCTCCGCCGCCCGCCGCACAGTTCCGTTCGCCGCGCGTCCCCTCGCGCGAATCCCCGTCTCCGGGCACAATCCTCCTTCCCTCCCTCTCGCTCGCGCCCGGCGCGGCGAGGTCTCTCGTCGCCATGCTTCCTCCGAACGGTCCTCGCGACTGCCGCGCTTTCGTTCCTCGCCGCCTGCGGCAGCGGTGGCGGAGGCACGTCCAGCGGAGGCGGCCCGCCGCCCACGCCCGCCGTCCGGATCGACCGCGACGCGCGCGGCATCGCGCACGTCGAGGCCGACACCGACGAAGGCGCCTACTTCGGCGCGGGCTACGCGGCGGCGGAGGACCGGCTCTTCCAGATGTGCTGGCAGCGCCTCCAGTACCAGGGCCGCGTCGCCGAGTACTTCGGCCCCGGTTCGCTCCTGCCGAACTCCGACCAGTTCCGGAACGTCTACCACGACATCGCCGCGCGCAGCATCGGCTGGCAGCGCCACGCCGAGCGCGAGGCCGACGCGCTCGACCCCTCGGTGCGCGCGCTGCTCGACGCCTACGCGGCGGGCGTGAGCCGCGTGATCGCGAAGGTCCAGGCGAACGCGCCCGGCTTCGAGCCGCACCCGCTCTTCGCGGAGTACGGGATCCCGCTCGAGCCGTGGACCGCCGCGGACTGCCTCGGCGTCTGGTACCGCATGGCGCGCCACTACGCGTTCGACGCGTGGAACGAAGCGCGCAACCTCCATTCGGTCGAGACGCTGCGCGACCAGGGCCTCACCGACGCGCAGATCCGCGACTACCTCTTCGGCGGCGTCGTGTGCGACGACGAGGCCGCGGTCGTGCAGCCGTCCGATGTGCCCGCCGCGGTGCGCGACGCGATGTCGGCCTACGCGCTCGAGCACGGCCTCGACGGCGGCGAGAACTGTCCCGGCGGCACGATCGACGCGCACTTCAGCCAGGCGTGGGCCGTCGCGGGCGATCGGACGGAGGACGGGCACGCGCGGCTCGTCGCGGATCCGCGCGTGCGCATCTACCTGCCCTCCGTCTTCTACGAATGGCACATGAAGGGCGCCACGTTCGACGTGCGCGGCATGGGCACGCCGGGCGCGCCGAACCTGCTCGTCGGCGCGTCGATGCACGTCGCGTGGGGCGTCACGGCGCTCGGACTCGACCAGAGCGACCTGTACCGGCTGCAGCCCGCGACGAACGGGCTCGGCTACCGCATCGACGGTGGCTTCGAGGCGTGGCTCGGCGTGCGCACGGAGACCGTCCGAGTGCGCGGCGGCGCGCCGATCGAGCTCGAGATCCCCGACACGCGCTTCGGTCCGGTGGTGACGCCGCTGCCGCTCGACGTGCGGCCCGGCGAACTCTACGCGCTGCGCGCGGTGCCGATCGCGTACCCCGAGCGCAGCACGACCGCGGGCTTCGTCGCGCTCTACCGCGCGCCGACCGCGGCCGCGTTCCGCGAGCGGCTCGCGGGCTGGGACTACCCGAGCGCGAACGTCGTCTTCGCCGACGCGGCGGGCCACATCGGCTACGCCGCGACCGGCGCATGGCCCGTGCGCGCGCCCGGGCAGTTCCTCGCCGGCTGGGCGGCGCAGGACGGGACGAGTTCGACGTCGGACTGGATCGGGCTCCTCCCGCACGACCTGCGCCCGTGGGTGGTCGACCCCGCGAGCGGCGTCCTGGTCAGCGCGAACCACGCCCCCGTCGGCTCGTGGTATCCGATCCCGCAACCGTACAACGCGCGCGGCGACCAGGACCGCTCGCGCCGCCTGCGCGAGCTCCTCGCGAGTCCGCCGCGCGTCCCCGGTCTCGACGAGGTCCCGCCGCCGCGCTTCACTCCGGAGCAGGTCGCGGGGCCGCGTACGGACTCCGTCTCGCCCGCGTTCCGCGACCTCGTGCGCCTCGCGCTCCACGCGAAGGAGGTCCAGGGGCACGTCTTCAGCGTCGACGCGGCCGAGGCACTGCGCATCCTGCGCCCCTGGTACCTCGCCGGGGCGCGGCTCGACGGCGCGCAGCCCGGCTGCCTGCTCGCAAGCGCCCTCCCGACGACGCTGCGCCTGACCGACCTCGCGGCCGCGCCGCTCGTCCCGGCCTACGGCGGCGGAGCGTCGGGCCTCGCGGCCTACCTGCGGCGCAAGGTCGCCGGCATCGAAGCCGCTCCCGCCGTCCCGCTCGACACGGTCGACGTCGGGTTCCTGGAAGCGAAGCTCGCGACCGCGCTCGCGGACACGCTCGCCCTCGCCGGGCCCGCGCAGAACTGGGCGGAGTGGTACCGCACGCACGTCCTGTCCGGCGAGATCGCGGAGTGGACGAGCCTCGAGGACCAGGACCCGCTCGTCCTCCGCACCTTCGCCTACCAGGACCTCGACTGCACGGACACGAACACGCTGCGCGCGGCGACCGCGTCGTGCTTCGGGCTCCTCTGGGAAGGTGGCCTGCCCGACGCGACGCGCTCGCTCCTGCCCTTCGGCCAGTCCGAAGCCGACCCGAGCCCGCACCGCCTCGATCAGGCCGCTACCTGGCAGCTCGGCGAGCTCGCGCCCGCGCCGTTCACCGCGGCGGGGCGCGCGGCGCTCGGCATCGAGCGTCAGGTCGAGCTCGACTACCCGTAGCTCGCCCGCGTCGGCGCGCCGGGAGGAGCTCCGAAACCGCGGTCCGGCGCCCCTTCCGCGGCGCTCCCGCCCCGCTACAATGGCCGGGCTCGTCCCTGCGCATCCGAGCCCGAAATCACCCGCCGCACGCTCTCTCGGGAGAGGGGAGCGCGCCCGGGGCTCTCGGGCCGGCCGCCTCGGGCAACCGGAATGAAGGACGGCCTGATCCAGATCCGCAAGGCGCGCCAGAACAACCTCGCTGGCGTGGACGTGGACATCCCGCAGAGGCGCCTCGTGGCGATCACGGGCGTCTCGGGGTCCGGCAAGAGCTCGCTCGCCTTCGACACCTTGTTCCGCGAGGGTCAGCGGCGCTTCCTCGAGACGCTCTCCGCGTACGCGCGCCAGTTCCTCGGCCGCATGGAGAAGCCCGACGTCGAGTCGATCGAGGGCCTCTCGCCCGCGATCGCGGTCGACCAGAAGTCGGTCTCGCGCGGCGCGCGCTCCACCGTCGGAACCCTGACGGAGATCACGGACCACCTGCGCGTGCTCTACGCGCGCGCCGGCCGCGCGCACTGCCCGAAGTGCAAGCTGCCCGTGCAGGCGCAGACGCCCGAGGAGATCACGCGCCAGATCCTGGCCGAGTTCGCTGGCCAGAACGTCCACCTGCTCGCGCCGCGCATCCGCGACAAGAAGGGCCACCACGCGGAGGAGCTCGACACGCTGCGCAAGAAGGGCTTCGTCCGCGCGCGCATCGACGGCGAGGTGAAGCGCTTGGAAGAAGCGGGCGAGCTCGCGCGCTACGTGCGGCACACGATCGAGGTCGTCGTCGACCGCATGAAGCTCGCCGCGGGCGATCCGACGCGTCTGCGTGAAGCGCTCGCGCAGGCGCTCGAGCTCTCCGGCGGCGACGTGATCGTGCTGACGGACGCGGGCGAGCGCGCCTACTCGACGTCGCGCGCGTGCTCCGGCTGCGGCACGGAGACGCCGCCGCTCGAGCCGCGCCTCTTCTCGTTCAACTCGCCGCACGGCGCGTGCCCGAGCGCTGCGAAGGCCTCGGCGTGCGCCGCCGGCCGTCCGCCGCGGCCGTCGTGCGCGATCCGGCGCTCATCGATCCGCGACGGCGCGCTCGCGGTGACGCGCGCGTCGGGCGGCGCGCTGCTTTTCCCGCACGTCGGCTTCGACTTCCTCGAACAGGTCGCCGAGGCGAGCGGCTTCGACCTCGACACGCCGTGGAACGAGCTCTCGAAGGACGCGCGCGCCGTGATCCTGCACGGGACCGGCGACGAGCGCTTCGAGGACGAGGCGCAGTGGAACGGCAAGAAGTACTCGGGGAGCGTGCGCTGGATGCGCCGCTTCCCCGGCGTGCTGCCCGCGATCGAGAAGGCGAGCAAGGGCGGCCTGCACAAGCAGCACGTGCAGCGCTACATCGCCGAGGAACGCTGCAAGGAGTGCGAGGGCTCGCGCTTGAAGCCCGCGGCCTCCGCGGTGCTGCTCGGCGGCCTCGGCCTGGGCGAGCTCTCGGCGCTGCCGATCGACGAGCTCGGCCCGCGCTTGCGGAAACTCGAGCTCACCGCGCGCGAGAGGACGATCGCGCGCGACCTCCTGAACGAGATCGACCGGCGCGTCGAGTTCCTGCTCGAGGTCGGCCTCGGCTACCTGACGCTCGATCGGGCGGCGGACACGCTCTCCGGCGGCGAAGCGCAGCGCATCCGGCTCGCCGCGCAGCTCGGCGCGGGGCTCTCGGGCGTGCTCTACGTCCTGGACGAGCCGTCGATCGGCCTCCACCCGCGCGACCACGGGCGCTTGATCCGCGCGCTCGAGCGCCTGCGCGACCTCGGCAACACCGTCGTCGTCGTCGAGCACGACGAGTCGACGCTGCGCGCCGCGGACTGGCTGATCGACATCGGGCCGGGCGCAGGCCGTCATGGCGGCCATCTGATCGGCAACGCTCCGCCGCGCGAGATCGCGAAGCTCGACACGCCGACCGGAATGCTCCTGCGCGGCGCGCTCGTGCTCGAAGCACCGAGCGAACGCCGCAAGGGCAACGGCAACTTCGTCGTCGTCGAAGGAGCGCGCGGCTTCAACTTGAAGGACATCGACGTGTCCTTCCCGCTCGGAACGTTCACCGCGGTCACGGGCGTCAGCGGCTCGGGCAAGTCGACCCTCGTGAACCGCATCCTCGTGCGCGCGCTCGAGCGCAAGCTCGGCCGCGAAGCGCCGCAGCCCGAGACACACGACCGCCTGAAGGGCGCGGAGCACGTCGACGAGCTCGTCACGATCGACGCGACGCCGATCGGCCGCACGCCGCGCTCGAACCCCGCGACGTACACGGGCGTGTTCACGGCGATCCGCGACCTGTTCGCCGCGCTGCCCGAGGCGAAGTTGCGCGGCTACCAGGCCGGACGTTTCTCGTTCAACGTCGCCGGCGGCCGCTGCGAGACGTGCGGCGGCGCGGGCGCGCAGTACGTCGAGCTCCAGTTCCTGGCACCCGTCACCGTTCCGTGCGAGGAGTGCGGCGGGCACCGCTTCCAGGCCGAGACGCTCGACGTGCGCTTCAAGGAGAAGAGCATCGCCGACGTGCTCGCGATGACCAGCGAGGAGGCGCTCGCGTTCTTCCGCGACCTCCCGAAGATCGCGCGGCCGCTCGAGGTGATGGTGGAGATCGGCCTCGGGTACCTGACGCTCGGCCAGCCGTCGACGACGCTGTCGGGCGGCGAGGCGCAGCGCTTGAAGCTCGTCACCGAGCTCCAACGTCGCCCGCGCGGCCACACGGTGTACGTGCTCGACGAACCGACGACGGGCCTGCACATGCAGGACGTCGCGCGCCTCGTCGCGGCGCTGCAGAAGCTCGTCGACCTCGGCCACACCGTGATCGTGATCGAGCACAACCTCGAGCTCGTGCAGGCGGCGGACCACGTGATCGACCTCGGCCCCGAGGGCGGCGGCGCGGGCGGGAAGCTCGTCGCCCAAGGCACGCCCGAGGAGCTCGAGCGCGCGCGCGGCTCGCACACGGGCGCCGCGTTGAAGGCCTTCCGCGACCAGCGCACGTGGAAGGAGGCCGTGCTCGCGCCGACGGCCGCGCCGGCGCCCGCCACGTCGATCGAGGTGCGCGGCGCGCGCACGCACAACCTGAAGAACGTCGACGTCTCGATCCCGCGCGACGCGCTGACCGTGATCACGGGGCCCAGCGGCTCGGGGAAAAGCTCGCTCGCGCTCGACACGATCTACACCGAGGGACGCCGGCGCTTCGTCGAGTCGCTCTCGACGTACGCGCGGCAGTTCCTCGGCACGAAGGACCGTCCGCCCGTCGACCGCATCGACGGCCTCGGCCCCGCGGTCGCGGTCGAGGCGCGCGGCATGTCCGCGTCGCCGCGCTCGACCGTCGCGACGACGACGGAGATCCTCGACCACGTGCGCGTCCTGTGGGCGCGCGCCGGCACGCGCCGCTGCCCGACGCACGGGCACGAGCTCGTCAAGAGCGACGCGAGCCGCGTGACGAAGAAGCTCCTCGCGCAGCACGCGGGGAAGACGGGCTGGCTCGTCGCGCCGATCTTCGGGCCCGGTCGCGAGCACCCCGCGGACCTCTCCGCCGCGTTCGCGTCGCGCGCGAAGGCGTGGAAGACCGCGGGCTTCGTGCGCGCGCTCGTCGACGGCGTCGAGGTGCGCTTCGACACGGAGACGCCCACGCTGCCGAAGGACGCGGAGGACGTGCGCGTCGACCTCGTGCTCGACCGCCTGACCGTGAACGCCGACTCGCGCCCGCGCATCGCGGAGGGCGTCGACGCGGCGGGGACGCTCTCGGGCGGCCGCGTCTCGTTCGTGGAGAAGGGCGGCGGCGCGCGCGGCGAGTACGGCACGCGCGGGACCTGCCCCGACTGCGGCTTCCAGATCGAGGAGGCGCTCGAGCCGCGGCACTTCTCGTTCAACACGCACGTCGGCGCGTGCCCCGCGTGCGACGGCCTGGGCGAGAAGGTCGAGTGCACCGTCGAGAAGCTCTTCGCGCACCCCGAGCTCTCCGTGTTCGAGGGCGCGGTCGGCGGCAAGCTCGCGCGCTACCTCGTCAAGGGCAAGGGCTACTACGAGAACCTGCTGCGCACCGTAGCTCGCGCGCACAAGGTCGACCTCGCGAAGCCGTGGAAGGCGCTCACGGACGACCAGCGCGCGCTCGTCGCGCACGGCGTCGGCGCAAAGCCGCAGTACACGGTCAAGCTCGAGCGCACGACGACCAACGCCGAGATCGAGGAGCAGTTCACCGCCGCGTGGCCGGGGCTTTGCGGCCACGTCGACGCCTGGCACCAGAAGACCGAGGACCCCGACTGGGCCGCGATCCTCGAGACGGTCATGGAGAAGCGCACGTGCTCCGTGTGCAAGGGCGAGCGCCTGCGCCCCGAGTCTGCCGCCGTCACGGTCGGCCGCGTGCGCATGCCGGAGCTCACGCAGCGCTCCGTCGACGCCGCGCTCGCGTGGGCGACCGAGCTCGCCGCCCAGAAGACCGTCATGGAGTCCGTCGGCGCCGTGGTGGAGGAGATCCGTTCGCGCCTCGCGCTGCTCGCGCGCGTCGGGCTCGGCTACCTGACGCTCGACCGCGGAACCGCGACGCTCTCGGGCGGCGAGGCGCGGCGCGTGCGGCTCGCGTCGAGCCTCGGATCGCAGCTCGTCGGCGTGTGCTACGTCCTCGACGAGCCGACGGTCGGCCTGCACCCGCGCGACGTCGAGAAGCTGACCGACGCGCTCTGCGACCTGCGCGACCGCGGCAACACGCTGCTCGTCGTCGAGCACGACACGACGCTGATGCGCCGCGCGGACTGGATCGTCGACCTCGGACCCAGCGCGGGGCGTCTCGGCGGCGAGATCGTCGCCAGCGCGCCGCCGAGCGAGCTCGAGAAGCACCCGACGTCCAAGACCGCCGCCGCGCTGCGCGGCGAGCTCGGCCTCGAGCGCGCGCGCCCGGCTGTCGACGCACGCGCACGTGGCGACGTCGTCAAGCTCACCGGCGCGCGTCTGCACAACCTGAAGGGCGTCGACATCGAGTTCGCGTTCGGCGAGCTCACGGGCGTCTGCGGCCCGTCGGGCTCGGGCAAGTCGACGCTCGTGCTCGACGTCCTCGTGCCCGCGCTCGAGGGCGAGGCGCCGCGCGGTCGCTGGAAGCGCCTCGCGGGGCTCGTCGGCGGCAGCGCGCGCGTCGTCGTCGTCGACGCGTCGCCGATCGGGCGCTCGCCCGCGAGCGTGCCCGCGACCTACACCGGCTTGATGGAGCCCCTGCGCGAGCTCTTCGCGCGCACGCCCGAGGCGCGGATGAAAGGCTTCGAGCCCGCGCGCTTCTCCTTCAACTCGACGAAGGGGCGCTGCCCCGCGTGCGAGGGGAAGGGCGCCACGCAGGTCGAGATGCAGTTCCTCGCGGACCTGTGGCTGCCGTGCGAGGACTGCGACGGGAAGCGCTACGCGCCCGAGGTGCTCGAGGTCACGCTGCGCGGCAAGTCGATCGCCGATGTCCTGGAGCTCACCGTCGACGAGGCGCTCGAGTTCTTCGCGCACCAGCCCGCGATGGTGCCGATGCTCGAATCCCTGCGCGACGTCGGCCTCGGCTACCTGCAACTCGGACAGAGCTCGACGACGCTCTCCGGCGGCGAAGCGCAGCGCGTCAAGCTCGCGAGCGAGCTCTTCCGCGCGGAGACGTCCGCGCGGAGCATCCTCGTGCTCGACGAGCCGTCGACGGGCCTGGCCGCGAGCGACGTCGTGCACCTCGCGCGCGTGTTCGACCGCCTCGCGGCCAAAGGCAACGCGGTGATCGTGATCGAGCACCACACGGGCCTGCTCGAGCTCTGCGACCGCTTGGTGGAGATCGGGCCCGAGGGCGGCGACGCGGGCGGCCGCGTCATCGCCGAGGGCTCGCCGCGCGAGCTCGCGCGCGATCCGCGCTCGGTCACCGGGCCGTTCCTCTTCCGCGAGCCGACCGGCGCGGGCGCCGCGACGCCGCCGCGTCCGAAGCCGAAGGCGGGGCCCCGCGCCGCGCCGAAGGAGACGGTCCGTCCCGGGCCGAAGGGAGTCCGTCGATGATGCGCCCCGACAACCCGCTGATCGTGCAGAGCGACCGCTCGCTCATGCTGCACACGGTCACGTCCGTGACCGACGCGCAGGGGCGGCCGGTCAAGGACGCGCAGGGCCGCCCGATGACGCGCGAGCACCCGCGCTTCGCCGAGGCGCGCGACCAGATCGCGTTGTTCGCCGAGCTCGAGAAGAGCCCCGACTACCTGCACACGTACCGCATCACGCCGATCTCGGTGTGGAACGCGGCGGCGATGGGCCTCACGGCGGAGAAGATCCAGTCCGTGCTCGAGGAGTTCGCGTGCGTGCCGGTGCCGCGCAACGTGCTCGTCGAGGTCCAAGGGTGGATCGAGCGCTACGGGCTCCTGCGCCTCGAGAAGCGCGAAGGGGAGGCCGGCCTCCCCGCGCTACGAGCTCGTCGCGGCGCGCGGCGACGCGCTCGCGGAGGTGCTCGGGCACAAGAGCGTCCGCGAGCTCGTGGCACTGGACAAGGCGAACCGCGCCTACGTCGGCGGTGAGAACCGCGGCGCCATCAAGCAGGCCTTGATCAAGCTCGGCTTTCCGGTCGACGACCGCGGCGGGTACATCGAGGGCGACGCGTTCCCGATCCCGCTGCGCACGACGACGCGCGGCGGACGCCCGTTCGCGCTACGCGCGTACCAGGAAGGCGCCGCGCGCGCGTTCCACGCGGGCGGCACGGTGCTCGGCGGCAGCGGCGTCGTCGTCCTCCCGTGCGGCGCGGGCAAGACCGTCGTCGGCATGGCGGTGATGAACCTCGTCGGCACGAAGACGTTGATCCTGACGACGAACACGGTCGCGGTTCGGCAATGGCGCGAGGAGCTGCTCGACAAGACCGGCCTGCGCCCCGAGGACGTCGCCGAGTACACGGGCGACGAGAAGCACGTCTCGCCCGTCACGATCACGACGTACCAGATGCTGACGTGGCGCCGGACGCGCACGGAAGAGTTCGAGCACTTCGCGCTCTTCGGCCGCGAGAACTGGGGCCTCGTCGTGTACGACGAAGTGCACCTCCTGCCCGCGCCCGTGTTCCGCGTCACCGCGGACCTCCAGGCGCGCCGGCGCCTCGGCCTGACCGCGACGCTCGTCCGCGAGGACCACAAGGAGGACGAGGTCTTCTGCCTGATCGGCCCCAAGCGCTACGACGTGCCGTGGAAGGTGCTCGAGAGCCAGGGCTTCATCGCCTCGGCGCGCTGCGTCGAGGTGCGCGTGCCGCTCGACGGCAACCTGCGCACGATCTACGCCGCCGCGGACGCGCGCGCGAAGTTCCGCATCGCGAGCGAGAACCCCGCCAAGTTCGCGGCGATCGACCGGCTCGTCGAGCGCCACGCGGGGAGCCACATCCTCGTCATCGGCCAGTACATCGAGCAGCTCCACGCGCTGCAGCGGCACCTGAAGGCGCCGCTGATCACCGGCAAGACGCCGACGGCGGAGCGCGAAAAGCTCTACGCCGGCTTCAAGTCCGGCGCGGTGCCGCTCTTGATCGTCTCCAAGGTCGGCAACTTCGCGATCGACCTCCCCGACGCGAACGTCGCGATCCAGATCTCCGGCACGTTCGGCTCGCGGCAGGAGGAGGCGCAGCGCCTCGGCCGCATCCTGCGGCCCAAGTCCGACGGCGGTCCGGCCGTCTTCTATTCGATCGTCACGCTGGGCTCGCGCGACCAGGACTTCGCGCAGCGGCGCCAGCTCTTCCTCACCGAGCAGGGCTACACGTACGAGATCGTCGAAGCCCAGTCGCTCGCCAACGCGTCCACGCCTTCCACTCGATGAGCCCGCACGACAGCGACAAGAACGGACGCACGGAGCCGACAGCGAACGGCACGGCAGCGCGCGCGTCCACCGACGGCGCGAATGCAGCGACGAACGGAGGTCCGACGGCCGCCCCGCGCGCGAACCGCCTACGCATCGCCGACGCGCTCTCCGCGATCCCGGAGGTCGACCTCCCCGAGCTCTGGCGTTCGTGGAGCGGCGCGCGCGTGCTCCCGATGCCGAGCGACCCCGCGCAGGTGCGCAAGCACGTGCACGAGTGGATGAACGACGGCGCCACGCTCGAGGCGCGGGTCGAGGCGCTCGGGAAGCGCCTCGGGCTCGTGCTGGACGTGTTGCTCGACGCGCCGCGACACCAGGCGACGCTGCTCGAGCTCGCCAACGCGCGGGCGCTCGCGCACTGCTCGCAATACGACCTGGAGGCCGGGCTCGGCGCGCTCGCACGCGCCGGGTTCCTGTGCGAATCGCGCGCCCAGGGACTCTCGGACTGGGGCTCGCGCGCGTGGTGCGTGCCGTGGGACCTCGCCGAGGCGATCCTGCGCCGGCGCCGCGCGAAGCGGCGCGGCATCTTCGACGCGTTCACGCTGCGCGGCCACCTCGACCGCCTGTACGAGGACCCCGTGCGCGCGGCGCGCACGCCGGCGGCGCGCCAGCGCGAGCTCTACAAGATGTACTCGAACGAAGCGGCCGCCGTCGCGCGCGTCGAGCGCCTGCCCGACGGGCTGCGACAGCTCGTCGTCAAGGCGATCATGGAGTTCGGCGGCATCCTGCCGAGGAACCTCTTCGAGCGCCTCGACACCGGGCTCGCGTGGGACGGCCGGCGCTGGGCGGCGCAGCTCGAGGAGTCGCTCCTGGGCACGGTCGAGCGCTGGGAGCTCGGCCGACACGGCATCCACCACACGGACGAGACGCTGCTCGTGTTCAACGAAGTCGCGCTCGCGTACCTGCGCCGCGTCGCCGTGCCGGGCGACCCCGACCGTCCGCACGAAGAAGTCGCGCTCGGCGTCGACCTGGCGTCGAACATCTCGCGCTTCATCGGCTACATCCTCGACCACGACGTGCGCTTCACCGTGCGCGGCGAGATCTTCAAGACGACGGAGAAGCGCATCCAGGAGGAGATGATCAAGAACCCCGGACGCGAGCTGCCGCGCGAGGGGATCCTGCAGTTCATCTACAACTTCGCGCGCCACGGCCACCTGATCGAATCGACGGGCGAGCGCACGTTCACGCTGACGTCCGCCGGGCGCGAGTGGGAGACGAAGGACCTCGACCAGAAGCTCAAGGGCTTGCTCGACTTCGCCATCGAGGAGCGCGACTTCGCCGGCGAGCCGTACCACCAGACGCGGATGCGCCGGATCCTGATGCGGCTCCTGAAACGCGTCGAGCCGCAGGTCTGGTACGACCTCATGTACGTGCCCTTCCTCGCGCGCAACACGTACCTCTGCAACCTCGACGACCACGAGGTCGAGGAGCACTTCGCCGCGCGCTTCCAGGGCCACAACCACGTCCCGATGGAGGACATCCAGCGCATGGCCTGGAACCTCGTCGCGTGGGTGCGCCAGCGCCTCCACATCCTCGGCATCGTCGACCTCGGCTACGACAAGGCGGGCCGGCCGGTCGCGTTGCGCCTGACGCGCACCGGCGCGCGCGTGCTCGGCGTCGTCGACGGGTCGCCCGAGGGCGCGCCGCTCGTCGGCAGCCTGGTCGTGACGCCCGACTTCGAGATCGTGCTCTTCCCGACCGGCGACGACGGCGAGTTGATCCACGACCTCGACCGCTTCTCGGCGCGCGTGCGGCAGGGGAGCGTGCTCCACTTCAAGGTCAGCGAGAAGAGCGTGCACCGCGCGCTGACCGAGGGGATGTACTTGACGCGCATCCTGTCCGTGCTCGAGCGGCACTCGCGCACCCCCGTGCCGCAGAACGTGCTGTACTCGATCCGCGACTGGGCGGTGCGCGCCGGGATGCTGACGCTCGGCAAGGACTACATCGTGCGCGGCGAGAACCCCGAGCTCCTGAAAAAGTTCCAGCTCGACCCCGGCGTGCGGCCGCACGTGCGCGCCGTGCTCGACGAGACGCGCGTGTCGATGAAGTCGTCGGCCACGCTGCGTCGCACGCAGTCGCTCCTGCGCGAGCTCGGCTACCTCGTCGAGCTCGAGGACGGCGGATGAGGCGGCTCCCGCCGCGCCTCCTCGCCCTGACGCCCGGTACGGTCGGGCCCGCGCACGTCGAACGTTTCGCGCACGCCGCGGCCCGCGCGATCGCGGCGGGGCTCGAGGGCGTGCTCCTGCGCGAGCCGGAGCTGTCGGACAGGGCCGTGCTGGAGCTCGCGCACGCGCTGCGCGCGCGACTCGACGAAGGCGTGAGCGCCGCGAGCGCACCCGCCGACGTGCAGCGCGACGACGGAGCGCGCTCCGAGCGTCGCGGCTGGCTCGCCGTGCACGACCGCGTCCACCTCGCGCGCGCGGCCCGCGCGGACGCCATCCACCTGGGCTTCCGCTCGCTCGCGCCCGCCGACGCGCGCAGCGTCCTGCCGGAGGACGTCGCGCTCGGTTTCTCCGCCCACGCCGGCGACGACGCCGCGGCGTGGGCCGCGTGCGACTACCTTCTGCTCGGGCCCGTCCACGACACGCCGTCGAAGCGCGGCGTCAAGGAACCGCTCGGCCTCGACGGCTTCGCCCGCGAGCTCGCGCGCGCGCCGCGGCCCGTCTGGGCGCTCGGTGGGATCACCGCGGCGAACGCGGGCGAGGCCCTCGCGCGCGGGGCGCGCGGCGTCGCGGTCCGCGCAGCGGTGTTCGGCGCCGGGGAGCCGGCGCTCGCCGTGCGCGCGCTGCTCGCGGCGCTCGACGGCGCGACGAGCCCGCGCACGCCGTGAACCGCGCGCACGGCGGCTCGAGGAACGCTGCTCCGCCCTCCGTCGCCATCGCCGGGCCCGCGCCGGCCGCCCCGCGTCGCTCGGCGCGTGAGCGCGCGGGATCCGGGCGCTAGAGTGCGCGCGTGACCTGGAGCGAAGACTCGATCCACCGTTGGCTCGCGCGCGGGCCGCGTCCGCGCGGGCTCGCGGGTAGCCGCGGGCACGACGCGGCGGTGCTCGCGGAGCTCGGCGGCCGGCCCGTCGTCTGCGCGGACCAGGTGGTCGAGGGCGTCCACTTCCTCGCGACGGCCTCCGCGCGCGCCGTCGGGCGGAAGGCCGCGTGCCGCGCGCTCTCGGACCTGGCGGCGACCGCCGCATCGCCCCGCGCGCTCGTGTGCACGCTCGCCGCGCCGCGAACGAAGGACGAAGCCTGGCTCCGCGGCGTGCTCTCGGGCGTCCGCGCCGCGGCGCGCGAGCACGGCGCGGACCTCGTCGCGGGGGACCTTTCCTCGACGCCCGGCCCCGCGACGGTCGCGGTCACGGCGCTCGGCGCGTTCGAGGGCCGCGGCGCACCGCCGGGACGCGATCGCGCGCGCGCGGGCGAGCTCGTCGTGCTGACGGGCGCGGTGGGGGGGAGCCTCCTCGGCCGGCACTTCGCGATCGCGCCGCGCCTCGCCGCGGGCCGCGCGCTCCACCGCGCGGGCGCGGCGGCGATGATGGACGTCAGCGACGGGCTCGCGTGGGATCTGTTCCGGCTCGCGCGCGCCGCTGGCGTCGGCGTCGAGCTCGAACTCGCGCGCATCCCCGTGCACGCGGACGCGCGCCGGCTCGCGCGGCGCACGCACCGGCCGCCGCTCGACCACGCGCTGCACGACGGCGAGGACCACGAGCTCCTCGCGACGCTCGCACCGCGCGCGGCGCGCCGCGTCGCGCAGGAGCTCGGCTTCCACGTCGTCGGACGCGTCGTGCGCGGCGCGGGCCTCGCGCTCGTGCGCGCGGACGGCGGCCGCGAACGCTGGACGCACGCGCTCGGAGGGTTCGAACATGGCGCGTGAGCCGGTCTTCTTCTCGCGCTCGGCCGTGGCGACGGAAGCGCTCGGCGAAGCGCTCGGGCGCGCACTCCCGCCCGGCGCGTTCGTCGCGCTCGACGGCGAGCTCGGCAGCGGCAAGACGTGCTTCGTGCGCGGCCTCGCGCGCGGCCTGGGCGTGCGCGAGGCCGTGACGAGCCCGACGTACGCGCTGCTCCAGACCTACCGCGGCCGCGTCGAGCTCGCGCACCTCGACGCGTGGATGGAGGGCCGCGAGCGCGCCTTCCTGATGGACGGCGGGCTCGACAGCCTGGATCCGGACGGCGTGGTCGTCGTCGAGTGGGCCGACCGCGTCCGCGACGCCCTCCCGACCACGCGGATCGCGGTGCGCCTCGAGCACGCGGGGCGGGATACGCGCCGGATCCAATTCGCCGTCGAAGGCGCCGGCCCGCCGGCCGCGGCCCTCGCGCGGGCGCTCGAGGCGGCGTGCGCCGACGTCGCGAAGCGCGCGGAGGCCACGGAACTCGCTCGGGAAGAGCACACGGACGGAAAGGACGAGCGCGACGGAGCGCAGGAGCGCGCGCCGCGTCCGGAGGTCCCCTGACCGCCGGCGCGCGCTGTTTTCTCCGCTCCCCGTTCCGTATCCTCAGCGCCCCCATGAATCCGAGCTCCGTCTTCGTCCTCCTCCCGCTGGCCCTGCCCTTCTCCGCCCAGGCCGCCGCGCAGGACGGGAACGCGCCCGACGCTCCGAGCGCGGCGCAGGATCCGTTCGGAGCGGGGAAGGGGCTCGAGCTGACGCTCGACGCGGCGATCGCGCTCGCACTCGAGAACAACCTCGGGCTGAAGATCGAGCAGCTCTCGACCGAGGTCGCGTGGTACGACCTGCGCGGCAGCTGGGGCGCGTTCGACTGGAAGTTCAGCGCGGGGACTTCGTGGCAGGACCGCGAGTTCCAGTCGACGAGCGTCTTCGGCGGCTCGAACGAGAACTCCCAGTCGGGCAACCTCGAGTTCCAACGCCCGCTCGAAACGGGCGGCCTCTTCCGCGCGGCGTACTCGCGCGACAACACGAAGACGGACAGCACCTTCGCGGCGCAGGAGACGTCGACGACCGACGTGCTCCAACTCTCCTACAAGCAGCCGCTGCTCCGCGGCGCGTGGCGTGAGTACGCGACCGCGCAGCAACGCACCGCCGACCTCGCGTGGAAGCGACAGAGCGAGCACGAGCGCCAAGTGCGCCACACGCTGATCAAGGACGTGTGCGTCGCGTACTGGGACCTCGTCCTCGCTCGTGCGCAGGTCGAGGTCGCGCGCTCGGGGCTCGAGCTCGCCAAGGCGCAGCTCGTCCAGGACCAGAAGCGCCTCGACGCGGGCATCGGGATCCAGCTCGACGTGTTCACGGCGGAGACGGAAGTGGCGACGAACGAGGAGCGCGTGCTGCAGGCCGAGCTCCGCGTGCGCCAGGCCGCGGACGTGCTCAAGCAGCAGCTCTTCCCCGGCACCGAGGCGCCCGTGTGGGACACGCTGCTCGTCCCGAGCACGCCGCTCGCGACGGACGCGTCCGCGACGGGGGTTCCCGAGTGGACGGCGGCGCTCGCGGTCGCGGTGGAGAAGCGCGCCGAGCTGCGTCAGCAGCGCATCGCGATCGAGGAAGCGACGCTCCGCCACCAGGTGCGCGTCGACGAACGCCAGGGCGCCCTCGATCTCGACCTGTCCGCCTCGAGCACCGGTTTCGACGGCGACGCTGCCGACGCGTTCGACAGCGCGATCACGTACGAGTTCCCGACGTGGCGCGCCGCGCTCACGTACACGATCCCGCTGTCGAACCGCACCGCGCGCAACGCGGCGAAGTCGGCGTGGGCGAGCTTGCGCGCCGCGCGCTTGTCGTACGATCAGATCGAAACGCAGATCGCGGCCGAGGTGCGCGAGTCCGTCCGCCAGATGCGCTTCCAGGCCGAGGCCGTGCGCGCCGCGAAGAAGAGCCTCGACCTCGCGCAGCGCCAGCTCGCCGCCGAGCAGGCGCGCAGCCGCGAGGGGATCTCGACCAACTTCGAGGTCCTGCGTCTCCAGCGCGACCTCACGACGGCCATGAGCAACGAGCGCACGGCCCGGGTGAACTTCGCGAAGGCGCAGGTTGCGCTGCGAGCGGCCCAGGGCTTGCTCGCGGACGCCGCCACGCCATGACGCCTCCTACTCTTCGTCCGCGCCGGACCGCGCGAGCGTTCGCGCTCGCGTTCTCGTGCGCGATCGCCCTCTTCGCCCCGGGCTGTTCGCGCGAACCCGCCCCCGCCCCGGGGACCGAGCCATCCCGGGCGGCCCAAGCGGCGCGCGTCGCGCCGGCGGCGATCTGCAGCGACGATCGCGTCGACTACCTGCTCGCGTCGCCCGTGCGCACCGAGCCGTTCCTCGTCGACAGCACGGACACGATCGCGGTGCTCGTCTCCAAGCTCGGCTACGGGCAGCAGGACCCGCTGATCCAGGCGAAGTCCGAGCTCGCGCAGCTCGGCGCCGCGGCGCTCCCCGAGCTCCTGCGCTTCATCGAGGCGCAGATGAACGACCTCGACGGCGGCGCGCGGCTCTCGAATGCCTTCGGCTCGTTGTCGCTGATGGACGATCCCGGCGCGCACGACCTGCTCGTCCGCGGCCTCGACCATCCGCAGGAGTCCGTGCGCATCGCGGCGATCAAGGGGCTCATCCGGCATCCCTCGCCGAAGGACTACGACCGATTGACGGCGCTCCTTCCGATGTCGAGCCCGGACACGCAGAAGCTGATCGCGGACGCGCTCGCGCGCTCGGACGCCGCGCGCGCGGAGGACGACCTCTTCACGTGGATGGAGAAAGGGGCATTCCCGTCGACGTTCCAGATCCTCCTGGTGCACCTCGTCGAGTCGCGCCGGACCGAGTTGATGCCGCGCGTGCGCGCCGCGATCGAACGCGCGGCGGAAGAGCCTGCGTACTGGATGCGCGGCATGCTCGCCGCGAACGGCGACCCCGAGGCGATCTCCTACCTGCGCGGCATCGTGCGCGAAGGTCCCGGACCGCAGCGCACGCTCGCCGTCCAGGTGCTCCACCGCGCGGGGCTCGGCAGCGAGCTCGCGGTCGTCCTCGAGTCGGATCCCGAAGCGGCGCGCCGCGCGCTCGCCGCGCAAAACCTCTCGGGGCACGTCGACGATCCGGCGGTGCGCGCCGCGTTCCAGCGCGGGCTCGCGGATCCCGTGCGCGAGGTGCGCAAGCTCTGCCTCGGGACGCTCGTGAGCGCGGGCGACGCGAACGCGCGCGACACGGCCATTGCGATGCTGCGCGGGGACAAGCTCGAGCTCGAGGATGCGCTGCTCGCGCTGCGCGACGCGTGGCGCAAGGACGCTGCGCTGGCCCAGCGCGGCCTCGACGTCCTGGTCGGCATGCGCAAGGGCGAGCTGCAACCGTTGCGCGTCGAGCTGCGCACGATCGATCGCGCCATCGCGCTCGTGCCGCTCGACGCGGCGGCGGAGCTCCTCTACCAGGCGGCGATCGAGCCGGGCGAGCCGATTTCCGGCGTCAGCCGGCACCGGTGGTACGCGCAGATGATCGGAAACACCGGCGCGCCCGGCGCGCGCCTCCTCCGCGAGCGCTGGAAGCACGAGGAGGAAGCGGTGCGCCGCCTCGACCTCGTTTCCTCGGCGATCTACGAGCAGGACGACGCGGCCCGCGACTTCCTGTTCGCGGTCCTCGACGATCCGCGCACGACGCCGTGCGAAGCCATGTTCGTCGCGGACAAGCTCTGCCACTTCGGTCCCGCGCACCGGGTGGCCCCGGCGCTGAAGCGGTTCGCGCTGCGCGTGAACGACCCGCGCGTGCGGCCGGCGCTGAACGACCTGCTCTGGCGCTGGTACGGACCGCACGGGTAGCGTTCCTGGCCGCTTGCGCCACCGCGCGCGCGACGTAGGCTCTCGCCCATGCCCTCGCACCGCGCGCACGTCCTGTCGTCGACCGCGCGCGTGCTCGTCCTCGCCGCCCTCGCCGCGTGCGGGGGCGAGCCGCCGCCCAGCTCCCCGGCCGTCGCCTCGACATCGAGCGCCGCGCCGCCGGCGCCCACCGCGGTCTTCGCCGGCCGCATGCGCCCCGAGGGCCCGTGGATGGCCGACTTCCGAAGGCGCATCGACGCGCGCGCCGATGGCTGGCCGAGCGAGGTCGCGGCGGAGGCGGCGGAGGCCGCGCTGCGGCCCGCGCTGGGTGCGCTCGTCGCGCGGCGCGAGACGGGCTCGCTCGTCGCACTCGCGCGCGGTCGAGCGCTCGCGGTCGGCGCGCTGATTCCTGCGAACCTCGCTCCGCGGTTCGACGACGGCGTCGTGCGCGTCGCGTCGGCGGAGGTCGAAGCCTCGGCCGCGCTGGTCGAGGGCGACGCGGCGCTCGAACGCCTCGCGCGCTGGGGCGCGCGCTACGCGGACCGCGGCACGGCGCGCGTCGAGCTCGCGTGCGACCGCTCCGACGCCCTCGCGCCCGGCGAGCGCCTCGCGCGCGGCGGATGGCGCACGGAGTTCGCGCTGCGCGCCGTCGCCGGCCCCGCCGCGGACGGCGCGCGCGCGGAGGACGCGCTCCGCCTCGCCGCCGAGTGGGAGACGCTCGAGGACGGCGCGCTCGCGCTGCGCCGGCTCGACCGCGCGAGCCGCTTCGACTCGATCACGGTCGCGCGCCCCGTCCTGCGCGGCATCACGGCGGCCGTGTTCGGCGCGGATCCGTGCTGGAGCGAAGAGGTCCTGCGCGGCAACGACGACTACCACCTGCGCCAGGACCGGCTGTCGAACCAGCCCTTGCTCGGCATGCACGGCCTCGCGGTGGGAGATGTCGACGGCGACGGACTCGAGGACGTCTACCTTCCCCAGCCCGGCGGGCAGGCGAACCGGCTCTTCCTGCACCAGCCCGACGGGACAGCGAAGGACGGCGCGCGCGCGGCGCGCGTCGACTACCTGGACAACTCGGGCCCCGCGCTCCTCTGTGACTTCGACGGCGACGGCGACCAGGACCTCGCCGTCGGCGCGCGCCAGCACATCTACCTCGCGTGGAACGACGGGAAGGGCCGCTTCCCGCAGGGCCAGGTGTTGCGCGGACCGGACGAGCCGGAGATCACGACGCTCGCGGCGGCCGACCCCGACCTCGACGGCGATCTCGACCTCTTCGCGTGTCGCTACGTCGCGGGGGGCATGATCGGCGCCGCGCCGGCGCCGTACCACAACGCGCACAACGGCGCGCCCAACCTCTACTGGCGCAACGACGGCGAGCGGAAGTTCACGGAGTGCGCGCGCGAGCTCGGGCTCGAGGCCGGCGCGCCGCGCTTCACGCTGTCCGCGACGTGGCTGGACGTCGACGACGACGGCGACCCCGACCTCTACCTCGTCAACGACTTCGGCGAGAACCAGCTCTTGCGCAACGACGGCGCGCGCTTCGTCGACATCGCGCGCGAGTTGGGCGTCACCGACCAGGCCGCGGGCATGGGCGTCGACGTCGCGGACGTCGACCTCGACGGGCGGCTCGACCTCTACGTCACGAACATGCACGCGCCGGCCGGGCTGCGCGTCGCGCGGCAGGAGCGCTTCCTCGCCGCCCACCCCGAGCTGCGGCCCGATTACGTGCGGCACGCGCGCGGCAACACGCTGCTCCACGCGGTCGAGGGCGGCCGCTTCGAGGACGTCACCGAGCGCGCCGGCGTCGGACCGGCGGGGTGGGGCTGGGGCGCGCGCTTCTTCGACCTGCAGAACGACGGACTGCCGGACCTGTACGCGCCGAACGGCTTCGTGACGAGCGGCGGCAGCGAGACGTCGAGCTTCTTCTGGCGCTGCGTGATCGCGGAGACGTCGATGGCGCCGCCGCCGGAGCCCGCGTACCTGAACGCATGGACCGCGCTGCGGCACGTCACGACGTTCGAAGGCGCGAGCTACGCCGGCCATGAACGCAAGTCCGCGTTCCTGAACCTCGGCGCGCTAGCGTTCGTCGACGCGGCGGGCGCGTTGGGCGTCGACTTCCTCGGCGACGGACGCGTCGCGCTCCCGCTCGACTGGGACGACGACGGACGCACCGATCTCCTCTTGCGCGACCGCACGGGACCGCGCCTGCGCCTCCTGCGCAACGAACACCCGGCCTCGAAGGCGTGGATCGCGTTCGAGCTCGCGGGCACGCGCTCGAACCGGGACGCGATCGGCGCGCGCGTGCGCTTCCGAGCGAACGGTGCGCTACGTCAGGCCGAAGTCCACTCGCAGGCGGGCTTCATGTGCGGCGCATCGCGGCGGCTCCATTTCGGGCTCGCCGACGCGGCGGCGATCACCGACCTCGAAGTGCGCTGGCCGGGCGGCGCCATCGAAGCGTTCGGGACCGCGGAGCCCGGCGCCCGACACCGGCTCGTCGAGGGCGCCGGACGCCCGGAGCGCCGCGCGCCGAAGCCGCAGCCGGCGCTCGCGAGCGCTCCGACGGACCCCGCGGCGTGGGGCCCCGAGCTCGCGCGCCGCACCGTGCCCGTCGAGCGCATCGTGCTGCTCGATCGACTGCCGATGGGGGCGCTCGAGCTGCCGCGCGGCGGCGGCGCCGAGGCGAAGCTGAAGGCACTCGCGGGCGCGCCGGCGCTCGTCGTCCTGGTCGACGCAGGCGACGCGCTCTGCAAGCTCGCCGTCGAGGCCTTCGCCGCGAAGGCGAAGGAGGCGCGGATCGCGTTCGTCGTGCAAGGCCCGCCCGACGCGCGCGCCGCGCTCCGGACGCGCCTCGCAGAGCTCGGCCTCGAGGCGGCGACCGGCGAGGCCGACGCGCGCTTCCTCGAGGCGCTGCAGGTGTTCTTGATCGACGTGCTCGGGCCGTTCCCCGCGCTGCCGCTGCCGCTCGTGCTCGAGCTGGACGCCGCGAGCCAGCTCGCGGCCGTGCGCACGGGCTCCATCGACGCGGACGGCGCGCTGCGCGACCTCGCGGCGCTCGGCACTTCCGAGGTGCGAACGACCGGCGAGCTCAACCCCGGCCGACAGATCGCCGAGCAGGGCCGCGACCTCGGTGCGGTCGCGCAGGTGTTCGACCTGATCGGCCGCGCCGACCTCGCGCGCTTCTGTCGCGAGCGATTGAAAGCGCGGGGCGGACACTCAGGAGCCCGCCCGCCGCGCTCACTCGTCGCGCATCACGACCCAGCCGGCCGCCGCCGGATCGAGCAACGCCGGCGGGGGCGCTCCCGGACCGCTGAGCCTCCCGTCCGCGTTGCGATGCCCGTGCAGCGCCCCGCCCGGCGCGATTTGGAACGCGCCGACGCCCGTGTGCCCGTGATCCCACGGCCAGGCGCGCAACACCCACCGCCCCGGCGCGGCCTCGCGCGCATCGAAGAGGTAGCCGTGCCGACGCAACCGCCCGCCCTCGACGAGCTCCAAATCTTCGAGCCGCACGCGGTGCGCGTCGTTCGAGGCGAGCAGCGCGCCGAGGCCGCCGGCGCGGAGCACCTCGCCGTGCCGCAGGGCGTCGCCCGCCAGGAGGCGCAGCATGTGGACGGCATCGCGTTCGTTCTCCCGCAGCGCGAACGCGCGCAGCCGCGGCAGCGACACGAGCACGACCACGAGCCCGATCGCGGCGAGCGTCAGGTAATCGACGACCCCGAGCGCGCGGCGCGCGGCCGTCGTGCTCGTGTTGCCCTGAATCGGTCCCGTCCGGGTCCCGGAAGACGCCTGCCCGCCCAAGCTGGCTCCGCTCTGCATCGCGAATCGTGCTCCCCTCGTCGTCGCGACGGGAGCGGCGCGAGGGCTTCGAAGGGCGTCGTTCGCACCGCGCCCTCGCTCGCGCGCTCTCCAGCGCGTACGCTCGACACTCCATGCTCCGCCGGCCCTCGATGCAAGACCTTTCCCGCGCCCACGCGAGCGCCGCGCGCGCGCTCGCCCAGCGCATCGCGACGCTCGGACACCGCGCGTGGATCGTCGGCGGCGCGGTGCGCGACCTTGCGCTCGGACGCACGCCGGCCGACGTCGACATGGCGTCCGCCGCGACGCCCGATGAGGTCGAGCGCACGGGCTTCCGCACGGTGCCCGTCGGGCGCGCGTTCGGGACGCTCGTCGTCCTCGTCGATGGGCTCGAGGTGCAGCACACGACCTTCCGCTCCGAAGCCGGCTACGCCGATGCTCGCAGGCCGAGCTCCGTGCAGTTCGGTGCGACGGTCGAGGAGGACGCGAGCCGCCGCGACTTCACGTGCAACGCGCTCTACCTCGATCCCTCGACGGACGAGGTCCTCGACCCGACGGGCGGCCTCCCGCACCTCGCGGCGCGCGAGCTCCACTGCGTCGGCGTCGCGCGCGAGCGCTTCCAGGAGGACGGCCTGCGCCTCGTGCGCATGGCGCGCTTCGCGGCGCAGCTCGAGCTCGTCCCGGCGCCGGACGTGCTCGCCGCCGCAGAGGCCGCGCGCGGCGCGCTGCGCGGCGTCAGCCCCGAGCGCGTGCTCATCGAGCTCGAGACCCTGTTCGCGCGGCCGAACGGCGCGCGCGCGCTCGAGCTCCTGTGGAGCTGCGATTTGCTCGTGCTCGCCGTGCCGGGGCTCGTCGAGCGCCTCGGGCGCGACCTCGAGACGGCCTTTCGCGAGCGCGCGGCGACGCTGCGGGAGCTCGGACCCGCGCCCGGGCTCGTGCGCGGGCTCGCCGCGCTCTACGGCCCTGACCCCGTGGCCACGAACGCATTCGGGCACGCGGAGCGGCGCCGTGCGCTCGACGTGCTCGACCAACTGCGCGTCGCGCGCTCGACGCGCTCGGCCGTCGCCGCGGCGTGGGCGGTCGCGTGCGAGGTGGCGCCGCTCGCGCGCGTGCCGGCGAGCCGCGCGCAGCGCGTCGCTTGGATGCAGAGCCCGGGCTTCGACGACGGGCTCGCGCTCGCACGCGCGTGGAACCGCCACCTGCGGCGCGGGACGCTCGTCGTCGACGCGCTCGTCGCGGAGCGCGAGGCGCTCGGGCCGGACGGCGTGTCGCCCGCGCCGTGGCTCGCGGCGCAGGACCTCGAGGACGCCGGCATCCCGCGCGGGCCCGCGTGGGGGAGGATCCTGCGCGAAGCGGAGGTCGAGCAGCTCGATGGAGGGCTCGCGACGCGCGACGCGGCGCTCGCGTGGCTCGCGCGGCGCGCGAGCGAGCTCGGTCACGACGGCGGAAACACCTTGCGCAGCGCGAAGGACAGCGGATAGCCCGCGAGGATCGCGGCGGCGACGAGCGCGCCGTCGAGCGTGCAGGTCGCGAGCGCGAGCGACCCCGTGAGCACGAGGAGCCGGCGCAGCAGCAGCCCCATCGCGCGCAGCACGAGCGGCCGCGTCCACGTGCGCGTCCTGGCGACGAGCCGCAGCGGAGCGTACGCGGCGGCGAGCGCGAGCAGGCCCGCGCTCCAGCGCAGCACGACGACCGGCAGGAGGTGCCCGTTCGAGTCGAAATCGAGTTGCGCGGCGGAAAGGGCGAGGCCCGGAGGCGGCGACCACGGCAGCGCGACGAGCGCGACGAGCGCGAGCAGGATCCAGGGCGCGGGCTCGATCGGCGCGTCGTCCTCCGCGTCCTCCATGCGGCCGACGCGCGAGACGCCGAACACGTACGCCGCGTAGAAGACGAGCGGCACGAGGTGCGCGTACTGGACCTCGACCGGCGCGCCGACGTGCGACGTCCCGTGGAGCAGGCCGAGCGCGATGCCGGAGCCGAGGTTCGCCGCGCGGCACAGCGCGAGAAGCGCGGGGCCGAGGACCGGTCCGCGACCGACGAGGTCGTACGCGATCGCGCCGGCGGCCGCGACGCTCGTCCAGGCGCCCGTGCTCGGTCCAACGCTCCATGCGAGCGCCACGCCGAGCACGAGGAGGAGCGCAGCGACCACGAGCGCGGCGCGCGCGGAAATCGCGCCGCTCGGGATCGGACGGTCGGGCCGCGTGCGCGCGTCGTGCTCGCGGTCGCTCCAGTCGTTGAGCGCCATCCCACCGTGGTAGACGCACGCCGAGGCCGCGAGCATCGTCCACAGCTCGCGCCCGGCGGGATGGAAGCCGCCCTGGGCGAACACCGCGCCCGCCGCGACGTCCGCGAGCGCGGAGGGCGCGAGCGAGAGCCGGAGCAGTCGGCCCCAGGCCTTCATCACGCTAGTTGACGATCCAGCGCATCACGTCGTTGAACGTGACGTAGACCATCAGCGAGAGGATCAGCACGATCCCGACCATCTGGCTGTAGCCGAGCACCTTCTCCGACACGGGCGAGCCCTTGACCTTCTCGATGAGGAGGAAGAGCAGGTGCCCGCCGTCGAGCACCGGGATCGGCAGCACGTTCAGGAACGCGAGGTTCATGCTGAGCATGCACAGGAAGAAGAGCAGCGACACGATGCCCGAGTCGGCGAACTTCTTGGACACGACGCCGATCGTGATGATCCCGCCGATGTTGTCGCCGGAGACCTGACGGTTCGCGATGCGCTTCAGCGTCAGCCAACCTTCCTCGAGGAAGGTCCACGACGCGAGCCAGCCCTCCTTCACGGCTTCGACCGGACCGGAGACCTGGTAGACGTACATCGCGGCCTGCGGGCCGAAGCCGTAGGAACGCGAGTGGCCCGGCGCCAGCGTCGCGGTGAGCTCGACGAAGCGCTTCGCGCCGGCCTCCTCGCGTTCGACGACGAGGGGTAGCGTGCCCTCTTTCTTCTTCTGGATGGCGGCGCGCACGTCCTCCCAGGCCTTCGGCTCCGCGCCGTCGATCTGGACGATGCGGTCTCCGTCGAGGACTCCGGCCAACGCGGCGGGGGAGCCCGCGAGCACGCTGACGCGCGTCGACTCCGTGTCGAACGAGACCGCGACGTCGCGCGCGAACCGCAGCGCCGCCGCGGCGTCGAGCGGGCCGGTCTCGGCACTTTTCGGCTCGTCGCCGCGGAGGAACTCGAGCCGCACGCGCTCCTGCGCGCCGGCGAGCGCGCGCACGAGGTCGTGCTCGAGCCGGATCGGCCGGCCGTTCACCGCGAGGAGACGATCGTCCTTCGCGAGACCGAGCGCTTGAACCGTCGGGTTCGCGCGCAGCGCCACGACGCGCGAGGCCACGGGCTGGATACCGAGCCGCGCGGGCGCCGGAGCGGGGTCCTCCTCGAGCGCGATCGTCGCCTCGAAGGAGCGTCCTTCGCGTTCGAAGGTGCCCTTCACGGGCGCGCTCTCGGCGTTGAGCAGGCGCAGCGCCTCGAGCGTCGTGAGCCCGGGCACGCCGCTCTCGACCGCGACGAGCCGGTCGCCCTCGGCGAGGCCGGCGCGCGCGGCCGCGGAGTTCGGCTCGACGCTGATCTTGCCCTGGCGGTCGTAGCCCGGCGCGAGGCCGAGCGTGTACGCGCCCATGCCTTCGTCGTACGCGGGGACGAGGCCGACGACGTGCCGCGCGCCGTTCGGATCGAGGTACTCGACCTCGGCGTGCTCGGGCGAGCCGAGCGCCACCTCGGTCGCGATGTCGCCGAACTTCGTGATCTTGCGGTCGTTGACGCGGACGATCGTCGAGCCGGTCTCGATGCCCGCGTTCCACGCCGGGCCGCCAGGCGTCACGCCGCCGACGACCGGCTCCTGGAAGGGGACGCCGTACGCGAACAGGATCGGGAACACGATCAGGCCCGTGAGCACGTTCGCGATCACGCCGCCCGAGTAGATGAGGAAGCGCTGCCCGACCGACTTCGAAGGCAGCTCGTCCGGCGCGGGACGTCCGTCCGCCGAGCCCTCCTCGCCCGCCATCTTCACGTAGCCGCCGAGCGGCAGGAGCGCCAGCTGGTACGTCGTCGGCCCGCGCTTCCAACCGAAGAGCTTCGGCCCGAAGCCGAGGCTGAAGCACTCGACGCGCACGCCGCACCACCGCGCGGCGAAGAAGTGGCCGCACTCGTGCAGGAAGATCACTCCACCGATGCCGAGCGCCACGAGCACGATCGACCCGACGTTCGAAAGCCAATCCATCACGGAGTCCTTTGGGGAGCGGGTGCGGCGGAGCGTCGGATCTCGTCACGCGCGAGCTCGCGTGCGTGGACGTCGGCCGCCAGGAGCGCGTCGAAGCCGCGCGCGTCGCCGCGCCGGCGCTCGAGGACGCGCGCGTTGATGCGCGCGATCTCGGGGAAACGGATCTCGCTCGAGAGGAACGCCTCGACGCTGACCTCGTCGGCGGCGTTCAGCGTGCTGCCCGAGTCGCTGCCGAGCTCGACGCAGCGATAGCCGAGCTCGAGCGCGGGGAAGCGTCGTGAGTCGACTGGCTCGAACGTGAGCCGGCGGAAGAGTTCGAGGTCGAAGCCCTTGAGCCCCGACGACGCGCGGTCGGGGTGGTGGAGCGCGTAGTGGATTGGCGCGCGCATGTCGGGCGGCCCCATCTGCGCGATCACGGACCCGTCGACGAACTCGACGAGCGAGTGGATGATCGACTGCGGGTGGATCACGACCTCGATGCGTTCGCGCTCGAGGCCGAAGAGGTGGTGGAGCTCGATCACTTCGAGCGCCTTGTTCATCAGCGTGGCCGACCCGATCGTGATGCGCCGGCCCATCGTCCAGTTCGGGTGCTTGAGCGCCATCGCGGGCGTCACGTGCTCCAGCTCCTCGCTGCGCGTCTCGCGGAACGGCCCGCCGCTCGCGGTGAGGAGCACGCGGCGAACGCGGTCGAGCCGCTCTCCGCGCAGGCACTGGAAGATCGCGGAGTGTTCGCTGTCGACCGGCACGATCTCGCCGCCGCGGTCGGCGGCGAGGCCCATCAGGAGCTCGCCCGCGATCACGAGCGACTCCTTGTTCGCGAGCGCGAGTCGCTTGCCGCGCTCGAGCACCGCGACGGAGGCAGCGAGGCCCGCCGCGCCGACGACGCCGTGCACGGCGACGTCGTAGTCGGCGGTGCGCGCGAGCTCCGCGAGCGCCGATGGCCCGGAGAGGAGGTGCGTCGCGCGCGGCAGCTTGGGCGCAAGCTCGGCGGCCGCTGCGGGGTCGGAGAGGGCGACGAAGGCCGGCCGAAACTCCTGCACCTGCTCCAGGAGGGCCGGCCACGACGCGTGCGCGGCGAGCCCCGCGACGCGGAAGCCGCCGCCGGTCCGCACGACGTCGAGGGTCTGCGTCCCGATGGAGCCGGTGCTGCCGAGGAGGAGCAGGGATCGCATGGGCACGTCGGGGCGGTTGCCGCGCTGCGCGGCGGGCCCTAGCTTAGGGCCCCGAAGCGCCGGGGCAACTCTCCGCCGCCTCCGCGGCGACGGCTCGGCTCCCGGGCTCGCGCGGATGCGCGGGCCGACCTCGGATGAACCGGAGCCCGAAGATGACCTCCTGGCAGCGCCGCGCGAAGCACTGCCCGCTGTGCGCGAGCCCGCTCGCGCTCGGCGCGATCGAGGGGCGCGAGCGCCTCGGCTGCTCGGCCTGCGCCTTCGTGCTCTACGAGAACCCCGCCTCCGCGTCGGCGGCGGTCGTGCTCGACGAACGGCGGCGTGTGCTGCTCGTGCGCCGGGCGATCGAGCCGTTCCGGGGCTCGTGGGCGCTGCCGGCGGGCTACCAGGAGATCGACGAGCCGCCCGAGGCCGCCGCCGTGCGCGAGGTGCGCGAGGAGTGCGGCGTCGAAGTCGAAGTGATCGCGCTCCTCGATCTCCTGTTCGTGCCGGAGGACCTGCGCAAGTCGGCGAACCTCGCCGTGTACCTGTGCCGCCCGGTGGGGGGCGTGCTCGCGGCCGGCGAGGACGCCCTCGGGTCCGGTCCGGGTACATGGGTAACAGAAGTGACCGGGCACATGGGTGACACTTCCAGGTGACGCGGGTCGCGGCGCCGTGTCTCGTGCCCGGATGCCTTGGCACGAGACCCAGCCTGTGAACGAGCGGTTGAAGTTCGTCGCGGCCGCCCAGAGCGGCCGTCATTCCATGACCGAGTTGTGCGCGAGCTACGGGATCAGCCGGAAGACCGGCTACAAGATCCTGAGTCGCTACGAGCGCGACGGTCCTGACGCGCTTCGCGATCAGTCGCGGGCTCCGCGCACGCATCCGAACCAGACGTCGGCGGAGCTCGAGGCCGCGATCTTGCGCGTGCGTAAGGCGCACCCGACGTGGGCGAAGAAGATCCTGGCGATCCTCGCTCGCGACAGCGCGCACGAGGAGCTGCCCGCGCGCAGCACGGTGGACGCGATCCTGACCCGCGCTGGTGTCGTTTGTCCTCGACGCGGTCGTGTGCGACGTCAGCCGAGCTCCGCGCCCACCGTGGTGGCCGCAGCGGCCAATGACGTGTGGTCGATCGACTACAAGGGCTGGTTTCGTGTCGGCGACGGCACGCTGCGATCCGCTGACGGTGAACGACTCCTTCAGTCGAGTGTCGTTGGAGTGCCGCGCGCTGGTGTCGCCGAAGCTCGAGGACGTGCGTCACCGGCTCGAGGCTGTCTTCTGGCGCGTCGGACTCCCGCGCTTCATGCTCAGCGACAACGGCCCGCCTTTCGGCTCGAACGGGCTGGGAAAGCTGTCTCGCTTGGGCGTGTGGCTCATGCGCCTGGGCGTGCAGCCGGTGTTGATCGAGCCAGGCCGTCCGGACCAAAACGGACGCCACGAGCGCTTCCACGAGACGCTGAAGGCCGAAACCGCAATGCCGCCGCGCGTCGATCCGCGCGCAGCAAGACGCCTTCGCTCGCTTCCGAGCACTACAACGAAGAGCGTCCGCACGAGGCGCTTGGCATGCGCGTGCCTGCGCAGCTGTACACGCCTTCGCCGAGACCGATGACGCGTCACCTGCCGGACCACGAGTATGCGTCGAGCTTCGAGACGCGTCGGATTCGTCGCGACGGCACGATGAAGTGGGCTGGCGGCTACGTGTTCGTCGGCGAAGCGTTCGCGACAGGTGTGTCGGCGTCGAGCAGACCGAAGAGGACGGTGGCGCGTCCACTTGGGACCGATGCGGCTCGGTGTGCTCCACGAGCGCTCGCGAACACTCTTGCCGATCACGGCAAGCGGCGATTGAGCGACTGTCACCCATGTGCCCGGACACGGATCAAGCGATGAGCTCCGACAGCTCGTCGATCGCGCGAGAGGGAGCCTCCCCGGATGCCGTGCGCGCGCGCCCCCATGGGGGGACCTCCGGGCCTGCGGCCCTTCGGCAGCTGCCGCAGGATCGACACGTCGATCCGCCCGAGGGCGGGGCTCCGCCCCTCGTACCCGAAAAAGTGTCACCCATGTGCCCGGTCATGACTGTTACCCATGTGCCCGGTTGCACACTCGAGGCCGCCTGGTTCGACCTCGAGGCCCTGCCCCCGGACCTCGGGTTCCAGAACGGACCGCGGATCCTCGATCGGCTGCGGCGTCCGCGCGCGTGAGACGCGCAGGCCGGCGCCCGTCGAAGCCGCCGCGAGCCCGCCTCGGCACGTGCCCTCGCTCCGCGGGCCCGCTATGCTGCGCGCCGCTCCGGCCGAGGTCCGGAGCCCTCCACGATGAGCCAGAGCCCCACCCGTTACGCCGAGGCCGGCGTCGACATCGAGAAGAAGTACGCCGCGGTCGAAGCCGCCACGGCGGCGATCCGCAAGAGCTTCACGCCGGGCGTGCTCGGTGACGTGGGCTCGTTCGGCGGCCTCTTCGACCCCGCGCGGGTCGGGTGCGGCGGCGAGATCCTCGTGGCGAGCGCCGACGGCGTCGGCACGAAGCTCGAGGTCGCGAAGCGCGCTGGCGTGTACGACACGATCGGCCGCGACATCGTGCACCACTGCATCGACGACATCCTCGTCCAGGGCGCGCGGCCGCTCTTCTTCATGGACTACGTCGCCGTGGGGAAGATGGAGCCGCGCATCGTCGGCGACATCATCCGCGGCTGCGCGGAGGCGTGCGCCGAGAACGGCTTCGCGCTCCTCGGCGGCGAGACCGCCGAGATGCCGGGGCTCTACGCGCCGGGCGACTTCGACCTCGCGGGCTTCATCGTAGGCTCGGTCAAGCGCGAGAAGCTGCTCGACGGCACGCGCGTCAAGCCCGGGCAGACGATCCTCGCGCTCGAATCGTCGGGGCTGCACACGAACGGCTACTCGCTCGCGCGCAAGATCCTGTTCGACGAGCTCAAGCTCGCGATGTCGGACCGTCCGCGCGAGCTCGGCGGCCCGAGCGTCGGCGAAGCGCTGCTCGCCGTCCACCGGCCGTACTTGAAGCCGCTCTGGCCGCTGCTCGAGCAGGACCGCATCGCGGCGCTCGCGCACATCACAGGCGGCGGGCTCGTCGACAACGTCCCACGCGTCTTGAACGGCTGCGACGCGTGGATCGACCGCGCGCGCTGGACGCCGCCCGCGCTGTTCCGCTTCTTGTGCGAGCAAGGCCGCGTCTCCCGCGAGGAGGCGTACCACGTGTTCAACATGGGCATCGGCATGGTGATCTTCGTCGCGCCGGACCACGAACGCGCCGTGCGCGAGCACCTCGCGGCGCAAGGCGAGCGGGTTCACGTCCTCGGCCGGACGGAGACCGCGCGCGCCGCCGAAGGAGCGGTGCGCTGGCTGGATGCCTGATCCTCGCGGCGCTCGTCGCGCTGCAGGGCGACGGCGCGCGACCGCGCGCCGCCGTCGAGGCCGAGTGGCTTCCCGTCTGGAACGCGCTCGCGCGGCTCGAGACGTTGCCGCGCGATGCGCGCGAGCACGCGACCCTGCGCGCCGAGCTGCAGCGCACGGCCGCCCGGCGTGAGAGCGCCGCTCGCCAGCGCAGCGACCGCGCGCTCGCGTTCCGGGCGCGCGTCCTCGCAGCTCAGCTCGCGCGTCAGGACGGGCTCGACGCCCGCCGCGTGCGCGACCCCGGCATTGTGCTCGACTTCCTGCCGGGAGAAGCGCGCCTCGCGGCCGAGGTGACGCTGCCGGGGCCGCTGCGGACGGAGGCCGTCGTGCACACGCTCGACGAGGCCGCGTCGAGCGAGCTCCCCGAGCGGTTCGAGCTCGCGCGCGAGGTGCTCCAGGACGACCTCGCCGGGCTGCGTCTCGAGCCCGCCGAGGCGATCGCGCGCGCGTGGCTGCGCCGCGACGAGACCGTCGAGAGCGGCGTCCTCTGCGCGCGCGTCCTGCGCGCGAACGGCCGGCTCGCCGAAGCAGCCGACCTGCTCGCGCGCCTCGAGCGCGACGAACGGACGGCGGAGGAGCGCGCCGCGCTCGCCCTCGAGCGCGCGCGCGACGCCCGCGCGCGCGGCGACCAGGAGACCGCGCTCGACGCGCTCGGCACGGCGCTCGCGTCCGGATCGTCCGAGGCCGGCCTCCTGCTGGCTCGGGAACGGCTCGAGCGCGGAGAAACGGCCGAGGCGCTGGCCCTGGCGCGGCCCTTTCTGGATGATGCACGCGCGAACGTGGGGGCCCGGCGCGTCTGGGCCCTCGCGCTCCTCGCTCCCGAGCGTGAGACCGCGCGTCTTGCACCGGGTGAACCTCGTGGCCCGTGACCCGGGCCCTGGACCCCTCTAGTTCTCCCCAGGTACGCCATGTCGAGACGCCTGTCCCTCGCTCTGGGCCTTGGTTCGATCGTCCTCTGCTCGGCCTTCGCGGCCCCGCTCCTCGAGGACCTCTTCAAGCCGGCCGAACACGAATCGCTCGGGAAGCAGCTCGCCGCCTACTTCGAGGCCTACGCCAAGAACAGCGGCACGGACAAGGCACTCGAGAAGGTCAGCGACGAGCTGAAGAAGATCGAGAAGCGCCTCGGCAAGAGCCCGCTCTCGCTGCCCGGCGACCTCGGGCGCTCGCTCTGGACCTCGTTCGACTTCGACAAGAAGGCGAACGCGCTGAAGAAGGGCGGCATCAAGGACTTCTCCTGTCCGAAGCCGCTCGTCGACAACGACCCGAAGGCCGTCTTGAGCTACTCGGTCTGGGTCCCGAGCAAGTACGACGCGCGCAAGTCGTACCCGATGATCCTGCTCGTACCCGACAAGGACCAGAAGCCCGCGCAGCATCAACGAGAAGTGGACGGACGCCGCGATCCGCGACGAGGCCATCCTCGTCGCGGTCAGCATGCCCGAGGACACGGCGACGTGGACCGAGCCCGCCGCGCGGCTCGACGACGGCAAGGTCAAGGACGGCGGGATCTCGAACGTGCTCGCCGTGCTCGTCGACGCGCGCAAGCTCGTCGCCGTCGACTTCGATCGCGTCTACCTCTGCGGCACGGGCGAAGGCGTGCGCGCTGCGTGCGCGACGGCCGCGCGCTTCCCGGACAACTTCGCGGGCGTCGCAGGCCGCAGCGGCGACGTGCCCGACAAGCTCGCGATCGAGCCCTTCAAGAACCTGCCGAGCCTGTTCGCGGGCGCGGGCAGCGGCGCCACGTCGTTCTCCGAGCGGCTCGCGACGGAGAAGTTCGACACCTGCACGATCAAGCCCGAGGCGAAAGAAGCGGACCTCTGGGCGTGGATGAAGGACCATCCGCGCCTCTCGAACCCGCCGCAGGTCCTGCTCGTCGCCGAGCCGAACAACCCTGCGCGCTCCTACTGGGTCCAGACGCCGCGCTTCGACGCGTCGGTGCGACTCTTGGCGACGGCGGCGCGCGACACGAACACGATCACGATCGAGGCCGACGGGGCCACCGAGGTGACGATCTCCCTGAACGACCAGCTCGTCGACCTCGACAAGGAGATCAAGTTCATCCGCAACGGGACCGAGACGATCGAGAAGGTCCCGCGCAACCTGAACACCACCCTCGGCGCGATGCGCAGCCGCTCGAGCGACCCGGGGCGCGTGTACGTCGCGACCAAGCGTCTCGACATCCCGCCGAAGCCCAAGCCCAAGGACAAGCCGAAGGACAAGTGAGCGCCTCGGCCGCGCTCGCGTTCCCGTCGGGCTTTCGCGCGTGAGCTCGCTTCGGATCCCCAGCGCCCTCGTGCTCGTCGTCGCCGCTTTGGCGGGCGCCGGCACGATGGTCGTCGAGCTCGCCGCCGTCCGCCTGCTCGCGCCGTGGTTCGGCACGAGCCAGGCCGTGTGGACGAACGTAATCGGCGTCGTCCTCTTCGCGCTCTCGCTCGGCTACCTCGTCGGCGCGCGGCTCTCGCGGCGTGAACGCCCCGAAGCGGCGCTGGGCCTCGTGCTCCTCGTCGCTGGCGCCGCCGCGGCGTGGCTGCCGGCGCTCGCGCCGCGCGTCGCCACGACGTTCCTCCCTCCGGGCCTCGCGCTCGACGAAGTCGCCGGCTTGCTCCGGTGGGGGAGCCTCGCCACGGCGGCGTGCCTCTTCCTGCCCTCCGCGCTCCTGCTCGGCACGATCGCGCCCCTCTGCGTCGAGCTGCTCGAACGTCGCGCGCACGCGGGCGCGGGCTCAGCCGGCGGACGCGTGTTGTGCGTCTCGACGCTCGGGAGCCTCGCCGGCACCTTCGCGACGAGCTTCCTGCTCGTGCCCGAGCTCGGGCTCGCGCGCACGTTTCTCGCGGCCGGCGGCTTGCTCGCGCTCCTCGGCGGCGTCGTCGCCTGGCTCGCGCATCGACGCATGGCCGCTGCCCTCGTGCTCGCCTCCGGGTCTGCGGCGTTCGCGGGCGATCTATCTCGTCCATCGCTCCCCGCGGGCGGCGTGCTGCTCGAAGCGCGCGAGTCGCCGTACCAGTCCGTGCGGGTCGTCGAGTTCGCGGCCAACGGCGACGGCGCGCCGCGCGCGCGCCGCGAGCTCCAGGTCAACGAGGCCTTCGACTCGTTCCAGTCCGTGTGGATCGCGGAACCGGGGCCGATCGGCGACGGGGCGTACTACGACGTCTTCGCCCTGCCCGCGTGGTGGGCGGGTAGTCCCCGCCGCTGGCGGGTCGGCGTGCTCGGGCTCGGCGCGGGCACCACGTTCCGCGTGCTCGACGGAGCCCTCCCCGCGGGCACCGAACTGGACGCGTTCGGCGTCGAGATCGATCCGGCCGTCGTCGAGCTCGGCGAGCGGTGGATGGAGCTCACCGCGGGGCCGAGCCGGCGCGTGCTCGCGGGATGGGACGCACGCGCGGCGCTCGAGCACTCCGAAGGTGGGTTCGACGAGCTCGTGCTCGACGCCTACTCGAACCAGATGGAGATCCCCGCGCACCTCTGCACGCGCGAGTTCTTCGCGCTCGCGCGGGAGCGCCTCGCACCGGGCGGCTTCCTGTGCGTCAACGTCGGCGCGTTCGCGCTCCACGATCCGGTGCTCGAGGCCGTCGCCGCGAGCGCGGCGAACGGGATGCGGACCAGCGTGCTCGCGCTGCGCGTCCCGTTCTCGCGCAACGTCGTGCTCGTGGCTCGCAACGGGGCGCCGCTCGTCGACCCGATCGACGCGGCGTTCGTGCCGACCGACGCGCGACTCGCGGACCTCGCCCGACGGCTCGCGCTCCCCGGAGCCGCACGCCGCTTCGACGATGCAGGGAGCGCGCCGCTGACCGACGATCGCTGCGACATCGAACGATTGCAGCTGCGCTCGATCGAGCTCGCGCGGAGCGCGTTCGGAGGCTCGCCGTGATCGCCGCTGCGCTCGTAGCGGCGATCCTCGCTTCGCTCGACCAAGATCCGGTGCAGGCGGCGCTCACACGCCGCGACTACGCCGAGGGACTCGCCGCCGCCGCGCACCTCGCCGACCCTGCCTCGCGCGTGCGCGGCGAAGTCGAGGTGCGCTACCACGCGGGGGACCTGGGCGGTGCGCACGCAGCGCGCGCCGCGGCGTCGATGAGCATCTTCGCGACGCCGCGCTCGCGCTGCGGTACGCGGAGCTCAGCGCGACACTGCGCGACGTCGCGGGGGCTCGCCGCGGCGCCGAGCAGCTCGCCTCCATCCTGAGCACCTCACCGCCGGGCCCTGCGGAGGCTCCCGCATGGCATACGGCGCTGGAACGCCGCCGCGACGAAGTGCGCGAACTCGAGCGCGCGGCGACCGAGAGTCAGCGCGCGCTCGAGCTCGCGCGACTCGTCGCGACGGCGCTCGGCGTCGCAGGTGTCGGTGTCCTCTTCGCCCTCGCCTGGCGCGAGCGCGCCAGCACGCGGCGAGCGACCTAGGCAGCGATCAGAGCAGGTCGAGGATGCCTGCTCCTGTCAACGGGTCGTAGAACGTCGACGGCGCGAGCCACCAGATCGAGTCACGCGCGTAGATCGCGTTCCAGGGGAGGAGGTCTTTTTCGCCGATCAGCCCCAAGGCCACGGCGGCGAACGCGCGCTCGATCCGGAGCCTGCGTCGTGGCCACGAGCTCGCACAGCGGCTCGATCGCGCGCTGATCGCCGAGCCAGCCGAGCGCGCTCGCCGTCGCCGAGAGTTGGCCGAGGTTCGGCGCGTCGCGCAGCCAGCTCACGAGCAGCGGCACGAGTTCGTGGTCGCCGAGCAACCCGAGCGCGATCGAGGCGTCGCGCAACACGATCGGGCGGTGACGCGAGGCAGCAACGACGCGCCGGAGCGGTTCGACCGAAGCGGGCTCGCCGATCAGCCCAAGCGCAAGACACGCACCCGCCTGCAGGTCGTCGTCCGACGTACGCGTCGCGATCGCCTCGACGGCCTCGCGCGCCGCCGTGTCTCGACAGAGCCCGAGCGCGAGGCAGTACGCGCCCGCCTCCGCCGGCCCGTCGCGCTTCGCGAGCGTCGCGCGCAAGGCGCTCGTCGTCTCGGGCGAGGGGTCCTCGCCAAGGCGAAGGCGCGCGTGCTCGAGGATCCCGAGCGCGAGCCCGGCCCACGGACGAACTTGGCCGTTCTCGGACGCAAGCTCTCCGAGCAGAAAGTTCCGCGCGTTGCGGAGCCCGACGTCGCGCCCCGCGGTGGTCCCTTCGCGTGCTCCGGTTCGAGCGAGCGCGATGTACGCGAGCCGGCGCGCGTACCCCTCCGCGCGCCCCGTCGATGAGCGCAGGGTTTCGGCGATGCGTCGGTCGTTGGGATCCTCGTCGTTGTCGCCGAGCAGGCCGAGCGCCGTCACGGCGGCCTGCTGCATCGCGGCCGACGTACGTGCGTCACGATCGAGGAGCGCTAGCAGACGCAGCTCGAGATCCTGCGCGAGTTCCGGTCGCGCATCGTGGACGAGCCGCGCGAGACTCACCGGGAGTGGAGCGCGCACGACGTCGTTCGTCTGCGGGTCGTCGAGGCGCTTTTGCAGCCACGCGATTTGATCCGCGCGCGAGGCCGTTGGAACGGAGGCCGTGAGTCCGCTACCGCCGGAGAGGCGCTCGGGAAGCACGGGCAGGAGCCCGAGGCCGAGCACGCAACCGACGCGGACGTCTTGCACGCCGAGCTTCTCGTCCGCGAGCGCCGTGCAGAGCGCCTGCGCGCAGTAGCGCCGCAGATCGGGGTTCGCACGTCGTTGACCGAGGAGTCCGAGCGCGTATGCGGCGAACGCGCGCGTGCGCGGCGGCACGATCCCGTGCGTGAAGTCCCGGCGCGCGGCCTCGTCGTCGCGCAGCAGGCTCGCGAGCCAAGGGGCCGCTGCGGCGTCGCCGAGGATCCCGAGCCCGATCGTCGCGCTCTCCGCGACCTCCTGGTTGGAGTGGCCGAGAAAGCCGCGCAACGCGACTCGGATCGTCCCTTCGGGGTCGACCTGCTCGTCGCCGACCTTGGCCAGCGCGAGCAAGGCACCCGTGAGCACGTCGGGGTTCCGCTCGCGCTGGAGGGCGGCGAGGAGCACCGGACGGACACGGTCGCGCAACGCGGCGATCGTCGGGCGCGTATCCCGCGCGAACGTGCCATTGAGTCCGAAGAACGCGTCGTCGCCACCCGTCGCGAGCGCCGCCTGCTGGAGCGTGGTGCGCAGTTCGAGGTACCCCGCGCGGTTCAGCGCCCACCACGTCTGCCACGACGTCGAGTCGTTCGTCGGGGAGGGCCCGCCGGTCGCCACGGAGCCGCCGCTCGGCGCCCCCGTGCTGACCGGCCCCGTCGGAGCGGTCGGTCCCATCGGGTATCCGGTCGGCACGGTCGAGCCCGGGCCGTAGTACGTCCCTCCGTGCGCGCCTGCCTGGTCCAGGGATACGAGCGTAGCCACGAGCACGCCTGCCGCGTGCCGCATCCAGCCTGCCGTCATGTCTGCCTCCGCCGCGAGAACTGCCCTGCCAGGACCACGGTGGTCTACCACAGGGGCTTCGACCTGTCACGGAATCGGGTGAGACGGCCCCATGGCCGGCCGGGAAACGAAGCCGCCCGCACGAGGCGGGCGGCCGTCGGTGTTCGCTGCCGCGAACGATCAGAGGATGTCGAGGATGCCGGTCCCGTTCTCACCGGTGAGCGTCGTCGTGTTCGCCCGGTAGTTCAGGTTGACGGAGATCTTCGAGTTCCAGGGGAGCGGCTCCTTGTCGGCCACGATCCCGAGAGCCACGGCGGCGAACCCGCGCGCGGAGTCGGTGATGCCTTCCTTCTTCTTCAGCATCGTGATCAAGGGGTCGATCGAGCGGGAGTCACCGATGAAGCCGAGCGCGGAAGCGATCGCGGCCTGCGCCGAGAGACCCTTGGCCTCGCCGAGCATCGTGCACATGTCCTGCACGAGTTCCTTGTCGCCGAGGAGACCGAGGCCGATCGCCGCCTGCTTGAGCAGGTCGGGCTTGTACTTCGACTCCCGGACGATGTCCTGGATCGGCTTGATCGCTTCGCGATCTCCGATCAGGCCGAGGCTGACCGCGACGTAGCCGCGGGTCTGGTCCCCGGCGGCCTGCTTCAACTTGTCGAACAACGCCGCCTTGGACTCCATGTCGCGAGCGATGCAGCACGCGATCGAGTAGGCGCCCTGCTCGTCGGGGCTCTTCGCGTCCTTGAGGGCGGCCCGGAGCGCTTCCTTCTGCGAGCCTGAAGGCGTCTGACCGCCAGTCGGGTTGTCGGCGATCGCGCGCTCCATCACGCCGACGCCCAGACCCGCCCACGGACGGATGTGCGTCGAGCCCTTCATCTTCTCGCCGAGGAAGTTGCGGAGGTCCTTCACGCCCTTGTCGTTGTCCTCGCCGGCGCCCTGGCGGCCGCCGATCTGCGCAAGGGCGATGCACGCGAAGTTCTTCGACTGGATGTCGTTCGACTTGTCCGCGACCTTCATCAGGCGGTCGCGGATGTCGGAGTCGAGCTTGTCCTTGTCCGTGTCGGCGATCATGCCGAGGGCGAGGATCGAGCTCTGCTGGACTTCGTCCTTCTCTTTCGAGTGCTCGGCGAGCGTGTCGAGCAGCGCCTTCGCAACTTCCTCGCGCAACTCCGGCGGGATCTGCTTGGCGTCCTTCGGCTTGATCGAGTCGCCGTTGAGCAGGCGCGCCATCGCCGTCGGGGCGTGGGCGCGGATCAGGTAGTGGTTGTTCTCGTCCTTCAGGTAGCTGAGCAGCCACTTGATCTCGGACTGGCGGGAGGCGGTTGCGTTGTTCTCGCCACCTTCGCCCGTCTCGATCGCGATCGGCGTGAGGCCGAGCGCGATCAGGCACGCCACCTTGACGTCGCGCGTCGAGGTGTCGGGCTTCTTGAGCATCTCGATCAGAATGCTCGCGATGTCCTGCCGGACCTGGTTGTTGTTCGTGCGCGCGCCGATGAGGCCGAGCCCGTACGCCGCGAACGCGCGCGTGCGGTAGGGGACCTCGTTGGCCTTGACCGCCTTGCGGCCGTCCTCGTTGTCGCGCACGAGGTTCTCGAGCGTCTTGACGGAGCCGTCGTTCGCCAGGATCCCGAGCGCCACGGCGGCGGTCTCGGCGATCTCCTGCTGCGAGTCGGCGAGGAACTTCGCGATCATCTGCTCGAGTTCGCTGACGCCCTCTTCGTTCTTGATGTCGCCGATCTTGGCGAGGGCGACCATCGAGCCCGTCACGATGTCGTTCGCGCGCTCCTTCTCGAGCGCCTCACGCAGCGCCGGCACGATCTTCTCGCGGATCGCGCTCTCGGACGGGCGCAGGCTGTTCTTCTTCTGCGACTTCGTGCCGTTGCCGAGGTACGCCTCTTCGAAGTCCGTGGAGACGTCGTTGTAGATCGCGGCCTTCAGGTTGAGGTAGGGGTCCTTGTTGAAGCCCCACCAGAACTCCCAGAGCGTCAGGTCGGGCCCCGAGCTGCCGGGGCCGCCCGTCACGGGACCGGAAGGACGACCGCCGGGGCCGCCCGTCGGTACACCGGCAGGGCCCGCGGGGGACGGGGTCGACGGGCCGGACGGACCGCCGGTCGACGGGCCGCTGGGCGAGGGGGTCGACGGGCCGGCGCCGCCGCCGCCGCCGCCACCGCCGCCGGGCGGGACCGTGTCGCCGGGACCGCGATAGGTCCCGCCGTGGGCGGTCGAGGTGTTCTGCAAGCACAGCGCGCCGAGCAGCGCGAGCGACGGAATCAGGAGGATTCGCTTCATGATGGGTGGGTGTCTGCGTGGACGGGCCTGGATCGCACGAGGCCGGCCTGTTGGCAATGCCCATGCCATGGGCCGCGAGCGCCTCATGCTAGTGACTCACCCGCCCTCCGGCTTCAGGAAACGGGCCGTGAACCCGCAGATTCCAACCGGGGGGGGCGTGCGCACTGGAGTGGGGGACGAGCCCGTGTTCCGCGGACGTAACGCGGTGTCCCGAGTCGGCAGGGCGCGCTTCCCCGCGCGGACGGGGGTCGGCAGACTGCACGGCATGCACGGCTCCGATCGAGCCCGTTTCGACGAGTTCCTCCGACTGGTCTCCCTCGACCCGACGGTGATGGGAGTCACGCTGCTGACGCCGGACCTCGGCGTCCTCGCGTGGAGCGCCGGACGGCGGAGGCTCGAGCGCAACCGCCGGGAGTTGCGAGCCCCTCGGCCGGCGCGTTGCGATGGGGAGCCATCCGCGACGAGGACCGTGTGCGCCAACGTCGGTGACTCGCCGAACCGCCTGGAGGTCCAGGTCGCTCCACGGTGTGAGTTGCCGCAGGAGCGGCTCCGCGCCTGGATCCGCTGGCTCGAACACGCGCGGGTTCCCACGCCGCGTGGCGCGGCTCCCGGAAGCGACGACTCGCGTCTCCGCCTGCACGACCTCGCGCACCTCGTGACCCAAGCCCGCCTCGCGCACGAGTTCACCCGGTCGACCTCCGGCGCGACCGACGGCGCCGATCCCGTGGCCGACGCGCTCGCCGCGTGCCAGGCGCTCCTCGACGGCGAGCGAACGAGCCCCACCAGCGCGACGACGACGCCCGTCCGTCCGTTGGTCGAGGAAGAGGCCCGTCGAGCGCTCGTGGCGCGACGCAACCATCGCAGGGCGCGCCTTCGCCTGCGCGTGCCCGACGATTTCGAGACCGGCGCCGAGCGGGAGCTCCTCGCCCGCGTGGTCCGCAACCTCGTGGTCAACGCGCTCGAGGCGAGCCCCGACGACGGCGTCGTCGAGATTTCGGCGCATCCGGTCTCCGCCGGCCAGAGCGTCCTCGAGGTCCGCGACGAGGGGCGCGGCCTCGCGGAGCACGAGCGGGCGCGCTTGTTCGGTGCGGGCGTGGCCTCACGCAGCGGGCGTGGGCTCGGTACGCAGAGCGTCGTCGAGTGCGCGCGCGAGTTGGGAGCAGCGCTCGACGTGAGCGGGTCTCCGGGCGCGGGTACGTGCGTTCGCCTGACGTGGCCGGAGCCGGGGCAGAGCGTGGCCGTGCTCGTCGCCGAGGTGCCTGCCTTGCGGAGGCACGTCGCGGAGAGCCTCGCGCGAGCTGGTCTCCACGTCCTCGACGAAGGTGCTTCGCGCGCGGCTCTCGCGGCTCGCACTTCCAACGCCCGCCGTCCGGTCGAGCGCTGGCTCGTGGCCCGCGGCGCCCGGCTCGACGGACTGCGACGTGTCGGCGGAGCACTCCTCCTGCGCGACGAGGAGCTCGTCTCCGTGCGCGCGGCGCTCGGTGAGCGGCCCGCGCGCGCGGCGTTCAGTCGTCCGAGCCCGACGAGCGGCTGACCACCGGCGTCTTCAGCGCGGCGCGGAGGAACTCGCGGTTCAGGCGCGCGATGTTCTCCACCGAGATGCCCTTCGGGCATGCAGCTCCGCACTCAAAGTGGTTCGTGCAGTGCCCGAAGCCCTCGGCGTCCATCGTCTCGACCATCGAGAGCACGCGCCGATCGCGCTCGGGTCCGCCTTGCGGCAGGAGCGCGAGGTGCGAGACCTTCGCCGAGACGAACAGCATCGCGGCGCCGTTCGGACACGCGGCGACGCACGCGCCGCAGCCGATGCACGCAGCGGCATCCATGGCGCGATCCGCCGCGTCCTTCGGGACGAGGACCGCGTTCGCCGCGGGAGCGGAGCCCGTGTTCACGGACACGAACCCGCCGGCGGCGATCACGCGGTCGAACGCGCCGCGATCGACGACGAGGTCCTTGACCACCGGAAAGGCGCGGGCGCGGAACGGTTCGATCGTGATCCGCGCGCCGTCGCGGTAGCGCCGCATGTGGAGCTGGCACGTCGTGGTCTCGCGCTCCGGGCCGTGCGGTGAACCGTCGATGACGAGGCTGCAGCTGCCGCAGATGCCCTCCCGACAATCGTGGTCGAACGCGATCGGCTCCTCGCCCTTGGCGACGAGGCGCTCGTTGAGCACGTCGAGCATCTCGAGGAAGGACATGTCGGGCGAGACGTCGTCGAGCTCGTACGGGACGAATCGGCCCGGCTCCGAGGCCGACTTCTGGCGCCAGATCTCGAGGGTCACGTGCATGCGACCCGTGGTGGGGGACGTGCTCATTTGTAGCTCCGCGTGGAGGGCTTCACGACTTCGAACGCGAGCGGTTCCTTGTGGAGCACGGCGGGCCGGCCCTCGCCCTGGTATTCCCACGCCGACGCGTGGCAGTAGTTCGCGTCGTCGCGCTGTGCCTCGCCGTCCGGCGTCTGGTGTTCCTCGCGGAAGTGACCGCCACACGACTCTTCACGTGTGAGCGCGTCCGTCGCGAGGAGCTCGGCAAACTCGAGGAAGTCCGCGACGCGCCCCGCGTGCTCGAGCGTCGGGTTCAGTTCGTTCGGTTCGCCCGGCACGCGGAGGTTCTCCCAGAACTCCGAGCGGAGGTTTCGGATTGTCTGCAGAGCCGACTTCAACCCGGCCGCGTTGCGCGCCATGCCGCACTGGTTCCACATCGTGAGGCCGAGCTCGCGGTGGATGCTGTCTGCGCTGCGCGTGCCCTTCATGCCGAGGATGCGCTGGATGCGCGACCGCGCGTCGTTCTCGGCCTCCGCGAAGGCCGGGTGGTCGGACTTGATGGGGGCGAGCTTCCGACCCGCGATGTGCGAAGCGATCGTCGCGGGGATGACGAAGTAGCCGTCGGCGAGACCTTGCATGAGCGCGCTCGCGCCGAGCCGGTTCGCACCGTGGTCCGAGAAGTTCGCTTCGCCGAGCACGAAGAGGCCGGGGATCGTGCTCTCGAGGTTGTAGTCGACCCACAGCCCGCCCATCGTGTAGTGGACGGCCGGGTACATGCGCATCGGAACCTGGTAGGGGTTCTCGCCGGTGATGCGCTCGTACATCTGGAACAGGTTCCCGTACTTCGCGCGGATGACGTCCTCGCCGTCCCGCGTGATCGCGTCGCGGAAATCCAGGTAGACCGCCATCTTCGACGGTCCGACGCCGCGGCCCTGGTCGCATTGCTCCTTCGCGCTGCGCGACGCGACGTCGCGCGGCACGAGGTTGCCGAAGCTCGGGTACTTGCGCTCGAGGTAGTAGTCGCGCTCGTCCTCCGGGATCGATCCGGGTGCACGCGCATCGCCCGTCTGCTTCGGGACCCAAACGCGTCCGTCGTTGCGCAGGCTCTCGCTCATCAGCGTGAGCTTGGACTGGTGGCTCCCCGAGACCGGGATGCAGGTCGGGTGGATCTGCGTGAAGCACGGATTCGCGAAGTACGCGCCGCGGCGGTGTGCGCGCCACGTGGCCGTGACGTTGCACGCCTTCGCGTTCGTCGAGAGGTAGAAGACGTTCCCGTAACCGCCGGTGCACAGCAGGACGGCGTCCGCAGCGTGGCGCTCGTACTCGCCCGTGACGAGGTTGCGGGCGATGACCCCGCGCGCGACGCCGTCGACGAGCACGACCTCGAGCATCTCGCGACGCGGCAGCATCGTGAGCTTCTTCAAGCCCACTTGCCGCATGAGCGCGCTGTACGCGCCGAGCAGGAGCTGCTGCCCGGTCTGACCGCGCGCGTAGAACGTGCGCGAGACCTGCGCGCCGCCGAAGCTGCGGTTCGCGAGCAACCCACCGTACTCGCGCGCGAACGGAACGCCCTGCGCGACGCACTGGTCGATGATCGCGGTCGAGATCTCGGCGAGCCTGTGCACGTTGGACTCGCGCGCGCGGAAGTCCCCGCCCTTGATCGTGTCGTAGAAGAGCCGGAAGACGCTGTCGCCGTCGTTCGGGTAGTTCTTCGCCGCGTTGATGCCGCCCTGCGCCGCGATCGAGTGCGCGCGACGCGGGGAGTCCTGGATGCACAGGCACGTGACGCGATAGCCCATCTCCGAGAGCGACGCGGCTGCCGACGCGCCCGCGAGCCCGGATCCCACGACAAGCACGTGGAACTTGCGCCGGTTCGCGGGGTTCACGAGCTTCAGCTCGAACTTGTGCCGGGTCCAACGGTCGGCGAGCGGCCCGGAGGGGACTTTGGGATCCAGCTTGGTGTTCGCGGTCATCGCGAGGCCCCCTGCGCGAGGAAGTAGATCGGGAACGAGAGGAAGCCGACGCCGACGAGCACGGCGACGGCCCAGCCCGCACGCACGAGCCACGGATTCAAGTTCGGATGGCTGACGCCGAGCGACTGGAACGCGCTGCGTACGCCGTGCGACAGGTGCACGGCGAGCGCGACGACGCCCAGCACATAGATGCCCGCCCAGAGCGGCGTCGAGAGCTTCTCGCGCACCATCCCCGCCATGCTGTAGCCCTCGTCCTCGCGCAAGAGCTTGCCCACGCGGAAGTCGAGGATGTGGATCACAAGGAAGCCGAGCACCACCAGCCCCGTGTAGATCATGCTCGTCGACCCGAGGCTGCGCGTCTTCGCCTTCGCGCTCGTCTGGTAGTTCTGCCCCTTCGCGGCGCGGTTCTGCGCGGTGACGCGCAGCGCGAACACGATGTGCAGCGCGAAGAGTCCGGCGAGCGCCAACTCGGCCAGCGGCAGGAGCGGGTTCCCGGTCAGGGTTTGCTCGTAGCGGTCGAAGGCGCGACCGTCCCGATCCGCGAAGAGCAACGTGTTGCCCGCGAGGTGGACGAACAGGAACCCGACCAGGGCCAGCCCGGTGAGTCCCATCACGAACTTCTTGCCGAGCGACGATCCGGTCAGCCTCGACAGCAGCTTGATCATGCTTCCATATCCCGTCGGGAGACGTGTCCGTGCGCGATGGGCCCGGACCTCGAGTCGCGCACGGTAGCGAAGGCCACCACGCCGCGCCAAGGGTCCGAAGGCCGCAGGACGCGCGTGCGCCTGGGGCACGCTACGGGACTCGCGGCGCCCCGGACGTGAGCGGGTCGGAGCGGACGACTCCGCCGGCGGCGGGGACGGCGGAGTCCAGACGCTCTACGTCAGGTCGTCGTCGAGTCGACCGAAGGCCGGCGAGTTCGCATGGGCCCGAGGCCGTGCGAACGGGCGCGAGCCTAGGCCGGTCGCACGGGGAGGAAGACTGCGGTCGCTCTCCGACGCCGCCGAGCCGATCGCGCGGAGGTGAGGACCGCGCGCCACTCAGACCCGCGGTGGTTGGCGGTCGTGCTCCGTCGCCGCCGAGCATGACCGGCTGGAAAGCCCGGCCCTGGCGCCCCCGCCAGCGACGCTCAACGCAACAGAACGTACATTATCAGACCCCACAGGCTGGCTGCGCGCTTTCGACCGGCGCTGGCGTCCGGGCCACCGGGACGCCAAGCTCCGACCCATGCGCCCTCTGTGCTTCGCGCTCGTCGCGCTCCTCCCGACGAGCCTCGCCTGCCACACTCCCAACCGCTCGACGCTCCCGCCCGCTCGGCCGGAGGCACGCTTCGATCTCCCGCTGACCCGTGCGCCCTTCGATGCCGTGCACGCGAACTACAAGGAGCGCCTCGAGCAGGCCTACGTCTATCGCGAGCTGGTCGGCAGCTACACCGCGACCGGGCGCGCGCTGCCGGAGCTGCATGCGGCGCTAGAGCGCGCCGGCCTCCGCGCGAGCGGTCCGCCGTTCGCCCTGTACTACGACGACCCGGGCAAGGTCCCCGTGAGCGAGCTCAAGAGCCGCGCCTGCATTCCGGTCGAGGCGCTGCCGTCGGCTTCCTTGGGGCTGCTCGCGGACGTGCTGCCGCGCGCACACGTCGTCTATGCGTATGTCGCCGGGCCGTACCCGGACGCGCCGCGCGCCTACCCGGGGCTCTTCGCGTACCTCGGCCGCATGGGCTGGGTCGAGGCCGGACCGATCCGCGAGGTCTACCACGTGCCGCCGGCGAGCGTGACGAGCTTCGACGACCTCGTGTGCGAGGTCCAGGTTCCGGCCGCCCCGCGGCCGTGATCGCGCCGCGCGCGGTGCCGTGATGCGGTGCCGCGGCGCGCGCTCGAGCTCCGTCCGACGTCGGTGCGCGCGAGTGCTCGCGGCGCAAGGACGAACTCGGTTGGTGAGCTGCCAGGCGAGCTCCCACGCCAGCTCTCCGTGCGCCGCGCGTCAGCCGGCGAGTCCGCGCGCTTCCGGCGGGTAGCAGCAGTACACCGCGAGCCGGCCGTCGTCGAGCTTGCGCGCGCGCAGTTGATCGCTCGGCCGCAACCAGCGCGTCAGCTCCAGATCGAGCTCGGTGACGGTTTCGTTGCCTGCTCGATCACGTACGCGCGCGCCGCGCTCGCCCTCCAACCCGAGGTACTCGTAGAGCTCGCCCGTCGCGGGATCGCTCGTCCGCGTGCGACGCCGGTTCGCCTCGACGATGCGCGGGAGCGAGCTCTCGAGGCCGCGCAGCGTCGGCTTGAAGCCCGCATGCAAGACGTGCCCTTGCGCCTCGTCCACCCAGCGCAGGAAGCCGTTGAATACCGAGAGGTGTGCGCGCGCCGCATCCGCGTCACCGAGCGCGCCGCTTTCCGGGAGCCAGTGGCACGTGTACGCGAGCAGGTCGCGCTGGCCGAGGTTCTCGAAGACCCCGATGTGTGCGGCGAACGAACCGAAGAGGCGCAGCGTCTCCAGTTCGCTGCCGCGTTCCCCGTGCAGCTCGCGGGACTCCCAGAGGTACTCCTCGACGACGGCCCCCACGACGCCCGGGAAATCGGGCGCGGGCGCGAGTTCGTCTTCGGGGATCTCGGCATCGAGACCGAGTTTTTCTTCGAGTTCCTGGAACGCACGCTCGAAGCGGGACGCCGCTCGCGCGAGCCGCCTCGAACTCCGCGATGACGTCGCGCACGCCGCCGCCGCGCGGGGTTTCCGCCGCGGCGCGCGGCGGCATCGGCGTCAAGCTGGGTCCGGTCCCGGGGCCGCGGCGCGAGAGCTCGCTCCACGCGAGCAACAAGAGCCTGCGCGCCTGGTCGAGATCGACCGCGGTCTCGAATGCGAGCCGATCGAGCACGTCCGCGAGCACGTCGTCCGCGCCGTGCAGCACGCGCTCCGGATCGAACGGTTCGAGTGCGAGGCGCTCGAAGATGCGCTCGATCTGGTCCTCGTCGACGCCGCCTTCGGTCAAGACGCGGCGGGCCGCGGCGACCGCGTCGTCCGTTTCGCGCCGCTCGGGACCGAAGAACATCCGCTCCAGCTCGATCTGCGACACGCGCACGAAGCCGCGCCGTTCGCGGCGCGCGCGCTCGAGGTCGCGCTCGAGCGCCGTGCGCAGCTCCTCGTTGCGGAAGAACGCCGCGGCACGCGACACGTGCCAGCTGCCGTCCGTCAGCGGGAAGATGCGCCCGGCGATCAGGTCTCCGTGCTGGAACAGCGCCGAGGCCTCGGGTTCGGTGATCGGATACTCACCGCGCGCCGCGAGGTCGCGGAGCCACAGCCCGCGCCCCGGCTCGACGCCGGTGACGAGGAAGATCCCGGGGAGTGAGCCGCGGAGCGCCGTCGCCTGGGACAAGACCTCGTCCTCGGACCGCCCACGCGCCGCCTCGAGCAGCTCGTCGAGCGGCGGAGCCCGCAGCGAGCCGCCCGCGCGCTCGAGTACGAACCACTCGATGAGGCGGCGCGTCCAGAGCTCGGCGGCGCGCGCGTCCTCCGGTGGGTGGGCGCCGAATTCGCGCGCTGCGAGTTGAAACTCCGCCCGGAGGCCGGGATCGGCCTCGATCAGGGGCTGGAGGTGGTCGAAGGCGCGATCGATCTCGTGGGGAGCGGCGTTCATGCGTCGTGGAGCGTCGTTGCGTCCGCGGGGAGCGGTTCCCTAGTGTACCGGGAGCGGTCCGCGGCTTCTCTCCCGGACCTCGAGCCGAACTCCACCATGCGCCCCCCCCACGACACCCCCATCGCGTTCACGTTCGCGCTCTCCGACACGCTCTGGTTCGACCTCGCCGGTCTCGCGCTGGTGCTCGTCTTCGTCGTGATCGGCGCGCGCGGCGGCTGGTGGTGGCAGTTCGTGCGTTTGCTCGGGCTCGTCGCTTGCGTCGCGGTGGCGCGCGCGTTCGGACCGAGCACGGGGAACGCGCTCTCGAACCTGCTCCCGGGGCTCGACGCGCGCGCGGCGAACGGCCTCGGTTGGACACTCGTGCTGCTCACCGGCCTGATCCTCGTCGCGTTGATCGGACGCTTCGGCAGCCAGGACTCCGGCGAGCCCGTGGAGCTCGGCCTCGGCTCGCGCGTCGCGGGCGCGGCCGCCGGTGCGGCTTCGGGCGTCGTGTTGTACGCCGGTGCGCTCCTCTGCGTCGCGCAGTTCGCGACGCCGGAGTGGGCTGCGAAACGTCTCGAGGGATCGAACAGCCAGACGCTGATGATCGTCGTCGAACGCAGCGTTCCGGGGCTCGTCGAGGTGCACGCGGCGGAGACGCTCGGCTTGCACGCCCGCGGTCGCTGACCTCGACGGTCACGACACGGGCGTACGCTGGGCCCGTCGAGACGCGCGACGCACACCGCGTCGTCACGACACACCGCGTGGCCGCGTCCGTCACGAAACGCGGCGTACGCCGCGCACCCAGGGCAGCGCCGCGCGCAGCTTCGCCGCGAGCAAGAGTTCGAGGCTCTGCTCCTGTCCCGCGCACCCCACGCAACTCCCCCGCAGCCGGACCTCGACCCAGCCGTCGCGCACGCCCGCGAGCTCCACGTCGCCGCCGTCGGCGCGGAAGTAGGCGCGCTGTGCTGAGATCCAGGGTTCGACCTGCGCGAGCTCGGCTGGAGCGCCATGCGGCACGCGCGCGGGCTCCGCCGCGCCGCCGAAGAGCCGCGCGAGCCAAGCGTTCACGTCGACGCGTCCGGCTCGAACCACGCTGCGGCGAGCACGAGTCGCGGCACGGATTCGTCGCACGCGACGCCCTCGACGCGCGCCGCGATCGTCCGCGCGAGGCGCGCGCGCTCCGGTCCGAACGGCGCGTCGTCCTCGAGCACGACGGCGCCGCGGTCCCGCGACATCGAGACGCGAACGCACGCGCCCGCGGGCGCCGCGAGCAGCGCACCGTGAAGCCAGCTGCCGACCGTCCAGGGGGCTTCCCAACCGCGCCCCGCGCGCGGCGCGAGGAGCGGGAGCGCGCCGGAGAACGCGAGCTCGCGTCCCTGACGCCGGAAGAGCTCCCGCGCGAGGTCGAGCACGGGCACGAGACCGTCGCGCTCGCGCCGCTCGTTCAGGGTCGACGCGCCGAGCGCGGAACCGAAGACGCCGAGCAACCACCCCGAGCGCTCGTACAGCTCCGACACGGCGTCGAGGTCTCCGCTCCGCGCGGCGAGCAGCGCGGCGCCGCCCGGGAGGCCGAGGAGCGCGTTCAGCCCCGTCAGGATCTGCGTCGCGTTGTTCACGCGATGCACGAGCGCCGGCAACGCGGCGCGGAGGTAGACGTCCTGCTCCAGGCGTTCGCGCACGAGGACCTCCAGGTCCATCGCGCTCGTCACGCGCTCTTGCGGACGATCGGTTGGTGCCGAGGCGGGGACTTGAACCCCGACTCCCTTGCGGGAAATGGATTTTGAGTCCATCGCGTCTGCCATTTCGCCACCCCGGCACCCGAGTCGACGGCCGGACAGGATGCACCGCGGGAGGCGCGCTGTCGAGCCCCGCGCGCTCGACTCGCGCGCCGTCTGCTGCCGCGGACGGCCACTCACGGTCCGCGCGTCCAAGGCGCACGCTTCGGATCCGCACCGAGCACGCCGCACGCGGGGCGAGGGCGCACGGCTCGCAGCACGTCCGAATCAGTTCGCGGTAGGGACGCCGCGGGCAAACACCGCGTCCAGCCCGCGACCGACGCCGCTCGCCGTCGCGACGTGGCGCAGCGCCGCGAGGATGCCCGGCCCGAACGCGTCCGGACCGCTCATGTCGTGGCGGAGCGTGAGCACCTCGCCCGGCGCGCCGAAGAGCACCTCCTGGTGCGCGTAGAGTCCGGGCAGACGCACCGAGTGGATCGGGACCTCGCGCGCTCCCTCGCCACGTTCGGCACGCATGCGGCGCGCCGTCTCGAGCGCCGTGCCGGAGGGCGCGTCGCGCTTCTTGTCGTGATGCAGCTCCACGATCTCCGCGCGCTCGAACCAGCGCGCGGCCTCGGCGGAGAGACGCTGGAGCAGCCAGCTGCCGACGCTGAAGTTCGGGACGACGAGACCGCCGAGACCGAGTCCCCGCGCGAGCGCGTCAAGCCGCTCGTTCTCCTCGGGGGTGACGCCGCTCGTCGCCACGAGCGGCCGGACGCCCGCGCGGAGTAGGCGCTCGGCGTGCTCGAAGCCGAGGCCGGCGCGCGTCGATTCGAATGCGAGCTCCGCCCGCGCGGCTCGGACGGCGGCCTCGAGCGCATCGCCGCGCCCGATGCGCGCGACGAGCTCGAACTCGGCGCTCGACTCGAGGAGTTCGCACGCGTGGCGCCCGAGACGCCCCTCCGCGCCGATCACCGCGACGCGGCGACGCGCGCTCATGACCGCTGCGCCGCGGCCTTGTCGAGCGCGAGCGCCACGAGTTCGACGCACAGAGCGCGGAACGAAAGCCCTTCCGCGCCCGCGGCGAGCGGGAGGAGCGAGCGCGCGGTCATCCCCGGCAGCGTGTTGATCTCGAGAGCGACGGGCTCGCCCTCCACGCCGCTCGCGTCGCGCGGGATCATGAAGTCGATGCGCGAGTAGCCGTCGCAACCGGCGGCCGCGTGCGCGAGCAAGGCGAGCTCGCCGATGCGCGCGACCGTCTTCGGCGCGAGCGAGCGCGGCGGACAGAACTCCTGCGCCCCGGCGCTCGAGTACTTCTCCTGGTAGTCGAAGAAGCGCCCGTCCTTGGGCACGATCTCGACCGGCGTCAGACTGCGCAACGCGCCGCCGCGATTGCCGAGCACGCCACACGTCGTCTCGGCGCCGCGGATCCGTTCCTCGACGAGCGCGTCGTCGCCGGTCGCGAGCACCGTCTCGATCGCGGCGCGCAGGCCCTCCGCACCGTCGAGGAGCGACGTCGCGACGGACGAGCCGCCGCGGTTGGGCTTGACGGAGAAGCCGGTCGAAGAGAGCGCGGCGAGTTCGCGGAGGAGCGCGGCCGCATCAGCGCGCCACGCAGCCGTCGTGACGAGCCGGCCCGACGCGACCCGCACGCCCGCGTCGCGGAGCGCGAGGCGCGTGAGGTGCTTGTTCATGCAGAGCGCGGAGGCTTCGACGCCCGAACCCGTGTGGATGCGGCCGAGCGCGTCGAGCAAACCCTGGAGCGTGCCGTCCTCGCCGCGTCCGCCATGCAGCGCGAGGAAGAACACGGTCGACGGCTGGAGCTCGCGCAGGACCACGAGCGGATCCGCGCCGCGCCCGTCCAGGACCCAGCGGCCGTCGGGCGCGAGTTCGATGCTCCGCACCCGCGCGGGCCCGTTCGGCGCGCCGGCCTCGGGTGCGCTCGCGAGCGCGCGCGCGACCGCTTCGCCCGAGCGCAGCGAAACCTCGCGCTCGCTCGACGTCCCCCCCATCAACACGGCCACTTCGAGCGTGGCGAGCCGATCGACGTGGCGCTCCGTGGCGCGGGCCGGTGCGTGCTTCGCGAGTTCCATTTTCATGGGCTACGGGGCTTCCTGGGCAGCGCGGCTTCAGGTGTAGAGGTGCCCGTCGGCGCTCGAGGTCGGCGCGCGCGGCGCGCGGCGCGTGAAGGTCTCGGCGTCCTCCGCGAGGCACGGGTCGACCTCCACAGGATGGAGGCCGTGCGCGTCGGGCGGCGGCAGGGGCAACCCCGCGGCGCGCACCCACCCGGCGTGCAGACGACAGAGGTCCGCGCGCGCGGTCGCGGGCGAGTCCTGGCCCTCCGCGTTCTTCACCGGGCTGAACTCTTCGCGCCGGTCGACTTCGAGCGTCGCGCTGGCGCGCGCGAGCGAGAGCGCGTCGAACACGAAGGTCTCGAACTTGAAGCCCTCGCGCTGCGCGGGCCGGCCGTGCTCGTCGAGCACGGACATCTTCTTGCGCGCGAGGTGCCAGGGGAGCTTGAACCCGCGCGCGGTCAGCGCGTCGACGAACTCGAGGTCGATCGCGTGCAGCGCGATGTTGCCGTCGCCGAAGACGAGCTCGCCGCGCGCGTCGCGCGCCTCGCGCAGATCGTTGGGCAGGTCGGAGTACTCGATGCAGGTCAGCTTGCCGTCCGCGCGACCGATCACGCCCACCTTCTCGGCGGGGTCGCGCTTCGGGACGACCTTGCTCGACATCTGCGCGCCCTGCGCGGCGTGGAGCCCGAGGAACAACGGGTCCGCGGGCGGCGCGAGCGGGTTGTCGACCTGGAAGTAGGAGAACACTCGGATGCCGCGCGCGCGCGCGTGGGCCAGCGCGCCCGACGACGCGAGCGCCGCGAGCACGCCGCCGTGTCCGTTCGGCGCCAGGAAGAGCTCGTTGCGCGCGGCGAAGAGGATGCGCCCCTGCTCGTCGAGCGCGGGCAGCATCGCCTGGCGGAAGAACACGACGTCGTCGGGCGGGAGGCCGAAGTGCCCGTGGCGCGCGAAGAACTCGCGCGTCGTGGCGTCGTTCGCCTCGGACGTGAGCACGTACCACGGCGTCTCCACGCCGTACCGCGCGCGCGCCGCGAGCAGCTTGCGCGCGAAGATCTCGAACAAGCTGCGGCGGCTGACGGGCCCGACGGGGAACGCTCCTTTGGGGCCCTCGTAGCCGAGGCGCGAGGCCTGGCCGCCCGCGACGAGCAACCAGGCGACGGCGCCCGACGCCTGGAGTTCTTCGCCACGCTCGCGCAGTTCGCGCACGCGCGGCGTCGCCGAGCCCTCGCGCCGCGGCCGGAACACCTCGGGAGGCGCAAAGCTCGCGACCGCGGCGGGCTGGGCCCCCGCGCGCGCGAGGCGCGCGAGTTCGTCGATCAACGGGAGGTCGAGCGCCTCGACCACGCCAAGGAAGCGGGCCCGCTCCAGCGCGGACAGCTCGCCAAGGTGGCGCAGGACGTGCGCCTGCCCATGGCGCTCGAGGCGCTGGAGGAGCTCCGGTGCGGGAGCGGCGGACATGCGCGTGCGTGGCCTCGTCAGCGCGTCAGCCCTTGTCGGCCGTCGTGTCCGAGGAGAGCGTCTCGAGGATCTGCTCCTGCAGACGCAACAGCGCGTCGAGCTTCTTGTCGAGCAGGATCTGGCGGTGAACGATGCGCTCGATCACGGGCGGGAGGATCGCCTCGCGCACGTAGTTGTTGATCATGTTGACCACCTCGACGCGGCCGGCGTCCGGCAGGCCGTGGAAGTGGTAATGGAACTTGTGCTTGAGCACGTCCTCGGTGGCCTTGAGGCACTCCGTGGAGATCTCTTCCGCGCTCTTCTTGTCGTGCGTCGCGTGGAAGACTTCCAACTTGTACTGATTCAGGAGCTGCTTGAACTTCCGTTGCACGAGGAGACTCCGGTAGGGATGGTCGTGGGGCGGGCCGTGGGGCCGAGCGAAGGGATGGGAAGCCGAGGGAGGAAGCTCCCCGTGGATTGTAGCGGGTCGCGAGGAGCGCAAAGCCCCGGAGAGGTGCGCAGGACGGTCAGTCGACCTGGCCGAAGCACAGGGAGACGTTGTGGCCGCCGAAACCGAGCGAGTTCGAGAGCGCGTTGCGCACGCGGAGCTCTACTGGACGTCCTTCGGGTCGACCTTGGCGTGCCGCAGCGCTTCGCGCATCGCGCGCGCGGGGCCCCGACCGGATTCCTCCGGCGCCGTGATGTGGTGACCGTCGTCCGTCGAGCCGAAGCCCTTGACCTCGGCGTAGATCTTCGCGCCGCGCTTCCGCGCGTGCTCGAGTTCCTCGAAGACGAGGACGCCACAGCCCTCGCCCATCACGAAGCCATCGCGGTCCTTGTCGAACGGACGCGACGCGGTCGCGGGATCGTCGTTCCGGCTCGAGAGCGCCTTCATGTTCGAGAAGCCTGCGAGCGACATCGGTGTCGTCGCCGACTCGGAACCGCCGGTCACCACGATGTCCGCGTCGTCGAACTGGATCGCGCGCCAGGCCATCCCCATCGCGTGCCCCGCGGAAGCGCAGGCGCTCGACGTCGTGAAGCAGGTGCCGAGCAGTCCGTGACGGATCGCCACCTGGCCGCTGACCGCGTTGGCCATGATCTTCGGCACGAAGTGCGGGCTGACGCGCCGCGGGCCCTTCTCGATCAGGCCGTGATGCTGCTCTTCGATGCCGGTGATGCCGCCGATCCCGGTGCCGAGAATGCAGCCCCAGCGCTCACGCACCTCGGCGCTCGCCGCCGCGGAATCGATCCCTGCGTCGCGCAGCGCCTCGTCCGTCGCGACGAGCGCCCACATCGTGAAGGGATCGAGCTTGCGCAGGTCCGGAGTGCTGAAGTGCTTCAGCGGGTCCCACTCGATCGTGGCCGCGAACTTGACGGACTGCTCCGCCGTGTCGAAGCGCCGGATCGGTCCGACGCCGTTCTCTCCCCGCAGCATCCGGGACCAGGACGATTCGACGTCCAAGCCCAGGGCGTTCAGGGTTCCAAGACCGGTGATGACCACTCGTCGCATGGGAGCCTGTCGTTGCGGCAGACCGAACGATTCCGGATCGATACGGACACGCTCGTGCTGGGAGGTCTCACGGCCTCCACAGTCCGCAGCGGTCGAACCTCGAATCAGGCCTTCGACTGGATGTAGTCGATCGCGTTGCCGACCGTTTGGATCTTCTCGGCGTCTTCGTCGGGGATGGAAATCTCGAACTCGTCCTCGAACTCCATCACGAGTTCCACGGTGTCGAGCGAGTCGGCGCCGAGGTCGTTGATGAAGGAGGTATCGCGCGTGACCTTGTCGGGGGTGGTCCCCATCTGGTCGCAGACGATTTTGATCACGCGTTCTTCGATGGACGGCTTGGTCACCTGTGACATGCTCCTGCTTCGGGTGCGCTTTTTCGTGGGGGGAGGACCTGGCGCGCGGCGGCGCTCGGGGGCTCAGAGCGAGAGACCCCCGTCGATCACCAGGGTCTGGCCAGTGATGTAGTCGCCGCCGGGTCCGGCCAGGAACTCGACCGCGGCAGCGATATCCTCGGGGGCGCCGATCCGACCCAGGGGGATCGTGCTCTTCAGAGCTTCGGCCGCCTTCTCATCGATCGCCGCGGTCATGTCGGTGGCAATGAAGCCGGGCGCGATGGCGTTCACACAGACTCCGCGTCCAGCGAGCTCCTTGGCCAGGGACTTCGTCAGTCCCACGACCCCGGCCTTGCTGGCGGCGTAGTTCGCTTGTCCTGCGTTGCCGGTGAGCCCCACCACCGAAGTGATGTTGACCACCTTGCCCTTGACCTTCATCAGCGGCCGCGACGCGGCCTTGAGGAAGTTCCAGGTCCCCTTGAGGTTGACCTCGATGACGCGATCGAAGTCCTCCTCGGTCATGCGCAGGAGCAATTGGTCACGGGTGATCCCAGCGTTGTTCACGAGGAGATCGAGCCCGCCCAGTTCCTTCTGCACCTGCTCGACGAGGGCCTGGACGGCGGCGGTGTCGGCGACATCGCAGCCGTAGGCCTGGGAACCCTCCGTGTGCTGCGCACACAGGTCCGCCACCTCGCGTGCCCGTCCGGCTTCGGTCGCGACGCAGGCCACGCGGGCACCACGAGCGGCGAGACGGAGGGCGATCGCTCGGCCGATGCCGCGGGAGGCACCGGTGACGAGAGCGACCCGGCCTTGGAGAAAGCGCGGGTCGTGAGGAGTCGGGATCGAAGGCATCGAGGGCAGGGGGCGGAGAGGCGGCTCCCGCGCGAGGCACGCGGGAGCGGGAACGGGGCGACTATAGCGGTCCCCCCCCAGGCGATCAACGAGGGAGAAGCCGCGCCTGGACGAGGGATTTCAGCTGGCGGCGAGGCTCTTCGGGGTGGCGGCGGAGCGCACCTGGACGCCCTCGTCCACCTTCCGGAGGAGACCCGCCAGGACCTCGCCAGGCCCCGGTTCGAGGAACCGCCGGATGCCCTGTGCGAGCGCCCAGCGCATCGAACGCTCCCAGAGCACGGGCGCGCAGACCTGCTCGGCGAGTTGCTCGCGGATGCGCGCGGGGTCGTTCGTCGGGAGCGCGGTGACGTTGCTGACGAACGGCACCCGCGGGGGCGCGATGCGGACGTCGCGCAGCGCCGCCTTCAGCGTCTCCGCGGCCGAGCGCATGCACTCGGAATGGAATCCGCCCGCGACGACGAGCCGGCGCGTGCGGCGGACACCGTGGTCCTTCGCGACGGCTTCGAGCGCATCGAGCGCCGCGAGTTCCCCCGACACGATGATCTGCCCCGGCGCGTTCAGGTTCGCGACCTGGCAGACGCCGTGCGCGGACGCGGCGGCGGCGAGCGAGCGCGCCTGCTCCTCCGTCGCCCCCATCAAGCTCACCATCGAGCTCTTCACGGTCTCGCTCGCACGCTGCATCGCCTCGCCGCGCAGACGCACGAGCCGCAGCCCGTCGGCGAACGAGAGCGAGTCGGCGGCCCACAGAGCGGTGTACTCGCCGAGCGAGAGCCCGGCGACCATCACCGCCTTCGAGCGGTCCAGTCCCTGCGTCGCCTCGAGCACGCGCACGATCGCGACGCTCGTCGTGAAGATGCCGGGTTGCGCGACGTCGGTCCGGTTGACCTCCTCGCCCGCGTCCCAGCATTTCTGGCTGAGCGCGAACCCGAGCACGCGGTCGGCCTCGGCGAAGGTCTCGCGCGCGACGGGCGAGAACTCGCACCAATCGCGGCCCATGCCGGCGAACTGGGCCCCTTGGCCCGGAAAGAGGATCGCTTCGTTCATCTCCGACTCCTGGGTGCGCTCACCAGCGCAAGAGCGCCCCGCCCCATGTGAGGCCGGCGCCGAAGGCCACCATGATCACGAGCTTGTCCTTGGGCGCGCGTCCGGCGCGCACGGCTTCGTCGAGCGCGACCGGCACCGAGGCCGCGGACGTGTTCCCGTAGTGCTGAATGTTGACCATCACCTTCTCGTCGGTCCACCCGAGGCGCTCGAGCGCGGCGTCGATGATGCGTCGGTTGACCTGGTGCGGGACGACGAGCCCGATCTCGTCGTACTCGTGCCCGCGCGCGAGTTCCTCGATCAACTCGCTCATGCGCTGCACGGCGAACCGGAACACTTCGCGTCCGTTGACACGGATGTAGTGCTGTCCGGCCTGCACGGTCTCGACCGTCGGCGGCAAGCGCGACCCGCCCGCGACCATGTGGATGTGCTCGTAGCCCGAGCCGTCCGCGCCGAGGATCGTGCGCAGGACCTCGCCCTGGCGGCAGTCCTCCCAGGGTGAGAGCACCGCAGCGCCGGCGCCGTCGCCGAACAGGATGCACGAGCCGCGGTCCTTCTGGTCGACGTAGCGCGAGAGCGTCTCGGCGCCGATCGCGAGCACGTGGCGCGCACGTCCGGCCGCGATGAACGCCTCCGCCGTGTTGAAGGCCGTCATGAAGCCCGTGCACGCGGCGTTGCAGTCGAACGCTCCGGAGCGGGTGGCGCCGAGCCGGTGCTGCAGGAGCGCGGCGGTGCCGGGCAGGATGTGATCGGGGGTCAGCGTGCCGCAGACGATCAGGTCGAGGTCGGAGGCCTGCAGGCCAGCCGCGGCGAGCGCTCGCTCCGCCGCGCGCAGCGCCATGTCGGACGTGGCCTCCCCGGGCGCGACGTAGCGCCGCGCCTGGATCCCCGTCCGCTGGACGATCCACTCGTCGGACGTGTCGACTTGCGACTCGAACCAGGAGTTGGGGACGACGCGCTCGGGAACGTAGGAGCCGGTCCCGGCGGTGCCGACACGGACGCGTGAGGTCATGCGCAGGATTCCAGGGGGGGCCGATCGATGCGGGCGCCCCGCGGGGAACCCGGTGCGGATTCTAACCGTCGCGCGCCGGGCCGAAGCAAGCGCGCTCCCGCCTGGAAACGCGCTTCGTCGCCGCGGCTCCCTGGCGCGGGGCCGCGCGCGGGCGGGTCGCGCTACTCGAGCCCGCGAACGATGTGCTCGTTCACGTTCGCGTCGAGAGCGCGGGCTGCGAACCCGAGGGCGTTCGCAACCGCGTTCGCGTCGGAGCGGCCGTGGCCCTTGATCACGACGCCGTTGACGCCGAGCAGGAGCGCGCCGCCGTACTCGGCATAGTCGATGCGCTTCTGGATCGTGCCGAGCGCCTGCGCGGACCAGTCGACCTGGTGGGCCTTCAGCTCCGCGAGCACGAGGTGCAGGAGGAAGGAGGAGAAACCCTCCATCAACTTGAGCACGACGTTGCCCGTGAACCCGTCCGTCACGACGACGTCGGCGGCGGACGCGAAGATCGAGTTGCCCTCGATGTTGCCGACGAAGTTCAGCTTCGACGAGGGATCGCTCAGGAGCTGGTGCGCCTCCTTGAGCACGTCCGGCCCCTTCGAGGCCTCGCCGCCGATGTTCAGGATGCCGACGCGCGGGCTCTCGACCCCGAGGCAGTCGCGCATGTACACGGACCCCATCGCGGCGAACTGCACGAGGTCCTGCGGCTTCGCTTCCTTGTTGGCGCCCATGTCGAGCAGCGTGACGGGCTTGCCGGTCAGGCTCAGCGTGACCGCGATCGCGGGTCGACGCACACCGGCGAGCGTGCCGAGACCAAGCGTCGCGGCGCCGACGACGGCACCCGTGTTGCCCATGCTGACGAGCGCGCCAGCGGCGCCCTTCTTCACGGCCCCGACCGAGACGGCGATCGACGAATCGGGCTTACCCCGCAGCGCGGAGGAGGGCGACTCCGCCATGCCGACGACCTGGGAGGCGTGCTGCAGCACGAACCCGGGGTCGCCGCCGAAGTGCGCGAGGCGCCCACGCACGATCGCTTCGTCGCCGACGAGCACGATGCGCTCGGGCGAGAGCTTCCACTTGCCGTCGCGGGCGCAGGCTTGGAGCGCGCCCCGGACGATCTGGTCCGGGGCGTGATCGCCGCCCATCACGTCCAGGGCGATGCGCTTGTTCTGCATCGGGAGCGCGGCCTGGGACGCCAGCGTCAGACGGACTCTTCCTTCGCGACCACCTCGACACCCTTCTGACCACCCTTGTCGAAGCCGTAGTGGCCGCAGTTGTCGCACACGCGGTGCGGCTTCGTCGCGGCCCCGCAGCGCGGGCAGTGGTTGGCGGGCGTCGCCGTCAGAGCATGGTGGGAGCGGCGAAGGCGCTTGCGCGTCCGCGAGTGGCGTCGTTTCGGGTTCGGCATGAGTGGTGGTCCGTGGAGGAAGGAAGGGGGAGGATGCTAGCGGTGGCTCCAGGGGGTGTCAATCGCGCCGGAGGCCCTGGAGCGTCCTCCGGCCGGCGTCGCGGCGGCCGGAGCCGCGCACTCAGAGCTTCGCGAGCGCCGCGGCGAGCGCCGCCTCGACGTCCGCCTTCGCCGGCCCGAGCCCGGCGGGGTTCGTGCCCTGGCCCTGCGCCAGCGCGGGGCTCCCGCCCCCACCGCCGCCGACGTGCGTCTTCGCCAGGTTGGCGAGGTCGCCGGCCTTGAGCCCGGCGTTCGCGGGGACGCCCTGCACGACGTGGAGGTGCGCGACCTTGTCGCCCTCGCGGCCGAACACGGAGAGCGCGAGCACGGGGGCGAGCCCCTTCGCCCGGTCGGTCAGATCGCGCACCGACTTCTGGTCGAGGGCTTCGAAGACGAACACGCCGTGCGTGACGCCCTTCTCGGTCTTCAGGCCCGCCTTGAGCGCGTCGAAGGCCGACGCGATCCCGCCGGCGGAGCTCTGCTCGTTCTTCTTGCGCGCATCCTTGAGCTCCTTCTGGAGCGCCTCGATGCGCGTGACGAGTTCCTCCGGCGCCGTCTTCAGCGTCTGCGCCGCGCCGCGCACGAGTCGGCGCTGCTCCTGCATCCAGTCGACCGCGGCGCGGCGCGTCAGCGCCTCGAGGCGGCGCACGCCGGCTTGGATCGCGCGCTCGGACAGGATCACGAACGGGCCGATGTCGCCCGCCGCGCGCACGTGCGTACCGCCGCACAGTTCCGTCGACCAGCCGCCGACGTCGACCACGCGCACGCGCTCCGAGTACTTCTCGCCGAAGAGCGCGACGACGCCGCGCTTCTTCGCGGCCTCGAGGTCTTCGATCGTCGTCGTCAGCGCGTCGTTCTTCGCGATCGCGGCGTTGACGCGGCGCTCGATCTCCTCGAGTTGCTCCGCCGTGAGGCCCTGCGGGTTCGAGAAGTCGAACCGCAGACGATCGGGCCCGACGTAGCTGCCCATCTGCTGCACGTGGTCGCCGACGACGTCCTTCAGCACCTTGTGCAGGAGGTGCGTCGCCGTGTGGTTCGCGCGCGTCGCGTCGCGGCGTTCGCGGTCGACGCTCGCGCGCACGGCGAGGTTCGCCGCGTCGCCCGCGGGCGATTTCTCCGCCTTGCCGACGTGCACGACCACGTCGCCGACCTTCTGCGTGTCCTCGACCGTGAAGACGAAGCCACCGTCCGCGGAGCGGATCGTGCCCGCGTCGCCGACCTGACCGCCGCTCTCGGCGTAGAAGCACGTCTCGGCGAGCACGAGACGGTCCTTCTGGCCCGCGTCGCGGAAGAGGCGCGCGACGCGCGTGTCGAGCTCGGTCGTGCGCGCGCCGTCCTCGTGACACGTCGTGCGCGTCGCGGTGAGCCCCGTGAGCTGCTCGGCGGAGAGGAGCTGCTTGAACTTGCCCTCCGAGCGCGAGGCCGCCTGGTGCTTCTCCATCGCGGCGTCCCAGCCGCGCGTGTCGAGCGCGAGGTTTCGTTCGCGCGCCATGAGCTCGACCAGGTCCTGCGGGAAACCGTACGTCGCGTACAGCTCGAAGGACTCGGCGCCGGGCAGCGTCTTCGCGCCGCTCTTCTCGACCTTCGACGCGAGCTCGGCGAAGAGGCCGAGGCCGCGGTCGAGCGTGCGGCCGAACTGCTCTTCCTCCGCACGCAGCACGGCGCTGACGTGCTCCGCGCGCGCGCGCATCTCGGGGAACGTGTCGCCGAGCACCTGCGCGACCGCGGGCACGACCTGGCAGAGGAAGGGCTCCTTCATGCCGAGGTTCTGTCGCCCGAAGCGCGAAGCGCGGCGGATCAGGCGGCGCAGCACGTAGCCGCGCCCTTCGTTCGACGGCGTCGCGCCGTCGGAGATCGCGCTCGTCACCGCGCGCGTGTGGTCGGCGATCACGCGGAAGGCGATGTCCGCGGGGTCCATCGACGCGCCGTACTTCCGGCCCGACAGCTGTTCGATGCGCGCGAAGATCGGCGTGAAGAGGTCCGTGTCGTAGTTCGAGCGCTTGCCCTGCAGCACCGAGAGGATGCGCTCGAAGCCCATGCCCGTGTCGACCGACTGCGCGGGGAGCTTGGCGAGGCGCCCGTCGTCGAGGCGGTTGAATTCCATGAACACGTTGTTCCAGAGCTCGATGAAGCGCTCCTTGTAGCGCGGATCGTCCGTGTTGACGCCGAGCTTCGGGTCCGCGCCGTCCATCGGGTTCGAGCCCGGAGCGCCGCGGTCGAAGTGGATCTCCGTGCACGGACCGCAGGGGCCCGTCTCCCCCATCTCCCAGAAGTTCGCCTTGCGGCCGAAGCGCAGCACGCGCTTCGGATCGACGCCTGCCTTCTGGATCCAGATGCGCTCCGCCTCGGTGTCCGCGGGCAGGCCGTCCTTCTCGTCGCCGCCGAACACGGTGACCCAGAGCCGGTCCTTGGGCAGCCCCCACACCTCGGTGAGGAGCGTCCACGCCCACGTGATCGCGTCCTCCTTGAAGTAGTCGCCGAACGACCAGTTCCCGAGCATCTCGAAGAACGTGTGGTGGTACGTGTCGACGCCCACTTCCTCGAGGTCGTTGTGCTTGCCCGACACGCGGATGCACTTCTGCGTGTCGACCGCGCGCTTGTAGGGCCGCGTCCCCGTTCCGAGGAACACGTCCTTGAACTGGTTCATCCCCGCGTTCGTGAAGAGCAGGGTCGGGTCGTCCTTCGGGAAGACGGGCGAGCTCGGGACGATCGCGTGGCCGCGCGCGCCGAAGAAGTCGAGGAAGTCCTGGCGGACGCGGGCGGCGGTGAAACGCTGGGTCGTGTCGCGGGTCGTGGAGGCGGTCATGGGGCGGACAGTATTCGGGTCGAGGGCGGGCGAGCCAAGCCCCGACTGCCCCGCGGGTCCCGAAACGCGGCGCGCCCGGGCTCACGGAGGACCGTGGGCCCGGGCGCGCGTGAGTGCAGACCGGATCAGGCGCGCGCGGGCGGCTTCGCGGCCTCTCCACCCTCCTCGGACGAGCTGGACGTCGGCGTCGCGTGCGCGCGCACCTGCTTCTCGAGCGCGGCCGCGAGGTCGGGGTTGTCGAGCAGGAAGGCGCGCGCCTTCTCGAGGCCCTGGCCGAGGCGCACCTCGCCGTCCTTCTGGTGCTTCATCGAGAACCACGTGCCGGACTTCAGGATCACGCCGGCGGTGGTGCCGAGCTCGAGCAGCTCGCCCTCCTTGCTGATCCCCTTGTTGAAGAGCACGTCGAACTCGGTCTTGCGGAAGGGCGGCGCGATCTTGTTCTTCACGACCGTGACCTTCGTGCGCGAGCCGACCACCTCTTCGCCGTCCTTGAGCTGGCCGATCTTGCGGATGTCGAGGCGGATCGACGAGTAGAACTTGAGCGCGCGGCCGCCCGTCGTCGTCTCGGGGCTGCCGAACATGACGCCGATCTTCTCGCGGATCTGGTTGATGAAGATGACGAGCGTGTCGGACTTCGAGATCGCGGCGGTCAGCTTGCGCAGGGCCTGGCTCATCAAGCGCGCATGCAAGCCGACGAAGCTGTCGCCCATCTCGCCCGCGATTTCGGCGCGCGGCACGAGGGCCGCGACCGAGTCGATCACGACGACGTCGACGGCGTTGCTGCGCACGAGCGTCTCGACGATCTCGAGCGCTTGTTCACCCGTGTCGGGCTGCGACACGAGCAGGTCGTCGAGCTTGACGCCGAGCTTGCGCGCGTAGCCGGGTCGAGCGCGTGCTCGGCGTCGACGAAGGCGCAGATCCCGCCCGACTTCTGGGCGTTCGCGATCACGTGCAGGGTGAGCGTCGTCTTGCCCGAGCTCTCCGGTCCGTAGATCTCCACGATGCGGCCCTTCGGGAGGCCCTTCCCGCCGAGCGCGACGTCGAGCCCGATCGAGCCGGTCGAGATGCCGCGGATCTCGCGGATGAGCGCCCCCTCCTCGCCGAGGCGCATGATCGAGCCCTTGCCGAAGCTCTTCTCGATCTCCCCCATCGCCGCGTCGAGGTTGCGCAGCTTCTCGAGCTTCTCGCGCTCCTGGGCCGCCTTCTCGGCGGGGGTGCGCTCGGCCGGCTTCTCGGGGGTCCGCTCGAGGGCCTTTTCAGCGGGCTTTTCCGGGGTTTTCGTGGGCTGCGGCTTCTGCGTCGTCATGAGGGTCTCTCGATGGTTTGGTTGGGGTCCGTTCGGGTCGTGGGAGCCCAAGATAGCGGCGGGTGGGAGTCGGTTGAAGCACGATCCGGTGCCTCTGTGGCGCCTCCGGGAACGAGGACGTCCGATCGCCGCCGCGGTCACCAGAAAAACGCGGGCGACGCGCGCGGTTCACGCCGTCCCCCGGTCCGGGGAGATCCGCGCGAGGGCCGGGTAGCGCCCGTCCGCAGCTTTGGGGGAACGCGACGCGTGGACGACGACCTCGGCCACCTCGAACGCGCACGCGAGCGGCGCCGCGAGGAAGCCGGCCGGGACCGCCTGCGGCGCGCGGTCGGCAGGGCGCGCCAGCGTGACGTGCGGCACCCACGCGTCGAGACCGACGAGCGGCTCGACCGCGTGACCGACCTCGACGGCCGCGGCGTGGCACGCGGCGTAGAGCGCGTGGAGCCGGGGCTCGGGCACCGAGCGCCCGACCCACAGGACGCGCGCGCGAGCAAGTCCGGCTCCCGCCGGTCCGCTCGGGAAGGCGCCGAACCGGTCGAGCTCGACGGTCACCGGCTGAAGCCCGCGCGTCCGCCGCGCGATCGACGCGGCGAGTTCCCCGATCCCGCCCCCGGGGACTCCCCCGCGCCCTTCGAGCGGGATCGCGCCGAGGAACACGAGCGTCAGGTGCAGGTCCTCCGCGGGGACCATGCGCCACCGCGCCCCGGGCTTCGGCGCGCCCAGGTCCGCGCGTCCCGGGCGGGCTCCGTCCGCCGCGAGGAACTCCGTCGCGCGCGCCGCGAGCCACCGCCGCGCATCCAGCGGCGGATCGAGCGCGACGAAGACGCGCTCCGTCGGCGCGCGCGCGCTCACACCGTCACGATCTGGAGCAGCTCGTCGTAGCGCTCGTCGATCTGCGTGCGCGTGAGCGGGGTCAACGCCTCGACGCTGAAGGCCTGGACACAGAACGAGGCCGTGATCGTGCCGTACAGCATCGCCTTGCGCAGCGCCTGCGGGTCGTGGCGCTTCTGCGCGGCGAGGTAGCCCATGAAGCCGCCCGCGAACGAGTCGCCGGCGCCCGTCGGATCGACGACGTTCTCGACCGGGTAGGCGGGGATCGCGAAGTGGAGGTCGCCGCCCATGATGAAGGCGCCGTGCTCGCCCTTCTTCAAGACGACGTAGCGCGGCCCCATGCCGAGCACGGCGGCCGCCGCCTTGATCAGGTTCTTCTCGCCCGTGAGCATGCGCGCCTCCTCGTCGTTGAGGACGATCGCGTCGACCTTGCGCAGCACCGCGTAGAGCGCGTCGCGCGCGTGCTCGATCCACAGGTTCATCGTGTCGATCATCGTGAACGCGGGCGCCTCGACCTGGAGCAGCGCCTTGAGCTGCACCTCGGGGCTCGCGTTCGCGAGGAACAGGTAGCGCGCGGCGCGCTGCGCGTCCGGCACCTTCGGGTCGAAGTCCGCGAGCACGTTGAGCTGCGTCTCGAGCGTCACCCGCTTGTTCCAGTCGCCCTCGTAGCGCCCGGCCCAGCGGAACGTGCGCCCCTTCGCGACCTCGACGCCGCGCGTGTCCACGCCGCAGCGCTTGAGGAGCTCCAGATCGCCCGGCTTGAAGTCCTCCCCCACGACGCCGACCAGGCTGACGGGGGCGAAGCGGCTCGCGCCGATCGCGAAGTAGGTCGCGGAACCGCCGAGCACCTCCGCGCGACGCGCGTAGACGGTCTCGATCGTGTCGTAGGCCAGCGTTCCAACGACGAGGAGGGGCATCCAGGACTCCGGTGCAGGGGGGGCGCGTGAGGGGAGGGCTCGGTCGGCGCGGACGCGCTCGACCTCGGAGCCGCCGGGCGCACGCCGCGCGCGCTCGTCCAGCGGACGGTGGCGCGCGGCGCGGATCGGTGGCTTCCCGGCGTCGTGACGCCGGAACGGAAACGTGGATTGGACCCGAGGTCCGCCGACGCGTCAATCCGCGCTCGGGGAGTCCTGCTGGCGCGCGGCGAGCTCCTCGCCCTCCGCCCGCAGGTTCTTCCCGCCGGGGAGGAGCAGGAAGAGGCCGCCCGCGAGGTTCATCGCCGTGACGAGCAGGCGGTAGGTGAGGCTGACCGCGATGCCGAGCGTCGTCGAAGCCTGGAGGACGTGGAACAGCGTCCCGAACGTCGCCTCGCCGAGCCCCCATCCGCCCGGCGCCAGCGGCAAGGAGCTGATCACGTTCGCGAGTGCCACGACGGCGACGTACTCGAGCGGCGTCAGCTGCGATTCGCCGAAGGCCTTGCCCAGCGCGAAGACGCCGCCCGCGATGAAGGCGTGGTTGCCGGCGGAGAGCGCGGCGGCGACGAGCATCTCGAACGGGTGCTCGCCGTAGAGCCGGAGCGCGCGGTCGAGCGCCTGCAGCCGCTCCTTCTGCGGGAGACGCTCGAGGATGCGCTCGACGCGCAGGAGCCGGCGCGGCAGCGGGTGCAGCACGAGGAAGAGCCCGACGAGCGCCGCGCCGAAGAAGAGCGTGACCCAGACCTTGAGTTCGTGGAAGCGCTCCCCCGATAGCCACACGGCCGCGACGGCGAGCCCGACGAGCACGAGGAGCCCGAGCCCGCGGTCGACGATCACGGACATCAAGGCGTCCGCGCGACGCTTCGGGTGCTCGCGCACGACGAGCACGGCCTTGATCACGTCGCCGCCGGTGAGCCCCGGCACGACGAGGTTGAAGAAGAACCCGAGGAACGTGAGGCGGAACGCGTTGAACCAGGTCGTCGGACAGCCCGCGATCGCGAGCAGGCGCCACCAGCGCGTGACGCTGGTCACCGCGGCGAGGACGAACATCGCCATCGCGAGCGCGAGGCCGCGCGGATCGAGTTCGCGGAAGACGCGCACCATCCCCGGACGCCACGAGAGGAACGCCTTCCCCGCGGGCTCCTGCTCCGCCGCGCCGTCGCGGACGAGCGCGACGACGCCGCTCCCATGCTTCGCCGCGCGCACCTTCTCCGGCCAGCTCGCGTCGAGCTCCGCGTCCGGCGCGAGGTGGAACACGATCGCGTCGGTGCGCCAGTCGCCTTCGATCTCCCCCGCGACCTGGAGGGCGCTCCCGGGCGCCGTCCAGACCAGGCGGTCGCGCCAGGGGAGGAACCACGCGACGAGGGCGAGGAGCACGAGCGCGAAAACGACGCGCAGCGGACCTGCCCAGCGATTCTTCGGCCGTTCGCTCACGAGGAGGGCTTCGTGTCGGCGGGGACGGTGGCCGGACTGGAGCGCCGGCGCTGGAACCACGCCTGCCAATCCTCTTCGCGCAGGCTCTGGAAGCCGGCGTCGGCGACGCGCGAGAGCGCGAGCATCGCGGCGACGTGGACCTCGCTCTCCGGTCGCGTGACGAGCAGCGCGTAGAGCGCCTGGAGCTGGCGGTCGCGCCACTCGGCGCGCGCGCGCGGCTCGAGCGTCGCGGGCGCGTCGGGCAGTCCGCGGCGGCGGACGAGCGCGAGGACGCGCACGACGACCTCGGGCGCCTGCTCGCGCTCGAAGTGCAGGATCATGCTGTCGACCACGGAGAGGCCGGCGCACGCGACGCTCGCCTCGACCGCGGCGGCGCGGACGATCGGCTCGGGGTCCTTGAGCGCGGAAGCGAGCGCCTGGCGCACGAGACGGCGTTCGAGGTCGAGCGAGACCTGCTCGATGCGCGCGCGCGCGTCCGCGCCGAGCCCGCGCACCGTGGCGAGCTCGCCCGTCGCCGCGAGCGCGCGCCGCGCGCCGTCGAGGTCGAGCACGAGCGCCTCGAGCGCCACGCACGCGGCGTCGATCGTCGGCGCGGGCGGACCGCCCTCGCTCTGGAGCGCCTTGGGGTCGATCGCGCCGCGCACGGCGCGAACGAGCGCGGCCGCCGCGTTCGAGACGACCGCGGCGCCCGCCGTTTCCGCGTCCTTCGCGAGTCCGACGGGCACGCCGGCCTCGATCGTCGCGCCGATCGGACCGAGCGCGAGCGCCGCGCGTTCGCGCGAGAGGCGCGAGGGACACGCGACGGCGAGGCGCGCGAGCCACTCGACGCGCAGCGCCTCCTCGCGCTTCGTCTTCGCCGGGTAGCGCTCGAGGTCGACGAGGTTCTCGAGGCACCGCTGCGACGGATCGTCGATGCCCGAGGCGCCCTTCTCCGCGAAGCGCGCGCCCGCGCCGCGCAAGACGCCCGCGACGTCGTGGCGCAGGACGTACTCGAAGTCGCTCTGGAGCGCGCCGTGGTAGCGGTGGCGCGAACCGTCGTCGTGGAGCTGGGAGAGGTTCCAGGTCTTCGACTCGAGGCTCTTGCAGCCCGCGCCGAGCGCGAGGAACACGAGGAGCGCCGCGGCGCGCGATCGGTGGACGGGCGGGAACAAGCGCGGAGAGTCTATGCACGCGGCCCGGACTCTGAAGCCTCCGCCCGCGCACGTGCGGAGGGACAGGCGCGGGCGGTGGAGGTGGTGGAGGCGGCGGGAATCGAACCCGCGTCCCGGAATGCCCCGTCGACGAGCGTCTACGTGTGTGTCTCCTGGTTTGTCGTCATCCGTGTCGCGCCCAGGAGCAGGCTCTTCACGTACCAGTCTCGGAAGGTTCTCGCCGGTCCGCCCCGAGGCGCGACTCGCCAGCCAGCCCGCTGTTTTCGTTCCCGGCCGGCCGCGGGCACTCCGACCGGAAACGGCGGACTGATGAATCAGGCCGCGAGAGAATAGTTGTTGGCATGCAATGCCGCCCCAAGTGGATTTTACGGGGTGACTCGAGATCCCCGACACGCAACCCGCCGCTGAACGAAACCGGTCGAAACCGGTGCGCCCCCAGCGAGAGGGCTCGACTCTAGCACGCGCCGCCGTGGTTCCGAAGGGTGCGCCCCGTCCGTTCCGCAGCGCGCGCCGGATCCGTTCCGAGTCGTGCGGGTCGTGGATCAGCGACTCGCGTCGCTGCGCGCAGCCGCGATCACCGGCGAGCGCGCGGTCCACGTGGCGAGCGGCGCGCCCGTCTTCCCGCTCCACAGCGAGACCGACCCGTGATCGCAGTTCGCGCCCGGCCACGTCGTCGCACCCACGACGAGGTCCGCGGCGCCGTCGCCGTCGACGTCGGGCAGGAGCGCGACGGAGAAGCGCCGATGGCAGTCCCAATCGCTCGTGATCGGGTAACGCAGCGCCGCGCCACGGCCCGAGTACACGTGGACGCCCTCGAACGTGCCCGAGTGCGTCGCGACGGCGAAGTCGGGGCAGCCGTCGCCGTCGAGGTCGAGCCCCGCCGCGAGTTCGGAGCCGAACATACCCCCGTCGCTCTCGAGCCGGTGCAGACGCCGCCCGTCGCGCCCCGACACGACGTCGACGTGCGCGAGGCGCCGCTCCGAGCAAGACGAGTCGGGATAGCCGAGCACGAAGTCGGGCACGCCGTCGTCGTCGACGTCGCCGAGTCGCGCCGCGCGCTTCGCCGGCAGCCGACCGCGGTCGCCGAGCTCGACGAGCCGCCGCCCGTCGCGCCCGGAGAGCACGAGCGCGCGGTCCTCCGCGAGGACGAGCAGGTCCGCGGCGCCGTCACGGTCGACGTCGCCCGCGGCGAGCAGGTGGCGCGGTTCCGCGACGAACGAGGCCACCGCATCGAACGTCCAGAGGTCGTCGACGCGTTTCCGCGAGCGCACGCTCACGGCGAGGCGGGGGAGCTCGCCGTTCGCGAGCCGCACGTCGCGCGCGAACGCGAGCTCGTCCTCGCCGTCCCCGTCGATGTCGCCGACCACGCAGACCTCCCCGCTCGTGTAGTGGACGATCGGCTCGAGCGTCGCGCCCGAGCGGAGCGTCCACGCGCCGCGCGTGCCGTGGAGGAGTTCCGCGCGGCCGTCGCGGTCGACGTCGCCGGCGTCGACCAGCCCGTAGGCGTCGAGGAAGCCGGCGCCAGGCACCCGCTCCGCGCTGCGGCCGTCCACGGAGAGGATCCAGACGAGGCTCTCCGTCTCGTCGGCGACGACGAGGCGCACGCCGTCCGGCCCCGCGCGTCGCGGATCGAGGAGGGCGAGCACGCGCGCGCCGAAGTGGCTCAGAGGGAAATCCGCGGCCGAGACCGAATCGGTCGCCAGGACGACGGGCAGGTGGCCGGTCGACGCCGGTCGCGCGATCGATGGAGCCGGGGGCGACGCCTGGACGAGCAGTGCGGTGAGGAGGGTCAGCATCTCCGGATCCGTTGGGGCCGGACGATCAACCCCGCGAGACACGCTTGGTTCCGCTGCATCGCGACGAAGCGCAGGAGCGTGTCGCACGTCCCTTCCGAGCCGCCGCTCCCTTCCGCGGCGTCCTCAGCGCGGCATCACCGGCGCCGCATCATCGCCCGCTGCATCTCGCGCTTGTCGTCCTTCTCCTTCTTGTCCTCGCGCTTGTCGTAGAGCTTCTTGCCCTTGCACAAGGCCATGCGCAGCTTGACGCGCGAGCCGACGAAGTAGAGGGAGAGCGGGACGATCGTGATCCCCTTCTCGCGGACCTGCGCGTACCAGCCCGCGATCTCCTTCTTCTTCGCGAGGAGCTTGCGGTCGCGCTTGGGCTCGTGGTTGTGGACGTTGCCCTGCGCGTACTCGGGGATGTGCGCGTTCAAGAGCCACAGCTCGCCATTGCGGATCGAACCGTACGCCTCGTCGATCGACGCGCCGCCCTTGCGCAGGCTCTTCACCTCGGTGCCCGTGAGCGCGATCCCGCACTCGAGCTCCTCCAAGAGGTGGAACTCGAAGCGCGCCTTCCGGTTCTGCGCGAGCGAGCGCGGGGCTTTCGGATCGTCGGGCTTCGCCAAGGGGCGGAGAGGATAGACCTTCGCGCGTCCGAGCGGGAGCACGACCTTCTCGCAGCCGGGGCGGCGGACGCCCAGACACGAGCCGTCTGCGCGCGCCGGAGGACCGACACGACCGCTGCGGGCACCCGCACCACGGGCGCGCCCGAGCGATGCGCTTCCGCCGACCTTCGGCCTCGCGCGTCCTGGTTCTCGCGCGGCGGCGCGGGCTAGCTTCTCGGCCGCCCAAGGAGGCTCGACCGTGACCGACTACGACCCGACCGAATTGTTGAGCGAAGTGCTGGCGAAGAAGGCCGGCGGCTTCGTCGAACTGCGCTTCCACAGGAAGCGCTCCCGCGTCCTCGCCGTCGAGAAGGGCCGCGTCGAGACCGCGCAGGTCACCGAGCACACGGGCGTCGGCGTGCGCGTCCTCGAGGACGGCACCTGGGGCTTCGCGAGCACGGACCGCATCGAGCGCGGCGCGATCGAGCTCGCGGTGGATCAGGCCCGCGCCGCGGCGCGCTCCTCGGCGCGCGCGCGCACCGAGCGCAGCGAGCCGCTCCCGCGCACGGCGCTCGCGCGCGGCCGCTTCGACGCGCCCGGCGTGAAGGAGCTCGCCGACAAGCCGCTCGCGGAGACGCTCGAGCTCGTGCTCGCGATGGAGCAGAAGGCGCGCGGCGCCTCGGCTTCGATCCAGAGCGCGTCGTCGGCCTACTCCGAGGTCTTCGAGGAGAAGGGCATCGTCACGAGCGACGGCGCACGCGCCTGGACGCGCCTCGTGCGGCCGGAGTTCCGCATCTCGGCCGTCGCGCAGAAGGACGGCGAGATCCAGCGCGGCGCCGAGGCCGTCGGCGCGACCGGCGGCTGGGACTGCCTCTTCCGCGCGGCGAGCCCCGAAGCGCTCGCCGAGAAGGCCGCGGCGCGCGCCGTGAACCTCCTGCGCGCGGGCTACCCCGAGGGCGGTCGCACGAAGGTGCTGCTCTCGCCGTCGCTCGTCGGCCTGCTCACGCACGAGGCGGTCGGCCACACGGTCGAGGCGGACTTCGTGCAGGCCGGCTCCGTCGCCGCGGGCAAGCTCGGGACGCGCGTCGCCTCCGAGCACGTCACGCTGTGCGACTCGGGGCGCTCCGAGTTCGAGACGGGCGCGGGCGGCTCGCTCTCCGTCGACGACGAGGGCGTGCCTACGCAGAACACGGTCATCATCCAAGACGGCGTCCTCGCCTCCTATCTGCACGATCGCGAGAGCGCCGCGCGCTTCGGCGTCGCGCCGACGGGCAACGCGCGCGCGTGGGAGTACGACAACGAGCCCCTGATCCGCATGCGCAACACCTACATCGCACCGGGCGACGCGTCGCTCGACGAGATGATCGCGGGTACGGAGGACGGCTACCTGCTCGACGGCGCCGCGAACGGCCAGGCCGACGCGAACGGCGAGTTCATGTTCGGCACGCGCGAGGCCTACCGCATCACGAACGGCAAGAAGGGCCCGCTCCTGCGCGGCGTCAACATCTCCGGGCAAGCGTTCGAAGTGCTGCGCTCCGTCGATCGCGTCGGACGCGACTTCCGCTGGGACCTCGGCTCGGGCCACTGCGGCAAGGGCCAGCCAGCGAAGGTCGACGCAGGCGGACCGTGGATGCGCTGCGAGGTCGTGCTCGGAGGGCGCCGCTGATGTCCCCCACCGCGACCCCGTCCCGCGCGACGTTCGAACCGCGCGAGCTCGAACGCGAGCTCCTCGCGCGTTGCCAAGGCCTGACCGAGCGCGCGCTCGCGAGCGGCGCCGACGAAGCCGAGACCTTCGGTTCGCGCTCACGCAGCATCGGCGTGCGCTTCGAGAAGGGCGACCTGAAGCTCACACAGGTCGACGATGGCTCGACGCTCGGTCTGCGCGTGTTCCGCGGCCAGCGCCTCGGATTCGCGTCGACGAACCAGGCCGACGAGCGCTCGCTCGCGACGACCGCGCGCGACGCGCTCGACCTCGCGGGCTTCGCGCGGCCGGACGCGCACAATCGGCTGCCCGCGCCGCGCCCCGTGACGGCGCTCGCTCCGCTCGTCGAGCCCGCGCTCGCCGCGCTCACCGTCGAGGAAGCGGTCGAGTTCGGCCGCGCGTTCGTGGCGCGCGTGCGCGCGCTCGATCCGCGCATCTCGGTCGACAACGCCGGCTTCGACGTCGCGTCCGTGACGCACGCGATCGCGGCCTCGACCGGCGTCGCGCTCGCAGAGAGCGACGCGATCGCGAGCTTCAGCGTCTTCGGCATGGCGGTCGACGGCGACGACGTCGGCGGCTTCCACTACGACGGCGACGGCCTGCGGCGCCTCGCGGACCTCGAACCGGCCCTCGACCGTGTCGCGCGCGACTTCGTCGAGGTCGCGACCCAGAACCTGCGCGCGGGCACGGCCGAGTCGTACCGCGGCCCCGTGCTCTTCGCGCCCGACGCGTTCGTCGACGTCTTCGTCGCGCCCCTGCTCTCGGCGGCGAGCGCCATCGCGGTGCAGCGCAAGCGCAGCCCGCTGGCCGACAAGCTCGGCAGCGCGATCGCCGCGAGCGTGCTCGACCTCTCCGACGAACCGCACGACCGCGCGCTCTCGGGCGCGGGCTCCTTCGACCGGGAGGGCCAGCCGACCGCGCGCACGCCGATCGTCGCGCGCGGCGTGCTCCAGACCTTCCTCTACAACGGCTACGCGGCCGCCGTCGAAGGCCGGACCTCGACGGGGCACGCGAAGGGCGGAGCGCGCTCCGTCCCCGGCCTCGGCGTCCACGCCTTCACGGTCGGCGCGGGTCGCGGCGGGGACCGCGACGCACTGCTCGCGCGGTTCGGTCGCGGGCTCTTCGTCCAGCGCTTCTCCGGCACGGTCGACCCGGCCTCCGGCGACTTCTCGGGCGTCGCGAAGTCCGCGCGGTGGGTCGAAGGCGGGCGCGTCGTGCGTTCGTTGAAGGAGACCCTGCTCTCCGGCAACGCGTTCGCGCTGTTGAAGGAGGTCCAGGAGCTCTCGACCGTGCGCGAACGGCTCTCCGGCGCCGCGCTCGCACCGTATGCGCTCGTCGACGGCGTCTCCGTGACCGCCGGCTAGCCACCGCGACTCCTCGCGCGCGCCCTGTTGACCGATCGCCGCGCGCGCCGTATCGTCCTCGCCCTCACCCGCTGCCCGGGTGGCGGAATTGGCAGACGCGCTTGGTTCAGGTCCAAGTGCCGCAAGGCGTTGGGGGTTCGACTCCCCCCCCGGGCACCACCGCTCGCCGCGCGCGAGCTGCGCCGAGCGCACGCCGGCGACCTCTTCATCCTGCCGCGCGGCGCGCGGCTCCCGCGGCCCTCGATCCGCACGCTGCCCCTCTCGTCATGGCGCAACCGCTCCCTCTCGACCTCGCGCTCTGGCTCCAGTCCGCTCCGTCCGACACACCGGGCTCGGTGGAGTTCCTGCAGCGATCGTGGCTCGGCAACACGTACCAGGAGTGGATTACCGCGCTCTGCGTCGCCGCCGCGGTGACGATCGCACTCGGGCTGTTCAAGCGCTTCGCTCAGCATCGGCTCGCCCTGCTCGCCGAGCGGACGGAGACGGACCTCGACGACCTGTTCATCGACCTCGTCCGCCGCACGCAGCGCTGGTTCCTCTTCGTGATCGGCGTGTACGTCGCGTCGCACTTCCTCCACAAGGGAGCGGAGTCCGCGCGCGTCGAGCGGATCGAGATGTTCATCGAGCGCGGCCTTTTGCTCGCGACGCTCCTCCAAGTCGGCCTCTGGGGCCGAGCGCTCGTCGTCTACGCCATCCAGCGCGTCGTCCGCGGACGCGATCCCCAGGATCCGGGCCGCGTGATGGGCAGCTCGATCCTCGGGCTGATCGGGAACATCCTCGTCTGGACGACGGTCGTCCTGCTCGCGCTCCAGAACGTCTTCAAGCAGGACGTCACCGCGCTGATCACGGGGCTCGGCGTCGGCGGTATCGCGGTGGCGCTCGCGCTGCAGAACGTGCTCGGCGACCTGTTCGCTTCGATCACGATCCTGCTCGACAAGCCCTTCGTCGTCGGCGACGCGATCACGCTCGGCGAATTCGTCGGCACCGTCGAGGAAATCGGCATCAAGACGACGCGCCTGCGCAGCGTCAACGGCGAGCTCATCGTCGTCGGCAACGCGGACCTCGTGAACAGCCGCATCCGCAACTTCAAGCGGCTCTCGGAGCGGCGCTCCGTGTTCACGATCGGCGTCACGTACTCGACGCCGTACGCGGACCTCGACGCGATCCCGAAGATCCTCCAGGAGATCGTCGAGCACACGCCGAACGCGCGCTTCGACCGCGCGCACTTCCGAAGCTTCGGGGACTGGGCCCTGCTCTTCGAGGTCGTCTACTTCTGCACGCGCCCCGAGTACAACGCGCTCATGGACGTGCAGCAGCACATCAACCTCGAGATCAAGCGCCGGTTCGAGGAGCGCGGCATCGACATGGCCTTCCCGACGCAGACCGTGATCCACCAGCAGGCCGGCGAGACGCCGCGCCTCGTGCCCGGACGCGCGCCGGGCCGCTGAGCTCGCCGCCCATCGCGTTCGCGGCGCGCCGCGCCGGGTGGTTCAGCGCCCGTCGCCGCGGCGCGCGAACAGGGCGACTCCCACCGCGACCGCCGCGAGCAGGAAGACCGCGATCACGACGATCGCGACGAGCGACATCCCACCCATCACCCGCCCTGCGAACCCGGCGCGCGATAGACGAGGATCGCGCGCTTCCCCATCTCGCCGGGGAGCTCGTGCTCCCACACCGTATCGAGCTTGAACCCGAGGCGCTCGGCCTCGCGCTCCGCCGCGCGCACCTCGCGCGACCAGCTCGGCCCCTTGAGCATCACGAGGTCCTTCAGCGAGTGCCGCACCTTGCGCAGCGTGCGCACGTTCTCGCGCACGGAGCTGATCGCGCGCACGAGCGCCACGTCGACCTTGTTGCGCGCGAGGTGGTCCTCCGCGCGCTCGCACACGGCCTTGCGTTCTTGAGCGCGAGGTCCTTCACGCAGCGTTCGAGGAACGTCGCGCGCTTCTGCACGGAGTCGCAGAGCGTGACCTTCGCCTCGGGTTCGGCGATCGCGACCGGCACGCCGGGAAAGCCCGCGCCGCTGCCGAGGTCGAAGAGACGCTTCCCGTAGAGCGGCATCAGGCGCGTCACGCGCCAGCTGTCGAGGTAGTGCTTCGCCGCGATCTCGCGCGGGTCGACGATCGCGGTCAGGTTGACCTCGCGGTTCGTCTGGAGCACGAGCCGCGCGTGCTCCGCGAAGCGCGGGAGCAGCGCGGGGTCGATCTCCTCGCCCTGGAACGCCCATTGGAGCGCTTCGAGCAGCACGCCGAGCTCGGGCACCGGCGTGTCGGGCCGGCCCTCGAGGCCGTCCTCCTCCTCCACGACCTCGCCGTCGCCCGCGGGCTTCGGCTCGGGCGCGGCGGGCGCCGGATCGGAGTTCCCGGGGGGCAGGCCGGCGTCCGCGCCGGAGCCGGTGGGCTCGAACGGGGAGGCGTCCTCGACGGGAAGGCTCGTCATCGCTGGCGTGGAAGGGTGCGCGGAGCGGGCGGGCCGTCGGCGCCTCGAGAGCGCCCTTGGGCCGGGATGGCAGGCCAGCAGGGATTCGAACCCGGAACCTACTGATTTGGAATCAGTCGCTCTAACCGTTGGAGCTACTGGCCTGCACGGTGAGCGGAGGAGAGTAGCCGAGGGCGCGCAGCGCGGCAAGCGTTCCGCGCGTCCGTCGACGCGCCGTTCCCGTCGAGGCCTCCGACCCGTAGAGTCTTCGCCCCGCGATGACCCACGAGGACGACTACGACGACGACTTCCCGCCGCGCGCGCCGCGGCCCGTGCCGCGCACCGGTGCCCATGCGCCGCGCGTCATCCCCGCCGATTCCATCCCGCCGGAGGTCTTGGACCAAGACGCCCTGCGCGTCCTCTCGCGCCTCGTGCGTCAGGGCCACGAGGCCTACCTCGTCGGCGGCTGCGTGCGCGATCTGCTCATCGGCCGTCGGCCGAAGGACTACGACGTCGCGACAAGCGCGCACCCGCGCCAGATCAAGCGCCTCTTCCGCAACGGACGGATCATCGGGCGACGCTTCCGCCTCGTGCACATCTACTACGGCTCGCACATCGTCGAGACCGCGACGTTCCGCCGCGATCCGCCGCGCCTGCAGGACGCGGACTTCGAACCGCGGACGGAGGACGGCGAAGGTGGCGAGATCCACCCCGACGAGTTCGACGACCTGCTGATCACGGAGGACAACGAGTACGGCACCGCCGAGGAGGACGCGCGCCGCCGCGACTTTACGGTGAACGCGCTCTTCCTCGATCCGCTCAACAACCAGATCCTCGACTACGTCGGCGGCCTCGACGACTTGGAAGCCGGCGTGCTGCGCACGATCGGCGACCCGCGCAAACGCATCGCGGAAGACCCCGTGCGCATTCTGCGCGCGATCAAGTTCGCGACGCGCCTCGGCTTCCGCATCGAGGAGCGCACGTGGGAGGCGATGTGCGAGCTCGCGCCGCGGCTCTCGCGCTCTGCGCCGCCGCGCGTCCTTGAAGAGATCCTGCGCTTGATGCGCTCGGGCACCGCCCTCGGCGCGTTCCGCATGATGCGCGCGTCCGGCGCGCTGCGCGTGATCCTGCCGCAGGTCGACCAGTACCTCGGATCGAAGGACGACGCGATCGCGCAGGAGCGCGCCGACGGGTTCTGGCGCCTCTTGGAAGCGCTCGACAACGACGTGCACGGCGGCTTCGAACCCTCGACCGCGCTCTGTCTCGCGCTGCTCTTCCTGCGCATCGTCGAGCGCGAGGCCTTCCCCGACACGCGCACGCTCAAAGGCCCGCCGCCGGACCTCGTGACGGTCACGGGCGAGGTGCTCGAGGGCCTTGCGCTCGAGACCCGCCTCCCCCGCCGCGAGGTGAACCGCGCCCGCCGGATCATCCTCCAGCAGCGCCGGTTCACCCAGGCCTCGACGAAGCGCTTCCGCCCGCTGCTCTTCATGCGCAGCGAGGAGTTCCCCGAGTCCCTCGAGCTCTTCCGCCTGCGCGTCTCCGCCCGCGGCCAGGGATGGGACATCTACGAGGGATGGAAGTCGCGCTACGAGCTCTCCCTCCAGGCCCCGGCCGAGGAGCTCGAGGTCGAGCGCAAGAAGTCCCGGCGCCGCCGGCGGCGCGGCGGTCGCGGTCGCTCCGAGTCCGCGGACGGTCCCGCCGACCTCGGCCCCGCGGACTAAGAAATCGCAAATCGGGCGTCCGGCTCCGCGAGGCCCGGGTACAGTTCCCTGGTTCGAACGGACCCGACCTTCCGGGAGCGCCGACGACCTCACTCGGCCCTAGGGACCGGGGAGCGCCGCAAGACTTGCGGTGACTGCGGCGCGCGAGAATCCCCGGAGGAGGCGTGACTGGTGCTCCCGCGCGGGGAAGGCCGGATCCGTGACCAACCGATTGGTCGAGCCTGCCGGTGGGGTGAGGGTCCCCCCAAACCCACCCGGCCTTGCCACCTCAGGGGGCGTGTCCTCTCCCGGACCCGCCCCCTGTTCTTTTCTCCGGGTCCGCCGCGTCGGACCGGTCCGCGCCCACCGCCTGGCACTCCGCATCCCTGCGCCGCCCTCCCGCGAAGACCGAGTGCTTTCGACGAGGCACGGAGCGTGGCATCCTGGCGCATCATGCTGCTCGGACCCGCCCTCCTCGTCGCGGCCGCGTTCGCGCCCGGCCCCCGGCCGGAGGGAGCGCTCGCCGGCGACGAGTCGCGCGAGCTCGATCGCGCCCGCGCCGCCTGGGCGTGCCTCACCCCGGCCGAGCAGCAGGACGCGGTCGCCTACCTGCGCCTCGAGTGCGAGCACCTCGGCACGTTCCAGCAGGGCCTGGTCGGGTACGCGCGCGGGCTCCTCGAGCAGCACCCGTCGCTCTTCCCCGAGCCCGCGCCGATCGCCTGGTACGACCCGACGGTGCACGCGCCGGCGCAGCCGATCCCGCGCCGCCTCCTGCCCGCGACGGATGCGTCCGTGCGCGAGCTCCAGCGCGCGGTCGCCGCCAAGGCGCCGGACGCGCCGGCGCGGCGCGCGTGGAGCTACGACCCGGCGACGCGCACCCTGCGCCGCGCGAGCGACTGGGACGCGCCGGCCCGAGTGTTCGACAACGCGCTACTCGGCGCTCCGCCCGACCACGACCTCGCCGAGGCGGTGATCGAGCGCGCGCTCGACGACGGCGCTCAGCAGACGACGCTCGCCGCGTTCGCGCACGCGTACACCGACCGCGCGGGCGGAGTGCACCCCGGCCTCACGCTTTACGACGCGTGGACGAGCGGCGCCGAGATCGAGATGCCGGACGTGGACACGCTCGGGATCGTGCACGACGTGCTCGGCGACTGGAAGCGCTGGGTGGCGCCCGTGACCCGGCAGCAGTCGCTCTACGACACGCTCGGCGAGCTCTTCCAGAAGGCGCACCACCACCGCGGCCTGCGGCGCGCGCTCGCGCGCGCGTGGCTCGAAGGCGACGCCGTGCTGCGCGACGGCTACCAGGGCGCGCTCGACAACCTGCACGCGCTGTGGGAGTCGAGCTCCTCGGACCCGAAGTCGCTCTCCGTGAAGCTCCCGAAGGCGGAGGCGTGGAGCGCGTTCCTCGAGGACTGGGCCAAGACCGTCCGCGCCGATCCGGAGCTCTGGCAACGCGCCGTCCACCGACACGCCACGCTCGCGCGTGATGCCCAGGCCGTGAGCGCGACCGCGCGCCGCGTGCTCGACGAGTTCGGCGCGTATGCGCGACTCGCCGCGGCGACGAAGGAGAAGGCCCCGACGCCGCGCTGATCCCCCACGCGCGCCGCTCCGCGCGACGCGCATCCGACCTCCCGCCGCGCACGCGCGCGGCCCGTCACCGCCGCGCCGCGCGCGGCATCGAACCCCACCACCAACATGAACCAGAACGAACTGATCCAGACCGCGAAGGCGCTCGTCGCGCCGAACAAGGGCATCCTCGCCGCCGACGAGAGCACGGGCACGATCGAGAAGCGCTTCAAGTCGATCGGCCTCTCCAACGTCGAGGAGAACCGTCGCGCGTACCGCGACCTGCTCTTCACGACGAAGGGCTTCGGCGACTTCATCAGCGGCGTGATCCTCTACGACGAGACGATCAAGCAGAAGTCGCTCGCGGGGACGCCGTTCCCCGAGGTGCTCGCGAAGGCGGGCTCGATCCCGGGCATCAAGGTCGACACGGGCGCCGTCGCGCTGCCCAACTCGCCCGAGGAGAAGCGGACGCAGGGCCTCGACGGGCTGCGCGAGCGCCTGGTCGAGTACAAGAAGCTCGGCGCACGCTTCGCGAAGTGGCGCGCGGTGATCACGATCGGCGAGAAGCTCCCGACGCGGCACTGCGTCGTCGACAACGCGCACCAGCTCGCGATCTACGCGGCGTTGTGCCAGGAGCAGGGCATCGTGCCGATCGTCGAGCCCGAGGTGCTCATGGACTGGTCGAATTCGATCGAGCGCTGCTACGAGGTCACCGAGGAGACCTTGTGCGAGGTCTTCACGGCGCTCTGTGACCACGGCGTCCTGCTCGAAGGCATGCTGCTCAAGCCGAACATGGTCATCGCGGGCAAGACGTGCCCGAAGCAGAACACGGCGAAGGAAGTGGCCGAGTGGACGGTGAAGTGCTTCAACCGCACCGTTCCCGCCGCGGTGCCGGGCATCGTGTTCTTGTCGGGCGGCCAGACGAGCCCGCAGGCGACCGCCAACCTGAACGCGATGAACGCGATGGGCGCGCACCCGTGGCAGCTGTCGTTCAGCTACGGCCGCGCGCTGCAGGACGAGGCGCTCAAGGCGTGGAAGGGCGACGCGAAGAACGTCGCCGCGGGACAGAAGGCGTTCATCACGCGCGCGAAGCTGAACGGTGCGGCGCGCAACGGGAAGTACTCCGAAGCGATGGAGAAGGAGCTCGTCGGCGTCTGACGCGCGCCCGCGCGCCGCGGCGCGCGAGCCCCCCGCCTCACCGCGCGGAGCCTCCTCGACGGCGTAAGCCAGAGGAAGGATCCGCGCGCTTCCGTCGCGCCGCGGAGCGGCGTGCGTCCGTGCGGCCCGTCTCCCCCCCCCACTTCGACCCGAAAGAAAAACTCGCCATGACCGCCCCCACCGCCAACACCGTCCGCCTCCACCGCGTGCTGCGCGCGCCGCCCGAGCGCGTCTACCGCGCGTTCCTCGATCCCGACGCGATGGTGAAGTGGAGCCCTCCGCACGGGTTCACCGCGAAGCTCCACGCGATGGACGCGCGCGTCGGCGGGAGCTACCGCATGTCGTTCACGAACTTCGGCACGGGGACGACGCACACCTTCGGCGGGACGTACCGCGAGCTCGTGCCGAACACGCGCATTCGCTACACGGACAAGTTCGACGACCCGAACCTGGCGGGCGAGATGGGCGTAACGATCACGCTGAAGCCCGTGATCGTCGGCACGGAGCTCACGATCGAACAGACGGGGATCCCGTCCGTGATCCCGGTCGAGTTCTGCTACGCCGGCTGGCAGGAGTCGCTCACGCTCCTCGCGCAGCTCGTCGAGCCGAACATTCCGGACGGGGCGTGATCGGTGGAGCGCGCGGCCCGCGTGCTTCGCCTCACCGCGCGAGCGCGCGCGCCGCGAGTTCGGCCGTCGCGAACGCCGCTTGGAAGTTCAGGCCGCCGATCGGGCCTTGCAGGTCGAGCAGTTCGCCGCACACGAAGAGGCCCGGGCGACCTTTCACCTCCATAGTCCCCTTGTCGAGGTGCGACAACGCGAGGCCGCCCGCGGTGACCTCCGCGTGGTCGAAGCCCGTCGTGCCCGAGATCGGGAGCGCGAAGGCCTTCAGCGCCTCGACGAGCGCGTGCCGGCGCGCCTTGTCGAGCCCGTTCAGGCGCAGCTCGCCGGCGGGGAGTTTCGCCTGCAGCGCGACGCGCTCCAGGACACGTTTCGGCACGTCGAACGGGAGCACGCGCGCGAGCGAGGGTGCCCCCGGACGCGACGCGCCCTCGATGAGCAGCGCGCGCAGCGCTTCGCGGTCGAGGTCGGGGGCCAGGTCGACGAGCAGTTGAAAGGGCGGACATCGCTGGCCCCGTCTTCGCGCCAAGACCTCCGCGCGGCCGACCGGCGCCGACACGTCCATCGCGCCCGGCCCCGACACGCCCTTGTGCGTGAAGAGCACGGGCCGCCGGCGTCTTCCGTGCGCGCGGCCCTCCGCGTCGACGAGCTTCGCCTCGACGTCGGGGAGCGCGATGCCCGCGAGCGCGTGCACCCACGGCGCGTCGCTCTCGAGCGGCACGAGCGCCGGCGCGGGCTCGATCACGGAGAGGTCGAGCTCCGCGAGCCACGCGTAGCCGTCGCCGGTCGTGCCGCTCTTCGCGTAGCTCCGCCCGCCCGGCGCGAGCACGACGCGCTCCGCGTCGAGCGCCGTTCCGTCGGCGAGCTCGACGCGCCAGCCTTCGGCGCTCGCGCTCGAGGACGAGATCGTCGCCGCCTTCGCGGCGGTGGCCGGCCCATGCGCCGGCGCGTTCGACGGCGCGCTCGACGACGTCACGGCGTGCGCCGCGCGCGCGCCGCGCGGCACGACCCGCGCGACGGACGCGTCGAACACGAACTCGACGCCCCGCTCGCGCGCCGCGCGCTCGAGCGCGTCGCGCACGTCGCGCGCGCGGCCGCTCTTCGGGAAGATCTTCTCGAGCGGCGCCTCGACGGTCTCGACGCCGAGTGCATGGAACTGCTCGCGCACGAGCGCGGGCGGCAGCGCGCGGAACGCGGGCGCGAGGAAGCGCGCTCCGTCGGGCCCGAAGAGCTCCGCCGCGGCGCGCGCGTCGAGCGTCGTCGTCAGGTTGCAGTGCGTCCCGCCGCTCGCGAGGATCTTCGTGCCCGCGCGCGGCGTCTTCTCGACGAGGAGGACGCGCCGGCCGAGCTCCGCCGCGCGCCACGCGGCCCACAGCCCCGCGGCGCCGGCGCCCACGACCACGATCTCGTTCTCGCGCTCCATGCGAGCGCGCATGCTCGCGCGTCCATCGCGCTCGAGCAATCGGACAGCGCGAGCTTTCGTCCGCCGCCCGCGCTTGGCATCCTCCGCGCATGGCAACCGCGAACACGCTGCTCGTGCTCTCCGCCGGCCTCGGCGCCGGAGCGCTGCACGCGCTCGCGGGCCCCGACCACCTCGCAGGCGTGGCACCCTTCGCCGCGCGCGCGGGCCGCGGCGCCTGGCGCGTCGGCGTCGCGTGGGGCCTCGGCCACGCCGCGGGGGCCTTGCTCGGCGCGGTGATCGTGCTCGCGCTGCGCGCGGCGCTCCCCGGCGTCGAGGACGCGCTCCCGGCGTTCTCCGAGCGCGCCGTCGGCGTCGTCCTGTGCGTCGTCGGCGCGTTCGGGCTCCACGCGGCCTTGCGAACGCGCGTCCACGTCCACCCGCACGCGCACGACGGGTTGGAGCACGCGCACCTCCACTTCAGCGGGCGCCTCCTCGGTCGCGAGCACGCGCGTCACCCGCACGCCGCGTTCGCGATCGGCCTGCTGCACGGCGCCGCGGGCCTGTCGCACCTCTTCGCCGTGCTCCCCGCGCTCGCCCTGCCTGGCGCGCTGCTCCCCGCGACGTACCTCGCGGGCTACGCGCTCGCGTGTCTCGCCGCCGTCACCGGCGTCGCCGCCGCGATCGGCTGGAGCGCGCCGTCGAGCTCGCCGCGCCGCGCGCGCGCGGCCGTCGTCGTCGCGAGCGCCGCGAGCCTCGCGGTCGGCGCGCTGTGGATCGTGCACCCGATCTGAGCGCCTTCGCGGCCGAGGACGCGACGCTCGCCCGCCGACGTCGAGTGACTCACCCGCCGTTCAGCGCGTCTTCGAGGCCTGAGTCGTCGTCCGCGAGCGCGCCGCAGGGCGGCGTGTCGTCGTCCAAGTGCTCGAGGTAGCCCTGCGGCAGCGCGACCTTCTCCTGCGCGCGGCCCGCCTTGCCGCGGTGCGCGCGCAGCCCGCTGAGCGGGAACGGCTCGTCCACGTCGAGCTTCGCGAGCGCTTGCAGCATCGCTTCGATCGTCGTGACGCGCACGAGTTCCTCGCGCACCGCCGACGAGCCGCGGAAGCCTTTCGTGTACCACGCGCACCACTTGCGCATCTGGCGCATGCCCGTGTCGGGCCCGAAGAACTCGCACAGGCGCCGCGCGTGGTCCGTCATGATCGCGACGATCGCCCCGAGCTTCGGCGGCGGCGCCGGTTCGCGTCCGTCGAACACGTCGGCGAGCTCGCGGAAGAGCCACGGCCGTCCGAGACATCCACGCCCGACGATCACCGCGTCGCAGCCGGTCGTGCGCATCATCCGCAGCGCGTCGAAGCACTCCCACACGTCGCCGTTCCCGAGCACGGGGATGGAGACGTGCTGCTTCAACCGCCCGATCGCGTCCCACCGCGCTTCGCCCGAATAGAGCTGCGCCGCCGTACGCGAGTGCAGGCCGATCGCGGCGGCGCCTTCCTCTTCTGCGACGCGGCCCGCGTCGAGGTAGGTGATCAGCGTGTCGTCGATGCCCATGCGCACCTTGATCGTGAACGGCACCCTGCCCGCGCCCTCGACGCCCGCGCGCACGATGCGCGCGAGCAGCTTCGGCTTGAGCGGGATCGCGCTGCCGCCGCCGTTGCGCGTCACCTTCGGCACGGGGCAACCGAAGTTCATGTCGAGGTGGTGCACGCCCTGGTCGACGAGCGCCCGCGCCATCTCCGCGACGTCCTTCGGCTCCGTCCCGTAGATCTGCACCGAGCGCGGCGTCTCGTCCGCGCGCGAGCTCGCGAGCAGGTGCGTCAAGCGATTCCCGTTCAGGTAGCCGCGCGCCGTGATCATCTCGCTGACGTAGAGGCCGGCGCCCTGCTCGCGGCACATCGCGCGGAACGGGTAGTTCGTGACGCCCGCCATCGGCGCGAGCACGACCGGCGGCCAGATCGCGAGGTCACGCAGCACGAGCGGGCGGAACTCGCCGGGCCGGGCGAGCGGCACCGAGGCGTTGATCGGCGTGGCGAAGCGGGCGGGGCTCGGTGCGGCGTCGGGCATGTGGGACGAGCAGCGCAGGATACACGACGTGCGCGGGCTCGCGCCTCGAGCGATTCGATCGGCAAAGCACGGCTGCGGCTCGGGGCGGGAGCGTCCGCGCAGCGCGCGTCTGCGCTCACGTCGCGCCGCCGCCCCGGCGTCAGCGATCAACGCGGCTGCGCCGCGGGCTTCGACGGGATCCGGTTCTCCGCAGGGATCGGCCACGGCCCGGCCGGGAGCTCGTTCCCCGCGAACTCGAACTCCGCGATGCCGCGGCCCTGCTCGCGCCGCACCTGCGTCGGGACTCCGTCGGCGCCGATCGACGCGGCGAGGAAGCCCGAGTGCGTGCGGAGGAGCAGCGTGCCCTTGTCGTCGACGCGGAACTCCCACGGCCCGACCGCGGGCTCGTAGTCGTCGAAGAAGAGCGCCTTGAAGTTCCCCTCGCGCGCGTGGTGCGCGGCCTGCAGCGGAGCGAGCACGCTCCCGACGTCGACCAGCACGAGCTTGTCCTTCACGGGCACGTTCCCGACGAACTGCCCGTTCGCGCGGCGCTCGACATTGAAGACGTTCGCCACGGCGAGGCCCTTCGTCACGACCTCGAGCGGACCGCTCTTCACGGTGAGCCTGAACTGCACGAGTCGATCGTCGCGCACGGTCTGCGACAGCACGAGGTCCGTGTCGGCCTTCGCGATGCCGCCGAACGTGCGCATGTGCGTCGCGTACGTGAAGGCACCGTCCGCGCCGCGCACGACGGCCCACCGCTCGATCGTCGCGCGCATCCCGAGCACGCGCTGCACGACCGCGCCACGAGCGAGCACGACGCCTTCGGGCGTCGGCGGCGGATCGAGCGGGAGCTCGTCCTTGCCGAACGCGCGCTGCTGAGCGGCGACCTGCTTCGTCTTCAGATCGAGGACGAGCTCGTCGAGCGCGGCGCGGTCGAATACGCGCCCGCGCAGCACGACGAGGCGCGGATCGCGCAGCGTCGCGAGCTCGCGCTCGGGATCGCCAGCGTAGAACACGAGGTCCGCGATCTTCCCCGGCGCGATCGTGCCGCGGTCCGGGAGCCCGAGCAGCTCCGCGGCGCCCGACGTGGCGGCGCGCACGACGTCGGGCGCGGCGATCCCCGCGCGGCCCCACAGCACGAGCTCCTCGACGAGCGCGCGTCCGGGGAAGAGCCACGGTCGCGGGCTCGCGCTGCCCGGCACGAGCCGGCCCTTGCGCTCCCACACCGCCTTGACGAGCTCCTGCTGCAGACCGAGCGCCGCGACGCCGGCCTTCTGGAGCTCGAGCCCGTTCTCGCCGGTGAACACGCGTCGGCGCTGCTCGGCGTCCGCGATCCACAGCTGCACGTAGAGCGGGCCGAGGTGCGGGAGCTCGGGCGCGTCCGCTTTCGGCTGGAGGACCTGCGCGGCGTGGAGCGCGAGCGTCGGCACGAGCGCCGTCTTCGACGCGGCGAGCTTCTCGACGCGCGGGAGAAGGTCCACGAACGCGACCTCGTTCCACGCCTTGCCCGGCGGGAGCAGCGCGTCGACGTGGTACACGCCGTCCTGCCGCGCGTCGATCGCCTCCGCGAGGCTCGACGATTGGAGCACGGGCCCGAACACGCGGAGCTCGCGGTCGTGCGCGAGCTCGAGCGCGGCCTTCCACGCACCGGTGCCGAGCTCCGGTCCGACCGCGAGCCAGTCGAGGTGCGATTCGCCGAGCAGGCGCGCGACCTTCTCCTTCGCCGCGTCCGCGCTCTCGAGCACGATGCCGTACCGCGCGGAGGGTCCCGTGAGCGGCGCGCCGGCGGTCCAGAGCGCCGGCCCCGGATTGCGATCGCGCGCGGCGAGGAGGCGTTCGGCGAGCGCCGGCGAGAGGTCGCCGCCCTGGTCGCAGACGAGCGTGACGCCCGCCGCGACGTACAGGCGGTCGTGCTCGGGGTCGTGGTTCACGAGCGCGTCGACGAGGCCCGGGAGCGCGTGCAACCCGCTCACGTCGACGCGCCGCGCGTCCTTGGGGAAGGCGGCCGTCGCCCCAGGGGCGGCGACGGCGGCGATCTTCCCGTCCTGGACGAGGAGCGCGCGCGGGCTCTCGCCCGGTACGAGGGTGTGCACGGTGGCGCCGGAGAGGACGACGCTCTGGAGGAAGGCGATCAGCATGGGGTTCCTTGCGGGCGGCCAGGTCCGCGAACGTTATAAGGTTTCCCCCCGCGGATCTCCCCGCGCCGCGCAAGAGCTGCGTCGCGCGGTGCGCACGCGCCCCCGACCATGACCGACGAACGACCGACGATCCGCCTCGCGACCGACGAACTCTCCCTGGGCCCCTGGATCTACGGGCGGCAGGTCGAACCGCCGGACACGGACGTCCCCGACGGCGCGCTGGTCGAGGTCGTCGACGCCTCCGACCGCTTCGTCGGCCACGGGCTCTACAACGGCAGCTCCGACATCCGCCTGCGGATGCTGACGCGCGGCAAGAAGAGCGACCTGCGCGCCCCGCGCGACTTCCTCCTGCGCACGCTGTCGAACGCGGATCGCCTCAGAAAGAAGCTCCTGCGCCTGCCCGAGGTCACCGAGGCCTACCGGATCGCGCACGCGGAGGGCGACGACCTGCCCGGTCTCGTCGTCGACCGCCTCGGCTCCGTGATCGTGTGCGAGTACCACGCGCGCGGCTTCTGGAACCTGCGCGAGGACGTCGAGTGGGCGGTGAACGAGCTCTACCCCGGCTTCCAGGTCGTGCACAAGGTGCCGAACTCCGCCGCGAACGCGGAGCGCTTCGAGCCGGAGCCGCCGCGCGACGTCGGCGAGGCGACGTTCCTCGAGCACCAGGTGCGCTACCGCGTCTCGCCCGGTCGCGGGCACAAGACGGGCTTCTTCTGCGACCAGCGCGACAACCGCCTGCTCGTCGCCCAGTACGCGCGCGGGCAGAGCGTGCTCGACCTCTGCTGCAACACCGGCGGGTTCGCGCTCCAGGCCGCGCGCGCCGGAGCCACGCGCGTGCGCGCCGTCGACCTCGACGAGGTCGTGCTCGAGCGCGCGGCCGCGGCGGCGGACGAGAACCACCTCGCGATCGACTTCGTGCACGCGGACGCGTTCGACGTGCTGCGCGAGACGCGCGCGGCGCGCGAACGGCCCGGCGTCGTCGTGCTCGACCCGCACAAGATCGTCGCGAACCGGAATCAGATCGAGGAGGGCCTCCACCGCTACGGCGACCTGAACACGCTGGCGCTCGAGAGCGTGCGGCCCGGCGGGCTCCTCGCGACCTTCTCCTGCTCGGGCGCACTCGATCTGCCCACGTTCCTCGGGATGCTCTTCCAGTCCGCGCGGCGCGCCCGCCGGCCCGTCCGGCTCCTCGCCGTGCTCGGGGCGGGCCCCGACCACCCGCAGCGGCCCGAGTTCAGCCGCTCCCGGTACTTGAAGGGCGCTCTCCTGGCCGTCGATTGAGGGCTTGCGACGACGATCCCAGCCGACGGTGGAACGCCGGGCCGGGATCGTGCATCATGTCGGCCCGCGCCCTCGCGTCGGAGCCCCGGTGAACCCGGCGCTCCCGCGGGGGCGCCGCCGTCCCTCCGCCCTGATTTCGCGAGCCTGACGCCATGAGCCTGATCCTCCTTGCCGCCCAAGAGAAGTGGCCCGAGTTCGACGAGAGCTGGAAGGCGCTGATGTCCACGGACGGGTCGGTCGACGACCTCGTCGGCGCCCTGCGCCTCGCGCTCGACAAGAAGCGGCTCTCGCGCTGCCTGCCCATGATCAAGGAGCACGCACAGAGCCTGGAGGGCCGCGGCCGCGCCGCGGACGCCGCGCGCCTCTACGGCATGGCCGTGCAAGGCGGTGGTCCTCCCGGCGAGCTCGCGGCGCCGCTCTACGAAGCCGCCGCGAAGGCCTGGAGCGCCGAGACGTGGTGGGAGGCGTACACGCGCCTCTCCGGCCTCAAAGCGGACCTCGGTGATCCGCGCAAGTCGTGGGTCGCGTTCGAGCGCCTGACGTGGTTCCAGGTCGGTCGCCTCGTCTACCACGGCGGCGGCTGGGGCACCGGCGAGGTCACCGACGTCGCGCTCGAGGCGCTCGACCTCTCGATCCGCTTCACGTCGGGCCGGCGCGACCGATTCCCGCTGAACGCGGCGATGGAGATCTTCGAGCCGCTGCCCGAGAACGACCTCCGCTCGCAGCACTTCCGCGACCCGGACGCGCTGCGCAAGAAGATCAAGGAAGAGCCGCTCGCGGTGCTGCGCAACGTGCTCGAGCGCCATCACGGTCGCGCGTCGACCGTGTCGATCAAGAACGCGCTCGCGCAGGTCGGCGTCGACGGCACGGCGTGGAACGGTTGGTGGCGCAAGGCACGCAAGCAGGCCGAGTCGAGCGAGTGGTTCAAGGTCACGGGCACCCCGCTGCGCGGCGACGTGCAGCTCCTGCACAACGCGATGGACGCCGTCGCGGACCTGAAGCGCCAGCTCGAGAACGCGACGTCGCTCGCCGACGTCCTCGCGCGCGTGCGCGAGCAGTTGACGGGCAACCAGGACGAGCGCATGCGCGCCATGCTGCTCGAGGTCCTCGAGGCGAAGGCGGCGCACCCGAACGAGCCGCTCCCGCTGCGCATGGCCGCGTGGCTGCTCCTACGCGAAGAGCGCGGCGCCACGCCCGACCCGCTCTCCGAGACGCTGCGCGCCGCCGCGGCGCAACCGCCGCCCGCGGACCCGGGCAAGACGCCCGCGCTGTGGGCGCACTTCCAGTCCCTCCCCGGCCTGCGCGAGCAGGAGCGCTGCGTGTCGGCGCTGCAGGAAGTGCTCGGCGACGGCTGGGCCGACGAAGCGGTGCGCAACCTGCAGCACGCGCCGAGCGGGATGGCGAAGTTGCTCGTCGACACGCTTTACGCCGCGGGCCGCGCGAGCGACCTCGGCGCGGCGTACAAGGACCTGCTCGCGCGTCCGCTGCGCGCGCCGGAAGTGCTGATCAGCCTCGCGCGCCTCGGCGAGGCCGGGAAGCTCCCCGGCGAGCTCCCCACTGCGGTGCAGCGCGCTCAGGCGCTGCTCGCGCTCGCGTCGTATCTCTACGTCAACCGGCGCGGGGACGCGAACAACCTGCGCTCGAACACGCGCCTCGTCGAGTTCCTCACGAAGGGCAAGGACTCGATGCTCCGCCGCCTGCTCCACGGCGCGGACCCCGAGGCGATCGCGAGCCTGCAGCGCACCGTGCAGCGCGGCGTCGACGAAGCGATCGACAACCAGTTCACCGACATCTACATGCGCGCGACGCCGGTCGCGATGCGCGCGGCGCTCGCGTTCTTCTGGGAGAACGACCGCGTCTACACGACGCGCAAGGGCCTCGATCGCCGCAAGGCCGAGCTCCACCACCTGCGCGAGGTGAAGATCCCCGCGAACCAGGACGCGATCGGCCGCGCGGCGGCGATGGGCGACCTCTCGGAGAACTCCGAGTGGGAAGCCGCGATCGAGGAGCAGCGCAACCTGACGACGCGCGCGTCGGAGATCGAAGGCGAGCTGCGCCGCGCCGTGACGATCGAGGACGAGATCCTGCCCGAGGGCATCGTCTCGCCCGGCACGCACGTGACGTACAAGGACCTCGGCACCGGCGCGGTCCACGCGATCACCATCCTCGGGCCGTGGGACACCGACGGCGCGGATCAGGTGGTCTCCTACCGGGCGCCGCTTGCGGCGGGGCTCCTCGGCAAGCGTCCGGGGGACAAGGTCCAGGTCCAGCTGCCCTCGGGCACGCTGGGCGTGGAAGTCGTCGCGGTCGAAACCCACCCGCTGGGCGACTGAGCTACGCAAACCCATCGCCGGCCGGGGGTTGAGCTCTCGGCGCGGCGTCGTGCTCGGCCCCGGAGCCGCGCGCGCCCTTCAAGTTTCAGGCGATCATGATACGATGACCACATCGTGATCGCCCCCACGGCCCAGCTCGGCGAGGCGCTGCGTCTCTTCGGCGAACCGACGCGCCTGCGCATCCTCGGTCTGCTCGAGCTCTCCGAGCTCAGCGTCGGCGAGCTCGCGCGCGCGCTCGGCATGCAGCAGAGCCGGGTCTCGAACCACCTGCGGCTCCTGCGCGACGCGCACCTGCTCCAGGAGCGCCACGAGGGACGCACGACGTTCCTGCGGCTCGACGTGCCGGAGGACGCGACCGAGGACCTCGTCGCGCGCCTTTGGAGCACGCTGCGCGCGGAGATCCCGACCTTGCCCGAGTTCGCGGCCGACGTCGCGCGACTGCATCAAGTGATCGCGGAGCGCCGCGCGCGCTCCCGCGACTTCTTCGACCGGGTCGCGGGCGAGTGGGAGAAGATCGGCGTCGACTTCGCGACGGGGCAAGCGCGCCAGCGCGCGGCGGCCAACCTGTTCGCGCGGCCGCTGGTGCTCGCGGACCTCGGCTGCGGCACGGGCTACCTCGCGAGCGGGCTCGCGGGGTTGTGCAGCAAGCTCGTGTGCGTCGACAGCTCGTCCGCGATGCTCGAGGAGGCGCGGAAGAAGCTCGAGCCGATGCCGCCGGGGACGGAGCTCGAGCTGCGCCGCGGCGACCTGGACGAACTCCCCATCGCGGACGGCGAGCTCGACGGCTGCGTCGCCGGCATGGTGCTCCACCACCTCGAGGATCCCGCGACCGCGGTGCGCGAGATGCGCCGCGTGCTCAAGCCTGGATCGAACGCCGTCGTCCTCGAGCTCGCGCCCCACCGCGAGGAGTGGATGCGCGACGAGCAAGGCGATCGCCACCTCGGACTCGATCCGAGCGACGTGCGCACCGCGTTCGAACGCGCGGGCTTCGTCGACGCGCGCATCGAAGCGGTCGAGGACCGCTACCAGCCCAAGCGCCGGCACGCTTCCGCACCCGCGGAGGAGCCGGCGCTCGCGTTGTACATCGTCCGGGGCCGCGTGCCCTCCGGCGGATGAGACCACGGCACGCCCACGAACTGGAAACGCACACGATCATGGCACCCACCGCTTCGAAGACCCGCCTCGACTTCAAGGTCAAGGACCTCTCCCTCGCCGACTTCGGCCGCAAGGAGATCGAGCTCGCCGAGCACGAAATGCCCGGCCTGATGGCGATCCGCGAACAGTACGGCAAGAAGAAGCCGCTCAAGGGCGCCCGCATCTCGGGCTCGCTCCACATGACGATCCAGACCGCGGTCTTGATCGAAACGCTCGTCGACCTCGGCGCCGAAGTGCGCTGGGCGTCGTGCAACATCTTCTCGACGCAGGACCACGCCGCCGCCGCGGTCGCCGTCGGCCGCAAAGGCACGGTCCAGGACCCGAAGGGCATCCCGGTCTTCGCGTGGAAGGGCGAGACGCTCGACGAGTACTGGTGGTGCACGGAGCAGGCGCTCACGTGGCCGGACGGTGAGAGCCCGAACATGCTCCTCGACGACGGCGGCGACGCGACGCTGCTCGTCCACCTCGGCACCGAGTGCGAGGCGAAGAAGAAGGTCCCCGCGCCGACCAAGGACGACAGCGAGGAGTACGCGATCATCCTCAAGCTGCTCAAGCGCACGCTCGGCGAGGAGCCGCAGAAGTGGACGAAGATGGGCAAGGCGATCCGCGGCGTCTCCGAGGAGACGACCACGGGCGTGCATCGCCTCTACCAGCGCATGCAGGCCGGCACGCTGCTCTTCCCCGCGATCAACGTGAACGACTCCGTGACGAAGTCGAAGTTCGACAACCTCTACGGCTGCCGGCACTCGCTCGTCGACGGCATCATGCGCGCGACGGACGTCATGCTCGCGGGCAAGGTCACCGTCGTCTGCGGCTACGGCGACGTGGGCAAGGGCTGCGCGCAGTCCTTGCGCGGCCAGGGCGCGCGCGTCGTGATCACCGAGATCGACCCGATCTGCGCGCTGCAGGCGGCGATGGAGGGCTACCAGGTCACGACGCTCGAGGACGTGCTCACGGAAGCCGACGTGTTCATCACGGCGACCGGAAACAAGAACATCATCACCGCCGCGCACATGGCGAAGATGAAGAACAACGCGATCGTCGGCAACATCGGCCACTTCGACAACGAGATCGACATGGCCGGTCTCGCAGAAGCTGAAGGGCGTCAAGAAGATCAACATCAAGCCGCAGGTCGACGAGTGGCGCTTCTCCGACGGCCACAGCGTGATCATCCTCGCGGAAGGCCGCCTCCTGAACCTCGGTTGCGCGACCGGCCACCCGAGCTTCGTGATGTCGAACAGCTTCACGAACCAGGTGATGGCGCAGATCGAGCTCTTCATCCACCACCAGGAGTACGAGAAGAAGGTCTACACGCTCCCGAAGCACTTGGACGAGCGCGTGGCGCGCCTGCACCTCGCGAAGCTCGGCGTGAAGCTGACCGAGCTCTCGAAGGACCAGGCCGACTACATCGGCGTGCCGGTCGAAGGGCCGTACAAGCCCGATCACTACCGGTATTGATCGGGGCACGTCCCCGACGACGACGCGGCGCGCGTTCCCTGTGGAGCGCGCGCCGCGTGCCTTTCACGGAGGCGATCGGGTGCGAGTCGGCTCAGCGCGCCTTCACCGCCGGCTTCTTCTTCGCGGGCGCCTTGGCCTTCGCGGCCGACTTAGCGACCTTCGCGGCCGGTGTCGCCTTCGCGGCGGGTGCAGCCTTCGAGGCAGGTGCGCGCTTCGCCTTGGCCTTCGGCGCGTCGGTCTCGACGCCCGTGAGCGCCGCGAGCACCGCCGCCGCGTGACCGTCGACCTTCACCGGCGACCACACGCGCGCGATCTTCCCCTGCTCGTCGATCAGGAACGTCGAGCGGATCGAGCCCACGACCGGTTTCCCGTACATCAGCTTCTTCCCGTGCGCGCCGTACGCCTTCGCGACGGAGAAGTCCGGATCGGAGAGGAGCTCGAAGGGCAGCGCGTACTTGGCGCGGAACTTCGCGTGGGACGCGAGCGTGTCGCGCGAGACGCCGAGCACGACCGCCCCCGTCTTCTTCAGCGCCGCCTGGTCGTCGCGGAACGCGCACGCCTCGCGCGTGCAACCGGGCGTGTCGTCGCGCGGGTAGAAGTAGAGCACGACCTTCTTGCCGCGCAGTTCGGACAGGGTGAGCTTGGAGCCGCTCGTCGACTCGAGCGTGAACGCGGGTGCGGGATCGCCGGGGCGCAGCATGGTGAGGCCTTTCTTCGGGGTGGAGCGCGCAGGCTAGCTCGCGCCCGCGCGCGCGCAAGCTCCTGTGCGCAGGGCGCTCTACCCACACCGGCTCGCGCGTCCGCCCTCCTCGGTCCGCGGACGTCCGCGCGAGTTCGCAAGCACGGCGCGCGCTCTGCCCAGCACTTGGGGAGCGCGTGCTCGCGTGGTCGTATTCGTCGCGCGGGGCGCGCGGACGATGTTGTCGCGTCGCGGAGTCCGCACCGCTCCGTCCGCCCGAATCGGGCGCGTCGCCGCGGACACCGCCGGTTCCGTCCCGTCCGACGGACAAGGAGTTCGCCATGAACACGAGCACCACACCCGACGTCCTCGCTCCGCGCCGCACGACGCCCGAGAACCTCGCGGTGATCAAGGAGTCGTTGAGCGAAGTCGCGGTGAACGAGAAGGAGCGCATGCAGGGTGCGCTCGCGCGCGGAAAGGAACGCCTCGTCCGCGCCGAGGATCGCTTCGAGAACTACGTCCGCGAGAAGCCCGTCCAGTCGCTCCTGATCGCAGCCGGCGCGGGCCTCGCGATCGGCTGGCTCCTGGGACGCCGGCGTTGAGCGCGCTCCAGCCGTGAGGCTGGAGCGAGCATCGCGCGCGGGCCGCGTCGATCGCGACCGTCCCGCGCGGACCGAGGCACGAGGAACGAAGGCCATGCAGTCACGAATCGAGACGGACGAGGTGCGTTCCCGAGTGAACGGTAGCCCTTCGCTAGACGGAAAGGCTCTCGAGGGAGCGGCGCCCGCGGAACACGCGCCCGCTCACGCGGACTCAGCGGACACGGGGCCGCCCGAATTCGCGCGACACCTCGCCGACGTCGGGACGCACCTCGCCCGTCTCGCCCGTGTGCGCGTCGATCGCGCGGAGCACCACCTCCGCCGGAAGCTCGCCCTCGGGATCGCGGCCGTGCTCGCGCTCCTCGTGACCTCGGTCGTTTCCACCTACGGGGCCGTGCTCCTCGCGCGCGGTCTCGCGGGCACGCTCGGAGCGCTCGCGGGGGATCGTCCGTGGCTGGGCGAGCTCGGCGCGGGCGGGCTGCTCCTCGGCGGCACGGTCGCGGCCGGCGCCCTCCTGTGGCGCGCGTTCGAGCGGCGCGAGCTCGCGAGGAAGCTCCGGGAGTACGGCCATGAGCACACCTAGACCGAAAACGCTCGACGAGCTGTTCGACGCGGAAGAGGCGCGCGCCTGGTCCGGCCTGCAGACGTCCGCGACCGCCTTCGCGGTGGACCTGCGTCGCGCGACGCGCGTCGATCGCATCGTGAAGGAACACCCTTGGTGCTCGGTCGCCGCCGCCCTCGCGGCCGGGTTCGCGGTCGCCCCGCTGGTGAGCGGAGCGCTCGCCAAGCTGGTCCCGCTCGCCCTGCGCGCCCTGCGGCCCGGGAGCGACGCGAGCGCCTTCGTGAAGGGCCTCGTCGGCGGCCTCCGCGGGTGAGCCGCGGCACCGGACGCCCTGCGTCGGCCTCTCGACAGACGGCGGTGCGCTCCGGCACGCTCTCGCGCGATGGACACGCCGTCGATCGACGACCTCCCGCGCCCGAGCGTCGGCCGGCTCGCGCCGAGCCCGACGGGCCTCCTCCACGTCGGCCACGCGCGCTCCTTCCTGCTCGCGTGGTGGCACGCGCGCGCGAGCGGCGGCCGGATCGTGCTGCGCCTCGAGGACCTCGACGGGGACCGCGTGAAGCCCGGGATGGCGGAGCAGTGCGTGCGCGACCTCGCGTGGCTCGGACTCGACTGGGACGGTCCGACGATCGTGCAATCACAAGGCACGGCGGAGATCGACGCGGCGGTGACGGAGCTCGTCGCGCGCGGGCTCGCGTACCCGTGCGTGTGCTCGCGCAAGGAGATCGAGGCCGCGCAGAGCGCGCCCCACCCCGGCCAGGAGAAGGGCCGCTATCCGGGCACGTGCCGCGGAAAGTGGCCCACCCTCGCCGAGGCGGAACGCGCGACTGGCAAGCCCGCGGCGGCGCGGCTCGTCGTCGAGCCGGGCCGGATCGAGCTCGTCGACGCGTTCGCGGGCCCGTTCGCATCCGATCCGTGGAGCGAGGTCGGCGACTTCCCCATCGCGCGCCGCGCGGGCGCGGCCGCGTACCAGCTCGCGGTCGTCGTCGACGACGGCCGAGCCGGTGTCACGGTCGTCGTGCGCGGGGACGACCTGCTCTCGAGCACGGCGCGGCAGTGGCTCCTTCAGCGCGCGCTCGGCCTCCCCCATCCTGCGTGGCACCACGTTCCGCTCGTCGTCGACGAGGGCGGTCGGCGCCTCGCGAAGCGCAGCGACGACCTGTCGCTCTCCGAGCTGCGAACGCGCGGCGTGCCGGCGGAGCGGGTCGTCGCGTGGGTCGCGCGACGCTCGGGCCTCCCCGACGCGGAGCCGGCCGCGGCCGAGCGCTTCGTGCACGCGTTCACGCTGAAAAACGTTCGGAGGACGCCGCTCGTGCTCGACCGCGGGGCACTCGCGGAGCTCGTCGACGGTCGGTGAGCGCGCGCGAGCGGGCAACGTCTTCCCAGGCTCAGGAACGGCGCGCGCAGCGACCGATACAGGGCCAAGCGCGAGGCTTGACTTGCCCCCCTCGAGGGGTACCCTTGTGCGCCTTCGATCCCCGGTAGCTCAATGGTAGAGCACCCGGCTGTTAACCGGGTTGTTGTAGGTTCGAGCCCTACCCGGGGAGCCACTGCTCTCCGAACGCGCGAGCGAGCGCGACCTGGATCGGTGAGGTGAGTGTGCGTGCGACGCGATGGGAGCGGGCGGAAGTCCCCCACGCGGCGCGACCTGCGGCGACGATGCGCGACGAGTGCGTCGAGAGTTCGCGTCGTCCCGCTCGGTGGATCGAGCGCGACCCCGGTTGTCTCGATGCTCCGTGCCTAAGGGGCCGGCTGCCTGCGGCCTACGCTCTCCAAAAAGGGCCCCGCTGAGCTTCCCGGGTGGCGCGTCGCTCGCACGACCGCGGCGCCTCTCAGCGAGCTGCCATGAGAGTCCTGGCGTGCGGAACGCGTCCGGCACGTGCGGACCTGTGCGCGGCCTGCGTGAGCGAACGGTCGCCGAATGGCCGCCGTCCAGCCCCGTTCACGCGCTCGCTCCGGTTCCCTCCCTGAGCGACAACCCGAGTTCGAATGCGCCGAAACGTGCCGACGTTTCTCGAGCTCGACGATCGTGTGGCTCGTCGTCGGCTCCGGCGCTCCCCACGAGCAGGTCTGCGATGATCCGCGACCATGGCTCGCGCGCTTCGACGAGCAGCGGCCGGGCCGGATCGATCGCGCTGTGCGCATGGCTCCGTGCGACATCGACACCGAGCAGCGCCGCGCCTGCATTCCGAATCTCGATCCGTCCGTCGCGCACGACCTCAACCAGCTCCACGAACACTCGATCCTCGTTTCCCGCCGCTTCGTAGTGACGCAGGAACCAGTCGAAGTCGCGGATGTCCTTCCGCTCACCGCGCGCGCGTCGATCTCGGTAGGCGTGCAGCTTCAGGAGCGCGAGGCTCGCGACGGCGGCGACGGGGACGACGAGGCCTGCCCCGACCTCGATCGACTCGCGGGTGCCTGCCGACGAGCGAAAACCGTGCACCGTCATCCGCGTGCGATCAGGCCAGAGGATCTCCCCCGTCGGCGCTTCGAGGCCGCCGTACGGCACGAGGTCGAGGATCGAACCGCCTCGATGAAGGAACCGGTGAGGCGCTCGGCCGCGCGTGAAGTTCGGCGGGTTCCCCACGAGTAGATGCGACGTCAGTTCGGACCAATGCTCCCAGCTCTCCGCGTGGACCGCGAAGTCCCAGTCCAGCGTCGTGCGCGCCCTCGCAAGCTCCACCGATGGTCGAAGGACAGCACGCGCGCCCCGGCCCCGACGAGGAAGCACGTCGCCCGCGCCGCATCCATCGCCGCGAGGAAGTCGCGCAGCAGCTCCAGGTCGGCACGAGCGAGCTTCACTTCCATCGCGGTTCGACGTGGTCGATGCGCACCTTCTCCGCGACGTCGCGCAGGCGGTCGTCCGGACGCAGCAGGAGTTCGGCGTGGATCCAGAGCGGATCGGCGAGCGCCGCCGTCTTCCTCGCGGTGCCGACATCGACGCGCCCGAACGCTCGAACGAGGGCGACGTCGCCTTCGGGATCCGGGACGAGATCGAGAGCTCGCATCGCGTCCTTCGGTTCGATGCCGTCGAGGTGCAGCGTCGCAGTCTCCGGTCTCAGGTACTTCGTGAGCAGTGCAGCGCCCAACTCACCACCGACGAGGATCTTCTCCCCCAGCTCCGCCTTGGCGATGGTCTCTGCGATCCGTTCGAGGGGGCCCCCCGGCCTCCGTCGGCAGTTCGTCTCGAACAGCTTCGGCCGGAGCGTGTCGGCATACCCCTCGTCCCAGCGCTTGAGCATCGCGTCGGGGTCCTGCATCTCGAATCCGTCCTTCACCCGGCGGATCCAGGCTCGCCGTTCGAACTCGCGCAAGATCCTCGCAACGCCGCCGAGCGCGATGCCCGCCTCGTCGGCCAGGTCGCGTAGCGTCCCTTCGTGACGCCGCTGATGGAGGAGCACGCACAGGAGCTTCGTACCCGCCGCGTGGAGCGCACGACGTTCGACTCCGGCGCGAGCGACGCGCGGTCGCCCCGTCACCCACACGAGGAGTCCCTCGTCCTGGAGGAAGGCGTTCCCCGCCAGATCGACGAACCCGAGTCCCTGCGCGCGGAGTTCGTCGGCGATCGGCGGCGTGACGTGCTCCGTGAGCAGCAGCGCGCGCCCCACCTGCTCGCGCAACCGCACCAAGTGATGGATCGTCGGCCCCAGCGTGGCGCGTTCGAGTCGGGTCTTGTGTTCGCACGCCCACTCGGCCCGGTCTTTCGGTCCGCGCAGCGTGATCACGGCGTCGGCTCGGACTGCGTCCGTCCCCGCGCGGGCCTCCATCGCGACCTTCTCGACCTGGAGTCCGAGTCGGGTGAACAGCTCGACGAACGGGCCGAACCAAGCGGGGGTGGGAGCCAGTCGTTGGGGGCGGCGGGGCATGCTCGGCCTGCGTCTGTTCATTATCGTACGATGTTCATTCCGGATGAACAACGAAGCCAAATGAACAGCGTCGCCGTTCCTCCCGCTGGGGGCGCCCAGGCAGAGATTCCAGCCCGGTCGCAAGCTCGTTCCCGGCCCGCTTCCGAGCTCCACGTCCCAGCGTCCCGCTCGGCAAACCATTCCTCGCAAGGAGTCGAGTTCCTATGCACGAGCACGGTGAGTCACGCTTCGCGTCGAGCCGCTCCAACCTTCGTCCCACCGTGTCATCGCGGGCCAGGCGCGGATTCCATCGCTCTCCTCACCCACCGCTCGCACCGCGAGTTCAGCCCGGCGCCACCGGAGCGGACTCCGGCGCTCGCGCGTCCTCCGCGGACCACACGCGAGGCTCGGGCGCCCACTCGCCCGGGCCAAGCATCTGCCCGACGAGTTCGCCGAGGCTCCGTCCGTACACCTCGCGCGCTGCGTGCTCGCCGCCGTCCTCGCGGTGCGCGCGCAGCACGAAGGCGCGGAAGCTCGCGTACTCCTTCGCGAGCGCGCGGACGGCCATCTGCGCGAGCTGGTACGCGAGACGGTTGCGATCGTCCGGATGCTCCCACGCGCGCCCGGACCAGAACTCCTGGATGCCGCCCGCGCCCCAGGTCGCGCGGTGTTCGTCGAGGTCCTCGCGCCGCACGACGAGCGGCGGGCCATGCGCGAGCTGCGCATCGAGGCTCGTTGCGAGCCCCTCGTCGAGCCACAGCGGGAGCGGCAGTGACGCGAGGAGGTTGTGCACGAGTTCGTGCGCGAGCGCGTGGTCGAGCTGCTTCAGGTCCCCGGCGCGCAGCACGAAGTGGCCGTACCCATGGGGATGTTCCGCGGACCACGCACCAAGGAACATCCCGGCGCTCGCCGCGAACGCGCCCGGCTCTGGGTAGAAGGGCGCGACGTAGGAGTAGTAGGTTTCGACGTCGCGGAACACGAACGCGACGTGCTTCCCGAAGCCCCACACGCGCGCGATCCCGGGCAGCAGCTCCTCGAGGATCCGCCGGCGACAGCGCTCGGCGAAGGCGTGGCGCGCCTCGAAGACGGGCTTCGCGAACGGCGACACGAAAAGAAACTCCCGTGACTCGCTGGTTTCGTAACCATCCCCGAGCGCCGCGCACGTCGCGACCGCCCATTCGCGCGCGGCGCTGTCGTAGAGGCTCGGCCACTCGCTCTCGGGCGCGCGTTCCGCCAGGAACGCGTCGATCTCCTTCCAGCGCGGCCGCGGGAACGCGTCCGAGCGCGCGAGGAAGGGATCGATCCAACCGGGGTTGAAGGGACGCATGGCGGCGTGGAGCGCTCCCTCCACCTCCCCCGGGAGACTATCACGGGGTCGCGACGAAGCTCGAGGGGCCCGGCTCTCGTCCCGCTTGGGCCGGCCGCGCCGATCGTCGCCGCCGAGTGTGCGCCACTCGCGCGGGGGCGGGCACCCCCTCAACTCGAGCAGGCCCCGGCCCGTGAAGGACCGGAGCCGCGAGAGGGCGCGCCGCTCCCGATCACGGAGGCGTCGTGCCGGAGATCGAGCGTTCGTAGGCGCCCATGTCGACGATGGGCGACGATCCCTCGCCCGTGTTCGGTGCCATCGGGTCGTTCGCGCGGCGAGCGGCTTCGAGCATGTCGCGCGGCAGCGGCTCCGTCGTATTGCCGTCCCCGTCCAGGTCCAGGAAGTCGTTCGGGATGAGCGAGTTGCTCCCAGCGTCGTTCACCGGTGAACCGGTCGCCGGCCGCACGCTCCCCGTGAACTGAGGATCCACGTTCAGGTTGCCGAGGCCCGTGTAGCCGCCCTGTACGTCGCTGAAGCGCACGTCGAGGCCTGCGCCGAAGATCGTCGGATCGGACGGGGCCGTGTTGTTCCACAGGACACTGTTGTAGACGTGCGCGTTCGCCGCAGCGGGAGTGGTCGTGATCGCGTACAGCGCGCCGCCGCTCGTGAGCGCCTGGTTCAGGACGAGCGTGCAGTTGAACCAAGAGCCGACCCCCGAGGTCGAGTTGCCGCCCTTGAGGAACGCAGCGCCACCGCGGTCGGCCTCGTTCGAGACGAACAGGCAGTTCGCGTACTCGATCCAGTCGATGCCCGACGAGTCGGCCCACAGGGCGCCGCCGTCGCCGCCAGCGGTGTTGTAGGAGAAGCGCGAGTTCACGGCCTGCACGCCGCCCGAGTAGCTGTAGATCGCGCCGCCGTGCTCCGTGGCGGAGTTCTCGATCACCGTGCAGCGCACGAGCCGGACGACGCCGAAGTTCTCGACTGCGATCGCCCCGCCGCGCACGGCCTGATTGCCATCGATCGTGCAACTCACGAGCGTCACGCGGGGGTTGAAGCCCATGCCCGTCATGCCGACCACCATCCCACCGCCGTGCTCGGTCGCATTGCCGCCGGTGATGCGGAACCCGTCGATACGCGCGATCCCCGAAGCCGGGAAGGTGGGCATCTCGATGACCCGGTAGGCGTTGTCCGACGGATCGCCGAGGAGGCCGAGGTCCCCGCTCAGGATCGTGTCGTCGAACAGGTCCGGGTTGCGCTGCGAGAGCGCTGTCTCCGTCCCGTTGAAACCGCCGAACAGCTTCAAGTGCGACGCGATCCGGAAGCGGGCGCTACGCGGATCGAGCGGGTCGGCGAGGTTCGTCGGATGGTACGTGCCTGCCGCGACCCAGATGCGATCCGCGGGAACGGCGGCGCTGATCGCGGGTTCTAGCGAGTCGAACGCCGTCGCCCAGCTCGTGCCGTCGCCGCCGGACGGCGCAGCCGAATTCACGTACCAGATCGTCTGCGCCTGGGAGCCCGCGGCGAGGAGCAGCGCGAGCGAGGCGCCCGTGAAGAAGGAACGAACATCCGAGTCCGAGTGCATGGGGATCTCCAGGTGAGAGTCGATTCGGGCAGCGCACCTCATCGGGGGCTGCGTGGGCCGCCGCCTCGCGCGTGCTCGAGTCGATCCGATCGAGCGCCGCGTCGGCGCACAGCGAGACGTAGGTGTCCGCGGGCCAACGAGCCGCCAACCTGCGTTGACCTTTTCGCGCGATGAGCCAGGGCGCGCGAGGGGTAGGGTCAACGCTCCCCGGCGCCCGGCCACTCCGGCCCCGAGCCCCATTCCCCTTCGAACCAGCGCGCGAACGAAGCCGCGCGTTCCGCGTACTGCGAGTCGTCCGCGGACACGCCGTGGACGGCGCGCGCGCCCCGCGCGTCCGCAGGTGTCGTGACGACGAGCACGAGGTCGAGGTGCGGCAGCGCCCGGCCGCCGCGCTCCTTCCGAGCGCCGAGCGCGAGCTCCGCTGCGGCGCAGACGAGCCGCGGCTCCGAGAGCTCGGCGCGCTCGTTCGCAAAAACGAGCACGCCCAGCGGCGCGTGGAGCCCGAACGTCCGCGTCGTGCCCGCGATCTGCTCGTTCGCGCTCTCCGCGCAGCTCACGACGCTCTTCGCGACCGCCGCGAACAGGCGGCGCTCGAGCTCGTCACGCGCGCGAGCGCCTGAAGCAGCTTCGTCGCCGTTCGACGACGCGCCGTCGAACCGTCGGCGGTGCTCGTCGAGCACGCGCCGCACCCCGGAGGTGCGCGCGTCCGTCAGCACCTTGAGCTCGAGCACGACGGAGCGGTCCGCCAGGAGGTAGTCCGCCTTGCGCGCCGCGCGCTGGACCGTCGAGAGCGGCAGATCGTCGATGCGCTCCGCGCCGAGGCGCAGGCGGAGGAACGCGTCGGTGGCGGACTCGAGGCGGGAGCTCACGCGGAGGGCGCAGCGTACCGCCGAAAAGCAAAGCGGCCCAGTCACGAGCGTGCCCCTCTCACCGCTTCTCGATCAGGAGCCGCAAGCGCGACATCTCCGCCTGGAGTTCCTCGCAGCGCTGCTTGGCCCGTTCGTGCTGCGCCTGCAGGCTCGGGTTCTTCGGATCGTCTGCGAGGCGCGAGTTGAGCTCCTTCCGCAGCACGTCCGCATCCTCGGACTCCTTGCGACGCTTGCGCAGGTCCTCCCGAAGCGCTTCGACGATCGAGTCGTGCAACGCGTCGCATTCCTTCACGAACGCGGCGTCGAGGTCCTTCCTCTTCCGCAGCAGCGCCAGCCGCTCGAGCGCGCCGCCCGGGTCCCTCGTCGCGAGCTGCTTCGCCTTCGCGAAGAGCGCGGCCGGTGGTTCCGGCGGGGGCGCCGCGAGCGCGGCCTGCAAGGCCGGGAGACCCTTCACTTCCTTCGACACGGGCGCGCACCCCGCGGCCCAGACGGTGACGTCGCACGACGTCGCGAGCGCGACGACCTGCTCGCTCTCCCACGGCGCGAGCTCGAGCCGCTTCCCCGCCGGCCACTCGGGCACGTACACGATCGTCGAGGACGGCGTCGCCAGGAACCGCGCGTACTGCGCGTTCACCTGCTTGCGATCGTCGACGCTGTCGGGCGACGCGCCGAACAGCACGGGGAGGTACCCGAAGTCCTCGACGACACGCACCGCGCTCGCGCGCTTCGTGTCCGGCATCGAACGCACGACGACGAGCGCGCCCGGGAGCGCCCGCCCGGTCTGGTTCTGGACCCACGCCCGGCCCCGGCCGGGTCCCTCGAGCACGAGCCCGACCGTGAACGGCGTCAGCGTCCCCGCTCCGGATCCGGGCTTCGTCTGCTTCGCCGCGTAGGCGCGCAGGCGCTCGGTGAACAGATTGGCGAGCGAACGTCCCGCGTAGCGCGCGGCGAGCTCCTGCCGCCACGCCGGGAGCACTTCGGACTGACGCGAGTACGCGTCGCCGACGATCTCGAGCGGCGGCGCGTCGTCGCGCTTCTCGATCGCGTCGAGCACGCGCAGCACCGCGTCCATCGTGAAGCGGTTCATCGCGCGCTCGTTCGTCCTCGCGAGCTCGTCGAGCAACTGCTCGTGCGCGGCGCGCAGCTTGACGATCCGGTCGTGGAGCGCGACGAGTTCGACGAGGGCAGCATCGCTCGATGCGCGCGCCGCCTCGAGCGCGCGCTCGTCCGTCCCCGGTGCGACGGGGACGCCGTCGATGACGTAGGGCGCCGACACGGCGCGCAGGACGTTCGCCGCGAGCGGCGAGAACGCGCAGACCGCCTGCGCCTCGGCCCCCGTGCCCGCGGCGGACCCGGAGCCCGATTGGGAAGCCCGTGCTTCGACTGCCGCGCCGCTCGCGAGGCCCGCAGCCGCTGCGATCGCCGCCACCAGCCCCGCCCGCGCAAAGCGCGCGCCCCACGCACCGATCGTCATCCGTCCCGTCGTCACCATCGCAGACCCTCTCCGTCTCCGGCTCCGAGGCCGCTCACCCGACTCCGTCCGAGCTCCGCGGCGCGTCGGAGCCTACACGCTCGCCGCGCGGCCGGGCACGGTGAGCTCGACCGTGGAAGCGGGTTCCGTTTCGGCCAAGAGCCCGACCGCGCACGGTGCCTGCGTCGAGGGCACCCCGCGTCTACCCACGCGGCCGTATCCAGGCGCGGAGGCCACGATCCACGTTCCTAGTGGCTCCGCATCCTGCGCCAGATCCCCGCTCGCTACGACCGGACGCAGACCGCAACGCGGAGCCGTGGAGGGTTCGATGTTCCGAGTCCGCACCCGCGCGTCCTCGTTCGTCGCTCTCGGCGCGTTCGTCCTCGCGACGCCCACTGCGACCGCCCAGCTCCAGGCCGATCCGCTCGTCGAGCTCACCGCCGCCGACGGCGCCGCGGGGGCGAACTTTGGCCAGGCACTCGACCTCGACGGCGAGCGCCTGGCCGTGGGAGCGCCCGAGGCGGGCGGCGTCGTCGCGCGCTCGGGCGCGGTCTACGTGTTCGTCCGCACGACGACGGGCTGGTCGCAGGAGGCCAAGCTCGTCGCACCGGACGGCACGAGCGGCGCGCGCTTCGGCAGCGCGCTCGACCTCGACGGCGCGCGCCTCGTGATCGGTGCGCCCGACGACGGGAGCGCCGCGGCGGGCGCGGGCTCGGCCTACGTGTTCGCGCGCGCGGGCTCGGCCTGGACGCTCGAGGTGAAGCTCGTCGCACGCGAGGCACTCCCCCACGCCGCCTTCGGCTTCGACGTCGCGCTGCAGGCGGACCGGCTCGCCGTCTCCGCGCTGCGGGGCGGCGCGGAGTCGGGCGAGATCGAGCTCTTCACGCGCGCCGCGAGCGCGTGGACGCCGAGCGCGCGGCTCGTCCCGTCCGACGCCGCGGTCGGCGACGAGTTCGGGTGCTCGGTGGCGTTGCGCGACGACGTGCTCGTCGCCGGCGCGCGTTCCGACGACGACCGCGGCGCCGAGACGGGCTCGGCGTACGTGTTCCGCGACGTCGGCGGAGCGTGGGTGCAGGAAGCGAAGCTCTACGATCCGAGCGTCGTGCCCGTCCGCCACTTCGGGCAGGACGTCGCGTTCGACGGCCGGCGCCTCGTCGCGGGTTGCGATGCGTGCATCGCGACGTACCGACACGACGCCGGGGGTTGGCGGCTCGAGGCCCTCGTCGGCGACGGACCGCTCCCCTACGCGACCGGCGGGTTCCGCGTCGACGGCGACGTGCTCGCGATCGGCGCGTGGATGGAAAGCGGAACGGGACGCGTCCACGTCTACGGGTTCGACGGGAGCGCGTGGAGCGAGACGCTCGTGCTCGCGGCGCCGGACGCCGCCCCCGGCGACGTGTTCGGGATGGCCTTCGGGCTCGCGGCGCGAACGCTCGTCGTCGCCGCGCGAGACGACGACGAGGTCGGCCTCGACGCGGGCGCAGCGTGGAGCTTCGACCTGTGGGGCACGCGCGCCTACGGACGCGCCGCGAGCGGAGCGCACCAGGCGGCGCTCGCCGCGGTCTCCCCGCCGATCGCGGGCGACGTGCTGCGCTTCGTCGCGTCGGGCTTCACGGGCGCGCGGCCGTGCTATCTGTTCGCCGGGCGCGCGGCGGTCGAGGTCCCCTTCGGGAGCGGCACGCTGCTCGTCGCGCCGGAGCGCCGCGCGCTCCTCGGCACCGTGCCCCTCGTCGGCGGCGCGGGCGTGCTCGACGTCGTCCTCGCCGCGCCTCCGGGCGCCACGTTCTTCGTGCAGGGGCTCCAGCGCGACGGCCGGATCCCCGGCGGCGTCGTGGTGACGAACGGCGTCGAGGTGCGCGTCCGCCTCTGATCCGAGCGCGCGGCGCGGCGTTCCCGCGTCCGCGCGCTTGACGTCCCGCCGCCGCGCGGTCTCATGGCGCACTCGATCATGGGGTCCGCACGGAAAAGCGCGCAGGCGGGCGAGCCGGTGGGTTCCTCGCCCTCGAAGGCCGGGGCCCTTTCCGCGCCGAAGGAAGCGCACGGAAGGTCCCCCGAACGCCTCGAACGCGGCCTCCACGCGGCGGCGCTCCTCGCGGTGCTCGCGTGTGCGTTCCTGCTCGCCGCGTTCCCCGCGATCAGCGACGACCTCTTCATGCACCTCGCGGTCGGTCGGCGCTTCTTCGCGACCGGCACCTTCCCCGACCCGGACCCGTGGCTCTCCTCGCTGCCCGACTACCACCGGCGTTGGATCGACGTCGCGTACTGGGGCACGCACCTCTCCGTGACGAAGCTGCACGAGCTCGGCGGGTTCACGCTGCTCGTCGTCGTGAAGACGCTGCTCGTCCTCGCGGGCGCGTGCGCGCCGCTCTGGCTCGCGTGGCGCCTCCGTTGGCGCTCGTTCGTGACGCCGGCGGTCCTCTTGCTCGGCTTGTGGGCCGCGAGCGACCGCTTCATCGAGCGCGGCTCGCTCGTCTCCGACTGCTTCGGGCCCTGGGTGCTCGCGATCGCGGTCGCGGAGCACGCGCGACCGAGCCGCCTGCGGTGGCTCCTGCCCGCGCTGGTGCTCGTGTGGACGAACTTCCACCCGGGCGTGCTCGTCGGGCTCGTCTTCGTCGGCGGCGCTGCTGCGTTGCAACCCGGACAGTGGAAGCGGTGGCTGCCCGTCGTGATCGCGTGCGTCGTCGCCAGCGTCGCCCACCCCGACGGCGCGCGGCACCTCCTGTGGGCCCTCGAAACGGCGACGAAGGAGAGCACGGGCGCGTTCCGCGAGAACAACCTCGAGATGATGCCGACGCTCTCGAAGATGCACGCGGACGAGCGCGAGACGCGCCTCTTCCTCGTGCTCGGGGCGCTCACGTGGGGCGCCCTGCTCTACGCGTTCGCGAAGCGCGCGCGGCCGTGGATGGCACTCGCCGCGGCGCTCGCGATGACGGTGCTCGGCCTCTCCGCGGTGCGTTACGTCGCGACGGCGTCGATGGCCTTCCCCGTGATCGTCGTCGCGGCGCTCGCCGCCGCGGCGCGCGCGCGGACCGGCGAGCGAGCTGCGACGCCGCGCTGGGCCGTCCTGGCGACCGCGTTCGTGGCGCTCGTCGCGGGCGCGCTCGACGTCGCCGTCGCGAAGGGCGGCTACCGCGCTGCGTCCGGCGAGCGGCGCTTCGGTTTCGGGCTCGACCGAGCCGGGTACCCGTTCGGCGCCGCGGACTTCGTGCGCGACGCGCCGCGCGGCGGAAACATCTTCAACGAGCACCACTGGGGCGTGTTCCTCGCGTGGTACTGGGACGGCGCGCCGAAGGTCCACTTCCACGGCTACGTGCTCGACGAGGACTTCTACGGCGAGCAGTACGTCGCCGTGAACCGCTCGGTCGCGGACTTCGACCGCATCGTGCGCGACCACGACCTCGGCGTCTTCATGCTGCGCCGCATCCCGTTCAACGCGCAGCAGGGACCGCTGCTCCACCGGCTCTTGATCACGCGCCCCGAGTGGCACCTCGTCTACTGGGACCGCGAAGCGATGGTCTTCTACAAGGACCGGCCCGAGAACGCCGCCGCGATCGCGCAGTGCGAGTTCCGCTGGCTCGATCCGTTCCGACCGGAGCGCCTGACGCGCGGCCTGAAGGACGACCCGAAGGGCGTGCTCGAGGAGTGCAAGCGCCAGCTGCGCGCCGCCCCCGACGATCCCTTCGCGCGCAACGTCGTCGAGCGCGCGTTCAAGCTCGACCCGGCGACGCTCCTGCGCTGAACGACGTCTCCCACGTCCGCACCGGCCGCGCTTCGCTCCAGCCTCACCGGCCGCGCTTCGCCCCGAGCGCGCGCTCCAGGTTCTCCCGCGCGTTCGCGTAGTCCGGCCGCAGCCGCAGCGCCTCGCGGAAGTGCCGCTCGGCCAAGTCGAGCTTGCCCGTCTTCCCGTAGGCGAGGCCCAGGTTGTTGTGCGCCTCCGCGTTCGATGGCTGCAGCGCGATCGCCCGCTGGAAGTGCGGGATCGCCTCGTCGAGCCGGTCCAGCCGCGCGAGCGCGATGCCGAGGTTGTTCCACGCCGCGCCGTACTCCGGCGCGAGCTCGATGGCGCGCTTGTAGCTCGCTACCGCGCGGTCGAGCTCGTTCCGCCGCGCGCGCAACGCACCCAAATTGTAGTGCGCCGTCGCGAAGCGCGGCTCGTGCCGCACCGCGAGCTCGAAGTGCTCGAGCGCGCGGTCGAGCTCGCCGCGCTTCTCGAGCGCCATCGCGAGGTTGTTGTGCACTTCGTACGCGTCGGGCTTCGTGACGAGCGCGCGCTCGTACTCCGCGACGGCCTCGTCGGAGCGCCCGAGCGCGTCGAGCGCGTTCGCGAGGTTGAAGCGCGTCTGGTACAGCTCCGGATCGAGCGCGAGCGCCGCGTGGTAGCTCGCGACGGCGTCCGCGTGCTGGCCGTTCTTCGCGAGCTCGACGCCGAGGTTCGAGTGGGCCATCCACGACGTCGGGTTGCGCTCGATCGTCGTCCGGTAGAGCGTGACGACGTCCGTGTACGCGTGCGTCTCGCGCCACGCGAGCGTCCCGAGCACGCCGACGACTGCCGCGGCGAGCCCTACGCGCAGCGGCGCCGGGCGCTCGGCGAAGAGCCGCGCGAGGCCGCCCGCCGCGAGCGCGAGGAGCCCGAGGCTCGCGAGGTACTGGAAGTGGTCCGCGACGAACGAGTACAGGAACGGGAAGACGTCGACGAAGCCCAACGCGGGGAACAACGTCCCGGCGAAGAACAGGAGCGCCGCGAAAGGCGCGCGACCGAAATGCCGGCGCGCGAGCCACGCCGCGAGCGCGGCGAGCAGTACGAGCGCGAGGAAGCTCCACGCGAGGGCCGACGCAGCGTCGATCGTCCAGCGCGGGTAGGTGAACACGAGCTCCGCGGGCCACGCGAGCTTTCCCGCGTAGAAGCACAGGGCGCGCGCCGCGAGCAGCACGCGCTGCACCGGGTCGAGATCGAACACGGGCCCCTGCGCGCCGACCTGCGACTTCTCCATCCACGCGCTGAAGACGCCCGCGACGAGCGCGAGCGCGAAGAACGGGACGAGCGGCGCCGCGTGCCGCTTCCACGCGAGCCGGCCGTCGCGCCACCACAGGACGACGAGCAACGCGGCCGGGAACGTCGCGGTGACGGCCTTCGAGAGCAGGGCGCCGGTGAAGAGGAGGAGCACGCACCACCACCGCCGCGCCCCCAGGCGCAGGAGCGATCCCTCCGCGCTCTCGGCAGGACGCAAGGCGACGAGGAAGGCCGACAGGTAGAACGCGCCGGACAGCGTGTTCTTGAGCTCGCAGATCCACGCGACGGACTCGACGTGCACCGGATGGAACGCGAACAGCGTCGCGGCGAAGAGCGCGCCCGGTACCGCGAGCCGCGCGAGGATCCTCCAGACGAGCGTCGCGTTCAGCGCGTGCAGGAGGACGTTCAGCACGTGGTAGCCGAGCGTGTCGTCCCCCCACAGACGGTGCTGCATCCAGAACGCGGAGTAGGTCAGCGGGTAGTACTGCTTGATGGCGCCGTGCTCGAACCAGATGCGCGCGAGGCCGTCCCACCCGCGCATCGACGGCTTGGGCACGAAGTCCGGGTCGTCCCACAAGAGCCCGCCGCGCAGCGCAGGCCCGTAGACGACGAGCAGGACGAGCGCGAACGCCGCCCAGACGAGCACGGGGGAGCTCCACGGGCGCGCGCCCGCGTCCCGCGCCGCGGACGAGGTCCGCGGGCTCGCCGTCTCGACGCCCACCCGGCCGCGGCTCGCCATCGGCCGTCAGCGCCCGCCTTGCCGCGGCGCGCCGCGGCGCGGCCGCCGCGCGTCGGGAGAAGGACCGCCGGTCTCGCGGTCGTACTCGGGCGGGCGCAAGAGCTCGGGATCGAGCGCCTTCAGCGCGGCGTCGAGCCGACCCGCGAGCGCGTCCTGCTTCGTCTCGAGGAGCTTCGCGAGCACGATGCGCGCGATCGACACGGGCGAGCGGTTCAGGCCGTCGAGGCTCGCCGCCGCCGACGGCTTGCGCGCGAACGACGCGAGCAGGTCGTCGACCGCCCTCTCGTTCGCGCCGCGCTCGTGCTCGATCCACGCGCGCGCGGCGAGCGCCAGCGCGACGTAGTGGTCCGCGCTGTCCTTGCACGACGGGTTGGCCCCGATCGCGCGGTCGTAGCGCGCGATCACGCGGCCGTAGGCGGCCTCCGCCGCGACGTCGTCCCCGGAGCGCTTCGCGTACTCGGCCGCGACGAACGTCGCGTAGCCCGCGAACCACTGCGCGTTCGTGTGCGTGCCGGGCCGCGCCATCCACGCGTCGTACGCCGGCTCGAGGCCCGCGGCGCCCTGGTCCTCCAGGATGCGACCGCGGAAGCGCTCGTGCAGCCACGCCGAGTCGGGGAAGCGGTCGAGCCCGCGTTCGAGCACCGCGCGCGCCTCCGCACGGCCGCCGAGGTAGTGAAGCAGGTCGTAGTGCGCGACGACCTGCGCGTCCGTGCCCTGGGGATGCTGCGCGAGGACGCGGTACGCGGCGTCGAGGTCCGCGAGCCACTGCGTCGGCCACTCCTTCTTCTCGCGCACGGCGCGCCAGATCGACTGCTGACGCCCCTCCGCGAAGAGCGCGAGCACGCCGCCGCCGAGTTCGCCCGGCGCGTCGGGCGGGAGCCCCTTCATCGCTTCCTCGGCGCGCCGGCGCGCTTCGTCGCGCTCGCCGAGCGCCGCGGCGCAGAGGGCCTGGATCGCGGAGAGCTTCCAGCCCTTCGCGCCCGCGGCCTCGGCCTCGGACGCGACGCGCCGCGCGTCCTGGTACGCGAGGCGCACGTAACGCGGCTCGCTCCGTTCCTCGCGCGCGAGGACGAGGAACGCCTCCGCGCGATCGACGAGCGCCGCGGGGCTCTCGACGCGGCGCGCGGCCGATTCGTAGTCGCCGAGACGCGCGTCGACGACGCTGCGCTCGAGGCCGGGACCCGATTCCGGCAGGCCAGCGAGCGCGCGCGTCCACGCTTCGACGTCGACGGCATCCGAGCGCGTCCCGAGCCCTTGGTACACCGCCGCGAGCGTGCGCGCGCGCGGCGAGACCTCGGCGAGCCGCACGAGCGCGGCGACGAGCGCCACGCGCTCGGGCTCCTCCATCGCTGTGCGCAGCACCTCCGCGATCAAGTCCGCCGCGGCGGGATCCGTGGTCTGCGCGAGACCCTTGCGCGCGACGCGCGCGAGCTCGGGGTCGCCGCTCTTCAACGCGAGCCGCAACAGGTCGAGCGACGACACCTCCGGGTGCACGAGCGCCGTCTCGACGAGCTTCCGCCGCACCTTCCAGTCGCCGCGCACGAACGCGGCCTCGACCTCGGCGCGGTCCTTCGCGTCCGTGCTCGCGACGCGCTCCTCGAGCGGGAGGTCGCCGCGCGTATCGGGCGGCGGCGGCGGACGGTTCGTGATGCCGTCGGCGAGCGCATGGAAGATCGTGTCCGTGTCCCACGCGTAGTAGACGTCGTACATCTCCTTCGCGTCGAGTTCGACGCCGATGTGGCGCGGCGCGATGCGCTTCCCGTCCATGAACTTCTCGAAGAGCAAGGGCTCGATCGTGATGTGCTCGCCGCACGTCACCGTGCCGAAGCGCGGACACGGGATGCGCTTCCCTTCGTCGTCGAAGTCGCGGGGCGTGTGCCGGTAGACGGACGCGATCACGCACACGTAGGGCGAATAGAGCTTCGCGATCTCGGGATCGCGGTAGCGGATGCCGGCGTAGTGTTCGCTCGCGACCTCGCCGTCCATGTTCACGCAGACGAGGATCGCCTTCTTGGTCTGGCGTGAGAGCGCGACGGCGTCCTCCCACGTGCGCTGCCACGGGACGAGGCACGGGCGCTTCCAGTCGTCCGCGGACGGCGCGGGCCACATCTGCGTGCGCAGGTCGGCGAGCGCCTGGCCTTGCACGGGTGCGGGACCGCCCGGTCCGCCCGGCGTACCCGGGGCGGGCGCCGCGGGGCGCGTGCTCCCCGGCGGCGGGGGCGGCGGCGTCGGCAACGTGCCGCCGGTCGGCGCTTGGTACGCGAACGCGCGCTCCCCACTGGAGAGGCCGAGGAGCGCGGCGAAGACGAAGACGATCGGGAGCGAGGGCCGGTTCATCGCGATGCCTGGAGGCGGCTCGTCCGGCCGGACGTCGGCCGGGCGCGAGGCCGCGGGGCCGACACTAGCACGCGCGCGGTGCGTCGGCCACGCGCGCCTCGCGCGCGGAGTCGAAACGCGCTCCGGCCCGGCGGCCCACGCGAGGGACCACCGGGCCGGAGCGAGCGCTTCGGAGCGCCGAGAGCGCGCTCCTCCCCGCGTGGACTTCAGAAGAAGAACAGGAAGTCGACCGTCGCGCGCCAGTCGAACAGGTCCTCGCGCGTCGTCAGCGGCGCCTCGTACGCGAAGCCGAGGAAGTGCTGGTCGAGGACGCGCACGCGCGCGCCGAGCGCGCCCGTGACGACCGTGTTGCCGGAGACGTCCGTCGAGCCGAGGTTGAAGAAGTCGCCACCCTCGAAATCGACGCCCAGGTTGTCGCCGTCGGCGAGGTACGTGATGCCGTTCAGTTCGGCGAGCGGGTAGAACGTCTTGTTGACCTCGTAGTCGACGTGCACGTGCAGGTCGGCGCGCGACGTGTTCGCGTCGGAGTCGAGCGGCAGGTCGAACCCGAGTGCGCCGAGCACGTTCCACGGCCCGAGGTCGTAGCCCGCGCTGAGGAACGGCCGCAGCGTGAAGTCGCCGTTGCCCTGGAACACTTCCTTCTCGCCTGCGTCGATCTCGCACACGAGGCCGCCCGTGAGCACGAAGCCCGCGTCGGGGTCGTTCACGAGCACGAACTTGGCGCCGGCGGCGACGTCGGCGAGGCCCGACCCTTCGATCCGTTGTCGGGATCGAATTCGACGTAGCCGTCCTTGGTCGCGATGATCGCGAGGTCGTCGTTGACCTTGTAGCGCGCCTGGACCGCGAGCACGCGGACGGTGCCGCCGTTGAAGATCGATCCGCCGGGGATGGCGTGGTGGATCGCGATCGGCTTGACGCTCGTGTGCAAGATCGGGCTCTCGAACTGCGTCGGCGCCGACACGGGATCGATCAGGCGATCGGTCCAGGCTTGATGGGTTCCGTCGTTCTGCGCGGTGGTGGCGCAAGACGCGAGGAGGGCGAGCACGGACACGGCGGGGAGGGCTTGGTGTTTCATGAGGTTGTGGTGAAGGGGGGACCGGGGCAAGTCGGCACAGGGTGCTCCTCCCCCGCGCTCCGCGCCGTCCGGAATGAGACGCAGTCGGCACCGCTCGAATGCGCAGAGGGCGTACGCCATGCGGCGTGTTCGGCTCGAGACCGGCGCGACGGTCCGCGAGTACGGCCGCGCGCGTCCCCCGCGCGGCCGTCAGCGGGAGCGGACGCGCACGTCTCCCGCGCGGCCGCGGCGCGGACGGAGCTCCACCTTCGGCGCGAACTCAGTCGCGATGAGGCCGTCGTACACGCGCACGTCCGCGTCGACGACGCCGTCGTGCGCGTGGAGCTCGACGTCGACCTTCTCCGCACCGAACGCGAGCCGGCGGAGCGTGATGCGTCTCCCCTCGAGCACCGCAGGCACGGAGGGACGGAGCACGATTCGCCCCGCGAGCGCGTCGGCTTCGTAGCCGAACACGCCGCTGACGAGCGGCGCCACGACCGCGGCCGAGGAGAAGAGCTGGTGCGGCACCGCCGCGTCGAGTGAACGGGCACGCGCGCCGGAGAGCACCTCGGGCGTGCGCCCGAGCGCTTCGGAGGTCGAAAGGCGCGCCGTCGCGACGAGCTTCGCCCAGCCCTCGTCCGCGCGGCCCGTCTCGAAGTCGCCGAGCGCCGCGATGCCGGTGAGGAACGGCCACACCGCACCTTCGTTGTAGCCCTTCGGGTCGTACGCGGCGGAGTGCCTCGACAGGAAGCGCACGCCCCACGGCGTCGTCACGTCGTCCCCACCGAGCGCGCGCATCGTCGCGAGCGCGTGCTCGCCGTCGACGAGGCGCAGGAAGACGGCCTCCGCCGGCCACGGCGTGCGCTCCTTGGACACGGAGCCGTCCGCGAGCAGCGCATGCGCGAGTTCCCCGCGCTCCGAGTCCCAGAAGCCCGTCGCGAGGCGCGTGCGCGCGCGCTCCGCGGCAAGCCGGGCTTCGGCCGCAAGCGCATCGTCGCCGCGCAATGCTGCGAGCTCCGCGACGTCCGCGAGCGCGACCGCGCTCGCGGACGCGAGGTGCACGTCCGTCGCGAGCTTCGCACGCAGCGCGCCGACCTCCGACGCCCCCATCCCGGCGAGCGCGTTGTCCGGGAGGCCGTCGCCGTCGCCGTCCTGCGCGCGGATCCAGCGGTACGCGGCGACGATCGCGCTCCACGAGCGGTCGAGGAACGCGCGGTCGCCGGTGCGCTGGACGAGCTCGCGGCACGCGTGGATCCACAGGCCCGTCGTGTCGCCGTGGATGTACGCGAACGGATAGCGCGCGAACCAATCGCAGAGGTGCGCGGAGAGCACGACCTCGTGCGGGAGCTTCCCGTCCGCGCGCTGATGGCGCCGCGCGAAGTCGAGGCCTGTCGCGAGCACGTCGGACAAGTTCGCGTCGAGAAACCCGCGCGCGTTCCATCCGACGTCGCCGCTGAAGAACCACGCGAAGCCGGGGCGCTGCGACGTCGCGCCCGCGGGCCCGTAGCCCGCGACGACGCCGTCGCCGAGCTCCGCGGAGCGCACGAGGCCCTGGCGGAGCGACACGGCGTTCCAGAAGAAGGCGTCGTCGAGCTCGGGGACCACGTCGGCGATCGGGAACGACGCCGCGCGCACGTTCCACGCGATGGCGTGCCGCTCCGCGAGCGCCGCGGCGGAGCGCAGCGCGCGCGCGTAGAGCTCCTCCGCGCGCTGCGGCGCGCCCGCGCCGTCCGTCGCGACGATCGCGATCGGCAGCCACTCGCGCTTCGCCCGCGCGGGGTTGACGTCGCACTCGAAGCGCAGCGTCCCATCGGCGAGGTCGTACTGCGCACCCGCGCTCCCGCGCGCCGCCCACGGCGAACCGACGAGTGCCGCGACGCGCGCGGAGGGCTCGGACAGGACGAACGCGCCGAAGCGCGCGTCGAAGCGCCCAGCGACTCCGCCGACGGCCGCGGGCCACTGCGGCTGGAGGCGCGGACGGAACGACACGCGCAGCGTGCCGGGCGCGTCGACGTCGAGCGCGAGCCAAAGGAACGCGACCGGCTCGTCGTCGGGGCAGAACGCGCGCAGTTCGACGCGCGCGTCGGCCGAGGAGTACGTGATCGTCGTCGCGTCGGGGCGCACCTCGATCGCCTCGGCGGAGCGCCCGAGCTCGACGAACGCGTCCGACTTCGCCGCGCGGTACGAGAGGCGCGCGTCGTGGAGCACCTGCCACGGCCACACCCACGCCTCGAACGCGCCGTCCTCGACGCCGACGAGGAAGCTCCGCGTGCCGACCGCGTCCCACGCGATCGAAGGCCGCGCGACGCGCGACAGCGTGCGCGCCGCCTGCGGCAACGGGCGCCGCTCGAGCGCGTAGCCCACGAAGGGCGCCGCCTCGGCCGCGCGCTCCGTCGCGACGGCGGACTCGGGGAACTGCGGGAGGAACGCGAGGAGGAAAAGGGCGAGGGGCATGGTCGGGATCATCGCGCGGACGCCGAATCCCTGAGCGGCGCGCGTGGAGGCGAGGACGCGGCCCCGATGCGGCGCGGTCAAGTGCGGCGCGGCAGCCAGAGGTCGAGGACGACGAGCACGATCGAGAGCCCGGTCGCGAACGCGTACGCGGCGCCCGCTGCGAGGATCAGGGTGACGAAGGCGTCGGACTCGCGCGCGAGCCACCAACCGGCGAGGTCGAGGAGCAGCGCGACGCCCGCGACGCCGAAGAGCGCGCCCGTAAGGCGCGTGGAGAAGCGCGTCGCGCAGAGGAGCAAGCCGAGCACGATCGAGAGCGACCCGAGCGCCAAAGCGTGCGCGTGCGTCGACGCGAGGAGGAGCTTGATCGGCGTCGGCTCGATGCGCGTCGAGAACGCGACCGCCTTGACGTCCTCCCAGTACTCGAGCGAGACCTTCGCGTCCGCGTGCGTGCCCTTGACCGCCGCGCGCGCGTGGCACTCGAGGCAGCGGCGCGCGAGGAGCTCCGACGGCGCCGAGTCGCCGAGGTCGGGGTTGTCGTAGTCCTCGGAGACGCGCGGACCGGCGAGCCACGCGAGGAGGAGTTTTCTCTCCGCGTCGGTGATCGCGCCGGGGTGCGCGCCCTCGAGCACCGCGAGGAGCGGCGCCTTCGCCGTGACGCCGTGGTACGCGCCCTCGACGTCCGTACGCGAGACGCCCGGCGCGCCGTCGCGGTTCTGGTGGTGCTCCTCGAGGTGCAGGCCCGACGCGACGAGCCCGCCCCGCGAGCACGACGAGCAGCGCCGTGAGCGCGACGCGCGGTCCCATCGGCAAGTCGCGGAGCTTCGGCAGCGCGCGCGCGTCCATGGTCACAGCGCCTCGAGCCGCTGGGGGTCGATCACCTGCGCGGCCCCCGACGCGACCGCCGCGTGCGCGAGGATCGCGACCGCCGTCGTGCGCGCGCCGTCCGAGAACGAGCACGCGGGCTTCCCGTTCGACGCCGCCGCCTTCACGAAGTCCGCGAGCGAGTACCACAGCGACGTGTACGGCAAACCGACGCCCTCCTGCAGCTTGCCCTGCGCGGCGAGCTTCGTCGCGTCGGCGATCAGCGTGATCCCCTGCTCGGTGTGGAACGGCTGGCGGTTCGCGTAGACCTCCCAACCCGCGGTCGGCGCGTCGGCCTCCTTGAACATCCACCCGTGCGTCCACGCGAGCTCGAACGCGGCCATCTCCCCCGCGATCGTCTCGCGTCGGCCGCGCAACGAGTTCCCGAGCGTCCCCGACCACGTCGCGGCGAGCCCGTCGTCGAACGTGAGCTCGAGGCGCACCGTGTCCGGCATCGCGCGGCCGTCCTTGAAGAGGCGCAGCGAACCCGCGCCGCGCACGGACACCGGATGGCGCCCGGTGAACCAGTGGAAGACGTCGAGCTGGTGCGCGCCGAACTCGCCCTCGAGGCCGAGCGAAAGCGCGGGGTCGAGGTGCCAGTTGAGCTCCCGCTCGCGCTCCGGTGTCGAGCCGGGCGTGCGCCACGCGCTCTTCTTGTGGTTCTGCGCGTGGAGCAGCGCGAGCTCGCGCAGCGCACCTGCCTTGTGGAACGAGCGCGCGAGGAGGTAGACCGGGTTCGCGCGGCCCTGGTAGCCCGCGGCGACGACGGTCTTCGCGCCCTTCACGGCGGCGCTCATCGCCTCGAGGTCCTCGAACGTGCTCGCGAGCGGCGCTTCGACGAACACGTGCTTCCCCGCGGCGAGCGCATCGAGCACGATCGCCTTGTGCAGGTGCGTCGGCGTCGCGACGACGACCGCGGCGACGGAGGGCTCCTTCGCGAGGAGCTCCGCGTGGCTCGCGTACGCCTTCGCGCCGCTCGCGCGCTTCTCGGCGGCGCTGCGGCGGCCCTCGTCGACGTCGCACACCGCGACGACGCGCGCGCCCTCGACCGTCGCAAGCTCGCCGAGGATCGCGCGGCCCTGGCGCCCCGCGCCGATCACGGCGACGTCGAGCGGCGCGAGGCCGGTGGCAGGACGCGGGAAGACGAGCGCGGGGTCGGGCTCGAGGAAGGCCGCGGCGAAGCCGGCGGCGCCGAGGGCGAGGAACTCGCGTCGATCGTGGGGCGTCATCGTGCGTGGAGGGCGGGGACGTCGTGGAAGAAGGGAGCAGGATCGCCGAGGAAGCGCGGCGCGTGCGCGCCGGTGTCGTCGGCGAGGCGCGCGCTCGCACCGTCGGCGCGGAGCGCGTCGAGGAGTGCGGTGTGCCGGAGTGCGGTGTGCCGGAGTGCGGTGTGCCGGAGTGCGGTGTGCAGGAGCGCGGGGGCGCGCGCGGCTGCATGCAGCGGTCCCGCGGCGTGCGCGGCGTGCACGGCGTGCACGGCGTGCGCGGCGCGCTCGACGACGTCGATCGCCTGCGCCTCGGCGTGCGCGGCCTCGAACGCTCCGCGCGCGTCGAGGACGAGCAGCGCGGTCGACCAGGCCTCCGCCGCGAGCGGCGAGGGCGCGATCACGGCGCACGTGCGACCCACCGCGAGGGCTGAGCCGTCGCGCGGGTCGACGAGGTGACCGCGGCCGTGCGCGGCGCGTGCGCTCGTCGACGAAACGGAGAGCGACGCATCCGCGAGCTCGACGACCGCGGCGTCCGGCCCCGGCCCGAGCGCCACGCGCCAGCCTCCGAGCGCCAGCACGCTGCTCGTCCCGCCGTGCAGGAGCGCGCGCTCGACGCCCGCGTCGCGCAACGCCTCCGCCGCGCGCGCGAGCGCCTCCCTTGCCGATCGCGCCGAGGTCGAGGCGCGTGTCGGGCGTGAGGAAGCGCACCGAACGCGTCGCACCGTCGAGCGCGAACCCGGCGCCCAGACGCGCGTCGACGCGCTCGAGCTCGGCGTGGTGCCCGCGCGCGCGCATCCAGCCTCCGACCGCGACGTCGAACGCGCCGCGCGTCGAGCGCGCGAAGCCGCGACACCGCTCGAGGAGCTCGTACGTCTCGGCGTCGAGCACCACCGGCCGCTCGAACGCGCCGCGGTTCGCGCGCGCGACGAGCGAGTCCGTCCGGAACGCGGAGAGCCGCGCGTCGCACTCGTGGACCCGCTCGAACGCCGCCTCCGCCGCCGAACGGGCGCGGACGAGGTCCTCGTCGTCGACGACGACCTCGAAGCGCGTCCCCATCGCCGCGGCGGCGAAGCGCGGGAGCATCGGGCTCACGCGCGCTCGGCGCGCAGCGTCGCGGGGTCGAACGTGTACCCGCGGCCGCTCCACATCGAGCGCGTCGCGAGGTCGACGATCACCATCACCTTCGCGGCCGTGTCGACGTCGCCGAGCGCCTTCTCGCGCGTTCGGATGCACTTCATCCAGTGCAGACGGTGCGCGTCCTGGTCACCGACGCCGGCGGGGAACGGCGCGGAGGGGAAGGTCTCTTCCTCGCGGTTCTCGCCGAAGATGCGTTCGGGCCGCAGCACGCACGCGTCACCGCCGAGGTAGAGGTTCGCCTCGTGGCCGCGCACGAGGATCTCGAGCCCGGTCTCGTTCGAGGTCGAGCCCGCGATGATCATCGTGTGGCCCTTTTCGAACTCGACCGTCAGGAGCACCTGGTCGTGGTTCTCCATCGCCTTGTCGACGTAGTGCCCGCCGTTCGCGACGACGCGCACCGGCCAGCCGACGTCGAGCGCCCACACGAGCGGCGTCGTGACGTGAACGAGCAGGTCGCCGACGATGCCCGACGACCACTTGCGGAAGCGGCGCCAGCGGAAGAACACCTCGGGCTTCCACTCGTGCCAGCCCTTCGGGCCGCACCAGGCGCGCCAGTCGACGTTCACGTCGGGCACGAGGTCCTTGTCGATCCCGTACAGCCACTCGCCGTCCTTCGAGTTGCGGCAGTAGGACGTCTGCGAGAACACGGGCTTGCCGATGGCGCCCTTCGCGATCAGCTCTTTCGCCTTCGCGTACTTCGCGTGCTGCAGGAACTGCGTCCCGCACTGGAACACCTGCTCGGGGTTCGCATGGACCGCGGCGCGCAAGAGGAGCGCGTCGTCGAGGTCGTACGTCATCGGCTTCTCGACGTAGACGTCGAGGCCTTGTTGGAGCGCATCGATCGCCATCGGCGCGTGCCAGTGCTCCGGCGTCGCGATCAAGACGCCGTGCAGGTCGTTGCGCGCGAGGAGCTCACGGTAGTCCGCGTAACCCTGCACCCCGATCCCCTGCTCCTTCGAGCAGTGTTCGACGCCGCGCGCGAGGTACGGCTTCGCGACGTCGGCGATCGCGACGATCTCGACCTTCTCGTGGCCGTCCTTCGCGAGCTGGCAGATGCGCTGGCAGTGCCCGAAGCCCATCGCGGGCGTCGACGGCGCGCCGATGCCGATCACCCCCATCTTGATCGCCTCGCCGTCGCGCGGCGGTTTGCGCACGCGCGTGCGGCGCGGCGCGGGGAACGTGCGCGCGCCGTTCGTGCTCGCGCAGGCGCCGAGCAGGCCGGCGGCGGCGCCGAGGAGGAGGAGGTTGCGACGGCTCTCGGACTGGGGGGCAGCGACTCGTCCATGGTGCGGGGGGGGCTTTCGGGACCGGTCCGTCGCGCGGCTCGCTCGCGGAGTCGTGCGCGGGAAACCGGGCGCACGATACCCGATGGTCGCGCGCGGGGAAGACCCGCGCGCGCCGCGGATCGGCCGGAGAAGTTCGTAGCGGCGCGCCGCCCCCGCGCCGGGGCGCGGTAGGCTCGACGGGACGGTACCGCCATGCAGCTCCACTTCAGGTCCACGCGCGTCGCCCTCGTCGCGACCTTCTTCGCCACCGCCGCCGCTGCCCAGTCACCGCGCCAGGTGGCGGCACCGCCCGCGGACGTCCACGGGGGCGTCGTGCGGCTCCCCGCGCCCGAGAGCACGGCCACGCGCTCGGCGGCGAGCGTGCACCCGCTCCGCTTCGAACGCCGGCGCGACGGCGCGTGGGTCGCGGAGCACGAGCTCGCGCTCGACGCGGACGGCGCGCTCGCGGTCGCCCTGCTCTCGATCGACGCGGGCGCGTGGACGCTCGATGCGCGCGACACGGACGGCGCGTGGCGACCGTTCACCGACGTCGTGCGCGCGACGCGCGCCGTGCAGGATCCCGGGTCGGAGCTGCCCGGCCACGCGGTCGCGCGCTACGACGCACCCTTCGCGTCCGCTGGACGCCTCGCGGTGCGCGTGACGGCCCCAGCCGGCCGCGTTCCGGAGCCCGGCTGGTTGTGCGCGCGCACGAGCGGCGCACCGCGCCTCGCCGCGTGGGTCTCGACGCCTGTCCTCGTCGCCGACGAACCGATCGCGATCCACGCACGCTTCGACGCCGCCGGCCCGCGCGCGACCGTCGGACGCGCCCGCGTCGTGCTCGACACGCCCCGCGGCGCACTCGAGCTCGCGCTCGCCGACGACGGAGCGCACGCGGACGGCGCCGAGAACGACGGATTGTTCGGCGCGCCGCTGCCGCGCGGCCTGTCGGGTGAGCTCCGCGCGCGCGTCGAGTTCGAGGGCGAGCTCGCGACCGGCGCGCCGTTCGCGCGCACCGTCCAGCTCGCGTTCCCGGTGCTCGAGCGCCGCGCCGTGCTCGACGGGAGCGTCGACGCGCGCATCGAGGACGAGCTCCGCATCGAGCTCGCGCTCGGCGCGTTCCTGCTCGACGGGATGGACTCCGCGCGGCGCCTGCACGTATCCGCCGAGGTCTGGGGCACCGACACGCGCGGCGAGTGGGCGCCCCTGTGCTGGCTCTCGCGCCAGGTCGCGCCGCGCGCGCGCGGCGACCGGGCCGAGCTCGCGCTCGCGCTCGACCGCCGCTGGATCGAACTCGCCGGTGCCTCCGCGCCGTTCGAGTTGCGCGCCGTGCGCGTGCAGGACCCGGACACGGAGGTCGTGTTCGACAGGCTCGACGCGCTGCCGCTCGCGCTCCCCGCGCTCGCGCCGCGCGCAGGCGCACCCGCAGTCACGATCGCGCCCGACATGCTGACGGGGCCGTCGACGCTGCTCGCGCCGGGCCCGGCGAACGCCGGTCCGCACACGCCCGGCACGTACGCGCCGACCGCGCCCGCGCTGATGCTCGTGCACGGCTACTGCTCGTCGGGCTCGATCTGGCCCGCGGCCGACTTCACCGCGCCCAAGCTCGAGTTCCTCGACCCGAACCAGAACCGCAGCCACGACCAGTTCGCGCAGCTCCTCGTGCAGCGCGGGGCGCAGGCGAACCTCGGCTCGTTCGGCGTCGTCGCGCACAGCCAGGGCGGGTGCGCGGCGCTGCACCTCCTCACGTACTACCACTCACCGCTCGACGCCTCGACCGGCCCGCGCCGGATCCAGAGCGTCGCGACGCCGTACCAGGGGACGCCGCTCGCGTCGCTCGGTTCGTTCGCGTGCGGCGTGAACAGCGACATGACGCCTTCGGGCTCGGCGACGTGGCTCGCGGGGATCCCGACGTGGGCGCGCGACCAGGTGTGGTACTGGACGACGTCGAACTCGGGCTCGGCGTGCAACTTCCTCACGAGCCTTTTCCTCTCCGACCCCGAGGACGGCACGGTCGAGCAGGTGCGCGGCCAGCTCCCCGGCGCGCACTCGATGGGCCACGTCACGGGGTGGTGCCACACGACGGGCATGAGCAACCCCGCGAACTACACCGACCACGCGCGCAACCAGGCGATGAACGCGGCGGCGGCGCGCTAGGGATCCGAGCGCGCGAGCCGGCCTCGCCGGCACCGCGCTCGGGCGGATCAGAACCGCACGAACGGCCGCGCGTTCTCTCCGCCCGGCCACGGCATGCCGATCAGGATCAGCGCGAGCGCCGCGCCGAGCGTGATCGCGGACCACCGATGCCGCAGGCCGTCGCTCTCGCAGCGCTTACGCAGCGCGGAACCGACATGCACGACGACGATCGCAACGAGCATCAGCGTCGGGTGCTCGACCGTCCAACGGCGCAGCTCCGGGTCCTTCATCGCCGCGCCCATGTTCGACATCGCGTTCTGCGTGACCGGGCTCAGCGCGAAGTGCAGGATGAGCCCCACGAGTAGCTGGAGATCGAGCGCGATCGTCGCCACGAGCGCCGCTTGGCGGTCGCCGTTCGTGAACATGCGGCCCGCAAACGCGCCCTGTGCCGCGCGCAGGAACGCGATCCCGACGAGCACGAGCGCGGCCAGGCGGAGGAGGGAGTGGACGGTCAGCGTGATCTCGTACATGTGCGGGGCTCCTGCCGCGCAGTCTACCGGCGCGCCCGGCACGAATCCCCTGCCGCGTGGCGCTCGTTCCGGCGGCCGCGCGCCCCGCGTTCCGGCGGACGCGCAATTGGCCCGCGCGGCGGAATCGCGTATCGTCGCGGGGATGATCGCCCTCTCCCGCATCTCGAAGCACTACGGCCGCCAGCTCCTGCTGGTCGAGGCCTCCTTCCAGCTCGACCCGGGCGAAAAGGTCGGTCTCGTCGGTCCCAACGGCTCTGGCAAGAGCACGCTCTTCCGGATGATCGCGGGCGAGGAGACGCCGGACGAGGGCGACGTCAACCTGCCGAAGACGCTGCGCCTCGGTTACTTCAAGCAGGACGCGGGCGACATGCAGGGACGCAGCGTGCTCGACGAGGCGATCGCGGGCAGCGGGCGCGCGGGTGCGCTGCACCACGAGCTCGAGGAGCTCCAGCACCACCTCGCGGAACCGCCGCCCGACGTCGACTACGACAAGCTGCTCGCGCGCTTCGGCGAGGTGCAGGAGGAGTACCAGAAGCTCGGCGGCTACGAGCTCGAGGCGCGCGCGCGCACGGTGCTCGACGGGCTCGGCTTCCATCCCGAACAGATCGACGGCGACGTCGGCGCGCTCTCGGGCGGTTGGAAGATGCGCGTCGCGATGGCGAAGGTGCTGATCGGCGAGTGCGACGCGCTCCTGCTCGACGAGCCGACGAACCACCTGGACATCGAGTCGATCCTGTGGCTCGAGCAGTTCATCAAGGACTCGCCGGCCGCCGTGCTGATGACGTGCCACGACCGCGACTTCATGAACCGCGTCGTGTCGCGCGTCGTCGAGATCGACGAGGGCGAGCTCGTCTCCTACGGCGGCAACTACGACTTCTACGAGCGCGAGCAGAAGCAGCGCGCCGCGCAGCAGGAGGCCGCGTTCGTCCGCCAGCAGGCGATGCTGAAGAAGGAAGAGCGCTTCATCGAGCGCTTCGAGCGCCACGCCGCGAAGGCCGCGCAGGTGCAGTCGCGCGTGAAGAAGCTCGACAAGATCGAGAAGCTCGAGCCGCCGAAGAAGCGCGAGCTCGTGCCCTTCGAGTTCCGTCCGCCGCCGCGCTCGGGCAACGACGTCGTGACGATCGCGGGGCTCTCGAAGCGCTACGGCACGCGCGCGATCTACGACGGCTTCGATTTCGAGGTGAAGCGCGGCGAGCGCTGGTGCGTGATGGGCGTCAACGGCGCGGGCAAGAGCACGCTGCTCAAGCTCGTCGCGGGCGTGTCGAAACCCGACGCGGGGACGGTGCGCCTCGGCGCGTCGCTCAAGCTCGGGTACTTCGCGCAGTCGGCGCTGGAGATCCTCGACCCCGCGAAGTCCGTGTGGGAGGAGATCGACAACCGCTTCCCCACCGCCAACATCTCCGTGAAGCGCAACCTGCTCGGCGCGTTCCAGTTCTCGACCGACGAGATCGACAAGCGCGTCGCGAGCCTGTCGGGCGGCGAGCGCTCGCGCCTCGTGCTCGCGCTGATGCTGTTCGACCCGCCGAATTTCCTCGTGCTCGACGAGCCGACGAACCACCTCGACTTGGTGACGAAGGAAATGCTGGTGAAGACGCTCTCCGCGTTCGAGGGCACGCTGCTCTTCGTCTCGCACGACCGCGCGTTCCTGAAGGGGCTCGCGAACAAGGTGCTCGACCTGTCGGGCGGCGCGAAGAACGACGGGAAGCCGCTCGTGTTCCACTCGGACTACTCGAAGTGGGTCGAGGCGACCGGCCACGAAGCGCCGGGCGTGCACGCGTGAGCGCCTCCGAGGGCTCGTTCCCCGCTCACTGAGTGCGTGCGCTCACCACAGCACCACGAGCGCGTTCGTCGCGTTGAACGTGGCGCTCGTGCAGAACGCCGCGGCGTTGCGGTAGTACGCCTGATAGACGCGCAGCTCGCCGCTGCCCGGCGCGGTCGCGCTGGCCGTCGACAGCGCGACGGAGCCAGGCGTCGGGAACGAAGCGCTCCCCGACTGCGCGTTCTGCCGTCCGAAGCGCCGCAGCGCGCCGCTCGCGCAGAGGAGGCCGTCGCCGAAGGGAGCGGGCGGCGCGTACGCGTCGCCGGCGAGGAACAGCACGAGCGCGCTCGCCGGCAGACCGCTCGCCGCGAGCTGCGCCGTGTCGACTGCAACGCTACCCGACGTGCTCAACGCGGCACCGGCGGACGAACTCGAGTGCGCGCAGCCCCGGCCCGGCGCCCCCGCGTTGCCACACGGACAGTCCGCCGCGACGCCATCGCCGGCGCAGGCGCGCGTCACGGGCTCGGCGCCGTTGCGCAGGATCTGCACGCGGTCGGCGATCTCGTCGAGCAGCACGAGGTCGAGGTCGCGGTCCTCGTCGAGGTCCGCGAGCGCGGCGCACGCCGGGTTCGACGTCGCCACGAAGTCGCGCACGAAGGAGAACCCGCCGAGCCCGTCGTTCGCGAAGAGCCGCCAGATCCCGCCCGCGTGGCACGAGAGCACCCAGTCGAGGTCGCCGTCGCCGTCGAGATCGCCGAGGTCGCTCGCGGTGACGAACGGGGGCAGCGGGAACACCTGCGCGGCGCCGAGACCGCCCGCGCCGTTCCCGAGCAGGACGCCCGCCGTGTGCGAGGTCGAGTTCGCGACCGTGACGTCGAGGTGGCGGTCGCCGTTCACGTCGCCGAGCGTGATCTGCCACGCGAGGCCGCCGCCGAACGTCGACGAGACCGGCATGAACGCCCCGTTCCCTTGTCCGTGCAGCACGATCACGCGCTGCGAGAGCCGCGCGCCGACGACGAGGTCGAGGATCCCGTCCTCGTCCATGTCTCCCGCCGCAAGCGCTTCCTCGCCCGAGCCGCCGCCCTCGAAGCTCGCGGCCGGCGCGAACGCTCCGCCGCCCAAGTTGCGCACGAGCGAGAGGTCGTCGGAGAGCACGTTCGCCGTCACAAGGTCGAGGTCGCCGTCCGCGTCGACGTCGAGCACGGCGAGCCCGCGCGGCCCGAGCCCGACGGGGAGGTCCGTGCGGCCGCGGAACGTGCCGTCGCCGTTGCCGTACGCGATCGACACCGCGTTCCCGCCGACGTTGGCGACGACGAGGTCGGTGTTCCCGTCGCCGTCGAGGTCGCACGACTCGTTCGGGCTCGGCGTCGCGAGCACGGGGAACGGCGGCGCGATCCACGGCTCCATGCGACCCGTGCCGTCGGCGCGGTTGAGCAGCACGCGCACGTCGTCCGAGTTCTCGCAGATCACCGGCAGGTCGATCGCGCCGTCGCCGTCGAGGTCGCAGAGGTTCGCGCCGTAGATGCGCACGAGGACGCCGGGCTGGTCGCGCACGTCGGAGTCCTGCACCAGCGTGAAGTCCATCGCCGCGGGCTCCGCCGCGACGCGGAAACCCGCGATCCAGCCCGGACGGCGCACGAGCGAGCCGTCGAGCGCCGCGAGCGGCCGACGCAGCGCGAGGTGCACCGGCTCCCCCGCCGCGAACGCGCGCGACGGCGTGCAGCGCAGGACGAGCCCGCCGTTTTCGAGCGTCCACGTGGCTGGAACGGCGCCCGTGAACCCGCCCGCGAGCTCGCACGCCGCTCCCGGTGTGGCGAGGCTCGCGGGGTCGACGGGCCGGTCGAACTGGATCGCGAAGCTCGTTCGAGGAGCGACGTTCGACGCGCCCGGCGGCGGCGTGACGGAGACGACCGAGAGTTGCGCCCGCCGCCGGGGCGGCGACGAGGAGCAACCAGAGCGATCGCAGTCGGTCGATTCGGTACATGCTGAGGAGGCCGAGGAGTGCGGTGCGGCGCTCCACCCAGAGAAGCGGCCGGCCTCGGACGAGGCCGGCCGCTCGGGAAGAGAGCGGAGACGCGAAACGCGCCTCGTCGCCGGTCACCAGGTGACGCGGAAGCCGTTCGCGGCGTTGAACGTCTCGGGCGGGCAGAAGCCGGCCGACGCGTTGCGGTAGTAGACGGTGTAGTAGCCCGTCAACCCCGAGGCCACCGGCGTCCCGCCGCGCGCGGACAGCGTGATCGTGTCCGCCGAATCGGGGAAGCTCGCGGCGCCGCCCGCGAGCGCCTTCGTGCGCAGACGGATCAGGTTGCCGTCGAGGCAGCGCAGGCCGTCGCCGAACACGAGGCCGCCCGGGACGTTCAGGTCGCCCTTGAGGAAGATGCAGTTGCCGGTCGGGTTCATGCCCGAACCGTCGAGCACGACGTCGTCCGTCGCGACCGCGCCGTGCGCGGAGAGGTGCGCGCCGCTCGCGTTGAACGAGCTCGCGCAGCCGTTGCCCGCCGCGCCGACGTTCCCGCACGGGCACGGCGTGGTGACGAGCGGGTCGACGCCGTCGCCCGCGCAGTAAGCGAGGAACGTGCCCGCGCCGGGGACGTCGCCGGTCGTCGCGATCGTCGAGGGCGTACCGGGCGTCCAGAGGCCGAGCGTGAGGCTCCCGCTCGTCGGCGCGACGTTCGCGTCGAAGCGGAAGTTGTAGGTCGTGCCCCAGCGGATCGCGTTCGCGTTGTTGTTGACGGCCTGCGTCTCGCAAGCCCACGTGATCGCGCCGCCCGAGACCGCGCCGACCCAGTCGACGCCGCTGTAGTTGACGCTGCCGTTGCCGTCGCCGTCGTGGTAGGCGACGTCGCGGAAGCCGATGTTCGACACGACCGTGCCCGCGGGCACCGGCACGGAGAACGACCCGACGTTGCGGCTCGAGTTCATGTTGTAGACGGCGTACTCGTAGTGCCACTGGCCGCCGCCGAGGTTCGTCGCCTTCGAGCCAACGAGGATCTTGCCCGTGGCCGTGACCGTGTTCAGGGTCACGCCGCTCTCGATCTGCGGCCACGCCTCGATCGCGGACTGCGCGCGGAACGTGGGGCCCGTCAGGTTGAAGTCGAAGTTGCCGGCCGCGGGGCTCGTCAGGAACATCTCGCGCCACGACGAGTTGTTGTTCTGGTTGCCCGCGAGCGCGTCGTCGCGCGTCACGTACTGACCTTCGCCGAAGTAGCGCGCAGCGCCCGGCGCGCCGGTGACCTCACAGTCGGCGACCGCGACCTGGAGGCGGCGCGCGACGCTGCCCGCCCACGCGGGGTTAGCCGGCGGGTACGTGAAGATCCCCGTCTGCGCGTCGACCTGCCAGTGCGGGCCGAGACCGCCCTGCGCGCCGTTGAGGCCCGCGGTGTACGGGTCCGCGCAGCCGATGCCGAGGCGCGAGCCGGTCCCCGAGGACGTGCACGTCGGGCAGCAGAGCGAGTCTTGCAGCGCGGTGAAGCCGTGCTTGAGCCAGCTCATCCCGACCTGTTCGAAGCGTCCCGCGCCCGCGACGATCTTGTAGCGGTACAGGTTCTGCGCGATCACCGGGTGGTTCGCGTTGCTCGAGATCCAGTTCAGCTGCGTGTTGCCGATGTTGCACGAGTACGTACCGATCGCGAGCGCGTCGACGCCGCCGAGCGGGCTCGCGTTCAGCGTGTCGATCAGCTCGCCCACGATGACGTCGGGGCCCGTGCTCGTGCACGGCGGCGTCGGCGGCGGCGCGGCGCCGACCGTCAGGCTGAAGCTGCCTGAGGCGCCGCCCGAACCGGGGAACGCGCCGATCTGGAGCACGTACGAGCTCCCGGCCGTGCAGTTGAAGCCGACCTCCGAGATGAAGTTGCACGCGTCGTCGTTGCACGCGAGCGACGAGCCGTTCGCGGGGCACGCGGTGCCCGGGTAGACGGCGACCTTCGTGTCGAAGGAGGACGACGTCCCGGCGCACAACGAGAGGTAGGCGAAGCCGGTCGAGGGCGCGGTCCAGGTGAACCACACGTCGTGGTCGATCGCCGTGGAGCCGAAGAAGTCGCAGAGCGCTTCGCCCTGGCCCTGCGTGCCCGTCGTCGCGGCGGTGGAGTTGAACGCGAAGTTGCCTGTGCCGCTGATCACCGTGGGGGTCGCGCAGTTGTCGGAACCCTGCGCGGAGAGCGCGCCGGCAAGCGCAAGGCAGGACGCGAAGACGGACGGAAGACGCCTGATCGATCGGTGCATGGGTCGAACTCCTTTTCCGAGGCCCGGGGACGAGGTCGAGTGTAGCCGAGGCGCGCGAGCGCGGACACGGGCCGCACGGGCTCTCCAGCTTGACGCACGCTCCATCGGTCGCGAAGGACCGGGCCCCGCGGCGGACGATGCGGGCCGCCCGCTCCCCCGCGGAGTCCGGTACCCCCGCCCCGGCGCGCGAGCTATCCTCGCGCGCCCCGCGTCCGTGCCTTCGCACCGCGCCCCGCGATCCGTGCCCTACGGCCCCCCGTCCTCGCTCCTCTTCGCGTTCCTCGTCCTCGCTGGCCGAGCCGCGGCGCAAGCCCCGTCGTCGGCCGCGGTTTGGGACTTCGAGCGCGACGTCCGCGGCGTCTTCCGCGCGCACTGCCTCGCGTGCCACGGCCCCGAGGAGGCGAAGGGCGGGCTACGCCTCGATTCGCGCGCGGCGCTCGTCGAGCGCGCCGAGCCCGTGATCGTGCCCGGCAAGCCCGAAGAGAGCGAGCTCCTCCGGCGCCTCCGCTCGACCGACGCCGACGAGCGCATGCCGCAGAAGGCGGCGCCGCTCGCGGCCGAAGCGCAGGAACGCCTCGCGGCGTGGATCGCGGCCGGCGCACCGTGGCCCGCCGAAGCGGAGCGAAAGCCGCACTGGGCCTACCTCGCACCGACGCGGCCCGAGCTCCCCGCCGTGAAGGATGCGGCGTGGTGTCGCAACCCGATCGATCGCTTCGTGCTCGCGCGCCTCGAGCGCGAGGGCCTGGCCCCCGCGCCCGAGGCCCCGCGCGACCAGCTCGTGCGCCGCCTGTTCCTCGACCTCACGGGCCTGCCGCCGTCCCCCGCCGAGCTCGACGCGGCGCTCGGCGAGCACGCGCCCGACGCGCTCGACCGGCTCGCCGAACGCCTCCTCGCCTCACCCGCGCACGCCGAGCACCAGGCGCGCGCGTGGCTCGACCTCGCGCGCTACGCCGACACGAACGGCTACGAGAAGGACGACCGACGCGTCGCGTGGCCGTGGCGCGACGAGCTGATCGCCGCGTTCGCGCGCGACCAGGGCTTTGACCAGTTCACGCTCGAGCAGCTCGCGGGCGATCTCCTGCCGAACGCGACGCGCGCGCAGAAGCTCGCGAGCGGGTTCCATCGCAACTCGCTGGTGAACCAGGAAGGCGGGACGGATCCCGAGGAGTTCCGCTACGCCGCCGTGGTCGACCGCGTGAACACGACGGCGAGCGTGTGGCTCGCGAGCACGCTCGCCTGCGCGCAGTGCCACGACCACAAGTACGATCCATTCTCCCATCGCGACTACTTCCGCCTCTACGCCTTCTTCGACCAGACGACGGACACCGGGAACGAGCTGAAGCCGCTCCTCGACCTGCCGACGCCCGACGAAGAGCGCGAGCTCGGCGACCTCGCGCGACGCCGCGCGGCCGTCGCCGAGCGCCTCGCGCGCGGCCCCGCGGAGCTCGAGGGCGAACAGCGCGCGTGGGAGGACGCGATGCGCGCGTCGCTCCCGCCGCCCGCGACGTGGGACGTGCTGCGCCCCGAGCGTGTGCGCGCGACGGGCACGAGCCGGCTCGCGGTGCTCCAGGACGGCTCCGTGCTCGCGAGCGGCGCGCCGCCCGAGCGCGAGGCGTACGAGCTCGTCTTCGCGATCGACCGCCGCCGCGCGGTGCGGGCGCTGCGCCTCGAGGTCCTCGCGGATCCCTCCTTGCCCCGCAAGGGCCCCGGGCGCGCGCCGAACGGCAACTTCGTGCTCGGCGAGCTCGCGGTCGAGGTCGTCCGCGGGGACGCGCCGCCGCGCCCGGTCGCGATCACGACGGTCGAGGCCGATCACGAGCAACACGACGGCGGCGATTTCCCCGCGACGGACGCGCTCGACGGCGACCCGCGGACGGGATGGTCCGGCGAAGGGCAGAACCGCCACGAGGACCGCCGCGCGTGGTTCGCGTTCGCAACGCCCGTCGAGCTCGAACCCGGCGCGCGCCTCGTCGTGCGCCTCGACCAGTCGACGCCGAACGCGCAGCACTTGCTCGGCCGCATGCGCGTCGCGGTCTCCGACGACGCGGTCGCCGCCGAGCGCACCGCCACGCCGCGCGCGACGCCGTGGGAGAGCGCGGAGCCCGTCCCCGTCGCGTCGACGCCCGCGGGCCTGATGGGCACGTACGCGACCGCGCCGGGCGGCGCGGACGAGCCGCGGTTCACGCCCCGCCCGGAGTGGCGCGACGGCCGCGCGATCGAGCTCCCGGGGGAGCGCTTCGCCCACCTCGCGCGCAGGAGCCTCGTGTGCGACGCGCCGATGCGCGTGCGCCTCTCGTTCGGCGGCGACGACGGCTTCCGCGCGTGGCTCGACGGAGAGCTCGTCGCGCAGAGCGACGAGTGGCCCGGCCGCCTCCCCGCGCAAGCGCGCGTCGAACGCGAGCTCGCGGCCGGAACGCACGAGCTGCGCGTCCTCGTCGTCAACTCGAGCGGTCCGGGCCAGCTCTGGTTCCAATGCGACCGGCGCGTGAAGGAGCGCGTGCCGGAGGAGCTCGTCGCCGTGCTCCGCGCGCCGCGCGAAGGGCAGAAGCCCGAGGACGCCGCGCGCGTCGCGGGACTTCTGGCGTGCGTCCGTGTCCGCGCGCTACGGCGAGCTGCAGAGCGAGGCGCTGCGGCTCGAGGAGAGCGAAAAGGCGCTGCGCGCGCGGATCCTGCGCGCGCCCGTGATGGAAGAGCGCGCCGAGCCGCGCGACACCCGCCTGCACCTGCGCGGCGGGTTCCTGACGCTCGGCGAGCCGGTCGCGCCGGACGTGCCCGCGGCGCTCCCCCCGCTCGCGTCCGACCCGTCGAAACGGCGCCGGACGCGCCTCGACCTCGCGCGTTGGCTCGTCGACCCCGCGAACCCGTTGACGGCGCGCGTCGCCGTGAACCGCGTGTGGGAGCGGGTCTTCGGACGCGGGCTCGTCGCGACGAGCGACGATTTCGGCACGCGCGGCGAGCCGCCGACGCACCCCGAACTGCTCGACTGGCTCGCGCTCGACTTCGTGGAGCACGGCTGGAGCTTCCGCCACCTCCACGCGCTCATCACGTCCTCCGCGACGTGGCGCGCCGCGTCCGGCGTGCGTCCCGGCGACTTCGATCTCGATCCCGACAACCGGCTCCTCGCGCGGGGCGCGAAGTACCGGCTCGACGCGGAGACCGTGCGCGACGTCGCGCTCGCGGCGAGCGGCCTGCTCGTGCAGAAGGTCGGCGGGCCGAGCGTGATGCCGCCGCAACCGGACGGCGTGTGGGCGCCCGTCTACTCGAGCGACACGTGGCGCGCCGACACGGGCCCCGATCGGTACCGGCGCGGCCTCTACACGTTCTGGAAGCGCTCGTCCCCCTACGCGACGTTCGTCGCGTTCGACGCGCCGAGCCGCGAGCTCGCGTGCACGCGCCGCGCGCGCACGAACACGCCGCTGCAGGCGCTCGCGCTCCTGAACGACCCGGCGTTCGTGGAGTGCGCCGACGCGCTCGGCGAGCGGATGCGCCGCGCGAGCGCCGCGAGTGACGTGGAGCGCCTGCGCTTCGGCTTCCGCGCGTGCACCGCGCGCGCGCCGGACGACGCCGAGCTCGCGGTGCTGCAGCGGCTGCTCGCGAGCGAGCGCGCGGACCTGCGCCCGCCGCCCGCCGAACCGGGCGCGCCCCCCGGCGCTCACGACGCCGAGCGCGCCGCGTGGATGCGCGTCGCGAACGTGCTCCTCAACCTGGACGAGACGATCACGAGGCACTGACGATGCGGCACGACGGCGGACACGACGATCCTCGCTGCGCGGAGTTGCACGCCGCGCTGACGCGCCGCGCGTTCCTCGGCGCGAGCGGGCTCGGCCTCGGGGCCCTGGCGCTCGCGTCGCTCGCACCGGGCGCGCGCGGCGCCGCCAGCGCCGAAGAGGGCCGCTCCGAACCGGGCCGCGCCGCGCCGCCGGGCCCGCACTTCCCGCCGCGCGTGAAGCGCGTGATCCATCTGCACATGGCGGGCGCGCCCTCGCAACTCGACCTGTTCGACCCGAAGCCCGCGCTCGCGGACCTCGCCGGCAAGCCGATCCCCGCGAGCTTCACGCAAGGCGAGCGCTTCGCGTTCATCAAGGGCACGCCGCGCGTCCTCGCGTCGCCGTACCGCTTCGCACGGCACGGCGCGAGCGGTCACGAGTTCAGCGAGCTGCTCCCGCACATCGCGAGCATCGCGGACGAGCTCACGGTCGTGCGCTCGATGCAGACGCGCGAGTTCAACCACGCGCCGGCGCAGCTCTTCCTCCACACGGGCCACGCGCGCAGTGGACGGCCGAGCCTCGGCGCGTGGGCGTCCTACGGCCTCGGGACGATGAACGCCGACCTCCCTGCGTTCGTCGTGCTGCTCTCCGGACAGTTCGGGCCCGACGCGGGCGCGTCCGTGTACGGCGCGGGCTTCCTGCCGACCGTGCACCAGGGCGTGCGGTTGCGGTCCGAGGGCGAGCCCGTGCTCTTCCTCGACGATCCCTCCGGCATGGACCGCGCCGCGCGCCGCCGCACGCTCGACGCGCTCGCCGAGCTGAACCGCCGCGCCGCGGAGCGCGCGCCCGACCCCGAGATCGACACGCGCATCGCGCAGTACGAGCTCGCGTACCGCATGCAGGCGTCCGTGCCGGAGCTCGCGGACCTCGCGAGCGAGCCCGAGGCCGTGCGCGTCGCGTACGGCGCGGAGCCCGGCAAGGTGAGCTTCGCGAACAACTGCCTGCTCGCGCGACGCCTCGTCGAGCGCGGCGTGCGCTTCGTGCAGCTCTACCACTGGGGCTGGGACAGCCACGGCACGGGTACGCACGACGACCTCGTGACGTCGCTGCCGCAGCGCTGCCGCGAGACGGACCAGGCGACCGCGGCGCTGATCCGCGACCTCGGGGAGCGGGGACTGCTCGACGACACGCTCGTCGTCTGGGGCGGCGAGTTCGGCCGCACTCCGATGAACGAGGAGCGCGACGGCTCGAAGTTCCTCGGGCGCGACCACCACCCGCACGCGTTCACGATGCTCTTCGCGGGCGCGGGCGTGAAGCGCGGCCTCCGGCTCGGCGCGACGGACGAGCTCGGCTACCGCGTCGTCGAGGACCCGGTGACGGTGCACGACTTGAACGCCACGCTGCTCCACCTGCTCGGCTTCGAGCACACGCGCCTCACGTACCGTTCGCAGGGCCGCGACTTCCGCCTGACGGACGTCGAGGGCGAGGTCGTGCGGAAGCTGCTCGCGTGACCGCCGTGGACCGGCGCGCGCTCACGCCAGTCGAACGAGGTGCGCGACGCACTCGACGTGCGGCGTCTGCGGAAAGAGGTCGAGCGCGACCACGTCCGTGAGCGCGTACCCGCCCTCGACGAACACGCGCAGGTCGCGCGCGAGCGTCGCCGGGTCGCACGACACGTACGCGATGCGCTTGGGTCCGAGGGCCGTGAGCGCCCCCACGACCGCGGATCCCGCGCCCGAACGCGGCGGGTCGAGGAGCACGAAGTCCGGGCGCGCGCGCTCCGTGCGCGTCAACCAGGGCTCGACGTCGTCGTGCTCGAAGCGCGCGTTCTCGAGGCGGTTCCGCCGCGCGTTCTCGCGGCCCAGGGCGACCGAAGCCTTCGCGCTCTCGACCGCGACGACGCGGGAGAAACGCCGCGCGAGCGGCAGCGTGAAGAGCCCCGCGCCAGCGTACAGGTCGAACGCGAGCGCGCCCTGCGCGTCGCCGAGCGCGCGCTCGACGAGCGTCGGCGCCAGCGCGCGGTGCGCCTGGAAGAAGCCGTCCGCGGCGAACCCGTAGGTGGACCCGAGGAACGTCTGCTCGACGACCGGGTCCTCGTCCGCGCCGGACGCGGGCTGCCCGCCCGCGAGCACGGTCCGTCCGTCGTCGCCGACACCGAGGAAGATGCGCTCCTCCTTCGAGCCGGCCTTCCCCTTGCCCGCGCTCGTCGGCTTGGCCCCGCGCGCGCGCGACGCCTTTCGCCCGCTCGCGGGTTCGACGCGCCGCGCCGCGCGGTAGCGCGCGATGCGCTCCTCGGCCGCGGGGAGCAGCACGGGACACTCCTCGAGCGCCACGATCCCGCGCGAGTTCGCCGCGCGGAAGCCGAGCACGCGCTCGCCGGACGGGAGCACGCCCGCGTGGAGCTCGGCGCGCGCGCGCCAGCCCCATTCCCCGGCGTAGAGCACCTCGATCGCGCGCTCCCACGCGATGCCGCCGACGCGTTGGAGCGCCTCGCGCACGATCTCCCCCTTCGCCGCGCGCTGCGCCGCGTACTCGACGTGCTGCCACGCGCAGCCCCCGCACGTCCCGAAGTGCGCGCAACGCGGCGCGCGGCGAACGGACGAGGGCGACACGAGCTCGACGATACGCGCGCGCAGGAAGCGCTTCTCGACGCGCTCGACGCGCACGCGCGCGGAATCGCCAGGCGCCGCGTAAGGCACGAACACCGCGAGGCCGTCCACGCGCCCGAGCCCTTCGCCGCCCGAGCAGAGCGATTCGATTTCGAGCACGAGCTCGTCGCCGAGGCTCCACGTCCGTCCCGGCACCGTCTCTTGGCTCGTCATGGGCCGGAGTGTGCCATACGCACTCCGGGCGGCGCACGGGCCGAGGGGCGCGGGGAGCGCGTTTCGCGCCGCGGGTCGGAGCGCGTCCCCTGCCGCACGTCCCTCGGCGCACGCCCCTCGGTGCGCTCCACGCAAGTCTCCGCGCACCACGCTCCTCGCGTACCTCCGCGCCCGCCGGACGCGCGTCCGTCGACACGTTCTTCGGCGCGTGACTTCGCGCCGCGCGCGAGCGAGGATCGCCGCATGGGAACGCCTGCGGCCCCCGCGCCCGATCGGAAGACCGTGCTTCGCGACGAAGCCAGGGACGGGCACTCGACGGCGCGCGCGCTCGCGCTCGGGCTGGTCCTCGTGCTCCTCCTCGCCCTAGCGCACGCGCCGGTCTTCTCGGCGGGCTTCGTCTGGGACGACGACGGGCACGTCACGCCGCCCGCCTTGCGCGGCCTCGACGGGCTCGCGCGCATCTGGACGGAGCCCGCGGCGGCGCAGCAGTACTACCCGCTCGTCCACACGCTGTTCTGGATCGAGCACCGGCTATTCGGCGACGCGCCGCTCGGCTACCACGTCGTCAACCTCGCGCTCCACGCGGGCGCGGCGCTCTTGCTCGTGCGGCTCCTGCTGCGCCTGCGCGTCCCGGGCGCGTGGCTCGCGGGCGCCCTGTGGGCCCTCCATCCGCTGCAGGTCGAGAGCGTCGCGTGGATCTCCGAGCAGAAGAACACGCTGTCGGCCTGTTTCTACTTCGCCGCGTGGCTCGCGTGGACGCGTTTCGACGCGGGGCTCGCGCGCGGCGAGCGCCGGTACGGTGCGTGGGCCGCGTTCGCGTTGCTCGCGGTCGCCGCCGTGCTCTCGAAGACCGTCACGTGCACGCTCGTGCCGGCGATCCTGCTCGTGACGTGGGCGCGCGAGGGCGGCCGCAGCTGGCTCGCGCGCGCGCCGTGGGTCGTGCTCCCGTTCCTGCTCTCCGCGGGCTTCGCGGCGTTGACGCCGTTCCTCGAGCACGCGGTCGGCGGCGCGGGGACCGCGGCCCACCCGAGCGACCTCCAAGGACTCCTCTCGCGCCTCGTCGTCGCGGGCAAGGACCTGTGGTTCTACCTGCTGCAGCTCGCGACCTTCTGGGACCGCGTCTTCGTCCCGCCGCGCTGGCTCGTGGAGACGCGCGCGCCGTGGGAGCTCCTCGCGTTCGCCGTGCTCGCGGGCGGCCTCGCGCTCGTCGCCGGCAGGACCGGGTCCGCGCGCCGCGCGATCGCCGCGGGCTTCCTCTTCTTCGCGGGCACGCTCGTCCCCGCGCTCGGTTTCTTCGACGCGATCCCGTTCCGCTACTCGTTCGTCGCGGACCACTTCCAGTACCTCGCCGGGCTCGGGCCGATCGTGCTCGCGGCGGCGGGCGGCGCGCTCCTCGCCCGCCGCGCGGCACCCGGCGGACGCGCGGCGCTCTACGCGGCGGCGCTCGTGGGGCTCGGCGCGCTCGCGTTCACGTCCGCGCGCCACGCGCGCGACTTCCGCGACGCCGAGACCCTGTGGCGCGCGACCGTCGCGCGGAACCCGGGCGCGTGGATGGCGTGGGAGAACCTCGTCGACGGGCTCAACCGCGCGGGACGCTTCGACGAGGCGATCGCAATGGGGCGCGCGGGCCGCGAGCACCACCCCGAACGTCCGGGGCTCGCGCTCAACCTCGGCATCGCGCTGCAGAACACGGGACGCGGCGGCGAGGCGCTCGCGTGCTTCGACGAGGCCGTCGCGCGCGAGCCCGGGTCCGCGAAAGCGCACCTGAACCGCGGCAGCGTGCTGATCGACCTCGGCCGGCACGCGGACGCGCTCGATGCGCTGGCGCGTGCGTCCGAGCTCGAGCCGCGGCTCGCGGGCGCGCGGATGCTCGCGGGGAACGCGCTGCTCGCGCTCGGCCGCGCCGCCGAGGCCGAGGTCGAGCACGCGCGCGCCACCGAGCTCGACCCCGATTGCGCGCCGTGCTGGTTCAACCTCGGCGTGGCGCGGATGGCGCGCAAGGACGACGCGGCGGCGGCCGTCGCGTACGAGCGCGCGCTCGCGCTCGACGAGCACGAGCTCGGCGCCCGCCTGAACCTCGCCGTCGCGCTCGCGCGCCAGGGGCTCGTCGATCGAGCGCAGGTCGAGTTCGAGCGCGTCGTGCGCGACGGCGCGGGCACGGAGCTCGCGGAGCGCGCGCGCCAGGGGCTCGTCGCGATCGGACGCGCGCCGACGACGCCCGCCGCGCGACCGGCGCCCGAGCTCCCGAAGAGCCTCGCACCGCCGCGTTGAGCGCGCGCGGCGCGCGTCACTTCCCGGACGGCGCGAGCTCGCGCACCGCGATCGAGCGCACCTCGACCACGGAGCCCTCGTGGTGCTGTTCGAGCCCGATGCGGCCCTTCGCGACCGCGCGCGTGCGGTCGAGCACGTCGTTGAAGAGCACGCCGTTGATCCAGCTCTTCAAGCGCACGCCCTCGGCCTCGTCCGTGCAGGCGAGGCGGTACTCGAACCACGTGTCCGCGCCGACGAGCTGCGTGCCGAGCGCGGCGAGCCCGAGGAAACTCCCCGTGTACTGCGGATCGGGGTACGAGCTGTTGATCGCGGCGGCGTAGCCCTGCGGCGCGTCGCTCCCGCTCGCAGGAGCGCCGCCGCGCAGCCAGACGGCGCCGTTCCCGCCCTCGGAGATCTTCGCGCGCAGGACGACCTCGCAGTTCGTGAAGTCGTCGCGCGTCGTCCACAGGACACCGCGCGCGCCGCTGCCCGTGAGCACGCCGTCCTCGTCGACCTTCCACTGCGCGGCGCCGGTCGCGGTCCAGCCTTCGAGGTCCTCGCCGTCATAAAGCGGCGTCCAGCCGTCCGCGGCGCGCGGCTCGACGACGGGCTTCACGCGCACGCCGCCGAGCGCGATCGTCCCCAGACCGCGCAGCACGTACGGGCCGCGCGCGCGCTCGGGCTCGTTCGCGAGGGGCGCACCCACGGACGGGCCCGACAGCTCGACGTCGGCGAGCACGTCGATCTCGTCGACGCGAAGCTTCTCGATGCGCGCGTTCTCCGTCTTCTTGCCCGCCGCGTCGAAGCGCGGCGCGCGGAACGTGACCTCGAACTCGTGCCACTGCCCCGGACCCTTCCACGCGTCGAGCGCCGGGGTCGCGAGCGCGACGCCACTGGGCGCGATCACGGAGCCGCAGCGGTTCGCGCGCGCGTTGTCGCGCACCGCGGGCGCGGCGCAGCGCACGCCGTAGCGACCCGCGATCCACATCTGCGCCTCGCCGCCCGCGGGCAGGAAGAACTTCGCGGCGTAGACGCCGTCGCCAAAACGCTCCTTGCTGGTGAAGTCGGTCGCGTCCTTGCCGTCGTTCACGAGGGCGCCCTTGCCGTCCCAGATCGCGAGCTTCTCGGGCGCCGCGAGGTCGAGGTCGACGTCGCATAGACGCCAACCCTGTTGGTTCCAGCGCTCGAAGGCGTCGCGGTAGCACAGGCGCAGCCAGCCCTCGTCCTTCGTCTCGCGCCCGGCAGGCGGCGGGACGAGGCGCGCGATCTTCGTCGTCGCGAGCGGCCCTTCGGGGAGTTGGTTCAACGTGTAGGCGAACTCGTCGTGCAGGAGCGGCGAGCCGTCCTCGGCGACGAACCCGCTGAGCACGCAGCGCACCATCTCGCCCGCGCGCAGGTCCTTCACGCGCAGGACGAGCTTCGTGCGGTCCGCGCCGGGCTCGACGCGGAGGAGCTCGAGCGCCTGCGTGTCGCGCTCGGGCGAGCCGTACTGCCACCACCAGTCGTAGTGGTACTGCGTCAGCGCGGCGTTCGTCGTCGCGGGCGCGAAGCCGCGCTTCCACGGACGCGTGAACGTGAGCTCGAAGCCGTCCTGCAGGAGCCGCACGTCGCGCACCTCGAACGGCACGCGACCCGTGTGACGGACGCGCGCGACGCCGCTCGACGGCGAAAGGCCGCCCCAGCCGCGGTTCGTCATGCCGCAGAAGAGCGTGCCGTCCGGCGCAAACAGCCCGCGCACGGTCGAGCCGATGCGCTGACGGAAGAGGAAGACGGCGCCTTGCCACTCGCCGCGCACGCGCTCGAGCGACGCGCGCAGCACCATGCCGTTCGTGAGCTCCGTGACGAACATCTGTCCGCCGAACGGGCCGAACTGGCCGCCGGTCTGATCCCACACGACGTTGCCGGCGGAGCGCGACCACTTGTACGGGAGCCACAACGCGGGCGACGCGCGCTCGACGTCGGGCGGCACGGTGTCGCTGGGCTCCGTGTTCGTCGCGCGATAGGCCTCCGTCCACGCGAGCGACGCGGGATGGCCGTGGAAGCGGCCCTTCTTCACCTGGTAGACGGGCCCGACGGGCATCCAGTCGCCCTGGTTGTCCGTCACCCAGAGCTCCTTCTCCGGCGACATCGACAGGCCGCACGGCGAGCGGAAACCGCTCGCGAACGGCAGCACGCGTCCGTCGGGTGTCACCTGCACGACCCAGCCGCGCCACGGCGCCTTCGACTTGCCGTGCCACCACTTCGGGTCCCAGAAGCCGACGTTGAGCGAGACGTACGCGTTGAACTGGTCGTCGAGCGCGAGCCCGTACGCGAACTCGTGGTAGTTGCCGGAGAGGCCCCAGCCGCTCGTGACGCAGCGCACTTCGTCCGCGCGGCCGTCCTTGTCGTGGTCGAGGAGCATCGAGAGCTCGCCGCGCTGCACGACGACGATGCGACCGTCGACGACGGAGAGACCGAGGCCTTCTTGCAGGCCTTCCGCGAAGAGCGTGAAGCGCGCGTCCTTCGGATCGGGCGCGAGCGGGTTTTCGACGAGCCACACCTGCCCGCGGCGCGTGCTGACTGCGAGTCGACCGTCGGGGAGGAAGTCCATCCCGCCGACCTCGACGAGGGCACCCTCGGGCGGACGGAGGTAGTCGACTGTGTACGCGTCGTTCTCGGTGAGGACGGGGGCGCCTTGCGCGAGCGCGAGCGCAGACAGGAGGAGCGGAGCGATCATCGGGCGAGTTCCTTCGTCCAGGCCGCGCGGATCTCCGGCGACCACTCCGAGAGCAGGTACATGTCGACGACCACGTGCTGACGCTTGCCGCGAACGACGGGGATCTCGGGTACGACGACGTTCGTCATGCCGACGCCGATGCCGCGACCATCGGCGCGGGAGAGGTTCACGATCAGGTGCCGTCCATCCTGCAGCCGGACCACGGCCCATCGGATGTCGCCCGCGACCTTCTCGAGTTGCGGAACCTGGAGGACGGTCCACTCGAGCTCACCGTCCGCAGTGGCGCTTTCCGCGGCGAGTTCGAGGTCCACCTCACGGCGGAACCCGGTGCCGAGCGGGTTCGCGATCGCGCAAATGGACTCGTCGGCGTCGACGGCGAGCGCGATTCGCTGGGGCGGGGCCTTCCGATCGCGTTCGTCGCGCCATGTCCCGTCCTGCTCGATTCGATAGGTCAAGTGCGGCACCGAGCCCTCAAGACGCGAGCCCAGAAACCGGCTTCGGGCGACACCGACCGAGTGACTGGACTCAACGGGCGGATTCCACGCGAACGCGGCCACGATCGAAGGTGCGTCGGTGCGGAGGACGAGCTTGCCGAGCGGCAGGAGCGCGTCGCCGCCGCGTCCGCCCCAGTCGCGGCGCTCGACGAAGTCGCCTTGGCGCACGCCGAGCAGGCGCACGTCCTCGACGTCGTACTCGAACGTGAAGCCGTCGGGCGTGCCGACGAGGAGCCCGCGCACCGTCTCCTTCGCGCCGTCGACGATCGGCGGCAGCTTGCCGCGCACGAAGAGCGGCGCGTCCTTCACGACGAGGCGCGTCTCGCTCGCGTCGACCTTCACGACCTCGGGGCCCAGCGTGATCACGTACGCCGCGAGCTCCTTGCGCTGCGTCTCGCTGAGCGCGGACGCGAAACTCGGCATCGGCGTGCCCGGGATGCCGAACGTGATCGTGCGGAGCAGCGCTTCCGGCGTGTTGCCGTAGCTGAACCCGCCGTCCTTGAAGCTGCGCGCGGGCTTGTCGAGCTTCTGCACGCCGTTGCCGTCGCCGGTCTCACCGTGGCACTGCGCGCAGTTCTTGAGGAAGAGTTCGCGCGCGCTCGGCGCGGCGGGCGCCGGCGGATCCTGCGCGAACGCGGCGGGCTTCGAGTTGGACGTCGTGCGCTCCGGAGCGAACGCTGGGGTGGACGACGCGACGTGCGGGGAGAGGACGCCGAGAGCGAGGAGGAGGTTCATGCGCGGTGTCCGCGCCGCGCGCGGTGCGCAGAGGATCCACGCGCGCGCTCCGTGGCGCAAGCGCGGCGTGTCCCGCAAGCGCGGCGTGTCCCCGGAACGCGAACGCGGGAGGCGCTCGTCACGAGCGCCTCCCGCGTCGGGTGTCCGAGCTTCTCGGATGGAGGGCGGATCAGGACTGGCCCTTCTTGGCCTGCTTTTCCTTCTTCTTCGCCTGCTTCTCCTGGATCGAGAGCTTCGGCTTCTTCGTGTCTTTCTTGACGTCGCGTCCCTTGGACATGGGGTTACTCCTGTTCGTGTTGGGGCGCGGGCGCACGACCCGCGTGCGAGCAACAAACCGCGTCGACCCCGGCGCGTCAAGCAGGAAGCGCGCGCTTCGGGCACGCGCTCGCGCGACCATGCGCACTCGCGGGCGCGGGTCCACGAACGCTCGCGGACGCGGTCCTCCTCGCGCGCGGCTCCGCTCGCGGACTCCGCCGTGCGCGTGCGCGAGAGCTCCTTCGCGCCGAGTTCGACTCGCGCGGGCCGCGAACGCCGCACGAAACGCGCGATCCCGATTCGCGCGGAGCGCGAACCGGGATCGGCGTGAACGTCCCAGCGCTGAGCGACGACGTCGTCGCGGCGCGGCGAACGGAAGGGACACGCGGCGCGCGCTCGTGCGCAGGCGCGCGCGTCCTTCGCGCTCAGACCATCGACTTGAGGGCCTTGAGAGGACGGATCTTGATCACGTTGCGAGCAGGCTTCGCCTTGAACATGACTTCCTGCTTCGTGAACGGGTTGATGCCCTTGCGCGCCTTCGTGGCGGGCATGCGCTTCACCATGACCTTCATCAGGCCGGCGACGTTGAGGATGCCCGGGCCGCTCTTCGAGAGGTCCGCGGCGATGATCTTGCCCATCGCGTCGAAGACCTGAGCGATCTGCTTGCGGGGCAGATCGACCTGGTCGGCGACGATGCTGAAGAACTCGCCCTTGGAGCGCGGCTTCGCGGCCGGCGAGAGCTTCTTGGGCTTGGGAGCGGCCTTGGCGGCCTTCGTGTTGGTTTTCTTGGCCATGTGGACGTGGATGTGGTTGGGGGTTCGAGTGGTTTCGTACCCGTGGCGCGAGCGCGGGTTTAGCAGACCCGTCCTGCACGATCAACACGCACGCCCTGAGAAATCAGGGTTTTCCTCGGGAAAAACGGGCCCTCGCTCCGGGCTCGCGCGGTGCACACCGGCGGCGCGGCGTCGAACGATGCGCGCTCCGCGTGCGTCGAAGCGCTCGATTTCGGTGCGTGGTGGCGCGCACCGACCGCGTCGCGCGCCGCTCCCCGCGACCGACGTCACGCCTCGGGCACGCGCTCGACCATGCAGGCGGGCAAGCTCCAACGCGGCGCACCGAGCGCGGCCCGTTGCCTCCGACCGGGTAGACTGGGGCGTCCTCCTCCGCATCCGCCAGGACCGCCGCCCCATGCTCCGCACCGGCCCGCACGCCTTCGAAACCGCCGTTTTCCTGCTCGTCCTGGGGCTCTCGGGCTGCTCTGGCGGCGGTGGTGGCGGCGCGAGCGGAAGACTCTTCGTGGTCCCCGGCGGAGCCGGGAACCGCACCGGCGCCTCCTGGGACGACGCGAGCGGCGACCTCCAGGCCGCGATCGACGCCGCGGTCGAGGGCGACGAGATCTGGGTCGCCGCGGGCACCTACGTCCCGAACGTCCCCGCCGCGCCGGTAGATCCGCGCGACGCACGCTTTCGCCTGAAGCGCGGCGTCACGGTCCGGGGCGGCTTCGCGGGTCACGAGACGTCGCTCGCCGAGCGGCCGGGCCGAAGCACGGGACGAACGCTCGGCGCGGTCGGCGGGACCGTCCTCTCCGGCGACCTCGCGGGCGACGACGGTCCGGACTTCGCCGGTCGTGACGAAAACGCGTACCACGTCGTCGTCGCGTTCGACCCGGAAGGGTCCGGCACGCTCGAGGACGTCACGATCCGCGGCGGGCACGCGAACGGGCCGGGCAAGGGCCCGTCCCCCGACAGCCGGGACCAGGGCAGCGGCCTCGATGTGTTCAACGCCTCGCCGCGCATCGTGCGCTGCACATTCGAGGACAACCTGTCGCTGAACCACGGCGCCGCGAACGACCACGGCGTCGAGACCGTCTTCGAGGACTGCATCTTCCGCCAGAACCGCGCGGAGATCCTCGGCGCCGGCCTCTACATCCACCACCACACGGAGACGCTCGCCGTCGGCTGCCTGTTCGAGGACAACGTCGCGGCGCAGCAGGGCGGCGGCGCGTACAGCCGCAGCCACGACGCGCCGCTGCTCCAAGACTGCGTCTTCCGCGGGAACCGCGCGCTCCAGGGCGGCGGGCTCTACGTCGCGCCCGAGAGCACGACGCAGGTGGTCGACTGCCGCTTCGAGGCCAACTCCGCGCAGGTCGGCGGCGGCGGGATCTACTGCGACCAGTCGATGCCGGTGATCGAGAGCTCCTTCTTCACGCACAACGAGGCCGGCACGCTGCTCGACGGCGGAGCGGGCGGCGGCGGCGGGAGCGGCGGCGGCGGCGTCTGGGCCGTCGGCGGTGCGCCGCTCGTCGTCGACTGCGAGTTCGAGCGCAACCAGGCGTCGTTCGGCGCGGGCGTCTACTTCATCGAGGGCTGCTCGGGCACCGTGTGGCGTTCCACGTTCCGCGAGAATGCCGCGTGGGAGGCGGGCGGGCTCTACATCCTCGGCTCCGAAGCGCTCGCCGAGGACTGCACCTTCGAGCGCAACTCGGCGAGCGGGGGCTCCTTCTCGGTCGGCGGCGCGGTCAGTGCCTACTTCGCGAACGCGATCGTGCGCCGGTCGACCTTCGTCGACAACCGGGCCGAGCTCGGCGGCGGCGCGCTCTACCTCGAAGGCGACTTCCCGTTCGTGACGGATTGCGTCCTGATCGGCAACGAGGCCTTCGGCACGCACCAGGGCTGGGGCGGCGGCATCCTCTACAGCTTCTTCTGCCACGGGTGGGTCCAGAACTCCCTGTTCCTGGGCAACCGCGCGCACGAGGGCGGCGGCCTGTACGCGATGGCCTTCGTCGACGTCGAGACGATCAACTGCACGTTCGTCGCGAACCAGGCGGATGTCCGCGGCGGTCCCGCCGGGTCGTCCGAGCTCTCGACCCCGCCGCTCCGCAACTCGATCACGTTTGGCAACGAGCCGGTCGGACTCGACGGGCTCTTCGACGCGCGCTTCTGCGCGATCGAAGGCGGGTACGCGGGCGAGGGCAACCTCGCCGCGCTCCCGAGCTTCGTCGCGCTCCCCGCGCCGGGGGCGGACGGACGCTACGGCACCGCGGACGACGAGCTCGGGAATCTGCGCCTCGCGGCCGGCTCGGCCGGAATCGACGCCGGGGACAACGACGCGCTGCTCGAGGGGACGGAGCTCGACCTCGGCGGCGTCCCGCGTCGGGTCGACGACCCCACGGTCCGCGATCTCGGCGTGCCGGGAGCACCCGTGGTCGACCTCGGACCGTACGAGCGCTCCCCCGACGCCCCCTGAGGGCGTCCCGGCCTGAGCCCGAGCGCTCCGTCGCGCCGAGGATCGAGGCCTCGTTCGCGGGGGCAGAAGCCGCCGTCTACGGTGCGGAAGCTCCCGTGCGCCCTCTTTCGAAGCCGGCCTGCGCCCGTAGACTGACGGAGCCTCGGCCGCCCGCGCATTCGGTCGCACCCGCGCGACCCTCAGGAAGACTGCGTGGCGCCGACGCCAGAGCAACTCGCTCGCGGGCCGCTCTGCACCACCGCGCTCTCCTCTCGGAGCCCTCAGGAACTGCTCTACCCATGATCCGCACCCAATCGCACCTTCGTCGCGTGCTCACCTCCGCCGTGCTCGCCTGCGTTGCTCCGCTCGCCGCAGCGGGAGGCGGGCCGCCGATTCAGCAGGTCTGTCACACTGCGAGCATTCCGCTGCAGGCGACGAACTGGAACCAGTCGATGACGTTCCCGAAGTTCGACCCGGCGCTCGGACAGCTCGTGTCGATCGACTTCACCCTGGGCGGACACATCGAAGGTCAGGCACGCGCGGAGAGCCTCGACAGCTCGCCGACCGTCGTGACCCTGAACTTCCAGGCCGACATCACGCTGACGCGCCCGGACCTCTCTGTGATCGTCGTCACGATCCCGATCGCGACCTTCAACGACACGTTCACGGCGTTCGATGGAGTCCTCGACTTCGGGGGAACGTCGGGAACGACACACTCCGGCATCACTGCAAACGCGAGCAACTCGGCGTCCTCGCCGCGTCCGCTGTCGGACCTCGTGCTCTTCACCGGCCTGCCCAACGCGCCCGGCACGATCACGCTGCCCGTCACGGCCGCGGGGACCTCGATCGCCCAAGGCAGCGGCAACGTTGCCTCGCTCTTCAACACGTCGGCGTCGGCGACCTGCACGGTCTGCTACAACTTCATCAACACGCCGCCGAACTTCACGCAGTGCAACACGAACGCGATGGCGAGCGTGGGCGTGCCGTTCTCGACGACGATCTGCGCCGCGGACACAGACGTGAATGACACCGTGACGCTCACGGTCGCGAATCTGCCGTCTGGCGCGACGCTCACGCCGCCGCTGCCGGCCTCGGGCAACCCGATCTGCACGACGATGAACTGGACGCCCGGCCCGACGGACGCAGGAAACTACACGATCACGTTCACGGCCACGGACAACCACGGCAATGCGTCGACCTGCGTCGTCAACCTGCTCGTCGCCGAGTGCCACCAGCTCTTCGGCCTCCAGACGGGTACGAACCAGTTCAACATCTTCGGCCACCTGTACGACACGCACCTCGCGAGCCTGCAGACGTCGTATCCCGTCACGCGCGAGTCGATTCCGAGCTTCCGCGTCCCGCACTCGCACGTGCTCCCGAACGGCCTCGTGCTCGAGCCGACGCCCTTCTACGTTCAGGTCGTCATGTACAACCCCCAGATGTTCCCGCAGAACCCGTCGCAGTGGTCGAAGGCGATGCGCGTGCAGGCCGACGCGAACGGGAACCTGATCACGAGCTACTGGGGCAACTCGAACGGCATCGGTGTCCGCGGCCAGATCTTCACGGACGGCCAGGGCATCCAGCGGATGCGCTTCCCCTTCTCGATCGTCGGCATGCCTGATCGAGTCGCGCGGTGCCGGCGACGCGCCGGCACCCGCGCACCACGAATGCGAAGCGGCCCCTCTCGGCGAGGGGCCGCTTCGTTTCTCCAGGCACCGAGAACGAACGAGCCGCGCCTTGCGACGCGGCTCGCCGGAATCGAACTGGATGGTGCGGGCCTCTGGGCCCGCGCCGGGTCACTTCAGCTTTTCCCAGTACTCGGCGGGCATGTCGTGCGCGATCTTCAGCGCGCCGTTCGCGCCGCCGTACATCGGCTCCTCGATGCGGAGGACCTTGCCGCCGCCGAGGCGCCGCTTCATCTCTTCCTCGATCGCGATGTCGAGGCCCTTGATCTGGCTGCCGCCGCCCGCGAGGAGCACGCGGTTCTTCAGGCGCTCCTGGAATTCCGGGTCGAAGGTCGAGATGAGCTGACCGAGCCCCTCGACCATCGGCGCGACGATCGAGCGGCACGCGGTGCGCAGCTCGTTCGTGAGATCGAAGGACGTGGGCTTGCCGTTGACCGGCAGCTCGGTGATCGCGGGCTGCATGTTGTCGACGACCGACGAGTAGCGCTCCTTGATGTTGCGCAGCATCTGGACGGAGAACTGCGCCGTCGGGTGCTTCTCCTTGACCAGCTTCGAGAACTGGTTGTCGACGTAGTCGCCGGCGAACGTGTTCGTGATCTGGTCGCTGTCCTCGGGCATCGTGCCGTGCATGCGGCAGAGGTCGGTCGTGCCGGCGCCGATGTCGATCACGAGCGTGTCGTCGAGCATGTCGAGCCCGTAGGCCACCGAGAACGGCTCGGAGCAGAGCATCACGCTGTCCACCGACTCGCGCGCGGCCTTGATGATCGCGTCCTTGTGGTGGATCGCGGCCTGCGCCGGCACGCCGATCACGGCGTAGACGAGCTCGTCCTTGCGCGGATCCGACAGGCGGATGATCTCGCGGATGAGGTCCGCGGCCGCGTCTGTTGCCCTCGACGTCCTCCTCTCGTTGCTCGTCGCCTTGATCACGCCGTGCGCGAGCGGGCGGTAGAAGTCGAGGGCGGGGCGATTGTCGACGGCTTCGTCGCCGAAGAGCACGTCCTTCTTGAGCAGCTTCTGCGCGACGACGTCCTTCGGATAGCCGACGTGCGAGCTGATCGTCACGCGCTGACCGTTGCTCGACGCGACCGACGTGCGCGACGTACCCAGGTCGATGCCCAGGTACAGGACGCCGTGGTCCTTCTTCACTTCGTTCGAGGTTTCGCGGCTCGGGTCCATGGTGGCCGTGGGGCCTTCCGTCTTGTGCGAGGTCGTCTTCTTGTTCGTCATCGAGTCTTCTCCGGTTGCCTTTCGATTCGTTGGTGGCCCCGGCCGACGTGCAGAGACGCGTCCGCGGTGGTTCATGCAGCTGCGGGCGCCGCGCGTCTCTGGAAGCTCAGGTTCGCTTCGAAGATCGCGGACATCATCGCCTTCTTGGTCTCGCCTTGCTCGTCCGACGCGGACAAGCCTTGGACCTCGCGGAAGATCGAAGCGACGCCTGGATCGATGGACTTCATCGCCATGACCCGCTTCAGCTCCGACTCCGTCACGCCGAGGATCTGGGTCAGCTTCGCGATGCGGCGCTCGAGCTGGTCGATCTGCCGACGATGCTCGTCGACCGTCGCCTGGATCGCCTTCTGGCGCTCCGAGTAGAGCTCCTTCGCCGCGACCGCGAGCACCTGTTTCTCCAACGCGGTGATCTCGTCCGTCCGCGCGACGCCGGCAAAGAGCGCCTGGAGCTTGTCGAGCACCTCGGACTTTTGCAGGTCACCGATCTCGGAGACCTCTTCCTGCAGGACCGCGTGCTGCTCCTCGAACGACTTCCGGCGCTCGGCGAGCTCGCCGCGCAGCTGGTCGAGCTCCGCTTCGGCCTCGCGCCACAGGAAGGACTTCCCGCCGCCGCCGTCGCGCGCCATCGAGAGCGCGCGGCCGGCGACCTCGACGATGCCCTCGAACGACGAGTTCGTCTCGGCGAGGAGGTTGTGCGCCATTCCGATCGACAGCGAGAGCGTCACGTTGCCGCCCTCGGTCGGAACCTGCACCGCGCTCGCGCGTTCGCAGAGCGTCCGGCCCAGGTCGCTCGCGCGCGTGGGCGCGAGGTTCGGGAAGACGGCCATGATCCGCTCGCCGGCACGCAGCGCCATCCCGATGCAGGCCTGCTCGCGGCACGTCGCCCGCAAGAGGTCGTACGCAGCGGCCAGGAGCGCTTGCTTCGCGCCGAAACCGGCGCTCTCCGCGAGCGCCTCGAGGCCGTCGATCGACAGCATCGCGCAGACGAGCGGGTAGCGCTGCGATCGCGCGCGATGGAACTCGACGCGCATCACGTGCAGCATCTGCGCCACCGTGAGTTGCTTCTGCCCGCTCGGCGCGCGCTCGCTCTGGACTGCCGTCATGTGCTGTGGGTGGGAAGTTTCTGCGTACCGACGCGGGACTGCGTCCGGGACGGAGCGCGAGCCCGTGGACGCCGCTTCCCGGAGCCCCCAACCTGTCGAGTTCCGACCGGCGGGGTCTTGAGTCCTCCCCCGCTCTTCGCGCATTCGACGTCGATTCCTCGGGTAGATTGGACGCACCCGGAACCGGCTTCCCGCGGGCTCCGTCCCACCACCGCTCGCCTCTCACGGCGTCCTCCCTGAGGCGCCGCCCCCCTGGTCCCGCAGCCCCCCCGTTCTCCATGAACCGAGCGATCCACCGGAGTCTCTTCCTGGCCCTCCTCGCCGCCCCGGCCTGGTCCCAGACCCCCACCCCCGTGTCCGCGCCCGAGCGCCTCGCCCAGGGCCTCGCCGCGTGGCAGTCCGTCCACGGCAGCTCGTGGATGGTCCGCACGGCGCCCGGTTCGGGCGACGTCGAGCTCGTCTACGGCGGGCGTGCGAGCCCCACGCGCGGCCTCGCGCCGCGCTTCGACGCGACGGACGACGAGTGGATCGCGCGCGCACACGCAGCACTCCTCGACGCGGCCCCGGTGCTCGGGATCGACGTCGCGACGCTCGAGCCCGTCCGCGCGCTCCATCTGCCGCTCGGTCTGATCGGCAGCGGTGACAAGTGGACCGTTGAGTTCGCGCAGCGGCTCGGCGGTCGCGAGGTCCTCGGCGGCCGGGTGAACGTGCTCCTCGACGCGCAGGGCCGGGTCCTCTCGATCGAGAACCACGCGCTCGCCGAGCTCGGCGGGCTCGCGCTCGAACCGCTCGTCGGCGCCGACGCGGCGCTGGTCACGGCCCGCGAGGCCTTCGCGAAGCACGCGGGGCTCGCCGCCACGCTCGCGAGCGAGCCCGTGCTCGTCGTCCGCGTGCTCCCGCCGAGCGACCCGAGCGCCCTCTGCACGGGCGCGCTCGCCTGGCAGATCGACGTCCGCGCCGACGTGCACGGTGACGTCCCCCACGGCATCACGTACTGGATCGACGCGCGCAACGGCTACGTCCTCGCGCGGGAGTCGAGCGTGCACACGTTCGACATCTCGGGCACGGTCTCCACCTTCGCGACCCCCGGCACACGCCCCGATGGCGCGTCGAACGCCGAGGTGCTCCAGCCCGCGAAGTACATCCGCCTCCAGAACGGCACGTTCAACGTGACGGCGGACGTGAACGGCAACTTCACCATCCCCGGCGTGAACACCGTCCAGAACGCCACGCTCACCTTCGACAGCTCGTTCACGCACGTGACGGACAGCAACGGCGCGACGTACAGCCTCGCCGTCACCTTGAACCCGGGCGCCGGCAACGTGATCACGCTGAACCCGACGTCGTCGGACGCCGTCACCGCTCAAGCCAACATCTTCCAGCACGTCGCGACGGTGCGGGACTACGTGCGGCGCATCAACCCGTCCGACGCGACCGCGGATCCGCTCTACAACGGCATCGCGAACATCGCGGCGAGCTGCAACGCCTACTACGACGGCAACATCAACTTCTACGCGCAGAGCGCGACCTGTGCGAACACCGCCTACTCGACCGTGATCGCGCACGAGGAAGGTCACGGCCTGAACGTGCGCTACGGAACCGGCAACGGCGGCGACGGCATGGGCGAGGGGAACGCGGACGTCTTCGCGCTCTACGTCTTCGACACCGCGATCAACGGCGAGGACTTCTACCTCAACGGCAACGACATCCGCAACGGCAACAACACCCGCCAGTTCTGCGGCGACTGCAGCCCGGCCTGCGCCGGCGAGGTGCACGCGGACGGTGAACCCTGGATGGCGGCCGCGTGGAAGGTCCGCACCGCGCTGAACACGGCGCTCGGCAACACGGCCGGCGACCTCGTTGCGGACGAGCTCTTCATGGGCTGGATGAACGCGTACAACCAGACGCAGATCAAGTCCGTGATCGAGATCCAGTGGCTGCTCCTCGACGACGACGACGCGAACCTCGCGAACGGCACGCCGCACTCGGTGCAGATCCGCTCGGGCTTCGGCGCTCAGGGCTTCCCGGGCTACTTCGTCGACGTCGCGGGCATGACGGTCCTCACGGACTCGGCGTGCGAGCAGGGTTCGTACCCGGTCAGCGTCGTCGCCTCGGCGGTTCAGGGCACGACGCTGACGTCGGTCGTGCTCCAGTACTCGATCGGCGGCGGTCCGACGCTCAGCGTCCCCATGACGAACACGAGCGGCTCGAACTGGACCGGCAGCATCCCCTACGTCGCCTCGCCCGCGACCGTCGCCTACAACGTCACGGCCACGGACTCGGCCGGACACGTGAAGTCGGCCTTGTGCGCCTCGCGCAGCTTCCTGATCGGCGCGGTGAGCGCGTTCTCGACCTCGAACTTCGAGGACGCGAACGACGCCGGCTGGACGCACGCCACGGTCGGCGACACGAGCAACGGCAACGACGACTGGCAGCGCGGCACGCCCGCGGGCAAGAGCGGAACGTCGCTCGGGGTCTTCTGGCAAGACCCGGCCGGAGCGGTCAGCGGGACGCGCGCGTGGAGCAACGACCTCGGGATCGGGACGTCGAACGGCGCCTACCAGACGAACATCCACAGCTTCCTCCAGTCACCCGTCTTCAACTGCTCGGGCCGCACGAACGTGCAGCTCATCTTCAAGCGCTGGTTGACGGTCGAGGAGTCGCTGTTCGACACGGCGCGCATCCTCGTCAACGGCATCGAAGTCTGGCGCAACCCGGTCAACGGCAACCTGCTCGACACGGGCTGGACGACGCAAGTCCTGGACATCTCCGCGCAGGCGGACAACAACCCGTCGGTGACCGTGCGGTTCGAGCTCCAGTCCGACGGCGGACTCCAGCTCGGCGGCTGGCAGATCGACGACCTGCAGCTCGGTCAGCTCGTCGCCGCGCCCGCGTGCAGCGCGCTCACGAGCTTCTGCAGCGGCGACGGCTCGCTCGCGACGCCGTGCCCGTGCTCGAACCGTGGGAGCGCGGGTCGCGGCTGCGCGAACTCCGTGAACCCCGCGGGCGCCCAGCTCGCGGCCGCGGGCGCGCCCAACCCCGACACGCTCGTGCTCACCTCGTCCGGCATGCCGAACGTCGCGAGCAACTCGGCGATCTTCCTGCAAGGCGACACGTTCGCGACGGCCGGGATCGTGTTCGGCGACGGCCTGCGGTGCATCGACGGGACGCTCGTCCGCCTCGGCACCAAGGCTTATCCGGCCGGGAGCGCGAGCTACCCGCAAGCGGGCGACGCGTCGCTCTCCGTTCGCGGCGGCGTCACGCCGGGCAGCGGCGTCTCGCGCGGCTACCAGGTCTACTACCGCAACTCGGCGAGCGCCTTCTGCCCGCCCGCCACGTTCAACGTGACGAACGCGATGCGCGTGATCTGGTGATCCCGAGCGCGGCTCTTGCGCGCGCCTGAAGCTGGAGCGGGTCCCTTGGGCCCGCTCCGGTCGTTTCCGCGCTCGAATCTGGACGAGAGCTTGCGACCGCGCGACTCCGCGCGCATCGTCCGAGACTTCGGCGGCGCACCCGGGTTGGTTCCTGCTCCACCCGTCCGCACCGATCGTCGAAGAGGTCCACGATGCGCACCCTCCTGAGCCTGGCGTTCCTCCTGATCCCGACGTCCATCACCACCGCGGCCGGCGGCATCACCTGGCAGAAGAGCTACGAAGACGCGCTGCTCCTCGCGCAGAAGGAGAAGAAGGTGGTCTTCGTCGCCGTGAACATGGACGGCGAGAAGGCGAACGAGCGCACGCTCGCGAAGGTGTACACGGACAAAGCCGTGCTCGAGCTCGCGCGGTCGACCGTGAACGTGGTCGCCTCCGCGGGCGAGCACGCGGCCGCGGACAAGGCCTGTCCGAAGTTCGACGGCCTCTACTGCCTCGATCACCGCCGCGTCGACATGACGCTGCGCAAGGAGCTCTTGAAGCCCGACTCGGACGGCTTCGTCGTGGCGCCGCAGCACGTCTTCCTCGCACCGGACGGCAAGGTGCTGTGCTCGGTGCCCTACGAGGTGACCGCGGGCGAGCTCGCCTGGTGCTTCGCGAGCGCGCTGAAGGCCGTCGATCCCGCGTCGACCGCCGCGGCGCCCGCGGGCGCTCGCGCTCCGCGCCGTCTGATCCAGGGCGGCGTGTTCGACCCGAAGAGCGCTCCGGGCGGCGCGGGCCGCACGCTGACCCGCCAGGAGGTGCTCGACCTGATCAAGGAGCTCAAGAAGAGCGGGCGCGGCGCGTGGGAGCTCGAGAAGCTCCGCGGGCTCCTCACGAGCGACGAGCCCGAGGCGCGCGAGTTCATCCTGCTCGAGCTCAAGAGCGGTGGCGCGGGCGGACGTGGTGGCGGTGGTGGCGGTGGCGGTGGACGCGGAGCAGGCGGTGCAGGAGGCGGAGCGCTCGCGGGCGCCGCGGGCGCCGACAACCGCCACAGCCGGCTCATGCACGCGATCGGGATCCTGTCCCCGCCCTCGTGGTGGGAGGTCGCGGCCGAGTTCCTCGGCGACAGCGACGCGAAGCTCGCCGCCGAGACGATCGTGGCGCTCGAACAGCTCGCCGCGCCCGAGTCCATCAAGGCACTTCAGGCGGAGCTCGCGGACACGAAGGAGAAAGCCGCGCAGAAGGACCTCCTGCGCGCGCTCGGGAGCGCCGGTGCGAACGACAAGGCCGTGCGCGCCCTGCTCCTCAAGAAGACGAAGGCGGAGAAGGACGAGCTCCTGCGGCTCAACGCGATCCTCGCGTGCGGTCCGTTCGGCGGGAGCGACGAAGCGGCGGAGGAGCTCACGAAGCTCCTCCAGGGCGCACCCGCGTCCGAGCGCCGCGCCGCCGCCTGCGCGATGGGGATCAGCCGTGACGCGCGCTTCATGTCCGTGCTCGAGGCGCTCGTGAAGGACGCGCCGACCCCGGACGTCGCGGCGACGTGCAAGAAGGCGCTCGAGGTGCTCAGCGGCGCCAAGCTCGAGGTCCTGCGCGACGAGGTGAAGTCGATCGGCAAGGACACGCTCGACCGCGAGCGCTTCTTCGGGCGCGCGGAAGGGTGAAACGCTCACCCTCCTGCGTGGAGGGCGACAGGAGCGGCCGCGCGCGTCAGTCGATCGGGACGAGCAACTCGTCGAGCCGCGCGGGCGGCACGAACTCGCGCGGAAGGCGCCCGCGCGAGAAGAGCCGCGCGCCCGTCGTGCCGAGCAGGGTTGCGGTCTCCCCCTCGACGCGCAGCATCGCGCCCTCGCGCAACCCGAGCACCGGGCGCGGACACTCTTCGTGGAACTCGGCGATGCGCTGCTCGCGCGTCTCCCCCATGTGCTTCGAGTTCGGGTCCGGGTCGAGGTAGTGCGGGTTCAAGTTGAACGGCACGAGACGGAGCGCGTCGAAGCTCGGCGGGTAGACGATCGGCATGTCGTTCGTGGTCTGGATCGAGGCACAGGCGACGTTCGAGCCGGCGCTCGATCCGACGTACGGCATGCCGGCGGCGACGCGCTCGCGGATCGGATCGAGGAGGCGCTGCGTGTAGAGCTCGTCGAGCAGCCGGAACGTGTTCCCGCCGCCCACGAAGACGGCCTCGGCGCGTGCGATCGCCGCGCGGGGATCGGTCGCGTCGTGCAGCGAATCCACGGCGAGGCCGAGGCGCTCGAGGCGCGCGCGGACCTTCGCCGCGTAGCCCGCGCGATCGTGCAGCGCGTACGGGACGAACGCGATGCGCGCCACGCCGGGGCCGAGGAAACGGCGCAGCTCCTCGGCACAGTGGTCGAGGTACCCGCTGCCGTGGAGCGTCGAATTGCTGATCAGGAGGACGCGCTTCATCGGCGCGAAGATACCGGCGCGCGCGCGGCGATGCGACGGACGCTCACCCGCCGCGCGGGTGGTACTCGATCGATCGCGCGCGCGCCCAACGGACCTGCAGCGCGAACGCCACGAGCGCCGCGGGCAGGACGGCGAGCAGGGCGACGAGGCCTTCGTCCCGCGTGCCGAGCAGGAAGAGGTCGTAGACGCCGTGCGGGACGACCGCCGCGCACACGCCGAGCAGCGCCAGCCAGGCGGCCCTCCGTCCGCCGGCGAGACGCGCGAGGCCGAGCAGGAACGCGCCGCTCCCGGTGAAGCACGCGTGCGCGAGCATCGCGGTGAAGACGCGCGCGACCACGCCGAACTCGAGCCCTTCCGCCGCGAGGAAGTACGCGTTCTCTATCCCCGCGAACCCGAAGCCCGCGGCAGCGCCGTACACGAGCCCGTCCATGGGCTCGTCCCACTCGGCGGGCCACAGGGCCCCCAGCGCGACGGCGGCGAGCTTCGCGAGCTCCTCCGAAAGCGCCGTGACGAGGAACGCGTCGACCCAGCGCGCGCCTTCGCCGTCGAACGCGGGCCAGAAGGCCTCGATGCGCGGGCGTTGGAAGGCGATCAGGAACGCGGAGAGCGCGCCGAGCGCGAAGACGGCGAGGAGGATGCGCCAGGGCTCGCGCTCCCAGTCGTCCTTGCGCGCGACGTGGACCATCCACGCGAGCCCCGGCGCGAGGCCGAGGACGAACTCGAGCGGTCCGGGCACGCGCTCCTCCTCGGCCGAACGCGCCGCGGAACTACAGCCCGGAAAGGACTTCGCAGCCGCCTCCTACTTCACGCGGAGCAGCGGCAGGTAGTAGCGGTAGTAGACCTCGAGCGACAGCACGCAGAGCGCCGTCGTGTAGCTCTTGTCGCGCGCGTCGTCGCGCGCGTACCGCGCATAGGGATCGATCGGCTCCCACGAGCCGTCCGCGGCTTGAGCGGGCACGAGCGTGCGCTTCATGCCCTCGTTCCACGTCGCCCAGCTCGCTCCGCCGGCGCGGAACATCGCGAGCGTGCCGTAGTACCAGAAGTACAGGTTGCCCGTGCCGCGGAAGACGAACGCGTCGTCGTCGACGTAGCGGTAGCCGTCGGGCTTGCGCTGCAGCACGAAGCGGCGCATCGCGCCGAACTCGTCGCTCGACAGGTCCGAACCGAGCAGCGACAGAGCGAACATCCCCGCCGGCGTCGACGCCGGCAGCGTCGAGTACCGGTCCGCGAGCCGCTCGGGGTCGTGCGAGTAGCGCACGGCACCCGCGTCCTCGTCGCGCGCTGCGGCGAGGAACGCCCGCGCGGCCTCGAACGCCGCGTCGGGCACCTCGAGCCCCGAGAGGCGCGCCGACTCGAGCGCCATGACCTGCCACGCCGTGATGGACGTGCGCGGCCACCGGTCGTAGGCGTGGCCGTCGGCGAAGTAGTAGCTCCAGCCCCCGAAGAGCCGCGGATCTCTGTGCGTGTCCTGCGCCGCGAGGATGCGACGCACGGCGCGCTCCAGGATCGGCCGCAGCTCGTCGTCGCGCGTCATCGCGAGGCACTCCGCGAGCGCATACGTCGCGATGCCGTGCGAGTACGCGTCGCCGGCGCCGAAGTGGCCGCTCTCCGCGTCCTGCACCGAGGCGAGCCACGCCAGCGCCCGTGCGACGGTCGCGGAGTGCTCCGTCTTCGACGCGTGCGTGTGCCCCGCGCCCAGGAACGCGAGCAGCGCGAGCCCGGTCTTGCCGACCGCGACCTGTCCGTACTTCGGGTCGCGCGCGTCGATGCGGCCCCAGTTGCCGGCGCGCTGCTGCACGCGCGCGAGATACGCGAGCCCGCGCGCGACGGCCTCCTCCGTCTTCTCGTCGCCGCCGTGGAGCTCCAGCGCGCGCGCCTTGTTCTCGGCGCTGCGGTTCTCGTACGGCGTGTGGTCCCACGCGCGTCGTTCGACGGACGGCGCGCGCTCCGGAGCGTCCGGCACGCGCGCGAGCGGCGCGCTCGCGGGGGCCGGCGCGGACTCCGGCTCCGGCGCGCGCGCGTCGAGCTGCGCGCGCGCGGGCCGCTCCGAATCGACGCCGCCGCGCGTGACGGCCGGGCTCGGGACGACGTCGGCGAGTAGGTCGGGCGTGGGCGTCGCCCCGCGCGGCGCGCGGACGGCCGGAGCGCCGTCGTCGTCGATCGCGACGCTGCGTGCGCCCGGCGTCGACGGCGCGCCCGCCTCGGTGAGGCCCGCGCGCGCCGGCGCGCGCGACGCACCCTCGGCGGCGCCGCGCGGTGCTTCGAGCGCGAGCGCGCCCGGGGTCGGCGCGCCGACGTCCGCGCGGCCGTCCGGTGACGGAAGCGCGCGCCGCTCGGGTCCCGCGGACGCGCTCACGTCGGACGCGCCCGCGCCGGCCGTGTCGCCCGCGTCGAGTTCGAGTTCCGGGGCTCGCTCGCCGCGGGGCGCGCGCTCGCCCATCTCCACCGGCGCCGCCAGCGCGACGCGCGCGTCGGAGTTCGACGCGCCCGGCGCCGCCTCCGTCGCGCGGCGTCCGGACGCCGCGCTCTCCGGCGCGCCGCGGACGCGCGTCGCGAGCGGCGCACTCGCCGTGCTCGGCGCCGCGCCGCCGCGCTCGGGCTCGTTCCTCGGCAACGCCGCGCGCGTCGGCGTGGCCGAGCGCTCCGGCTCGAAGGACCCCGAGCCCGTGTCCAGCGCGAGCGACGGCGCGGGCTGCGCGCGCTCGGGTGCACCGCGCGCCGCGCCCTCCGCGGGTGCTTCGACGGCGACGGTGCTCGAGGACGACGACGAGCTCGGCGCCACGACGGAGCTCGGCGCGCGCGCGGGCGTCGGCGACGCCTCCGCGCCCGGCGTCTCCGCGATGCGTTCCACGGCGCGCGGCCGCGCGTCGCGTTCGGAGCGAGCCGCGGTCACGACGGCGCGAGCGGGCGAAGCAGACTCCGAGGAGTCCGCCGCGGCGCTGCGCGCAAACTCGAGCTCGAGCTCGGCCGCCGGTCCGCCGCGCGGCGCGGCGCCGGGCTCCGAAGGTCGCGCGACGGCGACCGCGGGCGCGCTCCGCGCCTCGGCCGCATCCGGCTCGGCCGCGGTGCGCGCTGGCGCTCGGGGTGCGGCGGAGTCCGGGACGTCGACGGCGAGGCTCTCGGCGCTCGGAGCGGCGCGCTCGCCGAGCGCGGTCTCGAGCTCGGCACGCGCCGGCGCCGCGTCGGACGCGGACACCGTCGCCTCCGTCGCGGGCAACGCGAGCTCCGGCGCGCGCTCCCCGCGCCGCGACTGGGAAGCGACGTCCGCCTCGACGGCGACGCGCGGCGCGGCGACGCCCGGCTCCGCGTCGAGCGCCGCGCGCTCGGGTGCGCGCGCCGCGTCGCCCTCGGGCAGCGCGACGAGCGGCGCCGCGTCGCTCGGCGTCGAGGGTGCGTCGGCGGCGAGCTCCGCGCGCGCGGGCTCCGCGTCCGGCGCGTCGAGCTCGACGCGCCCGTCGCGCTCGACGCGCGCCGAAGGCGGCTCGACGTTCGGCACGTAGCGGACGCGGATGCGCCCCGGCTCGTGCACGTCCGCGCTGCCCCCTTGCAGGAACAAGTACTGGAAGAGCAGCAGCAGCAAGAGGTGTAGCAGCACGGACACGAGCAGGCACTTGTAGATGAGCTCGAGCGCCGGCCAGCGCCGCGCGAGGTACGCCGCGAGCGCGAGTACGAGGAGCGACGCGACGACGGCGGTGTCGACCCAGGTCCAGGGACGCGCGGGCACCTCGTGGAGCTCGTGCGCGGGCGCGCGGACGAGCTGCAGCGCGCCGTCCGGCTCCGCGCGCAGGCACCACAACGCGAACCCGTCCGGCTCGGGGCACGGCGCGCGCGCGCGGCCCAGGCCGAGCGTTCCCTCCGTGTCGATCGGTGCCGCTGGCCGCCACGCGCCGCGCACGCGCAGGCTGCGGTGGAGCGCGAAGGCCCCCTCACGCTCGATCGCGCACCACACGGAGCGTCCGTCCGCGCCGAAGCACGGCTCGCGCTCGACGCCCTCGCCGTCCAGCGCGTCGAACGGCGCGACGCTCCAGCCGTCGCCGCTCGCGGGCGCGGACGCGGCGAGCAGGACGCGGAAGCGTCCGTCGCGGTCCGTGGCGAAGGCGAGCTCGGTCCCGTCGCGGCTCGGACCGGGTTCCGTGTCGTCGTGCGCGCTCTGCACCGCGTCCGGCAGGCGCTCGGGCTCCTCGAACGCGCCGTCTCGAAAGCGCGCGCGCCACAGGTCGAGCCCGCCCGCGCCGCCCGCGCGGTCCGAAGCGAACCACAGAGTATCGTCCGAGAAGGCCGGCGCGCACTCGTCCACTGGCGTGTTCAGCGCCAGGATCGGACGCGGGTCGAGCAGCACGTCGCCCGCGCGCTCCGCGAGGTAGAGCTCGGCGTCGAGTCCGCGCTCGCCCGCCGCGAAGACGACCCAACGTCCGTCGTGGGAGAGCGCCGCGCGCGTCACGCCGCGGACCGGCGCGCGGACGCCGGCGGCGAGCTCGTCGACGGGCCGGGGCGCGCCCCACGCCGCGTGGCGCACGCTGCCATCGTCGATCGCGAGCACGGCCCCAGCGCCGTCCTCGAAGCGGCCCGCGCCGTCCCACCACGAGCGCGCGCGGTGCAGGAGCACCCACGCGCAGGCCGCGAGCAGCGCGGCGACGAGGACGAAGTTCTTCCCGCGCGACGACGACATGGCTTCCTCAACGGGGTTCCAGGGTTCCGATGGCGAGGTTCGAGAGTCCTGCCTGGCCGCAGGCGTCCATCACCGCGACGACGTCCTCGTGGTGCACGAAGCGGTCGCCGCGGATCGTCACCGGGATGCGCGGGTTCGCGCGGGCGGCCGCGACGAGCGCGCCGCCGAGTTCGCTCCGCGCCAGCACGCGACCGGAGAGCGCGACCGTGCCGTCGCGCTGGACGTCGATGACGAGCTCGTCCGCCGGCGCGCTCTTCGCCACGGCGGTCGAGGCCTCGGGCAGCTCGACGTCGAGCGACTGCTCGCGCGAAGCCCAGCTCGTCGCCACGAGGAAGAAGATGAGCATCTGGAACACGACGTCGATCAGCGGCGCCATGCTGAACTCGGGCTCGCCGAGCGCGTCGTCGTCACGAATGCGCATGGCGGGCCTCCGCTCCGTCGAGCAGCGGATCGATGGCGACGTAGAGCTCCTCGACGCGCCGCGAGAAGCGCTCGAGGCGGCCCTTGAAGTGGTAGTACGCGACGACCGCCGGGATTGCGATCGAGAGCCCCGCCGCGGTCGTCACGAGCGCTTGGTAGACGCCGCCCGCGAGCAACTCGGGGCGCCCGAGGCCCTGCTTCACGGCGACGGTCGCGAAGGCCTCGATCAGACCCCACACGGTGCCGAGCAGCCCGAGCAGCGGCGCGACGATGTACACGATCATCAACGGACGCAGGTTGGCCGCGAGGCGCTTCACCTCCCCCGTCGCGACGTCCTCGAGGCGCTTCTCGCGCTCCGGCGCGGGGCGCGCAGCGAGCTCGAAGTGCGCGGCGAGGATACGTGCGAGCGGCGTCGATTCGCTCCGCGCGAGCTGAAGGCCCGCCGCGGGTCCGCTCGCGCGCGTCGCGTCGACGACGCGCGCGCCAAACCCGTCCGTGCCGATCGCGCTCGCGCGCAGCCGCACGAAGCGCTCGACGACGTACGCGAGCGCGATGACGGAGCAGACTCCGAGCGGCCACATGAGCGGGCCGCCGCTGACGATCAGGTCCCAGAGCGAAGGCATGGCGTCCCCGGCGGGGACTTGGGTCGGGTTCATCGGTTCATCTCCTTGGTGGGTCGTGCGCGCGACGGGTGGCGGTCGCGCGTGGCTTCGAGGCCTCGTCGCGCGGATCGTCCGCGCGCGAGCGCGCGCCTCGGTGCGCGGGTGGTGTCGGTGGAGCGGCGCGCGCTCGCCCGCGGAGCGCGCGCCCGAACGGCTCGGTCAGCGCTTCGTGAGCTCGGCGAGGCGTCGCGCGGCTTCGGCGGCGTAGCGCGCCTTCGGGTGCTTCTCGCGCGCTTCGCGGTACTGCTTGGCGGCCTCCGCGGGCTTCCCCTGCGCCTCGAGCACCTGCCCCGCGAGCACGAGCGCCTCGCACACCTCGTCGTCGCCGGCGTACAGCACGGCGACCTTGAGGAATTCGGAGAGCGCACCGTCCTCGTCGCCCGCATCGAAGTAGAGCCGGCCGATCTCGAGGTGCGCGGCCGCGGAGAGCAGCCCCTTGTCGAGCGCGAGCACGCGGTCGAACGCCGCGCGCGCGCCGCGTGCGTCGCCGAGGGCGCCCCGCGCGCGACCGCGCCACAGTTCGGCCTCGGCGAGGTTGGGAAACTCCGGCGCCCGCTTCACGAGCTCCGCCAGCGTCTCCGCGCACTCCTTCCAATGCTCCTGCCGGCCCTGCGCGAGACCGAGGCGGAAGAGGACCTTCGGGAGCACGGCGTGGCGCGGCGCCTCGCGCCGGACGCGCTCGAGCGCCTCGACGGCCGCGGGCCAGTCGTCCTGGCGGTAGCGCGCCTCGCCGAGCAGGAACAGGCTCTCGTGCACGAGTTCGTGCTGCGGGAACGACGCGACGAGCCGCTCGAGCGAGCGCTCGGCGCCCGCGGCGTCGCCCGCGCGCAAGCGCGTGAAGCCCGCCTTGTAGAGCGCGGGCGCGGCGATCCCCGCGTCGGCGCTCGCGGCGGCGGCGTCGTAGGCCTCGATCGCGCGCGCGTCCTCACCCGCGGCGAAGCGCGCCTCCGCGATGCGGAACGCGGCCTCCGCAAGCCGCGGATCGTCCTTGGCGGCCGTGCGGGCCTCCGCGAGCGCGCGCTCGGCGCCGTCGGCGTCGCCGCCGTCGGCGAGGAGCAGCACGCGCTCGATCGAGGCCGCCGCGCGCGCCGAAGGCGTGCGCGCGGACGCGGCGAACGCTTCGACGACCGCGCGCGCGTCGGCGGCGCGGTTCGCCTTCGCGAGCGCGGCGCAGAGGGCGCGCACGAGGCTCGTCGAGCGCGCCTCGTCGGAAGCACCCGCGCCGAGCGCGCGCCAGCGCTCGAGCGCGACGTCGAGTTCGCCGCGGCGCAGGGCGATCCACGCCCCGAGTTCGCGGGCCGCCCCGGCGAGTTCGGGCGGGACGGCCGGCCCCGCGTCCGTGCCCTTCGCGCGGGAACGCTCCCCCGCGCCGACGGACGGCGCGACGTCGAGCTCGCGCAGCGCCGCCGCCGCCGCGGAGTAGTCCTTCGACTGAAACGCGCTCCATGCGATCCCGTACCGCGCGCGCGCCGCGAACGGTCCCTGCGGGTCCGCAGCGAGCGCCGCGCGGTAGTCGCGGAGCGCGTCGGCGTCGTCGCCCGCGTGCGAGCGGCGCTCGGCGAGCTCGAAGCGCGCGCGCGCCGCGAGCGGTCCCCGATCGAGCCCGCGCGCGAGCTCCTCCAGCGCCGCCGTCGAGCCGTCGCTCTCCGCGAGCGCGGACCGCAACCGCGCCTCGTCCGCGTGCGCTCCGCGCGGGAAGCGCTGGAGGGCGCGCGCCCAAGCCTCGCGCGCCAGGTCGCGCTCGCCGGCGTCCTCGCGCGCGCGTCCCGCCATGAACGCGGCCTCTTCGACCTCCGCGAGCTCCGCCGGACCGCGCGCGGCGGCATCGAAGCGCTCGGCGGCCCGGCGCAGGTCGCCCGCGAGGTAGTGAGACCAGGCTTCGCGCGCACACGCCCGGGTCTTGCGCGTGGCATCCGCATCACGCTCCTGCGCGGCGGCGAACGCTTCCGCGGCCTCGCCGTGCCGGCCCGCGCCGAACAACCCTTCGCCGAGCGCGAGCAGCGCATCCGTGCGCAGCTCGGAGTCCGGGAAGCGCTCGAGCAACCGCGCGGCGAGGTCGACGGCTTGCCCGGGTTCGCGCGCTTCGAGGGCCTGCACGGCCGCGGCGAGGAGCGCGCGCGCGCTGCCTACGCGCGCGTAGTCGGCGCGCGCCTCCGCGCCGCGCCCGAGCTCCGCGAGCAGGTCCGCGCGCTGCAGCGCGAGCGCGTCGCGCCGTTCCCCCGCGGGAGCGAGCCCGACGGCGCGCTCCAACGTTGCGAGCGCGGCGTCGCGCGCGCCGGACGCCGCCTGCGCCCGCGCGCGCCAGCCCAGCGCGTCCGGATCGGCGTCGAGCTCGCCGCGCGCGAGCGCCTTCGCCGCCGCGGCCGCGTCGCCCGCGGCGAGGAGCTCGATCCCCTCGTGCAGCGCGCACTCGGCGCGATGCACGGACTGCGAGAACTCGCGAACCACGCGGCCGAACGCGCGCGCAGCGGCGGCGTGGTCGCCCACGGCCGCGAGCGCGAAGCCCTCTCCGCGCGCGGCCGCGTCGGCGAACTCGCCGGCGCCGACGGATCGGAACGCGGCGAGCGCGCCGCGCGCGTCGCCCTGATCGAGCCGGCACTCGCCGAGCAGGAACGCCATCTCGCCGGCGCGGCCCGCGGCCTCGCCGGCGAGCACGGCTTCGGCCGCGGCGGCGGCTTCGGCGGGTTTCCCGAGCCGGTAGAGGCACCACGCTCGCCCGGCGCGCGCGTCGAGCGCGTAGCCCGCGTCCTTCGAAGCGCGCGCGAGCTCGTCGAAGTGCGCGAGCGCCGCCGCGTGGTCCTTGCGCGCGAGCTCCGACTGCGCGAGCAGCGCGAGCGCGGGCGCGCGCAGGTAGTCCTTCTTCGCCGCGAGGACGCGCGCGAGCCGCGCCTCCGCCTCGGCGCGCTCGCCTGCGTCCAAGTGGCATTGCGCGAGCCGGAACTGGACCTCGGCCGCGAACTCGAACCCCGCGCGATCGGCGAGGCGCGCGAACTCGGGCTGAGCTTCCTTCGATCGACCGAGCTCGAAGAGCGCACACGCGAGACGGTAGCGCGCGAGCTCGGCCTTCGCGTGCGCAGGGTTCGCGCGGAGGAACTCGCGCGCCTCACGGACGACTTGCTCGTGCAGGCCCTTTTCCGCCAACGCCGCGACGTAGGTGTACTGCTCGTCGGCGTCCTGTGCAGGAGCGCCGAGGAGCACGAGACCGAGCAGGAACGCCCGCATGCTGCCTCCCCATCCGAGGTGCGGCGCGCACGGCCCTGCGCCGTCCGCCGCCACTCGACTACCTCGGTAGTATGACGAGCCCCGCGGCGAAGGAAAGAGCGTCTGTGTAGGAGTTCTGCGAAGTGCGGAGTCCGTCTTCGAGCGCCCGATGCACGCCCGGTCGCACATGCGGCGCGCCGAAGCACCGCGGAAACGAAGGAGCCGGCGCTCGACGCCGGCTCCTCCTCTTCTATCGAACGCGCGAGCGCGCGGTCTCGATCACGGCACCCACGTCAGCGCGACGCCGTTCGTCCAGTTCGCCGTGCCCGGCGGGCAGAAGGCGGTCGCGGCGTTGCGATAGAACGTCGTGTAGTAGTAGGTCGTCCCCGCGAGCGTCGCGCCGCGGATCGACACGGGCTGCTGGCCCGCGCCCGGGTAGGAGCTCGCGCCGAGCGAGTTCTGCAGCGTGCCGAGGCGCACGAGGTTGCCCGTCACGCAGCGCAGCCCGTCCTGGATCGGCGTGCCGAGACCGCCGTTGTCCTGCAGCGTCCCTTGCAGGTAGATCGCGGTCGAGTTCGTCATCTGCGTTCCGTTCAGCCGCAAATTGTCGCAGGCGACACTCTGGAAGCCCGTCGTGCGCAGGCTCCCGCCGAGGCCCGCGGAGTTCAAGCAGCCGACGTTCGCGCCGACCCCGCTGTGGTTGGCGCACGGGCACGGCGTGCCCGCGCCGTCGCCGAAGCAGAAGAGCACGGGCGCGGGCACGACGCCCGGGAGCACTTGCCCGCGGATCTCGCCGCCCGGGAACGTCGAGGTGTGGATGTTGATGTAGACGTTGCCCGCGAGGAAGGCCGCCTCCTGCGCCGGTGTCGTCGCGAGCGTCCCGATCTTCGGCGCTCCGGCCGGGAGCCCGATGATCACCGGGCCCGCAGAGCCGGCGGGGGCCTGGTGGAAGTGCGCGGCGACCTCGGCGGACGTGAGCCCCGAGTAGTTGATGTTGAACGTGATCGTGTGCGCGGTCTGATCGAGGATCATGCAGGCGTTGCCGGTCGCCGTGCTCGTGTTGGGCGGCGTCTCCTGCGCCGAGTTGATGACGGCGGTCAGGTAGGTTTGCTGCGCGAAGCCGAGCGTGGCGAGCGCGACGCAGGCGAGCGGTGCGAAGAAGCGAGTGACGAGTCGAGCGGTGAGCATCTGAGGATTCCTCCGAGTGCGGACAGAGTTCGTCCGCGGTTGTTCGCCGGTGCGGCGAGCGGTCGTTCCGCATGGATTGTCCGCACACCGACGCCGACCCGTCAATGCCCGCGCTAGACTCCGCGCGCCGCTCGCCTGCGGATGAGCCTCCAGCAGCCAGGAAAGCCGCCCCGACGATGATCCCCGCCCAGCGTTCGAACCCGATCTCGTTCCTCCTGCTTGCGACCGGCCTCTTGGCGCTCGCCCTGCCGGACGTCGCGCGCGCGCAAGAGCCCTCCAAAGGGGCACAGCCCGAGCGCACCGTGGTCGTTGCGCGCCTGGTCGAGACGGCGCTCGCGCGCGGCGAGGCGTTCGCGAAGCTGCAAGAGCTCTGTCGCGTGGCCCCGCACCGGCTCGCGGGCTCGCCCGGCGCGGAGAACGCCGTCGCGTGGGCGCAGCGGACGATGCTCGCGGACGGATTCGCGAACGTGCGGCTCGAGGAGTGCACCGTGCCGCGCTGGGTCCGCGGTCGCATCGCGCGGCTCGAGCTCCGGGGCCAGCGCGCCGAGACGGCGCCGCCGCTCCCGATCCTCGCCCTCGGCGGCAGCGTGGCGACTCCGAAGGGCGGCGTGCGCGGTGCCGTCGTCCGCGTGCTGTCGTTCGACGAGCTGCGCGCGCTCGGCGAGCGCGTTCGCGGCAAGATCGTGTTCTACGACCGGCCGATGGACCCCGCGGAGGTCGATCCGTTCCATGCCTATGGGAAGGCCGTCGACCAGCGTAGCTCGGGCGCGATCGAGGCCGCGCGCCTCGGCGCGGTCGCCGTGGTCGTGCGTTCGATGACGCTGCGCCTCGACGACTTCCCGCACACCGGCGCGATGCGGTACGAGGCCGGGGTCGAGCGCATCCCCGCGGCCGCGATCAGCACGGCCGGCGCCGAGCGGCTCGCGCAGCACCTGCGCGCGCACGCGGACGCCGAACTCGAACTCGAGCTCGACTGCGAGACCCTGCCCGACACGACGGGGCACAACGTCGTCGGGGAGCTGATCGGCCGTGAACGGCCCGACGAGTTCGTCGTCGTCGGCGGCCACCTCGACGCATGGGACGTCGGACAGGGCGCGCACGACGACGGCGCCGGCTGCGTGCAGGCGCTCGAGGCGCTGCGCCTGATCCGCGCGAGCGGGTGGACGCCGCGACGGACCGTGCGCTGTGTGCTCTGGGCCAACGAGGAGAACGGCCTGCGCGGTGGCCGCGCGTACGCGACACGGCACGCGGCGGACCTCGCACGGCACGTCCTCTCGATCGAATCGGACCGGGGCGGCTTCACCCCGCGCGGTTTCGGCACGAACGCGACTGGCGCCGCGTTCGACGCGCTCGCGGCGATCGCTCGCCTCCTCGAACCGTACGGCGCGGGTCGACTGGTCGCGAGCGACGGCGGCGCCGACACGAGCCCGATCGCGGCCGCGGGCTGGAACGTCGCGGAATTCCTGCCGGACGCCGCGCGCTACTTCGACGTGCACCACTGCGCGCGCGACACGATCGAAGCGGTGCATCCGCGCGAGCTTCGAGCTCTCCGCGGGCGTGCTCGCGGCTTTCACGTGGTGCGTCGCGGAGCTCCCCGAGCCGTTGCCGCCCCCCGACGAAACCGGACGCTGCTGGCGAAGAGCCGAAGTCACGCCCGCGCTGAGGAGCACGCTCCGCGTCAGGAACCTGCGTTCGGCGTGGGGGCCCCGAGCTCCCCGGCGCCGGACGTCGCGCGCGATGCGCTGCGTTCGCGCGCGCGCAGCGCCGACTCGGCGAGCTGGCGCAGCGTGCGGTTGTGCCGTGAGTCGAGGAGCTCGCGGTCGAAGCCCTCGAGCAGGCGCCCGACCTCCGCGTCGACCTGGGCGAGGGACGTGCGCGGATCGAAGCCCGCGTCGCCGCGCAGGGCGTCGAGCACGCTTTTCACCGTGATCTGTTCGAGGTCCCGCGCGGGCAGGAACGTCGCCTCGCCGCCGTGCACGGCGCGAGCGAGCACGCCGCGCTGGGTCAAGAGGTCGAGCACCTCCCCGACCGGCCGCGGCGCGAGCGCGAGATCCTGTGCGAGGCGCTCGACCGTCCACGGCGCGGCACCGGTCAGGAAGGCCTCGCCCACGCGCCCCACCGCACGTAGCGCGAGCACCTCGCGGAACGCGGGAGCGCCGTCCTCGACGTCGGTCGGGAAGGAACACGACGGCTCGCTCTGGTGCGCGTTGCACACTTCCGCACCGAGCAGCACGGCGACCCACGAGAAGTGGACCCACATCAGGAAGACGGGGAGCGCCGCGAAGGTCGAGTACAGGGCGTTGTAGCGCGCGATCCCGACCTGGAACTCCAGGTGAACGAGCAACGTGACCTGCCACAGCGTGCCGCCCACCAGCGCCCCGATCAGCGCGGAGAGGAAGCGCGTGCGCGTGTTCGGCAGCGCGAGGTACACGAAGCCGAAGCCCAACCACAAGGCGCACAGCGGCGTCGCGCGCATCAGGAGATCGAGCATCCAGCCGACGTGGTCGCTCTCCGCGAGCCACTGGAAGAAGCCGCTCGTCTTCGCCGCTGCCGTGAAGCCGGTCGCCGTCACCAGGAACAGCGGCGTCACGACGAGCATCGCGAGGTAGTCCGTGAGCTTGCGGATCCACGATCGCGCGCGCTGCACGCCCCAGATGTCGTTGAAGGTCGCCTCGATCGACGCGAGCAGCTTGATCGCGGTGAACACGAGCAGCACGAGGCCCAGCCAGCCGAGGGCGGACATGTCCGTGCGGTCGACGAACGCGAGCACCTGATCGAGCGCGACGCGGATCGCCTGCGACTTCTCGTTCACCGGCGCGCTCGACGAAGTTCGTCGCGGCCTCGGGCAGCGGACCGAAGGTGTCGTCGAGGAACGGATCGATCGTGTCGCTGCGCAGGCTCCCGTAGAACCCGAAGCCCTTCGCCACGGAGAACGACAGGCCCAACATGGGCACGAGCGACAGGACGGTGATGTACGTCAGCGCGGCGGCGCGCGACAGGCACTGGTCGCGCAGGAATCCGCTCGTCGCGAGGTAGACGATGCGCACGGCGCGCCAGAACGCTCCGCGCGCGCCCTCCGCGGAGGCGTGCTCGCGCGCCCAGGCCGTGCGCGCGAAGAAGCGCCAGACCACGCCCGCGAGACCGCGCGGCTCGGCGGCGCGGACGGCGTCGTACTTGGGGATCCACGGTCGCGCGGGACCGTGCCGGTGGGAAGACGGAGGCGTCGACATGGCGGCCCGAGTCTAGACCTCCGGGACGCGGAGAATCCACCGCGCCGCGCCGGCGCGTCGCCCGCGAAGGAGCGCAAGCCTGCGCCCGCGCAGCGCGCGCGAGGCGGTCATCGCAACCAGCGCAGCGCCGCGGAGCCGAGCCACGTCAGCGCGTCGAGCAGGTCGTGCTCCCGCTCCCACGGATCGCCGCCGAGGCCGCGCTCGGGCGCGCCGAGGACCGGCGGCGCGTCGGACGCGCGGCGCCGCTCGGCCGCTCGGTCGAGCCGCGCGACCTCGCGCTGGCGCGCGCGCACGAGCCCGCCTTTGCGCACGAAGGCGAGGATGCGGTCGATCTCGCGGTGGTCGAGCCAGACCCCGTGGTGCTTGCAAAGGTCGATCACGACCCCCGAGCTCTCGCCGAAGTTCTTCCGCAGCATGAGCTCGCCGCAGGCGAGGCACGGGATGTAGGCGAGGGAGCTCGCGGAGTTCGCCGCCGTCGCGCCCGGCAGGCCGCCGAGCGCGCTCTCCACGACGCCCGCCTCCTCCGCGTGGCGGCAGAGGTCCTCGAAGATCGCGGGCGCGAGCCAGAGTCCCGCGCAGCTCCCGCACTCGATCGCGCTGCGGGTCCCGAGTTCGCGCACGCGCAGCGCGCCGCGGCAGCGTGGGCACGCGACGCCTTCTTTCAGGGCGGTCAGCCGCTGCACCTGGATCGCGATGCCGCACTCCATGCAGAAGCGCGCGTTCGCCGTGAGCCGCGCGCTGCACTGCGGACACACGCCCGAGAGCCCGCGCTCCTCGAGCGTGATCTCCGAACTGCAGTAGCTGCACTGCCTGCCCTCGGCAGGGAGCGCCGCTCCGCATTGATCGCAGCGAAAGACGTGTGGTGAGCGCGCGGCGGTCACGGCCGCGACGAAGGTCTCGCCGCACGTGCAACGCAGGCGGGTCCTAGGCTCCAGACCGGTCGCGTCCCACTGGCGGCGGCAGCGCGGGCAGGCGCAGAGCACCGGGCCGAGCGCGACGAACCCCTCGGAGGACGACATCCCGCCGGAATCGGCCGGCCGCGACGTAGATCTTCAGTCGGGCCCCGTGTCCCGCCCCCAGGGATCCGCTAGCCTGTCCGCTCCTCGAGCGGCACTCCGCCGCCGACGTCCGGAATCCCTTTCCATCAGGTATCGCATGCGTACGCTCCTCGTCGCCGCTCTGGGCGCGCTCGGCCTCAGCGCCGCCGCCGTGACCCTGGCGCCCGCCACCGACTACACGAACATCCCGCCCGACGCGGCCGAAGTGCACAAGGCCCTCACCGAGAAGAAGCTCTCGCTGTCGAAGGCCCTCGAGGCCGCGCAGCAGAAGACGGGCGGCATCGCGACCTCCGCCCAACTGAACGTCGACACGGGCACGGTCGAGGTCCTGTGCTACGCGAACGGCAAGGCGCACCGCGTCACCGTCGACGGAGCCTCCGGTGAAGTGAAGAACACCGTCGAGATCCCGCCGTTCGCCTTCCCCGGCGACGCCGTGTCCGGCAAGCCCGTGACGACCGCGTCCGGGCTCAAGTACTACGAGCTCAAGGAAGGCACCGGCGACACCCCCGTCGCCACCTCGCAGGTGAAGGTGCACTACACCGGCTGGACTCTCGACGGGAAGAAGTTCGACTCGAGCGTCGACCGCAACCAACCCGCGACATTTGGCCTGAACCAGGTGATCAAGGGCTGGACGGAAGGCGTCGGCTCGATGAAGGTCGGCGGGAAGCGCAAGCTCGTGATCCCCTACGACCTCGCGTACGGCGAGAGCGGCCGCCCCGGCGCGATTCCGCCGCGCGCGACGTTGATCTTCGACGTCGAGCTGCTCGAGATCGTCCGCAAGTAGCGCGCGCCTCGCGCCTCCACACCGCCGTCGTCGTCGCCCACCGCGAGTACGACGGCGGTTTCGTTGCGTGTGCTCGGGGCGGGGCCGCTAGACCTCGTCGTCACCGCCCCGGTCGCGGTCGCGCCCGCCGCGACGGCCGCGCTCCGCGCCGTCCTCCCATCGGTCGTTGCGCTCCCGCGGACGATCCCAGTCGCGTCCGCCGCGCCCGCTGCCCGGCGACCGGAAGCCACCGCCTCCGTGGAAACCGCCGCCGCCCGTGCGCGGCGGACCGGAGCTGCTCGGCCGGCGATCGCTCGGAGGCCCCGCGGGACGCGGACCGCCAAAGCCGCGCGGACCGCCGCCGCCCGGGCCGCCGGGAGCGCGCTCACGCGCCTCGTTGACCGTCAAGTTGCGGCCGCCGATCTCGGTTTCGTGCAGCCCCGCGATCGCGGCTTGCACGCCCTCGGCCGTCTCCATTTCGACGAAGCCGAAGCCCCGCGAGCGCCCGCTCATCCGATCCAGGACCACGTCGGCGGACCGGACCGCGCCGAAGGGCTCGAACAACTGCCGCAGTTCCTGCGACGTGAAGCTGTAGGGCAGGTTCCCTACGTACAGCTTGCTGACCATCGGATCCTTCCTGAACTATCCCCCTGAGGCGAACGACACGAGTTCGATCTCGTAGATCAGGTGTTGTCCGGCGAGCGGATGGTTCCCGTCGAACACGGCCTGGCCGTCGACGACCTCGCGCACCCACACGCGCAGGGTGCGCTCGCCGGAACGGACGTCGAGCTGGTCCCCGACCTGCACGGGCTCGGGGAGCTCCGCGAGCGCGACGCGCTGCTCGAGCTCGTCGTCGTGCGGCCCGAACGCGAGCTCGGGCGGAACGTCGACGACCTTGCGGTTCCCGACTTGCATGCCGACGACCGCGAGACTGACGCCTTCGATGACCTCGCTCCCGCCCGCGACGAAGTCGAGCGGTCCCGACTCACGCGAGCTCGCGAACACCGAGCCATCGGCAAAGCGCGCCGTGTAATGGATGCGGACGCGATCGCCCGACTGCACTGCGTTCATCGGACGACGTGACCTCGACCTTTCCCACGAGACGAGCCACGCCCGCTGCCGTCCCCGCGGTTCGCCGACGGAGCCACCGCGCGCGGCGGAGTGCTCACGAACGAATCCTGCGAGTGGGGCATGCCGAAACGTGGCGAAGACACGTCCCGCGCGCTCGGAGCCGTTCGCGAGCGTGCGCAGCGGGGACGAGACGCGCTCGCCCGAGCGTACGCCCGAGGCTCTTGCCGACGGGACTCGGGCACTCTAGCCCCGTGGCGCCGGAGCTGTCAAAGGCCTGGAACCGGCCGAAAAACGCGCGTCACGAGGCAGCGTTCAGCAGCGCGAGCACGAGCAGCGCCGCGCCCACGGCGGCGAGCACGGCGAGCACGAAGAGCAGGATCTTGACCCACGAGTAGGGCGCCTCCCCCACGACCCGGCCCGTCTGACCGTGGATCAACACCGGGTACGGCTTGCCCCCGTGCGAGTAGGTCAGCGACCAGAGCGGGAGCAGCACGTGCTTCCATCGCACGTCGGAGATCCGGTTCGCGACCCGCAGGTTGCGCTGCGTGTCCCCGGGCACGTCGCCCGAGCAGCGCGACTCCTGCGCGGCGACGATGCGCCCCTGCGCCGCGGTCCAGCCGGTCGCGAGGTCGACCGCGTACTCTTCCGCCCGCCAGCCGGCGAGGTACTCGGGCCGGTAGGGCACGAGCTTCCCGAGGTCGTACGTGCCGAGCTTGCTCGCGAGGCCCACGGGCAAGCCGCGGGAGGCGTGCACGAGCAGGTCGTCGTAGGCGTCGTCGCGCGCGCCCCAGGCCGGCTCCCACCGCACGCGCCGCTCGGTCCGCATCTGCATCTGCGGCTTGCCGTTGACCATCACCATCGTCGGGACCTGGACGTAGTAGTAGTAGCCCGCGTCGGCCGACCAGTCGGAGTGGACGCGCGCGTCGAAGGTCCAGAACGGGACGTACACGCCCACCGCGCGGAAGTCCCGCAGGCGCTTGAGCGCGTCGGGGCGGAACCACAGCCCGCCGAGCCAGGCACGGAACGAACGCTCGACGGTCTCGCGACCGACGTCGAGCGGCACGAGCGATTCGGGGCGCAGCGCGTTGCGGTTCGAGGCCTGCTCCAGGACCTGGGGCGAGCCGCAGAAGACGCACTCCACGGCCGTCGCACGACCGTCGTAGGCGACCTGCGCGCCGCAGTTCGCGCAGCCCGCGACGCGCGTCTCGAGGCCGAGCCCCCGCGCGGCGGTTCCCGCGTCCGCGAGCGCCCGCTCCACGATCAGGCCCTCGCCGCGCGGCACCGGCACGCGGGCGCCGCAGTAGTCGCAGGCGAGCGCGTCGGCGTCGGGATCCCAGCGCATCGGTGCCGCGCAACCCGCGCACGGGAAGCGCTCGTTCTGCGCTTTCCGTTCCGCCGCACCCGCATCGTCGGCGCGTTGGGTCGGCACGGGTTCGGAAGGACTGGGAGCGTCGCCCATGGAGCTCCCTTCCTACCCGGAACGGCGGGGGGCCTTCAAAGCGCGACGCCGCCCAAGTTGGTTTTTCCGAACTTCCCGCAACCAAACCAGGGAGACCGGACAACTACAACCTGGGCATGGTTCCCGTGCCCCGGGGCGATCCCGGGAGACCGCGAGGCGCGACGAGCGCCTCGTGGCGTTTCGAAGGGGCCGCTCCGCCGCGCGAACTCGCTGGACGTTCCATGGAATGCGCCCGCCGCCTTGGGGTAGGGTGCGCCTCGCCGGGCTCGACCCGCCCGGACCGAAGGAGCAAAGCACCCCATGGGAGTCGTCGATTGGTTCAAGCGCGGCGTGGGCGAGATGATCATCGCCCGTCCCGACGATGCGAAGGCGCACGTCGTCTGGAAGCACCCGGACCCCACCATCCCTATGAAGGCGCAGCTCACGGTCATGGCCGACGAGCAGGCGGTCTTCTTCCGCGACGGCAAGGTGGTCGGCACGCTAGGACCGGGCCGGCACACGCTCGAGTCCTCGAACATCCCCTTCCTGTCGAACCTGGTCGACAGCTTCACCGGCGGACGCCTCTTCATCACCGAGGTCTTCTTCGTCTCGATGCGCGAGTTCACGGGCGCCAAGTTCGGCGGCCCGATCGGCCACGTCGAGGACCCGAAGTCGGGCGTGCCCGTCGAGACGATGGTCCACGGCGAGTTCAGCTTCCGCGTCGTCGATCCGGCCCAGCTCGTCGTCGGGCTCGTCGGCACGGGCGCCGCGCAGAGCTACGAAGTGCGCGCGTGGATGAAGGAGCAGGTGCTCAAGGTCCTTCGCGACCGCACGGCTCAGCTGCTCGTCAAGAACAAGTGGCCGCTGCTCGACGTCACGAGCGGCGCGTACACGGAGGAGCTCGAGAAGGAAGTGATCGGCGCGCTCGACACGCACGTCGCGTCGTACGGCCTCGACATCGTGCGCCTCGGCAACTTCGTCATCGCGATCGATGAGCAGGACGCGGGCAACCTGAAGCGCCTGTACACGGACGCGGCCTACGTCCGCGCCATGGGCAGCGTCGGCGGCTTCCAGCAGTTCGCCGCCGGCAAGGCGATGATGGGCGCCGGCGAAGGCATGGCGAAGGGCGGCGGGGGCGACGGCGGAGCTGCAGGCGCGGGCCTGCTCGGCGGCGCGGGCCTCGGCGTCGGCCTGGGCATGGCGCAGATGCTCGTCCGTGACCCCCAGCGCGGCGGCGACGTGCTCGCCCCCGCGACCGCGGGCGTCGTGTGCACGAAGTGCCAGAAGAACGTGCCGCCTGGCAAGTTCTGCTCGAGCTGCGGCGGCGAGCTGGCAGCCCAGGCAGCGAAGGCCGCGGGCTTCTGCGCCGGTTGCGGCGCTGCCCTGACGGCGGAAGCCAGATTCTGCGGTCAGTGCGGCAAGTCCCGCGGCTAGGCGCGCGTACTCCAAGACGTTCTCGAGCTCCCACGAGCTTCGAACGAGCCGCGGCCCGGGTGAAAAGCCCGGGCCGCGTCGTTTTCGGAGCGCGTCATGCGGAGACGAGCCCGGCGTCCGCTTCGGCGGCCTTCTTCCGTCCCGCCTCGACGTCGACGAAGCACAGGAGCGCGCCGCCCACGACGAAGAACGCGAGCAACGACAGGATCGCCGCGCCGCTCGTCGTGGCGAGGCTGAAGACGAGCGGTCCGAGCACCCCCGCGAACTTCTCCAGCGTCGAGAAGAGCCCGAAGAACTCGCCGGACTTGTGCTTCGGCACCAGCGTCGAGAAGAGCGAACGCGAGAGGGCCTGCGCGCCGCCCTGCACCATCCCGACGCAGACGGCCATCACGAGGAACTCCCCCACCGTGTCCATTCGGTACGCGAGGAGCGTGATCCCGACGTAGGCGACGAGCGCGACCAGGATCGAGCGCTTCGCCCCGATCCACCCCGCGAGCTTGCCGAACAGCACGGCGAAGGGGATCCCGACGAACTGCACGAGCAGGATCGCTCCGATCATCGTCTCGCGGTCGATGTTCCGCTCGTCGCCGAAGAGCGCCGCCATGCGGATGATCGTGCCGATTCCGTCGTTGAAGATCAGGAACGCGAGCATGAACAGGAACGCGTCCTTGTACGACCGCAGCTCGCGGAACGTCTCGCCGAGCCGCGTGAACGCGACGCGCACGGGGTTCTCGCCGCGCCGCTCGTCCGTTTCGAGCGCGAGTGCGGGCTCCTTCACGTGACGGAAGAACGGGATTGAGAAGACGACCCACCACGCGGCGACGACGAGAAAACCGACGCGCGTGGGCAGGCTCGCCGCGTCGGCGCCCGCGTCCGGCCCGCTCGCGAAGCCGAACGTCGCTGGCCAGAGGATCGGCGCGAGGCAGAGCGCGAGACACAACCCGCCCCCGAGGTAGCCGACGGCGTACGCGGTCGTCGAGAGGCGGTCGACCTCGTCGGAGCGCGCGACGCTCGACAGGAGCGCGTCGTAGAACACGAAGCCGCCCGCGGCGCCGATGTTGGCGAGCCCGAAGAGCCACGCGGCGAGGCGCCAGTCGCCCTCGCCGATGCAGAACATCAGCGCCGTCGACCCCACGCCGACCGCGAGGAAGACGCCGAAGAGCTTCTTCTTCAGCCGCGCGCAGTCCGCGACGGCCCCGAGCAGCGGCGAGAGGAGCGCGGCGAAGAGCAGGCTCGCCGTCGTCGCCCATCCGAACGTCGCGCGCTTCGCCTCGTCGTCGAGGCCGACCGCGGCGACCTGGCGATAGAAGATCGGGAACACGGCGGTCACGATGACGGTGAACATCGCCGAGTTGGCCCAGTCGTAGAGCGCCCACGCGCGCAGCTCGGGCCGGTGCAGGGCGAGCTTCTCCAGGAAGCGCGCGAGCGGCGCGGACGGCGTGGGCGGGAGCGGCGTGGGCATCGCGGAGACGCACGCTAGCGACTCGACCACGTGCGGGTCCACGACGGCGCGCCAGGAACTCCGGACCCGCGTTCGCGACGGCGCGTCGGCGTCCTCGGTCGCGCGCCGACCGGGGAACGACCGCGCCAGCGTCGTGCGCTACCCTGCGCGTCGAACGGAGACCGTATGTACCTCCCCCTCGCCGCGCTCGTCCCCCTCGTGTTCCTCCAGGCCCCCCCCCAGCCCGTCTTCGGGAAGGAGGAGCTGCGCGCCGCCGCGCGCGTCGCCGCGCTCGAGTTCACGGACGCCGAGCTCGCGCTGCTCGAAAAGGACGCGCTGGAGCTCGCGGGCGGGTATCGGGCGCTCTTCCCGATCGCGCTCGAGAACGAGCTCGACCCCGCGTTCACGTTCGACCCGCGCCCGCCCGGCATGCACGTCGACGCGGCGCCGCTCCCGCTCGTCCCGGTGCCGCTTCCCGCGCCCGAACGGCCCGCCGACCTCGACGACCTCGCGTTCGCCGACCTCCCGACGCTCGCGGCGCTGGTCCGCGCGCGGAAGGTCTCGTGCGTCGAGCTCGCGAAGAGCACGCTCGCGCGCGTCCGGCGGCTCGACGCGCAGCTCCACGCCGTCGTGAACGTCACGGAGGAGCGCGCGCTCGCGCAGGCGGAGCGCCTCGACCGCGAGCTCGCGGAGGGCCGCTGGCGCGGCCTGCTCCACGGGATCCCGTGGGGCGCCAAGGACCTCTTCGCGGTCGCCGGCACGCCGACGACGTGGGGCTCGAAGCTCTACGAGGCGCAGCGCATCGAGCGCGACGCGACCGTCGTCGCGCGCCTCGACGCCGCGGGCGCCGTGCTCGTGTGCAAGACGTCGCTCGGGGAGTTCGCGTACGGCGACCTGTGGTTCGGCGGTCGCACGCGCACGCCGTGGAACCCGGAGAAGGGCTCGAGCGGCTCGAGCGCGGGCTCCGCGAGCCTCGTCGCCGCGGGCGGGCTGCCGTTCGCGCTCGGCACCGAGACCCTGGGCTCGATCGTGTCGCCGTGCACCGCGTGCGGCGCCACCGGAATCCGACCGAGCTTCGGCCGCGTCCCGCGCACGGGCGGCATGAACCTCTCGTGGACGATGGACAAGGTCGGTCCGATCGCGCGCAGCGTGCTCGACGCGTCGATCGTGCTCGAGGCGGTCGTCGGGCCCGATGGAGCCGATCCCGCGGTGCGCTACATGCCGTTCCGCGCGCGCGAGGCGGCGGCGCGGGACGTGCGGGGTTGGCGCGTCGGCTACCTCGCGGGAGCGTTCGAGCGCGCGCGGGACGACGCGCACGTGCTCGACGAGCTGCGCGCGCTCGGCGTGGAGCTCGTGCCGATCGACCTGCCGGACGACGTGCCGCTCGAGCCGCTCCTCGTGATCCTCACGGCCGAGGCCGCGACCGCGTTCGACGCGCTCACGCGCGACGGACGCGACGACCAGATGGCGTGGCAGGCGCCGCAGGCTTGGCCGAACACGTTCCGCGCCGCGCGCCTGATCCCCGCCGTCGAGTACCTGCGTGCGCAGCGCCTGCGCACGCGCGTGATGCGCGCGCTCGACGCGCGCCTCGGCGACCTCCGCGCGTTCGTGCACCCGACGTTCGGCAACGCGAGCCTCGTGATGACGAACCTCACCGGCCACCCGGCGATCGTGTGCCCCTCGAGCGCGCCCCTCGAGGACGGAGCGCCGCGCAGCATCACCTTCACGGGCCGCGTCGACCGCGAGGAGGAGCTCGTGCGCCTCGCGGACGTCTGGCAGCGCGCGAGCGGCTTCCACCGCGCACACCCGACCCTCGAGGCGGCGCTGCGGAAGGTGAAGTAGCGAGCTCCCGCCCCTGGTCGCGCGCCGGGTCCCTCCGGCGCCGCGGCCCGCCCCGGTCACCCGACTCCGTCCTTCCCGGCCCCGACTCCTCGACCCCATGTCCCTCCATGCGGGGCCCTCACGCCGCGCTCGTCCGGCGCGGATGGCTCGCGCGCCACGCCGTGAGTAGGCTCCCGCACGCAGACGAGCTTCGTGATCCTTCGCCGAGCCTCTCGCTCCCCGCCCCCGCGAGCCGATCCATGTTCCATCTCCGCATCCACCCCGTCCTCGTCGCGAGCCTTTTCCTCGTGAGCTCCTGTTCCTCAGAACCCGACGCCGCCCCGCGGTCCACGCCGATCGAGCGCGCCGCGCTCGCGTACCCTGTCGCGCGCCGCGCCGACGTCGTCGACGATTACCACGGCGTGCGCGTCACGGATCCGTACCGCTGGCTCGAGGACCCCGACGCGCCCGAGACCCGCGCGTGGGTCGACGCGCAGAACGCGCTCGCGCGCGCGTGGATCGACGCGGTGCCCGAACGCGAGGCGATCGAAGCGCGGCTGACGCAGCTCTGGAACTACGAGCGCTACGGCGTGCCGTCGCGCGAGGGCGGCCTCGTGATCTTCGCGAAGAACGACGGGCTGCAGAACCAGCCCGTGTACTGGGTCGCGGCCGGCGTCGACGCGCCTCCGCGCGTACTGCTCGACCCGAACACGCTCTCCAAGGACGGCACGGCGTCCGTCGGTTCGACGCGCGCGAGTCCCGACGGAGCGCTCTTCGCGTACGAGGTCTCCGAGGGCGGCAGCGACTGGCCCACGGTCCGCGTGCGTGACGTGAGCACGGGCCAGGACCGCGCCGACCGCGTCGAGTGGGTCAAGTTCTCCGGGCTCGCGTGGAGCCCCGACTCCGCGGGCTTCTACTACTCGACCTTCCCCGACCACGACACGACGGGCAACGTCAAGCTCGTGAAGCAGGAGTTGCGCTACCACCGGCTCGGCACGCCGCAGAGCGCGGACGTCCTCGTCCACGCGCGCGCCGACCAGCCCGAGTGGGGCTTCTCCGGCTACGTCACGGACGACGGCACGACGCTCGTGATCACGGTCACGAAGGGCACGGATCCGCGCACGCAAGTGCTCCTGAAGAACCTCGCGCGCCCCGACGACGCGGTCGTGGAGCTCGTCACCGGTTTCGACGCCGAGTACGAGTTCATCGAGAAGTCCGGCGACGAGCTCTTCTTCAAGACCGACCTCGACGCGCCGACGAAGCGCGTGATCGCGATCCAGCGGGCCGCGCCCGAGCGCGCGCGCTGGCGCGAGGTGCTGCCCGCGGACCCCGGACGCACGCTCCAGAGCGCCGTCCTCTGCGGCGGACGCCTCGTGACCGCGTACCTGGAGGACGCGCACTCGGTCGTGTTCGTCGACGCGCTCGTCGGGCGCCAGCGCGCCCAAGTCGCGCTCCCAGCGCTCGGTTCCGTCGCCGGGTTGTCCGGCGGTCCGCGCGACGGCGACGTGTACGTCTCGTTCTCGTCGTTCGCGCGCGCCGCCGAAGTGCTGCGCCTCGACGTCGCGACGCGCGCGCTCTCGGTCTGGCGCAGCCCGAAGACCGCGTTCGACCCCGCGGACTACGTCACGGAGCAGGTCTTCGCGACGAGCCGGGACGGAACGCGCGTCCCGCTGTTCGTCACGCGGAAGAAGAGCGTCGCCCCGAGCGCCTCGACGCCGTGTCTGCTCTACGGCTACGGCGGCTTCGACGTCTCGATCACGCCTGCGTTCAACGCGGGCGTGATCGCGTGGATGGACCAGGGCGCGCTGTACGCCTCCGCCGTGCTGCGTGGCGGCGGCGAATACGGACGCGACTGGCACGCCGCGGGCACGCAGGAGCGGAAGCAGAACGTCTTCGACGACTTCATCGCGTGCGCGGAGCTCCTGATCGCGCGCGGATGGACCTCCGCGCCGAAGCTCGCGATCCAGGGCCACTCGAACGGCGGACTGCTCGTCGGAGCGTGCTTGACGCAGCGCCCCGACCTCTTCGGCGGCGCGCTGCCGGGCGTCGGTGTGCTCGACATGCTGCGCTACGACCAGTTCACGATCGGTTGGGCCTGGGAGAGTGACTACGGGAGCGCGCGCCGGAGCCGCGCCGCGTTCGACTGGCTCCGCGCCTACTCGCCGCTGCACAACGTCCGTGCGGGCGCGTGCTACCCAGCCACGCTCGTGACGACGGCCGATCACGACGACCGCGTCGTCCCGGCGCACAGCTACAAGTTCACGGCGGCGCTGCAGGCGGCGCAGGCTTGCGCGCAGCCGATCCTGATCCGCGTCGACGTCAAGGCGGGCCACGGCGCGGGCAAACCGACCTCGATGAAGATCGATGAGCTCGCCGACCAGTGGGCGTTCCTCTGGCGCGCACTCGGGATGAGCCGCGCCGCCGCGCGCTGACGCGCCCCCGACGTCGCACCGCGGAGCTGCGCGCCAACGCGCCCAGCGGCGTCGACGAACGGGCCCGAGCGTCGCCAGCGCGCTACTTCACGACGAGCACGTCGTACTGCCGCCGCCCCGCGTGCGCGAGGTCGAGGTACTCGAGCAGGAGCTCCGCCCGCCCGTCGCCGTCGACGTCGGTCGCGCGCACGGAGAGCAGCGTCGCCTCGGCCTGGTCCCGCAGCGGGAAACGCGCTTCGGCCGGCCGACCGCCCGTGATGCGCGCGACGCGCTGCTCCGCGTAGCCGCCCATCCACGCGAGCATGCGCTCCAGGTCCCACGTCTTCTGCTCGTCGTCGAACAGGATCTGCTTGAGCAGCGCTTCGTCCTCGCGGCCCTGCGCAACGCGCGCGCCGGCGCCGCGCCACAGTTCGAGCGCCAGCGCGTCCTCCGCGAGGAGCGCGACATCGCTCGCGCCGTCGCCGTCGAAGTCGGCGAGCTCCGGCGCGCGGAACTTCTTCCCGACGGCTTCGAAGCGCTCGAGGATCGCGCCGGGGTCCTTCGCGATCTCGAGGATCGCGGGGAGGCGCACCTCGATCGTGCTGCGCCACGCGGGCGAGGTCGCGAACTTGCGCCCGTCCTCGTTCGCGTAGCCCGCGCACTCGACTTCGACGCTCCACTCGCGCACGAGGCCCTTCAGGATCTCGCCGATGGACGGAACCTGCAGCTTGAAGAGCAGCAGGTCGGCGCGCTCGTCCGCATCGAGCCGCACGAGCGCGAGCGCCGTCACGTCGTCCGCGGCCTTCAGGATCGTCGACGGCTCGGTGAACTGCGGGCCGGCCTTCGTGCCCGGGAACGCCCACACCTTGCGCCGATGCGCGATGACGTAGTCCGGGATGCCGTCCAGGTCGAGGTCGCGCGTCTCGAGGCGCGTCGCATCGCCGCCCGCGAGCGTCCGGCCCGGCGCGAGCGCCGCGGCGGGCGTCGTGTCCTTGAAGATCCCGAGGTCGAGCCGCACGTCGGGCTCGGACGGGATCACTCCGTCCGCGCGCACGAGGTGCCACGCGCGCTTGTCGCCGTCCGCGACGAGCAGGTCCGCGCGTCCGTCGCCGTTCACGTCGGAGAGTGCGAGGTCCGGGATCGAGAGGTGCGCGGAGAGCACGTCCGAGAGCTCATCGCCCGAACGCGCCGAGGAGCGCTGCACGTCGACCTTCACCGACGTCGCGCGCACGAAACGCTCGGCCTTCGGCTCCGCGCCGGCGGCCCGCTGGATCCAGACGTCGAGCTCGCCCTCGCGCGGGAGCACGAGGTCGTCGCGCCCGTCCGCGTTCACGTCCTGGACGATCGGCGCGAAGCTCGGCGCTTCGAGCCGCAATCGCTGGCGCGCGCGCGGGAGCAGCGCGACCGGCTCGCCGCCGAAGCCGCCCTCCGCCTGCCATCGATAGGCGTGCACGCCGCGCGCGTCCGCCACGACGAGCGACGGACGCGGTTCGTCCTCGAGCACGCGCGCGACGCCGACCAGAGCGTGCCGCGGATCGGGGAGCACGAGCGCGCCACGCGGCTCCGGCCCGTACGAAGCCCGCGCGGGCTCCATCGTCCACACGCGCACCTCGCCGTCGAAGCCGAGCACGAGCAGCTCCTCGCCCGGCCGGCCGTCGAGCTCCTGCGTGCGTTGCGCGGCGACCGCGACCTGCGTGTGGAAGCCCGGCCGGACGGCGACGCCCAGCGGAGAGGGCGGGCTCTGCGCAGGCGCAGCGCTCGCGAGCGCGAGGAAGCCCGCGAGGATCAGCGGAAGCTCGCGCACGTGACGCCTCCCGCGGTCCACGCGAAGAGATCCCAGGAGCCCGCGCCGAGCCGTTCGGGCAGCACGACGCGCGCGTCGCGCTCGAGCGACAGCTCCCAGATCGGCCGGTCGGAGAGTTCGAGCGCCCCGGCTTTGCCGCGCCGCACGAGCAGGACGCGCAGACGCTCCGCGTCGTCGCGCACGAAGAGCTCGGCGACGCCGTCGCCCGTGACGTCGCCCGCGAATGCGACCGTGCGGTCTCCGCCCGACGCCGGCAGCGCGACGCGGCGCACGAGCGCGGGCTTCTTCTCGAAGCCGAGCGGCGCGCCGCGGAAGACATAGAGCTCCATGTCGATCGTCTCGCTCGCGGACGCGCGCAGCTCGTCGATCAGGTCGGCCTTGAGCGCGACCGCGACGAGGTCGTCCCGCCCGTCCCCGTCGACGTCGCGGACTTCGACGAGCCGACCCAGACCGGCGAGCACGAGCAGTCCGCTCGGCGTCCCCTCGGGCCCGAACAAGGGGAAGCGCGCGGAGTCCCACGCCTCGCTCGCGCCGCGCGCCTGCAAAAACGTCTGCACCTGCGTGCGCGGCTCCTTCGAGCGCCGGTCCCCCGCCGCGACGACGACGTCGACGCGGCCGTCGCGGTCGAGGTCGCGCGACCAGACGTCGAACGACAGGTCGAGCGCGCGGGAGCGGTCGCGCACGACGGGGCTGTCGAGCACGAGCGACGGCGCCGACGGAAACGTGCCGCGCGGCTCCTGCCGGAAGACGACGAGCGCGTCGTCGCGCAGGAAGAGCGCGTCCGAGTCGCCGTCGCCGTCCCAGTCGTGGAAGCGGCCCGCGGGGACGCTGTCGTCGATCGCGAGCAACGTGCCCGCGGCGCGCTTCGCGCTGCCGATCTCGAACCCCTCGCCACCGAAGGAGACGGACACACTGCGCTTGCCGCCGGGCTGGCGCACCTCGCCCTTCCCCTTGGCGAGCCCGCGCGCATCCGCGGCGCTGCGCGTCTCGCCGACGACGAGGTCGAACGCGCGCGCGAAGTCGGCCTTGCCCGCGGCGTCGCGCCGCTGGAGGAGCACGCGCTCGAAGCCGGGCCCGGGGACGACGAGGTCGTCGAGCCCGTCCCCGTCGACGTCGAGCACGCCGTCCTGCCAGCCGAACGCATGGCCTTCGGGCGACTGCCACAGGAGTTCGACCGTCGCGAGCTTCGCGAAGCGCTCCGCCTCGGGCGCGCCCGGGCGCACGGCGAACACAGCGGTCGGGCCGAAGAGCACGAACTCGTCGCCGGGATCCGCGTGCACGTCCGCGAGCGCCCACGCGACGACGTCGCGCGGCAGGTCGACGGTGCGATCCGGCGCGGCCTGGAACGCGACGCCGGTCTTGCGCTTCGTCCGACCTTCGAGGCGCCGCGCGCCTCCGGGGCCCGAGAGCGACAGGCAGAGGTCCGCCTCGCCGTCGCCGTCGAGGTCGTGCAGCGCGACCTCGCCCACGCTCCAGCCCTCCGCCGTCGTCACGCGCGCGATCCGCGCGAGCTCGTTCGGGCCGCCGGCCGGATCGCCGACGAGGCTCGACGCGCCGAGCGCGCCGACGAGGAACGCGCCGATCACGAGCCGAGCTCCTCGAGCCGGTCGGCATCGCCGCCCGCGAACGAGACGAACCACAGGAGGCGCAGCCGCCACGCGACGCGCGTGCGCTCGAACTTGTACAGACCGAAGAGCGCCGACGTCGTCGTGTGCCCGCGGTCGTTCTCGTAGGAGTAGAGGAGCGGGATCGAGAACTCGGTGAGCTCGTGCTCGCGCTGCGAGAGCGGGGCGTCGAGCTCGAGACGCTCGCCCGCGCGCACGATCCCGAGGTGCAGCGGACGCGCTCCGGCACGGACGGCGGAGAGCAGCACCTCGGGGTGCGCGACCGGCGCGCCGTCGACGGCGGCGACGAGGTCGCCGAAGCGCACGCCAGCTCGCCGCCACGGGCTCGTTCGCGCGAGACCGACGACCACGGCCCCCGCGCCGGGCGCGAGGCCCGCCGAACGCGCTTCGACCTCGGTCGCGGTGCGCACGACGACGCCCGCGCGCGCGTCCTCGCGCCAGCGCTCCGTCGCGACGCGGGCCGCGGCGCGCGCGCGCGGCGCGAGCACGAGCTCCACGTCCTTGCGCGCGGCGGCGCGGTCGATCACGAGCGCGACGCGCGTCCCCGGCGCCTCGGCGAGCTCGATCGCGCGCCACTCGCTCGCCCAAGCGAGCGCCTGCGTGCGCCCGCCGATCGTCGCGGAGACGAGCAGGTCGCCGGCTTCGACGCCCCCGACGTCCGCGGGCGAGTTCTCGACGACGCGCAGGACCTCGACGCCGGCCGCGGCGCCGCCGTCGACCATCTCCTCCAGCGTTGCGCGCGCCTCGGCGAGCTCGAGCCCGCTGAACGAGCCCGCGGGGAGTGCGACGCGGGCTGCTTCGTCGGCGGGTTCCGCTGCGAGCGCGAGCGGCTCCTCGAGGTCGTGGAGCGGCGGTGCGTCCGCGGGCACGGTCGCGGGCACGATCGAGCACGCGCTCGCGACGAGCGCGGCGGCCAAGGCGCGGAGGGACGATCGGAGCTTCATGGGATCGGTCGGCGCACGAGCATGGCGGACGCGACCACCAGGGACAAGGCGCACCACGCCGCGGGGACGACGAGCGCGAGGGACTCGAACTCGAAACGCGCCGAGGACACCCCGCGAGCGAGCTCGACGTAGTACGCGAGGCCCGAGGTGTCCGAGAACGGCGACGCGAGGTGCGCGCCGGGCAGCCAGCCCTCGAGCGCGCCACCGCGCACGAGCGTCCGGCCGAGGTCGAGGGCGAGGTGGACGCCGAGCGCGAGCCCGACGCCGGCCGCGGCGCCGCGGACGAGCGCGCCGCACGCGAACCCGACGAGCGCCGCCCCGACCACGGGCAGCACGGGCAGGGCGAGGGCGCGCGCGAGCTCCGGCCACAGGTCCGCCGCGGGCGTCAGCACGAAGCGCGCGCCGTTCGGGAGCAGCTCGACGACGTCGTCGAACTCGAGCGTGGCCGCGGAGCCCGCGAACGCCGCGAGCGCGAGCAGGAGGTACGCGCTCACCGCGAACGCCGCGAGCGCGAGCGCCTTCCCGAGCACGACCTGGCCGCGCGCGACGGGGCGCAGCAAGACGTTGCGCAGCGTGCCGCGCGCGTACTCGCCGGCGAGGGACTGGCTCGCGAGGCCCGCGAGCCCCACCGCGAGCAGCGGGAGCCCCGCGGAGAGCACGACGCCGACGCCTTCGAACGCGGTGACGCGCGTCGCGCTGAAGACGGACTGTTCCTCGACCGCGCCGGAGTCGGCCGCGGCGTCGAGGACGCGCCGCACGAGCGCGAACGCTCCGGCGAGCACGGGCAGCGCGGCGAGCCAGTACGCGCCGGCGCCGCCGAAGATCCGAGCGAGCTCGTAGCGCGCGACGAGCAGGACCGGCCGCGGCGGAGCGCGCCGCTCCGCGGGCGGAGCGTCCTCGGCGCGGGCGGGCTCGATCGTCGCACCTGTGGTCGGGAGCTCCGCGCCGTGCTGCGCGCGGAGATACAGCTCTTCGAGCGACGGCGCGTCCGGCGCGAGGCGCACGAGGCCCGCGCCCGAGTCGAGGAGGCCGCGAGCGACGTCCTCGCTCGCGTGCGCACCGAGCTCGAACTCGAAGGCGCGGTCGGCGCTCTCGCGCGCGGCGATCCCGAGGCGCGCGAAGGCGTGCCGCGCGCGCGCCGCGTCGCGCACGCCGGCCGTCCAACGATCCGCGCCGGAGCGCAGCAGGTCCTCCATCGCGCCGGCGTGCACGACGACGCCGCGACGCAGGATCACGACGTCCGTGGCGAAGTGCGCGAGCTCCGCGAGCTGGTGGCTCGAGACGAGGATCCCGAGTCCGTCCTCGCGCGCGAGGCGCACGAGGAGCGCGCGCAGGTCGGCGAGGCCTTCGGGGTCGAGCCCGTTCTGCGGCTCGTCGAGCAGGAGGTAGCGCGGCGTGCCGAGCAGCGCCTGCGCGAGCCCGAGGCGCTGGCGCATGCCCTGCGAAAACGCCTCGACCGGCTTCGCGGCCGCGTCGCCGAGCCCGACGCGTTCGAGCGCGCGCTCCGCGGCGGTCCGCGCATCCTCCGCGCCGAGGCCCGCGAGACGGGCGAGCGCGACCAGGTTGCGGGTCGCGCTCCAGGCGCCGTGGAACCCCGGCGTCTCCACGAGGGCGCCGATGCGCGCGCGGGCCTCGCGCGGGTGCTCCGCCGCGTCGAAGCCATCGACGCGCACGCGCCCCGAAGCCGCACGCTGGAGGCCGAGCGCGATGCGCAGCGCGGTCGTCTTGCCGGCGCCGTTGTGGCCGAGGAAAGCGACGATGCGCCCGGGCCGGACGCACAGCGAGACGCTCGTCAACGCGCGCTGCGCGCCGAAGTCCTGCGAGAGTTGGACGAGCTCGAGCGCCATCGCGCCGCGTTGTACCCGCTGGGCCGCGGGCAAGCCAGCGCTCGGAGCACCGTGGAGCCGTCGCGCCGATGCGCGGAGTCACGCGCGCGGCGGGGTCGTCGCGCCGTGCGCGACCTCGATCGCCTTGGCCGTCTCCGCGACGAGATCCGCCAGGTCGATCGGTCGCAGCAGGTACGCCTGCGCGCCGCACGCGCTCGCTTCGTCGCGATAGGCGCGCGAGCGATACACGTCGCTCGTCAGGATCACCGGGAGCTCCGCAGCGTCGTACTGGTGACGGATCAGGCGGCAGACATCGAAGCCGTGGGGCCCCGGCAGCAGCACGTCCATGAGGATCAGGTCGGGCTTGTGCTCGGAGAGCGCCGTGAGGAGCTCCGTCCCGCTCTCGAACAGCGTCACGCGGAAGCCCGAGAGCTCGAGAAACCGCTTGCGCGGCGCGGGGCTCTCCTGCTGGTCGTGGACGAAGTAGATCTCGTGCATGCTCAACCTCGCGCCGTGGCGGCGTAGACCTCGTCGAGCGTCGTTTCGCCCGCGAGCGCCTTCGCGATGCCGTCCTCGCGCAGCGTCGTGAAGCCTTCGCCGCGCGCGAGCTCGCGCAACCGCTGCGCCGGGCCCGAGAGCCGGATTGCGTCCCAGAGACGCGCATCGGCGGCCAGGACCTCGTAGAGCGCGATGCGCCCGCGGAAACCAGACCACCCGCAGCCTTCGCACCCGACGGCGGCAGGAACGCGGTCGGGCAAGGCGACCGGCGCGAGGCGCGCGGCGATCTCGCGCGAGGGCGGCTCCATGCGCCGGCAATGGGCGCACAACCTGCGCACGAGCCGCTGCGCGACGACGCCGCGGAGCGCGTCGGCGATCAGATAGGGCTCGAGGCCCATGTCGGCGAGCCGAGTGATCGCCTCCGCGGCGCCGGGCGCGTGCAGCGTCGAGAAGACGAGCTTGCCCGCGAGTGCGGCCTGGAGCACGACCTCGGCCGTCTCGAGGTCCCGGAGGTCGCCGACGAGCAGCACGTCCGGATCCTGCGCGAGTGCCGCGCGCACGGCCCGCGCGTAGGTGAATCCCGCCCGTCCGTTGACGTGGAGCTGCACGGTGCCGGTGAGCTGGTCTTCGACTGGATCCTCGACCGTGACGATCTTGCGGCGGCACGCATCGATGCGCTGGAGCAGCGCGTACAGCGTCGACGTGCGGCCGTGTCTGCTCGGACCGGCGGCGAGCACGAGGCCGCCGCCCGCGATCAGGCGCTCGAGGTCGGCGCGCTGACGCTCGTCGAACGGGAGCTGACCGAGCTCCTGCAACCTCCGCCCGCAGTCGAGGATGCGCACGACCGCGCTCTCGCCATGCAACGTCGGGGCCGTCGCGACCCGCAGGTCGACCGTCTGCCCGCGGAGCTCGGCCTTGAACTTCCCTTCCTGCGGGAGGCGGCGCTCGCCGACGTCGAGGTTCGCGAGCTGCTTCAAGCGCGCGAGGACCGGCTGGACCCACGTGCGGGCCAGCGCCGTCGTGCCGTGCAACTCGCCCTCGACGCGGTAGCGCACGGCGAGCTCTTCCCGGCGCGATTCGAAGTGCACGTCGCTTGCGCCCGCGGCTTCGGCCTCCTCGAGGAGCGACGTCACGAGCTGCGCCGTAGCGGCTTCGAGCCGGTCCCCTCGCTCGGGCTCGCGCTCCGTCTCCAGCTCGGACGCGAGCTCGAGCTCCACGCGCGCCTCGAGCGGACCGATTGCGGCGCGCGACTCCAACGGCGCGCTCAGCGACGGCGCGCCGAACACGTGGTCCAGACACTGCGCGATGCGATCCGGCTCGGCGTGCACGGCCAGGACCGGGGCGTTGAGCGCGAGGCTCAGCACCTCGATGCCGTAGGAGTCGGTCGGGTCCTCCACCGCGACGGTGACGATGCCCGCGATCTTGTTGATCGCGACGGCCTCGAGTTGCCGCGAGCGCTCCTCACCGAGCTCCCGCGCGACCTGCGGGTCCACGAGCTCCGGCGTCAGGTAGATGCAGTGCACCGTCCCCTGGGCGCGCAGCGCTTGCGCCAGGTCCGACTGATTGACGAGGTGCAGCGCGACCAGCGCCTGCCCGAGCTTCAGGCCGTTCTCCTGCTTGAACGCGAGCGCGGCGTCGAGCTCCGCCCGCGTCAGGTGGCCCATGTCCACGAGGATCTCGCCGAGCGGCTTTCTCTTCGTGATCGTCGATCCGGCGGATTTCATGCGGGGGCGCGGGCTGGCTTTCGGGGTGCGTTATCGGCCCGGGCCCACCCGCCGATTGAGACGCGCTCGACCTCCGGATTGCCGCTCCGCGTGGCGACGGCTATCCTCCTGATAGCGCGACCCGGAAAGCCGTTCCCATCGCGCGCCCACTGCCTTCGGAAGAGCCCCCGCGAGTGCCCCCCTCCACGCCCGACGACCGGTCGGTCGCGAGCGCGCGCCCGCTCGTGGTCTGCACCCTGCCCACCTACAACGAGGCGGGCAACATCGTGGCGCTCGCGCGGGAGATCCTCGCGCTCGCCCCGGACTTCCACGTGGTCGTGATCGACGACGACTCGCCCGATGGCACGTGGAAGCTCGTCCAGGAGGAGTCGAAGCGCGAACCGCGCCTCCACCTCCTGCACCGCACGCGGGACCGCGGACGCGGCCGCTCGGGCCGGGACGGCTTCGTGCAGGCGCTCGCGATGGGCGCCGACATCGTGATCGAGATGGACGCGGACTTCTCGCACCAGCCGCGCTACATCCCCGAGCTGATCGCGACGCTCGAGCGCTCGAAGGGCGCGATCGGCCTCGTCCTCGGCTCGCGCGCGGTCCAAGGCGGCCTCGACGCCGACCGCGGGCTCGCGCGCCAGTGGATCACGAAGCTCGCGAACCTCTACATCCGCATCCTGCTCGGGGTGCCCGTGCAGGACTGCAACTCGGGCTTCCGCTGCTGGGCCCGCTCGACGCTCGAGACGATCGAGGTCCAGAACACCTTCTCCCCGGGCCCCGCGATCGTCCAAGAGCTCCTCTTCAAGACCGCGCGCGCGAAGATCGGCATCGCCGAAGTCCCGATCACCTTCGCGAACCGCCTGCACGGCGAATCCACCCTGACCCTCCGCCTCCTCCTCCAGGGCTACACGACCGTGCTCAAGCTGCGCTGGCTGAGCCTCCTCGGCCGCCTATGACCCCCTTCTCCAACTAGAACTTCGGGTTCGCACGGGCCGGTCCTCCGGCCCGTGTGAACCCGAAGTCCGGGATGCGAAGCACCCGAATGTGCTCCGTTGCGTCCCTCTCCCCTGGATCGCCCCACCCGGCAATTGCGCTCCCGACCGAGCCCACGCGCGCTCCCGACCGACGCCCGTTGCGACCCGCGCGACGTCCGGCCACACTCCGCGCCGATGCCCCGCATCCCGAGAGACCTCCTCGCCGCCGCCCTCCTCTACGCGACGCTGCGCCTCCTCGTCCTCCACACGGCCTTCGACCAAACGGCGATGCCGATGTACGAGCTCTTCCCGATGGGGACGATGGCCGAGCTCGCGCGCGAACAGGTCGACCTCCCGCTCTCCTACGTCTACGACAACGCCGCCGGCCAGATCCTCTTCGGCTTCCTCACGCGCCCGTTCTTCGCGCTCTTCGGCCCGACGTACCTCGCGCTGAAGCTCGTCCCGTTCACGCTCGGCCTCGGCACGCTCGTCCTCCTCTGGCTCTTCCTGCGCTCGAACTTCTCCGCGCGCGCGGCATCGCTCGGCGCGTTCCTCTACGCGCTCGCGCCGACGACGCTCTTCAAGTACTCCCTGATGAACTCGGGGAACCACTTCGAGAACCTCTTCTTCGTCCTCGCCGCGTGCGTCGCGACCTATCGCTTCCTGCGCACCGGCGGCCGCGGCGCGCTCTTCGCGAGCGGCTTCACCTCCGGCTTCGCGCTGTTCGTGTTCCTCGGCGCGCTGATCCCGGTCGGCCTGCTCGCGGGCCTCGCGGTCGGCGTGCGCGGGCTGCGCCAGTCCCTGCGCGACCTGCCGCTCGCGCTCCTTGGCTTCGCACTCGGCCTCGCGCCGCTGATCGCCGTCAACGCGGCGACAGGTGCGCGCGGGCTCGGCTTCCTGCGCGCGAAGTTCTCCGACACGGACGAGCGCGCGGCGGGCTCGGTGCTCGAGCGCGCGGGCGAGTTCCTGACGCGCCACCTCTACGACAGCCCCGCCTACGAGCCGCTCGCCGGGATCCCGGGTCCCGTGCTCGGCGCGCTCTTCCTCGCGGCGTTCCTCGTCGCATGGCTTGCGTGCGCGCCCGGCGCCGCGCGCGGGCTCGGCGCCCTGTTCACGGGCCTCGCAAAGGACGCGGGCGACGCCACGGCGCGCTTCCAGGCCGCGCGCTGCGTGCCCGCTCCTCCTCTATCTGCCGCTCGCGGCGCTCGCGTACGGCGTCTCGAACTTCCGCATCGGCGGCCACGGACCACCGATCGTCGTCGCGGGCTACCGCTACTTCCTCCCACACCTCCTGTTCGCGGTGCTGCTCGTCGCGATCGTGTCCGCGGCGTGGATCGAGCGCGGCGGCACACGGCGCGCGGCCGGTTGGGTGCTCGCGATCGTGCCGCTCCTCTGCGGCGTCTCCAACGCATCGATCATCGACTGGAGCTTCTCGAAGCCCGGCCTCGGCGCGCACTACGCGGGCTACAACCTCGCGCAGGTCGGCCGCGCGCTGATCGCGGGCCGCAACGCGCTCACGGAGGAGCAGATCCAGGGGCACGTGCGGAGCTTCCCCCCGCTGCTCGCGCACCGCGTCGTCACGTCGATCGGCTTCAATCGCGGCACGCTCGCGATCGAGGGCCTGCGCGAGCGCGCGGGGGACGCGCCGTGGAAGCTCGACCTCCCGCGCTGCTCGCGGGCTGGCCGAGCGAGTACCAAGTCGACCTCGCTCGCGGCCAGGGCATCGCGCTGCGGTTCACGTGCGGCGGCAGCCCGAAGGGACTCGCCGAGATGCAGCGGGTGCTGGCGCTCGTGCTGAGCGACGCGCCCGAGCTCGGCGCCTGCGTCGCGGAGGGCGCGTGCCTCCCGCCCGGCACCGAGCCGCTCGAATCGAAGACCGCGCAACTGCTCGGCACGAACGCCGCTCTGCGCGACGCCGTCGACGACACGCTGCGACCGCACGTGCTGCGCGGGACGGGACTCTTCGTCGGCCGCCTCGTCGTGCGCGGCATCGCGAGCGAGCGCGCGCGCCTCGAAGAGTGGATCGCGGCGGGCGCGGGCGAGTTGGAGTTCTTCGTCGGCCTCGGCCAGGGACTCGCGGACGGGGGCGACGCGCCGCTCGCGCCCGCGGACCTCGGCGTCGCGCTCGCGCCGGACGACTGGCTCGGGCTCTGCCTCGGTTTCGGTTACGGACTCGCGCGCGCACTCGGCCCCGAAGCGGCGCGCGCCACGTTCGCGCGCTTCGTGCCTCCGTCGAGCGGCACGGACCTGCGCCCCGTGATGGAGATGGGGATCGACTGGCCGGGCTACCCGGGCCGCTGAAGCCGGCGCTCGTCACGCGCGTCGCAGAAGGAAGCGCAGCCGCGCGGCGGGGAGCACACGCCAGCGCATCCCCGCGTCGAGGGCGCGGAAGACGCCGCGCAGGACGCGCGTCTTCAGATCGGGCCGCGCGACCTTGAAGAGGTGCGCCGGCAGCGGCACCGAGCCCTCGACGGACACGACCTCGAAGCCCGCCGCGCGCACGAGGCGCGTCAACGTCGCGCGGTCGAACTCCAGGATGTGGTACGGGTGCCCGCTGTCCTTCGCGGGGTCGAGCTTCAGGATGCGCACGAGCTCTTCGCCGAGGAGCTTCCTCGGCAGCACGCGCTGCGCGAGGAGCAGCGCGCGAAACCACGGCGAGTTCACGTAGCTCGGCACGATCACGACGAGGTGCCCGCCGGGCTTCAGGAGCGCGCGCAGCTTCGCGAGCGTCCCGAGCGGGTCGGTCGTGTGCTCGAGCACGTTGTCCGCGTAGGCGACGTCGAACGTGCCGTCCGGCCACGGCGCGTGCTCGAGCCAGCCTTCGTACACGTCGAGCCCGAGCTCGCGCCGAGAAAAGTCCGCGGCGGGCGCGGAGAGCTCGACGCCGCGCACGCGGAAACCCGCGCGCTTCGCACCCTCGAGGAAGAACCCGCCCGCGCTGCCGAGCTCGAGCAGCTCGCCCGTGCCGCCGAGCTCCGCCGAGAGCGCGCGCGCGGTCTCCGTGTACTGCTGGACGAGCTCGTCCCTGCGATCGAAGTAGTTCTCCGTCTCGACGCCGAGGTTGTAGCCTTCGGTGTAGTAGGCGGGGTCGGAGTACATCCGCCCGAGCGTCGGCCCGTCGGGCCGCGGGTTCACATAGACCATCCCGCACGGACAGCGCACGAGGTGGAACGGCACGCCCGCGACGGAGTACATGCCCGGCCGGTAGGAGCGCGGCCGGTCCTCGCCGCAGACGGCGCAGCGCACCGCCTCGCTCCTCACGTCGCGCGGATCGATGCGGAAGGGCGGGAACGCCTCGTGGGCGGCGCGCGTGGACCGGCTCGACATGCGGTCGAAGCGTAGCATGGGGAACGCGACGCGATCGAGACCGGCGAGGCGGGTCCGAGCAGACGAACGAACACGCGTAGGGGAGAAACACGAGAGCGCAGCTCGGGAACCGGACGTCGTGAGCCCTAGCCCCGACGCCTCACGTCGACGTTCCTCCCGCCCGTCGGCGACGCCGAGCTGCTGACAGTTGCACCGTGAGCGGCCAGGGCAACGCCGACTCACGAATCGGGGAATACGCTCGATCGGCTTGGGAACCGAACGTGGGGCGGGTTCCGGGACAGGACCCAAACCCCTGTCCGACAGCGAACTCGGCGCTCGGCTCGATTCCATTCCACGAGGGCTCTCGACGGATTCCAAGCGTCGTGGTCCTTCGTTGGGCATGAGCTCGAAGCATCGATCGAAGCAATCTCAGACCCAGCGCGGATCCCGGACCCTCACGACGAACGTTGCCCCTGCGGCCGAGTCCATGATCCTCCAGATCCGAGGGCTCCGCGTACTGATCGACGCCGACATCGCGACCCTCTACGGCATCGAAACCCGCGCACTGCTGCAGGCAGTGAAGCGCAATCACGAGCGCTTCCCCGCGGACTTCATGTTCCAACTCACCGATCAAGAGGCGGCCAACTTGAGATCACAGTTTGTGATCTCAAGTTCGCGCGCACGCCCCAGGGCGGAGGGCGGACACGGCGGCCGTCGCACGCGCCCGCTCGCGTTCACGGAGCAGGGAGTGGCGATGCTCTCGAGCATCCTCAGAAGTCCCCGGGCCGTCCGAGTGAACATCGCCATCATGCGAGCCTTCGTGCGCGTTCGGCAGATCCTCGCTACGCACGCGGACCTTGCCCGTCGACTCGATGCACTCGAACGGAAGTACGATGGGCAATTCAAAGGCGTCTTCGACGCCATCCGTCACCTCCTCGCGGCGGAGGACTCGAAGCACGCCCCGGAACCCGCTCGTACGATCGGATTCCGACATGCCGCACCACGTGAGAAGGCCAGTGCTCGATCGCAACGCAGGCGCGTAGCGCGAGCCGAACGTGCAGCGCGGCGTTCACGGCTCCGATGATTCGAGCGCGTGAAGAACGAGATCGTCGTCCGCTCTCAGCGCGACCAGCGCTCAGGTTCAGAGCGTGAATTCACCCACGAGCCGTCCACTTCGCCCCGAGAAGACGGTCGCAGCCGAATGGCCATCGCGTACGCGGCGACGCAGGAGTCCAACGTCCGTGGTGGAGTCGCCATCGACGTCACCGACCGGCGTGACGACCCAAGCATCGCCGCCGTCCTCGGCTTCGAAGTTGGCCATCCAGAGCACCCGTCCCAGGTCTCCACCCGACACGACACGCAGGACGCCGTCGACGGGTTCGGACGTGCGGACTCTGGAACTCTCGAGCACGACCAAGTCCTCGACCCCATCGCGATCGAGGTCGTCGATCGGTACCACGTCGCACACCGTCCTTTCCGCACTGGGGAAAGGCGGTGTGTGCGTCGAGGACAGCTTCGCGTCCGAGAGCACGCGACATCCAGCACGCTGCGTCCCGAGTTCCGGCACCTCGACGACGAGCACGGTCGGCGAGTTCGGACGGGAGAGCGCTGGGAGCCACAGCGCTCGACGAAGTCCTTCACGACCGAACCCGTCGGTTCCAGTCGGCGCATCCCAGCGTAGGAATTCGCGCGACTCCCCTTCGCCCACGACGGCGACTGCTCCGCCCGGGTCGCCATGCAGCGCCAGCAGGAACTCCATCTTCCCGTCGCTGTTCAAGTCGCCGATGGACGCGTCGCTGACGGTGGCATCGTTCGGGGTCACCACCACCGAGGAACGGAGCGAGAGCGTTAGGCCCGAGAGCACGTACGCAGATCCATGCCACCCCGCCTGCGACGAGACGAGCAACTCACGCACGCCGTCGCCGTCGCGGTCCTCGAGTTGTGCGATCGAGCCCCCGAACGCGACGTCGACTGCGTAACTCGGCCGACTCGTTGGCGGCGGGCCGACTGCCGAGCGCAACGTCGCATCAGGCAAACGAAAGCGTGCCTCGAACTCCGCGATGGGTTCCTTGGATCCATGTTCGAAGACGGAGATCCGTCCGGGCGAGCCGGCCTCACCGCTGCGTCTGCCGACCACGCCGAGCGCGAACTCGATGTTCCCATCGCCATCGCGGTCGCCGAGCAGGAGGAGTGCCCGTTTCCGGTCCGCATCCGTGGAGTCGAAGGACCATCGTTCGAGGACGGAGCCATCGACTCCCGAGAGAACTCGGACCTCGTTTCCCTCCGGCAGGGCGAAGAGCAGATCCGCATACCCATCCTGGTCGACGTCTCCCGCACCGGAGAGCCAGAGGCTCGAGACGCTGGGGGACCAGTTCGAGTGCGCGCCCCATCGCGCACAGATTGTTGTCCCTGGACCGCGAGGCTCGCGATGAACACCGCGAGTTGAAGCTGCACGATCACGGCGTTCCGCCCGCGGTCCCGACGAACAGCCGCACGAGCTCGTCCAGGTCGAACAGGTTCGGGCTGCGCGGGTCGTTCGAGTTCAGCGTCACCTCCTGCACGCGCAGGTGCTCGGCCGCCTGGCGCGCCAGGAGGAGCTGTCCGCCCCGGCTCGCGTAGCGCTCGTTCTCCGCCGCGACGCGCAGCGCGTCCGCCTGCGCGACCTCGCGCTCGCCCTCCGCGACGAGGCGCTCGAACTCCGCGGTCGCTGCGGCCTTGCGCGTCTGGTCGTAGTAGCGCCCGTCGGCGAGCAGCGCCTCGATCCGCGTGCGGCCCGCGTCGTGCTCCGCGTCGATCGCGCGCTGCAGGTCGATGCGCAGGTCGCTCTCGGCCCATTCGATCTCGCGCTCGAACACGTCGATCTTCTTCTCCTCGGCGGCGATCGCCTGCTTCGTCCCGTCGACGACCTCCTTGAGCGCGTCGAGCTGCACCTGCTGCTGGCGGTGCTCGTAGTCGGGGTTGAAGCGGAAGAGCTCGATCAGGATCGCCTCGGCCTCGACGTGCAGCGCCGCGAGGTCCAGGTTCAGCTTCGGCAGCGCGCTCGCGAGGCACGCGTTGCGCCGGTCCGTGTCCCAGAACTCCTCCGTCTTGAGCACGCCGAGCTCGGTCGTCAGCGCCTTCTCGACGGCCGCCTGCACGCGCTTCTCGTACGTGCTCTTGAGGCCGTCCTCGACGAGCGCGTGCGCCTCGCCGCGCTGGACGCGGAACGGCACCGCGAGCCCCACGCGCACGTAGTTGCCGTCCGCGGTGCGCACCTTCAGGTGCTCCGCGTCCGCGGGCTCGGCGCTCCAGCCGAACGAGACCATCTGCGTGCGCCCGTCGATCGCGTGCCAGGAGTGGTAGCCCGCGAGGCTCCAGTGGAGTCCGCTCGCGAAGTCCTCCGCGACGATCCCGCCGCCGCCGAAGTTGACCTGCTTCACGCCGATCGTCCCCGGCGGCACGCGGTGGAAGCCGAGCCAGCCGACGAGCAGCGCGAGACCCGCGATCACCGCGGCGAGCGCGCCGACGCGCACGGTGCGCAATGCGAAACGGCCGGTCGCGCGAGCGACGCGCGAGCGCAGCCCGCTCAGGACGAGCAAGCCAACGCGCCGCGCCGACGACATCGCGAGCCGCTTCGCGCCCGAGGCGAGCGCGACGAGGAGTTGTCCGAGACGCTGGAGGACATTCTTCATGGCAACCTCACTTCGCGCGCGCCGCGGCGCGCGGCGCGTCGTCGACTTCTTCGTGCTCCACGCGCCGCGGCGCCGAGTCACGGCTGTACGGGAGGAAGCGGAACGGCACGCTGCCGAGGCTCTTCACGAGCGCCGCGCGCACCGCGTGCTCGCCGTAGCGCTCCAGGTTCTCCGTCTCGCGCCGCGCGTCCTCGAGTTCGCCCGCGTTCCTGGCCCGCAGGACGCCCGCGCGCGTCGCGAGTTCGACGCGCGCCGCCTCGCCGGCTTTCGAGCGGTTCGCGAACACGATGTCGGCGTCGACGTGCAGCTTCTGCGCCTCGCGCGCCGCCGCGGCTTCGTTGACCGCGAGGTTCTTCCGCAGGAGATCGAGCTCGCGCTCCTTGTCGTCGCGGATCGCCTGCAGTCGCTCTGCGCGCTCCTTCGGCAGCTGCGCGAGGTACGCGCGCTTGCGCTCGATCTCGAGGTCGCCCTGCTTGCGGCGGTTGATCAGGTCCTCGAAGGCCTTGTCGAACGTGGGCTTGGGCGTCGCGACCTCGAGCACCTCGATCCCGTGCGGCAGGAGCGCTTGGTTCATGCGCTCCATCGCGCGCGTCGTCGCGGCGCGCGCGAGATCGGGGCGCAGCACGTCCTCCGGCGCGAGCCGGCCGATCTCGTCGCGCACGAAGGCGCGGGCGTAGGCGCGCACGAGGTGCTCCTTGAAGCCATCGCCGGCGCCCGAGTCCTCGAGCACGCGATCCGCGTTCGCCGCGACGAGCGCGTACGAGAGCGAGAAGCGCTCGAACGAGAACCGCGAGCCGTCGCGACCGCGCGCTTCGATCCACGGCGCCTGGTTCGGCGCGACGTACTGCGTGCCCTCGAAGACGAGTTCGTCGGGACTCTTGTCGAGCACGTGCACCTCGTCCTTCCACGGCACGAAGAGCTGGTAGCCGGGCACGCTCGTGACGCGCTTCGTGCCCGCGAGCGCGTCGACGACGACGGCGACCTCGTCGTCCGCGACCGAGGCGACGCCGCCCGACGGATCGACGCGCCGCAGGACGGCGTACAGGAGCACGGGCGAGAGCAGGAGCGCGAGCGCGCCGTCCTGGATCCAGGGACGCAAGCGCGAGCGCACGGCGGAGTTCGAGCGGGACATGGTGCGTCTCCGACGCGGTGAACGGGGGCTTGCGCGGAGCGTTGCGCACCGCGTGGTCACCAGGGGATCCCGGCGTGCCCGGAGAAACCCGCCCGATGCGCTCAGGTTCCGTGGAACCCGCAGGAGTTCTCGGGGCGCGCGCTCGGACCCGCTTGCAATCGCGCGGGGAATCCAGGAGCTTCTCGCCGCTCGATCGCGCGGTCCGCGTGGGACCGCGGCGGCGACGCGCGCGCCAAGCGCGGCCGTCCGCGTCGTCGGATCGAGCGTCCTCTCATGCTCCAGGAGCCCCGCACATGCACGCCACCCGCATCCTCGTTTCCGCCGGCCTCGCCGCGAGCCTCGTGCTCGGCGTCGCCTTCATCCGTCCCGCCACCGTCGATTCGCACAACAAGGAAGCCGCCGCGCAGGCTGCGACCTGGACGGTCGACCCGGTCCACTCGAGCATCACGTTCCGCATCAAGCACGCGGGCGCCTCGTGGTCCGTGGGCCGGTTCAACAGCTTCTCCGGCACGGTTCGCCACGACGCCGCGGCGCCGGAGAAGTCGAGCGTCGAGTTCACGGTCGCGACGGACAGCGTCGACACCGCGATGCCCGACCGCGACAAGCACCTGAAGAGCGCCGACTTCTTCGACGCGACGCAGTTCCCCAAGGCCACGTTCACGAGCAAGAGCGTCGCGAAGAAGGGCAACCTGCTCGCGGTCACGGGCGACTTCGCGCTCCACGGCGTCACGAAGAGCGTCACCGTCGAAATGGAGCTCGTCGGCACGGGCAAGGGACCGCAGGGCGACGAGCGCGCCGGCTTCTCGGGCAAGCTCGTGATCCAGCGCAGTGACTTCGGGATCAAGACCTACCCGGGCATGCTCGGCGAGGACGTGACCCTCTTCATCGACGTCGAAACCGTCAAGAAGTGATCGAGTGCGGCGCCGCGATCGCGTTCGCCCGAGTGTTCGGGTCGGACTCCGCGCGCGTCGGGAAGCTCGCCGCCCGAGGACTCGCCCGAGCGACCGATCGCGGGCCGAGACCGCACGCAAGCGAGCGATCGTCGAGGCCCGGCCCTTGCCGGGCCTCGCGCGTTTCCGGAGGCTAGGCGCGCATGCCGCCCCTCGAGATCCCGCTCTTCGACTTCGTCTTGCCGGCCGCGCTGGCGCTCGCCGTGCTCGCGTTCGCGTGGCGGAGGAAGCCGTCGGAGACCGCGGAGCCGGCGCCGCGCGCTGCGCCGGCTTCGAAACCGGTCGTGCCCGCGTCCTCCCGCGCCACCGGCGGCGGCTCGAGTCGCGCGCGCGCCGCGGGCGCCTTCGCGCTCGGCGCGGGCGTGCTCGTCGCGTGGTGGTCGATCTTCCGCGAATTCGCGCTGCCCTCCGAAACCCGGGTGCTCGCCGCGAAGGACTGGATCCCCTTCTGCGTCGTCGGCGCGATGGTCGCGGCGTCGCTCGCATTGAGCGAGCGCGTGCGGCGCTTCCTGCCGAGCGGAGGCACGCCGTTCGTGCTGGCGATCCTCGTCGTCCTGTCGATGCACGCGGCGATCCGCCAAGGATCCACCGGTTCCCTGCACGCGCTCGCTGCGTTCCTCGCCGCGATGGCGACCTGGGCCTCGCTCGAGCTGTCGAGCGAACGCCTGCGCGGCCCGCTGCCCTGCCTGTGCCTCGCGCTCGCGTGTGCGGGCTCGGCGGTCGCGATCGCGCTCGGCGGCAGCCTCGTCTTCGGCCGTTTGTGCGGCACGGCCGCCGCGCTGTGCGTCGCGTGCGCGGTGATCGCGTGGCGACGCCGCGCGTTCACGCTCTCGGGCGGCCCCGTCGCGGTCCTCTGCGTCGTGCTCGTCGGCAGTTGGATCAACGCGGTGCGCGAGATGCCCGTGTCGAGCGTCCTGCTCGCCTGGGCCGCGATCGTCGTCCCGTCCGTCGCGGGCATCGGCCCTTTCTCGACGTGGCCCGCGGTGCGGCGCGAGACGGCGCGCGTCGTGCTCGTCCTTCTGCTCGCCGGCGCCGCGATCTGGATCGCGTTCGCCGCGCGCCCGCCGAGCTACGGCTACTGAATCACGGCCGGATCCGGATCGGGAAGCCGAGGAACTGACCGCCGCTCGAGCCCGACGCGCTCGCCGTGCCCGTCGCGTCCGGCGCGACCGGCGAGCCCGAGAGGTCGATCGCCCACGTGCCGAGGTTCGTCACTTGCGCGGTCGCGATCACCGCGCCGTTCCCCGTGTTCCCGACGGTGAGCACGACGCTGTTGCCGGGGCCGGCGACGCTCGACGTGCCGCGTAGGATCCACCGCTGCGGCCCCGTGCGGTACTCGGCGCGCGTGAAGCGGACGACCTCGGGCGCCGGTGGGACGGCGCCGAGCACGTTGACGAGGTCCGTGCTCGCCCCGCCCGGTCCCGACGCCGTCAGGCGGAACGTCAGCGTGTCGGGCACCGCCGGGAAGTCGAAGGTCGTTTGCGCGGAATCGGGCGTCGCGAGCACGACGGGCGCGCCGGCGAGCTGCTCCCAAAGGTACGACGTGATGGCGCCCGTCGACGCCGTGCCGTCGAGCAAGACCGCGAGCTGTCCCGGCACCACCGTGAGATCCGGGCCCGCGTTCGCGAGCGGCGCCAGCGGCTGCACGTGCACGACGACGGCGTCGACGGAGGAGCCGCCGGGACCGGACACCTGGAGCTGCAACCCCACGTCGCCGGGTCCGATCGGCGCCTGGAAGTACGCGAGCGCCGACGTCGCGTTCTGGAGCGCGACGAGCGGCCCCGAGACCTGCGACCACTGGTACCCGGTGATGAACCCCGTCGACGCGGAGGCATCGAGGAACACGATCGAGCCCGACAACGCCGCCGAGTCCGCGCCCGCGTTCGCGACCGGCGCGAGCGGTGGCGGCGCCGACGTGAGGAGCGTGCGCACACGCTGCGTGTCGCTTCCACCGGCGCTCGAGAGCACGGTGACGGCGCTCGGCGGCCCGTTCGGGGCCGCGAGAACGAGCCGTCCGCTCGCATCGAGCGCCCCCGCGCCCGGCACGGTCAGCACGGGCGGCGCGAGTTCGTCGCTCGACCGCGCTTCGATGCTCAACGTCTGCGCGAGCGGGTCGTAGCTCGCGTCGAGGATCTCGACCTCGTCGACGAGGCGCTTCGACTGCGTCGTGACCAGCGGCGCGGCGGCGTCGCAGACCGTCACGAACTCGGGCAGCTGCGCCGGGTTCGCGGGAGCGAGAACGGCGTAGAACGTCCCGAGGTCCGGGGCGACGAGCAAGCCCGTCGTCGGGAGCCCAGGGCCCTTCGCCTCGAGGTGCAGCGACGCGACCGAGGTCGCGAAGACGCTGACGAGGCCCGCCGTCGCGTTGCGCGCGTACGTCGCGCGCTCGACGTGGAGCGGGCTCGGGAGCGCGCCCTGAAACTCGTTCCCGATGATCGTGAACTGGTCCGTGAAGACCGAGTCCTGCCCGGGTCCGGTGATGTCGGGGCCCTCGAGCAGCACGAAGTTCGCGCCGAAGGGGCTGCCGACCACGGCGTGCTCCGTGATCCCGTCGCCGATCGTCCCCGCGGGCGGGAGCGGCAGGACGGCAGGATCCCAGCGCAGGAACGGACCGATCGGACCCGTCAGTGTCTCGGCGAACCCGCCGCGGCAGACGCCGAGGTCCTCGGTCACGTCGATCGAGTTCGACCCCGCGCCCTGCGCGACGTACTCGCGCACGCCAAAGGGGAACGTGAGCCGATAGCTCGCGCCCGGCACGAGGTTGTCGACGCGCACGCGCACGCGCGCGAACACGATCTGGTCGCCGCGGAGCACGGCTCCGCCCGCGAACGCGCCTTCGATCGCCATGCGCACGAAGCCGCGTCCGCCGTTGTTCGTGTCGAAGCGCGCCTCGCCGAACCAGTAGAAGAACTCGTCGGGGAAGTTGGCCGGGAACGCGATCGGCTGCGTCGGAGTCGGCAGGTCGCCGAACGCGCACGCGGCGGGGTCGTTCAGGCACGGCGCGAGGGCGAGCCCGGTCCGGTCGCGGTAGTAGACCGGGAAGCCGTTCGCTGGCGAGATCGGTCCGAAGGACTCGAGCTCCGCGAGCGCCGCGGGCGCGAGGAGCGCGACCGCCGCGAGGAAGCTCGGCATGGCGCGCGCCCGAGCTCGCGCCTCCGAGGCCAGGCGTGCAAGAGCCTCCGCGGCCGACGACCGCGCGGAGTCGATCGACCGCGCGGCTCGCGCGGCGGCGGATCGGAACGAGCTCACTGCGCGCGCGAGCGCGGCGCGAGGCGGAAGCGGCATGCGACGGCGGTCCAGCCGGACGCGCCGCCCGCCCTCCCGCGCGCGGCTCGACCGGTTCGGGCGACCTTCTCCTTCTCGGGGCCCGGGGTCCTCGACCCTACATGGAAGTCGCAATTCCGGCCAGGGGGCTTCCGGCTTGTCCGCACGTCGGCGGGCTGCGACAACGCACGCGTGAGCTCCATCCAAGCGCCCCGCCTGCGCAGCGTGAACGATCGTCCCGAGCAGAAGGACGGGGCGTTCGTCTTGTACTGGATGACCGCGGCGCGGCGCCCCGGATGGAACTTCGCCCTGCAGCGCGCCGTGCGCGTCGCAGAGAGGAAGGAGCTGCCGCTCGTCGTGCTCGAAGGCCTGCGCGCGGGCTATCGGTGGGCGAGCCCGCGGCACCACGCGTTCGTGCTGCAAGGGATGCGCGACCACGCGGAGCACTTCGCCGCGCGCGGCGTGCGCTACCTCCCCTATGTCGAGCCCGCGCCCGGCGCGGGCCGAGGGCTGCTCGCAGCCCTCGCGAAGCGCGCGGCGCTCGTCGTCGCGGACGACTGGCCGTGCTTCTTCCTGCCGCGCATGCTCACTCGGGCGGCCGCGGAACTCGACGTGCGCGTCGAGGCCGTCGACGCCGCGGGGATCGTCCCCTTCCGCGTGCCGGAGACGACCTTCCCGACGGCGTACGCGTTCCGGCGCTGGCTGCAGAAGCACCTGCGCCCGTACTTCGACGAGCCGCCGCTCGCCGATCCGCTCGACGGCGTCCGACTCCCGCGCGCGGACGCGCTGCCGCGCGGCGTCGAATCGCGCTGGCCGCTCGCGTCACCCGCGCTGCTCGCGGCCGAGCCCGCCGAGCTCGCGCGCCTGCCGCTCGATCGCGCCGTCGCGCCGGTCGCGCGCGAGGGCGGCTTCGTCGCGGGCCGCCGCGCGCTCGCCGACTTCGTGCGCCGTCGACTGCCGCGTTACGCGGAGGAGCGCAGCGAGCCCGCCGGCGACGCGTCGTCCGGACTCTCGCCGTGGCTCCACTACGGACACGTCTCCGTGCACGAGGTGCTCGCCGCGGTGACGGCGCGCGAACGGTGGACGCCGCAGCGCCTCGCGAGCACGACCGCGGGCAAGAAGGAGGGTTGGTGGAACCTCGACGCCTCCGCGGAAGCGTTCCTCGACGAGCTCGTCACGTGGCGCGAGCTCGGCTTCAACTTCTGCGCGCGACGGCCCGACTACGACCGCTACGAATCGCTGCCCGACTGGGCGCGCGCGACGCTCGACCTCCACGCGCAGGACCCGCGCGAGCACCGCTACACGCGCGACGAGCTCGAATCGTCGGCAACGCACGACCCCTTGTGGAACGCGGCGCAGCGGCAGCTCGCGCGCGAGGGGATCATCCACAACTACCTGCGCATGTTGTGGGGCAAGAAGGTGCTCGAATGGTCGCCGAGTCCGCAGGCCGCGCTCGAGACGCTGATCGAGCTCAACAACCGCTGGGCGATCGACGGACGCGACCCGAACTCGTACTCGGGCATCTTCTGGGTCTTCGGCCGCTATGACCGGCCCTGGGCGCCGGAGCGCAAGGTGTTCGGCTCGATCCGCTACATGAGCTCGCAGAACACGGCGCGCAAGTTCGACGTCGAGCCGTACCTCGAGCGCTACGGGCCCTCGACCTGACCGCTCGGACGCCGCGCGCCGTCGACGCGGATCACTTCTGCCAGGTCATGTGCCAGACGATCGGGTCGCCGGCGGTGAGCGCGGTCTCGATCGGGACGAGCAGCGTCGCGACGTTGCCGTCCGCGGACAGCCGCACCCCGCGCGACTTCCCCGAGACTCCGTTGCCGACGACCGCGGAGGGCAGCGTGAACTCGAGCTTGACCGTCGCGCCGATCTCGGTCGTCTTCCCCGAGGGATCGAAGGCCTTCGCGGCCTTCGTCCGCTCCTCCGGCGCGAGCGGCACGAGCGTGCGCGGCCACGTCGCGGCCTCGCCGCGCGGCAGCGTGACGGAGGCGTAGGCGAGCCCGGTCGGGTTCGTCCCGCCCGCGAAGGTGAGGTCGGCGAGCTTCAAGGCCGACAGGTCCTCGAAGCGTCCCGTGTTGCACACGACGCCGACGCGAGCGGTCCATTCGGCGCCCTGCGCCGCCTCGACGACGCGCCCCCCGGTGGCGGGGAGCTCGAGCGCGCTCGCCGTGACGGTGCCCGTGAGGTCGTTCTCGAGGTGCACGCGCACCGCGACGGCGTCCGTCTCGTCACAACCGGGGAGGAGGAGCGTGGCGGACAGGAGGAGCAGGAGGGCGTGGCGGGGCATGGGGTCTCCAGGTCGGCGCGAGTCTAGGGAGCCGCACCGACCCGATCCAGGCCCCGCGGTACGCGACCGGCCGCGCGCGCTGGATTAATGTCGGAAAGCGCGAAGGATGGTCGCGGGCCGCGCGACGGGCCCGCCGCATGCCCGCCTCCCCCACGACCGCCGCGCGCGAGCCCGAGGGCGACTCCCCGTCGAGCGCCGATCTCGCGCTCGCCGACCGCCTGCGGCGCCGCGCACCGGGGGCGGCGGAGGAGCTCCTCGAGCGCCACCTCGACCCGCTCTACGCGTTCGTCCACTTCCGCGTCGGTGGGGACCGTCACCGCGCGGAGGACCTGGTGCAGGAGACCTTTCTCACCGCGCTCGAGCGCATCGCGGGGTACGACGCGCGCGCCAGCCTGCACGCCTGGCTCTGCGGGATCGCGCGCAACAAGCTGCGCAGCGAACGCCGCCGGGCGCGGCCGCGCTCGCTCGAGGACGCGCTCGAGGCCGCCGATCCCGAGATCGACCTGATCCTCTCCGAGGTCGCGCGCACGCCGCTGCCGGACGCCGTGCTCGAGCGCAGGGAGACGCGCGAGCTCGTCGGTGCGACGCTGTCGTCGCTGCCCCTCGCCTACCGCGAGTCGCTGCTCGCGAAGTACGTCGACGGACTGTCCGTGGCCGAGATCGCGGCGCGCAGCGCGAAGAGCGAGAAGGCGGCGGAGTCGACGCTCACCCGCGCGCGCGTCGCGTTCGCGCGCGTGTTCGAGCTGCTCGCGAAGAAGCGCGGAGGCGTCGCATGAAGCCCGACGTGCTCGAGACGAACCTGCAGCGTCTCTTTGCGCGGGCCTACGCGCCCGTCCGGCCCGCGCCGGAGTTCCGCGCGAGCCTGCGCCTCGCGCTCGCGCGCGCCGAACGCACCGCGAGCCGCACCGCGAACGCGCCGCGCGCACCCGCGCGCCGGGTTCTCGTGGCCGCCGCGGTGCTCTTGGCGCTCGGCGCGACCGTGTTCCTCTTGCTGCGCTCCGGCGCGGAGCGCGGCGCGACGTCGCTCGACGACGTCCTCGCCTCGGGACGCCCCGCGACGCGCGCCGACGCGGCGCCGTGGCGCGCGCTCGACGACGCGGAAGCGGCACGCGGGTTCGAACACGCGGGCGGCCACGCCGAGTTCGCGACGCCGCCGGAACGCGCGCTCCAGGTCTGGCTCGGCGCGGACGGCTCCGCGGCGCTCGCGGGCGGCACGCTGTGGCGCGCGGACTTCGACCGCGGCGCGCACGCGCTCGACGCGGCGCTCGTGCGCGGGGGCCTCGTCCTCGAGCGGCTCGCGGCGGGCGGACCGTGGACCGTCGACACGACGCAGGGACGCTTCGAGCTCGTCCGCGGCGTGCTCGAGCTCGAATTCTCGGGCCCGGAGCTCGCGGACGGCTCGCGCTCGCTGCGCGCGCGCCTCGTCGCGGGGGAAGCACGCTTCCACTCGGCCGACGGCCCGATCGCGCTCGCCGCCGGCGGCGCGTGCTTCGCGCGCGCGGGCGCGCTCGTCGCCGGCGGCGCGCCGGCCGATCGTCCCTCGACGGCGCCCGCCGCGGCGTCGCGCCATCCGGCCGCAGCCGTCGGTGCGGAGACCACGGTCGACGCGGGGGCGCAGCCCCCCGTCGCGCCGACGGGCCGCATCGAGCTCACGCTCGCGCTCCCCATCGGTGCGCACGCGCCTGCGGGCGGCGTCGCGACGCTGCTCGCGAAGCCGCGGCTGCCGAAGATCGGCGAGCCGATCGTGCGCGAGCTCCCCGCCGGCGCCACGAGCTGCGCGTGGGACGGACTCGACGCCGGCCCGTACGAGCTCTTCGCGCAGGTCGAGGGCTTCGGGCTGTGGCGCGCGGGCGACGTCGTGCTCGGCGCGGGCGAGTCGCTCGCGCTCGTCGCGCGGCTCGGCCCGGGCGCACGCGTGCGCGGACGCGTCGTCGATGCACGCACGTCGACGCCGATCGAGGGCGCTCAGATCGTCTCCGAGACGGACGCGCCGAGCCCCGTGCTGCCCTTCGATTTCGAAGCGGCGAACGGCCCGGACACTCGGACATGGAGCGCCTTCACGCGCAGCGGACCGGACGGCACGTTCGCGCTCGACGCGCTCTCCGCGGGCCGGCACGTCGTACGCGCCTGGGCGCCGGGCCGCGGGGCGGAGTGGAGCGCGGCAGTCCTGCTCGAGCCGAGAGCCGAGCCGATCGAGCTCGAGTTCCGGCTCGCGCCCGGCGGCGCGCTCGCTGGCCGCTGGCTCGACCCCCGCGGGCGGCCGCGCGCGGGACAGCGGGTGATCGCGAGCCGCATCGACTTCGCGGCACCGCGCCGCTGCATCTCGTACGCGATGCTCGCGACGGACGCGGACGGACGCTTCGAGGCGCGCGACCTCGCGCCCGGCATGTACGCGGTGCTCAGCGTGGAGGACGGACGCCCGAGTCCGAGCATGCAGCAGGTCGTCGTGCGCGCCGGAGCGACCACGGAGATCGCGCTCGGCGCGACCGAACGCGGCGCGGAGCTGCACGGTCTCCTGCAGCGCCCCGGTGGCGCGCCCGCGGCGAACGTCGACGTCAGCATCCAGCGAGCGGGCGAGCGCGGCACCGATCGCTTCCAGAGCGAGCGCACCGACGCGGAGGGCCGTTTCGTGCTCCACGGCTTGTTGCCGGGCCGCTACGAGCTCTACGGCGGCCTCGAGTTCGGCGCGCGCATCGCGTTCGTTGCCGCGCTCGACGTGCTCGACGTGAACGAGGTCCGCGCGACGTTCGTCGTCGGCGCCGCGTCCTTGCGCGGCGTAGCGAGCGTGGCTGCGACCAGCGCGCCGCTCACGAACGCCACCGTGGTGCTGCAGCGCGAGAACGCGGAAGCGGGCGGCGTGTTCGAGTTCGGCGCCCGCGCGACCAGCAATGCGAAGGGCGCGTTCTCCGCCGAGCTCCTGGCCGCCGGCCGCTGGCGCGGCGTCGCGTACGCGCCGGGCGAAGGCCTCGCCCCCGTACGCATCGCTCCGTTCACGCTCGCGGCCGGAACCGAGCCCGAGTTCGCGCTCCGTTTCGAGCGCGGCGCGAGCGCCACCGTGCGCGTGAAGGACGAGGCCGGCCAGGACCTCCCCGATGCCCGCGTCGTGTTCGTCGACGACGCCGGCGAGACGTTCGACGTCGCGTTCGACGACCGCACGAACGCGCGCGGCGAGCTGCGCGCGCCCGGCTTGCCCGCGGGAGCGTGGACGGTGCGCGTTTTCCGCGAAGGATCTGCGCCGCTCGAGACACGGATCGTCCTGGACGCCGGCGACGACCGCGAGCTCCCGTTCACGTTCGCGACCACCGGCGCGCCTCGATAGACCCACGCACACAGCGCAAGGAATTCCCCGAGATGAAGCCCATCCTCCTGCTCCCGATCGCCGTCCTCGTCTCCGCCGCCGCGAGCTACGTCCTCTGCTCGACGACGCTCGACCGCGCCGAGGCCGCGCGCCCAGGCGACGCCGCGCGCGCGGCGGACGTGGAGCGGCTCGCGACGAGCCTGCGCGCGCTCGAGGAGGGCCAGCAGGCGCTCGCGCGCGAGCTCGCGAGCCTGAAGAGCGACGCGGCCCTGCGCTCCGGCGGCGACGTGCGCGTGCCCGTGGCCGAGATCGAGGCCGCGGTCGCGCGCGCGCTCGCCGCGCGCGGCAGAGAGGTCGCTGCGAGCGAGACGTCGAACGCGCCCGCCGCCGCGCCGGCGAAGCGCACGGCGCGCGACGGTTACGCCGCGCTCGCGGCCGCGGGCTTCGATTGGGAGGCCGCGCAGAAGATCTGGAAGGAGCTGCGCGAGGCGGGCCTCGTCGACGAAGTGCTCGCGCTCTTCGAGCAGAACACGAAGGACGCGCCGAACGACGCCACGGCCCAGGTGGAGCTCGGCAAGGCCTACCTCCAGAAGCTCTTCACGGTCCCCGCGGGACCCGAGCAAGGCCTCTGGGCGATGAAGGCGGACAAGGCCTTCGACACGGCCCTCGGCCTCGACGACCACAACTGGTCCGCGCGCTTCAACAAGGCCGTGAGCCTGTCGAACTGGCCCGCGTTCCTCGGCAAGCAAGGCGCGGCAGCGAAGCAGTTCGAGACGCTGCTCGCGCAGCAGTCGGAGGGCCCCGCCCGGCCGGAGCACGCGCAGACCTACTTCTTCCTCGGCAACCTCTACCAGAGCATGGGCAAGGGTGACGACGCGCTGTCGACGTGGCGCAAGGGGCTCGAGCTCTTCCCCGAGAACGCGCAGCTCGCGACCCAGGTGCAGAACGCGCAGGGGCATTGACGCGTCGCCGTGCGTGGTAGAGTCCGGCGCATGTGGCGCCTGGCCCTCGTGATCTCCGCCGCCTGCGCTCCCGAGGGGCGCGGCGGCGGCCTCGTTTCCCGCGCCGCGGACGAGCAGGCGCCCGCGCCCCGAACTGCGACCACGACGTCGGCCGTCGAGCGCTGGCGCGCGCTTCAGCGCGAACTCGCGGCAGCGCGAGTCTCCGCCGCGCGCGCCGCTCCGAACGGCGTCGCGCACCCCGCGACGCGCTTCCTCGCGCCGCTCGGCGAGCTCGCGCGCGAACTCGGCGCCGACGGCGCGGCGGTCGCCGTGCTGGCCGAGCGCGCGCTGCTCGGCGCGTCCGGCGCGCGCGCAGGGGTCCCCGGCGCGGAAGGAGCCTGCGTGGAGGCGCTCCGCGCGCTCGCGACGGAGCACCTCGCGCAGCGCGAGCTCGCCTCCGCGTGCGAGCGCTTCGGCGACGCCGCGAACGTCGAGTTCGGCCTCGACCGCGCCGTCGCGTTCCTGCAGGACGTGCGCGTGAAGACCGCCGACGCGGGCGTGCGCGAAGCCGCCGGGCTCGCGCTCGCGCGCGCCTGGTACGACGCAATCGACGCGCTCCCTGCCGCGAAGGCGAAGGAGCTGCGCGCGCTGCTCGGCGAGCTCGCCGCGCGGACGCCGGCGACGCGCCGGTCACGCGCGGCCGCGGACCTGCTCGCGGCGTGGGACGGCGTCCGCGTGCTGCGCACGCTGCCCGACGTCCCCGCCGTCGACGTCGAGGGCCGCCCGGTGCTGCTCTCCGCGCTGCGCGGGAAGGTCGTCCTGCTCCACGTCTTCGGCTCGGTCGACGAAGCGACGCGCGTCGAGTTCACCGCGCACGAGAAACGCCTCGCGGCGCACGCGGGACGCCCGCTCGCGGTGCTCGGCGTCCACGCGCCCGATGCCGAAGCCGAGGGCGCGGACGCGCTCCCGCCCGAGCTCGCCGAGTGCGCCGAACGCCTCGGCCGCGTGCCGCGCCCCGAACGCGGCGCGCTCACGGAGGCCGAGCGCGCGGCATGCGAACGCCTCGAAGCCCACGACCGCGCCCGCACGCGCGCCGCGTTGGGCCCGACTCCCCCGCCGTGGACCGTCGCCGTCGACGGCGCGAAGGACGGCCCGTGGTCGCGGCGTTACGACGTGCGCCGGCGCCCGACGACGTTCGTGATCGATGCCCGCGGCGTCCTCCGCTACCGCGATCTCCCGGCCACCGAGCTCGATCTCGCGATCGCCGCGCTCGTGGCCGAGGCCGAGGCGCGCTGAACCCTAGCGGCCGCTCGGCGCGCGCGCGTCGGGGGCAGGTCGCCCTTCCCGCGCGAGCCGCTCGCACGTCGCGAGGAGCACCCTGCGGTCGATCGGCTTCTGCACGAAGGCGTCGCAGCCCGCTTCGAGACACTTCGCTTCGTCGCCGGCGTGCGCGTGCGCGGTCAACGCGACGATCGGCACCTCGAAGCCCGCCGCCCGCAATCGCCGCGCGACCTCGTAGCCGTCGAGCTCCGGCATCATCATGTCGAGCAACACGAGGTCGAGCTCCGCGCGCCGCTGGAGCGCGCGTTCGAGGCCGACCACGCCGTCCGCGGCACCTTCGACCACCGCGCCGGCGCGCTCGAGGAAGGCGCGCACGAGCCGCTGCACGTCCCGCGCGTCGTCGATCACCAAGACGCGCGCACCGCCGAGCGAGGGGACGCCCTCCGCGGGCCGCTCCTGTCCCGCCGGCAGGACCGGCGCCGGCTCGAGGTCTGCCGCCCGCAAGGGGAGCCGCACGCGGAACGTCGACCCCGCGCCGAGCTCGCTCTCGACCACGATCGTGCCGCCGAGCAGCTCGACCAGACGACGCGTGATCGAGAGCCCGAGCCCCGTCCCTCCGTACTTCCGCGCGGTGGACGCGTCCGCCTGCGAGAAGGGCACGAAAAGCCGCGCCCTCTGGTCCGCCGAGAGACCGATCCCCGTGTCCCGCACGGAGAGCTCGAGCCCGGCGTCCGTCGTGCAAGCGACGTGCACCTCGACCACCCCGTGCGCGGTGAACTTGATCGCGTTCCCGGCGAGATTGACGAGGATCTGCCGCAAACGGGTCGGATCCGACACGACGCGCTGCGGCACGTCGGGCGCGATCTCCTGCACGAGTCGCAAGCCCTTCTGGCGCGCGCGGTGCGCGAGCAGCTCGGCGACCTCGTGCACGATCTGTCGAGGGGAACAGAGGATCTCCTCAACCGGCATGGCTCCCGCCTCGATGCGCGAGAGGTCGAGGAGGTCGTTGATCAGAGCCAAGAGGTGCTGGCCGTTCGACCGAATCGTCTGCGAGTGCTGAGCGACCTCGCCAGGTGGTGCGGTCTCGCAGATGAGCTCGGCGTAGCCGAGGATCGACGTGAGCGGCGTGCGCAGCTCGTGCGTCACGTTCGTCAGGAACTCGTCGCGCGCTCGACTGGCGCACGCCGTCGCGAGGATCGCCTGCTGCAGTCGTTCGTTCGCGCGACCGAGTTCCTCCACGCGCTCCGCGAGCTCCCGGTTGCGCGCCTCGACCTCGCCGGCGAGCGCCCCGATCCGCGCCTCGCGCTCGCGCTCCAAGTCCCACTTCGTGCCCAAGCTGCGCACGAGTTGTACGACCTCGACCGTGTCGAACGGCTTCTTGAGGATGATGAGGCGATCCGTGTCGCCGAGCGCCTGTGTGATCTCGTCGTGCGTGCGATCCGAGAACGCCGTGCAGAGCACGACCTCGAGGCGGGAATCGACCCGCCACAGCTCCTGGATGGTCCGGAGCCCGTCCCAGCCCGGCGGCATGCGCATGTCGACGAATGCGATGAGGAATGGAGCCTGCGCTTCGAGCGCAGCTCGACAGGCCGCGACTCCTTCCGCTCCTTGTGTGGCGAACTCGAGCTCCCACGCGCAGGCGGTGCGGCGCGCGGGCGCATCGCCGAAGATCCCCGCCGCAAGCTCGTCCAGGCCCTCGGGTACCTGATGCGTTGGCGCCAGGATCTTGCGGTAGTCCTCGTGGATCGCGCGCGTGTCGTCGATGACGAGCGCGCGCCGGCGGATGGGAGCGCTCATGTGGAGACGACCTCCGCCGCGGAGCGCGCCGCGCCGACCGGCAGTTCGAGGACGAACGCCGCTCCCGTGCCCGTTCCGTCACTCTCGGCGCGGAGCGAGCCGCCGAGTTCGCGCGCGGCGTTCGCGCAGGAATGGAGCCCGAACCCGTGCCCGTCGACCTTCGTCGTGAACCCGTGCGCGAAGATTCGCGTCAGGCTCTCCCTCGGGATCCCGAGCCCGTTGTCGCGCACGACGATCCGCACGCGATCGGAGGCGATCGCTTCGAGTTCGATCGAGAGCCGCGGCTCGGCCGGCCGCGCCGCGTCGATCGACTCGCGCGCGTTCTTGATCAGGTTGACGAGGATCTCGATCAGCCGGTGCTTCGCCACGGAGACGATCTCGAGGTGCTCGTAGCGGCGCTCGACCTGCAGCGAGGCCGGTTGCGGCCCCGGAGCGAGGCGCAGCGCGAGATCGCAGAGCGCCGCGAGCTCCACCGGTTCGAGCACCGCCGCGTGTCCCGCGTTCTTCTGCTGCTCCTGCACCAGCGTGCGGACGTGGTCGAGGCTCTGACGGAGCACGTCGCACTCCGCGAGCACGGCCTCGCGCTCGGACGCGAGCGCCTGCCCGAGCAGCCCGACGAACTCCGGGATCTTCTTCCCGCGCACATCGCTCGTCATGAACGTCCCCAGTTCGGCCTCGTGCGCGCGCAGGAGGTCCGCGAGTCGAGCGACGTCCGCGGCTCGCGAGGCCTTGACGCGCGCCTCGACCTCCTGCGCCGCGACCGTCGTGCTCGTGAGAACGCTCCCCACGTTGTGGAGCACTTCGGTCGCGACCTCGGACCGCCCCGCGAGGTGCGCGACGCGGAGGAGCCGCGTGCGCGACTCCGCGAGCTGCTCCACCATCGTGTCCAGGGCTCGTGAGAGGTCGCCGATCTCGTCCGTGCGCTCGCTCGCTAGCCGCGCCGTGAACTCGCCGCCGGCCCCGATGCGCGCGGCATGGGCGGAGACGCGCGCGAGCGGCGTCACGACGATGCGCTTCAAGAGCAGGCGCGTGACGGCGAGGACGAGCAACGCCGCGGCGAGGAGCGACAGCTGCGCATAATCGACGACGCGCCGGCCCTCGGCGCTGATCCCGCGCGGCAGGCTCGCTTCGAGCAACGCCATCGGTTGGCCGCGGTAGTCGCGCAGGAGCGCCCAGCCGGAACGCACTTCTTCGTTCGATGCACGCGTCGCGAACGTCTCGCCCGCGAGCAACTCGCTGAGCGCCGCCGCACGTCCCGGCGCCTCGGGCCCGCGGTCATCGAGCGGGACGAGGTCGAATTGGACGCGGGTTCGCGTGCGCAGGTGGGCGATTCGGCCCTCGTCCACGAGCCGGGCCATCAGTAGGGATCCGCACGGCTCGCCCTGCTCGTCGCTCGGCACGATGGGGCGCGCGGCCACGAGGAGGGGGCCGCACGGCGCGGCGACGAAGCCGGACGCTTGGTCGGTAGGCGACGTGATCGTGTGCAACGGGTGCGTTGGATCTCGGCGCTCGACCGGGAACTCGGCGGCCTCGCAGCGCGCCGGATCGAGCCCCGGGCCGAGCCGGCGCTCGACGACGCGTCCATCGCGCGCCACGAAGAGCACGACGGCGAGCTCCGCATTCTCGAGCGTGGACTCCGTCAGGGTCGAGTTGACGTAGGCCTCGTCGTGCTCGTGGATGAAGCGCACGGTGTCGTCCCACGCGGCCCAGTCGTGACAGAGCGAGTCGAGGTGCTCGACCTCCGCCTGGAGTGCGGCCGTTACGCGCTCGACGTCCTCGCGCGCCTCGCGCGCCTCGAGCTCCTCGAAGCTTGGATAGACGAGCGTGCGCTGGATCGTGAAGTCGATCGTCGCGTAGACGGCGAAGATGCCGGCAATGGTGAGACCGAGCCGTTCGAGGAGGAGCATCGGGGTTCCGAGGGGACGGACGAGTGGATCGAACCCGATCGAACCCGTACTTGACGCGGGCTCCCTGTCGATCGGTGGATCGCGAGGTCTGCTACCGCTTGACCCGGCCCGCGCGCTCGGGGATAGCTAGGGCATGGAAGGGACGAACCCGGCGGGCGAGGCGAAACGTGCGCGGGTCCTGCGCGCGACGTGGATGGCGATCCTGCTCGGGCTCGCGCTGGAACTCGTGATCGCGACGGCGGCCAACCTGCAAGGCACCGCCTGGGAGCCGGTGCGCGGCTTCGCGAGCGCCGCGCAGCGCGTTTCGTGGTCCGTGCTCCTCTGCGCACTGCTCGCGTGGGCGCAGACCCTGCACCCGCCGAGCGCGCTGCGCTCGGGCCTCGCAGGCCTCCTCGGCGCGCCGATCGCCGCGATCGCGGCGCGCGCGGTGCACAAGGGCGTGCTCCAGGCCGCGAGCGCAGCACCCGCCACTTCCGCGGGCGTCCCGTGGAGCCTGATCGCCGTGCGCGCGCTCGAGTACCTCTTGCTCGGCTTCCTCAGCGCGCGGCTCGCGTCGCGCGGTGCCCGCGCGCACCTCGGCCTTGGGCTCGCGGTCGGCGGCCTCGGCCTCTCGATGCAGCTCCTGCTCACGGCCGCGGAGTCGACCCTGCCGGGGATCGGCGGCCTCTTCCTGCTCGCGACGAATGAGCTCCTGTTCCCCGCCGGGTGCGCGATGGTGCTCTACGCGGCCGGAGCGAAGCAGCGGCGCGCGCCCGCCGCGAGCCCCGCATGAGCGTTGCGTCCACGCGTCCGGACCCGCTGCAGGCGGTGTGGCCGCCGCCGCTCCGCGCGGAGCGCCGGGCCGGGAGCCTCGCGCGCGGCGAGCTCGCCTGGTGCGTCGCAGCGGAGTTCGAACCGGCGTTCGAACGCGAGCTCCGCTCGGCGCGCGCGGCGTTCGAGCGCGCCTGGAGGTCCACCGCGGCGACGGGCAAAGCGCCGATCGCGGTCGAGCGCGCGAACGAGCTCGCTCCGCAGGGCTACGCGCTGCGCGTCGCCGCCGACGGCGTGCGGATCGCGGCGCGCGACGCGGCCGGAGTGCGACACGCCCTCGCGACGCTGGCGCAGCTCTCGCGCGCGGCGGACGGCCCGCTCCCCGCGCTCGCGATCGACGACGCGCCGGCGTTCGCGGAGCGCGGCGTGATGCTCGACGTGTCGCGCACGCGGGTGCCGACGGTCGCGACGCTGGAGGGACTCGTCGAGCGGCTCGCCGCGCTGAAGGTGAACCGGCTACAGCTCTACTTCGAGCACACGTTCGCATACAACGGGCACGAGGAGGTGTGGCGCGAGTCGAGCGCGTACACGCCCGACGAGCTCCGCGCGCTCGATCGCCACTGCGCTGCGCACGGCATCGAGCTCGTGCCGAACCAGCAGAGCTTCGGGCACATGCACCGCTGGCTCGTGCACGACCGGTACCGGCCGCTCGCCGAGGTACCCGAGGGGGTCGAGCACGCGTTCTCGATCCACAAGGAGCCGTACGCGCTCTGCCCGCTCGACGAACGGACCTTTGCGCTGCTCGAAGACCTCTATGACCAGCTGCTCCCCTGCGTCGCGAGCCGCACGCTCAACGTCGGCCTCGACGAGACGTTCGACCTCGGCCTCGGCCGTTCGAAGGCCGCGTGCGAGGCGCGCGGGAAGCACCACGTGTACCTCGACTTCGTGCGCCGCGTGCACGCGCTGCTCGCGGCGCGCGGCCGGCGCATGCAGTTCTGGGGCGACATCGTGCTCGAAGCGCCCGAGATCGTGCCCGAGTTGCCGCGCGACGTCGTGCCCATGCTGTGGAACTACGAGGCGGCGCCGACCTTCGACCGCGACGCGCGCGTGTTCGCCGAGCACGGCTTCGAGTACCACGTGTGCCCGGGCACCGCGAGCTGGCAGAGCTTGCTCGGCCGCGTCGACGTGATGCGAGCGAACGTGCTCGAAGCGGCGCGCGCGGGAGCGGCGCACGGCGCGCGCGGACTGCTCGTCACGGATTGGGGCGACCGCGGACACCACCAGCCGTGGAGCGTGAGCTGGCCCGGGCTCGTGACCGCGGCTGGAGCCGCGTGGAACCCCGCCGCGGCCGCGCAGCGGCTCGCGGAGGAGGACGAGCTCGCGGAGCTCCTCGACCGTCACGTCTTCGATGCGCCGGGCGCGGGCACCGGCGCAGCGCTACTGGCGCTCGGCCGCGCCGGCGACGCGAGCGGAGCTGTGAGCACGAACGGCTTGCCGCTCTTCTTCCTGCTCGCGTTCGCGCCGAAGGGCTGGCCGAATCCGCGCGTGAAGGAGCTCACGGAGGAAGGCCTCGCGCGCGCGGAGCGGCACCTCGCGGACGCGCGCGCGGCGCTCGCGCGCTCAACGCCAGCCTCTGCGGACGCCCGCTCCGTGCTCGACGAACTCGACTGGGCCGCGCGCGTCGCTCAGTTCGCGGCTCGCTTCGGCGCCGCACGCCTCGCGGCGCCGGAGGGCGCCCTCGCCGCGCTGTCGCGGTTGGAGCGCGCGGCGCTCGCGAGCGAACTCGACGAACGCATCGCCGAATACGGTGCCGTGTGGCACGCGCGGCATCGTCCAGGCGGCTTCGGCGAGTCACGCGCGTGGCTGGAGCGCGCTCGGGCGCTCCTCGGTTGAAGGCCCTGCCCCTTCAGGCAGTGGAGGTCGTCGGGGGCGCCGGCCCGCGTTTGTCCCTTGACTTCCATTCCGGAGCCGGTTGTCCTGGGCGCCCGAGGGGTATCCGCGGTTCAGGCCGCCCAACGAGAAGACTCAGGAGACAGTCACCGCCATGTTCAAAGAGTTCCGTGAGTTCGCGATGAAGGGCAACGTCGTCGATCTCGCCGTCGGTGTGATCATCGGCGGCGCGTTCGGCAAGATCGTCACCTCGATGGTCGAGGACATCATCATGCCGCCGATCGGTTTGGCGATGGGCAAGGTCGACTTCAAGAACCTCGCGATCTGGCTGACGGATGCGCTGGACGAGAAGGGCGGACACATCGGCCCCGCGATCCGCTACGGGAAGTTCATCAATACGGTCCTCGACTTCCTGATCGTCGCGTTCTGCATCTTCATCGTCGTCAAGCAGATGAACCGCCTGCGCTCGAGCGACGCGAAGAAGTGATCCAAGCGCTACCCGCCCCGGGGGCAGCGCGCGAACGACGACGGGCGGCCTCGAGCCGCCCGTCTGCATTCCATCACGTCGCGCGGCGCGCCGCGCGCGCGCTCAGAACGACCAGCCGAGGCTGAGCAGCCACAGCTCGTCGACGCGGTCCGCGCCGGTCGCCGGCGTGTTGTCCCACGTGTAGATGTGCTGGGCCTGCGCGAACATCTTCTCGGTCAGCGTGACGCGCGCGTGCGTGTCGATGCGGGCGCTGACGTCGCTCATGTCCTCGACGCTGGGCAGGATCTCGCCCCACTGACCGGCGGTCCACTTGCCGTCGTCGGACGTGTAGTCGGCCTTGTAGGCGAGACGCGCCGCGATGTAGTTCTGGTCGTCGCCCGCGGTCGAGAAGCTCTCGTCGACGTAGGAGAGACCGCCTTCGCCCGAGATCTTCCAGCTCTTGTCCTCGCGGAACTGGTAGCCGACGCCCGCGCCGAGCGTCATGCGCAGGTCGAGCGCCGCGTTGAAGTCGTTCTCGCCGCTGACGAGGCCGTAGGCGTAGAGCTCCTTGTTGAGGAAGTGGTCGTACTTGACTTGGCCGTACGTGCGGCGCTGTGTGACGCCGCCCCCCTTCTCGTCGGCGTAGTTCCAGATCAACTGGGCCGTCCAGCGGTCGTTCTCGCCGCGGTTCTCGGCCTGCGCGGCGGCGCCGAGCGTGGTCTTGTCCGTGTTGCCGTTCGACATCGAGGCCGAGATGCCGACGGTGCCGGTCCACTTGCGCTCGGCCGGCGCGGCCGCGGCCTGGTCCTGGGTAGACGCGAGTTCGAAGCCGGAGGCCGCGTCGACGGCCGGGGTCGCGGCGAGGGGAGCGGTCGCGAGGAGGGTGACGAGAATGAGCATGGTTGCGGTTCGATCGGGGGATGCGGTGGGAACGCGGCGTCCGCGGGTGGAGCTCGGTCGCGCCTGGGGAGGCAAGATGCAGAAGAGACGAACGAGGGGCGGTCCGATGCGGGGACGCATCTCTGGACCCACCCCTCGCGTGAGATTGTGCCAGCACCGGCGTCGACTGCAAGCACCCCTACGCGCCCCCTCCCCCTGCCCCATCGGGCAGGTCCGGATCCGGGACGTCGGCGGACGGCACCGCCTTCCAGACCTTGGCGAGCGCCTCCCCATGGACCGCGAGCTCCCAAGCGTTCGTGTACCCAAATGGGGTCTCGGCGACCTGGAATCCGCGCTCGGCGAGGCGCGCGGCGAGTTCAGCGAAGAGCGCCCGGGTGAAAGCCGGTTCGGCCGATTCGGCCCCGAGGTGCGTGAAGGAGTGGAGCACGCAGCGCGTGACGCCGCGCTTCCTCGCCTGCCAGCGCACGTGCTTCACGGTCTGGCGCACGACGCTCGCTCGCCGCGCGGGCTCGGCGTCGGCGCGCTCGACGTGGAGGAAGAGCACGACGCAGTCCTCCATCGCGCCGGGCGCCGCCGGAACGCCGGGGTCTGCCGCGGCGGAGGCCGCGTGCGGCGTCCACGCGAAGCGCGCGGCGAGGAACGAGAGCAGCTTCACGCGCGCGCTCCCGATCCGTCCACCAGTGCGCGTACGCGCGCGCGGCGGAAGGCAAAGATGCGCTCCAGCGTCGGCCGCACGAAGAGCGCGTGCACGGGCCGTGACATCGGCAGGAGCGGCGGCGCGTACTCGACCCGATCGCGCACGCGGGTGCGTCCGGGGCCCACGGGCTCGAACTCGTGGCGGTGGATCCAGTACGCGTAAGGCGAGCGCAGCGCGACGTCGGTGAACGCGCGGCCGGGGACGAAGCCTTCGATGCGCGTCCTCCAGCGCATCGGGAGCCCGTGGAGGCGCACGACGTAGTCGATGATCGCTCCGTCGTGCATCGGGACGGGGCTCGGCGTGCGGATCGAGAAGTTGAGGAAGGGCGGAGTGATCGCTTCGAGGTTCTCCGGACGCTCGAAGAACGGCGCGACGCGCTCGATCGGGGCGTCGAGGACGTCTTCGTCCTCGAGGACGTACCCGCGACCGTGTCGTCGGAGCTCCATGCACGACAGGATGGCGGCCGGAGCGCGCGCGGTCCACGCTGGATTGTGCGCGGGGGAAGCGGAGAATGGTCGGGATGGACGCACCGCTCCCGCCCCGCGACGCCGGAAGAGCTTCGAGCGCGGCCGCGGACGCGCTCGAGGTCAAGCTCGGGATCTCCGCCTGCCTGCTCGGCGAGAAGGTCCGCTTCGACGGCGGCCACAAGCGCGACCGGTTCCTCACGGACACGCTCGCGCGCTTCGTGACGTTCGTGCCCGTGTGCCCCGAGGTGGAAGCGGGCCTCCCGATCCCGCGCGACTCGCTGCGCCTCGTGCGCGAATCCGCCGCGCCGCGCCGACCCGGCGTGGAGGACGACGACGCGGACGTGCGCGTGCGACTGATCATGCCCGCGACCGGCGAGGACCACACCGAGCGCCTCGCGAACTGGGCGCGCAAGCGCTGCGACGAGCTCGCGGCGCTCGGGCTGTCGGGCTACGTGCTCAAGAAGGACTCGCCGTCGTGCGGGATGGACCGCGTCAAGGTCTACGACGCGAACGGCTCGCACGCGCGCGAGGGCCGTGGGCTCTTCGCGGCCGCGCTGCTCCCCGCCCAGCCGCTCCTGCCCGTCGAGGAAGAAGGCCGGCTCTCCGATCCCCTGTTGCGCGAGAACTTCTTCGACCGCGTGTTCGGCTTCACGCGGCTCCGCGCGTTCTTCGCGTCGGACTGGCGCGTCGGCGACCTCGTGCGCTTCCACTCGCGCGAGAAGCTCTTCCTGCTCGCGCACCACACCGAGGGCTACAAGGCGCTCGGCCGCGTCGTCGCCGAGGCGAAGAAGAAGCCGCGCGCGGAGCTCGAGCGGGAGTACGGCGAGCTCTACATGCGCACGCTGCGCCACAAGGCGAGCCCCGGGCGCCACGCGAACGTCCTCGAGCACATGCTCGGGTACTTCAAGGAGCACCTCACTCCCGCGGAGAAGCAGGAGATGGTGGAGCTGGTCGCCGACTACCGCGCCGGCCTCGTGCCGCTCGTCGTGCCGACGACGCTGCTCGCGCACTTCGTGCGGAAGCACGGGAGCGAGTACCTCGCGGCGCAGCACTACCTCCACCCGCATCCCAAGGAACTCCTGATCCGCAACCATGTCTGACAACATCGACCCAAGAGGAGCCGCGGCGAGCGACGTGCTCGTCCGGCTGGACTCCGTGTCTCGCCGCTACACGCGCGGCAGCTCGAGCGTCGTCGCGCTCGATTCCGTGTCCCTGGACGTGCGCCGCGGCGAGATGGTGGCGCTCATCGGCCCGTCGGGCTGCGGCAAGTCGACCTGCCTCAACCTGATCGCGGGCATCGACCGGCCGGACGAGGGACGCGCGCTCGTGCTCGGCGTCGACCTCGCGCGCGCGAGCGAGAGCGAGCTCGTGCTCCTGCGCCGCCGCAAGATCGGCATCGTCTTCCAGGCCTTCCACCTCGTCCCCCACTTGTCCGTCGCCGAGAACGTCGCGCTACCGCTCGCGATCGACGGGAAGCGCGACCCCGCGCGCGTCGCGGAGCTCGTCGCGCGCGTCGGCCTCGCGGCGCGCGCGAGCCACTTCCCCGGCGAGCTCAGCGGTGGCGAGGAGCAGCGCACCGCCGTCGCGCGCGCGCTCGTGCACCGGCCCCTCCTCGTCGTCGCGGACGAGCCGACGGGCAACCTCGATTCCTCGTCCGGCGAGGCCGTGCTCGCGCTCCTCGACGAGCTGCGCGCGGAGACGGGCGCCGCGCTCGTCGTCGCGACGCACGATGCCCGCGTCGCCGCACGCGCGTCCCGCGTGATTCGCCTTCGCGACGGGCGCGTCGAGGTGCCCGCGTGCTCCTGAAGGCGCTCTTCCTGCGGCCCGCCCGCGCGCACCCTTTGCGCTTCCTCGCGACGTGGCTCGGCGTGGCGGCCGGCGTCGCCGCGCTCGTCTCCACGCGCGTGTCGAGCCGCGCCGCGGTCGACGCGTTCGCCGAGGGTGTGCTCGAGCTCGCGGGCCCCGCGCGCCTCGAGGTCGTGCAGGACGGCGGCGTGCCCAACTCCGTGCTCGCAGCGCTGGCCCCCGTCGTGGGCGACGCGGAGCTCCTACCCGTCGTCGACGAGGTCGTGCTCTGCCCGAAGACGAAGGACACGCTGCGCGTGCTCGGCGTCGACGCGCTGAGCCCCGCGGTCGCGCAGCGCCTGGCGCTCGACCTCGCGGCGGAGGACGCGGACCCCGCGCGGGACGAAGGCGGCGAAACGGGAGCGGCGCGCTCCGCCGACGCGCTGCAACGCGGCCTGCGATGCGAGGGCGTGTGGATCGCGAGCGCGCTCGCGCGCGAGCTCGACGTCGCCCCCGGCGGCACGCTCGAGGTCGTGGTCCGCGGCCGCGCGGCGCCGCTCGTCGTGCTGGGCCTCTTCGCGCCGCGCGACGGCAGTCGGACGTTCGAGCGCGTCCTCCTGCTCGACGTCGCGTGTGCGCAGGAGCTCTTCGGCCACCCGGCGACGCTCGACCGCATCGAGCTCGTGCCGAAGGACGGCGTCGGCGCGGACGAGCTGCGCGCGCGCGTCGCCCTCCTCCTGCCCGCTGGCGCGCGCCTGCAGGAGCCGGAGCAGCGCGCCGAGGACGCGCGCTCGCTCGCGCGCACGCTGCAGTTCGACCTCGACGTCATGGCGCTGATCTCGCTCGTGGTCGGCGGCGTGCTCGTCGCGATCTCGCTCGCGACCTCGGTCGTCCAGCGCCGCGAGGTGCTCGCGATCTGCGTGTCGCTCGGCGCGTCGCGTGGGCAGCTCGCGCGCGCGCTCGTGGCCGAGGCGCTCGTGCTCGGCGTCGCCGGCGGGCTGCTGGGCTCGCTCTTCGGCGCGGGCGCCGCGGCGTTCGCGGCGCAGGGTGTGCGCGCGACGCTCGCGACCGTGATCGGCCAGGCGCCGGCGCGCGCGGTCGAGCTCCGCGCGGGCGACGTCGTGTTCGCGACCGTGCTCGGCGCGGCCTGCGCGCTCGCCGCGGCGCTCCTGCCCGTCCACGAAGCGCGCCGGACGCCGCCCGTGCAGAACCTGCGCCGCGAGCGGCCGACCGAGCTCGGGAGCCGCGCACGCGCGTTCTCCATCGCCGCCGTCGTCGTGCTGGTGACCTTCGCTGCCTTCGCGTCGCGCCTCGAGCCCTGGAACGGCCTCCCCATCGCGGCCCTGACCGCGGCGTTCGCGCTCCAGGCGACGCTCTTCTTCGCCCTTCCGCCGCTGTTCGAGCTCGTCGGACACGTGGGCTCCCGCGCGAGCGCGCACACGCGTGCGGGGATGCTCCTGCGCCTCGCCCTGTCGGCCATCGCGTCGGGGCGCCGGCGCGCGGTCTGGGCCGCGGGAGCCGTCGGCATCGCCGTCTCGCTCTCGATCGCGATCACGACGATGATCGACTCGTTCCGCGCGACGCTGGAGAGCTGGACCGTCCGCGCGCTGACCGCCGACTTCTGGATCCGGCCGGCGTCGTCCGCGCTCGGCGGTCCCGTCGGCCGGCTCGACCCGGAATACACGGAGCTCGCGCTTTCGCTCTACGGCCCGGGCGCCGTCGATCCGTTCCATTCCGCGCGCGCGCGCGTCGAAGGCGAGGAGACGGAGCTCTGTGGTGCGCAGTTCGAGGTCGTGAAACAGCGCGGCATCATGGTCTTCCAGGGCGGCATCGACGCGCGCGAAGCCTTCGCGCGCGCACACGCCGAGCACGGCGTGACCGTGAACGAAGCCTTCGCGCTGCGCTTCGACAAGACGGCGGGCGACGTCGTGCGCATCGAAGTGGGCGGGCGCGCGCTCGAGAAGCGCATCGTCGGCGTGTTCCAGGACTTCGGCGGCAGCCAAGGGCAAGTGTTCGTCGACGGCGAGGAGTTCCGCGCGCTCTTGCCCGGCGACGGGCCGCGCGAGATCGCGATCTTCCTCCCGCCCGGGACCGACGTCGACGCGGCGAGAGCGCGCTTCGTCGCGGCGCTCGGGCCCGAGCAGCGGGTCGAGCTCGTGTCCGTGCGCGAGCTCCGCGAGCGCGTGTTCGAGGTCTTCGAACGCACGTTCGCGGTGACGCGCGGCATCGAGCTCGTCGCGGCCGCCGTCGCCGTGATCGCGGTGCTCACGGTCCTGTTCGCCCTCCTCGCGGAGCGCCGGACGGAGCTCGGCATCCTGCGGGCGCTCGGCGCGTCGCCGGCGCAAGTCGGCGTCGCGATCGGCCTGCAAGCCGGCCTGCTGGGCGGCGTCGGCGCGTTCTCAGGCTGCGTCGCCGGCGTCGCGATCGGCTGGCTCACCGTCGTGGTCGTGCACCTGCAGTCGTTCCGCTGGACGCTCGACTTCCACGTGCCGTGGGGCGCGCTCGTCGAGACGCTGCTCGTCGTGACGATCGTGTGCGCGCTCGCGGGGCTGTGGCCGGCGCTCGTGTCGTCGCGGTGGAGCCCGCGCGAGCTCCTGCGAGAGGAGGATTGAACCCATGCACGCCTCGGTGACGTCGTTCCTCGCCGCGGTCGCGGCGCTCGTCGCGAGCGCGCGACCGCCCTCGCACGAGCCCTCGCACGAGCCCTCGCTAGAGCCCACGCAGGCGCCCTCGCGAGCGCCGGCACAGGCCACGTGGAAGCACGTGATCGCCCCGGTCGAGCTCGCGTACCCGCGCGACCACGGCGCGCACCCGGAGTACCGGAGCGAGTGGTGGTACGCGACGGGCGAGGTCGCCGCCGCGGACGGCGCGCGCTTCGGCGTGCAGCTCACGATCTTCCGCCAGGGCCTCGTCGCGGGCGCTCCGCTCCCCGGCGAGTCGCCGCTGCGCGCGCGCCAGGCCTTCGCGGGCCACCTCGTGATCGTCGACCTCGGCGCCGGCACGACGACGCACGCGGAGCGCTCGCGGCGCGCCGTGCCCGGGCTCGCCGAGGCGTCGACGACGGCGCTCGACGTGCGGCTCGACGGCTGGTCGATGCGGCTCGACGAGCGCGGCGCGCTCCGGCTCGACGCCGCGGACCGCGCGACCGGGATGCGCATCGCGCTCGAGCTCGCGCCCGAGAAGCCGCTCGTTCTGCACGGCGACGGCGGCGTGTCCGCGAAGGGGGGCGCTTCCGGCAACGCGTCGGTCTACGCGAGCTGGACGCGGATGCGCGCGCGCGGGACGCTCGCGATCGCCGGGCGCGAGCGCACGGTCGACGGCGCCGCCTGGTTCGACCACGAGTACGGCACGTCGGCGCTCGGCGCGGAGGTCGTCGGTTGGGACTGGTTCGGCCTGCGGCTCGACGACGGGCGCGAGCTCATGCTCTTTCGCCTGCGGCGCGCCGACGGGAGCGCCGACCCCGAGTCCGGCGGGACGCTGATCGCGAAGGACGGGAGCACGCGCAAGCTCGCGCTGTCGCGCTCTTCGCTCGAGACTCGCGCGACGTGGACGAGCCCGCGCACGAAGGCCGTCTATCCAGCGAGCTTCCGGCTCGCGTGCCCCGAGGAGGGACTCGACCTCGTGGTCACGACGCGCGCGCAGGACTGCGAGCTCGACACGCGCGCGTCGACCGGCGTCGTGTACTGGGAAGGACCGGTCGCGGTGACGGGCTCCGTCACGGGCAGCGGCTACGCCGAGCTCACGGGCTATGCTGGCTCCATCGCGAAGCGCTTCTGACGCGCGCTCGACCGATCATGATCGCACTCGTCCTCGCACTCGCTCTCGCCGCGCCGACCGCCCCGCCACCGGTCCAGTCCCCGGCGACCGCGCCGGCGGAATCGAAGGTCCCCAAGCCGACGCGCGCGGACCTCGCGCGCTCGTACCTGCGGTTCGAGGAGCTCTGGAAGCGCTTCCCACCGCCCGCGGAGCGCCTCGCGGACGCGCAGCGCGCGTTCGACCAGGCGACGATGGCCTTCTTCGTCGGGAACACGGCCGGCGCGCTGCGCACGATCGACGGGCTCGCGCTCGAGCTCCTCCCGCCCGAGATGCGCGCGCCGGCGCAGCAGCTCGCGCTGCGCGCGCGCTTCGATCCGCCGGTCGGACGTTGGACCGTCGACGCGAACGGCGCCGCGCCGACGGAGCTCCGCGTGCGCGTGCGCATCGACGCGCTCTACGCGATCCCCGGCGAGGAGACGCGTCCGCGATCGCTCCGCGTCCAGATGATCTCGCCGGGCGAGCTGAACAAGGTCGTCGCGGAGTGGGAGACGAGCGAGTGGTCGCCCGGCGCGCCGCTCGAGCACGAGCTCGTCCTCCAGAAGCCCGTGCCCTTCGGGTACTCCGTCAGCGTTTTGCTCGACGGCCAGCGGAAGCTCTCGACGCAGGCGGGGAGCTGGCGCGTGCTCCAGCGCTCGCTCGACGACGCGCGGCAAGCGAACGCGGCGGAGCTCGACGCGCTCGCGACGAAGCTCGAAGCCGAGGACCCCGTGCTCGCCGCCGCGCTCGCCGCGTGCCGAGCGCGCAACGCGCTGCTCGTCGACGCGCCGTCGGAGACGGCCTCGGCGCAGTTCCTCGCGCGGCCCGAGGACCTCGCGTTCGCCGTCGAGGCCGAGCTCACGGCTTTGAAGGACGGGCGCGATCCGTACCGGCGCCGCGCCGGCGACCTGTGGCGCACCGTGTGCGCGGGGAAGAACGGCCTCCCCGTGCGCGTCTTCGCGCCACCCGCAGCCTGCACGGACGCAAAGGCGCCGCTCGTGATCGCGCTGCACGGCGCGGGCGGCGACGAGAACATGTTCTTCGAGGGCTACGGTGCGGGGAAGATCGTCGAGCTCGCGAAGGCGCAGGGCTTCGTCGTCGCCGCTCCGCTCGTCGGCTTCGGCGGGCTCTCGGGCGACGCGTTCGACGCGCTCGTCACCGAGCTCGTCTACGACTACGCGATCGATCCCGAGCGCGTGTACGTCGTCGGCCACTCGATGGGCGCGGGTGCGGCGTGCGGGCTCGCGGCAAGTCGGCGCGAGCGGATCGCGGCGGTCGCGTGCTTCGCCGGCGGCTCCGCGCCGAAGGACCGGAAGATGGCGCCGACGCGGATCTGGGCGGGCGAGCTCGACCCGCTCGCGAAGCCCGAGGGCCTCATGAAGATGGTGGAGAAGGCGCGCGCGGAAGGCGCGCCGATCCAGGGCGAGGTGGTCCCCGATCACGGGCACACGCTCGTCGTCGGCGCGCGGCTCGCGCAGGCCGTCGACTGGCTGCTCGAGCGCCGACTCGCGCCGCCGCCGTCCGCCGACGGCGCGAAGAAGTGAAACCGGGCGCGAATCGTCCCGCGCGTTCCGCGTAAGGCCCGCGTCTCCCGGCTCCGCCCCCGGGGGCGACACGCGCGCGGCCTCTCGCCGCGCCGTGCGTTCGAGGGCCGCCACGCCGCCATGCACGAACTTCCGCCCGCTTCGCCCTCCGCGCCCCAGCCCGGCGACTTCGCCGTGCCTTCGATGCCGCCCGCCGACGCGCCGTCCGTGCCGCCGCCCGCGAGCGCGGCCCCGGCCCCCACCCCCACCTACGTTCCTCCTCCGGCGCCGCCCGCCTACGCGGCGCCGGCGGCCGCTCCCCAGCCCGCCTACGCGCCGCCCTCGACGCCTCCCGCTCCGCCGCTCTCCGCCGCGTCCGCGCCGCCGACCTCGACGCCGCCGTGGATCGGGCGCCCGCCCGCCGGGGCGCCCCCGCCCGCCGGCCCCGGCATGCCGCCGACCTACGCCGCGTCGCCGAGCGGCGGGGCCCCCGCCGACTACAAGACCGCGGGCACGTTCCTCCTGATCGGGAGCATCACCACGCTGATCGTGAACCTGATCGTCGTGCTCCTCACGATCTGGATCTGCATCGGCGTGTGCTGGCTGCCGCTCGTCGGTCTCGCGCTGTGGGGCCTCGTGTGCGGGCTCCAGGCGATGAACGGCACGCGCGTGCGGAACATCCGCATCGCGAACGCGCTGGCGCTCGTCGCGGCGCTCTTCTGCGTCGACTTGATCGGAGTCGTGATGCAGATCCTCGCGCTCGTCTGGCTCGCGAAGCCCGACGTCAGTCGCTTCCTCGACGAGCCCGCCTGAGCGCCGCCGCGTGCTAGGCTCGCGCGCCGCATGACGCGCGACGACCCCGACCGCACGCACGACGAGCTCCCCCTCGCGACGCCCGAACTCCCGGGCTGCGGCGGGGAGCTCAAATCGTCTCCAGAGCACTTCATCGTCGAGGAGATGCCGCTCTACCACCCGTCGGGCGCGGGCGAGCACGTCTATGTCGCGCTGACGCGCGAAGGATGGAGTACGCGCGACCTCGCGGTGCGCCTCGCGCGGATCGCGGACGTCCACGAGCGCGACGTCGGGTACGCGGGGCTCAAGGACAAGGTCGCACGCGCGACGCAGACCTTCTCGCTCCCGTGGCGCGCCGAGCCGGCGGAGCTCGCGCGGCGCGTCGCCGACGAGCTCGGCGTCGTCGTCCACTCCGCCGTTCGCCACGGGAACAAGCTGCGCCGCGGCCACCTCGTCGGGAACCGCTTCGACATCGTCGTCGCGGGCACCGTGTCGGACGCGCTCGCGCGCGCACGTGCGATCGGCGAGCGGCTCCTCGTCACGGGCTTCCCGAACGTCTACGGCGAACAGCGCCTCGGCGCGCACGGCGAGCACGCGCGGCGCGGAGCGCGCGATCTCGCCGCACCGCGCAAGACCTTCGCGTCGCGCTTCGCGCTCAACGCGCTGCAGGCGGAGCTCTTCAACCGCGTCGTCGCGCGCCGCGTCGCGCGCGGGTGGTTCGAGCGCGTGCTCGTCGGGGACGTCGCGAAGAAGTTGAGCAATGGAGCACTGTTCGACGTGCTCGACGAAGCCGTCGAAGCGCCGCGCGCCGCCGCGCGCGAGATCGTCGCGACGGGGCCGATGTTCGGCGGCCGGATGAAGTCCGCGCACGGCGAGCCCGGGGCGCTCGAGGCCGAGGTGCTCGCGGAGAGCGGGATCGAGGCCGAGGCCTTCGGCCGCGCGAAGCTCGACGGCACGCGCCGCGCCGTGCGCGCGTTCGTCGCCGACCTCGACGTGGCGGAGCACCCGCTCGGCCTGCGCGTCGCGTTCCAGCTCCCGAAGGGCTCCTACGCGACCGTCGTGCTGCGCGAGTTCACGAAGGGCGCGGGCGAGCTCGCGGAGCTCGACGAGGACTAGCGCTCGTCCGTCGCCGCCGCGGCGAGCAAGCCGGCGAGCCGGGGATCCTCGACGAGCTGACGCGCGGGCGCGCGTTCCTCGGCGCGCGGCCCCGCGCCGTCGGTCGCGGGCGACGCCGTGCGGACCGGCGGGCCGTCAGCGCCCGGCTTCGGCGGGGCCGGCTTCGGAGCGAGGGCGGGAAGCACGTCGAAGCCGAGCGCCCCCCACGTCGAGAGCCAGTCCGCGCCGCTCTCCTTGGGCTCCCGCGTCATGTGCACGACGCGCACGAGGTGCTCCCCGCCGTGCGCGATCGCGAAGCGCACGCGCCCCGCGGCGTCGGAGCGAAGGCGCGTCTCGTGCTCCACGTCCGCGCGAGCGCGGCAACCGACGAGGGCGTTCGCGAGCGGCTTGCCTTCGTACAGGACGACGAGGTCGAGCGCGGCGCCGGACCGCAGCGCGCTCGGGTCGACCGCGGGCACGAGCTCGAGCGGGAGCCCGAGCACGCGATCGAAGCCCGCGCGGTCGCCCTCGCCGACTGCGAGCAGCGCCTTCGCCGAACGGCGGTAGCGTTCGCGGCCGGGGAGCGCGCTCTCACCGCGCTCCTTGCGCGCCGCGATCACGTGCTCGAGCCCCTCTTCGGCGAGGTAGGCCTCGAACTTCGCGGCCTCGAGCTCGATCCCGATCGGACGGCTCTCGTACGCGAGCCAGGCGAGGCCGGTCGTCGTGCAGCGCAGGAGACCGGCGGGCGACTGGTCCTCGATCCCGGCGACGTCCGTCACGCCGGCGCGGGTCGTGCACGTGAAGCGCGCGATGCGCTCGGCCTTGCGCGGAACGGGATCCCCGACGAGCCGCTCGCCGACGCGGAGCTCGACACCGATGCGCGCGTCGGGAGCGGGCCGGAAGTTCGCGGGCTCGATCCAGAAATCGTGCGCGGCCGCGGGCAGTGCGGCGAGCACGAACGCGAAGACGCGGGGCAACGTGCGACGGAACGCAGCGAGGGTGGTCATGGCGATCTCGGGTCGGTTTCGTGCGCGGTGCGGCGCACTGGGCGCGAGAGGGTAGCGGCGGAGGGCGCGCGAGCCGCCCTCCGCCGCGAGGTCATTGGAACAGGGAGTCGAACTCGGAGGTGCGCTCCGAGAACTGCAGGTCGAGGCCGTCGATCGAGACGGGCTCCGCGGTGTCCGAGGTCCGGTTCAGCTGGTTCTTCACGAAGGCCGCGCCGCTCGGACCGGAGCCGCCGCCGCCGCACGCCGCGATCCCCGCGGCGGCGAGGACGAAGACGACGAGCTTCTTCACCGGACACCTCCGGCGAGCGCCACGCTCGCGTTCGGCGAACCCGGGATCGGCGTGCGCAGGTACGGGAACATCGCGTCGACGAAGCTCGCGTCCATCATCGTGCCGTCCGTGTACGGGAGCTGGCCCGAAGGCGCGACGCCGGCGTCGAGCAGGACGCCCATCACCGCGCGGAGCGAGATGTCGACGACGTCGTCGCCCGGACGTCGGCCGTTCGGGTAGCCGGCGACGTCGCCGCCGACGACGCCGAGTCGGTTCTGCTGCCCGGCGGGCACGGCGGCCGTGCTCGTGTTCAGGCGCAGCATCTCCGCGCCGCGGACGTTGACGGGCTGGTTCACGCCGTCGACGCCGGTGAGGAAGATCGACACGAGGTCGCTGCGCGGGAACTGCGTCGGCGCCGTGACGCCGAAGAGCGCTTGCAAGAGCGCCGGCAGTGTCGGGTTCGTGACGTAGTCGGCGAACTGCGCGTCGTCGACGGGCTCGCTCGCGTTGAAGCGGTCCTTGTCCTTGATGCCGATGACGAGCTCGTTGACGAGCGGCATCGAGAGGCGCGACACCTGGACCCAGGCTCCGCCCTCGACGGTGACTTTGTTCTCGACGGCCGAGCGCGGCGCCGGGTTGAGCACGCGCGCCTGGCGCAGGCTCGCGGTGGTCCAGCCGCCGACGATCGGGCTGTTCGCCGTGACGAACTGGATCGGGAGCTCGAGCACGATCGACGTCACGTTCGCGTCGTCGATCGTGTTCGGCGCGGCGGCGGGATCGCCGACCGGGTTCAGGTTGACGAGGTCGAAGGCCTCGCCGAGGTTGACCTGGAACGGGTCCTTGCGCTGTCCGACGAACATGCGGCCCGTCGAGCCGTCGGGGAGCGCGATCTCGTACCGGTGCGCCGCGGCATAGGCGGCGTAGTCCGCGATCGACTTGTTGCCGATGTTGTCGACGGGCTTGTCGAAGCGCGCCGCGCCGGAGACTGCGTTCGTGATCGTCACCGGAGCGCCCGTGCGACGGTCGCCGAAGACGCAGCGCACGGAGTACGACTCGCGCACGTTCAGGTTGCCGAGGCTGCCCTCGCTGATCGGCCCGACGTTCAGGAGCGGCACGGAGACGCGCTTCGTGTTCCCCACGGGGCCGATGTCGAGCGCGATGTCCTGGAGGTCGTTCTGGAAGCGGAACTGGAACGTCACGTCCTCGACGGCGTCGCCGTCGTTGTCGAAGTGGATCTCATAGAGCGCCTCCGGGTCCATCGCGAAGTAGTTCGGACCGCCGTACGGCGCCTGGAGCGGGATGTAGTTCGCGACGACGGTGACGTAGTCCTCGCGCCCCGCTTCGTAGCTGCGGAAGAGGTAGAAGTCGGTCGCGTCGACCTTCGGGTTCTTCGTGATGTTCGGCGCTTCGCGGTGGCTCGAGGCGAGCGCCGGCAGCGTGGCGACGAGCGCCGCGCTCGCGGAGAGGAGGAGCAAGGATCGGGTCTTCATGGTTGTCCTGGGAGGATCGGAGTTCGAATCGGCCCGGGAGAACCGAGCCGGGCCGAGCTACGCGCGCGCTGCGGCGCTCGGATGCGTCGAGTTCGACTTTCCAGCGCGCCTTCGCTGCGTCTTTCACGAGCGCACGACGCCCTTGTAGGAATGGAAGCACGACGCGCGCGGCTCCTGCTGTGCGCGGGAGCCCGGCACACCTCGCCGAGGTCGGCGATCGCTCGCTCCAGAGGTCCATGCGATCGATGCGCGGCGTTCGACCGTCGGCGGGCACCGTGCGACCGCGCTTCCCCGCTCGAGCGCGTCGGCCGCTTGCGCCCGAACCGCGGCCGCGCGAACATCCGCGACAATCTCCCATCCGGCGCACCGCGCGCCGGCGTAGGGCCGACATGGAGCCGCGACGCACCTCCCCCCACCCAGGTCCCGCGCCGGCCGCGGACGACCCGCTCGCCGCGCTCGTGCTGCGCGTCGCCGAGGGCGACGAGGCCGCGTTCCGGGAGCTCTACGACGCGCTCTCCCCGCGCGTGAACGGCCTCGCCCTTCGGATCCTCCGCGACCGGGCGGCCGCCGAGGAGGCCGTCGTCGACGTGTTCACGCAGGTTTGGAAGCAGGCCGCCCGCCACGACCCGGCGAAAGGCAGCGTGGCGTCCTGGGTGCTGACCGTCGCCCGCACGCGAGCGATCGACCTCTCCCGCATCCAGAAGCGGCGCTCGCGCCGGGAGACGGGCGTCGACCCGGAGGCGATCGAGGCGCTCCCCGATCCGACCGAAGGACCGATCACCGCAGCCGTCGGCGACGAACACGCTCGCGTCCTCCGCGCCGCGCTCGAGCGGCTTCCGCGCGAGCAGCGCGCCGCGGTCGAGCTCGCGTTCTTCTCCGGCTTCTCCCACACCGAGGTCGCGAGCGCGCTCCGCGCGCCGCTCGGCACCGTCAAGACCCGCATCCGCACTGGCCTCTCCACCCTGCGCACGACGCTCGCGAGCGTCGAGGGGGACCTCCGATGACCCTGCACGCCTTCCTGGACGACGATTTGCGCGACGAAGCCGTCCGCTTCGTCCTCGGTTCGATGGACGAAGACGAAGCCCGCCGCCACCGCCTGCACCTCGGCGACTGCCGCGTGTGCCGCGACGAGGTCGCCGCGCTCCAGTCGACCGCGGAACGCCTGGTGTTGCTCGCGCCCGCCGTGCCCCCGCCCGCCGGCACGTTCGAGCGCATCCTCGATCGCGTGCGCACCTCGCAGGCGGCGCCGAGCCCCCGCCGCGCCGAGGACGACGCCGTCCGCGGTCAGGTGTGGAAGCGCTGGACCGACGACGGCGGCGTGTCGAGCGGCTTCACCTACGTCGACCGCGACGAACGCGCCTTCGAACCCACCGCGTTCCCGGGCGTTCGCGCGCGGCGCCTGTTCGTCGATCAGGCGAACCAGCGCGTCACGATGCTCGTGCGCATGGACGCCGGCGCGACGTTCCCGCCCCACCGCCACTCCGGGCCGGAGGACTGCTACGTCCTCGAGGGCGACCTGGACACGGGGCACAAGGTGATGCACGCGGGCGACTACGAGCACTCGCTCCCGGCGAGCGTCCACGCGACGCAGTCGACGCGCGGTGGGTGCCTCCTGTTCATCGTCTCGTCGCTCGGCGACGAGATCATCGCCTGACACGGGCTGGCCCTCGGCGCGCCCGAGGGGGCCGCGACACGGAGGCTGAGCTGGATCCGCGGGGCGCGCTCCGGTAGGAAGCGGCCGTGGAGAGCTTCGTCCTCGCGGTGTTCGCCCTGGTCTACCTCGGCATGATCCTCGGCGGGATCCCCGGCCTCGCCCTGGACCGCACGGGGATCGCGTTGCTCGGCGCGCTCGCGCTCGTGGCCGGCGGCGCACTTTCGCCCGCCGCGGCGTGGACCGCGATCGACGTGCCGACGATCGCGCTCCTGTTCGGAATGATGATCCTGTCCGCGCAGCTCTCGACGAGCGGGTTCTACGCCCGCATCACCGACCGCATCGCGCACCTCGACGTCCGGCCCGCGACGTTGCTCTTCGCGGTGATCGTCGCCGCCGGCGTCCTGTCGGCCGTGCTCGTGAACGACGTCGTCTGCCTCGCGATGGCGCCGCTGCTCGTCGACGGCTGCGCGCGGAGGAAGCTCGATCCCGTGCCGTTCCTGTTGGGCCTCGCGGCGGGCTCGAACGTCGGCTCGGCTGCGACGCTGATCGGGAATCCGCAGAACATGCTCGTCGGGCAGACGCTCGGGCTTTCGTTCGGCGGGTATCTCGTCGACGCGCTCGTGCCGAGCGCGCTCGGGCTCGGCGTCGTGCAACTCGTGATCGTGCTCTCCGTCCGCGGCCGCTGGACGCGCGCGGGCGCTGTCCCGGCCGTCGAGCGCGTCCCCTACGACGCGTGGACGACCTGGAAGGCGCTCGTCGCGACGGCGGTCCTGGTCGCGGCGTTCCTGGCCGCGCCGTGGCCGCGCGAGGTCGTGGCGCTCGCCGTCGCCGGCGTGTTGCTCGTCAACCGCCGCACGGAGTCACGCGCGATCCTCGCGCGCGTCGACGGACAGCTGCTCGTGCTCTTCATGGGGCTGTTCGTGGTCAACCGCGCGCTGGCGGACACGGGGCGGCTCGCGGCGTTCGTCGCGATGCTGTCGGAGCACGGCGTCGACCTGCGCGAGCCGGGGCAGCTCTTCCTGTGGTGCGTGCCGCTCTCGAACGTGGTGTCCAACGTCCCCGCCGTCATGCTGCTCCTGCCGCAGGCTACGCACCCGTCGGCGGGCGCCGCGCTCGCGCTCGCGTCGACGCTGGCGGGCAACCTCGTGCTCGTCGGCAGCATCGCGAACCTGATCGTCGTCGATCAGGCGGCGCGGCGCGGCGTGACGATCGGCTGGCGCGAGCACGCGCGGGTCGGCGTGCCCATCGCGCTCCTCACGCTGGGGATCGCGGCGGCCTGGCTGTGGCTGCGATCCGTCGCTTGACGCCCGTGGCCCGTCCGGCGGCGCGCTCGCGGCGACGCGGCTTCGCGGTCGCGCGCGCGTCGTCCCCGCGCGCGCCGTGACGCGAGGGCGCGGACTTCGACGTCGGAACCGCCTTGCCCTTGGGCTCGAGCGCGTGGCGCACGAGCGCGTCGACGTCCTTGAGGAACACGAAGCGCATCTTGGCGCGCGCTTCCTTGGGCACGTCCTCGAGGTCGGGGCGATTGCGCTCGGGCAGCAGCACGGTGCGGATCCCCGCCGCGAGCGCACCGAGCACCTTCTCCTTGATGCCACCGACGGGCAGCACGAGGCCGCGCAAACTGACCTCGCCCGTCATGGCGACGCCGCTCTTCACGCGCCGGCCCGTGATCAGTGAAACGAGCGCGGTGTAGAGCGTGACGCCCGCGCTCGGCCCGTCCTTGGGGATGGCGCCCGCGGGCAGGTGCACGTGCACGTCGTGCGTCTCGAACCAGCGCGCCTCGAGGCCGAGCTCCTTCGCGCGCGACCGCGCGAGCGTCAGCGCTGCCTGCGCGCTCTCGCGCATGACCTCGCCGAGGTGGCCGGTCAGCGTGAGCTTGCCCTTGCCGTTCATCCCCGTCGCCTCGACGAACAGGATCTCGCCGCCGACGGGCGTCCACGCGAGACCGATCGCGACGCCGGGCACGGCGGTCCGCTCGGCGAGCTCGCTCTGGAAGCGCGCGACGCCGAGGATCGGCTGCAGGTCCTCGGAGCGCAGGTGGACGCGCTTCGCCTTCTTCTCGACGATGCGCACCGCGGCGTGGCGCACGAGCTGACCGATCTGGCGCTCGAGGTTGCGCACGCCCGCTTCGCGCGTGTACTCGCGCACGAGGACCTTCAACGCCGCCGTGTCGAGCGCGAACTGCTGCTTCGTGAGCCCGTTCTGCTCGAGCTGCCGCTTGACGAGGTAGCGCCGCGCGATCGCGAGCTTCTCCGACGCGGTGTAGCCGGGGATCTGGATCACCTCGAAGCGGTCGCGCAGCGGCGCCGGGATCCCGTCGAGGACGTTCGCCGTGCCGATGAAGAGCACCTGCGACAAGTCGAACGGCACGCCGAGGTAGTTGTCGCGAACGCGCGGTTCTGCTCCGGATCGAGCACCTCGAGCAACGCCGCGGCCGGATCGCCCTGGATCCCCGCGCCGAGCTTGTCCATCTCGTCGAGCAGGAACACGGGGTTCTTCGTGCCGGCCTTGCGCAGCCCTTGGAGCACGTTGCCCGGCAACGCACCGATGTACGTGCGCCGGTGGCCGCGGATCTCGGCTTCGTCGTGCACGCCGCCGAGCGAAACGCGCACGAACTTGCGGCCCATCGCCCGCGCGACGGACTGGCCGAGCGACGTCTTGCCGACGCCGGGCGGCCCGACGAAGCACAGGTTCGCGCGCTTGCCGTCGGGCTTCAGCTGGAGCACCGCGAGGTACTCGAGGATCGCGCGCTTCACCTTCTCGAGGCCGTGGTGGTCCTCCTCGAGGACCTGCCGCGCGCGGTCGAGGTCGAGGTTGTCCTGCGTCGTGACCGACCACGGCAGCTCGGAGACGACCTCGAGGTACGTGCGGAGCATCGAGTACTCCGCCGCGGACTCGTTCATGCGCTCGAGGCGCGCGAACTCCTTGAAGGCTTGCTTCTTCGCCTCGTCGGGGAGCGCGGCCTTCTCGAGCGCGGCCCGCAGTCCCGCCATGTCGCCGTTCTCGCCAGAGCCGCCGGAGAGCTCCTTCTGGATCTGCTTCAGCTGCTCGCGCAGGAAGTACTCGCGCTGCGCCTTGTTCAGCTCGCCCGCGGTCTCCTGGCGGATCTTGTGCGAAAGCTTGAGCACCTGCGCGAGCTTGCCGAGCTTCTCCGCGACCTTGTCGAGGCGCTGGAGCAGGCCCACGGTCTCGAGCAGGTCCTGCTTCTCCGCGAGCGGGATGTCGAGGAACGTCGACACCATGTCCGCCAGCATCGACGGCGACGTGATGCCCGCGATCGCGTTCGCGAGCTCCTCGGGCGCGCCGGGCGCGAGCTGGAGCACCTCTTGCGCTTGCTGCTTCAGCGCGAGGAAGCGCGCGTCGAGCTCGGGCGAGCGCGCGACCTCCGTCTCTTCGATGCGCTCGAACTCGCCGAGCAGGAGGTCGTTCTCCTCGACGACCTCGCGCAGTCGGAAGCGCTGCGTGCCCTGGCAGATCGCATGGTGCTTGCCGTCGGGTGCCGTCAGGTAGCGCATGACTTCGGCCAGCGTGCCGACGTCGTGCAGGTCCTTCCGCGTCGGGTTCTCGATCGATTCGTCGCGCTGCAGCACGACCCCGACCGGAGCCTGGCGCCGCACGGCCTCCTGGACGGCGCGCACGGAGCGCTCGCGTCCGATCACGACGGGCAGCACGACGCCGGGAAAAAGCACCATGTTGCGCACGGGCACGAGGATCACCCGCGTCGCAGGCACGCTCGTCGAGGCCTTCGCGCCCGGGGTTTCGGGGAGTTCGATCATCCGATCTTCCTGAGCCGCACGAGGAGCAGGCCGTTGTCGAGCGCGTGGCCGCCGAGCTCGAAGCCCGTGCCGGCGAGCGGGAGCCGGCGATGGAAACGTCCCTGGGGGATCTCGAGCCGTCGCACCTCGGCGCCCTCGCATGCGACGGGCAACCCGCGGCGCGCGCTGACGAGGAGCATCCCGGGCTCGCAGCGCACGTCCACGTCCTCCGCCGCGACGCCGGGCAGCGCGATGAGGACGAGCAACTCTTGCTCGCTCTCGAAGACGTCGGCGGGCGGCTCCCAGGCGGAGCCGCGCTCGCCCGCGACCTGGAAGAACCGCCGTTGGACCCACGCGGTCCGCTCGAGCAACTCCGCGGCTCGCTCCCACATCCAGTCGTTCGGATCCCGCGCGCTCATGTCGACCTCGGATCGCGACGTGAGGATGGGGACGTGCTGAGCGGCTTGCAAGCCGCGCGAGGTGCGTACCTGTGTCGATCGCGCGAAGCGGTCGCGGCGCGAGCTACCGCGCGACCGAAGTGAGCTGGTCGATTCGAGCGTCGCCACGGCCACGGTTCCGCGCCACTCGAGACTCTTTCGCGAGCTCCGAATCAACGCGAGCGCTGCCTCGTGTCCCCGTGCCGCCGCGCGCCCACCGGAAAAAGTCTCCCCATGGCGCCGCGAACGCGCCGCTGGGGTAGGTTTCAGGCGCCATCTCCCCGTCCGGCCCGCGGCTCCACGCTTGCGGTCCTCGCCGGCCTCGGGTAGTTTGCAATCTTCTAGGTTCGTCGAGCGATCACGAACTGCCCCGGCGAGCTCTATGGATTGGGAGTTCGCACGGCGCGCCCACGGGCCGCCGCTCCTTCCCCTACACCTTGCTTCGCACCATGAAACTCCACTTGCTCCCCATCGCCGCCGCGGCGTTCCTCGGCCAGGCTGCCTTCGCGCAGAACACGCTCTCCGAAGCCGGCAGCTTGATGCTGTTCCACGAGTTCGACAACCGCGCCGGCGTCGCCAACCTGATCACGGTGACGAACACCGCGAACGGCGACGCGACGACGGACACGATCGACGTCGAGTACGTCTACCGTGCCCGCGTCCAGCGCGTCGGCAGCCAGGACGTCCTGGTCAACTGCCTCGAGACGAACCGCACGCGCCGTCTGACGCCGAACGACACGCTGAGCCTCCTCACGGCGAACGACAACCCGAACTACACGCAGGGCTACCTGTACGTGTTCGCGAAGTCGCGCTCGACCGGCCAGGCGATCAAGTTCGACAAGCTGATCGGCAACAACCTCGTGATCGACGGCCTCGGCGCGTTCGACTATTCAGTCAACCCGGTCGTGTTCAAGGCCGGCGCGGCGCTCGCCGCCGGCGCGGCGACGGACGTCGATTCCGACGGCATCCGCGATCTGAACGGCAACGAGTACGCGATGGCGGCCGATGAGATCCTCATCCCCCGCTTCCTCGGCCAGAGCACGCGCTCGGGCACCTCGGCGGCCGGCTACACGAGCGACCTGATCCTCGTGAACCTCACGGGCGGCACGCAGTTCGACGCGATCCTCGACTTCCTCGTCTACAACGACAACGAGGAGCCGCTGTCCGCGCAGTACCAGTTCCGCTGCTGGAGCAAGAGCTCGCTGCTCTCGATCTCCGGTGTGTTCTCGAACGAGTTCCTCCTCTCCACGAACCACGCGGTGAACGAGATCCCGGGCGCGAACTACGTCAAGACGGGCTGGATCCGCATCGACGGCAACGTCGCCTACTCCACGAACACGCAGGTCCAGGACCCGGCGTTCCTCGCGGTCCTCGTCGAGAAGATCGGCCCGTTCAAGGCGGCGGATCTCCCCTTCGCCGCGGGCACGCAGTCGAACGGCGACCTGCTCCCGCAGTCGATCAACGGCGACAACAACTGAGTCGGAACGGGCGTTTCGAACGCTCGAACTCGAACGGACCCGGATGCGCGCGGCGCATTCGGGTCCGCTGCGTTTCACGTGGTCGTGGCGCGACGAGAAGAGTCGAATCGCACGTGAGCCTCAATTACTGCCGCGCTTCGGAACGCCCGGAAACGTAGGCAATTCCCAGTACCGCCGTCCTTGGCAAGGATGACGGAATCGTTAGGCTCTACCCCTGCCACGGGCTGTTGCCACAGTCCGATCACCACGATTCGCATCCAAGGGGGTTGACTTGAAGTCTCACACCGTTCGACGGTCCAAACCGGGCCGTCTGTTCCTGCTCGCTCTCGGCCTGCTCTCCACGCGGCCGATCTATGCTGCGCTTCAGGGGCCCGAAGTGCCCGCGTCTGCGCCGGCGTCGCTGAAGACCGTCACGGTCCCGATGCCGAGCAATCTGCTCGACGTCGTCGAGGACCTCGATGCGGCGAAGCGCCTCGGCAAATCGCTGTTCTGGGACATGCAGGTCGGCTCGGACGGCAAGACCGCCTGCGCTTCGTGCCACTTCCAGTCGGGGGCGGATTCGCGCGTCAAGAACCAGGTCAACCCCGGTCCGCAGGACCTCTTCGGCACGTTCTTCTCCGGCGGAGGCGGCCCCAACTACACGCCGCTCGCCTGCGACTTCCCGTTCCACCGGCTCGCGGTTCCGGACGAAAACGACTCCGAAGTGCTCCACGACGTCGACGATCGCTTCTCGTCGGCGGGCGTTTTCCGCCGCACGTTCGACAGCGTGAACCTCGGCAACGCCGAGGACTCCGGCACGATCCAAGCGGACCCGAACGGCTTCTCGGTCGGCGGCGTGAACGTGCGCCGCGTCGAGCCGCGCAACACGCCGACGGTGATCAACTCGATCTTCCTCCACCGCATGTTCTGGGATGGACGTGCGAACCACTTCTTCAACGGCGTCAACCCGTTCGGCGACACCGACCCGAACGCGCGCGTCCTGATCAACGACGGGAACGACGGCGACGTCGCGTTGCCCGTGCACCTGCTCTTCGACCACGCGGCCGCGGCCTCGCAGTCGGTCGGCCCACCGCTCTCTCCGTTCGAGATGTCGTACGACGGCCGCCAGTTCGCCGAACTCGGCCGCAAGATGCTCAGCCTCCGGCCGCTCGCGCTGCAGCGCGTGGCGTCGAACGACAGCGTGCTCGGCGGGCTCTCGGCGCTCCCAGGGACGGGGCTCACCACGCCCACGTACGAGGACCTCATCGAGGCCGCGTTCAAGGAGCGCACGTGGAACGGCGGAGGCACGTATGACGGCTTCACGCACATGGAGAAGAACTTCTCCCTGTTCTTCGGACTCTCGATCCTCGCGTACGAATCCACGCTCGTCAGCGACGACTCGCGCTACGACCAGTACCAGGACGGCGGCGGTGAAGGCGGTACGAGCTCCAACGCGCTCACGCCGCAGGAGAAGGAAGGCCTCGACATCTTCCTGAACCGCGGGAGCTGCATCGAGTGTCACAGCGGCCCCGAGTTCGCGGGCGCCACCATGACGGACATCCAGACCGAAGGCCTGCTCGAGCGCATGCTCATGGCGGACGGTGAAGCCGAGGGCAACGTGACGTTCGTCACCTATCCGCCCCCGGTCGGCGAACCCCTGCACCCGGACGACCGCCCGATGTCGTTCGACCCGCGTGGCAAGCTCGTCGAGATCCGCCCCCCGACGGGCTACGGCTCCCCGCTCGCGTGGGGATGGGCCTACTTCTCCACGGGCAACGGCGCGTGCAACCCGCCGATCGACGAGACGATCGTGCTCACTCCCGGTGCCAACGCGCCCGCGAACTCGAGCTTCACGGCCGAGATGCGCCTGCGCGTGGACTCGGACTGCAGCAAGACGTTCCGCGTCGACATGGGCTGGCAGTACCCCGGCGGCCCGAGCGGCGACTACACCGTCTACGTGGGCGGCCGACTGATGGGACGCATCCACATGGGTGGCGTCAACGGTCCCGCGGTCTACGACAACGGCTTCTACAACATCGGCGTCCGCCCGACGGCGGAAGACCTGGGCAACGGCGGCAGCGGTCCCTTCGGACCGTTCGCCTTCGCGGCGCGGGCCCGCAACGGCCAGAACGTCGACGGCGGCGCTCTCCAGCCGCCGGTCGGGGCCAACGAGCGCATCGCGGTGAACGGCGCGTTCAAGACGCCGTCGCTGCGCAACATCGAGCTCACGGGCCCCTACATGCACAACGGGGGCTTCGCGACGCTCGAGCAGGTCGTCGACTTCTACACCGGCGGCGCGCACTTCGAGGAGTTGAACAAGCCCGACCTCGACCCCGAGGTCGGCGGGATCGGCGGCATGTCGCCGGAACGCAAGGCCGCGCTGGTCGCGTTCCTCAAGGCCCTGACGGATGAACGCGTGCGCTTCGAACGCGCGCCGTTCGACCACCCCGAGCTCATCCTCCCGCACGGCCACGCCGGCGACGAGCAGGGCACGACGGCGGGTCCAAACTGCAACGGCCTCGTCTGCGAGGCGGTCGAGGAATCGCTCGTCCTGCCGGCCGTCGGTGCCGACGGTCGCGGACCGGGCGACGACGTGCGGCCGTTCGAGGACCAGCTCGACCCGTGCGTCAACCTGCTCGCCTACTCGAACCAGCAGGTCACCGAGACCGGCGGCGCGTTCGCGCAGGTGCGCGTGTCGCTCTCGCACCGTCCGGCGCAGTCCGTGGTCGTCCCGATCACGGTCTCCGACGCGACCGAGGGCACGGTCACGTCCGGCGCGACGCTGACGTTCACGCCGACGAACTGGAGCACGCCCCAGCTCGTCGTCGTGCGCGGCGTCCAGGACGGCGTCGTCGATGGCAACGTCTCGTTCCAAGTTCGAGCCGGCTCCGTCACGAGCACGGACCCGGACTTCACCGGCATCGACGGCAACCACATCACGATCACGACGACGGACAGCGGCGTTCGCTACGAGACGTTCTCCTTCGAAGCGGAGAACGGCGCGCTCACGAGCCCGATGGTCCAAGTGGTGGACAGCTCGGCGTCCAACGCCCGGTACGTCACGGTTCCGAACGGCACGGGCAACAACACGAGCACGACCGGAACGTCGGGCTCGACGGCCTTCACGTTCAACGTGACCGCGCCGGGCAACTACTACGTGTGGGCGCTGGTGAAGGGCCCGTCGTCCACGGACAACCAGTTCTGGGCGCGGATGGACAACGGGACCTCCCACAACTGGTCGCTCCCGGTCACCAGTGTCTGGACGTGGGACAAGGTCAACAACTCCGGCGCCCAGGACCCGGTCCTGTGGAACCTGACCTCCGGCAACCACACGCTGCGCATCCGCTGGCGCGAGGATGGCGCGCGGCTCGACCGCGTGATCGTCACGAGCGATCCCGCGTACGTGCCGCAGACCGGCAACCCGATCGCCCCGTGATCGAGCTGGCTGCGCATCGGCCGCGCTCCTCCGAGCGGGGCCGATGACGCCGCCCGAGTCCCCCGCGCCGTCGTGCTTCGCGCACGGCGGCGCGGCTTCCATTCGGGACTGCGACGGCGCGGCAAGGGGAACGCGCGCGGCCCCGGACGATCGCAGCGCCTCGAGCCAGACCGTCGGTCGCGCAACGTGCGTGGGGCGGAGCCAGCGCCTCGTGCGGCACGCACCGCGGCGCGGCTGCGCTTCGGGATTCCGAGGGCGCAGCGAGGGAACGAGCGCGCGGGGCCCGCGCGGCATGCGGGACTAGCGCAACGCCTCGAGCCAGACCGAATCGGTCGGGAACGGTGCGTGGAGCGGATCCCACGCGAGGAGCTGGTAGCCGGCGGCCTCGAAGCGCAGCGCTGCCGGCCACGCCGCGAGCGCGAGTTCGACGGTGCCGTCCGCGCCGCTCGTCGCGAGGATCCGGTCGCCCTGCATCACCCGGACGCGGGCGAGCGGGCGGCCGCTCGCACGGTCGCGGACGACGAGCCGACGTTCGAAGCCCGGGTCGAGCGGGAAACGCACTTCGACGCGCGCGGGGTCGCGGCGCAGGAGGTCGGCGATGCGGCCGACGACGCGGACGTGCCCGGGCGCCTCGACCGTGTAGCCGAGGCCGGGGCGCAGCTTGAAGACGGCTTGGACGACGCCCCGCGGCGCGTCGAAGACGGCCAGTTCGCGCGCGTCCGCGTGCTCCGGATCCCCGACGTAGAGCGCGATGCGCGCGGAGCGCAGCGGCTCGCCGCTCGAACGCTCGAGCACCTCGAACGCCAACGTGCGCTCCGGCAGGCTCGCCGCGCGCCGCAGCACGATCTCGCGCGTCCCGAACGGAACCTCCGTCTCGGCCGGTTCGAAGCGGTCGTCGGCGAGCCCGCCGCCGATGCGCAGGAGGAGCGCGGGCTCCGGCCGCGCCCAGAACTCGAACTGTCCCTTGTCGCCGCTCGCGACCGCGGACGTCGCGCCGTCGCCGTGGACGATCGAGAGCTCGACGCCGGGCAGCGGGTACCCGTATTCGTCCTGCACCTGACCTTGGAGCCCGAGGCGCAGGCCCGCGACGCTGAGCTTCAGGTCGACGACTTCCTGCTCGCTGCGCGCGAGGTCGAGCGTGCGCTCGATGCGCTCCCCGGTGCGGGGATCGAGCGCGCTCACCGTATAGCAACCCGCGCGCAGCGCGGTGAAGAGCCCTTCGTCGGCCGCGTCCGTCGCGCCGTGCCAACCGCGCGCGGAACGCGCGTCCTCGTGCGTCGACAGGTACAGCGACACGCCCGCGACCGGACGACCTTCGTCGTTGCGCGTGCGCACGCGGACGACTCCGCCCGGATGGAGCGCGAGCGCGAGCGGCCGCAGCACGAGCGGCGGATCGATCGTGAGCACGTCGCTCGCCAAGGTGCCGCCGTGCTCCGCTTCCACCTGCAGCGTGCGTCCGTACACGTCGTCGCCGAACAGTGGGAAGCGCACGCGGCCCGCCGCATCCGCTTCCTCGAAGTCGCGCTCGAGCGGCACGAACGTGCCGTTCTCGGCGTGGTCGCCGAGCGTGAGGGAAACGGCCGCGCCTTGGGCGGGCTGACCGTCGGGGAGGCGAATCGCGACCTCGAGCACGCGCTCGGGATCGTGCGCGAGGAGGACGATCTCGCGCGCGGCATCGGCGGGTTCGTCCTTCTGGCGCGGCGGCAGCACGAATTGGTTCGGCTCGAGCGTCCAACGCGCCGCAAAGCGCAGGTCCGCCTCCTGGGGCGCGTGCTGCACGCTGACCGCGCCGCAGGCGAGCTCGGCGCCGGTGTGGAAGCGTCCCTTCTCGTCGGTCACGACGGCGATCGTGCGCGGACGACGCGAGAGGAACGTCAGCGTGATGCCCGGGACGGGCTCGCGCGATCGCGCGTCGAGGACGACGCCGCGCACGGAGCGCAGCGTGTCGACGTCGCTCAGGACGATCTCGGCGCTGCGCTCGACGGACTCGACCTCGAGCGGCGCCGCGCCCGCGCCCGCGCCGCCCTCACCCTCGGAGGCAGGCAGCGCGTCGGGAGCCGGGGCCCCCGAGTTTCCGACGACCGAATCCCGCTGCCGCTGCGCCGCGTCGCGCTCGCCGTCCGCTCCGAGCAAGAACGCCGCCCACGTGCAGAGTCCGGCCAGGGCGACCGAAGCACCGAGCAAGAGCGGACGTGCGCGCATCGGGCGGGAGGAGCCGTTCACCGCGCGACCGGGTGTTCGAAGCGGAAGGCGCCGGTGAAGCTCGCGTTCTCGTCGGGCCGCGACCAGACGCGACCGAAGCGCGCGTCGGTGAACTCGAACGCGGTGTTCAGGCCCACGATCGGCGCCTCGACCGGCGCGAGCGGCGCGTACCAGACGTGGAAGGGCATCTTGCAGCACGCGCGATCGGGCAGCGTGCCCCCGCGCAGGGTGAACCGGCCAGGAGCGGCCGCCGAGTAGTCGTCGGGCGCGATCACGACCTCGAGCGGCACGGAGAGGACCGCGTCCACGCGGCCGCGCGCAGCTCCGAGCTCGCGCTCGAGCACGTTTTCGACCGCTGCACGCTGCGCCGCGCTCGCGTCCTCGTCGACGTAGAGCACGGACGTGCGCGTCGCAGTCGCCTCCGCTAGGTTCGCGTCGGCGACCACGACGAGGACGGCCTCGACGCCCGCGAGCTCGACGCCGTCCACGGCTCCGCCCTCGAAGCGCCAGGCGAGGAGCGCCTCGCGTCCGGCGGTCGTGCGCTCGCCGCCGAAGTGGCACGCGCCCGCGAAGACGCTGGCGGTGCGGGCCTCGACGTACCGCCCATGCGGCGCGGCCGACGCGTCGACCGGGTTCGAGGCGAGGAAGAAGAGCGCGGGCAGCAGGGCGGACATGCGGGGACCTCCTGGTCGGGACGGGCTCGGGGGGAGCTCGGCCCGCTCGATGGACGCGTCCGCTCGGTGGACGGTCGCGATGGGCCGAACTCGAGCGGACGGCCAGAGTCTACCGGATCGGAGCCCGCGGGGGGCGACGTCGAGGGCTCGGAAGGGGGGGCGGGCGAAGTCCCGGGCAAGACCGGGAGCGGACGGAGCGCCACTCCGCTGCGCCGGGGTCGCGCTGGAAGAGGACGGGGCGCCTCGCACGCGGGCGCGGCGCTCCCCCACGCTCCGCGCGCCGGCGTCCCCGGTCTGGGCGCGGAGAGCCGCCCGCGCGGGACCCGATGGAGCGCCCCGGCGTCGCGCGACGCCTAGAGCACGCTCTCGAAGCAGCTCCGGCCCGCGCGGCAGTCGTCGGGGGCGACGACCTCGCCGTCCGGACCGAGCACCTGGTGGGTACGGCGGCACCAGCAGTGGCGGCTCGCGTCCAGGATGTCCTCCTCGCACTGCGGCGGCGAGGTGCGGAAGAAGAGCTTCTTGCTCTGCACGTGGCGGCAGTACGGGCTCGCCTCGAACGAGGCGGAGGCAGCGGACTCGGGGGCGCTCATCGGCTCATCCGCAGCTCTGCAGCGCGCGCTGCACGAGCCCCTTCGTCAGGGGGATCTTGTAGTCGTTCTGCCCGAAACCCTCGGCGCCCTGGACGGCGCCGTCCGCGGCGCGCGCGAAGGTCGCCGCCTCGAACGCGGCGCCGGCGAGCGCGGCCTCGGCCGCCTTCGCGCGCCAGGGAATCGGCGCGACGCCGCCGAGGACGACGCGCGCTTCCTTCACCCGCGCGCCATCGCGCCAGAGCGCGAGCGCGACCGAGGCGAGGGCGAAGTCGTAGGAGCCGCGCTCGCGGAACTTGACGTAGGTGCTCTGCATCCCCGCCGCGGGCGCGGGCACGTGGACGTGCGTGAGCACCTCGTCGTCGCGCAGCACGGTCTCGCGCCGGATGTCGCCCTCACCGGGGAGCGTGAAGAAGCGCTCGAGCGCGACCTGACGCTCGCCCGTCGAGCACTTGAGCGTCACCGTCGCGCCGAGCGCCACGAGCGCGGGCGCGAGGTCGGAGGGATGCACGATGTAGGACGGCCCCCCTCCGAGGATCGCGTTGTACTTGTTCTGCCCCGAGAAGCTGAAGCACTCGTCGCCGCCCTTCTTCAGGCACTTCGCGTGCTCGCTGCGGTAGTACCAACAGCGCGGACGCTGGCAGAGGTTGCCCCCCACCGTGCCGACGGAGCGAATCTGCGGGCTGCCGACGGAGCCCGCGGCCTCGGCGAGGACGCGCAGGCGTTCGCGCACGCCCGCGTGCTCCTCGAGCGCGCCGACGGTGACGAGCGCACCGATCGTGCACGCGCCCGCGGCCGTGAACTCGATCCGGTCGAGGCCGGGGACGCCCTTCAGGTTGACGAGCTTGTCGGGCTCGACCAGGTGCTCCTTCATCTCGGTCAGGAGGTCCTGGCCGCCGGCGAGCACCTTGACGGACGAGGTCGGGGCCGCGAGCGCGCCGACGGCGTCGCCGAGCGACTTCGGGTTGAACAGCGTGAAGCTCTTCATCGTGCGTTCCTCAAGCGATCCGGCCGAGCGCGGCCAGCACCTTGTCGGGCGTCAGGGGCAGGTCGCGCACGCGCGCGCCGCACGCGTTGTGCACGGCGTTCGCGATCGCGGAGTGACCGGGCACGATCGCGGGCTCGGCCATGCCGATCGTCGCGCTGCGCTGGTCGTCGTCGTCGATGATCGAGGTCATCTTCGGGATCTCGGAGGGGCCGGCGAGCTTGTAGTCCTCGAAGTTAGCGTTGAGCGCGAGCCCGAGCACGGGATCGATCACGCGCTCCTCGAAGAGCGCGTACGAGAGCGACTGGACCATGCCGCCGTTGAGCTGGCTGCGCACCGCCGTGCGGTTGATCGGCAGGCCGCAGTCCTGGATGCCGACCATCTCGAGCACGCGCACGCGGCCCGTCAGCGTGTCGACCTCGACCTTCGCCGCCTGCGCGCCGTGCACGCCGTTGCCCATCAGCGCGGCGGCGCGGTCCTTGTCCCACTTGCCGTGCGCGTTGAGCCCTGCATCGCGCAGCGTGGCGCAGGCCTGCTTCCACGTCATCGCGGCGTTCGGATTCGCCTGCGAGAAGACCTTGCCGCCCGCGAAGCGCACGAGCGCCGCTTCTGTCTTCAGGATCGGCGCGAGGTGCTCCGCGAAGGCGTTGCGCGCGTTCCACGCGGCGTCCTTCACGGCGGGCGAGAGCGAGCCGGTCGTCGTCGAGCCGCCCGAGCCCGTCGCGGACGGCAGGCGCGAGTTGCCGATGCGCGCGACGACGTCGCCGAGCTGGAGGCCGAACTCCTCGGCCACGATCGCGGTGACGAGCGTGCGCGAGCCCGTGCCGAGGTCCTGCGTGCCGACGCTCACGGTCACGCTGCCGTCCTTCGCGAGCTGCACGTCGCACTCGGTGCCGCCGCTTCCGCCGCCGCCCCAGGTCGAGATGCCGAAGCCGATCCCGAGCTCCTTCCCGCCCGAGTTCGGGCCGGGCTTCGTGCGGTGCGGGTGTTCGAACCAGCCGATCTCCTTCGCGACACGCTCGAGCTGGCGGTGCCACACCTTGTCCTTCAGGTTCGCCTTGCGCACCTCGAGCAGGTCGAGGCCGAGCTGGTAGGCGAGCTCGTCGAGCACGGCCTCCATGCCGAACGAGGCCTGCGGGTGGCCCGGCGCGCGCATCGCGCGGTTCGAGTCCGTGTTCGTGTAGACGGCGACGACCTCGCTGTAGGTCTTGCCCGCGGAGTAGACGTACGGCGGACGCGCCATCGAACCATCGCCGAGCCCGCCGAACTTCTCGGCGTTCGCGACGAGGCCCGCGAGCGTGCCGTCCGCGTTCATCCCGGCCTTGTACGTGACGCGGTTGCCGCTGCGGTTGCCCGCCATCACGAACTCGTCGGGACGTCGGAGCATCAAGTGCACCGGCTTCTTGAGCTCCTTCGCGACGCGGCAAGCGACGGCGCCCTCGGAGCCGAGGTCGAACTTCGAGCCAAAGCCGCCCCCCATGTGCTCGACGATCGCGGTGACCTGGTTCGCCTTGAGGCCCAGGAGCTCCGCGACCTGCCCGACCGCGGCGAAGGTCCACTGCGTGGAGATGTAGACCGTCGCCTCCTCGCCGCCGCGGTAGTCGATCACGACGCCGTGCGTCTCGAGCGACGCGTGGTGCTGCACGGGCACGCTGTACGTCGCCTCGAGCTTCGCGGGCGCCGCCGCGATCGCGGCCTCGGCCTCGGCCCGGTCGCCGTTCTGCCCGGGTTTCCCCTTGTTGCCGTTCTTGCGCACGTTCGGCGCGCCCTCGGCCAGCGCCTGCGCGCGATCGACGGCCCACGGGAGCGGCTTGTACGTCACCTTCAATGCACGCAGCGCGTCGTCCGCGTGGTCGCTCGTGCGACCAGCGACGACGGCGATCGGCTGGCCGAGGAAGCGCGTCTTCGTCTCGAGCACGATCGCGGCCTCGACGCCGGGGAGCTTGAGCGCGTCCTGCACGTCGATCGTGACCTCGGCGCTCGGGTACGGACAGCACAAGAGCCGCGCGTAGACCATCCCCGGGAGACGCACGTCGTGCGTGTAGCGCGCGCGGCCCGTGACCTTGACCGGACCGTCGACGCGGCGGAGCTCGGTGTTGAGCACCTTGAGGTCCTTGCGCTCGCCCCAGCGCGGGCCGTCGACGTCCTCGACCTCGATCTCGATCTCCTGCGGGACGCCGTTCACGTCCTTCGTCGTCTTGATCTTGCGCGTCTTCCGCGGCTTCTCCTGCGCCTTCGGGTCCTGGTTCGGCGCGAGCGGCGCGCCCGTCGGTTCGTTCGTGCTCATCGGGCTCAGCCTTTCTTCGCCTGCTTGGCGGTGGCGAGCGCCGCCGCGAACACGTGCGGGTAGGTGCCGCAGCGGCACACGTTGCCCGAGCACGCCTTCTGGATCGTCGCGAGGTCCGCGTTGGGCTGCTTCTCGAGGCAGGCCGTGATCGACATCACGAAGCCCGGCGTGCAGAAGCCGCACATCGACGCGTCGTGCGCGCAGAAGTTCTCCTGCAGCGGCGAGAGCGACTCGGGCGCGCCGAGCCCCTCGATCGTCTTGATCTTCCGGCCGCGCAAGTCGGCGGCGAGCAGGAGGCACGCGTACGCGGGCTTCCCGTCGACGTGGACGGTGCACGCGCCGCAGTTACCGCGGTCGCAGACGTGCTTCGTGCCCGTCATCGCGGGCTCCATGCGCTCGCGCAGTGCGGCGAGCAGCGTCGTGCGCGGCTCGACCTTCACCTTGCGTGCCTCGCCGTTCACGTCGAGCACGATCTCGAACTCGCCGGCGAGCTCCTCGGGAGCGCCGTCGGGTTTCGCGGGTGCCGCCGGAGCCGCGGCGGCCGAGGCGCGCTCGCTCGCGCAGGCGCCGAGCAGGCCCTGGGCGAGGACACTGCCTGCGGCGACGGTCCCGGCGTTCCTGAGGAAGAGTCGACGCGAGAGATCGGCGCGCTCGGCGTTCTCCTCGTCGTGGTTCGGATCCTGGCGCATGCGTGTCCTCCGGAGGTGCGCGCCCGCGCCCCGAGTGTGGAGCGCGCGGCGCCGGCGGATTCTAGGCACACGGCCGCGCGCGGCGCCAGGACGCAGCGCGGCTTCGATCGCGGAGCAGGACCCCGCCGGTTCGATCGGCTGGAGCCCGCCCCTCGTCCTCGGTATCCTCCTCGCGTCCCCATTTCCCCGTACCACGCGGAGCTCAGACCGACTGTTCCGGTCCGCCCGCGGAAAGGACCGTGCCGTGATGCACCTTCGTCGTTGGGCTCTGCCCGTTCTCGCCGCGTTCGCCCTCGTTTCGTCCGTCGCCCTCGCTCGCCCCGGCGCGTCGGCCCCATCCGCCGCCGCCGCGCACGATGCGCACGCGCAGCCCGCGCCCGCCGCCGCGCTCGCGCTCCCGGCCGCGCAGGACCCGGCGAAGCCGGTCAAGGCCGTGCGCTTCACCGGCATCCCTACCGCGAACACGGCCGACCTCGAGGCCAAGTACAAGCCGCTCGCGAAGTACCTGACCGACAAGCTCGGCGTGCCGTTCGAGTACGTGCCGTCCGCCGACTACAACGCGTCCGTCGACGGGTTCGTCAACGGCGACCTGCAGCTCGCGTGGTTCGGCGGGCTGACCGGCCTGCGCGCGCGCCAGCGCGTCGAGGGCGCGCAGGTGATCGTGTGCGGGAAGATCGACCGCGAGTTCAAGACGTACTTCGTCGCCAACAAGGCGAGCGGGCTCGCCAAGTCGGACGAGTTCCCGATGGCGCTCAAGGGGAAGAAGTTCACGTTCGGCAGCGACTCGTCGACGTCGGGTCGCCTGATGCCCGAGTTCTTCATCCGCAAGCACACGAAGCTCTCCCCCAAGGAGTTCTTCGGTGTCGAGAACAACTTCTCCGGCGGCCACGACAAGACCGCGAAGCTCGTCGAGGCCGGCACGTTCGACGCCGGCGCGATGGACTTCAAGCAGTACGAGAAGATGGTCGCGGAGTTCAAGAAGGAGCCGAAGTCGGAGAAGGGCATCGACCCCGACAAGGTGCAGGTGATCTGGGTCACGCCGACCTACGTCGACTACCACTTCACCGCGCACCCGAAGCTCGACGCGGCCTTCGGCGCGGGCTTCACGAAGAAGCTCCAGCAGGCGCTGATCGAGCTCAAGGACGAGGCGCTGCTCAAGGCGCTCGACCGCCCCGAGGGCCTCGTCGAGGCGACGAACGCCGACTTCGACGTGCTCAAGGGCGTCGCGAAGGAGATCGGGCTCGTCCGTTGAGCGCTACGGCGCTCGCACCCGAGACTCCCGCGTGACCGCGGCGCGACGCGACGACGCACCGCCCGGCGCCTTCGGCTTCGAAGTGCGCCGGGCGAGCGTCGTCTACGGACCGCGCCGCGTGCTCGACCAGGTCGACCTCGCCTTCGCGCCCGGCGAAGTCGTCGCGCTCGTCGGTCCGAGCGGCGCGGGCAAGACGACGCTGCTGCGCCTCCTGAACGCGGCGCTCGCGCCGACCGAGGGCGTCGTGCTCGCGACGGGGCCGTCCGGCGCCGTCCAGCTCGACCGCGCGACACCGCGCGAGCTGCGCGCGCTCCGCTCGCGGATCGGCTTCGTGCACCAGGACCTCGCGCTCGTCCCGAACGTGCGCGTGCTGCAGAACGTGCTGCACGGTCGCCTGGGACGCCAGGGCTTCGTCGCGGCGCTGCGCTCGAGCCTCTTCCCCTCGCGCGCCGAGGAGGAAGCGGCCGCGCGCCTGCTCGACCGCGTCGGCATCGGCGAGAAGCTCTTCCAGCGCACCGACACGCTCTCCGGCGGCCAGCGCCAGCGCGTCGCGATCGCGCGCGCGCTCTACCAGGAACCCGCGGCGCTCCTGTGCGACGAGCCCGTGTCGTCCGTCGACCCGGCGCGCGCGCGCGACACGGTGCTCCTCCTCACGGCGCTCGCGAAGGAGCGCGGCTTCACGCTGGTCGTGAGCCTGCACGACGTCCGCTTGGCGCGCGAGTTCTTCCCGCGCCTCGTCGCGCTTCGCGGCGGCTCCGTCTGGTTCGACCGGCGCACGGCGGAGGTGCGCCCGTCCGAGCTCGAGGAGCTGTACCGGCTCGAGCGCGTGGAGCTGCTCGCCGATGGCAGCTGATCGCGACGCCGACCGCGCCGCCGCGCCCCGTCGCCCGCCGGAAGGCGGGTCGCGCTTCGGCTCCGCGTCCGGCCGGCGCTGGATCCTCCTCGGGATCACGCTCGCGGCGGTGCTCGCGGCCCTGACGCTCGACGCGTCGCTCTCGGGACTCGTGCCGCAGAAGGGCGGCACCGAGCTCGTGCTGCGCTTCTTCGCGCGCGCGCTCCGGCCCGCGCTCGACTACGAGAGCGAAGTCCCCGACGGCACGGCGCCCTTGTGGATGGCGGCGCTCGCCGCGGCGCGGCGCACCGTCGTGTTCGCGGTCGCGGCGATGAGCCTCGCGCTCGTCGGCGGAGTCGTGCTCGGGTTCCTGGGCTCGAGCGCGTGGTGGGCCGGCGCCCCGCGGGGCGGGAACGGCGCCGTGCAGCGCGCGTTCTACCGCGGGTTCGCGCCAGCGGTGTGGGCCGCGGCGCGCGTGCTGATCGTCGGCATGCGCTCGGTGCACGAGCTCCTGTGGGCCGTGCTGTTCCTCGCGGCGATGGGCCTGAACAACGTCACCGCCGTCGTCGCGATCGCGATCCCCTACGCGGGCACGCTCGGCAAGGTCTTCTCCGAGATGATCGACGAAGCGCCGCGCGACGCCGCGCTCGCGCTGCGGGCGTCGGGCGCCACGAACCTGTCCGTGTTCGCGCTCGGCCTCGTGCCGCGCGCGCTGCCCGACATGTGGGCGTACGCGTTCTACCGCTTCGAGTGCGCGATCCGCAGCTCGGCGATCCTCGGGTTCTTCGGCTTCCCGACGCTCGGCTATTCGATCAGCGCGTCGTTCGAGAACCTGCACTACGGCGAGGTCTGGACGTACCTCTACGCGCTGTGCGCCCTCGTGCTCGGCGTCGAGCTTTGGAGCGGCGCGCTCCGCCGGAGGTTCGTCGCGTGAGCGCGGCCCACGGTGGATCCGGGAGCTCGTCCGGCGCCGGCCCCGCATCGGTCGGGCCGCGCGGCGGCGTCGCGCTCGACCTCGCGGCGCTGCGGCGGACGAAGCCGACGAGCCGTCTCCTGCGCCTCTCGATCGTGCTCCTCGGACTGCTCGTCGTCTGGGCGTGGACCGCGGGCGACTTCGACTTCGGCGACCTCGTCAGCGAGCGCCGCGCCGAGAACGTCCGGCGCTTCCTCGGCGAGGAGATCACGCCCTATCCGTTGCGCGAGACGGGCTTCGACCAGGCGGCCTTCGTCGAGTGGGCGAAGACCCTGTGGGACGAGCGCGGCAGGCGCGGCGTGGCCGCGACGCTGTCGATCGCGGTGCTCGCAATCGCGCTCGCGGGTGCGATGGCGCTCCTCCTCGCACCGCTCGCGGCGCGCAACCTCGCGACCGCGCGGCCGTTCGAGTTCGGCGCGGCGCGCGCGGCGCGCGGCCCGGGTTGGCGCGCGCTCACGACCGCAGTGCGCGCCTTGCTCGTGCTCCTGCGCGCGATCCCGGAGTACGTGTGGGCGTTCCTCTTCCTCGCCATGCTCGGGCCGAGCGCGTGGCCCGCGGTGCTCGCGCTCGCGATCCACAACTCGGGCATTCTCGGCAAGCTGGGCGCCGAGACGATCGAGAACCTGGAGGCGCGGCCGCTCGTCGCGCTGCGCGACGCCGGCGCCACGCGCCGCGGCGCGTGGATCACCGCGATCCTGCCCCTGTCGCTCGCGCGCTTCCTCCTCTACTTCTTCTACCGCTTCGAGACCTGCGTGCGCGAAGCGACGGTGCTCGGGATGCTCGGCGTCGTGTCGCTCGGCTACTGGATCCAGGACGCGCGCAGCAAGCACTACTACGACGAGATGCTCTTCTTCGTCGCGCTCGGCGCGGCGATCGTGCTCCTCGGCGACCTCGTTTCGGCGGCGGCGCGCGCCGTCCTGCGCCGCGCGCGCTGAACGTCGCCCGCTGGAGCGGCGGGTCGTACTGTGTCGCGCGCGGAACCTCGCCGGCCGGAACGGTGCGCCGTCGCCCGTTCGACCGACGCGAGCTCCCGAAGTGGACCGGGAGTCGATGCCTCGCGCGGGCGAGCCCGCTCGCGCGGTGGCGATCGCCCGGACGTCCCCCTGCACGGCGAGCACGTCCTCCGTGGACGAGGGCCTCGCCGAGCCCTAGAGTCGCCGCGGCGGATGCAGCCCCCCGTCCTCGAGATCCACGGCCTCACGAAGCACTACGGCCGCGTGCGCGCGCTCGACGCGCTCGAGCTCGTCGCGGCCCCCGGCCCGATCGGACTCCTCGGTCCCAACGGCGCGGGGAAGACGACGCTGATCAAGCTCTTGCTCGGCCTGCTCGAGCCGGACGCCGGTGCGGCGCGCATCGCGGGCCACGACCCCGCGACACCCGCGGGGCGGTTCGCGCTGCGCCGCGACGTCGGGTACATGCCCGAGAGCGACTGCCTGCTCCCGGGCTTCACCGCGGTCGAGCTCGTCGCGATGCTCGGCGAGCTCTCGGGCCTCTCGGGCGTCGACGCGCTGACGCGCGCGCACGAGGTGCTCGACTACGTCGGCCTCGACGAGTCGCGCTACCGCCCCGCGGACGGCTACTCGACCGGCATGAAGCAGCGGCTCAAGCTCGCGCAGGCGCTCGTGCACGACCCCGCGCTGCTCCTGCTCGACGAACCGACGAACGGGCTCGACCCGAAGGGCAGGAAGCACATGCTCGAGCTGATCCACGACCTCGGGCACAACCAGGAGAAGAGCCTGATCCTGTGCTCGCACCTCCTGCCCGACGTCGAGCGCACCTGCCGCGACGTGATCGTCCTGCAGAAAGGGCGCGTCGTGCTCTCGGGTTCGATCGCGGAGCTGACGGGCGCCGTCGGCCAAAGGCGCACGGTCGAGGTCGAGGGCGACCTCGCCGCGTTCCGCGCCGCGCTCCGAACCGCTGGGTTCGTGCACGACGCCGAAGCGCCGACCACGCTGTGGGTCGAGTTCCAGGCCGGCGCGGAGGACGTCGACGCGCTCTTTTCGATCGCGGCCGCGACGGGCGCGCGCATCACGCGCGTCGCGGAGCGAAAATCCTCCCTGGAGCAAGTGTTCCTCGCTGGACTCGGAGGCCCGAACGCGTGAAGGCCACGACGCACACCGAGGTCTACCGGCGCTACACCGGCACGCTGCGCCCGCCGCGCTGGTCGTTCCTGCCGCTCGCGGCGAACGGCATCCGCGTCGCGCTCAAGAGCCGCTGGCCGCTCCTCCTCTACGCGCCCGCGACGATCGCGACGGTCATCTTCGCGTTCGTCGTGTACGCGAAATTCTCGCTCGAGCAGGGCGTCACGCCGAGCGCGCTCGGCGGCGGCGACGCGCCGAACCCGGGCGTCGCGATGGTCGGCTCGATGGCGAGCCGGATGATCGAGGTGCGCGACACGATCCTCGGCGCGACCTTCGCGCTGGGCTTCTTCTCGGTGCTCCTCGTCGCGTGGTACGGCGCCGGGCTCGTCTGCGAGGACCGCCGGCTCGGCGCGCACCTCCTCTACTTCTCGCGCCCCCTGTCGCTGGCGAACTACGTAATCGGGAAGCTCTTCGTCGTCGGCGCGTTCGTGCTCGCGAGCGTGCTCGTGCCCGGGCTCGTGATCTGCACCGTCGCCGTCTTCTCGTCGCCCGACTGGTCGTTCCTGCGCGAGCAAGGCCAGGTCATCGTGCACGTGCTCCTCTACTCGCTCGTGCACACGTTCGTGCTCTCGAGCCTCGTGCTCGCGATCTCGACGATCTCCTCGCGGCGCATCTTCGCGCTGATCGGCACCGTCGGCTTCTTCCTCTTCACCCAGGTGGTCGGGATGATGATCGCGTTCCTGCAGAAGGACGGCCGATGGATGACGCTCGGCCCGCTCGCGAACCTGCGCCGCGTCGCCGCCGACCTGTTCGGGGTGGAGCGCATACCCGGGTTCCGTCTGAACTGGCCGGCCGAACTCTCGTGGTGGGCGCTCGCCGCGACCCTCGTCGCGTGCTGGGTCCTGATCGTCGTGCGCGTGCGCCGCATGGAGTCGCTCGCGTGACCGTGCTCGTCGAAGCGCGCGATCTGTCGCGCTACTACGGGCCCGTCGTCGGCCTCAACGACCTCACGCTCGCACTCGACGAAGGCGTCACGGGGCTCCTCGGCCCGAACGGCGCCGGGAAGTCGACCTTCCTGAAGCTCGTCGCGGGCGAGATCCGGCCCTCGCGCGGCAGCCTGCGCGTCCTCGGGTATGCGCCGTTCGCGAACCGCGAGTACTTCCGCCGCGTCGGCTTCTGTCCGCAGCAGGACGCGCTCTACGGCGAGATGACCGGGCTCGAGTTCGTCGTCTTCCTGCTGCGCCTCTCGGGGCACGGCAAGAGCGACGCGCGACGGCTCGCGCAGCGCGCGATCGAGCGCGTGCGGCTCGAAGAGGCGATGGACCGGCGGACGCGCGGCTACTCGAAGGGCATGCGCCAGCGCATCCGCCTCGCGCAGGCGATCGCGCACGAGCCGCGCTTCTTGATCGTCGACGAACCGATGACGGGCCTCGACCCCCTCGCGCGGCGCGAGATGTCGGCGTTGTTCGCGGAGCTCGCGGCCGAAGGCGTCTCGATCCTGATCTCGAGCCACATCCTGCACGAGGTCGAGGGCCTGACGCGCAACGTCGTGCTCCTCCACCGCGGCCGTCTGCTCGCCCAGGGTCCGGTTCCGGAAATCCGCAAGCTTCTTTCGCGCCATCCGCGCAAGGTCGAGATCGGCGCGCGCGACGCGCGTTCGCTCGCCGCGGCCCTGCTCGGGCTCGACCACGTGCTCTCCGTGCGGCTCGCGCCGGGCGGCGACTCCGTGCAGCTCGAGACGCGCGACCTCGATCGCTTCTGGAGCGAGCTCCCCCGGATCGCCGCGACCGCGCGGGCCGGCATCCACACGCTCGACTCGTCCGACGCGAACCTCGAGGCCGTCTTCGACTACCTGGTCGTCTGACATGCTGCTCCTCCTGCGCACGAGCGCGCTCCTCTTCCGCACGCACCTCGCGCGCCTCGCGTGGAGCCGGCGCACGCTCGTCTGCGCGCTGCTCGCCGCGCTCGGGCCGCTCGTCGCGTTCTTGATCGCCGCGGCGAGCCGCAAGACGAACGCGTCGGAGATCGCGGTGCACGTCGGCTACCTGCTCCAGCTGCAGGTGATCGTGCCGGTGCTCGCCCTCGTCGCGGGCTCGGCGGCCGTCGCGGAGGAAGTCGAGGACCGCACGATCACCTTCCTCTTCTCGCGTCCGCTGCCGCGCGCGTCCGTGCTCCTCGGCCGGTGGAGCGCGATCCTCGTGTTCCTGACCGTGCTGCTCGCGGCGTCGACGTGGCTCCTGCTCGCGGCCGCGGGGCGCGCGAAGGGTCCCCCGCTCGACGACGGGATCCGCGAGCCGCTCCTCGCCGCCGTGCTCGCGGGCGGCGCCGTGTACTCGGCGCTCTTCGCGGTGCTCGGCGTGTTCGTGAGGAGCCCGGTGATCGTCGGGCTCGGCTACGCGTTCGCGATCGAGGGGTTCCTCGCGAACATGCCCGCGGGAACGCAGTCGCTGACGATCCAGTACTACCTGCGCAGCATGATCGCGGGCCTCGGCTCGTCGCAGTGGAGCGCGGTCGAGGGCTTCGCGAGCACGAGCTTCGAACCGCTCCCCCGCGCGCTCACGACGCTTTCGATCGTGCTCGTCGCCGCCCTCGCGCTCGGCGCGTGGCGCATCACGCGGCGCGAGTTCGTGCTGAGCTCCTGACGCGCGCTACTTCGCGGCGGGCACGCGCTCGTAGTGCGTGCGGCGCACGACGCGGTCGACGCCCTTCGCGTCGAGCCCGTGCGCGTCGAGCACGAAGTGGTCGCGGTCGAGGAGCCGGAGGAGGCTCGTCATCCGCAGCCGGCGCCCGCTCGGCGGATCGACGGCTTCCTGCGTGAACCGGATCCCCTGACCGCTCACGTCGCCGTACCCGTACGCGACGCCCATGCCCGTCGAGAGCGAGGAAATCATCAGCAGCTGGTACTGCTGGTTGCGCACGTCGTAGCCGAGGAAGCCGCTCGTCGTGCCGGCACGTTCGAGCTCCGCCGTCCACGCGAGGAACCGCCCGCCGTGCACCCACGCGAGCCGCGCCGTGCCGCGCGACCACTCGCGCTCGCGGAAGTCGTCCTCGACCTCGCACAGACGGACCGTCCACGTCCCGGCGAGCGGGTCGATCCGCGCGTGCATCGAGGTCGGCCGGCTCGCGGCGGCGAGCTCGGCGACCTGGGCCTCGAGTTCGACGGGAGCCGGGCCGGGCCCCGCGAGCCCGGGCGGCGGCCCGCGCCGCGGATCGGGAGCCTGACAACCGACGAGGAAGAGCACGCACGCGAAGACGAGAGCACGCATCACGGTGACGAAGGTAGCGCGCGCGCGACGCCGAGGCACGCGGCGGTCCAGCGCGCGGCGAGCGAGTGTCCCAGCGTGAAAGGGACATGCGTCCACGCGCGTGGGCAGCGGGAGCGCGCTCCGGCTCGTCCGTGGCGGCCCTCCCGCGCTGGGACGGGCTTCGGAGTGCCGTGGCACGCCGCTCGCCTGGGTCGAGCACCCCGACCCCGGGGCCAGGAGCCAACCATGAACGCCTTCGCCAAGTACGTCCTCCCGATCGCCGCCCTCACCGCGCTCATCGCCCCCGAGGCCAACGCCCAGGGGATCGAGCTCCGCTTCGGCAAGAAGACGAAGCACGGCGGCTTCGGCCTCACCTACTCCACCGGCCGTCCCGCGTGCGCGCCCGCGCCCTGCCCGCCGCCGCGCGTGTGGGTGCCCGGTCACTTCGAGACCCGCTGCCAGCAGGTGTTCGTCCCCGGAGCGAGCCAGCAGGTCTGGGTGCCGCCCGTCTACGAATGGCGCTACGACTCGTGCGGCCGCGCCTACCAGGTGTGCGTGCAGGCCGGCTTCTGGCGCACCGTGTGCAGCCCCGGCCGCTACGAAACCCGCGAGGTCCAGGTCTGGGTCGACGGCCACTGGAACTGATGCACGCCGGGGGAGGTCCCCGGCCGCCGAGCCGATCCTTTGATGGGGGGCGGCTTGGACGAGCCCTCGCAGCGCGCGTCGCGCTGCGAGGGCTCTCTCGTTCCGTCGCGCGTTGCGCGCGGACGTCGCGCGCGGCATCGTCACGTGCATGCTGCGCGCACGCTACCCGCTCTGGCTCGCGAACCGTCCGCTCGACACCGCCGCATCGCTCGAGGTGCGCGACAAGTACACGGGCGAGGTCGCGACGCGCACCGCGCTCGCGGGCCCCGCGGAGATCGAAGCCGCCATCGCCGCCGCGGTGCGCGCGCGGGAGCCGCTCGCACGCCTCGCGGCCTGCGATCGAGCGGAGGTGCTGCGCCATGCGGCGCGGCGCTTCGAGGAGCGCGCGGAAGAGCTCGCCTTCGCGCTCTGCGTCGAGGCCGGCAAGCCGATCCGCGACAGCCGGGGCGAGGTGACGCGCCTCGTCGACACGTTCCGCATCGCGTCCGAAGAGGCGACCCGCATCGGCGGCGAGGTGCTCCCGATGGACGTGACGCCGCGCGCGCGCGGCTACCGCGGGCTTTGGAAGCGCGTTCCGATCGGACCGTGCTCGTTCATCTCGCCCTTCAACTTCCCGCTGAACCTCGCGGCGCACAAGGTGGCGCCCGCGATCGCCGCGGGCTGCCCCTTCGTGCTGAAACCCGCGAGCGCGACGCCGGTCGGCGCGCTCCTGATCGGTGAAGTGCTCGCCGAGACGGGGCTGCCCGAGGGCGCGTTCTCCATCCTGCCCTGCGCGCGAGAGGCAGCCCGTGCGTTCACGGAGGACGAGCGCTTCAAGCTGCTCTCTTTCACGGGCTCGCCGGAGGTCGGATGGGACCTGAAGCGGCGCGCGGGGAAGAAGAAGGTCGTCCTGGAGCTCGGCGGCAACGCCGCCGTGATCGTCGAGCGCGACGCCGACCTCGTCGACGCCGTGCAGCGCGTCGTGTTCGGCGCCTTCTATCAGTCCGGACAAAGCTGCATCAAGACGCAGAGAATCCTCGTGCACGCGGACGTGCTCGCAGAGTTCCGCGCACGCCTCGTCGCGGCGACGCGCGCGCTCGTCGTGGGCGACCCCAAGCGCGAGGAGACCTTCGTCGGTCCGCTGATCACGGAGGCCGATGCGGAGCGGCTCGAGCGCTGGATCGCGTCCGCGCGCGCACGCGGGGCGCAGCTCCTTTGCGGCGGAGGGCGGACCGGCGCCCTGCTCGAGCCGACGTTGCTCGAAGACGTCCCGCGCGACGAGCCGATCGTGCGCCGCGAGGCGTTCGGGCCCCGTGTCGGTGCTCTCGTCGTTCCGCGACTTCGAGGCGGCCATCGCCGAGGTGAACGACAGCGACTACGGGCTCCAAGCCGGCGTCTTCACGCGCGACCTCGGCCGCGCGCTGCGCGCGTGGGACGCGCTCGAGGTCGGCGGCGTCCTCGTGGGCGACGTGCCGAGCTTCCGCGTCGATCACATGCCCTACGGGGGCGTGAAGGACTCGGGCCTCGGACGCGAGGGCGTGCGCTCCGCGATCGAGGAGCTGACCGAGCCGCGGCTCCTCGTCCTGCGCGGAGTCTGAAGCGGAGGGGAAGCTACAGTCCTCTTGCTTGACCTGGAGTCGGTCCGGGAGGAACCTCGCGCCCGCGCGGCGCCCGGCAGGTCCGCGCGTTCACGGCTCCCTTGCTCAGGCAGGTTCCCGATGCAGCTCGCCCTCGTCCTTACCCTCGCCCTCTCCGCCTCGTTCGCGCCCCTGGGCGACGAGATCCCCTACGCGCGGTTCGGCCAGACCTACCTCGATGCCCACGGGGCGAAGGAAGCGCCCGCTGCGCTCCCCTACGACGCGCTGCTCGAGAAGCACTATGCGCGCGGCGCGTTCGGGCTGATCGACGTCGCGTACCCGACCGCGTTCCTCGGCGACAAGACGCGCATCGAGGAGCTGCAGCGGCAGTGCTCGGCGCTGATCCAGCTCCAGGCACGTTGGATCGAGCTCCTCGCGAAGGACGCACCGGCCGCGAAGTCCGGCGTCGAGGCCGCGGGCGTGCTCGCGAAGTGGGTCCAGGGTTGGAAGCCCGGCGTCGTGACCAAGGGCGCGCTCGCGGAGAAGCACACGCTGGCCGAGCTCTTCGGAGCCACGGACGCGGAGCGCGCCGCGCAGGAGCGCCTCGCGACGCTGCTCGCGACCCCCGACGTGCTCGGCGTGGCGCCGCGCGAGATCAAGCGCCTCTCGATCGTGCTCGCGCCGACGCGGCGCGACTTCGTCGAACTGCTCGGCTACACGGGGCTCGTCGACACGACGCAGCAGAAGCTCCTGTGGACGGAGACCGCGAGCGGGTGGACGAGCTTCTGGATGGGCTACCACTTCGTGCTCGCGCTCGAGTACCCGTCGTGGGGCGAGGACCCCGAGTTCCGCTCGGGCACGCCGATGACGAAGTTCGAGCCCACCGGTCGCGAGGAGCACACGCTGCAGAACGCCGCGAACGCGCTCCAGTGGCTGTGCTACGGCGACGACGACGCGACGTACCTCCACCAGGCGGTGGCGATGAACCTCGCGATCGCGATCGCGGGCGGCATCAACGCGCTCGAGGGCGACGCCGTTCGCGGCAGCACGGGCGCCGAGACGAAGCCCTACGAGAAGTTCGTCCCCGGCGGCAACCCGAAGGGCGGCTTCCTCCCGCCGATCCCGGCTGCGGGCGGCGACATGTTGAAGGACGGTCGCTGGCGCGAGGGCAAGGGCAAGGACCACTTCGCCGGCGTGCTGCGCAAGAACCAGAAGGAAGGTTGGAAGCAGTTCTCGAAGGACCGTCCCGAGAAGCCCGACCCCGCGCTCGCGCGCGACCAGGCCGCGCACTTCCTGCTGCTCTCCGAGGACGGCGCGAAGAAGGGCGTCGCGTCGGCGCCGTTCTTCGGTCCGGCGGCCTTCGAGAAGCCCTACCCGGCGCACGAGATGCTGCTCGACTACAAGGAGTTCTTCCGCGCGTACAAGTGCGCGTTCTTCGACTGGCTGCAGCGCGCCGGCGACAAGGGCGGACCCGATGCGTCCAAGGCGAAGTTCGGCGAGCTCCTCCGCCGCGTGGGCGCGAAGGACAAGCCGGCGTTCGAGGCGCTCGTGCTGGAGCTCTACGGCGTCCCGCTCTCCGAGCGCAACGGCGAGAAGGACAGCCTCGAGTGGCGCTTCCTGGCGTGGCTCGCGAAAGGCAAGTGAGGGCGCGCCCGGCGACGTCCGCTACGGAGCGCTCCACGCCGCGCGGGTGAGTCCGCCCCTTCACCCGCGCGCCAGCACGTCCGCGCGCGCGAGCACGCGGTCGAGCATCGCGGGCGTGAGCCGGCCCGTGAACGTGTTCTGCTGGCTCACGTGGTAGCAGCCGAGCAGCGCGCGATCGCCGAGGACGAGCTCGGCACCGTGCGCGAACTTCGGACGCGGGCGCGGGAGCTCCGCGCCCGCGTGCGCGAGGAGCCGCAGCGCGGCGTCCCACGCGATCCCGCCGAGGGCCACGATCACGCGCCAGCGCGCGAGGGCGCGCGACTCGTCCGCGAGGTGCGCGGCGCACGCGTCGAGCTCCTCCGCGGTCGGGTGGTTGCCGGGCGGAGCGCAGCGGCCCGCGGAGCTGACCCACGCGCCCGCGAGCGCGAGCCCGTCGTCGCGCGCGCGCGACTCCGGCTGGTTCGCGAGCCCGGCGCGGAAGAGCCCCGCGTAGAGGAAGTCGCCCGAGCGGTCGCCGGTGAACACGCGGCCCGTGCGGTTCGCGCCGTGCGCGCCCGGCGCGAGACCGAGGATCCACACGCGCGCCGTCGGATCGCCGAAGCCCGGGACGGGCCGGCCCCAGTAGGTCTCCGCCGCGTAGGCCTTGCGCTTCGTCGCGGCGACCTCGCGGCACCACGCGACGAGCCGTGGACAGCGCTCGCACGCGACGATGCGCCGCTCGAGCGCAGCGAACTCCGTCGCGGGGCCGGAACGCCGTCGCGCGGGTTTCGCGGGTGACGGAGCGCGCTCCCCGGGCGCTGGCTTCGTGTTCTCGAGCGCCGGCCTGGCATCCTCGCGCACCCGACGGGGGCGCGACGCACGGGCGCTGCGCTCGCGCGGCTCACGCGCGCGGCTCACGGCCGGAACGCCTCGAGCCGCTTGCACGCCTCGTCGAGCGCGTCGTGCTCCTTCGCGAAGCAGAAGCGCACGCACTCCTCGCCCTGCGCGCCGCGGAAGAACGCGCTGCCCGGCACGCTCGCAACCTTCGTCTCCTCGAGGAGGCGCAGCGCCGCGTCGCGCGACGTCGAAGCCCCCATCTTCCGCACGTCCGCGAGCACGTAGTACGCGCCCTCGGGCCACACCGGGTCGAGGCCCGCGCGCTCGAGCGCCTTGCAGAGCTTCTCGCGCTTTCGCGCGTAGTCGTCGGCGAGCTCGGTGAAGAAGCTCCTCGGCGCGCCGAACCCGGCCGCGACGCCGTGCTGCAGCGGCGTCGGCGCGCAGATGTAGAAGAGGTCGTTCACGAGCTGCAGCGCCGCCGCGACCTCGGGCGCCGCCACCGCGTAGCCGAGACGCCAGCCCGTGATGCTGAACGTCTTCGACAGGCCGAGGATCGTGATCGTGCGGTCTGCGAGGCCGGGGATCGTCGCGGGCGAGACGTGCTCGCGGCCGTCGTAGCGGATGTCCTCGTAGATCTCGTCCGTGATCACCCAGAGGTCTTTCTCGCGCGCCACCTTCGCGAGCACCTCGAGCTCGGCGCGCGTGAACACCCGCCCGCAAGGGTTGTTCGGCGTGCAGAGCACGATCGCGCGTGTGTTCGGCTTCAGCGCGGCGCGCAGCGCGGCTTCCTCGAGGCGGAACGCGGGCGCCTTCAACGGCAGGAAGTGCGCTTCGAGCCCCGCGAGCAACGCGCAGTTCAAGTGGTAGCCGTAGTACGGCTCCATGACGAGCAGCCCGTCGCCCGGGTCGAGCAGCGCGTGGATCGCGCACGCGAACGCGCCCGTCGCGCCGACCGTGACGACGATCTCGGTCTTCGGATCCGCGACGATCCCGTTGCGCTCCGCGAGCTTCCTCGCGATCGCGGTGCGCAGTTCGAGTGCACCTTCGGCGAACGAGTACGTGCTCTTGCGCGCGCGGATCGCCTCGATCGCGCCGTCGCGCACGAGCGGCGGCGTCGGCAGGTCGCAGATCCCCTGCCCGAGGTTGATGCCGCCGACGCGCTCGCACTCGCGCGTCATGCGGCGGATGTCGGACTGGACGAGGCTGCCGAGACGGCGCGCGCGGCGGAAGGTCATGGTCGGTGGGTTCCTCGCCGGGTAGCGTACCGTCCTCGCGGTCGCGGACGAGGGCTCGATCGCGCGAGACCTCCGCGACACGCGCGGGAGAGGACGACCATGCACGACTACGGACCGCCGCGCGACGCGCGCGAGCTCGAGCGCTGGACGGCGCTCGTGGGCAGCTCGTTCAGTTTCCCCGCGGCCGAACTGCCCGCGTGGCGGGCGCAGCTCGGCGAGGGCACCGAGCGCGCGTTGCGCATCGACGGCGAGCTCGCGGCGGTGCTCGGCGTGCTCGACATGGGCCAGTGGTTCGGCGGACGGCGCGTCCCGATGGGCGGCGTGCTCGCGGTCGGCGTCGAGCCGAGCCGGCGCGGTCGCGGGCTCGGCCTCGCGCTGATGACGGAGCTCCTGCGCGAACTGCGCGCGCGCGGCGTGCCGCTCTCCGCGCTCTACCCGGCGACGAACACGCTGTACCGCGCGGCGGGCTACGAGATCGCCGGCGCGCGGCACGAGTTCGCGCTCCGCCTGCGCGAGCTCTCCTTCGCGCGCGGCGCGACCGCGGCGCGCGACACGTGGCTGCGCCCCGCGCGCGACGCCGACGAGCCGGCGCTGCGCGCGCTCTACCGCGAGCGCGCGCGGACGTCGTCGGGCTGGCTCGACCGGCACGAGTACCTGTGGCGCCGCGTCCGGTCGTGGCGCGGGGAGGAGCGCCAGGGCTTCGTCGCCGGCCGCGGCGAGCGCGTCGAAGGGTATGCGTTCCTCGCGCAGCGGCGCGGCGAGCTGCTCCAGATGGACGTCGCGTTCTCCGACCTCGTCGCGACGACGCGCGACTCGGGCGTGCGGCTCCTCGAGCTCCTCCGCGACCACCGCTCGCTCTGCACGCTCGCGCGCGGCTTCTTGGCCGTGCACGATCCGATCGTCGCCCTGCTCGGCGAGAACGGCTTCGAGTCGAAGCTCTCGATGCCGTGGATGCTGCGCGTCGTCGACGTCGCGGCGGCCCTCGAGGCGCGCGGCTACCCCGCGGGCCTCGCGGCGACGCTCGAGCTCGACGTGACGGACGACGTGCTCCCCGAGAACGCGGGGCGCTGGGTGGTCGCGATCGCGGACGGCGCCGCGCGCGTCGAGCGCGGCGGCCGCGGGACGCTCGCGCTCGACATGCGCGCGCTCGCGGGGCTCTACACGGGCTGGCAGAGTGCCCACGACCTCGCCGCGGGCGGGCGCGCGGCGGGCCCGGAGGACGTCCTCGCCCGCGCGACGGCCTCGTTCGCGGGTCCGGCTCCGCACATGCCCGACATGTTCTGATCGGAGTGCTAGGCTCGGCAGCCATGCTGGAGGACGAGTCCGATCGACCGCGCCCGCACGCGCACCGTGCGCGCGGCTCGGCGCGCGCGCTTCGTGCGGCCCGTGCGGCGCGCGCATTCGGTGCGGCGCGTGCGCTCCTCGCGTCGAGCGTCCTCGCGCTCGCCGTGGCGTGCGCGCGCGCGCCCGAGGTCCCGCTCGAGCCGGCCGAGCTCCCTGCGCCGCGCGCCGGGACCGAACTCCTCGGGCGCGAGCTCCTCCCGCTCCTCCCCGCGCGCTTCCTCGGCGCGCCGCCGGAGATTGCGGGGCACGTGGTGCTCGTGCGCTGGTGGACGGACGGTTGTCCCTTCTGCGAGCGCTCGCTCCCCGCGCTCGACGCGCTCGTGAACCGCGAGCGCGCGCGCGGGCTCGTCGGCGTCGGCGTCTACCATCCGAAGCCGCCGCGCGCGGTCGACGACGCTCACGTGCGCGCCGCCGCCGACCGCCTCGCGTGGACCGGCGCCGTCGCGATCGACGCGGACTGGTCGGCGCTGAAGGCCGCGTGGCTCGGCGGCGCGGAGCGCGAGGCGACGAGCGTCACGTTCCTGCTCGACCGCGCGGGGCGCGTGCGCTGGATCCATCCGGGGCCCGAGCTGCACCCCTCCGACGACGAAGCGCACGCCGACTGCGCGCGCGACTTCGCCGAGCTCGAACGCGCCGTGCGCGCGCTCCTCGACGAACGCCCGTGACGGACGCCGTCGCTGGCGCGCGCGGCGCAAGCCGTCACCGCGCCGCGGCCGGCGGCAGCGGAGCGGGCACGCGGTTCGAGATCGCGGGGATCGACTGGAGGTAGTCGTACACGCTGCCGAGGTCCTCGTCGGTCAGGTTGCGGTACACCGGCCAGGGCATCGGCGGCAGGATCTCGCGGCCGCGGCCGAGGTGGCGGCCCGTGCGGATCGTGTCGACGAACTCCTTCTCCGTCCACGCACCGATGCCGGTCTCCTTGTCGGGCGTGAGGTTCGCCGTGAACGACGTGCCCCACGGCCCCGACCACGCGGTCATCGTCGCGCCGACGGTCGCGATCCACGGGCCGGGCGGCAGCGTCGGCGCGGGCGGCATGACGAGGCTCGCGGGGTGGCCGGCGAGGAAGTGCGCGAGGTCGGGCTCGGGGCCGTTCGGGCCCATCTTCACGGGCGTGTGGCAGTCCGTGCAGGCCGACGTCTTCACGATGTACTCGCCGCGCGCGATGCGCGCGGCCTTCGCGTCGGCCGCCTTCGGCGCGGCGCCCGCGTCACGGGTCGCCGCGGCGCTCGTGACGTAGACGAGGCCGGCGAGGGTCAGGGTGAGCGTGGTCCAGGTGAGCACGTGCTTGTTCATGGCGATCTCTCTGTGTGTGAAGGTGTGTGGGAAGGGAGGAAGGTCCGTGGGGTGTGCTCGTGCGGGAGCTCGTGCCCACCGCACGTCGTTCGGGGTCCGCCGATCGCGGACTCCGCGCCCGTCGCCCGGCGCGCGGACGTCCGACGCCGTCTGCGGCGCGCCGAGGTCGGCGCGGATCCACTCGGTGACGAGCGCGAGCGCGGCTTCGTCGACCGCGTGCGTGCCGAGCGGCGGCATCTGGAGCGCGCCGAAGCGCGAGCCCATGCGCTCGACGAGCAAGCTCGCCTCGGGCGCGCCGCCCGCGATGCGCAGGTGCACGGCGTCGTCGGGGCGGCGCAGGCGGCTCTCGCGCCCGAGCGCCGTGCGCAGCGCGGGAGCGACGTGCGCGCGCTCGGCGACGCGCGCGTCGAGTTCGAGCCCGAGGCCCGCGAGCGGTCCCGACGCGTTGTGGCAGCCGCCGCAGTTCGCGTGGAGGTAGCCGAGCGCCGCGCGCTCGCGCGGCGTGCGCGCGGCGATGCGCGGACCGCCGTCCTGGAGGAGCTCCGCGTCGACGCGCAGGAGGCCGCGCTCGACGAGCGTCTCGAGGTCGACGGAGCCAGGGGCCGGCGTCTCCGCGTGCGGCGCGAGCGGATCGCGCGCGGACGCGAGCTGCAGCGCGCCGAACCCGAGCACCGGGACGGGCGAGCCCTCGTGGCACGCGCGGCAGTCGTTCTGGCTCGGCACGTCGTGGCGCAACGCCGCTCCGCGCGGCGCGCGCACGCCTTCGTCCGACGCGAGCGTCGCCTCCGACTCGTCCGCGTTCCACACGTACGTCGCGTAGACCCACGCGCCGTCCGCCGCGCGCTCGAGGTAACGCGTCTCGACGCGGCGGCCGAAGGAGAACTCCTTCCAGACCTGCGTGCCGATCGGGAAGCTCCACAGGTCGGGGTGCGTGCCGTCGATCGCGGTCCCGGCGGGGAGGCGGATCCAACGGCGCTTCGTCGCGCCGTCCGACCAGAGCGGGTACTGCGGCGTGTACGCGAGGACGTCGTCTTGCACGGTCTTCGTCGGCCAGTCGGCGTAGAGCCCGGTGTCCGCGAGTCGCGCGGGTGCGCGGCCCGCGGCGGGCAGCGGCGTCGCGCCCCGCGGGGACGCGGCGTCGGACGCGCTCGCGCGCTCCCGCGGCGACACACTCGACGGCGTCGCGACGGTCGGAACGGCGCGCGGCGCGCCAACGGTCGCCCCGGGCTTCGCGCTCCACGCGGAGGCCGCGTCGGGCGCGCACGCGAGGGCCAAGAGCGGCGCGAGCACGAGCGCGGCGGACAGGAAGGCGGCCGGACGGGCCGCGAGCTCGCGGGCCAGCGCGCGGGCGACCTCGGGGGCCGGCGGCGCGGTGCGGACGTGCCGCGCGGAGTACCCGGCGCGGCGGTTCGAGAGGAGCGTGCGGCGTTCCATACCCCCCGAGAAACAGGCCGGACCCGCGCGTCTTACCGCCGCCCGCGAACTTTCCCTCGCAGGCCGGCGGAGCACGCAAACCCTGCGGGCCGCGCGGGTTCCCTGCGTCCGCCGGGCGGGAGCGCGGCGGTCCGCCCCTGCTAGACTCCCCTCCGCGCCATGACCGAACCGACCCCGGCCGAGCTCGCCGTCGACCGCTACGTCGACCGCTTGATGCGGGGCGACGCCCCGCCCTTGGACGCCTGGCTCGCCGAGCACCCCGAGCTCGGCCCCGCGGACCGCGCCCGCGTCGAGAAGCTCGCCCGCGTGCTCGGCGGCGGCCGCGGGCGGCCCGCCCAGCCCGGGGCCCTGCCCTTCGAGCGACTCGGCGGCTACCGCCTCGTCGAGCGCCTCGGCGCGGGCGGGATGGGCATCGTCTACCGCGCCGTCGACGAGCGCCTCGACCGCGAGGTCGCGCTCAAGGTCCTGCGGCCGGAGCTCGCGAGCACGCCCGACGCGGAGGCGCGCTTCGAGCGCGAGGCGCGCGCCATCGCGAAGCTCGCGCACGAGAACATCGTCACCGTCTTCGAGGCGGGACGCGCGGATTCGGTCGCGTTCCTCGCGATGGAGCTCGTGCGCGGGCGGAGCCTCGACGAGCTCTTCGCCGACGCGGGTCGCGCGCACCGCCGGATCCCCGTCGACGACCTCGTGCGCTGGACGCGCGACATCGCGCGCGCGCTCGCGGCCGCGCACGCCGTCGGCATCGTGCACCGCGACGTGAAGCCGTCAAACGTGCGCATCACGCCCGAAGGACGCGCGCTCTTGCTCGACTTCGGCCTCGCGTTGGACGCCGACTCGCAATCGCTCTCGCGCACGGGCGAGATGCGCGGGACGCTCTACTACGTCTCGCCCGAGCAGGTCTCGGGCGAGAAGTCCAAGGTCGACGCGCGGACGGACGTGTGGTCGCTCGGCGTCACGTTGTACGAGGGACTCGCCGGACGCGTCCCCTTCGAGGGCGAGCACTCGCAAGCGGTCCTCTACCGCATCCTGTCGGCCGAGCCGGTCGCGCCGCGCGCGCTCGTGCCCGGGCTCTCGCGCGACCTCGAGACAGTCGTGCTGACGGCGATGGAGAAGGAGCGCGACCGCCGCTACCCGTCCGCGCTCGCGTTCGCGGAGGACCTCGACGCGCTGCTCTCGCACCGGCCCGTCCGCGCGCGACCGACGGGCGCCATCACGCGCGCCTGGAAGTGGTCGCGCCGCAAGCCGGGGCACGCGGCGGCGATCGGGCTCGCCACGTTGATCGCCGTCGGCGGACCGATCGCGTACGGCGTGATCCAGGCCGCGAACGCGGACGCACTGCGCGTCGAGAAGGACGCCGCGACGCGCGAGCGCGACCGAGCCGCGGCGCGCACGCGCGACCTCGAGGAGATGGCGCGCTTCCAGGGCGAAGTGCTCGGCGCCGTCGCGCCGCGCTCGATGGCGGAGCACGTGCTCGAACGCCTTCGAGCCGAGCTCGCGGCGCTCGAGCGCGACCCCGCGGCGGCGAAGGCCCGCACGGAGGAGTTCGACCTGCTCGTCGCGGACGTGAACGCGACGAACGTGGCCGTCGACACGCTGCGCGACGACGTGATCGCGCCGATGATCGCCGCGACGAAGGAGCGCTTCGCCGACCGGCCGCACGTCAAGGGCATGGTCCTCCACACGATCGGCGCGACGTGCTGGTCGCTCGGGCTCGCCGAGCTCGCGCTCGACACGCAGCGAACCGCGTATGACACGCTCGCCGCGGCGCTCCCGGAGGAGGACCACGACCGGCTCGGGGCCGAGGCGAACCTCGGCCTCTACCTCTTCTCGACCGGCGCCGTGGCGGAGGCCGAACCGCACCTGCGGCGCGCCGCCGACGGGCTCGCGCGCGCGCTCGGCCCGGACGACGAGGGCGCGCTGGGCGCGCGGCACAACCTCGCGATGCTCCTGCGCTCGCTCGGCCGCATGGACGAAGCGGAACGCGTGCTGCGCGACGTGCTCGCCGCGCGCCGCAGGACGCTCGGCGACGACGCGCCCGACACGCTGAGCTCGCTCTCGAACCTCGGCGCGCTGCTCTTGCTCCAGCGGCGCGGCGCCGAAGCCGAGCCGCTGATGCGCGAAGCGTACGAGCGCCGTCGTCGCGTGCTCGGCCCAGCCGCGGACACGACGCTGACGACGGCGAACAACCTCGGGATCCTCCAGAAGAGCCTCGGCGCGCTCGCGGAGGCCGAGCGCACGCTCTCGACCGCGCATGCGGACGCGCGCCTGCACCTCGGTGACCGGCACGGGGTGACGACGTCGCTCGGCGTCGCGCACGCCGACGTCTTGATCGCGGCGGGTTGTCGCGACGAGGCGCTCGAGCTGCTCGCGGACGCGACGCGGAGCGCGATCGAGGCGGGCGGACCGGTCGGGAGGGAGGCGCTCTACGCGCTCTACCGGTACACGGCGCTCCTGCGCGACCTCCACCGGCGCGCCGAGGCCGAAGGCGAGCTCGAAGCGTGCTGGCTGGCGCTCGACACGTCGATCGGCACGGACGCGCGCGACGCGCGCTCCGTCGTGCGCGAGTTCGCCGAGCTGCTCGACGAGGAAGGGCGCCACGTCGACGCCGCGGAGGCGTGGCGCGTGCTCGCGCGCGCGACGGCGATGGAGGCCGGCCCCGCGCACGAGCGCGCGCAACGCTACGCCGCGGACCTCGTGCGCTCGCTCACGCACGCGCGCCGCTTCGCCGAAGCCGAAGCGGAGCTCGACGCCGCGCGCGCCCGGCTCGGCTCCGACGCCGCGCCGGCGCCGGCGCTCGTCGAAGCGGCGCTCGAGCTGTACGAGCGCTGGGACGCGGGCGCGGCCGACGGCCCGCACGCCGAACGCGCGGCGGCGTGGCGCGCGTTCCCGTCGAAGGGCGCGGCGCGCTGACGCGCTCCTGACCCGCGCGCCGCCGCGTTCCCCGTCTCGGGCGCTGCGTCAGGGAATCACGTCGGACCAGTCGACGAGCCGCGTCGCGAGCCGCTGGCGCGCGCGCAGGAGCCGGACGTCGAACGTCCCGCGCGTCACGCCGGCGCGGCGCGCGGCTTCCTCGATCGACAGCCCCTCGAAGTAGACGGCGGAGAGCGCGTCGCGGTCGATCGGGTCGAGCAGGTTCACGACGACCTCGAGGGCGGTGCGCTGCTCCTCCGCCGCGAGCGCGCCGAACCCGCCCGTGACGGCGAACATCCCCGAGAGCGTGCGCGACTCCGTCGCCGTGAGCCGGCGCACGGCGCGCGCCGGCGCGGCCGCGTGGTTCTGGAAGAGGCGCCACGCGGCGGTCCACAGGTAGCCGCGCAGCGCGTTCGGGTCGTCGAAGCGCGGCGTCTCCTCGAGCCGCAAGAGGCGCAGCACGGCCTCCTGCGCGAGGTCGGACGCGCTCGTCGCGCCGTCGAAGCCGCCGCGGGCGCGCGCGCGCAGCTGCGCCGCGATGCGCGCGACCTCGCCGCGCAGGAGCGCGTCGAGCGCGTCGACGTCGCCCCCGTCCTGCCAACGCGCGAGCAGCGCCGCCTCCGCCGCTGCATCCCGGCCGGGATCGCTCGCTCCCTCGGACACCATGTGCGCGAGTATCCGCCGCGGCGCGGCGACGGACAAGCGCTCCGCGCGGCGCGCGGAGCGTCAGGGGCCGCGTCGGTCGCGCCCGCGGCGAGCGCCGGCGCCCGTGCCGTCGGTCGCCGACGCGGCGGGCTCGCCGTGCGTCGGCCGCGCCCCGGGGCCATGCGCGGACTCGGGCGTCAGGTGCTTCACCGCGCGCTCGACGTCCTCGGGCGTGCCGGTGAGCGCGACGAGGTCGCCGCCGCGCAGCCGCTCATTCCCGCCGGGCAGCGCGAGCCGCAGGTCGCCGCGCACGATCGCGACGACGCTGACGCCGCGCAGGAGGTCCTTGCCGAGCTCGCGCACCGCCTTCTCCGCCGCGGGGCCGCCCGCGTCGATGCGGACCATGGTCAGGTCGCCGAGGCCCGGGAGGAGCGCCGTCACCTCCTCGAGCGCGCGCGTGCGCTCGTCCTTGGGCGTCTGCGCGAGCGCCTCGACGATGATCTCGGCGCCCGCGCGCACGTGGCCCTCGAGGTTCGCTGCGCTGCGCCACAGCATGTACGCGACGGGCGCCACGAGCACGAGCACGACGGCGGGGCTCGCGAAGCGCGGCAGGAAGGGCTCGGTCACGACGGCGATCGGAACGCCGATGCAGAGCACGATCGCGAACTGCAGTCCGACGACGAGCGCGCGCCGCGGCGCCGCGCCGGTGTCGGGGCGTCCGACCGCGACGGGCGGGAGCGCCATTTCGGACAGCGTCACCGCGAGCCGCCGCGCGCCGCGCGCGATGCCCGTCCAGGGAAAGACGCACAGTCCGGCGAGCAGGCCGACGACGAGCGCGCGCGACCAGCGCGGCTCGAGCCCGGTCGCGCGCTCCACGAGCCCCTGGAACGTGCCGAGGCCGACGCTGCCCGCGATCAGGAGCCCCGCGAGCAAGGCCCCGTCGAGCAGCACGACGATCCCCGCGCGCCGCACGCTCTTCCAGCGCTTGTCGCGCGACGTCCGCGCGCGGATCGTCGCGATCCACGAGCCGTAGAGGCGCGTGAAGGTCGACAGCGCGCGTGGGAGGCGCGCGTCGAGGAAGCTCGCGATCGGCGCGGACTCGCGGATCAGCCACGGCGACAGGAACGCGGTCAGCGAGGACACGCCGACCGCGACGGGATAGAGGAACTCCCCCGCCGCCTTCGACGTCACGCCGATCGCCGCGATCACGAAGGAGAGCTCGCCGATCTGCGCCATGCACAGGCCCGAGCGCAGCGCGGTCGTCGTGTCCTTGCCGGTGAGGAAAGTGCCGAAGGAAACGCCGACGACCTTCCCGACCAGCACGACCGCCGCGAGCACGACGACGGCGACCCAGTGCACGAGCAGGAGCCGCGGGTCGATCAACATGCCGACGGAGACGAAGAAGATGGCCGCGAACATGTCGCGCACGGGGCGCACGAGCTCCTCGATCCACTCGCCTTCGCCCGACTCGGCGATCAGCATCCCCGCGAGGAACGCGCCGAGCGCCGAGGAGCACTGCGCGCGCTCCGCCAAGAGCGCCACGGCGAACGAGAGGCCGATCGCGGCGACGAGCACGGTCTCCTTGCGCTTGAGCGACAGGATCGCGCGGAAGGCCCGCGGGATGACCATGAGACCGACGCCGATCGTCAGCGCGAGGAACACGGCGAGGCGCAGCGCGGCCTCGCCCACGATGCTCGCGTCGAACTCCGCGCCGGCCGACAATGCGGTCAGCACGGCGAGGAGGAGCACGGCGACGAGGTCCTCGAACACGAGGACGCCCGTGACGATCTCGCGGATGTTGCGCTCGACGGAGAGCTCGGTGAACACCTTGCGGATGAGCAGCGTCGACGACACGGCGACGATGCCGCCCGCGAAGAGGCACTCGCGCGTGCTCCACCCGAAGAGGTGCCCCACGCTGAAGCCCAGCCACAGCATCAGCCCGACCTCGACCACCGTCGTGAACGCGGCGGAGGGCCCGAGCTCGATCAGCTTGTGGAAGCGGAACTCGAGCCCGATCGACAGCATGAGCAGGATCACGCCGAGCTCGGAGAGCGTCTGGATCGTGCCCGTGTCGCCGACGAGCTGGAAGAAGAGGTGCGGGCCGACGATCAGGCCCGCGAGCAGATAGCCGAGCACGACGGGCTGGCGCAGGCGCTGGAAGAGCACCGTCGTGACCGCCGCGACGCACAGGACGACCGCGAGGTCGCGCACGAACCCGTGCCCGCCGGAGGCGGCGTCGGCGAGGGTCGCGAGCCCGAGGACGTCCATCGGGTCACCTTGCCACACGCGCTCCGGCCGGGGCAAGCGCGCGGAGGCGCTCGGCGGGCCGCGCGCGCGTGACCCGGGGGCCGGGGACGTGGTAGAGGAGCCCCATGGAGCTCCTCCGGATCGTTGCGGCCGCGCTCGTCGTCCTCGGGGCGCTCGCGTCGCGCACGGAAGCGCAGGGCGGAGCTTCGACGCCCGTGCGCGTCGGGCGCGTCGCGCTCCTCGCCCCGGGGCGCTCGCCGTTCCTCCTGC
>JADJNY010000007.1 GCA_016714045.1 Planctomycetota bacterium | reverse complement strand
CGCCGGCGACGTAGCTCGCCTTGCGCGCGACCTGCCCGTTGTCGTGCCACTCCGTGACGGGCCCGTCGATCTTGTCCGCGACGAAACGCGCCTCGCTCTGCTTCTGGCCGTTCGGATGGAAGTACGTCCACGCGCCGACGTGCGCGCCGGACGCGAACTCGCCCTCGGACGCCTTCGTGCCGTTCTCGTGCCAGAACGTCCATCGCCCGTCGGGCTTCCCGGACTTCACCGCGCCCTCGGCGCGCTTCTTCGTCTTCGCGGCGTCGTAGTACTCGGTCACGGGCCCATCGGGCGGCACCGTGGGCGCCGCGTTGTAGCGCTGCGGCGGGGCCGGCGCCTTCGGATCGTCGCAGCCGGCGAAGAGCGCGAGCGGGAGGAGCGCGAGGACGAGCGGAAGCGCGTGGAACCGGATCGTGGTCGGCATCTCCGCGATGGTAGCAGGCGGTCGGTGCCTCTCGAAACCGTCCGTTCGCCGCGTACGTCGGAGGGCCTCGATCGGGAGCGCCTGCGGCGCGCAGCGTCGCCCTCCGCGGCACGGAACGGGAGCGTGCCGGCCGAGGTCTAGGCGCCGTCACGCGTCGACCGAGCGGTTCGGTCGGCCCAAGCGCTCGCGCGCGGCCGAGGTCGACATCGGTCGAGAGGATTCACGGAGCACGCCATGCACGCCTCCGAGCCCACCCGTCGGCAGCGGGATCGCGAGAGACTAGGATGCGTCCATGGTTCCTTGGCTCCGCACCTGCGTGGCGTGCGTCGCGGGCGCGCTGCTCGCGACGTGTTCACCGGCTCCTGCGCGCTGGAACGTGCTCCTCGTGACGCTCGACACGACGCGCGCGGACTTCCTCGGCGCATACGGCGGTCCCGCGGGGATCACCCCCAACTTCGACGCGCTCGCGGCCGAGGGCGCGCGCTGATCTCGCGATCGGCACCGCCGCCGTGACGCCGGTCGCGCACGCGTCGATCCTGAGCGGGGCCGAGAACATGGAGCACGGCGTGCGCGTGCTCAGCGCCGCGAGCGGCTACGCGCTCGCGCCGGAGACGCCGACGCTCGCGACCGTGCTGCGCGCCGCGGGCTGGAACACGGCGGCCGTGCACAGCGCCTTCCCCGTCTCCTCGCACTTCGGCTTCGCACACGGCTTCCAGCGCTTCGAGAGCCTCGAAGGCGCGATGCAGCACCACGCGAAGGGCGACCTGTGGGACGTCGGCACGTTGCAGCGACGCTCCGACGACACGACGGAGCGCGTCCTCGCGGCCCTGCACGCGTCCCCCGAGCCGTGGTTCCTCTGGATCCACTACTGGGATCCGCACGACGACGTGCTCGTGCCGCCGTCGGAGGCGCTCGTACCTGGATTGCCGCGCGCTCCCGACGGGCGTCCGCTCGCGGGCCGCGAGCTCTACGCGAACGAGGTGCACTACGTCGACGCGCAGTTCGGCCGCGTCGTCCGCGACCTCAAGGAACGCGGCGAGTGGGAGCGCACGATCGTCGTCGTCATCGCCGACCACGGCGAGGGGCTCGGCGACCACGGTTGGGAGCACCATCGCATCCTCTACCAAGAGCAGATCCGCGTGCCGCTCTTCGTGCGCGTCCCCGGCGTCGCGCCGCGCGCGATCCCCGAGCTCGTGCGCAACACGGACCTCTACCCGACCGTGCTCGACTACCTCGGGCTCGAGCCGCCGCGCCGCGTGCGCGGTCGCTCGCTGCGTCCGTTGCTCGAAGGTCGCCCCGACGCGCCGCGCACCGCGTACGCGGATCAGATCAACGGGTACGACACGAACGCTGGGCTCGTCCGCACGCGACCGAAGGATGCGTTCCCTCTACTGCGCGATGGACCAGCGCTGGAACCTCGTTTGGCCCCGAGTTCCCCGAAGAGAGCGAGCTTTACGACCTCGTTCAGGACCCGAAGGAAGCGACCAATCGCTTCCTCACGGAGCCCGCGCGTGTCGCCGAGCTCGGGCGGGTCCTCGCCGAGCGGAACGGGTGGGTCCTCGCCCCGTTTCCGGCCGTCGCCGGGGCCGGCGACCCGAGTTCCGGAGGAGCGCTCGAGGGGCTCGGGTACACGTCGGGGGCCGGCTCGTCCCTGGAGGCAGACGACTGGGGCTGGATCTGCCCGGTCCATCGCGCCGTGGTCCGCGAGGGGCGCGAGCGCTGCCCCGACTGCGGGGCCCCGCCGCTCCTGGCCCGCCGCCGGCCTTAGTCGAGATGCGGGGGTGCGCAATCTGCGCGAGCGGGGTACGCTCGACGGGAGTCGTCGTGGGGCGCCTGCCTCCGATTTCGGAGGTGCCGGCTGCGCCATGGCGGCCCCGCGGGTGAACTGCATCCGGCCTTGGACGGCTCCGGACGGAACTCCCGCGGCGCCCGTCCCGTCCAGGAGTGACCGGCCTCGATTCCGGCCTCCCACCCACCCGAACTGGAGCCCCATGACCTTCCTCCACCGCATCTCGCCTCGTCGCCCTCGGCACCCTCGCCGCGAGCGCTTCGGCCCAGGTCAACCTCAACGAGATCTACTTCAACGACGCCGGCACCGACGAGTCCGAGTACATCGAGCTCAAGGGCGCGCCCGGCACGCTGCTGACGGGCTACATGGTCCTCGTCGTCGAAGGCGACCAGAGCACCCCCGGCACGAACGCCGGCGTGCTCGACAAGGCCTGGGACCTCAGCAGCCTCTCGATCGGCCCGAGCGGCTACTTCGTGCTCGGGGACGTCGCCGTCCTTCCCGCGCCGGACTTCCAGATCGGGACGACCGACTCGATCGAGAACGGCACGGACACGTTCTACCTGGTCCAGACCGCCAACCCTGCGGCGATCTCCGCGCTGCTCGGAACGCACCTCGACACGCCGCTCGGATCGAACACGACGAACCTCTCGACCCTCGGCACGATCGTCGACCTGATCTCGTACTCCGACGCCGGCGCGAACGACGTCACCTTCGACGGAGCGATCGTCAGCACCGTTCAGAACCCCTATCGCTGCGGCGACTACCCGGGCGCGTGGGACCCCGCGGTCGGCCTCGTTTTCGACCCGACACTCGGCGTCCACCCGTTCCCCACCCCCGGCGCGCAGAACGAGAACCTCTGCCCGCCGCCGCCGCAACCCGGCACGGCCTACTGCTTCGGTGACGGGTCCGTCGGCACGGTCACGACACCGTGCCCGTGTGCGAATTTCGGCGGCACCGGCAACGGATGCGCGAGCTCGTTCAACGTGAGCGGCGCGAACCTGACCGCGCACGGCACGGTCGCGGGCGACGACGTCGTGCTCGACGGCTCGGGCATGAACGCCACGGGGAACTGCATTTTCCTCAAGGGCGATATCGACAACCCGGTGGCCGAAGTCTTCGGCGACGGCATCCGCTGCGCGACGGGCGTGCTCGTTCGCCTGCGCACGAAGTCGCTCGTGGGCGGCGTCGCGAGCTTCCCGGACTCGGCCGACACGATCACGCTCTCGGCTCGCGGCAGCACGCCGGTGGGCTCGGGCCTGATCGGCTACTACACCGTGTACTACCGCAACGCGGCGGCGGCGTTCTGCCCGCCGGCCACGTTCAACGCGGCGAACGGCTACATCATCACCTGGTGATCGAGCCCGATTCGTGACCTCGAGCGAGGGCGCCGCGACCGCGGCGCCCTCGCGTGCGTTCAGGGGCTCACGGGCAGAGTTCGTTCTCGAAGCCCGGCGTGCCCGTGTCGGGGTTCGATGCGTTCCAGCTCGTCGTCGAGGGGCACCACTGCGCGCCGTCGTCGTTCGAGAACGCGTCGTGCAGATTGCGCGTCAAGCTGATCGAGCGCCCCGCGAGGTCCGGCCACGCCACGCCGTCGTCGTAGGCGACGCGGTCGACGACGAGCCCGTTCGGCTTCTGGAGGACGATCTGGTCCGCGCCGTTTCCGAGCACGAAGCCCGAGTACGCGTGCTGCACGGGAACGCTCCCGTTCAGCGTCGTGTCCGCGCTGTTGCCCACCACGAAGTACTGGCCGGGAGCGAGGCGCAGGCCCAGGCCGCCGTTCGAGAGCACGACCTGCGAGCCGCTGTCGTCCGCGAGCACCCAGCCCTCGATGTTTACACGCCAAGGGAGCGTGTTGTAGAGCTCGATCCACTCGCCGCGCGTGTCGGCGACGCTGGAGGGATCCTTCATGAACTCGGTCACGATCACGCCGCCCGTCTGCGGTGTCGGACCTGCACCAGCAGGTCCTCCAGCCGCCAGCTCTGGGTCACGGCGGTCGGAGTGAACGGAGTCCATTCGCCGGCCCGGGCGGCGAGGGACAACAGGAAGAACGGGGAGAGGGACAAGGCGTTGCGCAGGGCCGACGTCGTCAGCATGGAATCCTCTTCAGGTTGTCTCGGGGGAACGCGGTGCACACGGCACCACGGGCCCCGGCGGCACGTGCCGCGCGGGAGGTCCAACCGCGCGACGTCACGAACTCGATTCGGGCATCGAAAATCCCGGAAGAATTTGCGCTCTGGACTTCGCACCTACGCACCGCGGCGCCTTGACCGCCCGCTCGAATCGGGGGAGGATTCCTCACTGGGGTTGCGCAGGGTTGCACTGCGCCTGACCTCAGGACTCGCGCTTCCCGGCGCGCTCGCAGGGTTCGCACCTTCGACCCACACCTGAGTTGACGCGCATGTTCCGTCCGATCCGTTTCGCCTGGTCTCGTCCGTCCGTGCTCACGGGCTCCTTGCTCCTCGGAACGCTCGGCCTTTGTGCCGCGGCGGCGCTTTCGAGCCTGCCCGTCCCGACGACCTCCAACGACTTCCATCAGCCGGGCACGCAGCCCGGCGGACTGTTCGTGGACATCTTCGACTCGCCGACGTGCGCGGGCTGCCACGGCTACTACGACCCGAACCAGGAGCCGTACTCGCGCTGGAGCGCGAGCTTGATGGCGCAGAGTTCGCGCGACCCGATCTTCCACGCGGCGCTCGCGATCGCGAACCAGGACGCCGCCGACGTCGGCGAGTTCTGCTTGCGCTGCCACACGCCGGGCGCGTGGCTCGGCGGTCGCGGCACGCCAGCGGATGGTTCGGCCCTCAACCCGGCGCTCGGCGACTACGACGGCGTCACGTGCCACCTCTGCCATCGCCTCGTCGACCCCTACGAAGATCCCGCGAACCCGCACATCGACCAGCGCATCCTCGATGCTCTCGCCGAGCGTCCGGTGCAGCCGCACAGCGGTCAGTACGTCGTCGATCCGCAGGACATCCGCCGCGGTCCCTTCGACCTCGGGCCGAGCTTCCCGTACCACGACTGGCGCCAGTCGCCGTACCACCTCGACTCGATGCTGTGCGGCACGTGCCACGAGGTCTCGAACCCCGCGCTCTCGCGCCAGCCGAACGGCGACTACGTCGTGAACGCGCTGAACACGCCGCACCCGACGCAGATCCCGTACGACGAGTTCCCGATCGAGCGCACGTTCAGCGAGTGGAAGAACAGCAGCTTCGCGCGCGCCGCGATCGACATGGGCGGCCGCTTCGGCGGCAACCAGACCGCGGTCTCGTCGTGCCAGGACTGCCACATGCCGAAGACCACCGGCACCGCGTGCAACCCGGTGCTCGGCGGCGCGATCCGCAACGACCTCCCGCTGCACGACTTCAACGGCGCGAACAGCTGGGTGCTGGACGCCGTGCGCGCGATCTACCCGGATAGCGAAACGGGCCTGACGAACCAATCCGTCGCCGCGGCGCACCAGCGCACGCAGGAACTGCTCTCCGACGCGGCCGACCTCCACACCAGCGTCAAGGGTGGTCAACTCGCCGTGCGCGTCGTGAACCAGACGGGCCACAAGCTCCCTACCGGCTACGGCGAAGGCCGCCGCATGTGGGTCAACGTCAAGTTCTTCGACGCGGGCAACGCGCTCGTCGCCGAGCGCGGAGCGTACGACCCCTCGTCGGCGGTGCTGACGACGGCGAACACGAAGGTGTACGAGATCGACCACGGGATCGACGCGGCGCAGTCCGTTGCGACTGGCCTCCCGGTCGGCCCGAGCTTCCACTTCGTGCTGAACAACAAGATCTACAAGGACAACCGCATCCCGCCGCGCGGCTACACGCTGTTCGCGTTCACCGCGTCGCAGGCGCTGCCCGTCGGCTACTCGTACGACGAAGAACAGTACTGGGACGACACGCTCTTCGCGATCCCGCCCGGCGCGCACCACGCCGAGGTCTCGCTCTTCCACCAGACGACGACGAAGGAGTACATCGAGTTCCTCCGCGACACGAACACGACGAACAGCGCGGGCCTCGACGCCTACAACCTGTGGGTCTCGAAGGGCAAGAGCACGCCGATCCTGATGCAGACGCAGTCGATCGTGCTCGGCGCCGCCTCCTGCTTGCCGCCGATCCAGTACGGCCTCGCGAAGCAGCGCGTGAACGGCGACTACCCGAGCGTCAGCACGCTCGGTACGCCGTCCTTCGCGGTCAACGATCTGAAGATCGCCGTCGACAAGGCGACGCCCTTCCAGAACGGCGTGCTCTTCTTCAGCGCGCAGCAGGGCAGCCTGCCCTTCCACGGCGGCACGCTGCTGCTCGGTGGCACGATCGCTCGCCGCGGGGTCTTCACGGCCGACGCGACGGGCCACGCCGAACTCGCGATCCCGATCGCGCCGGGCATGATCAACACCGTGCGCAACTACCAGGCGATCTTCCGCGACCCCGCCGCGCTCGACGGCTACGGCGTCACGAACGCGGTCCACGTGGAGTTCTGCAACTGACGGATGCGCACCAGGCTCGCGCTTGAGCGCGCGCCTCGCCCGCCCTACCCTCGGCACGCCGCGCAGCCCGACCGGCCGCGCGGCGTGCTCGTTTTCCACGCCATGAAGCTCCTCCTCCGTATCGTCCTCGTCGTCGTGTTCCTCGCGTTACTCGTGTTGGGCGCGACGTTCTTCTTCCTCGACCCGATCGTGGGCTCGGCGATCGGCCGCGGCGCCACGTACGCGACCGGCGTCGAGACGACGGTCTCCAGCGTGGACGTCGGGCTGACGAAGGGCTCGTTCGACCTGAACGGTATGACGATCGCGAACCCGCCGGGCTTCACGTCGCCACACTTCCTCTCGATCGGCACGGCGCGGGCGCGGTGGGAGAACGGCACCCTCTTCTCCGAGCGCATCGAGATGCCCGAGCTCGTGCTCGACGGCTTCGACGTCCATCTCGACCGCAACGCCTCGGGCTCGAACTGGAGCAAGATCCTCGAACACCTCGACCAAGTCTCGGGCGCGAAGTCGCCCGGGCAGGAGCCGTCGCCGGAGACGAAAGGCACACGCGCGCTGCGCGTGCGCCGCATCGTGCTCGACCACGTCAAGGTGTCGCTGCACCTCGCCGACGTCCCGCTCGGCGCGGGGACGCACGCGCTCGAGCTCCCGAGGATCGTCATCGAGGATTTCCAGAGCGACGGTTCGACGCTGGAGCTCGTCTCGACGCTGACGCGCGCGATCGTCACCGCGGTGCTCGATCAGTCCGTGAAGTCGGGCGGCGGCGTGCTGCCGAAGGACATCTTGAAGGACCTCGACGGCGGTCTCGCCGGGTTGAAGAAGAAGGCCGGCGCGGAGGCGAAGAAGCTCCTCGATCAGGGTCTCGAGGGCGGCGTGAAGAAGGCCCTCGAAGGCGTCGAGGGCCTCTTCGACAAGAAGAAGTGACGCGTCAGCGCGGCGTGTGCTCGGGCGGCGGGTCGTCCGGGTTCGCTCCCTCGTCGTAGCCGAGCCCGCGCAGCTTCGCCTGCGTCTCCAGCGTCTGGCTCGGGTCGAAGCGCGAGGGTCTGGGCCGCGCCTCGCGCTCGAAGCGGTCGAGGGCCGCGCGCAGCTCCGCGAGCGGCGCACGCGCGAGCTCCGACGCCTCGACGCCGGCGCGGAGCAGGTCCCGGCGCTCCCCCGGGTCCTTCGCGACGTCGAACAGCTGCTCGCGCGCGAGGTACGGCGCGCGGATGAGCTTGAAGTCGCCGATCCGGACGCACTTCGCCTTCAGCGCGTTCTCCCACGGCGTCGCGGGCGTGCGGGGCCGTTCGACCCGCACGGGCTGCGTTGCCTCGGAGAAGACGGCTCGCCGCGGCAGCGTTCCACCGCGCATCGCGTCGACGAGACTCGTGCCGTCGAGGCCCTCCGGCGCCGCGAAACCCGCGAGCGCGGCGACCGTCGGCAAGACGTCGACCATCGAGACCGGATCGGGCACGCGACGCGGCGCGAGCCCTTCCGCGCCCGGACCGGTCGCGACGACGAGGAAGGGCACGCGCACCGTCGTGTCGTAGGTCCACAGTCCGTGGTTCCAGTAGTCCGCGTGCTCCGCGAAGGTCTCGCCGTGGTCGGCGAACACGACGACGAGCGCGTTCCGCAGGAGTCCCTTGCGCTCCAAGCCGTCCAGCAGACGACCGAGCTCGCGGTCGACGTAGGCGATCTCGCCGTCGTAGAGCGCGGCGAGGTCCTCGTCCGCGGGCGAAGTCTGCCCATCGGCACCGTCGAGCAGCGCCGCGTCGAGGCCGCCGACGATCGTCTTCTGCACGCCGAGCTCGCGCCCGGTCGTGCGGCGCTGCTGCGCGCGCACGGCGACGTCCACGTCGGCGAGCGAAGCCGAGCGCGGCGCGGTCGGTCGCGTGGGCGAAACGTCGAACGGCGGCGGCGGCTCGTAGGGCGCGTGCGCGTCGAAGTAGTGCGCGAAGAGCAGGAAGCGCTCCGGGCCCTCCCGCTCGACCCACGACAGCGCGGCGTCCGTGACCTGCGCCGCGCTGCGCTGCATCTGCTCGTGGTTCCCGTCGACGTCCACGTCGAAGGCCTGATCCCACGTGTCGAAGCCCTGCGCGAGTCCGAAGCGCCGGTCGAGCGCGAACGAGCCCAGGAACGCCGCCGTACGGAAACCGCTCGCGCGCGCGAGCTCCGCGAGCGTCACGTTCTCCGCGGCGACGGTGAAGCCGTTGCGCGCGACCCCGTGCGCGTGCGGATGGAGCCCGGTGAAGACCGCCGTGTGGCTCGCGAGCGTCGTCGGAGCGGCCGCGGTCGCGGCGTCGAACACGATCCCGCGGCGCGCGAGCGCGTCGAGCACCGGCGTGCGCGCAGCGGCGTGGCCGTAGCACCCGAGCCGGTCGGCGCGCACGGTGTCGAGGCTGACGACGACGATGTGCTCGAAGCGCAGCGCGGGCTCGCGCGTGCACGCGACGGAACCCGCCGCCGTCGCCAGGAGCAGCGCGATGCGCGCTCTCATTCGTCGTCCCTCGGCGTTTCGCCCCCGTCGAGGCGCCAGTCCTTGAGCCGCTGGTACACCTTCGCGCGGGAGATCCCGAGCATCTCCGCCGCCTTGCGTTTGTCGCCTCCCGCGAGCTCGAGCGCGCGGAGGATCGCGCGCTTCTCGAGCTCCTCCATGCTCGGCACGCCGTCCACGAACGGGTCGGCGCTGGCCGTGGGAGCTTCCCGCGTCGCGCCGGGGACGCGCACGAGGGACGGATCGACCAGATCCCCCTCGGAGAGGACGAAGAGCCGCGTGACCTCGTTCGCGAGCTCGCGCACGTTGCCCGGCCACGTGCGCCGGCAGAGGCGTGCCACTACCGCGGGGTCGACCTTCTTCGCGAGGCCCGTGCGCGCGTTTTCGAGGCGCAAGAAGTGGTCGACGAGCTCGGGGACGTCCTCGACACGGTCCGCGATCGGCGGCAGCGCGATCCGCAGGCCGTCGAGGCGGTAGAAGAGGTCCGCTCGGAAGCGGTTCTCGCGCACCTCGGCCTCGAGGTCGCGGTTCGTCGCCGCCACGAGGCGGAAGTCGGCGTGACGCACGCGCGAGTCCCCCACCCGGCGCACCTCGCCCGTCTCGAGGACGCGCAGGAGCTTCGCCTGCAGCGCGAGCGGGAGCTCGCCGATCTCGTCCAGGAACAGCGTGCCGCCTTCCGCGCGTTCGAAGAGACCCGGCCGATCCGAGTCGGCGCCGGTGAACGCGCCCTTCTTGTAGCCGAACAGCTCCGACTCGATCAGGGACTCGGGGAACGCGGCGCAGTTTTCCGAAACGAAGGGTCCGGTCGCACGCGGCGAGAGCGAATGCAACGCGCGTGCGACGAGCTCCTTGCCCGTCCCACTCTCGCCCGCGACGAGCACGGAGAGTTTGCTCGGCGCCGCGCGCTCGATCAGCTTGTGGACGGCGCGCATGGCCGGCGAGCTGCCGACCATGCCGCTCGCGGGGAGCGCGACGTTCGCTTCGCGCAGAGCGGCGCGCGCTGCGCGCAGGTCGGACTCCTTGTGCACGACCTGCTTCGAGAGCTCGCGGTTCAGCCGCCGGATCTCCTCCACGCGACGAACCTGGCGCACGGCGAGCGCCGCCTGGTCCGCGAGCAGCGCGAGCAGCCGTTCCGCCCGCGCGGCGAACGCGCCCTGCTGCAGCCGGTGGTCGAGGTAGATGACGCCCCGCAGGCCCGGCTCGACCTGGAACGGCGCGCACAGGATGGAGCGCAGCTCGAGCGCGACGACGGAGGGCGCCGAGGCGAGCAACGGATCGTCGACCGCGTTCGAGAGCCGCAGCACGCGGCCCGCTTCGAGCGCCTGGCGCACGATGCTCTTCGAGACCTCGAGGTCGGGCGCGGCGATGTCTCCGCGTCGCGAATCGAGGGCCGTGTCGAACGAGAGCTCGCCGTCCTCCTCGAGGACGAGGAACCCGCGCTCCGCTCCCGTGACCCCGAGCGCGCCCTCCACGATCGCACCGAGCAGATCGGAGAGCGCCTCCTGCTTCACGAGCCGGTGGTTGATGTCCAAGAGCGCAACGACGTCCATCTCGAGCTCCTCCTCGCCGTCCGTGGCCGGCGCGCGCGCATCCAGATCCGCCGGCCACGGATCGGGCATCGAGAGCAACGTGCGCCGCAGCCGCCCGGCTTCGTCCGCGCTGAGGCCCGACGTGCAGCGAGCGAGCGCCGCGTCCAAGAGGCTGGCCGCCTCGCGGACTATCTCGGGCGCGCTCGCGCGCGCGACGAGCGCGAGCGCGAGGCGCGCGGCGCGATCGTCGCGTCCGCGCTCCACGAGGCGGTGCACGAACACGAGCGTCGCCCGTGCCTCCGCCGCGACCGAGAGATCCGACACCAGGTGTTCGAAGAGCGCGCGGTCCTCGCTGACGAGCGGCGCGACGCTCGACTCCGTGGACAGCGGCGCGCCCTCCTGGGCCTCGATGCCGCGCTCGCCCGTGCGCCGCAACGCGTCGAGGATCCAGCGCGCCTCGGCCTCGGGCAGCGGATGGGCGAGCCGCGCGGCGAGCTGGCTCGCGCGGCGCGCCGTCTCGATCGCGCCGCGCCGGTCGAACGCGAGCCACTGGGCGCGCGCGCGGCTCACGAGGATCCGCGGGTCGGCCTCGGCCGCCCGTTCGACCTCGGAGCGCGGCGGACCCGCGGCCGGCGCACGCCCCGGTGCGTCGAAGCGCGCGCGCAGTTCCTCGGCGCGCGCGACGAGCGGCGCAGCGAAGCTCGCGCGACCGCCGCGTTCGAGCGCGCGCGCCGCGTGCGCGAGCTCGAGCTCCGCGCTGCGCACGTGCCCGCGCTCCGCGTGCACGAAGCCGAGCATGCCGCGCACCGCGGCGGCTCCCGACGCGTCGCCCAGGCGTTCTCGCAGCGCGAGCGCGGAGCCGAAGAGCCGCGCGGACTCCTCGAGCTCGCCGCGATCGCGCAGGATCCCCGCCACGAGCGCGCGCGCCTGCGCGAGCCCGGGCAGATGACCGGCCTCGTCGTAGAGTTCTTCGGACCGCCGCGCGTGCGCGAGGGCCTCGTCGATGCTGCCGCCGCGCCGCAACACCGTCGCGAGGTTGATGCGCACGCCGGCTTCGCGCGCCGCGTCGTTCCCGTGCTGGGCCTCCACGAGCCCGCGCTGCAGCTGGGCGAGCGCGGCCGCTTGCTCGCCGCGGCGGAACGAGCTCATCGCGCGCAGGTTGTCGAGCGAGTCGAGCAGTCGGCGCGGCAGCGCGCCCAAGGTGCCCGAACGCGCCCGCGAGCAGAGGGCTTCGAGCTCCGCATCCCGGCGCGTCTCGTAGTAGACGCGGCCGAGGCCGTGCAGGGCGTCCGACGGTTCCGCGGGGCAGAGCTCCGAGGCGCGCCGGTAGTGCTCCTCCGCATGCCCCCAGTCGTGATGCAGGATCGCGACCGCGCCGTGGACGCACTCCGCCTGCGCGCGCTCGGCGTCCCCGGGCGAGGCCTCGAGCGAACGCGCGGCCTCGAGCGCGCGCTCCGATCGTCCGAGCGCGATCCAGCACTGCGCTGCTTCGCCCTCGAGCGCCGCGGGCAGGCGCGATTCCGTCGACTCGGCCGCGCGTCGGAGCGCGGCGACCACCTCGAGCGCCTGTTCGGCGAGGCCTGCCTCCCGCAGGCGACGGACGAGTTCCAACGCGGGCGGGTTCCGCTCCGGGCCCGTCGCCGCCGCCCAGCGGTGCGGCAGAACGACCGTCGGACTCGCGCCGGAGAGTTCGAGCAGGTCCGCGCGGCGGGCGTGGAGGGAGCGCGCTTCCTCTGGCGCGAGTGCGGCGGCCTGCGCGTCGATCGGCGCGGCCTGCAGCTCGAGCCCCTCGTCCCCGTTCACGCGCTCCACGAGCGCCGCGTCCACGAGTTCGTCGAGCGCGCGCGCGAGCGCGGGGCCGCTCAAGTCCGCGAGCTCGGCCACCGTCGCGAGCGGCGCTCGGTCGTCGACGAGGTGCAGGGCTGCGCGTAGACGACGCGCGTCCTTCGACCGGCCGCGCAAGGTCGCGGAGCGCCGAGCGCGCGTGCTCCCTGAAAGTCCCAGGAAGCCGCCCGGAGCGAGGCGCAGCCCGCGTCCGGACGGCACGAAGACGCCCTCGGTGCAGGCGGCGCGGAGCAGGAGCTCGAGCGCGCTCGCCGCCCCGCCGCTCTCGCGCGCGAGGTGCGCCGCGAGCGGGGCCAGTCGCTCGTGGGGTTCGTCGAAGGAGGGAGCGAGCTCGCGTCGCACGACGTCCGCCTCGATCGGCGGGAGGAGGAGGGGCTCCCACGCGACCTGGTCGTCGACGGGATGCTCGGAGCCGCGCTCGCCAGGAGCACCACACGCGACCGCGACGAGCAGCGCGGCCTCGGCGCCCTCGCTCTCGCTCGACTGCGTGAACGTGCGCGCGAGGCCCTCGACGAGCCGCAGGTCCCACGGCGAGGCCCCCGGCGCGGCGAAGACGATCCCGCCCGCGAGCGAGCGCGCCTGCTCGCGCAGCCATCGATCGAGGTCGTGTCCCCCGCGCAGCTCCCGCTGGACGCGGGCGAGGTCGAGCGCGTGCACGGGACAGCCCTGGAGCGCGAGTGCCAGCCGAAGGACCTCGAGCACGCCACGCGCGTCCTCTCCGTCGGGGAGCGCGATCCACACCGGCGTCAGCCGTGAGCGTGCAGCCGATGAGTTCGACGCAGCCTCGAAGGCGGCGCGCACGCGCTCGACGAACCGCGCAAACCACGGCTCGCGGCCGCGATTGGGACCCCAGGCGAGCGGCGCGGGCTCCGCCGTCGTGAGCTCGAGCCCCAGGCGCGGCGCGAGCGCCCGCGCGACGTCGAGCGCGTCCGCCGGGCGCGCCGCGGGATCGCGCTGCACGAGGTTCGCGACGACGTCGCGAGCCCACTCGGGCAGGTCCTCCACCTTCGTCCCCGTCGCGGTGAAGTAGTCCTGCTCGGGGAAGCGTGCGTAGAACTCGCGGGCCGGGACGCGTCGCGCGAGGAGGAGCTCGTGGAGCAGGACGCCGAGCGCGAAGAGATCGGCCCGACCGTCGATCCGAGCGCCGAGCAGCACTTCGGGGGCGAGCGCGAAGAGGCTCCCCGAGATCGTGGAGAGGCTGGATGCGCTCGCGCGCGCCAGGCCGAAGTCGGTCAGGACCGGAGCACCGTCGGGCCCGAGGATCACGTTGGTCGGCTTGAGGTCCGCATGCACGAAGCCCGCGCGATGCAGGTGGGAGAGCGCTGCGCACAGGCGGGCGACGATGCGCCCGATCGCGCGCTGCCCGTCGGGTCCGGAGGTGCGCAGACGCTCGCCTTCGCGACCGAGATCCTGGCCTTCGATCCAGCTGCGGACGGTGAAGTGGAGGTTCGTTCCGGGAAGCACGCCGTGGTCGAGGAGCGCGGCGAGGCCCGCATGCTGGACCTGGGCGAGGATCGCGAACTCGGGGTCCGGCCCGGCACGTCCGGGCGCGCGCGGCGTCGTTCGGAGCACGCCCCACTCGTCGCCACGGCGCACCTGCGCGACGCGGCCCTGGGAGCCCGACGCGAGCTCGCGCACCCACGTCCAGCCCGGCGGACAGACCGGGTCGGCGCGGAGCGAGTCAGGCTCGGAGGACATTACGGGCGATCCATGGGCTGGACGTTCTTCCAAAGTCTGGATCCTATCGTCGGCCGGTTCCGAGGCCAACCTGGACGGGAGAGCGGTGGCAAGCCCTGGAATTGGGGTAGGCTTGGAAACGTTCTTCAGTCTCGAGGACCGGAAAGGGCATGCCGTTTGACGTTGCCATTGGCATGCCTCGGGAGATTCCGTGATGCGACAAGCTCTGCTCTGGACTTCAGTGATCGTCGCGACCTGGACGCCGCGGGCTGAGGCCGCGGCCAACGGTCGTGTCTCCACGTTCGAGTTGCAGCCGGACGGCACCGGACGCGTGCGGGTCTACGACGACGTCACCGGGGCGCTCTCCCAGAGCCCGCTTGAACTGGCGGGACTCACGCTGCTCCCGCTCGAGGTCAACGGACGCACGCATCTCCTCGAGCACCAGGCCGACGCCGCTGGCCTCGTCTCGGACGTGCCTGGCGCCAACCGCGCCTTGCTGCCGAATCGCCGCGGCTCGCTCTACCACTTCTCGCGCGTCGACGCGCAGGGCCTGACCACGTTCGGCTTCTTCCTGGTTCCCCCGCGTGGCGCCGCGTTCCTCGTCCACGAGCTCCCCGGCATCGGGCCCGGCCAGACCTCGGATCCGTTCGTTGCGAGGATCGCGTGCTCCCCCTCGGGGGATGCGTTCCTCGTCTCGACCCTGCCCGCCGCGGGGGGCAACGTCCTGGAGATCCGGCTCGGGCCGCCGGTGCAGGTCGTCGACCGCACGGCCAACCTCTCGCCGCGGCGCTTCTTCGCGCACAGCCTCCTGCTCGCGGAGACGTGGGGCACCTTCGGTTTGAAGCGCGCGTTCCTCCGCTTCGAACGTCAACCGGGAGCGCAAGGCGCGCCGCTTTCCTTCGGCGCCCACGCGGTACCCACCTCGTTCACGGGGCACGTCGTCCTCTCGCGCAACGGAGCGTTCGCCGCGACCACGGCCGGAGCGGGCCCGAGCGCACTCGACGTCTACGTGTTCGGGCCCACCGGACCCGCGAGCCGCGCGACGCCCGCGCCGAGCACGCTCTCCGGCGCCGGCTTCCTGCCGGAAGCGGAAGACGGCCCGCACCTCGCCGTCTCCGACGACGGTCTCGCCTGCGCCTGGCGCACCGAGGGCGCGTCTCGCGAGTGCTGGGTGGGTCGCGTGCAGGCGCCGCCGACGGACCCGGCGACGGAGCTGTCCTCGAACGCCCGCTTCCTCGACACGCTCGATGAAGTCGGCGTCTTCGTCTTCCGCGCGCCGGATCGGCTTCAACTCGGCGTGGGCGCCCAGGTCGCGCCGGGAGTGTCGAACCTCGAGAACACGGACCTCTTCCAGGTCGACGTGCCGGGCACGCTGGGCGGAGCCCAGTTCCTGAACCTCTCGCTCTCGTCGGGGGACCCGACGCTGCCGTTCTTCTCGGTGCCGTCGATCACGCTCGAGCGCACGGCGCTCCTCCCGACGACGGGCGACACGTGGTACGCGGACGGCGACTCGCAGGGCGGCAGCGTGTCCGTTGCGCACGAAGGGCAAGTCAGGGCAACGGTCGTCGTCCCGGCCGTGAAGACCTTCGTGGACTGGGAGTTCGTCGCAGGCCAGGCGTGGGTCCACGTGCGGAGCGACCTCGGGAACCGTCCCTACGAGCTGTATCGCGTGCGCCAGGACCTGACGGCGCCGGCCGTGCTCATCGCCTCGAGCGATGCGGACTTCACGCGCCACGCGCTGCGCAACGACGGATTGGTCGCCTGCATCGGCGCCTCGCTGGCGTCGAGTTCCTTGTTCGCCACGAACCTCGTCACGGGGGTGACTCAGACGCTTCCGGGACACACCGGGCCGTTCGGTCCCACGCTGACGTTCACGCCGACCGGCGCGATTGCGTTCACGTCCGTCGCCGGGGGCGTGCCGAGCTTCCATGTGTGGACCCCTGGTGTCGGCGTCGTGCCGCTGCAGGTGAGTGGCGCGGTCGGGGGATTCGTGCTGCCGATCGGGCGTTGACGGGGATCGGACTGGAGGAGTCGCAGCGTGCTTGCGCTGATCCTTGGCGCTCGGCGTGGGCGATGCCTGCAACTTAGGCGGCGGGACGAACGTCGGTCGGGACGCAATTGCCAGCCGAGTCGATGCAGGGGGAAGGGGCGCAATCGACGCGGAGTTCGATGGGTTCTCAGCAACCGGCGGGCGGAATGGCGACAGAGTGCGCGCGCTGCGAGCAATTCCGAAAGGAGTCGTTCAGCGTCGAGCGTGCTTCAGCGCGGAAGCGCGCGCCGCGTTCGAGCCTAGTCCTTTCGCATCGTGACGCGCTGTGGTGCGCGCGCGCCGCGCGAGCACGCTCGAACAGGTGCGCTCGGCGAAGAGTCGGAGGCCGAGTGCGCGCGTGGTGGGAGCCGTCTCGAAGGTCGGCGCTCGGTGACGCAGGTGGGGAAGGGCGCGCGTGCCGCGTGGACGCGAGTTGGGCGTTCGGGCTCAGGGCACGCGGATCGGGAGGACGACGGTCGCGGCGAGGCGCGCTCCGTCTTCCGCGAGCAGCGTCGGGAACAGCGCGAGCACGTCGCCGTCCTGCCAACCGCCGCTCGGCGCCGGTACGAGCACGTGCTCTCCGACGCGCGACGGCGTCACGGGACGCACGCCGCCGATCGCGTCGAACAGGACGATGGACGTCGTGAGCGTCGTCGCTTCGGGCACACCACCGCGGAAGACGAGCTCCAGGTCGCTGCTCGGCGTCACGCCGTCGGCCCACGCCGGCACCGTCGACGCGAGGTGGTAGAGCGCGCTCGGCGGCGAGGTCTCGACCCCGGGCAGCCCCGTCTCAACGGCGCCGAAGGGACCGCAGTCGACCTCGGCGCCGCCGGGCGCCGAGAGGCCCGCGCGGGCCGCGACGGAGGTGAGCGGGAGCCGCCAGTCCTCCACCACGGTTCCGGACGGACGGAACAGCGCGAGCACCGCGGGCGTGGCGAGCGCCGTCGGCGCGGGATCGAGCGTCACCTGCGCGCCGGTGCCGGCGTTCGGTGCTCGTTCGATCTCGTCGTCGAGCACCTCCGCCGTCGTGTCCACGAGGGTGCTCGGGAGCGGCGTCACCGCGACGTCGCTCCCCGCCCACGCGTCGATGCGCACGTACTCGTCGGCGGCGCGATCGAACGGCGAGAGCGAGCCCGAGGGCGTCACAACGTCGAAAACGCTCGACGTCCCGGTGTGCGGCAGCGGCTGGCGGTCGAAGACGCAGGAGTGCGTGATCGAGGGCACGACGTCGCTCGCCACGCCGCCCCCCGAGTTCCCCGCGAACACACAGTGCGCGAGGGAGAGCCCGAAGTGCCCGAGCGACGAGCGCGCGCCCGCTCCGACGTTCGCGTGGAACGCCGAGGCGCTGACGGTGCACTGTCCCGGGAAGGTCTCGGAGGTGACGAGCAGGCCCTCGCCCTGGTTCGCGCTGCTCGAGAGGCGGTGCACGTAGGCGCTGCACTGCGAGTCGAGATCGAAGTGCACCCCCGCGCCGCGGTTCGCACGCGCGCGGCAACCGCGCACGACGATATCGGCATTCCACTGCGGGAAGAGCTCGTAGTCGATGTCGATGCGGACGCCGTCGAGCGCGTTCGCCTCGAAGTCACAGTCCTGGATGCGGACGTCGAAGGAGCCTCCGTCCGTCCCCGCGCCCGCCGGAGCCCCGAGGTGGCAGTCGAGGCCCTCCGTTCCGTTGCGGTCGAAGCGCGAACCGCGGACGACGAGCGAGGAGGACGCAGCGTCGAGCGCGACCAGGTGGTTCAGGTCGAGGCCTTCGTTGCCGTTCGAATCGAGGAGGCACCCATCGAGCGCGAGGTCGTACACGCCGTCGACGGAGATCCCTTCGAGGACGTTCGAGCGCGCCGTCACATTGACGAGGATCGCTTCCACCGCGGACGGGGCGAGCTGTGCGCGCAGCTTCACGCCGCGCTGGCAGTCGTGGATCGACACGCTGCGCAGCTCCACAGGCTCGCTCGACGAGCTGACGCCGTCGGTCGCGACGCCGACACCGTCGAGTTCGAAGCCGTCGAGGATCGCGCTGCCGGAAGGCCCGCTCTGCGTGTCGACGATTGGGAGCCCGGCGAGCCCGACGAGGCGCGTCGGGTGCTCGAGCGCGTCGCGATCCGACAGGCGGAACGTCTCGGAGAAGCCGCCGTAGACGTGCACGGCGGTGAAATGCGGGAGCGAGATACCGGTCAGGTCTCCCTGGCGCACGTAGATGTTGCCGCCACCGTTGACGAACGCGGTCAACATGGCGAGCGTCAGGTCGTTGAAGGCCGCCGCGGGCGTCGTGCCGTCGCCCGTTCCAGGCGCAGTCGGGTCGACGTAGAGCACCGGCGCCGTGCGGACGGAGAGGACCGGTCCGCTCTGGACCCAGGGTGAGCCCGCGTCGGCGCGCTGGGCGAGGCCGACGTAGTAGTCGTCGTTCGCGACGAGGCCGAGGACCTGAGCGTGCCGCTGCTCGGGGAGCAGCAGCACGGGCACCTCGTCGAAGAGCTGCGAGCGGCTCGTGCCGACGAAGAGACCGTACTCACCCGCGGGGTCGCCGCCCGAGTGCACGCGCCAGTCGGCCCGCAATCGATCCGGCGCGGCGACGGCCGAGACGAGGCCCACCGTCGGATGGGCGCTCGGCAAGGGATCGGGCGGTGGGACGATCGTGACGCCGGGGGCGTCGAGGGCGAGTCGGCCGCAGGCGCCGAGCCAGGCCGTGCCCGCGAGGAGCGCTAGGCGCGCGAGGTGGCCGGCAGAACTCGAGACCGAGCACCGCGCGCGGCGGCGTTCGGTCTCGCCTTGGAGTTCGAGGCTCGAGATCACCAGGTGATTCGGATCGCGTTCGAGACGTTGAAGGTGCTCGGCGGGCAGAACGCCGCCGACGAGTTGCGATAGTACGTCGAGTACCAACGGATCGCACCCGAACCCGGCGTGACGCCGCCGCGCACCGACACCGAGGGGTTCCCGACCTCGGGGAATTGCCCGACGCCGCCCGGGAGGGCCTTCGACGCGAGTCGGATCAGCGTGCCCGACAAGCAGAGCACGCCGTCGCCGAACACCGAGCCCGCCGCGTTGTAGGCGTCGCCCTGGAGGAAGATGCCACCGATGCTGACGATGTTCGGCGCGCCGCTGACGTGCAGGACGACCGTGTCCGTGCCGGTCACCGGGTTCACGACGATCGAGCCCTCGGCCTCGAGCAGGGCCCCGCTCGGGTTGGCCGAGTTCGCGCAGCCGCGTCCGGCCGCGCCGGAGTTGCCGCAGGGGCAGGCCGTCGGCGTCGAGCCGTCGCCGAAGCAGCTCGCCGAGAATCCCGGACGCAGCGTGCCGTTGACGACCGTGTCGGCCGCCACGGGGACGTTGTAGACGATGTCGTCGCTGTAGAGCGCGTTGGCGCCCGGGCGGAACTTGACGTTGTACGTGCCCGCCGGGACGAGGACGGAGTACGCGCCCGCCCCGTTCGTCACGTCGTTGCTGAGCGGGATGTCGACGCCGGTCAGGCTGTCCTTGACGTCGATGTTCACGTTCGCCACCGGGACGTTCGAGGTGTTGCGAACGACGCCCGAGATGAAGTGCCCGAAGCGGCAGATCACGATCCCGAGGCTCGCGTTCGCCGCGATGGCCCGTCCGGCGACGCGCGCCGGCGCGAGGTGCGTGCCCACCGGCGGAGCGAAGTCGAAGTCGTACGTTCCAGCCGGGACGACGACCGTGACGAGGCCGGTCGCGTTCGTGTTGTCGTTCGGCGTGAAGACCTTCACGTGAGTCGCGCTGTCGAGAACATCGAGGTCGACGTTGGCGAGCGCGACGTTGCTCGGGTTGCGGACGATCGCAGAGACGGAGAAGCCGGGCTGCAGGACCACCGTGCCGACGTTCACATTCCCCGACAGGGTGAGCAGGTCCTCGCGCGGCGCAAGCGTCTGCAGCGGGACCGTGTCGGTGAGGTACCGCAACGCGACTGAGCCCGCGGGCGCGGCGAAGGCGAAGTTGCCGAGCGCATCGCTCTGGTCGAAGGCGAGCGTGAGGTTGTTGCCGCCCGCGTCGATGACGTCGAAGTTGACGCCGGCAACCGGCGCGCCGAGCGTGTTCTGCACGTGGCCGCTGATCGACACGCCCGGGTCGAGGACGAACGTCCCGAGGTTCACCGTCGTGTTCAGGTTCACGACGACCGAGGGGAGCACGGACACCAGCGACGTGCTCGCGGGCGGCTGCGGCGGGTAGAACGTCACCTCGTAGAAGCCGGTCGCCTGCGTCTGCTGGATCGTCATGTGGAAATGGCCGAGCGCGTCCGTGCCGTCGTTGAGCACGTTGGGCGTCCCGCCTCCACCGCTGATCTTCTTGATGTCGAGGTTCACGCCCGGCACCGGGTTCCCGAGCGAGTCGACGACGGTTCCGTCGAGGAAGGTCTGAGCGCTCGCCCGCGCGGAGGAGAGCCCGAGCGCAATTCCCGCGAAGAGGGTCGAAGCAAGCCAAGGAGTCGAGCGGATCATGGAGTCACCGAAGAGGAGGAGATCAGGCGGAGGTCAAGGCGGGCACACGGCCCTCCGTCCCCCTGGTCAACAAGGGTGCCACGAGAATCCGGGGGCGGTCGGGGGACCGTCGCATCGGGTCCTGGGTGCTCGAGCCCGCGGCGTTCCGTCCTCTGGACGGGGCACATCCAGGAGCTGGACCCTGAGCGGTCCGCAGTCCAGACTCGCTGTCCGGATCCCGCACGGCGTGCCGTGGAAGCCCGTGACCTTCGAACGGCATGTGCATTGCGCTCTCACGCCGCGCACACCGCGCACGCGCTCGATCCAGGCCGGATCGAGCGCTCGAAGCCCTTGGAGTCCGTCTCCCGCGGAGATGCACATCGTGAGTCGAGTCCGGGTCGCCTACCTCCTGAAGAAGTTTCCCCGCCTCTCCGAGACGTTCATCCTGAACGAGTTGCTCGGTCAGGAGCGCGCCGGCCGCGAGCTGCGCGTGTTCTCCCGCCGGACTCCGGATCCCGAGCCTCGCCATCCGGAGCTCGCCCGCCTGAAGGCTCCCGTGGAGTTGGTGAGCGTCGACACGATGCAGCCGTGGATGGAGCTCTTCGGCCCGACGCCCGCGCACCACGCGCTCCTCGAACGGTTCGGCACGCTCGTGCGCGAGATGTCCGAGTTCCAGCACCCTCGCATGCCCGCGCTATTCGCGGAGGCGCTCGTCCTCCTGCGCCGCACGCGCGAGCTCGGCATCGAGCACGTCCACGTGCACTTCGCGACGGACTCCGCGCTGACGGCGATGCTGCTCCACGAGCTCGGCGGTCCAGGCTACAGCGTCACGGCGCACGCGAAGGACATCTACCGCTCGACCGTCGACCCGCGACTCTTCTCGCGCATCGTCGCGCGCTCGCGCTTCGTCGTGACCGTCTGCGACGCGAACGTCAAGTACATGGAGGGCATCCTCACGGCCGAGGCTCGGCCGCGCGTGCGGCGGCTCTACAACGGGATCGACCTCGAGTCGTTCGCGCCGCGACCGGTCCAGCGCGACGACGACCACGTCCTGTGCGTCGCGCGCCTCGTCGAGAAGAAGGGCTTCATCGTGCTCGTCGAGGCGATCGAGCTTCTCCGGCGGCGCAACGTCGCGGTCCAGGCGACCTTCGTCGGCGAGGGCGAGGACCGCGCGCGGATCGAGGGCCGCATCGCGGAGCTCGGCCTGGGCGAACGGATTCGGCTCGTCGGCGCGCAGGACCAGGAGGCCGTCCGCGGCTACATGGCGCGCGCCACGATGCAGGTCCTCCCGTGCATCGTCGGCGAGGACGGGAACCGCGACGCGCTGCCGACGACGCTGATCGAAGCGCAGGCGATGGGACTGCCGTGCATCTCCACGCCCGTGACGGGCATACCGGAGATCCTCGATCACGGTCGCGCCGGCCTCCTCGTGGCGGAAAACTCCGTGGTCGAGACCGCCGACGCGATCGAGCGGCTCCTGCGCGATCGAACGCTGCGGGCGGAGCTCGCGCGCGCCGGGCGCGCCCGGGCCGAAGCCCTGTTCGACGCGCGCAAGACCGCGCGCACGCTCTACGACTGGTTCGAAGGCGTCGGCGTGGCCCACGCGCGAGCATGAGAGTCGCGCACGTGAACCCCGATCCCGGCATCGCGCCGGGGCGCAAGAAAGGCGCGGCCGTCCACGTCGAGGCGATGCGTCGCGCGTTCGCGGCGCGCGGCGCGGAGGTGCTCGAGCTCGACGTGTCGGACGACCGCGAGCTCCACGCGCGCCTGGAGACGGAGCACCGCCGCGCTCCGATCGACGTCCTGTACGAGCGCCACGCGCTTGCGCGCTACGCGTGCGCCGAGTTCGCGGCCCGCGCCGCGATCCCGCACGTCATCGAGGTGAACGCGCCGCTCGCCGAGGAAGAGGAACGCTACCGCGGCGGCCGCGAGCTCGTCGCCGAGCGCGAACGTGAGCGCGCCGCGTGGCGCGGCGCCGCCCTCGTGCTCGCCGTCTCCACGGACGTCGGACGCTACGCCGTCGAGCGAGGTGCCGACGCCGCGCGCGTCCTCGTGCGACCGAACGCGGTCGACCCGGAGCTGTTCCGTCCGCGCAGCCCCGACGATCCGGTTCGCGAGCGCCTCGTCCCCGCGGGGCGGATCGCGATCGGATTCCACGGTCGGCTCCGGCCGTGGCACAACTTCGAGCGCTGCGTCGACGCCTTCGTCGAGCTCGTCGGGCGCGGGCACGACCTCCAGCTCGTCCTCCTCGGTGAAGGCGACTTCGAGGCCGCGTGGCGGGGCCGCGTCGATCCGCAGCGCGTGAGCCGCGAGGCGTGGCTCCCCCACGCGGAAGCGGCCCGCGTCGTGGCGGCGTTCGACCTCCTCCCGCTGACGTACGCGCCCGACGCGCCGTGCTACTTCTCGCCGCTCAAGCTGCTCGAGGCGATGGCCTGCGCCGCGGTGCCGATCGTGCCCGACCTCGGCGACCTGCCGGCCGCCGTCCGAGACGGCTCGGAAGGCCTCGTCTACCGCGCGGGCGACCAGAAGGCGCTCGTCGCCGCGCTCGAGCGCTGCCTCGTCGACCGCGAGCTCTGCGCCGAGCTCGGCCGCGGTGCGCGCCGCCGCGCCGAGCGTCAGTCGTGGCAGGACATCGCGCGTGAGGTGCTCGAGGCGACGTGCGGGGGCGTTCGATGACCCGCTGGCTCGAGCGCTGGATCCAGGGCCTCGCGGTCGCGCGCCGGTTCTTCCCGGAGCTCGCGGTCCACCGCTGGAGGCTCGCGGCGATCACGGCGCTGACGCTCGCGGCGGTCGCGTTCGAGCTCCTCCGGCCGTGGCCGATCAAGTGGATCCTCGACTACGCGCTCCCCGGCGGAGCGCACGCCGGCGAGAGCCCCTTCGATTGGCTCGGCGGCCCCACGGACGCGCAAGGGATCGTGCTGTGGGGAGCGCTCGCCGCGCTGGTGATCGTGATCCTCGACAGCCTGTGCGACTACGGCGCGGCGGTGCTGACGAACCAGGTGGGCCAGGCCGTCTCCCGCTCGTTGCGGCTGCGCGTCTTCGAGCACCTGTCGAAGCTGTCGCCGGAGTTCCACGCGCGCTTCAAGTCGGGCGACCTGCTCGTGCGTCTGATGGGCGACGTCCCGCTCGTGCGCACGATGCTGGTCGACTCGACCGTCGCCGTGCTCACGCGCTCGTGCCTGATCGCGTGCACCGTCGGCGCGATGCTCTTCGTGGACGCCTGGTTGACGCTGATCGTGCTCGGGATCATCCCCGCGTGCCTCGGCGTCGTCTGGTGGATCTCGAAACAGCTCACGATCGCCGCGCGCAAGCAGCGCACGAAAGAGGGCGACCTCGCCGACTACCTGCACGAAGCGATCGCAGCGTCGTCGACGATCCAGGCCCTCGGCCGCGGGCGCCATATCGTGCACCGATTCGCGCACACGAACCGCACCGCGGCGCGGGCGGAGCTCAAAGCCGCGCGGCTCTCCGCGAAGCTGACCGTCTCGATCGAAGCGATCTTCGGCACGTGCACGGCCGCCGCGCTGGGTTTCGGGGCGTGGCGCGTCCTGCAAGGGACCTTGTCGGCCGGCGACCTGATCCTCTTCCTCTCCTACGTCCGCAGCCTGCTCAAGCCCGTGCGCGCGACCTCGAAGCACTCCGAGCGCCTCGCCAAGGGCACCGCGAGCGGCGAGCGCCTGCTCGCGATCCTCGACGAACCGATCGCGATCGATTCGCGCCCCGACGCGATCGAGGCGCCCGCACATCCGGCCGAGCTCGAGTTCCGCGACGTCGTCTTCCAGTACGGCAAGAAGGTCGACGCGCTGCGCGGCTTCGCCGCCACGTTCAAGCGCGGCGAGCTGCTCGGGCTCTTCGGACGCAGCGGCTCGGGCAAGTCGACCGTGGCCGCGCTCTGCGTGCGTCTCTACGACCCCGACGCGGGCACGGTGCTGCTCGACGGGCGTCCCTTGCCCGAGTACCAGCTCCAGTCGCTGCGCGACCGCTTCGGGCTCTCGATGCAGGAGTCGACGCTCTTCGGCGCGTCGATCCGCGAGAACCTGCTGCTCGGTCGGCCCGAGGCCACCGAGGAGGAGCTGTGGGAGGCGCTGCGCCTCTCCGCCGCGGACGGCTTCGTCGCGAACCTGAAACGCGGCCTCGACACGGAGCTCGGCTCGGGCGGCACGGGCCTCTCCGGCGGCGAGCGCCGCCGCCTGTGCCTCGCGCGCGTCCTTCTGCGCCGAGCGCCCGTGCTGATCGTCGACGAGCCGTTCAGCGGCCTCGACCGCGTCGCCGTCGACCGCGTCCGCGCGACGCTCTCGGAGCGCGCGCGCACGGACATCGTCGTCGTCATCGCGCACGACCTCGACCACTTGGACGTGTTCGATCGAATCGTCTTCGTCGACCAGGGCCGCGTCGACGACGTCGGCACGCACGCCGAGCTCGTCGCGCGCAACGCGCTGTACCGGCGCACGACTCGATCCTTGTCGCAGGCGGCGTCGTGACCGGGCTCAAGTCCTATCGACGCGACGCGTCCATCCCGGCGCGCGCCGGCGAGCGCGAGCTCTGCCCGCCCACGCCCGACGAGCTCCGCGCGCTGGTCCAGCGCCACCTCGTGCCGGCCGGGAACCCCGCGCCGGAGCGGGCCGAGCTCGTCTACGCGCGCTGGAAGCCCGGGACCGCGATCACGGCCGTGTACGCCGTGTCGACCGGCGACGGGCGCGAGACGCTCGTCACCTACAAGCGCTACCGGGGCGACAAGGCGCGTTCGATCGAGCGCAGCTACGAGCCCGACGAGCACGTCGAGCGGGAAGCGAGCGCGCTCCTCCCGTTCCACGTCGACGTGGACGCAGGGGCTTGCCTCTACGCGCTGCCCGCGGACCGCGAGCTCCCCGGGCTCGCGCGCGCGTTCGACCTGCAGCGCACCGCGCGGCTCCTCGCCCGGGAGTTCCCCGGGAAGCTGCGGTGGCGCCGATCGAGCGCGCACCTCCTGCGCTACAAGCCCGAGCACCGCGCCGTGCTGCGGCTCGACCTGGTCCTCCGCGACGAGCGCGACGAGCTCGTCGAAGCGCGCTGCGCGTTGCGCGTCCTGCCGCCCGCGGAGGGCGAGCGCGTGGTCGCCGCGCGCGCGGCGGCCTTCGCGGGCGCGCGCGCGCGCCTCGCGCCCGAGCTCGTCCGCACCGAGCCGCGCACGGGTCTCCTCTTCGAGCGCTGGCTCGACGTCGAGACGTTCCCTGGCGACTCGTTCGACCACGCCGCCGACGCGGGCGCGCTGCTCGCGCGCTTGCACGCCGACGCGCCGGGCCCCCGTCACGACGCGCCGCGCATCCGTCAGGACGGCGCCGAGCTTTTCGCGTTCGAGCCCGCCCTCGCCGCGCGCGCAGCGCGGCTCGCGCCGCCGCCCGTCGCGCGTCCGTCGACGTGGATCCACGGCGATCTGCACCCGGATCAGGTCGCGCGGCGGCGCGACGGCAGCGGTTGGACGGTCCTCGACCTGGACGCCGTGCGACCGGGCGAGGCGGTCGAGGACCTCGCGGCGTGGATCGCCGACGCGCTCGCCGCTCGGCGCGCGACGTCGCTCGCGGACGCGGGCGCGCTGCTCCTCGCCGCGTACGTGCGCGCGGGCGGCCGCGAGCCCGCGCGCGACCAGCTCGCCTGCTACGTCGCGCAAGAGCTGCGCGAACGGGCCGCGGCGAGCCTGCGCCGCCTCGAGGAACACGCGGTCGAGCGCGCACGCGAGCTCCTCGACCTTGCCGTTGAGATGGAGGCGCGATGAGCTGGCTCGACCGAGCCCTCGCCGAGCTCTCCAGCGCGCTCGGCGCCGACGCACACGTGTGGCGCACCGAGGTCGGCAAGGACGGCCGGCTCGTGCTGCACGTCGCGACGCCGGAGGGTCTGCGTTGGTTCGCGCACGACGAGCGCGCGCTCGTGGAGCTCTCCCCGCGCGACGAACGGGAGCTCCCCGGCCTCGCCGCGTTCCTGCGCGACGAACCCGCGGCGCGCATCGTCGCCTGGCGCCCGGGCCGCCGGCTCGTCGCCCGCGTCGTGCGCGGTGGACGCGCGCACGCCGTGAAGTTGCTGCGTCGGAGGCAGGCGGCTCGCGCCCTCGAGCTCCACGCCGCGGCGCGTGCCTCGGCCGACGGGCTCTTCCACGTCCCCGCGGCAGAGGTGGCGCACTGGCCCGAAGCGTTCCAGCTCGACTGGCTCGACGCCGCGGAGGAGCTCGACTTCCGACGGCACGCCGACCGGTTCGCGCCGTTCGGCGCGGCGCTCGCGCGCTGGCAGAGTGGCAGCGCGCCCGCGGGGCTGCCGATGCACGCGCGCGCGACGGAGCTCGACGTGCTCGATCGCTGGGCCGAGCGCTACGCACGCGCCGCGGCCGTGCTCCCGGAGGGGTTCGCCGCGGCGCGCCAGGCGCTGGGCGAGTGCGCGGCGCGCTCCGTCGCCGTCGAGTCCAGCGTCGTCGCCCACCGCGACCTGCACGATGGCCAGATCCTGTGGACGCCCGGCGGCCCCGCGCTGCTCGATTTCGACCTCCTCTCCATCGCCGAACCGGAGCTCGATCTCGCGAACCTCGCGGAGCACTGCGTCCTGTGCGGCTGGCAGCGCGCGCGCGGCGCCGACGCCGACCGCGCCGCGCGCGCTGCGGACGCGCTGATCGAAGGCTACCGCGCTCAGCGTGCCGTCGACCTGCAGGCGCTCGCGTTCTACCGCGCCGCGACCGCGCTGCGGCTCGCGCTCGTGCACGGACTCCGTCCACGCTCCTTCCACCTGCGCGCACCGCTCGTCGAGCGCGCGCACGTCCTCCTCGCTGCTCCGCTCGAGCCTCGTTGAACGCATGCGCCACTCCCCCCCTCAAGTCGTCCTCCTCGTCCTCTTCGTCCTCGCGCTCTTCACGAGTCGGGCCGCGGCGCAGTCGTTCGACGACCTGCGTGTCGGTCACTGGGTCGAGGTCAAGGGCAAGCTCGCCGAGGGGCGGCGTTTCGAGGCGGAAGCGCTCGAGGTCCTCGCGCCCGACGACCAGAACGTCCTGATCGGCACGGTCGACCGCGTCGACGTCGACGGCGGCCGGCTCTTCCTGCTCGCGCAGGAAGTGCACGTCTCCGACAAGACGGACTGGGGCGAGGGGCTGTCGCTCGCGAAGCTCGAGGGGAAGCGCGTCAAGGCGCAGGGTCGCTACCGCGGCCCGACGAAGTTCTCCGCGCGCAGCATCGCCGCGCGCGGCTCCGGGCGCGACCGCATCGCCGGTCGCATCGACGCGCTGGAGCGCCGCCCCGCCGATGCGGCGACCGGCGCCCCCGCCGCGCTCGAGCTCTCGATCGCCGGCTACCAGGTCGTGCTTTCCATCACGGGGAAGCTCGAGAACGAGGACTCGTTCGCCGCGCTCGCGCTCGCGCCGGAGATCGAGTTCGAGACCGCGAGCGGCGAGACGTTCGCCGACGACGAGGACGTGATCCAGGGGAACCTGCGGCTCGCCGACACGCTCTTCCTCGGCGGCATCGTCGAGTACAAGGGCGAGCGCGAGGACGGCTTCGACCTGGACGAAGGAACGAGCCAGGACAGCACGAAGCAACGCCTGTCCATGCGCCTCCAGTTGACGTGGCGGCCCAGCGATCGCTTCCGCGTCCTCGCGAGCCCGCGCTTCGAGTTCGAGGACCGCCGTCGGATCGGCGGCGAGGACACGTCGACAGGCAAGCCGCATTGGAACGAGCTCTACGCCGAGGTCGTCGACGTGCTGGGCACGGGCTTCGACGTGACGGTCGGCCGGCAGCGGTTCGACGACGGACGCGAGTGGGTCTACAAGAAGAACCTCGACGGCGTGCGCCTCGTGCGTGCCTGGGAAGCAGCGCGCCTCGAGCTGTCGTGGACGACGCTCGTCGACGACGGGAGCGACCGCGACAAGCACACGTCGAACCTGATCGGGTACCTGTCGAACGGCAGCGAGAAGCGCCACCTCGCGCTCTACGTCGTCGATCGCCGCGACGATCGGAGCCCGCGCGACTACCCGATCCACTTCGGAGCACGCGCGGTCGGCGAGTTCCTGCCGGACGTGCGCAGCTGGGCCGAGTTCAGCCTCCTGCGCGGCTACACCGACGACACGAACCTGCGCGGCTACGGCTTCGACTTCGGCGCGACGTGGAAGCCGGATCCGTGGCGCTTCACGTTCGGCTACGCGTTCGGGTCCGGCGACGACGACGCGACGACGAACACGCGCGAGGCGTTCCACCAGACGGGCCTCCAGCGCAACAACGACAAGGTCGGCGGCGCGACGTCCGTGCGGTACTACGGCGAGCTCCTCGACCCCGAGCTCTCCAACCTGACCGTTCTGACGTTCGGCGTCGGGTACGAGCTCGCGCGCAAGACCAGCGTCGAGGTCCTGTGGCACCGCTACGCCCAGGTGGTCGCCGACGCGTCGCTCGCGGACACGAACCTCGAGCGCTCGCCCGACGGAATCGCGCGCGGCCTCGGGGACGAGGTCGACGTGGTCTTCGGGACGAAGGCGCTCTCCGGGTGGGAGTTCGAGGTCGTCTTCGGCCGTTTCGATCCCGGCGCGGCCTTCCCCGGCGGCGACCCGGCCTGGCTGGCGGCCTTCCAGACGCGCCTGCAATTCTGACCCCGAGTTCATCGAGCCCCGCGTTGTCCCGGGCCCGCCCGAACGTGACAATGGCGCGCGCATGAACGTCCGCTCCGCGCCGCGGATCCTCTCCGTGGCGACCGCCTTCCCGCCGCACTCCGTCGACATCGCCGCGACCACGGAGGGCATGCGCCGGCTCTTCCCGCAGGAGGACCCGGCCTTCATCGCCCAGCTCGTCGAACGCTCCGGCGTCCGCCGTCGGCACCTCACCTGCGACGTCGAGGGCACGCTTGCGCGCCGCTCCTTCGACGAAAAGAACCGTCAGTACCAGGAGCACGCGCAGGCGCTCGCCCTCGAAGCCGCGCGGCGCGCGTTGGACCGCGCGGGCGTCGCGCCGGAACGCATCGACGTCGTGATCGACACGTCGTGCACGGGCATCGCGATCCCGGCCCTCGACACGGCGCTCGCGCCCGCGCTCGGCCTCCGCGCCGACGTGCGGCGTCTCCCGATCACCGAGAGCGGCTGCGCGGCCGGCGCGCTCGCGCTCGGGCTCGCGGGCGAGCTGGGTCAGCTCGGCAAGACGACGCTGGTCGTCGCGGTCGAGCTGTGCTCGATCACGCTCCGCGACGACGACGCATCGCGAACGAACGTCGTCTCGTGCGCGCTCTTCGGCGACGGCGCTGGCGCGGCGGTCGTCGGAGCGGGCGAGCGCGGGCCCGTCTTCCAGTGGAACGCGTCGCACCTCTTCCCGAGGAGCCGGCACCTGATGGGCTTCGACGTCGGCGCGCGCGGTCTCGGGATCGTCCTCGATCGCGAACTACCCGTGTTCCTCCTGCGCGCGCTGAAGCCCGCGCTCGACGGGCTGCTCGCGCCGCGCGGACGCGAGTTCCGCGCCTTCGAGCACCTGTGGATCCATCCGGGCGGGCGCCGCATCCTCGAGGCGATCACGGAACTCTACGACCTCGACGAGGACGCGCTCTGGGCGTCGCGCGAAGCGCTCGCCGTGCACGGCAACCTCTCGTCGGCCACCGTCTTCGGCGTGCTCGAGCAGGACCTCGCGCGTCGCGCGCCGCGCGCGGGCGAGCACGGCCTGCTCGTCGGCATCGGGCCCGGGCTCTCGCTCGAGGCCTCCGCCTGGCGCTACGAGGACTGACGTGGCCGAGCTCTCGCCGTGGCTCCAGTACGGACTGCCGACCTTCGTCGCCGTCCAGCGCATCGCGGAGCTCGCGTGGAGCCGCCGCAACGAGCGCACGGCCGAGTCCACTCCGAGCGCGAAGCCGGAGAGCGCGCTCGCGGAATCGAAGTCGGCGTACGGCGCGATGGTCGCCGCGCACGTCGGGCTCGTCGTGCTCCCGCCGCTCGAGGCGCTCGTGTTCGTTCCGCTCGAGGCCCCCGCGCTCGCGGCCGGTGCGTTGGTCGTCTTCGCGGCGGCGCAGGGCCTGCGGTACTGGGCGATCCGCTCGCTCGGCGCGGCGTGGAACGTCCGCGCGCGCGTGACGCCGGCGCTCGGCGTCTCGACGCGCGGCCCGTACCGCTTCGTGCGGCACCCGAACTACCTCGCGGTCGTGCTCGAGTTCCTCGCGGTCCCGCTCGCGCTCGGGAGCTGGCGCAGCACGCTCCTCCTGAACCTCGTCCACGCGCCGATCCTCGCGCGGCGCATCCGCCGCGAGGAGGCGCTCTTGTTCCGCATTCCGGGCTACGCGGCGGCGATGAGCTCGAAGGGACGCTTGCTGCCGCGCGTGTTCGGGACGCGCCTCGGAGCGAGCGCGTGAAGGAGCGGGTAATCGAGCGCGGCCATGTTCGCGGTCCTGAGCGCGTGAGCGCGGGCGTGAGCGAGCACGCGACGGACGTCGTCGTCGTCGGTGGCGGCCCCTCCGGGCTCGCGGCGGCGCTCTCCGTGGCGCGCGCGGGTGCAAGCGTCGTCCTCTGTGAGCCGCAAGGGACCGTCTTCGACAAGCCGTGCGGCGAGGGCGTGCTCCCGCGCGGCGTGGCCGTGCTCGAACGGCTCGGGGTCGCGCTCGAAACGCGGGAGCGCGCGCCCTTTCGCGGGCTCGAGTACTGGATCGGCGGTCGCCGGCGGCTCGCGCTGCCGCTCGACTCGGAGGCGTGGGGCGTGGACCGCCCGACGCTCCTTGGCGCGCTCGACCGCGCGCTCGCGATGCACGGCGTCCGCCGCTGGCCGGCGCGCGTCGTCGCCGAATCGGACGGCCGCGCGTTCGTCGTCCACGATCGCTCCGGCGCGCGACTCCGGGCGGAGGTCGTGATCGAGGCCACCGGCGCGCGCGGGCGAGCGAGCGCTGCGCGCGAGGACCCGGCGCGCGGCCGCGCCAGCGCCGGTCGCGTCGGCGTGCGCGCTCGTGCGCGCGCGCTGCGGCCGCTCGACCACGTCGAGATCCACCTGGCGGCCGAAGCCGAGATCTACCTGACGCCTCTCGCGCGCGGACGGAGCAACGTCGCCGTCCTGTCGCGCGCGTCCGCGGACGGGCCGCGTGGCGCCCGCGCCGTCTATGCCGCGGCGCTCGCGCGCCATCCGTCGGTCGAGCGGCTGCTCGGCCCGCTCGAGACGGAGCCCGAGAGCCGCGCGCTCTTCCCCCACGGCTTCGTCGCCGCGCCGCGTGCCGGGTGGTTCCCGTGCGGCGATCACGCCGTGACGATCGATCCGATCCTCGGCGCCGGTGTCGGCGCGGCGCTCGAGAGCGGCGAGGCGGCCGGGCTCGCGGCGCTGGAGGTCCTCGCCGGCGCCGACGCGCTCGCCGTCGCGCGCGCCCATGCGCGCTGGGTGGCGCGTGCCACGTCGCGCGCGCGGCTCGTCGCCGGAGCGCTCCTCTTCCTGTCCGAGCACGCGAGCCTCGCCGGCTCCGTCGCGGGCGCACTCGCCCACGCTCCCGCGTTGTCGCGCGCGTGCGTGCGGTTCGCGCTCGCCGCACCGCGCGCGCGCGCCGCCGTGCTTCCGCGCTGACGCCGCGTCAACGCGCGGCGAGGTCGCGCGCGTGGAGCAAGCTGCCGCGCTCCCACATCTCTTCGGAGAGGGGCTTTCCCGACACGTCCCCGTACCACCACGAGCCGTGCTTCTGTCCGTCGACGTAGACTCCACGCGAGCGCACGGCGCCGTTTTCGTGGTGCTCGATCCACTCCCCGGAGCGCCGACCGGCGACGTACTCGCCGCGGAGGAGCAGCGTTCCGTCCGCGCCGAAGTGACTCCACCGTCCGTGGGGTTCGCCGCGGCGGTACTCGACCTCGCGCTCGAGCGTGCCATCGGCGTAGTAGTTTCGGCGCCAGCCGTCGCGAAGGGCGCCGCGCCACTGCGCCTCCTCGTACCGTTCACCGTCGGGGTACGCGAGAGAGCGCACCTCGGGCGAACAAGCCGCCACAGCCAGACTCCCGGCCAGGATCGGGGTCGCTGCGAGGCGCACGCGCATGCGCACACGGTGCGCGATTTCGCAACGCGGAGCAAGTCGTTCCCGTGCCCGGGGCGCGCCGCGGCTTGACACCTTTTTCAGGTCGGGGGACCATGGCCGATGCTCCGCGTCGACGTCGTCGCCGCTCGGCCTCGCCTCCTCTGCTCTCGCCGACCCAGGGACCTCGATGCGCCTTCCGATCTCCTCCGCTTTCTCCGTCGTCGCGCTCGTCGCCGCCACGCTCACGACGTCGATCGCTACCGCCCAGGTCCTCCGCACGACCCGCGTCGCGACCGGGCTCGAACGCCCCGTCAACCTGGTGCCGATCCCCGGCGATCCCACGCGGCTCGTCGTCACGGAGCAATGGACGGGCAACCTCCGCGTGATCGAGAACGGCGTGCTCCTCGCGACGCCGTTTCTCACCGTCACGGGCCTCACGACGGGGAACGAACAGGGCCTGCTCGGCCTCGCGTTCCATCCCGACTTCCTGCAAAACGGGAAGCTCTACGTCGACTTCACGAACGCGAGCGGTGCCACGATCCTGCGCGAGTACACGGTCTCGACGCCGACCGACGACGTCGCGAACGTGATCGGCACCGTGCAGCTCCTCTCCGTCGCGCAGCCGCAAGCGAACCACAACGGCGGTTGCCTCCAATTCGGACCGGACGGCTACCTCTACGTCGCGATGGGCGACGGCGGCAACGGGTGCGACACGGGCGCCGGCCACGGGACGACGGGCAACGGACAGTCGCTCTCGACCTACCTCGGCAAGCTCCTGCGGCTCGACGTCGACAGCCCGCCGAGCTACGTGCCGCCGGGCAACCCCTTCCCCGCGGGCGCGTTCCCGCTGATCTGGTCCTACGGACTGCGCAATCCGTGGCGCTTCAGCTTCGACGCGCTGACCGGAGACTTGTACCTCGGCGACGTCGGGCAGAACGCGGTCGAGGAGATCGACTTCGAGCCCGCGGGTTCGACGGGCGGGCTGAACTACGGCTGGCGCTGCTTCGAGGGCAACTCGTGCTCGAGCGCGAGCGCGTGCTCGACGTCGCCCTGCGCGTGTTCGACGGCGGGCCTCGTCTTCCCGATCCAGACCTACACGCACGCCACGGGCTTCGCGGTCACCGGCGGCTACGTGTACCGCGGCGCGAACATCCCCGCGCTCCGCGGCGCCTACTTCTACGCGGACTACGCGACGAACCGGATCTGGAGCTTCCGCTACACGCCCTCCGCCGGGCTGACGGACTTCGTCGATCGCACGACGCAGCTCGACCCGGCCGGCGCGCCGACGATCACGAACGTGACGACCTTCGGGCAGGACCTGGCGGGCGAGCTGTACATCGTCGAGCAGAGCGGCGAGATCTGGCGCATCGACGGGGTTCCTCCCGGCGCGCCGAACTGCGCGGGGGACGGCAGCCTCCCGCTCGATTGCCCGTGCAGCAACACGGGCGGCTTCGGTCGCGGCTGCGCGAACTCCGCGAACCCGAACGGGGCGGCGCTGAGCGTCGTCGGGGATACGGCGAGCGACAGCGTCCGCCTGGACGCCTCCGGGATGCCGGACACGGCGCCCTGCATCTTCCTCGCGGGCGACGCGTTCGACGCGAACTCGCAGAGCTTTGGCGACGGGCTCCTCTGCGTGAGCGGCAATCTCGTCCGCATGGGCACGAAGTACGCCTCGGGCGGCGTCGCGCGCTTCCCCGAGCCGAGCGACACCGTCACGATCGGGGTGCTCGGCTCGACGCCGCCGGGGTCGGGGCTGACGGCCTACTACCAGGCCTACTACCGGAACTCCGCGGCCACTTTCTGTCCGCCGGCGACCTTCAACGTCACGAGCGGCTACCAGGTGACGTGGTGAGCGCCGCACGGCGCGTCCCCCGGGACTGAGCGACGACCGGGGACCGGCGGCGTCCTCGTCGCGTCCTTCCGACACCCCGCGCCCGCTCATGGCGCGCCCCGGGCGCGACTGCTAGCTTCCCCGGGATCGTGCGCCGCCGTCTCGGATTCGTCGCCGTCCTCGCGCTCGCGGCCCTCGTCGCGACGTGGTGGTGGCGTTCGCGGCCGCGCAGCGCGACGGAGAGCGCCCCGAACGTGCTCCTGATCGCCGTCGACACGCTCCGGGCGGACCGTCTCGGAAGCCTCGGCAATGCGCGCGGCTTGACGCCGAACCTCGACCGGCTCGCCGCGAACGGCGCGCTCTACTCGCGGGCCTATTCCCACGCTCCGTGGACGCTGCCGAGCTTCGCCTCGATGTTCACCTCGCAGGTGCCGCAGGAGCACGGCGCCGGGGGCCGTGTCGGTGACTTTCGCGGGCTCGCGGCCGCGCACGACACGCTGGCCGAGCGCTTCCAGTCCGCGGGCTACGCGACGGGTGCCATCGTCAACGTCGACTTCCTGGGGCGCTCGTACGGCCTGATGCAGGGCTTCGACGCCGGCGAAATCGACGAGCGCTTCTACGACGACAACGCGCGCCTGCGCGACGCACGCGAGACCACGGACGCGGCGCTCGGCTACCTCGACCGCCACCGCGACGAAGCGTTCCTGCTGCTCGCGCACTACTTCGACCCGCACGCGCGGTACGCGCCGCCGCCGGAGTACCGCGCGCGGTTCGCCGACCCGCGCGATCAGCAGGGAAGCGCGTTCGACTTCGGCGCGCGCGAGCAGGTCGTCCTGTGGCGCGCGCGCAAGCTCCAGCCGAGCGTCGACGATTTCCAGCGCGCCGAGAAGCTGTACGACGCCGAGGTGGCGTACACGGACGCCGAGATCGGGCGGCTGCTCGCCGGCCTCGAAGCGCGCGGGCTCGCGCGCAAGACGCTGGTCGTGCTCGTCGCAGACCACGGCGAGGAGTTCCTCGACCACGGCGACTGGGAACACGGTCACAGCCTCTACGACGAGTTGCTCCACGTGCCGCTCGTCTTCTCGCAGCCTGGACGCCTCGCGCCGACGCGCGTCGACGTGCCGGTGGGGACGATCGATCTCGCCCCTACGCTCTGCGCGTGGTGCGGAGTCGCGCCCGCGGCGACGTTCCGCGGACGCGACCTCGGTCCCTCGCTCGCGGGAGCGTCGCTCTCCCCCACGCCGTTGCTCGCCTTCGGCAACTTCTGGGGACCGCCCCTCGAGAGCGTGCGCGAGCCGGAGTGGAAGCTGATCGAGTCGACCATGAGCGCCGGACGCACGCTCCAGCTGTTCCGCGCCGACGAGGATCCTCGCGAGCTCAGGGATCGCGCGAACTCCGACGTCGACGCGCGCGATCGACTGTCGTCCGACCTCGCGCTCCTGCGCCGCGTCCTCGCGGCCCGCGCGCGCGTCGGACCACCCGTTCGGCCGACGGCGGACGAACGCGAGCGCCTGCGCGGGATGGGCTACGTGGGCGGCGAGGACGACGATGGACGTTGAGCGTTCGCCCGCGGGGCCGCTCGACGTCGAACCGCGCCGCGCGCGCGTGTGGCTCGCGATCGTCTGCCTCGCCGCGCTCGCTCTGCGCGTCGCGTACGTCCTTTCGTCGCGCTCGAGCCCGCTGTTCGACCATCCGCAGATGGATGCGCTCTACCACGTCGAGTGGGCGCGCGCCTTCGCGCGCGGCGAGGACTATCAGCCGGGACCGTTCTTCCGCGCGCCGCTCTACCCGTGGTTCCTCGGGCTCTCTTTCCGCGTCTTCGGCGAGGACCTGCTCGTCCCCCGGCTCATCCAAGCCGTGCTGGGCACGCTCTCCGTCGCTCTCGTGAACCGGATCGGAGCGCTCGTCTTCGACCGGCGCGTCGGACTCGTCGCCAGCGCGGCCGCGGCCACGTACTGGATGTCGATCTACTTCGAGGGTGAGTTGCTCCTGCCCGTGCTCGAGGTCCTGTTCGACCTCGTCGCGATCGAGCGCACGCTGGTGGCCGGACGCACGCGACGCCCGCTCGACTTCGCCGTGGCGGGCGGTGCGTGGGGCGCGGCGGCGCTCGTGCGTCCCAACGTGCTCGCCTTCGTACCGCTCGTGGCGCTCTGGGCGTGCAGCCAGGCGGGCGAAGGGAGGCTCCGCGTCGCCCGCGCGGCGGCGCTCGTCCTCGGCGTCGCGGCGTTGCTCGCACCGGTCACGCTCTACAACCGGGTCGTCGGCGGCGACACGGTGCTCGTGAGCTCCCAGGGCGGCGTGAACTTCTACATCGGGAACAACCCGTCGTCGGACGGCTCGACGGCGATCGTCCCCGGCACGCGCGGGGATTGGTGGGGCGGCTACCACGACGCGATCGCGATCGCGGAGCGCGCGCGCGGACGCGCGCTCCGTCCGAGTGAAGTGTCGGCCTACTACACCGAGAACGCGCTGAGATGGATGGCGGAGGAGCCGATGGCGGCGCTTCGGCTCCTCGCATGGAAGCTGCGCCTCTTCTGGACGGACTGGGAGCTCGGCAACAACGTCGACGAGCGCTTCTTCGCGCTGCGGTACGCGCCGATGCTGCGGTGGCTGCCCTTGACCTTCGGCGTGCTCGCTCCGCTCGCGTTGGTCGGTCTCGTGCTCGCGCGGCGCAGGTTGTGGGCGCGGCTCCGCTCCTGCTCTTCGTGCCGGTTTACTGCGGCACGGTGGTCGCGTTCTTCGTCTGCGGGCGTTTCCGCATCCCCGTCGTGCCCGCGCTCGCGATCCTCGCCGCGTACGCCTGCGTCTGGGCGCTCGACGCGTGGCGCGCCGGCCGAGTGCGGTCCGTGCTCGTCTCCGGCGCCGCCGCCGCGGGGCTCGCCGTGTTCGTCGGAAGCGTTCCTCGCGCCATCGACCGCTCGGACGCGCAGGGCTGGTTCCTGCTCGGCAAGCTCGCGCAGGACCGCGGCGATTTCGTCGAGGCGGCGAATGCGTTCCATGCCGCGACGGAGGAGCGCCCCGGCCTCGCGCTCGCGCACGAGGGACTGGGGCTCGCGCTGCTCGGCCTCGGTCGCGAGGAGGAAGGCGTGCAGAGCCTGCGGCGCGCCGTCGAGCTCGACGTGCGGCTCGCGCCGAGCGGCGCCGAGCGTCTGCTCCAGCTCCTTCTCGCGCGCGAGGACTTCGACGAAGCGATAGCCCTCGCCCGCAAGATCGGAGCGGCGCTGCCGCACTCGGCGCAGGGACCCTTCGACGAGAGCCGAGTGCACTTCCACCGGTACGAGCGCTTGCGTGCGAGCGGCGCGCGCGCCGAGGACCAGGCGGCCGCACTCGCTGCCGCTCGCGAAGCGCTCCAACGCACGAGCGAGCGGACGCTCGACACCGAGCTCCGGTTCGCCGTCCCGTTCTCGATGGGCCGGGTCGCGCTCGAAGCGCAGCGGCCGGCCGAGGCCGTCGCGCCGTTCGAGCGCGCGCTCGCCGCGCAGCCGACGCCCGACGCGGAGGGCTGGTACTTCGAGGCCGTGCGAGGACTCGTCTTCGCCCTGCGTGCGTCGGGGCGGGCGAGTGAAGCCGCGGAGCGCCTCGACGCGTTCCTGCCCAAGACGAGCGACGATCCGCGCGCGACGGCCCTGCGCGCGGAGCTGCTCGGGCGCTGAGGCCGCGCGGCGGACCGGCACGCTGCCCGCGTGCTCATCGCGAAGAGCACTCGCACCCGCCGCGAAACGTGCCGGCTCGGCCCGTCACCTGCGCGCGCCCCAACGCTTCGAGCGGCGCGTCGATACGAAAAAAGGTGGCGCCCGCTCGGGGCGCCACCTCTTGTTGCTTCAGGCCGAACGCGTCGGCCCTGCGATCACCAGGTGACCTTGTAGCCGTTCGCGGTGTTGAACGTGCCGGGCGGGCAGAACGCCGCGGCCGCGTTGCGGTAGTACACCGTGTAGTAGCCCGTCAGGCCCGAGCCGACCGGCGTGCCGCCACGGGCGGACAGCGTGATCGTCTGGGTCGAGTCGGGGAAGGCCGAGGTACCGGCAACCAGCGGAACCGTGCGGAGGCGGATCAGCGTGCCGACCGCGCAGCGGACGCCGTCACCGAAGACCACGCCGCCGAGGTCGTCCGTGTCGCCCTTGAGGAAGATGCTGTTGCCCGTGGCGTTCATGCCCGAGCCCTGCAGCACGACGTTGTCGAGAGCGACCTGGCCCGAGGCGGTGATGTTCGCACCGGCCGCGTTGAAGGAGCTCGCGCAACCATTGCCGACCGCGCCGAAGTTGGAGCAGGGGCAGGGCGTCGTGACGTTCACGTCGACGCCGTCACCGGCGCAGTACGCGAGGCCCGGGGGCGGCGGCGCGCAGACAGTCTTCGCGTAGAGCTCCATGTAGAAGTTCGAGTACGGGCCGTCGTTGGTGCCGCCAGAACCGATGGGACCACCGAAGAAGTAGCAGCCGTTGTTGGCCGGAGCCGCGGCGAACTCGATGCGCATGGCGTCGTCGCCGATCGCGTCCGTTCCGTCTTCGCCGGCCGGGATCGGGAGACCGACCGCGCCGTTGCCCGGGTACGTCGGGGCGAGCGCGCCCGACGGACCGTCGAAGCGCGTGCCGTCGTAGCCGGCGGCTTCCGTCGTCACGGCGGGCGGGAACTGCATCCAGCCGATGCCGTTGTGCGCGGGGCCCGTGCCGTCCGAGGGGCAGCCCGAGAGGAGCGGGCCGGCCTGGTTCGTCGTGCTCGTGACGCTCGGGAACGTGAACGTCCAGGCGAACGCGTCGTCCGTGTTCGCGCCGTACGCACCGTCACCGTCGGCGAGCATGTTGAAGCTCGCCGTCGCGCCGGCGAGGTCGATCGTCACGAACCAGCAGGCGTTCGCAACCGTCGCCGGGCGGCCCGGCAGACCCGTGATGTTGAAGGGGCCACCGGTCGGCGGAGCGACGACGGGCGTCGTGCACGTCGGGATCCACGACTGGTAGAAGGCGACCGTCATCGACGTGCCCACACCGATCTGCTCGGTGCAGTACGCGATCTGGAAGCCGTCGATCGTGTAGCTGTTCGCGCAGCCCGCGGCCGAGCCGGGGACCGAGCCAACGGGCGCCGCGGTCGAGTTCCAAACGGTGCCGGGCGAGGTGAGGCTCGGGAGACGACCCGAGGCCGTCCACGTCTCACCCGTGTTCGTGCCGCCGTAGTAACCGGAATCCGTCGTGTTGCAGTAGACGACATCGCTGCCCGCGCCAGCGGCCAGCTGAGCCGCCGCACCGCGCGTCCACGTCCCCGTGTTGAGGTGGTAGACGCCGGCGTTTTTGACCGGGCCCGTGACGCGCTCGAAGCGACGCAGCTCCTGCTTTTGAGCGAACGCGGCCGCCGAGAGGGCCAGAACGCTCGCTGTGTAGATCGAAGAACGAAGCATTACGATCTCCTGATGGGTTTCGGAATGTGAAGAGAACCTAGTACTAGGGAGTCCGCCGGCACGACTCACGACGCAGCCCTCGCGAGGACTCCGACGTGCCCATTCCTGCCGAACGGCGCCAGCCCTTGGACGGAGGCGGATCCCGCCCCGGTTCCACGAGCTGACAAAGAAACCTTACCATCCCGTAGGGAACGCGGGGAGGGGCGTGCACGACGACTGCGCTCCCGTCGGAACGCCTTTCCGGTCCCGACTCCCGCCTGGCGAGGTGCATCGTGCGCCCGATTTCGCCCCCACGTCCCTCCGCGTGGGATCGGCCAGGCCTCACCGTCCCGCCCGGCAGGGGGGCGAACCGGGCTTCCAGACGCGCGTTCGAGGTATCCGAAAACCCGGGGAACGGGGCTCGACGCCCCCCGCGGCCGGGGTGTCCGCTCAGCCCGAGCTTGCGGGTGGGCCGCTCTCCGGAGCCGCCGAGAGACCGGCGTAGGCCACGCGCGGAACGCCGATCGGGAGCACGATCGTCTCGCCCAGCCACCGGCGCGCACCGGGCTTCGCGAACCCGAGCTTCGGCGCTGCAAAGCTGAGGGTCAGGTCCGCCTCGACGGTCGGGAGCGCGGGCTCGCCCGTGTCCGCGTCGAAGCCGGAAGGGACATCGAGCGCGGCGACGAACGCCCCTTCGGATCGACGCGCAGCGAGCGCGCGGATCCAACTCGCGCTGGGTTCGCGCGGGGCGCCGCGCGAACCGGTCCCGAGGAGCGCATCGACGAGCGTCGTGCAGCGCGCGAGTTCCGCGCGGACGACGGCGAAATCGGGGGCGTAAGCCGCCGCGATGCCGCCGCAATGCAGTGCCGCGTGCGCGGCGCGCGCTTCGCCTCGCAGGGCCTCGAAGGGCACCGTGACGAGCACGTGGACGGTCGCTCCCGCGGCGTCGAGCCAGCGCGCGAGGACCGCGCCGTCGCCGCCGTTGTTGCCGGAGCCGCAGAGAACGGCGACGCGTTCCAGCGCGCGCCCCTCGCGTGCGAACCGCGCGAGGAGCTCGTTCGCGGCTCCCGCCCCCGCGTGCTCGAGGAGGACGCGCTCGGGGAGGCCGTACTCGGAGACGGCGCGACGATCGAGTTCGCGCAGCGCCGCCGCGGAGAGCGCGTGGTTGCTGGCGCCAGGTCGGATTTCCATGCCGCGAGTCTCACCTCGGGCCAGAGCTCCTCCAAGGAGGACGTCGCTCGTTCCCCGCGAGGTGCCGCGCGCCGCCGTCCCGAGATCCGTTGACAGCACCCGCACGCGCCGGGGAGCATGGGCCCGTCGTCGGGGAAATCCGGTGGGAGTCCGGAGCTGGCCCGCAACCGTGTGCGCCGCGAGGCGCGAGTCGGGATGCCCGCGACGTGCCGCCCCCACGCCTTCGGTCGCAAGGTCCCCCATGCTCCAACTCCCCCCCCGCCGCACCCGCACGCGCTTCGCCCGGAGTCCGCGGACGTGACGCGCTCGCGTCTGGGGTCGCGGGGGCTCGGCATCGTGCTCGCGCTCGGGCTCGTCGCGATCGTCGTCGCGTTCCTCGTCTACGGGAGCGCCTCGGCGCGAACGGATCCGGTGCGCGGGCTCCACGCGTTCGCCGCGTGGTTCGGCCTGCGCGATCAGGACGACGCGACCGGCGAAGCCCTGCTCGCGATGCGGGCGTGGCGCGCTGGGACGGCGGCGGGCGTCGGCGCCGCGCTCGCGTTCGCCGGCGCGCTGCTGCAAGGGCTCTTCCGCAACGCGCTCGCGTCGCCGTCCGTCCTCGGGATCACCACGGGTGCGAGCGTCGGCGCGGCGACCGCCGTCGCCCTCGCCGCGGGGCTCGGCGTCCTCGGCTCCGCGTCGGGCGTCGCCAACACGACCGGCGTGTGGCTCGTGCCCCTGTTCGCGTTCGGCGCGGCGTTGGCGGTGGGCGCGTTCGTCCACTCCGTCGCCGCGACGCGCGGACACCTCTCCGTGCCCGCGCTCCTCTTGGTGGGCCTCGCGATGAACACGTTCCTCGGCGGCGTGCTCAGCCTGCTGCAGCAGCTCCTGCTCGATCGCTGGGATGCGATGCGCAGTCTCCTCGCGTGGAACCTCGGCACGCTCGTCGATCGCGGCCCGTGGCACGTCGCCGTCGTGTGGTTGCTCGCCGCGCCGTGCTTCGCGATCGCGCCGCGCATCGGCTGGGAGCTCGACCTGCTCCAGGCGGGCGAGGAAGACGCGCGTCAACTCGGCGTGGACACGCGGCGCGTTCGCCGGGTCGCGTTCGTCTGCGCGATGCTCTGCACCGCCGCAGCCGTCGCCGTCGCGGGACAGATCGCCTTCGTCGGGCTCGTCGTGCCGCACCTCCTGCGACTCGCGGGCGTCACGACGCACCGTCCGCTGCTCGTGCTGTCCGCGCTCGCCGGCGCCGCGTTCCTGTGCGGCGCGGACCTGCTGCAGGTCGTCTGCTTCGCGGATCAGCTCGCGCCGGGCGTCGTCATGTCGCTCGTCGGCGGCCCGTTCTTCGTCTGGCTCCTCTGGCGCAAGCAGCGCGAGATCGCGCTCTGGTAACGTTCCGTCTCAGCGCGGTGCGACGTCTCTGCGACGGTAGACGAGGTAGTCCTGCGCCCACTGCGACGGGAGCGTCTCGAGCGCCGGCACGAGCTCGCGCGCTCCGCTGGGGCTGAACCGCTCGATCGGCTCGTACTGCGCGAGGAGTTCGGTGTCCGCGTAGAGCGGCGCCACGCGATCGCGCTCCGCCACGACGAGCAGGTACTCGGGCTTCCACTGGCGGATGATCGCGTTCGGGTGCGGGTAGTCGAGCGCGGGCGGCCAGGTCAGGCCTTCGCTGTCGAGCACCGTCCCGTCCCAGGCCCAGCCGATCGCACCGATGTCCGACGCGAGGATGCGTGCCTCGGGCTCGCGCGCCGAGACCGCGCGGGCCCAGGCGTGCATCGGCGCGTAGACACGGCTCGTCACCGGCGTCGGCCAGGAAAGGCTCACGATCGCGACGCCCGCGAGTGCCACGGGCGCGAACACGCGCGGGGCGCGGAGCTCGATCCAGCTCGCACGGGCCCGCAGCCAGCGCTCGAAGACGACCTCGCATCCGGCCGCGAGCGCGAGGAGCGTGCTCGCGAGCGGGACGTAGAAGTACCACCCCCACACGTGCGGCCGCGCGGTGAGGTAGCTTGCCGTGATCGCGAGGCCGAACGCGACGAACGAGCGCAGCGGACCGGGTCGGCGGAGGAGCTCGACGAAGCCGAGCAACGCGATCGGGAACGCGATCCACATCAGCGCGTGCGGCGCGAACGACTGCGACAGGATGGGTTCGACGCGCTCCCACGCTCCGGCCTTCATGTGCGACTTCGCCAGCACGGACTGCGGGATCGGGAACCCGTAGGCGCGGTTCAGGATGGCGATGGTCGCGAGGCCGATCGCGGCGACGGGCACGCCGAACGCGAGCAACGCGCGCGGCCGGCGCAGGAGCTCGAGCCCGCAGACGCCGACGAGCAGCACGCCCTCGGGCCGCACCGTGCACGCGAGCGCGGCGAACACGCCCGCCCACGCGACGCGGCCCGCGAAGAGGAGGCTCGACGCCGCGAGCGCGAGCAGCGCGAACACGGGCGCCTCCATGCCGCCGACGCTGATGCGCGCGAGCTCCGGGAACGCGGCAAACGCGAGCACGCCGAGCGTCGCCGGGAGCCGCCGGAGGCCGAAGGCGCGCGCGATCAGCGCGGCGGAGGCGACGTCGCACGCGATGTTCAAGGCGCGCGACACGTCGACGAGGTCGAACGGCAGGTGCGCGAGCATGCCCAGCACGAACCCGTAGAGCGGCGTGGTCGTCCAGAGCACGGGCTCCCACGCGGCGCCGGGGTTGAAGACCATGCCAGCGCCCTCGGCGAGATTCTTCGCGTAGCGATACGTGATGAACGCGTCGTCGTAGACGGGGCACGCCCGCATGGCGAGGAGCCGGCAGCCGAGGACGCAGGCGAGGAGCAGGGCGAGCTCGAGCGCGGTCAGGCGTTCGCCTCCCCGCGTCGCATTCGGCTCGATCCGGTTCGGGTTCATGCGGGGACCTGATCGGCCGGAACGGCACGGAGGATGAGCCGGGGGACGCGCGGGTGGCACCGGCGGCCGCCGGAACGGGAAGAAGCCGCGGACCGCCCCACGCGCGGGCGCGCGCCGGGGCACGCGAGGTGGCGCACCCGAGGGGACTCGAACCCACAACCTATGGTTCCGAAGACCAGTGCTCTATCCATTGAGCTACGGGTGCGCGCGGGGTGCTCATCTTCGCGCGCGCGGCGGGAAAAGCAACCGAGCCGCGGCGCGCGCCGCGGCTCGGTCTCGTTCGGGGGCGGAGCGGGCCGGGCCCCGGTCAGCGCGCGCCGAGGTTCTTCGCCGCGAACTCCCAGTTCACGAGCTTCCAGAACGCCTCGACGTACGCCGCGCGGTCGTTGCGGCGATCGACGTAGTACGCGTGCTCCCACACGTCGCACGTGAGCAGCGGAACGTCGGCGCCCGTGATCGGCGTACCGGCGTTGCTCGTCTCGACGATGGCGAGCGAGCCGTCGGGCTTCTTCACGAGCCACGACCAGCCGCTGCCGAAGAGCGTGACGGCCGAGGTCGTCATCTTCTTCTTGAACTCGTCGAAGCTGCCGAAGCTCTTGTCGATCGCCTGCGCGAGGTCGCCCTTCGCGTCGCCGCCGCCCGCGGCGAGGCGAGTTCAGTAGAAGGTGTGGTTCCACACCTGCGCGGCGTTGTTGAAGATCGGGCCGGGGCCCGCCTTCTTGATCACGTTCTCGAGGCTCTCGCTCGCGAGCGGCGACGTCGCGGTGAGCTCGTTCAGCTTGTTGACGTAGTTCTTGTGGTGCTTGCCGTAGTGGAAGGAGAGCGTCTCGGCGCTGATGTGCGGCGCGAGGGCGTCCTGGGAGTACGGGAGGTCGGGGAGCGTGAATGCCATGGGGATGTCCTCGGTGGGTGTTCGGGGGGCCTGGATTCCTTCCGCGAGAGGATGCCAAATCGCGGGGCGGAGTTCGATGCCTCGCCGCATCGCGTGCGCGTTGCGAGCGCTCATCCGAGCTCGAGCATCACCTGCAGCTTGACGAAGTCGACGTCCTTGATCACGACGCGAATCGGGTGGCCTTCGGTGAAGGACAGCGAGCGCTTCCCCGCCTTGATCACGAGGTTCGGTCCCTTGACCTCGGCGCGCTCGCCGATCGCGCGCGTCGGCAGGAACCCGCCGACGTTGAACGGCGTCAGGCGGACCTCCATGCCGTAGGGCGACACGCGCACGACGACCGCGTCGATCTTCTCGCCGATGTGCGGGTGGAGGTACTGGCAGACCTTCAGGTCCTCCATCGAGCGCTCGGCCATCTCCGCCATCTCGGACATCATCGAGCAGTGCGACGCGACGTCGTTCAGGTCGGCGAGGAACTCCTCGGCCTTCAATTCGCGCGCGGCCTCGTCGGGGCGGCTCTCCACGGCCCACAACCAGCGGTGCACCATCAAGTCGGGGTAGCGGCGGATCGGCGATGTGAAGTGCAGGTACGCCTTGCGCGCGAGGCCGAAGTGCGTCGCGACGTCCTCGTGGTCATGCACTTCGTACACGGCGCGCTCGATCAGGCCCATGATGCGCGCGATCAGCGCCTCGGCGTTCGGCTTCTTGCGCGCGGTCTGGATCAAGCGCGCGATGTCGCGGCCGGTGAGCCGGTCTTTCTCGGGCACGCGGATCCCGTGCTCCTCGAGGCCCTTCGCGACCTTCGCGATCTCCTCGGGGTCCTTCTCGGGGTGCACGCGGTAGATCGTGGGCAGCCCCTTCTCGCGGAAGAGGTCCCCCACGGCCTGGTTCGCGGCGAGCGCCGTCTCCTCGATCAACGTCTGCGAGAAGTAGCGCGCTGCGTCGACGACCTTGACCACCTCGTGCTTCTCGTCGAAGACGAACTTCTTCTCGACGGACGACATGCGCAGCGAGCCCTTCGCATCGCGCAGTTGCTGCTGCTGCTTCGTCCAGCGTTCGAAGAGCTTGAGCGAGCCCCCGAGGAACTTCGTCGCCTTGGCGCCCGGCGTGTCGGCGCCGTCGAGCAGCTCCTGAACCTCGCGGTACGTGTTTCGGCGCGCGGAGCGGATCACGCTCTTCCCGATGCGCGCGCTGACGCGTTTTCCCTTCGCGTCGAACACCATGAACACGGAGTACGCGAAGCGGTCGCGCTCGCCAACCAGCGAGCACAAGTGGTTCGAGAGCTCCTCCGGGAGCATCGGCACGACCTGGTCGGCGACGTACACGCTCGTCGCGCGAGCGAGCGCCTCGTCGTCGAGCGCCGTGCCCGGCTTCACGTAGTGCGCGACGTCGGCGATGTGCACGCCCACCTCGACGTGGCCGTCCGCGAGCGCCTGGATGCCGATCGCGTCGTCGTAGTCCTTCGCGTCGTCGCCGTCGATCGTGTAGATGAGCTCGTTGCGCAGGTCCCAACGCCCCGCGTACTCGGCGGGGTCGGGATCGCGCGGGAGCTTCGCGACCTCGGCCTTGACGTCGGCCGGGAACACGGTGCGCGTGCGAAACGACGCGAGGAGCTGCATCTCTTCGCTGTCGACGTCCTTGTACACAGCGGGGCCGTGCTCCATCGGGCCGAACGCGCGCGGACGCCGCACGATGCGGTCGCGCGAACCGCCGCCCTCGGGGATGGACTCGGCGTCCTCCTTCGCGCGGTCGAGGTCGAGCGTGCTCTCCTCCACCGGCTTCGACTCCTGCGGCGTGCCGCCGCGCGACTTGAGCAGGTCCTTGAAGCTCCGCAGCGGTTTCTTCTCGTCGGCCATCGCGCCTCCGCGACGCAGGCTAGCGCCCGGGCTCACCCGGCGCGAGGGCGGACGAACCCCGCGCGCGATCGACGACCCACAGGAGGAACGCGCACGCCGGCAGCAGCATCAACGGCTCGATCGGGAACCGATAGCGCTCGAGCACGTGCGTGAGGTAGTACGGCGCCGGGAACAGGAGCAGCATGACGACGAGCGCGCGGTGCTCGCGCCCGCGCTTCGCCCACAGCGCGCAGCCGAGGACGCACAAGAGGCCCGTCAGTCCGTGCAGCCCCCACTTGACCCAGCTGCCGGGGTCGCTCGCGGCGCTCTTCGTGCCCTCGGTCCGCGGATCGGACCACGGGAAGTCGCCGAACCAGTACAGACGCGCGCGATGCAGCGTGAGCCGCGCGAACCGCAGCGGATCGGCGCGGATCCACGCCTTCGCACGCTCCATGCACGCGGCCGCGTACGGCACCTCGCCCTGCGCGATGTACGCACGGAACTCGTCGGGGTTGTAGCTCGGGTGGAGCTTCACCTGGAAGTAGCCGTTCGCGAGGTCGTTGTTCCCGACCATCATCTCGACGCCCAGGTTCGTCCGCACCGCGAACGAACCGACCGCCTCGCGGTTGCGCAGGCACCACGGCAGGACCACCAGGAACGCGACCGCGCCGAACGCGGCGACGCGCGCGATCCGGCCGCTCCACGAGGGCGACGCGCTGGCGACGATCCACAACGCGGCGGGCACGATCGACGCCGGCGCCGGGTTCACCAGGAGCACGAGCCCGAACGCCAGGCCGAGGAGCGCGCTCCGGCCCACGCTCGCGTCGCGGCCGAAGCGCACGACGAGCCACGCGAACCCGGCGAGCACGAAGGCGACGCACGTCGTGTCCCACACCGTGTGCGCCGCGTTCCAGATCGCGTACGGCAGGAACGCGAGCGCCCAGCCCGCGACGCGCGCGAGCCGCCGGCCGCCGAGCGCCGCGCCGAGCCCGAAGACGAGCACGCAGGTCAACGCGGAGAGCACGCACTGGATCCCGAGCAGGAGCCCCGCCGTCGTCGGCGTCACGCCGCCGCCGAGCTCCATCAGGAGCGCGAGCCCGTACGGGTACGCCGGCGCGAGCCAGCCGGTGACCGGGGCGTGCTCGGCGTACGGACCCTCGGCGCGCGCCCACTGTCCCGCGTAGCCGTGGCCGTCCGCGAGGGACTGGGCGATGCAGCCCGATTCGTACCCCCAGCTCCACGCGTCCTTCCCCGCCGCGTGCTCCGCGCAGCCGTGCAGGAAGAACGCCGCGAGCCGCAGGAGGAGCGCGACCGCGAAGAGCCACGCGAGCTCGCGCGCGGCGGGCCGCGCGGCGGGCGGAACGTGCGTCATCGTCCGCGCTCCAGGAGAGGTCGCCCCATCGCAGCGAACGGTATCGTCGCGCGCGACGAGGCGGTAGGGCCCTGCGCGCGTCTCATCGCGCGCTCGAACGCTCGACGATCGGCAGGCTGTCGACGAGCGCGCCGCTGCCGTCGCGCAGGTCGAGCGCGAAGAGGCCGCCGGGCGCGGGCGCGACGACGGGCGGAACCCACAGGAACGCGCGCTCGCCGCGCCCGTTCGAGGCGGCCCCTTCGCCGTCGGCGCGAACGAAGAGCGCCTCGCGCGCCGGATCGCGCGCCCCGGTCGCGGCGACCACGGCTCGGGCGCCGACGTCGACGACCTGCAGGCGCGCGAACGAGGGCGGCGCGGCGAAGCCGTCGAACGAACACGCGAGCCAGCGCCCGCCGCGGCCCGCCGCCGCCGCGCAAACGCGCTCCGGCAGGTCGGCGTCGTCGCACCACCACGCGCACCGCACGAGCGCGGGGTCGGTGCGCTCCCGACGGCACGCGAGCGCGTACGCGCCGAAGCGCGCGTAGACGCGGAACTCGCGCTCGGCGAACGCGAGGAACGGCTGCGCGCGATCGATCGGCTCGAGGAGCCCGGGATGCTCGACGAGGCGCGGGTCGCGCTCCGCGAGGAGTGCGGCGGCCAACGCCTCCTGCTCCGCCGGCGGCACGAGTCCCCACGCGTGGCTTACCAGCGTCGCCGTCGGCGGCCGCTTCCCGCTCCAGGCGTACAAGCTGTTCGAGCCGAGCACGCTCACGAAGGTCGACGGCGCCGCGCCGAGGTTCGCGGCGAGCCAGCGCATCGTCACCGCGTGCAGGTGCCACGTGCGCACGCGTTCGGCGCCGGGCAGCCCGAGCGGCTCTCCGCGCGCGTGGACGCGCGTCATCGCGCGTTCGGCGCGGATGAGCGCGCCCCCGAGCGCGACGAGGACGATCGCCGGCGCCACCCGCGCGACCCGCGCCACCGAGGCGCGTGCGGACGCGAACGTGTCGCAAGCCTCCGCGGCGGCGAGCACCGCTAGCGGCACGAGCGCGAACTGGCCGACGCTCGCCTGCGTGCCGGCGACCGGGTAGGCCTGAAGACGCTCGAAGAGCGCGAACCAAGCGAGGCCCACGCACAGCCGGCTCGAAGCGTCGCGCGGACGAGCGCTGGCGCCGCCGATTGCGAGCCACGTCCATCCGGGCGCGTACGCGAGCAGCACGAACGGCTGGTGCACGAAGGCGAGCACGAAGGCGGCGAACGCACAGCGCAGGAGCCCGAGCCCCGCGCGCTCGGCGCGCGCGCGCCACGCCGCTGGCCCGAAGCCGAGCGCGGCCCCGAGCCCGGCTCCCGCCGCGTTGACGGCGAGCGCGAACGCATGCTCCGGCGGTGCGCGCTCGAAGCCGCGCGCGAAACGCAGCGGGGCCAGGACGAGGGCCTCGAAGGTCTCCGCGAACGTCGCCCCGCGCGCGAGCGCGAAGGCCAGACCCGCGACGAGCACGCACGCGCCGACGGCGACCGCGGTGCCGAGCCGCCGGGGACGCGCGTCGAAGACCGCAGGAGCAGAGCGCAACGCGCTCCACGCGCCGAGCGCGACGGCTCCGAGTGCGCCGGTGAGCGCGAACTCGAGCACCCAAGGCTCGGCGAGCCGCGCTTCGACGAGCGCGAGCGGCGCGAGCGCTCCGACGACGATCGCGCCGGCGCGCAGCGCACGCGGCGCGCCCCAGCGCTCGTCGAGGACACCGACGACGAGGGCCGCAGCGGCGCAGAACACGCCGACGTTCGCCTTGACGAGCACGAGGGCCGCCGCGAGCGCGCACCAGGCGAGGAGCGGCGCGCGTCCACGTGCTTCGAGCGCGGCGAGCCCGAGGAGCCCGAGCGCGGACACGAGCGCGAACGTCTCCTGCGGGTGCCCCGGCTCGAACGCGAGGTCGCGGAACATCCACGCCGCGCCCAGGGTCGCGATCGCGGCCCAGCACCATCGCGCGAGCCCGGATCTCCGCACACAGGCGACGCACGCGCCGACCGCGAGCGAGGCGCTCCACCACGACGCGGCCGTGATCCAACGCACTCCGTCCGTCGTCGCGGGCACGGAGAGGACGTCGTGCAGGAACCAGCGTTCGGCGAAGTAGACGGGACCGTACGGGACCTGGATCGTCCCGTACGGAGCGCGCCCGTCGAGCAGGTGCTGGACCGCGACGAGGAGGTAGCCCTCGTCGTCGTACTCCATGATCTGCGCGAAGCACCAGACCCAGGCGAAGCGCGCGACGATCGCCGCGGCGCACGCGACGAGCAGGACCGCGACGCCCGCCCTCAGGATCCGCGTCCGCGTCATCGACGGCGCCCCGCCCGGGGAGATCCGGCGCGCCGACGCGCGCGGACCGAATGGAAAGGAGACCGGGCGCAACCTCGCACGCGGCGAAGGTAGCGCCCGGTCATGTCGGGCGGAAGACACGGTGGCTGCGCCGTCGGCGGGCCGGCGCGGGGGCGCGGCTCCGGAGATCGCGGCGAGCGACGCCCGATCAGTGCGCGTCGCGGCGGACGTCGCCCGAACCGTGCACGGACTGCACGACGCGCGGCGAGCCGCGGTAGTGCACGTCGCCCGAGCCGGTGAGCTGCACGTCGAGCGCTTCGATCGGCGCGACGTGGACGTCCCCGCTCCCCGCGAGGCGCACCTTGGCGTTCTTCGCGGCGAGCTGGGAGAGGTGGGCGTCCCCGGAGCCGTCGAGCTCGACGACGAGCTCGTCGGCGGAACCCGAGGCCGAGAGGTTGCCGGAGCCGCTGATCGCCGCGCGGAAGGACGGCCCCTGGGCGTTCGACACGCGCACGTCGCCGCTGCCGAGCAGCGCGGCCGCATCGAGCTTCGGGACCGTCACCGTGTACTGCACCGTGCGCCGCGTGCTCGGCGCGCCGGGTGCGCGGTCGAGGACGAGCGTGCCGTCGCGGACCTCGGTCTTCAGGAACGGGAGCAGCGCCTCCTCCGCGGTGACGACGACGCTCTGCGCTTCGCCGACCCGCACTTCGACGCGGCCGCTGCCGTGCAACTCGAGCGCGTGGAAATCGGCAGTGGCGCGCACCTCGGTCCGCGTCGGCGTGGACGAGAGCGCGCGACCGTTCCACGTGTCGAGGCCGTCGTCGGAGACGACGATGATGCAGGCGGGCAGGGTCGCGGCGAGGACGAGGGCGGTGAACAGGGTCTTCATGGGGTTCTTCTCTCGGGATGCGATGAGGGGGCGCGCAGTGCGCGAGCGAGGTAGCGGCATTTCCACCGCGATCGCGGCTGCGTTGCGAGGCGCAGCGCGGGGACGGAGCTCGCACGCTCCTGCCGTGTGCGGCTCCGTTCCCGATGGGACGCACGCGGCCCCCGGCCGCGCTACGCGTCCGGAGGCCGGCGTGTTACGCGTCAGCGGACGACGAAGTTGACGAGGCGTTTGGGCACGACGACGACCTTGACGACCTCCTTGCCCTCGAGGTGCACGGCCGCGCCGGCGCGCGCCGCGGCTTCGATCGCGGGGCCTTCCGCGTCCTTCGGCACCTTGACCGTCGCGCGGTGCTTGCCGTTGACCTGGACTGGGATCTCGATCTCGTCGTCGACGAGGTACGCGGGATCGGGCCGCGGCCAGGCGCTCTTCGCGACCTCGCCGGGAGCCCCCATCCGCTGCCAGAGCTCCTCCGCCATGTGCGGCGCGAAGGGTGCCAGCACCTGGACGAAGCGCAGGGCCTGTGAGCGCGTCAGCGCCTCCGGCGTCTTCGTCGCGTCGTTCAGGAAGGTCATCATCGCCGCGATCGCGGTGTTCAAGTTGAAGTGCGTGAACGAGTCGTCCGCGCGCGCGACGAGGCGGTGCACGCCGCGTTCGAGCGCGAGCGTGGCCCCCTCCAGCGCAGGCTCCTTCGCACCCCTCGCGAACTGCGGCCGGATCGGCGCGTCCGCGTCCGCGTCGACGAAGAGGCGCCATACGCGCTCGACGAACCGCCGACATCCGGGGATGTCGCGCGTGTTCCACGGCTTCGAATCGGCCAGCGGCCCCATGAACATCTCGTACAGCCGGAACGTGTCCGCGCCGTGCTCCTCGATCATGTCGTCGGGGTTGACGACGTTCTTCAGCGACTTCGCCATCTTCGTGACGATCTGCTTGAGCTCGGCGCCGCTCGTGCGCTGCACGTAGGAGGCACCGCGCGCCTCGACCTCGTCCGACGCGACGAGGCGACCCGTCGCGTCCTCGTAGGCGAAGGCCTCGACCATGCCCTGGTTGAAGAGCTTCTGGAAGGGCTCCGGCGTCGACACGAGGCCCGCGTCGAAGAAGACCTTGTGCCAGAAGCGCGCGTAGAGGAGGTGCATCACCGCGTGCGCCGCGCCGCCGACGTAGAGGTCGACCGGGCCCCAGTAGCGCTCCGCTTCCTTCGAGAACGGCGCGCGGTCGTTGCGCGTGTCCATGAAGCGCAACCAGTACCAGCACGAACCCGCCCAGCCGGGCATCGTGTCCGTGTCGCGCCGCGCGGGCTTCCCCGTGCGCGGGTCGATCGTGGTCACCCACTCCTTCGCACGCGCGAGCGGCGCGGAGCCGTCGGGCGACGGCTTGAAGTCGCGCATCTCGGGCAGGAGCACGGGGAGCGCGTCCTCGGGCACCGGCACGATCGCGCCGCCCTCCACGTGCAGGAGCGGGAACGGCTCGCCCCAGTAGCGCTGCCGCGAGAAGAGCCAGTCGCGGAGCTTGTACGTGACGCGCGCCTTCCCGAGGCCGCGCGCGACGAGCCACTCGATCGCCTTCGCCTTCGCTTCCGGCGTGGCGAGGCCGTCGATGGGGCCCGAGTTCACGGCCGTGCCGTGCTCGGTGAAGCACACGCCGTCGGCGAGGCCCTTCGCGCCCTTGGGCGGCTTCACGACCTCGCGGATCTCGAGGCCGAACGTCTTCGCGAACTCGTGGTCGCGCTCGTCGTGCCCGGGCACGCACATGATGGCGCCCGTGCCGTAGCCGGCGAGCACGTAGTCGGCGATCCACACGGGCACGCGGCCCTTCGGATCACCGGCCTCGAACGCCGGGTTGTGCGCGTACGCGCCGGTGAAGACGCCGGTCTTCGTCTTCGAGGCGTCGCCGCGCTCGAGTTCGGACTTCGCCGCGGCCGCGGCCTTGTACGCGTCGACCGCCGCGCGCTGAGCCGGCGTCGTGATCGCCTGGACGAGCGCGTGCTCGGGCGCGAGCACCAGGAACGTGGCGCCCCACAGCGTGTCGGGCCGCGTCGTGAAGACGGTGCTCTCCGCCTTCGACGCGCCCTCGATCGCGAAGCGGATTTCGGCCCCTTCGGAGCGGCCGATCCACTCGCGCTGTTGGATCTTGATCGACTCGGGCCAGTCGATCAGGTCGAGATCGACGATCAGCCGCTCGGCGTAGGCGGTGATCTTGAGCATCCACTGCTTCAGCGGACGCCGCACGCACGGGAAGTTGCCGCGCTCGCTGCGCCCGTTGATCACTTCCTCGTTCGCGAGGACGGTCTTCAGCTCCTCGCACCACCACACGGGCACCTCGGCCTGGTACGCGAGCCCGCGCTCGTGCAGTTTCAGGAAGAGCCACTGCGTCCAGCGGTAGTAGGTCGGATCGCTCGTGTCGACCTCGCGCGACCAGTCGTACGAGAGCCCGATCAGCTCGAGTTGCCGCTTGAAGTTCGCCGTGTTCTCCGCGGTCGTCTCGCGCGGGTGCTTGCCGGTCTGGAGCGCGTACTGCTCGGCCGGCAGGCCGAAGGCGTCCCAGCCCATCGGGTGCAGCACGTTGAAGCCGTTCATGCGCTTCCTGCGCGCGATCACGTCCGTGCCGACGTACCCGAGCGCGTGTCCGACGTGCAGCCCCGACCCCGACGGGTACGGGAACATGTCGAGGACGTAGAACTTGGGCGCGTTCGGGTCGAAGCCCGGCTCGCCGGGGTTCGGCGCGCGGAAGGCGTTCGAGTCCTTCCAGTGGCGCTGCCATTTCGTCTCGATGGCGCGGGCGTCGTACGGGTGCTTCACTCGGGTCCTCGGGCCTCGTTCGGGCGGATGAGAGGGCGAGATCCTAGGGTCTCGCGCCGCGCGCGGCCATGCGGGCGTCGGCGCCGCCACGCGCCGACGGCGGCGTCGAACGAGGTCCGCGCGGTCGCCTCGGAACGCTCGCGCTCGATCCGCGCGACGGGACACGGGCGAACCGCCGCGCGAGAGCTCCGTGCCCAGCGAGCTCCGGCCTCGTCCCCCCGGGGATTCCCGGCGCGCCGAGGTTGACTCGGCTCGGGGCCGCGGGCATCCTTCCTGGCCCCTTGCGGTCGACGATGATCCGTCGAGCGCGGGGCGCCGAGGACGCGCGGGGCGCGTCCGACGCGGACAACGCGGGGGATTAGCTCAGTTGGTAGAGCGCGACAATGGCATTGTCGAGGCCAGGGGTTCGAGCCCCCTATCCTCCACCATCACCGCCTGCGCCGGGGCCTAGGCCCTGCGCGGGCGGTCTTTTTTTCCCGTGCCAACACGCGGGGCGGGCACGCGGCTTCTGGTCCCCGCTGTCATGGCGTCCAGCGGGAGTCCGATGGGCGGCGGACGACCGAGGTGAGCGACGGGGGCGCCCCGCGGTCCTGCGACCACGCAGCGAGTCCAGCCAGAGCGCGCATTGCAGTCGCGGCGGGACGAGCCTCTCGGCCGGGCCACCGACGCCGGACGGAACGGGTCGAGGGCGGACGCGCCCGCGCCGTTTGCGAGGTCGGCTACAGACGCGCTCCTCCTGGGACCGAAAGCGGGAAGGTCCCGCCCGGCTCCACCCCAGGACGGTCCCATGAAGCTCTGGCTGTGCGCCGGAACGCTCGTCGTTCCGCTGTGCCTCCTTCCCCACTCCACGCACTTCTCCACCCAAGCGGCCACGCCTCAACACGACGCGCAGACGGACACCTTCGACGGTCGTGTCGGTCCGTCCAACAGCGTGCTCGTCGCTGCGTCCAAGGACGGCATCCTGATCGATGTCGCGCTCGACGTCGGGGCGGTGGTCGCGGCCGGTGATCCCGTCGCGCGGCTCGATCCGCGCGTCGACGCGCTCGCCCTCGCACTCGCCGAGGAGCGCCTCGCGTCGACGGCGGACGAAGCACGGGCCCGGGCGACGATCGCCGACATCGACGAGCGAGTCGCGCGCCGCGCCGCGCTCTACGACGAGAAGCTCCTCCCCGAATCCGAGCGCGACGACTTCGCGCAGCGCCGCCGGCTCGCCGAGGTCGACTTGCTCGCGGCTGCGGAGAAGCACCGGCTCGCCGCGCTCGAGCGCGATCGCGCGCTCCTCGAACTCGAACGCGACACGGTCGTCGCTCCGATCGCGGGCGTCGTCGTCGAGCGTTTGCTCGCGGCGGGCGAGTACGTCGGCCGCTCGCAACCGGCGATCGTGCGGATCGCCGCGCTCGATCCCTTGCGCGTCGAGGTGACACTGCCGCTGCGTCTCTGGAGCGACCTCCACGTGGGCGATCGTGCCGACGTCGAGGCCGAGAGCGAACCGGGGCGTTGGCGCGAAGCCCGCGTCACCGCGGTCTCGCGTTCGATCGACACCGCCAGCGCGACCTTCGTCACGCGCCTCGAGTTGCCGAACCCCAACCTCGCGCTGCCCACCGGCCTGCGCTGCCGGGTGCGGCTCGCACCCTGATCCACCCCCTCCACGCGCTCCGGCCGCGCGGTCCCGAGGCCGAGCTCCATGGCTCACGACGATCTCCCCGACGTCCCCGCGCCGCTCCCCGCGCGCCCGCTCGACACGCCATCGACGTCCGACGCAGCTCGCACGACGCCGGGCGGCAAGGGTGCTCCGCCGCCTGCGGAGTCGGCCCCCACGCCGCGCGCCCCGCTCGGAGTCGAGAGTCTCGAAGCTCGCATCTTGATGTCGGCCACGTGGACCGACGCGGCCACGCTCGCGGCGATCGCGGGTCCGACGGCGGGCGACGACCTGTTCACGGGGGACTCCGCCGACGACACGGCGGACGCCGGAGCGGGAAATGACACGCTCTACGGCGGGCTCGGCAATGACGCGCTCACCGGCGGTGACGGAAACGACGCGCTCTTCGGCGAGGACGGGAACGACCTCCTTTCGGGCGGGCTCGGGAACGACACGCTCGACGGCGGGGCCGGCAACGACACGCTCGTCGGAGGAGCTGGGAACGACGCCTTCGTCGGCGGCGCGGGCACGGACACCGCGGACTTCTCCGCGAACACGGCCAAGATCACCGTCAATCTGTCCGTGACGACGGCGCAGGTCACCGGGGACGGCACGGACACGTTCACGGGCGTCGAGAACGTGTCGGGCGGCACGAACTCGGACACGCTCACGGGCGACGCGGGGAACAACGTGCTCACCGGCAACGCGGGCAACGACGTCCTCAAGGGCGGGCTCGGCGACGACACGTTGATCGGCGGAGCGGGCACGGACACGGCCGACTACCGCGACATGACGGGGAGCATCACCGTCGACCTGACGAGCTCCGGCGCGCAGAACACGGGCGCGGGCGGCACGGACACGCTCTCGGGCATCGAGAGCGTGTACGCCGGGACGGGCAACGACACGCTCACGGGCACGTCGGGCGCGAACACGCTCTACGGCGGCGCGGGCAACGACACGATCACAGCCGGGGGCGGGAACGACGTCGTGCGCGGCGGACTCGGCGACGACGTGCTCGACGGCGGGTCGGGCACGGACACCCTCGACTACACCGACGTGACGAGCGGCGTCACGGTCGACCTGGGCACGAACAACGCCCAGAACACCGGCGGCGGCGGAACCGACACGATTCGGAACTTCGAGTACGTCACGGGGACGGCCTGGGCGGACACGCTGACCGGCGACTCGGCCGCGAACCGCCTCGTCGGCGGCGCAGGGAACGACGTCCTGTCCGGGGAGTCCGGCAACGACACGCTGCGCGGCGGCGCGGGCGACGACACGCTGGTCGGCGGCTCGGGGACGGACACGGCCGACTACAGCGACATGAAGGCCAGCGTCGTGGTCGACCTCTCCGTGACCACGGCGCAGAACACCGTCGGGGCAGGGACGGACACGCTGTCGGGGATCGAGAACGTCACCGGGGGCACCGGCGCCGACACCCTGACCGGCGATTCGGGCAACAACATGCTGAGCGGCGGGTCGGGCAACGACACCCTGCGCGGCGGCGCGGGCAACGACACGCTCACGGGCGGCTCCGGCGTCGACACGGCCGACTACTCCGACGCCGCGTCCGGCATCAGCGTCAGCCTCGCCGTCACCACGTCGCAGAACACCGGCGGCGCGGGTACGGACACGCTCACGACGATCGAGAACCTGACCGGATCGAGCTCCGCCGACACGCTGACCGGCAGTACGGCGAACAACGTCCTGATCGGCGGCGCGGGCAGCGACACGTTGAGCGGCGACGCGGGCAACGACACGCTGCGCGGCGGCACGGGCAACGACACGCTGGTAGGCGGCGCGGGCACGGACACGGCCGACTACTCCGACGCCGGCTCTGGCGTGACGGTCAACCTCGCGCTCACAAGCGCGCAGGACACCGTCGGCGCCGGCACCGACACGCTGAGCGGGATGGAGAACGTCACGGGCTCCGCGCACTCAGACACGCTCGTCGGCGATGCGAACGCGAACGTCCTCACGGGCGGGACCGGCGACGACCGGCTCGAAGGCGGCGAAGGCAACGACACGCTCAGCGGCGGTCTCGGCACGGACACCGTGAGCTACTCGGGCTCGGCGAGCGGCGTGCGCGTCGACCTCACGAGCACGGCGGCGCAGGACACGGTCGGCGCCGGCGTGGACACGCTCTCCGGTTTCGAGGGCGTTCAGGGAAGCACGGGCGACGACACGTTCGTCTTCGCGAACCCGGTCGCGGGCGCGACGTACACCGTCGACGGCGGCGCGGGGACGAACACGATCGACCTCTCGCAGTTCTCCCTCGCGCAGGCGGACCTCACGCAGGGCGCTGGGCACTTGACGCTCTCGCTGACGCTCGGCTCCGGACAGACCTTCACGATCGAGTACACGAACGTCACGACGATCGTCTTCAGCGACGGCAGCATCGACGCGACCGACTTCCCGCCGGAGGCGGATGCGGGCGCGAACCAGCTCGTCTCCGAGGCCGCCACGGTCGCCCTCGACGCCACCCAGAGCCACGATCCCGAGGGGGCGACCCTGAGCTACTCGTGGACGCAGGTGTCGGGCCCGTCCGTCGTGCTCAGCGACGCGCACTCGGCGACGCCGACGTTCACCTCACCGCAGGGCGTCTCGAACACGGAGATCGTCTTCGAGCTCTCCGTCTCCGACGGGCACTCGACGACGACGGACACGGTCACCGTGCTCGTCAACGCGCAGAACGACGCTCCCATCGTCGACGCGGGCTCGGACCAGAGCGTCGCGGAGGGCGCGACCGTCGTCCTCGCCGGCAGCGCGAGCGATCCCGAGGGCGCCGCGCTCACGTACACGTGGACGCAACTCTCCGGGCCGACGGTCCAGCTCTCGAGCACGATCGGCCCCAACCCGACCTTCGCCGCGCCGGAGGGCGTCGCGAACACGGACGTGCGCTTCCAGCTCGCGGTCTCCGATGGGTTCACGACCACGATCGACACGGTCACGATCACGATCGAGGCGAACGACGACGCGCCAACCGTCGACGCGGGCTCGCCGCAGCTCGTGAACGAAGGCGAACCTGTGACGCTCGGTGGCTCCGCCACGGACCCCGAGGGGCAGGGGATCACGTACACGTGGACGCAGATCGCGGGCACGCCCGTGGTGTTGAGCGACGTGCACGCCGCGAGCCCGACGTTCTCGGCCCCGCAGGGACAGAGCAACGCGACGCTCGTGTTCCAGCTCGCCGCGAGCGACGGCACGAACACGAGCCTCGACACCGTGACGATCACCGTGAACGCGGACCCCGATGCCCCGACGGCGTCGGCCTGCTCGGCGCAGACCGTCGCGGAGGGACAGACCGTGACCCTGTCGGGCTCGGGGACGGACCCCGACGGCGATCCACTCACCTACCAGTGGACGCAGGTCTCCGGCCCGACGGTCGTGCTGAGCAACGCGACCTCGGCCGCGCCCAGCTTCACCGCCCCGGAGGGTGTCGCGAACAGCTCCATCGTGCTGCAGCTCGTCGTTTCGGACGGCGCGCTCACGGCCTCGGACGTGGTCACGATCACGGTCAACGCGGACGACGACGCCCCCACGGCGGAGGCCGGTCCGGCGCAGGTGGTCGACGAGGGCACCGTGGTCGCTCTCAGCGGTTCGGGGACCGACCCGGAGAGCCGCGCGCTTACGTACACGTGGACGCAGACGAGCGGCCCCACCGTCGTCCTGAGCGAAGCACACTCCGCGACGCCGACGTTCACCGCGCCGCAAGGCGTCGTGAACTCCGCCGTGGTGTTCCAGCTCGCCGTCAGCGACGGAACGAACACTTCCGTCGACACGGTGACGATCACCGTGAACGCGGACGACGACGCGCCCACGGCGGAGGCCGGACCGGCGCAAGCGGTCCTCGAAGGCGAAACCGTCGCGCTCTCGGGCTCTGGCGTCGACCCCGAGGGGCAGGCGCTCACGTACACGTGGACCCAGACGAGCGGCCCGACCGTGGTGCTCAGCGACGCGCACGCCGCAGCGCCGACCTTCACGGCCCCGCAAGGGCTCGTGAATTCGAACCTGACGTTCGAGCTCGCGGTGAGCGATGGGACGCAGACCTCCGTGGACACGGTCACGATCTCGGTCTCGGCCTCGAACGACGCGCCGACGGCAGAAGCCGGCTCGGCGCAGTCCGCAGCCGAGGGTGCCCTCGTCGTCCTCGCGGGCTCGGGCACGGACCCCGAGGGCGCAGCGCTGACCTACACCTGGACGCAGATCGCCGGCCCGACGGTGGTCCTGAGCGACGTGCACACGGCGACGCCGACGTTCACGGCGCCAGAGGGTGTCGCGAACACGGACGTCATGCTCCAGCTCTCGGTGAGCGACGGCACGAACACGTCCGTCGACACCGTGACGATCACCGTGAACGCGGACGACGACGCGCCGACGGCCGAGGCCGGTTCGCCGCAGTCCGTCGACGAGAACGAGCTCGTGACGCTGGGCGGCGCGGGCTCGGATCCCGAGGGCGCCGTGCTGACCTACGCGTGGACGCAGATCGGCGGACCGGTCGTCGCGCTGAGCGACGCAAGCTCGGCCTCCCCCACGTTCACGGCCCCGGACCTCGTGGCGAACACGGAGCTCGTCTTCCAGCTGTCCGTTTCCGACGGAACGAACACAGCGGTGGACACGGTCACGATCCTCGTCAACGCGGACGACGATACGCCGTCCGCGGACGCGGGGCCCGCGCAGTCCGTCTTCGAGGACGAGGTCGTGACGCTCGCGGGCGCGGCGACCGATCCCGAAAGCGCGCCGCTGACGTACGCGTGGACGCAGCTCTCCGGCCCGACCGTCGCGCTTTCCGACGCGACGAGCACGTCGCCCACCTTCACGCCGCCCGACCTCACGGCGAGCGCGACGCTGGTGTTCCAGCTCGCGGTCTCCGACGGTTCGACGACCTCGGTCGACACGGTCACGATCCAAGTCGAGCCGCGCGTCACGTACGGCACGAGCGGCGACGACGTGTTGTCGTCCACGCCAGGCAACGACACGCTGAACTCCGGCGTCGGCAACGACGTGATCGACGCCGGCGACGGCGACGACGTCTTGCGCGGCGGTCCCGGCGACGACCTGCTCCTCGGCGGCGCCGGGCGCGATCTCGCCGACTACTCGGACGCTCCCGCGGCGGTGACCGTCGACGTGACGAACACGAGCGCGCAGGACACGCACGGCGCGGGCACGGACACGCTGTCGGACATCGAAGGCGCGATCGGGAGCGCGTACGACGACACGTTCGGTCTCTCCCAACCGGTCGCTGGCGCCACGTACGAGTTCCACGGCGGCGCGGGCGACGACACGCTCGATCTCGGCGCATTCGCGCTCGAGGACCTCACCTTCTCGCCCACCGGGACGAGTGTGACCGTCGCGCTCGATGGCGGCGGGGCGTTCGTCGTCGAGTTCGACGGCCTCGACGCGATCGAGACGGCGGACGGCACGATCGACGTGCTCCATGCGGACACGACCTGGACCCAGACCGCCGGCACGCACACCGTGCTCGCGGGGGACGAGCTCTTCTCCGTCGCGCTCACTGGCGCGGGGTCGGTGACGCTCGGCTACGACTTCGACACCGGCACGGTGTCGCTCACGGGCCAGTCGGGCACCGACGGCACGACGGTCCTGCGGATCGAGGATCGATCGGGCTCGGACCTCGACGTGACGGGCCTCACCGTCACCGGCGCCCTCGGTGCGATCGAGAGCAACGTCGACCTCGGCTCGATCCACGTGGCGGCGGGTGCCGAACTCACCCGCCTGACCGTCGACGGGGAGCACGGGACCGTCGCTGCGCTTGTCATCGACGGGGGCCTGTCGTCTGGGATGGACGTGCAGGCCGCGGTCACCGAGCTCACCTTCGGCGGCGACGTCACGGGCTCCTTTACGGTGGACTCGGCGTCCCACCTGATCCTCGATGGGATCGTCGGCACCGGCGGGTCCGTCGTCGTGCAGGGTGACCTGCCGAGCCTCGAACTCGACGGGCTCGCGGCGGGCGGGGTCCTGCGCGTCGAAGGCGACGCGAGTTCGATCGCGTTCCACGGGGAGCGTCCGTTCGCGGGCACCCTCGAGGTCGGCGGGAACCTGACGACCCTACGCGCACCGGAGACGCTCGACGGCGCGCTCCACATCGCGGGCACCACCGGGCTCGTGGAACTCACGGGAGGGATCGGGAGCTCCGGCGCACTCCTACTCGACGGCGCGGCGACCACCGTGTGCGTCAATGGACTCGTCGACGGCGCCGTGACGCTCGGCGCGAACGCCGGCGCTGTCACCCTCGGACAGCTCGGCATCACGGGGTCCGTCCTCGCGCATGGTGACGTCGCGAGCCTCGTCGTCAGCGACGAGGGCGGACACAGCACGAGCGCCTGCGGCCCGATCACCGTCGACGGCGACCTCGGCGAGTTGCGCGTGAGCGGCAGCGTGGCGGCTCCGCTCGTCGTGGGCGGCGATGTCGGCTCCCTCGACGTCGAGGGCAGCCTCACCGGCGACGTCCTGGTCGCCGGCAACATCGGCACGATCGACGTGGCCGGAGCGTCGACGAGCGATTTCGAAATCGGCGGCGACCTCGGGACGCTCTCCGCGCCCGGCGGCTACACCGGGCTCCTCCACACCGGGGCCGTGCAGGGCACCGTGCGCATCGTCGACGGGATCGAGGACACGACGCGCACGTTCTCGTACGCGCGAGAGCTCCACTACGACGGGACGACCGGCGCGTGGTCGTACGCGAGCGATCCGCCGGTCGTGGACGTCACGGCGCCGGCGTCCGTCGACGAAGGCGACCAGGTCACGCTGGCGGGCTCCGCCACCGACCCCGAGGGCGAACCGCTCACGTATCAATGGACGCAGGTCGGAGGTCCGGCCGTCGCGCTGGCAGACGCGAACTCGGCCAGCGCGACCTTCACGGCGCCCGAGCAGGTCGCGAACGCGACGCTCACGTTCCAACTCGCCGTGTCGGACGGAACGAACACCGTGACGAGCACGGTCGAGGTCGCGCTCGCCGCCGACGACGACGCGCCGACGGCGCAGGCGGGACCGGCGCAGACGGTCGAGGAGAACGCGCTGGTCACGCTCGCGGGCTCGGGCTCGGATCCCGAGAACGGCGCTCTCACGTTCACCTGGACGCAGGTGAGCGGACCGGCGGTCGTGCTGAGCGACGCGCATGCCGCAGCCCCCACCTTCACCGCGCCGGACGAACTTGCGAACACGGACCTCGTGTTCGAGCTCGCCGTCTCCGACGGCACGACGACGTCGGTCGACTCGGTGACGATCACCGTCCAAGCGAACGACGACGCACCGTCGGCCGACGCTGGGCCCATGCAGAGCGTCACGGAGGGCCAGACCGTCGCGCTCGGCGGCCTCGGAACGGACCCAGAAGGAGGGGCGCTCACCTACACGTGGACACAGATGAGCGGACCGGCCGTCGCGCTCGTCGACGCGCACTCGGCCGCGCCGACCTTCACCGCGCCGGAAGGGCTCGTGAACTCGGACATCGTGTTCGAGCTCGCGGTCAGCGACGGGACGAACACGTCGGTCGACACCGTCACGATCACCGTCAACGCCGACAACGACGCGCCGACGGCGGAAGCCGGACCTGCGCAGAGCGTGGACGAGCTCGATGTCGTCACGTTGAGCGGTTCGGGCTCCGACGAAGGCGAAGCGCTCACGTACACGTGGACGCAGGTCAGCGGGCCCAGCGTCGTGTTGAGCGACGCGAACGCGGCGTCGCCGACGTTCACGGCGCCTGAGGGCCTCGCGAACTCGGACATCGTCTTCGAGCTCGCCGTCAGCGACGGCACGAACACGTCCGTCGACACCGTCACGATCACCGTCAACGCCGACAACGACGCGCCGATCGCTGAAGCGGGACCGGCGCAGAGCGTGGGCGAGCTCGACGTCGTCACGCTCGGTGGAACGGGCTCGGATGTCGAGGGTCAGGCGCTCACCTACACGTGGACGCAGGTCTCGGGCCCGAGCGTCGTGCTCAGCGACGCGAACGCGGCCGCGCCGACGTTTACGGCGCCAGAGGGCCTTGCCAACTCAGACATCGTCTTCGAGCTCGCCGTCAGCGATGGCACGAACACGTCGGTCGACACCGTCACGATCACGGTCAACGCCGACAACGACGCGCCGACGGCCGAAGCGGGGCTGGCGCAGAGCGTGGACGAGCTCGAAGTCGTGACGTTGAGCGGTTCGGGCTCCGACGTCGAAGGTCAGGCGCTCACGTACACCTGGACGCAGGTCAGCGGGCCGACCGTCGTGTTGAGCGACGCGAACGCGGCGTCGCCGACATTCACGGCACCCGAAGGCCTCACGAACTCGGACATCGTGTTCGAGTTCGCGGTCAGCGACGGCACGAACACGTCGGTCGACACCGTCACGATCACCGTGAACGCGGACAACGACGCCCCGACGGTCGACGCGGGCCCTGCGCAATCCGTGTCGGACACGGCCGTGGTCACGCTCGCTCCGACCGCGACCGACCCGGAAGGACAGACGCTCACCTACGCGTGGGTGCAGACCGCTGGCCCCGCGGTCGTGCTCTCGGATGCCGCGGCCGCGGCGCCCTCCTTCTCGGCCCCCGACGTCACGAGCAGCACGACGCTGACCTTCCAGCTGAGCGTGAGCGACGGGACGCACACCGCCGTGGACACGGTCACCATCCTCGTGGAGCCCTCGGTGACGCAGGGCACCGCGAGCGCCGACACGCTCTCTGGGGAGGATCAGAACGACAACCTCCAGGGGCTCGCGGGCGACGACGTGCTCGACGGTGCTGGGGGGAACGACGTCCTCGAAGGCGGCGACGGCAACGACCGTCTCGTCGGTGGGAGCGGCAACGACACGCTGATTGGTGGCACTGGGACCGACACCGCCGACTACTCCGCGAGTGGGACCTCGATCCGCGTCGACCTCTCGAGTGCAGCCGCCCAGGACACGTACGGCGCGGGCGTCGACACGCTGAGCGGCGTCGAGAACGTCACCGGCGGCGCGGGCGACGACCAGCTCACGGGCGACGCGAACGCGAACGTGCTGACCGGCAACGCCGGCGCGGACACGCTCACCGGCGGCGCCGGCAACGACACGCTCTCCGGCGGCGACGGCGCCGACCTCCTGATCGCTGGCGCGGGCGCCGACGTCTTGTCGGGCGGCGCGGGCGACGACGTGCTGCAAGGCAGCCACGACATGACGTGGTCGGGGAGCGCGTGGAACGCGGGCAGTCCGGGCGCGTCGGGCACCGCCGAGACCGCGTCGATCTCCGGCTACGGCGGCTTCACGGACAACTTCGATGGCGGTGCGGGCGACGACACGCTCCTCGGCACGAGCGGGAACGATGCGTTCTTCCTCGACGATGGCAGCGCGTCCGCGCGCATCACGAACGTCGAACGCATCGATTCGGGGGACGGCAATGACGTGATCGACCTCACGTCGAACCGCTTCGCCTACGGCGACGTCACGCTCGTCGGTGGAGCCGGCAACGACGTCCTCTGGTCGAGCGGCGGAAACGACGTTCTCGAGGGCGGCGCGGGCAACGACCGGCTCTTCGGCGGAGCAGGCAACGACGTGCTGCGCGGTGGAGCGGGCGACGACGTCCTCCAGGGCGCATCGGGCACGGACACCGTCTCCTACTCGGACGCGACCAGCGGCGTGCGTGTCGACCTCACGAGCACCGTCGCGCAGAACACGGTCGGGGCCGGCACCGACACGCTGAGCGGCCTCGAAGGCGTCGTCGGGTCCGCGCACGATGACACTTTCGCCTTCGCCAACGCCACGCCGGGCGCCACCTACACGATCGATGGCGCGGGCGGCAGCAACGTGATCGACCTGTCGAGCTACGCCCGTTCGGCCGTCGACATCGACCCATCGACTCAACGCATGACGATCACGCTGCCGGACGGCGCGGGGTCGTTCCAGATCGCCTACTCGAACATGGAGTCGGTCGTCTTCAGCGACACGACGCGCGACCTCGACGACCTCGATCCGACGGTCGAGGCCGGCGTTCCGCAGACCGTCGACGAGGGGGCGCTCGTGCAGCTCGCGGGCTCCGGCCAGGATCCGGAGGGCGGCACGGTGACCTACGCGTGGACGCAGGTGAGCGGGCCGAGCGTCGTCCTCAGCGATCCGAACTCGGCCACGCCCACGTTCACGGCGCCGGAGGGGCTCGTGAACACAGAGGTCGTGTTCCGCCTCACGGTCAGCGACGGCTCGCTCACGGGGAGCGATACGGTCGCGGTCACCGTCAACGCGGACGATGACGCGCCGACCGCCGAGGCCGGACCTGCGCAGAGCGTCGATGAGCTCGATGTCGTGACCCTGAGCGGTGCCGGCTCCGACGTCGAAGGCCAGGCGCTCACGTACACGTGGACGCAGGTTAGCGGACCCACTGTCGTCCTTAGCGATGCCAACGCAGCGTCGCCGACGTTCACGGCGCCCGAGGGCCTCGCCAACTCGGACATCGTCTTCGAGCTCGCGGTCAGCGACGGCACCAATACGTCGATCGACACCGTCACGATCACGGTCCACGCGGACAACGATGCTCCGACGGCCGAGGCGGGACCCGCGCAGTCAGTTGACGAGCTCGACGTCGTCACGTTGAGCGGTGCAGGCTCAGACGTCGAAGGCCAATCGCTCACGTACACGTGGACGCAGGTCAGCGGCCCCACCGTCGTGCTCAGCGACGCGAACGCGGCGGCGCCGACGTTCACGGCACCCGAAGGCCTCGCGAACTCGGACCTCGTGTTCGAGCTCGCGGTCAGCGACGGCACGAACACGTCGGTCGACACCGTCACGATCACCGTCAACGCCGACAACGACGCGCCGACGGCCGAGGCGGGACCCGCGCAGTCAGTTGACGAGCTCGATGTCGTCACTTTGAGCGGTGCAGGCTCCGACGTCGAGGGCCAGAGCTCACGTACACGTGGACGCAGGTCAGCGGGCCCAGCGTCGTGTTGAGCGACGCGAACTCGCCCTCGCCCACCTTCACGGCGCCCGAAGGCCTCGCCAACTCCGACATCGTGTTCGAGCTCGCGGTCAGCGACGGCACGAACACGTCTGTCGAGACGGTCACGATCACCGTCAACGCCGACAACGACGCGCCGACGGCCGAGGCGGGACCCGCGCAGTCAGTTGACGAGCTCGATGTCGTCACTTTGAGCGGTGCAGGCTCCGACGTCGAGGGCCAAGAGCTCACGTACACGTGGACGCAGGTCAGCGGGCCCAGCGTCGTGTTGAGCGACGCGAACTCGCCCTCGCCCACCTTCACGGCGCCGGAAGGACTCGCTAACTCGGACATCGTGTTCGAACTCCGCGGTCAGCGACGGCACGAACACGTCGGTCGACACCGTCACGATCACCGTCAACGCGGACAACGACGCGCCGTCTGCCGAGGCGGGGCTGGCGCAGAGCGTGGACGAGCTCGATGTCGTCACGTTGAGCGGTGCAGGCTCCGATGTCGAGGGGCAGGCGCTCACCTACACCTGGACCCAGGTGAGCGGCCCCACCGTCGTGCTCAGCGATGCCAACTCCGCGTCGCCGACGTTCACGGCGCCCGAAGGCCTCGCGAACTCGGACATCGTCTTCGAACTCGCGGTCAGCGACGGCACGAACACGTCGGTCGACACCGTCACGATCACCGTCAACGCCGACAACGACGCGCCGACGGCCGAGGGCCGGACCTGCGCAGAGCGTGGACGAGCTCGATGTCGTCACGTTGAGCGGCTCGGGCTCCGACGTCGAAGGCGAAGCGCTCACCTACACGTGGACGCAAGTGGGCGGGCCCGCCGTCGTGTTGAGCGACTCGAACTCGGCGTCGCCGACGTTCACGGCGCCTGAAGGCCTGGCCAACTCCGACATCGTGTTCGAGCTCGCCGTCAGCGACGGCACGAACACGTCCGTCGACACCGTCACGATCACCGTCAACGCCGACAACGATGCTCCGACCGCCGAGGCGGGACCCGCGCAGTCAGTTGACGAGCTCGATGTCGTCACGTTGAGCGGTTCGGGCTCCGACGTCGAAGGCGAAGCGCTCACCTACACGTGGACGCAAGTCAGCGGGCCCACCGTCGTGTTGAGCGACGCGAACGCGGCGTCGCCGACGTTCACGGCACCCGAAGGCCTCGCGAACTCGGACCTCGTGTTCGAGCTCGCGGTCAGCGACGGCACGAACACGTCGGTCGACACCGTCACGATCACCGTCAACGCCGACAACGACGCGCCGACGGCCGAGGCGGGACCCGCGCAGTCAGTTGACGAGCTCGATGTCGTCACTTTGAGCGGTGCAGGCTCCGACGTCGAGGGCCAAGAGCTCACGTACACGTGGACGCAGGTCAGCGGGCCCAGCGTCGTGTTGAGCGACGCGAACTCGCCCTCGCCCACCTTCACGGCGCCCGAAGGCCTCGCCAACTCCGACATCGTGTTCGAGCTCGCGGTCAGCGACGGCACGAACACGTCGGTCGACACCGTCACGATCACCGTCAACGCCGACAACGACGCGCCGACGGCCGAGGCGGGACCCGCGCAGAGCGTCGACGAGCTCGACGTCGTGACGTTGAGCGGTTCGGGCTCGGACGTCGAGGGCCAGGCGCTCACGTACGCCTGGACGCAAGTCAGCGGCCCCACCGTCGTCTTGAGCGACGCGAACGCAGCGTCGCCGACGTTCACGGCGCCCCAAGGCCTGGCCAACTCCGACATCGTCTTCGAGCTCGCGGTCAGCGACGGCACGAACACGTCCGTCGACACGGTCACGATCACGGTCAACGCGGACAACGACGCGCCGACGGCCGAGGCGGGCCCTGCGCAGAGCGTCGACGAGCTCGATGTCGTGACGTTGAGCGGTGCAGGCTCCGATGTCGAAGGACAGGCGCTCACGTACACGTGGACGCAGGTCGGTGGGCCCACTGTCGTCTTGAGCGACGCAAACGCAGCGTCGCCGACGTTCACGGCCCCCGAAGGACTCGCCAACTCGGACCTCGTGTTCGAACTCGCGGTCAGCGACGGCACGAACACGTCGGTCGACACCGTCACGATCACCGTCCACGCCGACAACGACGCGCCGACGGCCGAGGCCGGACCTGCGCAGAGCGTGGACGAGCTCGACGTCGTCACGTTGAGCGGTTCGGGCTCGGACGTCGAAGGCGAAGCGCTCACCTACACGTGGACGCAAGTGAGCGGGCCCGCCGTCGTGTTGAGCGACTCGAACTCGGCGTCGCCGACGTTCACGGCGCCCGAAGGCCTCGCGAACTCGGACATCGTCTTCGAGCTCGCCGTCAGCGACGGCACGAACACGTCGGTCGACACCGTCACGATCACCGTCAACGCGGACAACGACGCGCCGTCTGCCGAGGCGGGCCCGGCGCAGAGCGTGGACGAGCTCGATGTCGTCACGTTGAGCGGTGCAGGCTCCGATGTCGAGGGGCAGGCGCTCACCTACACCTGGACCCAGGTGAGCGGCCCCACCGTCGTGCTCAGCGATGCCAACTCCGCGTCGCCGACGTTCACGGCGCCGGAAGGACTCGCCAACTCGGACCTCGTGTTCGAGCTCGCGGTCAGCGACGGCACGAACACGTCGGTCGACACCGTCACGATCACCGTCAACGCCGACAACGACGCGCCGACGGCCGAGGCGGGACCCGCGCAGTCAGTTGACGAGCTCGATGTCGTCACTTTGAGCGGTGCAGGCTCCGACGTCGAGGGCCAAGAGCTCACGTACACGTGGACGCAGGTCAGCGGGCCCAGCGTCGTGTTGAGCGACGCGAACTCGCCCTCGCCCACCTTCACGGCGCCGGAAGGACTCGCCAACTCGGACATCGTGTTCGAACTCGCGGTCAGCGACGGCACGAACACGTCGGTCGACACCGTCACGATCACCGTCAACGCCGACAACGACGCGCCGACGGCCGAGGCGGGACCCGCGCAGTCAGTTGACGAGCTCGATGTCGTCACTTTGAGCGGTGCAGGCTCCGACGTCGAGGGCCAAGAGCTCACGTACACGTGGACGCAGGTCAGCGGGCCCAGCGTCGTGTTGAGCGACGCGAACTCGCCCTCGCCCACCTTCACGGCGCCGGAAGGACTCGCCAACTCGGACATCGTGTTCGAACTCGCGGTCAGCGACGGCACGAACACGTCGGTCGACACCGTCACGATCACCGTCAACGCCGACAACGACGCGCCGACGGCCGAAGCCGGACCTGCGCAGAGCGTGGACGAGCTCGATGTCGTCACGTTGAGCGGCTCGGGCTCGGACGTCGAAGGCGAGGCGCTCACCTACACCTGGACGCAAGTCAGCGGGCCCAGCGTCGTGTTGAGCGACGCGAACGCAGCGTCGCCGACGTTCACGGCCCCCGAAGGACTCGCCAACTCGGACATCGTGTTCGAACTCGCGGTCAGCGACGGCACGAACACGTCGGTCGACACCGTCACGATCACCGTCAACGCCGACAACGACGCGCCGACGGCCGAGGCCGGACCTGCGCAGAGCGTGGACGAGCTCGATGTCGTCACGTTGAGCGGCTCGGGCTCCGACGTCGAAGGCGAAGCGCTCACCTACACGTGGACGCAAGTGGGCGGGCCCGCCGTCGTGTTGAGCGACTCGAACTCGGCGTCGCCGACGTTCACGGCGCCTGGAGGCCTGGCCAACTCCGACATCGTGTTCGAGCTCGCCGTCAGCGACGGCACGAACATGTACGTAGAAACCGTCACGATCACCGTCAACGCCGACAACGATGCTCCGACCGACGAGGCGGGACCCGCGCAGTAAGTTGACGAGCGCGATGTCTTCACGTTGAGCGGTTCGGGCCCGACGTCGAAGGCGAAGCGCTCACCTACACGTGGACGCAAGTCAGCGGGCCCACCGTCGTGTTGAGCGACGCGAACGCGGCGTCGCCGACGTTCACGGCACCCGAAGGCTCGCGAACTCGGACCTCGTGTTCGAGCTCGCGGTCAGCGACGGCACGAACACGTCGGTCGACACCGTCACGATCACCGTCAACGCCGACAACGACGCGCCGACGGCCGAGGCGGGACCCGCGCAGTCAGTTGACGAGCTCGATGTCGTCACTTTGAGCGGTGCAGGCTCTCGACGTCGAGGGCCAAGAGCTCACGTACACGTGGACGCAGGTCAGCGGGCCCAGCGTCGTGTTGAGCGACGCGAACTCGCCCTCGCCCACCTTCACGGCGCCGGAAGGACTCGCCAACTCGGACATCGTGTTCGAACTCGCGGTCAGCGACGGCACGAACACGTCGGTCGACACCGTCACGATCACCGTCCACGCCGACAACGACGCGCCAACGGCCGAAGCCGGACCTGCGCAGAGCGTGGACGAGCTCGACGTCGTCACGTTGAGCGGTTCGGGCTCGGACGTCGAAGGCGAAGCGCTCACCTACACGTGGACGCAAGTGAGCGGGCCCGCCGTCGTGTTGAGCGACTCGAACTCGGCGTCGCCGACGTTCACGGCGCCCGAAGGCCTCGCGAACTCGGACCTCGTGTTCGAGCTCGCGGTCAGCGACGGCACGAACACGTCGGTCGACACCGTCACGATCACCGTCCACGCCGACAACGACGCGCCAACGGCCGAAGCCGGACCTGCGCAGAGCGTGGACGAGCTCGACGTCGTCACGTTGAGCGGTTCGGGCTCGGACGTCGAAGGCGAAGCGCTCACCTACACGTGGACGCAAGTGAGCGGGCCCGCCGTCGTGTTGAGCGACTCGAACTCGGCGTCGCCGACGTTCACGGCGCCCGAAGGCCTCGCCAACTCCGACATCGTGTTCGAGCTCGCGGTCAGCGACGGCACGAACACGTCGGTCGACACCGTCACGATCACCGTCCACGCCGACAACGACGCGCCGACGGCCGAGGCCGGACCTGCGCAGAGCGTGGACGAGCTCGACGTCGTCACGTTGAGCGGTTCGGGCTCGGACGTCGAAGGCGAAGCGCTCACCTACACCTGGACCCAGGTGAGCGGCCCCACCGTCGTGCTCAGCGATGCCAACTCCGCGTCGCCGACGTTCACGGCACCCGAGGGCCTCGCGAACTCCGACATCGTCTTCGAACTCGCGGTCAGCGACGGCACGAACACGTCGGTCGACACCGTCACGATCACCGTGAACGCTGACGACGACGCGCCGACCGCGGACGCCGGTTCCGACGTCGCGGTCCACCCCGGATCCTCGGTCCTGGTGCAAGGCTCCGGCGCGGATGTCGAGGGCGCGGACCTGGACTACACCTGGATCCAAGTCGGAGGACCGCCGGTCGGAAGCCTGCAGTCCGACGGCCCCAACTTGCGGTTCGACGCCCCGGCCGCCACGACGCCGACGCTCCTCACCTTCCAGCTCCGCGTCTGCGACGGCGAGCACACCTCCGTCGACACGCTCCACGTCCTCGTCACGCCGGAGGCCGTGGAGCCGCCCGCGCAGGACGACGTCCAGGCCGCGCTCGTCGACGTCGCGCGCTTCGCTCAGGACGTCGCCGAGGAGTTGCCCCGCATCGACGCAGGCGACCTCGCCGTGCTCGACACGGGCATCGATGGGGTCGAGCACGCGAACGCCGAGCGCATGGCGTACGCGACGTCCGAGTGGTCGACGAACGAGGACCGTCTACCGGACGCGGGGCACCCCGTGGAGTTCCCCCCGAGCGCACTCGTCGACGAGCCGCTCGAACTCGGGAGCTCCGAGCTGCGCGTCGCCGATCCGCTCGTCCTCACCCGCATCGACACGGCACAGAAGCCGTTCGCCGAGGTGTTCGTTCCAGTCGAGGACGAGACCGACATCGCTGCGACCGAGCGCCGCGCCGCTCCACAGACCTCGACCTCCACTGAGGGCGAGGCGCCGCGCGAGTCCGGCCTCTTCGCGGGCCTCTACGGCCTCCTGCGCACGGCGAGCGGTGTCTTCGCTCCGCGCGAGGAGCCCGGGGAGCGTTCCTCTTCGACATCCAACCGACCGCGCTGAACTCAGACCACCCCGGCGTCCGATCGACTCGTAGGCCCACCACCCCGTCCTCCACCCGACGCAGCGCCTCCTCCACCCGAGGCCATCCCCATGTTCGAATCCCACGGCGATGCCGAGTCGCGCCCGCGCGACCTCGAGCCCGAGCTGCTCCAAACCCTGGAGCGACAGAAGAGCGAGGAGATCGCGCGCCAGCGGCTCTTCTCGCGCATCGACACGAAGCTGAAGGTCGTCGTGCGCCCGGCCAACTCGAGCCAGCTGCTCGAGTTCAAGGTTCAGGGCCTCACCGCGGACATCAGCCGCGGCGGGACGCGCCTGATCCTCCCGCTGCCCCTCGGTGTCGGCGACGTCTATCGCCTCGAGTTCGACACCACCGAGCACAAGCTGCCGCTCGTCTTCGGACGCTGCCTGCGCTGTCGCCTCCTGCGCGAAGACGCGTTCGAGGTCGGCGTGCAGTTCTTCGCGCAGATCGAGCTCCCCCCCTCGCTCTTCGGAGAGTCCAACGACCTCTTGAGCTGAGGCCGCGGCGACCGTCCCTTCCCGATGACCACGACTTCCGAACCTCGCACCGCGTCCGACCAGGACCACCTGCACGCGCTCCTCGCGCTCGCGGCTCGCTCCGCGAACGCGGCGGAGTTCGCGCGCGGTGCGTTGCCCGTGCTGGTCGCGCGGTTCGCCAGCCCCTGCGCGTCGCTCGAGCTGCGCTTCCCGGGACGTGTCTTCCATGAACGTTCCGGCGTCGAGGTCGGCGACCCCGCGTTCTGGACGGAACCCGTCGAACGCGCGCTGACCGAAGCGCTCTCGGAGCCGAAGCCGCACGCGCACGTCTTCAAGACGCGCGATGGAGCGGTCGAGCTCGCGATCCTCTCCGCGCCCGTGCTCGACTCGAAGGGCGCGTCCATCGGCGCGATGGCCGTCGCAACGCCGTGCACGAGTCGGAGCGAGGCCCGGCTCCTCGTCGAGGAGCTCGCGGCGCTCGCCGCGCTGCTCGGCTCCTGCACGGACGCGCTCCATGCGCCGGCTCCGTCCGAGGCAGGCGCGCCGAACCGCGCGCCGGAGATCGGCCGCGGCGCCGCGCAGGCCTTGCGCAAGGCCGCGGAGTTCGGCACGCCGCTCGAACTCGCGTTCTCCATCACGAACAACCTGCGCACGAAGACCGGCTGCGATCGCGTCGCGTTGGCGCGTGTTCGCGGGACGCGCCTCGACATGCAGTGCATCTCGGGCCTCGACTCCGTGCGCGAGGACAGCCCGTGGGTGCAGAGTTTGCGCGCCGCGCTCGAAGAGAGCGCCGACCACGGCGCGCGCATCGTCTGTCAGCGCAAGCTCGTCGGCGCGGAGTCGGACGACCTGTCGACAGGGCACCGCCTGCACCGCGCCTGGCACGCGGCCGCGCAGGGCGCCGCCGTGGCGACGCTCCCCATCTCGATGAACGGCCGCGTCGCTCTCGTCATCGGACTGCAGCGCGCGGCGGACAAGCCGTTCCGCGTGGAGGAGCTGGACGAGATCGCGAAGCTCGTCGAGCCTTACGCCCCCGCGCTCGAGCTCGTCGAGCACGCGCGTGCGAGCCTCGCGGCCCACGTCGCGCGGCGCGTGCGCGAAGAAGCCCGGCTCCTGCGGACGTCGCGCGGCGTCGTCCGCGCCGCGCTCGGCGCCGGAGTGGTCGCCCTGGGCGCCTGGCTCGCCCTCGGGACGGCGGCCTGGGAAATCACTGTGCCTTGCCGCGTGCGCACCGCCGAGCTCCGCCACGTCAGCGCGCCCTTCGAGGGCGTCCTCGCCCACGCGGCCAAGCGCCCCGGCGAGACCGTGCGCGCGGGAGAACCGATCGCGCGGTTCGACACGCACGCGCTCGAGCTCGAGAGCGGACGCCTCGCGCGCGAGATCGACGTCGCGCGCGTCGAGGAACGCCGGGCCTTCGCGTCGGGAACCGCGTCGGACGCCGAGCTCGCCCGCGCGCGCCTCGCGGAACTCCTGGCGCGTCGCGCCGAGGTGGACGACCGCATCGCGCGCGCGACGATCCACGCGCCGTTCGACGGCCGCGTGTTGTCCGGGGATCCGGCGCAGCGCGCGGGCTCCGTGCTCGCGCAGGGCGAACCGCTGTACGAGATCGCGCCCGACGAGCGGGTCGTCTTCGATCTGCGTGTCCCCGAGCCCAGCCTCGGCGCGCTGCGGGTCGGCGCCACCGCGCGCTTCAGCCCGTTCGCGGCGTCCGAATCGAGCCAGCCCTTGACCGTGACGGAGGTCGCGCCGGCCTCCGCCGTGCACGACGGCCGCAACGTCTTCGTCGCGGAAGCTCGCGCCGACGGCGATGCGAGCCAACTGCGTCCCGGCATGGAAGGCGTCGCCGTCCTCGAGGCCGGCGAGCGCCGCGTCGCTTGGATCTACGGGCACCGCGCACTCGATTGGATGCGACTCAACCTCTGGCCATGAGCACCCAAGCGAAGTCGACTCCGGCCGAAGGCGGCGGGGACCGCGTGCGGCCTGCGCCCGCTCCGAAAGACGCCGACGCGGCCCCCGGACCCGCCGCGCCCTCGCTCGCCGCGCGGCTCTCGCGCGCGTGCGTCGGTACGCGCGCGGACCTCGAGGTCTCGCGCCACGTCTTCCGCGGCGAGGTCGCCTACGTCGTCCGCGATCCCGTCACCCTCGGCCACCACCGGATGGGACGCGTCGAGTACGGCATCTTCGTCCACCTGCGCGAAGACGTGACGCTCGGCTCGATCTTCACCGAGCTGTGCACGCGCGGGATCCTGCGGACCGAGGACGAGGAGGAGTACTACCACTTCGTCTTCTCGATGCATCGGCTCGGGTTCCTCTCGCTCCCGCTCGACGACGGGAAGATGCTCTACCAGCGCGCGCAGCGGAAGAACTCCGCGCGCCTGCGCGGCTGGGCCACCGCGTTCTTGTCGCTGCAGGTCCCGCTTTGGAACCCAGACCGGTTTCTGGGCCGCACGCTCCGCTACGCGCGTCCCTTCTTCACCCCCGCGGCGACGGCCTTGTGGTTCCTCACCGTCTTGACCGCCGGATGGGTCGTGGCACGCCAGTGGGAGGAATTCACCGCGCCCCTCCACGACGTCTTCGCGAACGACAACCTGCCGCTCTTGTGGGCGAGCCTCGTCCTCCTCAAGCTCGCGCACGAGTTCGGCCACGCGTACGCATGCAAGTTCTTCGGCGGGCACGTGCCGCAGATGGGCCTCACGCTGATCCTGTTCACGCCGACGGCGTGGGTCGACGCGTCGAGCTCGTGGACGTTCCCGAACCGCTGGCGGCGGCTGTTCGTCGCCCTCGCGGGCATGTACGTCGAGCTCTTCCTCGCCGCGCTGGGCGTCTTCGTCTGGAGCGTGACGGCGCCGGGCCTCGTGCGCTCGATCGCGCACGACGTCGTGCTCCTCGCCAGCGTCGTGACGATCGCGTTCAACCTGAACCCGCTCCTCCGCTACGACGGCTACCACGCGCTCTGCGATCTGACCGAGGTCCCCAACCTGCGCGCGCGAGCCACCGCCTACACGCTCGCGCTCGCGAAGCGCGTCTTGCTCGGCCTCCCGATCGGCGCAGCCCCGAGCGAACGTGGGCTGCGCGTCCTCTTCGTCGGCTTCGCTCTCGCCTGCGCCGTCGCGCGCGTGCTCGTCGCCGTCGGGCTGTGCGCCGCGATTTCGAGCAAGTTCTACGCCCTCGGCGTCCTCCTCGGCGTCGGGTACCTCGGCTTCGAGCTCGTGCGCATCCTCGCCAAGGTCGGTCCCTGGCTGTGGCGCGACCCCGAGACGGCCGCGGTGCGCGCGCGCGCGGTCTCCCTGTCGATCTTCCTGTTCGCCCTCTTGCCGATCGCGCTCGCCGCGCTGCCGATGCCGGCGCGGGCGCTGTTCGGCGGCGTCCTCGCGCCGCGCGACGAAGCCGTCGTCTGCACGACGATCGAGGCCGAAGTGGCCGAGCTCTTCGTCGAGCCCGGCGCGCAGGTGCGCTCGGGCGAGCCGATCGCGCGTCTCGACGTCCACGGGGCCGAGCTGCGCGTCGAGGCGGCCCGCGCGCGTCGCCTTCGAAGAGCTGCGCGCCCGCGCGGCCTGGGCCGAGGCGCCGAGCTCCGCGGACGCGCAGGCGCCGCGCCTCGCCCTCGCGCGCGAGGAGCTCGCCGAAGCGGAGCGCCAGGCCGCCGAGCGGATCGTGCGCGCGCCGTGCGACGGCGTCGTCCTCACGGCGCTCTCGCGCACGGCGACGGGGAGCTACCTCGAACGCGGAGCCGAGATCGCGCGCATCGGCGCGGGGCCCCTGTCGGTCCGCGCGCTCTGTACGCAAGAGAACTTCGCGAGCGCGCTCCCGCGCCCCGGCGCGGCGGTCGAGTTCCGGCCCGTGAGCAATCCAGAGCGCCTCCTGAACGGCACGATCGAGCGCGTCGTCGAGTCCGGCGAGCGCGCGCTCGACCCCTGCGCTCCTGCCGCTCGCACAGCCTGCGGGCGGCAGCATCGCCGTCGACCCGCGCACGGGCGAAGCGAGCCGCGCCCACTTCGAGCTCGTCATCGCGCTCGACGATCCCGCGCGCGAACTGCAGGCCGCCCTCGGCTCGGGCAGCACAGGTACCGTGCGGCTCGAGGCACCCGTGCAGCGGCTCGGGAGCGAGCTCGTGCGACGCGCGCTCCTCTTCCTGCAACGGCTCCGCGAGAGCGGTTGACGCCCCGCGCCGGCGTCTCGATCGCGGAGTCCGCTCTCGATAGTCCTCGGCGCGCTCCGTGCACGGAGGAACCCTCAAGCACGACCGGTCAGGCGGGCGAAGCACTCCAGCGACGTCCTCCACCGGCTCAGGGCCCCCCGCTCCGGGGCGAGAGCGCCCCAGCGGTCCACGCGCCCCGACCATGCCCACCCAGCTCACCACCCGTCCCCGCATCCTGATCGTCGACGACAACCCGGAGATCCGAGCCGACTTCGCGAAGGTCCTGGGACGAGCTGCGAGCACCGACGAGTTCGCCGCCACCGAGTCGTCCTTCTTCGGCGACGCAGAGCCCGAGGCCGCGAGCGCACGCCCCGTGGAGTTCCTCATCGACTTCGCCTCGCAGGGCAGCGAGGGATTCGAGATGGTCGTCCAGGCGCGCCCTACACCGTACTCCGTCGCGTTCGTCGACATGCGGATGCCGCCGGGATGGGACGGCCTGCAGACGATCCAGCGCATGCTCCAGGAGGACGCCGCCTTGCAGATCGTGCTCTGCACGGCGCACTCCGACTACTCCATGGACGAGGTTCGGCGCCGGATCGGCCCGACCGACCGGTTGCTCCTGCTCAAGAAGCCCTTCGATCCCGCGGAGGTGCAACAGCTCGCGCTCTCCTCTCCGCGAAATGGGAGATGCAGGCCGAGGTCCGCCGGCACGTCGAGGAGCTCGAGCACGTCTCGAGCGAGCTCCGCGAGTCGCTCGCGACGATCACCGCCGAGGCCGGCCGCCGCACGGAGGCGGAACGCAGGCTCGAGCAACAGCTCACGCACGACGGCGTGACCGGTCTCCCGAACCGCCTGGGCATCACGCGTCGCATCGACGTCTGTCTGCGACGCGACGTCGATGCCGTCCGCGGGGCCGACGCGCGGGCGACGGGCGTGGCGTTCGTCGTGCTGGAGGACCTGCGGCGCGTTCGCGAGGCCCTCGGTCACGACACGGCCGACGACGCGGCGCGCCTCGTCACGTCCCGGCTCAAGGCGATGGCAGCGCAGCCGGAGGTCGCCGCCGTCTGCACGTCGGCCGAGCTCGGTCGCGCCGGCGAGGACGAGTTCGTGATCGTGCTCGCGAGCCTCGACGGCGCCGACGCCGGACTGCGGCTCGCCGACCGCTTCCTCGAACAGCTCGCGCAGCCGATCCAAGTCCGAGGACGTCAGCTCGCGCTGCGGCCGTGCCTCGGGCTCGCGGCCGGTCGCCTCCAGTACGAGCGCGGCTCCGAGCTGCTCCGCGACGCTTCGACCGCCGCTGACGCGGCGCGCACGAAGGGCGGACCGTCGCGCGTCGTTTTCGAACCGCGCATGCACCTCGTCGCGCGCAGCCGCCTCGAGCTCGAGAGCAACCTGCGCCGCGCCGTCGAGGAACGCCAGTTCCACCACCTCTATCAGGTCGTTCGCGCACTCGATGGTCGCCTGCTCGGAATCGCCGGCGGCCTCCGCTGGGAGAACCCGCAGGCCGACGCGCCGGAGCCGCGCACGTTCCTGCCGGTCGTCGAGGCGTGCGGGCTCGCGCCGCGCTTCGGGACCCTGGCGCTCGAGCAACTCCTGCTCGACACGGCGACGTGGAGCGCGCCGCGCGGCAAGACCGCGACCTTCGAGCTCGAGCTCCCAGCCGGTCCGCGCGAGATCGGCGACGAGGGGTACGCGCGCGCGCTCGTCGAAGCCGGCGAGACGCTCGCCGGACACGGCTTCGCACTCGCCGTCCGCGTCGAGGAAGCGCAGCTCGCGCGCTCGGGATTCGCGTGCGAGGAGCGCCTCGCCGCGTTGCGCGCGAGCGGCGTGCGCGTGAACCTCGAACTCGCGACCGACGTGGTCTCGCTCGCGCTCGTTCAGCGGATGCGCCCGGACGGGCTCCGTCTGCCACGTGAGCTCGTCGCCCGACTCCACGACGACGCGGACACGCTTGCGATGGTCGAGAGCCTCGTCGCGTGCGCGCACCGCCTCGGCGTGCGTGTCACGGCCGCCGGCGTCGACGGGGCCCGCGCGCTGGAGCTCGCGCGTCAGCTCGGGGTCGACGCCGTGCTCGGCCTCCACGATGGCCCGCCCTCGTCCGCCGCGATGGTGCGCGCGCGGATCTCGGGCGCGCCCGCGGACGGCGCCCGTGCGTGACGCCGCCGGTCGCCGCGTCGCCGCGTCGCGCTCGCGCCTCGGACGGGCACCGACGATCCTCCTCACGGGGCTCGTCGTGGTCCTGGGGGCGATCCTCGTCGTGCACACGGAGGCGGAGCGCCGGCGTGACCTCGACCAGGCGCGCGCCCTCTTCCGCGAGGAAGCGCACGCGCGCGCGGCCCGCGTCCGTGAGGGCTTCGAGCACACCTTCCGGTCGCTCTACGAGGGCCTGCGCACGATCGCGCGCCTCCCCGGCGTGCGGGGTCTCGGCGCCGGGGCGGAGGCGCTCGAGTTCCGCGGCGGCGGCGAGCTCTTCGACGCCAACGCGCGCCGGACGATCCAGGAGCTCTACAACAACCTCGCGTCGAACGTGGCGATGTCGGAGGTGTACGTCGTGCCGCTCGACCTGGACCCCGAGGGCGAGCGCGGCGACCCGTCCCTGCCGCGTGAGCCGTGGGTGACCTTCGACGAGCTGATCGTCGGCCGGAGCGCCTCCTCGTCCGAAGCGCACGAGGAGCACGAGGAGCTCCCCGAGATCGAGGCCTACGAGTACCGGGTCATGGTTCGCCAGCTCGACTGGTTCCGCGAGCACGTGCCGACGGAGGAACACGTCGACGGCCTCGCCTATCCTGCCCTCGCGAGCCGCGAGGTGATCACGTGCGACAACCGCGATTACGATCCGGCGCACCCCGACGACGCCGATCGCTCCGGACTCGTGTACTCCGTCCCGTTCTTCGACACGGACGGAAGCCTCGCCGGCTGCGTGAGCGGCGTCGTCCTGTCGCCTGCACTGCGGCGTCTCCTGCCGTCCGGCGACTTCGTGCTCGTCGACGCGCGCCGGGGGCAGGCCGTGACGCCCGCGGGCGCCGGGCTGTGGCGCGAGCACGCGGACGCATGGAGTGCCGGCGCCGCGGCCGAGGGCCTGGTGTACTCGGAGTCGCAACGCGTCGCCGTGCGCGACGAGCTCGGCGGATGGCGGCTCTGGAGCGGCGTCCCGGACGACGTCTTCGACGCGCGCTCGGACGTCGCCGTCGCGCGGATCTCCGCGCGCAACGCGCACGTCCTGACGTTCCTCCTCGCGCTCACGGCGATCGGCGGTGCGTGGTACGTGCGCCGGCGCCAGCGCGAGCTGCACGAGCGCAACGCCGAGCTCGAACGCCGCGTCCGCGAACGCACGGACGAGCTCCTCGACGCGACGCGGCGCGCGGGGATGGCCGAGGTCGCGAGCCGGATGTTGCACAACGTCGGCAACGCCTTGAACAGCGCGTCGGTCTCCGTGCGACTCCTCCGCGAAGCGAACGCCGCCACGAAGGCGCCCGTTCTCGCTCGCGCGAGCGCCGTGCTCGCGGAGCACGTGGACGACCTCCCCGGCTTCTTCGCCCGCGATCCGCGCGCGCGGCAGCTCCCCGCGCTCCTCGCGGGGCTCGCGGCGGAGTGGAAGAACGAGCACGACCGCTGCAACGCGGAGGTCGACGACCTCCTGCGCAGCACGCAGCACATGGCCGAGATCCTCGAGCGCCAGCGGGACCTCGCGGCCTCGGCGCCGTGCCTCCTCGAGACGCTCCCCGTGTCCGACCTCGCGGAGTCGGCGCTCCGCGTCGTGCAAGGCTCGGCCCGAGCGTCGAACGTCGCCCTCGAGCGCGAGTACGCCTGTGAGACGTCCGTCCGCGTCGATCGCTCGCGCGCGGGGCAGATCCTGGTCAACCTGCTCACGAACGCGATCCAGGCCTGCGTCGGGCTCGCCGACGGCCGGCGCCACCGCATCGTCGTGCGGACGCGCGTCGAGGCCGGCGCGGTCCTCGTCGAGGTCGAGGACGACGGCCCCGGCATCGCGCGCGAGAACCTGGAGCGCATCTTCTCCGGCCACTTCACCACCAAGGCGAACGGCCACGGCATCGGGCTGCACGCGAGCGCGGTCGCGGCGGGCGAGTTCGGCGCGCGCCTCTCGGTGACCAGCCCAGGCCCCGGGCGCGGCGCGACCTTCACGCTGCGCCTCTCCGACGCCGAGGCGCCCTCGCTCGCCCGCGCCGTGCCGACCGCGGAACCGTCCCCGACCGCCGCGCGGGTCGGGTAAGCGCGCCCGCCGCGGCGCTCGGGTCGCGCGGACGGCGCTCCGTCGCTGGCGCGTTGGACACGATGCCCCCAGCGCGGCCTTTAGAGCCCCACCCGAGCTCGCTACCCTGGGCGGCCCATGACGGAGCTCGTCCACCCCGATCGCATCGCGAAGCTCGAGGCGCTGCGCGCCGCCGGCAAGGATCCCTACCCCGCGCGCGGCGTCGCCGCAACGCCGATCGCCGACGTCCTCGAGGGCCTCGGCACCGCCGCGGCTCCCGGTCCGCTCGCGGGCACCACCGCGACGCTCGCCGGCCGCATGCTGAACCTCCGCGACTTCGGCAAGCTCATGTTCGCGCCGCTCGTCGACCGCACCGGACGGCTGCAGGTCGGCTTCCAGCGCGCGGAGCTCGAGGCGTGGTGGCCCGAGCGCAAGTGGCTCGACGGCGGCGACCAGGTCGGGATCACCGGCGTCCTCGGCCACACGCAGAAGGGCGAGCCCACGCTGTGGGCGCGCGAAGTGACGCTGCTCGCGAAGGCCGTCGCGCCGCCGCCCGAAAAGTGGCACGGCATGACGGACAAGGAGCTGCGCTACCGCCGCCGCTACGTCGACCTGTGGGCCTCCGACGGCGTGCGCGACGTGTTCGTCAAGCGCAGCAAGGTGCTCAGCACGATCCGCCGGTTCCTCGAGAGCGAGGGCTACCTCGAGGTCGAGACGCCGACGCTCCACCCGATCGCGGGCGGCGCGCGGCGCGGCCGTTCATCACCCATCACAACGCGCTCGGGATGGACCTGTACCTGCGCATCGCGCCCGAGCTCTACCTGAAGCGCCTGATCGTCGGCGGCCTCGAGCGCGTCTTCGAGGTGAGCCGCAACTTCAGGAACGAAGGCCTGTCGCCGCGCCACAACCCCGAGTTCACGATGCTCGAGCTGTACGAGGCGCAGGCGGACTACCGCCGGATGATGGAGATCGTCGAGCGGATGCTCGAGCTGTGCGCCCGCGAGGTGAACGGCACGACGAAGGTCCACTTCCGCGGGAAGGACTACGACCTCGTCGCCCCCTTCCGCCGCGTCGCGTACGCGGACCTGTTCCGCGAGGTGACCGGGTTCGAACTCCACCCGCTCGACGAAGGGAAGCTCGTCGCGAAGGCGCGCGAGAAGGGCTTCGCGTTCGACCCGAAGGCCCTGAAGAACGAGGCGGCGCTGTGGAAGCTCGCCGACGGCGTGCTCGAGGCGTGCATCACGGACGAGCTCGAGGGCCCCGTGTTCCTGACCGACTACCCGGTCGCGATCAGCCCGCTCGCGAAGAAGAAGCCCGGCAGCGACTGGCTGACCGAGCGCTTCGAGGTCTACGTCGCGGGCATGGAGCTCGGCAACGCGTTCAGCGAGCTGAACGACCCCGCCGAGCAGGCGCGGCGCTTCGAGGAGCAGGTCGCGACGAAGGACCCCGAAGCTCCGGGCGAGGTCGACTGGGACTACGTGCAGGCGCTCGAGTTCGGCATGCCGCCCGCGGGCGGACTCGGCGTCGGCATCGACCGCCTCGTCATGGTGCTCACCGGACAAGACTCGATCCGCGACGTGCTGCTCTTCCCCGCGATGAAGCCGCAGCACCAGGAAAGCGAGAAGGCGGTCGCGCCGGCGCAATAGCGCGCGGTCGACCGCGCACGGCGCGCCCCCATGTACAAGAGCTTCCTCTCGTGGCGCTACCTGCTCGCGCGCCGGACCAACTGGATCGGCATCGTCGGCATCTTCCTCGGCGTCGGGGCGATGATCCTGATCCTGTCGATCATGACCGGCTTCCTCGGCGAGACGAAGAACGCCGTGCGCGGCAGCCTCTCCGACCTCGTGATCCGGCCCGACTTCCGCACGCGGATCGACGGCTCGAAGGTCGTGTCGGACCCGGCGAAGGTGCTCGAGGTCGTCCGTGCCGACCCGCGCGTCGCGGGCGCGTCGGCGCAGCTCTCGTGGTTCGGCCTCTTCACGGTGAAGGGCGAGTCCGAGGACAAGGACCTGATCTTCAGCGACGCCGAATTCAGCAAGCAGAGCGGCGTGCGCCTGGTCGGGATCGATGTCGCGGACGAGTTCCAGACCAGCGAGTTGAAGCAGGCGCTCGCGCGCGAGCCCTTGCACGGCGACACGCGCGTCGGCGACGTCGAGCATCCGTTCGCGCCGCCGCCGGGGTACGACCCGCCGGGGCGCAAGCTCCCCAGCGTGATCGTCGGCGAGCAGCTCGCGCGCAACTGGCTCCTCCACCGCGGCTCGGAGATCGAGATCTTCACGGTGCCGCCCGGGGTCAGCCTCGAGGAGATCGGGAGGGACACGTCGGCCGCGAGCAACAAGGCGTTCGTCGTCGCGGGCACGTTCCGCACGCAAGAGAACGAGATGGACCTCGGCACGATCTACTTCGAGCGCAACGAGCTTTCGAAGTTCCTCGGCCGCAAGCTCGACTTCACGCAGGTCCTCGTGCGCTGCAAGGACTTCGACCGCGACGGCACGGCCGTGCGGGACGAGGTCGCGCAGAAGCTGCTCGCAGCGGACCTCCTGCGCGGGACGCGCAGCATGCGGACGGGCCAGCTGACCGAGGTCAACACGTGGGAGGACCAGAAGGGCACGCTGCTCGGCGCGATCGAGAACGAGCGCGTCCTGATGGCGATCATGCTGTCGCTCGTGGTCCTCGTCGCCGCATTCACGATCTTCGCGATCCTCTCGATGATGGTGACCGAGAAGCGGCGCGACATCGGCATCCTGTGCGCGCTCGGCGCGACGCCGGGCGGGATCCAGGCGTTGTTCTTGTTCATCGCGTTCTGGGACGCGCTGCTCGGCGCCACGGCGGGCGCCATCGCGGGCACGTGGCTCGCGCTGAAGATCGATCCGATCGAACAGTGGCTCTCGAAGTCGATCGGCGTCCAGATCTTCAACCGCGACGTGTACCTGTTCGACCACATCCCGGCGATCGTCGATCCGCGCGCGGTGGCGATCATCGTGCTCGGCGCGTTCGTGTGCACGCTCCTGTTCGCCTTCGTGCCCGCGTGGCGCGCGGGGCGCATGCACCCCTTGGACGCCCTCCGCCATGAGTAGCACCCCGCGACCCGCTCCGGCGCCCGCGACGGCGACGCACGTGCTGTCGGCGCGCGCGATCACGAAGTCGTTCACGATCGGCGACCGCACGCTCGACATCCTGCACGGCGTCGACCTCGACCTCGCGCGCGGCGAGCTCGTGTCGCTGATGGGTGCCTCGGGTGCGGGCAAGTCGACGTTCCTGCACATCCTCGGGCTGCTCGAGTCCCCCACGGCGGGCGAGGTGTTCATCGAGGGCCACAGCGCGTGGAAGCTCCCCGTGCAGGAGCGCGCCAGCGTGCGCAACCAGAAGCTCGGGTTCGTCTTCCAGTTCTATCACCTGCTCTCCGAGCTCGACGCCGTCGAGAACGTGCTGCTCCCCGCGATGATCCTGCACGGACGCGGGGCGTACCTCGGGAAGCAGAAGGCGCTGCGCGAGCGCGCCCGCGCGCTGCTCGTGAAGTTCGGGCTCGAGCACCGGCTGGAACACCGTCCGTCGCAGCTGTCGGGCGGCGAGCGTCAGCGCGTGGCGCTCGCGCGCGCCTTGTTCCTCGACCCGCCGATCGTGATCGCGGACGAGCCGACGGGCAATCTCGACAGCGCGACGGGCGAGAAGGTGCTCGAGCTCCTCTTGGCGGAGCAGCGCGAGCGCAACCTGACGCTCTTGCTCGTCACGCACGACGAACGCATCGCGCGGCGTTGCCAGCGCGTCGTGCGCATGGCGGACGGGCGCGTACATTCGGACGGGGACGAGCGCGCGAAGGAGTAGATCACGGCTCGTCAGCGGCGTGAGGGAGTGGCCAACACGCGCCAACCCGCCTCCTTCCCTGACGCCCGGACGGGGAGACGGCGACCAGCAACAGCTGGACTCTCCGCAATCTATCTACCTGGCGAACGCCTGGAAGCCTCGTCTCGAAGCCAAGCGATTCGCGTTTTCCTCTCATACAGTTCCGGATACTCGTCCTCCGGAAGCGTCGTGCGTCGCTGCTCCAACTTTGAATCCGACTTGGGCGGAAACGCATAGCAAGTGAACACTCTTCTCATCTCAGCTGACTCCTCTTTCGAGAATCGGTGTCGAGTTCCATACCCAATCACCTCATAGAGCCCTGAGTCGTATCGTGACTGCAATGCCTTGGAAGCCTCCGAATTCAAGCTGTCTTCTTCCAAGTCTGCGAGCTCCCTCAGTTCTGCGGGCCTCAGATCCTTGGTTTCTTTCTCCCAGGCGATAACCAATTCCGAGACGCGGGTTTTTGGCGTGACCAGTCCTGGACCCTCAGTCCGGTCGATAGGATGCAGCGCAGCGGGAGATCTTGAATCGTGTAGCTCCGGAACTGGTTGCAACGGAGTACTCTGAGCCTGTGCTCCAGACGGTCCGCGATCCGCGCTTTCAGTCGACAAGCCTTCGCTTGTCACGCCTGAGTCGAACCCAGAGGGGAGCCGCAGGGCGTAGAACGCTATCGCCACCCCAATAGCAACCAAGGTAACCCAAATGGACAGACTTCGGATAGCGCGCATGGCCATGCTCGTTTGCGGATCAGGTCAGCGCGGAGACAGTGAGCATTCCCAACAGAAGAGGTCAATCAAGGCGGCGCCGCCGTAACCATCACCTCGTATGACATAGGTCGAATGCCCACCGCAGCTCACGGCAAACTCACCGTGCCTGATCGTATTGTTGCAGGGGCTTGAGAACCAGTAGTCGAAGGAGTCTATGCACTTCCCGCCACTATCAGAGCAGGGAGACTGATTGCAGGCGCCGTTCGATTTCTGGATGAAGTTCAGGATCAAGTAGCACTGTGTCCCAGAAACGTCGACCTCCGTGTCGTTTAGACAGTCACACACGACTTGACTGGGGCTGGAGATCCGAGGCGTGGCGGCAGCGCCCGATAGGCCGGTCACGAAGAGGGTGAGCAAGACGGCACCGATGACACCGAGCGAAAAGCCGGAGCCGGTGATCAAGGCCATTGTGCGATTGCTTACGGTCGAACAACGCATGGGGAAGGTGCCTTGCTACAGTATTGGGAGGGCGCCTGATGGCGCACTGGGAATGAACAACCGCGACCTGGGGGAGACGTCCGGACTGCGCCCCCCCTTCCTCTACCCAGGGCACGCGTGGATGACAACAACCATTTCCAGCTCCAGCTCCAGCTCCAGCTCCAGCTCCAGCTCCAGCTCCAAGCTCTGCTCAATGAACGTCTTGCGGGTCACACCCCTCAAGTCGGCATAAGCGTCCCCACTCCCCGGTGAGCCGATCTAGACGGATCCCCCGAGGTCTTCGGAATCCTCGTCCGCGCGTCCGCCGAGATCGCGCGGCGGGAACGCATCCGCCTCGACGCTCCCGCGCCAACCCAGTCGCTTGCGCCTGCGCCAGTAGCGATCGACGCCCGGACGCGCGAGCAGCGGCCACGGCACCGGATGACGACGCAACCGCAAGCGGCCGCCCTGCTGCATCCGGAAGAACCCCTGCGCGGAGCGCGCGACTACTTCGGAGTCCGCAGCACGGCCTCTCCTCGGAGCCAAGCGATGCGGGCCTTCTGCTCGTAGAGCTCCGGGTACTCGTTCTTCGGGAGCACCGTCTTGCGCTGCTCGCCGGGCGGATCCGACTCGGGGGGCAGACCAAAGCTGATGAACTGGTCCTCCATTTCAGCCTTCTCCTCACGCGTGATCCGGTGGCGCGTCCCCGATCCGATCACTTCGTAGATCCCCGCCTCGGTGCGCTTCTGCAGTGCGTCGAGAACGAATCCCCGGAGGGCCTGCTCTTCCTCTTCAGCCAGCTCTCTCAACTCCGCGGGTCGGAGGCCATCCGTCTCTCGTTCCCAGGCTGAGGCGGGATCACCGCCCGCGGGCTTCGCGTCGGGTTCGGCCGCCACCGGCGCAGCTTCGAGCGGCGCAGGCTCGCGCAGGACCGCCGGTTCGGGATCGAGCTCCGCGCGTCCTTCCCGCCACGGCACGGTCAGCGCACTCCGCGGACTCGAGAGCGCAACGCCGACCGCGTGGTCGTCGACGGACGTCCTGGCTCGGACTCCGAACCAGTACACGCACACGAGTCCGGCTCCGATGCAACCGGCCAGGACGACGATCCGACGCGTTGCACTCGAGCGGATCCGCATGACGCTCTCCTGGGGGCTTTCTCCAGCCTAGACCGACCCGCCGTGATCGTCCGAATCCTCGTCCGCGCGCTGATCGAGGTCGCGCGACGGGAATGCGTCTGCCTCGACGCTCCCGCGCCAACCGAGGCGCTCGCGCCAACGGCGATACGGGTCGACGCCCGGACGCGCGAGCAGCGGCCACGGCACCGGATGCCGCCGCAGCCGCACGCGGTCGCCTTGCTGCATCTGGAAGAAGCCCTGGCCGTCCACGACGAGCGTCGTGACGCCGCTCGCCTCCTCGACGACGACCTCGAGCTCCTCCGTCGCGCCGAGCACGATCGCACGGTGCGACAACGCCTGCGGACAGATCGGCGTCACGACGACGCCCTCGATCGACGGCGCGACGAGCGGACCGCCCGCGGCGAGCGAGTACGCCGTCGAGCCGCTCGGCGTCGCGACGATCAATCCGTCCGCGCGATACTTCGTCAGCCAGTCGCCGCCGACCTTCAAGGACAGCGTGAGCATCCCCTGGAACGCGCCGCGCGTCAGCACGACGTCGTTCAGCGCGACCGCGCGCACGCCTTCGCCATCCGTTCCGACGAAGTGCGCTTCGAGCCGCATGCGCGGCTCGCGCACCGAACGTCCGGTGAGCAGCTCCTCGAGCGCTTCGCGCCAGTGTCCCGACTCCGCGGACGCGAGGAAGCCGACGCGTCCGAAGTTGATCCCGAGCGTCGGCACCGGCGCGTCGGAGAACGCGCGCACCGCCGCGAGGATCGCTCCGTCGCCGCCGAGCACGAGCAGCGCGTCGGGCTGGAACTGCGCCGCGGCGCTCTTCGCGCGCGACGTCCGCGCCTTGTAGAACGCGCGCACGTCGCGCTCGACGCGCACCTCGTCGACGCGCCCGGCGAGGAACGGCTCGAGCTCGCGCACGAGCGCGTGCACGTCCTCCTTGCGGCCGTCGGCGAGCACGAGCAGCCGCCGCACGCGGCTCGACCGGCTGACGGCCGACGCGGGAGCGGAGCGGCGCTTCGAGCGCGAGTCGCGGGAGTCTCTCTTCATGGCGCGCGCTCCAGGTCCGCGGTCAAACGAGGCTCGGGGCGAGCAGGCTCTTCACCGCACGCTCGATCCCGTCGGCGTCGAGGCCCGTTTCCGCGAGCTGCTCCTCGCGCGTCGTCTTGTGGTCGACGTAGCGGTCGGGGATCGCGAGCACGCGCACGCGCGCCGCCGCGTTCGCGAGCGGGTTCAACGCTTCTAGCACGGCCGAACCGAAGCCGCCCGCGCGCTGGTGTTCTTCCAAGGTGACGATCCAGCGGTAGCGCTGCGCGTGCTGCGCGAGCAGCTCGACGTCGAGCGGCTTCGCGAAGCGCGCGTCGACGACGCCGACGCGCACGCCGCGGCGCGAAAGACGCTCCGCGGCCTCGAGCGCCTGCTGCACGAGCGCGCCGTAGGCCCAGATCACGACCTGCTCGCCCTCGACGAGCGGCTCGGCTTTGCCGGGCATCATCTCGCGGCGCTCGGTGCGGTGGATACGCTCCGCGCCCGGCGCGTTGTCGCGCGGGAAGCGCAGCGCCAGCGGGCCCTTCAGCTCGAGCCCGAGCTCGAGCATGCGCTCCATGTCCGTCGCGTCACGCGGTGCTCCGAGCACGAGGTTCGGCAGCGTGCGCAGGAACGCGATGTCGAAGACACCGTTGTGCGTCGGACCGTCCTGACCGACGAGTCCGCCGCGATCGAGTGCCAACACGACGGGCAGGTTCTGCAGCGCGATCTCCTGGAAGACCTGGTCGTAGCCGCGCTGGAGGAAGGTCGAGTAGATCGCCGCGACCGGACGCAGCCCGCCCTTCGCCATCCCCGCGGCCATCGCGAGCGCGTGCTGCTCGGTGATGCCCGTGTCGTGGCAGCGCGACGGAAAACGCTCGGCGAACGCGTCGAGCCCCGTGCCCGAGGGCATCGCGGCCGTGATGCCGTGCACGCGCACGTCGCGCTCGGCGAGCCGGATCAACGCGTCGGCGAAGGCCTTCGTGTACGCGGGCCCCGGCTTCGCGCCGTGCTCGTGCGGAGCGGGGACCTTCGCGATCGGACGGTCGTTCGAGGCCGCGGTCTTCGCGACGGGCTTTTCCGCCGCTTTGACGCCGTGCACGCGCTCGGGGTGCGTCGGCGCCTTGGGATGGCCCTTCCCCTTCTCCGTCAGGCAGTGGAGCAACACGACGCCCTCGAGGTGGCGCGCGCGCTCCAAGTGCTCGACGACGAGCTCGACGTCGTGGCCGTCGATCGGGCCGACGTAGGTGACGCCGAGTTCCTCAAAGATGTGACCGGGGATCACCGCGTGGCGGACGACCTCGCCGATCTGGCCCAGCGTGCGGTCGACCTTCGTGCCGATGACGGGGACCGCGGAGATCAGGCTCGAGACCTCTTGTCCGACGCGCTGCATCAATCGGTTCGAGCGGATGCGCGACAGGTAACGCGCGAGCGCGCCGACCGACTTCGAGATCGACCACTCGTTGTCGTTCAGGACGACGAGCAGGTTCTGGCCGCTCGCGGCGGCGTGGTTCAAGCCCTCGAACGCGACGCCCGCGCCGAGCGACGCGTCGCCGACGAACGCGACCGCGTGCGGCTTCCCCTCCGCGTGCGCGCCCGCCATCGCGAGGCCGAGCGCGAGCGAGATCGCCGTGCCCGCGTGGCCCGTGTGGAAGAGGTCCCACTCCGACTCGTGCGGGTTCGTGAAGCCGCACAGGCCGTCGGTTTGCCGCAGCGAGCCGAAGCGGCCCATGCGCCCGGTGAGCACCTTGTGCGGGTAGCACTGGTGGCTGACGTCGAAGACGAGCCGGTCGCGCCGGAAGTCGAAGACGTAGTGAAGCGCCGTCGTGAGCTCGACCGTCCCGAGGTTCGAGCCCAAGTGCCCGCCGGTCTGCTGCACGGACTGGAGCAGGAACGCGCGCAGTTCGGCGCACACGGCGGGGAGCTCGGCGCGCGCGAGCCGCTTCAGGTCCTGGGGAGAGCGGACGCGGTCGAGGAAGCCCGTCGCGAGGGGTGCCGGGTCGGTCATGGAAGGGGTCATCCTACCGTTCGCCGCCCGGGCCTGTCGCGCGGGGGTGTCCGGGAAGCCTCACGCGCGCCGCTCGAGCAGCAGGTCGACGAGGGCCAACGGGAGCGGGCTCGCCGCTGCGTAGACCCCAGCCGCCCCGCGGGCCACGGCCGCGAGGCGGTCCGCCTCGGCGCGCGCTCCGGCGAGGCCCACCGCGGCGACGAGGCTCGGCTTCGCCTGCCGCGCGTCCTTGCCCGCCGTCTTCCCCAGCGCCTCGGACGACGCCGTGACGTCGAGCACGTCGTCGATCGCCTGGAAGCAGAGCCCGAGCGCCTGCCCGTAGCTACCCGCGCGCCGTCGCGCGTCCCGCCCGGCCCCCGCCGCGATCGCGCCGAGCTCGCACGCCGCTCCGAGCAGCGCCGCCGTCTTGAGCGCGTGAATGCGCGCCACGTCCTCGCGCGTGGGTTTCCCGCCGGCCGCGCCGAGGTCGAGCACCTGCCCGCCGACCATCCCGGCCGCGCCGGCGGCGCGCGCGAGCACGAGGACGAGGTCCGCAGCGCCGCGCGGCGCCGCGGCGAGCTGCTCGAACGCGAACGTGAGCAACGCGTCGCCCGCGAGCACCGCGTTCGCCTCGCCGAAGACCTTGTGGCACGTCGGCCGACCGCGGCGCAGGTCGTCGTCGTCCATGCACGGGAGATCGTCGTGCACGAGGCTGTACGTGTGGATGCACTCGATCGCGACGGCCGGGAAGCGCGCGACCTCGTCCCCGCCGCCGTGGAGGTGCGCGAAGAGCCGCACGAGCGCGGGCCGCAGGCGCTTCCCGCCGCCGAGCAGGCTGTAGCGCATCGCTTCCACGAGCGGAGCGGGCGCGCCGTCGAGCGCCCCCAGAGCAGCCTCGAGCTCGCGCTCCGTCCAGACGCGCGACTCCTCGAGCCACGCCGCGGCGTCCCCGGTCACGCGTCCCGTCCTGCGTCTTTCGCGGGCACGAGGCTGCCGTCGGCCGCGAGCTCCTGGAAGCGCTGCCGGTGCGCTTCGATCTCCGCCTTGAGCTCCTGGTAGAGGCGCATGCCGTCCTGGTAGCGCTGCATCGACGCCTCGAGACCGAGCTTGCCGCCCTCGATCTCGACGACGAGCTGGTCGAGCGCCGCGAGGCGCTCGTCGAAGCTCGCCTTCGGCGCGCGCGGTTCGTCGTCCTTGGACTTCGTGGCCATGCGTGCAGTGTAGACGGCGCGGGCGCGCCGACGGAAGCGCGCGGCGGCGGACGGAGCGGACTTCCGCGCGCGGGGTCCCGTGTGCGAAACTCCCAGGATGCGCCTCTACCTCGCGCTCCCCCTCGTCCTCGCCGCCTGCGACGACCCCGGCCGGATCCGCACCGGACCCGAGGTCTTCCGGCTCCAAGGCTGCGTCACGTGCCACGGGCTCGACGGCCACGGCACGCAGATGGCGCCCGATCTCCGCGGCGTCGCGAAGCTGTGGACGCGCGAGGAACTCGTGAAGTACATCACGAACGCGCCCGAGTACATCAAGACGAACGAGCGCTTGAAGGAGCAGAAGAAGCGCTACTCGCTCAACATGCCCGTGTACTCGGCGCTGCGGCGCGAGGAGCTCGAGAACGTCGCCGACTACGTGCTTGCGTTGCCCTGATCGGGCCGAGCGCGCCGGCGCGGCAAGACGAGCGGCCGCGGCCCGTCCTCGCCCGCGCGCGGCGCGAGCGTGCCGTAGTGGAGGTCCGCGCCGTAGACCGGGGCCAGAACGGAAGGAACGAGCACGTCCTCCGGCCGACCGTCGCGCACGACGCGCCCTCGATCGAGCACGACGCAGCGCGTCGCGTACTGGCTCGCCAGGACGAGGTCGTGCGTGACGACGCCGATGGCGCGCCCCGAGCGCGCGAGCTCCGCGAAGAGCTCGCAGATGTCGATCTGGTGTTCGGGGTCGAGCGCCGTCGTCGGCTCGTCGACGAGCAGGACCTCGGCTTCCTGCGCGAGCGCGCGCGCGACGAGCGCGCGCTGGCGCTGTCCGCCGGAGAGCTGGTGCAGGCCGCGCTCGGCGAGCTCGGCCGCGTCGCAACGCTCGAGCGCCGCCTGCACGACGGCGTGATCGCGCGCCGAGAGCTCCCGCTCGCCCCGCACGTGCGCGTAGCGCCCGGAGAGCACGAAGTCCCGCACGCGCACCTCGTGCAGCGCCGGAAGGAACTGCGGCAACAGCGCGATCTTGCGAGCGCGATCGCGCGACGACAACGCGGAGAGCGGCGTGTCGTCAAGCGTCACGCTCGACGCACGGGTCGCCGGCTCCAACAACCCGGCGCACAACCGGAGCAGCGTGCTCTTGCCCGAACCGTTCGGCCCGATCAGCGCGACCCACTCGCCGGCGTCGAACGTGACGGTGGCGCCGTCGACTGCACGACGGGCTCCGTCGTAGCTGTACGCGAGGTCGCGCGCGACGAGCCGGGCCATCGGGTCCTCACCCGCGCGCCGCGGCGCCCCAGAGGAAGGTCACGGGGATCTCCGTCGCGGGCGACAGGCTCTTGTGCACGGGACAGGTGTACGCCGCGCGCTCGAGCGCCTCGCGCGCCGCCGGCTCGAGCTCGGCCGGAATGGCGATCGTCACCGCGAGCCGACCGATGCGGCGCGTGGGGTCCGCGATCATCCCCTTCTCCACTCGGACGCGCGCGCCCGCGAGATCCCACCCGTGCCGGCGCGCCACGATGCCCATGATCGTGAGCATGCACGCGCCGAGCGCCGTGGCGACGAGGTCGGTCGGCGAGAAGGACTCGCCACGCCCCTGGTTGTCGACGGGCGCGTCCGTGAGGACCTCGCTTCCGGACGGGGCGTGACGGGCGCGGCAACGGAGGTCGCCTTCGTAGGCGATGTCGATCTGGACCATCGCCAGATCCTAACCGCGCGGGACTCTCACCGTTCACGAGGAGCGCGCGCGTTCGCGCCCGGCCCGCAGCGTCACTTCGCGCGCCAGACGACCGCGCCGTTCACGATGACGAGCCGCGGGAGCGGCGCCTTCGCGGCGCTCCCCGCCGGCGCGCGCGGGTCCGAGGAGAAGACGGAGAGGTCGGCGGAGAAGCCGGGCTTCAGACGCCCGCGCCGGTTCTCCTGGCGAGCGGCCCACGCCGGTCCCGACGTGAAGCCCGTAAGCGCGTCGTCCGCGCTCGGCGTCGCGATCGTGAGTGCGTCGTCGCCCGACACTCCGGGCGGGAGCTTCGGGTCGAGCAAGGTCGCGAACGCGGCGATCGGGTCCGCGTCGACGCGCGGCGCGCCGCTGCCGAAGACCATGCGGCCGAGTTCGGGGGCGAGCGCGCGCCACGTGCACAGGCTGCGCATGCGCGCGGGCCCGAGGCGCTCCGCGTAGAGCGCGAGGCGTTCCTGCACCGCGACCGGCTGCAGCGACGCGACGACGCCGAGCGCCGGCACGCGCGGCCAGTCCTTCGTCGAGAGCACGAGCGCCGATTCGAGGCGCGGACGCACGTCGCGCAGGTCGCCCTGCGCCGCCGCAACGCGTTCGAGCAGATCGAGCGCGAGCCGGTTCGCACGGTCGCCCTCGGCCTCGAAGACGGGCTGAAGACCGAGGTTCACGACGGCGGAGACGCGCTGCGCGAGCTCGTCCTCCGTCAGCACGAGGAGGCCCTTCTCGTCCTTCGCGTCCGCGTAGGAATCGAGCAGCGCCGCTCCGTGCGAAGCGAGCGCGCCGTCGAGTCCGAAGCGCACGCCGGAGACGACGAGACCTTCTTGCGGGGCGCCCGGCGCGCCCGCGGAGGAGCTCGAAACGAGCCCGGCGAGCGCCGCGGCGTCCCACTCCAGGTTGCCGTCGAGGTACGACACGACGCGCAGCTTGAGCTCGCCGCGCTGGGCGAGCTCCCGCAGCGCCGCGAGCATCCCGCGCCGCGTCCCATGGTCGTGCACGGCGGTCCAGCCGCGCGCGAGGAAGTCGTCCTGCACGCGCAGCAGCGCCGCCGCGAGCTCGGAGGGCTCCACGGGCGACAGGACCTTGCGCACGAGCTCGACGGCGCCGTCGAGCAACACGCCCGTCGGGCGGCCCTCCGCGTCCTCGAGGATACGTCCGCCCGCCGCGCGCGGCGTCAGCTGCACGGGCCCGGCGATCCCGGCCTTTTCGAGGCCGAATTGGTTCACGAGCGCGGCCCGTCCGGCCCGTCGGAGCAGGAAGACCGGGTTCCGGCCGACGCGCGCGGAGAGCAGCAGATGGTGCGGGAGCACGCGCTCGTCCCACCCCTGTTCGTCCCACCCGTAGCCGAGGATCCACTCCCCGTCCTTCGCGGTCTTCGCGCGCGCCTGGACGAGGTCGATCACCTCGCTGTACGTGCGCGCGGACGTCAGATCCAGCGCGCGCGCGGCGTACGCCAGGGCGCCGAGGTCGACGTGACCGTCTTGCAGGCCCGGGAGCGCGACGCCCCCGCCGAGGTCGAAGCGCTGAGCGCCCGCGGCATCGGGACGCTTCTCGAGGTCTGCGAGCTCGCCGAACGCCGCGACTCGGCCGTCGCGCACGAGGAGCGCCTTCGCGACCGTCCCGCGGCCGTCGTTCGTGACGATGCGCGCGTTGTGGAAGAGGGTCGAGCTGCCTGCGAGCGTGGCTCCGCCCAGCACGGCGACGAACGCGCTCGTGAGGCCGACGGCGAGGGACCAGCGAGGAGGAAGCACGAGGAAGGGCCTGGAGGTTCTCCCCTCGATCGACGCGGCAGGCCTCCGCTCTGGAGCCAAGCCTCGCATTCAACGCCGATCGCGGCGGGTGGGAAGCGTTTTCCCGGGGCCTCGGACGCGCTAGGCTCTCGGAATGCAATCGTTGAAACAGCGACGCGCCCTGGTCACGGGCGCATCGGCCGGCATCGGAGCCGCCGTCGCGCGGCGCCTCGCCCGGGAGGGCGCGCTCGTCACCCTGGTCGCGCGCCGCAAGGAGAAGCTCGAGCTCGTCGCCCGCGACTGCCCCGGCTCGGAGTGCGTCGTCCTCGACGTCTGCGACGCCCCCGCGGTCGACCGTGAGCTCGGGAAGCGCGAGTTCGACGTCGTGATCAACAACGCGGGCCTCGCGATCGGCGTCGAGCGCCTCCCCCACGGCGACCCCGAGGAATGGAGTCGGGTCGTCGACGTCAACGTGAAGGGCGTCCTCAACGTCTTCCACGCGACGCTCGGAGCCATGGTCAAGCGCGCACGCGGCGACGCCGTGCTCCTCGGCAGCGTCGCCGGCCGCCAGGTTTATCCGGGCGGAACCGTGTACTGCGCCACGAAGCACGCGACGCGCGCGATCTAGGAACCGCTGCGCCTCGACCTCGCCGGCAGCGGGATCCGCTTCACCACCGTCGATCCGGGCATGGTCGCGGGCACCGAGTTCAGCCTGGTGCGCATGCGCGGCGACGCCGAGAAGGCCCGCGCCGTCTACCAGGGCGTCGACCCGCTGATGCCCGAGGACGTCGCCGACGCGATCGTGTACGCGCTCACCCGCCCCGCGCACGTCAACATCGGAGAGATCGTCCTGTGGGCCTCGGCCCAGGCCTCGACGACCCAGGTGACGCGCCGCGCGTGAGCCCAGCGAGGTCCCCGCGCGCCGCGCCCGAGCACCGTTCCGCTCCCGGTCCCGCCATGGGTCCCCGAGCGCGGGCTGTTCGCCCCGCGGCGGGCTGATAGACTCTTCCGCCCCGATTCGAGCCCACCCTCATGACATCGAAGAACGACCGCGAGCCCGACCTGTCCCGTGAGATCGACGCCGCCCTGGACGGCATGAACCTCCAGGAGCTCGATCTCCCCGAGCGCGGCGGAGGCCCGAAACGCCGCGGACAAGACGGCCAGGTCATCCGCGGCGCGGTCGCGGGCGTCAGCGGCAAGGACGTGATCGTCGAGCTCGGCCCGCGCATGCAAGGCGTGCTGCCGCTCTCCGAGTTCGACGCGCCGCCCAAGGTCGGCGAGGTCTTCGAGTTCACGCTCCACGGTCGCGAGGACGACCTGTGGAAGCTCTCGCGCAAGAAGGCGCAGGAGCTCGCGGCGGCCGCGGACGTCGAGCCGGGCGCGCTCGTCAAGGCGCGCGTCACCGGACAGAACACCGGCGGGCTCGAGCTGCGCATCGGCAACCTCCCCGCGTTCATGCCCGCGTCGCAGGTCGGCCTCACGCGCGAGAACGACCTCGCAAAGTTCCTGAACCAGACGCTCGTCTGCGAGGTGCTCGAGGTCGATCCGGCGAAGCGCCGCGTCGTCGTCTCGCGCCGCGCGGTGCTCGAGAAGGAGCGCGCGGAGCAGACGAAGGAGTCGCTCGGCCGCATCTCCGTCGGGCAGAAGGTGCAGGGGAAGGTCACGCGCGTCGAGCCGTTCGGCGCGTTCGTCGACCTCGGCGGCGGTCTCGAAGGCCTCGTCCACGTCTCGAACATCTCGCACAAGCGCGTCGAGAACGCGAGCGAAGCGCTGCAGAGCGGTCAGCAGGTCGAAGTCCAGGTGATCAAGATCGAGGAGGGCGGCAAGCGCATCGGCCTCTCGATGAAGGCGCTCGAGCCGGACCCCTGGCAGCAGGTCGGCGGCCGCGTCGCTCCCGACTCGATGTTCCAGGGCACCGTGAAGCGCCTGATGGAGTTCGGTGCGTTCGTCGAGCTCGAGCCCGGCATCGAAGGCCTACTCCACGTGTCGCAGATGGCGAAGGACCGCGTGCGCCGCGCCGCGGACCTGTTCAAGGTCGGCGACAAGGTCCAGGTCCGCGTGATCGCGGTCGAGCCCGACCGCCAGCGCATCTCGCTCTCGCGCATGGACGCGCGCGGCGCGCTCCTCGGCTCCGACGACTCCGTCGACGGCACCGTGATCGACCAGGCGCTGCGCCAGAACTCCGGTCAGCCGCTGAAGACGAACCTCGGCAACCTGTTCAAGCGGGCGATGAAACCGCCGCAGGCCTGAGCACGGGCAGCATCAGGATGGCCTCGAACTGGGGCCACGTGTGGATCTTGAGCTTGGCGCGCCCGACGAGCAGCTCGCTTCCCTCGACGTAGGCGAACGCGGGCCGCACGTTGGGCTTCACGCCCTGGCAGCCCTCCGATCGGACCTTGATCCCGTCGAGCCCGAGCCCGCGCAACGTCGCGTCCGTCGCGCCGCCCACGAAGTTCCCGACCTCCATCAGCGCGTCCTTGAGGCCCGGATCCAGCGTCGAGACGTTGCGCTTCGACTTCACGCCGTCGTCCGGCACCATCATCAGGTAGCAGCCGAGCGTGATCGCGTCGGCCAGCGGGACGACCAGCGCGCCGTGCAGGATGGACCCGTCGTGCTGCATCCCAAGCTTGAACGAGATGTGGATCCCGCCGCGGCCCGCGGCGCGCGCGCGAGCGAGCTCGACGTTCACCGCGCCGACCTCGATCGTGCGATCGGCGATCATGCCGAGGTCGCCGGCGATGCGCTGAAACGTCTCCTCGACGAGGCGCTTGTCGTCCGGGGTCAGGGTGTTCGTCATGGTGTGGCGGGCCAAGGCCCGAGGTTCACGCGAGCCAGATCTCGATCGCGGCGGATCCCTGCGCGAGTTTGTACACGAGCCGCCCTCCGTGGTGCGGGACGGGTACGGACACGCACGTGTCGATCGTCGGCACCGTCAGCCGGAAGTCGCCGTGCGGGTCGAGCGCCCGCGTCTTGAGCGCGCCCGTGACCATGTTCGCGCACTCTCCGAGCGCGTCACGGACCTCAGCGAGTTCAACCGTGTCGCCTTCGCCGAGCATGAGCAATCCGCGCGCGATGTCCGCGGCCCCTTCGGGCGAGCAGCGCAGCACGACGGCGCCGTGCGCGGGACCGGAGAACCCGACGACGGCCTCGATCGAGACGTTCGACAAGGCGGGCGCGTGCGGCGCCGTCGTCCCCTCGACGAGTTCGCAGACCGTCGAGAGCATCGTGGTGAACACCTTGTCCACCGCGGCCTCGAGGTGGCCGAGGAGTTCGCGCTCGCACTGCGTGAGCGAACCCGTCTGGACGGCGTCCGCGATGGAACGCTCAGTGGACATACGGCTCCAACGCGGTGCGGATCGACTCCGGCGTGAAGGGCTTGCACACGAAGCCGTTCGCCCCCTGCGCCATCGCCGAGTCCATCATCGCCTGACCGCCTTCGGTCGAGACCATGATGACGGGCAGCTTCTCCTTCGGATGCGTGCCGCGCACCGCCTTGACGAAGTCGATCCCGTTCATCTCCGGCATGTTCACGTCGGAGAGGATGAGACCGATGTCCGGGTTCGCGGTCAGTTGCTGCATGCCTTCGAGGCCGTTCGAGGCTTCGAGGACGCTTTCCACGGCGATGTCCGCCTGCCGCAGGACGCGCATGATGATCTTGCGCATCGTGGAGGAGTCGTCGACGATCAGGACCTTGTTCATCGGGAATGCTCGTTCGGGTCCCCGGGTGGGTCGAACTGGGGCGGGGACCGGTGCCTGGCTGGGTTCCCGACCGCTCCGGACGGGACCTCGACCGCCGTCTTTGTTCGTCCCCGAGGCGACGCGGAGCTGAGCCCAACCAGGATCTTCCTTTTCCCTGCTCCGCCGCGCGCCGGCGTGATGCGTTCGCGGACGAACGACTCCGGTGGCGCGCCGTGGTGAACACGCTCCTCTCGCGTCGGAACCCGATGCTCCGCAATGCCGTCGACGGCGCGTCAGTAGCTCTCGGCCGCGCTCGGGAACTGCCGCGCCTTCACGTCCTGCGCGTACCGACGGAAGGCATCGTGCATCGCCGCGCCGAGCTCGGCGTACCGGCGCACGAAGCGCGGGTGGAAGCGCGTGTAGAGCCCGAGCATGTCGTGCGTGACGAGGATCTGTCCGTCGCATCCCGAACCCGCGCCGATGCCGATCACGGGCACGGTGAGCTCCTTCGAGATCGACTCGGCGAGCTGCGCCGGCACCTTCTCGAGCACCATCGCGAACACGCCCGCGTCCTGCAGCGCGCGCGCGTCGCGCCGGAGCTCCTCGGCCTCCTCGGGCGTCGTCGCGCGCACCTGATAGGTGCCGAACTTGTGGATCGACTGCGGCGTGAGGCCGAGGTGCCCCATCACGGGGATCCCCACGTCGACGATGCGGCGCACCGTCGCGCAGATCGGCTCGCCGCCCTCGAGCTTCACCGATTCGACGCCGGACTCCTTCACCATGCGCCCCGAGTTGCGCAGCGCCTCGTCCGTGTTCACCTGGTAGCTCATGAACGGCAGGTCGCCGACGACGAGCGCGCGCTCGACGGCAGAGCTCACGATGCCCGCGTGGTAGAGCATCTGCTCCATCGTCACGGACACGGTCGTCTCGCGCCCTTGCACGACCATCGCGGCCGAGTCCCCCACGAGGATCACGTCGACGCCGGCCTTGTCGACGAGCTGCGCCATCAGGAAGTCGTACGCCGTGAGCGCGGCGATCGGCTCCTTCCGCTCCTTCATCCGCTGCAGGCTCTTCGTGGTCACCTTGCGGCGGTCGGCGGAGTTCTCGCGGGCGGGGCCGTTCGGGGGAGCCATGGGGCGAGCACTCTACCGCCGGACGCAGGGCCGCGCGAGGCGGCCCTCCGCGTGGCCTAAAGCCCGTGCTCGAGCAGCGCGAGCGCGCTCCGCGCCCCGTCGAGCGCGGCGCTCATGATCCCGCCGGCCCAGCCCGCGCCCTCGCCCGCGGGGTACAGGTTCGAAACGCCCGCCGCGCGGCGCGTGACCGCGTCGCGCGGCATGCGCACGGGCCCCGAGCTGCGCGACTCGAGCCCCACGAACAGCCCGTCGGGACCCGCGAAGCCCGGGATCGTCCGATCGAAGCGTGCGAGCGCGCGGCGCAGCGCGTCGCGCACCGTCGGCGGGAGCAGGAGGTCGACGCGCTCCGGCCGCGCGCCGAAGCGGTAGCTCGTCGCGAGCGTGCCCGTGCTGTTCCGCCCCGCGAGGAAGTCCGGCGCGCGCTGGGCCGGCGCGGTGTAGTCGCCGCCGCCCGCCGCGAAGAAGCGCGCCTCGAGCGCGCGCTGGAGCGCGACGCCCGCGAACGGTCCGGCGCCGAACTCCGCGAAGTCCGCGGGGCCCAGCGTCACGACGACCGCGGCGTTCGCCCAGCGCGACGAGTGCCGCGAGTTGCTCATCCCGTTCGTGCACAGGAGCCCCGGCTCGTTCACGGACGCGACGATGCGCCCGCCCGGGCACATGCAGAACGAGTGCGCGGCGCGCGCGCCCGCTTCCTCGCGCGCAACGAGCGCGTAGCTCGCGGCGCCGAGGAGCTCCGCGTCCGGCCCCGCGCCGTGCTGCGCGCGCGTCACGAGCTCTTGCGGGTGCTCGATGCGCACGCCGAGTTGGAACGGCTTCGCTTCGAACGCGACGCCCTGCGCATGGAGCGCGCTCCACGTGTCGCGCGCGCTGTGCCCTGGAGCGAACACGACGGCGCCGCACGGGAGCTCGCCGCGCGTCGTCGCGAGCGCGCGCACGCGGCCCCCGCTCGCGCCGACGAACCCGTCGACGCGCGTGTTCCACGCGAACTCCGCGCCCGCTGCCGCCAGCGCGCCGCGCAGCGCGGGCAGGATGCGGTGGAGCTTGTCCGTGCCGATGTGCGCGCGGCTGTCGTACAGGATCGACGCGTCGGCACCCGCCGTCACGAGCTCTTGGAGCAGCGCGTGCTCGAGCGGATCGTCGACGCGCGTGTAGAGCTTTCCGTCCGAGTACGTGCCCGCGCCGCCCTCGCCGAAGAGCAGGTTCGACTCGGGATCGGGCGTGCGCGAGCGGTGGAAGTGCACGAGCTCGCGGCTCCGGCGCTCCACCGCCGACCCGCGGTCGACGAGCGTGACTGCGAGGCCGTGTCGCGCGAGCACGAGCGCCGCGAACAGCCCCGCGGGCCCGGCGCCGACGACCGCGACGCGCGCCGGCCGCGGCGCGACGAGGCTCGCGTGCACGCGCTCGATCCGTGGCTCGACCGGCGCTTCGACGCGCCGCACGCGGCCGCTCGCCTCGGCGCGCGACAACGCCGCGCTGCGGTGGCGCGCGGGAAGCGCCACCTCGACGTGGTACACGAAGCGCAGGCGGTGCACGCCGTGGAAGCGCCGCGCGTCGAGCGCCTTCTTGACCAGCCGGAAGCCCAGGAACTCGCGCGCGTCGAGCCCCAGCTCACGCGCGACGTGCTCCAAGAGCTCGGGCTCGCCGGCGCCGACCGGAAGCTCGACGCCGTTCACGCGCCACAGCGCGGTCTTCGTCTCGTGCGCGGACATGGAGGGCGGGACAGTCTCCCATCCCGCCCCGTGAAGTCCACGCTCAGAAGCGCAGCGGGAGGCGCAGGAACTCGACGTACGGCGCCGTGCCGGGCTGCGCGTCGGGCGCGCTCGGCGAGGGGCCGGTCTCGAACTCGACGACGAAGCGCACGAAGCGCCACGCCGTGCCGAGCGCGTTCAGCTGCGCGATGTCACTGACGAGCGGCGACGCCGCGCTCTCGTCCGGACCGCCTTGCGCGTCCGCGGGCGCCGCCTGGAAGCGGACGCGCACCGCGCCCGTGCTGCCGAGCTGGTCCGCGTCCGCCCCGGCCCCCGCCCGCAGGAAGCGCGGGACGAGCGCGAACGGAGCGCCCGGCGCGAAGCCGGCGAGCGGCGTCCCCGACTCGGTCACGGTCAGGCGCAGCACGCCCGTCGACGGCGCAAAGCTCGCGGCGCCGACGGTGAACTCCTGACCGCCGACGCGGAGCAGGAAGTGTTTCGCGAGCTGCGGCGCGCGCCGGTACAGGTCGTCGACGAGCGCGCCGTCGACGAGCAGGCTGCGACCGTCTCCGGCGACGGACGGCAGCGCCGGGCCGAGCGCGAGCGTGCCCGCGACGACGGGCGGGAGCTCGCTCACGTCGAACGGAGCCGACGCGCCGGTCGTCGAGACACGCCCCGTCGCCGGATCCGTACCCGCGAACGCGAGCTCGACGGCGTCGGGAAGCGTGGTCGACGGCGCGACCTCGGGAGCGCCGAGCGCGGTCCACTTCGACCGCGCCGCGGAGCGCAGCGCGAACATCGGCAGCAGCCGATCCCACTGCGCAGGCGTGTTCGCGTTCGACGGGTTGGCGCCGACGGGCAACGGCATGCACAGGTCGCGGAAGTTCACGTTCGCGACCGGCGGCTGTGCCGTCGCGGGCAGCACGAGGTTCGCGAGGTCCGCGACGTGGAGCTGAATGATCCCCGGCCCGCCGTCGCCTCCCGCGCAGTTCACGGGGTTCGCGGGGTTCGCGTTCCCCACCACGTTCGTGAAGCGGAACTGAGTCGGGTTGGTGAAGCCCCCCACGCTCACGGCCGCGTCGTTCGCGCCGGTGACGATGCTGCAGGGCGCCGACGTCGGAGTGAAGCTCGGGTACGCGTTGGGCGGCAGCGCGTCGACGGAGGGCAGAGTGGGGACGCCGTTCGCGCGCGCGCCGCCGAAACCCTGCTCGCCTTCGCCGCCCTGTCCGCCGCGCGCGAAGAGCCCGCCCCAGGTCGCCTGCCCGTTGACGGCCGTCGAGACGGACGTGCACCGCGACAGGTCGATCTGCGACGCGGACTGCAGCACGAGGTGCCCGCCCGAGCCTCCGCCCGAGCCGCCGCCGACACGGTTGATGCCGTTCGTGTTCTCGCCGCCGCCGCCGGTCCCGCCGTCGACTTCGATGCGCCCGCGCGCCGCGCTACCCGTTCCGCCGAGGCGGATGTCGGCCGCGGCGAGGATCGTCAGCGATCCGCCACCTCCACCGCCGCCCGCGCCCTTCTCGTCACCCGTGGGAAGGAAGGGAACCGTCGGAAAGCTCGACGTCAGGCACGCGTCGCCGCCCGCGCCGCCGCCGGAGCCCGCCCACGCGCGCGCGAGTTCACCTTCGATCACGGCGCCCGACTGGGTGACGAGCGTCCCCCAGAAGTCGTTGTCCGAGCGCGTGTCGTGGAACGGACTCGGGCCCGCGTCGCCGCCGAGCGCGCGGCCCGGATGCAGCGCGCCCAGCGAGTTCGCGGAGCCGTCGAAGCCGCGCTCGGCGTCGAGGCCGATCACGCGCTGGTCCGGGCAGTTCGGGCGCGAGAGCTCGCGCTGGTCGGGCCCGAACCGTCCGCCGCCGCCGCCGCCCGGCCGCCGGTTGCTCTCGCTCGCGAACGGATTGAAGCCCGCCTCGCCGCCGCGGCCTCCGCCGTTCACCGCGGCGAACGCGCCGAAGCCATGACCGCCCTGCGGTGTCGACTGGGTCGTCAGGTAGCTCCCCGTGCCGCCCCGTCCTCCGCCGCCGTTGCCGGGCGCGCCGGCCTCGGGAATGTTCGTCGTGTTGAACGACACGACGCCGGGGTGGTTCTGGCCGTTGCAGCGGATGACGCCTTGGACGAGCACGCCCGTCGGCGGCGTCCCGACGGGGAGGCCAGGCATCGTCGGCGGGATCTGGCCCGAGACGCGGATCGTGCACGGGTTCGGGCCCTCGATCAGGAGCACGGCGCCGGGCTTCACCCAGAGGCTGCGCACGTCGACCTGGCCGTTCACGACGTTCTGCGTCGTCGTCTGCGCCTCGTTCGTGATCACGGAGAACACCGTGTCGAGCAGGACCGTGCCGTCGATGACCCAGTCGAACGTGCCCTGCGGTCCGCCCGTGCCCTCGAAGGCCGCGTGCCGGAGCTTCCCGTCCACGCCCCAGAGCGCACGCGCTCCGCCGGTGGCCGGCGCGAACGCGCCGTCTTCGAGGATCACCGTGTCGAAGCCCTCGAACACCTCGTCTCCGGCGTCGCCGACCGTCGTCGTGCCCGGATCCGTCGCGGCGCCGACCTCGAACGCGCCGACGACGAGGTCGCTCGCGAGCGCTTCGCCGACGACGTCGCGGAAGCCCGCGCCGAGCACGATGCGCACGCGGCGCCCCTGCGGCAGCACGCCCGACGGTTGGATGTCGAGCACCGCGCCGACGCCGGTGCAGTTCGCGCCGAGACGCACGCTCCGCGGGAACGGACGCCAGACGCCGGGCGTCGCCTCGTACTCGAGACGCACGCGCGCCTCGTCGAGGTTCGCGGCGTCGAACGCGATCATCTGATCGAGCACGAGGAGCGCGGTCACCTTCGTGCGCGCGACCGAGCTCAAATTGAGCGGCGCGACGAAGCCCGCGGGCACGTCCGCGCCGAGCGCGGCGTCGGGTACCGCGCGCGGCTCGAAGTAGACGCGCTGGTTCGGGTCGTTCGCGAGCTGCAAGCGTGTCGCGTTCCGCGATCCGCCCTGGCGCAACACCGGCGCGGGCGCGCCGGTGCGCGTGTCGATCCACGGGTTCGCCGCGGACGGCGTGCGGAACGAGACGCCGAAGCTGGTGGAGACGCCATCCCCCGCCGTCGAGCGCACCGTGGCGATCGAGCCGGTGGCCGCGGGCACCTCGAGCCGCCACGGATGGTCGGGCGCGAGCCCCGCGTCGGAGAGATCGAGTTCGACCGGACAGCGCGGTTGGAAGCGCACCGTGTCGGGTGCGATCAGGGAGAAGTCGCCGACGGCCGGCGTGCCCTTGCCGCGCTCGCGGATGCGCAGCGTCGTCGAGCTCACGGTCGACAGGTCGACGGGCGCGCTGAACTGCACGTCGATCGGCCTATTGATCTCCCAAGTGGCGCCGGACGGGACCGTCGCCGAGAGGACTTCGAAGGGCGCCTGAGCGTTCGCCCAAGGCGCGAGCACGAGGGCGAGCGAAAGTGCGATGGGCACACGAGCGATGGGTTGGTACGGGAGCATGCTTGGTTTCGATTCGGGGCTGGCCAGGTCCCGGTGGCGGATCTACCGACGGCTGAGTCGTCGGTCACCCGCGCAGCGCTCCAGGATAGCGATGGACTCGGCGAAAAGCCGACCCTGCGACGATCGACGTCGTGTGCGCAACCGCTCGCTTCGACGCGCAGGTTCCCACTACACTCCTCGCGCATGAGCCCTCGACGAACCGGTCCCCTTCCGCGCGGGGGCGCCGCGCTGGAAGCGCTCGTCCGAGAGCTCACCGCTCGCGAGCGCGACACGGGATCGGGTGCGCGTCCGATCGTGGCGATCGGCGAGCAGGAGCCGCTCGAGCGGCTCGCGGCGCTCGACGCGTTGGACGCGCGGGCGGTCGTGCTCGAACGACGCGGCGCGTGGCACGGCGAGTGGGCCGAGCTCGACCCCGCGGCGCTCCCCGACGGTCCGTGGACGCGGACGCCGACCGAGAGCGCGCGCGTCGCGCGCTGGAGCGCAGCGCGGCCCATCGTGCTGCGCGGAGCCGTCGCGGCGCGCCTCGCCGAGTTCGCGGGCGACGTCGCCGCCGCGCACGAGCTCCACGCGAGCCTTGCCGACTCCGGCGCGCTGCGGCGCTTCGTCCGCGAACGACTGACCGGCGAGGACGAGCGCTTCGCGGTGCTCCCTCGCCGCGCGCCGCCGTTCGATCCCGAGCGCGACCTCGAACGCGTGTACGTCGCGGCGAAACCGTCCGCCGGCGTGCGCGGGCGCAAGGTGCAGGACCTGTGGCTCAAGAGCGGGTGGCTCTCGACCTTCGATGGTGAGGACTCGCTGCGCGTGCGCGTCTCCTTCGGCCGCGAGGAGCTCGACGACGAGAGCCGCGACCTCTTGCGCCACCGCCTCGTCGCGGAGCTCGCGGAGCGCTGCTTCCCCGCGAGCGCGCTCGTCGCCGACGACCCCGTGATCGTGCCGCTGGTCGAGCGCTGCACGCGGACGCGCGTCTTGTTCACGCAGCACATCGCGTACTGGAACAGCCCGGGCGGCGGCGCGCTCTTCCACCACGACGCGTTCCCGACGGACGACGACGCGGCGCTCGGTCCGGGGCAGCTCGGGGTCGCGTACGTCCAGCTCTCGGGCGCGACGGCGTGGATCGCACTGTCGACCGACGACCTCGTGCGCCGCATCCGCGCGTTCGGCGCGCGCCTCCAGGCAGGCGAGCTCCCGTGGGTGCGCGCGCAGCTCTTCCCGAAGGCGAAAGACCTCGAGCGCTTCGACGCGCTCCTCGCGGACGATGCGGCGCTCGCGAACGAGCTCGCGCTCCCCGGATGCGGCGCCCTGTGCGGGCTCGTCAACCGCGGGCCGGAGTTCACGCGGGAGCTCGCGCTCCACGGCCACGGGATGCTCCTCGAGGCGGGCGACGCGATCCTGCTGCCCAACCACGGCCTCGCGCGCACGTGCATGCACTCCGTCTTCTGCGCGAGCGACGCGCCCGCGTTCAGCCTCTCGCTCGCGATCCGCTCCGACGAGGAGCCCGCGTGAGCGCGGCGCGCGCCGTGCGCTCGGCACGGCGACGCCCAGAGACGGCACCGCGAGCCCGCGTGGGGCTCGCCGACGCAGCCGCGCGCTCGTACACTTCCGCGCCCCCATGGCGCTCTTGAAGACGATCCCGACGCTCGGCCTCGCGCCGGCGTTGACGGACCTCGGGCTCGATGCCAAGGCCGTCCGCACGGAACCGTCGGCGCGCGCCGGCGCCGCGAACACGCTCTGCTGCGCCGCCGGGGCCGAGGCGCGCCCGAGCGACGACGACGCGGCCCTGCGCGCCGAGCTCGCGCCGTGGAAAGCCGCGACGAGCGGCGTCGAGGACACGCTGCTCCTCGTGCTCGAGGGTGATCGGGACGATCGCGAGCTCGCGCGCTGGCGCGACGCGGCGTGGCCCGAACACCACCTGGTCGCGATCGATCGTCTCGGCCACACGGGGATCGTCCAGCGCACGCTGCAGGGCGCGCGCGAGGTGCGCGGCGGCTCGGGTGTGCGCGGCGAGCTGCTCGTCCTCCGACCGCGCGCGGCGGTCTTCGCGCGCGACGCGGTCGCCGCGAAGTTCGACCAGAACGCCGGCGGCTGGAACGGCGAGCCCGGGAAGCCCGGCTACGCGCACTTCCGCTGGATGCGCCGCTACGTCGGTACCTTCGCCGACGCCCGCGGCAAGGCGCGCATCCTGGACTTCGGCTGCGGCGCGGGCTGGGTCGGCATCAAGGCCACGCTCGTCGCGCGGAGCGCCGAGCTCTGCGCGTTCGACCCGAGCCCCGCGATGTGCGAGCTCGCCCGCGCGAACGCGAGCGCGAACGGGATCGCGCGCTTCGAGGCCCGCGTCGGCTTCGGCGAGGACCCGCCCTTCCCGGCCGCGGGTGAAGCGCCTTTCGACCTCGTGATCTCGTCGGGCGTGATCAGCTTCTCGGGCGACTTCGACCGCTTCCTCGACGGCCTCGCGCGCGCCGTCGCGCCGGGTGGGACGCTCGTGATCGGCGATCTGAACAACCGGTCGAACGGCATGCGCCGCCGCCGCGCCGAGCGGCCGCTCCTCCCGCTGCGCGAGCTGAACGCACCCGAGCCGGGCGCCGTGCGCGCGGCCCTCGAGCGCCGCGGCTTCCGCTTCCGCGCCGAGGCGGGCTACCAGCTCACGTCGCCGTTCCCGGAGCTCGCGCACTGGAGCGCGCGCCGCCTCGGTGGAGCGCTCGACGGTCTGCTCGTCGCGTGGAACGCACGCCGGGCCGGTCCCGGGCGCCCCGAGCGCTTCGACAGCTGGGTGCTCGCGTTCGATCGCGCGTAGCGCGCACGACGTCCCGAGCCGTTGCGCCGGTCCACCGCTGCGCCGTCGCACCGCGCGAACGGTGGGAGCTCGCGCGCGCGTCCAGCCCGCGCGCGACGTCAGCGCGTCACGGGGACGAGCATCTGCTCCGCGCGCTCGCGCTCGATCGGCGCATGCTCGAGGATCAACGCCGCCGCGAGGCGATCGAGCTCGCTTCGGTCGCGCACGACGATCGGCGCGCCGCCGCGCACGCGCGCCGCTTCGATCTCCGCTGCGGTGAACGTCCGCGCGCCGCGCGCGCGCGCGTCGGCGAGCTCGCGCTCGAGCGTGCGCGCCGAGGCTCTCGGGGAGCGCCGGGCGCGTGAAGTAGAACGGCTCCTGGAGGCGTTCGTCCGTGGACGCGCCCGGCAGCAGCGCGACGACGCGCCCCGAGTCCGCGCCGTGGTTCAGGCGCTCGAGCGTCTCGGCGCCCGCGCAGAGGACGGGCTGCGCGTGCTCCGTCGGACGCACGCGCGCGGGGTCGACCTCGACGACGCACAGCCAGCCCGTGCGGAACGACGGCCGCTCCGCGCGCCACGCGTGCGTCCACGGCTCTTCGAGCGTGAACGGCACGGCGACGACGAGCGCGCGCACATCGCCGCCATCGGCGCGAGGCTGGAGCGCGCGCGCTCCGCGCTCTCCGACGGCTTGGTTCGCGACGAAGAGACCGGCGCCCGCGCAGGCCGCGATCCCGAGGACGAGGAGGAGCTTCTTCATGGTCGGGTCCTCAACGGCGCATGAACTGGAGGTCGTCGATGCCGACGCGCCCGACGAGCTCGCCGTGGCTCGGGCCGAAGCGCAGCTGGACGCTCGCGATGCGATCGAGGTCGACGCTCGAGCCGTCGTGCGTGAAGTCCTCGAGGCGCATGCGAACGATCTCCCACTCGTTGTTCCAGCCGATACCCGAGCCGCAGCTCGAACGCTGGTACGGCTCCTCGAGCCCGCCACCGTACGCGCCGATGCGGATCGAGCTCGCGTCGCCGTCCGTGTCGACGAGGAACACGTCGAACTGCAGGTCGCCGAAGGGCGCGGGCGTCGTCTCCGGAGCGCGCGTCAGTTGGCACCCGCGCAAGGAGAAGTACTCGTACGCGCGCAGGTCGCGCTGCGCCGCCGGCAGGTCGAACTGCACGTAGCGGTCCGTGTTGAAGGCGAAGACGAGGCCGCGCGTCGTGTCCGTCGCCGTCGCCTCGGTCATGCCGTTCATCGGCTCCGTCGCGACGTACGTGAACACGGTGTTGGGGTCGTCGAGTCGGCCCTCCGTCAACGTCGGCACGTCCGTCGTGACGGCGCCGCCCGAGCTCGACAGGCTCGTCGCCGTGTTCGTCTGGAAGTCGTCGAGCACGAAGTTGCCGGCGGACGACGGCTCGAAGTACTGCAGGTCGACGACGACGCACGTGTTCGTCGGGACGCCGGGCGACTGGAACGTCTCCCAGGGGCGCCACAGGAACTCGCGCGCGGGGACGTTGCCCTCGACGTACCGCTTCACGAGCGGCAGCAGGTAAGGCTTCATGATCGCGTGCACGTCGGCGCGCGAGACCGGGCAGGGCCCGGTCTGCACCGTGGAGCCCCCGCCGTCGTGGAACGCACCGTGCCCGGCCCCGTGGAGCTCGATCGATTGGTGGTAGCCCGTCGAGCGCTGGAGCAGCGGATAGGACTGCGCGATGTCACTCGCGGCGCATCCATCGACGTCGGCGTCGGCTCCGCCGACCCAGAGGTGGTAGTTCGCCGCGTGCGGGTTCGCGCTCGCCGCGCCGAGGAAGTCCGTCGGCGCGATGCTCGAGACGAGCTTGATGTCCGCGAGCGTGTAGCGGATCGGCGTGTACGTGCCGTCGAAGATGCGGTCGTACGCGCGGCAGACCCCTTCGCCGCCGCGGCTGTGTCCGATCCAGACGATCTTGTGCCCGTCGACGTGTCCGTTCAGCGCGCCGCCCGCGATCGTGCCGAGGGCGCCGAGGAAGTGGTCCGTGTTCGTCAGCGTCGTCGTCGATGCCGTCTCGATCCCCGGCATCGTGTCGTTCGTGTGGCTCATCACGATGAATCCCCACGACGCGAGGTGCGTCCCGATGTGGTCGTACCACGTGTAGTTGTGGCCGTTGCCGTGGCTGACGACGACGAGCGGCAGCTGACCGAGCGATGCGATGTTCGTCGGGTAGTAGATGTCCTGCCCGAGCCACGTGCCGCCGCTGTAGAGCACCTCCGTCACCGCGAGCGGACCGGGGACGCCCGTCGGACGGCACGAGTAGAACCCGGCGGTCGAGCCGAATCCGTCGAGCAGATCACCCGCGTCCGCGAGGCCGTCACGATCGAGGTCGACGACGACGTCGTAGCCGACGCCCAGGCCGAGGCCCGCGGCGCCCGAGAACGTGCCCGTCAGCGTGAACGTGCACGCTTGGACGCCCGCGGCGCCGAACGTGACCGTCTGCGGCGCTCCGCGCACGTCGACGAGCGCGGGCTCGGTCTCCCAGGCCTCCGGCGAAAGGTGCGCGACCACGTACACGTCCGCCGTCGCGTTCGCGATCTCGGGGCGCGCGAGCGGGTCGAGCGCGATCGCGACCGGGGCGCCTTCGAAGAACACGTTCACGTGGTCGGTCCACGGGTAGTCGGGGAGCACGCGCCCCGCGATCGCCGCGGGCCGCGCATGCCGCGCGATCGGGGTCGCTGGGGCGCTCGAAACCCCGCCCTGCCAGGCATGCAACGGCGCTGCGACGGCGGCGAGGACCAGGACCGAGAGGGAGCGGGACGCGCTCGTCGAGCGCAGGGGCGCCGGGGAGGACATGCGTGCCAGCGTACGCGCGCGATCACGTCCGCGGAACGGGCTGCGCACGAGATTCCACGCGCGTCGCGCGCTCTGGAAAAAAGTGCGTACCCGCCGCGTGAGCGTCCAGCCGCCCGCGGCCCTCAGCGCGCGAACGCTCCGCGCCCGAAGTCGACGAGGCGCGCGAGCACGTCGCGCAGCTCGGAGCGCCGGACGATCGCGTCGACCTGCCCCTTCTCGACGAGGAACTCCGCGCGTTGGAATCCGGGCGGCAGCTCCTGCTTGATCGTCGTCGCGATGACGCGCGGACCCGCGAAGCCGATCAGCGCGCCCGGCTCCGCGAGCGTGACGTCGCACACGGAGGCGAACGACGCCGTGACGCCGCCCGTCGTCGGGTTGGTCAGGACGCAGATCGAGAAGCCACCGGCCTCGTTCAGGGACGCGAGCGCGGCCGAGGTCTTCGCCATCTGCATCAGCGAGAGCATGCCTTCGTGCATGCGCGCGCCGCCCGAGCTCGTGAAGAGGACGAGCGGCTTCTTCTGCCGGCGTGCCATGTCCGCGGCGAGCGAGATCTTCTCGCCGACCACTTCCCCCATCGAACCGCCGAGGAAGCTGAAGTCGAGCACCGCGAGCACGATCTCTCGCCCCTCGATGCGGCCCGTCCCGCAGAGGAGCGCTTCCTTCTGGCCCGTGCGGTCGACCGTGCGCCGGATCTTCTCCGCGTACGGCACCTGGTCCGTGAAGCTCAGGCGGTCGAGCGCCGTCAGGTCTGCGTACTCCTCCTTCCAGGAGTCCGGATCGAGCACCATCGCGACGCGTTCGCGCCCAGGGAGCGTGAAGTGGAACTCGCAGGCCGGGCACACCATGCCCTTCTCCTCGAGCTCCTTGCGATAGATCATCTGCCCGCAGCTCTCGCACTTGAGCCACAGCCCGCCGGGCATCTCCTTCTTCTTCCAGAGGCGCCGGCGCCGACCCTCGACGCCGCGCTCGGCGGGGTCGGGGGGACCGAGGCCTTCGCCGGACGCTTCGTCTTCTTGCTCGAGTTCGACCTCGCGCGCTTCCTCCGGCGCGAGCTCGAGCGGTTCGACGGGGACGTCCTTCTCGCGTCCGGACTCGACGTTGCGCGACGTTTCAGCGGCCATGCGTGCTCTTCTCCCGCGCGGCGCGCGCGAGCTCTCGGAACCGGGCGAGCGTCGAGCGCATGTCGCTCGCGCCGAACAAGGCGGAACCGGAGACGAACGCGTCGCAGCCGGCCTCCGCGCAGCGGGGAATCGTGTCGGCGTTCAGGCCGCCGTCCATCTCGACGTGGCCCGCGTAGCCGTGCTCGCGCAGCGCGCGCGTCTTCGCGAGCACGTCGGGCAGGAACGCCTGCCCGCCGAAGCCGGGGAAGACGCTCATGACGAGCACCAGGTCGACCGCGTCGAGCACGGGCAGGATGCGCTCGAGCGGCGTGTCGGGGTTGAGCGAGATGCCGACCTGCTTCACTCCCGCCGCGCGGAAGTGCGCGGCGAGCTCGCGCGCCTTCTCGGGCGTCGGGCAGACCTCGACGTGGAACGTAAGGACGTGCGCGCCGGCTTTCGCGAACAGCGGGCCGTACGTCCACGGATCCGTGATCATCAGGTGCACGTCGAGCGGCACGCGCGCGACCTTCGCGATCGCGGCGACGACCGGCGGGCCGATCGTGAGGTTCGGCACGAAGTGGCCGTCCATCACGTCGACGTGCAACCAGTCGGCGCCCGCGTCCTCGGCGCGGCGCACTTCCTCGCCGATGCGCGCGAAGTCGCAGGAGAGGATCGAGGGGGCGATCGTGATCGGCAGCGCGCGCATGGCGTCGGCCGCACGCGGCGGCGCCGCGATTCTAGCTCCGTTCGCGCTCGTCACGCTCACGCCTTCTTCGCGCCGAGCACGGCGATGCCGGGGAGCAGCGTCCCCTCGAGCAGCTCGAGCGAAGCGCCGCCGCCCGTGGAGATGTGGTCGATCTCGCCCGCGAGGCCCAGGAGCTCGATCGCCGCGACCGAGTCGCCGCCGCCGATCACCGTGTAACCCGGGCACTCCGCGACGGCCTGGCCGACCGCGGCGGTGCCGGCGCGGAACGCCTCCCACTCGAACACGCCCATCGGGCCGTTCCACACGAGCGTCTTGGCGGCGAGGATGCGCTCGCGGTAGAGCGCGCGCGTCTTCGGGCCGATGTCGAGCGCCATCAGTCCGTCGGGGATCGCTGCGGCGTCGACCGCGATCGGCTTCGCGTCCTGCACGAAGGCCTCGGCGCAGACGTGGTCGAGCGGCAGCAGCACGTCGACCTTCTTCGCGGCCGCCTTCGCGAGCGCCGCGCGCACGCTGTCGAGCTGGTCCTGTTGCACGAGCGACTTGCCGACCTTCGTCCCGCGCGCGGCGAGGAAGGTGTACGCCATGCCGCCGCCGACGAGCAGCGCATTGCAGTTGTCGAGCAGGTGGTCGACGACCTTCAGCTTGTCGCTGACCTTCGCGCCGCCGAGGATCGCGACGAGCGGACGCGCCGGCTGCTCGAGCACGCGCCCGAACGCGGCGATCTCCTTCTCGAGCAGGCGTCCCGCGGCGGACGGGAGCACGCGCGCGGGCCCGGTGACGCTCGCGTGGTCGCGGTGCGAGCTGCCGAACGCGTCGTTGACGAACACGTCACCGTTCGCGGCGAGCGCGGCGCTGAACGTCGCGTCGTTGGCCTCGTCCCCGGCGTGGAAGCGCACGTTCTCGAGCAGGATCGTCGTCCCGGCCGGTGCGTCGGCGATCGCCTTCTGCACCGCGGGGCCGATGCAGTCGTCGAGCTTGCGCACGGGCGTGCCGAGCAGCTCCGCGAGGCGTTTCCCCATCGGCGTCGTGCGCATGCTCTCGACGACCTTGCCCTTGGGCCGGCCGAGGTGCGTCATGAGCACGGGCTTGCCGCCCTTCTGGAGGATCTCGCGGATCGTCGGCAGCGCGGCGCGGATGCGCGTGTCGTCCGTGATCGCCCCGTGATCGTCTTGGGGCACGTTGAAGTCGACGCGGACGAGGACGCGCTTCCCCTGCATGGAAAGGTCGTCGAGGCGCGGGGCGTTGAGTTGCATCGCGAAAGTCCGAGGAATCGAAGGACGGGCAAGGGAGTCGAACGCGTCGGCCGCGCCGACGCAGGAACCGCGGACGGGAGCGGCTCGCGACGGCGCGCGTCGCGAGTGCCCGCCGCGGGAGGATGCGCGCCTAGCCGCGCGCGCCGGCCGTGGCCGACTTCAGCGCGTGCGCGTACTTCATCAGGTCGACGCAGCGCGAGCTGTAGCCCCACTCGTTGTCGTACCACGCGACGACCTTGACCATGCGCTTCCCGATCACCATCGTCGACGGTGCGTCGAAGATGGCGCTCGCGGGGTTGCCCACGATGTCGCACGACACGATCGGGTCGGTCTCGTAGGCGAGCACGCCCGCGAGGCCCTTCGTCTTCGACGCGGCGAGGAAAGCGGCGTTCACCTCCTCGATCGTGACGTCCTTCTTCACCGTCGCGACGAAGTCCGTCATCGAGCCGTCCGGGACGGGCACGCGCATCGCGACGCCGTCGAGCTTGCCCTTCAGGTGCGGGAGGATCTTGCCCACGGCGCGCGCGGCGCCCGTCGTCGTCGGGATGATCGACACGGCCGCGCGCGCGCGGCGCAGGTCCTTGTGCGGCAGGTCGAGGATGTTCTGGTCGTTCGTGTAGGCGTGGATCGTCGTCATCAAGCCGTGCTCGATGCCGAACGCGTCGTCGAGGACCTTCGCGACCGGCGCGAGGCAGTTCGTCGTGCACGACGCGTTGGAGATCGAGCGGTGCTCGGGCTTCAGCGTCTCGTGGTTGACGCCCATCACGATCATCGCGTCGATCTCGTCCTTCGCCGGGACGGTCAAGAGCACGCGGCCCGCGCCGGCGTCGAGGTGCTTCTGGCAGCCCTCCTTGCTCGCGAACACGCCTGTCGCCTCGACCACGAAGTCGACCCCGTTCGCCTTGTGCGGGAGCTTGGCCGGGTCCTTCTCCGCCGTGATCTGGATCGTCTTGCCGTTGACCACGATGTGGTCCTTGCCCGCGGTGACCGTGCCCTCGAAGCGGCCGTGCACGGAGTCCCACTTGAGGAGGTGGGCGAGCGTCGCCGGGTCGGTCAGGTCGTTGATGTGGACGATCTCGCAGTCCTTGTGCTGCGCGGCGATGCGGAAGACGAGGCGTCCGATGCGGCCGAAGCCGTTGATGGCGATGCGCATGGAGAAGGTTCCGAGGTGAGCCCCGTGGGGCGGGTGAAGAGCGGGGGCGGAGGGGGAGCGGGACGGTCGCCGCACGCGGCGGCGGGCAGGGCCTCCGGAGAGGACGGGGAGAGCGCGCTCGCCCTGGCCTGCCCTTAGGAAACTGCACTTGCTAAGATCCGCTCACCGCGGGGCCCGAAGACGCGCTCCGGCTTCCCGCGGGAAATGAGCGCACAGGGTAGCCACGCCCGCCGAAGGGATCAACGCGGCTCGAGTGCGGAGCCGCTCCATGGACCGCGATCGTCAACTCCCCTTCCCGCCCCCGGCCGACGCCGCCCGCACGGACGCGCGCGGCGCCTTCGCGCCCCAGCGTTGGGCGACCCTCGCGCACGGCGTCGGGCTCGCGCCGGAGGAGCCGCTCGTGCTCGCGCTCTCCGGCGGAGCGGACTCGGTCTTCCTGCTCCACGTGCTCGCCGCCGCGCGCCCCCGCCCGCGCGTCTTCCTGGTGCACGTCGACCACGGGTTGCGCGGCAGCGAGTCGGACGGCGACGCCGCCTTTTGCACGGAGCTCGCGCACGCGGCCGGGTTCCCGATCGAGGTCGTGCGCGTCGACCTCGACCCCGCTCCGTCGGACCTGGAGCAGCGTGCGCGCGTCGCGCGCTACGCTGCGCTCGCGCGCGCCGCCGAGCGCCTCGGCGCCGCCGCGATCGCGACCGGCCACCACGCGGACGACTCGCTCGAGACGCTGCTCCTGCGCTGGACGCGCGGCGCGCAGCTCGGCGGCTTCCGCGGCGTGCCCGCGCGCACGGTGCTCGCGCCGTCGCGCGGCGCGGACGCGCTGAACCCGACGCGGACGTGGCTCCGCATCGTGCGCCCGCTGCATGCGCTGCGGCGCGAGGAAGTGCGCGAGGCCTTGCGCGCCGCGGGGCACGCCTGGCGCGAGGACTCGAGCAATGCGTCGGCCCTCCACAGCCGCAATCGCGTGCGCCACGCACTGCTCCCGGCCCTCCGCGCGGCGTGCGCGCCGGACGCGCTCGCGAACCTCGCCGAGTTCGCGCGCAGCGTCGAAGACCTCGAGGCCGCCTTCGCCCGCACGACCGCGGAGCTCGCCTGGGGCCCGCCGCGTTACGCCTCCGCGCGGCGCGGCCCGGCGGAGCTCGCGCTCGGCGGCAGCCTCGAACGCGCGCGGCTCGCGCGGCTCCCCGAACCGCTCCTGCGGCGCGCGTTCGTCCGCCTGGTGGCCGAGGGCACGGGGCGCATGCCGCGACGCGCCGCGCAGGATCGCGCGCTCGCCGCGCTCCAGGGCGGCCGCACGGGCGAGGTCCCGCTGCATGGCGGCTGGATGCTCGCACTGCGCAGCGACTGGGTGCACCTCGATCCGCCGCGCGGACCGGCGGGCGCCGGTGTGCACGCGATGCCGCGCCGCGCGCGCAACGTCCGCGCGGGCGAGCGCCAGCTCCTCCTGCCGTTCGAAGACGCGCCCGGCGACGAGCCCGCGGACCCGCGGCCGGCGCTCGCGCTCGCGCTGCCCGGCGCCCTGCGTCTCGCGGACGGACGGGTGCTCAGCGCCGAGTTCGTCGACCTCGCCGGCACCGCGGACCTCCCGCGCGGGACGGACTGCGTCGAGCTCGACGCGAGCGGTCTCCCGCCCGTCCTCGCGGTGCGCGCACCGCTCCCCGGCGATCGGTTCCATCCGCTCGGCGCGCCGGGCTCGCGGCCCTTGACGCGCTTCCTGCGCGACGCGGGGCTCCCCCGCCGCGATCGCGACCGGGTCGCGCTCGTCTACGCGGCGGAGGAGCTCCTGTGGGTCGCCGGCATCCGCCCCGCCGAGCCGCGCCGCGTGGGTCCCGCGACGCGGCGCCGACTGCGCCTCTCCCTGACGGCGGGCTGACGAGCGCCCGCTCGCCCCGGCGTTCGCTCGGCGGATCCTGGATCGGTGACTTCGCGCGCGCGTGCGGGTACCTTCACACGGCTCGTGACCCAAGCCCTGGCCGTGGCGTCCACCCTCGAATCGAACCTGCTCGCGGTGCGCGAGCGGCTCGCGCGCGCCGCGGTCCGCTCCGGCCGGGACCCCGCGCGGGTCCGGCTCGTCGCCGTCACGAAGTCCGTCGACGCCGCGCGCGCGGCCGATCTCGCCCGCCTGGGGGTGCTCGACCTCGGCGAGAGCCGCGCGGACGCGCTGCGCGCGAAATCGGACGCGCTCCAGGAGCTTTCGCCGCCCGTCCGGTGGCACTTCCTCGGCCACCTCCAGCGCAACAAGGCCCGCCGCGTCGTCGAGCGCGCCGACGCGCTCCACTCGGTCGACTCCGCGGCCTTGCTCGCCGCGCTCGCGCGCCTGCAGGCCGAGCTCGGGCGCGCGCCGGAGCTCTACCTCCAGCTCAAGCTCGCCGACGAGCCCGACAAGACGGGCCTCGCGCCGGCCGAGCTCCCCGCGGTGCTCGACCTCGCCCGCTCGTCGCCGGGTCTGCGCCTCGCGGGCCTGATGGCGATCGCGCCGCTCGTTGCGGACCCCGAGGCGAAGCGCGCCGCGGCGCGCCGCGTCTTCCGCGAGCTCGCCGCGCACGCCCGCGCGCTCGAGGCCCGCACCGACGACGCCCGGCTCTTCGTCGACGGCCGCGTGCGCCTCTCGATGGGCATGACCGACGACTTCGAGGTCGCCGTCGAGGAGGGCGCCGACGTCGTGCGCGTCGGTTCGGCGCTCTTCGCGGGGCTCGAGGCCGACGCTGGCGGGAGGCACGCCGCGTGAGCGCCCCGAACGACTCCTGCTCGAGCTCGCGGGCTCGAACGTCCCGCCGAGCGAGCTGCCGCGCGCCGGCGCGCTCGTGATCGGCAGCGACCCGAAACGCGCCGGCGTGCTCGTCGAGGGTCCCGAGGTCGACGGCGCGCACTGCGTCATCGGCCGTGCGAAGGGCGGCGGCTGGGCGCTGCGCGACCTCGAGAGTCGCGGGGGGACCTTCCTGAACGGCCAGCGCGTCGCGACCGCGCGGCTCTCCGCGGGCGACGTGCTCCGCGTCGGCGGGCGCGAGCTCTTCGTCGTCGATCCGAACGCGCCGGCGCGTCCGCGCGCGAACGCCGCCCCCACCGACGACGAGACGCGCGCGGTCGAGCTGGAGACACCGCTCGCCGCCGACCTCGAGTCCGGGACGCGCGCGCGCGCCGCGGAGGAGAAGGACGGAGCCCGCGCGCTCCCCGTGATCGCCGGCTACAAGATCGAACGCCCGCTCGGCCGCGGCGGCATGGGCCAGGTGTTCCTCGCCGTGCAAGAGGCCTCGCGCGCCCCGTCGCGTTGAAGACGCTCGCGCCGCGGCTCTCCTCCGACGCCGATTTCGTGCGGCGTTTCCAGGCCGAAGCGCGCGCCGCCGCCGCGCTCAACCATCCGAACGTCGTGACCGTCTACGACGTCGGCGAGCAGAAGGGCGTGCACTACCTCTCCATGGAGTACATGGACAAGGGCACGCTCGAGGACCGCATCGCGCGCGGCGGCCGCATCCCCTGGCAGGAAGTGCTCGACATCGCGCGCGACGCCGCGCTGGGTCTCGCGTTCGCGGAATCACGCCGCATCGTGCACCGCGACCTCAAGCCCGCGAACCTGATGCAGAACTCCGCGGGCCAGACGAAGATCGCGGACCTCGGGCTCGCGACGCACGTCGAAGCGGAGGAGCGCGAGGCCGCCGACAAGAAGGTCTTCGGCACTCTGCACTTCATGTCGCCCGAACAGGCGCGCGGCGAACGCGTCGACGGCCGCTCGGACCTCTACTCGCTCGGCGCGACGATCTACCGCCTGCTCACCGGCCACACGGCGTTCGATGGAGCGAGCGCGAAGGAGATCGGGCGCGCGCACGTGCAGGAGGAGCCGCGACCGCTGCGCGACTTCGCCGCCGACGTGCCCGAAGGCGTCGTCGCGATGGTCGCGAAGCTGATGCAGAAGGACCCGGCGGCGCGCTTCCAGTCCGCGCAGGACCTCGTGCGCGAGCTCGAGCGACTGAAGAGCGGCGCCGCGGCCGCGGGTGCCGCGCGCCCGCGCGCGAGCGCCGAGCGCAAGGGCTCGCGCGGGCTCGTCGTCCTCGTGCTGCTCGCGGCGCTGGGCGGCGCCGGCTACTGGTACTTCACGGGCGAGGGACGGGGCACGCTCGACGAGCTCCGCGGCCTCGCCGGCGACCTCGCGAAGAAGGCGACGTCGAACTCGGGCGAGCCGCGGCCCGCCGACGGCGACGGAGCACGGGAGCCGAACGTCCCCGACGCGCGCGATCCCGCGCCGCCTTCCGAGGCCTCGGCCGTGCGGCCGCCCGACGAACCGCGCCGGCCGACCGAGGACGACGCCGCCGAGCAGGAGGCCGAAGCGAAGGCGCGCACCGCGCTGCAGGAGCTCGCGCAACGCGAGCTCCCGCGCGGCGCGCGACGCGACGAGTTGCGCGCGCTCGCGGGCCGCTACCGCGGCACGACCGCGGCCACCGAGGCGTGGCAACAGGCCGAGGAGCTCGCCGCCGCGATCCTGCGCGACGAGCAGTCGGCCGCGCAGGCCGGCGCCGCGCGCGACGACCTCGTGACGCGCATGCGCGCCGTCGCGGCGCTCGACAAGGAGCCGCCCGAGCCGGGCAAGGCGCTGCTCGCGCTGCGCGCGCTCGACGGGCAGCAGGCCTTCTCCGCCGACCCGCAGTACGCCGAGGCGAAGAAGTCCATCGAGCGCGAGATCATGGACAACGCGACGCGCTACGCCGACCGCGTGCTGCTCCAGTGCGAGCAGCTCGTCGCGAAGGGCGACTTCGACGGCGCACAGAAGCGCCTCGAAGCGTTGATGCCCGTGTTCGAGCTGCCCGACTTCCCGCTCGGCGAAGGCCCGGCCGGCGTCGACCGCCTGTTCAACGTCGGGCGCACGGCGCGCGAGCGGTTGAACACGATGGAGCTCTCGCGCGTCCGCTTCGTCGAGCAGAAGCAGCAGGAGGACACGCGGCAGATCGCGGTGACCTTCGGCGGCCCCGAGGGGCTGGAGCACGAGCTCCGCGCGCTCGACCTGCGCGCCGCGCGCGCGCGGCTCGCTGCCGTGGAGCCCGGCCTCACCACCGAGGACTCGAAGCAGTACGTGCGCACGCTCGCGACGGACCTCGCGGCCGCGCAGGGCGCGCTCGAGATGCTCGCGCGCGAGTTCCCGAACTGGCGCCGCAAGGGCTTCACCGATCCGCGCGAGAAGAAGGGTGCGACGCGCAATGCCGTCGGCGCCGACGCCGCGGGGCTCCTCTGCGAAGGCGAAGGCGGCAAGGTCGAGCACGTCGACTGGTCGGCCTTCGGCGGCAACGCGCGCGACCTGGCGCGGCTCTTCACCGAGCGGCTCGCGCGCGAGTACACGACCGACGAGGCGCGGGGCATCGCCGCGCTGCTGCGCGTCAGCGCGGTCGTCGAAGCGATCGACCTCGCGAGCAAGATGCTCGACCCGACGCGCAAGGTGAACTTCACCGAGACGAACGCGCGCGAGCTGCTCGAGGCCTTCGTGCCCGCGACGACGTGGGCGCAGAAGGCGCCGGACGCCGTCGCGACCGCGCTCGAGCTCTCGGCCGCGACGCAGCTCGCCGGCGTGCTCCAGCGCGTCACGGACGGCGCCTACTCCGTCGCCGTGGCCGAGACGGAGGAGCTGCTCGCGAACCACCAGGCGTCGCTGCTCGTGCGCCTGCTCTCCGACGGCAACCTGCAGCTCGCCGCGCCCGCGGTCCCGCCGGCCCCGGAGAACGGAGCGGGCGGCGCGGCGCCCGTCGCCCCAGCGGCGCCCCGCGACGAGAAGCCGAAGGAAGGCGGCCGCTGACCCCGCGCGCGCCGCGGCCTCCCCGAGGCTGCGCGCCCGGCTCGAGCACACCCGCGCGTCGCACGCGAGGCGATCGGCGCCAAGGAGCCGTTCAGCCTGCGCCTCGCGCACGGACGCAGGTCAGCGCAGGCGTTCGAGCACGTCGCGCGCGCTCGCGCAGTCGGGGTCGAGTTCGAGCGCCGCGCGCGCGTCCTCCGACGCCTCGTCCGCGCGCCCGAGCGCGAGCGCCGAACTCGCGCGTCGGCCGAGCACGCGTGCGCGGTCCGCGTCCCCCAGCGCGCCCTCGCGGTCCCCTTCCAAGGCGGCGGGCACCTGGAGCGCGACGCCGAACTCGCGCAGCGCTTCCTCGTGCTTCCCGACGGCCGCGAGCGCGGCGCCCCAATCCTCGTGCAGGCGCCAGCGGAACGGATCGATCTCGTTCGCCATCTGGAAGTAGCGCAGGCTCTCCGCGTTCCGCCCCTTCGACGCGTGCCAGCGCGCGACCTCCAGGGCCTCCGCGATCGAGCCCGACTCGAACACGAGCCAGCGCTCCTTCGCTTCCAGCGCGAGGTCGTGCCGCTGCGTCTCCTCGTAGAGCGCCGCGAGCTGGAGCTCCGCCGAGAGCGTGCGTTCGTCGAAGCCCGGGAAGGCCTTCTCGGCCGCCAGGAAGTGCGCCTCCGCGGCCGCGTCGTCCTTCGCCTCGCGCGCGAGCATCCCGAGCGCCATCCGCACGCGGTAGTCCTCGACGCCCGCCGCGAGCGCAGCCTCCCACAGCGCCTTCGCTCCGTCCTTGTCGCCGTCCTTCAGCTTCATCTCGCCGCGCAGGAACTGCGCGCGCGCCGGCTGGGGCGCGAGGCTCGCGATCGTGCGCAGGTGCTCTTGCGCGTCGACGCGCTTCCCGCCCTGCCACGCGTGCCAGGCGAGCGTGCACCAACCATCGGCCCACGCCGCGGTCTTGGCGGCGTCGGCGGGCGCCTTCTTCGAGAGCGAGAGCCTGAGGCGCTGCGCCTTCGCGTCGCTCCAGCGCGGCTCGATGCGCAGGTCCTTCACGAGCGTCTGCACGAACGCGCGGAAGTCGCGGTCGACGGCCTCGGGCGTCGTCTTGTAGACCTCCTGGAACGCTTGGTCGACGTCGGCGCCGCGGTCAAAGCTCTCGAGCAAGCGCACCATCGGCGGGAAGCCGTTCTTGTCGATCAGCATCTGACAGAGCAACCCGCCCTGGTAGTAGCCGAACAGGATGCGCGGCCCGCGGAACGCCCGGTTCAGCTCGCGCACGGGGATCAGGTCGTCGTTCGCGAGCGCGTCGACGAGGTCGCGCCGCATGTTGCGCGTCCACGCGGGGTTTTTGTTTTCTTCTTCCCACGTCGCGAGCCCTTCGGTGATCCAACGCGGGCAACGGTTGTGCGAGAGCCCGAGATGGATGACGTGCGTGAACTCGTGGTACGAGGTGCGCGCCCAGGAGAACGTCCCGCGCAGCTCCGACAACGGCGACACGGCGGTGACGACGGGCCCGAAGCAAACGCCGAGCGCCGGGAAGCCTTCGAAGCCCGTCGAGCGCACGGAGAAGTCCTCGTGCTTCGCGAAGACCTCGATCGCGGTCGGTCCCGGCGTGAAGCCGTAGCGGCGCGCGAGCTCCGCGCGCGACTCCGTGTAGAAGGGCACGAGGTACGTGCGGAAGATCTCGGCCGCGTTCTCGTTCCACGCGAAGGAGAGATCGCCGCCGCCCTCGCGCTTGTGCTCCGCCGCCATGCGCTTCAGCACCGTGCGCATGTTGTTGCGCCACGCGTCCTGGCGCCCGCCCGCCGCTTCGTCGGCCTTCGTGAGCGCCGCGAGCGCGGCCGTCTCGTCGCCCGTGTTCGCGAGCGCGCGACCGAGCTGCGTCCACGCCTCCCAATCGCCCGGGTCGCGCTCCGTCGCGGCGCGCACGAAGGGCAGGCCCTCGGCGAAGCGGTAGAGCTCGAGCAGGTGCTTCCCGATCTCGCGCTCGGGGTCGGAGTCCTCGGGTCCTCGGCGACGAGCTCGGCGACGATGCGCGTGCATTCGTCCTCGTGGTGCTCGATCCACGCGAGGGCGGCGTGAAGGGCGCGCACCGCGCGGCGCCGCGGCGCGAGCTCGTCGAGCCGCTTCAAGCGTTCGCGCGCGCTCTTGAGCTGCCCGTCGTCCAGGTCGCCCGACGCGCCGGCGATCAAGCCCTCGATCGAATCCGGCCGCGCGGAGAGGAAGTCGGACAGGAGCTTCTGCGCCGACTGCCGGTGCCGCTGCCAGTTGTACCGGTAGAGGCGGTACGCGCCGAGCGCCGCCCCCTCGTGCGGCGGCGCGAGCCGCTGCGCCTCGGAGTAGAGCTTGCCCGCCGAGCGCCGCTCGGACGGACCGGCGACCTCGCGGTCCGCCTCGAAGTACACGTCGGCGAGGAGAGCGAGCACGTCGGGCTCCGTCCCCTCCGCCGCGGCCGCAGCCTCGTCCGCCGCCACGAGGCTCTTCGACGCGCCGGAGAGGTCCCCGAGCGCGCGCTGGCAAGCTGCCCGGGCGACGAGGGCCTCCCAGCCCTCGGCCGGCGCGCGCACGCCCTGGCCGAAGGTCGTGAGCGCCGCGGTGCGCCGGCCGGCCTCGAGCTCCGCCCGGCCGAGCGCGTGCGCGTCCCGCGGGTCCTTCGCGGGCTCCAACGGGGCCGGCGCGGCGCGCGCGACCTCGACCCCCTCGGCGCCGCGGCCGCGCAGCGCGAGAAGGCCCGTGAGCAAACGGCGCGCGGCGCGCACCGCGTCCTCCGCGCCGGCGCGCGCGCCGGCGAGCACGGCCCGCGCCTCGCGCTCGGCCTCGTCGTGCCGGCCGAGGTCGAGGAGCGCGCGGGCGGAGAGCTCGCGGGCCACGAGGTCGCCTGCGTCCTCGTCGAGCACCTCGGACAGGCGCGACAGCGCGCTCTCGGGGCGGCCCCGCCGGCGGGCCAGGTCCGCGTCGCGACGCTCCTCGGCGACCAGCGCGGCGGTCTCGGGGTCCTGCTCGCTGCTCCCCTGCGCCCGCGCGCGCGCTGGCGCGAGGACGGCCGCGAGCACGACGATCCCCAGGAAGAGCCCCCCGCGGTTCCCCCGCAGGAGCCCCGTCCACCGTCCGCGTTCCACACCGTTCATGCGGTCACTCCACCATGCTCGATGCCATCGGCCAAGTCCGAGTCGTGTCAGGTCGAGAAGTGGCCTCTTGCCTCGCGCTCCGCGCTTCCGTATCCCGTCCACCATGACGTCTCGACCGGGCCCGACAACTTCGCTCCGCGCTTGGACGCGTGGAAGCCTGCTCCTCCTCGCGTTCCTCGTCTCGTTCGGCTGCCGCGCGACCCGCGCGCCCGCGCGGCTCGAGCCGATCGCGACGCCCACCGAACCCGCGCAACACGAACCCGACGTCGAGCCGACGCCCGCGTGGGTCGGCGAGCCGCTCTCGTGGGAGAAGCTCAAGGCGATCGAGACCTGGCTCGCGACGCAGCCGACGGAAGGCGCGAGCTTCTGGCGCGTCGAGGGCGAGTTGCAGCTCGCGCAGGGACGACTCGAGTTCGCGCGCCGCGACCTCGGCGCGAAGGGCGGCGACACCGCGGGCGCGACGAAGCGCGTGAAGAGCTCGCGCGCCGGACTCGAGCGCGTCGCGCAGGATGCGTACGCGACGGAGGGTCAGAAGAAGCGCGCGCAAGACCTCGTCGCGCGCGCGGACAAGTTGCTCGACGGGAAGTCGGCGACGAACGCGAACAGTCTCGCGAGCGTGCCCGTGATCGGACGCGCGATCTGGGGCGCGGCCCCCGCGCGCGGCGAGCGCATGGAGCCCACGAAGGGCGGTTACAAGCGGATCACCGTGCACCACTCGGCGGAGGAGAACGCGCCCGAGCTCGACGGCTCGATAGCCGACTCCGCCGCCGCGCTGCGCTTGATGCAGCGCAGCCACATGGAATCGAAGAGCCCGCGCTGGGGCGACATCGGCTACCACTTCCTGATCGATCCCGCGGGCCACGTGTTCCAAGGGCGCGACCTCGCGTGGCAGGGCGCGCACGCCGACGGCGACAACAACATCCAGAACATCGGCGTGTGCATGATCGGCAACTTCGACGAGGAGAAGCCGACGAAGGCGGCGCTCGACAGCCTGCGCAAGCTCCTCGACGGATTGCGGCGGACGTACTCGATCCCGAAGCTCGCGGTGTGCGGCCACCAGGACCTGAAGAGCACGCGCTGCCCGGGCCGCTTCCTCGAGCCCTGGGTCAAGACCTACGCGCGCTGAGCGCGCGCGGCGTCAGCGCGGACCGGAGCCGCTCGCCATCCACAGGAGGACGGCCGCGGCGAGCGCGATGCGGTACCAGCCGAAGGGCGCGAGGCCCGAGCGCGCGAGACGCGCGACGAGCCAGCGCACGGCGAGGAACGCGGACGCGAACGCGGCCAGGAAACCGACGAGCAAGTTCGTCACGCCGAGCTCGCGCACCATCGTGGCACCTTCCGAGAGCGCGTCATGCCCGGTCGCGGCGAGCAGCGTGACGAAGCCGAGCAGCAGGCTGAACTCGACGGCGGCGGCGCCCGAGAGGCCGAGGAACAGCGCGCCCGCGAGCGTCGCCAGGCTGCGACTCGTGCCGGGCCACAACGCGAGGCACTGCACGCAGCCGATCAGGAACGCGCTCCGGAAATCGAGCGCCTCGAGCGGGCGGCCTTCCTCGCGGTCGGCGCCGGCGCGCAAGCGCGGCACCAGCAGGATCACGGCGCCGCCGACGAACCACGCGATCACGACCGGCGTGAGCCCGAAGAGGTGCGCCTTGATCGCCTTGCCGAGGAGCAACGCGGCGAGCCCCGCGGGCACGAACGCGACGAGGAGCTGCAGCGTGAGCCGCAACCCGGCCGGATCCCGCCCGACGCAGCCGAGCGCCATGCGTCGCACGCGTCCGAGGAACACGGCGAGCACGGCGGCGATCGCGCCGGACTGGATGCAGACCTCGAAGGCCTGGACGGCGGGGCTCGACGGGATCCCGAGCACGTGCTGCGTCAGGATCAGGTGCCCCGTCGAGCTGACCGGTAGGAACTCGGTCACGCCCTCGACGAGGCCGAGGAGCGCCGCCTGCCAGACCTCCATCGCGCGGGCTTACTTCCGCCCGAGCGCCGGGGACTTCTTCGCGCCGTCCTTGCGCGGCGCGTCGGCCGCGGAGGCGCGGATCGCCTCAATCGGATCGACGTACGGGAGGTCGAACGCTTCCGCGACGGCCTGGTACGTGATCTTGCCGCCCAGGACGTTTGCGGCCGTGCGCAGCTCGTGGCTCTCCTCGACCGCGCGCACGGGGCCGAGCTCGGCGAGCTTGACCGCCCACGGCAAGGTCGCGTTCGTGAGCGCCCACGTCGACGTGCGCGGGACGGCGCCCGGCATGTTCGCCACGCAGTAGTGGATCACGCCGTCGACGACGTAGGTCGGCTGCGCGTGCGTCGTCGCATGGACGGTCTCGATGCAGCCGCCCTGGTCGACCGCGACGTCGACGATGACGCTGCCTTTGCGCATGAGCTTCAGGTCCTCGCGCTTGACGAGCTTCGGCGCCGCGGCGCCGTGGATCAACACCGCGCCGATCACGAGGTCCGTCTCGGCGAGGAGTTCGCGCACCGCGTGCGGCGTCGAGTAGATCGTGCGGCAGTTCGCCGGGAGGATCTCGTCGAGGTAGCGCATGCGGTCGAGGGTTGACGTCGAGGACGGTGACGTCCGCGCCGAGGCCCGCGGCCATGCGCGCGGCCTGCGTGCCGACGACGCCGCCGCCGAGGATCAGCACCTTCGCCGGACGCACGCCCGGCACGCCGCCGAGCAGGATCCCCGAGCCGCCCGCGGGCGCCTCGAGGTACTTCGCGCCGGCCTGGACCGCCATGCGGCCCGCGACTTCGCTCATCGGCGTCAAGAGCGGGAGCCCGCCGCCGTGCTCCAGCGTCTCGTACGCGAAGCAGTGCGAACCGGTCTTCTGCATCGCGACCGTGAGCTTCTTGTCCGCGGCGAGGTGGAAGTACGTGAAGACCGTCTGGCCGGGCCGCATGTGCTTCCACTCGGACTCGAGCGGCTCCTTGACCTTCATGGTCATGTCGCACGTCTTCCAGACCGTGGCGGCGTCCGGCGCGATCTTCGCGCCCGCCTTTTTGTAGACGTCGTCGGGCAGGCTCGATCCGACGCCGGCCTGCGTCTCGACCCAGACTTCGTGACCACAGCTCTTCAGCTTGTCCACTCCGGCAGGAGTGAGGGCCACGCGGTTCTCGTTGTTCTTGATCTCCTTCAGGACGCCAATCTTCAAAGCGGATCCCCCGGTCGGGCTCGATGGTCTCTGGGTTCGACACCCCGCCTCCGTCCGGCCCGTCGCGCGGGCCGTCGCTCGGCGACGCGCGCCGATCGGAAACGAGGGCGCGAAGTCTAGCGTCTCGCGAGCGCGGGAAAACCCTTGGCAAGGGCGGGGCGCGTCCACTAGGCTCTCCGCCCACTTCCGATCCGCGAGGCTTCGGAGGTGCCGGCCGCAAGGCCGGGGCTCTCGGGGCGATTAGCTCAGCTGGCTAGAGCGCCACTTTGACATAGTGGAGGTCGTAGGTTCGAGTCCTATATCGCCCACCAGCCCCCGCTCGCGCGCGCCCCCCGAGGCGCGCGCCGTGCTTTCCAGGCCGCGCCTCCGGGTCCGTCGCGCGCCGACGCGGCCCGACCTCACGCGCGCCCGCGGCGCAGCAGCCCACTCCAGCCTGCTCACACGCGCGACCGCGGTCCGTAGGCCGCGCACCGCGCCTGCACCCATCCCGCGCTCACAGGAACCGCCATGCTCCTCGCTACCCTCGCGCTCCTCGCCCCGTCCGGCGCCTTCCTCCTCCAGCAGGGAATCCCCGCCGACCCGCGCGACCGCCTCGCGCGGCGCGTGACGCCGGAGGTCGAGGTCGTCCAAGCCTGCAAGCCGGCCGTCGTCTTCATCCAGACGAACGGGAAGCGCCCGATCGGACGCGACTGGTTCGGCCAGCTCGTCAACCAGGAGTTCAGCGGCATGGGCTCCGGCGTGGTCGTGAAGAAGCAGGGCTTCGTCATCACGAACTACCACGTCGTCAAGAACGCGCAGACGATCACGGTCAGCTTCGCGGCCGACGTCGACGACCAGACGTATCCGGCCGAGCTCGTCTCCTTCGTCGCCGAGGAAGACCTCGCGCTGCTCAAGATCCAGACGTCCAAGCCCGGGCAGGAGTTCCCGACCGTGCCGCTGGGGACGAGCGCCGACCTGATGCTCGGCGAGCGCGTGATCGCGATCGGCAACCCGTACGGCCAGACGCACACCGTGAGCCAGGGGATGATCTCGGGGCTCCACCGGAACGTGCCCATCGCGTCGGAGGGGCTCCAGTTCGACGACCTGCTCCAGACGGACGCGTCGATCAACCCGGGGAACTCGGGCGGGCCGCTGCTCAACATCAACGGCGAGCTCATCGGCATCAACTCCGCCGTCGACCAGCGCGCGCAGAACATCGGCTTCGCGATCCCCGTCGATCGCGTGAAGGCCGTGATGCAGTACCGCCTGACGTCGCCCGAGGCCGCGCGCACGTGGCTCGGCTTCGAGGTCGAGAACCTCCAGGTCTCGCGCATCGTGCCCGGCAGTCCGGCCGAGGAGGCGGGCCTCAAGCCCGGCGATTGCATCGTCGCGCTGAACGGGCAGAAGGTCGCGACGAACGAGGACTACCGCCTCGCGCGCATCGCGCTCCCTCCGCGCGAGAAGAACGGCGCGGCGGCCCGCGTGAACCTGCGCTTCGAGCGCAGCGGCAAGGCGCGCGACGCCGTGCTCACGCCGTGGGAGGCGAACGAAGGGATGATCTTCCAACGCATGGGACTGCGGTGCGAAGACGTCCGTTCCTACTATGGGACCGCCGTGCGCGTCCTCGGCGTGCAGGAGGGCGGGCCTGCTGCGCAGCTCGGGCTCGAGGTCGGCGACCAGTTCACGGCCGTGCGCGTCCTCACGACGACGGCCGGTCGCGGCGGGAACGTCACCCCCGCCTACCGCATCCGCAGCAAGGACGACCTGGCGGAGCTGCTCACCCCGCTCACGGTCGGCACGAAGCTCGAAGTCGAGATCTTCCGCGACCTGAACGGGGACGACCGCTTCCAGCGCGACGAGCTCCACCGCGGGACGCTCGCCGTCGAGTAGGCGACGGCGCGGGCGCCGTCCGTGACGCGGCCCCTCGCGCGGGGTATCTTTCCGTGCCCGTTCCGGGCGCCGGCACGCCGCTCCGCGCGGCGTGCGGCGTTCCAGGGCCGGCGTCAGGAAACGGATTCCGGCAGAGCCCACGGCCTCCCCGCATGAACGTCCTCCTCCAGTCCAGCGAGCGCTTCGGCCACATGCTGTCGCGCGCGCTGCTCACGCTGCTCTACTTCCTCGTGCTGGGGCCGTTCGCCGTGGTCTACCGGCTCGTGGCCGACCCGCTGCACCTGAAGCGCCGGAAGCACGGCAACTGGACGACGTGGACGCAGAAGAACGACACGCTCTCGCGCGCGCGGCGCCAGGACTGAGCCCATGAACGTCCTCGGCCTCTCGTTCTACTACCACGATTCTTCCGCCGCGCTGGTCCAAGACGGCGTGCTCGTCGCCGCGGCCGAGGAGGAGCGCTTCAGCCGCGTGAAGCACGACTCGGGCTTCCCCCACCTCGCGATCGAGTTCGTGCTGAAGACCGCCGGGATCACGCTCGCCGACGTCGACTTCGTCGTCTTCTACGAGAAGCCCTTCGTCAAGTTCGAGCGCATGCTCCTGACGGCGATGAGCACGTTCCCGCGCTCGTCCGCCGTGTTCCGCGAGTCGATGCAGCGCTGGGTCACCGACAAGCTCTGGATCAAGTCGCACATGACGAAGAAGCTCGGCGTTCCCGCCTCGAAGCTGCTCTTCGCCGACCACCACGTGTCGCACGCGGCGTCGAGCTTCTTCACGTCGCCGTTCCAGGAGGCCGCGATCCTCACGATCGACGGCGCCGGCGAGTGGACGACGTCGACGATGGGCGTCGGGCGCGGGACGAAGCTCGAGGTGATCAAGGAGATCCGCTTCCCCCACTCGCTCGGGCTCCTCTACTCGGCGTTCACCGCGTACTGCGGCTTCGAGGTCAACGAGGGCGAGTACAAGCTGATGGGGATGCACCCCTACGGCAAGCCGCGCTACGTCGACAAGATCTACGAGCTGATCGACGTCGCCGAGGACGGCTCGCTCTGGCACGACATGCGGTACTTCGCCTACCACTGGTCGCCGGACACGACGCTCAATCAGGCGTTCTGCGACCACTTCGGCCGGCCCGCGCGCGACCCCAAGCTCGGCGACAAGACGCTCGATCCGTACTACTGCGACATGGCGGCGAGCATCCAGAAGGTCACGGAGGAGATCGTGCTCAAGATGGCGCGTCACCTCCACTCGATCACGGGCATGAAGGCCCTGTGCATGGCGGGCGGCGTCGCGCTGAACTCCGTGTCGAACTACAAGGTGCTGCGCCAGGGGCCCTTCAAGGACGTGTACATCCTGCCCGCCCCCGGCGACGACGGCGGCTCGGTCGGCGCGGCGTACTGGGCGTACAACCACCTGCTCTCGCAGCCGCGCGGCCCCGCGCTCGACCACGCGTACCTCGGCAGCGAGTACTCGAACGCCGAGATCGAGAGCTTCCTGAAGCAGTACGACATCCCGTTCGAGCACATCGAGGACGACGAGCGCTTCTACGACTTCGCCGCGAAGGAGCTCGTCAACGGCATGGTCTGCGGCTGGTTCCGCGGTCGCTTCGAGTTCGGCCCGCGCGCGCTCGGCGCGCGCTCGATCATCGCCGACCCGCGGCGCTCGGAGATGAAGGACAAGCTGAACGCGACGATCAAGTTCCGCGAAGCGTTCCGCCCGTTCGCGCCCTCGGTCCTCGAAGAGCGCGCGAACGAGTTCTTCGACATCCCCGAGGCCGCGCGGCACTTCCCCGCGCGCTTCATGCTCTACGTGGCGCCCGTGCGCGAGGAGAAGCGCAGCGTGCTGCCCGCGATCACGCACGAGGACGGCTCGGGTCGCCTCCAGACCGTGTTCAAGGACACGAACCCCGCGTACCACGGCCTGATCCGCCGCTTCGGCGAGCTCACGGGGGTCCCCGTGATCATGAACACGTCGTTCAACTTGAAGGGCGAGCCGATCGTCGAGTCGCCGGCCCACGCCTTCAACACGTTCAGCCTCTCCGGCATGGACCTCCTGTTCCTCAACAACTACGTGATCCGCGCGTCGGCGAAGAAGAAGATCGCGGAGACGCGCTTCCACCTGCGCCACGAAGGCGACACGGTGACGGCGATGGTGAGCTGAAGCGATGCGCGCGCTCAACGTCCTCCTGGCGCTCCTCGTGAGCTTCTTGATCGCGGCCCTCGTGTTCGAAGGCGGCTTGCGCCTGCTCGGCATGGGGCCGCAGACCCGCATCAACCGCTTCGACCCCGACTTCGGCTGGTCGAAGACGCCGGATTCGAGCGCGCGCCGCTCGACGCGCGAGTTCGACGTCACGTACGCGATCAACGGGCTCGGCCTGCGCGACGACCCGATGAAGGATCCGGGCAAGCCCGCGGGCACGTTCCGCGTCCTGTTCCTCGGCGACTCGTTCGTGCTCGGCTACACGGTGAACCGCGAGGACCTGTTCGTCGACGTGCTCGAGACGTGGTGGAAGCGCGAGGGCCGCCCCGTCGACTGCGTCAACGCGGGCACCGAAGGCTGGTCGACCGACCAGGAAGTGCTCTGGTACCAGAAGCACGGCCGCGACTTCACGCCCGACGTGGTCGTGCTGTGCCCGTACGAGAACGACCTCTACTGGAACGGCCAGGCGGCGTACCTGCGCTTCCCCAAGCCGCGCATCGAGCCGGACGGCTCGAAGGAAAAGCGCCTGCTCGCCGACCCGGGCCCCGAACCCGCGCTCAAGCGGCTCGCGATCGGCAACCTGCTCCTGCGCGACGCCCCGCCCGACTGGTCGCCGGACGGCAAGCTGCGCGTGCTCGCGGAATGGAGCGCGTACTTCCACGCCACGCCCGACGTCATGGTCGATGCGTACGCGCGGACGAAGGGCGCACTCCTCGCGCTCAAGAGCGAGGTCGAGAACCGCGGCGCGCGCCTCGTCGTCGCGCCAATCCCGAACAAGGCGTGCGTGCAGGACGACGCGCGGAGCGCGCTCGAAGAGACGATCGCCCGCACCGGGCTCGTGGCGCGCCTGCGCCGCTCGATCGTCGGCGGCGAAGCGCCCGCGGCCCTCGCGCCCGATCGTTGGTCGACCGACGAGCCCGTCGATCGCGTGCTCTCGATGTGCAAGGACCTCGCGATCGAGTCCGTCGACGCGCGGCCAGCGCTCCGGGCCGCTGCCGCACAGGGCGAGGAGCTCTACTACCGCTCCGACTGGCACTTCAACCCGGCGGGCAACCGCGCGTTCGCGCGCTTCCTGCACGACGAACTCGACCGCCTCGGCGCCTTCCCGGTCGGGCTCGCGGCCAAGACGCCGGAGGAGCTGCCGCCCGAGGCGCCCGCACCGTTCCTGCGCACGTGGATGATCGTCTTCGGGGCGCTTTGGCTCGGGCTCTCGGTCGTCTACCGCCTCACGTATCCGAAGGACGCCCTCTGGAAGGGCCCCGCGATCTGCGGCGGCATGCTCGCCCTGATCTTCGCGATCGCGCTCGGCGGCGGCGCGTTGCTCGGTCACCTGTCGCCCGCGCTCGGCCAGATGCTCGGGATCGTCTTCGTGGCGGTCGTGGTGAGCTTCCTGCTCATCAAGCTCGGCAAGCGCCTCGGGACGGTGTTCGAGCTCCTGTGGTGCTTCACGCGCCGCGGACACTGGTACCTGATGCCGCTCGTCGTCGTCCTGCTGACGGTCGGCAGCCTGCTCGTCGTCGCGGCGTCCTCGCCGCTCGTCGCGCCCTTCATCTACACGCTGTTCTGAGCGCGGTCGCCGCAGCGCGCCGGCATCAGTCGGCGTGCACCTGGAGGCCCGCGCAGAACTCCGCGACCTGCTGCGCGCCGTCGAAGCGCACGACGCCGCGCTCGCGCGCCTCGGCGAGCGGCTCGCGCGCGTCGCCGAGCAGTCCGTCGACCGCGCCGTAGAGGCCGTCCGTGGTCACGGCGTCCGGCTCCAAGAGCCGCACCAGGCCGAGTTCGGCGAGCCGCCGGGCGCGCAGGATCTGCTCCTGCCGGTGCATGACGCGCGGGATCATCAGCGCGCGCCGTCCGTACCGGAGCATCTGCGTCGTCGTGTTGTAGCCGCCGGTGCAGACGACGAGGTCCGCGCGCGCCATGAACGGGCTCGTCGACGGCACGAACTCGAGCATGTCGACGTTCTCGAGCTCCGCGATCTCCGCGCGGAAGCGTTCTGCGAGCTCGGCCGGCAGGAACGGTCCGGGGAGGATCACGCTGCGCCACGTCGCGCGCTTCCCGGCATCGCGCAGCATCGCGAGGTAGGAACCGATCACGAGCTCCCCGGCGCCGTCGCCCCCGCCGATCGTCACGACGACGAGCCGTTCGCCCTTCTCCGCGAACGGTTCGACCTCGGTCATGTCGAGCGCGGTCTCGTCCTCGCCGACGTAATTGCAGTACCGCGTGCGCCCCGCGAGCTCCTCGGGCAGCGCATAGGCGCGCGCCGTCTGGAAGATCGACTCCTGGCCGTACACGAGCAGATGGTCGTAGTGCTGGCGGAGCAGGTCGTAGATCCCGCGCTGGCTCCACAGGTCGCGCACCGCGCTCGGATCGTCGATCACGTCGCGCAGACCGAGCATGCGGATGCAGTCCGGCCGTTCGCGGCCGAGCCACTCGAGCGCGGGCAGCATCTCGCCCTTCATCCCCGTCGGTGCGTGGTCGACGAGCAGCACGTGCGGGTCGTAGTCCTGCAGCGAACGCAAGATCAGGTTCGTCCGCAGGCGCAGGACGTCCTCGTCGGACACGCCGAGCGAACGCGCGGAGTACTGCTCGGACGCGACCTTGCGCACGGACGGGAGCTTCACGTAGTCGACGCCCTCGGGCAGCGTGTAGCGGTGCACTGCGGGTGATCCCGTGAGCAGGAGCACCGAGAGCCCGGGGTGGCGCGCCGTCAGCGCGCGCGCGATGTTCGTACAGCGCTGGAGGTGCCCGAGACCGAGCGTGTCGTGCGAGAAGATCGCCATCCGCGTCCCTGGTCCGAAGGGGCGCAGGGCGCCGGTTCCGCGCGGAGCAGCGGGCCGCGGCTCCGGCGCGGCTTTCTGCTCCGCCGCCTGGCGCTTGTCGTACTCCGCGAGCGCCGTGGAGAGCGCGGCGCGCAGCTGCGGCTTGCTGAACGGCTTCACGATGTAGCCCTGCGCGCCCACCGAGAGCGCGCGATCGACGGTCTTCTCGTCCGCGTAGGCGGTCAGGAACACGAGCGCGGAGTCGAAGCGGGCGCGAAGCTCGCGCGCGGCCTCGATGCCGTCGCGATCGCCACGGAGACGCACGTCCATGATCACGACGTCCGGCGGAGCCGCTGCGGCGGCCGCGAGCGCTTCATCCGCGCTCGAGGCCACGCCGCTGACGACGTAGCCGAGCTCCTGGAGCAGGACCCGCAGGTGGAGTTGGACGATGTTGTCGTCCTCGACGATCAGGATGCGGCGCGTGGTGGTGACCGAGTTCACGAACGCTCCTCGGGGAGCCGGACCGGGAAGGTGATGCGAAAGGTGGCGCCCTTGCCGTTCGAGACGGCGAGCGTCCCATGGAGTTGACTGCAGAGCGCACGGACGAGGCTCTGTCCGAGCCGTTCGTCCGAACCGAGTTGGTCCGCGTGGATGCCGCGGCCGTCGTCACGGACGCTGAGCACGTACTGATCCCCCTCCGTGCGGCATGCCACGGTGATCGTACCGTGGTCCGCGGGGCCGAACGCGTGCTTCATGGCGTTGACGACGAGTTCGTTCACGATCAGGCCGCAGGAGAGCGAGCGGTCGAGGTCCATGCGCAGGTCCTCGATCTCGACCGCGACCTGGATGCGACCCGGCGGGTCGACGTGCGCCTGCGCCAGGTTCTCGACGAGCAGGCCGAGGTATACGCGCACGTCGACCTGGCGGAGGTCGCTCGCGCCGTAGAGCTGCTCGTGGATCAGGAACATGGAGCGGATGCGGTCCTGGCTCTCCTGGAACTTCTCCAGCGCGCGCGGGTCCGAGATCTCGCGCGACTGGAGGTCGAGCAGGCTCGAGATCACTTGCAAGTTGTTCTTCACGCGGTGGTGGAGCTCGCGCAGGAGCAGCTCCTTCTCCGAGAGCGAGCGCCGGAGCGCCTCGTCCATGCGCTTGCGCTCGGTCTGGTCCTCCGCGAGGCAGACGTAGCCGCGCACCGCGCGACCGTCGCCGCGCAGCACCGCGGCGGAGAAGGAGACGGGGATCGTGCGGCCGTCGCGCCGGACGAACGCGAGCTCGCTCGCGACCGTGCCGCGCTCCTGTGCGACGGCCAGGGCGGCACGCGCGCCGTCGCCGGGCGACACCGTCTCGAACGAACGCCCGACGAGCGCGTCCGCTTCGTAGCCGAGCAGCGCGGCCGCAGCCGGGTTGACGCTCGTGATCGCGCCGTCAGGACCGAGCAGGAAGAGCGCGCCCGCCATCGAGTCGATGACCGCGTTGAGCTGGCCGATTGAGACCGTCGACGCGGAGAGGTGCACGGCCATCCGGTTGAACGTGTCCGCGAGCGCGCCAAGCTCGTCGCCGGTGCGGATCCCGACGCGCGCGGAGAGGTCGCCCTCGCCGACGCGTCGCGCCGCGGCCTCGAGCTCGAGCACCGGGCGCGAGATCGAGCGCGACACGAACCAGCCGAGCGAGAGCGCGAGCAAGAGCCCCACCGCGTTCGTCGCCAGCGTCCAACGCGCGGCGGAGGCCGAGCGCTCGCCGATCGTCTCGAGGTCCTCGTTGAGCGCTTCTTCCGCGTCGAGTTCGAGCGCGTGGACGCGCGGGAGGACGTCCTTCCGCAGCGTCGGCTCGAGCGTGCCCGCGAGGAACGCCTGCGCGCCTTCTAGCTCGGCTCCAGAAGCGGCGATCAGCCGCTGCACGCCGGCCTCGTACTCCGCGCTCTCGACCTCGAGGGGCGCAATGAAGCGCTCGACGCGCGCGCGCTCCGCGAGGAGCTCGTCCGCGCGCCCAGCGCGCTCGGCCGCGGCGAGTTCGTCCTCGGCGTCCGTGCGGAACTCCGCGAGCAGGTTCGCGAACTCCTCGTAACCATCGAGGACGCGCTCTTCGAGCAGCTCGCTCTCCGCCTTCAGCGCCGCGACGCGCGCGGCGTCGCCCTTCGCCTCACGGCGCAGGAAGCGCGTCTTGACGAGCTCGTGCGCGGCGGCGAGTCCGTCCTGGACGGCGGCCGTCATCTGCGTCGCCGTCTCCATGCGATGGAGCGGTCCGCGCGAGACCGCGAGGACCGCGCCCGGCTGCGTCCGGATGCGGATCCCGGAGAGCTCCAGGTCCGCTCCGCCGTCCGCGCGCCCGTGCGCGGCGGTCACGACGCCCTTGACCTTGTCGCTCGCCTTGACGTCATCCGACTTCACCTTGCGGGCGATCCATGTCCCGTCCGCGGCGATGCGGCAGCTCGCCTCGACGCGTTGGCCGGGCTTCCAGGGGAACCCGCCGGCCTCGGCGAGCCCCTCGGTCTCCGCGGTGACCGTGATCGGGATGCCGTACAGCGTCAGCACGCCCGCCTCCGCGTCCGCGGCCTGGATCCGGCCACGCAGCTTGGGGCGGCGCTCGCGCGGCAGCTCCTCGAGGCGGTGCGCCGCGAGCACGCCGTCCGCGCCGAGGGTCCCTTCGATCTCGAGCGCGTGTCCGCGGAGCCCCGCGGGGTCGAGCGGCCGATGCGCCTCGCGACGGAGCTCGTCCACCCGGCGTTGGATCGAACGGTCGATCGCGTTCGAGACCAAGTTCGCCACCGACGTCGGCACGACGACGGCGAGGATGACGAGGAAGAGTCGCAGGCGCAGGCTCATGCCGAGGGGATGCAGCGAGGTCTCTCGCGAGGAGGTTGGGTCCCGGGCGAACCCGGGAGCGGGCTGCCCGCCGGAGGGAGTGCAAACCGGTGCCCACCCCGACAGGAACGGGTGCGCGGGCCGTCCACGGCCTGGATCGGCCTCCGAAGTTCAGAATCTGGACGTGCGTCTGGAACCTGAATCGGGGATCGAGACCCCTGCGCCCACCTCTCCCGCGCGGTAGGCTTGCGGAACCTCGGGCGCAAACGGCCAGGCCGCGAGGCCCTCCCGCCGATTCCTCTGGGCGAGGCCTCTTCCCATCCCGACGCTGCGCCGCGAGCATGCGCGACTTCCTCCGCGAGAATTGGCTCTACATCGTCCTCCCGATCGGCCTCGCGCTGCTCGGCCTCGTCGCGCTCGCGCTCTTCGGCAACGACTCGGCTTCGAACTTCATCTACCACCTCTGACCTCCGCCGCGACCATGGGCGACTTCCTCCGCGAGAACTGGCTCTACATCGTCCTCCCGATCGGCCTCGTGCTGGTCGGCCTCGTCGCGCTCGTGCTCTTCGGCGACGACTCGGCCTCGAACTTCATCTACAACATCTTCTGAGCGGCGCGCGCGCCCCGCTCACTCGGAGAGGTCGAGACCGAAGCGCCGGAGCAGCTCGAACCCGCCGCAGGCCTCCGTGGCGAGCACGTGTAGGCGGGCGTCCTCGTCGATCATGAGGCGCTTCAGCTCGTAGGGATCGCTCCCCCGCACGTTGACGCCGGCATGCGTCGTCGTCGCGCAGGTGAAACCGGCGAGGCGCGCGGCCTCCTTCGAGCGCGCGTCCCAGTCCCACCGCCGTCCGAACGGGTACGCGAAGCTCGCGGCCCGGTCGCCCGCCTGCCGCACGAGCGCCGCTCGCGATCCGGCGACCTCCGCGCGCTGACCGTGCTCGTCGAGGCGCGCGAGGATCTCGTGGTGGACCGTGTGGCCGCCGAGCTCGATCCCCGCATCGCGCAGCGCGCGCGCGTCGTCCCACGTCATGTAGAGCGCGTCGCAGAGCGCACGCTCGTCGCCGCCTTCCGCGAGGAACAGCGCGCGGATCGCGCGCGTGCGCTCGGCAGCCGGCGCTTCGTACTTGAGCACGCGCTTCAGGTGGTAGCTCGTCGCGCGACCCGACGCCGTGAGCTCGCGGTAGAGCGCGTTCGTGTGCTCGTCGCGGCACTCGGCGACGAAGCGCTCGACGAACCGTTCGGCGCCGAGCCGGTCGAGGAGCCAGAAGAACAGGTGTGACCAGTTCAGCGCGCGCTCCTCGAGCGGAGCGCTCTCGAGGTAGATCGTCGCGGGCGCGCCGAGGCGCTGCAGGAGCGGGAGGAGGTGCGTCCGGTTGTCCTTGTAGCCGTCGTCCATGGAGAGCGCGACGAGGCTGTGCCGGCCGTCCGACTGCAGGCTCGCCCACCCCTCCGCGACCGTCGTGAGCTCGTGGCGCCGGCCGAGGTGCGCGAGGATGCGCTCGAGCTTCGACGCCTCGATCCGCATGTCCTTCGCGAGCGCCGCGTTCGAATGCGCTGTCACGCAGTGCCCGGCGAGGATCACGAGTCGCCGCGGCATGACGCGGTCGACGAGCGCGCAGAGCCCCGTGTGGTAGAGGACGCGCGCGTACGTCTCGCGCAGGACGAGCTTGAGCTTGTGCTTGAGACCCACGAGGGACGGCGCGCGGCGCCGTCCACGTCGAGAATACCCTCCCGCGCGGGTCTCAGCCCACGGTCTCGTCGTCGCGATCGCCGTCGGTGAGGTACCACTGGCTCGCGTCCCGCGCGGCGCGCGCCAGCGGATGCCCGGGGTCGTTCACCCAGGCGATCACGGCGAGCTCCGCGCCCGGACGCGCGGGACGGAAGCCCGCCCCGCGAAGGACGCGCGCCCACCACGAGCCATCGATCGCGCTCGCCTGCGCGACGGACGCGCCGAGAGCGAGCAGGAACTCGAACGCCGCCTCGAGCGCCGCCGCACGCGCCTCGTCGCCGCGCACGAGCAGGTCCGTGACCCAGCCGACGCTCTCGCCCGCGCGCGGGAGCTGCAGCACGACGTAGCCGCGGAAGTCGCCGGTCTCGTCGTAGACGCCGTACGCGCGGTGCAAGCGCGAAGGCGTCTTCAGGAAGCGCCACTCGAGCCACGTCCGGTCGCGCCGCGCCATGAGCGCGAACTCGGGCTCGATCGAGCGCGAGAGCTCCTGCACCTCCGGCGGGAAGGCCTCGAGCGTCCGCACGGTGAAGCGTCCGCCGGCGGCGCGCCGCAGCGCACGCCGCGCGACCGCGAGCCGCAGCGCGTCGACCGGCGTCCGCAACGCCGCGAGTCGGCCGTCCTTGCGCCGCGCGGAGCGTGCGCCGGAGTCGGCGCGCAACACGGCGGCGAGCGTGCGGATCGTGCCGACGCGCTCCCAGCCGAGCTCCAGGAAGATGTGCGCGGAGCGGTGGTTCGGCAGCCCGAACATCACGGGCCAGCCGAGCGTGCGCGTCCGTTCGCGCGCCGCGGCGTCGAGAGCGCTGAAGAGCCCGCGCTTGCGCCAGTCCGGGTGCGTCATCACGTCCCCCGTCTCGCCGATCGGCGCCGCGCGCGCTTCGTCGCCGAACGGGACGGCGCGCCGCGGCGACGAGGCGTAGCCCGACACGGCGCGCCCGTCCGGCGCCAGCGTGACGAAGGAGACCGAGGCGCCGTGCGGCGAGCGATCGTAGCGCCACGCGAGCGCCTCCGCGTCGACACGCTTCTTGAAGCAGGCGTTGAAGAGCTCCGCCTGGAGCGCGCGATCGCCGGAGCCGCAGGCGCGGACCGGGAGCGGGTCGGAAGAGGGGCGCGCGGTCTGGGGCGTCTCGCTCGCGGCCATGGAGGGCGGATCTTCGAGCGCGCGCGCACCGAGTGCAAGCGCGGTCCGCGCACGCGACGCCGTCGCGCGCCCGCGTGGGAGCGCGCGACGGAGCGCCGCAGGTCTCGATCGCCACCGGCTCGGGAACGAGGCGGGGCGGCCGCGTGCGCTACTTGGTTTTGACCGGCGCCGCCGGTCGAGCGGGGAGCGCCGCCTTCTTCGTCTCCATCGCCTTCAGCACCTCCTGCACGCCGCGCTCGAGCTGCGGGTCCCGGCCCTCGAGGATCGACTTCGGGTCGTTCTCGACGACGATGTCGGGGTCGACGCCGTAGCCCTCGACCGCCCAGTTGCCCGCGGCGTCGGCGTGCCCGAACTCGGGCACGTTCACCGCGCCGCCGTCGATCAGCGGTCCGTGGTTCGTGATGCCGACGACGCCGCCCCAAGAGCGCTTGCCGATCACGGGGCCGAGCTTCGCCGTCTTGAACATCCACGGGAAGATGTCGCCGTCGCTGGCCGAGTTCTCGTTCAGGAGGCACGCCATCGGGCCCGTGAAGACGACCTGCGGGTATGTGCCGCCGAACTCGCTGTTGCGCGAGTACTCCGTGCCGAGGAGCACGCGGCGCAGGCGCTCGAGCACCATCTGCGACACGTTGCCGCCGCCGTTGTTGCGGTCGTCGATGATCAGGCCCTCCTTGCGGACCTGGCCGTAGTACCACTTGATGAACTCGTAGATGCCGTCGGCGCCCATGTCGGGGATGTGGAGGTAGCCGATGCGTCCGCCGGAGAGCTGTTCGACGCGCTCACGGTTCGTCAGGACGAACTCGAGGTAGAAGAGGCTCTCCTCCGACGTGATCGGGCGCCAGACGACCTTGCGCGCGCCCTCGAGCGACGGCGTCGAGTTCACGGTCCACTCGACGGCTCGGTTCGCCTTGCCGCGCAGGAGCCGATAGGGGTTGTCGCGCGCGGTGAGCTCCTGGCCGTCGATCGCGAGCACGTAGTCGCCGACCTTCACGTCGACGCCGACCTCGGTGAGCGGCGAGCGGTACTTGGGCTCCTCGTTCTGGCCGCGCAGGATGCGCGCGAGCTTGTAGCGGCCCGCCGCGGCGTCGAGCGCGAGCCGACCCCCGAAGAGCGCGACGGGGATGCGTTCGGGGCGCTCCCAGTCCCCGCCCGCGACATACGCGTGACCGACGTTCAGTTCGGCGACCATTTCGCCGACGACGTAGTTCAGGTCCGCGCGGTGCCCGACCTGCTCGACGAGCGGCAGGTACTGCTTGCGCAGGGCCTCCCAGTCGTAGCCGTGCATGTTCGGCACGTAGAAGTAGTCGCGGAACCGGCGCCAGACCTCGTCGAACGCCGTGCGCCATTCCTGCTTCGGCACGCGGTCGCACGTCATGTCCTTCGTCGACAAGGCCTTCTTCGAGTCCTTGCCCTTGGCGTTCGCGTCGTACACCGCGAGCTCGCCGTTCACGCTGGCCAGCAGCTTCGAACCGTCGTTCGAGAGCGTGCAGCCGCCGACGCCCTCGACCAGCGCGCTCGCCTTGCGCTCCTTGAGCGAGAACGCCATGAGCACCGAGTCGCCCTCGCCGTCGCGGCCGTAGTAGCCGGCCGGGCTCTTCACGTAGAACAGCGTCTCCTTGTTGCAGAAGAGGTTGTTGTAGTTGTCCGCGTCGACGGGCACGCGCGCGACGCGCGCGCCGAGGCCGTCGAGGTCGATCGCGAGCGGCTTCGGCTCGTCTTTCTTCGGCGCGTCCTTCTCGTCTTTCTTCGGCGCTTCGTCGGCCTTGGCGACGGTGACCTCGTCGCTCTCCGGCGGGAACGGGTGCTTCACGTCGCGGCGCAACGCGACGGCGTAGATCGACGTCGTGCGGTTCGCGCAGAAGTTCCACTCGAGCCCCATCAGCTGCGGCGCGAACTCGCGATCGGAGAGGTAGTAGAGGTAGTCGCCGTTCGGGTCCCAGATCGGCTCGGTCGCGTTCCAGAGCGGGTCCGTCACGCGCGTGAGCTGCTTCGAGTCGGAGCTCCACACGTGCACGGAGCGGAACCCGTTCGCTTCCCCCAGCGAGAACGCGAGCCACTTCGAGTCCGGCGACCACGCGGTGTCGCCGACGTTGCCCGAGAGATCGCGCGCGACCTCCGCGAGCCCCTTCGTCGCGACGTCGAGGGTCCAGATGCGGCCGCTCTTGTCCGTGACCACGAGCCGCTTCCCGTCCGGCGACCAGAGCAGGTTCGTCAGCCGCTCCTTGCGGTCCGTCGTCAGCGCCTCGGCGGCGCCGGAGCCGTCCTGCTCGACGAGCCAGACCTGCTCCTCACCCGTGCGATCGGAGACGAACGCGATCTTCCGGCCGTCCGGCGACCAGCGCGCGAGGCGATCGTGCGCGTTCGACGAGTTCGTCAGGTTGCGCGTGTTGCCCTTCTCGATCGGCAGCGTGAAGACGTCCCCGCGCGCCGTCGCGACGACGCGTTCGCCCTTGGGCGAGAGAGCGAAGTCCTCGATGTTCCCGCCGACGGCCACGCGCGACGGGCGCGACGACACGCCGTCGTCGGGGACAAAGATCGAGAGCGCGCGATCGCTCTTCGACTTCGTGTCGTAGACGTGGAGCCCGCCGTCGAGCTCGTACACGATCTCGCCGTCCTCGCCGCGGCTGGCCCAGCGCACGTCGAGCTTGTCGTTCTTCGTCAGTTGATCGACCTTCTTCGACTCGAGGTCGTACTCGAACAGGTTGAGGTGGCCGTCGCGGTCCGAGACGAAGTAGATGCGGTTTTCGATCCACATCGGGTCGCGCTCGGTGCGCTTGCTGTGCGCGACGGGCTCGAGCGCGTGCGTCTTGAAGTCGAAGACGTAGAGGTCTTGCGCCCAGCCGCCCTCGTAGCGCTTCCACGTGCGGAAGTCGCGCGTGAGCGGCGAGTAGACCGCCTGCGTGCCGCCCGGGGACAGGTCCCCGCCGCCGGAGACCGGCATCGGTAGCGCGACGGGCAGTCCGCCGCCGAGATCGACCGTGAAGAGCCGCGTGTCCGTGAGGTCCCAGCCGTCGCGCATGGAGCGGAACAAGACGCCCTGCCCGTCGCGGGTCCAGCCGTAGACCTGGTTGTCGTAGCCCCAGCGCGGGGGCAGCGGTCCGCGCGCGGGGTACCACGTCAGCTGCTTCGGCACGCCGCCGGTGGCGGGCATGACGTAGACCTGCTCGTCGCCGTCGTACTGGCCCGTGAACGCGATCCACGCGCCGTCGGGCGAGAACTTCGGGAAGAGCTCGAGCCCGGGATGCGCCGTGAGCCGCGTCGCGGTGCCGCCGCTCGACGGCGCCAGCCACAGATCGCCGGCGTAGCAGAAGACGACGCGGTCGCCGTGCACGTCGGGGAAGCGCAGGAGGCGCGTCGGGGATTCGGCGGAGGCGTTGGAGACGAGCGCGGCGGCGAACGCCAGCGCGAGGCACGTGGAGCGCATGGGGGGTCCTCGTGGAGCGCCCGGCCCGCGGACGCATCCAAGTCCGGGGAGGATACGGATCGCGCGCGGCCCCGGCCACGCTCCGGCGGCCCGCTTACCCCTTTCCAACGGCGGCGCACGCCGCGTCGACATCGCCCCCGCGCCTGCTATCGTGCGCGCCGCGCATGTCCCCCGCCGAGCGCCGTCCGTCCGATGCGATCGATCCCGCGCGCGCGGAGCTCGCTCCCGCGTCCCCGAACGCGGCGGACGAGGCGCCGCTGCACACGCAGGGCGTGCACGGCTCCGGGCCGCGCCGCGTCCCCGCGTGGGCGTTCGGCGCGGCGTTGCTCGCCCTCGGCGGACTGTGGGCGCTCGATCGCTGGGTGTTCCAGCTCTCGATCCTCACGCCGTTCCGCGGCTTGCGCGCCGCGAGCCCGATCTACGCGTACTGGGATCCCGTCGTGCGCACGGAGGCGCTCGTGTTCGTGCTCGCGGGCCTCGCGTTCGTCGCCCTCGCGCCGCGCCTCGCCGATCCGACGCGCACGCCGCGCCGCGCGTTCGTCGCCGCGCTCTTCGTGCTCGCGGCGGTCCTCCCGTTCGCGCTGTTCCTCGCGCGCAAGGATCCGGCGTCGCTCGGCTCGACGTTCCAGGTCTACAAGAACGAGGAGTTCTGGGACGACGCGCTCAAGGTGCCGATGATGCGCGACGCCGAAGGCCGCACGGGCGCCAGCGCGTTCCTCGCGCACTACGTCGAGGCGATGCCGCGGCTCTCGCTGCACGGGCAGCACTTCCCGCCGGGACACGCGCTGTTCCTACACGGCATGATCGGCGTGTTCGGACCGCGCCTCCCCGCGGCCGGGGCCGTGGTGCTCGGGCTCGCCGCGCTCGGCGTGCTGTTCGCGTTCCTCGCGCTGCGCACGCTACTCGCCGAGCACGCGGCGCGGCAGGGCGCGCTCTTGCTCGTCGCGCTGCCGCCGTTCCTCGACTTCACGTGCACCTCGATGGACGCGGCCTTCTTCGCGTGGGCGGCCCTCGCGACGTGGACGGCGCTGCGCGCGTTGCGGAAGGACGCGCGCGTGCTCGACGCGCTCCTCGCCGGGCTCGCGCTCGCGTTCGCCGCGCTGTCGAGCTTCGCCGTGCTCCCCTTGGGCCTCGTGTTCGCCGTCTACGCGGTCGTGCTCGGCGCGCGGCGCGAACGCGCGTGGAGCGCGCTCGCGCGCCAGCTCCTCGCGATCGGCGTCGCCTTCGCCCTGGGGCTCGTGCTCGTGCGTCTCGCGACGGGCTTCGCGTGGTGGGATTGCCTCTTCCACGCGCGCTCGCACGGGCTCGAGCTGATGACCAAGGTCCTCAAGCGCACGCCGTCGTCCTTGTGGGCGCCGATGAGCTACGGGAACGGCGCCGCGTACGTCATCGGCGCGGGCGCGGGCGTGCTGGCGCTGCTCCTCGCGCGCGGCTCGCGGGAGCGCGCACCGTCGAGCGGCGCGCCGCGCCGCGACTCCTGGACCATCGCCGCGCTGGCCACGTTCGCCGTGATGACCGTCGGCGGCCTCTTCTTCATGGAGACGGAGCGCATCTGGCTCTTCACGCTCCCGTGGATCGCAGGGGTCGCGCTCGCGCCGGGCGCGCTGGAGGCGGCCTCGCTGCGCAAGGTGCTCGGGCTCGCGCTCGCTCAGGCGCTTCTCTTCGAGGCGCTCCTCTTCACGCTGTGGTGAGCGACGATCCGAACGCGTCCGCCGTCGCTCGATCGAACCGCGAGCGAGCCGCGTGACGGCGTCGACGCGGCCCACCTCGCGGCAGGATCGGCCCGGAGACGCGCGCGTCGGGGCGGAGGTCCTGTGTTGATCGAAGCGCGGGCGGGGCGCAGGATGCGCCGCATGCCCCTCCCGAAGGCCGCGCCTCGCGCTCCGCTGCTCTTCTCCGCGATCCTCGCTGCGCTCGCGCTCCCTGGAGTCGCGCAAGAGGGCTTCGTGAACTGGGAGTCACCGCACGTTCACCCGCTCGAGTTGATGCCGGACGGCGCGCGGATCGTGCTCGTGAACACGGCGGACGCGCGCATCGAGGTCTTCGAACTCGCGACCGGCGTCCCCGTGCACGCGTTCGACGTCCCCGTCGGCCTCGACCCGGTCAGCGTGCGCGCGGCTTCGAACGGCATCGTCTGGGTTGTGAACCGCGTGTCGGACTCGATCAGCGTCGTCGACCTCGCAGCGCGCAACGTCGTGGCGACGCTCGCGACCGAGGACGAACCGGCCGACGTCGTCTTCGCCGGCGACCCGCGCCGCGCGTACGTGAGCTGCTCGGGCACGAACGCGCTGCTCGTCTTCGACCCCGCGCATCTTGCGGCCGCGCCTGGGCGCGTCGCGATCGACGGCGAGGAGCCGCGCGCGCTCGCGGTGTCCAACGACGGGAAGCGGATCTACGCCGCGATCTTCGCCTCGGGGAACGACACGACGATCCTCGCGGGCGGCTCCGTCTTCAACCTCGACTTCCCTCCGAACGTCGTGAACAGCAAGGTGAGCCCGTACAGCGGCGCGAACCCGCCGCCGAACACGCGCACGACGCCCGCCTTCGAGCCGCCCCTGCGCGCCGGGCTCCCGACGCCCCCGCGCGTCGGCCTGATCGTGCGCCACGGCGCGGACGGCGCGTGGCGCGACGACTCCGGCGGGGATTGGACGCACCTCGTGAGCGGCCCGAACGCCGCGCTCTCGGGGCGCGTGCCCGGATGGGAGCTCGTCGACCACGACCTCGCCGTCGTGGACGCGACGACCCATTCGATCGCGTACACGCGCCACCTGATGAACACATGCATGGCACTCGCCGTGCACCCGAAGTCGGGCGAGGTCGCCGTCGTCGGCACCGACGCGCGCAACGAAGTCCGCTTCGAACCGAACGTGCGCGGACGGTTCCTGCGGGTGCTCCTCGCCCGCGTGGTCGCGGATGGAGCGCCGATCGGAGTCGTCGACCTGAACCCGCACCTCGACTACGCGAGCTCGTCGATCTCGAGAACGGCACGCGAAGCGTCGCTCGGCGATCCGCGCGCGCTCGCGTGGAACGCGGACGGCACCGCTGGGTGGATCGCCGGCCTGGGTTCGGACGACGTCGTGCAGGTGGACGCGGCCGGGGCGCGCGTCCCCAATGTCTCGCCGATCGACGTCGGCACCGGGCCGACCGGCCTCGCCTACGACACGACTCGCGAACGGCTCTACGTCCTCTGTCGCTTCGACGCGACGCTCGCGGTCGTCGACCCCGCGAAGCGCGCGGTCGTCGCGCGCGTGTCGTTCTTCGATCCCACACCCGCCGCGATCCGCGCGGGGCGCGAGCACCTGTACGACACGCACTCGAACTCGGGTCTCGGCCAGATCGCGTGCGCCTCCTGCCACGTCGACGCGCGCATGGACCACCTCGCGTGGGACCTCGGCGATCCGTCGGGCGAACTCGCTAGCGTCGCGGGCAACAACCTCGCGGCGAACAACCCGGCGCTGCTCGAGTCGAAGGTCCCCGGCCGCGGACCGTTCCAGCCGTTCCACCCGATGAAGGGCCCGATGGTCACGCAGACCCTGCAGGACATCGTCGGAAAGGAGCCGCTCCACTGGCGCGGCGATCGCGCGGGGCTCGAAGCGTTCGCGGGCGCGTTCCGCACGTTGCAGGGGAGCGACACGGACGCGACGCCGGAGGACATGCAGGAGCTCGAGGCGTTCCTCGCGACGATCGCGTACCCGCCCAACCCCTACCGCGACTTCGACAACGGCCTGCGCGCGGTGCTCGCGCTCCCCGGACACGTGACGACGGGCCGCTTCGGCCCCGCGGGGAAGCCGCTCCCCGATGGACGTCCGCGTGTCGGCCTCGAGCGCTTCCGGACGGGCAAGCTCGACAACCTCGCGGTCGACTGCGTCACGTGTCACACCCTGCCGACTGGCACGGGCCCCGACGCCGTACTCGCGGACCACGTCTACCGTCCGCTCCCGCCCGGCCCGCTCGGCGAGCGACACGCGATGCTCGTCTCGCAGGACGGCTCGACGAACGTGTCGATGAAGGTCCCACAGCTCCGCAACCTAGCCGAGAAGGTCGGCTTCGACCTGTCGCGCCCGCGGAGCCGCTTCGGCTTCGGGTTCACGCACGACGGCAGCGTCGACACGCTCGCGCGCTTCGTGAACGAGAACTCCTTCACGCCCGCGAGCGATCAGGACACGGCGGACCTCGTCGCGTTCCTGCTCTCGTTCCGCGGCTCGGACCTGCCCGTGGGCTCCGCGACGAACGAACGCGAGCCGCCGGGGCCGCGGTCGCGCGACACGCACGCGGCGGTCGGCGCGCAGGCGACTCTCGACGGGACCGCGTCCCCCGCGCGCGACGCGCTCGTCGCGCACATGGTGGCGCTCGCCGAGACAGGCCGTGTCGGCCTCGTCGCGAAGGGGCGTTGGAAGGAACGCGCAACGGGCTTCCAGTACGCGGGCGCCGGACGCTTCCAGTCCGACCGCGCGAAGGAGACGTGCGTGCTCGCCGAGCTCGTCGCTAGCGCGAAGGCGGGAAGCGAGCTCACGCTGACCGTCGTTCCCGCGGAGACCGCGCGGCGCCTCGGCGTCGACCGGGACGGCGATGGAGCGTTCGACGGAGACGAGCTCGACGCGGGCGCGAGTCCGCGTGACGCCGCGAGCCGGCCCGCGAGCACGCCTCCGCTCCATCCGCGCTGATCGCGCCCGTCGCGCGAACGGGAAACGAATTCTGCCCCCCCGTCCAACAGCGGGACTGCGTCCAAGTCCAGGATGCGGAGTCGGCGGGGGAACGCGCTCCAGGCCCGCGACCGTGTGCGTACGCACTTGGCACTCGACTCGCCAGGGTGCGTACGCCCCGCCGGTGTACGGCGCGGCGCTCTTCCATAGAGTCCGTGCGCGTCGCACTTCGTTTCGTCGCTCGCATCGAGCGCCGTTGCGCGGAACGACGCCCGCGCGCCGAGGTCGCCAACCTCGGCCGCATGGGTTGGCCGGATCGCTGGAGCGGCTTCGAACCGAACCGATCTCGAAACGATCCCCAGAGGAATCTCACGCATGTCCCTCCGTCTCTCCTTCGCGTGCGCTGCGTTCGCGGCCTCGACCTGCGCCGTGGCGCAGGCCGGCGTCCTCAGCGGCCAGCTCCGCGACACCCACGGTGCGCCCGTCAGCAACGCCGCGCTCCAATTCGACCTGATGTCCGGCAGCGGTACGGTCTTCGTCAGCGGCGGCTTCACGGACACCAACGGCAACTTCTCCGCGACCGTCACGCCGGACGGCGCCTACAAGATGACCGTGCTGCCGCAGCCGCCGCCCCTGTCGTCGGTCGTGTCGCAGCAGTTCAACGGCGTGACGATCGGCGTCACGCCCAACGACCTCGGCACCGTGGTTCTCGCGAATGGCGCGCGCGTGCGCGGCCGGGTCGTAAACACCGCAGGAACCCCGCTCGTGTCCGTCGGGGTCGAGTTCAAGACGCCCTCCGACTCGCAATGGCGCTCCTTCACGAACGGCGACACGGACGCGGCCGGGCGCTTCGACGTGAACGTGCCCTTCGGTCCGTGCCAGATCGGCTTCGAACCCGGTCCGGTGCCCTACTACGGCGGCCCCGGAACGGGACCGATGAGCCTCGAACTCGACAGCCACGGTCCGTCCGACCTCGGCGACGTCGTCATGCCCGCTGGCTACCCCGTGAGCACGAGCGCTGTTCGTCAGTCCGACGGTTCGCCCGTCGAGGACGCGCGCGTCGAGTTCGTCCATCGTTCCACGGGTAGCGTGGCCTACACGCCGCACAACCGCACTGGCGCGAACGGAGCGCTCACGATCACCGTCGCTGCAGGCGACTACGACGTGCGGTTCCTCCCCGTGAACAACGACGGCCTGCTGCCGGGCGTCCTCCCGCACCGCGTCGTGCCGGGGACGAGCCTGCTCGGGACGATCGTCCTCCAGGAGGGCGTCGAACTCAGGGGCCGCGTCCGCGGCAGCGACAACACGGGCTACCCGGAGATCGCCGTCGAGCTGTTCGACTCGGTCACGAACGCGCCGGTGCTCGTCGACGGTGGCGTGACGAACGCAACTGGGAACTACTCGATCATCGTGGCGCCCGGGACGTACGACGTGCGGTTCACTCCGCCCTTCTCGATCCCGTTCGGAGTCGCGCTCGTGTCCGACGTCGTCGTCGACTCGCAGGGCAGCCACGTCACGCAGAACGGCACGCTGCCGTCCGTGCCCTTCTCGACGCTGGTCGGCAGCGGCGTCCCGGGCCTCGGAGGCATCGTCCCGCGGATTGGTTCCGTCGGGGGCGCGCCGCGTCTGGGCAACGCACAGTACACGCTGGACTTCTCGGAGGCGCGCGGCGCGGCGACGGGCGTCGTCGTCTACACGATCCGTCCGGCGACCGTCGCGCACGGGCCGCAGCTCTACCGCAAGTCCTTGCTCGCGCTCGACGGCACGGCGGGCGTCGCAGGCGACGGCACGGGCACCTTCACGATCCCGATCCCGAACGACTCCGCGCTGATCGGGCAGGAGCTGCACGCATGGCTCCTGGTGCGCGACGGCGCGTCGGTGCTCGGGTACTCGGTGACGCAGGAACTGCGCGCGGTGATCCAGCTCTGAAACGCGGAGCGCGGCCGCGATGGTCGCGCTCGTGCGGATGGAATGGCGCGGGGCCTGCCTTCGTCCGGAAGGCAGGCCCCGCGTGTTCGTTCGATTCCGGAGCGGCGCTCGCGACCGTCGTCTAGCGGTTCTGCCCGAGCGACGCCGCCTTGCGCGCCTGATCGATCACGTTCTCGCTCGTCGGCGGCGGCACGAGTCCGACCGCGCGCCCGAGGCGCTTCTTCCCGAACTGCGGGTTCTCCATGTAGTAGAGCGCGCGCTCCATGAAGCGCTTCGCGCGCTGGCCGTAGCCGTAGTACCAGCGCTCGTAGCTGCGCACCATGTTCTTGCGCAGCTCCTCGAGCTCCACCTGCGTGAAGTGCTCGTGCTTGTACGCCGAGCGGTTCGAGCTGACGTAGTTCTCGGAGAGGTCCGTCAGGTCGATGTTCGCGAGGTAGCCGTCCCAGCTCTCCGTGCCGATCAGCGGGTTGAACACGCTGACGCGCACGAGGTCCGGCCCCGCGAGCTTGAGCACCTTCTCCGTCTCCTCGATGTCCTGCTTCGTCTCGCCGGGCGAGCCGACGATCAGGTAGACCTTGGCCCAGATGCCCGCGCGGCGCGTCATCTTCGCGGCCTCGACGATGACCTCCGGCGTCAGGTCCTTCTTCAGGACGTCGAGCATGCGCTGCGAGCCCGACTCCCACCCGTAGTAGATGCGCCGGCAGCCGGCGCGGTGCATGTGCTTCAGGAGCGGATAGTCGACGCAGTCCGCGCGCGTGTTCGCGATCCACTCGAACTTCAAGCCGCGGCGCAGGATCTCGTCGCACATCTCGTGGATGCGCTTCTTGCGCAGCGTCAGGATCTCGTCGACGAACAAGATCACGCCGGGCTTGTACGTCTTCACGATGTGCTCGAGCTCGTCGACGATCATCTCCGTCGAACGCACGCGGAAGCCGCGGCCGGTGAGCTCCTTCTGGCAGAAGATGCACTTGAAGGGGCATCCGCGCGTCGTGAAGATGTAGACCAGCTTCTCCGGGTTGAGCTGGAAGTAGCGGTCCATCGGCAGCAGATGGCGCGCGGGCAGCGGCAGGTCGTCGAGCTTCTTGATCAACGGCGGCGCGGGGTTGTCGATCACGATCGACTTCTCCTTCACCGCGGCGAGGCCGGGCACTTCGCCCATCGCCTTCCAGTCGTTGCCTTCGAAGGCCTTCAGGAAGCGCGGGAGCGTCTCCTCCGCCTCGCCCTTGAGCACGAAGTCGAAGTGACCCGAGTCGAGGAAGATGCCCTGGTCGACCGACGCGTGCGGCCCCCCCATCACCGTGACCTTGCCGCGCGACTTCGCGTACTTCGCCCACGCGATCGCGCGGCGGATGTTCGGCGTCAGCGCGCCGAAGCCGATGACGTCGTTGCGCTCGATCGCCTCGCGCATGTACTGGTCGTTGACGATGCGCTCGTCGCAGAGCTCGACGGGCAGGCCTTCCTTCTCGAGCGACGCGCCGAGGTAGGCGATCCCGAGGATCATCGCCAGCGGGTCTTCCTGGACGTGCGGCTTGACGTAGGTGAGGAGGGTCTTGCGCATCGGAGGACGTCGATCTTGGTGCGGGTCGGCTCGCCCGGAGATCCGAGGATCGTCCGGTGGAGACCCAAACTCTACCCCGAGCTAGAGGTTCTCGCAAAGCGAGGGCCAGTACGAGGTAAGGCTCTCCGTATCGGCCGAACCGGCCCTCACGACTGAGCGCCGGGCCCCGGCCCCGCCCGTGCGCGTGCCGCGCCGTACTCCGCGAGGTACTCGGCGGTCATCCGTGGCACCAGGAACTCCGAGCGCCAGCGCTCGCGGCCGGCCGCCCCCAGCCGCGCCGCGAGGCCCCGGTCGTCCAGGAGCGCCGCGATCGCCGCGGAAAAGCCTTCCACGTCGAACGGGTTGCGGACGAAACCGGTGACGCCGTCGACGACCACCTCGGGGCTGCCGCCGAACGCCGTCGCGACGACGGGCTTCCCGTGCTCCATCGCCTCGAGGTTCACGAGCCCGAACGTGTCGAAGCAGATCGACGGGGTCACGAAGACGTCGACCGCGGCGAGCGCTTCCTGGAGTTCGTCCCCGTCGAGCCAGCCCGTCGCGACGACGCGGTCCGCGACGCCGAGCTCCCGCGCGCGCGGCTCGAACTCGCGCTCGTAGACCTCGCGCTTGCCGAGCACGAGCAGGCGCAACCTCGGCCGCTTCGGCGCGAGGAGCGCCAACATGCGGAGGAGCTGCCCCACGCCCTTCTGCTCGTGCAGGCGTCCGCCGATCGCGACGAGCTCCGCGTCCTCGAGGCCGCGCGCGCGGCGGAAGCGCGCGACGTCTTCGAGGAGCGGGAGCCGCGCGCGCGGCTCCGTCGCGTTGTGCACGACGCGGTCGACGCGGAGCCCGTTCGCGGCGAGCGCACTCGCGAGCTCGTGCGACACCGCCGTGACGCGGTCGACGTCCCGCGCGAGCACGCGCGCGATCCGCGCGTTGCGCAGCGGGTTCCAGCGCAGTCGCTGGCACGGGATGCACTTCTGCCAGTACGCGGTGTAGTCGCGCCGGGCGCCGCGCGCTTCCTCGCCGCCGTGGAAACAGGTCAGCTTCTGGTAGCAGAACGTCATCACGTCGTGCGCCGTGAAGACGACGGCGGCGCCCGCGCGCCGCGCGGCGGTCAAGCTCGCGTAGGAGAGCTGGTCGTGCACGAGGTGCGCGTGCACGACGTCGGGCCGGAAGACCTCGAGCGCGGCGCGCACGCCCGCTCGCACGCGCGGGTTGTCGAGCGACACCCACGACCGCAGTCGCGGCGGGTAGCTCGACAGCAACCGGAACGTCTGGAGCCCGTCGAGGTCGCATTCGCCGGCGAGCGCGGCGTCCGGCGTGGTCGTCACGAGGGCCGTCGCGTGTCCGAGCGCGCGCAGCTGTGCCGCGAGCTGGTGGGTCAGGCGCACGGACGAACCGATGCGCGGATCCCACAGGTCGTTCAGGAAGAGGATGCGCATGCGCCGCGGTCGCCCGACGTCGGGGCGGGGGCGGACAGCATGCGGGGCGCGACGGCGCTTTCAAGGCTGCGCGCCGGGACCGGGCGCGGCCGGAGGCCGGGCACGAAGAACGGCGTGCGCGCGGCGTGCTCCTCCCACACGGCGCCGTGCCGTTCGAGGAGCCGGGCTTCCTTCCGCCGGGCGCCGAGGACGCAGTAGACCGTCCACACGCCGCCGAGGACGAAACGATCGAGCGTCCAGGTCGGCGCTGTCCACAGGACGAGCGTGAACGCGACATAGATCGGGTGCCGCACGAGCGCGTGGAGTCCGATCGGCCGGAAGGCGGGAAAGCGCGGCGCCGCCCCCTTCCACAGGGACGTCCAGCCGAGGCTGCCCGTCTGGACGGAGAGCCCCGCCTCGCGCATCGCGACGACGAGCAGGATCCAGGCGAGGGCGAACGCCGCCTCGTGCGCGACGAGGAGCGCGCCCGTCGGCCGCCACGCCATCGTCGAGAGCGGCTGCCAGAGCGTGAAGGCGAGGAGCAGTTGGAGCGCGCTCACGATGACGAAGCGCGAGGTGCCGAGCACGCCGCCCTTCACGCCGAGGAACGCGCGCACGAGCCACGCGGGCCGCGCGTCCTTCGAGAGGAGCCAGGAATGGAGGAGCGGGAACTGGGCCAGCAGGGCGAGGTCGACGAGCCACGCAACGGGCCCGCCGGCCTCGCCCAGTCCACCCCCCCAAGGATGCAGGCCCGCGTGGAGCGACCACGCCATGGCGGCGACCCCGAGCACGAAGGCGCCGTGGGTCGCGACGCCCCAAGCGAGGGCGACCACGCGCCGGCGCGCCGCGTTCGAGTCCATCCGGGTCATGCGGAGGCAGGATCGGCGATCGCGCAGGCGAAACCGCGTGACGAGCCCTTCACCTCGCGCGCGCGTTCAGCACTTCGTCGTAGAGAGCGAGCACGGCGCGCGCGTTGTCCGACCACGTGCTGCGCCGCGCGCGCTCCCTCGCCGCGCTCCCCATCCGAGCGCGCAGCGCGTCGTCGGTCGCCAGGCGCAGGAGCGCCGCCTCGACGGCCGCGAGCGCGGGTTCGGCGAGGAAGCCCGTGACCCCGTCGTCGATCGCATCCTCCGCGCCGCACTCCCGCGTGCCGACGGACGGCACGCCGCAGGCCGCCGCCTCCAGGTACACGATGCCGAAGCCCTCGAAACCGCCGTCCGCGGCGCGCACGGGCGTGTGCAGGAAGACGTGCGCGCGCTGCACGAGGTCGACCTTCTCGTCCTCGGTCACGTTGCCGAGGAAGTGCACGCGCGCTTCGAGCCCAGACGCGGAGACGAGCGCGCGCAAGCGGTCCAGGTACGGATCCGGCGTGAGCTTGCCGACGACGAAGTGCTCGAGGTCCGGCACGCGCCGCGCGACGCGCAGGAAGGCCTCGAGCCCGAGGTGATGGCCCTTGCGCTCCTTCAGCTCCCCGATCGTCAGCGTGTACCGCTTGCCGTGCCACGGCCGCGCGCCGATCGCGCGCGAGCGCAGGAGCGGCTCCACGTCGACCGCGTTCGGCACGACCTTCATCCGCGCGGGATCGAGCACGTCGGGCCCGGCGAGCTCCTGCATGCGCTGCGCGGTGTAGCGGCTGACCGACACGAACGCCGCGAGCCGTCGATACGTCCAGCGCGCGAGCGCGGCGTGCCGCGGGTCGAGCAGCGGCTGCACGCTGTACGTTCCGTGCGCGGTCGCGACGCACGGTTTCCCCGCGAGCCGCGCGCCGAGGAGCCCGACCAGGTTGTGCGGGTAGTCCTTGATCGCGTGGACGAGGTCGACCGAGCGTGCCGCGCGCGCGACGCGCAGCGCGGAGAGGACGACGCTCGCCCAGAAGCGCGGCTTCGACATGTAGAAGAGGTAATCGGGCGGCAGCGCGACCTCGACCGGCCAACGCGCCGGTACCGCGCTCGACGTCGGCCGGTGCTTGCGCGCGAGCTGGATCCGCACCTCCATCCCCGGCCGCTCGCGCTCGAGCGCCGCGAGGAGCGAGAACGTGTAGCGACCGACGCCGTCCAGGTCGGAGAGCGAGTCGGTGAGGTAGAGGACGCGCAGGGCCATGCAGCGTGGAGGGCGCGCCAGCGTGGCGGCCGCGGCGCGCGAATCCAAGGGCGGCGCGGCGATTTCGGCGGCCGCGCGCGGGCCGAGGCACGAGGACGCCGGTAGGCTCTCCGCCCCATGTCCCCCACCGAGCCCGTCGATCCCCGCGTGCCCCGCGCGTCGAGCGCGCAACCCGCGAGCGGCGTCGAACGTCCCCGCGCGACCGGGCCCGAGGCGCGCGGCGCGTCCGCGGCCGGGAACGGCGGCGCACTCGCAGCGCGCAAGGACGGCGCGTTCGCGCCCGAGGGCCGCGGCGCGTTCGGCGGCTTCATCGGGCCGCGCAACCTCGTGGCGCTCGTGAAGAACGCGGCGCCGTTCCTCTACGACGGATCGCACCCGCTCGCCGCGTCCGTCCCGCCGACGGAGGGCACGCGGCTCGCCGACCACGGCCGGCACGCGCTCGGTTGGTGGTCGATCCTGCGCGAGGAAGCGCGCGTGCCGTCGACCGAGACGCCGACCGCCGCCGACCGCACCGAGTACTTCGCGCTCTGCGTCGCCGCGCACTTCGCGAGCGCCGCGACCTACGTCCCCACCGACGTCGACAGCAAGATCCGCCACGCGCTGTGGTTCGAGGAAGACCCGCGCGAGGAGCTCCTCGTGCGCCGCGACCTGGCGCTCGCGCTCGCCGACTGGGACCTGCGCGGCGTCAGCGCGCGCATCGTACGCGTCGACGGCGCGGGCGACGTCTCCGGGCACGACGGCGAGCGCCTCTCCGTCCTGTGCGGCGGATTGCTCGCGTTCCACGCGCTCGGCGCGCCCGAGCTCGCCGAGCCGCTCGAGCACGCGATCGACGCCGAGCTCGCGCGCGAGGCGCGCGCCTTCGCGACGATCGAGCGCTCGCCGGGACGCGAGAAGGAGCTCCTGATCCTCGCCGCCGCGCTGACGCACAACGCGGGCGACGTGATGCAGGCCTTCAACGCGAAGAACGCGAAGCGCGTCGCGCCGGAGGTGCAGCACCGCTACGCGGACCTCGCGCGCGAGCGCTTCGACCGCTACGGCGGCGCGTACGGGCGCGCCTCGGCGCTCTACCGCGAGCTGCTCGCGAGCGAAGGCCACCGGAACTACCCGCTGCGCGAGCTGAAGCTCCTGCGCGCGAGCCACGAGCTGCTCCTCCCGCCCGGACCGTTCCTCGACGACTGGGGCGCGAAGCTCGCGCGCTGGCCGAAGTGGAGCCCCGCGCAACGCGCGGAGGTCGTCGGCGGGCTCGTCGAGGGCTGCAAGCGCGTCGCGGGCCAGGAGAGCTACTACCGCGCGCTCGCGGGCTTCGACGCGGCGTACCCCGGCGGCCTCGCGGCGCGCGAGCTCGCGACGTGCTACCCGACGGCGGTGCGCAAGCTGCTCGCGGATTCCGACGTGCGCAAGAAGCTCGCCGTGCGGCAGATCTCGTTCGAGTCGAGCTACGCGAAGCGCGCGCGCGCCGTGCTCACGCGCGGTTGAGCCGCACACGCACGTCGCACGACGCGGGAACTCGAGCAGGCACCGCGCCGTGAACGCCGCCACGCGCGCGCGCACCGGAGCGTGCTCAGCGCTCCTCGTCCATCCACGCGAGCAGGCGCCGGGCGCGCGCGATCCACGCGTGCTCGCTCGCGCGCGCGTGGAAGGCCTGCGCGAGCCGCGCGCGCAGCGCCGCGTCGCCGAGGAGCTTCTTCAAGCCCTCCGCGAGCGCCCCCGCGTCGTCCGGCGCGACGAGCCACGCGTCCTTCTCGTGCGTCAGGAGCTCGCGCAGGCTCGGCAGGTCGCTCGCGACGAGGGGCAGCCCCGCCGCCATCGACTCGAACACCTTGAGCGGCGACGTGTAGCGCGCGCTGATCGGAGGCTTCGACCGATTCGGTGCCACGCCGACGTCGCCCGCGGCGAGGTAGAGCGGCACGCGCTCGGGCGGTTGGAAGCCGTCGATGCGCACGTTCGCGAGGCCGCCCGCCTTCTGCCGCAGCCGCTTCACGTCCGCGTCCATCCCACCCGCGATCACGAAGTACGCGTCGGGCAGCGCGCGCGCGGCGTCGACGAGCAGGTCGACGCCCTTCCACTCGAGCAGCCCGCCCGTGTAGACGACGAGCGGCACCGACGTGGGCAGGCCGAGTTCCGCGCGCGCCTTCGCGCGCTTCGGCAGCTTCGCGAAGCGCTCGGGCTCGAAGCCGTCGTGCTCGACGACGATGCGCCGCTCGTCGATGCCGAGCGCGACGAGATCCGTCTTCACCCCGCCCGAGATCGCGACGATGCCGGCGCACGCGCGCGCAGACGCCTTGAGCGCGCGCCGGCGCAGCCGCCCGCCCGGCACGCGGTGCAGCTCGAGGAACACGTTCGGCCGCTTCTTCTTCGCGAGGTGGTGCGCCGTCTCGAGCTCGCGTGTGAGCACGCGCGCGCCCGCGTGGTGCTCGAGCACCGCGCGCGCCGCGTTCTTGCCGAAGGACTGCTCTTGCAGACGCGCGGGCACGTATTGGAGCACGCGCGGCACGCGGTCGATCCAGTCGAGGCAGCGGATCGGCTCGAGCAAGGGCTTCTCCGCGAGCTGCACGCCGTACCAGCGCCAGGCGTCTTGCCCCGGCGGCAGCTCGACCGTCGGCCGGCGCTTCGCGTGGAACAGCGCCACGTGCGCGCCCGCACGCTCGAACGCGGCCGCCATCTGCACGATCTGGAGCGTCTGCGCGCGCTGGCTCGGGATGCGCGCGTTCGCGACGAGGACGAGGTCGACGGCGCGCGTCATTCGTCGTCTCCGCCGACGCCGCCGCCGTAGCCCGTGTGCCTCAGGATCTCGTGCGTCTCCTCGTCGCGCCCCGAGGCCTGGACGAGCTCCGCGGGGATCGGCATGCCGACGCTCCACGCATGCAGCGCCGCAAGGAGCTCCAGCGCCGCCGCGCGGCGCGCGTCGACCTGATTCACCTCGGCGAAGCGGTCCTTCGGGTCGAACTCGACGTAGACCGGCGCCGTCTCCTTCTGTCCCAGCGATCGCTCGAACTCGGGGCGCGCGTCGTCGAGCGTCTTCGGCAGCACGACGCTGCGCGGCACGTCGAGCTTGCGCCCGAGGTCCTGCACCGCGAGCCGCACGCCGTTCTCGGCGAAGCTGAACGTGCGCAGCGCGTCCTTTTCGCCACGCACGAGCGGCAGCAGACTCGCGCCGTCGACGCGCGCGTACTCGTCCTCCACCTTCGGCAGCGCGAGCCCGGCGAGGTCGCAGAGGGTCGGGAAGACGTCGATCTGGTCGACGAGTGCTCCGACGCGCTTCCCGGCGGGCAGCTTGGTGGGCCAGGACATCAGGAGCGGCACGCAGAGCTCGCGCCGCACCATGTGGTTGTGCTCCCACAGGCCGTCCTCGCCGAGCGACTCGCCGTGGTCCGCCGTGACGATCACGAGCGTGTTCGCGAGCTCGCCCGCGCGCTCGAGCTCGCGCACGAGGTCGCCGACGAGCTCGTCGGCCTGCGTGACGCCGGCGTAGTAGAGGTTGCGCACCGCTTCGACGTCCGCCGGCGTCGGCACGTACTGTTGCGACTCGATCGCCTGACGGTGCTCCGCGTAGAACGCCTTCACCGGCCCCGTGTACGCGGGGTCGCGGTAGAGCGCCTTGAAGCGCTCGGGCGGATCGTACGGCGTGTGCGTCGAGTAGAGGTGCACCATCGTCATGAAGCGCCGGCCGCGCACGTTCGCCAACCAGTTCCCCGCTTCGCGCGCGACGAGCCCCGAGTCGAAGCGCTTCCTCGATCCGGTTCTTGAAGATCCAGAGGAGCAGCTCGCTGCGGAACTGGCTCCACGGGCTCGAAAGGTCCTGCAGCTCGTGCCCCGCGGTCTCCTCGAACACGTAGTCGAAGCCGCGCAGGAGGCCGGAGCCCTCCTGCAGCGTGCCCGTGTGGAAGCTCGCCGTCACGTAGTCGTCGGGGCGGAGCTCGCGGCCGTCGGCGCGGGTCGCGTGCTTCAGGTGCCAGGGCAGCGTCGCCTGCGGGCGCAGCTTGTACCCCGGCTTCATTTTAATAAGGCCGTGACGCCGCGGGTACTTGCCCGTGAGCAGCGATCCGAAGCTCGTCCACGTGAACGGCGCCTGCACGAACGCGTTCTCGAACAGCACGCCGCGCTCGGCGAGCCGGTCGAGGTTCGGCGTCTTCACGCGCGGGTGGCCGTAGCAGCCGAGCACGTCCTGCCGCAGCGCGTCGACGACGACGAGCACGACGTTCGGGAGGTCTCGGTTGCGCTCGTTGATCGCGCCGCGCGTGCTCCCCCGGCTCTCCTCGGCGGCGAGGTAGACGCCCCCGCCGAGCCACGCGGCCGCGCACGCGACCGTGAAGCCGACCTGCACGCCGCGCGAGAGGCGCGCGAGCGCGCGGGCGGCGACGAAACCCGCCGCGAGGCCGAGCGCGAGCGCGCCGCCCAGGACGGCGAGGCGCTCGGGCGACACGGCCGAGTGGCCGTAGAAGAGGTGCTCGCGCGTGCGCCAGTAGAGCTCCGCCGCGACGCCCGCGCCGAGCCCGAGCGCGAGCAGGACGACGTACCGGCGGCCGAGATCGCGCGCGCGGAGGAGCGGGTGCAGCACGAGCCCGAGCACGAGCAGCGCGAGCGCGAAGAGGACCGTGTACTGGAGCACGCTGCCCGCGACGCAGCCGAGCCCCGAGAGGACGCCGAGCGGCGCGCGCGACGACACGCCGTCGCCCGTCTTCGCCAGCGTCGACGAGATCGCGAACCCGCCGTCGACGAGCCCGAACACGAGGCCGCACAGGGAGCCCGCGAGGACGCCCGCGCGCGCGCTCGTCAGGAGTCCGCCCACCTTCGAGGTTGCGACCGGCCGCATGGGATCTTGGGAGGGTACGCCGACAGGGCGGGCGACGGAAGCGCGGAGCTGCCGTCAGGGGAGGCGCCAACGCACGGAGGCGGGTCCGCGCTCGACCGCGCGCGCCGCCGCGGGCAAGGCGTAGTCGAGCCCGCGCAGGGTGCCGTGGTCGAGGACGCGCTCGGTCACCTCGAGCCCGTCGCCGTCGACCGCGAAGCGTCGCTCCACGCGCGACCCCGGCACGGACGTACCGTCCCGCCACGCGAGCGGACCCGCGAGCGCGAGCTCGAACGCGCCGACGTCGACCTCGGTCGTGAGCGCGAACGAGCTCGCGACCCGGCCGTCCGCGTACTCGAAGACGCCCTCGCGCAGCGCTCGCCACGGCTCGGCGAGCGCCGCGCCGACGCGCCCGGCGCGCGCGTGCACGCGCGCCGTCCACAGCGAGAAGCGCAGCTCGGAGGCGCCGCTCCGCCACCCGCGCGCGAACGACCGCGGGCCGCGCGCCGTCCATTCCGCTTCGCCCGCGGGATCGAAGCGCTCGCGACGGAGCGCGTCCTTCCCCGCGCGCTTGTCGAACACGCGCACGAGCCCGGCGCCGCGCGGGCTGCCGTGGTTCACGTTCGACGCCGGTCGTGCGCCGCGCACCCACGCGACCACGCGCCCGTCCTCGAGCCGGCCGAGCTGCGCGTTCGGGAACCAGCGCAGCGCGAGGTCGATCCCCGCGCCGCTGCCCGTCGTCGCTGGCCGCGCCGAGTCGCGCGCGTCCGCCGCCCGCGCGCGCTCGAGCTCCGGCAGCGCGCGCGCGATCCACGCGGCGTGGCCGGCCCAGAACACGGGGCACTGGTAGCTCGCGCGCGCGCCGTCGCGCGCGACGTGGTCGCGCGGCCGTCCGTCCGGCGCGAGCCGTTCGGCCCACGCGCGGAACGCGCACAGCGCCGCAAGCCCGTCCCCGCCGCGGCCGAGTGCGCGCGCGCCGCCGGCGAACGCGTACACGTCGAACGGGTGCGAGGCGACCTCGTGCGCGTCGCCCCAGTACCACGGCTTCGCCTCGACGAGCCCGCACTTGAGCCCGTCGGGCCCCTGCAGCGCGCGCGCGAAGTCGAGCCCGCGCGCGAGCTGCGGCGCGAAGATCGCGTGCGCGGGATCGCGGCCGAGGTCGCGCAGCGCGCGGAACAGGAACGCGGTGACGCGCGACTGGTAGAAGGACGAGACGTCGCTCGCGCCCGCGTGCTCCGCGCCCCACTCGATCGGGTGGTACGGGTAGCTCCCGTCCGCGTGCTGGATGCCCTCCAACACGCCGACCGCCTCGAGCGCCGCGCGTTCGAGTTCGTCGTCGCGCTCGAGCGCCCACGCGCCCGCGACGCCCGCGAGCCCCCACGCGCGCTGCGCCGGGATGCCCTTGTCGAGCACCGCGTAACGTAGGTACGTGCGCGCGTGAAGGAGCGCGGCGTCCTTGCAGCGCTCGCGCTCCGCGGGCTCGAGTTCGGGCCCGAGCGCGCGCACGAACTGCGACAGCGCGTCCGTCGCCGCTCCGCCGTCGATCACGCTGTTCGAGCAGTTGAACGGGTCGTGCCGGCCGGGCCGGAACGTATGGCAGGCGCTCGTCCCCTCGCGCACGAGGTTCGCGCAGAGCCGGCGCGCCTCCAGGCGTGCTTCACGCCGCAAGAGCTCCGCGTCGGCCGCGGGGTCGTGCGCGAGCATCTCGCACGCGAGCACGATCACGCCCGCGTTGCTGCCCGTGTGCTCGACGCCGTGCCATGGACACACGATGCGCCCGTCGGCGCCGCGCAGCCCGACGAGCCAGCGAAACGTCCGGCGGAGGGGCTCGAGGAGCTCCTCTCCCACCGGGAGCGTGGTCGCGGACGGCATGCGTCGATCTTGGCGACCGCGCGCGCGCGGCGCAACGAGTTCAGCGCCGGAGGAAGAGCTCGAAGTCCTGCCAGAGCGGGAGCAGCGGCTCCTCCACGGCGCCGTGCGCACGGCGCCAGAACTCGCGCACGCAGGCGTCGGCGAAGGTCCAGGCGACGCAGGTCTTCACCCACCAGCCCGACCAGCGGCCGAAGTGCTTGCGATAGTACGCGAGGCGGTTCCGCTGCCACTCCGTCTCCGCCTCGAGGTAGAAGCGCGTGCTCGCGCCGCCCGCGTGGAGCGCGCACGCCTGGGACAGATAGGCGATGCGCCAGCCGCGCGACCAAAGGCGCTTGCACAGGTCGGCGTCGGCGAAGTAGAGCCACATCGACTCGTCCATCGGCCGCGTCGACTTGAGCGCCTTGCGCCGCATCAGGAGGCACGCACCGGACGCGTACTGGACCTCGCCGTCGCGCTCGTAATCGAAGTCGCGCGCGCTGAGCCGGTCGAGCTCGAAGTTGTCCGGGATCCACCGCTCGAGCGGCGTGCCCTGGAAGAGCGGCGTCAACAGGTTCGGGAAGCGCTGGTGCGAGCGCTGCGTCGTCCCGTCCGGATCGAGGAGGCGCGGCGTCGCGGCGCCGTACTTCGGGTTCTCCTCGAGGAACTGGACGAGCCGGCGCACCGTGTCGGTGGCCACCTGGACGTCCGTGTGCAGGAAGAGCACGTACGCACCGCGCGCGAGCTCCGCGCCCTGATTGCACGCGTGCGCGTAGCCCGTGTTCCGCGCGTTGCGCACGATGCGTACCCACGGAAACTGCTCGTGCACCATGCGCGCGGAAGCGTCGCGGCTGCCGTTGTCGACGACGAGCACCTCGGACGACGGCGGGAGCGCCGACTTGAGCGCCTCGAGGCACGTGCGCAGCGCTTCGCGCGTGTTCCACGAGGGCACGACCACGCTGATCTGCGTCACGCGGCACCTCCGCGCGGCGCCGACATCTCGCGCACGAGGCGGTGCATGAGCGCGTCGACCTCGTGGTCGCGGCGCACGATCGCGCGCAAGCGCTCGCCGAGCGCCTCCGCGCGCTCCTTCGGGAGGTCCAGCGCCGTTTCGAGGCGCTCCGCGAGCGTGCGCGCGTCGCCGTGCGGGAAGTTCATCCACCGGTCGTCGGGGGCGAGCTCGCGCACGAGCGGCGGCACGGCCTCGTTGCAGGAGATGACGGGCCGCTTCGACGCCCACGCCTCGAGCACGACCTTGTCGAGGCTCCCCGTCGAGCTCGCGTTCACGACGACGCTCGCGCGCCGGTAGAGCGGCGGGATCGAACGGTAGGGCACGTCGCCGGCCCGGTTCACGTACGGCACGAGGTCGAGCGCACGGATGCGCTCGTCCACTCGCTCTCGGTAACTCTCGTCCTGCACGGTCAGTCCTCCTCCGACGAGGTCGAGGACGACGTCCCGCCCGCGCGCACGAAGCAGCGCCACCGCCTCGAGGACCGTCAACGGATCCTTCGAGGGCGTCAAGCGCCCGATGCTGAGCACGCGCGACGGCCCCGCTGCCTGCCCGGACGGCGGGGGTCCCTCTCCTCTTCTCTCCACGAAGTGGTCCAGGTCGATGCCGTGACCCGTGACCACCCGCCGCTCCGTATCGACGCGGAGGGACTCGGGACTTGCGGTGAAGACCTTTTCCACGCGCGGGATCGCGGCGAGGAGCCGGCGGTCGACGCCGGCGTGCGTGTACCAGAGGAACGTGCGCGCACCGGCGCGGCGCGCGGGGCCGCTCGCGAGCAGCGCGTACCGCGGCACCATGTGCGCGAGGACCGTGTCGAAGCCGTCCTTGCGCAGCGCCTCGCGCAGGTGCGCCTGGTAGCGCAGCCAGCGCACGATGCTGCCGTGGCGTCCCACGACGCGCACGTCGACGTTCGCGGGCAGCGTCGACAGGTCGCCGGCCTCGAGCGTGATGGCGCGCACGCGCTCGCAGTTTCGCGCGAGCCCCGCGAGCCAGCGCGGCACGAAGCCGAGCACCGCGTCGTTCGCATCGACGACCTGCGTCAGGAAGAGCAGCTTCACCGCGGCTTCTCCGGCGCGGGCGCGGGCAGCGGGAGCCCGACGAGGCGGTACAACCCCTCCGCATAGCCCTTCAGCGTGCTCGCGTACTCGAACCGGCGGGTCTCCGCGGCCGCGGCGGCCCCCATGCGCGCGCGGCGCGCTTCGTCGCCGAGCACCGCGCCGAGCGCCTCCGCGATCGACGGCGCGTCGAAGCCGGAGAGCCGGCCGAGCTCGCCCGACTCGAGCAGCTCGGTCATGACGCCGACGGGCGTGCTGACGACGGGTGTCCCGCACGCCATCGCCTCGACCGTGAAGCGCGGTCCGCCCTCGCACGTCGACGCGCAGACGCACACGCGGCTCTCGCGGTACAGCTCGGCGAGCTCCGCCGGCGAGTCGACCCACTCGACGAACCGCACGCGCTCGGCGAGCCCCTGCTTCGCGACGCGCTCGCGCACGGCGCCCGCGAGCGGTCCCTTGCCGACGAACAGGGCAGTCGCGGGCCGGCCCTCGTGCTGGAGCCGCGCGAGCGCGTCCACGATCGGCACGAGGCCCTTGTTCCCCACCATGCGCCCGACGAACACGACGTCTTGCCGCGGCGCGAGCGGGCGCTGCGGCGGCCGGAACACTTCGAGATCGATGTAGAGCGACGGCAGCACGACGACCTTCTCGCTCGGCACGCCCCAGCGCGCGAGGAGCGCGGGCATCTCGCGGCGATTCACGACGCGGAACGCGAGCGCCTTGTCGCGCGCCCACCGCACGTAGAGGCGCGCGAGCGCCTTCTCGAAGCGCTCGCGCACGTCCGCCGCGACGGGATGGCCCGGGACGTGGTGCAGCTCGGAGAGGTACGGGACGCCGGTCGCCTGCGCGATGCGCCAGCTCCCGATCCCGTTGTAGAAGCGGCCGTAGTCGTGGCTGACGACGAGCGCATGGCCGTGCTCGCGTACGAGCTCCGTGCCGCGCCGCGCGATCCAGCGCGCCATGCGCGAGCGCTCGCAGTCCGCGGGGTGGAAATGCACGTTGCCGTGGATCGTCGCGACCGTAGGCGCGCGGTCGGGGCGCGGACAGAGCACGTCGATGCGCTCGAACCAGCGCGAGAACTCGCGCTGCATCGCGTGGAACGGCCCCTTCTCGCCGATCGTGACCTGGCGGTCGCCGGAGACCATCAGGAGGCGCACGCATGCACCTCCACCGCGGCGCGGTACACGGCCGCGAGCCGCTTCGCGAGCTCGTCCGCCGAGTGGCGCGCCGCGACGCGCAAGCGCGCGCGCTGGCCGAACGCGGGCCGAGCAGCGGGCGCGTCGCAGAGCTGCGCGAGCCCGAACGCGAGCTCGTCGACGCTCGCGCCGAGGTAGCCCGTGCGTTCGTGCGCGACGACCTCGGGCACGCCACCGACGGGCGTCGCGACCACGGGCTTGCCCGCGGCGCCCGCCTCGATCAACGCGACGGGCAGGCCCTCGCTGCGCGACGTGAGCAGCACGACGTCGAGGTCCGCGAGCACCGCCGCGATGTCGTCGCGCGCGCCGACGAGGTGCGCACGCGCGCGCAGCGCGGGCGGGAGCGCCGTGATGCGCCGTTCGAGCATCCCGAAGAGCTCGCCGTCGCCGACGAACACGAGGTGCAGCTTGGGGTAGCGCTCCGCGAGCATCTGGAACACGTCGAGCGCCCACTCGGGGCGCTTCACCTCGGCAAGGCGCCCGAGCACGCCGACCAGCACCGCGTCCTCGCCGACGCCCAGCAGGGAGCGCAGCACCCCCGATCGTCCGCGCAGCGCGAGGAGCGGGTCGAGTTCGACGCCAGGCGGCACGACGACGAGCTTCGTCTCGTCCTCGACGACGCGGAGGCGCACGAGGTCCTCCGCCGTCGCGTGCGACACGGCGATCACGCGGTCCGTGCGCCGGGCGAGGCGGCGCTCCAGCGCGACGAGCCCCTTCGAGACCGGCTCAGGGAAGTAGCCCTCCAGCACGTGGCCGTGGAACGTGTGGACGACCGCCGCGCGCGGGACGGCCTTCGCCGCACGGCGGCCGAGCGCACCCGCTTTCGACGCGTGCGTGTGCACGACGTCCGGTTCGAACGCGCGGAACGCGCGGCGCAGTGCGAGCAGCGCGCGACCGTCCCCGACGGGCGACAGACCGCGCGCCAGGCCCGGCACGCGCACGACGTCGAGGCCGCGCGCGACGAAGGCGTCGAAGAGGTCGCCCTCGCCCGCCTCGGGCCGGCCGGTGAAGAGCCGCACCTGGTGGCCTTCCGCGACGAGGCGTGGATCGCTCGCGAGCGCCTGCCGCGCGGGGCCGCCTAGGTTGAGCCGGGTCAGGACGCGCGCGATGCGCATGGGCGGGCGAGTCTACGCGCGCGGCGCGGCGCGCTCCAGCGCTCCAGCGCCGACGTTCACACGCCGAACAGCGACAGGTGGTAGGCGAACAGCAGCGTGTACGCGATCGCGGCGACCCAGAGGCCGAGGCGCGCGAGGTGGAAGTTCTTGTGAACGCAGAGCACGACGAGCGCGAGCGAGATCAGCCCCGACTTGAGCAGCACGAACGACGAAAGCCCCGTCGTCAGGAGCAGCCCCGGCGACCGGGTTCACCTCGGTGCCGCCGTGCTGCAGGTGGACGAGCGTGAAGAAGCTGTCCGCCACGTTCATCAGCGTGATCCACAGGAGCATCAGGAGCAGGCGGACGCTGTAGAGGTCGACGTACGCGCCCTCGACCTCGCCGCGCCGCCGCGGCTTCTGCCGGCGGCCGCCGAGGAACGAGAACCGTGAGAGGCGCGGAGTCGAGCGGTGTCGGCGGTCGAGCCCGCGCGGGGCCGGTCCGGGAAGCGAGGCCGGCGCGGGTTCGGGAGCGGTGAAGGTCATGCGGAGGTCGTCGGGCGTGGATCGGGCCCGGTCGACTCCGCCCTCGGGTATCGGTTCCCGAATGCGGAGGACTCGAGGCACGCGACGGGGCGCGCCGGGTGCGGTCCGGCGCGGCGTGCGCGTTTCCAACTCTACCCCGGATCCACGTCGAGGCGGCGCGAGTCCGAGCCGCCCGCGACGTCCGGGGGCGCGGACCCGGAAAGAACTGCGCGGTAGACCGCGAGCGTCTCGTCGACCATGCGCGGGAGCCCGAATCGGGCGCGCACGCGCTCGGCGCCCGCGCGACCGAGGGCGCCGCGGCGCGCGGGGTCCGCCGCGAGCGTGAGCATCGCCCCCGCGACGGCCTCGGGCTCCGCGGGCGGGACGAGCACGCCCGTCTCGCCGTCGACGACGACCTCCGGCACGGCGGAGACGCGCGTCGCGAGCACGGGAAGCTCCACCGCCATCGCCTCGAGGAACACGAGCCCGAGCCCCTCCCACAAGGAAGTCATCACGAACACGTCGGACGCGGCGAGCACGCGCGGCACGTCGCGCCGGATGCCCGCGAACAGCACGCTCGCGCCGAGGCCGAGTTCGCGCGCGACGGCCTCCGCGCGCGCGCGTCCGTCGCCGAACGGGTCGTCGCCGACGAGCACGAGCCGCAGCTCCCGGCCCTGGGCGCGCTCGCGCGCGAGCGCGAAGCCACGCAAGAGGTCCGCGTGCGCCTTCTGCGGCGCGAAGCGCGCGACGCACGTGTACACGACGGCGTCCAAGGAAAGCCCGAGCTCCGCGCGCGTCGCGGCGCGCGTGCCCTGTCCGGCGGCACGCGCGGCCTCGAAAGGCGCCGGATCCAGGCCGTAGTAGATGCGCACGAGACGCTCGCTCGGCACGCGGCCGTACTGCTCGACGAAACGCCCGACGTGATCGGACAGGACGATCGTGCGCCGCGGCACGCGGCCGAGGAGCCCGTGCACGAGCGAGACGAGCGGCCGCTTCAGCACTTGCTCGTCGTTGTGCTTGCTCGCGACGAGGCGCTTCGAGGCGCCCCACAGGAGCGCGCTCGCGGCGAGGAGCATGTCGGCCTTCAGGAGGTGCGAGTGGAGCACGTCTGCCCACGCCGCGTGGCGGCGGGCGCGCAGCGGGAACGCGGCGGGCACGACGCGCTCGACGACCTCCGCGCCGGCCGCGCGGAAGTCGGCCGCGAGCGTGCCCTGGCCCTTCAGGTAGACCACGCGCACGGCGTGGCCGCGCGTCGTCTGGCCGCGGACCTGCGCGAGCAAGTGCATCTCGGCCCCGCCGACGTCGAGCGTCGTGATCGCGTGCAGGATCTTCACGCGTGCTCCCGGTAGACGTCGACGAGGCGGCGCGCCATGCGCTCCAGCGTGTATTCCGGCGAGCACGACCGCGCGACCGTTCTCCCCCAGCGCTGCGCGCGCGGCGGGGTCGAGCGCGAGCGCGCGATCGAGCGCGGCCGCGATCGCATCCGCGGAGATCGCGCTCGCGAGCACGCCGGTCGCTCCCTCGCGCACGAGCTCGCGCGCGCCGTCGACGGGCGTCGCGACGACCGGCACGCCGGCGGCGAACGCCTCGAGCACGACGTACGGGAGCCCTTCCCAGCGCGACGGCAGCAGCACGAGGTCGGACGACGCGACGAGGCGCGGAACGTCCTCGCGCCAGCCGAGGAAGCGCGCGCGATCGTCGACGCCGAGCGCGCGAGCGAGCGCCTCGAGCCGCGCGAGGTCCGCGCCGTTCCCCGCGAACACGAGCACGGGGCGCGCGCGCAGGCGGGCGAGCGCTTCGAGCGCGAGGTCCTGACCCTTCGCCGCGTTCAGGAGCCCCGCGACGAGCACGATCGGCGTCCCGACGTCGATCCCGAGCTCGCGCGCGAGCTCCGCGCGGTCGGAGCAAGCCGCGAGCCACGGCGCGGGGTCGATGCCGTTCGGAACGACGACGAGGCGCTCCGCCGGCACGACGCCGGACGCGCGGATCGTCTCCTGCTCGGAGCGGCTGACGGCGACGACGGCGTGCGTGTGCTCGGCGAGCGCAGCCTCGATGCGGCGGAAGAGCGCGCGCTTGGGCGCCGAGAACATGGCCTCGAACAGGAACGCGAACGTGTGCGGCGTGTGGACGCGGGCGCCGCGGCCGCCAGGGAGGGACGCGAGGCGCGCGAGCACGCCCGCCTTGCTCGAGTGCGAGTGCACGACGTCCGGCGCGAGCTCCACGAAGAGCCGCTCCAGCGCGCGCAGGTGTCGGTAGTCGGCGATGGGCGCGATCTCCCGCCGCATCGGGAGCCGTTCGACGCGCACGCCGCGCGCGGCGAGCTCGGCGAGGTCCCCTTCGACGCGCGGTTCGCGCAGCGTCGACGCGATCACGGCGACGTCGAGGCCGAGCTCCTTCTGCGCGCGCGCGACGTCGCGCAGGTGGCGGCGCGTCCCGCCGATCGTGGCCTCCATCACGTGCACGACGCGCAGGGCGGCCATGGCGAGATCAGTACGCGCCCGTGCCCTTGACGACCGCGAACGCGGTCAGGGCGATGATCACGAGGTCGAGCAGGAGCGACTGGTGCTCGATGTAGTAGAGGTCGTAGTCGAGGTTCTCGTGGATCGCGAGCTGGCGCGCGTAGGAGATCTGCCACAAGCCGGTGAGGCCCGGCTTGACGCGCAGGCGCTCGCGCTCGAGCGGGCCGTACTGCGCGACGATGAAGCGCATCTCCGGTCGCGGGCCGACGACGCTCATGTCGCCCTTGAGCACGTTGAGGAACTGGGGCAGCTCGTCGAGCGAGAACCGGCGCAGCCAGCGGCCGATCGACGTGATGCGCGGATCGTCGCTCGACTTCGGCGTCGGCGCGTCGCCCGACATGTGCACGTGCATCGTCCGGAACTTGAACATGCGGAACGTCCGGCCGTCGCGACCGACCCGCTCCTGCACGAAAAACACGGGGCCGGGCGACTCGCGCTTGATCAACGCGGCGATCAGGAGCAGGACGGGCAGGAACAGGAGCAGCACGAGCACGGCCACGCCGAGGTCGAGGAGCCGCTTCCCGGCGCGCGTGAAAAGGCTCGGCCGACGCACCGCGCGGGTGAACAGCGGGATCGAGTCGACGTTCACCATCCGCAGGTTGAACGACATCAGGTGGTAGAGCCGCGGCACGATGTGGCACGTCACGCCGAGGCGCTCGAGCTCGGCGAGCACCGCCATGACGCGCTCTTCCTGCGACTCGGGCATCGCGACGAAGACCTCGCTGATCTTCTGCTCCCCGACGACGCGCTCGAGGTCCTCGAAGCCCCCGAGGATGCGGAGCCGATCGACGGTCTGCCCGACGCGCGAGCGATCGTCGTCGCAGTAGCCGACCAGGTTCAGCCCGAGCGTCGGCACGAGCCGGAACTTGCGCTGGAGGTGCCGGCCCGTCTCTCCGGCGCCGTAGATGAGGACGTTGCGGTTGCCGATCCCGGCCTGGTGCAGCCGCTGGATGATCTTGAACGACGCGAAGCGCGCCGCGGTCATGAGCAAGAGGATCAGTCCGAAGATCGCGAGCAGCGTGACGCGCGAGACCGTGTTCACGTTGATGCGCAAGTCGAACAGGTCGTGCACCGGACCGAGGAACCGCGACACGAAGCCGCCCGAATCGTCGCGCGCCGAACGCAGGTAGACGAGCAGCAGCACGAGCACGAGGAACGCGACGATCGTGCTCTTCAGCACGCCCTTGTACTCCTCCATGTTGAGGAGGCTCTTCACGGGCGAGTAGAGCCCGAAGGCGTGGAAAGTGACGAGGCAGACCGCGGCGATGAGCGCCGAGAGCTCGAGGTAGAGCTCGTTCTGGCTCGGGAGGAACTGTCCCTCGCCCGCCAAGCCCGCGAGCGGTCCACCCAGGGCGTACCCGATCCAGCACGCGACGAGCACGACGACGAGGTCCACGAAGACCTGCACCGAAAGCACGAGCGGCTCGAAGTTGCGCCGGACGAGCGTGCCGAGCGAACTCACGCGCCGCGCCTCCGGCCCGGCCCCGGGCGGACGGAGCCGCGCCGCCCCACGCGCGCGCGCGCCGATCCGTCTTCGCGGACGCGCCGCGCGACGGGGACGGCGTGGGACTCGATTCGCTCCGCGGGGATCAAGGGGGCGGACATCCTACGCGTGCGGGTGGGCCCCCACAATTCGCGGCCAGCGCGCGAGGAGCGCCGGGACCGTGTCCGCGGCGCGGCCGGCCTGCGCGGGGAAGTGGACGCGGAAGCTCGCGGCGCCGAACGGCGTCGCGCGGTCGGTGACGGCGCGCAAGGCAGCCCACGGCACGCCGGCCTCGCGCGCGACGACCGCCGCGGCCGCGGTCTCCATCTCGGCGACGCAGGCCCCCGTGAACGCGCGCGCGAGGCGCATCCGCCGCCACAGCGACAGCACGGGCCGGTCCGCGGTCAGGAACCACCCTTCCTCGCCCGGCGCGACCGCGCGCCACGCGCTCCGGAGCTCCGGGTGCGCCTCGACGTCCCGTCCGGCGCGCACCGCGAGGTCGACCTGCGTCGCCGTCGTGCAGTGGACGAACGTGCCGGGCACGAGGCGTTGCCGCAGTCCGCCGCACGTCCCGACCACGAGCAACGCTCGCCGCGCGCCGTGGTGCAGGAGGGCCGCCGCCGCGCGCGCAGCGCGGACCTTGCCGACCCCCGCGACGCAGGCGAGAGCGGGCGTGCCGTCGAGGTCGAGTTCCAGGAGTTCGAGCCCGAGCGCCGTCCGCCGGCCCCGCGCGCGAAGCGCGAGCGCGCCAAGCTCCGCCGGGAGCGCGCACAGGATGCCGACGGGGCTCGCGGCGTCGGGCGTCGGCGCGGGGTCCATGTCCCCATGATGCCGGCGGCGGAGCGGGATGCGAGCCCGGGCCGCGCTCGACGGGCTACGCCTTCCCTCGCCGCGCGGCGTCGCTATCCTCTTTGCCCCTCATGAAGATCGCGCTCACTGGCGGAACCGGCTTCATCGGCCGCTACATGATCCGGGGCCTCGCCGGCGCGGGCCACGAGCTCCGCGTCCTCGCGCGCCCTTCGAGCGCGGGCCGCGTCGAGGTTCCGCCGGGCGCGAAGGTCGAGGTCCATCAGGGCGACCTGACGAACCGCGCGTCGCTCGCGGGCTTCCTGAAGGGGATCGAGCTCCTCGTGCACATCGCGAGCGCGCACGACCACCTCGGCGAGGAGGAGATGCGCGCCGTGAACATCGGCGGCACCGAGGCGCTGCTCGACGAAGCGAAGGCGAACGCCGCGCCGGGCTTCCAGCTCTGGGTGATCAGCTCCGCGGTGATCGGCGCGCCCGTGTACAGCTACTACCGCGACAGCAAGCGCGTGCAGGAGAAGCTGATCCGCGGCTCGGGCGTCAACTGGGCCTCCTTCCGTCCGACGCTCGTCTACGGCGTCGGCGACTACCGCCACACGGCGCCGCTCCTGCGCCGCTGCGCGCAGAAGTCCGGCTCGCTGTGGATCCCCCACGACGGCCAATCGAAGATCAACCCGGTGCACGTCGAGGACGTCGTCGACGCCGTGCTGCGCTTCTTCCACTTCGACCGCGCGGTCGACTGCGTGTACGAGCTCGCGGGCCCCGCGGGCATCCCCTACAACGAGTTCATCGACCTCACGATCGCCGCGACGAACGGTGGTGTGAAGCGCCGGAACATCGCGAAGAAGTGGGCCGACCGCTTCATCTTCGTGAAGGGCCTCTTCACGGACGTGACCGAGGACCGCCGCGCATCGGCGTACTTCAACCTGCACCACGAGCACGACATCACGAACGCGACGTACGAGCTCGGGTGGAAGCCGCGCCCCTACGCCGAGGGGATCCGCCAGGTCGCCGACGGCGACTGGTGGAAGAAGGAAGGTTGAGCGTGCGCGCGCCGCGCGAACGGACGCGGACCGCGCTCCGGCGCGCGGGCGCACTCGCGGCGCTCGCCTTCGCGCTCGCCTGTCGCACCGAGGCGCCCGCGACGCGCATCGCGGCCGGCGAGGCGCGCGAGGACGTGCTCGAGCTCCCCCACGCCGCCGAGGCGCGCTACGAGCTCGACGTCCCCGCGGGGCTCGCGCGGCTCGAGCTCCTGCTCGATTCCGCCGACGCGGACCTCGACCTGTCCGTCGCGCCGCCGGGCGACCCCGACCACGAGCACGTCGTCACGTGCGAGGCCGGCGCCGCGCGCTTCGCCCTCGATCGCACGTCGGAGCCGCCGCTCGTGCCCGGGCTCTGGTCCGTGCGCGTGGCGTGGCCGCTGCGCGCCGCTCCGCGCGCGGCGCGGCACGAGCTCGAACGGCTCGCCTACACGCTCGAAGCGCGCGCGCACCGGCCGTCGGAGCCGCGTGTGATGCCGCCGGACGAGCTCGTCGAGGGCTTCGTCGATCGCGCGAGCGGCGGCGCCGCGTGGTTCGCGATCGACGTGCCCCCGGGCGCCTCCGCGCTGCGCGTCGACATCGTCGAGACGACGGGCGACCTCGACCTCGCGCTCGGACGAGCGCCGCTCGCCGCCGACGACGAGGAGGCCGCGCCCGCGCTGTCGCAGAACGTGTGGGGCCGCGAATCGATCGTGCTCGCGAAGGACGCCGAGGAGCACCCGCTCGCGCCCGGCCGTTGGTACGCCACGGTGTTCGATCCGCACGACGCCGATGCGCCGGTGCCGTTCCGTCTCCGCGCGCGCTTCTCCGCCGAGCCCGCGCCCGCCGACCTCGCGCTGCCCGCGTCGCTCGCGACGAGCGAGGACGCAGCGCTCGGCTTCCCGCTCGCCGCGATCGTCGAGCTCGAGACCGAGGAGGGCGGCGGGAGCGGCACGCTGCTCACCGAGGACGGCTGGATCCTGACCAACGCGCACGTCGTCCTCCTGCGCGGCGGCGGCGCGGCGAAGCAGGCGGTGATCTCCGTCACGCTCGACCCGGCGCGTCCGCCGCGCGAGCTCTACCGCGCGCGCGTCGAGGCCGTGGAGGAGGAGCTCGACCTCGCGCTCTTGCGCGTGACGAGCGGGTTTCTCGGCCAGCCGCTTCCGCCGGGCGCCGTGTTCCCGCACGTCGAGCTCGGCGCGGCGACCCCGGTCCACGTCGGCGATCCGTTGCGCGTCGTCGGCTTCCCGGACACGGGCGGCCTCGGCTCGCGCGTCACGATCTCCGTGACCGCGGGCGTCGTCTCGGGCTTCGACGCGGTCCCCGAGGGCCGCGTGCTCAAGACGGACGCGGAGATCACGAGCGGCAACTCGGGCGGCGCCGCGCTCGACGCGCACGGCCGGCTCGTCGGCGTGCCGACGTCGCGTGTCGAGAACGGCAGCGGCCAGCTCGGCTACGTGCATCCCGTCGAGTGGATCCCGGCGGAGTGGCGCGCGCGGATGGGGCTCGGGCCGCGCTGACGCGCTTCAGGATTCGAGGGGCGCCGGGGGCGGCGGGGCCGTCGACTCCGCGAACGGCGCGTCCGTCGGAGCGCTCCCCGAGCGCACCCACCAGTGCTCGTACTCGTCGCCGCGCGTGAGCGCGAGGTAGGCCTCGATCGGCATGAGCTCGACGAGCGGCGCGGTCGCGATGTACCCGACGCAGCACAGGAGAAGGCCCGCCATCGCGCAGAGCCCGGTCACGAGCAGGTACACGAACAGCGCGAACCGCCGGCCGCGCGCCAGCGCCCACGAACGGCGCACCGCCTCCATCGCTCCGCACCCGTCGAACGCCACCGCGTGCGCGACGAACACGAACCCGAGCACCAACCACACGAGGAAGAGGAACCACGCGAAGTAGACCGGCACCGCGATCACGAGCAACAGCACGGGCGGCTCGCCGTCGCGGGCCACGAGCGCGATCGCGACCCAGAGCGCGAGCACGGGCAGGTACGTGAGGAACACGATCCCCGCGACGAGGAACTGCGCGCCGATCGTCGTAAGGAGCCGTCCACGCGGCTGGAGCGCCGTCCCGAGCTCGCACCGGCCCGTGCGCAATGCAGCGCCGAACAGGTTCGCGAAGCCGAGGCGCCACCAGCACTGAAGCACGATCATCGCGACGACGAGCACCAAGAGCGCGACGGCGAAGAGCACGATGGCGATGGGCGTGGGCCGCCCGCGGTCGGCGGACGTGCCGACGAGGACGAACACCGCGGGGAGGTACACGGCGAGGTAGACCGCGAACATCGCGGCGAGCCCACCGAACCACCAACCGAGGAGCGGCCCCGCGTTCGGCTTCCCCGCGCGGAGCACGGCCTTCAGCGAGCGGATGGGATCGAGAGCGTCCTTCGTGTTCATGCGCGAGCTCCTCCAGGGCCGCTCTTCGTCCCCTTGCGGGCGGGACGCGCCTCGTCCGCCGCGCGCGACAACGCGGCGACCTCGCGCGGTTCGAGCTCGCGCCAGCGGCCGCGCTCGAGCTCGCCGAGCTCGAGCGGACCGATCGAGACGCGCTCGAGGCGCTCCACCTTCGCGCCGACGGCTTTGACCATGCGGCGCACCTGGCGGTTCCGGCCCTCGGTGATCGTGAGCAGGAAGCGCGTGCGCGGTCCGCGGTGCCCGAGGAGCTCGACCTCGGCCGGCCGCGTCGGACCGTCGGCGAGTTCGATGCCGCGCGCGAGCGCGTCGAGCGCCTCCTGCGCGAGCCGCGGCTCCGCCTCGACGAGATAGGTCTTCGGCACGTGCGAGTCCGGGCTCGTCACGCGGTCGGCGAACTGCGTGTCGTTCGTGAAGAGGAGCAGGCCGCTCGTGTCCAGGTCGAGCCGGCCCACCGGCACGACCCACGCGCCGCAGTCCGCGACCAGGTCGTACACGGTCGCGCGCCCGTCGGGATCGCTGCGCGTCGTGACGCAACCGCGCGGCTTGTGCAGCGCGAGGTAACGCCGGCCCTCCGTGCGCGCCGGAGCGATCGCACGGCCGTCGACGACGACCGCGTCGCGCACGAGGTCGAACCACGCCTCCGGATCGACGATCACGACGCCGTTCACGCGCACGCGGCCCGCGAGGACGAGCTCGCGCGCCTGGGCCCGCGAGCAGAAGCCCGCCTTGGACAGGAGGCGCTCGAGCTCGTGCCGTCCGCTCGAGCGGCCGCCGGGCGTTCGGCCCGGCCCCCGCGCGCCTCCACCGGCGCCGCCGCGGCGCCCGCGCGGACCACCCGAGTCCCGCGGCGGACGGCGTCCCTCATTCACGTCCCGCGTCCCCCGGCCGACTCCTGGCCACTGGGCCCACCGGGTCCACCCGAACCCTCGGGCCCGCGCGGCGCGGAGCGCGCGTGGGACGCCGCGTCGTCGACCGGAAGCCGCGGCGTGTGCGGCCCGATCCAGCCGCGCCGTCGGAAGAACGCGAGCAGCCCGCACGCGACGAGCACCATGGACGCGAGCGCCACGGGATAGCCCCACGTCGTCTTGAGCTCGGGCATGTGCTCGAAGTTCATGCCCCAGATCGACGACAGGAACGTCAACGGGATGAAGATCGTCGCGATGACGGTCAGCACCATCATCACCTCGTTCAAACGGTGGCTCATGCTCGACAAGTAGATGTCGAGCAGGCCGCTCGCGAGCTCGCGGTAGGTCTCGACCACGTCCATGATCTGCACGGTGTGGTCGTAGAGGTCGTTCAGGTACGGCCGCGTCTCGCGCTGGATGAGCCCGCTCTCGTCGCGCTGCAGCTGGGAGAGCGCCTCGCGCAACGGCCACACGCAGCGGCGCAGCGTCAAGAGATCGCGCTTCGCGCGGTGGAGCTCCTGCAGCGCCGTCGGGCGCGGCCGCGTGCAGAACTCGTCCTCGAGCGCCTCGAGCCGTTCGCCCAGCGCCTCGAGCGGCGCGAAGTACTGGTCGACCGTCGCGTCGAGCAGCGCGTAGGCGAGGTAGTCCGGTCCCGAGGCGCGCAGCGAGCCCGTCCCGTTGCGCAGGCGGTCGCGCACGGGGCCGAAGCCGTCGCCGGCGAACTCCTGGAACGTCAGCACGAAGTTGCGCCCGAAGAAGAGCGAGAGCTGCTCGGTCTCGAGCGTCGGCCCCGCGTTGACCATGCGCGCGACGACGAACTCGTGCTCGCCGTAGCGGTCGACCTTCGGCCGCTGGTGGACGTTGACGACGTCCTCGAGCTCGAGGCGGTGCAGTCCGAACACGTCGCCGACCGCGCGGATCGTGTCGACGTCACCGAGGCCGTCGACGTTGAACCACACGACGGGGAAGCGCTCGAGGAGCTCGCGCACCTCGCGCGGGTCCGTCACGGCGCGTTCGACGAACTCGGTGGCGGAGTACGCCAACACCGAGAGCCGCGGCCGCGGCGCGGTCGGATCCGCGACGAGGGTGCCGGGCGACGCGCCCGGCGCGGTTCGGCGCTTGTGACGGCGCGCGCGCTTGCCCGCCCCATTGCGGTGCTCCGACGGCGCGCGCGCGCCCCGAGCGTGTCCACCACCCGTGCGGTCGTTCGGCGCGTCCATGCGGCCGAGATCCTAGCGGGGCGCCGCCTCGTCCGCCCGCTCGGCGGCGGGCTTCCACACGCGTTCGACGACGCGCTGCATGCCCGGACGATTGACGAGGAAGTTCTCGCCGCGCCGCGCGCTGCCCGGAAACCACTTCCACAGGAACGCGCCGCGCAACCACGCGGACTCGGGCTCGATCGCCTCGAGCGCGATGGTGAGGCAGCGCTCCTGCACGGCCTCGGCGCGCGCCCGCTCGTCGCCGCGCGCCTCGCGGAACGTCCACGGCTCGCGCGCCGCGTCGAGGGCCGCGCGGTAGCCGAGCTCGGTGAACACGATCGGCTTCCCGACGCGCGCCTGGAACGTGGCGAGCTCCGCGAGCACCGGCTTCCACGCGGCGCGCAGCTCGTCCTCGGTCGGGTCGGCGTGCTCGACGAGCGGGAAGTACGCCTGCACGCCGACCGCGTCGAGCGCGTCCCAGAAACGCACGTCGCGGTAGCCCGACCAGTTCGCGGCCCACGTCAGGCGCGCCGGCGTCTCCGCGCGCACGGCGGCGATCACCGCGCGCCATTCCGCCTCGAAGCCCGCGAGCTTCTCGAGCTCGTTCGCGATCGAGAACCCGTCCGCGCCGCGCGCCGCGCGCGCGACGCCCGTGATCCAGGCCTGGTACGAGGCGAAGAAGCGCGCGCGCGCGGCCGGGTCCTGGAACTCGATCTCGCCGCGCCAGCTCCACGGGCTGCCCCAGTACGCGAGGTGCGGGATGACGAACAGCGCGAGCCCGCGCGCGTGCGCTTCGCGGATCGGACGCGTGATCCACTCGGGCGGGTGGTCGGGGTCGAAGTCGCGGGCGCTCACCTCGCCGTCGGCGCGGATGCGCGCGTAGGGATGGATCGCGACCCAGTTCACGCCGAGGCCCTTGAGCCGGTCGAGGTCCGCCGCGAACGCGTCGCTGCCCCACTCCCAGCCCCAGGTCTCGCACGAGATCGTCACGCCGCGGACGTGCTCCGCCCCTGCCGGAGCCACCGGGAGCGCGCCCGACGCCGACGGGCCGCGGCGGGCGGCCGCGAACGCGCCGCTCCCCACGGCGAGGAGGACGGTGAGGAGCGCGGCGCCGAGGCGCCCGCGCCCACGCGGGAGGAGCGCTTCGAGCATGGGATTCCAGGCTTCGGCGGCGGCCGTTCGATAGGATGCCCGCGCGCCGGCCTCCGTCCAGGATGCCGCCGCGACGCGACGACGGCCATGGGCGAGTTGAACAAGGACATCTTGCGGTGGGTGCTGCTGATCGGCGCGGCGCCCATCTGGTGGCCCTTCATCCGCATCCTCTGGCGCGACTTCAACGCGGCCTTGCGCGACGAAGGCGGGCTCTTCGGCCGCGCGCCGGTCGGGCGCGAGCTCGAGCGCATCCAACGCGAGCAGGCCGCCGCGCCCCCGACCCTGACGCACGAACCCTGGGTCCGCCGCGAGGACCGCCGCGTTCCGCGCATGCGCACGCCCGCCCGCCGCGCCGGCCCGGCCCAGGCGTCGCGCGTCGAGAAGGGTCGGATCGGAGCGCGACGGGCGGCCCGCGCTTTCGCTGGGCTCTCCGCGCCGCCCGGCGGCGGCGCTGTCGGAAGGAACCTCATGCGATTCCATTGGGCCTCGGCTCCGCTCGTCCTCCTCGCGTGCGCCTGTCACACCGGGCGCGACACCCGCTCTTCCGTGGATCCGCGCTCCACCGCGCCGACGATCCGCCTCGAGCTCGGCTTCGATCGCTCGCAGCTCGCCGCGCCGCTGACCGGCGTCCGCGGTCTCTCGGGCCAGTGGGCCGTGGTCGAGGACGAGGGCGCGCCGAGCAAGCGCAACGTGCTCGAAGCCGTCGGGCCGGACGAGAAGGAGCCGTTCAACCTGGCGCTGCTCGACGACGTGCGCGCGGCCGAGGTCGACCTGTCCGTGAAGCTGAAGGCCGTCGGCGGCGAGGACGATCAGGGCGGCGGCCTCGTGTGGCGCGCGAAGGACGCGAAGAACTACTACCTCGCGCGCTGGAACCCGCTCGAGCGCAACGTCCGCCTGTACGAGGTCATCGACGGCGAACGCCGCCAGCTCGCGACGGAGACCGTGCGCGTCGAGCCCGGCTGGCACGAGCTGCGCATCACGGCGAAGGGCGAGCAGATGCGCTGCTACCTCGATGGCCGCGCGTACCTCGCCGCGAAGGACGCGAGCTTCCTCGAGCCCGGCAAGGTCGGGCTGTGGACCAAGGGCGACGCACACACGCGCTTCGACGACCTCAAGATCCAGAGCGGGAAGCGCTAGGAGCGCCTCCATGCGGCGCCGCGAGTTCCTCGGCTCGATCGCGCTCCCCGCCGCGGCGCTGCCGCTCGCGTGCGTGCCGCTCCTCCGCGACGACGCGCACGAGCGGATCGCTACGCTCGCGGGCGACCGCCGCTCGCCCGACGAGGTCGCGCGCGACGAAGCGTTCTGGTTCCAGGTGCAGCAGGCGTTCACGCCCGACCGGGCGATGATCAACCTGAACAACGGCGGCGTCTGTCCCGCGCCGCGCGTGGTGCAGGACGCGATGAAGCGCCACCTCGACCACGCGAACACGGCGCCGGCGTACGTGCTGTGGCGCGTGCAGGACCCGCAGAAGGAGACGGTGCGCGCGGGCCTCGCGCGGCTCTTCGGCGCGGACCCCGAGGAGATCGCGATCACGCGCAACGCGTCCGAGAGCCTCGAGAACGTGCAGCAGGGGCTCGAGCTGCGCCGCGGCGACGAAGTCGTGACGACGACGCAGGACTACCCGCGCATGCTGACGACGTGGGAGCAGCGCGCGCGCCGCGACGGGGTCGTGCTCAAGAAGATCCAGGTCCCGCTCGCCTGCGAGGACCCCGCCCTGATCGTGAAGCGGTTCGAGGCCGCGATCACGGACAAGACGCGCGTGCTCCACCTGTGCCACGTCATCAACCTGACGGGCCAGATCATGCCGGTGCGCGACGTCGTGCGGATGGCGCGCGCGAAGGGCATCCCCGTGATCGTCGACGGCGCGCACTCGTTCGCGCACCTCGACTTCAAGCACGCCGAGCTCGACTGCGACTACTACGGCACCAGCCTGCACAAGTTCCTCTTCGCACCGCACGGCACGGGCATGCTCTTCGTGCGCCGCGAGAAGGTCCGCGGGCTCTGGCCGCTCATGGCGGCGCCCGAGAAGCTCGACGACGACATCCGCAAGTTCGAGGAGATCGGCACGCACCCGATGGCGAACTTCCTCGCGATCGCGGACGCGCTGACGTTCCACTTCGGCATCGGGCCCGCGAACAAACAGGCGCGCATGCTCTACCTGCGCGACACGTGGGCGAAGCGGCTCGCGGCGAGCCCGCGGGTCAAGCTCCACACGAGCCTGAAGCCCGGCTTCGCGACCGGCGTGTGCAACGTCGAGATCGACGGCGTCGATTCCCTGAAGCTCTCCGAGCATCTCTGGGCGAAGCACAAGATCTTCACCGTCGCGATCGTCCACGAGGAGTTCCAGGGCGTGCGCATCTCCCCCGCCGTGTACACGACGCTCGAGGAGCTCGACCGGTTCTGCGCGGCGATGGAGCGCGTCCTCCGCGACGGGTTGCCCGCGTGAGGCCCGCGTGAGAAGCGATCGCACGTGAGGATCGCGCTCGACTACCTCCCCGCCGTGTCGCACCCACCCGGCGTCGGACGCTACGCGCGCGAGCTCGTCCGCGCGCTCGTGCGCCTCCCCGACCGGCCCGAGCTCGCGCTCTGCGAGTTCGGCCGCGCGCAAGCTCTGTACGCGACGCACGAGCTCGGCCTCGCGTTCGGCGACCGCTCGACGCAGCGCATCGAGCGGCGCCATCCGCGCTGCGTGTTCGAGCTCCTCGCGCGGTTCGGACGCGGCGCGGACGTGCTCGCGGGCGGCGCGGAATTCGTACACCAGGTGCGCTTCCCCGCCCTCCCGGTGACGTCGGCGCGCGAGACGATCGCGCTCGCGGAGCTCCCCACACCCGACTCCGAGGAGGAGCGCGCGCTCCTCCTGCGCGTCCGCCGCGGCGCCGGCGTCGTCGTGTTCGCGCGCGACGCGGAGGCGCGCCTGCGGCGACGAATCGAGCTCGCGCACGACCAGGTGCTCGTCGCCTCCGTCGGCGGCGAACATTGGCGCCGCGCGCTCTCCGCGCTGCCGCCGCCCGACGCGCCCGCGCGCGTGCTCGTCCTCGGCCGGCTCGGGACGGGACGCGCGTTCGAGGCGACACTCGCGGCGCTCCAGCTCCTGCGCGAGCGCGGCATCGACGCCGAGCTGCGCCTCGCGAGCGGGCTCCCGCGGCCGGGCGCGCGCGTGCCGGAGGGCCTGCGCGCCGCGGCCGCCGCGCTCGCGGGCTCCCCCGCCGCGCCGTTCGTCGACGCCGCCCCACCGGCGCCGGACCCGCGCGCGGTCGAGGCCGCGCTGCCGGCGCTGGTCGCCCGCTCCAGCGTGCTCCTGCACCTCATGCGCGACGCGGCGAGCGCGGTGACGCCACTCGAGGCGCTCGCGCTCGGCGTGCCCGTCGTCGCGAGCCGGATCCCGGCGTTCGAAGAGGTCCTCGCGCAGCCCGCGCGCGCGCTGCGCGGCGCCGTCACCCTCGTCGAGAACGAGCGCGTCGAGCGCGAGCCCGGGATCCTGGCCGACGCGCTCGCGACCGCGATCGCGCGGCGGACCGACGCGGCCGCGCAGGACGAACTGCAGCTCGGCGCGCGGCCGTACACGTGGGAAGCGAGCGCGAAGGCGCACCTCGCCTTCTGGCGCGCGCGCGCCGATCGCGCGTGAGCGCCTCCCGCCTGGCGCACGCTGAAAACACGCGTGAGCGTCTCCCGCCTGGCGCACGCGCCCAACGCGCGGGAGCGTCTCCCGCGCGCCGACTCCCCGGCGCCTCAGCGCTTCCGGCCGGTGAAGTAGACGCCGAGGGCGAGCGTGTGCGCGCCGCGCTTCCCGATCAGGAACGCGTCGAGGAACTTGAACGGCCAGTACACGATCGACAGGAACGTGAAGAGCGCGAACGACAGCGCCTTCATGACGCGGCTGTCGCCCTCGAGCCAGAGCGCCCACCACCGCGCGACCGTGTTCAGCATCGTGACCGTCGGCCCGATGTGGGCGCCGCTCGCGACGGTCTCGAAGCCCGCCTCGCGCATCAGGCGCTCGAGCCCCGGGGCGGTGAGACGCCGGCAGTCGATCGGGTCCTCGTGGTACTGCTCCAGGAACGGAACCTCGAGGTGCGCGAGCCCGCCGGGCTTCAGGATGCGCCGGATCTCGGCCACGACCGCGCGCTCGTCCGCCACGTGCTCGAGCAGCCCCGTCGCGTAGACGAGGTCGACCGTGCCGTCCGCGAACGGCAGCCGCTGCACGTCCCCGACCACGTTCGTATTCGGATCGGGAACGAAGTCCACCGCGATCGTCCCGGGCGAGATGCGGCGGCCGCCCGCACCGAGGTCGACGATGCGCGCGCCCGAGGGGACGAGGCGCAGGACGCGCGAGACCTGCTCCCGGGCCTGCCAGGTGAGGTGCGGAATCAGGCGGTAGAGGCCGCGCGGACCGAAGGGCATGGGGCGAGGTGGGGTCGGGAGGGTCGAGCTCGGGCTCGGCGGGCGAACGGGGAGCCTTCCCTATCGGCGCGCGACGCCGAGGCCCCGAAGCGGGACGGCGCCGCGACTTCCGCAGCGCACCGTCGGGTCGGGGGAAGGAGGCCCAAAAGTCTTGCAGCGGACGACCCGAAGAGCGATGGTGGTGCGCCCATTTCCCGGGCTCGAGCGCCCCGCTCCACGCGTCGGCGCGGCCCCGAGGAAACGCGAGCGACAATCAGGGACGGACTTCCAATGGCCACCCAGACCATGGGCGACAAGCAGTCGAGCACGCTCGACATCCAATACCAAGACAAGCAGGTGAGCCTGCCGCTCGTCCGCGGCACGGAGGACGAAGTCGGCATCGACATCCAGAAGCTGCGCCAGACGACGGGATTGATCACGCTCGACCCCGGCTTCGGCAACACGGGCTCGTGCAAGAGCTCGATCACGTACATCGACGGTGACGAGGGCATCCTCCGCTACCGCGGGTACGACATCGCCGACCTGGCCGAGCGCTCGAGCTTCCTCGAGATCTCGTGGCTGCTCATCTTCGGCGAGCTGCCGACGAAGACGCAGCTCGAGGAGTTCTCGCACGAGATCACGCGCCACACGCTCCTCCACGAGGACTTCAAGCGCTTCTTCGACGCGCTGCCCAAGGACGCGCACCCGATGCCCGTCTGCGCGGCGACCGTCGGCGCGCTCGCGACGTACTACCAGGAGCCGGACTCCGAGAAGCAGATCCACTCCTCGATCATCCGCTTGCTGGCGAAGATGCCGACGATCGCGGCCTACTCGTACAAGCACTCGATCGGCCAGCCGTTCATGTACCCGAAGAACTCGCTCGACTACTCGACGAACTTCGTGCACATGATGTTCGCGACGCCGTGCGAGGAGTTCGTCGTCGACCCGGTCGTGCAGCGCGCGATCGACCTGCTCCTGATCCTCCACGCCGACCACGAGCAGAACTGCTCGACGTCGACCGTGCGCCTCGTCGGCTCGTCGCAGGCGAACCTCTTCGCCTGCATCTCGGCCGGCATCTCCGCGCTCTGGGGCCCGCTGCACGGCGGCGCGAACCAGAAGGTGATCGAGATGCTCGAGACGATCGCGCGCGAGGAAGGCAACGCGGACCGCTTCATCGCGAAGGCGAAGGACAAGAACGACACGACGCGCCTGATGGGCTTCGGCCACCGCGTCTACAAGAACTACGACCCGCGCGCCAAGGTGCTGAAGCGCATGTGCACCGAGGTCATCAACCGCATGGGCGGTTCGAACAAGCTCCTCGACATCGCGATGCGCCTCGAGGAGGTCGCGCTCAACGACGAGTATTTCGTCTCGCGCAAGCTCTACCCGAACGTCGACTTCTACTCGGGCATCATCTACAAGGCCCTCGGCATCCCGACGAACATGTTCACCGTGCTCTTCGCGATGGGCCGCATGCCGGGCTGGATCGCGCACTGGCTGGAGATGCGCCGCGATCCCGACTTCCGCATTGGGCGTCCACGCCAGATCTACACCGGCGCCGCGCGCCGGGCCTACTTGCCGATCGAGAAGCGCGGCTGACGCCGCGCGCGACGCCGACGGAACCCACGCGAGCGGTTCCTCCCGACGGGAGGGACCGCTCGCTCTCCTTCCGGATCGTCGCGCGGGGCCTACCGCCCGGGCTATCGTGGGGCATGCCCCCGACGCACGCCTTCCACCTCGCGTTCCCCGTGCGCGACCTCGAGTCGACGCGCGCCTTCTACGGCGGCCTCCTCGGTTGCCGCGAGGGCCGCAGCGCCGACCGCTGGGTCGACTTCGACTTCCACGGCCACCAACTCTCCGCGCACCTCCTGCCCGCGGCGTGCCGCTCGATCGAGGCGCACGAGGTCGACGGTGACGACGTGCCCGTGCGGCACTTCGGCCTGGTGCTCCCGTGGGCGGAGTGGCACGCGCTCCGCGACCGCCTGCGCTCGGCGGGCGTGCGGTTCCGCATCGAGCCCCACGTGCGGTTCCAAGGAAAGCCCGGGGAGCAGGCGACGCTCTTCCTCGACGACCCCTCCGGCAACGTGCTCGAGTTCAAGTCGTTCCAGGACCCCGCGCGCGTCTTCGCGCGCTGATTCCCAGGCGGACTGCAAGGAACCCGCTCCCCGAGGACATGCCGCCCGCATGGACGCCACGCCGCAGAGCCGTTCGCAGGATCGCCTCACGCGCGACGCCTTCGCGCGCGAGCTCGAGCGCGCGCGTCCGCGGCTCGTGTGTCTCGCGGCGTCCGTCCTGAACACGCAGAACGGCGCGGAGGACGTCGTGCAGGAGGCGGCGCTCGTGGCGCTCGACCGCCTCGCCGATTTCGTCCCGGGTACGCACTTCGACGCGTGGATCGGGCGCATCGTGCGCTTCACGGCCCTGAACCACGCGCGCGCGCGCGTCCGCCCCCGCAGCGTCGGCGAGCCGTCCGTGGAGCTCGTCGATCGATCGGCGCCGAGCGGCTCGCTGGCCCACGAGCTCGACGACGACCTCACGCGCGCGCTCGCCGCGCTCAGCGAGACGGCGCGCGCCGCGCTGCTCCTGCGCACGGTGCTCGAACTCGACTACGCCTCGATCGCGCGGCTGCTCGAGATCCCGGAGGGCACCGCGATGAGCCACGTCCATCGATCGCGCGAGGCGCTGCGCCGCGCCCTGCTCGCCGCGCGCGAAGCCGGCCGGAGGTCCCGCCCATGAACGAATCGAGCACGCCCCTCGACCGCTACCACGACCGCAACATGGCCCCGGAGGAGGCTGCGCGCTTCGAAGCCGAGCTCGCGCGCTCGCCGGAGCTGCGCGCAGAGCTCGCGGCGCAGCGCGCGCTCGACGCCGAGCTCCGCGCGCGCTTCGCGCCGGCCGGCGCGTCACCGGGTGTCCGCGCCGCCGCGCCGCGCCCTCCCGCTCGCGGCGGCGCGCGTTCGTCCTCGCGGCCGCGGCCTTGGTGCTCGTCGCGTCGGCGCTCGCGTGGCGCGCGTGGTCGCCCGCGCATCGCGCTCCGCACGCATCGCCCCCGGAGGGCTGCGCGACGTGGAGCGCGTGGGTCGCGCGCGCGGCGACGCCCGACCTCGTCGCGTGCACGACGCAGCCCGTCGACGTCACGGCGCCGCTCGGTCCCGTCTCCGTCGACGGCGCGCTCTTCCTCCCGATGGGTTGGCGCGCGGAGGCGCTCGAGGCGCCGATCGCGCCAGGCGTCGCGGTCTTCCGCGTCACGGCGCGCGACGGACGGATCGCGATCCTGCTCGTCGCGTCGGACGAAGCGGGCTCACCCGTGATCGCCGAAGAGCCCGGGCTCGCCGTCGCGCGCCGGGTCGTCGCGGGACGGAGCTGCACCGAGCTCGCGCTCTCGGGACCGCCGTTCGTGCTCGGCGCGTTGAGCGGCGGACGCTGAGCCGCTCGTCGCGCGCGACAGCAACACGGGACGAGCCCCTGCGAGAACCTGTCCTCTCAGTGCGTCGACAGGTCCACCCCTGTCACGGCAACCACGTGACCGCGACGCCGTTCGTCAGGTTGAACGTCTCCGGCGTGCAGAACGCGGCCGCGTTGCGATACCACGCCTGGTAGAAGTAGGTGCCGCCCGCGGGGTTGACGCCGCCGCGCACCGAGACGAGCGGACCGCCCGGGCCAGGGAAGCTCGACGCCCCCGCGCTGTTCGTGCGCGTGCCGAGTCGGAGCAGCGTCCCGGCGGTGCAGATCAGGCCGTCGCCGCGCAGCGAGCCGAGCCCGCCGTTGTCGGCGAGCGTGCCCTGGAAGTAGAGGCAGGCGACGGTCGCCGGCATGCCGGACGCGTTCAACGCGAGCGTGTCCGCCGTGACGATCGGGAGCCCGCTCGCGGTGAGCCGTCCCGCGCTGCCGATCGACGAGAGGCAACCCGCCTGTGCCGCGGGGAGGCTGTTGTTCGCGCACGGACAGGCGGTGCCGCTGCCATCGCCGAAGCAGTACGGCGAGTAGAGCGCGTACGTCGCGTCGAGCGTGCCGGTCAGCGTGATCGAGCCCGACGCGCCGCTCGTCGGATCGGCGAACGGGAAGGTCGTGCTGATCGGCGCGACGAGGTGCAGCCCCGAGCCGACGAGCGAGACCGTGCCCGTCACCGCGGTCGGTGCGGACGTGGAGCCCGCGAGCGGCGACGAGGTCGCCGAGCCGCCGAGCGGCGTCACCGTCATCGTGCCCGCGATCGCGGTGATCGTGACCGACGCGTTGAACGAGCCCGCGAGCATCGGGAAACTCGGCGAGCTCGCGACGACGTGCAGTCCGACGACGTCGATCGTCGCGAGCGGCGGGAAGATTGGGATCGGGTTCGGAATGCGCCCGTGGATGTCGGGCACCGTGAACGCGTCGCCGCCGGTGAACGCCCCAGTCGTGAACGACGCGCTCGGGACCGCGGCGAGGTCGAGCTGGGTCGTGCCCGCAAACTGGAACGTGTTCGAGGGGTTCCCCTGGATTGGTCCCAGCGTGCTCGTGCCCGTCCAGGTGAAGTTGCTGGCGGACTGGTTCATGCGGAACACGTAGGACTGCGCTGCGGCGGGCAGCGCGAACACGAAGAGCGCCAGGGCGGCGCGGAGCGCGGTCGATCGGAGCATGGAGGTCCCTCGCGTGAAGCGCGCCCGGCATGGGCGCGTCTGGAAGCCTACCACAGGCCCTCGGAGCGCCGAGTCCCGTGTCGCGGCTCCGCGCGGCGTCGTCAGGGCCCGCGTCGAACCCGAAGCCCGCGCTGGAGGCTCCAGCGCGGTGCTCGCACCGCGTTCGGGGCGGCCGGGGCGTCTGCGCTCTTCGGGGGGTTCAGGCCGCGGGAAGTCCCTTCCGACAAGACCCTGGGATCGCGCACCGCTTCCCCCCACCACGCCATGAACCTGCCGCCCACCGAGCTCCTCTCCCGCATCCGCAACCTCGAACCGATGCCGCACGTCGCGCTGCGTGTGCTCGAGCTCTCCCAGCGCAAGGACGTCGTGCCGCGCGAGCTGATCGCGGTCATCCAGACGGAGCCCGCGCTGACGGCCAAGATCCTGCGCCTGACGAACTCCGCGTACTACGGATTCAAGCGCCAGATCGCCTCGCTCGACGAGGCCGGCAACCTGCTCGGCACGGGCACGCTCGTGAACCTCGTGCTCACGGGCTGCGGCGCGCGCTACTTCCACGAGTGCCCGACGCGCGACGACGGACGGCGCGCGGCGCGCTGGCAACGCGCGATCTCGTGCGCGCTCGCGACGAACCTGTTGACCAAGGTCACGCAGACGGGCGATCCGGGGCGCGCGTACACCGCGGGCCTGCTCCAGGACCTGGGCGAGCTCGTGCTCGACGGGCTCCCGGCGGAGTACGCGAACGCGTTCGCCGACGAGCTCGCGCACGGCGTCCCGCGGCTCGACGCGGAGCAGCGCGTGTTCGGGCTCACTCACGCGGAGATCGGCGCACGTCTCGCGACGCGCTGGAACTTCCCCGAGGTGCTGATCGACACGATCCGCCACCACCACGCGCCCGAGCGCGCGACCGTCGATCCGCACCTCGCGGCGCTCGTCAACCTGGCGGCCGAAGTCGTGCACGAGCTCGAGGACGAAGCGCACCCCGGCGCGGACGCAGGCTGCGGGTACAGCACGATCGCGCTCTCGAGCCTGGGCCTCGACGAGTTGGCGCTCTCCGCGATGCACGAGCCGCTGCAGCGCGAACTCGAGCGCGCGCGCGAGTTCGTCGACGCGACCTAGCCGACGGCGTCACCCGCGGACGTCCGGGGACGCGAAGCGCGCGGGCGCAGAAGAGGTGGGGTGGATGAGGGGACTCGAACCCCCGACCCCCAGGATCACAACCTGGTGCTCTAACCAACTGAGCTACATCCACCGTCCAACGGCGCCGTGGAGCGCCGCCGCGGCGCGCGAGACGTCCCGAAGGAACGGGTCTGGCGCGAAGCGGGCGCGAGAGCATCCGGTCGCGGCCCCCACCTGTCAAGCGGCGGCCAGGATCCGGGCCGCTCCCCAGGGTTCAACGCCCGCCGGGGCGTCGAAACCCACCGCCGCGCGCGGGCGAGGTCGGCCGCTCGACGGGCGCGGGCAGGCGCGCGGCCGCCCGCGGGCCCTCCGTCAGCGCCAGCCGCTCCCGCAGGAGCTCGTTCTCGCGCTGCAGCGCGCCCAGCGCCACGAGCAGGCGCTTCTGCTCCGCGTCGAGGCGCGCGGTCTCCGCCTCGCGTTCGGCGAGTCGGCGCTCGAGCCGGTCGGCCGCGCGGCGGGTGCCGCGCTCGCAGAGCGCCGCGAGCTCGAGCTCCCGCGCACGGCGCGCGAGTTCGCGTTCGAGCTCCGCAGCGCGTGCGAGGTACTCGCGTTCCTTGCGCCCGGGGCCGACGACGCGCGGCCGGGCCGCGGCACCGGGTGCCACGGGCACGAGCTCGAACACGGGTTCGCCGGTGTGCGCGTCGAGCGCGCGTTCGAGTGCGAGGTCTGCGCCGCGTTGGGTCATGTCCAAGGTCCATCGGCGGCCGCGCGCGTTTCCTTGCCCGCGAGCGGGGAAGTATCGTGGCGCGCATGAGCGACGCCGAAGGCGCGACCCCGCCGCCCCCGAAGGCACCGCGCCCCGGCGAGGCGCCCGCGGGACCGAGCTTCGGCAACATGAGCGAGCACCACTGGTCGCGCGCTCGAGCCGGAACGAACGCGGAGGCGCTCGAGTACTACCGGCAGCGCTCGCACGCTCCCGGCGTCGAGTCCGGCGGCGGCGCGCGCAACTTCTACTGCATGGCCTGCGACGGCGTGATCGACGCCGACCTGGGCGCCGAGCGCTGTCCCCATTGCGGTGTCGAGCTCGAGGGCGCGGCGCGCCGCTACTTCAACTGGGTCGAGATCAACGAGCCGCCGGCGAGCGACTTCCGCGCCCTGTTGCCCATCCTGCTCCTCGTCGGGCTGATCGTGGCCACGATCCTGGCGCTTGATCGTCTTCGCGCTGGTCTCCGGCGGTGGCGAGGCGGCATGAGCGATCCCCTCCAGCGCTTCGAACGCCAGACGCGCTTCGCGCCGCTCGGGCGCGCGGGCCAGGAGCGTCTCCAGGCGAAGAGCGTGCTCCAGGTCGGCGTCGGCGCGCTCGGCGGCTCGATCGCGCAGTCGCTCGTCCGCAGCGGCGTGGGCCGGCTCGTGCTCGTCGACCGCGACGTCGTCGAGCTCTCGAACCTCCCCGCCAGGTGCTCTTCGACGAGCGGCACGCGCACGCACGCGCACCCAAGGTCGACGCTGCGCGGGGACGCTCGCGCGGATCGGCGGGCCGACGCGCCTCGAGACGCACGCCGAGCACCTCGACGCGGACAACCTCGCGGAGCTCGCTCGCGGCGTGGATCTCGTGCTCGACGGCACCGACAACTTGTCGACGCGCTACCTCCTCAACGACTTCGCGGTCGAGCGCGGCGTCCCGTGGGTCTACGGCGGCGTCGTGTCCGCGCACGGGCTCGTGATGGCGGTCGTGCCGGGCCGTGGTCCGTGCTTGCGGTGCCTCTTCCCCGAGATGGCTCCGCCCGGCACGCTCGCGACGTGCGACACAGCGGGCGTGCTGCAGCCGGCGGTCGCGGCGATCGCGGCGCTGCAGGCGGGGCTCGCGCTGCGCCTGCTCGCGGCGCCGGAGGGCTTCGAACCGCGCCTGCTCGAGGTGGACGCCTGGGACGGCGACGTGCGCGCCCTCGGCGTCGAGCGCGACCCCGCGTGCCCGTGCTGCGCGCGGCGCGAGTTCCCGTTCCTCCACGCGCCCGCGACGCAGCGCGCCGTGTCGCTGTGCGGACGGAACACGGTCCAAGTGCGCGGCACGCGCACGAAGCCCGACCTCGAGGCGCTCGAACGCGCGCTGCACGGGATCGCGCGCGCGCTGCGGCGCGACGGCGCGCTCCTGCGCTTCGAGATCGACGGCCACAAGGTGACGCTCTTCGCCGATGGGCGCGCGTTGATCGAGGGCACGGACGACCTGGGCCGCGCGCTCGCGCTCTACGATCGGTACGTGGGCACGTGACGCCGCCGCGAGCACCTCGACGGGGCCCCCAGCGCGTCTCGGAGCGCGGCGCGAGCGGGCCCGCGCGCAGCGCGCTCGTGCTGCTCGCCGCGGGCGCGAGCGAGCGCCTCGGCGCCTGCAAGGCGCTGGTCGAGCTCGGGCGCGACCGCGAGGGACGCGTCGTGACGCCGCTCGCACACCTCCTCGCCGCGGGGACCGATTGGGACGGAGCGCCGCCGCTCGTGATCACGGGGAAACACCACGCGGAGATCGCGGCGGCGCTCCCTCCGATCGCGCAGGGCGCGGAGAACGCGGCGTGGCCGCGCGGCCGGACGGGCGGCATCGCGCTCGCGGCGCGCCTGCGCCCGGGCTTCGACCTGTGCCTCGCGCCGGTCGACGTGCCGCTCGTCTCGCGCGCCGTCTTCCAGGCGCTCCTCGCGGCCTGGAAGGAGGAGGGCGCGCCCGCGCGCGGCTTCCTCGCCCCCGCGTGCACCGCGGCGGGCCCGCGCCCTGGACGCCGCTTCGGCCACCCGATCGTCGTCGGGCGCGCGCTCGCGCTCGAGCTCGCGCGCTTCGAGCCCGACCAGCCCTTGTCGGAACTCCGTGCGCTCGCTGCGCCGCTCCTCGCGGTCGACGTGGAAGATCCTTCCGTGCTCGACGACCTCGACACCGCGTCGGATCTGGAACGGATGCGAGCGAAGTTCGCACCCTGAACTCCATTCATCCGTGCCGCTGGGCCGATATCGGCGGCACGAGATGAGCTTCCAAGGCGACGTCGGCGGTATTGGCCTCGCAGACTTGCTCCAGAGTCTCGCGCGCGGCCGGGATGGGGTCCTCACCCTGAACGCAAAGGGCAACCTGCGTTCGACCCTGGGCATCCAGGATGGGCAGCTGCATCTGCTACCTGACCAGGACGAGGACCCCGAGCTCTGGCGCAACCGCGTGCGGCAGGCGTGGGTCAAGGACCCCGATTTCCGCATCGACGCGCTGCGCATGACGGACATCGCGCGCGCGCACCGCATCGAGACGTTGTTCACGCTGCTCGACTCCGAGCAGGTGCACTTCCGCTTCCTGCCCGGCCCCGTGCCGCAGAAGCCGGCGGAGACGCCGGCCATTTCGAGCGCCGAGCCCGGCACGCAACGCCCCGGTCCGCGCCGCGACGCGGTCTTCTGCACGCCGCTCTCCGTCGAAGGCCTGCTGCTCGAGTACGCGCGCCTCAAGGACGAGCTCGCGAGCGCGAACATTCAGTTCCGCTTGCCCGACCACGCGGTCGTGGTCCCCGAAGGTGGCGCTCCACAGGGGAACGACCTCGTCCGCATGTTCGAGGAGCTCGACGGACGGTCGACGCTGCTCGAGGTCAGCGACCGCCTCGCGTGGCCGTTGCGCCAGCTGCGCAACCTCGCCTCCGTCGCGCTCGTGAACGGGCTCGTGCGCGCGCCGCGTCCAGAGGAGCTCTTCGACCTCGCCCTGCGCGAGTCCGTCGACGGCAACTCCGCCCGCGCCGCAGTGCGCCTCCGCGGCTGGATCGAACTCTCGCCGCCCGGCCCCATCGACGAGCCGCAGCTCGGCAGCCTGACCAATGAATGGCAGGCGAATCGCCTCCAGGCCGTGCTGCGCGACCTGCCCAAGGCGGAAGCGCGCACGCTGCTGCGCCGGCTCGACGTCACGCAGGGGCTGCCGCTTGCCTCGGCCGAGTACTGGACGGAGTTCCTGAAGAACCACCAGGGGGACCGCCTCGCCGCGGTCAACCTGCTCTTCTCCCAGATCCGCGGCTCCCAGGACCCGCACGTTCCGGCGCTCAAGGACATCCTCTCCGTCGCGCGCGCCTTCCAGCAGGAAGGCTCAGCACTGCGCGCCGCCGCGCTTTGGCGCGTCGCAGCCGGCCGCAACCCCGAGAGCATCGAGCAGCGGCTCGAGATCGGCCTCGGGCTCCTCGCCGCGCGCCTCACCGACGAGGGCGTGCCGTGGGTCGTCGACGCCGCGGGGACGTTGATCGAGCAGGGCAAGCCCGAGCTCGCCGTCGATCCGCTGCGGCGCGTGCTCGAGCTCGACGCCACCCAGCGCGAAGCGCGACGTCTGCTCTCCCGCGCGCGCACGCAGGTCGTCCAGCGCACGATCACGAAGAAGAACACGCTCGTCACGCTGGCCGTGATCGTCTCGCTGTCCGTCGGCGCGGTCGTCACGTTCCAGTCGAGCCGCGAGACCGAGCAGCGCATCGCCGAGATCACCTCGCACATGTCCGAGCCGCACGTGGCGCTCCGCATGCTCGACGAGGCCTTCCCCGGTGAGGACATGAGCTCGCGCGTGCGTGAGCTGCGCGCCACGCTCCTCGAGCGCTGCAAGTCGGAGGACAACGCCGCGCGCACCGCGTGGACGGACCGCTACCGCGAGGCGCAGCTCGAGTGCACGATCGGCGAGGAGCGACTGGGCCTGGCCCGCGCGCTCGAACTGCCCGCCCCGCCGCGCCTCACGGCGGGCGAAGAGCCGCTCCCGCTCGTTTCCGACCTGTACAACGGCCTCTCTGCGCGCCTCGACAACGGTTTGAAGGCGCTCGGCGAGCAGGTGCTCGACGAGGTCGCGCAGCTCCAAGCCGAGGAGAAGCTCGTCGCGCAGATCGCGGCGTTGCGCACCGTCCTCGAAGAGAAGAACGCGAGCAGCGTCGAATCGCGCGAATTCGGGACGCGCCTCGGCGCGATCGAGAAGAAGGTGCGCGAGCGCGACACGCAGCGCGTCGCCGCGCGCACCGAGCGGCTGCGCAAGGAGAACCTGGAGCGCCAGGACATGCTCCTCGCCACGGCGCGCGCGCACGCCCAGGCCGGCGACTACGCGCGCTCGCTCGAGGCCTACCAGAAGCTCGTCGCGAGCGACGACACGAACAAGCTCGCGGGCCTGCTCAAGAAGGAAATGGACACCGTCGCCGAGAAGGGCGGCGCCGTCGCGAACGCACGCGCGCTGGCCCTCGCGGGCAAGCACGACGAGGCGCTGAAGGTCCTCGAGGGCGGCGTCGACGACCCGCGCGCGTGGCCCCTGCCTTGGCGCCTCGAGACCTTCCCGCCGGGCGCGACGGCCCGAGCGAAGGACGGCGTGCCGCAGAAGACGCCCTACCAGTACGAGACCGCCTCGGGCGAGCGCTTCGACGTCGTCGTCGAGCTCGCGGGATTCGAGACGCAGACCGTGCGCGTCGAAGGTCCGCGCGATCACTTCGTCTGGCTGTCGCGCCATTCCGACGCGGCGTGGGAGTCCGGGGCCCGCGTCGAAGCGCTCCCGGCTCCGTTCGGCGACCGGACGCTCGTCTGCGATCGCGCCGGAAACGTCGCGCTCGTCGGCGCCGACGGCAAGGTCGCCTGGACAAAGAAGCTCGGCTCGCTCGGCGGGATCGCGCGCACGCCGCTCGCCCTGCCGCTCGGCGACGAGCTCGTCCTGCTCGTGACGGAGGACGGCGAAGCCTGGACCATCGCGCTCGCGACGGGCGCGCTCGAGGGCCCGCACGCCCTGCCGGCGCCGCCGCTCGAAGGCCCCATCGCCACGAACGACGCGCTCGTCGCGCGCCTGCGCGACGGATCGCTCGCCGTGTGGCGCTCGAACGTCCGCCCCAAGATCACGTCCGCCCGCGACCTCGGCCCCGGGCACGAGGACGTCGAGCGCGCGCTCACGCTCGCGGGCTCCTTCGGCGTCCGCGGAGCGAACGTGTTGCGCCGTCGCACCGACGCAGGGACGCGTCTCTCGTCGCCGGACGGCCGCTACACGCTCGTCGTCGACGGCGCGAACTACCTCCTGCAGGAGCAGGGCAAGTCGACGCCGCTCTTCGCCGTGCAACGCCGCGGAGAATGGTCCTTCGTGGCCTGGGACGACGCGTCGCCCGACGCGGCGCGTCCGCGCGTCTGGATCGCCGACGACGCCGGCCTCCGCGCGTTCCGCCCCTGACCCGCGACGTGGCGCGCACGCGGCGCGCGAGCTAGGCTCCCGCGCCATGCTTGTGCCCCCGCGTTTTCGTCGCCAGGACGCCGCCGCCCGGGCGCGCTTCGCGCTCGGGTGCCTCTGCGCCGCGCTCTCCGCGTGCGCTGCACCTCGCCCGACACCGGCCCCACCGCCCGCCGAGCCCGAGGCCGTCCGCGCGCCGGACGCGTCGGTCGCTCGTACGTCGCAAGCGCGCGCGGAAGCACCCGCGGCTCCGGCGCTCGAGCTCCCCGCCGACTTCGCGTCCCTGCGCACCCAGGAGTTCGAGCGCGAGCTCGTTCGGTGGACGCCGGCCGGCGAAGCGCGCGCGATCGGGCCTCAGGACCTCGCCCGGCTCGCCGCTGCGCTGCGCGCACCGGCGGACGCTCCGGCGCGGGCCGCGCTCGTGCTCGCCCGCGCGCGCGACCCGCGCGGGCTCGCGCTGCTCCTCGCGCTGCTCGAGGAACGCCGCGCGAACCCCGACGACGCCGCGAGCCTCGTCGCTGCGCGCGCGCTCGGCGCGGAGAGCGGCGTCGCGAACGCGTCGGCGCGCCTCCTCGCGCTGGCCCGCGGCAAGGAGAGCCACCCGCGCCTCTCCGTGCGCGTCGAGTGTGCGGCGAGCGCGGCGCTCCTCGGGCGCGACGAGGCGCTGCCGATCCTGCTCGACGCCCTGCGCCTCGGAGCGACCGCGCCCCAGCCGGCGCCCGCGCTCGAGGCGGCCGAGCTCGAAGCCGTCCAACGGCGCGCCGCGGACGTGCTCGCGGCGCGGCTCGGCGTGTCCGTCGAGTATGCGCCGGAGGCCGGAGCCCAGGTGCGCGGGGCCGAAGTCGAACGCCTGGCGCCCCTCGTCGCGGCGCGCCTCGCCGCGGCGCGCGACGGGCGTCCTTGAAGTTCTTTCCAGCGCGACCGGCGCGGGATCCGATCAACTCCCCGTCCGGCTCGCCGTAGCTCGACGTCCCATGCGCCAACGCAAGCAGACCTGGATCGTCGCCGCCGCGCTGGCCTTGGTCGGCATCGTCGCGTGGGTCGTGCTCGGCCTCGACCCGACGCCCGCGCCCGACCCGCGCTCCACGGGTCCGACGAACGTCCGCCCGCAGCCGGAGCCCTCCGGGCCCACCGACCCGCGCCCGACCACCGATCCGAGCGCCGCGATCGCGGACGTCGTGCCCGAGCTCGACGGCCCGGGCCTCCTCGGTCGCGTGCGCACGGCGCGCGACGCCGCCGTTCCGGGGGCGGAGGTCGTCGCGACGATCGTGCTCGGCGCCGAACGCCGCGAGGCCGGTCGCGCGCGCGCGAACGCCACGGGCCGGTTCGCCCTTCGCGCCGACCTCGCGGCGGACCCCGCGGCCGCGGACGCGCTCGCGCGCATCGAGTTCGACGTCCGCGCGTCGGGCTTCCAGTCGAAGCGCGACGCACGCGGGCTCGCCGACCTGCTCGCGCGCGCGGCCGGGCGACCGCTGACGATCGAACTCCAGCTCGATCCCGGACAGGACCTGACGGGACGCGTCGTCGACGCGCGCGGAACTGCGCGCGCGGGCGCCGAGGTCGTCTTGTGGACGCCCAGCCTGCGCGCTGGCGCGGAGATCGAACGGCCCGCCGCGAGCGCGCGCACGGGCGCCGACGGACGCTTCCGCCTCGGCTTCACGTCCGAGGGCACGTGCGCGCTCCGCGTCCGGCTCGAGAACGAGGGCACGGCGGAGCGCGCGCCGCTCGAACTCGGGGTGCACGGCGATCGCGACCTGGGCGACCTCGTGCTGCGCGGGAGCGGCGTGCTCGAGGGCGTGGTGCTCCATCCCGACGGCCACCCGGCGACGGCGCTCGAGCTCTGGGCCGTGCCCGCGGAGCTCGCGGGCGAGCGCGACGCGCCGCGCATCGCCGCGACGACGCTCACCGAACGCGAGCGCGGCGACGGGCTCGCGTTCACGCGCACCTTCACGGACGAGACCGGCCGCTTCCGCGCCACGGGGCTCGTGCCCGGGAACTATGCGCTCGTCGCGCCCGGCGCGCGCGCGCGCCTCGAGCCGGCGGCGGCCGTGCGCGCGACGCCCGCGACGGACGTGCGGCTCGTGCTGGCGAGCGCGCGGGTCGCCGTGCGCGTCGTCGACGCCGAGGGCACGCCCGTGCTCGACGCGAAGGTCGCGTGCTCGCGCCTCGCGGGAGCCGGCGGCGGCGACGACGACCTCGCGCCGGTGTCGACCGAGTGGCGCACGCCGCGCGCGCCCCACGGGCTCGCCGCGTTCGACGTCGAGCCCGAAACGAGCTACGCGCTGCGCGCCGAGGCGCGCGGTCGCGTCGCCGAGGACCTCGTGCACCTCGCGCCGGGCGAGTACGCGGGCGAGCGCACGCTCGTGCTCGCCGAGCGCGCGCCGGGTGCGTTGCGCATCGCGTTCCAGCTCGCCGCGGGGCTGGAGACGCCGACCGTGCGCGTGAGCCTCGTCTCCGCGCTGACCGGCGATCCGCTCGACGCGTGCACCGAGCGCGCGCCGAGCCCCGACGGCGTGCTCGACGGCTTGCCGCCCGGCCGCTACCGCGTCGACGTCGATCCGCGCGGCGCTTCGGACGCCCTGCATGCGTTCCTCCCCGCTCGCGCGGGCGAGGTCGTCGCGATCGAGTCGGGGCGCACAACGGACATCGTCGTCCCGCTCGTCCAGGGCGCGCGGATCGAGCTCGACCTCGCGCTCGACGGGCCGCCGCCCGCGGACTTCGAGTTCCGCGCCGATCCCCGCGCCCACCCGGACGAACGCGAGAAGGCGCGCCGCCTCCACGCGGAAGCGCGCGGCGCGATCGTGACGCTCGCGGCGCGCGCACCGGCGGGCTCGACGCCGCGCGCGCTCGTGTTCGAAGCGGACGACGCGGATCCGCTGCAGCACGGCGCATCGAGCACGCTGCTCCCCGGCCGCCGCGCGACGGCCGCGGGCGTCGTCGCGCCGGGCGAGTACGTCCTGCACGTCCGCGCCGAGGGCTTTGCGCCGGCCGAGGAGCTCGTCGTGCTGCGCGCAGGTGAGACGCGCACGGTGCGCGTGCTGCTGCGCGCGCAGTGACGCGCACCGGGCGCGCTAGCGCGGCGCGCCGAGGTGGAGCTCGACCTCGAGGCCCGCGTCCCCCACCGTGTGGACCGCGCTCGCCGTCGGGAGGAAGCGCGCGTGGAACGCGTGCAGTCGCAAGCCGATGCCGGTGGTCGCGTCCGCGCGGAACCGTCCTTCGGCGTCCGTGCGGTGCGCGTCGTACCAGAAGCGCGGCTGGCCCTCCGTGCGCAGGACCTCGCGGTCGCGCTCCGCGAGTTCCGTTTCGTTCGCGTGCCCGAGCACGACGAGCGCGCCCGCGACCGGCGCTCCGCGCGCGTCGAGCACGCGCCCCGTCACGTGCACGAGCGGCGCGAGCGCGAGCTCCACGTCCGCGCGCACGGTCCGCGCGCCGAGTTCGAACGGCCCGGCGAAGGAGGGCGCGAAGCCCGCGACGCGCGCAACGACCACCCAGCGTCCCGCGCCGAGGCCGGTGCGATGGAACTCGCTCGCGGGCGGCGGCGGACTCCAGTCGCCCGACACCATCGTCTGCACGGGCCGCTCGACGAGCAGGCCGGCCGCTTCGCGCGCCAGGAATTCCGCGCGCGTCGCGCTCTCGACTCGCACGACGTCGACCGCGTCGAAGGACACGAGCACGGGCGCGCCGCCCGCTGCGCCCACGATCCGACCGTGCAGCTCCGCCATGTGGTCTCCGACGTCGCGCGCGTCCGTCGAGAGCTTCAGCTGCACGAGCACGTCGGTGCGCGACGGCTCGAGCTCGAACTCCGCCGGCGAGAAGCCGCCGCCGTCGACGTGCACGCGGACGAGCTCGGGGTCGAGCCCGACGAGCTCGAAGCGGCCGTCCGCGCCCGAGTCGACCTGCGCGAGGATGTCGGCACGGTCGGAAGCCGGCCGTGCCCACAGGGTGATGCCGGCCGCCGGCGCGCCGACGAGGTCGACGAGGCGTCCGGCGATCACGCCGCCGCGCTCGGCGCGCAGGACGTGCTCCGTGCGGCCGGGTGCTGCGATCGTCACGCGCTCGCGCGCGAGCCGCCAGCCCTGATCCCGCGCGTCGAGCACGACGAGCTTCGTCCCGAGCGTCGTCCCCGCGAGTTCGATCGTGCCGTCGGGCCCGGTGAGCCCGCCGGCTTCCCACACCTCGCCGACGTTGCCGAACGCGTTCTTTCCGCGGCGAAAGAGGCGCGTCGGGAGGCCGGCGAGCGGCGCGCCCGCCGGATCGACGACGCGCAGCGCGAGCACGAACTCGCCGGGCGGATCCGTCGCGACGCGTTCGACGACGAGCGCGGCGAGCCGCACGGTCTCCCCCGCGGAGACGCGCACGACGGGCCGCTCGCGCAGCACGTGCGTGTCGCCCCCGACAGCGACCTCGAGCGTGCCTCGGGCGCTCTTCAGCACGACGTCGAGCTCGAACGCTCCATCGGGGCGCGTCGTCGCGGTTCCGCTCTCCTCGAGCCATGGGAAGCCCTTGCCCGAAGGCGCGGCGAGCACCCGCACTCCGCCGACCGGGGCGCCGAGTTCGTCGACGACGCTCCCGAGGATGCGGGCGCGCGTCTCCGCCGCGGCCTCGAGCGCGGGCTCCGTGGCCGCAGCGTGCGGGGTGGGCGACGCGATCCGCGTCGACGCGGGCACGCGCGCGTCCGTCGTCGTATCCGCGAGCGCTGCGCGTCCGTCCACCGCGACCGCCGCCGCGTCGGCTCGCTCGCTGCGCACCTCCGCGGCGCCGACGGTCGGCGACTCCGGAGTCGCCGTCGCGAGCACGAACGCGACCATCGCGATCGTGACGAGCACGGCCGCGCCGACGGCGAACGCGGGCCACGCCGCGGCCCCGGACTGCGCCGACACGCGCGCGAGGAGCCCCTCCGCGAGTCCCGCGGGGATGACGACGGCTGGATCGCGCGCGAGCTCCAGCTCCAGGTTCGCAGCGAAGGCTCCGAAGCCCAGGCGCACGAGGTCGTGCCGCAGCCGCTCCAGCGCGCGCCGCAGCCGCTCGTGCACGCCGGGTTCGCTGAGCTCGAGCGCCGCGCCGACCTCGGCCAGCGTCCACTGCTCGCGGAAGCGCAGCTCGACCGCGACGCGCAGCTCCTCCGGCAGCGCGTCGACGAGGCGCTGGAGCACGCGCCGCTCTTCGTTCGTCTCGACGCTCCTGTCCTCACGGTGTTCGGGTCGTTCCATCGCGCTCGCCTCCTCGTGCCGCCGTCCCCGCGTGGCGCCGCGCCGATGCGCGAGCGCCATGCGCACCGCCCACCAACGGAGGACGCGCCCGGGCTCCGCCGCCGGCGCGAGTTCGATCCGCCCTTCGAGCAGCGCGAGGAACACCTTTTGGGTCACGTCCTGCGCGTCCGCGTCCGCCCGCGTGATGCGGAGCGCGGAGCGGTAGACCGCGGCGTGGTGGGAGCGCACGAGGTCCTCGAAGGTCCTCGGCGAAAGGGCAACACGGCGTTTCGGTGTCGACATCGGGCTCATCGTCGGTCCTCCGGGCGCGCGGGACGGCTCGTCCGCGGCGCGACACCCGAGGATTCCGGCCGAGGCCCGAGCTTAGCCGGAATCCCCAGGGAACTTCGCCGAGGAGGCCGAGACCGGCGTCGGGCCGGGCGCTAGCATCCCCCGACGACCATGGATCCGCGCCCCACGAACTCCACGCCGCTCTCCGAGCTGATCGATCGCCACCTCACACGCCGCGCCCTGCTCCACGGCGCCGCGGCGTTCGTGGGGGTGCGTCTCGCGGCGCGCGCCGACGCGCTGCACGGCGGAGCGCCGTTCGCGGGGCCGGGCACCGCGCCGGACGACGCGCCGCTGTCGTCGCTGCGCTTCACGGAGATCCCGCACGCGATGGGGAAGGACCACGCGGTCGCGCCGGGCTACGACGTGCAAGTCGTCGTGCGCTGGGGCGACCCGCTTTCGGCCAGCGCGCCGGAGTTCGCGCCCGGGAAGCAGGACGCGGCCGCGCAGGAGCGCCAGTTCGGGTTCAACAACGACTTCCTCGCGTACCTCCCGCTGCCGAAGGGCTCGACGAGCTCCGACCACGGGCTCCTCTTCGCGAACCACGAGTACACGTGGCTGCACATGCTCGTCCCGGGGCTCACGCACACGACGCAGCGGGACCAATCGACGCGCGCGCAGCACGAGCTCGAGATGGCCGCGCACGGCCACTCCGTCGTCGAAGTGAAGCGCACGGACGGACGTTGGAGCGTCGTGCGCGACTCGAAGCTCAACCGCCGCATCACCGGCCGCACGCCGATCCGGATCGCGGGTCCCGTCGCGGGCCACGAGCGCATGAAGACGAAGGACGATCCGACCGGGACCGTCGTGCTCGGCACGTTGAACAACTGCTCCGGCGGGACGACGCCGTGGGGCACCGTGCTCTCGGGCGAGGAGAACTTCAACAAGTACTTCCACGGCCGCACCGACGACGCCCGCGAGGCGCGCAACCACGCGCGCTACGACGTCGGCGGCGAGCTCGAGTTCGGCTGGCACCGCTTCGAGAGCCGCTTTGAGATCGCCGAGGAGCCGCGCGAGGCGAACCGCTTCGGCTGGGTCGTCGAGGTCGACCCGTACGACCCGACGTCGCAACCCGTGAAGCGCACCGCGCTCGGCCGTGCGAAGCACGAGTCCGCGACGTGCGTGTTGAACCAGGACCGGCGCGTCGTCGTCTACTCCGGCGACGACGACGAGTTCGAGTTCGTCTACAAGTTCGTCAGCGCGAAGGCGTGGGATCCCAAGGACCCGGCGAGCGCGCGGACGCTGCTCGACGCGGGCACGCTCTTCGTCGCGCGCTTCGCGGACGACGAGACGCTCGAGTGGCTCCCGCTCGTGCACGGCTCGGGCCCCTTGACGAAGGAGAACGGCTTCGAGTCGCAAGCCGACGTGTTGATCGAGGCGCGCACGGCCGCGACCCTCGTCGGCGCGACGCCGATGGACCGGCCGGAGGACGTCGAGACGAACCCGGCGAACGGGAAGGTCTACGTCCTGCTCACGAACAACACGCAGCGCAAGAAGGAGGAGACGAACGCGGCCAACCCGCGCAAGAAGAACCGGCACGGACACGTGCTGGAGCTCGCTCCGCCGAAGGACGCGAACGGCGTCCGCGACCACGCAGCGACGAAGTACAAGTGGGAGGTCTTCCTCCTCGCCGGCGACCCGAAGGACGAGAAGGCCGACGCGAAGTACACGAAGGGCACGAGCGAGCACGGCTGGCTCTCCTGCCCCGACAACTGCGCCTTCGACCGAGAGGGACGGATCTGGATCGCGACGGACGGCCTGATGCACTCGAAGCTGTGCGACGGCGTCTTCGCGTGCGACACGAAGGGTCCCGCGGCGGCGCAGACGAAGCACTTCTTCCGCGCGCCGGTCGGAGCGGAGATCTGCGGCCCGTGCTTCACGCCGGACGACGCGACCTTGTTCCTGTCGATCCAACACCCCGGCGAGGTCGACGAGGAAGACCGCGCGAACGGCGTGACGTTCTCGACACCGAGCACGCGCTGGCCCGACTTCCGAGACGACGTGCCGCCGCGGCCGTCGGTGATCGCGATCACGAAGAAGGGCGGCGGGGTGATCGGGAGCTGAGGCAGGCCTCTCCGCCCTCGCGCCGGCCACCGCCTCAGTCGCGCCAGTCCTCGATGCTGAAGCTGTCGTCGTGGTGCGAGACGACGAAGTGGAGCTCGTCGAAGCCCTCCGCGAACTTCGGCAGCTCGATGCGCGCGCTCGTCGCCCGGATCAGCTCGTCGTCCACGCGGAGCGGCGGACGACGGCGGTGGTTGCGCTCGAGCGCGTCGTGCAGGCGCGAGCGGAAAAAGTAACCCGCGACGCGGAAGCCGCGCGAGCGGGCGAGCTCGATGTAGTAGCCGCGCTCGGCCCGCGTCACGTTCGTGTCGTCGACGACGAACGGCAGGCGGGCGGCGAGGCAGGCGTCGAGCAGCACGCGCTCCCGCTCGCGGGTCAGGAGGATCCGCGGGTGGAGCCGCACGTGCGTGTCGAAGAACTGCTCGCGGCAGAACGTCGACTTGCCGCTCGCCTGGAGGCCGATCAGGAGCACCGCTTCCATCGAGCGTGGGACGATACCGGCGCGCGCGCGCACCGTGAAGGGCTGCGCCGCGTCCGCGCGAGCTACGCCTTCTTGACCGCGACCGGCGCGACGTCCCAGCCGTCGTAGGCCGCGATGCCGCGGTCCTTCGCCATCTTCGTCAGCACGCCGTTGCGCGCGAAGAGCGAGACCGGGTCGTGGCGCTCGACGCGCTCGACGTGGAGCATCCAGCCGTCCGCGTCCATCTCGAAGAGGTTCACGCGCCGGTAGCCGCCCGTGACGAGCTCGTCGGAGAGCTGATCGAGCAGCTTGGGATCCGTGTCGAAGAAGAAGAAGCCCCAGGCGTTGTCGCCGTCGAGGTTCCAGCCGGTGCTGGCGCGGATGTCCCGGAACGCCTTCTCGAGGTCGGCCTGGGTCTTCATGGTTGCGGTCATGGGAACTCCGGCGCGGGGACGGGTGTCTCCCGCATCACCCCGGCCTTCGCCGCGGAGGATACAGGTCGGCTCGGGCCGCCCGGCACCGCACCTCGGATCTTTCGGGGACACCGCGAACGACGCCTTGCCGCGCTGCCTCGGCACGGTAGATTCCGCGCGATGACCGCGGAAAACGCTGGAACGACGACCGTCGCGGTGATCGGAGCCGGCCCTGCGGGCGCGACGGCCGCGCTCCACCTCGCGCTCGGCGGGCTCAACGTCCTCTTGCTGGAGCGCGAGGAGCTCCCGCGCGACAAGACGTGCGGCGGCGGCGTCGTCGCACGCGCGCTGCGGCACTGGCCCGGCGTCGTCGTCCCGGAGGAGCACGCGTGCCGCGCGGCCGAGGCCAACCTGACGACGCGCGGGCTCGTGCTGCGTGTCGAGCGCGCCGCGCCGATCGTGCGCATGGTCTCGCGCGCGACGCTCGACGCGGCGCTCGTCCGCGCGGCGAGCGACGCCGGCGCGCGCATCGAGACGGGACGCGCGGTCGTCGCGCTGCGGCGTACGGCGGACGGGATCGAGCTCGACACGACGCGCGGTCCGCTCCGTGCGCGCGCGGTCGTCGCGGCCGATGGCGTGCTCGGCAAGACGGCGACGCTCGCGGGCTGGTCCGACACGCTCGAAGCGATCCCCGCGCTCGAGGCCGAGGTCCCCGTCGCGCCCGAGCTCTTCGCGCGGCACTCCGGCACGGCGCGCTTCGATCTCGACGCGCTCCCCCGCGGCTACGGCTGGATCTTCCCGAAGCGCGCGCACCTTTCCTGCGGCGTCGGCGTGTTCCGCCGCGGACGCCTGGAGCTCCGCCGAGCGCTCGAGCTCTACCTCGAGCGCAGCGAGATCGTCGCCTCGGGCCCGATCGAGACGAAGGGCTACCTGATCCCCGTGCGGCCGCGGCGCGTCGTGGCGCGCGACGGCGTGCTCCTCGTCGGCGACGCGGCGGGCCTCGCGGATCCGCTGACGGCCGAAGGCATCTCGATCGCCGCCCACAGCGCCGAGCTCGCGGCGCGCGCGCTGCTCGAGACGCGCGCGACGCCCGACCGAGCCGCGCGCGCGTACACGGCGCACCTCGAGCGTGAGCTCCTGGGCGAGCTCGCCCGCGCGCGCCTCCTCGCGCGTCTCCTCTACGGATCGCCCGCCCTCGCCCACCGCCTCCTCGCCTGGCGCGGCCGCGCGTTCGCGGAGGCGATGGTCGCAATCGTGACCGGCGAGCGCACCTACCGCTCCCTCCTCCGCTCCCCCCGAGCCTACGCCCGCCTCATCCGCCCGCAGCGCGCCCGACTCCCCGCGAACGCCTGAGCCCCCGCACGCCTCGTGCAGCGCCGAGGCTCGAGTCGTATCCACGACCTCCGTGGCCGCTCGCGCGCCCCGCCCCCCGCGCCCGAAGCTGAGAGCCCCTAGAACCCCGCGCAAGCACGCGGTGAGTCCTCCGGCCCGAGCTTGTGCGGGGTCCGGAATGCGGAGCATCCGAATGTGTTCCGTTGCGCCCCTCTCCTCGCGTCGTCCCACCTGGCAGCTCCACCCCGACCGACACGAGCCGTCGGACCACCCTCCCACTCCCCGCCCCAAGCCACGGAACCCTCCCCCCCCGAGAACCGTCCTTCCGTGCCGTGCCGTGCCGTGCCGTGCCGTGCCGTGCCGTGCCGTGCCGTGCCGTGCCGTGCCGTGCCGTGCCGTGCCGTGCCGTGCCGTGCCGTGCCGTCCCAGCCGCGCCCCGCCCCGACCAGTCGTAGACTTCTCCATCCGGCTCCCCTCCAGCCCATGCCCCACGCCTCCTCCCCCCGCCCCGCGCTCCGCGCCGCACGCATCCTCGCCGCGCTCGCGCTGCAGAGCGCCGCGGCCTTCGCCCAGATCCCCGCGGGCTATTACAACTCGATCGACCCGACGACCGGCGCGACCCTGCGCACGACGCTCCACGCGCGCATCGACGACCACACGAAGATCCCCTACACGGCGAGTGCGACGGACACCTGGGACGTGCTCGAGTCCGCCGACCAGAACCCGGCGAACGCGACGCAGATCCTCGACCTCTACAAGAACCAGGTGTTCGCGAAGCAGGGCGGTGGGAACACCTTCTACAACCGCGAGCACACCTGGCCGAACTCGTGGGGCTTCCCGGTCGACGGCGCGGACAACTACCCGTACTCGGACTGCCACCACCTGTTCCTCTGCGACATCACCTGGAACTCCGACCGCGGCAACAAGCCCTACCGCAGCTGCTCGAGCGGCTGCACGGAGGAGGTCACGGTCGCGACGAATGGCACGGGCGGCGGCAGCGGCGTCTACCCGGGGAATTCGAACTGGACGTCGTCGTCGCCGACGCTCGGGAGCTGGGAGACGTGGAAGGACCGCCGCGGCGACGTCGCGCGCGCGCTCTTCTACCTCGACGTGCGCTACGCGGGCGGCTCCCACGGGATCACGGGCGCGCCCGAGCCCGACCTCATCCTGACCGACAACACGACGCTGATCTCGAACTCGTCGACGGGCAACAACGAGTCGGTCGCGTACATGGGCCTCCTGTCCCAGCTCCTCGTGTGGAACCGCCAGGATCCGCCCGACGACAAGGAGCGCCATCGCAACGACGTCGTCTACTCGTTCCAGGGGAACCGCAACCCGTTCATCGACCACCCCGAGTGGGTCGACTGCATCTTCGCCGGTGCGTGCCTCCCCGGCATCGCGTTCTGCGCGGGCGACGGCTCGCTCGCGACGGCGTGCCCCTGCGCGAACACGGGCGGCGCGGGCCGCGGATGCGCGAACTCCGTCAACGCGACCGGCGCGCTGCTCTCGGCGAGCGGGCGCCAGCTCCCCACGGACACGCTCGTGCTCCTCGCCTCGGGCATGCCCGCGGTCGCGAGCACGTCCGCGATCTTCCTGCAGGGCGACGCGCGCGTCGCCGCGGGCACGGTCTTCGGCGACGGCGTCTTGTGCGCGGGCGGGAGCTTGATCCGCCTCGGTTCGAAGGCCACGCCGAGCGGCAGCGCGCAGTACCCCGAGGTCGGGAACGCGAGCGTCTCCGTGCGCGGCCTCGTGACGCCGGGCAGCGGCGCGATGCGCTTCTACCAGACGTATTACCGCAACGCCGCGGCGGCGTTCTGCCCGCCCGCGACCTTCAACGCGACGAACGGCTTCCAGGTCGTCTGGTAGCGTCGGCCGCGCGGCGGGTCGGCCCCGCGAACGCTCGCCGTGAGCCGCGAATCGCGCGCAGCGCCGGGCCGAGTTCGCGCGAGCGCCGCAGGCGGCGCCCCACTCCTGAGAGGCGCGCGCGGCTCGGGGCCCGCGGTCTGTAGCCGGGTGGACTCCGGACGCTAGTGTGGCGCGGCGGGGCGCGCCGGAGATCGGCCCGAGCGCTCCCCACGAGGTTTTCCCGAACTCCGCACGTCCCCATGCTCCACTCGCTCCTCGCGCTCCTGTTCGTGGCGCAGATCTACGACACGCGGCCCAACCCGCCGGTGGACACGGTGCCCGTCACGCCCGCCGGGCCGAATCCGACGCCCTACCGCGGTCCGAGCGACCTCGCGCCGGGCTTCGTGCGCGCGGAGCCGATCCCCGGCCAGCAGGGCGGCGCGAGCGCGACCTCCCCACCGCCGGGCTCCGCGCCGACCGCGAACGGGCCGGGTCGGCTCGATCCGCGTGCTCCGCACGGACCCAACCCGGGTCCCGGCGGGCCCGGCTCCGCTGGAGCAGCGACCGGTGTGTTCGGCTCCGACGCGGACGGATCGAGTTGGGCGACGTGGTGGGCTCTGAACCAGGACGAGTACCTCGCGCTCCGCCGGCACGTCGACGCGCTCGCGTCCGGGACCGGAACCGGTGACGAGCTCGGCGCGCACGTCGACTGGGAGCGGATCGACGAGCGCATCGTCGACGCGGCGCTGCACTTCACCCGCGAGAGCACCGAGGACGCGGTCCTCCGCCGCGCCGTGCTCGCGCTCGGACGCGCGTGCGATGGACGCAGTCGGGCCTCGGCCGCCGCGGCGGTGGAGGCGTGCTTCGCGCGCGTCGGATCGAGCTCGCAGCCCGTCGCCGAGGCGGCGCTCGTCGCCGTCGGCGTGCTCGGGCACGAAGCATCGGCGCCGGAGCTCGTCCTGCTGCTCGACGACGCGGAGACCGCGCGGACGCGCCTCGGCGGGCGCGCCGTTCCGACGCGCCTGCGTGCGCTCGCCGCCTACGGTCTCGGCCTGCTCGCGGAGCGCACGCCGAACCCCGACGTCCGCCGCTACGCCGCGCACCACCTCGAAGCCGCGCTCGCGCGCGTTCGGGCGGCGGAGGAGCGCGAGCTCGGCAGCGCGGTCGTGCTCGCGCTCGGTCTATGCGGACCCGTGAGCGGCGTCCCGTACGCCGACCGCGCGCCCGCGCCGGCGCCCGCGGGCGCGAGTGGTCTGGAGCCGCTCTTCGCCGCGCTCGCGGACGCGGCCCTCGCCCCCGAACTGCGCGCGCACGTGCCCCGTTCGCTCGCGCGCCGCGCGACGAACCCCGCGGAGCGCGAGCGCGTGCTGCAGACCTTGCTCGCGCGCGCCGCCGACCCGAACGAGCGCAACGAGGTCGTGCAGGGCGCGCTGCTCGCGCTCGGCGACGTCGCCGAGCCGACGGACGAGCCGCTCGACGCCGCCGTGCGCGCGGCGCTCTTCCACGCGACCAACGCCGGCGACGTGCTCGCGCGCGAGTTCGCCGTCGTGACGCTCGCGCGCATCGGCGCGCGCGACCCCGACGGCGAGGCCGCCGCCCTCGCGCGCGAGCGCTTCCTCCAGCGCCTCGAGCGCGGCAACCAACGCGAGCGCGGGTTCGCGGCGCTCGCGCTCGGGGTCCTGGAGCACGGCCGCGATCCGGAGGATCCGCCGGCGAAGGCCAGCGCGGAGGCACTCGTGCGCGCGCTCGCGACGGCGCGCTCGCCGGAAGAGCTCGGCGCGGCCGCGATCGGCGCGGGACTCGCCCGCGTGCGCGGCGCGCTGCCGCTGCTCGCGAAGGAGCTCGCCGAGAACGCCGATCCCTCCGTGCTCGAGCACGTCGCGAGCGCGCTCGGCCTGCTCGGCGCCCCCGAAGGACGCGCGACGCTGCGCGCGCGCCTCGCGGCCGCGGACCGGCGCGTGCACGAGCTGCCTTCGGTCGCGCTCGGGCTCGCTCTGCTCGAGGACGAGGAGCTCGTCCCCGCGCTCGTCGAGCTCGTCGTGCGCGAGCGCAACGCGTACGCGCTGGAACGGACCTGCGCCGCGCTCGCGCTCGTCGGCGACGACCGCGCGGTGGAGCCGCTCCTCGCGCTCTTGCGCCGTCCCGAGCACGCGTCTTCCACGCGTGCGGCGGCGCTCACGGCGCTCGGCCGGATCGGCGACCGCGCTGCGGTCCCCTGGCGGAGCCTGTACGCGCGCACGCTCGACTACCGCGCCCTCACCTCGACCCTGTCCGATGGGAACCGGATGGGCTTGCTCGACCTGGACTGAGGGCGCGCGGACCGGGGCGCAGTCGGCGGGCCGTGTAGAATTCGCGAACGTCTTTGCAACGCGCCGTGCTCGGGCCACTAGCAGCATCGGGAGGTCCGCGAGTGCGGGCTTTCGCTCCCCCCGATTTCCAGCCCCATCACGAGTCCTGCCATGCGCCCGGTTCCCGCTCGACGCAGCTCTCAGGCCCCCTCGCTCTACCTCCTCCTCGCCTGCGCCCTCCTCTCGGGATCGGCCGGCGCGCAGCAGGCGCCGAAGCAAGAGCTCCGGCGCTTCACGAGCCGGACGGCGCCCGCGCGCCACGCGGGCACCTACCACCTCGCGACCGGACAGTGGACCCGCGGCGCGGCGCAGTCGCTCGCGGGGGGCGCGGGGTCGGAGATCGTCTACAACAACACGGTCCCGTCGAGCTACTGGGTCCCGACGCTCTCGAGCGAGACCTGGACCGCGCCGGGACGTGTCCCGAGCACGAGTTCGCCGAACGTCGTGTGGAACCCCGCGGCCGTCCCGGCCGGCTCCGCGCCCGGATCGGCGTCCGGGTGCTCGAACTCGTACAGCATCGACGGGTTCCAGATCGCCTACTGCTCGGAATCGGTCAGCGGCAGCACGTCGATGGCGATCGCATTCCACCAGACGTGGAGCACGCTCTGCTCGGGTCCCGTCGCGGGCCCGCCGCAGGGCGGACCGTTCCTGCTGACGGGGCTCCCCGGCGCCGCCACGCCGGGCATCGAGGGCTGCTGGACGTTGAACGTCGACCTCGCTGGTTCGAGCGCGAGCTTCACGATGCTCGCCGACGGTGACGGGTCGTACTCCGCGAACACGGACGATGCGTTCGCATGGACGTTCAGCTTCCCGAGCGCGACGAGCTCGACGAGCGAGGCCGGGCCGCTCCTCGCGGGCTGCCCCGCGGACGGGGCGGGGCCCGCGCACTCGGGCATCGGGTGGAGACAGGGGTTGCCGGCGACGATGCAAGAGGCCGCGGGCTACGACGGCACGCGCTTCGACGGCCCGGCCGGCGCGCTCGCGCCGACCTACCCCGCGAACGGCGCGGTCGGGCTGCCCAACCCCGGCGGCGAAGCCGGGTCGGACGCGATCGGAGACGACGCGTTCCGCATCGACGGCGTGCCGGCGTACGCCGGCTGTCACTTCTTCGGCGGGCCGATCGGATCCGGCGGGGTCACCGACGGGCCGTACTCGAACTTTCACCTCGAGCTGTTCGCGAACGTGAGCTGCGTCCCGACGCTGAACTTCTTCGAGTATTGCGCCGGCGACGGGCTCGACCCCAGCGTGTTCACGCCGTGCCCGTGCTCCAACTTCGGCGCTCCGGGCAACGGCTGCGCGAGCTCGTTCAACGCGGCGGGCGCGCACCTGACGATGAGCGGCTCGGCGCTGCTCGGCACGGCGCGCCTGGACGGTTCGGGCATGAACGCGACGGGCAACTGCATCTTCCTCAAGGGCGACGTGAACCTCGTCGGCGCGACCGTGTTCGGCGACGGGCTGCGCTGCGCGGGCGGCGCGTTGATCCGACTGCGCACCGTCGCGCTGGCCGCAGGCGCGGCGGTCTTCCCGGACTCGACGAGCACCGTCTCGCTCTCCGTGCGCGGCGGCACGCCCGTCGGGTCGGGACTGACGGCGTACTACGCGGTGTACTACCGCAACGCGGCAGCGTCGTTCTGTCCGCCGGCGACGTTCAACGCGTCGAACGGGACGCTGTTCACCTGGTAGCGCGGCGCGCGCGCTCGCCCCGTTCCCCCGCCTGCGAGGGCGAGCAGCGCGCGCGAACCGGAACGGGGCGGCGCTGGAGCGCAGGACCATTTTACGATGCGTCGTAAAATGGTCTGGACCGTTTTACGACGCATCGTAAGGCGGTCCAGGGGCGCGACCGCGCTCACGGATAGATGCGGTACATCATGCGCGGATACGGGCTCGCCTCGCGCACGTGCTCCGTGCCCGCGATCCAGCCAACGGTGCGCTCGAGCCCGAGCCCGAAGCCCGCGTGCGGCACCGAGCCGTAGCGGCGCAGGTCGAGGTACCACGCGAACGCTTCCTCGGGGAGACCGTGCTCGCGAATGCGACCCTGCAGCGCGTCGAGGTCCTCCTCGCGCTGGCTGCCGCCGATGATCTCGCCGACGCCTTCGGGGCCGAGCACGTCGACGCACAAGGCCTTCGACGGATCCGCGGGGTCGCGCTTCATGTAGAAGGCCTTCACTTCCTTCGGGTACCGGTGGACCATCACCGGGCGGTCGAACATCTTCGACAGGATCGTTTCGTCGGGCGCGCCGAAGTCGTCGCCGTACTTGAAGGTCGACTCGGGGTGCTGCGCGAGGATCTTCGCCGCCTCGTCGTAGGAGAGGCGCGGGAACGGCGCCTGGATGCACTCGAGCTTCGTGAGGTCGCGCTCGAGCGCCAGCAGCTCCGGCTTGCGCCGCTCGAGCACCTGCTTCACGACGTAGCAGAGCATGTCTTCCGCGAGCTGCATGATGTCGTCGAGGTCCGCGAACGCGACCTCGGGCTCGAGCATCCAGAACTCCGTCAGGTGACGGCGCGTCTTCGACTTCTCGGCGCGGAACGTCGGACCGAACGTGTAGACCTTGCCGAACGCCATCGCGGACGCCTCGGCGTAGAGCTGGCCCGACTGCGTCAGGTACGCCTTGTCCTCGAAGTACTGCACCTCGAACAGCGTGCTCGTCCCCTCGCACGCGGCCGGCGTGAAGATCGGCGAGTCGATGCAGACGAAGCCGCGCTCGTCGTAGAAGCGCCGGATCGCGGTGATCACCGCGTCGCGGATGCGCATCAGCGCCCACTGCTTCTTCGAGCGCAGCCACAGGTGGCGGTTCGAGAGCAGGAAGTCGGGGCCGTGCTCCTTCGGCGTGATCGGGTAGCCCTCGACCTGCTGCACGACGCGCCCCTCCTTCACGGACATCTCGTAGCCGCCGGGCGCGCGCGGCTCGGCCTTGATCGTGCCCGTGAGCACGAGCGAGCTCTCCTGCCCCAGGTGCCCGAGCTTCTCGAAGAGCTCCTCGCTGACGTCGCCCTTGAACGCGACGCACTGGCAGATGCCCGTGCCGTCGCGGAGCTTGATGAAGTGCAGCTTGCCCTTCGAGCTCTTGTCGTAGACCCAGCCTTGGAGCGTGACGGTCTGGCCGACGTGGTTCCCGAGACGTTCGATGGTGGTGACGGGCGCGGAGGTCGAGTTCGTCGTCATGGAGTCGTTCGCGGTCGAGAGGACGTGGGCGCGGTTCAGGGGAAGATCGAGTAGGCGGACTGGAGTTGGAGGTCGGCGATGGCGCCGTTCTTGACGAGCACGCGCCCCTTGCACGCGGCGCCGTCGCGGCGCGCCTCCACCGCGACCTCGCCGTCCGCGGCGGAGAGCTTCTGCACCTCGGACACCGGCGTCACGAACTGGATGCGCTCGTACCCGAGCGCGAGCAGGCGCGTCACGATGCGCTCGGGCAGCGTGCTCTGGAGCGCCTGGTGGACGGGCTCGAGCGCGCTCGCCGACACGGGCCGGCCGCCCTGCGACTCGAGTGCGCCGATCAGACGGTCTTCGACGCGCCGCTGGCCGTCGCGGATGTCGATCAAGACGTGCTCCACGCGTCGCACGTCGAGCTCGGCGTGGGCGCGCGCGAGCTCCTGGACGGCGCTCGCGATCGTCGCGACCTGCTCGGACGAGCCGAGCCGGCGCTCGATCGCCTCGAGGCGCTGCACGAGCCGCGTCAGGAGCACGAGCACGCCGACGGCGAGACCGAGGAGCGCGAGGACGAGCCAGGGGAGGACGTCGGGCGGCATCGAAGCGGTGAGCGTAGCGGCCGGCTCGCGCGGGCGCGAGCCCTTCCGACACCGGTGCGAACGGGCGCGAGCCCAGCCCAACCGGCGTGCGTGGGCACGAGCCCTTCCAATCGGGCGCGCGCGAGCCCGATCTTGCGTGCGTACGCGGCCTCCCTAGCATGGCGCCCCGTGTCCGCCCCCGAACCGCGCGCGTCCGGCGCACCGTCCGCGAACGAGGAAGGCGGAGCCCGCGTCGCGCGCCGCATCCTCGGCGGCGTCTTGCTCGGCCTCGCGGCGTACGCATTGCTCGCGCTGTGGGCGGACGCGGCCTCGGTCGGCCGCGCGCTGGCCGACTTTCCGTTGGCGCTCGTCCCCGCGGCGATGGCGCTCTCCTTCGCGAACTACGCCGTGCGCTTCGTGCGCTGGGAGCTCTACCGCACCCAGCTCGGGATCCGGCTGGACCGGAAGACGTCCTTCCTGATCCACCTCTCGGGTCTCGCGCTCACCGTGTCGCCCGGGAAGATGGGCGAGGCCTTCAAGTCCTGGCTCGTGCGCCGCGTCGACGGGACGCCCGTCGCGACGAGCGCGCCGATCGTCGTCGCGGAGCGGTTCACGGACCTGCTCGGCTTCCTCGTGCTCATCGCGATCGGCGGGCTCGCGACGGCGCCCGAGTACGCGTGGGTGTTCTGGGCGACCTTCGCCTTGTGCGCCGCGCTCCTCGCCTTCGTCGCGTGGAGCCCCGCGAGCGCGTTCGCGCTCGCTATTGCGCGTCGGCTCCCCGTCGTGCGCCGCTTCGCGCCGAAACTCGAGGAGGCGCTCGGCAGCACGCGCACGCTCCTCGCGCCGAGCCGCATCCCGCTCCCGACCGCGCTCGCCACGTTCGGCTGGGCGCTCGAGTGCACGGCGTTCTGGCTCGTCGCGTCGGCGCTCGTGCCGGGCGGCGTGCCGTTCCTGTTCGCGGTCTACACCTTCGCGCTCGCCGCGGTCGCCGGCGCCGTCGCGATCGTCTTCCCCGGTGGTCTCGGGATCACGGAAGCGTCCATGACGGCGCTCCTCTCGCGGCGCTACGCGGCGCTAGGCCTCCCGCTCGAACTCGCCCACTCCAAGGCCGCCGCCGCGACGCTCGTGATCCGCCTGTGCACGCTGTGGTTCGCGGTGCTGCTCGGCGTGGTCGCGGTCGTCCTCTTCGAGCGGCGATGGCGCTCGATTTCGTCCCGGGCCGGGGCGCGGTAGACTCGGGGCGGTTCCGATCGGCGGCCGCCGAAGCGGCGCGCGACGCGCGCCCGCTCGCAGGTCGCGCGGAACTCGCCTCGACACGATGGGTTCCAACGGACCGTCCCGGTCCTTCGGAGGAAGAGATGATCGCCCGGCTCACCGCGCTCGCGTTCACGGCCCTCGCCACATTCGCGCTCTCGTTCACGTCCCCGGCCCCCGGCGCCGGAGAGCACGTCGACACGCGCCTCGGGATCAAGCTCTCCTATCCGAAGACCTGGGCCGCGATCCCGTTGAGCCTCGACGAGCGCTGGATGGTCGCGAAGTTCCTCTCCGACAAGAGCTACTTCCACACGGAGAAGGGCGGCGGCTGGACGAGCGAGCACAAGCCCGACATGCAGATCATCGCGTTCGTCTCCGAGGCGATGAAGGAGAAGGTGAAGGTCGACAAGAAAGAGACCGAGGCGGGCGTCACCGAGATCCGCATCTTCGTCGAGAACCCCTACAAGGACTACAAGGACTTCTTGAAGGGCCGTTATTCGGGCGGCGGCTGGTACGTCTCCGACGAGAAGGAAGTGAAGGTCGGCGACATCGCGGCGACGCGCTACGAGATCAAGGTCGAGAAGCTCTCGCAGGACGGTCCGAAGCGCATCTTCACGTACGTCTACCACATCCCCGACGTCGACGTGGCCGTGCAGTTCGAGGTGCTCGAGAGCGCCGTCGACAAGCTCGAGAACGAGCTCAAGCGCTGCTTCGCCTCGTTCAAGACGACGCCGCGCAAGGGCGGACCGCTGCACGAGGTCTCGACCTCCGGGACGGACTTCTGGTCGCAGCTCGATCTCGACAAGCTCTCGACGGAGGAACGCAAGCTGCGCCGGCAGAGCATGGAGCAGAAGTCGCAGGACAAGGCGACGAAGACCGCGCCGGCGGGCTGGAAGCTCCAGAAGATCGGCCGCTTCCTCGTGATGAACCACGCCGACGAGAAGTTCGCGAAGAGCATCGTCGACCAATGCGAAGCGGTCTGGAGCTGGCTCGACAAGACGTTCCCGTTCGTCGGCGACAAGGAGTACGTCCGCGCGCCGATCCTGCGCATCTGCGCGAACCAGGACGAGTACAACAGCTTCTACAAGGGCGGCAACTACTTCTCCGCCAACGACCTCGAGATCACCACCTACCAAGACTACGAAGGCAAGACGAGCTATCAGCTCGAGCGGATCAACCGCGCGGTCAAGGACATCTGGCTGCGCGACCGCGACCGTGACCTCCAGCTCTCGATGCCAGGCTGGCTCTCCGTCGGCATCGACCACTTCGTCGGTCACATCCACGTCGCGAAGAACGGCCAGGCGGAGTTCGGCAAGGACTACTGGAACCAGGACGAGGTCCGCGAGCGTCTCCGCGAGGGCAAGCTCACCGCACCGCGCGAAGTCCTCATGCTCGGCGACGAGGAGTTCCGCGACTTCGGTCGCAAGCAGGACAGCGCGCAGCTTTTCGGCTACTTCGTCACCGGCGCCGCCGCGAAGAACAAGAAGACGGGGAGCTGACCCGTTTTCCGAGTACATGCGCAACCTGAAGGCGGTCGTGGCCGAGGTGCGCAAGGAGAAGGAAGCGGGCCAGGGCGACGCGCCGAAGCAGCCGCAGACGGAGGAGGAGGAGGACGCGTGGTTCAAGGACCAGCACCAGACCTTCTCACAGGCGGAGAAGCGCCTCCTGGAGGAGACGTTCAAGCGCACCTTCGTCGGCTGGACCGACGACGACTGGAAGAAGTTCAAGGAAGCCTACGAGAAGTCCCTGCAGTGAGCTCCCCCATGCGCGCGTCGCTCTTCGCGGGCCTCCTGCTCGCGCTCCCGGCCTCCGCCGACCTCCTGATGCTGAAGGACGGCCGCATCCTCGACCAGAAGCCGATGCACCGCGTCGACGGAGGCATCGAGGTCCAGTACGAGCACGGGACAATCCTCGTCCCCGCCGAGATGATCCACGACGCCGTGCTCGAGGAGGACAAGCAGTTCGTCCCCAAGTCCGACGAAGAGAAAGCGCAGACCGCGAAGGGCATGGTGCGCTTCGAGGGCAAGTGGATCACGCCGCCGCAGCGCGACCAACTCGTCGCGAAGCGCGTCGAGAAGCACAAGAAGTCGCTCGAGCAGATGAAGGCGCGCGGCGAGTGGCGCAATCGCGCGATCGTCGAGACGAAGTGGTTCCGCTTCGAGCACACGCTCCCTGACCACGTCTTCGATCCGTACCGCGAGGCGATGGAGGCCTACTTCGACGCGTTCGCGAAGACGTGGAAGCTGAAGGTGCCGAAGCAAGAAGACCGCCTGCCCGTCTGCTTCTACGTCGACGAGGAGAGCTTCCACCAGATCGGCGGCGTCCCGCAGGGCGTGCTCGGCTACTTCCGCTTCGTGAAGCCGTGGGACCTGAACATCTTCTACGAGCGACTGGATCCCGCGCTCACGGAGGACGTGATGTTCCACGAAGCGAACCACTACCTGCAGCAGCTGATCGACCAGCGCTTCGCGTACCCGCACTTCCCCGGCGAGTCGCTCGCCGAGTACTACGGCGCGTCCGCGTGGGATCCGGAGAAGAAGAAGCTCACGGTCGGCCTCGTGCAGGAGGGCCGGCTCTGCGAGGTGCAGACGGACATCGCGGGCGGCAACCGCATGGAGCTCTCGAAGCTCGTCACGAAGGAGGGCGCGTACGAGCACTACACGTGGGGTTGGACGCTCGTCCACTTCTTGATGAACACGCCCGCGTACAAGGACAAGTTCGTCAAGTTCTTCCTCTCGCTCCCGAACGCGAAGGGCGTCCTGAAGGAGTCCGGCCCCGCGGGCATGACGACGATCAAGCAGGACGACGTGCTGACCGTCTTCATGAGCGAGCTCGGGATCAAGGACGCGCCCGCGCTGCGCAAGCTCGAGAAGGAGTGGCACGACTACATCGACGAGAAGCTGACGCTCGTCACGACCACCGGGCTCGAGAAGGCGGCGTTCAAGGCGAAGGAGACGGGGCGGAAGCTCCGCGCGACGCGGCTCTTCAAGGAGGCGATCGAGAAGGGCTCGAAGAACGCGCTCGTGTACAGCGAGCTCGCGGAGCTCTACCGGACGGAAGGGAAGACCTCCGAGGCGATCGACGCGATGAAGCAGGCGCTCGCGATCGACCCGTTGAGCGGCAAGTTCTACTTCGACCTCGCCGACGCGCTCGAGCGGAGCGACAAGGCCGAGGCCGAGCGCCTGAAGGCGCTCGCGAAGGAGATCGGCTACGACGACCCGTGGATCGACCTCGACGGCGACGGCGAGAAGGAGAAGCCGAAGCCGGGCGAGGGCGAGCCGCCGCGACCCGACGGTCCGCCGAAGCCGAAGGACCCGCAGTGAGCGCCACGCTCTCAGCGCGGTAGGTTGAAGCGCGTCGACACGAGCGTCGTGTAGCGCAGCCGCGCGTGGCGGTACGTGCGGACGAGCTCCGCGCGCGGGCGCAGGACCTCGCCCTTCCGGCGCACGAGCAGGCGCGCGAGCCCGCGCGGATCGCTCTTCTCGCCGCGCGCCCGGCGCACGGCCCACGCGGCCTGCAGCGCGGCCCCGAGCGCCGCGGTCTCCGCTTCCTCGAGCCGCTCGATGCGCGCGTCGAGCGCGTTGGCGAGGATCTCGAGCCACAGCTCGTTCTTCGCCGCTCCGCCCGCGACGCGCAGCGTGCCGAGCTCGAGCCCGAGCGCGCGCATGCGCTCGAGACCCCACGCGAGGTTGAGCGCGACGCCCTCGAGCGCCGCGCGGTACAGGACGCCCGGCGCGAACGAACCGGGCGCCAGCCCGTCGAGGCCCACACCGCGCGCGTTCGGCAGGTCGGGCACGCGCTCGCCGACGAGGTACGGCGCGAAGAGCACGCCGCGCGCGCCCGGCTCGACCGCGCGCGCGAGCTCCGTGAGCCGCGCGTGGTCCATGCCGAACGCGGCACGGAGCTCTTCGAGCACGCCCGTCGCGTTCATGACGCACAAGAGCGGCAGCCACTGCCCCGTCGCGTCGGAGAAGGGTGCCACGAGCCCCGCGGGGTCGGCGATGTAGGACGAGGACGGCGCCGAGATCGTCGCGGACGTGCCGAGGGACAAGACGCCGATGCCCGGCTCGACCGCGCCCGCGCCGAACGCGGAGAGCATGTTGTCGCCGCTGCCGCACGCGACGGGCACGCCGCGCGGCAAGCCGAACCGCTCTGCGGCCTCGATCGACACGGTGCCGACGATCGCGTCGGGGGCCGCGAGCGGCGCGATGCACCGGCAGAGCCGCGCGTCGATCGCGTCGAGCGCGAACGAGTCGTACGCGCGCGCTTCGGCGTCGAACCAGCCGGTGCCCGACGCGTCACCGCACTCGGCGGCGTGCTCGCCCGTCAGCGCGAAGTTCACGTAGTCGTGCGGGAGCATCACGCGCGCGACGTGGCGCCAGAGCTCGGGCTCGCGCCGCTTCGTCCACAGCACCTTGGACGCGGTGAAGCCCGCGGGCACGCGCCGTCCGAGGCGTTCGGAGAGCTCACGCGCCTCGGCCGCGGTGCTCGTGTCGCACCAGAGCTTCGCGGGGCGCAACACGCTGCCGCGCGCGTCGAGCAGGACGCACCCGTGCTGCTGTCCAGAGACCGCGATGGCCGCGAGACGCCGCTTCGCGCCCTCGCGCCGGCGGAACACCTGCCCGACGACCGCGACGATCGCTTCGATCCAGGTGTGCGGGTGCTGCTCCGCCGCTCCGGGCGGAAGGCCCTCGATCAGCCCGTACGCGAAGGACGCGCGCGCGACGACGGCGCGCTTGTCGGCGTCGACGAGCAGCGCCTTCGTGCCCTGCGTCCCGACGTCGAGGCCGAGGAAGAGCTCGCCTTTCACCGCCATGTGAGCGTCACCCGCGGACGCCGAGCAGGTGCTCGACGAGCAGCTGGTCGAGGCGCTCCCACGCGAGCCCGCGCTGCGCGAGCGCGACGGGGTCGATCGGCGCCGCGCGCAGCGCGCGGGCGTTCTCGCTCGTGTAGCGCGCGCACAAGGGGTCGAGCGCCGCGTCGCGGCGCTCGGCGATCAGCGCGCGCACCTCGGGGTCGGCGTCGAAGGCCTTCGCGCGCGCGTGGAGCAGCTTGTACGTGCGCATCGAGCCCACGGCGAACGCCCACACGCCTTCGTCGTCCTCCGTGCGGTACGCATGGCTGTCGAAGTGCAGCGGGCCCGTGTAGCGCGCCTGCCGCGCCGGGTGCGCGCCGCGCGGGGCCTTCGCCGCGTCGGGGTCGGTGCCCTCGAGCAGGCGCACGAGCAGGAACGCCTGCTTCAGGTCCTCCGATCCGAAGCGCAGGTCCTGGTCGTAGCGCCCGATCTTCTGGCCGTTCAGGTCGATGTGGAAGAGCTTCCCGCACTCCATCGACTGCGCAACCGCGTGCACGAACGAGAGCCCGGACATCGTCTCGTGCGCGACCTCGGGGTTCACCCCCACCATCGCGGCGTGCTGCAGGGTCGAGATGAAGTGGAGCATGTGCCCCGTCGTCGGGAAGTACATGTCGCCGCGCGGCTCGTTCGGCTTCGCCTCGAGCGCGAACACGAGGTCGTACCGCTGGTCCTTCACATACGCGCACAGGAAGTCCATCGCCTCGCGCATGCGCGCGATGGCGGCCCGCGGGTCGCGGCACGCGTCGGCCTCGGTGCCCTCGCGTCCGCCCCAGAAGACGTAGGCCTTCGCGCCGAGCTCGACGCCGAGGTCGATCGCCTTCATCGTCTTCTGCAGCGCGAACGCACGCACCCCGGGGTCGTTCGACGTGAACGCGCCGTCCTTGAAGACGGGTTGCGAGAAGAGGTTCGTCGTCGCCATCGGAACGACGAGCCCGTGCGCTTCGAGCGCGGCCTTGAAGTCGCGCACGATGGCGTCGCGCTGCGCCGCGGAAGAGCCGAACGGCACGAGGTCGTCGTCGTGCAGGTTGACGCCGTAGGCGCCGCACTGCGCGAGCTTCTCGACGATGCGCGTCGGCTTCTGCACGGCGCGCACGGGCTCGCCGAAGGGATCGCGGCCGGGGTTGCCGACGGTCCAGAGTCCGAAGGTGAAGCGGTCCTCGCGCCGAGGAGTGAAGGCGTCCATGGCAGGTTCCTGTCGGGTCAATGCGCGCGGCGGGCGCCCGTCGCCGGGTCGATCTCGAGCCCGAGCCGCTCGTCGCGCGCCGTGTAGAAGAAGAAGCCGAAGAGCATCTCGTCCGTCGTCTCCTCGCCGAAGCGCACCTCGCGCGCCGGGTCGGGGTTGAACGGGTTGAAGGCCGAGTTGTCGTAGTGCGCCGTGCAGCGAATCGTCGTGCCCTTCGGGAACGAGACGGCTCCACGCGACCACGCGTACGCGATCTGCCAGTCGAAGTGGTAGTTCGGCACGAGCAGGAGCGTGCGCGTGTCCTTCCCGGGTTCCAGCGCCTCGAAGCGCATGTCGCGCCCGCGGTAGTGCATGTGCACGAACATCCCGACGCCGTCCGCGTCGACGTCGAGCGCGCGCTCGGCCTGCACGCGGTGCGCGGGCTCGAAGGGCGGGATCGCGAGGCGCGACGTCGACACCGCGAGGTGACGCAGGCGTTTCTCGACCTTCGCGCGCGGGAAGCGGAACGCGACGGAGATGCGGTCCGCTTCCTCGACGCCCGTCGTCACGTAGTGCACCTGGAGCCCGAGCACGGACCCCTTCGGGATGCAGAACGCGGTGCCGGGGCCGAGCTCCATCGCGTCGCCGCCGGGCACCTCGCCCGTGATGAAGTTCTCGGTGCGGAACTCGCCGCCGAGCTGGTACCACGCGAGGTTCGCGTGGTGCACGACGCGGCGGTTCGACGGCCGGATCTCGACCGCCTCGACCCACGTGTCCGCGGCGAACACGTGTGGCAGGATCAGGTACTTGTACGGGACGAGCCCGTGCGCCGGGAGCTTCGTCAGCGCGGGCACCGTGAGCACGAGATCGGGCGCGCCGATGCGCCAGGCGCTGCCGTCGGCGGGCGCGGGCTCGGGCTCCGCCGGAGCGTCGCCGCGCGGCGCGCCGCCCTCGGCCCACGCGACGAGCGCGGCGCGCTCGACCGCGGAGAGGCGCCGCTCGGTCGCGAACGGTCCGCTCGCACGGCTCGCGAACCACGGCGGCATGCGGCCCTGTTCGACGACCTCCGCGATCATCGCGGCCTTCGCCGACGCGTCCTCCCACGTCTCGAGCGGAAACGGCGCGCTCTTCCCGCGCGCGTGGCAGACGGCGCAGCGCTCCTGCACGAGCTCGCGCACGCCGTCGCTCCACGCGGGCGGCGGCCCCTTCGCCGCCTTCGCGCGCGGCGGCGTGATGCGGCATCCGTCGACGGGCGTGGTCGCGACGCGGACGGCGCGCCCCGCGAGCACGTCCTCAAGCGCCTCGGCGAGGTCCGCGCGCACTTCCGCGGCCGCGGTGCCCGCGAGCCGCTCCCGCGCGTCGACGCGTCCGCGGTAGACGAGCCGGCGTTCCTCGTCGAGCACGAGGACCTCCGGCGTGCGCGTCGGTCCGAGCGCGCGCACGACGCTGCCGTCGAAGTCGCGCGCGACGGGGAACGCGAGCCCCTGGTCGACCGCGCGCGCCGCGACCTCGACGAGCTCGTCGTCGGGGCCCACGTCGATCGCGAGGAACTGCACGCCGCGCGCGCGAAACGCGGGCTCGAGCTCCGCGAGGCGCGGCAAGACGCGCTGCGCGACGGGGCAGTCGAGCGTCGTGAAGACGAGCACGAAGGCCTTCTTCGCGCCGAAGTCGTCGAGCGTGCGCGGCAGCCAGCGCGTGTCCGTGAACGTGATCGCCGGGGCGACGGCGCCCAGCGCGAGCACGTCGCTCGCGACGGGGCGCCCGGGAGCGAGCGCCGCGGCGTCTTCGCCGCCGCCGAGGGACGCCGTCGACGCGACCGCGTGGCCCGCCGCGGCGAGCAGCACGAAGGACGCGAAGTAGTGCGCGACGGCGAGCACGGCGAGAAGCTACCCGCTGGCGCCCGCCGCGTCACCGCCGCGATGGCCCGCGGACGTCCACAGGAGCGCGCCGAGCACCAGCGCGAGCGCTGCGAGGGCCAGCGCGCTCGCGGCACGCGCGGCGGCTGCGCGCGTGGGACCGTCGAGGTCCCGGCGGCGCGCCCGCGAGAAAGCACGCCTCCCCCGCCGCGGAACGCTCCGCGAGCGCGACGACGCCGCGCGCGGGTTGCAGGCACGCGTCGAAGAGGCGCGCGAACGAGACGGCGAACGCTTCCTCGCCTTCGTCGAGCACGAGGTCGGGCGGGAGCACCGTCGCGACACGTCCGGGGCCGACCGCGACGAGCACTGTCCCGTCCTCCGCGACGAGCCAGGCCGCGAGCGGCCCGCGTGCGTCGCGCCCCGGAACCGCTCCGCGCACGTCACCGTGCGCGCGCCATCCGTCGCGGCCGAACGCGAGGGTCCGCGCCGGAGCAGCCGCGTCGGCGACGAACGCGATTCTGAGCTCCGCGCGCGCCGCGGGCGCGGCGCACGTCGCGAGCTCTCTCGCGCGCGCCCAGACGAGGACGAGCTCGGACCAGGCCCGGGCGAGCGGCGGAGCGCACTCGACGCACGCGGGCTCGACGCCGGTGGTCGTCTCGCGGATGCGCTCGCCGTCCCACGCGAGCCCGGTGCCGCCGCGCACGCCGACGAGGCCCGGGAGCGCGACGCCGCCGCTCGCGGCGACGCTCGCGCGCGCGGGCGCGATCGCGGGGAACCGGTCCGTCAGCCACACGACACCGGCGGCATCGTGCGCGCTCCAGTCGAGCTCGCCGCGGGTGAACTCGGGCGGCGAGCGCCACGCCGCCGGCATCGCGCGCGAGCGCTGCGGCACCGGCGCGTCGTCGCCCGGGTCGAGCCACTCGAGCTCGGACCCGGCGAGGAGCTCTTCGAGGAGCTTTGCTGCGCGCTCGAGGCGCGTCGGGGCGCCCGCGTCCGTGCTCGCCGGGAGGTACATCGAGGGCGATCGATCGACGATCACGCGCCAGGCTCCCGCGCCGCTCCCGCCCGGCCGCGGACCGGCGGCCGCGAGCGCCGCGCACGCGAGCCCGAGCGCGAAGGGCCACAAGGGCGGCGGCACGCGCCGCTTCTGCGCACGCGCGTCGTCGGGGCGCGTGCGCGCGACGCGCAGCCACAGCTCGAACGCGCCCGTGTACCAGGCCGGCGGACGATCGACGAGCCGCGCGACGACGAGCAGCGCGAGCGGGAGGGCGAGCAGGACGAGGGCCCAGGGCCGCGCGAACTCGAAGCCGAGGGACTCCATCACGCCCCCAGCGCCGCGCGCGCGAGGTCCTCGAACGGTCGCGCGCTCGACGCGCACGCATGGCGCGCTCCGTGCCGGCGCGCGGCGTCGCTCCAGTCCGCGATGCGCGCTTCCAGCTCGCGCGCGTAGGCTCCGCGCGCTCCGGCGTCGAGCGCGATCGCGAGCGCGCGCTCCGACTCCGCGTCGCGCCACTCGATCGCGCCCGCGGCGGGCGCGACGAGCTCGTGCGGCGCGCACAGGTGGAGCACGTGCCGCGCGGGGACGCGCTCGCACGCCTCGAAGAACGCGCGCGGCGCCGACGCGAACGGGTCGCCGAGCCACACGAAGCGCGCGACGCCGCGCAGCGCGCCGCCGGGATCGAACGCGCCGGCCGCGCCATCGCTGCGCGGACCGGATGCGCCCGGCGCGTCCGTCGTCCACGCCTCGAGCTCGGTCACGAGCCGCGCCAGCGTCCCGGACACGCGCCGGTGGAAGCGCGCGAGAGGACGGCCGCGCGCCGCGAGCTCCACCTCCGCGCCGCGCCGCACCCCGAGCAGTACGAACGCTCCCGCGACCTCCGCCGCGCGCTGGAGCTTACCGGGCGGCCCGACGCCCATCGACGCGCTCGTGTCGACGGCGATGCGCCAGCGCTCGCGCGCGTCGCGCCGCGAGAGGCGCACGAACGGCCGATCGGAGCGCGCGGTGACGCTCCAGTCGATCGAGCGCGGGTCGTCGCCGGCGCGGTACGGACGATGGCCCGTGAACTCGAGGCCGTGGCCGTCGAGCGCGCTCCGCCCGCCGCCTTCGCGCCGCGCGAGCTCCGCGCCGACCACGGCGGTGAAGCGCTCGAGGCGCGCGCCGTAGTCGGCGCCGAGCGCGACGCGGGAGAAGAACGGGAGGGCGAGCGGATCGGCCACGCGCGCCTCCGGCGTCACCGTGCCGAAGGCTGCGGCGGTTCCAGGTCGAGCGGCAGCCCGCCGGCCGCGCACTGCACGCGGCCGTCGCCCCACGCGACCTCGCCGCGGCGCACGACGAACTCGGGGAAGCCCGCGAGCTCGAGGCCCTCGAACGCGGACCACTTCGAACGCGAAGGGAGCTTCGCGCCCTCGACCTTGCGCGTGGCGCGGGCATCGAACAGCACGAGGTCGCCGTCGAAGCCCACCGCGAGCGCGCCCTTGCGCGGCAAATGGAGCGAGCGCGCGGCGCGCAGCGTCACCGAATCGAGCGCCGTGCTCGCGTCGAGCAGCCCGCGGCGCACGAGCTCCCACGTGAGCGGCCACAGGAGGTCGACCGACGGCATCCCCGACGGCGCGTGCGCGTACGCGCGCTGCTTCTCGTCGAGCGGGTGCGGCGCGTGGTCCGTGCCGATCGCGTCGCACGTCCCGTCCGCGAGCGCCGCGACGAGGCCGCGCGCGTCGCCGGGCGTCTTGATCGAAGGGTTGACCTTGAGCAGGTTGCCGAGGCGCGGCGCGTCCTCGCACGAGAGCAACAAGTAGTGCGGCGCCGTGCTGCACGAGACGCGCACGCCCTCCTTGCGCGCCGCGCGCACGAGCTCGGCGCCCTCGGCGGTCGAGAGATGGAAGACGTGCAGCTCGGCGCCGGTCTCGCGCACGAGCTGGATCGACGTGCGCACGGACTCGACCTCGGCCTCGGTCGAGCGCACGAGGTGGTGTTCGTTCGCCGTCGCGTCGGGGAAGGCCTTCTTGCCCGCGCGCAGGAGGTCCTCGTCCTCGCAGTGCGCGACGATCATGCGGCCCGCGCGCGCGGCGGCGGCGAAGAGCTCGCGCAACGTGTTCCGGTCCGTCTGTCCGCCGAGGCCCGTCGAGCCGCCGAGGAAGCACTTGAAGGCCGGCGTCAGCGGCGCCATGCCCGCGAGCTCCGGCACCGAATCGGGCAAGAGGTTCGCGAGGCACCCGAAGTCGACGCGCGAGCGCGACTGGACGTGCGCGATGCGCGCGCGGAGCGCTTCGACCGAGATCGAGAGCGGCGGGTTGTTCTGCACCTCGACGACCGACGTCACGCCGCCGTGGAGCGCCCCCGCGGAGCCGTGGTCCCAACCTTCCTTGTGCTCGAGGCCCGGGTCGCGGAAGTGCACGTGCACGTCGATCAAGCCCGGGATGAGCGTCAGCCCGCCCGCGTCGACGACCGGCGCGCCGCGCGGGTCGACCGACGGGCCGACCTCCGCGATCACGCCGCGCTCGACGCGCACCTCGAGACGCCGAGCCCCGGGGCCCGGCGGGTAGCTCGTCGCGTTCCGGACGCAGAGGCTCCCTCCGCGCGCTTCGTTCGCCGTCATGGTTGGACCCCCGCGTTCAGACGCGCCGACGCACCGTCACCACGGTCATGTCGTCCTCGCGCCGGCCACCCGCGAACTCGAGCGCCGCGTGGACGAGCGCCTCGGTGATCACGCGCGACGAGGCGCCCTTCGCGGCTTCGGTCTCGAGCACCTTCCGCACGCCCTCCTCGCGGAAGAGCTCGTTCGAGTCCTTCTGCGAGCGCGCCTCGACGAAACCGTCCGTGACGACGAGCAGGACGTCGCCGGGGTCGAGCTGGATCTGGCGCCCCGTGACGTACTCGAAGTCGTCCATCATGCCGAGCGCCGGTCCGTCCGCGCGCAGCGTCTCGATCGTGCGCGTGCTCGCCCGCCACAGCATCGGCGGCGTCTGGCCCGCGTTGACCGTCGAGAGGCTCCCGTCGGGGCCGAACATCGCGAGGAACAGCGTGAGGAACAGGCTGTCGTCCATGCGCGGAGCGAGGTCCTGGTTCACGAGCGTCACGACCTGTCCCGGATCGGCCATCATGCGCATGTACGCGCGCAGCTGCGCTTGCGCCGTCGCCGTGATCAGCGCGGGACCGATGCCGTGCCCCGTCGCGTCGCCGAGCGCCACGCCGAGCCGGCCCTGCTTCGTGAGCACGACCTCGTAGAAGTCGCCGGTCGTGCGCTCCGCCGGGCGGTACCAGCCGAACACGTCGTAGTCCGGCAGGTCCTCGGGGATCGTCGGCATGAGACCCTTCTGGATCTCGCTCGCGACGCGCATCTCCTCGTCCTGGCGCGCCTTCTCGAGCTGCGACTGGTGGTCGCGAGCGCGGGCGAGCGCGACCGAGATGTTCTGCGACAGCGCGTTGAAGAGCGTGAGGTCCTCGGGCTTGAACTCGCGCGTGGCGGCCTTCGAGTCGACGTACAGCACGCCGTCGACCTTCTCCTTGCCCTCGGCGTCGCGTTCGACGAGCGGCACGGACATCACCGCGCGCAGCTTCAGGTCGAAGACGGACGTGCCGAGGTCGAGCGCTTCCGAGTCCGAGTTGACCGTCGCGCGCACGGGCTCGCGGGTCTCGAGGACGCGCCGCACGACCGTGCGGGCGAAGCGCACCTCGCCCTGAACTGGCTTCGCCCCGCGCTGGCGCGCGACGCGGACCACGAGGTCGCCCTTCTCGTCCCGGAGGATCAGGAACCCGCGCTCGGCGCCGGTGTTCTTGACCGAGATGTCGACGATCTGCGGGAGCAGGATGTCGAGGTCGAGGGTCTGGGAGAGCTCCTGGTTCGACGATAGGAGGGCCTCGAAACGACGGCGGTCGACGTTCGTGTCGCCACTCCAGAACTGGCTGGAATTCCCGTCGGACGGGGCGGGTTCGGGGGGCGGCGGCGGAGGCGGCGGCGGATTCTTCTTGCGGAAGAACATGGGGCCTGAGTCTACCGGGCAAGGCCCCGCGGACGGACAAAATCCTTGCCCCGGGACGACCTTTCAGCGCAGACTGTCCGCGCTTCTTCCGGCCCGCGCCCGAGCCCTTCACCCCGAGAGAATCGCATGCACATCACGGTCGAACCCCGCGACGACCACGCCGTCCTCTACCTGCGAGGCGAATTCGACACCTTCTACGTGCCCGCGCTGCAGCAGGAAGTCAGCGCGCTCGCCAAGACGGGCATGCACCGCCTGGTGCTCGACCTGCGCTTCGTCAAGTTCATCAACTCGACGGCGCTGGGCGCGATCATCAAGGCGAGCAAGGAGGCCTCGAAGCAGGGCGGTCGGCTCGTGATCAGCCGGCCTTCGCCGTTCTGCCGGGACATCCTGGAGAAGATCGGCCTCGACCGCGCCGTGCCGATCTTCGACTCGGAAGAGGACGCGCAGGCCGCCGTCGTCCGCGACACGAAGGTCGAGAGCAAGAGCGAGGGCGACCTCGCCCAGGGCGAGTCGACGGTGCTCTTTTCGCCGATCGACCTCTCGCGTCTCGAGCACTTCCTCAGCCAGTCCAAGCAGACCGTGAAGGCGCCGCTGTCCAAGGACAAGCCCGAGGTCGGTTGGAGTGGCAGCGGGCGCATGGCCGCGCTCGACCCGAACGGGATCCGCTTCACCTGGGGCGGCGGCACGACCGGGCTCTCGCCCTTCGCGATGGGCCAGCTCCTCGCGATCGGCACCGAGTGGAAGGTCAAGTTCCAGATGCCGATGTACAAGCGCGGCTGGGTCGAGGCGACCTGCGTCATCCGCGAGCTCGACGAGCGCTCCGACAGCGTCAAGGTCGGCGCCGCCTTCTCGAAGATCGACGACGCGACGCGCAACGCGATCAAGCAGTACGCGTCCGACATGGCCTTCCTCAAGGAAGAGCTGCGCAAGGCGACGGACAAGTAGCCCGCCCGTCTGTCTCTGTCGAAAGCACCGGACCGCCCGCGCGGTCCGGTCGCGTTTCGGCGCCCCGTGCGCGCCCGGCTGCATCGGGCTCGGCTGCTTCGCGCCGGGCTACCGCGCACCCGGCTCCGACGCCGCGCCGCCGGGGACCGCCCGCGCCGTCAGGAAGCCTTGGCGGCCGGCGCCTCGCGGTGCGCGCGCTGGGCCGCGATGGCCGTCAGGCAGAGCTCCTCGAAGCGCCGCGCGACGTGCGTCCACGCGAGCTCGCGCTCCGCGTGCTCGCGTGCGAGCTGTCCCCAGCGTCGACGGGCGTCGGGCGACGTCGACGCGCGCCGCAGGGCCTCGGTCCACGCCGCGAGGTCCCCCGCGGGGGCCACGAGGCCGGTCCGCTCGTGGACGACGAGGTGCGCGAGCGCGGGCTTCTCGGACGCGATCACCGGCAGGCCACACGCCATCGCGCGCGGGATGTGCTGTCCGCGCACGGAGTCGTCGAGCGCCGGCACGGCGAGCAGCGTGCTCGCGCTCATCAGCCCGGAAAGTTCTTCCTCGCGCGGGCGGCCTAGCCAGTGGACGAGCGAGCCGATGCCGAGGCGGTCGATGCGCGCGCGCAGCTCGCGCTGGGCGGGACCGTCGCCCGCGAACACGAGCGTCCAGTCGCTCCGCTGCCCGACCGTCGCCGCGAACGAGTCGATCAGGACGGAGAGGCCGCGCTCGCTCGTGATCTGCCCGATGTAGAGCAGAATGCGGCCACGGATGTGGTGGCGCAGGATGACGCCGCTCGTCAGACCGGGCCGGTAGAGGTTCAGGTCGATCCCAGAGGGCAGGATGGTGATGCGGGAGTCGGCGAAACCGCGCCGACGGGCGCGCTCGCGCGCGATCGGGTCGAGCGCGACCACGAGCGAGGCCGTGCGGCGGATGTACGGCCCCCACAGCGCCTCCGCGACGGGCAGGTAGAGGCTCGAGCGCCAATCGCGCTGGTCGCTGCGCGTCCCGGTCTCGACGAGGACGAGCGGCACGCCGAGCTTGCGGGCCGCACGCGCGCCGAGCCACGCCGCGGGGGAGAGCACGTCGTACGCGAGCACGACGTCCGGCGCGAACCCCGCGAGGCCCAGCGGCTCTTCGACGGGCTCGCCCTCGACCGGCCCCGAGCGCGGGATCGCGTCGGACGGCGGACCGAAGCCGCGCACGGTGTGACCGAGGTTCAAGAGCTCGCGCGCGAGCTCCGGCGCGTGCTCGCCTCCCTTGCGGCGCAAGGTGAAGGGGTTGACGACGAGGGCGATGCGGAGGGAGTTGGTCACGGACCGGAAAGACCTTCGGGTGGAGGCCTCGAACCGGCCTCGCGTTCCCGTGTCGAAGTCTATTCCGTGCTCTTCCTATCGGTCGCACAACCATGCGTTCCACATCGCACGTGGATTCCTCGCGAAGCTGCGCAGCAATCCGAGTCGAGGCTCAAGCGCGCGCGCCGGATGCCGAAAACCAGCTCGCCCCACGGCCGAGAGACCCCCATGCACTCCCGCGACCGATCCCAGCCCCGATCCCGCCATCTCCTCCCCCCCCTCCCCGGCACCGGCGCGCCTCGCCGCGGGCTGTTCGTCGGTCGCTCGAGCGCCCTGCTCCAGCTCCCGGACCGAGCGCGCCTGCCCGAGTTCACGCCGAGCCTCTTCACGCCCGGCGCGGTCGACGCGCTGTTCCGGATCCAGCACCTCGCCTGGAACGTGTACCTGGTCGGCAACGAGCCAGCCGTGGCTCACGGCCGCGCCACGGACGAACAGTGGCAGACTTTCGAACGCGCCCTGCTCGCCCATCTCGCCGGCCAGGGCCTCCGCATCCTGCGCAACTACGTGTGCCTGGACAGCGCGGACGGCAAGGGCCGGCACAAGCGCGACTCCGTGTTCGAGTTCCCGAACACCGGCGTCTTCTACCACGCGGCGCAGGAGGACGGGATCCGGCTCGGTGAGAGCTGGCTCGTGTCCGACGACGTCCACGAGCTCGCCGCCGGCTGGCGCGCAGGAACACGCGTCGCGAGCGTCCGCATCTCGGGCACGGCGTGCACGGGTGAGCTCACGGTCGAGCCGCAGCTCGCCTCCGCGAGCCTGACGCACCTCCTGCGCGAGCTCGCCGAGACGGACGAGTACGCGCGGCGCTGACCGCCCCGCCGGGAGCGCGCGCTTGACCCGCTCCCGGAGGCCGCGTTCAATCGTTCCTCCGACCGCGCGCGCGTGAGCGCCCGCGCCTAGGCCCATCGCATGGACACGCGCGAGCCCCTCCTCTCCCGCCTGGTCGCCCGCGCGCGGCTCCTCCGCTACAAGTGGTTCGCGAAGGGCCCCACCGACGCCGAGTGGGAGGCGCGTCTGCGCCGCGTCGTCGCGGAGTCCGTCGAGCACACGGTGCGCTGGCTCCCGAAGCAGAACGCGCGGCTCGTCGACGTCGGGGCGAACATCGGCGTCTACACGGAGCTCGTGCGCAAGGAGCGGCCCGACCTCGAGGCGTGGCTCTTCGAGCCCGTCGCGGCGCACCACGCGGCCTGCCGCGCGCGGTTCGCCGGCGCGCGGTCGATCCACGTCGAGCACCTCGCGCTCGGCGACGTCGACGCGCCGATGACGATCTGGAAGCCGAAGCACAACCCGGGCGGCAACCTGCTCACCGAGGAGCTGATGCGCCGCCGCGAGACGCGCATGGACTTCCGGCCCGAGGAAGTGCGCTGCCGCGTCTTCGACGACTACGCGAAGGAGCACGGCATCGACCGCGTCGACTTCGTGAAGAGCGACACGGAGGGCTTCGACTACCGCGTCCTGCGCGGGATGTTCGGCTTCCTCGAGCGCTGCGAGCCGAAGCCCGTGATCCTCGCGGAGCTGCTCGCGCCGCACATCCATCACGACTGGGACGCGCAAGTAGCCGTGATCGAGCGCCTGTACCAGCTCGGGTACGAGCGCGTCGACCTGACCGGGATGCAGGACGTCCAGGACTTCCTCTTCCTCCCGCGCGGCCGGACCCGGCCGGCGTGAAACACCGGCGAACGCCATGAACCTGCGCCGCTTCCTCGAGCACAAGTTCGTGCGCGACACGGCGACGCTGCAGGTGGGCTCGCTGTTCGTGTCGGCCGGGAACCTCGCGAGCGCCGTGCTGCTCGCGCACGTCCTCGGCGCGCGCGAACAGGGCCAGTACTACGTCGCCGTCACGCTCTACTCGCTGCTCTGGTTCCTGTTGAACCAGGGCGTCGTCGGCGCGACGGTCAGCCAGGTCGCCGCGGCGAGCGCGCGCGGGTTGCGCGACAAGGCGGCGGCGTGGCTCGCGTTCCTCGCGAAGGCGTACCTCGCGATCGGCGCGGTGCTCGTCGTGCTCGGCTGGTTCCTGCTGCCGTGGATCGCGGACCTCGTCTCGCCGGACGACCCGGAGACGGCGCACGCGACCGCGCGCTGGGCGTTCTGGCTGACGCTCACGCCCCTGCTCGAGATCCCGCGCGTCGTTTTGTGCGCCGCGATGCAGGGCACGCGCACGATGCTGCCCTTTGCACGCACCGAGAGCGCGCAGGAGGCGATCCGCGTGTTCCTCGTGATCGCGTTCGCGGTCGTGACCGACTCGCCGGAGGGCCCGATCGCCGGGATGGTGCTCGCGTCGGCGCTGGGTTCGCTGCTCGCGATCGAGCAGTACCGCGGCGCGCGCGGCGGGCGCGAAGAGCTCCTCCCCTCCCCGCGCGAGATCCTGGCGCAGTTCCGCGACGTGCCGCTCCTGCGCGGTCTGCCGCTCGGGCTGAAGCTAGGCCTGTGCCGCTCGATCGACGCCGTCGGCGTGCAGGTGCTCCCCACGCTGTTCCTGCAGCGCTACGGCTCGAGCGAGTGGGTCGCGTACGTGCGCCTCGCGCAGCGCGTGATGAACGTGCCGATGATGCTCATGCAGGGCATCAGCCGCACGATGCTGCCGCGCCTCTCCGAGCTCGCCGGCGTGCAGGACCGCGAACGCTTCCGCGCCACGTTCGTGAAGGCGAGCCTCTACTCGGGCGCAATCATCTCGGCGGGCCTGCTCGTCTCGCTCGCCGCGCTCCCGATCGCGCTCCAGCTCCTGTTCCCGCCCGAGTACCGCCACCCGATGTGGATCGTGAGCTTGATCCTGACGCCGGGCTTGATCGCGCTGTCGTTCTCGATCGCGAACGACACGTTCTACCTCGTCACGAACACGCTGCGCGTCGCGATGATTCTCTCGATGATCGGCATCGTCGTGAACGGGTTCGTCGTGTGGCACCTCGCGCGCACCTGGCCCGAGACGGGCGTCGCCTGGGGCCTCTCGATCACGATGTTCTGGTGCGTGACGCACTACCTGTACGCCGCGTGGTACTTCCGCACGCACCGCGGCGCCTCGCCGCCGCGCGCCGAGGGCGCACCCGTCAGCGCGTGAACGCCGGCCGGCCGGGCGTCGCGGCCTGCACCTGGATCGTCCCGAGGTAGCCTCCGATCCCGCCGTCGTCGAGCAGCACGACCGTGGCGCCCGGGCGGAGCTCGACGTCCTTCTGCGGCCCGAGACACCAGCGCGAGCGCGCCGACGTCGCGTCGAGGCGCACGCGCAGACGGCCGTCGGCCTGGGGCTCGATGGTGAGCTCCGGCGCGCGCTCCAGCGCCCAGCGGCCGGCGGCGTCGAGCGCGTCGCGCTCGAGCCCGCGCCATAGTTGCGCGTCGTGCTCCGAGGACACCGGGGGCAAAGGGGGCACCTGGAGCACCGCGTGCGAGGACGGCGCGGGCGTCGCGGCCTCGGCCGGCGCCGTCGCGGTGGGCGCGTCGGCTTCGGGCTCGGGTTCGGCGACCTCGGGTAGCGCGGGCGTGGGCGGAACGAGCGTGTCGAACGCTGGCCGACCCGGGAGCGCGCGCGGCGCCTCGACGGCGAGGTCGAGCGCGAGCACGCGACCCTCGAGCGTCACGGTGGCGCTCGAACCGGGCGCGAGGCGGAGGTCGCGCTCGCCGCCGAGGCACCAGGCGCGCGCGGGCGCGCCGGGCTCGAGGGTCAGCGTCGCGCGCCCCGCTTCGATGCGCAGCGAGAGGCCGGGCACGCGCTCGATGCCCCACCGCCCGCAGGCCTCGAAGGCGGAGAACGGAAGCCCGCGCCAGTCGAGCGCGCGGAACGGACTCGTCGGCCGCGCGGCGGGCGCGGCGCGCGGCGCCTGGGCGGGTGCCGGCCGCACGGTAGGAGCCGCGTGCGTGGCGCTCGCGGCCGTCGCGGAGGTCGGGACGGCCGTCGCGAGCGCGGCGCTCGAAGCGTCGGCGTCGAACGGAGCGTGATCCGCGTGCGGCGCCTGCGGGTCGGGAGCAGGGTGCGCCGTCGGAGGCTCGTGCGCGGGCTGCGCGCTGTGCGCGCTGCTGGTGTCGCTCGCGTCGTGAGCGTCGTGAGCGTCGTGAGCGTCGTGCGTCGCCTGCGCGGCGTGCGTCTCGGACGTCGCGGGAGCGAGTCCCTCGCGCGCCTCGAACGCCGCGGGCGCCTCGAGCACCGCGGGTCGAGCCTCCGCGGCGTGCTCGTCGCTCGTCGCGTGCACGTCTTCGGCGGAGTTCGTCGACGGGAGCATCGGCGCCGACTCGACCTCGTCGACCCCCGGCTCCTCGACGTCGGGCAGCGCGCTCGAAGCGCGGACCAGGCCCTCGACCGCCGGTCGCGGCGTGAGCGCCGCGTGCGCCTCGACCGCGCCGTCGACCGAGCGCACGCCGCCGTCCCGGTCCAGCTCGACGCGCGCGCCGGGCGCGAGGCGCAGGTCCTGCTCGGGACCGAGGCACCACGCCGCGCGCGGCGCGTCGGACGCGAGCGCGACCGCGACGCAGGACTCGGTGGCGCGCACGTCGAGGCCAAGGACGCGCTCCACGCCCCACGCGCCGTGCGGCTCGAGTGCGTCGAGCGCAAGCCCGCGCCAGTCGAGCGCGTGGAAGGGGTGCGGGTCGACGGGCTCCGCGAGGAGCTCGACGTGCTCCGTGAACGAGACGTCCGCGCGCGCGCCGCGCGCGGGCTCCGCGCCGCGGCCCCACGGCCAGTCGAAGGTCTCCCACGGCGGCGTCGCGGGCTCGCGAACGCGCCGCGGAGCCGGCCCGCGCCGCGGATCGAGGACGAACGCAGCGCCGGGCGTGACGAGACGGCGCGGCCACAGCTCGCGCACGCCGCTCGGTCCGTCGATCGCGAGCGCTCCGCCCGCGCGCAGTTCGACGCGCAGCGCGCCGGCCCCGACGGCTGCGATGGCGAAGGCGCCGCGCTGCGTGTCGAGGCGGAAGCCGCCTGGGAGCTCGAAGCGTGCGGGCGACGCGCGCAGCTCGACCTCGGCACGCGCGAGTTCGACGAAGCGCACGACGAGCCTCGGCGCCGCGGCGCTCGCGCCGCCAACGTCCTCCGCGGGCCCCCACTCGAGCACGCACGGCCCGCTCGCGAGCACGCTGCCGACGCCGGGCCACGCGATCTCGGCCGCCCCGGCGGCGCCGATCTCGACGTGCGCGCGGCCGCGATTCGTGCGCTGCGACTCGGGCGCCACGACGAAGGCCCGTCCGCTGCCGTCGACGCACTCGACGCGGCCCGCGCGGGCGCGGATCGTCGCCTCGAGCTCGATCGAAGGGTCTGGAACGGAGACGCCGAGAGCGAACCCGGCGCCGACGAGGAGCGCGTGGAGCATGGTGCGCGCGTGGGGAGCGCTGCGACCTGATCGGCGACGGCGACGCCCGGTCTGAACGCGCTCTGCGCGCGCCTGCAAGAGAGGCGACGGTCCGGTTTAGCCCGCCGAGAGCCGGCGCCGCAACCAGCTCGCGCGCAGCGTGTCGCGCACGCTCGCATCGCAGAGCTCGGGCGTGAGCGGCTCCTGCGCGAGGGCCTGCACGTGCGCGCGCTGCACCTGCACGGAGAGCGGCGCGAGCACCTCCTGCGCCGGTTCGCGCACGAGCCCGAGGTGCAGGCCGAGGCGCACGTTCGACAAGTGCGCGAGCGCAGCCTCGGTCGGCATCGAACGCGCCGTGCGCAGGAGCCCGATCGATCGCGCGACGCGATCGACGAGCGCAGCGCGCTGTTCCTTCAAGAGCAGCTCGCGCAGCTTGCGCTCGAACTCGAGAATGCGCGGCACGAGCGCTTCGAGGTCCTGGACGAGTTCCTCTTCGCCGCGGCCGAGCGTGATCTGGTTCGAGATCTGGTACAGGTCGCCCGCCGCGCGGCTCCCCTCGCCGTACTGGCCGCGCACCGCGAGCCCCGTCCGCTGCGCGGCGGCGAAGACCTTCTCGATCTCGGAGCGCACGAGCCCGAGCGCGGGCAGGTGCAACATCACGGACGCGCGCAGCCCGGTGCCGACGTTCGTCGGACAGCCGGTCAGGTACCCGAGCTCGCCGTCCACCGCGAACGCGAGCCGCTCCTCGAGGAAGCGGTCGAGCTCGCGCGCGCGCTCCCACGCGAGCCGGATCTGGTACCCCGCCGTCATCGCCTGGAGGCGCAGGTGGTCCTCTTCGTTGACCATCACGGAGAGGCACTCGCTCGCGCCGAACGCGACCGCGCGACCGGGGGCCGCCTTCTGGCCGTCCTCGCTCGGCACGAGGTCGCGGCTGACGAGGTGGCGCTCGCGCAGGAGCAGGCGCAGGAGCGGCGGCGCGTCCGACATCGCGACCCAGATCGTCTCGCCGTCGATGCGGGCCTCGTCGAGCACCGTCTGCACGCGCGCGGCGAGTTCCTCGGCGCGCTTCGGCTCGAGGCGCGTGACGAACGGGAACTCGAGCAGGTTGCGCGCGAGGCGCGCGCGGCACGAGACGACCACGTCGCCTTGCGGACCGCCGGGCTGGAGCCAGGCGCCCGCGCGGGCGGCCCAGCGCTGCGGATCGAGCGGGACGTTGGCCATGGGAACGCGGCGCAGCCTAGCAACGCCGCGCGCCACGAGGAAGGGCGCCCCGCGCGCGCTCGGCGCACGAAGCGCGCGCTCCCCGCGTCGCCCGCGGGGGCGCACACCAGAGCGGAGCGCGGCCTCGGCGCCCTACGGCATCGGCCGACGCGGCCCGAAGGCGCGCTGGAACGTCCGCCAGCGGCTGCGGAGCTCTGCGCGCAAGGCCTCGATCGTCGCGTCACGCGCGAGGAGTTCGGCGTGCTGCGCCGCGAGCGCCTCGCGCGCCCGGTCGATCTCACCCCGCGCGCCGGCGAGCGCCTGCGCGCCGACGTTGCGCTCGTGCGTGACCGCTTCGAGCGCCGCGTCGAGGCCGGCCGCGCGCTGGCGGAGCTCGTTCACCACCGCGCGGTGCCCCGCGAGGTCGGCCTCGAGCGCCGCGACGACGGCGCGGAATTCGGCGAGCTCCTGCTCCCGCGCGTAGAGCACCGCGCGATGTTGGTCGAGGTCGTTCCGCGCCGCGGCGAGGGCCGCGCCGCGCGCCTCCACTTCGGCCTCGAGCGAGCGCACGACGGCGCGATGCTCGGCGAGGTCGGCCTCGAGGTTCTGGATCACGCGGCCGCGCTCGTCGCGGTCGCGCTCGACGCTCGCGATCACGTCCCGCAGCGCCTGCGCTTCGTCCGCGCGAGCGGCGCGCTCCGCCGCGAGCGTCGCCTTGTGCGCGTGCAGGTCGGCTTCGAGCACGGCCGCGTTCGCGGCGTGCTCGGCGATGCGCGCCTCGAGCTCGCCACGCATCGTGCTCGCTTCGCCGAGCTCGCGCTCGCGCAGCGCGCGCAGGACCTCGAGCTCGCGTTCGTACGTGGCGGCGAGCTTGCGGACCTCCTCGAGCACTTTCCGGCACTCGTCGAACTCGCGCTCGAGCTCCTGGACGACGGCCTTGTGGTCGGCGAGGTCGCGCTCGAGCGCTTCGCGTTCGAGCGCGCGGCCGCGCTCCGACTCCTCGAACCGCACGACCTGGGCGGCGAGATCGCGCTGGAGGTCGGCGATCGAGGCCTTGTGCGCGTCGAGGTCGCGCTCGAGCGTCTCGATCACGGCCTTCTGCTCCGCCTTGCGCGCCTCCGCGTCGGCGAGCGTCGTCTTGTGACCCGCGAGGTCCGTCCGCAGCTCCGCGAGCCCTCGCTCGAGTTTGGCCTTCTCCTCGAGGAGCGCGCCCTGCGCGCGCTCGAACGCCGCGAGCTCGAACGCGAGCTCTTCGATGCGGCGCGTGGCGCCGGGCGGCGCGGACGCGGGGCGCGTCAGGCGCTCCATGCGCGGGAGCTCCGCTCCGCCGAGCGCGGCGACGACCGCGTGACGGTAGACGGGGGCCACGTGGTCGCTCGCGTACATCCGCGCGTTGTAGAAGCGCTGGAAGCGCGCGGCGATCCCGCGCAGCTCCGGACGGTAGTCCATGTACATCGAGAGGCAGATCAGCGCGAGCCAGCGGTCGAGGTTGCCGTGGCCGAAGCTCGCGACGCGCGCGCCGAGCCCCGCGAACTGCGCCTCGGTGGCCGCGCGATCGGGCAGGCCGTTGTGGCGGTGTTCCTCGAGGTAGCGGTGCTCGACGCCGAGCTTGTCCTTCAGGAACTGCTGGAGCAGGCGCTCCGCTTCCTCGACCTCGGGCGACTGATACGGGCCCGCGAGCACGACGTGGCGGCGCGCGACGCGCGCGCACTCGGACACGAACGCCGCGCGGCGCGGGACGGGCACGTGTTCGAGCGTGTCGAACGCGAGCACGAGGTCGAAGCTGCGATCGGCGAACGGCAGGCGGCTGCCGTCGCCGAGCACGAGCGGGCGCTCCTCGGACGGCTCGAGGTCGACGAGCGTGATCGCGTCGCCGGAGAGGAACGAGCGCAGGAGCGCCGTGCGGCCGCCGACGTCGAGGATCGAGAGCCGTTCCTTCCCCCGCCGCACCTCGTTCACGACCTCCGTGACGAGCGCGTAGCGCTGGTACTGGTCGAACGGGAGCGCTTCGACGTCCATCACGCCTTCGACTCCTCGCGCACGACGCCCGCCGTCGTCGTCCGCTCCATCGACCAGCGGCACGGCAGGTAGAGCATCCCGTGCTGGTGGCGACGATCGTCGAGCACTTCGAAGGTCACCGCGTGCTCGCGGTGGTCGATCGCGGTCGGCGCGGCCTTGCTGTGGTCGTAGAGGAACGTCGTCACGTAGTACTGGCCCGCGAGCAGCGGCATGCGCTCGAACGCCATCTCGACGACGCCTTCCTCGCCGGGCTCCGCGCGCTCGATCACGATCGGCGCCTCGCGCCAGTGGTGGTTCGCGCCGTTCACGTAGGTCCCATCCGAGCGGTACAGGCCGATGCCGAACACGGGGTTCTTCACCTCGCGCAGCACGCGGTAGCGCACGCGCACGCGGAACGGCTCGTTCGTGCGGAACACGAAGCCCGCGTTGCCGGACGAGTCGAGCATGTCGACCTCGAAGGTCTCGATCTCGCCCGTGCCCCAGCGCGGATAGGCGCTCGTGCCGCGATTCAGCGCGGAGAGGCGCTCGTTGCCGCGCGACTTCGCGCGCTTCAGGTACTCGTCCGAGACCTTCTCGGCGTTGCCCTGCTCGAGCACCTCACCCTTGTCCATCAGCACGACGTGCTGGCACATCGACTTCACGGCCCCCATGTCGTGGCTGACGAAGATCGTCGTCTTGCCCTGCTCGCGGAATTCGTTCAGGCGGTTGATGCACTTCCCCTTGAAGTGCTCGTCGCCGACGGAGAGCGCCTCGTCGATCATCAGGATGTCCGGGTCGACGCTCGCGGCGACCGCGAAGCCGAGGCGCACGTACATGCCCGACGAGTACGTCTTCACGGGGCGGTCGATGAAGTCGCCGAGCTCGCTGAACTCGACGATCTTCGGGTAGCGCTCGGTGATCTCGTCCTCGCTCATGCCGAGGATCGAGCAGTTGAGATGGATGTTGTCGCGGCCGGAGAACTCCGGGTGGAAGCCGGCGCCGAGTTCGAGCAGCGACGCGACGCGGCCGTTGACCGAGAGCTCGCCCGTCGTCGGCAGCGTGATGCCCGTGAGGAGCTTGAGCAACGTCGACTTGCCCGCGCCGTTCTCGCCGATGATGCCGACCGTCGCGCCGTGCGGGATGTCGAGGTAGACGTTGCGCACCGCGAAGAACTCGCGGTGGAGCTTCTTCCCGCCGAGGACGAGCTCCCACACGCGGTGCATCGGCTTGTCGTACATCCGGTACGCCTTCGAGAGCCCGCGCGCGAGGATCGCGCTCGTGCCGGCACCGGTGTCGGGTCGCGTCGAGGTCGCCATGGTTCAGAGGAGGTCCGGGAAGCGCGGCTTCTGCTTCATGAAGAACGCCGAGCCGAGCAGGAGCAGCACGGCCGCGACCGCCGCGACGCGCCCGACGTCCGCCCAGTCGGGCGCCGAGCCGTAGATCAGGACCTCGCGGTAGCTCTCGATCAGCCAGTGCATCGGGTTCGCGGCGAGCACCCAGCCGTAGCCCGCGTCCTCGACGAGGTGCTCGGGGTAGAAGATCGGCGTCGCGAACATCCACACGGTCAGCAGCACGCCGATCACGTGGTACGTGTCGCGCAGGAACAGGTTGAACGCGGAGAGCAGGTAGCCGAGCCCCAGCATCAAGAGGCCCTGCAGCGCGACGAGCCCCGGGAGCACGAGGAGCCACGCGGAGAGCGCGAGCGGCCGCGACGGCGGCGCCACGACGACGATCTGGGAGTTCGCGACCGGCGGCTCGACGGGCTCGCCGCGCGCATCGCGCCAGCCATCGACGACGAGCGCGCGCTCGCCCGACGTCTTGATCACCTTCTTCACCATCGCCCAGCGCTCGCCCGGCGCGTAGACGAGGTCGCGCGGCACGACGTGCTCGAAATCACCCGCCGCGGACGCCGCCGAGCCGGTCCAAGGCGCTTCGCCGCGATCGACGATCGTGAGCCCCGCGACCTCGGTGCCCGGCCCGCGCGTGGCGCAGCGCACCTGCCCGGGCTTCACGACGCCGTTTCCCGCGCGCGGCGTTTCGCCCGCGTGCGCGGACCAGAGCGCCACCGGCTTCTCGTCGTCGCCGGGCCGCGCCTCGGGCCGCACGTACGCGAAGTACCCGACAGCGAAGAGCGCGATCACGAGGCCGATCAGCATGTTCACGAGCGACGAGATGACGAGGTAGACGGGCAGCACCTCGGACGGGAACACGACCTTCTGGATCAGGTTCTGGTTCTCGACGAGCGCGTTCGTCATGCGCGACGTGCTCTCCGCGAACGCGTGCCAGACGAGGATGCCCGCGAGCATCAGCATCGAGACTTCGGCGGTGCCCTGCTGGTCGCTCCACCGCATCTTGAGCACGATGCGGAAGACGAACATGTAGACGGCGAGGTTGATCACCGGGAACAGCACGGACCAGAAGAAGCCCATGCTCGACCCGACGTAGCGCGCCCGCAGGTCGCGCGACACGAGGTCGGACAAGAGCCGCCGGTTCTTCCCGAGCGATGCGACGAGGCCGCCCATGCGGGTCTACAGCACCGCCTTGCCCAGCGCGGAGAGCACGAGGTCGACCGCGACGCGCGCGGTCGTGTTCTGGTTGTCGAGGATCGGGTTGATCTCCGTCACCTCGAGCCCGAGCAGTTTCCCGGACTCCGCGGCGTGCTCCATGATCAAGTGGCTCTCGCGGAACGTCGTCCCGCCGGGGACCGGCGTCCCGACGCCGGGTGCCACGGACGGATCGGTGCCGTCCATGTCGAAGGTGAGGTGGAACCCCGCGGTGCCGGTGCTCGCGATCTCGATCGCGAGCTTCATCACCTTGTGGATCCCGTGCATGTCGATGTCGCGCGCCGTGTAGACGTGCAGACCCGCGGCGCGGATCTCGTCCTTCTCGCGCGCGTCGAGCGAGCGCACGCCGACGAGCACCGCCTTCTCGACGTCGACCATCGGGAAGCGCTCGCCGAGCTTCGTCAGCTCGGGCGCGCCGCGGCCGAGCACGCACGCGAGCGGCATCCCGTGGATGTTGCCCGACACGCTCGTCTCCGGCGTGTTCATGTCGCCGTGGGCGTCGAACCAGATCAGGCCGATCTTCTTCTGCTGGCGATGGTAGTGCGACGAGATCGCCGCGACGGTCCCGACCGCGATCGAGTGGTCGCCGCCGACGACGAGCGGGAAGGCGCCGTCCGCGAGCACGCCCTCGACCTTCGCGCGCAGGTGCCGGCAGCAGTCCGCGATCTCCGGGAGGAAGCGCGCCTTCGGGTCCTCCGGCTCGACGCGCGAGCGCGGCTCCCGCACCGGGACGTTGCCGCGGTCCTCGAACGCGAGCCCGAGGGAGCGCACGGCCTCCTCGATGCCCGCGATCCTGAGGGCACTCGGACCCATGTCGACCCCGCGGCGTCCGCCGCCGAGGTCCATGGGCACGCCCACGAGCGCCACCGTCCTGTTCAGCATGGGTTCCTCCTGAAGACGACCGGGTCCCCCCGGCCGAGGCCGAGCTCCGCCGCCGCGCTTCCATCGCGCACGGCGAGCTCGATCGAACCGAAGGAATCTACCAGAGCGCACGCCTCGCCCGAACGCACGTCGGCATAGGTCCCGGCGAACGCGACGGACCTTCCGCGCGCCTCGGCGCGCCAGGCGGCCGGTTCGCCGCCCAGGTCGCCCGGTTCGGCCGACAGGACGAGGTTCCCGTAGTGGTCCGCGAAGAGCACCTCGGCCTCGACCGCACCGTCCGGCCGGCGCGTCGCGCGCACCGCGGCGCCGGGGACGGGCGCGCTCGCCAGCGGGCGCGCGAGCGCGTCGAGCGGCGTCCCGCTCGCGAGCGCCGCCGCGGCCGGGGCGAACACGTCGCGTCCGTGGAACGTCCGGCTGCGCGCGGGGAGCGAGCAGCGATCGGGGTCGAGCTCGACGTACCGCGCGCGCGGGCCCAGCGCGGCGGGGAGGAGCCCGTTGTCCGGCGCGAGGTAGAGCTGGCCCTCCTCCACCGCCGCCAAGAGGCGGCGCGCCGAGCCGACGCCCGGGTCGACCACGGCGACGTGCACGGTGCCGGGCGCGAACGTGCGGCTCGCGTGCGCCAGGAAGAACGCGCCGACGCGCACGTTCTGCGGCGGCACGCCGTGCGCGAGGTCGACGATGCGCGCGGCGGGGAAGCGCGCGAGGAGCACGGCCTTCATCTGGCCGACGTAGGGATCGGCGAGACCGAAGTCGGTCAAGAGCGCGATCGTCCCCGAGGGAGCGAACGGGGTGCGGTCGTCGTCTCGCCCTGCCACGCGGTGCTCCCGGTCACTGCGTGCGGGTCGAGAGCACGCCGAGGAGCGCGCCCTGCAGCGCCGGATGTCCGGAGGCGTAGCGCAGCTCGCGGGCGAGGTCCTCGACCTCGCGCATCCCGCCCCACGCGCCGATCGCGAAGCCGACGCGCCGCAGGTCCGCCGACGCGGCCTCGGCGGGCGGCACGCGCAGCTCGTCCCGCAGGACGCGCACGCCGCCGCCGACCTCGGCGAGCACCGCGGCCGCGAGCAGGGAGAGGTCGAACTCGTCCTGCCACAGCGACGCGCGCACGACCGGCAGGATCTCCGGGTCGCCGAGCTCGAGCAAGGCGCCCGCGAGCTCGATCTGCACGTCGCGCTCGTCCTCGAGCGGGAAGAGCTGGCGCAGGAGCTCGAGGTCCTCGGGCCCCGGCCGGCGGCCGAGCGCGCGCAGGAGGCGCAGCGCTTCCGGCCCCTTCGGCGTCGGATCGGCCGCGAGCGCCGCGCGCACCCGCGCACGCGCCGTGATACGCCCCTGCTGGCAGAGGGTCACGGCGAGGTCGAGCGCTTCCGCGCCCTCCGCGGTCGGCAGGTAATCCTCGAGCAGGTTGCCGACGACGGGGTCGCGCGCGACGCCGAGCAGCACGCGCACGAGCGCCGCGTGGTCCGCGTGCTCGACGTCGCCGAGGATCCCGCGCACCTCGTCCTCGGCCACGCGCGAGCCGAGGCGCATGCGCGCGACGCGCGCGGCGAGCCGAACGGGCACGTCGAGACTCTGCTCGAGGTCCTCGAGGCGCGAGCGCCAGCCGAGGTCCCCGCTGATCGCGAAGGCATCGCACGCGGCGAGCCGGTCGGCGATTCCGAGCCGCGACAAGTCGGGATCGACGTAGCGCGCGAGCTCGATCTTGCCGGTGCGTGCGAGCAGCACCGTCGCCTCGTAGTGCAGCGCGTCGACGGCCGCGGCGCGCTCGAGGAGGCCCGGGACGACGGACGCGAGCCCGCGCGCGTCGATCGCCTCGAGCACGAGGCGCCATTCCGCGTGGTCGGCGGGCGCCCAGAGGTCGTTCTCGACGAGCGACTGGACCTCGAGCGGCATCGCCGCGATCGCGGTCGTGATCCGCGCGGGCCCTTGTCCGGCGAGCAGGATCTGGAGCAGGTGATCGCGCGCACCAGGCCGGTAGAGGCGCGCCGCGCGGCGGACGACGAGCTCGCGCCGGAACACGGGGTCGTACGCGAGACGCTGGACCTGGAGCACCTGCCACGCCTGTCCGTCGACGAGGCCGAACTGCCGCGCGGCCTGCCAGCGCAGTTCGAGGAGCAGCGCGCTCGCTCGGTTCGGCGTGCTGCCGGCGCGGTCCGCGACGAAGACGAGCAGGGCCCCCGCCGCATCGTGGAGCGGGTGGCCGGGGTCGTTCGCGATCTCCTCGACGCGGCGGCGGCTCGCCGCGCGGTTCGAGCGCAGGAGCGCGAGGAGCGCGCACTCGGCGATCTCGTCCTCCTCCGACGTGAGCGACGTGAAGAGCGCCTCGACGCCGGTCGAAAGCTCGCCGAGCGCGAGGATCGCCGCGCGGCGCTCGATGCCCGCGCCGTGGCGCGTGAGGTCCTCGAGGGCGAGGCGCTCGCTGACCGCGCCCGAGGAGCCGAGCGCGAGCCAGGCCGCCGCGCGCTTCTCCGCGGACGGTGCGCTCGACGCGAGCAGCGCGCGCGCGTCGGCGGCGGTGCGCGGCGTGAAGGCGACGCGTCGGTCGCGGGCCTGGAGCTCCTTCCACTCGTCGGCGGTCGGCAGCGGTCGCGGCGCGCGGTCCGGCGCGGCGTCGCCCGCAGCGCGGGGCGCGTCGTCCCCCTGGGCACCGGGAACCGCCTCGGCCGGGCTCGCCGGCGGCTCGGGTTTCGGCGCCCCGCGCTGGAGCGCCGCCGTGAACGGAGCCAGGGCGAGGCCCCCGAGGAGTGCTGGGAGGAGCACCGGGAGGAGCGGGTTTCGCGCTGCGCGGGGAGACGACATCGGGCGCTGGCCGGGAGGGTGGCGTGTCTATCGACAGGACCGGAGGGATGGGATAGCGCACCGCGGGCGCGGAAGCCACCGCGCGCGGCCCGTCGCGCAGGCCGGGCGCGGGTCGTCTCCGGTCTGGTCCGGGGGGAGGCTCGACGGCCTCCGGGCGGAAACCGTTTCCGGGCGGCGGGCGGCCGCCTAGTCGTCGCGCGCGGCGCGAGCGAGGTGGAGCACGACCTCGAGGCGTCCTGCGCGCAGCGGGCGCACGGGCACGGAGGCCCGGCGTCCGTCGCCGGTCTCGGCCGTCACCTCGCCCTCGTCGCCGACGGCGAGCCCGTCGAGCTCGAAGCGGCCGCGCTCGTCGCTACGCGACGAGGAGGAGCGCGGTCCGCGCACGGTCACGTTGGGGACGGGCTCGCCGCTCGCGGCGTCGAGCAGCGTCCCGGCGATCGTCGCCGGCGCGTCCGACGCGGAGCGCGCGCCCGCGCTCGTGCGCAGCGCGGCGGAGTCGTCCGCGCAGCACGCGGCCAGGAGGGCGAGGACGGAAACGACGAGCGCGGGGGCGAGCTTCATGCTTCGGGTTCTCCGAGGAGCGCCACGATCTCGTCGCGCTTCTGATCGCGCAAGCGCGCGTTCGAGGCTTCCAGGTTCAACCGCAGCAAGGGCTCGGTGTTCGACGGGCGCACGTTGAACCACCACCACTCGCGGTGCCCTAGATCGCCGAACTCGACCGTGATGCCGTCGAGCTCGTCCTGGCGACCCGTTTTGTACTTCGCCTTGAGGTCCGCGATCGCCTTCGCCTTGTCGTCGACGTGGAAGTTGATCTCCCCCGTCGCGTGGTAGCGGCGCAGGTCCTGCACGAGCGCGGAGAACGGCGCCTTCGAGCGCGAGAGCAGGTTGAGCGCCTGCACCATCGCGATGACGCCCGAGTCGCACACGTAGTTCTCGGCGAAGTAGAAGTGGCCCGAGAGCTCGCCACCGAACACGGCGCCCTTCGCGCGCATCGTCGCCTTGATGAAGGAGTGACCGACGCGGTCGCGGATCGGCACGCCGCCCGCCTTCTTCACCTCCTCCTTCACGACCCACGACGAGCGCAGGTCGTAGACGATCGGCACGCCGGGCTTCGTCTTCAGGAGCTCGCGCGCGAGGAGCGCCGTCATCAGGTCGTTGCCGACGGTCTTGCCGGTCTCGTCGACGAAGCAGCAGCGGTCCGCGTCGCCGTCGAAGCCGATGCCGAGGCGGCTCTTCGTCTTCAGGACGAGCGCGCGCACCGGATCGAGGTTTTCCTCCTTGAGCGGGTTCGCCTCGTGGTTCGGGAACGTGCCGTCGAGCTCCATGAAGAGCGTGTGCGCCTTCACCTTCGGGAGGCGCTCGAGCACGCTCGGCAGCGTGTACGCCGCCATGCCGTTCGCCGCGTCGATCGCGACGTCGATCGGCGCTTCGAGGTGCGCGAAGCGCGCGACGTGGTCGGCGTAGGCCGCGAGCAGGTCGGCGGTCTCGAGCTTCCCGCGCTGCGCGACGGGCGCGGGGTACGGGTCCTGGCACATCCGCTCGATGTCGAGGATCCCGTTGGCGGCCGAGATCGGCTTCGCGCCCGCGGCGCAGAGCTTCATGCCGTTGTACTCGCCCGGGTTGTGCGACGCGGTCACGTTGAGCCCGCCGTCGCAGGGTTGCGAGCCGATCGCCCAGTAGGCCATCGGCGTCTCCGCGAGGCCGATCGCAAGCACGTCGCAGCCGGCGTCGCGCACGCCCTCGATCACGGCGTCGGCGATCGCCGGGCTGTGGGTGCGCATGTCACGGCCGATCACGAGGCGCTTGGCCGCGAGGAGCCGCGCGAACGCGTTGCCGATCTTCTTCGCGAGGACGGGGTCGAGCTCGCCCGGCACCTTCCCGCGGATGTCGTAGGCCTTGAAGATTCCCATGGCGCGAGAGGCTCCCCGGCCCGGCACCCCGGGTCAAGGACGGGGCGGGTGAAGCGTGCGCGAAGCGCCGCCGGGGAGGCCGGCCGAGGCCGTCCCCCGGGCCTGCGCCGCCCCGGGCCCGCTTTTTCCGAGAGTCCTGTCCACCGCCCCGCCGCCCGTGTCACGACCGCCGGCCCGTCCCCGCGCCCCACATTCCTCGCCAGCCATGCTCCGAACGACCCCCGTGCGTTTCCCTGGACTCCTCGTCGCCCTCCTGGGTCTCGTCGCGGCCTTCCCCGCCGCTTCGGCCCAGACCGCCATCCTGATCCTGCGGGTCGTCCGAGATCCGCGCACGGACCTGAACCAGGTGCCCGGGAGCGGCGCGTCGCTCCACCACATCACCCAGTCGGGCTCCTACTTCCTCTCCGCCCCGATCCAGTGCGGTCCCGGCCAGACCGCGATCTCGATCGACCCGGCGGCGAGCTCGGTCGTGATCGACTTCAACGGGTTCGCGGTCCTCGGGACACCGACCTTGACGTCGCTGCATGGCCTCGACTGCCCGCCCTCGACGACGCGGCGCGCGAGTGTGACGCTGCTCGGGCCGCGGATCCTGTTCTTCGGCGGCGACGGGCTGCACGTCGAGTCCGTGGACGACGTCAACGTCCAGGACGCGGTGGTCGCCCACTGCGCGGGCACCGCGAGCCTCTACAAGCTCTGTTACTCGGTCAACCAGGGCGCGAGCTGGCTCTCGCAGAGCACGACCGGCGTCAGCGCGACCGACGTCGAGACGACGACGCTCGCCGACGTCGACGTCCAGGGTTGCACGCGCGGCATCGAGTGCGTGCGCGGCGACGTCGACCTCGCGCGCTGCAACATCCGCGGCTCGAGCACCGAGGCGCTCCTCGTCGACGCGACCGCGGGGCCCGGCGGCGGCGGAGCCGGCGGCTCGTTCCATGCGCAGCTCGATCGGTGCGCGATCGTCGGCGGCGACGGATGCCGCGTGCTCTCGAACGTCGGGCTCGACCTCGATCTGCGAAACGTGAGCATCCGCGATTGCCTCGGTCACGGCCTCGACGTGGAGCTGTCCGGCGTGCTGCCCGTCCCGAGCACGCGCCGCGTGCGGACCTGGGTCAGCGTCGTCGAGCGTTGCGCCGGCGCGGGCCTGCACGTGACGCGCGCGGTCGACGACCCGGTGCAGGTCGTCCTCGACGGCGCCCGCTTCGCGCAGTACGGCTCGCACGGCGTGGAGATCGTGGGCGGAGCCGCCCTCGACGCCACGAACTCGTCGTCGTCGCGGAACGGCGGCTCGGGGGTCCACATCGCGTTCTCGGGCAGCGCTGCCTCGCTCCTGCTCGGCGAATCGCGCCTCGCGGGCCTGCAATGCGACGGGAACGGTCTCGACGGGCTGCACCTCGACGCGACGGCGCTGCCCTACTTCGCGAAGGTCTCCATGCAGGACGCGCACTTCGTGAACAACCTGCGGGACGGGCTCGCGCTCGCCAACGTGACCTGCCAGGTCACGAAGGGCACGTTCAAGTCGAACGGCCGCGACGGATTGCACGCCGAAGACAGCGACGTCGACGTGTCGATGCTCGGCGTCGCGGACAACGGCGAGAACGGCGTCTACACGCTGCGCACGCGCCACAAGGGTTGGGACGGGATGATCTACGGGAACCACCGCTCGGGCATCGCGGCCACCGACAGCACCGTCCAGTACCGCAACGTGCAGATCTACCGGAACACCGAGGACGGCGTGCGGCTCACGCACTGCACGTACGAGCAGCAGCTCGGCAACCTCGACGAGTGCGGACTGAACGGCCTCTCCGCGACCGACAGCCGCGTCGTGCTCGAGGGCACGATGGTGACGCACAACGGCCAGGACGGCTTGCACCTCGAGCGCACGAACGCCTGGTGCGTCCGCGTGCGCTGCGAGGACAACGGCGGCGACGGCATCGATGCCTCGACGACGCCCGGACTCCCGTCGACCGAGCTCTCGATCAGTCACGGCTCGACGTCCGGCAACGGCGGGATCGGCGTCGTCGCGCGCGGCAAGGCGACGCCGAAGCTCCTGCATCTGGCGTCCCGGCGCAACGCCGCCGGCGGGCTCGCGGTCCAGCCGCTCGGCGGGTGCTCGCCGGTGCAGGTGCACGTCAGCGACTGCTCGTTCGACGAGAACGGCGGCGTGGCCTGCGACGTCTCGAGCGCGAAGGGCGGCGCGATCGAGCGCTGCACGGTGAGCTCGAGCCCGGTCGGCATCCACGTCGGCGATCCGAGCGGCGCGGGCTGCGCGAGCGGCGTGCGCGTCGCGGACTGCACGGTGAGTCAGTGCGGCACGGGCGTCGCGGTCGACGCGGGCAGCGCGAGCCTCGTCGTGCGCAACCTCGCGAGCTCCTGCACGGTGGCACCCTTCGCCGTCGGCGCCGGCAACCTGTTCGGGCCCGTGATCGCGACGCAAACCGACCTCGACCTCGCGACGAACCCGAACGCGAACTACGCACCGTAGGCCGCACGCGTCCCGAAGGGGCGCCCCACGGACAGTTCGCGGTCGAGGCGTGCGCTCGAGCTCCCGTTCGCGTAGAGTGCGACCACGTTCGCGCGGCGGGGACTTCCTCGCCGCGCTCCGCTTCTTCCTGCTCTGGTTCGGCACGAAGGCCCGGTCCCGTCCCTCGAGCCCTGGAGCCGGCCATGCCGCGAGTGCACGCGCGAACGCGCCGAGGATCCGTCGCGATCCAGGAGCCGCGCGCGCGGACGTCGCACCGCGCTGGACGCCGCTCCGCCGGCGGAGCGCAGGGAGCGCGCACCGCGCGTCCCGCGCCGCAGCACGACAGCCTCGTGCACGACCGCGCCGCGCTCGAACACCGCGCGCACGGCGTGCCCGTGTTAGACGTGCCGAGTCGCCGCGCGCGCGCCCTCACGACACCGAAGCACCGCGCACTCGCCGTCCGCGCGCGCAGCCCGCGCGGTCGCGCCGCGTGCGAGCTCGCGCTTCGTCTCCTTCCGGCCGACCGAGGCGCGTCCATCGCGACTCTCGACCGCTCCCCGCACCCTGGCGCGACGTGGACCACTTTGGTCCGCGCGTCGCTCCAGGCGGACCTCACGAATCGATTTCTATGGGCACCAAGCTCTACGTTGGAAACCTGAACTTCACCACGACCGAGGACGCGCTCAAGGCCGCCTTCTCCAGCAACGGCCGCAGCGTCCGCGGCGTCACGATCCCGAGCGACCGTGAAACGGGCCGCCCGCGTGGCTTCGCGTTCGTCGACATGGCGACGGACGCCGACGCGAAGGCCGCGATCGTGGCCCTCGACGGCAAGGACCTCGACGGCCGCAGCCTCAAGGTCAACGAAGCCCAGGACCGTCCCGCGCGCAGCGGCGGCTCGGGCGGCGGCGGCGGCGGCGGTCGTCGCGACTGAGCCGGACCGTCCCCCCCCCGACTCGACTGCGCGCGGGAGGTTCCTTCGGGAGCCTCCCGCGCTCGTTCGCGGCGTGTCTCGCGGCGCGGAGCCGTGCTAGCCTGGGCGCGCGCATGGAAACGCCGACTTCCCCAATCGAACCGCCCGCACCGACGCCGCGCGCCCGCCTGCCGCGCGGCGTCCTCGTTCTGATCGTGGCCGTGCTCGTCGTCGGTCTCCTCGGCGCCGCAGTCGCGACCTGCACGCAGGTCCACGCGCTGTCGACGCCCGACTTCTGGAGCTACGTGCGCGCGCGCCGTGCGGACGACGCGCTCGTGCGTCCGATCCGCGGCGAGGGTCGCGTGCTCGCGCGGGGCGGCGAGCTGGCGCTCGGCGCCGGCGACGTCTTCGAGCGGCCCGAGGAGGAGCGCGAGCACGAGACGGTGGAGATCGTGCTGAAGCACGGTGACGACCAGCTCCTGCGCTTCCGCCACGCGCTCGCGTACGTGTTCGGCGACGACGGCGCGACGCGCACGGCGCTCGGGTTCCGGACCGAGGAGCTCTCGGCGCACCCCGACCTGCGCGCGCGCGTGCGCATCGGCGTCGAAGGCTTCGAACGCCTCGTGGGCCCCGACTCCGCGCGCGCGGGCTCGCTCACGTACGACGTCACGCTGCTCGCGGGCGGCGGGGAGTCGACGATCGAGTTCGTCGACGCGCAAGACCACGGCGACGGCGAACTCGAGGATGCGCCGAGGAACGCGCTCGATCCGGTGCTGCCGTGGTCCACGGTGCCCGAGGAGGGCTTCGTCCACCGCGTGCGCCAGCGTCTCTACCTCTCCGCGGCGCGCATGGAGACGGGCTCGCAGTCGATCGGCTTCGGCGCCAGCGAGCACACCGTGAACACACCCGAGTACTCCTACGACGTCGAGGTCGTCGTGGGCTCGAAGCGTAGTGTCCAGCACCGCTGGCACAAGAATACGACGCTCACCTGGAACGGCGCGACGAAGTGAGCGCGGGTCAACGGTCGATCAGACGCGCACCTTCGCGCTGACGAACGCGCGCACGCGGCGCATCCCTTCCTGGATGTTCGCCTCGCTGTTCGCGTAGCTGAAGCGCAAGTAGCCCTCGCCGAACGCGCCGAAGCTCGTGCCCGAGAGACACGACACGCCCGCTTCGTTGAGCAAGAGCGTCTCGAGCTCGCGCGACGGGATGCCCGTCCCCTTCACGTTCGCGAACGCGTAGAAAGCGCCCTTCGGCAGAGCGCAGCGGAAGCCCGGGATCGAGTTCAGCTCCTTCACGATCAGCTTGCGCCGCCCGTCGAACGCGCTGCGCATGCGCTCGACCGCTTCCTGCGGGCCTTCGAGCGCTTCCATCGCGGCCATCTGCGCCGCGGCGTTCGTGCACGACACCGTGTTGATCTGCAAGCGCTCCGCCTGCGCGACGAGGCTCTTCGGCCACACGCCGAAGCCGAGACGCCAGCCGGTCATCGCATACGTCTTGCTCCAGCCGTCGAGCAGGATCGCGCGATCGCGGATCGACTCGTAGGAGAGGATGCTCGTGTGCTCTCCGCCGTCGTAGAGCAGACGCGAGTAGATCTCGTCGCACATCACCGCGACGTGCGGGTGCTTCTCGAGGCCCGCGACGAGGCGGTCCATGTCCTTCTTCGGGACGACGCCGCCGGTCGGGTTCGCGGGCGTGTTCAGGATCAGGAGGCGCGTCTTCGGCGTGATCTTCGCGAGCGTGTCGTCGACGTCGAACGCGAAGCCCTTCTCCTCGAGCAGCGGGATCGGAACGGCGGTCGCGCCGCTGAACTTGATCGCCGACTCGTAGATCGGGAAGCCGGGGTTCGGGTAGAGGATCTCCGCGCCCGGCTCGCCGAAGAGCATGATCGCGAAGAACATCGTCGGCTTGCCGCCGGGCACGATGAGCACGTCCTCGGGCGACACGTTCTTCGCCTTGTGGAAGCGCATGCAGTAGCGCGCGACGGATTCACGCACGGGGAGGAGGCCCTTCGCGGGCGTGTAGCCGTGGAAGCCGTCGGCGAGCGCCTTGCGCCCCGCCTCGACCACGTTCTCGGGCGTGCGGAAGTCGGGGGCGCCGATGTGCAGGTGGACGATGTGCTTCCCCTGCGCTTCGAGCGCTTTCACCTTGTTCACCACTTCGAACGCGGTCTCGGTGCCGAGCGTGTGCATGCGCGCGGCGAGTTGCAGACGTGCTTCCACAGGGGGGCCTTTCCGTGTCCGGGGCGGGGCGCGGTCGTCCGAGGAGGGGTTTTCGGAGCGGGGGGGACGCGCGGAGAATCGGCAGTGTAGCGCCGGGTGCGTAGGCGGCAATCGCGGGGGGCGGGGGCGGGGGGCGGGGACTTGGTGTCGGTCGGGAGCGCCATTGCCGGATGGGGCGATCACGGGGAAAGGGACGCAACGGAGCACATTCGGATGCTCCGCATTCCGGATTCCGCGTTGGCTCGGGCCGGAGGACCGGCCCGAGCCAACGCGGAGTTCTAGGGGCTCTCAGCGTCGGCCGTCAGGCGACGGGCGGGTGCGCGCTGCACGTACCTTCTCGGGCCGGCTGGGTCAGGCGCCGTGCGAGTAGACGGCCCAGACGACCGTCGCGACCCAGCCGAGACCGTTCAGGAAGAACAGGAGGTCGCCGCCGAGGAGCACCTTGGTCGGGCTCCCGCCGCCCTTCTGCGTGTGGACGAGCAGCATGTAGCGCGCGAGTCCGAACACGACGAAGGGGACGGTCCACATCAGGCGGTAGCCCGAGCCGAACTTGTGCACCGTCTCCTCCGCGACCGTGTACATCGTGTACGTCACGATCGTGCAGGCCGCGAGCACGGTCACCATCTGGTCGAGGAACGCGGTGTTGTACTCGAGCAGGATCGAGCGGTGCCCGCCGCGGTTCTCGCCGAGCAGATCGGTCTCCGCGCGCCGCTTGCAGAGCGCGAGGAACAGCGCGAGGAACAGCGTGCAGAGCACGAGCCAGTGCGAGATGACCGCGTTCGCTGCCTGGCCGCCCGCGAGCACGCGCAGGATGAAGCCCGCCGCGATGCAGAACGCGTCGACGATGACGACGTGCTTGAGCTTCAGGCTGTAGGCGAGGTTGAGCGCCATGTACGCCGCGACGATCCACATCACGGGCACGCTCGAACCGCCCGCCTCGTGGCCGAGCAGCAGCGCGCCGAGCACGCACAGCACGGACGCGCCGAGCGCGGTCGGCACGCGGACCTCCCCCGCCGCGATCGGCCGCTTCTTCTTCGTCGGGTGCAGCCGGTCCGACTCGACGTCCATCACGTCGTTCACGAGGTAGATGGCGCTCGAGCCGAGACAGAACGCGGCGAACGCGAACAGCGTGCGGTAGAGGTCCCACCGATCGCCCGAGAGCAGGGCGCCGCGCTCGCCGCCCGCGAACACGAGCGCCGCGAGCACGAAGACGTTCTTGACCCACTGGTGGGGCCGGAGCGCGCGCACGAGGGAGACGGGCTTCACGAGCTGGGTACCATCGGCCCGCGGCGGCGCGGGGCTGGAGTCGCGAGAGCCTAGCGGCGCGGTTCCACGGACTCCAACCCCGCGCGGCAACGCGGGACGGGGTGCAGCGGCGCGGCGCCGGCGGCGGCGCAGCCTTGCGCCTGGGTGAGCGCGCGGCGATCCTCCCCGCCCGTGTCGTCCGCCCGCGTCCTCCACGCCGTCCCGCCGAGCTCGACCTGGAGCCGCCGCCACGCGGTGCTCCTGGCCCTCCTGATCGGCGCGTTCGTCGTCGCGGCGCTCCCCCAGTGCGCGGACCTCTCGCGCTACCACGGCGACGAGCGCTTCTACACGGACGCAGCACTCTCCATGCGCGACAGCGGCGACTGGCTGACGCCGCGCTACGCGGACGGCAGCGGCCGCTTCAACAAGCCGTTCCTCGCGTACTGGCTCATCGGCGCGAGCTGCGAGCTGTTCGGCGTGTCGTCGCTCGCGGCGCGGCTCCCGTTCCTGCTCGCGGGTGCTGTGATCCTCTGGGCGACGGCGCGCGCGGCGCGCGTGCTCTTCCGCGACGCGCACGCCGCGCTCTTCGCCGCCGTCCTGCTCGGATCATCCCCCGAGTTCCTGCAGCTCGTCACGCGCACGACGCCGGACGCGCTGCTCGCGGCGGGCGTCGGCGTCGCGCTCGCGGGCGCGGCCGAGCTCGCGTTCTCGGAGCGCCCCGCGCGCGCCGCCGCGTGGCTGTTCCTCGGCGGCGCGGGCATCGCGCTGCTCGCGAAAGGTGGGCTCGGGCTGCTCGCCCCCGCGTTCGGACTCGCGTGGATCGGCGCGCGGCGCGGACGGGCGGGGCTCGCGTCGGCGTTGCGCGCGGGCCCGCTCCTCCTCTTCGCCGTGCTCGCGCTCGGCGCGTTCGGGCCGCTGCTCGTCGCGGGCGGGAGCGTCGGACTCGCGAAGACGATCGACGACCAGGTCGGGACGCGCTTCGCCGAATCGCCCGCGATGGTCGCGGACAACGTTGCGACGTACCTGCAGTGCGTCGTGCGCCACCTGTTGCCGTGGACGGCGCTCGCGCTCGGTGCGCTCCTCTTCGCGCGCCGCCGCACGGCCGAGTGGGCGCGCGGGCGCGGCGGCGAGATCGCGTTCGTCGCGGCGTGGTACCTCGTGCTGCTCGCGATCTTCTCGTCGGGGAACATCCAGCGCGGGCGCTACTTCCTGCCCGCGTACCCGCTCGTCGCCGCGCTCGTCGCCGCGTTGATCGCGGGCACCTTCGCGACCGCGCTCGGGGCGCGCGTCTTGCGCTGGACGTCGTTTGCGCTCGCCGGGACGGCGCTCCTCGGCGCCGCGGCGTTGACGTGGGCGGCCGCGCGGCTCGGTTCGGCGAGTCCGACCGCCATCGCGGCGCTCGCGGTCGCGCTCGCGGGCGTCGCCGTGCTCGTGCGCGCCGCGCGTCCGTCGCACGCGCGAGCCGTCGGCGCGGAAACCGTGGAAGGCAACACGCAAGGCGCGGACGAGCCCTCCCCGCTCGTCGCGCCCGTCGTCGCGTGCGCGCTGCTCGCGATCGCGCTGCCGCTCGGCGAACGCAGCCTGCGCGCGGGCTTCGACGCCGCTCCGTCCGTCGAGCTCGCCGCCCGGCTCGAAGCGCTCGGCGCGCGCGGTCGCGCGGTGCAGTGCTTCGGCGGCGAGGCCGCGTTCGCGAGCCAGATGCGCCTCCTCAGCGCGGGCCGCCTCGACCCCACGTGGTCGAAGGCGCTCCCCGCGTCCCTCGCGGCGGACGCGCGCTTCGTCGTGCTCGCGCCCGACATCGACGAGGCCGCGCTCGCGACCCTCGTGGCGCCGCGCACGATCGCGGCCCGCGAAGCGTGCGGCTTCGACTACGGGAAGTGGCGTGCGGCCGACGTGCGCACGGTGCTCGCGGCCGACGACTCCGCCGCGGAGCTCGCTCGGCGCCAGCGCGCCTATCGCATCGTGACGCTCGCGCCGCCGCCGAAGAGCGACTGAGCCGCCGCGCGGAACGCCAAGGCCCGCCGCGCGCGCAGCGCTCGCCGTTCACGTCCGCGCGCCGTCTCCAGGATCAGTCGAGCGAGAGCTTGCGCAGCTCGTCGACCGGCGAATCCGGCCCGACCTTCAGGACGTTCGTCTCGCCGTCGAGCACGCCCTTCTCCTGCAGGTCGCCGATCTCGAACGTGCCGATGTCGCCCGACGCGTAGAGCACGACGGTCGTCGTGCGGTGGTTGCCCGACGTGCCATCGCCCTCGTTGTCATCGGCGATGACGGCTTCCTTCCCGGAGCCCGGGAAGTCCTTGAGCGGGAACTGCTTGATGTCGCGGCCGGCGTAGGAGGAATAGCCGCCCGTGACGTGGTCGAGCGGCTTGAACCACTCCTCCGGGTTATCGATCTGGCCGATCTCGAGCGCGCCGAGGTCGACCGCCGGGCAGCGCAGCTTGTCCGCGGTGAACTTCGTGTTCTCCCAGACGCCGCTCGAGATCAGGCACCCGAAGAACTTGACGCCGCCTTCCTTCGGGATGCGGTTGAACTTCGCCTTGTACTGGATCAGGCCCGAGTTGATCTCCTGCAGGTTCTTCTTGCAGGCGGTGACCTTCGCGGAGTCGATCGCCTCCGGGATGCGGGGCAGGAGGAAGGTCATCAGGATCCCGATGATCAGGATCACGGCCAGGATCTCGATCAGCGTGAAGCCCGCGCGCAGGGTCCGGGCGGCGCGGCGGGTGACGAGGATCTGCATGCGGAAGGGCTCCGAAGGTTGGGCGCTGGGGCGGACCGTTCTACCCCATGAAGGCGGGTCAGTCACGGAGCGAGCGGCGGGGAGCGCGCCCCCGCCCGACGCGACGCCATGGGCCACGCGACGCCAGGGGCCACGCGACGCCAGGGGCCACGCGACGCCACGGGTCACGCGGCAACGGGGCCCGATGCGACGAAGCGGCCCCGCGCGTCCGGAGGGGAGCACGCGGGGCCGTGTACGGAGCCGGGGGCGGAGGACCCGCCCGCGCCTCACTTGCGCGTCGCGGCGGCGACGGCCTCCTGGAGCGCCTGGACCTTGTCCGTCTTCTCCCAGGGGAACCCGTCGCGGCCGAAGTGACCGTGGTAGGCGGTCTGCTCGTAGATCGGCCGGCGCAGCTGGAACTGGTTGATGATCGCGGCGGGGCGCAGGTCGAAGACCTTCTCGACCGCGTCCGTGAGCACGTCGTCCGCGAGCTTGCCCGTGCCGAAGGTGTCGACGCGGATCGAGAGCGGCTTCGCGATGCCGATCGCGTAGCTCACCTGGATCTCGCAGCGCTCGGCGAGGCCCGCGGCGACGACGTTCTTCGCGACCCAGCGCGCAGCGTAGGCGGCGGAGCGGTCGACCTTCGTCGGATCCTTGCCGCTGAAGGCGCCGCCGCCGTGACGGCCCATGCCGCCGTACGTGTCGACGATGATCTTGCGACCCGTGAGGCCGCAGTCGCCGTGCGGACCGCCGACGACGAAGCGGCCCGTCGGGTTGACGTGGTAGATCGTCTTCGCGTCGAGGTACTGCGCCGGAATGACGCTCTTGACGATCTTCTCGACGACCTCGCGCTTGATCGTCTCGTTGTCGACCTCGGGCGCGTGCTGCGTGCTGATCAGCACGGTGTGGACGCGCACGGGCTTGAAGCCCTCGTATTCGACGGTGACCTGGCTCTTCGCGTCGGGGCGCAGCCACGGGAGCACGCCCTTCTGCCGCAGCTCCGCCTGCTTCTCCATCAAGCGGTGCGCGTAGTAGATCGGGAACGGCATGAGCACCGGCGTCTCGCTGCACGCGAAGCCGAACATCAGGCCCTGGTCGCCAGCACCCTGCTCCTTGTGCAGGCCCTCGCCCTCGCTGACGCCCTGGCTGATGTCGGGCGACTGGCGGTCGAGCGTCACCATGACGGCGCACGTGTCGCCGTTGATGCCGAACGCGTCGTTCGTGTAGCCGATGCGCTTGATCGTGTTGCGCGCGACCTGGCCGTAGTCGATGCGCGCCTTGGTCGTGATCTCGCCGGCGACGACGCAGAGGCCGGTCGTGACCAGCGTCTCACACGCGACGCGGCTCATCGGATCCTCCGCGCAGGATCGCGTCGAGGATCGCGTCGGACACCTGGTCGGCCACCTTGTCGGGGTGGCCCATGGAAACGGATTCGGAGGTGAAGAGTTGTCGGGCCATGGGCTTGCGCGCGGCGCGGGTCGTGGGGTGCGGTGGGACGCGCTCCTCGGGCGTCGGGCTCGGGGGAGCCCGTCCGCGGCCGTGGAGGTCCGCGAGGAGGTCCTGATCGGCGCCCTCGGTTCGGGACCGGAGGGCGGATCGGGGACGAACGCTCAGCGTACCAGAGTCGGGGCCGCGAGGGCATCACGCGCGCGGGCGGAATCCCGGGTGGGCCGTGGGGAATGCGCGGGCTTCGAGAGGTGGTTGCGCGCGCCGCGGCGCCGTTCGGGGCGCGAGAGGTGGCGCCACGCGACGGAGGGGACGCGACGGGATGGAGCGGGTGCTCCACCGCGCCGCCCCCTTGCCCGCCCAAGCCGCTGGATCGGCCCGGAACGACACGCGGCACGCGGATGCGCCGGACCGGGCGCCGGACTGAGCGCCCAGTCGAGCGCCCAGTCGAGCGCCGGAAGCCCGCCGCGGGGGGGCGCGGATCCGGGCGCGTCCGCGGGCCGCGGGGAGCGCCGGCGTGCGCGTGGGCGGAGCGACGGGACCTAGCGGCGCGCGGCGGGCGGAAGGCAACGCTCGAGCAAGGCGGCGAGGGTCAGCGCCGTCGCGCCCTTCTGCGCTTCGACCGCCGCGATCCCGGCCTGCGCCATGCGCGCGCGCTCCTCGGGCGCGGCGAGCAGTCGCGCGAGCGCGGGTGCGAGCTCCTCGCGCCCGGCGAGGCGCACGCACGCTCCGGCGCGCTCGAGCAGCGCGACCTCCTGCACGAAGTTGTGGACGTGCGGACCGAAGACGACGGGGCGACCTTGGGCCGCGGGCTCGAGCATGTTCTGTCCGCCGTGCGGGATCAGGCTACCGCCGATGAACACGAGGTCCGCGAGCGCATAGACCTGCTCGAGCTCGCCGATCGTGTCGACGAGCGCAGGCCGCGAGGGGTCCGGCGCTTCGCCCGCGCGCAACGCGGTGAGGAGCTGCGGCGCAGGGCCGAGTTCGGCCAGCGTGCGGACGAGCTCCTTCGCGCGCTCGGGATGGCGCGGCACGATCACGAGGCGCGCGTCGGGGGCCGCCGCGCGCACGGCCTCGACGATCCAGCGCTCCTCCGGCTCGTGGGTGCTGCCGGCGACGACGAACGGCTGCCCGGGCCGGCCCGCGAGGAGACGCACGAGCTCGGGGGCGGCATCGACGCGCCCGGTGCGCAGCCCGTCGACCTTGATGTTGCCGGTGATCAGGATGCGCTCGGGATCCGCGGAGAGCTCGCGGAAGCGGCGCGCGTAGTCCTCGTCCTGCACGCAGAAGAGCGTCAGGCGGTTGAACTGCGGCAGCAGGTTCTTGAAGTGCCGGTAGCGACCGTAGCTGCGGTCCGTGATGCGCCCGTTGACCACCGCGAGCGGGATCCCGAGCCGGTTCGATTGCCGCAGGAAGTTGGGCCAGATCTCGAGTTCGACGAGCACGACGCCGACCGGCGCGAGCCGCCGCAGGAAGCGCCGCACGACCCACGATGGATCGAGCGGGAACCGCACGACCTGGAGGTCCGGGTACGTCTTGCGCGCGACCGCGAGGCCCGTCTCCGTCGTCGTGCTGATCACGACCTCGATGTCCGGCGCGGCGGAGCGCAGAGCGCGCACGAGCGCTTGCGCGCCCTTCACCTCCCCCACGGAGACGCCGTGCACGAGCACGCGACGGCGCGCGGGCTCGGGGCGCGGCAGCGGCACGAACACGAGCCGCGCCTTCGCCATCGCGCGGAACGTCGGCGAACGCAGGCACTGCGTGATCCACCACGGCGCGGCGCCGACGATGCCGATCACCCACGCGAGGTCGTACGCCGCGTGGAGCAGGAAGCGGGCGGGCCCGGGGTTCGGCTCCGCGAGGATCGGCGCCGGCGCCGCGCGCCGCGGCGCGTCCGGAGTCGAGGGAGCTCGTGTGGCCTCGGCCAAGGTCGTGGGGTTTCGGACTCCGGAGCACGGCCCGCGCGACGCGCGCGCGGGCACGGCGCGTCGGTGCGGGTCAGCTGTCCTTGCCGTGGCACTTCTTGTACTTCTGCCCGCTTCCGCACGGGCAGGGATCGTTGCGACCGGGTCCGGTTTCGCCCTCGGCCTCGCCGGACTTGGGGCTCTCGGGCGCGGGCTTGTCCTGCGCCGCGCGGGGTTCGCCGGCGGCCGCGGCGCGCGCGGCCTCGGCCTGCTGGCGTTGCGCCTGCTGCGCCTGTTGGCGCCGGTGGAGGTCGAACGCGTGCGTCGCGGGGATCGCGGGCTGCATCGCGACCCGCCGCGCGGGCGGACGCGGGGGACCGCCGGCCGGCGCCGACGGCGCGGCCGCGGGGGTCGCGCTCGGAGCCGGCTCCTTGGCCGCCGGGGGCGCGCTCGGCGCAGCCGGGGTCGGAGCCGAGCTCGCGGGCGCGGACGCCGGGCTCTCGGTCGGAGCGGTCGCGCTCGCCGCGGCCGGGGCCGCGCTGGGCGCGGCGGCCGGCGCGCTGGTCGCCGTCGAGGCGGGCGGACGCGCGGGCGCCGCGGCGGGCGGCGGACGCAGGAGCCCGCCGAGCGAACCCGCGACGGGCGGCAGCGGCGCGGCCGCTTGCGCCGGCGCGGGCGCAGGCCGCGCGGAAGGCGGCGGTTCGCGGCGGATCTCGATGCGCAGGATCAGACCGCCGACCTCTTCCTCGATCGCGGTCTTGAGCTTCTCGAACAGGAGGAAGCCCTCGCGCTTGTACTCATTCTTCGGATCGACCTGCGCGTAGCCGCGGAGGCCGATGCCCTGGCGCAAGGCGTCGATCGCGCGGAGGTGGTCCTTCCAGCGCGTGTCGATCGTGTTGAGCAGGAGGTAGCGCTCGATCTGACGGATGCCGTCCGAGCCGAGCTCCTTCTCGCGCTCGTCGTAGCGCGCGAGCACCTTGCGCACGAGCTCGTCGGCGTTGCCGCCCTTGCGCGTCGAGTCGAACGCGAGCTGCGTCTCGAGCTCGATCCCGAACATGCGCTGGAACCAGCCCTTCAGTCCCTCGGCGTCCTCGAAGAACGTCTTCGTCGCGGCGCGGCCCACGGCGCTCGTGAGCATCGTGACGACCATCTCCTTGAGCCCGCGGTTCTCGAGGACCTGCTGGCGCGCGGTGTAGATCTCCTTGCGCTGCGTGTCCATGACCTCGTCGTACTCGAGGAGGTTCTTGCGGATCTCGAAGTGGTAGTCCTCAACCTTCTTCTGAGCGCGCGCGATGGCGCGCGTGACCATGCCGGCCTCGATCGGAACGCCCTCCTCCATGCCGAGGCGCTTCATCGCGTTCGTGAGCCACTCCTTGTAGAAGCGGCGCATCAGGTCGTCCTGGAGCGAGAGGTAGAAGCGCGACTCGCCCGCGTTGCCCTGCCGGCCGGAGCGGCCGCGGAGCTGGTTGTCGATGCGGCGCGCCTCGTGGCGCTCGGTGCCCAGGACATACAGGCCGCCGAGCCCCTGCACGACGGATTCGTCGGCGTCGCACTTTGCGCGCACCGCGGCGCGGACCTTCTCGATCTCGGCCGCTTGCTCCATGTCGCCCTGCACGAGGCCCTTCTCTTCCAGCGCCGCCGCGAGACGGTGCTCGAAGTTGCCACCGAGCTTGATGTCGGTGCCGCGGCCCGCCATGTTCGTTGCGACGGTCACGGCGCCCCGCTCGCCCGCGCGCGCGATGATGTTGGCCTCGCGCTCGTGGTTCTTCGCGTTGAGCACCTCGTGCGGGATGCCCTTTTCGGTGAGCAGCTTCGAGAGCGTCTCGCTCTTCTCGATCGACGTCGTGCCGACGAGCACGGGCTGCCCCTTCTCGTGCACGCGCTTGATCTCGGCCACGATCGCCTTCCACTTCTCGGGCTCGGTGCGATAGACGATGTCGTTCGCGTCGAGGCGCGCGATCGGCAGGTTGGTCGGCACCGTGAGCACGTCGAGTTTGTAGATCTTCAAGAACTCGCCCGCTTCGGTGACGGCCGTGCCCGTCATGCCCGCGAGCTTCTTGAACATGCGGAAGTAGTTCTGATACGTGATCGTCGCGAGGGTCTGGTTCTCCTCGCGCGGCTTGAGCCCTTCGCGCGTCTCGACGGCCTGGTGCAGGCCGTCCGACCAGCGCCGGCCCTGCATCTTGCGGCCGGTGAACTCGTCCACGATCACGACCTCGTCGCCGTCGACGACGTACTCCTTGTCGCGCGTGTAGAGGTAGTTCGCGCGCAGCGCGTTCTCGATGAAGTGCGGCCAGTCCTCGTGCGGCGGCTGGTAGAAGCTCGGGATGCCGAGGATCTTCTCCGCCTCCTCGATGCCGGCCTCGAGCAGGTTCGCGGTGCGCTCCTTCTCCTTGACCTCGAAGTGGACTTCGCGGACGAGCTTCTTCGCCACCATGTCCGCCGCGCGGTACTTGTCGCTCGTGTCCGACGCGGGACCGGCGATGATCAGCGGCGTGCGCGCCTCGTCGATCAGGATCAAGTCGACTTCGTCGACGATCGCGTAGTGGAGGACGCGCTGAACCTGGTCCTCGACCCGGTTCTTCATGTTGTCGCGCAGGTAGTCGAACCCGAACTCGCTGTTCGTCCCGTAGACGATGTCGCACGAGTAGACGGGCAGGCGCTCCCACGGCGTCATGTCGCTCTGGATCGCCGCGACGGCGACGCCGAGGTAGTCGTAGATCGGTCCCATCCACGCCGCGTCGCGCCGGGCGAGGTAGTCGTTGACCGTGACGAGGTAGACGGGCTTCCCTTGGAGGCAGTTCAGGTAGAGCGGCAGCGTCGCGACGAGCGTCTTGCCCTCACCCGTCATCATCTCGGCGATGGCGCCCTTGTGCAGGATCATGCCGCCGACGAGCTGCACGTCGAAGTGGCGCAGGCCGAGCGTGCGCACCGAGGCCTCGCGGACGAGCGCGAAGGCGTGCGGGAGCACGTCGTCCAGGGTTCGCTCTCCCGCCTGGATCTCCTTCTTCCACTTGTTGGTCTGCTCGTGGAACTGCTCGGCGGAGAGGCTCTTCGCCCACGCCTCGAGCTCGTTGATCTGGCGGATGATCGGCTCGAGCTGCTTGACGACGCGCTCGTTGCGCGCGCCGAAGAGGCCCTTGAGGAAGTCGCCGGCGTCCTCGCCGAGCTTCTTGAACCGGTCCTGGAATGCTTCCCAATCCATCGTGGCCTTCGTCCTCGCCTGATCGCCCGATCGCGGGCGCGCTTCGCGGAAGGCGGAGCGGCCGTCGGGGCGGGTTCCCCCATCGGGCGGTTTCAGGGGCGTCTATTAGAGGTTGCCGGGCAAGGAGGGAAAAGGGCCCGGGCGAAAGATCTCGGCCCCGCCAGGCCCTCGGAAACGCCTTCCGGCCCCGTCACGCCGGGCGCGGCCGCTCTTCGAGCAGCTGCGCCAGCATCGCGAAGAGCACCTCGCGCGCGTACGGCTTGCGCAGGAAGCCCGACGCGCGCTGCATCTGCTCGAGCTGGATCGACGAGGCCGTCGCGAGCAGGACGGGCAGCCGCGCGAGCCGCGGGTCGGCCCGGATCGCGGCGAGCACCTGCTCGCCGTCGAGCTCGGGCATGGAGTAGTCGAGCAGCACGAGGTCGGGCAGCGGCTCCATCGCGAGCCGGTCGAGCACCTGCCGGCCGTCGTACGCGAGCTCGACCTCGTACCCGCGTCCCTCGAGCAAGGCCCCGAGGCCGCGGCAGACCTCGGTCTCGTCGTCGACGACGAGCAGCCGCGCCTTCTTGCGCGCTTCCCGCTCGACGCGCGCGAGGCCCTCTGCGAGCTGGCGCAGATCGACGTGCGTCGGGAGGTGCTCGTGCGCCCACGAGTCCTCGATCGCGTGCTTCAGCCGCGCATTGTGGCGGCGCAGCTCCTGCCACGCGTCGTAGTCGGGGTTGTCGGAGCGGACGTCGAGCTCGTCGTGCGTGTCGACGGAGAAGAAGAACTCGCCTTGAACGAGGTACTCCTGCACGACGAACTTCATGAACGGGTAGCGCGCGTTGCCGAGGCGCAGCGTGTAGCGCCGCGACGAGAGCCCTTCGGCGTGGCGCGGCCGCTCGAAGCGCGTGAAGAGCTCGTCGAGCGTGCGCGCGCCCTCGAGGTCCTTGACGGTGATGCGCGGTCGCGGGAACGCGGAGCCCGGCCAGGCGAGCTCGAGGTAGAGCGCGACGGCGCGGCGAACGTGCGCGGGGGTCAGCTCCTCGAGTCGCATCGTCGCGTGTCCGCCTTCCGCTCTGCGCTCGAGCGCGTCACGGCTGCGCGCCGCGCGCTGCGGGATGGACGCTCGCCGAGCACGTGCTCGTGCTCGTGCTCGTGCTCGCGGTCGCGCTGCGCTCGGCGCGCGGCGGCGGCGGATCCCAGGGACGAAGCGTGCCGACGAGCTCCGTCACGGACGCGACACCGGCTTGATCGAGCAGCGCGTCCATCTCCTGCGCCATGCGGCCGAGCAGCCCCGGATCGCCGAACGACGCGGTGCCGACCTGCACGGCGCGGCATCCGACGACGAGGAACTCGAGCGCGTCCTCGGCGCACATCACGCCGCCGCAGCCGATCACGGGGATCTTCACCGAACGCGCGCACTCCCACGCGCAGCGCAGCGCGATCGGCTTGATCGCGGTGCCGGAGTAGCCGCCCTGGTTCGTGAACAGCCCCGGACGCCGCGTGCGCCAGTCGACCTGCATGCCGAGCACGGTGTTCACCGCGGTGATCCCGTCGGCGCCCGCGGACTCGACGGCGATCGCGAGGTCCGCGATGCGCGACACGTTGGGCGAGAGCTTCGCGAAGATCGGCTTCGTCGTCGCGGCGCGCACTTCGCGGATCACGCGCGCCGCCATCGACGGGTCCGTCGCGAACGGGAGCTTGCCTTCCTGCACGTTGGGACAGGAGAGGTTGACCTCGAACGCGTCGATCGCAGCCTGCCCATCGAGTCGGCGCGCGAGCTCGACGAAGTCCTCGACCTTCTCGCCGCCGAGGTTCGTGACGACGATCGTGTCCGCGCCGTGCATCGCGGGCAACACGTCGCGCACGTACGCGTCGACGCCGCGGTTCTCGAGGCCGATCGAGTTCAGGAAGCCGGCCTCGGTCTCCTTGATGCGCGGCAGCGGATTGCCGGGCCGCGGCTTGCGCGTCACCGTCTTGCTGACGAGCCCGCCGACGGCGGAGGACGGAACGATGTGCTGCATCTCGAGCCCGTGCCCGAACGTCCCGGAGGCCGACAAGAGCGGGTTCCGGAGCTCGAGCCCGGCGAGGCGCACGGCAAGACGCGACATGGCCGCACTCTAAGGGAGCCCAAGGGCGGCGGCAACGCCCGCGCGCGCCGGCGGATCAGGCGTGCGGCGCCTCGGCGGGACCGGCCGCGGGCTTCGGCTCCGGCTTCGGCGCGAAGAACGCGCACGCGAAGATCAGGACGGCGCCGACGGTGATGCACGAATCGGCGACGTTGAAGGTCGGGAAGTGCCATTCCCACGCGGAGAAGTAGACGTCGATGAAGTCGCGCACCGGACCGAACGGACGCTCGGCGTAGCGCGCGTCGAGGTCGAGGTCGCGGACGCGCGCCAGGTTGTCGTACAGGTTCCCGAGCGCACCGGCGAGCACGAGCACGAGCGCCGTGTTGAACACGGGCCGGCCGAGCTTCGCGCGCGCGATGAGCCACACGAGGAAGAGCGCCGCGCCGATGCGCCCGAACACGAGCAGGTACGGGACGGAGTCGAGCTGACCGAAGGCCGCGCCCGGGTTCAGCTGGAGCATGAACGTGAACCACTCCCCCGCGATCGGGTACCGCTCGTGGCCGCACGGATCGTACGGGAGCTCGTGGGCCCGGACCAACGGCTGCATCCACTTGAAGACCGCCGCCTTGCTCCACAGGTCGAGCGCGACCAGCACCAGGACGGCGACAAAGCGCGTCGCGATCGTGCGCGCGTCCGCGGCCGACGCGAGCGCCGGTGTCGTCCCCTGCGTGACCACCGACGACGTCTCCATGCCCGTGGAGGCCGAAACGGCCTAGAGCAGGCCTTCCTCTTCCTTGCGCTGGCACTCGATGCAGTTGCGCGCGTGCGGCATGAGCTTTAGGCGCTCCTTCAAGATCGGATCGCCGCACGCTTCGCACGAGCCGTAGCTGCCCGCCTTGATGCGGTCGAGCGCGGACATGATCTCGCGCACCGTCGTCTCGTCGCGCTCGAGGAGCTGGAGGCTGAACTCCTGGAAGTAGTCGGAGCCTCCGTCCGGGCTCGCTTCCGTGGGCAGCGCATTCTCGCCGAGCGCTTCCTGCTCGAGCTTGTCGATGTCGCCGGTGACCACCGCCAGGAGGGCCCGGAGACGCTGTTCGTAGTCCTCGAGTTCCTTGGCCGAGAGTTTCTTGCTCATGTGGTGGGATCTGCGCTGCGAACGGGAGCCCGGGGCGCGCGGGCTGGGACCGCGCGGGCTCGCACGGAGGCCCTGGGGCCCGAAACGAGGGGGAGGAGTATAGGGAGGCCCCCCCAGGCCGACAAGCGCGGGCTTGCTCCCCCCTTCGGCCTCCGGCAGGCTCTCCGCGCATGAGGGGCAAGAAGGCGGCGCGGCGCGCGAGGGGCTCTCCCTCCCCGGCCGCGCCGACGCCCGGACGCCGTCCTTCGCCGACGACGGCTCCGGCCCCGGCCGCCTCGCCCGCGCGCACGAACTCACGCCGGGGGCCCTTCGCGGCCAAGGCGCCCACGACCGAGGCCGACGAGCCGCGGCTCGCGCCGGGCGCGCGGGCAGAGGTCGCGGACTTCCTCGACGCGCTGCGCGTCGAAGCGGGCCTCGCCCGCAAGACGGTCGAGGCCTACCGCCTCGACCTCGGGCAATGCGCGCGCTGGCTCGCGGAGCACGGCGTTCGGCGCTGGGACGAGGTCGACGCGGACCGCGTGGTCGACTGGCTCGCGCACCGGCGCGCCGCGGGGATGGCCGAGGCGACCGTCGCGCGCAATCTGGTCAGCCTGCGGATGCTCTTGCGCTTCCTGGTGCAGGAGGGCCGGCTCGCGAAGGACCCGACGCACCTGATCCGCTCGCCGCACTTGCGCCGCGCGCTGCCCGGTGTGATCGCTCCCGACGAGGTCGACGCGCTGCTCGCCGCGCCGAACGACCGCGCGTGGCCCGCGTGGAAGCGCGAACGTGACCAGGCGCTGCTCGAGGTGCTCTACGCGACCGGTGCGCGCGTGAGCGAGGCCGTCGCGCTGCGCACGGACGCGCTCGAGCCGAAGCTGCGCGTCTTGCGTCTCACGGGCAAGGGCAACAAGACGCGCCTCGTGCCGCTCGGCGAGCGCGCGCGCGTCGCGCTCGAACGCTGGCTCGCGAACGGACGGCGGCGCTTCCTCGCCGACGCGCACCGCCCCGAGGTCTTCTTGACGAAGAGCGGCCGCCCGCTGTCGCGTGTCGACGCGTGGCGCGTCGTCCGCCGCCGCGCGCGCGGCGGGGATCCACGCCAAGCTCTCACCGCACTCGCTGCGGCACTCGTTCGCGTCGCACCTCGTCGAGGGCGGCGCGGACCTGCGCGGCGTGCAGGAGATGCTCGGGCACGCCTCGATCCGCACGACCGAGGTCTACACCCACGTCGACTCGGACCACGTGGCGAGCCTGCACCGGCTCTACCACCCGCGCGCCTGACGGGTCCGCGCCTGGGCGGACCGCGCCTGACTGGACCGCGAGCGAGCGTCGCCGTGGAGGGTGGCGCGAGGCACGCCGCGGTCCGAGCTGGGCGGGTCTCGCCCCGCCTCGGCCCCAATCCCCCCCTTCCCACGCTGCGGACGTCCGTCCGAGTCGCGGATGGCGCGGGCCGGCGTTCCACCCGCTGGACGGCGACCGCGCGGGAGTCGGGCCCCGCCTCCGCGCGACGTCTCGATCGGACAGGAGGCCACAAGCCATTACCTTCCAGTGTCTTGCAGCTCACGTTAGCGACCGACACCGGCCCCAGCCACCGGCACTACCGACCCGGGACTCGGCTGCGGCACGCGCGTTGATTGGGTCAGGCGGCAAGTGAGTCACCGTTCGGCCGGCGCGAAACTGCAACCCCTTCGCGTCGGCACGATCCAGCGGTGCGCGGGCGGCAGGCCTTGGTCTGCCGCCCTTTTTCTTGCCCACCCCGCGCGCGCTCCCCGCCCCGGGGCAGGTCGAGCACGTTCGGGACGGAGGGCCGGCTTCCCGCGCCTCACCCGCCGGCGCGCTCGTCGCGCCGCAGGTGCTCCAGGATCGTCCGGGCGAGCTCCATCCCGACGCCGGGGATGGCGGCGAGCGCCTCGATGCTCGCCGCTTCGACGCCCGCGACGCTGCCGAAGCGCGTGAGCAGGGCACGGCGCTTCTTCGGACCGAGGCCGGGGATCGCGTCCAAGCGCGATGTGATCTTGCCGCGCTCCTTGCGGTGGTACGTGATCGCGAAGCGGTGCGCCTCGTCGCGGATGCGCTCGAGGAGGTGCCGCGCGCGGCTCGTGCGCGCGAGCTCGATCGGCTCCTTCGCGCCGGGGAGGAAGATGCGCTCCTCGCTCGCGTCCTTCGCGCGGCCCTTCACGCGCCGTTCGCTGCGCGCCTTCGCGAGGCCGATCATCTTCACGTCGAACGCGCCCGCTTCGTCGCGCGCGGCGAGCGCGGAGTCGAGCTGCGCGGCACCGCCGTCGATCATGACGAGGTCGGGGAGGTCGCCGTCCTCGACGCCGCGCTTCAGGCTGCGCAGCACGACCTCGCGCATCGACGCGAAGTCGTCTTGGCCCTCGACGCCGCGCACCTTGAAACGGCGGTAACCCGCGCGGTCCGCGTGTCCTTGGCGGAAGCGCACGCGGCTCGCGACGACGTTCGTCCCCTGCAGGTTCGAGATGTCGAAGCCGTCGATGACGTCGGGCGGCTCGTCGAGGTCGCAGAGCTTCGCGAGCTCCGCCAGCGCATCCTCTTCCGACGCGCGCTCCTTCTCGCGGCGCAGAAGCTCCGTGCGCGCGTTCTCGCCGGCGACGTCGAGCATGCGCTTCGTCTCGCCACTCTTCGGCACGCGCAGCGCGGTGCCGTCGCCGAGCAGGTGCTCGACGAGCGCGCGCTCGGCGGGTTCGCACGGCAGGACGAGCTCGGCCGGGCGTTCGCGCGAGCCGCTCGCGTACAACGCGGTGAGCACCTGGTGCAGGAGTTCTTCGTCGGGCAGCTCGCTCTGGAAGACGTGGCTGCGACTTTCGGAGAGTCGCCCATCACGGAACGCGAGACGATGCACGACGGCGACGTTCGCATGGCGCGCGAGACCGAGCACGTCGCGCGCGATCTTGTCCTTCGGCGTGACGCCTTGGCCTTCGACGGTGCGGCGCAATGCGGCGAGACGGTCGCGCCACTGCGCTGCGCGCTCGTACTCGAGCTCCGCCGCGGCGCTCTTCATGCGCGCATTGAGCTCGTGCTCGAGCTCCTTCGTCTCGCCCGAGAGGATGCGCGCGGCGCGCTCGACGAGCTCGGCGTAGGCGAAGGGCTCGATCAACCCGACGCACGGCGCGGCGCAGAGCCCGATCTGGTGCTTCAAGCACGGCCGAGAACGATGGTCCATCACCGTGTCGGGACAATCACGCAATGGAACGACGCGGTGCAGGTCGCTTAGCGTCTGCCGCACCGCCGACGCGGACGCAAAAGGCCCGAACACGCGCACGGCGCGCGTCGACTGCGTGCTGCGCTTGTGCGCGCGGACGAAGTGGAGGCGCGGGAAGCGCTCGCCGTGCCGCAGCTCGAGCATGAGGAACGACTTGTCGTCCTTGAGGCGGACGTTGTGCGGCGGCTTGTGCGTCTTGATCCACGAATCTTCGAGCAAGAGCGCTTCCTGCTCGGTGCGCGTGACGAGCACCTCGACCGTCTTCGCCTCCTGGTCGAGGAAGCGGATCATCAAGCGCCCGTCGCCGCCCGCGCGGCGATAACTCCGCACGCGGTCGCGCAGCGACGCGGCCTTGCCGACGTAGAGCACCGTTCCGTCGCCGTCGCGAAAGACGTAAACGCCGGGACGCTCGGGGATCTGCGCCAGGTCGACGTCGGCGGACCAGGGGAGGGCGTTCACGGCCGGACATCCTGTCCGATCCGCTCGCGCGGCGCCACGCGTCCGATGCCGCGGATCAGACGCCCAGGACGCACACCCAGTCCGACTGCGCGCAGAAACCCTCGCAAGCCTCCGCGAGCTCGAGGAGCATCTGCGCGATCTCGGCGCGGTGCGCATCGAGTTCCGCGTCGACGGGCTCCGCGTAGGATCGTTCGAGATGCAGTGCGGCGGCCGCCTCGGCGGTCGAAAGCGTCGGAAGACGTCGCGCGACGGCGCGCCACTCGGCCGTCACGCGCAGGACGACGTCGCGGTGCACGTCGTTCGTGTCCAGGTGGTCGTAGCCGGCAACGTGCCGCGCGAGGATGCCCTCGGCCATGCCGAAGGCGTCGCTCCAGACGAACACGAAGCCCGGCTGCCAATGCGCGCCGTTGTAGCGGCCGGGACCGAGCTCGATGAACCCGGTGGAGTCGAGCTCGGCCTTGCTGCGGCGGATGCGGTAGTCCAACTCACTCGTCCTTTGGTCGAAGGCTCCGAATCAAGTTGCGCGTCCCGAACGCGATCGGCGTGAGGAGGGGTGGCGCGACGGTGCCCAGGTCCAAACGGAGCGGCTCCTGCTCGGTGCGCGTGACGAGCACCTCAACGGTCTTCGCCTCCTGGTCGAGGAAGCGGATCCTCAAGCGCCCGTCGCCGCCCGCGCGGCGATAGCTCCGCGCGCGATCGCGCAGCGACGCGGCCTTGCCGACGTAGAGCAAGTGCCCCTCGCCGTCGCGAAAGACGTAGACGCCGGGACGCTCGGGGATCTGCGTCAGGTCGGCGTCGGCGGACCAGGGGAGCGCGATCAAGCGGTCCTCAGCGCGAGAGTTCGAGCTGCTCGAGCTGCTTCACCCGGTCGCGCAGCTTCGCCGCGTCCTCGAAGCGCAGTTCCTCCGCCGCGTGCAGCATCTCGTCGCGCAGCTTCGCGAGTTCGCCGCGCAGCCGATCGGCGTCCCAACCGAGCGCGGGGTCGGAGTCGGAGGGCTTCTTGCCTTTGCGCTTGCCGCCGCTTTCCGCAGCCGGCGCGAGCTCGACGTAGTCCATCTCGTAGAGCGCTTCCAAGCTGTCGCGCACGGGCTTCAGGATCGTCTTCGGCACGATCCCGTGTTCCTTGTTGTACTCCTCCTGCTTCGCGCGGCGACGGGTCATCTCCCCCATCGCCTTCCGCATCGAGTCCGTCTCTTTGTCCGCGTACAGGATCACGCGGCCCTCGACGTTGCGCGCCGCGCGGCCGCAGGTCTGGATCAACGACGTCTCGGCGCGCAGGAAGCCTTCCTTGTCCGCGTCGAGGATCCCGACGAGCGCCACCTCGGGCAGGTCGAGGCCTTCGCGCAGCAGATTGATGCCGATGAGCACGTCGAACTCGCCGAGCCGCAGGTCGCGCAGGATCGCCGTGCGTTCGAGCGCGTCGATCTCCGAGTGCAGGTACTTCACCTTCACGCCGAGCTCGGCGTAGTACGTCGTCAGCTCCTCGGCCATGCGCTTCGTCAGCACGGTCACGAGCACGCGCCAACCCGCCGCGACGGTCTTCCGGATCTCCGCCAGCAGATCGTCGACCTGCGTGCGCGCCGGACGCACCTCGATCGCCGGGTCGAGCAGGCCCGTCGGCCGCACGATCTGCTCGGCGATGTGACCGACGGAGTGCTGTCGCTCGTACGCGGCGGGCGTCGCGGAGACGTGCACGACCTGTTTGACGAGCTTCTCCCACTCCTCGAAGCGCAGCGGGCGGTTGTCGAGGGCACTCGGCAAACGGAAGCCGTGCTCGACGAGCGTCTCCTTGCGCGAACGGTCGCCCTTGTACATGCCGCCGACCTGCGGGAGCGACACGTGGCTCTCGTCGACGAACACGACCCAGTCTTCCGGAAAGTAGTTGAGCAACGTCGACGGCGCTTCGCCCGGGCCGCGGCCGTCCATCCAGCGCGAGTAGTTCTCGATGCCGTTGCACACGCCCATCGTGCGCAGCATCTCGAGGTCGTGGCGCGTGCGCTGCTCGAGCCGCTGCGCTTCGAGCAGTTTGTTCTGTGCGCGGAGCACGTCGAGCCGCTCGCGCAGCTCGACCTCGATGCCCGCGATCGCCTGCACGAGCCGGTCTTGCGGCGTCACGTAGTGCGTCGCGGGGTAGATCGTGATCTGCGCGAGTTCGGCGAGCACCTCGCCCTTGAGCGGGTTCACCTGGAGGAGGTTCTCGATCTCGTCGCCGAACAGCTCGACGCGGATCACGACCTCGTCCTCGTACGCAGGGAAGATCTCGATCACGTCGCCGCGCGCGCGGAACGTCCCGCGCTTGAAGTCGAGGTTGTTGCGCGCGTACTGGAGTCGAGTGAGGTTGCGCAGCAGGTCCTCGCGCACGATCGACTGTCCGCGAGCGAGCGGCAGCGCCATCGACGCGTAGTTGTCGGGGCTGCCGAGGCCGTAGATGCAGGAGACGGACGCGACGATCACGACGTCGCGGCGTTCGAGGAGGGACCGCGTCGCCGAGTTGCGCAGGCGCTCGAGGTTCTCGTTGCGGCTCGCGTCTTTCTCGATGTAGGTGTCGCTCGACGGGACGTAGGCCTCGGGTTGGAAGTAGTCGTAGTAGCTGACGAAGTACTCGACGGCGTTCTTCGGGAAGAGCTCTTTGAACTCGGCGTAGAGTTGCGCCGCGAGGGTTTTGTTCGGCGAGAGGATCAGCGCGGGACGGTTGGCGCGCTCGATCACGGCGGCCATCGTGAAGGTCTTGCCGGAGCCCGTGATGCCGAGGAGGCATTGGTGTGGGGCGCCTTCGGTGAGGCCGCGGACGAGGGACTCGATCGCGCGGGGTTGGTCGCCCATCGGTGCGAACGGGGCGACGAGCTCGAAGCGGCCGGGGAGGGGGGCGGGGGTCGGGCGGGCGGGTTGCGCGGGGTTGGTGGTGTCGGTGCGGCGCTTCACGGGGGCGACTGTAGCGCGGGGAGGGGTGGTGTGCTGCTGATGGGCGAGAGCGGGTGCCGCCGGCAACCCGAGTGGCGTGGACTGGGGTCGGTCGGGAGCGCAATTGCCAGATGAGGCGATCACGGAGAGAGGGACGCAACGGAACACATTCGGATGCTCCGCATTCCGGACCCCGCACAAGCCAGGACCGGAGGACCGGTCCTGGCTTGCGCGGGGTTCTATTGCCTCTCAGCATCGAGCGAGAGGCGTGGAGGGGGCGGGCGTGGCGCTGGCTCGCACCTTCAGTTCTCGCGCGGGGCGAGCGCTTCGCGCGGTTCCGATTCGCTCGACTTCCTCTTGCCCGACTGCACGGCGCCGCTTCCGCCGCGACGCGGGTCGCTCACGGCGCGCGGCAGGCCGCCGAGTTCGGTGAGTTGGATGGCTTGGACGGAGCCGAAGCGTTTTTCGTCGCGCTTCACGGGGTGTCCGCGGCGTTTCTCGAGCGCGTCGACGATCGTGGGATCGAAGCCGGTTTCGAAGTAGGTCTCGGGCGGGCTCCACTGTTGGTGGAGGCGCGGGCGCGCGACGGCTTCCTCGAGCGACTCGCCGAGCAGCGTCGTGCGCAGGATCACCTGGAGCACGGACGTGATGATGCGCGGACCGCCGGGGCTGCCGAGCACGAGGACGTTCGCATGCCCGCCTTCGCGCAGCACGGTCGGCGTCATCGACGACAAGGGGCGCTTGCCCGGCTGCGGCGCGTTCGCGGCGCCGCCGACGAGGCCGTAGAGGTTGGGACTGCCCTCCTGGACGGCGAAGTCGTCCATCTCGTTGTTCAGGAGGAAGCCGAAGGCGCGCACGTAGAGCCCGCTGCCGAACGTGTCGTTCAAGGTCGTCGTCAGGCTGACGGCGTTGCCGGCGCGGTCGAGCACGGAGAGGTGCGTCGTGTTCTGGCCTTCGTGCGGCGGCTTCGGCTGAACCTCGGGGTGCGCGCTCTCGCCGATCGAAACGCGGCGCGCGGAGATCCAGTCCGACGAGAGGAGTTCCTTCAGCGGCACCGGGTGGAAGCGCGGATCGCCCAGGTGCTTCGCGCGGTCGGCGAACGCGCAGCGCAGGCTCTCGATCCACCAGTGCGCCATGCGCTCGTCGAAACCGCGCTCGACGCCGGCGCTCGACGCGCCGTTCGAGCGCACGAGGGCCTGGTCCGCGAGCGCGCGATCGCGCTGCGCGTCGAGCGGCAAGCCCTCGAGGATGCCGAGCACCTGGAGCAGCACGAGCCGCCCGACGACGGCGGCGGCATCGTCACGATCTCGAGCCCGCGGAACCAGCCGCGCAAAGGCTTCTCCGACCGCACTTCGTAGCCCGCGAGGTCGGCGGCCGTCATCCAGCCGCGCCCGGTCGCGTCGGCGCCAGGGACAGGAGCGGCGTCGAGTTCCTGCAGCATCGCGGCCCCGATGCGGCCTTGGTAGAAGGCGGACGGGCCTTCGCTCGCGAGCAACCCGAGCGCTTCGGCGAGCCCGGGCTGACGCAGGACGTGGCCCGCGCGCAGCGCGACGCCGCCGGGGAAGAAGACGGAGCGCGCGGACGGGCTGAAGCGCTCCTGCACGCCGGGCTCCGCGAGGTCGCGCGCGAGGAACGCGTCGACCTCGAAGCCCTGCTGCGCGAGCTCGATCGCGCGCCGCGCGAGCTCCGAGAAGCGCAGCCGGCCCGAACCGTGGCGCCGGTGGGGCTCCCACAAGCCGAGCGGCGAGCCCGGGACGGCGACCGAGTACGGCCCGCGCAACGAGCGCGCGGCGACGCGTTTTCCGTCGGGGCCGAGGTAGAGCTCGGGCCGCACCGCGCGCGGCGCGACCTCGCGGAAGTCGAGCGCGTCGGCGTCGCCCGTGTGCGGCACCCACAGCGCGAACCCGCCGCCGCCGAGGTTGCCCGCCTGCGGATGGACGACCGCGAGCACGAGGGCGGCCGCGACGGCCGCGTCGGCCGCGTTGCCGCCGCGGTCGAGCACGTCGAGCGCGGCCTGCGTCGCGAGCGGGTGCTCCGTCGCGACCGCACCCGCCTTGGGCGTCGGCCAGTGCGCCTGCACGGCGATCGGCGAGCCGCCGCGGCAGCTCGCGAGGAGGGCGAGGACGAACGCGGCGGCGAGCGCGACGGAGGGCCGTGCCGGACGACGCGTCGCGCAGGCGGCGTCGGACCGGCGCGTCGAGCCGTCGACGGCGAGGGAGCGGGAGGCGCGCATCACGAGCTCCGCGCGGTGCTCAGCCGTCCGTGATCTCCTCGACCCGCACGCCGCGCTGCTTCAGGTAGCCGACCGCGGACTGGATCGCCGCTTCGTCGCCCTCGATCTCGACGGCGACGAGCGCCATCGCGTCCGTGATGCTGGCCGCGCGGATGTTCGGCACGACGCCGAACTTGTCGCCGAGCGTGTGGCTGATGATCGGCTCGGAGATCAGCTCCTGGGGGAACGTGCAGAAGTACTTGTGCAGAGCCATGCGATTAGCTGCGGGCGGGCGCGGGATCGGTGCTCCCGGCGCGGGAGACCCGAATCCCGACCCAGGCGGCGAGACATCCCAACACAAGCGCGAGGCCTCCCGCAAGGGCGGGGCGCGGCCGGCCGATGAGCTCGGGGCCGAGGTCGAAGGCGTGCGCGCGCTCGTAGAACGCCGCGTGACGCAGCCAGTCGACGCTCGCGGCCTCGAGCGTCCACGTGAGCGGCGAGAGCCGCATCACGCGCGCGGTCCACTCGGGCGGGAGCGGTGCGTCGCAGAGCCCGAGCCCGATCGGCACTCCCACGAGGGCCGCGAGCGCGAGCGTCACCGCGGCGGCGAGGCGCGGACCCGAGGGCCCCGCGATCCGGCCCGCGCCGAAGCCGGCGAGGTAGAGCCCGCTCCACACGCCCGCGGCGAACGCGGGCGTCGGCACGACGCGCGCGCCGTCGGCGGTCGCGAGCGCGAGCGCCGCCATCCAGAGCGCGGGTACGACCGGCGCCCAGGGCCACGCGGGGAGGCGCGCCGCGCCCGCGAGCACGCCCGCGCCGGGCGCGACGAGCGCGAACCAGGCGACGAGCGCGACCGGCTCGCGCGTCGCTACGAGCGGCGCGAGCCCGAGGAGCGCGAGCGCTACGGCCTGGAGCAGCCAGCGCGACGCGCGCGGTTCGTCGCGGCGCTTCGCCATGTGCTCACCAGGAGATCTGGAGCGCGTTCGAGACGTTGAAGGTCTCGGGCGGACAGTACGTCGCCGCGGAGTTGCGGTAGTACGTCTGGTAGTAGCCGATGAGCCCGCTCCCTGGCGGCGTGCCGCCGCGCACGGAGACGAGCTGCTGACCCACGTTCGGGTACTGCGAAGCACCCGCGACGTTCGCCACGGTCCCGAGCCGGATCAGGCTGCCGTCGACGCAGCGCACGCCGTCGCCGAAGAGCACGCCCGTCGTGCTGCGCACGTCGCCCTTCAGGAAGATCGAGCTCACGACCGCGGGCATGCCGGACGCGCGGAGCACGACCGTGTCCGGGTTCGTGGCGCCCGTCGCGCCGAGCAGGGCGCCCTGCGAGTTGACCGAGTTCGCGCAGCCGTGGCCGGTGAGGCCGAGGTTCAGGCAGGGGCACAGGATCACCGCGCCCTCCGATCCGTTGCCGTAGCAGAACGCGCTGCCGATCGCTTCGCAGGAATCGGGCACCTGGTTGCCGTTCGTGTCGGCGCTCGTCCCCTGAACGATGTCGGTCGTATCGGCGATCCCGTTCGCGTTGCAGTCGACGACGGGGAGCCGCAGGTCGACGAGCACGGGCCGGTGGTCGGACGCGGCGGACGTGCAACCCTGCGCGCCGCCGCTGAAGCCCGCGAGCTCCGCCGGCTGCGCCGCGGACGAGTTCGAGCCGCTGATGAAGATCGTCTGGACGCGCAGCGTCGCGATCGAGTCCTGCCACGCGACGTAGTCGAGCTTCGAGCCCGAGTTGTGCGACGCGTCGCTGCCCGTCGAGAAGTGCGTCGCCGTGTCGACGGTCATGTCGGATCCGTCGCGGTCCGTCCCGTCCGTCGTCCCGCCGACGGTCTGCGCCTGGGAGAGCCAGTCCGCGGGGCCGCGCGTCGCACCGTTGCCGAGTTCGTCCTCGTTCCAGTCGCCCGCGAGCACGATCGGCGTCGTCGCGGGGAGCACGCTCGTCGCCACCGGGACGTCCGCGACCTTCGCGAGCGGGTCGGGGGTCGCGCCTCCGTTCCCGTTGAACCAGTAGCGGAGGACGTAGGCGACGTTCTGCGCGGCGGTGATGCGCTGGTCGTGGTCCGACGCGGCTCCGCCCGCCTTCAAGTGCGCGAAGCCCGTCACCAGGTTGCCCAGGTACGTCGCGTTGGGCAGGTCGAACTCGACGAACGCGAACCCGCGCAGACCGCCGTCGCCGCCGGGCGCCCACGCGCTCGCGGTCACGGTCGGGATGTCCGCGATCGCGCTCTTCGTGTCGCCGTTCAAGTCGGCGAGCGGGTAGCGCGACAGGATGCAGTTGCGGTTGAAGCCGTCCGACTCGCTCGAGACGTAGGCGTAGGGCAGGTCGTAGCTCGCGGCGTACTTCTGCACCCAGCTCGTGATCGGCGTGTTGCCGTTGAACGTGTCCGTGCCGCCGTGGAGGAACTGACCGAGCACCGTCGTCAGCGTCGCGACGCTGTCCGCTCCGCTCCCCGTGCCGTTGCCCGAGTTGTCGGCGCACTCGAGCAACACGAGCACGTCGGGCTTGAGCGCCGCGACGATGCGCGCGAGCGCGCACCAGTTGTTCAACCCTTCGACCTTCGCGTTCGTGGAGCACAGGCCGTCCTGCACGTTCCACGTGACGACGCGCAGGTCGGCCGGGTCCACCTTCCCCCACTGTCCGGCCGCCGGATTCCACTGCGCGAACGCCGGGACGCCGAGGAGGAGGAGCGCCGCGGCGCGGAGGAAGGACGAGGCGAATCGACTCATGGGCTGGGCTTCAGGGGGACCGGGAGGAAACCGGGGAGCATCCCAAGGCTCGCCTTTCATCCTCACCTGTCAAGGCGCGCGCGGGGAATCACGCCTCGAGAAGGGCTCGCGGGCTGCAAGACCGCGCCGCGGCCGGTGCGCCGGACGACCGCGCGGACCACGGCGGTCGACGAGTCCTCACGGACCGTTCGAATGGGACGACCGGGAGCGTGCTCGGAAGGAAGTTCCGGGCGACGAGGGTCCGCCGACGGGCGGGCTCGGACCTCCGGGCGGACGCGCCGACGCGCCGCACCGCGCTCGCGCACTCCTTCGGGGTTGGAGGCGGCACCCGGACTTGAACCGGGGAATAACGGATTTGCAATCCGTCGCCTTAGCCACTTGGCTATGCCGCCCGACGAGGTGCGAGAGGATACCCGCGCGCGAACCCCGGTCAAGCCGGGGCCTCGCGAGAGCCTCGAACGCGCCCCTGCATCGGATCGCGCCGGCCTCGCACTCGCGCGAAAAACCGGCTCGCGCGGACTCCCGGCTGCGTGGCCGCGCGGCGAGGCGTTAGCATCCGCGCCATGAAGCACTGGATCCTCGGTCTCCTTCTCTTCGTCAGCCTCGGCGCGAGCTGCCGGACGGCGTACTACGGCGTGATGGAGAAGTTCGGCGTCGAGAAGCGCGACATCCTGATCGACCGCGTCGAGGAAGGGCGCGAGGCGCAGGCGGACGCGAAGAAGGAGTTCCAGAGCGCGCTCGCCGCGTTCCAGTCCGTGACCGGCTTCCGCGGCGGCGACCTCGAGGCCGTCTACTCGAAGTTGAACGGACACTACGAGGACTGCTCCGAGCGCGTCGACGAGGTGAAGGGCCGCATCGATTCGATCGAGACGGTCGCCGAGGACCTCTTCACGGAGTGGAAGAAGGAGCTCGGCGAGATGCACGATCCCAAGCTGCGCTCGCAGAGCGAGACGACGCTCGCGGACACGCGCGCGCGCTACGCGCAGCTGCTCGCCGCGATGAAGAAGGCCGCGGCCAAGATGGGGCCCGTCCTCACGTCGCTGCACGACCACGTGCTCTTCCTCAAGCACAACCTGAACGCGCAGGCGATCGCATCGCTCTCGGGGAATCTCGGGACGATCGAGAGCGACGTCGCCGGCCTCGTGCGCGAGATGGAGGCGTCGATCGCGGAGGCCGACGCGTTCTTGAAGCAAATGGGCCAGGGATGACGCGCGCTCTCGCTGCGTCCCCCGCGTTCCGGTCGTGATCGGCGCGAGCGAGCCCTCGCCGCGCGCGCGCGCCGCGTCGCTCGCGCTCGTGCTCCTCGCCACCGCGGCGGCCTACGCCGGTGTCGCGCGCCACGACTTCGTCCCGCTCGACGATTCGGGCTACGTCTACGCCAACGCGCACGTGACGAGCGGCCTGTCGCTCGAGAACCTGCGTTGGGCGCTCACGACGGGCGAGGAGGCGAACTGGCACCCGCTGACGTGGCTCTCGCTCCAGCTCGACGTCGCGCTGTTCGGCGTGCACGCCGGGGCCTCGAAGCTCGTCAACCTGGCGCTCCACCTCGCCTCCACGGCGCTCCTCGCGGCGCTCCTCCACCGCTGGACGCGCGCGTGGTGGCCGGCGCTGTTCGTCGCGGGCGTCTTCGCGCTGCATCCCGTGCACGTCGAATCCGTCGCGTGGGTCGCGGAGCGCAAGGACACGCTCTCGCACCTGTTCTTCGTGCTCGCGCTCCGCGCGTGGACCGCGTTCGTCGAGTCGGGACGCCGTCGTGACCAGCTCGTGGCGCTGTTGGTCTTCGCGCTCGGGCTCCTGGCGAAGCCGATGCTCGTCACGTTCCCCTTCCTGCTGCTCGTTCTCGAGGTCTGGCCGCTCCGCTCGCTGCGGACGAACCCGCGGAGCGTGCGCGCGCTCCTCGCCGACGTCGCGCCCTTCGTCGCCCTCGCGGCGGCGTCCTCGGTCGTCACGTTCCTCGTGCAACGCGCGGGCGGCGCCGTGGTCGCGGGCGATGGAGCGGGCTTCGGCGCGCGTGCGGCGAACGCCGTCGTCGCGTACGCGCGCTACCTCGGCCGCGCGGCCTGGCCGTCGGAGCTCTCCGTGCTGCACGCGTCGCGCGCGTGCAGCCCGCTCCCGGTCGCCGGGAGCGCGCCCGTGCTCTTCCTCCTCGCCGCGTGGGCCTGGCGCGGCCGCGCGCGCCGGCCGTGGCGGTTCGTCGGGCTCGCGTGGTACGTCGGTACGCTCGTGCCCGTGATCGGGCTCGTCCAGGTCGGCTACCAGTCGATCGCGCAGCGCTACACGTACGTCCCGCTCACGGGCGCCGTCGTCGCGCTCGCGTACGAGATCGCGGCGCTCGTGAGCGGTCGTCCGCGCGCGCGCCGTGCGGTCGCGGCCCTCGCGATCGCGGCGCTCGCGGCCTGCGGCTGGCGCACGTCGGTCGAGGTCGGGTACTGGCGCGACGGCGTCGTGCTGTTCGAACGCGCGCTCGCGATCGAACCCGACAACCACCCGGCTCGGCGCAACCTCGCGTACGCGCTCGAGCGCGCGGGACGCCGCGAGGAAGCGCGCGCGGAGTTCGAACGTGCGGGCGCCGTCGTGCGCGGTGACGTCGAAGCGCTGCAGCGGCTCGCGCGCGCGAAGGAGCAGTCGGGCGACCGCGCGGGCGCGCTCGAGGCGCTCGGCGCTGCGGTGCGCCTGATGCCGAAGAACGCCTCGGTGCGCTACGAACGCGCCGCGCTCCTCGCGCGCATGGAGCGGCGGGACGAGGCTCTGGCGGAACTCGAGGAGCTCCTGCGGCGCGACGCGAGCTCCGCCGACGCGCACGCGCTCTCCGGACGCCTCGCGCTCGAGCGCGGCGAGTTCGACCGCGCCGCCGACGCCTACGCCGAGGCCGCGCGCCTGCGCCCCGACGACCCGCGCGCCGTGCGCGCCGCGCTGCTCTCCGCGTGCGAAGCGGGCCGGGCCGACGCCGTGCGCGCCCGCTCCGCCGACGCGCTCGACGCCGAGGCCCGCGCGGGCCTCGAGCGCGCGCTCGTCCGCGCCCGAGCGCGCGGCGAGAGCGCTCGCGCCGACGCGATCGAGAGCCTCTTGCGCTCCGCACCGCGCTGACCTCGATCCCCGTCGGCGACGACGAGGCGCCGCGGTGGACGCCCCGCTCCGACGCCGTCACACTGTCGAGGCGCCCGGGGAGATGGCGAAACCGGCAGCCGCATCGGACTTAAAATCCGAAGGCCTTCGGGCCGTGCGGGTTCGAATCCCGCTCTCCCCACCTCTCTCCCGAGTCCGCGCTCGCGTTCAGGTCCGACCGCGCGATCGGTCGATCTCCTCTCCCGTCCGCAGCGCAGCACTCGTGGCTGCACCCGCTGCTCGTCCGGGAAACGAGCGGCGCAACAGGGGGGGAAACATGATGCGGAGGACTTCGCACGTCGCCACGGGCGCGTGCGCTGGCGTGTTCGTGCTCGGCGGACTGGCGCGGGCACAAACGGAACGTTGGTCGATCAGCGGCTTGATCGCGAACGAGCAGTTCGGATCGGGCGTGGTGCTGTGCGGCGATCTCGACGGCGACGCGCGCAGCGAGGTCGCTGCCGGTGCACCGCTCGGCGCCGCAGGTGCGGGCGTCGTGCGCGTGCTCTCGGGCGCGACGGGCGCGCTCGTCTGGCAGGCGAACGGTCCGACGGTCGGGAGCCGCTTCGGAGCGGCGCTCGCGAGCGTCTCCGACTGGAACGGAGACGGGAAGCGCGAGCTCGTCGTCGGCGCGTGGCAAGCGAACGCGCCGGGGCGCGCGGGCGCGGGGCTCGTGCGCGTGCTCTCGGGCGCAGACGGCGCGCTGCTCTTCGAAGCCTTTGGCGACGGCGCGAATGACCACCTCGGTTGGACGGTGGCGGGCCTGGGCGACCTCGACGGCGACGGGCGCGACGAGTTCGCCGCTTCCGCGATCGACGACGACGACGGCGGCGCGAGCGCGGGCTCCGTCCGCGTCTACGCGAGCGTCAGCGGCGCGACGCGCCTCTCGCTGCACGGGAACGCAGCGCTGATGCTCTACGGCAGCGCGATCACTGCCGTGCGCGACGTCGACGGCGACGGCGTCGGCGAACTCGCCGTCGGCGGTCCGTTCGCGCCGAGCGTCACGACGCAGCCGGGGCTCGTGCGCCTGCACTCGGGTGCTTCCGGCGCCGTCTTGCGCACGTGGACCGGCGGCGCCGCGCGCGACGCCTTCGGCAGCGCGCTCGCAGCTCCCGGCGACCTCGACGGCGACGGCGTGCCCGACCTCGCCATCGGCGCGCGGCAGAGCCCGACGACGGGGCCGGGCTACGTGCAGCTCGTCTCCGGCGCGGCCTCGGCGGCCGGGCCGATCGCGAGCATCGCGTCGCCCGTCGGATGGCGCGCGTTCGGCCTGCGCATCGCGGCGGCGGGCGACGTCGACTACGACGGGCGCGGCGACCTGTGGATCGGCGCGCCGGAGACGACGACGACCGCGACGCAGGCGGGCGCCGCCCGGCTCGTCTCGGGCGCGACGGGCGCAGTGCTGCTCGACGTCCTCGGAACGACGACGAACGAACGGCTCGGCGCCGCGCTCGACGCGGGACGCGACCTCGACGGCAACGAGTCGCCCGACCTCGTGGTCGGCGCTCCCGGTGCGAACCCCGTGGGCACGAACTCGGGCCGAGTGCGCGCGATCTCCGGCAACGACGCGGCGCCGCCTCCCCCGCCGCCGCAACACGCGCCGCTCGAGGCGGACGTGGCGGAGATCTCGTACTCGGCGCGCGGCGCGCAGGAGCTCTTCCTGCGTGCGGGAGCGGAGCACGCGGGCGAGCGCTACTTGCTCCTCGGCTCGATGCACGGCACCGACCCGGGCTTCACGCGCGACGGGGTCTTCGTGCCCCTCGCGCCCGACCGCTACTTCCTGATCGGTCTGCGCCACCCGCGGCTCTCGCCGCTCGATCCCGCGCGCGGCGAGCTCCATGCGTCGGGCGAGGCCGTGGCGCGCTTCCGGCTCGCGGCTCCGTGGCGCATGCGCTGCCTCGTCGGGCGGACGTTCCACCACGCGTTCGTGACGCTCGGCGCGGACGGGCACCTGACCTCGGCGAGCAACGCGGTGAGCTGCACGATCGTGCCGTGAGCCCCGGCCACGAGCGTCGCGCGCGCGAGGGACGCCCGTTCCTCGCGCGCGTTCGTTTCGTCGTCGTCCGCGCGCGACGACTTCAGCGCGCCATCGCCTTGGCGGAACACACCTCGCGCACGGACGCCGCGAAGCGGTCGACGTCGCCCTCCGTCGTGTCGAAGGACGTCATCCAGCGGCACTCGCACGTCTCCTCGTCCCAGACGTAGAAGAACGAGCGCTGTTGCAGCGGCGCGATCGCCGCGCGCGGCAGGAAGACGAAGACGCCATTCGCCTCGACGGGACGAGCGAGGCGGACGCCGGGGATGCCCTCGACCGCGCGGCCCAGGCGCTGCGCCATGCGGTTCGCGTGCGCGGCGCTGCGCTTCCAGAGATCGTCCGCGAGCAGCGCGTCGAACTGCGCCGCGACGAAGCGCATCTTCGACGCGAGCTGCATGCCCGACTTGCGCACGAACTTGAAGTCGGGCGCCTTCGTGCCGTTCAGGAAGACCACGGCCTCCGCCCCCATCAAGCCGTTCTTCGTGCCGCCGAACGAGAGCACGTCGACGCCCGCGTCGGTCGTGATCGCGCGCAGCGGTACGTCGAGCGCCGCCGCCGCGTTCGCGAGCCGCGCACCGTCGACGTGCAACAAGAGCCCGTGCGCGTGCGCCGCGTCGGCGAGCGCGCGGAGCTCCGCGGGCTTGTACACGGTGCCGAGCTCCGTCGACTGCGAGACGGAGACGACGCGCGGCTGCGAGTGGTGCTGGTCCCCGCCGTGGTGCAGGAGCGGCGGGAGCTGCTCGGGCACGAGCTTCCCTTCCTTCGTCGGCAGCGTGAGCAGCTTGCAGCCCGTGAAGCGCTCGGGCGCGCCGCACTCGTCGACTGCGATGTGCGCCGTCTGCGCGCAGATCACGGCGTGGTAGGGCTGCGTGACGCACTGGAGCCCGAGCACGTTCGCCGCCGTGCCGCCGAACACGAAGTGCACGTCGGCGTCGGGGCCGAGGTGCTCGCGGATCCGCGCCACGGCGCGCGCAGTCCACGGGTCGTCGCCGTAGGCCCGCACGTGCCCCACGTTCGCCGCGGTGAGCGCCGCGAGCACTTCGGGATGGACGCCGGCGTTGTTGTCGCTCGCGAAGGCGCGCACGGGCGCCGGGTTCGTCGTCGGGGGCTGCATGCGGGGATTGTGCGCGAGCGGCGCGCGGGCGCGCAACCGGAGAACGGCCTCAGCGCGGACGTGAAGCGAGCAATTTGCGCAGGCGCTCGGCGAGCGCCCGGTCGAGCGGTTCGAGGCGCGCGACCTGCTCGGCCGCGAGCGCGTCCTGCCCGCCGCGCGCCGCCGCGAGCGCCAGGTTGTAGACGGTCTCCGCGTGCTCCGGCCGCGCGGCCAGCGACGCCTGGTACTCGGGGACGGCTTCGGCGAAGCGTCCGGCGAGATAGAGCGCCTTGCCGTGCTGGGCGCGCGCCTCCGGGTCTTGCGCCCGCAGGCTCGCCGCGCGCGCGAGCGGCGCGAGCGCGTCCGCTGCGGCGCCGCGCTTCAGCCGCAGGATCCCGAGGTTCAGGTGCGCGAGGGCGTTGTCCTGCTCGCGCTGCGCGAGCCGTTCGAACGCGTCCTCCGCCTGCGGGTCGCGACCGCGCGCCGCGTGCTGCAACGCGAGCTCGAGCGCGAGCGCCGGATGCTCCCCCGGGAGCGCCGCGCGCGCCGCGTCCGCGCGTGCTTCCGCTTCGTCCAGGCGGCCGAGGCGCCGCAGCGCACCCGCGAGCGCGAGCGCGCCCAGCGCGTCGCCCGGCTGCGCCGCGAGCGCGCGCTCGAACGCCGTGACGGCCGCGACGTCGTCGCCCGCGGCGGCGCGCGCGTGTCCGAGCTCGTGGAACGCGCGGAACGCGCGCTCGCGCTCCGCGGGCGACGAGCGCTCGGCTGCGCCGGGCGCGATCTCCACGCGCGCGAGCAGCGCGTGCGCGAGCGCCGGTTGTCCGCCGGACGCGAGACGCGTCGCGAGCGCGAAGAGGTCCCGCCGTTGCGCGGGCGCGTCGATCCAGCGCCCAGCGAAGGGGAGCGCCGGCCGCGGGAGCTCCGCGCCGGAAGCGCGCAGGCGCGCAACGTCCTCGCCGAGCTGCGCGACGCTCACCGGCCCGCGATGGAGGAGCACGAGCCGGCCCGCTCCGTCGAGTAGCAGGTTCGTCGGCAGCGCGAGCGGACCCGGTCGGTCGAGGAGCTCCTCGAAGAAGAGCTGCAGGCCGTCCTGGAACGGCTGGAGCGCGCGTCCGCTCGCGTGCGGCCAGCGCACGCCGTCGAGGCGCGCGCGCGCCGCGGCGAGCGCCGCGGCGTCGTCGAGCGCGAGCGCCAGGGCGTCGACGCCGAGCGCGTCGAGCGCCGCCTTCGAGCGCGCGAGCTCGCCGAGCTCGTGCGCGCAGCTCGCACAGGTGCTCGTGAAGAGCGTGACGAGCTGGTACGCGCCGGGCTTCGCCCCCCGCGGCTCGCCGAGCGCGTGCGGCGCGCCGTCGAAGCCCGACCAGGGGAGCCCGACCATCGGGATCGGCGCGAGCGGCTCGACACGCCGCGCGTCGGCCTTCTTCACGCCGGCGAGCGGCCCCGCGACCGCCGTGACGCGCGTCGCGCGCGCGGGCAGGGCGCGCGCGGCGCCCGCACCACGTGCGAGGAGCACGCGCTGGTTCGGCGCGACGCCGGTGAACGTCTCGCGCTCGCCGCCGGGCCAGCGCACGGCGACGCTCGCGATCTCCCCCGCCGCGCCGAGGCCGAAGTGCTGCTCGAGGCTGGATTGCGACAGGTATCCGCTACCCGCGGCGACCTCGCGCACGAGGCGCGCGCCGTCCGCGAGCACGACCTCGACGCGCGCGCCGATCGCGGAGCGGTTCGCGCCCGGCTGCTCGAGGCGCACGGCGAGCCAGCGCTGCGTTGCGGGCCGCTGATTGCGATAGAAGACGACGCGCGGCCCGTCGCGCTGCGTCATCCACAAGTCGAGCGCGCCGTCGCCGTCCCAGTCCGTCGTCGCGAGCGCGCGGCCGTCCCCGGGCGAGTCGAAGCCCGACGCCGACGACACGTCCGCGAAGCGGCCGTCGCCGAGGTTCAAGAACGCGCAGTCGCGCTCGCCGCCGCTCCACGATTTCCCCGCGCGCACGTGGCGCCACGTCGCCCGCCAGCCGAGCGCGTAGTCGCGCGCGGGGTCGGAGCCTTCGAGCGGAGTGTGCGACACGACCTGCCGCCAGAAGAAGCTTCACAAGTCGTCGGGGTCCTGGTTCGACAGGTACCCGTTCGCGACGAGCAGGTCCTCGAGCCCGTCGTCTTCGACGTCGGCGAAGATCGAGCTCCACGCCCAGCGCGCGAGAGTGACGCCCGTGGCCTCGCTCACGTCCTGGAAGCGCGCGCCGTCGTTCCGGAAGAGCGCGTTGCCGCGCGCGTGCCGGCGCAGTGCGCCGAGCGTCGTCTCGTTCGCGGCGGTCTGGAAACGCGGCTGGAAGGCGACGCGGTTCCCGGCGGACGAGAACATGTTCGCGAACCAGAGGTCGAGCTTGCCGTCGCGGTCGTAGTCGCCGAAGGAGGCGGACATGCCGGCGCCCAGGTCCTCGACCCCGAGGTCCGCCGCGACGTCGACGAAACGCCCCGCGTCGTTGCGGTAGAGGTTCTTCCGGCCGAAGTCGTTCGCGACGGCGAGGTCGGGGTCGCCGTCGTCGTCGTAGTCCGCCCAAGCACAAGCGAACGAGAAGCGACGGTTGTTCACGTCGAGCCCGGTCGCGACCGTCGCGTCGGCGAACACGAACGCCCCGTCGTTCCGGAGCAGCACGTTGGGCACGCCGTTCTGCGCGTCGTGGTACGGCGTCGGCGCGGAGTTCTCGGTCGAGTCGTAGCGGCACGCGTAGAGGTCGAGGTCGCCGTCCAGGTCGTAGTCGGCCGCCGCCATGGACGTGACGACGCTCGTCGCGAAGCGCGCGCGTTGCGTGAACTGCGCGCGGCCGTCGTTCTCGAGGAACGTGACGCCCTCGCCGCCGAGCACGAGGTCCTGGTCGCTGTCGCCGTCGAGGTCGACGAAGAGCGCGCTACGCGTCGCGTCGAGCACGTCGACGCCCGCTTCGGCCGACGCGTCGCGCACGCGGCCGTCCGGCGTCTGGAGCAGCAGTCGATTGGGGAGCCCGCCGCCCTGGCACACGTAGACGTCGTCGAGGCCGTCGCCGTCCGCGTCGCCGAGCGCCAACCCTTCGTGCCCGACGAACGAGAGCCCGTGCAGGCGGTCGAGCGTCGCCGAAGCGACGTCGGCGGATTGCGCGAGCTGCGCCTTCGCCTCGGGCGCGTTCGAGAGCACCCAATCGGTCGCGTCGGCGAAGAGGGGCGCGCCGTCGAGCGTGGAGACGGCCTCGTCGTGGCGCTCGAGCTCGATCGCGAGCAGCTTCGGCGCGCCGTCCGCGATCCGCCACTGCGTGCGCCAGAACGCGGTGACCTGCGTGCGGCCCTCGCGGCCCGCGCCGGAGAGCTGCACGCGCGCGAGCATCGCGAAGCGCGCGCCTTCGAGCTCGACGTGGATCGACTTGAACTCGACGACGAGCTCGACGTCGGCGGCGAACGCGGCGGTCCATTCGGCGAGCGACGCGAGGAAGCCGTCCGCGCCGCGGCGCTCGAGCGGGAGACCTCCGTCGCCGAGCGGCGCGAGGAGCCGCGCGGGCACTTCCTCCCACGGCCGCGCGCCGGGTGCACGCCACGTGCGCACGCGCAACACGCCCGCGGTGGGCTCGTCGTGCATCGACTCGGGGCGCAACCGCGTGCCGGCGTACTCCTCCGCCACGATCGCGCGCGCCTCCGCATCGGCGTGCCGGCCGGCGTGCGCGTGCGCCTTGCCGACCTTCTTCAACGCGCCGAGCGCGCGCGAGGAGAGGTCCTCCGTGTCCCACCCGTCGAGCTTCGCGTCGATCTTCGCCATCGTCGCCGCGAGGTCGGGCGCGAGGCCGACCGGCGTCGCGCCGAAGGTCGAAGGCGGCGGCGCGGGCTCGTTCGCGTTCGACGGAGTCGCACTCGAGGTCGGTGCGCTCGGCGTCGTGGGATTCCGCGCGCCGCGCAGCAGCACGAACGCGACGGCGAAGACTGCGGCGAGGGCCGCGAGGACGAGGAGCGAACGGACGCGCACGACGGGGAGATCCTACGTGCGGGCGCAAGCCGCGCGCCAGCCGCGGAGTGCTGCGCGCCGTGCACGCCGAGCGGACGATCTACGCGAGCGTGCGGCGCGCGCACGTCGGGCGTGCACGGACCGCTCGCTCCGCTGACGTCACCGCGACTCGAGCCACTTCAACAGGAGGCGCGTGCCGTACCCCGACCCGAGCGGCCCGCCGACCCACTCGCGCGCGCTGCCGCCCCACGCCGTGCCGGCGATGTCGAGATGGGCCCACTCGGTCTCGCCCGCGAACGGCGCCAGGAATGCCGCGCCGGCGGACGAGCCCGCGCCCATGTCGCCGCCCGAGATGTTCTTCAGGTCGGCGTAGGCGCCCTTCATCTGGTCCTTGTGGTAGTCGAGCAGCGGGAGCGGCCACAGGCGCTCGCCCGTCTCGTCGCCGGCGGCGAGCAGCTCGTCCTTCAATTTGCTCGTCGTCGCGAAGCAGCCCGCCATCTCGTGACCGAGCGCCACGACGACCGCACCGGTCAACGTCGCGAGGTCGACGATCGTGTCCGGCTTGATCTTGCTCGTCGTGTAGCAGAGCGCGTCCGCGAGCACGAGCCGACCCTCCGCGTCCGTGTTCAAGACCTCGACCGTCGTGCCGTTCATCGCCGTGTGGATGTCGCCGGGCTTCGTCGCCTGGCCGCCGGGCATGTTCTCCGTGCACGCGCACACGCCGTGCACTTCGTACGGCACGTCGAGCTTGCGCAGCGCGTGGAACACGCCGAGCACCGCGGCCGCGCCCGACATGTCGTAGCGCATCTCGTCCATCTTCGCGGACGGCTTGATCGAGATGCCGCCCGAGTCGAACGTCAGACCTTTGCCGACGAGCGCGACGCGGCCTTTCGCTTTGCCTTTCGGCTTGTACGTCAGGTGGAGCAGGCGCGGCGGCTGACGCGAGCCCTGCGCGACTCCGAGCAAGAGCCCCATGCCCATCTTCTCCATGTCGCGCTTGTCGAACACCTTCACGGAGATGCGCCCCGCCTTCTCGAGCGCCTCCGCCAAGTCCGCCATGTCGCTCGGCGTCAGCAGGTTCGCGGGCTTGTTCTGCAGGTCGCGCGCGAACGCGTTCGCCTCCGCGAGCACGAGGCCCTTCGCGACCCCCGCCTCGAGCGACGCGGGCCCGAGGATCGTCGTCGACTCGTGCTTCGCCTGCTTCGGCTTCGACTTGTTCTCCTCGTAGCGGTACGCGCCGAGCACGGCGCCCTCCGCGAGCGCGACGCCCGCGCGCTCACCGCCGAGCGCTTCCACGACGCCGTCCGCGACGAGCACCGCGCACGTCGGCGCGCCGAGCGCTTCCGCGCGCAAGGACGTGATCGCGCCAGCGCGGCGCACGCGCTCGGGGTCGAGGTCTTTGGCCTTGCCCAGCCCGACGAGCAGCACGCGGTCCGCGGGTCCCTTCAACGCGTCGGCGACGCGCGTCTCGCGCAGCTCGCCCTTGAAGCCCGTCGTCGCGACCTTCGCGAGCTCGACGCCGGCGGGCAGTTTCGGCTTTTCGCCCTCGAAGACGAAGAGGACGAGGAGATCGGTGTTGGGGATGCGGGTGCCGAGCTTCTGGAAGTTGAGCTTCATCGCTTCTGTCGGGTTCGTCGGAGGGGTGGTCGCTGGATCGAACGGAGAGCGTGCCGCCCCGCGCGGCGCGGATCAACGGGCTCGTTCGGGGAGCGCGGACGGCGCGCAGGGCCGACCGGCGGGCGCCGAGACGCCCGCCCGAACCGGGAACGGACCCGCGAGCGTTTTCGACCGCGGTGGAAAACACTCGCGAGGGATTTTGACCGCGGTGAAAAACACTCGTGGCCAACCCAGGGGCCGAGATTGGTGGGCCGAGGGCTCCCGCGGCCTCTCCGTGCTCACATCCCGTGGTACTTCGGTCCCCCGCCGCCCTCGGGGACGACCCACTCAAGGCTCTCGTTCAGCGTCGCGCGAGGTCAACCCGCGTCGTGCGTCCCGTGTCCACACGGAGAGACTGCATGGTCGAGCCGGAGTCGAGCATACCTTGAATCGTGTAGTCTCCCTGCGCGACTCCGGGAATGACAAAGCAGCGTTCTTGCTCGTGTCCGAGGGTCCCGAGTCGAAGCGAACTGGGGATTTCCACCCAGCCGATTGACACACCGACTCCTTTCGAATCGAGCAGATGAACGAACTCATCTGGAGCACGATCGCCGGGAGGGAGCAAGACCTCGATGCGCCCACAGGCCGCGAGGTCGACCATGATGCGCGTCTCACTTCCCTGCCGGATGACCTCGACTTCCGAAACCGGAGCCAGATAACTCTCGAACAAATTCCACAGACCATGGGGAAGGACACGAACCGTGTAAGTTCCTACGGGCACGCCCTCGATACGGTGAATCCCGAGGTCATCGCTCGAGACGCGATTGATTGGGGATCTGGAAGAGCCATCGAGAGACTCAAGTCGCAGCTCGACAGTCTGCAGTCTTCGCCCGGTCAACTGTGATGTTGCTACGATACGGAGCGATCCGTGGACTTTGGGGGTCATCCAGACTCGATGATTGTCGTAATTCCGCACCGAGGGTGACAGAATCGTGATCGAATTGTCCAAGTACTCTTCGTGCTGAATAGAGAACACTAGACTGCAGTCGGGAGTCGGCGAAAAGCAAACCACTCCGCGCAAGCTGGTAAGGGCTGAGATCAGGGCACGATTGTCCTCGTAGGACACGCGTGCACCGGATACCGGGCCGTCGATTCCGACCACATCCAACACAAGAAGTGGGGACTCATCTCGGAGCAGGATTCCGCGAGAGGGTGCGAGCACAGTAAGACACGAAGGTGGCTCGCACTTGGGCCCGACACCTGGCAGGTCGGAGCGGACGATGCCAACGGCGTAATGAACCTCGGCCAAGCCCTCGACATGGAACCCACCGTTGTCGTCCAGCGGCAGGACGAGCAGTGGAATCTGGGCACTCTTCGCGATCCAACAAACGGTAGGGAATCGGTCGGCATAGGAGCGAATCTTCGCGGATCGCTCCTGAACAGACACGTGAACGCTCGGCTGCCAGGGAATTTCGCCCCGTAGTTCGAGCACCTGCCCCTGGATTTCAGCCCCCTTCGACAGGAACAAGTCCCCGAGTTGTAAGCGATGCAGCGAATCAACATCCACCGTCGTCCGGAGCACGGCGCGGCGTGGAAGTGCCGCCAGCAGTTCGTAGTTCCCTACGGTCGCGACCTGAACGGCGAAAGATCCACCCGGTCCAGCGACCGTTGAGGACGCCAAGCCAAAGGGATCGCCGCTGTTCGATGGACCGCATACTCCTACTGCACAGTTGGATGCAGGTCGCCCATCGAAGTCCAGAACTCGTCCACGGACCTCGGCGACTTCGACGGTTTCCAAATCGGCTTCGTGCCGCCACTGCTCCAGTCCATTCTCCACGCCGATCGCGTTGAAGTCTGTAGTTGAGAATTCCCGTTCGATCGAGAGAAGACTTGGATGCACCAGTTGCACGTAGAATCGGGCAGGTCTGGCCCCCACGTAGACTGGCTCGGTGCCAACCACCAGTGAAGTCACGTCGACCGAATAGTGACCGTCTTCGCGCACGACACCGAAGAGCGGTGGGATGCGTTCTCGGGGTCCGTGTTCGGATCTGCCTACCCGGACCTCTGCCACGGCCCCCATGTCTGACCGCCAAGGTCGCACAACGCCGATCACCTCATACGCACGCTGAGATGGCTGAGCCACGACCCCAGACTCGTTCCCTTCCTTTGAGCCACCATCGACCGTCCCGATTCCCGGTCTGGCCGATGTCGATCCCGTGACAGCCGGAGGGACGGGTGCACCACTCTCCATCTGCCCAGCGGGTACACGCGCGCCTGCACGGTCCGGCCCGATCCCACGCTGTTCTCTTCCGAAGACCAGCCAGACCGAGACGACGAACAACAGACAAATCACGCTCACAACAATCCAGACCGATGTACGGCCCGAGTGTGCACTCGGATCATCCTCAAGGATTGGAGTGCGTTCCGTCCGGCGCGCGCTCGCCATGGCTATTGTCCTCCTGGACAAACACCTCCCTTTGCGCCAGCGGCACCTGTCGAGCCGTAGGCAGGTGATCCACTGCTCCCCACCGCCCCTGCGGCGCCGTTCGCCGGATAGCCAAGTCCTCCACCGCCACCATCTCCACCCAATCCTGCATTTGCGAAGGCCGCGGCACCACCTTCCCCACCGAGGCCTTTCCTAGGCCCTCCGGTGCCCCCACTGCCGGAAGCGCCTACCGTGCTGGCGCCTGCTGGACCGCCGGCCCCCCCAGCTCCGCCCGGTCCGTTGTAGCCGGGAATGGAGGAGTCCCAGAACCCGTCGCCGCCGCGCCCACCGGTGCCCCCCGTCCCGCCTGTCATCGTTCCGCCTCGACCGCCTCTTCCCCCTTTCCCGCCCGTGTTCGGACAGCAGTCCTCGCCGCCCCCGCCTGATGTTCCGTTGGCTGCACTCACAGTACCGCCAGGCGCCCCAGGCCCCCCTGGCTGTCCTTGGGGTGACGCCTGCGTCCCGTTGGGTCCGGTCGTCCCGGTCCCCCCTGTTCCCGCGGTGCCGTCGGCCCCGTTGGCCCCTGCCGGGCCTTCCGAGTCCCCACATTCCACCAGTAGTGCCAATCCTCCGTCGACAGCCTCCCCCAAGTTCGAGTGCCGGCGACCGTCGAGAAGCAGTTCGGCGCATATCTGCGAGGCCGCGGCTGGATCGACCGACTCCTCGCTGTAGACGAGGCAAGATCCCCCCCGTGCAAAGGTACCCCCTGCCCCACCGTACAGCTCTGAATCCGGATCATCCGTAGTGGTCACTGCATTGCATCGCACGATAACGTCACCACCTCGCCCACCACGCCCCCTGGGAAAGGCGCTCCCGCCGTCACCCGCAATGACGACTCCATCGATAACGGCAAGTGCCGCTTCGATGACAATGTCGGAACCGTGCCCTGCAGTCGGCATTCCGTCGCGCCAAAGACCGACTTCGGTATCCGGACCCAAGGGAAGATCGTTGCCAGCTGCGCCAAGGATCAAGCCAGAAACACGAACGGCCCGGCTCGAGACGAGCCTGATGGTCGGAGCAGCTCCGCCAACACTCGAGACTGGAGGGGCCACGGCCACCAGGGTCCCTTCAATTATGATGTCCCCCGCGCACCGAACTTCGAGATCGCCCGTGACGAACACTTGCTCACCCGCAGCAACGCGGAACGTGCTTGCCTCAAGCAATCCAGCGTAGGCTCGCGGACCCGGCGATTGGTTTTTCGAGCTCGAGTTCACGAGCGCATCGACAGCACTCGTACGCGAATCAACTCGTGGCGTGTTGCGCTCGTGGTCCGGCTCAGCGGAACGCGGCAGCAGAATTACTACAGATGCGAGCACGCCTACGAGAGAGAGAGAGAGAGAAAGAGCCTTGAGCATCACAACACCGTCCTTCTCCGGCAGGGGCCGCGTTGCCCGGCCACCTTGCAGACTGCGTTTGGGGTCCTAGCGACACCGAGCAAGCTACCAGGTCGGGTCAGATGGAAGTACCCGAAATGGGCACGGATCGTACCCGCTTCCCGACGTTGGGCTCGCGACCACTGCGCGCCGACGCTAGGCCCGGGCTGTTCGAGCGCTCGAGCGGATGCATCGTGACGATTCAACCGGCGCTCACATCCCGTGGTACTTCGGCCCCCCGCCGCCCTCGGGGACGACCCACTCGATGTTCTCGTAGGGGTCCGCGATGTCGCACGTCTTGCAGTGCACGCAGTTCGAGAAGTTGATCGTCGGGCCTTTGCCCGGCGCGGGCGCGCCTTCTTTCGGCCACTCGTAGACGGCCGCGGGACAGAAATGCTGGCAGGGGTTCCCGAACTCCGTCGTGCAGCGCGTGACGCAGATCGACGTGTCGAGGACGAGCAGGTGCGGCTTCTGGTCTTCCTCGTGGATCGTGCCCGAGTGGTACACGTCCGTCAGCTTGTCCATCGACTTCGAATCGTCGTAGACGGGCTTCGTGAAACGCGACATGGACACGGGCCGCGTCGTCGTGTGGTCCGCGTGGCCCTTCCTGCGCGCGACGAGGCCGCGCCCGCCCGTGAGCATCTGGAACGGCACGTCGAGCATGCCGCCGACGACGCCGCCCTCGAACGCCTGGCGCCAATTGCGCACGCCGTAGAGTTCCTCCTTCGCCCACGACGCTTCGAAGAGCTCGTCGTAGCGCTTCAACTTCGCGGCACTCGCATCGTTCGACGCGACGGCCTCCGCGATCGCCTCCGCCGCGAGCATCCCCGACTGGATCGCGAGGTGCACGCCCTTCAGGATCGACGCGTTCAGGAAGCCCGCCGTGTCGCCGACGAGGACGTAGCCGTCGCCGTAGAGCCGCGGCATCGAGAAGTAGCCGCCCTCGGGCACCGTCTTCGCGCCGTAGCGCAGCACCTTGCCGCCTTCGAGCAGCTTCGCGATCGCGGGGTGCTGCTTCCACTGCACGAAGAGCGCGTGCGGGTCGAGCTTCGCGTCCCAGTGGTCGAGCCCGATCACGAAGCCGATCGAGAGCTTGTTCTCCTTCATCCCGTACACCCAGCCGCCGGCGTACGCGTCGAGCCCGGTCGGGTAGCCCGTCGTGTGGAGCACGCGACCGAGCCACTCCTGCCCTCGCTCCGCCGGGATCTCCCAGATCTCCTTGATGCCCGTGCCGTAGGTCTGCGGGTTCTTGCCGGCGTCGAGCTTGTGCCTCTTCACGAGGTGCTTCGCGAGGTGGCCGCGCGGGCCCTCGCCGAAGACCGTGATCGGCGCCGTGATGTTCATCCCGGCTTGGAAGGTCCCCTTCTGCTCGCCGTGCTTGTCGACGCCCGAATCGCGCGTCTGCACGCCGACCACACGCTCGACTCCGTCGACGGTCTCGAACAGGATCTCGGCCGCGGGGAAGCCCGGGAACACCTGCACGCCGAGCTTCTCCGCCTCGGCCTTCATCCACTGCACGACCTGGTTCATCGAGACGATGACCTTGCCCGCGTTCTTGAACTGCGGCGGAACCAGCGCACCGGTCAAGCGCGTCGAGCCCGTCTTCGAGCGCATGAGCTCGAACCCGTCCCACGTCACGTCCGCCTCGACGGGACAACCGCGCTCGCGCCAGTCGGGGAACAGCGCCGCGATGCCCTTCGGATTCATCACGGCACCCGAGAGCGTGTGCTCGCCGACCTCCGCCGCCTTCTCGAGCACGAGGATCGACTTCCCCTCGATCCCCTTCTGCTGCAAGAGGCGCGCGAGGTGGATCGCGCACGCGAGGTTCGCGGGCCCGGCGCCGACCAGGAGCACGTCGGCGGGCATCGCGTCGCGCTCGATGCCCTTCACGTTGAGCGAGTATTGGACGGGGGTGGACATGAGGCGCGGAGGATAGCAGCGCGCGGGAGCGGCTCCCAAGGCGCCCCGAGCGGGATCTTCGGCGTGGAAGGCCCCGGAGGAGGGCGCAGAGGCGCCTAGCGCGGCTGGACCTCGCGCGTGAAGCCCTTCTCCGCCTGAGCGGCCTTCCACTGCGCGATGTGCTGCGCCTCGTCGTAGTCGTGGGGCACCTTGAACCAGAGCTCCTCGTACATCTCGACGCGCGCGCCCGTCGCCGGGTTCTCGAGCGTGCAGAGCACCTTGGGCTTCGGCGGCGGGCTGGAGCGCGCGCAGGCGGTGAGCGTCCCCGTGGGGACGAGCAGCGCGGCGAGCAGGACGGTGGAAAGGGCGAGGCCGGCGCGAGCACGGCGGGCGACGAAAGGACGGAGCGGACGTCTGAGCATGGTGACCGACCTCCAAGGCGGCGCGCACATCGCAGCAAGGACAACCCTCGTCGTCCAAGCGATCCGTGCCCGCGCAGCAGAGTGCTCGGGAGCCGCACTCGACGAGCCAGTTCTCCTCCGCGAGCGCCCTGCGCGTCGATGAGCGCACGCCGCACGCTCGGTCCTTTGTCGCGTCGAAGACGCGGTCGGGCGGCGCTTGCACGTGGATCGCCTCCGTGACGGTCACCTGCTGGGGCATCCGCAACGCTCATTCACTTGGTCCCGCCGGCACGCTCGCGCTCCACGGCGTGCGATCGGTGCGGAAGGGGAGCGCCGCCTCGAGTTCTGCCACCTCGCCCGGTGCGAGCTCGCTGAGCGGCACCCACAGCACGGTGACACCATCGATCGTGGCGGACCCGAACACCCGGCCCTTCCTACCCAGGTATGCGCGTTCGTCCGTGAGCGCGAGCAGGCGCGCACTCCAGGCCGTGTTCAGCATTCCACCCTGCACGAGCTCGAGGAACTTCGGCCCATCGACGCGCTGCATGCTCGAGCAGGCGCCGGGCACGACCATGCTGATCAGACCGACGATCGAATGGGCGTTCACCACCACGCGACGGCGTTGCGCGTCCGTGCCGGAATGCGTAGCAGCGCGCGCCGCGGGCAAACCACCGCCGACATCGAAAGGCGAGGACCTGTCGAGCGACCTTGCAGGTTGGACTCGTGCTGCGCGAACACGAAGCGAGTAGGCTGCCAAGAGAGCACCGAGTCCGCGTGCGGAAGGAAGATCCTCGAGAGCATGGATCCCCAGTTCACCAACCAGATCCAGACCCGGCAGCAACTCGCCCTGTTCATCGAGACGCTATGCCGCGACCTCCGTGAAAACAGAAAGGAATGGGAGCACGACGATCTCCATTCCTTCCTCGAAGCGTCCGGGCTTGGCTCGACCAATCCGAGGATTGGCACCGCATCCATGGAACCGACCCAGACAGCGTATCGCCGTGGAGGCGTGTCGCGGACGCGCTCACTGCGGCACGGATCTACGAGTGAGTCGCGTGTGAAGCGCGGGCTTCTCCAGCCCGAATCACGCGGTCTTGCGATCGAACGAGCGCACCGAGGGAAGGTCGGCATCCATCACGGCTCGCACGTCGCTCACCGCGAGCGTCAGCAGGGCCGCGGTTCGCCCCGAGAGCGTCACGAACTCGACCTCGAGTTCGCTCGGAGGATAGACCTCCACCACGGCGCCGAGGTCTCCCCGGCGGAGGCCGTGCTGCGGCAGGTCGCGGTTCAGGACGACGGTCTCGAGCGGTTGGAACTGCATGAGGTCATCCAGGATAGGCGGTTACGAATCGTGGCAAGGCTTCGCCGTTCGGGACGATCCAGACCGCGACGACCCGGGCCGTGCGGCCCGTCGGTCCCACGGGGATACCCTCGACCTCGTACTTGGCGCCATGCGGACTGGGCGCACCGCTCCGGGCCTCGTTCGACATCAGACAGCGCGCGGAGGTCCTCCCGGAGCCGCTCCCAGTCCGCCTGTACGTAGCCAAGCGAGGCGAAGAACGCGGCCTTGAACCGGCCGACGGGGTGCGTGGGCGAGAGCAGGTAGTCCCGCGCCTTCTCCGCATCGAACTGGGCTCGATCCACGTTCGGTCGTCGCAAGCGAACCAAGACCTCCCTGCGAGCTCCGCGCTCGCTACGACCGCTCCCCGATCCAGTGGTGCCCGTCCGCGTAGTGTTCCTTCTTCCACACGGGCAGCGTCTGCTTGAGCTCGTCGATCAGGAAGCGGCACGCTGCGAAGGCCGCGTCGCGGTGCGGGCTCGCGACCGCGATCGCGACGGACGGCTCGCCGATCTCGACGACGCCGACCCTGTGCACGCAGAGCATGCGCAGCGCGCGCGACGGCTCCGTCGCGACCGCGGCGCGGCAGCGCGCGAAGATGCGCTCCATCTCGGGGCCCGTCATCGCGTCGAAGGCTTCGTACTCGAGGCGCACCACGCGCTGGCCGCGGTTCACGTCGCGCGTCACGCCGATGAAGCTCGCGAGCGCGCCGCACGACGGATGTCCGACGCGCGCGAGGCACGCCGCGACGTCGATCGAGTCGCGCTCGAGCACGAAGACACCTGCGGCGAGGAGCTCGTCCTCGTCCGGCTCGCCGCCCGACACGGGCGGAAGCAGGCTGACGTCGTCCGTCGCGGCGAGCACGCGTCCGTCGTGCGCGTACGTCGTCCCGACGACGCCCGCGACGTGCGCGAGGTTGCCGAGTTCGGGTCGACGGCGCTCGAGCTCGCGCTTCAGCTCGCCGAGCGTCAGCCCGTCGCGCAGGTCGTCGAGCACCACCGTGCGCGCGCCCGCGCGCTCGGCGAGCCCGGCGAAGAGGCGCACGGTGAGGCGCATGTCGGGCGCGATCGACGCGCGCTCAGAACGGCGTGTCGTCCGCCGCGGGGAAGTCGCCCTGCGGTTCGCCGTACGACGGCTGGCCGTAGCCCTCGCCGCCGCCACCGGCCGCTCCGCTCGCGGCACCGCGCGACATCGGCGCGCCGCCGCCGCCGCCCATGCCCTCGCCCTTGCCGGCGCCGACGAACTCCCACGTGTCCGCGACGACGTAGAGCTTCGAGCGCTTGCCGCCGCCGTTCTTGTCCTCCCACGTGTCCATGCGCAGCGTGCCTTCGATGAAGGCCTGCTTGCCCTTCGTGTGGAACTTCGCGAACGGCTCGGCGCGCGCGCCAAAGATCGTCACGTCGACGAAGGTCGGCTCTTCCTTCCACTCGCCGGTCTGGCCGTCCTTGAACCGTCGGTTCACGGCGAGCCCGAACTTGCAGATCGGCATGTTGCTCGGCGTGTAGCGGAGCTCGGGGTCCCGCGTCAGGTTCCCCATCAGGATGACCTTGTTGTAGCTGGCCATGGGCCTCGTCCTTCGCTTCGATCCGGCGCGCGGATCTCTCGTGGGTCTCGGGCGGAGGAAACGGCGCGCGGCAGCCCCTCCGAGGGTGCGGAGTCTAGCGAGCGCGCGCGGACGGCGAAACGCCGCGGGCTCCCGGCGTTCGCAAGTCTCGTCCGGCGCTGGCGCGGGCCTTGGAATGCCGTAGGATGCTCCCCCCCCGGGCGCGCTCCGCGCCGCTGGAAGCGAGCCAGACATGCAGCGCGAGACGTCCACCGAGAAGTTGGAAAACCAAGGCCCCGAGAAGCGCCGCTGGGCGCGCGCCCAGGCGGATCTGCCGATCACGCTGTTCCTCCAGAACGGCAAGTGCGAGGCGCGCATCCGCGACATCTCGCGCGCGGGCGTCTGCTTCTTCCTCGACCGGCCGGTGCCGTTGATGACGGTGCTGCGGATGTCGCTCGGGCTGCGCGTGAAGGACGGGATCCGCTACGTGAACGGCTACGGCGCCGTCGTGCGGTGCGAGAAGATCTCGAAGGCGATCGACCACTACGAGATCGCGCTCTTCCTGAACGAGATGGCGGAAGCGGACCGCAAGGCGATCGAGGACTTCGTCGCCGCGCAGAACACGGCGCGCCGAACCGGCCCGAAGGCGAGCTGAGACCGGGCGCGGGCTCTGCGCCTGCTCCACATCGGCTCCGCGCTCGCCCTGCGCCCGCTCCACACCGGATCGCCGACGTCGAAGGCGCGGCCGCCCGCCGCGCTTCACTTCCCGCCGAGACGCTTCAGCATGTCCGCCGCGAGTTGGACGTAGGGATCCGACGCCGCCGCGGGCCCGAGCGTCTGCCGTTGCAGCTCGATCACGCGCGTCCACGCGTTGCGCGCCGCGGCGAGCCGCCCGAGTTGCCCCTGCGCGTCCGCCAGCGAGGCCCAGACGCGCACGTCGTCCCCCATCCGCGAGAGCGCGAACTCGAGGTGCGGCAGCGCCTCCGCGGCCTTCTCCGTCGAAGCGAGCGCGAGGCCCATCAGATAGTGCCCCTCCGCGTCCTCGGGCTCCTGCTGCAGGTAGGGACCGAGCTCCGCGAGCGCCTCCGCGACCTGGTTCTTGTCGAGCAAGAGCTCCGCGCGCATGCGCCTCCAGATCGGCTTGGGCTCGCCCTTCGCCTTCGCGAGCGCGTAGCCCTCCTCGAGTTGCTTCCACGCGTTCTCGAGGTGCACCTCGAACCGCTCGGGCTCGGCGTCGCCCATCTTGCGCATCGCCGCCGAGGCGTTGAGCAAGTGGCGCGGGTCCTTGCTGATCTCGAAAGCGCGGCCGAGGAGCTCGATGCTCTCGCGCATGCGCTCCCCCTTCGCCTTCGGGTCGGCGGCGCGCGAGCCCTGCGCGAGCCGCACCTCGGCGAGGTTCGACAGCGCGACGGTGTCGTTCGGCTCGATCGCGAGCGCGTGCATCCAGAGCTTTTCCGAGCTCGTCCAGATCGTCGTTTGCGCGTGGCAACGCCACACGAGCGCGAGCGCGAGCACGCCGCCGAGCACGACGCCCGGGGTCGTCGGCGCGCGGCCGCGGCCGAACGCCAGGAACAGCGCGCCGCCCGCGAGGAACGCGAACGGGATGCACGCGAGGTAGCTGTAGCGGTCGGCGACGATCTGCGAGCCGGCCTGCGTCAGGCCGCTCGTGGGCGCGATCGTGATCAGGAACAGGAGCCACGCGACCGCGAGCGCGGGCGCCTTCTTCCACAGGAGCAAGGCGATGAGCGCGGCCGCGGCGCCGGCGATCGCTGGGCCGAACCACGTCGCCGTGAACATCGCCTCCGTCGGGGGCAGCTCGTACATCGGCGACAGCCCCGCCGGCACGAGCGTCTTGAACGGGTAGAAGAAGGTCGCGTAGCCGACCTGCACGAAGCGCGCGCCGAGCGGGTAGTCCTCGAAGCCGTACATCGTGCCCGCGCTGAAGCGCTGGCCGTAGAACGCGACCGCCATCAAAGCAACGGCGACGCCAAGGTGCGCGAGCTTCTCCTTCACGAGCGCGCCGAGCCCGAGCTTCAGGCGCCCGAGCGGCCACGCGTCGAGCACGAACAGGAGGAACGGCAGCACGAAGACCGCCACCTTGCTCATGCCCGCGAGCGCGAAGAGCCCGAGGCTCAGGAGCCAGGCGCGCCGGCGCGGCCCGTCCTCGGTCGCTCCGACGTAGCCGAGCCACGCGCGCAGCGCGAGGAAGAAGAAGAGCCCGGAGAGCACGTCGCGCCGCTCGGTGATCCACGCGACGCTCTCCGCGCGCAAGGGGTGCACGGCGAAGAACGCGGCCGCGAAGAACGCGGCGGCGTCGATCGCGGCGGAGCTCGCGTCCTTCGCGACGGCGCGGAAGAGCGCGCGTCCCACGCCGAACGCCGCGAGCGCGGCGAGCGCCTGCAGGAGCACGTTGACGAGGTGCATCCGCGCGGGGTTCTGGCCGAACAGCACGCAGTCGAGCCCGAGCGACATCCACGTCACGGGATGCCAGTGCGCCATGTGGTAGCTCGTGAACATCCACGCGAGGTTCGACGGCGCGAGCCCGCGCCAGTGGACGTTCTCGACGAAGTTCTTGTCGTCGTCCCAGTTGACGAAGCCCGCGGAGAGCGACGGCCAGAACGCCGCGAAGACGAGCGCGACGAGCAAGAGCGCGCAGAGCCAGCGGCGTCCGCCGCCATCGACCGCCGGCACGGCGGGCGCCGCGCGCGCGGCGAGGAGCTCGGCGGCCGGCTGGAAGCCCGGTTCGTTCTCGGGCGTCGCCCGCGGCGGCGGAGCCGCGGCGAGCTCCGCTTCCGCGCGCGCGAGCGCGCGTCGAGATCGTCCTCGTCGTCGGGCCGTTCGGGGGGATGCGCGGCGCTCATGGAGGAATCGTAGCGGCCGCGCGCGCGGCGCCACAAGGACGGCGGCGGTCTACGGCGCGACGCGGACCTCGAGCACGCGGTCGATGCCCGCGAGGTCGCGCACGAAGCGCGGCTCGAACCCGCGCGCGCGGGCGAGCTCGGCCGCGCGCGGCGCCTGACCGGCCCCGAGTTCGACGAGCAGTGCTCCGCCGGGCGTCACGAGGGCGCGCGCCGCGTCGAGCAGGCGCCGCACCCAGTGGTCGGGATCGCCCGCGGGCGCGAAGAGCGCGAGCTCGGGCTCGTAGTCCTTGACCTCCGGCGCGAGCGTCGCCGCGTCCTCGCGCGCGACATACGGCGGGTTCGAGAGCAGGAGGTCGACCCGCGTCCCGCGCTCGCACACGAGCCGTGCGAGCTCCGCGAGACCGTCGCCCTCGACGAACTCGACGCGCGCGGCGAGCGCGCCCTCGGGAGCGAGCGCCGCGGCGTTCGCGCGCGCACACAGGATCGCGGCACCGGACACGTCGAGCGCCGTGACGCGCGCGCCGGGGAGCTCGAGCGCGCACGTGAGCGCGATGCAGCCGCTCCCGGTGCCGAGGTCCGCGATCCAGAGCGCGCCGGCGGAGCTCGCGCCGCCCCTGTTTGCCCCGTCCGCGCTCACTCGCGCGACAAGGAGCTCGGCCGCGAGTTCGCGCGCGCGGTCGACGAGGTGCTCCGTCTCGGGCCGCGGCACGAGCACGCCCTTCCCGACCTGGAAGTCGCGCTTGTAGAACTCGCGCCGCCCGACGATGTACGCCGTCGGCTCGCGCCGCCCGCGCCGCACGAGCACGTCGCGCGCGCGGTCGATCTCCGCGCCGCCCACCGGACGGTCGAGTGCCAGGAACAGGCGCAGACGATCGAGCCCGAGCGCGTGGGCGACGAGCAGCTCGGCCTCGAGGCGCCACTCCTCGACGCCCTTCTTCTGCAGGAACTCGCGCGCCATCCGCAGCATGTCGCCGGCGGTGCGCGGAACCGTGCTCGAGCCCTGGGTCATCGCCGCGAGCGTACCGGACCGCGGCGCGCCCTGCAGCGGCGAAGTGGCGCCCCGCGGCGTTCGACGCAGCGGCAGAGCTCTCCGCCGCGACTCGCGAAGTCCCCGCGCCGTGGGCTTCGATTTCCTCGCCGTCCTCCTGCTCGGTCTCCTGTCCGGGTCGTGGTGGTTCCTCGAGGACGACGCCGAAGCAAGGCCCAGCGAGGCGCGCTGCGCCGAAGCGAACCTCCGAGACGGGCGCGTCGCGGGAAGCCGCGGCCGCAGCCCGCGTCACGCCAGGTTCTTGATCCGCTCCTCGCGGTCGCGCGCCTCGAGGCCGTCGAGCAACGCGTCGAGCTTGCCCCCGAGCACCTGCTCCAGCGAGAAGTTCTGCTCGAGCCGGTGGTCCGTGACGCGGTTCTGCGGCCAGTTGTAGGTGCGGATGCGCTCGCTGCGGTCGCCCGCGCCGACCTGCGACTTGCGGTGCGCTGCGCGCTCGGCGGCGCGCTTCTCCTGCTCCTTGTCCCACACGCGCGAGCGCAACATGCGCATCGCGCTCGCGCGGTTGCGGATCTGACTGCGGTCGTCCTGGCAGATCGCGACGAGACCAGTCGGGAGGTGCGTGATGCGCACCGCGGACTCCGTCTTGTTCACGTGCTGGCCGCCCGCGCCGCCCGCGCGCATCGTTTCGATGCGCAAGTCGTCGGGACGCAGCGCGATCTCAACCTCTTCCACCTCCGGCAGCACCGCGACGGTCGCGGCGCTCGTGTGGATGCGCCCCTGCGCCTCCGTCGCGGGCACGCGCTGCACGCGGTGTCCGCCCGACTCGAAGCGCAGCTTCGACCACGCGCACTCGCCCTCGACCGCGAAGATCACTTCCTTGAAGCCGCCGAGGTCGCTCGGGCTCACGTCGAGGTCCTCGACCTTCCAGCGTCGCGTGTCGAAGTAGCGCCGGTAGATGCCGTACAGGTCGCGCGCGAAGAGCGCGGCCTCGTCGCCACCGACGCCGGCGCGGATCTCGACGATCACCTTGCGCCGCGCGTCCTCGGGCTCCTGGATCAGCGCGTTCTGGATCGCGCGCTCGAGTTCGGCCTCGTCGGGGCCGAGCGCGGCGAGGTCCTCCCGCGCGAGCGCAGCGAGCTCGGGGTCGGGCTTCGACTCCGCGAGGATCGCTTCCGCTTCCGTGCGACGCGCGCGCAGCGCGTCGTAGCGCCGCTTCAGCTCGGAGAGGGGCTCGAGCCGGCCGCGCTCCTGGAGCAGCCCGGGGAGCCGCTTACCGTCGGTCGCGACCTCGGGGAGCGAGATCAGCTCCGTCAATTCGGCGAAGCGCGCGGCTTCGCGTTCGAGCTTGGCGACGAGGGACAGGGCGAAGGACATCGGACCAGGGAGCGGCGCGGCCCGGGGCGTCGAGCGCACGCTCCCGCGCGCGCACGGCCGCGCGCGTCGGGCCCTTCACGCGCGCCTTCGAGACGACGAAGCCGCGCGTGAGCTCCACGCGCGGCCGCGATGCGCGCCCCGTGGGCGCGAAGGGACCTACTTCTTCTTGGCGCCGACCGGGGCGTCCCCGTAGCGCTTCTTGAAGCGATCGACGCGGCCGGCCGCGTCGACGAACTTCTGCACGCCGGTGTAGAACGGGTGGCAGACGCTGCAGATTTCGATGTGCAGTTCCTTCACCGTGGCGCGGGTGGCGAACTTGTTCCCGCAGCCGCAGGAGACCTTGCACTCGACGTATTTCGGATGGATGTCGGACTTCATGTTCTCTCTTCCCGCTCTCCGTGACAGCGGAGTCGAGGGCCGAAGAGGGTAGCCGGGCTCAAGGGCGAGCGCAAGGAGCGTCGAGGCGGGTGAGGAGTTCGAGCGCGAGCCGCACCGGTAGCCCGACGACGTTGTCGAAGCCGCCCTCCTCGAGCCGGGAGACGAACCGGTCGGCCGTCTCCTGGATGGCGTAACCGCCTGCCTTGTCGCGCCATTCGCCCGACGCGACGTACTCCTCGACCTCCGCCGCCGTGATCGCACGCATGTGGACGAACGTGCGCTCGAAGCCGCTCGCGAGCTGTCCGTCGCGCGTGCGGAGCACCGCGACGCCGGTCACGACGCGATGGCGCGTGTTCGAGAGCCACCCGAGCATCTGCCGGGCCTGGAACTCGTTCTCGGGCTTCCCCAAGAGCCGCGGGAGGCCCGCGACGTCGACCGCGACGATCGTGTCCGCGGCGAGCACCCAGCGCTCCGCGCCCGCAAAGCGCTCGGCCACGGCGCGCGCCTTCCGCTCCGCAAGCGCTCGCGCGCCGTCTTCCGCGCTCGTCCCCTCGCGCAGCGTCTCGTCGACCGCGGGCACCACGACGTCGAATGCGAGCCCCGCGGCCGCGAGGAGCTCGCGGCGGCGCGGGGACGCGGAGGCGAGGACGATCGCGGCCACGACGCGCGGGTCAGCGCTTCTTGCCGCTCTTCGCCTGCTTCTTCGCGGCGGACTTGGCCTTGATCGCGGCCTTCTTGGCTGCGTCGGCCTTCGCCTTCTCGGCGAGCGCCCTCTTCTTGGCGAGCTCCGCCTGCTTCTTCTGCTTCGCGTCCTCGAGCGCGCGCTTCTTCGCGTCGATCGCGGCCTGACGCGCGCGCGACTTCTCGAGCTTCGCGTTGTCGATCGCGGCCTTCTTGGCGAGGCGTTCGGCTTCCTTCTTGCGCTTCTCGGCTTCCTTCTTCTCGAAGACGAGGCGCTTCGCCTCGTCGCGCTTGCGCTGCGCTTCCATGCGCTCGAGTTGGACCTTGTGCTCCTGCGCGACCTTCTTGCCAAAGGGGCAGTCCTCGCGCAGCGGGCAGTCCCAGCACACGGGCTTGCGCGTATCGCACCAGCGATCGGCGACCTCGCCGAGGATCTGCACGAAGCGCAGCTCGCTGCCCTCGGGCACGAGCGGGCCGACGACGTCGCGGGCCTTCTTCGCGAGCCCGGCGCGCGTCACGAGCCCGAGGCGATCGAGCACGCGCACCATCGCGGCGTGCACCGGGAGCTGGCGGTCGCCCGCGAGCCAGAGGAGGAAGCCGCCCGAGGCGAGGCCGAGGTGCGGCATCTGCTGCACGAGCTTCGACGACGCCGAGAGGTCCTCGCGGAGGAACTCGAGCTCGAGCCCGTGGGTCTTCTGGAAGACTTCCTGCAGGAACTCCCGCACGTCGCGCGCGGCGGCGAGGACCGGATCGACGTCGGAGCGCGGGGCGCGCCGTCCGAGCCCGAGCATCTGCGCGGCGACCTCCTGGGTCTGCGCGACGCGCATCTCGTTCCAGTCCGCGTAGCCCTTCTTCAGCGCGGCGATGGCCGCCTCGGCCTTGCGCTGGTCGAAGTGCCGCAGGAGGACCGCGAGCATCCCGTGCTCGAGCAGGTTCAGGTCCTTCACCGGCGTGGGCAGCGGCCAGCGCGGCTTGATCCGCTCGAGGACCTTGACGACTTGGTCGGACTTCTTGCTCACGTCGTTCTAGCGCGATCCGTCGGGGGTGGAGGGAAACGAACCGCGCCGCTGCGAGTCCCGCGCGATGCGCGGGAACGTGCGGCGCGAGGGAGGCCCCGCGTGAAACGGGGCACACGGCGCGGAGGAAACCGCCTGCAGCTCAGCTCTTCGCTTCGCTGGCGGCCGCGGCCTTCTTCGCCGCACGCTTCGTGGCGAGGCGCGCCTTGCGGCGGGCCGCCTTCGCCGCGGCGAGCTGGGCGTCGCGAGCGTCGCGCGCAGCGCGAATCTTCGTCTTCGTCGCACCGCGCCCGGTGCGCGTGCGCTTCTTCGGGTGGTGCAGGATGTCCTTCAGGCCCTTGCGCCGGAGGATCGAAGCGACGATCTCGCTCACCTGCGCGCCCTGGGAGATCCAGTGCTTCGCGCGCTCGGCGTCCACGACGATCTGCGTGGCCGGATCCTTGCGCAGCGGGTCGTACAGGCCGAGCGTCTCGAGCATGCGTCCGTCGCGCGGAAAGCGCGAGTCGGTGACGTTGATGCGGAAGCACGGCAGGTTCTTGCGGCCGGTGCGGCGGAGTCGGATGACGACGGACATGGGGAGCTTCAGGGTCTCTGCGACGGTCGAAAGGAACCGGACGGGGAGCGCGTCCTCGCTCGGCACGGCCCTCGCGCGCCGGACGCGCCGGCAGCGATGAGGGGCGAATAGGACACACAATGGACCGGGACGTGTCCAGGGGGCGTGCGCAGTTTTCTGCGCGCCCCACCGACCTCACCGGCGTTTCTTCTTCTTGTCCTTCTTCTTCCCGCTCTGGCGGGTGGCGGACTGCCCCATCGGTCGGGAGCCGCCGAAGAGACCGCCGAGCCCGCCGCCGAGGAGGCCGCCGCCCTTGGGCGCGCCTTGGGTCCAGGCCGGTAGATTCGGTCCCCCCGCGGGCGGGGCGTCCCCGCCCGGCGACCCTGCGGGACCGCCGAGGCCGCCCAACCCGCCGAGGCCTCCGAGTCCGCCCAGGCCCCCGAGCCCTCCGAGCCCGGGCACGCCGCCGCCCTCGTTCATCTGCTTGAGCGCGGCGGCCTTCTCCTTCGCGCCGAGCTTGGCGCCGAGGCCCATCTTGTTCAGCTGCTTCATCATCAAGCGCATCTCCTTGAAGCGCTTGAGGAGGTCGTTCACCGCGGCGAGGTCTTGCCCCGCGCCCTTCGCGATGCGACGGCGGCGGCCCATGTCGAGGAGCTCGGGCTGGAGAGCTCGCGCGGCGTCATCGACGTGAAGAGCGCCTCGAGGCGGTTCATCTGCTTGTCGTCGATGTTGACGCTGTCGGCGAGGCCCGACATGCCCGGCATCATGCCGAGCACCTTCTTCATGGGCCCGAGCTTCCGCACCATGCGCAGCTGCGCGAGCATGTCCTCGAGCGTGAAGCTGCCCATGACGAGCTTCTCGAAGCTGTCCTGCGCCTCCTGCTCGCTGATCGCGCTCTGCGCCTTCTCGACGAGGCCGACGACGTCGCCCATGCCGAGGATGCGGCCCGCCATGCGCTCGACGTGGAACGTGTCGAGGTCGTCGATCTTCTCGCCGACGCCGACGTAGAGGATCGGCTTGCCCGTGACGGCCTTGAGGCTGACCGCCGAACCGCCGCGCGCGTCGCCGTCGAGCTTGGTCAGGATCACGCCCGTGAGCGCGAGCGTGTCGTTGAACGCCTTCGCGGAGTTGACCGCGTCCTGGCCGGTCATCGCGTCGAGGACGAGGACGGTGTTCGTCGGCCGCACGAGCTGCGCGATGTCACGCACCTCGTCCATCAACGCCTGATCGACGTGCAGGCGGCCCGCGGTGTCGAGGATCACCATGTCCGCGCCCGCCGTGAGCGCGTAGGCGACGCCTTGCTGGCACAACGCGGGCGGCGCGAGGCCTTCCTTGTGGAAGACGGGCACGTTGATCTGGCGGCCGAGCACCTTGAGCTGCTCGACGGCCGCCGGGCGCTTCACGTCGGCGGCGACGAGCAGCGGACGGCGTCCGTGCTTGTCGCGCAGGTGCTTGGCGAGCTTCGCGCACGTCGTCGTCTTGCCCGCGCCCTGGAGGCCCGCCATGAGCACGATCGTCGGGCCGTTCTTCGCGAACTCGAGCCGCACGTCCTTCGGCCCCATGAGCTGCACGAGCTCGTGGTGGAACGCGGCGACGAACTGCTGGCTCGCCTCGACGCCCTGGATGCGCCGGCCGCCGACGACGCGCTCCTTGACGCGGTCGGTGAAGTCCTTGACGACCTTGAAGTTGACGTCGGCCTCGAGCAGCGCCTGGCGCACGGCGCGCAGGCCTTCCTCGATGTTGTCGTCGGTGAGCTCCTTCCGGTCGCGCAGGAAGGAGAAGGTCTTGGTGAGGCGGTCGGTGAGGGTTTCGAACATGGGGCAGCGCTCGTGGGCGGCCCCTTCTACCACCCCATTCCCGCGCGGTCGAGGCGGGAAGGAGGTGACCCGCTCGCAGGGATCCGCTAGCCACGGTCGGACGCGCTCCCGACGGAACGAGCCTCGTATCCAAGCCGCGTCCTCGCCCCTGGACCGGAATTCCGCTCGCCATGCGCTCCTCCTTCCTGTTGTTCCCGTTGCTCGCCGCGCCGCTCGCCGCGCAGTCGATCGAATGCGTCACCACCCACGAGAGCGGCCTCCCCGCGGGCGGCTCGCAACCCGCGATGACGCCCGACGCGACCTTCGTGGCGTTCATCACCTCGGCCGCCCTCGTTCCCTCGGACACGAACGGGCTCCCCGACGTCTACGTCCGGGAGCGCGCGAGCGGCGCGATCGAGCGCGTGAGCCGCACCGTCTCCGGCGCCGACACGGACGGGGAGTCCACGAACCCCTCGATCTCGGCCGACGGACGCTTCGTCGTCTTCACGAGCCGCGCGAACAACCTGCTCCCGGCACCGCTCCCTGGCGGAGTCGCCCGTGTGTACGTCCGTGATCGCGTGACGGCCACGACCGCGCTCGTCAGCGCGTCCTCCGGCGGGGTCGCGTCCAACGGGACGTCGGGCAATGCGCAAGTCGCACGCGACGGCCGCTACGTGGTCTTCCAGAGCAGCGCGAACAACCTCGTCGCGAACGACGCGAACGCCAGCATCGACGTGTTCCGCCGCGACCTGCAGGCGGGCACGACGGTGTGCGTGACCGTCGACCTCGCCGGCACACCGCGCGGAGGAGTCAGCGAACCGCTCACGCGCTGCTCGCTCTCCGCAGACGGCCGGTTCGTCGCGTTCGACAGCGCGTACTCGGCGCTGACGACCGACGACACGGACGGGCTCTGCGACGTGTTCGTGCGCGACATGCTCGCGGGCGTGACGACGCTCGTGAGCGTCTCCTCGAGCGGTGTCGACGGCGACCATCACTCGGTCGGCCCCGCCCTCTCCGCCGACGGCAACGTCGTCGCGTTCCACAGCCGCGCAACGAACCTCGTCCCCGCGCACGGCGCGTTCTACGACGTCTACGTCCACGAGCTCCTCACGCACACGACGACGATCGCGAGCGTGTCGAGCGCAGGGCTGCCCACGTCCGCACTCCTCCCCGCGCAGGACCACGTCTCGATCTCGGGGGACGGGCGCTTCGTCACGTTCTGGAGCGACGCGCCCGATCTCGTCGCCGCCGGCCACGGGGGGCTCTTCCTGCGCGATCGACTGCTCGGCACGACGCGCTGCATCGGCGACGACGCGCTGGGGCGCCACGGCGGAGGTGCTGTCCCGCAGTGGGTTCCCGTCTCCGACGACGGCCGCGTCGTCGCGTTCACCGACGCGGGAGCCGCGCTCGTGCGACCGGACACGAACGGCGTCGCGGACGTCTTCCTGGTCGATGCGCAGGGCTCGTTCGCGACCTTCTGCGACACGGACGTGAGCCTCGGGTGCCCGTGCGCGGGTGCGGTGTTCCCCGGGCGCGCGTGCGGCAACAGCGTGTTCGCGGACGGCGCTCAGCTCGAGGCCGGCGGCGGCGCCAGCGTGTCGAACGACACCGTGCGGCTCGACGCGAGCCAGCTGACGGGCTCCGCCTGCCTGTTCCTCGCCGGCGACGCGGCCGACGTGCTCGTCGGGACGTGGAGCGGCGACGGTCTGAGCTGCGTCGGCGGCACCCTCGTGCGTATCGGGAGCCAGCGGGTGAACGGCCACACGAGCTCGTACCCCGCGTCCGGTGACGCGCCACTCTCGGTGCGGCTCGGCACGCCGCCTCCGGGCAGCCGCCGGTACGTGCAGGCGGTCTACCGCAACGCGGCCTCGTTCTGCACGCCCGGCACCTCGAACCGCACGAACGCCGTCGCGGTGCTGTTCGCGCCGTGACGCTCGCGTAGCATCGCGCGGGTGAGCCCGCGCCCCTACACGCGCCGCACGACGACGAAGTCCGGCACCGCGCCGCGCGCGCGGTGTCCCACCTGCTTCCTCCAGCCGCGCTTGTGCGTGTGCGGGTTGATCGCGCCGCAGGCACTCGGGACGCGCGTCGTCGTCTACCGGCATCGCAAGGAGGTGCACAAGCCGACGAACACGGGCCGGCTCGCCGCCTTGTGCCTCGTGAACGCGGAGCTGCGCACGTTCGGCGGCCGCGGCGAGCGCTTCGACGAGCGCGGGCTCGACGATCCCGCGCGGCGCGTGCTGCTGCTCTACCCGCGCGCGGACGCCCAAGTTCTCCGGTGCGACGCAGAGGACGATCGCCCGGTGACGCTGCTCGTGCCCGACGCGGATTGGCGGCGCGCGCAGAAGCTCGCGCGCGGCGAGAAGGCACTCGAGCGCCTCCCCGCCGTGTGCCTCGCCGACGGCGCGCCGAGCGCGTTCCGCCTGAGGAAGCACACCGACGCGCGCTACCTGTCGACCTTCGAGGGCATCGCGCGCGCACTCGGCGTGCTCGAGGGCGATGCAGTGCGCGCGGAGCTCGAGCGCGTCTTCCAGATCTTCGTCGACCGCGCGCTCTACCAGCGCGGCCAGCTCGCGGCGGAGCTCGTCACGGGCGGGGTGCCGCCACTTCGCGAGGCGTCGTGCTGCAGTACCCCAGAGCCCCCTTCGCGCCCCTGATGCAGCTCGACCGCGACTTGCATCGGAGCCGCCGGCACAAACGGAAACCCGAACCGCTCCGCGGGACGGAGGGACATCTCAAAGACCGGGGCCCTGGCTACCGCAACGAATCGCGATCGTGGAGTCGATCGTGATCGGGTTCTGGACCGACCTGGACCGAGAGGGCGCGTCGACGCAAGTGCGACAGGCCGAATGGCGATTCGACCGCGCGACGAGGTGGATCATTTCAGCGGGAGCACAGGCAGGCAAGCCTCGTCGGCGTGAACCATGAGCTGGACGGCCTCTTGGCGCATGACGTCCACACCAGGCAAACGGTCGACGTGAAGCAGGTACTCTCCTGGCGAGACTGGTTCCATCACAAAAGGGGGCTTGAGGAAGTCGTAGAACCTGGCTCCACCCTGCTTGCTCGTGAGGACAAGAGTGACGCTCCCGTCGTACGACGCCCCTGAACGATCACGTACGTCGACCTGACGACTCAAGCCCTCGGAGGTCGACGCGGAGGACGGCCGGCTGGGCTCCGACCTGCACCGCGAAGGACTCGTTCCCACCAGGGAGTCGAAGGCCGCAATCCTCCACCTGGAAGTGCGCCCGGTAGTTGCCATGCGGCACCCCCGAGAACACGTGCACGGCCGAGGCTGGCTTCTCGACGGCGATCGTCAGTTCGCGTCCGTTCCCAGACACCATGTGCAGGTGGCCGAGGAGGTGCTTCGTGATCGACTCCGGCCGTACGTCCATCGAAACTCCCGAGAACCTCAGTTCCAGGGAGCCACGTTGCGTGCACGTGGGTGTCAGCTCGATTCGATACTCGGGCAAGAGACCACCGACCGGGGCCGCGGCCACCTGCGTCCAGATCGGCGCGTATCCCGCCAGTTCCGCCTCGAGCACGGCGGGGAAAAGCTCGGATCTGCGGACGTCCGACCAGAACAGGAGCACGTGCATCGTGTTCGATGATGCGAGTCTCGCCCACTGCACTCGTGGCGTGCCGAAGTAGAGCGACAGAGGGTGGAGGGCGTCTTGGGTCACGGTCTCTTCCGAGTCACCGTCGTAGTACCAAGCCCAGCCTCGGCCGATGACGCCCTCGGAGGTGGCAACGCCCGGTAGGTTTGGGTCCCGCAGCGACACGATCGCTGCGAGCGCGTGCTCGACCTCGACAGTCACCGGGCCCAGCTCCGCCCTTCGACCCAGTCTCCCGCCCCTGGACAGCCCGCCTGGGGTCGAGGCCATGATCGTCCAGCTCTTCGCGCCATCGAGCCCTTCGAGTTCGAACGTTCCTCCCTTGTCCGTGAGCACGACGAAGACCCCGGATCCAGGGATTCCGTCCAGCCCGCGCTCAAGCTCGTCCAGTCCTGGAGCGTGCCCATTAGGCCAGGCCACGACAGTCGCCGGCGAGGAGAGCGCCTCACCCCCCTTCCAAACCACCCGACCAGCCAGTCGAGCCTCTGGCCCGAGGACAACCGTTGTCTCCGCCGGGAGGGGTGGGCCGAGCATCACGCGAACCGTCCTCCAACCTCTCGCTGCGACCACCACAGCCGTGGCGTCGCCCTCGGGGAGCTGAAGCTCGATGTCGCCAGCCCGGTCGGACGTCCCCATCGGGTCCGCGGCGAGGTCCGGTGCGAAGAGCCGCGCGCCTTCGATGGCCTCGCCCCGCTCAGACCTGACCCGGACATGCACGTTGCGCGAACTGCGCGCACGCTGCGCAACTGGGGAGCGCACTCCGGTCCGATCGTTGGGGAGTTCCATGGACGGTGCGCTCGAAGCCCCGTTGAGGGCACGAATCGAGCATCGTGCATCCAGCGCGGCTCACCGCGCACCTCTGTACGCGCCCCGGTTTCCCACCACCACCAGCAGAGCACGACTCCGAGGAGCGTGGAAAGAACGATGAACGCGAGGACTCTCGATCTGACCGCGGCCGAGAACATCACCCAACTCCTTCCCGGGGATGCAGGAGGTACTGCCCCGATCGCTCGGGGGCGCGGCCCATTCTGACCTGGGTTCAGTTGCAGGCGGCTTGGTATTCGAGCACCGGGATGCCGCCCGCGGGGACCGGCACGGCGGCGCAGGTCCCGCTCGTCGAGCACGACGGACAGTCACCATGCGTGACCGGCGAACCGGACGAGTTCAGGACGATCTGACAACAGTTGTCCGGCGGACAAGTGGTGCCGGCCTTGCACCCACAGGCCTTCATCGAGACTCCGTTGCACGTCATGGTCCGTTGCTGGCAGGTGTTCGGACTGGTGCAGTCACCGACACACGTGAGGACCCAGAGGGTCTCCGGGTCGGCGTTGGCACGCGTCGCCTTGGACGCACGACACACGGCGGGCACGGCAGCCGGCATCGCGAATCCGACCAGGATCGCTCCGATTCCGATCCCGGCCAACGCCACCCCGACAATCCCCCGACTTCCCGAAACGATCTGGCAGATCATCGATCACCTCCGCGCAAGTCGCATTCTGGTTCGAACGGATGGTCGTCCATGCACCTCACGGGCGACAAGAAAAGACCTTACCCCCCCCTCCCGACCTTCGTCAAGTTCCACTCGCTCATCGCACCGCACGGAAGGCGGGGAGCGCGGAACCGATAATCTGAAGCCATCCACGTCACGCCAGGGAGTACCTCGTCTCCAGGATCCGATGCACGATGCGTGTCCCCCCCAAGGGGCATCGCGCACGCACCATGCTGGATAGCGAGTGCTCGAGCGCGTCTTCCCCGTGTTCGTCGACCGCGCGCTCTACCAGCGCGGCCAGCTCGCGGCGGAACTCGTCACGGGCGGGGTGCCGCCGATCACGTCGACGTGAGGTGCGCGCGGCCGCGATCGAACGGCTCGCGACCACGCGCGGCGCGAGCGGCTCGGGCCCGCGGGCCGCGGCGCATCACCCGCACGTGTCGAGATCGAGGTTGGCCTCGCGGCCCGCGCGCGCTTTTTCGCGCGCGAGCGCCTTCGTGAAGCGCTCCATCAAGTCCGCGCGCCCCGCCGTCCGCAGCGCCTCCTCGACGAGCGGGCGCGACTCCGGCGCCTTCCAGCGCACCAGTGCTTTCTGCGTGCGCCGCTCGCGCTCGCCGCGCGGCACGTGGAGCTCCTTCATCGTCATCGGATCGAGCCCCGTGACGTACTGCACGCACGCGCGCGTCATCGGCAGCGGGATGAACTCCTGCACCTGCTCGGGCGAGTAATTGCGGTCGAGCAGCTTCTCGAAGAGTGTGAGCGCGTCCTCGAGGCTCGTCCCCGGGTGACCGACGATGAAGTAGTTGACGAGGTGCTGATCGCGCCCCATCTCCTTGCACTCGTCCTTGTAGTCGGCCTCGTATTGCTCGTAGACCTCGAAGCGCGGCTTGTTCATCGCCTCGAGCGTCGCGTCGCTCGCGTGCTCGGGAGCCAACTTCATCCGCCCCGGCACGTGGTGCTTCACGAGGTCGTGGTGCAAGGGGAGCAGCTTCCCCTCGCGATCGCGCAGCATGTCGTAGCGAATCCCGCTCGACACGAACGCGTGCTTGACGCCCTTCGTCGTGCGCACGAGACCGAGCAGCCGCCGATACCCCTCCGTCGTCTTGTCGAGCCGCAGCGCGGGGCACGGATCGGGGGTCAGACAATCGCGCCCGAGGCACGGCTCGCCCTTCTCGAGCAGCTTGCACCCTAGGCCCCACATGTTCGCTGTCGGACCGCCGACGTCCGTGATCGTGCCGCGGAAGTCGTGCATGCCCGAGAGCTGTGCCGCTTCGCGCAGGATCGACGCTTCGCTGCGCCCTTGGATCGAACGGCCCTGGTGGAACGTGATCGAGCAGAACGAGCAGTCCGCCATGCACCCGCGGTGCGTGTTGATCGACCAGCGCACGGGTTCGAGCGCCGCGATGCCGCCCGCGCGGTCGTGGTCGGGGTGCCACGCGCGCGTGAACGGCAGGTCGTAGAACGAGTCGACCTCGGCCTGCGACGCGGGCGCCATCGGCGGGTGCTGCACGACGAAGCGGTTCCCGTGGCCCTGCGCGACCGGCCGCGAACTCGGGCTGTTCTCCTCGCGCACGCAGTGGAAGAGCTCGATCAGCCGGTGTGCGTCCTGGACGAGCTCTTCGTGCGACGGCGCGATGCGCGCGTTCGCGGGGACGCGCTCCTTCGGCACGAGCTCGCACGTGCCCGCCATGCCGGTGAGCGCTTCGCCGCGCGCGAGGCGCTCCGCGATCGCGATCACCTGCCGTTCCGCCATCCCCCACACGAGCAGATCCGCCTTCGCGTCGACGAGGATCGACCGCCGCAGCTTCTCGTCCCAGTAGTCGAAGTACGCGAGGCGCCGCGGCCCCGCCTCGAGCCCCCCGACGATCACGGGCACGCCGGGGAAGTGGTGGCGGGCAAGCGCCGTGTACGCGATCGTCGCGCGGTTCGGCCGGCCGGGCGTCCCGCCGGGACGGTAGACGTCGATGCGCCGCTTCTTCTTCGACGCGGTGTAGTTCGTGACCATCGAGTCGATGGTCCCCGCGCTGACGCCGACGAAGAGCCGCGGCTTCGGGAGGCGCGTCCACCCCGAGCCATCGGGCTCGAGTTCGGGCACGTCGAGGATCCCGACGCGGTAGCCGTGCGCTTCGAGGACGCGGCCGATCACGGCGACGCCGAACGACGGATGGTCGACGTAGCCGTCGCCGGTGACGAGCACGACGTCGAGCTCGTCCCAGCCGCGCAGCGCCATCTGCTCCTTCGTGCGCGGGAGGAACGCGGCGAGGTCCGGGGTCGGGGAGCGCTTCATGGGGTTCCTTGGATACGCGCTCCCTCCCGCGAACGGAAGGGTGCGTTCACGATCGGCCGCACGCCGCGCGTCCGAGCGGTCGACCGCGAGCGCCGCCGCAGCGGACGTCGGGCAAAACGAAACCGCCCCGCGCGTCGGTCGAGCGCGCGGGAGCGGCCTGGTTCAGGAGCCGGGACGGATCAGAAGCTGCCGTGGCGCTTGCGCTGGCGGCGGTTCGTCTTGCGACCGCCCTTCGACTTCTGGCGCGTGCGGTAGCCGGTCTCTTTCTTGTGCTTCTTGGAGGAGCTGCGGATCTTCGTGTGCATGGGTGCCTCTGGGACCGGCGGGAGCGCCGTCACGGGGTTCGAGGGGCGGAGAGTCTAGCGTCGAGCGCACGCGACGCCAGCCCCGCGTGCGCGCTCAACCGCCCGACGGGGCCTTGGCGGGCGGCGCCCCGCGCGGGCCACGTCCACCGGGACCGCCGCCGCCCATCGGCGACTCGGCCATCGGGTCGAACGGCGTCTCGGTGTAGTCCTTCGGGAGTTCGTAGAGCCCCGCCGCGGGCTCCTTCTGCTCGATCGAGGTGACCTCTTCCTTCGACTTGATCGCGGTGCCCATCACGGTCTGCGTGCGCTCCGTGACGAGCACGAGCCCGTCGACCTTCTTCATCTCGGCGGCCATCGGGCCGGCCATCATGCTGACGGACATCAGCGTCTCGCGCATCGAGGCCATCGTCGCCGCGTCGAGCGCGACGTCCTTCGTGGCCCACAGGTCCTGCGTGACCGTCGAGCCCATCGGACCAGTCATCGTCAGCGTGTACTTCGTCGCGGTCCAGTCCTTGATCTTCTTCGTCTCCGTCGTCGGCGTCACGGTCGCCTTCATCTGCGCCATCATCGGCTCGATCATCTTCGCCATGTCGGCGGGCACGTACTTCTTCATGTCGAACGGCAGGTCGACCGCGGTGTACGTCTTCGCGGCGGTGTCGAGCATGAACATCTTCTTCAAGTCGGCGCGGACGAGCGTGACGCGCGTCCCTTCCTCGACGCGCATGCGGTCCTTGCCCATCCAGGTGATCTCGGTCGAGTCCTGAGCGGGTTGTTCGCGCCCCATGATCTTCGAGGCGTCGGTGTGCTTCGCCTTCGTGATCACGAAGTCGGCGCACCACGCGGGCGCGGAGAGGAGGACGAGGGCGGCAAAGGTGGCGAGGCGTTGCATGACGGTCTCCATGGGGTCGAAGGATCGAACGGACACCGCGAGCCTAGCAACGGAGCGCGCCGGGTTCGATGCGCCGGGAAGCGCGTCGGGCTCGCCGGCGCTCCCCGCGCGGAGCACGAATGAGCGCGCGCCGCGCGGAGGGAACTCCACGCGGCGCGCTCCCCACCGACGCATCGGTCACGAGCAGACGGTCAACTCGAGCGCGTCCGACGCGTTCGAACCCGCGCCGCCGCCCGCGACGTTGCGGTACCAGAGCTGCACGTAGCGCACGTCGCCCTGCTGCAATCCGCCCCAGACGAGCGCGCCGAGGTCCTGCGGCGCCCACACGGCGCCCGCGACGGCGTGGACCGCTCCGACGCGCCGCAGCGTGCCGCCGACGCACGCGAGACCGTTGCCCAGCGTGCCGAACGGCAGCGCCGGTTCGTTCCCGGCGAAGAAGATGCCCGTCGTCGTCGCGGGGAGCCCGGTGCACGTCAACACGAGGTCGTTCGCAGCGAGGCTCGTCGTCCCGCTCGAGCCGATGCGCGCGCGCTGGCCCGTCGAGTTCGGGAGCGCGTCACAGAAGCGCGCGGGAGCGAGGCAATCACCGAGCGTCCGCACCAGCTCGATCCGGTACGCGCCGAGCGGCGACTCGGCCGTGAACGTGCTCGTCGCGAGCATCACGCGCGCGCCGCGCGCGGCGAGCACCGGGAACGCGACCGGCAACGTGGAGACGCGCCACGGGAAGCCCGCGGGGTCGAGCAGCGCGCCGCCGCGCTGACGCGCGCGCCGTACACGTCGGTCTCCGCGTCGAAGAAGCTCGTCTGGTGGCGCTGGTCCTCCCACGCGAGCAACCACTGCGTCCCGTCCCACGCGACGCGCGGCGAGAGCTGCCGTCCGACCGCCGTGCTGACGACGACCTTGGGGCCGAGCGCGCCGTTGGGTTGGATCGTGCAGCACGCGACGTCGTTGTTCGCGTTCGCGAGGCTGTTCAAACGCCAGACGATGAGCGCGCTCCCGTTGCCGCCCGCCGCGTCGGGCGAGCCGCCGAAGTCGACGCCCGTGTTCGTGGACACGGTGCCGTCCGGGAGGACGATCGCCGCGATGTTCGTCGCCTGCGGGTCGTTGTGCGACCAGTTGCTCTGCCACACGACGAGCCAGCGGTCCACCATCGAGGTCGCGCGCAGTTGCTGCGCGTAGCCCGCGCCGAGCACGACCGGCGCCGGGTCGAGGAACGCGCCCGAGTCGCCGTCGAAGCGGCGCACGACGGCGTCACGGAACTGCGGGTACGTCTCGGCGACCGTCGTGCCGATCAAGAACGCGCGTCCGACCGCAGCGATCGCGGCTCCGGAGTCCGACGCCATGACCAGGAGCGGCGCGGCGTCGACCGGCGTTCCGTCCAGAGCGAAGCGCTGCACGACGATGCGCAACCCGTCGTTCCACGCGACGGCGTACACGGCGCCGTTCCACGCGACCGCTGCACCGCCCCGCCCCGGCCCGCTGCCGAGCTCGATGGGCTCCGCCGTGCGCCCCCCCCCTTCGGGATCGAGCAGGCGGAAGAGGACGCGCCGCGTCTCGCCGTTCTGGCTCTCGTAGGCGAGCGCCCAGCCGTCGGGTCCCGCGCAGAGCGCGGGCCGGAGCTGGCTCGGCGCGCTCGTGCTGAGCGCCGCGACCGGTCCGACGACGAACGCGGGCGTCGCGTTCGCGCCGAACACCTCGTACTGCTGGCCCTGTCCGGTCCACGCGAACTGCGCACCCGCGGCCGCGCCGCCGGCGATCGAGAGCCCCGTGGGGTTGCTGCCGCCGACCGCCGCGACCTGCACGCCGCCGGCGTCGATCAGGGTGCCGCTCGTGGCGACGCGCGCCGCCACGATGCCGTCGACGATGTTGGACCAGCCGATCCACCACTGCGAACCGTCCCACGCGGGCTTCGCGACCTGCGTGATCCCGAACGTGCTCTCGATCGCGAGCCCCGCGGGGAACGCGAGCGTGCCGTCGAGCGTCATCGGCGAACCGAGCAGGTCCGTCGTGCCGTTCCACGTGACGTAGTAGCCGAGCGTTCCGCCGCCGACGTTCGTCCCCGGAGGCGTGAACGCCGCGCCGATCGCCGCGAGCGTCGGACCGTAGCGCCGCGCGACGGGCGTGCTCGCGCCGGTGTAGGTGAGCAGCACCTCGCCCTGCGACGACGCGAGGTTGACGCCGAAGTAGAGGAAGTAGGTCTCGGGGACGAGCACGGTGCCCGCCGGGTTGACGACGGCGCCGTTCGCGCCGATGCGGTGGCCCGTGAGCGCCGCCTCGCCGCCCGACGTGCCCGAGCTCGCGACGACCCACTCGGAGCCGTTCGCGCAGAGATCCCACAGCACGCTGTCCGACCACTGCGCAGGGCGCACGCGGAAGCCCGCGGGATCGAGCACGACGCCCGCGCTCGACACGCGCGCGGCGGAGAGCGCCGTCGAGTAGTAGCTGCCGTTGAAGAGCTGGTCTTCGAACACGACGAGCCAGTCCGCGCCGTTCCACGCGACGCGCGGGTTGCGCTGCCACCCCGGTCGCACGGCGACCGGGATCGGCGCGGGGTCGAGCGGCGCGCCGAGGTCGTCGAGGCGCAGCGCGAACACGTCGAGGTCGGACTGGGTGCCGCCGACATGGCTGCGCGCGTCGGTCCACACGACGAGGTATCCGCCGCCACCGGCGGCGACGCGCGGCGTCGTCTGGACGTCGGGCGCGGGCCCGGGGAGCAGGTCGCCGAGCGGCGAGGTCGGCGCGGAGAGCGTCGGAGCCTGGGCCAGCGCGAGGGCCGTCGTCGCGACGACGGGGAACAAGGACGCGATCACGTTCGGGGTCTTCATCGATGCCTTTCCATGGCGTGACGCGGGCGCGCCACGTTCGCAACCCCGTGAACAAAGAGCATGCTAGAGAGCGTGCCGACCACGGGCTCTGCGCACACGAGCCCGTTCGAAGGTCGGTTTTGTCGGGCCGCGCTCCGCACGAAGGCGCAGATCCGCGGACGAACACAGCGACACGGATCCAACGCTTGGATCCGTGTCGCTGTTTCCTGGACGTCGAGAACCGTCCGATGGCGCGCGCGAGCAGGAGCGCTCGACTCGGCGTTCGCGCTCGCGCGACGAGCGTCAGCCCCGCCGCCCATCTTCACGCCGGCCTTCGGCGCGATCATCTGCTCGGGCTTCACGGCGGCGTCGAACGCGGCGCCCGTCATCACGCCGAGCTCGATCGCGGCCTCGCGCAGCGTCGTTCCGTCGTGGTACGCCTTCTTCGCGACCTTGGCCGCGTTGTCGTAGCCGATGTGACGGTTGAGCGCGGTGACGAGCATCAGCGACTGGCGCATCAGCGTGTCGATGCGGCGCGCGTCGATCTCGAGGCCCGCGATGCAGTTCTCGCGGAAGCTGTCGCACGCGTCCGCGAGCAGACGGATCGACGTCAGCACGTTGTGCACGATCACGGGCTTGTAGACGTTGAGCTCGAAGTTGCCCTGCGAGCCCGCGATCGCGACCGCGGCGTCGTTGCCGAGCACCTGCACGCAGACCATCGTCATCGCCTCGCACTGCGTCGGGTTCACCTTGCCGGGCATGATCGAGCTGCCGGGCTCGTTCTCAGGGAGCTTCAGCTCGGCGAGGCCGCACCGCGGGCCCGAACCGAGCCAGCGCACGTCGTTCGCGATCTTCATCAGGGCCACGGCGCTCGTGCGCAGGGCGCCGTGCAGGAAGACGAGCGCATCGTGGCCGGCGAGCGCGCTGAACTTGTTCGGCGCCGTCTTGAACGGGAGCTTCGTCTCGGCCGCGATCTTCGCGGCGACGAGCTTCGCGTACTTCGGGTGCGTGTTGAGCCCGGTGCCGACCGCCGTGCCGCCGAGCGCGAGCTCGTACACCGCGGGCAGCGTCGCCTGGAGCGCGCGGCGCGCGTCCTTGAGCTGCTGCACCCACCCCGAGACCTCCTGGCCGACCGAGAGCGGCGTCGCGTCCATCAAGTGCGTGCGGCCGATCTTGACCACCTTCTTCCAGGCCTTCGACTTCGCGTCGAGTTCCTTCTCGAGCGCTTCGATCGCGGGCAGGAGGCGCTTCACCGTCTCTTCCGCGGACGCGACGTGCATCGCCGTCGGGAACGCGTCGTTCGACGACTGCGAGCGGTTGACGTGGTCGTTCGGGTGGATCGGCTTCTTCGAGCCGAGCACGCCGCCGAGCAGTTGGATCGCGCGGTTCGAGACGACCTCGTTCGCGTTCATGTTCGACTGCGTGCCCGAGCCGGTCTGCCACACGACGAGCGGGAAGTGCTCGTCCCACTTGCCCGCGATCACCTCGTCGCACGCCTGGAACAGCGCGGCGAGCTCCTTCTTCGACAGCATGTCGAGCTCGCCGAGCTCCTGGTTCGCCTGCGCCGCGCACTTCTTGACGACGCCGAGCGCGCGGATCATCGGGCGCGAGAACGTGTGCCCGCCGATCTTGAAGTTCTGCTTCGAGCGCTGCGTCTGCGCGCCCCACAGGACGGCGTCGGCGACGGCGATCGGGCCGAAGGAGTCGGACTCGTTGCGGAAGCCGGGGGCGGCGGGAGCGTTCTTCTTCGTGTCGAGGAGTTGAGCCATGGCGGTTCGTTCGCGCTCGGGTGGTGGCGCGACCCGCGCGACCCCGGAGGCAGCGCGGGATCGTAGCGGCGGCGGCGCGGCGCGTCTCGCCCCCACGAGTGCGGACGAGCGGACGATCGAACAGCGCGGGCGAGCGACGCACCCGCCCCCGAGCGTCGCCGTCGAGGCGCCTCAGGCCCCGAGCGTTACCGTCGCGACGCTTCAGGCCCCGCTCGTCGCCGTATCGGCGCCGCAGACCCCGAGCGTCGCCGTCGCGGCGCGCCTCGGACCGCGTGCGATCGGCTCGGGGTTGGTCCTGCCGGCGCTCAGCGCCGGTCCTTGAACGCGCGCAGGGCGTTCCAGGCGAGCCGCTGCGCGAGCGCCTCGCGCGTCGGGTACGCCTGGCGGTAGACCTCCGTCAACGCCTGGATCTCGGCGAGCGGGATCGGCTCCCCCGCGCGACGGCGCCAGCGGCCGTAGTCCGCGCGGCTGCGCGCGCCGATCGCGGGTCCATAGGTCCACGCCCATACTTCCTGCAACGCGGCCCACTGCTGCGCGAGCGCGAGCCAGTACGCGCTGCGTCCGGTGCGCACGCGCGCCGCGTTCCAGGCGAACTCCGCAAACGCGTGGAAGAGCCAGCCGTCGGGCTCGCAGTTCAGCGCGTCCTCGATCGAGCGCTCCGTCGGTCGCTTCAGCGGCGCGGGCGGCGGCGGGAGGAACCCGAGCGCGCCCGACGCGAAGTTCGCGAACGCGAGCTCGAGCCCGAGGCTCGGCCGGTCGCCGTCCGGCGGGTACGCGGCGTCGAAGATCCGCTCCTGGTACTCCGCCATCCGCACGATCGCGCGGTCGAGGTCGAGGTGCTCGGCGCGCAGGAGCTCTTCTTCGTGCTCGAGCAGCTCGGGCACGGCGGGGAGCTCGCCGGCGTCGCAGTAGCGCTCGACGCGGTCGAGGACCCCGCGCCCCAGGACGTCCGCGACGAGCGCGAACAGCCCGGGCGCGAACGGACACTCGGGCATGCGCTCGAGGAACAGCCGCTGCGCGGCGGGGCTCAATGCGGCCTTCGTCTTCGGGTCGTCGAGCGCCTTGCGCAAGACCGGGAACGTCCACGCGTCGTAGCGGACGAAGATGCGGCGCTCGGCGTGGCCGAGGACGCGCGGATCGGCGGCGCGCGCGTCGAGGAGCTGCGTGATCGGGTTCTGGGTCGACTCGGTGACGGACATGGTGCAGACCTCGGGAGTGGACACGGATGCGGGCGGGGATGCGAAGGCGGGGCTCATGGCTCGGGCGCCACGACCAGGGCCCAATACCACGTGCCGCCGCTCGACTGCGCCACACAGAGCTGGACAGGGGTGCCGGATCCGTTGCGCGGATGCACGACGTTGTCTGAAGTGCTGTTCCAATCCGTTCCGGTTCCGAGCGTCGAGTTCACGACGACGAGGTTCGTCGGCCCCGCGTAGCCCGAGAGTCCGCTGAGGTAGGTGCTCAGGGCGATGCCGAGCTTGCGCATGCGATCGGTCTGCGTCGCGCCCGTGACCGTCTCCTGTCGACCATCCAACGCGTCGACGAAGGCCTGGACCTCGGCCTGCGAGACCTTCCAGTTCTCGAAGCCCTCGGGCGGAGCGGGAGCGGTGGCGCTGGAGACGAGGGAAGCGTTGCAGGTGTAGGTGACGGTACTCATGATGCAGATCCCAGGGGTGTCTCTCCGCTCAAGGCACGTCGCTTTTCGCGACCCGCAACCCGGTGTCGAACGTCGAGTAGCGTTCGTCGACGCTCCATAGGTTGTGGTTGCAGAGCGTGTGAATCGTCGGCGAGTGCCAGGCGGGCCCCATGGTGATGTGCTGGTTCGGGTCCACGACGAGCAAGTCGGTTCTCAGCTCGACCACACAGCTCTCCGTCCACTCGGAGACGTTCCCGTAGGTGTGGAAGAAGCCCTCGGGGCCCTGGCGGTACGCGGGGTCGCGCACGCCGCGCGTGCCCCCGAAGTAGGCGCGGAATTTCTTGGGGATGCTGAGATCCCGGAGAGCGGGAGGGATCCCCAAGCGGACCGTGGCGCTTTGCTGGAGGTCCGGCTCGTCGCCCCACGGGTAGTAGAGTGCCGCGAGACCGCGCTTCACGCGCTCGAGCTCGGGGTGCGTGGGGAGCCGACCGCCGAGGTACTCCGCGACGTCCCGAGCGAACAGGCCGTGGAACCCGGTCGCGGGTCGTTCGTACCACTCCGCCAGCTCGCTCGGCGTCAGGCCGAAATCCTCGGGCCCCGTGACGAAGCCCGCCTGCACCCAGAGGTGTGGGATCCGGGTGCCCGTCTCCCGCAGGTACTGGAGCACCTCCCCGTTCGAGACGGCGGCTTCGGAGACCCAGTAGGTCGCGAGCTCGACGTGGTCGTGCTCCTCCGAGCAACCCATCCCCATTTTCAGGCCCTCCGCCCGGTAGCGAAAGGTGCAGGCGTCGATGCGGCGCAGGCTCGCGCGGACCTCGCTCGTCGAACGCACCCAAGCTCGAACGGTGCAGTCCGACGAGTCGACGCCGATCGTGCGGGTGAACTCGCCGAAGCCATAGTCGGGGATCTCGACGACGATTCGGTACTCGCCGGAGGCCACGGGGACCTCGAGGAGCGGAAGCACGCCGAGGGGTTCGAGCGCGCCGATCGTCTCGCGAATCGGGTCCACCCGGCGGAGGAACGCCCGAGCTTCGGACCAGCGCGCCGCCCGGTCGCGCACGGCGGTCGGGAGCTCGACGGTGAGCCGCGCTTGCGCTCGCCGCAGATCGAACGCGGCGCGGAGCTCGGCGTCGTCCCCGAACACCGTGGCGAGGCTCTCCAGGATGCGCATCGCGGCGTCGAGCTCCTCGTCGTTGCGCCCGGTACGGAGCTCGCGCACGACGTTCGGATCTACCTGCTCCTCGGGACTCAGCACCGACGCTGCGCGCGGAAACGCGCGGCCGGAACGGCCGCTCACGAGCAACGCTTCCGCCTTCGCGCGCCGCTCGGCCTTGAAGCTCGCGAGCCGCGCCTCGAAACGATCGAGCAGCTCGCTCGCGCGCACGGGAAGCGACCGGCCCGAAGCGCGCAGCGTCGCGAGCCGATCGCGCGCGAGGACGAGCTCGTTCGTCCGCGTCGTCCAGTCGGGTTCGTCGAGCAGGCGCCCGATCGTCTGCTCGTCGCCCGCGACGACCTCGCGGAACCGCAGGTCCTGCACGACGTACGCCCCGAGCGACAGCACGAGCGCCGCGGCGGCGGCCGCGAGGAGCGCGCTCCGGTGGCGCTCCGCGACGCGCGACGCACGCTCGAGGAACGACGGCGGACGCGCGCGGATCGCCTCGTGCCGCAGGAAGCGCCGCAGGTCGTCCGCGAACTCGCGCGCGCTCGCGTACCGCTTCGCGGGCTTCTTCTCCATCGCCTTGCCGCACACGACGGCGAGGTCGCGCGGGATGCGATGCTCGACGAGCTCCAGCGGTCGGGGCTCGCGCGTGCCGATCTTCTGCAGGATCTCCTGCTGCGTCGAGCCCGTGAACGCGCGCTGCAGGCACAGGAGCTCGTACAAAACGACGGCGGCGGAGTAGACGTCCGTGCGGTGGTCGATCCCCTGCGTGACCGCGGCGGCTTGCTCGGGGCTCATGTAGTACGGCGTGCCCTGCACGGCGCCGGTCGCCGTCAGCGAGCCGAAGCGCTCGTCGCGCGCGAGCCCGAAGTCGGCGAGGTAGAACCGTCCGTCCGTGCCGAGCAGCACGTTCTGCGGCTTCACGTCGCGGTGCACGATGAACGCGTCGTGCGCGAACTGCAGCGCGTCGAGCAGCTCGCAGAAGCGCTCGAGCATCCGCGGCAGGTAGTCGGCGCCGTCGAACGCGGGGAGGAACGGGAGCGGCGTCGCTTGCGCGCTTCTCAGCCGGCGCTGACGGTCGAGCTCCTCGTGGAGATCGTGCCCCTCGACGTAGCGCATCGCGTACCAGAGAAGTCCGCGCTCCTCGCCGTACGCGAGGATCGGCACGATGCCGGGGTGGTCGAGCTTCGAGAGCGTCGTCGCTTCGCGGCGGAAGCGCTCGGCTCGGCTCGGATCCTGGGCCTGCGCGACGGGCAGGAGCTTGAGGGCGACGTGTCGGCGGGGGTGGCCCTGCTCCGCGAGGTACACGACGCCCATCGACCCGCGCCCGAGTTCGCGCAGGAGCGTGAAGTCGCCGAGCCGCTCCCCCGCGAGCCCGCCGCCGAAGTAGCGCTCGGCCGACTCGCGCGAGGCGGGCGGCACGAGGAAGTCCGTCGGCGGAGCGTCGCCGAACAAGGAGAGGAGCCGCGCCGCGAGCGCGGGGTCGTCCGCGCACTCGCGCTGGAGCACCGCCGCGCGCTCCGCCGGCGAGAGCGGAAGAAGGCGCTCGTAGAGCGCGTCGAGCCGCTCTTCCCGCGCGCGTCGCAGGCGCTCCGGCTCGTCCGATCGATCCGGCGCCCCGGCGGGCACGTCGCGCCCCTCGTCGGTCACCGCACCGCCTCGAAGAGCTTCTTGCGTGTTTCGGCCCAGCGCCGCTGGTAGGTCCGCAGCGGGAGGTCGAGCATGCGCGCGACCTCGGCTTCGTCGACGCCGGCGTAGAAGCGCAGCTCCACGGCCTGCACCATCACCGGATCGGACTCCCTCAGCCGCTCGAGCGCGACCTGCAGCGCCTCGATGTCGCCCGCGCGGTCCTCGAAGTCCTGCGCCACTTCCTCGAGGAACTCGTTCCCGCCGCGACCCGCGCGCCGGCCGCGCCGGTAGTCCACCAGGACGTGCCGCATGACTTGCGACGCGGCGAGCAGGAAGTGCTTGCGGTCGTTCCAACTCCCCGAGTTCATCTTGAGGAAGGCCTCGTGCACGAGCACGGTCGCCTGCATCGTGCCGGTCGGCGGCCGGCGTCCCATCGCAGCGCGAGCACGCAAGTGGAGCTCCGCGTAGAGCAGGCTGAAGAGCTCTTCGCGCGCACCGGGTCGGCCGGCCTGGACCTCCGCGAGCAGGGAGGAGATGGTCCGCGGATCGGAATCGGACATGGCGAGGGTCTGCATGGGAAGCTCCGTTTTCAGCAGAACCGGGCCCTGCCCTGCGCGCAAGTCGGGGACCCGTTCCGCCGGAAGCGAAGACGCGGGAGTCGCCACGAACGGGAGCGGCGTCACCCGCCAAGAAACCGGGGAAAAGCAGCTCGGGGGCGCGTCGGAACGGCCCGGTGCCGTCGATGAGCCAGGTGCGAACTCGGGCCGGGTGCGGGCCGCGCGCAAGCGCACGCGCAACGTCCCGCGCCCGACCCGTCGCGGATGAGGTCCTCCAGTCCGAGGCCCTCGGCGGACGATGCATCGGGTCCCAAGGCATGGGCGCGCGCGGCTTCGGCTCCTCCCCGGAGCGGACTGCGGCCCCGGCGACCTCTCCCCCCGATCCACCCCGCCATGATCTCCCAACGCCTGGCCACCGCCTCGACGATCCCATTCGTGCTCGCCCTCCTCGCGGAGGGCGAGAGCTATGGTTACCGCCTGATCCAACGCGTGCGCGCGCTCTCCGACGGCGAGCTCGACTGGTCGGAGGGCATGCTCTACCCCGTCCTCCACCGGCTGACCCGTGAAGGGCTCGTCGAAGCGCGCTGGGACGACGAGGGTGGAGGCCGGCGCCGACGCTACTACCGCCTCACCGCGGAGGGCCGCGCGGCGCTCGACGCCGAGCGCGCCGAATGGGAGCGCGTTCAGCACGCCTTGGCAGCGCTCTGGAGTCCGCGCCATGCGTGAACCGCAATTCGCTCCCAAGGAGGAACGCGACACCGGTCGAACGCACGAGGCCCCGGAGCCCGCGCACGCCGCCGACGATCCGCTCGCCCCGCACCTCGCGGCCTGGCGCGCCGCGGCGAGGGCGCGCGGCCTCGCCGTGGACGAGCTCGACGAAGGCGCCGATCACCTGCGCGCCGCGATCGAGCGGGAGCTCGTCCGCGGGAGCGCGCTCGAGGACGCCTGCGCGCGCGCGGTGGACGCGCTCGGCGATCCGGCCCTGCTCGCCTCGGATCGCCGCGCAGCTCAGCGGAGCGCGTCGATCTCCCGCTGGATCGGTTCGTGCCTCGCCGGCGCCTTCGTCGCCGGGTTCCTCGGCTGGAATGCACCGATGGAGGGGTTCCTCGACGGTCGCTCGCTCGCGCTCGTCCTCGGGCTCTTCGTGACGGGGCTCTGGGCCTCCTTCGGGCCCACGACCACGGCTCGCGCCCTCCTCGGCCGCGGCACGACCGACGCGACGGAGACCGTTGCGGTGCTCGCGCGAGCCTACGCGCTCGCGTGGACCAGTGGCGTGCTCGCGACGCTGCTCGGGGCGTTCGTCGAACTCTCCATGCTCTCGACGCCCGAAGCTCTGGCGACGGGGCTCGCGCGGGCTGCGCTCGCGCTCCTCTACGGCGCGCTCCTCGCCGAACTCGTCATCGCGCCTCGCCGTGCGCTCCTCGGAGCGCGCGCGTGAAACGCGCGTGAGGCTTGCGTCGGCGCGGGCCTCCGATTCCCGCGGCGCCGCCCCGCGCGGGCACGTCTTCTCTCGCCCGTACGTCCTCGGCGCGGCGGGCCGTGGTAGGTTCGGACGGGCGCATCGCGATCGGCTGTGGGCCTACGCCGCGTTCGCCTCCCCTTCGACTCCCCCACGAGCCCCGCCATGCGCTCCTCCGTCCTCGCCCTCGCCCTCGTCTCGACTGCGCTCCCCGTGCACGCGCAGTGGTCGGCCGACCCGAACGTGAACCTCGCGATCTCCGACCGCACGAGCGAGCAAGTGAACGCGAAGCTCGCCGCCGACGGTCTCGGCGGCACGTGGATCAGCTGGTTCGACCACGCGTCGGGCAACTACGACGTCTACGTGCAGCACGTCGACGCGTACGGCGTCGAGACGTTCCCGCACAACGGCCTGCTCGTCAGCGCAGCGACGCAGAACAGCTCGCTCACCGACTGGGACCTCCTCTGCGATTCGACCGGGGCGTGCGTGGTCACGTTCGCCGACGCGCGCGCGGGATCGGACCTCGACGTCTACGCGTACCGGATCGACCAGGCGGGCACGTTTCTCTGGGGACCGAACGGCGTGACGCTGTCGAACAACGCCGACTTCGAGCCCGCTCCGCGCGTGTGCGAGCTCTCGGACGGCAACTTCCTCTTCGTGTGGATGCGTTCCCCGAGCGTCGGCGACAACACGATCCGCATGCAGAAGGTCGACCCGGCCGGCAACCCGCTCTTCGCGGCGGAAGGCCTCCCGATCACGACCGCGGCGGGCGAGGACCCGGGCTTCGCCGACGTCGTGCCCGCGGACGCGGGGAGCTACATCGTGCAGTGGGTGCGCAACATCGCCTCGTTCTCGAGCCCGCGCCACATCCACGCGCGCAAGTTCGACGGGAACGGCGCGCCGCTCTGGCCCGCGCTCGTGCCCGTGTTCGACGCGGTCGCGGTCCCGATCGCGTACTGGCCGATCGTCCAGCCCGACGGCGCGGGCGGCGCCTTCTTCTGCTGGCACAAGAGCCAGCTCAACGTCTACGACTGCCACGTGCAGCACCTCGACGCGAACGGCGTCGAGCTCTTCCCCCACAACGGCGTGCCCGTGGCGAACGTCGCGAACCAGTGGGAGCTCGAGCCCTCGCTCGCGCAGGTCGGCAACGGCGAGGTCGTCGTCGCGTTCAACCGCCGCAACTCGGGGCAGTCGCAGTGGGGCGTCGGCGTGCAGAAGCTCGATGCGTCGGGAGCGCCGCTCTGGGGCGCCGCGGGCGTCGACCTCGCGCCGTTCGACGGGATCAACGAGTCCTTCGAGCGCTGCGTGCACGACGGGCAGGGCGGCGCGATCGTGCTCTGGTTCGAACAACCCAACGCGATTCCGGGCACGCGCATCCGCGCGCAGCGCGTCGACGCGAGCGGCGCCGTGCTGTGGACGAGCGGCGGCATCGAGGCGTGCTCGAACCTCTCGTCGAAGGACGACCTCGAGGTCGTCACCGACCTCCCGGGCTACGTCCGCGCGGGCTGGTGGGACCTGCGCCTCGACGCGGGCAACGTCTACGCGCAGAACCTCTTCGTGAACGGCGCGCTCGGGAGCGCGGCGCCCGGCGACGCGTACTGCGCGGGCGACGGGCTCGACCCGAACGTGACCACGCCGTGCCCGTGCGCGAACACGGGCGCGCCCGGCCGCGGGTGCGCGAGCTCGTTCAACGCGCTCGGCGCCGCGATCACCGCGTCAGGCTTCACGGCGCTCGACGACGTGCAGCTCGTCGCCGACGGCCTGAACGCGACCGGCAACGCGATCTTCTTCATGGGCGACGCGGAGGACCCGGCCGGCCTCGTCTTCGGCGACGGTCTGCGTTGCGCGACGGGCACGCTCGTCCGCTTGCGCACGCAGCCGATCGCGGGCGGCGCCTCGACGTACCCCGACTCCACGACGACCGTCACGCTCTCGCAGCGCAGCGGCGTCGCGGTCGGCTCGGGCGCCATCCGGCACTACCTCGTCTACTACAGGAACGCCGCGGCTGCTTTCTGTCCGCCCGCGACGTTCAACGCGACGAACGGCTTCCGCGTCACCTGGTGATCCGCGCGTGGACATCCTCGACCGCATCGCCGAGCGCAAGCTCGCGGAGGCCGTCGCGCGCGGCCTCCTCGACGACTACCCCGGCAAGGGCGAGCCGCTCGAGCTCGAGGACCTCTCCGGCGTGCCCGACGACGTGCGCGCGGGCTACGTGCTGCTGAAAGGACACGGCTTCCTGCCCGAGGAGCTCTGCCTGAGGAAGGAGCTCGTGGACCTCGACGCGCTGCTCGCCGCGTGCACGGACGACGGCGCGCGCGAGCGGCTGCGCTCCTCGCGCACGAGCGCCGCCGTGCGCCTCGCGCTGCTCCTCGAGCGCCGCGGGGTGTCGCTCGCGTTCCACGAGTACGCCGAGCGCGTCGTCGAGAGACTCGCGGGCGAGACGCGCGCCTGACAACGCAGCCGGGCCGCGCGCTCGAAGGAGCGCGCGGCCCGGCGTGCGTTCGAGCGTCCGTTCTCAGACGCGCACGAGGCGCAGCGCGTCGCAGATCGCCTGCCCCATCGCGCGCGTGCCGACGGCGGTGGGGTCGTTGCGGTCGGCCTTCAGGTCGTACGTGACCTTCTTGCCTTCCTTGATGACCTGCGCGATCGCGGCCTCGAGGCGCTTCGCCGCTTCGATCTCGCCGAGGTGCTCGAGCATGAGCACGCCCGAGAGCAGCATCGCCGTCGGGTTGACCTTGTCCTGGCCCTTGTACTTCGGCGCGGAGCCGTGCGTCGCCTCGAAGATCGCGATGCCGCCGTCGCCGAGGTTGGCGCCCGGCGCGATGCCGAGGCCGCCGATCAGGCCGGCGCAGAGGTCGCTCAAGATGTCGCCGTACAGGTTCGGCAGGACGAGGACGTCGTAGTCCTCCGGCTTCTGCACGAGCTGCATGCACATGTTGTCGACGATGCGGTCCTCGAACGCGATCTGCGGGTAGCGCTCGGCGACCTTCTTCGCGGTCGCGAGGAAGAGCCCGTCCGTGAACTTCATGATGTTCGACTTGTGGACGGCGGTGACCTTCTTGCGGCCCTTCTTGACCGCGTACTCGAAGGCCGCCTTGACGATGCGCTCCGTGCCGCTGATCGAGATCGGCTTGATCGAGATGCCCGAGTCCGGCCGGATCTTCGCCTTGCCACCCGCGAAGCCGACGATCGTCTCGATCAGCTTCTTCGTGGTCTCGGTGCCCTGCTCGAACTCGATGCCGGCGTAGAGGTCTTCCGTGTTCTCGCGGAAGATCACGAGGTCGATGCCCGTGTAGCGCGAGCGGACGCCGGGGTAGCTCTTGCACGGCCGCAGGCACGCGTAGAGGTCGAACTCCTTGCGCAGCGCGACGTTCACCGAGCGGAAGTTGACGACGCCCTTCGGCGGGTTCACGGGCGTCGTGATCGGCGCCTTGATCGCGGTCTTCGTCTTCTGGATCGACTTCAGGACGTCGTCCGGGAGCGGCGTGCCGACCTTCTCCATGATGTCGACGCCGGCGTCGACTTCGTGCCACTCGAACTGGACGCCCGTGGCGTCGAGGACCGTCTTCGTGACCGCTGCGAGTTCGGGACCGGTGCCGTCGCCGCGGATGAGGGTGACCGGATGGCGCATGGAGTGTGCTCTCGTCGAAGGGGGATTGCGGGTCGAAAGGGCGCGGAGTCTACGCAGCGGGCCGCGGCGCGACAACCGCACGAGAGCGCAGGTCCACGAACGACGACGCCCGGCGCGCGGGCCGGGCGTGCGGGAGCTTCGAGCGCGCCGCGGCTAGTTCCCCGCCGCGCTCCCCCGCTTGTAGCCGCCGGCTTCCGTCGTGCGCTTCCACCAGTCGCGGATCGCCTTGAGCTTGCGTCCGCGATCGCCCTCGTTGCCCTGCGGGTCGAACTGGAAGTCGCGGCCGGTGATCTGGTGCAACGCGACGAGCGCCGCTTCGCGCACGGGCGAGTCCGCGTCCTCGAGCGCGTCGATCAGCGCGCCGACGGACGGGTCGACGACCTCCACCGCGGGATCCGCGTTCAGGTTCCCGAGCACGCGCGCGGCGGCCATGCGCACGAACACGTCGGCGTCCTTCAGCATCGGGAGCAGGTGCGGGATCGTCTCGGGGTCGCCCGACTGGCCCAGTCCATCGACGGCCTGCCAGCGCAGCCCCGAGTTCGCGTTCGCGAGGTCGGGGAGCAGCGCCCGCCACGCCGCCACCTGCGGTTCGGCCGGCGCCGCCGCGGGGACCGCGACCGGAGCGACCGGCGGGTTCATCGCGAGCTCCTCGACTTCCGCGAGCTTCTCCGCCTGCGCGCGGACGTCGTCCTCCTGCTTCGCGACGCGCTTCGAGATGTCGTCGATGCGCTGCGCCCAGCTCGACTGGCCGCTCGACGTCTCCTGCTTCAACGCGTCGATCGCGGTGAGCACGCTCGCGAGCTCGCTGCGCGCGTTCTTGATCGTCGCATCGAGCTTGGTCAGCTCCTGCTGCACGCGATCGCGCTCGAACCCGAGGTCGCGGCGGAACGTCTGCTGCGCGAGCGCGAGGTCGTCTTGCAGCGTCTTCGACTGCGTCGTGATCGTCGCGAGGCTCTTCTCCTGCCCTTCGAGGCGCGTCGCGAGCCCGCGGTCGGCGCCGCCGAGCTTCTCGAGGCGCTGGTCGAGCACGAAGATCGCGCCCGCGGTGAAGACGAGGCCGACCACCGCGACCCAGAGCCCCGTGTTCGACGCGGGCGCGGCCGTCACGGGCGGGACCGGCGGCGCGAGCGAGGCGGTCGAGCGCGGCGCTTCGGCGGCGGGCGACGGGTTCGCCGGGGCGCGCTCCTCCGGCGCGGTGACGATCGCCGGGCGCTCGGGGGCGGCCGGCGCGGAAAGCGATGTGTGCGCGTGCGGTGCGGCCGCCGGCGCCGCGATCGCGGTCGCGAGCATGCCGGGCGAGCCGCGCCCGCCGGCCTGGGACATCGCGCGGTCGCAGCTCACGCAGACGATGCGCCCCTTGAGCACGACGGCCCGGCCCTGGTCGAGATCGGCCTGGGGAACGGACTCGTTGCACAGGTCACAGAAGTGGACCTTCATGAAGCACCTCGGGAAGAGCCGTCACTGGAGCGGCGGACCCGGTCGACGACCAGGGCCCGCGCCGGGTAGAGGCTAGGCATCGTCCTAGGCCATGGCAAAGGCCGGGCAACCGCCTGCGCCGCGGGCTTTTCGCCGTTCGAGCGCGGCCCGGGGCGTTTTGCCCCCGGATCCGCGCTCCCCTGCGTGCGCTTTCGAGCCGCCTGCGTGCGCTCGCGCTCTGCGGTGCGCGCGGACGTCACTGCGCCGGCTTTGAGTCGGTACCGGCGGTCAAGAGCGGATCGTTCTCGCGCTCCTGCCACCACTGCTCCCACTTCTGGACGGCGGCGGTGCGATCGGGCTCTTCCGCCCGGGCGTCGAAGCCCAGGCGCTCGTGCGTGGCCTCGTACAACGCCTGGATGCAGAGCGCGCGCGTGACGAGACGCTCGTCCTTCAGGCCCTCGATGAGGCGCGGCACCATCTGCCAATCGCCCAGGCGCAACAACGTCCGCGCGCGCTCGAGCGCGAGGTCGCCGTCCTGCTGGCGCGGCCAGGGCAAGGCCTGGAGCGAGGGGACGAGCCGGCTGTCGCGCGTGGCGCCCAGCGCGGCGAGCGCCGCGCCCGCGACGTCCTTGCGCGGGTCGAGCACCATGTCGAGCAGCACGGGATAGGCGGGCTCCCCCACCTGCGCGAACCAGTGGACGAGCTCGACGCGCTCGAGTCCGTGCGTCCACGGCAGCTTCTTCGCCGCGTCGGAGATTTGCTCGCGCAGCTGCGGCGAGGGCTCGAGCCACGTTCCGCCGCCCGGCGTCCCCGGGGCGACGTTCGAACGGGTGGTCGAGCAGGCGCACGCGACGAGGGCCAGGACGAGGGCGAGGGCGGCGATCGAACGGGACATGCGGTTCCTTCCTTCCGGTCACCGGAGCAGAGGCTCCGGCCGGACCTGTGTCGGAACTTTCCACCCGCACCTTGAACGCGCGGGGCCGCGGCCGCCCCGCCGAGCCGCGGGAGCCCCGTCCATGGCCCGAACTCGGGTCGGAGCGACCTAGGACGGCCCGCGACCGGCGACCGGCCGTCCGGCGCCGAGCCCGAGGAACCCGGCGGCCGCGAGCAGGAGCACGGCGACGCCAAAGGCCGCGAACGCGCGCGGATCGCCGGCCGGGAACGCGGCCGGGTCGGCGCCCGCCTCGGCGGTCCTCCGCGGCACGCTCCAGAAGCTCCGTGGCCAGGCCGTCTCGCCCGTCCGGGCGACGGCGAGCGCAAGCGTGCGCGCGGGGTCGAGCTCGAGCTCGACCGCGTAGGCCCCGGGCTCGAGGTCGAGGTCGGCCGGCCAGGCCGCGACGCGCGTCGCGAGGTCGCCGCCCGGGCCGAGGTCGGGCTCGAACGCCACGCGGCCCCGATCCGCGCCGTCCGACTGCGCCGGCCGCACGCGCGCGTCGATGCGCGCGGCGCGCTGCGCGAGCTCGGCGCCCTGGAGCACGAGCCGCTGTCCTTCGAGCTCGACCGCGAGCGCGGCGCGCGCGCGTCCGGCGGCGAGCCAGCTCGCCACCGGCGCGAGAAGCCGGGCGGCGCGCGCCTCCGTCCAACCCGGCGCCTCGGCCCCGGGCGCGAACGCGAGCGCCGCGGTGCGCCCCGAGCCGCGGCGCAGGAGCGCGAGGAGCGGGGCCTCCGCGTCGGAGCGCCACACGAGCGCCGCGTCGCGCGCGAGCTCCGCGGCGAGGTGCGTCGTCACGCCGGGCCAGGGCGCGGGCGCGAGCGCGGCCTGCGCCGCGAGCACCGCCGCGGCATCGGCGTCGCGCGCGCCCTCGACCGCGAGGACCGCGTGCGGTCCGCCGGGCGCCGCGCGCCGCGCGCCGAGCTCGCGCGCGAGAAGCCGCGCCAGCCGCTCGCGCGCGGAACGGTCGAGCTCCCCGGCGCGCAGCACGGGCTCGCCGGGCGGCGCGAGCGCGCCGAGCAGCGCGACGTTCGCCTCGGCGCCGATCGCGACGGGCACGAAGCGCGCTCGCGCGCCCGCGGCGCGCGCCGCGAGCGCACCCGCGCGCGCCGCGGCGCCGTCCGTCTCCGACTCCTGGCCGTCGCCGAACACGAACACGAGCGCTTCACCCGCGCCGGCGCGCTCGGCGAGCCAGCGCTCGAGCGCGGCGAGCATGCGGGTCGGTCCGCCGGGTGGGTGCTCGGCGAGGAGCCGCCGCGCGAACGCCGCGCGTTCGTCGGACGACGCGCCGGGCGCGCGCGCGAGCGGCGGCCCGAGCTGGCCCGCGAACCAGCGGAACTCGGCCGTTCCTCCGCGCCGAGGACGCCGAGCACGTCCGTGACCGCGCCGAGGAGCGCGGTCTGCGCGTCCCCCGCCATGCTGCCCGAGCCGTCGACGACGAACACGACGTCGCGCGGCGGCGCGCCCTCCCGCGGCACGAGCGGGAGGAGCTCGAACGCCCCGCGGTCGCCGGCGAACGCCGCGCGCGCGTCGGGTCCGAGCAGCGCGAGCCAGCCGCCGCCGCCGCGCACGAAGGCGGCGAGCTCGAGCTCGGGGAGCGCCGTCGGCGCGAGGTCGAGCGTCACGAGCGCGTCGACGACGCCGAGACGCTCCGCGATCGCGCCGCGAGCGTCCGCTCCGACGACGACGCGCTCCACGGCGAGCGGAGCGCCGCCGCGCGCGTCCGCGAGCGCCGTCGCGAGCGCGTCGAGCGCCACGGCGTCGGAGCCCGCGACGAGCACGCTCGGCGCGTCGCCCACGAACACGCGGGCGAAGCGCTTGGACTCGGCGGCCGACGGCGCGGCGGGCGCGCGCGGACGCGCGACCTCCGCGCGCGTGCTCGCGGCCCGCGCCGCGAGCGCGATGTCGACGAGCCCAGGGCCGGTCACGCCGAAGTCGATCGTCGCGGACCAGGCCGCGAAGCCGTCGGGGTCGACGGGCGCGCCCGCCGGCGCTTCGGTCGCGAGCTCGCGCTCGACCGCGCCCTCCGCCCATCGGGCGCGCGCGGCGATCCGCACGAAGGCGCCGAGCGGCGCGTGGATCGTCACGCGCGCCGCGAGCGCCGCGCCTGCGTGCAGGGCGCGCGGGAGCCGCAGCTCGCCGAGCGCGACGCGCCCCGCGGACGGCGGCGAGAGCGCGCGGCGCTCGCACGCGAACCCGAGCGCCGCGAGGCGCGCGAGCCGCGGCGCCGGATCGGGGCCCGTGTAGCTCGCGTCGCCGATCACGATCGCGCGGCCGCCGGGCGCACCGCGCTCCGCGCGCACGCGCTCGGCGAGGTCGAGCGCCGCGGCGAGCGCGCTCCCCTCGGCCGCGCGGCCGCCGCGCGGGAGCCCTTCGAGCGCCGTGCGCGCGTCGAAGCCGGACGCCGCGTCGGGCGCGCGTTCGAGCGTGGCGCCCGCGTCGAGCGCGACGAGCGCGAGCTCGCGCCCGGCCGCGACGGCCTCGGCGCGCACGCGCGCGAGCTCGCGCTCGACCTCGGCACGCCACGCGGGCCGGAGCTCGGTCGCGCTCGCCGACGCGTCGACGAGCACGAGGTCGAGCGGCGGAGCGTCCGACGCGGCGCGCGCGCGCGGCCAGCTCCAGACGAGCGCGAGGACGAGCGCCGCAAGCCCGCCGACGAGGGCGACGCGCGCGGCGAGCGCGCGTGCGGAGCGAGGGCGAGGTTCGGCGGCGGACACGTCGAGGCGCTGCAGGTGCGCGCGGCGCAGAGCCTACTGGTCCGCGCGGGGACCGGCCACGGTCGCGGAGCGCGCGTGTCGCGTGTGCGTCCTGTGCGCCGACCGTGCGCTCGCGGCGCGCGGAACGAACACGGACGGCACGCTGCGCGCGCGACGGAGCACCGTCGACGCGGACGACCTACCGCGGCGCGCAGCCCGCGCGGCGGGTCGCGCCGATCCAGCCGCCGCCGAGCAACCGGTCCTCGACGTAGAACGCGGCGCCCTGGCCGGGCGTCACCGCGAGCTCGGGCGAGTCGAACACGACGCGCGCGCTCGTCCCGCGCACCTCGACCGTCGCGGGCGCGGGCGTCGAGCGGTAGCGGTGCTGCACCGCGCAGCGGAAGGACGCCGGCGCGTCGAAGCCGATCCAGTTCAGCGCGTCGACCTCGGCTTCGGCGATCGCGCACTCGTCGCGCGCGCCGAGCACGACGCGACCTTCGTCGGGGTGGAGCTCGACGACGTAGAGCGGATCGCCGGTCGCGATCCCGTGGCCGCGGCGCTGGCCGATCGTGAAGTGCTCCGTGCCGGCGTGCTCGCCGAGCACCTTGCCCGACGTGTCGACGAGCTCGCCGGGGTGGAGCTCGACGCCGCGCTCAGCGAGGAGCTTCCGGTAGTCGTTCGACGGGACGAAGCAGATCTCCTGGCTGTCCTTCTTCACCGCCGTGCGCAGGCCCGCTTCCTTCGCGAGCGCGCGCACCTCGGTCTTGCGCAGGTCGCCGAGCGGCAGGCGCGTGCGCGCGAGGTTCGCCTCGGCGACGGGAGAAGAGCTGGTAGCTCTGGTCCTTCTGACTCGTCGAGGCCGCGGCGCAGCGCGACGCGGCCGCCCTCGAGCGCGAGCCGCGCGTAGTGGCCCGTCGCGACGCCCTCGGCGCCGAGATCGCGCGCGAACGAGAGCAGGCGGTTGAACTTGAGGTCGCGGTTGCAAACCGCGCACGGGTTCGGCGTGCGGCCCTTCGCGTACTCGGCGAGGAAGTAGCGGATGATCGCGCCGAACTCGTCCTTCAGGTCGACGGACTGGAACGCGACGCCGAGGTGCGCCGCGACCATCCGCGCGTCGCGCGCGTCGCCGACGGAGCAGCACGACTTCTTCGACGACTCGGCCTCGTCGACGTGCACGCCGTTGCGCATGAAGAGCCCGACGAGGTCGAGCCCTTCCTGCTTCAGCATCCACGCCGCGACGGAGCTGTCGACACCGCCCGACATGGCGACGACGAAGCGGCCGCCGCTGGCGCGCGGGCCGGACGTGGAGAACGCGGGGTCGGGAGCGGAGCTCATGGAGCGGGGAAAAGGAAGGCTCGCGCGCGCGGCGCGAGCCGTGGACGAGCTTGGACCAACGCTCGCTTGGCGTCCAGGGGCGCGTTCGCTAGCCTTTTCGCCCCTCGAACGCCCCCGCACCCCGCCGACCGAGAGCCAGCCATGCACGCATCGATCTTCCTCGCGCTCCTCCAGGATGCCCCGGCCGGGGGCGCACCCGCCGGCGGCGCCGCACCGACGAGCAGCCTGTTCGACCTCGTCATCCCGATGGTCCTGTGCCTCGCGGTGTTCTGGTTCGTGATGATCAACCCCGAGCGCAAGGCGCGGAAGAAGCTCGAGGAGATGCGCGGGGCGCTGAAGAAGGGCGACAAGGTCATCCTCTCCTCGGGGTTGCACGGCACGGTCGCGCAGGTCCAGGAGGGCGTCGTCACCCTCCAGGTCGACGAGGGCGTGCGCCTCAAGTACGCGGTCGCGGCGATCCAGTCCGTGATCGAGCCCGCCGCCACCACCGAGAAGTGATCCCAGGTCCACGCCGCGCTCCGCTCCCCCGGCCGCGGCCCGATCGACGCGCTCCGCACGTCCGGCGGCGCGCGTCCTTGCGCCCATCGCGGCGCCGTGGAGTTCGAGATGGAACGTTTCGGGGGAATCCGGCGCCGCGTGCGGCGCCCGGCGCTTCGGCGTGCGACCGCGTCCCCGCGCCGCACAGAGGGAGAGAGCGCGCGCGGAGCCTCGGGCGAGCGCCCGAGCCGACTCGGGCGCCTCCTCTTGCGCGTGCTCGACGGCGCGGCTGCCCGGGCGTGCCGACGGGTCCGCGCGCGCCTGCTCGAGCGCGCGCGGCGCACGGCGATCGAGTTCGCGCCGCGCGCCTTCGCGCGGTGGTGCACGCCCGACGACCAGGAGCTCGGACGCCTCGGCGAGCGGCTCGCCGAGCTCCACCTCGCCGCGCGCGGGCTTGCGATCCTCGACCGGCGCCGGCGCACCGCGGCGGTCGAGGTGGACCTGCTCGCGCGCGACGGCGCGCGGCTCGTGCTGGTCGAGGTCAAGACGAAGCGCCTGGAGCCCGTCCCGCGGCCGAGGGGCATGGCCTCCGACGCGCCCGCGCTCCGCGCCCACGCCGAGCGCTGGCGGCCGGGGCTGCGGCTCTCGCACGAGCGCCTCGCGCGGCTCGCGTCCGTCGCGCGCGGCCTCACGCACCCGGGGACCCCGGCACCGCGCGTCGATCTGGTCGAGGTCCTCGTCGGTCTGCGCGGCCGGCCGATCGTGGTCGAGCACCATCCCGGCTCGAACGCCCCCTCGAAACTTGATCTCTTTTCCCGGTCTGCGCGGACCGCGCTCATGCGGCGCGGGTTCCGGGCCGATCATGGTACAACCCCAAGGCCGGCTCGGACGGCGGCGGTGCTCGCGCGCCCCGCTTTGAGCTCCAGGGGCACGTCCCCCGCATGCTGCGCGTCCTCCGCCACTACCTGCCGCTCCGCAAGGCGCTCCTGATCGCCGGCGAGACGGTCCTGCTCACGCTCGTCCTCTCCCTGTGGCTCACCGCGCACCTGTGGGACGCGACGAGCGCGCTCCGCGCCCAGCTCGCGCAGCAGGTGCCCGCGCTCAGCATCGAGGACGCCGCGCTGCGCTGCATCCTGACGGCGTTCTCGCTCTCCGTGCTCGCGCAGCTCGCGATCGCGTTCAACGAGCTCTACGACGTGCGCGTGTCGGGCTCGAACTACGATCGATCGTCGCGCTTCGTCGAGTCGGCGGGCTCGGCGCTCGGCATCGGCCTCGGCTCCGTGCTGCTCGCGCACGTGTGGGGCCTGCAGCGCGTCCTCGACGTGCCGCCCCTGTCGCTCTCGCAGCGCGTGCAGACGGTCGTCTTCGGACTGCTCACCGGCTTCGCGCTCCTCTATTGGTGGCGCGCCGCGTTCCACTGGATGCTCCGCCGGTCGAACTTCGGCGAGCGCGTGCTGATCTTCGGCTCCGGCAAGGGTGCCTTCGACCTCGCGCGCGAGATCCGCGAGCGCCCCGACGCCGGGTACGAGCTCGTCGGCCTCCTGCCCGATGCCGGGATCGGCGCGCCGCGCGAGCCTTCCGCGCAGGAGCGCCGCGGCGGCCAGCTCTTCAGCCTGCGCCGCGCCGACGTCGCGGGCGGACCGGCGCTCGCTCTGGCCAAGGACCCCGGCGCGACGGTCGCGAGCGCGCCGCAGACCGCCGCCGCCGCGAACGTGGCGCCCGCCGCGCCGGCGGAGCCGTGGCTCGCGGACTTGCTCCTGCCCTCGCTCCCGTCCGCGGAGGCGACGTCGCTCTTCGACCTCGCGCAGAAGCGCAAGGTCGACGTCGTCGTGATCGCGCTCGAGGACCGGCGCAAGATGCTGCCCGTCGACGACCTGCTCGACTGCCGCCTCGCGGGCATCTCGGTGCGCGAGCGCGAGGCGCTGTACGAGCAGATCACGGGCAAGATCGCGGTCGAGTCGCTGCGTCCGTCGTACCTGATCTTCAACGAAGGCTTCGCGCGACATCCGTTCACCGAGCTCGGGAAGCGCGCCGTCGACGTCGTCGTGGCGCTCGCGATGCTGCTCGTCACGTGGCCGCTGATGCTCGCGACCGCGATCGCGGTCCGCCTGGACTCGCCGGGGCCGATCCTGTTCTCGCAGGAGCGCGTCGGGCTCGACAACAAGCCGTTCACGCTCTTCAAGTTCCGCAGCATGCGCGCGGACGCGGAGAAGCACTCGGGGCCCGTCTGGGCGACGCAGGACGACCCGCGCATCACGCGCTGCGGCAAGTTCATCCGCAAGACGCGCCTCGACGAGCTCCCGCAGCTCTTCAACGTGCTCGCGGGGCACATGTCGCTCGTCGGTCCGCGGCCCGAGCGTCCGCACTTCGTGCAGGATCTCTCCGAGAAGATCCCCTACTTCCGCCAGCGCCACATCGTGAAACCCGGGCTGACGGGCTGGGCGCAGATCAACTACCGCTACGGCTCGACGTTCGAGGACGCGGTGCAGAAGCTCCAGTACGACCTGTTCTACATCAAGAACCAGTCGCTGCTCTTCGACCTGTCGATCCTCTTCAACACGGTGAAGATCGTGATCCTGCGCAAGGGGACGTGACTCCCGTTCGGCGCGCCGCGCGGTAGGCTTGGACTCGGCCCCCCCCGAGTCCCCCATGACCCACGCGAAGCTCCGTCCGTCCCGCGCCGCCCTGCTCCTCGTCCTCGCGTCGCTCGCGCGCGCCGGCGGGAGCGCCGAGAACGTGCTCCTGATCGTCGACCCGTCGAACGCGGAGTCGCTGCACGTCGCGAACCACTACCGCGCGGCGCGCGGGATCCCGAGCGGCAACGTGCTCTTCATGGCGCCGACGCCCGCGACGTACGCGAACGCGGTCGCCGCGGAGACGAAGGCGTTCCTCGGGGCCCTCGACGACCTCGCGATCGCGGACCACGTCGACTACGTCGTGCTCCCGTCGGGCGGGAACTTCTTCGTGTCGGCGCCCGGACTCGTCAGCGACGGCTGCTTCCCCGTAAACCGCTTCGCCGCGCCGACGCCGTACACGCTCGTGCGCATCGAGAGCACGATCCTCGCGGGCACGGGCTCGAACCTCGGCAACGGGTTCTTCCGGAACGGCGAGGACGCGCGCGCGTTCGACAGCAGCGTCGTCTACAACGGCGGCGTGCCGAACCCGACGGGGAAGCGGTACTTCATCGGGGCGATGCTCGGCTACACGGGCGCGAACGGGAACACGAAGAGCGAAGTGCTCGCGCTGATCGACCGCAGCGTCGCCGCGGACGGCACGCACCCCGTCGGCACGATCTACTTCATGCAGACGAACGACCCCGCGCGCTCGGGGCCGCGCCACGGGCTCTTCCCCTCCGCCGTGACGGCGATCACGAACCTCGGCGGACAGGCGCAGCACCTGTTCGCGGACCTGCCGCTCGGACAGCAGGACTGCCTCGGCGTGATGACGGGCGTCGCGACGCCCGACATCCAGAACGGCAACTTCACGCTGCTCCCCGGCGCGTTCTGCGACCACCTGACGAGCTTCGCGGCGACGTTCGAGGACACGAGCCAGACGAAGATGTCGCGCTGGATCACGCGCGGCGCGTCGGGCACGTCGGGCACGGTGGAAGAGCCGTGCAACTACCCGGGCAAGTTCCCGAACGCGCGCCTGCACGTCTTCTACGAGCAGGGCTCGTCGCTCGGTGAGGCGTGGTTCCGCAGCGTCGCCTTCGTGCCGTTCCAGCAGCTGTTCACCGGCGACCCGCTGACGCGGCCGTTCGCGCACCTGCCGACGGTGAGCGTGCCGCCGCTCCCCGCCGTCGCGACGGGGATCATCGCGATCACGCCGAGCGCCACGACGACGCACCCGACGGCGCAGATCGCGAGCTTCGAGCTCCTGGTCGACGGGCGCTCGGTCGCGAGGATCGAGAACGGTTTGACGTTCGCGCTCGACACGACGGCGTTCCCCGACGGATGGCACGACGTGCGCGTGCTCGCGTACGACGACACGCCGGTGAAGAGCGTCGGGCGCTTCGTCGGGACGCTCGTGACGGACAACTACGGCAAGAGCGCCGCGCTCGCGCCGTCGGCGACGAGCGGCGACCGCTCCACGCGCTTCGACGTCACGGTGTCGGCGGCGGGCGGGACGGTGAGCGAGCTGCAGCTCCTGCAGGGTTCGCGCGTGATCGCGGCGACGACGACGTCGGGTGCTGTGCTCTCCGTGCGCGGCGAGCAGCTCGGTGCCGATGAATCCGAGCTCGTGTGCGTCGCGACGTTCGCCGACGGGACGCGGGCGCGGAGCGCGCCGATCGCGATCACGGTCGCGGACGCGCCCGGGACGCCCGGCAGCGCGGCGCCGGTCGCGTATTCGTTCACGAAGCGCGTGACGCCGGGCGGCGTGCACGTGGTCGAACTCCCCGCGACGTTCGACGGCGCGCTCGGGAGCACGACGTACTCGGTGACGAGCGCGCCCGCGCAGTCGAGCACGCTCGGCGGCACGGGCCCCTACCGCATCCTGCAGGCGACGCCGAGCGCCACGGGCACGGACACGCTTCAGTTCCAGGTGTCGAACGCGAACGGGAGCGCGAGTGCGACGGTGACGCTCGTCTACGAGGCGCCGTTCGTGTGCCCGCCGCCGACGAACTACTGCATCGGAGCGCCGAACTCCGTCGGCAGCGGCGCGCACATGACGTACCTCGGCGCGCCGAACCTCGGCGCGAACGACTTCCAGGTCGGCGCGTTCGGCCTGCCGATCAACACGAGCTGCATCTTCCTCTACGGCGACGTGGCGACGCAGACGCCGTTCGGGAACGGCTACCTGTGCGTCGACTCGCCGTTCCGCCGGATCGGCGTCTTGCAGGCGAGCATCGCGGGCGACGTCTTCCGCCCGATCGACTTCACCCGCCTCCCCTTCGCGAGCGGTGCGTTCGGCATCACGACCGGCAGCACGTGGAACTTCCAGGTGTGGTACCGCAACGTCGCGGGCGGCGGAGCGGGCTTCAACCTGTCGGACGGGTTGCGGGTGTGCTTCGGGCTCTGAAGCCCGCGCGTCACCCGCGCTCCGCCCGCTCACGCCTCCGCCGCTCGACGTGGATCGCGAGCAGCGCCACGTCGGGCGGGCGCACACCCGCGATGCGCGCGGCTTGTCCCAGCGTGCGCGGGCGCAGCTTCGCGAGCTTGTCCTTCGCTTCGTTCGCGAGGCCCGACAGCGCGCGGTAGTCGAGGTCCTGCGGGATCTCGACCGACTCCTGCCGCTTCATCCGCGCGACGTTCTCGTGCTGGCGCTCGATGTAGCCCGAGTACTTGAGCTCGACCTCGAGCGACTCCGCCGTCTCGGGCTCGAGCTCGAGCGCCGCGAGCTCCGCATGGCGCGCGACGAGCTCCGCGAGCGTCACCTCCGGCCGCAACAGGAGCTCCGCGAGCGTGCGATGGCCGTGCTCGGCGCTGCGCACGCCCGAGAGCACTGCTTTCGCCGCGTCCTTCGCCGCGCGCTTCGCGTCGAGCCCCGCGAGCGCATCGTTCCCGACGAGCCCGACCTCCGCCGCGCGCGGCACGAGCCGCTCGTCCGCGTTGTCGTGGCGCAGGAGCAGGCGGTGCTCCGCGCGGCTCGTGAACATGCGGTAGGGCTCGCTCGGGTTGCTGACGATCAGGTCGTCGACCATCACGCCGACGTACGCCTCGTCGCGCGCGAGCGTGAACGCGCCGCGGCCGAGTGCCCACAAGGCGGCGTTCGCGCCCGCGACGAGCCCCTGTCCCGCCGCTTCCTCGTAGCCCGACGTGCCGTTGATCTGGCCCGCGAGCCACAAGCCCGGCACCGCGCGCACCGCGAGCGTGTCCGTGAGCTGCGACGGCTGCGCGAAGTCGTACTCGACCGCGTACCCGTGGCGCAGGAAGCGCGCGCGCTCGAGGCCGGGGATCGCGCGCAGAAACGTCTCCTGCACCTCCGCCGGCAACGACGTCGAGACACCGTTCGCGTAGATCACGTCGGTCGAGAGCGACTCGGGCTCGAGGAAGACCTGGTGGCTCGCCTTGTCGGCGAAGCGCATCACCTTGTCTTCGACGGACGGACAGTAGCGCGGACCGACGCCTTGGATGCGCCCCGCGTACATCGGCGCCTTGTGGATGTTCGCGCGGATGATCGCGTGCGCCGCCTCGTTCGTGTGCGTGATGTGGCAGGCGACCTGCGGGAGCGCGGGGAAGCGCTTGCGATCGGTCGCGTGCGAGAACGGCAGCGGGCGCGCGTCGCCGTGCTGCGGCTCGAGCCGGTCCCAATCGATCGAGTCCTTCGCGAGCCTCGGCGGCGTCCCCGTCTTCAGGCGTCCGAGCGCGAGCCCGAGACGCTCGAGGTCGCGCGAGAGCCCGCTGGTCGTCCCCTCGCCGACGCGCCCGCCCTCCGGCCTGCGCCTCGCCCGTGTGCATCACCGCGCGCAGGAACGTGCCGGTCGTGATCACGACGGCGCGCGCCGTGAGCTCGCGACCGTCGCCGAGCCGCACGCCGCGCACGCCGCCGTCCGCGTGCACGAGAAGGCCGCTCGCGGCGCCCTCGACCACGGTCACGTTCGCGTGCGCATCGACGAGGCGCGTCGCGGCCTCGCGGTACAGGTGCCGGTCCGACTGGCAGCGCGGCCCGCGCACCGCGTGGCCCTTCCCGGTGTTCAGCATGCGGAACTGGATGCCCGTCTCGTCCGCGACGCGGCCCATCACGCCGCCGAGCGCGTCGACCTCGCGCACGATCTGGCCTTTGCCGAGGCCGCCGATCGCCGGGTTGCAGCTCATCTCGCCGATGCGATCGACGCGCAGCGTCACGAGCGCCGCGCGCGCGCCGATCCGCGCGGCCGCGAGCACCGCTTCGATGCCCGCGTGTCCGCCGCCGACGACGACCACGTCGTGCTCGGCCGCGTGCGCGGGATGCGGGTGGCAGTGGGAAGACGGTTCCATCGGAAAAAAGGGCCGCCATCGGAGCACAGACGGCGCGCCTTGTCACCCGATGGGGCACACCGCAATTCCCGCTTGCCCTCCACAACCGGAAAGTCGGGGGCCGAAAGGGGCCCCGTGCGTTCGTGGATCTTCCGCCATCGCCTGCGCCTGCGGGCCATCTACGGCCCGCGGCCGGCGCCGAGCCCTGCCCGCGCCGTCGCAAGCACAGGGACCGGGCGGCGCGAACCGCCTGAGCGGCTCGGCGGGCTGCGCCCGGGCGAGGCCGCGTTCCACGGCCCGCACTACGTGCTGCGTCCGATGCGGCGCGGAGCGGCCTGAAGCCGCACTCCGGGCTCGACGCCGTCGGCCGCGCCCGAGACGCGGGCGCCCCGCGTGCAGCGCGCGCCCCCCTGCGCGCCGCGTGCACCAGGCGCGCCACGCCGTGCCCGCGGCGAACGGAGCGCAACTCGAGGCGCCGGGGTTGGTAGGATCTCGCGCCCCGATCGAGCCCACGATGCGCACGCCCCGCACGAGCCCCGCCCGCGTCCTCCTCTTGGCCCTCGTCCTCGGCGCGCCCGCGCTCGCCATGCCCCGGGAGGCGCAAGGCGAAGCGCCGAAGGCCGACCCGAAGAAGCCTGCGCCGCGCGAGACGCTGCAGCAGTTCCTCGAGCGGCTGCGCGGGCTGCGCGACGGCGTCCAGACGCAGCTCGCCGGCTCCGTCGCGGACGCGCTCCGCGTGCTCGAGATGGAAGCGCAAGTCCGCCGCCTCCCCGGTTGCGAGGACCAGAAGGAGCGGCTCGTGGCGCTCGGCGCCGAGGCGGCGCCGCTGCTCGTCGACCGCATCGATCCGGGCGCGAACGGCACCGACGCGCAGAAGCTCGTCGCGCAGTACGTCGCGCAGGCGCTCGCGGGCATCCCGACGCCCTCGATCACGGACAAGCTGCTCGCGGTCCTCAAGGACGGCTCGCTCGAGGGACGCCGCAACGCGCTGCGGGTGCTCGCGGTGACGCCCGAGCCCGCGCGCGTCGTACCGCTGCTCGCGCAGTTCTTCCAGCAGGCGCAGGGACAGGTGCGCAAGGACGCGCTCGCGGCACTCGTCCGCATCGGCGGCAAGGACTCCGAGAAAGTGCTCGGCGACGCGCTCGCCGATCCGAACCCGGAGATCGTGCGCACGGCACTCGCCGCGCTCGCCGAGACGAAGGCCGCGAGCCACGCGCCGCGCGTGCAGCGCCTCCTGGGCTCGACGAAGGACGCGGTGCAGTACCTCGACGGCCTGCTCGCGTACTTCCGCGCGTGCCCCGACGCCGTGGAGAAGCCGGCGATCACCGGCTTCCTGCGCGTCGCCGAGGACGTCGCCGCGCCGCGCGAGGCGCGGATCAAGATCCTCGAGGCGCTCGCGGTGTTCGGCGAACGCTTCGACACCGAACTGCGCAAGGAAGCGCGCGTGCTCTCCGCGGCGCCGGAGCGCGAGATCAAGGAGGCGGCGCTCGTGCTGCTCCACCTGGTCGGGGACAAGAGCGCGAAGCGCGAGCTCCTCGCGGACTACGACGACCAGATCGACCGCAACAAGGGTTGGGCGAACTCGTGGGAGCAACGCGCGGCGATCCTGTACAGGATCGGCGAGTACAAGGACGCGCAGCGCGACTACCTGCAGGCGATCAACCTCGCGAAGAACGACATCCGCGCGCGCCTCGACGACGCGTACATCGGACTCGCGCGCTGCTACGCGCAGCAGAACAAGCTGAAGGACGCCGCGTCGACGCTCGAGAGGGCGCCGGTCTCGCTGAAGCAGCTCTCCGAGCTCGCGAAGGAGCCCGTCTTCCAGAAGATGGTCGAGAACCCGAAGTATTGCGGCGTGTTCAAGCTCGACTGACGTGGCGCGCACCGGCTTCGTCACCAGCGCCCACTCCGCCCGGCACGACACCGGGCCCGGGCACCCCGAGCGCGCGGAGCGGGTCGCCGCGATCGAGCGCGAATTCGAGCAGAGCGGCCTCGCGCGCGAGCTCGAACGCGCCGAAGCGCCGCCGGCGCCGCGCGCCGCGCTCGAGCGCGTGCACGACCCGGCCTACGTGCGTGCGGCGGAAGAGGCGATCGCGCGCGGCGCGCGCGTGCTCGACGAAGGCGACACGCGCGCGTCGGCGGGCTCGTGGGACGCAGCGCTCGCCTCGGCGGGCGGCGCGCTCCTCGCGGTCGAGCGCGTGCTCGACGGCGCGTGGGAGCACGCGTTCGTCGCGACGCGTCCGCCGGGGCACCACGCGGAGCGCTCGGAGGCGATGGGCTTCTGCCTGTTCAACAACGTCGCGATCGCGGCCGCGGAGCTCCGCCGGCGCGGCGTCGCGCGCGTCGCGATCGTCGATTGGGACGTGCACCACGGGAACGGGACGCAGCACCTGTTCGAGCGCGACCCGACCGTCTTCTACGCGAGCCTGCACCAGTGGCCGCTCTACCCGGGCACGGGGCTCGCCCACGAGCGCGGCCTCGGCGACGGCGAAGGCGCGACGTTGAATTGCCCGCTCCCGCCGCGCGCGGGCGACGTCGAGTGGCTCGCGGCCTTCGACGACGAGGTGCTCCCCGCGCTCGACGCCTTCCGACCCGAGTTCGTGCTCGTCTCGGCGGGCTTCGACGCGCACCGCGAGGACCCGCTGTCGCAGACGCTGCTCACCGAGGACGCGTACCGCCACATGACGCACGGGCTCGCCGACGTCGCACGGCGCCATGCGCGCGGCCGGCTCGTGTCCGTGCTCGAGGGCGGCTACGACCTCGGCGCGCTCGCCCGCTCCGCGCGGGCGCACGTCGAGGAGCTGCGCGCGGCGGCGGCGCCGCACTGACCCGGAGGCCGTCGAGGTCCCAGGGCGAACGGCGCTTCGATCGACGCAGCGTTCGCCGCCAGCGCGAAGGAACCGATCCGCGCGGAACGCGCGGGCCTCACTGGTGCCGGAACCAGCGCGTGATCACGAGCTCGTCGGCGGCCTTCGCGGCAAAGATCTGCGTGTCGACGGAGAACGTCGCGCCCTGCGAGCTCTGCACGTCCGCGAATTGGCTGGGGCGCGCCACGTCCCACCCGCGCGAGATCGGCGCTGCGCTCGCGACGAGTTCGACCTTCGTCCGCTGCTCGAGCACGCGCGCGGGGTCGACGTCGCGCACGTTCGCGGCGAGCCCGGCGAGCGCCTGCTCGAGGTCGACGCGCTGCGTGCGGCTCGCGAGCACGTAGACGTGCTCGACGCCGCGGTAGCTGTCGAGCGTGGCCCAGTTGCGGCCGGGCGGGACTTCGACCGTCGTGTTCGCCGGAAGCGGATTCGCCTGCGCCGTGTAGGTCGAGGGGAAGAGCGGGCGCGCCCACCCCGTGCTGTCGATCGAGATCGCGTACACCCAGCACGCGCTCCCCGCGCGCAGGCGCAGCTTGAGGTTGTCCCCCGCGCCGTGCGTGCCGAAGCGGTCGTAGAGCACGTCGCCGTCCGCGACGGGCGCGGGGACGGAGCGACCGTCGACGACCTCCTCCTTCAGGAGGACGAACTCGAGCTCGAGCGGAGCGGGCGCTGCCGGCGCGGGTGCGACCGGTGGCGTGGACGCGACGGGCGCGCTCGCGGCGCCGCTGTCGCTACTCGCGTTCGAACCCGAGGCCGCCGAACCCGAGGCCGCCGAAGACGCGGCCCCGGAGCTCGCGGCAGGCGCCGGGTCCTCGCCGAGCTTCGACACCTTGCCCTTCGCCACGTCGGTCAGCGCGCTCAACACCTTGTCGAACTCGTCGCGATAGCCGTCGCCGTAGTTCGCCGTCGCGGCGCCGAGGAACGTCTTCTTGATCACGCTGAACGCGCTGTCGAGCATCGCACCGCCGACCTGTCCGGCGCAGCCCAACGCCACGAGAAGGAGGAGCACGAGCAGGGAAGGCAGCCGAAGTCGTTGCATGGTGCGATCGTCCGGGAAGTGAGGGGGGGGGAGGCCGCGATCGTAGCTCCGTCCTCGAGCCGCGGACAGCGGCGCCCCTCCAGGGGAGCGACGCGCGACGGCGCAGGAGAAACCTACGGAGTTCTCCTGCCGGTGCGCTCTCCCGCCCCCTTTCCCGGACCTCGGGTCGGCCCATCCCGGCCGCGCGCTTGCCACCCAGCCATCCAGCGCCGATCCTGGTCCGCGTGCCCCCGGCACGGCCATGCCCCGCCCCCAGCGCACCACCCTCCTGCCCGTACTCGCCGTCGCCGCGCTCGCCCTCGAAGCGCAGGCGGGGACGCGTCGCGCGCTCCTCGTCGGCGTCGGCACGTACCCCGAGCAGAGCCACTGGCCGGCGCTTCCGGGCACGCGCGCGGACGTCGACCTCGTCCACGGCGCCCTGCTCGCACGCGGCTTCCGGCCCGAGGACGTCGTCGTCCTGCGCGACGAGCAGGCGACGCGCCAGGCGATCCTCGGCGAGCTCGAGAAGCTGACGGCGAGGAGCGCGCGCGACGACCTCGTCTTCTTCTACTTTGCGGGACACGGTTCGCGCCTCCCCGACCAGGGTCACGACGAGCTGGATCCCTTCGACGAGACGATCGTCCCGTACGACGCGGGCTCGTCACCCTCGAAGGCGAATGACGTCCGCGACGACGTGCTCGGGGATTGGATCGCGCGCACGAACCGCCGCACGGATCAGGTCGTGCTCGTGTTCGACTGCTGCAGCTCGGGCACGAACACGCGCGGCGGAGGCACCTCGCGCTTCCTCGACCCCGCGGTGCGCGGCTTCGACGCGCCGCGCGCGAGCCTCGCGCCGGAGCCCGAGCTCGCGCCCGACGCGCGCGGGTCCGGCTACGTGCCCGCAGGGCGGCGATACGTGGCGCTCTCCGCGTGTCGTTCCAACGAAAGCGCGTACGAGCTCGCCGTCCCCGGTCCGAGCGGGACGGACGCTCCGGCACGCGTGCACGGCGCGTTCACCTGGAACCTGGTTCGCGCGCTCGACGAGCTCGGCCCCGACGCGACGTGGGCGGACCTCCTCGTGCGGGCGTCCGCGACCTTGCGCAGCGTCGAGCGCCGTCAGACACCGGTGATCGAGGGGCCGCTCGCCGCGTACCGCCTGTTCACTGCCGAAGCGGCGCGCGACGCGCGGCGCTTCGCGCTCGAGCGCGCCGAGGACGGCGCGTGGCGCCTGGCCGCAGGTCGCATCGACGGCCTCACCGAGGGCGCGCTGTTCGCCGTGTTGCGCGCGGACGCGCGGCGCGACGAGCTCGCGCACCGGCTCGGTCGGGTCCGGATCGAGCGTGCCGGACGCGACGCGAGCCTCCTCGGCTGGGTGGGGCCGGACGGCCTCTCGGCCGTGGACGCGCCGGAGTTCGATGCGTCCACGCGGCTCCAGGCGGTCCTGCTCGAACGTGGCGTGGGCGGGTTGCGCCTCGGGTTCGCGCTCCCCGGCGAGGACGCGGCCGCGCTGGAGCTCGCGCGGCGGCTGGAGGCGACCAACCTGCTCGTGCGCTGCGCGACGGCGGAGGCCGATCTCGTGCTCGCCCGCGACGCGTCCGCCGTGCGCGAGCGCTGGCGCGTGCAGACCCGGCGCGGGCGCGCGCTCCCGCTCGCAGCGGCGCTCGGCTCGCAGGACGAGCTCGCGGCGCTCATCGACGGGCTCGCGCGGCTCGCGTCGGCGCGGCGCGCGCGCGCCCTGCTCGTCGACGACGCGACGGACGCTCTCGACGTCGCGTTCGACGTCCGCGCGATGGGCGCGGGGTCCGGGCGTGAACTCGAGGAACGCGCCGACGGAGCGCGCGTCGTGCCCGCCGGCGAGCGGCTCGAGCTCACCGTGCGCAACGCCACGACGCTGCCGCTCTCGGCGGCGGTGCTGTGGTTCTCGCCCGACGGCGAAGTCAGTTGGGTCGGTGGGACGAGCGAAGAAGAGACGCTCGGCCCGGGACAGTCGCTGCGCCTCGCGCTCGACGAGCTCGTCCTCCCGGCGGGTCGCGAGGCCTTCTTCGCAGAGGCGCCCGTCGAGCTCGTCTGCGTCGCGAGCCCGCGGTGGCACGACTTCGGAGCGCTCTTCCAGGAGCCCGTGGGACCGTCGGCCGCGCGCGGCGGCGGGGCGGAGGGCGGCGATCCCCTCGCGTGCGAGGGTTGGACGGCGCGGTCGATCCCGCTCGCGCTGTCGCCCGCGGTGCGATGAAGCGCGCGCGGGTCAGTCCTGCGCGACGGGACAGACGATGCGCAGGACGCTGAGCCCGGGGAAGGCCGCATCGAACGCGCGGCCCTCGAGCGACGTCTCGAGGTTCCGACGCAGCGTGCGGAGCTGTTCGGACGTGAGCGCGCTACGCGCCTTGGCCGGGTCGCCGCCGCGCTCCACGCTCGGACTCGCTGGGAAGAGCGCGAGCGCGCTCGAGAGGTCGACGCCCCCCACGCCATTCGCCGCGACGCGCTTCATCCAGGTCTCGAGATCGATGCGGGCCTCCTCGCTCGCGAGCACGAAGAGTCCCTCGGCTCGGTTCTGGCCTTCGACCGTGGAGCAGACGATGCGCGGACAGTCGGCGGATTCCGGGTCCGCGCAGGCCTCGACCTCGACGCCGTAGTCCTCACCCACGGCCTGCTCCTCGAGGTACTCGGAAAGCGACTGGGCGTGCATCGGGGCCAGACGGCGCTCGCCGGCCGCCGTGTCGAACATCGAGAACACGTAGAGCACCCGCGGGCGGTTCGAGCGCGACACGAGGCCGAGGAGTTCGCCCGGCGCCACACTCTCGCCCTCGCTGAGCGCCTCGAGCCTGGGATCCATGCCCGGATCGACCTTGAGCTTGAACGGCTCCAAGAGCGAGAGCGACGCATCGCCCGCGAACGCCGCCCACGTCGCGAGCGCCACGACGAGGACCGCCGCGAGTCCGAGGACGACCGGGTGCCGGCGCCCGAGCGCGCGCGCCCGACGCACGACCGCGCGCGCACGGTCTCCGCGCAAGGCGACGGGCATCGAAACCCCTCCGAGGTACGCCTCGAGGTCCTCGCGCAGCGCGCGCGCCGTCGCGTAGCGCCGCTCGGGTTCGCGCTCGAGCGCGAGCATGCAGATCGCCTCGAGCTCGCGCGGGACGCCGGGGTTGTGCTTCGACGGCCGATCGAGCACGCCCTGCTTCACGCGCTCGAGCACCTCCCCCATCACGTTGCCCGCGAACGCGCGCTGGAGCGCGAGCATCTCGTAGAGCACGAGGCCGAGCTGGTAGACGTCCGTGCGGGGATCGAGGCCGATCCGCTCGGCCTTCACCTGCTCGGGCGCCAGGTACGGGAGGCTGCCGTAGAGGCGCTCCGTCACGTCGCCGACCTTCACCTGTTCGCTGCCGCCGAGGCCGAAATCGAGCACGACCGGCTCCCCGCCCGCCGTGAGCATCACGTTCGCGGGCTTGAGGTCGCGGTGGAGCACGCCGGCCCCGTGCGCGGCCTCGAGCGTACGCGCGATCTCGCAGGCGATCCGCGCAGCGGTCCGGTACCAATCGCGCGGATCGATCAACGACGTGCGTCCGGGAGCCTCGCTCCGATCGATCGCGCGCGCCCACTGCTCGCCGTCGCGGGCCGCGATGCGTCCGCTCGGCGAACGCGCGGTCTCGGCGCGCATCCGGTCGAGCACGTCCGCGAGCGAACGCCCGTCGACGAAATCCATCACGAGCCACGCGAGCCCGCCCTCGATCCCCGAGTCGTGCACCGCGACGATGTTCGGATGCCGCAACGCCGCAAGGAGGCGCGACTCCTTCAGCAGGAGCTGGGCGCGCGCGCTCGCGTCACTGCCGATCGTGGTCATCACCTTGAGCGCGACGCTGCGACCGAGCTCGCGGTCGCGTGCGAGGTACACGCGCCCCATGCCGCCCTCGCCGACCTGCTTCACGATCTGGTAGCGACCGTGGAACGCGTCGCCCGGCATGGGCGACCGCGGGAGCACGCGCTCGACGCGCTCGACGCCGCCGACGAGCTGGTACAGCTCCGCGCGACGCTCCGCCGGGAGGCGCGCGGCGAGGTCGCCGAGGTCGACCGACTCGCCGTCCTCGAGACGCGCGAGGTACTCCGCCGCGAGGTCTTCGGGCGACGGCTCGGGATCGGACGGTTGGTCGTTCATCGGGAAGCGCGAGGAGCTCGCGGGGTGCTCCAGGAGCGGGAGGAGCGCCCTGCGCGCGGACGAAGGGAGAATCCGGTGGGAGTCGAGCCGCTCGCTCGCCCCCCCGCGCGGACCGAGCTCACGTGAGCCCGGCCTCACGGACGAGCTTTCCCAGTTCGACCATCGCGCGCGCGTGCATCATGCGCGCGGCGGCCGGGCTCGGGCGGCCCGTCTCCTCGGCGACGGTCTCCCACGACGCGCCGGCGTAGTTCCGCAAGAGGATCAGCTCGCGGTACTCCTCGGCGAGCCGCGCGAGGCAGTCCTCGACGATGCGGCCTTCTTCGGCGCGCGCGAGCCGCGCGAGCGGCTGCGTCGTGTCCGCGGCGAAGAAGACCTGCGTGCCGCTGACCGCGTCGCCGTGCACCGGACCGGAGAGGGACACGTTGCGCCCATGGTCGCGCTTGCGCGCGCCGTGGAAGTCGGCGGCGGCGATGATCTGGCGTTCGGCGAGCTTCGCGAGCCAGTGGATCAAGCTCGCCTCCTCGCGAATCTCGAAGCTCTCGAGCTTGCGCACCGCGGTGATAAACGTCTCCTGGAGGATGTCCTCGGAGTCGACCTGCTCGCGGAGCTTCGTGCCGAGGCGCAGTCGCACGATCTTGAGCACGCGGTCGCGGTAACGCTCGATGAGCCGGTCGAGGGAAACGCGATCGCCGCCCTGCGCGCGCAGCACGAGTTCGAGCGATCGGGTGACGGAGTCGGACATGCGGGCTCCCGGGGACGGGGACGACGTGCTTCCGAGTCTAGGGCGCGCGAAAGGGCGGGGCGAGCACCCAGCGCGCGCGCTCCGGGCCTTCGCGCGGCAGCGAACCGCCCCTAGAGTGGTGCCCCCATCCCCGAGTCCCCCCCATGCTCGCCCGGCTCGCCCTCCTCCTCGCGCTCTTCCAGACGTCCCGTCCGGCGGCGCCCCGCGCGTCGAAGGTCGCCCTGCTCGTCGGGATCGACACCTACGCGCCGGGCACGCCGGCCGCTTTCGCGAAGCTCGGAGGGTGCGTCGCCGACGCGCGCCGCGCGCGCGCGCTGCTCGTCGAGCGCTTCGGCTTCGCGCCGGAAGACGTCGTTGTCCTCGAGAACGAGCGCGCGACGCACGCCGGGATCCTCCAGGCGTTCCGCTCCGCGCTCATCGACCGCGCGGGGCCCGACACGGAGGCCGTGTTCTGGTTCTCGGGCCACGGCTCGCGCGTCCCCGACGCGAGCGGGGCCGCGGGCGCGGAGCCGGGCCACATGGACTCGACCTTCCTCGCCTGGGACAGCCGGGCCGACGGAGCGGACGGCGCGTGGGACGTCTGCGACGACGAGCTGCGCTCGCTCCTCTGGGCGCTCACGCGCAAGACCGCGCGCGTCACCGTCGTGACGGACGCGTGCCACTCAGACGGCACGACGCGGGGCTCCGGCGGAACGAGCACGCGCGCCGCCGACGACGGACGACGGCCGCTCGATCGCGAACGACTGCTGCGCGCGGCGTGGCCCGCCGGCATCGAGCTGCAGGAGGACGGCGACGCGCGCACGCTCGAAGCCGATCGGTACGTGCACGTCGCGGCCTGCCTCCCGCACCAACTCGCGCAGGAGATCGAGGTCCCCGGCACGAGCACGGACGGCGCGCCGGAGCGCGGCGGCGCGCTCAGCCTTTTCCTGCTGCGCGCGCTCGACGCGGCGCGGCCGGGCGCGACGTACCGCGAGATCGTCGACGACGCCGCGGTCCAGCTCGCCGCGCGCGTTCCGTCGCAGCAGGTCGCGTATGAAGGCGCGCTCTCCCGCCAGCTGTTTGGGGCCGCGTTCGCGCCCCGGCCGCCTGGGTTCCTCGCGCGCGCGACGGCGAACGGCGCGTGGATCGGCGCCGGGACGTTGCACGGGCTGGCGGCGGGATCGCGGCTCGTCCTGCGCGCCGCGGATGGCGCCGTGGTCGGGCGCGCCGAGATCGCGACCGCGGGCGCCGTCGAAGCCACCGCGCGCTGGTGTGATCCCCCGCCGAGCGCGCCGCCCGCCGGCGCGTTGCGCGCGTTGGAGGAGAGCCGACCCGCGGGCCGACCGCCGCTCGTCGTGCGGATCGAAGCCCCAGCGGGCGCGAGCGCGCGCGCGCAGTCGCTGCGCGGCGCGCTCGCGAAGGACACGCGCGTCGCGCTCGCGGACGACGCCCGCGAGGCCTATCGGCTCGCGCTCGACGCGCGCGGCGCGGCGGAGCTCCGCGACGGCGTAGGTCTCCGCCTGTGGACCTCGCCCGCGGCCGAGAGCGACGCGGACCGCGCGAAGGGCCTCGACGCGGCGCTGCGAGCCGAGCTGCGACACCAGGCGCTCGTCGCGCTCGCGGGCGATCCGGGCGCGCTGCGCCTCGCCTGCAAGTTCCGCGCGCCGACGGCGGCCGAGCTCGCGTCGTTCCAAGCGGCCACGAGCCAAGCACGCGCGCGCTCGGCCGAACCGCGCGCGCCGGCCGCGGGCGCCGGCCCCGCGTACGCGGCGCGCGGCACGCTCGACGCGGAGCACGAGCTCTCACTCGCGATGCTCGAGGTCACCAACGCGACCCAGGTCGAGCTCGCCGTCTCGGTGCTCTCGGTCACGGAGGCGCGCAGCGTCGACCTCGTCTGGCCGCACGCGGGCGCGAGCGACCTGCGGCTCGGCGCGGGCGAAACGCTCGCGATCCCCGTCAACGTGACCGCGTCGAAGGCCTGGCCGCTCGCGCGTCCGATGCGCGATCGCTATCTCGTCGTCGCGACGACGAAACCCGTCGACCTCGCGCCGCTCGTGTCCGGGGAGCGCTTGCGCGACGCGGGCGCGCTACCGGGCGTGCTCGAGCTCGCGCGCGCCGAGGTCCGCACGCGCGGCGCGCGGGCCGTCCGGCTCGACGGGGGCGATTGGGGCGTCGCGACCGTCGACCTCCTCGTCACGCCCGCGCGCGACTGAGCGGCTTGGGAGCTCGCGCCCCTCGGCGCCCGGCGGCGCGCAGACGCAGCGCACGAGCGCGTCGACGAGCGTCCCCAGGACATCGAGGGCATCGATCCAGGTGTCGTGCGCGGGGCGTCGCGGGGGGAGCATGCAGGGTCGTTCCTCGTCCCGCATGGAACCCCGCCGCGCGCCCGCGGTTCCGGGAAGGTTCTTCCGACGCGCGCGATCAGGGCCGGCGGCGAGCCGCGGCGCGCAGCTCGAGCGCCGTCGCGCGCAGGACGGGGTCGGGCTCGAGCGCCGCGACGCGCTGGAGCCACGGCGCGGCGAAGCGGCCCCAGGCTTCGATCTCCTCGGCGGCCTTCGCCTCCCCCGCGCGCGTGCGGCGCACCGCGTCGCGCAGCTCGCGCTCTCGCGCGGGCGTGAGGACCTCGGTGCGCGCCACGAACACGCGCACGATCGACTCCGGCGGCGCCGCGTCCCACGTGCTCGCTCCGACCGCTTGGTGCACGCCGTGCGACACCGTGAGCGGCAGCTCGCGCTCGATCACGCCCGCGGGGAGGACGTACAAGACGCGCAGGCCTTCGTCGCCGAACCAGGCGTGCTGCCAGGTCCGCGCCATCGCCGTCGCTTCGTCGGCGAAGAGGCCCGCGCGTCCGAGCTCCGCGGCGACGACCTGCACGAGCTCCGCCGTCGCCTCGGATTTCGGACGGAGCGCGAGCTCGACGTCTGCCGCGCGCGAGGACGCGAGGTCGCCGAGACGCGCGAACCCGGCGACGTCGCCCTCGACGTCGATCACGAAGAGGCCGCGCAGCGCCTCCGAACCCGACGCGAGTTCGAGGTGGAGCCCCAGGCGTCGCACGATTCCCGCGCGTTCGTCGACGCGCCGCTCTTCCGTGCGCACGCGCACTGCGAGTGGCAGCGCGAAGTCCCCGAGGCCGCGGTAGAAGAGCAGGCGCTCGTGCTCGAGTTCGTAGCGCGTCGCGCTCCCCTCCTGTTCGACCGTGCGCACGACGCGCAGCGGGTTCGCCGCGACCTCACGCGCGAAGCCCCACGGATCGTCGGCCGCGACCGGAGCGAGTTCGACCTCGGTCGCGGGCGGCAGGATCACGAGGTCGTCGCGCCGGCCCCACGACACGAAGCCGTCCTTCAGGTTCGACGCGCGCGCGACGTGCTCGTCGAGCGCCTCGGCCGTGCGTGCGCAGGGCACGTTGACGCGCTGCGCGGTCGGCCACCAGTGCGTGACGAGACCGCGCGGGAAGCGCACGTCGACTTCGATCCGCCACGTGCCCGGGGCGTAGAAGTAGACGACGGGCGTCTCCATCTTCAGCTGGAGCGCCGTGATCCCTCCGGCCCGCGCGAGGTCGTGCACGAAGTCCGGCAGGTCCCGGTCGTGGTGGCGCAGACCGTCGAGGGCCACGCCGTCGGAGCCCTGCACGGAGACGAACGTCCCCCATTCGTGGACGGCGCGCGTCCGGCCGTCCCACGCACGCGGGGGCGCGTCCGCGTGGGGCGCGACAGGGTTCGACGAGCAGGACGAGAGCGCGAGAACGAGAGCGAGTGCGAGCATGCGGACCTCCGTATCCGCGCTCGACGATCGAACGGACGCCAGCGTTAGCGGCCTTCCCGCTTCTGCAAGGGCCACGTGCGTCCGCACTCGAGCGGTTGCGAGCGGAGCGCGTCGGCGATACCGTGCCGGTATGAGTCCGAAGGTCCGCCAGATCCTGCTCACGCTCCTGTGCGTGCTGCTGATCGGCGGCCTCCTGTTCTCGGGTCCCGGACACCAGGCGCTCCATCTCGAGGACCACGGCACGTCCTGCGATGCGTGCCACCTCGTGCAGATCGAGGCGCCGGACGCGTTCCGGCTGATGGGGCCCGGGCTCGTGCGGCTCGTTCGCGAGGACGAGCCCCGGTTCGATGCACGCACGGTCGAGCTCGGGTTCGAGGGCCGACCGCGCGCGCCGCCGCTGGAGGGCTGAGAGCGTTCGAGCGCTCGCCGTCCGCTCGCTCGACCGCGGCTCACCGGCCCGCGTGGCCACGAGTCCGGTCTCGAGGAGCGTTTCGTCGCGACGCGCCGCAGTTCGCCGCGCCAGGGCCCTCGGCCCGTCGGGCGCGAGGCGCCGTTCCGTTCGGAGCGGCGCTGCTTCCGCGCGGCAGCACGTGCTGTCGTGCGCCCCTCCACACCGATTGCTCGCCGCCCTCGGGCGGCTCGAACCATGCACGCCAAGATTCTCTTGTTCGGCGCGGCCTCGGCCGCGCTCACGCTCCCCGTCCAGGCGCAGGGCGCCGTGTTCCAGACGCCGGGCATGCCGCGTTCCGCGGCGCCGGCCAACCCGGCCTCGGGCTCGAACGCCGGACAGTCGACGCGCTTCGACAACTCCTTCAATCCCGCGCTCTCGTTCGTCTTCGACGGCGTCGCCGACCAGGTGAACGCCGACGGAGGCGACGACGGCGTCGACCTCTCGCTGCGGGTGCTCGAACTCGCCGCGCAGGCCTGGGTCGATCCGAACGCCTGGGCCTACTTCATCGCCGCCGCCGACGAGGAGTCGCTCAACGTCGAGGAGGCCGCGGTCCACTACACCGGCCTCGGGGGCAACTCGACCCTGCGCGCGGGGCGCTTCTTCATCGACTTCGGCAAGCAGATGCAGACGCACGTGCACGAGCTGCGCACGCTCGAGCGCCCGCTCGTGCTGCGCACGTTCCTCGGCGACGAAGTGAAGGGCGACGGCGTCCAGTGGGACTGCTGGACGACGACGGGCGATGCCGGCGCGCTGCGCTGGTCGATCGGGGCCTTCCGGTCCCTGCTCCCCGAAGCCGAGGACGACGGCACGAGCGCGTTTGCCGAGGTGGCCGAGCGCAAGAGCGCCGGCGACCTGAACGCGACGGCGCGCGTCACTGCGTTCCACGACGTCGGCGACAACGGCACGTTCCAACTCGGTGCGTCCGCGCGCGTGATCCCCGACTATGCCTTCGCGTTCTCGCCGAGCGGCGACGCGGCGGTGGGCTTGGACAACACCGTCTACGGCGTCGACGTGACGTACGGCTGGCACGACGACACCGGCCTGGAGCGCTGGACCGTCGGCGGTGAGTTCCTCGTCAGCACGGGCGACGTCGGAGCGGATGTGACCGACGTCGGGAGCGACGGCGATCCGACGAACGACACGGTCGCGGCCGTCGACGACACGCGCACCGGCTGGTTCGCGTTCGTGGACTGTGCCTGGAACCCGAGCCACAGCGTCGGCCTGCAATACTCGAGCACCGAGCTCACGGACGCCGCCGGCTCCGACGCGAGCGAAGTCGAGGCGTACTACACGTGGCAACTCTCGGAGTTCCACCGGCTGCGCTTCGCGGCCAGCGCCCTCGAGAGCGACCTCGACCCCGATGCGCAGCGTTTCGCCGTGCAGTACACGGCGATCGTCGGCGCGCACGGCCACGGCGTGAACTGGTGATCGAAAGGAGCACGACCATGCAACGACGCATCGCAATCCTCTTCGCCGCCGTGATGCTCCTCGCGACGAGCGCCTCCGCGCTCGTCGGTGACCCGCTGAAGCTCGTCGCGACGAGCGCCTCCGCGCTCGTCGGTGACCCGCTGAAGCTCGTCGCGACGAGCGCCTCCGCGCTCGTCCGCGAGCCGCTCAAGCTCGTCGCGACGATCCCGGACCTCGCCGACATCGCGCAAGCGATCGGCGGGGAGCGGGTCTCGATCACGACCTTGTGCAAGGGCACGGAGAACACGCACTTCGTCACCGCGAAGCCCTCGCACCTCGTCGCGATGAGTCGCGCCGACGCGCTCGTCGAGATCGGCCTCTCGCTCGAGATGGCGTTCGTTCCCGGACTGCTGGAGCAGTGCCGGAACGACCGGCTGCAGCCAGGAAAGCCCGGGCTCATCAACACGTCGGAAGGCTGGAAGGCGCTCGACGTCCCGGTGGTCCTCGACCGGAAGCAGGGCGACGTCCACCCGCAGGGCAATCCGCACATGAACCTCGCGCCCTCGGGCGGACGGCAGATGGCGGAGCGCATCTTCGCGGGCCTGTGCGCCCTCGACCCGTCGGGCAAGCCGGAGTACCAGAAGCGCTACGACGCGTGGCTCGCAGAGCTCGCGGAAGCCGAGAAGCGCTGGAGCGCCCTCGGCGCCGCGTGGAAGGGACGGAAAGTCGTCCTCTACCACAAGGAGTTCGACTACCTCGCCGCCGAGTACGGCATCGACGTCCTCGGAAGCGTCGAACCGAAGCCCGGCATCGCTCCGACCCCGGGCCACATCGCGGACCTCGTCGAGCGGATGCGCCGCGAGAAGGACGTCGTCCTGATCACGGCCGTCTGGTCGAACAACAAGGAGGTGCGCGAGATCGCCGAACGCACGGGCGCGCGCGTCGTCGAGCTCCCCAACATGTGCCGCGGCGTCCCGGGCACGGACACGTGGATCCGCATGATGGACCTCGTGCACCAGCGGATCGACGCCGCGTTCCGGCCCGCGACGCCGAAGGAGGCGAAGTCCGGCGGATGACGGCGCTGTTCGTCCTCGACGGTGCGGCCTTCGGCTACGGAGGCCGCACCGTGCTCTCCGGCGTGACGCTGCGCGTCGAGCCCGGCGCGTTCGTGGGTCTCGTCGGCCCGAACGGCGCGGGCAAGACGACCTTGTTCCGCGGGCTCCTCGGGCTCGTGCGGCCGATGGGCGGGACCGCGGTGCGACACGCGCGCGCGATCGGCTACGTGCCGCAGCGCGAGACGCTCGACGTGCTCTTCCCGCTCACGGTGCGCGAGGTCGTGGAGATGGGGTGCTACAGCCGTCTGCGCGGCCTCCGAGGATTGCGCGCCGAGGAGCGCGCGCTCGCCCTGACCGTGCTCGAGCGCGTCGGTCTCGCCGCGCACGCCCGCGAACCGTTCTCCTCGCTGAGCGGCGGCCAACGCCAGCGCGCGCTCATCGCCCGCGCCCTGCTCGTGCAGCCCGATGTGCTCCTGCTCGACGAGCCCACGAGCGGCGTCGACCGCCCCGCGCAGCGCGCGATCCTGGACCTCTTGTTGGAGCTCAATCGGCGCGACGGCATCGCGATCCTGCTCGTGAGCCACGAACTCGCGCTCGTGCGCGAGGCCGTCCGCGAGGCGTGGTGGGTCGCCGACGGACGCGTCGAGCGCGGCGAGCCGCGCGAGCTGCTCTCGCCGCAGGGCTTGGACCGGCTGTTCGGCGCCGCGGGCGAGCGCTTGGAGAGGAGCTGAGGTGGACCTCGAGTGGAGCCAGGTCCTCGAGCTGTTCGGCTTCGCGATCGCGGCGGCGCTGCTCGCCGGCCTCGTCTGCCCCCTGATCGGCTGCTTCCTCTACGTGCGGAGGACGAGCTTCTACGGGATCGTGCTCCCCCAGTTCGCCGCCGCGGGCGTCGCGTTCGGCTTCGCCGTCCTTCCGTGGTGGGCGGAGCACGTCGGGCTCGGCGGGCTCGACCTCGACACCGCGCTCTCCGACACGCACGCGGCCGCCAACTACCACCTCGCGTGGGCGAGCACGTTCACGTTCGGCGGCTTGTTCGTGCTCTCCGCGCTGTCGTCGGGCAAGGGTAGCGAGGCCGGGCGGCTCGCGAGCGGCTTCGCGCTCGCCGGTGCGCTCGCGATCCTCTTCACGCACTGGTCGCCGGCCGGGGAGAACTTCGTGAACGAGATGCTGCGGGGCGAGATCCTCGCGGTCGGACAACACGACTTCGAGACACTCGCCGTGGCGCTCCTCGCCGCGCTCGGTGCGATCGTCGTGTTCCACCGCGACTTCGTGCTCGTCAGCTTCGACCGCGAGATGGCGATCGTGCTCGGGAAACCCGTGCGCGCGCTCGAGTTCTCGTTCCTCTTGATCACCGGCGCGATCGTCTCCGTCGGCGCGATGACCGTGGGACCGATCGTGCTGTTCGGGATGCTGGTGATCCCGCCGCTCGCGGCACGGATGCTCGCGCGGTCGATGCTCGGCTACTTCGCGCTCGCGAGCACCATCGGCGTGCTCTCGGCGGCCGCGGGTGTCTGGGCCTCGCTCCGCTGGAACCTGCCGATGGCGCCCGCGATCGTCGTCGCGGCGGGCGCAGTGCTCCTCCTCGCCGCGGCCTTCGCACGGTTGTCGCGCGGCCGGAGCTAGCTCCCCGACAGGCGCGCGGTACGCTCGCTCGTCCCCATGGCCGCGCGTCCTCCCTCCAGGCTTCGTCTCGGGCTCGGTCGGCTCGCGCTCGTCCTCGGCGCGACCATCGCTGCGCTCGTCGCCGCCGAGCTCGGCTACCGCGGCTGGCTCGCGCTCCGCGGGCGCGCGTGGAGCGCCGAGGCCGCCGACGAACGCATCCAGGCGCTCGCGACGACGATGAACGAAGCGCTGCCGCGCCTCGACGGCGGCACGGGCGAGGAAGCCTACGACGGCCGCGTCGTGCACCCGTACGTCGGCATCGACACGCGCCGCTCCCTGCGCGCGGCGGAGGAGGAAGCGCAGCGCTTCCTGACGGGCGAGTACGACGACGCGTTCGTGCTCGTCGTCGCAGGAGGCTCCGTCGCGGCGGAGCTCGCGGGCTTCGCGCAGGAGGACCTGCGGCGAGCGCTCGCGCGCGATCCGCGCCTCGAGGGCCGCGCTCCGGTCGTGCTCACCGCCGCGCGGGGCTCGCTCAAGGAGCCGCAGCACGCGACGATGCTCGCGTACCTCTTCAGGATCGGCTGGCAGCCCGACGCGGTCGTGCTCGTCGACGGCTTCAACGAACTCGCGCTCGCCTACGACAACATCGAGCACGACGTGCACCCCGTGCACCCCGCGTACAGCGGCTGGGCCGTCGTCGCGGCGCGGCGCAGCGACCTCGGACGCGAACTCGTGCTCGTCGCGGAGATCGACCACGAAGCGCGGGGCGCGCGCGAGCTCGCCGATCGCGCGCTCGCGGGCGGGTGGACGCGCTCCGCGCTGTTCGGGCGCTTCGTCGAGAGCGAGCTGCGCGGCGCGCAGCGGCGCTGGGCGGACGCGAGCGAGCGCTACCGCACCCTCGTGCTCGGCGAGCAGCAGCGCAACCCGGCCAAGGGGCCGTTCTTCCCCGATCGCGACGCGGCGGCGCTCGAGCGCGTGATCGCGTGCTGGCGCGAAGGGTCGATCAGCGTCGCCGGGATGTGCCGCGAGCGCGCGATCCCCTTCCTGCACGTCTTGCAGCCGACGCTGCACGACGCGGGCTCGAAGCCGCTGACTGAGGAAGAGCGCGCGAGCGCGACGATGCCCGAGACGTGGATGCGTTCGGTCCGCGAGCACTACCCGCGTCTTCGCGCCGAGGGTCGCGCGCTCGCGGAGCACGGCGTCGCCTTCGCCGACCTCTCCTTCGTGTTCCGCGACTTCACGGAGACGACGTACTTCGACGGCTGCCACTTCAAGGGCGCCGGGATGACCCTCTTCGCCGAGCGCATCGTCGCGGAGCTCTTGCACGTGCTCCCCGCCGACCTGCCGCGGCGACGCGGGCCGCGCGACCGCGACGCTTCGGCGAGCGGGCGGTGACGCCGCGCGCCCGCCGTCAGCTGCGTTGCTCGAGCCGCTCGCAGAGTTCGAGCACGAGCTCCGGCACCTCGCGACCCGACGTGTCGAGCGTGACGTCGCACTTCGCGTAGGCCGGCTCGCGTTCGGCGAGCAGACGCGCGAGTTCCTCCATCGCGCGCGGCCGGCCGCGCATGGGACGCGCGTCGCCTTGTGCGACGACGCGTTGGAAGTGGTCCTCGGGCTTCGCGGAGAGCCACACCGTGCGGCACGCGGAGCGCAAGCGCTCGAACGTCGCCGGCGCGGTCACGATCGAGCCGCCCGTCGCGATCACGACGCGCTCGCCCTCGGCGAGGACGCGCTCGAGCGCTTCCGATTCGAAGCGTCGGTAGCCCTCGACGCCGTGCAGGTCGAACACCGCGGAGAGCGGCAGGCCGGCGAGCTCCTCGACGCGCTGGTCGAGCTCGACGAACGGCGCCTCGAGCTCGAGCGCGAGCGCGCGTCCGACCGTCGACTTGCCCGCGCCGCGCAGACCGACGAGCGCCACGCGTTCGCCGCCGTGCGCGTCGAGCGGATGGTCGACGAGGCTCGCGAGCGGCACACGCAGCGCGCGCGCGAGCTCGGCGAGCTTGAGCACGGAGAGGTTCGCGCGGCCCGCCTCGGCCTCGGTCACGTAGCGGCGCGAGACGCCCGCGTCGTCGGCGAGGGCCGTGACGGAGAGGCTCGCCCGCTCGCGGGCCTGGCGCAGGCGCCGGCCGAGCTCCTGGAGAAAGGTCTGGCGCTTCATGGAGTGAGAGCTAGAATGCGCACGCGTTCAACGGGTGAGAAGTATACTTCCCACAGACCCCCACTGCAAGCCATGGCCGCGACCCTGACCGCCCAAGCTCCGATCCGGTTCCAGACCCACCCGAACCAGTACCGGCACTGGAAGCTCGTCTTCGACGGCGACGTCGCGCGCCTCTCCATGGCGGTCGAGCTCAACGGCGGCCTGCGCGACGACTACGAGCTGAAGCTGAACAGCTACGACCTCGGCGTCGACGTCGAGCTGTGCGATGCGATCCAGAGGATCCGCTTCGAGCACCCCGAGGTGCGCAGCGTCGTGCTCGACGGTGCTCTCGACCGCGTGTTCTGCGCCGGCGCCAACATCGTGATGCTCCGCACGAGCACGCATGCCTTCAAAGTGAACTTCTGCAAGTTCACGAACGAGACCCGCCTCTCGATCGAGGACGCAAGCCTGCACAGCGGGATCAAGTTCCTCGCCGCGCTGAACGGCACCGCGTCGGGCGGCGGGTACGAGCTGGCGCTCGCGTGCGACGAGATCCTGCTCGTCGACGACCGCAACAGCGCGGTCAGCTTCCCCGAGGTGCCGCTGCTCGGCGTGCTGCCCGGCACGGGCGGCCTCACGCGCATCACGGACAAGCGGAAGATCCGCCGCGACCGCTGCGACGTCTTCTCGACCGTCGCCGAGGGCATCAAGGGGAAGCGCGCCGTCGAGTGGAACCTCGTCGACGCGATCGCGCCGCTGTCGCGCTGGAAGGAAGCGGTCGACGAGCGCGCGAAGAAGCTCGCGGCCTCGCAGCCGAAGAAGGACGGCGCGGGCGTCCACCTCGACGCGATCGAGCCCGAGGTGACGCCGCCGCGCGCGGCACCGCGTTCACCTACCGCCACGTGACGCTCGCGATCGACTCGAAGGAGCGCACGGCGAGCCTCGAGATCGTCGCTCCCGCGAACGCGCCGAAGACGGCCGCCGACGCGCGCAAGGAAGGCGCGGCGTGGTGGGTGCTGCGCGCGTTCCGCGAGCTCGACGACGCGGTCTGCCGCCTGCGCCTCAACCATTCGGAGATCGCGCTGGTGCTCCTGCGCGCGAAGGGATCCGCATCGACGGTCCGCGCGACGGACGAGCTCCTCGCCGCGAACGCGAAGCAGGGCGACTGGTTCGTGCGCGAGGTCGCGAACCTCGTGCGCCGCGTGCTGAAGCGGGTCGACCTCACCGCGAAGAGCCTGTACGCCGTCGCCGACGAGGACACGCAGTGGTGCGGGAGCTTCCTCGAGCTCCTGCTCGCGTGCGACCGCTCGTACGTGAAGAACGACCCGGCGACGAAGTCCGTGTTCGGCGTCACCGCCGCGAACGGCGGCCTCTTCCCGATGTCGAACGGGATCACGCGCCTCGCGACGCGCTTCCTCGGCACGCCTGCCGCGGCCGACGCCGTGCTCGCGACGAAGGGCGACTTCGACGCGACGCGCGCGGACGAGCTCGGCCTCGCGACCTTCGCGCCCGACGAGATCGACTGGGACGACGAGCTGCGCCTCGCGCGCGAGGAGCGCGCGAGCGTTCTCGCCCGACGCGCTGACCGGCATGGAGGCGAACCTGCGCTTCGCCGGCCCCGAGACGATGGAGACCAAGATCTTCGGGCGGCTCTCCGCCTGGCAGAACTGGATCTTCCAGCGCCCCAACGCCGTGGGCGAGAAGGGCGCGCTCACGTGCTACGGCACGCCGACGAAGCCCGTCTTCAACGTCGAACGCACCTGACGCGCCGCGCCGAGCGCTCGGACCGCGCTCCGTCGCCCCCACGACGCCCGCTCTCCTCCGCGCGCACCCCGCGCCCGGCCCCCACACCCGAACCCGCCGGACCCAACACCATGACCGGAATCGACTACAGCCAGAAGATCCCGAACAACGTCGACCTCTCCTCCGACAAGCGCCTGCAGCGCGCGCTCGAGGAGTGGCAACCGAACTACATCGAGTGGTGGAAGTCGGTCGGCCCGACCGACTTCAACACGAACGACGTCTACCTCCGCACGGCGATCAGCGTCGACACGGACGGCTGGGCGCACTTCGGCTACGTGAAGATGCCCGAGTACCGCTGGGGCATCTTCCTCGAGCCGCGCGACCCCAACCGCAAGATCGGCTTCGGCGACCACTACGGCCAGGACGCGTGGCAGCAGGTGCCCGGCGAGTACCGGAACTGGCTGCGCCGCCTGATCGTCACGCAGGCCGACACCGAGCCCGCGTCCGTCGAGCAGCAGCGCCTGCTCGGCCACACGGCGCCGTCGCTCTACGACCTGCGCAACCTGTTCCAGGTGAACGTCGAGGAAGGCCGGCACCTGTGGGCGATGGTCTACCTCCTCCACACCTACTTCGGCCGCGACGGCCGCGAGGAAGCGGAGGAGCTGCTCCAGCGCCGCTCGGGCAACCCCGACCATCCGCGCATCCTCGGCACGTTCAACGAACCGTGCGAGGAGTGGCTCTCCTTCTTCTGCTTCACGATGTTCACGGACCGCGACGGCAAGTTCCAACTGCTCGCCCTCGCCGAGTCGGGCTTCGATCCGCTCGCGCGCACCTGCCGCTTCATGCTCACCGAGGAAGCGCACCACATGTTCGTCGGTCAGACGGGCGTCGGCCGCGTGATCGAGCGCACGTGCCAGGTCATGAAGGAGCACCCGGGCAAGGACGTGAAGGCGTACGGCGCGATCCCGCTCGAGATCATCCAGAAGTGGATCTACTTCTGGAACAGCTCGTCGAACGACCTGTACGGCGCCGAGGTGTCGAGCAACTCGGCGAACTTCTTCGGCGCGGGTCTGAAGGGCCGCGCGTACGAGGACCGCTACACGGAGCACAAGGCGCTCGACCAGATCTACTCCGTCGATCGCTTCGTCGAGGGCAAGGTGAAGCGCGAAGACGTCGCGCTGCGCAACGCGATGAACGAGGTGCTGCGCGACGAGTACGTGAAGGACAACGAGAAGGGCATCGAGTACTGGAACCGCATCACGGAGAAGCTCGGCGTCGACTTCCGCTTCCGTCTCCCCCACCGCCGCTTCAACCGCAAGATCGGCGAATGGGCCGCGGGCCGGTTCGACGTCGATGGCAACCCGATGGACGAAGCGACGTGGCAGAAGCGCGCGGGCGAATGGCTCCCGACCGACGCCGACCGCGCCTTCGTCAAGTCGCTGATGAAGCCCGTGCGCGAGGCCGGCAAGTTCGCGAGCTGGATCGCGCCGCCCGCCAAGGGGCTCGACAACAAGGCGCTCGACTTCGAATACGTGAAGCTGTAACCGAGATCTGAAGCGCTGCACGCCGGCCGGGGCTCGAGCTCCGGCCGGCGGCCGTTCGGGGAAGGACGCTACCCAGTTCTCCCTACAGATAATCCGCTTTGTCCCCCCACGATCGGCGAACTTCCCTTAGGACAGGGCCCCATTGCCGTCGGCCGACGGAGCGCGTGAGGGGTTGATACGCGCTCGACCCGAAGGCAGCTCGCGAAGGAGCCCCATGAGCAGGAGTGAGATCCCGACGGCGTCGTGCGCCGGCGGTGCTGTCGTTCGATTCGCGCGTCCCCTCGTCGGGTTCGCGCTCGCTGGTCTCGCGGCCGTCGCGGCCCCCGACCGCGCGCTGGCGCAGTCCGTCGCCGAGGGCGCGCACGTCGCGACGCTGCGACTCGGCGCGCCGAGCACCGACACGTTCGTGCTCCACGGCACGGTACCGCTCCCGCGCGGCGTCTTCCCGCGCGCCCAGGGCGGATCTCCATTCAGCGTGGTCGACGCGGACGGGGCGCTCGTCCCGGCCCAGGTCGAGATCGTCAGCCGCTATCCCGTCGACGACGACGGCGCCGACGTGGTGGAAGTGCTCGCGCGCGTGCACCGTCCCGCGAACGCGGTGCCCGGAGCGCGGATCGAGTATCGGATCATCACCCGCGCACATCGCGCGCTCGACACACAACCTGGCCCCCTCGCCGGGTCTCTGCTCACGGCGCCGCGCGCGTTGCTCTTGCGCTCCACGGATGCGTTCGGCCACGTCTACGCGGCCGACCTGTACGAGGACGTCCGCGTTCCGGGCGGAGATCGCTTCCGCAGCTTGCGAGCGGGAGTCGCAGCCAAGACGGTCGCCACGCACCAAGTGCTGACGCCGATCGCCCCCGCCACGGGCGCGCAGGCCACGCTTCCGCACTCGATGGGCGTACACGCCTACGTGACGCAGTACCGCGACGAGAACTTCCTCGCGCTCGACCTCCGCGTGCACAACGCGCTCAGCGGATTGGACCCGGCGACCCCACTGGACGATCCGCTGCAGAAGCTGTACTTCGGAAGGCTCGAGCTGAAGCTGCCCCGAGACTGGGTGTTGCTCTCCGCCGAACCCGACCCGTTCTTCGGCACGCCGTACGACGAGGGGTCTGCGCGCGTGTGGCCGATCGTGGCGCCGCTGGCGAACGGGAAGCTGCACTTGCTTCCGCAAATGGGCCAGTTCGAGCGGCGGTTCGCCATCGCGCACGACGATGCGGTGTCGATCGCTCGCGCGGCGAGCTCGCTGCGTCAAGAAGGGCTCGGGTTCGCCGCCGCCGGTGACAACGCCGCGGGGTACGAGCTGTGGTCGTGGTGGAACTCGTCGACCGCGCGGTACTTCCCGCAGCGCCGCCGGCTCCCGGACCTCCCCGGGGAGGACTCGGCCGCCCTGCGCGCCGCGGACGACGCAACGCTCGCCGCCCGGCTCGCCCAGCTGCAACAAGGTTCGAGCGGCCTGTGGCCGGCCACCTCCCCCGGCCTCGGCTGGGCCCACCCCTGGGGTGACACGGACGGCGGCATGGTCGGCGGGGAGGAGATTTGGCTCTTCGACGGCATCGCCACGGCGTGGTCGAGCTCGACTTCGGGCTACCGCATGGCTGCGCTCCGGCACCGCATGTACACGGATCGACAGCGCAACGTGCTGTTCAATTTCGGTGGTCTGCCGACGGCCGTGCATCAGTGGACCGAGCACGACGCCGTCCACGGCGACTTCCTGCCGATCTGGTGGTTCAACGGTCCGATGCTGTGGGCCGCGGATCCCTTCGGTTTCGGCGCCGCCCCGACGTTCCAGTCCGACTGGGTCGCCGCGAACGCCAAGCAACCGCCTCACGAGGCCGCGCTCCTCGCCTTCGGCTCCGTCGACGAAGCCCACCTGGGCCGCTACACGCACGACACCAAGGTGCTCGTTTGGCTCGGCAACGACGCGCTCGCGAAGGACGACCTGCGGGCACAGGCCGACGCCTTCCGTCTCGGCTACTGTGAGCTTCCGCAGGACATCTGGAACGGAACGATCGTCAGCGGCCTGCGGCTTCGGAGACGTACGTCGCGTCGCACCCGGCAATGGCTTCGCGTTCGGGCGTCGCGAGGGTTGGTGCCTGGACGCGGTGTGCGCGGCGTACTCGACGCAAGACTCCGGCGTGGCGTGCGCGCGCTCGACCCTGGCTGACACGGATCGCGAATCTCGTCGAGAACGGACAGTCGAGCTGCACGGGGACGATGCAGGCCACGCTCCTGTACAACGTGTTCAACGGCCAGTATCGCTGCCGACAGTCCATCGAGGCGGCGATCGCGGAGCACGCGCTCGTGGGCATGCGTGAGAGCGTGTTCGGCCGCGCGAACCCGTCCGCGTCGCAATCGATCAATCGCGTGTTGGAACGATCGTGCCGCGCCATGATCTCCAGTCCCTACTGGAGTCAAGCGGGCCAGGCTCCCTGGTCGCTCGTGGGTGTCGGCCCGAACGACTCGACGCTGCCGTTGTTCTGCGGATCGATCCCGCCGGACGGGAACGCGGGCAACACGGACGCTTACCAATGCTGGTCGTCGTTCGCGTACGGCTACGAAGTGACGGGCGACGGGCTGTTCCTGCTCAAGGCGCAGGAGATGCTCGGGCAGCCCTTGCGCGCGGGCCTGGAGCAGAATCCCCTCGACAACCTCGCGAACCGCGCGGCGCTGCTCGAGCTCGTGCAGCGTCTGTAGCCAGCAGCGCCCTCGCCGGCCGGAACCGAATTCCACCGAACGCGGATTCTCGGCGCGGCTCAAGAACCCCGAGCCCGGACTCCGATGCTCCGTCCGCGTCCAGGGCGTGGCAGCGCCCGGCGCAGAGGGATTCCGCATGGCAGGCAAGGGATCCGGTCGCGCCCACGTGCGCGCCGGGACGAAGTCGATTCCGTTCACGAGCGCGCTCGCGCTCGCCTTCGCGCTCGGTGCCTGCGGAGGCGGGGGCAGCACGTCGGAGCCCACGTTCGCGATGGTCGATCCGCCGGCGCTCGTCTTCGCGGAAGGCGACACGGTGGGATCGCTCGAGGTCGTGCTGCCGGAAGCCGAGAGCTTCGTGCTGCGCGCGACCGTGCCCGTGCCGAAAGGCACGTATCCGCGCCTCGATGGCGCGCAACCCTTCCAGCTCTCCCACCGCAATGCGGGCGCGTTCCCCGCGCAGGCGGAGATCGTCACGCGCTATCCGCGCTACGAGGACGGCGCCGACGTCGTGGAGATCCTCGGGCGCGTCACACGCCCGACGGGGAGTTCCGCTGGCGACCGCGTGCACTACTCCGTCCTCTACCAGCCCACCACCGCGCTCGCGTTCGCACCCGAGCCCGACGTCGCGGCGCTTCTCGCGGGCGCCGGCAACCTCGTGGCGCGCACGCACGACTGCTTCGGCAACCTTTATCAGAGCGACCTGTGGACTGACGCCCGCGCGGAGTCCGGCACGCTGCGCGTACTGCGCACCGGCGTGAGCGCCGACCAGCGCGCCACGCACTCGGTCCTCCAACCCGAACCCGTCGTCGAAGGCGAGACCGGCACGCTGCCGCACTCGTTCGGCGTGCACGCGTACCTCACGCAGTGGCAGGACGAGCCGTTCGTTTCGCTCGACCTGCGCGTGCACAACGCGTTCAGCGGGAAGGACGGCACCACGAGCCTCGACGACCCGCTGATCGAGCTCTACTTCGCCGACTTCGAGCTCGTGCTGCCGACGGGCTGGGTCGTGCTCAACGCGTTCACCGACCCGTACTTCGGCGCCCCGTACGACGAGGGCGACCGTCGCGTCTGGCCGATCGTCGCGCCGATGGGCGACGGCACGCTGCACGTCCTGCACCAGCAGGGCCAATTCGAACGCCGCCTCGCGCTCTGCCGCGAGGGGGACGAGGCGCGCGCGCTCGCCTACCTCCGCGAAGAGAACCTCGCGTTCTGCCGCGACGGCGAGAACGGCGGCGGAATGCAGCTCTTCTCGTGGTGGAACGAGTCGACGGCGCGCTACTTCCCGCAGCGGCAAGTGCTGCCGTGGCTCGACGCCGTCGGGCTCGACGGTCTACGCGCGGCGGACGCGGCGGAGCTCGACGCCCGCTCGACGCAGGTCGCGACCGGCTCGAGCGGCGAGTGGCCGACGCAATCCACCGGAATGGGCTGGGCGCACCCGTGGGGCATCAGCGAAGCGGGCATGGTCAGCGGGCAGGAGATCTACCTCTACGAAGGCGTCGAGTGCGCCGCTGCGGCCTCGCGCGACGGCTACCGGATGATGCAGCTGCGTCATCGCATGTACACCGACCGCCAGCACAACGTGCTCTTCGATCTCGAAGGCAACCACACTCGCTGGGAGACCTGGGCCGTGAGCAGCCCGCAAGGCGACTACCTCCCGGTGTGGTGGTACAACTCGCCGATGTTGTGGGCGTCCGACCCGTTTGGGTTCGAGGCCGCGCCCACCTTCCAGAACGACTGGGTCCTCGCGAACGGCAAGGCGCCGGCGTACCAGGGCGCGCTACTCGCGTACGACTCGATCGACCAGGCGCACCTCGTCCGCTACATGCACACGCCGAAGGCCTTGATCTGGCTCGGCAACGACGCGCTCGCGAAGGAAGACGCGTGGGCGCAGGCGGAGGGCATCCTCTTCGCGTACACGGACCTGCCGCAAGATCTCTGGGGCGCCATCATGCCGACGAGCCTCTTCGCCGCGCAGAACTTCGTGAACGAGCACCCGCGCAACGGCGTGTTCTACGGCCGCGGGGAAGCGTGGGGCCTCGACACCGTGTGCACCGCGTACTCGACGCAGACGCCGGAGTGGCGCGCGCGCGTCAAGCCGTGGTTCGGCAAAGTCATCGCGATGCTCGAGCGCGCGCAATCGAGCTGCTCCGGCACGATCCAGAACACGCCGCTCGGCAATGTGTTCGGCGGACAGTACGCCTGCCGCCAGTCGATCGAGGCCGCGATCACCGAGAACGCGCTCGTCGGCATGCGCGAGAGCGTCTACCGCGGGGACGACCCGACGCACGCGGAGCAGGTCAACCTCGTCCTCGGGCGCTCCATCTACGGGATGATCGGATCCCTGGTCTGGTCGAACGCGCACCACGGGCCGTGGGCGCTGATCGGCGTCGGGCCGGCGGACATCACGCAGCCGCAGTTCTGCGATCACGTCCCGAGCGACGGCAACTACGGGTTCGCCGATCACTACCAGATCTGGTCGTCGTTCGCCTACGCCTACCGCATCACGCAGGACCCGCGCTTCCTGTCGAAGGCCGAGGAGGCCCTCGGGGTCGCCGACCTGCACGCGATGGAAGCCAATCCGCTCGAGAACCTCCACAACAAGTGCGCGCTGCTCGCGCTCGTCCAGAGGATGACGCCGTGAAACCCTTCTCACCTTCGGAGACGCCGCGGGAAGCGCTGCTCGAGCTCCTCGGCGATCTGCTCGCCCATGGCCGCATTGGCGGCGCCGTCGTAATGTCCGTCGTAGGGCAGCACGTGCCGCCGCCCGTCCGCGCTCCGCTGTGCGCGCAGCGTCGGGAGGAGCTCGAGCACGGCCACCCCATGCGCAGCACACGCGCCGCGCACCCGCGGCGTCGTTGAGTCCACGGCCGTATCGTCCGCAACAAGCGCCGCGAGCGGCACGACCGAGACGAGCACGTCGAAGTCGTGCTCGCGCGCGAGCGCCGCGAGCCGCCCCAGGGACGCATCGAAGCGCGTCCACGCCGCGTCGGCGTCCGCCGCCGCGACCTCGGGCCACGTGACGTCCGTCCAGACGTCGTGGAGCTTCATCACGAGGGCGCTCGAACGCGCGAGCTGGCGCTTCTCCCAGCTCCGCCGGAGCTCGTCGCTCGCGGGCGCGTTCCAGTCGAACACGACCGGACCGCTCGCTTCGAGCCGGCGCGCCATTCCCTGGACGTCGACCCGATCGAGGTCGTTCGCGAACCAGCACAGCACGACGACGTCGGGCCGGACGCGCGGGAGGAGCTCTTCGAGCAGCGCGAGCTCCTGCTCGGTGTTGTAGGAGCGAACGCCGCCGTTCCACACGCGCGCGCGACGTCGCTCGGCACCGGCGCGCGCGGAGAGCGCGCGTTCGAGGGCACTCGGGAGCGTCTCGTCCTCACCCACGCCCTGGCCGTACACGAGGCTGTCGCCGAGGACGAGCACGCGCGCGTCCTCGGGCGCGGCGTCCGCGTGCTCGGGGCCGCGCAGCCCCAGCCCGTTGACGTGCACCGCGTGGAGGTAGGTGAAGTGCACGGTATCGGGGACCATCTCGAACCCCCGCTCGGCGTTCGCGCGCACCTCCATCAGCGGTTCGCGCTCCGCCATCGGGGCGCCCCACAGCGCGCGCGCCGCGACCTCGCCGACGACGAACGCCGCGAGCGCCCCGCCCGCGAGCGCCGCGAGCTTCCAAGGCCAGCCCCGCGCGCCGCGCCGCGCGCTGCTGTCCGTCGATCCACGGCCGCCCGTCATGCGGAACATTCTGCGCGACTCGCCCGTGGAGCGCAGCACCCGCGGCGGGGTTCGCGTTCAGGCGTTCTCGACCGCGAACTTCTTTCCGGTCGAGCGCCGCCACGGGCCGCCCTACGGCCGTGGAACGTGCGCGGCCGATCTGCCATCCTCCCCGCATGAGCGCCGGCCGCATCCTGTTCGCGAGCGAGAAGTTCCCCTGGCCCGTCGACGACGGCGGCCAGGCGCGGACCTACAACGTGCTCGCCTGCCTCGCGCGCGAGTTCCCGGTGACGCTGCTCGCGCTCGCGCCGCCGGATCCGTCGAGCGTCGCGCCGATCGAAGCCCTGGGCGTCGAGGTCGAGCTCGTCGGGCGCCGCGCGCCGCGTTGGCAGACGCCCGCGTGGGCGGCGCTCTCGACGTTCACGCGCGCGCCCCATCCGATGGGCAAGAACCGCTCGTCGGCGATGCTTCGCGCCTTGAAGCGCCGGATCGAGGCCGGCGGCGTGTTGGGCGTCCACTTCAACCACCTCGACACCGCGCAGTACGTCGAACGCCTCGGCTCGCTGCGTTCGCGCGTGCGCTGCGTGTTCGACACGCACAACGTGCTGACGACGATGTACGAGCGGTTCCACGAGACGGCGCGGAACCCGCTCGCGAAGGGCTTCCTCCACCTGCAGTGGATGAAGATGAACGGTTTCGAGCGCGCGATCATGAAGCAGATGGACCTCGTGTGCGTGTGCTCGGACCTCGAGCGCGCGCTCCTCCGCACGTGGGGCGTCGAAAAGGCGCTCGTCGTGCCGAACGGCGTCGACACCGACTACTTCACGCCCCCCGCGGATCCGGTCGCCGAGCGCGCGGAGCCGCCGCTCGTCGTCTTCACCGGCGCGATGGGCTACGCACCGAACGCGGACGGCGTGCGGTGGTTCCTCGACGAGGTGCTGCCGAAGCTCTGCGAGCGCGTCCCCGGCGTGCGCTTCCGCGTCGTCGGCAAGGATCCGCCGGCGGACCTGCTCGCGCGCGCGAGAGACGGCTCGATCGAATTCACCGGCTACGTCGACGACGTCCGGCCGCACATGCGCGGCGCGTCCGTGTTCGTCTGCCCGCTGCGCATCGGCGGCGGAACGCGGCTCAAGATCCTCGACGCGCTGTCGCTCGGGCTCCCGGTCGTGTCGACGACGGTCGGCGCGGAGGGCCTTGCCGTCACGCACGGCCACGACGTCGAGCTCGCCGACGACGCCGTCCCCTTCGCGGACGCGATCGCGGCGCTCGTCCGTGACGAGCGCCGCGCGCGGGAGTTCGCGCGACACGGACGCGAGCTCGTGCTCGCGCGCTACGGCTGGACGGGCGTCACGCGGCCGCTGGTCGAGCGGCTCCGCGCCGAGGACGCGCCGCTCCGGTCGGGCTGAGCGGCACGGCGCGCCCAGTGCAACGGCGCGGCGGCTCGGTGCAACGGCGCGGCGGCTCGGTGGTACGGATCCGTGCCGCGCTCCGCTCGCGCCGACGACCGCGCGCGCTCAACGTCCGTCGGCGGCGCGCGCCCAGACGAGGAACTCGTCGAGCTCGCCCGCGAGCACGCGCGCCACGCGCGGGCTCGCGTGGCCCGTGCGCCGGTCGCGCACCTCCGGGTTCGCGCCGGTCGTGTAGCGCCGGACGAGCCGCGGGTTCGCCGGCGCCGGGCGCGCGAGCCGCGCGGCGACGAGCGGGAGCGCGCGCTCTTCGGCCTCGTCGGCGTGCGCCGGACACCACGCCACGACGGACGCGCGCGACTTCCGGTGGACGAACCGCACCTCGCACAACGGGACGTTCGCGAGGCGCCCGCGCGCGTCGCGCAGGGCGCGCACGTCGCACGCGAGCTCGCCCGCCGCGGGCCACGCGGTCTCGGGCGGAACGCGCAGCACCTCGACGGCGACGACGTCGCGCTCCTCGCGCCGCGGACCGTGGCGCTGCTCTCCGCGCCGGACGAAGGTGTGCAGCCCCGTCTCCCCGGCGAGCAGGGCGTGCGCGCCCGCGCCGGAGACGAAGAGCGCGAGCGCGTCCTCGCCCGCGTCCGCTCCGTGGCGATCGTCGACCACCGTCGATTCGAACCCGCGCGACTCCGCCCAAGCCGAGTACGCCCGCGCGAGCTGCTCGATCGAACGCAGCGCCGACGTGCGCGGCTTCACGAGGCGCAGCACGACCACGGCGTCGCCGAGCTCCCGCGCGCTGTCCAAGGCGACGAGGTGCGCGAGGCGGCGCTCGTCGAGTTCGAGCTCCTCGCAGCGCGCGGCGAGCCGCGGCAGCTCGCGTTTGTCGTGGTGCCGCAGCGCGTGTTCGGCGAACCCGCGCGCGTGGCCCTCGAACACGTCGAGCGCCGGCAGCACCGCGTCGATGCGGTGCAGTTCGTCGAGCACGAGCAGCGCTTCCCCGCGCTCGTCCCAGAACGACGGCGCCTGCGTGCACACGACGAGTTCGCCGCGTCGAGTCCGCCAGGCGGCGGAGCGGTGCTGCAGCTCCTCCGCCGCCGCGGCGAGACGCACGGCGCGCCGTCGCGCGTCCTCGAGCCCGGCCGAGACGGCCCGCGGAGCGGCCGCGGCGTCGGCGGCCTCGCCCACCACGAGCTCCGCGACGACGCGACCGTCCTGCGCGCGCAGCGCGACCATCTCGTTCGCCGGCACGGCGCCGCGCGCGAAGAGGCGCGCGAGCGGCAGGAGCACGAGCCGTTCGATCGTGCGCTTCAGCGGACGCGCGCCGAGCGCGGGCGAGTACCCCTCCGCGAGCAGGAGCTCGACGAGGCCCGGGTCGACGTCGACGGCGACGCCGCGGCGCGCGATCCCGCCGCGGTCGAGCACGTTGCCGAGCTCCCGCCGCACGATGCGCTCGGCGGTCTCGAGCGCGAGCGGCTGGAAGTTGACGATGCGGTCGATGCGCGCGAGGAACTCCGGCCGGAACGAACGCCGCAGTTCGCGCAGAACGGCCTCCTTGTCCGGCGGCGGCGGCGGAGCGCCACCGAAGCCGAGGCGCGCCTCGGTCGGAACCGCCGAGCCCACGTTCGACGTCAGGATCACGATCGTGCCGCGGAAGCTCGTCGTACGGCCCGCGCCGTCCGTCAGGCGTCCCGCGTCGAAGACCTGCAGGCACATGTCGAACACGTTGAGGTGGGCCTTCTCGATCTCGTCGAGCAGCACGACGGAGAACGGGTGCTCCCGCACGGCGCTCGTCAGGATGCCGGGGCGATGCGCGCCGCCGATCAGGCGCTCGAACGCCTCGGGCGTCGCGTACTCGCTCATGTCGAAGCGCAGGAGGCGCGCGGGATCGCCGAACAGGTGCTCCGCGAGCGCGCGCGCGAGCTCCGTCTTCCCGACGCCGGTCGGACCGACGAAGAGCAGCACGCCCATCGGCTTGTTCGGGTCCTGCAGTCCGGCCTTGATCAGCGTCACGAGGTCGAGCACGGTCTCGACCGCTTCCCCCTGTCCCATCACGCGCGCCTCGAGGAAGGCGCGCACGCGCTCCAGGTCGAGCGGAACGGCGTCGTCGAGGAAGTCGACCGGGATGCCCGTGACCTTCGAGACCGCTTCGAGCACGTCGCGCTGGCCGAAGCCCGCGCTCCCCGTGCGCTCCAGCACGGCGCGCAGGAGCGCCGCTCCGCGTCCGGGCTGCGCGACGCTCTGGAAATAGGTCTCGGCGGCCTCGTTCAACGCCGCGATCGTCGCGCGCTCGGGCACGACGCCGTGCTCGAGCGCGATCGCCTCCAGGATCGAGAGCGTCTCCCGCTTGTCCGACGGGCGCACCTGCACCGCGGCGAAGACGCGCGCGAGCGCAGCGCTCTTGCCGAGGCTGCCGCGGTAGCCCTCGGGCGTGCTCTCGCCGAGGAGCGCGACCGAGCCGGTCTCGAGCTCGGGCGCCAGCATCGACGCCATGTTGAGGTCGCTGTCCTCGGAGCGCCCCCCCATCGCGAGCTCGTGCGCGTTCGGGACGTAGAGCACGACCTTGCGCGGCGCGCGCGCGAGCGCCACGAGGTCGCGCACGCGCGTCTGCCATTCGCCGAGGTACTTCGTGCCCGCGAGGAGATCCGACGGTGCGACGCGCAGCACGACCCAGCCCTCGTCGCGTGCTGCGAGGCGGTGCGCGAGCTCGTGCACGAGCGCCGTCTTGCCGACGCCGCTCTCGCCGACGAGCACGGACGTGCGCGCGCCCTTGCCCGCGAGGCGTTCCAGCAGCGTCGCGACGGGGCCGTCGACGCCGTGCGCGCGCGGGATCCGGCCGGCGCGCGCTTCGTCACATAGGTCGAGGCCGAACGCGCGCAACTTCTCGGGTTCGGCGGCGGGCTCGGCCGACGCGACGTCCGACTCCGACGGCACGCCGATGCGGAGCTCGAGGAACGTCTCGAGCACGGGGAAGTCCTCGGGCCCGCGCTCCTTCAGGCGTTCGCGCGCGCGCTCGCACGTCGCGACCGCGGGCTCCGGCACGCCGGACGGCCAGCCGCCCGCGAGCTTCTTGTCGAGCAGCGCGGCGATGCGCTGTGCAACGCGCCAGCTGACCATCGGGTGCGCGAGCTCGCCGATCAACGCGTCGAGGTCGACCTTCGCGTGGGCCGTGGAGAGCGCCTCCTGCGCGGCGACCTGGACGTCGTAGTCGGAGTCGTGCTTCATGCGCTCGAGCGCGAACGCGACGCAGGCAGGCCGCGAGGATGCAGCGCGCACCGCCGCCTCGCGCACGCGCCAGGCGGGATCGACGCAGAGCTCTCGGACGAGCTCGTCCGAGCCGAGCGTCGCATCCTTCGCGAGCAGCGTCGCGAGCGTGTAGCGGACGTACTCGTGGCGGTCCGACGCACGCTCGAGCGCCGCGCGGACGAGCTCCGCGTCGCCGCGCAAGACGCACGCGCGCAGCGCAGCAGCGCGCACGGACGGATACGCGTGCTCGAGGAGCTCGAGCACCTCCCCCGCCTCCGTCTCCGTCGACCCGAGCGCCGCCGCGAGCTGATGCAACACGGACCCGTGGTCCTGCGGCGAGGACGGCTCGACGCCAGCGGCGATCAGTTCGCGGACGAGTTCGGTGAGGCGAGCGTGCATCCCGACACGGTACCCGCGCGCGGCGGCGGTGAAAACGCGGCGGCGCGAACGTGCTGTGGCGGGTCAAGAGCCCATGCGGTCCCGTGCTTGTGGGACTCGCTCCCGCGGGCTGTCAAAATCCGCCACGCGATGGGTGATTATGACAGGGCGGGCGGGCTGCATGCAGCCGACCGGCATGGATGAGAAGGGTTGTTGGCGTGCGTCGACCGAGTGGGCCACGCTCCTGGAAGCGGCGCGAGTCGAAGTCCTCTCGGGACTCGGCGCGGAGCGATCTCCCATGCAGCCTTGTTCGCGTCGAGTGGCTGGTGGCCGGCGACCGAGCTACGCTCGGTCGCGGATGTCGATCCTCTTCCACCGAACGGCCTCGCGGCGTGCATGGCTCCTCGCAGCCGCTAGCGTTGCAGCTGCGAGCTCGCTCACCGGCTGCATCGACGGATGCAGCCATCTCGGTCGCCCGAAACCCACCACGGCAACGGTTCGAGCCGAGCACGTGCTCGGGACCTGGAGCTACGGCTACACCGGTGACCAAGTCGAGTTCCGCGCTGATGGAACGTTTCAACAGCGCACGCGGAGCAAGGATCGCGCGTCGATGCACGAGCAAGACGGTCGATGGACGTTGGACGGACCGTGGCTCGTGCTTCGGCCCTTCTACTTCCAGGACTGGCCGTCGATCCACGTGGTGGATCGAGAGGCCACTTTCTACCTGACCGACTACTGGGGCCCCGAATTGAACATCTTCGGTGGTGGTTCCCCGGACCCCGACTGCTGGCAGATCTGGAGTCGTGTCGAGGCGGAGAGGCAGCCCGAGTCTGCGTCGAACGACCGGACGCGCTGAGGTCGCACGAAGGCTACCCGGCGCGCTCTCCGGATTGCCCCTGGGACCGCACGACGGCCGCCTGATCGACGCGCTACCTGATCGATTCGTAGCGCATCTCGTGCACCGCTCAGCCCGTCACGACCTCGAGGTACAGCGCGTCCGCCGTCGGCTTCGGCAGCGGGCGTTGCTTCCCGCGCAGCGTCTCCAGGTGCTGCGCGATCCCCTCCGCCATCGCGCGGAGCACGGCGTCGCGCGTCTTCCCGCGCGCGACGACCTTGGGCAGGTCGGGCGCGCGCGCGGAGAAGCCCGCGCGCGTCCGCTCGACGACGACGAGGTAGCGCAGGGGCTTCGACTTCGAACGCGCGGTTTGCTTGCGAGCACTCATCCGAACTGGATCCCCTGCGCGAGCGGCAGTTCCTTCGACCAGTTGACCGTGTTCGTCTGGCGGCGCATGTACGCCTTCCACGCGTCGCTGCCCGACTCGCGGCCGCCGCCCGTGTCCTTCTCGCCGCCGAAGGCACCGCCGATCTCGGCGCCGCTCGTGCCGATGTTCACGTTCGCGATGCCGCAGTCGCTGCCGACCGCGGAGAGGAAGCGCTCGGCGTCACGCACGTTCAGCGTGAAGATCGACGACGACAGTCCCTGCGGCACGCCGTTGTGCTTCGCGATCGCGTCGTCGACGTCCTTCACGCGGATCACGTACAGGATCGGCGCGAAGGTCTCTTCCTGCACGATCGGCCACTCGTTCTTCGCGCGCACGATCGCCGGCCGCACGAAGTGGCCCTTCTTCAGCTTGCCCGGGAGCGACAGCACCTCGCCGCCGTAGACGACCTTGCCGCCCTCCTTCTGCGCGAGCGTGAGCGCCGCCTGCATGTTGTCGACCGCGACCTGGTCGACGAGCGGGCCGCACAGCGTGCCCTTCTTCATCGGGTCGCCGATCGCGATGCCCGAGTAGGCCTTCACGAGGCGCTTCTCCAACTCACCGGCGACCTTCTCGTGCACGAGCACGCGCCGCGTCGTCGTGCAGCGCTGGCCCGCTGTGCCCACGGAGCCGAACACGATCGAGCGCAGCGCCATATCGAGGTCCGCGTCGTCCATCACGACGATCGCGTTGTTGCCGCCGCACTCGAGGATCGACTTCGCGAAGCGCGCGCCCAGGCGCGACGCGACGTGCTTCCCGACTTCCGACGAGCCCGTGAACGACACGAGCGGCAGTCGCGGGTCGTCGACGAGCCGCTGCGCGACGTCCTCGTTCGTCCCGATGCACAAGGACGCGAGCGCGCCGAAGCCCTCGCGCTCGAGCACACCGCGGCACGCGTTCGTCATCGCGATCGCGGTCAACGGCGCTTTCGGCGACGGCTTCCACACGCACGCGTCGCCGCACACGAACGCGAGCATCGAGTTCCACGCCCACACGGCCGCGGGGAAGTTGAACGCCGTCACGACGCCGACGACGCCGAGCGGGTGCCACTGCTCGCGCATCGCGTGGCCGGGGCGCTCGCTCGGCATCGTGAGGCCGTAGAGCATGCGCGACTGCCCCACCGCGAAGTCCGCGATGTCGATCGCCTCCTGCACTTCGCCGAGGCCTTCCTGGAGGATCTTCCCGACCTCCATCGTCACGAGCTTCCCGAGCGGCTCCTTCTTCGCGCGCAGCTCGTTCCCGATCTGCCGCACGATCTCGCCGCGCCGCGGAGCGGGCACCGAACGCCAGCGCGAGAACGCGTCCTGCGCCGCGGCGACGCACGCCTCGTACTCCTTCGCGGAGGCCTGCTTCACGCGCCCGAGCACCTCGCCCGTCGCGGGGTTCGTGCTCACGAGCTCGGGACCCGAGGTCTTGAGCCAGCGTCCGGCGTAGGCACCGCTGTGGACGGGGTCGATGCCGAGTTCCTTGAGCACGTCGTTCGTGGAGGCGTTCGCGGTGGTCGTCATGGCGGAAGACGATACTCGCGCGGCGCGGGACGATCTACCCGCTCCGCCCATCGGGCGCGCGCGGCGCGCGCCGCGCTATCGACGCCTCGGCCGCTTCCCGTATCCTCCTCCGCACGATGCCGACCTCCGCGCCTCCTCCGCGCCCGCCTTCGCGCACGTCGCGACGGGTCGCGATCGTCCTCGGGAGCGTGCTCGTCGCGCTCGTGCTCGGCGAAGCGGGACTGCGCGTCGCCCTGCGCCTCCGGGGCGATCCGTGGGACGCCGAAGCCGCCGCGGAGCGCGTGCGCGCGCTCGCGACCGGGATGAACGCGCGCCTCCCCGATCCGCGGGGCGCCGCGCCGGCGGCTGGGACGGAGCCGGGCACGCACGTGCTCCACCCCTACTACGGCGTCGATCGCGAGGGGGACGTCGCCGAGCTCGAGGCCAAGGCCCGGCGCTTTCGCGCGGGCGAGTACGACGACGCGTACGTCGTCGTGACCCTCGGCGGTTCGGTCTGCGCGCTCACCGTGAATGAACAGCACGAGCGCATCCGGGCCGCGATCGCCGCCGACCCGCGCCTCGCCAATCGGCGCGTCGAGCTCGTCAACCAAGGCCGCGGCGCGTTCAAGGCGCCGCAGCAGGCGACGCTGCTCGAGTACCTCTTCGCGCTCGGCTGGCGCCCCGACGCCGTGGTCGAGATTGACGGGTTCAACGAGGTCGCGATCCCGAACGGGAACTGGAAGAGCAACGTGCACCCCGTGCAGCCGATGTGGGGCACGTGGGGCCTGCTCGCCGCGGACCGCTCGGACCGTTCGCGCGAGCTCGTGCTCGCGAGCGAGTGCCTCCTGCTCGCGCGCGAGGGCAGTCAGACCGCGGAGCGCCTGCTCGCGAGCGGCGAGCTCTCGAGCGCGATCCTGGGCCGCGTCGGCGTGAAGCGCATGGTGCGGATCCAATCGCGCTGGAGCGCGGCGCAGGGCGAGTACGCGCGCTTCCTCGCCGAGCAGACGTCCTCCCGCGCCGCGCGCGGCCCCGTCTTCGAGGCGACGGAAGACGAGGCGTGGCCGCAGTTCGTCGACACGTGGTTCGAGAACTCCCGCTCGCTCGCGGCGTCGTGCGCGGCGCGCGGCATCACGTACGTCCACGTGCTGCAGCCGACGCTGCACGACGAGGGCTCGAAGCCGCTGACGGAGGCCGAGCGCGCGAGCTCCGACGGCCCCAAGCCGTGGATGAAGGGCGCGAAGCGCGGCTACCCGATGCTGCGCGAGGCGGGGAAGCGGCTCGCGGCGGAGGGCGTCGGCTTCGTCGACCTGTCCCTGCTCTTCCGCGATCTCACGGAGCCGACCTATTACGACGTGTGCCACTTCCGCGGCCGCGGACAGGAGCTGTTCGCGGACGCGATCGTGGAAGCGCTCCGCGCGCGCTTGCCGGCGGAGATCCCGGCGAAGCGCGCGTGGACGCGGGCGCGGTGATGGGCTGCGCCTCCGGGCCGCCGTTCACTCCTCCCAATCATCGCTGCGGAACGACGACGCCGGCAACCCGGCGGCGTTGACGAGCGCGCCGAGGTCGTCCGCGCGGAACGCGTAGCGCACCGCGACCGGCGCGGGCACGTCGGCGGCGGTCACGACGAGCGTCGTCCCGTCGACTCGCGAGCTCGCCGCGTGGAACACGCGGTCCGCGCCCGCAAGCGCGAACAGCGCGTCCTTCGTCGCGCGCAGCTCGAGCCCCTCCGCGTCGTCGAGGTGGACGCGGATCGACGCGCCCTCGACCGTGATCGCGCGGTAGCTCGGCCCGCGGTCCGCGACGTCGCCGCGTCCGTACGTCCGCCGCAGCGCGCACCGCGCGAGCCGCTCCCCGACCGACTGCTTGTCCTTCGGGTGGATGTCGAGCTTCTCCCCGACGTCCATCGTGACGGCGACGCCCGTGTTCGGGAGCGCGAGTGCCTGGAGCTGCGCCTCGCGCAAGCGCGCTGCCTCGCCGCGGTCCCCGTCGTAACGGAAGGGCGCGATCTGCACGAAGTAGAACGGCAGGTCGCTCCGCCGGAACACGGCGCGCCAGTCCGCGATCAGGGCGGGGAAGAGCGTGCGGTACTGCTTCCAACGTCCGACGTTCGCCTCGCCCTGGTACCAGATCACGCCGGCGAACGTCGCCTCGCGCAGCGGGTCGATCATCCCGTGGAAGAGCGTGCTCGGCATCCACGGTGAGAGCGCGTCGGCCGACGGGAACGCGCCGAGCTCGGCCAGGCTCGCGCCGGGCCGCAGCTCCCACGCGCCCGCGAGCGCGAGGCCCTTCCCGGCCGCCACGGACGCGGGCCGCAGCTCCCAGAATCGCGCGTCCTGGCCCATGCCGCCGCCTCCGCCTGTGTCGACGGCGCGGAGCGCGAGCTCGAGCGTCCCCGCGGAGCTCGGTCAGCGCGGCGGGCACGACGTAGTGCCGCAGCTCCGCCCAGTGTCCCATCGTGTGCGTCCGCCCGACCTCGACGCCGTTCACGAACGCCGTGTCCATGTCGTCGATCGACCCGAGCTCGAGGAGCAGCTCGAGCCCGACCCACGCGCTCGGGATCGACACCGTGCGGCGATACCACGCGACGCCGTCGAAGCCCGCGAGCTCGCCGGCCCACCCGCCGGGGACGTTCGTCGCGCGCCACGCCGCGGGCTTCGCGCTCGAGAGCGAGCTCACGGGCTCGCGCGCGTCGAGCTTCGCCCACCACGCGTCCTGCGCGCGCCGCGCTTCCACCTCGAGCTCGCCCGCGTGCTCGCGCTCGCGCTTCACGCGCGCGAGCGCGTCCGCGAAGCCGCCGTGGTGCTCGATCGCCTCTTCCGACATCCACGCTTCCGCCGGCGTGCCGCCCCAGTCGGCGGTGACGAGGCCGATCGGGACGCCGAGCTCCTCGTGCAGCTTCCGGCCGAAGAAGAACGCGGTCGCGGAGAAGCGCGCGACCGCGTCGGGCGTCGCGACCTTCCACGCACCTTCGGCGTCGTCCTCGGCGCGCGCGGAGATCCGGTTCGCGACGTCGAAGAGGCGCACGCGCGGCAGGTCCGCCTTCGCGACCTCCGCCTGCCAGTCCTTCACGCCGCCGTAGCCGCCGGCGACGTCGCCGACCCACATCTCCATGTTGGATTGGCCCGAGCCGAGCCACACCTCGCCGACGAGCACGTCGGCGACGCGCTTCGTCTCGCCGTTCGAGCGCACCTCGAGCGTGAACGGCCCGCCCGCGGGGGGCGTCTTCAGGCTCGCGGTCCAGCCCCCGTCCGCCCGCGTCGTCGTCCGGACGACCTCGCGCGTCCAGCTCGGCGCGATCTCGACGGACGTGCCCGGCGCGCTCCAGCCCCAGACGCGCGCGTCGCAATCGCGCTGGAGCACCATGTGGTCCGACACGAAGCGCGGGAGGCGCAGCGCGGGCCCGCGCGGCGCGACATCGGTCGGCGCGGGCTCGGCTCGCGCGGCGCTCGGCGGCGCGGACGGCTCCGGTCGAGCGCAGGCGGACAGGGCGAGGAGGAGGACGGCGGAACGCGTGAGCATGCAGGACTCTCCGGGGGGACGTGGCGCGCACGATACCGCGACGCGCACCGCGATCGAGCGGAGGCCCCGCGAGACCGCGCGTCCGACCGCGCTCCCCGCGCCGCGGATCCGGCTCCCGGGCCGCGTGCCCGATGGCCGCGCCGCGGGCGCGACGCTATCCTGTTCGCCCTCCCATGGCCGACAAGATCATCTACCAGCTCCAGGACCTGAAGAAGTACTTCGGCCAGCGCGAAGTGCTGAAGGGCATCACGCTCGCCTTCCTCGAAGGCGCCAAGATCGGCGTCATCGGCGCGAACGGCGCCGGCAAGTCGACGCTCCTGCGCATCCTCGCGGGCGTCGACAAGCAGTTCGAGGGCACGGCGAAGCCCGTCGGCGACCTCTCGATCGGCTACCTCGCGCAGGAGCCGCCGTTGAACGAGGAGCTCGACGTGCTCGGCAACCTCCGCGAGGCCGTCAAGCCCTTGCTCGAGATCGAGAAGCGCTACAACGAGCTCGCCGAAGCCGGCGACATGGGCGACGAGTTCATGCACCTCTCCGAGCTCATGGAGCACAAGGAGATCTGGGAGCTCGACAGCCGCCTCGAGCAGGCCGCGGAGGCGCTCAAGCTGCCGCCGATGGACGCGGACGTGAAGAAGCTCTCGGGCGGCGAGCGCCGTCGCGTGGCGCTCGCGAAGCTGCTCATGTCGCACCCCGACATGCTGCTCCTCGACGAGCCGACGAACCACCTCGACGCCGACACGGTCGAGTGGCTCGAGCACCACCTGAAGGAGTACCACGGCGCCGTGATCCTGATCACGCACGACCGGTACTTCCTCGACAACGTCGTCAGCTGGATGCTCGAGGTCGAGCGCGGGCGTGGGATCCCCTACAAGGGCAACTACTCCGACTACCTCGCCGCGAAGGCGAAGATCAACCAGGAGCGCGCCGCCAAGGAAGTCGACCGCGAGAAGACGATCGACCGCGAGCGCGAGTGGCTCGGCCAGTCGCCGTCCGCGCGCCGCAAGCGCTCGAAGTCGCGCATGGAGCGCTACAAGCAGCTCCTCGAGGAGAAGGCGGACGCCGCCGTCGACATGGTCGAGCTGCGCATCCCGCCGGGACCGCGCCTCGGCGACAAGGTCATCCTGTTCGACCACGTCACGAAGGGCTACGGCGGCCGCACGCTGATCAACGACCTCTCGTTCGAGATGAAGCCGGGCTCGATCCTCGGCGTCGTCGGCGCGAACGGGATGGGCAAGACGACGCTCTTGCGCATGATCCGCGGGCAGGAGAAGCCCGACAAGGGCACCGTCACGATCGGCAGCACCGTGATGCTGCGCTACCTCGACCAGTCGCGCGCGATCCTCGACGACCAGAAGTCGGTGTACGACAACATCACCGAGGGCAACCCGCAGATCCCCTACGGCGGCAAGGTGCTCGACGGCCGCGCGTACGTTGCGCGCTTCAACTTCAAGGGCGAGGACCAGCAGAAGCTGCTCGGCGAGTGCTCGGGCGGGATGCGCAACCGCGTGCTGCTCGCGAAGATGCTGCGCGAGCCGGCCAACGTCATCATGATGGACGAGCCGACGAACGACCTCGACCTCGACACGCTGCGCGTCCTCGAGGAGGCGCTGCAGGAGTACACGGGCTCCGCGATCGTGGTCAGCCACGATCGCTACTTCCTGAACCGCGTCGCGACGAACATCCTGTCGTTCGAGGGCGAAGTGGAAGACGGGAAGGGCCCCGAGATCCACTTCTTCCCCGGCGACTACGAGGAGTACCACGAGTGGCGCGAGAAGGACCGCGCGAAGCGCGGCGTCGGCGCCGTCTCGAAGGCCGGCAAGTACCGGAAGCTCCTGCGCGACTGACGCGCGGCCTCGGGGTCGACGCGCTGCGCGAAGGAGGAATGCGATGAAGGGCCCGCGGCTCTACACGGCGGAGGAGCTCGTCTTCGCGCCCGAGGTGGCGCGCTCGCGGGCGATCCTCGAGAGCTACGTACCGTGGTGCGAGGCGCAGCGCGCCGAGCGGGACCGCATGCTGCGCTTCGTCGACGACCATCCCGACGACGCGCACCAGCGCACGCTGCTCGTCGGGCACTTGACGGCGTCGGCGCTCGTCCTCGATGCGAAGGGCGAGCGCGCGCTCCTCACCCACCACAAGAAGCTCGGCCGCTGGCTCCAGCTCGGCGGACACTGCGACGGCGACGCGAACCTTCCGGGCGTCGCGCTGCGCGAATGCGTCGAGGAAAGCGGCATCGATGGCCTCGCGATCGACCCCGTGCCGATCGACGTCGACGTGCACGTGATACCGGCGCGCAAGGACGAGCCCGAGCACCTGCACCTCGACACGCGCTTCGTCGTGCACGCGCCGGCGGGCGCGCGCGAGGTGCTCAGCGACGAGTCGATCGCACTGCGCTGGTTCTGGCCCGAGGAGCTCGCGACGATCGCTACCGATGACTCCGTGCGGCGCCTCTTCGAGCGGGCGTTCCGCTCCCATTGACGCCGCGCGGAACGCCCGCACGCGGCGCGTCGGGCGCCTCCGGCCGCGTCCACCACCGGCTCGGGACGAAGCGCACGACGAGGAGCGCCAACAGGACCGCGAGCATCGTCATCGGCAGCGCCGCGGCCAGCACGCCGAGGCCGTCGCCGAGCCACACGCCAACCACGCCTCCGGTCGCGACGCCGAAGCCGATCGCGAGCACGAAGAGCAGCGCGGGGAGGAGCCGGCGGTTCCAGAGGCAGGCTACGGCGGGGAGCGCGAGCCAGACCGCGCACCACGCCCCCATCTGCCACGCCATCGGGTGAAGGAGCAGCCCTCCGACGAGGCGGTGCGGCGGATCGGCCTGGAATGCCGCGCGCTCACCGATCCCGAGCAAGAGCACGACCCAGATCCAGCACCCGACCGAACCCGAGAACGTCGCGAGCACGATCACGAGGAACCGGACGAGGCCTGCCGGTTCACGCCACCACGCACGCGCCGCCCCCGCCGGTTCGGCGTTCGGTGCCAAAACGGGCTCGCGCGCCTCGATCACAACGTGATCACCTTCGCCGCGCGATCGAGCTCGCGCAGGATCGTGTCCATGTCGGACACCTTCCCCACCTTCGGCGTGACGCCGAAGTGCGCGAGGCACGTCCCGCACGGCACGAGGTCGATCCCGCGTTCCTCGAGCAGCGTGAGCTCCGCCAGCACGGGCGAGTCCTCCGCGACGAGCTTGACCCCAGAGTTGAACAGCACGATCGCCTCGAAGCCGCCGAGCGCGATCGACTTCTTCAGGAACGTTCCGAGGATCTTCTGACCGAGGGCCCGATCGCCGTGGCCCATCTGGTCCTGGTTCAGGACGACGACGGTGTGCATGCCGGACAGCATGCCATCCGACCGCCCCGGCCGCCGAGCCCCTACGCACTGGGCCGGATGTGGCGGCTCGATATATCGCTGTATGGTTATATTCTCATTTCAGCCGATACCCACCGCGCCATGAACCCCACCACACTCCGCATCCTCCCGCTCCTCGCCGCGCTCCCGCTCGCCCTCCCGGCGTGGAGGACGGACGCCCCCGACGCATCGAGCCCCGCGGCGTCCCCCGCGCAGGCCGCGCTCACCTCCGCGCTCTACCCCGAACCGATGGAGCCGCTCGCGCTCCGTTCCGCGCTCCTCGACCAGCCCGGCAACTACGCCGTCTTCGACCTGCGGCCCGCCGAGCAACACCGCGAGTACCACGTGCCCGGCGCGCGCCCGATCGAGCTCGGCGCGCTCGAAGCCGCCCTGCGCGCGCTCCCCGCGACGACGCGCGTCGTGCTCGTCGACCGCGACGGCACGCAGGCCTGGGCCGTCGCCGGCGCGCTGCACGTGCGCCTCGGCGACGCCGCGCCGCTCCTGCGCGTCCTCGCGGGCGGCACGGCGCGCTACTGGCGCGACGCGGAGGTCGGCGCGCGCGCCGCCGCGGCGCCCGCCTCGAACGTTCCGTCGGCCCCGCCGTCGACGACGCCCCCCGCCCCGGCCAAACCGCGCAGCGCCGGCTGCTGAGGTATGCCCTATGACGAACTCCCCTTCGCGCGACGACGCTCCGACGACTCCGGCCGGAGCTCCCGCTCCGCGGCCCGCGCAGCCCTACTGGAATCCCTACGTCGCCGGCGTGGGCCTGGGGCTCACGCTACTGCTCGCGTTCGTCGTCCTCGGCACCGGGCTCGGCGCGTCGGGCAGCCTCGCGCGCGTCGCGGCCGAGGGCGCGCACGCGCTCGCACCCCGAGCCGTCGAATCGAACGGCTACCTCGGCGCGTGGTTCGCGGACGGATCGGCGCTCGCGAACTACCTCGTCTTCCTGTCGATCGGCACGCTCCTCGGCGGGTTCGCGTCCGCGCTCTTCGCGCGCCGCGTGCGCGCGACGGTCGAGCGCGGTCCCCGGATCGCGCCACGCGCGCGGCTCGTCTTCGCGCTCGCGGGCGGCCTCCTTGCGGGTTTTGCCGCGCGCATGGCGGGCGGGTGCACGTCGGGCCAGGCGCTCTCGGGCGGCGCGCTCCTCCTCGCGGGCTCGTGGGCCTTCCTCGTCGCCGTCTTCGCGGGCGGCTTCCTCGTCGCGCCGCTCGTGCGCAAGGAGTGGACGTCGTGAACCTCTACCAGCAAGGTCTGCTCGACACGCCGCTCGGCTTCGCGCTCGCGCTCGCGATCGGCCTCGCGTTCGGCTTCTGGCTCGAACGCGCGGGCTTCGGCTCGAGCCGCAAGCTCGCGGGCATCTTCTACCTGCGCGACTTCGCGGTGCTGCAGGTCATGTTCAGCGCGCTCGTCACCGCAGCGATCGGCCTGTGGGTGCTCGACGCCGGGGGCTGGATCGACGCGTCGTCGGTCTACCGCATGGAGACGCGCCTCGCGGCGCAGATCACCGGCGGGCTCCTCTTCGGCGCGGGCTTCGTCACCGGCGGCTGGTGCCCGGGCACGGCGCTCGTCGGCGCCGCTTCGGGCAAGCTCGACGCGCTCGTCTTCCTCGGCGGCGCGATGGGCGGCAGCCTCGTCTACGCCGCGCTCTGGCCCGTCGTGGCTCCGCTCCAGGAGCTCGGCGCGTGCGGCATCGTCGCGCTGCCCGAATGGCTCCACCTCTCGACGGGCGTCACGGTGGCGCTCGTCCTCGTGCTCGCGCTCGGCGCGTTCGCCGGCGCGCACAAGCTCTCGATCCGCAACGCTCACCCGCAGTCATGAACACGAACCTGCTCCCGCAATCGACGGCGCTCGGCGCCATGGGCCTCGCCCTCGTCCTCGCGCTCGCGGCGCTGCCGCGGACCTCGCCCGCGGCGCCGCTCGCCTGGCCGGCCGCGGTCGAGTCGGGCGCCGACCACGTCTCGACCGCGGAGCTCGCGCGGCTCCTGCTCGACGCGCCGGACGAGGTGCTCGTCGTCGACGTGCGGCCCGCGGCCGAGTTCGACGCGTTCCACCTGCCCGGCGCCGTCCACCTGGACGTCCCCGAGCTCCTCGGCGAGCGCGGCCGTGCGGTGCTCGACGCGCACACGGACCGCACGGTCGTCCTGTGCTCGAACGGCATGACGCACCCCGCGCAGGCGTGGGTCGAGCTCGCGCGCGAGGGACGTTCGAACGTGCGCGTGCTCACGGACGGCCTGGACGGCTTCGTGCGCGACGAGCTCACGCCGTCGTCCTTGCGCGGCGTCGTCGGTGCGGACGCGGGAGCGAGCGCGCGCTTCGTCCGGCTGGCCGAACTCGTGCTCGGCAGACCCGCTGGTCCGTCGGACGAGCCCAACGGCGAGGCGCGGACGTCCGACGAGCTTTCGGCCCGCGCCGCGGCGGACGCGCTGCAGGCCCCGGCCGCGCAGTCGGCGCCCGCGAAGGCGGACGCGCCAGAAGCGCGCCCCGCGTTCGCGCGCCTCGCGACGGATCCCGAACGGCTCGAGCGCCCGACCGTCGTCTCGACGGCCTGGGTCGCGCGCCGCGGCGCCGCCATCGTGCTCGTCGACGCGCGCGAAAAGCCGGAGGACTACGCCGCGGGCCACCTCCCCGGCGCGCTCCACGTGCCCGTGAAGGCGCTGCGCGCGACGCGCGACGGCGTCCCGGAGGAGCTCCTCCCCCGCGACCAGCTCGCGGCGGTGATCGGCGCGCTCGGCATCGGGCCCGATACGGAGGTCGTCGCGTACGGGAACGAGAAGCTGCAGGACCCGACGCACTTCGCGCTCGCGCTCGTGAGCCTCGGACACGCGCGGCTCGCGGTGCTCGAAGGCGGGCTCTCCGCGTGGAAGGCCGAAGGCCGCGCGCTCGCGACCGACGCGCCGAAGCCCGCGCCCGTCGCGTACGACCCGAAGGCCGCGTCCGGCGTCGTCGAGGCGCGGCTCGCCGACGTGCGCGCGGCGAGCGAGGCGCGGACGCTGCCGATCCTCGACGTGCGTCCAGCCGACGCGTTCCGCGGCGAGGTGTCGACCGAGGCGCGCGCGGGCCATGTCCCCGGCTCGTCGAACCGTCCGTACACGCTGGACGTCGTCCAGGCGGACGCGGGGCTCTTCTGGAAGCCGCTCGAGACGCTGCGCGCGGAGTACGCGGCGCTCGGCCTCGACCCGAAGGCGCCGGTGATCGTCACGTGCCGCACGGGTCACCAGGCGGCGCAGGCGTGGTTCACGCTGCGCTACCTGCTCGGGTACGAGGACGTGCGCTGGTACGATGGTTCGTGGAAGGAATGGGCCGCGCACGCGGAACTCCCCGCGGCGACGGGGCCCGCGGAGCCCCCGAAGCGCTGAACGCATGGGACGGAAGACGAACCCGATGACACCGAGCATGCTCGCGGCCGTGGCGGCGCAGTTCCGCGTGCTCGCCGAGCCCGCGCGGCTCACGTTGCTCCAGTCGTTGCTCGCCGGCGAGAAGAACGTCGGCGAGCTCGTGCGCGCGACGGAGATGTCGCAGGCGAACACGAGCAAGCACCTCGCCGTGCTCGCCGAGGCCGGCTTCCTCGCGCGCCGCAAGGAAGGCACGACGGTCTACTACTCCGTCTCGGACGAAGCCGTCTTCCAGCTCTGCGACTTGATGTGCTCGCGCGTCGCGCGCCAGGCAGCGGCCGACGCCGCGGCATTGCGCGGACGACGTCGCTGACCGATCAGAGCGAGCGCACCGAGCCCGGCGGAGGCGTGTTGAGGAGCCCCCAGAAGAGACAGAGCTCCTGGACCGCCGCGACGAACGCCTGGAACTCGACCGGCTTCACGACGTAGGCGTTCGCGCCGAGCGCGTAGCTCTTGACGAGGTCCCCTTCCTCGCGCGACGACGTGAGCATCACGACCGGGATGTGCCTCAGCTCGTCGTCGGCGCTCAGGATCGCGAGCAGCTCGAGCCCGCTCATGCGCGGCATCTTGTTGTCGAGCAGGATCACGACCGGGTGCCCCTCGGCGCGGCCCGCGTGCGCGCCGCGCCGCAGGAGGTAATCGAGCGCCTCCACGCCGTCGCGCGCTACGGCGACCTCGTTCGCGAGCCGATGTCCAGCGAGCGCGCGCAGGGTCATCTCGATGTCGAGTTCGCTGTCCTCGACGAGCAGGATCCGCTTGAGCCGGTTCATGCCGCTCCCCCCATCCTCCCGTCCGACTCGCGCGGGAGCGAAACGGAGAAGCAGGCCCCCTGGCCGAGCTCCGCTTCGGCCCAGACCCGACCGCCGTGGCGCTCGACGATGCGCTTCACGCTCGCGAGTCCGACGCCGGTGCCCTCGAACTCGGCCTCGCCGTGCAAGCGCTCGAAGACCTGGAAGAGGCGCCCCGCATGGGCGGACTCGAAGCCGACGCCGTTGTCGCGCACGCGCACGACGACTTCGGAGTCGACCATCTCCGACTCGACCGCGATCCGCGCGACGTCGCGCGGACGCGTGTACTTCAGCGCGTTCCCGAGCAGGTTGGCGAGCACCTGCCGCAGCAGCGCGGGATCGCCCCACACCTCGGGGAGCTGGGAGATCGTCCACTCGACCGCGCGCCCCTCGACCTCGGGCGTGAGATCCGCGAGCACCTCGTCGAGGACGTCCTTCAACGCCACGCGCCGCCGCGCGAGCTCCACGCGCCCCATGCGGGAGAACGCGAGCAAGTCGTCGATCAGGAGACCGAGCTTGCGGCTCGAGCGCTCGATGACCTCGGCCAGGCGGCGCGCTTCGGCGCTGTCGCGCACCGCGGGCTCCTCGAGCAGGTAGCCGGCGAAGCCCGTGATGTGCCGCAGGGGCGCGCGCAAGTCGTGCGAGACGGAGCGGCAGAAGGCTTCGAGCTCGCGATTCGCCTCGAGGAGCTCCGCCGTGCGCAACCGGACGCGCAGCTCGAGCTCCTGGTTCAGGGACTGCAGCTCGTCCGCGAGACGCTTCGACTCCGTGACGTCGATGCACGAGCCGATGAAGCCCGCGAAGCCGCCGTCGGTGTCGAAGCGCGGCGTGCCCGCGTCGTGGAGCCAGCGGTACTCGCCGTCGTGTCGCAGGAGCCGGTACTGCATCGTGAACGGGACTCGCTCCTCGAAGCAGCGCGCGTACGTGTCGAAGCACCGTTCGCGATCCTCCGGGTGCACGCCGTCCGCCCAACCGTGGCCCTGCTCCTCGGCCAGGGTCCGACCGCGGAACTCGAGCCACGGACGATTGAAGAACGTGCAGCCCATGTCCTTGCCTGCGACCCACAAGAGCACGGGTGCGGAGTCCGCCATCGAGCGGAAGCGCGCCTCGCTCTCACGAAGTGCGAGCTCGACCGAGCGCCGCCGCGTCAGGTCGACGAGCGCGGCGAGCGCGTGGAGCCCGCGCTCCGTCCGCACGGGCGCGAGGCCGATCTCGAAGGCGACCTCGCTGCCGTCCTTGCGACGGCCGACGAAATCGCGGCCGGCGCCGATCCGGAGCGTCATCGGATCGCGGAAGAAGCCGTCGCGCAGCGCTGGATGTTGCGCCCGGACGTAGTCGGGAACGAGGCGTTCCACCGGCGTGCCGAGCAGTTCGTCGCGCGTGTAGCCGAAGAAGCGCTCGAACTCGGCATTCACGAACTCGATGCGGCCGTCCGACGCGACGAGCAGCATGGGGTTCGGGGCGGCCTCGATCATGCGGACCACGAGGGCGCCGTCGAAGGGCGTGTTCGGACTCATGCAGAGCGAACTCGCGTGCACGGGACGGGCGACGGACGGCGCGTGCGCGCGGAGCGAGAGGCATTCTGCAGGACGCCGCGTCCGACGCTCGCACGCTCGCACCCTTCGAACGGCCGCGCCCGCATAGAAAGTCCGCGACGACTCCGCCGGCGGGTCGAGGCGCGCTCCCACGCGATCCCGCATGCCGCTTCCCGCGCGCGACGGTGCTCGCCCGATCAGTCGATCTCGCGCAAGAACGCCTCGGTCCAAGCCGGCACGATCTCCGCCGCGCGGCCGGAGAGGAACACGTCGCCCCGCACGAGGTTCTCCGGCGCCTCGAGCGCCATCACGACGGTCGTTGCGCCGTGCTCGCGCGCGGTCGCGAGCAGCCCCGCGACCGGCCACACGAGGCCGCTCGTGCCGATCGCGACGAAGTGCGTGCAGCGCACGACGAGCGCGTCGACTTCCTCGAGGTGCCGCGGGACTTCCTCGAACCACACGACGTCCGGACGAAGACGCTCCTGCCCGCACGCGCTGCACGGGACGAAGCGCTCGGGGTCGACGTGCTCGACGTCGCGCACGCGCGCGCCGCACGCCTCGCAGCGGAGGTGGACGATCGAGCCGTGCACGTGGAGCGGCGCCGAGCCCGCGCGCTCGTGCAGGTCGTCGACGTTCTGCGTCACGAGGGCGAAGCCGTGACCGCGCCGCGCGAGCTCGGCCTCGAGCACGGCGAGCGCGTGGTGCGCCGGATTGGGCTCGACGGCGCAGAGCCCCGCGCGACGCTCCTGGTAGAAGCGCCACACGAACGCGGGATCGCGCGCCCAGGCGCGCGGCGTCGCGACGTCTTCGATGCGCCGGCCCTCCCACAACCCGCCCGCGCCACGAAACGTACGCACGCCGGAATCGGCGGAGATGCCCGCGCCGGTGAGGACGACGAGCTCGACGCGCCGGGGAGGGCTCACGCCGGTCCGCCGCCGATCAGGAGTTCGGCTGCGGCACGACGAACGTGTCCGCGTGCCGCGGGTCCGCCCACGTGCGCTCGCGGTCGAACCGCTGCTGCCCGATGAGGACCGACGCCCGATGAGGGAGCACGCCGCGGTTGTCCGGACCGGGCGAGGTGGCCACCTCGATCCATCCGAGATCGCGCAGGTCGCCCGCGCCGTCGTGGAACCCCGGCACCACGAGCCGGAACGGCCCGCCGTCCGCGGCGGACAGCGCGCGGCCGTCGCGCGCGAACACGACGAGCGCGAGCGGCTCCACCTGATGACGGAACAGCGCGAGACGCACGGCGCCGTCGCGCGTCCCCGCGTTGACGAAGAGCGGGTGGGCCTTCGCTCCAGCGCGCGCAAGCACGCCTGCGAGCCGCACGGCCTCGCCCTGGATGCCGGCGACGAACCGGCTCGCGTCGGCGATCCGGTACTCGGCCGGGAGCGCGCGCAGATCGTCGAGCGAGAGCTCGAGCTCGTTCGCCACCTTCCCGGTCACCCGGAACCGCTCGGCGCTGGAGGGACGGAGGGAGGCGACGGACCGGGGACCGAACAACGACATGGGGTGCCTCTCAGGACTTCTTCTTCGCGTGCAACTGGGCGTGCTCGGCGTCGTCGACGGGCCGCGTGTCCCGGCCGCGGGCGGCCGAGAGCGAAAGCCGCGCGACCGACTTCACGTGGACGCACTCGTCGGAGTGCCCGGGCACGAGCAGGCGGAACGGTCCGCCCTTGTTCGGCGGGAGCGGCGCGCCATCGAGCTCGTAGACGACGACCGCGTCGCGCGCCTCGGCGATCGGGAGGCTGACGGCGAAGCCCGGATCCGCGGACGCGACGTCGAGGAAGGCGACGCCCGGCTCTTCGCCCGCCAGGACGCGCAGCGCCGCGAGCTTGACCGCGCGGCCGGCCCGCCCGGGAACGAGCGCCGCGACGTCCGCGACCTGCGCGTCGGCGGGCAGGCGCGCGAGCTCCGCGTGGCGCAGCGCGAGCGGCTTCGAGCAGAGGCCACCGAGTTCGAGGCGGGCTTCGTTGTTCATGATCGGGAGCGCGGGTGGAGTCCGCGCGTGGGGACGCGCGAGCGGCCCGGTAGGATACCGGCCCACTCCGACCCCGATCCAGCGCATGAAAGCGATCCGCCTCGTCCTCTTCGGCTTCCTGCTCGTCCTCGTCGGCGCCACGGTGCTCGCGCAATTCCAGCGCGCGGACTGGACGAGCGAGCGCTCGCTCGTCGTTCCGGCGCCCCCCGAGCGCGTGCACGCCTGGCTCGACGACCTGGAGCACTGGCCCGCGATCCTCGCGGCGGACGGCGGCCCTCCGCTCGCGCCGAAGTACGGCCCGAAGACGCGCGGCGCCGGCGCGGACTTCGAGGCGGAGGGTCCGCAAGGCAAGTGGACGCTCGCGATCGTCGCGAGCGACGTCCGACAGGGCCTCGACTACCGCGTGGGCTTCCAGGGCGGCTCGAACTCGATCGACGGGACCGTGCGCTTCGCGGCCGAAGCCGGGGGAACGCGCGTGACGCTCCACGAAGGCGGCGAGGTCGGCTGGGGGCCCATCGAGCGCTTCCTCCGCGGCATGATCGAGAAGGGCCACGCGGAGGAGCTCGGCCGGCGCCTCGAGCGCCTCGCACGCGAGCTCGCCCGTCCGGACGCGCCGGGCGACGCGAGCGGCGCGCCGCCGACACCGGGCGCGGTCCCGGCCGCGGCCCCGGCGAAAGACGAGTAGGGACCGCGCGCCGCGGCCGCGACGGCCGGGCCAGCGGGAAGCGAATTCCCCTCTGCGCCTCCGCCCGATCCCCGCGAGCGCAGGTCAAGCCCGCCCGCTCCGCGAGCCGACCTAGGTCGCGTGTGGACGAGCCCCTCGTCCGACCGGTAGAGTCCTCCCCCTTCCAGTGCACGCGCACCCGCGCGCGCCACGCCACGCCTCCCCCGCGCGGGGTCGCAGGGCCCTTCTTTCCGTCCCAGGTCGAACCGCCCCCTCCGCCGCGTGCGGTCCGTGGGCAAGCGAGCTCATCGTGCAAGTCAGCGTCGAGAAAACCGGTCCCTGCCAGGCGAAGGTCAATTTCACCGTCCCCGGGGACGAGTTCAGCGGCACGTTCAAGCGCGCGCTCCAGAACGCGGGCAAGAACGCGAAAATGAAGGGCTTCCGGCCCGGGCACGTGCCCGTGCAGATCATCGAGAAGCACTACGGCGTCCAGATCCGCCAGGAGACGATCCAGTACTTCGTCCAGCAGGCGTACGAGCAGGCGGTCAAGGACAACCAGCTCAAGGTCGTCGGCTTCCAGCGCGTCAACCTCGACGAGATCCGCATCCTCGAGGGCACCGACTTCAGCCACGCGTTCGAGGTCAGCCTCCGGCCCGAGATCACGCTCAAGGAGTACAAGGGCCTCACGGTCGAGAGCCAACTCGAGCCCGTGATGGACCAGGAGATCGAGAACGCGATCGAGAACGTCAAGCTGCAGCAGTCGCAGCCCGAGCCCGCCGGCGACGCCGGCCTCCCCGAGAACGGGATGGCGCTCGCCAAGGTCGAGTGGCTGAGCGGGAGCGAGAGCATCCTGACGCGCGACGGCCTCCGCGTGTCGCCCAACTCCCCCACGCCGGGCACGGACGCGGACGCGTTCAAGAAGGCGCTGACGGGAGCGAAGGACGGCGAGTCGCGCGACGTGTCGATGACCTTCCCCGCCGACTTCGACAAGGTCGAACTCCGCGGCAAGCCAGGCACGACGCGCATCACGATCAGCCAGGCCTACAAGCTGAACCCGCCCAGCGACGAGGACCTGCGCAAGATGCTCGGCGTCGCCGACGACGCCGCGCTCAAGAAGCTCGTCCGCGAGAAGCTCGCCGAGGCGAAGCAGACGCAGGAGAACGGGCGCGTCGAGAACGTGATCCTCGACCAGATCCTCGCCGTGCACGAGTTCGAGCTGCCCGCGATGATGGTCGACGAGCAGACGACCGCGCGCCTCGGCCAGCTCAAGCAGCAGATGCAGCAGGGCGGCGTCCCGGCCGACAAGATCGAAGAGCAGGCCGCCGCGCAGAAGGACAACGCGAAGAAGGCCGCCGAGCGCGGCATCCGCGCCCTGTTCCTCATGCAGTCGATCGGCGAGAAGGAGAGCCTGCTCGTCACGCGCGAGGACATGCAGGCCGAAGTTCAAGCCATCGCGGAGCGCAACAACGCGAAGGTTGAAGAGGTGGTCAAGTACTACCAAGAGAAGAACCTCTTCGATCAGATGGCGATCGAGATCCTCGAGCGCAAGGTGCGCCGCTTCCTGCGCGAGAACGCGAAGATCAAGGAACCCGCTTGATGAAACCGGGCCCCCAACCGACGAAGTTCGACGTGTCCCGGATCACGTGGGGTGGAAGCCCCCGGTCCACGAGTTCGGAGCGAACCAGCGAGAAGAGCATGTCCTACGACGCAATCATTCCCTACGTCATCGAGAAGACCGGCCGTGGCGAGCGGACCTACGACATCTACTCGCGCCTGCTCGAAGACCGCATCGTCTTCATCGGCACGGCGATCGACGACCACGTCGCGAACGCGGTGATGGCGCAGCTCCTCTTCCTGGACAAGACGGGCCGCAACCAGGACATCAAGATGTACATCAACTCGCCGGGCGGCAGCGTCACGGCGGGCCTCGCGATCTACGACACGATGCAGCTCATCGAACCGCCGATCGCGACGTACTGCCTCGGGCAGGCCGCGTCGATGGGCGCGGTGCTCCTCGCGGGCGGCTCGAAGGGCAAGCGTTTCGCGCTCCCCCACGCCCGCGTGATGATCCACCAGCCCTGGGGCGGTGCGCAGGGCACGGCGCTCGACATGGAGATCCAGGTCAAGGAGATCCTCAAGATGAAGGCTTCGCTCGAGGACATCCTGGCGAAGCACTCGGGCAAGACCGCGAAAGAAGCTTTCGAAGGCCTGCGACCGCGACAATTTCATGTCGCCGCAGGAAGCGCTCGAGTTCGGACTCATCGATCACGTCGTCGCCCGTGAAGGCGAGACGAAGTAGAATCGAGCCAGCATGACCTCCTCCTCGGGGCGCGGACGGCACGTCGAACGCTGCACCTTTTGCGAGAAGCGCCGCCACCACGTGGCGAGCCTGATCGCGGGTCCGCCGGGCGTGTACATCTGCAACGAGTGCATCGAGATCTGCAACTCGATCCTCCAGGAGGAGCAGCGGCGCTCGCCCGAGGCGGCGGCCGCCGCCGCGAACCGGCCGCCCGCACCCGCGGGCGCCGGCCGCCGGCCCGCGAGCCTCGGCGCGGAGGGAACGCCCGCGCGGCGTCTCCCCACCCCGATCGAGATCGCGCGCAAGCTCGACGAATACGTGGTCGGCCAGACGCGGGCGAAGAAGATCCTCTCCGTCGCCGTCTACAACCACTACAACCGCCTCCGCCACCAGGCGAAGAACCCGGGCGCCACGGGCGACGTCGAGATCGAGAAGTCGAACGTGCTGCTGGTCGGCCCGACGGGCTCGGGCAAGACGCTGCTCGCGCGCACGCTGGCGAAGATCATCGACGTGCCGTTCGCGATGGCGGACGCGACGACGCTGACCGAAGCGGGCTACGTCGGCGAGGACGTCGAGAACATCCTCCTGAAGCTGCTGCAGAACTGCGACTTCGACGTCGAGCGCGCGCAGCAGGGCATCGTCTACATCGACGAGATCGACAAGATCGCGCGCACGACCGGCAACGTCTCGATCACGCGCGACGTGTCGGGCGAAGGCGTGCAGCAGGCGCTGCTCAAGATCCTCGAGGGCACGATGGCGAACGTCCCCCCGCAGGGCGGACGCAAGCACCCCGAGCAGGCCTACATCCAGGTCGACACGACGAACATCCTGTTCATCGTGGGCGGCACGTTCAGCTCGATCGAGGAGATCATCGCGCGCCGCGTGGGCCGCGACGTGATCGGGTTCGGCCGCCAGCAGGCCGCGCGCGACCTCGTCGCCGAGTCCGTGAAGAAGCACGGCGGCCAGATCGACCTCGGCACCGCGTTCAACCGCAGCGAGCGCGTCAGCCGCGACGAGCTCATGAAGGCGCTCCAGCCGAAGGACCTCGTCGAGTTCGGGATGATCCCCGAGTTCGTCGGGCGCCTGCCGGTGATCGCGACGCTCGAGACGCTCGACAAGGCGGCCCTCGTGCGCATCCTGACCGAGCCGCGCAACGCGCTCGTGCGCCAGTTCCAGATGCTGTTCGAGATGAACGGCAAGCGCCTGGAGTTCACGCACGCCGGTCTGGAGCAGATCGCCGACATCGCGCTCTCGCGCGAGACGGGCGTGCGCGCGCTGCGCGCGATCCTCGAGGACATCCTCCTCGACCTCTCCTACGAGCTCCCCTCGCGCAAGGACCAGACGACGTTCGTCGTCGACGACGAGGTCGTCCTGCGCAAGAAGCCGCTCGCGCGCGGTCTGATCGCCGACCTGGGCGAGGACGAAGTCGCGGAAGGCGACGAGGAAGCGCCGCCCGAGGCGGCGCGCGAGAGCGCGTAGCTCCGCGTCCCGCCGGCGCGAGCCCTGCTTGCGTCACGGGCTCGGGACCACCCGTATCCCTCGCGCACGCGCACGGCGTGCTCGCCCGGACGCACCCATCGGGAGTCTCGAGCGGCATGGGCTTCCCCGCGAACCCGTGCAACACTGGAGCCCTGGACGGCCACTCGCGGTCAGCTCATGGACGCGCAGAACCCAGCCGCCACGCCTGAGGAGTTCCTCGCGCACGCCGAGCGCCTCCGCGCCCTGGCCCGGCGGCTCGTTAAGGACAACGCGAGCGCGGACGACCTCGTGCAGGAGACGTGGCTCGAGGCCCAGCGCCGGCCGCACTCGTCGATCGGGAACCTCGGGAGCTGGCTCGCGGGCGTCCTGCGCAACCTCGCGCGCGAGGAGCGCCGCGGGAGCGGACGCCGTGCCCGCCGCGAGACCGACGCCGCGCGCGCCGACGAGCTCCCCTCGACCGCGGACGTCGTCCTGCGCATCGAGGGCTTCCGCGACGTCGCGCGCGAGGTGCAGTCGCTCGCCGAGCCGTACCGCACGACGATCGTGCGGCTCTACTCGACGGCCTGACCGCCCAGGAACTCGCCACGCGCGAAGGCGTCCCCTCCGCCACGATCCGCTCGCGCCATCTGCGCGCGCTCCAGGAGCTCCGCGAGCGGCTCGACGACCGCCCCGGCGGCCGCGCGGCGTGGGTCGCGCTGCTCCTGCCCGAGCTCGGCGAGCGCGCGCGCAGCGCGCCGTCGACGGCGCTGCCTTGGATCGTCGGCGCGCTCGTGATCGGCGCGAGCCTCGTCCGCGTCTGGCAACCGTGGACGGTCGAGCCTCCGCCCCCGAGCGCGATGGAGTTCGCGCGCGCCGCCGCAGGAGAGTACGCGCCGCGCGCCGAGTCCGGGATCGAGCCCGCGGGCGACCGCGCGGTCGCGGCGACGAGGGACCGCGAGAGCGCCTTCCCCCTCGAGCTCGTCCTCGTCGACGCACGCACGCGCACGCCGCTCCCCGCGTTCGCGCTCGTCGCCAGCGACGACACGGGCGCCTCGGAACGGCTCGTGAGCGACGAACACGGGCGCGTGCGCGGCACACGCGCGTTCGCGCCGGGTGAGCTCGCGCTCAGGCTCGTCGACGAGCCGCGCCTCGCCGCGTGGCGCGAGCGCCGCCTGGCCGACCGCAACCTCGCTTGGATCGTGCCCTGGACCCACGCGCGCGCCGACGCGCCGTCCGAGCTCGCGCTCGAGGTCGGGCCCACCTTCGCGCTCGAGTTCGCGGGCGCCGTCTCTGCGGACCTCGAGGGACTCGTCTGCCGCCTCGTCGCGAGCGCGCCCGACGCCGCCGTCCCCGAATCCCGCGCGCCTGTCCGAAACGGACCGCGCGGGGCCTGGGTGCGCTTCGCGAGCGAGGCCCGCGCGCTCGCCGGGCCGGCTCCGTGGCGCTTCGAGGCCCGCACCGAATTCGCCGTGGCGACGGCGCACGTGGACTCGCTCGATGGCGGCGGACGGCTCGAGCTCGCGTTCGAGCCGCGCGGAGTGCTCGAGGTCGAGCTCGTCGACGAAGACGGCGCGCCGGTGGCAGGCCGCGTCGACCTGTCGAGCGCGGCCGCGGGCGACCCCGCCGCGCCGGCGTGGAGCGCGCCGGGGATCGCGCGCTTCTCCGGCCTCGCTCCGGGCGCGTGGAGCGTGCTCGCGCGCGAGCTCGCCCATGCGGACGCGCGCGAAGAGGTCGAGGTCCTGCCCGGAGCGGCGCGCGCTGTGCGGATCGTCCTCGCGCGCCGTCCGTCCGCGGGCGACGTCGCTGGCGAGGTGCGCATCGAGGCGCGGTACGACGCGCGCATCGTCGTCGAGCTCGCGCCGCGCGACACGCCGGAGCTCGTGCGACGCGTCGAGGTCGCGGCGGACTCCGTGCGCACGTCGAGCTTCCCGTTCGCGTTCCGCGGGCTGCCCGACGGCGAATACGTCGTGCGCGCCAGCGCGGCGGGCGTGCACCGATGGAAGGAGAACGCCGTCGTCGTGCGGCCCGGTACGACCGACCTCGTGCTCAGCGCGGAAGCCGCGGCCAGCTCGCGCCCGCTCGTCCTGCGCGCGTTTGACGCCGAGACCGGCGCGCCGATCGCGCACTTCCAGGCGCGCGTCGACGTCGACGCGGACGCGCCGGGGAACCGCCGAGTCACGCGGAAGAGCTCGATCCTCGTCGGCGGCGTGCCGCTCGGCGCCCCGGTCGCGTGGGCCGTCGTCGCGGAGGGCTACGTGCCCGCGCTCGGCGACGAGCGCGCGTTCGAGGACGAAGGCGACCACGGCGTCGTGCGGGCGCGGCTCGCGCGCGGGTTCGGGCGCCGCGTGCTCGTGCTCGACGCGCGCGGCGCGCCGATCGCCCACGCGCGGGTGACGGCCGATCCCGATCTCGCTGCCGAGACGGACGCGACCGGCATCGCGTGGCTGAGCGGCGCCGCGGTGCCGCGCGCGCTGCGGATCGAAGTCGGAGCCTCCCGCGTCGAGCGCGACGTGCGCGACCTGGAGAGCGACGGCCTCGCGACGTGGACCGTCCGGCTGCCGTGAACGAGCTCGGGAGACTCGAGACCGCGCGGGCCGCGCGCTACTCCACCGCCCCGGGGAACGAAACCGTGTAGTCGGCGAAGAGCGCCTTCGCGTCCTTCGCCGCGGTGAGCTCCTTCGCGAGCCAGCGCGCACGCTCCGCGAGCCACGCGTCGTTCTTCGCGTCCAGCTTCGCGACGATCCCGTCGACGCTCGCGCGGGCCTTGTCGAGCGCGCCCGACTTCAGGTGCTGTTCGGCGGCGCGCAGCTTTTTCTCGAGGCCGCGCGCGCTCTGCCACGCGCTCGACTTCGTGCGCTTCTCGAGCGTCGCTGCCGCCTCCGCGGCCGCCTTGGAGCCCGGGAACGCGCGCCCGACCAGCTCGAGCGCGCGCACGGACTGCACGAGCCGTCCGTCGCGCGCGAACCCCTCGGCCATCGCGAGGCGCGCTTCCGCCTCGCGCTCGAGGCGCGCGACGAGCGCGCGCGCCGCCGCGACGGCGGCGTGCGTCGACTCGACCTGGGCGACGGGCCCGGCGAGCTCGCCCGCGCGCGCGAAGTCGCCGTTCGCGAACGCGGAGCGCGCGTCCTCGACCGCCTTCGCCGCCGCCGCGAGCGCGGCGAGCTTCTCCTTGCGCACGAGCTCGTCGAACGGCTCGTCGATCAGGCTGCCGAACTGCTCCTGCCAGTCGGGGTTCCCCTCCCACACGACCCGGCCGTCCACGCCGAGCAGCTTCGCGTGCGGCAGCTGCACGGCGCCGACCGCGTAGTCGTCGAAGGCCTTGTGCACGTGGTTCAGGCCGATCGGGAACGGCACGGGGTGGTCCGCGAGCCAGCGCTCGAGCGCGGCGGGCTCGTCGTCGCTGACGAGCAGGATCGGGATCGACAGCGCGGCGTGCTTCTCCGCGAGCTTCTTCAAGCCCGGAAGCTGCGGCACGGCGCCCTCCGAGTACGTCGTCCAAAACACGACGAGCACGGGCCAGCCGCGCAGGCGATCGAGGTCGCCGTCCTTCGGGGGCGCGCCGATCCACCGGTCGACGCGCAGGAGCGGCGGCAGCTGGTTCGCGTAGCTCCGCTGCCCCGGGGGCGAGCGCTCCGGCTTCTCGGCGGCGGGGTCGATCGCGGCCGCGCGCCGGCCGATCTTCGTGCGGCGCGGCAGGCTCGGGTCGAAGTCGAGCAGCTTGATCTCGCGGAACGCGCTGTTGCCCGTTCCGGCGAGCAGGCCGAAGTCGCCCGCGAGCTCGGCGCGCGAGGCGAAGAGGTAGTCGACGACCTCCTCGCCGTCGAGCGACGCGACGAGGCGCGTGCCCGCGACGTCGAGGCGCAGCACGTGCCATTCGCCCGCGAGCTTGGCCTTCGTGCGCACGAGCGGCTTGCCGTCCGTTCCGAAGCGCGCGAGGTCGACGTAGCCCTCCGGCAGGATCACGAGCCCGTGGAAGTCGCCGTCGTGCTTCTTCCCGAAGCACAAGCCGGCCATGCGGCAATCCGCGCGCAGCTGGACCTCGGCGGAGAGCGACCAGTCGCCCGACGGGCGCTCGTCGACGAACAGCCGACGGAACGCGAAGCTCCTGTCCTTCGGGCCCGCGGGCGCGGGCTTCTCCCCCGTCGACGGCCGCGCGGCGACGTCGGGATCGACGTCGATGTGCGCGAGGATGGCACCGTCCTTGACCTCGAAGTCCTTCTCGCCGCCCCCGTAGAAGCCCGCGAGCGACACCTCGTCGAAGAGCAGACGCCAGCGCTCGAGCTCGAGGTGGAAGCCGTCGCACACCGCGAAGTAGCGCCGCACGGCCTCCGCGTTCGGCGGCTCCGCCGTCGCCGGCCCGCGCAGCACGATCGCGGCCATCGAACCGAGCCCGAGCTTCTCGTACTCGAGCGCGAGGTCGAGCGCGTCGGCGTGGTACTTCACGCGCAGCTCCGCGATGCGCTTCGCGCTCGTGTCGGGAGGCGCGCGATGCGCGCGAGCGCGTCCTCGCGCCGGCGCGCGAACCGCGTCGCGTCGCTCGCCCCCGCCGCCGCGGCGCCCTGCGCGGCACCGTTCGCGGCACCGTTCGCGGCACCGTTTGCGCCGCCCTGCGCGCCGCCGTTCGCGGCGTCACCCGCGTTCGCCGCCGGCGCGTCGAGCGCCGTCGCCGCGAGCCACTGCCGCAGCACGCCCGCCGCGCGGTCTCCCTGCTGGTCGGACTCGAGCGCGGCCGCGAGCTTCCACAACACCTCCGGGTGGCCGGGATCGCGCTCGAGCGAGCGCCCATAGAGCTCGATCGCGCGCGCGCGATCGCCGAGCGCGAGCTGCTGGTCCGCGCGCTCCTCGTAGCGCCGCGCCGCGTCGATCTGGCCCTTGTCCATCGCTTCGAGGTCGAGGATCCACGCCTTGAACGCGGTCTCGAACTGCGCGAGCGTCGTGACGCCGTCGACCTTCGCGCGCGTGATGAAGAACTCGGTGAAGCGCTCGAGGTGCTTGTCCGTCGAGTACTCCTGGAAGTACTCGCGCATCAGCGGGCGGTACGGGAGGCGCCCGGCCGCGTCCTCGGCGTTGTAGAGGTAGTAGACGATCCCCCAGCCCCACGGGTAGTAGACGCGGTAGTCGTCGACGTTCCCCTGGATCACGTTCGCGAGCGCGTGCGGCTTGGGTCCGCGCAGGTCGTCGACGAGCGGGTAGAGGCGGCCGGGTGCCACGAGGTTCCAATCGAGCTTGCCGTTCGACAGGAGGCGCGTGCCCTCGAAGAACGACGCCATGCCCTCGTTCAACCACGCAGGCACCCCCGAACCGCCCGCGAGCGACGTGAACTGGTGGCTCGCCTCGTGGAAGAGCGTCTGCAGCATGTCGTTCAGCTGCCCTCGTTCTTCGAGCGCGCGTCGTACGTGACGACGTTCGTGCCGTCCCAGTGGCCGGCGGCCCAGTCGACGGGTTGGTGACCGAGCGTCTTGTACTCCTCGCCGTTCTTGAAGATCCAGACGCCGGCCTTGGGGATCGACTCGCCCTTCGTCTTGTACTGGTGGAACTGGCGGTAGAAGACCTGCACCTGCTCCATCGCGTGCGCGGCGGTCTTGAGCACGCGGTAGCCCGCGTTCGTGCGCACGGCGTAGTGCTCCGTCTCGAGCGTCCACGCCTTGTCCCACTCGACATGGAGCGGATCGTTCTTGGCGACCCAGTCTTCGGTGACGCCCTCGAGCGGGTCCGCGCCGCCCGTCTCGTCGCTGACCGCGAGCTCGTTTCCGCCTTCCTTCGAGATGCGCTCGAGCCCCGCGGCGAGCTCGGGGTGCTCGGGGTCGGTCGCGAGCGCCTCGCGCAGGATCGCGCGCGCCGCGTGCCACCCGAGGTGGTCCATCTGCTCGTTCGCGAGCCGAAGCAGGCGCGAGACGTACTCGCGCCGCAGCGTCTCGAGCCGGCGTCGAAGCGGGTCCTTCTCCTGCACGAAGCGCGCGAGCTCGTCGCGCGTCTTTGCGAGCTCCGCCGGGCGGTCCTTCCGGTGCCGCCACTCCTCGAGGAAGCGGTCGGCGTGCCACAGCGCGAGGTCGAGCTTCGACTGCGCGCGATCGACGCCGACGAGCGCCGCCAGCGCGCCCAGGTGGTCCGCATCGCGCTCGAGCACGCGCTCGTAGCTCGCGCGCGCGTCGTCGAGCTTCCCCGCCTGCTCTTGAGCGCGCCCCTTCTCGAACCAGCGGCCGACGAAATCGGTGCCGGCGGTAGCGGGCGCGGAGGCGAGCAGGAGGAACGCGAGGAAGGCGGCGATCTGGATTCGTTTCACGGGTCTCTCCGGGAGCGCGCTCAAGGTACCGTGCGACCCCACCCGGGCAACGGACGCGCGTCCGCGGCGTTCTCCGGCCCCGAGGCTCGCGAACCGCCGCGCGCGCGCCTATCCTCTCCGCCCCATGTCCCGCGCACCGCTCTGCATCCACTACCACCGCGACTTCGACGGGATGGTCTCCGCCGCGGTCCTCGCCTGGATGCTCGAGCGCAAGGAGGGCGAGCGGCCCGCCTGGCGCAGCGTCAACTACGACCAGCGCGAGGATTGGCTCGGGTTCGAGGCCGGCAAGCGGATCGCGATCGTCGACTTCCACTTCCACCCGCGCGCGGAGTACTGGTTCGACCACCACCCGACGACGTTCCTCACGGAGGACTTGCGGGCCCAGTACGCGCCGAGCGACCGCTGGCGTTGGGACGAGACCTCGCCGTCCTGTCCGCCGATCATCCTGCGCCACGCGCACGAGCACTGGGGCGTCGAGACGCCCGAGCGCTTCCGCGACATGGCGCACTGGTCGAACATCATCGACGCCGCGCGCTTCGTGTCCGTCGAGCAGGCCGTGTTCGGCGAGGACCCCGCGCTGCGCATCATGCGCGCGCTCACCGTCGCGCCGACGCCGGAGTGGGTCGACACGCTCGTCACGGGCATGGTCGACCTCGACCTCGCCGCCGTCGCATCGCGCGGCGACGTCGAGAAGGCGTACCAGCGCGCGTCGAAGAACCGCGACCGCGCGCTCGAGCAGTTCCCGCCGACCGTCGCGTGGAAGAAGGACGCGGTGCTCCTCTACGACGCGTCGAGCGACAAGATCCGCCGCGAGCGTTTCGCCCCCTTCTACCACCACCCCGACATCCACTACTCCGTCGGCGTGATCCCGACGCGCTCGGGCTACCACGTCTCCGCCGGCGAGAACCCGTGGAACCCGCCGCCCGAGCACGCCGTCGCGAACGGCGCGCACATCGGCACGATCATGGAGCGCTACGGCGGCGGCGGTCACAAGGCCGTCGGCGGCGCGAACCCGCCGAGCCTCGCCGACGCGCGCCGCGTCGCGGCCGAGATCGCGGACACGCTGCGCGGCGCGCTGCGCGAACCGCGCTGAGCGTCGGAGGCCGCGCGTGTCCACGAGCCCGGAGCCCGGAGCGAGCCCCAACGACGCGGAACGCGGCGCCGCTCCGGCGGGCGCGACCCTGCTCGCGCTCTCGAAGCCCGAGCTCGCCGCGCGCGTCGTCGAGCTCGGCGGCAAGCCGTTCCACGCGAGGATCGTCCGCGAGAACGTGCTCGCGAAGGGCGAGCTCGACTACGCGCGCATGACGTCGCTACCCGCGGCGCTGCGCGAGCGCCTCGCGGCCGAGCTGCCCATCCTCTCGGGCACCGAGCTCGCGCGCAGCCACGCGCTCGACAAGACGACGAAGCTCGTGATCGAGTTTCCGCGCGACGGGAAGCGCGAGGTCTCCGTCGAGACCGTGCACATGCCGAGCCTGTGGGTCGGCGGCGACGGCGACGCGATCCAGGGCGCGACGCTCTGCGTTTCGACGCAAGCGGGCTGCCCGATCGGCTGTCCCTTCTGCGCGTCGGGCCAGCTCGGCCTCGCGCGCAACCTCGCCGCGCACGAGATCGTCGAGCAGTACGTGCGCGGCCGCGCGCTCGGTCCGCTCGCGCGCAGCGTCGTGATGGGCATGGGTGAGCCGCTCCTCAACTACGAGAACCTCTCGGCGGCGCTCGACGTCGTGCACGACGAGATGGGCCTCGGCTCGCGCAAGATCACCGTGTCGACGGTCGGATTCCCCGACCGGTTGAACAAGCTCGCGCCGAAGAAGCCGCGCTTCCAGCTCGCGATCAGCCTGCACACGCCGGTGCAGGAAGAGCGCGACGTGCTCGTGCCCGCGATGAAGGGCGTCCCGATCGAGGACATCGTCTCCGCGGGCGACTTCTGGTTCGCCGCGACGGGTCGCGAGATCACGTACGAGGTGATCCTGCTCGGCGGCGACAACGACACGCCGCTGCACGCCGAGCGCCTCGTGGCGCTCCTGCGCGGCCGGCGCTGCAGCGTGAACCTGATCCCGTTCAACCCGGTCGCGGAGAGCCCGTTCCGAAGGCCCTCGCCCGAGCGCGTCGAGGATTTCCGCGCCGCACTCGAGCACGGCGGACTCGTGGCCACCGTGCGCTGGTCGCGCGGGGTCGAGAGCGACGCGGCGTGCGGGCAGCTGCGGCTGCGCGTCGCCGGTCGCACCTGAGCGCGCGGCGCCGGTCCTCGGACGGACGGTCGTGCCCGCGGCGCTGCCGTTGCGGCGCGCGGCGCAGCGTTCCGCGCCGACGCTACGCGCGATTCGCGCGGTTCCTCTGCGCGCCGGCTGGGCCCCGTGCTCCATCCCGGATAGGCTCGGAAAGGAGGTCCGAGCATGTCCCACCGCCGCCCCATCGTGAACGTCGTCCTCGTCGCGCTGGCGTCCTCGGCGATCGCCACGCGAGCACTCGCGCAGCTCACGACCGTCGCGCTCGGCGCGAGCCAGGACGCGAGCCTGTACTGGGCTGCCCCCGGCACGGCGAACGGGTCGGGACAGTGGCTGCATTCGCGCTTCGACGACCTCGCCGACGTGCAGACGCACGATTTCCTCGTGCGCTTCGACGTCGCGGGCCAGCTGCCCGCGGGCGCCGTCGTCCAGAGCGCACGCATCGAGCTCGTCTGCGTCGAGGTCTTCAGCACCGCCGACTTCCCGCTCGTCGCGCAGCGCGTGACGCAGCCGTGGACCCAAGGCGCATCGGACGCGCCGGGAAGCGAGTGGACGGGTGCGCCCGCGCTCCCCGGCGACGTCACGGCGAGCCACGCGAGCTTCCCCGCGACGCCGTGGACCCTGCCCATCGTCGCACCGGGCGGCGTGACCGGCGCTTCCATCCAGCCGGTCGGCACCTGGGTGCTGCCGTCGACGCCGAACTCGGTCGCCGCCGTCCAGGCGTGGCTCGACCAGCCCGCGACGAACTTCGGCCTCTACCTCTCCACGCAAGAGACCGCGCGCTTCGCGAGCCGCGAGAACGGGATGTTTCCAGGCCCGCGCCTCGTCCTCGAGTACCTGCCGCCGTGCGGCGCGGTCGCGAACGAGTGCGTCGCGACGCCGAACTCGACCGGCATCGGCGCGACGATGGGTTGGAGCGGCAGCACGAGCGTCGCGCAGAACCAGTTCACGTTGACGCTCGCGGGCGGTGTCCCGAACAGCGCCGGGTTCTTCTTCTTCGGCTCGCTCGCGCAACAGACGCCGTGGGGCAACGGCCAGCTCTGCATCGACGGCCAGCTCTTCCGCCTCCTGCCCGCGGTCCCGTTCACGGCGAGCGGCACGGCGCAGCGCGTGCTGAACCTCGCGACGGTCCCAGGGAACCAGATCACGCCGTTCTCGACCTGGCGCTTCCAGTGCAAGTACCGCGACGTGGCCGGCGGCGGAGCGCTGTTCAATTCGACCGACGCGCTGCGCGTCACGTTCTGCCCCTGAGCGACGGATTCGGCCGGTTCCGGCCAGTTTCGTCCGCGGCGGACGCGCTCCGTCGCCCCATGGCCTGCGCGGGGAGCGGTAGACTTCGAGGACGCTCGCGCCTCGATCGCCCACCCCAGGACCACCGCCATGACCTCGTTCCGCGCCGCCTTCACGCTCCTCACCCTCCTCGCCGCGCCCGCCGCCGCGGGCACGATCACGCTCGCGCCCGTGCAGGACAGCACGCTCCACTCGGAGAACGGCAACCTCGCGAACGGCGCCGGCGACTTCTTCTTCACGGGCGAGACGGCGCTCGGGGCGAAGCGCCGCGCGCTGATTCGATTCGACGTTTCGAGCGCGCTGCCGGCGGGCTCGACGATCGTGAGCGCGTCGCTCGTGCTCAACATGTCGCAGACGGCGGCCGGCCCCGTCGACGTCGCGCTGCACCGTGTGCTCGCGAGCTGGGGCGAGGGCGCGTCGGACCCGACCGGGCAGGAGGGCGCGGGTGCGGCGGCGCTCGTCGGCGACTCGACGTGGACGCAGCGCTTCTTCCCCGCCACGCCGTGGACGACGCCGGGCGGTGATTTCGCGGCCGCGCCGAGCGCGGTGCACTCGGTCGACCAGGGCCCCGGCGACACGTGGAGCTCGCTCCAGATGGCGAACGACGTGCAGAGCTGGCTGAACGCTCCGGCGACGAACTTCGGCTGGACCCTGATCGGCGACGAAACGCAGCTCATCACGGCGAAGCGCTTCGACAGCCGCACGCATCCGACGCTCGCGAACCGCCCGCAGCTCGTGATCGACTTCACGCCGCCCTCCGTGCCCGCGAACTACTGCACGGCGACGCCGAACACGACCGGTCTCCCCGGACACCTCACCGCGCTGAACGCGCCGGTTCTGTCGAGCGGGGCGCTCCAGCTGGCGGCCTCGAACCTGCCGCCGAACACGACGTGCACGTTCTTCTTCGGCGCGGAGCGCGCGGAGACGCCGCTCGGCAACGGCAACCTGTGCGTGACGAGCAACCTGCTGCGGCTCGGCACGGCGCAGGCGAGCGCGGGCGGCGTCGCGCTGCGCAACGCGGTCTACACATCCGCGCCGGCGAACGCGATCACGCCCTTCTCGACGTGGTGCTTCCAAGCGCAGTACCGCAACGTCGCGGCCGGCGGCGCGGGCTTCAACCAGACGGACGGGCTCGCGGTCACGTTCCTGCCCTGACGGGCGCACGAGTTACGCTGCCGCCCTCCGTGTCCGGTCCGGACACGGAGGGCGGCGGATGCACGTCTGGAGCCGCTCAGTACTGGACGAGCACGGTCCCGTCCGCCTGATTGGTGCCTGGATCCGGGGAGTTCGACGTCTGGGCGAGGATGTAGCCGAGTCCGATGTTGCGGTAGTCGAGCCCGCGAACCGACTTCGAGGTGTTGCTCCTCGGTGTCGTGAACGAGCCCCCACCGACGGGGAACTCGAGCAGGAAGCCAAACGTCCCTCCGGCGACCACGCGACCCGCGCCCGGCACGAGATCGACGGCGGTCAAGTCCGCGGTCGTGGCGTTGTTCGGCGATCCGGGCTGGAACACGCCGGGCACGCCCTCGAACGTGGAGTTCGCGGCGTTCCAGGCGAGCACCATTCCGCCGTCCCCCACTACGTAGGCGACCGCGTTCGTGAGCGCGGGCGTTCCCGTGCCGGTCCCTTCGGCCTCGATCGCCCTAGGCGTCGTCAGCGAGGCGCCGACCGGCAGGACCGGGAAGATCTGCGTGAACAACGGTGTCGTCAGCGCATTGCGGATCGTGAAGAACGCCGGCGCATTGTTCGCGTTCGAGGTGCCGACCAGGAACCCCTCGTTGCGCGAGAGCATCGCGACGCCCGTGAAGCTGAATCCCGTCGGTGCATTGGGTACCGCGGCCCAAGTCGTGCCGCTCGTCGTCGAGCGGATCACGGCGTCCGTTCCCACGGCCCAGAACACCTTCGAGTTCGGGAGCGCGGGCGTGTCGACGTCGTCCACGTCGAAGTAGGACGGCGGCGTCGGGTTGCCGGTCGTGTTGACGACGAAGCGGAGCCACTGACGTGCACCCGACGGGCTCACGCTCAGGGCATACACGGCACCGAGGTTCCCTACGGCGACGGCCTGCATGCCCGCGGCATTCGCCATCGCGCTGACCGCGTTGAGCACCTCGCCGCCCGGCGTCGAACAGCGATCGTCGTTTTCGCGCGTCCACGTGCAGCCGCTGTCCGCAGTCCCGATGATCCGGCCTTCCGTCCCGACGATCCAGCCGTCGGAATCCGTCGCGAACGCAACGTCGAACACGCGCACACCGATGCCGTCCGCGCTCGCACGCTGGTCCGTCCACGACACGCCGCCGTCCGACGTGAACCGCAGGTAGCCGTCCGTGCCACCGATCCACGCGTTCGACGAGTCGATCGCGGCGGCGGCGATGAGCGGCATGGAGAACTCGCAGCGCCGTGTCTCGTCGGCCCACTTGTACCCCGTGCCCGAGTTCGCGTCCGGCACACGGCGGTAGCGAACCCCGCCATAGCCGACGGCCAGCACCTCGTCGCCGCCGAGCGCAGCCGTGCCGTAGAGCGTGCGCACGACGTTCTGGCTCGGGATCTCGCAAGGGACTGGATCGCTCCCGTTGCACGCGGGATTCGTGGAGTTCAGCGCATGCTCACGTCTCCACGTCGTCCCGCCGTCGGTGCTCGCGTAGAAACGCCCGCCCCCGTCGCCCCCGACCAGCCACGCCTTGGCCGAGGCGATCGACGTCGACGAAGGATCGAACTCGACGTCCCAGGCCTCGAACCCATCCGGAGCAACCGCGGAGCCCGACCCATTGTGCGTCAGGTAGGAGTCCACCTCGTGCCAGTTCACTCCATCGTCAGTGGCGAGTACGATCGCGTTCCGACCCGCCCGCTTCTCGATCGCGCACAGTCCACGCAGGCTGCCGCTGCTTTCGACGAGGACGTCGATCGCGTAGGCCTCGAAGTCCGAGGGGTTCAGGGGCGCGCCGACGGAGTCCGTCACGTTCACGCTGCACCAGGTCGCGCCGCCGTCCTGCGTGTAGATGAACACGTGCTCCCCAGCGATCCAGCCGCGGAGGTCGTCGATGAAGTGCACCGACCACAGGGTCGAACCCGCGAGATTCGGGAAGCTGGCGGCACAGGCGGCCGCGGGCGACACCGGGAGCACGCCCCACGTCGCCCCGGCGTCCGTCGACTGGAGCACGGCGCCGTCGAGGCCGACGGCCCAGCCCTTTCGCCCGTCGAGGAAGTACACGTCGAGCAGGGCGTTTCGGACAGTCGATGGCGTGCTCGCGTAGGTCCAGGTCTGTCCACCGTTGATCGAGCGCGCGATCCGTCCGCCCTCCTCGGCACTCCAAACGAGGCGGCGGTTCGTGACGGGCTCGCGCAACGCGAACAGTTCGCGGACTTCGCCGCCCCAGACGCGCTGCGGTTGTCCCTTGGGCACCAGGCACGTGGGTGTCTGCGCAGCGACCGTCGCGGAACACAAGAGCGACAATACGATTCCGACGGGCACGCGCCCGCGGACGGTGTTGAGATCGAGCATGGACGATTCCTCCTCGGGTGCTGGTCAGAGTGCACCCGTTGGCGCGTGGTTGTCGCACGGGAGCCGCACAGTTGATCCTGGTCCGGATTCCCGGACGCGTCTCGAGCGCGAGGAAGGGACCGCTCAGCACACAGGCGCGTGCTCACCGGCCGAGGGAACGCTCCACACAGACGCGCGTGCTTACCGGCTGCAGAACGCACACGGCGGGCGAGCGCCGGCCGACCGGATCACGGCTCGGACCCCGGACGCACGCGCTCGCGACCAGCGATCCTGCCGACCACGACGAGCCTGCCCACGCCGCCATCGGCCGTGCGAGACGGATCCACGCGCCACCCGTGCTTCGCCTCCCTGACGGAGACACCTCCGGACCGGCCGTCCGCGGCGCGCACCGCTCCGATCCAGATCAGGCCCGCACGCGCGCGGGCAGACAGGTCTCGATCTTCGTGAGCGCGAGGTCGATCTCGGCCTTCTGCACGACGAACGGCAGACGGAAGCGGATCGAGCGATCGCCCGACTGGATGCCAAGCAGTTTCTCCTCGCGCATCCGCTTCAACCACGCGTCGCGCGTCGCCGCGTCCTTCAGCGTGAACGCGATCAGGGAGCCGACGCCGCGGACGTTCGCGATCTCGCCGCGCTCCTTGGCGAGCGCGCGCAGGCGCTGGAGCAGGTACGCGCCCTGCTTCGCCACGTTCTCGTGCAGCTTGTCACCGAGGATGATCTCGATGAACTGCTTCGCGCGCACCATGTCCGTCAAGCTGCCGCCCCACGTCGAGTTGATGCGGCTCGGCTTGTGGAACACGTTCTCGGGGACGTCGTCGACGCGCTTGTTCGCGTAGAGCCCGCAGATCTGGGTCTTCTTGCCGAACGCGACGACGTCGGGCTCGACGCCGAGGTGCTGCCACAGCCACGGCTTGCCCGAGCCGAAGAAGCCCGTCTGGACCTCGTCGAAAACGAGCAGCGCCTGGTTCTCGTCCGCGTACTGCCGCAGGCGCTTCAGGAACTCGCCGCGGAAGTGGTTGTCGCCGCCCTCGGACTGCATCGGCTCGATCAGGATGCACGCGATGCGGCCCTTGTACTGCTTGAACGCGGCCTCGATCTCGCGGCAGGAACGTGCCTCTTCCAGCGCGACGTCGTTCGCGATGCCGCCGTCGGCGTCGTACTCGATCGCCGGGTTGTGCACGCGCGGCCAGTCGAACTTCGGGAAGAGCGCGACCTTGTCGGTCTTCGTGTTCGTGACGGAGAGCGTGTACCCCGAGCGCCCGTGGAAGGCCTGGCGGAAGTGGAGCACGACGAGCGACGCGCCGTCGTCCGTCACGCGCTCCTTCTGCGCCTTCCAGTCGAACGCGACCTTCATGGCGTTCTCGACGGCGAGCGCGCCGCCCGAGATCCAGAAGTGGTAGGGATGCGACGCCGGCGTGACGCGCGTCGCGAAGGCCTCGACGAACTCCGCCTGGAGCTGCGTGTAGAGGTCCGAGTTGGACGGGTTGTTCGCCGCGGCCTTGGTCAGGTTCGCGAGGAACGCGGGCTCCGCCATCCGCGGGTGGTTGTAGCCGATCGGCCACGACGCGAAGCACGTGAAGAAGTCGAGGTAGTCCGTACCCGTACGCGCGTCGCAGAGCCACGGACCGCGCGAACGGTCGAGGTCGAGCACGAAGGGGTAGCCGTCGGCCAGCTGGTGGCGCTTGAGCGTCGCGTGAACGTCGTTCGGGTCGATCATGACTCGGTCTCCGTGGGCTCGGCGTCGTCGTCGGACGCGCGCGGCGTGGGCCTCATCGGACGCGGGACGGGACCGCCTTGCGCCGTGGTGCGCTCGAAGGCGTCCTCGTCCCCCGCCAGGGAGGTTTCGGCGGAAAGATCTTCCGCCAGGGGGTCTTGGTCGAGCGCGCGCGCGAGCTCCTCGCCGCGCGCGTCGCCCTCGATGCGGAGGAGGCAGCAGAGCGGCGCCGGGCGTCCGAGCCAGGCGAGCCGCATGTGCTCCTCCACGTTCGTGAACACGATCCCGCGGAGGCCGGGCCCCGCGGACTCGCCCTCGACCGGCGGGCGGTCGAAGGGCGTGAAGATCGGCGTCGCGCCCTCGTCGAGTCCGAGCTCGCCAGCCGCGCGCCGGTGTTGCTCGGCGAGCGCGGGATCGAGAGCGCAAGGGCCGAACGACGTCCGCCGTAGCGCGCGAGCTCTTGAGCAGCGCCGCGGTGAAGCGCGA
>JADJNY010000006.1 GCA_016714045.1 Planctomycetota bacterium | reverse complement strand
GCGACGGTCGCGCTCCGCGCGCTGAACGCGGACGCGCGCGTCGTGCTCCCGCCGGCGCATGCGCTCGCGCTCGCGGCGGAGGGCTCGGAGCCGCTCGTCGAGGACGACCTGCGCATCGGCGTGTTCATCGAGCTCGCCGAACCGCCCGCGGGCTGGCCCGAGGGCGTGACCGAAGCGACGTGGGAGTTCTTCGACGACGAGCGGCGCATCGCGCTCGAGCTCGCGGTGCCGGGCCGCTACCGCGTGCACTGGGCCTTCGCGGTGAACTGGGCGGGCCGCTCGGACTCCGTCGGCGACCTCTCGGAGGACCTCCCGCCGCCCGTCGAGCTCGAGGTCGGCGGCGGGGGAGCGCGCGACGTGCGCCTCGCGCCGCCGGCGGGGATCCTGGAGCGCGTCAAGAAGCGTCTCGGACGGCCCTGAGGTCGGACTTCCGTCGCGAAGCGCTTCCGCGCGATCACCGGGTCGTTTCGGCCGCACCGCGCGCGCGATCGGGCGCGGCGCGCTTCCGCGGCAGGTTCGAATCGGCGGACTTCAGCGCGGGTTCAGCACTCGCCGCTTCGAACCGATACGCTGCGCGGGTCGGTCGCACGTCGGTCGCCGCGAGCGCGCAACTTCGACCCCGTTCGCGGGTTTCGTGGCGCGCGACGCTCGAGGCCGAACCCGGCGCCGACCGACGTACTTGGGAACCCTGCGCGAGATCCGCCCGTGAAGAACCTCACCCTCCTCGCTTCCTCGCTCGTCCTCTTCGGACTCTCCGTCGCCGCCGCGCAGGAGCGCGAGCCCGGGCAAGCGTTCGAAGCGCTGCGCCGCCGGCTCGACACGGACCTCGACGGCAAGATCGGCGAGAGCGAGTTCCCCCGCGGCCGCGCTGCGTTCCGCCGGCTCGACCGCGACCGCGACGGCTTCCTCACGGCGGCGGACTTCGCGCGCGACGCGGAAAAGCCCGCGACGACGGAGACGAAGCCCGAGCGCGAGCCGACGGCGGAGGAGGTCGCGTTCTTCGAGTCGAAGGTGCGGCCCGTGCTCGCTTCGAACTGCTACGAGTGCCACTCCGCGACCGCGTCGAAGCTGCGCGCGGGTTTGCGCGTCGACGGGCTCGAGCACTTGCTCGCGGGTGGCGCGTCGGGCCCCGCGATCGTGCCGGGCAACGCGGACGACAGCCTGATGATCCAGGCGGTGCGGCGCACGAGCGCGGACCTCGAGATGCCGCCGAAGACGACGCTCGCCGAGGACGCGGTCAAGGACCTCGAGCGCTGGGTCGCGATGGGAGCGCCTTGGCCGCGCGCGAAGGAGGGCGCCGCCGCTCCGAAGGTCGCGAGAGCACCGCTCGACGTCGCGAAGGCGCGCGAGTTCTGGTCCTTCCAGCCGCCGAAGCGCGCGACGCCGCCCGCGACGAAGGACGCGACGTGGGCGTGGACCGATGCGGACCGCTTCCTGCTCGCCGCGATGGAGAAGGCGGGCGTGGCGCCCGTCGCCGACGCGGACGATCGCACGTGGCTGCGACGCGTCACGTTCGACCTCACGGGGTTGCCGCCGACGCCGGAGGAGCTCGATCACTTCGACGCGGATCGCTCGCCGAAGCGTTTCGAGGTCGCGGTCGATCGCCTGCTCGCGTCGCCCGCGTACGGCGAGCGCTGGGGCCGGCACTGGCTCGACGTCGCGCGCTATGCGGAGTCGAGCGGCAAGGACTCGAACGTGCTCTACCCGCAGGCCTGGCGCTACCGCGACTGGGTCATCGCGGCGTTCAACGCGGACGTGCCGTACGACCGCTTCGTCACGGCGCAGCTCGCGGGCGACCTGCTCCCCGCGAAGGACGACGACGAGCGCGCGGCGAACCTGATCGCGACGGGCTACCTGGCGCTCGGCGCGAAGAGCCACACGACGCGCGATCGCCGGCAGTTCCAGCTCGACGTCGCGGACGAGCAGATCGACGCGGTCGGACAGGGACTGCTCGGCGTGACGCTCGCCCGCGCGCGCTGCCACGACCACAAGTACGATCCGATCCCGATCGAGGACTACTACGGCCTCGCGGGCATCTTCCTCAGCACGGAGACGCGCTTCGGCACGTACCGTGGCGCGGGCAACAACCAGCCGTCCGAGCTCGTCGAGCTCCCGGCGAAGGCGAAGGTGCCCGCGGGCCCGCGGATGGAGCCCGGCGCGCGCGCGGTGCTCGAGCGGTTGCGCGAGCAAGCGAAGCGCACCGCCGACGCCGGCCTGGACGAGCCGCGGACGCGCGGCGAGGACGAACGCAGGAAGCCCGGCGCCGATGGCGAGCGCAAGCGGCCCGGGGAGATGGCCGAGTCCGACGACCCCGCGAAGCCCAAAGGCGCTCCACCGGCCGACGACGGTGCGAAGAAGAAGCCGGACGGCGTCGATCTGTTCCGCGTGCGCACCGCGCGCGAGACCGTCGCGATGCTCGACGACCTCCTCGCGCGCTTCGACGAGGACGGCCGCGCGCTCGACGACAACAAGCTCGCGATGGGCGTCGTCGAGGGCCAGTCGCGCGACATCGCGGTGCTCGATCGCGGCGAGCTCGACAAGCCCGGCGCGATCGCACCGCGCGGCGTGCCGCAGGTCCTGCGCACGGAGGCCGCGTCGAAGATCGCGAAGGGCAGCGGACGGCGCGAGCTCGCCGCGTGGATCGCGTCGAAGGAGAACCCGCTCACCGCGCGCGTTTGGGCGAACCGCGTGTGGCTGCACCTCTTCGGCAGCGGCCTCGTGCGCACGCCGGAGAACTTCGGCGCGAGCGGGCAGGCGCCCGACCACCCCGAGCTGCTCGACACGCTGGCGCTCGAGTTCGTCGCGAAGGGGTGGAGCACGAAGGCGCTCGTGCGCGAACTCGTCCTGTCGCATGCCTACCGCCTCGCGAGCACGAACGACGCACGCCACGCGAAGGTCGACCCCGACGCGATCACGCGCTGGCGCATGCCCGATCGCCGCATGGAAGCGGAGTCGATCCGCGACGCGATGCTCGCCGTGGCCGGCACGCTGCAGCGCGCTCCGCCCGTCGGTTCGCCCGCGGGCACGTTCGAGGGCGTTCTGCGCCGTGACGAGCTCGTCGCGCAGATCACACGCGAGCGTCCCGTGCGCTCCGTCTACCTGCCGATGCTGCGCGACCACCTGCCCGACGCGCTCGACGCGTTCGACGCGCCCGACCCGGCGTTCGTCACCGGCGACCGCGAGGAGACGAGCGTCGCGACGCAGGCGCTGTTCCTGATGAACGACCCGGACGTGTTGCGCACGGCCGACGCGTTCGCGGAGCGTCTGCTCGCAAAACAGGGCTCGGACGACGAGCGCATCGCGTGGGCCTTCGAGCTCGCGTTCGGGCGCGCGCCGAGCTCGACGGAGCGCAGTGCGGTCCGCGAGTTCCTGAAGGACTTCGAGAAGCTCGCGGGCAAGGGCGCCAAGAAGGACGACGGCGAGCGCGACCGCCGCGCGGCGCGCGAGCGCCTGCGCGACCGGCAGGACGCCGGCGGCCCGCCTCCGATCACGGATCCGCGCCGGGCCGCGTGGTCGGCGTTCGCGCAGTCGCTGTTCGAGAGCGCCGAATTCCGCTCGCTCGGTTGAAAGGAAGAGACGCCATGGACCGCCGCAACGACTCGAACGATCCGACCTGGGACGCGCTCCGCGCGAACGATCCCGCATGGAACGCGCTGCGCGCGCGGCTCGCCGGCGCGTCCTCCAGCCGCCGCGGCGCCGGATTCTCGCCCAACCGTTTCGAGGCCGGGCTCTCGCCCAGCCGTTTGAAGGCCGGGCTCTCGCCCAGCCGGCGCGACGCGCTCCGCCTCCTCTCGTGCGGCTTCGGACTGCTCGCGCTGCGCGGGCTCGCGAGCGCGGACGCGCGCACGCAGGACGACGACCCGCTCGCGCCGAAGACGCCGCACCACGGAGCGCGTGCGAAGCGCGTCCTCTTCCTGTGCATGAACGGCGCGCCGTCGCACGTCGACACGTTCGACTACAAGCCGAAGCTGGCGGAGCACGACGGACAGACTCTGTCGGGCTATCGTCAAGGCGCGAAGCTCATGGCGTCGCCGTGGACGTTCTCGCAGAAGGGGAAGAGCGGCCTCTGGATGAGCGAGCTCTTCCCGGAGCTCAGCAAGCACGCCGACGAGCTCTGTCTCCTCCACGGCATGTACACGGACGTCCCCGCGCACGCGCAGGCGACGGTGAAGCTCCACACGGGCAGCTTCCAGTTCGTGCGGCCGTCGATGGGCGCGTGGACGCTGTACGGGCTCGGCACGACGAACCGGAACCTGCCGGGCTTCGTGACGATCAACCCGCCGAGCGCGAACGGCGGCGCGCAGAACTACGGCAACGCGTTCCTGCCCGCGACGTACCAGGGCATGCGCATCGGCAGCGTGCGCGCGGCGCGCGCCGGTCGCGGGGGTGCGGCGCCCGTCGCGAACATGGCGAACGCGCGCTGGTCGAAGGAAGAGCAGCGCGCGCAGCTCGACCTGCTCCAGAAGCTGAACCGCGAGAAGGCGCGGCGCGACAGCGGCGACGCCGAGGCTGACGCGGTGATCGAGTCGTACGAGCTCGCGTTCCGCATGCAGGCGGAGCTGCCCGAGCTGCTCGACCTGTCGAAGGAGAAGAAGACGACGCTGGAGGCCTACGGCATCGGCGAGCAGGCGACGGACGAGTTCGGGCGGCAGTGCTTGACCGCGCGGCACCTCGCGGAGGCCGGCGTGCGCTTCATCGAGCTCGGCAACGGCAACTGGGACCACCACCGCAACCTGCGCGAGGAGCTCCCGCAGCGCTGTCGGGGCATCGACAAGCCGATCGCGGCGCTGCTCGCGGACTTGAAGCAGCGCGGGATGCTCGAGGACACGCTCGTGATCTGGGGCGGCGAGTTCGGGCGCACGCCGTACGCGCAGAACGGCGACGGGCGCGACCACAACAACCGCGGCTTCACGACGTGGATGGCGGGCGGCGGCGTGAAGGGCGGCTACGCGCACGGCGCGACGGACGAGCACGGCATCGAGGCCGTCGACGGGCGCGTGTCGATCCACGATTGGCACGCGACGATCCTGCATCTCTTGGGGCTCGACCACGAGCGACTCACGTTCGAGCACGCGGGCCGGCCGTTCCGGTTGACGGAGACGTACGGGAACGTGGTGCGGGAGATCCTCGCCTGAACTCCGCGCCGGCGGCCGTCGAGCGTGCCTATGGGCAGAACGTGAGCCGCAGTCCGTCGGTCAGGTTGCAGCCGGCGCCGCCGCCGGCCACGTCGCGGTACCAGAACTGCACGCTGCGCACGTCGCCGACGTTCACCAGCGGCCCGTTGGGGGAGTCGAGCAGGTCCAGGGACAGGCTCCCGAAGCCGGACGCATTCGTGGTGGCGACTCCAAGACGGAGGAAGCTCGAGTCGATGCAGCGATAGCCGTTCGCGAGCGGGACCTGCGTTTCGCCGATCCCCCAGAAGAAGAGGCCGCTGACGATCGGCCGGCAGCCCTGCGCGGTGAGCGTCAGGTCGTTCGCGGCGAGGCTGGTCGAGCCGAGCGCGCCCATCTGCGCCGCCAGGCCGAGCGAGTTGACACCGCCGACGCAGTAGTTCGTGGGCGGCGTGCACGTCGGCACGGCGATCGTCGCGGCGCTCGCCACGACGGCCTGCACGATCATCCGCGCGAGTTCCGGGTCGTTCGTGCTCTGCGGGTGCGTGTCGTTCGCCGAGTGGATGTAGGGGGAGTACTGCGTCAGGTCCTCGAACAGGAACACCGCCGGGTAGCCCTGCGCGAAGTACGCCTGGTGGTCCGATGTCCCCGCCGTCAGGACGCCCGTGACGGACGCCCAGCCCGGCACGTACGTGGCGCCGAGCTGGCGGCACTGCGCCGTCAGCGCGGCGCTCGTGTTGTTCGTGGCGAAGTCGACGTCGCGCGCGTCGCTGCTCGCCTTGTACGAAATCATGTCCAGGTTCAGCATCGCCACGATCTGCTCGCCCTGGGCCTGCGACTGCTGCGCGGCGTAGCTCGAGCCGACGAGCCCGAACTCCTCGGCCGAGAACAACACGAACCGCAGCGTGTTCTCGTACGGTCCGCCCGCGGCCAGGACGCGCGCGGCCTCGAGGACGCCGCCCGTTCCGGAGGCGTTGTCGTCGGCGCCGGGCGCGGGGGCGCTCGCGCCTGCGGGGTTTGTGGAATCGTAGTGCGCGCCGAGCACGACGATGCGCTCGGGGTGCGCGGCGCCCGGGATCTCGGCGATCACGTTGCGCGAGTACTGCGCGCCGAAGGTCTGCAGCGTCGTCGTCAGGCCGTAGCCCTGCAGCCAGCCTTGGATCAGGTTCTGCGCGGTCGTCGCACCCGTCGTCGTCGCGCGGCGCGAGGAGATCGCCGAGAGGCTCTGCACGGTGCCGAGGACGTTCGTGGAGCTCACCTGGTCCACGAGCGCCTGGATGCGCGGATCGCCGACGAGCAGGCTCGCCGTTCCCGTCGACGGCTGCGGACACGGACGCATCGCCGTGCGCAGGACGCGCACCCCGCGGCCGTGCGCGCGCGCGACCGGCTCGGTCGCGGGCGGCGCCGCGAGGAGCGCCTGGTGCTCGGAGCGGTGGAGCACGCGACCCTCGCCGAGCTCGGCGTCGGCGCGCGCCACGACGAGGAGGTCGCCGACGTCGTCGACGACGTGGCTCGCGATGCCCGCGCGCGCGAGCTCGCGCAGCACGTCCTCGTCGAAGCGGCCGACGAGGAACTCCCCGGCGTCGAACCAGACCTGCTGCGAGGCGATCAAGCGGTCGCGCAGCGCGGCGTCGCAGGCGTGCTCGACGACGGCGGCGCGGGGCGTCGGCCCTTGGGGGAACGGCGCGGCGCCCGCCATGGAGCCGAGGACCAGGATCGAACCCACCGCGCCGAACCGCCGAAGATGCGCCGCCATCGCTGCCTCCTCTGGTGAAGACCTTCTGGAAGGCTACTCCCGGTCGGAGCGCGCGCCGTACGCAGGAGGACGCGTCCAGGGGAGGGAGGAGTGCCGCGCGTCGTACGAACTCCGCTCGATCCTCGGCCGGTGGGCCGCGTCGTCGCTCTCCGTCGCCTTCGCAAGCGCGCGGCGACGATCGCCCGAACCGCGCGGCCATCGCCGCCGACGACCGGCGTGCCCATCGCGGCACGACCGTGGGCGCCCGCGCGCGTCCGCGACGAGGCGAACGGGATCGCCGTGGGGGGGCGCAGGCTCTGCGCGGTATGCTCCGCGCCGTGCGCCGCGTCCTCTTTTCGATCACCGTCCTCGTCGTGCTCTGGTTCGGCGGACGCGCGCTCGTGCGCTTCTTCGCGTCGGACGCGACGAAGATCCGATGGACGGTCGACGCGATGATCGACGGCTTCAACACCACGCGCACGAACCCTGTGCTCGACGGGCTCGATCGCGAGTTCCTCGACGAGACCTTCGGCGCCGACCGCGAGTTGGTGCGCGCGGCGTGCGTGCAGCTCTTCTTCCAGGCGAAGGACGCGGAGACGAAGAAGTTCCTCTACCGCGCCGAGTGGTCGACGAAGAGCGTGTCCGTCACGAAGGCGTCGGGCGGCGACCCGAAGGGCGAGTGCGACCTGGACGTGCGCTTCTTCCGTCGCAAGGGCGAGGCGGAGGAGCCCGCTTGGAGCATCCTCGTGCACGCGACGTTCGTCGAACGCGACGGCGAGTGGCGCATCTTGCGCAGCGAGACGCGCACGGTCGACGGCGAGCGACTGCGTTGAGCTCGCGTCAGGGCGCGCCCGTGAGCACCCATGCCGCCCAGTCGCGGACTGAGTAGCGGAGTTCGCCGCGCTCGTCGACTGCCATGCGGATCGCCGACTTTGCCTCCCACAACGCCTGCCGCAACGGCTTCTTCTCGGTCCAGTAGCGCTGGTAGAAGTCGAGCATCAACTCCTCCGTCGCCGCGTCGGGCACCTTCCACAACGACGTGATCGCGCTCCGCGCCCCGGCCATGCGGAGCGCCTTCTGCAGGCTCGCGACACCTTGGCCCGCGCGCAGCACGCCCACGTTCGTGTCGCACGCCGACAAGACGGCGAGCTCGCAACTCGACAGGTCCCAACTCGCGATCTCCTCGGCCGTCACGATGCCCGATACGGCGCCGGTCTCGTCGGGCGGGAGGTTCGCGCCTGCGAGCGCCAGTCCGCACAAGAGCATCGGCGACAGTCCGCGGAGCGTGGCATCGCGGCCGGCAAGCGGGATGCCAGCCGTCGTTCCCCGGTCCGCGCTCAACTCGTTGCTCGAGCGCGTCGCTTCGGGCGCGAACCAGCCGTGCGTGGCGACGTGCAGGAAGCGCATGCTCGGGGAGAGGCGTTCGAGCGCCTCGCGCGAGGCCTGCGAGCGCCGCAGCACCGTGGGCTCAAGCTGGAGCGCCTCCTCGAAAATCGCGCCGACCCCACGTGCTTCGCTCTCCGTGTACGGGAGCGGCGAAAAGCGGAGGCGCGTGCTGGCCGTGCTCTGGACGATCCCGATGCCCGGGTTCCGCGCATCGGCTGGCGTGGTGCTCGATGCGCCGGGAGAGGCTTCGACGGACGACGCGTGCATCGCGGCCTGGGACGCCTGTGCAGCGGGGTCGATCACCGCGGTCGGCGACGGAGCCGCCGGGGAGTCGGGCGTGGCGCGGGTGTTGAACTGGATCCCGCCGAGCGCGAGCAGGCCGCCCGTACGGATCGGACGCGCGGGCCAGGTGAGCTCCCTCGCCGTCGTGCGCAGCTCGATCGAGTACCGATCGCCGAGCCATTCGTCTCCGACGGGCAGCGCCTCGAAAGGCAGCGCGTGCAGCGGTCCCTCGGGCACGATCACCAGCCGTCGCGCGTCACCCAGCGCCGCGGTGAGGGGCTCGAAAACGAGCTCCCGCACACGAGCTCCATCGCGCTTCGTCCGTTCGACGACCGCACTCCGATCGACGACGGGCTGCCCGCGCTCGATTGGCGCGAGGAGGTCGGCGCGCCAAGCCTGGATCGCGTCGGTCAACGCGGCCTCGGGGCCGAGGTCGATCCACTCGAGCGGGCCCTCGTGCCGCAGGACGAACGCCGTCATGCGCGCCACCGGCGTTTCGGTGCGGTCGGAGGGGATCGGAACGTAGTGCCAGAACGCGATCAGCGCCGAGCCCTCCTGCACGTGCTCCTGGATTCGCTGCGCCGTCGGCACGCGCTGGTACTCGGCCGTCTCCGGTCGGCTGGTGAGCGCGAGCACGAGCTCGGTCGCGGCTCCGTCGCGCACGCGGAGCGCGTCCCGAAGCGCGTCGTCGCCGGCGCGATCGCGCTCGCAACGAGCGAGGCGTCGGCTCGCCGCGGCGAGGGCGTCGTGTCGTTCGCGCAGCGCTGGATCGCGCACGCACGACGCGAGCACGGCGGAGGTGACGAGGTCGGCCCCACGCAGGCTCTCCACGCACTCGAAGGCGAGGCGCGCGAACGCCTCCTTGTCCTCGGTTCCCCGCTGCCGCGCCGCGAACGTCAGGACCCACGCGACCTCATCCAACTCGGACTCGGTGCGCGCGCCGATCTCGCGTGGAGACGCCGTCATCGGGGACACGCGCCAGGAGTCGCACAGCACTCGCGCGACGTCCTTCGTCAGCGCCGCCGCGCGCGGGACATCTCCGAGGCGCAGCGCAAGGCCCGCGGAAAGCCTGCGCGTGTCCTGAAGGAAGCTCGCGCTCGACGGGACCACGGGCTCCAGGCGCCGGAGCACGTCGTCGAGCAGGGCGCGCGCTTCGGCGGGCTTGCCCTCGGCGTCAAGGATCGAGGCCAGGTTGATCCGCGCGTACTCGAGGTCGACGTTGCCCGGCGGCAGCTTGGCCTCCCGCACGGCGAGCACCTTCTCGATCTCCGCGCGCGCGCGGGCCGTCTCTCCGAGTCGCCCGTACGCGGCCGCGAGGTTGGTCCGGACGGACACGACGTCGTGGGAGTCCTCGGGGAGCCGGTCCACGCGCGAGGCGAGCACGGCTTCGAACAGCTCTCGCGCGGCCGGCACCTGTCTCTGCTCCATCAGCGCGACGGCCAGGTTCTCGCGCAACGTGTCCCGGAGCGTCGCGTCCTTCGAGTCCGCGCGCTCACAAGCTTCCCACGCGCGCTCGAGGATGGAGCGCGCGCCCGCGAGATCCCCCGCCGCCATCAAGGCGCTGGCCAGGTTGACGCGCGCCTGTTGGACGTCCCGGTGCTCGTCGGGCAGGCGCTTGCGCTGGATGCGCAGCACGGTCTCGAAGAGCGTCCGCGCGCGCTCCATGTCGCCGAGTGAGAGCAGCGTGCTCGCGAGGTTCTGCCGCGCCTGTTGGACGTCGCCGTGCTCCTCGTTCAGGGCGCGAAGCCGGTACTCCAGCACGCCCTCTTCGATCTGGCGCACGCGCTCCATGTCGCCCGTGTCGCGCAGCGCGGCAGCCAAATTCTGGCGCACGCCCCAGAGCGTCTCCTCATCCTGCACTCCCGCGCGCTCGAGCACGTCGAGCACGTCTTCGAAGAGGGCGCGCGCGCGCTCGCTCTCGCCGAGGAGGAGCAGGGTCGCCCCCAGGTTGATGCGCGCCGCGATCAGGCTGTCGTCGTCCGGCGCCAACGTGGCTTCGCACTGCGCGAGCACGTCCTGCTCGATCTCGAGCGCAGCGCGAGGGTCGCCCAGGTTCTTGAGCGCCACGGCGAGATCGAGGCGTGCCCGACGCCGCAGCGGATCGTCGAGCGAGAGCGCGGCCACGGCGCGCTCCGCGGTCTTCTCGAGCACGACGCGCGCGTTCGTGGCCAGGCCGAGACTCGTCAGCGTGGCCGCGACCTCGCAGCCGGCGAGCACGACGGAGCGGCCGCCCGCCGGTTCGGCGCGTTCGGCGATGGCGAGGATGCGCTCGAGCTCCGCACGCGCGCCCTCGCGGTCGCCGAGCTCGCGCAGTGCATACGCGCGATCCCAGCGCACTTGAACGGCGTTCACGTCCGCCTCGGGCAGGTGCTGCGAGTCCTCGGCGATCACCTGGTCGTAGAGGGCGAGCGCACCGGCGTGGTCGTTGCCGCCGCGGAGGCTGTACGCGAGGTTCAACCGAGCGATGTGGCGGCCGAAATCGCCGGGCGCGAGGCGCATCTCGACCGTGTCGAGCACGCCGCGGTAGAGCTCGGTCGCGCCGGCGCTGTCTCCGTCGCGGGAGCGGAGGAATGCGAGCATCGTGCTCGCGGGTGCGAGCTCGGGATCCTCGGAATCGAGGCGGCGCCACGACCAGACCCGCTCGAGGATCGGCCGCGTCTCCTCGAATTTGCCTTGCGCTCCGAGCACCGAGACGAGCCCTTGCTCGATGCCGAGGCGCGTCGCGTCGAACTCGGGGAGGAGTCCGGCGCAGTCCGCGGCCGCGACGCGCAGCAGGGCCTCGGCGACGTCGGCCTGTCCGAGGCGGCTCGCCACCCCCGAAACGTCGCGCGCGACGAGCGCGCGGTCGAGGCTCGCTCCGGCGGGGAGCACCGCGCACAAGGCCGCACGCGCGCGCTCCAAGCACGCGCGTGCGTCGATCGCGCGGCGCGCGCGCTCGTGCTCCTGCGCGGCGGCGAGCTCCTTGCGCGCGGTCTCGATCGCGGCGCGATCCGCTTCGCTCTCCTCCGTGCACCGGACGCGCAAAGTGGGGGCCGAGGCGGAGGCGGGAGCGAGCGCGCCCGCCACGAGCACGTAGTCGGTCCCGCTGCGAGCACTCAGCAGCAGCGCCGCCGGTCGACGACCGCGCGCTCCGTCGTCGGTCGCAACGAGATTCCCCTTCGAGTCCTCGACGCGCAGCACGAACCCGGCCGAAGAGAGCGAGACGGAGCTCGCGCCGCGCAGTTGTGCGAGCGTCCAGCGCGACTCCTTCCCTGACGCCAGCTCCGCCACGACGACGTCGTCGTCGCAGCGCAGACTCGGCGTTGCTGCTTGTGCAGGCGAGCCCTGGATGGAAACGAGCACGAACGAGGCGAGCGCGAGCATGAACCTGTCCTCCCGTGGCGCATGGTATCCGTCCGGCGCGCACACGGCATCGAAGGAGGCACCCGATCTCGCCGCAATCGTTGTGAGGCCGCGCCGGGGTGCCTACGCTCCTCACGTGAACACTCGCCTCCTCGAAGCCTTCAACCACGTCCCCGTCAGCAAACACCTCGGGCTTGAGCTCGTGGCACTCGACGCGACGACGGCGACCGTCGTGCTCGACCCGAAGGCGGAGCTCACGCAGGGCTACGGTTTCGTGCAGGGCGGCGTGATCAGCGCGCTCGCCGACGCGGCGGGCGTGTGCCTCTTTCTGCCCGAGTCGCTGGACGCAGCGAACGTCACGAGCATCGAGTTCAAGATCAACTTTCTCCGCCCCGTGCCGGCGGGGAGCGGCCGGCTCGAAGCGCGCGCGAAGCTCGTCCAGCGCGGCCAGAAAGTCGGCGTCGCGGACGTCGACGTCATGCAGGCGGGGAAGCCGGTCGCGAAGGGGCTCTTCACGTACCTCCTGTACTGAACGGCGCGTCCCACCGCCGTCCGCTCCCCGTCGCTCTCGTCCGCTCGGGTCGCCGGCCCGGGAGCGCAGTCCCCGCGTGCTGCGCTCGCGCGTTGTGCGTCCGCCGCGGGCGCTGACGAGCGCGCACCGCATCGGGTACAGTACTCCGCTTCGCACCGACCCCTGGAACCGCCGCGACCCATGTCCTCCCTCGCCACCGAGATCGCCCAGCGCCGCACGCTCGCGATCATCTCCCACCCCGACGCCGGCAAGACGACGCTGACCGAAAAGCTCCTGCTGTACGGCGGCGCTGTGCAGACCGCGGGCTCGGTGCGCGCGCGCAAAGGCCAGCGCGCGACGACGTCGGACTGGATGGAGCTCGAGCGCCAGCGCGGCATCTCGATCTCGTCGACGTTGCTCCAGTTCGACTACGACGGCTACCGCGTCAACCTGCTCGACACGCCGGGTCACAAGGACTTCTCCGAGGACACGTACCGCGTGCTCACCGCCGTCGACAGCGCGGTGATGGTCGTCGACGGCGGCAAGGGCATCGAGAGCCAGACGCGCAAGCTCTTCGAAGTGTGCGCGCGCCGCGGCATCCCGATCTTCACCTTCATGAACAAGTTCGACCGGCCCGCCAGGGACCCGCTCGAGCTGCTCGACGAGCTCGAGCGCGTGCTCGGCATCGGCGCGTGCGCGGTGAACTGGCCGCTCGGCGACGGGAAGGACTTCAAGGGCGTCTACGACCGCCAGACGAAGCAGCTCCACCTGTTCGAACGCACGCCGAATGGCGCCTTCGAAGCGCCGTGCCAGGTCGCGGGCCTCGACGATCCAATGGTGCGCGAGAAGCTCGGCGATGCGCTCTACGAGCGCGTGCGCGGCGAGATCGACATGATCGAGGGCGCGGGGCACGCGTTCGACGCCGAGGCCGTGCTCGCGGGCAAGCTGACGCCCGTGTTCTTCGGCTCGGGCGTCAACAACTTCGGCGTTCAGCTCCTGCTCGACAACTTCCTGCGGTTCTCGTCGCCGCCGACGGCGCGCAAGAGCGGTGATCGCTTGATCGCGCCCGACGACGAGACGTTCGCGGCCTTCGTCTTCAAGATCCAGGCGAACATGGACCCGATGCACCGCGACCGCATCGCGTTCGCGCGCATCGTGTCGGGGCGCTTCGAGCGCGACATGCAGGTCACGCACGTCCAATCGGGCAAGAAGGTGCGACTGTCGAGCGCGCACAAGGTCTTCGGCCGCGATCGTGAGCGCGTCGACGACGGCGTCGCCGGCGACGTGATCGGCATCGTCGGCGGCGTCGAGTACGGCATCGGCGACACGCTGACGACGGACTCCTCCGTGCGCATGGCCGAGATCCCGCGCTTCTCCGGCGAGTGCTTCGCGACGATCACGAACCCGCAGACGTCGAAGTACAAGCAGTACAAGGAAGGCCTGCGGCAGTTGCTGCAGGAGGGCGTCGTGCAGTGCTACGAGCTCGAGAAGGACGGCTTCAAGGTGCCGCTCCTCGCCGCGGTCGGCGAGCTGCAGTTCGAGGTGCTCGAGTACCGCATGAAGAGCGAGTACAACGCGGAAGCGCGCATCGAGCGCAAGCCGTGGACGCTCGCGCGCTGGTGGCGCGTCAAGTCGGGCGAAGAGTCGAAGCCCGTGACGTGGCCGACGAGCTCCGGCCAGGCCGTCGACCCCGAGGGCGGTCGCGTCGCGTTGTTCGAGGAGCCTTGGCAGCTCGACTACTTCAAGGATCGCCACCCGCACGTGGAACTCGCGACCGTGCCGTTCGCGACCCGGTGACGGGCGGCGCGTTTTCCCGGAGAATCCTGTCGTCCGGGGGCGGTGTCCCGCGTCCTCGACGCGCCGGCCCCAGGACGGGCCGCGAAAGGAACCCGAATGAAGACGTTCATGCTCGTGCTCCGTGACCGCCCCGGCGAGTTTCGCGAGCTCCCGCCCGAAGAGATGCAGCGCATCATCGGCCTCTACCGCGCCTGGGCGCAGAAGATGGAGGCGCTCGGGCGCCTCGCCGGCGGCCACAAGCTCCACGACGAAGGCGGGCAGGTGCTGCGCCGCGTCGACGGGCGGCTCACCGTGAAGGACGGGCCGTTCGCCGAGACGAAGGAGGTCGTCTCCGGCTACTTCCTGATCCGCGCGAAGGACTACGCCGAGGTCCTCGAGCTTTGCCGCGATCATCCGCACCTCTCCTTCGAGGGCGAGCCGATCGAGGTGCGCGAGGTCGACCTGCTCGAGAGCGTCGGTGACTGAGCGCCCGAGCGACGCCGATGCGGCGGAGCGAGTACCCGATCCGGCGATCGACGCCGGCGCGGTGCAGCGAATGCCCGAGCTGGCGATCGACGCCGACGCGCCGGAGCGCGTGCCCGAGCTCGTCGAGCACCTCTTCCGCCGCGAGCACGCGCGGCTCGTCGCGGGGCTCGTGCGCGTCCTCGGGCCCGAACGGCTCGAGCTCGCCGAGGACGTCGTGCAGGACGCGCTGCATCGCGCGCTGCGCACGTGGTCGGTCGCGGGCATCCCCGACGATCCGACCGCGTGGCTGCTCACCGTCGCGCGGAACCGCGCGCTCGACGTCGCGCGCCGCGAGCGCGTGGCGCGCGAACGCGCGGAGCGCCTCGCACGCTGGAGCGCCGAGCCCGCGGCGCGCGCGGAGCAGGACCTCGACGCGCTCCACCTCGTCGCCGCCTGCTGCCACCCCGCGCTGCCGATCGAGGCGCGCGTCGCGCTCACGCTGAAGACCGCGAGCGGCTTCGGCGTCGCGGAGATCGCGCGGGCCCTCTGCACGAGCGAGGACGCCGTCGCGCAGCGCATCCTGCGCGCGAAGCAGCGCCTCGCGGGACTGGACCACGCCGCGTTCGACCCCGAGGCGCCGCTCGAGCCCGCGCGGCGCGCGGCGGTGCTCGAGGTGCTCTACCTCCTCTTCAACGAGGGTCATTCGGCGACCACGGGCGACGCGCAAGTGCGCGGCGAGCTCGTGCACGAAGCGCTGCGCCTCGGGCGGCTTTTCGCGCGGCGGCCGGCAGACGCGACGGCGGAGCTCGAAGCGCTGCTCGCGCTGCAGCTCTTCCTCGCCGCGCGGCTCCCCGCGCGCGTCGACGCCGAGGGGGACGTCGTCACGCTCGCGCGGCAGGACCGCGCGCGCTGGGATCGCGCGCTGCTCGCCGAGGCGTGGACGCGCTTCGAGCGCGCATGCGCGGGCGACGAGCTCACGAGCGCTCACGTCGAAGCCGCGATCGCCGCCGCGCACGCCGCGGCGCCGAGCTACGCGGCGACGGACTGGCGCGCGATCCTCGAGCAGTACGACCTGCTCGCGCGCCTCGCGCCGTCGCCTGTCGTCGCGCTGAACCGCGCCGTCGCGCTCGCGAAGGCGCACGGGATCGCCGCGGGGCTCGCGGAGCTCGACCGAATCGCCGCGGACGAGCTCCTGGAGCTCCTGTTCACCTACCACGCGACCCGCGGGCTCTTCCTCTGGCACGCCGGACGGCGCGGCGACGCGCTCGACGCGTGCCGGCGGGCGCTCGCGGCGGACGGGAACGCACCCGAGCGCGCGCTCGTCGCGCGCCGCATCGAGTCGATCGAGCGCGGCGACGAGCCCGAGCCGTTCTGAGCGGCTCCTTCCGACGAGCGTCCGGGTCGCGTGCGGGCGCCGGTGGAAGGCGCGCGCGCCGCATGGGTGTCTGCGAACTTCGAAAAAGGGGAGGAACGTGTCGTCCGCGCGCGCGGCTGGACGTCCTCGATCGCGTGCGCCAAGCTCGGCGCGCCCTGGCCGACCCACGAACCGAGGTTTCCCGAATGAAGCCGTTCCTGCCCCTGCTGCTCCTCCTCTCCGCGTGTTCGACCACCGTCGAGAACTCTGCGGTCGCTCCCGCGCCACGCCGGGCGCCGATCGCGTTCGACGGCACCCTGCTGCCCGCGTTCCACGTGAAGAGCCTCTCCGCGGCGAAGGCGTGGTACGCGGAGGTGCTCGGCTGCGAGGTCGCCTACGAGCTCGCCGAGATGGGTTGGTGCGAGGTGACGACGCCGACGACGGGCGCGCTGCTCGGGCTCTCCGAGAACCCCGAAACGAAGGCCAGCGGCGACGCGTTCCTGGGCTTCGGCGTCGCGGACATGGCGGAGGCGAGGAAGCACCTCGTCGCGAAGAAGGTGACGCTCGACGGCGACGTGATCGAGATCCCGAACGTCGTGAAGCTGCTCTACTTCCAGGACCCCGACGGGAACAAACTGATGTTCTACCAGCCGATTCCCGCGCCGAAGTGAGGGGCCCCGCGCCGCGGCCGCACGGGGCGCCCCGCCTCGCGACGACGATTTCCGGGAACCCCGGTGACGTTCGCGCCCGCGGTCCGGAGACCGATCGATGGACGCCGAAACACTCGAGTCGCTCTTCGCGCGCTACGTCGACCAGGGCGACGTGGACGCGCTGGGCGAGGTGTTCGACCGCGCCGCGCCGGAGATCCTGCGCGTCGCGGTGCACCTCGTCGGGCGGCCCGAGGACGCCGACGACCTCGTGCAGACGACCTTCCTCACGGCGCTCGAACGGCGCCGTGCGTGGGACCGCGGGCGGCCGCTCCTTCCGTGGCTGCTCGGGATCCTCGAGAAGCACGCGCTGGAATGGCGTCGCAAGCGAGCGAGTCGCCGCGCGTCGGAGGCTCCCGAGCGCGTCGACGAGACCACGCCCGAGGTGACGGCCGCGTTCCGCGAGACCTCCGAGGTCTTCGCGCGGGCGTTGCTCGAGGTCCCCGAGACCTACCGCACCGCGCTCCTCGCGTACTTCCGCGACGGACGCAAGGCGGTCGAGATCGCCGAGGACCTGGGCGTCGCGCCGGGCACCGTGCGCATGCGCGTTCATCGCGGACTCGAGCTCCTGAAGCGCGCACTGCCCGCCGGTGCGGCGGTCGGTGTCGCGCTCACGGCCGGAACGGCTCGTGGTCTGGGTGCGGTGCGAGCGGACGTGCTCCGTCGTGGAGTCGAGCTCGCACCGGCCGCCGGCACCGGCGGGGCCGCGCTCGTCGCGTCGGCTGGGAGTGCGATCATGAAGGGCCTGGGAGTCGCCGTCGCCGTGCTCGTCGTCGCGTTCGCGCTCTGGCGCGGGTTCGCGTCGGAGGAGCGTTCGACCGTCGAGTCGTCGCCGGAGGTCGCCGTCGCGTCCATGGGAGCGGAGCGCGACGGACGGCGTGCGGAGGCGGAGGGGCTCGAAGCCGACGGATCGGCCGCGTCCGCAGTGCGGCACGCAGCGGGCTCCGAGGCCGGCGTCGCGCGCGACGACGCGTGGAACGCCGCGCTCGTCGGGTTCACTGGCCGGCTCGTCGACGATCGCGGGAAGGAGCTCGCGGGGCTGGACGTGCGACTCGCCGAGCTCGACGTGCTGCCGTGGCGCGCGCCGAACGCTTCGGCGCCGGACGCCGAGCGCACGTTCGTGGTCGACCGCACGCGTTCGGACGAGCGGGGGCGCTTCCGCGTGCGCGGCGCGCGACCCGGGACGTTCCGTGCGCTGCTCGTCGACTCCGGCGGGTCCCGGGGCACGCTGCGCATCCTCGAAACGGCGCCGGCGCCCGGCGCGACGAGCGAGCTCGGCGACGTCGTCTTGCCCGAAGGCCGGATCGTGCGCGGTCGCGTCGTGGAGGCCGACGGTGCGGCGCTTCCCATGTCGCGGATCGTCGCCGTGCCGAGCCCGGCGCGCAGCGATCTGCGAACCTTGTTGGAGACGCTCGCGACGCAGGACGCGCTGAACGGCGTCGCGATGGCGACGCTCCGGCGGGAGTCCGCTTCGGTCGACCTCGTTCCGATGCCGCGCGCGCTCCGTGCGCTCGCCGACGAACTCCCGTTCCCGAGCGCCCGCGCCGACGAACGCGGCGAGTTCGTGCTGGAGCACGTTCCGGCGGGCGAGGTCGCGCTCGTCGTCGACCATCCGAGTCGTGTCGCCGCGGTGGTCCCGCTCGGGACGAGCGCGACGGATGCGGGAGCGATCACGCTTCGACCGATGGCCGTCGTGCGTGGCCGCGTCGTCGATGAACAGGGCGCCCCTGTGCCTGGAGCGGAGCTCTTCGCCGCGGCGGGCAGCGTGCTCGCGCGGCCGAGTGCGAGCTTGGCGGTCTTCCACGGGGGAGCGACCAGCGACCGCGATGGGCGGTTCGTGCTCGAGGGGCTGCCGGCGCGCGCTCCGCTCGCGATCGCGGTTCGACGACCGGGCGACGTGCGCGCCGTGCTCGTGCGCGCGCTCGCCGAGTCGGGCGACGTCGAGGTGCGGCTCGAGCGCCGTGCCGCCTGGACCGTCGTCGTGCGCGGCGTCGACGGGCGCCCCGTCGCCGGCGCGGAGGTCGAGTTCGCCGCGCAGGCGACCGACGTGCAGCGCTACTTCGGCGGCGTCGTGGCTCGCGCGCCGATCGCGTGCGATGCCGAGGGGCGCGCGCGCATGGACGGGCTGCCGCGCGGCGGCTACGTCGCGCGCGCGCGAGCTCCCGGGCATGCGGAGCTCATGCGGACCCAAGTCCTCGAAGGACAAGACGTGGTGACGGAGACTGTCCTGCCGCCGGGGCGCGCGCTCGACGTCACGGTGCTGTCCGCGCTCGACGAGCGGCCCGTGCAGGGTGCGCGGGTGCGCATCGTCGATGTGCAGACGATCGTCGAAGTCGCGACGGACGAGCTCGGGCGCGCGCTCCTCGCCCGGCCAGCGGCGGAGGACGGGCGCGAGCGGCGACTCGTCGTCGAGCACCCGGCGTTCGCGCAGCACTCCGAGACGCTGCTGGAGGACGCCGGCGCGCTCCAAGTCCGCCTCGACCAGGGCGGAGCGATCGAAGCGCGCGTGCGCTGCCTCGATCAGCCGGCGCAGGCGACGCTGCTCTTCGTTCGCGCGGTCGACGGGGCGTCCCTTGTCGCGCGCGCCGATATCCACGGCACGCTGCGCGTCACGAACCTCGCCGTGGGGGAGTGGCGCTACTTCGCGCGCGAGTCCATGCAGAGTCTCGGTGCGATCCTCGGCGAGTCCCGCCCTCCGCTGGCGAGCGGGCGGTGCACCGTCGAGGCCGGGAAGACGACCCGGATCGACGTGCAGGTCGCGCTCGAGGTCCTTCGGCCCGACGCCGACGCCGCGCTCTCCGGCCGCGTGCGGATCGACGGGGAGCCGGGCGTCGGGCTGCGCATCCAAGCGTTCGGTCGCTCGAAGCAGGGCTGGTCCGCCGTCGGTTTCGCGTCGACGGACGAGCGCGGCCGCTTCCGGTTCGCGGAGTGCCCGAGCGGAGCGGTGCGCCTCCTGTTGTTCACCGAGAGCACGGAGCGCGTCGCGCGCTTCTTCGCTTCGTACCAGCTCGAGGTCGACGCGGACGCGAAGTCGGCGACCGTGATCGACCTGACGAGCCAGCGTGTGAACGTGCGAGTGCTCGACGCGGAGGGCGCTCCGCTCGAGTGGGCGCGCGTCTCGATGACGCCGATGCGCGCGGACTCGCTGCTCTTCGTGCCGGAGACGATGACGGACTCCGAGGGGCGCGCCGAACTGCGGCTGTGCGAGGAGGGCTCGTACCGCATCGCCGCGTCGAAGGAAGGGCAGGGCAGCGTGGAAGAGCCCTTCGAGCTGCGCATCGGTCGGCGTCCGGACGCGGTCGAGCTGCGCCTCTCGCGCGGCGTCCCGTGCCGTGGCGTCGTTCGCCTGGGGGACTTCGTCGCGACTCGCCTGCGCGGCGAGTTCCTCGGGGTGAAGGGGGAGCTCTCGCAGGCAATGCTGACGGTTCGTCCCAAGGACGCGCAGACCGCGGGGCAAGCGCTCGAGCTCCGCTTCGTCGACGGGAGCGTCGCGTTCGAGCTGGTCGGATTGACGCCGGGGACCTACGTCGCGACGGCGACGGCGGGGATGCGTGCTTCGAGGCCGATCGAGTTCACGCTCGGCGCGCAGGGCGACCGAGCTCTCGAGCTCGTGCTGAACGCGCTGGACTGACCGCGTGGGCTCGCGCTGCGGTCGGGCGTCGCGAAACCCGGCGCGGGAGGGCGGTGCAGCCCTGAATCCAGGGCCCAGGTCGGTGTAGCTTCGCTCCCGTGGCCTGGCTCCTCATCCTCTCCCCGTTCCTCGTGATCGGCCTCGTCTACGCGGTCGTCCTGAGTCAGAAGCGCAAGCACCACGCCGCCGTCCGCGCGGTGTGGGAGCGGTTCGCGCGCGAGCGGGGCGGGCGCGTCCTGAAGGAGAGAGTGAGCCACCTCCGGTTGCCGCCGTCGGTGGAGTTCGCCGACGAGGGCTGCGCCGTGCGGATCGAATGCGTCGAGGAGTGGACCGGAGAGGGCTCGTCGTTCCACACGCGCGTCCTGGCGCCGCTCGAGCGCGAGGCCGAGTTCGAGCTCCTCGTGCGCAAGGGTTCGGCGCTCGACCGCCTGCGCAGGAGCGCCCTGCGCGTCGTCGAACTCGACGGCGCGTTCGCCGGACGCTTCCGCGCCCAGTCGAGCGACGTCCGCGCGGCGCGCGCCGTGCTCACGGCCGACGTGTTGCGCGCTCGATGCGTTCCAGGCGCGCGGCGAGCTCGCGCTGCACGGGAAGGAGCTCGAGCTCCAGTGGCCCGGCGTCGAGCGCGACCCCGAGCGGCTGGAGCAGGCCGTCGCGGTCGTGGTCGCGCTCGCGCGGTCGCTGCGGGGCGCGTGACGCGCCTTCGTTGCTCGCGCTCGAGCCGCGGGGCACGCGCGGCGGCGCGCCGTCCGCTCACCGCACCTGCGCGAGCCGCTTCTCGACCTCGGCGATCACCCACGTCGTGTCGACGAAGCGCTCGGGCGTCGAGAAGCCCTTCGGCGCGCCGCGGCCGCTCGCGATGTGGTGCGCGACGATCGTGATGCCCCAGCACGTGGTGAGCTCCATCGCGCTGAACTTCGTCTTCTTGTCCGCGGCGACGTCGAAGCGGTACTCGATGCCGCGCGTCAGGCCGTTCGCGCGCTTCGAGCCCTGCACGCGCAGGATCAGCTTGTCGCGGTCGTGCTTGGGGTCGTACTGGAGCACCGGGTCGCTCTCGAGCAGCTCGACGAGCTGCGCGTCGCGCGCCTTGTCGCGCTTCAGGAAGCCCAGCGTCTTCCAGCCGCGCACCAAGTCCCAGTGGCCCTTGTAGCGGATCGTCATGTAGTCGTACGTCGTGACGCCGCACTCGCGCAGGTAGTCGACGACCTGCGGTGAGTTGTTCGACGTGGGGGAGCTCTCGTGCTCGGCGTCGAACTCCTCGGTGACGGAGAGCGCGGGCCACGTGCCCGCCTTGCCGTTCCGGATGCGCGCGACGTCGCCCGAGTACTCGGAGAGCAGTCCCCACGGGCTGAACACGAGCTTGTACTGCAGCGGGTTCGCGATCGCGCTCGGACGCTCGAGCGGGAGGCCGCCGCAGCGCACGTGGACCTCGTCGCAGCCGTGCACCTTCGCGCAGTGCGCCGCGACGATGTTCGAGATGCCGGGCGAGATGCCGCAGTCGGGGACGACGGGCACGGAGCTCTTCCTCGCGAGCGCCTCCTGCTTCGACACGACCTCGTAGTTGCCGCCGAGGTCCGTGAACGGCACGCCGGCCGAGAGCGCGAGCTGCGTGAGCTCGACGTTCGCGTAGTGCGTCGCGCACGAGAGCGCGCCGTGCGTCCCGCGCAGGTCGGAGACCTTCGCGCTCGCCGCGAACGACAGCGCGGACGCGCGCTTCTTCAAGATGCCCTTCAAGCGCGCTTCGGCCGCCTTTCGCCGCGCCGCGTCGGGCTCGACGACGAGCACGTGCTCCGCTTCGCAGTTCAGGACGAGGTCGTGGACGGCGGCGGTGCCTTGGCGGCCGGCGCCGAAGAGGACGTAGCGGTAGGGGCTCATGGGTCTCCTCGAGTGGGGCGCGGGAGTCTAGCGGCGATGCCCGCGCGCAGGAACCCCGCCACAGGGCGAGTGAAGGCGCGCCGTCGCGCGTACACTGCGGAAACTCCCATGGAAGTCCTCTTTCCGCTCGTCGGTTTCCTCGCCGTGCTCGCCGTCGTGCTCCTGGTGCGCAAGTCCCACGAGAGCCGCACGCGCGCGGCCCTCGGCGCCCTCGCCGTGCAACACGGCCTGCACGTCACGGACGACACGGGCTTCCTCGGCTTCGACGTGCGCGCGTACGGCACGCTCGATGGCCTCGAGATCACGGCGCAGCCCGTGCGGCGCCGCAGCGGTCGGCGCCGGCACTGGTTCACCCGTGTCTCGGCGCGCTTCGGCCGCCCGGTGCGCGCGCGCGTCGACGTCCGCCCGCGCGGCCTCGCGAGCTACTTCGCCTCGTTCGCCGCGGCCGAGGTGCCCTTCGGCGGCGACTTCAGCCTGAACTCCGTCGTCCTCTCCGACGACACGGCTCTCGCCCGCGCGTGGCTCACGGACGACGTCCGCGCCGCCTTCGCCTCCTTCCCGAAGGACGCCATCCTGCGGCTCGAAAAGAACGAGGTCGCGCTCGAGTGGCGCGGCCACGGGACCGAGGACGGGCTCTTGTCGCGCGCGCTCGACGTCGTGGTCGTCGCGGGCAAGGCTGCGCGCGACGCGAACTGAGCGTCAGCTCCGAGCGCGCGCGTTCGGACGGGCGGCCAGGAGCAGGGCGCACGCGACGAGTGCGAGCGCAGCGCTCGTCAGGAACGAGCTCGCGCTCCCGAATCGTTGCCACAAGAAGCCGAACGCGACGCTCGCCGGTAGCGCGCACACTCCGAGCACGAGGTGGTACCACCCATACGCAGCCCCGCGCTCCTCGGGCAGCGAGAGCTCGGCGACCAGCGCCTTCTCCGCTCCCTCGGTCAGTCCGTGGTACGTCCCGTAGAGGATCGAGAGCACGACGACGACCCACGCATCCCCCGCGAACGCGAGCCCGCCGTAGATCGCCGCGTACACGACCCACCCCGCGAGGATCAACGGCCGCGCCCCGAGCCGATCCGTCAACCGTCCGGCATACAGCGAGCTCGTGAGCTTCACCACGTGCAGCGCGAGCCACAAGAGCGGCAGCGCCAGGATCGAGCCGTTCACGCCGAGCGATTCGCTCGCGCGCAGCACGATGAAGAGATCGCTCGCGTTCCCCAGCGTGAACACCGCGAGCGGGCCGAGGAAACGCAACATCGCGCGGCTCGGCAGCGGCTTCAGCGGCTCCGCCGAGCGCGGCGGCGCTTCGATCGCGTCCTCGTCGCGCACCCACACGAGCAGCACGACGACGGACAGCGCGCCCGGGATCGTCGCGACCCAGAACACCTCGCGCACCTCGAACGCGAAGACCGACAGCAGCAGCACCGCGACGAGCGGCCCGATCACCGCGCCCGCGTGGTCCATCGCGCGGTGCAGTCCGAACGCCTCGCCGCGCCGCGCCGGCTCGACGGCGGCGGCGAGCAGCGCATCGCGGGGGCTCGTGCGCAGACCCTTGCCCGTGCGGTCGAGCGCGCGCACCGCTCCTGCGTGCCACGCGGCGCCCGCGAGCGCCATCAAGGGCCGCGCGAGCGCCGCGAGTACGTACCCGACGACGACGAGGCCCTTGCGCTTCCGCAGGCGATCCGACCACGCGCCCGCGAGGAGCTTGAGCAAGCTCGACAGCGCGTCCGCGATGCCCTCGATCCAGCCGAGCGCGAGCGGTCCGCCGCCCGCGAGCCCCGCGACGAACACGGGGAGCAACGGCGCGATCATGTCGCCCGCGGCGTCGGCGAACAGGCTGACGACGCCGAGCGCCACGACGTTGCGCGGCATGCCGCGGAAGAGGCGCGCGATCCAACCGGGGCTCGTGCGCGCTCCCTGCATGCCGTCACGCGCGATTGAGCAGCGCGAGCACGCGGTCCTTCACCGACGTCATCGCGACGAGCCCGCTCGCGCCGGGCCCCTTCGTGTCCGGCCCGGGCCCGCACGCGCCGAACGGACTTGAGCACAGGAACACGGGACCGTCCTGCGGATCGTCGGGCAGCCGTCCGTGGCTGCCCTTGACGAGCGACGCGTCGAGCGGGATCACGTCCATCAAGTAGCGCATCCCGAGCTTCTTCTGCGCGAGGCGGCGCGCGACGCGCAGCTTCGGGAGCGCGAGCGTCGGGTCGACGAAGAGCTCGCACGGGTCGTAGCCCGGCTTGCGGTGGATGTCGACCGTGCGCGCGAAGTCGGGCGCGCGCGGTCGTCGAGCCAGTAGTAGTAGGTGAACCACGCGTCGGGCATGCTCACGAGCACGACGTCGCCCGCGCGCGAATGATCGAGGCCGAGCGCGCGCTTGCCTTTCTCGCCGAGCACGAGGTCGACGCCGGGGAGCGACTCCAGCGCCTTCGCCGCCTCTTCCGTGCTCGCGCGGTCCTTCGTGTAGACGTGCGCGAGCTGGTGGTCGCTGACCGCGAACGCGCGGCTGCCGAACAGATCGAGCACCTCGCCCGCCGGCGTCGCGCGCGCTTCGAGCAACCCGGCCTCGCGCAGCGCGCGGTTGGGATGCACGGCGCGCGAGACGGACGTGATGCCGTACTCGCTGACGACGATCGTCTCGGCGCCCGCGCGTTCCGCGGCGCGCAGGAGGTCGCCGATCACGGCGTCGAGCTCCCCGACCGCCTTCAGCGAGCGCGCGTCGTCGGGACCGTAGCGCTGGAAGTCGTAGTCGAGGTGGGGGAGGTAGACCATCGTCAGCGTGGGACGCTGACGCTCGAGCGTGCGGATCGCGGCGTCGGCGAGCCAGCGCGTCGACGGCAGGCCCGACTTGGGGCCCCAGAAGTCGAAGAACGGGAAGGCGCCGAGCTCGCGCTCGAGCTCCTCCGAGTACGGCTTCGGCCAGCCGTACACCGCCGGGATCTTGCGTCCGTCGGCGGGGTAGTAGGGGCGCGGCGTGATCGACCAGTCGACCGCGGCGCCGAGGTTCCACCACCAGAAGATCTTCGCGATCGTCGCGGACGGATCGAGGCGCTTCGCGGCCTCGTAGAGCTTCTCGCCGGAGACGAGCGCGTTCGACTGGCGCCAGAGCGCGACCTCATTGCTCTGTCGCGCGAGCCAGCCGTTGCCGACCGCGCCGTGTTGCGACGGGAGCGTGCCCGTCAACATCGTCGCCTGCGCGCTGCACGTGACCGCCGGCAGGACGGTCGTCATCGGCGCACGCGCGGCGAGCGTGTTCAGGTGCGGCGTGCGCGGGCCGAGGAGGCGCGGCGTCAATCCGACCGCGTCGATCAGGAGCACGGGCTTCATCGCGCGGAGTGTACGGAGTCAGGCGCGGATTTCCCCGGTGCAGCGGCCGCTCGACGGCGCGTCGCACGGATCCGAGGCGCGGGGAGCAGCGACAGGCCCGTGCGACCCCGTACAATCGCGCCATGCTGGGACGTTTCTTCGGCCTCTTCCGCGGCAAGGGTCTGATCATCCAAGGCACGGGCAAGCTCCCCGAGGGCGAGGCGCGCAAGGTCGACGTCGGCGACGTGCTCGCGGGCGGCCGGCAGGTGATCCTCTGCCGCGTGAAGGGGAAGCTCCACGCGCTCGACGCGGAGTGCCCGCACGAGGGCGGGCGCATCGTGCCGGGGCCGCTCGTCGACGGACGCTTCGCCGTGTGCCCGCTGCACAACTACAAGTTCGACGCCGCCACCGGTGAGAACGACGGGCACCTGTGCCGCGCGGCGAAGACGTACCGCGTCGAAGAGAAGAACGGCGACGCCGAGCTCTGGGTCTGACGCCGCGCGGAGTCGCTCGTCGCCGCGCGCGTCAGGGCTCGAGGACGACGAACTCGATGCGCGTCGTGCCGCCTTGAAGACGCTCGTACGCGACGACCACGGGCCCCGCGCCGCGGGTCGGTGACGCCGCGGCGACGGCGTAGGATGCAGCGGATGCGAGCTCGCGCTCGGGCGGACCTTCGAGGCCGCGACCGAGCGCGCGTTCGAGGAGCCGGCCGCCGTTCTTCTCGCTCCACACGACGTGCGCGTCCTTGCCGACGGCGACGAACGGCTGCAGGCCGCTGCCGACCGAGAATTCGCGCTCCACGGTGCGGTCCGTGGTCGCGAGGACCTTCGTGTCGCACCGCCACGCGACGACGACGTCGTCGCCGGCCGCGCGGATCGCACCGCCGTCCATGGGGCACGCGTCGAGCTTCCACGCCGACGTGCCGATCCGCTTCGCGGCCGCGGGCGGCGTCGCGAGCCCGTCCCGCGCGGTCGCGAGCACGAGGTCGCGCGTCGCGCCGAACTGCGCGCGCCACGTGACGTAGAGCGCGCCCTTCCCGTCGAACGCCACCGACGGCGCGCAGCACGGGCAGAGCGCCGCGCCCTCGGGCTGCGCGAAGCGCACGCCGTCGCTCCACGTGCGGCCCGCGTCCTTCGACGTCGCGCCGAACACGGCGGGGGCTTCCTCGCGCAGGTCGATCCACACGCAGCACAGGTCGCCGTTCGGTGCCGAGGCGAGCGCGTGCAGGCCCTCGCGCGCCGTCGAACGCGAGGCGTGCACGCGCGCGGGCGCCGCCCACGTCGCGCCGCGATCGCGCGAGACGAACGCGAGCACGTCGCCGTCCTTCCCGCCGCCGAGCTCGCCGCACACCGCCGTCACGCAAACGTCGTCGCCGTGCAGCGCGACCTTCGGACCGCGGCGCATTCCGACGGCGATGTCGGGCGCCGACCCCGCGAGCACCGCGGCGCTGAACGTCTTGCCGCGATCGCGCGAGACGGCGACGTGGAGCTCGCGCTTCGTCGCACACGCGAGGACGATCGTCCCGTCGTCGGCGACCGCCAGGTCGGGCGCGCGCGATCCTTCCGGCATCGGGATCGTCACGGGCGCCGGGCTTGGAGCGGCCACGGCGGTCTGCAGCACGAAGAGCGTCGCGAGGAGCAGCATGAGGTACCTCGCGCGCAGGCTAGCACGCCGACCTCGCGCCGGCGGGGCCCGCGCGGGACGTCGCACGGACGACTCGCGGTCCGCGCCGCGGCGGAGGGACACATCCGGCCCGCGCGTCGCGTTCGTAGACTCCTTCCGTGGACCGTCCCACGCCGCGAACGATCGAACTCCCGACCGCGCTGCGGCGCCGCGTCTTCGTCACGGGCGCGACGGGGTACCTCGGGCGCGCGCTCGTGCCCGAGCTCCTCGCGCGCGGGCACGCGGTGCGATCGCTCATGCGCTCCACGGCTCGCTCGAGCTTGCCGGGCGCGGTGGAGCTCGCCGAAGGCGACGCGCTCGACGCCGCTACCTTCGCGCGGCACGCGCGCGGCTTCGACACGCTCGTCCAGCTCGTCGGCGCGCCCAAACCCGCGCCGTGGAAGGGCGCGGAGTTCCGGCGCGTCGACCGCGCGTCGGCGCTCGCGTCGCTCGAAGTCGCGCTCGGCGCGGGCGTCGCGCACTACGTCTACCTGAGCGTCGCGCAACCGGCGCCCGTGATGCGCGCGTACCTCGCCGTGCGCGCGGAGTGCGAGGCGCGCATCGCCGCTTCGGGGATCGCGGCGACGTTCGTGCGGCCGTGGTACGTGATCGGACCGGGGCACCGCTGGCCGCTCGTGCTCGCGCCGCTGTACGCCGTGCTCGAGTGCGTGCCAGCGACCCGCGCGAGCGCCCTGCGCTTGGGCCTCGTGCGCCTCGATCAGGTCGTCGACGCGCTCGTCGCGGCCGTCGAGCATCCGCCGCGCGGCGTGCGCGTCGTCGAGACGGCCGAGCTGCGCGCGGGGAGCCCGTGAGGTCGCGCGTGCTAGCGGCCGATCCGATGCGGCATCGCGAGCTCCACGCCCCTCGTCGCGGCCGCTCGGACCGCGCGAGCGCCGCCGGAAAGGAGCCGACACGAAATCGGTGCGCCTGCACGGCACCGAGCCCGAGCCCGCACGACGTCGGTGACCGCGCGCGCCTCCGAGCTGTAGAGTGATCGGGCCTGGCGGCCTCGGAACCCTCGACCTGGATCGCATGCTGGCCGAACTGCTCCTCGCGTGTCCCTTGCTCCTCGCTCAGGCACCCGCCGCGCCTTCGTCCGCGCCGCCGACCGACGACGAGCTGCGCGCCGCGCTCGCCGACGCCGTCGACCTGCTCGAGCCCATGGCGCGGCGCAACGCGGCGAACGCGCTCGCCGCGCGCAAGGACGTCCCGCTCGAGCGCTGGCTCGAACTTGCGCGCGCGTTCGGTCGCTTCGAGCCGCAGAAGGGCGGGTTCCGCAAGGAGCATGCGACGTTGCGCGTCCTCGACGCCGATGAGGAGACGGACCTGCACCTCTACGTGCCCGCGAGCTACGACCCCGCGAAGTCCGCGCCGTTGATGCTCGCGTTCCACGGCACGGGCGGCAGCGGCGATCAGGCGGTGCCGTTCTGGAAGGAGGCGGCGGACGCGCTCGGGATGCTCGTGCTCGGCCCGAGCGAGGCGGGCAAGAACGAAGGCTACGCGTTCAGCGCTCGCGAGCGCGCGGCGGCGCTCGCGGCGCTGCGCTGGATGCGCCGGCGCTTCGACGTCGACGAGGACCGCGTGTTCGCAACGGGCATCTCGCGCGGCGGACACCTCGCGTGGGACCTCGCGCTGCGCCTCCCCGACCGCTGGGCCGCGATCGCGCCGATGATCGGCAGCCCGCGGTTCAACCTGACGAACGGGCAGAACAACCTGCGGTTCCTGGAAAACGTCGTCGCGCTCCCGATCCGCGACCTGCAGGGCTCGAAGGACGATCCCGGCGTGCTCACGAACCTGCACGAGGCGTTCGCGAAGCTCGCGGCGTGGAAGGCGAGCGACGCGCAGCTGATCGAGTTCCAAGATCGCGGGCACGACTTCGACTTCGCGGCGGTCGACTGGAAGGCGTGGCTCGGCGCGGCGCGGCGCGCGCCGGTCCCCAAGCGCGTCGTGCGCATGGCGTGTGAGACGGGAGAAGCGCGCTCCGCGTGGGTCCAGGTGACGGGGCTCGCGAAGGACGTCGTCCTGGACCTGCAGCCGACCGTGTCCGTCTCCGCGTGGAAAGCGATGGACGAGAAGGCGAAGCGGGCTTTCCTCCAGCGCGAAATCGACAAGCACACCGCACGGATCGAGGTCTCGATGACGGCGCCCGGGAGCTTCGCGGCGAAGGGGACGCTGGTGACGAGCTTCCGCCTGCTGCTCACGCGCGAGATGTTCGACCCGGCGAAGCCCGTCGTCGTCACGTGGAACGGGAGGAAGGTCGAGAAGCGCGCACGTCCCGACGCGAAGGTGCTGCTGCAGGAGTTCGTCGAGCGCTTCGATCGCTCGTTCCTGCCCGTGGCGGTCGTGGACGTGCCGTGAGAGCGGCGCGCCTGAACCCGCCCGCCGCGCGGCGCGCGCGCGGGTGGGCGCGCGATCACGCCGCGGGCGCGGTGCGCGACGGCGCCGCGCTCCGCGCGCTCTGCATCGAGACGCGGCGCCACGTCCACGTGCCCGCGAGGATGCCGAGCGCCGTGGCGAGCGCGTAGAGCTTGCCCTCGCCGAGCTGCGCGAGCGCCGTCCCCGGGCATGAGCCCGCGATCGCCCAGCCCGCGCCGAACACGAGTCCGCCGATGAGCACGGAGCGGCCCATCGGCTTCGCCGGGATCGGCGCGACGAGGCCCGCGCGCCGCAGCGCGAAGAGCAGGACCGCCGCCGTCGCGATCGCGACGCCGATCACGCCGAACAGGTGCAGGTCCGTCAGGCGGAACATGCCGGAGATCGCGTCGATGCTCGTCGCGTCCGCGCGCGACAGGCAGAAGCCGAAGCCAGCGCCGAACACGACGAAGACGAGGTTCTTCACGCGGACCTCCAGAGCAACAGGACGAGCGCCCACGCGCGCGCCGTAGCCGATCAGGAATCCGCCGGCCGCGAGCGCCGCGAGCTGCGCTCCGCCGTTCCAGCGGTACAGGGTCTCGAACACGGCGACGTTCGTCGTCCACTCCGCGCCGCCGTCCAGCGCACGCGAGGCGAAGCCGCCGAGCGGGAGCCCGAGCAGGAACCAGAGCTTCCAACGCTCGGCGCGCGCGGGCTCGGCGACGGCGCAGGCCTCGGTGTAGCCGCCGGAGACGCCGAGGATCTTGCCGGTCGCCGCGGCGAAGAGCGGCACGAATGCGCCGATCGCGAGACCGGCGAGCCAGAAGGGCCAGGGATGAGTCATGCTCGGATCGTAGCGGGTGCACGCGCGGCGTGCGCGCGTTCGGCCGCGTGCGGCGGGCGCGCAACTCGCCCTCGTCACGGAGGTAGTCGTGGGCATGTCGAGGACCAGGTCGTGGAAGAGCGCCGGAGCTCGGCGCAGGGGCGCGTTCGCGGCGGCCGGGCTCGCGCTGCTCGTGATCGCCGTCGGCAGCGCCGCGACGCGGGTCGAAGAGCCCCGCGCGCCCAAGCGGACGGTGTTCGAGCTCCCGTGCACCGGCTACGCGAAGGCCGTGAACGCGCGCGGCAGCTTCGGGCATCACGTGACGAGCCCGGGCTCGCCGTTCCACGACTCCTGGCACCTCGGCGAGGACGTCTGGCTCCCGGCCGGCACCGAGGTGCGCGCCGTCGCGGACGGGATCGTGCGCTACTCCGCGTTCTCACCGACGTGGACGGACGCGCAGGGCTTCGTGCACTGGAACCTCGGCAACGTGATCGTGATCGAGCACGCGCTCGCGGTCGAAGAGCAGGCGGAGGGCGCTCCGCCGAGGCCAGCTGGACCGGGGACGAAGTCGACGCGCGAACCGGGCGACGTGCGGACGCCGCGGCCGGACACGAGCGGTGCGGCGGCGGACAACGCCCTCGCGAAGCTCGACGAGCTCACGGCGGTCTGCTCCGTCTACGTGCACCTCGCGAGCGATCGACGCGTGAAGGTCGGGGACACCGTGAAGCGCGGCGCCGTGATCGGGCGCATCGGCGCGGACCGGAGCGAGGAGAACGGACGCTACCCCGCGCACCTGCACTTCGGCCTGCACCGCGGGCCGTACCTGCAGATCCCGCCGTCGCTCGTGCGCGAGCTCCGGACCGCCGCGAGCTCGAAGACCGGGCTCGTCCTCGGGCCGATCGTGCTGCGTGGCGAGCTCGTGCTCGAGCGCAGTGGCGAGAGCAACGTGCTGATCACGGCGAAGGAGAGCGGCACGAAGGCGGTGTTGTCGCTCCTCGCGGGCAGCACCGCGCCGAAGGACCCGCCGCCCGACATCGCGGGGTGGTGCCAGGGCTACGGGGACGAGCCGACGGTGGAGGAGTGGCTCAGGCCGTCGCAGTTCGTGCGCGAGCACGGCCGGTAGTCGGCGTCGGAGCGCGCGCGAGCGCGGCGTGCGCGGTCGTTCGCCTCTCGCGCGGGAGGACGGACTTGTGCCTCGCGCGCACGTCGACCTCCGCGACCTCCGCGCTGGACGATGAACTCGCGTCCAGCCCGGGAGGCGGCCCCGCGTCCCGCGCGGGAGGCGGACTGGCGTCCAGCGCGCGAGGGCGAACTCGTGGCGAGCGCGTCAATCGTCCCCGCGCCCACGCCCCGGCTTCGGTTCCGCGCTCGGAGTGCTCGTCGCCTTCTTCCCGTCGAGCAGCGCCTGCACCGCGTCCCACTCGGGCGGGAAACCCCACGCTTCCATCGGCGACGCGACGCCGGGGAGCTGGAACACGCGCTCCGTGCAGTCCTTCCACGCCGCACGCGCGAGGGCGAGGTGTTCGCGTGCGTTCCTCGCGAGCGCGGCGTCCTTGCGGCCGCCCTCGTCCCACGCATACGCGCTCCAGCCCGCGGCGAACGAGTGGCTCGACGTGTCGAACACGCGCTGGCCGTAGACCGCGGTGTTGCGCAGCTCGGCGAGCTTCGTCGAGCCCGGGACGTCCTTCACCAGCGCGTCGAACTCGGCCACGAGCTCCTTCCACAGCTCGAGCGCGCGCTCGCGCTCCGCGATCGCCGCGGGCACCGTGCCGTCCTTCGCGAGGAAGTCGTAGAACATCTTCGCGGGCGGAAGCTGGTCCCCTGGCGCGAGCTTCGGGTCGTGCGGCCCGAGGTCGTCGTCGCGCATCCAGTTCCCGTCGGGCGTCCAGCCGCTGCCGGCCTTCAGGTGCTTCTTCGCGATGAAGACGCCGATGTAGCGCGACGCGAGCAGGGCGTCCTCGGAGAGCTTCTGCACCTTCACGAAGCGCTCGGCGGCGATCGAGTTCGGCTCGAGACCGAGGTTCAGGACGCTCCACTGGCGCGCGAGCTCCCACGGGTCGTCGTTCGGGTCCCACAAGAGGCGCGCGAACGCGTGCATGTTGAGCGCGATCCAGTCCTCGCTCGCCGGGAACGGACCGTTCCATCCGCCGCCGCGCGCCCAGCACCACGCGCCGCGCACGCCCTTCGCGTGGATCTCCGCGAGCCCGCCCGTCGGCGCGATCTCCGTGGCGCCCTGCGCGATGTAGCGGCCGAGGTAGCTCGGGAAGGCACCCTTGCCCTCGTACTCGCGCGCCATCTGGAACTCGGCCCACTGCGCGTGCTGTCCGACGCCGAAGTTCGGGTTGAGCTCGTTCCAGCGCCAGTAGTCCGTCCTCGCGTGCTTGAACGAGAACGTGCGCAGCGGGTTCGGCTCGACCGGCGCGCTGAACGCGAGCCACTTCTCGGGCTCCGAATGCGCCGAGTTGAAGTAGCCCCACATGCGCAGGTTGAAGCGCTTCCCGTGCTCCACGCAGACGACCTGCGTGATCGTGTCGACGAGCGCGCGGAGCTTGTCGTGCTGCGTCCAGTCCTTGCACGTGTCGTCGCTGCCCTTGGTCGGCATGTGACCGAACAGGGTCGGCTCGGACTGGGTGTACACCTCGCCGGTGCGCACTTGGAAGCCATCGACGTCGGGGAAGAGCTTCAAGAGCTCCTCGAACGTCGCGCGGACGAGCGCGTGCACCTTGGGCTTCGCGGGGGAGAGCAGGAAGCGCCCTGGCGCGGCGTTCGTCGCGAGGACCTCGTCGCCATAGAGTTCGAGCGCCGTGCGCGGCACGCACAACTCGTCGCCGTTCAGGAACACCTTCAGGTGATTGCGCTTCGCCTCGGACACGAGGCGCTTGATGCGCTTCCTGTCCGCGAGCACGGTCGCGCGCTCGGGCGAGTCCTTCGGGTAAAGCCGCGGGTCGAAGTCGTCGTACGTGCAGAGCCCGGCGAGTCCGTGCACGATCATCCCGTTGAAGCCGAGGTCGAGCAGCACTTTCGGATCGCGGAACTGCGTGTCGAAGCGCGGCTCGCCCGGGTTGTCGTGCATCGAGCTCAGGCGGTCGACGAAGGCCGGGTTGCGCACGATCGCGAGCGGCTCGCCCGGCGACCACTGCGACAGGCGCACGCGGCGCGCGAGCTCGTTCAACGCGTAGCACGCGCCGCGCACGTTCCGCGCGCGCAGCACGACCGTCGCGGCGCCGCCGGCGGCGTCGAGCGCGAACCCGTCCGGTTCGAGCTCGTTCGTCTGCCCGTCGATCACGACGACGTAGCGGCGCGCGAAGGGCGCGCTCGCGTCGAACGACGTTTCCGGACCCAGCGCCGCGTCGAGCCCGTCGCGCGCGCGCTGCAGCGCGACGTCGAGGCGCAGCTTCGCGGGGAGCGTGATGCGCTGTGCGTTCTGCGGGCCGGTCGTCGTCGCGTTCGCCGCGGACGCGGGTTTGGAAGCGTCCGCTGCGCGCTCCACCTGCGACGCGTCGACGCGGGCCGGCGGCGCGGGCTCCTGGAACGAAGTGCAGGTGAAGGCGAGGAGCGCGAGGGTGCGGAGGAACATGCGGGATCTCTCGTCGGCGATGCGCGTAGGGCCATGGCGCGGGCCGGTCGAGCGCGCGCACGGGCGACAGCGCCCTCGCACGCGGCCTCCGCGGTCGTTTCGGGCGCCGGGGAGGAGGAACCCGCGGCGCGCGGTCGGGTTCCGCGCTCTCCGGTACTTTGCGCGCGGTCGCGCGTCGGGTACACGAGGGCGATGACCACCGCACCCCGCGTCCTCGCCTTCGGCGGCAGCTTGCGCCGCGCTTCGTTCAACCAACAGCTCGTCCGCATCGCCGCGGAGGGCGCGCGGCAAGCCGGCGGCACCGTGACGATGCTCGAGCTCCGCGAGCTCCCGATGCCGCTCTACGACGAGGAGCTCGAGCGCGAGCAGGGCCTTCCCGCGAACGCGAAGCGCTTCAAGGAGCTCTTGAAGGAGCACGACGCGCTGCTCGTCGCGAGCCCCGAGTACAACGGGTCGATCACGGCCGCGCTCAAGAACGCTCTCGACTGGGCGTCGCGCGCGGAGGCCGGCGAGAAGGCGCTCACGTGCTTCACGGGCAAGGTCGGCGCGCTCGTTTCCGCGTCGCCGGGCGCGTTCGGCGGCTCGCGCAGCCTCGCGAACGCGCGCGCGCTGCTGACGCAGCTCACGGTGCTCGTGCTCCCCGAACAGCTCTCCGTGAGCAAGGCGCACGAGGCGTTCACGCCCGACGGCAAGCTGAAGGACGAGAAACAGCACGCCACCGCGCTGCGCATCGGCGCGCGCGTGGTGGAGGTGGCGGGGAAGCTCGCGCGGTGATGGGGAGGACCGGCCCGCCCGGGACCCAAGGCGACCGCCGAGACCTGGGCGTCGCCAGGATTCCGCGCGGACGGGCTCGAACCGCCGGATAGAGTGCTCGATCCCGTCCGATCGACACGACCTCGATGCCTTCTCCGCGTCTCGTCCTCCTCGCGCTCGCCGGCCTGCCCGCCACGGGCAAGAGCACCATCGCGCGCGAGCTCGCGACCCAGACGCGGGCGCCGCTCTTCGACAAGGACCGTGTGCGCGACGCGTTGTTCGGCCCGCACCACGTCGCGTACACGCGCGAGCAGGACGACTTCGTCGTGCGCCTGCTCTACCAGGCGGTGGAGGAGCTCGCGCGCGGCGGCGGAGCACCGCTCGTGATCCTCGACGGGCGGACGTACTCGCGCGCGTACCAGGTCGCGGAGCTCCACGCGCTCGCGGACCGCATCGGCGCCGAGCTCGTCCTCGTCGAGTGCGTCGCGTCGCGCGAAGCTGTGCGCGAGCGGCTCGAGCTCGACCTGCGCTCCGGCTCGCACCCGGCGCGCGATCGCACGTTCGATCGCTGGCTCGAGCTCGAGGCTGCGTCGGAGCCGATCCCGGGCGTCGCGCTGCGGCTCGACACGTCGCGCCTCTCGCTCACGGAGTGCATCCAGGCCGTGCGCGCCGAGCTCGCGCGGCGAGGATGACGCGCTGGAGCCGCGCGCGCCCGGTCGCCGTCAACCGGGGACGGCCTCGACGCCCCCGAGCCCCACGCGCTGACGGTCGAGCTCGAGCTGCAGGTCGAGGTACGTCCGGTCGTTGATCGTTCCGGCGTCGCGCAGGCGCACGAGCTCGTTCGTCTGCGCGAAGACGACCTCCTTGCGCACGTCCGTGCTGATCGAAAGGCGTGTGCTCGCGAGCCGTCGCGCCTCGTCGTCCGCCTCCCGCAGCGTCGCGAGCTCGTCGTTCATCAGCTCGCGCCAGTGGTGCACCGCGATGGGGCAACTCGTCTCCGTGCAATACGCGTCGAGGCGTCGGATGCCGGCCGCGAGCAGGGCCTCGCGCGCGGCGCGCACGTCCGCGTCACCATCCTCGTCCTCCCGGATGCCCAGGCGGCGGATGAGCGGGAGCAGCGTGAGTCCCTGCGCCACGAGCGTGCCGAGGATCACGCACAGCGTGCAGAAGAGGATCTCGTTGCGGCCCGGGAACGGCGTGCCGTCTTCGAGCGCGAGCGGCAGCGAGAGCGCCGCCGCGAGCGACACGACGCCGCGCACGCCGCACCAGCCGACGACGAGCACGCTCCGCGCGGGCGGGTAGCCGCCTTCGCGCGCTCGGAGCCTCGGCGACAGGCGGAGCGGCACGTACGCGCCCGGAAAGATCCACAAGAGGCGTGAGAGGACGACCGTCGCGGTCACGGCGAGGCCCGCGGGGATCAGGCCTTCGTCCTTCGCGACGCCGATGTCGGCGAGCACGGACGGCGTCTCGAGCCCGATGAAGACGAAGCAAAGTGCGTTGAGCACGTAGACGACGAGCTCCCACGCCGCGTACAGGTCGACGCGCGCCGCGGGCGGGATCACGTCGATGCGCCACGACACGACGAAGCCCGCCGTGACGACGGCGAGGACGCCGGACGTGTGGAGGTGCTCCGCGGTGACGAGCGCGAGGTACGGGGCGAGCACCGAGAGCACGAAGAGCGCCTTCGTCTCGCACACGAGGCGGTTGAGTTGCCAGAACAGCACGCCAGCCGTGAGCCCGACGACGATGCCTCCGCCCGCGACCCAGAGGAAGCGCGAGACGACCTCGCTCGCCTGGAACGCGCCGCTCAGGAGCACGGCGACGCCGATCTGCACGCCGACGAGGCCCGTCGCGTCGTTGACCAGGCTCTCACCGCCGAGCACGGCCGTCATGCGCCGCGGGATGCGCAAGCGCTCGAGGACGGCCTGCACCGCGACCGTGTCCGTCGGCGACACGATCGCGCCGAGCGTGAAGCACGCCGCCCACGGCAGCCCGGGGATCAGCGCGTGCGCGACGAGGCCCACCGTGAGGATCGTGAAGCCCACGAGGCCGATCGCGAGCATCAGGATCGGCCGCAGCCAGCGCTTGAAGTCGACCCAAGACGTGTTGAACGCGTCCGCGTAGAGGAGCGGAGGCAGGAACAGGACGAGGATCAGGCTCGGATCGAGGGGGACGCGCGGGACGCCCGGCAGCGCCGCGAGCGCGAAACCGGCGAGCGCCAGCAGCACGGGGAGCGGCGCGGACACGCGGCGCGCGATGGCGCCCGTCAGCGCGATCACGGCGAGCAGGACGATCAGGAGCGGCAGGAAGGGCGGCAAGCGGGTGAGGTTCTACCTTCCGCGAGCCGCCGGGGGAACACCGCCTCGGCGAGCATTGACAGTCGACTTGGCAGGATGACAACATGCCTGTCATGATCACGAACCAACGCCGCAATCGACCCGAGGAACGCGCGTTCGAGCACCTGGTGGGCGAGACGCGCGCCCTGTTCCACCGGCTTAAGCTCGTGGCGGAGCAGGTCCACGGCCAGGGCGAGGCCTCGGCCGTCCGGCGGGGCGTGCTGCAGAGCCTGGCGCGCCTCGGTCCGCAGACCGTGCCGGCCCTCGCGCGGACGCGCGGCGTCTCGCGTCAGCACCTGCAGACCGTCGTGAACGGCCTCGTCGACGAGCGGCTCGTCGAGATCGTCCCGAACCCCGCGCACCGCCGCTCGGGGCTCGTGGCGCTCGTCGCGCGCGGGCGGACCTACGTCCGCGCGATGGAGGAGCGCGAAGCCGCCATCCTCGCGCGCTTCCCGCTCGGCGTCTCCGAGCGCGAGTTGCGCGACGCCGCGGGCGTGCTGGCGCGCGTGCGCAGCGCGTTCGAGAGCGTCGAGTGGGCGCGCACGGTCGCCGTGCGCCCGCGGCGTGACGCACGCGCTCGCAAGCCGGCGCTCCTGCGACGCTGACGGTCCCCGGGGGCGCGCTTCGGCGCTCGTTCGACCCACGCGGCGCGTCCGGAACGAACCGCGGCCGCGCGCTCGGTTCCGAGCGCGCGGCCGCGGGGATCAGGAACGTCCGTCGCGGTCAGGGGCACGTGCCCAGGAACGTCTGTCCCGAGTTCACGCTGCCCGCGGACGACGTCGCCGGCGCCTGCCAGGCGAAGTCCGAGTAGCGGCAACCGGAGCCCGTGAGCCGCAGCGAGCGCCCCGTGGGCGTCGTCGACGTCTCCGAGACCGGGAGGTTCGTCGCCACCAAGCCGACGGCCGGGCCGTTCGTCGCGGTGAAGCTGCCTTCGTAGCCGAGGAACTGCACGACGACGTTCGATGCGTTGACGAGCGCGATCCCGTCGGGCGAGCCGTTCTGCAGGCCAGCGAAGGAGAAGCTGCGCGTGCCGAAGCCGTTCTGCTGCGCGGTGATCGACCCCGAGAGGTTCACCGTCGCGTACTGCGCTCCATCACCGCCGTTGTAGCCGATGAGCTTCCAGCCGGTGAGGCTCGTCCCCGCGGGGCCGGCGATCTCGACGAACTCGTTCGTGTCGGTCCCGTTGTTGTCGTAGTGGAACTCGTTGATCCACGGCAGCGTGGTGGGCGCCGTGGGGGCGGCGCTCGCCTGGGCGCTCGACGCGGACGAGTTGCCCGCCGTGTCCTTCGCCGTGACGACGTAGTAGTACGTGGTGCCGACCGTGACGGCGGTGTCGGAGTAGCTCGGCGTCAGGAGCACGTTCGCGTTCAGCTTCGTGTACGGACCGCCGGAGACCGTCGCGCGATGGAGGTCGTAGCCCGCTAGGTCGCTCTCCCCGTTCGCGTTCCAAGTCAGGTTGACCCGCGCGCTCGCGCCCGTCGCGACGAGACCCGTCGGGATCGCGGGTGGCGTCGTGTCGGGCGGCGCACCGCCGCCGTCGAGCGGAATGGTCTGGGGAAGGCCTGCCAGCGCGACTTCGTTCGGCCCCTGGTTGACCTGGCCGTTCGCGCTCACGGTGAAGGTGCTCACGCCGTTCGTCGTGATCAGGATGTCGCCGACGCAGAAGCCGGCCTTGCTCGTGAGCGAGCCGACCGGCGAGCCCTCCTCCGTCTGGAGCACGAGCGCGGCCGGCGCCGTGACGCACGCCGTCGACTGCGCGAGCAGGACGTGCTCGACGACGTCGATGCGAGGGAGTTGGAACGTCGCGGACTGGCCCGCGCCGGTGGATATGACCGCCACGCTCGGCCGCGACAGGTTCATCCAGTTCGTGTTCGTGCTGCTCTCGCTGCCGTGGTGGTTCACGTGGAGCACGTCGATCCCGTTCGCGCTCACGAGCGGCGCCGCGCCGCCCGGGAGGATCGCCTGGAGGACCTTCGTCTCGACGTCGGTCTGCGACGTGGTGCGGCCCGTGCACGCGGAGTCGCCCTGGCCGCCGCCGAGGTCGCTGGCCCAGATCCAGTCGAAACCGCCGTACTGGACGAGGACCGCGAGCGAGCGGTCGTTCTCGTCGCTGACGGCAACGCTGCTGCCGCCGAGGATCGACCCGTTGCGCGCGACGCACGTCATCGTGGCGCCGTTGCCGAGCTGGATCACGAAGCCGACGGGCAGCGCGACCGGCGCTCCCGCGGTGGTGCCGCCCGCCGACGAGTTCCACTGCGTCACACAGGTCGAGGTCGTGCTCGAGCCGTTGTAGAAGTTCTCGACGTGGACGTCGTAGCCGGCCTGGATCACCTTGTCAAGGCCGCCGACGTGGTCGCAGTGCTGGTGCCCGACGATCGTGTAGTCGAGGCCCGTCGCCGGAGGGATGCCGATCGACTGCAGGTAGGGGACGACCTGCGCGCTGCCCTTGCCGGTGTCGCCGGCCTCGAGCAGGACGGTCGTGCCGTCGGGGCCGCGCACGAGCACGGACCCGCCCCAGCCGACGTTGACGTAGTGGATCTCCAACTGCTGCGCGGCGCTCGTCACGGACACGGCGAGTGCGCTCGCGAGGCCGAAACCGGCCCCGATGAAGGAACGAAGCATGGATGCTCCTCGATGAGCGAAAGAACCCGGGGGGACGCGCTCGTGACGGCACGAGCGCGCGCTGTGCCGCAGGATGAGGCCTCGCGCGCCTGGCGGAAAGATGTCCGCCCAATCAAGTTTCGAGGAAATCAGGCTCGGCGCTCGCGACGCCCGCGACATGGGGGGCCGAACGGCCCGAGTGGCGTCGGAACGAGGAGGGTGCGGTCGCGGTCGTCCCGCGGCAGCACGGAGGCCGCGATCCCGTGGGGCGGCGACGACTTCCTCCTTGCGCTTCGCCGCGCCGGCGCGTTCCTTCGGAGGACCATGAGCTTCGCCGCGTGTCTCGCCCTCTTCGCGCTCCTCGCTCCCCAGGACCCGGCGCGCCTCCTCCCCGTCCCCGAAGGTTGGACGTACGAGCGTCTCGCCTTGCCGCCGGGCTTCGCGCCGGAGATCGCGTGGAACGGCGTCGAGGACCTGAGCTTCGCGCCGGGCATGTTCGACACGGCCGCGCCCGGCTACTTCTCCTACGCGATGGCGCTGTCGTTCGAGGACGACGCGCCCCTCGACGCGCCGGCATTGGAGCGCTTCCTCGGGAGCTACTACGGCGGCCTGTACCGCGCGGTCGCGGAGGGCAAGGCCTTCGCGAACGCCGGGGCGAAGCACGTCGCGCGCGTCACGCCCGCGGGGGATCGCTTCCGAGCCCACTTGTCGACGTTCGACGCGTTCACGGACGGACGCGCGCTCGAGCTCGACTTGGAGCTCGACGTGCACGCCACGGCGCGCGGAACGGAGCTCCTGGGGCTCGTCTCGCCGAAGCCGGCCGACGCGCCGATCTGGAAGGAGCTGCGCACGCTCGGCGACGCGTGGCGCGCGGCGCGGCCGCCGGCGGTGTTCCTGAACCACGTCTACGTCGTCGTCGATCGGCCGACGTACGATGCGCTCGCCACGTCGAAGTTCCTGCGCGAGGAGTTCGCGTTCACCGAGGAGCGCGCGTTCGACCAGTCCGAGCTCGGTCAGCGCGGTCTCTTCTTGTACGGCCGGCGCACGTTCCTCGAGTTCGTGCCGGTGGACGGGACCGGCCGCGACTTCGGCGCGGTGGGAATTGCGCTCGGCGTCGAGCGCGCCGACGGGCTCGACGTCCTGTCGAAGCGGCTCGCCGCGCAGGGCACGCCGGCGACCAAGAACGCGCACACGCGCGAGCTCGCGGGCAAACAAGTGCCGTGGTTCGACCTGCTCGGGCTCGGACGCCCGTCGACGCAGGTCGATCTCGTCGCGTTGCAGTACGACGCGCGCTTCCTCGCGGCGTGGCGCCCCGAGGTCGCACCGAAGGAGCCGAGCCTCGCCCGCGCCGACGTGCTCGCGCGCTACGCGTCGGTCGCGAAGCAGACGGAGCTGCGCGATTCGGCCCTCTTCGGCGACGTGAAGGCCGTGGTGCTGCCGCTCGACGACGCGGCGCGTCCGCTCGCGAGCCGGACATTCGAGCTCCTTGGCTACCAAGTCCAAGCGCCCGAGTGGATCGCGGGCCGTCCGAAGGCGCCCGAGACGTTGATGCGGCCGCTCGCGTGCGTCGGACCGCAGTTCCGCGTCGTGCTGCCGCCGCTCGAGGTGGCGAAGGTCGCGATCGGGTTCGAGCTCGCCCTCACTCGCGCCGTGGAGCGCGCGCCGATGCGCTTCGGCAAGGCCGAGCTCACGTTTTCGGGCCGATTCGCGCGCTTGAGCCTCGACCGCTGACGGCTCCCGCCGCGCGAGGTCCGCCGCTAGAGTGGGCGCATGCTCGTCGTCCAAGGTCGCTCGCTGGGTCGCAAGGAGCCGCTCTTCCCCGACGTCTCGGTGCCGCTCCCGCCCGACGTCGAGCGCGGCTCCAGCGGCATCACCCTCCGTGCGTTGCTCGCGCGCGTCGTGCAGAACGAGGTTGCGGCGTTCGACGCGCGGCAGGCCGAGCGCAGCGTGCTGCGCGCGTTGACCGGGAAGGAGCTCGCGGCCGGCGTCGCGCGCGGGAAGGTCGCGGCCGGCGAGAGCGACGTTCCGCGCGTCATCGTCGAGCCCGATGCGGCCGTCGCGACGGCGTGTCAGGCGTTCGAGGACGGGCTCTTCCTCGTGTTCCTCGACGGCGTCGAGCAAAAAGCGCTCGACGCGCAGGTCTGGCCGAAGGCGGAGAGCCGTCTGCTCCTCGTGCGTCTCGCGCTGCTCGCCGGGGGCTGAGTGCTGCCGCCCGACGAAGCGAAACGGCGGCTCGCGGAGTTCGCCGTCCTCGACGTGGACGCCGCGCTGCGCGGGCGCGCCGCGGGCCTCCCCGCCGCCGCCGCGCCGATCGCCGACGAGCTCTTGCGCGTCCGGCGCCGCGAGCTCTCCGTGCGCGACGACGCGCGCGACCTGCGCATCGGCCTCGCGATCGACGCGCTGTCCGAGGCGGACCGCGTGCGGCTCTTCACCGCGTTTTTCCCGCGCTACGGCTGCGAGGCCGAGCGCGCGTGGCGCGACCTCGCGAGCCAGCCCTACCAGTCGTCGTATGCGCGCCGCGCCTTCCGTGCTCCGCGCAGTCCGCGGCTCAGCGCACCGAAGCGCATCGACTGGCTGTTCGACCTGCTCGACGTCGCCGCGCCCTACGAGCAGGACGCCGCGTGGCTCGCGGCATGGACCGGGCACTTCCCGTTCCCCTGGCGCTGTCACGCGATCGGGCGCCTGCTCGCCTCCGTCGTCGACACGGGCGGCGCGCAGGGCGACGCGGTGCTCGCGATCCTGCTCTCCGCCGCTCGCGGCGACCACGCGATCGCCGTGTTCGATCGCTACGTCGTGCGCGCGCTCGCGACGTCGTCGCGGTCCGAGGCGTGGGCGTGCCTCGAGGAGCTCGTCCTGCGCGCACAGCGCGAGGAAGGCCTCCGTCAGGTCGTCTTCGAGACCGTCGACGAGGCGCACCCCGAGTGCTTCCGGCGCCTGCTCGCCCCTCGTCGCCGAGCACGGCCTCGCGCGCTTCAGCGCCGTCGCGCGCGCGACGGACGTGTGGCTCGGCATGAGCTGGGACTCCGAGGCGGGGAAGCACGTCCACGGGATCGCGGAGCGCCTCTCGCGCTGGATCCCCGACGCCAATGCACGACGCGCGGCGCTCGCGTCCGACGACGCCGAGGGCGTCTACCTCGCGCTGTTCGCCGAAGCGCTCGAGGACGCCGTCGGCGTCGTGGAGCTCGCGCGCCCGCTCGTGAAGCACGCGAAGGCCGAGGTCCGGTTCGCGACGGCCTACTTGCTGGTCGAACTCGGCCACTCGATCGCGAACGCGCTGCTCGCCGAGTTCCTGGGCGACCCGGACCGGCGCGTGGCCGACCGCGCCGTCCTGATGTTCCGCCACGATTCCACGTGCACGCCGGAGGTCCCTGACCTGTTCGAGCGGCTCGAGGCCGAGCTCGCGCGCTGGCCCGCGCGCGCGACGAAGGAGCCCGCGCTCCTGTGGCCGTGGTGCGTGCACGAACTCGACCGCGCGCACGTGGCGCGTGCCCTGCTCGAGTGCCTCGGCGACCGGCCGTTCGCGCGCCTCGTTCCGTACCTCGACGCCTTCGACGTGTCCGGACGCGAGGCGCTCGCGCGCGCGATTCCCAAGCGGTCCGGCGCCGCGGCGGGGGAGGCGCGCCCGATCCTGTTCCGATTCCTCGGCGATGCGGGCGTCATCGTGCGGAAGGAGGCACTCGAAGCGCTGCGCGCGGAGCGGCTCGCGCCGGGCGAGGAAGTCGTCTGCGAGGCGCTGCTCACACGCAAGGCGGACGACCTGCGCCTCGGCGTGCTCGAGCTCCTCTTCGCGCTCGACGACGATCGCGCGCGCGAGAGCACGACGCGCCTGCTCGCGTCGCGCAGCGCGGAGCAGCGCGCGGGCGGGCTCGAGCTCTTGCGACGTTTGCACGAGGCGCGTCGTCAGAGCGAGTGGTGTCGTGAACGTGCCGCGGCCTACCGCGTCGCCGCGGGTGAGCTCACCGCGGCGGAGACCACGCAACTCGAGGCGATCCTGGGCGACGAGCGGCCGAGGTACTCGCTCGACGACGCGCTCGGACTGGCTGCGCCGGCCACGCACACGCCGATCGCGCCGCTGCAACGCCGCCGCGTCGAGTTCGCGACGCGGGCCACGGGAGAGCTCCTCTCGGCGCTCGACGCGCTCGTCACGCAGCACGCGGCGACGTCGATCGTGATCGAGAGCCCGCACGACCACCATCGGACCGAGACGACGCTCGGCGAGTTGCGCAACTGGGTCGTCGTGCGTCCCGTCGACGGCGATCGCGCGGCGTCGCGCGCCGCGATGCCGCTGCGCGAGGTCTTCGAGGCCTTCTGGAACGCGCGCCCTTCTTCGATGCGCGACGCGGACGGGCTCGAAGGCGTGCGCGCGCTCGTGCACAGCCGACTGCGCAAGCCCTGGAGGGAGTCGGCGGGCTGGTTCGACCGCGTGCGGGCGTTCTTCGAATCGGTCGAGCTGCCGCAACTCGCATTCGCCGACCCGTGTTGCGCCTACCTCGGTTGGTTCCTCTACCTCGAGCCGCCCGCGCGCGCGCGCGGGTTCGTGCTCGACGCCTTGGAGGAGCACGCGGCGCGCCTCCCCGCCGACGCGCGGCACGCCGCGGGCGCGCTCGAACTCCAGCTCGTGCGCGAACTGCGTGAGGTCGCGGTCCGGCTGTGGAGCGACACGCGCGACGCGTGGAGCACGGAAGAGGTCACGCGGCTCTGGAACCTGCAGCGCTTCCTCGTCGAGCATCGCATCGTCGGCGAGGACGAGCTCGGGATCTGGCTCACCGCGCTCGAGCTCGGCGTCGCGAAGGACGAGGACGTGTTCGCCTACCTCCTCCACGCACCGTTCGAGACGAAGCCCGGCGAGTACGACCGGCATCCCGGCCCGCTCGCGCTCACCTCGATGAGTGGCCAGCGCTCGTACCGCGGCGAGGCGATCCCGCCGCGCATGCTGGCCCTCGTGCAGCGCGTGCGCGAACGTCTGATCGAGATCGAGCTCGCGCGCGGCGAGGCGCCCACGATCGCGACGTCCTTCGTGCTGCGCTGGACCGGCGGCCTCGACGTCCTCGCGCGGACGAGCCGCGCGCTGCAAGGCGGCAGCCTGCGTCGCGGCATGGCCGCGTACTGGAGCTCCGCGCAGGCGGGCCGCGAGGAGTCTTTGAGCCGCATCGCGCAGCGCACGCGGCCCGCGGTCGAGGACACGCTCGAGCGCTTCGCCGCCGTGCTTCCGAAGGACGCGATCGGCGAGGAGCGGCTGCTCGAGATCGCGCTTTTCGCGCCGCAGTGGTGCCGCCACGTCGAGCACGCGCTCGGCTGGACGGGCCTCGCCGAGGGCGTGTGGTGGATGCACGCGCACACGAAGGACGCGAAGTGGTCCGTCGATCGGGAGCTGCGCGAGCTGTGGAGCGCGCAGACGAGCGAGCGCACGCCGCTCTCGAGCGTGGACCTGCTCGACGGCGCGGTCGACGTCGACTGGTTCGCGCGCGTGCGCTCCGATCTGGGCGACGAACGCGCCCTGGCCCTGCTCGCACTCGCCAAGTTCACGTCGAGCGGCACCGGCCACACGCGTGCGAAGCTGTTCGCGTCCGCGCTGCTCGGCGAGGTGACGAGCGCGGAGCTCATCGAGCGCGTGCGCGCCAAACGGCACCTCGACAGCGTGCGCGCGCTCGGGCTCGTGCCGTTGCCGGAAGGGGAGCGCGAGCGCGCCGCGGAGATCCTCGCGCGCTACCTCGCCGTGCAGGAGTTCGTGCGCGGCGCGAAGGAGTTCGGGTCCGCGCGTCAGGCGAGCGAGAAGCGCGCGGCGGCGATCGGGCTCGAGAACTTGGCGCGCACCGCGGGCTACGCGGATCCGGTGCGGCTCGAGTGGGCGATGGAGCGCGCGGCGCTCGGGGAACTCGCGCGCGGCAGCGTCCGCGCGACGGCCGGCGAGGTCGAGGTCGAGCTCTCGATCGACGCGGACGGCGACGCCGTGCTCGTCGCGACGAAGAAGGGCAAGCGCCTGAAGTCGATCCCGCCGGCGGCGAAGAAAGACGCGGCGGTGAAGCCGCTCGTCGACCAGGCCGCGGCGCTCGCGAAGCAGAAGCAGCGCATGCGCGCGTCGCTCGAGGGCGCGATGATCCGCGGCGACGCGTTCACGGGGGCCGAGCTCGTCGAGCTCTTCGAGCACCCCGTGCTCGCGCCGATGCTCGCGCGGCTCGTGCTGGTCGGCGACGGCGCGTGCGGCATGCCGGTCGACGGCGGGCGAGCGCTGCGCGGGCCGGACGGCGTCTCTGCGCCGCTCGATCACGCGAACCGCCTGCGCATCGCGCACCCCGTCGACCTTCTCGCGACCCGCGCGTGGCCGGCGTGGCAGAAGGACGCGCTGCGGCGCGAGGTCGTGCAGCCCTTCAAGCAGGTCTTCCGCGAGCTCTACGTGCTCACGGACGCCGAGCGCGAGGAGCGCGTGCGTTCGCGGCGCTATGCGGGACATCAGGTGCGGCCGCGGCAGGCGATGGCGCTGCTCGGCACGCGCGGTTGGACGTGGAACGCCGAGGAGGGCGCGCGACGCGTCGACCACGCGAGCGGGCTCGCCGCGGCGATCGAGTTCCTGCACGCTCCGTTCACGCCGGCGGAAGTCGAAGGGCTGACGATCGAGACGATCGTCTTCACGCGCCGCGGCGAGCACGAGCCGCTGCCGCTCGAGAGCGTGCCGCCGCGGCTCTTGAGCGAGGTCCTGCGCGACGTCGACCTCGTCGTGAGCGTCGCGAACCGCTCCGGCGTCGATCCCGAGGCGAGCGCGTCGAGCCTCGAAGCGCGCGCGTCGCTCGTGCGCGAGACGTGCGCCTTGCTCGGCCTCGCGAACGTGTCCATCGACGGCCGGCGCGCGGTGATCGAGGGGAGGCTCGGACGCTACACGCTCCACCTCGGCAGCGGCGTCGTGCACAAGCTCCCGGGCGGACACCTGTGCATCGTTCCGATCCACGCGCAGCACCGCGGGCGCGTCTTCTTGCCGTTCGCCGACGACGACCCGAAGACCGCGGAGATCCTGTCCAAGACGCTGCTCCTCGCGCGCGACCACGAGATCAAGGATCCGACGATCCTCGAGCAGATCCGCCGCTGAGGTCGACGCGGCGCTTGCGCTCGCGGCGCTGGGCGTCAGCATGCTCGCATCGCACCCCTGCCCACGAGGAACGAGATGAGCTCCCCCCTGTTCGCGATCGCGTGCCTGTGTCTCTCGACGAGCCTCCCCGCGTGCGCTTCGTCGCCCGCGGCGAGCACGCTGCACGCGGCGCCGGCGTCCGGGACGGACGTGCGCGACCTGATCGCGCGCTTCGAGGCCGATCGCGGCGCTGTGCAGCGCTTGTGGCGCGTCGAGGGCGCGAAGGAGCGGCGCGAGCGTATGACGCAGTGCATGCGCGGCTGGCTCGACGAGCTGGCGAAGGTCGACTTCGACGCGCTCGAACAGGGCGGCAAGGTCGATTGGATCCTGCTCGCGCGAGAGGCGCGGCAGGAGCTGTCGGCGCTCGAGCTCCAGGAGCAGCGCTGGAAGGAGATGGCCGAGCTCGTCCCGTTCGTGCAGCGCATCGCGGCGCTGGCAGAGGGGCGGCGCACCTTCCAGGGCACGGCGGCGGAGAAGGCGGCGGCCGAGGTCGACGCGCTCGCGAAGGAGATCGCCGCGGTGCGCGCGAAGGTCGAGGAAATGCCCGATCGCTGGCCGAAGTCGGTCGGTCTGCGCGCGAGCGAGGCCGTGCGGTCGCTGCGCGGCGACCTCGACGAGTGGTATCGCTTCGGGAAGGGCTACGACCCGCTGTTCGGGTGGTGGCTGGATCAGCCGTGGAGGGCGGCGAGCGACGCGCTCGACGGGTACGCGCGGGTGTTGCGCGAGAAGGTCGCGAAGCTCGGCGGCGACGACGACAAGACGATCGTCGGCGATCCGATCGGGCGGGAGGCGCTGGTGCGCGACCTCGCGATGGCGTTCATCGCGTACACGCCGGAGGAGCTCGTCCAGATCGCCGAGCGCGAGTTCGCTTGGTGCGAGGCGCGCATGAAAGAGGCGTCACTCGCGATGGGCTTCGGCGACGACTGGAAGAAGGCGCTCGAGAAGGTGAAGCAGGACCACGTCGCGCCGGGCGCGCAGCCGGCGCTCATTCGCGACCTGTCGAACGAGTCGATCGCGTTCCTGGAGAGCCGGGAGCTGCTGACGATCCCCGCGTTCGCGAAGGAGAGCTGGCGCATGGAGATGATGACGCCGGAGCGCCAGCTCGTGAGTCCGTTCTTCACGGGCGGCGAGGTGATCAGCGTCAGCTTCCCGACGGACGGGATGACGCACGAGCAGAAGTTGATGAGCCTGCGCGGGAACAACGTGCATTTCTCGCGCGCGACGGTGCACCACGAGTTGATCCCGGGGCATCACCTGCAGCAGTTCATGACGTCGCGGTACTCGACGTGGAGGCGGACGTTTTCGACGCCGTTCTGGACGGAGGGGTGGGCGTTGTATTGGGAGACGCGGCTGTGGGACCTTGGGTTTGCCAAGACGCCCGAGGACCAGGTCGGGATGTTGTTCTGGAGGATGCACCGGTGCGCGCGGATCCGGTTCAGCCTCGGGTTCCATCTCGGGCAGCTCACGCCGCAGCAGTGCATCGACATGCTGGTGAATGAAGTCGGGCACGAGCGCGACAACGCCGAGGCCGAGGTGCGGAGGAGCTTCAATGGTGGGTACGAGCCGTTGTATCAGTGCGCGTATATGCTCGGGGCGTTGCAGTTGAGGGCGTTGCAGAAGGAGCTGGTCGGCGGGGGGAAGAGGACGGAGAGGGAGTTTCACGACGCGGTGATGACGTCGGGGAACATGCCGATCGAGATGGTGAGGGCATTGCTTGCGAAGGTGCCGTTGATGCGGGAGTTCGTGCCGAGTTGGAGGTTCTATCCGCTGTAGGTCTGGGGGGAGCCGTCAGGCGGATGAGGGGCAACGGGGGGAGGGACGCAACGGAGCACATTCGGATGCTTCGCATTCCGGACTCCGCGGAGGAACGGACCGGAGGACCGGTCCGTTCCTCCGCGGAGTTCTATTGCCAGAGTGGACGCAACGGAGCGGTGGGAGGGCTGCCGGCGTGAGGGGCGTCAGGGGACGAGGAGGGCCCAGACGAGGAGGAGGGCGAGGCAGCCGACGAGCGCGACGAGGAGGCCCGCGTGTTTGCGCTTCTGCACGTAGAAGAGGAGCCAGAGGCCGGTGAGGGAGGCGAGGATCATCACGATCGCGCTCGCGTCGATCAGGAGGGACCAGGCGGGGCCGCTGTCCCGGCCTTTGTGCAGGTCGTCGATCAACGCGGTGCCGTGCTGTGTGGTGATCGAGAGCTCGTAGTCGCCGCTCGCGCGTTGGACGAGGGCCTCCGCGGCGTAGGCCGGGCCCTTCCACACGAGCGAAAGCTCGTCGGCGTCGGCGCGGAACTCGGCGAGTGCTCCGTGCAGCGCGTGGCGCGTGCGGAAGAAGGTCGCGATGCGCGTCGTGTCGGGCTCGGCGTCCGCGGCGGGGACGAGCTCCTTCGGCAGCGTTCCCTGCGCGTCCTCGTGCGTGGCTTCGCGCTCGAAGTACTCGGCGTGGTTGAGCGTGATGCCCGTGACGGAGAAGAAGAGCAGCGCGCCGAAGCCGAGCAGGGAAACGTAGGTGTGCAGCCAGCGCGCGAGCCACGGCCAGCGCGTGCGTCCGCGGTCCTCGCTCACTTCTTGGGCGCCTCCGACTTCGTGAACGTCACGCGCGCGCTCGCGAGCTCGGTGCCCGCGCCCTCGAGCGCGACGTCGAACGGTGCGCCGTTCGCGTCGATCGCGTGCTTCACGAGCTGGTACGTGCCGTGTTCGCGCACGACCTCGAGCAGGACCGTGTACTTGCCCGCGGGGAGCGCCTCCCCCTGGTCGTCGAGCCCGTCGAAGCCGAGCTCGTACTTGCCCGCGGAGCGCGTCGCGCGGGTCACGGCGTCCGCGTCGCGCCGGTGGCCGCGGTAGAGCTTCGCCCACCGTCGCAGGTCGTCGACCCAGCGATCGTCCTCGATCCACAAGGTCAGCGTGCGCACGGGCTTCCCGCTCTCGTCCTCGAGCCATGCGGCGACGTACGGTCGCTTGTAGCCGCCGCCGCGCCGCCGACCCTCGCCGCCTTCCTGCGCGGGCTTCGCGAGCTCGAACGCGAGCTTCAACTCGCCGCCGAGCCAGATCTGCGGGCCCGACGGCTGCGGGAGCTCGGGCTTCGGCGCGCGCGCGGGCTCGGCCTTCTTCGCGGCGCCCTCGGGACCGACGACGAGGTCCGCCCAGCCTGGGCTTGCGTGCTGCTTCCCGTTTGCGTCGACGATCAGGCAGCTCGTGTTCGGCTCCTTCGCGACGAGCGCGAGGCCTTCCTCGATCGGGAGCACGTTCAGGATCGTCGCGAGCGCGTCCGCACGCATCGCCTCGGGTGCCACGACGGTCGCCTGCAGGATCTTCGTCACCGGCTCGCCCGTGCGCGGATCGAGGATGTGCGAAAGGTGCTTGCCGCCGAGCCCGAAGCCGCGCGCGTAGCCGCCGCTCGTCGCCGCGGCGGCGTGGCGGATGCGCACGGTGCAGAGCTTCGGCGCGTTCTCGGCGGGAGCGCGCGGATCGACGACGTCGACCGTGCCGGGATCCGAGCCGCGGACGCGCAGGTCGCCGCCGATCACGAGCACGAGGCCCTTCACGCCGTCGAGCTTCTGCGCCTTCTGCGTCGCGCGGTCGAGCACGTAGCCCTTGCCGATCGCGTCGAGCGTCACGGGCACGTCCGACAGCGGCCTCACCGTCGTCGCCGCGTCGTCGATCTCCCACAGCTTCGCGGGCAGCTTCGCGCGCGCCGCGGCCAGCTCCGCGTCCGTCGGCCGGGTGCCGCGCTTCACGGCGGCGGTCCACAGGTCGCTCAGCCCCTGCACGCCGGGATGGAACGCGCCGTGCGTGAGCTCCATCCACGACTGCGCGGCGCGGAGCACCTCGCGCAGGTCGGACGACGCACGCACGGGCTCCTTCGCGAGGCGCAGCTTGGAGAGCTCGCTCGTCGCGTCGTGGCGCGAGAGGATCGCGGCGAGGCGCTCGATCTCGGCGACGACCACGCTCTCCGCCTGCTTCGCGCTCGTCTCGTCGCCGCGCACGACGAGATGCATCGAGGTGCCGAGGACGTCCTCGCGGTCGAAGACGTGGAGATTGGAGCCCTGGGCGGGCGCAGCGGCGGCGAGGAGCGCGAGCGCGCACGGCGCGAACACGGAGCGGGCGAGGGCGGCGAGGGGGGGCATGCGCTGGAGACGGAGGACGGAGCGCGTCGCGCGCGGGGACGTCCCGCGCGCGGTGGGCACATTGTGCAGGCCGAGCTTGCGGAAATCTCTCGGGCGCGCGGCGGCCTCGCGATCAGGTTGGGTTCAGCGCGCTTCGTCGCGCCCGGCGCGCCGCAGCGCGACCTCGCCGAGTGGCTCGTCGCCAACGAGCGGGATCGGGCCGCGCAACCGCTGGACGAGCGCCACCACGAGCATCGCGAGGAGCGCCCCGAGCGAGGCGAGCGCCATGTCCTTGTGCGCGTCCCACACGTCACCCTGCGTGCCGAGGTACGCCATGCCGAGCTCGCCGCCGAAGGCGAGTGCCGCAGCCCACTCGACGAGCTCGTACAGCATCGAGAACGACATCGTCAGGTCGAGCGGCAGGTAGTAGCCCCAGAACCCGCGCACGTGGACGAGGCGCACGAAGACCTCGCGGATCGGGTACGCGAAGAGGAACCCGAAGAGGAAGTGGACGAGGCGGTCGTAGTGGTTGCGCTCGGTGAAGGCGAGGAACGGGAACCACTCGCGGTAGGGGACCTCGGCGTAGGTGTAGTGCGCGCCGAGCTCGTGGAACGCGAGGAAGACGAAGATCAGCGTGTAGGACACGCGTGAGAACGGGAAGCGCCGCGCCGTGACGAGCAGCACGCCGACGAGGAGCCACGCGAGCGCGTTCTCGAGCCACCAGTCGCTCGGGTAGCGCGGATGGATCGCGGAGACGGCGACGCCGAGCGCGAACAGGACCGTGAAGACGTGGAGCCAGCGACGGTAGGGCCGCGTCGCATCGGGGGCGGGCGCCTGGGCGCTCATGGCGTCGTTGTAGCGCAGCCTCGCACCCGGAGCACCCTCCCAACCCGAAGCCGAGTGGAGGCCTCGTCCCGAGGATCCTCGTGCGCGGCACCGTTCCACCTACGAGGAACGCCCTTCGACGAAACTCGCTCCTCGCGCGCGGCGATACGCTGTCGCCGCGCTCGCGCGGCTCCTGCTCGATGCAACGTCGCGTGAAGCTCCCGAACGACTTCGGGCTCTGACCGCGCGTCACCCGCCGACGAGCACGCTCGCGCCCGTCTTCGGGTCGAACCAGCCCGACGTCTGGCCGTCGCTCATCAGGTGCCCGCCGGGCGTCGAGCGGTTGTAGCCCGGCCCCGTCGGCGACACCGCGCTCGCGGCCTGCACCAGGTTGCCGAGCGGCACGTCGGTGCCCTCGACGCCCCAGTTGCCGTTCGCGTCGAGCCAGTACCTTCCCGGCAGGATCGCGCCGAGGCGCGACAAGGCCTGCACGTCCGCGAGGTGCAGCTCGCGCCCGTTCACGAACACGCCCGTCGTGCGCCCGCTGCCGCCGCCCGACGCGTCCGCCTTCATCGGCGCGAGCGCGAGGTTCGTCGGCAGGAACGCCGCCGTCGGTCCGCCCTTCGCGCCGCACGCGCCGCAGCGCGCGTCGTACCAGTAGTCGCCGTCGGGCACGCGCGTGCGCGCGACCTGGTCGAGCGCCCCGAGCGCCTGCACGTCGAGCTCCGTTGCGTTGACGATAACGTGGCGCGTGTCCGCGGGCTTCTGCATGGGCGTCGAAGAGCTCGTGGTGGTCGTGCTCGAGGCGTCGCTGCACGCGGTGCCGAACACGAGGGCGAGGACGAGCGATAGGGGAAGCGCTCTGGGCATGCGCGCCAGCCTAGCGAGCGCACGGTGCGCGGCGCGAGCGGGTGGACCGTGCGTTGTCCGCCCTCGGTCGGGGCCGCGGGCGAGCGCTCGCAGCCGTCGCCTCTCTCGCAAGCGTTCCGCGCTCGACACCCGGCGCTCGACACCCGGCGCTCGACACCCGGCGCTCGAGCCCCGCAGTCGAGCCCCGCAGTCGAGCCCCGCAGTCGAGCCCCGCAGTCGAGCCCCGCAGTCGAGCCCCGCAGTCGAGCCCCGCAGTCGAGCCCCGCAGTCGAGCCCCGCGCTCGAGCCCCGCAGTCGAGCGCGCGCTCCCGCCGGTCGGAACCGGCGAGAGCTCGTGCCTCAGCCCATCTGCTCCGTGCCCGCCGCGACGAAGCACAGCGCGTTCTTCCAGCGGTCGCGCGCGTAGAACGAGCGCTCGCCCCAGGGGCGCACGTGCACCTCGCCGCCGGGGCGGCCGTGCACGGTCTCGCGCGACAGGCAGCCGAGCGCCTTCGCGCGCTCGTACACCGCATCGATGTCCGCGACGGCGAAGTGGAGCGAGTCGGCGCTCGGGTGCGGCTTGCGCTCGGGCGGGACCTGCACGACCTGCAGCGTCACCGCGCCCGAGGAGAAGTAGACGCGCCCGCCCGCCTGCTTGCGCGCTTCGATGCCGAGGAGGCGCTCGTAGAAGCGCGTCGCGGCGTCGAGGTCGCCGACCTCGAGGTTCAAGCGGAAGAGGTTCGGGATGTCGCGGCCGGTGCTCGTCTTCGCGCGCTTCGGGAGCTTCTTCGGCGCGGGCGTGCCGGGGGCGGCCTTCGCGCCGAGGGACGGTGCTTTCCCGTTCGGCGACTTCGCGCCGAGCTGGACGGCGGGCGCGGACTTCGACTTCCCGCCCGGCAGACCGGTGGTCGCGCCGGCGGGTTTCGCCTTCGTCGCGGCAGCCGTCGCTGGTTTGCCGTTCGCGGGCTTGGCGCCGCCGACCTTCGCACCGTGCGCCGGCGAGCTCGCGGACTTGTCCTGCGCGAGCTTGGAGCTCGCGGGCTTCGTCGCGGCGGACTTCGAGGTGCTGTCGTTCTTCTTGGGGGTGACCATGGGTGCCTCCTTCGCGTTTCGTGTTCAGCCCGGGTCCTTCGAGAACCACGCGAGCCAGTCGCGCACGAGCTCCAAACGCTTGCGATCGATCCGGTAGACGCGCGCGCGTCCGCGGCGTTCGTCGTGCAGGAGCCCGGCCTCGACGAGCACCCGGAGGTGCCGCGTCGTGGTCGGCCACGCGTGCTCGAACATCGCCGCGATCTCGCCGGCCTGCATCGCGCCGCCCTCGAAGTTCACCGTCGTCAGGATCCGCCGGCGCGCGGGATGCGCGAGCGCGGCGAAGACGGCCTCGTAGAGGTCGGATTGGGCTTTGGACTCGCGCTTCATGCGCGTCAGTCATTTAGCCATATGGCGAAGTAATTGTCCACGGGCGTCTCGACTCGTCGCGCGAAACAGCGTTCAGAAAGACCTGTCGGTGGGAAGCGGGGCCGGGCCTGGAACGCTCCCGCGGAGGTCCTGAGCCCCGCTGGCTCCCAGCGCGGAGGGGGGCTGCCCTCCCTGTCGGGCCTCGCCCGGCCTCCCTGGAGCCCGGGGAATCAGCTTCAGCGCGGCAGTATACATGCCCGATATGAGAGGATATACTTCCCATCGAATGCAGCCCCTCGACGAAACCGGTCTCCAGCGCGCTTTCCAAGTCCTGGGCGCGCTCTTGGAGCGACGTGGACGGCGATTCGACCTGGCGGTCATCGGCGGATCCGGTCTGCTGCTCCTCGAGGTCGTTCGACGCACGACGAAGGACGTCGACATCGTCGGCGCCGTGACCGGGGACCGCGTCGTGAAGCTCACCGAGCTCCCGCCGGAACTCGAAGCGGCCGCAAGGGCCGTCGGCGAGGAGTTGGACCTCCCCGCGGGCTGGCTGAACCCCGGTCCCAGCGCGTTGGTCGACTTCGGTCTGCCCGAGGGCTTCCTCGAGCGCTGTCACCCGCTGCGCTTCGGCGGACTCGCGCTCCACGTCGCGAGTCGCTACGACCAGATCCACTTCAAGGTCTTCGCGACCGTCGACCAAGGTCCGCGCAGCAAGCATGCGTCCGATCTCGCGGCGCTCGCTCCGACGCGGGACGAGTTGCTCGCCGCCGCCAAGTGGTGCCGGACGCAGGACCCGTCGGAGGGCTTCGCCACGGTGCTCGTCTCGTTCCTACGTCATCACGGAGTGGAGGTGAGCCTTGAAGAACTCAACTAGGTCTCGGACCTCGTCGATCGCCGACTTCGCGTGGAGCGCATGGGCCGAGCTCGGCGTGCCCGGGTGGGAACGCCGGCACAGCGAATGGTGCATCGACCCCGAGGCGCTGATGTTGCTGACCGACTCGTTCGACGCGGAGGCACGCCTCGTCGAAGAGGCTCAGCGTTGGTGCATGGAGCATCGCGCGCTCTTGTCGCGCTCGCGGTGGATCCGGTTGCGAGCGAGCTGGCCCGTCGCGATCGCGACGCCGAGGCTCACTGCGCTCGACGGCGAGGCCGCGGCGCCCGTGAAGTCTCGCGGACGGTTCCGGAGGCTCTCGAGCCCGCGCGCCACGCGAACGGAGGCGACGCCGACGCGCGCGGGATGGCTTGGGTTGCGCCTGCGCTCGGCGTTCGGACCGACGGCGCGGGCGGAGCTCGTGCGCATCCTGTTGCTCGGACAGGTTCCGGGGACCGCGACCGCGCTCGACTACGCGGAAGAGGCCGCCTGCACGAAGCGCAACGCGGCGGACGCGTTGGACATGCTGCGCGATGCGGGGTTGGTCGAGTCCGTCGAGCACCGGAACCGACTGCACTTCGAGCTGCGGCATCGCACGGAGCTCGAAGCGACGTTCGGGTCGCTGCCCGGGGTGCGGACGAGCTTCGCGGCCGCGGCGCGCGTGCTCGTCGGGCTCACACGGATGGAGATGGAGCTCGCTAGCGCGCCGACGGAGGTGCGCTCGATCGAGGCGCGAGAGTGGGTGCGGCGGATGGCGGGGGATCTGCGGCGAGTTGGTGTGTCGCCGCCGCGAATCGCTGTCGGCGACGAGGGGTGGCACGCGCTCCTCGATTGGCAGCGCGATGCGACCCAGGCTCTCGTCGGATCCGGCTCGGCGAAGTAGGCCGATCCGTCAGCGCTTGTACGCCTCCACCGTCGGCTTCACCGCGCGGGCGAAGTGCAGCGGGCGGCGCAGGTTGCCGGGGCGCGGGCCGAGGCGTGCGAGCTTCAGCCACTCGTGGAAGACCTCCATCGACTTCTTCGTGTCGACCTCGACGTCGCCGTATTCGTCGTCGTCGCGCGCGGGCTCGACGGTGACGCGTTGGTGCCAGCAGTGCATGCCGCTCACCGGATCCGGCTGCACCGGGAAGGTCAGGTTCTGGTGCACGCCGCCGTCGGTCCACCACACGCGCTTCGAGTCGGGGTCGCTCGACGCGAACGGCCGGATGTCCTCGAGCCGGCGGAAGCGGAAGCGGCCGGGAGCGAGCTCCTCGCGCGCGACCAAGGCGCTCGCCCACTTGTCCGTGCCGATGTCGTCGGAGAGGCGCCAGCGGCCGAGGTGGTGGCTGCACGCCACGACTCCGGGGCGCATGCCTTCGGTGACCCACGCCTTGTTCACGAAGTGGCCGATGCGCGTCGACACGCGCAAGAGGTCGCCGGTCTCGATCTCGAGCCGGTCCGCGTCCTCGGGGTGCACCCACACCGGGTTCGAGTTCGAGAGCTCGTACAGCCACTTCGCGTTGCCCGAGCGCGTGTGGATCAACGTCGGCAGGCGGAACGTCGGCACGAGCGCGTACTCGCCCTGCTCGCGCTTCAGGTGCTTGCGATGGATGTGGCTCTCGATGTACGCGGGGAGCGCGTACTCGGGCCAGCCCCACTCCGCCATCGTCGGGCTGTAGAGCTCCAAGCGCTTCGACGGCGTCGCGAAGCCCGCGCGCACCGCGCCGTCGACGATCACGCCGGCGGGCTTGCCGCCCTTCGTCACGGTCCGCGTCGCTTCGTCGCGCTCGGTGCCTTCGAGCTCCTTCTCCGCGAGCTTCTTCTGGTGCGCCTCGTACACGTCCGTCGACACGAGGAACGCGCCGTGCTTCTGCATGTACTCGAGCGGCGTCATCCCGTGCTTCTTCGCCTCATCGGGGAGGCCCGGCACGGTGTTCTCGAAGATCCACTGGTAGTACTCGGTGACCGTGATGCGCTCGCCCTTGCGATACGGCGACTCGTAGTACTTGCGCACGCCGAGCGAGCCGTCCGGGTCGATGCGCCACGAAAGCGCGATCCAGAACTCGTCCTCTTCCCAGACCTCGCCGGGGTTCGACTGGTACGTCCACTCGATCTTCTCGCCGCGACGTTCGCGCAGGACGCGCTGCACCGGCTGGCGGAAGCTGATCCACTTCGCCGCGTGCGTTTCCTGACTCATCAGGTCGTGACGCTCGGCGCCGTGGCCCATCGGCAGCACGTAGTCGGCGTACTGCGCGGTCTCGTTCCACGTCGGCGTGAGCGCGGCGTGCAGCTCGATCTTCGTCTCGTCGCGCAGCACCTGCTCCCACACCATGCCGTCGGGGTTCGTCCAGACGGGGTTGTAGACGCGCGTGAAGTAGGCCGCGAGCTTGCCGCGACCGTCCTGGATCAAGTGGGGGAGCAGGTAGCTGAGCTCGTGGTGCGCGAGCGGCCACTCCGGCGGGAACAGGAGCTCGCTCCACACGTTCTGCGGCGGCGGCTTCAAGAACGGCGGCGGGACGAACTTGTTCTGGACGTTGAGGTTGGTGCCGCCCGGCGTGCCGACGGCGCCGACGAGCACGCCGACGAACTGCAGGCAGCGCGCGACCTGCCAGCCGCCGAGGTTGCCCGACGCGGCGTTGCGCCACACGTGCGACGCGAACGCGCTGCCGGCTTTGCCGATCTCGCGCGCGACCGCGACGATCGTCTCCTTCGCGACGCCGCACTCCTTCTCGGCGGCCTCGGGCGTGAAGCTCGCGTAGTGCTGCGTGAGCTCCTCGAGGAAGAGCTCCATCGTCGGCGCGCGGTCGGGGCGCTTCGCGCGCAGGAAATCGCGCCAGTTGGTCCAGTCCTCGAGGAACTTCGCGTCGTAGAGCTTTTCGGCGAGGATCACGTGCGCGAACGCGAGCAAGAGGAACGCCTCGGTCCCCGGCCACGGCGCGAGCCAGTAGTCCGACATCGACGCCGTGTTCGACAGGCGCACGTCGATCGCGGCGAGCTTCGCGCCCTTCATCTTCGCGTCGATGATGCGCTGCGCGTGCGGGTTGAAGTAGTGGCCCGTCTCGAGGTGCGAGCTGAGCAGCAGGATGAACTTCGCGTTCTCGTGGTCGGGCGACGGGCGGTCCGCGCCGCTCCACAGCGCGTATCCGAGGCGCGCGGCGGCGGAGCATACGTTCGTGTGCGAGTTGTGGCCGTCGACGCCCCAGCTCTGCAGCACGCGGTCCATGTAGCCGTCGTGGCCTGGACGGCCGACGTGGTACATGACCTCGGTGCGGCGGTCCTCGACGAGCGCCTTCCTGATCTTCGCCGCGAACACGTCGAGCACCTCGTCCCACGTCGTGCGCTCGAACTTGCCCGAGCCGCGCGGACCGACGCGCTTAAGCGGGTAGAGGATGCGCCCGGGGTCCTGGATCTGGTTGATCGTCGCCGGACCCTTCGCGCAGTTGCGGCCGCGCGAGCCGGGGTGGAACGGGTTCCCCTCGAGCTTGCGGATCTCGAGCGACTTCGAGTCGACGTACGCGACGAGCCCGCAGGCCGCCTCGCAGTTGAAGCACGTCGTCGGAACGAGCGTGTAGCGCTTCTCGACCTTCCGCGGCCAGGCCTTCGCGTCGTACTCGACCCAGTCGTTCCACTGGTCGGGCGGCGGGAAGTTCTCGAGCGGCGTGACTTGCCAGGCGTCGGGTTCGTGGGAGCGGGTCATGCCAGCGCAGGTTAGCGGATCGACGAGCGCGTGGCGCGCCCTCGAGCGCGCGATCCTGGGGTGCGCCATGCGTGCGGCGGCCGCGTGCGGTTGCTAGGGTGCGAGGGAACTCCTTCCGGCACCGCCATGAAGCCTGAACGCGACGCCCCGCTCCCGCGTGAACCGATCGACCGGCTGACGCGACCCGTGGCCGATTGGATGCACGTCGAGGCCTCGAGTGGCTTCGTCCTGCTCGCCTGCACGCTCGCGGCTCTCGGGCTCGCGAACTCGCCGTGGGCCGAGGGCTATCTCGCCTTCTGGAAGACGAAGGTCGGCTTTCAGGTCGGGAGCTTCGGCATGCAGCATTCGCTGCAGCATTGGATCAACGATGGCCTGATGGCTGTCTTCTTCTTCGTGATCGGGCTCGAAGTGAAACGAGAGCTCGTCCACGGGGAACTCCGCGATGCCCGGCGCGCCGCGCTGCCAATCGCCGCGGCCATCGGCGGAATGGTCGCGCCGGCGCTCCTCTACCTCGCCTTCGCGGGCGACGGCCCTGCTCGGAACGGCTGGGGCATCCCGATGGCGACCGACATCGCGTTCGTCGTGGGGTGCATGGCCGTGCTGGGGCGGCGCGTCCCGGTGGCGCTGCGAATTCTGCTCCTGAGCCTCGCGATCGCCGACGACATTGGCGCGATTCTCGTCATCGCGGTGGGCTACACCGACGATCTCGACCTCGTGCTGCTCGGAGCGGGCTTCGCGGGTATCGTGCTCGTCGCCGTCCTTGCACGTCTGGGTGTGCGCAGCTTCGGCGTGTATACGGCGCTCGGGGCCGCGATCTGGTACGGATTTCACGAGTCAGGAGTGCACGCGACGATTGCCGGCGTGATCCTCGGGCTGCAGACGCCGGCGCGCGCGTACCTCGGTCGCTCGGTGCTCTCGCGCTGGGTGTCGTGCGTCGGCCAGGACGAACCCGGGCCTTCGGCGCGCGAGGCGCACGCCGCGGTGCGCGTGGCGCGCGAGACCGTCTCGCCGCTCGACTACCTCGTGCACGCGCTTCACCCGTGGGTGGCGTTCGTGATCATGCCCGTCTTCGCGCTCGCGAACGCCGGCGTGTCGCTCGCGGGCGCGAGCCTGTTCGAACCGGTGCCGATCGCGGTCGCGATCGGCTTGATTCTCGGCAAGCCGCTCGGGATCGTCGTCTTCTCCTTCGTCGCCGTACGCACGGGGCTCTGCCGCCTGCCCACCGGCGTGAGCTGGACCGTGCTCCTCGGCGCCGGCTTCCTCGCCGGCATTGGCTTCACGATGGCGCTCTTCATCGCGGGCCTTGCGCTCGAGGGTGACCTCCTCGACGCGGCCAAGGTTGGGATCCTCGCCGGTTCGGCCGTGTCCGCGGCGCTCGGCATGGCGTGCCTTTTTCGGTGGCTTCCGACGCCGCCGACGAGCGGTCGAGACAGCGGCGGGAGCTGACCCGCGCGGTACGAGCGCATTCGCCAGCACGGGCACGGCCAATCGGTCCTCGTCGCTTCCCTGGATTCGCCGCGCGCTCCAGGCGCGCGCCATACGTTGGCGCGAGGTCGTCCGGAGAGCGGCGGCGGGCGTCCCGCGCGCACGAAGTCGTGCTCGACGAGGTCCGAGTCGAGTCCGAATGCGCCATTGCGCGCCTCGGAGCGCGCTCCCTTCGGGTGTGCCGCGCGCCGCGCCGCTACCAGTGGACGCGCACGCCGTTCGTCACATTGAACGTCGCGGGCGGGCAGAACACGGCCGACGCGGAGCGGTAGTACGTCTGGTACGAGCGCGCGACGCCGCTCCCCGGCACGACGCCGCCGCGCTGCGACAAGGACAGGTTGCCCGCTTCGGGGAACTGCGCCGCGCCGCCGAGGTTGGGCTTGTACGCGAGGCGCACGAGCGCGCCGTCGACGCAGCGCACGCCGTCGCCGAACACCGTGCCGCCCGGGAACTCCGCGTCGCCCTGCAAGAACACCGAGCCCAAGCTCGCCGTCGCGGGCATGCCGGAGCTGGCGAGCACGACCGTGTCCGTGCCCGTGCCGACGTCGATCGCCGTCGAGCCCGTCGCGACGAGTAGCGCTCCGTTCGCGTTGGCGCTGTTCGCGCAACCGTGCCGCGGCGCGCCGTAGTTCGCGCACGGGCACACCTGTGTCACCTGCGTGTCGAGCGCGTCGCCGAAGCAGAACGCGACGCCCGGATCGCCCGCGCAACCCGCGAGACCCGTCGGCGCGTAGCGCGCGAGGCTCATCGACGGCAGCCCGTCGGCCGCGCTCAGGCTGCCCGAGACGTACAGCGCGGGCCCGGGGCCGAGCTGGTCGTCGAACACCGCGAGCTCGCCGCCGATCGACGTGATGCCCGGCGACGCGAGCGTGATCGTCTGCCACGCGCCGCCGCGGAGGCGCGCGATGTTCGGAAGGCCCGGGACGTTCGCGAGCGTGAACGCGCCGCTCGCGTACAGCTCGAGGCCGTGCCCGCTGCCGTCGTCGTACGCCGCGAGGGAGTTGACGCCGCCGGTGACGAGGCCCGCGGGGCCCGCGACCCAGCCCGCGTTGGTCCAGCGCGCGACGCGCGCGATCGGCGTCGCGCCGCTCGCCGTGAACGATCCGCCGGCGTAGAGCGCGAGCCCCGAGCCGTCGTCGAACGTCGCGAGCGTCGCGGGCGCGGAGTTGAGCCCCGCGCCCGCTACGGACCACGTCGATCCGTCCCAGCGCACGATGCGCTCGTCGACGAACGTGCCCGTCGCCGTGATCGGAGTCACGGCGGCGAACAGCGCCGTTCCCGAGCCGTCGTCGAACGCGCGGGAGCGCGGGCACGTTCGTGAGCGTGCCCGGGAGTCCGCTCCCGAACGCGCTCCACGTCGTGCCGTTCCAGCGCGCGACCGCGGACGTGCCGGGGACGCCCGCGAGGTTCGAGAAAAGCCCGCCGACCGCGAGGCTCGCGCCGAGGCCATCGACCCACGGCTCGAGCGTCGAGCAGGACGCGCTGACCTGATGATGCTCGACGATCCAGGTCGCTCCGTCCCAGCGCAGGAGGCGGAACTCGAAACCGTTGATCTTGTTCTCCGCGGCATAGAGCTCGGGGCCGCCGCCGAGGTCGGCGACCGCGAAGTCGAGCGTGCGCCAGCCGGGCTCGTTCCGCAGCGCGGTCCACGCCGTCCCGTTCCAGCGGAAGAGCGTGCCGAGCACGCCGCCCGCGGACTTCAAGGGACCGCCGACGTAGAGCGCGCTCCCGCTGCCGTCGTCGAAGGTCTCGACCGCATCGACGAAGCCGTCGAGGCCCTGGCTCGTGCCGACGTTCGACCACGTGCCGCTCCGCCAGCGCGTGAGACCGACCGCGCCGACGTCGCCGGCCGTGTGGAAGCTGCCGCCGACGAAGAGCGCGGTTCCGCTCCCGTCGTCGTGCACGGCGAACGCGCACACGGCCGAGTCGACGCCCGCCCCGAGCGGCGACCAACTCGCTCCATTCCAGCGCGCGAGCCACGGCGCGGGCGCGCCGCCGGCCGTCTGGAAGCTGCCGCCCGCGTAGAGCGCGCTTCCCGTGCCGTCGTCGAAGCTCGCGAGCGTCCACGGCAGTTGATCGAGTCCCGCGCCGAGCGTCGCGATGCTCCCGCCGCGCCAGCGCGCGACGTGGTTCGCGGGCTGTCCGCCCGCTGTCGTGAATTGCCCGCCGAGGAACAGCGCGGGGCCGCCGCCGTCGTCGTGCGAGACGAGCGTCGTCACGAAGGAGTCCGTGCTGAACCCAGGGCTCGCGATCGCGCTCCCGTTCCACGTCTGCAGGTTGCTCGCGCCGAGCGTGCCACCGATCCACAGCTTCGATCCCGTGCCGTCGTCGTGGACTTCGAGCGCGCGCACGTTCGAGCCGAAGGGGAGTCCGGTTCCGACAGGCACCCAAGCTCCTCCGGAGAGGCGCGCGAGCCCGTTGAGCTGGAGCTGCGTCACGACCTGCACGTTGAACTGGCCGCCGGCGTAGAGCTCGGGCCCGCTCCCGGCGTCGTACACCTCGAGCGCACCCACCGAGCCGTTGAAGCCCAGTCCGCCGACCGCCGACCAGTTCACACCGTCCCAGCAGGCGATCTTGTCGACGAGCACGCCGCCCGCGAAGCGGAAGTCGCCGCCGACGTAGAGCTTCGCCCCCGTGCCGTCGTCGTGGACGGCGAGCGCGCGCCCCGACCCGCTGAGTCCGATCCCGAGCGGCGTCCAACGCTCGCCGTCCCACTTCGCGATGTTCGACGCGAGCTCGTCGCCCGCGCTCGTGAACGAGCCGGTCACGAAGAGGCACGGACCGCTCCCGGAGCCGTCGTTCCATTCGACCGCGGCGGTCACGGACCCGTTCACGCCGCGCGGGCCGAACCCGGGCGAGAAGGCGGCGCACTGCGCGCTCGCGCGCGCGGCGAACGCGAGGGCGAACACGCCGAGGAAGAAGGCGAGGCGTCGAGAGCGGGTGGCGAGCGAGGGGGACATGCGGATGCGATGGGTGCGAGAGGCCGATGGGCTGTGCGGCCTGGGGAACGGGCGTTGGGCCCGTACTCGTTTCCTCCACTCTGATCGTTGCAGTCACCTCCGAAATCCGCGAGGGGGAGCTCGGTGGACCTGTTGCCTGAGGCCCGGCAAGGGCCGGGGAGCGAGGCGCGCTCGCGGCTCGATGGCCGGACGAGCGCGGGCTCTCAGGAGAGCGGCGGCAGCTGCCCCGCGCGCACGAAGCTGTGCTCGAACAGGTACAGACCGAAGAGCGCGCACGCGCCCGCCGTGGCGAGCAGCGCGGAGGCACCCGTCGCGGGCGCCGCGAAGCCGGCCGCGAGCACGAGCACCGCGGGCAGCGCGCATCCGATCACCTTTGCGGCGAGGTACGCACTACGGAACGGGCCCCAGCCGACGACGGAGAGGAAGCCCGTCGCCTGGCGCTCGTTCTCCGTGCGGAAGTGCTTCTTGCGCTGCTCCGCGAGCATCACGACGAGGTGCAGCACGAGCGCGGCGCCCAGCACGCGCGACAACGCAGCGGGCTCGTCGGCGAACGGCAGGTAGAGCACCGCGCCGCACAGGACGGCTTGCACGAGCAGGTGCGGGAGCACGAGCTTGCCCTGCCACAGGTCGCGCCCTTCGCACTGCTGGAAGAGGAACGCGGTGTAGCCCGCGACCGCGAGGCCGATCACGGCGCTCGCCCAGCGCAGCGGGTCGGCGAGTTCGGGCATCCCGAGGAAGCGCAGCGCGAGGATCGCGGGCAGGATCAGGCCGAACGCGGACAGGATCCAGCCGCCCTTGACGAGCCAGCTCCGCGTGTTCGGCCGCGTGAGCAGACGGAAGAAGTACTGCGGGCGCGCGAGGTCGTGCACGAGCAGGAACGTCGTCACGAGCGTGAAGACGAGCGCAGCGAGCTCCGGCAGCCAGTCGCGCGCGAAGCCCTCGATGCCGAGCATGCCGAGGAACGGCGCGAGCACCGCGGCGCCCGCCGCGACGCCCTTCGTCACGAGGTACGCGCTGACGTGCCAGCCCCACTCGACGCGGTGGCCGGCGTCGAGCACGACGCGGTTGTCGGGGTCCGTCGGCACGTCCGCGGGCCACGCCTCGCGCTTGTGCGGCGGGCGATCGCTCCACAGGTACGTCTCGGGTCGCTCGGCGAGGCCGGGCTTCAGCATCGTCGGCTCGACGCCCTTGTAGTGGACGTTCGGGCCGGTGTTCTGCTCGGGGCGGCGCACGAGCGTCTCGTTCGCGGCGATCATTTGCGCGATGCGCGACTTCGGATCGGAGAGGTCGCCCGAGACGATCGCCTGCTCGGGGCAGACGACGACGCACGCGGGTTCGAGGCCTTTCTCGACGCGGTGCGCGCAGTAGTGGCACTTCTCGGCGGAGCCCGAATCCTCGTTCAGGTAGATCGCGTCGTACGGGCAGCCCTGCATGCACGCGCGGCAGCCGATGCACGCGTCCTTGTCGAGGTCGACGATGCCGTCCTGGCGCTTCGAGAGCGCGTTCACCGGGCAGATCTCGACGCACGGCGCCGACGTGCACTGGTTGCAGCGCAGGACCGCGAAGTGGCGCTTCACGGCGGGGAAGCGGCCCTTTTCTTGGTACTTGACCCACGTGCGGAAGTTCGAGACGGGGACGGAGTTCTCGGACTTGCAGGCGACGGTGCAGGCGTGGCAGCCGATGCAGCGGTGGTGGTCGAGGAGGAAGCCGTATTGCATGTCGGCGCGCTTGGGGGGGCATCATCATGCCTGCGGGGTGGGGGCAAGCAAGGGGTGAGAGGGCGCGTGAGGTGAGTGGTGGGGACGGGTGTCGGTCGGGAGCGCGATTGCCGGATGGGGCGATCAAGGGGGAAGGGACGCGAAGGAACACATTCGGATGCTTCGCATTCCGGACTCCGCGTTGGCACGGGCCGGAGGACCGGCCCGTGATGACGCGGAGTTCGATTGGCTCTCAGCAACGTGCGGTGGCGGTGGAGGCGCGTGGCGCGGGCGCGATCTCATGGGGGCGCGCTGTGACGAGCGGGGTGTCGCTCAATGCGTGCGTTCGCGGAGTTCGCGTCGGCGCAGGGCGATCCAGCCGAGGGCGAGCAGCAGGAGGCCGACGATGGAGAGGGCGAGTCCGCGTTGGAGCGAGCGGGGCGCGTAGACGAGCTCGACTTCGTTCGCGCCTGCGGGGAGCTCGACCGCGCACAGGGCGTGGTTCGCGGGGAGGAGCGGTCGTTCGACGCCGTTCACGAGCGCTTTCCAGCCGGGGTAGAAGGGCTGCGATGCGACGAGCCAGCCCGGCGTGGAGCTGCGCACGAGCACGCGCGAGCGCGTCGACTCCTGCTCCACGACGGCGACGCTCGCGTCGGGCAGGGCGCAGTCGGAGGTGGTCGTCGAGCGCGCCGCCGAGGCCGGCAGGATCACGTCGCGTCGAGGGTCGAAGCCACGGGCGAGCGTCAGCGCGAGGCTCTCACGTTCGTCGCGTGCCGGCAGCGCGCGCGTCGCGAACGTGAACGGCTCGCGGCCCTCTTCGTACTTCCACAGCGTGAAGCCTTCGAACTCGGTGACGCGTCGGAAGAGCTCGCGCCGGTAGGAGAGGTCGAGCACGAGCCCGCCCTGCACGACCTCGGCGCCGGAGCGGAGCTCGCCGGGGATGTACTCGGTGATCGGCGGCGTCGTGCGCTCGACGAGCGCGATCCGCTCCGTCTCGGCGAAGTCGCGCCGCGCCAGCGCGAGCACGCATTGGGAAGCGGTCGCGTCCGAGGACGAAAGCGTGAACCGGAAACGGCGCGCGCGCGAGTCGCGCACCGGGTCGAAGCGGAACACGATCTCGCAGCGCTCGCGCTCGTCGGCGCGCAGCATCGAGGCGTCGAGCGACTGCAGATCGACGAGCGTGCCGCGCTCCAGGTCCTCGAGCGCGAGCCACAGCGTGCAGCGGTTCGCGCGCGCGTCCGTCGCGACCTCGATGCGGAGGCCCTGCAGGCCGTTCTCGCTCGCGGTGAAGGTCTGCGTGATCTCGCGCCCGGGCACCACGGCGCCCGCGCGGAATCGCTGGCGCTCCGCAGGCTCCAAGCCCGCGAACGTCGTTTCGACGGGCAACCACGCGCCGCGGGTCAGGACGAAGCGCACGCCGAGCAGCGACAGGCCCGCGAGCGTCGAGCGATGCGCCACGTGCCCGTTGCCGCCGTCTCCGAAGTGCGCTCGCCACAGCGCTTCGTAGCGTGCGACGTCGAGCGCGTCGTAGTTGGCCGGGACGCGCAGTCCGTACTCGAGGTTCGTGTCCGGCGGGAGCCCATCCGCGCCGAAGATCAGCACGCGCTCGTCGCGCACGAGCAACCGCAGGCGGTCGATCGCGTCGGTGCGCGGGAGCACCGTGCGGTCCGGCACGGTCGGGTTGTAGTTGCGCAGCATCCACCCCCAGGGCACGAACGCGACGCCGACGAGCGCGGCACCCGCGGTCCAGCTCGCCGCGCGCGGGCGCAGCCACGGCTTCAGGAGCACGAGCGCGAGGCCCGCTGCGAACAGCGCGAGCATCGTGGTCACGTGGTCGCGCGCGTAGCGCACGAAGTCGTCCGGCGCGGCATTGCGGGCGAGGAATCGATCGAGGCGGACGTGGGCCTCGCTCGCCGCGAGCCACGCGCACGACGCCGCGAGCGCGAGCGCGACGCACGCCGTGACGAGCCGCGCGCGCCCGCGGAGCTCGGCGACGCGCTCGACCGCGAACGCGGCGCTCGCGCACAGCGCGAACACGCCGAGCGGCTGGCTGCGGTTCATCGGCGCGATGCCGAAACTCGGCAAGAGGCTGCCGAGGGCGTTCCCGAAGCCGAGGACGTCGTACGCGTACAGCACCCATGCGAGCATCCACGCCACGAAGAAGGCGTGCGCGCGCGAACGCCGGATCCATGCGATCGACACGAGCGCGAGGAAGACGACGAGCGCGCTCGTCGTGCTCGCGTGGACGAGCTCGAAGTCGGGCCGCGGTCCGTCCGGCCAGCCGGGCGCGAGCTTGGCGGGGTTGCCGAGCAGGTTCGGGAAGATGAGGAACGGCCAGAGCTCGCCGATCGGCAGGGCCTGCGGCGCATTGCGAACGAGCAGCGCGTGGCTGTTCCTCGAGTACTCGAGGAACGGGATCATCTGCACCGCCGCGACCAGCGTGGCCGCGAGCGCCGAACCGCCGAGCCACGCGGAGCACGCCGCGGCCCGCCGCCATCGATCGGGGCCGCCGTGCACGCGCGCGAGCTCGAACACGCGGAACGCCGTCCACGCTCCGACGCCGAGCGCGCAGAAGAGGAACGGCTCGGGCTGTCCCGCGAACGCGCCCGCCGCGAGGCTCGCAGCGAGACCCAGCAGGGCGCTCGCGCGGCCGGAGAGCCGCTCCCACAAACGCGCGCAGGCGAGCTCGGCGTAGAAGAGCCCGGCGGGCAGCGCGACGACGACGGACGAGTGCGGGTAGGCGAGCAGCGTCACGTTGTGCCCGCACCAAGCGAAGCTCGTCGCGCCGAAGAGCGCCGGCCAGAACGCGAGCCCAATGCGCCGCAGGAAGAGCCACGCGAACAGCGCCGCGAGGAGCAGCTTCGCCGCCGCCGTGACGAGCAGCGCGGCCCGCAAGGGGAGCACGTAGTACGGCACGCTGAACGGCGACAGCACCGCCGACTGCGCGTTCGCGAAATGCGGGACTCCGCAGCCGTTGTAGTCGTTCCACAGCGGGAAACGGCCCGCGCAGAGCTCGTCGCGCGAGTGGAGGAGCCACGGGAGCATCTCCACCGCCGGATCCGACAGCCGCTGGTTCTGCGGGGCGTGCGCCGGTTCGGTGCGCGTCAGCGCGAAGGACTGCGTGACGTCGGCGCTCGTGTAGTGGTGCGTGGCGAAGTTCGCGAGCGGCTTCTCGAGGAACGCGACGACGAGGACCAGCAGCACTCCGAGCGCGAGGACGAGCTCGCGCACGAGCGCCACGTGGCCCGGATGGCGTTCCGGCGGGGGAGACGACGGGCGAGCGGGGTCCACGCGCCCTCGCGCTACCGACCGGCCTTCAACATCGCTTCGAGCCGATCGAGCCCCATCTCGACGTTCGCCTTCGGCGGGCCGAAGCTGAACCGCATCCACTGCCGGTAGGGCGACGGTCCGCGGCGGCGCTTGCCGGGGTTCACGTCGAAGAACTCGCCGGGCACGGTCATCACCTTGTGCTCGAGCGCGCGGCGGAAGAACGTCATGGCGTCGTCGAAGGGCGCGGGCAGCTTCTCGAGCGAGCCCCAGCAGTAGAACGTGCCCTCGCTCTTCCGCGCGAAGCGCACGCCCATCCGCTCGAGGCGCTCGATCATCAGGTTGCGCTTCGCGGCGAACGCGACGCGCAGCGCGGTCGTCTCCTGGTCGGCGTACGCGGGCTCGAGGGCCTTCAGCGCGGCGCGTTGCGCGATGCGCGACGGGCCGCCGTCGATCGAGCTCGCGGTGCGCGCGAGCGTCTCCATCATCGCGGAGGGTCCGATCGCCCAGCCGACGCGCCAGCCGGGATAGCGGAAGCTCTTCGTCAAGCCGTCGATCAGGATCACGGGGTCGCGCTCGACGTCGTCGACGAACGCGGCGCCGCTGACGGGACCCGCGCCCGGCTTGCCATCGGGCGTGTAGAGGAAGTGCGAGTAGAACTCGTCGAGGACGAGCGTCGTGCCGCGGGCGCGAGCGCCGGCGACGAGCGTCTCGAGCTCCTTGCCTTGGAGCACGTTGCCGGTCGGGTTGCACGGGTTCGAGAGCACGAGCGCCGCGAGGCCCTGCGCGTCGATCTCCGCGAGCAGGCGCTGCGCCGGCACGAGGAAGCCGTCCTCGGGCCGCGCGCGGATCGGCACGGGGTGGAGACGCGCGAGGTGGAGCTCGAACATGTCCTCGTACGCGGTGTAGTCGGGGAGCTGGTAGCCGACGTTGACCGCGCCGAGCGCCGCCATCGCGCGCGTCAGTGCTAGGCGTCCGCCCTGCGCGACGCACACGTTGGACTTCGTGTAGGGCGTCTTGCCCTTCCGGAAGAGCCGGTTCACGTGCGCGGCGATCGCTTCCCGCAACTCGTCCGTGCCGCCGAGCGGACCGTACGCGTGGTCTTCGGGCAGGAGGTCGACGTGGTCGATGCGTTTCGGCGCGCCCTCCATCGGTCCGACCTCGGGCTGGCCCTGGCCGAGGTTGCACCAGTCGGGGTGCCCGTTTCGAAACCCGAGTTTCGACGCTTCGTGCACGACGAAGATCACGCCCATGAAGGGCACTTCGCGCAGGGCGCCGAGTGCGGAGTGCTCTTGCGACGGGGATCCGGTGGGGGAGGACGACGTGTTCTTCGTGGCGGCGGACTTCACGGCGCGGAGCATACCCGAGCGGCGCGCAGGTCGCACGGAGGCCCGTATTCTCTACGGAGCACGATCGGCGTGGCCGCGCGATCCGCATTGGCGCAAGCGCGCCGTCTGGTCGATCCTGGAGCTTCGTTTCGGAGCAGGTCAGGCGCGCGAATCCGTCCACACGTACCGACCCGACGCTCAATCACGACCGAGCTCGCTCCGTTACACCGGTCCACGGCACATGAAGCTCAAGATCCTCATCGCGGCGATCGTCATCCTCATCGGGCTGTTCCTCCTCAAGACCAAGCTCGACGAGAAGAAGGAGTACATCTCCGGCGTGCCGTCCTCCGACACGCCCGCCGCCCAGGTGGTCCGTCAGAAGTTCACGGTCGGGTTCCTGCCCGTCACATGACACCTCACCTGCCCCGTCACCAGTTGGGTGACGCAGCACAGCACCGCGGGGACGGTCTTCGAGTCGCAGAAGTTCATGGACTTCCCCTCGATGAAGGAGGCTCTGATCGCGCGCAAGATCGACGCGGGCTTCCTGAACATGCCGCTCGCGATGAAGATGGCGATCGACGGTCAGCCCATCAAGATCGTCTACCTCGGCCACCGCGACGGCAGCGCGATCATCGTGCCCGTCGACAGCCCGGCGAAGACCTTCAAGGACCTCCAGGGCAAGATCGTTGCCATCCCCGGCCGCTTCTCGAACCAGAACATCCTCATGCGGCGCATGATGAAGGAGAACGGGATGGCGGAGGGCGACATCACGCTCAAGGAGCTGCCGCCGCCCGAGCACCCGAGCGCGCTCGCCGCCAAGGCGATCGACGCGTACATCATCGGCGAACCGCACGCGGCGAAGGCGGAGATCGACGGGACTGGGCGCACGCTCTTCCAGTGCGGTGACTTGTGGCCGGGCTTCATTTCGTGCGGCCTCGTCGTGCGCCAGGAAGTGATCGACCAGCGCCGCGAGCTCGTCGACGAGCTCGTGCGCGGCATCGCGACCTCGGGCAAGTGGCTCGACCAGGACACGGCGACGGGGGCGCAGCACCGCAAGGACGCGGCGCTCGTCGTCGGCAAGATGTTCTACAACCAGAAGCCCGAGCTGCTCGAGTACGTGCTCACCAAGGACGTGACGCGCGTCAAGTACTCCGACCTGAAGCCGCCGAAGGAGCGCTTCGACGAGATGATGACGCTCGGCGTCGAGATGGGGCTCTATCCCAAGTTCCTGCCGTTCGAGGCCTACTGCGACACGAGCTTCGCGCCGGATCTCGAGACGATCGTGCCGAAGTTCGACCGCCTGCCCGGCGTCGACGAGGTCGCGAAGCAGTGAGCCTCTGGCCGTACGTCGTCCTCACGCTCGCGGCGGTGGTGTTCGTGCTCGCACGCCACCTCGGCGATCCCTGGCCGAAGGTGCTCCTACCCGTCGGCACGGCGGCGGCGTTCGTCGCGGGGTGGCATCTCACCTGCGAGTGGCTCGCCTATGACCTGAAGCAGCTCGACGGGACGATGCGCCACATCGAGCTCTTCCCGACGCCCTACCAGACCCTCGTCGGCATGGAGCGACCGATCGTCGACGGCACGCTGCTCCGCTACGCCGTCGCGAGCGTCTACCGTGTCGCCGTCGGCTTCACGATCGCGGCGTTGCTCGCCATCCCCATCGGACTGCTCGCAGGGTGGCACTTGCGCGCCTTCCAGGCGATCAATCCGCTGATCCAGGCCCTGCGTCCGATCTCGCCGATCGCGTGGATCCCGCTCGCGGTCTTGTGGTTCGGCGTGAAGGACTCGTCCGCGGTCTTCCTGATCGCCCTCGCGTCCTTCTTCCCGATCGTCACGGGCACGATCGCGGGTGTGCGGTCGATCCCGCTCGTGTACGTGCGTTCGGCGCAGAACTTCGGCCTCGAGGGTTTCGAGCTCTTCCGGCGCGTCGTGCTCCCCGCGGCGATGCCGCAGATCCTGATCTCGCTCCGCATCGCGCTCGGCATCGCGTGGATGGTGATCGTCGCCGCGGAGATGATCGCGGTCGATTCCGGCCTCGGCTACCTGATCATGGACGCGCGCAACGCGAGCAACTACGACCGCGTGGTCGGCGCGATGATCGCGATCGGGTTGATCGGCGTCGGTCTCGACTACGGCATGCGACAGCTCGAGACGTTCGACGAGGTGCGTTGGGGCTTCCCGAAGGAGTCGGAGGCGGTGCGCAACTGGAACATCCGGGTGGCGATCGGCGGCAGTGTTCGCCTCGACAAGTGATCGAATGAGCAGCAAGGCCTCCGTTCAACCCTCCCCGCCCCATGCGGCCTCGTCGGCGGCCGCGACGGCCACCAAGATCGTCGTGCGCGCCGTGAACAAGACGTTCGCGCGCAAGAACGACGAGCTCGTCGTGCTCCAGGACGTGAACCTCGACGTCGCCGAGGGCGAGTTCGTCTGCCTGCTCGGGCCGTCCGGCTGCGGCAAGTCGACGCTCCTGAACATCATCGGCGGCTTCGACGCGCCGACGACGGGCACGGTGGAGATCGACGGCGAGCCCGTGCGGGGGCCGAACCCGCGCCGCGTGTTCGTGTTCCAGGAGTACGGGATCTTCCCGTGGGCGTCTGTGTGGGACAACGTCGCGCTCGGCCTGCGCGATCGGCCGAAGGACGAGCAGCACCGCATTGTCGACCACTACATCGAGCTCGTCGGGCTGAAGGGTTTCGAGCGCGCGTACCCGGCCGAGATCTCGGGCGGCATGAAGCAGCGCGTCGCGGTCGCGCGCGCGCTCGCGGTGTCGCCCGACGTCATCTTCATGGACGAGCCGCTCGGCGCGCTCGACTCGCTCACGCGTCTGTCGATGCGCGCGGAGATCCTGCGCATCTGGCAGCAGGAGAGGATGACGATTCTCTTCGTGACGCACGACGTCGACGAGGCGTTGCAGCTCGCTGATCGCATCGTGGTGATGAGCCCGCGGCCGGGGCGGATCGCGGAGATCGTGCCGGTGGAGATGTCGCACCCGCGCGACGTCGGGACGGCGGAGTATGGCGACGCGAAGAACCGGTTGTACGAGTTGCTGGGCGTCAGTCATCAGTTCTGAGCGTGGGGGGCGCTGGAGGGGCCTGCCACCCAGCGCGCGTTCTTCGGGTCGGTCGGGACGCCATTGCCGGATGGGACGATCCCGGGGGAAGGGACGCAACGGAGCACATCGGCTGCTCCGCATTCCGGACCCCGCGCACGCACGGGCCGGAGGACTCGCCGCGTGCTCGCGAGGGTTCTAGGGGCTCTCCGCGTCGAGCGAAGGAGGACGTGAGGGTGGGCGCGTTGTGCGTGGGGGCTCGAGCGTCGTCGACGGGCGCGTGAGCGGACGTTGCGCTCGGTCGGGAGCGTCTGTCGTCTCGTCGGGGTGCGCGTGGTGCGCGTGGTGTGCGCGTGCTCGTGTCGTGCTCGCGTGTGTGCTGGCGTGCGTGCTCGCGTGCGTGCTCGCGTGCTCTCATGCGGAATGCGGATTTTCGACTCCGCGGATCGAGACGCTCGAACGGGCTGGATTCCCCGCGCTCACGTCAAGAAGTTGCATTCGGTCTCGCGATACGGACGCGGCACCAGGAGAATCCCCATGCGTCCGTCCGTCTTCCTCTTCGTTGCGGGGCTGCTCGCCTTCCCCGCGTTCTCACAAGCACCGTCTTCGTCCACGACGCCGGCGCCGAGCAGCGACCCGGCCTCGACGCCCGACTCGATCTATCCGATCGAGTGCGACGACGAGGATTGCGACGACAACCCGTCCATCGAGCCGTCCTCGTCCGAGGACGTCGAGGACGTCGCTGTCACGCACGATCAAGGCGACGACGTCGAACTCGCGCTCGATCCTGATGCGGCTCCGCGTCTCGTCGCGGTCGAGGTCCGCGTCGCCGATGGCGCGACCGAAGCCGCCGACACCGGCGCGGACGAAGCGGCCAACGACGGCGTCGTCGAGTCCGCCGCGACGGAGGAAGAGCCCGCGTACGGCTGGAGCGGCGATTGGGGCGGTGTCCGCTCCGACCTGGAGGAGAAGGGCGTCTCGCTCGAAGCGAGCCTCATCTTCGACCTGCACCAGATCACGTCGGGCGGCGTCGATCGCGACACGATCGGGCACACGCTCTTCGACGTCACCGCGACGTTCGACCTGGCGAAGCTCGCCGCCTCTCCGACGCCGTGCTCGTGGCAAACGCGTACATCGTCAACGGCCGCAACCCGTCGGACTCGGTGGGGGACTTCCAGTCCTTCTCGAGCATCTCGGCCGGCCACGTCGCGCAGCTCGGCCAGCTCTACTACGAACAGTATCTGTTCGACCAGAAGCTGCGCCTGAAGCTCGGCAAGGCCGACACGAACGCCGACTTCGCGGCGCCCGACTCGAGCGGTGAGTTCACGCACTCGGCCTCCGCGTTCAGCCCGACCACGTTCTCGATGGCGACGTACCCGAACCCGGCGACGTGCATCGCGGCGTTCTGGCAGCCGAACGAGAGCTGGTATGCGAGCGTCGGCGTCTACGACGGCGCGACGAACGCCGGCTACAACACGGGCGGTCGCGGGCCGAGCACGTTCTTCGGCGCGCCTTCCGACCTCTTCCTCATCGGCGAAGCCGGCTTCCGCTGGACGAGCGGGAAGGACGACCTCGCGGGCCGCTTCAGCGTCGGCGGCTGGCGTCACACCGGAGACTTCGACCGCTTCACCGGCGGTACGGAGGACGGCACCGGCGGCTGGTACGTGATCGCGGATCACGAGGTCGCGCGCCTTTCCGGCGACGAGGGCGGGACGCTCGCCGCGTTCTTGCAGTGGGGCAGCGCCGACGAAGAGGTCGCGGAGGTCAACAAGCACTTCGGCGCCGGCTTCGCGCTCAACGGATGCTGCGGGCGCTCGGACGATTCGCTCGGGATGTACGTGAGCTCCGTCGGCTTCAGCGAAGGCGCGGCGACGAGCGCGGACACCGAGACGGCGTTCGAGGCCTACTACAAGTGGCAGGCGCGTTCGTGGTGCGTGGTGAAGCCCGACCTTCAGTTCATCACGAACCCGGGCGGGGATGCGGCGCTCGAGGACGCCTTCGTCCTCTCCCTGCGACTGCAGGTCGACTTCTGATCGCACGGACGGAGCCTCGAAACGAAGCGAGCGAGGGAGCGACGCCAGGTCCTCCCTCGCTCGGTTCGTGATTCCGACGGCTCGCTGCGCGTCAACGGGCTCAGCGTCCGGCGTGGACGCGCAGTTCGGCGACGCCCGCGAGGTCGGGGAGCTCGACGGACACGCGAGCTGCGACCGTGCGGTGATAGCGCGCGTCGTTCATGCCGGGCCGCGCGACGGCCGTGCGCGTGAAGAGCAGCTTCCCGTCGGCCGAGAAGGCCTCGACGGTGACCGTTCGGCGCGATTCGAGCGCGGGGAAGGCGGCCTTCAGGTCGACGGCGAGGCGCGTTGCGCCCGCGTCCTGGACCAGGGCCGCGTGGGCGCCGCGGATCCAGGCGGCGCGCTCGACGTGCAGCGCGGGACCGGTCGTCGCGGGCGCGACGCAGGCGGAGTTCAGGGAGAGCGAGAGCAGGGCGGTGGCGATCAGCATGGTGCGGTGTTCCAAGGTGCGCAGGGTTCGAGAAGGGCCGTGCGAACGGCCGCACGAAGACTAGCACGGTGGAGGAGCGCGGGCGGACGGGACCGGAGCCTGCAATTCAGAGCCGCGGATCGGTTGTTCCTCGCCTGCGTCGAGTACGCACTCCGCTCTCCAAGCAGCGCATGAAGGACGGCCGGGGATCCGCCGATCGACGCTGGATCCCCGACGCTCGGCGTGGAGTCGAGTGCGTCGCTGCTCCCCACCACGAGGCCCCGTATGCGCGTTCCCATGCTTCGCTTCCGCACGCTCCGCACGCAGCTCGTCGCTTCGCTCCTCGCGCTCGCGATCGTCCCGCTCGTCGCGATCGGTTGCTACTCCTACTACCACGCGCAGGAGCAGCTCGCGGAGGAGTCGGGCGAGGCGCTGCAATCGACGGCGCACGACACGATCGACAAGATCGACCGCCTCCTGTTCGAGCGGTATGGCGACGTGCAGGCCTTCGCGTTCCACCCGAGCGCGCGCGGAACGGCGAAGGAAGCCGAGGCGGCGATGAACTTCTTCATGCGCTGCTACGGCTGCTACGACCTGATGCTCGTCGCGGACCTCGACGGACGCATTGTCGCCTGCAACACCGTCGATGCGTCGGGAGCTCCGATCGCGAGCCAGTCGCTCGTCGGCGACAGCGTCGCGGGGGAGCCGTGGTTCGAGTCGATCCGATCCGGGCGGACGAAGCCGGGCGAGACCTGGTACGCGGATCCGACCGAAGACCGACTCTGCAGTGATGCCTACGGGAAGGGGCTCGTCACGCTGAACTTCGCCACGCCGATCACCGACGAGACGGGGCGCGTCGTGGGCGTCTGGTCGAACCGCGCGTCGTGGGAGCGCACCGTGACCCAGCTCGTCGAGAGCATTCACGAGGACGTCGAGGAGGAGACGGGCGAGCCCATCCACATCCAGGTCTGCTCGAAGGACGGTCGTCTCTTGACCGCCACGCACGGAGCGCTGCGGTCCAGTGAGAACCTCCTGCAGATCGGCCTCGCGTCCGCCGTGCTCGCCACGCAGGGGAAGGACGGCAGCGCGTTCGTCGTCGACCCCGCCAACGGCGAGCGCGAGTTCCACGGCTACGCCGCGTCGCGCGGAGCGCTCGGTTTCCCGGGGTACGGATGGCTGGTGCTCGTACGAGAGTCGGAGAAGGCCGCGCTCGCCGAAGTCTGGGCGCTGCGGACCGAGATCCTCCTCTGCATCGCGGTCACCGTGCTCGTGGTCGCGTTCCTCGGCTGGCGCATCGCGCTCTCCATCGCGCGGCCCATCACGAGGACGGCCGAGGTGCTCGAAGCCGTCGCGAGCGGCGATCTCGAGCGGACACTGGAGCTGGATCGCGCCGACGAGCTCGGCCGAATGGCGAACGCGTCGAACGCCACACGGGAGGTGCTCCGCTCCCTCGTCGCTGAGACCGGCAAGCTCACGACCGCCGCCCGCGAGGGGCGGCTCTCGGTCCGCGCCGACGCGACGAACTTCCAGGGCGGATACCGCGAGCTGTGCACGGGGGTCAACTCGATGCTCGACGCCGTCCTGCAGCCGGTCGGCGAGAGCGCGCAGGTCATGCGGGCGCTCGCGAAGGGCGACCTCTCGCAGGAAGTGCGCGGTGACTACGCGGGCGACCACCGCGTCCTCCAGGACAGCTTGAACGGCACGGTGCGCGTGCTGCGTGCGCTGCTCGCCGACATGAACCGACTGATCGAGGCGTCGGAAGCCGGACGACTCTCGGAACGGGCCGACCCCGCGCGCTTCGAGGGCAGCTATCGCGAGCTCGTCGTGCAGGTGAACCGGATGCTCGACGCCGTCGTCGCGCCGATGAACGAGGCGCGCGAAGTCCTCGTCGCCGTCTCGCGTGGCGATCTGCAACGTCGAGTCGAGGGGCAGTACCGCGGGGACCACGAGATCGTGAAGCGCCACCTGAACGAGACGATCGGGGTCTTGCGCGAGCTCGTGAAGGAGCTCGGACTCCTCGCCGCCGCCTGCGAAGAAGGGCGTCTCGACCAGCGTGCGAAGGTCGACGGCTTCGAGGGCAGCTACGCCGAGGTCTGTCTGCGCGTCAACCGGATGATCGACGGGATCCTCGCGCCGGTCGGCGAAGCGACGCAGGTGCTCGGCAACGTCGCGCGCGGCGATCTCGCTCGAGGCGTCACGGGCGAGTACCGCGGTGACCACGAGCGCATCAAGAGCAGCTTGAACACGACGCTCGACGTCCTCCGCAGGTTGCTCCAGGAGACGAGCGGTCTGATCGCGGCGTGTCAGCGGGGCGAGCTGTCGACCCGCCTGCAAGCCGAGTCGTTCGACGGCAGCTACCGCGAGCTCTGCTCGAGCATCAACGCGATGCTCGACGCCGTCGTGCAGCCCGTCGACGCATCGACGAAGGCGCTGGAGCGCATCGCGGCGCAGGACCTGTCGGCGCGCATCGAGGGGCGCTACTCGGGCGACCACGCGAAGATGCAGACCGCCGTGAACACGGCGGCGGACCACATGGGCCGCGCCATCGCCTCGATCGGGACGGATTCGAACGCCCTGTCGACGTCCGCGGAGGAGCTCACCCGCGCGAGCAGCGAGATCGGCGATCGCGCCGGTCGCACGGCGGAGCAGGTGCGCACCGTCTCCACCTCCACGGAGGAGATCAACGCCAACGTCCAATCCGTCGCGTCGGCCGCCGAGGAGATGAACGCGGCCATCCGCGAGATCGCCCAGCGTTCTGCCGAGGCCACCCAGAGTGCGAGCTCCGCCGTCGAAGCCGTGCGCTCGACGAGCGAAGCGGTCGCGCGCCTGAGCGCGGGCTCGGGCGAGATCGAGAGCGTCGTCAAGCTCATCACGTCGATCGCGGCGCAGACGAACCTGCTCGCGCTCAACGCGACCATCGAAGCGGCGCGCGCCGGCGAGATGGGGAAGGGCTTCGCCGTGGTCGCGAACGAGGTGAAGGAGCTCGCGAACCAGACGTCGAAGGCCACGGAGGAGATCGCGGGCAAGATCCGCGCGATCCAGACGGACACGCGCTGCGCCGTGGACTCCATGGCGTCCGTCCAGACCGTGATCGACCGGATCAACGGACTGCAGGCGTCGATCGCCGGCGCGGTCGAGGAGCAGTCCGCGACGACGCAGGAGATCGCGCGCAACGTGAGCGAGGTCGCGCGGAAGACCTCCGAGATCTCGCAGACGATGAGCGACGTCGCCGCCTCCGCGAACGAGACGTCCGCGAGCGGAGAGCGATCTGGACGCGCCGCTCTCGAAGTGGCGAACCGTGCGCGCGGCCTGCGCGAGCTGGTCGGTCGGTTCCGACTCGTCGAATCGAGCTCCCCGAGCGGAATCGAATTCGGACCCTCAAGCCTTCAGCATCGCGAACCCGAACGTGGACGGCAGCCCACGAAACCCACGCTGCTCCGGTCGGCCGCGATCAAGTGATGCGGGGAGGGAGACGACGTGGGCCCCGCTTCCCCAAGGCCAGCCCCATGTCGAACGCCACCCTTCGAACTCAGTTCCTCGTCTTCACCATCGCGAGCGCGCTGCTCGCGGCCGTGATCGGCTTCGTCGCCTGGAACGGCGCGCGAACGATGCGCGATGCGCAAGCCGTCTTCACGACCACGTTGGAGGCGAGCAACAACCACATGGACGCCGACATGATGCACGACGCCCTGCGGTCGGACGTGCTCGAGGCGATCCTGACGGGCCAGCACCCGGAGAAGGACAAGGTGGAGCTCGAAGCCGCGCTGAAGGAGCACTGCGCGCGCTTCAACGAGGACATGGCGAAGAACGACGCGCTGCCCTTGCCCGACGAAGTGAAGGCCGCGCTCGCCGAGGCGCGTCCCGCGCTCGATGCGTACATCCGCGCCGCGAACACGATGGTAGAGCTCGCCTTCAAGGACCCCGTCGCGGCCGAGGCGAGCTTGCCCGACTTCATGAGCACGTTCCTCGCGCTCGAGGCGAAGAACGAGGAACTCGGTGAGCGCATCGAGGCCAGCGCGAAGACGGCGCAAGCCGAAGCAGAGGCCGCGAACGCGACCACGACCAACCTGATCCTGGGCGCGGTGGTCCTCGGAGCGCTCGCGATCCTGGCGCTGGGGTACTACATCCGCAGCTGCGTCTCGCGCCGGGCCCAGGAGCTCGCGAATGCGATGGAGCGCATGTCGGCGGGCGACTTCTCGCCCGGGATCGAGTCGGGCATCCCCGATGAGATCGGGCGCATCGCCGTCGCGTTGGGCAAGAGCCGCGGGACGATCGAGGAGCTCGTCTCCGAGTCGTCCAAGCTGATTGCCGCGGCCCGCTCCGGGTCCCTCGACGTGCGCGCTCCCGCCGAGCGCTTCCAAGGCAGCTACAGCGAGCTCTGCAACGGCATGAACCACATGCTCGACGCGGTCGCGAAGCCGATCCAGGAGAGCTCGGCCGTCCTGGCGCAGCTCGCCTCGGGCAATCTGTCGCAGGAAGTGCGCGGCAGCTACCAAGGCGAGTTCCAACGCATGGCGGGCAGCGTGAATGAGACGATTCGCGTCCTCCGCTCGCTCGTCGACCAGATGAACACGCTCATCCAGGCGAGCAACCAAGGTCAGCTCTCGACGCGCGCGGACGCCGCACAGTTCCAGGGCAGCTACCGCGAGCTCGTCGGCAAGGTAAACGGGATGCTCGACGCGATCGCGACGCCGATCAACGAGGCGAGCCGCATCCTCGAGTGCGTGAGCCGCGGGGACCTCTCGCAAGAGCTCACCGGCCGCCACGTCGGCGACTACGCGAAGATCCAGACGAGCCTCAACGAGACCGTGCGCGTCCTGCGCAATCTCCTCGCCGAGTTCGATCAGCTCGTGAAGGACAGCACGCAAGGCAAGCTCTCGTCCCGCGCTCGCGACGGCGAGTTCCAGGGCGGCTACAAGGAGCTGTGCGGCAAGGTGAACCAGATGCTCGAGGGCATCTTGGCGCCGATCCACGAGTCGACCGAGGTCCTGAAGTCCGTCGCGAAGGGCGACCTCTCCCGCCAGGTCGAGGGCAACTACAAGGGTGACCACGAGGTCATCAAGCGCAACCTCAACGAGACCATCGAAGTGCTCCGCCTGCTCTTGAAGGAGACGAACAGCCTCATCGAGTCCTGCCGCGCCGGGCAGCTCCAGGAGCGCATCGACGCCCAGCACTTCGGCGGCTCGTACAAGGAGCTCTGCACGCAGATCAACTCCATGCTCGAGGCCGTCGTCGCGCCGATGCGCGAGTCGAGTGACGTCCTTTCGCGCGTCGCCGAACGCGACCTGACCGTGCGCGTGAAGGGCCGCTACCAGGGCGACCACGCCACGGTGCAGCAGGCCCTCAACGCCGCGGTCGAGAAGATGCAGCAGGCCATCCGTTCCATCGCGAACGACGCGAAGGGGCTGCACTCGTCCTCGACGCAGCTCACGAACGTCAGCACCGACATGCAGGCGAAGTCGGAGCAGGGCGCGACGCAGGTCGCGCAGGTCTCCACGGCCACCGAGGAAATCAGCCGCAACATCCAGACGGTCGCCTCGGCCGCCGAGGAGCTCAACTCGGCCATCCGCGAGATCGCGCAGCGCTCGAGCGAGGCCTCGAAGATCGCGAGCGCCGCGGTCGACAGCGTGCGCGAAACGAACTCGACGGTGATGCGCCTGGGCGAGAGCTCGGCGGAGATCGAGAGCGTGATCAAGCTGATCACGTCGATCGCGGCGCAGACGAACCTGCTCGCGCTCAACGCGACCATCGAAGCGGCGCGGGCCGGCGAGATGGGCAAGGGCTTCGCCGTCGTCGCCAACGAGGTGAAGGAGCTCGCGAACCAGACGTCGAAGGCGACCGAGGAGATCGCGGGCAAGATCTCGACGATCCAGGCCGACACGCGCTCCTCCGTCGAGGCGATGGCGAAGGTCCAGGAGATCATCGCGCGCATCAACGACCTGCAGACGTCGATCGCCGGCGCCGTCGAGGAGCAGTCCGCTACGACGCAGGAGATCACGCGCAACGTCACCGACGTCGCCCGCGGAGCGAGCGGCATCGCCGAGAGCATCTCCGGCGTCAGTCAGGTGGCGCAGGCCGCCTCGGTGAACGCCGAGCAAGTGGGGAACACGGCCCAGGACGTGAAGCGGATGTCGGAGGAGCTCGCGCAGCTCGTCCAGAGCTTCCGGATCGAGGTCGAGTCCGCTCACGCGAGCCCCGTGCCCGCGGCGCTCCCGCACCGGCCCGCGCAGCGCGAGCTCGTGAGCCAGCACTGACCTCGCTCGCCACCGACCCATGCGGCCGCGCGCCTCGAACGAGGCGCGCGGCCGCGCGTCGTTTCAGCCCGCTCGCCGCCGCCCCCCCGTGCACGTATCCTCTCCCTCCCCATGCCCGAGCTGCCGGAAGTGGAAACCGTCGCGCGCCTGATCCGGCCGAAGCTCGTCGGCCGCAGCATCGAAGCTTGCACCGTCCGCTGGAAACGCACCACGGGCGGTCTCGACGCAAGAGCCCTCGCGAAGCTCGTCGTCGGCGCGCGCGTGACCCGCGTGTGGCGTCGCGCGAAGTACATCGTGTTCGACCTCGAGCGGTCGGGCGCGCCGGCGGGGGCCCTGCTCGGCCACCTGCGCATGACGGGGCGGATGCAGGTCGACGCGCGCGGCGTCGATCCGGGGCCGTTCGTCAAGGTGAGCTTCGACCTCGACGACGACCACGTCTTCCACTTCCTCGACGTGCGCAAGTTCGGCCGGCTCGTGTTCACCGAGGACGCGGCCGGCGAGCTCGCGGAGCTCGGCCCCGAGCCGCTCTCCGCCGCGTTCACGGCGGATGGGTTCTTCGCGGCGCTGCGCGCAAAGCGGCGCGCGATGAAGCCGCTCCTGCTCGATCAGGCCTTCGTCGCGGGGCTCGGCAACATCTACGTCGACGAGGCGCTCTTCCGCGCGGGCATCCACCCGCTCACAAAGAGCGAGCGCCTCGCGCGCGATCGAAGCGACCGCCTGCACGCGGCGATTCGCGCGGTCCTCGCGGAGGCGATCGAGCGCGAGGGTTCGAGCTTCGACGTCTTCTACCGGACGCCCGAGGGCAACCCGGGCAGCTTCCAGGACCAGTTCCAGGTCTACGGCCGCGGAGGGGAGCCGTGCCGCGCCTGCGGGACGAAGATCACGCGCCTCGTCGTCGGGCAGCGCGGCACGCACGTCTGCCGGCGCTGTCAGAAGCGCTGAGCGACGGTTTTCCGGACCTCGCGGCGCGCGAACCGCCGCGCGAGTCGCGGATCAGCCCGCGCGCTTCTGCCAGAGCTGGTCGAGCAGCTGGATCTGCGGCCACTGCTCGGCGCAGATCGCGAGGTAGACCGTCACGTCCGCCGGGTCGAACTTCCCGTCGAGCTTGGTCAGGACCGCTTCGATCTTCGCCGCGTCGGGCTGGTTGTGCTCGACGTCGTCGATCATGCCCTGGTCGTGCTTCACGCCGGTCTCGTCGAGGAACGTCGTGACGAGCTCGCGGTGGTTCTTGATCAGGTACGCGCCGAGGATCTCGTAGGCGAGCTCGGTGTTGCGCGCGCTCTCGAGGATCGACTTCGCGCGCCGCGCGCGCTGGGCCATCGGCAGCTTCTTGATCGCGAGCGGCCGGAAGTGGAGGACCTTCGCGACCTCGCCGTCGAGCGGCCCGTAGCCGTTCTGCTGGAGACTCTCGTAGATGGCGAGGAACCGCTCGGCGGACGTCTTCTTGAGCTGCTCGAGGACTTGCATGGCGTTCGGGCGGAGCAGTCTAGGGGCGCGAGCCCGGGACGGCGAGCCCCGAGCCGGCACTCCTTGCGTGGAACGAGCCGCAGGCCGCGTTTTCGACGCCGCCCTCTGGCTCCGGAGCCCCGCGCGGGCATCCTGGGGCCATGGGAACCGGTGCAGCGGGAGCGGAGGACGTTCCGCGCCCCCTCGACGGCGAGGGGAGCGCGCAAGCGCGAGGTCCTGCTCCTCGCGCTGGGCGGGCTCTTCGTCGGCTTCTTCGTCGCGGCGGAGATCCTCGGGAACAAGCTCTACCGGTTCGACCTCTTCGGGCTCACCCCGCGCTCGATCGGGCTGTCGGAGGACGCGTACTTCGTCGCGACGACCGGCATCTACGCCTTCCCGCTGACGTTCATCCTGACGGACATCGTCAACGAGTACTTCGGCAAGCGCGTCGTGCGCGTCTTCACGTGGCTCGCGATCGCGGTCAACGTGCTCCTCCAGGTGCCGATCTGGTTCGCTGCGCGCGCGCCCGCCGTCAGCTTCACGCCCGGTCTCGCGGCCGAGGAGGTGCAGAGCGCGTTCCAGATCGCGCTCGGTGCGACGTGGGCGATCGTCGTGGCGAGCCTGTGCGCGTTCTCGATCTCCCAGTTCGTCGACGCGACGGTGTTCACGTTCCTGCGACACCGGACCGGCGGCCGAATGCTGTGGCTGCGCTCGCAAGGCAGCACCGTCGTGAGTCAGCTGATCGACACGCTCGTCGTGATCTTCCTGGCGTTCTGGGTCATCCCCGAGCTGCTCGGCAACGAGCACATGACCGCACGTCAGGCGCTCGTCGTCTCGGTCACGAACTACGTCTACAAGTTCGCCATCGCGGTGGGCATCACGCCGCTCCTCTACGGCGTCCACTGGGCCGTCCAACGCTACCTCGGCCGCGACGTCGCGCACCGCCTCGCACACGAAGCGCACCCCGTCGATCCGGACTGAACCAAGACGATCGAGCCCCTCCGCGCGCCGCAAGAAGACCCGCCCACCTGCCGCTCGATGCCGAGCTTCGAGCGTGCATGCACGGCCCAGGCACGTTTCCCGCGCGGACCGCTCGATGCTGAGAGCCCATAGAACTCTGCGTTGCCGCGCGGTGCGTCCTCCGGCCCGCGCCAACGCAGAGTCCGGAATGCGAAGCATCCGAATGTGTTCCGTTGCGTCCCTTCACCCTTGATCGCCGCTTCCGGCAATTGCGCTCCCGACCGACACCCCGCCTTTGACCGCCCCCCTCGCTCTGCGACCCTGCGCCCCGCACCTCGATGCTCACCGCCGCCCTGAAGCGCCTGACGCAGCACTCATTCGTCTACGCGCTCGGCCCGGCCGTCCACAAAGTCATCGGTTTCCTGATCCTCCCGCTCGTCACGGTCTGGATCGGCTCGCGCGGCAACTACGGCGTCGTCGAGATGGCGTCCGTGACGCTCGCGATCGCGGCGCAGGTGCTCGGTATCAACCTGCTGCAGGGGATGGCGCGCTACTACGCGAGCTACGACACCGAGGCCGACCGCCGCGCGCTCGTCGGCACGTGCGTGCTCATCCTGCTCGGCACGACGGGCGTCGCGTTCCTCTTCGCGTGGTGCTTCCGCGCGGCGGGGGCGGAGCTCCTCTTCGGTTCCCGCGAGTACGCCGACGCGCTGGTGCTCGCCGCGGGCATCCTCGTCGCGCAGAGCGTGTCGCAGGTCGGCCTGCGCTGGCTCCAGCTCCTCGAGCGCTCGACGCTGTACGGCGTCGTCACGACGCTCAAGCTGCTGCTCGAGACGGGCCTCAAGGTCTGGTTCCTCGCCGGGCTTGGACTGACGTACATGGGCGTGCTCTACAGCGTGCTCTGCGGCGAACTCGTCGTGGCGCTCGGCGTCGGCGTCGTGCTCGTCGCGCGGACGAAACTCGCGTTCTCGCGCGCGATGGCGAAGCGCCTGTGGACGTACTCGTCGCCGCTCCTCTTCTCGGGGTTGTGCGGCTTCGTGCTGCACCAGGGCGACCGCTTCTTCGTGCTCCAGGCGGGAGGGGAGGACCAGGTCGGGCTCTACGGCCTCGCCTACAAGCTGGGCTCGATCGGCAACACGGTCGTCTTCGAGGCCTTCGCGCTGATCTGGTACCCGTTCGTGTTCGCCGTGAAGGACGACGAGTCGGTGCGCCGGATCATCCGCGCGGTGCTCGTGTACTTCACGCTGCTCCTCGCGTTCGTCACCCTCGGACTCGCGCTCTTCAGCCCCGAGATCGTCCGGGTGATGGCCGACGAGCGCTTCTTCGAGGCGCACACCGTGCTGCCGCTCGTCGCGGGCGGGTACCTCGCGTGGGGCGTGTACCAGGTCGTCGGGACGGTCTTCTACCTGCGCGAGCGCACGTGGCTCGTCTCGGCCCTCGTCGCCGGGGCCGCGGCGCTCAACTTCGCGCTCAACGCGTTCCTGGTGCCGCGCCACGGATACGTCGGGGCCGCGTGGGCGACCCTCGCGACCTTCGCGTGTCTGGCGGGCGCCGCCTGGATCGTCGCCGAGCGCACGTGGCGCATCGGGCACGAGACGCTGCGGGTCCTGGCGCCGATCGTGCTCGCGGCCGGGCTCTTTGTCGGCGCGCGGGCCGGCGCGGAGGCCGCCCCGGCGCATGGGCTCGCGATCCGGACGCTCGGAGTGCTGCTCCTGCCCGGAATCCTCGCGGTCGGCGGCTATCTGAATCGTCAAGAAAAGGACAAACTCTGGGAGTTCGCCCGGCGCGGCGTCTCCACGGTGTTCCGCCGGCGGTGAGGTCCGTGCCCGGCCAGGAATGCGCCGGATGGAATCGATCGCAGAGCTGCGGCAGCGGGTCCAAGCCCCGGTCCGCAAGTACAACGACGTGGCGGGAGTCCTCGTCGGCGACCGCGTTTCCATCCACGTCACGCGCGTCTTCGTGCAGCTCGGCTTGTCGCCGACGATCGCGACGCTCGGGATGCTCCTCTTCGGCGTCGCGGGGAGCGCGATGGTCCCGCTCGGCGGCGCGTGGGCGGTCTTCGGCTTCGCCTGCGTCTTCCTCTACTACATCCTCGACTGCGTGGACGGCGAGGTGGCGCGGTACCACAAGCGCGAGAAGCTGATCTTCGGCTTCCACGACTTCATGTTCCACCTGTACGTGAAGTCGGCGTTCTTCACGTGCCTCGGCATCTACCTCGTGCGGACGACGGGGGCGAGCTGGACCTTCTTCTTCGCGCTGGCCGCGCTGCTCGCCGTGCTGTTCCAGAAGTTCCTGCACGACCTGCCGCTGATCCTGACCGCGCGGTACATCCTGCTGCGGAGGAACCACGAGCGCGACCACTTCGTCGCGCAGATCACGCAGGGCGCCGTCGAAACGGAGCTCGCGCACGATGGCGCGCTGCCCGACGACCATCGGCCCGTGGCGTATTCGGGCCCGCTCTCGTTCGTGCGCGCGGCGGTGACGAACTTCGACCTCGGCGTGCTCCTGTTCCTGGTCGCGGCGATCGCGGACCTGTTCGTCGAGCCTTTCCAGCTCGCCTTCCTCCCCGCGAACTGCGTGGGCGTGCTCGTCGTGTTCTACGGGATCGTCTGCCCCTTCGACTTCCTCGACCACCTGCAGACGCACATCCGAAACCAGCGCTTCGTGCACGAGTCGCGCCGCCTCCTGCGCGGGGCGCACCACTTCGACCTGGACGGCTGACGCGCCGGGGGATGGCGCGGCGCGAGCGCGGCGGGATACGCTCCGGAGGATGTCCGCCCCTCGACGCACCTGGAGCGCGCCGCTCCTCGCCGCCGCGCTCGCGGCGTGCACGGTCTTCGCGTTCGCGGGCGCGCTCGACAACGGCTCGCTGCGGCTCGACGACCCCACGTACGTCTTCGACAACGAGGTCGTGAAGCGCGGCCTCTCGCTCGAGGGATGGCGCTACGCGTGGACGAGCGGCGCGGCGGCGAACTGGCACCCGCTGACGTGGCTGTCGCACATGCTCGACGTCGAGCTCTTCGGGCTCGACGCGGGGAAGCACCATGCGGTCAGCGTGCTCCTGCACGTGGCCAACGCCGTGCTCGCCTTCACCCTGTTCCTGCGGTGGTGCGGTCGCCCGTGGGCCGCGTTCTTCGCGGCGGGCCTGTTCGCGCTCCATCCCCTGCGCGTCGAGTCCGTCGCATGGATCGCCGAGCGCAAGGACGTCTTGTCGGCCGCCTTCTTCTTCGCGGCGTTGCACGCTTGGACGAGCTGGGCGCGCTCCGGGAAGCGCGTCGCGTTCGCGGCGGCGCTCGTCGCGTTCACGCTCGGGTTGCTCGCGAAGCCGATGCTGGTGACGCTGCCGTTCCTGCTGCTCGTGCTCGACGTCTGGCCGCTCGCGCGCCGCGAGCGCGGGCTCCGGGCCCTCGTCGTCGAGAAGCTCCCGTTCTTCGCGCTCGCCGTCGCGTCGAGCGTCGCCACGTTCGTCGCGCAGCACAATTGGGGCGCCGTCGCGACCCTGGACGCTCTGCCTGCGGGCGAACGCGTCGCGAACGCGCTCGTGAGCTACGTCCGCTATCTCGGCGCGACGGCATGGCCCGCGGAGCTCGCGATCTACTACCCGCACGCCAACGCGACGGGGCTCGCGAACGCCGCGGGCGCGCTGTTGCTCCTCGCGGCGGTCACGGCCTGGACGTGGGGCCGCCGCGCGCGCTCTCCGTGGCTCCTCGTCGGCTGGCTCTGGTACCTCGGGCTCGCCGTGCCGGTGATCGGGCTGGTGCAAGTGGGGCAGCAGTCGCATGCGGATCGGTACACGTACCTTCCGCTCCTCGGCCTCGTGCTCGCGCTCGTCGTCGAGCTCGACGTGCGCTCCGCGGCATTGGCCGGTGCGCGCCGCGCGCTCGCGGTCGCGGGCGTCGTCCTACTCGGCGTCTGCGCCGTGCTCACGCGCGGGCAGGTCGCGCTGTGGAAGGACTCGCGCACCGTGTTCGCGCACGCGATAGCGGTCACGGGCGACAACGCGATGGCGCGGCAGAACCTGGGCAACGCGCTGCTCGCCGAGGGCGACCTCGACGGCGCGATCCTGAACCTGTCGGAGTGCGTGCGCCTCTCGCCCGCGTTCCCCGACGCGCAGAACAACCTGGGCTCCGCGCTCGGCGCGAAGGGGCGGTTCGCGGAGGCCATCGGCTGCTTCGAGGCGGCGATCGCGAACGGCCAGGAGACGTCGGGCGTCCGCGCGAACCTCGGGTGGGCGCGGCTGCAAACAGGCGACGTCGCGGGCGCCGAGCGCGACTGCCGGCGGGGCGTGGAGCTCGACCCGGACGATTCCAAGGCACACGAGCGTCTCGGTACGGTGCTCGCGGCGACAGGACGCACGGACGAGGCGCTCCCGGAGCTCGAACGTGCGGTCGCGCTCGCGCCCGCCAGCGTCGAACACCGGCGCGCGCTGGCGTTGGCGCTGTTCGTCGCCGAGCGGGACGCTCAGTCGGCCTCGAAGTACGCGGACGTGCTCGCGCTCGCGAAGGACGACGTCGAGAGCCTGAAGAACCTCGCTTGGCTCCGGGCGACGTCGTTCGACGCGGCCGTGCTGGATCCGAAGCGCGGCCTGGAGCTCGCGGAGCGGGCGGCACGCCTCGCGTTGCCCACCGACGCGCGGCTCTTCGACGTGCTCGGTGCCGCGCGCGCGGCCGCGGGCGACTTCCCGGGCGCGCTGGCGGCCGCGAGCCGCGCGGTCGAGCTCTACCGCGCGCAGAACCGCGGAGCGAAGGCGGCGGACGTCGAGGCGCGGCTCGAGCTCTACCGCGCTCGCAGACCGTTCGTGCGCGGCGTGCCCGCGCCGAGGTGACGACCGCGCCATGAGCACGCCCTCCCGCGCTGCCCGCACGCTCGCCTGGATCGCGCTCGCCGTCGTGACGGTCGCGGCCTACGCGCCGATTCGTTCGAACGGCTTCCTGTGGTGGGACGATGCGATCTACGTCACCGAGAACGCCGTGGTGCGCGCCGGGTTGTCGAACGGTGCTTTCGCGTACGCGTTCACGTCGGGCGACGCCGCGAACTGGCATCCCTTGACGTGGCTGTCGCACATGCTCGACGTCGAGCTGTTCGGGCTCGCTCCGGGTGCGCACCACTTGGTGTCGCTCGGCTTGCACGTGCTCGCGTCCGTACTGCTCGGCATGCTCGTGATGCGCTGGACGGCGCGCTTCGGCGTCGCGTGGCTCGTCGCGGCGCTGTTCGCGCTCCACCCGCTGCACGTCGAGTCCGTCGCGTGGGTCGCCGAACGCAAGGACGTCCTGAGCCACCTCTTCTTCGTGCTCGCGCTCCACGCGTGGACGAGCTTCGTGCGCCGGCCCGGTGTGCGCGCGTACGCGGCGACGTTCGTGTTGCTCGCGCTCGGGCTCCTGGCGAAGCCGATGCTCGTGAGCTTTCCGCTCGTGCTGCTCGTGCTCGACGTGTGGCCCTTCGCGCGCGTGCGGTGGCCGTCCGTCGAGCCCGCGCGCCTCGGCCTGAACCCACGGCCGATCGCGGCGCTCCTCCTCGAGAAGGCCCCGTTCGCCGCGCTCGCGGCCGCGTCATGCGTCGTGACGGTGCTCGTCCAGCGCGCGGGCGGCGCGATGCACCAGGCCGGCGGCGCGTCGTTCGTCGAGCGCTGCCGGAAACGCCGTCGCCGCGCTCGCGCGCTACGTCGCGAAGACGTGCGCGCCGGTCGAACTGTCGCCGCACTACGCGTGGCGCGCGCCGTGGGGCACCGTCGCGTTCTGGTGCGGGCTCGCGGGCCTCGCGCTCGCCGCGATCTTCGCCGCGCGCTGGCGCCGCGAGCGTCCGTGGCTCGGCGCGGGGCTCGCGTGGTTCGTGATCACGCTCCTGCCCGTGCTCGGCATCGTGCAAGTCGGCGACCAGTCCATGGCGGATCGGTACGCGTACCTGCCGTTCACCGGGCTCGCGCTCGTGCTCGTGCTCGGCGGGGCGGAGCTCGCGCGCTGGCTGCGCGCGGAGCGTGCGGCGTTCCTCGCCGGTCTCGTCGCGCTCGCGGCGTGCGGCGTGCTCACGACGCGCCAGGCGCGGTTGTGGCGCGACGACGTGACGCTCTTCTCGCACGCGATCGAGCTCGAGCCCGAGAACCCGGTCGCGCACAAGGTCCTCGGCAAGGCCTTCGCGGCGGAGCGGCGCTTCGACGACGCGATCCGACACCTGCGGCGCGCGACGGAGCTCGAACCCTTGTACGCGGAGGCGTGGTGGAACCTCGGTGTCGCGCTCGGTGCGAGCGGGAAGCCCGCGCAGGCGCTCGGCGCGCTGGAAGAGGCCGCGCGGCTCGCGCCGTGGGTTCCGGACATCCACTACAACCTCGGGCTCGCGCAGAGCGCGACGAAGCGCGAGGACGAGGCGGGGGCGAGCTTTCTGCGCGCGTTGGAGCTCGACCCCGCGCACTTCGGCGCGAACGGGAACCTGGCGCTGCTGCTGCGATCGCGCAGGCGGTTCGACGAGGCCCTCGCGCACTTCGAGCGCGCGCTCGAGACGCGGCCCGGTGATCCCGGCGCGCGGCGGTGGGTCGCGCTGACGCTGCTCGATGTCGGGCGCGTGCGAGAGGCGCTCGAGGGGTATGGCGACGTGCTGCGCGCGAACACGGCGGATCGTGAGCGCGCGATGGAGCGTGCTCGCGCGGCGATCGAGCGGGCGCGCGTGGAGGGGCGGGAGGAGGAAGCGCGGGCGCTCGAAGCGGCGGTGGTGGGGTTGTAGGGGGGATGACTTGGGGGTGGCGTCGATCAGTGCGCCGCGCCCGCGTGAGCGCGCTTCGACTGCTTCGCGTGGCCGTGCTCGGCCTTCGCCGCCGGGTTCGGCACGAAGAACGGGCCGATCGCGAGGGCGTCGAGGTGGCCGAGCAGGAACGCGCGGATCGCGTCCTGCGGCGAGCACACGATCGGTTCCTCGTGCATGTTGAAGCTCGTGTTGATGAGCGACGGGAGGCCCGAGAGCTTCTCGTACTCCTTCAGCACGTCGTAGTAGCCCGGGTTGACGTCGCGCTGCACGAGCTGCGGCCGCGCGGTGCCGTCGACGTGCACGGCAGCCGGGCAGTGTTGCTTCATCCAGTCCGTGCAATCGAAGGTCATCGTCATGAACTCCGCCGCGTGCTCCGCGCCGCGGATGCCGACGTAGCACTGCTCGCGCGCCTCCCACAACGTCACCGGGGCGAACGGCATGAACTCCGTGCGGCCGAGGCGCTGGTTGAGCCACTGGTTCACGCCCGGTTCCTTCGCGTGGTAGAGGATCGAGCGGTTGCCGAGCGCGCGCGGGCCGTACTCCATGCGGCCGTCGAAGCGACCGACGACCTCGCCCGCGTGGATCTTCTTCGCGACCTCGGCGGCGAGGTTCTTGGGCTGCTCGTAGCGGAGGCCCGCGGCGTCGAGCGCTTCGCGGATCTGCGCGTTCGTGTAGCTCGGTCCCCAGTACACGTCGCGAATCGACGGCTGCACGCCGCCCTTCCACGAGAGCAGCATCGCGAGGCCCGACCCGCAGCCGCCGTCGCCCATGTTCGGGTAGACGAACGTGCCCTGCACGCCGGGGATGGCGTGGATGCGCTGGTTCATCTTCACGTTCGCCGTGACGCCGCCGGAGAGCACGACGTGCGAGGCGCCCGTTTCCTTCATCCAGTGCGCGACGAGGTTCGTGGCGACGACCTCGAGGACGTGCTGCCACGCCGCGGCGAGGTCGATCTTCGGGTAGCGCGTCGACAGGTGCCGCGAGAAGTAGACGTTCAGGTTCTCGAGCAGCTTCACGTCGCCGTGGCGCTGGTCGATGCGCGCGAGCAGCACGTCCGAGAGCACCTTCGGGTCGCCGTAGGCCGCGAGGCCGACGATCTTGCCCGCGTGGCGGTCGGGGCTGAAGCCGAGCGAGCTCGTCACCATCTCGTAGAAGGTGCCGAGCGAATGCGGGAAGCGGATGCCGTGCAGGCGGCGGAGCTTGCCGCCCTCGCCGAGCGAGATCGAGCCCGCGAGCCCCGACCCGTAGCCGTCGAGCGTCACGACGAGTGCGCGCTCGAAGCCGCTCGCGAGGTAGGCGTTCGCGGCGTGCGACTGGTGGTGCTCGCCGCGCTTCAGCTTGCCCGCGAGGCCGAGCTTCGCGAGGCCGGCTTCGAGCTCGCCCTGCCACATCTGGTGGTCCGCGATCGCGCGCTCGGCCCACGCGCGCGCCTCGCGCGACGCCATGTCGGGCGCGATCGTCGGGTGGAGCGCGGCGGCGCGGTAGAAGGTCTCCTTCATCCCGCTCTTCCACATGCGCTCGTTGGGCGAGATCAGGCCGTGGACGGGCTGCGTGCGGTAGGGCACGCGCGCGTCGGCCGCGTCGAGCATCGCCTCCGTGTCGGGGCGCTCGAAGTGCTTTGCGAAGTCGGCGTCCGCTGCGATCGCGGCGCGGATCAGGCGCGCTTCGTCGTCCGCCGCGAGGAACGGGTACGCGACGACGTCGATCTGGTCGGGGTTCGTGCCGGTCGCGGAGAGCGCCGCCTCGATCGCCTTCACGGGGAAGCCGCTCGTCTGCTTGACGCGGTTGAAGCGCTCTTCGCCGGCGGCGAACAGCACGCGTCCGTCTTCGACGAGCGATGCGGTGGAGTCCTTGTCGAGGGGGGAGAGGCCGAGGATCTTCAAGCGGGTTTCGTCTTCGTGAGGTGAAGGAGCTCCGCGTGGAGCTCGCTCGCGGTGCGGTTCACGCCGCCGAGCTCGCTGAGGAAGAGCTCGAAGAAGCGGCGGAGGGAATCGAGGAAGGCTTCGAGATCGGCCTCCGTGCGCACGTACGGCGTGCACCCGGGAAGGACCGACGGACTGTGGAGGGCGAACGTGAAGACGCGCGCGCCCCGCTGGAGCAGGGCGCGCACGAGCTTCGCGTGGTGCTCTGGGCGGTACCCCTCGGGCGAGAGGTGGAGCCGCTCCAGGGCGCCGAGGCGCGAGAGGATGCCCGGGAGGCGCGCGAACCGCAACGCGGGCGCGGTCGCGAGCGCGTAGAGGCCGTTCCCGGCGCCGCTCGCCCAACCCGTGAACGCGCCCGTCGTGGGGATCGAGAGCAGCGCACGCTCGCGGTCGAGCCAGAACGGGTCGACGGGGAACGCGCGGTAGTCGGGCCCGCCGTCCGCGCCGAAGTCGAACGGCGGGCACGGCGAGAGGTCGACCGAGTAGCCGAGCTCCGCCAGGATCGCCGCGGTGTTCGGGCCGAAGCCGTAGCGCCCGGCCTTGTAGCAGCGCGGGCGCACGCCGAGGTGCGTCTCGATCGAGTCGGTCAAGCGCAGGAGCTTCTCGCGCTCGAGCGCGCGCGGCAGGTTGCCGGGGTAGGAGTTGCGCGCGTTCACGTCCTCGTCGAACGGCGGCGACACCCACGGATGGAGGTGCGCGCCGACCTCGCAGCGGCCTTCGCGCGCGAACGCGCGCAGCGGCTCCGAGCTCGTCCGTTGCGTCGCGATCGGGTGGTCGATCACGTAGACGGGGCGCACGCCGGCCGCGTCGAAGACGGACTGGAAGCGCTCGATGGAACGCATGTGCTCGACGCCCGTGTTCGCGCGGTCGAACGGCTTCGACCAATCGAACTCCTCCTCGGTGTCGAGCACGACGAGGAGGCGCGGCGCGGTCTCCGCGGGGAGCCGGAGCACGTCCGCGGGCCGGGGCGGGCGGAGCTCCCGGACCGGGGGCGTGGCGGGTTGGACGGGCATCGGAAAGGCGGGGGAGGATACCCGAGCGCGTCGACCCGCGCGGCGCGCGGAGCGGGCGGGAGGGCGCCCGGCGGGGAGGGCGCAGCGCGCCCGCGCCCCGGCCCGGTCCCAGGGGCCGGCGCGGCCGCGGTGCCTCGAACCGAGCTCACGGCGGGCCCTGGGTCATCCTCGTAAGTCACTTGGAGTCAGATGATTGCGGCTGACGCAGCACCACTCCGGATCGAGCGGCCCTGAAATCCTGAGATCGATCTCAGGTCTGGCGATCTCGAACTCCGATGAGGCCTGTACCGAGCCAGCCCCATGCCTCGCCTCCCTCGTACACCCAAGACTCAACGGACCCCCCGGCGCAGCGGCGCCGTTCGACTGTGCCTCGTGGGGATGCTGCAGCGCTCTGCGGCCGGAGGGTTCGTTGCATCCAACTCGAGTGCCCGCGCGGAGCTCCCCCGATGAGCCTCGTGATCCACTCGAACCTGCCCGCGCTCGAGGCGCAGCGCTGGCTCGGCTCCGCGACCGGGAAGGTCGAGTCGAACCTGCGCCACCTCGCGAGCGGCCTGCGCATCGCGACGGCGGCCGACGACGCGGCCGGACTCGGCCTCGCCGAGCGCATGAGCGCGCGCATCCGCTCGCACGGCGCGGCGCTGCGCAACGTGCAGGACGGGATCAGCCTGACGCAGACGGCGGAGGGCGCCTTGAACGAAGTCCATGGGATGCTGACGCGCTTGCGCGAGCTCGCCGTGCAGTCGCTCAACGGGACGAACTCCGCCCAGGACCGCGCGCAGATGGAGACGGAGGCGCGGACGATCGTCACCGAGATCGACCGCTTGTCCCGCTCGACCGAGTTCAACGGCCGGAAGCTCCTGGACGGCTCCGCGAACGGCCTCGCGATCCAAGTCGGCGTCGAACAGGGCGAGACGATCGCGATCCCGCTCGCGTCGGCGTCCTCGACCGCGCTCGGCGTCCGCGCGGTGCACGTGAACACGACCACGACGGCCGCGAACGCGCTCACGGACGTCGACACGGCGGTCCAGCGCGTCTCGACGCTGCGCGGATCGCTCGGCGCGACGCTGAACCGACTCGAGAGCGTCCACGCGAGCACGCAGATCGCGCGCGAGAACCTGAGCGCCGCCGAGAGCCGCATCCGCGACGTCGACATCGCCGAAGAGACGTCGGAGCTCGTCAAGCACCAGATCCTGCAGCAGAGCTCGCTCAGCGCGCTCCAGCAGGCGAACCTGCAGCCGGCGCTCGCGCTGCTCCTGCTCACACCGAACAACTGAGACTGATCCGCGCGAGGGCGTGGTGGACGCACTCGCGGTTGGAAGGGGCGATTCTCTCCTGGATCGACTTCCGCACGGATCTTCGAAGCCCGCACCTGGCCTCATGAACCGGGTGCGGGCTTCACCCTTATTGCGCGACGCGTGTCGTCAACCGGGCGCAAACGCCGAGGACCACTTTTCCGCGCGGAGGCACGCTCGGAGGGGCCACACGCGGCCCCGCTGCGTGCCGCACGCTCGGACCTTCCGCTCGCGATCCCGCAGCGGGCTTTACGCTCGACCCGTCCGAACGCGGTCACGCCGCGGGCCGTTCACGGCACCGCGAGCAGTGCGCGATCGCGCTGCAGGTCGCTCACGAGGTTCAAGAGCATCTGGTCGACGGCGCTCGCCGTGACTTCTTCGGGATCGTGGGTGAAGGCCCACGGCAGCGCGAACCAGTGCAGCCACGTGTGCACGCTCTCCTCGTAGAGGTACTGCTTCACTGTGGCGCCGTCGCGGCGCAGCTTGACCTCGAGGTACAGGTCGTCCTGCGCGTACGCCGGGAAGATCCCGATCGAGCCGATGAAGAACAACGCGAGCACGAGCGTCACGCCCGGGTTGTTCGGTGTCGAGCGGAAGTACATGTCGAGGTGCACCGGGCCGGGCTCGGTCGACGGCTTGGACTCGACGAAGAGCCGGCGGAACAAGGGCTCGACGCGCGTGGTCGTGATCGACGTCGGCGGCACGTTCTGAGCGGCGGCGAGGAACTGCACGGCCCCCGCCTCGGTCAGCGAGTATGTGATCGCGGAGAGACGCGGCGCGCTTTCGAGGTCGGCGAGGCGCCGCTCGGGGAGCTCGGCCCCGCGGTAGCTCGCACAGCTCGCGAGCGCCAGGAAGGCGAAGCCGAGGAGCCGCTTCGCCACGCGATCCCGTCCAGCCTCCTTCGCGCGCATGCTCCCATCCTGGTCGCGATCCACCGCGGGCACGATCCGCCCGGCGGCGTAGCCCGAGCCGAACCGTGACCCGGAGGTGGACGCGCACGGGAGCTTCGGATCGGTAGACCGTTCGACGCACGTCGTTCGTGCGGTCTCGGGCGACACATCGCGCCCGAATTCGCCGCGAGCGTCGCGCCTCGAACCCGCGGGCATCGGGTACGCTCACGAGCCCTTCACCACGACTCCCAGCCGACCGGCCGCACTCGCCCACGGGTCTCCTGGACCTTCACCTTTGCCATGATCGTCCTGCTCTTCTCGTGCCTCGCGCTCTCACCGCGCGCGGAGCCCGCGTTCGCCCTCGTGCCTTCGGTGCTCGCCGTCCAGGACGCGGGGTTCGAAGCCAAGCTCGCCGCCGCCGGCAAGGACGTCGCGAAGCTCGTCGAACTCGCGGAGGCGAGCTCGAAGGCGGGTCAGGAAGAGGACGCGCGCAAGGCGTGGCGCAAGGTGCTCGAGGTCGACTCGAAGCACGAAGCTGCGCACAAGGGCCTGCGCCATCAGTTCTACGACGGCAAGTGGTTCGAGAGCCTGACCGAGCTCGCCAAGTACAAGCGCGAGGAGACGGCGCGGATGAAGGCGAAGGGCCTCGCGCGCTTCGGCGAGCAGTGGGTGCCCGACGCCGAGCTCCCGTTCCTCCAGCTCGGGTGGACGAAGGACGACAAGGGCGCCTTCGTGGATCCCTTCGAGATCGAGCGCGCGAAGAGGAACGCCGAGCTCGAGGCCGCGGGCTCGAAGTACCGCCCCGACGACAACAGCTGGGTCGCTCCCGCGGACTTCGACAAGTGGGAGAAGCTCCTGTGGAAGTGCGGCGACGAGTGGGTCGAGATGGCGAAGGCCAACGAGTACCACGCGAAGCTCGAACATCCGTGGGAGCTCGTGAGCGACCACTTCGTGATCACGACCACGTGCGACTGGGACGGCGGCAACCTCGCGCGCTGGCACGCGGAGAAGGCGTACCCCGAGCTCGTCCGGCTGTTCGGCTGCGCGCCGAAGGCGAAGGTCGACGTCGTCGTGTTGAACAGCCTCGCCCAATACAACGAGGTCGCGGGCAACACGCCGCTCTTCCCCGAGGCAGACGGCTTCTCGTCGCTGCACGGCGCGTACTTCGCCGATCTCCTGTTCGACACGTCGACGAAGCCGGCGCGGTTCCAAGGCTGCGGCGTCAGCTACTGGGACCGCAAGGACGCGAAGATCTCGGCGTGGGGGCCCTACTGGGCGCGCTGGGCCGCCGCGCAGAGCTTCATCGACGCGATCGATCCCTCGTGGGCGGCCATCGGCGAGCGCGTCGCGACCGCGGCCGCGGGCGGAGCGCAGGTCGGCGCACCCGAGTTCGCGCCGGTCTTCTGGGCCGAGAAGAAGGTCCCGCGCTGGCTGCGTTACGGCGCCGCGTCCTACGTCGAGCGCTTCATGAAGGACCCGCTCGCGGCGGAAGGCGCGGACCCGTGGACGATGCGCGCGTTCGCGTTCACGGAGGTCAAGAAGACCGGCGGCCTGCGCAAGCTCGACGAGGTCTTCGCGTTCAAGCTCGAGCTGAAGGACATCCCGGGCTCGAGCCGGCTCTACCAGGAGGCGGGGCTCGTCGTGTCCTACCTGCTCGACGGCGCGCCGGGGAAGGACCTCGCAGGCAAGCTCGAGGCCTTCCAGGCCGCGCTGAAGACCGGGAAGAAGGCCGAGGTGACGAAGGCCGTCGAGGCGCTCGAGAAGGCGCTCGTGAAGAGCGACAAGGAACTGCGCAAGTTCGCCGGGCTGTGATCGTCGGCGCGGTGGAGCGCGCGTTCCTCGCTCGCGCCGTGCGCCGGATCCTCCGCGCCTCGCGCTCGCGCTGCTCGTGAGGGACGCGCCGGTCGTGTGCGCCCCGCGCGCTACTTCTCCAGCACCGATTCCGCCTCGCGGCGCCAACGCATCACGTCCGAGCGCTCCCACGCGCCCGGATTCCCGCCGGTCTGCAGCTTCCACTCGACCATGCCGCGCTCGTAGTAGTCGCGCGCTTCGTCGACGCGGCCCAGGTGTCCGTAGATCGCGGAGCGCAGGAAGTCCCACGCGTTCGGCACGAGGATCAGCGCGTCGGGCGCCTTGAAGCGGCCTTTCACGGCGGCGAGCGCGCCAGCCCAGTCCCCGAGTCGGTAGCGCGCGACCGCTTCGACGAGGTAATTCCAGTCGGAGAGGTCCATCACCTTCGAGTACTCGAGCACCGTCTTCAGCGCGAACTCGGGGTCGCGCTTCGCGGGGTCGGGGTGGTCGACGAGCGGATAGAGGTAGGTGGCGATCGCGAGCGGCTGCGTCTCCGTCGCGAGCGCGCGCAGGAGCTCCTCCTTCGAGGCCTGACCGACGTAGTAGCGGATCGCGAGCAGGTCGGGCTTCCACTCGGGCGTGTCGTGCAGCTCGAACGAGCGCGCGATGCTCGCATAGGCGCCCGCGTGGTCGCCGAGTTGGACGAGCAGGAGCGCCAGCACGTAACGCGGCTCGGGATCGGCGGGCAGCGCCGCGATGCACGCGCGGTAGACGCCCTCCGCCTCGGTCAGGCGTCCGAGGCTCCACTGCGTCTGGCCGACGAACAAGCGCGTGCGCATGTCGCTCGGGCGCAGGCTGAGCGCCGAGTGGCGCGCGGCGAGCGCCGCCTGGAAGCGCCCGGCGTCCTGGTAGATGTTCCCGCCGACGTACTGCAGCACGTAGTCGCCCGGGTAGAGCTGCAGCGCCTGGTCGTACATGCGGTAGACGTCGGGCCGGTGCTTGGGGTGGCGGTCCCAGAGCTCCGCGCTCAGCACGAAGATCGAGCCGGGGCCGAGCTTGCCGAGCTTCTCCGGCGACGCGAGGTCGAGCATCGTCGCGAGGTCGTTGTCCTTGATCGCCTCGCGCAGGCGGGTGCGCTCGGGGTCGGGGTCGAGGTCGATCGCGAGGAAGAGCAGGTTCTCGACCTTCTCCGAGGCCGCGCCGTGCACGCGCCGGCGCAAGCGGATCCAGTCGTCGAGGCCGAGCGCCACCTGCTCCCCGACGGATCGCTCGCGAATGCGCTTCAGCGCGGGCACGGCGTCCTCACCCTCGAGGTCGGCGCCGTAGTCGTGGAAGGCCCGCGTGTACTCGCCGTCGAGGCCGCGCTCGAACTCGAGGTCGCCGAGGTGCTCCATCTGCCGCAGTCGCAGGTCGACGAGGCGCGCGAGCAGCGTCGCGTCCTGTTCGCGGAGCGCGCGCTCGCGTTCGGCGGCGGTCACCTCCGTCTCCGCCTGCGCGACGAAGTTCTTCGCGCGCTCGAGCATCGCCGCGTCCGCGCCGCCCGTCTCCGCGACCTGGAGCGCGCGGCGAGCGGCGAGGAGCGCCTCCGCGGGCTTGCCCGCGCGGCCGAGCTCGATGGCCTCGCCCTGCGCGGACTCGAAGGCGATGCGCGTCTGCTCGATCCGCTGCGAGCGCTCGCGGTTCACGTAGAAGAAGCCGCCGCCGCCGAGCAGCACGAGCGCCGCCGCCCGTGCCGGCGAGCGCGACGGTGAGGCGGCGCGCGCGCTTCTCTTCGGCCGCCTGGATGCGCGCCTTCTCCGCGGCGAGTTCCGCCGCGTGCGCGCGTTGTTCGACGGAGGAGAGGTAGTCGTGGACGCGCTTCGCCACCTCTTCCGCGTTCGCGGGGCGCGCGCTCTTGGCGGGCCTGAGGCAGTCGAGGCACAGCTCCTTCAGCGCGCCGTCCGCTTCGCAAGCTTCGATGCGCGACCGCGCCGGATCGAGCATCGCGCGCGCGGCCTGCACCACGACGGCGTCGGCCGTGCCGCTGCCGAGGCCCTCCTCGTACGGCGGCCGCCCGGTGAGGAGCTCGCACAGGATCGCGCCGAGCGAGAACACGTCGGCGCGCTCGTCGAGCTTCTCGACCTCGCCCTGCGCCTGCTCGGGGCGCCATGTAGGCGGGCGTGCCCATCACGGAGCCCACGAGCGAGTCGGAACCGGACGAGCCCGATCCACCGGAGCCGCGCGGGCCGCTGCGCACGGTCTCGATCACGGTGTGCAGGCTCTCTTTCGCGCGCTTCTCGTCGGCGACGCCGCCGCGGCGCAGGACCTTGGCGAGGCCCCAGTCGACGACCTGCACCTCACCGAACGCGCCGACCATCACGTTCGCGGGCTTCAGGTCCCGGTGGAGCACGCCTTTCGAGTGCGCGTACGCCACGGTCTGGCAAACCGACTCGAAGATCGCGAGCAGGCGGCCGCGGTCCTCCGCCGGCGACTTGCGCTTCGCGAGGAGCGCCGCGAGCGTGCGCCCCTTGACGAGCTTCATCGTGAAGTACGGGCAGTCGTCCGCCATCAAGCCGAGCTCGTACACGGGCACGATGCCGGGGTGCTGGAGCTGTCCGCCGATCTGCGCTTCTTCGATGAAGCGCTGCACGATCGTGGGGCGCGCCGCCATCTCCTTGCTGAGCACCTTGACCGCGATGTCGCGGCCGAGGTCCGTGTCGTGGCCCTTCAAGATCACGCCCATGCCGCCGCGCGCGATCTCGCCGAGCAGCTGGTAGTTGCCGCGGCCCTGCGGAACGAGCTTCGCCGCGGCGGCGGGATCGACGATCGGCGACGCGCCTGCCTCGGAGTCGGCGTCGGAGAGGAGCACCTTCGACGCGAAGCCCGACTTCTCGCCGAGGATTTGCAGCACGGAGCGCTGCGACTGGGCCTCGCCGCGGGGTGAGTTCGCCTCGTCGCGTTGCGACTTCTTCGGTTCTTCGGGGGCGTTGGGCACGAGCAGGCTCCGCGTGGGGGAGGGTAAGGAGAAACGTCTACTTCGCGAGCGCCGCTTCCGCCTCGATGCGCCAGCGCATCGTGTCGGAGTGGATCCACGCGGCGGGGTTGCCGCCGGTGCGCAGCTTCCACTCCGCCATCCCGCGCTGGTAGCACTCGCGCGCCGCTTCGCGGTTCTCGAGCTTCGAGTAGATCAGCGAGCGGATGAAGTCGAACGCATTGGGGGTGATGAGCTGGAGCTTCGTCTGGTAGTAGCGGCCCTCGAGCGCGGCGAGCGCGCCGGACCAGTCGCCGACGCGCACGCGCGACACGGCGTCGAGGATGTAGAACTCGACGTCCTGGCCGAGGATTTCGCGCCGGTCGCGCACCATGCGCAGCACGAACTCGGCGTCGCGCTGCGCCGGATCGGGGTGGTCGACCAGCGGGTAAAGCGTGTTCACGAGCTCGAGCGGGCTCGAGGCGACGAGGGCCAAGGCCTCGAGATCGTTTTTCGTCGCGAGACCGGCGAGGAAGCGCGTCCCGAGCACGTCGGCGCGCAGCTCCGGGCGGTCCTCGAGCTTCAGCGCGCGCTGGAGCATCGCGAGCGCTTCCTCGTGCTTGCCCAACTGGTTGAGGCACGTGCCGAGCGACCACAGCGCTTCCTGGTGGTTCGGGTGTTCGGTGATGCACGCCCGCAAAGCGCCCACCGCGTCGGTCAGGCGCCCGAGGAACGACAGCGCCTCGGCCATGCGCCACTGCGCGGACGCGTCGTGCGGACGCAGCGTCAGCGCCGCCGCGCGGCACGTGAGCGAGCTGTCCGCGCGCCCGGCGTTGTCGTAGATGTTCCCGCCGACCGACTGGAGCACGTAGTCGCTCGGATAGCGGTGCAGTGCTTCGTCGAAGATGCGGAACACGTCGGGCCGGCGCTCGGGGAACCCGTCCCAAAGGGCCGCGCTCAGCACGAAGATCGAGCCTGGCTGGAGCTTGGACAAGTTGTCCGACGAGCCGAGCTCGAGCAGCGCGTCGAGGTCGTTGTCCGCGATCGCCTGCCGCAAGCGCTGGCGCAGCGGATCGGCGTCGAGGTCCATCGCGAGGACGAAGAGGTTCTCCGCTTGTTCCGAGGTGGCGCCGTGCACCTTCCTGCGCACGCGGCCCCAGTCGTCGAGGGCGAGCGCCACCTCCTCGGCGATCGCGCGCTCGCGGATGCGCTGCAGCGCGGGCACGAGGTCGTCGCCCTCGAGGTCGACGCCGTAGTCGCGGAAGGCTTGCGAGAACCGCGCGTCGAGCTCCTTCTCGCGCTCCCGGTTGCCGAGGGTGCCGATCTGCTCGATGCGGAGCGCGATCAGGCGGTCGCGCAGCCGCTCGTCCTGCTCGCGCAAGCCGCGCTCGCGCTCCGCGGCGGCGACGTCGGCCTCGGCCTGCGTCACGAACCCGCGCGCGCGCTCGAGCAGCGCCGCGTCGGCGTCGCCCGACTCGGCGAGCGTGAGCGCACGTCGCGCCGACGCGAGCGCCTCGGCGGGCTTGCCCACGCGGCCGAACTCGATCGACTCGCCGTGAGCGGCTTCGACGACCGCGCGCGTCTGCTCCACGCGCTTCTCGCGCTCGCTGTCGACGTAGTACCAGCCGCCGCCGCCGAGCAGGAGCGCCGCAGCGATCGCGCCGCCGAGCGCGAGCGTCATCTTGCGCGCGCGCCGCTCCTCGTCCGCCTTGAGGCGCGCCTCGAGCGCAGCGACCTCGGCCTTCTGGGCGCGTACTTCGACGGAGGTCAAGTACGCGTGCATCGCCTTCGCGACCTCGCCCGCGTTCGCCGGCCGGCCCGCGCGCGCCGCGGAGAGGCACTCGAGGCACAGCGTCACGAGCGCGGGGTCCGCCTCGCATGCCTGAAGGCGCTTCTTCGCGGGCTCGAGGCGGGCGCGCGCGGCCTGCGTCACGACGTCCTCTTCGGCGTTCGACTCGTACGGCGGACGCCCGGTGAGGAGCTCGCACAGGATCGCGCCGAGCGAGAACACGTCGGCGCGCTCGTCGAGCAGCTCGACCTCGCCCTGCGCCTGCTCGGGCGCCATGTACGCGGGCGTGCCCATGACCGAGCCCGCGATCGAGTCCGTGCCCGTCGTGCTCGAACCGTGTTGGCCGCGCGGTCCGCTGCGCACGGTCTCGATCACCGTGTGGATCGTCTCCTTCGCCCGCTTCTCGTCGGCGACGCCGCCGCGGTGCAGCACCTTGGCGAGGCCCCAGTCGACGACCTGCACCTCGCCGAACGCGCCGACCATGACGTTCGCGGGCTTCAGGTCGCGGTGGAGGACGCCCTTCGAGTGCGCGTACGCCATCGTCTGGCACACCGACTCGAAGATCGCGAGGTGGCGCCCGCGGTCCTCCGTCGGCGTCTTGCGCGCGGAGAGCAGCGCCGCGAGCGTCCGGCCCTTCACCAGCTTCATCGTGAAGTACGGGCAGTCGTCGGCCATCAGGCCGAGCTCGTACACGGGCACGATGCCCGGGTGCTGGAGCTGTCCGCCGATCTGCGCTTCCTCGATGAAGCGCTGCACGATCGTGGGGCGCGCCGCCATCTCCTTGCTGAGCACCTTGACCGCGATGTCGCGGCCGAGGTCGGTGTCGTGGCCCTTCAAGATCACGCCCATGCCGCCGCGCGCGATCTCGCCGAGCAGCTGGTAGTTGCCGCGGCCCTGCGGGACGAGCTTCGCGGCCGCGGCGGGATCGACGATCGGCGACGCGCCTGCCTCGGAGTCGGCGTCGGAGAGGAGCACCTTCGACGCGAGCCCGGTCTTTTCGCCGAGGATCTGGAGGATGGAGCGTTGCGACTTCGGATCGTCGCGACGCGACTGCGCATCGTCGCGCTGCGACTGGGCACCGTCGCGTGGCGACTTGGGATCGTCGCGTTGCGACTTGGCTTCTTCGTCGGGAGACTTCGGCACGTGCGGTTCTCGGCGGTCGGTCGAGGTTCGATGGACTACTTCGCGAGCGCGGCTTCGGCTTCCTTGCGCCAGCGCATCGCGTCGGAGCGCGCCCACAGCTCGGGGTGGTCGGCCGTCTGCTCGTCCCACGCCAGCAGGCCGCGCTTGTACGCTTGCTCCGCTTCGACCGTGCGGCCGAGCCGCGCGTAGATCCGCGTGCGCCAGAACTCGTACGTCATCGGCGTCACGAGCATCAGGAGCTGCGGCTTGAAGCGCCCCTCGAGCACGAGGAGCGCGCCGGACCAGTCCTCGAGCCGCATGCGCGCGAGGATCTCGACCGTCGCGGGCCAGCGGAAGGGGCTGAGGGTGCCGGAGCGCTCCTCGAGCGCGCGCAGCACGTACTCGGGGTCGCGCTGCTTCGGGTCGGGGTGGTCGACGAGCGCGAAGAGGTACGCGGCCATCGCGATCGGCAGCGTTTCGCCGTCCATGAGTCGCTTCACCTCGTCCCGTCCGATCACGCCGTTGTAGTACTCCGCGGCGTGGAGGTCGGCGAGCGAGCCGGGGTCGTCGCGGATGCCCGGCGCGCGCGCGAGGCTCGCGAGCGCGCCCGGGTAGTCGCCGAGGAGCACCTGGATGAGCCCCTGGAGGTCGTTGCCTTCCGCGTTCGTCGGGTCCGCCGCGAGGCAAACGCGCAGCGTCGCGAGGGCTTCCGTCAAGAGACCGAGCCTGTACTGCGAGTCGGCTACCTTCACGCGCGTCGCGACGTCGTTCGGACGCAGGCCGAGCGCGGCCGTACGGCACGCGAGCGCCGACGCGAAGCGGAAGCCCTCGCCGTAGTAGGCGCCGGCGAGCGCCTGGAGCGCGTAGTCGTGCGGGTAGAGGTGCACCGCGCGCTCGAAGATGCGGAAGACGTCCTGCTGCTCCTCCGCCGTCCCGCCCCACAACGCGGCGCACAGGACGAAGATCGAGCCGGGCCCGAGCTTCGGGAGGTTCTCGGGCGACGTGAGCTCGAGCATCCGTACGCGGTCGTTCGTCGCGATCGCCTCGCGCATCTGCGCGCGCAAGGGATCGGGATCGAGGTCCGTCGCGAGCAGGTACAAGTTCTCGACCTTCTCCGACTGCGCGCCGTGCACGCGCCGGCGCAGGCGCGCCCAGTCGTCGAGCGTCAGCGCGACCTCCTCGGCGAACGCGCGCTCGCGCAGGCGCTTCATCGCGGGCACGACGTCCTCGCCCTCGAGGTCGACGCCGTAGTCGCGGAACGCCTGCGTGAACGCCGCGTCGAGTTCGGCTTCCTTCTTCGCGTCGCCGAGCGTCGCGACCTGCTCGAGACGCAGGTCGATCAAGCGCGCGCGGAGCGTCTCGTCCTGCTCCAGGAGCGCGCGTTCGCGCTCGGCGGCCGTCGCCTCCGCGTCCGCTTTCTCGACGAAGTGGTGCGCGCGTTCGAGCAGCGCCGCGTCCGCGCCGCCGGATTCGGCGAGGGTGAGCGCCTTCTTCGCGGCGACGAGCGCCTCCGCCGGCTTCTTCGCTTGCGCGAGCTCGATCGACTCGCCGTACGCGGCCTCGACGACGGTGCGCGTCTGCTCGAGGCGCTTCGCGCGCTCGTTCGACACGTAGAACCATCCGCCGCCGCCGAGGAGCAGCGCCGCGGCGGCCGTGCCGGCGAGCGCGACGGTCAAGCGCCGCCGCCGCTTCTCCTCGGCGGCCTGGATGCGCGCTTTCTCCGCGTCGAGCCGCGCTTCCTGCGCGCGCGCTTCGACGGACGAGAGATAGTCGTGCAGCGCCTTCGCGACGGCCTCCGCGTTCGCGGGGCGCGCGGCCTTCGCCGGCATCAGGCAGCCGAGGCACAGCTTCTTCAGCGCGGGATCCGCGTCGGACGCCTCGATGCGCGCGCGCGCCGGGTCGAGCATCGCGTGCGCGGCCTGCACGACGACGGAATCGGTGCCGTTGTCTTCGTACGGCGGGTGTCCGGTGAGCAGCTCGCACAGGATCGCGCCCAGCGAGAACACGTCCGCGCGCTCGTCGAGCTTCTCGACCTCGCCCGCGGCTTGCTCGGGCGCCATGTACGCGGGCGTGCCCATCACGGAACCGACCATCGAGTCGGAGCCCGACGAGCCCGCCTGTCCGCGCGGGGCGCTGCGGACCGTCTCGATCACGGTGTGCAGGCTCTGCTTCGCGCGCTTCTCGTCGGCGACGCCGCCGCGGCGCAGCACCTTCGCGAGGCCCCAGTCGACGACTTGCACCTCGCCGAACGCGCCGACCATGATGTTCGCGGGCTTCAGGTCGCGGTGGAGGACGCCCTTCGAGTGCGCGTACGCCATCGTCTGGCACACCGACTCGAAGATCGTGAGCAGCTTGCCGCGGTCGTCGGCGGGCGTCGCGCGCTGGGTGAGCAGTGCGGCGAGCGTGCGCCCCTTGACGAGCTTCATCGTGAAGTACGGACAGTCGTCCGCCATCAACCCGAGCTCGTACACGGGCACGATGCCCGGGTGCTGGAGCTGACCGCCGATCTGCGCCTCCTCGATGAAGCGCTGCACGATCGCGGGGTTCGTCGCGAGGTCCTTCCCGAGCACCTTCACGGCGACGTCGCGGCCGAGGTCGGTGTCGTGACCCTTCAAGATCACTCCCATGCCGCCGCGCGCGATCTCTCCGAGCAGTTGGTAGTTGCCGCGGCCTTGCGGCACGAGCTTCACGGTCGCGCCCTTGGGGTCGACGATCGGCGAAGTGCCGACCTCGGAGTCGGAGTCCGAGAGGAGCACCTTCGGCGCGACGCCCGACTTGTCCTTCACGAGGTCGAGGATCGTGCGGCGCTGTTGCGGCGAATCGGGCTTGGGCGGGTTCACGCGGTACGGAGCGAGCCAGGTGGGGGGGGGCGAGGACGCGGCCAGTGTAGAGCGCGGCGCGGAGCCGCTTCGTGTCGAACGCGTGGAAGTCCGCAGCGCGAGCGACGAGGACGGTCGTCCGGACGCGAGGCACGCGCTCCGGCTGCGGACGTGCGATGCGCAGGTCGTGCTGCGAGTGCGTGGGACGCAGGTGGCTCCGCGCGGACGCTGGGCCGAGGGCGGCCGCTGCGTTACCCTCGATCGCGAATCACGACGAGGAACGACGGCGCGCGAGCGCGTGAAGGACGAGATCGCACGATGGATTGGAACAAGGTCGGTCGCTGGGTGCTCCTCGCGGGCAGCGTCGTGCTCGGCGTGCTCGCGGGCCTCGTCGGGTTCTGGATCTTCGAGGCGAAGGTGCCGGCGGCGATGCAAACGACCGTGTTGTCCGCGGAGGCGCGCGTGTACTACCTCGGCGCGGGCGTCGGGCTGGGCTTCGTGATCTTCGCCTGGTCGATGCTCGGCGTCGCGATCGCGGGTCGCTCGGCCGCGTCGCGCACGCGGCGCGAGCTCGCGAAGAAGTGACGGCGCGGACGAGTACCCTGCGCCCCGTCTTCCGCATCGAACGCTCCCCATGACGACCCGCCTCTACCTCGTGCGCCACGGCGCGACGCAATTGACCGCCGAGGACCGCTTCTCCGGCGCGATCGGCGTCGAGCTCTCCGACGAGGGCCGCGCGCAGGTGCGCGCGCTCGCGTCACGACTCGCCGAGCAACCGATCGCCGCGGTCTACACGAGTCCGCTCTCACGCACGGTCGAGACCGCGTCGATCCTCGCGACTTCGATCCGGGCCGCGCCGCACCGGCTCGATCCGATTCACCGCGACGGACTGAAGGAGATCAGCCACGGTCGTTGGGAGGGTTTGACGCGCCGCGAGGTCGAGGAGCGCTTCCCCGGCGAGTACCCGACGTGGGAGGCGGATCCGTTCACGTTCGCGCCGGTCGGCGGCGAGTCGGGCCTCGCGGTGCTTGCGCGCGCGCTGCCGGTGATCCGCGAGATCGTCGTCGCGCACGAGGGGAAGAGCGTCCTCGTCGTGTCGCACAAGGCGACGCTGCGGCTCGTGATCTCGAGCCTGCTCGGCTTCGACGCGCGCGGCTACCGCGACCGGCTCGATCAGTCGCCGGCCTGCTTGAACGTCGTCGACTTCAAGGACCCCGTGCGCGCGCGGTTGATGCTCTTCAACGACGTGTCGCACTACGAGTCGACGCCGAAAGAGGGCGGCGCGCGGTTGTCGAAGTGGTGGGACGCGCCGGCGATGGGGTAGCGGCGCCGTGGCGCGCCGCGGTCACCCGCCCTCGTCCTCTTCCTCGTCGCGCGCCGCTTCGCGCGCTTCCATCTCTTCCTCGGTCGCCTTGCGCACCTTCAAGACGCGCATCTCGAACACGACCTGTTGTCCCGCGAGCGGATGATTCGCATCGAGCGTGATCGCGTCCGGGCTGATCTCGACGACGCGCGCGTCCATCTCCTGCCCGTCGACGTCCGTGTCCTGCTCGTCGCTGAGCGAGATGGTGATCCAATCGCCCGGCACGATCTCCGCGTCCTCGGGGAACTCGCTGCGCGGAACGGACAGGATCTGGTCGGGGTCGTACGGCCCGTACGCCTGATCGGGCTCGAGGCAGATCGAGAGCTTGTCGCCCTCGCCGGCGCCTTCGAGGCCTTGTTCGAGGGCGGGGAGGATCTCCTCGTGCCCGTGGAGATACGTCATCGGGCCGCGATCGGTCGATTGCTCGACCACGTCGCCCTTGCCGTTCCTGAGCTGGTACTCCAGCTCGACGAAGCAGTCCTGTTCGATCTTCACGCGTTCGTCTTCGCGGCTTGCGGCGCGCTCGCCGGGATCGTGTAGGCCGACGGGATCGGACCCGTGCTGCCGGAGAGCGGCAACTGCGCCTGCGCCGACGACACGAACGTCGTCGACGGGGTCGCTGGAGCGGGCGCGGGCGCGCTCGGGGCGCCCGGGGCCCCCGTCGACTGGAACTGCGGGAACGGCGGCGTCTCGACGCGCGACTTCTCGCGCGTGAGGTAGGTGTAGCCGTGCAGGCCGTTCTCGTAGCGGCGGTAGATCAGCGCCGACTCCTCGAACGTGATGCGGCCTTCCTCGAGCGAGTTCTCGACCGAGCGCCGCAGGTTCGAGAGCAGGTCCGTCTCGAAGTACTCGACGTACTCGAGGACGTCCTGCACGCGCTCGCCGCGCAACACGTGCGTCAGGCGCGGGCGGCCGTTCTCGTCCATGTCGACGTGCACCACGTTCGTGTCGCCGAACAGGTTGTGCATGTCGCCGAGGATCTCCTGGTACGCGCCCACGAGGAAGAAGCCGAGGTAGTACGGCTCGTCCTTCTTGAGCGGGTGGAGCTCGAGCGTGCGCTTCACGTCGCGCAGGTCGATGAAGCGGTCCACCTTGCCGTCCGAGTCGCACGTGATGTCGGCGAGGATGCCGCGGCGCGTCGGCTGCTCCGTGTGGCGGTGCAGCGGGAGGATCGGGAAGAGCTGGTGGATCGCCCACGAGTCCGGCACGGACTGGAACAGCGAGAAGTTGAGGAAGTACGTGTCGGCCATGTCGCGCTCGAGGTTCGCGAGGTCGTCCGGCACGTAGTCGAGGGTGCGCGTGATCTTCAGGATCTTCTCGCACGTCCTCCAGAAGAGGTCTTCGACGCGCGCGCGCTCGCGCATGCCGACTTGTCCGACGTTGAAGAGCACCATCGCCTCGTCGCGCATCTGCATCGCGTCGTGGTAGCTCTCCTGGTAATTCTTCGCCGTGACGTTCTCGCAGAGCTGGTGGAAGTTGTGGATCAGCTCGTGCTCGTCCTCGGCCGGCACCTTGGCGAGGCCTTCGGAGGTGAAGTCGCTGGTGCCGAGCACCTCGGTGACGAGCACCGCGTGGTGCGCGGTCAGCGCGCGGCCGCTCTCGGTGATGATGCCGGGCTGCGGGATCTCGTTCTCGAGGCACGCCTGCTGGAGGTGGTACACGACGTCGTTCGCGTACTCCTGCATCGAGTAGTTCATCGACGACTCGAAGTTGGTCGACGAGCCGTCGTAGTCGATGCCCAGGCCGCCGCCGACGTCGAACCACTTGATGCGGACGCCCATCTTGGAGAGCGACACGAGCGTGTGCGTCGCTTCCTTGAGCGCGTTCTTCAGCGAGCGGATCTCGGGGATCTGGCTGCCGAGGTGGAAGTGCATGAGCTGGAGGCAGTCGAGGAGGCCTTCGCGCTCGAGGCGCTCGACGACCTCGACGATCTCGCGCGTGGTCAGGCCGAACTTCGAGCGGTCGCCGCCCGACTCCTGCCAGCGGCCGGCGCCCTTGCCCGAGAGCTTCGCGCGCACGCCGATGTTCGGGCGGATGTTGAGCGCGCGGGCGACGCGCAGCACCGTGTCGACCTCGGAGTACTTCTCGACGACGATGATCGGCGTGATGCCGAGCTTCGTCGACATGAGCGCCATCTCGATGTACTCCTCGTCCTTGTAGCCGTTGCAGACCATCAAGGAGCCGCGGCCTGCCATGAGTGCCACGACGGCGATGAGCTCGGGCTTCGAGCCGACCTCGAGGCCCATCTGCCAGTTGGCGCCCTCGCTGAGCAGCGCCTCGACGACGTGGCGCTCCTGGTTCACCTTGATGGGGAACACGCCGCGGTAGGGCGCTTCGTACTGGAACTCCTTGCGCGCGTTGTTGAACGCTTCGTTCATCGCGCGCACGCGAGCGCGCAGGATGCCGTCGAAGCGCAACAGGATCGGCGTCGACACGCCGCGCCGCAGGAGCTGTCCGAGCAGCTCGTGCAGGTCGATCCCCGGAGACGCCCCGTTCCGACCATTGCGGTCGGGCTCGGGGTGCGCTTCGACGTTGCCCTGCTCGTTGATGCGGAAGAACCCGAGACCCCACTTGCTGACGTTGTAGAGGGTCTCGCTATCGAGGTGGGTCCACCTGGCCATCGTGCTCGCGAATGCTCCTAACGGAGGAAGGAAGGAATTCCTGAGCGCGAGATTCTAGGAACCCCCTCCGCCGACGGTGGCTCCAGGGCCATCTTTTTTTTCGAGCGCGGCCGGCGCGCCGCGTGTGATCCGGATCGAGACGGTGAGCGAGCGCGCGTCGGGAGCGGTCGCTCGACGACCGCCCAGCGACGCGAGCTCCCAGCGGAAATCCACGTTGTTTTCGTGCTTCGCGAAGCTCGTCCGCGCGGCCTCGAGCGCCGCGTCGAGCGCCTCTTGGACGTTTCCGCCCGCCGAGGTGCCGGAGAAGAACTTCCCGCCGACCGCCGCGCTCGGCCCGGCCTGCTGCGAGCGGCAGTCCGGTCCCTCGAGGTGGAGCGTGGCGAGCGGGAGGAGGAGCGCGAGTCCGGCGGCGAGGCGAGCGTGGGTCGGCATGAGAGGTCCTTCGAACCGCGACGGAGCGCGGTTCTGGCCTCCCTAGCACCGACCCGAGCGGTCGGTCACGCGGACAGAGGTCACGGCACGATGTGGATCACGACCTCGCAGGCCTGCGAGCCCGTGATCCCGCCGCGCGTGCCCGAGAGCGAGTCGAGCTGCCAGCGGAACTGCGCGTCGGCGGTCGTCTTCGAGAGCGACTGCTGCGCCTTCTGCAGCGCGTCGTTCAGCGCGAGCTGCACGTTGCCGTCGATGTTCGTGCCGGTGAAGGTCTGGAGCTTGGGCGCGGCCTGCGCGGGCTTCGCGCCGCCGGCGCGCTCCTGCGCGGAGAGGACGAGCGTGAGGGCGGAGACGGCGAGGACGACGGGGAGGACGAGACGGCGCATCGGGAAGCTCCTCTTCGAGCGGTCGGGCCGGCGCGCGAGCGACGGCGGGAAAGTCGGCGCGGGAGTGCGCCGGTGGGCGCGATTCTAGGGGCGGTCCGGGCTCGAGCGCACGTCCGCGGGCGAGCCCTCTGAGTTCGGACGGCGGAAGTGAGCGAGTGCCGCGATCGACGTGGGGGACGTCGATCCGAGGGCGCGCGCTTCGGGCGCGCCGTGCGGGGAGGGCGGGTCGAGCACGGGGACGAGCCTCGCGCCGAGCGTGGAGCGGGGCTCGGGAGCCGGCCGGGTGTCGAGTTCGGCCTCGAACGCCGGGTTGAGCACCGGGTCGCGCGTTCCACCCGCCACCGCGCCGAGCCGCGCGAAGAGCCGTTCGGGCTCGCTCTCCGTGAGCCAGCTCGCACGGTCCTCGTCGCACAGTCCGCCTGCGGTCCAGTGCTGGAGGAGCTGCTTCACGCGCCCCGCCGCGCCGCGCGCGGAGACGTGCTCGGCGCGCAGCACCTCCGCGTAGTCGAGCAGGAAGCGCGCGGCGTCCGCGGCCGTCACGCGCGCGCCGGAGAAGATCCACGGGTCGCCGAGCGCCGCGCGGCCGACCATCGCGTACGCGCAGCCGGTCTCGCGCCGCAGGCGTTCGAAGTCCGTGTGCGTCCGCACGCCGCCGTTGCCGCACACGGGGATCGAAACGGCGCTCGCCGCGCGCGCGAGGCGCGTCCAGTCGACCTCGTCGCAGTAGAGCTCTGCCTTCGTGCGGCAGTGGACCGTCAGGAGCGACGCGCCGCCGTTCTCGGCCGCGCGCGCGAGCTCCTCGAGCCGCGAATCGTCGTCATAGCCCGCGCGGATCTTCGCGGACACGGGCACGCGCTCGACCGCGCCGACGGCGGCGCGCACGAGGCGTTCGACCGCGGAGGGATCGCGCAGGAGCGACGAACCGGCGCAGCCGCGGAGCGCGCCTTTCGCCGGACAGCCGAAGTTCAAGTCGACGAGCGGCGCGCCCACCTCCTCGGCGCGGCGCGCGCTCTCGGCGACGAGCTCCGTGTCGCTGCCCATCAATTGCAGACCGACCGGCTGCGCGAAGCGGCGCGCACCAAGGTGCTCGCGCAGGCTCCGACGCGGCAGCGCCACCTGCACGACGCGCGCGAACTCGGTGAACGCGCCGCCGAGCGCCTCGGGCGCGTTGCGCGCGAGCACGAGGTCGCGGAAGCACGGGTCCGTGACGCCCTCCATCGGCGCGAGCAGGCGGTGCGCGGTGAACGGGAGCGGCCGGGGCATCCCTTCGAGTCTACTCGCGCGACGGGTGCGAGCGTCGTCGGTGGCGCGGGGCGTCGGCGAGCTCCGCCGTGTGCGTCGCCGGCTCGCGGCGCGGTCGGGATTGCGCGAGACTTGCGGGCCGTGCGCGGCGTCGGCGCGCTCGCCGCGGGGGCGACGGCTATCCTGGGACCCCGTGATGCGCCGCACGAACGTCCTCCTCCTCGCCGTCGCGCTCGCCGTCGTGGCCGCGCTGTCCGCGTGGCTGTGGACGTTCTCGCCCGTGGCGCCGGCGGAGGAGGAAGAGCCCCCCGCGCTCGCGAGCTCCTCCAGCGCGGCGGACCGCGAGCCCGCGGCGGAGCACGCCGTGCTCGAGAGCGGCGAGACGGAGCTCGACGGCGACGATGCGCTCGAGCCCGTCGCGGCGGACGAGCCCTTCGAGCGCGCCGAGCTCGCCAGCGCCGAACCCACCGCGGCTGAAGCGGAGGTCGCCGCGGGCCCGCGCGCGCACGTGCGCGGCGCGCTCGTCGACGAGGCGACGGGGGAGCCGCTCCCGCGCTTCCTGCTGCGCGTCCACGACCGCACGCATCAGGAGGACGTGTGGACCGACGCGTCCGGGCGCTTCGAGAGCCGCACGGGCTTCCTCGCGGGGCGTCTCCGCATCGATCCGCTCGACCACCCCGAGCGCAAGCGGCCCGCTCCGTCACTCCAGATCGAGCACGAGCTCGAGAGCTCCGCGACCGCGGGGACGAGCGCGTCGGCGCGCGAGCTCGCGCTCGCCGTGCCCAGCGGACCGACGTGGTTCGTGCGCATCGAGCCCGAGGGCGAACTCGTGCTGACGACGGCGGCGGAGGACGCGACGAGCGCGAACGAGCGTGCGGGCCCGGGCGAGCGCGCGGCCGGCGGCGCGAGCGCGGATCGGCTGAACGGGAACGGAGCCGGCGCGGACGCGAGCGGCGTCGGTGCGAACCGCACGGGGACAAGCGCCGCGGGAGCCAACGCCGCGGGCGAGAGTGGAACGGGCGCACGCGCCGCCGGTGCGAACGAAGCGGGTGCGAACGGCGCGGGAGCTCGCGACGCGAGTGGGAACCGGGCGAGCACGAACGCGTCGAGCGCGACGACGTCGAGCGCGACGGCTTCGAGCGCTGGGACCGCGGCCGACGCTTCCTCCTCCTCCGACGCGTCCGCGCGCTCGTCGAGCGCGGTCGAGCGCGCGCTCGCGGAGGCCGCCGCGGCGAACGCGGGGCGCCTGACGCTCGACACCGCGCGCCTCAACCTGCTCGTCACGGGCGAGGAGGCGCGCGACCGCGTCGGCGGCGAGGCGTTGCGTCCGCCCGCGCCGGACGACGCGTTCGGCCTGCCGTGGGTGCGCTTCGGTCCGATCGACCCGCGCTACGAGCGCGCCGAGCGGCTCGAGCTGCGCTCGACGGACGGCCTGTGGCGCGCGGACACGAACGTCGGCGCGCTGCGCGGCGTGCAGGCGGCGCCGGTGACGTTGAAGGTGGAAGCGTACGGCGCGATCGCGGGCGTCGTGCTCGACGCGGACGGTCTCGCGGTGCCGCGCGCGCAGGTGTTCCTGCGCGAGGGGTCCGCGAACGCGCCGCGCGAGCGGCGGCGCGACACGACGACGGACGCGCACGGACGTTTCCGCTTCGACTTCGTGCGGCCGGGCGAGGGCGTCGTGGGCGCGCGCACGCTGCGGCACGCGCCGAACGAAGCGCCGGTCGTGATCCGTGCGCGGGAGACGAGCGCGGTCGAGCTCGCGCTCCTCCTCAAGCCGCCCGCGGGGCCGATTCGCGGCGAGATCGTCACCGAGACGGGGCGTTCGACGCCCAAGGCGCGCGTGCGGCTCGTCGAGTCGGGCGCGCGCGGCGGCCCCGCGCTCGAAGCCGACGTGCGTTGGACGACCGTGGAAGGTCGGAAAGTCGGCCGGTTCGAGTTCACGGCGCTCCCCGCGGGCACGTTCACGCTCTCCATCGAGAAGGACGACTGGCTCAAGTGGGAGCCGCGCTCGCTGGAGGTGACGGCCCCGCGCGAGGACGTGCGGATCGTCGTGCGCGACGACGTCGCGACGTGCGATTACGTCGTGCGCGCGCGCGACCGCGACAACGGGCTCGTGCTCGACGGGCTGCGCGTGTGGGTCGAGTTCCAGAACGGCCCGAGCCGCGAGCGCCGCGCCGCGTCGGGCGAGCCGATCGAGCGCGGCGTGCCGCTCGAGCGGACGTTCCGATGGCGCATCGACGCGCCGGGTTACGGCTCCGTGCGCGGCGACGAGAAGGCGTTCGCCCTCGAGGAACACGTCGACGGACGGATCCGGCGCGTGCTCGAGGTCGCGCTCGAGCCCGGATGGGCCGACGTCGTGCGCGCGGTGCGACGCGACGGACGGAGCGTGATCGAAGGCGTTGAGGTGTTCGTCGACGGTCGCTCGGTCGGGAAGACCGGCAAGGACGGCAACTTGAAGGTGGAGCTGCGCGACCCGCCGAAGACGCTCGAGGCGAAGCACCCGAATTGGGTGCTCGCGGGCAAGGCGGATTTGCGCGTGCCGTGGAAGCGGGACGAGCGCAAGTTCGTGCTGCTGCGGTTCAATCCGGTGCCGAAGAAGCGCAAGTAGCGGGCGGATGCGGCGCACGCGCGTCGCTCGCGAACGGCCCGTGGCGCGCGGACGGGCGACGAGCGGGCACTCCCGCGGCGCGTTCGAGCGCGGGGCACGGACGACGCGCCACGTCCCGCGTGCCGCTTCGCTCACGCGATCGTCTTCGAAACGCGCAGCGTGTCGACCATCTGCTGGAAGCGGACGACCTTGCCGTTCCGGATCCACCACGTGTGCGCGCACTGGACGTCGAGCGGCCTCTTCGTCTTCGCGTGCTGGCCCTTGTAGCGGCCGAACATCGTCACGACGTCGCCGCTGCCCGCGAGCTCGCCGACCTCGACGCGGAAGCCCTCGAAGTCGGTGAGGATGCGCTGGAAGACGCCCTGCACGATCGCGGCGGGGCCCACGTACGGGTTCCTGTCCGAGTAGGGGAAGCTCTCGGCTTCGTTCCATCGGATCTCTGGGTCGAGCTGCGCGAGGAACGCGGGCACGTCGCCCTTCGCGAAGGCGTCGTAGAGGCTTTGGACGAGGATGAGGTTCGTGGTCATCGGCGGTCGGTGCTGGGGGAGTCGTGGGGTCGACGCGGTCGGAGACGTCCTCGCGCGCGCTCGACCACGTTCGCGCGTCGAGCACCGCGCGTCAACGACGTCCTCGCACGCGTTCGGCTCCAGCGCATGCCGGCCGGGCTCGATTCGGAAGCTCGACACGTGCCTCGAGTCACGCCTCGACAAGCGGCTCGACACACGCCTCGGGTCACGCCTCGACTCGCACACCTCGACCCCACACGCGCTCTGCGCGTGCTCCCCGCCAACGAGCGCGGCCCGCCGGAGTCGAACTCCTGCGGGCCGCGTCGTGTCGCGCCCGGGTTTGTCCCGGGACGAGACGTTGTCTAGCGCATCACGGGAGCCACAGCACGCTCAGCGCGTTCGTGCGGTTCGACGTGGCGGGCGTGCAGAAGTTGGCGGCGTTGCGGTAGAAGGCCTGGTAGATCCGCGTCACGCCGGCTGCGGCGGGGATCGAGCCGCGGATCGAGACGGCCTGGTCGCCCGCGACCGGGTACTGCGACGCGTTCGCGGCGTTCAGCTTCGTCCCGAGCCGGATCACCGGCGCGCCGGTGCACATGATGCCGTCGTCGATGACGAACGCAGCGACCGTCGACTCGCCCTGGAAGTACAGGACGTTCGCGTTCGGCATGCCCGTGCCGATCAGCACGAGCGTGTCGTTCGCGACGCTCGCGTTTCCGGTCGCGCTCAGGTTCGCGCCGCCGGGGAAGACCGAGTTGGGGCAGCCGTTGCCAAGCGAGCCGGCCGCGCACGGACACGGGACTCCGGCCGAGCCGTCACCGGCGCAGAAGCTCACGATCGGACCGCTCGCGCGGTTCGTCGTCGTCGCACCCTCGATGTCCCCGCCGTTCGCACTGTCCTCCCAAGCGACGCCGAGCACCGGCGAGTTGAGAGCTCCGCCACTGCGTCGCGACGCGATCTGAGGGTTGCTCTCGCGCGTGAACGAGAACGCGAGGTTCAGGTGGGCTTCGGCGAGCGTGGTCGTCGCGCCGTTGAAGTAGACCTTCGTCGCATAGACGTCGTAGTCCGTCGTGCTGGCCCCGAACTGCTCCGAGTAGACGACGTGGAAGTACTGGTCCGTCGCCTCGCACTGGGGCTGGACCTGATCCTGGAAGAGGAGGCCGTTGTTCTCCTGGGAGGAGAGGTTCGTGATGCCGAGCGTGGTCGAAGCGCCGGCGAGGACGACGTACTCGATGTCGCGATCGCTCGTGAAGTCGCGCGTGAACGTGACGAGGTAGTTGCGCACGCCCGCGTAGTCGATGCCGGGCGAGGCCGAAGGCGCTTCGTCGTTCGAAGGGCCCGTCGAGATCAGGAAGGACGGCGTCGTGATCGTGCCGTCCCAGTGGACCTGCGCGCCCAGGATGTCGCCCTCACCGCCGGCGCCTCCGGCTTCGCGCTCCCAGGCCACGTTCCAGTCCTGGTTGGAGAACGGAGCCGGGCCGTCGCTCTTCGAGACGCTCGGGTGGACATCGTACGAGCCGCCGGAGTTGTCGATCAGGATCGTGCTCAGGCCGAGCAGCGTGCCGCTCGTCTGCACGAGCCGCGAGTGGACGTCGCGGTCCGCGGCCGCGAAGTCGCGCGTCCAGACGACGCAGTAGTAGGTCGGCCCGACGAGCACGGGATCGCCGCCGACGTCGGGGTCGGACTTGTCGCCGGACTCGACATCGCTGATCTGGAATTGGGCGCTCATCGCGTAGGGCGACTCCGACTCCATCGTTCGGCCGCTGATGACGCGCGCGGGCGCCACACCGGACTGCGCGACGACCAGGAACTGGCCGGAGAGCGCGTTCGCGGCGATGCGCGGGTGCTCCCAGCTCGTCGTCGTGAAGTCGATCGTGGCGCGCGTCGAGAGCACGGGCGTGCCGCCGACGGTCCACTCCTCGATCCACACGTCGTGGTCGGTCGCCGAGAAGACGCGCTCCCACGAGATGGCGAAGAGCGCGCTCGTCTCTTCGAACGCGATGTCGGCCTGCGTATCGACGGCGGTGGACGCGTCGACCGAGAAGGTCGCGATGACGGGGTCGATCGTCACCGGGAAGCGCGCCGCGGCGAGGAACGCGGCGGGAACGTCGATCCGGAGCCCGTCGCCGGTCCAGGTCGTCACCAGCGGCTGGGTGCGGCCGTTCGCGTCGAATGCGGTCGCCTTGCCGTAGCGGACGAAGCCGTAGTCGTTCGCGAACTCGATGCCGGCGCTCGTCGCGCGCGGCTCGAGCTCGGTCGCGACGGCGAGTTGCACCGAGAGCTCGCCGATGCGGGGAAGGGACTGGAACACGAACGACTGCTCGATGCTCGCGAGGCCGACGTCGTACCGCTCGACCACGCCGCCGCGGTCGAGTTCGACGCGAGCGCTCGTGAGCGTACTCACCGCCGACGTGCCGAGGGCGAGCGCATCACCGCCCACGGTCACAGATTCGAGTTTCATCGCGACGGGGAAGTTGCGCGGCGCGTCGGAACCGAAGAACGGGACGTAGGTCGCGCCGCGCGCGTCGAACTCCGCCTTGTACGTCTGCCCGAGCACCCAGACCGCGCCGTCGGAGGTGCGATCGAAGAGCACGCTCGTGAGCTCGCGCGGCTCCGCTGCGTGACGCAGTGCGGCCTGGAGCACGTCCTTCGTCGCGAGGCTCGTCGGAGTCGTGCGCGCGGGCCGCGCTTCGAGCGGGAGGGCCGCGCCGTCCGGATTCGCCGGATGCGGTGTCTTCACGTCCGGCATCGCGGGCAACGCGTGCGGGGCCGGCTTCGCGTCGCTGGGGTTCGTCGACTGGGCGTAGGTCGTCGTCGACAACGCGAGGAAGGTCGTTCCGAGGACTCCACTCCATCCAGCGCAGCGGACGGACGTGGGGTGGAAGCACCGAGTCATGGCAGATCCTTGGGCAAATTGATCGAGAGCACGGCCGCGCGACGGAGCCCCGCGGCCACGATCGGAACGAGGTATCGATCCCCGAAACCAATCGAGTCGCACGGTACGACGCGCACGACGGCCACCCCACGCACATTCGCGCAACTTTGGCCCGCGATGAGCGTCCTTCGAGCGCGAGCGCGCCGCGGAGCGTGCCGGTCGCGCGAAGAGGAGGAGCGATCGACTCGCGCTCCACGTCCAGGTTGCGGCGACGCCGACGTCGTCGAGTTGCACGACGCCCTTCGACATCGCGCGCGCGTCAACGAGCAGGAAGCGTCACTCGTTTGAGAGCACGCGCTAGAATCCCGGCCCCGATCCTCCGACCACCGCGCCGTCCGAGCGACATGTCCGACACCACTCCCGACCCGCTCTTCGTCGAGTTCCTGCGCCAAGGGCCGGGCGCGGACCTCGACGCGTTCTGTCGCGCACAGCCCGCGCACGCGGCGCGCCTCCGCGAGCTCCACGCGGAGCACGAGCGCGCGCTCGCGCGTCTGCGCGCCGCCGGCGTCACCTCGGTGCCGGCGTCGCTCGCGTCGGCGAGCTCGCTCCTCGACTCGAGCTCCGCGGCGTCGAGCGAGCTCTTCCGGCGCATCGTGGCGCAAGGTCCGAAAGGCGCGCGGTACCGATTGCGCGGCGAGATCGCGCGCGGCGGGATGGGAGCCATCCTGAAGGTCTGGGACGAGGACTTCGGGCGCGAGCTGGCGATGAAGGTCGTGCTTGGCAGCGATGGCCAGCGCGCGAGCCACGCGACGCCGCCCGTCGACGGGCGCGTCGTCGCGCGCTTCCTCGAAGAGGCGCAGATCACGGGGCAGCTCGACCACCCCTGCATCGTGCCGGTGCACGAGCTCGGCCTCGACAACGAGGGCCAGGTCTACTTCACGATGCGCCTCGTCCACGGGCGCGACCTCGGCCACATCCTGCACCTCGTGCGCACCGGCGCGGAGGGCTGGACGCGCACGCGCGCGCTCGGCGTCCTGCTGCGCGTGTGCGAGGCGATGGCGTACGCGCACTCGAAGGGCGTCGTGCACCGCGACCTGAAGCCCGCGAACGTGATGGTCGGCAGCTTCGGCGAGGTCTACGTCATGGATTGGGGGCTCGCGCGCGTCCTCGGGCGGCCCGATGCGCACGACCTGCGGCTGCGCCAGGAGGTCGATGCGGGCGCCGCACGAAGCGCGAACGCCGTGCGCACGGCGCGGCACGAAGCGCGCGACGACGGCTCGGAGTCCTCGCTCGTCACGATGGAAGGCGACGTGCTCGGTACGCCCGCGTACATGCCGATCGAACAGGCGCGCGGCAAGATCGAGGAGATCTCGCAGCGCTCCGACGTCTACGCGATCGGCGCGATGCTCTATCACCTGCTCGCCGGGGACGCGCCGTACTCGAAGCCCGGCGTGCGGCAGACGGGCCGCGAAGTGCTCTCGGCCGTGCTCGCGGGCCCGCCGCAGCCGATCCGCGAGTTGGCCTCCGAGCTGCCGGCCGAGCTCGAGGCCATCTGCGAGAAGGCAATGGCGCGCGAGGCGTCCGCGCGCTACTCGGACACGCTCGACCTCGCCGAGGACCTGCGCGCGTTCCTCGAAGGCCGCGTCGTGCGCGCGTACCAGACCGGCGCCGTCGTCGAGCTGAAGAAGTGGGTCGCGCGCAACAAGCCGCTCTCCGCCGCGGGTGTCACGGCGATCGTGTTCCTCGTCGCCGGGCTCGGCGGGAGCCTGTGGCAGAAGGGCATCGCGGACGAAAACGCGGCGCTCGCCTCCGTCGAGGCCGCCGAAGCGACGCGGCAGAAGAACATCGCGCGCGAACAGCAGGCGCTCGCCGAGACGCGCGAACAGGACGCCGCGTCGGCGGCGCGGCGCGCGGAGGCCGTCGGGCGGTTTCTCTCCGGCATGCTCCGCAGCGCGAACCCGCTCGCCTACGCGACGCGGGACGTGCCGGTCAGCTCCGTCGTCGACGTCGCGACCCGGCGGCTCGACGAGGGCGAGTTCGCCGCCGATCCGCGCACGGAGTTCGCGCTGCGCACGACGCTCGGCGACACGTACCAGGGCGTCGGGAAGTACGACGAGTCCGAGCGGCAGTACCGCGTCGCGCTCGATCTGCTCCCCAAGCTCCCAGGCGACGATCCGCAGCGCGTCATCCGGTTCGAGCTCGACTTCGCGGACCTGTTGGTCGCCCGCGGCAAGTTCGACGAGGCGGGGACGCGCATCGCGTCCCTGCGCGCGATGATCGAGCGCGCCGGGCTCTCGCGCTCCGAGGCGGAGGCGCGCGCGCTCGGGCACCTCGCCGCGGTGCGCTACAACCAGGGCGCGACGGGCGAGGCGATCGAGCTTTCGCGCCAAGCGATCGAAATCGCCCGCGAGCTCGCGCCCGAGGACAGCCTCGACCACGCGAGGATGGGGCTGAAGCTCGCGTTCTACCTCGAGCAGAACGGCGAGTTGGACGCGAGCCTCGCGGAGGTCGAGCGCGCGCTCGTGCAGCTCGAAAGCGGCGACACGCTAGCGCGGTTCGAGGCTGCGTCGGCCCTGCGCCGGCGCGCCAGCATCCGGAGCACGATGCGCGACCTGAAGGCCTCGCTCGCGGACCTCGAGGAGGCGTTGCGCATCCGCGAGGCCGTGTGCGAGCCGGACAGTCCGCACGTCGCGGACCTCGTGCACGACATCGCGTCGACGAAGAGCCAGCTCGGGCTCGCCGCGGAGGCCGAGGTCGACGCGCGGCGCGCGCTCCAGCTTCGCCGCCGGGCCCTCGGAGACCATCGCGACACGGCGACGGCGCTGACGACGCTGGGTGCGGTCCTGGCCGGCACCGGACGGCGGACCGAGGCGCGCGCCGCGTTCGAAGAAGCGCTCGCGATGCGCCGGAAGGTCTTGCCCGACGCCACGGCGGCGATCGGCGACAGCATCCGGCGGCTCGGCTCCCTCGCGCGCGACGAAGGGGACCTCGCGACCGCGGAGACGCTCTACACCGAAGCGCTCGAGAACTGGCGCGCCGAGCTCGCGACCGATCATCCGGACGTCGCGGACGTGATGTTCGACCTCGCGCGCGTCAAGCGACTGCGCGGCGACGCGGCGGGCGCGCGCCCGCTCGCCGAGGAGGTGGTGCGCATCCGCATCGCCAAGTTCGGGATCGCGAACGGCAACACGCTCGCGGCGCGGGACGAGCTCGCGAGCGTGCTGCTCGACGTGAAGGACTGGACGGCGGCCGAGACGCTCTTGCGCGAAGCCGTCGCGCTCTACGAGCAGAAGCTGCGCCCCGGGCATCCGGTGATCGCGTACACGGGCGCGCAGGTCGGCGCGGCGCTCCTCGGGCAGGGCCGCGTCGACGAGGCGGAGCCGCTCCTGCTCGCGGGCTGGGCCGCGATCGGCGAGGACCCGAAGTTCTGGGCGGTGAACAAGCTCTTCCTGCTCGACCACCTCGTCCTCCTGTACGAAGCGCGCGGCGACGAGGAGCGGGCGGCTACGTATCGCGCGAAGGCAGCGGCGTTGCGGAAGTGACGCGCGGCGCGCGCGTTGGTAGGGGCTGCGCGCGCCGGTAGACTCTGCGCCCGCATGCCCACCGCCCCTTGGTCCCGTTTCCAACCCGAGCGCATCGACGCCGCGGCGCAGCGCATCGCGGGCGTCGTCGAGAAGACGCCGCTCGTCCCGTTCGACTGCGGTGACGAGCGCGTCGACCTGCGGCTCAAGCTAGAGAATCGCCAGGTGATTGGCGCGTTCAAGGCGCGCGGCGCGTGGAACCAGGTGGCGCAGCTCACGCCGACCGAGCGCCGCGGCGGCGTCGTCTGCACGAGCTCGGGCAACCACGGGAAGGCGCTCGCGTGGGCCGCGCAGAAGTCCGGCGTGCGCGCGACGATCGTGATGCCGAAGAACGCGTACGCGAACAAGATCGCCGCGTGCCGCGAGTTCGGCGCCGAGGTCGTGCTGTGCGAGTCGCGCATGGCCGCCGAGCGCGAGTGCGACAAGCGCGTGAAGGACGGCGCGACGCTCGTCCATCCGTACGACGCCGAGCGCACGCTCCTCGGCGCGGGCACCGTCGGCCTCGAGATCGCCGACGAGTGGCCGTCGGTCGAGCTCGTCTACGTGCCCGTCGGGGGCGGCGGGCTCGTCAGCGGCGTCTCGCTCGCGCTGCGCCATCGCCTCGGCCTGCGCGTGAAGGTGTTCGGCGTCGAGCCGAAGGGCGCCGCGACTCTCTCGCGCGGGATCGCCGAAGGGAAGCCCGTCACGCTCGAGATCACGAGCTGCATCCAGGGCCTGACGCCGCCGTACTCCGGCCAGCTCAACATCGACGTGTGCAAGACGACGCTCGATGGGATCCTGCTCGTCGAGGACACGGCCGTCCTCGCCGCGCAGAAGCGCCTCGTCGCGTTCGGCGAAACCGTCGAGCCCGCGGGCGCCGCGAGCAGCTCCGCGGTGTTCGAGGGCCTCGTCCCGCGCGAGCTCCTCGCTGGCCGCACGCGCGCGAACCCGCTGCGCGTCGTCGCGATCGTCTCGGGCGGCAATCCGGACCCCGAGCAGCTCGAGCGCGTGCGCGCGGAGGTCGCGAGCGAGCGGACGAGCTCCGTGCCGCGCGGCGCGGGCTCGATGGAGCCCACGCCGCTCCCGCGCTCGTCCGACGCGCCGCCCGCGCGCTCCACGCCGAACGACGCTCGAAGCGGACCCGGTTCACGCTCGTGAGGCGCGTCGTCCTCGTCCGGCCCGGCGGTCCGCGCAACGTCGGGATGATCGTGCGCGAGACGGTCAACTTCGGCCCGTGCGAGCTCGTGCTCGTGGCCCCGGAGCTCCCGTCGCTGCTCGTGCACCCCGAGTTCGAGCAGATGTCGCACGGCGTCCCCGACGCGCGCGCGCGCTGCCGCGTCGTCGCGACGATGGAGGAGGCGCTCGCTGACTGCACGTTCGCCGTCGGCTTCACCGCGCGTCCGCAGGAGGGCCGTCCGCGCCACGCGTGGCGGGAGAAGCGCGACGAGCTCGGCACGCGCGCGGCGGACCCCGACGAGCGCGTCGCGCTCGTCTTCGGCGCCGAGGTCGGCGGGCTGCGCTCCGACGAGGTCGCGCGCTGCGCGGAGCTCGTCTTCGTGCCGACGAGCGGCGAGCACACGTCGCTCAACCTCGCGGTCGCGGTCGGCGTCGTGCTCGCGGACCTGTTCGCCGAGCGGCCGTACGTGCCGCGCGAGCGCGGCGTGAAGCCCGTCACGAACGAGGCGCGCGCGTTCCTCGTCGCGAACCTGAAGCTCGCGTTCGGCGAGAAGGTCGCCCTGACGGAGTCGGCGCGGCGCGACATCGAGGACTCGATCGAGCGCGTCTTCGGCCGCGCGCCGCTCGAGGACCGCGACGCGCGCGCGTGGCACCTGATGGCGCGCGCGCTCGGCAGCACGTTGACGCCCAAGGCGCTCGGGCTCGAGATCACGACGAAGCGCGCGCGCCACCGCGCGCTGCAGGAAGCGGCGCGGGCGAAGCCGCGCGTGCTCTTCGTCGACCGCGACCCGGAAGCGCAGTCGCGCGCGCGTTCGCAGGCGGCGCAGCTCGGCTACGCGGTCGCGTCGGCGGGGGACGAGGCCGGCGCGCGCGCGGAGCTCGAGCGCTTCCAGCCGTCGCTCGTCGTGCTCGACGCGAGCGCGGACGAGGCGCTGCGCGCGGCGGTCGAGGCCCTCGCGCGCGCGGCGGCGGCGCGGTTCGTCGTCCTGGGCGCCGAACCCGGCGCGCTCGGCGAGCTGCTCGCGCGTGAGAGCGCGAGCGAGCCGGGCAGCAACGCGCCGAGCTGAGGTCCAGGGACCCGCTGCGCGTCCTCGGACTCACCACCGCGTCGGCGCCCCGCTCGGATGGGTTCGACGCAGCGCCTCAGCCGTCGCTGTAGATCAACGAGTCGAGCTCCAGCGCGAGCTCGTCGCGGTGCGCCTTGATCGTCGTGTTCGACGAGGGGAGCAGGTTCTGGATCTCGCGCGGATCCGTCGCGAGGTCGTAGAGCTCCTCGATGTCGTCGAGCCCCGTGCGCACGAGCTTCCACCGACCGTCCGTGATCATCCGCTGGCGCGCGCCCAGGCTCATGTTGGCCGGGTTCCCGATCGGGTTGAACACCTCGGAGAACGCGTAGCGTCGGCCGAGCGGCGCGTTCGGATCGGCCAGGTAGGGGAGGAAGCTCCGGCTGTCGATCACGACGTCGCTCGGGATCATGCCCGGCACTTCGCGCGCGCCCGTGACGTCGCGGATCGTGCGCCACAGATCGACGACGCCGACGGGGTGGTCGACGCGGCGCCCCGGCGTGGAGACCATCGGTCCCACGACGATCAGGGGGACGTGCACGCCGAGCTGGTAGCACGTGCGCTTCGCGCGGTTGGGGTCGTAGCGCGCGGGGTCGACGACGCTCGACTCGGGGCCGTTGTCGCTGAGCAGGAAGATCATCGTGTCCGCGAGCTTCGGCTCGATGCGCGCGAGCACGTCGCCGATGTTGAGGTCCGTCGCCTCGAGCATCGCGTCGTAGAAGAGCAGCTTCTTGCGCCGCAGCTGTTCCTCCGTGATCGGGCGCGTCGGGTGCGTCAGGTCCGTGATCCAGGCGAAGTCACCCTCGCCGTAGGGGACGCCGATTTGCTCGACGCCGAGCGCCTCGATCGCGTTGCGCGACGCGGGTGAGATCAGGCTGAACGGCGGGACTTGATAGGGCGCATGGGGGGGATTGAACGCGAGCTGGGCGAAGAACGGCTGCGTCTGCGCCAGCATCCACTCGGCCGCGTCGCGCGCTTGGACCGATCCGGCCCACTGTCGCTCGCTGTACGGACCGTCGGGCGTTCCGACGATCGACTCGACGCCGTCGACGACCTTTCGCCAGTGGTAGTTGTGGTAGAAGGTCCCGAACAGCTCGCTCTGGTCGGACACGTTCGTCATGCAGCCGGCGAAGTGGCCGAAGCCGCAGTCGTTCGGGTGCGTCGTGTCGACGTACATGGAGATGTGCCACTTGCCGAACGCCCCGCTCACGTACGGCGACGGTCCGGGAGCGAAGCCGTCGCGCAGGAGCTCGGGCAGGCACGTCTCCAGGTGGTTCAGCCCGAACTGATAGTTCGGGAAGATGTTCGGCCCGAAGCCCGTGCGGAACGCGTAGCGCCCGGTCTGCAGCAGCGCGCGCGTCGGGCCGCACAACGGGTTCGAGTAGCAGTTCGTGAACGTGACGCCGCGCGCGGCGAGCGACTGGAGCACGGGCGTGCGAGCGTAGGGCGCGCCCTGCCCGAAGGGGCGCAGACGCTCGCACCCGACGTCGTCGAGCAGGATCACGAGCACGTTCGGAGTCGCGCGCGTCGGCGTCGCAGGGAGCTCGGCGGCGCTTGGGAGCGCGAGCGGGCTCGTGGGCGGCGCGGCGGGCGCCGGAAGCGCGGAGGTCGCGCTCGCGTGCGACGCGATGGGAGCGGAGAGCGCGGCCGTCGTGTACGCGAGCGCGGCGTGCGCGCGCGGGGAGCTCCCGCCCGTGGCCGGAGCTTGGGGCGTGCCGACGGCGAGGCCCGTGAACCAAGTGAGGATCAGTGCGAGGAACGGCATGGTGGAAGGCTCGCATTCTCGCTGCTCGACGCGGAGCTGTCGACCCGCGAGTCGAGAACAAGCGATCACGCGGCCGGTTCGGTCGGCGCGCGATGCGTCTCCGTTCGATCCAGGGCCCGGTGACGGAAAATCGTTCCCTCGCGCGCGGGCCGACGCGGGTCAGTTCCGACGGCCGACGAGCGTCGTGAGCGTGCCCTGCACGACGAGCTCGTCGCCGGGCGCGAGCTTCGTATCGGGCCCGGGGAAGAACCGGCGTTCGCCGCTCTTCGTCCGCCGCTCGAGCACGCCGATCGCGCGCTGCGCGGCGAGCTCGCCCACGGTGCGGCCGTCGAGTTCGCTGTCCGCGTCGACGGTCCAGCGCTGGCTCACGATGATCTCGTCGTCGATGACGAGGCAGCTCTCGATCGAGCGGTCGATCGACGCGGTCGCGAACGCGGGCGCGGCGATCGACGACGCCGAGAGCGCGGTGTGGATCTGGAATCCCTCGCGCACCTTCTCGGCCATGTTCGGATCGAACATCCGCATCACGACGTGGACTTTCGGGTTCAACCGGCGCGCGTCGAGCGCGATCTCGAGGTTCGCGAGGTCGTCGTCGGAGGCGATCACGATGCTGCGCGCTTCTTTCACGTTCGCGTCGACGAGCCACTGCTCGCGGCGCGCGTCACCGATGAAGATCGGCGAGCCGTCGCGGCGCACGTCCTCGAGGAAGGGAGCGTCCGCGCTCCGCTCGATCACGACGACCTCGTGGCCGAGGCGCGTGAGGATCGTGTAGATGCGCCAGCCGAGCCGGCCCAGGCCGACGAGCACCACGTGTCCTCGCATCGATCCCGCCATGATCTTGCACCACTCCTCTTCGCCCTTGGTCCGATCGCGCAGCATCGAGCTGATCTCGACGATCGCCTCCAGGAAGATCGTCACGCCCAGCAAGGGCACGAGGAAGAACATCGCCTGGAGCACGATCGAGCGGGGAAAGGCCTCGGGCGCCTCCCCGAACATCAGGCTCCACGTCATGAACATCGCGCGCGGAAGCGAATGCCCCAGCTCGGGCTCGAGCACCTGAAAGCTCCACCCGCCGATCAGCAGCAACCCGAACAACGCCGCGAAGCTGAGCCCGCGATGCGCAACGACCGCGCGGAAGAAGCTCCACTCCCGCCGCACGCGCCGCCGCCACACCTCACCCCTCGTGAGCCCCGACGCGAGTCCCTCGAACCGAACGCTGCGCACCCGCGCACGCTACACCACGCACGCCCCAAGACCCACGCCCAGCCGACCCAACCACGCCTCCGTTTCCTCACTTCAATCTCCCCCGCGCATCGACCTCCCTCGGGCCTTCACCTCCCTTCCTCCAAGTCGAACTCCGCGTTGCCCTCGGGCCGTCCTCGGCCCGAGGGCAACGCGGAGTCAGGGATGCGAAGCACCCTCATGTGTTCCGTGCCCGTCCCTCCACCCTCGCGCTCTCCATCTGCCTCGCACTCCCACTCCCCCCTCCCCACCTCCCCGCAGTACCGTATCCCTCCCCCGTGCGCCGCTCCCTCGACACCGCCCTGATCCTCCTCTTCAGCGCGGCGCTCGTCACCCCGACCCTCTCCATCCTCCTCCGTCCCACCGCCGTCACCACCGACGTCGAGCGCGAGCTCCGCACGCCCGCGCCGCTCCCGCCGTTCCCTATCACCCTCGCGACCCTCCGCGAGACCCCGCCGCTCCTCGACGCCTACTTCAACGACCGCCTCGGCCTGCGCGACGTCCTCCTGCGGCAGCGCTCGATCCTCTACATCGAGACCTTCCACCGCTCGCCGACCCCGAACGCCGTCCTCGGTCGCTCGAACTGGGTCTTCCCGACGCTGATGGGCATCCTCGACGCCGCGCGCGGGACGTCGAAGCTCGCGGAGAAGCGCCTCGAGCTCTGGCAGCAGACCCTCGAATCGCGCCGCGCGTTCTGCGCGTCGCACGGCGCCGAATACGTCGCCGCGTTCGCGCCCGAGAAGCCGACCGTCTATCCCGACTTCCTCCCGTCGCACCTCGAGCTCCGGCCCCCGACCGCGTACGACCAGCTCCTCGCGCATCTCGACGCGCGCTCCGACCTGCGCTTGCTCGACCTGCGCGGCTGCATGCTCGACGAGCGCGCGCGCGACCACGATGACGACTTCGCGTACTACCCGCTCGGCACGCACTGGACCGATCGCGCGCTCTACCGCGCGTACGAGCTCGTCCACGCGCGCCTCTCCGCGCGCTTCACCGGTCTCGCGCCGACGCCGCTCGCCGACCTGCACTGGATGGACGATCCGCTCGAAGGCGACACGTGGGCGCGAAACCTGCGCATGGAGGGCCGGATGCGCCAGCGCGCGCGCGTGCTGCGCGAGATCGAGTCGGGGTACGAGTGCGAGCTCGGCCGGCCCAAGGGGGGAGCGACGCACGTCGTCGTGCGCGGCCCCGATCCGTCGCGTCCGCGGTTGCTCTTGTTCCACGACTCGTTCGGGGACCGCATGCGCAAGCTCTTCGCGCGCGACTTCTCCGAGGCCTACTTCTGCTGGGGCGCGTTCGACCCCGCGTTGGTCGTGTCCGAACGTCCGGACGTCGTGCTGGAGCTCCGCGCGGAGCGCCAGCTCCTGCTCGACCGGCCCGCGCCGATCGTGGTGCCGGGGCACGATCCGCTCGCGATCGAGTTCGATGCGTGCTCGATCGTCCTCGGCCGCGTCGACGCGGCCGAAGCGGGCCTCGCGCTCGTCCCCGTGGATGGCGCGACGATCGAGCGCGTCGACGACGGCTTCGCCACCAGCGCGGGCGAGGGCCGTGGGGGCACGCTCGAACTCGACGCCCTCGTGTTCCGCGCGGGGAGCGGCGTGATCGCGCGCCTCGACGTGGAGTCGAAGCACGCGGACGTGCTCGACCTGCTCTACCTGACGAAGCGCGTTCCGCGCTACCGCCGCGGGCAGGTCGCGACGGCGACGATCCCGGCGGGTCGGCACGTGATCTTCGTCGACGTGGATGAACCGGACCTCGTCGGCGCCCTGCGGTTCCGCCTGGGACGCGCCGCCGATTCCGTCGTGCTGCGCAGCCTCGAGGTCCGCTCCCGCTGAGCCGCTTCCTTGCGGGACGGGACGAACGCTCCGACGATGCCTCCGTGCTCCATGCGACCCGAGGACGCGCTTCCCACGCGGAGCTCCAGATGACGACCGGCGGACGCCGCGGCGTGTTCGACACGGCGTGCATCGTGCTCTTCGCTGCCGCGTTGCTCGCGCCCGCCGTCGACTCCCTCCTTCGGCCCGAAGCACGGCGCGACGTCGAGCTCGAAGCGCGGCTCCCGGAGCCCTTCCCGACGCTCGGGCCCGCGCTCGACTCCGTCCGCGCCTTCCCGCGCGCGTTCGAGGCGTGGTACGGCGATGCGCTCGGCTTGCGCGACGTCCTGCTGCACTGGAACAGCCGGCTCCGCGTGCTGCACTTCCGCGCGTCGCCGGGCGAGCCGCTGCTCGTAGGGCGCGACGGGTGGATCTTCCCGACGCTGCTCGGGATCCTCGACGCGAGCCAGGGGCGCGCGGAGCTCACGCGCGCTCGACTCGAGGCGTGGCGCAAGGCGCTCGAGAGTCGCCGCGCGTTCTGCGCGTCGCTCGGAGCCGAGTACATCGTCGCGCTCGCACCCGAGAAGAACTCGATCTACCCCGAGCGTCTCCCCGCCGGTCACGAGCCGATCGGGCCGGGCGTGCAGGACCAGCTCGTCGCGTGGCTCGCCGAACGATCGGACCTGCGGCTCGTCGACTTGCGTCCAGCGCTCCGAGCCGAGAAGGACCGCGATCACGACCGTGACTTCGCCTACTACCCGCTCGGGACGCACTGGACGGACCGCGGCGGGTACGCGGTGCACCGCGTGCTCGTCGACGCGGCGCGCGCACGCTTCCCCGACCTCGCACCGGTGCCGATCGAGCGCCTGTGCTGGGAGTTCGATCCCGCCGAAGGCGACACGTGGGCGCACCGGCTGCGGCTCTCGGGCCTCCTGCGCCAGGAGGCGCGCGTGCTCGACGTGCTTCAGCGCGACTTCGCGGAGCCCGTCGAGCGCGAGGGAGACGTCGTGCGCGTCGCGGGCCCGGGCGCGGATCGCCCGAGCTTGCTCGTCTTCCACGACTCGTTCGGTGAACGCGTGCGCAAGCTCTTCGCGCTCTGCTTCGGCCGCGCGACGTTCGTGTTCGATCCGCACTTCGACGCGGCGCGCGTGCGGGCCGAGCAGCCGGACGTCGTGATCGAGCTCTTCGCCGAGCGGCGGCTCCTGCTCGAGCTGCCGTTCGCACTGCCGGATCCTGGGGGAGCGGGGGTGGAGGATGCGCTCTCCCGCGAGTTCGAGCGCAGCGCGGGCGCGCACTTCGTGCTCGACGTCGCGCGCGAGCCGCTCGCGGTGCGCGGCGTCGACGGGACGCGCGTCACGCGCGAGGAGGGCGCGCTCGTGCTCGAGCACTCCGCGGGCGCGGCGGGCCTCGTCGAGCTCGACGTGCCGGCATTCCCGTCGGGACGCGTCGCCCTCGCGCGCATCGAGGTCGAATCGTCTCACCCAGACCGGCTCGACGTTCTCTACCGCACGAGCCGCCTGCCGCGCTTCCACCGCGGCCAGATCGCGAGCGCGCCCGTTCCGACCGGCCGCAGCCTCGTCCACGTGAAGCTCGACGCCGAAGACCTGCTCGGCCCGCTGCGCCTGCGCTGCGGCGCGACTCCCGGCCGGTACAAACTGCGCTCGTTCGAACTACGCCTCGCCCTGCCATGAACCAAGCCGCACCCCACACCTCCACGCCCCGTCCATCGCCCGTTGCCGAGAGCCCGTAGAACCCCGCGCAAGCCAGGACCGGTCCTCCGGTCTTGGCTTGCGCGGGGTCCGGAATGCGAAGCAGCCGATGCGCCTCGTTGCGCCCCTTTCCCCTGCATCGCCCCATCCGGCAATCGCGCTCCCGACCGAGACGATCGTCTCGTCCGGCCATCGCGTCCCGACCAACACGATCGCGCGCAGGCCTCCGTCACTCCAGGCTTGCCTCGTCCTCGACCTCCCCGGAGGATGACCCCCAAGGAACGCACCATGGTCCGACTCGATCGCATCTACACGCGCGGCGGAGACGAAGGCGAGACGAGCCTCGGCGACGGCACGCGCGTGCCGAAGCACCACCTGCGCGTCGCCGCCTACGGCACCGTGGACGAGCTCTCGTCCGTGCTCGGGCTCGCGCTCGCGCACGGGATCCCCGAGCCGCTGCACGGCGAGCTGCAAGAGATCCAGAACGACCTCTTCGACGTGGGCGCGGACCTGTGCGTGCCCGGGGACGCGGGAGCGCGCCTGCGCCTCACCCCCGCGTACACGACGAAGCTGGAGCAGCTCATCGACCGCGAGAACGAGCACCTCGCCCCGCTCAAGAGCTTCATCCTGCCCGGCGGGACGATGGCGTCGGCCTGGCTGCACCTCGCGCGCAACGTGTGCCGTCGCGCGGAGCGGCTCGTCACGGAGCTGCGCGAGCTCCCCGGCGAGAACGAGCGCGTGAACGTCGAGGTCGTGAAGTACCTGAACCGGCTCTCGGACTTCTTGTTCGTGCTCGGACGCGTGCTGAACGACCACGGGCGCGGCGACGTCCTCTGGGTGCCGGGCAAGAAGCTCGGGGGCTGACGGGGCCGCGCGCATGTGGCGACTCGACGTCCTGACCACCCCCGACTGGGTCGCGCGCGTCGAAACGCGGCCGGTCGAGCTGCTCTCCGACCACGCGCACTGCGAGCTTCGCGCCGCGGCGTCCGCGCAGGCGCTCATCGTCAAGTACACGGAGCACGCAGCGCTCGTGCAGCGCATGAGCGCCGTCGCGCGCGAAGAGCTCCTGCACTTCGAGCTCGTGCTCGACGAGCTCGCGAAGCGCGGCGGGACGCTGCTCCCCGCGCGAGCGAACCCGTACGCGGAGGGATTGCTCGCCGCGCGCGCGCACCGGAAGGAGGAGCTGCTCCTCGACCGGCTCCTCGTGGCGGCGCTGATCGAGGCGCGCAGCCTCGAGCGCTTCCACCTGCTCGCCGAACACCTCCACGATCGCGAGCTCGCCGCGTTCTACCGTGGGCTCGTGCCGAGCGAGGCGGCGCACCAGGCGCTGTTCGTCGAGCTCGCGAAGGAGCACTACGCCGCCGAGCGCGTGCAGGAACGCCTCGCCGAGCTCCGCGCCGCGGAGGCGCGCGTCCTGCGTGCGCTCCCGTTCGACCACCGCATGCACTCGGGGGAGCTCGACCCCGCGCCGCACGCGCGCACCGGCGGCGCCGCGAACGTCCGGCCGTAGCGCGGGGGCGCGTCAGCGGGGGAGCGCGTCGAGCGCGACCTTCGCGTGCTGGCGCACGAGCGGGTCGATGTCGCGCGCGAGCGCCTCGAGCGTCGACCGAGTCTCCGCGCGTCCGAGCCGGCGCAACGCGCGCGCGACCTCGCGGCGCAGCGGGCCGAAGCCGTGGCCCGCGTTCTGGAGCAGCTTCGGCAGCGCCGTGTCGAGCTTGAGCTCGCCCGCGACCCACGCGGCGACGCAGCGCACGAAGACGTCGGGATCGTCGAGGAAGCCCGCGACGTCCAGCGCCGTCTCGCGCTTCCCTTCGCGGAGCGCGCGCACAGAGACGTAGAGCGCCTCGCGGCGCAGGCGCGCGCTCGTGCTGCGGCTCGCTTCGTCGATCTGCTCCGGCAGCATGGTCCAGATCGGGCACGGCGGCTCCTTGCCCATCGGGCTCTCCGCGACGACGCGGTGTCCCGTGTCGAACGGGTCGAGGAACACGGACGTGGCGGAGTCGTAGGCGTAGAGGCGGTCCTCGAACCACACGGACGGGCCCTGGACGCGCACGGTGCGCATGATCTGGTCTTCCGGCGACTCGGGCATCCAGATCGGATCGTCGGACAGGAACTTCGCGCCCTGGTCGTCCTTGAAGATCGTCGTCGTGAAGTAGTGGGGCTGGTCGACCCAGCGACCCGACGCGAGGCGCGTCCAGAGCTCGCGCTGGTCCGGACCCGGTTCGTCGAGGAGCTCCTGCGCGATCGCCTCGAACTCCGCGACGAGCGCCGTGTGCGCCGCGCCGGTTCCCGGTCCGCTGTAGCCCGTGTGCACCGCGCGGGGCCGTCCGTCGCGGTGGAAGAAGATCGTCGTCGGGTAGGCCTGCACGCCGGAGAGACCGGGGAGCGCCTCCGCGGCCTTCTCCTTCATCGAGCGGCCGCCGAGCAGCACGGGGAACGACGCCTTGTGACGCAGCATCGCGCGGCGGATCTGCTGCGCGTCGCGCTCGAAATCGCCGATCTGCTCGAAGGCGAGCGCGACGATCGAGAGCCCCTTCGGCCGCAGACGGCGGTCGAGCTCGGCCAGGTCGGCGAGTTCGTCGTGGCAGTTCGGACACCACGAGCCGAAGAGGACGAGCACGAAGGCCTTCGCCGTCGACTGCCACTCGCCGAGCGAGCGCGACTGGCCCGAGAGGTCGGGGAACACGAGCAACGGGAGCGGCATGCTGTCGTCCCACGTGGTGAGCTTCCAGGGATCGTCGAGCTGCGCCGCGTCGTCGCGCTTCGCCGTCCACGTGTCCGTCCACGACGTGCCGGAGTGGAACGTGCCCGCGAGGCCGTCCGCGTTCGCGCGCGCGTCGAACAGGAACGCGTGCGCGCCGTCGAAGCACGAGAGGCGCAGACGCCCGCCGGAGTAGTCGCCCGCGAGGTAGCGGTAGTCGCCGGTCGAGGTGAGGAACGTCCCCGTCACGTCGCTGCCGCGCGCTTCGAACACGCCGACGGCCGGGCGCGACTCCTTCGCGAAGGTGGCGTTCCAGCGGCCCGCGATCGAGGGCGGCGCGCTCGCGTCGCCCGTTCCGGCCGGCGTGAAGCGCGCGCCCGCGCCCTTCGTCGCGCGGAACGCGAGGCGCTGCGGCTCGTCCGTCGAGCCGCGCTTCGTCCACGTGCCTTCGAGCACGCCCGCGACGAGGCGCGCGCGGATCGCCGAGTCGTAGTGGGGGAACGCGAGGACGAGCTCGCCCTGCTCGAAGCGCACCTCGGGGACGTCGACGACCTCCGTGCCGTTCTTCACGCGCGCGGCGCCCGCGGTGTCGAGCTCGAGCGCGAACGGGAGCTCTCCACCGGGGCTCGCGAGCGTCGCGCGCCACGGACCGGCGAGCTCGGCCGGGAGGGGAGTCGTCTGGAGGGTGAGGAAGGCGATCGCGGCCGCGAGGAGCATCCCGACATGATAGGGGCGGGCCTCCGGCGGCGGGGAACGGCGCGGGAGGGAATCCCGCCGCGGGAGCGCGCGCGCGAGGCCCGCCGCGTGCGAGGAGGGCTCGGCCGCGCGCGCGCGCCTGGAAACGAGCCCATGCGCGCGCCATCCTCGAGGCATGGAGTCGATCGCGGTGCACGCGACGGTGCTGGGCCTCGTCCAGGGCGTGGGCTTTCGTCACCACGCGCGTCGTCGCGCGCGAGCGCGGCCTCGCGGGCTGGGTGCAGAACCTCCCCGACGGCAGCGTCGAGCTGTGGGCCGAGGGGAAGAGCGCGGACGTCGAGGCGCTGCTCGCGTGGCTCCGTCGCGGGCCGCCGCACGCCGACGTGACGGAGGTGCGCGTCGAGCGCACGACGCCGCGCGGGCTCGCGGGGTTCGACGTGCGGCGCGTGTGAGCGCGATGAAACGCAGCCGCCCCGGGAGTCCGGGGCGGCGTGCGGGAGACGGGGCTCGCTCAGCGGCCTTGCGCGCGGCGCGGGCTCTGCTCGAGCTCGCCGCGCAGCTTCTGCATGCGCTCGCGGAGCTCCTCCATCTGCTGGCGGAGGGCCTGCATGCGCTCTTCGACCTGCGCGCGGATTCCGTCTTGGAGGAGCGCGCTGTCGAGCACCTCGGCCGGGGGCTCCGTCGAGTCGGTCGCGTCTGCGGGTCCGCCGCCCTCGGAACGGGTCTCGACGCGCAGCGTGCCGTCGGGGCCCTCGGTCGTCACGACCCACGGACCGGACGTCGAGCCCGAGCGCAGGCGCAGCTGCCCGTTGTTCGGCAACTCGATCACGCCGTCCTGCGCGCCGAGCGGTGCGAGGTGGAGTTCGTTCTGCGCGCCGTTCGGGAGCGCCTGGACTCCGAGCCGGCCGGGGAATGGAGGGGTGCCCGAGAACACGCCCAACTTCCACATCGACGGCGCATCGCCGGCGGCGGTCTTTCCATGGCCGGAGAGCAGCCCCTCGAGCTCCGCGACGCGGTCCTCGAGCGAGCGCGACGTGTCGTCGGAGACGGCGCCGGGGTGGCGTTCGCGTGCGAGGGCTTCGAGGCGCGCGATGCGCTCTTCGAGCGCGCGGTCCTGCGGCGCGGTAGCTCCGCCGCGCGCCCAGGCGCCACGTTCCTGCGTCGAACGACCGACGCGCAGTGAGTTGCCGGAGCGCGACGTGCCACGCGCGCGGTCCTGCTGGCTGCGAGCGCGTTCGACGAGCTCACGCGAGCGCTGCTGCACTTCTTCGAGCTGCGCGCGCATGCGAGCTTGGATCTCCTGCGCATGTTCCATCGCCGCGCTTGCTTCCTCCTGAGCGCGCTGTTGCCATTCGCGCGCGTGCTCGCGCCACGCTTCCTGGTGCTGTTCCCACTGCTGGCGCGCCTCGAGCTCGGCTTCGCGCGCCGACTCGCGCGCCTCGCGCATCGCTTCCTCGGCTTCCTGGCGCGCCTCGCGGAACGCTTCGTCGGCCTCCTGCCGAGCGTCCGCGATTTCCTCGCGCACGTCGTCGGGCAGCTCGGCGAAGTCCATCGCCTCGAAGACCTCGAGTTCGGGCGCCTCGACGACGAACACGTCCGCGTCGAGCGTGTCCGCCGCGCCGAGGCCCGGCGCGATGCCCAAGTAGGAACCCGAATCGCCGTCCACCGGCCCTGACGAGCACGGCGGCGGGACGCCCAAGTAGGAGCCGGAATCACCTTCGCACGGCGCCGTCGCAGCGTCCGGCGCGCACGGCGCGGGCGAGGTGCCTTCGACCACAGGTGCCGAGCGCACGCGCGCGAGCAGGTTGCGGACGCGACCGCCGTCCTCGGCCGGAGCAGACGGCGCGCCGAGGAGCGCGTCGTTCGACGCCGGTCGCGTCGCGAGCATCGATGTTCCCGCGGGCGCGAGCAGTCCGCTCAACGCGCCCGTGGTGTGGAGCGCGCGACTGTCGGGCGTCGGCGCCAAGGCCGGCGCGCACGGAGCACTCGGGGCGCCCGGAGCCCCGGCCTCGCACGGAGCATTGGCCTCGCACGGAGCCGTCGGCGCGCACGGAGCCGCGGGTTCGCACGGAGCCGTGGCCTGAGCGGCGCGCGGCGCGCGCGGTGCACGGGCTGCACGCGGCGCCTGCGCGGCGCGCGGGGCCGCGAGGGGCGCTCGCGCGCCGACGCTCGCCCGATCGGAGCCCGCCGCCGCGCTCGGCGCGCACGAGCTGCCGCCTCCGGCGCACGCGCTCGAGGAAGAGCTGCTCGAGCTCGACGAGCAGGAGCTCTGCGTCGACGCGCAACCCGACGAGGCCGATGCCGCGGCCTCGCACGAGCCCGAACCGATCGTCACGGTGCACGACCCGCCGCCGGCCGACCCGCGCGGAGCCGACGACGAGGTGTTGATCGTGACGCACGCGTCACCCGCGCTCGACCCGCCGCGCACGACGACGGCTCCGCCGTTCGACTGCCCGATCGCCACGACGGCCTGCCCCGGCGCCGAGCGCGAGATCGTGTTCACGACCTGGCCGCCCTTCGCCGCGTGGTGCGTGCAGCCGGGGTGTTTGTGATCGCAGGGCGCCGCCGAGGCCGCGGACACGATGCCGAGCGTGACGAGGAAGACGAGCAACGTGGACTTCATGAGGGACTCCTTGCCTGCCAGAGGTGGACGAACTGCCGTGAACTAACGCACCGGATCGAGAGGGGACGAAGGGGGCGCGAGACGTTCGAGCAACGCCTCGAGCACCTCGACCTCGTGCGCGAGCGCGTCGTAGGTCATGAGGAGCTCGGCGAGCTCGCGCTCGATTTCGGGCGTGAGCGCGCGCTCCGCCGCGGCGCGCCGTAGCGCGTCGATTTCGCTCGTGAGCTCTTCGAGTTCGAGCGCGCGCGGCGCGACGCTGGGCTCGCGCCCGTCGGCGACCGGCGCCTCGTCCGGGCTCGCGAGCTCCGTGGTCGCGTGCTCGAGTCCGGCGTCGTCCGCCGGAGCGATGGGCGTGCCGAACGCGTCGTCGATCGCGACAGCGGCGGGCTCGTCGAGCGGCGTCGACGCGGAGCTGGACGCGCTCGCATCGAGCGCGGCGGCCGAGGGTGCTGACGGTGCTTCCTCCACCGCGCGCGTCGCCGCGACGCCGGGGCCGAAGAGCGCGACGCCCGTGACCGCCAACCCGGCCAGGAGCAGGAGACCATGCGGGCGTCGCGCGTTTTCCGGGCAGTGTTCTTCGTCGAGCAGGCGCCGCACGCGAATCGACAGGCGCGTTCCGCGCGCCGCCATCGCCGGAGCGGGGAGGAGGTGGCGCTCGTGCACGAGCCAGCCCGCGATCTCCGTGAGGCAGCTCGCGAGCGAGACGCGCGATTCGAGCTGCGTCGCGGCCCAATCGTCGGCCAGGAGCTCGGCCTCGTCGACGAGGCGCACGCGCGCGATGCGATTGAGCGGCTGGAAGAAGAAGACGACCTCGAGCGCGCGGTAGATCACGAGCCACAAGGGGTCGCCGCGGCGCACGTGGGCGAGCTCGTGCGCGAACAGCGCGTCGAGCTCGTCTGACGAGAGCTGCGTCGTCGCGCGCGGCGGGATCGCGATCTCCGCCCGCACGAGGCCCAGCGTGATCGGCGCGCAGAGCGCCGGCGCGCAGGAGAGGCGCACACCGTGCGTGCCGCTTTGCTGACAGAGGCGCGCGAACGCGGCGTGCACGCTGCCCCGGTCGAGGTACACGCGACGCGCGAGCCGCCGACGCAGTCCGCGCCATTCACGCAGCCACGACGCGGCGCAGGCGGCGATGCCGGCGAGCCACAGCGTCAGGAGAACGCGCGACCACGAGATCGAGTCGAGGAGCGAGCTCGCGCCCGGAGCGGCGAGCGACACGTCGACGCCGGTCGTGCTCGCGAGCGTGTGCGATCGGAGCTCGCCGGGAGCTCCCGCGCTCTCCACCGCGCAGTCGCCGCCTTCGGCGAACGTCGGCGCGTTCGAGACGGGCACGAGCGCGATCGACCGCGGCAGCACGATCGGGACGTAGGGCGCGCGGAAGGTCGCGTCGATCGTCGGGAGCGGCGCTCCGCGGCGCGGGCGTTCGGTCGTGATGTTCCGCGCGAGCGGCGCGTCTTCGCGCGCTGCGCTCGTCGGAGCGAGCGACCGGAGCGCCATCGCGTCGTCGCTCGGGGCCACGTTCGACTCCACCTGCTGCTCGAGCCCCGCGGGAGCTACTGTTGCCGCGACCGTGCGCGCTTCGATCGTCCAGAGCGCGGCGGGACCGTCGACGCCGAAGCCGCGCTGGACCGTGGCCGTCACGAGGCCGGCGAGTAGCGCGACGCGCCACAGGCTCTCGCGGATCGCCGGGCCCGTGTCGACGAAGCGCCGCGAGCGCGCGACGAGCCGCGCCAGGATCCACGCCGCCACGAGCAGCAGCGTGGAGTGCACGAAGTACGTGCCCAGCCAGGCGAGCAGCGCCGTGTCGAGGTGCTCAGCGGCCACGGCGGCGCTCCTTCGAGCGGTGCTCGGCGATCAGGGCCTTGAGGCGCGCGAGCTCCTTGTCGTCGATCTCCTGCTCGGTGAGCAGATGGCTGACGAGCGCCGTCACGTCGCCGCCGAAGAGCATGTCGGTGAGCTCGCCGACCATCGAGCGCTGCACCTCGGTCTCGCTGACGAGCGGGCGGTAGACGAACTGCCGGCCCTCGGAGCGATGGGCGACGATGCCCTTCTTCTCCATCTTGACGAGCATCGTCGCGATCGTCGTGAGCGCGCGATCGCGCTCGTCTTCGAGCGCCTCCTGCACGCGCGCCACCGTCGCTTCGCCTTCGGCCCAGAGCACGCGCATGATCGCGTGCTGCAGGTCGCCCAGGATGTGCTTGTCTCCCATCGATCACCTCCGCGGGGTGCTCCCGCGCCGGACCGGACCCGCGTGCGCACCGCGCGCGCGGCGTGCTCCACGTCTCCGAAGGCCAGTATTACTACCCGAGTAGTAGATGCGCTAGCGCGAGTTGCCGAGTTCAAGGCGCTTTTACAGCGCCGATGCCCGCGCGCGCCGGACGGCTCGGTCGCGCCACCTCTATTAAGGAGCCCGCCGTGATGGGGGGCGAACGCGGGCGTCTCCCGGTTGGGGCGCGGGGCGGCCTTCGGGCAGGGGCGCCTTCGGGATTCCAGCGCGCGGTCCGATCCATCGATCCACGCATGTTCCTCTCGCCCCGCTTTCGGTGTCTCGGATCCCTCGCGCGCGCGGCGCTCGTCGCCGTGCTCATGTCCACGCTGCTCGTTGCCGTCCGCGCGCAGGAGCCCGACGAGTCCGGGACGATGGAGGACGAGCCCGCGTGGATCCCGACCCAGCTCGGCGGCCTGCTCGCCACGCTCGCAATCGATGCGACGGAGGAGCGCACCGCGTGCGACGGCGCGACGATCGAGCGCTTCGCGGTCTCGGACTACGTGCTCTACGCGGCGACGAGCCGCGGCGTGTACGCGTCGAAAGACGCGCGCGAGTGGACGCGCCTCGCTGGGATCGACACGTCCGCGCACCTCGTCGCGGCGACCGGCGGCCTCGTCGTCGCGGCGACGAAGGAAGGGCTCCACGAGCACGCCGAGGAAGGGGATCGCTTCGCTCCCGTCGACAACGCGCGCTTCGTCGCGCGCGCGCTGCGCGGCGGCGGCGGGAACTTCGTCGCGCTCGCCGAGGACGGCCGTGTGCACACGCGTGACTTCCAGGGGTGGAAGGCCGTCGAGCTCGCGGCAGGCACGCGCGTGCTCGACGCGCTCGTCGACGTGAACGGCATGCTCGTCCTGCTCGCGACCGGAGCAGACGGCTTCCTGCACACGTTCGAGGGCGAGCCCGGCGCGCTCACCGACCGTTGGTTGCCGTACCGTGCGGAGCACGTGCGGCGCGCGACGCTTCTGCAGGACACGCTGCTCCTCGAGCTCGACCCCGCGAGCGGCGCGCGCCTCGTCTGGAAGGGCACGGGGCGCTCCGCGTTCCAGTACTCGCTCGACGGGGCCGTCGTCTTCACGAGCCTCGACGACGGCGTGATCACGACGGAGGCGGGCGAGCTCCTGCTCCCCGATGCCGGCGAGCTCCTCGTGTGGCACGCGCCGGGCGGCAAAGCGCTGCGCACGGCGGTGCGCGCGGGGCCGTGGGTCGTCGCCGCGGGCGCCGGTGGCGCGCTCGTGCACACGCGCACGGACGTCGACACGCCGGCGAGCGTGCGGAGGATCCCCGGCACGCCCGTCGAGCTCCAACCGGCAGGTTGGTCGCTGCCCGACGGCGCGCGGCTCGACTTGGAGCAGCCGTTGCAGCCGTATGGCGAGCCCGTGCGCCGCGCGACGGAGCGCGACGTGCTCGAGCTCCACGCGAGCGGCGAGACGCACCCGTGGCGTCCCGGGCTCGGCTACGACGTCGCGGTCGCGCGTCCGCCGGCCGAGTGGGGGCCGTTCTCGGACGTCGCCGCGTCGGACGAGCTCGTCGTGCTCGTCGGCGAGAAGGGGCTGCTGCGCGAGCCGCGGAAGGGTGCCGTCAACGACGGCCTGTTCTCCCAGCTCGGCGGCGTGCGCCTGCGGCGCGTGTTCCACGGCGGGGGAGCGTGGCTCCTCGTGAACGACGAGGAGGGCTTCGCCGTCACCGCGGACTTCACGTCGTTCGCGTTCACGCAGGCGATGAAGCCGAGCGAGCTGCGCGGCGCGCTCTTCCACGACGGCGCGTGGTATGTCGTCGGCGCGCGCGGAGCGGAACGTCACGCGGCGCTCCTCCTGCGCCGTGCGAGCGACGGAGCCCTCGAGCCGATCGAGCTCGCCGCCGCGCGCGCTCCGTTGAACGCGATCGTGCGCACGACGCAGGCGCTCGTCGCGGTGGGCGACGCGGGGCACGTCGCGAGCTCGTCGGACGGCCGCGCGTGGAGCGTGCGCGCGCTCGACGGAGCGCCCGACCTCGTCGACGCCGCCGCGCTCGGTGCGCAGGTCGTCGCGCGTTCGAAGGACGGTCGCGCGTTCGTCAGCGAGGACCTTGCGACGTGGCGTGAGCTGCCCGGCGCCGGGAGCGTGCGGTATCGACTCGTCGCGGCGCTCGGCGACGAGCTCCTCGCGCTCGCGCCCGAGTTCACGCTGCGCTGGCGCACGCCGGCGTCGGCGTGGAGCGCGCGGCCCGCGATCGCGGCGCGCGAGCTCGCTCCCGCGCCGCCGAGCGCCGCGAAACCGAACCTCGCGCCGCCGGCGGCGGCCGCGACGAAGCCCGCGCCGTCCGCGCAGCCCTCGACGACGCCCTCGACGGCGGCGAACGCGCCCGCGGGCGCTCCGACCGGCGCGACGAAGCCCGCGGCCGGCCCCAACGGCCCCGCGCTCTTCGACCTCGTCGCGCGGCGTCGTCTGGCGGAGATCCACGTTGCCGCCGCGTGCTACGACCTCGCGCACGCCTACTGGAACGGCCTCGGCGTTCGCGAGGACGACGCGGAGGGCACGCGCTGGTTCGAACGCGCCACCGCGCGCGGGTGGAAGCTCCCGGCGAGCGGAAGCACGCCCGAAGAGCAGCTCGCGGCGTGGCGCGCGATCGCCGAGCAGGGCTCGATCGTCGGCAAGGGCATGGTGTGCGAGCTCCTCGCCGAAGCGCAGGGCGCGGCGCGCGACGAGACCGCGCTGCGCGGCGCGCTCTTCGAGGCCGCGAAGGAGGGCCACGTGCCGTCGATGTTCCAGCTGGGCCTCGCGTACGCGCGCGGCGCGCTCGGCATCGACAAGGACTCGGCGCGCGCGCTCGAGTGGATGACGCGCGCGGCGGACCTCGGCCACGGAACGGCCGCGGAGCAGGTCGCGTACCGCTACTGGACGGGCGCCGACGTCGCGCGCGACCGCGGACGCGCGATGTCGTACTGGTGGAAGGGGCTCGAGGCCGGCAACCGCGTCGCGATCGGCAACATCGCGCGCTGCTACGCGGAGGGCGAGCAGGTCGCGACCGATCGCGTGCACGCGGCGGCGCTCTACCTGAAGGCCGCGGGGATCGAGGAGCCGGGCGCCGACCTCGCGCGCGCGTACGCGCGGCTGACGGAGGAGCTCGATCGCGGCAACACGTGGGCGCTCGCCGTGCTCGCGATCCTCGAGCTCAACGGCCACGGGACGCGCAAGGACCCGACGCGCGCCCTCGCCTCGGCGTGGGCGGCCGCGGACTTCGGCGCCGAGGTGTTCCCGGTGGCGGTCTTCGAGTCGGAGCGCGCCTTCCGCGCCCGCGCGCTGCGTCACGCGGCCGAGCTCCATCGGCGCGTCTCGCAGGCGATCGGGCGCGATCCCCAGCACGAGCTGTACTTCAGCGAGGTCCTCGTTGATTCCCTCGGGGTCGAGGTCCGCTTCCGGCTCGGCGAGACGCAGCTCCCCGCGCTGCTCGCCGCCCTCGAGGCCGGCACGGCGACGCGCGAGGCGCTCTTGCTCGCGCAGAACGACGCGGACGTCGTGCCGCTCCCGAGCCTCGCCGTCCTGTGGGCGGACGCGCAGCGCGACGCCGCGCGCTTCCCGCAGGGCCAGCCGTGGTTCCTGCGGCTCGCGGGCGTCACGCAGGCTCCGTCGCGCGCGAAGCCGGCGGAGGAGCTGTGGCTCGACGCGCTCCTCGTCGTGCCGGCCGCAGGCGATGCGGCGCAGCGCTCGCGCCTCGCGACGTTGCGCGCCGTGCAGGCCGCGCGCACGCTCGTCGCGAAGCCCGGCGTGCACGACCTCGCTGGCGCGCTCGCGTGGAGCCTCTTCGCCGACGAACTGGGCACGAATCGGTTCGCGAGCGGGATCCTCGGTGGGCTCGCCACGCCGGAAGAGCTCGAACGCGCGGACCAGACCTACTACGCACTCGACGCGCGCCGGCTCCGCGCGCTCGCGGACCAGGCGGAGGCGAGTCGCGATCCGAAGTTGAGCGACGCGGTGACGGCGTACCGCGCGGCGCTCCAGCGCGCGATCGACGCCGGACATCTCGAGTCGGTCCGCCTCGCGATCCAGCACCGCGTGTCGCACCGCTACGGCAGCCCGATCGCCGCGCTCGACTCCGAGGACGCGATGGCGAAGGACCTGTTCCCGCTCTTCGAGCGCGGCGCGGAGCTCGGCGATCCCGAGCTCATGGTGTTCTGCGCCGACGCCTTTCTGCGCGGGCGCGGGACGGATGTCGACCTCGAGAGCGGCCGTGCGTGGCTCGCGAAGGCGGCGGAGGCAGGGAACGAGCTCGCGAAGACGCGCATCGCGAACTCCGCGCGCCGCGCGGCCGAGCGCCGGCCCGTCGACGACGCGTGCGGGCCGCTCGGCCCCGAGCTCGTCGCGGTCCTGCAGCGGCTCGAGGGCGCGAAGCCGGACCTCTTCGGCTATGACGACCTGACGGAGATCCTCGCCGCGATCTGGGCCGACGCGCGGTTCGACGCGGACGAGGAAGACCTCGCGGCCGAACTCCGTTCGCAGAGCCGGAAGCCGCTGCGCGTGCGCGACGCCGCCGGTGCGACCTTCGAGCTCCGCCGGCGCGCGGACCCGGAGTTCGGGAACCAGCTCGACGTGACCCTGCCGAGGGAGTTCGACGACTACGACGAGCGCATCTACCGCGAGGCCTGGCTCACGCTGAACGCGGCGGGGGCGTTGGTCGGTGCGAAGCGCGTCGGTCCCTCGGGAACCGGACTCGCGGTCGGCGTGCTCGCGGCGGACGTCATGGAAGGCGTGCGCGAGGCGCGCGGGCTCGGGGGGGCGCGTTTCTCCCAGGTGTTCGAACGGCTGCGGCTCGCGCACGAGGCGGCGCGGCCGGAGCTCCGCGCCGAGTTTCGTGCCCTGCTGCGCGCGGCGGTCGAGCGCGTCGAGAAGGCCGGCTTCGCCATCCCCGCCGAGCACGCGCGGGCAACGTGGCTCGTCGCTCCGTAGACTGCTCCACCCCGCACGGAGTGCGGCGAGCATCGTGAACGCGAACACGTCGAGCATCGAGGCGGGCGCGCGCCGCGCCCGTCGCGCGTCCGGAGGCGGGCGGCGATGAGCGTCGCGCGCGCGCTCCCGCTCGTCCTCGTCGCCGGGCTCGGCTTCGGCGCGACGGCTGCGTTCGTCCGGCGCCTCGTGCCGTGGCCCGAGGAGTACGGCCTCGCCGCGAAGCTGCGGTGGTGGGACGAGCACGCCGACGAGCACGACGTCGTGTTCGTCGGCTCGAGCCGCGTCTTCCGCGCGTTCGACCCGCGCGCCTTCGAGGCGGAGCTCGCAACGCAGGGCCGGGAGCTCCGCGCGTTCAACCTCGGCGTCGGCGGCGTGCGGCCGTTCGAGATGGACCTGATCCTGCGCGCCGTGCTCGAGCGCGAGCCGAAGCGGCTCCGTTGGGTGCTGTACGAGGGCGGCCCGATGGACCCGCGCTTCGAGCCGCTCGACGACGTCGAATCGAGCCGCATGGTGTTTTGGCACACGCCGGAGCGCACGCGCGATGTCCTGCACTCCATCGCCGTGTGGCCGATCGCGGAGAGCGACGCGCGCCAGTGGGGCGAGAAGCACCCGTGGATCGCACCCGCGCTCGACGGCGCCGGCCTCTTCGAGCCCGCGTGGCGCGCCGACCTCGCGCGCCGCCACGTCCAGATCCTCGCGTGGAACGTCGCGAGCTTCGGCCAGGGCCGCGCGATCCTCGGCGAGGTGCTCGGCGAGGAGCTCACCGCGAACCGTCGGCGCATGCTCTCGCCCGAGGAGCTCGACCAGGGCCGCGGCTTCGTCGCGTTCGAGGACAACGCCGACGAGAAGGACGCGGAGCGCCATCGCCTGCTCGTCGCGAACCCGGCGGGCTTCGCGCAGCGCGTCGAGGAAGTGCGCGCTGGCAACGAACTCCTCCCGGACGTCGCGACGCTGAACCTGCCCGCGCTCGCGGCCCAGCAGGCGCTCGTCCGCGCCGCGGGCGCGGAGATGGTCTACGTCGTGCTCCCCGATCGCCTCCCGCGGCCCGACCGGCGCGCGTTGCAGCGCGCGGGGAAGCTCGACGACCTCTTCGATTTCAACCAGCCCGACCGCTGGCCCCAGTTCTTCACGGTCGAGTCGCGCTACGACGCCGGCCACCTGTCCGGCGCGGGCGCGCGCGAGTTCTCGAGAGCGCTGGCGCGCGAGTTCGCGGCGCTCGCGGAAGCGAAGGACGCGCGCGGACGATGATCTTCACGGAGGGCCGCTTCTTCGTCCTGTTCCTCCTGTGCTTCCTCGTGCACTGGGGGCTCAAGGGTCACACGGCGCGCAAGGTCTGGCTCCTCGCGTGTTCGTGCGTCTTCTACGGCGCGTGGGACGTGCGGTTCCTCGCGCTGATGTTCGCGACGCTGACGCTCGACTACGTGATCGGCGCGATGCTCGGGAAGGAGCGCGTGCCGGGCGGACGCAAGGCGTGGCTCGCCGTGTCGCTCGTCGGGAACCTCGGGATCCTCGGGTTCTTCAAGTACTTCAACTTCTTCGTCGACTCCGCGGTGACGTTCAGCGCGTGGATGGGGCTCCCCATGAGCGCGCGCACGCTCGAGATCGTGCTGCCCGTGGGCGTGAGCTTCTACACGTTCCAGTCGATGAGCTACACGTTCGACGTCTACCGCAAGGAGCTGAAGCCCGCGAAGAGCTACCTCGACTTCGCGCTCTTCGTGACCTTCTTCCCGCAACTCGTCGCCGGTCCGATCGTGCGCGCGGTCGACTTCCTGCCGCAGCTCGACACGCTGCGCCGTTGGACGGACGTCGCGGTGCGGCCGGCGCTCGTGTTGTTCCTCGTCGGCTTCGTGAAGAAGGCGTGCATCGCGGACCAGGTGGCGCCGACGGTCGACGCGCTGTTCGAACACCCCGAGCAGTACGGCGCCTGGGCGAGCTGGATCGGCGTCGTGCTCTACGCCGTGCAGATCTACTGCGACTTCTCGGGCTACAGCGACATGGCGATCGCGACCGCGGGGCTGCTCGGGTATCGGCTGACGCTGAACTTCGACTTCCCGTACCTCGCGACGGACATCACGACGTTCTGGCGGCGCTGGCACATTTCGCTGTCGAGTTGGTTCCGCGACTATCTCTACATCCCGCTCGGCGGCAACCGCGTGTCACCCTCGCGGACGTACGTGAACCTCGGCATCGTGTTCCTCCTGTGCGGGTTGTGGCACGGCGCGAAGTGGACGTTCGTGTGTTGGGGCGCGATGCACGGCGCGTACCTCGTGTTCCACCGCCTGTGGACCGCGCGCGTGCCGCGGGAGAGCGCGCTCGCGGGCCTCGGCGCCGCGGCGGGTTGGATCCTGACGCCGCTCGCGGTGCTCTTCGCGTGGGTCGTGTTCCGCGCGCCCGACTTCGGGGTCGCGGCGCAGGTGTGGAAGAACCTCCTCGGCGCGGGCGGCGACGCCGCGGAGACGTTCACGTGGCGCTGGGCGCCCTTCGTGGCCGTATTGCTCATCGCGCACGTCCTCGCGCACCGCCGGACGCTCGCGCCGCTCGAAGAGAAGGCGCCCGACTGGGCATTCGCGCTCGCGTACGGCATCGCATGGGCGCTGGCGCTGCCGTGGGTGGCGACGGGGACGACGCCGTTCATCTACTTCCAGTTCTGAGCTGCGGCTTTCGAGAAGGCTCGCGCGGCGCGCACACTCTCTCCCCGCTTGACGCTCGCTACGGAGCGACTACTTTCGAAGGTGCTCGCGCCTCCCGCACCTTCTCGCCGTTCCACTCGCTCGTTGCTGAGAGCCCATAGAACTCCGCGCGAGCGAGGACGGGTCCTCAGGTCCTGGCTCGTGCGGCTCGAGTGATGCGGAGCACGCGCGTGTGCTCCTTGGCGTCCCTTCGACCTGGGTCGTCCCATCCGGCACTTGCGCTCCCGACCGCCGCGAGTCGACACGCATGGGGTTGTGCGCGTCCGCCCGCGGACGGAGAAATTCGAGTTTTCCGCGACTACCTTGCGGGTCTGTGGGGAGGAGCCTCGGACCGCGAACGTCGAACCCTCTCCACGCCTACCCTCGCGGAACCGACCTACTCATGCATCGATTCGTGCTTTCGACCCTGGCCGCATCCGTGGCCTTCTCTCTTCCGGCCGCGGCCCAGACCGGCTCCGTCACGTCCGAGTCCAGCTACCTCCTCTCGTGGCCCGAGACGGATTGGGAGTCCGGCTTCCCCTCCTTCCCCGCGCCGGTGCCCCTCGGGTTCGGGCGGATGCAGGCGGGGCGAGTGCTCGCGGACGACCAGCCCGACGTCCTCGTGATGCGGACGAGCGACGCGGTCACGGACGCCTGCCTCCTGCCCAACCTCGGTTCGTTCGACCTCGTCGACGTCGTGGCGCACGACTGCCGCGACGCGACCCTGCTCGTGGGAGCGGGACCGGCGGGCCGGGACGCCGTGCTGGTGCTCGACCCGGACACGGGGCTCGACCTCATCCAGTACACAGGCACCGCAGCCTCGGGCGAGGTCCGCAACGTCTCCAACGTGCGCTCGACGTCGGATTGGAAGTCCGCCACGCGTGTCTGGTCGGTCGCTCGGCCGGGCGGTTCGACGCACGTCTTCGCCGCGAACGCAGCGGGGAGCACCCTGCTCCGCCTCGAATGGAACGGCTCGACGTTCACCGACCAGCCGTCGGTCGCGGTCATCCCGGGCACGACCGAGGTCCTCGGCTTCGACTTCGACGGTGCGGGTGCTCCTGAACTGCTCGCGATGAGCGGGCCGCACCTGCTCCTGCTCGCCTGGGATGGGACGTACCTCGGGTACATGAACTCGAACGTGCTGCCCGCGGACGATGCGTTCCCCGCGGGGGCGCGCCGAGGTCTGTCCGTCTCCCGCGGGATCGCGGGGAGCACGAACCCGGCGCAGCGCGACCTGGCCTGCGTCTACACGTGGCGCTCGGACAGCCAGACCTTCCAGGTCTTCGCCTTCAACTCGGGTCACGCCTCCTGGTCGCAGGTCGGCGGGCTCCTCGACCCGCAGGCGAACGCGAGCGCGACGACGAGCGGCGACTACGACGGCGACGGGCTCGGCGACCTCGTGCTCGCGTCGAGTTCCAACGCGAAGGCGCGCCTCCTCCGCCGGACGGGCGGGGCGACCGCCTTCGAGTCCTCCACGGGGCTCGGGTGGGTGCTCGGCGCGTCCGACGGGGAGTTCCCCGCGTTCGCGGCGGCCGCGGCCGCGGTCGTCGACCTCGACGGAGACGGTGATCAGGACGTCCTGTGGGTCGGTTCGCCCACGGATCCGAGCCACTCGCGCGCGCGCCACGGCACGCGCGTCCATCGCTCCGCGATCGCGACGGGGCGCGCCCCGAGCCTGACCCACGTCAAGGAGTCCTTCTCCTACGTCGGGCCCGTCGGCGCCGAGCACGAGTACCAGATCGACCTCGTCTTCACGCCGCCTGCCGGGCTCGCGCAGATGTCCGCTCCGGCCCCGACCCACGGCCTCGTACAGGCTTGGATCGAGCACGACGCGCTCGCGCCGTTCACGACGTCGGCCATCCGCGCGGGCCGGGTCGAGTTCGCGCTCGCCGGCTCGACACAAGTTGGTTGCACCCTGACGCTCCGTACTCCGGTCCTGCTCGACACTCAGTTCGTCGGCCTGCACCTCCACGCGTCGACGATCACGAAGACCGGCGCGTCGATCACGAAGTACCACCCGTCCGCGCTCACGTTGTGGGGCTACGCGGAGGACGTCGTCGAGACCTATTTCGCGCGCCACAACTTGCAGCTCGGGGTCGAGCCTCCGGTCGGGGGCAGCGGCGGCGACGGGAGCACGACGGGCAGCGCCGGCGGCGCCATCCCGCCGGGCGGCGGAGCGAGTGGACGGCCCACGCCGCGCGGGTGAGCGCGCGGGACTCGACGTGCTTCGAACCGAGCGAGCGCTCTCACGAGCGCTCGCTCGCTCGCTTTCTCGCGAGCACGATGAGCAGTGCTCCGGCGAGGAACGCGGTTCCGACGACGGCGACCCACGCTGCGGGCCCTGAGGTCGGTTTCGGCACAGGGGCGTGCGCCGGATTCGCGCCGCGCCGGGCGATGGGGACGTCGCCGAGGCCCGTGAGGTGCCAGAGGTAGGGCTCGTACGCCAGCGCGCGCGCGGTTCGCGGCGCCCGCGAGCGAGCCGTGCGCAGCGCCTCCAACGGCGTCGCGCCCTCGCGCAGGAGCGCCTCGTGGAGGGCCGCGACGAGCTCGAGCGAGTAGCGGTAGTCGACGGCGACCTGCGGCGCGACCACGGTGCGCGCGCCCCCGGCCAGCGCGGCGCCGACGAGCTGGTTGCGTCCGTCGTCGCCGCGGCGGAGACGTCCGCGGCCCGCGCTGCACGAAGCGAGCACGAGCAGGTTCGGGAGCGCCCCGACGCGCGCTTCGAACTCCGCGGGACCGACCGGTTCACCTCCGGCGAGGACGATGCACTCGGGCTCCTCGCGCGTCTCGTCGCGCACGCCGTGGGCGAGGATCAGTCCGTAGTCGGCTCCGCGCGCGACCGCTCCGCTCCACGCGGACCACGTCGCTTCGTCCTGCAAGTAGAGACTGAGCTCGCTCTCGGCGAGCGATGCGCGCAGCGCCCGTTCCTCGTCGTTGGCGAAGGTGAGCGGCTCGAGATCGCGCGTGAACTCGGGACGCACACCCTCGGGGGCCACGCAGACCGTCGCGACGGCGCGCGGCGGCGCGGTCCCGAGCGGGCTCGCGCCGCGCCGCGCGAGCGCGACGCCGACGGGCAGCGAGGGCAAGTAGGCGAGGCGCGACGACTCCCCGATCCAGCACCCGTCGCGTCCGTCGAGGAGCTCGAAGGGCACGTAGCCGAGCGAATCGAGGCCGACGACCACGAGCGTGGACCAGGCGCGCGTGCGTTCGACGAGCTCGGCCGGGAACAGCTCGCGCGACAGCGCCGCGCGCGCTTCTTCGAACGCGGCCGAGGGAGTTGCGGCGGGCGCAAGCCGTTCCTCGGCGATCGCCGCGACGAGTTCGCCTCGCAGTTCGTCGAGGCGCTCGCCCGCGATCTCGAACGCGTGGTGGCTGATTCCGGAGGCGTCGAGGGCGAGGACGTGCGTGCGGTCGCGAGCGGCGAAGAAGACGAGGAACCCGCGGCCTTCCGCGCTCGCGAGCTCCCGCAGCACCGTGTCCGCGTCGAACTGGCTCGCGCTGAGCGAGCGGGCGACCGAACCGAGCGCCTGGACGTCGAGCACGAGCTCCAACGCGCGGCGCGCGCCCTGGAGCGGTCCGCCGAGCGCGACCCGGGCACGCAAGAGCTCGCTCACGGCCTCGCGTCGTTCGCGGAACTGCAGCGCGCCCAGGCCGCCGCGCCGGACCTGCTGCTCGCGCCAGCGCGCCATCCAGCCCGCGAGCTCGCCCTCGAGGGCTTCCGCGGCTCGCAGGGTCGCCTCGCGCCCTTCGCGCGCCTCGAGCGCGAGGCGCAGGGAGAGCGTGCGGATCGAGAGGAGCCGCTCGTCGCCTGCGACTCCGGCGCGCGCGACGACGGAATCGCCGGCGAGCCCGAGGTCGGCGCGCGCGCGCTCGAACTCGCCGCGGTCGAGGCTCCGGCGCGCGCGCACGACGAGCGCGAGCGCGCGCTCGCCCGCCGCTAGCTCGGGCCGCTCGAGGACCGCGTCGAGCCACGCGTGCGCGGGCTCCGCCACGGGCTTCCCATGGGCTTCGAGTTCGACCGCCGCGATCGAGCCGCGCACGAGGAGGGACGCGATGCGCGCGGCGCCGGGGCCGGTCTCGAGCGCCGTGAGCTCGACTCCGTCGGACGAGCGCAGGAAGGCCTCGATGCGCTGAATCGACGCGTCGAAGCGCTGCGCGGCGTTCGTGGCGCGGACGCTCATCCACACGGCGTCGGCTCGGCGCAGTGGGAGCTCCGACTCGCGCGCGAGCCGTTCGAGCTCCGCGATCGGAGCTTGTGCGCGATCGCCGAGCCCCATCTCGAGCAGGGTCGAGGCTCGGCCGAACTCGATCGCGAACCGCAGTCCGCGGCGATCCTCCTCGGAAGGTTCGGGTTGGAGCGCGCCGCGCGCGAACGTCTCCGCTCGATCGAGCCGCTCGAGCGCCGAAGTCCAACGATCCACGAGCCGGTCGACCTCCGCGGCTTCGATCAGCAGCGACACGCCGACGAGGCGCGGTCCCGCGAGCGCCGGGAGCGCGGGTTCGAGCACGCTCCGCGCGTCCGCGAGCCGGCCGGAGTCCTTCAGCGTGCGCGCGAGCCACAGCGCGTGCCCTCCGATCGTGGCGAGGTCCGCGTCGCTGTGCCGCGGGAGCAACGCGTACAAGCTCTTGAGCGCGCCCGGGGCCACGGGGTCGAGGGCCGCCCGGGTCGTCGGATCCGACCACCACAGGCAGGTGAGCTCGTGGACGCGCTGAAGCTCGGCCGGCTTCGGCCCCGCGGCGCCGCCGTTCGCCTCGGCTTCGATCGCGCGCACGAGGGGGAGGTACTCGCCCTCGAAGGCGGCGGCGAACTCGGTGTCCTGGCGCGCGTGCGTCGCGCCCGCGAACGCCCGCGGCGCGCCGACGAAGCACGCGACCGCGAGGACCGCTACGGCACGAAGACCCGCCGCGCGGCGCCGACGGGGCCCGAGCTCTCGCGCGCTTGGACGACCACTTCGAGGCGCTCGCCCGAGCTCGTCCTCCGTGCCAACTCCAGGGGAAGTTCCCATCGCTCCAGCGTGGTCGTAGCCTCGTGGAGGCGGCGGCGCTCTCCGTCCGCCGTCGCGGAGTATACGCGGACGAGGAAGTCACCGTCGGCGGGCGGCGTGCCGAGCACGAGCACGAACCCGGCTCCCTGCGCCTCGACGACGAGGGGGCTCGTCCATCCGAGCGAGCCCTCGTCGTGCTTCGTCGAACGCGTCGCGAAGTACCCCACGATCGAGATCAGCGCGATCGACGCCGCGACGAGGAGCCACCCGCGGCGCGTTGGGCGCGCGGCACCGTGGCTTACGCGCGTCGCGTCGCCCCCGTCGCGCCGTGCCGCGCCTGCGCCGTTCCCCGTGGCCCCGTCCGGTCCGACGGCGCGTGCGCGATCGTCTCGCGCGCGGAGCGCGCGTCGGACGACTTCGCGGTCCTCGGGCTCGATCTCTTCGAGCCGCGCGGCGAGCTCCCGCTCGACGGAGGCGAACTCGCGCTCGAGCTCGGCCCCTTCTGAGCGCAGCTCGCGGTACTCCAGGCGCAGTGCCGGGTCGCGCTCGAAGGCCGCGTGCACGCGCGGATCGTCCTCTGCGAGCTCGCCGCACAAGAGCGCCTCGAGCAGCTGTTCGTCGTCCCGTCGCTGGCTCACGCTTCCTCTCCCATGCGTCCTTGCCGCAGTCGCGCGAGCCCGCGGTAGTAGCGCGTCTTCACCGTGCTCGTTCCGAGACCGATTCGAGCACCGATCTCCTCGAAGGTCAGGTCCTCGAAGTGCTTCAGTCGCAGGATCTCGAGGTCGTCCGCCGCCAGGACCCGTTCGGCCTTGGCCCAGGCCGCCGGCTCTTCGAGCTCGCTCTCCTCGCGCGCGGGGATCGAGCGCTCGTCGTCGTCGCCCAGGAACTCGAAGCGCCGGCGCCGGCGCCGTTCCACGACGCGATGGAGCTGGATCACGCCGAAACCGTAGGCCCAGACCTCGATCCGAACGCGCCCATCGTACTCGTCCAGCTTCGACCAGATGGCGATCAGCGCTTCCTGGAGGGCGTCGTCGAACTCGTCGTAGGAGAGCGGCGAGCCCATCCGCGCGTGCCGCGCGCGCATGAGCACCGGCAGGCAGCCGAGGCGATCGATCAGGCGGTCGACGGCCGACGGATCGCGCGCGCCCGCGCTTCGGGCGAGCTCGAGGTCCTCGGCGGGGGAGAAGGGCGAGAGCTCGTGGGACTCGGGCTGCACGGTCTCGGTGTGGGGGCGGCGTGAATCGAGGTGCCGCGCGAGCGCGCGGCAGCGCAGCGGATTCACGGGCCGGAGAGTGTAGCGACGTCGGATCACGGGCGCGTCTTTGGGATGGAGGCCTCGATGGGGCGCGCTCCTTCCCCACGCCGGTGCCGTGGGGTTTCGAAGAACCCGGAAGGTCCTGCGGCCGACCCGGAGCGTCGCGTGCGACGAAGGCGCCCGAGCGCGGCGTGCGGGTCGGCTCGGGCGGAGACGGGCGGGCGCGGCCGGCGGTCACGGGCTGCTCGTCGCGCGGCCCTGATCCGCGAGCACCGGCGGCGGCGTGTGCGGGCGAGTCGTGGAAGGGGCGCGGTCATGGCGCGGGCTGGCGTCCGCAACCCGATGGGGGGACTCGTGTCGATCGGGACGCCACTGCCAGCTGAGACGATGCGGGGGAAAGAGGCGCAGCGGAACACCTCGGCAGTTTTGCACTCCGGACCCCGCACAAGCCCGGACCGGAGAACCGGCCCGGGCTTGTGCGGGGCTCAATCGGCGAACGGTGAGAATGTGCGCGGGGCGCGAGCACGATCGAACGTAGTAGCTCGGCAACGAGCAGGTCGAACGGCGAGACTGTGCGCGCGACTCGCTTGCTCTCGAACGTAGGAGTTCAGCGCACCCGGACGAACTCCGCCACGCGCTCCGCGATCGCGCGCGCCGCGAGGGCGTGACCGAGGGCGCTCGGATGTTCGGGGTCGGCGCTGAGCTCTTCTTGCGTGCGTTCGCTCGCCGCGAACGTCGGAAGGAGGTCGAGCGTGACGAACCCGCGCGCCTTCGCCGCGGCGAGCACGCGCTCGTGCAGCTCCGTCCATCGGTAGTGGTCGAAGCCTGGGAACCCGCGGTAACACGGGAACACGACGAGCACGAGCGGGATGCCCGCCGCATCCACGCTCGACTGCATCGCGTCGAACGCATCGAGCACGCTTTTCCAGCGCTCGGAATCGGGCGCGTGGTACCAGCGGTAGAGGTCGTCGCCCGCGGCCGCGCGCTCGCGATCGAAGCGCCAGCGTGCGACGAGGCGCGCGACGTGCGAGTGCTCCCACCACAGCGAGCCGCGGAAGTAGCGGTGGAGCGGCTGCAGTTGCGGCTCGTAGTCGGGATCGTTCAGGAAGTACGCGACGATCACGAGGTCGGGCGCGAGCGGCAGCGCCTTGTGCTCGAGCACGAGCGCTTCGTCGCGCGTGCAGTAGCCGCCGACGCCGAAGTTGACCACCTCGACGCGCGGCGCGCCTTGGGCGGCGGTCTCGGCGAGCCGTGTCTCGAGCACGGTCGACCAGGCCTCCTCCGCCGCGACGGAGAACCCGAACGTCACGGAGTCGCCGATTGCCGCGATGCGGAACATGTTCGCGGGCTTCGGCATCTCCGGCATGCGCCCGCGCAGCCCGAGCGCGTTCGTCTCGACGTGCATGCCGCGCACGTCCTTGGCGACGTTCGGCGCGAGCTCGTAGAGGAGCCCGGGGACCTCGGAACGGCGGTGCACGAGCGTGCGCCAGTCCGTGTCGGTCGACGCGTCGAGCGGCGCGCGGTACCGCACGGGCGCGGCGATGCGCAGGTAGAGCTCGGCGGCGCCGAGCGCGAGGACGAACGAAGCGCACGAGATCACGAGCGCGCGCAGCGGCTTCGAGCGGGGGAGGAGGCTCATCGCGCGCGCTCCCGCGCCGCGCGCCGCGCGCGCGTCTCGCCCGCCGTTTGCGTGGCGCGCGCGCGCGCGGCGGCCGCTTGCGTGGCGCGAGTGCGCGCAGCCGATCGTGCAAGGCGAGTGCGAGCGGCCGCTCGTGCAGTGCTAGCGCGCGCGGCCTCCCGTGCAACGCGAGCGCGCGTGACCGCTCGTGCAACGCGCGCGCGCGGCGCCGCGACCGGTTCGCGATGGGCGCTCATCGTTCGCTCCCGAAGAACTCCGCGTGCCGCTCGAGCAGGAGCTTCCCCAGCGCGTCCGCCGCGAGGTCGTGGCCGAGCGCGTTCGGGTGGTCGGGGTCGCGCGCGAGCTCGCGTGGCGTCTTGCCCGACGCGCGGAAGACGTCGAGCACGTCGAGCACGGTGAACGACTCCTGTTCCGCGGCCTTGCGCACCTGCGCGTGCAGCGGCGCGTAGCCGTACTCGTCCCACGTCGCGAAGACCGTGCGCTCCTTCCCGCGCTCGACGTCGAGCGCGAACGTCGGGAAGATCGCGAGCACGACGTGCAGCTGCTTCGCGGCCGCGAGCGAATGCATGCGCGCGAACGCCTGCGGCACGCTCTTCCATTCGTCCGTGTCGGGCGCGTGCAGCCAGCGGTAGTAGTCGCCGCCGTTCCGCGCGAGCTCCAGCTGGTGCGCCTTCTGCGCGAGGAAGCGCAGGAGCTCCGAGCGCTCCCACGCTTCCGTCGGGTGGAACGCCATGCGCAGCGCGTTGACGGGGCCGAAGTCGGGGTCGTTCAGGTAGTACGCGACGACGATCACGTCCGGCGCGAGCGGGAGCGCCTTCGCTTCGAGCACGACGGCCTCCTCGCGCGAGCTGTAGCCCGTGACGGCGAAGTTGAGCACCTCGTAGTCGTGCGCGCGGTCCTCGAGCGCGCCGAGCTTCGCCGCGAGGCGCGCGCTGAACAGCTGGTCCTGCTCGACGCCGAAGCCGAACGCGACGGAGTCGCCGAGCACCGCGACGCGCAGCGTGCGCGCGCCCTTCGGCTCGACGAGCTCCGGCCCGCGCATCCCGCGCGCGTTGACGACGACGCGGCCGCCCTTCGCGTCCTTCGCCTCGCCGATCGCGCCGGGGCGGAGCTCGTAGGTGAGGCCCGGCGTCGTCGAAGGCTGGTGGACGACGTCCATCCACACGTGGCCCGGCGGACGCGCGATGGGGCGGCGGTAGTCGACCGGGTGGAAGAACCGCAGGAGGACCTCGGCGCCGGCGAGCGCGACGAGGAGCGACGCGACGACGAGGAGTAGCTTCCTCGCGTCGCGCGGCGGCTTGGGGCCGATCGGACCGGTCATGCGCGGCGGATTCTAGGGGACGCGGAGCGCAGCGTCGCGCGCAGGGGCGGCGGTTTGGGCCGCGGGACCGCGACTCGCGCTAGGATTCCCGAGGTCCCGCTCGCACGCCCGATCGTGCTCGCGTAGGCCGCCCCATGCGCCGTCCCGCGCTCCCCGTGATCGTCCTGCTCGCGTGCCTCGCGGCGCTCGCCCTCCTCGTCGCGCGCGTCGCGCATTGGAGCCCGACCGACGGCGCCATGGCGGAGCTCGAGCGCCCGCCGGCCGTGCTCGCGAGCGATACGGAGCCCGACCGCGCGGGCGAGGCCGCGCCGCTCGAAGCGCCGCTCGACGCGGAGGCGGTGGAGCGCGCGGGCGCGGCACCGGCCTCCGCCGCGCCGATCCTCGCGGCGCCCGACGACGCGCACACGCTGGTCACGGGCATCGTGCGCGAGCGCGGCACGGGACGGCCCGTGCCCGGAGCGCTCGTGCGCGCGCGGCTCTGGGGCGCCGAGCGAACGAGCGCGGGCGGAAAGGGGCCCGAGTTCCGCTCCCAGGCCCATCAGCAGGAGTTCCAGCGCTTCCTCGCGGAGCTCGAGCGCGAGCCGATGAACATCGGTGGGACGACGCTCTCGAGCGACGGCGCGGGCGGCGTGACGGTCACGCGGGCCGACGGCACGAAGTCCGTCACCTCCCGGCCCGACGGAGCGGTGCGCGCGCCCGGAACAGGAGCCGCGAAGGCGACGGGGATCGGCGCCGCGAGCGCGCCCGTGCTCACCGGCCCCGACGGACGCTTCGAGCTCGTCGTCGAGCGCGCGCCGCGCTCCTGCAACGTGCTCGTGAGCGCGACCGGCTACGGAGTCGGAGTCGCGACGATCGACGACGTGTCGTCGGGTCGCGCGGACTGCGTGGTCGAGCTCGACGCGAACCGCACGGCGCACGGGCGCGTGCTCGATCGCGCGAGGCGGCCCGTCGCGAACGCGCAGGTCGTGGTCGCGTGCCTCCGCGGCGTGCCGTCCGATTCCCTTCTGCCCGACGACAATCCCGGCAGCTGGTCGGCGACCCTGAAGGAGGCCGCGACCGACGCGGACGGACGCTTTCACGTAGCCGACCTCGACGCGCGCACCGCCGTACGCCTTTTCGCGCGCTCGCTCGAGCATGGCATTGCCGTGCGCGACGAGCCCAGCGCCACGTCGGCGGCGAAGGACGTCGACTTCGGCGACGTCGTGCTCGGCGATCCGTTCGAGCTGCGCGGCAGCGTCGTGCGCCTGTGGAAGGGCGAGCCGCTCGCGAGCGCGGATCCGTTCGGCGGCATCACGGTCGAGCTGTGGAGCGACGGCGTCGCGCCGATGCTCCCGCGCTCGAAGTCGGAGGTCGTCCCGAACCCGCAGCGCACGCAGACGGATGCCTCCGGCGCGTTCTCGTTCGCCGGGCTGATGCCTGGGCCGTATCGCGTCAGCGTTCGGACCGACGCGCGTGGCGAGCTCCTCGCGTCCGGCGCGGCGACCCCACCGACCGGGGCGTCGAGCCTCGATATCCTCCACGGGGCCGACGAGTTCGAAGAGGATGGCTCCGTTCGCAAGACCAACACCGACCGCGAAACACGGATGACCGTGTCCCTCGGCGCCGAGGCCGTCGCCCCCGTGCGCTTGATCGTCCCGCGCACGACGACGTTGCGCGGACAGGTGCTCGATCCCGAACTCCGCCCCGCCGCCCACGCGCGCGTCGAAGCCGTCGCGCCGTCGGTCGTGTCGAGCGCGTCGACCGACGCGGACGGACGCTTCGAGCTCGCGGGGCTCGGCCGCGGCGCGCTCCACCTGCGCGTTCGGCCTGCACCGGGCATGGAGGGCGTCCTGCCCGAGACGACGCGCGAGGGCGTGCTGCCCGGCGCGGGCGAGGTGCAGGTCGTGCTCGCCGCGGCGACGTTCGTCGCCGGCCGTGTCGTCGACGGCGACGGCAAGCCGGTCGCGTTCGCGGGCGTCACCGTGCGCTCGTCGGCGGGGAAGGAGCTCGACTTCGCGTACACGGACGACGCGGGCGCGTTCCGTCTGCGCGTGCCAAATGACGAGGCGGTCGAGCTCGAGGCCTGCCCTTCGCGGTTGAAAGACGGCAAAGTGCGCACGCTCGACGGACGGAGTCCGCTGCGTGCGCGCGCCCGCGGCGTGCGCGCGGGCAGCGCGGTGATCGAGCTCGCGCTCGTCGAGGCGCGTTAAGAGCCCGCGCGCGCGGTCGCGCGGCCTACGGCCCCGATATCCCCGTGATGGGCGCGGGGCGATCGCTCCCAGCGTGCTAGAATCCGTCTCACGCCGCGTTCGACGGGTGCTCCTTCGTGGAGTTCCGCGCCGACGCCCCGCTTCTTCCTGCACGGCTCGGCACGAGGATCCGGCCATCGAGGCGAGCAGCCGACAGGCATCGTGCATGGATACAAACCAGAAGCGTCAACGCGAACGTCGATTGCAGGACAAGCGGCGCGACAAGGAGATGAAGAAGCGCGAGCGCGCCGAGCAGAAGCGGCACGAGCCGCAGCCCGGACCCGCTGCTTCCGCCCAGCCCGCGACGCCGGCCGCTCCCGCGAAGCCCGCCGCGCCGATCCCGCCTCCCCCGCACATCGCCGCGCAGCGCGGCGAATACACCGGGCGCATCGCGCCCTCCCGCGCGCCGAAGCCCGGCGGCGTCTCCTCCGCCCCGACGTCCCGCACCCCGGAGACCCGCCCTTGATCCGCGACACCACCCACAAGAGCCAGGCGGCCGCCGTCACGTCGAGCGAATGGCACGTCGTCCACGCGCGCTGGAACGGCGCGCTCGAAGGTTCGCCGATGTTCGAGCGCACGATCGTCAGCGAGCACGCTGACCGCAAGGCCGCGCGCACCGCAGCGCGCTCGCTCGGGATCTCCCTCGCCGACGCGATGGAGAAGCGCCCGCTCGCGCGGCGCGACCAGGTCCTGGTCCGCAAGCCCGAGTTCAAGACGCTGAAGCACGCCGGTCGCGTCGAGAAGACGGTGTAGTTCGCCGGGCGACGGCGCCCGGGCACGCCGCGACCGGCTCGCGGCGGAGTTCCCTGCCATCCCAGGACGTCCGAGCGTCGAGGTGTCCTCGCGCGTGCGGCGGGTGGGGTGGGTCGTGGGGAGGGCTCGGGCGAGCGCACGGACGAAGTCGAGGTAGATTCGGGGCGCGCATCGTCTGGGTCCACGGACCCCGATGGCCGAACCCGTGAAGGAACTCGACCTGCTGCTCGGCGAGCGCCGCTGGCTCGACGACCTCGCCCGTTCGCTCGTGCGTGACCGCGGCGTCGCGGAGGAGCTCGCGCAGGACGCGTGGACGCGCGTGCTCGAGCGGCCCGCGCGCCTCACGCATGGCGACCTCGAGCCGCGCACCGTGCGCGCGTACCTCGGCCGCATCGTGCGCAACCTCGCGCACGACCGCCGGCGCACCGACGAGCACCGCGGCGAGCGTGAGCGCGTCGCCGCGCGCCCGGAGGCCCAGCCCGGCGCGGACGAGCTCGCCCTGCGCTTCGAGCTCCACAAGCGCGTCGTCGAGTGCGTGCACGCGCTCGAGGAGCCGTACCGCAGCGCGATCCTGTTGCGCTGGTTCGAGGGCCTGCCGCCGCGCGCGATCGGAAGACGCCTCGGCGTGCCGGTGAAGACGGTGAACACACGGCTCGATCGCGCGCTCGCGATCCTGCGCGCGCGGCTCGACCGCGACTTCGGCGGCGATCGGCGCGCGTGGGCGCTCCTGTTCGCGCGCGCGTTCGACAGCGGATCCGCCGCGACGGCGGGAGGGACGGTGCTCGTGGCGGCGAAGGTCCAGGTGGCGCTCGTCGCGCTCGTCGTAGCAGCGGCGGTCGCGTGGTGGTGGACTCAGGACTCGCAGGACGGAGCGCGCGCGAACGCGCTCGCTACCAACGCGCCAGCGCTCGAGCCACCGAGCGCCGCGCCGCGCGCGGTGAGCGTGACCGACGCGCAGCAGCCGAAGGAACCGACGCCCGACGCGCCGCGTGCGTCCGCGGCGCTCGTGCATCCGCGACCGACGGTGCCGCACCTCACGGTGCGCGTGATCGACCTCACCGAAGCGCCGCGCGCGGGCGTCCTCGTGACGATCGGCCACAACCCGGTGCAGGGCTCCGACATCCCCGAGCGCGAAGTGCGCGACGCGCGCGAGCTCGTGCAGACGAAGGAGACGGGCACGGACGGCTTCGTCTACTTCGAAGTCCCACCGCGCCGCGAGTTCGAGGCGCTGGCGGCGCTCGCCGACTGCGTACCGCTGCGCGCGGAGCATCTCGTCGCGGGGATGGAGCACGTGTTTCGCCTCGGCGCGCCCGCGAGCGTGAGCGGGCAGGTGACGTGGCTCGACTCGGGAGCGCCGGTCGAGGGCGCGCTCGTGGCGCCGGCGTTCGATGCGTACCGCGAGCGCTACGGCGTGCGCACCGATGCGAATGGCGCTTACGTGTTGCGCGGACTCGCGGCGCCGAAGGTCGTGCTCTACCTCTTCCCGCCGCAGGGCGCGCCGATCGTCGTCGGCGTCGACCTCGTCGAAGGCGGCGAGGTCGTGCGGACCTTCGCCGCGGGCCGCGGCCGCCGCGCAAGCGGCTTCGTGCGCGACGCGCGCACGGGGAAGGGCATCGCGGGGGCTGTGATCGACATTCCCTCGCAGCAGAACCTGCCGCGCAGCGTGACGGGCGACGCCACCGGCGCGTACACCTTCGCCGGGATCGTCTCGGGTTCCATGGCGACCTTGCGCGCACGAGCGCCGGGCTACGGAACGCTCGCGCAGCTCGCGCCGAACGACGACGAGAGCCCGCAGCTCGACTTCGACCTCGAGCCCGAACGCGTGATCCGCGGCCGCATCCTCGACACCGATCGCCGTCCGCTCGCTGGCGTGTTCGCGGCCGCCGAGCGCATCAACTCGAAGCTCCCGCTCCTGATCACGACGCTGGAATGGAGCGTGACCCGCACAAACCCCGACGGGCGGTTCGTGCTCGCGGGCTTGAACGTGCGCGACGCGCAGCGCGTCCTCGCGTACGGCGAGGGCCGTGGCGCGTGCTCGGTCGAGCTCACGCCCGACGAGCTCGCTCGGAACGATGTCGACCTCGGCGAGCTCGTGCTTGCGGCGAGCGGTTCGATCGCGGGACGCGTTCTCGACGAGTTTGGCGCGCCGATCGCGAACGCGACGATCACTGCGCAGCTCGCGCGCGACGACCACGCGCCAGCGGACGGGATCGTGCGCGAGAAGACGCTCGTGCGCACGGCGAAGACGAACGAGTCGGGCGCCTACGTGCTGCTCGACGTTCCGCCGGGGCGCCTCGGACTGCGGGTCGAGGTCCCGCAGAGGATCCCGCCGGTTCCGTTCACGGTCGAGGTCCCTGCCGGGGCGGAGCTCGTCGACATCGACGTGCGGCTCGCGCCGACCGTGTCGATCCGAGGCGTCGTGCTGGGGCCGGACGGCGGGCCGCTCGCGAACGCGGACGTGCGCGTTCAGAACGAATGGTCGAGCGCGCGCGCGATGGGGAAGAGCTGGGCGGACGGCCGCTTCGAGGTCGGCGGGCTGCAGCCCGGGACGTACACCGTGTGGGCGTCACAGGACCTCGGGGGCGCGGGGAAGCCCGGTCGCGTCGAAATGCAGCAGGCGGTCGCGCGGGACATCGCCGCGGGGGCGGTCGACCTCGAGCTGCGGCTGCGGAGGATCGTGTACGCGAAGGGGCGCGTGCTCGACGCGCGCGGTGAGCCGCTCGCGCACGCTGTCGTGATCGCGCGCCGGGCGACGGGGGGCTTCGAGTCGACCGTGAGCACGAACGAGCAGGGACGGTTCGTGCTGCGCTGCATCGAGAAGGAACTCCACCACGTGCTCGTCGAGCGCACGGAGCCCGATCCCGATCGGACCCGCGGCCGGCGCGTCGAACCGCCGGGTTTCATCGACCTCGAGCTCGATTGGACGTGCGACACCGAGCACGAGCTCGTGCTGCGCGTGCCGGATCGGCCGCGGTGAGGCGCGGAACGCGCGAGGTCGAGGTCGCGCGCGTTACCGATCGCCGCGAGGCGTGTAGGATCGGCGCATGCTCGCTGCTTCCCGTCGCGTACTCCCGAGCGCGTTCGTGTTGTGCCTCCGCACGCTGATCCCGGCGCTGCTCGTGCTCGCGACCGCGTGTCAACATCCCTCGCTCATCGAGACCCGGCCCCACTCCGCGGAGATCGCGACCGCGACGCTCGGCGGTGTCGTGCACGAAGTCGAAGGACGCGCGATCGGGCCCGCGGTCGTCGAGCTGCGGCGGACCGCGCCCGTCGTGGGGGACGCGCGCGTCGCGAACGGGCGGCGCTCCGCCACGCTCGAGCTCGCGCCAGACGGCCGTTTTTTGGCGGAGGGGCTCGAGCCCGGCGCGTGGGAGCTCGTCGTGCACAACGCGGGGCGCGCGGACTTCACGAAGACAATCGAGCTCGCGCGCGGCGAGACGCACGCGCTCGCGCTCGACCTCCCGCTCAGCCTCGTGATCGCGGGGCGCGTCGTCGACAAATACGGCGAGCCCGTCGTCGGCGTGCGCATCGGCGCGAACGGCGCGGGCGGCGTGCCGATCGCGTGGAGCGTGCCGGCCGACGCGCTCGGCGGCTTTCGTCTCGTCGGCTTCGAGCGCGGCGAGTGCTGGCTCCACGTCGACGCGCTGGCTGATCGCGCGTCGCTCGAAGGGCGCGTGACGATGGCGGACTTCGAGTGGAAATCGCGGGCGGGCCTCGAGCACCTCGAGCTCGTCCAGCCGATCGAACGCGCGCTCACGGTCGCCATCGTCGACGCGCGCGGCGCCGCCGTGCCCGATGCGCGGCTCCACGTCGCGGGGCTGCACGGCTGCGTCACGGCGCGCGAACTCGCGCTCGACGCCCGGGGGCGCACGCGCATCGTGCAGCCCGAAGGGCGCGCGCTGTCCTTCACCGCCTGGCGCACGCGGCCCCGCGCGCAGGCCGGTGAGCGCGAACTCGTGCCCGAGAGCGAAACGACGGCGACGAACGTTCCCGTCGAGGACCGCGAGCTCCGTCTCGTGCTCCCTTGAATCGCTCGCGGTGCGCGGAAGGCCGTGACCCGCTCGCGGAGCGCGGCTAGCACGCGCTGAGGTCTTCCCACCATGCTCGCACGGCTCCGTTCCCTCGCCCTCCTCGCTTCCCTCGTCGTGTCCGCTCGCTCCGCGGGCGCCGAGCTCCGCCCCGTCTGGCAGCAAGCGCTGCCGGCCGGCCTCGACGCGCCGAAGAGCGCGCCGACGGCGGCGGGCGGGATCCTCGTCGGCCGCTCGATCGCGGGCCCCGCGCCGTCCCTGTACTCCGTCGAGCTCGTCGAGTACGACGCGAACGGAGCGCTGCTCTGGACGCGCGCGTTCGCGCCGGGTGGCCGGTACGACCTCGTCAACGACCTCGTCGAGGACCCGGCGACCGGCGACGTCCTCCTGCTCGTGTCGAGCTCGGCCGTCGTCGGGCCGCCCGCGTACGACCTGAACCTCTTGCGGCTCGACACGAACGGCAACGTGCTGTGGACGGCGACGCGCGCGACGGCGCTCAACGATCAGGGTCAGCGCGTGTGCCTTGACGCGAACGGCACCGCGTTCGTCGTCGGCGCCGCGCGCGGCGGCGGTACGTTCCCTTACTCGCTGCCCTTCCTGTTCGTCGTTTCGAACGCGGGCGTCGTGGTGAACGACGTCGCGCTGCCGGGGAGCCTGCCGTTCCTCGACGTCGCGCCCTATCCGGGCGGCGGCGTCATCGTGCTCGACACGTACTCGGGCGTCACGCCGAACGACGGTTCGCTCCTGCGCTTCGACGCTGCGGGTGTGCAGCTGTGGAACGTGCCGCGGCCCGTCGCGACGATGCGCACGCCGATCCGGCGGCGCGTCGCGGTCGACGGCGCGGGGCGCATCGTCGTCGCGGGGGCCGCGCTCACCGCGCCGTCGACGTTGAAGGCGTGGGTCGGATGTCACGACGCGAACGGCAACGAGCTGTGGTCGCAGACGTTCGACGACGGGACGAACGAGGACCAGCAGGTCAACGACGTCGCGCTCGATGCCGCCGGGAACGTCTACGCGGTGGGCTGCGTCGACGAGTCCGCGGCGCCGTACTCGCGCGGGATCGTCTTCAGCTGCGACGGGAGCGGTGCGCAGCGGTGGATGCGCGTCTTCGGCGCTGCGCCCGGACCGAAAGTGCAGCTCTTCTCGATCGCCGTCGACGCGGCGGGCAACAGCGCGGCGGCGGGCAGCGAGTCGACGAGCTCCACGGGCCCGGGCCTGCTCCTGCGTCACGACGCGAGCGGCTCTCCGCGCGGCGAGTTCCGCACGACGGCGCCCGCCACCGCGGGGCAGGGCTTGATCGCAGTGTTCCAGACCTCACCGGGGGACTTCGTCTTCGCCGGGCAGTCTGCCGACGTCACGACGGGCGCCGCGCAGGTGCTCGCCGGCCGCGTGCACGAGCAAGGCGTGCCGTTCTGCTTCGGCGACGGCAGCTCGACGGCGTGTCCGTGCGGGAATGCGAGCGGCGTGCTCGAGCAGGCGGGCTGTCGCAACTCGCTCGGCGTCGCTGCGACGCTGCGCGACGAAGGCGTCGCGAGCCTGGGCAGCGACACGCTCGTGCTGCGCACGCTGAGCACGACCACGAACGCGCCGACGAGCTTCGTGCAAGCGGCGCAGCCGGCCGCGGTCGCCTTGGTCTTCGGCGACGGGCTCCTGTGTCTCGGCGGCGCGCTCGTGCGCCTGCGCACCGTCGCCGCGGCGGGCGGGAGCGCGTCGGTCGGCGCGGGGAGCACGGCGGCGATCTCGACGCTCGGCGCGGTGACGCAGCCCGGCGTGCGGCACTACCAAGCGCTCTACCGCAACGCCGCGAGCTTCTGCACGCCGTCGACGTTCAACACGACGAACGGGCTCGAGATCACCTGGACGTTGTGACGCGGAGCGCGGTCGGGAGCCAATCGCGCGAGCGTGCAAACGCCCCCTGAGCTCGCGCCCACCGCAAGCGTGCACCTGGCGCGCGAGCCCGCGTCCGGCGCGCGAGCTCCCACGGCCGCCGCGCGAGCTCGCACCCGCGGCGCGCGTCCGTTCTCGCGCCGCGTGGCGCTTTCACGCACGACGTGCTGGCGCGCTCGCGCGCCGTCCGGGTAGAACGTCGCGCCCATGCGCGCGCTCCCGCTCCTCGCGATCGCCCTCGTCACGCCGGCCTGCGCGCTCGTCGCGTCGCACTCGGACGCGCCGCGGCCCAGGGTGCGCGGGCCGATCCCGACGCGCGTTCAGCAGCCGAACAAGCTCACGTTCCTCGCCTTCCGTCCGCGCTCGGCGCGCACGGAGGCGGAGGACGCGCACTCGCTGCGCATCACGAGCGAGTACTCGTCGATCTTCGAGAACGGCGACGTCGGCGACGAGCGCGTCGTGCTCGACGGCGAGCTCTGGCGCACGAGCTTCGCGCTCACGTACGGCGTCGGGCCGCGCACGGACCTCGAGGTCGAGCTGCCCATCGTGTACGCGTCGAACGGCTTCCTCGACCGCTTCGTCGAGAGCTGGCACGACTTCTTCGGGTTCCCTGGCGGCGGACGCGGCGAGCGCGAGCGCTTCACGTACGAGATGGAGATCGAGAAGGACGGCCGCTCGATCTACCACCTCGAAGGCGGCGAGCCCGCGATCGGTGACGTGCCCGTCGTGCTGACGCACGCCGTCGTCGACGAGACGAGCTCGACGCCCGCCGTCGCCGTGCGCGTGGGCGCCGACCTGCCGATCGGGTCCGAATCGAAGGGCTTCGGCAACGGAGCGCTCGACTGGGGCGGAGGCGTGCTCGCGGAGAAGTCGTGGGGCCGTTGGACGATGACGGGCGCCGTCGACTACGTCTTCACGCGCCGTCCGAGCTCCTTCGTCGGCAGCGGCGTCGACGTGGAGGACGACCTCGGAGCGCAGTGGGGGCTCGAGTACCGCTGGAACGACTCGCTCTCGCTGCTCGGCGGTCTGATCGTGAACGCGCCCGTGACGCGCGACTTCCGCATCAAGGAGCTCGACCGGGAGACGATCTCCGCCGACGTCGGGCTCGCGCTCGACACGGGCCCATCGTCGACGCTGATCGTCGGCTTCGAGGACGACGTCGTCGCCGAGTCGGGCCCCGACTTCACGTTCTTCGCGAGCTGGAGCGTCGGACTGTGAGATTCCTCGCGGACTCGCGCTAACGCCGCCGCGCATCGGTCGTCCATCGGCGCGCGCCGCACGGGGTCGTGCACACCGGCCGTGCGCTGTCTTCCTCTCGAGTCGCCCTTCGTAGCTCGTTCCAGTATGTCGATCTCGCTCGGCCTCGTTTTGGCGTTCGTCCTCCAGGCACCGGGCGCCGCGGTGTCCCCCTGGCGCGTCGTCGGCCAGTGCGAGCCGCTCGCGGGCGACGTCGAGCGCTTCGTCGTGTCCCCGGACGGTGCCCGCGCCGCGACCGCGGGCGAGGACGGCCGCGTCGTGCTTTGGGACGTCGAGCGTCGGGCCGAGATCGCGCGCTACGACGGTGCTGGAGACCACGGCGCGCTGCTCGCTTTCAGCGACGACTCGAAGCTCCTCGCGGCGCACGTGCCCCACTGGCGCCCCGACACGTTCCGGGTGTGGAGTTCGACGGACGGGAAGGAGCTCACGGGCTGGAGCACGATCCCGCTCGGCCCGGGCACGGAGCGGAGCGACCGCGATCTCGGTGTCTGGCGCGAGGGTGCGGAGCTCCACCTCCACGAGGGCGGTGCCGCGCTCTTCCATCCTTCCGACTTCCAGTCGCTCCACGTGTCGAGCACGCGCATCCTCGGCCGCGGTCCGCAGTGCACGGAGCGTCGTTTCGCCATCGTCGCGGGTGGGAGGCAGGTCGTCGTCGCGCGCGTGTCCGGTTGCGTCGGGGGACGAGTGCCGGACGGGCGACGCGAGGACGAACTCGACCTGGGCTGGTACGCGGTCGATGGAGGCGCCGAGCTCGCGCGCTTCCACTGGGTCGAGCAACAGCCCGAGTCGAACCCGTGTCCTGGCGATCAGCTCGCGGTCACCGCGGACGAGGTCGCGTTCCCCGTGCAGGGCGTCGTGCGCGTGTACGGCCTCGACGGGAAGGAGCGCGCCCGGTTCGCGAGCGGCGTGCGCGCGCTCGTGGACTTCGGTGCGCAGCGCGTGACGGGGCACGCAGACGGCTCGGTCGCGTTCTGGGACGGAGCGAAGCGCGTCGCACGCGTCCAGGCCCTCGCGGGCCCCGTGCGCGGGCTGAAACACGACGACGGACGCGTGCTCGTCGAAGGTGGAGGGCGCTATGCGCTCATCGACCGAGAGCGTCGTCTCTTCGGCCCCGTTGCGGCGCAGGAGGGGCGCGTCTTCGAGCGGATCACGCTCCTGCGCGACTCCGAGGGGCGATTCTCGTGTCACGAGGACGCGCGCCTCCTCCGCATCCTCTCGACGACGAGCTGGATCTACGACGAGTACGATCGGCGCAACGTGCCGTGCGAGGTGCGCGATGCCCGCGCCTGGTTCGTCGACGGTGGACGGCTTCTCTCCGCGGGGCTCGACGAGGTCGGAGCGCCCTTCGCGATCGGGTCGCACCGCGCCGCGATCCAGGACGTCCAGTTCGGTCCGGTCGGCGTCCTCGTGTCGTCGCGACGAGCGGCGCGAGTGCTCGACGCATCCGGCGTGCTCGTCGGAGAGCCCGTGCCGAGTGCTGCCGTGGCGTGGCTCGGCGGCGTCGCGTCGCGCGTGGACGGCGGTGTCGTGCACGCGCGCGCGCCATGGACGCGTGCGGCCTCGGCGCCCATCCACGCCGTACGGATCGAGGGGCGCGTGCGCGTCACGCTGGCCGGTGGAGCCGTAGAGGAGGTCGAACTCGGCCGGCCCGGCGCCCCGCTCGCGCTCAGCCCCGACGGAGGCCGCATCGCGTGCGCGTGGCGGCCGGACGGGCGTCGAGCCTCCAGGTGCGCGTGCTCGAGCTCCCGAGCAAACGGCCCGCGTGGAGCGCGACGCTCCCGCTCTCGAGTCCCGAGTTCCTCGACTTCGATCCGAGCGGCCGACGACTCGCCGTGCGCAACGGCCATCGAGTGCACGTCTTCGACGAGCAGGGCAAGCTCTCGTTCGAGACGTCGAGCGGGCCCGCGACGATGAGCGAGGATGCGCGGCATCGGTCCTTCGGGTGGACGGCGGATGGACGCAAGTTCGTCACCGTGAGCCACGCCGGCCTCGTCGAGGTGCGCGATGCCACCGACGGCCGCGTGCTCCTCGCGTTCGAGGCTCCGGACGAGTGCTACGGCCACTTCGCGCGGCTCCACGTGGCTCCCGACGGCGAGCGTTTCGTCGCGAGCTACTCCGAAGTGGAGCTCGCCTACGTCTGGTCCGCATCCGAAGGCCGCGCGGGTGAGCTGCGGATCCCCACGGAGAGCGCCGGTGAGCCCGTCGCTTGGCTCGCGGCCGACGAACTCGCCGTAGCGACGCCGCGCGGTGTCGACGTCCTGGCGCTCGGTGCGAGCACGACGTCTCGGATCGACGGGACGGGGCCCGGAGCCGACGTGTACGCCGATTCGGCGAGCGGACGGCTCGCGATCGTGCAGGAGGCGCACCTCACGCTCGTCGAGCGGCGCTGACGAAGCCCTCGCGGGGAACGGAGCGGGCGCGTACCTTCAGCGCGTGATCTGCACCACCTCGTTCCTCGTCCTCGTCCTCGCCGCCCAGGGCTACGTGAAGCGCGACACGCGAGCGTTCGACGTCGCGTCGGCGGACGGACGATTCCGGCTGCACGCCGCGCTCGTCTCCGAGGTCTCGACCGTCGCCGATCCCGCCTGCACGTTCACCGGTCGCGGGACCTACCAGCTCTTCGAGGGCACGACGCGCCGCTGGCAGCGCGGTCTCGACTGCGCGCTCGAGGACGTGCGCGTGCTCTCCGACGGCAGCGTCGCGGGGCTCGGCTACGGTGAGACGCCGGCGCGCGACCAGGACCGCGCACACGTCGTCTTTCTCGCGCCAGACGGCACGCCGCGGCTCGACCAGCGCATCACGTGCGAAGGCTTGGGGCGCGACTTCGCCGGGTGCATCGAGCGCGTCCGCGGCTGGTTCGTCGACGAGGGCGAGCGGCGGATCGCAGCGTGGTCCTGGTCGGTGCCCCAGAAGGGCGAGGTGTGGCTCGTGTGGAGCCTCGCGACGGGGAAACCCGTCGAATGGCGCCCGCGACTCGCCGACAGCCCGGCGTCGTTCGGCTGCGCGGGCGCCGTGCCCGTCGCGGGCACTGGGCTCGTGCTCGTCCATGCGTGGGTGCGCGGCGAGCGGCCGACGCTCTACCGTTCGCAATACCACCTCGTCGATGGGAGCGGCCTCAGCACGTGGCGCTTCGCCGTCGACGACGATCGCGTCGAAGGCGAGCCCGGCCGCGCGGCCCCGGGCGCGAACGGCATCGTGAGCGTGGAGGGCGGCGCGAAGCCCGGCCTCCGCGTGCGCTGCTTCGGCGCGAAGCAGATCGTGCGCTTCGAACTCACGCAGGACGCGACGACGAAAGCGTGGACCCCGCGCGAGATCGAGCGCGTGGCGACGCCATGAGCGCGGCGGCGCCCCGAGCGTCAGAGCTTGATCTCGAGCTCGACCTTGCGCGCCTTCTCGCCTTCGTAGGTCACGACGGCCTTGTCCGCCTTGCCGCGGACGAGCCACCGCAGGCGCAACTCACCCCGCGATCCGACGCCGCGCTCGCGTAGGAGCCGCTCGGGGTTCTTCTCCTGCAGCTCGATGCGCTCCGGACGGAAGCGATCGCTGCGCACGCCGCCCGCGAGCACGGTCAAGCCCTTGCCCTGCAGCGTGAACGTGTCCGGCACGCCCGTCTTCGCGCGCGCCGCCATCGCCGTGCGCGTGGGGATCGCGTGCAAGTTGCGCGCGATGAGGTCGATCGCCTTGACGCCGTCGCCGAGCTCCGTGACGACGACCTCGCCGAGCACGACCTTCGGCATCGCCTTCGCGTGCTCCAGGCAGAAGAGCGCGTTCCGGTGCAGCATCTCCTCGATCAAGAACGTCGGCGGGACGCGCCCGACGTCCTTCCGGTAGCCGCCGAGCTCGACCTTGCCGTAGAGCGGGTGCTCGTACGGATGCCAGTCGACGAAGCCCGCGCGCTGGAGCAGCTTGTCGTCGAACCACCGGCGCTCCTTCTCGCCGCCTTCGACGGGCTTCGGAGCGCTCTGGAAGTACTGGTCGTCGTTCCAGAGCTCGTTTGTGAACGACACGATGCCGAGCCCCTCGTAGGTCCAGTTCACGAACCCGCCCCACACCGTGTACAGGTCCTTCCAGATGACCATGTACTTGTAGAAGGGCAGCATCGCCTCGCCCGTGCGGCCGAGCTCGTCGTACACGCGCACGTCTTCGTTCGGGTACTCGCCGAAGGACTCCGTGCCCGGCCCGCGCAGGATCATGCCGCCCGCGTTGTGGAAGGACTGCACCGCCGCGATGTTCGGGTGCGCCTGGATGAAGCTCGCGATCGCGCGCGGCTCGGGCCAGTAGAGCGGGTACGGCCCCGCGCCGAACTGCACGTGCTCGGGCGCCCACGACGACGGCCACGCGCGGTTCGTCGTAGCCGCCCGGGTCGTCCTCGTTGATGCGGCCGTCGCCGTCGTCGTCGGTGCCTTCCTCGCCGAGGAGGATCCAGTCGCCGCGCCGTCCGACGTCGTTCGGCGGCACCGGTACGAGCAGGCGCGGCTCGTCGGGATCCTGGCGATGGGTGCCCTGACCGGGGACGAACTTGCGCATCTGCACGATCTGTCCGTCGCCGTCGAGGTCGTCCGCGGGGTCCTCGTCGAAGAGCCCGTCGTCGTCGTCGTCCGTCGGCAGGACGCCCGTTCGCGAGCTGTGCGCGTTGTGCGCCTTTTCGAACCAATGGGCGCGGCCGTCGGGGTTCTGCGCGGGGAGCACGTAGAACGTGGCGTCCTCGAGCAGCTTCGTGACCTCGGCGTTCGAGCCCGCGTTCTCGCACAGGTACCACAGCGCGTAGAGCGCGGCCTCGCCGCCCTGCACTTCGTTCCCGTGCACGTTGCCGTCGATCCACATCGCGGGCTTCGTGTGCGCGGGGCCCGTGCGCGGGTCGGTCACGGTGTAGACGCGCAGCTCGCGGTTCTCGACCGAGTGTCCGATCACCTCGTGCCGCACGAACGTGGGGAAGGCCGCTTCGACGCGGTCGAAGTGCGCGAGCAAGTCGGGGTAGTCGTAGAAGCGGTTCCACGCGATCTCGACCTTGGGCACGTGGCCCACGGCGGTGCCGGGGAAACCGGGGCCCGCGCCGGCGACGGCGGGCTTGTCGTTCGGCGCCGCGTTCTGCGCGACGGCGAGGGCGGTGGTGAGCGCGAGGGCGATCGTCGGTGCGAGTTGGTGCTTCACGGCGCGGTGCTCCACGTTCACTTGACGATCACGGGCGACGCGACGGCAGTCCCGGCGGCGTCGGTGTCCACTTCGATCTGGATCTGGCTCGGCGCGGCGCCGAGCACGAGCCACGTGAGCTCCTTGCGCCCGCCGCTCCCCGGGAGGTCGCGCACGAGCGTCTGTTTGTCGCCCGCGACGAGCGTCGCGCTCGGCGGCAGGCGCAGCACGACGCGCGCCGGACGCGGAGCGCTCGTGCGACGGCCCGCGGCGGTGAGGAGCGGCAGGTAGGACGCGTTCTCGACCGCGACCTCGACCTTCCACACGCCGCCGAGGTCCTTCGCGCGCGCGTCGACGAGCTTCACGCGCGCCAGCGCGGCGCCGAGCGACGCGAGGAACGCGCGCTGTCCGTCCGCGATCGCGGCGCGCTCACCCTCGGGCGGCTCGATCAGCGCGTACGGCGCGAAGCCGCCGATCTCGACGGCGCCGAGCTCGGGGTGCTGGAACGGTTTCCACGCGACGAAGCGCGCGCCCTCGTTCTTCGCGTCGATCCAGCGCAGGCGCTTCGCGTCGTCGGAGGGCTCGCGCTTCTCCTTGTCCTTCTTCGGCGCGTCCTTCTTCGCGGCGTCCTTCGACGTCTCGTCGTCCTTGGGCGCCTCGTCCTTCTTCGGCGCTTCTTCGTCGAGGGGCAGCGACCACGGAGCGATCGAGAGCACGGGGAGCCCGCGCTCGAGCTGGCACCACGCGGCGAACGTGCCGTGCTCGTCGCCCTCGCCCTTCGCCTTGGCGCTCGTGAGCTCCTTGTAGCGGCGTCCGAGCTCCGCGAGGAGCTTCGCGTCCGACTCGGGCGTCGCGGCGAGCCGGCCGCGGCCGCCTTCGTCGGGGCCGGTCTTCGGCTTCTCGAGCAGGTTGTCCTGCGCGCCGTACACGACGACGAGCTGCACGTCCTTGTGCGTCAGGAGGAACTCGGCGAGACCGCGCGCCTCGGGCTCGCTCATCGGCCAGGGGCCGGCTTCGGGCGCGTGCTCCTTCCAGCCGTTGGGGAAGTTGCGGCCGACCTGGACGTCGGCGAGCGGGTCTTCGCCCGTCTTTTCGTCCACATCGGAGTCGCGTCCTTCGACGAACAGCTTCCACGCGCCGCGCTCGCCCTTCGCGCGGTCGGCCTTGACCATCGCGCGCGCGTCGGCGGGATCGGCGATCCACTCGCCCTCGGGGTCCGCCTTGCGCATCCAGAGCACGCGTCCGTCGCCGTCGACGTCGGACGGCCCGTCCTCGCCCGCGAGGCCGTCGCGGTCGTCGTCGGCCCACGGAGCGCCGGCGCGCTCCTCGACGAGCGGTGTCGCGAAGCGCGCTTCGGCGGCGTCGGGGTTCGCGCAGGGGACGAGGTAGAGCGTCGTCGTGTCGAGGAGCTCTTTCACGGCCGCGTCGGTCGCGTAGCGCGCGGCGAGCTCGCGCGCTTCGTCGAGCACGAGTCCGGTCGTCCACGCCCACGGTCCTTCGAGGTTGGCGACGACGAGGATCGCGGGGCGGCCCTTCGCGCGCTCGCCCGCGGCGAGGCGGAGGACCTCGAGCTTCCGTCCGCCGCGCGAGTCCGCGACGGGGAGCACGGTCGCCATCTGCGGGTGTTCGCTCGCGAGGCGCGCGAGCGCGACCGAGACGGCCCGCGCGTCGACGGCGGCGGCGCGCGCATCGGCGGGGACCTGGGTAGCGGCGGCGAGAGTCGCGGCCGCGGCGAGGACGAGGGGTTCGAACATGCGCGGAACCTCGGGGCGGGGGGGGCACAGGGTAGCGTCGCCCGGAGAGCCGCGCCCCTCGCCCCGCGGCGTTTTACGGCCGTTCGACGGCCGCGGCTGCGGCGCCGGTTCGGTCCGCGCAGCTGCGTTCGCGCGTCACTCGTCCGCGAGGAACGCGTCGATCTCCCGCGCTCGGAGCTCGCCGTCGCGCTCGCCCAGCTCGACGAGCCGCGACAGATAGTCGGGCTGGAACATGACGAGGCTGAGCATGTCGTTGGACCGCGTCTCCTTCGTGCCGAGGCCGCGCGTCAGGAAGCGGAAGCCGCCCGGCAGCTTGGGCTCGTGCTCGTTCGCGAGGCGGCCGAGATCGCGCGAAGGGCGCAGCATGCACAGCGAGAGCAGCCGGAGCCCGTCCGCGCGCGGATCCGCGCCCGCGTCCGCGAGCGGGTCGCTCGCGCGCTGACGGAGGAGCGCGTTGATGCGCTCCAGCGCCTGCACGTCCGCGTCGAACTGATCGAGGAAGACTGAGTTGAAGAGCAGGCCGAGGATCTGCGCCGGCGGCGGGTAGGCGTCAACGGACGCCTGTTCGGCCTCTTCCTGCGAGCGCGCGTACCGCGTGCTGATCGCGAGGATCCTGCGCGCGCCGAGGTGCACGGCGGGGAGAGCGGTGCCGTGAGGCGCATGCCGCCGTCTCCGTACCACGCGCCGTCGAGCGCGACCGCGGGGAAGAAGAGCGGCAGCGAGGCCGACGCCATGACGTGCTCGACGGAGAGGCGCACATCGCGCGACTTGCGCTGCGCGCGCGTCCAGGGGACGACGCCGCGGCCCTGCACGAACGTGATCGACTGCCCGGTCGAGTAGCTCGCCGCCGTGATCGCGACCGCGCGCAGCGTGCCCGCGTCGAGACGGCGTTCGATCCCCGGGAGCGTCCCGTCGGGCTCGGCCTTCGTCGTGCGCACGAGCAGTTGTCGCAGCGGCGCCGTGTCGACCATCGAGCGGACGCTCGGGCCGCGCACGATGCCGCCGGACACGAGCTTCAGCCCGGCGCGCAGGACGTTCGCGGCGAGCACGCCGGTCTCGACATGGAAGACTTGTTCCGTCGTCAGCGTGCTCCAGAGCTCGACCAGGCTCTCGACGCGCTCGGCGAACGTCCCGGGCAAGGCCGCGAGCGATGCGGCGTTGATCGCGCCCGCGGAGACGCCCGTGATGATCGGCGGGTCGAACTCCGGGTGCCGGCGCGCGAGCGAGCGGAGGAACCCGACCTGGTACGCCGCGCGGGCTCCGCCGCCGCTCATGACGAGCGCGAGATCGGCGGGGGAGGCGGACGACATGCCGCGGGAAGATACGCAGCGCGCGCGGCGACCGCAGCGGTGCACGGAAGAGAATTCCGACCGTGAGCCTGCGGCGACCGCGCGCCGGCCCCGTCGCGAGCGAGCCGCGGAGCCGCCTCGGACCGCGGCGTCCGAGTCGCTGCGGTGCGTCGGACCGCGCAGCGAGCACCGCCGAGGCGCGGGGCTCCGTCGCGAGCGAGCCGTGCGAGAGGCACGGGACCGCGCCGCGATCGAGGCGCGTCGTCACTCGCGCGGGCTCCGCGGGCGGCAGCGTCTCCACCGCCGGCGTCGTCGAGCGCGCGACAAACGCGAGAAGTCGGCACGACTTCTCCGCACGGGCTCCGAACCTGAAATACGATTTTCTAGGTCCCGTCCGGAATCAGGCCCGCCTGTCCGGCCGCGGAGCGGGACCGTCCCTTCCTCGATCCCCAATCCCACAGAGACGTCCATGATCCGTCCCTTCTCCTTCGCGGCGCTGGCGGGCGCGGCTTTCCTCGCCCTCGGTGCCTCGGCTCAGGCTGGCGTTGCCCAGGCCGGCAGCCTCCTCCTCTTCCCCTGCTACGACAACGCTCGTGGCTCTGACACGCTCATCACCGTCACCAACGAGAGCTCGGACCCCCAGGCCTCGAGCATCAAGGTCGAGTACGTGTACATCAACGCGTACGGCTGCCTCGAAACGAACCGCACGCGCACGCTGACCCCGAACGACACGCTGACCGTCAGCACCCTCCTCGACAACCCGAACGCCCAGAAGGGCTACCTCTGGGTGTTCGCGAAGGACAACCAGGGTCGCGCGATCAAGCATGACCACCTGATCGGCACGGCGCACGTCGTCGGCGGCGGCGGCGAAGACGACTACGAGTACTCGCCCTTCGTGTTCAAGGCCGGCGAAGCGCTCGCCGCGGGCGCGGTGACGGACCTCGACAGCGACGGTCTCCGCGACCTGAACGGCCTCGAGTACGAGCAGGCCCCCGACGAAATCCTGATCCCGCGCTTCGTGGGTCAGGAAGGCGGCGGCGGACACGGCAAGGAACTCTCGGGCAACAACGGCTCGGGCCTCGTCCTGATCAACCTCACGGGCGGCGCGGCGTTCGAAGCGATCGTCGACTTCCTCGTCTACAACGACAACGAAGAAGTGTTCTCGGCCCAGTACCAGTTCAAGTGCTGGAAGAAGGTCGACCTCCTCCGCATCTCGAACGTGTTCGCCGATTGGTTCCTCCAGTCGACGGGTCACAACTCGGCCGAGGAAGTGGACGGCTCGGAGACGGGCTGGATGCGCCTCGACGGCAACGTCGCCTTCTCGACGGCTGCCCAGTTCCAGGATCCGGCGATCCTCGCGATGCTGATCGAGAAGATCGACGGCTCGACGTGCGGCGAACTGCCGTTCGCGGTCGGCGTGCAGGCCAACGGCGACCTCCTGCCGCTCGGCGTGCTCGGCGACACGAGCCTCTGATGCGCGGCTGATCGGGCGAAAAGCACCGATCGGCTCGACAAACCGAGGGCGGTCCGAAAGGGCCGCCCTCGTGCATTGGCGCGGAGCGCGGCGCACGTAGCATGGGCGCGGCGCCCGTGCGCCGGAGGAGGCCTCGATGCGGACCTTGGCGATCGTGCTCGCGTGCGCGGCGTTGCTCGCGCTGGCCTTCGTGCTCGTCTTCACCCTGCGCGCCGACGCTTCGGGCGCGAACGTGAACGTGGATCCCTCCACCGCGGAGCGCATCGAAGCGCTCGCTGCGCGCGTGGACGAGCTCGCGCGCCGCATGGAGTCGCTCGAACGCCGCCCCGCGCCGACCCTCGACCGCGCGCCCGATCGCGAGCCCGCTCGAGCTTCGACGGCGAACGTGCCGGCGCCGGACGGGCCGCGCGAGCACGACGCCGCGTGGTTCCTCGAGCAATACGTCGCTTCGTTCGACGCGAACGGCGAGGGCTCGGAGTACTTCCGCCTGATCGTCGACGCGTACGTGGGGGAGCTCGTCGAGCCCGTCGCGGCGCTCGTCGCCGATTCGAGTCGCCCGCTCGGCCTGCGGATCGCGCTCGCTCACATGCTCGGCAAGCCGCGCTTCGCTGGCGACTCGCGCGTGCTCGGCGTCCTCGCCCGGACGCTGCACGCGTGCGAGCACGAGCCGCTCTCGCTCGAACTCGTCGCGGCCTGGAAGCGGATCGGTGACCTCGACGCTTCGCCGCGCATCGAGGCCTTCCTCTGGCAGCTCGCGCCGCAGACGGTGCTCGACGCCGCGGCGCGCGCGCTGCTCGCGATCGCGGGGGAGCGCTCCAACCAGGTGCTGGTGCGCCTGCTCCAGTCGGCGCGGACCGAAGTCGATGCGCGCCGGCTCGTCGCGCTGCTCGACGGAGCGGACCTCGAGGCCGCGCTCGAGTTCTTCCGGCGCGCCGCGCAGCGCGAGCAGCCCGTGCGGCTCGAGGCCGCGAAGCGCCTTGGCGGGTTCGCCGAGCCGCCGTTCCAGCAGTTCGTCGAGGACTGGCTGCGCGTCGAGACGGACGCGCAAGTGATCGAAGTCCTGCGCGGCGCGCGCGACGAACAGAAGACGGTGCCCGGCTGGTCGCCGATGCAGGCGACCGGCGCGCCCGACGCGGACGCGAAGCGCGACGACCCGAAGGCGTGGGCGTCGCGCGAGCCCGACATGGGCTTGCAGTGGCTGCAGCTCGAGTACGCCTCCGCGGATCGCGTCAGCGGCGTCGACGTGCACGAAGTGTGCACGCCCGGCGCGGTCGCGGAGCTGCGCGCTCGCACCCCGAGCGGAGACTGGGTCGTCCTGTGGAGCGGCCAGGCGAACTCGGGCGGCGCGGGGCCGCTCGAAATTCGCTTCGCGCCGACCACCTTCCGCACGCAGACCCTGCGCCTCGTGCTCGACACGAACCGCACGAGCGGCTGGAACGAGGTCGACGCCGTCGCGCTGGTCGGGCTCGGCAGGAGCCAGTGGGCGGTGCGCGCGAGCGCGAGCTCGACCTACGCGCAGCGCGCTGGCGGTGCGAAGAGCCTCGGCTTCGGCGAGAACGGCCTTCCGTTCCTCTTCCGCTGACGTCGTTCGAAGCGCGCGCGGACGCTAGGCTTCCCGCGCGGATCGGTCGACGGTCCGGCGTCGGCGAGCCGCCGGGCCGGGGCGCCGTCGTCGTCGCGCGGAGGAACGGTGGAGGTCGAGACGCAGCGCACGGTCGAGAGGACGAGCTGGAAGGAGCTCGCGCTCGTCGTCGTCCTCGCGCTCGCGGCGCAGGCCCGGATGCTCGGGAACGAGCTCGTCTACGACGATCGCGTGCTCGTCGAGAACCCGGCGCTGCGCGCGCCGTGGAGCTTCCCCGGAACGTGGGGCGAGACGTGGTGGGGCGTCGCCAAGCCGGGGACCGGCCTCTATCGGCCGCTCGCGAGCTGGACGCTCTCCGTCCAAGGCTGGATGAACGAGCGCCTGGGGTTCGCCTTCGAATCGGTGGGCGCGTTCCACGCGGCGAACGCCCTCGTCCACGCCGCGGCGAGCGCGCTGGTGCTCCTCTACTTGCGCGCGCTCGGCCTCGGTCGCGGCGCGGCGGTGATCGCGGCGAGCCTCTTCGCGGTGCTCGCGCTGCACGTCGAGGCCCTCGCGCCCGTCACGGGCCGCTCCGAAACGCTCGCGCTCGGCTTCGGGCTCGCGTTCGCACTGCTCCACACGCGTCGCAGCTCGCCCTGGGCCGCCGCGGCGTGCTTCCTCGCCGCGCTCGCGTGCAAGGAGTCGGCGGCGGGCTTCCTCGTCCTCGCGGGTCTGCACGACGTCGTCGTGCGGCGCGAGCGGCCCGCGTGGGGGCGGCTCGCGCTCGCGGGCGGCGCGCTCGTCGCGTACCTGGGTGCGCGCGCGTGGGTCTTGCGCGGCGAGCACGGTGCCGTGTTCTTCGTCGACAACCCGCTCGTCGCGGCGAGCGCGTGGGAGCGGGTGCTCACCGCGTGCGTCGTGCAGCTCGACTACCTGCGCCTCGCTTGCGTGCCGATCGGGTTCCGCTCGGACGCGAGCCACGCGGAGCTCGAGCTCGCGCGCGGCCTCGGCGATGGCCGCGTGCTCCTCTTCCTCGGCGTGCTCGGCGGCCTCGTCGCGTGGGCGGTGCGTGCGTGGCCGCGCCAGCGCGCCGTCGCGCTGAGCCTCGTCGGTTACGCCGTGCTCTTCGCGCCGGCGAGCAACGTGCTCTTCGTCATCGGCACGCCGCGCGCCGAACGCCTCGCGTACGCTCCGTCGCTCTTCGTGTGCGCGCTCTTCGGCGTTTCGATCGCGGCGCTGGGCGCGCAGGGTGCCCGACTCCTCGCGCGCTCGGGCTCGGCGGCGGACGCACGCGGTCCCGAACGCCGCGCGCGCGGCATCGCCTCCGTCGCCGCGGGCCTGCTCGTCGTCTGGAACCTCGCCGCATCCTGGCAGCGCAGCGCCGTGTGGCGCGACCCGGCGACCTTCTTCCGCGCGCAAGTGGCCGAAGCGCCGCGCAGCGCGAAGGCGCGCTTCAACCTCGGCGCGCAGCTCGCGGCGGAGGGCGACGATCCGAGCGCGGAGCGCGAGTACGGCGAAGCGCTGCGCCTCTGGCCCGATCACCACGAGGCGCTCTACAACCTGGGCAACCTGCTGCGCCGCCGGAAGGAACCGGAGCGCGCGCTCGAGCTCTACCGGCGCGCCCTCGAGCTCCAGCCGCAGTTCCTGCCGCCCGCGTTCGGCATCGTCGGCGCGCTGCACGAGCTCGGTCGCGACGACGAAGCGCGCGCGATGCTCGCGCAGGTGGAGCGCCGGGCGCCGTCGCACCCGTGGCTCCCCGCGCACCGGAAGCTGCTCGAGCGGGGGCGCTAGCGGCCGGCGCGCGCGAACGAAGCGTCAGCGCCCGGCCTTCGCGTCCGGCGCCGCGCGCACGAATGCGCGCGGGTCGAGCTTCCAATCCGCGTCGAAGAAGCCCGCGGCGAGCACGCCACCGTCGCCCTTCGCGAGGACGTTCGCGTCGAACACCGCGTAGTCGGGGTAGCCGACGCCCGACGCGAACGGGGCGAGCACGTACGAGAGGCGCGCTCCGCGGACGCCCGTGTCGGCGAAGGCGCCGACGAGCGCGATGGTGCGTCCTTCCTTGTCGACGCGCGGCCGCACGAACACCGCGGCGAGGTCGTCGCCCTTCCAAGTGCGCTCGCCGACGCGCAGCGTGCCGCGGCGCGCTTCGATCGTCGTGTCGGCGCCGAGAACCTTCGTCCACGCCGAGTTCGTGTCCGCGTTGCCGTACAGGACGACGTTGGGCACGAAGTCCTCGAGCTCGACGCCGAAGACCCACGTTCCGAGCCCGTGCGTGACGAAGTCGTCGTCGCGCACGACTCGCACGGAGCCGTTCGCGCGGTACCACCACGACTCCGCATCGCAGCGCGCGCGGGCGAGGAGCTCGGCGTCCTCGCGCTCGTCGCCAGCCGTGCCGTACACGAGCACGAAGCCGCGGTCGAACGCGCGCTTGAAGGGTCCCGAGAACTCGGGTGTCTTCTGGCGCGCGAGGTCGACTTCCTTCGCCGAGGCCTTCCAGCCGTCCGCCGTGCGCAGGAACGGCGCGGAGTAGTCCCACGCCTTGAGCTCCATGCGCGTGCCGTCGATCGTGATCACGCCGCCGCGCCAGCCGTCCGGGGCCGTGCGGATGCGGAACGCGCGCACGTTCTCCGTCTCGACGACGAGCTCCTGCTTCTCGCGGTCGAAGCGCGAGCGCACGTGCAGGCGCTCGCCGTAGCGGACGGGCTGGAGCAGTTCGCACCAACCGAGCACGGACTGCACGGACGGATCGGCGCTCCACGCGTCGAGCTCCGTGTTCACGGCGCGCGGCTTCGCGGCGCGGAAGGTCTCGAAGATGCCCGGCCAGTCGACGCAGTCGGCGCCGGGCGCCGCGTCGCCGTCCCACCAGTGCCCCGCGCCGTCCTGGACGTGCATCGCGGGCGGCGCGCCGAGCTCGCGCAGCGCGACGGCCATGCGCTCGGCCTCGGATACGGGCACGTTGTCGTCCGCGCTGCCGTGCAGGACGTACACGGGCGTCTTGACGATGTTCGGGAGGAGCGCGAGCGTATCCGACGCGCCGTCCGCGCCGCGCCACGTCGCCGCGAGCTCACCGTCGCGCTTCCCGCCGCCGTAGCTGTCGAAGCCCGACCAACCCGCGCTCGGCGCGATCGCGACGAAACGGAACTGGTCGTTCACCGCGAGGTGCCACGTCCCGTGACCACCCATCGAGTGGCCGGTGAGGAACACGCTCACGTCCTCCGACTTCGTCGGGCGGATGCCGGCGGCGAGCGCCTCGTACGCGTTCGCGCGCCCCCAGTCCTGCCAGTCGAAGCCGAACGGACGCCGGTTCGTCGGCGCGACGAAGAGGAAGTCCTTCTTCGCCGAGTAGGACGCGGCCTGGTTGAACGCATCGACGGAGGCACCGTGCAGCGTGAGCACGACGTTCTTCGTCGCCTCGAGCGCGGGCCGGACGCTGCACTCCTGGACGGAGCCGTCGACGCGCGAGGGGAACGTCAGGCGTCGCACGGCGGCCGGGTCGACGAGGGCGAGCTCGAGCGGGTGCTCCTTGCCGTTCACCGTCAGCGGGAAGGCGAGCTTGTCCCCGTCCTTCGGCGCGGCCGCGAGGAGCTGCATTTCGATCATCGGCTTGTCGATGCCGAGCGGCGGGAGGCTCGTCGTCCCACACGTGCCGGACTGGAACGTCTTCGACGCCGACGACGCGAGCGCGACCGTCACCGGAGCGTTCGTCGCGTTCATCACGGGCACGGCGGCGAACTGGAAGCCCGGGGCTTCGCCGCGGCGCAGCATCGGACGCGTCACGTCCCAGTCGCCGACGACGATCGCGTCCGCGACCGCGGAGAGCTCGAGCCGGAAGCCGCCGCGGATGCCCGAGACGAAGACGCGGTTCGAGCCCGCCTTCAGCGCGATCGGCACGCCGCCGAAGCCGTAGCCGTACAGGTCGCCCGCGAAGCCCGCGCCGTTCACGTAGAGGCGGCCGGCGCCCTGCAGGTTCGCGAGCATCACGCGCTCCGTCGGCGATTCGATCGTGGTGAACGCCCACGCCGCGTCGCCGCCGACGCGGCCGTCGGCGCCGGGCTCGACCACGGTCCACGCGCGCTTTTCGCCGAGGTCGCCGGTGACCTCCTCGCCCGCGGCGGGCGCCGGCGCGTCGAGCGCGAGCAGGTAGCGCGCGAACGGCGCGCTCGCGTTGAACGGACGGCGTCCGCCGGCGTCGACGGCGGAGAGCACGAGCCAGCGCGCGGGTGCGACGCGGTCGGGGAGTGCGGGCGCGGCGGGCTTGGCGTCTTGCGCGGCGTGGGACGCGACCGCGGCCGGCGCGGCGAGGACGAGGGAGAACGCGAGGACGATGCAGGAGGACGCGGTCGGCATCGTCGCATCGTACTGCGCGGCCGCGGCCGGCGCCGCTGCTGGACTAGCGCTTCAACACGGCATCGATCTTGGCCTTCACGTCCTTCGAGAGCCACTGCGGGAGCTCGACGTCGGCGAAGCGGCGCTCGTCCTCGGGCGCCAGCGTCGTCACGCCGCGACGCAGGAGCCCCTTCGTGTGCGCGTAGGCCGCGCGCGGGTGCGCGGAGAGCTCGCCGAGGCGCTTCGTCGCCGCCGCGATCGCGTCGTCCGCGAGCTCGTCGACGAGGCCGAGCGCGCGCGCCTCTTCCGGCGGGTACAGGTGCGCGCCGAGCAGCACGCGCGCGCGGTTGTGCGCCGAGATCCGGTGCAGGACGATCTTCAGGATGCGCGGCGGGAAGCACGCGCCGAGCGCCACCTCGTTCACGCCGATGCGCGTGCGCGGGTTCGTCGTCGCGACGCGCCAGTCGCAGCACAGCGCGAGGACCGCGCCGCCCGCGATCGCGTGGCCGTTGATCGCCGCGACGACGGGCGCGGGGTGATCGAAGAGGCGCATCGCGATGCGGTCGATGTGGCGCAGGAAGCGCTCCATGCCGGCGGTGTCGAGGCTCGCGACCTCCTTCAAGTCGAGTCCGGCGCAGAACGCGTCGTCCGTGCCCGTGAGGAGGATCGGCGCGTTCCCGGCGCGGTCGAGCTCCGCGTCGAGCCACGTCATCAAGGCCGTGGAGAGCGCGTTCTTGCCCGGGTGGGCCATCTGGATCGTGTGCATGCGGCGTGACCTCGCGCGGATCGTGACGTGCCTGCGCGGCGGCGGCAAGCGCGCGGCGGCGAGTGCGCCCGCGGCGGAGCGACCGCCGCGCCGAAGCGTGCGCCCGCGGCGGAGTCTGCGCCCGCTACGCAAGGTGCGCCTGCGCCGAAGCGTGCGCCCGCTGCGCAAGGTGGCTTGCGCCGAAGCGTGCGCTCGCTGCGCAGGGTGCGCCTGCGCCGCCGCGTGCGCCCGCGCGGGAGCGTGCTCCTGCGGCGGAGGCCGCGCCCGCGCCCGTCGCAGGTGGCGCCGGCGTCTCGCTGGGGGAAGCGCGACGTGCGCAGTGGCCGGAAACGCGACGAGCCGGTCGAGCGCGTGCTCGACCGGCTCGTCGCCGTTTCGTACCGCGGCGCGGGCTCAGCCGCCCTGCTTCGCGTCACCGCCGCGCTTGGGCTCGCCCCCGCGCTTCTCGCCGCCGCCGTTCGCGTCCTTCTCGCCGCGGCGACGCTCGCCGCGCTTCTCGTCGGCCGGCTTCTCGCCCGGCGCCGGCGTGTCGCCCGGACCCGCGCCCGGCCGCGCGCCGACCATGCGCCGCAGCTCGGCGATCGGGTCGAACGGCTTCTCCGTGTAGTCCTTCGGGACCTCGTAGGTGCCCTCGGGCGCTTCCTTCCGCTCGGCGGAGACGAGCTCCTCGAGCGAGTGGAGCTTGCCCGCGGCCGTCGTACGCGTGCGGTCCGCCTTGACCACGATGCCGTCGAGCTTGCGCATCTCGAGGATCAAGGTCTCGCTGCCCGGCTGCAAGCTGCGCAGCGCCGCCTGCGCGTCCCAGAAGCTCGTCCAGTCGACCTCGATGTCCTTCGTCGTCCAGATCGTCTCGTCGGACGGCGTGTCGAGGATCGAGGTCTGCACCTTGTACTTCTTCGCGGCCCAGCCCTTCACGCGCTCGGTCTCCTCGGTCGGCGTGACCAGGGCGCTGAGCGCGAGGCGCGACTTCATCTGCTCGAACTTCGTCTCGTCGCTCTTCGGCACGTGCGCGGCGAGGTTCACCGGCAGGTCGATCGCGCTGAAGGTCTTCTCCGCGGGCCGCAGGAGGAACAGCTTGCGCTGGTCGAGCCGCACGACGTACGTGACGGGCCCCATCTCGGCGCGGACCTTGTCCTTCGCGAGCCAGACGAGCTGCGATTCGGTCTTCGCAGGCTGCACGCCGTTCGGCGTCGTGAACTCGTCCGTGTGGACGGACTTCGTGAGGAGGACGTCGGCCGCGGCCGGGGCAGCGAGCACGAAGGTGAGGAGCGCGGCGTGGAGGAGCTTCATGAGTCTCGGGTCCTGTCGGTGATGGGGGACGCCGGAGTCTAGCGGTCGAGAGGAGCCGGACAAGCGACCGGTCGCTCCGTACTCCATTCGAACCCGGGAAGGGCGCGGGAGCACCCTCAAGCGCCGCGCGCGAACTTCCGATGCCCGAAAGCCGGTCTTCGAGCGTGCGTTCGCGCGCGTGCGGGCCGGGGAGGTCCCCGTGAGCCCCACGCACGCCGCACCCACAGCCGACCGCGCTCCCGCTCGCAGTCGCGCGCCCGACCTCCTGTTCGAGGACGTGCTCGCGGCGCGCGTCGCCGACCTCGGCGAGCTCGTCGACGAGCCCGAGCGCGTCGGCGCGGACCACCCGCTGCACCGCGTGACCGTCTTCCTGACGTACCGCTGCAACCTGGCGTGTCCGTACTGCAAGACGATCGCACGCACGCCGGAGGAGCTCGCCGCGCGGGCCCGCGAAGGCGAAGAGCTTCGCCTACGACGACTTCGAGCGGCTGCTCGCCGGGCACGGCACGACGCCGATCGAGCACCTGCACTTCACGGGCGGCGAGGCGCTCACCGTGCGCGACCTCGCGCGGATGGCGCGCCGCGCGAAGGAACGCGGCGTCGCGCGCACGAGCTTGACGTCGAACGGCACGTTGCCCGCGGAGCGGTACCTCGAGCTCGTCGACGCGGGGCTCGACGAGCTGCGGATCTCGATCGACGCCGCGGACGAGCGCACGGGCGACTTGCTCACCGCGCGGCGCGGGATGTGGCGGAAGAGCATCCGTACGGCGCGCGCGCTGGGGCGGGCCCGCAAGCACGGCGCGGACTTCTTCCTGATCTTCAACCTCGTCGTGACGCGCGCGAACCGCGCCGGGTTGCCGCGCATCGTGCGCTTCCTCGTCGACCTCGGCGCGGACGACGTGAAGCTGATCACCGAGGTCGATCGCGCGCGCGACCTCGCCGACTTCCCGGAGCGCGACGCCGTGGAGCGCGCGCTCGCCGCGCTCGTCGCGGAGCTGCCGGACGAGCGCTTTCCGCTCCTGCGTCGCAAGCTCGGCACCGTCTTCGCCCCGGATTCCATCGGTCTCGACCGCGCGCGGCCGCATTCCGACGGCACGTGGCGGTGCTACGTCCCGCTCACCGAACGCACGGTCGACGCCGTGAACTACTACCCGTGCTCCGTCTACCTGCGCGAGGGCGGCGCGCCGCTCGGCCGCATCGACGAGCCCCAGTCCGTCCAGCGCGCGAAGACCGCCGCGTTCGTGGCGCGCGGCGACTGCACGACCGATCCGATCTGCGCGCGCTACTGCCTGCACTGCACGCGCGAGTTCAACCAACACGCCAACGAGGCGCGCGCCGGAGCGCGACGAGCACCGACATGGACGCCCTGAGCAGTCTGGAACGCACCGTGGTCTGGCGCTTCGACGCGCCGACGCGCGCGGAGCTCGAGAGCTTCCGCGCGCGGCTCGCCGCCGACCTCTCGAACCCGCGGACGCCGCCGCCCGTGCGACCGTTCGCCGTCGTGACGCCCGCGGGCCTGCGCTTCGCCGAGAGCCTCGAGCGGGCGCTCTCCGTCCGCGGCGCCAGGGTCGCGGAGAAGCGCGCGCTCTCGGACTGGCCTCGCGCGGCGACGGCGCTCTACGCGAAGAGCTTCGACCCCGACCGCCTCGTGCGCGCGTTTGCGTACGAGGAGCTGTGGCGCAACCTGTTCCCGCGCCAGGACGCGGAGCTGTGGATGCTCGACGACGATCGCGCGCTCGAGCGCGCCCGCGCCTGGAAGGCGGAACTGCGCCAGCGCGTCCGCGGCGTGCAGGTCACCGTGCAGGGCGTCTTCGAGAGCTTCGAGGCGGGACTGCACGCGTTCCATCTGCCGGACCCCATCGACCTGGAGCGCGAGTGGCGCGCGACGATGGCGCTCCTCGGCCCCGAGACGGGCGCGTCCCGCGCGGGCTGATCCCGAGGCTGGAAACGGCCCCACGGCCGCGGAACGGTGCCTGGACCGGGACCGGCGCGGGCCCTCGGTGGCGCGAGGTCCAGTTCCCGCGGCATCCGTCCGAAAAGCGTTCCGAACCCGCACCTCGGACCCGAAGCGAGACGACCATGGCCTGGATCGATGCCCTGTTCCAACGGATGGTGCAAGAAGGCGCCTCCGACCTGCACATGACCTCCAACTGCGTGCCCATGTTCCGCCTCCACGGCGACATGCAGGCGGTGGAAGGTTGCCCGATGATCACGGCGGAGCAGCTGCAGGCGATCCTGTTCGAGATCACGCCGGACAACAACAAGAAGCAGTTCCTCGAGGAGCACGACACGGACTTCGCGTACGAGCTCCCCGGTCTCGCGCGCTTCCGCGCGAACCTGTTCCTCGACCGCAAGGGTCCGGGCGCCGTGTTCCGCCAGATCCCGTCGACGGTGCTGTCGGCGGAGCAACTCGGGCTGCCGAAGGCCGTGCTCGACCTGTGCCACTTGTCGAAGGGCCTCGTCGTCGTCACGGGTCCGACGGGCTCGGGCAAGTCGACGACGCTCGCGGCGATGATCGACCACATCAACCGCACGCGCAAAGACCACATCATCACGATCGAGGACCCGGTCGAGTTCGTGCACGAGGACAAGAGCTGCCGCATCAACCAGCGCGAAGTCCACCGTCACACGCAGAGCTTCAAGCGCGCGCTCCGCGCCGCGCTGCGCGAGGACCCGGACATCGTGCTCGTCGGCGAAATGCGCGACCTCGAGACGGTCGAGATCGCGATCGAGACGGCCGAGACGGGCCACCTCGTGTTCGGCACGCTTCACACGAACACCGCGATGTCGACGGTCGACCGCGTGATCGATCAGTTCCCGGCCGACCGCCAGTCGCAGATTCGCACGATGCTCGCGAGCTCGCTCAAGGGCGTCATCGCGCAGACCCTGTGCAAGCGCCAGCCGAAGGGCCGCATCGCCGCGCTCGAGATCATGATCGTCAACACGGCGATCGCGTCGAACATCCGCGAGGGCAAGACGCACCAGCTCGTCTCCGCGATGCAGACCGGCGCGAAGTACGGCATGCGCCTCCTGAACGACTCGCTCGAGGAGCTCGTCAAGCAAGGCCTCGTCGATCCGATGGAGGCGTACCTGAAGGCGATCAACAAGGAGGAGATGATGAACAAGATTCAGAAGCTCGGCCTCAAGATCGACCTCTCCTCGCTCTCCGAACCCGGCGAGACGGTCGCGTCCGGCGCTCCGGGCACGCAGGCTCCGGCCGGTCAGCCGCAGACCTCCGCGCCGCGCGGACCCCTGCCCGCGGGCGGCGCGCCGGCCGCGCAGCCGCAGTCGGCGCCGGCTCAGCGTCCCGCTGCGGCCCCGGGCTTCGACCCGTTCGGCGGGTTCAAGAAGAAGACCTGATCGCGGAGCACGCGCTCGTCGGGCACGGACGGTCCTCGCGGCCGTCCGTGTTCGTTTCGGGAGGTATCGTCGCCGTGCTCCGCATCGCGGCGCTCTTCACAGGCCCTCAGGCCGGCGCTTCCCACGCGAACACGCGGTTCGTGCGGACGTCGAGGCGCTCGACGTGTCCGAGGGCGGAGCGGAGCGCGCGCTCGATGGCCTCGGACTCGTGCACGCGCGCGACCGAATCGGCGAGCGTGTTGAAGACGAGTCGGCCGCCGGGGCGCACGAGCGCGCCGGCCTCGCGCGCGAAGTCGGCGCCGTGCAGGCTCTTCGGCACGCACTCGTCGACGAAGACGTCGACGAGCACGAGGTCGAAGCGTCGCTCGCACGTCGTGACGAACGCGCGCGCGTCCGCCTCGACGAACTCGACGCCCGCGTCGCCGTCGAACGCGAACCAGCGCCGGGCGAGCTCGATGACGACCGGATCGATCTCGACGGCGGTGAAGCGCACGTCGCGGCCGTGCGAGCGCCGGAGGAGGCGCACCGCGCTGCCCGCACCGAACCCAAGGAGCAGGGCGTTGCCGACGGGGCGGCGCTCGAGCTCGAGCTCGGCGAACGCGTCCGCGAGCACGCGCTCGAGGCTGCCGCACGAGTAGTTCACCGTCAGCCCGTCGAGGCGTCGCTGGCCGTTCACCTCGATCACCTGCAGCATCGGGTTGTGCTCGGTGCGGCGGCGCTCCAGCACTTGGGGCTGAAGGAACGAGAGCAGCGATCGGGCTCGTGCGCGCGTGCGTCGGGGTCCGCTCATGCGCCGAGTGTACGCGCTGCCCGCCGCGGCGCTCAGTGACCGGAGTCCTGGTAGGGGTCCGAATTCGGCCGGAAGGACACGTCGACCCAGTAGTTCGCGCCCTGCGAGGAGTCGGTGGGGAAGGCCGCCGCGCCGTACTTGAAGACGCCGTTGCCGAACGAGCCCGTGGCGCGTGGGGCGAGCAGCGGACCGCTCTGCACGTCCTGCGCGAGGAAGTAGCCGGTCTGGATCGGCACGTGGCCGCACTGTGCGTGGTAGGAGGCCGTGTAGAGCACGTTGGCCTGGATCGCGACAGGGTTGTCGAACTCGACCTCCTGCCAGCCGCTCTCCGTCTCGACGCGGTACTCGGCCGCCGCGAGGAGCGTCCCGTTCGAGGCCCACAGGTGCGCGATGTGGCGGCCCACGTTGCCGGCCCCCTTGTAGAAGCGCACGCCGGTGACGACGCCGGGGACGCTGGTCTTGAAGCGCACGCCGACCTCGAGCGCGCGCATCTCCGCTGAGGTCGTCGTCGGCGGCGGACCGTTCTGCGCGAACAGATGCAGCGGGGCGGGGTCGCTGCCGCTGCGGACGACGACGACCGCGCTGTTGCGAGCCTGCATGTTCAAGCTGTCGTCCGTCGCGCGGCAGAGGATCGTCATCGGCCCCGCGTCGCCGGGCGGGACGTGGAAGCTCCACGGGTCGCGGCCCGTCGCGGGGTGCCAGCGCCGACCGCCGTCGATCGACACTTCGACCGCACCGACGAGGCCGCCGCCGGAGTCCGTTGCCCGGCCTTCGATCCAGAAGCCGCTGCGACCGGGCACGGTCGCGCCGGAGCGCGGCTCGACGATCCACGCACGCGGCGGCGTCTCGTCCAAGGACGCGCTCGCGGGCACGAGCGGCGCGCGCAGCGACTCGGGATGGAGCCCCATGTCGGCCAGCACGTTGACGGTCACCTGCCGGATCGAGTTGTCGGGCGTCAGGGTCGTGCCGTCGTGCACCTCGTCGAGACCCCACGACCACTGGACCGTTCCGGCGGAGAAGACGAGGGCTCCGCTGGGCGCGCGGTACATCGTCAGCGCGTGGGTCGCCGTCGTCGTGCCGTAGGTCGAACCGTTGTCGAAGAGGTAGTGGAAGGGGAGGTAGACGTTCGTGCGCGAGAACGACACGAGGCCGGCCGGGCGCGAGCCGTTGTCGACGTCGGCGTCCCACTCGTGGCCGAGGAGCCCAGCGGGGAAAAACGCGGTCTGCGCCAGCGGCATCGTCGCGATCGCGGTGTTGCGCCACAGCCGCATGCGTCCGTAGGTCGCGGGAACGGTCAAGTTGTCGTTGCGCGGGCCGTTCACCATGAACTGCGTGCCCATGAGCGCGTTCTCGGGGCGGCCGCCGTCCGTCGTCGACGCGAAGCGCGGATCGCGCCACGTCCCGGTCCACACGCCGGGCGTCGGATCCATGCGCGCGTTCGAGTGCGTCTCCTTGTAGCAGACGAGCGTGCGGTTCGGGGTCCGGTCGACCTTGCTCGGCTCCCAGCGCGTCTTCCAGAAGCACTCGTTGCCGCTGAGGAAGAGCAGGTCCACGCCCGCGTCGCGCGCCGCCTCGACGTTCGCGCGCTGCTCGCCGCTCCAGTACTCGTCGTGCCCGATGGAGAGGAAGGCGTCGTGATCGAGGAGGTCGGCCCCGCGCGTGGCCGAGTCGATCCCGCTTGCGTACGTGACGCGATATCCGTTGGCCTCGAGCCACCGGATCATCGGGTACTCGGCCCAGAAGAAGTAGTCGCGCTTGCCGATGCCGTCCGTGTCGTTGCGCGTCGCGAACGGTCGGTTGTAGGAGACCTTGCTCGCGCGTCCCGCCGGGAGCCCGAACACGTGATCGACGTAGAGGCTCGCACCGCCGTACGAGTTGTACGCCTGCCAGGTCGTGTCGGAGGTCTGGAAGAGGAGCCCACCGCAGCTCCCGTCGGCGCGCACGACGAACGGGATGTGCGCGGCCTTGCCCGCGTTCGCGCCGTCGTCGCGCACGGGGCGCGCGAGGTAGACGCCGGACACCGCGTCGCCCGGGATGTTCCAGAACGCGGAGACGGTCCAGTTGCCGCAGTCGATCAGACCTGAGCTCGGGTCCTGCAAGCAGACGGGCTGCGTCTGCGGCAGCGCGACGGCCGGCGTGATCGTCGTGATGCGCCGCGCGCCAAGCCCACCGTAGTAGCCGAGGCGGTAGATGTCGATGTGGTACGCCGCCGAGTCCGTCTTGATCTTGAACTGGACGGTCGTGCCGTGGTTCACGCTGAACGGGCTCGCGAAACCCTGGATGCTCGGATCGCCGGCGCCCGCGACGTCCCACTCCGAACGCGGCGTTCCGGGGAGGAGGTTCTCGGCGACGATCGGGTTCCGGTGCGGAGTCTCCTCGTCGACCATCGCGTCGCAGTCGTCGTCGAGCTCGTTCGCGCAGAGCTCGGCCGCGAGCGGGTGCGTCGTCGCACGTGTGTCGTCGCAGTCGTCGGAGGACAGCACGAAGCCCGGCGGCGGTGAGCACGCGACGAGCTCGTGCTGCGCGTCGCCGTGGCCGTCGCCGTCCGCATCGCGATAGAACGTGATCGGGTTCTCCGGGACGCCGCAGCCGCAGAGGCCGGGCGCGACCTTGTTCGGGTCGTTCGGGCACCCGTCGTTGCAGTCGAGCGCGCCGTCGGCGTCCGAGTCGATGTCCGGCGTCCCGCACCCGCAGGCGCCAGGAGCGAGCTTCAGCGGGTCGTTCGGGCACCCGTCGAGGCAGTTCGGCACGCCGTCGGCGTCGCTGTCCGTGTCGGGCACGCCGCAACCGCAGTCGCCGGGCGCGGACTTGAGCGGGTCGTTCGGACAGCCGTCGTTGCAGTCCGGCACGCCGTCCGCGTCCGTGTCCGTGTCGGGCGTGCCGCATCCGCACGCGCCGGGCGCGAGCTTCAGCGGATCGTTCGGACAGCCGTCGATGCAGTTCGGCACGCCGTCGGCGTCGCTGTCCGTTTCGGGCACGCCACAGCCGCAGTCGCCGGGCGCGGACTTGAGCGGGTCGAGCGGACAACCGTCGTTGCAGTCGGGCACGCCGTCGGCGTCCGTGTCCGTGTCGGGTGCGCCGCAACCGCACGCGCCGGGCGCGAGCTTCAGCGGGTCGTTCGGACAGCCGTCGTTGCAGTCGGGCACGCCGTCGGCGTCCGTGTCGACATCCGCCACGCCGCAGCCGCACGTGCCAGGCGCGAGCTTGAGCGGATCGTTGGGACAGCCGTCGTTGCAGTCGGGCGTTCCGTCGGCGTCGCTGTCCGTGTAGGGCACGCCGCAACCGCAGTCGCCGGGCGCGGACTTGAGCGGGTCGTTCGGACAGCCGTCGTTGCAGTCCGGCACGCCGTCAGCGCCCGTGTCCGTGTCGGGGCGTGCCGCATCCGCACGCGCCGGGCGCGAGCTTCAGCGGATCGTTCGGACAGCCGTCGATGCAGTTCGGCACGCCGTCGGCGTCGCTGTCCGTTTCGGGCACGCCACAGCCGCAGTCGCCGGGCGCGGACTTGAGCGGGTCGAGCGGACAACCGTCGTTGCAGTCGGGCACGCCGTCGGCGTCCGTGTCCGTGTCGGGTGTGCCGCAACCGCACGCGCCGGGCGCGAGCTTCAGCGGGTCGTTCGGACAGCCGTCGTTGCAGTCGGGCACGCCGTCGGCGTCCGTGTCGACATCCGCCACGCCGCAGCCGCACGTGCCAGGCGCGAGCTTGAGCGGATCGTTGGGACAGCCGTCGTTGCAGTCGGGCGTTCCGTCGGCGTCGCTGTCCGTGTCGGGCGTGCCGCAGCCGCACGCGCCGGGCGCCGTCTTGTTCGGATCGTTCGGGCACCCGTCGTTGCAGTCGAGCGCGCCGTCTCCATCCGAGTCGAGGTCCTCGACGCCGCAACCGCATGCGCCTGGAGCGAACTTGCGCGGGTCGTTGGGGCAACCGTCGAGGCAGTTGAGGACTCCGTCGCCGTCCGAGTCGATGTCGCGCACGCCGCAGCCGCACGTGCCGGGATCGGTCTTCTCCGGATCGGCCGGGCACCCATCGAGGCAGTCCGGCGTGCCGTCACCGTCGGTGTCCGTGTCGGGCACGCCGCAGCCGCAACTGCCGGGATCCGTCTTGTCGGGATCCGTCGGGCACCCGTCGTTGCAGTCGGGCGTCCCGTCCGCGTCGGTGTCCGTGTCCGGCACGCCGCAGCCGCAGACGCCGGGCACGATCTTGCTCGGGTCGGTCGGACAGCCGTCCCAGCAGTCCATCGTGCCGTCGCCGTCCGTGTCGAAGGTGCACGGGTCGCCGGACGCGACCGCGGCCGTCGCCGACGCGAGCGCCTCGCGCGACTCGCCCCGGGCGGGCGAGTGCGAGGGCAGCGCCGCGAAAAGCACGGCGAAAAGGAGCACGAACGTGCCGGAGGCGCGCGTGGCGAGCATGCGAGGCGGTGTGCAGGTCGGACCTGCGGTCGGCGGTGCGGTGAGCCGAGGGCCAGGGAGGAAGTCCAGCCCAGAAGCCCACTGAGCATACCTCCCTGCCAACGACCGGGGCCGAGAGCCGATCCGATCTTTCCGAGTCCAGGGGACGTGGACGCGATGACCGCCCTCCAGGTTCCACGGATCCGGCCTGAGCGAACCTCGCGCGAGCGACGAGTTGGGGGTGGCCCCCCGCCGACCGCGCTCCGAGGCGGCGTTCCGCGCAGGGTCCGGGAAGCGCGCCGGAAAATCGTTCCCCCCCGGACCCGAGTCGATGGAGCGCGCCCGTGCCTTCGCCGGCAGGCTGGAACGGACCGCGCCGGCTGGATTCCGCCGCGAAATCCCGAAATGCGGGCCGAGGAGCGCTCACCCAGACGCGCGACCGCATCGGACCCCGCGGCGCGGCACGAAACCATGACGACCTCGACCCTCCTCGACCGACCGCTCCACGCCGAAGCCGAACTCCTCGATGCCCTGCGCGCCGGCGACGACGGCGCGTTCGAGCTCCTCGTGCGCGAGCACGCTCCGCGTCTCCTGTGCGTCGTGCGTCGCATCGTCGGAAGCGACGCCGACGCGCAGGACGTGCTCCAGGATGCGTTCCTCTCCGCCTTCCGGCACCTCGACGGGTTCGAGGGCGGCGCGCGCCTCGGGACATGGCTCCACCGCATCGCGGTCAACGCGGCCCTGATGCACGTGCGCGCGCGCGATCGCCGGAAGGCCGGCTCGATCGAGGACCTGCTGCCCGGGTTCGACGCGGAGGGCCACTTCGAGGAGCACGTCGCCGCGTGGCGGCACGTGGACGACGACGTGCTCTGTCGCGCCGAGACCGTGGGACTCGTGCGCGCCGCCATCGACGCGCTCCCGACGAACTACCGGACGATCCTCGTGCTGCGCGACCTCGAAGGGCTCTCGACGGAAGCGGCCGCGCAACGCCTCGGGATCCGGTCCGACGCCGCGAAGGTCCGACTGCACCGCGCGCGCCAGGCGTTGCGCGCGCGCCTCGACGAGACGTTCTCGGAGTGAGGCGCGCGCACGGGCGCGGTCCGGCCGGGCTATGCTCTTCGGCTCGACCATGGAAGCGCAGCGCCCGCTCGACCTCGCCGCCGTCCGCGCCGCCGCGGACGTGATCGCTCCGCACGCGCGGCGCACCCCGAACGTCTACTCGTACACGTTCAGCGAGGGCGCGCACTGCGACGTGTGGCTCAAGCTCGAGAACCTGCAGCGCACGGGCTCGTTCAAGCTGCGCGGCGCGCTGAACAAGGTCCACGCCCTGGACGCGGAAGAGCGCGCGCGCGGCCTGATCGCGGCCTCGGCGGGCAACCACGCACAAGGCGTCGCGCTCGCGGCACGCCTCAGCGGCGCCGCGGCGACGATCGTCATGCCCCGCGCGACGCCGATCAACAAGGTGCAGCGGACGGAGAACTACGGCGCGACGGTCGTGCTCCACGGCGAGAGCTTCGACGAGGCGTATGCCCACGCGCTCGTCCTCGTCCGTGAGCGCGGCCTCGTGCTCGTGCATCCGTTCGACGACCCCGACGTGATCGCGGGACAGGGCACGCTGGGGCTCGAGGTGCTCGACGAAGTGCCCGATCTCGACGCGATCGTGCTGCCGATCGGCGGTGGGGGCCTCGCCGCTGGCGTCGCGCTCGCCGTCAAGGCGCTCGCGCCGCGCGTGCGCGTGATCGGCGTGCAGGCGTCCGGCGCCGACGCGATGGCGCGCTCGATGCGCGAGGGGCGGCGTGTCGCGCTCGAGCGCACGCGCACGTTCGCGGACGGCATCCGCGTGGGGCAGGCGGGGGAGCTCACCTTCGAGCTCGTGCGCCGCTACGTCGACGAGGTCGTCACGGTCGAGGACGCCGAGCTCACCGAGGCCGTCGTGCAGACGATGGAGAAGAGCAAGGTCGTCGCGGAGCTCGCGGGCGTCGCGGGCATCGCCGCGCTGATCCACGGCAAGGTGACGGGCGCGAAGAAGGTGTGCGCCGTCGTATCGGGCGGCAACATCGACCTGAACCTGCTCGCGCGGATCATCGAGAGTGGGCTCTCGAGCGCCGGGCGCTACCACCTCGTGCGCTTGCGCGTGTCCGACGTGCCGGGGCAGCTCGCGCAGGTGCTCGCCGTGATCTCGGAGGAACAGGGCAACGTGCTCGACGTGCAGCACTACCGCGCGGGGTGGAAGGTGCCGATCGGCTTCACGGACATCGAAGTGCTGGTCGAGACGCGGCGCGCGGGCCAGGGCGCGCGCATCGACGCCGCGCTCTCCGCGCGCGGTTTCGAGGTGCAGTCGTGAGCGCGGCTTCGGGGCCGGGCGAGGGGCGCGGCGCGAGCTCCGCGTCTGGCGCGAGCGAGGGCGCGCGCGCGGCGCGCGGCGCGACCTCCGCGTCGCCGTCCGCATCCGGCGCGAGCTCCGCTGCGAGCTCCACCTCGGCGCGATCCGAGTCCACGCCGAGCGCGGGCGCGAAGGCGTCGAAGCCCGCGAAGCCGAAGTTCTCGGCCGCGTGGCGGGAAGCGCGCGCCTTGATCGTCGCGAACAAGGGGCGGCTCGCGCTCGGGCTCGTGCTCCTGCTCGTGAACCGCGCGGCGGGCATGGTGCTGCCGTGGACGACGAAGCTGCTCATCGACGACGTCGTCGTGAACAAGAAGGGCGAGCTCCTCGCGACGATCGCGCTCCTCGGCGTCGGAGCGACGCTGGTGCAGGCGCTGACGACGTTCACGCTCGCGCAGATCCTCGGCGTGGCCGCGCAGCGCGCGATCAACGACATGCGCAAGCGCGTGCAGGCGCACGTGCTGCGCTTGCCGGTGCGCTACTTCGACGACCACCAGACGGGTGTGATCCTGTCGCGCATCAAGAGCGACGCGGACGGGCTGCGCAACCTCGTGGGGAACGGGCTCGTGCAGCTCGTCGGCAGCGTCCTGACCGCGGTCGTGGCCTTGGGCGTGCTCTTCTGGCTCAACGCGCGCCTCACGGCCGCGATCCTCGTCGTGCTCGTCCTGTTCGGCGCTTGCATGGTGTGGGCCTTCCGCACGCTGCGGCCCCTGTTCCGCAAGCGCGGCGAGATCGAGGCCGAGGTCACCGGGCGACTGAACCAGACGCTCGGCGGAGTGCGCGTCGTGAAGGCGTACACGGCGGAGCCCGCGGAGGAGCGCGTCTTCGCGGAGGGCTCCGATCGGTTCTTCGCGAACGTGCGTCAGTCGATCCGTGGCGTGTCGGCGACGACGGCGGCCTCGATCGCGATCACTGGCGTCATCGGCTGCATCTTGACGTGGATCGGCGGCCGCGACGTGCTCACGGGCACGATGACCATCGGCGAGCTCGTCATGTACCTCGTGTTCGTGGCGCTCGTCGCGCTGCCGATCGTGGGCATCGCGGAGATCGGCACGCAGATCACCGAGGCCTTCGCGGGCCTCGACCGCATCCGCGAAGTGCTCGACACGCAGCGCGAGGACTCCGGCGACGAAGCGCGCGCTTCGTGCAAGGACCTGCGCGGCGCGATCGAGCTGCAAGACGTGTCCTTCGAGTACGTCGAGGGCAAGCCCGTGCTCCAAGGCATCTCGCTCGCCGCGCCCGCGGGCACGACGACGGCGCTCGTCGGCGCGAGCGGCGGCGGGAAGAGCACGCTCGTCGGGCTCGTCATGGCGTTCCACCGGCCGAAGACCGGCCGGGTCCTCGTGGACGGGCGCGACCTCGCGACGCTAAGGCTCGCTGACTACCGCGCGCACCTCGGCGTCGTCATGCAGGACAACTTCCTCTTCGACGGGACGATCGCCGACAACGTCGCCTTCGCGCGGCCGTCCGCCACGCGCGCCGAGGTCGAAGAGGCGTGCCGACTCGCGTACTGCGACGAGTTCGTGAAGGGCTTCGAGAAGGGGTACGACACGGTCGTCGGCGAGCGCGGGATCAAGCTCTCGGGCGGGCAGCGCCAACGCGTCGCGATCGCGCGCGCGCTCGTCGCGAACCCGCGCATCTTGATCCTCGACGAGGCGACGTCGAGCCTCGACAGCGAGAGCGAGTTCGCGATCCAGAAGGGCCTCGCGGCGTTGCGCGCGGGGCGTACGACCTTCGTGATCGCGCACCGGTTGTCGACGATCCGCTCCGCCGACCAGATCCTCGTCGTCGAGCAGGGCCGCATCGTCGAGCGCGGCACGCACGCGGAGCTCATGCGTCTCGGCGGCCGCTACCGGGACCTCCACGACCGCCAGTACCGGTTCGAGGAGGACCGTTTCGTCAACCCAGGCGAGGAGCTCGCGAGCGACCTCGGCGCCGCGTCCTGACGCGTGCAGCACCGCTCCGGGAACGCGACGACCGCGCAGGAAACCCGCGCGGTCGTCGTCGAGGAACCGCCTCGGTCGCGGGTCAGGGTTGCCAGACGATCACGACAGAGTTCGTCGTGTTCGCAAGCGTGCCGCACGGGCCGTTGATGCTGCGGTAGTAGACCTGGTAGTAGCGCGCTCCCGGCGTGAGCACGCCGCCCAGCAGGCTGAGCGGCGCGCCGGGAAAGCCGGCGGCGGCGACGCCGTTCGACGTCTCGCGCGTGACGAGGCGCACGAGCGTGCCGGACAAGCACTGCAGTCCGTCGAAGAACGGCGCGGTGCCGAAGCCGTTTCCGTCCGCCGCGGGCGCCTGGACGAAGAGCGCGAACGTCACCGACGTCATTCCGCTCGCCGTCAAGGCGACGGAGTCGCCCGAGAGCGAGCGCGTGCCGCGTCCGACGAGCTGCGCCCCGTTGCCGGTCGCGTTGACGCACCCGCGGTGCACGCCCGGCGCGACGTTGTTCCCGCAGGGGCAGTCGGGACCGCCGTTCGCGGCGCCGTCGCCGAAGCAGAAGGGCACGATGCCCTCGCAGTCGTCCGGCACTCCGTTCGCGTTCAGGTCGAGGCCGCCCAGCGCGAGGTCGCACGTATCCGGGAGGCCGTTCAGGTTGCAGTCCGCGGCGCCGGCCGCGATCTCGCACGCGTCGCCGTTGCCGTTTCCGTCGCAGTCGCCCTGCGACGGGTTGGGGATCGCGATGCAGTTGTCGCACGCGTCCCCCGCGCCGTCGCCGTCGGCGTTCTGCTGCTGCGGGTTCGCCACCGTCGGGCAGTTGTCCGCGCAGTCGGGCACGAAGTCGCCGTCCGGGTCGAAGCCCTCGTCGACGAGCAGGTCGCAGTCGTCGTCGATGCCGTTGCAGAGCTCCTGCGCGCCCGGGTGGACCGCGCCGTTCGCGTCGTCGCAGTCGGTCGCGTCGGCGACGAAACCCGACGGAGCGCTGCACGCGAGCGTGGTCAGGCTCGGGTCGCCGAAGCCGTCACCGTCCGCGTCGCGATGGAATGTGCTCTGTACGCCTTCGTGGACCTGGAGGTCGCAGTCGTCGTCGATGCCGTTGCAGAGCTCCTGCGCGCCGGGATGGACCGCGCCGTTCACGTCGTCGCAGTCGGTCGCGTCGGCGACGAAACCCGGCGGCGCGCTGCACGCGAGCGTGGTCAGGCTCGGGTCGCCGAAGCCGTCGCCGTCCGCGTCGCGATGGAATGTGCTCTGTACGCCTTAGTCGACCTGGAGGTCGCAGTCGTCGTCGATGCCGTTGCAGAGCTCCTGCGCGCCGGGATGGACCGCGCCGTTCACGTCGTCGCAGTCGGTCGCGTCGGCGACGAAACCCGGCGGCGCGCTGCACGCGAGCGTGGTCAGGCTCGGGTCGCCGAAGCCGTCGCCGTCCGCGTCGCGATGGAACGTGAGTCGCACGCCTTCGTCCACTTGGACGTCGCAGTCGTCGTCGAGACCGTTGCACGTCTCCTGCGCGCCCGGATGGACGGAGCTGCGCGAATCGTCGCAGTCCGTCGCGTTCGGGACGAGCCCGGAGCCGCCGCAGGAGAGGATCGCCGGCCCCGCGCCGAAACCGTCGCCGTCGCCGTCGGCGAAGAAGTTCGCCGGGGCGGTCAGGTTCGGGTTCGTCGGGCAGCCGTCGAAGCAGTTCGCGACGCCGTCGCCGTCCGCGTCGAGCGTGCTCTGGACGACGAAGGCGGTCGCGCAGGAGCTCGCGTTGCCGGTCGCGTCGCGGACCTGCAGTGTGATCGCCGTCGATCCGAGGTCGACGATCGTGCCGGCCGGAGGAACCTGCAGCACCGTCGTCCCGCACGCGTCCGTGATGCCGAGCCGTGGCGCGAAGTCGGGCACGACGCCCTGGCAGTTCGCGTTCGCCTCGGAGGTCTGCGCGTCGGGACAGACGAGCACGGGCGGCGTCCGGTCGACGACGAACAGGTTGCGCGTGCAACTGGCGAGGTTGCCCGCGGCGTCCGTCGCCGTGATCGTCACGAGCGTCGTCCCGAGGCCGACGACAGTGCCCGCGACGGGGCTCTGCGCCTTCGTCGCGCTCCCGCAGGCATCGGACGCGATCACGTCGCCGAGCAGGTCCGGCACGAGCGCGCTGCAGCCCGGCTGGACCTCCACGGTCACGTCCGCTCCGCACACGACCGTGGGCGGGACGTCGTCGAGGAAGCTCCACGTGAGGTCGAAGCCTTGGCCGCCGCCCGGCGCGGTCGACGCGCGTCCCGCGGTCGCGACGCGCACGACGTACGTCGAGCCCGCCGTGACGGGCAACGTGACTTGGGAGCCGGGCGCGCACCCATTCGTGCCGTCGTCGCTGCACACGAGGCCCGCGTTGCCCGGACCGCCGGGGCAGGCGGGGTGCACGCTGAGCACCGTGTCCTGCGCTCCACACGTGCCGAGCGTGAGCACGCCGGTGCAACTCGCCGTGTAGGCGTAGAAGACGTCCCAGTAGGTGTACGGCGGCGCGCACGTCGCGAGCTGCGTCGAGACGAGCGTCGAGGGCTCGCCCGTCGCGCCCGCGAGCGTGCCGCTGAGGGTCCCGCTCGAACCGGAGAGCGCCATCGCGCCCGCGCACGTGTCGTTGACGGGCGTCGGCGCGCAGTCGATGCGCAGCACGAAGCTCCCCGTGCTGGTCGCGTTGAAACCGTGGACGAGGAGGAAGTACGTCTCTCCCGCCGCCGCGCGCCAGGCGACCTTCGAGTGGAAGGGCGCGCCCTGCACGTCGTCGTTCACCGTGACGCACGCGAGTGCGCCGCAGCCGCCGGAGAACACCGTGATCGACGTGTCGTAGTCGGCTGCGAGCGTGTCCGCGTACACCGTCTGGTCGGCGGTCGCGGTCACGCGATACCAGACCCCGGGCGAGTCGACGAGCAGGTTCTGTCCGCCCTCGCCGCCGCCGGGCCCCAGGCATGCGCTCGGGACGATCGAGAGCTCGTTCGTCGCGCCGAGGGTCGTGCCCGCCGTCGCGGACGGGCAGAGGAGGGGCGCGGCGCCCGAGCAGTCGTCGTTCGTCGGCGGAGGCACCGTCGCGGAGCGAGCCCAAGCGAGCGGGGACGACAGGAGGACCGTGGATACGACGAGGCCCGTCCGGTGCGGGAGCGTGCGAGTCATGGCGAGATCCCTGGGGAAGGAGGAGAGCCTTCAGCGCATCGACCGGGAGGGTCGAGAGCGCGCTGTGCTCGTGCGAACGTGCCGAGCATAGCGAGGCGCGTCGTCGTCGTGCGCGATCGCATCGCGCGAACTCGTCCTGCGCAGGGGCGACGCAGGCGATCCACTCCTCACGGAAGCGTCGGCTGTGCAACGAGGGAGCGTGGGCGTTGCTCGCTGCAACGCGAGCGCGGACGATCGCCTCCGAAGGGAGCGGCGCAGCGAGGTCGCACGCCCGGGCGTGAAGCGTTTTCGGGCGGCACGCGAGCGGTGCTCAGGGGCGCGGCGGGCGTCCGGGCGACACGGGGCGGCGCACGAAACGCGTTCCGCTCAGCGGCAGGAGCACCGGCGGTACCGGACGGCCCTCCACGAGCAGTCCACGGACCTGGTTCACGCAGCGAATCCACTGGAGCAAGACGAGGAAGCCGAAGAGCGCGGCGAAGGTGCCGCCGGAGACCGGCGCGTCCTCGGCGCGCGACGACATCGCGAACGCGAGGAAGTCGTACACGCCGTGCCACGCCGCGGGCTCGAGCAGCGCGAGCGCGCGCTGGCCCGCGGCCTCCGCCGCCGGCGCGGTCGCGGCGCGCGCCATCCGGCACCCCATCAGCGTGCCGCAGAGCGCGTGCGCGGGCACGGCGAAGAGCGCGCGCGGCGTTGCGACCTCCGCGCCGTAGTTCACGACGTAGAGCACGTTCTCGACGAGCGCGAATCCCAGCGCGACGGTCACGGCGTAGACGACCCAGTCGAACGGCTCGTCGAGGTGGCGATCGCGCCGCGCAAAGAGTCGCAAGCCCGCGTACTTCACGAGCTCCTCGACGAGACCGATGCCGAGCACGGTCGCCGCGAGGAGGAGCGGGATCGAGGCGCTGGCGGGGTCCTCCGTCGGGTTGCCGAGCACGTCGAGCGCGACGCGCTCCATCTGGCACCCCGGCGCGAGCACGAGGCCGCCGATCGCGAGGTACTTGAGCACGTTGAGGAACGGCTCGCGGTTCCTGTCGACGGACCAGATCACGTGCAGGAGCACGATCACGGGGCCGGAGGCGAGCGCGAGGACTTGGGCAGGCGACACGCGGTCATCCTTCTACCATCGAGAGTCGCGCGCGAACTCCTCCGGACCCGCCCCTTCAGCTCTCGACGAAACCCTTCAGCCCGCCTTCGCCGAAGAGCATCTCCCAGCCGTCGCGCACGGCCTGCGCGCCCTCGGCGTCGATCTTGCCCATCGACGCGTCGACGAGCTTCACCAGTGTTCCCTTCGGATGGTCTTTCAGCTCGCAGTGCAGCTGCCACGTGCGCGGGCCGCCGAACGCAGGGCTGATCTCGCCGCGCAGGTCGAACGAGGTCTCGTGCGCGATGCCGAAGACGGTGGCCCAGAGGACGCCCGCGCCGTCGCCCCAGTCCTCGTACATGCGGCCGCCGACGCGCGGCTCGAAGACCATGCCCTTGGGACGTTTGCCAATGTAGAAGTCCTTGCGCCACCACAGTGACGTCTCGTCGACGAGCGCCTTCCACACGCGCTTCCGCGGCGCGGCGACGACGAGGTCGAGCTCGACGATCGCGATCTTGGCATCGAGGATGCGGAGGGAGGGTTCGGTCGGCATGGAGGCGAACCAGGATGGCATCCGCGCGCCGAGTGGCAAGCCTGCGGAGGCCCGCCCGTCCCCGGTCGGTCGGTGCGGCGGCCTGGACGCAGCAAGCGGGCGTGGGAGGTCGGGCCGCGTGCAACCCCGCCGAGTTCACCCGGCGCGCGGCCTTGCGGCGCCGATTCCCGTGACGACCCGTCGTGTCGTCCAGACGCCCATGCCCAACAGCTCCTCGGGGCGTGCGCGCTGCAATCCCGTGCGAGCTCGCAACTCGGCCCCGGAGTCCGGATAGGATCTCGCCGCACCCGGGTCGGCTCGCGTTCGCGCTCCCAGAACACCGCTCCCCATGGCTCAACCGAACACCTCCAAGCTCTCGATCGACGACTTCCGCCGCAACGAGGCCTTCCTGAACGCCGTGCGCGAACGCGTCGCGACGGTCGTCGTCGGCCAGGACCTCGTCGTCGAGCGTCTGCTGATCGCGCTCTTCACCGGCGGCCACGTGCTGCTGCAAGGCGTGCCCGGCCTCGCGAAGACGCTGCTCGTGTCCGTGCTCTCGCGCTCGATCGACCTCGAGTTCGCGCGCGTGCAGTTCACGATCGACCTCCTGCCCGGCGACATCCTGGGCTCCGAGGTGCTCGATCCGCGCACGGGCGAGTTCCGCGTGCGGAAGGGCCCGATCTTCACCAACCTGCTGCTGGCCGACGAGATCAACCGCGCCGCGCCCAAGGTGCAGGGCGCGCTGCTCGAGGCGATGCAGGAGCGCAAGGTGACGCTCGGCAACGAGACCTTCAAGTTGCCCGCGCCGTTCCTCGTCATCGCGACGCAGAACCCGATCGAGCAGACGGGCACGTTCGAGCTCCCCGAAGCGCAGCTCGACCGCTTCATGCTCGTGCACCGCCTCGGCTATCCGAAGCCCGAGGAGGAGCGCGAGATCCTGATCCGCAACGCGGCGCTGGGCGTCGAGCGCTCGGACAAGGGCGCCATCGCGCGCACCGAGTTCGACGTGCTGAAGAAGGAACCCGTGGGCTCGAGCAAGGAGCTCGTCGCCGCGATGGAGGCCGTGCACCAGGTGCACGTCAGCGACACCTTCGTCGAGCACGTGGTCGAGGCCGTCAACCGCACGCGCACGCACCCGTCGGTCGAGCTCGGTTGCAGCCCGCGCGCCGGCATCTCGCTCGTCAAGGCCGCGCGCGCCCGCGCGCTCATCCACGGGCGTCACTACGTGATCCCGGAGGACCTCTTCGCGCTCGCCGAGGACGTGATGCTGCACCGCATGCGCCTCAAGTACGAGGCCGTCGCGGAAGGACAGACGGGCCGCACGGTGCTCGACGAGATCCTGCGCTCGATGGGCGGGGAGCGCGTCGGAAGCGACCTCGGCGCGCCCGCGAACGGCGCGGCGTCGAACGGCAAGGCCGGCGCGGCGGTCGCGGCGAGCTGACGCGCGCACCGCGGCACGCGGCCCGCACCCCGCGGGCGCGCCGCGATGCTCGCTCCGCGTCTCACTCACGGAGTCCACGGACGAGAACCATGCACGGCCGCGAAGGAAGGCTCGAGGACGTCGGCACGCTCGACAGCCGGCAGTTCGTCATCGGCATCCGCAAGCTCGCGGACGCGCTCTCCTACGGCACCGACCGCTCGCCGTTCCTCGGCGCGGGCATCGAGTACGTGCAGTCGCGGCTCTACCAGCCCGGCGACCCGATCAAGTCGATCGACTGGCGCGTCACGGGGCGCACGGGGCGGTTCTTCGTCAAGGAGTACGAGGCGCCGCGCAGCATGGCCGTGCACCTCGTGATCGACACGTCGGCGTCGATGACGGTCGGCAGCACGCCGCGCACGAAGTACGCGACGGCGCTCTTCGTCGCGGGCGGGCTCGCGCTCGCGGCACTCGATCGCGTCAGCCCCGTCGGCGTGCTGGGAGCGGGCGAGCGCGTGCTGCGCATCCGGCCGTCGCTCTCGTCGCGGCGCGTGCTCCAGTGGCTGCTCGAGCTGCGCGCGTTCCGCTTCGACGAGCGCACGACGCTCGCCGAGCGCCTGCGCGAGTTCGTGCCGAGCGTCGCGGAGCGCGCGCTCTTCGTCGTGCTCTCCGACCTGCACGACGAGACAGCGCTCGACGTGATCAAGCTCGCGGGTCAGCGTCACGACGTCGTCGTGCTCCAGCTGCAGGACCCCGCGGAGCTCGGTCTGCGCGGCACGGGCTTCTTCCGCGCCCGCGAGGCCGAGACGGGCCGCGAGTTCACGACGCACGGCCGCGCGCGGTGGACCGATCCCGACCGGGCGCGCGCCGAGCTCAAGCGCGCGGGCGTCGACCACATGGTCCTGCGGACGGACGAGGCCTTCGTGCCCAAGCTGCGGCACCTCTTCCGCGCGCGCGTCACGGTCGGGAGGGGAGCGCGATGACGAAACGCGTGCGCAGGCTCCGCGGTGTCGACACGCCTGCGTTGTCCGCGGCCGTGGCGCCCATGCCGCCGCTCCTGCGGATGCTCCGCGGCATCGCCACGCTGGCGCGCCTCGCGGCCGCCGAACCCGTGACGCCGCTCGTGCGCCCGCTCCGCGGTGTCGCCGCGCTCGCGCTGCTCGCGGCCGTCGCGAGCGCCGCGCCCGTCGGAGCGCTCCGCGGTCGATTCGCCCCGCCGTTCCTCGCGAGCCTGGCGCCCGCCGCTTTCGTGCAGGAGAAGGCCGTCGAGAGCACCGTCGGGCTCCCCGCGCGCGTCGAGCAGGTCGTGCTGCCCGCCCCGGAGCTGCAGGCGGCACCCGTCGATCCGAAGAGCCCCGTGCTCCTGCGCGTCACCGGCACGTGGCCGCACGGCACCGACTTCCGCTACGACCTCGAGTTCCAGGGCTTCGAGCCCGGCGAGTACGACCTCGCGCGCTGGCTGGTGCGCAAGGACGGCGGCGAGCTCCAGGCGCTGCCTGCGATCCCGGTGGTCGTGCGCGCGGTGCTCCCCGCGGAGCGCATGAAGCCGAACCCGCGCACGGAGGGCACCGGCGTCGCGCTCGGCGGTTACCGCGTGCTCGCGATCGTCGTCGGCGTCGCATGGGTCGCGGGCGTCGTCGTGCTCCTCTTGTGGATTCGTCCGCGGCGCACCGCGAGCACCGCGGTCCTCGCGCGGCCCCGCACGCTGGCGGAGCGTCTGCGCCCGCTCGTCGAGCGCGCGCGCGCGAACAAGCTCTCGCGGACGGAGCGCGCGGAGCTCGAACTCGTGCTCTACCGCTACTGGAAGCGGCGCCTCGGGCTCGAGGACACGGACCCTGCGCGCGCGCTCGCGGAGCTGCGCTCGCACGCCGAGGCGGGGCCGCTCCTCCGCGCGCTCGAGGACTGGCTGCACCGACCCGACCCGGAGCGCGAGGTCGACGTCGGGCGACTCCTCGCGCCGTATCAAGCCGTCGACGATCGCGCCTTCGATCCCGCGCGACGTGGGGAGGACTGACGCGCGATGGACGCCCTCGACCCCTTCCGTCACCCGTGGGTGCTCGCGTTCCTGGTCGTGCCCGCCGCGCTCATCGCGTGGTCGTGGCGGCGCGGCGGGCATCCCGTCGTGCTGCCGTTCGACCACGGCGCGGGAGCGCGCGATTCGCGCTGGCGACACGCGCTGCGCGTCGCGGAGGCGCTCCCGGCGCTGCTCCTGGCGGTCGTGATCGTCGTGCTCGCTGGCCCGCAGCGCTGGGACGAGCCGAAGACGCGCCGCGTGTTGACGAACATCGAGTTCTGCGTCGACGTGTCGGGCTCGATGACCGCGAAGTTCGGCGAGGGCGACCGCTACGACGCCGCGATGCAGGCGATCAACGACTTCCTCGACCGGCGCGCGGGCGACGCGTACGGCCTGACGTTCTTCGGCAGCAGCGTGCTGCACTGGGTGCCGCTGACGACGGACGTCTCCGCGTTCCGGTGCGCGCCGCCGTTCATGCGTCCGGCAGCTGCCGTACTGGTACAGCGGCACCGAGATCGGCAAGGCGCTGCTCGCGTGCCGCTCCGTGCTGCTCGAGCGCGAGCAGGGCGACCGCATGATCGTGCTGATCACCGACGGGTACAGCGCGGACCTCGGCGGCGGGCGCGACGAGGAGATCGCGAACAAGCTGCGCGCGGACGGCATCGCGGTCTTCACCGTGCACGTCGCCGACGGCGAGATCCCCGACGAGGTGGTCAAGATCGCCGCGCTGACGGGCGGCGAGGCCTTCGCCGCGGGTGATCCTGGCGGTCTCGCGCACGTGTTCGAGCGCATCGACGGCATGCAGAAGACGCGCCTCGAGAAGACGCACGCGGAGGCGACGGACGACTTCGCGCTGTACGCGCTCGCGGGGCTCGGCGTCCTCGCGCTGGGGCTCCTCGCCGCCTATGGGCTGAGGTACACGCCGTGGTGAAGCGCGCAACGCGAGCGGTCGATCGCGGGGAGGGCTCGGCGTGATCGAGCTCCCGCTCCCCGTCGTCGTGATCGCGTCGATCGTCGCCGTGTTGGCCGGCGCGGCGGAGGTGCTCCATGCCCGGCGCGTGCGGCGGCTCGCTCCGCTCGCGTTCGGGCCGGCCCGCCAGCCGGCGTGGTGGGCGCGCGGAGCGCCGGCCCTGCGCGCGCTCGCGTTCGGCGCGCTCGCCTGGGCGCTGCTCACGCTCCTCGTCGTCGAGCCGCGGCGCTACTCCGGAGCGAGCGGCGAGGCCGAGCTCGTCGAGGACCCGCAGCACATCGTGCTCGTGCTCGACGTCTCGCCGTCGATGCGCCTGGTCGACGCGGGGCCGCAGAAGAAGCTGTCGCGCATGGCGCGCGCGCGGGAGCTGCTCGAGTCGTTCTTCAGCCGCATCCCGCTCGAGCTCTACCGCGTTTCCGTCGTCGCCGTCTACAACGGCGCGAAGCCCGTCGTCGTCGACACGAAGGACCTGGAGGTCGTGCGCAACATGCTCGGCGACCTGCCGATGCACTTCGCCTTCCCCGCGGGCAAGACGAAGCTGTTCACGGGCCTCGAGGAGGCCGCGCGCCTCGCGAAGCCGTGGAACCCGCGCAGTACGACGGTCGTGCTCCTGTCCGACGGCGACACGGTGCCCGCGACCGGGATGCCGAAGATGCCGGCGTCCGTGCGCAGCACGATCGTCGTCGGGGTCGGCGACCCGACGGTCGGCAAGTTCATCGACGGGCGCAACTCGCGCCAGGACGTCCCCGTGCTGCGCCAGATCGCCGCGCGCCTGGGCGGCTCGTTCCACAACGGGAACGAGTACCACCTCGCGTCGGACCTGATCGCGGACGCGACCGGCCTCGAGGCGGAAGAGGTCTGGGAGCGCCTCGGCGAGCGCGAGTACGCCCTGCTCGTCGCGGCGCTGTCGGCAACCCTGCTCGCGTTCCTGCCGCTCCTCCTGCGCCTCGCGGGAACGCGCTTCCGACCGGGAAGGACCCAGAAACCGGAGCAGGATCCCGCGGCGCGGGCCGATGGAGTCTCAGGCCCCTCGGAGGGGACGGAGCGGCGCCGTGCGGCGGCGCGCACCGTTCGCGCTCCGGGCGGGGCGGGGGTATCCTGACCTCCACGTCCGCGCGCGACCCCGGCGCGCTCCGCTCGAGGAAGTTCGTCCATGAAGAAGCTCGTCCTGTTCGCGTGGCTGCTGCTCCCCGTGGGAGCGTTCGCCTACCACTTCGGTCCCGGGCAGACGCTCGTGCGCGAGGACGCCGCGGCCGCGGCGCTCGAGCGCGCGAGCGATGCGGCAGCGCGGGCGCGCTCGATCGCTGCGAAGGACGGCGACGACGCCGCGCGCGACGCGTGGTCGGAAGCGGACGAGGCGTACGGTGAGGCGCTCGCTGCGCTGCCGCCGGAGCGCGTGGGCGAGTCGCGCGCGATCCGGCTCGAGCGCGCGAAGGCGCAGATGTTCCTCTCGAAGCTGCCCGAGGTCCGGCGCGACCTCGAAGGGCTCGTCGAGGAGCTCGCGAACGATCCCGCGACCGACGCCGCGCTGCTCGCGGACGCGCGCGGCACGCTCGCGAACTCGAAGTACTACATGACGTGGCTCATGCGCCTCGAAGGCGCGCCGCGCGAGGACTGGGAGAAGGAGATCGAGTCGTCGCGCCAGATCTACAAGCTGCTCGCCGAAGAGGCGGAGTCGAAGGGCGACGCCAGCGCCGCGCTGCGCGCGAAGGAGGACCTCGAGTCCGCCGTGAAGCTCGCGCGTGCTGAACTGCACGATCTGCAGGGCCTGCCGCTCCCATCGCAGTGAAAGGGTTGCGGGAACGGCCGCGGTCGCGGCTCGAAGGGCAAGAATCCGGGCAAGCAGGGTCAGCAGCCGAAGGACGCGCGCGGCGCGAGCTCGGGTGCTCCGCCGGACGGTTCCGGCTCCTGAAGCACGTTTCGTTGATGGAAACCACGCCCGTGCCCCGCCGCGCACGGGCGTGCTCGCAGGATCGCGGCGGTGGAGTCGCGTGATGCTCTCGAGGCCGGTCTTCTCCGCGCTCGCGTTTTCGTCGCTCGCGTTGCCCGCGTTCGCCCAGGTGATCACGGTGAGCGGCTCGCCGATCAGCACGGGCGTCGTGGTGTTCGACGAGGTGTCCTTCGGCGAAGACCCGATGATGGTGCAGGAGGGCGAGGTCGCCGTCCCCGACGCCTCCACGCCGTCCGCCGCCCCGGCTGCGAAGAAGAAGCCGACGCCGCGCCAGGAGAAGCTCGCGAAGCTCGACTACGACCGCCGGCCTTCGACGACGCTCAAGGCGTGGTCGACGCCGCCGAAGCCGCCCGCGGAGCCGAAGAAGGACGAGGCGCAGCCGGCCGAGGCCGCGCCCGCTCCCGCCGCCGAGCCGAGCGCCGCGCCGACGGACCCCGAGGCCGCGAAGAAGGCCGCGGAAGAGGCCGCGAAGGCGAAGAAAGCCGCGGAGGAGGCCGCGAAGAAGGCGGCCGAGGCGAAGGCGATCGACGCCGAGATGGAGCAGCTGAAGCGCAACGTGACGCTCGGCGACTGGCCTGCGGTGAAGGCCTACTTCACGGCGCTCACGCCCGAGGAACAGAAGGCCGGCTTCGCGAAGATGCTCGAGTCGCTGCAGCGCGGGCCGCAGGACCGGCCGAACGTCCCGCAGCAGGGCCAGCCGTACATCGAGAAGAACCGTTTCGAGGCGAGCGACGTCCTCGGGCTCGTCCACGTGATGAGCATCGAGATCGAGAAGGCCGAGCTCGCGAAGCTGGGAGCCATCCTGCGCCTCGCGCTCGACCAGGGCGCGCAGCTCGACGTGTTCCTGGCGCTCGTGAAGAAGGATCTCGGCGCGCCGGGTTATCCGCTCGACGCACGCAAGCTCGCGCGCGTCCTCTCCGCGGCGAACGAGCTCGTGGCGATGGGCGAGTTCCTGCCGTCGCCGGAAGAGGCCGAGCAGAAGAACGACCGCGAGGGACTCAATCTGCTCGCGCGCCACTTCCTCGCTCAGAACGGCAAGGAGCGGAAGATCGAGTGGCTCGAGAAGGCCTGGAAGGCGACGCAGGCCGCGCTCGCGGCCGGTGAGATCTCCGACGACGACAAGACCGAGGCCCTGAGGCGCGCCGTCGACATCGCGCCGAAGATCCAGAAGGAGCTCGGGCAGGCGTGGCTCGACGAGAGCTTCACCTCGCGACCCGAGCGCGGCATGGAGATCCTGTCTGCGATCGGGTCGTCCGCGTCCATGGCGCTCGCCCAGCAGCCAATGCAGGCCGACGCGCGCCTCGATTGGCTCAAATTGCAGACGACCGCGACCAAGGCACTCCTTCGCGCGGCGCCGGAGCGCGCGGAGAGCTGGAAGCGCACGCTCTCCCTGCTCGCGAGCAACTGGCTCAAGGAAGCGCAGTTCACCTACCAGTGGGACACGTCGACGGGCATGCGCTCGCGCGTGCAGCGTGACCGCTTCGGCAACACGTTCTACTGGGACCCCGACTCGTGGAACCGCGGCAACATGCCCTCGCCGATCAAGACGGGCGAGATCCTCGAGGCGCGGCCCGACGACGCGTGGCTCGCGCACGTCGACGAGGCGTTGCGGCCCAAGTTCGACGTCGTGTTCGCGCAGCTCTACCTGAAGGTCTCCGAGGAGAAGCTCGCGTTCCCGTACATCGAGAGCCTCGCGGCGCGGCACGGCAAGCAGGCGAAGGAGCTCGTCGACGAGTTCCTGCGCGTGTGGGCGAAGAACCACAACCCGAACCAGGCGCAGCAGAACAACCCGTACATGTACATGTACGGCTTCGACGAGCGCGCGAACGGCATCCCGCTGACGCGCTCGAAGCAGGAGCGCAACCTAGTCGAGCTCGGCACGTGGATCGAGCGCCTCCGCAAGCTGCCCGTCGAGCTCGACCAAAACCTCGTGTCGCAGGCGTTCACCGCCGCGCACAGTTCGGCCGAGATCTACCGCATCGACACGATCGAGCAGGTGTTCGGTCCGATGAAGGACCTCGAGCCCGCGACGCTCGCCGCGCTCGTCCAGGCGATGCGCCAGAACCTGCTGACGATCTGGCGCGACCCCGCCGAGCAGGAGAAGTCGAAGACGAAGCGCAAGCAGAAGGACATCGAGGCCGAGGTGCTCGCGGGGTACTCCCTGGCGAACGAGGCCGTACGCAAGGCGCTCGTCGACCATCCGAAGAGCTGGGAACTCCTGCTCGTGCGCGGGGCGCTCGCGCACGACGAGAACAACTACCGCTGGACGCTGAAGAAGGACCCCGAGTTTTCCCAGCGCCGCGCCGCCGCCTTCGAGCTCTTCCACGCGGCCGCGAACGCGTACCTCGCCGTCGCGCCGACGCTCGACGTCGAGAAGGAGACGACGCAGGTCTTCGACACGTGGTTCTACGCGGCGCTCGGCGCCAGCGACCTGGGCGCGATCACGCACGAGCAGACGCTCGCCGCGGCCGAGATCCCGCAGATCCGCGAGGCGTTCGCGCTGCTGCCCGGCGAGAAGTCGAAGCGCCACCTCGACATGTTCGCGAGCGCGCTCTTCACGCGCATGGGGAGCGCGAAGCCCGCGGTGAAGTTCCGCTACGTGCGCGAGGGCCTCGCGATCACGGGCGACAACGACCTCGCGAGGGAAGCGCGCGACGTCTACGACTACTACAAGGACCTCGTCACCGAGATCCGGCTCGAGGCGAAGATCGACGGCGCCGACAAGGTCGGCCACGGCGCGCCGTTCGGCCTCCAGGTCAACTTGCGGCACACCGCCGAGATCGAGCGCGAGTCGGGCGGCTTCGGCAAGTACCTCCAGAACCAGAACGCGATGGCGTTCTCGTACAACTACGGCCGGCCCGAGGAGGACTACCGCGACAAGTTCGAGGAGGCGGCGCGCGCCGCGCTCTCCGAGCAGTTCGAGGTGCTCTCCGTCACGTTCAACCAGCCCGCGGTGCGCTCGATCGCGAGCGAGACGTTTGGCTGGCGCGTCACGCCGTACGCGTACATCCTGCTCAAGCCCAAGGGGCCGCAGGTCGATCGCGTGCCGCCCTTGCGCCTCGACCTCGACTTCCTGGATACGTCGGGTTACGCGGTGTTGCCGATCGAGTCCGCGGTGCTGCCGATCGACGCGACGCCGGACGCGGGCGACGAACGCCCGTTCCGCAACTTGAAGGTCGTGCAGACGCTCGACGAGCGGCAGGCGAAGGACGGGAAGCTGCTCCTCGAGGTCAAGGCGACCGCGCTCGGCATTCCGCCGTCGCTCGACGCGTTCCTCGACCTCCCCGCGACGGGCTTCGACGTCGTGAAGAAGGACGACCCGGGGGCTGCCGCTGTGAAGTTCGACGAAGAGGAAGACACGCGCGCCGTCGTGTGCGAGCGCATCGTGACGCTCACCTTGAAAGCGAAGGAAGGCGCGCCGCGGCCCGATTCGTTCGCGTTCGGGAAGCCGAAGGTCGAGACGGCGGGCAGCGAGCACTTCCGCTACGTCGACGCGGACCTCGCGAGCGTGGGCGACGTCGTCGAGCTCGAGCGCCAGTACGGCAAGCCGAGCCGCGCGTGGATGTGGGCCATCCCGGCCGTGGCCATCGGGTTGTTCGCGACGCTGTGGCTCGTGCGCAGGAAGCGGACCGACGCCGCGACCGCGGAGGCGCGCTACCGCGTGCCGGACGAGGTCACGCCGTTCACGGTGATCGGACTCCTGCGCGAGATCGAGCGCGAGGACGCGATCGCGCCGAAGGAGAAGCGCGAGCTCGCCGCGGAGATCGCGCGCCTCGAGCGCCACTTCTTCGCGAGCGCCGACGGCGAGGCCCCGGACCTGGAGCACGTCGCGCGGACGTGGGCGGGGAAGGCGGGGTAGGGGCGGCCGCTGGGGCGGGACTGAAGGCCGGAGGGCCTGCTTGTCGATCATTCACGGCATGAATGATTATCATTCACGGCATGAATGATCTGCACGCACTGGCCCGGCAGCTCGAAGCCCCGCTGGCGAAGGCCCTCAGGGCGTCCCCGGTCGTCGTCGTGTCGGGTGCGCGACAGACCGGCAAGAGCACCCTCGTGAGCCGGCTCGGAGACGCGCGGAGCCGCGAGTACCTGACGCTCGACGACGGGGAGCTGCTCGAGCGCGCACGCTCGGCGCCCGACGCGCTCGTCACGAGCGCGAAGCGGGTCACGATCGACGAGGTCCAGCGCTCGCCCGAGCTCCTGCTCGCGATCAAGCGCGCCGTCGACAAGGACCGCACGCAGGGACGCTTCCTGCTGACGGGCTCGGCCGATTTGCTGTTGATGAAGCGCGTCTCGGAGTCGCTCGCGGGGCGCGCGCTGCACCTCTCGCTGTGGCCGATGACGCGCCGCGAGCTGCTCGGGCAGGGACGGGCAGGGCTCTGGTCCGAGCTCTTCGCGGCGAAGGACGCGTACTGGCTCGAGCTCGTGCGCGCGGAGTCGAAGGACCTCGCGGACGACTGGACGCGCGTCGCGGCGCTCGGCGGCTTCCCGACGCCGGCCCATCACCTGAAGGACGAGGAAGAGCGGCGCCTGTGGTACGCGGGCTACGTGCGCACGTACCTCGAACGCGACCTGCGCGACCTGCTCGCCGTCTCGTCGCTCGTCGACTTCCGCCGCTTGATGCGCGCGATCTGTCTGCGCATCGGGAACCTCATGAATCAGGCGGAGCTCGGGCGCGACGTCGGGCTGTCGCAGCCGACCGTGCACCGGCACCTCGCCGTGCTCGAGGCGTCGTACCAAGTCGTGCGCCTCGAGCCGTACGCGGTCAACCGGACGAAGCGCTTGATCAAGTCGCCGAAGCTGTACTGGTCCGACACGGGGCTCGCGTTGCATCTCTCGGGCGAGTCCGAGCCGCGCGGCGCGCACCTCGAGAACCTCGTGCTCGGCGACCTGCTCGCGTGGCGCGGGTCGATGGTCGATGGCCCGGAAGTGCTCTACTGGCGCACGAGCACGGGAACCGAGGTCGACTTCGTCCTCGAGTGGAAGGGGAGACTGCTCCCGATCGAGGTCAAGGCGACGAAGAAGCCGCGCCTAGACGACGCGGCGGGCCTGCGCGAGTTCCGCGAGGAGTACGCGAAGACGACGCGTGCTGGATTGCTCCTGCACTGCGGCAGCGAGACGTCGTGGCTCGACGAGGGGATCCTCGCCGTGCCGTGGTGGCGAGTTCTCTGACCCGCGCGTCCGCTCAGAGCGTGAAGTACTTCGCGCTCGGATGGTGGCACACGATGGCGCTCGTCGACTGCTCCGGGTGGAGCTGGAACTCCTCGCTCAGCGTGATCCCGAGCTTCTCCGCCCCGAGCAGCTCGAGCAGCGGGCCCTGGTCCTCGAGGTTCGGGCACGCCGGGTAGCCGAAGCTGAAGCGCGACCCGCGGTAGCCCTGCTTGAAGAGCACGCTCATCTCGCGTGCGTCCGCTTCCGCGATGCCGAGCTCGCCGCGGATCTGGCGGTGCACGTACTCGGAGAGGCCTTCCGCGACCTCGACGCCGAAGCCGTGCAGGTGCAGGTAGTCCTGGTACTTGTCCTTCGCGAACCACTCGCGCGCGACGTCGCTCGCGTGCTGGCCGATCGTGACGACCTGGAGCGCGACCACGTCCGGCTTGCCTGCGCGCACGTGGAAGTAGTCCGTGATGCAGCGGCCCTGCTTCCCGTTCTGCCGCGGGAACGTGAAGCGCGCGACGCTCTTCGACTCGTCCTTCGGGTCGAGCAACACGAGCGTGTTGCCCTCGGGCACGCAACGCCAGTAGCCGTAGGCCGCCTGGCAGTCGACGATCTTCTCCTTCTCGCAGCGCTTCGCGAGCTCGAAGTAGATCGGGCGCACCGTGTCCTTGATGAACTGCTTGTAGGGCGCGACCGCCTTGCCCTTACGGCGGTAGCCCCACTGGAACTGGAAGAGCGTGGTCTCGTTGATGTACGGGAGCACGCTCTGGAGCGCGATCTTTTCGATGTGACGCGCGCCGAGGAACGGCGGCTCGGGGTACTCGATGTCGCGCGGAACGTCGACGGACTTGCTCCACGCCTTGCTCGCGTAGCTCACGCGCCTTCCGTGGAGCAGCGGCAGCTCGCGCGACGACGCTTCACCCGTCCGCGGATCCGACGACTCCGTGCTCGTCGACGCGTCGGAGGCGTTCGTGGTGTTCGCGACCGCGGGGGCCGCGTCCGCGCGGACGGGGGCGCGGTCCTCCGCCGCGTCGTTCGCGGCCTGCGCGCGCCGCGCCGCGGCCGCGGCGTGGGCCGCGCGGCGCTCGGTCGCCTGCGCTTCGACGGCCGCGCGCTCGGCGGCCTGGCCCGCGACGCTCTTCGTGTCGCGTGCCGCGGGCTTCGATTCGCCGCCGACGATGCGGGCCATCACGGCGAGCCCCTCGAACGCGTCCTCGGCGTAGTAGAGCGCGCCCTCGTACGCGCGTCGGCAGTCGTCCTCGACGTACGCGCGCGTCAGCGCGGCGCCGCCCAGGATGACCGGCGTCGTCACGCCGCGGCGGTTCATCTCCTCGAGGTTCTCCTTCATGATCACGGTGCTTTTGACGAGCAGGCCGCTCATGCCGATCGCGTCCGGTCGGACGTCGTGAGCGACGTCGAGGATGTGCTGGATCGGCTGCTTGATGCCGAGGTTGAAGACGGTGTAGCCGTTGTTCGTCAGGATGATGTCGACGAGGTTCTTCCCGATGTCGTGCACGTCGCCGCGCACCGTCGCGAGCACGATCTTGCCGCGCGACTCGCCCGCGGACTTCTCCATGAACGGCTCGAGGTACGCGACCGCGGCCTTCATCGTCTCCGCGGACTGCAGCACGAAGGGGAGCTGCATGTCGCCGCGTCCGAAGAGCTCGCCGACCGTCTTCATGCCCGCGAGTAGGTCGACGTTGATCACGTCGAGCGGCTTCTTCGTCTCGAGCGCGAGCGCGAGGTCGTCCTCGAGCCCGGGCTTCTCGCCCTCGACGATGCGCCACCGCAGGCGCTCGAACACGTCCGCGGGCACGACGCGCGCGGCCTTCTTCTTCACGTCGACGCCCTGGAAGAGCTGGATGTACGCCTGCAGCGGGTCGTAGCCCTCGCGTCGGCGATCGAAGATCAGGTCCTCGGCGACCTCGCGCGCCTTGGGATCGATCCGGTGGAGCGGCTCGATGCGCGCCGCGTGCAGGATCGCCGCGGTGAGGCCCGCCTCGGTCGCGTGGTGGAGGAACACCGAGTTGAGCACGTGCCGCGCGGCCGGGCTCAAGCCGAAGCTGACGTTCGACACGCCGAGCAGGAGGCCGACGCCGGGGAGCTCGCGCTTCACGAGCTCGATGCCCTTCAGCGTCTCGAGCGCGAGCTTGCGGTCGTCCTCGTTGCCCGTGCAGATCGTGAACGTGAGCACGTCGAAGAGCAGGTCCTCGGGGCGCAGGCCCCAGTCCTCGACGCAGATCGTGTAGATGCGCCGCGCGATGCGCAGCTTGTCCTCTGCCGTCTTCGCCATGCCTTGCTCGTCGATCGTGAGCGCGATCACCGCGGCGCCGTGCTCCTTGACGATCGGCAGGACATGCTGGATGCGCTCGAGGCCGTCCTCGAGGTTGATCGAGTTCACGATCGAGCGGCCCCCGGCGAGCTCGAGCGCGCGCCGCAGGACCGGCGGTTCCGTGCTGTCGACCATCAGCGGCACCGGCACGTCGGCGCGGTAGCGAGTGACGACCTTCGTCATGTCGTCGACCTCGTCGCGGCCGACGTACGCGGTGCACAGGTCCAGCACATGCGAGCCTTCGCGCACCTGTTCGCGGCCCATCGCGACCATCGACTCGACGTCGCCCTTCAGGAGGTGCTCGCGGAACGCCTTCGAGCCGTTCGCGTTCGAGCGCTCGCCGACGAACAGGATCGAGTTGTCCTGCCGCAGCGTGACGGCGGAGTAGAGGCTCGTGACCGACGCCACGTGCGCCGGCTTGCGCGCGCGCGGAGCGCGGACACCGAGGCGCTTCGCCACGGCCGCGAGGTGCTCGGGGGTCGTGCCGCAGCAGCCGCCGACCAGCGCAGGCCGTCCTCCTCGACGAAGCGCACCAGCCAGTCGGCGAGCTCGGCCGGGGTCAAGGGGTAGTGCGTCTTGCCGTCGACGAGCTGCGGCAGGCCGGCGTTCGGGTACACCATGATCTTCTTGCGGCAGGTCTGCCCGAGCAGGCGCACGTGCTCGCCCATCTCGCGCGGCCCCGTCGCGCAGTTGATCGAGAGCACGTCGATCGGATACGGGTCGAGCAGAGCGATCGCGGCGCCCATCTCCGTGCCGACGAGCATCGTCCCGGTCACCTCCATCGTGACCGAGACGAAGATGGGCACTTCGATCTCGAACTCCTCGCGCGCGCGGAGCACGCCGTTCACCGCGGCCTTGATCTGCAGCGGGTCCTGGCACGTCTCGATGAGCACGCCGTCGACGCCGCCTTCGATCAGACCGCGCGCCTGCTCCGCGTAGCTGGACTTCAGCTGCTCGTACGTCGCGTGCCCGAGGGTCGCGAGCTTCGTCCCGGGTCCCATCGAGCCCAGCGCGAACCGCAGGCGCGACGACGTCGAGATCCGCGCGCACGCCGCGCGCGCGACCTGCGCCGCGACGCGGTTGATCTCTCGCGCGCGGTTCGCGATGCCGAACTCGGACAGCACGTGCGGCATCGCGCCGAACGTGTTCGTCTCGACGAGGTCCGCGCCGGCCTCCATGTACGCCTCGTGGATCTTCTGGATGACCTCGGGGCGCGTGACGGAAACGACGTCGACGCAGTTCTCGTGGCCCTCGTAGTCGCGGTCCAGGTCCAGGTTCGCCGCGTGGATCTGCGTGCCCATCGCGCCGTCGAGCACGAGGACGCGTGTCGCGAGGGCTTCGCGCAGTGCGGAGATCCGCGACGTGTCGGTCTTGGTCATGGGAGTCGGTGCTGGGGCGTTCGGTGGGGGGGGGGCGATCAGGCCGGCTTCACGCCGGTGGCGACGAGCGTCATGAAGTGCGGGGGCTGCGGGTCGCGCGCGGCGCGTTGGAGCGTGATGCGCTCGAAGCGGGCGCGTTCGATGAGCTCGCCGAGCGCCTGCTCCGTGAAGCCCAGGTGGACGTGCTGCAGCTCGCCGCGCACGAACTCCTCGTTGTGCGCGAGCAGGTCGATCACGAGCAGCCGTCCGCCCGTGACGAGGATGCGGTGCGCCTCGGCGAGCGCGCGCTCCGGCGCATGCGCGTGGTGCAGCGCCTGGCTCAGCACGACGACGTCGTAGCTCGAATCCGGGAGCGGCAGGTCCTCGATGTCGCCCTGCACGGTCTCGATGTTCTCGATCCCCTTGCGGGCGGCGCGCTGGCGCAGCTGCTCGAGCATCTCGCTCGACAGGTCCACCGCGGTGACGCGCGACGCGACCTCGGACAGCATCAACGTCAGGAGTCCGTCGCCGACGCCCAGGTCAGCGAAGCGCCCGCGCGGCGCGAGCTGGAGCAGCGCGCGCGCGAGCCCCTCCCACGTGCGGCCGGGCAGGATCTGCTCGCCGAACGACGCTGCGACGCGGTCGAAGTAGGAGCGCGACTCCTGCTGCCGGCGCGCGCGGAGCGCCTCGAGCCCCGCGAGGTCGGTCTGGAACTCCGGGCTCTTCGCGTTCTCGGCCAGGACCTTGTCCCACAGCGCGGTCGCGGGCCCCGGGGCGATCGAGTAGAGGCTGCGCCGTCCGTGCCGGCGGTCGACGACGAGGCCGACCTCCTTCAACAGGTTCAGGTGCGTCGAGACGCGACTCTGCCCCATGTTCAGGATCTCCATCAGCTCGGTCCCGGAGAGGTCCTCCTGGGCGAGCAGGTGGAGCAGGCGGAGGCGGTTCTCGTCGGCGAGGGCCTTGAGCAGACGCGAGGTTCCGTTGAGTCCAATCATGGCATCGGGATGGAATGATATCGGATGAATGGGGGGCCGAAACGGCCCCTGGAGAGGGACTTCCGGCGCCGGCTCGGACTCTTCACGCGTCCTCCCGGGGGAGGGAACGACCTCCCCGGGCGCGACCGTCGAGGGCCGGAGAGGGGGGGCGGCGCGCCAGGGGCCCCCAAAAAAACGACCCCCGGCTCCCCTCCCAACCTCCGCAGCGAAGCCGGGTTCCCGCACAGTCGCTTCCCGGTTCCAGCCGATACGCGAGGACCTGCGTGACTCCGCCGCTCCCCGGCGGACCCCATGGATCCGACTCGTGACCTGAACATCTGGGCGCTGGCCAATGCCTGTCAGCGACTGGCCGACCTCGCCGTGGCGTTGTCGAAGGACCGTCGTCAGGTCGACACGGGGCGACTGCAGGAGGTCGGGCGGCTGGTCCTGCGGGCCACCGAGCACCTCGAGCGCGAACCTGGCGCGCCGATGGTCGCGAGCGGCGTCACGAGCGGCAAGAAGAAGCGCGGCGGACTGCTCGGGCTCGTCCTCGGCGGAGCGGACGACGGAGAGGACGTCTCCGCGGCCGCAACCAGCGAGCCGACCGCGCCGAGCCCGAACCACACGCTCTCCCTGCGCGGGCACGAGCAGCTCATCCCGACGCCGGACCTCGTCAACTTCCTCTCGTCGCAGAAGAAGACCGGCCTGCTCGAGGTCGTGACGCCGGCCGAGCAGTTCACGCTCGAGTTCGACAACGGCGACATCGTCCACGCGCAGTCGAACCGGACGCCCGAGGGCCAGCGCCTCGGCGACATCCTCGTCTCGCGTAACGTGATCGAGCGCAGCGTGCTCGAGCAGTTCCTGCGCACCGCGGGGAGCGGGCGCCTCGGCGAGACGCTCGTCGCCCAGAAGTGGATCACGCAGGAGCAGTTCCTCGAAGCGCTCCGCCTGCAGATCCACTGGCTGTTCCAGCGCCTCTTCGAGCAGGCGGCGACGCGGTTCTGCTTCTGGAGCGGGCCGCCGCTCAACGCGGACTCGAACGTGCGCCTGAACGCGACCGCGTTGCTCCTCGACGGCGCGCGCGCGTTCGACGAGACGCACTGGATGGCCCGGCTCTCCGCGGACGGCACTCCGCAGCCGCAGGGGCCCGTTCCGGACGCTCCGGCGGCCGCCCCCGCGCCCGCCGAGGGCGACTGGATGAACGTCGCGGGCTCGTGATCTCACGCGCCGCGAGGCGCTAGGATGCGCACGGGCCGGGCGCGCGTCGCGCCGCGCCAGGACGCGCTCGCACCGAGCGCGCTGAGCGTCGGACCCGAGGAGACCGCATGTCCGAGTCGCGCGCGAACGCCGGTGGGAAGCCCGTCAGCGAGGAGATCGAGCTCTCCGGCCACATCATCGATTCGCTCGTCCTGCCGCGCGCGTTCGACGCGATCATGAACCAGGGCGGCGAGTTCGACGTGCTCGAGATCCGCGTCGGGAAGAAGAAGGACGAGACGAGCTTCGCGCGCTTGCGCATCACCGCACCCGACGCGGCGACGCTCGACGCGATCCTGACGCAGGTGCAGGAGCTTGGCGCCGAGCTCGTCAGCCAGAAGGACGTGGCGACGGCGCCGGCTCCGCGCGACGGCGCGCTCCCGCCCGACTTCTACTCGACGACGAACCTGAACACCGAGGTGCGCCTCGCCGGTCGTTGGCTCCGCGTCGAGAACCCCGAGATGGACGTCGCGATCGTCGTCGACCGCGCGCAGGGGCGCGCGTTCACGCGGCCGATGGTGCACGTGAAGAAGGGCGACCCGATCGCGGTGGGGCACGACGGGTTGCGCGCGATCCCGCTCGAACGCGCGCGTGAGAACGAGATCTTCTCCTTCATGAACAGCGCGGTGAGCTCGGAGAAGCCGAAGAAGCTCGCGATCCACGACATCGCGCGCGAGATGAAGGAGATCAAGGCGCGCGGCGGGAAGATCCTCGTCGTCGCGGGCCCCGCGATCATCCACGGCGGCGCGGGGCCGTACCTCGGCGCGCTGATCCGCGCGGGCTACGTCGACGTGCTCTTCGGCGGCAACGCGATCGCGACGCACGACGTCGAGAGCGCTTTGCTCGGGACGAGCCTCGGCGTGAACCTCGGCAGCGGCCTCCCCGTCGAAGGCGGCCACAAACACCACATGAAGGCGCTCAACGTGATCCGCACGGCGGGCTCGCTGCGCGCCGCCGTCGAGCAGGGGATCCTGAAGAGCGGCGTGATGTACGAGGCGATCCGGAAGGACATCAAGATGGTCCTCGCGGGCTCGATCCGCGACGACGGTCCGATGCCCGACGTGATCACGGACGTCCTCGTCGCGCAGGACGAGATGCGCTCCGCCGTCCGCGGCGTCGAGCTCGCGCTGATGATCTGCACGATGCTTCACGCGATCGCGACCGGCAACCTCCTCCCTGCGACGGTCAAGACCGTGATCGTCGACATCAACCCCGCCGTGGTCACCAAGCTCGCCGACCGCGGCTCCTGGCAAGCCGTCGGCCTCGTGACGGACGCCGAACTCTTCCTCCGCGAACTCTGCCTCGCCCTCTCCGTCGAACCGTCCGCCGCCGCTTCTTCCCACTAGAACTCCGCGTCGGCTCGGGCCGGTCCTCCGGCCCGAGCCGACGCGGAGTCCGGAATGCGGAGCATCCGAATGTGCTCCGTTGCGTCCCTTCCCTTTGATCGCCCCATCCGGCAATCGCGCTCCCGACCGAGCCCAGCCCCCCCCCGCCATGCCCCCGCCCCCTCGCCGAGTTCACGCTCAAATCCGTCGTCATGGGCATCCTCCTCGGCGTCGTCTTCGGCGCCGCGAACGCCTACCTCGGCCTGCGCGTCGGCATGACCGTGTCGGCCTCGATCCCGGCCGCCGTCATGACCGTCGCGCTCTTCCAGGTCTTCCGCGTGCGCGGAACGATCCTCGAAGCCAACCTCTCGCAGACGATCGGCTCCGCGTCGACCTCGCTCGCGACCGGCACGATCTTCACGATCCCGGCGCTCTACATGTGGGGGATCGCGCCCTCCTACCTGCAGATGGTGGCGCTCGCGTTCCTCGGCGGCGTGCTCGGCCTCGCCGCGATGATTCCGCTGCGGCGGCTCCTGATCGTGCGCGAGCACGACACGCTGCCGTACCCCGAAGGCACCGCGTGCGCGGAAGTCCTCAAAGCGACCGCCGGCGGCGCGAGCGGCGCGAAGTGGATCTTCCTCGGCATGGCCGTCGGCGCCGTGATCCAAGCCGCGCTCAAGGCCGGCTTCCTCGCGCCGAGCGAAGTCGGCACGGACGTGCTCCAGAGCTTCCTCCCGAAGGCGCACGTCGCGCTCGAGATCGCGCCCGCGCTGATCGGCGTCGGCTTCATCCTCGGCTTCCGCCAAGCCGGCGTATGCGTCGCGGGCGGCGTGATCGCGTCGCTCGTGCTCGTGCCGGTGATCGCGAAGATCGGCGCGGGCCTCACGACGCCGCTCGCGCCCGAGACGAAGCTGCTCGTCACCGAGATGAGCGCGGAATCGATCCGCAAGGCCTACGTGCGCTACATCGGCGCGGGCGCCGTCGCCGCGGCGGGCATCCTGACGATCGCGCGCAGCCTGCCCGCGATGTCGCAGGCGTTCCTCGGCGTCGTGCGCGGCGTGCGCGGCGGCGGCGGGGGAGCGAGCGCGAGTTCCGCCGCGGCGGACACGGATCGCGACCTCCCCGGCTGGTTCACGCTCGTCGCCGTGGCGTTCGTCGTCGCGGTCGCCGCGTTCGTTCCCGGCGTGCTCGCGGGCGAGCTCACGCTGACGCAGCGCCTCGTGTGCGCAGGCGGCATCGGGATCCTCGGCGTGCTCTTCGTCACCGTCGCCGCGCGCATCGTCGGCATCGTCGGCGTATCGTCGCAGCCGACGTCGGGCATCGCGCTCCTCACGCTGATCGTGATCGCGTCCGTCTTCGTGGCGAACGGCTGGACCGGCCCCGGCGCGGCCGCGGCCGTGCTCACGGCGGGCACGATCGTCACGGTGGCAGCCTCCAAGGCGGGCGACATCTCGCAGGACTTGAAGACGGGCTGGCTCGTCGGCGCGACGCCCGCGCGGCAGCAGTTCGGCCAGCTCCTCGGCGCTGCGTTCGCCTGTTGGGCCGTCGCCGCGACCGTGATGCTGCTCGGTGAGAGCTACACGTTCGGCGGGAAGGAACTCGGCGCGCCGCAGGCGACCTTGATGAAGACGATCATCGAAGGCGTGCTCACCGGTGGTTTGCCGTGGGACCTCGTGCTCTCGGGCGCTGGCCTCTCGATCGGCGCGATGCTGTGCGGCGTCTCGGGGCTCGCGTTCGCGATCGGCGTGTACCTGCCGCTCGCGACGATGGCGCCGCTCTTCGTCGGCGGTTGCGCGCGTCTCGCCTACGAGAAAGCGAGCGGGCGCAGCGGCGAGGTGAAGAAGGGCGAGGGCATGGACGCCGGCGTGCTCGCCGCGTCGGGCCTCGTCGCCGGACAGGCGCTCACGGGCGTCGTGATCGCGGGCCTCGTGGGCGCGGGCGTGCTGCCGAAGGACAAGGAGACGGTGCTCAGCGGCGCGAGCGGCGCCTGGGCGGGGCTCCTGATCGTCGCGCTCGTCTGCGCGTTCCTGTACTCGTCGCACACGAAGAAGGCGAAGTGAGCGCCGCGCTTGCGGAGGCGGGGGAGCGACCGCGAGAGCGGAGGCGATCGCGCAGGCGACGGAATCACGCGCCGCGCGCGCCGTCGAGCTTGCGCGCGAGCCCGATCGCGACCGCCGCGAGCGCGAGCCCCGCGAGCACGTCGAGGGCGTAATGCTGTTTCGTCGTCAGCACGGACGGGACGAGCGCGAAGACGAGCGCGAGCGGCCACCACCATCCGCGATCGCGGAAGACGCTCCACGCGGCGATCGCCGGCACGATGACGTGTCCCGACGGCAGGCAGCATCCCGGTCCGTCGATCGCGACGAGCCGTCCGTACGCCCACGCACCGAGCGTCCCGTCCGCGGGCAGCGGCGGCCGCGGGTAGGTCGTCGGCCACAGCGCGTATGTCGCGAAGGCGACGCCCATCGCGATCCCGTACGCGACGAAGAGCCGGCGGAACTCGGCGCGTCCGCGCACGAGGAGCGGCAGCGCGAGCTCGCACGCGAGCAGCGCGAGGTACGGCCACACCGTCGCGGGCAGGAACTGGAGCGCGAGCTCGAACTCCGCGCGCGGCAGCTCGACCGGGGCGCGGAGCGGATGGTGGTTCGACAGGAGGTACGCGAGCGTCTGCAGCGCACCGACCGCGAGCACGATTGCGAGGCGCGTGCTCGAGGAGAGCCGCGCTCCGGGGCCGGCCTCGGCCGCGTGCGCCGACGTCCGCACGGCGTCCGTCACCGCGCCGCCTCGCGCGCCGCGCCGCGGCGACGCACGTAGTCGAACGTGCCGCCCTTGTGGATCTGCATCACGTTGCCGCGCCAGTTCACGCGCTGCGGCGCGACGAGCGCGAAGAGCACCTGGAACGGCAGCAAGAGGCCGCCGAGCACCACGAGCGGGTACGCGGAGAGCGGCGTCGGCCCGCCGAGGTACGCGCGGTCCTGGTGCGCGAAGAGCGTGACGTCCTGCAGCACGTAGAGCGCGCACACGACCGCGAGCGCGGCGCTCGGCGCCGCGAGGAAGCCCGCGAGGAACACGAGCGGCCCGATCGCGGGCGCGAACGCGAGCAAGTACACGACCGCGAGCTCCCGCCAGCGCAGCCCGCGGTACAGGGTCTCGCGCGGAAAGACGAACCAGCGCTGCAGGAGCCGCGCGTACTGCCGCCAGTCCGTGACGTGCGTGCGGATCGGATGGCGGAGCGCGGACTGCGCGAGCCGGAAGCCGTGCTCCCGCACGTGCCGCGCGACCGCGAAGTCGTCCGTCGCGAACGCCTCGAGGCCGTGGAAGCCGCCCATGCGCTCGTAGGTGGCGCGCTTCAGCACGTAGAACATGCCGTTGATCGTGAACGGCTCGATCAGAAACGTGTACGGGACGTAGGTCGGCAGCGCGTTGCGGTTCACGAAGCACGCGACGAGGCTCGACCACGCGTTCTCGAAGCTCGTGTAGTAGGGGAGCCCGAACACGAGGCCGACGCCGGGCTCCTCGAGCCGCGGCAGCACCTCGTCGAACGCGTCGTCGCCGAGCGCCGTGTCGTCGTCGAGCACGCACAGGACGTCGCCGTCGGCGAGCGGCGCCGCGGAGATCAGCTTGAACATCTTCGGGCTCGCGCGCTCGGGCGGCGGGCCGAGGACGACGATCCGCGTTTCGACCTCCGGGTGGCGCGCCGCGACCCGCGCGCAGAGCTCGCGCGCGATCGTGTCGTCCTCGTCGGCGAGCCACAAGACCTGGCGCGCGTGACGCGAGCGCGCCGTGAGCGTGCGCTCGAGGACGGACTCGAGGTGCGGGTCGCCGCTGACGACGGGTTGGAGGATGCTGATGCGCGTCGGGGGCGTCGGCGCTGGACGCGGCCGACGGAAGAAGCGCACGACGAGGACGTGTTTCCACAAGCGCTCCAGGACGAGCAGGACGCCGAGGACGACGAAGAGCGTGGTCACGGGATCACCTCTGCGTGCTCGCGGAACGCTTCGGGGCAGTGCGTCGGGACGATCGAGACGCTCGGTTCCCTGCGCGCGTAGTCGGCGAGGCGCGCGAGCGTCTCGTCCCGCTCCGCCGCGTCGTCCGTGATCACGCGCGTGATCCAGTGCGGCGGGCGCTGAAGTCGGTAGCCGTCGCGCACCCAGCACGCGTCCGCGACGAACAGGAGCGGACCGCGCCCGGTGCGCGCGAGGAGCCCGAGCTGGCCGCGCGCGTGTCCAGGCAGGTCGACGAGCCGCAGCGTGCCGTCCCCGAAGAGGTCGTGCGTCGGACCGAGGTCCGCGAGCTCCGGCCCCTCGAGCGCGGGGAGCAGCTCGCAGCGCCGCTCGAAGTCGTCGGGGACGAGCGCCGGGACGAACGCGCGCCGCAACGCGGCGAGGCCGTCGCTCCCCGCGACCTCCGTCCACGCGGAGCGCCGCGCCCAGAAGCGCGCGCGCGGGAAGTCGCGGAGGCCCGCGAGGTGGTCGGCGTGGAAGTGCGAGACGACGACGTGCGCGACGTCGCGCGCGTCGACGCCGAGGCGGGCGAGCTGCGCGGCGGCGGCGTACTCCGGGCGCACGACGAGCGGCGTGGCCCAACGGTAGAGCCGCCAGGGGAACCGCTCGGTGCAGTCGACGAGGCGCGGCGCATAGCCCGTGTCGTAGAGCACCCAACCGGCGCGCGGGTGGCGGAAGAGCGCGACCGTGGAGTGGCACTCGACGCGCCGGCGGCGTCCACCGCGGAGCAGGTGGTGCTCCCACGCGAGGCAGTATCCGGTGTCGAGCACCCGCACGTCGATCGGTTCGGGGTCAGGCACGCGCGCCTCCCGACCGCCAGTCGGCGACCGTGCGCGCGAGGCCTTCGGCCAGGGGCACGCGCGGCTTCCAGTCGAGGTCGCGCATCGCGCCGCGGACGTCGTACGTCTGCGTGCGAGCGAGGATCGCGACCGTGTAGCGCGTGAAGCGCGGTTCGCCGCCGAAGAGCCGCGCGCACAGCTCGAGCCCCGCGGCCGCGGACCACGCCGCGCGGTAGGGGACGCGACGCAGGCGCGCGTCGTAGCCCAGCCCCGAGAGCAGGTCGCGGATCACGTCCCACAAGCGCGGGTGCTCGCCGTTCGTGACGTGGTACGTGCGCCCGACCGCGCGCTCGGAGTCGATCGCAGCGACGATCGCGTCGACGGCGTTGTCGACGTAGGTCAAGTCGACCTCGTTCGCGCCGTTCCCGATCTGCGCGAGGCGGCGCTCGCCCGCGAGGGCGGTGAGACGCGGCAAGAGCGAGCGGTCGCCCGGCCCGAAGAGCGCCTTGGGTCGCAGGACGACGAACGGCACGCGGCTCTCGCGGACGAGCTCCTCCGCGCGCTGCTTCGAGCGCGAATACTCCGACAGGCAGCGGGTCGCGAACGGCGCGTCGTCGCGCACGTCGCGCTGGTCGTCGCCCGTGAACACGACGCTCGGTGACGAGACGTGCACGAGCCGACGGACGCCCGCGCTCGCGCAGCCTTCGATCACGTGCCGCGTGCCCGCGACGTTCACGGCGTCGAAGTCCAGAGCGCGTCCCCACGGTTGCGACAGGGCGCCGGAGTGGACGACGGCGTCGACGCCAACGCACGCCGCGTGGACGGAGCGCGCGTCGCGCAGGTCGCCCCGCGCGACCTCGACGCCCGCGGGGAGGCTCGCGGCGCTCGTGTCGCGCGCGAGCACGCGCACGAAGCGGCCCTCGGCCTGAAGGCGCCGGACGACGTGGAGCCCCAGGAACCCCGTGCCTCCGGTGACGAGCACGCGCGCGTGCCGAGCTCCGCCCCGGGGACGGACCCCGGTCGCGGAGCGCTCGTCCCGCGCTCCCTCGGCCGGAACTCCGCCGCGTTCGCTTCGTGCGAGGTCCATGCGTCCTCAGTAGACGAGGGTGACGGCGCCGAGCGTGAGCCCGGCCCCGGTCCCGATCAGCAGTACGCGATCGCCGCGCGCGAAGCGGCCCTCGGCCATCGACTCCGCGAATGCGAGCGGGAGCGCCGCGGACGCGCAGTTCCCGCGGGTCTCGACGTTGCGCACCACTTGATCCGGTCGGAACCCGAGCGTGCGCGTGAGCAAGTCGACGCCGCGCCCGCTCGCCTGGTGCGGCACGACGTGATCGACGTCCGCGCGCCGCCAGCCGGAACGCTCGAGGACGTCGTCGAGGAACGGGCCGAGCAGCCGGCTCGCCATGCGGTAGACGCCCGCGCCGTTCATGTGGAAGAGGTTCATCGCGCGCGTCGTGCCCGCGTCGTTCGGATGGTGCGACGTTCCGCCGCCGAGGCAGTACGTCAGCTCGGCCCCGCTCGCGTGCGTCGCGAAGCGCGTCGCCAGGATGCGGCTCGCGCTGCCCGTCTCGGCTCGAGCGATCACCGCTGCGGCCGCGGCGTCGCCGAGCAGCACGGCGCTCTCCGGCTCCGACGGGTCGATCGAGTGGCGCGTCACCTCGCTGCTGACCACGAGCGCGCGGCGGTACGCGCCCGCGTCCACGAGGTGCGCGGCGACCTGCAGCGCGTTGAGCCAACTCAAGCACGTCGAGTTCACGTCGAAGCACGCGCTCCGTCCGTCGGGCGCGCCGAGGCCGCGCTGGAGGAGCGCTGCCGTGCACGGGACGGCCTGGTGCGGCGCCGTGCTCGCCGCGACGATCAAGTCGAGCTCCTCGAGCGCAGTGGAGGCCGCTTCGAGCGCGCGCGAGGCGGCCGCGAGGCCCATCGAGAGCGTCGTGTCGTGCTCGCCGCGTCGCCGCTCACGAACGCCGGTCGCGCGCTCGATCCAGCCGGATTCGAGGCCCCAGGTGCGCTCGAGCGCGTCGTTCGTGACGCGGCGTTCGGGAACGAAGCCGCCGGTGCCGAGGATGGTGACGCGGAGCGGAGAATCGGGTGCGAGGTCCAAGCGACGAGGGTTCCTGGTCCGTGCGCTCGAAGCGCGGCGTGCGTTGCGAGCGCGATCGATCGGTGGGTGGTTGAAGAGCGCGGAGCGCGCTCCGCGGCCGTGACGCGGACGCCGTCCACGCTTTCGACGCGGGGGAGCATAGGCAGGTCCGCGAGGGGTCGCGAGCGCACTCCTGTCCGGCGAGCAGGTCTCCGCGGAGGCGCTCGGACGCAGGCGCGGCGTGGGTCGACTGGGGGCGCGGTGGACGGTGGGCAAGGGAGGCGGCGTCCGGGGGACCGGGCGCAGCGCCCCGCTCGTCACGGTCGGGCCGGGAGTGCGAGGGCTCCACGGGGCTCGCGCCCGGGCGCCGCGCTGCCTAGGCTGCGTGGAGAGCGGTCGACGTGCGTGCCGCGACCTCGATGCAGCCCTCGAACGACGACGCGACGATCCGCGCGCCCGCGTGTGCGTCGGGATCTCGGCCGACGCTGTTCGTCGGAGACGGGAGCAAGGGCGCCGCGGCGGCGTGGGGCTCGCTCCTCTTCGCCGCGGGGGCGCTGGTGCTCGGAGCTTCGACGGGCTGTCGCGCGGCGCCGCACGCGCCCGATGCGCGCGCGCGGGTGACGCGCGTGGACGCTCGGCTCGTGAACGCGGCGAGCGTGCGCGTCGAGCTCGTGCGCGTGAACGGGGTGCGCGTGGCGGACGAAGCGTGGTCGCGCGCGCTCGCGACGCTGCGCGCGTGTGTCGCGGGCCCCGTCGAGGTCGTCGAGCATGCGCCACTCGCGCTCCCCGCGAACGAGCGCGGCGAGCTCCTTGCGCCGTTCGAGTGGCCCGTCGTCGCGCCCGGTGAGCGCGACCCGAACGCCGTCGTCGAGCGCGAGCTCCTTCCCGGCGCGTGGTCGGCGCTCGAACGCGAGAGGGAGCTCGTCGGCCTCGTCTCGTTCGATCCCGACGGCGCACGATCGACCTGGCCCGTCGTCGCGCCGAACGTGCTCCTCGTCGCGCTCGTGCGGCGGGATGCGGGTGCGCGCGAGCTGCACGGGTGGTGCAGGCCGCTCTACGCACTCGATGCGGGCGGGGCGCTCGTCCCGTCGGGCAGCCTGATCGTGCTCCAGACCGACGTCATCGCGGCGCGCGCGTCGTGGCTCGTCAGCGAGACGAAGCTCGCGCAGCACACGCTCGTGCACGAGTTCGGACACGCGCTGGGGCTGCCCGTCGACCCGGGGCGGGCGTGGATCGGTCCGCACTTCGGCGCGCACTGCACGGTGCCGCGGTGCGTGCTCTATCCTGCGTTCGACTGGCGCTCGGTGTGGTCGGGGGTGCTCGACGGATGGCCGCTCGAATTCTGCGCGGCGTGTCGTGGCGAGCTCGCGGCGGTGCGTGTGGGGAGGTGATGGGGCGCGACGGCGCGAGCGGAGGCGGGCGGAGCCGAGCGGGGGCGGACGGAAGCGGGTCGACCGGGTCAGTGCGGAGTGGAGAGCACATGTCCCACGCGCACGAGGTTGCCGTTCAGGTCAATCAGCGCGAACTCGCGCAGGCCCCACGGCTTGTCCGTCGGCGGTTCGAGGCGCGGGATCGAGCGCGCGGGCAGGGCAAAGGCGCGCGAGCTCCGCATGCAGCGCGTCGGCGTCCTCGACGCGCCAATAGCAGCCCGCGAAGTTCGCGAACGGATCGAGCTCCGCGTGCTGGAAGAAGTGCATGCGCAGGCCGCCGCGCGCGAGGATCAGGTAGCCGCGATCGCCCGGCGCGAAGTACCCCGTCTCGAAGCCCATGCGTTCGTAGAAGGCGCGCGTCGCGACGAGGTCGCGCGCGGGGAGGATCGGGATCGAGACGCCGTCGGTCATGGCGGCGAAGCCTACGCGCGCTGGCGGCAGCGGGCGAGTCCGGAGCGAAGACGCGATCGGCGAGCAGGTCGGTGCCCAACGCTCCGGTGGGCGAGCGCGCGTGTCGAGTCCGGATGCGCGAGGGAGGGCCGCCGAGCGCGGGGGCGCGAGTGCACACTCCATCTGCATCCCTTACGGCTTCACAACGGCCGATGCCCACGCGCGCGGACTCAGGTCGAGTCGGTCCGCGTTGGCGGACCCCCAACCCGCACCGTCCTCCGTCGAGCCCGACCATGCCCATCTCCCTTCATCCCTCCACGGTCCCGGCCCTCGTCCTCGCCTTCACCGTCTTCGGCTGCGCCGCCCCGGCCTCGACGTCCTCGTCCGCGTCCGAGGTTCGCGTGCCGGCTCCGACCGGCGCGCCCGCGAGTGCCGCGACGGCGCACGCGGCCGACGAACTCGCCGACCTGCGCCGCGAGGCCGGACGCGCGTTCCAGGAACAGTCGTGGGCCGACGCGGCCGAGCTCTACGCGCGCATCGTCGCCGCGGAGCCGAAGAACGCGACGGCGTGGTTCCGCCGCGGGTACGCGCTGCATTCGCTCCGCGACTACGCCGGCTCCGCGCGCGCGTTCGAGCGCTCGTGCGAGCTCCAGCCGCACCCGACCGCGGCGTACGACGTCGCGTGCGCGCGCGCGCGGCTCGGCGAGCCGAAGCCCGCGCTCGCGTGGCTCGCGAAGAGCGTCGAGCTCGGCTTCCGCGACCTCGCCGCGCTCGCGATGGACGACGACCTCGCGACGCTGCGCGTTGCGCCCGAGTTCGAGGCGCTCGTCGAGCGCGTCCGCAACGCCGTCCATCCGTGCGAGGCCCGCGCCGAGTCGCGTCAGCTCGATTTCTGGGCCGGCGAGTGGAACGTGACGACGGCGGGTGGTGCGCCCGCCGGGAGCTCGCGCGTCGAGCGCATCCTCGACGGGTGCGCGCTCCTCGAGCACTGGAGCGGGCGCGACGGCTCGAGCGGGAAGAGCTTCAGCCTCTACGACGCCTCGAGCGCGCAGTGGAAGCAGACGTGGATCGACGGACGCGGCACGCTCACGGTGTTCGCGGGCGCGCCGCGCGCGGATGGCGCCATGGTCTTCGTCGCGGACGTGCCGGCTCCCGACGGCGCTGGACGCGCGCAACGTCGCATGACGTTCTCGAAGCTCGACGGGGGGCGCGTGCGGCAGCACGGCGAGCTCTCGAAGGACGGCGGCGCGACCTGGAGCACCGAGTACGACTTCGTCTACGCGCCCACGGCCTGATCGGGCCGCGGCGCGGCGGTTCGAGGAGGGGACGGAGCGCTCGCCGGGGGGGCTCGGCGGCCGTCCGCTCGCGAGCGCGCGCCGCTACAATCCGCCGAATGGAAACCCCGGGCCTCGACCTCGAGCAGAGCGCGCTCTCGCAGCGCGACAACCTGACTACGCTCCAGAGCCACATCCTCTCGGGTGAGCAGAAGCACCCGAACGCGACCGGCTCCTTCTCGTGGATCCTGTCCGCGCTGTCGCTCTCCGCGAAGGTGATCTCGGCCAAGATCCGGCGCGCGCGGCTCTCGGACGTGCTCGGCGCGGTGGACAACGTGAACGTGCAGGGCGAGCGCCAGCAGAAGCTCGACGTCATCGCGAATGAGACGCTCTTGCGCTGCTTGGGCAACCGCGCTGGCGTCGCGATCGTCGCGTCGGAGGAAAACGAGGAGCCGATGATCCTGCAGCGCACCGCCGGCGACGGTCAGCGCTACTGCGTGCTCTTCGATCCGCTCGACGGGTCGTCGAACATCGACACGTGCGGCGGCGTCGGCACGATCTTCAGCATCCTGCGCCACGACTCGAAGGCGAGCACGCCCGAAGAGTCCGTGCTCCAGGCTGGCGCGAGACAGGTCGCGGCGGGCTACATCCTCTACGGATCCTCGACCGTGTTCGTGTACACGGCGGGCGCGGGCGTCAGCCTGTTCGTGCTCGATCCGAGCATCGGCGCGTTCCTGAAGGTCGGCGACGACCTGAAGATCCCGGCGACGGGCAAGACGTACTCGTGCAACGAGGGGAATCGCCTCACGTTCCCCGCGGGCTACCAGCGCTATCTCGACTGGGCGCAGACGAACGGCTACTCGAGCCGCTACGCCGGCGCGATGGTCGCGGACGTGCACCGGGTGCTGCTGCAGGGCGGCGTGTTCCTCTATCCGCCGACGAAGAAGGCGCCGGACGGCAAGTTGCGTCTGATGTACGAGGCGAACCCGATGGCGATGATCGTCGAGCAGGCGGGCGGCAAGGCGTTCGCGGGCACGCAGCGCATCCTCGAGGTGCAACCCAAGACGCTGCACCAGCGCACGAGCGTCGTCCTCGGCAGCCGGGACGAGGTCGATCACGTGCTGAAGCACGTGGGGTGAGAGGGCCGGACGTCGGTTCCCGCGAGGACCGTCTCGCTCCTCCTCGCGCCGGCCTCCGTACGCTCCTCACGCGTTCTCGACCGCGACTCGCTTCGTCGATGCACGACGCGCGGCCAGTGCTGGGGCGCAGCTCGAGCGCGCGTACCTCACACGTGTGGCCTATCGAGTCCGGGGCATCGGGGCCCACGGGCCGTCGTCGAGCGATCGCAGTCCCGGGGCGTTTGTCGACAACCGGCGTGAGCGAGTCGGACAAACACGTGGCGCGATCGCAGGCAAGCCCTCAACGCGTGGGCTCGGACGATCGAGAACCCACGGACCCACCTCCATGAACCTCCTCACAGCTTCGCTTCTCGTGCTCGCTCTCGGCGCGAGCGCCCTTTCCCTGCAGACGACGGACACGATCGCTCTCGCCGCGCCGGCCATGACCGCCGACTCCCTCGATTACGCCGCGAGTCCGCTCGTCCCCGCGGTGTCGCCGCTCACGAATGTCCCGTGCGGAGGCAGCGTCGGGAAGATCGGCTGTTTCAACGGCTTGGGGGGGGAGATCGGAGACTACCCCAATACTCCCCAGGGGCGTCGGGACGCTTACCAGGCGGCTCGGAACTGCCTCACCGACGGCTGGCAGCAGCGAAAGGCCCTCGAGAACGAAGCCTCCCTGGGGACGCGATGCGAGGAGTGCGAGGTCGAGGGAGGGTGCGAGCCGTACATCGAACTCTGGAACGTCCTCGTCGATGTCGGGGTCAAGCAGAACCCGAGCGGGACGTACTTCGTGAAGTTCTCCGTGAGCGGCTGCTACGCCTTCTACTGCTCTCCCTGCGAGTGACGCGCGGAATCGACTCGGTCACCGAGGCGCGATCGCTCGTCTCGGTGACCCTGGGCGCCGCGCTGAGGACCTCTGAATCGAGCGTGAGGACGACCGGGTGCGAACGGCCGTCCGTCAGTTGGGCTTCCCGCCCGTCATCTCGTTCAGCTTCGCCTCGCGCGCCTGCAGCTTCTCCATCGACTCGACGCCCATCGCCGCGCGTTCCGCGTCCGTCGTGTTCGGGTCGATCGGGTAGAGGCGCCACGCCTTGATCACGGGCTCGTAGACGTACTGCGTCCCGTACTTCTGCGCGAGCCCGCGCTTGATGCAGAGCTTGTCGAGCGCCTCCGCCGCGACGCGGAAGCCGCGCGCCTCGCCCTTCTCCGCGGAAGCGAGCGCGAGCTGGTGCGCGAGGGCGAGGTCCGACTCGCTGTCCGTTTCGACGAGCACGACGGAGGCGTACAGATGGTCGAGCGCCGTCGACACCTGCTTCTTCTCCACCATCGTCCGCACGGTCTCGAGGCGCTCCACCTGCCGGCGCCACCACGCGTCGCCCTCGTCCTGGCCGAGCTTGCGCTCGCCGACGTCCTCGTGGAGCTCGGTGAACATCCGGGCGAGGCGCGTCGACGGGGACGTGCTCTGGCAGGCGGCGACGACGAGGGGGAGGGCGAGGAGCAGGGTCCGGAGCGGCGTCTTCATGGGGGGCGGCCATCGTCCGGCGCGCCGCCCCGAGGTCAAGGACGGCCTCCCTGCCGCGGCGTTTCCGGGCCGCTCCGACCGCTCCGACCGCGCCCGCGGGGGTGCCGGGCGTTTCGAGCTCGTTTTTATCTTGTTCGTACCCGGAGCTCGCCGGGGATCCTTAGGCTGGGGCCCACGTTCCGGCGATTTCTAGGGTCACCGGGACCGGGCGCACCGCGCCCGCATCATCGACAACCACGCCCGATCCGGGCCAACACGAAGGAATTCCTCATGAAGAACCTCATCCTGGGCCTCGCCCTCGTCGCCTGCGTCGCCGCCTGCAAGAGCTCCTCGAACGCTTCGGTCACCGACCCGAGCGGCGCGAACATGCCGAAGGCGGAGTGCAAGTCCTCCTGCGAAGGCATGAAGGAATGCAGCGGCGCCCAGAAGGCCGAATGCAGCGGCGCGAAGGCCGAATGCTGCAAGGAAAAGCCGCAGGGCTGAGCGTCCCAGGGACGCACGAACGAGGCCGGCGATGGGGCACGCCCCGCGCCGGCCTCGCTGTTTTTCGGCCGCGGCGGTCGAGCGCGTTGCGCGCGAGCTCGTTGCGTCGCGCTCCGTCGCGACAGGTGCTCCGTCGCGAAACGCGCTCCGTTGCGGCACGCGCTCCGTTGCGGCACGCGCTCAGTTGCGGCACGCGCTCAGTTGCGAACGGCGAGCACGTGGACCTCGAACACGAGCACGGCGTCGGGCGGGATCAGACCCTCGATCCCTTCCTTGCCGTAGCCGAGCGCCGGCGGGACGCGCAGCTTGCGCCTTCCACCCGGCTGGATGCCGACGAGGCCTTCGTCGAGCCCGCGCACGGGCGCCTCGCCGAGCGTGATCATCTCCGGCACGCCGCGGTCGAGCGTCGAATCGACGCGTGTCCCGTCCGCGAGCCACAGCGTGTAGTCGAGCTCGACGCGATCTCCGCGCGACGCGGCGACGCCGCTGCCGAGGAACAAGTCCTCGTACACGACGCCCGACGAGAGACGCACCTCGCGGTGGTTCATCGGCACGGGCCGCGCCTGCAGGCCGATCTGGGCGCACCCGGCCACGAGCGCGAGGAGCGCGAGGGCGAGGCACCGCATCAGCGCACCTCGACGAGCTCCACGTCGAACAGGAGATCGGCGTGCTCGTCGATCCCGAACTCGCGCACCGCGGCCTTGCCGTACGCGAGGTGGCCGGGGACGTGGACGCGCACGCGCGCGCCCGGCGCGAGGCCGACGAGCGCGCGCGCGAGCCCTTCGATCGGCCGGCGGTCGCTCGCGGGATCGAGCTCGAAGCGCTCCGCCTGGTACCGGCCGCGGGTGGAGACGAACGGCTCGTCGCCGGTCTCGGTGCGGCCTTCGTAGTGGAGCGCGACCGTGCTCGTCGCGCGCGCGACCTTGCCCGTGCCCTCGCGCAGGACGTCCACGAGCAGCGCCTCGCCGAGGTCGAGGGTGCGCAGCGGCGCAGCGTCCATCGGAGCGAGGATCGCCGCGCTCGGCGTCGCGGTCGCAGGAGCAGACGCTTCCGGACTCGAGTTCGCCTTGGGCGCGGCCGGCGCCGGCGCGCTCGGCTTCGACGGCGTCGAGTCCCCGCACGCGGTCGCGAGGACGGTGACAAGGGCGAGCCAGGGAAGGAGGGAGGGGTTCATCGCCGTACGGGCCTCAGGGTACCGTCCCCGAGGCCGGCGGGGGAGCCTCGGCGCCGGCTCGAAGCTCCCTCGGCGTCAGGACAGGATCGACGCGATGCACGCGACGTCGACGATGTCGTCCGCCTTGCACCCGCGCGAGAGGTCCATGAACGGCTTCTCGAGCCCCTGCACGAGCGGGCCGAGCGCCGTGGCGCCCGCGAGTCGCTCGACGAGCTTGTACGCGATGTTCCCCGCGTCGAGGTCGGGGAAGACGAGGACGTTGGCGCGCCCGCCGAGCGGGGAGTTCGGCGCCTTGCGGTCGGCGACCTGGGGGACGATCGCCGCATCGGCCTGCAGCTCGAAGTCGAAGGTCAGGTTGCTGCCACGGGCCTTCAGGAGCTCGCCTGCCTGCTTCACCTTGTCCACGTGCGGGTGCTGCGCGCTGCCCTTGGTCGAGAACGAGAGCAGCGCGACGCGCGGCGCCTCGCCGACGAGGCGGCGGTGGCACTCCGCGGAGGCGAGCGCGATGTCGACGAGCTGCGCCGCGGTCGGGTCCGGCACGACGCCGCAGTCGGCGAACGTCAGCACGCGGTCCTTCAAGATCATCAGGAAGCACGAGCTGACGGTCTGGATCCCGCGCTGGAGCCCGACGACCTGCAGCCCCGCGCGGAGCACGTCCGCGGTCGCGGCTTCGCTGCCCAGCGCGCGGCGGCCTGGACGACGCGCGGGTCCTGGGACTCGGGGAGGACGATGCGCTTCTCGGCGCGCCGCGCCTTCTCGTGCAGCTCGAGGATCAAGTTCATGGAGCGGGGGTCGCGTCGAGGACGTCCTTCGGCACGTCGAGCTCGAGGCGCAGCACCGCGAGCCCGTGCGTCTTCCCCTGCGCGTCGGTCTTGAGCGAGGCCGAGCCGCCGCCGCCGAGGCTGTCGAGGAGGAGGAAGTTGAGCACACGCATGTTGTCCGCCTCGTAGCGCTTCACGCCGCCGCCGTTGATCGCGCGCATGTGGGCCTGCACGCGCTCGGCGGTGAGCTCGCGCTTCAAGAAGCGGTACGCCGCCTCGGAGCGCGCGAGGACGCCGACGTTGGAGCCTTCGCCTTTGTCCCCGGAGCGTGCTCCGGCGATGCGAGAGAGCGGAACGATCACGCGAACCTCCGGTAGCGTTCGACGATGTCGAGCGTGCATGCGCGCGACTTGGAATCGGAGCGGGCCCCGGCGATGCGAGAGAGGCGGGCGATCACGCCTTGCCTCCCGCCGTGACGACGGTCACCTTCGACCGGATCTTCTCCTTGCGGACGAGCGCGGGCCAGAACCCGATGATCTCGGTGCCCTTCGGCCGTCCGCCCGCGAAGCCGGTGACCCCGGGCGGACCGCTCGTGACGAGCGGCACGAGCTCCATCCCGAAGCGGTCGACCTTCGCGAGGTCGCGGCCCTTCACGCCCATGCGCAGGACGACCTCGGAGGGCTCCGCGTTCGCGCTCGCGATGCCCGCGTGGCAGACGTTCGCGCCGAGGAACTCGACCATCCGCTCCTCGGGCGCATATTCGACGCCGTCCATCGCGAGGCGTTGCCACACGATCTCCGCGCACAGCTTCGCCTTCGCGAGCGCGTCGGGCCCGCTGATCGTGAGCTGACCGGTCGCCTTCCAGCCGTCCTCGTAGCTGATCGAGACCTTGTACGTCGGCGTCGGCGCCCCGCCCTTCACGCCGGTGACCTTCACGCGGTCCTGCCCGTCCTGCTCGAGCGTGAAGCTCGTGAAGTCCGCGGTGCCGTCGGGGCCGAGGTATGCGCGCGGGTCGCCCATCTCGTACGCGAGCTGGTGCGTCACGGTCGAGACGTCGATCAAGCCCCCCGTGTTCGCGTGCTTCGTGATCCAGAACGTGCCGTCGGCCTGCGCCTCGACGATCGGATAGCCGACGCGCGCCATGTCCGGCACCTTGCGCCAGTCCGTGTAGTTGCCGCCCGTGCACTGCGCGCCGCACTCGACGATGTGGCCGGCGACGGTGCCCGCGGCGAGCAGGTCGTAGTCCGTCTTCTTCCAGCCGAACTCGTGGATGAGCGGGCCGAGCACGAGCCCGGGGTCCGTGCCGCGCCCGGTGATCACGATGTCCGCGCCCTGGTCCAGCGCTTCCGCGATCGGGAACGCGCCGAGGTACACGTTGGCGCTCGTGACGCGCGCGCGCACGGTCGAGAGCGGCGCGTTCGTGTCCATGTTGCGCAGCTCTTCACCGGAGGCGAGCAGCTCGTCGAGCTGGCCGTACACGTCGTCGCCCTCGACGATGCCGACCTTCACGCCGGAGAGGCCGTGCTTCGCGATCACGCCGAGCACCGCCTGCATGCAACCTTGCGGGTTCACGCCGCCCGCGTTGGCGACGACCTTGACCTTCTTCGCGACGAGCTCGGGGAGCACGCGGTCGATCATCTCGACGAAGTCGGTCGCGTACCCGGCGGTCGGTTTGCGCGACCGCTGCTTCTGCAGGATCGACATCGTCACCTCGGCCAGGTAGTCGAGCGTGAGGTAGTCGATCGGCCCTTCGCGCACGAGGCGGATCGGGCCAAGGATGGAGTCGCCCCAGAAACCCTGGCCGTTGGCGACCAGCACCTTGTTCTTGCGCGGCATGGGAGGGCGGAGAGTCTACGCGCCGCGCCGCGGCAGACAACGGAGCATCGGCTCCGTGGAGGAGCGCTGCGCACTCGAGCCGAGGCGCGTCGGGGGGGCTCGATCGCGCCCCAGAACCCGCGCTCCAGATCACGATTCCGTATTGGAGAGTCCGGCATCGAGCGGTCGAGGTACGCGCGACCGGGCCCCGCGGGCCCACCCAACCGTGATCGACGCCGCCCAACCCCAGGATGAGCAGCAGCGCCTTGCGTCCCTCGCGGCCTGTCGCATCCTCGACAGCACGCCCGAGCCCGCGTTCGACGACCTCGCGGCGCTCGCGGCGCGGCTGCTCGAGGCTCCGATCGCCCTGGTGAGCCTGATCGATGCCGACCGGCAGTGGTTCAAGTCGCGCTACGGGCTCGAGCAGGAGAGCACGCCGCGCAAGCTCGCCTTCTGCGCACACGCGATCCTCGAGCCTCGAAAGCTCTTCCTCGTCGAGGATGCGACCCTGGACGAGCGCTTTGCGGACAATCCGCTCGTCACGGGGGAGCCCGGGATCCGCTTCTACGCCGGGGCGCCGCTGCTCGACATCGAGGGCCGCGCGCTCGGGACGCTGTGCGTGATCGACCGGCGGCCGCGCAAGCTCGACGAGGTGCAGCGCGAGACGCTCGCCGCGCTCGCACGCCAAGTCTCGCGCCTGATCGAGTTGCGCAGGGCGAACATCGACTTCGCAGAGCTGGCAGAGACGCATGCGGACGCGCGTCGGGAGCTCGAACAACGGGAGGAGCGTCTGCGGCTGGCGAACGAGTTCCTCGAGGACGCGCGCTCCTGTCGCGACGTTAAGGCGCTGCTCACGAGCGGCCTCACCCGCGTGCAGCGCCGGATTCCGTTCTCCTCCGTGACCTACGCGAAGCTCTCCGCCGAAGGCGCGCTCGAGGTCGTGCACTCGGTCGCGGAGGAGGGCGCGGCGCTCACGGGCGGCACGAGCATGAGCTTGCGGACGATGCCGCTCTTGCTCGGGCGCTTGGTCAACCGCCAAGACGTCGTCGTTCAGGATGCGGCACGCGAGCCAGAGCTAGCTGGCGCGCAGGATTCGGCGCCGTTCCTCCGCGGGCGCGCGTTCCTGCTCGTTCCTACCCGGCACAAAGTGCACGGCGTCGGCGTCTTCTGCGTCGAGGCGCGCCGCCCGCGCCGGTGGAGCGAGCACGAGTTGGCGCTCGTTCGCTCCGCCGCCGGTCGGCTCGAGATCCTCATGGAGCGTCTCCAGAGCGAGGTCGAGCGCAAGGCGGCCGAGGACGCGCTGCGGGCGAGCGAGGAACGCTGGCAGCTCGCTCTCGCCGGCAACAACGACGGCATCTGGGACTGGAACCTCCTGACGAACGCGGTCTTCTTCTCGGCGCGCTGGAAATCGATGCTCGGCCACGGCCCGGACGAACTCGCCGACCACGTGGACACGTGGAAGAGCCGCGTCCACCCCGAGGACCTCGAACGGACCCTGGTCGACCTCCAGGCGCACTTGGACGGTCGCACGGAGCTGTACGAGAACGAGCACCGGTTGCGAGCGAAGGACGGGACGTACCGCTGGATCCTCGATCGCGGCAAGGCGTTGAGGGACGGCACCGGACAGGCCGTGCGCATGGTCGGCTCCCACACCGACGTGACGGCCAGGAAGCACGCCGAACTCGCCCTGCGCGAGAGCGAAGAGCGCTTCCGCGGGCTCTGTGATTCCTCTCCGATGCTCGTGTGGATGTCGAATGCGGACGCGGAGTGCGAGTGGTTCAACCAGGGGTGGCTCGCGTTCACCGGCCGCGCGATCGAACAGGAGCTCGGGCACGGATGGTTCGAAGGCGTGCATCCTGACGATCGCGAACGGTGCACGAAGACGTGGCTCGCTGCCAACGCTGCACAGCGAGAGTTCGCGGTGGAGTACCGCCTCCGCAACGCGACCGGCCTCTATCGCTGGATCTACGACATCGGCCGGCCGCGCCGCGACGACGCGGGCTCGTTCGTGGGCTTCGTCGGATGCTGCATCGACATCGACGAGCGCAAGCGCCTGGAACAGGACTTGGCAATCGCCCGCGACGGTGCGCTCGAGGCCGTGCGCGTCAAGTCGCAGTTCATCGCGAACATGAGCCACGAGCTCCGGACGCCCTTGAACGGCGTGCTCGGGATGGCGAACGTGCTTGCGCTCGGGGACCTCGATTCGGAACAGCGTTCGTGCGTCGAGAGCCTGCACGCCTCCGCGGAGGACCTGCTGTCGATCGTCTCCGAGGTGCTGGACTTCGCGCAGTTCGAGTCGGGTACGGCCGACGTGCGTTGCGAGGCGTTCGACTTGCATGCGCTCCTCGAAGAGCTCGATCGCACCTCCGCGAACCACGCGCGGGCAAGAGGGCTGGAATGGTCTGGCCCCGGCGTGTCGACCCTGCCGCAGGCGGTCGTCGGCGACGCGAAACTCCTCCGGCGCGTGCTCGAAGAACTCGTCGGGAACGCGGTCAAGTTCACGGAGCGCGGCAGCGTGCGACTCGTGGCGAAGGTGGAGGAGCGCGTGCGCGGTGAGTCGACGCTGCGCTTCGACGTCGTCGACACGGGGCCGGGAATCCCGGCCGACGAGCAGCTGCGGCTCTTCCGCTCGTTCCACCAAGTCGACTCGTCGACGACGCGCAAGCACGGCGGGCTCGGCCTCGGCCTCGCACTCGCACGCAAGGTCGTCGATCGGCTCGGCGGAGACATCGGCGTGCGCAGCACGCCCGGCGAGGGGAGCACGTTCTGGCTCCGAATCCCGCTGCGTCGTCCCGCGCTCGACGTCGAGGCCCCGGAGGCCGCTCTACCCGCTCGCGTCGCGGCCGGTCCGCTGCCGCAGTTCCAGGGCCGCGTGCTAGTCGTGGAGGACAATGCGCTCAATCAGCGCGTCGCGTGCCGATTGCTCGAACGACTCGGCCTCCGGGTCGAGGTCGCGAACAACGGGGCGCGTGCGCTGGAGGCGTCTCGAAAGGGCGAGTTCCGCCTCGTCTTCATGGACTGCCACATGCCGGAGATGGACGGGTTCGAGGCGACCCGCCGGTGGCGCGCGGAGGAGACCGAAGGGGTGCGCGTTCCGATCGTCGCGCTCAGCGCGACCACGCTTGCGGAGGAGCGCGCGCGGTGCCTCGAGTGCGGCATGGACGGCTTCCTCTCCAAGCCGTTCCTGATCCCCGAGCTTGTGCTCGTGCTGCAGCGTCACCTGCGCTCCAGCCCCGCCGTTCCGGCGGGCGTCGAAGCGCAGCGCTAACCCAGGCGCTCCGCGAGGAGCCGGTGGAAGTGGTGCACGCCGGTCTCCTGCTCGGGGGAGAACCGGCCCGCGGTGTAGTAGCGCGATCGCACGCCGCGCTGCACGGCGGCCACGGCGCACTCGTCCTCGAGTTCGACCGTGTGCAGGCCGCTCCCCGCGCCGCGGTCGAGCTGTTCTGGTTTCCACACCCAGGTGCGGAACGCGACGCGCGTGCGAGAGGGGCCGAGCGGCTGCACGTGGTTCAGCGAGAGTCCCCACGGGTAGAAGTTCAGCATCAGGTTCGGCCAGAGCCAGTAGTAGTAGGCGCCGATGCGCTCGCCGTGTTCGCGCGCGCTCGTCGGGAGCTCGAACGCGGGCTCGCCCGGCTTCGAGCGCGCGATCTGCAGTGTGCCGAGCTCGAACAGCTCCGTCGTGTAGCTCTCGAACTCGATCACCGAGTTCAGGCCGCCGTGCAGGGAGGGGATGTGGAACCCCTCGAGGTAGTTGTCGCAGTAGAGCGCCCAATGCGCGGCGAACTCGTAGTCGCGCGAGCGTTCGGGGGCCGCGTGGAACTCGTGCAGCGGCAGCCAGCCCACGCGTTCGCGCACCGGCGCGATCCAGCGCTCGAAGTCGCGCTCGGGCGCGAGCGAGGCGAACGTGAGCGGCCCGAGGCGCGCGTGCGGGACGCGGGCGAGGTTGTCCGCGCGCGTGGGGAAGGACTGGACGCCCTCGAACTTCGGCATGGACTGGAACGCGCCGTCGAGGCCGAAGCGGCGGCCGTGGTAGCGGCACACGAGCGCGCGCGCATGGCAGGGTTCGGTGACCACCAGGTTGGCGCGGTGCGTGCACGTGTTCGACAGGCACGCGAGCTCGCCGCGCTCGTCGCGCACGAACGCGAGCGGCTCGTCGAGCAGGCCGGGCAGGAGCACCAGCGGTCGTTGCGCGCCCGGCTCCGCGAGCTCGCGCTCGTCGAGCGCGTACTGCCAACTCGGGGCGAACACGCGCTCCTTCGCGCGCTCGAACGCCTCGGTGTCCGAATAGAACGCGCCGGGCAGCGTGGCGGCGCGCGTGATGTCCGGGTCGACGTGGTAGCGCGGTGCGGGCATGGCGTGCAGCGTAGGCGCGCGCTGGGTTCGGCCGCCAGCCCGTGCGCGTGCCGCCGCGTCCGTCCCGGGCCCCGTCTCCGTGTTCGTCTCCGGTGCCGGAACGAGGCGCACGGGCGGGCCGCCCGCGTCGCGTCGACGCGCCGCGGCGGCGACGTCCGCGAGTGGGAGGCCCGCGAAGCTCGCACCTCCACGCGCTTCCGCCTCGAGCGCGAGCGCGACCTTCGCCGCGAGCGAGCGCGCGCCGCGCTCGCGCCCCTCCGCGAGGGCGACCTCGAGCGCACAGAGTTGCACGAGCGCGCGGAGCACGCTCCGCGGCCCCGGGGCGTCCGTGGCGCGCCAGCGGGCCTCGAAGTGCTCGTGCGCCTCGAACGCGCGGCCCTCGTCGAAGAGGGCGAGCGCGTGGAGCCAATCCACGTCCCGGGTCCACTGCTCGGGATCGAACGGGCGCTCCTCGGGCCGCGGCTCCGCGCTCACGGGAACGGCTCGGCCACGAGGTCGGCGAACACGACACGCCCGTTCTTCGCGAAGACGCCGGCTCGGCGTGCGAGCCCGGGCGCGACCGCGAGTCGGCTCTCGATCGGAGCGCGGTCGCCGACGCGGAAGGAAACGCGTCCGTCGGCGAGCACGCGCACGACGAGCTCGGGCTCCTCGTCCGGTGCGACCGGCGGATCGAGCGTCCATGTCGAGGGGCGGTTCGTCGCCACCCCGTTCTTGGCGCTGCGCTCGACGACCCACTGGCCGGCGTGACCCCGTTCGTCGATCCCGAACGCAGTCCAGTCCGCATCGTCGCGCGCACAGACGACGAGCGCCGCAGCGAAGCCGAAGTCGGGTGCGCCCGCGCGCACGAGGCGCCCGCGCACCTCGTACTCGCCGCTGAGCTCGACGCCCGGGTCGACGAGCGCGTGCGAGCGCACGCATTCGAGCGACGCGCGGCCCGGCTCGACGTCGAACCGGGTCGGCGGCGCGTTGAAGATCGTTTTCCATCGCGTCGCCGGGCTCTCGAGTGGGCGCACGGCGCCGTGCAGCCGTCCGAGCGCGCGAGCGCGTTCGCGCAGCTCGCGCGCGGACGCGAGGAGGCCCGTCTCGTCCTCGAGCGCCGCGCCGGCGCTCGAAGCGAACGTCATGGCGCGCAGCACGGACGCGTCGCCATCTTTCGCCAGGTCCGCGAGGAGCGCGCGCGCCGCGCGCACGAGGCCCGCCGTCCGCGAGCGGACGGAGCGCAAGGCGGCGTTGCGCCGGTCGAGGCGCGCGAGGAGCTTCTCGAGCTCCGCATAACGCGCCGGCTCGAGCGCGAAGCGGCCTTGATCGGCGAGGTCCAGCGCCTGCTCGACGAGCGGCGCGGCCGCGGCGGGGCGCTCGAGCCGTTCGAGGAGCGCGGCCTGGCGCAAGAGGAGCTCGCCGTCCGGCGCGCTCTCGCCGTCGATCCGAGTGCGCACGTACTCGACGTGCCCGAGCGCGCGCTCGACGAGCTCCTTCTCGCCGACGAGGGCCTGCTTCTTCCCACGCGCGGCTTCCGCGGCCGCGACGTAGCGCGTGACGCGCTCGAGCCTCCGCGCGCGCGCCGTCTCGTCGTCGCCGAAGAGGGGCCAGACGCGCTCCGTGATCCACCGCGACCAGTCGCGCTCGAACTCGGCGAAGGTCGCGTGCCCGAGCGGCGAGTCCGGGCCGAGGAAGACCTCCTCGAAGACCTTCATCGGGTCGCCACCGCGCTGGACGATCGCGGACTTGTAGCGCGCGTAGAGCGGCCGGTAGACGTGCTCGAACGTCCGTTCGTCCTCGTACTCCTGCAGGAAGTACACGAGGCCCCAGCCGAACGCGTAGTACTCCGCCGGGTACGAGGCCGGCGAGGAATACGCCACGACGTCGAGCGCCGTCGGCGCGCGGCCCGAGCGCAGCGCCGGGACGAGCGTCGCGAGGCGCCCGATCGCCGCGTCGGGCCACAGCACGCGGTGGTCGGCCATCGCGCGCGTCCCTTCGAAGAAGCACGCCGTGCCCTCGTTGAGCCACGCCGGCACGTATCCGCCGCCGGAGGCGAGCGTCATGAACTGGTGGCTCGCCTCGTGGAAGAGCGTCTCGAGCATCTCGTCGAGGCGTCCCTTCCGGCTCCGGACGTCGTACGTGATGACCTCGTTCGTGCCGGGCGACCACCAGCCCTCGGGGCCGTTCCCGCCGCCGCGCCACAGCTCGAGCATCCGCGCGCGGTCCGGGAGGATGCGGATCGTCGCCTTCTCCGCGCGCGCCTTCTTGGCGTCGCCGTCGAAGTAGATCGCGACGTAGTAGGCGTGCAGGTCGTCGAGCACCGCGCCGAGGCGCTCGACGAGCTCGGGCTCGAGGTGGCAGGCGAGGCGGTAGTGTCGGCTCTCGCGCTCGACGAGCGGCCACGCGGCGCCCGGTGCGCGCTCGCGCGACTCCTGCTCGAGGTCGACCTCGCGCGACGACGCGCGCGCCTTCTCGGCGACGTTGCGGACGCGTTCGGCGTCCTTGTCGCGCGCGAGCGGCGCGATGCGCTCGGCGAGTTGAAGCGCGCGGCTCGTGTGGCCCTGGGCGAGGAGCTCCTCGGCTCCGCTCGCGAGGTCCTGCACGAGCTTGCGCTCGAAGGCCTCGCGGCGCGCGGCGAGGGGATCGCAGCGGCGCTCGCCCGCGAGCGCCGCTCGCGCGGGGCCCGACTGGCCTTCGGCGGCGTACGCGCGCGCGGCGACGGCGTAGCGCCAGCCCGCCTCGTCGAGCTCGCCGAGCTTCTCCAGCGCCTGGGCGAGGAGGTCGTGCGCCGCGGCTTCGCCGCGCGTGCGCCGCAGGTGAGCCGTGAGGAGCTCGCGCGTCGCGGCGTAGTCCTTTGCGTCGAAGCGCTCGCGCGCGGCGCGCAGCGGGGACGTCGACCGTTCGTCGCGGTGCAGGGCGGACCCGGTTTCGCTCGCGACGACCGAGGCCGCGCGCGGCGCCTGGGTCGGACTCGAGAGCGCGCCGGTCGCGAGGACGGCCGAAACACACGCGGCCACGGCCGTGCTGGCCGTGGCCGCGAGGTGCGTTCGCCGAGGACGGAGCCGAGCCCGGGGGTTCATGCTCCGCGCCGAAGCGAGGTCACTTCGACTTGACCGTGAGCGTGTTCGTGCCGGACATCTCGAGGGCCTGCTCCATGCTCATGTTCTGGCCCTGGCCCGAGATCTTCATCGCCATGTCCATGTTCATGTGGACGGGGCCCGAGAGCTCGAAGGACGCGAACTGGTTCGTCTTCAGGTTCCAGACGAGCTCGCCTTCGCCCTCCATTTTGAAGTCGACGTCCATGTGGTCGAACTCGATCTCCATGCCGCCCGGCATCTCCTGGTCCTTCATCGCGTCCTTGACGAGGTCGGTCATGTCCTTCTGGCTCGCGATCTTGACCGTGAGCTTGATCACGGCGAGCTTCGCGCCGCCTTCCTCGCGCACGTCCGTCAGCTTGGCCTTCGCTTCGCCCTCGAGCAGGTCGGACAGGTAGTCGTACATGCTGCCCATGCCCTGGCCCATGCCCATCCCCATGCCCATGCCGGACTCTTCCTTGTCCTTCGGCTTGAAGGAGAGGTCGCCGCCCGGGGCGAGCACGGTCGCGAGGGACTTGACGTCGACGTTCCACTCGTCGCCGACCTTCACTTCGCTCTCCGGCAGGAGCGCGCGCAGGTCCATGTCTTCCTGGAGGCCCTTGAGGAGGTCGGCCTTGTCCTCGGCGGGATCGAAGGCCTTCTTGAACTCCTTCGCTTCGGCGTCCCACGTGAACACGACCGTCTTGCCGTCGAGTTCGCTCTCCGCCTCGGAGTTCTGGTCCTGGTTGTTCGACTGGCCCATCATCTCCATCTTCATGCTCATCGCGCTGTCGCTCGCGAGCGCGTCGAAGTGACGCTTGAGCTTCTTGGGCTGGCCGTCACCCATCGCGACGAACTCGTCCGTGACGCCCACCTTCTGCGTCTGGGTGATGGTCATGTCCATCTCGGGCATGCCCGGCATCTCCTGGCCGTTCATCGTGATGGCCATGTGATCGAGCGTCAGCTCCATCTTGTTCTCGAAGGACTTCGTCGCGCTCGAGCCCTCGGCGGGAGCGAAGCGCACCTTCTCGCCCGGCAGGACGAATGCGGCGACGAGGGGCGCGATCAGGGCGGCGGAGACGAACAGGTGCTTGGCGTTCATGGGGAGTGAGGTCGCGCACGGGGCGCGGGGCTGCGCACAGGGGAACGATCGCACGGCGCAGACGGCGAGTTGGGCCACTCGGCCCGCGTTCGAACGCGCCAAGTATAGGGAGGCGCCGTCCGGGCCGGGCAAGGGTTCACATCTCCTGTACCGGGCCGAGGCCGACGAGGGGCGCCCCGAAACGGGCCGCGTCGCGCCCGGGGTGGCGCGACGCGAGGTCGGACGGTGCAAACCGCCCGAGGGCTACGCGCGGCTGCCGGTCACGGACACCAGGTCGTGCTCAGCGCGTCGCTCGTGTTGAAGAAGGCGCCCCCCCCGGCGATGTCGCGGTAGTAGCACTGGAACTTCCAGGTCTGCCCCGCGGAGATCTGACCGCCGGTCGGGAGCGAGCTCAGGTTCAACGTGTAGAGGAGGTCCCCGAAGATGTTCGCCTGACGGGCGGGGAGCCGGAAGAACGGGTTCTCGACGCAGCGGACGCCGTTCCCGAACGGCACCTGGGTCGTCGTCTGCCCGTAGAAGAAGAGGCCGGACGTGTTCGGGCGAGCACCCGTGCAGAGCAACGTGAAGTCGTTCCGTGACACCCGCGTGGACCCGATCCAGCTGATCCGCGCTCCCGCGCCCACGGAGTTCGGCGACGAGGCGCAGAACGTGGTCGGAGAGGGACAGGGGGCCGTGATGCCCGGGAAGCCCTGCGCGCGAAAGCCGTTGTCGATGTCCGCGAAGTGCGGCGTGCCGTTGTCGAGCACGCCGTCGTCGTCGTCGAGCGTGAGCCACTGGTTCTCGATGACCGAGCGGATGCCGCCCTGGTTGTAGGCGTTCATCCACGCGAGGAAGAGCGTGTTCGCCGCGAGGTCGCCCTGCGCGTTCCCGAGGGTCGCGTTCAGGTTCGCGCGGATCTTCCACGCGGCGCCCATCCACACCTCGCCGTCGACATGGACCTCGCCGTTGCAGGCAGGGCTCGCGTCTCCGCAGAACGGGCGCGTGTTGAGACCCGTGCGGATGAAGGAACCGCCGCTGAAGTTCTGGCCGACGACCGGCGTGTCGTAGATGTACATCGCCCAGACGTCGGCGTTGCCCTCGCCCATGCCGTCGGGGCCGTTGCCCGTCGAGTAGCGGTCGTTCATCCAGTGGCCGTGTTCGTGGCTCACCACGGTCGAGTAGCTCGTGTTCGCGCAGCCGCCGCCGGCCGGGAAGAAGTTGATCGAGCCGCCGTTGTAGTACGCGTTGCACGTGCCCGACACGTCGACGTTCGCGACCGCGACGAAGTCGCCGCGCGAGTCGGTCGGGTTCGTTGCGCGGATGAAGTCGCGCAAGAGGTTCACGCACCGGAACGCGTTGGCCTGCGCGGTCACGCTCGCGATGGAGCTCGGGTTGAGCGTCACGGTGTTCGCGACGCCGGGCTGCAGCGTCTGCGCCAGCGTGTAGCTCGCTCCCGCCGAGTTCACGACGTTCGCGAACGGGCCCTGGAAGCGGAACGTCACCTGGGTGGGGGAGTTCGCCCCGGCGATCGTGAACGTGCCCGCTGCATCCGTCGTCGCGTTGCCGGCGGAGCTCGTGACGTTCAAGTGGCGGAAGAGCTGGGCCTGCTCCGGGTTCGACGCGATGTCGGGGAGGACGCCTGGCGAGCACAGCGCGCTCACGGTGCCCGTCACGCCGAAGAAGTGCACGGACGGCGTGCGCAGGACGAGCTCTCCGGTCCGCGCGTCGACGGAGAGGAAGTCGCCCACCGGCTCCGCCGCCGCGTCGTTCGTCGGGAGCCACTGCGCATCGATGCGCCAGCACAGGCGCGGAGCGCGCCCCCCCTTCGCGACCACCTGCTCGATGACGAGCTCGGGGGCGCTGGTCTCCGTGGGGCGCAGTCCGTGCCGCGCGGCGAAGTCCGCGACCGCGATCTCGAGCGCGTGGCTCGCCGCGAGGGTGGGCTCGACGTCGAAACCCTCGAGGCCGGGGAGACCGCTCGACTGCACCGAGAGCATCGCGCCGGACGCGCCGAAGAGGACGTTGACGAACCCGCCGACGACGCGCACGCCGCCGATCTCCTGGCGGAAGCGCACGGTGAACTTGTCCGTCGAGCCGATCTGGCCGAGCGGCAGGAACTGCGTCGACTCGAGCACGAGCGTCGCGTCGTCCACTCCGTGCAGCGCGTGCGTCGCGACGAGCTGGGCGCGAGCGTGCTCGGCGAACTCCGACTCGGCGAGCGGCGCCGCTTCGGCGCGCGTGCGACCGCCGTGGAGCATCTGGAGCCAGCCCGTTTCGGGATCCAGGACGCCGCGCCAGGACTCGCCCTGTTCCGCGCGCCATGCGGCAAGCGCGGGGTCGACGTCGGCGGCGCGACGCTGCGCGGAAAGCGGACCGGGAAGGACGACGAGACCGAGGGCGAGGAGCCCCGAAGCAGCACGGATGCGGTTCATGGTGGGTCGGCGAGACGGACCGGCGCAGGCGAGTTCGCGCGTCGAAAGCCGCGGAGCCCCGCGACGCACGTCCTGACTTCGCCGGAGCGCGCAGCGGCCCTCGTTGGATGGACCCCAGCGCGGCCTGTTTGCGAGCGTCCGGCTCGATCGAAGCCTACCCCGCGGTTCGAAGCGGGGCGCCGCGTCCCGGGACCCTGGGGTGGAAGCCGTTTCCGCTTCGAGGTTCGCCCCGCGCAGCCGAGTGCTCGCACGCGGCCGGGACGAAAGAACGCGCTCGGCGCGCGTCGGTGCGCGAAGTCACGGACGTTGTAGCCCGAGCGCGCTCGAGGCCCCGGTCTCCACCGGGATTCGGGCGTCGCTCCCCGGAGCGGCGCGCTCCGAAGCATGCGTGCCGACCCCGGGCTCGCCCGCGCGAACCTCCCCGCTCGTTCGGACGAGCGCGTACCAGAGCAGAACGGCGACGAGCGCGAACAGAAGCACGGACGTGGCTTCCGGCACGCTTCCACGGTTCCCGAGAGTGGGCGGCGTGGAGGACATCAGGTTGTTCTCGCGTTCAGGGGGGGCTGAAGAACCAGGGTGGAGCAACAGGCCTGGACATCGGTCGGAGGCGCGGTGCGAGTTCCGCGCTCCGGCGCCGGGGGGAAGGCGCTGGACCGAGTTCAGGAATATCATGCTCGCGAAGAATTGTGGGGCCCCGATGAGGATTCGAAGGTCGGAAAGGCAAGAGGGGCATGCCGCGAGAGCCGAGTGCTTCGGCCCCCCTCGAACCCTACCCCTGGACTCCCATGTCGAGCGCCTTCACCCTCCCTGTTTCCTCCCTGCTCGCGATCGTTGCCGGACTTCCGATTCCGATCTCCGCCTTCGCCTGCTCCGACCCGGAACTCGGACGCGTCGCGACCGTGGCGGTCGACGTGAAGGAGGACGGCCCGGCGCGCGAGCACGGCACGCTCGGCACGCTCGCTCCGCAGGCGGGTGACGTCCGGCTCGCCGACGTCCTCGTCCACCAGGACACGCGCGGAGGCAACCAGCAGGCGCTCCAGGCGCTCGCGAGCAGCGTCCAAGGCGCCGCCGCCGTCTGGCGCGATCATCGCGATGGGATGATGGGTCTCTACCTGCGGCGCGTGGACGGGGAAGGCGCTGCGCGCGAACCGGAGCAGTCGATCCACGCCGCGCACTCGGGGCGTCGGCGCGATCCGGCCGTCGCGCTCGCGCCGGACGGCTCGGGCGCCGTCGCCTGGACCTCCGTCGCGGGGGGGAAGAACACGGTCTTCCTCCGCCTCTTCGACGCCGCGGGGCAGTTCACGGCCGTCGACCAGACGCTCGTCGCGCCCGCCGATGCGCGGCAGGCCGCGCCGGGTGAGACGGTGCGCGACGGGGGCGATCGCCAACCGGCGCTCGCCGTGCTCGGGGACGGACGGGTCGTCGCTGCCTGGAACAAGAACGGCAGCGTCGTCGTGCAAGAGTTCGACGCGCGCGGCAAGGCCCGCGCGCCGGCGCGCGTGCTCAACCCGGGCGCCGACGACGCGACGGTGGTCGCGGGCGCGATCCGCCTGGTCGGTCTCGAGCGGGACGCGCTCTGCTTGTGGAACACGTCGGGCGGTGGGGAAGTCCTCGCGCGGCGCGCGTCGAACGGCAAGCCCGCGGCCGTCTGCGCCGGACGGCTCGAGGCGGCCTGCGGCGACGGCCGCGGCGGAGCCTGGATCGTCGCGCGCGAGGAGCGCGCGCCGACGGAGCTCCTCGTGCACCACCTCGACGCGCGCGCGGAGCGCGTCGCTGCCGACACGCAGCGCCTCGCCCTCGGCGTGGTGCCGACGAACGTCGAGCTCGCGTGCGCCGCGAGCGGGCTCCTGCTCGCCGCCGAGGGGACCGCGCGCGCCGGGAACGCCTCGGCACGCCGCGGCGCCGGCCGCGAGCCCGAGGCGAACGTCCTGGAGCTCCACCGCGCGCCCTCGGCGGGCGCGTTCGAGCTGCTCCCGAACGCGGCGTGGCTCGGCGCCGAGGCCGTGCGCGCGTCGGACGTCCACGTCGCATCGATCGGCGCGCGCTTCCTCGTCGCCTGGACGGACGAGCGCAACGGCGACCCCGACGTGTTCACGCGGACGCTGGACGCCGCAGCAGCGCCCGAGTCGCGCTTCGGCGCGCTCGTGCGCCTGAACTCGGACGCGGTGAGCGCGGACCAGGGGCATCCGCGCGCGGCCGCGAGCGGCGCGCACGCCGTCGTCGCGTGGCACGATGCGCGCGACGTCGCCGAGCGCGTTTTCGTCCGCCGCCTCGCTCCCGGTCCCGATGGGGTCGCGTTCACGGGGCCGGAGCTCGAGCTCCCCGTCGACGAGTCGCGCGACGCTCGCGCGCGCCCCGTGCGCCAGCTCCCCGAGGTCGCGCTCGCCGCGGACGGAGCGCTCGCCGTCGCGTGGCGCGACCTCGACGACGCGGGCGAGACGCTCCAGCTCCAGCTTCTGAAGCCCGACTCGTCGCCCGTGACGCCCCACGTCGCCGTCGATCCGGGCGAGCGCACGCTGGGCGCGCTGCCTTGCGCGCTCGTCACGCTCCCCGAGGGGCGCGGGTACGTGCTCGCGTGGCCGCGGCCCGGCGGCAGCGTCTGGACGCGGCGCGTGCTCCCGAGCGGCGCGTTCGCGAGCGCTCCGCGCGAGGTCGGCCGCGCGAAGGACGCCGAGACGCTGAACCCGTCCCTGTGCGTGCTCGACGACGGGCGGCTCGTGTGCGCGTGGGACGTGCAGGCCGCCGGCCGCCCGCCGAAGTGCCATCTGCGCGCGCGCTTCCTCGATCGCGACGGCGTTCCGCAGGGGGACGAGCTCGCGTTCGAGCCCTCGATGTTCGGCATCGACTGGGATCCGAGCGTCGCGCCCGCGCCCAAGGGCGGCTTCGTGATGGCGTGGTGCGCCGGCGCGCCGAACGACCCAGGCCGCGACGTCTTCGCGCGCGCCTTCGACGCGCAGGGACGACCTGACGGACCCTTCCTGCCGCTCTCGACGCTGTCGAACGAGCAGGACTGGCCGAGCATCGTGCGCCTCGACGACGGAACCTGGGCCGTCGCGTGGGAGGACGACCTCTCGGGGCACGACCAGACCTACGTGCGCCGGATCCTCGCGTCGAAGCGCGAGCTCGGCCCCGTGCGCTGCATGAACGAGCTCGACTCGAAGGTCGTGCCCGACCGCGTCCTCCCCTCGATCGCGCCCTGGAACGGCGGCTGGATCGCCACGTGGGGCGACCGGCGCCGCTCGCTCGGCTGGGACGTCTACGCCAAGGTCGCCGGCCCACGCTTCGACGCAATCCGCCCCCGCTGAACCCGAGCACCCCCGACGCCCCGCCCATCCGCCCGACGCCGTCGAAGACCATCGAGACCCGTCCGCGCCGCGTCCACAGTCCCAGCTCGCCCCTCGCCCGATGCTGAGAGCAACTAGAACTCCGCGTCGGCGCGCGGCTCGTCCTCCGGCCCGCGCCGACGCGGAGTCCGGAATGCGAAGCATCCGAATGTGTTCCGTTGCGTCCCTTCCCCCTGGATCGCCCCATCCGGCAATTGCGCTCCCGACCGACACCCCCTCACCCCCGCCACCCCCCCAAGATCCCCCCCGACAGAACCACTTCCCCCCGAGCAGCTTGTGCTCTCTCCTGATCGCACACGCCGCACCACGGAACCCACACCCCAACTCCATGCGTCCGAAGACACAGCTCTACGTCGATGGCGCGGGCTGCCGCTCGGTGGACGGCCTCGCCTCAGGAGCGACGTGGACCCCCCCGAACGCCAGTCCGGCCTCCGGTCGTCGGACTGGCGTTCACCTTGGGGGGGGGCGCAGGGCCGCGCGGTGCTTGATCTCGTTTGGGGCGGGGTCAGACTGGAACGCTTCCTCCCGCTCCCGCACCGTGCTCCCATGACCCCCGACTTCCCCGTTCCGCGGTCGCGTCCGGACGCGTCCGACACCGGCCCGTCCCACACGAAGATCGTCGCCACGATCGGTCCCGCCTCCGAGGACAAGATCGGCGCGCTGATCGAGGCGGGCATGTCCGTCGCCCGCATCAACTTCAGCCACGGGACCGCCGACGACTTCAAACGGCGGGTCCAGAAGATCCGCGGCGAGGCGGAGGCCCGCGGGAGCGCCGTCGGCATCCTGACCGACATCCAGGGGCCGAAGATGCGCATGTCGCGCTTCCCCGGCGGCAAGCGCGAGCTGAAGGAAGGCGAGCGTCTCCGCCTGCGCCAGGCGAAGGGCACGGCGGAGCCGGGCGAGGTGCTCTTCGAGTTCGGCGGCTTCCTCGAGGCCGTCCATCCGGGCCACCGCGTGCTCCTCGCCGACGGGCAAGTCGAGCTCGAGGTCGACGCGGTCGAGCGCGATCACCTGACCGGCCACGTGACGCGCAGCGGCGAGATCGGCGACCGCAAGGGCGTCCACTTCCCCGACTCGCAGATCCACTACGAGCTCCCCACGGAAGAGGACCGCCAGAACCTCGAGCTCGCGCGCGAAGCCGGCGTCGACTTCATCGGCATCTCGTTCGTCGGTCGGCCCGAAGAGATCCAGGCCGTGCGCGCGCTCGCGCCGCACGCGTCGATGGTGGCGAAGATCGAGCGCAACGCGGCGCTCGAGAACCTCGACGCACTGCTCGCGGAGGCGGACGGCATCATGGTCGCGCGCGGCGACCTCGGCGTCGAAGCGGAGCTCGAGCAGCTCCCGCTGATCCAGAAGACGCTGATCCAGGCCGCGATCCGCGCGGGGAAGTTCACGATCACGGCGACCGAGATGCTCGAGTCGATGATCGAGTCGTCGCGCCCGACGCGCGCCGAGGTCGCCGATGTCGCGAACGCGGTGCTCGATGGGACCGACGCGATCATGCTGTCGGCCGAGACGGCGGTGGGGAAGTACCCGATCGAGGCGGTCGGCACGATGCGCCGCATCGCGCGCGCGGTCGAGCAGAGCCAGCGCTACCACGACCTGCCGCTGCGCACGTTCCGCACGCAGGAGCGGAACTTCGCGAACGCGGTCGGCATGGCCGCGGTCCAGGCGGCGGAAGCGCTCGGCATCTCGAAGATCGTGTGCTTCACCGAGACGGGCAACACGGTGCGCCTGATCTCGCGCTACCGCCCCAGCGCCGAGGTCTTCGCGCTCAGCCCGCACGCGCACACCGTGAACCACATGACCGTGCTCGCGCACGTGCGGCCGTTGCTCTTCCGGCGCGAGCGCAGCCTCGAGGACATGCTGTCGCTCGCGAGCGAGATGCTCGTCGTGCGCGGCATGGCGCAGTACGGCGACCCGATCATCTTCGTCGCGGGCGTGCCGGCTGGGAAAGCGCGCACGACGAACGTGATGAAGGTCCACCGCATCGGCGAGGAAGTGAAGATGCACTGAGGGGCGCGCCCCGGTCCGTCCCATCGCGCCGCTTTGCTGCCCGGTTTCCCATGGCGGGCCGTTCGGATGTCCCTCTCGCATGTAGGGAGGCGGCCAGCGCGTCGAGTCGGCCGACCCGGATGCGCCGAGAAATCCCTGGAATAGGCCTTGCCGGGGGGGTAGTCGGGGGTCGGTTTCAGTGCGCCAAGGGGTTCTTCTCCAAGGAACGTGCGCGCACCTCGCGAGGTCCTCCCGACCTCCCACGCATCGCTCGTCGGGACACAGCTCCGCTGGCCAACCAGAAGGAGCCCCATGTCCCTCCCGAGACTGTTGGCGTTCGTCTTCGTCCTCGCATCCCTGGCCGCAAGATCCACCGCGGGCAACGTTTGGTACGTCAAGGACGTCGGGCCCCTCTCTGGGGGGGGCTCGAGTTGGACCAACCCAGCGTCGCTGGACTCCGCCCTCGGCGGTTCCTCAGCGGGCGACGAGATCCGGATCGCCGAAGGCGTATACTTTCCTCAGGTGAATGCGATTCCTGGATCGACCGACCCGCGCGACCGCTCGTTCCTCGTGAACAAGAGCCTCACCATCATTGGCGGGTGGCTCGGGCACGAGACCGGCAATACCCTGCCTCAAGGTTGCCCCGCGCTGACCGTACTGGATGGGAACCTGGGCTCCCTGATCGTGGACTGTGACAACTCATTCCACGTCGTTTCGATCACCGGCGGGCCTGGGTCCAAGGTCGCCTTGTCGCGCGTCACGATCATCAATGGCAAAGCAAAGGCGTCCGCAGCCCCGTGCAACGGCGTCTTTCTACCGGGCGTGCTCGATCCGAGAAATTGCGGGGCAGGGATCTACATCAAGTCCCGTTCTACTGTGAGTCTCTCGGAGCTCATTCTCCAAGAAAATAGTTGCATTGGGCTTGGGGCTGGACTGTACGCGAATGGATGCAGCCTGTCGATTGCCCAGGCAGTCATGAGGACGAATACCGCGAAAGATACGCCTGATGGAGGTGGTTCCGCCATGTACCTCAATTGCCCAGTTGCGCGGATCGCGAATACGGTAGTACTCGGGAACGGCCTCAACACAGCTAGAGGCGGTGGGCTCTACGCGGCAGGCGGGGACATGGAGTTCACGAACTGCGTTTTCACGGAGAATCACGCCGACACTGGCTCAGGGAGCGCCGTCTATCTGGAAGGAGCAGTCTACGCGCGCTTCTTTAATTGCACATTGAGCCACAATTTCCCACCTCTGACAGGTGCCGAGTCGATCGACATGAGCACGCTGGCTGGCGAGTGCTTGCTGATGAATACCATCGTTTTCACAAACAACTCGACAGTGCCGCATTTTGTCGCTCCTGCAGTCGTTGGCAAGTTTCAGTCGGCAAGCTGCTACCTTCAGATTATTCCTGGCCAGCCTGGGCCCAGCGCAGATTTTTCGGCCATCGGGTATCCGACAATCTACTTCCCGGCGGCGCCTCCAGCCGCTCCAGTGCAAGTATTGTTCGTGCCGGGCGGTCTGTCACTCGATCCGCAGACTGGTGTCGAGGTGAGAACCAAAGGAGATCCAGCACTCGTTCCAGCCGACATTCTCGACATCGACCAAGATGGGAACACCACCGAGCAAGTGTGGATGGACCGGGAACGAGGCCTTCGATTCAGCCCTCAAGCAGGAGGTGCGACCACCGTCAGCATGGGAGCCTACGAGATTCCGTATACCGGGCTACTCTACTATCTCAGTGTCCCGTGTAGTCCGTAGGCGGATGAGCGAGGGTGCGGCATGGCCATGTCTACAATCTCAAGAAGATGTGCATCTATCGGGGAGAGTCGAAGTACCGGGCGGCATCGAAAGGAAGGCTCTCGACGTTTGCGGAGTTCTTCCAGTCCGTTGGAATGGCATCTGAGTGTGTCTCAGGCGACCCTGCTCCCCGAAGACGACGCGAAGGAGATTCGCGACGACGTAGCTGAGCACACATTTGTCGATGAGGAGGGTCTAAGTGTCTAGTCCTCACGTCCACAGCGCCTGTGCTATCATCTTGCTGACAGCTGGTGCCCCGATGGTTGCTGCCGCTCCTCAGAGCATCACCCTCGTAAGCGAAACGAACACGGGTGGTATCCCCGACTTGGGGAGCAATCGCTCGTGCGTCTCTTCCGACGGACAAGTCATCGTATTCGATTCCTACGCGACGAACATCGTCCCATCCGACACAAACGGCGTTTCCGACATCTTCGTCAGGGGTCTGTGGACGGGGGTGGTCGATCGTGTGAGTCTCTCGTCCTCGGGTGCCCAAGGGAACAACCACAGTCGAATCCCAGTAATGTCCCCCGATGGGAGGTTCGTGGTCTTCCGCAGTCTGGCGAGCAACCTCGTCCCCGGAGACGGGAACCTGCACGAGGACATCTTCCTTCGAGATCGTGCTGCCGGGGTCACGACGATCGTGAGCGTCAGCAGTACGGGGTCTCAGGCTAACCAGGACTGTATCAGTGCTTCCGTTTCCGGCGACGGACGCTATGTCGCATTCGAGAGCAATGCAAGCAACTTGGTCCCGGGCGACGGCAATGGTGTCGGCGACATCTTCCTCCGCGACATGTGGACACAGCAAACGACGGCCGTGAGCGTGACGCCCGGCGGCGTCATGGGGAATCTGTCGTGCCGCTACACGTCGATCAGTCAAGACGGACGATATGTCGCTTTTCAGAGTTTGGCTTTCGATCTCGTCACGGGCGATACGAACGGGGTCGCCGACATCTTCGTGCGTGACATGGCGCTCGGGACGACGGAGCGGGTGAGTCTCGGCACAGGGGGCCAGCAAGCAGTCGCCGCGTGTGTCGCGCCGTACATTTCTGGCAATGGTCGCTTCGTGTCGTTCGAGAGCGCGTCTGCCAACCTCGTTCTCGGTGACACGAACGGCTACATGGATGTGTTCGTTCGCGACCGGGTTCAACAGACCACGGTGCGAGTCAGCATTTCATCGACGGGATTGCAGGGGAACAGCTGGAGCGGCGCTGACTGCTGCCTTGGCTTCACTTCATCACCGCTGTCCTATGACGGGCGCACCGTGGCGTTTCTGAGCGCGGCAACGTCGCTCGTCCCTGGGGATACAGGCTTCTACTGGGACGTCTTCACCCACGATCTGGTCACACTTGTAACCGAGAAAGTGAGCGAGGTGATTCCGGGACAGGAGCTCATTACCGGTAGCATCAATCCGGCCATGTCCGCGGACGGGCGCTGCGTGACATTCGCCACACCGGATGGAACCGTCGTGCCCGGCGACATCAATGCAGACTGGGATGTGTTTCTTCGCGACCGCGGCTCGATTGCGCCGCATTCCTATTGTTTCGGTGACGGCTCCATAATCACCTGTCCCTGCGGCAACACCGGTAGTCCCGGGCGCGGATGCCAGAACTCGCGGGGCACGGGCGGAGGCCAACTCACCGCGACGGGTTCGGCGAGTCTCGCAGCGGACTCGCTCTCGTTCTCGTTCACGGGCGGGAGTCCGGCGACGCTCGTGATCTTGTTCCAGGGGACGGAACTCGCGGCGGCGGCGCCCTTCGGTGATGGTCTGAGGTGCGTGGGAGGGCAGATCAAGCGGCTCCAGACGCGAACGGCGGCGGGCGGGTTCGCGCTCTTCCCCGAGTCGGGCGAGCCGTCGATCTCCACGCGCTCCGCGATCGTCGGGGATCCAATCCCGATCGGCGCGACGCGTCACTACCAGGCGTACTACCGCGACGCGGATCCGAACTTCTGCCCCGCCGGCGGCACGGCGAACTCCTCGCAGGCCGTCGCCGTGCTTTGGGAGCCGTAGGGCTCGACGCGCGGATCCGGGTTCTGCTGGGAAGTGCCGAAGCGCCTTGCGGGGCCGGCGTCAAGCATGCCCTCGCACTTCTTCTTGCGCACGCGCGGCCCGCTTCCTCACTCGCGAGGCGTCGCACGCTTGCCGAGAGCGCGCGCTCATTGACGACCGCAGCACGCTCGGCGAGAGTACGCAGCCTCAACTCGACGCGCTCACGTGATGACCTCCAGGTTCCATGCTCGACACCTCCCGCTTCGACCTCTCCCGGTTGCGGTCGTTCACCAAATGGATGCATGCGGGCGAGCGGGTCCAGGCCGAGGAGGCCCGTAGCGCGCGCGTCGTCTGCATCGCGAGCGGCAAGGGGGGGACGGGGAAGAGCATCCTCGCTTCGAACCTCGCCGTCCTGCGCGCGAAGCGGGGTGAGCGCGTCCTGCTCGTCGACTGGGACGCGGGGCTCGCGAACGCGCACCTCCTGCTCGGACTCTCGCCGCGGTACGACCTCGGCCACATCCTCGACGACCAGGTCGACGCCGAGGGCGCGCTCGTCGAAGGGCCGGAGGGCATCCGGCTCCTCTCGGGCGGTGTCGGGCGCCATGCGCTCGCGAACCCGACCCGGCGGGAGCTCGACAAGCTCTTCAAGGCGCTCCTCCCGCTCGAGCAGCGCTTCGACCTGATGATCATCGACCACGGGGCGGGGCTCCAGTACTCGACCGTGGCGCACCTCGCGGCCACCAGTACGTTGATCGTCGTCACGAACCACGAGGTGACGGCGCTCTCGGACGCCTACGCGCTCTACAAGCGCGCCCACATGGTGAACCCGAACCTGCGCACCGGCGTGGTCGTGAACCGCGTTCCGGGCGAGACCGACGCGCAGGGCGCGTGGGAGCGCTTCAAGGCCGCGTCGTTGCGCTTCCTCGGCACGGCGCCAGAGTTCATCGGCTGGGTCCCGGCCGACGAGGCGGTCGGGCGCAGCGTGCAGGTGCGCGTGCCCGTCTCGCTCGCCGAGCCCGAGAGCCGCGCGGCGCGCGCGTTCGCGAACATCGCGAGCTGGGGGCCGATCGACCACGCGCGGACCACGAGCGCGTTCTACGACAAGGCGCGGAGGGCGCTGCGCTGACGGCGCGGCGAGCGCTCGCGCAACGTCTCCCCGGGTCGCGCGCTTCGCGCTCCTCCCAGCGCGTCCGACCCATCGGATCGCGTGCATCGTGCGCGCCTTCGTGCCGCACGGACGTTGATCCGCGCGCGCGCGCGCTGCATGCTCTGCCCCGCGCAGGCGAGGCATGACGGGCAGCGATCCTTGGGTCACGACGGCGAACTCGTTCGAGGGGTACCGCATCGTGCGCTACCTCGGCATCGTGCGCGGCCTCACCGTGCGCAGCCGCTCCGTGATCGGCACGTTCGGCGCCGGGTTGCAGACGCTCGTCGGCGGCAACATCACGCTCTACACCGAGCTCGCCGAGAAGGCGCGCTCGGAGGCCTACGAGCTCCTCGTGCGCCACGCGCGCGACGTCGGGGCGAACGCGATCGTCGCGATGCGCTACGACGCGAACGAGATCGCGGCGGGCGTCACCGAGGTGCTCGCGTACGGGACGGCGGTCGTGATCGAAGCGGAGCCTCGTAGTTGAGAAGGGATGAAGCGCGCGTGCAGGTCCTCGCATTCGTGAACCAGAAAGGCGGCTGCGGCAAGACGACCAGCGCCGTCCACCTCGCGGGAGCGTTCGCGCGCCTCGGGCTGCGCACGCTGCTCGTCGACCTCGACCCGCAGGCCCACGCGACGCTTTCGCTCTCCTGCGCGCCCGCGGAGGGCGAGCCGACCGTGCTCGACGTCCTCACCGGCGGAGCGCGCGCCGACGCCGCGCTGTTCGCGGCCCCGGGCGGCGTGTGGCTGCTCCCCGCGACGATCGAGCTCGCGCGCTTCGAGGAAGAGAGCGAGCGCGTGCTCCAGCCCGAGCGCCGGCTCGCGGCCGCGCTCGAGGAGCTCGCCGGCATCTTCGACGTCGTCCTGCTCGACTGCCCGCCGCGCGTCGACGGCGTGCTCGCGAAGAACGCGCTGCGCGCGTGCGACACGGCGGTGCTCGTCGTCGAGACGGGGGCGTTCGCGCTCCAGGGCGCGCTCAAGGCGCTCGTGATCCTCGAGGAGCTCGAACGCGAGCTCGAGCACCCGTTCGACACGCGCGTGCTCGCCACGTTGTTCGACCGGCGCGTCGCGTTCATGCGCGAGGTGCTCGTGGCGCTCGAGCTGCGGTTCGGGGCGGGGCTCTTCGACACCGTGCTGCGACAGCACGAGGCCCTGCGCGAGGCGGCCGCGCTCGGCGCGCCGATCCAAGTCGTCGACCCGGCGAGCGATGCGTGCCTCGATTTCGACGCGCTGGCGGCGGAACTCCTGTCGAAGCGGCTTGTCGCGCGCGCGTCGAACACCGCGGTCACGTCGCGCGTGTGAACGGGTGCGCGCGCTCCGGTGCGTTCGACCTGACGAACTCGACCCGACGCGTGCGACGTGGCGTGCGCGTACCGGCTCGCTCGCACGCACGAGTTCCCTCTGGCTCGCTCCCACGGACTCGTTTGCCCTGAGGCCCGCGACCGGGTGCTCTCGATGGGGCGCGCAAGGAACGCTCCGCGCGGCGTGAGCATCGCGAGCGCGCTCCGGAATGCACCAAGCCGCGGCGCGTGAAGGTCAGCCCGCGACCGCGCACGCGAGGAAGTAGCCGTCGAGGCCCTGCCCCTGGTAGCGCGGCATGATCATCGTCGCCGTCATCGGCGCGCAGACCTCGTGTTCAAGGTGAGAACCGGAGCGCGCGACGAGGTCGCCCTCCTTCACGGCGTCGAAGTTGGCCCATCCGGGCGTCATCTCGAAGCGCTCGCCGGGTTGGAGCTCGTGGCGGTGTCCGATCTCGAGCACGCGCGGCAACGCGCCCGCGGCGCGCGCGAGCCGGGCGCGGTGCGACGCGAGCTCGGGTGCCTCCGACTCCGCGAGCAGGCCGCACGCGACCAGCGCGACCCACAGCGCCGACTCGTGGTGGTCCGCGGTCGACTCGGCGGCGTTCTGGCCGCCCTCGAGGACGATCGCGCGGTGCCCGAGTCGGTGCGCCCAATCGATCAACGTGCTGCCGAGGATGCGCTCGAGGCCGAGGAGGGCGGGCACGTCGATCGCGCGCGCCAGGTCCAGGCCGTTCCGCGGGTGCGCGAGCAGCGTGAACGGCGGTCCGTCGCCCGAGGTCGAGTGCAGGTCGAGGAGCGTGACCGGACCCGGCGCGCGCGCGAACTCGCGCTCGAGCACCTCGGCCAGGTCCGCGAGTTCCCGCTGTTCCTCGTTGCGCGCCGTTCCGGCGAGCGAGCGCGTGCGGGCGATCTCCTCGCGCGTCCACAAGCGGTTCAGGTCGTGGTCGATCGAACGCACGTCGCGCGCGAGCGCCGCGCGGTTGCCCGACAGCGCCACGAAGCGCCCCGAAAGACGCGGACGGCGCGCCGCGAGCTCCCGCAGCACGCGGCGACACGCGACGATGCCCGCAGGTTCGTTGCCGTGCACGCCCGCCGTGACGACGAGCAGCGGGCCCGCTTCGCGGCCCGGATAGGTCCCGAGCACGCGTTCGAGGGGATCGCCGCGCCGGAAGTCGGCGAGGAGCATGTCCGGCGGCCGGATCACTCGCTCTTGAGCCACTTCTCGAGCAGCACGCCGGCGATCTCGAAGAAGTCGTGCTCCGTGATGATGCCGACGAGCTTGCCCTCCGAGACGACGGGCAGGCAGCCGATCTTGTGCTTGCGCATCGTCGCGATCGCTTCGAGCGTGCTCGTCTCCGGCGTCACGGTGACGGGGTCGACTTCCATCACCTCGCGCACGGCGACGGGGTTCTCGTTCGTGCTCTGGCCGCGCGAGAGGATGCGCATGAGCGCGCGGTGCGAGACGAGGCCGACCAGCCGGCCGTCCTTGTCCTCGACGGGCACGTGGCGCAGGTGTTCCCACTCCATCAGGCTCGCGGCGAGGTCGACGATGTCCTCGGCCTGCACCGTGAAGAGGTCGGTGGTCATGACCTGGCTGACGGTGCGGAAGCTCTCGCGCTCGGCGGTGCCGTCGCGCAGCGTGGCGAGCTCCCACGAGTTCACGGGCTTGTGCTCCGCCTGGTTGCGGGCCATCGCCTGCGTCAGCGCGCGGAAGCGTTCGACGGACTTGCCGCGCTCGCCCATGTGCGCGAGCGAGTCGAGCGCCCACTGCGCTCCCGTGCGGCCCGACTGGACGCGATCCGCGACCATGCCGAGGTACCGCTCCACGTCGGCCGCGTCGACCTTGCGGGCGGCGAGGCCCTTCTTTGCCAGCGGCAGGAGCGTCTTGAGGATGAGCTCGTCGGCGCCGTACGGCTTGCCGTCGACCCAGCGGAAGCGCGCGTGCAGGCCGTAGCGCGCCGCCGCGACGAAGTTCGCCTTCGCGTCGTCGAACGACATGCGCTTCGTGACGTCGCCGTACTCGCCGTCGAGGGCCGACATCAGGCCGTAGAAGAAGGCCGCGTTGGCGACCTCATCGACGGTCGACGGGCCGGCGGGGAACGCGCGCGCTTCGATGCGCAGGTGCGCCTTGCCGTCCTGGACGCCGTAGCACGGGCGATTCCAGCGGTAGACCGTGCCGTTGTGCAGGCGCAACGCCTTGAGCGGCGGGACTTCGCCGCGCTCCATCATCTCCATCGGCGATTCGTTCGAGCCCGTGGTGATGAGCGAACGGAAGCGCGCGATGTCGTCGCGGTAGACCTCGAGGATCGAGCCCTTGACCCAGCGGTCGCCGAAGCTGACGCGCTGGCGCGTGCCGCGCGACGCTTGATGCTCGGAGCGCGTGTCGAGCGACTGCTGGAACAGCGCGACGCGCGTCTCGTGCCACAGACGGTGGCGCAGGAGCACGGGCGAGTTCACGGCGGCGGCGAGCACGGGCGCCGTGATGACCTGCGCCAGGTTGTAGAGACGCGCGAACTCCTTCGAGCCGACCTGGTAGTGGAGCTGGAAGCTCGTGTTGCACGCCTCGAGCATCACGTTCTCGTGCGTGGTCTGGAGCTCGTCCGTGCCCTTGATCAGCGTCTGGAAGCGGCCGCCGCGCTGCTCGACCATGATGCGGTTGAGCTGGAGGTAGCGCGGGATCGGCGTCATCGACTCGAGCCCGAGGTGCTCCTTGGACAGGGTCGGCAAGATGCCGCAGAGGACGATCTTCGTGCGCTCGAGCTCGGCGGCGGCGCGCGCGTTGTCGACCAGGAAGTCGAGCTCCTTCTGCATCGCCGAGAAGCAGTTGCCCTCGAACGCGCGCGGCTCCAGGTTCGCCTCGAGGTTGAACTGGGCGAGCTCGGTCGTGTACGAGCCGCTCTTCAGGCGATCGAGGATCTGGAGCGCCTTGTTCGCCGGCTCGTAGGAGCGATCGACGAGGAACATCTCCTGTTCCGCGCCGATGCGGCGCACGCCCTCCTCGATCCAGCCGTCCTCGAGCATCCGCTCGAGCGCGTGCACGTCCTCGAGGAGGGCGCGAACGAAGTTGCGGCGTTGGTCTTCGTCGGGCGGGGCGGTGATGTCGATCTTGGACATGGGCTTTCGGCAGTGGGTCGCGGCGGCGGATTGTAGCGAGCGCACCAGGGCGCCGTCGCGGGCCGAGCGCGCGGGCGGGGCAGGGCGCTCGCCGATCTTGCGGGTGTCGCGCGCGATATCGGGCCGTTTTCCGGCCCGTGCGCACCATCGCGGAGCGGAGGAGGCTTTCCCTCCCGGATGCCGAGCGGCATCCTGGGTACGGACTCGCACCCTGCCGAACCCCGCCCCGGCTTCGCGCCCCGCACGGAGAGCTGCATGTCGCTGCCCCAGGACCTCAAGGAGACGCTCACCTTCATCCTGGCCGGCGGCCAGGGCGAGCGGCTCAAGCCGCTCACGATCAACCGCTCCAAGCCCGCGGTCCCCTTCGGCGGCGCCTACCGGATCATCGACTTCACCTTGTCGAACTGCATCCACTCGGGGCTCCGCCGCATCTTCGTCCTGACGCAGTACCAGGCGCGCTCGCTCGAGGAACACATCCGCTTCGGCTGGAACTTCCTCCCGCGCCGGCTCGAGCAGTTCATCTCGGTCAGCCCGCCGCACCACGCGACGGTCGGCGAGTGGTACGTCGGCACCGCGGACGCGATCTACAAGAACCTCGACCTCTTGCAGGAGGAGCGCGCGGCGCAGGTGCTGATCCTGTCCGGCGACCACATCTACAAGATGAACTACGGCGCGATGCTCGAGGAGCACATCGAGAAGAAGGCCGCCCTGACGATCGGCGCCGTGCGCATCCCCGCGGAAGAGAGCCGGCGCTTCGGGGTCCTGGAGGTCGACGCGAAGAACCAGGTCGTGTCGTTCGCGGAGAAGCCGAAGGTCGGGAAGGAGATCCCGGGCATGCCGGGGCAGTGCCTCGGCTCGATGGGCATCTACATCTTCGACACGAAGGAGCTCATCCGGCGCCTGCGCGCGGACGCCGAGCTCGGCGCGCAGTCGAGCCACGACTTCGGCAAGGACGTGATCCCGCGCATGATCGGCGAGGTGCCGGTCCACGCGCACCACTTCGTCGACATGGACAAGGGCGCGGAGCCGTACTGGCGCGACGTCGGCACGCTCGACGCCTACTACGAATCGAGCATGGACCTCTGCTCGATCAAGCCGAACTTCAACCTCTACGACTCGAAGTGGCCGATCTACTCGCTCTGGCACGCGGACCCGCCGGCGAAGACGGTGCTCGACGAGGACGGCCGGCGCGCCGAGGTCGTCGACTCGCTCCTGTGCGCGGGAACGGTCGTGTCGGGCGGGCGCGTGAAGCGCTCGATCCTGTCGAACCGCTGTCTCGTGCAGGAGAACGCGATCGTCGAGGACTCGATCCTCTTCGGCGGCGTCACGGTGCGGCCGGGGGCCAAGATCCGGCGTGCGATCCTCGACAAGTGGACCGAGGTCCCGAGCGGCGAGACGATCGGCTACGACCTCGAGCTCGACAAGAAGCGCTTCACGGTCACGCCGGAAGGCATCGTCGTCGTGCCGATGCGCTACCCGTTCGCGGGCTCGGCGCCGCGCACGGACGTGAACATGAACTTCCCGCGGCCGGGGGAGTGAGCATCGGGAGCCCCCCCGGCTCCCGCGACGCCGGAAGCCACGGGAAAGGGGCGCGCGCGGGGGACGGCTCCTGCGCCCTCGAGCCCCTTCGCGAATCCAGGAGGACGTTGGAGGCTCGATACGGTGCAACGAGCGCGCTCCGGCGCGCAAGAGACTGTTCCCTCACTCGACCTCCCGCTGCCCCGAGGAAGCCTCCATGTCGCTCCGTTCCATGCAGCTACCGTTCGCCCCCCTGATCGTCCTGGTGCCGAGCGTCGTTGCGCAGACGACTTGGTACGTCGACGTCCACGCGACGCCGCCGGGGAATGGCACGCCGGGGAGCCCCTACACCGACTTGCAGGCAGCGCACGATGCCTCGACGACGGTGGATTCCGACACGTTGCTCGTGGCTCCGGGCTCGTACGCCGGTCCCTTCCTGTTCACGAAGCGGGTCACCTTTCGCGCCACGGGCGGTCCGGAGGTGACGACCCTCGTGCCGGGATCTGCGTCCGACGCGATCCTCACTCTCTCTGGGCCGCTCGACGAGCTCGGCGTGCTCGTCATGGAGGGCTTCACGATCACCGGTCACGCGGGAGGCACCCGGGGCGCCGTCTACTCCTTCGAGGGCCGGCTCGTGCGGTGCGTCGTGCGCGGCAATGCGGGGGTTGGAGTGGAGACCGGCTACGACACGGATCTCTTCGACTGCACGGTCGCGGGGAACGGTGCGGGCGTCGAGTGCAACACGCTGTCCGATGCGATCTGGATGAGGAACTGCATCGTGTGGGGCAACGGCACGAACTGCTTCATGCAGATTCCGCCGATCGGGGTGGATGTGCGCTACTGCGCCGGCGGGCCGTTCCCGTTCGCGAGCGGTCCCGGGAACCTCGGGGGAGATCCAGGGATGTGGGACGTCACGGGCGGGGACTTCCACTTGAAGCCCGGCTCGCCGTGCATCGACGCGGGCGATCCGGCGCTTCTCGACCCCGATGGTTCGCGGAGCGACATCGGGTACTTCACGTACGACTCGGGCTACGTGCCGATGACGACCTACTGCGTCGGCAAGCTGAACTCGCACGGCTGCATTCCAGGGATCGCGGGGAGCGGGCTCCCGAGCCTCACGAACCCGGCGCCGTTCTTCATCACGGCGACGCTCGTGCCGCCGGGCAAGCGCGGCGTGTTGTTCTACTCGCACACGCAGGACGCGCAGCCGTTCGAGGGCGGGACGTTCTGCATCGGCGCGTTCCGACGCGCGGGCGGACAAACCTCGCAGGGGTCGGGCGCGTGCGGGGGGCTCTTCTCCTACAACTTCAACCTCCGCATCCAGAGCGGCGCGGACCCGACGCTCTTCCCCGGCGAAGTGATCTACGCGCAGTGGTGGCACCGCGACCCGAACGACCCCGCGGGCTACCAGAGCGGTCTCACGAACGCGCTCTGCTTCGGCATCGCGCCGTGAACGGCGAACGCTTCACCGCCCGCCCGACAGCTCGATCTCGCTGAAGCCGACGGGCGTGGTGCCGAGCTTCCCGTCGTGCAGCGACAGGATGCGCAGCTCGAGCGAGCGGATCGGCGTGCGCGGCGGGAGCTCGACCGAGCTCTTCAGCCGGTTGTCCGCGTCCATCACGACGCGCAGCTTCACGTCGCCGTTGACGACCACCTCGACCTCTCTCGCGCGCGGCTTCGCGGCGTCGCGCACGCGAGTCAGCGCGTGCGCGAGGGTCAGTCGCTCCGCCGGCATCCCGCGCGGCAGCGTGATCCGCAGCCACGGCGTCGCGTCGCTCGCACCGCACTCCCACGCGCTCGAGTAGCGCCCGTCGAACGCCTCCTTCGCGCGCGGCGCGTTGCTCGACGCCTCGCACTTCGCGTCCAGCCCGCGCAGCAGGTTCCGCTCGGGGTCGAGGACGTACTGCAGGCGGCGGCGGTCGAACACGGTGCGCACGACGACGGCGACGGGCGGCGTGTCGATCACGCGCAGTTGCGTGCCCGCGACGAGCACGGAGAGCCGCGCGCGCACCGTCCAGGTGCCCGGGCGTTCGAAGACGTGCACGTATTCGAGGCGCGCGAGGTCGTCGGGCAGGACGAATCGCCCGGTCGCGCTGCCGAGCACGCGCTCCGCGTCCTCGGGCTCGTCGGAGGCGCGCCCGAGGAACTCGAGCGTCTTGACCTCGATGCCCTTCGGTCCGGTGATCGCTTGCTTCAGGTCCTCGCGCAGGCCGCTGACCCACAGGACCGTCTGCGCCTCGCCGCGCGCGTGGATCGAGAGCGGGTCGCGCTCGGAGCCCGCGCTCCATTCCGTCTTGCGCTCGCCCTCGTCGGCGGTGCGCGGCTTCCGCGGGTCGAGGCGCGCGTGATCCGTCCCGACGCCGCTCGCGATCGGCGCCGTCGCTCGTTCGAGGAACAGGAGCGCGAGGAGCGTGTCGATCGGTTCGTCGCCTTCGCCGCCGCCCGACGACCACGAGCCGTTGTCGCGCTGCTTCTTCACGAGGTAGGCGGCGCCCGACCAATACCAATCGATGCCGGCGATGAGATCCACGCCGAGCAGCGTGCCCGCGCGCTCGACGCCGTAGATCCAGAAGTAGTGGTGCCCGTTCTGCCCCGGGTTCTGGTCCCACTTCATGTTCTGGTCGAGCCAGCCGAGCCCGAGCTGGATCGCGTTCTTCGTGCGCTGCTGCATCGCGGGCGGGAAGCGCGGACCGGTGCCCTCTTGCGCCAAGGCGAGAACGGAGAGCCCCGCGGTCGTCATCGAGCCCGTGACCTCGAACGTGCCTGCGCGGTACGAGAATCCGGCGGCGTGGCTGGTCGTCTTGCCCGTCGCGACGCTGCGCGCAGCCTGCTCCTTGCCGAGACAGCGCAGCGTGCCCTGCGCGAGGTCGATCCAGACCTTGTCCGGCACGTCGACGCCCATGCGCTCCGCCGCGCGGAACGCGAGCGCCGCGTAGAGCGTGTTCGAGAGGTCGGGCGGCAGTGTGCTCGGGTAGTTCGGCAGGATCGGATAGGAGAAGAGGTCCTGCCCGTTCTGGAACTCGATCAGGTCGCGGACGCACTCCTCGACGCGCGCGCGGTGGCGCTCGTCGTGCGTCGCGGCGAGCGCGAGCACCATGCAGGCGAGCGAGTACGTGTGCTCGGCGGGGAGCGCCTCCATCGCGCCCATCGCGTGCACGACCGCGGGCTCCTCCGCCGGCACGCCGGACTTGAGCAGGGTGTAGACGGTGAACGCGGTGTGTCCGGCGCCGAATTCCGGGTGATCGCCCCACGTGCCGTCGAGGAGCTGCGCGCCGAGCAGGTGCTCGACGCCGCGGTCGATGGCGCGGTCGATCGCCGCCTGCTCGATGCGCTTCCACGGCGCCATCCGAAACGACCAGGCGCCGCCTTCGTTCGTCACTTTGACGAGGAGGTGGTTCGCGCCGGGCAGCAGGTGGAGGACGAGTTGGTGGTCCTCGAGGTTCAGTCCGCGCGGCACGGCGCGCTCGACGACGACCTCGCCGTTGAGCCACATGCGCACACCGTCGTCGCTGCCGAGCGCGATCGGGAGCTCCGTCGCGCTCACGCAGTCGATGCGCCGGTACAGGTAGGCCACCTGCTTCGCGTTCCAGCCGTTCGCCGCGCCGGACGGCGCGACGAGCACGTTGAAGTCGAGCAGCCCGGCGTCGAGCGCGCGGTCGCTGCCGTCGCCCGGCGTCACCGGCGTCCAGCGCAGCGAACCATCCTTCGTCTTGATCGGGGTCGCGACGTCGGGGCCCTCCTTGCCCGCCGCCATCGACTTCAGGAACCGCTCCGGCGCCTGCGCGGGCTCGAGGCTCGACGCTCCCGCTGGATGCGGATAGGGACCGATCGCGTGCCAGGGCCCGAAGTCCTGGCCGCGGGCGAGCGTGGAGACGACGAGGCACACCGCGAGGGCGAGCGAAGCGAGGCGGGGGGACATCGCGGGCACGAGGATACCGCGAAACCGACGTTGGGAACGATCTCGGGACCGCCGCGACCTTTGTGCTCATGGGAAAGGACTTCCGACTCGATAGGGGGCGTGTCCTGCTCCCAACCCGAACCCGAACCCACATGAACCACAAGACCACCTTCACCTCCGCCCAGATCCAGACGTTCCGCAAGGCCTTCGCGACGACCCGCACGACCGACTGGAAGATCCAGACGAACTCGGTCTCGACCGTGCACGCGTTCCGCACGATCCTCGGCGCGTTCCCCGGCCTCCTGCGCGACTGGAAGCGGTTCCAGACGAACTCGAAGCGCACGAGCTCGGGCGCGACGGGGACGAACGGCACGAGCGGTCGTTCGAGCACGAGCTCGACCCGCGGCACGCGCACGAACTCGAAGTCCAACACGAGCTCGCGCTCGAACACCCCGTCGCGCACGAACTCGCGGACGAACTCGAACTCCCGTGCGAACTCGAACTCGCGTTGGGGCACCGGCACACGCACGAACGGGCGTTCGACCACGAACGGCACGCGCACGAGCTCGACGAGCGGCGCGCGCTACGGCTCGAAGAGCGGCACCCGCAGCACGAACGGCCGCACGAGCACGACGAACAAGCGCTCGAACGGCTGGAACACGTCGTCCACGCGCTCGACCGGTTCGAACACGGGCTCAAACACGAACGGTCGCAGCACGAGCCCGACGAACGGCCGTTCGACGACCGCGCGCCGCTCGAACACGACCGGCGCGCGCTGGAACGGCGCGAACAGCCGCTGGAACACGACGGGCAAGCGCTCCTCGACGACCGGCACGAGCACGCGCCGCTCGACGTTCGCCACGAAGCGTGGCACGAACGCCTCGAAGTCCCGCCGCGCGGCCTGATCCCGCGCCCTCCGAAACGCGCGACGCCCCGGCACTCCGCGGTGGGAGGGCCGGGGCGCTGCGCTTCCAGCGGCGCCGATCAGGCGCGGCGCGGCGCGAGCTCGTCCAAGTACTTCGGCAGCATCTCGCGCCACGTCACCCAGTCGTGCGGGTAGTCGCGGCCCCAGTCGTCGACGCGGTTGGGGATCTCTTTCGCGCCGAGGATCCTCGCCATGCCCCAGTTGTGCTCGGGGCTCTCCGCGCGGCCCTGGCCGTGCGCCATGAGCACGAAGCGCGTCTTCAATTTGTCCAGGTGTTCGCCCGGCGGCATCTTCGGCATGAAGTGCAGGGGCGACGCGTGCCACAGATCACACAACACGACGCCGTCGCAGAACAGGCGCTCGATGTCGAACGTGCCGCTCATGCAGATCGCCTTCGAGAAGACGTCGGGGTGGCGGCAGATCGCGGCGAGCGCGTTGAACGCGCCGATCGACGCGCCGGCGGCGATCACCTCGATGTCGGGCGACTTGCAGTCGGTGCGGATCAGCGGGAGCACCTCGCGGTACACGAACTCATCGAACTGGTTCTGCCGGCGGCCGGCGACGTCGCGCGGGATGTCGCGGTCGATCCAGGCTTGTCCGGCGATGGAATCGACGGAGTAGACCTTGATGCGCTGCGCCTCGAGCAAGGGCGCGAGGACGTCGAGCATCAGGAAGCGCTCGCACTCCTCGGCGTCACCCGCGGCGGTCGGGAAGATCAGCACGGGCGTGCCGACGTGACCCCAGCGCGCGACGGTGACGTGCTGGCCGAGGCGTTCGGAGTACCAGTTCTCGGTTTGCTTGCTCATGGGGGGGCGGCGATGGCTCGGGTCGAAACGAACGCGGTCGGCGGAGCGCGCGCTCCGCCGGCCGCGGCGCGGTCACTTCTTCGAGGGCTTCTTCGCGCCCTTCGCGTGCTTGTCACCCGGGCTCGTGGAGCGGTCGCTCGCGCTGGGCGTCTTCTCGCTCGTGCTCGTGGGCTTCTCGCCCGCGCTCGGAGCCGCCGTCGCCGACGACTTCGTCGCACCGTGCGCGGGTTGCGCCGGCGTCAGGAAGGAGTGCTGTTGCACCGCGGGGCCCTTCGCCTTCGCCTTCTCGGCGCGTTCGGCGGCGTCGCGTTCGCGCCAGAGCTGGATCTCGGCGAAGAAGTGGTCGGTGAACGTCTCCCACTCGTGCTGGGGGAAGAGCATCTCGACCTTCTTACGGATCGCCTCTTTCGCGCGCGGCGTGCCGAAGTAGTTCCACGCGACCTCGTCGAGGTGCGGGATGTGCTTCGCGCACCACTCCTCGAAGTCGTCGGCCTCGAGGCGTTCGCGGGCGATCTTCGCGTAGCGAGCGACCTGCGTCCGCAGATCGAGCTTCTCGTCGCGCGCGGCGAAGAACGGTTCCCAGTCGAGCGACGGGCGCATCTTCTTCTTCGTCGCGGCGCAGTAGAGCGACCAGCGGATGTAGGCCTTCACGAGCCAGGGGAAGTGCTGGTGCAGGCTCGTGACCTGCGAGTCGGGGCACGGATTGGCGAAGTCGATCGGGTGGAAGACGCCGTCCTTGCGCAGCGCCTCACAGCTGTTGAAGTCCCAGCCGAAGAAGGCGTTGATCGTCAGCGTCATGTCCTCGAGCAGCTTGCGATCGTCGTCGCTCATGAAGTCGCGCTCCGTCGTGTAGCGCTTGTGCAGCGGCTGCGACGGGTCGTACTTGATCACGTGCGTCTGGGGCCCGAGCGCGATGCAGCGCACGAACACGTCGAAGGGCACGACGCCCTTCTGCAGCAGCATGAACGCCTTGCCGCTCTGCTCGTACGCGGCGCGCAGCGCGGCCTCGTCGTCGATCTTGCTGACGCCGACCCAGCCGCCGCCGTCGTACGGCTTCATGAACATCGGGTAGCCGATCTCCGTGCCGATCGCGCCCAAGTCGAACAGGTTCGCGTAGCGCGTCAGCGTCGTCTGCAGGTCGGCCTTGTCGTCGTAGCTCTTCGGCGAGACGAGCCACGTCTTCGGGATCGGCAGGCCGAGCTTGAGCATCGCCGCGTAGGTCGTGCTCTTCTCGTTCGCCTGCACCGACCACGGGTTGTTCCAGACGTAGAGGCCGTCCATCAGGATCGACTTTTTGATCCACTCGCGCGTCGGTGTGTACCAGTGCGTCAGGCGGTCGACGACGACGTCGTAGGGGCAGGGCTGCTCCAGGTCGAACGGCGCGATGCGCACGCGCTCGATCTCGAAACGCAGCGTGTCCTGGCCCTTGGGGCCGTGCGGGAGCGCGAGGTCGAGCTCGCGGACGATGTCCTCGTAGCAGAGCGGCCAGCAGGTGTCGGCGCCGAGGGACAGACCGATCTTGCGGGTGATCGTGGTCACGACGGTGGGGTCCTTGTGCGCGGCGAAAGGAGCGCGAAATCGGCGCTCGACGGGGCCGCGCGAACGCGGGAGTCTAGCGGGGAATCGCTCGGCGCGCATCACCCCCCGGCCGGCAGCCGGGCGCGCTCACTTTCCGCTCTTCGGGCGCGGCTCGAAGGCGGGTTCGTCGGGGCCGAGCAGGCGCATGTCGTTCCGCATGGCCATCTCGATGTGCATCTCCATGGGCGGCATGTCCGCGCCCTCGGGCGCTTCCTTCAGCTTCATCTCCATGGTGAGCTCGATCTCCGTCTCGACCGAGGACCGGGCGAGCCGGCCCGCGTCGACGTCGAACTCCAGCGTTCCCTTGCCCGTCGAATCGCCGATGTCGAGCGCGATGTCGAGCAGCTCCGAGCCCGGGATCGCCGAGAAGTCGGGCTGACCGGTCGCGGCCTTCATCGTGAACTCGAGCCCGATCTTCGCCGTTCTCGGAGCCGGGGCCGTGGCGAGGCCCTCGTACCTGTAGACGTAGGCCGCGTCGAGCTTCCCGAGCGGTCCGAGCGGGATGGCGATCGCGCGCTTCCACTCCTCGCCTTCCTTCAGAGCGTGGCTGGGGAGGACTGCGGCCTCGAGCGAGCGCTTCATCGTCTCCTCGCTCAGCATCTCGCTCATCATCTGCCGCATCGCGCCGACGTCCGGGGCGTCCGATTCGAAGAGCTTGGCGAGCGCCTCGTCCATGCCCTCGAGCTCGGTGATCTCGCCGGTCGGGCGCATCCGCATCTCGAAGGCGAGCCCGACGAGCTTCGCGACGCCTTTCAATGCGTCCGGCGGCGTGCTCGCCGCATCGGTCGAGTCGTAGTCGATCTCCGAACCCATCGAAGAGGAGACGTGCATGCGCACCGCCTTCCACTCGCAATGGAGCGTCGCCGATCCGTCTTCGTCGACGGAGCGGACGGTCTCCTCGATGAGCTGTTGCATCTCCGTCGTGTTGGTCACTTCGGCGGGACCCGAGATGGTCTGCTCCGTCTTCGTCGAGTTGCGATAGCGGAGCACGTCGCCCTTCGCGAACTTCCACGCGAGGCGGACGTCGTCGTGCGCGAGCGGTGTGGCGAGGAGCGAGCCGGCGAGCGGGAGGGCGAGCAGGATGGAGCGCATGCGCATGGGGATCTCCGTGGTGGGAAGGGGAGGCCGCTCGCGCGGTCCCGGGTGGACTCGCACGGTAGGCGGGAGCTGCGTCGCTGGGGCGCGCTTCACTCGTACACGAGCCAGAGCGGTCCCGGGAAGAGGGTCGACAGTCCCTCGCGCAGCCGATCGCGCCAGTTCTCCCAGTTGTGACCGTCCGGCGCTTCGCTGAAGTGCACCTGCATGCCGGTGCCCTGCAGGAGCGGCACGAGCGAGCGGTTGTAGATCAGCGACTCGTATTTGCCGCACGAGACGTACAGGCGCTCGCTCGGCCGGCCTGGCGCCTTGCGGAACTCGTTGACCCACTTCACGACGGGGTCGAAGAGCGGCCCGCGCTGGTGGTCGCCGATGTCCGTGAACACGAAGGAACCGGACTGGAGCGCGAGCAAGTCGAAGAAGTGCGGGTGCTTCCACGCGGCGTGGAGCGACGCCACGGCGCCGAACGACGCGCCCATCAGCGCGCGACCGGACGGCTTGCCGACGAGCGGGTACTCGTTCTCGAGCAGCGGCACGAGCTCATGCACGAGGAAGCGCGCGTGGCGATCGTCGGCGGCGTACTCGCGCAGTCGATCGGGCGACTGGATCAGCGCGACGACGAGCGGCGGGATCTCGAGGCGGTGGATCAGGTTGTCGAGCACCGTCTTGAGGCCCGCGAAGCGCACGTAGTCGGCGCCGTCGTGCGCGATCAGGAGCGGATAGCGCCGCGTGCGGCGGAAGCGCGCGGGCAGGTAGACCTGGAACGGACGCTTGCCGAGGAAGTCGCTCTGGATCCAGTGGTCGACGAGCTCGCCCTGGCGCGACTCGGCGTCGAACAGCGTCCACTCCGGCGGCGCGTACCCAGCGCCGTACGCGACGGAGTTCGCGCCGTACGGATCGCGCGCGAGGTGCGGGTTGAGCGGGTCCTGCACGAGGCGCTTGTGGCCGTACTGCTCGACCTCGAGCTTGTACTCCATGCGCGAGCCCTCGGGCAGGTCGATCGTGAGCGCCCACAGGTTCGTCCCGGCGATGCGCGTCAGCGGTTGCGCGCTCTGGAGGCCGTGGATCCAGTGCTGCAGTCGCACGTGCTCCGCCTCGCCGCGGTAGACGAACGTGACGTTGCGGCCCTCGACGACCGGGAACACGTGCTGCGCGAGCAGCGCGTCGACGTCCCACGGCCGCGTGCGCGCGCGGCGTTCGAGCTCGTGGAGGAGCTGCGTCATGCCGCGTTCACCTCGGCGAGCTTGCCGTCCTCGCACAAGCGCAGCGTGCCGGTCTCGCCGCGCCAGCGCCGGCCGTTCCAGTCGAGGCGCGTCTTCGGGTCGAGCACCGCACAGAACGCGGGGCGGAAGCGCCGCGCCATCAGCCGCACGCGCAGCGGGTCGTCGAGCTTGAGCCGCTTCGCCGCGTGGGGGAGCGGGATCACGCCGTGGTAGAGGCCGATCCCGACCTCGAACACCTCGGCGTTGCCGGGGCCCTGCGGCGGGCTGTCGTGGAAGAGCACGATGCGCTCCGCGAGCGCCATCGAGCCCGCGGACCACGCGACGACCGGCATCTCGGGCATCAACCCGAAGATACCGAAGAGGCGCAGGTGGTCGACGAGGCGCGCGACGTGCCCGCCCGCAACGCACAGGCACTCGACCTCGCGCAGGATCGCGGCGATCTCGCGGCGGTGGCGCGCGACGGACTCGCGCTCGTGCGGGCGCCACAGCTCCATGAACTCGTCGTGGACGGCGCGCGTGCGCTTCAGGTGGAACGCGTCGAGCTGCCGCACGGCCTCGATGGCGCCTTCGCACTCGGCGAGCACGAGCTCGCGCGTCGGGTCCTGCATCTCGCGGCGCAGGAGCTCGCGCGCGCACTCCATCTCGTGCCCGAGGCGCAGCTTGTAAATCTCGTGGATCTCCCGCTGCGCGTCGATGCGCGCGCGCCAGCCGCGCAAGAGCTCGGGGTCGCGCGCGGAGACGTCGGCGGCGCGCTCCCACAAGCGCAGGTTGATCGTGCGGCCGCCGAGGTGCGCGGAGAGCTCCTGGTCTTCGCCCTCGCGCTCCTCCCAACCCGCCGTGATCGCGGCGATGCGGCCGTGCACGCCGAGCGCGTCGACGGCGAGGTTCAGCGTCGGGTGCAGGCGCTGCGGCCCGAGCAGGACGACCTTCGAGCGCGGCGCCATCAGCCGGCGACCAGCGTGAGGTCCGAGGCGACGCGGTCGGAGAGCTCGAGCATGCGGCGGAGTTCGGGGTGGCGAACGACGATCCACCCGTCGCCCTGCACGACCTGGCGCCAGTCCTTCTTCGGCGCGCCGAGCGGCGTGAGCTCCATGTGCGCGAGGTGCGGGCCGATCTCGTTCAGCACGCGGTCGAGGCCGTCGTAGCGCACGACGCGCTGGCCGTTCCCCTGCGCGCGCTTGAAGACGAGGCACGCGTTGTACTTCTTGCGGAGGTCCTGGGAGATGCGGCCCTTCACGAGCGCTTCGGCCCAGCCGACGAACAGGTCCGCGTCCGTCGTGTAGTTCATGCCGTGGACCATCTGGCCGCCCGGCGGACGGCCGCCGATCTCACCGAACACGGCCTCACCCTTCGGCGTCCGAAACCACTCCATGTGCGTGAAGCCGTCGCGGAAACCGAGCGCGCGGATGACCTCGCGGCCGAGCACGCGGCCGGGCTGGAGCTCGGGCGCCTCGATGTCGCGGAGGCAGACCGTTTGCGGGCTGATCCACTCGTTGAGGCGCGCGACGAGCGGCTTCGGCCGGTACCAGCCGACGTTCTCGAAGAGGATCTCGCCGTTCGCGCACACGGTGTCGAAGGTGTGCTCCTCGCCCTCGATGAACTCTTCGATCGAGACCTCGGGCACGTGCTGCAGGATCTTCAGCGCGTTCTCCAGGTCCTGCGGCGAGCGCAGCTCGTACGTGTCGGCCGAGCCCGCGCCCGCGATGGGCTTGATGATCGCCGGGTAGCCGATCGCCTCGGCGGCGGCGCGGCACTCCTTCGCGGTCGTCGCGCGCGCGTGCTTGGGCGTGCGCAGGCCCGCCGCCTCGATCACGTTCTTCATCGCGACCTTGTCGCGCAGCGGGATCGACTGCTCGGCGGTCAGGCCCGGGACGTCGAGCGCTTCCCGCACGCGGCCCGCGAGCACGACGCCGGGCTCCCACAAGCACTCGACGCGGTCGATCGACTTGCCGCGCACCCAGGCGTGGATCTCGTCGGTCGTCGCCTCCTCGTCCCAGAGGTTCTTCACCTGCAAGTAGCCGGAGAGCGCGCGCCGAACGCCCTCGTCGAGCGCCTGGATCGGCTGGTCGCCGACGCCGTACACCTTGGCTCCGACGCGCGCGAGCCCCATCGTGAAGTAGGGGATCTGGTGCGGGAAACCCGGCGAGATCAGGATCACGTTCATGGTGCGGCTCCGAGGGCTGCGCGCCCGAGGCGGCGCTTCGATGCGCTCGCGCGTCCGGGGGTTGCAGGGGGGCGGGCTGGACGGGGCAGTGTAGCGCCGAGGCGCCCGGGCGGAATCACCCGAGGTCGACGCGGATCGTCTCGACCAGGCGCTGGAGCGCGCGCTCGACGACCTGCGTTTCCGGGTGGCGCACGATGACGTAGCCCTCGCCCTCGTAGGTCCCCGTGGGAGCCTGGCCCGTGCGCGGGAGCTTGGCCTCGACCACGATCTCGCCGAGCTCGCGCTGCGCTTCCTCGAGGCCGCGGATCGCGACGATGCGGCCGCCGCTCCCCTGCGCGCGCACGTAGGCGGCGCCGGCCGAGTACTGGCGCTCGGGCGGCGTGAACTCGTCGAAGATCACGAGGCGCGCCCAGCCACCGTAGAAGTCGAAGTCGTGCGCGTAGGAGAGCAGCGTCGTGAACTGCGCGCCGGGCGGACGCGCGGCGACCTCGGAGATCGCGATCGTCCCGTCGGGCCGGCGGAACCACTCCATGTGGGTGAGGCCCGTCTCGATGCCGAGCGCGTCGAGCGCGCGCGGACCCGCGGCGAAGATCGGCGCGAACTTCGGATCGTCGATGCGGCGCGGCAGGTAGACGGCCCACTGGATCCAGGGGTTCTGCAAGACGTCGAGCGGCGCGGGCGAGTAGCTCGAGATCGAGTGGAACACGTGCCGGCCGCCGAGGGTCACGGAGTCGAAGCTGTACTCCTCGCCCTGGATGAACTCCTCGAAGAGCACGGGCGCGTCGCGGTGCGGCGGCATCGAGCGCAGCGCGGCGTCGAGCTCGGCGCGCGAGTTCACGCGCGACGTGTTGCGCGCGCCCGCGCCGGCGGGCGGCTTGACGACGAGCGGGTATCCGACGCGCTCGGCGAACTGGACGGCTTGCGCGGCGTCCGTCGCGAGCTGGTGCTTCGCGCACGGCAGGCCGTTCGCGCGCAGGATCGTCTTCATCCGCGCCTTGTCGCGGAAATTCTTCGCGACCTCGACGCTCGCGCCGGGGAGGCCGAGGCGCTCGCGCGCTTCGGCGAGCGGCACCTGGAGCGGCTCGAGGATCCCGATGAAGCGGTCGATGCGGCCGCCGAGGACGCCCGCGAGGTGCCGCGCGCCGGCGACGAGCTCGTCCGCCTGCATCGCGTCGCGCACGCGGTAGTGGCCGACGAGCTTCGCGCGCAGGTCCTCGGGGAAGCGCTCCGCGGGCTCCTGGGTCACGACGGCGAGGCGGACTCCGGGGAGCGCGGCCGCCGCGCGGACGAACCGCAGCGAGGCGTCCATCGCGAAGGGGACGGCGAAGACGACGTTCGGCATGTCGGGGGAGGGGGCCGGGGAGGGGCCGCGTGGGGCTGGAAAGAGGGTCGCGGAGGGTGCCGCTGCCGGATCCGGCGCGGGGGGGCGGGACGATACCACGGTCCACGCGGCCCTCGAAGCCGTCGAAGGGGAGCTCGGGCCCGGGAACAGCGGGCCGGAAGGGACTTCGCTCCCTTGGGGGGCGACCACGCTCGGCGCGCCCGCCCGGCAGAGTCGGTCACGCCTCCCCAGCGGAACGAAGTGCACACTCGTTGCGCACGCACGGGCCTGGGACTGCTCAACTCGAACGGCACGTGAGGTTTTGGATTGCACTCGCGCGGGAAAAGGCCCGTCCGATCACCAGAAAGTCCCTTCTCGCATTCCCGCGCGCTGGTGTAGGCTTGCCCCTGTACGCCGACTCCGTCTCGGCCGACCCGGGGAGCCCATGGCAGGGGAGCCCCACCTCTACTCAGGAGGAGGGATCGGATCGAGCCACTCGGATTCAGCTCGCAACGCGCAGGGCGCGTTCGGGTGGTCCGGTACGGCGTGCGACCTCACGGGTCCTTCGATCTGCGGGGAACGTTCGTTCCAACCCTTCACGCACACATCCATCGCAACATGAAGATCTTCACGCTCGCGGCCCTCGCGACACTCGCTCTCGGTACGGCCGCCACGGCCAGCAACTTCTCCGTCTCCGGCCCCGGCGGCGCGATCCCCGACCCGGCCGCCGCCCCCGGCACGTGGAACACCACGTACACGGGCACCGCATTCACGTCGACCGTCGCGGTTGCCAACCCCGTGACGAGCATCACCGCGGTCAAGCTGAACGGGCTCACGCACACCTGGCGCGGTGACCTGCACATCATCCTGAGGGACCCGGCTTCGGTCGCCTACAACGTGGTCGTGCGCCCGGGTTCGACCGGCACGTCGGTCGGCGACAGCGGCGACTACCAGGTCGGCCTCTACACGTTCGTCGACGCGGGCGGCGGCACGGTCGCCCAGGGCACTACGAACATCGCCCCGGGCACCTACAACATCTTCCAGAACACGGGCACCGGGCAGTGGACGCTCGGCATGAACAACGTCCCGCTCTCCACGATCACCGGCCCCGCCGGCAACTGGACGCTCGAGATCCGTGACTGGGCCGCGCTCGACGTCGGCTCGCTCACCGGCTGGACGCTCGAAGGCACGGACGCGGTCACCCCGATCGTCAGCTTCTGCGCCGGCGACGGCACGCTGACCGACCACACGACGCCCTGCCCCTGCGCCAACAACGGCGCGGCCGGCAACGGCTGCGCGAACTCCGCGAACGCCGCGGGCGCGAACCTGACGACGACGGGCCTCCCCTCGACGGACGACGTCGTCCTCGCGGGCTCGGGCATGCCGCTGACGGTCTCCTGCATTTACCTGCAGGGCGACGCGCTCAACGACGGCGTCTTCGGTGACGGCGTCCGTTGCGCCGGTGGCAGCCTGATCCGCCTCCGCACGAAGACCAACGCGGGCGGCGCGAGCTCCTTCCCGGACAGCACGGACACGATCACGCTCTCCGCTCGCGGCGGCGTGACGGTCGGCAGCGGCGCGCGTCGCTACTACCAGACGTACTACCGCAACTCGGCCGCGGCGTTCTGCCCGCCCGAGACGTTCAACGTCACGAACGGCATCCAGATCGACTGGTGATCCGCGCGGGGCCCTCGGGCTCCGAACGATCCAGGTCGACGACCTGCTCGCGAGGCCGGTGGCACGCAGTGCCGCCGGCCTCGTGCCTTTTCCAAGGACGCTCGCGCCCGCCTGCTTTCGGACCACGGGGTAGGTTTGGACCGGGCCCGGTCCGGCCGACGCCCTCGCAGGACGAGGTGCTCGGCACGGGCCCTCCGCGCGTGTCCCCGCGCGCGGATGGAATCGAGCCCATCCCCTTCGATCCATCCCCATGCTGCGTCCGACGTCCGCGCTCCTCCTCGTCGCGCTGCTCGCCCCGTGCGCGTCCGCCGGGCACTTCACCGTGAGCGGTCCGGGCGGCGCGATCCCCGACTTCGTGCCGGGCACGGGCACGTGGAACGTCGCCTACACGGGCACGCCGTTCACGTCGACGGTCGGTCTGTCGAGCCCGGTCACGAGCGTGACCGCGCTGCACCTCCTCGGCTTCCAGCACTCCTGGCGCGGCGACCTGCACATCCTCCTGAAGAGCCCGAGCGGTGCTGCCTTCAACGTCGTCGTGCGTCCGGGATCGGACGGCTGGACGGTCGGGGACACCGGGAACTACCTCGTCGGCGACTACACCTTCGTCGACACGGGCGGGAGCTCGGTGCAGCAAGGCACTGCGAACCTCCAGCCCGGGACGTACGACGTCTTCCAGAACGCGGGCGCCGGCATGTGGACGGTGAACGCGAGCAACGTCCCGCTCTCCGCGATCAGCGGTCCGGCCGGACTGTGGCGGCTCGAGATCCGGGACTGGGCCGGGTCGGACGTCGGCGCACTCGCCGGCTGGACCCTCGAGGGCACGGACGCGACGCCGCCGATCGCGAGCTTCTGCGCGGGCGACGGCTCGCTCTCCGACCACACGACGCCGTGTCCGTGCGGCAACGACGGCTCGCCCGGAAAGGGGTGCGCGAACTCGGTCAGCGGTTCGGGAGCGGTGCTCGGCGCGTCCGGGCAGCCGGCGCTCGACACGGTCGTGCTCTCGGCCGGGGGCATGCCGTCGAGCGCGACGTGCGTGTTCCTGCAGGGCGATGCGCTCGCGGACGCGGTCTTCGGCGACGGAGTGCGCTGTGCCGGCGGCGTGCTCCTGCGGCTGCGCACGCGGACGAGCACGTCCGGCTCGAGCACGTTCCCCAACGCGACGGACACGACCACGCTCGCGGCGCGCGGCCAGGTCGCTCCGGGGAGCGGCGTGCGTCGCTACTACCAGACGTACTACCGGAACGCGTCGGCGACGTTCTGTCCGCCGGAGACGTTCAACGTCACGAACGGACTGCGCATCGATTGGTGAGCGGCGCGCAGAGCAACCCAGCCTCCGGAGGAAACGAACGCGGCCGGTCCCTCGTCGGGCCCGGCCGCGTGTCGAGCGGGGAGCGGAGTGCGCTCCGTCGCGCAGATCACTCGAGGAAGTGCACGCGCGTGTTGATGATCTCGCCGACGCACTGACCCTGGTTGAAGCCGTCCTGGTTGTCGAACGGCCAGTGGATCCCTCCGTACAGGCGCGACACCGCGGCCTCGTTCGCCGCGTCGAGGAAGTTCGCGAACGAACGGTCGGCGACGCCGAGACCCGGGTTCAGGTCCGAGTGCGTCGTGTCGGTGAACGCGAGCGGTCCGAAGAGGCCCGTCAGCACGGTCGCCGCGGCGCCGGACTGCGTCGAGTGGCCCGAGGTGTAGGCGGGGAAGCCCGGCGTGCCGAGCAGCGGATCCCACGTCGGGTCGATGTTCGCCTGGATGTACGTGATCGGACGCTGGAGGTAGACGTCGTACTTCGAGCGCCAGCACGTGATGAACGCGTCGTGGATCGCGAGGCCGACGCGCGCGTAGGCCTCCGCGGCGACGTCGAGCTTCAGATCGTTCGCTTCGGCGACGATGCGCACGATGCAGATCCAATGGCCGCCCGGCGTGCCGGTCGCGCCCGCGTTGTCGGCCCAGAAGCGCGCGATCGCGTCCTGGTCCGTCGTCAGGTTCGCGCCCGCATCGCCGGTCGTGCCGTACACGACGAGCGCCTGGCCGTAGTACGCCGACGTGGTCGACTCCGAGTAGGGCGGCGCGCCGACGGCCGGGCACTCGTCCGCGTCCGTGACGGCGAACGTGCGCAGCGTGCCCCAGCAGGGGAACGCGCCGACGCCTTGGTTCGGGCCCGTCGCGACCCACCCGCCGCTCGCGGGATCGAGCGGAGCGACGTAGGCCGCGTTGCAGGCCGCGAGACCCGCGAAGCCGTCGCCCGCGGCCCACGTGAGCACCGCGTTCGCGACGTCCTCGCCGTACTGGACCGAGCGATCGATCACGGCCTGCGTCTGGGTGGCCTCGTACGTCGTGAGGTTCGCGTCCTCGAGCGCGTCGATGTCGACCTGCGCGGCGGGGAAGAAGCTCGCGGCGACGACCGCGAGCGCGCGGTTCGCGACGGTGGGCCAGTGGTGCGGGGCGTTCACGGGTTCGGGAATCGTGCCCGCCGGGAACGAGACGAGCTGACCTTGGAGGGACTGGTGGTCGGGCATGCCGCGCACGATCGACTCGTACAGCGCGATCGACGCGTAGCCGTAGATGCGCGACGCGGGCGGCGGAGCCGTGCTCGACGACTTCACGTTCGTGTAGAGGAGATCGAACCAACCCGTCGCCACGTCGGGCGCGAACGTACTCGCGCGCGGCGAGTCGTTGATGCTGCTGCTGCTGCCTCCGCCGCCGTTGCAGGCGGGGAGGAGCGCGACGAGCGCGGCCGCGAAGAGAGTTCCGGGGAAGAGCCGAAGGACGGTCGACATAAGGAGGGAGCCTCGAAGAGAAGGGCAGCGTGAGTGGGACCAGCGTTCGCGTGCCGCTTCACCGGCGCGCTCGAACTCCACGACGAAGCCCAACCGTATCGGCTCGTGCTCAAAGCGGCAGGCGCACGCTCGGCGACATCGCGCACGAGGAGCGTAGACGCTATGCATCGCTCGCGTACTCGTTACGTCGGCTGCGCGCGTGCGTTCCTCGTCGCTCGATCCGCGGAGCGCGTCGGCACCTAAACTCGCGCCCGTCCGTCGTCCAACGGTCTCGGTTCAGGGCGCGAATCCCGCCCTCTTCCCGCACTTCGCGCGCATCCGCGCGACCACCCCCCTCCATGAACTCCCGCATTCCGTACCTCGCTTTCGTCTGCGCCACCCTCCCCGCCGCCGCGCGCGCGGGCGCCACCGACGCGCCGCGCTTCGCGGAGCTCGACGGTGAGCTCGACGCGCTCGCGCGCACGCTCCAGGCCGAGTCGAAGGACGGGCCTTCGTTCGGCGCACTGCTGCGCGTCGCGTACGACGACGCGGACGCCGAACTCTCCGCGACCGCCGATGACGTCAGCGGCTTCCGCCTGTACGACGCCCAGGTTTGGTTCGACTCGAAGATCGGCGACTACGAGGTCTTCGTGAAGATGGACGCGGGCGAGACGAGCGCGTTCCCGCCATCACGGGCGACGGCGTCGGCGCGTTCGGTCTGCGCGATGCGTGGGCGCGCACGAACCTCACCGACCAGCTCCAGCTCTACTGGGGCCAGTACAAGTGCCCGCTCGTCGCGAGCGGCAACGTCGGCGATGGCAGGCTCTCGTTCATCGATCGCACGCGCATCGGCCAGCTCTTCTCCGCGCCTGGCGCATACCAGCCCGGCGCCGCGGTCGTCGGTGACTTCGACGCGTTCCACTTCAAGCTCGCCGTGCAGAACGGCGCGGACTCGGCCGCGGACGGCTACGGCATCGTGGCGCGCGCCGAGTACCAGGTCGGTGAAGGCGCGAAGCTGCACGAGGGCGCGCTCGGAGCCGCGCAGGGACTGAACGCGACGTTCGGCCTCGGCTACTTCCAGGACGACAGCCAGATCGCGGGCTCGGACTTCGGTTCGGCCTGGGCCGCAGACGCCTATGTCACGTACGACGCGTTCAGCCTCCACGCGGAGATCCTCGACGCGGACGAGGAGCTCGCGAGCCGCGCGCTCGGCAACACGACCGACGACGCGACGCCCTACTCGGCCACGGCCGGCTACCTGTTCGGCGAAGGCAAGTACGAAGCGCTCGTCCGCTACCAGGATCTCGACAACGAGGCCGACGCGACGATCGTGGGCGCGGGCTTCAACTACTACGTGAACGGCCACGCGACGAAGTGGCAGCTCAATGCGTCCAAGTACGACGACGACGCGATCGACGGGACGATCCTGCAGCTCGGGCTCTCGATCGGCGTGGATTCGCCGCACTGATCGTGGGTCGACGCCCTGGATGCGTCGCGGCGGCGGACGGATCGAGATCGCGAGCACGTTCATGTCTACGCCGCGTCGCACGGAGTGCGAGTCGACGGAACGGTCTCGTCCGCCGCGGCGAAGCCGACCGCTCGCCGCGTCCGGCGTCGCTCCTCGGAGCCTCGTGCGCTAGAACATCGACGTGGGGACGTGGATGAGGGAGCGCACGAACACGGGCCGGGCAGGAGCATGGCTCCTGCTCGGCCTCGTCTCGTTCCTGGGGCTCGCCGCGTTCTTCGTCGCCCGTGCCCTGCGCGCGCCCGCGGGCGCGCCGGTCGTCGCGACGCCGGGTTCCAGCGCGTCGGAGGCACGCACGAATTCCGAAGCAGCGCCCGCGCCGACGCTCGAACGGCCCGCGCGCGCGGAGTCGCCAGCGACGCAGCCCGCGCCGGCTCCGTCGACGGAGCGCACGTCGAATGGCACGCTCGTCGTGTCCGTCGCGAGCGCCGGTGGCGAAGCCTGGACCGGCGCGTTCGAGCTCTGGGTCGAGCACCGGCCGCGCCTCGGCACGCGCTCGCTCCACCCCGGCGCGTACACGCGCCATTCCGGCGCGGAAGCGCACGTCGAAGGGCTCCCCGCGGGTGAGTACGCGCTGCACGCGCGCGCGTCGGGGCGGCGCAGCGTCGACGCGAGCGTCACGCTCGAAGTCGGTCACGTGGCGACGGCCCGCGTGCAGCTCGAGCGCGCGGGCACGATCCGCGGTCGCCTGCTCGACGGTGCGGACGCGCTCGACACGGTCGCCGTGCGGCTCGTTTCGAAGGACGGCCGACACGCCGACGCGGTCGCGACGGACGCGGAGGGCCGCTTCGTGTTCGAGTCCGTGCTCGAGAGCGACTGGCGCATCGAGGTGGGGCCGCCGCACGATCCGCTCCTGAAGGACTGGACGATCGAGTACCGCGGCACCGAGCTCGACCTCGGCGAGCGCGCGCTCGAGGGCCTCACGACGCTCCTCGTCACCGTCCACGACGAGCACGGGAATCCGATCCCGAGCGCGCGCGTGTGGGACGGCCAACTCTCCGGCCACTTCGACCTGCGCACGGACGAAAACGGCACCGCCCGCGCCCGCCACCTGCCCCCGCGCCAACTCCGCGTCTTCGCCGAACACGCCGACCACGGCCAGACGAACCGCCCGATCCGGATCGAAGCCGCGACCCCGGCCCAACTCGAGCTGGTCCTCCCTCGCTGAACCCCGCCCGCCGCCGCGGATCGCTCGAAGCCGAACGACACCGCCCGCGTTCACGCGCATCTCCCCGCCGTTCCACCCGCTCGTTGCTGAGAGCCCCTAGAACCCCGGGCAAGCCAGGGCCGGTCCTCCGGCCCTGGCTTGTCCGGGGTCCGGAATGCGAAGCATCCGAATGTGTTCCTTCGCGTCCCTTTCTCCTGGATCTCCTCATCCGGCAATTGCGCTCCCGACCGACACCCAGGTCCCTTCCCCCTGGTTCCCCTCATCCGGCAATTGCCCCCCGACCGCCCCCCATCCCTTCGCTACACTCCCCGCCGGACCCCCCCGGCATGCCCCCCCTCAACGTCTGCCTCGTCTCCTCCGAAGCCGCCCCGTTCGCCAAAACCGGCGGCCTCGCCGACGTCTCGTCCGCCCTCGCGCGCCACCTCGGCAAACGCGGCCACGACGTGCGCCTCGTGCTCCCGCTCTACCGGCGCATCGCGCAGGGGAAATGGAAGCTCGACCCCGTCCCCGGTCTCCAAGACATCCCGATCCAACTCGGCGCGCGTCGCACCTGGTTCAGCGTCTCGACGACCGAGCTCCCCGACTCCAAGACGCGCGCGTGGTTCATCCGCTGCCCCGACCTCTACGACCGCGAGGGGCTCTACACGCAGGACGCCGACGAGCACCTGCGCTTCGTGCTCCTGAACCGCGCCGCGATCGAGCTCTGCCAGTGGTCGCGCTGGGCGCCCGACGTCTTCCACGTGAACGACTGGCACGCGTCGCTGATCCCGCTCTACCTGCGCACGGTCTACGGCTGGGACCGGATGTTCGCGAACACGCGCACGGTCCTCACGATCCACAACATCGGTTACCAGGGGATCGTCGGCGCGGAGAAGCTCGCGGACCTCGGCTTCGAGCACGCGCCGCACCTCCTGCACCAAGACCACCTGCGCGAAGGCAAGATCAGCTTCCTCGAGACGGGCCTGCTCTACGCGGACGCGCTGACGGCGGTCAGCGAGACGTACGCGAAGGAGCTCCAGACCGCGGAGTTCGGCATGGGGCTCGAAGGCCTGCTCCGCGCGCGCCGCGACAGCCTCGTCGGCATCGTCAACGGCGTCGACTACGACGTGTGGGATCCGCGCCACGACGCGCTGATCCCCGCGCGCTACACGCCGAAGGACCTGAAGGGGAAGCGCGCGTGCCGCGACGCGCTGCTCGCGAAGTACAAGATCCCCGCCGGCCCGCGCGTGCCCGTGTTCGGCATCGTGTCGCGGCTCACGGCGCAGAAGGGTTTCGAGCTCGTCGCCGAGGCGATGCCCGTCGTGCTGCAACGCGAGGACGTGCGCCTCGTCGTGCTCGGCAGCGGCGAGGATCGCTACGAGCGCTTCTTCACGCAGCTCCAGCAGTCGTTCCCGAACAAGGTCGCGTTCGCGACGGGCTACGACGAGTCGCTCTCGCACTCGATCGAGGCCGGCGCGGACCTCTTCCTGATGCCGTCGCGCTACGAGCCGTGCGGGCTGAACCAGATGTACTCCTTGCGCTACGGCACGGTGCCGATCGTGCGGCGCACAGGCGGCCTCGCGGACACGGTGGAGGAGTGGAACGGCCGCACGGGCGAGGGCACGGGCTTCCTCTTCGAAGAGTTCAAGGGCGACGCGTTCCTGAACGCGGTCGCGCGCGCGCTCGGCCTCTGGCGCGACGAGAAGGCGTGGGCAAAGCTCGTGCAGAACGGGATGGCGCAGGACTTCTCGTGGGAGAAGCAGGTGCTGCGCTACGAAGCGCTCTACGCGCGCCTCCTCGGACGTGGAGCGTGAAGAAGCGCGCCACGCGAGGACCGACACCGCCGTCCGAATCGACCCCGACCCCCCGCGACGCGCCGCCAGGCAGGGGGCCGCCCCCCAACACGAACCGAAGAAGCTGCGCCCGGCCTGACCCCGACACCCATGCACGTGATCTTCGTCGAACCCAACTTCCCCCGGAACCAGCGCGAGTTCCCGCGCGCGCTCAAGGCCGTCGGCGCGCGCGTCACCGCCATCGGCGAGGCGCCCGCGAGCGCGCTCGACTCCGAGATGCGGTCGTGGCTCGATGGGTACGAGCAGGTGCGCTCGGTCGTCGACGAGGAGGGCCTGTACGACGCCGTGCGCCGCATCCAGGCGCGCGGGTGGGTCGATCGGCTCGAGACGACGGTCGAGGCGCACATCGAGGCCGCCGCGGCCGTGCGCGAGCGCTGCACGATCCCCGGGACGAGCACGCGCACGGCGTTTCTGTGCCGCGACAAGCCCGCGATGAAAGAAGCGCTGCGCAAGGCGGGCGTCCCGTGCGCGCAGTCGATCGGCACGAGCGACGCCGCCGAAGTGCGCGCGTTCGCGAAGCAGGTCGGGTACCCGCTCATCTTGAAGCCGCGCGACGGCGCGGGGGCCTCGGGCACGAGCAAAGTGACGAACGAGGCGGAGCTGGAAGCCGCGATCCGCTCGACGCGCGTCGACAAGGGCGCGCCGATCGCGGTGGAGGAGTTCATCGAGGGCCACGAGGGCTTCTACGACACGCTCTCGATCGAAGGCCGCGTCCAGCACGACTTCATTTGCCACTACTACCCGAACGTCCTCGAGGCGATGCGCACGCGGTGGATCTCGCCGCAGATCGTGCTGACGAACCGGATGGAGGCACCCGACTACCGTGAGCTCAAGGAGATGGGCCAGAAGGTCATCACCGCGCTCGGCATCGGGACGTCGGCGACGCACATGGAGTGGTTCTTCGGGCCGAAGGGCCTGAAGTTCAGCGAGATCGGCTGCCGGCCTCCTGGAGTGCGCGTCTGGGACATCTACGGCGCCGCGAACGACCTCGACCTGTACGTCGAGTGGGCGAAGGCGATCGTGCACGGCCGCACCGAGTCGAAGCCGTCTCGTGCGCGCGCCGGCGGCATGATCGCGCTGCGGCCGGAGTGCGACGGGCGCATCACGGGCTACGACGGGTTCGACAAGGTGCAGCACGCGTTCGGGCGGCACATCCTCGACTACTACCTGCCGCCGCCCGGCACGCCGACGCAGGGCGTCGCCGGCGGGTACATGGCGAACGCGTGGATCCGCATGCAGCACCCCGACTACGACGAGCTGCGCCGGATGCTGAGCGCGGTGGGGGAGACGGTGAAGGTGCGGGCGCGGGGGTGACCCTCACCGGGCGGCGCGCGACGTTCGCGGAAGCGGCGGCCGGACCTCGCCGACCGGTCGGCTCGCCCCGAAGGGGAGCGCGGCCCGTGAACGGCCGCGCTCCGCGCGTCTCACCGCCCGATCGTCGAGGGCGCGCACGTCCGGTCGGTGCGATGCGCCGTCGCCTGCGCCGGCTCGCCCCGGCGCCGACCATCCCCCTCGGGTCGAGGCAGATCACGACCTCGCCTCTGGCTTCGCGCCCGCGCTTTGTCTACACCGACCCCCGACGCCCTTCCCCGGGGCGCGAGGTGGTGAGTTCATGGACGCGATGGCTCTCTTGTGCACGTTGCATGCGGACGGACCGGCGACGCTGAAGCGCCTGCGGCAGGCAGGCTGTTCGACGCTCGAGGCGTTGGAGGTGCTCGACGCGGAGCGCATCGCCTCGTTGCTCGCGTGCACGCCGGCTTCCGCGCGGCGGCTCCAGAAGGAAGCGCGTGGGTTGCGCGAGCGATTGCACGGTGGAGCCGCTCCCGCGACGACCTCCGCCGCCGCGCCGGTTCCCGGCCGCGCGGCGTCGGAGCCGGCACGGAGCTCGGTCGAGTCGGCCGCGCATTCGCGCGAAGCCGCGCGCGTCCACGAAGAGGCCGGCTCGTCCGCTATCGTGTCTCCGTGCGGTGTCGAGGACGGCGTGCAGGCCGCCGCGTCTCCGCGCGCACCGCTCCCGAGCGAGCCCGCGCCGGTCCGCGCCGCGCTCGGCGGCTCTCCGCACGAAGCCGCGCTCGACACGCGCTCGTCGCACAGCGCCGCGAGCCCCGGTGAGAGCCTCGCCTACGAGCTCCCCGCGCGCGAAAAACGCCTCGTCCAGCGCGTCGTCGAAGCGTGGCGCGCGCGCGACGCCGAGGACGCCTCCGTCAGGCCCGAGCCCGATGCGCGCCTCGCGCGCGTGCGGCCCGAAGAGCGTGGCGAGGAGCTCGCCGTCGTGCCGCCGTCCGAGCTCGGTACGCCGCTCCGACCGCAGGACCTCGACGGGCTCGACGCCGAGCTCACGGCGCGCCTCTCCGCGCTCGGGGTCGGCTCGCTCGAGGCGCTCGCGCGCGTCGACGCGGTCGAGCTCGCGCAGCGCGTCCCGATCGGCTACTCGCGCCTCGCGCGCCTCGTCGCGCTCGCGCGCCGCGCGCTGCCGAGCGTCCGCGAACCGCACCGCGCGGAAGCGTTCGCCGCGCGCGCGGAGGCCCTCGAACCGGCCAAGATTTCCCGGTCGGAGCTTCCGTTCGCGTTGAAGCGGCCCGAAGTCGCGCTCGATCTCCCGGATGGCCTCAAGCGGACCCCGGGTCTCCCTCCGAAAGACCGGCCCACCAGTTTCGAGGCCGAGCGCGAGGGGGCGGGCGGACCGTTCGTCTGAGGACGGCGCCCTTCCTGGCAGGGATTCCCCCGCGCACGCCGAGGGGAGTTCCATGTTCGCAGCCGTTCTGTTCACCGTGCTCGTTTCGTCTCCGCTCCCGGCAGGCGCGAAGACGACGGGCGTCACCATCGAACCCGCCGGGTTCGCCACGCTCCGCACACGCTCCGACGACGTCGGCGCTCCGCGCGCTCCCGATGGAGCGCTCGGGTTCGGGCTCGGTCGCACGCGGCGCGAGATCGAGCGCTTCTTCCGCTCCAACGACGGGCCGGAGAAGGCGTTCCTCGCGGACCTTGCGACGCTCGCCCGCGACGTCGAGCTCGAGCTCGACGGGCTCGACGGGCGCTACACGGAGCTCGGCTGGTACGCGCTCGTGCGCGACGCCGAGGGCACGCCCGAGCGGCTCGCCGCGAGCTTCCGCGAGCTCGCGGACGACGTCCCGCGCGTCCTGCGCTCGGGCGGATCGACCGCCGACCTGCTCGCGCGGCTCCTCACCGACCAGCGCTTCCGCGTGCGCTCGCGCGTGATCGAAGGCGCGGGGCGTGAGCTCGCGGACCTGCGCGGGGCCCTCGGCATCCTCGCGGGGCAGACCGACGGATGGGTCGACCTCGACGACGCCGAGGTCGCGGCCCTGTGCCAGCGCTGCGACCTCGCGGCCGCGCGGCTGCGCGCGATTCGGCTCGACCTGCAGGCGCTGCGCGACCTCCCGTGCGCGCTGGGCGCGAACGCGCCGTGGCAGGCGGATCACGAGAAGCTGCTCCTGCTCTCGCGCACGCACGAGCACGAGCGCATCGAACGCGAGCTCGCGCCGCTGCTCGCGCGCCTCGACGCGGCCGAAGAAGCGATGAGCCGCGCCCTGTTCACGACCGCGCTGGACGTGCGCTGCGCCGAGGAACTGGCCGACCGCTCACACCGCGCCGCTCAGGCGCGCGAGCTCGTGCCGCAGGCGCGCGAACTCGACCCCGACCGCAAGGCGGTCGTGCCGCCGACGAAGTCGGTCGCCGCGCTGTCCAAGAGCGAACGCCGCCAGCGCGCGGCGAAGCTCGCCCAGCGCGCGTCGGCCTTCGACCCGCTCGACGAAGAAGCGCTGTGGCTCGCCGCCACGATGAGCGACGCGGCCTCCGGCCGCTTCGAATCACGCCGCTGGTTCGACCGCTACCTCGCACTGCACGGCATCCGCTCCCACGACGACCGCACGTTCCGCGGCCGGACGCTCAGCGGAGAAGAACGCCTCGCGCTCGACGCCGTGCAAGACGCGGATCGGCTCCTGAACTGAGCCCCTTCGCCCGAACGAGGACGAGTACGTCCGTTCTCACGCGCTCGAGGCTGAACGACTGCATTCGAGAACGCTCGCGCAGCTTGCGCACACAGCCAGGCTCTCGCTCGATGCTGAGAGCCAATCGAACTCCGTGCAGTCACGGGCCGGTCCTCCGGCCCGTGACTGCACGGAGTCCGGAATGCGGAGCATCCGAATGTGTTCCGTTGCGTCCCTCCCCCCGCGTCGCCCCATCTGGCAGGACCGCTCCCGACCGACTCGAGCCCCCCCCGCAAGGATCGAGTCACGCCCCCCGCGCCTCACCTCACCGCCACCTGCATCCCATGCGGCACGAGAAACGGCGTCACGAGCGTCGTCAACGCCCCCGTCGCTCGATCCACCTCGACCAACCGATCCGGCAGCGCGTGCTTGGCCACGATCGACAGCACGCACCTCCCGCGCGGCGTGAACGCGATCGCCATCGCGTGCTCGTCGTCCGCGAACGGCAGCGCGACGCGCGCCATCACGCTCCCGTCGACCGGTGAGATCCGCAGGAGCTCCTCCCCGTGCTGCGGCGGATCGAGGCGCTTCTCGTGCACGCCCCACAGCTCGCCGCCGTGAAACGCGAGCCCGCGCACGATGCCGGGCGCGACCTCGTCCTTCTCCGTGATCGCCCCGGTCGCGAGGTCGACCTGCACGAGCGCGCACGGGACGCGCGACGAGTTCATCGCGAAGAGCCGGCCCTCCGCGTCGAACGCGAGCGCGTCGAGGTACACCTCGCCCGGCACCGCGATCCAGCGGTTTTGCTTGCGCGTGGTGAGGTCGACCCGCTGCAGCCACGTGCGCCACGCCTCGGGCGCGCCGCCGAAGCGCGTCTGCGCGACCCAGAAGTGCTTGCCGTCGGGGTCGGGCGCGCCATCGGACGGGAACGAGTACTCCTTGTCGCCGTCGATCGCGCCGAGGTCCTCGACGACGAGCTTCTGCAGGTCGACGCGGAGGAGACAGCCGCTGGGCATCGTCGCGTCCCGTCCGACGACGCCGTAGAGGATCGCGCGCTCCTTCGGCGGTTTGGCGGCGGACGTGGACGCGGGCGAAGACTGAGGGCCGAGCGCGAGCGCGGCGAGGAGGGGAAGGGGGTTCAGCATGGCGCCGCGCGCTGGCAGATCGCGTGCCCGCGCCCGAGCCGCGTTCATGCCCCGCGAGCGGGGGTACGGCCGAGCCGGTGACCGCGCGAGAGGGCAGCACGCCTGGCGTGCAATCGAGCGCGACGTGTCTCGTTCAGCGGTACTCCACCGCGCGTCGGAGCGGCGTGTCCGCCCCGGGCGCGATCGTGAACTCGTCGATCCGCGTTCGCGCGGGATAGCTCTCGACCCGATACCTGCCCGGCGCGAAGCACGCCGACGCCGTCGCGATGCCGTCGACACCGAACTCGAGCGGCGCTCCCAAGAGCTGCGTGCCCGATTCGTCGAGGACGACGTACCCGGCGAACTCCGCTGGTTCCGCCGCGCGAAGGCGCGTCCACGTCCAGTCGACGCTCACACCGGGCACGAGGACGAGCTCGCACTCCGTCGCGGCTCCGGGCGCGACCTCGACCGTGGTCGTCGCGATCGCGAACCCCGTCGCCGATGGATCGTGCACGACGACGCGGACGCGGCCGGGCGCGAGCTCGCGCGAGCGCCCGGCTCCATCGTGCAGCGGGACCGCGTCGTGACTACCGTCCTCGATCGACTGCAGTTGCGCGAGCGCCGAGCCGAGCGGCGCGCCGTCGCTGCGTCGGGCGCGGACGTGCACGGTGCCGCCCTTCACGAGCTGCACCACGCCGAGGTCGACGTCTTCGCCGGAATTCACCTTGCGACCTTCGACGGAGTAGAGCGCGTGACCCGGCGCCTCGATGCGCAAGCTCCACGTCCCCGCGGGTAGCGGCCCGACCTCGAACTCGCCGCTCGCGCCGAGGTGCCCTTCCTGCACCGTCGTCATCGGCGCGGCGCAGAACGCGAAGAAGCTCGCCGTGCGGACCGGCGCTCCGTCCGCTCCGACGAGACGACCGCGCATGCGCGCCGTGGGCTCGGTGCGCGCATCGAGCGCGAGCACGAGTTCCTCCGCTCCTGGACGCACGCCGTCGGCCGAGGCGAGGATCGTCGATGCGGCGCCGCGCGAGCGCACTTCGACGTGATGAGGGAGGTCGGGGCGATTCGTGAACTCGAAGAGGCCGTCCTCGAAGGCGTAGGCGGTCTGCACTTGCTCCGGACGTCCGTCGCGCACGATCCACGCCACGAGGTCGAGCGTCCCCGTTTCGCGCCCCGCGCGATCGACGCGGCCGCGCAGCACGAGGCCCTTCCCGAGCCAGGGGTTCCATTCGTGCCGCGTACCGGCGCGCGCATGGAACACGGTGCGCGCTTCACCGCGTTCGTTCGCGCTCGCGACGAGCTCGATCGCGCCCGCTCGCACGTTGGCGAGTCGGTAGGTTCCGTCCGGGCTGGTCTGCGCGCGGTATCCCTCGAGCGGAGAGGCGAGCCGCGACGGCTCGAGCTCGACGAGCGCTCCGAAGACGGGCGCACCGGCCGAATCCGTGACCGTTCCCGTGAGCTCGACGCCGGGTTCGAGGTTCACGTCCAGGCGCGCCGTCCGGCCGGCGACGATCTCGACCTCGCCCGACCACGCCGCGAGCGGAACCGGCCCCTTCGTGCGCGGCCGCACCAGCACACGCGTCGCGCCGGGAACGAGCCCCTCGAGACGGAAGTCGCCCGCGGCGTCCGTTCGCGTGGCGAGCGGCAGGCCCTCGATCGCGGACGCGCCATCCTCCAGTTGCACGACGCGGAAGCGCGACGGATCGCCCGCGAGCACCATCGCGTCGTCCGCGGGGCGTCCGTCCTGGCCGAGCACGCGGCCCTCGAGCGCGCCGCCTGCGTCGTCGAGCACGAGCTCCACCGTCCGTGCCAGGCCGCCGGCGCGATACAGCTCCACCGCCGCGCTCGCCGCGAAGCCGTCCTTGCAGGCGAGCAGGGCTTCGGGGGCCGGCTCCGCGAGGTTGCGCACGCGGAACGCCCCGTCGGCATCGCTGCGCGCGATCTCGAGCTCGGCGGCGCGCTCGTCGTAGCCCGTCGCGAGGATGCGCGCGTCCGCGACGGGGCGGCCGTCGCGCGTGCGCACGCGACCCACGAGGTCGACGCCCGCGGGGAGCCGCACCGTCTTGCGCACGTCCTTCGCGCTCCACAGGTCGAAGCTCACGTTCTCGCGCCAGCGGTCGATCACGAGGGATCCGACGCACGCGGGAAGCGCATCGAACGCGACGTCCCCTTGTGCATCGGTGCGCAACGTGCGCGCATCGGCCTCTTCGTCGCCCTGCGGGGTCCGCAGGCGCACAGCGAGGCCCGCGGCGGGCGTGCCGTCGCTCCACTCGACGTGGAGGCCGACGCGGCGGTCGAGCTCGCGCTCGACGAGCGCTGCGACGACCTTCGGGGCGGGCTGCAGCGCGATCTCGCGGCCCGCGGGTTCCGGCTCCACGAGCTCGCGCTCGAGATCGGCGCGACCCGCGAGCGCATCGCGCGGCGCGCTCGAGCCTCCGGACGCGAGCGGGTTCCAGGCGATCCAGGCGAGGACGAGCAGGACGACGGCAGCCGCGGAGCCAAGGACTTTGTGGGTCGTACTCACGACGAGACCTCCCGTGAAGAGCGCCGCGGCCGCCTTCCACGCGATCTGCATCGCGCTTTCCGGCTCGAGCCGCAGCTCCGTGACGAGCGCCAGGCACCACGCACCGTGGTCGCCGTCGTGATCCCGCTCCATCCGCGCGCGCAGCTCCTGCAGTCCGCGCTTCACGCGCGTCCGGAACGTCTCGAGCGGGACGCCGAGGCGCTTCGCCGCCACGTCGGGCGACACTTCCTCGAGGTACCGGAGGACGAGCGCCGAACGCGACGGTTCGTCGAGCGCGAGCACCGCGCGCACGACTGCTGCGCGCAGCTCCTCGCGCTCGAGCACGACCTCCGAGGACGGTATGACCTCGGCGTGCGCGCTGCGCTCCTCGCGCTCGGCGCGCCGCCGCGAGCCGCGTCGCGCACGCCATGCGAGATTGCGTGCGATCGTCGCGAGCCACGCGCGCGGATGGCGCAGGTCGGAGGGGACGTTCTGCAGGGCCGCGAGCCACACGTCCTGCTCGAGATCGCGCGCGAGGTGGGCGTCGAAGACGAGCTCGCGCGCGAGCGCGCGGACGTAGCCCGCGTGCTCGAGCAAAACCTGGGGATCGCGATGGATCGGGGTCACGACACGGGGAGGGAGCCCGCGGGAGGAGCGGGTGGTTCGAGTTCCCGCCGGAATCGTAGCGAGCGCCTGAAACTCCGCATCGGAACCACCCTTCCGCACTTCGAGGCGCCGGCCCGCAACGGAGCGATGGGATTCCCTTCGGGGCTGCGACTTCCGCGGACGAGGGGGCGCCTCCGCGCGCTCCGAGCCGCGCACGCCGGCGAGCGCCTCCCGCCGCGCGCTCCGAGCTAGGTGCGCCGCGGTCGGAGACGCGCCGCGAGCTCCGTGCCGATACCCGCGAACGAGACGTGGTTCAGCGGGAACTCGAGCACGACGTGCGTGAACGACAAGAGGAACAGCCAGCGCGCGCCGAGCTCGTAGCTCGCGCCGTAGAGCGCGAGCGAGGCGATCCAGACCGCCGCCGTGAGCGCGAGCTTGCCCTTGTGCACGCGGTGCCAGCCGATGATCGACGTCTTCGAGAACCAGTTCAGGTAGTGGTACGTGTATGCGAAGGCCAGGAAGCGCATGACGCGCGTGCCCGCGACGCTGCCGAAGATCGTGCCGGCGCTACCGTCGAAGCCCGCGAGCCGCAGCAGCTCTTGGTTGAGCGTCGCGAACAGGGCGTAGCTCGCGCGCGCGTACCCGCTCGCGACCGCGGGCTCCCCGACCGGCGCGAGCCACGCCGCGAGCGCGCAGACGACGAACAGGCCCGCGACGGCGAGCCCCGCGCGGCTCCCGCTCTTGAGCGCGCCGAAGAGCATGAACGCGAGCGTGAACACGGCGACGTGCACGATCGTCGTCACGAACAACCCGAACAGGTACCACGCGCGGGGCGCGACACCCGCGAAGGCGAGGACGAGCGCCCCGACCGCGAGCGCACCGATCGCGCGTTCGAGCCCGCGGTCGAAGCGCGCGAACACGAGCGCGCACCCGAAGGCCGCGACGGTCAGGTGCGGGCCGAACTGCGCCAGCGCCGGGACGTGGAGGTCGCCGAGGACGAACTGCGCTCCCAGAGTCGCTGCGAGCGCGAGCGCGGCGAGCACGAACCAATCGTGCTTCCCGCGCGTGAAGAATCGGCGCTCGTGGAGCCAGCCGATCTCGGTCAAGTAGTGCAGCGGTCCGAGCACCGCGTAGGCGACGAGGAAGAGCTCGAACGGGAGGACGAACGCCGCCCCGAGCGCCGCGAGCATCAGTCCGACGTTGAGCTGGTCGATCGCGCGCGGCGTCACGCAGGATGAGGATACGGACCGCGCGCGGCGGACGGGAGGGCGCGCCCCAGGGCGACTTCGGCGCGAGCGCCGCCCCCACGGCGGACGGGAAGATGTGCCCCCTCGGCTACTTCGGCGCCAGCGCCGCGCGCGCGGCGGCGAGGCGGGTGCGCGTGCCCATCCGCTGCGGGCCGAGCTCGAGCGCCCGCTCGAACGCGCTCACGGCCTGGTCGTGGTGTCCGAGCATCTGGAGCGCCTGTCCCAGGAGGTCCAGTCGGCTCGGGTCGCGCGGCGCCTTCTCCGCGGCCCACCGCGCGACCTCGACGGCGAAGGCCTTGTCCTGCGCGCCGAGCGCGGCCGCGTCGAGCACCCACGCGGATACGAGCTCCCGCGCGACGTCGTTCTTGAAGCGCTCGGGGCACTGCTTCCACGCCTCGCGCGCGGCGGCGCGGGACGCCGAGCGGGCGCGCGCCTCGTCCTGGGCGTTGTTCTCCTTGCGCCGCTCGTTCGCGGTGAAGTTCTCCATGTTGCGGCGCGCGATCCAGGCCTCGTACAAGAGCTCGGGACGCTTCTCCTCCGCGATGAACGCGGCGATCGGCGCGGCGTCGAGCTTCTTCTCGGTCTGGTAAGCGCGGTTCACCGTCGCGACCGCGGTGTCGAGCGCGGCGCGGCGTTCGAGCCACCGGACACCCGGCTCGCCGAACTGGCGGATCGCGTCGAGCTGCGCGTTCGCGCCCGCTTCGTCGCCCGCGTTGCGCAGAAGCTGCGACACGCGCCAACGCTCGTACGGGCTCTGCGGATCGAAGCCCTCGCCGCGCTGGACGCGCGTGCGGAGCTCGGCGGCTTCGCGCTGCGACGCCGCGACGTCGTTGAACTGCGCGAAGCGCACCATCAGCTCGCCGCGCAGGAACAGGTTCGCGGGTTCGAGCTGCACGCGCTCCACGAGGTCGCTCAGCGTGTTCTCGCCGCTCTGGATGCGCTGCACCTCGCGCAGGAAGTCCGCGGGAGCCAGGTAGCCGCTGATGCGATCACGGAGCTCACCGGTCGGCTCCGCGAACACGAGGTACGGGTAGCCGCGCACGCCGTAGCGCTGCGCGAGCCGCACGCCGTCGATCCCGGCCGAGAGGTCGGTCTGTTCCGCGTCGACCGAGTAGCAGAGAAAACCCGACATCGCCTCGACGACCGCGGGATCGGAGAACGTGTCGCTGTCGAGCTTCTTGCACCAGCCGCACCACGTCGTCCAGAAGTCCATGAAGATGGGCTTGTTCGCCTTGCGCGCGGCGGCGAGCAGCTCGTCGTAGCTGCCCCGGAACCAGTCGAGCTTGCCGTGCGTCGTCGGCGCGGCGGCGGCCGGCTTCGCGTCGGGGACTTGCGCGGCGGCGAGGCTGGGGACGGCCAAGGCGAGGACGAGGCGGAGAACGGCGGTGGAGAGCATCGTGGGATCCAGGTGCGTGCGAACGAGTGCGGGAGGGCGCACGATTCTGACCGAACGGCGCCGACTCGGCGTCGGCGCGCGTGAAAAAGGCCCGTGCGAGGGCGTTCGAAGCGCGGGGAGCGCGCCCGATGCGCCGCGCGCCCGCGCGGATCGAGCGCTTCCCCGCCCCGGAGACTGACGGGCCGTGCGACGCAGGGTATCTTGTTCGCCCTCCCCGCCGGCCGGATGCGGCCGCGAGCGGGGTCGAACGCCCCTGCACCGCCTGCGCGGCCGAGGCTCCCCGCGTGACGACGACCGTGACCCCATTCCCCACGAACCTGATCCCGTCCAGCGCGTCGCGCGCGGGCGACGACCCGATCTTCGCGCTCAATGCGGAGGCGCAGCGCCGCGCGAAAGCGGGGGAGAGCATCGTCAACGCGACGCTCGGCGCGCTGATGGAGGACGACGGGACGCTCGCGGTGATGCCGTCGGTGATCGACGCCTTCCAGCGCGTGCCGCTCAAGAAGGCCGCGAGCTACGCGCCGATCGCGGGCGACGTCGAGTTCCTCCGTGCGGTCATCGCCGACCTGTACGAGCAGGGCCCGCTCGCCGAGCAATCGGTCGCCGTCGCGACGCCCGGAGGCACGGGCGCGCTCCACCACGCGGTGATGAACTTCCTCGAGCCGGGCCAGGCGCTCCTCACGACGAGCTTCTTCTGGGGTCCGTACCAGACGATCGCGCAGGAGACGCGCCGCGCGGTCGAGACGTTCGAGATGTTCGACGCGAAGGGCCGCTTCCACGTCGCTGCGTTCGAGGAAGCGCTCGTGCGCCTCGTGAAGAAGCAGGGGCGCGCGCTCGTGTTCCTGAACTCGCCGTGCCACAACCCGACCGGATACTCGCTCGACGAAAGCGAGTGGACCGCGGTCGCCGAGGTCGTGCGGCGCGCGGCGGAGCTCGGGCCCGTGACGTTCCTGATCGACCTCGCCTACGCGCGCTTCGGCTCGCGCGCGTCGCAGGGTTGGGCGAAGCACGTCGCGCGCATGGTCGACCCGGCGCTCGTGCTCGTCGCTTGGAGCGCGTCGAAGAGCTTCGCGCAGTACGGCTCGCGCGTGGGGGCCCTGGTCGCGACGCACCCCGACCGCGCGGAGCGCGAGCGCATCGCGAACGCGCTCGCGTTCTCGTGCCGCGGCACGTGGTCGAACTGCAACCACCTCGGCCTGCTCGCGATCGCGAGCCTGATCGCCGAGCCCGCGCAACGCGCGAAGGCGGATTCCGAGCGCGCGCGCCTCATCGCGCTGCTCGACGAGCGCGTCAGCGCGTTCAACCGCGAGGCGACGGCCGCGAAGCTCGCGTACCCGCGCTACGAAGGCGGCTTCTTCGTCTCCGTGTTCACGCCGGACGCCGAGACGACCGCGCGTTCGATGCGCGACGACGGCGTGTTCGTCGTGCCGCTCAAGGGCGCCGTGCGCATCGCGCTGTGCTCGACGCCGGCGCGCGACGTGCCGCGGCTCGTCGCGGCGCTCGCGAAGGGCGTCGCGGCGGCGCGCGCGAAGTCCTGACGCCGGGCATGGAGCGTCGGCGTCGCGGCCGAGCGCGGGGCCCGTTTCGAGGGCTCTCGCGCGTTCGGCTGCGCTCCGTGGCTCGGGCGGCGCGGAACCCGCGGAGTTCGGCGACTTCGGAGCGTGCGGGGGCTCGCGCGCTCGCCGCCGGCTCCGGTAGGATCTTCGCGCCCGACGCATGAGCTTCGTCCAGGACTATCAGGCCGAGATGCGCGGCGGATCCGGAGGCTGGGAGCTTCCGCACCGCTATGGCGAGCGCGTTCACGTCCTCGACAACGTCTACCTGCTCTCGGCCCTCGCGCGCATCGGCTCGCCGAACGTCGCGCACCGCGACTTGATGGCGCTCCTGCGCAGCGTCTACCAGACGCTCTTGATGACGGCTTGCGGTCGCGAGCTCCCGCGCGTCAAGGTCGCGGAACCGACACGCATGGCCGCGACGCAGCCCGATCGCGGCGTGTACCGCGGCGCGATCTTCGACGCCGCGACGAACGTCGTCGTCGTCGACATCATCCGCGCCGGGATCGTGCCGTCGCAGGTGTGCTTCGAGCTCCTCACGGCGGTGTTGAGCGAGAAGCGGGTGCGGCTCGACCACCTGAACATGGCGCGCAAGTCGGACGACGCGGGCCACGTCACTGGCGTCGACCTGTCGGGCAGCAAGATCGGCGGGCGCGTCGACGGTTCCGTGTTGCTGCTCCCCGATCCGATGGGCGCGACGGGCAAGACGACGGTGCGCGCGCTCGAGCACTACCACAAGCACTACGGCAAGCCGGCGAAGATCGTCGCGCTGCCGATGATCGCGACGCCCGAGTACCTGCGAAACGTCCTCGAGGCGTACGACAACCTGGTGGTCTACACCGCGCGTCTCGACCGCGGCATGAGCGACCCCGACGTGCTCGCGACGATGCCCGGCACGCACTGGGACCGCGAGCGCGGGCTCGACGAGAAGAGCTACATCGTCCCCGGCGCCGGCGGGATGGGCGAGGTCATCAACAACTCGTGGTGCTGAGCGGCGCGGGTGCGCGGCTCGCTCGTTTCCAGGCGCTGAGCGCAACGGAGCGCTCCGACGCGGCAAGTCGGAGAAAAGGCGGTTTCCTGGAACTCGCCGGGTGCTTCGCAACGCCTGAGAGTCGAGCGAACGTCCGCGCTCTTCCTTCCCCCTGCGAGGAGTTCCCATGTCGATCCCGACCTCGAGTCTCCCGGTCCTCCTCGCGCTCTCCGCGCTCGCCCTGCCGCTCGCGGCGCAGTCGCCGATCGCCGCGCGCGTCCCCGTGTACGCGCCCGCGAAGGCCGCGGCCGTCGTCGCGAGCCCGACGGCGCCGCTCGCGAGCCTTCCCGGCGACGACTGCGCGGCGCCGATCGGGCTCGGCGCGGGCTTCGGAACGTTCGCGTTCGACCTGACACTCGCGACGACGACCTCGGTCGCGAACGCACCCTGCGGTGGCTCCGGGAACACCACGATGGACCACGACCTGTGGTTCTGCTGGACGTCGACCCTGACCGGGCCCGTGGTGCTGAGCACGGTCGGGCTCGCGAACATCGACACGAAGGTGGCGGTGTACTCCGGCTGCGCTTGCCCGACCACGATCCCGCTCGACTGCAACGACGATGCGTGCGGGACTCTCCAAAGCCTCGTCACCTTCACCGCGACCGCCGGCTCGATCTACACGATCCAGCTCGGCACGTTTCCGGGCGCGATCGGCGGCGCGGGCGTGTTCGAGATCGGGCCCCCGACGGTGGCTCCGATCGGGTGCACCTACGACGACGGGGTGAGCGAGAACTCGCTCGGACTCACGGCGGGAGGGCAAATCGCGTGGATGCACCGCTTCGGAGTTCCATTGCAGTGGACGAGCGTGCTGGACGTCTCCACGACCTACGGCAGCGCGGCGTTCCCGGGTTCCGCGCCTCCCAACGGTACGCCGGCCGACATCGTGATCTGGGACGACTCGGACGATGACGGCGACCCCGCCACTGGGCTCGTGCTCCTCGGCATCTATCCGACGACCGTGCAGAGCGTCGACACGGATCTCTTCACCACGACGGCGATTCAACCGCCGTTGCGCGTGTTCGGCCTGTTCTTCGTTGGCGTGTCCGTGACGCAGGCGCCGGGACAGCTCGTGGCCCCGCTCGACTCGAACACAGCGGCGTGCGGCATCTACCCCGTGGCCTGGGTGGCGGCTCGTCCGTCCGGAGCGCTCGACTACGCGAACCTCCAGGCCGCCGGCAGTGTCCTCGCGAGCCTCGACGCGCTGGGCTTCGGTGGGCGCTGGCTCCTGCGCGCCGGATGTCCGCCCTCTCCCGGGACCCCGACGTGTCCCGGCGACGGATCGCTTCCGACGCCCTGCGCGTGCGGCAACAACGGCGCGCCGGGCCGCGGTTGTGCGAGCTCGTTCAACGCGGCGGGCGCGAGCTTGACCGCGAACGGAACCGTGAGCCTCGACGACGTCGTGCTCTTCGGGACCGGCATGAACGCGACGGGCAACTGCATCTTCCTCAAGGGCAACCTGACGTCCCCGGGGGGAATCCCGTTCGGCGACGGCATCCGCTGCGCGAACGGGACGTTGATCCGCATGCGGACCGTGCCGCTCGTCGGCGGGACCGCGAGCTTCCCGGACGCGACGACGACGATCACGTTGTCCGCGAGCGGCGCGACGCCCGTGAACTCGGGCCTCCTCGCTCACTACACCGTCTACTACAGGAACGCCGCCGCGGCGTTCTGTCCGCCGGAGACGTTCAACACGTCGAACGGGTTCATGATCGCCTGGTAGGCGTGCTCAGCGCGCTCGAGCGTCGCTCGACGCGGCACTTCGAGTCGCCGCGCTCGTCGGTCGAACGCGCGCACCGCGCCGTCGTCAGGGAGCGCGCGCTTCGCAACGCGAGCCGCTGCGTCGCGCCCCGAACGTGCGTGCCGTCGAGTTCTCCGAATCCACGGGACCGAACTCCGCGGCTCGCGTCGGAACACGCCCGCCGAGTTCCGTCCGCGAGGATGTCCTGGGGTGTCTGAGCTCGCGCTGCGACCCCATGAGGTTCTTCCCATGACGACACCCACTGTCCTCCGCTGCTCGATCCGCGCGACATTCGTACTGGCTCTCCTCGCGGCGGTTCGTGTGCACTCGCCCTTCGTGAGTTCGAATCCGCTCGGACATTCCGCGTAGCCCGCGCTCGCGCCCGTCGCGTCTCCCGCGGGAACGACAGCGCCGCTCGCGTCGATCCCAGGCGACAATTGCACCGCGCCGATCACGATCGCGGGTGTCGGTCCGCACGTCTTCGACACGACGCTCGCGACGACGAGCTCGCAGCCGGTCGCGCCGTGCGGTTCGTTCGGGAACACCGCGATGACCCAGGAGCTCTGGTTCTGCTGGACGGCACCTGCCGGCGGACCGTTCGAGATCCGCACCGTCGGGCTGACCGCGCTCGACACGAAGGTCGCGGCCTTCGACGGTTGCGGCTGCCCCGCGGCGGCGCCGGTCGCGTGCAACGACGACGCTTGCGGGACGCTCGTGCGCATGCGCACCAAGCCGCTCTCCGCGGGCGCCGCGTCGTTCCCGGGGCCCGGCGATCGAGCGCTCGATGTCGCGGGTGGCACGCCGCTCGGCTCGGGGCTCACGGGGTACTACTTCACTTTCTATCGCAACTCGTCGGCTGCGTTCTGTCCGCCGGCGACGGCGAATGCCACGAACGGGTATCGCATCACGTGGTGATGTCCGCGGCGACGTCGCCGACGGGCCCCGCGTGAGAGGCTGCCCGCGTCGCCGTTCCCAGATGCACTCGCGAGGGCGCGCGGTCGAGTTCGACCGCGCGTTCCTCGTTTCCCGGCCGCGTCAGCGCGGCGCGTCCTTGCCGAGCAGCGCATCGAGCTCGCTCGTGATCGCGGACCAGTCTTCGCCCTTCTCCTTGGGCGTGCTGCGCTGGAGCTCGCGCGCGCGCCGGGCGGCGGCGCGCGCTTCCTCCGTCCGGCCCAGGCGCGCGAGGCCGAGCGCGCGCACCGCGAGCGCACCGGGACGCTCGCCTGCTTCGCTCTCCAGGAGCTGGAGCGCGCGCGCCGCGTCGCCCGCGCGCAGCGTCGCGAGCGCGAGCACGTCGCGGTGGAACGGACGCTCGGGCTCGAGGCGCCACGCGCGCTCCGCCTGCTGCAGCGCGCCGCGGTAAGCTGCGATGCCCTCGTCCTTCTGCTGCAGCACGCGCACGCTCTGGCGGAGCACGGTCCGCGCCTCGTCCCGCAGCGCCTTCAACGGCTCGACGGTCGCGTTGCGAAGCTCGGGCGACAGTGCGGCGTCGCGCGCGATGCGTTCCTCGACGGCGCGCACGGAGCCGAGCTCGCGCGCGAGGCGCGTCACGAGCCCTTTCCCGCGGCGCTCCGTGGCCAGCCATTCCGTGCGCACCGGGACGTGCAGGTCGCTCGCACGCGATTCGAGGACGCGCACGACGCCGCGGTCGAGCGCGCAGGCCACGCGCCGCCCGTCGGCGCTGAGCGCGACGTGGTCGACGCGGCCGCCGCTCTGCGCGAGCGTGGCGACCTCGAGCAGGCTCTCGGCGTCCCACACGCGCAAGAGTCCGTCGCCCGCGCACGAGAAGAGCCGGCGCCCGTCGGACGACGCGGCCAGGTCGAGCACGGCCTCGTCGCGCGCCAGCGACTCGCGCTCGCTGCGTCCGCTCGCTGCGTTCGCGCGCAGGATCGAGCCGCTCGCGGTGCCGCCGAGGACACCGCCGCGCCCCGCGTCGAGCACGAGCGCCGTCACGGCGGTTCCGCGGGCGGGGAGCTTCCTGCGCGGCGCGCGCTTCTCCGCGTCCCAGACGATCAAGCTGCCGTCCTCCGCGCCGGAGACCACGCGCCCGCCGTCGGCGCCGCCCGCGAGCGCGGTGACGGGGACCGCGTGTCGTTCCTCCGCCGCCGTGACGCGTTTCGCGGCGACGTCGAGCCAGCCGACGCTGCCGTCCTCGCCGCCGACGAGACAGGTCGCGCCCGCCATCGCGGCCGTGCGCCAGCGTCCCTCGATCGACACTTCGATCTCGAGCGCCGGGAGCCGCACGACGTGCAGCGCGCGCTCGTGCACGACGTAGACGCGCTCCCCGTCGGGCGCGACGACGACGTCGTGCACCGCTCCGCGCGGGATGCGCAGGGTCGCGAGCGTCACGCCGGTCTCGACGTCGAGCAGCGCGACGCGGCCCCACGTCGAGCCGACGACGACGCGGCGCGCATCGGGCGTGAACGCGAGGCTCGTCACCTTCCAATCGGGGAGCGGCACGTCGTACGCCGCGCGCAGGATCTCGGGGTTCCACAGCTGCACGACGCCGCGCTTCCCCGCGCCCGCGAGCCAACGCCCGGACGGATCGAAGCTGAGCGTCGCCGCGTCCTCGGGCGCGGTGCACAGCGTGCCGAGGTCGGAGAAGTCGTGGCGGTCGAAGATGCGGATGCTGCCGTCGGGGCGGCGGCACGCGACGTGGCTCGGGCCGATGACCCAGTCGACGAGGAGACCCGCGAACGCCTCGGGGTCCTCGCGCGCGGCGAGCCGCTGGTCGAGCCGCGCGTTCCACAGCTGGAGGCCCGTGGTCGTGGTGCAGAGGAGCACGTCGTCGTCCTCGAACGTCGCCGCGGCGACGAAGCCGCCGGGGAAACGCTTCGTCGCGACGAGCTCGCGGCGCTCGAGGTCCCAGAGGCGCAGCGCGCCTTCGCGGTCCGTCGTGAGCACGCGGTTCCCCGAGGGGTGCGCCTCGATCGACTGGATGAGCGAGCCGCCCTCGCCGAGCACGTAGCGCGCCTCAGCGTCCTCGAGGTCCCAAGCGAAGACGCGGCCGGACTCCTGGTCGGAAGTCGGGCCGGTCGAGAGCAGGTGCCGGCGCTGCTCAGCAGCGTGCGGCCGTCCGGGAGGAATTCGAGCGCGGTGACGTTGAGCGTGTGCTTTCCGATCTTGCGCGGCGGGGCCTCCGCGCCCGGCGTCCAGACGAAGATCCCGCCTGCATTGTCCGCGAGCGCGAGCGAGTTCCCATCGGGCGACCACGCGTGGGTGCGCAGCGCGAACTCCGTCGCGGGGAGCACGCCGATGCGCGCCGCGGTCACCGCGTCGCGCACCTCGAGCCGCTTCGCGAAGCGGAGCGCGAACCGCCGGCCGTCGGGGCTCCACACGACGCGGTCGACCGGCTCGGGCTCCGCGCCGTCCGCCGCGGGGCCCGTCGCGAGCTCGATCCGGCGCACGAGCGGGTTCGCGGCGAGGTCGAGGTGGCTCCACTCCCATCCGCGCAGCTCCGGATCGCACGCCTCGAGGCGTCGGCGAGCTTCCTCGACGGCGTTCAGCGTCAGGCTCGCGTTCGCGGTCGAGAGGCTCGCGCCGTAGCTCTGCAGCACGGCCGCGTCGCGCGCCGCGGCGAGCTGGGCGTTCTTCGCGTGCGTCACCCAGGCGATCGAGCCCAGTCCGCCGAGCGTCACGAGCGCGGCGCTCGCGAGCGCGCCGGCCGCGAGCTTGTTGCGCCCGACCCACTTCACGAACTCCGCGCGCGCGCCGGTCTCGTGGGCGCGCACGACACGGCCCTCGAGGTAGGCCTGCAGGTCCTCGCCGAGCTCGAGCATGCCCGCGTAGCGATCGTGCTTCGCGCGCGCCATCGCCTTGTCGCAGATCGCGACGAGCTCGGGCGGGACGTCGGTCGCGGTGATGCGCGCCGGCGGTCCCGCCGTCAGCGCGCGCAACACGTCGAGCGCGTTGGCCTTCGAGCCCGGCGGCACGTACGGGCGGTGCCCGCTGAGCAGGTGGTACAGCATCGAGCCGACGGCGTAGACGTCGGAGCGCTCGTCGACCTCGTCCGTTTCACCGCGCGCTTGCTCGGGCGCCATGTACGCGGGCGTTCCGACGATCGAGCCGGCCATCGTGAGCTGCGGCGAGTGCCCCGAACCCGCGGCGTCGAGGTCGCGCGCCGTGAGGACGGTCGAGCTGTCCGCCGCGTGCGGCGTCACGCGCATGTCCGCGATCTCGGGCTGGCCCGCGACGCGCGCGAGGCCCCAGTCCATGACGTAGGTCTCGCCGAAGCGGCCGACCATCACGTTCGCGGGCTTCAGGTCGCGGTGCACGACGCCCTTCGAGTGCGCGAAGGCCATCGCCTCGCACACGCGCTGCACGGATTGCACGGCGCGCGTCAGGGTCCAGCCCTCCTCGCCCTTCCGGACGAGCTCGATGAGCTCCTCGAAGTTGCGACCCTTGACGAGGCGCATCGTGAACCAGACGCGACCTTTCTCGTCGACGCCCATGTCGTGCACGGGCACGACGCCGGGGTGGTCGAGCTGGCCCGTGACCTGCGCTTCCTCGAGGAAACGCGCGAGGAGGACTTCGGCGGAGCTCGCGGCATCGGGGTCGTCGTCGTCCTCGCGCTCGAGGAGGACCTTCATCGCGAGCGTGCGGCGCAGGACCTGGTCCTGCACGCGGCGGATCGAGCCCATCCCGCCGCGCGCGATCTCGCCCTGGTCCTCGTAGCGCTCGTTCTCGGGCGTGCGCGCGGCGAGGCGCTCGAGGAACCGGCGAGCGGACGCGCGCGCTTCGAGGCTGACGTCGGCGGGGCGCGAGACGTCGGGGCTGTGGCTGGGCGTGCTCGCGGGGCCTGAGCGGTCGGGATCGCGCGAGTGCGAGCTTGCGGGGCGAGGTGTCTCGGTCATGCGCGGATCGGCGGGGGAGGATACGCGTGGGTGGGGCGGGGGGCTAGCGGGGGTGGGGTGGGTGTCGGTCGGAAAGCAATGGCCAGGTGAGACGATGCAGGGGGAAGACGCGCGACGGAACACCCCCCCCCCCCCCCCCGGCCCCCGCCCGCGCCGCGACGCGGCCCCCAGCGGGGACGGCGAACGTGCTTGCGCGGCGTGGATCGTGGGCGGGTCCCCCCGGGGTGGAACGTGGGTGCTAGGCTGCAGGGGTCCATTTTCGCTCGTTCTGGCCTGCTTTGGCGCAGGCCTGCGACCTTCACTCGGACGGAGAGAACGATCCCATGCACGCTTCGACTCGCACCCTTGGCTCCCTCGCTCTCGCGCTCGCGCTGCTCGCGACGACCTCGACGGCTCAGAACTTCAACCTCGACGTGGGCGCCGCGACCGGCAACCCCGTTCCGCAGCCGACGTTCGGCGCGGGCGCGGCGCGCCCCGGAACGTGGTCGATCGCGCCGGTGACGGTTGCGACGCCCGTGCCGCTCACCGACATCAACGGCGTGGCCACCACCGTGACGAGCACGATGTCCGGCGGCACGAACTACGCGAGCGTCACGAACTTGGGCGGAGCGACCGTCGACGACTTGAACCTGATGTCGGACGTGCAGGATCCCGGCGCCACGCCGCAGACGTGGACGTTCTCCAACCTCGGGGCGGGCACGTACGACGTCTACACGTACGCGATGGCGCCGGACAGCACCACGTTCCTCACGCGCGTCGCGGTCACCGGCTCGATCGATCCGGCGCAGGACGTCGGCGGGACGTGGACGAACGCCTACGTCCTGGGCGTGACGCACTCGAAGCACCGCGTCGTGATCGCGGCGGGCGGCTCGATCGTCGTCGCGGTCTCGAAGACCCCCGCGCCGCCGGCACCGGCCACGAACTTCGCGTCCATCAACGGGTTCCAGCTCGTCCGCGTCGACTTGAACGGCTCCGCCTTCTGCTTCGGCGACGGAACGCTCGTCGACCACACGACGCCGTGCCCGTGCGCGAACGTCGGCGCCGCCGGCAACGGTTGCGCGAACAGCACGAACCCGAGCGGCGCGAACCTCGCGGGGACCGGCGACTCGAGCCTGGACACGGTCGTCCTCTCCGGGACCGGGATGCCCGCGACCGTGTCGTGCATCTATCTCCAGGGCGACGCGCTCGCCGACGTCGTCTTCGGCGACGGCGTCCGCTGCGCGGGCGGGACGCTCGTGCGCCTGCGCACGCGCGCGAACCTCGGCGGGGCGTCGAGCTTCCCCGATTCGACGGACACCGTGACGCTCTCGCAGCGCGGCGGCGTGACGCCGGGCAGCGGGCTCACGCGGTACTACCAGACGTACTACCGCAACTCGTCGGCGATCTTCTGCCCGCCCGAGACGTTCAACGTCACGAACGGGTGGCAAATCGCCTGGTGATCGGAGGCGAGAGCTCCTGATCGTGTGCGCACGGCGCTTTCGGGCGCCGTGCGTTCGTTCGGGAGAGCGCATCGGCGCCTGCGCACGACCGGCGCGCTCACGACGGAGCTCGGCGCCGCCGTTCAGCGCAGAAAGAAGACGACGTCCCCGTCGGCGCCGGGCGTGGGGCGCTTGATCCGCGCGGATTGCTGCAGCCCGTACAGCTCCTTCTGCACGGCGGAATGGAACTCGCTCGTCGTGATCGCCGCGTCCGAGCGCGCGAGCTGCTCGAGGAACGCCTTCGCGAACGGCGAGTGCGCGCCCGCCGTTCCGTCCGAGACGGTCTCGTTCGCACGGCCCGACGTCAGCACGACGTGTGCGCGCTCGCGCAGGAACTTCTCCTCGAAGACGGCGGCCGACGAACGCATCGCGACCGGCTCGGGCTCCCCGAGGCGGCCGCCGTAGCAGCAGTCCATCGCGACGAGCACGTGCTTCGCCTTCGTCTCCTCGAACACGTGGGCGAACTCGTCGAAGCGCACCCACGCGAGCCGGTTCGGGTCCGCCTGCGCGCTCGGCGCGAGCGCCGGGATCACGAAGCCGGACTTGTCCGAGCCGCGCGCGGGTTCGCCGTGGCCCGCGTAGTACACGAAGAGCTTGTCGTCCGGTCCGGCCTCGGCCGCGAGCGCACGCAGCTTCGCGATGATGGCGTCGTGCGTCGCCTGCTCGCCCAAGAGGCGTTCGATCATCCACGGTTCCGCGCCCTGTGCTCCAAGCGCTGCGAGGCGTTCCTCGAGCGCGCGCACGTCGAGCTCGGCGTTCGGCAGCGGGGGGAAGCCCGACTTCGCGTAGACGTCGCCGATCCCGATCAGGAGCGCGCGCGACGCGGCGTAGCGCGGCGCGTACGCCTGCGCGCCGCGGGCGGCGACCGCGCTGCCGCGGTCCTCCGGCGGCGAGGCCTCGGACCGGCGCGCAGGGTCCTCGAGCAGCGCGCGCGCGCCGAAGAAGCCCGCGAGCAGCACGACGGCCGCTCCGCCGGCGAGCGCGAAGCGCCGCGGCGTTCCAGGTCCGCGCGTCGCCGCGGCGGCGGCCTCGAGCGCGCCGCGCACCGCCGCGGCGCCGGCGAAGCGCTCGCTCGGCGCGATCGCGAGGCACCGCAGCACGGCATCGGAGAGCGCGCGCGGCACGTCGCGGTTCGTGTCGCTGGGGGAGCGCGGCGCGCGCCAGTGCTTCGGCTCCAGCTCGACGGCGAAGGGGGGCCGGCCGGTGAGGCACTCGTACAGCACCCATCCGAGGCCGAACACGTCCGCACGCGCGTCGGCTGCTTCGCCGCGCAGCTGCTCGGGCGCGGGGTGCGGCGGTTCGACGCGCGCCTCGCTCGCGGCGCCGCCGTCGCGGCGATACACGAACGTCGTGCCCGGCATCGCGCTCCCCGCGCCGGGACCGGACTTCGCGAAGGTGAAGCCCGTGAGCAGGAGCCGGCTCCCGCCCGCGCTCGCCGCGGGGCGGAGCACGACGTTCGCCGCGGAGACGCCGCGGTGGACGATCCCGAGCGCATGCACGGCCTCGAGCGCCGACGCGAGCTCGATCCCGAGCGCGCACGCCTCCGCGGGCGGCAGCACGCGGTCGCGCTCGAGCCGGGCGGAGAGCGTCTCGCCTTCGATCGGCTCCAGCACGAGGAGCGGCCCCTCCTCCGTCTCGAGCACGTCGAGCAGGCGCGCGACGGAGCCGTGCCTCACGCGGGCGAGCGCGCGCGCCTCGCGCATCGATCGCTCGCGCTCGGCCGCGGTGTCCTCGCCTTCGACGACGAGCGGGCGCTTCAGCAGCACTTCGCGACCAAGCAGCGTGTCGCGCGCGCGCCACGCGCCGCGCGCGCACGGATCGTCGAGCGTTTCGAGTACCTGAAAGCGGGGCGGGAGTCCGGGCGTGTCCATCTTCGCGAGCCTCGGCCGGGGGGAGAGGGGCGTGTGCGCCGGCGTCGAAGCTACCACGAGCCCGGAACCAGGGCGCGCAACGGTCGAGCCTATACTCCGCGCCGCCTTCGTCCCCCTCCACCGTCCGTCCCCCGCGTCGCATGCTCCACGTCCCGCTCCTCGCCCTCCTCGCTCCGTCCATCGTCTCCGGGCTCCAGGCGCCCGCGCAGCTCGTCGCCGCGGAGACGCCGAGCGCCGTGCTCCGCTTCTCGATCGTCGACGCGCAGGGCGGGAAGGCGCTCCCGGGGCGACTCACGTTCGTGCCGGCGAAGCGCCCCGAGAGCGGCGTCGCCGAGCTCTTCCCGCGCACGGACGCGGCGCCGAACGAGCTCGCGGTGCGCAAGGACGTCGTGTACGCGCTCCGCGGAACGGCGGCGATCACGGTGCCGGCGGGGACGTTCACGGTGCACGCCTCGCGCGGGCTCGAGTGGAGCCTCGCGACGCAGACGTTCACCTTCGAGGCGGGCAAGACCTACGACTGGACCGCGAAGCTCGCGCACGAGGTCGACACGACGGGGTGGATCTCCGCCGACTTCCACCTGCACACGTACACGTACTCCGGCCACGGCGACGCGAACCTGGAGGAGCGCGTGATCACGCTCGCGGGCGAGGGCGTCGAGTTCGCCGTCGCGACCGACCACAACCATCACACGGACTACGGGCCGACGCTGCAGAAGCTGGGCGCGACCGGCGCGTTCACGACGATCACGGGGAACGAGGTCTCGACGCCGATCGGCCACTTCAACGCGTTCCCGCTCGATCCGGCGCGGCCGCCGGTCGACTCGAAGCTCACGGACGGCGGCGCGCTGTTCAAGCTCGTGCGCGCCGAACCGAACGCGTTCGGCATCGTGCCGATCATCCAGCTCAACCACCCGCGCTTGCGCGACATCGACTGGTTCTTCCACACGGGACTCGATCCCGTGACGGGCACGAGCTCGCAAGCGAACTGGTCGCCGGACTTCGACACGCTCGAGGTGTTCAACGCGAACGCCGCGCAGGGCTACTCCGACTCCGAGAAGGGCCCGCGCGACTCGACCTACATCGGCAGCGTGCTCCAGGACTGGTTCCACCTGCTGAACCGCGGCGGGCGCTACGGTGCGGTGGGCAACTCGGACAGCCACGAGGTGCACTTCGACTTCGCGGGCTGGCCGCGCAACTTCGTGCGTTCGTCGACGGACGACCCGGCGCGCATCGACCCGCGCGAAGTGGCGAACGCGCTGCGCGCGAAGCAGATGTTCACGACGATGGGCCCCTTCGTGACCTTCCGCTTCGACGACGGCCGGCCGGTCGGTCCGGTCGCGCCGGACACGCAGCCGGGTCAGCCGAAGCTCTTCCTGCAGGTCCAGGCCGCGTCGTGGATCGACGTCGATCGCATCCTGGTGATCGTGAACGGCGACCAGGTCGCGACGCTCGACGTGCCGCCGGAGCGCAAGCCGATGCGCTACGACGGGTCGGTCGACCTGAACCTGACCGACGACGCGTGGGTGACCGTGATCGTCGAGGGCGACGACTCGCTCGCGCCGGTGCTCGCCGACACGAGCGTGAAGCACCTGCCGTGGGCGGTCGCGAACCCGATCTGGATCGACGCGAACCGCGACGGCGTGTGGAGCTCGCCGTGGGAGCGCACGAAGGCCATGGCGGCCGGCTTCAAGACCGACGTCGGCGCGAACACGCGCTACGGGTTCCTCCCGGGTTCGGCGCGCGCGCTCCTGATCCAGGCCGGCGCCGAGTCGAAGCAGCGCTGGACCGGACGCCTCGTGCGTCGCGCGTTCACCGAGACGCACCGCGACGCGATCCTCTCGGCGGCGCGCGCGGCGGAGGCGCTCGCGGACCTCGCGCTCGTCGACGCGCTCGAAACGGCGTTTCGCGCGCAGAAGGACGACGGGTACGCGCGCCTTTGCCTGTTCCGTGCGCTCAAGGCGTGCGGCGCGAAGGACGTCGAGCGCCTCTACGCCGACCTCGTGGTCGGACTGCGCCCTGATCGGCGCGTCGCGCACCAGAAGGAACTCGGTCAGCTCTTCCCCGGCACGTGGATCGACGCGTGGAGCGTCGTCGGTCCGTTCCCGAGCCCCTCGAAGGCGTCCAAGCTCGACGACGAGCAAGGGCCGGAGCAGGACGCGACGCTCGCAAAGACGTTCGACGGCCGCGACGGAGCGAAGCTCGCGTGGACCGCGATGGCGCCGATCGCCGACGGGCAAGGCTTCGTCGACCTCGTCGGCACGAAGAAGAAGGACGCCGAGGAGTCGATCTTCGTCGCGCGCACGTGGCTCCATTCCGCGGAGGCGCGTCAGGTGGGCTTCGCGCTCGGCACGGACGACGCGAGCCGCCTGCGCGTGAACGGCGCGCTCGTCGTCCAGGACGACGGAGCGCACAACGCGGCGCTGCGTCACTTCGGGACGATCGATTTGAAGGCGGGTTGGAACGCCGTCGTGCTCGAGGTGCAGAACGGCGGCGGCGCGAGCGGGTTCCGCATTGGGCTCCTCGCCCCGGGCGTCACGTGCTCCGCGACTCCGAAGTAGCGCCGCGCTCGTCCTCGATCGCGTCGCGGCACGCCTGGATCCAACGCGAGAGCCGCCGCGCGAGCCCGAGGCGCTCGAGGTAGCCGTAGTCGAGCTCGACGAGCTCGGCGTCCGCGTCCTCCAGGTCGACGCCCGCGAGCGCGTTCGCGACGTGCACGGCGCACAAGGGCGAGAAATCGTCCTCGAGCCACGTCGACGGCGTGTGGTGGAAGAGCACGGCCTCGACGACGCTCGTCGGCAGGCCCCACTGGTCGAGCAGGTAGCCGCCGACCGCCGCGTGCGAGGCGCCGAAGAGCCGGCGCTCGAGCTCCGCGCGCACCGCGTGGTCGCGCTCGGCGAACACGTGCGCGGCTTGGAAGCGCTCGGGGCGGTTCGTCGCGAGGACGAGCTGCCCCGCGTCGTGCATCATGCCCGCGAGCACGCCTTCCTCGATCGTGGCCTTCCCAGCGCGCTCCGCCTGGAGGATCGCGCGCGTGAAGCTCGCGACGCGCAGGTTGTGCTGCCAGCACTCCTCGATCGAGAACTCGCCCGTCGGCTGACCGTCGTACTGCGAGAACACGCCGACGGAGAGCACGAGCGACTTCAGCATGTCGAGCCCGAGGAACGTCGCCGCCTGACCGGGGCTCGTGATCGTCTCGCGCAGGCCGAAGACGGCCGAGTTCACGGTGCGCAACACCTTCGACGTCATCCCGGGGTCGCGCGCGATGATGCGGCCGAGGCTCTCGATCTTCGCGTCGGGCGCCTTCATCGCTTCGACGAGCTCGAAGTAGAGCGACGGCACGCTCGGGAGGTGGTCGAGCTTCGCGACGAGCGTCTGGAGCCTCTCGTTCCCGAGGACGTCGCGCAGCGCGATCCCGCGCGAGAGGGCGGACCGCAAGCTCTCCGCGGAGGCGTTCTTCGGGAGCGATTGGTGCGCGTCGGCGGCGAGCTTCTGCGCGAGGTCGCGCTCGGCGGGGGACACGAGCATCAGGCGCAGCACGGAGGGCTCGCGGCGCTTCACCTCGGCGAGCAGCGCGCTCCCGTCGGCGCCGACGATGCTGGGGCTCGAGAGAACCGCGTCGTAGGGGCCGTGCGTGAGGCGCTCGAGGGCCTCGTCGCGGCTCGCCGCGTGTTCGACCGACCAGGGGGAGCGCGCGTTCGCGAGCTTGTGCTCGAGTTCGCTGAGCACGGTGGGATCGGCGTCGACGACGAGGATGCGCTGCATGGGCGGGGGAGGCGGCCCGGGGAAGAGGGCGATGGCCTGGACGTGGATCGGGTTGGGATGGGTTGTGTGCTTGAGGTGAAGCGGGGAGGCGGGGAATGAGGAGTGGGGTGTCGGGAGAGTGAGGGGGGCGGTCGGGACGCCGTTGCCGGATGAGGCGATGCAGGGGGAAGGGGCGCAACGGAACACACGCGTGTGCTTCGCATCACGGACCCCGCACAAGCCAGGGCCGGAGGACCGGCCCTGGCTTGCACGGGGTTCTATGGGCTCTCAGCATCGAGCGCGGGGCACGCCCCGGATGCGCGCGCGGCGCGGGGAGGCTCGATGGTCGTTGAGCGGTGTCGAGCGTTCGGCGCTGGAGGTGGTGCGGCGCGCGCGGGCTGCGATGTCGTCGATGCGCGTCGCACGGACGTGACGTGCGATTGGCCAAGCTCCGTGTGGGAGCGGGGCTCAGGGGGCGAGGTCGAGTTCGACCGTGCTGCCCGGTGGGAGCAGGTCCCGGCCGTCGAGGGCTTCGATGCGCGCGCGGACGAAGGTGGGGCGCACGGCTTCGCGCGCGGGTTCGGTGGTGGGCGTGGGGACGGTGAGCTCGAGCACGCGGCCTTCGAAGCGCTGACCGGAGAGGAGTGAGCTCGTGATCCACACCGTGGCGCCCGTCTGCCAGCCCGGTCCGAGCGGCGCGAGGTCGGCTTCGACGAAGAGGCGCGCGGGGTCGCGCAGCGTCACGAGCACCTCGTGCGCGGCGACCGACGCGCCGGGCTCGATGGCGACGTGGTGGACGAGACCCGGCATCGGCGCGCGCAGCTCTTCGGCCTCGAGCGCGAGCTCCTTCTGGCGCGCCTGCGCGGCGAGGACGGTCGCGCGCGCGGCGTCGAGCTCCTCCTTCCGCGCGCCCTTCGACGCGAGGCCGAAGCGCGCCTCCGCGCCGGCGAACTCGGCCTCGAGCACGGGCTTCTCCGCGTCGGTCGCCGTCTTCAGGCGTGCGGCGAGCTCGTCGCAGCGCGCGCGCAGGTCCCGCAGCTCCTCGGGGCGCGTGCCCTTCTCGAGTCGCGCGAGCTCCGCCGTCGCGCGCGCGACCTCCGCCGCGGCCGAAGCGCGCCGTGCCGCGAGCCAGGCCGTGTCGAACTGGATCAGCGGCGTGTCGCGTTCGACCTTCGCGCCCGCCGTCACGAGGACGCGCTCGACGCGCGTCGGGGCGCCGGCGCCGAGCTGCAGCACCTTCGCGACGACGACGCCGTGGGCGCGCGTGCCGGGCGTCTTCGACGCGGCGGTGGGCGAGCAGGCGGCGAGGGCGAGACCGAGGACGAGGGCGAGGCGCGACATCGCGCGCATCGTAGCGCGGAGGATCCCGACTGCGAGCGGACGACCGCGCGGTCGAGTCGCACCACGCTGGGGAACGGCTCGGCAGACGACTCGAGCGGTGCCGGCGCGGACGATGCGATGGCTCGCGACCCGGCGAACGCGTTAGCATCCCCACGATGGACCGCGCGTTCCACCTCGGCGTCTTCCTCGTCCTGGCGCTCTTCGTGCTGGTCGGGATGAACCGGTACGTGTGGGTCCGGCTCGTACGCGACGTCGCGCTGCCGCGGCCGTGGCGACTCGGGGCGACCGTGTTCGTCGTGCTCGCGGCGCTCGCCGTGCCGATCGTGTTCACGCTGGCGCGCCGCCATTCGGAGAACTCGATCTCGGGTGCGACGGGGCTGGTGTGGAGTTGGTTCGGGTTCGTCTTCTACGCGTTTCTGATCGTCGCGTGCGCCGACCTCGTGCTGCTCGTGGTGAGGTTCGTGCGCAAGCGGACCAGCGCCGAGCCGGGCCCGCCCGCGTCCGCGCCGAGCGCCGGCGGCGAGCTCGATCGCCGCACCCTTCTGTCGCGGGCCGTCGCGGGCGCCGCCGCGCTCGGCGCGGGCGGCACGACCTTCGCCGGACGGAGGGCCGTCCAGGACGTGACGACGCCCGTCGTCGAGGTCGAGCTCGCGCGGCTCCCCCCTGCGTTCGACGGGTTCAAGATCGCGCACCTGTCCGACGTCCACTTCGGCCCCCAGCTCGGCGAGCACTTCCTCGACGAGGTCCTGCGGCGCGTGCGTTCGCTCGAGCCCGACTTGATCGTGATCACGGGCGACCTCGTCGACGGCTCGGTGGCGCGCCTCGGGCCGCGCATCGATCGGCTGCGCGAGCTCGCGGCGCCGCACGGCGTCTTCTTCTCGACGGGCAACCACGAGTACTACTCCGACGCCAACGCGTGGATCGCGTGGCTCGAGGAACGGAAGATCCGCGTGCTGCTCAACACGCGCGTCGAGGTGGAGAAGGGCGGCGCGCGCTTCGACCTCGCGGGCATCCCCGACCGCGACGGAGCGATGTTCGGGCCCGAGCACGCAGTCGACCTCGCGCGCGCGCTCGCGGGGCGCGATCCGTCGCGCGAGCTCGTACTGCTCGCGCATCGCCCGTCGCAGGTCGATCTGGCGGCGGAGCACGGCGTCGGGCTGCAGCTCTCCGGGCACACGCACGGCGGGCAACTTTGGCCGTTCGGCGCGCTCGTGCGGCTCGCGGAGCCGTACGTCGCGGGCCTGCACCGCCACGGCGAGCGCACGCAGATCTACGTGTCGCGCGGCACCGGCTTCTGGGGCCCGCCGCTGCGCGTCGCGAACCCCGCGGAGATCGCCTGCATCGTGCTGCGCGCGCCGCGTTGATGCGAGCACGTTCGGCGCGTCCGTCTCGACGTGCGGCGCTCGCCGCGTGCGGTCCGGCGAAGGCGTCCAGACGGGTGGGGGCCGATGGCCTCGTCCCGACCGGTGCGCCGCCGTCGTTCGTGCGTCGAGCGCGCTCTCAGCGCAGAACGATCGGCCACGAGGCCGTCAGGGCCGCGCCGCCGAGCGTGTCGACGCTCACCGCCTGCGTCGCGAGCAGCGCGCCGACCGGGCTCGTGCTCGGCATCGTGAAGGGGAACGTCACCTCGCCGCTCGCGGGGACGACGCCGAGGCCCCAGCTGCGGAGCTGCTCGACGAGGCGGTCCTCTTCGGTCGTCGCGAGGTCCTCGACGATCGTCCGCCGGCCGAGGCGCAGGCGCACGTCGGTGCCCGGCGCGGCGTGCACGACGAACGTGACACTTTGGCCGGGGGATGCGATCGGCGGGAGCATCTCGAGCGCGGGATCGGCAACGCTCGGCAGCGTCACGGCGCCCATCGTCGAGAACGCCGTGGAGTCGCGGCAGAGGTCGTACCCGCCCTGAAGCGTCGCGCCGGATGCGCGCGCCACCGGGCTCGAGGCGTGGCTCGCGTCGATCCCGTTCCCAGGGAAACCGGAATCGAGGCACAGGTCGTCCGCTCCGAGTCCGCTGTCGCCCCCGAGCACGAGATCGGCGGCCGTGCCCGAGAGCAGGAGCCGCGGGCCGGTGCCCGCAAGACGCACTCCCTCCCCGCCGTCGCCGCCGTAGAACGGAATGCCGGGCGTGCCGCCCGCGTCGCCCCCGCGACCGCCGCGCACGCTCGAGAGCGCGACGTGGACGTTCGCGCCGGTGTCGACGACGAGGCCGTCGCCGCCGTTGGGGCGGAAGAGCGACGACGATTGGTTGAAGGTCGGTCGTCCGTCGCGACCGCGCAGGTCACAGCGCACGAGCTCGACGCGCGCGCCGTTCACGCGCACGGCGGACTGCCCCGAGGTGCTCGGCAGGGTCGTCGCGCCGCCGGGCACCGTCACGGACTGCAGGCGCACGTCGATCGAGGAGTCGATCTCCACCGCCGCGCTCGTCCATCCGCCGCTCAGGCCGCGCACCGTGAGGCCTTGCAGGAGGACGACGCGCGCGCAGTTCGACACGACGAGGCCGTCGCAGTCGAGCCCCGCGACGATCGCGCGCACGGACGCGACGTTCTGGACCGTCACCGTGCCGGGCACGTCTGTGCCCGCGTCGGCGAGGATCGTGAGTCCCTTGTCGAGCACGAAGGGGGAGTAGCTCCCCGCGCGCACCAGGATCAGGTCGCCGGGCGCCGCCGCGGCGATCGCGACGCCGATCTCGTCGAACTGGGAGCCCGGGCCGTTCGCGGCGTCGACGACCCACGTGTTGGCCGAGGCGACGGGGGTGAGGGCCAGGGCAAGCATGGACGCGCCGCAGGAGAGGATTCGATGCATGGTGGCTCCTTGGAGACGAGGGTACTCGGACCGTGCTTGTTCGTGCCGGGGCGTCCGTTGCAGAAGTTCTGGAACATCGGGCTCGTCGAGCTCCTCGCCGCCAGGACCTGGCGCGATGCAGGTCCCGGGACCGGCCGAAGGACTCGGTCCCGGGGAGAGCGAGCGCGGGAGAGGAGACGCGGGAGCCGTACCCGCTGGCGCCGACGGGCTCCCTCTTTCATCCTTTGGGCATGCTCCCGCGCCGGCTCTTGCTCCTCGCCGTTCTGTCGATCGCCACCTTCACTCCGCTCGCGCGCGCGGGCGACAGGCTCGATCTCGCCGGCGACGTGACGTTCGCCGTGTCCGCGCTCGAGAAGGAGTGCGGCGCGCTGCTCGCGTCGAAGAAGATCGACTGGAAGAAGGCGACGGCGCCGATCCTCGCTGACGCGAAGAAGCTGAAGGAGCCCGCGGAGCTCGCGCAGCTGCTCGTGCGCCTGCTCGCGCGCCTCGAGGACGGGCACTCCGAGCTGCGGCCGCTCCCCGCGGCGAAGGACGTGAAGGTCGACTGGCCCGACAAGAGCGGCGGACCGGGAATGTTCGTGTGCAGGAGCGGGAAGAAGCTCTACGTGAAGAGCGCATGGGCCACCGCGGCGGAGGTCGGGCTCGAGCCGGGGATGGAGCTCCTCACGATCGACGGACTCGCGGCCGAGAAGTGGATGGAGAAGCGCGTCGCCGACCTGCGCGACGTCGTCTCGTTCTCGACGGACCAGCAGGCGTCCTACTACGCGTGCCACTGGGGGCTCGCCGACGCGATCGGCACGCGGCTCGAAATCGAGGTGAAGACGATCGGCGGCGAGAAGAAGAAGCGCACGGTCACCTTCGCGAAGCGCAACCAGGTGCCGAACGGGCCCGCGTTCCCGCCGGAGACGCTCGATCGCACGGACGACCTCGCCTTCGGGCGCACGCAGGCCGGCTACGGGTACATCCATCTCCGGCGCATGAAGGAGAGCGTCGTCGAGCAGCTCGACGAGGCGCTCGCGAAGGTCGGCGAGGTGCCCGGACTCGTGCTCGACTTCCGCGCGAACGGCGGCGGCGGGTTCGACCACGAGGCGTTCATCGGGCGCTTCGTTCCCGCGGGGAAGACGATCGAATTCGCCGTGAAGCACGCGAGCGCGGGCCCGCGGCCGTATGGCGGTCCGATCGTCGTGATCGTCGACGGCGGCGTGCGCAGCGCGGGCGAGACCGCGGCCGACCTCTTCAAGGAAGACGGGCGCGGCTACGTGATCGGCGAGAGCGCGACCGCGGGCATGTCGTCCTCGAAGACGACGATCGAGCTGCCGTCGAAGCTCTTCGCGCTCTACGTGTCGACGCGTTCGAACCACGGGCGCGCGAACGGCGGCAAGGGGCTCGAGGGGATCGGGCTCATCCCGCACGAGCTGGTCGAGTACGCACCGAAGGACCTCGCCGCGAAGCGCGACACGATGATCCTCCGCGCCGAGGCGCTCTTCGCGAAGTTCCCGCAGGACAAGGTGCCGTACGACCCGGCGAAGTTCGGGTGGACGGCGCCGGCGGGGAAGTAGCGGGGCGGACACGAAGGTGCGCGGCGGTGGGGGAGTCCGATTTCGCGGCCTGGGCCCACGTTCGATCCTCCGCACGCGGCGGCGAGCGAGTCCGCACGCCGTGCGTGCACGGGGCGCCCTCGTGAGGTCCGCAAGGCGGCTCCGCTCGAGTTCCGTTGCGTGCGCGAGCTGGCATTGGCTTCGCTTACCTCGGGCCCCGATGCGCCGAGGGTGCGTCGACCGGGACCTGGCTCGCTCCCGACTCCGCCACCATGCTCCATCGCACCTCCCACACCACGTTCTTCGCCCTCCCGGTCGTGCTCGCCCTCGCCGCGCCCGCCTTCGCGCTCGGTGACTGGTACGTGGCACCGAACCCGAACGGACCCGGCACGGGCACACCGCAGGATCCCTACGCGACGATCCAGTCCGCGATCGACGCGCCGAGCACGCTCGCTGCCGACACGATCCACGTCGCTTCGGGGCACGTGTATGCGGAGAACGTGAACTTCAATGGCAAGCGGCTCGCGCTGACGGCGTGGCCGCTCGTCGGGTGGAACGACCTGCCCGTCATCGACGGCGGGGCGAACGGGAGCTGCGTGGGCCTCTCGTCGGGCGAGTTCGGCGCGTCGATCGTCGGGTTCCGCCTCCGCAACGGCCGCGCGAGCCGGGGCGGGGGACTCCTCGCGCTGAACTGCAGCCTGACCGTCGTCGGCTGCGTCTTCGAGGACAACGAAGCGCTCGATTTCGGCGGCGGACTCTGCGCCGGATTCCAGAGCAACGTCGTCGTGTCGGGCTGCGTGTTCGTCGGGAACCGCGCGACCGGCGCGCTGGGCTACGGCGGCGGCGCGTACCTTCACCTCGCCCAACTCGTCCTCGACCGCTGCACCTTCTGGGGCAATTCGGCGTATGCGGGCGGCGGCGCGGCGCTCTCCGGGCCCCATTCCATCCGGAACTCGATCTTCTGGGCGAGCGGGGGCGGCGACTTCTTCACGAACGCATCGTCGGTCTCGATCACGTACTCGAACACGCAGTCCGGCGTGCCCGGGCTCGGGAACATCTCGGCCGAGCCCGTGTTCTGGAACCCGTGGGGGAGGAATTTCCGCCTCAACTTCGGTTCGCCGTGCATCGACGCGGGCAATCCCGCGAGCGATCCGGATGCGGACGGATCGCACGCCGACATGGGGGCGATCGCGTTCGAGCCGATCGACGCGAACGACCTCGTCCGCGCGGTGAACGGCGGCGATTCGTTCTGCGCTTCGACGGCGAGCGTTCCCGGCACGGTCGGTCCGTGCCCGTGCGGCAACGTGGGGGCTCCGGGCCACGGCTGCGCGCATTCGGCGTCCACGTTCGGCGCGATGTTGACCGCGGCGCCGGCCACGAGCGCGGGCGAGGTCGTGCTGCACGGCTACGGCATGCCCGCGACGTCGACGTGCATCTACTTCAAGGGTGACCAGCGCGCGACGCCGGGCGTCACGTTTGGCGACGGCGTGCGCTGCGTCGACGGCGCGCTCATCCGCATCGGCATGAAGACGAACGTCGCGGGCGGCTCGCAGTATCCGTCGAACGCGATCGAGGACCCGCTCTCCGTGCGCAGCCAGACGCCGCTCGGCAGCGGGCTCGTCGCGCACTATCAGGTCTACTTCCGTAACTCGGCGGCGTTCTGCACGCCGGACACGTTCAACGCGACGAACGGGTACTCCGTCACCTGGTGAGCGGAGTCGGAGCGGGCGCGCGCTCGCTCCACGCTGCGCATCGAGGCGGCCGCGAGGGGGGAGGAGCTCCCGCGCGGCCGCTTGCCGTTCGAGTGCGCGGTTTCACGCTCCGACGTCGAACTCGAGCGCGAGCGTCTCGCCCGCGGGGAGCGCGCTCCACCGCGCGGCGAGCTCGCGCACCTCGCGTCGCACGCGATCGATCGTGTCTTGCGTGGGGCGCGGGAGCGCGAGCGCCGGCTCCTTCGCGTTCTGTGCTTCGATCGCGGCGTGGAAGTCGGCGAGGCCGGGCTCCTCCTGGCCGCCGAGCTCGCGCCAGAAGAACGCGACCATGTGCTCCGCGCGCATCGCGCCCTTCGGCAGGGTGCGCGCCTTCTCCTTGTCGTAGAAGTCGGTGATCGACCAGCCGGAGGCGACCAGGCCGTAGAAGCCGTCGGTCCAGCGGAACTCGCGCTCGACGACGAAGTGGACGAGGTCGTGCAGCGCGATCGCGGCCTGCACGCGCTCCCACGTGCGCGAGCCGTCCGCGCGCACGCACGCAAGCGAATCGGGCCCGCCGCGGCCTTTCTTGAGTTCGATGCGAAGGGGCGGCATCGAGCTCAGGGTAGCGGACACCTCGGCGCGGCTGCGAGGCGTCGCGGGCGCTACGCGAGCTGCCTTCGAACGTCCATCAGCACGAACCCGAGCAGGTTCTGGCCGATCCACTCCCGCGGCCCAGCGCGCGAGCAGGTCCTCCAGGTCGGAGTTCACGCTCGAAGGCTACCCGCGGCGCGACGCGAGCGCACCCGCGCGCGTTTCCTCCGTCGCGACGAACGGCGAGCCGCTCACGGACTCGGGATGCAGAGGCAGCTCGTGCCGAGCTCGATGTCGGCGTACTGCCACGCGCGTTCGAAGCGCGCATCGACGGCCTTCGCCTCGTCCTTCTTGCCTTGTTCGCGCAGCGCGCGGGCGAGGCCCCACAACGACCAGCCGTTCTCGGGGTTGCGCACGAGGTCCGCGCGGTACACGCGCTCCGCGTCGCTCCACTTCTTCTCGCGCAGGAGCACGGCGCCGAGCGCGTGGCGCGACGGGATCATCCAGTCCGTGGGTTCGTCATAGGCGAGCTCGTCCTCGAGGCTCGCGGACTCGGAGAGCGCGCGCACCGCGTCCTCGGTGCGGCCGTCCGCCGCGGCGATCTCGCCCGTGAGCACGAGGTCGGCGATCCGGAAGACCCTTGCCGCCGGATTCTGGCCCCAGATCGCCTCCTTCGGCACCTCGGCGACGGCGGCGCGGAAGCGCTCTTGCTCCGCGACGGCTTCGCTCGAGTGGCCGAGCGCAGCGTGCGCCACGCCGCGCACGAACAGACGGAACGCGCGCGATTGCGGCAGGTTCGGCGCGGGCAGCGGGATGCGCAGGAGCTCCTCCCAGCGGCCGAACCGCACCAACGCCTCCATCTCGATCGTCAGGTACGGATCGATGACCGGCGCGGCGGCTTCGACGAAGTCCTTGGGGACGTTCGCGAGCATCGCGCGCGCGGCGGCGATCGAGTCGGCGGAGCGGCCCTCCATCATGCAGTCCCACGCGAGGAAGTGATGGTTGTGCGCGCGGTACACGTTGTAGAAGCCCTGCGGTCCGTGCAGCGCGAAGTACGCGGCGTCGACGGCCGCACCGCGCTCGTTCGCGATCGCCGAATCGTGCCAGCGCCCGACGCGCGCGTACGTGTGCGCGGGCATGTGCACGAGGTGGCCCGCGCCGGGGACGAGCTCCATCAGCGCGTCGGCGGACGCGAGCGCGCGCTCGGGGTGCTGCGACGCCTCCCACGCGTGCACGGTCAAGTGGTGCGCAAGCGGATGGCGCGGGTCGAGTTGCAGGACACGAGCGAGCGTCGCGACGACCTCGTCCGTGCCCGGCTGCATCGCGCCGTCCTTCGTCCACTGGTTCCACGGCGAGAGGTCCATGATCGCCTCGGCGCAGAGCGCGCCGACGTCCGCGTCGTCCGGGTGGGCCTTCCACACCGCGCGCATCGCGTCCGCGTAGGCGACGTCGAGCGCGCGCCGGTCCGCGGGGTTCGGCCACGCGTACCGCGCTTCGAGCGCGCGGATCAGGTCGCGTTCGACGGGGCTCGCGCCGCTCGCGAGCTCCTTGGCCTTCGCGAGCGCGTCCCACGCGATCTTCGCGTGCTGATCGTCGAGCGCGGCGTTGTTGATGTGCGGCCCGCTCGCGTACGCGATGCCCCACCACGCGATCGCGAGCTTCGGATCGGCGGCGAGCGCCTTCTGGAAGCAGCGCACGGACTCGTCGTGGTTGAACGCGAACGTGAGCACGAGCCCTTTGTCGAACCAGCGCTGCGCGTCGGCCGACGTCGTCGACACGGCGCGGTGGTGGGTCCCGAGGTGATCGATGGGATCGGCGCCGGCGTCCCAGCGAGCGCTGGAGTGCGTGGTTCCGCACGACGCGGCGAGCCCGAACGAGGCGAGGACCAAGACGAGAGCGAGGCGGAGCTTCATGGGGGGATCCTCGAAGGGGTCGGCAAGGAAGACGGGCCGTCTGCTCGGACAGAAACGGATGGTAGCGGCGGCTCCACGCCGAGCACGGCGAGCGCGAGAACGGGCGCGCACGGACGCATGCGTCGTATGCGCGGGACGCGGGCGCCTGGCACCCGCGGGACGCCCCGGCCGCGCTCGGGTCGTGGGGGAGCCGCCGCGAGCGACTCCGTCGATCCCCGGGGGCGCGCTCCACGTCCCCGAAGCTCTCGATCGAGGCTCCGCGCTCGTCGACCGCTCCTCCCCAGAACCCGACGTGCGAGCGCGCGTCGCCGCCGGGACGTCGTGGATTCGCAGCCCGCACGTTCGACGCTACGCTCGCGCCGTGGATCCCCAACCGATCGTCTTGCAGGGCGCACACGTGCGCCTCGAACCGCTCACCCGCGCGCACGCCGCCGACCTCTTCGAGGCCGCGCAAGACGACCGCACCTGGCTCTTCATGCCGCGCTTCCGTCCGGAGCGCGTCGAGGACGTCGTCGAGTGGATCGACGAAGCCCAACGTCTCCAGGAGCGCGGCGAAGCACTCCCCTTCGCGCAGATCGCGCTCTCCACCGGCCGCGCGATCGGCTCGACGCGCTACCTCGACATCCGTCGCGCCTACCGCGGCCTCGAGATCGGCTGGACCTGGATCGCGCCCGCGTACCAGCGCACCGCGGTGAACACGGAGGCCAAACTCCTCCTCCTCACCCACGCCTTCGACACGCTCGACGCCCTGCGCGTCCAGCTGAAAACCGACGCGCGCAACGAGCGTTCGCAACGCGCGATCGAACGCCTCGGCGCGACGCGCGAGGGCGTCTTACGCCAACACGTCGTCTGTCCCGACGGCTTCGTGCGCGACTCGGTGATGTACTCGATCACCCGCAGCGACTGGCCCACCATCCGCACGAACCTCCTCACCCGCCTGACGCGCCCACCCCCCTCTCCGAACTAGAACTCCGTGTTCGATCGGGCCGGTCCTCCGGCCCGATCGAACACGGAGTCCGGAATGCGGAGCATCCGAATGTGTTCCGTTGCTCCACTCCCTCCTTCGCCCCGCACCCGCCTCGCGCACTCCCCACCCGCCTCGCACTCCCATCTCCCTCGCGCCCTCCACCCGCCTCGCGCGCCCCTCCGATGCTCACCCGCTCCTCCGCCCTCCACCTCTTCGCCTACGACCGCTGGGCCACCACGCGCCTCGGCTCCGCGCTCGCGGCGCTCCCCACCCCGCTCCCCGCAGCCACACACCTCTTCGCGCACATCGTCGGCGCCTCCGAACTCTGGCTCGCACGCGTCGAGAACGCCGACACGAAGCACCTCGCCGTCTGGCCCGAGTTCCCAACCCCCGCACACGCCCTCGACCGCTTCGACGCGGTGTCGTCACGCTGGACCACGCTCCTCTCCACCGCAACCGCCGCCGACCTCACGCGCGCCATCACGTTCCACAATTCGAAGAACGAACCCTGCTCCGACCCGCTCGAAGCCATCGTCACGCACCTCGCCAACCACGGCACGCACCACCGCGCCCAAATCGCGAGCTCCTCCGCGCCGCCGGCACACCGCCGCCGTCCTCGACTACATCGTCTGGCGCCGCACGGGCTCCCCCGGCGCGCCGACGCCGCCCGCCAACGCGCCCGCCGCGTGGAAGCACTTCGTCATCGAGTCCACCTACCTCGTCCCGCTCGACCAACTCGACACCCTCCTCGCCGCCCACCGCGCGCACCTCGGGAAAGCGTTCGAGCGCGGCCTCCTGCTCGCGTCGGGTCCGCAAGAGCCCCGCACCGGCGGCATGATCCTCGCGCGCGCGAAGGACAACGCCGAGATCGACGCGCTGCTCGCCGCCGACCCGTTCCAGAAGGCCGGCTACTCGCGCTACCGCGTGATCGAGTTCGTGCCGGTGAAGCAGTCCGCCGCCTTCGACGCCTGGACGAGCGCGACATGACCCCGCTCGCGCGCCGCGGACACCGCGAAGAAGGCGCCGCGACACGCACGACGCCCTGACCGCGCGCTACGCTCTCCCCGTGAACGACGACCTCGAGCACGGCCGCGCGTCCTTCCTCACGACCCGCTGGAGCCTCGTCCTCGCCGCGGGCGGGAAGGGCGAGGCGGATTCGCGCGCGGCGCTCGAGACGCTCTGCGCGACCTACTGGTACCCGCTCTACGCCTACGTGCGCCGCAAAGGCCACGACGCCGACGCCGCGCGCGACCTCGTGCAGGAGTTCTTCGCGCGGCTCCTCGAGCGCGAGGACTTCGCGCGCGCCGATCCCGCGCGCGGCCGCTTCCGCGCGTATCTGCTCACCGCGCTCAAGCACTTCCTGATCAACGAACGCGAGCGCGAGCACGCCGACAAGCGCGGCGGCGGGCGCAAGGTCCTCCCGCTCGAGTTCGGCGCGCACGACGCGGAGACGCGCTTCTCGCTCGAGCCCGCGACGCACGACGCGCCCGACAAGGCGTTCGACCGCGCGTGGGCCTTGATCGTGCTGCAGCGCGCGCTCGACCGCCTCGGGAGCGAGCAGCGCGCCGCGGGCAAGGCGGAGGAGTGGCAGAAGCTCCAACCGCACCTGACGACGGCCGAGGACGCGGCGCCGTACTCCGCGCTCGCCGGCGAGCTCGGCAAGACCGAGAACGCGATCAAGATCACCGTGCACCGCCTGCGCAAGCGCTACGGCGAGCTCCTGCGCGAGGAGATCGCCGACACGCTGAACACGGACGACGTCGACGCGGAGCTCGCGACGCTCTTCGACGCGCTCAGTGGTCCCCCTGCGTGACGATCACGGAGTCCAGAGCACCCGGACGCCGTTGGTCGAGTTGGCGAGGTGGCCGCTCGGGCCGATGGACTCTTCCTCCGGAGCGGACCACCTCCCGTCGAGCAGTTCCATCGGATCTCGACGCTCCGTCGCTGAGGAGCCTCCTCCCAAGCAGGCGGCTCTCGGCCGTCGATGCCGATGCGGAGTGAGCACACCTTTTCGGTGGCATTGGCACGGAGAACTCGCGGGCCTACCCTCTTTGGCTCCGGTGTCCCGACACGGCCTCCTTCACGGCCGAGGAAACGACGGCTCGCATGCCCCTGTTCCATGTGTCTCACTCTCTGCTCTCGCTCTCCTTGGTCACGGCGTTTGGCGGCTCCGGACTCGAGCGCCCCGGGGCGAAAGCCGTCGAGGTCTCGATCACGCCCGAGGCTCCCGTGCTCGCAGGGCACGGTCCGGCGACGTTGATCGAGTACGTCGTCGAGCACGACGGCCATCTGCGCTCTTGGCTCGAGGGCAGCGGTGACTTCGATCCGTACCTCTCGATCTCGAGCGCGAGCGGCGAGGGCCTCGGCGAGGACGACTCGAGCGGCGGTGGGAAGACGCCATTCCTGGTCGTTCCGGCGAAGGCCGGCCAGACGCTGCGCATTCAAGCCGCCGCAGCTCGGCCGGGTGAGAGCGGGAGCGCGAAGCTCATGCTCGTGCCGTGTCCTGAGACGCCCGCTACGCTCGCCGCCGTCGCCCCGATCCAAGCACACTTGGGCGCCGACGGCGCGAAAGCGAAGCCGGTCGAGGAAGCCACGCTCTTGGCCTGGATCGAGGCGCTCGTCGCTGCCGATCCGGAAGGTGCGAGTGAGGGCGTCTCGTCTGCGCTGCGCGGCATCGGCCGTCATGCCGCGCCGAACGGCGCGTTGCAGGCAGCGCGCCGCGCCTTCGAGCTCGTCCTCGAGCGCGATGCCGATCGCATGCCGCGCGGCGGGCTCCAGGGCACGCGCACGATCCTCGGCGGGGTTCTTGTCCATCTGGACGAACATGTGCGCGCACGTGTCGTGCTCGAGCAGGCCGTTGAGATCGATCGTGCGAACGGCGACGCGGATACGGCGGATGGCATCGCGTTACGCCGCAATCTGGCCGTGTGCCTGGAGCATCTGGGGGACACGGAGGGGACGCTGCGGATCGTCGAAGAGCTGGTTCCGGTCTGCGAGCGCGTCTTTGGTGATCGGTCTCGTGAGTACTTGACGGCTCTGCGGCACTGCGTGGACACGCTCGAGAAGACCGCAGACTGGAACCGGGTGAAGGCGGTCCGCGCCCGCGCCATCGAGGTCGCTGCGGCCCTCGGGCCGCGCTTCGTCCGAACCCTGGAAGGACTGCGTGTCGATCAGGGATTCACCCTCGTCCAACTCGGCCAGCCTGAGGCAGCGAAGGCCGAGCTCGATGCCGCTTTCGAGAGCCTGGAGCAGTCGGCGAAGCGCGACGATGTCCTGCGCCTTCAGTGCGAGCTCAATCTGGGCATGTGCGAGTCGGAGCTGGGACAGGAACCGCAGGCGGAGGCGCGCTTTCAAGGCATCGTCGAGCGTGCTGGCGCGCTCGGGCCCCGGGGCGCCGATCACGCGCGTTCGGCCCGCTACAACTTGGGCACGCTGCTCTTTCGCCAGGGACGTTTCGAGGAAGCGCGGCGGGTCATCGAGCCGCTCGTGCTGGAGGAGGCCGCCGCTCTCGGAGCGGACGACCCTGATCGTGGCCTGTCGATCTACCTCCTCGGCGGGATCCTCTCCGGGCAGGGGCTGATCCACGAGGCTCGACCGCTGTACGAGCAAGCGTACGACCTGATCTCGCGCGTGTACCCGCCCGAGCACCCCGAGCTGCTCAACGTGCGCAACGGGCTCGCGGGCGCGCTCCTCTACGACGGAGATGCCGTGTCCGCGCTCGAGCACTTCGACGCGATCGCCTCCATGCTCGCGCGCACGCTCCCTCCCGAGCACACCGACTCGATCATGGCGCAGCGAAACCTGGCGTCCGCGCTGTCGGAGCTCGGCCAGCACGAGCGCGCTGCCGAGATCGAGGAGTACGTGCTCGCCATGGCCCTCGAGACGTACCCGCCCGGCGACGACGAGATCGTCGTCGCGCAGCGCAACCTCGCGGTCTCGCTGCGCAAGCTCGGTCGGGAAGAGCAGGGGCTCGAGCTGCTCCGCTCGGCGCTCGCGACGGTCACCGCGCGCTCGAATCCGGATCCGATCGAGCTGGCTTCGCTGCAGTACAACCTCGCCGCCGCTTTGCTCGACGGCAAGGACAAGCCGCGTGCCCTCGAGCTCTTCCTCGAGTCGCTGTCGACGATGGAACGTCTGCTTCCCTCCGAGAATCCGTCGCTCCACATGGCCCGCGTCGGGACCGCGCGCGCGTGCTTGGAGCTCGACGCGGAGCCCGCGCGAGCGCGTGCTCAAGCCGCGCTCCTCCTCGACGACCTGGACCGGACGCGCATCGCACTGACCGCGAAGCTGGGGCCGCGCGCGCTCGTCGAGCGCGCGATGACGTGGTCGGACGAGATCTCGACCGTGCTCTCCATCGCCGACGGAGCGGGGCGCTTTCCGCCCGATCCGGCGCTCCAGGCGCGAGCGTTCTCCTGGATCGAGGCGTTGCGCGGGCTGGAGCTGTCCGCTCCGCGCGTCGCGGCTGCGGCGGGGGATGCGCCCGCCATCGACGCGGCTTCGAAGCGCGCCGAGGAAGCGGCCGGCCGGCTCGTCGAGCTCGTGCAGTCGGGCGCGAGCCCCGACCGCATCGGGGCCGCACGCGGAGAGCTCGAAGCGGCGCAGCGCGAGCTACGCGCGAAGATCTTCGAACTACCCGGTGCCCGCGAGATGCTCACGGCTCCGACCGTGGAGAGCCTCGCGGCGCACCTGGACTCCGAGACGGCGCTCGTGAGCTTGTGGACCTACGCCCCGTGGTACGTGGGCGCCAAGCGTGGCGATGCCAAGCTCGGCGCGCGCACGATAGCGTTCGTCGTCACCAAGGAGCGCGGGCTGGCGCGCGTCGACCTTGGTCGGTCGGATGCGATGGAAGAGCTCGTCCTCGACTGGCGCGACGCCCTAGGGGGCGACTCGCGTTCGGCGCGCGGGGCCGCCGTGGTCAAGAGTGCTCCGATGCGCGTCTCGGCCGAGCGCGAGGCGGGGATGGCGCTCCGAAAGCGTGCGTTCGATCCGCTCGCACCGCACTTGAAGGGGGTCCGCAGGCTCGTGGTCGCGCTGGGCGGTCCGCTCGCGCTCGTGCCGCTCGACGCGCTGCCCGCGGAACGCGCGGCCTCCTCCGCGCCGGCCGACACGGACCGCCGCCTGGGCGACGAATTCCAATTCGAGCTCCGCTCGACGCTGGTCGAGCTCCTCGCGCCCGACCGCCCACCCGCTTCGAAGGGCGCGTTGCTCGCCATGGGCGGCGCGGACTTCGGAGGAGAGGCGGACACGGCCGGATCGCACAACCGCAAGCCGGCAGCGACCTTCGTTCCGCTCCCCGCCACGCTCGTCGAGACGAAGGCCATCGTCGAGCTCCATCCGGGCGAGGACGAACGGCAGCTCACGGGCACCGAGGCCACCGTCGGCGCGTTGCGCAAGAACGCACCGGGCGCGCGTTGGCTGCACGTCGCGACGCACGGGTGGTACGACGCGGTCGAACGTTCGATCGAACTGGCGGGCCAGGCCTCTCGCGACCTCCGCTCCGACCCCGAATGGACCGCGACGACCTCACCGATGATCCGCTGCGGCCTCGCCTTCGCGCAGGCGAACTCGGGTTCCGACGCGCTCGGACGCAACCCCGGGACGCTGACCGCCGAGGAGCTCTCCACCCTCGACCTCTCCCGTTGCGAACTCGCCGTGCTCTCGGCCTGCGAAACGAGCCTCGGCTTCGACCGGCTGGGCCAAGGTCCCGCCTCGCTCCAACGCGCGCTTCAGATCGCGGGCGCTCGGACGGTCGTGACCAGCCTTTGGAAAGTTCCCGACGAGCCGACGAAGGAGCTGATGCTCGCCTTCTACCGTCGAATCTGGATCGACGGCCTCCCAAAGGCTCGCGCACTTTGGGAAGCCAAGGCTGAGCTGCGCGCCGCCCGCGATGCCGATGGACGCCCGAGGTACCCGCCCTCGGCGTGGGCCGGCTGGATTGCGGTCGGCGAGCCGCGTTGACTGGAGCATCGCCCGTCGTCGGTAGCCCCCCGTCGACGTCACCTGGTCGAAGCGTGTCCGCTCTGTGGGCGCCGACAGGCCGTGGGAAGCGCGGAGGCGACCCGCTGGAACCACCAACCGGAATCGTCGTCTTGTGCTCGGCCGCAGTCCTCCGATTGCAAGGAGCACCCGCAGCATCCACTCTTCCCCACACGGCCTTCCTCATCCACGCGCCACCGCGATGACCACAGCTTGCACCACCTGCGGCGCCCCGGTCGACACGAAGGATGCGCCGTGCCCGCGCTGTCTCTTTGCGCTCGCCTTCACGGCGCGGGATGGCGGAGCGCATGCGCACTCGAGGGGGCGCGAGGTCATGGAGCTCGAGGCGATCTTCCCCGATCACTCCGGCTTCGAACTCGTCGGGCGCGGCGGCATGGGTGCCGTGTACCGCGCGACGCACCCGCGCCTCGCGCGCACCGTCGCGATCAAGCTCCTGCGCGCGGACCTCGCGCGCTCCCCGGACTTCGCCGAGCGGTTCCTGCGCGAAGCTCGCGCGCTCGCGCGCCTCGCGCACCCGTCGATCGTGGCCCTCCACGACGCCGGCGAGCGCGAAGGCCGGCTCTACCTCGTGATGGAGCACGTCGACGGCGCGAACCTGCGGCGTCTCCTGCGCGACGGGCGCCTGGCGCCGGCGCGTGCGCTCGCGCTCGCGCGTGACCTGTGCTGCGCGCTCGAGTTCGCGCACGCCGCGGGCGTGATCCACCGCGACCTGAAGCCCGAGAACGTGCTCGTCGACGCCCAGGGGCGCGTCAAGCTCGCCGACTTCGGCCTCGCGAAGCTGCCCAGCGACGACGCGCCCGCGCTCACCGGGACGGGCGACGCGATGGGGACGCCGCACTACATGGCGCCGGAGCAGCTCGAGCGCCCGCGCGCGGTCGACGCGCGCGCCGACCTCTACGCGCTTGGCGTCGTGCTCTACGAGATGCTCACCGGCGTGCTCCCGCTCGGGCGCTACGAGCCGCCGTCGCGCCGCGCGGAGGTCGAGCTCGACGTCGACCTCGTCGTCGAGCGCGCGCTCGCGCGGGATCCCGAGCGCCGCTACGCCGACGCGGGCGCGATGCGCGCGGAGCTCGAGCGCGCGCTCGAGGCACTCGCGACGCCGACCACGGCTTCCGCAGCGCGCGCACCCGCGACGTCTGGCGCTTCGAAGCGCCACTGGAAGGGAGCGCTCGGCTCGTTCGTGCTCTTGCTCGTCGCGTGGGCCTTCTGCGCGCACGCGTTCGACCGCGGGTTCTGGCCGCTCGTCGGCTCGGCGCCGGTGCTCGCGCTCGTGCTCTTCGCGGTGTTCACGTGGCGCCTGCGCACGAGCCCCGAGCTCTCGGTGCGGCTCGCGAACCTCTCGATGCTCGAGCGCGTCGGCCGCGTCGCGTGCGGACTGGTGCTGTTCGCGGCTTCGTTCGCCTTGCTCGTGTTTGCGCTGCAGAGTACGTGGGCGCTCGGCACGACGCTGTGGGATCCCGAGTACGGCGCGCTCGAGCCCTTGCGCGCAGCCTCTGCGGGGGAGGGGCGTGCGCTCATCGACGCACTCGCGCGCCACCCCGAGCTCGCGTTCCTCGGCGCGCTGCTCCTGCTCTTCGCGGGCCTCGGCCTCTCCGCGGCGACGCGCGGCGGATGGCGGAGCTGGCGCGTGTTCTGGCGGCCGGTGGTCGCGACGACGGCGCTGTACGGCGGCAGCGTCGCGCTCCTGATCCTCGCGTTCTGGGGCGTCGCCGAGCTGCGGCGGGCTCCGGCGCGCGACGTCGAGCTTTCGGCGAGCGCGAGCACGGACGCGACGCTCGAGGAGCTCCGCGCGGCGGCGGCGCGCGCGCTCGACGACGAACGGTGGCGCGTGACGCGCGCGCTCCCGCTGGTCGAACCCGGCGCGGCGGCGCCGAGCGGCTGGCTCCTCGAGGCGAAGTCCGCGGACTGGGGCGGTGCGTGGCGCATCGGCCTCGACGGTCCGCTCGCCGCGCGGCCGCCGCTCGTGCTCGTGCTGCGCCAGGATGCGGACCGCGCGGCGAGCGAGCTCGTCGTGCACGGCGGCGTCGCGGTGGAGGGCTCCCGGCAGGTCGAGCTCGGACGCGCCGGCGCGCAGCGCGTCCTCGAGGCGATCCTGGCGCGGCTTGCGCGCTCCTGACGCGCTATTTGCCGCGCACCCAGCGCGCCGCCGCGTTCGCGACGCGAGCGCCGAGGATCTCGCCCGTCTCCAAGTCGACCGGCGGCGGCGCGAGGTGATCGGGCGCGCTGTGCGGCGATTGCGCCGTCGCGCCGAGGAACGCGCCCGCGCGGTTCACGAACTCGCCGGGGTGCTTCGTCGAGGGGACGATCGGGTGGAGTCCGAGGCCGACCCAGATCATCCCGTGTTGCGCGGCGAGCACGGCGAACTCCTGCAGCGTCGCGAGCTTGTCGCCCGCGGGGCTGCCCGAGTTCGAGAAGCCGGCGGCGAGCTTGTCTTTCCAGGCGTGGACGAACCAGCGCTTGCTCGACGCATCCGCGAACGCTTTGAACGGCGCGGAGGCGCTACCCATGTACGTCGGCGCGCCGAAGACGATCGCGTCGGCGGCGTCGAGGTCGGCCCAGTGCTGCTCGACGTCGGTGACGGAGACGAGCGTGACGTGCGTACCGGCGACGGACTCGGCGCCGCGAGCGACGGCCTGCGCGAGGCGCGCGGTGTGTCCGTATCCGGAGTGGTAGACGATCGCGACCTTGGCCATGGTTGGTTCCTCGATGCGTGGTGGTGGAGATCGATCCGCTTCGAGCGCGGACCGCGGGTGGAGTCGAGTGACGAAGGCCGCGATCCTGGGCAGCATGGTTACCGTTGACAACCAGGTACTTGACAGTGACCATGCGACGTCATGGTGCCTCCCAACAAGAAAGAACCGCCCGCTCCGCCCCCGGCCGACTGTCCGCTCGAGGAATGCCTCGAGCTTCTCGCCGGTGCGTGGACGCCGAAGATCCTTTGGTACCTGCGCGACGAGCCGCGCCGCTTCGGCGAGCTCCGCCGGCTGCTCGCGGGCGTTTCGGCCAAAGTGCTGACGACGCGGCTGCGCGAGCTCGAGGACCGCGGCCTCGTGACGCGCGCCGTCCTGCCGACCTCGCCGCCGAGCGTCGAGTACGCGCTCGCGCCGCTCGGGCTCGAAGTCCAGCCCGTGCTGTGCTCGATCGCGGAGGTCGGAAAGAAGCTGCAGAAGAAGCGCGAGCGGGCCCCCAAAGCGAAGTCGCGCGCGGGCGCGACGCGGGCGTGACGCGATTCCACATGGCCGCACTGCCCCGCATCACGATCCGCCCCGCGACGCCCGACGACGTCGAGCTCGTCGCCGCGCTCATCCACGCGCTCGCCGAGTACGAGCAGCTCGCGCACGAGTGCCGCGCGACGCCCGACGCGCTGCGTGAGCAGCTCTTCGGAGCGCAGCCCGCGGCGGAGTGTCTCATCGGCGAGCTCGACGGCGTCGCGCGCGGGTTCGCGCTCCACTTCACGAGCTTCTCGACGTTCCTGTGCAAGCCAGGGCTGTGGCTCGAAGACCTCTTCGTCGTGCCCGAGGCGCGCGGCGCGGGGCTCGGCAAGGCGCTGCTCGTCGAGCTCGCGCGCATCGCGGTCGCGCGTGGGTGCGGGCGGCTCGAGTGGAACGTCCTCGATTGGAACGCGCCCGCGATCGGCTTTTATCGCGCGCTCGGCGCGCGGCCGATGGAGGACTGGACGACGATGCGCGTCGACGGCGAGACGCTCGCGGCGCTGGCGCGCTGAGCGCGGGTCGGTGATGAGGCGAGCTCGCACTCGCCCCCGCGCGGGGCGTCCCCGCGCGGCGACGGTCGCGCCGCGCGTCACCAGACGATCTGGAAGCCGCTCGTGACGTTGAACGTCTCGGGCGGGCAGAACACGGCGGCGGCGTTGCGGTAGTACGTCTGGTAGTGGCGCAGAGCTCCGCTCCCCGGCACGACGCCGCCGCGGACGGAGAGCGACACCGTGTCGCCGGAGTCGGGGAAGCTGCTCGCGCCGCCGACGTTGGTCCGCGTGCGGAGGCGGACGAGGCTCCCGCCCGCGCACCGCACGCCGTCGCCGAACGTCGCATCGACGAGTGCGTCGCCTTGCAGGTAGATGCACGAGGAGACCAGGGGCATGCCGCTCGCGCTCAACACGGCCGTGTCGGGATCGGGGAGGCCGCTCGCGGTGAGCACCGCGCCTTGGGCCTCGACCGAATTGGCGCACCCGCGCCCGGGCGCGCCGAAGTTCGCGCACGGGCAGTCCGTCGTCACCACGGGATCGAGCCCGTCGCCGGCGCAGAAGCGGACGCCCGGCTCGACCACGAGGGTCACGGCGTCGCTCGCGATCGTGCCGCATCCGTCGGCGACGACGAGTTGGTACACGCCCGAGTCTCCGGGCGACGTGGGCGCGATGACGAGGGTCAGCGAGTCCGCGCCGCTGATCGATCCGCCGTTCGTCAGCAGGACGTCGTCCTTGAACCAGAAGTACGTGAACGGACCCGGGCCCGACAGGACCGAGCTGAAGCTCGCCGTGGTCCCGAACGGAACGACCTGACTCGCCGGTTGCTGCGTGATCGACGACGTCGGGCAGACGTCGACTTCGCTGTCCGTGACGCTCTGCTGTCCGGACGCCGTGTTGCCCGTCCAGACGACCTGCAGATCCCCGCAGGCCATCGCCGCGCCGATGTACTCGCCGATGCGGTAGGTGGCGGGGGGACCGAAGTAACGGGTGGGAGCGCCGAGATCCGGGTCGAACGACGCGCTGTTCATGCGCACGTCCGGCCCGAAGGTCAGCCCGCCGTCGGTCGAAACCGACGCATAGACGTCGAGCAGCCAGTTGCCGTTTCCGTTCGTGCTCCCGCCGCGGTTGTCGTACCACGCGACCGCGATGCAGCCCGTGCGATCGTCGATCGACGCGACGGGGAGCACTTGGAACGTATTCGCCGGACCCTGGTCCACGCGGATGCGCGTCCCGAAGGTCTGACCGAAGTCGGTCGAGCGCTTGATGTAGACGTGCGCGTGCTCCCCGAACGTGTGGACGTTGTCCGGATCGTCGTTCGCCACGACGTAGACGTTGGCCGGATTCGCGGGATCGGGCAGCACCCACGGCTGCACCGAGCCCTGCAACCAGAAGCGCGTGCCCGGGATGTTCCCGCTCGACGACTGAACGTTGAACGTGATGTCCGCCTCGGCCGGGCTGAACGCGAAGGTGGGCGCGGACCACGTCACGCCGCCATCGGTCGAGCGGCGGAGGAAGACGGCTCCGCTGAGTCCGTCGGGATTCCCGCCGGCCTCGCCGAACCCGTTGAAGCCCGTCTGCGAGTGGAAGGCGACATAGACGTCGCCGTTGGCCGCGACGGCGAGGTGGGCCGGCCAGGGGAACCCCTGGCTCGGCGTGGAGAGCGTCGCCGGGGCGGACCACGTCGCGCCGTGGTCGGTCGACCGCGCGAACAACACGGTGCGCGCCGTGCCGGCGAACTCGGTCCAGACGACGTACTGCCGATCGACGAACGGACTGCCCGGCTGTCGGTCCACGGCGAGCCACGGCTTGTCGTTCAGGATCCCCGAGCTCGCGTTGGTCGTCACGGCGAACGGCCCGGCGACGTAGGCGCCGGAGTTCGGGTTCAGCTGCGCGACGAAGATGTCGTACCCGCTCGGAGACGAGCGGCCGCCCAAGCAGCAGAAGAAGAGCTGACCTTGGCTGTCGTAGGCGAGCGACGTATCGCCCGCTTTGAAGTAGCCCGCGGGTACTTGGTACGAGACGGCCGCTCCCCAGGTCTGTCCGCCGTTCGTCGACACCCGGAACTGCGCGTTGTTCGACGCGGAGACGATCGAGGGGCTCAACGGGCTGACGGCGATCGCGGGCTCGTTCGAGCCGCCGAGCGCGACGTCGGTGCCTCCCGCGAGCGACGGCGGTTGCCACGCGGGCGCGGGCGGCGATTGCGGGGTGGCTGACGGCGCGCCGTTCTGCGCGGACACGTGCTGCGCAGCGAACGCGGAGACGAGGAGACCGAGCGGGAACCAGACGAGGCGAGCGGGGAGCTTCATGGGAATTGGGTTGGGGCCGATGCGGCCGTGCGAGCGGCAGAGGGGAAGGGGCGTCCTGGCGACGATCGTAGCCGTGGGCCCGTCGCCCGGGGCAAGTCGGCGCGAGATTGTGCCGCGAGTGCGGCGCTCGATGGAGAGCCGGACGCGGTCCCGCTCGCACGTCGATCACGAGCGCGGACGCGGCGCGCCGAACCGAGGCGACTCCGCGCGGTCGTGCGCGGCGCACGCGGGCCGACGAGCGCTCCCCTGCGCCGATCGACAGGGCTCGCCGCGCGTGCAGTCCGCGCGCCTCACGCTCCGTGTTCGAGCGCCGATGCGCTCGAGCGGACGCCTTCGATCGCTAGGGCGCCCACGTCACGATCAACCCGTTCGACAGGTTGTACGTGGCGCTCGTGCAGAAGCTCGCGGCGTTGCGGTACCACACCTGGTACGCGCGCGTGCCCGGTGCGGTGACGGCGCCGCGCACGCTGACGCTCGCGTTGCCGACCTCGGGGTAACGCGACGCGCCTCCTGCGTTCGCCTTCGAGCCGAGGCGGATGATCGTGCCGCCCATGCAGAGCAGTCCGTCGCCGAGCTGCGCCGCCGGGTTCGTCGCCGCGAGCGCACCCTGGAGGTAGAGCGCGTTCGCATTCGTCATCCCCGCGCCGTTCAAGACGAGCGTGTCGCTCGCGAGCGACGCGATCCCCGTGTCGACGAGCGTCGCGCCGCGCCCGAGCGAGCTCTTGCAGCCCTCGCCGAGCCCCGCGCCGCTCTCGTTGGCGCACGGGCACGCGCCGAAGGAGCCGTCGCCGAAGCAATACGCGACGGCCTGTTCGTCGAGCGCGACGAGGCGCACGTCGTAGCGCGTGCCGGGCTTCAAGTACGCGCCGTAGACGACGCGACCAGCCGGGCCGAGCGCCAGATCCTGCGCGCGGTCCTCGACCGCGGCGTCGACGCCGCCGTGCGTCCAGCGCGCCGCGCCGTTCGGTCCGTACTGGACGACGAGCGAGTCCGCGTCCGTCGTCCCGGTCGGTCCGTTCGCCCAACCGCACGCGGTCACGTTGCCCGCGCCGTCGACGACGATCGCGCGCGCCGACTCGTCGCCGTGCGCGGCGCCGTCGCGCGCTCCGCTCCAGAGTAGCGTGCCGTTCGCGTCGTACTGCGCGACGACGAGGTCGAGGCCCGTCGCGCCCGTCGCCGCGTGGCCGACGACGGCGATGCGTCCCGCGGCGTCGACGACGAGGTCGCGGAACTGGCCGGCGCCCGCCGCGGCTTCGGGGAAGTCGGCGGCCCACTGGAACGCGCCGCTCGCGCTCCACTTCGCGAGCCGCGGCGCGGAGTCGGCGCCGATCGTCGCCCAGCCCGCGACGTAGACGTTGCCCGCGGCGTCGCACGCGGCGCCGAGGCCGAAATCGGCGCCGTGCGCCGGGCCGTCGAGCTGCGCCTGCCACACGATCGCGCCGGACGTCGTGATCCGCGCGACGCCCATGTCGCCCGCGCCGCCGAGCGACGCGAGCATCCCCGAGAGCACGAGATCGCCCGACGGATGCCACGCGAGGAAGCCGCCCGAATCCGTGCTGCTCGCGAGCCCGTCGACGTGCGTCTCCCACAGGAAGGCGCCGCTCGGGTCGAACGCGAACACGGCGAGGTCGGCGCTCGTGGTCGGTCCGTACGACGAACCGCCGACGAAGATCCGGCCCGTGCCGTCGATCAAGATCGTGCGGCCGAAGTCCGCGCTCGCGCCGGTGCCGTCCTCGTGCACGCTCCAGAGCTCCGTGCCGTTCGCGTCGTAGCGCGCGAGCCAGAGATCGGTGACGAACGTGCTCGCCACGTAGCCGTTCGCGTAGCCCGCGACGAGCACGTCGCCCGTCGCGGGATCGATCGCGACGTCCTGCGCGAGGTCGTCGCCGCCCATCCAGTCGGGGCGCTGCGACCAGAGCAGCGTCCCGCTCGCGTCGTAGCGCGCGACGAGCGCGTCCTGCGTCGGCGGAGCGGGCGGGAAGCCGACGCTCGCGTTGTACGAGCGACCGACGACGACCACGCCGCCCGTCGCGTCGACGACGAGCTTCGTCACGTAGTCGTCCTGGCTCGCGGGGCCGTCCCACGCTGCGGACCAGGACACGGTCGCGTTCTGCGCGCGAAGTGGCGCGAGCATGGCGAGGAGGACGAGCGAGCTCGATGCGAGGCGGAGCGTGGGGTTCATGGGGGGCTCGTTTGGGGGTGCGCGGGTGTGCCTTCGTGGGACAGTAGGGACGATCCTAGCGCGGGGCGGAGCGGGGTGGAGATCGAAGGAGGCGTGAACGGCAGGGGGGCCGTGACGGGGCCGCGCGGAGTCGAGGGCGGGGAGTTCGATCGCGTGCCGAGGGCGTCGATCGGGAGCGCGAGACCGGCGGACTCGTCGAGCGATCGCTGCGTGGCTCGGTCATTCGAACGCGCGCGGATCGAGCCCGCGCTCGAAGCAAAGCTGCGTCTTCGTCACGACGTAGCCGGCGCGTCGGTAGAACGCGTGCGCTCGTTCGCGCGAGCTCCGCGAGCGCAGTCGGAGCGTCGTGACGCCGCGAGCGCGGGCCCACGCTTGGGCGTGCTCGAGCAGCGCGCGTCCGTGTCCGCGGCTACGCACGACGCTCGCGACGACGAGCGCGGCGACCTCGACGTGCGGGGCCGAGACGAGCGCGTGCACGTGCTCCACGTGCACGAAGGCTTGCACGATCGCTGCCTCTTCGAGCACGAAGACGGCGTGTTCGGCCCGCTGGGCGAGCTCCGCCAGACGCTCGACCACCTGTTCGGGTGCCGCGGGGTAGCCGAGCTCGCCCGCGAGTTCTGCGATCCGTGCGGCGTCGTCGGGGCGGGCGAGGCGGATGCGATGCGGCATGTACGGCTCCTTTGCCCGACTTCGCGGGCGGTGCGGCCGCGACGCCGTCGTCGGAATGCTATCGTCTCGCACTCACGCCCGGCAGGTCCGGGCATCCCCTCGGCCACCTCCCCGTGAATCGCATGCGCACGCTCCTCGTCCACTCGTTCCTCGCCGCCTCGCTGGCTCTCTTCGTCCCCGGCGACTCCCTCGGCTTCAAGGTGGAGGCGAAGACGAAGCTCACGAAGACGTTCGAGAGCAAGCTCGACATGCACTCGACCGAGATGTCGATCACGTTCGACGGCCAGGACGCGCACGGCGGCATGGAGGGTCTGAAGATCACGTTCGCCGACCTCGAGCACATCGAGGTCACCGACGAGTACGTCGCCGTCGTCGAGGGCAAGCCCGCGAAGCTTCTGCGCTCGTTCGACAAGCTCTCCGGCAAGACGACGCAGAACGTCGAGCCGCCCGAGGGCGTCGAGGACGCCGAGGCGCAGGAGGAGACCCACGACAAGGCGAGCGAGCTCGAAGGCAAGAAGGTGAGCCTCGCCTTCAAGGACGACGAGTGGACCGCGACGTGGCCCGAAGGCGTGAAGGGCGACGACGACCTGCTCGAGGAGCTCGACGGCGACCTCGACTTCCTCGGCTTCCTCCCGTCGAAGTCGGTCGCGGAGGGCGACACGTGGGACCTCGACGCGAAGCTCTTCAACAAGGTCATGTCCCCGGGCGGCGAGTTGCACCTGAAGGAGTCCTCGGGCGACGAAGAGTCGGAGGACGACGACAAGATCGGCCAGGCGATCGAGGACAACCTCGGCGGCAAGGCGACGGCGAAGTACAAGGGCACGCGCGAAGAGGGCGGCGTCGTGCTCGCGGTGCTCGAGGTCAAGGCCGAGCTGTCGTCGAAGGGCACGGTCGACGAAGACGAAGGCAAGGCCGAGATCGACGCGACGATGGAGCTCGAGGGCGAGGTGCTCTGGAACACGAAGGCGGGGCACCTGCACTCCTACAAGCTCACGGGCAAGATGGCGTTCACCATGGAGTCGTCGCGCACGATGACCTTCGGCGAGGAGTCGCACGAGTTCTCGCAGAAGGTGCGCTTCGAAGGCGAGGTCGAGCACACCGCGAAGGTGGAGTGACGCGCGACCACGCGCACGCGAGGAACGGCCGGGGCGACCCGGCCGTTCGCGTTTCAGCGAGCGCGCGCGCGGCCGGCTTCGGATCGCGCGCTCATTCCGTGGGAACGGCGTCGGGCCGGCGCGCGCTCGGCGGGAACGGCGCTGGACCAGACCGCACGCGACGGCGACTGCGCCGGACCTTCGCGCGCGCAGGGGGAGTAGGCGCCGGACCTTCGCGCGCGCAGGGGCTGTTGGCGCCGGACCGGCGCGCACGCAGCGGGGACGGCTTCGGAACGGAGCGCGCGCGAACTCGTTCGAAGGGCGGTTCTCCAGGCCGCAGACGCCCCTTCCGCTTGCGGAGAGCGCGCTCTGTTGTGCGCGAGTGCGGCCTTTGGGACGGACGACGACGACCGCGCGGCAGGCACTCGACCCGTGCGGTTCCCGTGTCGATCAGGGCCGCAAAGGAGCTTCTCTTCCCATGCTCACCCCGGTCCACTCGCTCGTGAACGATCTCGACGTCGTCGACTCCGTCGAAGGCTGGCTCTCGCGCGCCGAGGCGCGCCTGCTCGCGGAACTCGCAGGCACGATCGAGCCGCCGCGCTGCATCGTCGAGGTCGGCAACTACCGCGGCCGCTCGACCGTCGCGCTCGCGCTCGGCGCACTGCGCGGGAAGGGCGCGCGCGTCTTCAGCATCGACCCACACACCGAGTTCACCGGCGCGCGCGGCGGACGCTTCGGCAGCGAGGACCAGGCGCAGCTCTACGCGAACCTGACGCGCACGGGCGTCGGCGCGCAGGTCAACGTCGTCAGTCTCGACTCGGTCAGCGTCGCGCGCGGATGGAGCGAAGCCAACGTCGCCCTCTTCTTCGTCGACGGCGATCACCGCTACGAAGCGGTGCGCGCGGACTTCGAAGCCTGGCGCCCCCGACTCGCACTCGGCGCGCAAGTGCTCTTCGACGACATCGACTTCCCCGACGTGCAGCGCACCGTCACCGAGCTCATCGACGGCCGCACGCTCACGCTGCGCAAGCAGATCGGAAAGCTCGCGTGGTGCGAACTCGGGCCGCGCTGAACGCGCCGATGACGCCGCTCGAGCGCTGAACGAGTCCGTTCGAAACGGAGCGCGCCGCGCGCACCTCCCCCCCGTGCCGCTCGCTCGTTGCCGAGCGACTCCCCTCGGAAGTGCACGCGCGGCGCGCAGCGTTCCGTCATCAGGTTGGGTTGCGGGCGTCGCTCGTTGCTGAGCGCCACTTGAACTCCGTGCAGGCACGGGCCGGTCCTCCGGCCCGTGCCTGCACGGAGTCCGGAATGCGAAGCATCCGAATGTGTTCCTTTGCGTCCCTTCCCCTTGATCTCCGCATCCGGCAATTGCGCTCCCGACCGACCCAGAGCCGCCTCCCCACCCGCTACACTCGCGCCCAATGCGCCCCTCCGCCTTCGCGCTCGTCACCCTCGCCTTCACGCCGACGCTCCGCGCCCAAAACGGCGACATCCAAGGCGAACCCCAACCGCCGCTCCCCACATCGCTCGTCCTCCCCGCCGCTCCACCGCTCTCCGCCGCCGACGAGCGCGCGACCTTTCGCCTCCCGCCCGACCTCGACCTCGAACTCGTCGCCAGCGAGCCCCTGATCCACACCCCCGTCCACGCCGTCTTCGACGCGCGCGGCCGCCTGTGGGTCGTCGAGATGCGCAACTACATGCCCGACGCGGACGGCCAGGGCGAGGGCGACCCCACCGGCTCCATCGCGCTCCTCACCGACGACGACCACGACGGCCGCATGGACCGCCGCACGACGTTCCTCGACCACCTCGTGCTCCCGCGCTCGATCGCGATCACCCACGGCGGCGCGCTGATCATCGCTCCCCCGCACCTCCTTTTCGCCGTCGACGAGGACGACGACGGCGTCGCGGACGACGTGAAGATCGTCGACCAGGGCCTCGACGGCCTCGTGAGCCCCGAGTACGGCATCAACGGGCTCCTGCCGACGCTCGACAACGCGTTCGCGAACGCGTGCACGAGCTGGCGCTACGTCTTCGACCGCGGCCAATGGAAGCGCGAGCGCACCGCGGGCGGCGGACAGTGGGGGATTACGAAGGACGACTTCGGCCGCCTCTACTTCAACGGCAACTCCGACCCGCTGCGCGGCGACCGGATCCCTTCGCAGCTCGCGTGTCGCAACCCAAACGCGCCCGTCGCCCCCGGCGTCAACGTGCGCGTCGTCGACGACCTCCACGTGAAGCCCGCGCGCATCAACCCCGGCGTGAACCGCGGCTACAAGCCGGGCACGCTCGGCCCCGATTGGAAGCTCGACGTCGCGACCGGCACGTGCGGACCGTGGATCCACCGCGGCGACGCGCTCCCCGAGCTCTACCGCGGCGACGCGTTCGTGTGCGAGCCGTGCGGCAACCTCGTCGTGCGCTACGAGCTCAGCGAAAGCGCCGACGGCGTCGTGAAGGGCACACCCGCGCGCAACGCGGACGGGCTCGACTTCCTGACGTCGACCGACGAGCGCTTCCGGCCCGTGAACCTGTTCGACGGTCCGGACGGCGCGCTCTACGTCGTCGATCTCTACCGCGGGATGATCCAGCACCGCCTGTTCGCGACGACGTGGCTGCGCAAGCAGGTCGACGCGCGCGGGCTCGCGCAGCCGACGGATCTCGGCCGCATCTGGCGCGTGAAGAAGAAGGGCGCGGAGCGGAAGAAGCCCGTCGAACTCGCGGCCCTGGGTTCGCGCGAGCTCGCGAAGGCGCTCGCGAGCTCGAACGGCTGGACGCGCGACACGGCGCAGAGGCTCTTGGTCGAGGCGCCGGGGCTCGAGAGCGACGCGCGCGCGGAGCTCGAGAAGCTCCTGTTCGAGCACGTCGACGTCCGTGCGCGGATCCACGCGCTCTGGGTGTTCGCTGCGAAGAACGCGATCGACGCGCCGTTCGCGCTGCGCGTGCTCCAGTCGACGGACGAGCGCTTCCTCGCGCACGCCGTGCGCGCGACCGAGCCCGTCGCGGCGAGCGGAGCGAAGGAGGTCGTGCGGCGTTGGACCGAACTCGCCGGCCTTCGGTCACAGGTGTTGTTGTCGCTCGCATCGGTGCGCGGCGACGCTGCGCTCGAGACGATCGCTGGGCTGGTCGCTCTGGGCGCGGCCGAAGAATCGGTGCGCAAGGCAGCGCTCGTGTCCATCGGGGGGCGCGAAATCGAGTTCCTGGAACGCGTCCTCGCTGGCGGGCCGGAAGTGAACCGCCGCCAGCTCCTGCGGGCGCTCGGACGCGCGGTCGCGGAGGAACGGCGGGCTGAGGATCTCGAGCGGATCTTGGTCACGCTCGCCGAGCCGCGGTGCAAGAACGCAGATGTCGAGGAGGTCCTGAACGGGCTGCTCGACGGGCTCCCCAAGGACGAGAAGGGCGAGCCTCTCCCGACGTTTTTGCCGCGGGCCCCGACGCCGCTCGTGGTGCTCGTCCGTTCGGAGGACCTCGGCGTGAGCGGTCCCGCAGGCGTGCTGCGCGATCACGCCCTCGCCTGGCCCGGCAAGCCGGGAGCGGAGCTGTTTCGCGTCCGAACGCTGACCGCGGAAGAGCAGCAGCGCTTCGCGCAAGGCCGCGAGCTCTACGCCGCGAACTGCATGGCGTGCCACCAATCGAGCGGCCGCGGCGATCCCGCGCTCGCGCCGCCCTTGCGCAGCTCGCCGTTCGTGCTCGGCGACGAGACGAAGCTCGCGCGCATCCTGCTCCACGGCTTGAACGGACCGATCGACGTGCTCGGGCAGCGCTTCGACTCCGACATGCCCGCGTTCGCGCTCACCGACGCCGAGCTCGCCGCCCTCGCGACCTACGTGCGCCGCGAGTGGGGCAACACGGCCGAGCCCGTGACCGCCGAGACGTTCGCGCGCATCCGCAAGGACACCGCGGAGCGCAAGCCGGCGTGGACCGTGAAGGAGCTCGACGCGCTCGGCCGCTGACGGAGCCTTCGTTCCCACGCGCGCAAGGCGCGCTTCAGGGCTGCGTCGCCCTCGACGAGCTCGCGTCGATTTCCGCCGAACCTCGAGGAACCTCGCCGCGTCGGAGTGGTTGCGATGCCCGCCATGCAGCTCCACACCCTCCTCCTCGCGTCCCTCCTCGCCCTCCCCGCCGCCGCGCAGACGCCGACGTTCCCGAGCGTCGCGTACGCGAACCTCGGCGGCCGCGACCTCCTGCTCGACGTCTACGTGCCGACGACGGGCACGGCGCCGTTCCCGACCGTCGTGTGGATCCACGGCGGCGGTTGGAGCGGCGGTTCGCGCGCACCGATCCCCGGCGGCGTCGCGTCGCTGCTCGCGCGCGGCATCGCGGTCGCGAGCGTCGACTACCGCTTGACGAGCCAGGCGGGACTGTTCGGCGCGTTCCCCGTCACGTTCCCCGCGCAGATCGAGGACGTGAAGGGCGCGATCCGTCACTTGCGCGCGAACGCTTCGACGTACGGGCTCGATCCCTCGCGCTTCGGCGCGTGGGGGAGCTCCGCGGGCGGCCACCTCGCCGCGCTCGTCGGCACGTCGGGCGGCGTCGCGTCCCTCGAGGGCACGTCGGGCGGCAACCTCGCGTTCTCGAGCGCCGTGCAGGCCGCGTGCGACTGGTTCGGCCCGATCGACATCCTGCAGATGAACCCCGACGTCACGACGCCTCCGGGGAGCGGCATCGACCACGACGCGACGTCGTCGCCCGAGTCGCGCTTGATCGGCTTCGACCAACCGGGACAAGGCATCGGCGTCCTGCGCGCGCACGAGTTCGATCCGACGCCGCCGTTCCCGTTCTACGCGGGCCTCGCGCACGACCTGAACCCGATCACGTGGGCCGACGCGAACGATCCGCCGTTCCTGATCGCGCACGGGACGGTCGACACGAGCGTCCCGATGCACCAGAGCGTGCGTCTCGCCGACGCGCTGCGCGCCGCGGGCGTGCCGTACGTCTACAGCCAGGCGATCGGCTTCGGCCACGGTCTCGGCGGTCCGCACGACGTCACGGTCGGGCTCTTCTTCGCGCAGCAGTTCTTCTCGACGCAGACGGTCGAGACCGTGTGCTCCGCCGACGTCGCGAGCGCGAGCTGCCCCTGCGGCAACGCCGGCGACTTCGGTCACGGCTGCTCGAACTCGCTCGACGGCAGCAACGGAGCGCTGCTCGTCGCGGGCGGCGCGACGCCCGCGGCGATGACGTTGCAGGCGAGCGGGCTCCCCGCGAACGTGTCGTGCATCTTCCTACAGGGCGACGCGTTCGCGCCGCCCGTGCCGTGGGGCGACGGCGTGCGCTGCGCGAACGGCGCGCTCGTGCGGATCGCGATGAAGCCCGCGATCACGGGCTTCGCGCTCTACCCCGACCCCGCGCAGGGGAACCCGAGCATCCCAGCGCGCTCTGCTGCCGCCGGCGCGCCGATCCCGCCCGGCGCCGCGCGCGTGTACCAGGTCTACTACCGCAACGCGGCGGCGTTCTGCTCGCCCGCGACGTTCAACGCCACGAACGGCGTGCGGATCGTGTGGCCGTGAGGCGTGGCGGAGCGTGCTCTGGCCCGCTCCGGAGCGCGCCGACGGCTGCGATGCTCCGAAGATCGCGCCGAAGCTCGCGCCGAACAGCGCGCCGGAGCTCGCAGGGGGCTTCGCACCCGCAGGACCCCGAGTAGACTCGTCGTCCCCCCATGCTGCGCCCGTCCCTCGGCGTGGTCCTGCTCGCGGTGCTCGCCTCCGCGCAGACCGTCCCCACGCATCCCAACCTCGCGTACGCCAACCTCGGCGGCACCGACCTCGAGCTCGACCTCTACCTGCCGACGAGCGGCAGCGGTCCGTTCCCCGTCGTGCTCTGGCTCCACGGCGGCGGTTGGAGCGGCGGTTCGCGCTTCCCGCTCCCGGAGGAAGCCGCGCAGCTCGTCGAGCTCGGCATCGCGGTCGCGAGCGTCGACTATCGACTGACGCGTGACGACGTGCTCTACCCAGGCTTCCCCGTCACGTTCCCTGCGCAGATCCACGACGTGAAGGGCGCGGTGCGCTGGTTGCGCGCGCACGCGACGCAGTACGGCCTCGACCCCGCGCGCTTCGGCGCGTTCGGGCGCTCGGCGGGCGGACACCTCGCGGCGCTGCTCGCGACATCGGGCGGCGTGAGCGCGCTCGAGGGCACGACGGGCGGCAACGCGTCCTCGTCGAGCGCGGTGCAGGCCGCCGCGGACTGGTTCGGGCCGACCGACGTGCTCCAGCTCGACCCCGACTTCACGGATCCGCCGGGACAGCTCGCGTGGTACGACCCACCCGGCTCCGCGGCGTCGCACTTGATCGGCTTCGACCAGCCGAACGAGGGCGTCGGCGTCCTGCGCCTGCACGTCGACGATCCGAACGCGCCGTACCCGTACTACCTGGCGCTCGCGCGCGCGGCGAACCCCGCGACGTGGGCCGATGTGAACGATCCGCCGCTCCTCGTCGCGCACGGCAGCGAGGACACGACGGTGCCGATGCACCAGAGCGAGCGCCTCGTCGCGGCGCTCGACGCCGCGCACGCGCCGGTGACGTGGGTGCGTGCGCTCGGGTACGGGCACGATCTGGACGGCGCGCACGCGCTCACCGTTGCGCTCTTCTTCCGGCAGCGCTTCTTCGGCGCGTGCGAGGTCGAGAGCACGTGCGCGGCGCACACGCCGTCGAACGTCTGTCCGTGCGGCAACGTCGGAGGCGTCGGGCACGGCTGCGCGAACTCGCTCCCGTGGAGCGACGGCGCGTCGCTCGTCGCGGGTGGAGCGGAGGCGTCGTCGCTGACGCTGCAGGCGCTCGGCGTGCCGTCGACCGCGGGCTGCATCGTGCTGCAGGGCGACGCGACGACGACGCCGCTCGCGTGGGGCGACGGACAACGCTGCCTCGGCGGCACGCTCGTGCGCATCGCGTACGTGCAAGCGCAGGCGGGCGCCGCGCGCTTCCCCGAGCCCGCGCTCGGAGATCCTCCGATCCAGGTGCGCTCCGCGCAGCGCGGCGCGCCGATCCCGCCGGGGGCGACGCGGCACTACCAGGTGCACTACCGCAACTCCGCGACGGCGTTCTGTCCCGCGCCCGCGGGCGGCACGTTCAACGCGACGAACGCGGTGCGCGTCGTGTGGCCGTGAGCGCGCGCTGCCCGGCGGAAGCGCGTCGAGCGTCCGCGAGCTCCCTGCGCGGTGCCGCCGAGCGCGCGGCAGCGCAGCCCTCCGCCCGCACGAATTCGGCGTCCAAATCGCGGTGGCGCGGTAGGCTCCGCAGCGCGAACCTGCCCGCATGAAGACGCTCCCCGCCTTCGACGAGATGTACCGCGCGCTGTGCGAGCGCGACACGAGCTACGACGGCGCGTTCTACGCGGCGATCCGCACGACGGGCATCTTCTGCCGGCCCGGGTGCGGCGCGAAGAAGCCCAAGCGCGAGAGCTGCGCGTTCTACGACAGCGCGCGCGCGGCGCTCGAAGCGGGCTACCGTCCGTGCAAGCGCTGCCGGCCGATGGATCCGAGCGAGGCGCCGCCCGCGTGGGTCGAGCGCGTCCTCGAACGCGTCGAGCGCGCGCCGCTGGAGCGCGTGCGCTCCGACGAGCTGCGCGCGCTCGGCGTCGAGCCCGCGCGCCTCGCACGCTGGTTTCGCGCGCACTACGGCATGACGTTCCAGGCCTATCACCGCGCGCGGCGCGTCGGGCTCGCGCTGAAGAGCGTGCGCGGCGGCGCGAGCGTGACGGACACGGCGCTCGCGAGCGGCTTCGAAAGCGAGAGCGGCTTCCGCGCGGCGTTCACGAAGCTGTTCGGCGCGGCGCCGACGAAGCTCGCGGAAGGCGCGCAGGTGATCCGCGTGCGCGAGCTCGGCACGCCGCTCGGTCCGATGCTCGCCGCCGCGACGGCGAAGGGCGTCGTGCTGCTCGAGTTCGTCGACCGCCGCGCCATCGAGGCGCAGGTCGCGACGCTACGGCGGCGGATGGAGCTCCCGATCGTGCCGGGCACGAACGCGGTGCTCGATCGCCTCGCGCGCGAGCTCGGGGAGTACTTCGCCGGGACGCGCGCGCGCTTCGACGTGCCGCTGCACGCGCCGGGCACGCCGTTCCAAGAGGCGGTGTGGAAGGAGCTGCGCGCGATCCCGCCCGGCGCAACGCGCAGCTACGCGGACGTCGCGCGCGCACTCGGCCGCCCGACCGCGACGCGCGCCGTCGCGCGCGCGAACGGCGACAACCGGCTCGCGCTCCTCTTGCCGTGCCACCGCGTGATCGGCTCGGACGGCGCGCTGACGGGCTACGCGGGCGGGTTGTGGCGCAAGGAGTGGCTGCTCGCGCACGAGCGCGGGGAGCGGCCGCAGGTCGAGGCGGTGCGCGCGGCTCCGCCGGCGCGGGCGCGCGCGAGGGGGCGCAGGTAGGCCGCGAGCGCACCGCGGCGCGCGTGACCTGCTCCATCGAGGCGAAGAACGCGCGCCGAGCCTGGGTCAGCGCGGGCGTCGCGCGTCGAGCACGAGCTCGCCCACCGGTCCCGGCGCGCCCGGCGTGCCGCGCAGCTCGAGCGGGCCCGTGCTCGGCGCGCGCAGGTCGTTCGTGGTCCAGCGCTCGCCGTTCGGCGGCGTGATCTGCACGCGCGAGCCGGCGAAGACGGCGTACCACGGCGCGGAGCCCTGCGCGCGCTGCGTCGTCGCGTCGAACGCGAAGTCCCAGCCCACGTCGCTCGCGGCGTCCGTGATGTCCGCCCAATCGAGCCCGCGCAGCGGAGCGAGCGTCCGGCGCACGAGCAGTCGGTAGTCGCACGTCGGCGCCTTCGTCCACGCGAGGCGCAGCACGACGTCGTCGACGCTTTCCGCGGCGCGCCACCGGCCCGTGCTGTTCGTCACGAAGGGCGCGCCGCCGTTCTCCGGTGGAGTGACCGCGAGCGCGAGCGGCGCCCACGGACTCGCGCCGAGCTCGCGCAGCTCCGCGTTCTTCCAACGCAGCTTCGTGTCGTTGCCCGAGTGCACCTGGAACGCGAGGAAGCCCGACGCATCGATCGGATCGAGCGTGTCCACGCACGGCGTGCCGTTGACCCACGTGCGCACGTGCGGACCGATGCACTCGATCCGGTAGTGGTTCCACTCGCCCGGACGGAACGCCGCGCGCGCGAGCGGGTCCTTCGACAGGTCCGCGAGCCAGCCGCGCCGGCCTTCGTCGTAGAGACCACCCGACCACGCGCGCGCGCTCGGGTCGATCTCGATCTGGTTGCCGTAGACCGCGCCCTTCGCGTTCTGGTGCGAGCGCACCTGGATGCCCGAGTTGCCGGGGAGCTCGTTCTTCAGGTCGACGTCGAGCACGAAGTCGGCGAACTCCGTCTCGCTGGCGAGGAAGCTCTGCCTGCCGCCGCCGACCGCGCCGACGAGCGCGCCGTCCTCGACGGTCCAGCGCGCGTCGCCGATCGCGCGCCAGCCCGTGAGCGTCGTCCCGTCGAAGAGGGGCTTGGGCGGCGGGAGCGCATCGAACTCGCGCGCGCGCAGCGAGCGGAACGCGGCGGCGGACGAGCTCGACGTGAGGGCGACGTGCCAGCGCTTCGTCGTCGCGTCGATCCACGCGGTGATCGGACCGAGGGAGACGCGCGAGTTCGCGTGGACCTCGACGGGATCGAAGTGCAGCGTCCCGTCCCACAGCTCGAGCGTGTTCGCGCGCGCGACGGCCCGCAGGCGCGTGCCGATCGCGGTCCGCGCGACGAACGCGAGCGGGTCGTGCGACGCGAGCGCAGCGGCGTTCTCGGCCGCGTCGCGGTGCAGGAGCTCGAGCTCGAAATCGCCGAGCGTCCCGCTCCATTCAAACGTCGCGTCTTTCGGCGGGACGAGCCAGCCGTCGTCCACGCGCGGCTCGCCGTCCTTCGTGCTCCACGCGCGCGCGTCGACGCCGTCGAAGAGCAGCGTCCAGCCCGCGCGCGTCTCCCAGGCGGAGAGGCGCTCGGGGTAGCGCGGCTCGGGCGCGGGTGTCGCCTGGGCGGCGAGCGCGGTGAGGACGAGCGCGGTCGTGGCGAGGAGCATCGGAGGGGCGGAGTTCAGCACGCGCGGTGCTTCACGTCGAGGGCGAGCAGCGCGGACTCGGGTCACGAGCGCTATCCTCGAAGTGCATGGACCCCACGCCCGCGACGCACGCCGCCTTCCACACGACGCGCTGGACGCTCGTGCTCGCGGCGGGCTGCGGCGACGACGATGCGGCGCGCGCCGCGTTGGAGGAGCTCTGCGCCGCGTATTGGTATCCGCTGTATGCGTTCGCGCGGCGGAAGGGCGCGGATCGCGACGCGGCCGCAGACCTCGTGCAGGGACTCTTCGCGCGACTGGTCGAGACGCGCGGCCTGCGGCAAATCGCGCGCGACAAGGGTCGGTTTCGCTCGTTCCTCATGGCGGCGTTGCAGCATCACGTCGCGAACGAGCGTGATCGCGAGCGCGCGGTGAAGCGCGGTGGGGGGAGCGTGGCGCTCGCGGTCGATCTCGATCTTGCGGACGAGCGGTTCGCGCGCGAGGTGGACCGCGGGCGCACGCCGGAGCAGGAGTTCGATCGGGCGTGGGCGTTGGAGGTGTTGCGGGGGGCGATTGGGGTGGTCGAGCGCGAGTATCGCGAGAGTGGGCGTGGGGGGGTGTTTGACGCGTTGCGTGGGGAACTCGAGGGGGAGGGCGTGGCGCACGCGGAGGTGGCGGTGGCGCTCGGGATGTCGGCGGGGGCGGTGAAGGTTGCGGCGTTTCGGTTGCGCGAGAGGTTTGGGGAGGCGTTGCGCGGGGTGGTCGCGGGGACGGTGGTGAGTCCGGCGGCGGTGGAGGGGGAGATGGGGGCGTTGTGGAGGGCGTTGGGGTGAGGGGTGGGTGTCGGTCGGGACGCAATTGCCGGATGAAGCGATCAAGGGGGAAGGGACGCAACGGAACACATTCGGATGCTTCGCATTCCGGACTCCGCGTCGTCATGGGCCGGAGGACCGGCCCATGACGACGCGGAGTTCTAGGGGCTCTCAGCAACGGGCGGGGGGTGACCAGCGAAGGGGGGACGCGTGTGCCTTCTGGTCGGGAGCGGGACGGCGTTGCGTCAGTGGCCGCGGATCAGGGTCGGCAGGGCCAGGGCGATCGAGAGGAGGGTGATCAGCAGGACGGCGCGTTCGCGTTGCATCCGGTGGACCAGCGAGACGCCGGCGATCATCGTCGCGATCGAGCCCGCGAAGAGGGGGAGGAGGAGCCAGTAGTTGGGCTGGATGTCGCGGAAGGCGTTCTCGCTCACGAGGTAGCCGATCACGGCGGAGAGCGACATGAAGACGCGGCCGAGGAGGGAGGAACCGATCGCCTGGCGCGGCTCGATGCCGAGGAGGAGCAGGAGCTTCACGCCGATCGGGCCCCAGCCTGCGCCGGAGACGCCGGAGGCGAAGCCGGCGACGAGGCCGACGCTGCCGATCTTCGTGCGTGCGACGTCTTCGACGCGCGCCGTGGTGGCGAGGCCGCCGAAGCGCAGCGTCGCGAGCACGAGCAGGCCGACGAGCACGATCGAGCCCGACACGATGCGCGCGATCGCCTCCTTTGGCATCGCCGCGGAGAAGAACGGGCCGGCGAACGCGCCGACGACGCCGCCCGCGACGAGCGGCACCGCGACGTGGCGCGTCACGTTGCCGAGCTTCACGTGCGCGCCCGCGCCGAGCGGGATCACGAGCACCTGGAGGAAGAGCGAGGCGGCCGCGGCGAAGCGCGCGTCGACGCCGAGCAGGAGCAGGCCGGGCACGAGCACGCCGCCGTAAACGCCGATCGACGTCGCGGCGAGGCCCGACGCGGCGGCGACGAGGCTCGACCACAGGATCGGCGCGCGCTCCTCCGCCGGCGCGAACGCCGCGGTCAGCACGACGAGCAGCGCGCACACGGCGGGCAGGACGCCCATCACGAGCACGCGTCGCGGCTGGATCGTCGCGGAGGACGGCGCGTCGCGCTCCTCGGGTGCGTCGGGGGGATGGGGGGCGGACATGGGCGCGCGGGACGGGAGCGCGGACGAGCCGCGGTGAAGCGTATCGGATGCGGAGCGCGCGCGCTGGATCGCCGTGGGGTCGCGGGCGCGCTCCTTCGCCGCCGACGAGCACGCGCTCCGACGGAGTCCGTAGAGCGCCCGGAAAAAACCGCGCTCGGCCGGTAACCTGGGCCGCGCCTCGCTTCTCTCCTCGCGTCCCCGAGGAGCTTCGATGACCGCCCCCCCGACCTGCCCGCGCTGCGGAAGCCCGAAACCGGAGCCCGAGAGCCCGCACGGGCTTTGTCCGCGCTGCGTGCTCGCGGCGTCGCTCGGGTTCGAGGGTTCGGTCGTCCTGGAGGACACGAGCGCCGCGCAGCGCGAGCTGCCCCCCGCACCGACGATCGAAGAGCTCGCGCCGCACTTTCCGCAGCTCACGCTCGACACGCTGATCGCGCGCGGCGGCATGGGTGCTGTCTACAAGGCGAAGCAGACGCAGCTCGACCGCGTCGTCGCGCTCAAGGTGCTCGATCCGGGCATCGCGTCGCGTCCGGGCTTCGCCGAGCGTTTCGCGCGCGAAGCGAAGGCGCTGGCGCAACTCGCGCATCCCGGCATCGTCACGGTGCACGAGTACGGCCAGGCGGGGCCGTGGTTCTACTTCGTGATGGAGTTCGTCGACGGCACGAGCCTGCGCCAGATGATCCGCGCGAAGTCGGTGGCACCGCGCGAGGCGTTGTCGATCGTGATGCAGACGTGCGACGCGCTGCAGTTCGCCCACGACCGCGGCGTCGTGCACCGCGACGTGAAGCCAGAAAACGTCCTCGTCACGCGCCGCGGACAGGTCAAAGTGCTCGATTTCGGCCTCGCGAAGGTCTTCGGGCGCGGCGACGCGCTCTTGACGCGCACGTCGCAAGTGATGGGCACGCCGCACTACATGGCGCCCGAGCAGTGGGAGCGCCCGCTCGAGGTCGACCACCGCGCGGACATCTTCGCGCTCGGCGTCGTCTTCTACGAGCTGCTCACGGGCGAGCTTCCGCTCGGGCGCTTCCCGGCACCGTCGAAGAAGGTCGAGCTCGACGTGCGCCTCGACGGCGTCGTGCTGCGGACGCTCGAGAAGGAGCCGGAGCTGCGGTATCAGCAGGCGAGCGACGTGCGCGTCGACGTCGAGCGCATCCGCGATACGCCGAGCGAGGCGCGCGCGGAGACGTCCGCGAGTCGCGCGCCGGCCGCGAACGAACCACGCGGGCAAGAGCTCGCGCCGCCCGAAGCGCCGCCCGTGCCCCCCGGTCACGAGTACCGCCCCGGCGCGTTCGCGCCTCCTCCGCCGCCCCTGGTCGCGGACGACGGCGTGCCCGCGCGGCTACGGCATCGCGCGCGCTACGAAGCGAAGCGCGCGGCCCGCGACTCGCGCGGCTTCGTCGGCGAGTTCCTGCGCGGCCTGCCGACGTTCGTGCTCGTCCTCGTCGCCCTGCACGCCCTCGCCGCCGTCGTCGCGGTGATCGCGACCCTCGTGTACGTGGTCGCGGCGATGAGGTGACGTCCCGTCGCGCTCGCCGCGCCGTCGAGACTCCAGGTTCTGCGCTCCGACGTCGCGGCTCGTCTTCGAGTTCTCCGATCTCTCCGTCCTGGTGCCCTGAAAGGAACCGCCACGATGCAAATCAATGGAACCGGCCCCTTCTTCGTCTTCCTCTCCGTCGTCACCTCGATCGTCGCGCTCCTGACGACGATCTTCTGGATCGTCGTCGGCTGGCGCGCGATGCGCGCGCACGAGCAGATCGCGGAGGCGCTCCGCGAGCAGCGCTTCGGGCAGCCCGCCGATGCGCTGCGCGAGCAGAAACCCGTCTGATGCGCGGCGGTCGAGCCGGGTAGCATGCTGCGCATGCTCCTCGCCTTCGCCCTGCCGCTCCTCGCGGCGCTGTTCGCTCCGTTCCACCACGACGAACCGTCGCCTCCGGGCGCGCGCGTGCAGACGTCGCGCACGGCGCTCGTCGATCTGCCGCTTCCCGGAGAGGAAGACGCGTTCGTGTTCGTCGTCTTCGGCGACCGTACGAGCGGCCCGCCCGAGGGCATCCGCGTGCTCGCCGACGCCGTGCGCGACACGAACCTGCTCGCGCCCGATCTCGTGATGACCGTCGGCGACCTCGTGCAAGGCTACAACGACGTGCCGAAGTGGCTCGAGCAGGCCGCCGAGTACAAGGCGACGATGGCGAAGCTCGAATGCCCGTGGTTCCCGGTCGCGGGCAACCACGACGTCTACTGGCGCGGGAAGGGCGAGCGGCCGAAGGGCGAGAACGAAGCGCAGTTCGAGCGCCATTTCGGCCCGCTCTGGTACTCGTTCGAGCACAAGCGCAGCGTCTTCATCGCGCTCTTCAGCGACGAGGGCGACCCCGCGACGGGCAAGAAGACCTTCGACGAGCCCGCGTGCCAGACGATGAGCGACGCGCAGTTCGAGTGGCTGCGGGCGACGCTCGAGCGCTCGAAGCAGGCGGAGCACGTGTTTCTGTTCCTGCACCATCCGCGCTGGCTCGGCGGCGGCTACGGCGACGATTGGAAGCGCGTCCACGCGCTCCTCGCCGCCGCGGGCAACGTCAGCGCCGTCTTCGCCGGCCACATCCACCACATGCGCTACGACGGACAGAAGGACGGCATCGAGTACTTCGCGCTCGCCACCGTCGGCGGACAGCAGGAGGGCTACGCGAAGGAAGCGGGCTACTTGCACCAGTTCCAGGTCGTCACCGTGCGCAAGGACCGCGTGTCGGTCGCATCGATCCCCGTCGGCGCAGTGCAGGATCCGCGCGCGATCACGGGCAAGGTGAGCGAGGACGTCGCGGCGCTCGCGAAGGCGCTGCCGGCCCGCGTCGAGGGCCGGATCGAAGTCGGCCGGACGCGCGGCGCGGGGCAGCTCGCGTTGACGCTCGCGAATCCCACGTCGCGCCCGGTCGAATTCGAGGTCACCGGCACGAGCGCCGACGCGCGCTGGACGTTCCAGCCCGACCACGTGCACGCGACGCTCGCGCCGGGCGAGTCGAAGAAGGTCGAGCTCTTCGCGGGTCGGATGGAGAGCGAAGTCGGCGACCTCGACCCCGCGTTGCGCGTGCCGGAGCTCCGCCTCGCGGTGGACTACCTCGGCGAAGCACTGCGCGTGCCGCTCGCCGTGCGCACGCTCGAGGCCGAGCTCGCGCTGTCGCCCGAAGCGCGGCTCCCCGCCGTGCCGAAGAGCGACCGCGCCCTCGCGTTCGACGGGGCGGGCACGCGGCTCACGGTGCCGCTCGACCTGCGCGACGGACCGTTCACGCTCGAAGGGTGGGTGAAGCCCGAGAAGCGCTTCGAGAAGCGCGCGGGGTTCCTCTGCAAGACGGAGCAGAGCGACTACGGACTGTTCGTCGACGAGGGCAAGCCGTCGTTCAGCGTCTTCCTCGGCAAGAAGTACGCGCGCGTCGAGGCGAGCGAGCCCGCACTCCAGCTGGGCCGTTGGTCGCACGTGGCGGGTGTGTACGACGGATCCGAGCTGCGGCTCTACGTCGACGGCCGCTGCCTCGCGCGCGCCCCGGCGTCCGGCGAGCGCGGGGAAGGCGCTGCTGCCTCGTGATCGGCGCTGACGTGGAAGGCCGACGGGACGAGCGAGTCCTGGTTCCGCGGCGCGATCGACGAGGTGCGCGTGTCGCGCGTCGCGCGCTACGCGGGCGAGAGCTTCGTCCCGGAGGAGCGCTTCGAGCCGGACATGGAGACGCAACTGCTCCTGCACCTCGACGGCGCCGCTTCGTTGTGGACGCCGGACGCGAGCGAGAACTCCCGCGACGCGTTCGTCGGCGCGGACGCGCGCTGGGTGCGCCGATGAGGCTCGAGCGCGCCGACGTTGTGATCGCGGGCGCGGGACCCGCGGGTGCGATCCTCGGGGCGCTCGTCGCGCGACCGGAACGGCGCGTCGTCTTGCTCCACCGGTCGAGCGCGGGCTCGGGCGTGCTCGCGGAGACCGTCGTCGGGTCGGCGGAGCCGATGTTCGCGCGGCTCGGGCTCGTTCCGATCGTGGAGCGCCTCGGATTCGACGGCGCGGCGCGGCACGGTGCGCTGTGGGGCGCGGGCGAGGTCTTCTGGCGCAAGCTCGCGCCGAAGGAGCGCGGGTACAAGCTCGAGCGCGTCGCCTTCGACGCCGCGCTGCGCGCGCTCGCGATCGAGCGCGGCGTCGAGCTCGTCGAAGGCGCCTCCGCGCGGACCCCGTGGCGCGCGCCGCACGTGCGCGTCGAGCTCGACCGCGAGCGGCGCGCCGTGGACGAGCTGTCGCGCTCCGCTGTCGGCGGGACCGAGCTCGCGTTCGACGCGCGCGTCGTCGTCGCGGCCGCGGGGCGGACGATGCCCGAGTCGCTCGTCGACGGGCGCGTCGTGCGCGAGCTCCCCGCGCTGATCGCGCTCAACGCACGCGTCCCCGACGCGGGCGCCTTCGCCGACGCGACGAGCATCGAGGCCGTCCCCGAGGGCTGGTGGTGGTGGATTCCACTCGCGGCGGGCGGCGCGAGCGTCACGCTGTTCGTCGACAGGGACGAACTCGCGGCGAAGGGCCGCGACGCCGCGTGGCGTTCGGCGCGCGAGCACGCGCTCGGGCCGTGTCGCGCTGCACCCGCGGCGTTCGAGCGCGGCACCACGGCCGCGCCGCGGCTCGTCGAGACGGGGGGCGACGTGCTGCTCGCCGGCGACGCCGCGTCGTGCGTCGATCCGTTGTCGAGCCAGGGCGTTGAGAAGGCGCTTGCGTCCGCGGATCACGCCGCGCGCTGCGTGAACGCGCTGCTCGAAGCGAAGCTCGACCGCGAGCTCGTCCTCGCGCACCGCCGCGCGTGGGAGCGCGGGCTCTTCGAGGCGCACGCGCGCTCGACGCTCGCGTTCTACGCGGCGGAGCGGCGCTTCGAGCGCGCGCCGTTCTGGACGAAGCGCCACGCGCTCGCGAATGCGGCCGCGGCGGCGCGCGCGGTGGCGCTCCCCGAACGCGTGCGACCGAACCCGGAGCTCGAACCGGCGAGCGTGCTCGTGCCGAGCGGCGACGCGTTCGCCGCGGTGCCCGGCCGGCGCGTGCGCGGAAGCGACGAGGCGCACGCCGAGTTCCACACCGTGCCCGTCGACGTGCTGCTCGCGTGCTGCGACGGCGGCGCGAGCCTGGACGAGGTGCTCAAGCGCGCGCGACGCGTGCCCGCGCTCGCGACGCGGACGCCGGCCGTGGTGCGCGAGGCGCTCACGAGCGCGTGCCGCGCGGGCGTCGTCGTGCGTGCTTGACCGTCGGATGCTGGCGCGCCGACGAGGCTCGTGGGCGGTTCGACCGCGCCCGGATGGAATCCTGGCGGTCAGCCCCCGGCGGCGTCGACTCGGCGCGCGAGGAAGCCCGTCACGTTCGCCGTCGCCATGCTGACGCCCGCGAGGTTGCGCGAGCGAGCGAGCCCCGGCAAGTCGCGCGGGTAGGGCGACGCGAACCAGAACGAGCGCGCGCCGCTCGCGCGCAGCTCGGGCGCCTCGCGCGGCAAACGCGCGTCGACGAGCACGCCGGTGTAGGGCGCGAGCGCGCCGGGCAGCATCGGCAGGCCGCGCTCGGCGGCGGGGGACACGACGACGATGCCGCGCACGGCGAACGCGCGGCCCAGGTCGAGCAGCTCGTCGCGCCAGCGCTCCTCCGTCGTGCCGAGCGACAGGTTCACGAACCGCGCATCGAGCTCCAGCGCGTAGCGCAGAGCGGCGAGCACGCGCTCGAACGGGCACGCGGGCTCGCGTTCGAACACGCGCAGCGAGACGAGCTCCGCCCCGCGCGCGAGGTCGAGGATCGCCGCCGCCGCCGCGGTGCCGTGGCCGAGCTCGTCCGTCGCGACCGCGTCGTCGTGGCGCGTCACGCGGCCGTGCTCGTCGGGGCCGCGAAACGTGGAGCCTGGCGACGACGCGGTCGTGCTCCATCACGTGCGGGTGCTCCGCGTGCACGCCGCTGTCGACGAGGACGATCCGGGGTCGCATGGGGTCGCGCGGCGGCCCGGGGCACATGGGGCGCCGCGCGTCGCGATCAGTGCGCGACCGTGAACGACGACCAGGCGTCGATGTCGCCGGGCATCGTCAGCGTGCGCAGGTACTTGTGGTCCGCGCCGTAGATCCAGATCTCGTCGCCGCGCCCGGTCAGGTAGAGCTTCGTCGCGTCGGGCGAGAGCGCCGAGAGGTGCAGCCCGTTGCGGATGTCGATCACGGTCTCGCGCAGCTTCTTCCCGTTCGTCAAGTCGAAGGTCACCAGCGTCGTCTGCGGATCGCGGTACTCGTCTTGACCGCCGCGACCGCCTCCTCCGCCGCCGAACCCGCTGAAACGCGATGCGACGGCGACCTTGTGGTCGCGCGAGTAGATCCAACTGCCCACGCGCGGCATCGAGCCCCACTCCGTGTAGCTCGCGATCCTCGACTCCTTCAGGTCGAGGTCGATCAGGCCGAACAGCGTGCGGTTCTTCAACACCGGGTCGCGCATCGTGTACATGAACCGGTAGGCGTCGGGGTTCGCGCGATCGAAGAAGTCCTCGCCGCGGATCGAGAACGGCCCCGCGCCGGCGTACGGCGGCTTCGAGAGCTCGATCTTCGCCGTCTCCTCGAGTGTCACCGGGTCGACGACGGCGAAGTCCTTGCCGAACACGTGCCACGTCTTGCCGTCGGGGCTGACGCGCGAGCCGCTGCGGATCGCCTTCGGCAGCTCCTTCATGCGCTTCACGACCGCGCGCTCCTCGAGGTCGTAGTCGAGCCACTCCGAATCGGCGACGACGAACTGGTCGGGCTTCTTCTCGACCTTGTCGATGCGCACGAACCAGCGCTTGCCACCGGGCTGTTCCTTGAGCCCGTCGATGCGGACGACGTAGCCGACTTCGTCGAAGCAGTGCGCGTCGACGACCTGCATCGTCGCGAGGTCGATGATCTCGAGCCACGCCTTCTGGCCCGTTACCATCAGGACCTGCTTCTGGTCGTGCGTGTACTCCATCTCGTGCGCGAGGCCGTGCTCGAACTTCACCTTCGCGACGATCTGGTCGTCGACCGGGTCGAAGCGGCAGTAGTAGTCGGGCCACATGCGGAAGTAGAAGTACTCCTTCGCCGCGAGCGGAGCGGCGGCGGAAGGCGCGGACCCCTGCGCTCCCGTCGCGGCGGGAGCCTGCGCCGCGAGCGGCGCGGCGGCGAGCAGCGCGCAGGCGGCGCGCAGCGAGGAGGCGAGGATCGAGCTCGGCGTGCGCATCACGGACTCCACTAGGGGAAGACGAGGTCGATCTTGGCCCAGTCCTGCGCGGCCGCGCCGCAGGAGTTCGACCACTTGGGGAAGTTCGTCAGCGCATCGGGCACCTGCGCGGGCCAATAGCACGTGTGGTAGCAGTCGTAGAGGTCGCGCTCGACCGGCGTGCAGAGCCCGTAGGTTCCACCCTGCGAGTCGACCTCCCAACCAGGGTCGAGCTGCGTGCTGCAGCCGAAGGGGATGTCGGCCAGCGCGCGCGCGCCGCTCCGTTCGTCCGTGCGCGCCGCGAGCAAGCGCGCCTTGCGATTGATGGGCTGGAGGTGCTTCATGCGGTCGTCTCCGTCGTCGCGCGCTCATGGCGCGCTCGGTCACCGCTCTCCTCGAAGCGTTCGAGGAAGGCGGGGTTCTTGCGAGCGATCTCGGCGTAGCAATCGAGTCCGAGCGCGGTCCACGCGCGGACCCAGTCGCAGTAGTGCAGGTTCGGTTGCGTCGCGTCCTGGTAGCGCACGTACGCCTCGTGGTAGCAGCCGCCCGAGCAGTGGGGGCGCGCGAAGCAGTCGTGGCACGCGATTTTCTTCGACACGTGCACGCTGTGGAGGAAGCGCGCGCGCTTCTCCTGGTCGATGCCGTGTTCGAGGTCGCCGAGCGCGTGCGCGTCCGACTCGACGAAGCGGTGGCAGAGGCCGAGCTCGCCCTCCGTCGACACGCCGAGCAGGCCGAGGCCCGCGCCGCACGGGTGCGCCTTGTTCGTGCCGCGGTGGAGCTCGCCGAGCAGGTCGTTCAGGTTCGAGAAGCCGTGCGACTCGTTCCGCAGCGCCGCCGCCACGTAGTCCTTCGCGAGCGCGCGGAAGCCCTCGAGCACGCGGCCCATGTCGCCGCCGGCGGTCGCTCCGCTCGCGACGAGCGCCCACTCGCGGTCCTCGGCGCTCGTGACGGGCGCGAAGCCGACGCTTTCGAAGCTGAGGTCCTGCGTCAGGTGCCGGAACGTCTCGACGACGTCGGCGAGACCCTTCGTCAGCGTCACGCGCGCGCCGACGGGGCGCCCGCCGTCCTTCGCGCGCGGCATCGCGGCGAGGAGCTTCAGGATGCGCGGCACGACCACGTCGTAGCTGCCCTTGCCGCTCTGGAAGACGCGGTGGCGGTCCTGGTCGGCGCGCGCGCCGTCGATCGAGACGTTGACGCCGAAACGGTGCGCGGCGAGGAACGCGATGATCTCGTCGGTGAGCAGCGTCGCGTTCGTCGTGAGCGCGAAGGAGACGCGCTTCCGGCTCTCGCGGGCGCGCGCCTCCGCGTGCTCGACCGCGCCGCGGATCACGTCGAAGTTGAGCAGCGTCTCGCCGCCGAAGAACGTGACGCTGACCTCGCGCTGGCCCGCGGACTCGGCGAAGAGGAGCTCGATCGACTTCGTCGCGGTCTCGAGCGACATGCGCGGCGCCTTCTTGGCGCCGACGTCGGTGATCTTGTCCTGGCCGTACTCGTAGCAGTACGTGCAGGACAGGTTGCACTTGTTCGTGACGTTGAGCACGAGCGTCGACACCGGGAACGGCATCGGCGGCAGCGTCTCCGCGGCGGCGGGGACCTCGCCCGTCGGACCGAGCAGCCCGACGGAGACGAGCTCGCCGAACGCCTCGCGCAGCGCGGTCGCGTCGGCGTGCGCGCGGATCGAGGCCGTCCACGCGTCGAGGTCGGCGCCGCCGGGGCGTGTGAAGTGCTCGAGCACCGCGCTCGAGGCCGCGTCGAGCGCGACGATCGCGGCGGAACGGCCCGCGTAGACGAAGGACGCGCCGTCCGACTCGAAGCGATGGAACGGAGACGCCGAGTAGTTCACGCGCGCGTCCTCGAGAGCGTGCGCCTGTCGGTCGCGCGACGGCCGCTCGTCGTGTCGCGCTTCGGCCAGCGAGCGGTGCGGGCGCGCGCCGCCGGGCGCCGAGCGGCGGCGCGCGGTTCGACTCCGTGCGCGCTCATCGCTTGTCCCACTGGAACCGGTTCCAGTCGATGTAGAGCGGGACCATCACGAGCAGGCGTCCGTGCGAGCGGAACTCCTTCTCGACGATGCGAATCGGAGCGTCGTCTTCCTTCGGCGCTTCGGCCGCGGGCGGCGCGGCGTCCTGGCCGCCCTCCGGCTTCGCCTCCGCCTTCTTGGCGGGCTTCGGCTTCACGGGCGTCTCGCGCGTCGCGAGGCGGCACGTCGCGACGACGTAGACCTCGCCGATGTTGTTCGCCGACCAGCGCCGCGCGGGGTTCGGGCCGTCGAGGGCCGGCGTGAAGCGCCCGGTGCGCGCGTCGATCGCGCCGACGAACTGCGCGTCGTCGTCGTTCTCGCGCACGGGGAACTCCTCGATCGTCCACGTCGCGGGCACGACCTTCACCGCGTAGTCGTCGGCCGTGTAGAGCTCGTCGTCCTCGCCGCGGTTCATCGCGACCGCCTCGAAGCGCTCGGTCTGCGGCGGGCGCATCTTGCCCCCGACGCGCGCGAGGCCGAGCTCGGGCGCGACTCGAATCCAATCGATCGAGTCGTAGAGCACGACCCGGGCGTCGCCGCGGACGGCGCGGAACGAGAGCTCGCGCGCGCCGCGCTTCGCCTTGCGGTCGACGTCGACGGTCAGCCGAACGTGGCCGTCGTCGACGCGCTCGGCGGCCGTGATCGTCACGCCTTCGCCGGCGTGGAAGTCGGCGGCCGCGAGGGCCGCCGGGAAGCCGCTGCCGCGGACGTCGAGCACGCGCGCAGACGACGGGATCGCGACCGCCGCGTCGTCGATCGAGGCGATGCCGGTCAGCGCCGTGCGCCGGCGCAGCGTGACGTCGAGGCCGACCTCGCTGTACTCACCGGTGAAGAGGCGGCCGCGCAGCTCGTTCCAGTCCTCGGAGAGCAGCAGCGCTTCCCGCAGCTCGGGCTCCTCGCCCGCCGACGTCGTCTCGGTCTTCCCGCGCCACTGGAACCCGGCGTAGAGCACGCCCTTGCCCTTGCGCACGAGTTCGGCGGCGCCGCCGACCGAGAGCGTCCACTCCGTCGTGTACTCGTCCTTGCCCGTCGCGGTGATCGCGAGCACGCCGCGCACGTCGCCGCGGCCGACCTCGTGGCCGGTCACGTCCCACGCGCCGGCAAGCGGCACGGTGCGACGGTTGACGCTCCAATGGTCCCACTCGGGCGTGAAGAGCGGCAGGTCCTTCGCGAGCTTGTCGAGCACCTTGTCCGCGCGGTCCGCGCGCTTCTCGCTGCGGCGGCGCTCGAACTCGGCTTCCGCCTCGCTCTCGCTCATCGACTCCCAGTCGATCCCTTCGAAGCCGCCGCCGTCGCCCGCGAACGCCTGCCACTGCGCGAGCGGGAAGAACGCGAGGTGCGTCGCCTTGAGCAGCTTCCACTCGTCGGCGTCGCGGCGTTCGGAGAGCACGCGGCCCAGCGTGTGGCACTCGCCGCACGTCGAGCGCAGGTCCTTGTCGGCCTCCGCCTCGGACCAGTGGATGCGGCGCTCGACTTCGTACATCGCCCTTTGCGCCTCGCCGCGCGCGAGCCCGTGGTCGTTCGCGAGGTAGCGCACGATCTGCTTCGCTTCGTCGGGCGTGAGCTGCACGTTCTGCATGCGCAGCATGCGCTTGACGGAGAGCTCCCACGCCTCCGGCGTCTTGCGCAGGAACGAGATGCGCGAGAGCTTCTTCTCGCCGAGGTCGAAGTGGCAGCCGGCGCACTTCGCGAGGATCAAGGGCTCGGTGACGGGGAGACCCTTGCGCGGCTTCTCGTCCTTCTTGTCGTCCTTCTTCTTGTCGGCGTCGCCGCCGCGCGCGGCGTTCGGTGCGTCGGCACCGGGCGTCTGCGGAGCGGCCGCGGGCGCCGTGCTCGGCGCGGGTGCGGCTTGGCCTTGCGCGGGAGCCGCGCTCTCTGCTGGGGCCGCGGGCGCGGTGCTCTGGGCCGGCGCGCTGTTCGGTGAGCTCGGGGGAGGCGTCGCGGGCGGAGTGCCCTGTGTCGCTTGCGCGCTCGCGCGAGCTTCGAGCTCGTGCCCGGCGCCCCGTGTGGATTCGTCCCGGCCCCGGATCGCGGTGGCCGACAAAGCGAGCGACGCCGCCAGGAGCGCGACGCCGGCCGCCGGGGGGAGGCGCCAGCTCATCGTGCGCGATGATAGGGCGGACCTCGTCGTTGACAAGGCTGGTGGGCTCGAAGAGGGTCAGGCCGTGGACGATCGGGCCGAAGCCAGGACGTGCGCGCGCCCCGAGCGCTCGCGACGACGAGGAGCGCGTCGAGCGTGAGCCCCACGAGCCCGTCCGACGCGCCGCGTGCGGCGGAGCGCGATCGCGACGACGACGCGTCTCGAGCGCGCGCATCGAAGGGCGGCAAGCGCCCGTTCGCGCTCCGCGCGTTGCTCGCGCGACGCGGCGGCGGTCTCGCTCTCGTCGCCGCGCTGCTCGTCCTGAACGCCGTCCTCGGCCTCGCGAACCCGTACCTCGTGCAGGCGCTCGTCGATCGCGTGATCCTGGCGCGGCGCCCCGACCTCTTGTGGGGGATCGCGGCGGCGTTCCTGGGCGTCGCGGCGGTGCGTTTCGGGATCAGCCTCGCGCAGGGACAGGTCTACACGGCGCTCTCGTCGCGCGTGCTGCTCGACCTGCGGCGCGAGTTCCTCGCGCGACTCCAGACGCTGTCGCTGTCGTTCTTCGCCGGCGCGCGCTATGGCGAGCTCGTCGTCCGCTTCAACCGCGATCTCGCGCAGGTGCAGGAGTTCGCGACCTCGACCTTGCCGTCGCTCGCGACGAGCGCGCTGACCGTGGTCGGCGTGTCGATCCTCGGGCTCGCGTACGACTGGGAGCTGTTCCTGCTCGCCGTGAGCTCGTTCCCGATCGCGATGCTCGTCGCGCGGCTCTACCGCGGGCGCATCGAGGGCCTGACGCGCTCGCTGCGAACGCAGTCAGGCGAGCTCGCGACGACCGTGAACGAGACGCTCGTCGGCCAGCGCACCGTGCGCTCGTTCGGCCGCGAGCGGCGCGAGCTCGCGAAGCTCGTCGAGCGCGGGCACGCGCTGATCCGCACGAGCCTCGCCTTCCAGTGGACGAACGCGTGGGCGAGCGGTCTGCCGCGCTTCTGCACGGTGATCTCGACCGTGGTCGTGTACGCGGTCGGCGGGGCGCGCGTGATCCGGGGCGAGCTCGAGCTCGGCGAGCTCATCGCGCTTTCGATGTACGTGGGGCTCGTGTTCGCGCCGTTGATGGGCCTGGTCGACGCGTACCTGGAGCTCGCGCAGGTGCGCGTGAGCCTCGCGCGCGTGCGCGAGCTCTTCGAAGCACCAGCCGGCGTCGACGAGGACGAGCGCGCGCCGCTCCCGGCCGCCGTGCGCGGCGTGATCGCGTTCGAGGACGTGCGTTTCCGTCACGTGGCGAGCGTGCCGCTGCTCGAGGGCGTGTCGTTCCGCGTCGAAGCGGGCGAGACCGTGGCGCTCGTCGGCCCGAGCGGCGCGGGGAAGTCGACGATCGTCGACCTCTTGTTCCGCTTCCTCGACCCGCAGTCGGGGCGCGTGACGATCGACGGGCAGGACCTGCGCGCGGTGCGCGCGAGCGCCTTACGCCGCGAGATGGCGGTCGTGTCACAGGATGTTTTCCTGTTCCACGACACGGTGCGCGAGAACGTGCGCTACGGCCGCGCGGGGGCGAGCGACACGGAAGTCGAGGCCGCCGCGCGCGCGAGCGGCGTCGACACGATGCTGCCGAAGGAAGCGCGCGGGCTCGACACGGTCGTGGGGGAGCGCGGCGCGCAGCTCTCGGCCGGCCAGCGCCAGCGCATCGCGATCGCGCGCGCGCTCCTGCGCGATCCGAAGATCCTGGTGCTGGACGAAGCGACGAGCGCGCTCGACGCGCGCGCGGACGAGGACGTGCGGCGCGCGCTCGGCGAGCTGTCGCGCGGACGGACGACGCTGATCGTGACGCACCACCTCGATCGTCTGGCGGGGACGACGCGGGTGCTGCGGCTCGGGGAGGACGGGCGGATCGTGGACGAGCGCGCGGCGTCCAGTTCAACTGCGCCAGCCGATGCAGCGCCATCGCCGTCGCCGCGGCGAGGATGAGCAAACAAGCGTTCTCGGCGATGCGGATCCTCCCGCACCGCGGCGCCTCTGGATGTGGCCCACATCTCGATGACAACTGCGCACCCGAAACTGGTGCTCACGGAACGATCGAGACGGGGACCTCAAGAGTCTGCTGAGACGGGCTGTCTACTACGATTCGAACCACCGCCTCGATGCTGCATGCGAGCGGGTGTGAGGTCAGGCAACTCACTTGGAGTCCCTGGGTCCACAGGTCGTCGCCATTCGGCATCATTCGATGGGATTTGGGTAGCAACTGCACCTTCAAGTCCTCCGACGAGCTCTCGACCGAAGCGATGTGAAGTTCAGCCTCGCCCTGTGCGCGAGCGTGGTGGATTTCGATCCGGCGCGTCGGCCATCCCATCTCATCGGAGTGAACGATGCGGAGCCGAGGTGGTTCGCAACGAACGTCTCCGACGACGTGCCCATGGATCCGAACTAGGGCACGAATCGAGCGCAACTCCTGACCGGGGTAGTGTCCTTCCACGACGACCTCTTGGCTCGTATCCGTGCGGCGGTGGATGCCCCACGAAAGGGGCAGATCCGTTCGACCCAAAGCAGGCAGAACCCTCCCCGCCATGTCCGCGACCACTGCGCAACTGCATCCCGTCTGCACGCGATCGATCGTGAAGGGCCGTTCCGCGGAGTTGTTCAAGCCGAGGATCCGACCCGTCGTGACCCGCAGTTGCATCGGACCGAAATCGAAGTCCGGCGAATCGAAGTGAAGGAGTGCGACGAGGTCGGCATTCGAGTCTGTCACCGAGTCGGATGCCGAACTGGAGCGAGCACATGCGGTGTCGGTCGCGGATAGCGCCAAGATGAGAATGCCGGCCACCGGACCCATCCCTTCCGACGAACGACGGCGAGATCTGAGACGGTACATCAGGAAGACCCCGACGACGGCGAATCCCGCCGCGCCGAGACCGAGCCAGCCTCGCCAGATCGCAGAACTATGCTCGTCAGTCCACCGCGCCAGCATGGGCTCGTCGGTGGGCACCAGAGCGAGTCCCGTCCACCTCGGTACTTCGGCACCCGTGCTCAGCCAGGCCTGGCCTGCCGGGAACTCGCACAGCGCGTATCCCTGAGGTCCACCGGGTCGGGACGCTGGCGCGGCCAGCGCGTAGTGATTCCCACCCCCTTCGTCGGAAAGCAGGAAGACCATTGGGGACGTGCACTCAGGCACCTTCTTGTCCGGGAAGTCGAAGGGGACCAGGTCCGCCCCAACGGAGCGGGCACCGTCGAGCAACTTCTTCAACTCCGTTCCCTTCTCATCGCTTTCGCAGGCGGAAACGATCGACTCGAACGAGAGCGAACGCTCCCCTCCTTCACCGTGTCGTCGTAGTCGAAGCAGTCCAGCCACGGCGAGAGGGCCGCAGAGCAGATGCGTCCGCTGCTCAGCCTCTGCCGCATCGATGGTTCGCGCGTCTCCATGGGACACGGCATTCGAACCCGTGTACCAGGGGTACGCGTTGTCAGGCTTCGTCGCCGCTGCTCCCGGCAATCCAGCCGTCCACTGCTCGACGACGGAGTCGATCGATTCGGCGACGTAGCGAACCTCTTCGGTGAAGGTGTTCGTGACCTGGGTTCCACCGGGAAAACCGAGCGATGTCAGGCGCTCGAGTCGTCGCAGGTCGGTGGAGTGCGAAACAAGCGTGCACTCGACGACGGACACACTTTCGAGTTGAGGCGGCTGTGCACCCTTCGCGTAGTGGAGAGTCCAGTGTCGGAAGTCCGCCGGGAGGACGCAGCCGCCTTCCGTGGTCAAGATCCGGTCGAGGACGTACTCGTTGGTCGCCGTGGTGTCGGTCCGGCGCACGACGCGCTCGGGGCGGGATCCGAAATCGTCACGGAACGTGACGTCGACGTTGATCCAGGCACCTTTCGGCGTGCCATGAACGACGACCGACGTGCGTCCCTTGGTGTCGTCCAGAGGATTGGAGACGAGTTCGACCTGCGCGGAACGCAACAGATCCAGCCAGGATGTGCCGTCGAGCTCGGCATAGAACCGCGTCGGCATCCAACTCGACAGCTCCGGTCCTCCCTCGGTGATGTCCCCGATCGCGTCCGCCGGCTGGTAGCGAAACCAGTGCTCTCCGTCCGTCCAGCCGACGAAGTGGTTCCTCGCTCGCGTCTTGGAGCGACACTCCCAGTAAACTCGCTCGCCGAAGCGAGCGTAGCAACACGTGTAGGTGTCTTCGTGGGTCGGGCGCTGCCGCATGAGCGACGCGTCGTCGACGGGCCAGGACTGTGCGGAGTAGGTCCGTGAGTGGAGTTCGTAGATGCCCTCGAACCGATCCAGGCGGGCGTCTGCGTCGCGCAAGGAACTCCGCAGTCGATCGAGGTGGTCTTCGGGACCTGAAATCTGACTGACGAGCAGGGCGAACAGGAGAGTGGGTGTGGAAAGCATGGAGCCAAGGCCCTTCGCGACAAGAAGTGCAAGCCCGCCGCGACCGGGAAGATCTCGGCGGGCCGGAGCATCCTCACCAAGTCACTGGCAGTCGACCTCCGTGCAGTACCCGTTCGGTGTGCACGTGAACCAGTCGCAGCCCAGTTCCGGATGGTTGGGGTCGTACTCGCAGATCATCTCGTCCCCGCAGGCGGTGCCGCCGGTCGAGTAGTCGGGGCAGAGGAAGAGGCTCGAGGCGTTGCAGCGATACGGGTTCGAAGAGAGGTTCGAGCAGTAGTGGCAGTACGATGTGGGAGGCTCGAACTTGTAGCGATTGCACCGCACGGGATTCGTGCACTCGCCCTTCTGGTTGAAGCCTCCCGTCCACTGCGGGACGGAGGTCAGTGGGGTTGGAGTCGAGCGCGCACCCCAGGCGGCGCGGAGCTCGACGCCGGCGACGAGCGTCGAGGCGAGGACGAACAGGGACAAGGAACGCATCTTCCCACTCCTTCTCCGGTTGGAAGCACCGGAACAGAACCAGACGCCAGAGAGCCGATCAGCGCGGATGTGCGCCATCGGTGGGCATCACGAAGGTGTCGAGGCAAAATAGCGCCGAAGTACCACTGGGAGCGTCGATGGCAGCCCGCAGATCGGACTCAGGTGAGATCGTCGTGACCGTCGCGTCGAGTAGGCGCCAAAACTGAAGCTCCTGATCAAAGTAGGGGAGCATGTCCGAGAACTTCCGTGACGGGGGAAAGCGCAGGCCTTGCGCATCGTGCAAGGCGATGTACTCCTCCTGGAAGCGCGCGTGAAAGCGAGCGAGGATCGCGCGCACCAACTGCTCCTGCGAGTCGGACAGTGAAAGCCCAAGGTGCTTGCAACGACGCTCGAGGGAGTCCACGAGTTCTTGCGGCTCCATGGGTCCGAAGCTGCGACCGCCGCGTGCCAAACGATAGGCCAAGCAGCCCTCGCCGAACGTCAGTAGGGCATTGCTCTTCTTGCAGTAATCGTAGTACTGCTCCGGGGTTTCACCCTGGAGCTGCAACCGGTTCTTTTCTCCGCTTCCGAGCTTCGCGATGAACTCCGCGAGCCCGGGGCGCAACTCCGTGGCCTCGGCGTCTTTCGGCAATTCGGGGGGAACCACGGTCGAACTCGCGGGAGACCGGTGTTCCTCCGAAAGCACAACCGAGGGCGTAACTCTGGGACCTGAAACGGACGCGGTCTCGTGGAGCGGATCCCGATCGGCGCGGTCTACGGCGGTGAGTCGAGTGAACCCGAGCCAGATCAGGACGCCGACGGCACCCACGGCTCCGGCCAAGATCAGCGATCGAGTCCAACTCCTCAGTTCTGCGTGCGAGCGCATGTCCTCGATCTCTCTCTCTCTCTCTCTCTCCAAAGAAAAAGCCGCCTTCGGACCGGATCCTCGCCGGAAGTCCTGATATGGGAAAGGACCCTCGACGCGGGATTCCAGCTCCGCTCCTTACGTGGGAGGCGAAGGTTCGGAGGCCGGACTCCCAAAGGTCCGCCTGGCATCCGGGGCCGACGCCTCTCAATCGCGCGAAATCGCTCGCTCAGTCCGGCCGCGCAAGCCGATGCAACGCGATCGCCGTCGCCGCCGCCAGGTTGATCGAATCGACACCGCGCGTGATCGGGATCTTCACGCGCACGGCGGCGGCCGCGAGCGCTTTCTCCGACAACCCCGGATCCTCCGCGCCGACGAGCAGCGCGACGCGCGGATAGCGCATCGACGCGACGCGGTCGATGTCGACGGCGCCTTCGCGCGGCGTCAGCGCGAGCGTGTGGAAGCCGGCGGCCTTCACGAGCTCCAACGCGTCGGGCCACGGCGCAAGCCGCGCGAACGGCACGTGCAGCGCCCAGCCCATCGAGACGCGGATCGATTTGCGGTAGAGCGGGTCGACGCTCGTCGGATCGAGCAAGACCGCACCTTTCTCGCCCGCCAGCGCCGCGACGTTGCGAAACACCGCGCCGAGGTTGTCGTGGTTCACGAGGCCCTCGAGCACGACGAGGCACTCCGCGCGCTCGATCACGGCGCGCGCGTCGAGCGCGGGGCCGCTCTCTCCGAGCGCCAGGAGCCCCTGGTGGAACTTCGCGCCGCTGATCCGCGCGTGGAGCTCGATCGGCGCCGTGTAGATCGGCGTCTCGGCCGGGAGCCGCGCGAGCGCGGGCCGGATCTCGTCGACCCGCTTCTCGTCGACGAAGACCGCGACGGTGCGAAAGCGCGATTCGAGCAAGCGCTCGAACACGAGCTTGCCCTCCGCGATGAACCACCCGCGCTCGCGCGCGTCGGCGAAGGTGCGCAGTTCGCGCTCGCGCAGCGCGCGGAACGGCGCGACGCGCGGGTCGTCGAGGTCGGCGACGGGGATCGTGCGTACGGAGTGCGGCTTCGAGGCGGTGGAGTCGTTCACGTCGGAGTTCGGCTGCGATCTCGGCGCGCTCGGAATGCGCACGTGCGAGCGATGAAGATCCGGGGGCGCGAGTGTACCTTCTCGAAGGCCGTTGCATCCCAGAGGATCCCCATGTCGAACGACGTCGAATTCCACGTCCGCGAACGCTACGCCAAGGCCGCCGAGGCGACCGAAGCCGCGCTTTGCTGCCCCGTCACGTACGACCCGCGCTGGCTCGCGGTGCTGCCGAAGGAGATTCTCGAGCGCGACTACGGCTGCGGCGATCCGTCCCAGCACCTGCGCGCGGGCGAGACCGTGCTCGACCTCGGCAGCGGTGCTGGGAAGATCGCGTACATCGCGTCGCAGGTCGTCGGGCCGAAAGGGCGCGTCATCGGCGTCGACATGAACGACGCGATGCTCGCGCTCGCGCGCAAGCACCGAAAGACCGTCGGCGACGCGATCGGCTACCAGAACGTCGAGTTCCGGAAAGGCCGCATCCAGGACCTGGCGCTCGACCTCGAGCTGCTCGAGGACCACCTCGCGCGCCACCCCGTGCGCACGAGCGAGGAACTCGCGGCGTTGGAGAGCTGGATCGCGGGCCAGAAGCGCGAGCGCCCGCTCGTCCCGACCGCGTCCGTCGACGTCGTCGTCAGCAACTGCGTGCTCAACCTCGTGCGCGCGGACCAGAAGCCGGAGCTCTTCCGCGAGATCCGGCGCGTGTTGAAGCGCGGCGGTCGCGCGGTGATCTCGGACATCACGAGCGACGAGCCCATCCCGGCGCACCTCGCGGCCGACGCGGACCTGTGGTCGGGCTGCATCTCGGGTGCGCTGCGCGAGGACGAGTTCCTGAAGGCGTTCGAGGCCGCGGGCTTCCACGGGATCCGCATCCTGGCGCGCGACGCGACGCCGTGGCGCGTCGTCGAGGGGATCGAGTTCCGCTCGCTGACCGTCGAGGCGTTCGTCGGCAAGGACGGCCCATGCCTCGAGCGCAAGCAGGCGGTCGTGTACATGGGCCCGTGGAAGAGCGTCACGGACGACGACGGCCACGTGCTGTGCCGCGGGGAGCGCATGGCGGTGTGCGACAAGACGTTCGGCATCTACACGCGCGAGCCGTACGCGAGCTCGATCCTCGCGATCCCGCCGACCGAGGACATCCCGCTCGCGCAAGCGAAGCCGTTCACGTGCACGGGCGAGCCGCTGCGTGATCCGCGCGACTCGAAGCAGCGCGCGCAGGAGCTCCCGCCCAAGCCGTCGGCGTGCAGCCCGGGCGGGAAGTGCTGCTGACGATCGACGGAGTCCGTCAAGGACGCCAAACGATCGAGATGGCGTTCGTCCAGTTCGCCGTGCCCGGCGGACAGAACGCCGCGGCGGCATTGCGGTAGAAGACCTGATAGTGATACGTGCCGCCGCCGCTCGGGACAGCGCCGCGCACGGACACGCTCGGGTTGCCGACGTCGGGGTACTGCGAGGCGCCACCGCTGTTGGGCTTGGTGCCGAGGCGCACGAGCGAGCCCGTGACGCACCGCAAGCCATCGTTGAGCGGCGTGCCGAGGCCGCCGTTGTCGCGCAGCGTCCCTTGCAGGTAGATCGCCGAGGGGCTGACGGAGTTCGGCATGCCGGCGCCATGCAGCACGATCGTGTCGCCGAAGATCTGCGGCACGCCGGTGACCGTGAGCACGGCCCCCGCTGCGTTGACCGAGTTCGCGCAGCCTCTCCCGGCCGCGCCGAAGTTCGCGCACGGACACGCGCTGCCGGTTCCGTCGCCGAAACAGTAGGGGAGGAACTCGCACTCGTCGGGGACCTGGTCCCCATTCGCGTCGAGGCTCGCACCGCCCGCGATATCGCAGCCGTCGAGCACGAGGTTGCCGTTGCAGTCCGGTCCGCCCGTGGCGAGCTCGCAATCGTCGGGGAGCTCGTCGCCGTCGCAGTCGTTGGCGAAGAGCTCGCACGAGTTCGGGACGCCGTCGTTGTCGCAGTCGGGATCGGCGCCCGTCGCGATGTCGCACGTGTCGGGCACGTGGTTCCCGTTGCAGTCGAGCGCGGGGTTCGCAGCGGTCTCGGCGCCGTCCTCGATCCCGTTGCCGTTGCAGTCGAAGCCGGTGCCGAGCTTCTTCTCGAGGAGCCCGTTGCCCTGCAGCGCTCGCCACGGAGTGTGGGCGAAATAGGGGTTGCCCGTGCGTTGGCGCGATCGCCAGCTGTACCCGCGTCCGGTGACGAGCCCGCTCGCGAGCTCGTGCAGCACCGGCGCGCCGGCGAGCGGGCCCGAGTCGACCTGCGGGCCGCGCGCGATCTGCGAGCCGTCCAGGGAGAGGACGAGATCCTTGAGCTCCCACTCGAGGCCGACGCGTTCGCGTCCCGCGACCGTCGCCGCGAGGTTCGAGAACGACCGCGGCGTGGAGTCGAGGTAGAGGCTCACGGTCGAATCGACGAGGCACAGACGATCGAGGGCCGTGCTCGCCGACACGCGCCGTTGCTGCACGCGCGGGACGTAGCCGTTCGTCGTCGAACCGATGTAGATCAAGCAGCCGCCGTCGTTGCCGTTCAGGCCCGGCTGCGCGGCCACGAGGTCGCTAAACCCGTCGCCGTTCCAGTCGCCCGCCGTGGCGACCGAGCCGCCGAGTTGGACGCCTGTGGCGCCGCCGGCGAGCGTCTGCGTCGCGGCCGCGGCGGGTCCCGTCGAGCTCCCGAGGTAGACGAGGAGTCGGCCGGAGTCGGCACCGACCCCGTCGTGACGCGGCGCGGCGAGGACGAGGTCCGAGTACCCGTCTGCATCGAGGTCGCCGATGCCGCCGACCGAGGCGCCGAACTCCGCATTGGCCTGGCCGCCGTCGAACGTCCGCAGCGTCGTGGCGAAGACGTCGGGTGCCGGGCCACTCCCGCCGCGGTGCACGGTGACGCGACCGCCGCCCGTCGGCGCGGCCGCTTGGTGGAACGGCGCGCCGACGACGAGGTCCGCGTAGCCGTCGCGATCGACGTCGCCCGCGCTCGCCAGCGCCGCTCCGAAGGCAGCGTTCGGCCCCGCGCCGCGTCCGATCGACGCCGGCGTCGGGATGAGACCTGTCGCGGAACCGACGAACAAGTACGCCGCACCGGCGTCGGGGACGGCGCCGTCGTCCGCATTCGGCGCTCCGACGATCACGTCCGAATATCCGTCGCGGTTCACGTCGCCCGCGCACGCGACGGCGGCGCCGAACCGCGTGTCGCCCAGCGGGCCTGAGAGCACGAGGCTCGGCGTCGTCGGGAGCCCCGTCGCGGAGCCGTGGAAGACGAAGACGGCGCCGCGGTTCAGGTCCGCCAGATGGCGCCCCGGAGCGCCGACGAGGACGTCGACGTAGCCGTCGCCGTTGACGTCGCCCGCGCTCGCGACGCTGCGACCGACCTCGGCGTCGAGCTCGTTGCTCTCGAAGAACCAGAACTGGCCGGACAGCGTCGACGGCGCGCCACTCGCATTGCCGTAGAACAGGTACGCGCGGCCTTCGTTCGCTTGGCCGTTCGACGTCCCGGGCGCTCCGACGAGCACGTCTCCGAAGCCATCGTTGTTCACGTCGCCGGCGAGCGCGGCCGACGCGCCGATTTCGTGCCCCGCGAAGCCCGTGGGGCTCGTGGGGAAGCTCCACCCCGCGACGGACTCGAGGCCCGCGAGTCCCGCGCGGTGCAATGCGACCGAGCCCGAATCGAGGCCGCCCGCATCGCTCGACGGCGCACCGACGAGCAAGTCGGAGCGTCCGTCGCCGTTCACGTCGCCGTTCATCGAGATCGAGCTCCCGAAGCGCGCCGCGCCCGATCCGGCGAGCGCCGTCGTCCCCGTGGTCGGCACGAGCAGGGGCGGCAGCGTCGGCTCGCCGAAGTAGACGAAGATCCCGCCCTCGTCCGTGTGACTGTCCGAGTAGCGCGGCGCGGTCACGAACACGTCAGCGCGTCCGTCGCCGTTGACGTCACCCGCGGCGCCCGCCTGCGTGCCGAACTGGGCCGAGCCTCCGGGCCCGATGATCGTCGTGGGCGAGCCGATGAACCCCGAGGGCGACCCGCGGTAGAGCTGCGCGTTCGAGCCGCCGCCGGCCGAAACGATGGCCGCGACGAAGTCCGGCAGTCCATCCCCGTCGACGTCGCCGGCGGTGATCGGGCCGAAGCCGTCGGACCAGCCCGGGCCACCCAGCAGGGTCGGAGAGCCCGAGGCGTTGCCGAGGTAGATCCGCAGCGTCTGCGGGCTCGGATCGCCGACGCAGAAGTCCGCGTACCCGTCTCCCTGCAGGTCGCCGAGCGGTCGCACGCAGCTGCCGAACGTCTCGTGGCTCGGCCCCGTGTTCGCCTGCACCTGCCACACGGGCGACGTCGCAGCGCCCGTCGCGTTGCCGAGGAACAGGAGGACGCGCGGGTTGACGCCGCTCGACGCGGCCGCCGGTAGGCCGAGCAACAGGTCGTCGAACCCGTCGGCGTTCACGTCGCCCGCGCCGGAGATCGCTCCGATCCGGTTCATCCCGGAGGAGGGAATCGAGCTCAACGAGACGGTCCAGATCGGCGCGCCGGGCAGGGCCGACGTCGAGCCCGCGTAGAGCACGGCCGTCGCGGCCGTACCGGTGCGATCCTCGCCGACGAGGACGTCGTCGCGCCCGTCCCCGTTCACGTCGCCGGCGTACTGCACGATGCCGCGGCGGCGGTTCGAACCGCCGCCCGTCAGCGTCCAGTGCGGCGTCGTGATCACGCCCGTCGCCGAGCCGCGGTAGACGAACACGGCGCCCTCGCTCGAACTCCCGATGCTCGCGCTGGGCGCGCCGACGGCGACGTCGTCGTATCCATCCCCGTCGATGTCGCCGAGGCACGTGGTGTGGGTCCCGAAGTCCGGTGCACTTGGAGGGTTGTTCAACGTCGTCGTCGGCGTGGTGGCGAGTCCGCTCGCCGAACCGTGGAAGATCCACGCGCGGGAGAGGGTCGGCGAGGCCGCGATCAGATCGCCGTAGCCGTCGCCGTTCACGTCGCCGGCGGTAGAGCCGACCGACAGGCGCGCGTTGCTGCTGTTCGGCGTGAACGTCCACACGAGGCCGCTGAGGACCGGGTCGACGAGGATCGGGTAGGTAGCGCGCGCGTCGTCGACCGCGATGCCGAGGCCTTCGTTCGAGAGGCGCAGGCGCGCGTCGAGTTCGACGCCGTTCGCATCCTTCGCGAACAGGCCCGAGTAGCGCAGGCGATGGCGCCCCGCGTCGTCGACGAGGAAGGCGGAGCGTCCGTCCTCCGCGAGCTTCGGACGCAGCCCCTCGAACGCGAGCCCGATCCAGAGCGCGCCGCGTCCTTCGGGCGCCGCGTGGATCGTCCAACCTTGCTCGATGCCGTGCTCCGCGGCCTCGAACCACTCGGTGAACGCGTCGCGCTCGAGCGCCACGCGCGCGGCGCCGAACTCGAGGGCACCCGCGCCGACGGGGTTCGACGCGTCGACACGGCCGAAGCGCGTCGTCGACACGCGCACGACCGCGGGCGCGTCACCGCCCGCGACGGTTGGGCTCGAAACGACGGTTAGCGCGTCGCCATCGACCACCGCAGAGAGGCCGCGCTCGACGTGCTCCAGGCGCGCGCCGCCGGAGGACGTGCTCCAGGTCGGCTTGGGGAGGTCGCGGGGTTCCTCCGCCTGCGTCCGCGGAGCGCTGAGGAAGGAGGCGGCGAGCGCGATGGAGAGCGTCAGCGAGCAGCGTGCGAGCATGCGGCACCATGGATCGTTGAAACGGACGAGACGGCGGCGCGAGCCGAGTGGCCTTGAAGGGGCAGTCTCGCGGCGGCCGAAGAGAACGAGGCTACTTCCTCTTCGCTGTGGCGGGGAGGGCCGGAGGCGCGCTCCGCGGTGAATTGCGGGTGGGAGGGGGGCCGCGGCGCGAACGGCGCGCCGCTGCGGTGGCGGGCTCGTGCGGGTCGACACGCGGGCCGCATCGGGCGGAACCGAAAGCGTGCCCGCGCCCGGCGATCCGAGCGTCTCGACGCGCTCCGCGGCGGGTGGCGATCTGAGCGCGGCGGGTTCGGCGCGCTGCGTGCAGGTGTACGGCCGCGACGTGAACGCGACGTTCCACCCCGCGCCGACCGGCGTTATGGCGAACGTGCCGAGCGGGCTCGCGCTCTCGTGGAGCCGTGATCCAGCCGCGCGTCGAGAGCGTGGCTCGGCGTCAGCGCGCGGTCGCTTCGACGACGTAGACGAAGCGCGACAGGCGCCGCTCCGTCGTCAGCCGGTGCACGACCGCGAGGAACTGCTGGACCCCGACGAAGGACGCCTCGCCCTCGAGCGCGCGCAGCGCGTCCGCGTGGCGCTCGCGCGCGGCGTGCCAGCGGCCGGAGACGAGCGCGATGTTCTCGGTCGCGTCTTCCTGGCGCACGAGGCGCAGGCCGGCCGCGTCGATCATCCGCTCGTTCGCGCCGGGCGGCACGAACAGGAAGAACCCGATCGAGCTGCGCTGCGCGAGCTCCGCATTCGTGACCGGGCCGGTGACGACGACCGGGTCGGTGAAGACCGCGCGGCCGCCGGGGCGGAGCACGCGGCGCCACTCGGCGAACACGTGCGCACGGTCCCTGAAGTGGTTGATCGCGTCGATGCAGACGATCGCGTCGAACGCGCCGTCCTCGAACGGCAGAGCGCGGTCGACGTCGGCGACCTCGAACCGCACGCGGTCCGCGCCGGAGGACGCCTGCGCCAAGCGGGTCGCCGTCTCGATGCCCTGCGAGTGCGCATCGATCCCGATCACCCGGCAGCGCGCGTGCTCGGCGAGGTGTCGCGCGGGTCCGCCCGAGCCGCAGGCGACCTCGAGCACGCGCGCATCGGGCTCGAGCTCGAGCCACGCGAGGAAGCGCTCGTACTCGTCGACGGTGATCCAGCTGTTCTGGCCGATGTCGCGCCCGAACGTCTCGGCACGCACGCGGGCGAGCGCGGCGTCGGCGAAGCGGCCGTAGGCGCCGTACAAGAGGTCGTTCTGCTCGCTCATGATCGGCGGCCCTCGGTGCGGCGAGACTAGCGCGGCGACGCCGGGCGCGGCGCGGCGGCCCGCGTGACGAGCTCGCGCAAGCGCGGGACGAGCTCCTGCGGCTTCGTGCCGAGCGTGTTCGTCATGACGACGAAGACGCGCTCCTCCTTGCCGTCGATCACGAGCACCGAGTTCGCGCCTTGCTGCGAGCCGGTGTGCATCACGCGGCCGAGCCGGGGCTCGAGGCGCCAGCCGAGGCCGTAGTTCGACGTCGAGCCGTCGGCGAGCGTCGTCGCGCTCCACATGCGGTCGCGCCCGGCGGCGGTGACGAGCTTCGCCGTCCGAACCGCATCGGCGAAGCGCGCGAGGTCGAGCGCCGTCGACTCCATGCCGCCGCCGCCGTACTTCCAGGAGTTGTCCTCGGGCACGGCGTGGTGGAGCACCTTCCCGGACCCCTTCTTCTCGTAGAGCGCGCTGCGCGCGGGCTTCGCGTCCGTGAGCACCTCGCAGTCGAGCGTCGGCGCGACACGGTCGCGCACGCGCGCGCGGACGAGCTCGACGAAGGTCTTGCCCGTGACGTGCTCCAGGACGTCGACGGCGACCGTGTAGCCGTGCGTGCTGTACGAGTACTTCGCGCGCGGCGCGGAGAGCAGCGGATCGGCGAGGAAGAGCTCGAGCGCCTCGTGCGTGGTGCGGTGCGTCGTCGAGTTGTCGACGCGGTCGGGGCGATAGTGGCGGAAGCCCGCGGTGTGCGAGAGCACGTCGGCGAGCGTCATCGCGGGCAGGCGCTCCTTCAAGTCGGGCGCGTAGCGGCGCAGGTCGGCGCCGAGGTCGAGCTTCCCTTCGTCGGCGAGCTCTGCCGCGATCGTCGCCGTGACCGGCTTCGAAATCGAGCCGAGCCGGAAGAGCGTGTCGCGCGTGGCGAGCACCGCGCGCTCGCGATCCGCGTGCCCGAACGCCTCGGCGAACACGACGCGGCCGTGGTCGAGCACGGCGACGCTCATCCCGACGATCGCGTTGTCGGCGCGGAAGGACTCGCACGCGAAGCGCAGCGATTCGGTCGCGGTCGAGGCCGCGACGACGGGCTCCGCGGGCTGCTGCGCGCCGGCGCTCGCGGGTGCAAGGAGCGCGAAGGCAGCGAGGAAAAGGAAGCTCGCCCCCGCACGCGTTGCGCGCGCAGGGATCTTGGTCGGGCGGAAGACGTCGGATCGGAGCGGTAGGCGCATGGGGGGAGAATACGGTGCCAGAGCACTTTGTCAGCAGATCGCCCGCTCGCGCGCGGTTCGACCCCTGGGGAGCAGGGGGCCGGAGCTGTCGCATGGCGGAGGTCCATCGACCGCCCCGGCGATCGCGCGCATCGCCAGCGACGTGGTGAAAACGTGCTCTGGCACCGCATTTCGGGTGAAGTGGCCGGCGATGCCCGCGTAGGCCCGCGCCTCGGCGATCCACCCGCGCATCGCGTCCTCTCTTGCAAGTCGCAGGCGCGCGTGGATGCTCAGGCTCGAGCGACGCGACCGCGCGCGCGGGCGCGAACTGCCCCCAACGACCCAAGCCTCCCCCCGATGAGCCTCCTCAAGAAGTGGTTCCACGACAGTCGCCCCGAGATCTGGAAGCAGCTGAGCACGGAACTCGGCGGCGAGTACACGAAGGGCACGTGGAAGGGCGGTGAGCGCCTCGAGGTGCGCCACGGCGAGTGGACGCTGACGCTCGACACGTACGTCGTGCCGGTGGGGAAGGTCTACATCCCGATGAGTCGCATGCGCGCGCCGTTCGTGAACGCGGACGGGTTGCGTGTGCGGCTGCACCGCGAGTCGTTCTTCAGCTCGTGGGGCCGGTTTCTCGGGATGCAGGACATCTCGATCGGCGTGGCGGACTTCGACGCGGCGTTCGTGATCCGGGGGAGCGACGAGCGGAAGGTGCGCGCGTTCCTCGCGAACGAGAGGCTGCGCGCGCTGATGCTCGCGGAGAAGGACGTGCAGCTGTCGGTCGAGGACGACGAGGGGTGGTTCGGGAAGAAGTTCCCCGAGAACACGGACGAGCTCCGCATGGTGTGGAGCGGCCACGAGAAGGACGCCGAGCGCATCAAGCGGCTGTTCGAGCTGTTCTCCGAAGCGCTCGATCAGCTGTGCCGCATCGGGTCGGCGTACGAGCGCAGGCCGGATGTCAAGCTGTAGTGGGGATCGCTGAGCAGTGCGCGCTCGCGCGCCTCAGCGCGCATACGCCCGCCGCGCGAACAGCAGCGTCAAGTACGGCAGCATGTGCGTCTTCCGCGGGATCAAGCTGAAGATCCGCCACAGCCGCTTTGGCTTGAAGTAGAAGCGCCGGTACGCGCTCTTTCGCAGCGCGAGAATGCGCTCCTCGCTCACCTGCGACAGATTGATCTCACTCTGGTACGGCTCGTACCGCGACCAATCCGTCGGCAGCGCGTGACCCGCTTCCTCGACTTGCGAGAACAGCGCCGTCCCCTTGAACGGGATCACGCGGAAGAACGCCGCCGTGTGGAAGCTCGACTCCGCGGCCCACGCGATCGTCGCTTCCATCTCTTCCTCGGTCTCGCTCGGGAACCCGAGCATGAACGCGCCGTGCACCATCACGCCCTGCTCCGCGATGAAGTCGACGATCTTCTTCACCTTGTCGATCTTCAGGTTCTTCTGCATCACCTTCTGCATCCGCGGTGACGCGCTCTCGACCGCGACCATGCAGCGGTACATGCCCGCCTTCTTCAAGAGCACCACGAGCTCCTCGTCGAGGATGTCGCCGCGGAAGCCGTTCGGGAACGTCAGCGCGAGCTTCCAACCGCGATCGATGATCCCCTGCGCGATCGCCTTCGCGCGCGCCGGTCGGAAGTTGAAGATGTCGTCCATGAAGACGAGCTCCTTCACGCCGTACTTCGTGACCAGGAGCTCGATCTCGGCGAGGACGTGCTCGGCGCTGCGCTCGCGGAACGTCTTCCCGTAGCTGTTGTGACAGTACGTGCAGCGCCACGGGCACGCGCGCGAGCTGAACATCGTCGCGAACTCCTTGTGCGCGTAGATGACGCCGCCGCGCGGCACCGTGTGGTACTTCGCGTGGTCGATCAGGTCCCACGCGGGGAACGGGAGCTCGTCCAGCTTCGACGGCGGCGGCCGATCGGGGTTCTGCACGACGACGCCGCTCGCGTCGCGCCACCCGAGGCCCGCGCACTCGCTCCACTCCGTGCGGCCCTGCGCGAGCCCGTCGAGCAGCTCCGCGAACGTGAACTCGCCCTCGCCGCGCACGACGAAGTCGACGGCTTTGTCTTGCAGCACGTCGTCCGCCGCGACGCTCGGGTGCGGGCCGCCGCACACGATCACGGCGCGCGGAAGGCGCTCCTTCATCGCGCGCGCGAGCTCGTGCATGCAGCCCGCCTCGTACGTCATCGCGCTGAGGCCGATCACGTCGGGCGCGAGCTCCGCCAGCGCGTCGGCGCACTGCGCGACGGTCCAGTCCTCGACCTTCATGTCGAGGACGTGCACGTCCCGGTGCCCGCGCTCGCGCGCGACGGCCGCGATCATCATCACGCCCAGCGGGTGGACGTGCGTGAACTGCGTGTAGGGGTGGTAGGTCTGGACGAGGGCGACGCGGGGCATGAGCGGTGACCGAAGATCGTACGCGAAGCCCCGCCTGCTCGCCGCCGCTCACACGCCTTCGCGCGGCACGGGACGCAGCCTCTACGCGCTCGGGGTGGCGCTCCGACCGAAGCGCCCTTAGCCTGCTCGGCTTCGTATCGTCCTCGGAGCACCGCACGGAGTCCCCATGAAGCTCGTCCTCGCTCTCTTCGCGCTCGTCGCCTTCGCCCCTGCCGCCTCGGACACGCTCGCATTCGGGCCGAAGGACGGTACGAAGCTCGAGAAGTCGTTCCACCAGCACATCGCGCTCGAGAAGCGCTCGATGACGATGTCGATCGGCGGGCGCGAGCTCCCCGCGGAGCTCACCGAGAACGCGGTCTTCGACCTCGAGTTCGAGACCAAGGTGGACGTCGTCGACGAGTACGAGAAGGTAGGCGAGGGGCGGCCGACGCGCCTCCTGCGCACGTACGACGCGCTCACCGAAACCGAAACGACGCGCATCCAGATGGTCGGGATGCCCGAGGCGAAGGAAGAGAAGAAGGAGAAGGAGAGCGCGCTCGAGAAGAAGAGCGTCCTCTTCCGCTGGAACGGCGAGAAGGACCAGTTCGACAAGGAGTGGAAGGACTCCAAGGGCGACGAGGAGCTCCTGAAGGGGCTCGAGGAGGACATGGACCTGCGCAAGCTCCTCCCCGAGAAGGCCGTGTCGAAGGGCGACACGTGGAAGCTCGAGCTCGCGGACGTGAAGGAGCTCTTCGGGCCCGGCGGGAAGTTCGCCTTCCAGGTGAAGGACGAGAGGAAGGAAAAGGACTCGAACTCGGGCTTCGAGGACAACCTGAAAGGCGACGTCGAGTGCACCTACGACGGCGAGAAGGAAGTCGACGGAATGAAGCTCGCGCGCATCGCGCTCGCGTGCAAGGCGTCGACGAGCATGAGCCCGGACGAGGACGAGAGCGTCGTCTCGATGACCTTCGAGTTCGATCTCGAGGGTGAACTGCTCTGGGACGCGACGGCGGGCCAATTCGTCTCGTACGAGCTCTCGGGCGACGTCACGACGAAGCTCCAGATCGTGCAGAAGATCCCGGTGCAGAACGAGGAGCGTGAGCTCGTCATCGACCTCGAACTCGGCGGGAAGGTCGAGTTCGAGGGCGAGGCGAAGTAGCGCGGGCCGGCGCGCGGTCCGGGGCTCGCGCGGCGTTCCTCGGCGCGTTTCGACGCGGAGGCGCCGCGCGGGCCGGTGCGTACCGACCCGACGCGGTCTCCTCGTGGCGCGTGCGACGAACTGCTCGCGCGCCGCGCGCGAGCGGCCGAATCACCGCTCGACCGCGAACTCGAGCGTCACCACCGCCTTCGCGGACTTCTCGATCGCGCTCGTGTCGTTGTTGCCGTAGTCGCTGACGTCCGTCGAGCCGCGCGGGACGATCTGGAAGACGCCCTGCGACGCGGAGAGCAGCTTGCCCACGCGTCCGCCCGAGCCCGCGGCGAGCGTCTGCGCGCGTTGGTAGCCGTTCTGCGTCGCCTTCTCGAGCAGGCGCAGCTTGATCGACTCGATGTCCTGGTTCTGGAAGGACGGCGAGCCCGACTGGATCGCGACGCCTTCGAGGAGGAGCTGCGTCACCTCGCGCGACAGCGTCTCGACGTCCGCGACGCGCGGGCTCTCGACGGTCATCGACTGGCACAGCTCGTACGCCTCGACGACGTTCGTGCGGCGGCCGTCCTTGTCGGTCGCGTAGATCTCGTTCGTGCCGATCGACGAAAGCTCGATCTCGGTCGGAGCGAACTTCCGCTCGACGACGAACGCGCGCAGCTTCGCGACCTCGCCCGCGAGCTCCTGGTACGCGGCCTCCATCGTCGGCGCCTTCGCCTTGATCGAGCCCGACCAGCTGCCGAGCGTGCTGCCGATGTCCTCGCTCGCGGTGCCTTTGACCTTGATGCCCTGGTCCTGGCGCATCGCGACGAGCGCTTTGCCGATGCCGTTCGACGCGACGACGAAACCCAGCGCGAGCGTCGCGCCGAGCAGGAACAGACCCCAACCGTTGGCGCTCGGGATGCGCATGACGAATTCCCCCTCGTGATCGCGCGCGAGGGGAGACGGACTCCGCGCCGCGCGCTTCGAAACCCCCTCGTGCTCCGCGCCGTGGACGCGACCTGCGTCCCTGCCTCGGCGTGGAGCGGAGCGGGACGATAGGGAGCGCGCTTCCCGGCTCAAGCCATGCGCCGCGTCCCGCGCGCAAGTCGTTGCGGGAAGAGCTCCTCCGCGCGCACGGTGCGGCACCGCGGCCGCGCGTCCCGTCCGCGCCGCGGTCAGCGCGGCCCGACCTCGAACACGACCTCGCCGTTCCCCGCGGGGAGCGCGAGCACGTCCCACCCCTCGAGCGCGAGTCGCTCCGCGCCGTTTCCGGGGCGCGACGCCGTGCGGAAGATGCGCCACGACGCGAGCTGGCGGTTCTGACCCGGCTCGACGACCGGCACGTCGCGCACGGCGCCCGCGAGCCCGGCGGGGAGTGCCTGCGGCGGAGACGCGAGGCGGTCGACGAGCGAGAGCTCGTCGCCCTGGCGGATCACGCAGGCGAGGAGCTGCGTGCGGCGCGCGCCGTCGCGCGCGAGGCGTCCGACGTCGACGAGCAGGCTCTCGCTCACGCCGACGCCGCGCACCATGCCGGTCGCGAGGTCGACCTCGACGCAGCCGTCTTCACCGACGCCGAGGCCGAGGCGCTTCCCGCTCGCTTCGAGCGCGACGACGAGCCGTCCCACGCGGTCGCGCTCGAAGAAGTGCGAGTCGGTGACGGCCCACGGGAGAAAGCGCATGCCCGGCGCGACGCGCGGGCCGAGCGGCGTCGGGTCCTTCGGGTCGTCGTCCTTCGGCGCGACGCCGAGCGCCGCGGCGCTCGAGCCGCCGAGCAGCATGACCTCGCCCATCATCGCGTCGCCGGCGCTGCAGCCCGCGATGACTCCGCCGCGCGCGAGCAGGCGTCGCATCGCGAGCCATTCGGGCGTGTCTGTGTCGTTCGGACGGTAGCGCGCGGTGATGCGCTTCTGGTCGCCGCCCGTGAAGAGGAGTGCCGTCGCGGCGTCGATCGCGGCGACGGTCTCCTGCGTCGACGTCTCGCGCCGAACCGCGCGCACGGGCACGTCGGGCGCCCAGATGCGGAGCGATTCCGTCTTGTCGGTGATCTCGACCTCCTCCGGGCCGGTCGCGGCGGTCATCACGACGATGTTCGCGGGGCCGCGCGCGGACGCGAGCCCCACGAAGCGCTCGTAGATCGGCCGCGAGTCGTCATCGAGGCCGCCGCCGACGATCAGGAGCGTGCCGCTCGCGCCCGTCGGGCCGAGCGCGGAGCGTTGCGTGCTCGCACACGCGGAGACGACGAAGGCGAGGGCGAGGAGGGAGACAAGGCGACGGAGGGACATGGGGGATTGGTGTACGGACTCCGTGCGCGATTTCAAGCTCGTCGACGCTCGAGGAGGCGGAGCGCGCGGCCGACTCGACGCCCGCGCGGCCACGTGCGCGTGCGGCGGAGCTCGGCACCCGCGCGACCACGTGCTGTTGCCATGGAGCGCGGGACGAGCTCAGTACCCGCGCTGCCGCTCGCGCGTGCGTAGATCGAAGCCGAACTCGCGCGTGAAGAGCGGGAGGAGGTCCTCGCCCGCCGCTTCGGAGAGGAGCGCGAGCAGGAAGCGGTTCTTCGTCTCGAGCGGCGCGCCGGAGGCGAGCGCGCGCTCGCGCTCGGCCTTGCGCGCCTCGAGCAGGCGGAACACGCGCGGGAAGTAGCCGGCGCCGTACCGCAGGCGCAGCCGCATCAGCCCGTAGCTCCGGTGGTCGATGCGATCGAACGTCGCGAGGAACGGCGCCTCCTTGCGACGCTTCCACAGCGCGATCTCGGCGTCGGCGTACGCGGCGTCGGCGATCGACTCGGCGAACCAGTGGGGGAGAGCGCCCCAGTGGAACGCGAAGCCGTGCGTCATCTCGTGCGCGTAGTTCGCCTGGCTGTCGAAGATCGAGCCCGCCTGGAGGAACAGCTCGGGCGGCCCGCCGTCGGCGCCGGACATCGAGAAGCCGCACGGGTACTGCGCGCCGACGTGCACGATCACGCGGCCCGGTGCGCTCGAGGTGTACTCGGCGAGCCAGTCGTACTGCGTCTGGAGCAGCGCGAGCGCGGGCCCGAGCGCGAGCGACGCGTCGGCGTGGTTGTAGACGACGACGTTCGCGCTCCACGCCTTTTCGAACACGGGCTCGGCGTGCCACTCGGTGCGCGCGGGCGGGTCGGGGGGCTCGGGGAGCGCGCGCGCGCCCGTCGCCGCGCAGCCCGCCGCTGTGAGCGCGATCGCGACGGCGGCGCGCATCACTTCTTCGCGACGATCTTCACGTCGTCGATCACGACCGCGTCGTCCTTGCCCTCGCACGACACCAGGATCTTCAGGCGGAACTGTGTCCCGCCCGGCGGCGCCTCGTCCACGAAGAACGGCCCGAGCGCGCCGTTCACGAACATCTGGTGCTGACCCTTCGCGCGCCGCACCTCGAGGTCGAACGTGCGGCCCGGATAGATCCACGTCTTCGGGTCGACGTTCACGAAGCGCTCTCCCTTCAGGATGCAGCTCTTCACGCCGTCGAGCACCGAGTGGTACTTCCCGAGGAACGCGAACGTGTAGAGCTCCTTCGCGCCCGTCTCGTCGTAGAGCTTGACCTCGACGTTCGCCTTCTCGCTCGTCTTCGCGCGGAAGGTCAGCGTGAAGTCGGGCCCGAGCGGGCCCGCGTAGTCGAGCGCGCCGTCGCCCGTACCGCGCAGCTCGCCGCCCTCGACCTTCCACGTCTTGCTCGTGACACTCCACGGCGCGGCGAGCGGCTTCGAGAAGTCCTGGACGACGTCCTTGTCTTCAGCGGCAAAGCGCGGGGAGGGCGCGGCGACGAGCGGGAGGAGGAGGAAGGGGAGAAAGGGTTTCATGGGAGACTCGTCGCAAGGTCACTCACGAATCAGCCGCACGTCCTTCGGGTACGTGATCGTCGTCTGCCACACGAGGTCCTGCTTCCCGTTCTTCGGCACGCGCAGCACCCACGTCAGGAAACCCTTGTCCTTCTCGTCCTGCTTCCACCGCTCGTCGGTGGAGCGCGCGGGTTCGGACTTCGACAGCTCGACCTCGACGCGGTCGTCGCGCGACTTCGGCAGGCTCTCGCGCACGATCACGTCGACGCTGCCGTCCTTGTTCGCGCCGACGCCGCCGTGGTTCTCCAGGTGGACGCGCCACGTGTCGAGCTTCGACTTGCGGCTCGACAAGAAGCCGGGCTCCTTCACGAGGTCCTCGATCTGCTCGCGCTTCACGGTGACCGCGGGATCCGCGCCGAGGTGCAGCGTGAGCTCCTGTCCCGGCTGGATCGTGTCGATGTGCGCGTCGCCGAAGTAGTCGGTGCCGAAGAACACCGCCGCGGTGCCGGGGAGCAGCGTCCACGGGCTCGTGTTCTTCGCCTTTGCGCGCAGCCACACGGTCGCGTCGAGCGCGGGCACGCAGTAGCGCTCGGGCGCGATCGCGAGCTCCGCCGCGCCGACGAGCACGGTGGTCGGCTCGGCGCGCGACAGGATCGTCTCCTTCTGCGCGAGCTGGAAGCGCACGGAGAGACCCTGGCTCTCGACGGTCGCGAACGGACGTTCCGCGGGCGCGCCGGCCTTGTCGTCGGACTCCTGGTCCTTCAGCTCCTCGCGGAGGCGAGCGGCGCCCGACTTGCGCTTCTCGACGCTGAGGTAGCCGAGTCCGCGGTGGAGATCCTGCTCCGCGACCGCGAGCCAGATCGGCTCCGCGTCGGGGCCCTGCGCGCCCTTCTGCGGCTGCGCGGTGGAGAGCGCGACGCCGACGTCGTTCCAGTCCTCGCCGCTTTGCTGCACGACGCGCGCGCGGTAGCCGAGCTGCGCCTTCGACAGATCGCTCGCGGCGCGCAGGTCGTACAGCGGCTCCCAACCCGTGCCGGGCACGAAGTACTCGACGTCGAGCGCGCGCGGCGCCGCGCCGACGACCTCGACCTGCACGTCGTGCACGGTGACGTTGCCGCCGCCGGAGAGCTGGCCGAGCTCCTGCTGCGCGCTCGCGAGCTCGCGGCCCTTGTCCTCCGCCTTCCACGCGGCGGCGCGCGCGGCCTTCGTCGCGGTCGCGAGCTCGGTCGAGACGAAGTCCCAGTGCGCGCTCCACGCCGTGGAGGAGCTCGCCGCCGAGTCGCGGGGGGCCGCGTCGACCGCGAGCAGCCCCTGCTGGTGCGCGACCGCGCGGCTTGCGAGCGCGACGTCGTCGTCGAGCGCCTGCTTCTCGCGCGCGAGTCGGTCGACGCGCTCGCGCAACGATTGCACGCGCGCATCGGGCGCCTTCTTCTCGCTGCGCCGCTTGACCTGCACGTCGAGCACGTCGCCGCCGTCGCAGCGGACGCGGACGTTCTCGGCGTCGATCCCCGCGGGCAGGCCCCGGACGACGAACGTGCCGGCGCCCGAGAGCGCCGCCGTGCGGTGGACGAGCGCGGTGGAGGGGTAGAGCGTGACGTCGACGATGCGGCTCTCGACGGGCGTCGCGTCGGCGAAGGAAGAGCTCGCGGAGGGCGAAGAGCTCGCGAACGCGGCTACCGAGATCACGTAGGGCGCGCCAATCCCGGGCGGTACAGCCGCGGAGTTCGTCGAGCGCGAGCCGAAGGCCGCGGCGCTCGTGAAGGTGGTCGTGGCGAGCACGAACGAGAGGGTGCTGAGGTGCTTCATGGTCGTGCTCCGGTTCAATCGCGGACGAGTTCGGCGTCCTTCGGGTACGTGATCGTCGTCTGCACGACGACGTCGCTCTTTTCGTTCTTCGGCACGCGCACGACCCACATGTGGATGCCCTTCTCCTCGCGGTCCTGCTTCCAGCGCGGCGCGTCGGACCAAGTCGGGTTCGCCTTCGTGAGCGCGATCTCGACGCGCTCGTCCTTCGTCTTGGGCAGGACGTCGCGCACGAAGACCTCGACCGCGCCGTCGGGCGCTTTCGACGCGGCGCCGTGGTTCTCGAGGCGGATGCGCCACGTGTCGAGCTTCGTCGAGCGGTTCGACAGGAAGGCAGGGCCCTTCGACAGGTCCTGCACCCGCGTGCGCGTCACCGCGAGCGCCGGATCGGCGCCGAGGTGCAGCGTGAACTCCTGTCCCGTCTGCACGGCCTCGATCGCGGACTTGCCGACGTAATCCGCGCCGAGGAACACGCTCGCGGCGCCGGGGAGCAGGATCCAGTCGCTCGTGTTCTTCGTCTTCGCGCGCAGCCACACCGTCGCGTCGAGCGCGGGCACGCACCACCGCTCGGCCTGGATCGCGAGCGCGTGCTCGCCGACGAGCACGGTCGTCGCGTCGCGGCGCGAGGGGATCGTCTCCTTCTTCGCGAGTTGGAAGCGCGCGGAGAGCCCGAGGTTCTCGACGGCCGCGAACGGGCGCGCGACCTGGTCGTCGCCGCCGCTCTCGAGCCGGTCGTTCTTGTACGCGCCGGGCTTGCGCGCGGAGCCCGGTCGTCCGCCGGGACCGCCGCCCGTCGGTTCGGGCGCCGCGTCTTGCATTGGAGCTGCCTCTGAAGCCACCGAGCCCGTCGACGGCGGCCGCAGTGCGTCGACCCACGCGACGACGGGCTCGGGACCCTGCGCGCCCTTCTGCGGCTGCGCGGTCGAGAGCGCGAGTTCGACGTCGTTCCATTCCTCGCCCGTGTCCTGCCACACCCGCGCGCGGTACGTGAGCTCGACCTGCGCGAGGTCCTTCGTCGCGCGCACGTCGTAGGCGGGCGTCCAGCCCGTGTTCGACACGAAGTACTCGACGTCGAGCGTGCCGGGTGCCGTCGCGACGAGCTCGACCGCGACGTCGTACACCTGCACGTCGGGCGTCGACTGCACGGCGCCGATCTCCTTCTGCAAGGCCTCGATCGCCGCGCGCTGGTCCGCGAGCCTCCAGCCGAGCTCGCGCGCGTTCTTCGTCAGCTCCGCGCGCCGCGTGGCGATGAACTCGAGCGCCGCGCGCCACGCGCCCGTGTCGGCGCGTCCTTCTTGCACGTCGCGCGCGTGGTTCAGCGCGTCGAGGCGGGCGAGGCGCTCGAGCCCGTCGCCGAGCGACTTCGACGCGACTTCGTCGTCCTGCAGGGCGAGGAGCTCGCGTTGGAGCCCGACGAGACGCTCGCGCAGGCCTTGGAGGCGCTCGCTCGGCACCCTCGACTCGCGCCGCGCGCGCACTTCGACGCGGCCGACGTCGCCCGACGAGCTCTTCACGCGCACGTTGGTCGCGTCGAGTGCGGCGGGCAAACCTTGGATCAAGAAGGAGCCGCCGCCCTCGACGCGCGCGGCGCGGTGCACGAGCGCCGTCGAGCCGTAGACGGTGACGTCCTGGATGCGGGTGGGGAGCGGACGCGGCGCTTCGGCGCCGAACAGGAAGGCGAGGAGCAGCATGGGTGGTCGATTCGATTCGGCGTGGGCCGGACGGGTGCGCGGAGAGCGTCGCACCTCCGCGGTCGGCGATCAAACGCGCGCTCGCGCGGAGGGCCCGAGGCGAGCTTCCGTGAGGTCGCGCCACGAACGCCGCGCGCGCGCGAAGTCTTGGGCGGAACCCTCCGGCTCGCGCGCGCTGGAGCTAGGCTGTGCGCCCCGCACCCCGCCCACGGAACCCGCCGCATGCTGCTCCTCCGCCGTCGTTTCCTCTGCACGTCCCTCCTCGTCGCGCTCGCCGCGTGCACGTCGGTACCGCCCGCGCCCGTCGAGCCCGCGAAGGCCGCGGAGCCCGTCGCCCCCGCTCGCGCGACACCGGCCCGCGACGTTCGCTTCGTCGTGCTCCACGTCAACGACGTCCACGGACAAGTGTTGACGCGCAAGGCGACGTGGATCGACAAGCAGAACCCGCCGCAGGTCGGCGGGCTCGCGCGCGCGGCGGGCTACGTGAACCAGGTGCGCGAGGAGGCGCGGCGCGAGGGCTTCGAGCTGCTCGTCCTCGACGCCGGCGACTGGTACCAGGGCACGCCCGAGGGCATCGTCGCGAACGGCCTCGAGTTCGTGACCGCGTTCGCGAAGCTCGGCTTCGACGCGATGTGCGTCGGCAACCACGAGTTCGACCGCGGCGTGCCGAACGTCCTGCGCCTCTTGACGATGGGCGGCGTGCCCGCGATCTGCGCGAACCTGCGCCCGAAAGGCGAGCCGCAGCGCGTCGACTGGGTGCCGCCTTACCGCATCGTCGAGAAGGGCGGCGTGCGGATCGCGCTCGTTGGCCTGCTGACGCAGGTGACGCCGGAGATCACGCACAAGGACGCCCTCACGCTCGACTTCGGCGAGCCGCGCGCGGAGCTCGCGCGCGTCGCGAGGGAGCTCGAAGGGAAGGTCGACTGGCTCCTCCCGGTGACACACCTCGGTGTCGAGACCGACAAGGAGCTCGCGCGCGCGTTCCCCGAGCTCCCGCTCGTCGTCGGTGGGCACTCGCACACGCTGCTCAAGGAAGGCGCGCGCGTCGGCGACACGTTGATCGTGCAGACGGGGACGAAGCTCTCGTGCGTCGGCCGCGTCGAACTCGTCGCGCACGTGCCCGCGAGCGACGCGAAGGACCGCCGCGTCACGTTCACGGACGTCCATGCGCGGCTCGTCGACCTGCTGGAGGAGCCGAAGGACGAGTTTCGCAACCGCGAGGTCGAGCAGCGCTGCGCCGCGCTCGCCGAGCACACGCAGAAGACGATGGACGAGGTCGTGGGCGCGCTTTCGGTCGGCGTGACGCGCTCCAAGGACCCGCTCGTGTCCGGTCCGGCGGGCAACCTGCTCGCCGACGTGATGCGCGAGCGGGCCGGCGCCGACGTCGGCCTGATGAACCGCGGCGGGGTGCGCGCGGACATCGACGCGGGGCCCGTCACGCGGCGCGAGGTGTTCGAGATCATGCCGTTCGACAACGCGCTCGTGAGCGTGTCGATGAAGGGTGCGCAGCTCCAGGAGCTCGTGCGCCGCGCCGTCGAGGGCGTCGCGCACTCGGGCATCGAGGTCAGCGGGCTCGTCGTGCAGGTCAAGGTCGACGCCGAGAAGAAGCGCACGCTCACGGGGCTCCTCGTGGGCGGCGCGCCGCTCGACCCGCAGAAGGTCTACCGCGTCGCGATGAACTCGTTCATGGCGGACGGCGGCGACGCGTACCTCGAGAAGGGCGGCGAGGTCGCGCGGCAGGAGACGGGCGTGCTGATCCGCGAGGTGCTCGAGGACGCGCTCGAGGCGGCGAAGACGCTCGCGCCGAAGGCGGAGAACCGCTACGAGGTGGTGAAGCCATGACGCGCGTGTCTTGCCTCGTGTTCGTCGTCGCGGGGGCGCTCGCGAGTGCCTCGAGCGCGGCTCCGGGCGCGCTCCCGACGAGCGATACGCTCGGCGCGAACTCGGCCTCGGCCGAACCCGCGCCCGTCGCGCAGAAGGACGGCGGCCTCGACGCGCTCGAGAAGAAGCTCAAGGACCCGAAGGAGAAGGAGCGCCGCGCGGCCGTGCAGGAGCTCGCGAAGCTGGCGACGCCCGCGGCGTGGGAGCTCGTGCTCGACGCGCTCAAGGACGCGTCGCCGATGGTCGCGGACGAGGCGCAGCTGCAGCTCGGGAAGATCGACGATGCGAAGACGGTCGAGCTGTGCTTCGGCAAGAAAGGCCTCGAGTCCGGCGACGCGTGGTGCGCGTGCGCGTCGCGGAAGCGCTCGGGCGCATGCCCGCCGTCTTCGCGCTGGGCGAGGTCGTGAAGCGCCTCTCCGACAAGGACGCCGACATGCGGCGCGCGCTCGCGTGGACGCTCGAGCGCCTCGCGCGTGTCGACCCCGCCGGGTTCAAGGCGCGCGGCGGCGTGCCTGCGCTCACTGCGCTCGGTCACCTGTCGGGGATGGACAAGGACGCGGGAGTGCGCGCCGCGGCCGCGCGCGCGACCGGCGCGATCGAAGCCGACAAGGCGGAGCCCATCCTGGAGCCACTGCTCGCGGACAAAGCGGCGGACGTGCGCTGCGCAGCCCTGATCGACGCGCTCGCGTGGCCTGCGACGCTGCGCTTCGCGGCGGCCAAGCGGCTCGTCTCCGATCCCGCTGCCGCCGTGCGCGCCCAGGCGATCGAGACGCTCTCGAGCTGCGGCACGAAGGACGCGTGCGCACTCCTGGTCGAGCGCTTGGAGAAGGAGACGTCGCTGCGCCTGCGCTGGCGGATCGTCGCCGAGCTCCAGAAACTCTCGGGCTCCGACCTCGAGCTCAACGTGCCTTTCTGGCGTAAGTGGGTCGAAGGCCTCGACGACGCGTGGCATCCCGCGACGGGCGAGAAGCAGGCCCCGAAGGAGGTGAAGGAGCAGGGGACGACCGTGTTCCTCGGCCTGCCCGTGTTGAGCGACCGCGTCGCTATCCTCGTCGACTTCTCCGGTTCGCTCTGGGAGAAGCGCGCGGACGGCAAGACGCGCAAGGAGACGGCCGACGAGGAGCTCGCGAAGCTCCTGAGAGAGCTCCCGCCGACCGCGAAGTTCAACGTGATCCCCTACACCGCGAAGCCGTTCCCGTGGGAGAAGAGCCTCGTCCCCGCGACGAAGGAGAACGTGGCGCGCGCGCTCGACGCCTTCGTGAAGTGCAAGGAGTCGGGCAAGGGCAACGTGTGGGACGCGATCGAGCTCGCGATCACGGACCCCGAGGTCGACTCGCTCCTGATCCTGACCGACGGCGCGCCGACGGGCGGGCACCACTGGAACCTCGAGCTGATGGAGCCATTGCTCCACGAAAGGCTGCGCTTCCGGAAGATCGCGATCGACGCCGTGCTCGTCGACGCGAAGAAGTTCCTGCAGGAGCGCTGGCGCGCGATCTGCGAAGGCACGGGCGGGCGCGTGCAGGCGGTCGAGATGAAATGAGCGTCGTGCGCGCGGTCTTCGTCGTGCTCGGTCTCGCCTGCGTACCGACGGCCGTGGCGCAGCTCCCGCCGTCCGGCGGACTCGTCTCGTTCCCGCGGCAGAAGAAGACGTTCGAGGAGCTCGCGAAGGACCTCGGCGATCGCCGCGCGGGGCGCCGCGCCGAAGCCGTCCGCGGGCTCGCCGGATTGGCATCGCTCGAGGCGTGGAAGCTCGTGATCTGCGCGCTCGCCGACGGCGAGGCCGAGGTCGCGGACGAAGCGCAGCTCGCGCTCGCGGGGATGGAGGACCCGGCCGCGGCTGCGCTGCTCGCGTCGAGCGCGGGGCTGGGCTCGGGCACGGCGCTCGTGCGGCGCCGCGCGGCGGAAGCGCTCGGGCGCGTGCCGGCCGCGGTGGACGCGTCGGCCTTCGTGCGCTTCCTCGGCGCCCAAGACGTGGACGTGCGCCGCCTGATCGCGTGGTCGCTCGAGCGGCGCGCGCGAGGTCGGCGCGTCCCGGCCGAGGACGTGTCCGCACTGTCGCGCGCGCTCGTTCCACTCGCGACGAAGGACGCCGCGCCGCCCGTGCGCGCGGCGGCGATCGCGGCGCTCGCCGAGATCGACCCCGCCGCGGCGCGGTCGATCGTCGCCGCGGCCGTCGCGAAGGGCGACGCGGTCGTGCGTTGCGCGGCGTTGGCGAGCGCGCGCGTGCTCGATCCCGCGGAGCCCGTCGAGTTCGCCAAGAAGCACCTCGCGAACGGACCGTTCGCCGTTCGCGCGACGGCGCTCGAGCTCGTCGGCGCCGAGGGGACGAAGCCCGCGTGTCGCGTGCTCGTCGACCGCCTCGAGCGCGAGTCGAGCCTGCGCCTGCGCTGGATCGCGGTGCGCGAGCTGCAACGTCTCTCCGGGAGCGACGTCGAGCTCAACCTGCCGTTCTGGAAGGCGTGGGTCGAGCGGCTCGCCGACGACTGGACCTTCGCGCCCCGCACCGGGGCCGAGGCCGGGAACCGCAAGCCGCAACGCGAACCGCTCGGCCCCGAGACGAGCCAGTTCCTCGGCCTCGAGATCGGGTCGGAGGCGCTCGCGATCCTGATCGATCTGTCGGGCTCGATCCGGCTGCCGGGGAAGGACGGGAAGGTGGCGAAGGACGTCGTCGATCGCGAACTCGGCCGCACGCTCGACGGGTTCTCGAAGCGCACGCGCTTCAACCTCGTCCCGTACGGGACGAAGCCCGAGCGCTGGGCCGAGGCGTGCCGTCCCGCGACGAAGGAGACCGTCGCCGACGCGAAGCGTTTCTTCGCGGCGACCGACGCCGGCGGCTACGGGAACCTGTGGGCGGCGCTCGAGCTCGCCCTGCAGGACCCCGAGGTCGAGAACCTGCTCGTCCTCACGGACGGACAGATCACCGCGAGCGAGCACGTGAACGTCGAGCTCGTGCGCGAGCTGCTCGTCGAGCGTCTGCGTTTCCGCAAGATCGCCGTCGACGTCCTGCTCGTCGGCGCGCGCCCGCTCCGACAGGCGCCGTGGCGCGCGCTCTGCGCGGCCACGGGCGGCCGGATGCTCGCCGTCGAGCTCGAGTAGCGGGGGCTGACCGCGGGCGAGGCCGGACGAATGCGTCGACGCCCGCCCGACGCGTCAGCCCTTCACGATCACCTTGAAGCCGCCGAACGACATGCGCGAGAGGTCGAAGGGCTTCTTCTTGTCGTCCTGCATCAGCGCGGCCATGCGCTGCATGCGCGGGTCCTTCATGACCTCCTTGTTCACCTTGTCGCGGTGCGCGCGCGACTTGTAGACGATCCACGAGAAGACGACGGTCTCGTCCTTCTTCATCGCGACGCGCTTGGGGAACGGCGTGCCGATGCCGTTGAGGTCGTCGCCGACGCACTCGAAGTACTCGAGGGCACCTTTCTGCTTCCAGATCTTGCACGCGAGCTTCGCGAGCATGCGGTAGCGCGCGACGTTCTTCTTCGGGAGGGGGATCAGGAAGCCGTCGACGTAGTTGGGCATGGGGTCGTCCTGGTAGGGGAGGTCGTGGTTGCGGTCAGTGCCACGCGCGCACGCGCGTGCCGCCGTCGATCATGACGCGCGGGGCCGCGGCGAAGAAGGAGCAAGTCGTCCGCGGCGCGCCACGACGTGTTCCTCGGCCGTGATGCGCCCTGCGTCCTCCGCGCGGCTCGCTGCCCGCGCGCGATTCTGGTAGCAGCTCCGCCCCGTTCGCGGCGGAAGTCCGTCCGTCCCGCGACGCCTCGCGAAGGACCACCATGACGACCACGACCACGAACGGCCTGTCCGCGCCGGTGACGCTGCCGCAGGGCAAGGCGACCTACGCGAGCGGCGGCGGCCTCGCCTTGATCACGCTCGTGAACCCGCCCGCGAACGGGTACAGCCACGCGATGATGCGCGACCTGGACGAGGCCGTGCTGCGCGCGCGCTTCGACGACGCCGTGCACGTGATCGTGCTCGCGGGCGCGGGCGAGAAGTTCTTCTGCGCCGGCGCCGACATCGCGATGCTCAACGACGTCACGCCGGCCTTCAAGTACCAGTTCTGCCTCCACGCCAACGAAACGCTGCTGCGCATCGAGCACACGCCGAAGCTCGTGATCGCGGCGCTCGGCGGCCACTGCGTCGGCGGCGGGCTCGAGATCGCGCTCGCGTGCGACCTGCGCTATGCACGGCACGGTTCCGGCAAGTGCGGCCTGCCCGAGGTCGCGCTCGGCGTGCTCCCCGGCACGGGCGGCACGCAGCGGCTCGTGCGCGTCGTCGGGAAGAGCAAGGCGATCCAGCTCATGGCGACGGGCAAGCTCTGCGACTACGACGAGGCGAAGGCGCTCGGCCTCGTCGACGAGCTCGTCGACGCTCCGGACGACGCGGCGTTCCTCGCGAAGGTGCTCGAGGTCGCGCGCTCGTTCTGCCCGCCGAACAAGGCGTCGATGAGCGTCGGCCTGATCAAGCGCGCGGTGCAGACGGGCGCGGAAATCCCGCTCGAGTCGGGCCTAGCGCTCGAGCGCGAGCTCCAGGCGCGCCTCTTCTCGTCCGCCGACGCGAAGGAAGGCATCGCCGCGTTCGTCGAGAAGCGCGCGCCGGCGTTCACCGGGCGCTGAGGGCGCGATGCAAGCGATCCAGATCTTCCAGCACGGCGATCCCTCCGTCCTGCAGGTCGTCGACATCCCGCGGCCCGTGCCGAAGCCCGGCGACGTGCTCGCGCGCGTGCTCGGCGTCTCGCTGAACCACCTCGACCTGTGGACGCGGCGCGGCATGCCCGGCTTCGTCGTCGAGTTCCCGCGCATCCTCGGGTGCGACGCGACGGGCGAGATCGTGGCGCTCGGCGACGGCGTCGAAGGCCTCTCCGTCGGCGACAAGGTGCTCCTCGAGCCCGGGTACAGCTCCGGCGAGTCCGCGCACGACCGCGCGGGCAACGACCACCTGTCCGACGACTACGGCATCCGCGGCGAGCACGGCGACGGGTACTGCTGCGAGTACGTGGCGCTGCCCGCGCGGTACGTGCTCCGGTTGCCGACGGGGCTCGACCCCGTGCGCACCGCCGCGACGCCGCTCGTGTTCCTGACCGCGTGGGGGATGCTCGTCACGAAGGCGAAGCTCCAGTCGGGCGAGACGTGCCTCGTGATCGGCGGTGCGTCCGGCGTCGGCTCGGCCGCGATCCAGATCGCGCGCTCGACCGGTGCGCGCGTCGTCGCGACGGCGGGGAGCGCGTCGAAGCTCGAGCTCGCGCGCCAGCTCGGCGCCGACGCCGTCATCGACCACTCGAAGCCGGACTGGGCGAAGGAGCTCAAGAAGCTCTCGGGCGGCCGCGGCTTCGACGTCGTCGTCGAGCACGTCGGTCCCGCGACGTGGGACGTGTCGATGCGCTCGCTGGCGCGCAACGGACGCCTCGTCACGTGCGGCGGGACGACCGGGCCGACGGTGCAGATCCAGCTCCCGCACCTCTTCATCAAGAACCAGTCGGTGCTCGGCTCCACGATGGGCCCGAAGAGCGCCTTCCCGACGATCCTGAACCGCCTCGCGCGCGGCGACTGGCAGCCGGTGATCGACCGCGTGCTGCCGTTGTCGAAGGCGCGCGAGGCGCACGAACTGCTCGAGTCGCGCGCCGTGCACGGCAAGATCGTGCTCGTGCCCGGCGCGTGACGAACACGAACGACGGACACACCACCATGAACGCGAAGAACATCCACACCGCGGCCGTGCTCGGCGCGGGCACCATGGGCAACGGCATCGCGCAGGTGCTCGCGATGACCGGCATCACGACGCGCCTCTACGACGTGGCCCCCGGACAGGTCGAGCGCGGCCTGGGCAACGTGAAGTCGAACTTGGAGAAGGGCGTCGCGAAGGGCAAGGTCGCGCAAGCCGACATGGACGCCGCGCTGAAGCGCCTCTCGGGCACGACGAACCTGGAGGAGGCGACGCTCGGCGTCCAGTGCGTGATCGAGGCCGTGCCCGAGAAGCTCGAGCTCAAGCAGTCGATCTTCCAGGAGCTCGGCGAGGCGCTCGACGCCGACGTGCTGCTCGCGACGAACACGAGCTCGCTCCCGATCACGCGCATCGCGTCCGTCACGCCGCATCCCGAGCGCGTCGTCGGCATGCACTTCTTCAACCCGGTGCACATCATGAAGCTGGTCGAGGTCGTCGAGACCCCGAAGAGCTCCGCGACCGCCGTCGCGTGCGCGATCGAGCTCTCGAAGCGCATGGGCAAGGATCCGATCCGCGTGAAGGACAGCCCGGGCTTCGCGTCGTCGCGTCTCGGCGTCCTGATCGGCCTCGAGGCGATGCGCATGGCGGAGAGCGGCGTCGCGTCGCCCGCCGACATCGACAAGGCGATGACGCTCGGCTACGGCTTCCCGATGGGGCCGCTCGAGCTCACGGACCTCGTCGGCCTCGACGTCCGCATGGCGATCGCCGAGTACCTTTCGAAGGAGCTCGGTCCGCGCTTCGAAGTGCCCGCGATCCTCAAGGAAAAGGTGCAGCGCGGCGAACTCGGCAAGAAGAGCGGCAAGGGCTTCTACGAGTGGAAGGATGGCGCGGCGGTCCGTTGAAGGCCGCGCGGCGGCGTCCGTGCCGCGTGCGCGCTCGTCCGCGAGGACGAAACGTGGAGCTGCGCCCGTCGAGAACGCTCTCGCGCCCGCTCCGCGCGCGCGCTTCGAGCTCCCCGCGACGCATCGCGGCGTCCTCGCGCCGGGGGAGCGCGTGCTCGCGCTCTCGCACGTGCGTGCGCTGCTCGAAGCGCCGACCGCGCCGTACGCCGAGGACGGTCCGCTCGCCGTCGTGCGCGCGTTCGCGGCGCAGCACCCGGAGCTCGAGCACGCCGAAGACCGCCACGCGAACGTGATCCTGCGCTGGCCCGGCGCCAAGCGCGCGCGTCGCGCGAAGGGGCCGGAGCTCGCGTACAGCGCGCACCTCGACCATCCGGGCTTCCTTTACGCGGGGAAACGGCGCGGCGTGCACGAGGCGACGTTCCACGGCGGCGTGCCCGGGCGCTACCTGCCCGGCGCGCGCGCGCGCTTCTTCGCGTTGTCGACGCGTGAAGCCGTCGCGACGGCGCGCGTCGGCACGGTGCGCAAGGAGGGCGACGACACCGTGTGCACCCTCGTCGACGTCGAGGGCGAACCCGGCCCCGGCACGTTCGGCATGTGGGACCTGACGCCCGGTGCGATCCGCGGCACGCGGCTCCACGCGCGCGTGTGCGACGACCTGATGGGCGCCGCAGCGATCCTGTCGACGCTCGAATGGTGCGTGCGCGCGCGCCATGAGGCACCGCTCGTCGGCGTCTTCACGCGCGCGGAGGAGACGGGCTTCGTCGGCTGCCTCGGGCTCCTGCGCGAGCGCGCGCTCGGGAAGCGCGTCGCCGTCGTCGGCCTCGAGTGCTCGCCGCGCCGCGCGACCGCGAAGGTCGGGCTCGGCCCCGTCGTGCGCGTCGGCGACAAGCAGTCCGTCTTCGTGCCGTGGATCACCGAGCGCCTGTACGCGGCCGCGGTCGCGTTGCACGGAACGAATCCCGCGTTCGTCTTCCAGCGGGCGCTGATGGACGGCGGCAGTTGCGAGTCGACCGCGTACAACGCGTACGGAGTCGAGGCGGGCGCCCTGTGCCTCGCGCTCGGCAACTACCACAACTGCGGCCCGAAGGACCGCATCGCGCCCGAATTCGTCGATTGGAACGACCACGAGAGCCTGATCGCACTGATGCTCGCGGTCGCACGCGGCTGGGAGGCGCCCCACGAAGGCAAAATCCTGGACCGTTTGAATCGCATCTGGAATGGCGAGTACAACCGGCTCGCCGCATCGGCCCGGAGACTCCGGGCCGGCGCCGTTTCGAGGCGCACGAAGAGTACGAGGAGAGCCCCATGAGCGAAGCCCAGTGGTCCCCGGATCCGTCCGAAGCCCCCAAGAAGAAGTCCTTCCCGAAGTGGGTCTGGTTCTGCGGCGGCGGATGCCTGCTCGCGTTGATCGTCGGCATCGTCTCACTCGTCTTCGTCGGCAACATGATCAAGAAGGCGACGGATCCGGCGCTGAACGATGCGGCGCTGCAGGCCGTCCTGCCGCACGACCCGCTGCCCGAGGAGATGACGATCAACTTCCACGCCTCGATCGGGATGGAGCAGTTCACCCTGATGGACACGCGCGGCTTCCAGATCCAGTTCCAGTTCCACGGCAACGCCGATGGCGCGCGCGCGCGCGAGCAGATGTTCCAGAAGGACGTCCCCGAGTTCCCGAAGGACCTGGGCGTGATGTCGTTCGAGGACATGACGAAGGGGCTGGTCGAGGTGCAGGGGCGCGAGCTCACCGTCATTCGGATGCGGCTCCAGTTCTCGGGGATCATGGGCTCGATGATGCCGGAGGAGGCGAAGGACCAGGTCGGCAGCATGATGTGGGTCGACCTCACGCCGCCGACGAAGGAAGGCGAGGACGCCGAGCACACGCTCGTGCTCGGCCAGATCACGCGCCTGCGCGGCAAGGGCGAGATCACCGACGACGAAGTGCGCGAGCTCCTGAAGCCGTTCCACATCGGCACGAAGCGTTGAGGACGCGATGAGCGCGCCTTCGCCCCGTCCCGCGAACACGTGGCGCGTGCTCGTCGCGTTCGCCAGCCTCGCGGCGCTCGCGGGGACGTTCGGATTCGTGCTGCTCGCGAAGACAGGCGAGACCGAGCCCGCGAAGGTGCTCGAGCCGGTCTTCACGGTCCGAGAGCTCCCGTTCGGCTTCGTCCCGCGGTTCGCCGCCGAGCTCCCGTTCGGTCAGAAGTTGGTGCGCCTCGCGCCGCCGGGCGTCGAACTCGGACTCCCCGAGGCGGAGCGCGCGGCAACGGCACAGACGCCGCCGAGCGAACCCGACGCCGAGCCGAAGATCGCGTGGAGAAAGCTCGCGATCGCTCCAGCAGGCGCGCCTCCGCGTGAAGCGGCGCTCGTGTTCCTCGCGGACGCGACGCGCGACACGCTGCGGCCGTACTTCGAGGACCCGTCGTGGCGCGCGCTCGGGGACCTCGGCGACGCAGGTGGCTGGGTCGCCGTCGACGCGGGCACGATGACGTGGGCAGCTTTCGAGCCGCGCTACGTCATCCTGCGCCACTTCGAGGCGCCGGGCGTGTACTCCGACCACGCGCGCGTCGACCTGTCCGCGCACGGGCGCGGGTGCGTCCTCTGCGTCGACTGGTCGCGCGGAGCGACGGCGTCGAGGGAGGCGCTCGTCGAGCTCGCGCGCGCGTTCGAGCCGAAGCCCAAGGCCGCACCGTAGAGGATCCGCCCGGGGGAGCACGGGGGCGCGCCGTCGCTTGGATGGAGCGCGAAGTTCTCCGGACCGTCAGCGGCTGCCGTCCGCCGGCCGCGTCGCGCGCTCGAGCAGCTCCGCGAGGTGCAGCACCTTCACGTCGCGCCGCTCGCGTGCGATCCCCGTCTCCCACTGCAGTTGGCACCCGGGGTTCGCCGTGACGAGCACGCGCGCGCCGCTCGCGTCGAGCGCGGCGAGCTTCGGCGCGAAGATCGCCTCGGAGTCCGCGGGGCGCAGCATCGTGTAGATGCCCGCGGAGCCGCAGCAGAGCTCGGAACCCGGGAGTTCGACGCGTTCGATCCCGGGGACGAGGTCGAGCAGCGCGCGCGGCTCCTTGCGCACGCCCTGCGCGTGGCAGAGGTGGCACGGATCGTCCCACGTGACGCGGCCGAGCTCCGCGTGGGAGCGCGGGCCGCGCGCGAGCGCCGCGTCGAGCCCCGCGCGCGTCGGGAGCCCGCAGGAACACCGAGAGGTCCTGCACGCGCGCCGAGAACGCTCGCGCTCGCGCGCGCCACGGATCGTCGGCGGCGAAGAGGTGCTCGTACTCACGCATGTGCGCGCCGCACCCCGCGCTGTTCAGCACGACGGGGAGGGGCTTCCCGTGCTCGTCGACGAGCGCGTCGAAGGCCTCGATCGTCGCCTCGGCGAGCTCGCGCGCGCCGTCCAGGTCGCCGTTGTGCGCGTGTAGCGAGCCGCAGCACACGTGGTCGCTCGGCACGCGCACGTCGTAGCCCGAGCGCGCGAGCACGGCGACGGTCGCGCGGTTCACGCGCCCGTAGAGCTCCGGCATGACGCAGCCCTCGAGCACGGCGGCCGCGCCGCGTCGCGCGCCCTGCGCGGGCGTCGCCGCGGGGAGCAGCCGTCGCTCACGCGCGGGCGGGATGTCGGGCACGTCCGCGAGCATGCGCCCGTGCTTCCCGAGGTGCGTGAAGAAGATGCGCCACGTGCCGAGCAGCTGCAGCGTGCGCCCCGCGCGCATGGCGAGGCGCAGCATCCAGCGCTTCTTCAGCACGTGGTCGAACGCGAAGCGCAGGAGCCCCTTGCGCGGCGCGATGCCTACGCGCGCGAGCCCGTCGCGCGTGTACTCCATCATCGCGCCGAAGTGGACGCCCGAGGGGCACACGCTCTCGCAGTTGCGGCAGAGGAGGCAGAACTCCATCTCCTCGGCGAACGACGCGTCGGCGGCGAGCTCGCCCTCGGCGACGGCGCGCATCAGATGGATGCGGCCGCGAGGGCTCGACGACTCCGCACCGGTGAGGCGGTACGTCGGGCACGTGTTCAAGCACAGGCCGCAGTGGATGCAGTCGAGGCTCTTCGTGTAGTCGACGAGCGTGCTCGCGCTCATCGGCGGCCGTGCAGGGCGTTCCGTCGTCGTCGCGTGCGGCGCAGCTGCGCTCGCTCGCCCGCGGGACGCGCGGCCGGGTCGTGTCCGCTCACAGGTCCTCCTCGAATCGCCCGCGGGCGAAGGTGCCTTCGGGATCGAGCCGATCGCGGATCGTCCGCATGAGCGCGGCGCCCTGCGCGAGCGGCGGCCACGGTGCTCCGGACTCGGCGAGCCGGCGCGTCGGGTTGCGCAGCACGAGCGACGCGCCGAGGCCCGCGAGCTCCGTGCGCAGGGCGCGGACGAGCTCGATCCAGCGCGCGGCGTCGAGCTTTTGCCCATCGGGGACGCGCACCTGCACGTCGACGGACGCGAGCGCGGGCTGCACGAGCGTGCGCGTCGGCACGCCCGTCGTCGCGACGGCCCGCTCGACCTTCTCGAGCACGGCCGGGAGCGTCGTCGGGCTCGACGTCGCGTGCAGCCACGGACGCGGATCGGTCGTGAAGGCGAGCTCCCGCTGGTGGCGCGCGAGCTCGACGCCCGCGTCGCCCTCGAACGTCGCGCACGGCTTCCCACGCGTCGCGCAGCGCATCGAGCTCGTCCCGGCGACCTCGGCGTGGCCGCCGAGATGCGCGAAGAGCGCCCACGCCCGGCTGGGAGGCGAGCAGCGCGCGCGTGCGCGCCGCGAGCTCGACGCCGTCGCGCGCGAACGTCGACACGACGGCTTCGCACCGGGGCGCGACCTGCAGGCGCAGCGTCGCCTCGACGATCACGCACAGCGTGCCGTGGGAGCCCGCGAACAGACGCGGCAGGTCGAAGCCCGTGACGTTCTTCACGAGGCGTCCACCGCTCTTCGCGATCGATCCGTCGGCCATCACGGCGCGGACGCCGAGCACGTGATGGCGCGCGGGACCGTGGCGCAAGCGGTCGAGTCCCGATTGTCCGGCCGCGATCACGCCGCCGAGCGTCGCGTTCTCCGCGGCGGGGACGTCGGGCGTGAGCCAGTGGCCGTGCTCGCGCGCCGTGTCGCGCAGCGTCGCCATGCGCGTGCCGGCGAGTGCCGTGATCACGCCCTCGGCGGGCTCGTACTCGACGAGGTGCTGCAGGCGCCGCGTCGAGAGCGCGAGCGTGCCGTCCTTCGGCGGCCGCGACCAACCGAGCTTCGATCCGAGACCGACGGGGGCCACGGGGACCCTCTCCGCGCGCGCCCAGCGGACGAGCTCCTGCAGCTCGTCGACGCTCGCGGGCAGCGCGAGCGCGTAGGGCTCGCGCTTGCCGCGCCATTCGAGCTCGGCCACCGCGCGGGGGCCGAGCAGGCCGCGGACCCTGTCGGCGAGCTCGATCACGGCGCGGCCTCCCGCTCGTGCGCGTGCGCCGCGCGCGTCTCCATGCACGCGCGCACGGGGATCAGCTTGCCCGGGTTCATCCGGCGCTCGGGGTCCCAGGCTTCCTTGACGCGGCACATCGCGGCGAGGTCGTCGTGCGAGAAGAGCCACTCCATGGCGTCGAGCTTCTCGAGGCCGACGCCGTGCTCGCCCGTGAGCGAGCCGCCGTGCGCGATGCAGACCTTCAGGATCTCGTGGCCCGCGTCGACGACGCGCGCGAGCTCGTCGGCGTCGCGGCGGTCGTACGAGATGTTCGGATGCAGGTTGCCGTCGCCCGCGTGGAAGACGTTCGCGAGCTTGAGCCGCCGCGCGCGGCAGATCTCCGTCGTCGCCTGCACGAGCGCGGCGAGCTTCGTGCGCGGGACGACCGCGTCGATCACGTACAAGTCGGGCGCGATGCGGCCCATCGCGCCGAAGGCGCCCTTGCGCCCGGCCCACAGGCGCATGCGCTCCTGCGCGTCGCGCGCGCGGCGCAGCTCGAACGCGCCGAACGAGCGCAGGATCGGCTCGAGCGCGCGCGTCGTCGCCGCGACCTCGGCTTCGCTGCCCTCGACTTCGACGAGCAGCACGGCCTCCGCGTCCTTCGGGTAGCCCGCGGCGAGCACGCTCGCTTCGACGGCCTCGATCGTGAGCTTGTCGAGGATCTCGAGCGCCGACGGCTCGAGACCCTCGGCGATGATGCGCGACACGGCCTGACACGCGGCCTCGAGGCTCGTGTAGATCGCGAGCAGCGTCTCCGTCACCGGCGGGATCGGCGTGAGCTTCAGCGTGACCTCGGTCGCGAGCCCGAAGAGCCCCTCGCTGCCGACGAACAGGCCGACGAGGTCGAAGCCGTCGGGATCCACGCGCGGGCGCGCGAGATCGAGCACGTCGCCCTGCGCCGTGACGATCACGAGGCCCTCGACGTGGCGCGTCGTCGCGCCGTGGCGGAAGCAGTGGGGGCCGCCCGAGTTCTCGGCGACGTTGCCGCCGAGCGTGCACGCCTTCTGGCTGGACGGGTCCGGCGCGTAGAAGAGCCCGTGCGGCGCGACGGCGAGCGAGAGGTCGGCGTTCACGACGCCCGCCTGGACCCGCGCGTAGCGCTCCTCGACGTTCACCTCGAGCACGTCGCGCATCCGCGCGAGACCGATCACGACGCCGCGCTCGACGGGCGTCGCGCCGCCGGAGAGCCCCGTGCCCGCGCCGCGCGCGACGACGGGGATCGAGCGTTCGGCGCACAGCTTCATCACCGCCGCGCACTGACGCGTGTCGCGCGGCAGCACGACGAGCTCGGGCATGCGCTTCAGGTAGGCGAGGCCGTCCGATTCGTACGGCTTCCTGCGCGCCGCTTCGGTGACGAGGCCGGCGGGGCCGACCACCGCGCGCAGGGCGTCGACGAAGCGCGTGTCCATCAGAACTCGATCTTCTGCAACTTCCACCAGGCGAGGCCCAGCATGAGCACGACGAACAGGAGCGAGCTCCCGATGGAGAACCCGATGTTCGACGAGAGCGGCGCCGTCCACGTGAAGCGCTTCTCGTACCACGTGTTCGGGTCGGGGATGTCGACCTGCCGCGCGAGGTGGACCTGCGTGAGGAAGAGGCGCAGGTGCCGCGCTTGCTGCTCGATCGAGCCGCGCGCGGAGCTCCCCGGCGGGCCTGCGCGCGTGCGGCTCTCGGGCGGCTGCCAGTCCGCGGCATAGCGCGCGTCGATCTCGACGATCCAGTCGCCGAAGGTCATCACGTGCACGGTGCGTTGCGCGCCGGCTTCGCTCCAGCGCGCGGCGAGCGCGTAGAGTCCGTCGACCTCGGTCTTCTCGACCGTGACGTCGCCGACGATGGAGCCGGCGCGCCGCGCGCGCTCGACGAGCTCGTCCAGCGCCTGCTGCGTCGAGAGCTTGCGCGTGCGCGTGCCCTTGCCGCTGGCGTCGGGGCGCTCGACGACGCGCGTGCGCCGCGCGAGCTGGATCCGGCCCTTCTCGGTCTCGCCCTCGCGCGCCGCGAACACGAGCGCGGCCTTGCCGAGGTCGACGTGCAGCGCGCCGTTCTTGGGCTCGACGACCTCCATGCCGCCCGGGAGCTCGGTGATCGAGAGGCGGGTTTCGTCGTCGACGATGCGCCACGGCTCGCCTTCGACGGCCTTGCGCAGCTTGCGCGTGAGCACGTCCGCGTCGCTCGTCTTCGGGAGCGCGTAGTGGAGCCCGTCGAGCACGCCGAGCAGCGCGCGCAGGATCCACGGTGCTTCGTCCTCGGCCTTCTGCGCGTCCTTCGCCGCCTTCGCGGCGTCCGCGGCCTCGTCGCCGCTGCCCGCTTCCATCTGGACCCGCAGCGCGTCGGCGGCTTCCGATTCGCGGCCCCAGCTCACCGCGGTCCACGTCCCGTGGATGCAGCCCGTGCCCATGAAGAACACGACCGACATCAGGATCGCGGCGACCGTGCTGCGCGTGAGCACGCCGACGAAGCACGAGAACGCGTGCAGGATTCCGAACAGGTAGACGAGCGTCAGCGCGCCCCAGAGCACGCCCGGATCGTTGTAGCCCGACGAGACGAGGAGGCCGAGCCAGATGCCGAACGTGCCGACGACGGCGAGGATGCCGACGAAGAAGAGCCCCGACGCGTAGCGCGAGAGCATCAGCGCGAACCGCGACACGGGCTTCGCGAAGACGATGTCCGCTGCACCCTTCTCGAGCATGCGCGGCAGGAAGAAGGCCGTCGCGGAGAGGCAGACGATCATGCCGATCGATCCGCTCAACGTCTCGACGACGAGCGACTGCACGCGTTGGACGAGCATCCCTTGCAGGTCGGAACCCGGCGACAGCTTCTGCCCGAAGAACGAGAACACGTCCTCGTACGGGAGCGTCCACGCGCCCCAGAGCACCTGCACCTCGGTCTCGCGGAAGCCGACGAGGAAGAAGGCGGCGACGATCCCGAACTCGAGGATCAGGAGCAGGCGGAAGATCTTGTTGTCGAGCACCTGGTAGAAGGCGTCGAGCAACAAGGCGCGCATCGTGGGGCCGTTCATTGCGTTTCCTCCCGCGCTCCGTTCGTGCCGGAACCGTGCTCCGACGCGCCGCATGCGGCGGCAATCCGTTCGTGGTGGGCGCCGCTCATCGCTGTTCCTTCCGCACCATGTCGATGAAGGACTCCTCGAGCGAGAGGCGGCGCTGGTCGATCGCGCGGATGCCGAGTCCGCGTGCGCGGAGCCGGTCGATCGTCTGGTCGAGTTCGGCGTCGTTGAGCTTCACCTCGAACGTGTTGCCGTTGCGCACGAGGCTGCTGCCGAGGCCGGCGAGCAGCGCGTCGAGGTCCGCCGGCGCCTCGCGCAGCTCGAACCGCACGGAGCCCGTGCGCGGCGTCAGGTCGGCGATCGTGCCTTCGCGCAGGATCTTGCCCTGCACCATGATCACGACGCGGTCGCACATGAGCTCGACCTCCATCAGGAGGTGCGAGTTGATGAACACGGTCACGCCGCGCGCTTTGAGCTCCTGCACGATCGCGCGGATCGACGCGCGACCGACGGGGTCGACGCCGTCGGTCGGTTCGTCGAGGAACACGAGCTCCGGGTCGTGCACGAGGGCCTGCGCGATGCCGATGCGCTGCTGCATGCCCTTCGAGTACTCGCGCACCTTGCGATCGGCGGCTTCGCGCATGCCGACGAGGTCGAGCAGGCGCGGCATGCGGCGGTCGGCCTCGGCGCCCTCGAGCCCCGACATCATCGCGAAGAGGCGGATCACCTGGCGGCCGGTCAGGTAGCCCGGGAGGCGGTGCGCTTCGGGGAGGTAACCGACGCGCCGGCGCGAGTCGGGGTCGCCCGCGGGCCGGCCGAAGAGCGACGCTTCGCCCTCGTACCGCCCGACGAGCCCGAGCAGCACCTTGATCATCGTCGTCTTGCCGGCGCCGTTCGGGCCGAGCAGTCCGAAGACCTGCCCGCGTCCGACGTCGATCGAGACGCCGTCGAGCGCGCGGAAGCCCGACTTCTTGAAGAGGCCCTTGCCGTAGGTCTTCGCGAGTGAGCGGACGCTCAGGATGGTGTCCGCGTTCGCGGCGGTGGACGCGCTCATGGGGCGGAGAGGATAGCGTCCGCGGACGCCGCGGTCCTGTCGCGCACGGGACGTCGTGGCGCGGAGGAGCGTCCAGGCGCGGTTCACGCTCGCGAGCGACGCGCGCTCACCGCGCGGCGCCCAGCGGACGCGGCCGAAGCGCGCTCCGACCGAACGTGGGGCGGGCGCGGCGCGTTACGGCGCGAGCGGTCGCGCGGCGCCGATCCAACCGGCGTCCGCGCCGAGCACGGCGGGGAGCACGCGCACGGTCGCGAGACGCTCGCCGTAGCTGCGCTCGCGGATCCCCGCGAGCACGCCGGGCGTCAGCAGGTCCGTCGCGGCGCCGAAGCCGCCGCCGAGCACGAACGTCCGCACGTCGAGCAGCGACACGACCGTCGCGAGCGCGCGACCGAGGTCGCGGCCGACCGCGTGGAGGAGCTCGCGCTCCGCGCCCTCTCGTTCTCGCGCGATCCGCGCGAGCTGAGCGAGATCGCCGGGCTTCTCGCGCGGAAGGCCGAGCTCGCGCGCGCGCCGCGTCGCCGCGGTCGCCGACGCGAACATCTCGACGCAGCCCCGGGAGCCGCAGCCGCACACGGGGCCGCCCGGTTCGACGACGACGTGCCCGATCTCGCCCGCGAGGCCGCCCGGGCCGGCGTAGAGGCGTCCGTCGAGGATCAACCCGCCGCCGACGCCCGTGCCCAGCGTGACGAACAGCAGGTCGCGCTCCCCGCGGCCCGTGCCGAGCCAGTGCTCGCCCGCCGCGGCCGCGTTCGCGTCGTTCTCGAGGAGCACGCGCGCCAGGTCGAGGCCGAGCCGTCGCGCGAGCTCGTCGCGCAGCGGGACGCGCTCCATCGCCTTCAGGTTCGGGCACTCCGTGATGCAGCCGCGCTCGCGGTCGATCAGGCCGGGGACGCCCAGGCCGAGGCCGCCTTCGACGCCGAGCTCGCGCGCCAGCGCCGCGATCGTGTCGAGCACGTGGCGCTCTCCGCGCTCCAAGCCCGTCGCGGCCGAGCGTCGATCGAGGATGCGGCCGTCCGAGGAGACGGCGCCTGCCTTGATCGCGGTGCCACCGAGGTCGATTCCGACGCAGCGCATGCTGGAGATCTCGTGCTCGCTTCGATGCCGGGCGCGCGGGCGCGTTTCGCCGCGCGGGTCAATCGTCGATGACCTGGCTCTTCGTGCGGCGGGTGACGCGGCGATAGGCCTTCAAGTACTCCCGTGCCGTCGCCTGCCAGGAGAAGTCCTGCTTCAAGCAGTGGTGCACGATCCCGCGCCACTCCGCGGCTTCCTTGTAGGCCTTGCGCGCGAGATCGACGCCCTCGAGCACGCCATCGCCCGTGTAGCGCGCGAAGGTGAAGCCCGTGCCCTTGCGCTTGTCCTTCTCGTAGTCGACCACCGTGTCCTCGAGCCCGCTCTGCGCGTAGATGAGCGGCACGACGCCGTAGCGCATGCCGATCGCGATCAGCGAGTTGGAGGAGTGGAAGTGCGACGGCTGGATGAGGAGGTCCGCTCCGCCGAGCAGCGTGTGCGCGGCACTCGCGTTGTAACCCTCGATCAGCCGGCAGCCGCCCGCGAAGGTCGTCTCCATCGTGCGGACGCGCTCGAGGATCTCGTGCTTGCCGGAGCCCATGAGCACGACCTCGACGTTGCGCTCGAGGATCGAGGTCATGACCTCGGCGAGGAGGTCGAACCCGCTGTCCGCGTCGAACCGGCCGATCACCGCGGCGAGCATCACGCGCGCGCCGTTGTCGAGCCCGAGCGCCGCCTGGAGCGACGCTTTGCACTTGCGCTTGCCGTTGAGCTCCTTGTCCTTCGACGAGAACGTCTGCGGCAGGAGCGGGTCGTTCGACGGGTCCCAGGCGCGGTAGTCGACGCCGTTCGTGATCCCGACGAGTTCCTTGTGGCGGCGCCGGAAGGTGTCCTCGAGCCCGTAGCCGCGGTCGGTGCCTTGGATGCGCTCCGCCTGACTCGGCGAATTGACGCCCAGGATCGTCCCGAACTCGCAGCCGGCCTTGAGGTAGTTCACCTTGCCCGCGAGCTCGAGGCCGTGGACGTGCTGGAAGATGCGGTGGGGGAGCCCGATGTGCGGCAGGATCTCGCGCTCGAAGCTGCCCTGCATCGCCAGGTTGTGCACGGCGAAGAAGGTCCCGGCCTTGGCGGCGGGGTGGTCGGGCTGCTTGGTCGCGTACTCGACCTCGCGCAGGACCGGGATCAGGCCGGTCGTCCAGTCCATGCAGTGCAGGACCTCGGGCTCGAAGCCGAGCAAGGGCAGGCTCTCGAGCACGGCCCGCGCGTAGAGCGCGTAGCGGCGCCAGTTGTCGGGGTAAGGGCCCTCGTCCTCCGCATAGGGAAGGCGGCTGCGCAGGAGCTGCGGGTGGTCGATCAGGACGATCGGCAGGTCACCGAGGAGGCCCGTGTGGATCTGGACGGCCTGCTTGCCGGCGCCGTCCTTCACTCGCACCTCACCGACGAGGCGTACCTCCGCCAGCGGAGCGGTGTTCAGCTCCGCCGTCCACGGCAGGAACACGCGGATGTCCGCGCCTTCCTGGCGAAGCGTCCTGGCGAGCGACTCCGAGACCTCGGCCAGGCTCGTAGCGCGCACCAACGACTGCAGTTCGGGGGTTGCGAATGCGATTTTCAATGCCGTCGAGTCCGCGTTGGACCCGGCGAGCGACCGCGCGCGAGAGCGCGCAGGCGTCGTCGAGCCGCAGGCGGGCTTCCAAGGTGTCGGGACCGGTCGGCGCGCGAGGGCGCCAGGGTGAATCCGACCGCGACTGGGCCTCGGCTGGGGGCCAAGCTAAGAAAAGTCGCGAGCGGATCCCCAGTTCTGTGCCGGGATATCCTCCTAACTCTATTCGGATCAAGGGCGTAGGTTGTGCAAAAAGGTCGCCCGAGCCGGCCTCGAAGCGGGCGGGGAGGAACGGCGCGGCCCCGGCCGTCCCAGGCTTGGGAGAGCAAGGCGGCGTCTTTTGGGCGACGGTCGAAGGACGTGCCCGGTGCGCGAGCGCCGCTAGAATGCCGCGCCCGCTACCGGCAGGACCCCACCGCATGACCGCTCCCGCGCGCCTCGTCGAGCTCTCCCTGACCGCCTTTTCGGACCGGATCGCCGAGCGCACGCCGACGCCCGGCGGGGGGAGCGTCGCGGCGCACCTCGTCGAGCTCGGCTGCGCGCTCTCCGCGATGGCCGGCCGGTTCACGTCCGGCCCCAAGTTCGTCGCCGTCGAGCCCGCCATGTCGGCGCGCCTCGAGGAGCTCGAGCGCCTGCGGCGCGCCGCCGCGCCGCTCGTCGACCAGGACACGGCCGCCTACGACGCGGTGACCGCTGCGTACAAGCTTCCGAAGGCGACCGAACCGGAGAAGCAAGCGCGCACGGCCGCCGTGCAGGCCGCCGTGCTCGGCGCGCTCGACATTCCGGCGCGCACCCTCTCCGTGGCGCTCGCGGGGTTGCGCCTCGCGGCCGCCGCGGCTCCGGACCTCAACCCGAACCTCGTGAGCGACGCCGCGTCGGGCGCGTACTGCCTCGCGAGCGGCGCGGAGGCGGCGTTCTACAACGTGCGGATCAACGCGGCCTCGCTGGCGGACAAGGAGCTCGCCGCCCGCCGGCTCGCCGAGAGCGAGCGCGAGCTCGCCGAGGTCCGCGAGCTGTTCGCACGCACGCGCGCCGCCATCGAGGCGCGATTGGGCTGACACACGCGCGCCGCGACCCCGCCCCGCAAGATCGATTCGAGGAGACCCCGCATGCACCGTCTGGTCCTGATCCGACACGGCGAAAGCCAGTGGAACCGCGAGAACCGCTTCACGGGCTGGCGCGACGTGCCGCTCTCGGAGAAGGGCGTCGCGGAGGCGCGCGAGGCCGGGAAGCGCTTGCGCGAGGCGGGCTTCGACTTCGACCTGGCCTACACGTCCGTGCTGAAGCGCGCGATCAAGACGCTCGCGATCGTGCTCGAGGAGCTCGACCGCATGTGGCTCCCTGAGACGCGCGATTGGCGCCTCAACGAGCGGCACTACGGCGCGCTGACCGGGCTCGACAAGGCGGAGACCGCCGCACGCCACGGCGAAGCGCAGGTGCTCGTCTGGCGGCGCAGCTACGACATCCCGCCGCCCGCGTACGCGCAGCGGGACGCGCAGAACCCGTCCAACGACCGGCGCTACGCCGCGCTCACCGAGGCGCAGCGGCCCGTCGCGGAGTCGCTGAAGGACACGGTCGCGCGCGTCGTGCCGTACTGGGAGAGCACGCTCGCTCCGCGCATCGCGAAGGGCGAGCGGCTGATCGTCGCGGCGCACGGGAACTCCCTCCGCGCGCTCGTGAAGCACCTCGATCGCATCCCGGACGACAAGATCGTCGCGCTGAACATCCCGACCGGGATCCCGCTCGTGTACGAACTCGACGCCGCGCTGAAGCCGACCGGGAGCCGTTACCTCGCGAGCGAGGCCGAGATCGCGGCTGCCCAGCACGCCGTCGCCGCGCAGGGCAAGGCGAAGAAGTAGGGCGGAGTCCGACGGTCGAGCGGGACGCGGGGTAGGGCGCGCGTCGTAGACCGGCGCCCGTCGCGGTCATCGACGGTCCCGAAGCACGGTTCGAGCGGCGCGACCGGAGGCAGGAGCCCGCCAGCAGGGCCGAGAAGGCGGCTCCGCGGGCCGTCGCGTCGCAGGCCCGCCCAAGGGAGCGGTGCGCCCCGGTTCAGTGCGAATGCCGGCGCGTGAGCCGCCGTAGCGGGCCCGCATGAGCGATTGGATCGAAGGCCTGCTCGATGGATGCGGCTGGGCGCTCGACTTCGCGTGCTTCGAGGCCCCACGGCGGACCAGGTTGTCCGTGGTCCTCCTCGTGGGGCTCTTCACCGTCGCGATCGTCGTCCTGGCCTTCGTCTGACGCAGCCCGTCAGACGTCCCCGAGCTTCTTCCCCATCAGCGCCTTCTGCGCGACGTTGTTCATCAGCAGCGCCGCGAGCGGGAGCGTCGCGCGTTCGAACTCGTCGCGCGCCTTCTGGAGCGCGTCGAGGTCGTCCTTCTGCGTCGCTGCCTTGGCGCGGGCGAGCGACTCCTCGAGGTCGAGGAACGTCTCCCGGTCGAGTCCGCCGTGCGCCGCGTGCAGGTTCTTCTCCGTCGCGCGGACCATCGTGCCGATCTCGATCTTCAGGTCCGCGACGCGGCGCGCGTGGAAGTCGTCGCGCGCGTGCGCGAAGCCGGACTTCAGCATGCCCTCGACCTCGGCGTCGGTGAGACCGTGCATGGGCTGCACCTCGATCTGCGCGGTCTCTCCCGTCGACTCCTCCTTCGCCGTGACCATGAGCACGCCGTCCGCGTCGATGTGGAAGCGCACGGCGATGCGCGCGAGGCCCGCGGGCATCGGCGGGACGCCCTTCAACTGGAAGCGGCCGAGCGAGCGGCAGTCCTTCGCGAGCTCGCGCTCGCCCTGCACGATGTTGAAGTCGAGGCCCGTCTGGTTGTCCGCGTAGGTCGTGTAGCCCGCCGTCGCGCTGCACGGGATCGTCGTGTTGCGTTGGATGACCTTGTCGACGGCTCCGCCCATCGTCTCGACGCCGAGCGAGAGCGGCGTCACGTCCATCAGCAGCATGTCGCGTTTTCCACCCGTCAGGATGTGCGCCTGGACGGCGGCGCCGAGCGCCACGACCTCGTCGGGGTTGAGCTCGGTGTGCGGCCTGCGGCCGAACCACGCCTCGACGCGCGCGCGCACGGCGGGGACGCGCGTCGAACCGCCGACGAGGACGACCTCGTCGATCTGCGCGGGCTTCAGCTTCGCATCCGAGAGCGCGCGCCGGCAGCAGTCGAGCGTGCGTCCGATCAAGTCGGCGCACAGCGCGTCGAACTCCTCGCGCGTCACCCGCCGGCGCCAGTTCAGGCGCAGCTCGGGCACGACGAGGTGCATCTCCGACTCCGGCTGGGTCGAGAGCTCGATCTTGCACTTCTCCGCCGCGAGTCGGACAGCTTGCTGGAAGCCTGGCTCCTCGAGCACGCGCGCGCCCGCGACGGAGCCGATCTCGCGCCGCGCGAGCTCGGCGAGCCGCTCGTCGAAGTCGTCGCCGCCGAGGTGCGTGTCGCCGTTGGTCGAGAGCACGCGGAACACGCCGTCCTCGATCGCGAGCACGGAGATGTCGAACGTGCCGCCGCCGAGGTCGAACACGGCGACGTGGCCCTTGTCGCGTTGGTCGAGGCCGTAGGCGAGGCTCGCCGCCGTCGGCTCGTTGATGATGCGCAGCACGTCGAGTCCCGCGAGCCGCGCCGCGTCGCGCGTCGCCTGGCGCTGCGCGTCGTCGAAGTACGCGGGCACCGTGATCACGGCGCGCGAGACCGTCTGTCCGCCGAGCGCGGCGCAGGCGACGTCGCGGACCTTCATGAGGATCAGCGCGGAGAGCTCCTGCGGCGTGTACTTGCGGCCGCGCAGCTCGAGCTGCACGAGGCCGCGCTGCGATTCCGTCGCGCGATAGGGGCGCGCCGCGAGCTCGCTCTGCACGTCCGCGAGGCCGCGGCCCATGAAGCGCTTGATGCTGAACACGGTGTGGCGCGGGTCGACGACGGCCTGGTCGCGCGCTTCGCGGCCGACGACGGGCGTGCCCTCCGACGGCACGTACACGACCGACGGAACGAGACCCGAACGGCCCTCGGGCGCGAGCACGATCGGCCGACCCTCCCGCCAGACCGCCGCGAGCGAGTTCGTCGTGCCGAGGTCGATCCCGACCGCCGGTTCGGGCAGCGTGTTGTTCAGGACGTTGAGTTCGATGTAGGGCATGCGTGTTCGTCAGCGGCGAGCGGGGTTCCCGCTGCGGAGGGCCTCGAGCTCGTCGAGGGCGCGGTCGAGGTAGCGCAGAGCATTCAGCTCCTGCCGCACGCGCGACAGCGCGGGCGAGCCGCGGGCGGGGAGCGGGACGAGGAGTCGCTGGATCGCAGCGAGGTTCTCGGCCCTCCGCGCGGCGAGGTTCGAGGCGAGCGCGTCGAGACGAGCGGCTGCGCCGGGTGCATTCGCCCCCGCGGCGAGTTGCTCCAGCTCCTCGTTCCACTCGAGGACCTCGATCAGGAACGCGCGCGGCAGCTCGCGCTCCGACTCCGCATCGGGTCCGCCGAGGTAGCGCACGAGCCACTCCGCGCGCGCGGCATCGTCCGCGAGCGTCGCGTGGGCGGCGTTCAGACGCGCGCTCGCGAACTCCGCCCGTTCCAACGCCTCGGGCGATCGGGTCGCGAAGAAATCGGGATGCACGAGGCGGCCGAAGCGGGAGAGGCGCTTCTTGAGCTCCGCGCGGTCGATGGAATAGCCGAGCGGGAGCGCGAGGATCTCGAACGGGCTCGCCTCGGCGGGTACGGCCAGGGCGTCGCCGCACCCTGCGCACGCGAGCGGCGTCTCGAGCTCGGCCTGGCAGTGCGGGCAGCGCATCCTCTCCTCGCTCCGACGGTCAGACGGAGAAGGACTCGCCGCAGCCGCAGGTCTTCGACGCGTTCGGGTTTCCGAACTTGAAGCCGCGGCCCATCAGGTTGTCCTCGAAATCGATCTGGGTTCCCGAGAGGTAGAGGAAGCTCTTCGGGTCGCAGACGACGCGGACGCCCTCGACCTCGGTGAGCTGGTCGACCTCGCCGACGTGGTCGTCGAACCCGAGCGTGTACGAGAAGCCCGAGCACCCGCCGCCTTTCACGCCGACGCGCAGCGCCGTCTTCTCCGGCAGCTTCTGGTCCTCGATGATGCGCCGGATCTCCTTGACCGCCTTCTCCGTGAGCGTGATCACGACCGAGCCTCCTTCGCGTTCGAGTCCTGGGCCTCGTTCTTCGACTTGTAGTCGGCGATCGCCGACTTGATCGCGTCCTCGGCGAGCACGCTGCAGTGGATCTTCACGGGCGGGAGCGACAGCTCCTCGACGATCTGGGTGTTCTTGATCGCCATCGCCTCGTCGAGCGTCTTGCCCTTGATCCACTCCGTCGCGAGCGAAGAGCTCGCGATCGCGGAGCCGCAGCCGAACGTCTTGAACTTCGCGTCGACGATGCGGTCGCCGTCGACCTCGATCTGGAGCTTCATCACGTCGCCGCACTCCGGTGCGCCGACGACGCCGGTGCCGACGTTCGTCTTGCCCTTGTCGAGCGAGCCGACGTTGCGGGGGTTGTTGTAGTGGTCGATGACCTTGTCGCTGTAGGCCATGGTTCTTCCTCAGTCTTCGTTGGGGCTCAGTGCCCGCCTTGCCAGTTCACGGTCGAGAGGTCGACGCCTTCCTGGACCATCTCGTAGAGCGGAGAGAGTTCGCGCAGGCGCTTCACGGCCTTGACGACCTGCTCCACCGCGAAATCGACGTCTTCGCGCGTGGTGAAGCGCCCGAAGCCGAAGCGGATCGAGCTGTGCGCGAGCTCGTCGCCGACGCCCATCGCGCGCAGCACGTGGCTCGGCTCGAGGCTCGCGGACGTGCACGCGGAGCCGGAAGACACCGCAATGTCCTTGATGCCCATGATCATCGACTCGCCCTCGACGAACGAGAACGAAAGGTTCGAGTTGTTGGGCAGTCGGTGGTCGGCGTCGCCGTTCAGCGTGACGTAGTCGAGCGAGGCGAATACGCGCCGCTCGAACTCGTCCCGCAGCGCCTTCGCGTGCGCGAGGTCCTTGTCGAAGTCGGTGCGGCACAGCTCGCACGCCTTCCCGAGCCCGACGATGCCGGGCACGTTGAGAGTGCCCGAGCGCATGCCGCGTTCGTGCCCTCCGCCGTCCATCTGGGAGACGAGGCGGACACGAGGGTTCTTGCGGCGCACGTAGAGGCAACCGATGCCCTTCGGGCCGTAGAGCTTGTGCCCCGACAGGCACAGCATGTCGACGTGGTCGGCTTCGACGTCGACGGGCACTTTGCCGACGGCCTGAGTCGCGTCGGTGAAGAAGAGCACGCCCTTCTCGTGGCAGAGCGCGCCGATCTCGCGGATCGGATTCAAGGTCCCGACCTCGTTGTTCGCCCACATCAGCGCGACGAGGATCGTGTCGGGGCGCAGCGCGGCTTCGACCATCTCGCGCGTGACGCGGCCCGCCTTCGTCGGCTTCAAGTAGGTGACCTGGTACCCGAGCTGCTCGAGGTGCTTGCACGTATCGAGCACGGCCTTGTGCTCGACCTCGCTGGTCACGATGTGCTTGCCCTTCTCCGAGTACATCTCGGCCGCGCCCTTCAGCGCGAGGTTGATCGCCTCCGTCGAGCCCGACGTGAAGACGATCTCCTTCGGCGAGGCCCCGAGGAGCTCCGCGATCTGGCCGCGCGCCTTTTCCACGGCTTGCTCGGCGGTCCAGCCGAACGCGTGGCTACGCGACGCGGCGTTCCCGAAGTGCTCGGTGAAGTACGGCAGCATGGCCTCGAGGACCCGCGGATCGAGCGGCGTCGTGGCCTGGTAATCGAAGTAGATCGGCAGCTTCATGCTTGCGGCTCCGTGGGCCCATTTCGTCGGGTGGGCACGACCGGGTGTTCGAGGGTGACGAGCGGGCTCGACTGCACGAGCGAGCTCAGCGTCGTCCGTTCCATGAGGGACCAGATGCCCTCGCGGATGCGATGGAGCGGGGAGCGGATCGGGCAGCGCGGCTCGAGCTCGCACTCGCCGTCCCTCGCCGGCGCGAGCGTCTCGCAGCTCGACACGGAGGGCGCGCCTTCGAGCGCGCAGACGATCTCGCCGAGTGTGATCGATGCAGCGGGGCGCGCGAGGACGTACCCGCCCGTGGCGCCGCGCTGCGACTCCACGAGGTTCGCGCGTCCGAGGTCCTTGAGCACCTCCGCGAGCAGGCGGCGCGGCACCGGATAGCGCTCGCTGATCTCCCGCACGCTGACCACGGTGCCGCTCCGGTCCGCCATGTGGACCAGGGCGATCAGCCCGTACTCGGTTCGTTTGGTCAGCTGCAGCATGCAAAGCGCACTGAAATGGTGCTATTTGGCGCGCTCGAAAAGGCCGCGTCGAGCGGCCTGGACCTGGGATCTTACGGCGCTCGCGCCGTCGACGCCAGCGCTGAGCTCGAGAATCTGCCGTGTACGGGAGGTTGGCGGGGTGGGGCTCAAGGAGGAGGAGCGCCCCGTCCGAAAGACACGACATGCCTGCTCCGAGTCCGACGCTCTGCTTCACCTGTGGCCTCGCGGTCACGGACCCCCCGCGGCTGAACCATCTGCCCTCGGGGGAGACCTGTTCTGCCTGCCGCGACCGCTTGCTCGACGCCCTCCCGCCGCTCCTTCCGAGCGCGCCGCAGACCGTCGTGCAGGGCCTTCTGGCCCACGACGGCATCGAAGGCGCTCAGGACTGGATCTCGCCTCCGGGCGAGGAGCGCATCTAAGGCGCCGGACGTCGGGGGTCGGCTCCAGCCGCTCCGCCCGAACCCAACAGGAGCGCGCGCAGGTCCTCCGGCAACGGGATCGGGCCGCGCGCTCGGTTTTGGAGGTCGATGCAGGCGAGCTCGACCCAGCCGCTCGCGAGCAGGGCCTCGTCGCGGGCGCGCAGGACCTCGCTTTCGAAGACCACGGACGCCGCCCCGAGCTTTCCGACTCGCGTGCGGATGACGAGCTCTTCCTCGTAGAGCGCGGGCTGGCGATAGCGCAACTCGACGCGCCGAACGGGCAGGCCGATGCCGCGCCGTTCGAGCTCCGCGTACGAGCAGCCTCGGTCGCGCATCAGGCAGGTCCGGCTCTCCTCGAAGTAGAGGAGGTAGTTCGCGTGGTGCACGACGGCCATCTGGTCCGTTTCGGCGTAGCGCACGCGGAGCCGGTGATCGTGGTGGGGCGTCGCGGCCATGGCGCGGGATCATGGCAAGTGGCCCGGGGCGCGAACAGGTTCAGCCTGGGCTGGTCCGTGTGCGAGGGGGCTGGTAGAACGACGCGCTCCCACGGATGTCCTGGAACGCCACCCCCGAAAGCGAGCGTCGCGGTGCCCCGCAGATCGCCGCGCTCCTGACCTGGGTCCTGCCGGGCGCGGGGCACCTCTACCTCGGGATGCACCTGCAGGCGCTGCTCGGCTTCGTCGTGGTCCAGGGGCTGTACCTGCTCGGCTTGCAGCTGAGCAATGGCATGTTGCTCGAATACCTCGAGCCCGATCTGCGCGGCCCCTTCGCCGGCGCGCTCACGCCCGAAGTGGGCAACCTCGGGATGCTCGTCTACCAGACGCGGCACTTCGGGTTCGGCGACGGCCAGCCGCGCGTGTGGGCGGAGTCGATGCGGCTCGGCACCTGGCTCACCGCGCTCAGCGGGCTCCTGAACGCGTTGTGGATCGCCCACGCGTGCATCGAGGCCGGACGCCGGCGCTCCGCTCCTCGTCCGAGCAGCCCGATGCGGCTCGTCGCGCTGGCTTGGCTCGTGCCGGGCCTCGGACACGTGGCGCAGAAGCGCTACCTGCGCGGAGCGATCGTCTTCGGCGGACTGCTCCTCCTGTTCGTCCTTGGCACGCTGCTCTGCGAAGGATCGAACCTCGATCGCGAGCGGCACTTCTACTACTGGGCGGGCCAGTTCCTGCTCGGCGCGCCGGCGATGATCGCGGAGGCGCTCCACGGCGAGATGCTCGTGCACACCGAGCTGCCCTACGTCGACTGCGGCCTCGGCATGACGTGCGTCGCGGGGCTCCTCAACGTGCTCGCGATGCTCGACGTCCTGAACCGCGCCGAGGAGCTCGAGGGACCTGTGCCCACCGCGCCGACTCCTCAGCCGGTCCCCTCGACGCAGACGGGAACGCTCGCATGATCGATCCGCTCGTCCACCTCGCGCTGTTCCTGGTCGTGGTGCTCGTGATCATCGTCGTGCACGGGTTCTACTTCACGACGGACGACCGCAAGGCGCTCACCGGAGTGCCGTGGCGCTTCGCGCGCTTCGTGTTCTGGTGCGCCTTGATCGCCGGCGCGATGATCCTCGCGGAACACACGGTCGCCTCGGTGAGCTGACCGAGCTCCGGATCCGGCCCGCGACGCGGGCTCGAACGCGCAAGGAGCCGCGGTCCCACGCTCCGTGTCGTGCGTACCACCGTGGTGAGTGCGACGCGCCGTGCTCCGCGGGATGCGGGACGAGAGACGAGAGACGAGGGCGACGCACGCTTCGCGGCTGGCCCAAGCTCTCCCGGCTGCACCACGTGCAGTGGCGGGGCTCGTCGCTGCTTCCATCGGTCGGTCAGCGCGGATCCAGGAGCTGGTAGCGGCCGCCGGGGAGGCGGCGCACCTGGCCGGCCATCTCGCACTCGACGAGCTCGACGAGCACCTGGGGCTGCGGCCACGCGAGCGCGCGCGACAGCTCCTCCGAGGAGAGCGTCTCCCCGCGCAACGCGGCGAGCAGGAAGGTCCGACGCGGGTCCGCGGGTTCGGCGTGCGGGGGCTTCGCGAGCGGCAAGGCACCGGAGAGCCCCAGGTCCTCCAGGATCTCCTCGGGGTCTTCGACGAGCTGGGCGCCCTCGCGGATCAGCTTGTGGGCTCCGCGCGACATGGGGTGATCGACCCGGCCGGGGAGCGCGAACACGCTCCGTCCCTGGTCGACAGCCCAGCGCGCCGTGATCAGCGATCCCGACGCGTGCGCGGCCTCGATGACGACCACGGCGCGACTGAGCGCCGAGATGACCCGGTTGCGGAGCGGGAAGTGGTGCGGGCGCGGGGCCTCGCCCGGATGGAACTCGGAGAGCAAGAGGCCTTCGCTCGCCATCCGCGCGGTGAGCTCACCCTCGGGCCACGGCCGGTCGACGCCCGAGCCGAGCACGGCAATCGTCCGTCCGCCGAGTTCGAGCACGGCGCGATGCGCTGCTTGGTCCACGCCGCGCGCGAGGCCCGACACGACCGTGCAGCCGGCCGCGGAGAGCGCGCGCGCGAAGCGGACTGCCTGGCTCTCACCGTAGGCCGTCGGCGCGCGCGTGCCGACGATCGCGACGCGGGGTTCGGCTTCGAGCCACTCGAGGCGGCCGCGCAGCCAGAGCTCCGCGGGAGGACCCTCGATCTCACGCAGCTCGCGCGGCCAGTGCGGGCAGGTCGGCACCAAGTGCAGGGCAGTCGTGGTGTTCACGACCAGAGGACGCTCGCTCGACCCGACGGGCATCGAATTTCCGCCCGGAATCGGTCGCGCCGTTCCAGGGACCGGGGAATGGACGTCCTCGGTCGGGGCGCCGCCGGTCGGAGCTACTTCTCGGGGTCGCCTTGACCGCGCTCACCGCGCTTCTTCAGCCGCTCGTAGGGCGGCTCCTTGCCCCAGTACGTGTCCCAGCGGAACTGGAGTTCGCGCGGCAGCTCCGGCGGCGTGGCCGCGACCTTGAACTTGCCCTTGTTGTCGCTCCACCAGTCTTGCCACATCTGCTGCGACTGCCCTTTGTCGACGCCGGTGAGGCGCGCGAGCGCGAGTCGGAAGTAGGGCATCACGTTCTGGATGCGCTGCGGACCCGCGACCTTCATCAGGTCCATCAGCGCCTCGACCGCCTGGTTCGTGCGGATCTGTCCCAGGCCGAGGATGCGAGCTTCGATCACGCTCGTCTCCACCACGGTCCACACGTCGTCCGTCAGCACCTCGACCGACTTCGGACTCCCGTGCTGACCGATCGCGCGCAGGAGGGCGGCGAAGAGCGGCGGCTCCTTGCGCAGCTCCTTGCGCGTCCGCGCCGCCGCGTGCAGCTCCTCCACCGCGGTCGGATGGTCCATCCAGCGCAGCGCTTCGATCGTCGAACGCTGCACATCGACCTCCTTGTCCGCGAGGCCCTTGCCGAGCGCCTTCGCGACGTCCGCGTCGACGATCTCCGACTGCTTCTGGATCGCCTTGAGCTTCTCGTCCTTGGTGCTGGACTTGAAGGCCTTTTCGAGCTCCGCGACGGCCGCCTTGACGCGCGCGGGATCCGGCGGAGCGGGCTTGTCCTCGAGGGGGGCGAGAGCAACGGAGAGCGCGAGGAGGAGTGCGATCACGTTCGAACCTCACTACCGATCGGAACACGGACGTGCGTGGGGGACGACCCCGGACAGTGTACGGGCCGCCCGAACTCCTCGAGGAGACCGGACGGCCCGTGAAGCTCTGCGCGATGCGACGTCCGAGCGTCGCTCGCCGCGTCAGGTGCGCGTGTTCGGCGTCGATCCGGCCGGGACAGGCTCCGCGGAACCGATGCCTTGCGAGAACGCGAGCGTCTCCTTGTCGGGCGAGACGGTCACCTGGATCGGCTCCGTGATCGTGCCCGGCAGACGGAGCAGGTGCTCGGCGAGCGGGTCCTCGATGTGGCGCTCGATCGCGCGGCGCAGCGGGCGCGCGCCGTAGTCCTCGTTGTAGCCCTTGCCGATGAGGAAGTCGACCGCGGCCGGTTCGAGCTGGAGCGTGAGCCCCTTGTCGGTGAGGCGCTTGCGGACCTCGGCGAGCTGCAGGTGCACGATGCGCGAGAGGTCCTCGTGCGTCAGCGGGTTGAACACGACGAGTTCGTCCACGCGGTTCAGGAACTCGGGGCGGAAGTAGCGCTCCACCTCGATCATCACGTCGGCGCGCATGCGCTTGCCGCGCTCTTCCTCGCTCATCTTCGTTGCCGTGGCGCTCACGCGATCGAAGCCGAGGCGCGAGCCAGCCTTCATCTGCTGGCTGCCCAGGTTGCTCGTCATGATCAGGATCACGTTGCGGAAGTCGACGTGGCGGCCGAACGAGTCGGTGAGGCGGCCTTCCTCCATGATCTGGAGGAGCATGTTGAACACGTCGGGGTGCGCCTTCTCGATCTCGTCGAGGAGCACGACCGAGTACGGGCGACGGCGCACCTTCTCGGTGAGCTGGCCGCCTTCCTCGTAGCCGACGTAGCCCGGCGGCGCGCCGACGAGGCGCGACGCGTTGTGCTTCTCCATGTACTCGCTCATGTCCACGGTGATGACCGCGTCTTCGCTGCCGAACATGAACTTCGCGAGCTGCTTCGCGAGGAACGTCTTACCCACGCCCGAGGGGCCCAGGAAGATGAACGAGCCGGTCGGACGGCGCGGGTCCTTCAAGCCCGAGCGCGAGCGGCGCACGGCGCGCGCGATCGCCTTGATCGCGTCGTTCTGGTTGATCACGACGCCGCCGAGCTCGGTCTCCATCTGCAGGAGGCGTTCGGCTTCGGCCTTCTCGAGGCGCGTGAGCGGGATGCCCGTCATCTTGGAGACGGTCTCCGCGATCACTTCGGCGTTCACGGTGCCGACCTGCTCCTTCTCCGCCTGCTCCGCGCGCCACTTGTTCTGCATCTCCTCCTTCTTCTTCTTGAGCTGGTAGGCCTTGTCGCGGAGCTGCGCGGCCTTCTCGAAGTCCTGGGAGGAGACGGCTTCGTCCTTCGAGCGCTCGAGGCGCTCGATTTCCTGCGACAGCTCGCGCATGTCGGGCGGCGACTGCATCGACTTGATACGGACGCGCGCGCCGGCCTCGTCGATCACGTCGATCGCCTTGTCCGGGAGGAAGCGGTTGTTGATGTAGCGCGTGGCGAGGTCGACCGCGATCTGCAGCGCCTCGTCCGTGTAGGTGACGCGGTGGTGGGCTTCGTACTTGTCGCGGAGACCCTTGAGGATCTCGACCGTCTCGGTGGGCGACGGAGGTTCGACGTTGACGGCCTGGAAGCGGCGCTCGAGCGCGCCGTCCTTCTCGATGTGCTTCCGGTACTCGTCGAGCGTCGTTGCGCCGATGCACTGGATCTCGCCGCGCGACAGCGCGGGCTTGAGCACGTTGGACGCATCGATGGCGCCCTCGGCGCCGCCTGCGCCGACGAGCGTGTGCAGCTCGTCGATGAAGAGCACGACGTCGCGGACGCGGCGCACTTCCGTCATGACGGCCTTGATGCGCTCCTCGAACTGACCGCGGTACTTCGTGCCGGCGACCATCAGCGCCAGGTCGAGCACGACGATGCGCTTGTTGCGCAGCACGTCGGGCACGCGGTTCTCGATGATCTGCTGCGCGAGGCCTTCGACGATGGCCGTCTTGCCGACGCCCGGCTCGCCGAGGAGCACGGGGTTGTTCTTCGTGCGGCGCGAGAGGATCTGGATCACGCGCTCGATCTCCGCCGCGCGGCCGATCACCGCGTCGAGCTTGCCTTCGCGTGCGAGCTCGGTCAGGTCGCGGCCGAAGCTGTCGAGGGCGGGCGTCTTGCTCTTGCTGTTCTGGGGCGCGGTGCCGGTGCCGCTCTCCGTCGCCTGCTGTTCCTCTTCCTCTTCCTCCTGCGTGTCGGCGCCGAGGAACTCGAGGACCTCCTCGCGCACTTCCTCGAGCTTCACGCCGAGGTTCAAGAGCACGCGGGCCGCGATGCCCTCGTTCTCCTTGATCAGGCCCAGGAGCAGGTGCTCCGTCCCGATGTAGTTGTGCCCGAGGTTCGAAGCCTCCTCCATGGAGAGCTCGAGGACCTTCTTCGCCCGCGGCGTGAACGGGAGCTGGCCCATCGTGACCATCGAGGGGCCCGTCTTGACGATCTTCTCGACCTCCGTGCGGATCTTGGAGAGGTCGATGCCCATGTTCTTGAGCACGTTGGCCGCGACCCCACTGCCCTCCTGGACGAGGCCGAGGAGGATGTGCTCGGTGCCCAGGTACTCGTGGTTGAACCTCTGCGCCTCCTGTCGGGCCAGGTTCATGACCTTCTTGGCGCGGTCCGTGAAGCGATCGAACATGGTGTCCTCAGCTGTCGCCTGTTGCGGTGAGAGTCCCAGCAGCGCCCTGCAGGCCGCCACGGGGGGAGGGATCGTAGCTAATTCCAGAGTGTCGACCTTCAAGAGCCCCGGGGTTTACGCTCGAGGCGAGTCGGCGCATCAGCGTAGGGACTTCCGAGCGTCCGTCCACACCCCGCTGGCGCCGCACGAAGACGAGCAGGACCTTGTTCGCATCCGCTCGGAACGCGAAGCTCGCGCGCAACGACGCGCTGGGCCGCGACTCCCGAGGTTCCGTCCGGATTCGGGGAGAAAGGTCTCAAGTCGCTCGGACACACCGGCGCATGGAAAAGGAACGGCCGCTCTTCCCGGCTTGGATCGTCGGCGCCGCGAGCACCGCCGTGCCGGTCGCCCTGGTCTCGGCGTGGGCGGGGCTCGATCCGCTGGCCCTCCCGAGCGCCGTCCTCCTCGTCGTGCTCGGTGCGCTCCTCCTGTTCGGCGTCCTTGCCCGAGGGACGCCGAGCCCACGTGCTTGTGCGTGGTGCGCAGGAGCGGGGTTCGGGCTGCTGGCGGGCGTACTCCTCGCGCAACCCACTCCGACGAGCTGGCTCATGTCGGACATCGCCTGGCACACCGCGAAGGTCGCACGGGTCGCCGACGGCGCCTGGCTCGAGGATCCGATCCTGCGCGTCCGCACGATCTACCCGTTCACCTTCCACCTCGTGCTCGCGGCGCCCGTGGCGCTCGGCGTTCCGCTCTTCGCCGTGCTGTGGTGCGTGTCGCCGCTCGTGTTGGTGCTCCTCGGCTGGAGCTTCTTCTGGCTCCTGCGCGGTTTCCTGGCGCCCCGGCCCGCGGCGTGGGGCGTGTTGGCGCTGCCGTTCTTCTTCTACGCGCCCGGCGAAGGCTTCGCGTACCTCCCCAACCCGTTCAACGCCTCGCTCATTGCCGTGTTCCTCGGGCTCGGCGCCCTCGTTCGCGCGAAGGACGGAGGGCCGCGCTCGATCGCGCTGCTCGGCGGGTTCGCGTTGGGGGTGGCCGGCCTCGGCTGGTATGGGCATCTGCCGTGGATCACGTTGACCGTGCTCGGGTGGGCGCTCCGAGCGCGCCGCAGCGCCCTCCTCGCGATGGTCGGCGCCGCGCCGGCCGCCTTGGTCCTCCTCGTGCACCTAACGCTGCTCGCCGCGGGCGGGCACGAGCACGGATCGGCGATCGTCGAGCCCGGTGCCGTGGAGGAACTGTCCGCGCGCGCGCTCGGATCCCTCCGCAACCTGACGACGCTCTCGGGTAGCGCGGAGCTCGCGCAAGCGTCGTGGTGGCTCGGTCCCGTCCTTTCCGTCGCTCTTCTGGTCGCGTGGGCGCGTCGGAGGGCCGAGGACGCGCGCGTCCCGGGGCTGCTGCTCCTCGCTGCGGCCTTCGTCGGGCTTTCCTTGCTCGGCGCGGGGCTCGCGATGACGTTTTGGCGGCCGTTTTCGTGGCGGTACGGGTTCCTGCTCTACGCGCTGCTGCTCGCGATCGCCGCCCGTGCCCGGCCGTTCTCGGTCGCGGGGCTCTCGCTCCCGCTTCTCGCGGCGTGCGCCCTCTCCGCGCCGTGGACCGCGGGGCGCGGCGCGTTCCTCTGCCTCGCGCGGTCCCGCGCGTACACCGAACTCCACGCGCAGGGCGGGCGCGACGTCGGCGCGTTCCTCGCCGCTCACACGCGCTCGGACGAGCCCGTCTTCGCATCGAACGACACGTGGGATCGGGTCATCGGGGCGAGCGTCCCGCGGCCCGGACTCGTCGCCCGCAATGGCGGCATCTACAACTTCGCCCCGGCCGACGTCGTCGTCCCGCGCTGGGCTGCGTACCAGGCGGTGCTGTCCGCCGTCGAACCGGAGACGATCCTGCGTGAGCTCGAGCCCTATCGTTTCCGCTTCGCCGTGGTGGCGCGCGACGAGCTGGATCGGCAGCCCGGCCTCGGCGTGATCGCGCGCTCGTTCGAACTCGCGCTCGAGACGCCGCGGTACGTCGTCGTGGACCTCACGCGGCGTCGTCCGTGAGCGCCGCGGCGCGAGCGTTCAGCTCGCGGGCGGGCTCTCGAGCGCCTTGATCTCGTCGCGCAGGTGCGCGGCGCGCTCGTAGGCTTCGTCGCGGATCGCGTTCTCCAGTTCCCGCCGCAGTTCGACGAGTCGGTGCTGGCCGTCGACCGGGCTCACGGTTCCGCCCGGGATTCGCCCCACGTGGCGGCGCGCGCCGTGCACGCGCTCCAGGATGTCGACGATGTGCGCTTTGAAGACCTCGTAGTCACGGGCGCAGCCGAGCCGCCCCTTCTTCCGGAACTCGTCGAGCGTCATGCCGCAGTCGGGGCAGGACGGACCGCTCTTCTTGTTGCGAGTCTGCTGCGCGGCGATCTGGAGCAGCTTCCAGATCTCCTGGGTGCTCTTCTTCGGCGTCGTCATCGACGGGAGCTCCATCGACTCGGCGCAGACCTCGCAGAGGTGGCGCTCCTCGAAGGCCGGGTTCGACGCGGCGTCTTCGGCTTCGGCGCGCGCCGGGAGGTCGGTCACGTGGACCTTGGCCACGTTCTTCTGGCAGTTCTGGCAGAGCATGATGCGGGGACCGGGGGCTCGAAGACTCTAGCTATAGCTCGGCTGGGCCGGGTCGTCGAGTCGAGCGAACCGGCCATGGAGGCGGCCCGTGGGCCGGGCGTGGACCCTCGACGGGCTCACGAGGCCTCGCCATGCGGCAGCGCGGCCCGGAAGGCGAGCGCGCGCTCCCGGAAGTTCAGGTAGGCGTCGAAGCTCGCGCAGGCCGGCGAAAAGAGGAGCTCCTCTCCCGCGAGCATCGTTTCGAACGCGCGCGCCACGGCGGCCTCGACCGAGGGTTCGGTGTGCACCTCCACGCCGGCGCGCTCGAACGCGGGCGCGAACACGGGGCCCGCGGCGCCGAACACGATCACGGAGCGCACCCGGCCGCGGCAGGAGTGCGCCAACTCGTCGACGGGGAGGTCCTTGGCCTTGCCGCCGACGAGGAGCGTGAAGCCCGGGCGCATCGAGAGCACCGCGGAGAGCGTCGAGTCCGGCGTGGTCGACACGCCGTTGTCGATCACACGGTGCCCTTCGAAGAGCCCGAGGTCCTCGAGCCGGTGGGGGAGCCCGCGCAGTTCGGGGATCGCCGCGGCGAGCCGTGCGGGATCGGCGCCGAGGAGTCGCGCCATGCCCAGCGCGAGCAGCGTGTTGTTGCGCTGGAACGTGCCGGGGATCCGCAGCTCGTCGACACGGCCGAGGCGTTCGGCGTCGAAGTGGAATCGCCCGTCTTCGAAGTGGAGCCCACCGACGTCCTCGCGCTCGAACCACGCGTCGACGCGCCGCAGTCCGTCGATGCGCCAGCTCGACGTCCAGCGGTCCTCCGCGGGCAGCACGGCCGTTCCGCCCGCGGCGAGCGCGAGCTCGAGGATGCGCTTCTTCGCATCGGCGTAGTTCTCGAGCGAACCGTGCCGTTCCAGGTGGTCCGGCAACACGTTGACCACGCACGCGGTCTCGACGCGCGGCCGTTGGCCGGGGGTGCCGAGCTCGGTGGGCAGCACCTGAGCTGATACGACGAGAGCTCGAGCACGACGAGATCCTCAGCGCGCATCGTCTCCGCCTCGTCCAGCAGGGAGCGTCCGATGTTGCCGCCGAGGTGCGCCGGCGCGCCCGTCGCGCGCAGGAGCTGGTGCAGGATGTGGCACGTCGAGCTCTTCCCCTGCGTGCCCGTGATCGCCGCGATGCGGGCCGGGCAGCTCTCGAGGAACAGCGCCGTCTCGGAGGTGATCGGCACTCCGGCCGCGCGCGCCGCCGCGAGGTACGGGCTCTTCGGCGAGACCGCGGGGTTCGCGACGACGAGGCCCGTGCGCGTGAAGTCCTCGGTGCGGTGCTCGCCGAGCACGAAGCGCAGCCCGACGTCGCCCAGCGCTCGTACGGCGGGCTCGAGTTCGGCTTCCGTGCGCTGGTCCGTCACGGTGACGCGCGCGCCGCGGCGATGGAGGTGGCGCGCGACCGTGGCTCCGCCTCCGAAGAGACCGAGCCCCATGACGGTGACGTTCAGGCCTGCGTAGTCGAGCGGGGAGGTGCGCATGCGCCCCATCCATGCTCGCCGCGAGGCGCGGAGTCAATCCTTCGGCGGCGGCTCGGCGGGGCGCGGAGTGCGCAGAGGCCCCTCGGGGGTGGCCATCCGCAGGGTCTCCGCGCGGCGGAGCACGACCTCGAGGTCGGGCTCGGTGACCTCCCCGCTCTCGGGTTCGAGGTGCAGCTCGACGACGTGGCGGTCCTGCCATCCCACGGGCACGACGACCTCGCTGAAGACGTCGAAGGGGAAGACGCCGAACCACGGCGGGTTCAGGTCGACCAGCATCGACTGGCTGCGGTAGCCCTCGCGGTAGAGCGTGACACGTCGGGTCCCGTAGGCCTCGAAGGTGGTCGTGTACGGCGTCCACCCGACGACCTGGTTGTCGAGTCGGACCTGGGCGCCGGAGGGCTCCGAGAGGATCACGAGCTCGCGGCGCGCGGCGCAGCTCGTCGTCACGGAGAGGGCCAGCGCGAGGAGCGCGAGCCGCAGGGCGTGCGCGCCGCGTCGGCCTCCGTCCGTTCCGCGCCGAGAGCGCGCTCCACCCGGTCGCATCGAAAGCTCGTTCACGCGGTGCGGTCCGGTTCGACCGGACGAGGACGAGGGACTGGCGGAGAGAGAGGGATTCGAACCCTCGGAGCCCGAATTTCGGACTCACCGGCTTAGCAAGCCGGCGCGATCGGCCACTCTGCCATCTCTCCGCAGAAGGGCAGGGGATCCTACTGGGGCGGACGGCGCGTCACAAGCCGTTCGGAGCCTCAGACACGCGCCCACAACGTCGGACCACGGGCCCGGCGGACATCACGCCGGCCGGCGCGCGCGACCCGCGCGCGCCGGGCTTGGCGGAGGCGGAGGGATTCGAACCCCCGGTGCCTTTCAGCACAACGGTTTTCAAAACCGCCGCATTCGGCCGCTCTGCCACGCCTCCCGCGATCGCGAAGACTACGCACGCGGCCGTCGGGGGTCCAGGCGGACCGCCTATTCGCCGTCGCCCGTCGGGCCCGGCGGAAGCGCGTCGGGGCTCGTCTTGTCGTTGCGCACGTCGGCGAGCACGTGCTCCGCGACGCGGACCGGGCAGCGCGCGCGGAGCGCGAGGGCGAGCGCGTCACTCGGGCGCGCGTCGACGACGACCTCGCCTTCGCGGCCGTCGAGGACGAGCCGCGCGAAGAACGTGTTGTGCCGCAGGCCGACGATCTCGACGCGCTGGATGCGCCCGCCGAGCGCGCGAATCGCCTCGAAAGCGAGCTGATGGGTGAGCGGGCGCTCGGAGGGGATCTGCTGCACCACGCGGCGGATCTCGCACGCTTCGGCGGTGCCGATCACGATCGGGAAGCCGCGCGTGCCCTGCACCTCGCGCAGGTAGATGAACTGCTGCTCGGAGCCCTCGCGGATCACGATCCGCCCGAGCTCCATCTCGACCATCGCGAGTTCGTCCTTGCCCGCAGCCATCGCCTTCCCTGCCGTGTCGAGCCGCGATCGTGCGCTATCGCGCCGCGGGTTGGAAGAGGGCGCGCGCTTCCGTTCGCGCCGCTCGCGGGAGGAACCGACGAAGCGCAGCGCCCGACGGTAGGATGGGCCGCGCATCGGCCTTGTCCACGAGCGTGCGCCCCCGCGACCCCGCCCCCCCCCACGAAGGCGAGCTACCCCGACAACCCGGTCCTGGTCGAGGTCTGGCGCGGACACGCCGTCGAGTCGCAGCATCGAGGCGCGTGGGTCGTCGCCGAGGCCGACGGCCGGATCGTCGAGAGCGCGGGCGCGTTCGAGGCGCCCATCTTCACGCGCAGCGCGGTCAAGTGCCTGCAGGCGCTCCCGCTGCTCGAGACCGGCGCCGCGGAGCACTTCGGATTCGACGACGCGGACCTCGCGCTCGCGATCTCGTCGCACAACGCGGAGGCGCAGCACACCGAGCGCGTCCTCGGCGTGCTCGCGCGGCTCGGCCTCGAGGTGCGCCACCTCCAATGCGGCCCGCAGCCGCCCGGCGATCCCGAGGCGCGCGCGCAGCTGAAGGAGCGCGGCGAGCGCTTCACGAGCCTGCACAACAACTGCTCGGGCAAGCACGCGGGGTTCCTGGCGCTCGCGCGTCACCTCGGAGCGCCCGTCGAGAGCTACCTCGACTCCGAGAGCGCCGGTCAGCGCCTCGTCCGGCGCGCGCTCGTCGAGGTCTCCGGCGTGCGCGACGACGACGTAACGATCGCGATCGACGGGTGCAGTGCTCCGACGTTTCGCTTGCCGCTCGCGGGCCTCGCGACGGCCTATGCGCGCATCGCCAACCCCGCTGGGCTCGCCACGCCGCGGCGCGCCGCGTGCGAGCGCATGCTCGGCGCGGTCGAGCGCTTCCCCGAGCTCATCGCTGGCCGGCACGAGCGCCTGTGCACGGACCTCGCGCGGATCTCCCGCGGCCGCCTGTTCCCCAAGATCGGCGCGGAGGCGGTCTATGCGATCGGCGTGCGCGGCACCGGGCGTGGGCTCGCGCTCAAGATCGACGACGGCGGCGCGCGCGCGCTGAACGCGGTGGTCGTCGGGCTCCTGCGCCGGTTCGGCTTCGCGACGGCGGACGAGCTCGCCGCGCTCGAAGAGTGGGAGGAGCGTCGGCTGAAGAACTGGGCCGGTCTCGAGGTCGGCCGACTGGAGGTGCTCGTTTGACGACGCGCGACCCGCGGCCGCGGACCGCACGGAAGTCGCGCACGCGCCCCGGCGCGCCGCGGAGGTCGGCGTCCGATCGGAAGGCCGGACACCAAAAGCGCGCGGCGGCGCCCACCCCGGCTGCGGTCGAGCGTTCGTGGCGCCTCCGGCCCGCACCCGAGCTCCCGCCGAGCGCGCACAAGGGCCTCGCGGGCCGCGTGCTCTGCTGGTGCGGGAGCGACACGATGCCCGGCGCGGCCGTGCTCGTCGCGCGTGCGGCTCAGCGCGCGGGAGCCGGGCTCGTGACGCTCGCGACGGACTCGGACGTCCTCGCGCACGTCGTCCCCGTCACGGCCCCCGAGGCGATCTTCGCGCGCTTCGATGGGGAGCGCGCGTGGCGGTCGCTCCTGCGCACGCGCGACGCACGCTCGCGCGCCCCCGACCAGGCGCGCGTCGCCGGACCGGGACTCGGGGACACGCGCGCGACGCGTCGCGGCCTCGGGATCCTGCTCGCGGAAGCGGGCTCGACGCCGCTCGTGCTCGACGCGGACGCGCTCAACGCGCTCGCCGGCGACCTCGGCCGACTGAAGCGCCTGCAGGCGCCGCTCGTGCTCACCCCGCATCCCGGCGAGGCCGCGCGCCTCCTCGGACGCACGGTGGGGGAGGACGATCGCGCCCGCCTCGCCGCCGCGCGCGAGCTCAGCGCGAAAAGCGGCGCGATCTGCTGCCTCAAGGGGCGCGCGACGGTAGTCGCCTTCGGGGAGCGCGTGTATGTCAACGCGACGGGCAACCCGGGCATGGCGACGGCGGGCGCGGGCGACGTCCTCGCGGGGATCCTCGGGGCGTACCTGGCGGCCTGCCGGACCGGGATCGACCCGGCCTGGACGCCGTGGGACGCCGCGTGTGCTGCCGTTCACGTGCACGGGCTCGCGGGCGATCTCGCGCGGGCTCGGCTCGGCGCGCGGGGGCTCGTCGCGTCCGACCTGATCCAGTTCCTCCCCGCCGCACAAGAGCGTCTTCGTGAGTCCTCGAAGCTAGACTGACCCGCCGCATGAGCCTCACGCAGCTCAAAGTGCCCCCCGGGGCGATCGAGACCTTTGGCGACGGCGTCGGCTTCGTCGCGCTCGTCGACCGGATGCAGACCGACCACGCGCTCAAGGTCGTCAACGCCGCGCGCATCTCGTACGAGAAGCAGCGGACCGAGTTCGACGACAAGGACAAGAAGCTCTGCCGCTTCCTGTGGGAGCACGGCCACACGTCGCCGTACCGCCACTCCTTCTACACGTTCCACTGGAAGGCGCCGCTCTTCGTCTTCCGCCAGGCGTTCAAGTACCAGGTCGGAAGCGGCTGGCGCGAGTACACCGTGAACGGCGAGGAGGTCGCGCTCGAGGTCTTCGACGTCCTCTTCGACACGGACAAGGGCTGCAGCTGGAACGAAGTGTCGGGCCGCTACGTGCAGTGGACGCCCGAGTTCTACCTGCCCCGCACGTTCCGCGGGAACCCACCGCACGGGAACAAGCAGGCGTCGCTCGACTTGCCGGCGGATTTCGATCACGCCGGCGAGCACGCGCTCATGGCGGAGGAGTGCCGGCTCGCGTTCGAACGCTACGAAGCGCGCATCGCGCGCGGCGTCGCGAAGGAGATCGCGCGCATGTGCCTGCCGCAGAATCTCTACAGCCAGGCGTACTGGACCGTGTCGCTTCAGGGCGTGCTTCACTTCCTGGAGCAGCGTCTGAAGCCCGACGCGCAGTTCGAGATTCGCACCTACGCCGACGCGGTGTTCGAGCTCGTCCGCGACGACCTCGAACGGGTCGGCGTGACGCGTCAGGCGATCGTGGACGGGTTGGGATGACCCCGCTCTCCTTGCTGACCGTGCGCCTTGCCCTCTTGGGCGCGCTCTGCACGCTGGGGCCCCGTCCTTGGGGAGCTCCGCTCCCGCTCCAGGCCACGCCGCCCGCGAAGGAGGAACCGCCCGTGGCCGAGCTCGTGCGCGCGATGGACGCGCTCGGCATCCGGCTCGATCCCGTGCAGAAGCTCTGTGCGATCGAGGTGCGCGTCGGCATCCGCGACGACCTGCTCGAGTACCTGCTCGTCGCGCCGCGCGGCCAGTCGCACGAGAGCCTCTTCGTCACCGAGGTCGCGCCGCGCGCGCTGAACACCGCGCTGCTCGCGCTCGGCGTGCAACCCGGATCGAACGTGCGCATCGTCGCGAAGGAGCCGCCTCCGACGCCCGAGGAGCTGCGCGACGGCGCCGCCGCATACGACATCGAGGCTCCGTCCGGCGATGGGTTCTACCTCTACGCGGGCTGGCGCGAGGCGGGCGAGACGTTCTTCTACCGCGTCGAGGACCTCGTGCGCGACGTCGAGAGCGGACGCAGCATGCGGCGCCACCGGTGGGTGTTCCTCGGCTCGAGGACCGCGCCGGACAAGAAGCGCCCGGGAGAGACGCTGTTCGCGGCCGAAGTCGAAGGCAACCTGGTGAACCTGGCGCTCTTCGAGCAGGGCTTCACGATCGTGACGTCGGCGTTGCCCGAGTGCATCCAGCAGACGATCTGGCTGCCGAACGCGTGGCTGCTCCCCGAGCGCGGCGCGCGAGTGCTGCTCCTGTTCTCGCGCGAGCGCCTGTCGAGCGTCCCGTCCGGATGGGACGAGCGACTGCCGCTCGTCGAGGGACAGCAGGGGCGATGAACGCCGCGCTCGATCCCGCCGCCGCCGAGCTCCTCCAGCGCATCGCCGTCGCACGGCGCGTCCGCGCTGCTGCGCTCGTCGTCGAGTGCGGGCTCGTGGGGCTCGCGGCCGGGCTCGTCACCGCGACCGCGGCGCGGTTCGCGGGCCGCGCGGAGCTCGGGCCCGTGCTCGGTGCCGCGACGTTGTCGGCGCTCGCCGCCGGACTCGCCTGGTGGGTCGAGCGTGCGCCGGACACGCGCACCCTCGTGCACCAGCTGGACGCGCGGGGAGCTCATCACGGCGCCCTGTTCACGGCGTGGGAGTGCGCGCAGCGCGCAAGCGGAGTGGGCGGCCTCGGACCGGTGCTCGTCGCGCGCGTCCTGCCCGCTGTGCGCGGGAGCGCTGCATGGCGGCCGTGCCTGCGTGTGCGCGCCGCGATCCTCGCTGGGGTCTGCGCCGCGATCGGGTTGTGCGCCTGGGCCTACGAGCAGCCGCACGCGGCCCCGCAGCCGGGCTGGGACGTGCTCGCGCGCGCCGCCGATGGAGTCCAGCGAGCCGCACCGAGCGCCGCGGCCGCGCGTCCCGCCGCGGCGGCGTCGATGGAGGACCTGGCGCGCCGCGCTCGCGCGCTCGCCGAGCAGCGGCTCGCCCGTCCCGCGGACGGGGAGCCGGCCGTCGGCGAGCTCGAAGCGCTCGCGGCCGCCGCGGAGGCGATCGAGCCGGGCTCCGAGGACGCGCGTTCGGCGCTCGAGGCGTTCGGCTCGGTGGTCGATCAACGGCTCGCTGAAGCGCGCGGGTCCCTCGCGATCGCCCCGCCCCGACTCGGTCCATCCGGCTCGGGGGAACGGCCGAGCGGAGCGGTGGGGGCCGCGGGCGGGGGCCTCCTCGACGCGTCCGGTCCGGAGCAGAGGGGCGCCGGCGCTGCCGAGGGAACGGCTTCGGCGAGTGTCACGAGCGCGCTCGCGCCGCTTCCACGCACGGAGCCGTCGCAAGGGCCTCCGTCCTCGGCCCCGAGCGAGCCCGCGGTTCGAGCCGATGGGCCCTGGTGGGCTCCGCGGTACGATGCCGTCGTCTCCCGTTGGATCGAGGTCCGACGCGGCCCTCGCTAGCTTTTCTTCTCCCGTTCCCAGGCCCACGAAGCCCCCCTTGAGCACCCCCCCGCCCCAACGCCGAATCGGTCTGTGGATGATTGGCGCCCGCGGTTCGATCGCGACCTGCGTGGCCTACGGGCTCGCGGGACTGCGCGACGGACTCCTCGAGCCCATCGGCATCGCGACCGCGCGGGGACCGCTCGCAGACCTGGATTGGGCGCCGTGGGAGACCTTCGTCCTGGGCGGACACGACGTCTGTCGCCGGAGCGTGTCCGAATCGGCCGCCGAGCTCGTGCGCCACGGGATCCTGACCTCGGACCTGGTCGTGGCCTCCGCGCCCGATGCCGCTGCGTTCGAGGCCCGGGTCCGGCCGGGCATCCTCGACGAGCCCGATGTCGGGTTCGCGGACCTCGACCCGCGGGCCTCACGGAACGGCGCGCTGGAGCCGCGCGCGCAGATCGAGCAAGTCGTGCGTGACCTGACCGCCTTCCGCGCGGAGAACGCCCTCGACGCCGTGGTCGTGGTCAACCTCGCGAGCACGGAGGCGCACCGCGCCGAGCGCCCCGAGTGGGCCGATCTCGCGGCCTTCGAGTCGGCGCTCCAGGAAGGGCGCATGCAGCCCGCCTCGGTGCTGTACGCCTATGCCGCGTTCCAGTGCGGAGCCGCGTACGTCAACTTCACGCCCAGTCGTGGTTCGTCCCTGCCGGCGCTGCGCGAGCTGGCCATGCAGCGCGGTCTCCCTCACTGCGGGAGCGATGGGAAGACGGGCGAGACCCTCGTGAAGACCGCCCTCGCGCCCATGTTCGCGGCGCGGGCGCTCCGCGTGCTCGCCTGGCAGGGCTACAACATGCTCGGCAACCGGGATGGGGAGGTGCTCTCCGAGCCGGCGCACCGGGAGTCGAAGCTCCGGAACAAGGGCGAGGCCGTGCGGGCCATCCTGAACGACCCCGAGCTGCACAGCCACGTCGGGATCGACTACGTACCCTCTCTGCAGGACTGGAAGACCGCCTGGGACTTCATCCACTTCGAGGGCTTCCTGGGCGCCCGGATGAGCCTCCAGTTCACGTGGTCCGGCTCGGATTCGGCCCTGGCCGCCCCGCTCGTCCTGGACCTCGTGCGCCTCTCCGAGCTTGCTCTCCGGCGCGGCGAGGCCGGGGTTCTCGAGCACACGGCCTGCTACTTCAAAGCTCCCCTGAACGGGGGGACGCATGACTTCCACGCCCAGTTCGGTCGTTTGATCGAGTACGGGCACCGAGCGAGCAAGCCGGCCCGCACGGGACGCTGAGACAGGAACGGCTCACGCAAGGCGGGCCCGGGGAGGGGCCGCGCACGTTCGACGAGCACGCGGACCTCGGTCGGGAATCGCACCCTTGCGCACCTGGGTTCGGCGCGGGAATAATCTCGGTAGCCGGGGCGTAGCTCCGCCGCTATGAAACACGTGTTTCGCTCGTGCCTCGATCCGTTGCCCCGCTTCCTCTCGACGCGGAGTCTGGCGTTCGTCGTCCTCCTGGTCGTGGGCGGCACCGGCTTCAGCGTTTACGAGTACGTGCAGAGCGGGCGACACGCCGTCAGCGCCTGGCCGCGCTCGACCGTTCGAGCCGCGGAACGCGACTCCACCCCTTCCACTCTGCGGGCCTGCGGTGCGTACGCTTCGGCTCTCCCGTGTGGTGAGGTCGAAGCCGCCAGCCCGGCCTCGACTCTCTCGACGGGCGCCACCGACGCCGGTCCGGCTCCGGCGACGCTCTACCGCCCGGAGCTTTCGGGTTCGGGTAGCTGATGCCCGACGACCGGCCGCCGCCGCGGTCTTCTGAGCGCCCGGCACTGCGGCTCCAGACGACGACCCTCTGGTACCACCCGTCGCAGCAGTACGGCGACGTTCGGCTCGGGAACCCCGCCTTCCAGGGAGCGACGCCCGCTTACGTCGTCTGGAACCTCCTCACGCGGTACACGCGCCCCGGCGACCTCGTGATCGATCCGTTCTGCGGCGGGGGAACGACCCTTGATGTCGCCCGGAGCCTCGAGCGGCGCGCGCTCGGCTACGACATCGCTCCCACGCGCCCGGACATCTTCCGCGCCGATGCCCGGAAGCTCCCCCTCGAAGACGGCAAGGTCGATTTCGTCTTCATGGACCCGCCGTACTCGACGCACCTCGAGTACTCCGGCGACGACCAGTGCATCGGCGAACTCGATGCGTTCGGCGGGGAGTACTTCGCCGCGATGGAGCAGGTGTTCGCCGAGGCGGATCGCGTGCTCCGCGATCGCCGCTACCTCGCCGTCTACTGCAGCGACAGCTTCAAGAAGAAGCGCGGCTTCGTCGGAATCGGTGCGCGCTTCTTCGGCCAGCTCGAGCAGCGCTTTCGCGCCGTCGACCACGTCGCGGTCGTGCGCGGGAACCGCAAGCTCGAGAAGCCCAACTTCCACAAGGCGGCCGCGGAGGAGAACTTCTTCCTGCGCGGCTTCAACCACCTGATGATCTTCAAGAAGGAGCGCGCCGAGGGCCGGCGTCGAGAGGAACCGGCGGCCCGGCGCGATCGGTGACGCGGTCGCCCCGCTCGCGGCGGCTCGGGGGAGAGTTCTTCGCGCGGAGCGCGCCGGCCGTCGCCCGCGACCTGCTGGGCTGCCTCCTCGTGCACCAGACGGCTCAGGGGCTCTGCTCCGGTCGCATCGTCGAGACGGAGGCCTATCTCGCGGAGGGGGATCCCGCATCGCACTCGCATGCCGGCCGCACGTCGCGCAACGCTTCGATGTTCGAGCGGCCGGGCGTCGCGTACGTCTACCGGATCTACGGCGTGCACTGCTGTTTCAACGTCAGCACGGGGCGCGAGGGGCGCGGAGAGGCCGTGCTCGTCCGCGCGCTCGAGCCGTTGCGCGGCCTCGAGCTGCAGCGGCGCCGCAGGGGTGCGCTCGATCCTCGCGCGCTGTGCAGCGGGCCTGGCAAGCTCGTTCAGGCGCTCGGCCTCGGTCTCGAGCACGACGGGCGCTCACTCCTCTCTGGCCCGCTGGGGATCTGGTGCGACGACCACGACGTGGGGGATGTCGAGATCACCGCCCGCATCGGCATCACGAAGGCTCGCGACCTCCCACTGCGCTTCGTCGTGCGCGCGAGTCCGTTCGTGTCACGGCGCAGCGCGATGCGCGCGCGCTGACCCCGGAAACACGACCACCCGCGAGGGGAGCTCGCGGGTGGCGCTCGGGGTCGATCGTCGGGCCGCTCAGCGGTGCGGCGGCGTCGGGGTCGGCGGAGTGCCGGCGTCCGGCGCAGTGCTGCCGTCGGCGGGCTTCGGCGGCACCGGGACGACCTCGGTCTTGTTGCCGAGCGATTCCTGGTGCTGCTTGATCTGCTCCTGGATCTCCGGGGGCAGGTCGCTCGGAATCTTGTAGGTGCCGTCCGAGCTCGCTCCGTCTTGACCTTCCGGCGGCGTCGGCGGCTTCTTGTCCTGGACGAGGTCCTCCAGCCGCTTCCAGTACGCGCTGCGGTTGTAGGAGGAGATTTCGTACGTCCACTTGGAGAGTCGCGTTGAGGGCGTCGACTTCCTTCTTCACCTCGTCGGGCGACTTCTTCGCGGGCGCGCCCTCCTTTGGGGCCTCGGGCTCGGGGCCGGCCGGCGCGGGCGGCTCGACGTACGCCGCCGAATACTGCGCGTAGGTCTTGCCGTCCTGCTCCTTGCAGCGAACCGTCACCTCGAGCCCGTCGAAGCACGTGAACGTCGCGACCGGACCCGCGTCCTTCGTGAAATCGACGGTCCCCGCGGCCTGCACGTCTTCTAGGTTCACGTACTCGAGGCCCGATGCGAGCGTGCTCGCGATCGTCGCGTACTTGAGCTCCTTGCCTTCGGGGAGGTCGAGCAGCGTGTAGTCGGTCTGGTCCGGCCTCTCGCGTTGCACCGCGACCTTGTGGCCGTCGGGGTGGACGATCGACACCGTCCGCATGCGCTCGCGCTTCACCTCGAGGATCTTCTTCGCGAGCCAGTCGGCGCCCTTCTCCTTGAGCTCGAGCTGGCCCTTCACGAGCCACGACTGCGCGTCGCCGGGCTTGCGCACATAGCTCTGTCCGGGCGCACCGTAGTTCTTGCTCTCGTAGTTCTTACCGACGAGGAGGCGGGCGAGTTCCTTGCCGGCTCCGTCCTGCACGGTCACGAGCGCGGACTTGGCGCCCTCGGACTCGACGTCTTCGACGCCGAGCTGGGCGTAGAGGGTCGGGTTCTGTGTCTTCGCCTCCACGGTCTCCATCTCGGCGAGCGCGAGCAGCGCCTTGCGGACGGGCTCGCCCTCGACGGGGAATCCGCCCTTCTCGGCGAGGCCCCACGTCGTCCCGGTTCGTTCGAGGGTGAACGAGCCGTCCTTGCGCTGCACCCCGATCTTCGCGGCGTCCTTCAGGCTCGCCTTGAGGGAGGGGAACAGCTTCGTCCGTGTCTCCGCGCTCTGCACCGACTGTTCGCGGTGGTTCAGCGTGAGCACGGTCACTCCGGCCAGCGCCACGAGCGCGGCCCCGAGGATGCCGATCGTCTTCGAGTTCATCGTGTGGTGCTCCTCTAGCTCGACTGCTTCTTGCGCAGCAGGAAGGCCAGCGCGAAGCCCAGGATGAGCAGCGGCATGATCGCCAGGTTCGCCAGGGTCACGGTGCGGCCGAGGCTCTCGACGTCCTGCAGGAGGTCGTGCTTCACGCGCCGGAGGTCCTGGCGCGTCTTCACCTGCTCCTCGCGGAACTTCTCGAGCTCCGCGATCTGCTCTTCGTTGAGCACGATCGCGCCCTCGCCTTCCTTGCCGCGCTGGAGCTCGCTGATCTTCGTTTCCGTGTCGCGGAGCTTGTCTTCGAGCTCCTTCTCGCGCTGGCGAAACTTCACCTCCGCGTCCTTGCGGATCTGGACCACCTTGTCGAACGGACGCTGGTACTTGCCGCGGCTGCGCAGGCTGATCAGGTCGTTCGATCCGGACAGGTTGTCGAGCGCGTTCAACAGGAAGTCACAGTTGTCCGCGGTCTTGATCATGATCTTCTGGATGCCCAGGAAGTCCTTGATGTCCGCCCAGAAGTTGTTCGAGAGCAGGTCGGCGTCGGCGACGACGATGACGTTGATCTCCTTGGACTCCTGGATCGTCGCGGGCTCCTCGGGCTTCGTGGCGCCATCGACGGGCGGCTCCTTCGCCTTCGGGCTCCCGTCCGGGAAGGCGGTTTTCGCCGGCCCGCTGACGCGCGCGGCGAGCATCAACTTCTCGTCGCCGGACTTGAAGGACTGCAACAGTCCCGGCGGATTGGGGCCGAACTGAATCTGCGACTTCTGGATGCGCTGCGAGGCCTTGCTCGTTTCGATCAGCGGCGTGATCGACGTCGTGCCCCCGTCCTTCTTGGAGAGGATGCCCGCGGTCGCCATCCGCACGAGACCGAGCTGGTTCGTCGTGAAGTCGGTGGTCGAGAGCGCGCCCTTGTCCTTGTTGAAGCCGAGCCAAACGAGGTACTCGACGCCCTGTCCGCCGTAGTTGACGCGCAAGGCGTTGTCGCGATCGCCCGCGATCTCGTCCGCCTTCATCTCGATGCCCCAAGCGTCGAAGAGCGCGCCGAGCGACGAGCTGCGGTCCGCCATCATGTCCTGGAGCGGGTTGTTGGGGTCGCGCTGGACCTGCTGGACCTCGCAGTGCGGATCGGCGAACACGACGGCCTTGCCGCCGCCGAGCACGTACTGGTCGATCGCGTAGAGCGTCTCCGGCACGAGCTGCTGCGGGTGAACGACGAGCAGGACGTCGACGTCCTTGTCGATCGCGGTCACGCCGTCCGCGAGTGTGCGCACGTCGAACTGAGCGCGTATCTGCTCGAGGATCGCCCACTCCTCAGGCGCCGCGCGCGGGTTGCGCATGCGGGCCATCGGATCGCCCTCGAGCGGTAGCTTCGTGATCAGCCCGACGACCTTCTTCTTCGGGTTCGAGATGTTGTAGACGAGGCGCGTGATGTCGTACTCGAGCGACTCTTCCTTGCGCTGGTCGAAGAAGGGGATGACCTCCTCCATGTCCGTCGTCCCCGTCGCGGCGAGGCCGAAGTAGGCCTTCTCGCCGCCCGCGGTGACGGGTGCGCCGGAGAGCCCGAAGCCGACGGCGCGGTCCTCCTCTTCGGAGAACGGCTCGGGGTCGAACACCTCGAGCGTGAGCTTGCCGTTCGAGCTCGCGACGAACTCCTCGAGCAGTTCGCGCACGCGGTCGCCGTAGCCGATCAGCGGCGCAGCGTCCGACTCCGCGAGGAGCTTGCGCGAGAAGTAGAACTTGAGCTTGACCGGGTCGTTGAGCTTCGAGACGACGTTCTTCGCGCCCGACGAGAGCGTGTAGAGCTTGTTCTCGGTCAGGTCGAAGCGCGTGGACGTGAACAGCGCGTTGAAGAGCACGTTCACCACGAGGAACAGGACCAGCACGAGCGCGAGTCCGCCGAGGGAGAGCAGTTTCTTCATGACGGGTACTCAGCTCGCCTTCTTCATGTCGAGGACGATCGCGTTCACGACCAGGCACGTCGCGATCAGGCTCAGGAAGAACGTGATGTCGCGCAGGTCGATCACGCCGGTCTGGATCGACTCGAAGTGCGCGAGGAAACTGAACGAACGCAGCGTCTCGAGCACGACGTTCGGCATCCAGTCGAGGACATCCATGACCCCGGGCAGGCCCGCGAGCACGAAGACGAGGCACAGCACCGCGCTGACGACGAACGCGATGACCTGGTTCTTCGTGCTGGAGGAGACGACCGACCCGATGGCGAGGTAGGCGCCCGCCATCAGGAAGCTGCCGACGTAGCTCGACAGGATCACGCCGTTGTCGGGCTTGCCGAGCACGTTGACCGTGATCCAGATCGGGATCGTCAGCAAGAGGGCGATGCCCGTGAAGGCCCACGCCGCGAGGAACTTGCCCACGACGGATTCGGCGAGCGTGATCGGCAGCGTGAAGAGCAGCTCGATCGTGCCTTGGCGGCGCTCCTCGGCCCAGAGGCGCATGGTGACCGCGGGTACGAGGAAGAGGTACACCCACGGATGCCACGTGAAGAACGCGAGCAGGTCGGCCTGCTCCCGCTCGTAGAACCGCGTGATGAAGAGCGTCAGCCCGTTCGCGAGGAGCAGGTAGACGATGAGGAAGACGTAGGCGACCGGCGTCGAGAAGTAGCCGCCGAGCTCGCGCTTCGCGATGGAGACGATGTTGCGCATGGCGTGGTCCTCAGGCGGCCGTTCGGTCGCCGGTCGTGATGCGACGGAAGACCTCGTCGATCGGTCCCTGCGAGGTGAGCTGCTCGGGCGTGCCGTCGAAGAGCACACGCCCCCGCGCGATGATGATCGCGCGCGTGCACACGGCCTCGACTTCCTCGAGGATGTGCGTGGAGAGCACGATCGCCTTCTCCTTCGCCATCGAGCGGATCAGCTTGCGCACCTCGTGCTTCTGGTTGGGATCGAGGCCGTCCGTCGGCTCGTCCATGACCAGCACCTGCGGATCGTGGAGGATCGCCTGCGCGAGACCGACGCGGCGCTTGTAGCCCTTCGAGAGCGTCTCGATGCGCTGGTGCATGACGTGCTCGATGTGCACCTTGCGCACGACCTCCGCGATGAGCGCGTCACGGTCGCCGCGCGCGATCCCTCGGATGTCCGCGATGAAGTGCAGGAAGCTCTCCGGCGTCATGTCCGGATAGGCGGGCGCACCTTCGGGCAGGTAGCCGATGCAGCGCTTCGCCGCGAGCGGGGCATTCAGGATGTCGTGGCCGCAGATCGAGGCCGTCCCCGACGTGGGGGAGAGGAAGCCCGTGGCCATCTTCATCGTCGTCGACTTGCCCGCGCCGTTCGGCCCGAGGAAGCCCAGCACCTCGCCCTTGTCGACGGAGAACGAAACGCCGTCGACGGCGCGGAGCGAGCCGAAGTCCTTGGTCAGGTTTTGGATCTGGAGCATCATGAGGAGGTCCGCGGCGGTGCCGCGCGACGGGGGGTTCGAGCCTCCGGGGATGACACAGAAGCGTCGCCGCCAGGCGCGGAGCGAGTTCCGCGACCGGCGATGAAAAAGGGGGTAGGTCGTACCCGCGATTCGCCGAGCTGGCAAGTCCTGCCTTCGGCGAGGGGGGCTGGGCGGGGCCGCGCGTGCGCGATCCCACCAGGCGGGCCCTCGGCTACGAAGACAAGGGGCGCGGCGTTGGCGCTCTCGCGGAGGACCTCGTGCTCGGAGGGGGGGCGGTCGGGGGCGAGAACGAGGCCGGACGAGACGGAACGGAGCCCGCACCCTATAACGGTGCCCCGCCTTCTCCGCCGAGGAGCCGGATCCCGTGGACCTGACTGCCCTCGAGACCGCCCTGCTGCTCCTCCTCGCGAGCCTGATCGGCGCGTTGCTGCCGCTGTATCGGAGGTGGTCGGACCGCGGGCTGCACGTCTTCGTGGCGCTCGCCGCGGGGATCTTCCTCGGGACGATCTTCCTGCACCTCCTGCCGCACCTCGCCGGCGCCGAAGGCGACGGTCATGGCCACGGCCACGTGCACGCTGGGGAGGCGGCGGAGCCGAGCTCGCTCCCCTGGGTGGCCGCGCTCGTCGGGCTCCTGATCCTGTTCGCGATCGAGCGCGTGTGGCTGCCCGCGTGGACGCGCACGAAGAGCGCGGACCCGCACACGAGCCTGTGGGTCGCGACCTTCGTCGGGCTCTCGCTCCATGCGCTGACGGCGGGCGTCGCGCTGACCGCGATCCTCGCGGACCCCGACGCGCGCACGCAGTTCCTCGTGTCGATCCTGATCCACAAGGCGACGGAGACGTTCTCGCTCGCGACGGTCATGCGGCTCGCGAACCTCGGGCGCGCGCGCACGATCGGGCTGCTCGTGCTCTTCGCGGCGATCGAGCCGGCGGGGTTGCTCTTCGGCAGCGGACTGATCGGGTTCGGACACGGCATCGACGCGCTCCTGACGGGGCTCGCGTGCGGGACGTTCCTGTACGTCGCGGTGTGCGACCTCCTGCCCGAGGTGTTCCACGGCGCGGATCGGCCGGGCTTGAAGCTCCTCGCCGTGCTCGTCGGCGTCGGCATCACCGCCTTGTCGCTCCCCGGGCTCGCGGGTTCCGTCGAGTTTCTGGCCGAGGTGCTCCGCGCGAGCGTCGCGATCTTCGTCGACTTCGCGCCGTACCTCTTGCTCGGGTTCCTCGTCGCGGGCGTGCTGTCCCAGGTCCTTCGCACGCAGCGGTGGACGCGCCATCTGCGCGGCGACGACCTCAAGTCCGTCGGCGCTGCGGCGCTGATCGGCGCGCCGCTCCCGCTGTGCTCGTGCGCCGTCGTGCCGGTCGCGGTCGAGCTGCGGCGGGCGGGCGCGAGCAAGGGCGCCACCTCGTCCTTCCTGATCGCGACGCCCGAGACGGGCATCGACTCGGTGACCGTCACGTGGGCCCTGCTCGACCCGGTGATGACGATCGCGCGGCCGATCGGCGCGGTGCTCTCCGCGGTGTTCACCGGGAGCGTCGTGAACCTCTTTGTGCGCGGCGGGCACGACCGCGCGCCCGAGTCGCCTCAGGCCGCGGAGGAGCCCGCCGCAGCGCACGCCTGCTGCGACGAGGCGCCCGTCGCGACGGCACCGACCGCCGTCGTGCGGATCGCGCGAGCGGTGGAGGCTCCCGCGCGCTCCGCGGTGCGCGGGAGCGTGGCTCCGAATCGAGCCGCATCGCTGCACGAGCACGGGCACGAGCACGACAACGGCCACGAGCATCTGCACGGACATGCACACGGCCATGCGCATGGACATGCGCATGGACATGCTCACGGACATCCGCACGCCCATCCGCACGCCGACGGCTCTGTCCGGGCCGATGCTGGACCGCACGCGTCGGAGCGCCCGGCCCAGGGCGGCGCCGAGCCCGCGGTGACGGAGTGCGGCCCCGCCTGCACGGCCGACGCAGCCCTCGGGGCCGCCGATCGTTCCGCGCCGCCGCGTCCGTTCGTCGTGCGCGTCCTCCGCCACGCGTTCGTGACGATGCTCGACGACCTCTCGATCTCGCTCCTGCTCGGCACCTTGATCAGCGGGGTCATCGCAGTGCTCGTGCCCGCCGACCTGTTCGCCCATCCCACCGCGCAGGGCTTCGGCGGCATGCTGCTCATGCTCGCGCTCGGCATCCCGATGTACGTCTGCGCGGCCGCGTCGACGCCGATCGCCGCGACCTTGATCCTCAAGGGGATGAGCCCTGGCGCCGCGTTCGTGTTCCTGCTCGCGAGCCCGGCGACGAACCTCGGTTCGCTCTTCGCGCTCCGGAAGCACCTCGGCGGGCGGGTCGTGCTCGTCCACGTCGCGTCGCTCGCGGTGGTCACGCTCTTGCTCGGGTTCGCGGTCGACGCCGTGTACTCCGCGCTCGACCTCGCTCCGCGCGCGCAGGTCGGCGGGACGCACGAGCACGGGCTCGGCTTCGAGGTCGTCGCCGCGGTGATCCTGGCGGTCCTCATGCTCGCCTCGCTCGTGCGGACACACGGCGCGCGCGACCTCCTGGCCAAGCTCCGCGTCCTCCCCGCTCCCGCGGCGAGTTGACGCGCGTCGCGCGCCAGAATCCGACTTCCCGCTCGCCCCGACGGCGTGCATGCCTATGCTCTTCGCCCGAGGAAACCCATGCCCAACCCCGCCCCGCAGCGCATCGCCGACGGCAAGGTCGTCACGATCCACTACACGCTGACCGACGAAGCCGGTATCACGATCGACAGCTCGCGCGGCTCGCCGCCGCTCGACTACCTCCACGGCGCGCGCAACATCGTCCCGGGTCTCGAGAGCGCGCTCCTCGGCAAGGCCGTGGGCGAGCGCCTGAACCTGCGCATCCCGCCCGAAGAGGGCTACGGCCCGTACAACCCGAAAGGCGTTCAGCGCGTCCCGCGCGAGTCGTTCCCCGACGACATCGAGCTCGAACCCGGCATGCAGTTCTCCGCCGAGGACGAGTCGGGGCGCGGCGTGACGATCTGGATCGCGGAGGTCGAAGGGGAGGTCGTCACCATCGACCAGAACCACCCGCTCGCGGGCAAGGTGCTCTGCTTCGACGTCAGCGTCGAGCAGATCCGCGACGCGACGCTCGAGGAGATGTCGCACGGGCACCCGCACGGCCCGGGCGGACATCACCACCACTGATCGGGGCGGCGATGCCCGGCCGGAAACGTCGAGTCCGTCGCGAGCGCGAACTGCAGGCCGAGGGCCAGTACGTCTGCGGCGAGTGCGGCGAGGAGATCGTCGTGCCGCTCGACCCGACCGGCGGCGCGGAACAGGCCTACGTCGAGGACTGCCCCGTCTGCTGCCGCCCGCACCGGATCGAGGTCGAGTTCGACGAGGATGGTTCGGTCCGCGTCCGAGCCGAGCCCGAGTGAGCGCGTCCACGGCTCTGGTTTTCCGCAAGGACGCGGGGGCCGCTCGACATCGACAGGCATGCCTGCTCCCGATTGCACGCCCTCGTGCCGATACGCGGCGCTGTTCGGCCTGACCGCGGCGCTCGGCGCCGTCGGCGTCGCCGCTTCCGTCGCGTCCATCGCGCCGACCGAGTCGAGCGGCCGCGAGGTGCCGCCCACGAGCTCGCCCAGCGAGTCCCGGCCGCCCTCCGCTGTGCTCGCGCCCGCCGCGCGCCCGGACCGCGCGGCTGCGCTTGCGCCGGCGCTCGGGGTGCCAGCACCCGTCGCGTCGAGCGTCGAGCCGGCGTCCATCGAGCTCGGCAGCGCGCCTCCTTCGATCCTCGCCGGCCCGCGTCGTCTGCCCGCGCTCGACGGGCTCCTGCTCGAGCCCGGCGTCGAGGCGGAGCGGCTGGACGCGTGGTACGCGGCGCACGACGCCGAGGCGCTCGCGCGCGCCGAGTTCCGTCTCCTGCGGCTGATCGAGGCGTTCGAGGCCGACCCGACCACGAGTCCGGTCGTGTGGTTGCTCCCCTCCGATCTCGAAACGGTGCGCGCCGAGCTCGCCGTCGTCTTCACCCGGCTCGCGGCGCGGCCCGCGGAGCTCGGGGCCGTCGAGGTCGCGCGGTGCGAGGACGGCGACGCGGCGTTCGAGCGCCGGCACGCGCGCGCGAGCGCGGAGGACCTCCATGTCGCGCTCTGGCGGACGCAGCGCGCCCGCGTCGCGTACGAGAACCAGGTGTACGACGCGCACGTCGCGCGACACGACTTCGAGGTGCTCCCCGAGAGTTCGCTCTTTGCCTGAAGCCTCTCCCGCGGCCTCGTGAAGGCCGCCGAGCTCCCCGACGGGACGCGCGTCGCGCGCCGCGTCACGTTCACCGACGACGAGCTGGAGCGGCTCGACGCGATCGATCGCGAGCGCGCCTGGCTCGCGCGCGTGTCGCGCGAGCGGTGGGACGCCGGCGGTTGAGCGCGGGCTCGTCGCCGCCTCCACTCGCCGCGCGGCTCAGGGGGTGGCGCTCTCGAACACGGCGCGCGGGAGCTCCGTGTGCACCGCGATCTTCCAGTCCTTGCGCTCGCGTCCCGGCAGGTCGCCGTGGTCCGTGCAGAGCAGGATGCGCCCGAAGCGCTTCCAACCCGTCCACGGGAGCGTGAAGCGCGGTTTCTCGTCGCCCGCGTCGGGGAAGAAGGACCACTGCTCGACGAGCCCGCTCTCGTCACCGACGTACACGAGGTAGCGGTTCTTCGGCGTCAAGCCGACCTGTTCGAACGTGAGCTCGAGCACCTGCGCGGCCTGCCCGTTCGCGAGCGCGCCGGCGCCGACGTGCCGCAGCTTCACGCCGGGGTCGAGCAGCTTCCACGGCAGGAACATCCAGTAGCTGTCGTTGATCCACTTGCCCCACGCCTGGTCGAGCAGCTCCTTCTTGCGCACGGGATCGAACACCTCGCCGCCGCTCTCGAAGACCCGGCCGACGCGCGTGTTCACGTTCATGAGCACGACGTTGCCCGCGTCCTCGAGCCGCCAGTCGCCCGTCGCCTTGTCCCAGACGTGCCGCCGTCCGCCGAAGAAGCTCCACTCGATGAAGCGCGTGCGCTCCCATCCGTTCCAGCCGCCGAGGTTCGCGACGACCGACTCCGCGAGCTCGCGCGCGTGCGGCTCCGCGTCCGCGTGCGCGCGCTGCGCCGCATCGCCGGAGAGCGACGACTCCGCCGTCTTGCAGGCAGGGAGGAGGAGCGGGAGCAGGGCGAAGAGGATCGTTCCGCGCATGGAGTACCTCGAAGGGAGCGTGGCTCAGGGTTCGAAGAAGGAAACGTGGCAGTCGAGCCCGCCGTTCTTGAGCTCGAAGGAACGCACGGGCTCGAGGCCGAGCGCGCGCACGAGCCGCGGGTTGCCCGAGAGCAGCGTCACACGATAGCCGCGGCCCGCGTCGCGCAGGAGGGCGCCGAGTCCAGCGTGGAGCTTCACGAGGTCGCCTTCGTCCCCGATGCGCTCTCCATAGGGCGGGTTGGTCACGATCGACGCGTTCCAGCCGCGCTTCGGCGCGAAGGCCTCGACGCGGCCTTGTTCGAAGCGCACGAGCTCCTCGACGCCCGCGGCGGCCGCGTTTTCGCGCGCGCCCGCGATCGCGCCGCGGTCCGCGTCGAAGCCGAGGAGCGTGAGCTTCGCCGGCTTCTTGATCCGCGCGCGCGCGGCGTCGCACTCGGCCTTCCAGCGCGCGGCCTCGTGGCCGGGCCAACGCTCGAACGCGAAGCGCTTGCGGAAGAGCCCCGGCGCCGTGCCGCTCGCGAGGAGCGCCGCCTCGATCAGGATCGTGCCCGAGCCGCAGAACGGATCGAGCAACGGCGCGCGCCGATCCCAGCCCGACGCGAGCACGAGCCCGGCGGCGAGCGTCTCCGCGAGCGGCGCGCGGCCCTGGAACGTGCGCCACCCGCGCAGGTGCAGCGAATCGCCCGACGTGTCGACGGAGATCGTGCACCGGTCGCGGAAGAGGTGCACGTGGACGGGCAGGTCCGGCGCGTCCTTGTCGACGGTCGGCCGGCGGCCGTGGCGCGCGCGTAGTTGGTCGACGATCGCGTCCTTGACGCGTTGCTCGACGAACAGCGTGTGCTCGAGCGCCGACTCGCTCGCTTGCGCGTCGACGCGCAGGCTGCCCTCGGGGGCCAGGAACCGCGACCAGTCGATCGTGCCGGCGCCCGCGTAGAGCGCGTCCGTGTCCGCGGCCTGGAAGCGCGCCTGGCGCCACAGCACGCGCACCGCGGTGCGCAGCTCCAGGTTCGCGCGCCGCGCGTCCGCGAGGCTGCCCTCGAAGCGCACGCCGCCGACCTGGCGCTCGATGCGCGCGAAGCGGAGGGCGCGGAGCTCCTCGTGGAGGCACGGCTCCAGACCGGGGGCGCAGGTGACGAAAAAGGTCTCGAGCTTGGACAGGGGCGGCTCCGTCGCGCCGGTCGGCCGCTCCCGAAGGGGGAGCGTTGCGCGGCGGGGCGCGGATGATAGAACGCTTCCGGCCTCGCATCTGCACGGCTCCGCTCGTAGCCCGGTGAATCCATGACGACCTTGCTCGCCGCCCTGACCCTCGCTCTCTTGCCGATCCTCCCCGCCCAGGCGCCCGCCGCGCCGAAGAGCGAGCCGCCGAAGGGCGAGGCCCCGGCCCCGGCGCTGACCGACCGGATCGTGTTCCTCGGCGCGAGCATGACCGAAGGCTTCGGCGTCGAAGGCGAGATCGGTGCTCCGATCTGGATGGGGGACGTCCTCCGCGCCGGGCTGCGCCGCGATCTGCCTCCGCCGAACCGGGGGAGCAACCTGCTCTTCTTCGCGGACCCGAAGGGCATCGGCACCAAGACCGCCGCGGACGCCCTCGCGAAGGAACCGACCCTGGTCGTCGCGCTCGACTACCTGTTCTGGTTCGGGTACGGCGAGTTCGCGGCCCCCGAGCTGCGCTCCGAGTCGTTCGAGCTCGGGCTGAAGCAGCTCGCGCCCTTCCGCTGCCCCATCCTCGTCGGCGACCTGCCCGACATGCAGGCCGCGCTGCAAGGCAAGCCGCAGATGCTGCAGGCGAAGCAGCTCCCCGACCCGGCCACGCTCACCGCGCTGAACGAACGCCTGCGCGCGTGGGCGAAGGAGCGCCCGAACGTCGTGCTCTTCCCGCTCGCCGAGCTGAACGGGAAGCTGCGCGCGGGGAAGGAGATCACGCTGCACGGCAACACGATCTTCGCGAGCGAGCTCCCCGACCTGTTCCAGTCCGACCTGCTCCACCCGACCGCGATGGGGACGATCGTCGTCTGGATCGCCGCCGCCGACGCGCTCGTGCGCGCGCGGCGCGACTGCCCGTCGAGCTGGTTCGAGTGGGACCGCCAGCAGATCTACCGCAAGCTCTACTCCTCGCAGGAGCCGGCGCGGAAGAAGAAGCTCCTCGACAAGCAGAAGGAGTTCGAGCGCAAGAACCCGGCGCCGCCGCCTCCTCCGCCGCCGGATCCCGCGGAGCTCGAGCGCAAGCAGCGCGGCGGCGGTTGACGGCGAACTCCGCGCGCGCTCGTCCAGCGCAGCGGCTGTCCGAGGGCGGCGCGCCGCGGGAGTTCAGACGAGTCGTTCCGCCGCGCGGATGCGACCGTCCTCGACGGCGAGGCGGTAGAGCAGCGCCTCACCCTCGGGCGCGGAGAGCCGCTCGAAGAACGCCCGATCGTCGCGCGCGACGAGGCGCAGCGAGCGCAGGCCCGCCGGTCCGCACGCGTCGAGAAGAGCGCGGCCCTTCTCGATGCGCGGCCGGCCCAGGATTCGGTCGCCGCCGTACGGGGCGCGCGCGGCCGAGCCCTCGGCCTTCTTCCGCAGCGCGAGGAAGCTGAACGGGACGCTGCGCAGGTCGATCGCGAGGCGTTGGCCGAGCTTGACCCACCACGAGCTCGTGAAGACCTCGCGCGGCGGACGCGCGAAGCCGTGGCACCATTCCGCCTCGGCGCCCGGCGCGAGCAGCGGACAGCGCGCCGCGTGCGTGCACGGCGCGAGCACGTCGAACGCGTCGAAGAGCTCGTCGCGCACGCCCGCGAGCGCGCGACTCGTTTCGCGCGCGCCCGGCTCGACCCAGACCACGGCCTGCGCGCCGCGCGCGAGCGCCACGAGCTGCTCGAGCTCGGCGGACGCGAGCTCGCCGAGGACGTGGCTCACGAGGAGCAGGTCGGGCGCGGCGGGCGGGAGCCCGCGATGGACGCGCAGGTTCGGCCGCTGCGCCGTGACGGCACGCGCGGCGTGCTCGACGGCGAGCGGCGCGGCGTCGTGCAGCCAGACTTCCCCGGCCGCACCGCCCGCCGGCCCCGCGAGCCAGCTCCGCGCCGCGACGCCCGTCCCGCAGCCGAAGTCGAGCACGCGCGCGCTCGGGACGAGCGCGTCGCGCCGCCCGAGCTCGTCGATCACGGCGCCCCACTTCCACGCGATGCGGCGCGCGAACGTCGCGTCGTAGACCTCGAGGTCGCGCGCGTCGCGCCACGGCGAACGCCCGCGACTCGCGAGGAACGCCGCGCGCAGTCGCTCGAGACGCGCGTGATCCTGTTCGTCGAGCTCGAGTTCGGGCAAGGTGGACTCGATGGCGTCGGGCTCAGACGCCCATGACGTGGTAGCCGGCGTCGACGTAGAGGACGCTGCCCGTGATGCCGCGCGAGTGCGGGCTGACGAGGAACAGGCACGTGTCGCCCACCTCCTCGGCCGTGATGTTGCGCCGCAGCGGTGCCTTCTGCGCGATGTGGTCGAGGATGTCCGTGAAGCCCGACACGCCCGAGGCGGAGAGCGTGCGGATCGGGCCGGCGCTGATCGCGTTGACGCGGATCCCGCGCGGGCCGAGATCGTGCGCGAGGTAGCGCACGCTCGCCTCGAGCGCGGCCTTCGCGATGCCCATCACGTTGTAGTTGGGGACGACGCGCTCGCCGCCGATGTAGGTGAGCGTCACGATCGACCCGTCGCGCCCTTCCATGAGCGGCAGCGCCGTGCGCACGATCTGCGTCAGCGAGTAGGCCGAGATCTCGTGCGCGATGATGTAGCCCTCGCGCGAGGTGTGGAAGAAGTCGCCCTGCAGCTCCTCGCGCTTCGCGAACGCGACCGCGTGGACGATCGCGTCGAGGCCCCCGAACTCGGCCTTGAGCACGCGGAAGACCTCTTCGACCTGCTCGGGCTTCGTCACGTCGCAGGGGAGGCACAGCGAGTTCGGCATCTCGGTCGCGAGCTCGCGGACGCTGCGCTCGAGGCGCTCGCCCATGTAGGTGAACGCGAGCCGCATGCCCTGCGAGGCGAGCGACTGAGCGCAGGACCAGGCGATCGAGCGCTTGTTCGCGACGCCGAAGATGATGCCGGTCTTGCCTGCGAGCAGGTTGTTCACGATGGGTCTCGGGGGGAGTGGGGGCGCGAACGACACGGCGTCCTTCGACCCGGCGGATCCTAGCGAAGGCGCGAGAGCCTCCACAACGAGCATCCCCGGCGGCGCGCGGGGCGGAGCACGCCACGCGTCCGCGCGCGGGGCTCCGTCAGGGAATCTGGGGAACTCACGCTCTCGACGCGGGGACGCTCTCCGGCGCGGTCGGAGCGCGCCGCGCGGGCCGCTGCACGCGCAAGTCCTTGTCGGATCGAGGCGCGGCGAGCGTTCTCGCGCGCGTTCCTCGGCTCGAGGCGCGCGTCGAGGGCTCGAATTCGCGCCGCGTTCGAAGCCCGTGCCTACACTCGGACCGTCGCGCGCTGCCCGGCCCCCCGGTCCTGGTCGTTCCCGAACCCCTGGGTGTTGCGCGGACACTGAGGAGGAAGTCGATGCCGAAGAAGCCGCATCGCGAGCACGCCGCTGCCGCGAGCCCTTCCCTGTTCGCGAACGTCGAGGCCGACCGTGCGCTCGAGCTCCCCGCCAGCGCAGCTCGCGCGCCGAGCGGCGAGAGCTCCCGCGGTCTGGCGACGCACTGCGCCGACCACGCCGCGCCGCGCGCGCTCGACGAGCCGCCGCGGCTCTTCGCCGAGTTCGAGGTCGATCCGGACGACGCCGCGCCGGACCCGCGCCCGCTCCGGTGGCAGCCTCTGCTCGCGGGGTCGAGCCCGCGCGAGATCCTCGCGCGCATCGTCCCGGAGGATCCGCTCGGCGTCCGCACGATCGTCGCGACGCGGCTCCGGCAAGAGGCGCTCCTGCTCGACGCGGACCGCGTCCACCTGCGCGCGCTCGCGCTCTGCGCGCGCTGGGCGCCGCGATACCAGGGCCAGCCGGAGATCCGCACGTGGCTCGCACGCCTCGTCGACCAGTCGATCACCGAGCTCGTGCGCGAGGAGCAAGAGGAGCTCGCTCCCGTCGAGGAGCCCGGCGACGCCGGCGTGTTCCACGTGCTCGCCCTGCCGCTCGGGCTCGAGCCGCGCGCGGTGCAGCTCGGCTGTCGCGCGTTCAACCGCCTCCCTGTCGAGGAGCGGCGCGCGTTCTTCGAGCTCGTGCTGCGCGCGCGGACGCTCGACGAGGTCGTGCGAGAATGCGGACGGCCCGCGGTCGACGTGGCGCGGAGCGCGCGTCGTGCGCTCGAGGTCTTCGCGCATCCCGCGGCGGGGTCGCGCCCGCGCGTGGCGACGGCCTCGCGGCCCGACCTGCGCGGCCCCCGCACGGGCGGAGGCGACGACCGTGGTTCCCATCTGGGCCGCGGCGACGATCGCACGGCGAATGCAGGCCGCGGCGGCGCCCCATCGGCGGGTCCCGCTCCGGGGTGCGGTCGCGCGATGAGCGTGCGGAGGGCGGAGGAGCGCGCGGCGGACGCGGTCCTCGACGAGGAGCGTCCGGTGGGCTCGCGGCGGGCCGCGGCGCGCGCGCTGGAGGGACACGGTGCCTCGGACGACGGCGCACGCCGTCCGGGCGAGGAGACAGCACGATGATGGGCGAGACCGAGACCACCCCGTTCGCGTTCGAAGAGCCCCGTCGTTCCGCCGTGGCGAGCGATCCGCGCACGAGCGCGGGGCCGCGTCCCCACGTGACCTTCTCGCAGGCGGAGCGCGAACTGCGGCGCGTCCACGCGCTCGAGTCGGCGCGCCACCTCGCGCGGCTCGCGCGCCTCGGCTCGCGCTCGCTCCCGTTCGGCGGCGTCGCGAGCCTCTGGCGCGATCCGCCGCCGGCGCGCGCGCTCGCGGCGGTCGTCGACGAGCTCCGCCTCGCGCGCCGGGACGCGGCGCAGCGGGAGCCGCTGCTCGAGCTCTGCTCCACATCGCCGCGTCGGGCCTGGCCGAGCGCGGGCGAGCTCGCGGCCGCCGCCTGCGAGCGCCGCGCGGGCGCGGACGAGCGCCTGACGCGCGCGCTCGCACGGTTCGCCGCGACGGGCGCGGCGGGGCCGGAGCCCGTGCAGGTCCTGCTCGTGTGCTCGCGCGGCCGCTCGCGCGCGCTCGCGTTCGCGCTCCTGGGTTTCGGCGCGCTCGCGAGCGGGGACGCGGCGGGCGCGCGCGCGCACTTCGACGCGGCTCACCGCGAGCGTCCGTCCGATGCGCGGCTCGCTTGGCTCGCGCAGGCGGCGCGACGGGACGCCAGCGCGGACGCGCGCGGGGCGGAGGGCTTTCCGCGCCTCGTGATCGCGTTCGACCGCGCGCGCGAGCGCGGCGGCCGCGCTCCGTTCCGGTCGGGCCGCGCGGAAGCGCAGGTCGGCGCGCAGGCCCCGTCGGGCGACGAACCGGAGGCACGAACGTGAGCGACACCCTCGAACTCCTGCTCCCCGAGGCGAGCGAAGCGGCGCGCGCGGAGACGCGGCGCGTGACGAGCTTGTTGCGGCTCCTCGTCGACGACGCGCACGCGGCCCACGCACACAGCGTCGGCGTCGACCTTGGTCGGGCGCGGCGCGAGCTCGAGCTGCAGAGCCGTGGCCAGCTCGAAGCCACGCTGCGCGACCTCCTGCGGCTGCACCTCGAGGCCGCGCGCCCCGTCGACTGCTTCCTGTGGTTCGGCGAACCGGCCGCGAGCGCGCAGCGCGCGTGGGCCGCGCTCGACGACCTGCGGAGCGCGCACGACGACCTGCCCGGCGTGCCCGAGCCCGGCGAGACCGCGCTGCAGGTCGCGCAGCGCTTGCTCGAGGCGCTCGAGCGCCACGTCGCGCGCGGCGGTCCCGACCCCGAGGTCGCGCTCTGGCGCGCGCGCTGGGTGCGGCTCGCGCACGGCGCGCGCGCGGGCGAGCTCGCGTTCCGTGCGCTGCTCGACGAGCCGCGTGCGCCCGGCGCGAACGCGACCGCGCGCTCGGCCGTCGCCGGCGTGGCCGAGTGCCTCCTCGACCGCGGCGCGGTGCGCGACGCGCGGCAGTTCCTCCTCGAACGCATGCCGCGCGTCGGTGCCACGCCGCGTTTGCGCCTGCTCCTCGCGTGGTCGCGGCTGTGCCTCGACGACCCGGCGGGAGCGCGGAGCGTGCTCGTCGGCACGAAGCCGTGGGCGGGCCCGCTCCCCGCGCAGCTCGTCGACCTGCGCGAACGCCGGCGCGAGTGGCTCCCGATGCTCACCGGCCGCGCGCGCTCGACGCCCGCGGCGATCGAGCTCCCGCCGCGCGTCCCGGCCGCGGCGCGCACGTTCGATCGCGGCGAGCTCGGTGCGAGCGTGCTCGGGCTCTTCGCGTTCCGCCCGGGCGCGGGCGCGCGCTGCCTCGCCCACGACGCCGCCCCGGGGCTGCGCTCGCGCCTCGAGGTCTGGCTCGACGAGCACGACGGCTTCGTCGGCTCGCCCGGCACGCTGCAACACCGCCTGCTCGTCGAGGCGCGTCCGCTCGGTGAGTCGGTCGATGGACCGCGCGCGAACCTCGGGCTGCTCGGTCGCGAGACGACGCACGGCGTGTTCCTCGAGCCCGTGCTCGACGAGGACGGCGAGGTCGTCGGGTGGATCCACGCGGAGTTCGAGCACCACCTGCTCCCCGTGCCGGCGCGGCGCGCGGCGCTCGCCGAGACCTGGCGCGAGCGCGTGCTCCCGGAGGCGTGGTCCCGGCGCGAGGACGCGGACCCGGCACCCGATGCCGAGCGCTCGCCGTGCGTCCCCGGCGGTCCGATCGAGCGCGCGTTCGAGGAGCTCGTCGAACGGCTCGGGATCAAGACGCAGCTGCGCCTGTGGTGGGGCTTCCAGCTGCGCGGCGGTGAGCCCGAGCTCGTCGCCCAGGGTGGGCTCGGCCAAGGGTTCCCCGAGCGCACGTGGGGGCGCCGTCGCGCGCTCTTGCGCGCGCTCGGCGCGTCGGGGCCGGTGCTCTACGAGGACGCCGACGAGCGCCTCGCCGTGCACGCGGGCGCGAGCGCCGGGGTCGTGCTCCTGCAGCGCGTGTGCGGGCGCGTCTCGGGGCTTTTCGTGCTCGAATCGAGCCGCCGGCGCGATTTCAAGCTCGCCGACCTCGAGCGCATGCAAGCCGCGGCGGACCGCGCGGGGCTCGCGCACCGCGTGGCGGAGTTCCGCGAGTGGCACACGCTCCGCTTCGGGCACGACCTGTGGTTCGACGCCGATCGCGGGGACTGCGCCGAGTTCGCGCGGCGGCTCGTCTTCGCGGCGCGGTCGGCGTCGCCGCTCGTGCTCAGCGGACCGCCAGGCGCGGGCAAGCACGTGCTCGCGCGCTGGGCGCACTTCGAGAGCGGACGCGAGGACCAACCGTTCTGCACGGCGGGGCGCGCGCGCATCGCGACCGCGGCGCACGTCCACGCGGAGCTCCATCGCGCGCGCGGCGGGACGCTCGTGATCGAGGACGTCGATCAGGCGCCCGCGGAGGTCCAGGAAGAGTGGACGCGCGTCCTCGAGGCGCAGGAGCTCGAAGGCGCTGCGCGCGAGGCCGCGGCGAGCCGGCTCGACGCGCTCGCCGAGCTCACGGAGCTCGACCCGCCGACCGCCGCGCCGCGCCTGTGCTTCTTGCTGACGAGCTCGCTCGCGGCCGCCGCGGCGAGCGGACGACTGCGCGGCGACCTCGCGCGGCGCCTCGACCGGCTCCAGCTGAGCGTCCCGCCGCTCTGCGATCGCCGCGAGGACGTGCTGCCGCTCGTGAACGTCCTCGCGCGACGCTTCGCGGCGGAAGAGCGCGTCCCCGTGCCCGAACTCACCGAGGACGCGCAAGCGCTCCTGTGGCGCCAACCGTGGCCCGGCAACGTGCGCGAGCTCGAGAACCTCGTCTTCAAGCTCGTTCTCTTCGCGCGCGAGCACCGCGCGGGTGCTTCGGTGCCGCTCGATGCCGCCGCGGTGACGGAGCTGTGCCGTCGGAACGGCCTCGAACTCGTGCGCCGCGTGCCTTCCCGCCACCCCGCGCGACGCGACCTCGTCGCCGCGTTGCGCACGACGCGCACGCGGGGCGGGCGGGTCAACAAAACCCGCTCCGCGCAGTTTCTCGGCTGGGACCCGACTTGGTCGGGAAACGCAGTGGTCTCAGGGGAAGGGCCGTGGGGGCGTCCCAAGGCTGGTCAGAAGATCCTGAGCGAGGATGAGAGGGCTTGCCGCATGTGACCTAGGCCCCACATCCGTCCGAGATTCTCGCTGGAACGGGGGTTGACAGGCCGCTCGGAGGTGTCCTAGCATCAGACCTATCACCCGGAATCGGGTTCTTATCGCCGGTGTCCACATGGCCCAGCCTCGGTCCGACATCTCCCTTCTCGTAGACGGCAGCGCGCTCTATCTGGCTTCTCGCCAGGTTGATGCTGCGCGTACGCTCGACTACCGCGCCCTGGAGAACTCTCTGCGCCAGAGGGTTGGGGCTCGGACGTTCGAGCCTGCGGTGCTCTGGACCTCCTTCGATGCTACGAACGAGGGGCAGGCGAAGTTCCTGGAGTTCATCGAGCGTGAGCTTCGATGGACCGTCGATGCGGTCCCGGTGCAGGATGCCGTTGCCCATCCCAAGGGAACCGCGACTGAGCCGACCTCGATCAGGTTCGGGGAACGAATCGCCTACGCGATCGGCCGCTTGGCTGCCTCTGGTAACTCATCAATCGTTGTCGTGAGCGATCAGTACTCGCTCTCAGCGCCGATGATCGACGTCGTCAAGCGGGGAGGGCAAGTCTGGCTTTCCTTCTTCGGTAGCCAGCTTGAGGTCCGCTACCACCGGCTCATCCGCAGTCTCCCTCCTGATCCGAAGCCCGACTACTCGCGCCTTCTCTCGCAACCAGACGCTGCCTCCTTGGAGCAGCAGAAGGGTCGGCTGCGCTTCATCGATCTGGACGACATGGCCAGTGAAATATGGGGCTCCGGGCGGCGAGCGTCGCCGAACGGGCCCGACAGCGGCAGGGGGTTTGCCCGCATCCCCTGACGTGATCTCCTTAGTATGCGGGCTCATCTATTAGGGTGAGTATCATTATGAAGACGAAGTCTTCCAATCCTGCTTCTAACAACAAGGCTTTCCTACTCGTCGATGGTCCCAACCTAGACGGTGCTATCGCGGCACTTCTGGGCCGCAAGCCGACCCGCGATGACCGTCCCGATTTCAGCGTGTTCGCTCAACACATCGAACTGGCGCTGGGTGCGCGCGTTGGGTGCAAGGCGTACGTGACTCTTCGTGGATCGGATCGGGCTTCTCATGCGTTCCAGGCGACGCTGCGCGGTAGCGGCTTCGGCTGGAAGGTCATTGCATCCGAGCGTCGTATGGCGTTGGGCGACGCGGATCCTTCGGATCAGGCAGCCCTAGATGCTCTACGGGTCGCACAGGACCTCGGCTACCGCGAGTACGTTGTGGTGACTCACGACCACGGATTCTGTCCCGCGCTGACTGCACTGGTGCAGGGGGGCGCGCGGGTCACGGTATGTTCGTTCCTCGAACTTCTGCATCGTGACTACGATGCGCTTGCTCAAGCGGGTGCATCAATCGTCGACCTGCGGGAAATTGAGCCTCGCTTCCGTCCTCTCGATCCTAGAGCAGAGCGTCTCGAAGACCTGATCGATCCCCCTGACGCTGCCTGAACCCACCGGCATCGACCGGAGAATCCCAAGAGATGACGATTCGAGGGCCATCTGCCAGGACACGGCACTGGCCCTCGAACGCTCCTGTGCGGAGGACCGGGCGGCATCGGCGCTCGCAGATCAGCACGGATGTTGACAGGAGGAGTGACCACGCTCGATCGACTCCTCACCCGTCTGTCGCAAAGCACGGCGTCCCGGACGCAAGCATCGCGGAATCCAAGCCCCCCTTCATCCCACCTGAACGCCCTGGGATAGCCTGGATGTCATGCGCCTCTCGATCCGGTTCACAGCCGTCCTCGTCCTCGCCTTCCCCGCCCTCGCCCAGATCCCCCCGGGCTACTACGCGGCGGTGGACACGACGAACGGCGCAACGCTCCGCGCCACCGTGCACGCCGTGATCGACGACCACACGCGCTTCCCGTACACGGCAGCCACGACGGACACCTGGAACATCCTGGAGCTCGCGGACGAGGACGGGTCGAACCCCGCGAACATCCTCGACGTCTACCAGAACGAGTCGAGCCCGAAGCAGGGGACCGGGAACACGTTCTACGACCGCGAGCACACCTGGCCGAACTCGTACGGGTTCCCCGTGGATGGGCCAGACAACTATCCGTTCACGGACTGCCACATGCTGTTCCTCTCGGACAGCAGCTACAACAGCTCGCGGGGGAACACGCTCTACCGCTTCTGCACGAGCGGCTGCGCTGAGCGGACGACCTTCGCGAACGGCGGCCAGGGCGGCGGCAGCGGGGTCTACCCCGGCAACTCCAACTGGCGCTCGGGCACGGGGCCGACCGGCACCTGGGAGACCTGGATCGGTCGTCGTGGCGACGTCGCTCGCGCGATCCTGTACGCGGACGTCAGGTACGAGGGCGGGGTGCACGGGATCACGGCCGTTCCCGAGCCCAACTTGATCGCGACGGACAACGAGGTGCTGATCGCCGGGGCGAACACCGGCTCGAACGAGCCCGTGGCCTACATGGGCATCCTCTCGGTGCTGATCACCTGGAACGAGCAGGACCCGCCCGACGCCCGTGAGCGCCACCGCAACGACGTCGTGTACTCGTTCCAGGGGAACCGCAACCCGTTCATCGATCACCCCGAGTGGGTGCGCTGCATCTTCGCGGGGACGTGCAACGCGAGCACGCCGATCTGCGCGGGCGACGGGACGCTCGTCACGCCTTGCCCGTGCGGGAACACCGGCGGCCCCGGACGCGGGTGCGCGAACTCCGTGGCGGCCAGTGGTGCCCTGCTCACGACCACCGGGGCGACGAACCCCGAGACCCTCGTGCTCCAGGCTTCCGGAATGCCCTCGGTCGCGTCCGTGTCCTCGATCTTCCTCCAGGGCGACGCGCTCAACACGGCGGGCCTCGTCTTCGGGGACGGCGTCCGCTGCGTGGACGGCGGCCTGATCCGCATCGGCTCGAAGGCGACACCCGGCGGCGCGTCGCAGTACCCCGAGGTGGGGAACCCCTCGATCTCCACGCGTGGCCTCGTGACGTGGGGGAGCGGCCAGACGCGGTACTACCAGACCTACTACCGGAACTCGGCGGCGGGGTTCTGCCCACCGGCGACGTTCAACGTGACGAACGGGGTGCAGGTGGTGTGGT
>JADJNY010000005.1 GCA_016714045.1 Planctomycetota bacterium | reverse complement strand
GGAACTCCGGCCAGCCGTGGCCCGGGTGGAGCGGCCCCGAAGCGTCGACGGGAGAGCCCGCGATCAGCGCCCACGCCGCGCTCGCCGTGCTCGTCGCGCTCGGGAAGCTGAACGACCATCCGAACGCGTCGTCGGTGTTCGCGGAGTACACGCCGTCGCCGTCCGCGAGCAGCGTGAAGCTCGCGCCCGAGCCGGCGAGGTCGACGTTGACCGTCCAGCACGTGTAGGACGACACTCCGCTGCCGTTGCCCGGGAGACCGGTGAGCGCGAAGGGACCGCCCTGAGGCGGGCCGATCGGCGCGGACGCGCACACGGAAGTCCACTCCGAGTAGAACGCGATCGTCATCGCCGTCGTGGGGCCCGGACCGGCCGCGCAATACGCGATTTGGAAACCGTCGATCGTGTACGCGTCGGCGCACCCCCGCGCCGAGCCCGGCTGTCGACCTGCAGGAAAGAAGAAGGGGTTCCAGACGGACTCGGGCGACGTCGTGCTCGGGAGGCGCCCCGAGGCCGTCATGGTCACGCTCGAGGGAGCGGTTGAGTTGCGAGTGAAATACCCCGACGCAGAGGTGCAGTTGTAGACGATGTCGCTCGTGCCCCCAGCGAAGGAGCTCGCCGTCGGCCCGCGTGTCCACGTGCCCGTGGCGAGGTGGTAGGTGCCGCCGTGCTTCACGGCGGACTCGACGCGCGCGAAGGAGGGCAGGACGTGTCGCTCGCCCGGCGTCCCTCCGAGGAGCCCGGTCTGCAAGGTCAAGAGAAGGACGAGGAGGGACTTCATGGACTGCACCTCAGGCCCGGCGGAGCGGCGGACACGCCCCCATCTTGGAGCAAGCAGCCCCCGGCGTTTCGGCCGACTCGGAATTTCACCGCCGCGAGCCCGGTCTCGGTGGCGCCCCGAGCGCGCGGATCCGCTCGACGACGGCGCGATCGAGCGCCTCGAGGTCGATGCCGGCGAACGCGATGCGCGTCGCGCGCTGCGCGTCGCCGTCCAACGGCCACTCCGCGACCCAGCGCGCGAGGACGCGGGACGGGGAAGCCTCGGGCGCCTCGCGCTCGAGCGCGCGCAGATGCCAGACGAGCGCCCAGGCCGACGCCTGCCACTCGACCCGGCAGGCAACGTCAGGGCGATCCTTCGACAGGAGTTCGGGCACTGGGACGAGCGCGGCGCGCGCGTCGAGCGCCATCCACTGGCTCCAGGCGGCGGCGTTCGGCGACGAGACGAGCTCGATGCGCTCGGGCGGCGGGCTCGCGAGCAGCGCTTCCCCGCGCTCGACGAACCCGGCGAAGTACTCGGCGTGCCCCAGCGCGAACCACGCGGGCAGCTCACACGTGCCCCAGAGCTCGCTCGCGTACGCGAGGAACACGAGGCCGCGGAGCGCGTGCCACGTCGTCGCATCACCGTCCGCGCGCTCGCGATACACCACGAGTTCGCCAGCGAGCGGGCTCCAGTACCCGTGTCCGCCCGGCGGGCCGCCGTAGCTGTGGTACAGCTCCGCGTCCTTCGCGCAGCGCACGACGTGCGGCGCGGTGTGGACCGGCACGGGGTCGAGCTCGGGGTGCGAGAAGTACTCCCGCACGAGCGCACGCGCGGACTCGGTCTCCTCGACGAGCCGGCGAAGGAACGGCTCGTCGTTCCCGGCGAAGAGGAAGGCGTAGTGCGCGGACTCGGCGAGGCTCCACTCTGGGGTCTCGGCGGCGCGCGCGCGGAGCGTGCGCATCGAATCCGCGCGCAGTCCGTTCCCGCGTTTCACGAGCGGCGACGGCCGGGCGAAGTCTGCGTCGGCGAGGCCGAACGCGTCCCGTAGGCGGACTTGACGCTCGGTGAGTTCGCGCGCGCGCAGCGCGGGCGCGGAGGGCACCCGCGGCCCGAACTCTGCCACGGCGCAGCCGACGAGGACGAGGCACACGAGGAGAGCGCGGGAGGGAAGGGCCGGGGGCATGCTTCGAGTATCCCGGAGCCTCGCGCGGGTTGCAGGGACCTCGCCGCCTTCCTCGCGCACCCCGACGGCACCGATCAGGCCGAGTTCGATCAGGTAGCGCGCGCGAACGCCGCACTCGTCCTCGGTCCACACCGCGGCGAGAATCGTGTTCGCCAGCCGACGCGTCCGCTCCAACTCCGGGCCAAGGAGCGGCAGCGTCGAGTGCGAGTGCGAGTGCGCGTGCGAAGTCGAGTGCGCAGATCGGCCCAGGTCACGCTCACCTCCGCGAGATCGCGAACACCAGGGACCTCGGCTCCGATCACAAATGCCACGTGATCGCGAGCCCGTTCGTCCAGTTCGCCGTGCCCGGCGGGCAGAACACCGCCGAAGCGTTGCGATAGAACACCTGGTAGTAGCGCGTCGTGGCCGGCACCGTGATTCCGCCGCGGATCGAGATGATCTGGTTGCCGACGTCGGGGTACTGCGATTGGTTGCCGGAGTTGGGCCGCGTGCCCAGGCGGATGATCGAGCCCGTCACGCAGCGCAGACCGTCTTGGATCGGCGTGCCGAGACCGCCATTGTCCTGGGCGCTGCCTTGCAGGTAGAGCGACGAAGGTGCCGCCGAGTTGGGCATGCCCGTGCTGTGCAGGACGAGCGTGTCCACCGTGATGCTCGGCGCGCCGGTCACCGTCAGCACCGCCCCGTTCGCGCTGACCGAGTTCGCGCAGCCGCGCCCCGCGCCGCCCGAGTTCCCGCACGGACACGGCGTGCCCGTCCCGTCGCCGAAGCAGTACGGAACGAACTCGCAGGCGTCGAGATAGCCGTCGCCGTTTGCGTCCGTCGTCCCGTTCAGCTCGCACGTGTCGAGCACGGTGTTCGCGTTGCAGTCGACGCTCACGCCACCCGCCAGGATCTCACAGTCGTCCGGAAGCTGATTCGCGTTGCAGTCGTTCGCGAACAGCTCGCACGAGTTCGGCGTGCCGTCGCTGTCGCAGTCGGGGTCGACGCCGCTCGTGATGTCGCACGCGTCCGGGATCCCGTTCGCGTTGCAGTCGAGCGACGGGTTCTGCTGCACTTCGATCGGGTCCGAGATGCCGTTCCCGTTGCAGTCCACTCCGCTGCCGAACTTCTTTTCGTGCTTGCTGTTGCCTTGAAGCTGCAGCCAGCGCGAATGCGGGAAGAACGGGTTGCTCGTCGCCAGTCGTGTGCGCCATTGGTAGCGCTCGTCCTGGATCAAGCCCGTCACGGCGGCCTGTACGAACCCAGTCCCCGTCAGCGCTGCGAAGGCGCCGTGCGCGATGCCCGTCCCGCTGAGCAGCGCTGCACCGGGCTTCATCTCCCACTCCAGTGCCACGCGCGCAAGTCCGGCCGGGGTCGACTCGATGGCGTTGGGATTGCCCGTGCCGCTTCGCAGCTGAACCTGCTGCGGCGAATCGAGGAGCGAGAGCAGCGCGCAGGCCTGCACGGCGTTGACCTGCCGTTGCTGCACGCGGGAGGACCCGCCGTAGTTCGTCGTGCCCACGTAGACCAGGAGTTCCCCGTTGAAGCTGCGCGGCGCCCCCTCGATCACATCGCTGTACCCGTTCCCGTCGACGTCGCCGCCCCCCGCCAGGCTCTCGCCGAGGTGCTGGCCCGCGGAACCGAGGTGGTTCAGGCAGCCGCACCAGGAGAAGCCCGAGCTGCTGCCCAACATGGACTCGACCCGCCCCTGGCCGCCCGCGTACTCGGGCGCTCCGGCGACGACGTCGGAGAAGCCGTCGCCGTTCAGGTCGCCGGCGAACGCGACTGCGGCGCCGAAGCGCGCGCCCGGCGTGCCGAGGTCGAACGTGCCCGCGTTCGTGAGCGGCGTCGCGCCGCTCTGCCCGCGGTACGTGAACACTTTGCCGCCGAGCGTCGCGGCGAGGTACCCGGGCGCGCCGGCGATCACGTCTGCGAAACCGTCCGAGTCCACGTCGCCTGCGCTCGACACGCTGAGACCGAGCTGCGCGTTCGCGACGTTGGACTCCGCGCTCCACGCTTCCGGCGTGACGAGGCCGTTCGAGCCGCCGAGGAACAGGTACACGCGTCCCTCGCTCGTCTCGGGACCCGAGTAATCGGGCGCACCCACCACGACATCGGAGTACCCGTCGCGGTCGACGTCGCCCGCGCTCGCCACGCTCGCGCCGAAGTGCACATTGAGGGCGGCCGGACCCAGGAGCACGACGTTCGGCGTGTTCGAGAGACCGGTCGCGCTGCCGTAGAAGACGAACGCCGCGCCGCGCTCGGAGAGCCCGCTGTGCGTGCCCGGTGCGCCGACGACGACGTCGAGGAAGCCGTCGCCGTTCACGTCGCCCGCCGAACTGACGGACGAACCGAAGCGCGCGCCAGCGTCGGGACCGACGTAGGTCCACGCGGCTGCGCCCAGCGTCGTCGACGCGTTGCCGAGGTAGAGCTCCGCGCGCCCCGCGAGCACCTGCGGACCGCTGCCGAAGCTCGGTGCGCCCGCGATCACGTCCGTGAACCCGTCGTTGTTCACGTCGCCGGCCCAGGCCACGCTCGCGCCGAGCTCAGCACCTGCGACGCTGCCGTCGAGGCTGTGCGCGAGCGATTCGAGGCCGTCCTTCGTCCCGCGATAGACCGCGATGCGCCCGGCGTCGACGCCGGCGCCCGTGTCCGTGTCGGGCGCTCCGACGAGCAGATCGCTGAAGCCGTCGCCGTCGATGTCCCCGTTCACGGCGATCGACTGGGCGAAACGCGACGCCGAGGTCCCCGCCAGGGACGCGGTGCGGCCGGGGAGGACGGGTTGGACCGCAGTCGTCGTCGGACCGCCGTGGTAGACGAAGATCCCGCCTTCGTTCGTCTCGCCGTTGTCGTAGCGCAGCGCGGTCGCAAAGAGATCGGAGTACCCGTCCCCGTTCACGTCCCCCGCGCCACCGAGGTTGTGGCCGAAGAGCGCTCCTGGCTGGTTCGGTCCGCTAGTCGATTCTTCCAGGACTTTCCCCGAGCCTCCGCCGCGGAAGAGCCAGAGTTGCCCCGCGCCGGAGGCGTACTCGGCGCCGGAGACCATCAGGTCCGCGAACCCGTCTCCGTCGAAATCCCCGGTCGGCGTCGCGCGGCCGAACTCCATCGCGATCTGCGACCCCGTGATCGTCTGCGACGGGAGCGTGGGGAAGATCGAGAGCGGATGGCTCGCGGCGTCGCTGAGGTAGAAGTAGCCCTGTCCGCGCGCGAAGAACGCAGCCGTGTCGGAAACGAACAGGTCCGCGTACCCGTCCCCGTTGATGTCGCCGGTACCGGACACGTTGAACCCGTAACGCACCGCCGAGGGGCCGAGCGGCGAGACGAGGTAGAGCGCCGGCGGCAGCACCGGCCCGCTCGGACCGCCGCGCAGCAAGAGCACGTAGCCGCCGCTCACGCTGTCGGAGCTCCCCACGAGCACGTCGTCGTACCCGTCGCGGTTCGTGTCGCCGACGCCCGCGGCCGTGACGTGCAGGTTGAACGTGGCCGCGGGGATGTACGTGGGTGAGACATCGGCGGCCGTGAGCGTCCACGACGGAGCGGGCACGGCGCTCGGGACTCCAGCGGTCAGGGCTGCAGAGCCGCGGTAGAGCCGGAGCTCGTTCACGGTGCTCCCCTCCGTCTGCACCAACACGTCACCCAACCCGTCGCCGTCGACGTCTCCTGCGTGAGACCGCACGTGGAGACGACGCGCGGTCCCTCCTCCGAGGATCGTCCAAGTCGGGACGCTCGCGAGTCCCGTGCTCGAGCCGAGGTGAACGTAGACGATGCCTTCGTCGAGAAAGGCGCCGTCGTGGAGGTAGGCGCTGATCGCGACGTCATCGAACCCGTCGCCGTTGACGTCCCCGAGCCCGCGCACGTGGTACCCGTATCGGGACCCGGCCTGCGGCGGCGCACTCTGCCAGTCCGGATTCGCATGGAGGCCGCTCGGCGCGCCATGGAAGAGCAGGACGAGCTGATCCGGCACGCCGACGATCAGGTCGCTGAACCCGTCGCCGTTCACGTCTCCGGCGGTGCTCGCCCCCTCGAGCTCGCCATTCGTCACGTCGCTCTCGAAGCTCCACGCCACCGTCGTCAGCGTCGGGTCGATCGTGATCGGATACGCCGCGCCGCGGTCGTCCACGCGCACCGCGAAACCACCGGGGGCACCGACGAGGCGCGCTGGGAGAGGCCGCTTCGCCGCGTCGTAGGCCGCGAGGCGCGTGTAGTGCAACCACCGGGTCCCCGCGCCGTCGATGAAGTCCGCGCTGAGCCCGTCCTCCGCGATGCGCGCGCCGAAGCCGTCGACCGCGACCACGATCGACACGTCGCCCTCGCCGTCAGGCTTCGAGGCGACGTCCCATCCCTGCTCGAAGCCGACCGCGTCTTCCACGAACCACTCGGTGATCGCGCCGCGCGCGATCGAGAGCCGCGCTCCTTCGTCATGTGCGTTGCCCGCGATCGCCGGGGAGGCGCTGTCCACGCGCCCGAACGCGCGCGTCGTGAGGCGCAACTCGGCGCGCGCCGCGCCACGCTTCATCGCGACGGTCGCGGTTCCGCTCGCGACGGAGAGACGCAGCTCCTGGGTCGGGTGCTGGAGCTCGATCGGCTCGGCGCCCGCACGCATCGCTTGGGGGTTCGACGCCTCCTGCGCGGGGAGCGGCACCAGGTGCGACGCGAGGCCCAAGACAACGAGGAACGACGTCGCGAAGCGCGATTGGTGCATGGCGAGCGAACCGAAGGGACGCCCGGTGCTCGTCGCACCGGGAGAGACGAAAGGGTCGACCGATGGTAATCGCCCCCCCTCTCCCTGAGAACCCCTCGAGGCACGGCCCCTTTGAGGGTGCGTGGTCGCAAGCGCTAGACTGCCCGTCGTTCTCGCTCGCTCGCATGCCCCCCGCCGACCCGCTCCCCACTCCCGAATCGCTCTTCGCCGCCTTCCTCGCGCGGCACGACGGCGCCGATCAGGCCGAGTTCGATCGGTTCGTGCGCGAGCACGCACAGCACGAGCGTCCGCTGCGTGCGCTCTACGGTCAGTTCCTCGCACTCGAGAGCGTGCTGCGCCTCTCGGGGCTCTTGCGGCGCGACGACGAGAGTGAGCGCTCGTTCGCGGCGCGGCTCTCGAGGAAGTACGGGAAGGAGCTCGACCCGGAGATCTCGCTCGGCGAAGCGGGCAGCGGCGCTCCGAGCGGACGCTCGTCGGAGTTCGTCGAGCGCTTGTCGAAGTCCGCGAAGGACCGCTCGCGCTACAAGCTCGAAGGCGAGATCGCGCGCGGCGGCATGGGCGCCATCCTCAAGGTGTGGGACGAGGACCTCCGCCGCGACCTCGCGATGAAGGTGATCCTCTCGCAGCGCGAGCGCACGGGCGAGGGCTCGAAGAGCGAGGTCGACGAGAACCGCCTCGCGCGCTTCCTCGAGGAAGCGCAGGTGACCGGGCAGCTCGACCACCCCGGCATCGTGCCCGTGCACGAGCTCGGCCTCGACGCCGAGGGCCGCGTCTACTTCACGATGAAGCTCGTCAAGGGCCGCGACCTGAAGCACGTGTACGAGCGCGTGTTCTCGGGCGATCCCGATTGGACCGAGACGCGCGCGCTCTCGATCCTGCTCCGCGTGTGCGAAGCGATGGCCTACGCGCACCAGAAGGGCGTGATCCACCGCGACCTCAAGCCCGCCAACGTCATGGTCGGCAGCTTCGGCGAGGTCTACGTGATGGACTGGGGCCTCGCGCGCGTGCTCGGGCGCAAGGACAGCCACGACCTGCGCCTGCGCACCGACTTCACGGTCAGCTTGAAGAGCGTCAAGACCGAGCGGCGCGACGAGCGCGAGGAGACGCCCGACTCGCCGCTGATCACGATGGACGGCGACGTGATGGGCACGCCCGCGTACATGCCGCCCGAGCAAGCGCGCGGCGAGATCGACAAGCTCGGCGCGCGCGCAGACGTCTACGCGCTCGGCGCGATGCTCTACCACCTGCTCACGCGGCAGATGCCGTACGTCCCGGTCGAAGGCCGCATGACGAACCGCACGGTGCTGGGCCTCGTGCAGCAGGGCCCGCCCGCGCCGATCCACGCGTTGCGCAAGGACGTCGCGCCCGAGCTCGTCGCGATCTGCGACAAGGCGATGGCGCGCGACATGGACGCGCGCTACGCGGACACGCTGGAGCTCGCGAGCGACCTGCGCGCGTTCCTCGAAGGTCGCGTCGTGCAGGCCTACCGCACGGGCGCCGTCGTCGAGCTGACCAAGTGGGTGAAGCGCAACAAGCCGCTCGCGGCGTCGATCGCCGTCGGCGTCCTCGCGACGATCGGCGGCCTCGCGTGGGCGATGGTCGCGCAGGCGAGCGCCGCGGACGCCGAGCTCGAGAAGAACCGGCTCGTCTCCGAGGCCGAGCTCGACAAGGAGCGGCGCGTCGCCGCCGCGGAGGCGGAGAAGAACAAGAAGACGGAGCTCTACACGCTCGGCGCGCGCATCGATGGGCTCAAGGCGGAGGCCGAGCGGCTCTGGCCCGTCACGAACGCCGAACTCGTCCGCGACCTCGACGAGTGGCTGCGCGCCGCCGGGGAGCTGACGCGGCCCGAGGTCCTCGCGGGCGTGCAGGCGGAGCTCGCGGACGTGTGCGCTACGGGCCGCTGCCGATCGCCCGAAGAACGCGCCGCCGCGGCGGAGGCCGACCTGCGCTCGCGGGAGCTCGCGCGCAAGCGAGAGCGCGTCGAGTTCCGTCGCGTGGTGCTCGCGCGCTGGCAGGGCGGCGATCCGCCCGAACCCGCGCATATGCAGCTCGCGCTCGACTGGGGCGACTTTCCCGCCGCCCCCGAACGGCTGAACGAGCTCGCCTGGAAGCGCGTCGGCTTCGACCGCGACACGGAGGGCGGCGAGGTGCTCGCCCTCGCGCTCTGCCGGCACGGGCTCGAGCTCGCGGGCGACGAGCAGCGAACGGCGCTGAAGGACACGCTCGCGTGGGCGCTGTTTCGGAACGGCTACGCCGGCGAAGCGCGCGACGCGATGGAAGACGCGCGACGGACCTTGCCGCAGGAGACGCCGCCCGAGCTCGTCGCCGCGCTCGAGGACTCGCAGGCGAAGCTCGAGGAGGCGCTGAATCGACTGCAGAAGAAGGGCACGCTCAGCACGGAGGAGCTCCAGATCGCGCAGCTCGCCGAGGACGCCGCACGCCTCCAAGCCGACCTGGAGGCCGACACGGAGTGGACGTTCGACACAGTGGATGGGCGCACGCGAAATGCGTACCTCGCGCGCCTCGTCGTGCAACTGCGCGAGCTCGAGCCGAAGCCCGGCCGCGAAGCGGGGCTCTCCGTCGCCGCGCGCGCGGAGTGGGCGCGCACGCTCCGCGAGCGGACGCTCGAGTCCCCCGCCGCGAAGGAAGCCTGGCAGCGCGCCCTCGCGACGATCCGCGATCGCGCGCAATGTCCGAAGTACGACGGGCTCGTTCTCGAGCCGCAGCTCGGGCTCCTGCCGCTCGGTCGCAACGAAGCGAGCGGGCTCTACGAGTTCCTCCATCCGATCACGGGCGCGGCGCCCGAGCGCGCCGCGGACGGACGGCTCGTCGTGAAGGAGGAGACGGGCGTCGTGCTCGTGCTGCTCCCCGGCGGCACGTTTCGCATGGGAGCGCAGAGCGCGGATCCGCTCGGCGACCGCTACCTCGCCACGGCGCAGCCGGACGAGGAGCCGGTCAACGAGCTCCTCCTCGCGCCGTACTTCCTCGCCAAGCACGAGCTGACGCAGGGCCAGTGGCTGCGGATGACCGGCCGGACGCCGAGCTACCTGCGCGCGGGCCTCACGCGCGGCGGCGTGAGAGTCGACCTCACGCATCCGCTCGAGGGCGTGTCGTGGAGCGACGCGACGACGTGGCTCGAGCGCGTCGGACTCGCGCTCCCCACCGAGGCGCAGTGGGAGTCCGCCGCGCGCGCGGGTCACGACGACGTCGCGCACGTGGGGCGCGACGAGGACAGGCTCCTCGGCAACGCGAACGTCCGCGACCGCGCGCTCTTCGACGACACCCAGCTCGGCGGCGGCGAGTCTCCGTACGAGGAAGGACTCGACGACGGCTGGGTGATCCACGCGCCGGTCGGGACCTTCCAGGCGAACGACTACGGTCTGCACGACGTCGCGGGCAACGTGTGGGAGTGGTGCAGGGACCTGATGGCCCCCTACGATCAGCGCCCGCGCGCGGGCGACGGCGAGCGCGCGCCGCACGGCGTGACGAACCGCGTGCTGCGCGGCGGGAGCTTCCTCGAGACGGGCGACGAGGCCCGCGTCGCGCGCCGCAACGAGGACGTGCCGGGCTACCGCTCGCTCAACGTCGGGGTGCGCGCGGCGCGCGCGGTGGACGGCCCGATCGGTCGCGATCCGAAGTGAGCGCATCGGAGCGCGCGATCGTCGAGAAGGGACGCGAGACGGGCTCGTGGAGCGCTCGCTCCCGTGCGCAGGCAGAGTGAGACGACGCTCCCACCGACCGCGTCGCGCGCGTGGCGGAGAGCGACGTCCTCGGGGTCGCCGTCGATCCGGCGCGTCCGTACCGTGCGACGCTCAACGCGCTTCGGGACGCGCGTCGCCGCTCGCCGCGGGCGATCGCGCGCGCCCCTGGAACGCCGCGAGGAGCAGGAGCCCGACCGCGATCGCCTCGAGCACGGCGTAGGCGAACCCGAGCGTGCTCAGGAGGCGGCTGAGCGCGGCGTGGTCCTGGAGGTACGAGCTGCCCGGCGCGGTCAGGACGACGAACACCACGCCCGAGACCGACGTGACGAAGAACTGCAGGGCTGCACCGAGCCCAGCCAGGAGCGCGGCGTACGGCGCCCGTGCGCGATAGACCAGCGCGACGACCATCCCAACGAGGCACACGAACAAGAGCGGGAGCCGCGGGAGGATCTGCGAGAGCAGGAGCGCGAGGCGGTCACCGGAGTCGGCTTCCATGCGCGCAGCGTAGCGCGCTGGGCACGGGAGTCCACTACCACGGAAGTGCAACGCTCACGGACGGCATGCCGCGAACTCGTGCTCCGCACGAGGTGGGAGCGCGAGCGTGAGGCGCACTGGAGCGGAGTCGCATCGTCGTTCGACTTCGCTCCACACGTACCGCCGAGATGGAACCGTCACCTCGAGGAGTGGAGAGCTCCACGCATGTCACGGGCCCCACACGATGGAGAGTCCGTTCGTCCAGTTCGCTGTGCCCGGCGGGCAGAAGGTCGCCGCGGCGTTGCGGTAGAAGACCTGGTAGTGGCGCGTCTGCGGCATTCCGAGCGAGACGAGCCCGCCGCGGATGCTCACCGGCTGGTTGCCGACGTCGGGATACTGCGACTGGTTGCCCGAGTTCGGCCGAGCGCCGAGTCGAACGATGGCGCCGCCCACGCAGCGCAGTCCGTCTTGGATCGGCGTACCGAAACCACCATTGTCTTGCAGCGTTGCCTGTAGGTACTGAGACGAGGGCGACACCGAGTTCGGCATCCCTGCGGCGTGGAGCACGAGCGTGTCGTTCGCGATCGACGGCCAGCCGCTCACGGTGAGCACCGCTCCGTTCGCATTGACCGAGTTCGCGCACCCGCGGCCTGCTCCGCCAGAGTTTCCGCACGGACACGCCGTCCCCGTCCCGTCGCCGAAGCAGTACGACGTGAACTGGCACACGTCGAGGATCGAGTCGCCGTTCGCGTCCGTCGCGGGCGAGAGCTCGCACGCGTCGAGCACCACGTTCGCGTTGCAGTCGGGCGCTCCCTGCGCGAGTTGGCAGTCGTCGGGATAGTTGTTCGCGTCACAGTCGTTCGCGAACAGCTCGCACGAGTTGAGGATGCCGTCGTTGTCGCAGTCGAGCGTCGGGTCGAGCGCGATCTGACAAGCATCGATCCCTCCGTTGCCGTCGCAATCGAGCGCTGGGTTCTGCGCGACCTCCGTCGAATCCGGAACTCCATTGTTGTTGCAGTCGAACCCCGTCCCGAACTTCTTCTCGTGCTTCCCGTTGCCTTGGATCGAATTCCACCTGCCGTGCGGGAAGAGCGGGTTCGTCGTCGCGATCCGGTGGCGCCACTGATGTCGCTGGGCGGGCGAGAGTCCCGAGATCGACTCGTTGAGCGTGACGGGCGCGGTCGGCGCGCCAATGTCTTGGAAGGCGCCGCGCGCGAGGTTGGACCCGTCGAGCAGCGCCGCGCCGCTCTTCAGCTCCCACTCCAGCGCGACGCGCGTGCGGCCGGCGGGCGTGCTGCGTACATTTGCGATCGTGTTCGAGCCGGACTGGAGACGGACCTGCTGAGTGTCGTCCGACAAACCGAGCGCGTCGATCGCGGAGAGGTTGTTGAGGCGCCGCTGTTGCGGAGCGCGAGTCACGTTGTACTGCGAGCCGCCGACGTAGATCACCGCACCGCCTGAACCAGACTGTTGCCCGGGCTGTCCGCGCACGACGTCGCTGAAACCGTCGCCGTCGATGTCGCCGCACGGGCCCAGGCCGGCACCGAGATTCGCCCCACTCGCGCCGGGGAAGGTGATCGCTGGTGAGGGAGCGAGCCCGGAGGAGACACCGACGTGCACGTACACCTCACCCTGGTTCCCGTTGTGGTTGGGCGCGCCGATCGCGACGTCAGAGAACCCGTCGTTGTTCACGTCGCCCGCGAAGCAGACCGCGGCTCCCATCCGCGCGCCGCCCTGAAGCCCGGGGAGGTGCTGCGGCGTCGGGACGATCGGTGCGACACCCGAACGGCCGCGGTACAGGCTTGCACGCCCGCCGCCGGGCAGATCCGGCGCGCCGATGAGCAGGTCTGCGAACCCGTCGGAGTCGACGTCGCCGGCCGTCGACACGGCGGCGCCGAAGTGGGCGCCGGGGGAGTTCGACTCGTCCGTGAACGCCGGCGTCGGCACGATCCCCGCGGCGCTGCCGAGGAAGACGTAGATGCGCCCCTCCTCGCTCTGACCACTCGAGTAGTCGGGAGCGCCGACGACGAGGTCGGTCTGGCCGTCACGGTTCAGGTCGCCGGCGTTGGCGACCGAGGCGCCGAAGCGCGCGTCACCCAACACGGGGTTGTCGATCACCGCGGCGGCAGTGAGCGAAAGCCCGGTTGCTGAGCCGAGGAACACGTAGACGCGCCCGGAATCCTGCAACCCGCTCACAGTCGCTCCCGGAGCACCCACGCAGACGTCGGCGTAGCCGTCGCCATTCACGTCCCCGGCCCCGGCGACCGACTGCCCAAACTTCGCGTTGATCTCGTTGCTCTCGAACTCCCATGCGGGCGTCGAGGCGAGCACGCCGGAGGCCGTGCCGAAGAAGAGGAAGGCCTTGCCCTCCTGGAACTGCGCCGGAGAGGTCGCGAATCCCGGCGCGCCGACCAGGACGTCGGTGTACCCGTCGTCGTTGACGTCGCCGGCATAGGCGACGGAAGTGCCGAGGCGCGCGTCGACTTGACCGCCGGAGAACGTCCAGATCGCCTGGTTCTCGAGCCCGGTCCCGTCGCTCTTGGACTTGTACAAAAGGACTCGACCTTCGTTCGCGGAGGTTCCTTGGAAACCAGGTGCCCCGACGAGCAGGTCACTGAAGCCGTCTCCATTGACGTCCCCCGCCGTGGTCAGTGCGGTAGCGAACGCGGAACCGGACGTCCCGGACAGGGACGGAGTTTGTCCGGCGAGCGGGGCTTGAAGCGCGGTGACGCCGGGCTGTCCGTAGTACAACATGAGCCGCCCTTCGCTGAGTTCGGGGTTGCTCGCGCTTTGAGCGACGACCAGGACGTCGGAGAGCCCGTCGCCGTTGACATCTCCCGCAGTCCCCGCTCCGAATCCGAACTGCTCCCCTAGCTGAGCACCGTTGAGGAGTGCGCTTGGACTCGTGGCGAAGGGCAAAGAAGCCGCTCCGGTTCCAAGGTAGAGAGATGCGGTTCCAGTATTCGAGTTCGCTCCATAGGCTCCGATCACCACGTCGGCGAACCCGTCGCCGTTCACGTCACCAGCCACGAGAGAACTCGTCGCTGTGCCGAAGTTCGCTCCTTGACCCGGGCCCAAGATTGTCTGAGTCGGCGTCGGAGGCAAGCTGCCCGGATAGCTGTTGGGGTTGCTGAGGTAGATGAAGGCAGCGCCGGTGTTGCTCGGGGGATACGCCTCTGCGGTCACGATGACGTCGGCATAGCCATCGCCATTGGCATCACCCAGGGGCCGAACCGCACAACCAAACCTAGCCCCTGGAGGTTGCCCTGGCGCGGTACCACTCCAGGCTCCGGCGCCGGCTGGCCCCGTAGCGCCACCGACGATCAAGATTGCCGTACCGCTTCCCCCGGCAGAGAGCGAACCAATCAGCAGGTCGTCGAAACCCGTCCGCGTTGACGTCACCCGCACCCGAGATATTGAGTTCGAAGAAGTCCGAGGATCCCAGTCCGAGTTGGGTAGGCCTCTTCGTCCACGCCGGCGACGTCGGCGGGGAGTTGCCACCGAAGTAGACCCGGACTTCCCCCTCGCCCGTCGACGCATAGGTACCGACGAATAGGTCGTCGAAACCGTCTCCGTTCACGTCACCGGCGTAGGCAACCCCATTCAGCCGAAGGCCTGGTATGCCTCCCTCGACGACGAACCACGGAGTCGCTTCGAGACCGGACGGCCCGCCTCTGTAGACGAGGACCGCGCCCTCGCTCGGTTCGGGCGAACTCCAGTTGGCGCATCCGATCGCGACATCGTCGTAGGAGTCTCCGTTGAGGTCTCCAACGGGAGCTAGGGATGAGCCGAAGAACCACCCGGGCTGTGCAGGTCCTGAACTGGACCAGTCCCCGTTCGCAGCCAGAGTTGGACCACTGGGTCCGCCGTGGAACACCCAGACCTTGCCCGCGTCCGGAGCACCAGGCACGTCATAGAAGGGCGTCGCAGCGGAGAAGTCGCTGAAGCCGTCTCCGTTGACGTCACCGGCCGTAAAGGCAGTGAGCACGAGACTGCTCGCCTGATTGTGCTCAAAGGTCCATGCAACCGAACTGAGGACGGGGTCGATTGTGATGGGGTACACGGCGTCGGCGTCGGCGACCTGGATGCCCTGGCCCTGACTCGACGGAGACATGCGTGCTTCCAGTTGCCGCCCCGTTGCGTCGCGCACGTAGAGGTTCCGATAGGAGAGCTTCTCGCTCGCGCGCGCGTCGACAAGCCGCGCGCTCTTTCCGTCCTCCGCGATCTGCGGCTCGAGCCCCTCGAACTCGAGACCGATCCACACCGCCGAGCTGCGCTCGCCCGCGGGCGGCGTGGCGATCGTCCAGCCCTGTTCCAAACCGTCACTCCGTCCCTCGAACCACTCCACGATCCCCGGCCGGACGATCGACGCGCGCGCGCCGTCGCGCTCGACGGTCCCGCTCCCCATCGGTTGGGCGTCATCGACGCGCCCAAACGCCGTCGTTCGCACCCGCACCCACGCGCGCTCGCCCGGCGTCTTCGTCCAGGCGACCCCGCTCTCGAAGCGCACTCCCCCGGCGTCGACGCGGGCGTTCCAGCCGAACATCCCGCCTTCGGGGGCCAGCTCGAGTGTTCCGCCCGCGCCGGCCGACCAGAGGAACTCGGGCGCGACGGAAGTCGCGGCGTCGCCCCGGGATGGCGTCGAGCCACTCGCCGGGCCTGGTTGAAGCGATTGGAACGGTGAGAAGGCGACCGCGAGCAGCGCGGGGAGGTGGAGCATGGGGGCGATCCGGGTGAACACCCCGTGCGCGTTCGCCGGCGGATGCTGGCCGACATAGAGCACGACGGGAGTGAGGAAGGAATGGAGGCTCGCGAGGGCCGATTCAGGTCCCTCCAGTGGCCCAAACGGATTCCGCGCCCGGACCGCGCAATGGAATCTGGCGAGATCTCGCGCGGCGTCCGTGTGAGCACGCGGGGAGGCCCGAATTCCCCGGTGACCGTCCACGCCTGGTGCGTCCACGACCCGACAACTTCGGAGCCGCCCTACCCCCGCCCCCCGCCCCGCGACAGCTCCCTCACCAGCCACGCCTTCGCCATCGTCCACTCCCCCACGACCGTGCGCATGGACACGTCCAGGAGGTCCGCGATCTCCTCGTTCGAGAGGCCCGAGAAGAAGCGGAGCTCCACGACCTTCGCCTGCCGTTCGTCGAGGACGGACAGACGCTTCAGTGCCTCGTCCAACGCCAAGAGGTCCACGTCCGGCGCGCCCGTGCTGGCGGAGCTCTCGTGTAGCGTGATGCGATTCCATGCGCTGCCGCGCTTCTCCGTCTCCATCTCCCGAGCGCGGTCGACGACGACGTGGCGGATCACCTTGCCTGCCATCGCCAGGAACTCCGGGCGGGACAGTTGGCCCGCGGTGGCCGCCGACGCGAGACGCAGGTAGCACTCGTGGAGCAGCTCCGTCGGGTCGACCGAGTTCCGGAGGCCTCCGCCGGGGAGCTTCTGCTTCGCGAGCTTGCGCAGCGTGTCGTACATGGCGGAGACGAGCTCGTCGAGCTCGCGTTTCTTCTCGGGGTCGTTCACGGCGACGGCCTTCCTCGTCGGAAGCGCGGATGCGGGGGAAAGCGCTGCCGTGGCCGGACCGCGAATGAGCGCGCCAGGCGGGGATCGCGGGCCGGCGAGCGAGTCGGTCCGCACTCCCGCGCCCGGGCACGCGTCAGCGCGGTCCGGCCTCGGGCTCAGGTTCTCTTCCGAGGAGGAGTACGGATTCCCGCGTTCGCTCGCGCAGCTCATTTCGGACTCTCCGATCGCACCCACGCACCGTCGAGCGCGCGCGCCGCCCGCACGCCGACCGTGGGGAGACGGCTTTTCACGAGCACGTCGCCGCGGAATCCGACGTACAGCCACTCGCTCGTGTCTTGGAAGCTCGCGCCGCGTCGCGGTCGGTGATCCTCCGGATCGGCGAGCACCCGTCCCGTGCCGGGCTCCGTCGGCCACGCGGAGGCGTGCACGCTGAAGGCGTCGGCGCACAACTCCCACACGTTGCCGAGCATGTCGTGGAGCCCGTTCCGGTTTGGGAGGAAGCTCCCCACCGGCGCGTGCACGACCCAACCGTCGCTGCTCGCGGGGTCGAACAGACCGTGCACTCCAAGGACCGACCGCTCGTATTCCTCCGCGCCGCAGAAGTTCGCGCCGCCGAGCATTGGATACGTCGTGCCCGGGGGCCGGTATGCCGGCCGGCGTCCGCCGCCGCGTACTCCCACTGCGCCTCGGTCGGCAGCGCGAGCCTGAGTCGCGCCATCACCTCGGCGGCCTCGTCCCATGCGATGCTCTCCACCGGGTTCAGCCCCGTGTGCGGTCGCACCCACGCCACGCTCCCCGGCTCCCACATGCTCGGATTCTCGCCCGTGAAGCCCGCCCACTGCGCTTGCGTGAACTCGTACTTGGCGAGGAAGAACGGCGCGAGCTCGGTCGCGCGCGGCGGTCCCTCGAAGTCGCGCGCACGCGGATCGTAGTTGGGATACGACGGGGAGAGCGCCTGAAAGCCCTGCGTGTACACGCCACCTGGCAAGAGGACGAGCACGACGGCCGTCCCCTCGTCGAGCTCGAGCCTGCCCGTGACCGGGTCGCGTCGCGGCACCCTTCCGGTCCAGTCCAGCACCGCGAACTCGAACAGATCCGAGTCCGGGTCCCGTCCCAGCGGAACGAGTCCGGGCTGCGGCTCGATCGAGAGACCGCCGTAGCGCGGTGCGCACTGCGGGTCCCGGAGCGCCTCGAGCGTCGCGCTCCACTCGTGGTGGAACGCCGCCACCGACCGCTCGAAGAGGGTCGCCGCCCGCGCGCGCCGCTCGCGAACGCGGGCGAGCACCCCGTTCGTGCCTGTGAAGGCGTCGAACGCGTCGAGGAGCGCAGGCCGTTCTCCAGGGCGCGTGCGATCGCGCGTGCGCAGATCGAGCGCAGCGAAGTGCGCGACGTGTTGCGGCCAACGCTCCACGATCGTGTCGGCCTCGACGAGCCAGCGATCGAGCGCGGGCACCATTGCGGCTGTCGCGGGCCAGAGCCGCTCCGCCCGCCGCGTCAGCACCTCCAAGCCGCGCTCGTCCGATAGCCGCGTCTGCGCGTCGCGCTCCGCGCGCGCGCTGCGTTCGGCGTCGAGCGCGCGATCGAGCGCGAGCGAGACTCCGATGATGCCGAGGACGAGCACGAGGAACGCGAGCGCGACGCCGCTCGCGAGCCCGCGATGACGGCGCACGAGCTTCGCGAGCTGGTAGACGCGCGACGTCGGCCGCGCGGCGATCGGACGGTGGTCGAGGAAGCGTCGCAGGTCGGCGCCGAGGTCGGCCGCGCTCGCGTAGCGGCGCTCCTTCTCCTTCGCGAGCGCCTTCGAGACGATCGTGCCGAGATCGCGCCCGAGCTCAGGCTTCACCCGCGCGAGCGCGGTCGGCTCCTCCTCGCAGATCGTGCGCGCGGCCTCGTGCGGCAGGAGCCCGCGCACCTCGTACGGGAGCCGGCCGGTCACGAGCTCGTAGAGCAGCACGCCGAGCGCGTACACGTCGGAGCGGAGGTCGACGTCCTCGCCGCGTGCTTGCTCGGGGCTCATGTACGCGAGCGTGCCGAGCAGCTGCCCGGTCCGCGTCTCGAACGTGGCGCCTTCGTCCTCCGCGAAGGCCGCGATGCCGAAGTCGAGCACCTTCACGCGCCCGTGCTCGTCGACCAGGACGTTCGAGGGTTTCAGGTCGCGGTGCACCAGCCCCTTCTGGTGCGCGTGCTCGAGCGCGTCGCACGCCTCCGCAACGAGCACGAGCCGCGCGTGCAGCGGGAGACGCTCCCGCTCGCAGTGCTCGACGACGTTCGCGCCGGGCACGTACTCGAGCGCGATCCACGGCTGCGCGCCCGCGTCCGTGTGCTCGACGCCCGCGGAGTAGATCTGCGCGATGCCCGGATGATGGAGCCGCGCGAGCACGCGCGCTTCGCGCTCGAAGCGCTTCCTCGCCGCCGCCGACGCCGCGTCGCGCCGCAGAACTTTGAGCGCGACCGCGCGGCGCGGGTTCTCCTGTTCGGCGAGGTAGACGACGCCCATACCGCCGGTCGCGAGGCGCTCGCGCACGCGGAAGCCACCGATCGCGCTCGGGAGCGGGAGGTCGTGTTCCGTTTCCACGTCCGCCGTCGAGTGGCCGACGAGTCCGCGCTCGAGGAACTCCCCGGCGCGATCGTGGGCCGAAAGCAGTTCGTCGATGTCCGCCCGCGTCGCGCCCCCGAGCGCCAACTCGCGCTCGAACAGCCGCGCCCGCTCCACCGGCGACAGTGCGTGCGCTGCGGAGAACAGCTCCTTCACGCGCTGACGTCGAGCATCCATGGGGGGCCGATCTCCGCGCCCATGCTACGCCCCGCCCTGCTGCGCGCCAGCGGACGGCGAGCCCGAGGTCTCCTGTCCGCGCGGCTGCTACGGCCCCCACACGATGGAGAGGCCGTTCGTCCAGTTCGCCGTGCCCGGCGGACAGAAGGCGGTGGCGGCGTTGCGGTAGAAGACCTGGTAGTGGCGCGTCTGCGGCATCGGGAGCGGAGCGAGCCCGCCGCGGATGCTGATCACCTGGTTGCCCACGTCGGGATACTGCGACTGGTTGCCCGCGTTCGGCCGCGTGCCGAGGCGCACGATCACCCCGGTCACGCAGCGCAGGCCGTCCTGGATCACCGAGCCCGCTCCGCCGTTGTCCTGGAGCGTGCCCTGCAGGTAAATCGCCGACGGCGAAGCCGAGTTCGGCATCCCCGCGCCGTGCAGCACGAGCGTGTCGTTCGCGATCGACGGCCATCCCGTGACCGTCAACACGGCTCCGTTCGCGTTCACGGAGTTCGCGCAGCCCCGCCCCGCAGCCCCGAAGTTCCCGCACGGACACGCCGTCCCCGTGCCATCGCCGAAGCAGTACGGCGTGAACTGGCACACGTCCAGGATCGAGTCGCCGTTCACGTCCGTCGCGGGCGAGAGTTCGCACGCGTCGAGCGTGTTGTTCGCGTTGCAGTCCGGCGCGCCCTGCGCAACCTGACAATCGTCGGGGTAGTTGTTCGCGTCGCAATCGTTCGTGAACAGCTCGCACTCGTTGAGCGCGCCGTCGCCGTCGCAGTCGAGCGTCGGGTCGACCGTGATCTGACACGCGTCGAGGGCGCCGTTCGCGTCGCAGTCGAGCGTCGGGTTCTGCGCGATCTCGATCGAGTCCGGAGTCCCGTCCTGGTCGCAGTCGAACCCGGTGCCGAACTTCTTCTCGTGCTTGCCGTTGCCCTGGAGCGCGCTCCACGGACCGTGCGGGAAGAGCGGATCGCGCGTCGCGATGCGCTGACGCCATTGGTGGCGTTCCGAAGGGTTGAGGCCCGGAACGGTCTCGACCAGGGTCAAGGAGGCGTTGGGCGCGCCGACGTCCTGGTACGCGCCGTTTGCGAGGTTCGATCCGTCGAGCAGCGCCGCGCCCGACTTCATCTCCCACTCGAGCGCGACGCGACTGCGACCGGCCGGCGTGCTCTGCACGTTGGCGAAGTTGTTGGCTCCACCGAGGAGCCGGAGTCCGCTCGTCGAGTCGGTGAGACAAAGCAGGTCGATCGCATCGGCCGACGTCGTCCGGCGCTGCTGGGTGCGATGCACGCCCCCGTACTGCGTGCTCCCGACGTAGATCACCGCCCCGCCGGCGCCGGACAGTTGTCCTGGCACACCGAGAACCACGTCGCTGTAACCGTCGCCGTCGATGTCGCCGCAGCCGCCGAGCCCCGCGCCCAGGTGCGCGCCCCCCGCACCAGCGAAGGTCAGCGCGGGCGACGGCGCCAAACCCGTCGACACGCCGAAGTGCACGTAGACCTCGCCCTGGTCCACGTTGTGGTTGGGCGCCGCGAAGACGGCGTCGGAGAAGCCGTCGTTGTTCACGTCGCCCGCGCGGCAAAGCGCGGCGCCGAGTCGCGCGCCGCCTTGCGTGCCCGCGAACACCTGCGAGCCCGTCGCGATCGGCTGCAAGCCGGACTGACCGCGGAACAGCGTCACGCGACCGCCGCCCGGATGGTCGGGTGACCCGACGAGCAGGTCCGCGAAGCCGTCGGAGTCGACATCACCCGCCGCGGACACCGCGTGACCGAGGTGCGCCCCCACGGCGTCGGATTCGAAGCTGAACGCCGGCGCCGGGAGGATCCCCGCGGTGCTGCCGACGTAGACGTAGAAGCGCCCCTCTTCGCTCTGACCGTTCGTGTAGTCGGGTGCGCCGACGACGAGGTCGGTCTGACCGTCGCGGTTCAGATCGCCGGCGTTTGCGACACATGCACCGAAGCGCGAGTCGCCGAGCACGGGGTTGTCGAGGATCAGCGCCGGAGTGGCGGAGAGCCCGAGCGGCGAGCCGAGGAACACGTAGACGCGGCCGGCGTCCTGGACACCGCTCACGGTCGCGCCCGGTGCGCCGACGAATACGTCGGAGAACCCATCGCCATCGACGTCACCGGCGCCGGCGACGCTCTGCCCGAACTTGGCGTTCGTCGCGTCGCCTTCGTACGTCCAACTCGGCGTGTTCGAGAGAACGCCGCTCGCCGTGCCGAGGAATAGGTAGGCCTTCCCCTCCTGGAACTGCGTCGGCGGGTTCGCATACCCCGGCGCGCCGACGAGGACGTCGGTGAAGCCGTCGTTGTTCACGTCGCCCGCGAACGACACGGAGGTGCCGAGGCGCGCGTCGACCTGACCGCCCGCGAACGACCAGACCGAGGTGTTCTCGAGCCCCGTGCCATCGTTCTTGGCCCGATACAGGAGCACGCGCCCCTCGCTCGCGAACGAACCCTGGAACCCGGGCGAGCCGACGAGTAGATCGCTGAAGCCGTCGCCGTTCACGTCGCCTGCCGTCGTGAGCGCGGTGGCGAACGCATCGCCGCCGTTGCCGCTCAAGGTCGCCGTCTGTCCGGCGAGCGGCGTCAACAGCGCAGAAGGCAGCGGATTGCCGTGGTAGACGAGCACGAGCCCTTCCTGAGCTTCTCCAGCGCTCCCGTACAGGAACGTCCCCGTGCTGACGTCGGAGAGACCGTCGCCGTTCACATCGCCGCACCCTGTCGCGCTCATGCCGAACTCGAGGCCCAGCGCGTACGACGGCGGATCGACGAGGTCCGCGGCCAGCGACGGGCCCGTGCTCGTCCCGCGCAGGAGCCGCAGGCGCCCGACGCCGTTCAGCGCCTCCCCGAAGACCGCATCGGCGAAGCCGTCGCCATTCAGGTCACCGGCCGCGTACCGAGCTTGCCCGTTCTCGCCGAGCGCCTGACCGATCGTCGTGCCGAGCACGGAGACGCTCGGCAGCGTCGGCACGATCGTCGACGGGTACGTCGCGGGATCGCTGAGGAACACGTAGACGGCGCCCTCGGTGCTGCTCGCCGTCGCGAAGCACTCGTCCCAGCTGCCCACGGCGAAGTCCGCGTAGCCGTTCCCGTCGACGTCCCCGAGCCGCGCGACCTCGATCGTGTCGATGCCGCGCCCGGGGAGCGCGTTGCGGCTCCACGACCAGACCGGCGTCTTCGACGGCCCCGCCGGGGCGTTCGTGCCGAGCAACAGCATCGCCCACGAGCGTTGGTACCCGGGGCCGCACCCGGGATAGAACCCGTCGTCCGTGCACCCGACGAGCAAGTCGCCGTATCCGTCGGAGTTGACGTCGCCCGCCGTGGTGATCAGGGACCGCGTGAAGTCGCAGGTCGTGATCCCGAGGCTCGCGGTGAGGTCCGTGCCCTGGAGCGTCCAGTACGGGGTGGTCGGCGGCGTCGTCCCGCCGAGGTAGAGATGTGCGCGGAAGAACGTCGCGGACCCGACGGAGTGTCCGCCGTTCTGGACCAGGACGTCGGCGAACCCGTCGCCGTTGACGTCGCCCGCGTCGCGCACGAGGCCCATTCGCAGGCCGTTTCCCTGGCCGTCGACGTGAAACCAGGGCGAGTTCGAGAGGCCGGCGGGCCACCCCTTGTACACCTGGACGCTGCCCTCGTTGTCGTGCCCCGTCGTCGCGCCCGTGCCGTAGGAAGGGAGACCGATCAGGGCCTCGTCGTAGCCGTCAGCGTCGAGGTCCGCGACGCGCACGGTCGTCGCGAAGCCTTCGCTCGCGACGCCGCGCTGGAGGATCGTGAAGCGCCCGGGCGTCAGCGGCGGGACGGGGAGCCCGCTCGCCGACCCGTAGAAGGCGTAGGCGCGCCCTGCGTCGACCTGCACCCCGCTCGGCGGGCCGAGGTCGACGTCGTACCCGGGCACCGCGACGAGCAGGTCGGAGAAGCCGTCGCCGTCGAAGTCGCCGCCCACGCTCACGTTCGCGGCCGCGCCGGCCTGGTTGGGCTCGAAGGTCCACGCCGGCCCGGAGACGAGCGGGTCGACCGTGATCGGAAAGGCGGCGCCTGCGGTCGGGAGCCGCACGCCGACGCCGGCCGCGCGGACCGAAAGACGCGCGTCGATCGCTCGCCCGTTCGCGTCCCACGCACGCAGGCCGACATAGCGCAGGCGCTCTTGCGCGCGCGCGTCGACGAGCCGCGCACCAAGGCCGTCCTCGTAGAGCTGCGGCAGGAGCCCCTCGAACTCGAGCCCGATCCAGAGCTCACGCGCGTCCGCGACGCCCGCGTGAACCGTATAGCCGTGCTCGACGCCCGTCGCGGCGAGGCGGTACCACTCGGTCAAGCCGGAGGCCGCGCGCTGCACGTAGTCGCCGCTCACGGTCAACTCCGTCCCGCTCCAGGGCTCGGGCCGATCCAGCGGTCCGAAGCTCGTGGTCCGGATGCGGACCTCGTGTCGCTCGGCCGGCGCGTCCTCCGGGTGGAAGGGCGAGCGGGCGGACACGGCGAACCCCTTCGAGTCGACGCGCGCGGCGAGGTCGTAGAAGGGTACTGCGGCCTCGAACGCGCCGTCTTTCCCGCGCTGCCACGCGCGGTCGGCGTCCTGCTGAGCGAGCGTGGCGCCCCCTTCGGACGAGCCGATCGGCGGGGTCGCGTGGAGGAACGGCGAGACGGCGCAAACGAAAGCGGAGGCGAACACGCGGAGGAGGGACGGCATGGTGGAGCGATCGGGAGCGGCAGAGGGCTCCCTGGGCAGAGGGGGTCGGCGCGCGAGGGCGTCCTTGAACACGGCCGGCGAGGTGAGCGATGACGAAGCCGCGCGGGGAGTCGAAATCCGGACCGCGAGGAGCGCGCCGACCGAGGCGGTGGGCTGGCGGACGGAGGATGCGCGGTGCCGACATCCGCGAAGAAATACGCCGAAAACCGCGGCTGGAACGGCGCATCGACGCTCCGCTCCGTCGAGGACCGCGCACGCACGGCGGCGATACACGACGCGTCGAGCCCAAGCCCGGCGTGCACGGCGGGCGCCGCACGCGCGCGCCTGGCCAGGAGCCCCCGAGCCCGAGCCCGTGCTCGCGCTCGTGTCCGCTCGCGCGCTCGTGTCCGCTCCCGGGCCCGGCGCCGCGCGCACCCGGCGCCGCGCGGGCCTACGCGAGCAACTTCGCCACCAGCCGCGCGAACCGCCCCGGTTCGGGGAGCGGCGAGCCTTCCGCCAGGAGCGCTTGTCCGTGCAGGAGCGCCACGTGGTCCTGGAAGTCGCTCGAAGCCTCGCCCTTCTCGGCGCGGAGCCGGCCGAGCTTCTTGAACAGCGCGTGATCGGGGTTGAGTTCCAACACACGCTTCTGCGGCTCGACCTCCTGGTTCGCTGCGCGCATCAGGCGCTCCATGTTCGGCCCCATCGCGTTCGCGTCGGAAACGAGCGCCGCCGGGCTCTCCGACAGCCGCGTCGAGAAGCGCACGCCCTTCACGTGCGCCGCGAGCTCGCGCTCGATCGCGCCGAGCACCTCGCGGTGTTCGCGCTCGAGCGTCTCGCGCGCTTCCTTCTCGGACGCGCTCTCGACGTGCGCGCCTTCGCGGTCGATCGCGCGCAGGGGCTTGCCGTCGAACTCGCGGAAGCGCTCGAGCAGCCACTCGTCGACCGGATCGACGAAGAAGAGCACCTCCTCGCCGCGCTTCTGGAACGCCTCGAGGTGCGGCGACCCTTCGAGCGAGCGCCGGTCCTCGCCCGCGAGGTACCAAATCGCCTCCTGGCCCGCCTTCATCCGCTTCCCGTACTCGCCGAGCGTCACGGGTTCTTCGCCGTGCGTGCTCGGGAACAGCGCGATCTTGGAGAGGCGCTGGTCGTCGTCGCCGCCGGCGTAGATCCCCTCCTTGATCAGCATCCCGAAGTTCGTCCAGAAGCCCTGGTAACGCGCGCGGTCCTTCTCGAGCATCTGCGCGAGCGATTCGCACACGCGCTTCACGAGCCGCTTCTGGATCTGACGCACCTGCGCGTTCTGCTGCAGCACGTCGCGCGACACGTTGAGCGGCAGGTCCGGCGCGTCGACGAGGCCGCGCACGAAGCGCAGCCACGGCGGCAGGAGGTCGTGACAATCGGGCACGATGAGCACGCGCTTCACGTAGAGCGCGAGCTCGCTCTTCGATGCGTTCGAGGAGAAGAGGTCCATCGGCCGGCGCGCAGGGACGTAGAGCAGCGCCGTGTACTCGAGCGTGCCCTCCGCCTTGAAGTGGATCGTCTCGAGCGGCGCCTCCCAGTCGTGCGCGAGGTGGCGGTAGAACTCGGCGTGCTCGTCGGCGGTGATCTCGTCCTTCGCGCGCGTCCACAAGGGCCGCATCGAGTTCAGCGTCTCGACCTTCCGCACCATGCGGCCGTCGCCGGGCTTGCCGCCCTCGGCGGGTTCCCAGCGCTCGACCTCCATGCGGATCGGGAACGCGACGAAGTCGGAGTACTTCTTCACGATCGCGCGCAGCGTGCTCTCGTTCGTGAAGTCCTGTCCGTGCGCGTCGCCGTCCTCGTCGTTCGAACGCCAGCGAAGGTGGAGCGTGACGCGCGTGCCGCGCTGGGAGAGCTCACACGGCTCGATCGTGTACTCGCCCTTGCCCTCCGACGTCCACCGCCACGCCGCGTCGGCGCCGGCGCGACGGCTCTCCACGACGACCTTGTCGGCGACGATGAAGCTCGAATAGAACCCGACGCCGAACTGGCCGATCAGGCTCGGGACCCCGCCCGCGCCGGCCTTGTCGCGCAGCTCGCGCAGGAACGCTTTCGTGCCCGAGCGCGCAATCGTGCCCAGGTTCTCCGCGAGCTCGTCGTGCGTCATGCCGATGCCGTCGTCCTCGACGGTCAGCGTGCGCGCGGCGGGGTCGACCTCGATCCGGACCGCGAGCTCGTCCTCCTTCACCGCGAGCGCGGGGTTCGTCAGCGCCTCGAAGCGCAGCTTGTCGCACGCGTCGCTCGCGTTCGAGACGAGCTCGCGGAGGAAGATCTCCTCGTGCTTGTAGAGGGAGTGGATGACGAGGCCGAGGAGCTCCTGGACCTCCGCCTGGAAGGGACGTGTTTCGGTCTGCATGGCGTGAGGACGTGGTTTTCCCGCGTCGGAGGACAGCTTGCAAGAGGTCGAAGCGCGGAGGGCCGGCGCGCGTTCAGCGCAGCCCGTTCTCGATCACGAGGCGCCCGGTGAGCTCGAGCTCCTGCCGCACCGACCCGGCCTTGTCGAGCTGGATCCGCGCGGACACCGTCTCGTCGCCTTCGATGCGCAAACGCTCCGCGCGGCCGGCGCCGAGGTTCCAGGCGAGCTCGCCCGTCCCCCGAAAGCGCCAGCGCACGTGCGCCGCGCCCGCGGAGCCCTGCGCCTCGTCGAGGGATCCGCGCTGGCGCAGGACGTCGGCTTGATCGCGCTCGAGGTCGAGGTCGAACTCGAGCGTCACGATCGCGAGCTCGACCTCGCCCTGGCGCTCGATGCGCGCGAGCACGGCCTTCGCCGCGCCCTTCGCCGTGCCGCCGAACACCTCGGAGAGCCCGCCGCCGATGCCCGACGACAGCGTGCGCACCATCGCGCGGTCGAGCTCCTTCGGCCACGCGTACGGCAAGCGCCCGCACGGCGCAAACAGGTCGGCGAGGCGCTCCGCCGGCACGGCCCACGCGTCGCCGGCGCGCACCGGCGCCGCGGGGAGCAAGGCGAGCTGGTCGACGTCCTGGCGCAGACCGGCGAGGTGTTCCTCGACGTCCTCGCGCGCGTCGTAGTAGCGCCCGTAGCCCGATTCCTCGGGCACCCACGTGTACACGACGCTGTTCGACTCGAGCGGCGTGCGCACGTCGTACGCCGCCTTCTTCGCGGCGGCGCGCGGGCCGAGCTCGACGTGGAAGAGTCCTTTCGCGAACGAGCGGCGCAAGCGCTCGGGGCGCCGCTCGGCGACGGCGAGCACGTCGTCGTCGAGCTCGAGCTCGAGCTTCGTGACGATGGCGAGGTCGGGCGCCGTGCGCTGTGGTTCGCCGCGCCCGGTGTGCGCGACGAGCGAGCCGAGCTGCATGTCGTGCGCGATCGAGAGCCGGCGCGCGAGCTTCGTCCCCGGCGCGACGCGAAACGCGAGCTCGCGCGGAGCGTCCTCTGCGGACGCGGACGGCGCTGCGGGGAGCGCACGCACCGCGGGTGACGCCAGTTCGCTCGACGCGCGCGCGAACGCCCCGCGCGACGGAGCGCACACGACCGCGGCCGCGACGAGGGAGACGAACGCGCGCTTCACGGCTTCTTCCCCTGCACGTAGACCCCGGAGCGAACCTCGTCGGGCGTGCCGTCCTCGAGCCAGTCCTTCCACTCGCCGTGGCGCTTGCCGGAGAGGAACGACCCCTCCGACTTCTTGCTCCCGTTGTGATGCCACATCGTCCAGAGTCCCTGCTCCGCGCCGGCGACGAACGATCCGCGGTACTGGCGCTGGCCGTCGTCGTACCAACCCGTCCATTCGCCGTGCATCTTGCCGTCGACGTATGCGCCCTGCGCGTGCAGTTCGCCGTTCGGATGCCAGCGCGTCCACGCGCCGGTCTCTTTGTCCTCTGCGAAGCGGCCTTCGTATTCCTTCGCGCCGTTCTCGTGCCAGCGCGTGAAGAGGCCCTCCTGCTTGCCCGCGACCCACGGCCCCTCGAGCAGCTTCGCGCCGCTCGGGAAGAACTGCGTCCACGTGCCCTGCTTGATGCCGCCGACGTACTGCCCGCTGCGGAACTTCGAGCCGTCGGGGTTGAACGAGATCCAAGGACCGTTGCGCACGCCGTTCTCGAAGACGCCCTCGGCGCTCTTCTCGCCGTGGTCACCGTAGAAGACCCACGTGCCCGACCGGAAGCCGTCCTTCCAATCGCCCTCCATCCCCTTCTTGCCGTTCTCCTTCCAGTACACCCAGTGGCCGACGCGCTCGTAGTCGTGGAACGCGCCCTCGTAGGAGAGCGCGCCGTTCTCGTACCAGCCGCGCCACAAGCCCTCGCGTCGGCCGCGCACGATGCGACCCTCGCGCGCGCGCGTGCCGTTCGCATGGCGAATCGTGACGACGTCTCCGGCTTCGCTCGCGGCTGCGTTCGGAGCGTCCTGGACCGCGGCGGAGCGCGCGCGGGCGTCGAAGGCCCACCCGCTCGCGACGATCGCCGCGAGCGCGAGCCATTGGATGCGCGAGCGGTTCACGCGTGGTCCTCCGCGAGGTGTTCGACGGCGAGCGAGGCGAAGCCACTGGCGACCGGCCAATGCGCGCCGATCCGCGCGGACGTGGCGACGACGACGACGTGACCGTCCCACGCGCCGTCGCGGTCCGCGCGCGAAGGCGTCGCCCTCCCGCGCGGGTGCGTGTGGAAGAAGCCGACGAGCTCGAGCCCGCGCTCGCACGCCGCGCGATCGTGCTGCGCGATGGCGCCCGGGTCGACGAGGAACCGCCCCGGCCGCGGGTCGAGGTTCGGCGTGCGTCGCGCTTCGAGCACGCAGAGTTCAGGCCCCGCTCGCGTGCCGATCAGCACGCCGCACGACTCGGGCAGCACATCGGCCGCGGAGGGCGCACGCTCCTCCGGACGGCGGGCGCACGCTTCGAGCGCGCGCCGCGCGCGCGCGTGGAGCCGGCAGACGCGCGGCGTCTCGGCGTCGGAGATCGCGATCCTCACGGCACCTTCCGATCGTCGTGGTACGTCCCGCTCGCGTCGAGATCGGGGCGGCCGTCCGCGCCGAAGTAGGACCACGCGCCCTCGCGCTTCCCCGCGGCGTACGTACCTTCGGAGGCGAGCGCGCCGTTTTCGTGGTAGCGGCGCGCACGACCGTGCGGCACGCCGTCCGCGTGCTCGACCTCGGACTTGAGCTTCCCGTTCGCGTACCACTCGCTCTGCAAGCCGACGGGCCGGTTCTTCGCGTAGACGCCGGCCGCGATCTTGTTCCCCGCGGCGTCGAACACGGTGCGCGGGCCTTCGAGCACGCCGGCGAGGAGCGTCTCCTCGAAGCGCTCGTGCGTCGCCGGATCCCGGCGCGTCCACACGCCGCTCTCCGTGCCGCGCGTGTACGCGCCGGAGAGCGCGACGGCGCCGTCCTCGGCCCACTCGGTCCACGCGCCGTCGCGCACGCCGCCGTCGTAGGTGCCCTGCACGCTGGGTTGCCCGTTCGCGAACCACACGCGATAGGGACCGTGCTGCACGCCGTCCTTCCAGGTGACGAGGATGCGCTGCACGCCCGACTTGAACCACTCGCGCTCGGTGCCGTCGAGACGGCGCGCCTTCCACGTCTTCTCGCTCTTCGGAGCGCCGTCGTCGTGCCAGGTGCGCCAGAGGCCATCGCGGTCGTCGCGGACGAAGACGCCGCTCGCCTTCACGAAGCCGTTCTCCCAGTACTCGATGCTGGGGCCGTCCTGGCGACCGTGGCGCCACGTGCGCTTCACCTGCACCTGGCCGTTCTCGTACCAGCGCCAGTCCGGACCGTGGTCGACGTCGCGCCCTTGCGGGTCGCGCTCGACGTAGCGGCGCACGCGGAGGAAACCGCCGGGCCACGCGCGCTGCACGCGCTCGACGGAGGTGCCCTCGAAGTCGGGGAGCGCGGGCTCGTCCTGCTTGCCTTGCTCCGCTTGCGTGCAGAGGTGCGCGCGCGGCGGGAACGCGCCGCCGTCGAGCGACGCGGGCGCGGGGCCCTGCTCGCCGCCCTGCGGCGCCGCGGCCGCGAGTGTCACGGCGAGCGCGATCGTCGCGAGGAGCCCGCTCACGACGCGAGATCCTCCGCGAGCGCGCGCCGCTGCGCCTCCGAGAGCGTGCATTCGGCGCGGAGTTCGGTGAAGTCGCAGCCGATCGCGACGGGGACGCGGCCGCGCACGGGGAACTTCACGTACTGGACGCTCGAGAGCTTGTCCTCGATGCGCTGGCGCTCGTCGAAGCGCGCGCGGACGAGCTCGCCCCCGTCGAGCTTCGCGTAGAGGTGCTCGGGCAGCGCGACCCAGCGCAGGAGCTTCACCGCGCGCTCCTTCGGGTCTTCGATCTCGACGAGCAGCGTGCAGCCGAGCTCGCCGTCGCCGCCGAGCAGCTCGTTGTACGTGTCGAGCTCGTGCTGCACGTCCTTCTCGCGCACGATGCGCTCGGTGCGCAGCATCTCCTGCACCTGCCAGCGCACGGTGAGCGCGTTCTCGAAGAGGAACGTGAGCTCGGACCCGACGTGGACGCGCCGCGCGGCCTTCGCGGCGAGCACGACGGGCAGGAGCTCCGCGCGTTGGTCCGCGAACGACTGCCAGTCGACGAGCTCCTCGCGCCGCACGCGCTTCACGCCGCACCTCCCGCCACCGGCTTGGGGAACGGCTCGCCGCGGTACGCGCGGGCCAGGATCGACAAGGGGTGCATCGGCTTCGTGCCCGCGTGCTGCTGGAACTGGAGCGCCGCGAGCGGGCAGTCGGTCGACCACACCGCCGCGGAGGCGCCCTTCATCCCGCCGAACGCGTGCGCGCCGGCGCGCTGCGAGGGTTCGAAGCCCTCGACGGTCATCGCGTACGTGCCGTCGTGCCCGCAGCACTCGAGGACGAGCTCGATCGTCACGTCGGGCAGCTTCTTGAGCAGGTCGCGGCCCTTGAAGCCGACCGCCTGCGCGCGCAGGTGGCAGGGCGCGTGGTACGCGATCGGCCCCGCGGGCGAGCTCTTGAAGTCCGTGCTGAAGCGCGCCTCGTTGCGGATCGACCAGAGGAATTCGCTCGGGTCCATCACGGCGGCCGCGAGCGTCTCCGCGCGCTTGCGATCCGCGCCGTCGAGCAAATCCTTCCATTCGCGGCGCAGCATCATCGAGCACGTGGGGTTGATCGCGAGCACCTTCGCGCCGCGCTCGACGTACGGCAGGAGCAGGTCGAGGTTGGCGCGCGCCTTCGCGCGCAGGCCGTCGAGATCGCCGTGCTCCCACGCGGGCATGCCGCAGCACTGGAGCCCCTCCACGCACGCGACGTCGACCTGGTTCTTTTCGAGCACTTCCAAGACGTCCCGGCCGATGTTCGGCTCGTTGTGCTGCACGTAGCACGTCTGGAAGAGCACGGCTTCACCGCCGGGCGGCTTCACCTTGCCCTGCCGTTCGGCCCAGCGCTCGAACGTCGCGGGCGCGAACTCGGGCAGGAGCTTCTCGCGATGGATGCCGAGCAGCTTCTCCTGGAACCAGCGGTGCGCCTGCACGCGGTTCATGGTGTTCGCGAGGCCGAACGACATCCGCGCGAGCGCGGCGGCGCGGTCGGGGTCGCCGAGCAGCTTGTCGCGCAGCGGGAAGCCGTCCTTCTTCGCGCGCACGGCCTTGAAGCGGTGGACGAGCTTGGGGAAGTCGAGCTGGAACTCGTGCTTGTCGCGCGGCGTGTACGGGCACTGGACCTCGCACAGCTTGCACTGGAAGCACGCGTCGAAGACCTCCGCCGTCTCGCGCGCGTCGAGCTTGCGCACGTCGGCGTCGTGGCGCTCGTCGACGAAGCGGAAGAGGATCGGGAAGCTGTCGCAGTACTTGAAGCACATGCGGCAGCCGTGGCAGATCTCGAAGGCGCGCGTGACCTCCTTCTGGAGGCTCGCTTCGTCCCAGTACTTCGCCTCGCTCGGGTCGTAGGAGAGCCCGTCCGTCGGCTGGTAGGAGATCGTCCCGGAGTCCTTTGTCATGACGGCACCACTCGAACGGGAGACGGTCGAACGGGAGACGGTCGAACGAGAAACGGATGGAGGCGCAAGGGCAAGGGTCGCGCCCCCACGCCTCCGCGTGCGCTTCGCCGGGTCGATCAGCTGATCGACTTGAGCAGCGACTCGAACTTGCCCGCGTGCGACTTCTCGGCCTTCGCGAGCGTCTCGAACCAGTCCGCGATCTCGTTGAAGCCCTCGGCGCGCGCGGCCTTCGCCATGCTCGGGTACATGTCCGTGTACTCGTGCGTCTCGCCCGCGACGGACGCGCGGAGGTTCTTCTCCGTCGTGCCGATCGGCATGTCCGTCGCCGGGTCGCCGGCCTTCTTCAGGTAGTCGAGGTGGCCGTGCGCGTGGCCGGTCTCGCCTTCCGCGGTGTCGCGGAAGTTGCCGGCGATCTCCGGGTAGCCTTCGACGTCCGCCTGCTTGGCGAAGTAGAGGTAGCGGCGGTTCGCCTGGCTCTCGCCGGCGAAGGCAGCCTTGAGGTTCGCGTGGGTCTTCGTGCCCTTGAGTTCGGCCATGGGGATGCTCCTGTGCGGGGGTGAATGACGCTGCCGCGAGGTGCGGAGCGCGTTGGACGAGGCCGATAGGGTGCGCAAGCGGCGGCCCCGCTGCAAGGGGCTCGAAGGCCCCTACGCCCGTGCGGGATACGCGGGCCAGGTCTGCAGCCGGCCGTCCTCGACCGGCCCGCCGACCGTGAAGTGGTAGAGGCTCCGGTAGCGCGTCGACGCGAGGCCGAGCGCCGCGTGGACGGGCTCGTCGAAGAAGCAGCCGATGCCCGTCGCGCGCACCCCCGCGGCCTCGGCCTCGAGGTACAGGCTCTGGCCAATCGCCCCGCACTCCCAGAAGAGCCGCGGATAGAACCAGGCGCCGTGCTCCTGCAGCGTCGGCTCGAACCGCGCGAGCATGCCGAGCGAGAAGGCCGAATCGGCCGCGATCTCCTGGTGGCAGGAGAGCGCGCGCGCCGTCGCGCGTTGGTCGCCCGCCGCGAGGCGCCAGAGCTCCGGCCCCGCGGCGCCCATCTCGACGCGCTCCCACGCGAACGGCTTCTCGCACGCGGCTTGGAGGAGCGGGCGCTCGTCCGCGTCGCGCGCGTGGAGGTAGAGCCCGGGTGCGAGTCCGCGAACGCGGTGAACGAAGAGCGCGAGGTGCACGTTCGGCCGCCACGGGAGCCCGGCGACGGGGCCGTGCGACGTCGCGTGCAGGAGCCGCGCGAAGTCGTCGAACGCGAGCTCCGTCTTCCCGTCGAAGTCGACGGCGCTGCGGCGCTGACGGACGATCCGGCGCAGGCCGAGTTCGCGCGAGCGCGGCGCGCGGGTGAAGGGCGTCGAGCGCGCGGCGGCCGCGGCGAGCGCGGCGCGGCCGCGCGATCGCGACGGCGCGCGTGGCCCGCGCGGAGCGCACCGGCGGCCAGCGGAGCCCCCGCTGCCGCGGTGCGCTGCGGTCGCAGCGTGCGCGGCTTCTGGCACGCTTCGAGCGCGGCGTCGATCGCGCCCCACGCAACGTGCGACGGCGACAGCGCGTTCGGCAGCCCCGCGAACGAGCGCGGGAGGAGCGCGTCGTCGAGCTCCGCCGGCAGTGCGATCGCCGGCGCGTCGCGCGGCACGAGCACGACGAGCACGGCGGGCTCCTCCGCTTCGGCGCCGCGCGCGTCGGCGAGGCCGAGCAGCGCGAGCAGGTCGTCGTGCCCGAGCTCGTCGCAGAGCCCATGCGCCAACCGAGCCCCGCCGCGGCGACCGCGAGCGCGCCGAGCGCGTGGCCGACGTCGTGCTGGCAGTAGCGGTACGCGCGCTCGCCGTACTTCCACGCTTCGCGCCAGGGGATCGACGAGAGCGCGACGAACACGGCGCCCGGCGGGAGGCCGCGCGCGAGCGAACTCCACGCCGCGTCCGAGAGCCGCGCGCGCAACTCGAGCGCGTGCTCGCGCGGCGCGTAGCGCGACGAACGGCGCGTCGCACACGCCCGCGATCCGCGGCGCGAGCACGTGCGCCTCGGTCGGGTGCAGGTTGCCGCTCGAAGGGTTCGCGCAGCGCCCACGTCGAGCTCCCGTACTGCTTCCACGCGGTGAGACCGAACGCGTCATGCAAGAGCGCGGAGAGCGACGCCCGGTCGAGCGCGCGCACGGGGATCGATGCGCCGTGCGCCTCCCCCAGCACGTCGTCGTACGCGGGACCGTCGTCGACGGCGACGGGCTCGAGCGGCACGAGCTCCGCGCCCGCATAACGGCGGAACGGATCGGGCTGCGTCTCCCAGTCGAGCTCGCCGGGCCCGCGCGCGTAGCGGTGGAAGTCGTGGCGCGTCGTCGCGTGGTACGCGCGCACGACCTCGAGCGCGGAGGGCGCCGCCCGCTCGGGCTCGCGCGGCTCGTCCGCGGCGGGCCGCAGGAAGGCGAACGGGTTCTTCATCGCGTCATCCGCCGCCCGTCGCGCGGTCCTCGACGGACACGCGCACCTCGTCGCCGTTGCAGCGGATTTCGGGGACGTACATCGCCTCGCCGAGCACCGGTAGCGCGTGGAAGCGGCCCGGGACCTCGGCGCGCAGCGTGTAGCGGATCTCCCAGATGCCCTGCGGCAGGCGGTCGAGGAAGAGCGCCACCTTGCGGTCGCGCAGTTCTTGATGCACGCCGCGCTGCTGGCCCGTGTAGCGCGTCCAGTCGTCGGGGTCGGGCACGGCGCCCAGCGTCTTGCCTTCGAAGCTGTACGCGACCTCGCCCGACTTGAGCTCCCGCGCGGTCAGCCACTCGCCGCTCTTCGTCTCGACCGCCTCGAAGCCGGCGGCCTTCAGGTCCTCGATCAGGAGGTACTCGAGGTCGTTCTTCGCCTCGAGCGTGAGCACGACCTCGACGCGGTCGCCGCTCGCGACGACGCCCTGGTCGAGGAGCGCCACCTTGTCGTACGCGGGACCCTTGAGCAGCGTCGGACGGCTCTCGAGCGCGTAGAACTGCCGCTTCGCGAAGAGCTGGCTGCCGCGCGCCGGGATCGGTTCCTCGAGGCTGAAGAACTGTGCGCGGCTCGCGATGTAGAGCGGGCCCGCGCCGGAGAGGAGCTTCACGCGCACTTCGTTCGCGCCGTCCTTCACGTCCTTCGCCGCTACGACGAAACGGCCAGGTGCGGTGAGGAGCTCCTTCGCCGCGAGCTTCTTCCGCCCGATGCTCGTACCGTTGACGAGCACCTCGTACTCGACGTCGCGCGCGAGCTCGCCCGACGCCGACAGGTACGCGTCGAGCGCGAGCACCGTGATCGCCGTGTCGCGCGTGTTCGACCACTGCGCGCCGCGGCGGTTCTGCACGAGCCACGCCATGACGGGCTCGACGAGCTCGTTCTTCGGCTCGATCGCCATCAGCGCGCGCAGCGCGAAGGCCGTCGACTCGACGCGCGAGTCCGTCCAACGCCACGACACGCCGTCCGCGCCCCAGTGCGCCGTCTTCATCGTCGCCGCGTGGTGCTGCGACGCGCCCTTCTCGATGCGCGACACGTCGGGCGTGTCGTCGATGCGCACGCCGTTGACGAGGTTGTCGAGCACCGTCTTCGCGCGGTCCGTGCGGCCGAAGCCCTGGCACGCGAGCGCGTAGAGCGCGCGGCCGTAGGCGTTGAGCCCGTCCTTCTTCCCCCAGAGGTTCTGGATCGCCTTGTCGACCGCGTCGCTCTCACGCGCGTCCTTCGACCACGCCGCGAGCGCGTGCAGCATCCACGCCTGCAGCTCGAGCTCGTCCTCCGCTTCCACGAGCTCCTTCTTCAGCCACTCGGCGCCGCGCTCCATCCGCGCGAGGTCGACGTCGAGCTTCGCGTCGCGCGCGAGCGACAGGCCCCACACGACGTACGCGGTCATCCAGCGGTCGCCGTCGCCCTGCTTCCACCACCCCCACCCGCCGTCGGCGTGCTGCAGGTCGTACAGGCGCTCGAGCGAGAGCCGCGTGATCTCCGTCAGGAGTTCGAGCGACTTCTTTCCCTTGGGATGCGTCTTGCCCGCCGTCTCGGGCTCGATGCCGCCGAACACGCGCGTCATCGCGTCCTCGGCGGAGAGCCCGCGGTCCGACAACGTCTTCGCGACGATCGCCGCGGGCAGGAAGCGCGACATCGTCTGCTCCGTGCAGCCGTACGGGTAGTCGACGAGGTACGGCAGCGCATCGAGCATCGTCACCGCGAGCGACGGCGCCACCTGGACCTCGAACAGCGTGTCCTCCTTGCGCCGCGCGCCCGGCACGTCGAGCGTGAACGCGAGCTCGCCGTCGACCATGCGCAGCGCGCGCGCGACCTGCGCATCGATGCCGTGCGCGTGGACGGGGAGCGTCTTCGTCATCCCGTCGGAGAGCTTCCCCGCGCGCGCGACGAGCGACAGCTTCGCGAGGCCCGCCTGCGTCGCGCGCACCTTCCAGTCGAAGCGCACGGTGCCGTGCGCGGGGGCCGAGAGCAACGGCGCGGGCCCCGCGACGAGCGCGAGGCCGTCGAGCGCGAGCTCCGCCCGCGCGTCGAGGCCCACGTCCGTCTGGTTGTCGACGAGCGCCGACACGATCGCTTCGTCGCCGACGACGAGGAAGCGCGGCATCTGGAGGCGCGCCGTCAGCGGCTTCACGGTGCGCGTCGACGTCTGCGCCCAACCGGCGCGCGAGTCCGTCGTGATCGCGCGCGCCGTCGCCTTCCAGCGCGTGAGCGACTCGGGGTACGTGAACGTCGCCTCGCCGCGGCCGTCCGCGCCCGTGACGAGGTCGGGCTTCCACAGCGCGGTCTCGCGGAAGTCGCTGCGCACCTGCACGGCGCCGGGCTCCGCGCCTTCGCCCGTCGAGCCGGTGCCGCCGTCGAAGTCGGCCGACTCGTTCGCGACGAAGCCGAGCGTAGTCACGCCGCCGAGACGCCCCATCGGAGCCCCCGCCGCGGGAGCGCCGGGCATGGCCGCGCTCTTCGACAGGCCGCGCGCTCCGTACCGCCGTCCGCCGCCGCCGCCAGTCGCGAGCGAGTCCTCCTTCTTGGCGTCGAACTCGCCTTCTTCGTCGCTGCCCTCGGCCCACGTCTGGCGCTCGTCGCGCAAGCGCCCCTGCTTGTCCTTGACGAGCCGGCGGAACGCGCGCGTGTCGACGCTCGAGCTCGACTGCACCCAGTGCTCGCGGCGCTCGCCGTGGAAGAAGGGCCGCGGGTCGCCCGTGTACTCGGCTTGGAGCGCAAGCACGGACTCGTCCACCATCGACAACGTCAGCTCCGCCGCCACGGGCTCGCCGCGCACGTCCTTCACGAGCACCGAGAGCTTGCCCTGCGCTCCCGGTTCGCGCTGCGCCGCGTCGGGCGTCACCTCGACGGTGAGGAAGCGCGGCGTCGGCGGCACGATCACTTCCTTCGTGTCGCTCGCGGCGTCGCCGTTCACCGCGGTGAAGACGGAGAGCCACAGGTTCGGCAGGTGCTCTTCGCCGATCGGGAAGCGCACGAGCTTCGCCGTGCCCTCGACGTGCACGACCTGGTGCGAGTGCAGGCGCTCGCCCTCGGCCGTCAGCAGCACCCAGCGGTTCGAGCTCGACGTCGCGATCATCACCGGCGCTTCCTCGCCGAGCTTGAACGTGTCCTTGTCGAGCACGAGCTCGACCGGCCCCGAGCGCCAGCCCGTGTCGCGCGTCGTGTCGCTCGCGACCCAGAACGACGCTTCGCTCTGGATCGGCTGGCGGCGGTCGTCGCGTCCGCCCCAGCGCGCGACATAGGAGCCCTCGGTCGCGACGGGGACGGTCCAGCTCGCGTTCCCGTCCTTCCCCGTCTTCAGCACGCTGCTCGCCACCTCTTCCGACTCGTACCCGCTCTTCTTCAGGCGCCAGCCGGCGCGGTGTTCGAGCGGGAGCGCGGGCTCGGCATTGCGCGCGAGCTCGAGCGCCGCGCCGCGCACTTCCTGACCCTTCGGATCGATCCACACCTCGACGAAGCGGCGGCGCTCGAGCTTCACACGCCCTTCCGCCTCGACTGGGCCGTCGTTCGCGTCGCGCGCCTCGAACGCGACCGTGACCTGGTCGCCGGGCCGCGCGAGCTGGTGCGCGAGCTTCGTGCGCACGTCGTACGCGCGCTGCGTGACGCGCACGACGCCCTCGGTCGTGATCTCGCGGCGCGACGCGTCCGTGACGCGCGCCTCCAGGGTGTATTCCAGGTCCTGCCCGCCGCCCTCCGGCGTGTCGAACGCGACGCGCGCCTTGCCTTCGGCGTCCGTCTTCAGGGTGAGGCTCGTAATCTGGCTCCCCTTGTTCCACCGCCCCCAGCGCCACGAGTCGTCCTGCGCGTAGCACCACGGGAAATCGCGCGCGTCGCTCCAACGGCGCGCGAACGGGCGCTGCCACACGATCACGTTGACGTCCGCGCCGCCGACGGGCGCGCCGAAGTAGGTGCGCGCGACGAGGTCGGCCTCGACGCGGTCACCGAGGCGGTAGAGCTGCTTCTTGCCATCGATCTCCGGCGTCGCGACGGTGACCTCGAACTCGGGCAGCTTGTACTCCTCCAGACGGAAGAGCGTCGCGCCGCCGAGTCCGCGCTCGGAGCCCTTCTCCTTCAGCGTGAACTGCACGCGGTACTCGCCGAGCGCCATCGTCGCGTCGAGCGGGAGTTCCGCCCACGCGGACCCGAACGCGTTCAGCACGAGCTCGCCCTTCTTCGCGCTGGTGCCGCGCGGGTCGAAGAGCTCGTAGGCGAGCGTCGCGCCCGCGGGGGTCACGAGCTTGCCGTCGCGCTCGGACCGCGCCGTCAACTTCCACTGCACGGTGTTCTCCGGGCGGTACACGGGCCGATCCGTGACGGCGTAGAGCTTCCACGCGTTGCCGCGGTCGCGCCGCCAGCCGCTGCCGCCGATCGCGAGGCCCTCGCGCTCGCCCTTCGCCGCGAACGCGAGCACCTCGGACTGGTTGCCACGCGAATCGCCCTTCCAGAGCGGCGCCGAGTACGTCCCATCCGCACCCGTCGTGCCCGCGGTCCTGCGCCAGTTCCAACGGTTCCCGTCGTACACGCGTTCCCAAAGGACGAGCTTCGCGTCCGCGACGGGCTCGCTCGTGAGCGCGTCGCACACCCACGCGAGCGCGCGCTCGCTCGACACCTTGAGCGTGACCATCGTGCGTCCGACGACGAGGAGCTCGCGCGCGGTCTTGCCGTTCGCGCTCGCTTCGAGCAGGTACGCGCCCGGCGCGAGCGCGGTGCCGAGATCGAGCTCCGCCGAGCCGGGGACGTGCTTCCCGTCGTCCTTCGTCTCGTGCGTGAACGACTTCACGCGCTCGCGACCCGCGGTCGAGACGCGGTCGAACCAACGCCATGCGCCCGTGTCCGCATCGCCCGCCAGGTCGACGGCATCGGCAAGGTCGAGCGCGTAGAGCGCGACGTCGACCTTCGCCGCATTGCGCCACGTCAGCGAGAAGCCCGCTTCGGAGCCCGGCAGGAACGCGCACGGGACGCCGACGCCGAGCTCGACCTTGGTGATGCGCTCCACGCCTTCCTTCGCGTCGTCCCAGTGGGGCACCTGGCCCTTCGCGAACTCGCCGACGAAACGGCGGTAGAGCGCGAGCGCCTGCACGTAGTCAGGCACGTTCGTCCACTGGCCGTCCTCGCCGACGTCGGGCTTGCCCGGCGACTCCGTCCACTGCGCAAGCGCGAAGAGCGCGTCGTCGTACCAGGGCGAACCCTCGCCGAGCTCCACGGCTTGTTCCAGCGCGGCGTACGCTTGGCGCGTGCGCGCGTAGCTCGCTCCATTCCAGCGGACGGCGGACGCGAACAGGAACTGCGCGCGCGCGCGGTCGTCGTTCGTGTTCGCGATGCGCACCGCGTTGTCGAGCACGTCGAGCGGCACCTGGCGCGCATACCACGCGCCGCGCGCCAACTGGTTCTGCGGCCATGCCATGCGCCACACCATTCCGAGGTAGCGCGCGCGCGCCGCCTCGACGTCCTTGGCGCCCGCCCACCAGTCGAGCGCGGCTGCGTAGTGCGGCCACGCCGTCCCCCAGTCCTGGCGCCGCTCGGGGAGCCACGCGAAGTCGGCGAGCGACTCCTCGACGCGCGCCCAGAGCTCGTCGCGCAGCTCCGGCCGCTCGACCGCCTTCTGCAGCTCGTCGAGCTCCTTCTTCGCGGCTTGGAGCTCCGTGTCGTCCGCCTCGTTCGTCGAGGCGAACGAACGCCACGCGCAGTCGGCGAGGCGAAAGCGCACGAGCCGCCGTCCGGCGTCGTCGAGCGTCGCGAGGTGAATCGTCTTCCACTCGCGCCGCGCGAGCTCCCACGAACCCTGGCGCTCGAGGTCCTCCGCGCGCTGCTGCACGCGGGCGGCGTCCCCGGCGAGCCGCGCGAGGCCGGAGCGCGCGCCCTGGGGCGCGGAGCTCGCGGGCGGCGCGTTCTTCTGCACGTTCGGCGTGCGCGCGGCAGAGGCCTCGACCGCGTGCGCGTCGTGCGCGGGTTGCGAGAGGGTGCAGGTCAGGAAGGCGAGCGACGCGATGGCGAGAAGGAACTTCATGGTCGGAGGAGAGGATGCGGCTCCGCGCGGCGAAACGCCAGCGAACGGGCGGCGCGACGGAACGGCGCGATCGTGCGGGTTCCTGGCGCAGGGGCCTGGAAAGCGCGCGACGACGCGCACTGGTTCGCCGCGGACGCGCGAGCCGCGGTCCGCCGTTCACGCCCGCGTGGGCGGCGCGCTCCTCAGCGCCCGTCCCAGCCCGCTTCGTCCGGCGCGAGCGGGAGGACCTCGCGCTCCATCCGCCGCGCGAGGTCGCGGATCGTCGCGGGGCCGTGGCCCGCGAAGTGGTTGTTCGCGTAGGCGAACGTCTCCTTCACGCGCGGCACGACGCCTTGCAGGTACTTCGCCCAGTGCGCGAGGCGCTCGCCGAGGTCGAGCACGACCCGGTCGAACGTCTCCGTCTTGGCCTCGACGGCCTTGCGGTCGCCGATCAGGCGCACGTACGCGAAGTCGCTCGTCAAGAGGTCGTGCGCTTTCGCGAGCTCGCTCGGGTGCGGCATGTACGCGAGGTCGACGAGCGCGAGCGCCGCGCGGTGCTTCTTCAGGCAGTCGAGCAGCGGCGCTGCGACCCACGCCTTGTTGCGCACCTCGACGACGATGCGCGGGCCCTTCGGCAGCTCGTCGAGGTAGCGGTCGAGGCGCTCGAGGAACGGCCCCGGCGTCTTGAACGCGGTCTGGTTGAAGTACGGGAACTGCAGGACGAGCGGCCCGAGCTTGTCCCCCATCGCCGTCATCACGTCGAGGAAGCGCTCGGTGTCCTTCCCGACGTGCTCGCGCACGAGTACGCGCTGTCCATCGGGCCGCTCGCTCTCGCCGCCGTGCACGATTCCGCGCGGGAACTTGGCCGCGAGCACGAAGCCCGGCGGCGTCTTCGCGCGCCAGCCGAGCACGCGCTCGCGCGGCGGGATCGCGTAGTAGGTCGAGTCGGCCTCGACGGTGCGGAACTGGCGCGCGTAGAACGCGAGGTAGTCACCCGGCTTCGTGCCGCGCGGATAGAGCGCGCCGTCCCAGCTCTTCTCGGACCAGCTCGACGTGCCGTAGAGGAAGCGGCCCACGCGCGCCGTGTCGGGGGCGCTCACTTCGCCACCTCGTCGACGCGCCACTCGAGCAGGCCGCCCGACGCGCCGTCCTGGAGTTCGACCTCGAGGCGCAGCGCGCGCGTCGTCACCGGAGCGAAGCGCGCTTCGTTCGGGACGTCCTTCGCCACGCCGAAGCTCCCCGACGCGAGCGCGACGGGCTTCCACTCCGCCCCGTCCTTCCACAAGGCGCGCCAGGCCTTCGGCGCGCGACACCCGCCCTTCCCTGTGTCGTCGAACCACTGCACGGCGACGCCCGCGTACGTCTTCGCGTCCTTCGTGTCGAGCTCGACCCACTGCGTCCCCTGCTTCGGCCAGAACGTGAAGCGCGGGATCGACTCGTCCGCCGAGCTCTTGCCGAGCACGCCGTCCTCGAGCGCCGCGAGCGTGTCGTTCGGGAAGCACGCCGACGCGCGCAGCACCTTCGACGACGAGCGCGCGAGGCGCACGCCCTCACCGGGGCGCTCGGCGCGCGCGGCGTCCTCGGGAATCCACACGACCATCTCGTTCTTGCCGCGGTTCGCCCACGTCGCGTACGGGATCGCGACGAGCGGCGCGGGCTCCGTGATCGTCGTGAACGGATCGGAGTCGCGCACGCGCTCGCCCTTCATGGTGAGCACCGTGACGCCGCCGAGCAGGTCGGGCTTCCACGCGGCGTCGATCTGCACGGAGTTCGCGGGCAAGACGAGGCTCCGCGCACGCCCGTCGTGGTCGGCGCCCTCGAACGCGTACACGATCGGTCCGCGTTGCAGCGCGACGCGGCCGACGTTCGCCTCGACCTTCGGGTCCGGGCGCACGCGCTTCACGTCGAGGGGGAAGTCGACCGTCAGCACGTCCCCCTTCTTCCATGCGCGCTTCAGGACGCGCCACGCGGAGCCCTGCGCGCGCACCTCGCGCGGGAAGATCGACGCGTCGACCGGCGTGCCCGCGGGGACGGCCGGAGCCACCAGCGTCACGCCGCCCGCCCACGCGGGCACGCGCACCCAGACCTCGAACGTCGCGGGGAGCTCGGGATCGATCGCGAGCGCGACGTGGCCCTCCCACGGCATCCGCGTCGTCTGCCGCACGCGCACCTTCGTGCCCGCGAGCTCGACCTCGGCGCGGCTCTGCGCGAACAACGCGACGTACAGCCGCTCGGGACCCGTCGCGTACACGTACTGCCCGACGCTCGGGAGCGTGCGCGCGAGGTTCGTCGGGCAGCACGAGCAGTCGAACCAGGGGACGCGCTCGTGGTCGCCGCGGCTCGCGAGCGGGTTGCCGTAGAAGAACCGGTCGCCCGCGAGCGCGAGCCCCGACGGGATGCCGTTGTAGAGCTCCTTCTCGACGACGTCGAGCACGTCGGAGCGTCCCGTCGCGAGAAACAGGCGATGGTTCCAGAGGAGCATGCCGATCGACGCGCACGTCTCGCAGTACGCGGTGTCGTTCGGCAGGTCGTAGGCCTTCGTGAAGCCCTCGTTCGCGGCCGAGCTCCCGATCCCGCCCGTCACGTAGGTCTTCGTCTCGATCAGGTCGCGCCAGATCGCGAATGAGGGCCGGAGCAGCGTCTCGTCCCGGAAGTACGCCGCGACGTCGGCCATGCCGCTATACAGGTACATCGCGCGCACCGCGTGCCCGACGATCTCGGTCTGCTCGCGCACGAGCCGGTGGTCCTGCGCGTACTCGCCGAACGACGTCCGGCCCTGCGTGCTGCCGCGCTGGTCGACGAAGAAGCGGGCGAGCTTCGCGAAGCGCGGCTCGCCCGTGAAGCGCCCGAGCTCGACGAGCGCGAGCTCGATCTCCGGATGCCCGCACGGATCGAGGCGCTTCCCGGGCCCGAAGTCCGCGTCGATGCGCTCGGCGAACTTGCGCGCGACCTCGAGGAGGAGCTCCTTCCCCGTCGCCCGCGTGTACGCGACGGCGGCCTCCATCAGGTGTCCGGCGCAGTAGAGCTCGTGCCCGTGCGCCATGTCCTTCCAGCGCTCGGCGGGCTTCACGAGCTGCACGTACGTGTTCAGGTAGCCGTCCTCGTGCTGCGCGGCGGCGATCAGCTCGATGATCGCGTCGATGCGCGCCTCGAGCGCGGCGTCGCGCTTCCGGGCGAGCGCGTAGGCGGCGCCCTCGATCACCTTGTAGACGTCCGAGTCGTTGTAGAGGGCGCCCTCGTGCGCGCCCTCGACGCGGCCCGCCGCGACGGCGAAGTTGTGGATGCGGTGCGTGCGTTCGCACTGGTCGAGGCAGGCGGGAATCACGACCGTCCGGCACGTCTCCATGCGCGGCGCGAGGAACGGGTCCGCGAGCTCCACCTGCGTGAAGGGCACGGGCTCGAGCGGGGCCGCGAGCGATTGGGCGGGCGCGCGCGCGCCGGAGAACGCCAGCGCGGCGAGGCAGAGGAGCGTCTTCGGCGAGGCGGGGATCACGCGACGATCCTAGCGCCGCGGCTGCGCGCCGTCGCGCTCACTTCGCGCCGACGCCGAGCCCCTCGCGCGGCCGCCGCGCTCACTTCACGCCGGCGCCGAGGCCCTCGCGCGAGAGCCGGACGACGTTCGTCACGAGTCGGAAGACGGAGAGATCCTGCACCTCGGCCGACGCGCGCACGCTGTTCTCCCACCACTTCTCGTGGCGCGTCTTGCGCCAGTCCTCGTAGGTGAGGCCCATGTGATCCATCGCCCACGCCTGGCGGTCGACCGCGGTCTTCAGGCCCTCGACGGTCTGGAAGTCCTGCGCTTCGAAGTGGTTCACCGAGTCGACCACCGTGCCATGGCCCGCGCGGAAGAGCACCGCGAGGTTGCCGCAGCCCCAGCGCGCGAGCGTTTCCGGCGAGTCGACGAGCACCTCGCAGCGCTCCGGCGTCACGATCTCGATCAGGTGCGCGCCTTCCAACGCGTACTCGGGCACGACGCCCTCCATGAATACGCCCGCGACGTAGGGGCTCCCGCCCGAGCAGTCCTCCGCCGGGACGCGGTCGAGGACCTCGCTCGCCGTCTCGGCCTTCTTCACGACGCCGGGGAGCGCGCGCTCGATCGTCTCGTGCAGCGCCCAGCACGAACCGAAGAAGTTGCCGCCCACCAACACGAAGTAGCGCACGCGGTCGACGTCGACGGCCTCGATCTCACCGGTGCAGTTCGCGACGAACACGGCGCCCGCGTGCACGCCGCTCTCGCCGACCTTGCCGGCCATCGTCATGCGGTGCGCGACCTTCTGCTTCGCGAGCACGGTCTGAATGTGGTCGCCGCGGCTCTCGAGCACGACGACGTCCGTCCCGCGCCAGATCTGCGCCGCGGGCGCCTTCGTGTGCTCGACGCCGCCGCCGGTGCTCGGCAGCGCGCGCGGGTCGCGGAACTCGAAGCGCGCGCCGTTCTTCTCCCACCACGCGCGCCACGGGGCGGGGTCCGCCGGGAGGTCCTCGCCCGCGACAGCGGAGAGGAACACGTGGCTCCCCTTCTTCACGCACGGGTCCGCGTCCGCGAGGCTCTCGATCAGCGGCGGGATCGCCTCCTTGCTCGCCGTGCGCATCAACCCTTCGCACGCCGCGCCGCGGACTTTCCAGTCCGCGTGCTTCTTCGCCAGGTCCGCGAGCGTCGCGACGCTCCCGCCGCCGAGCTTGCCGAGCGAGACCGCGGCGCACACCTGCACGCCCCAGTCCTTGTCGACGAGCGCCTTCTCGAGGGCGGTCCGCGCTTCGTCGTTCTTCGGGACGCCGAGCGCCGTCGCCGCGGCGAGGCGCACCTCGGCCGACGCGTCGGTCGCGAGGCGCTCGATGAGCGCGCCGCGGACGTCCGCGTCCGTCGCGGGCGAGAGCTTCAGGAGCGCGTCCAGCGCCGCGCGCCGCACGCGTTCGTCCTTGTCGCCCGGAAGGAGGACCAGGAGCGCCGTCCGCGCCTCCGCGCCGCCGATCGTGCCGAGCGCCGCGGCCGCCTGCGCGCGCACGCCCGCCTCGCCGCGCGCGAGCGCGGGGCGCAGGAGCGGCACGAGCTTGCCGGCGTCGAGCTTCGCGAGCTGCGCGAGCCGCGCGACGAGCCGCACGCCGCGCGCGGCGACGGTTTCCTGCTTCGCGGCGATCAGCGCCGCCGCGTGCTTCTCCGCGGCCGCCGCGGGGTCGGTCGCCGCCGCGATCGACAGCGCGAGCGCGCGCTCGCCGCGCCGCTCGACGAGATCCGCGAGCACGGGCTCCGCGAGCACGCGGACGAGCGGCTCGACGCGCGCGGCCGCGGGCCGCTTCGCGGCGGCGTCGAGCGCGGCGCACGCGACCTCGGCGTGCGCGCTCGTCGCGAGGCGCACGAGGAGCTCGCCCTTCTCCGCCGGTACGGCGCCGATCGCCGCGCGGGCGGCCGAGGCACGCGCGCGCTCCTCCTTCGCCGTGTCCGTGAGCTTCTCGAGCTGCTTGAGCTCGTACTTCGCCTCCTTCGCGTTCGTCAGCACGGCGAGCGCCTCGAGCGCGCGCCAGCCCTCCTTGCCCGTCGCCTTCTTCGAGAGCATCTCGGACGCGGCCTCCGGCGCCGATCGCCGCCGCCGACGCGGCCGCGGTGGCGCGGACGCGCGCGATGGGCGCATCGATCGCGAGCGCGACGAGCTCGGGCACGGAGGCACTCGTCCCGATGCTCGCGAGCACGAACGCGGCCTTCTCCGCGACCTCCCAGTCGTCGTCCTTGAGCGCCTGCGCGATGGCCTTCTCGTTCTTCGCGTTCTTCTCCTTCGAGAGCATCTCGAGCGCGGCGAGCCGCGACGACACGTCCTTCGACTTCAGGTTCTTGAGCGCGTCGTCCTGCGCCGGCGACGCCGAGAGGAACACGACGGGGACGAGCAGGAGGAGGACGTTCTTCATCGGGATCTCACGAGCGGTGGCTGTCGTCGGCGATGGGGCTTGGACCCGCGAGCCGCGAGGCGCCGCGGGAAACCGCGGCACGGCCTGGGGAACTCGACCGGCGCGGCGCACGAAGCGGACGGGCATCGAGCGCGTGATCCTAGCGTCGCGCGGGGGTCCGGACTCGTTCGCGCGCGGTCACTTCTTCGCGAGGGCTTTCGCCCACGCGCCGTCGATCGCCTCGGCGCTCGTCCCAGCGGACTTGCACGCCGCTGCCCACGACGACGCCGACGCGCCGGCGAGCGACTGCTTGAACGCGTCCCACCCGACCTCGCGCACGCAGAGGTCGACGAAGAGCCCGGCGAGCGGGTAGGCGACGTTCTCGGGGAGCTTGCGGAACAGCGTGAACATCTCCGCGACGGCGGGCGCCTTCCCGGCGAGCTCGCGCTTCCATTCGCCGAGCGGCTTCTCCTGGTACACGCCGCTCGCCCACACCGCGAGCCCCTCGCCGAGGAACGAGCTCGCCATCGGCCCCACCGCGTCGACGGTGAGCGCGTGCACGACCTCGTGCGTGACGAGGTTCTCGAGCGGCCCGCCCTCCGCCGCGTCGAAGGCGATCACGTGCACCGTGCGCGACGCCGGGTCCGTGTGTCCGTCGCCGCCGTTCGCCGTCAAGATCTCCTTGCTCTTCCGGTCGGGGTGCACGTAGACGTGCACCGCGTCGAAGCGTTCGAGCAGGAGGCGGCTCGCGGCGCGCTCGACGGCGCGCAGGACCGCCGAGACCTCTTCTTCGTCCTTCGGCGCCGCGGGGACGAGCTGCACGTGGTGCACGAACACGGGGCGCGGGTTCGCGCGATCGACCGCGTTCGAGTTGCGCCACGCTTCGCGCCGCGCGACGGGGCCGTAGACGACGTCGAGCTTGCCCTTCGCGTCGCGCTTCCACGAGCCGCCGACGAGCGGCCCGAAGCGGTCGATCACGAGCAGGTTCAGGTCGCCGTGGCGCACGGAGTTGATCTCCTGCGCGTCCATCGGGCCGACGCCCGCGTACACGAGGAACTCGGGCCAGCCCTTCAAGTTCCCCTCGTCCTTCTCGGCGGGAATGCACGCGATCAGGCGGACGTCGCCGCCGCTGAACGAGCGCGCGCCGATCTCGAGCCCGCCGCGGACGAAGCGGAACGGCAGGCGGTTCCCGAGCGCCGCGAGCACCGCGTTGTGTTCGTTCGAGCCGTACAGCACCGGATTCGGCGGCCACGCGGACGCGCCCTTCGTCACGTCGATCGACTTGTCGTCGACGACCAGCGCCGTCGGGAACGCCATCGACCGGATGAGCTCGACCTGCGCCGCGAGCACCTTGTCCGTCCGCTCCTCGCCCGCGGTGCCGCGGACGAAGGTCGGAGTGCCGCGCTGGAAGAACGGGTTCGGCGCCTGCGCGCGCGCGACCGGGACGAGGGCGGTGGCGGCGAGAACGAGCGAGAGGAACGAAACGCGGGGCTGCATGCGTCGACTCCTGCGCTCACCACACGCGAATGTGGTGCTGGTGCGCATAGACGAAGAACAGGATCGTGAAGACGAGGCCGTGCACGAGAAGATAGGGCATCGAGAACGTCTTGAGCAGCGCGTGCGTCTTCTCGACGCCGCTCGCGGTGAGCCCCTCGATGATCCAGTAGAGCCCCCCGAGCAAGCCGATCGTCCCCGCCATGAGGAAGAGCACCTTGCCGTAGCCGGGGAGATCCGTGGCCTTGACCCACTCCTCGAGGACGCCGCGCAAGAGGGCCACGACGAGCACGGCCTCCGCCGCCATGAGCGTGCGGTGCTTCAGGAAGGCCGGGGTCCAGTCCGTACGCTTCTTCGCGGCCGGGGCCTTGGACGGAGCGCGGCGGGGCGCGGGGCTCATGGGAGCGGAGCGTAGAGCCCGGTCACGGCGCGGAAAAGGCCGCGCTCGGTCCGCTCGCGGCCTTCGGCGCTGGAGGCCCCGTCGCGAGCGGAGTAGGATCCGCGCGTGAGCTCCCCGTTCGACAAGCGGAAGCGCGGCGCGTCCCCGCTCCGGAAGCTCGGCTGCTCGCTCCTCGCGTTCGTCGTGCTCGGGTGGATCGCCGTCGAGGTCCTGTCGCGCCGCGCGGACTCCGTCGTCGAAGCGCGCAAGTCCGACCCTGCGTTCGATCCGAAGAGCCACACGCCCGACCTGTGGGACAAGTGGGCCTTCTCGACGCTCGACCCGCTGACGTTCGGGCTCGCGAACGCGCGCGTCGCGGCGCACCCATTCCTCGGCTACGCGCTGAAGCCGAGCTGGCGCTCGGGGCCCGCCGACAAGCTGCAGGCCTCGCACAACAGCCTCGGCCTGCGCGGGCGCGAGGTCGAGCGCGCGAAGCCCCTCGGCACGTTCCGCATCGTCACGCTCGGCGGATCGAGCGTGTACGGCTCGCAGGACTCGAACGACGACTCCGTGTGGAGCGCGCGCCTCGAGCGCGAGTTCGCCGAGCGGCTCCCGAACGCGCGCATCGAGGTCCTGAACGGCGGCTGCATCGGCCACAACAGCTTCGAGATGCTCGCGAACTTCCAGTTCCGCCTGCTCGATCTCGAGCCCGACGTGCTGTTCGTGTACGAGGCGATCAACGACATGAAGGCGGCGCTCTACACGCGCAGCGGCGTGCCCGTGCAGAGCGACAACACGCACTACCGCCAGGCGTGGCAGAGCGAGCGGCCGGGCGCGTTCGACGGGCTCTTCGAGTCGAGTCGCGCGTACCTCGTGTGGCGCCGCTACTTCACGAGCTGGGGGCGCGAGCGCGTCGACCTCTACTCCTACATCCAGCGCGGCTACGGCGACGGCTCGGGCAGCTGGTACTGCCGCGAGGGACAGGACTGGCCGGCGGGAGAGGTCCCCGAGCAGGGCCTCGTGAACTACCGCCGCAACCTGAACAACCTGATCTCGGTCGCGCAGGCGAACGGCGTGCAGGTCGTGCTCGCGACGCAGGCGCTCGTGCGCCGCCACATGGAGCGCGAGGAGTGCCGAGCGACGCAGCTCGCGACGTACGACCGCATCCAGGCGATCCAGAAGGAGACCGCCGCCGCGCGCGGCGCGGCGCTGTGCGACTGCGGCCCCGCGATCGTCGACGAGGTCGAACGCACGTGGAACGCGAGCGCGCAGTCCGAACGCCCCGAGCCCGTCGCGACGAGCGGCTTCAAATGGCGCCAGGGCGGCGACGGGCTCTGGCGCAAGGACCTGTTCCACAACGACGTCCACCCCTACGACGACGGTTCAGCGCTGATCGCGCGCGTGGTCGCGGAGTGGTTGGTCGGGTCGAAGCTCCTGCCGCGCTGACCGCGTGCGCTTTCGAGCGCGGCGCGAGCGGTTTCGAGCACGCTCGACCCGCGTGCTCGCTCGCTCACGTCGACGTCTCGCGTCCGTACGCGCCCGCGCGACGCACGAGCACGCGCCGCCGCTCGCGGACGCGCTCCTCCACCGTCCGACCGCTCGCGTGCAATGCTCCCCGCGCCGCGGTATCACGTTCGCAGACGCTCCTCCTACGCATGCGCCCCCACCTCGCCCCCCTCGTCCTCACCGCGCTCCTCGTCTCCGCCTGCTCGAAGAGCCCCGAGGCGCCCGGGGGTTCCACGCACGCCGCGGGCGAGAGCGACCGCACGTTCGACGCCGCGGCGATGCTCGATCCCGGCACGAAGGGGCTCGTCGTGATCGACGGGTTCCCGAAGCGGCCGACGTACTGGGACTTCGACCGCGTGGCCTACGGCGCGCGCGTCACGCACGCCTTCCGGATGCGCAACGAGGAGGGCCGCGAGGTCACGATCCTCGACCTCCTGCCGAGCTGCGGCTGCACGCAGGCGAGCGTCCGGTACACGAACGCGAAGGGCGAGGTCGAGAGCGGCGTGCGCGGCGGCGAGAAGGTGCTGACGATCCCCAAGGACGCGACGTTCGAGGTCGTGTGCGAGCTCGACACGACGACGTCGATCGAGCGCATGAACGTCGACAAGCTGGCGCAGGTCCGCATGCGCACGGACGCTCCGCGCGCGCCGTACATCACGTTCGAGCTGCACGTCATCGTCGAGCGCGCGTTCCGGTCGGTGCCCGCCGTGATCGACCTCGGCGAGATCCCGCAGAGCGCGGGCAAGGCGCGGCGCGCGGACGTGTCGACCGAGTCGGTGGAGGACACGTCGCGCGTCGTGTCGATCGCGTCCGTCGAAGGTCCGTTCGTCGCGACGATCGATCCGACGGACCTCCAGGGCCGCGCGTTCTGGATCGTCGTCGCGGAGGCGCAGAAGGGGCTCCCGCTCGGGCCCGTGCGCGGCAAGCTCGTGCTCGCGACGACGCGCGCGGACGGGACGACGCCGGGCGCGCCGTTCGAGCTCCCGATCACGGGGCAGGTCGTGCCCGATGTCGTCGCGCATCCGGCGCTCTTCGCGTTCGGCGCGTTCGAACGGGACGCGCTGAAGGAGGTCTCGATCGATCTCGACGCGCTCGTGCCGGGCGAGCGCATCGCGTTCCTCGGCGCCGAGGCGAAGGGCACGGGCGCGAACAAGCTCGCGTTCGACCGGATGCCGATCGAGCCTGGCGCGCCGGAAGCGCTCGCGCACGACGCGGCGAACGCGCCGAAGTGGAAGATCACGCTGAAGACGACGAGCGACTTCCCGCTCGGCCCGTTCTCGGGCACGCTCGAGATCAAGACGGACCACCCGCGGGTGCCGTCGATCGTGGTGCCGTTTCAGGGGGTCGCGAAGTAGGGCGGCTCGATCCTCACCCTCGTGGCGCGCACACGAGCCGCGAGGGACTTTCCTGGATCGCTCGATCGAGTACGATTCCAGGCGTGATTACTCGCTACGTCGAGGAAGCGCTGCTGCGGGCGAAGTACGAACGCATCGACGATGAGGCCTGGGCCGCAACCGTTCCCGGATTGCGCGGCGTCATCGCGACGGGCTCCAGGTTGGAAGCGTGTCGACGCGATCTGTCCGAGGTGGTCGAGGGGTGGATCCTCGTGCGCGTTTCGCGGGGACTCACGATTCCGAAGCTCGGACGCGCTTCGATCCGGGTGAAGAAGGCGAGTTGATGCCGCCGTTCGGGCCGATCTCCCGGCGCGATCTGATCCTGGCGCTGCGGAAGCTGGGATTCTCGGGACCCTACTCCGGCGGCTAGCACGGGTTCATGTCGCGCGGTTCGACCGTCGTGACGATCCCGAACCCACATCGCGGGGACATCGGTCCGAAGCTGCTCGCGCTGCTCCTTCGTCAAGCGGGCATCGCCCGGGCCGAGTGGGAACGGACCTGAGCGGGTGGATCGACTCGGGACGTGCTCCCCCGTGGGAGGCGCAGCGAGGAGTTGAGAGGCGCGCCGAGCGAGGGACTGGAGCGCCGGTTGGACGTCCGAAGTCTCGCCCGGTCGTTCCTTGCCCCTCACCCACCCGCGATCTTCGCGAACCGCCGCTTCCCGACCTGCACGAGCAGCTCCTTCGCCGGCCGCTTCACCAGCGCGCGCGGGTCCTTCACGACCTCGCCGTCGAGCTTCACGCCGCCCTGCTCGATCGAGCGGCGCGCGTCACTCGTGCTCTTCTCGAGCCCGAGCTCCTTCAGCAGGTTCGCGAGCGGCACGCCGTCCGCAGCCGCGCTCGCGGGCCACGCGACGAGCGGGATGTCGTCGGGCAGCTCCTTGTCGCGGAACTGACGGTCGAACGCTTCGCGCGCGGCCTTGCCCGCCTCCTTCCCGTGGAAGAAGCCCGCGATCTCCTCGCCGAGGCGCGCCTTCGCGTCGCGGAAACTGCCCGCGAGCAACGCGTCGACCTCCGCGAGCGGCACGCGCGTGAGCAGCGTGAACCAATCGCGCATCACGCCGTCCTCGATCCGCATCACCTTCCCGAACATGTCCTTCGCGGTGTCGGTGAGCGCGATCGCGTTGCCATAGCTCTTGCTCATCTTCCGCCCGTCGAGCCCGTTGATCAGCGGCGTCGTGAAGCAGATCTGGCCGACCTGTCCCTCCCCCGCCTGCAGGTCACGCCCGCGCAGCAGGTTGAAGAGCTGGTCCGTCCCGCCGAGCTCGAGGTCGCAGCGGATCATCACGCTGTCCCAGCCCTGCATGAGCGGGTACAGGAACTCGTGGATCCCGATCGGCTCGTTCTCCTGCACGCGCTTCTGGAACGTGTCGCGCTCGAGCATGCGCGCGACGGTCATCTTGCCGCAGAGACGCAGCACGTCCTCGAAACGCATCTGGTCGAACCACTCGGAATTGCGCCGCACCTCGGTCTTCGAGAGATCGAGCACTTTCGCCACCTGGTCGACGTAGGTCTGGAGGTTCGTCTCGACCTCCGCGCGCGTCAGCTGCGGACGCAGCTTGTTGCGCCCCGACGGATCGCCGACCATCGCGGTCGAGTCGCCGACGATGAGCACGATCTGGTGGCCGAGCTCCTGCAGGTCGCGCAACTTCAAGAGCGGCACGCAGTGGCCCACGTGCAAGTCGGGCGAGCTCGGGTCCATCCCGAACTTGATGCGCAACGGCTTCTTCGACGTGAGGCTCCGCTCGATGCGCTCGGCGAGCTCCTTCTTCTCGATCAGATCGACGACGCCGCGGGTGAACACGGCGAGCTGGCGTTCGACTTCGGCTTTCATGGCAGCGCGCGCAGGATGGCACGGGAAACGGCCGGAAGGAAGCGTCGGGGGCGTCGGCGCGCGGCGTCCGCGGCGCAGCGGGAGCTTCGCGCCCCGTCGCCCCGGGCGGCCAGGGAGCGCGTCACCCGCCGCGCGGCAGGACGAGGTTCGCGCGCGCGCCGCGCTGGGAGCGGCCGCGGAGGAACGCGCGCCAGGCTTCCGCGTCGCCGACGAACTCGGCGTCGGGGGCGAGCCAGCGCAGCGCGGGCACGAGCGCCTCGAGGTCCGGCTCGGCGAGCGCGTCCGCGAGGCTGGCGAGCGCGTCGAGCACGCCCGCGCGCGCATCGCGCGAGAGCCGCAACGCGAGGTCGAGCGCCGCGACGCGCTCGATGCGGCCCGCGCGCGCGAGCGCGACGAGTTCGTCGCCGCTCGACGCGCCGCGCTCCGTCAACGGCCGCGAGAGCGACGCGACCTCGAGGTCGCGCACGACGACACGCTGGGCGGGGAGCTCGCGCCCGTCGCGGCGGATCGAGCCCGCGCGCAGCTCGAGGCGGAACTCGAGGCGCTCGGCGATCGCATCGGGGGCCGGGTCGAGGAAGAAGGCGGAGAGCCGCACGCGTCGCTCCTCGCCGGGCGCGACGGAGAGGGACTTCAGGTGCTCGAAGCTGTGCGCCTCGCTCGTGCTCGAGAGCGCCGCGCGCACGTCGAGCCGCTGGTGCGTCGTGACGAGCGTCGCGGGTCCGGGTGCGAGCACGAGCGGCACCTCGCCGCGGTTGCGCGCGACGAGCCACAGGCCCGAGAGCGCGGGCTGCGGCTTCGTGCTCTGGGCGCCCGAAGTGTCCGAGGTGCTCGCCGCGCCCGGTGAGCCCGGGGCTTTCGGATCCTCCGGAGCCTCGGCGTGCGCTCGCTCGTCGGCCCGTTCGCGCACGGGTTCCGAGCCCGGTTCGCGCGTAGCCGGCGCGGGGGCCTCTTCGTTCGGGACGGGCTCCGACAGGGACCCGGAGGCGGACTCGGGCGCTGCCTCGAGCACGAGCTCGAGCTCGCGCAGCGCCGCGCGCCCGTCGAGCACGCGCTCGAACGCGCGCGCGACGGCGAGCGACTTCCCGCCCGGCCCGCGCCACAGGACGCGGTCGAGGATCGCGCGCGCGGTCGCGTCGTCGCCCGCGTGCACGGCGGACTGGACGCTCTCGAGCGCGGGCAGGAACTCCGGTTCGACCTGCGACAGCGCGATCGCCTCCGGCGCCGCCGCCGGCCTGCGTTCGTCGTCATCGAGGCTGGAAACGCGGGAGCCGCCCGCGGTCCGGCACGCGCTCGGGATCAGCAGGATCCCGATGCACGCGCAGGTCCGGAGCGGCCCCATCGCGGCTCGTCCTCGGAGGGTCAGCCTTCGACCTTCGGAGCGGCCGCTTCGCCTTCCGGCTTCTCCTTGGCGGCCTTCTTCTCCTTGGCCTTCTGCGCTTCGGCTTCCTTGATCACCTTCTCGTTCTCCTCGAAGTCGGAGTGGACGAAGGAGAGGCCGATCTTGCGCTCTTCCGTGTCGACGCGGATCACGCGCACTTCGACTTTCATGCCCGGCTTGAGCACGTCTTCGACGTTCGTGATCTTCGTGTCGGAGAGCTCGCTGATGTGCAGGAGGCCTTCGAGGTCCTCCTCGAGCTTCACGAACGCGCCGAAGTTGGTGATCTTCGTCACGTAGCCCGAGAGCAGGTCGCCGACGTGGTAGTTGGCGGGGATCGTCTCCAGCCAGGGGTCGGGGTGGAGCTGCTTCTTGCCGAGCGCGATGCGCTTCTTCTCCTTGTCGACGGAGAGCACGACGCAGGAGAGCTTGTCGCCCTTCTTCACCATCTCGGACGGGTGCGTGACCTTCTTGGTCCAGCTCATGTCGGAGACGTGCAGGAGACCGTCGATGCCTTCCTCGATCTCGACGAACGCGCCGTACGAGGTGAGGTTGCGCACCGTGCCTTCGATGATCGTGCCGAGCGGGTAGTGCTCTTCCACGAGGTCCCAGGGGTTCGTCTCGGCCTGCTTCATGCCGAGCGAGATCTCCTGCTTCTGGTGGTTGTACTCGAGCACGACCACGTGGACCTTGTCGCCGACCTTCACGAGCTCGCTCGGGTGGTTGATGCGCTTCGTCCAAGACATCTCGGAGATGTGGACGAGGCCTTCCACGCCGTCCTCGAGCTTCACGAACGCGCCGTAGGACATGATGTTGACCACCTCGCCCTGCATCTTCGTGCCGACCGGGTAGCGGCTTTCGATGCCTTCCCAGGGCGACGCGGACTTCTGCTTGAGGCCGAGGGCGATGCGCTCGCGGTCCTGATCGACGCGCAGGACGACCACTTCGATCTCCTGGTCGAGCTTGACCATCTCGCTCGGGTGGTTGACGCGGCCCCACGACATGTCGGTGATGTGGAGCAGGCCGTCGATGCCGCCGAGGTCGACGAACGCGCCGAAGTCGGCGATGTTCTTGACGACGCCCTTGCGCGTCTGACCGTCTTTGATGTCCGTGAGGAGCAGTTCCTTCTGGCGCTGACGTTCCTCTTCGAGCAGCTTGCGGCGGCTGACGACGATGTTCATGCGCTCCGCGTCGATCTTGATGATCCGCGCGCGCACGGGCTCGTTGATGAAGTCGCTGATGTCGTGCGTGCGGCGCAGGTTGACCTGCGACGCGGGCAGGAACACGTTGACGCCTTCGACGTCGACGAGCAGGCCGCCCTTGATCTTGCGCTGGACGACGCCCTGGATCTCGTCGCCCTCGTGGTACTTGACGATCACGCGCTCCCACGCGCGCAGACGGTCGGCGCGGCGCTTCGAGATGTTCGCGACGTCGTTCTCGTCGAGGCCCTCGTAGAAGACCTCGTACTCCTCGCCCTTCTTCGGCAGCGTCTCGCCGAACTCGGAGATCTGGATCTGGCCTTCGGACTTGCCGCCGATGTCCATGATCACGTAGCCGGTGCGTTCGTCGACGGAGTCGACGCGGGCGCGCACGATGGACCCGGGCTGGACGTCCTTCACCGACGCGGACAGGCGGTCCGTGAGCTGCTCAGCGGTCACACCCGCCATGGCGGATTGGACGCGGCGCTCGAGCTCGTCGGGGTCGAGGGCGAATTGCTTGAGGAGTTTGCTGGCCGATGCCATTCGAAAAAGGGGTTTCTGAAAGGAGACTGGAACGGGACAGGGGACGCCCACGGAGTCCACGGCGCGCGTGGTCCGGAGCACGATTTCCCTCCGTGGCGCGCACGAAAGGAAGCGCGGGAGTCTAGCGAGGGCTTGGGGGGCGCGCCAAGGGTCCGTTCCCGCGCTCCACGGGCGGCGAGGCCGCGCCGCGTCGCGTTCGGGGTCGTCGGATCCCAGTCAGGCGACGTCCGTTCCTCGCGGAAACGCGCCCGTGAGCCGGTGCTAGACTGCCCCGGGCGCGGCGGAAGGCGGGCCGATCGATCCCGGTGCCCCCCCCGCCTCCGGCCACACGCCCGCTCGACCCTTTCGGCCCCGTGCCTGCGCGCCCCTCCTCCCCAGGACTGCCCATGCTGCTCCGACTCGGCCTCCTCGCCCTGCTCCTCCTCGCCAGCTGCCAGAGCACGACCGCGCGTCTCGAAGACGAATGGGCGCGCTTCCAGACCGAGTACGCCGCGGCGCTGCCGCGCCTCGAAGCCCTCGAGTCCGAGCGTGCCACGCGCGCCAAGGCCGGCGACGCGGGCGCGGTGGTGCAGGGCCTGGAACCGCTGGAGTCGCCCCTGGTGCGGGCGGTGCTCCTCTCGACCTACGCCGGCACCGCGTACGAGGCCGGCGCGGTCGCCGAGCTGCGCACCGCGCGCAACGACCTGCGCGCGCTCCTCGCCGAGCTCGGCCCCGTTCCGGCAGCGCGCTGAGCCGCACGCACGTCGCACGCCCCGCCGGCTCGCTCGCGCGTCGCCGGCGCGTCGCCCGCGCAGCGAGCTCAGCGTCCCCGCCGCCGGCGCTTCGGCTCTTCTGCGGCGCCGTCGCACGCATCGAACTCGGGCGTCGGGGCTGAATCTGCGCGCGGGCGTGGAGTAGGCTCTCGCCCGCCCGTGACCGCCCCCCCTCGCGATCCCGACGCCACGCCGTCCGTTCCACTCCGCGCGCACTCCGTCGACGCGCGCGCGCCGCTCGCCCTCGCCGATGCCGCGTCGCACGCGCCGCGGACGTCCGCGGGCGGGCGCGCGTGGATCGCCGACGCGCACGGCTGTGATCCCGAGCTCCTGCGCTCCGTCGACGCACTCGAGCGCGTCTTCACCGCGCTCGTGCGCGAGCTCGGCCTCCATCCCCTGCGTGCGCCCGTGTTCGAGCGCTTCCCTCACCCCGGCGGCGTCACGGGCTTCGTGCTGCTCTCCGAGTCGCACCTCTGCTGTCACACGTTCCCCGAGACGGGCCTCGCGACGTTCGATCTGTACTGCTGCCGCGCGCGCCCCGAATGGCCGTGGGCCGAGCGCCTCGCCGAGCTGCTCGGCGCGCAGGAGGTCGAGCTCCGCACGCTCGCGCGCGCGGGCGCCGACGGCCGCCGCGCGTCGGACTCCGACGCGGAGGAGCGCGCATGAGCCGCAAGGTCTCACGTTGCCCCGGCTGCGCGGCGCGCATCGAGTTCGATCGGCCCGGCGCGCTGCTTGTCGTGTGCGAGCACTGCAACCTCGCGAGCTGGCGCACGGACGTGAAGCTCGAGCGCATCGGCAAGGTCGCCGAGCTCGCGCCGATCGAGTCCCCGATCGCGCTCGGCGCGGAGGGACGCCTCGGTGGAGCCGCGTTCCGCGTCGCCGGCGTCGTGGAGCTCGATCACGGACGCGGCCCCTGGCATGAGTGGGCAATCCGCTTCGAGGACGGCGCGTGGGCGTGGCTCGCGGAAGCACAGGGACAGTACCTCGTCACGCGCGCGGCGGACGTCGAGCTCGCGAGCGTGCCCGCCTACGGGCGCGCGGCGCCGGGGAGCGAGCTCGATCTCGGCGCGCACGGCCGCTTCGTCGTCGCCGAGCGCGGCCGCGGCACCGTGACGACGTTCCGCGGCGAGCTCCCCGAGCGCATCGAGCCCGGCGCGACGCGGAACTACGCGGACCTCGCCGGGCCCGCAGGCGGGTTCGGCACGCTCGACTACGGCCCGAAGGAGACCTGCGAGGCTGTCTTCCTCGGACGCCGACACGAGTTCGCCGAACTCGGCCTCGACGGCGCGCACGCGCAAGCGCGCGTGGAGCGCAAGGTGCTCGCGAAGGGCCTCGCATGCCCGAAGTGCCAAGGCTCGATCGAGCTCGCGGACCCGTCGGGCGTCGAACGCCTTGGCTGTCCCTACTGTGACGCGCTGCTGTCGCCCGACTCCGAGGGCGCGCGCGTCGTCGGCGTGAATCGCACCGTGAAGGCGACGCCGCGCATTCCGCTCGGCGCGCGCGGGACGCTGCGCGGCGGCGAGTACGAGGTGATCGCGTTCCTCGTGCGCTCCGTGCGCTCGGAGGGCGTGCGGTATCCGTGGGACGAGTACCTCTTGCGGCGCGCGGACGGCGCGTACCGCTGGCTCGTGTGCTCGACCGGACACTGGTCGTTCGTCGAGCCCGTGAACCTGGCAGACGTGAAGCGGTCGAACGGACTCGCGCGCCTCGGCGCGGATGCGTTCAAGCATTTCTCGAGCGGCGAGGCCAAGGTCGACCTCGTGCTCGGCGAGGTCTACTGGCAGGTCGAGGTCGGGGAGAGCGTGAAGGTCGCCGACTACGTGGCGCCGCCTCGCATGCTGTCGTTCGAGACGACGCAGGAGGAGCGCATCGCGTCCCTCGGCCACTACGTCGAGCCGCGCGAGCTCGAGCGCGCGTTCGCGCTCGCAAAGCCGCTCGGCGCGCCGCAGGGCGTCGGCGCGATCCAGCCCAACCCGCACCCGACTGCCGTGAAGCAGCTCGCGCGCGCGTGGGCCGCTCTCGCCGCGCTGCTCGTCGTGCTGCTCCTGTACTTCGCGGCGACGCACGACCACCGCGTCGTCTACGAGCAGGCCTTCCCGCTCACCCCCTCGGCGCTCGAGAACGGTCTCGTCGGCGACGAGTTCGAGCTCACAGCCAATCGCGCGAACGCGCGCCTCGAGCTCGTCGCGGTCGGGCTTCCGGAGGGCCGGTTCCGCTGCGAGGGCGCGCTCGTCGAGGTCGCGAGCCAGCGCGCCCACGCGTTCTCGCTCGCCCCGCGCGAGGCGAGCCCCGCCGAGCTCGGGGACTCGCGCGGCGACTGCTCGTTCACGTGGGGCTCGCTGCCCGCGGGGCGCTATCGCGTACGCCTCGAGCCGCACGCAGCAGAGGCGCACTCCGACCGCACCGTCGACGTGCGCGTCGTCAGCCAGAACCTCCACCTCGCGTGGCCGTTCCTGCTGATGGCGCTGCTCGCGCTCCCCCCGCTCGTGTGGATGCTCGTCGCCGCCGGATTCGAGTCCGCGCGCTGGACGCAGAGCGACCACGCATGAGCCCGCGCGCCGGACGATCCGCGCTCACCGCGACCACACGCGACGAAAGCACACCGAAATGACCCCCGCACTCAAGCTGTTCCTCGCGCTCTACGTCGCCGCCGGGCTCGCGCTCATCGGCGCGTACGCCCTCGCCGAGACCTTCGGTTGGGAGCCGTTCGAGAGCGGCGTGCAGACGGTGGTCCCCAGCGTGCGCACGCCGCCGGGAGACTCGGGCGGCTCGGGGAGCTTCTGGCATTCGGGATCCCGCGGAGGAAAGTGACCCATGGACTGGAACGCAATCATTCGGGGCGTCGTCGCGACGCTCGTGTTCGGAGTGGTCGGCATCGTGCTCTTCGCACTCGCCTTCCAGCTCATGTGCAAGGTGGCGCCCTTCTCCGTGAAGAAGGAGATCGCCGAGGACCAGAACGTCGCGCTCGCGATCCTGATGGGCTCCGTGCTCCTCGGGATCGCGCTGATCGTCGCCGCGGCGCTGCACGGATGAGGCTGCGCCTCGCCTACCTGACCGTCTTCCTGATCGCGGCGTGCGGGCTCGGGTACGAGCTCGTCGCCGGCGCGCTCTCCTCGTACCTGCTCGGGGACTCGATCACGCAGTTCTCCGTCGCGATCGGGCTCTACCTCTTCGCCCTCGGCATCGGCGCGTGGCTCTCCAAGTTCATCGAGCGCGGCCTCGTGCGCCGGTTCGTGGACGTCGAGCTCGCGGTGGCCCTCGCGGGCGGCACGTCGGCCGCGATCCTGTTCGTCGCCTTCGCGCACGGGAAGTGGTTCCGGCCCGTGCTCTACGGCGAGATCCTGCTCGTCGGCACGTTGGTCGGGCTCGAGATCCCGCTCTTGATGCGCATCCTGAAGGACGAGCTCGACTTCAAGGAGCTCGTGTCGCAGGTGCTCACCTTCGACTACATCGGCGCGCTCGTCGTCAGCCTCGTGTTCCCGCTCCTCCTCGTTCCGCGCCTCGGGCTCGTGCAGAGCGCGTTCCTGTTCGGCCTCGTGAACGCCCTCGTGGGCCTGTGGAGCACGTGGATCTTTGCGCCGCGTCTGGGCCACTCCGGTGGACTGCGCGCACGGGCGCTTCTCGCGTGTGCCGTGCTCACCGGCGGACTCGTGCTGGGCCAGCGCGTCGTCGATGCCGCGGAGCTCTCCGTCTACGGCGACCCGATCCTCGTCGCGCGGAGCACGCCGTACCAGCGCATCGTGGTGACGTCGAACGCGGCGGGGCACCAGCTCTTCCTGAACGGCGCGCTGCAGTACTCCAGCGCCGACGAGTACCGCTACCACGAAGCGCTCGTTCACCCCGCGTTCGCGAGCGTCGCGGAGCCGCGGCGCGTGCTGATCCTCGGCGGCGGCGACGGGCTCGCCCTGCGCGAGGTGTTGCGCCGCCCGGAGGTGGAGCGCGCGACCCTCGTCGACATCGACCCCGCGATGGTCGAGCTGGCGCGGACGTTCCCGCCCCTCGTCGAGCTCAACGCGCGCGCGTTCGAGGACCCGCGGGTCACGGTCGTCCATGACGACGCGATGCGCTGGCTCGACGCGCGCCGCGGCCCGTTCGACGTCGTCGTCGTCGACTTCCCCGACCCGGCGAACTTCGCGCTCGGCAAGCTCTACACGACCGCCTTCTACGTGCGCGTCGCCGGAGCCCTCGCCCCCGGCGGCGTGCTCGCCGTGCAGTCGACCTCCCCGCTCGCGTCGCGCAGCGCGTATTGGTGCGTCGTACGCACGGTCGAAGCGAGCGGGTTCGTCGTGCGCCCCTACCACGCGCTCGTGCCCTCGTTCGGGGAGTGGGGCTTCCTCCTCGCACGTCGCGAGGAGTTCCCCGTCCCCGCGGTCGACGTCCCGGGCGCGCGTTTCCTCGACGCAGAGACGATGCGCGCGCTCTTCGTGCTCGGCCCGGACCTGGCGCCCGTCGACGTGCAACCGAACCGCCTCGACGACCAGCGGCTCGTTCGCTACTACGAGGACGAATGGCGTCGTTGGAACTGACCGGCGACGGCGCGCGCTACGCGCGCCGCACGGTCCTCCATGCCGCCGGGCTGGCCGCGCTCGCGCCCTTCGTCGCGTGCACGCGCAGCCGCGGCCGCGAGCGGATCACGGGCGGCTTCGTCGGCCCCGATCCCGCGCGCGGGCACCGATTGCGCGATGGCGTGAACGCATCGGGCCCCGCGCGCCGCGAGGACGCGCCCATCGTGGTCGTCGGCGCGGGCATCGCGGGCCTGTCCGCAGCCTGGCGGCTCGCGCGCGCCGGCGTGCGCGACGTGCGTGTGCTCGAACTCGAGGTCGCACCGGGCGGAACGGCCGCGGGCGGCGAGAACGCCGTGTCGCGCTTCCCGTTCGCCGCGCACTACGTGCCGGTCCCGCGACGCGAGCAGCGCGCGCTCTGCGAGCTCTTCGCCGAACTGCAGGTCATCGACGGCTTCGACGCGCAGGGCCGCGCGCGGCCGATCGAACGTCACCTCCTGCGCGCGCCGGGTGAGCGGATCTTCGCTCACGGCCGTTGGAGCGAGGGCCTCTATCCGCGCCTCGGCGCGAGCGCCGAGGACGTCCGCCAGCTCGAGCGCTTCGAGTCGCTGTGCGCGGAGCTCGCGACGCGCCGCGACGACCTGGGGAAGCCCTGGTTCACGCTCCCGCTCGCGTCGGGCTCGACGTGCGACGAGGTGCTCGCCCTCGACGCGCGCTCGATGGCGAGTTGGCTCGCCGAGCACGGCTTCGACTCGCCGCGCCTCGCTTGGTTCGTCGAGTACGCCTGCCGCGACGACTTCGGGACGCTGCTCGCGGACACGTCCGCGTTCGCCGGCCTCCACTACTTCTGTGCGCGCGGCCGCGACCCGGCGGAGACCGAGCGCTACCTCACCTGGCCCGAGGGAAACGCGTTCCTCGTCCGCGGGCTCGCGCGGGCGAGCGGCGCGGAGCTGGTCTCCGGTGCGCTCGTGCACGCGATCGAATCCGACGCAGACCGCGCGATCGTGCGCTGGATCGACGCGCACGGCGCGCGGGTCGAGACGCACGCCGAGGACGTCGTCTGCGCGACGCCGCGGTTCGTCGCCCGGCGTCTCGTGGCCCAACTCGCCGGTGAGACGCTCCCACTGCGCTCGACGCCGTGGGTCGTCGCGAGCGCGACGCTCGAGCGCCGTCCCGAGGAGCGCGATTTTCCGCTCGCGTGGGACAACGTGCTGTTCGAGAGCGAGGCGCTCGGCTACGTCTCGGCGACGCACCAGCTCGATCGCGCCCTTCGCGACGACGTCTGGACGTGGTACCGGCCGTTCCCGTCGGCGGAGCTCGCTGCGTCGCGCGCGGCGGTGCTGTCCCTCCCCTGGTCGGCTTGGCGCGACGCGCTGATCGCGGACCTCGCACGAGCCCACCCCGACCTCGAAGAGCACCTCGTCACGATCGACGTCGCGCGCTTCGGGCACGGCATGGTCCGCCCCGAGCCCGGCTTCCTCGCGTCCCGTGCCGCGGGACGCTGGCCTTGGCACGCAGGCCGGATCGTCTTCGCGGGCACGGACCTGTCGGGCCTCGCGCTCTTCGAGGAAGCGCAGTGGACGGGCGTGCGCGCGGCCGAACGCGTGCTCGAGCGACGCGGGATCGCGTTCGAGAGCTGGCTCTGAGCGCGCGCCGCGCGCCCGGGGTCACGGGATCGCCGTGAGCTTCAAATACGTGCGTCCCAGCCGGCGCGGCGACGAGCTGTAGCCCTGGAGGTAAACCGTCGCGCCGGGCGTCGACGAAATCGGGAGCGACACGCTCGCCGTTCCGAGCGGGTTCACCGTGCCCATGGCCATCGTCGAGAGCGACGTCCGGCTCAGGTAGAGCGTCCCGAGCGTCGGGAAGACGATCGGCTGCGCCGCGAGCGACGGTGCGAGGAGCAGGATCGCGGGTGTGCCCGGCGTCCCACGCACGGTCACGTTCACACTCGATCCCGCGCGCGGCACGCCGTCGACGACGAGGTCCTCGTCCTCTACCTGGAACAGGTCGACCTGACCGCCGCCGCCGAGGATGTTCGCATGGATGGCCTTGCTCGCGACGGCGAGCCGGCGCCCGTCGGAGGAGAGGTCGAGCGCGTTCACCGACCCGGGCAGATCGTACGTCCAGAGCGGCGTCGACTGGTTCCGGTTGTACACGCGGATCTCGGGAGAGAGCCCGTTCTGGTCGCCCCACAGCCCGACCGCGAACCGGCTGCCGTCGGAGCTCGCGCTCACGGAGCTGCAGACGTTCTGGAGCGCGCCGCTTCCGATGACGGTCTCGCTCATCGTCGTCGCGTACGTCGCGAGGTCGAGCGCCTGGATCACGACCTTGTTCCAGTCGTCCGTGAAGTTGAAGGCCAGCGCGCACGTCGCGCCGTTCTCCGAGACGTCGAGGTGGTTGCAGTAGTTCGCGCCGGCGACGTTGTGCGTGTAGGCGAGCGAGTAGACCCCGCTCGTGGGATTGCGCCGGACGATCGAGACCGTGTTGTTGCTCCCGAACGCGTAGATCGAGCCGTTCCCCGAGAGCCCGTGGCCCAGGTACGTCTGCGAGAACAGGATCGCGGAGTGGAGCGTCGCGCCCGTCAGCGTGTCCACCAGGACGTACTTGATGTCCCCCGCGATGACGGCGACGCGTCCGTCGGCCGACAGGTTGAACGCCTTGGCCGGCCCGAGGGTGCTGTACGAGAACGAGCGCAGCGGGACGCTCGAGTTCGGGCCGAAGACGGAGAGGTCCTCGAGGCCGGTGTTGATGTTGTGGACGAGGGCGACGATCGTCTGTCCATCGCGCGAGATCTTCGGCCAGAACCGGTCGTGTCCGTTCGAGAGCACCGGCCACGTGTAGGTCCATGCCCCGGACGGGTCCGAGCTCCGGAACTTGCGCAGGATCACGCGCCGCATGCCCGTCGTCGAAGACGGCTCGGGCTTGTCGTACATCGAAACGTGCACGTCGAGATCGTCCGCGGAGTCGACGCGGTGGCGCTGGGTCGGGACGCTCTCCTGCACCTGCCATGCGGGCGCGACGCCCGGTCCGGAGTAGCCCGAGAACATCCGCGTGTAGTCCGCATACGGGCCGAACTGGCTGAGCGCCTCCGTGCCCGAGTTCCCGATCGACACGATCCACGCGACCCAACCTTCAGGCGGGTTCGTGTACGACCACAGGCGCGTACCGGCTCCGGTCGCGAGCGCGGACGTCTGCGGGAGCACGACCGCGTGTGCGGAAGTCGCGCCCTGCGCGGCGAGCGCGGGCGGAACGACCGACGCGAAGCCGAGGGTCACCCAGGCCGCCGTCGAAAGAAGGCGATTCCCAGTGCGCGGAGTTCGGTGCATTTCGAATCCTCGAGGGGTGAGGAGGGCACGGCGAGCGTGCGGAGTCTAGCACGCCCCGCGCGGGGTGAGGGGGGTCGAACTGCGAGGCGTCCGGTCTGCCGGGCGCCAAGCCTCGAGGCCCGTGCGCCGACGTCGGGACGGCCTGCGCACCCGAAGCTCACCGAGCTCCCGTCCGGGGGGGCCGTGAGAGCGGCCGCGGTACCTGGCCTCGAAGCGATGCGGCCCTCCGTTGAGGAGGGCCGCGTGGGAAACCGGTGCCAGGACGCAGCGCCGGTCAGGAACGTGACGAGCTCAGTTCGAGTCGCCGTTGATCCCGGTCGGCAGGAGGTCGCCGTTGAACTGCTTGCCCGTGAACCACGGAAGCTCTGCGCCCGTGTTGTTCGGCGCCGCTCCAGCCTTCTCGACGAGGACCGCAACGATCGCCGGATCCGCGAACTGGCGCGCCGTCGAGTAGGCGACGTTGCCGTCGATGATGATCCAGCCGCTCTCGTAGTTCGTGGCCCCCACGATCTCGGAGACCGCGTCGGTCGTCGAGTTGTGGAGGAAGGTGTTGCCGAACATGGCCGAGATCGTGGAGAGCGGGACCTTCTTCCAGCAGCTGAACGTGTGCTGGGCGGAGAAGACCTCTTCGTTGTCGTTGAACATCAGGAAATTCACGACGTTCGTGAAGCTCGCGCCGCCGGTGAGCGACAGCAGGATCAGCTCACTCTGGTGGTCGCTGCCCTGGCCCATGAAGCGCGGGATGAACACGCGGTCGGGCGAGCCTTCGTACTCGATGTCGTTCAGGTCGCGAACGCCGTCCGCGTCCACGTCCGTCGGCTGGCTCGTCGGCGGTTTCGCCTTGTAGACGAGCGGGTTGATCGCGTACTGCAACGCGGTGTTGCCGTCGACGACGATCATGTCCCCCACCAGGAAGTTGAACGAGATCGGCGCGCCCGCCGCGTTCTCCGCGTAGCAGTACACGTAGCCCTTGTACTTGTTGCCGGTCGGCGGCTGCCCGCTGTGCGCGGACGTCAGCAAGGTGAGCGTGTCGCTCGGCGTGAGGGTCTCCGTGCGGTTCGAGCGATCGCACAAGTTCCCCGGCACTCCGCCGACGTAGTAGAAGTGCACGCGCACTCCGCCATCGGGGCTCGTGTTCGTGACCGTGAGCAACGTGTCCTTGCCGGGACCGTGGTCGTACTCGGGGAAGATGAGCAAGCTGCCCGGGTTCCGTCCGTCCGCGGACGCGAACGGACAGAGCGAGCTGACACCAAGGGCGGCGAGGAGCAGTGCGGATTGGATGAGCTTCATGGTGGCTTGAGCAGGCAGTCGGGAACCTCGGGAAGGAACCTCGGTCACTGGTTGTCGCCGTTCTGGGCGTTGGGTCCGTTGCCGAACAGGCCGGTCGGGAGCAGCGCCCCGTTTTCCTGGGCGCAGAGCTCGAAGGGCAGGTCGGCGGCGATCGAACCGTTCGCCGTCTCGATGAGCACCGCGTAGATCGCCGGGTCGAGGATCGTCTCGGCGCTGCTGTACGCCACGTTGCCGTTGAGGATCATCCAGCCCGCCTCGCGATCGGAGAGGCCGACGATCTCACGCGGATCGTTGAGGTACGCGAGCGACGAGTTCAGGGTCATCGCGCTGAGGGTCGTCAGCGGCACCTTGTCCCAGCAGTAGAACTGGTACTGGCCCGAGAACGGAACCTCGTTGTCGTTGTAGCCGGTGATGTCGACCACCGTCTGGAACTGACGACCGCCGCTCAGGTTCACGAGGACCATCTCGCTGGAGTAGGACCCACCGGGCAGGTCCTGTCCCAAGAAGCGCGGGATCAGGATGCGATCCGGCGCGCGTTCGTACTCGGGGAGCGCAGCGTTCGGACCGTTCAGGTCGCGCACGCCGTCGCCGTCGTCGTCGTTGAGCGCGAACGGATCACCCAGGCCGCGGAACGACACGGCGTTCAGCGAGTACTGGAAGCTCGTGATGCCGTTGATCATCGTCTCCATGCCGATCAGCTGGTTGAAGACGATCGGCGTGCCGAGCGGGTTGCCCGTCGTGGCGGTCAGGGTCTTCGCGTAGAGGTACAGGTAGCCACGCGTGTTCGCGCTGCCGACCGCGCTGGTCAGGAACGTGAGCGTGTCGCACGGCGTCAGCACGTACGTGCGGTTCGTCTCGAGGCAGTTCGACTTGTTGATGAAGATGATCTCGATGCGGACGTTCTGTCCGGTGCCACCGCAGCAGGCGTCGGTGACCGTGACCAGCGTCTTCGAGCCCATCCGGTTGTCGAACTCGGGGTAGAGCAGGAGCGAGCCGCAGTCGTGACGGTTCACGGGCGGGCAGGGCTCGATCGGCCGGATCACGACGCAGGCCGTGTCTTCGCAACCGCAGTCGTTGTAGATGCGGTAGCAGAAGCTGTCCCCGGTCTCGGGGAAGGTCGGCCCGCGCGTGTACTCGGCCAGCCGCGTCACGGGGTTGAACGTCACGGTGCCGTGCTGCGGGAGCGTCGGGAAGCACGGCAGCGGACGCGTGCAGTCCACCGGCGGGTTCGCGAAGAGGCAGGGCGCGCCCGGCGAGTCGTTCGCGAGGATGTCGAGCTCGATCGGGTCCGGCTGCGTCGGGTCGAACTCGAACACGTCGTCCACCGCGTCCGGCTTCGGGTTCACCGTCACGGTGACCGTGCCGACACCCTGGCAGGCCGGCGTCGTCGACGTGCTCACCCCGTAGGTGAAGGTGCACGTGCCCACGAAGCTCCCGGTCGGAGTGAAGACGAGGCGGCAGCTCGAGCACGGCGAGCCAGCGATGCAGCCCGGCGTGATGGACACCGTGCCGCAGTTCGCGGGCGGCTGCGTCAGCACGACGAGCGTGTGGCAGTCGATCGACCCGCACCCCGTGCCCGTGACCGAGTCGTCGGCGACGACGTCGATCGTGACGGGTTCACCCGGGCACGTCTCGGCCTCGTCGGGACCGATGTTCAGGAGGCAGATCGTCACGGTCACCGTGCCGGTCGACTGACAGCCGCCGGACGTCACCGTGTACGGGAACGTCGCCGTTCCCGAGGTCGGGTTCGCCGGCGCCGTGTAGATCACGCAGCAACCGGTCGTGCACGCCGTACCACCCGGGCAGGCGCCCGGCGCGCTGACCGTGCCCTGCGAGGCCGCACCGACGGTCACGTTGGAGCAGTTCACTGTCCCGCACGAACCGGTGAAGGTGAAGGGCAGGCAGATCGGGACCTGGCCGCCCGGGCAGACGCGCGCCGTGACGTTCGGCGTGGTCAGCGTGCAGATGTTGACGGTGACCGTGCCCGTCGACGTGCAGCCCGGGATGCCCGGGGCCGTCGCCGTGTAGGTGAACGTCGCCGTGGTTCCGCTCGGGGTCGCGGGCGCCGTGTACCGGACGCAGCAGCCCGAAGTGCAGGGCGTCTGCGCCGGGCAGGTGCCGACCGCACCGAGCGTGCCCTGGGAGGCGGCGCCGAGCGTGATGTTGGAGCACGTGAGCGTGCCGCACGTCCCGCTGAAGGTGAACGGGAGGCAGATGTCGACGAACCCGCCGGCGCACACCGTGGCCGTTTGGTTCGGGGTCGTCAGACGGCAGATGTTGACCGTCACCGTGCCCTGAGCCGTGCAACCCGCGACCGCCGGCGAGGTCACCGTGTACGTGAACGTCGCCGTGTTGCCCGTGCTGCCCGTCGCGTTGTAGCGCACGCAGCAGCCCGGAGCCGGGCAGGCGACGCCGCACGACGGCGAGACCGCGACCGTGCCGCCGCCCGTCACCGCCGACAACGTCACGTTCGAGCACGTGATCGTGCCGCACGCCGTCGTGGCCGTGATCGGGAGACAGATGTCCACCGTCCCCGTCCCGCAGACCGTCGCCGTGACGTTCGGGGCCGTGAGACGGCAGATGTTGACCGTCACCGTTCCCGTCGCGGTGCAACCCGCGACAGCCGGCGAGGTCACCGTGTACGTGAACGTCGCCGTGTTGCCCGTGCTGCCCGTCGCGTTGTAGCGCACGCAGCAACCCGGAGCCGGGCAGGCGACGCCGCACGACGGCGAGGCCGCGACCGTGCCGCCGCCCGTCACCGCCGAGAACGTCACGTTCGAGCACGTGATCGTGCCGCACGCCGCCGTCGCCGTGATCGGAAGACAGATGTCCACCGTGCCGTTCGCGCACACCGTGGCGGTCGCGTTGGGCGCCGTCAGCCGGCAGATGTTCACCGTCACCGTGCCCTGAGCCGTGCAACCCGCGACCGCCGGCGAGGTCACCGTGTAGGTGAACGTGGCCGTGTTACCCGTGCTGCCCGTCGCGTTGTAGCGCACGCAGCAACCCGGAGCCGGGCAGGTCACACCGCACGACGGCGAGGCCGCGACCGTGCCGCCGCCCGTCACCGCCGAGAACGTCACGTTCGAGCACGTGATCGTGCCGCACGCCGACGTCGCCGTGATCGGCAAGCAGATGTCCACCGTGCCGTTCGCGCACACCGTCGCGGTCGCGTTCGGCGCCGTCAGACGGCAGATGTTGACCGTCACCGTGCCCGTCGCGGTGCAACCCGCGACCGCCGGCGAGGTCACCGTGTACGTGAACGTCGCCGTGTTGCCGGTGCTGCCCGTCGCGTTGTAGCGCACGCAGCAACCCGGAGCCGGGCAAGTCACACCGCACGACGGCGAAGCCGCGACTGTGCCGCCACCCGTCACCGCCGAGAACGTCACGTTCGAGCACGTGATCGTGCCGCACGCCGACGTCGCCGTGATCGGCAAGCAGATGTCCACCGTGCCGTTCTCGCACACCGTCGCCGTCGCGTTCGGGGCCGTCAGACGGCAGATGTTGACCGTGACGGTGCCTTGCGCCGTGCAACCCGCGACCGCCGGCGAAGTCACCGTGTAGGTGAACGTCGCCGTGCCACCCGTGCTGCCCGTCGCGTTGTAGCGCACGCAGCAACCCGGAGCCGGGCAGGTCACGCCGCACGACGGCGAGGCGGCGACCGTGCCGCCGCCCGTCACCGCCGAGAACGTCACGTTCGAGCACGTGATCGTGCCGCACGCCGCCGTCGCCGTGATCGGCAAGCAGATGTCCACCGTGCCGTTCTCGCACACCGTCGCCGTCGCGTTCGGGGCCGTGAGACGGCAGATGTTGACCGTCACCGTGCCCGTCGCGGTGCAACCCGCGACCGCCGGCGAGGTCACCGTGTAGGTGAACGTGGCCGTGTTGCCCGTGCTGCCCGTCGCGTTGTAGCGCACGCAGCAACCCGGAGTCGGGCAGGCGACGCCGCACGACGGCGAGGCCGCGACCGTGCCGCCGCCCGTCACCGCCGAGAACGTCACGTTCGAGCACGTGATCGTGCCGCACGCCGCCGTCGCCGTGATCGGAAGACAGATGTCCACCGTGCCGTTCGCGCACACCGTGGCGGTCGCGTTGGGCGCCGTCAGACGGCAGATGTTCACCGTCACCGTGCCCGTCGCGGTGCAACCCGCGACCGCCGGCGAGGTCACCGTGTAGGTGAACGTGGCCGTGTTGCCCGTGCTGCCCGTCGCGTTGTAGCGCACGCAGCAACCCGGAGCCGGGCAGGTCACACCGCACGACGGCGAGGCCGCGACCGTGCCGCCGCCCGTCACGGCCGAGAACGTCACGTTCGAGCACGTGATCGTGCCGCACGCCGCCGTCGCGGTGATCGGCAAGCAGATGTCCACCGTGCCGTTCGCACACTCCGTCGCCGTCGCGTCCGGCGCCGTCAGGGAACAGATGTTCACCGTGACCGTGCCCGTCGCCGTGCAGCCCGTGCGCGACGAGACCGTGTACGGGAAGGACGCGGTGCTCGAGGTCGGGTTCGTCGGCGCCGTGTAGTTGACGCAGCAGCCGGTCGTGCAGGTGACGCCGACGGGGCAGGTCCCCACGGCGCCGACCGTGCCCTGCGTCGGCGTGCCGACCGTCACGTTCGCGCACGTCAGCGTCGGACAGCCCGCGGAGGTCGTGAACGGGAGACAGATGGGGACGGTCCCGCCGGCGCACACCGTCGCCGTCACGTTCGGAGCCGTGATCTCACAGACGTTGATCGTGACCGTCGTCGTCGCCGAACAGCAGTCGGAGTCCGTGATCCGGTAAGTGAACGTGTCGACGCCCGTGAAGTTCGGGTTGGGCGTGTACTGGATGCAACGCAGGTTGCAGAGGCTGTTCGTGCAGCTCGCGTCGGTCGTGACGACCGCCGTGCCGTTCGCGGGCGCGGAGGCGACTTCGAGCGCAGCCGTCGTGCAGCCCGCGGTCGGCGTGCAGTTGAGCGGCGTGTCCGACGTATCGTTGAGAAGGACGTTGATCAGCTTCGACTGACCACGGCACGTCGCGACCTGGTCCGGGGTCGGCGCCGGCGGCGTCGGCGTGCAGAACGTGTAGATGACGCGCGCGCGGACGCGCGAGCAGTTCAAGAACGTGAACGTCGAGTTGCCGCAACCCGAGTGGAACGAGTTGCCGGTGGCGCTGTGATCGAAGGCGATCGTGCTGCCCGGGGCCCCGATGAAGTTGTTCGCGAGGACGGCGGGGTCCGTGAAGCACAACGGCGCCTGCGGCGGCGTGGCCTGCAGGTCGGGGCACTGCGTCGTCTTCGAGCACAACTCGAAGACCTGGGGCGCGGCACCAGGCTGCACGGTGACCGTGCGCTCGAGCGTCGTGTTGAACTGGCAGGGCTGCGTGAGGAGCGCTCCGTTCGCGATCTGGAAGCCCGTCTCGAGCCGCAAGGTCGCGTTGCACGAGGAGAGGGTCGACGAGTTCACGACCGTCGCCTGGCCCTCCACCGCGCCCTCGAACTGCAACTCGGCCTGCAGCAGCCGGCCACAGCCGGCCGCGGGCGGGTTGAACTTCGGAAGGAGCAGCTTGGGCACCAGCGGGTTCGGCGGAACCTGCGCGCTGTTCCAGTCGGTCGTCGCGAAGCGCGCGCCGATCGACGGCGTGTCGATGCCCGGACCCGTCGGAGGTTGACACTCCGGCGGCACGGTCGCGGAACCCACCGGGCACTGCGGTGAAAGGTTGGTCGTCGGGAACTCGACGACGAACGTCTGCGTCTGCACCGTGCCCGACGTGCACCCAACCGTGGAGGCCGGCGGACAGTTCGGCCCCGGCCCGAGCGCGAACGGCGAGACGAAACCGGAGGCCTGGGTCGCCTGCGTCGTCGCAGGCGCAGTCGAGGTTCGGACCTGTGCCCAACCGACGAGCGTCGTCGACGCGATCGCAAAGAAGTGGAAGAGCAACCTCGACGAGCGGTGGAGAGTGAGCATGATGCGGTACATGCGCCTGGAGAGTTCGACGCGCTCGAAGTTCGGTTCCCCGCCCCTGGCGTGGGGAGCGGAGAGGACGAGCGTGTTTGCGGGAGGGCGGTGGACTGGATGACGCGGCGACGGCACGCGAGTGAGCCGACGGAGAGGCACGCGAACCCGTCCTGCGTGAGCGGCGTCATGCTCCCAGACCCGGAGGGGTGCGTCAATGCAGCAACTTGGATTGAATCGAAGTTGCGAGCTTCTCGCAGGATCACTGCGTGGAACCACGTAGTCAGCTCGCGCGCGGCCCACGCCGTGAAGCATCTCGCATTGTTCGAAATTGCAATCAGGCCGACGCGACGAAGCACCGCGTCGATCGAGGAACGACGACTGCGCTCGCGAGCAGCTTCCTCCGCGGCGAGGTGCGCACACCTGCGCCGGAGGACCACCGAACTGGAGAGCAGGTCGTGCGCCGCGGCACCCTCGACTGCGTTGATCCGACTCGAGCTTGCACACGCCCGCCGCGTCCCATCGCGCATGCGCACGTTCACTCTGGCGCGGCAAGCGAGCGTCCGCCTCGCGCGGATCGCGGCCTCGCCCCTTCGCCCCATCGGCGCCAAGCCGAGGGCACAGCGAAGCTGCTTTTTAGGAATTCCCTTTCAGGCCTTCGCGGCTGCTCGACGACAGAAGCTACCTACGGGTGGCGCTCCGGCAGGCACCATCCCGAGAGGAGTTCGACATGGCTAAGAACACGGGGCTGGGTGGGCTCACCCGCCAAGGTTGGGTCTTCGGGGGACTTTTGGCGGCGGTGGCGAGCGCGGGCACAGGGGCCCAGCAAGCCACCTCGCAGCAGTGGACGATGACCGCGAACGGTCCGCGCTCCACCACCGCAATCGGGGCGGTACCCACCCCCGCGACCTCGACCGGGCCGGGAACGCTCCCGATCCTCTCGAACGGCTGCGTTTGGAGCCATACGAGCGGCGTCGAAGGCTGGACGCCCCGCGTGGTCTCGATCGGCGGGACCGGCACGCAGGTCTTCACGGCGCTGGGTCCCTATGCGGACTACTCGCGCGTGTTCTCGTCGTTCGACCAGGATCCGCCGCTGCCGATCGTGCAGCAGACGAGCACGGTCGTGACCCTCCGACATCGCACGAGCTCAGCCGACGCGACCGATGTGCACGTGGCCGCGTTCGACGTGCCGTGCGCGACGCCCGGTCTGCGACAACTCGTCGTCAAGGCGTTCTCACCGACGATCCCGGCCGCGAACTGGACCTACAACTGGCCGGCCCTGACGAACACACACGACCGGTTCGTCGTGCGCGCGACACGCGACGGCTCGCGCTTCGTCGTCGCGTCGCTCAACCACACGAACTTCGCGCTCGACGTCGCGACGTTTTCTTCCACGAGCGCGACACCTCTGACGACGCGCTCGATCCCGAACGCGGGCGCGTTCACGGGCCTCGACATCTCGGCGGACGGAACGAAGCTCGCGGTCTTGGCCGGTGTTCGCTTCGAGATCCACGACCTCGTTGCGGGACAGATGCTGTACTCGCAGCTCCCCTTCGTGCCGCTCTACCAAGCGGTGGCGCTCTCCGGGGACGGAACGTACGCGGCCTACGGAAGCGACGGCCAGGTCCGCATCTTCCGCCGCTCCGCGACGACGGGGCAATACTCGCTGGTCCTGACGCACACGCTCGCGGGCCCGAACTACTGCGACCGGCTCGACATCTCGGACGACGGCTCGACGCTCGCGATGGGCTTCAACTTCACCGACACGTTCCGGCGCGTCGTCCTGCAGACGATTGACCTTCCGACGCTCACCGTCCTCATGACGGACTCGATCGTCGGCCAGGGAGCGTGGCAGAACACCGTGTCCGACATCTGCCTCAGCGCGAACGGCCGCCGCGTCGCGCTCGGCGAGTGGGGCGACCAGTTCGGTGCCGCACCCGAGCTCCGCATCTACGAGCGCGACTCGGCCGTGCCGATCCGCAGCGTCGATCTCCCCGGTTCGGTCATCGATGTCGACCTCTCGGCGGACGGCCGACGGGTCGCGGTGGCCGCGAAGGGCGTGCATGCGAACGTGACCGGCGGCGGCGGCACGATCCAGCTCTTCGAGGCCACGAGCCTCGACGTGACCGTCACGGGCGTTCCGCACGCCGGCGGTCAGGTGACCGTCGAACTGCGCGGTCAGCCGGGCAAACCCGCGCTCCTGCTCGTCTCCCCCACGCTGGCGGCCACGCCGTCCGTGCTCGGGGTGATCGGAACCCTCTGGCTCTCGCGCACCGGTCTGAACGTGCTCTCCGCGGGGACGTTCGACGGCCTCGGACGCGCGACGGTCACGGTGAACGTGCCGACGACCGTGGGCGCGTCCTCGTACCTGCAGGGGTACTCGAACTCTCCGCGGCGCCTGAGCCGCGACTGGGTCCGACTGACGTCCGTACCCTGAGGGACGAACGAGCGCGCAGGCCGCGCTCGTCGACCACACCTTCGCAGCGCAGCGCGTGAGATCTCAACGATCCGCGCGCTGCGCGGCCGTTGGGAGTGCGGGCTTCGGATCGGGCGCTCGCACCCGCAGACCTCAGGCGAGGGACGGCCGACCGAGGGGCGACGCGAAACGACTTCGCGCACGCGCGCGCTGGACCTCGAACCGGCGCTGCTGCGCGCTCCCCGCGCTCGGGCTCGAGGATACCGGAGCTCGGAATCGCGCGCGGACGGCCGACCGGTCGACGGCACGAAGCTCGTCCGTGCTCGATGGTCTCGATCGAAACGAAACGAGGCCGGGGGAAAAGCCCCCCGGCCTCGCTCACCTTCGCGGATCGCGACTCAAACGATCACTGGTCGTCGCCGGCCACCGGGTTCGGGCCGTCGCCGAGGATGCCGAGCGGGAGCAGGTCGCCGTTGTACTGCGTGCAACGCTCGAACGGCAGGTCCGCCGCCATATAGGGACCGGTGCGCTCGATCAGCACCGCGTAGATCGCCGGGTTGTCGATCGCCTCGGGGCCCGAGGAGTTCGCGAGGAGACCGTCCAGGCGCAGCCAGCCCGCGTTGCGGTAGCTGGCGCCCAGGATCTCGTCGGGGTCGTCCGTGTTCATGCTCTCGAGGAAGCTCTCGACGCTCCACGGCGCGAGGTCGCGGAGGTAGGGCTTGTCCCAGCAGCCGAACTCGTACTGGTGCGACAGCGGGTCTTCGTTGTCGTTGTAGCCGAGGACGTCGACGATCGTGCGGAACTGGGCGCCACCGCTCAGCGCGATGAGGACGACCTGGCTCTTGTAGACGTCGAGGCGGCGCTGACCGGGCAGGTCCTGACCGAGGAAGCGCGGGATGAGGATCTCCTCGGGGGCGCCCGCGTACTCCGGCGTCGCGTTGTTCGGACCGTTCAGGTCACGGATGCCGTCGTTGTCGTCGTCGTTCAGCGAACGCTCTTCGCCGTAGCCGAGGAACGACACCGCGTTCATCGAGTAGTCGACGTGCTCGATGCCGTTGATGATCAGTTCCTGTCCGATCAGGTGGTTGAACACCCACGGACGGCCCGAGGTGTTGTTCGGATCACCCGGGAAGAACTGCTCCGCCTTCGCATACACGTACAGGTAGCCCTGGCGGCCGTTCGGGTTCACGTCGCTCGTGAGGAACGAGAGCGTGTCGCAGGCTGTGAGGAAGTACGAACGGTTCGTCTCCGTGCAGAAGTCCTTCTCAATGAAGCGGACTTCGATCCACGTGCCGCCGTTCGGATCATCGCAGCAGCTGTTCGTGACCGAGACGAGCGTGAGATCACCCGCGCGGTTGTCGTACTCGGGGAAGAGGAGCAAGCTGCCGCACTGACGGCGGTTGACTTCCTCGCACTCGTTCGGCGGCGTCGTGCTGCAGTAGATGTAGCGGACCGAGATGCCGACTTGGGACGTGTTCTCGAAGATCACGCTCAGGTTGCCGCAGCCGAGGTGACCGGACGTGTCGACGGCGCGGTGCGGGAACTCGAGATCCCCCGTGCCGGTGAACACGCTGGCGAGCACGGCGGGATCCGTGATCAGGATCGAGTTCGAACTCGCACCGTTGAGGTTCAGGTGCTGCTCGCCCGAGGGGCCGTCGTAGTCGAGTGCGCCGTCGAACACCGCGAGCGGATCGTTGCCGTCGATGCTCTCCGGCACGGAGATCGCGGGCTGGCCCGGAATCGGCGTGTCGATCTCGAAGACCGAGCCGAGCGTCCACGCCAGATTGCACGGGCTCAGGTTGGACTGGTTCTCCGCCTGCACGCTGCCGCTGACGCTGCCGCTCGCCGTGACCTCGGCGGCGATGAGCGTCTGGCCCGGGGCCGGGTTGAACTTGGGCACGCGCATCACGAAGTTCGACTGCGGCTGACCCGGGGGCGGCCACGTCGGGGTCACGGGCCCGAAGCTGTCCGTGACGGTGTTCGTGCCCTGGAACGTCCCAGGCGGGCAGGAGGGGATTTGCGCTTGGGCGCCGACGGAGATGACGAGCGCCGCGCAAGGCGACAGCAGATGAGCGAGAGTCCTTCGCGAGAACATGATCCCAGGTGTCCTTCCAGTTGCTTGTTCCCGGACAGCCACGCGAGCGTGCCGGCCAGGGGCAGGGTGTCGATCCAAAGGTGCGTCGCGCGGGGAGGCGGCGGGTGCGGGCCCGGTGGCGGGGCCGCAACCCGGAACCGATTTCCAGGCGCGCGGTTCCGTCATCCTGTCCAGGGCACCGCGGGACGTCAATGCGAATTGGAAGATTCTTCCGTGTTCACGGGCCGTGATGAGCCGCTATCGAGGTCGGATCGGAAGCCAAGAACACATTGCAACTTGCTACATAAAGGAAGGAGGGCACGCCAGCGCCGTGGCTCCCAACCGCGCCCCCCCCCGCCCCCGCCCCCTAGGCGCCGGGTCCGATCGGCAAGCTCGGAAGCGGCCGGGCGGCCCTTACAACGTTGCATTTCGATTCTCGCGGTCCTTGCCGTCCACGGAGCCCAGCCCGCTCCATGCACGAGCCGACGCAGCGGCTCAACGCATCGTGCTGCTCATCGAGCGCTCGGACGCACCGATCGCCGCCCCCGTGGCTCAGCCCGCCACCGGCTCGCGGAGCGCTCGCTTCAGGATCTTCCCGCTCCCGGTGCGCGGCAGGCTCGCGAGGAAGTCGATCTCGCGCGGGACCTTGTACCCCGCGAGCCGGGCGCGGCAGAACGCGGCGAGCTCCTCCGCGTTCGCGTTGGTCCCGAGCCGCAGCACGACCGCGGCGCAGACGCGCTCGCCCCACAGGGCATCGGGCCGCGCGAACACGGCCGCCTCGAGGATCGCGGGGTGCTCGTAGAGCACGTGCTCGACCTCGGTCGAGTACACGTTCTCGCCGCCGGTCAGGATCATGTCCTTCTTGCGGTCGACGATCGTCACGTAGCCCTCGCCGTCGATCACGGCGAGGTCGCCCGTCATCAACCATCCGTCGCGGAACGCCGCGGCCGTCTCCTCGGGACGGTTCCAGTAGCCCGGCGTGACCGTCTCACCGCGCACGCGGATCTCCCCCACCGTGCGCTCGTCGCCGGGGATCTCGCGGCCCTCGGCATCGACGACCTGCAGCTCCACTGCGGCGAACGGACGCCCGGTCTTGCACTTGTACGCGAGCTGCTCCTCCGCCGGGAGCGCGCGCAGGTGGTCCTTGAGCAGGCTCAGCGTGAGGTACGGGCTCGTCTCCGTCATCCCGTACGTCTGCACGTAGTCGCAGCCGAACACGTCGAGGATCTCCCGCACGACCTGCGGAGCGATCGGAGCGCCGCCGGACAACACGAGGCGCAGGCTCCGGTAGTCGCGCCCGCGCGCGCTCGGATGACGGACCATCAGGTTGAGCATCGTCGGGATGAGGTTCGTGATCGTGACGCGCTCGCGTTCCATGAGCTCGAGCGCCGCGACTGGCTCGAACCGCGGGAGCACGACGTGCCGCCCGCCCGCCCACGTGATCGCGAACGTGGCCCACGCGTCGGCGAGGTGAAACATCGGCGCCACGTGTGCCCAGGTGTCGCGCTCGCCGAGGCCGAGTTCGAAGAGCGTCGCGAGCGCGTGCACCGACACGTTGCGGTGCGTGAGCATGACGCCCTTCGCGCGCCCCGTCGTGCCGCTCGTGTAGTAGAGGTGCGCGAGCGCGTCGCCGGCCACCGTATCCGGCGTCCACGCGCCCGCTCCGCGCTCGAGTTCGGCCGCGATCGACCGCTCGAGGCTCGCGCCGCGCTCCGGAGCGCCGGTCGAGCCCTCCGCGCCGATCCAGAGCACGTGCTCGACCGCCGTGGGCGCAGCGACCACCTCGCGCAGGAGCTCCGCGAAGCCGCTGTCGGCGATCAGGAGTCGCGCGCCGCAGTCGGCGAGGATCTCGCGCAGCTCGCGCGCGACGAGCCGGACGTTGAGCGGGTTCAACACCGCCCCGGCGCCCGCCGCCGCGTAGTAGGCCTCGAGGAACGCTTGGCCGTTCCACGCGAGGATCGACACGCGCTCTCCGGGTCTCACGCCGTGCGCGCGCAGGACGCGCGCGAACGCCGCGCACCGCGCGCGCAGGCGCGCGTAGTCCGTACTCCGACCGTCCTCGACGACGGCGACGTTGCGCGGGTGGAGGCGCGCAGCGCGCTCGAGCGTGCTCCAGAGGTTCATCGCGCGAAAGGAGCGGTCAATCTTCGTCGTGCCGCAAGCGCGCGAGGATCGTGTAGTCCTCGAGCGTGCTCGTGTCGCCCACCGTCTCGACGCCGGCCGCGATGTCGCGCAACAGACGCCGCATGATCTTCCCGCTGCGCGTCTTCGGCAGCGCGTCGGTGAAGCGGATCTCCGCCGGGCGCGCGAGCTTGCCGATCTCGTGCGCGACGTGCTCCTTGAGCGCTTCGCGCAAAGCGTCGTCAGGGGTCTCTCCCTTGCCGACCGTGACGAACGCGCAGATCGCCTGACCCGTCATCGCGTCCGGTCGACCGACGACCGCGGCCTCGACGACCTGCGCGTGCGCGACGAGCGCGCTCTCCACTTCCATCGTCGACAATCGGTGGCCGCTGACGTTGATCACGTCGTCGACGCGCCCGAGGATCCAGTAGAAGCCCTTCTCGTCCTTGCGCGCGCCGTCGCCTGTGAAATACCAGCCCGGGTACTTCTTCCAGTAGCCCTCCTTGAAGCGTTCCTCGTTGCCCCAGATGCCGCGCAGCATGGACGGCCACGGGCGCTTGAGCACGAGATAGCCGCCCTGATTGGGCCCGAGCTCCGTCCCGTGCTCGTCGACGATCGCGGGCTCGATCCCGAAGAAGGGGCGCGTCGCGGAGCCCGGCTGCGTCGAGGTGACGCCGGGGAGCGGCGTGATCAGGATGCTGCCCGTCTCCGTCTGCCACCACGTGTCGACGATCGGGCAGCGTTCGCGGCCGATCGTGCGGTGGTACCACATCCACGCTTCGGGGTTGATCGGCTCGCCGACGGAGCCGAGCAGGCGCAGCGAGGAAAGGTCGTATCGCGCCGGCACGTCGTCGCCCCAGCGCATGAACGTGCGGATCGCGGTCGGGGCCGTGTAGAAGACGCTCACGCGGTGCTTGTCGATGAGCTCCCAGAAGCGCCCCTGATGCGGCGCGTTCGGCGCGCCTTCGTACATGACGAGCGTCGCCCCGTTCGCGAGCGGCCCGTAGACGATGTAGGTGTGTCCCGTGACCCAGCCGACGTCGGCGGTGCACCAGAAGACGTCCTCGTCGCGCAGGTCGAAGACGTACTGCGTCGTGAGGTATGCGCCGACCATGTAGCCGCCGGTCGTGTGCACGATGCCCTTCGGCTTGCCCGTCGAGCCCGAGGTGTAGAGCAGGAAGAGCAGGTCCTCGCTGTCCATCGCCTCGGGCGCGCACTCGACGGAGACCTGCGAACCGAGGTCGTGGTACCAGACGTCGCGTCCCTTCACCCAGTCGACCGGATTCTTCGCCCGCTGCACGACGAGCACCGTGTGCACCTGCGCGAGCCCCTGCACGGCCTCGTCGACCTGCGGCTTCAAAGCCTGCACCGCGCCGCGGCGGAAGCTGCCGTCCGCCGTGATCACGGCCGTGCAGCCGCCGTCCAGGATGCGCTCGCGCAGCGCGTGCGCGGCGAAGCCGCCGAAGACGACGGAGTGCGCGGCGCCGATGCGGGCGCAGGCGAGCATCGCGATCGCGGCCTCGGGGATCATCGGCATGTAGATCGCGATGCGGTCGCCCTTCTTCACACCGCGCGCCTTGAGCACGTTCGCGAAGCGGCAGACCTCCATGTGGAGCTCCGCATACGTCAGCGTGCGCGTGTCGCCCGGCTCGCCCTCCCACACGATCGCCCGCTTGTGGGCGCGCGGACCGAGGACGTGCTGGTCGAGGCAGACCGCGGAGGCGTTCAGCTTCCCGCCGACGAACCACTTCGCGAACGGCGCGTTGGACCAGTCGAGCACCTTCGTGAACGGCTGCATCCACGGGAGCTCGCGCCCGATGCGGCCCCAGAACTCGTCGGGCTTCTCCAGCGACGCCTTGTACATGCGCTGGTAGTCCTCCTCGCGTCCGAGGCGCGCCTTCGCGGCGAAGTCGCGCGGGGGCGGGAAGTGACGGTTCTCGTGCAGGACGTTCTCGATCTGCGACATGGGGCCTCCGGGGAGGCCGAAGCCTAGCGGAGCGCGCTCGGAGAGCCAACCGCGGTCCAGCGACCGCCCGCGCTCACGCCCGCTTCTTGAACAGCGTCAAGTACCGCGCGACCTTGCCCGCGAGGCGCACCGGGTGCTTGAGCTCGCGCGCGAGGCGCTTCGGGCGGCCGTAGAAGCGCCGGTAGCCCGCGCGGATCTTGGCCTCGATCGCTTCCTTGGTCATGTGCTCGTTGCCCTCGAGCGCCTGGAAGCCCGTCATCGTCGCGTAGTCGAAGTCGCGCTCGCCGTGGAGCATGCCGTAGAGCGGCGTGCCGGGGTACGCCGTGACCGCGCAGAACTGCACCTGATCCGGATCGAGCGTCTCGACCAGGTCGAACGTCTCCTCGACCATCGCCGGCGTCTCCTCGGGGAAGCCGACCATGCAGAACGCGCGCGTCTCGATCCCGTGCTCGCGGCACGCGTCGAACACGGCGAGGCTGCGCGCGACGTCGAGCCGCTTCTGACCGTCGAGCAGCTTCGAGCCGCAGTGCTTCTTCTGGATCTCGACGTTGCCCGACTCGACGCCGACGGAGAGGTGGCGACAACCCGCGCGCGCCATGACGCGGATCAGCTCGGGGTCGAGCGTCTTCACCGCCGTCTCGCACTGCCACACGAGGTCGAGCTTCTCGCGCTCGATCCCCTCGCAGATCGCGACGATGCGGTCCTTGCGTGTCGTGAAGATCGGGTCGCGGAAGACGACGTGCGACAGCTTGTGCACGCGGTGGAGGTCGACGAGCTCGGCGATCACGTGCTCGGGCGAACGGAAGCGGAAGCGCAGACCCTGCGCGAGCGTGTAGCCGCAGAAGGAGCAGTTGAGCGGGCACCCGCGCGAGCTCTTCACCGTCGTGATCGGGCCCTCGATGCCGGGGAAGCGATACGCCTCGTTGTCGAGCAGGTGCCGCGCGGGGAGCGGCAGCTCGTCCAGGTTCGCGATCTTCTCGCGCTCGGGTTCGTGGACGACCTCGCCCCCAGCAGACCGCCAGCTCGTCCCCGCGACGCCCGCGAGGTCGCGCTTCGCGGCCACGCGTTGGGCGAGCTCGCGCACCGTGTACTCGGGCTCGCCGCGCACGACGACGTCGACGTTGTCGTGCTGGAAGATGTCGCCGGGCGTGTACGTGACCTGCGAGCCGAGGATCGCGACGGGCACGCCGAGCTCCGCGCGCACGACGCGACAAAGCGCGAGGTCGCGATCGAGTGATGTCGAGGACGAATCGACGCACACGAGGCCCGGCCGCTCCTCGACGATCGCCTTCTTGGCACCGTCGGCGTCGAGGCCGCGCGCGTCCGCGTCGAGGATCACGACTTCGTGGCCCGCCGCCTCGAGGACGCTCGCGACGTGCGCGAGCTCGATCGGCGGGTACAGGAGCCCCGGGTTGACCGCCATGCCGAAGCCCCCCATCAGTCCGCGGCTGACGCGGTATTCGGGCGGGCTGGGCGGATTGACGAGGACGATCTTCACGCGGGGGATGTCGGCCGGGAACGACGCTCGGCGCGAGCCTAACGCGCCGAGCCGGACCCAAGTCTAGCCCGCGCGCGCGAAGCGGCCCAGGCGGCGGGGACCGGGAAAGCACTTCCCACGCGTCCTGGCGACGCGCTTCGCGAGCGCCACGATCGTCGTCGAGCCGACGCCCGACCTGCGTGCGGAGCGCCGGCGTGCACGCGCCCGACGTCGACGGTCAGGAGCGGCCGCTCGCCGCTCCGCCGCGCTCAGAACCAGCCCTTCTTGTTGCGCTGGTACGTGTTGATGAAGTCCGCGTCGCTCTTCGTCAGGTAGATGATGCCCTCGATCAGGCCGATCAGGCCGCCGAGGCCGCACGTCACGACGGAGATGATGATCTGGATGATCCCCTCCTTCGTGTAGCCGAGGATGAACTTGTGGATGGCGAGGCTGCCGAGCAGGATCCCGAGCACTCCGCACAGGATGCGCTTCGAGTCCTCGGCCGGTTGCTGCATGTCGTTCATGAGGTTTCCTCCTTCGGGAAGCGCCGCGGCGAGGCGCGGCGGGGTGATGAGAGTTCGCCGCGCAGCGGCGAGTCAGGGGGCGTGAAACTGGGTCAGTCGCGGCGCAACTCGCCGCCGTGGTTCTGGACCTCGCGCGCGACGCGCTCGAGGAACTTCGCGACGTCCTGGTCGGTGAGCGTGCGCTCGTCCGCGGCGAGCAGCACGTGGAACGCCAGCGACTTCTTGCCCGCGGCCAGGTTCGCGCCCGTGTACACGTCGAAGAGCTCGACGGAGGAGGCGAGCCCCTTGCCTGCCTTCTCGATCGACTGCGTGACGACGCGTGCGGGCGTTTCGGCGGGCACGGCGACGGCCACGTCGACCTTGACGGGCGGGAACTTCGGGATCGGCACGTAGCCCGGCGGGCGCTTTCCGCTCGCGTGCAGCGCGTCGATCGAGAGCTCGGCGCACGCGACGTCGCATGCGTACTCGCCGACGAGGCCGAGCTTGCGCGCGATGCCCGGCTCGAGCGGCGCGAGCAGCGCGATCGGCACTTCGACGCCCGGGAGGCTCGCCTCGACCGCGCGCCCCGGATGCGCCCACGCGGGGATCCGCGCACGGTCCGCGGCGTTCCAGACGAGCGCCGGGTACCCGAGGGCGCGCGCGAGGTCGTCGAGGACGCCCTGCAGCGCGTGCGCGCGATCCGCGTCGAAGCGCGCGCCCTTCTCGGGCATCGGCGCGGCCCACGCGAGGCCCGCGAGGTGCAGCTCCTTCGGCTCGCCGCGCGCATTCCCCTGCTCGGGCAGGTAGCCCTTCCCCACTTCGTAGACGCGCACGTCGGCGCGGTGGCGGCGATTCTTCGCGAGCGCTTCGAGCAGGCTCGGCACGATCGAACGGCGGACGCGCGAGGCGCCCTCCTGGATCGGGTTCAACACCTGGACGTACGCCTCCGCGCCGACGCCGAGCGTGTCGATCATCGCGTCGGAGAGGAACGAGTACGACAGCGTCTCGTGGAAGCGTGCGGTGCCCGAGAGGCGGTCCTGCAGCTTGCGCACGAGCGCGCGCCGGGGATCGGCCGGCGGCGGCGCGAGCTCGGCCATGAGCTTCCGCTCGGGGATGCTCCCGTAGCGGTGGATGTGCCCCACTTCCTCGACGAGGTCCTGCTCGATCGTGACGTCCTTCATCGCGCGCGCGCTCGGCACCGCGACGTGCAGCGCGTCCGCGCCGCGCGCGACGCCGAAGCCGAGCGCCGTGAGGATCTCGGCGATGCGCGTGTCGCTGACGTCGTCGCCGAGGAGCTGGCGCACGCGGTCGCCGCGCACTTCGATCGTGCGCGCGGGGTCCTTCCACTCGCCGACGTCGGTGATCGGCGCGGGGAGCGTGAGCGAGGGCTGCAGCTCCGCGAGCAGCTTGACGAGATGCGCGGCCGCCTTCATCGGCAGCGTCGGGTCGAGGCTCTTTTCGAAGCGCGCCGACGAGTCCGTGCGCAGCGCGAGGCGCTGCGCGGTGCGGCGCACGGTCGCGGAATGGAAGCACGCGACCTCGAGCAGGAGCTGTTTCGTCTCTGCTGCCACCTTCGAGCCGTCGCCGCCCATGATCCCGGCGAGCGCGACGGGCTCGGAGCCCGAGCAGATCAGGAGATCGGTCGCGACGAGCTTGCGCTCCACGCCGTCCAGCGTCGTCATCGCCTCGCCCGCGCGCGCGGTGCGCACGACGATGCCCTCGGGCGAGAGGCGCGTGCGGTCGAAGATGTGGTTCGGTTGCCCGAGGTCGAGCATGACGAAGTTCGACACGTCGACGAGCAAGTCGATCGGCCGCTGCCCGACCGCGAAGAGCAGGGCGCGCAGCCAGTCGGGCGAGCGCACGGATTGCACGCCGTCGATCGGGAGTGCCAGGTAGCGCGAGCACGCCGAGCTCTCGAGACGCACGGGGAACGGCTTCGCGCCCCCGGTCTTGGGCGGCGTGACGTCGAGCGGCTTCAAGTGCCGCTTGTGCATCGCCGCGATCTCGCTCGCGATGCCGCGGTGGCACCAGAGGTCCGGGCGGTGCGTGATCGACTTGTTGTCGATCTCGATCGTCCAGTCGTCGAGGCCCAGCGCTTCCGCGACCGGTTTCCCGACGGGCAGGTCGAGCGGAAGCTCCCAGATGCCGTTGTGTTCGTCGCCGAGGCCGAGCTCGCGCTCCGAGCAGATCATCCCGCACGACTCGACCCCGCGGATCTTCGCCTTCTTGATCTTCACGTCGCCGGGGAGCGACGTGCCGACCGTCGCGACGGCGACCTTGAGGCCCGCGCGGACGTTCGGCGCGCCGCAGACGATGTTCAGGAGCTCGGGCCCGCCGACGTCGACCTGGCAGTACGAGAGCTTGTCCGCGTCGGGGTGTTTTTCGCGCTGCACCACGTGCCCGACGACGACGTCGGAGAGGTGCGGGAGGAAGCGCTCGAGCGCGTCGACCTCGCACGTCGAGAGCGTCAAGTCCTCGACGATCCTCTGCGGCGTGATGCCGGAGAGGTCGAGGTGCCGTCCGAGCCAGCGGTAGGAGATCTTCATCGGTGCGGATGCGTGTGCGAGGTGTGCGGTGTGGAGGCAGCGGCTGGTGCGCGCTCAGAACTGCTCGAGGAAGCGCAGGTCGCCCGAGAGCAGCATGCGCACGTCGTCGATGCCGTGGCGCAGCATGACGAGGCGCGAGAGGCCGAGGCCGAACGCGAAACCGGTCCACTGCTCGGGGTCGATGCCGCCCGCCTTCAGCACGTTCGGGTGGACCATGCCGCACGGGAGCAGCTCGATCCACGTCGAGCGCTTGCACACGGAGCACCCGTCCTTGCAGAACGGGCAGCGCGCGTCGAGCTCGAAGCCGGGCTCGACGAACGGGAAGTAGCCGGGGCGCAGGCGGATCTCGATCTCACGCCCGAAGATGCCGCGCAGGAGCGTCTTCATGGCGCCGATCAGATGCCCCACCGAGACGTCCTTCCCGATGCAGAGGCCCTCCATCTGGTGGAAGGTGTGCTCGTGGCTCGCATCGGTCGACTCGTTGCGAAACACCTTGCCGGGGACGATCGCGCGGAAGGGCGGCTTCAAGCGCTCCATCGCACGCACCTGGACGGGCGAGGTGTGCGTGCGCATGACGACCTTGCCGGAGAGGTCGCGCTCGTGCGCGTCTTCGTCGACACGTCGCAGAAGAACGTGTCCTGCATATCGCGCGCGGGGTGGTCGCGCGGGATGTTGAGCGCCTCGAAGTTGTACCAGTCGAGCTCGACCTCGGGCCCGTCGAGCACCATCCAGCCCATGCTGGTGAAGAGGTCCTCGAGCTCGCGCGTGACCTGCGTGATCGGGTGGAGCCCGCCGCGCTCCTGCTTCGCGCCGGGCAGCGTCGCGTCGAAGCCGGCGCCGGAACGTTCGCTCGCGAGCGCGGCTTCCTCGAGCTCCGCCTTGCGCGCGGCGAGCGCGGCTTCGAGCGCCTGCTTGATCTGGTTCGCCTTCTGACCGGTCGCCTTGCGCTGATCGGGCGGCAGCGTGGGGATCGAGGCGAGCAGGTTCGCGACGACGCCCCCCTTCTGGAGGAACTCGCGGTCGAGCGCGCGGAGGGCCTCGTCGTCGGGCGCAACACGCGCGCGCTCGAGCGCCTGGGTGAGGAGCGTGTCGGGGTCGGTCATGAGGGGGCGGCGCCGGGGCCGAGCTCCGTGCTCGCGCCGACGCGGGCCAGGATTGAACCCGATTCGAGACGGCGTTCACAAGGCCGCGCCGGCGTCGGGCGGAGCGCGCCTCGACGCTCGAGCGCGCCTCGGCGGGACCCACCGATCCGCGGGCGGGCGAGCCGGCCGTCCTCCGCGCGAGCCGTCGACGCCGCGCACGCTCGCTCCCGGGCCGCGACCGGGGAGCTCCGAGGCGAGAATCGCGCTCAGCCCCCGAACCAGCGGAGCAGCGATCGCTTTCGCTGGAACCGGAGGAGCGGAAGCTCGGTCGGGTCGACCGACGACCGGCTCACATCGCCCTCGAGCACGTAGCCGAAGAAGGCGAGCAACGCCGCCTCGCCGAGCTCGAGCGGATGGAACGGGAACGGATACTCCGCGTCGTCCTCGTCCGGGTCGATCGCCGGGTGCTCGCCCGACCAGTATGGCGCTTCGAACGCGAGGCGCTCGCCGACGTCCTCGAGCACGCCTTCGTCCGGCGCGAGGCTGAGCGCGCGCTCGAGCTTCCCGTCGCGCCAGCGCGCGAACGCGCTCCAGTCGACGACGCTGTGCATCGCGTGGAGATGGACGAGGCCCTTGCGGCCTTCCTCGAGGAAGCGAGCGGGCAACTTCGATGGCAGGTCGAGCGCGAACTCCTTCGCCGCGACGAGCCGCACACCCGCGAACACTCCGACGACGAGCTCGTCGTCCGGCGGACACGTGTTCTCCACGCTCCCGTCCTCGAGCGGGACGAGGCGCTCCTTCGGGAACAAGCGCTCGGCGAACGCCTTCGTCGCCGCGCGGTCGAGCGTCGGTCGAGTCGCGAGGACCGCGCGCGGATCCCCCTCGGAGTACACGAGCATCCAGGTCTTCGCGCCCATGGTGGAGCTCCTCGTCGCCTACGCCGTCCACCCCGGCAGCGCCGCGGCCTGGCGGATCCACTCCCACAGCTGCGCCTCGTCGAGTTCGCCCTCGTGCACGTCGATCCAGCGCGCGTCCTTCGCCGTGCCGCCGGCGGGCGCCGGATGCAGCGCGGTGCCGCGGAAGAAGGTCACCTTGAGGTACTTCGTGAACACGTGGAACGAGAGGAACCACCCCTGCCCCTCGACGCCGTAGAACGGCGAGTTCCACCTCACCGCCTTCCGCACGCCGGGCACCGTGCGCACGACGAGCGCATCGAGCCTGCGCGCGACGGCTTGCTTCCAGCCCGACAGCGCCGCGAGGTACGCCTCGACCGGCGCGTCGCCGTCCTCCTTCGCGATCTGTGGGTTGCCGCCGGAGAGGAGCTTCACGGGCTTCGCAGCTCCGCCCGAGCGGCCCCTGCTCCGCCTTCGCGGCGGCGCTCCGAGGCTTCGCCTTGCCGACGGAGCGCGCGGGCTTCGCCTTCGCGTCGGAGTTCGCTGGCCTCGGCCTCGAGGCGGAGTTCGCGGGCTGCGGGTTCGACGTGGAATTCGCGGCCTTTGCCTTCCTGCCGGAGCTCCCGCCCTTCGTCGCCGCGCGTGCGTTCGCCGTCGACACGTTGCGCGCGATCGCGGCCTTCACGAGCGCCTGGAACGCGCGCGCGTCGAGGCGCTCGCCTTCGCGCAGGTCGATCGCGCGGCGCGTGGTGCCCTCCAGGCTCGCGTTGAAGAGCCGCGCGGGGTCCGCGAGCTCCGCGCCGTGCGCGAACGTGAGCTTGACGACCTTCGCGTACGACTCGCCGGTGCACACGATCCCGTCGCGCGACCACACCGGCGTGCCGCCCCACTTCACCTCCTCGACGATCGCGGGATCGACGACGCGGATCAGCGCGCGCATGCGGGCGAGCGTCTCCCTGCGCCAACCGCCGAGCTCGGCGATCCGCGCGTCGATGACGCGGCCGGCGGACGGCTGCGGATCGGCGCCGCGCGCGCTCGACGCGGCCGTGCGGCCCGCGCTCGACGCCGAGCGCGTCGCCGCGCGGCTCGAGCTCCCCGCGCGGGACGATCTCGTCGTGTTCGGTCGCTTCTCCATGCTGCGAGCGCCCTGTCTCGGTTCCTTCCCCACGTCTCGTCCTCGCTTTCGCGCCGAATCGTAGCGCGCCGCGACGACCACCGCCTGCACCGGACTCGTCGCACTCCCCCGGTCGCGGTTTTCGCCGCGCTCACCGCGCTGCAGCTGCGTGCTCGGCGACGAAGAGCTCGAGCAGCTCGCGGAACGGCGCCTCGACCGCGTCGTCGCTGACGTTCGTCACGAGCAGGACCGCGACGTCTTTCCCCGGCGCGAGCGTCGCTTCCGCGATCCAGAACCCATTGCTCCCCATGTGCCGCAGCGCCGGTCCGCTCGCCCACTCGGCTTCGGCCTGCATCCAACCCGGCGTCGTGCCCCAGTCGCTCCCGCTCGCCGTGTGCAGTCGCTTCCACGTCGCCGGCGCGAGGAACGTCGCGTCGCCGCGCTCGCCCGCGAGGTGCGCCGCGACGAAGCGCGCCCAATCGCCGAGCGTCGCGTGCACCGTGCCCGCGGGGCCCGTCGCCGCCGGATTGTCCGCGTTCGGGCCGAACTCGACGGGCGTCCACCCGTCCGCGCCGCGCACGTGCCCGAACGGCTGGTCGAGCCGTCCAGCCGTCCCCGGAGCGCCGAACCCCGTATGCCGCAGGCCGAGCGGCTCGAACACCTCGCGGCGCACGAGCTCCTCCCACGCGGCGTCGGCGCGCTCCTCGAGCATCGCACCCGCGACGAGGTAGCCCGAGTTCGAGTAGACGGTCGCCGTGTTCGGCGGCGTCGACGGTGCCGACTTCAGGCCCTCGTCGACGAAGAAGCGCCGCTGCGCCCGGAGCGATCCGCCGCGCGCGACCATGCGCTCCCACGCGTCCTCGCTGAAGTTGAGCGGCGCGCCCGAGCGGTGGCACAGGAGCTGTTCGAGCGTGACGTCCTTCCACCCCGGGTGGATCGCAGAGCCGAACACGGAGCCGATCGTCGTGTCCCAGCGGAGCGCGCCGCGCTCGATCAAGCGCGCGGCGAGCGTCGCGGTGATCGTCTTCGTGCACGACCCGAGGTGCCAGCGATCGTCGATCGTCACCGGCGCGCTCGACGCCGCCGATCGGAGGCCCGCGACACCGACGGCCTCGAGACCGCTCGAGGTCACGAGCGCGGCGCCGAGCGCCGGGAGCCCGCTCCGCTCGCGCACGCGGGCGACGAGCGCGTGGAGGTCGCGCGGCGCGCGGTCGTGCTCGCGGGTATCGCGCAGCGCGCGGTCGTGATCGCGGAGCGCGACCGGCCCGCGTTCGACGCGCTCTGGCCCCGCACACGCCGGCGCGAACGTGTCGAAGAGAGTCAGGAGCGCGAACGCTGCGGCGAGCTGGATGGGCTTCATGGTCGGGGTCCTCCGCGCTTCCCGTCGCTCGGGGCCCGCGCCCGCTCCGCGGGCAGGGACGGGTCGGGCTCGACGTGTCGTCGCGAGCATGCTCCGCCCGGCGGGGCAGGTGGGGAAGGGCGCCGAGGTGCGCTCCATGCGAAACCTGCGTGAACCGGCCGCGGCGATCGAGCCCGTGCGGCGCTTCGAGAGGCTTCCTCTGGCCGTGACCGAGGCGGACCGGCGCGGAGGGAGCACGCTCCGGCGTCCCCACCGTGCTTCGCTGCGGCACCGCGACGACGCACGGCTACGGCGCGCGGTCGGACGTGCGCTTCTCCGACCGAGCGTCGTCCTCGCGCAGCAGGTCGGGAGGATCCTGCCGATTGCACGCGCGCGGGTCCGGCCGCTCGACGAGCGCGATCCCGGCGCCCACGGCGGCGCCGACGAGGATGCCGAGGAACGCATACCCTTGCTCGAAACCGAGGCAGGGCCCGAAGCTCGAGGCGAGCCCGAGACACGTGCCGAGTCCGAGTCCCCCGAGGCTGCCGAGGAAGGCGCCGATCACGACGCGAAGCAACGTGCGCTGCATGGCTGGCTCCTGGACGCGGAACGGCCCACCGCGGGCGCTCGCTCCTCCACCCGGGTCGTGCAGGCGCGGCCCGGGCGGGTTTCGCGCGAGCCGGAGCGCGGCGTCGAAAGAAGCCGCCCGCGACCTCAGGAGGAGTCGCGGGCGGCGGGGTCGATTCCTTCAGGAGGAGGAATGCGACTGGGTCACTTGCGGGCGGCGCGCGCTTCGTTGACCAGGGCGTCGAACGCCTTCGGGTCGTGGATCGCGAGTTCGCTCAGCTGCTTGCGGTCTAGGTCGATCTTGGCCTTCTTCAAGCCGTCGATGAACTGCGAGTAGCTGACACCGCGCATGCGCGCGGCCGCGTTGATGCGGATGATCCACAAGCGGCGGAAGACGCGCTTCTTCGCGCGACGGTCGCGCGTGCTGAAGGCCCACGCGCGGATCAGCGTCTCGCGCACGGTCCTCCAGAGGCGGGAACGACCGCCCCAGAAGCCCTTGGCCTGCTTGAAGTACCGGTTCTTCTTCTGACGGCGCGGGGCGCCGATGGTGACACGTACCATGGTGCTTCTCCTCTACCTCAGGGCTTGACCATGCGGCGGATGAGGGTGGACCACGTCGTGTTGAGCACGATGCGGCGACGCAGGTTACGGCGCGTCTTCCCGTTGTAGGCGGCGTGCAGGTGGCCGCGCCCGGGGTGCGAGCAGAGCGCCTTGCCGCTCTTGCTGATGCGGAAGCGCTTCTTGACCGCTCCCTTCGACTTCATCTTGGGCATCGAACGTTCTCGTGGCAGATCACACTGCCCCGCTCGCTGGCATGCCGTGCCGCTTGCGGGGGCCGGGCCGGTGGGCCGGTCCGGACTTGGAGCGAAAGAGGATACGGATCGGCGCGCGGAGCACAAGGGGCGGAGCGGTCTTCCGCGCGCTCGCGGCGGTGGGACGCGAGGCCACCTGGAAGTTCCTTCCGAACTGAATGCAATTTCGCGCCGCGGGCCGCGGTTTTTCCCCCATCCGAGGCCGTCCGTGACGCCGTACTCGTCGCTCGAGGGCTCCGAAGAGAGGCGCCCGCCGGACGAGCCCAGGGGTTGCTGGCTCGCCCGGCCGGGCGCCCGGTTCCCCCCGCCGCCCGACCGAGAGAGCGCGGGCGCGCGGGAGGGACCTTCGGAATCAGCTCGCGGCGACGGGCGCGAGGCGCCGGCTCGCCCGCGCCGCGTGGAGCACGGCCGCGATGCGCACGGCGTCGTGCACCTGCTCCATGGAGAGGCCGAGCTCGACCACCGAGTGCTCGTGCGCGCGCACGCACTGCTCGCAGCCCGTGATCGCGCTCGCGGCGAGCGACGCGAGCTCGAACTCGGCCTTCGACGTCTTGGGCGCCGCGAGGCGCGTCATGCGCAGGCGCGCCGGGAGCCGCTCGTACTCCGCCTTTCCCACCATGTGGCGGAAGCGGTAGTAGACGTTGTTCATCGCCATCAGCGCGCACGCGGCCTGCGCATCGTCCCGCGCGGCGTCGTCCAGCACCTCGGCGCCGTCCGAGAGAATCGCGTCGCGCAGCGCGTCGTCGGCGAGCACGTGCGCGCTGGTCAGCGCCACGAGCCACCGCGCGCGCGGCGCGAGCGTCGAATCCGACAGCACCGCGCGCAGGTTCATGCGGATGTCCTTCGCGGCGTCCGGGAAGGAAGCCGCGTAGGTCTCGAGCGCCTTCATCAGGCCACCTGGAGCGTCTTGTCGCCGCTCTTCCAGTTGCACGGGCAGAGCTCGCCGGTCTGGAGCGCGTCGAGCACGCGCAGCACCTCGTCGACGCTGCGGCCGACCTCGAGGTCGTTCACGTTGACCCAGCGGATCACTCCTTGGGGATCGACGAGGAAGGTCGCGCGCAGCGCAACGCCCGCGTCCTTGTGCAGGATGCCGAGCGCGGTCGAGAGCTCGCGCTTCGTGTCGGCCAGCATCGGGTACGGCAGCGACTTCAGGTCGGGGTGCTGCTTGCGCCAGGCGAGGTGGACGTACTCGGTGTCCGTGCTGGCGCCGAGGAGCTGCGCGTCACGCTCCTGGAACTCGGCGTTGCGCGCGCCGAAGCCGGCGATCTCGGTCGGGCAGACGAACGTGAAGTCCATCGGCCAGAAGAAGATCACGCGCCACTTGCCCTGGAAGGACTGGTTCGTGAGGAGTTGGAACTCCTTGCCCGCGTCGATCGAGACGACGGACTGGAGCTGGAAGTCGGGGAAACGGTCGCCGATGGTCAGCATGGGATTCTCCTTGCGGGTGTCGCCCGAGACGCCGGGCGCTGTTCGTGTGCCCAGAGCATCGCCCGCGCAAGCTCCCTTTCGAAATCGAGTGCCTGTATCCTCCCGATAGACCATGGCGATCGACCTCACCGCCGTCACCTTCGCCGAGCTGCGCTACGCCGTCGCGCTCCACGAGCACCGCCACTTCGGCCGCGCCGCGCGCGCGTGCAACGTGACGCAGCCGACGCTGTCGGCGCAGATCCAGAAGCTCGAGCGCACGCTCGGGCTCACGCTGTTCGAGCGCTCGAGCAAGAGCGTGCAACCCACGACCGCGGGCGAGCGCATCATCGAGCAGGCGCGCGCCGTGCTCGACGCGACCGAGACGATCCGCGACATCGCGGAGAGCGGGCACCTGCCGCTCTCGGGGCCGCTGCGCCTCGGCGTGATCCCGACGCTCGGGCCCTACCTGCTCCCGCACTTCGTGCCGGCGCTGCGCGCCGAGTACCCGAAGGTCGAGCTCATCCTGCGCGAGCTGAAGACCTCGGACCTGCTCGAGGACTTGGCGCAGCACCGCCTCGACTGCGGCCTCCTCGCGACGCCGATCCCGCTCCCCGGCATCGTCAGCGAGGAGCTCTTCGAGGAGCCGTTCCACCTGCTCGCGCGACGCGACCACGAGCTCGCGAAGAAGAAGCGGCTCGTCGAGGGCGACCTCGCGGGGCAAAAGGTGTTGCTGCTCGACGAAGGGCATTGCCTGCGCGACCAGGCGCTCTCCTTGTGTCGCGAGACCCACGCGAACGAATCGCAGCAGGACTTCCGCGCGACGAGCCTCGAGACGCTGCGCCACATGGTCGCCGCGGGGATGGGCACGACGCTCTTGCCGGCGCTCGCGCTGCGCAAGGACGAGGGCGAGCTCGTGGCGCTCGCCTTCGAGAAGCCCGCGCCGGGACGACGCGTGACGCTCGCATGGCGCAAGACGCACCCGCGCGCGGCGGACTTCCGCGAGCTCGCGCAGTTCATCCGGCTGAACCTGCCGCCGGGCGTGACCCCGGTCTCGGGCAAGCCGCGCACTCGCGCGTGAGCCCTTTGGATCTATCCCGGCGGATCCGCGACCAGGCGGGCCCTCCTCACAAGCTACTTCGCCCGTGTCTCGCTCACAGGTTCGGCGATTTCGATTCGCGCCCAACCATCCGCACCGAAATCCACTCGAAACGACTTCCCGTCAACTAGGAGTTCCCTCACCTGCTTGGGAACACCGTTCAGAGTCAATGGGACCTCCGTGTTCCACGCCATGCGTGGCCTCATGAAGTAGCTCTTCGCCGGATACTGGTAGCTTGATTCGGAGATGGAGTATTCGACTTGGACTGGCATCGCACGCGGAGCGCCGATCCAGTGCAGATCGATGGATCCGACCTCGATGCTAACGGACTCGCCCGGCTCGAAGACTTCAACGACGTGCATGCCGTTGATGCCTCCCCAAGGCGTCTCGTCCAATATCGCGACCGCCAGTAAGGTCGGAACAGGGTCGTGTTCCCTGATGCAGTACCCTCCGTCAGGGCCGAGGGGAACCCGCGCCTGCTTTCGCCCAAGGCCGAGCATCGTGAGTTGAGCCCGGCCAGCGAGTTCTGCAGCGCCTCCGTAGGAATACCAGGGAGTCAGAATCGGCTGAGTGGAGCCCGGTCCCGTGAGCCGCACATATCCCTCGATGATCCTCCCCGCGGCCCACGCCGGATTCCACAGAACCGCGCAGGACTTCGCGGGCAGGACAGTAACTCGCGACGCACGCGGATCGACTGTGCCTGCAGCCTCATTCACTTGAAGGGTCTGCAACTTGACACCCTCCAGCCATCGTTTGGGTCCGAGGAGGTAGGATCCGGCAGGCAGCCGCTCAAAGCGACACTGAGCTCCCATGGAAGTGGAGGCCCTGTGGTAGTCGCCGCCGGGCCCCGTGCCTGACATCGCGACGAGTTCGGACACCGGGTATCCTGCCGGAATCCTCGTGAGCACAATCGAACCTAGTCGCTTGTCGATGAGCAAATCGACGACTTCGTTCGACTCAAGCCTGGGTGGATCGAGACCGAGTTCCCATCGCCCCTCGACCTCGACAAGAATGTTGCCACCTGACCAATCGAAGGGTCCATAGATTCCATCGTTTCCCCTGGACCGCGAACAGAGAACATCTTCCCGTGGTTCATAGAACGCAAGTTCATCGCGATATGGGCTGCCATCGGGATAGTGCGCGTGGACCCTGCGTACCTGGGCCTTGCGTAGCTGCACTACGATCGGACCCGCGTCGGCACGTGCGGTTCCGGGATCGTAGTGAACAACTGAAGGAGCACGGCCCTCGGCAGTAACCACGAGATCGTAGGGCAGGGGCGGGTTCGGGGGTCTCTCAGTAGGGTTGAGGACCCAGCACGACACGTTCACAATTCCGTCCTTCGATCGACCGATTCCGTCCGGGTCGAGAAATGTGGACCGGGGACTAAGAGCGGTGCACCCGGACACCTCTGCAGCCCGCACTGGTCCGCAAAGCGCAGGGTTCCGACGGCGAACGCGCACGGCGACGTCCAGGGGATCTCCGGTCGCGTCGTCCACCAAATAGAGTTGCAGGCCACAACCCAGGATACCGATCGTTAGCACCCGTGATTCCGGGATGGCATCGATTCGGACCATCGTTCGCCCTGCTCCTTGTGAGACTCCGCCTGGACCGGCGCGGGTCATCCCGGACCCGAGCGGCAGCAACTCGCTCTCCCACACCAGCGGGCCGGGCCTGCGCACGAGGATCGGCAATGAACTAGCGAGGATTGGTATCCGACCCTCGTGATCGGACCTCACACGTTGCGACATGGCCGAGGGTTCACGCGGAGTCCAAAGGTCCAACTCGATTCCAGCGAGTGGCGTGCGGGTGTGCGCATCGACGATGAGCAAGGACGCCTCGCTCCGGGGAAGGCGGACTCGGAGTAAGTCGCCGGGTTCAACGAGGAAGTTCTTCTTCGCGCCTGCTTGCGATCCAGCACGCACGGTCACCAACGAATTCGTTCCGGTAGCGAGGCGGACGATCCCCATCGAGTCCGTGGTCCGCACGAGCTCTCGTCCTCCTTCATGGACGGAGCTGTCGATCCAGTCGCGGATCTGCGAGCCGGCAGACTGGTCTGCAGCTGGTCGCCAGACGACCTCCACGCCCACAGCGGGTGCACCGTCCTCGAACTCCACCGAAACGGTCGTCAGCACCGAGGGGCGGAGACGGACCAAGAGCTCGATGCCAGGCCGCACCGACGCGCGTGGAATGACTTGATGCTCGTAACCGAGCGCCGAGACTCGGAGCAGACTCCAATTCAGTGTGTCGGGCTCGAGCCGAAACTCCCCGGAAGCACCGGCTGAGATCGTGCCGTTCCCAAAATCCGGAGAGATGCTAGCCGGGACGGGAAATCCGAAGGAGTCGTCGATCACGCGCCCGAATATCTCGACACCGTTGGTGTCGTGAACTGCTGCTCTCGGCTCTTGACCGCGTTCGTCCTTGATCTCCTCGAGGCTCCCGGAGAGAGCAGGCGCATCGATCGTCGAGTCACCATGCGCACCCGGCTCCTGTTCGAGCTCAGAGTTCGTCAGCAGCCGCGACACGAGCAGGCAGAGAAGGAGCAAGGCCCCGACGACGAGCATCGAGCGGGACCACCAGGGTCGGAGTTTCTGCATGGGCGGGCCCATTCCGGCAGGTAGCGACTGGGAGCCGACGTTGGATGCCCCGCCCGGGAATCAGGGGGCATCAACGTCACGCCATCCCAGCACGAGCTCAGGCGCCAACCTGACCACTTGCCGGCAATTGACTTCAATTCACGGAGGGCAGACATCCCCTCCGCTGGAATACTCCTGGTTCATCTTGTACTCGTACGTGTCCGGTGCCGAAGGGGGCGAGTGAAAGCAGATGGACAGTGCCCCGTTTCCGCCACGCTTGTAGTACTGGCCGTCAGAGGCCTTGTCCCAGTCCGAGCTGCCCCCACCGCCCTCGGGATTGAGGTGGAGGGTATCCTCCCCGCTCGGACCACCTCCGTTTGCGAAGTCTCCGTGCGCAACGTTTGTCTCGGGCGGGGGATCCGTCCTCACGAACTTGCGGCCATTCCCAGCCTGTGGCGTGACCCCATCACTGCCCCCGTAGGCAAACATGGCGAGGGCTGCGGTACTGCCCCAGAACAACATGAGATTGCGGCTTCTCATCGTTCCACTCCGTTTCACCTTTTGATCTGCCCGGCCGCCATCCGGCCTCGGCATGGGCAGAGTACCCCCGCTCCTCCTCTCCGGTCACCAGTCAACTTGTCGGATCCACCTCGTTCCCACCCGGATTCTCGATACTGACCTGGGCTGCGAATCCTCCCGCAGCACGAACGCGTCAGCGCTCGTTCCATGGTCGAATCGCCAGATCGGGTCGTGCGTGGGAGATCCACGCATGCCTTCACCCGCGCACACTACTTGTGCGCGAGCAACATCGTCATGCGCTTGCCGAGCAGCTTGGGCGCCATCTCGACCTTGCTGATGTCCGCGAGCGTGTCCGCGACCTTGCGCATCACGTCGTAACCGTGCTCGGGGTGCGCCATCTGGCGGCCGCGGAAGATGCAGACGACCTGGACCTTGTGGCCCTGCTCGAGGAACTTGCGCCCCGCATCGAGGCGGTACTCGAGGTCGTGTTTGTCGATCGCCGGGCGCACGCGCAGCTCTTTCAAGCCGCCTTTTTTGTGGTGCGAGCCCGCTTCTTTCTTCCGCTGCGCGTATTTGAACTTGCCGAAGTCGAGGATGCGGCACACGGGCGGCTTCGCCGTCGGCGAGACCTCGACGAGGTCGAGCCCGGCCTCCTCGGCCTTCTTCAGGGCTTCCTGCGTCGTGAGGACGCCCACCTGCTCCCCGTTCTGATCGATGAGACGGACTTCGGGGATGCGGATCTGTCGGTTGATGCGGTATTCGGTCGAGGACAAGCTGCTCCTGCTGGTTCGGGTCGGTGGGTCACGCGGGACGCGCGACCCAGGAAGAGAATAGAGCCGCCCCGCGAACGCCGCCAGGGGCGCGCACGGGGCGGACGTGGAACCGGGTGGGCGTGCGGCCCTCCGGAATCCTAGAACCCGGGTAGTCCCCGGGCCGGATCAAGCGGGCTTCTGCGCCGAGGGCGGCAGCACGCTGCGGATGTGGACCTCGGCGAGCTGCTCCGGCGCCACGGTGGAGGGGGCGTCCGTCATCAGGCAGCTGGCGCTCGCGGTCTTCGGGAAGGCGACGATGTCGCGGATGTTGTCCATCCCGAGCGACAGCGCGCAGAGGCGGTCGAGGCCGATCGCGAAGCCCGCGTGGGGCGGGGCGCCGAAGGAGAGGGCCTCGAGGAGGAAGCCGAACTTCTTCGTCTGCTCCTCGGGGCCGATCCCGAGGATCGAGAAGACCTTCTGCTGTACGTCGCTGCGGTGGATACGGACCGAGCCCGAGCCGAGCTCCCACCCGTTCAGGACGAGGTCGTACGCGCGCGACGACAGCGTCGAGAGGTCGGGGTTGTCGCCGCCCATCGACCAGTCCACGGGCGCCGTGAACGGGTGGTGCGCGGAGAACCAGCGCTTCTCTTGCTCGTCGTACTCGAACATCGGGAAGCTCGTGACCCACGTGAAGCGCCACTCGCCCTTCGCGAGGTCGAACTTCTTGCCGAGCGCCGAGCGCAGGTCGCCGAGCACGCGCCAGACGAGGCTCTGCTTGCCCGCGACGAAGAGCAGCGTGTCGCCGTCCTGCGCCTGCATGCGCGCACGGAGCTTCTGGCCCTGCTCGCCGGCGGTGAACTTCGAGAGCGGGCCGCTGCCGCCTTCCGCGGCGAGCTTCCACCACGCGAGGCCCTTCGCCCCCGTGGACTTCGCCTGCTCCTCGAGCCCGTCGATGTCCTTGCGCGTCAGCGGGTGCTGTGCGGGCACGCGGATCCCCATCACGCGCTCACCGCGCGCGATCGTGTCCTTGAAGACGCCGAACTCGCTCTGCTTCGCCCAGTCGGCGACGTCGACGAGCTCGAGCCCGTAGCGCAGGTCCGGCTTGTCGATGCCGAAGCGCTCCATGGCTTCCTTCCAGCTCATGCGCGGGAAGGGAATCGCGACGTCGAGGCCCATCGCGTCGCGGAACGTCTCGTGGAGCACCTGCTCCCACGTGCGGAAGATGTCGTCTTCCTCGACGAACGACATCTCCATGTCGAGCTGCGTGAAGTCGGGCTGGCGATCGGCGCGCAGGTCCTCGTCGCGGAAGCAGCGCGCGACCTGGAAGTAGCGGTCCATGCCCGCGACCATCAGGATCTGCTTGAAGAGCTGCGGCGACTGCGGGAGCGCGTAGAACTCGCCTGGGTGCACGCGGCTCGGCACGAGGAAGTCGCGCGCGCCTTCCGGCGTCGCCTTCGTGAGGATCGGCGTCTCGACCTCGACGAAGTTCTGCCGCTCGAACGCGCGCCGCATCGCGTTGATGAAGCGCGAGCGGTGGATGAAGTTCTTCTGCATCGCCGGGCGACGCAGGTCGATGTAGCGGTACTTGAGGCGCGTCTCGAACGCGACGTCCTCTTCCGCGTCGATCGGGAACGGCGGCGTGTTCGAGCGCGACAGGATCTCGAGCCGGTCGGCGACGACGTCGATCTCGCCCGTCGGGCGGTTCGGGTTGACGTTGTGCGGCTCGCGCGCGACGACCTTACCCGAGACCGAGATCGTGAACTCGGGGCCGAGCTTGACGGCGTCCGAGAGCTCGGGGCCGAGGACGACTTGCGTGATGCCGTAGCGGTCGCGGAGGTCGACGAAGTAGACGCCGCCGTGGTCGCGCCGCGCGTGGACCCAGCCGTTCAGGGTCACGCGGGTGCCGACCTGCTGCTTGCGCAGTTCGCCGCAGGTGTGGGTCCGTCGCCAGTCCGTCTTCGTGTTCGTGCTCAAGGTGTGCGTGGAGCTCGGGGTCATGCTATTCCGATCGGAATTCCCGGGCCCGCAGCCTCATCAATGCACGACGGAGGGAGGCTTCGGCACGCAAAATGTCCAGCGGCTCGCCTTCCTGGACCCGCCCTTGGGAAAGTCGTTCCCGGGCGCGGCGCTCGGCGGACCGGGCGCGCTCCTCGTCGATCTCGTCGGGGCGCTCGCCCGCCTCGGTGACGACACGGACGGTGCTGTCGCGGACCTCGCAGAAGCCGCCGGAGACGTAGAGCACCTGCTCCTTGCCCCCCACGCGGTACCGCATCAGCCCGGTGTCGAGCGCCGCCACCATGTTCGCGTGACGGGGCAGGATGCCGAGGTCGCCGTCCGCGCCCGGCACGCGCACCGACTCGACCGTCTGGTCGAAGGCGATGCGCGCGGGGGTGATCACGCGCAGGGTCAGGGAACCGGCCATGGCTCAGCTCTTCTGCTTCTTCGCGCGCTCGACGACTTCCTCGATGCTGCCGGCGTACATGAAGGCCGACTCGGGGAGCTCGTCGTGCTTGCCCTCGATGATCTCCTTGAAGGAGCGCACCGTGTCCGCGCGCGAGACGAACTTGCCGGGCGTGCCGGTGAACTGCTCGGCGACGAAGAACGGCTGCGAGAGGAAGCGCTGCATGCGGCGCGCGCGGGCGACGACGCGCTTGTCCTCGTCGGGGAGCTCCTCGATGCCGAGGATCGCGATGATGTCCTTGAGGTCGGCGTAGCGCTGGAGGATGCGCTGCGTCTCGCGCGCGACCCAGTAGTGCTCCTCGCCGACGACCTGCGGGTCGAGCATGCGCGAGGTCGACTTCAGCGGGTCGACGGCAGGATAGATGCCGAGCTCGGCGATCGAGCGCTCGAGGATGATCGTCGAGTCGAGGTGCGCGAACGTCGCGACGGGTGCGGGGTCGGTGATGTCGTCGGCAGGGACGTAGACGGCCTGCATCGACGTCACGGAGCCCTTCTTCGTCGAGGTGATGCGCTCCTGGAGCGCACCCATCTCGCTCGCCATCGTCGGCTGGTAACCGACGGCGCTCGGCATGCGGCCGAGGAGCGCGGACACTTCCGAGCCCGCCTGCACGAAGCGGAAGATGTTGTCGACGAAGAGGAGCACGTCCTGGCCCTTCACGTCGCGGAAGTACTCGGCCATGGTCAGGCCGGAGAGCGCGACGCGCAGACGCGAGCCGGGCGGCTCGTTCATCTGGCCGAACACGAGCACGGCGTTGTCGATGACGCTCGCCTCGCCGCCGTCCGGCTTCTTGTACTTGGCCTCGCTCATCTCGAGCCAGAGGTCGTTCCCCTCGCGCGTGCGCTCGCCGACGCCGCAGAACACGCTGAAGCCGCCCTTCTCGACGGCCGTGATGCGGATCAGCTCCTGGATGAGCACGGTCTTGCCGACGCCGGCGCCGCCGAAGAGGCCGATCTTGCCGCCCTTCGCGAACGGGCAGAGGAGGTCGACGACCTTGAGGCCGGTCTCGAACACCTCGGAGATCGCCTCCTGCTCCTCGAACTTCGGCGCGGGGCGGTGGATCGGCCACGTCTCGCCGGCGGCGACGTTGCCCTTCGTCAACGTGTCGAGCGGCTGCCCGAGCAGGTTGAAGAGGCGGCCTTTCGTGCGCTCACCGACGGGCACCGCGATCGGCGTGCCCGTGTTGACGACCGCCATGCCGCGGCGACAGCCGTCCGTCGTCGACATGGCCACGCAGCGCGCGACGTCGTTGCCGAGGTGCTGCGCGACTTCGAGGGTCAGGTCGATCCCACGCGCCGCGTCGGTGACGTGGAGCGCGTTGTAGATCGGCGGCAGGTGGCCGGACGGGAAGCGCACGTCGACCACCGGGCCGAAGATCTGCGCGATGGAGCCGTTCTGGAGCGAGTTCTTGGTCGTCGTCATGGTTCGTCCCTAGTGCGTCAGCGCAGAGCCTCGGAGCCGCCGACGATGTCGAGCAGCTCCTTCGTGATGTTCTCCTGGCGCTTCCTGTTGTAGACGCGCTTGAGCGCGTTCTGCATGGTCTTGGCGGCGTCGGTCGCGTTCTTCATGGAGACGCGGCGCGACGCGTATTCGCTGGTCAAGGACTCGAGCAGCGCGTTGTAGATGCGCGTCTCGAGGTAGCGCGGCACGAGCCGGTCGAAGATCGTGCTCGCGTCCGGCTCGAGGATCAGGTCGCCGCCCGTCTTGCCTCCGCCCTCGCCCTGCATCGTGCCCGCCTCGATCGGGAGGAACGGCACGACCTTGGGCACGTAGCGCACGACGGACTCGAAGGCCGTGTAGAGCACGACCACGTCCGAGTACTTGCCCGTGAGGAACGCCTCGGAGCACAGGCGTGCGGCGCGCGCGGCGGCGCGGTAGTCCGTCTGCTCGAGCGGCGGCTCGACGAGGAAGCGCTCGACCTCGCGGCCGCGGCGCGTCAGGTACTGGTAGCCCTTTCGGCCGTACACGTAGTAGTCGACCTCGCGGCCGGGATGCTCCTTCAGCCACGTCTCGAGCACGCGGAACACGTTCGAGTTGTACGCGCCGCAGAGCCCGCGGTCCGACGTGACGAGCAGGATCAGCGTGCGCGAGCCCGCGCCCTTCTGGAAGAGCGGCCGGTCCCCCACGTCCTCGCCGAGCATGCCGGCGAGGCGCGTCACCATGCCGGTGACCTCCTGCGAATACGGCCGCGACGCGACCGCGCGCTCTTGGAAGCGGCGCAGCTTCGTCGTCGCGACCATCTCCATGGCGCGCGTGATCTGGCGGATGCTGCCGACCGATTTGATGCGGCTGCGCAGTTCGCGAATGGAGGCCATCGTGGAGTTCCGGAGGTCGCCTTGGGGTGCGTCTTCGAGGTGGGTTCAGGGACGCGCGGTCACTTCTTCGCCGACGGCGGATTGAGCTGCGCCTTCACCGTCGCGATCGCCGTGGCGAGCGTCGCCTTGGCCTTGTCCGACAGCTTCTTCGTCGTACGAATCTCCTCGCCGACCTCCGGATGGCGGTCCTTCATGTACGCGAGGAACGCCTTCTCGAACTCGACGACCTTCTTCGCGGGGAAGTCGTCGAGGCCGCCCGACGTGCCGGCGTAGATGATCTGGATCTGCTCCTCGACGGGGATCGGCTGGTACTGGCCCTGCTTCAGGAGCTCGGTCAAGCGCTCGCCGCGCGTGAGCTCCTGCTGCGTCGCCTTGTCGAGGTCGCTGCCGAACTGCGCGAAGGCCGCGAGCGCGCGATAGGACGCGAGGCCGAGGCGCAAACCGCCGGCGACCGTCTTATCCTTCATCGCGCTGATCTGCGCCGAGCCACCGACGCGCGAGACCGAGATGCCGGCGTTCACGGCGGGCTTGATGCCCGAGTTGAACAACGCGGACTCGAGGAAGATCTGGCCGTCCGTGATCGAGATCACGTTGGTCGGGATGTACGCGGCGACGTCGCCTTCCTGCGTTTCGACGATCGGCAGCGCCGTGATCGAACCGCCGCCCTTGACGAAGCGCTTGTTGATCTTCGGGGCGTCGCGGGAGATCTTCGCCGCGCGCTCGAGCAGACGGCTGTGCAGGTTGAAGACGTCGCCCGGGAACGCCTCGCGGCCCGGCGGACGGCGCAGGAGCAGCATGACCTGGCGGTACGCGAGCGCCTGCTTGTACAAGTCGTCGTAGCCGATGACGACGTGGCGGCCTTCGTCGCGGAAGCGCTCGGCCATCGTGACGCCGGTGTACGCGGCGAGGTACTGCATCGAGGCCTCGTCGTTCGCCGAGGCGGACACCACGATCGTGTACGCCATCGCGCCGGCCTGCTCGAGCTTGCGCACGACGTCGACGATCGTCGACTGCTTCTGGCCCATCGCGACGTACACGCAGATCACCTGCTCGGGGTGCTTCGGGTCGCCGCCGCCGGTGACCTTCTGCGCGATGAACGTGTCGATCAGGAGCGCCGTCTTCCCGGTCTGGCGGTCGCCGATGATCAGCTCGCGCTGACCGCGGCCGATCGGGATCATCGCGTCGATGGCCTTGAGGCCGGTCTGGAGCGGCTCCTTCACGGGCTCGCGCTCCACGACCGACGGCGCCGGCGACTCGATCGTGCGCAGGTCGGCGTCCGTCGTGCCGAGCGGACCGCGTCCGTCGACCGGGTCACCGAGCGCGTTCACGACGCGGCCGAGGAGCTGGTTGCCCGTCGGCACGGAGATGACGCGGCCCGTCGTGCGGACGGGGTCGCCTTCCTTGACCTTGGTCGCGTCGCCGAGGAGCACGCAACCGACGTTGTCCTCCTCGAGGTTGAGCGCGACACCGCGCACGCCGCCCGGGAACTCGAGCAGCTCGTTCATCATGCAGTCGTCGAGACCGTACACGCGCGCGACGCCGTCGCCGACGGTGAGCACGGTGCCGACGCTCTGGAGGCTCTTCTCGCCTTTGTACGAGGCGATCTCCTTCTCGAGGATCGAAGTGACTTCTGCGGGGCGGAGGTCCATGGCAGTCCTGGTTCTGTGCGTTCGAGGTTGGAGATCTCTCAGGTGCGAGCGGAGACGCCGAGCGGCGCCTCCATCATCCGGCGGCGCAGCGCGTCGAGGCGTCCTTGCACCGACCAATCGATCATGCGGTTCGCGGCCGTCACGCGGACGCCGCCGACCAGCTCGGGAACGACCTTGTTCTCGAGCTTGACTTGCTTGCCGAGCACGAGGCCGACCTGGCGCGCGAGCGCGTCCTGTTCGGCCGAGCCGAGCGGGCGCGCGCTCTCGACGACGCCTTCGACGATCCCGCTCTCCTGGTTCGCGAGGCGCAGGAAGGCCCGCCCGAGGGAGCGGAGCACCTCCTCGCGCCGGCGGTCGAAGGCGAGTTGGACGAAGTTCAGGAGGAGCACGTGCGCTCCCGCTGCCTTCGCGAGGGCGAGCGATCGGCGCTGCGCGCGGTCGAGCCGCGGCTCGAAGATCTCGCCGCCGCCCGGAGCGCCGAGCGCCGAGGCGAAGCGCGCCACGTCCGCCTGCACGGCGCCGAGCGCGCCCTGCTTCTTCGCGAGGCCGTAGAGTGCTTCGGCCCAGCGCAGCGTGACGGCGTCGACGATCACGACCGGCCGTCCTTGACCGACGCGACGAGTTCTTCGACGAGCCGGCGGTCGTCCGTGGCGTCGATCTTGCGCTTGATCACGGTGCCCGCGGCGTTGAGCGAAAGGTCGACCACTTCGCGACGGATCGCGGAGACGGCCTTCTCTTGCTCGGCCCGGATCTCGGAGCGCGCGCGTTCGAGCATCGCAGCGGCTTCCTTCTTCGCCTGCTCGGCGAGCTGCTTGTCGCGCGATTCGGCGCGCAGACGCGCTTCCTCGACGATCTGCGCGGCTTGCCGGTTCGCCTCGGCGAGCTTCGTCTCGACCTCGGCGCGCGCCGACTCGGCGCCCTTCTTCGCGTCCTCGGCGGCGACGATGGCCTTGGCGGCCTGGTCGTCGCGCGCTTCGAGCGCCTTGGTGACCGGCCCCATCACGACCTTCCAGATGAAGGGCAGCGAGAGGAGGAAGATCAGCCAGGTCCAGAAGGCGATGCCGATCCCGTGCGGGTCGAGCGGGTTGAACCCGCCTTCGCCTTCCGAGAGGAGCGCGAGGTTGAGGAACGTGTGCATGGCTCTTGGCCTGTCGACGGGCGTCGCGGTGCGTGCCGAAGGAATCGATCGGGGGAAACGGCGGTCGCGTTCGAGCGCGACCGTCCGCGCACCGGAGCGCGGCCCGCGAGGAGCCGCGCCTCCGGCGGGGTGCGGCTCAGGCGATCGCGATGAGCAGCGTGATGACGAGGCCGAAGAGGCCGACGCCTTCGATGAGCGCGGCGAGAAGAATCGCGGCGCCGCGGATGTCGCCCTGCGCTTCCGGCTGGCGGGCGATGCCTTCGGCGGCCGCGCCGCCGATCTTGCCGATGCCCATGCCGACGCCGATGGCGACGAGACCGGCACCGATGCCGGCGCCCATCTTGGCGATCGCGAGCGACTCTTCGACGGGGGGAACGTTCATGAAATGGGTCTCCTCGATGCGCTCGGGCTCGGGGCCGTCGCGCGGGTTTGGGGTTACTAGTCCGGTGGTTCTCTGGTGGTCCCGAGCGCGAGCGGCGCTCAGTGCTCGGGATGGATCGATGCGCCCACGAAGAGGATCGTGAGCTGCGTGAAGATGTAGGCCTGCAAGAGCGCGACGAACGACTCGATGATCATGATGAAGATCGCGAAGCCGAGCGCGACGGGCGACGCGGCCCAGCCGACGGCCGGCGAAGCGCTCGCGGCGAAGTAGAAGATCAGGCCCATGAAGGAGAGCACGACCATGTGCCCACCCGTCATGTTCGCGAAGAGACGGATCATCAACGCGAACGGCTTGATCACGAGGCCCGCGAGCTCGACGACGAGCATCAGGGGCCAGATCGCGATCGGCACGTGCGGCACGAGGTTCTTCCAGAACGCGAACGGCCCCTGCGCGACCATACCGCCGCCGATCATGGACACGAAGGTCACGACGGCGAGCGCCCCCGTCACGAAGATGCTGGCGGTCGCGGTCGCGGAGTGCGGCACGAGCCCCATCAGGTTCATGAACAGGATGAAGAAGAACAGCGTGAGGAAGGACGGCGTGAGCTTGCGCCCCACTTCCTTGCCGAGCGTCGCGACGACCATCTCGTCGCGCACCCAGAGCGCGAAGCCCGCGAAGATGCGCGTGAGCCAGTCGCCCTGGCCGGTGCGCAGGTAGCTCGAGACGCCCGAGAAGCAGACAAAGATCAGGAGCACCGCGGCGAGCTGGAAGACCTGGAGGTTCGTCGCGACGAGCTGCACGCCCGGCTTCGCGACGTCCATGTCGAACAGCGTCCAGCCGGCGGGCAGGTCGAACGCGAGGAGCGCTGCAGCGTGCTCGCCATGACCGCCGACGAGCTTCGCCGGCATCAAGTGCATGTAGAGGAGCTGGAAGACGTTCTCGTTCGTGTGGTGCTCGGCGTACTGCGCGGTGAACGCGCACGCGCCGCCCACGACGAGGAGCACGATCCAGAAGCGCACGCTGGAGAACAACGTGCCGAGGGCCTGACCGAAGCTCATGCGCGTCGCTCCTTGACGTGACGCAGATTGTCCGCGGTGCCCATCGCGAGGAGCGCGAAGGCGGCCGCGGCGAAGGCGACGAGGAAGCTCCTCCAGTCGAAGATCGCCGCTGCGGCGGGGATGTAGCGCAGCGCGAACGCGGCCATGAGGAGCACGAGCAGCTTGAAGAGGAAGCCCTCGACCACCGACTGCAGCGCGCGCTGCGGACGGTGCACGAGGTGGTGGCGCTGCCACGCGAGCGCGAGGCCCGTGAACGACGCGCCGACGAGGAACCCCGCGAGCACGCCCGCGCCCACGGACCCGCCGAGCTGCCAGGCGACGAGGCCGGCAGCGGCGAGGAGCAGCAGCGTGAGGACGGTGGTGCGGGTCACGACGCGTGCGAGGGACGGGGGCTCAGCGGGTGGGAGGCGTGCGGGCTTCGTCGTCCGGCGGACCGGAGCGCGGAGCACGCGAACCAGAGGGGATGGCCTTCAAGAGCGAGTAGAAGCCGAGTGCCGCGCCGACAAAGATGCCGACGACGAGCAGCCAGGGCCGCGTACCGAGCCGTGAGTCCAGCCATCCGCCGAGGAGTCCGAACACGCCGAGCGCAGCGACGAACTGGAAGCCCAGCCCGGCGTAGCGCGTGAACTCGCGCGTGAGCTCGCCCTGCGCGGGCGCGCGCTTCGGGCTCGGCTCGCGGCCGGGAGAAGGGCTCGACGCCATCGCGGGGACGTGCGGTTTCGGATCGGAGAGCGGATGCGCTCGGACCGCGGCGCGCGCGACCGATTCGCTCCAGGAGGGGTTCTTCGAGAACGACGGAAGACCGCGCGGGCCTTCCGGGATCGATGGGGCGAAGAGTGTAGGGAGGACGACCCGGAGGTCAACGACGGCGCCAAAAAAAAGGGCGCACGGCCCGCGACCTCGGGCGGGAGGTCGCCTGCGCTCGGAGCGGCATGGAGTCGCCTCCGCGGCCTCGGTAGACTCCTGCGCTTTTTCTCCGCCGCGCCCCTCGCGGCGGCCACCGCGGTCGCCGCGCGAGCGGCGCCCCAATCCCCCACGAGCGCGGCCGCGCGCCGCGCCGCTCCGAAGAACACCATGCTCGAACGCACGCTCATCCTCCTGAAGCCCGACGCCGTCCAACGCGGTCTGATCGGCGAGATCCTCCAACGCATCGAGAAGAAGGGCCTCCAGATCGTCGGCCTCAAGCTGCGCCAGTTCCCGAGGAAGCTCGTCGAGGAGCACTACTCGGTGCACAAGGAGCGCCCCTTCTATCCGAAGCTCGTGCAGTTCATGACGAGCGGCCCCGTCGTCGCGATCGCGATCGAAGGCAAGGAAGCGATCGAGGTGATGCGCAAGCTCATCGGCAAGACGAACTCGCGCCAGGCCGAGCCGGGCACGATCCGCGGCGACCTCGGCATGAGCTTCTCGAACAACCTCGTGCACGGCTCGGACAGCCCCGAAGCGGCGAAGAAGGAGCTCGCGCTGTTCTTCTCCGACGCGACGGAGCTCTGCGAGTGGACGCAGCCCGCGCTCGAGTGGATCTACAGCGTGCAGGAAGAGCTCGCCTGAACCTCGACGCCGCGCAGGTGGCGGCGCTCGCGCGCGAGATCCAGACCCTCGCGCGCGGCGCACGCCTGAAGGAGCTCGTGGCGCTGCCGCCCGCGGACGTCGTGCTCGTGCTCGAGCAGGACGGCGAGCGCGGTGTGCGGCGCGTGCGGCTCTCCGCCGACCCGGAGGCACCTCGCCTCCACGCGCAGCACGAGCGCACGGAGCGCCACGACGGCCCGCTCGGGCCGTTCTTCCGCCGGCTCGCGGCCGAGCTCGTCGGCGCGACCTTCGTCGAGTGCACGCCCGTCGCCGGCGACCGCATCGCGCTCGTCGAATGGCGCGACACGCCCGTCGGCGAACGGCGCGCGCTCGTGCTCGAGCTGTTCGGTCGGCACGCGAACCTCGTGCTGCTCGGCCGCGGCGACCTCGTGCTCGACCTGCTCGTGCCGCCCCCCGAGGGGAAGCGCGACGCGCGCCTCGTCGTCGGCAAGGCGTGGAGCGCGCCCGCGAAAGCGTCCCGCTCGGGTGGGCGCGCCGCCACACCGCCCTCCGGCGACCCCGCGAAGGTCGGCTCCCCCACGCTCGCCGGTCCGGACGCCGCCCCGACCGCACCGGCGGATCCCTGGCTGGCGCTGCGCGCGCTCGCACCCGCCCGCGAGACCGCCGCGCCGCTCTCGTGGCTCGTCGAAGCGGCGCTCGGCGCGCAGGCGCGCGAGGCGCGCACCGCGCGCGAGACGAAGCGCGTCGCCGAGCGCCTCGCGCGCAAGCTCGAGCGCGCGCGCTCGCTCGTGCGCGGGCTCGAGCAGCGCCTCGGCGCGAGCCGCGACTTCGAGCGCGTGCGCGAGGAGGGTGAGCTGCTCAAGGCGCACCTCCACGAGCTCGCGCGCGGCATGACGTCGATCGAGGTCGACGACTTCTTCGCGGGCGACGGAGCGAAGCGGCGCATCGCGCTCGAGGCGAAGCTCTCGCCGCACGAGAACCTCGAACGCTTCTTCGACCGCGCGAAGAAGCTCGAGCGCGCGCTGCAGGCGGTCGACGCCGAGCTCGCGCTCGCGCGCGGGAAGGTCGCGGCGCTCGAGGCGCTCGAGGCGCGGCTCGCCGACGCCGACCCCGCCTCCGTCGAGGCCGACGCCGTCGAGCGCGGCCTCCTCGAACCCGCGCAGACCGCCGTGCCGGCGGACCGCAAACCCAAGGCGCCGGCTCCGCGCGTCCCCTACAAGAGCTTCCAGGGCGCGCGCGGCTCCGAGATCCGCGTCGGGCGCAACGCGAAGGACAACGACGCGCTGACGTTCAAGCACGCCCGCGGCAACGACCTCTGGCTCCACACGGCGGACACGCCGGGCAGCCACGTCGTGCTCCGCATCGACGAGCGCGGGAAGGAGCCCGACCCCGACGAGCTCGTCGACGCCGCGCACCTCGCGGTCCACTTCTCGCCCCTGCGCGGCGCAGGGCGTGCGCGCGTCCACGTGGCGCGCCAGAAGGAGGTCCACAAGCCGCGCGGCGCCAAGGCGGGCCTCGTGACTCTTTCCGGCGGGAAGATCCTCGAGCTGCGCCTGCAACCCGAGCGACTGCAGCGGTTATTGGGCTCCCACCGCCCGCCGGGCGGCTCCGAGTCGGAGTAGCGCGCGCGTCGCCCGCTCGCGGCGCTATCCTCTGCCCCCGTTCCTACGACCGACGAAAGGCGCACCATGCCGCGTCCCCTCCCCATCCTCCTCGCCTCGGCGACGCTCGTGCTCGCCGCCTGCAACTCGAGCGGCTACAGCGCGAAGGACAAGCAGAAGCTGATCGAGAACCACACGGAGCTCGCGCAGCAGTACCTCGCCATGGGCGAGCTCGACCGCGCCGAGGGCCAGACGCGGAAGGGCCTCGAGCTCGACGAGAAGAACGTCAAGCTCAAGCTCCTGAGCGCGAAGGTGCTCATCAAGCGCGGCCGACCCGAGGACGTGCTGCGCGCGGAGAGCCTGCTCACCAAGGTCGAGAACGAGGGCGACTACCAGGTGCGCCTGTGCCTCGCGATCGCGCTCGAGCGCAAGGGCCTCGCCTACGACGAGGCCGCGGACGCGATCGAGAGCGGTCAACGGGTCACCGAAGCCGCCGACCCGAAACAGCGCGTCGTCGAGCTGCGCGAGGCCGCGCGCAAGGCGTGGCGCGAGTCCGTCGCGCGCTACGAGCGCGTGATCCAAGAGCACGAACAGGACACGGACGCGATGAACGGGCTCGCGCGCGTGCACGGGCTCCTGGGCGATCAGGTCGCGAGCCTGGGCTGGGCCGAGAAGCTGATCACGGCGACGCAGGTCGATCTCGACTTCTGGAAGAAGCAGATGGTCCGCCCCGACATGTCCGCCGACGAGGAGGCGCGCTTTCGCAACTTCGTGAAGCAGTACTCGGAGCTGCAGGCGAAGACGCACCTGACGGCGTCCGTGCTGCTCCACGAGCTGCAGCGCGACTCCGAGGCCGAGGCGCACGTCACGCAGGCGATCGAGCTCGACCCCGAGCAGCCCGAGTTCTACGGACGCCGCGCCGAACTGCGAAAGGCGCAGCACAAGCACGACCGAGCGATCCAGGACCTCGACACGTTCCTGCGCCTCTCGACGCAGCCGTTCGACCACCCCGACGTGCGCCGCGCCTGGAACCTGCGGCGCGAATGCGAAGAGGCGCTGCGCACCGCGCGCGCGCCGTGACGCCGACGTGGCGCTCGTGATCCCCCAGCGCGGCGACGGCCCGGCTCGTGCGCCGCACGGAGCCGCGTGAGCGCGTGAGCCCGCGATCGACCGCGACCGAGTCGGTGCCGACGGGGCGCGAGACGGGCGTCGCGCTCCTCGTCGCGGCGCTCTGGGTGCTCGGCGTCGACCTCGTCACGAACGGGACGCCGCCCTTGTGGGACGCCGTCTCGTACGTGGACGTCGCGCAGAACGGTCTCGCCGGGAACGAGCACCTCGTAGCGCCGTTCGCGTACCGTCCCGGCGTCCCGCTCCTCGCGCGCGCCGTCGCGGGGCTCCTCGGCGTCGACGTGCTCGTCGGCTTCGACGTTGTGACGCGCACGGCGCTCGTCGCAACGCTGTTCCTCGCGTGGCGCTTCGCCCGCGCGCTCAGCCTCGCGGCCGGCGCGGCGCTCGGGCTCCAGGCCGTCGTCGCCTTGTCGTTCTTCCACCTGAAGCTGCCGCTCTTCTTCCCGACGCTGGTGGACGCGGGCGCGTACCCGTTCCTGCTCGGCGCGCTCCTGGCGATCGCGCGCCGGCGCTTCGCCGCGGCGCTCGCCGTCGCGCTCGTGGGGCTCGCCTTCAAGGAGTTCCTGCTCGTGCCGCTCGGCGTGCTCGCGTGGCAGGCCGCGCGCGAGCGGCGCTTCGGCCGCGCCGGGCTCGTCGTGCTCGCGACGGCCTTCGTCTTCCTCGGGCTGCGCGCGGCGATCCCCGTCGAACGCTCGCAGCAGTTCGTCGACCTGTCGAGCCTCGAGAACGTCTGGATCTACCTCAGGTGGGTGCCCCTCCGCTGGGAGCGCGACGTGAACGTCGTCTTCTCCGTCGCGAGCTACTTCCTGCCGTGCCTGCTGCTCGTCACGCACGAACGCTGGCGCGCGTGGCGCGCGGGCCCGATCCGCGCGGCCGCGCCGTGGGGGCTCGCGCTCGGGCTCGTGCTGCTCCTCACGCTCTACGGCGGAACGAACGTGAGCACCTTCGTGAGCTACGGGCTGCCCGTGCAGCTCGCCGTGCTCGCCGCGTTCGCGACGGCCGAGGAGCGTCCGATCGGGCGCGCGGAGCTCGTGCTCGCGCTCGTCGCGCTCGGCGTCTTCAACCGCGTGGGCGTGCTCCTGCCCGTGCCGCGGGCCGAGCTCGCGCACGCCGACTCGCTCGCGTACCTCGACGTCTACGCGGGCTGGGGCTCGCGGCTCTCGTCCGCGACGCTCGCGCGCGCGATCGAGCTCGTCGCGTGGATCGCGCTCCTGCACGTCGTGCGACGCGCGACCCCGCGCCGCGGTTGACCCACGAGCGCGCAAACGCACGCGCGCCGCGCGGAGCGATCCGCACGGCGCGCGAGTTCGAGCTCACGCTCGAGCGTCGGCTCAGAAGCGCGCGCCGTCTCCGGGCTGCGCGTCGTGGCCCCGCTCGAGCTTCTGCACGTAGGTGAGCGTGCGGCGCTTGCCCTTCGCGTCGACGATCGTCGCGCGCAGCTCGTCGCCGGGCTTGCGGGCCCGCAGCACCTCGGCGACCGTCTCGCGATCCTTCACCACGGTTCCGTCGAGCTCCACGAGCACGTCCCCCGCGCGGATGCCGAGTCGCTCGGCGAGCGAGCCGGCCACGACTTCGCTCGTGCGCAGGCCGACGCCCGCCTCGAGCCCGAGCTCCTTCGCCTCGTCTTCGGTCGGCGGCCGGCACTGGAGGCCGAGGCGCGGCGGCTCGGCGCCCGGCGTCAGCGTCCGCGCCCCGCCGCCGAACGGCGTCGTGAACCCGAACGACCGAGCGCGCGGCGCGCCGCCGGGGCCGCCGAACAGGAAGCCCTGACCGTCGCCTTGGATGCGGTCCTTGAGCTCGGGATGCTGCTCGAGGAGCTCCTCGAGCGACTCCGCCTTGTACGTCTGCGTGTGGCGCTCGTCGCCCTGGCCGTCCTCGACCTCGACCTCGACGCCGTCGGGCCCCGAGCGCAGCGAGAACGACGAGTGCGAGTCGACGCGGCCCGGCACGCCCGGAGCGAGGCCCGGCGCGCCGCGTTGGAAGAGCGAGTCCATGCGACGCTGCAGGTCGCCGAACAGGTCGTCCATGCCGCCGAACTGGCGGTGGAGATCGTCCATCTGGCGCTGGAGAGCTTCGAAGTCCGGCCCGGCGAACGACCGCGGTGTCGTGCGCTGCCACCACCCGCCGCCGCCCGCACGCCGCGCGGGACCGAGCTCGCGGAGCGCGAGGCGGCTCGTCCACGCGAGCTCGCCCGCGGCGTCGTCCTGAGACCACGCTTCGAGCGCCTCGCGCGCGGCGCCATCACGGCGCGCGAGCTCGAGCAGCGTGTCGAAGTCCCGCTCGCGCGCGGCGAGATCGCGGTTCCCGAGCTTCGCCTTCCACGCGTTGCGGTCGAACGCACGCGCTTCGTCCGTCTCGCGCGCCGTGCGCTCGGCCGGATCCGCGCCTTCGGCGACGCGCACGAGGCGCTCGCGCTTCGGAGCGCGCTCGTCCTGGGCCTTCCCCGCCTGCGGGACCAGCGCCACGGCCAGGGCGGGGACCACGGCCAGCGCGAACCAGTTCGACTTCGTCATCACGGCACACCTCGCGAGCGCCTCGCTCGCTGTCTTCGTGTTGGACACGGCGCGGCGCGTTCGGCGCCGCGCCGGATTCGACGAGCGCGCGGACGCCTCGACGCGCCGCGCACCGGGGCGGGGATCACCAGCCTGGGCGGACCTGGATCAAACCAGCGGGGGTGTCGCGGTGCGCGCCGCGGGGCAGGAGGAGCGGGTTCAGCTCCTCGCCCGCGCCCAGCGTCGCGGCCCCGTCCTGCAGGGACGGCTCGCTCTCGCTGAGCTGCCGCAGCCGCCCGTCGGAGACGGGCTGCGCGACGATCGGCTGCGACCGGCGGCCGCGCTCGCCGCTGTCGACGAGGCCGGAGTCCGCCCCCGAGTGGCCCGCAGACTGCATCCAGTTGCGCGCGGCCCAGGCGCCGAATAGCGCGAGCACGGCGGCGGCGGCGAGCCACCAACCGCTCGACACGGCGCGGCGGGGCGACACGGCGCGGCGGGGCGACACGGCGCGGCGGGGCGACGCGACGACCGGCGCTGCGGCGACGGGTTGGATCAGGCCCTCTCGCACGAGTTGCGCCCGCAGTCCGGGCCACAAGTCGGGTCCAGAGTCGCCCGCGACGGCCGTGAGCTCGCCGACGAGGCTCTGGTGCGCGGCGCGCGAGCGGCGCTCGAGGTCGCGACAGGCCGGGCAGCCTTCGAGGTGGCGCGCGAGGTCGCGCGCGGTGGTCGGGTCGAGCTCCCCACCGACGTAGAGCGGCAGGTCGTTTTCGAACCGAGAGCAGAGTTCAGCGTTGCGGTCCATGGTCAACCCTCGTCCCTTTCGGAGGGTTCGTCGTCGCGGTCTTCGTCCACGGTCTCGGCGCCGTACGTGCTGCCGCCGGTCTGGTCGGTCCAACGCGCGCGTCGCTCCCACTCCTCCTGGAACAGCTTGCGCCCGCGGTGCAGGCGCCAGCGAACGGTCACGTGGGTCGCGCCGACGATCTTCGCGATCTCGTTGCAGGGCAACCCCTCGATCTCGCGCAGCACGAGCACGGACTGGAAGTGCGGCGCGAGCGTCGCGAGCACGTCGCGCACGTCCTGCGCGAGCTCGGCGCGCTCGAGTCCGTCCGACGGGCGCTCGACGCGCGCGTCGACCAGCTCGAGCTCGCTCGTCTCGTCCGCGTCGTCGCGCACGGTCGTGCTCTGCACGGGGCGTCGCTTGCGGAGGTGGTCGATCGCGAGGTTCGTCACGATGCGGTAGAGCCACGTCGTGAAGTCGTGCTCGAAGTCGAAGCTCGCGAGGTTGCGGAAGACGCGGAGGAAGGCCTCCTGCGCCAGGTCCTGGGCGTCCTCGTCGCTCGGCACGAGGTTGCGGGCGACGCGCCAGGCGCGCTGCTGGTGCCGGCGGACGAGCTCCGAGAAGGCGAACTCCTCGCCCTGCTGCGCGCGGCGGATCAGGTCGTGGTCGAGCTCGCGCTCGCGCAGCGCGTCGGCCGAGAGCTGTTCGTCGAACGCGCGCGCCCGAGCCTTCCCCCGCGCCTCGTCCGGCGCGCCGCGTTCCTGGTCGAGTCCCATGCCGACGTCCCTGCGTCCCCGAGTGTACCCAGCGCCTTGCGGCGGAGCGTAGGACGAGGAGCGAGTCGAGCCGGGGGGATCGATCGAGTCGCGGAGCACGGCGGAATCACGCGAGGAGCGCATGAGGAGGGCCTCGTTCGAGGCCGCGCGGACCTACGGGCCCGCCCCGCCGGCGTTGGAGCGAGTCCTCAGTCCAGGCGCGGGAACCGCCCGGGGATCTCCCCGACGTGCCGGAACTTCGCCCGCCGACGCGCGAGCAGGTCCGCGACGGAAAGGCGTTCCAGGGCCGCGAGCTCCTCCAAGATGGTCCGGCGGACGTTGTCGAGCGCGACCTGGGGATTCCGGTGCGCCCCCCCGGGAGGCTCCTGGATCACGCCGTCGATCAGGCCGAGTTGGAGCAGGTCGGGGGCGGTCAGCTTCAGCGCCTGGGCGGCGTCGGGGGAGCGCTCGCCGTCCTTCCACAGGATCGCGGCGCACCCCTCGGGCGAGATCACCGAGTAGTAGGCGTGCTCGAGCATGAAGACCCGGTCGCCGACGCCGATCCCGAGCGCGCCCCCGGAGCCGCCCTCGCCGATGACGATGACGAGGATGGGGACGCGCAGGGAGAACATGCCGAGGATGTTCTCGGCGATCGCGGTCGCCTGGCCGCGCTCCTCCGCGCCGATGCCGGGGTAGGCGCCGGGCGTGTTGATCAAGGTGACGATCGGGAGGCCGAGCTTCTCGGCGAGACGCATCTTGCGCAGCGCCTTGCGGTAGCCCTCCGGGTGCGCGCACCCGAAGTTGTACGCCATGCGCTCCTTGGTCGTCCGGCCCTTCCGGTGCGCCACGAGCAGGAAGCGGCGCTCGCCCATGCGGGCGAGGCCCGTGACGATCGCCTTGTCGTCCCCGAAGACCTTGTCGCCGTGGAGCTCGAAGAAGTCGTCGCAGAGCTTCTCGATGTAGTCGGACGCGACCGGGCGGTCCGTGTGGCGGGCGACGCTGACGCGCTCCCAGGGCGAGAGGTCGGAGTAGGTCTTCTGGATCTCCTCCTGCAGGCGCTCCTTCAGCGCGCGGATCTCGCCGGCGAGGTCGAGGTTCGTGCGCGTCGAGAGGGCTTCGAGCTCCGAGAGCTGGGCCTCGAGCTCCTTGATCGGGCGCTCGAAGGCCATGCCGGCGGAGGTCGTGTCGTTCCTGGGGCGCGAGGTGTCGGCCAAGTCGGGTCTCCTTCGGTCGGGACGCGCAGAGGGTAGCGGGCGTCCGCGCGCGCGAACAGGCGCGATCGTGCGCACGCGCGCGGCCCCCGTGCGGACGAACGAGCCCAGCCGCGGTCGGCGCCGGGCGCAAGCCGCCCTCAGCGAGCGCCACGGCACCGGGCTCGGCTCCGCGGGCGCCCTCGGAGGCGCGGACGCGCGCTCCACCCGGACGGCGGCGCGCGCTCGGAACCCGTTGGGCCGAGGCCCTTCCGCCGCTAGAATCCCGCGCTTCTCCGCCCCTCGGCAACCGCTCGAGAGACCCCATGGCCGCCACCGCGCTCTCCTCGTCCTCGACCCGCTCCACGACCCTGCCCGACGCCTGGCGCGTCGAGGTCTTCCGCAAGGACGGCATCGACGACCCCGAGGGGAACCACCTCCTCGCCGCGGTGCGCGAGCTCGGCGCGGCGAAGCTCGAGCGCGCGCGCGCCGGGCGCGGGTTCCTCCTGCCCGCGACGCTCACGCGCGCGGCCGTCGACGCGATCGTGCGCGAACTCTTCGCCGATCCCGTGCTCGACCTGCCGCGCATCGTCGCACCGAAGACGGCGCCCGAGCGCACGGACGCCCGCGTGCAGCGCGTACTCGTCGCGAAAAAGCCCGGCGTGATGGACCCGATCGCGCTGACGGTGCGCCGCGCGCTCCACCGCACCGGCCTCGCGCCGGACGCGCGCGCGGACGACTTCCTCGTGACGACGTTCCGCGCGTGGGAGCTCGTCGGGACGGAGCGCCTCGCGCGCGAAACGCTGGCCGAGATCGGCCGGCGCGTGCTCGCGAACGAGACGATCGAGGACCTCTCGATCGAGGAAGAGGGCCTCGCCTTCACGCGGCCCGCCGCGCGCCCCCGCCACGGTGTGGTGCCGTGCCGTTGTGCGACTCGAGGCGACGAGCGCCTGCTCGCGATCAGCCGCGAGGGCGCGCTCTCCCTGAACTTGGTCGAGATGCGCGCGATCCAGGCCCACTACCGCGCGCAGAAGCGCGCGCCGACGACAGCGGAGCTCGAGACGCTCGCGCAGACGTGGAGCGAGCACTGCAAGCACAAGACCGTCACCGGCGTCGTCGAGATGGACGGCGAGCGCATCGAGAACCTGCTCAAGCAGACGATCAAGGCCGCGACGCTCGAGCTCGCGAAGCCCTGGTGCGTCAGCGTCTTCCACGACAACGCGGGCGTCGTCGAGTTCGACCAGGGCTTCGACCTCTGCATCAAGGTCGAGACGCACAACCACCCGAGCGCGATCGATCCGTACGGCGGCGCGGGCACCGGCGCGGGCGGCGTGATCCGCGACGTGCTCGGCGTCGGCCTCGGCGCGAAGCCGATCGCGAACACGGACTGCTTCTTCGTCGGGCCGCCGGATCTCGCGCGCGAGGACGTGCCCAAGGGTGCCATGCACCCGCGTCGCATCCTGCGCGGCGTCGTCGCCGGGGTGCGCGACTACGGGAACCGCATGGGCATCCCGACCGTGAACGGCGGCGTGTGGTTCCACCCGGCGTACACGACGAACCCGCTCGTCTACTGCGGCACGATCGGCCTCATGCCGCACTGGGCGGCGACGAAGGAAGTGAAGCCGGGCGACGCGATCGTCGTCGCGGGCGGCCGCACGGGGCGCGACGGCATCCACGGCGCGACGTTCTCGTCGATCGAGCTGTCGGAGGACTCGGAAACGGTCTCCTCCGCCGCGGTGCAGATCGGCGACGCGATCACCGAGAAGCGCGTGCTCGACGCGCTGCTGCAGGCGCGCGACAAGCAGCTCTACCGCGCGATCACGGACTGCGGCGCGGGCGGTCTATCCTCCGCCGTCGGCGAGATGGGCGAGCACACGGGCGCCGAAGTCGAGCTCGAACAGGTCCCGCTGAAGTACCCCGGCCTCCAGCCGGAGGAGATCTGGATCAGCGAGGCGCAGGAGCGCATGGTGCTCGCGGTCCCGCAGGAGCACGTGAAGGAGCTTCTGGCCCTCTTCGACCAGGAGGACGTCGAGGCGACCGTGATCGGGACGTTCACGGGCACGGGACGCCTCGTGATCCGCTCCGCGGGCGAGTGCGTCGCCGACCTCGACATGCGCTTCCTCCACGAGGGCACGCCCAAGCCCGTCCGCAAGGCTGCGTGGAAGGCTCCGCAGCACGCCGACCCCGGCTGTCCCGCGCCGAAGAGCCACGCCGCGACGCTGCTCGCGCTGCTCTCGGCGCCCGACATCGCGAGCAAGGAGTGGATCGTGCGCCAGTACGACCACGAGGTGCAGGGCATGTCCGTCCTGAAGCCCTTCGTCGGCGTCCAGATGGATGGGCCGGGCGACGCAACGGTGCTCCAGCCGCTCGCCACGTCGCGCAAGGGCGTCGCGATCGGCTGCGGCGCGTCGCCGCGCTACGGCGAGCTCGACCCCGGCGCGATGGCCGAGGCGGTGATCGACGAAGCCCTGCGCAACGTCGTCGCCGTCGGCGGCGATCCCGACCGCACGGCGATCCTCGACAACTTCTCGTGGGGCAACTGCGACAAGGAGGACCGGCTCGGGGCGCTCGTGCTCGCCTCGAAGGGCTGCAAGCGCGCCGCGCTCGCGTACGGGACGCCGTTCGTCTCCGGGAAGGACAGCCTGAACAACGAGTACCGCGTCGGCGACACGACGCTCGCGATCCCCCCCACCCTGCTGATCACGGCGATGGCGAACGTCCCGGACGTCGCGCGCTGCGTCAGCATGGACCTGAAGCGCGCGGGCTCGCGCGTCTACCTCGTCGGACGCACACGCGTCGAGCTCGGCGGGTCGCACTACCTCGGGCTCCTCGGGCTCGCGGGCGGCCGCGCGCCGCGCCCCGACCTCGCCGAGGCGCCGCAGGTCCTGCGCGCGCTCCACCGGGCGATCGCCGCTGGGACCGTGCTCGCGTGCCACGACCTCTCCGAGGGCGGGCTCGCCGTCGCCGCGGCGGAGATGGCGTTCGCGGGGACGCTCGGGCTCGAGCTCGACCTCGCGCCGATCGGGATCGAGCGCGCGGTCGGAGCCACCGAAAATCCCCGCGCGGGCTTGGATCCCGACTCCGTGAAGTTGTATGCAGAGAGCTCGACACGTTTCCTCGTCGAGGTCGCGGAGGGGTCGGCGAATCGGTTCGAGGAGCTCGTGCGAGGTCTGTCCGTGACGCGCGTCGGCACGGTGCGGGACTCCGCGCGGCTCGTCATCCGTTCCGGTGGTCCAGTCCCGATCGTCGAACTCGACGTCGAGGAGTTGCGTCGCGCCCACCGCGGAGGTTTCCAAGGATGAGCTCGAGCACCACATCCGTGTCGAATCGCGCGCCGATGTCCACGAACACGAACACGAAGCCCAACGCGCTCGTCCTGCGCACCGCGGGGACGAACTGCGACCGGGAGACCGTGCTCGCGCTCGAGCAAAGCGGCGCGTCAGTGACCGTGATGCACCTGAAGCGACTGATCGCCGAGCCCGCGCGGCTCGACGCGTTCTCGCTGATCGTGCTCCCCGGCGGCTTCAGCTACGGCGACGACATCGCCGCGGGCCGCGTGTACGGGCTCGAGCTGCGCCACGGGCTCGCGTCGCATCTGGAGCGCTTCGTCGCGCGCGGGGGCTACGTCCTCGGCGTGTGCAACGGCTTCCAGATCCTGGTCGAGTCGGGCCTCTTCGAGCTCGACCTCACGCAGCCGAAGGCGACGAGCGGCGCGCGCGCCGCGAGCGAGCGCAACCTCGCGCTCTACGACAACGCCTCGAACCGCTTCGAGTGCCGCTGGGTCCACCTGCGCACCGAAGCGAGCGCCTGCACCTGGCTCGCCGCGGGCGAGCGGATGCCCGTCCCGGTCGCGCACGGCGAAGGTCGCTTCGTCGTGCGGGACGAGACGGTCTTGCAGCGGTTGATCGGGAACCGGCAGATCGTGCTGCGCTACGTCCGCGTCGACGGAAGCCCGGCACGCGGCGCCTACCCGGACAACCCGAACGGCTCGGTGTACGACATCGCGGGCATCTGTGACCGGACCGGCCGCGTGCTGGGTCTGATGCCGCACCCCGAGCGCAACTTGACCCCCTGGAACCATCCACATTGGACGCGCCTGCCGCAACGGAACGAGGGTGAGGGGCTCTCGTTCTACCGCCGACTGGTGGAAGCGGCCGCGGGCGTCCCCGTGTGACCCACGCCGTGAGTTTGTTTTCGACCTCCATGCGCAAGACGTTCCTTGCTGCTCTGTTCCTCGTTCCGTGCCTCGGTTCCTGCGCGATCGGCGTCGGAGCCGTCGCGGGCGGCCTCCTGCTCCAGGAGACCAACGACAACTCCGTCTACATCGGCCAGCTCAACGCGAGCGGCGCCACGACCTGGGCCCAGACCAAGGTCACGCTCTCGAACCTGAGCCTGAAGCCGATCACCGTCGACAACGAGGCGATGAAGGCGACGGCCGAGATCGACGACGCGAAGGTGACCGTCGAGTGCTCGACCTACGATCTCAACAAGAGCGAGATCCGGGTCAGCGCGAAGAAGTACATGGTGAACAACGGCCAGATCGCGAAGATGGTCTTCGACAAGATCGTCGCCGATCTGGGCAACCAGCGCTGAGCTGGTCCGTTTCGCGAGCTCGGCCGCGCGCCGGGCGGTTCGTTTCGACTCGATTCCGATTCGCATCGGAAGGTGAATTCATGGCTTCGCATCTCGTTCGCATCGCACTCCTCGCTCCCCTCGCGCTCGCCGCGAGCGGCCTCGTCGTCGGCTGCCGCACGCACGGCGACCTGCCGTTCGACTCGACGACCTCCGGCGACGCCGTGTACGTCGCGCAGGTCGACGTCGACGGCGCGACGGCGTGGGCCCAGGCGAAGGTGACCCTGTCGAACCTCAGCCTGCGTCCCCTCTCGATCGACGAGACGCGGCGGCGCGCGACGACCGAGATCGAGGAGACCGAGATCACCGTCGAGTGCTCGACCTACGACTTGAAGAAGAGCGAGGTCAAGGTCAGCGGCCACGCCTTCCTGCGCAGCGGCAACGCGGTCGCGCGCAAGGTGTACGACCAGCTGCTCGCGGACCTGCGCGCGAAGAAGTGACGGCGGGCGGGGTGCGGCGCCGCACGATCGGATGCGCGTCCGTGCCCAAAGAGATCCGGTGAGCGCGCTCGCGGGGCCAACCGCGGGTGCTTCGCGGCGCGGTCCGTGGGTTGCTCCGGGTCGGGCATGTCGACTCGCTCGTTCAACGCCCTGATCATCCCGGCCCGTGCCGTCGCCGTACTCTTCGCGCTCGCGATCGGAGTGCTCTACGTGGTCCGCGCGCAGCGCGAAGCCGACGCCTTCGGCGCGCGCGGCGCAGTGAGCTCCGCACCGACGACTTCCGCTGCGGTCGAGGTCGTGCCCCTCGAGCGAGCGCCAGCGGCGGGATCGGGCCGCACGCCCGACGCGACGCTCGGAGGGCTCCCCCCGGGCACCGTCTCGGCCGAGGAAACCAGAGCGCACCCTGCGTCCCCCACGTTCGACCCGACGTACCAACTCCCGGAGGGGTTCGACGGGTACATGCCGTCCTCGAAGGTGCGCGTGCAGAACTCGCTCCTGCTTCCGCCGCTCCAGCCCGCGCCCCCTTCGCTCCCGTACCTCCACTCCTCGAAGTCGATCCGGCTCGACGGCGAGGTGATCGCGCCCGCGTGGATGCCGCAGGAGCAGCCGTGAGCGCGCGCGACCTCGTCACGTCCGTCGAGGCGCTCGCGCTCCTCACCGTGGCGTTCCTCCCGCTCGAGCGGCTCTTCCCCGCTCGACGCCAGCCGGTCCTTCGGCCGCGAATCGGCACCGACCTCCTCTTCTTCCTGGGGCAGTACCTCCTGTGGACGTCGCCCGTCGTCGCGGCGCTCGTGTACGTGCACCGCCACGTCGACGCGCTCCCGCTCGCGAGCGTCCGCGCGGCGGTCGCCGCGCTTCCCATCGGCGTGCAGCTCGTGCTGGCGATCCTCGTGTCCGACGTCGCGATCTACTGGATGCACCGCGCGTCGCACCACTTCGAGCTCCTCTGGCGCTTCCACCGCGTGCACCACACGTCGGAGCACCTCGACTGGCTCGCTGCGCACCGCGAGCACCCGCTCGACAACCTAGCTACGCGCCTCACCGAGAACCTGCCCTTGATCGTGCTCGGCGTCCCGCTCCCGGCGCTTGCGGGCTTCGCCGCGTTCCGCGGGCTGTGGGCGCTCTTCATCCACTCCAACTGCGCGCTCGATCCAGGCCCGCTGCGCTACCTTCTCGGCGCGCCGCGCCTGCACCACGCCCACCACGCGGTCGAGCACGGCGGGCGCGTCAACTTCGCGAACCTGAGCCCGCTGATGGACCTCGCGTTCGGGACATACCGCGATCCACGGGTGTTTCCCGCGCGCTACGGGCTCGGCACGCCAGTCGAGCACGCGTACGTGGTGCAGCTCCTCGAGCCGCTCGTGCCCGCTCGCGCCGCCGAACGAGCGCGCGTGACGTTGCGTCGGGGCCGGGCTGCGCTCATCGCGAAGGCGCCGCCCCGACCCGAGGCCGAACCGGCGCGGGGCGACGCGCCGGCGCGCTAGTCGACGCTCGCCGACTTCGCGCGCTTCTTCGCGCACGCCTTGCAGTAGCCGCGCAGGCGCAGGTCGTGGCTCACGAGCTCGAACCCGCGCTTCTTGCAGTTCTCTTCCTGCAGCGCCTCGATGCGCTCGTCGTGGAACTCCTCGATGCGGCCGCAGTCGAGGCAGAGCATGTGGTCGTGGTGCTCGTGGCCGAGCACGTGCTCGTACTTGAGCTCGCTCCCGCCCGTGTCGAGCGCTTCGAGGAAACCGCCCTCGAGCAGAAGCGCCAGCGTGCGGTAGACGCTCGCGCGCGACACCTTCTCGCCGGGCTCGTCCTTGAGCGCGGCGTAGAGCTCCTCGGCGCTGAAGTGCTCGTGCGTGGCGAACGCGCGCTCGAAGATCAGGCGCCGCGGGTTCGTGAGCTTGAGCTCGCGCTCCTTGAGGAAGCTCTCGAAGCGCTTCTGGATGTCGGTGTGGCGCACGGCGGGTCCGCGACTCGCGCGGTGCGGAGCAGGATGGGCGAAGCGAGCGCGCGACGCAAGCGCGGGCGCGGCGCCGGTGCACCGATCCCGCGCGTTGAGCTCGCAACGGGACCTCGCAACGGGACCTCGCAACGGGACCTCGCAACGGGAGCTCGCAACGGGAGCTCGCAACGGGAACTCGTCGCGGGAGCTCGCAGATGGAGCGCGCTCATGGCTCGGGACCGAAGCCACGCCACACGCTCCGGGGGAGCGCGCGCCGCGCTCCGACGTCACGCGTTCGGCCGCGGTCCCCGCGGACCGCGTGGCGGTCCGCCGCGCGCGAACCCGCCCCCGCCGGCGCGCGACGGGCGATCGAACGGCGGGCGCGGACGGCGGCGCACGTACGCGTCGCCCTCCTCCGCCTCGGGGTGTTCGTGCGAGCGCAGCGGCGCCGGCTTCTTGACGCCGATGTCCTTCCGGTGGAGCTTGCCGTCGTACTGGATCTTGTCGCAGGCCTCGTACGCGCGCGCGCGGGCCTCCTCCATGTCCTTCCCGACCGCGGTGACGCACAGCACGCGCCCGCCAGCGGTGACGACGTCGCCGCGCAGCGAGCGGGCCGTGCCCGCGTGGAAGACGACGACGCCCTCGACCTTCGCCGCGTCCTCGAGCCCGCGGATCGCGTCGCCCTTGCGGATCGTGCCGGGATACCCCTCGGCCGCGAGGACGACGCCGACGCACGGCTGCTCGTCCCACTCGGGCGGTTCGATCGAGGCGAGCTCGCCCTTCGCCGTCGCGACGAGGATCGGAACGAGGTCGCTCTTCATGCGGCGCATCAGCGCTTCCGTCTCGGGGTCGCCGAAGCGCGCGTTGAACTCGAGCACGCGCGGTCCCGCCTCGGTCATCATCAGGCCGGTGAACAGCGTGCCGCGGTACTCGATCTCCTCGCGCTTCAACGCGTGCACCGTGGGGACGAGCACGCGCTGTTCGATCTGGCGCTGGAGCCGTCGCGTCAGATTCGCGATCGGGGAGAAGATGCCCATGCCGCCCGTGTTCGGGCCGGTGTCGCCGTCACCGACGCGCTTGTGATCTTGAACGGGCTCGAGGATCAGGATCGTCTCCCCGTCCGTGATCGCGAGCACGCTCGCTTCCTCGCCCCCGAGGAACTCCTCGATGACGACGCGGTGCCCCGCCGAGCCCAGCGACTTCTTCTCCATCAGGTCGTCGACGGCCTGGCACGCAGCGCGCGCGTCGGCGCAGATGAAGACGCCCTTGCCCGCGGCGAGGCCGTCCGCCTTGACCACCTGCGGCCACTGCGTGCAGCTCTCGAGGTAGCTCTTCGCGGTGCCCGAGCGGTCGAAGCGCCGGTCCGCTGCGCACGGGATGCGGTGGCGCTCGAGGAGCTCCTTCGAGTAGGCCTTCGAGCCCTCGATCCGCGCCCCCTTGGCCCCCGGACCGAACGCGAGCACGCCCGCGGCGCGCAGCTGGTCGGCGAGGCCGAGCACGAGCGGCTCCTCCGGGCCGATCACGACGAGGTCGACCTTCTCCGCGAGCGCGAGCTTCACGAGCCCGGGGACGTCGTTCGCGGCCACCGCCACGTTGCGTCCGAGTTCCGCGGTGCCCACGTTGCCGGGGGCACAGAGGAGCTCGGGCTGGAGCGGGGACTGGGCGATCTTCCAGCACAGGGCGTGCTCGCGACCACCGGAGCCGACGACGAGGATTTTCATGGAGGTGCCGATCCGAGAAGGGCTGCGCCGCGCCGCGAGGGACTTCGGAGCCCGGCGGCGCCGTGCTCCGCGCCGACTCGGGCCGCGCGCAGAAGAGCGCAACAGGCTACCGTCGCGCGAGCGCCCTGAAAACGAGCGGGTCCGGATCTCCACGTTCCGCTCGCTCCTCGCTACGCTCTCCGCCTTCGACGGGGAGTACCTCAGCTGGTAGAGGCGCAGCTTTGGGTGCTGCGAGTCGTGGGTTCAAATCCCATCTCCCCGACCAGCATGCGTCCCGGGCCCCCACGCCCGCGCCGCCCTTCGCGCCCGTAGCTCAGCTGGATAGAGCAGTGGTTTTCTAAACCACCGGTCACAGGTTCGAGTCCTGTCGGGCGCGCCACCTCGCTCGCGCCACCTCGCTCGCGCCACCTCGCTCGGCCCACGTCGTTCTCGTCCCTCACTGTCACGGCGCACAGGCGCTTCACCCCGCACCGGCTCGAGCTCGGAACACGGTCGCGGGCCGCGACGACGCGCGCCGCGCTGGATCCCGCCCAGGTTTTCTTCTGCGCACGTCGGACGCGAAGGGAGCGGCTCGACCATTCAAGACCGAGGCCTCCCTTCCGCGCGGGGCGCGGCTACGGGTGACGACTCCGTGATCTTGCCCTTGAACTTCCGTCGCGCCTCAAGTGGTCCCGGCCGCGAAACGATATCGCCGATCGGAGCGCCTCCACCCCGCGCACGCAGCCGCCCACCCCGGGCGGTCCGATTCCGCGTGCCCGCGCTCCACCAGGAGACCCCATGAGCGAGATGGACGAAGCAATCCGAGAGTTCCTCGTCGAGAGCTACGAGAACCTCGACCGACTCGACACCGAGATGGTCGTGCTCGAAGAGAAGCCGGAGGACAAGGAGACGCTCGCGAGCATCTTCCGCACGATCCACACGATCAAGGGAACGTGCGGCTTCCTCGGATACTCGAAGCTCGAGTCCGTCGCGCACGTCGGCGAGAGCCTCCTCTCCCGCCTGCGCGATGGAAAGCTCCGCATCAACGACCCGATCACCTCCGCGCTCCTCGCGATGGTGGACGCCGTGCGACGCATGCTCTCCGAGATCGAGGCCAGCGGCTCGGACGGCGCCGGGGACTACACCGAGCTCGTCCAGAAGTTGACGGCGCTGCAGGAGGGCGGTGATGGCGTCGCGAAGGTCCCGAGCGGCCTTCCGAAGATCACACCGGCACCGACTCCCGCACCCGCGACCAAGCCGGACGCGGCGGCGACGGCCTCATCAGCGGCTCCCGCCGCGGCCGCGGGAACCTCCCAACCGACGGGACCGGTGGAAGAGGCCGACCTCGAGGCCGCGGACGGCGAATCGGAGCGGATCGGCCAGGTCCTGCTCGCGCAGGGCAAGATCACGCAGGCCGACATCGACGCGGCGCTCGTCGCCCAGGGCTCGGGCGATCCCCGCCGGCTCGGCGAGATCCTCGTCGAGCGTGCGGCGCTCCACTCCCGCGAGGTCGTCGAGGCGCTCCACGCGCAGAACGAAACGCGCGGGACCGCCGGAGTCGCCGACACGAACATCCGCGTCGACGTCGGGCTGCTCGACCGCCTGATGAACCTGGTCGGCGAGCTCGTGCTCGCGCGCAACCAAGTGCTCCAATTCTCGAACGCGCTGGACGACTCCGCGCTCGCGGCGACGACCCAGCGTCTGAACCTCGTCACGACCGAGCTGCAGGAGCACGTCATGAAGACGCGCATGCAGCCGATCGGGAACGTGTGGAGCAAGTTCCCGCGCGTCGTCCGCGACGTGTCGAAGTCCTGCGGCAAGGACGTGCGCGTCGAGATGGAGGGCAAGGACACCGAGCTCGACAAGACGATCATCGAGGCGATCAAGGATCCGCTCACGCACATCGTCCGCAACTCGGTCGACCACGGCATCGAGACCCCGGAGCTCCGGCGCGCGGCGGGCAAGTCCGCGCAGGGCGTCCTGCGAATGCGCGCCTACCACGAGGGCGGCCAGGTCAACATCGAGATCGCCGACGACGGCGCGGGCATCCACACGGACCGCGTGAAGGCGAAGGCGCTCGAGCGCAACCTGATCACGCCCGAGCAGGCCGCGCGCCTGAGCGAGCGCGAGCTCGTCAACCTGATCTTCCTGCCCGGTTTCTCGACCGCCGCCAAGGTCACGAACGTCTCCGGCCGCGGAGTCGGCATGGACGTCGTGAAGACGAACATCGAGAAGATCGGCGGCACCGTCGACGTCTCGAGCGAACGTGGCAAGGGCACGACGCTCAAGATCAAGATCCCGCTGACGCTCGCCATCATCCCGGCGCTGGTCGTCAGCTGCGCGAAGGACCGCTATGCCATCCCGCAAGTGAACCTGCTCGAACTCGTCCGCCTCGAGGGCGACGAGATCCAACGCGAGATCGAGGACCTTCACGGCGCGCCCGTCTACCGGCTCCGCGGACGGCTGCTCCCGCTCGTCCACCTGGACCGCGCCCTGCGCCTCTCCGACGCGTCCGACCGCACGCAGGTCGTGAACATCGTCGTGCTGCAGGCCGACGAGCGCCAGTTCGGACTGATCGTCGACGAAATCAACGACACCGAGGAGATCGTCGTCAAGCCGCTGGGCAAGCAGCTCAAGAGCATCGAGGCTTTCGCGGGGGCGACCATCATGGGCGACGGCCGCGTCGCCCTGATCCTCGACGTGCTCGGGATCGCGCAGCGCGCGCACGTGATCTCCTCCACGCGGGAAACCGGCAAGATCGAGGCGGAGTCCAAGGGCACGCACCAGGCGAACGAGCGTTCGACCTTGCTCCTCTTCCGCTCCGGCGCCGACCGTCGCATGGCCATCCCGCTCTCGGACGTCGCACGGCTCGAGGAGTTCCAGCGCTCGCAACTCGAGTTCGCTGGCGACGGACAGGTCGTGCAGTACCGCGGCGAGATCCTGCCGCTGCTCGAGCTCGCCCGACTCCTCGGTTGGCCGCCGTCGGAGGAGCGTGACCCGCTGCAGGTCGTCGTCTACTCGCGCCAGGGCCGCAGCATCGGGCTCGTGGTCGAGCAAATCCTCGACATCGTCGAGGAAGACGTCGTGCTGCAGAAGCGTTCGCGTCGCGAAGGGACCCTCGGCTCCGCCGTGATCCAGGAGCGCGTGACCGACCTGCTCGACGTCGAAGGCGTGCTGCGGATGCACGCACCCGGGTTCTTCGAAGAAGCCGCGCTCGAAGGCGCAAGGAGCTGACCATGTCCGATCGCGAACAGTTCTGCACGTTCCACTTGGGCCAGCTCTTCCTCGGCGTCCGGGTCCAGGACGTGCAGGAGGTGATCCGCTACCAAGACCTCACGCGCGTGCCACTCGCCCCCGCGACCGTGCGCGGGCTCATCAACCTACGCGGCCAGATCGTGACCGCGATCGACCTGCGCAAGCGCTTCGGTCTTCCGGATCGATCCGCAGAGAGTCTCCCGATGAACGTCGTGGTCCGTACGGACGACGGACCGGTGAGCCTGCTCGTCGACGAAATCGGCGACGTGCTCGAAGTCTCCGGCGACCTTTGGGAAGCGCCGCCCGAAACGCTGAGCGACGACGCGCGCGCGCTCGTGCGCGGCGTCTACAAGCTCGAGGGCCGGCTGCTTCTCGAGCTCGACGGCGTGCGCGCGCTCGAGCCCGTCGCGGCGAGCTGACCGAGCTCGCTCGAACTCGATCGACGACGGCCGCCGTGCGCGCAGCACGGCGGCCGTCGCGCATTCCAGAGCACGGAGTGCGTCGTTCGGACCGCGCGGCGTCGACGCTCGCAAGACACGACCGTGTCTGACCTTGACGGAAGGACGGACTCGAAAACTGCGAGACGAAGCGACGAGGATCACAACCTTGAAATGTCGCGCTCGTCGGCGCGCGTCGATGACCGCACAGAGGTTTCGCCCATGTCGACCACGGAGATCGAAGTGTCCCTCTTCCAGAGCCTCGGCGGCGCGCCCGCGATCGAGGCCGCTGTCGACGTCTTCTATGGACTGGTGTGGGCCGACCCCGAGCTCGAGCCGTTCTTCCGCGGCGTCGATCGAGCCTGGTTGCGCACGCGCCAGGTCCAGTTCCTCACTCAGGCCCTCGGCGGCCCGGCCGTGTACGCGGGTCGACCCATGCGCGCAGTCCACGCGCGCATGGCGATCGAAACGCGTCACTTCGAACGGGTCGCGAAGCACCTCCAGGACACGCTCTCGATGCTCGGCATCGCGTCGGAGCTGGCCCAGGCAGTGTTGGCCAAGGTCACCCCGCTCGCCGCAGACATCGTCCACCCCGAACCCCTGTCCACGCCAGCGAACGTCCCACCCATGACCACGAGCATCCTCTCCTCGCCCACCACGACCGAACCGAAGTCCGAGCTCGACACGCAGTATCGCGCGATGCTCGACAACGCGCCGGTCAACGTCATCTTCGCCGACCGGGACTTCGTCATCCGCTACCTGAACCCCGCGTCGCTCACGACGCTGGAAAAGCTGAAGCACCTGCTTCCCGTCCCGCCCTCCGCCATCCTCGGGCAATCGATCGACATCTTTCACAAGGCGCCCGAGAAGCAACGTCGACTGCTCTCCGATCCGCGGAACCTCCCGCACCGCACGCGCATCCAGCTCGGGAACGAGACGCTCGATCTGTTGGTGAGCCCGATCTTCGACGCCGCGCGCCAGTACATCGGCCCGATGGTCACGTGGGAGGTCGTCACGGAGAGGGTGCGCCTGGAGAACGAGATGGCGCGCGTCAGCTCGATGATGGAGAACGCGCCCATCAACATGATGTACGCGGACAAGGAGCTCGTGATCCGCTACGCGAACCCCGCGTCGATGCGGACGCTCAAGACGATCGAGAAGCTCCTGCCCATCCGCGCCGAGCAGGTGATCGGTCAGTCCATCGACATCTTCCACAAGGCGCCCGAGAAGCAGCGCCGGATGCTCGCCGATCCCCGAAACCTGCCCCACCGCGCGCAGATCCAGCTCGGCGCCGAGACGCTCGACCTGCTCGTGAGCGCGACGTACGACAGCCAGAAGAACTACCTCGGCCCCATGGTCACCTGGGAGGTGATCACCGAGAAGCTCGCCACCGAGCGCAAGGTCCGCGAGGCGAACGAGCGCGAGCGCGCCGCCGCGGAGGAGCTGCAGCGCAAGGTCGACGGCCTCCTGGCGGCGGTCGATGCCGCCTCGCGGGGCGACCTCACGAAGGAAATCACGGTCCGCGGCGAGGACGCGATCGGGCGCATGGGCGAAGGGCTCACCCGGCTCTTCACCGACCTGCGCGGGAGCATCCAAGCCATCGCGCAGAACGCGACGTCGCTCGCGGGAGCGTCGGAGGAGCTCACCGCCGTCAGCCAGCAGATGGGCTCGAACGCGGAGGAGACCGCCTCGCAGGCCAACGTCGTCTCCGCGGCCTCGGAGCAAGTCAGCAAGAACGTGCAGACCGTCGCGGTCGGCACCGAGGAAATGAGCGCGAGCATCCGCGAGATCTCGAAGAACGCCGCCGAAGCCGCGAAGGTCGCGACCAGCGCCGTGCAGGTCGCCGAGGAGACGAACCGGCAGATCGCCAAGCTCGGCCAGTCGTCCGCGGAGATCGGAAAGGTCGTCAAGGTCATCACGTCGATCGCGCAGCAGACGAACCTGCTCGCGCTCAACGCGACGATCGAGGCGGCGCGCGCCGGAGAGGCCGGCAAGGGCTTCGCCGTCGTCGCCAACGAGGTGAAGGAGCTCGCGAAGGAGACGGCACGCGCGACCGAGGAGATCAGCGCGAAGATCGATGCGATCCAGAAGGACACGGACGGCGCCGTCCACGCGATCGGGGAGATCGGGAAGATCATCCATCAGATCAACGGCATCCAAACCACGATCGCAGGCGCGGTCGAGGAGCAGACCGCGACGACGAACGAGATCGCCCGCAACGTGGGCGAGGCCGCGCGCGGGAGTTCCGAGATCACGCAGAACATCACCGGCGTCGCGCAGGCCGCGCAGGGCACCTCGTCCGGCGCCGCCGACACGCAGCGCGCTTCCGCGGAGCTATCGCGGATGGCCTCCGACCTGCAGAAGCTCGTCCAGCGGTTCCGCACCTGAGCCGCGCGCCGCATCGACACCGGAGCCGAACGTCGCTTGTCGCGCGTTCGGCTCCGAGCATCAAGAACTCGAGCTGAGTAGTCGATGTCCTGCAGTACCCCGCTGGACGCCTCGCTTCACGTCCAGCCGAATGCACCGAGCACGCCCCGAAGCCGAACTTCCCCCGTCCGATCCGAGGACTGCCCCATGCGAGCGTTGGTCGTCGACGATTCCAAGGCGATGCGCGTCATCCTCAGCCAGCTCCTGCGCGAACTGCGCTTCGAGGTGGTCGATGCCTGCGACGGCATCGATGCGATCGAGAAGCTGAAGGACGCCGGGACGCTCGACCTCGCGCTGGTCGACTGGAACATGCCGCGCATGAAGGGCATCGACTTCGTGCGCCACGTCCGCGGGCAGGGCCTCCAGCCCCAGATGCGGATCATGATGGTCACGACCGAGACGGAGATGGACTACGTCCAACAAGCGCTCACCGCGGGCGCGGACGAGTACGTCATGAAACCATTCACGAAGGACGTCATCCTCGAGAAGCTCGGCCTCCTGGGGATCACGGCGGGCTGAGCATGCGCCGCATCCGTGTCCTCGTGGTCGACGACGCCGTGGTCGTGCGCAAGCTCGTCTGTGATCTGCTCGCGCAAGATCCGGAGCTCGAAGTCTGTGGCTACGCGTCGAACGGTCGCCTCGCCCTCGCGAAGATCCCGCAGGTGAACCCCGACCTGATCACGCTCGACGTCGAGATGCCGGAGCTCGACGGGCTCGCGACGCTGCGCGAGCTCCGCAAGACCTGGCCGAAACTACCCGTGATCATGTTCAGTACGCTCACGGAGCACGGCGCCAGCGCCACGCTCGAAGCGCTCGCCTCTGGAGCGAGCGACTACGTCACCAAGCCGTCGAACACGGGGAGTTTCGGGACCGCGATGGAGCGGGTCCGCGACGAGCTCGTGCCCCGGATCAAGTCGCTCTGCCGCGATGTATTGCGGTCGAATCCCTCGACGACGACTGCGCCCCGCTCGTCGGCCACGCCCCCGCTCACGGCGACGACGACCCGCACGCCGCGGCCGCCACTGCCCGCGAAACCGCGCGCCTCGGGCGGGCCGCGCCCGGTCTCGGTCGTCGCGATCGGGTGCTCGACCGGAGGACCGAACGCGCTCGAGGCAGTGCTGCCGCTCCTCCCCGCGGACCTCGGCGTGCCGGTCGTGCTCGTGCAACACATGCCGCCGATGTTCACGCGCCTCCTCGCCGAACGCCTCGACCAGAAGTGCGCCGTGCACGTCGTCGAAGCCGTCGCGGGCATGGCGCTGGAGCCGAACACGGTCTACGTCGCACCGGGCAACTTCCACATGACCTTGAAGCGCCAGGGGGTGCGCGTCGTGCTCGAGACGAACCAGGACCCGCCCGAGAACTCGTGCCGGCCGGCGGTGGACGTCCTCTTCCGTTCGGTGGCCCAGGTCTACGGCGGCGACGTGCTTGCCTGCGTCCTGACGGGGATGGGCCAAGACGGACTGCGCGGCTGCCAGACGCTCTCGGATCTCGGAGCGCAGGTCGTCGTCCAAGACGAGGCGACCAGCGTCGTCTGGGGCATGCCGGGCTACGTGGCGCAGACCGGCTTGGCCGACCGCGTACTGCCGCTGGGAGAGATCGGGGTCGAACTATCGCGCCGCGTGCGCGACAGCCGCCTGCGACAGGAGACCCGCAACCGGGGTTGAGGAGAGCACCATGCCGATCACTGCCCCCGACTTCGCGTTCCTCCAGACCTTCGTGCGCGAGCGCTCCGCGATCGTGCTCGACCCCGGCAAGGAGTACCTCGCCGAATCGCGCCTCGGCCCCGTCGCGCGCAGCGCCGGTCTGCCGGGCATCGGCGAACTCGTCGCGCGCCTGCGCGTCGACCCGCGCGGCGACCTCACGGACAAGGTCATCGAGGCGATGACCACGAACGAGACCTCATTCTTCCGCGACGTCCACCCGTTCGAGGCCCTCCGCACGCACATCCTCCCCGACCTGATCAAGGCGCGGAGCAACGAGCGCGCGCTCAACCTGTGGTGCGCGGCGAGCTCGAGCGGTCAGGAGCCCTACACGATCGCGATGCTGCTCCGGGAGAACTTCCCAGCCCTGATCGAGTGGCGCATCCGCTTCATCGCGACGGACCTGTCGCAGGAGATGCTGCGCCGTTCACGCGAGGGCATCTACTCGCAGCTCGAGGTCAACCGCGGCTTGCCCGCGAAGTACCTCGTCAAGTACTTCGAGAAGCGCGGGAGCGACTGGCAGGTGAAGCAAGAGCTGCGGAGCATGATCGAGTTCCGCGAGCTGAACTTGATCAAGCCGTGGCCCTCGATGCCGCAGTTCGACATCGTCTTCATCCGGAACGTGCTGATCTACTTCGACCTCCCGACCAAGCGCGCGATCCTCGGAAACATCCGCAAGCTGCTCCGATCCGACGGCTACCTGTTCCTCGGCGGCGCCGAGACGACGCTGTCGATCGACGAGAACTTCAAGCGCTCGCAGGCCGGCACGACGTGGTGCTACCGCCTGTGATGCGCGGCGCGGTCGCGTCCGGCGACCGCGAGCTCGCGCGCTGACGCGGGCGCTGGACTCGCGTAGAGTGCTCGCATGGGAATCGCCGTGCGTCGCGCCGCGCTCGTGCTCGGCCCCGCGCTCTGGCTCGCGTTCGCGGTGTTCGACACGCCGCTCGCACGAGCGCTCGGGAGCAACGACGCGGCACGCGCCGCCGGACTCGCGCTCTGGATGGCGACGTGGTGGCTCGCCGAGGCCGTGCCGATGGCCTGGACCGCGTGCCTCCCGCTCGTCGTCCTCCCCGGCCTGCCCCTCGCCAGTCAATCGCACGTCGAGGCGCTAGGCGCGTGCTCGAAGGCCTACCTCGACGCCTACGTGTTCCTGTTCCTCGGCGGTCTCGCGATCGCCGCCGCGCTCGAGCGGTGGAACCTGCACCGGCGCCTCGCGCTCTTCGTGCTCGCGCGCGTCGGGACGTCTCCGCCGCGCCTCTGCCTGGGCGTCCTCGCCTCGACCGCGTTCGTCTCCATGTGGATCTCGAACACGGCGAGCGCCGCGCTGATGTTGCCGATCGCACTGGCGCTCGTGCGCGAGCTCGAGGGCCACGCCGGCGGCCGGCGGCTGGATCGGTTCGGCTGCGCGCTCGTGCTCGCGGTGGCGTACGGGGCGAACCTGGGCGGGATGGGGACGAAGATCGGCACGGCGCCGAACGCGCAGCTCGTCGCGTTCCTCGAGCGCGAGGCCGACCGGTCGGTCTCGTTCCTGCAGTTCTCGGCGTTCGGGCTCCCGTTCGTCCTCTTGATGCTGCCCGCCACGTGGTTCGTCCTCTGGCGGCTGGGCCGTAGCGACGCTCCGAGCACCGTGCCGACGCTCGCGTCGATCCGCGAGGAACGGCGACGGCTCGGCGCGTGGAACCCAGGCGAGCGCGCGGTCGCCTCCATTTTCGCCGGCACGGCGGCGCTGTGGATCGCGAGCGCTCCGCTCACGCAGGCGCTGCGCGCGTTCGGCGCGCCCGCCGGACTGCGCGGCGCGCACGTCGAAGCCGGCGTCGCGGTCCTCGCACTGCTCGTGCTGCTCCTCGCGCGTCCCGGCGGGAGGCCGTTGTTGCCGATTCGCGAGCTCAAGCACCTCTCGTGGGGCACGCTGCTCCTCCTCGGCGGCAGCCTCGCGCTCGCGGACGCGCTCCAGTCGGGCGGGCTCGCGGCGATCGCATCCGAGCGGCTCGGCTCGCTCGGGAGCTGGCCGCTCCTCCCCGCCGCGATCGCCGCGGCCCTGCTCTCCGTCGCGCTCTCCGCGGTCGCGTCGAACACAGCGACCGTCGCGGTGCTGCTGCCGGTGCTGTGGCAGGCCGCGCCGCCGGAGCGCGCGATCGTGCTCGTCGCCGCGGCGACGCTCGCGGCGTCCTGCGACTTCGCGCTCCCGGTCGGCACGCCGCCGAACGCGATCGTGTTCGGCTCGGGCTACGTCACGGTGCCGCGCATGGCGCGCGCGGGCGTCGCGCTCGACCTCCTCGCCGCGCTCCTGTGCGGGCTGTGGTGCGCGGCGACGGTGGGATTCCTCCTCTGACGCGCTATCCTCGCCGCGGTCATGTACGGACAGTCGTCACCGCCCGCGTACCGCATCGAGACACCGCGCCTCGTCGTGCGCTGCTGGAATCCCCGCGACGCGCCGAAGCTGAAGGAGGCCATCGACGCGAGCCTGGAGCACCTCCTGCCGTGGATGCCCTGGGCGCGCGACGAGCCGCAGACGATCGAGATGAAGATGGAGCTCCTGCGGCAGTTCCGCGGGCGCTTCGACCTCGACCGCGACTGGAGCTACGGCCTCTTCACGCGCGACGAGGGCGCGGTCGTCGGCGGCGCAGGCCTGCACCCCGTGTCGACGGGCACGCCCGCGACTCGACGCCAGGAACGCAGCGTGCGCGAGCTCGGCTACTGGGTCGCGAGCCGCTTCGCGGGTCAGGGATTCGCGACCGAGGCCGCGAGCGCGCTCGTGCGCGTCGGCTTCGAGGTCGACCGGCTCGAGCGCGTCGAACTCCACTGCGAGGTCGACAACGTGCGCAGCGCGGCGGTCGCGCGCAAGCTCGGCTTCCGCGAGGACGGCGTGCTGCGCCTGCGTCTCGCGCGGGGCGATGGAACGCTCGCGCACAAGCAGGTGTTCTCCCTGCTCGCCGGCGAGTACGCGGAGAGCCCCGCCAGCCGCGCGCGCTGCGAAGCGTTCGACGCGCTCGGCCGAAAGAGCCTCGAGTTCCCCAGCGAAAAGCGCCGCGGCTCCGCGTTCCGCTGACGACGCGGGCGTCATGCGGCGAGCGTCGGCGCTAGCGCGTCGGCGGCACCGAGCCGTAGCGCCCGTCGCCGATCATCGACTGCACCGCGACGACGAGCCGCGCCTGCGCGTCCGGAGCGGCCGAGTCGATCGGCGCGCCGAAGCGCACGGCGATCTGCTTGGGGAACGGGATCGGCCGCGAACGGGGCCACGCCTCGATCGCACCGCGCGTGCCGACGGGCACGATCGGCACCTTGGCCATGCGCGCGGCGAGCAGCGCGCCGCCCTTGAACTCGCCGAGCGCGCCGTCCTGCGTGCGCGTGCCCTCGGGGAAGATGACGACGAGGTCGCCGCGCTCGAGGTGCTGGGCCATCGCGCGCAGCGCCTTGCGGTCGCTCGAATTGCGCTGGATCAGGATCGCACCACACCCGCGCATCGTGAACGCGAGCCACTTCCAGTGCGCAAGCGTGTCGCGCGCGACGAACGCGACGTGGCGGCGGTTGCTCGACGCGATCGTGAGGATGTCGAGGTGCGACTGGTGGTTCGACGCGAGCACCGCGCCGCCCTCCTTCGGGATGTTCTCGTACCCCTCGACGCGCAGGCGGTGGTAGAGCTTCGTGTAGAGCCACGCGCCGGTCCAACACGTGTGGTAGACCCACGTCTTGTCGACCAGGACGGGCTCGTCCGGGCCCGAGGCGTCGCGCTCGCGGTCGCGCGAACGGTCTTGCTCGCGCTCCGCGCGCCGCTCCGGCGCTGCTCCGGCGGGAGCGTTCCCCCGCGCCTTCCCCACCGGCGCGTCAGCCGCTTCGTCCGCCACGGACCACCTCGAGGAGCTTCGCGACGACGCCGTCCGCGTCGGTGCCGTCCGTGTCGACCAGGATCGCGTCGTCCGCCTGCTTCAATGGCGAGTCGTGGCGCGTCGAGTCGTGGTGGTCGCGCCGCTGGATGTCCGCGAGGAACTCGTGGAAGCGCTCGGGTTCGCCGCGCTCGAGCGCGCGACGGCGCGCGCGCTCCTCGGCCGAGGCGGTGAGGTAGAACTTCACGTCCGCGCTCGGGAAGACGACCGTCCCGATGTCGCGGCCCTCCGCGACGATGCCGAGCCCGCGGCCGGCCTGCGAGCGCTGCTGCGGCACGATCGCTGCGCGCACGCGGGGGTGGGCGGAGACCGCGGACACCCAGCGCGTGACCTCGTCGGAGCGGATCGCGGGCTCGCCCGGCTTCCCGTCGATGCGGATCCTGCCGTCCACGTCGAACACGAGGCGCAGGGACTGCGCGAGCTCGCCGCACGCGTGTTCGTCCATTGGCTCGACGTCGCGCTCGAGCGCCGCGAGCGTCACGGCGCGGTACATGGCGCCGGTGTCGAGGAAGGTGAGACCGAGCTCCGCGGCGAGGCGGCGCGCGACCGTGCTCTTCCCGCTCCCGGCGGGACCGTCGATGGCGATGATCATCGTGGCGAGGGCGTGCAGCGTGGACATGCGTCCCGACGAGTGTAAGGACGGGACCGCGCGCGGGCCAGCCGGGGCTCCGCCGCGCGCGGGGAAAGCGCACTGCACGCGCTCGGCGGACGCTACCAGACGATCGCGTAGCCGTTCGTGACGTTGAAGGTCTCGGGCGGGCAGAACAGCCCGGCGGAGTTGCGATAGTAGGTCTGGTACTGCCGCGTGACGCCGCTTCCGACGACGACGCCACCTCTCTGCGACAGGGTCACCGTGTCCGTGGAGTCGGGGAAGGCGCTCGCGCCGCCGGAGTTGACCTTCGTGCGCAGGCGCAGGAGCGTCCCGCCAGCGCAACGCACGCCGTCGCCGAACGTCGTGTCCGCGAGCGCGTCGCCCTGGAGGTAGATGCACGCGACCGTCGCGGGCATGCCCGAGCCCTCGAGCACGACCGTGTCGGTCGCGAGCTCGCCGCTCGCAGTGAGGAGCGCCCCGGCGGCGTTGACCGAATTCGCGCAGCCGTGGCCTGCGCTCCCCGTGTTCGCGCACGGGCACGGCGTCGTGTGCGTCGTGTCGAGCCCGTCGCCGAAGCAGAACGGCGCGCCGGGCGGCAGCTCGGAGATCGTGAACGTCGCGGGCAGCATCTCGAGGAAGATGCCCGGCCCCTGGATCACCCAGTCGTACACGCACCAGTTCGCCGACGAGTACGTCCCGACGTTCGCGAGCGGATCCGTCGACGTGAAGCTCGCGCCGTTGCAGTCGGAGAACGAGAAGCCCACCGGCGACGTGCCGGTGAGCGCGAGCCCGCTCTGGAACACGCCGTCGACCGTGAAGTCCTGGTTGCGCATCGTCACCGTCGGCGTCGCGGCGGTGCTGCCCGTCGAGTTCGGCCCGATCGTGAGCACGACGCTCGACGCGACGATCGAAAACGTGGTGACGTGCCCCGGGTTCACGTCCGTGCCCGGTGTCGTGACGTGGTACGTGAGGCGCGCAGGCATGCCGACCGTCGTGCCGACGAACGGCCCGTTGTTCACGCTGGCGCTGGCGACGGTGCCGACGACTTCGAACACGGCGGTGCCGGCGGTGGCAGGGAGGGAGAGGAGGACGAGAGCGAGGGACGAGGGGCGCATCGGAGCATCCTGGTTGGGGCCGAGGCCCAGTGTGACGGTTCCGGGCCCCCTGGCCATCGTCTCTTGGGGCAGGAACCGTGGTCCAGCACGAGAGAGCCGCCTCCGTCGTTCCCAAGTCGGGCACGGTCGCGGGGAACTCCGGTACTTCTCTCCCTCGTCCGCAGCCCGCGGGCGGACTCGCCCCCGGCCCGAACCAGGAGCTGCCGCATGTTCCGCCCCCTCGCCGTCGCGTCCGTCGTCTGTGCACTCCACTCCGCCGCCGCAGGAGAGACCGTCGTGCTCGAGGTGCACGCGCAGGTGAGCAGCGCGAACGTCGCCCTCGGCCCGTGGAGCGCGATCCCCCTCGGGACGAGCACCGTGCTGCGCTTCGCGGTCGTCTCGGAGCGCGCGGGTTCGTCCCCTCGGGCTGGGCGGAGTACGAGGTCCTCCCCGAGAGCATCCGCCTGACCGCGGGTCCGATCACGCTCACGACAGCGACTCCCGGTCCCACGCTGCGCATCGGTCACGGGCCGGATGGGGATGCGCTCCGCATCGAATCGATCGCGTTCGGCGACGGCTCGACGGCGGCGTTCGACCTCCACGTCGACCCCGGCGCGCTGTTCGTCTCGACCGATCCCCTCGAGGACCTGGGCACGTGGCCCGGCGCCGCGCTCGGCTCCCCCACGTTCTTCCTCATCGCGCAGGATGCGTTCCTGCAGTTCACGACGGACACGCTCGTGTTGCGCGACGTCCCTTCCATCGCCGAGTTCTGCGCGGGCGACGGAATCGACGTGTCGCACAGCACGCCCTGTCCGTGCGGGAACGTGGGCAGCGCCGGTCGCGGCTGCGCGAACTCGGTGCAGCCGAGCGGCGCGCGGCTCGTCGCGACGGGCGATCCCGCGTCGGACTACGCCGTCCTGCGGGGCGACGGCATGCCCGCGAGCGTCGCGTGCGTCTACTTCGTCGGCGACGCGCTCGCCGACGCCACGTTCGGCGACGGAGTGCGCTGCGTCGGAGGAACGCTCCTCCGCCTGCGCACGGTCTTCAACGCGGGCGGCGCGAGCCGCTTCCCCGGGACGTCGGACTCGGTGACACTCGCGCAACGCACGGGTGTGACGGCGGGCTCGGGGGCGAGGCGCTGGTACCAGGCCTACTACCGCAGCTCGGCGCCCATGTTCTGCCCGCCCGCGACGTACAACGTGACGAACGGCGTCGTGATCGACTGGTGATCGACGATCAGGAGCTCGGGCCCAGCTCGAGCTCCCCGCCCGATCCGAGCCTCGCGACGTCGCGGCCGCCGCCGAACGCATCGAGCACGATCCAGCGCGCGCCCCCATCGAGGCGCTCGTCGCGGAAGGCGTGCGCGTGGCCGCAGAGGAGCGCGTCGGCCCGGTGCGTCGTCGCGAGCAGCTCGGCGGCCGCGCGCTGCACGGTCTTCTCGTCGGGCAGCTTCGCGGCGATCGCGTGCACGGACGCGCGTCGCAGGCGGCGGCCGATCGCGCTCGAGACGGCGAGCGGGAGGTGCGCGCCGAGCCAGCGCACCGAGCCCGTGCGCAGCACGCTGCGCAGGCGCAGGTAGCCCGTGTCGCGCGTGCAGAGCGTGTCGCCGTGCACGCAGAGCACGCGCGCCGCCGACGCGCGCCACGAAGCCCTCGGGGTGGAGCACGGCGCCCGTCGCGCGCTCGAACGCCGCGTCGAGCAGGAAGTCGCGGTTCCCGGGCACGACGTGGACGCGCGCCCCGCGCTCGGTGAGCGCGCGCAAGCCGTCGAGCACGGCGCGCGCGCCGGGGAGGCGCGCCTCCGCCGGCCCGACCCACACGTCGAACAGGTCGCCGAGCACGAGCAAGGTCGGCGCGCCGCGCTCCGCGTTCGCCGCGCTCCCCGGACCCGTGCGCTCGCGCAGGAAGCGCAGGAACGGCTCGACGCTCTCTTCGCGCGCCGCGTCGAGGTGCAGGTCCGCGATGGCGAGCGCGCCGGGCGCGACCTCGGCCTCGGGGAGCGGCGCGAGCGCCGCCGGCGGCATCGCGGAGCGCGCCCGCCGCGAGTTCCTCGGTGCTCACGGCTCCTTCTCGGCCTCGTCCTCGCCCGGCGCCACGATGCCGAAGTCGCGCATCTTCTCCCACAGCACCTTGCGCGAGATCCCGAGCAGGTCCGCCGTCTGCGAGCGATGCCCGCCCGTCTCTGCGAGCGCGAGCTTGATGTGCTCCACCTCGTGCTCGCGCAGCACCTCGCGCAGAGGGCGCACGCCCGGCTTCACCTCGACGGCGCCGCGCCAGCGCGGGTCGAGCGCGAGCAGGTCCTCCGCCGCGAGCTCGCGCCGGTCGCCCGCGAGCGCGATCGCGCGCTGCACGGCGTTTTCGAGCTCGCGCACGTTGCCCGGCCACGGATGGCGCTCGAGCAGCGCCATCGTCGCGCGCGAAATCGTGTAGGGACGACCGCGCCCGTGGCGCTCGACGAAGTGCTGCACGAGCAGCGGCACGTCGCCCTTGCGCTCGCGCAGCGGCGGGAGCATCACGGGCACGACGTTGATGCGATAGTAGAGGTCCTCGCGGAACCGCCCGGCCTTCACGCGATCGAGGAGCGGCACCTTCGTCGCCGCGACGACACGGATGTCGACCGTGATCGGCTGCTCGGCGCCGAGCCGCTCGAAGCTGCGCTCCTGCAGCACGCGCAGGAACTTGACCTGCATGTCGAGCGGCATGTCGTCGATGTCGTCGAGGAAGAGCGTGCCCTTGTCGGCGAGCTCGAAGCGCCCGCGGCGCTCCTTGCGCGCGTCCGTGAAGGCGCCCTTCTCGTACCCGAAGAGCTCGGCCTCGAGCAGCGACTCCGGCAGCGCGGCGCACGAGAGCGCGACGAACGGGCCGTTCGCGCGGCTCGAGTGGTGATGCAGGGCGCGCGCGATGCGCTCCTTGCCCGTGCCGCTCTCGCCTTGCACGAGCACGGTGGCGTCCGTCGGCGCGACCGTGCGCACGCGGGTGAACACGGCGAGCATCGTGGGCGAGCCGCCGACGACGCCCTCGACCGCGAGACCGCCCGCGAGCTGCGAGCGGAGCGCGCGGTTCTCGTTCTCGAGCGCGCGCACGCGCCCGAACGCGTCGAGCATCTTCGCGAGCGCTTCGTTGCGGAACGGCTTCTGGACGTAGTTCGCCGCCCCCATCCGCATCGCCTCGACGGCCTGATCGATCGTCGCGTAGCCCGTCATGACGATCACGGGGCGCGCGGGGTCGAGCGCGATCGAGCGCTCGAGCAGCGCCATGCCGCCCGCGCCGGGCATGCGGATGTCCGTGACGACGGCCTCGGGCGCCTCCTTTTCGAGCAGGAGGATCGCCGTCGCCGTGTCCGCCGCGTGGAGGACCACGTGGCCGCGGGACTCGAGCTCGTCCTTCAGCGTGACCGCGATCGTGATCTCGTCTTCGGCGAGGAGGACCCGCATGCGCGTCAGCTCCGCGCCGCGCGGCTCTGGTCGCCGCCCTGCGCGCTCGCGTCCGCGTGCGCGGCCTCCGCGAGCGCCAGGAGTTCGTCGTGGTACGCGACCTGGACGGCGCTCGAGTCCGCCCAGCCGAGGCTGAGCGTGCTCCGTCCCGCGCCGGCGAGCGCGAGCTTGCGCGCCTCGGAGAGCAGCCGCTCGCAGAGCACCCGCACGCCGTCCGCGGGCGTGTGCGGCACGACGACGATCAGGCGATCGTCCGCGGTGCGCCCGAGGAAGTCGCTCCCGCGCGTGTTGCGCTGGAGGAGCTCGACGATGGCTTCGAGCACCTGCTCCTTCGCCTCGTAGCCCAGCCGGTCGCGCACGCTCCCGAGCTGGTCCACGGACAGCACGATGCACGCGAGCGGGTATCCGTAGCGGCGCGCGCGCTGGAACTCGACGCGCAGGATGTGCTGGATCTGGGCGACGGAGTAGAGCGCGCGGCGCTCGCCTCCCTGGGCTCTCGTGCTCTCGGTCATGCGCGCTCTCGGATCTCTCCCGCGCGCCCGTGCGGGCCGCGCCGTTCCGGGCCGTTGTAGCGCAGGAGCGGGCCTGCGTCACGGATCGAGCGCTCGGAGCGGCGGCCGCTCGCGCGTAGCCTCCACCCGTGGAGCGCACTATCCTGGCGCTCGCCGACGACCCCATCGGCGCCGCTCCCACCCTCCGAGGTCGCACGCATGCTCACCACCGTCGCCTGGCTCGCGCTCCTCCTCCCAGGCGGGGGCTGGGCCCCGCTCGGCGCGCCGCCGCTCTGCGCACCCGAACCGGCGCCGCCCGAGCCCCACCGGCTGCTGGACGGCGTCCACGTGCTCCTGCGGCAGCGCGGCGGCGACGCGGAGCGCGCTGCGCCCGCGCCGCGGCTCCCGCAGCCGCTCCTGATGCAGATGCTCGAGGAGGACGCGCGCGCGCGCGGCGCGACGCTCGAGTTCTTCCGCTCGTCCCCGGCGCTGCTCGCGCGCGGCGAGGACGCGGCGCTCGCGAGCGCGCGCGCCGCGATCGCCGACCTCGCGGCGCAAGGCGCGGCGCTCGAGGTCGAGCTCACCTGCGAGCTCGTCGCGGGCGGCTCGAAGGGCGCGCCGGCGCGCGCGCGCGTGCGCTCGGGCGGCGACGCGTTCTTCGGCGCGCGCAAGGCGCAGACCTTCGTCAGCGGCTTCGACGTCGAGGTCGCGGCGGACAGCGGCGTCGCGCAGCCCGTGCTCGGGACCGCGCTCACGGGGCCCGGCGTCCACGTGCGCGCCGCGCGCGTCGCCGGCGGGAAGAGGATCTGGCTGCAGGGCCTGCTCGACGTCTCCGAGCTCGGGACCCTCGCGCGCTTCGACCCGGACACGCCCGACCTCGGGCTCCTCGAGCAGCCGACCGTGAACGCGGTGCAGGTCGCCTTCGCGGGCGTCGTCGACAGCGGCGGGAAGCTCGAGGTCGCGATCACGGGGAGCGGCCTCGCGAGCGGCGAATGGAAGCTCGTGCTCGGCGCGACGACGCGCCCCGACGCGGTGCCGGCGGGGAGCGCGGGGTGGAGCGTGCTCGACCTCGCGTTCCTGGCGAACGAGCCGTGGACGCTCGCTCCCGCGTCGCCCGGCGGTCACCTCGCGCGCGAAGCGAGCTTCGCGGGCTTCGCGAGCGCGCCCGTGTCGCTCCCGCCGTCCGCGCTCGCGGCCCAGCTCGAGGCCGCTCGCGGAAGCGAGCGCGGCCCGCGCGCGCCGCTGTACTGGACGAACGAGCTCCTCTTCCTGCCGCGCGCCGAGCCCAAGCTCCTGGACGACGCGCGCGCGCTCGTCGCGACGCTCGAGGCCCCGCGCCTCGCCGCGAGCCGCGTCGAGCTCGCGCACGAAGGTCTCACCGTGTCCTTCCCCGTCTGCGAGGGCCTCGTCGCGCGCGTGCTCGCCACGCGCGAGCGGCCCTACTTGACGGCCTATCGATCGGAGCTCGCGCCCCAGACGTGGATGCCCGCGCCGGAGCCCGAGCTCGTCGTCGACGGCCTCGGGGTGGAGCTCCTTCCGTTCGGCGGCGTGCTCGCCGCGCGCGCCTGGAAGGCCGCGAGCTCGGCGCCCGAGGAGGTCGCGCGGAAGGACGCGCAGCTCGGGAAGCTCCAGCTGCTGCGGCGCGAGCTCTGGAGCGACGCCGCGCGCATCGGCCGGGACGAACGCGGCCGGACCCTGCTCGCGGCGCCGCCCGCCGGGCCGGGCGTGGTCTCGATCGGCTTCGGAGAGCCCTGACGGCGCGCGGGACGCCGGGCTCACGAGCGGAGAACGACGTCCCTTCTTGGTTGCCCTCGGCAACTTGCGGGCCATACTGAGGTAGACGTGCCGTCGTGCACGCTCCGGACCCCACGTGAGACTCGGCCTCCATCAATCCGCCTCGCTCCAGCAGCGACTCCAGCAGTCGCCGCAGATGATCCAGGCGATGCAGATCCTGCAGCTGAACGGCCTCGACCTCGAGGACCGGATCCAGCAGGAGCTGAACGAGAACCCCTTCCTGGAGGAGGTCGAACCCGGCCTGGCCGCCCAGGCCGCGGGCGGGGAGACCGCGCCCGACGCCTCCCCAGCCGAGGTCGCGAACGCGCAAGAGGACCGGAAGGTCGAGGCGATCCTCGAGTCGCTCGAGCAGTACCAGCGCGACGGCTCCGACGGCCGCCCGCGCGCGCGGAACGACGAGGAGGGCGACAAGAAGCTCGAGGCGATGAACAACACCGCGGACCAGGGGAAGAGCCTGGCCGAGGCGCTGATCGAGGAGCTCGCGATCCTGCGGCTCGAGCCGCGCGACCGGCGGCTCGCGGAGTACGTCCTCTACTCGCTCGACGAGCGCGGCTGGCTGACGCAGCCGCACGAGGACGTCGCGCGCGACGCAACCGTCGCGATCGCGGCCGAGGACGGGCTCGTGATCGCCGAGGAGCCCCACGCGCCGGCCGTGGAGCCGCACGCCGATCCGCTCGCGACGCCGGCCGGCAACGGCGCGCACGCGGCGCCTGCGCCACCGACTCCGCACGCCGAGTTCGCGCACGCGGCGGAGGTCCCGGCCGGCGTGCTCCAGCCCTACCACGCCGACGACGTCGAGATCGTGCTCGAGGAGATCCGGCGCATCAGCCATCCCGCGCTCGGCGCGCGCGACCTGAAGGAGTGCCTGCAGCTCCAGCTCGTGTCGATGGACCTCGAGGACCCGCTGCCCGCGCAGCTCGTCGAGGCGCACCTCGAGGACATCGAACACAACCGCCTGCCGCGCATCGCGAAGGCGACGAACCGCACGATCGAGGACGTCAAGGCGGCGATCGAGGTCCTGCGCACGCTCGAGCCGAACCCGGGCTCGGGCTACGGCGAGCCGATGGCCGAGGTGATCACGCCCGACGTGATCGTCGAGGAGATCGACGGCGAGTTCCAAGTGCGCCTGCAGCGCGAGCGCTCGCGCGAGCTGCGTCTGTCGCCGCAGTACCGCGAGCTCCTGAAGCAGGCGAAGAAGGGCGACGGCGTGCGCGACTGGGTGAAGAAGCGCCTCGAGTCCGCGCGCTGGTTCCTCGACGCGGTGCAGTTGCGGCAGTCGACGCTCCACCGCGTCGCCCAGGTGATCTTCCAACGCCAGCGCGCGTTCCTCGAGAAGGGCACGTCGGGTTTCCAGCCGCTGCGCATGCAGGAGGTGGCGGACGAGGTCGGCGTGCACATCTCGACCGTGTCGCGCGCGGTGTCCGGCAAGTACGCGCAGACGCCGCGCGGCATCTTCCCGCTCAAGTTCTTCTTCGCCGGTGGCACGCAGAAGTCGACGGGCGAGGTCGCGAGCCAGATCTCGATCAAGCAGCGCATCGCGGAGATCGTGTCCGCCGAGGACCACGACCACCCGCTCTCCGATGACGAGATCGCGGACAAGCTCGAGGAGCTCGACCACGTCCGCATCGCGCGGCGCACCGTGACGAAGTACCGCAAAGCCCTGAACATCCCCGCGTCGACCGAGCGGCGGAAGTTCTAGCGGCGCTCGCCCCGGGCTGCGCACCGCGCCGCCGACTCGCGGCTCCAGCGGCTTGCCGCGCCGCGACCGACCTTGCGCCCCTCGAGCCGCGGAAGAGCTCGCTGTCCCCCAGTGCACGACCCGCGCCCGGACCGCCCGGCCTCAAGCGAGATCTCGCCGCTCTCGCGCGCTCCGCTATACTCTTCGCCCCGCTCCTCCGATCCAACCACGAACGAAGCTGCACGCCCATGGCCACCCGAGCCACCGAATTGCGCAAAGGCACCGTCATCAACGACAACGGCCAGCTGTGGCTGATCGTGGAGTACATGCACCACACGCCGGGCAACCTGCGCGCGGTCATCCATACGAAGCTCCGCAACGTGACGACCGGCGCGACGAAGGAGATGCGCCTCGGCTCGAGCGACGCGTTCGAGGTCGCCTACCTCGACCGCAAGAAGTGCGAGTACCTCTACAAGGACTCGACGGGCTACATCTTCATGGATCAGGAGTCGTTCGAGCAGTTCCCGCTCTCCGCGGAGCTGGTCGAGGACAAGATGGGCTTCGTGCGCGAGAACACGGTCGTCGAAGTCACGTTCCACGAGAACCTGGCGCTGGGCGTCGAGCTCCCGCCGTCGGTCACGCTCAAGGTGATCGAAGCCGAGTTCGCCGTGAAGGGCAACACCGCGACGAACGTGAAGAAGGAAGCGATCGTCGAGACCGGGATGAAGGTGAAGGTGCCGCTGCACATCACCGCCGGCGACCAGATCAAGATCAGCACGGTCGACGGCGAGTTCCAGGGGCGGCAGAACTGAGCGTGGCTTGCACGCGGCGCCCGGGCCGAGCGCTCCGCCGACGCGCGCTCAGGGGAGCGGACGAACGCGGATGCGCTCGTCCTCGACCACGACGAACTGCCCGCTCCAATCTGGTTGGCTCGTGAGGGCCTCGAGCGCCCGAGCGTTGTCGACCTCCGGACTGGAACCGTTCAAGCGCAGGAGCACGACCCCGCAGGCGTGCGGGAGCCCGGCGCGGAACGCGAGCAACCCGAAGTCCTTGTCGAAGGTCACGAGCGTCCGACCTTCGAGTTGCGCTCGCGCCAGGACGAGTTCGTCCGGAGCCGAGGGCTGGAGTTCCAGGATCCAGGCGACGTCGTGCCCGAGGCGACGCAGCTCCCGGACGACGGGGCCGGGGAAGTTCTCGTTGGCGAGCAGTCGCAGGGTCATGCGGGGCGCCGAATCGTGCGCTCCATGGCGACGACGTCCGCGGCGAACGCGAGGCAGGCGTGGAGGTCTTCGAGCCGCAGGTGCTCGTACTGTCTCAAGACGTCCTCCATCGTGTACCCGCGCCCGAGCAGATCGAGGACGAGTTCGACGCTGATCCGCGTGCCCTTGATGACGGGCTTGCCGACGAGCACCTTGGGATCCGCGACGATGCGCTCGCGCCAATCGGTTCGGGGGTCCATGACGAGCATCCTACCAAGCCGCCAGGGGTGGTTCCTCGAAGTGGGCACGAGCTGGGCCCGCGTGCTGTTCTACTCGCACGAGGCGAAGGAGGCCCAGCCATCCTCCGTCACGCGGAAGTCCTCCTGCTGTGCGTAGGAGGCGTAGTCGTGATCAGAGCGGTAAACGCTGAGGAAAGAGCAGGACCACCAGTCCTCGGAGAGGCAGAGGCGCCACGCGCTCGCCACGGTCGGCTGGGTCGAGCCGTCCTCGACCGAGGGCACCACCCATCCTTCGGGAGTGTCGATCGTGACCACCCTCCATCCGGCGCCCGTAAGCAGAGAGTACTCCACGTGCAGTTGGGAGTCGTACCCGGGCAAAGCAGGCCGGAACTCCGGCACGAGTTCCTCGAGTCGTGATGGCGGGTGCCCGTGCTTCGCGCTGAAGGCCTCGAGGTCCGCCGCCAGGGCGCGACACGACCGCTGGTGCTCCGAGGACGGTTCGCACGCGAGTTCGGAAAGCACGAGGAGGGTCACGAGCCCCAAGCTCGCGGCGGCGCCCAGCACGATCGCAGCGACTGCGCATTGCGAGAAGAGCGAGCGACGGACCGAAATCCCGGTTCGAACCTCGACGAGCGTGGGAGAGTCGTGCGCCATGCGTTCTGTCTCGAAGTTAGCGCGCCCGACCGTGGATCGCCAACCGCGCGCTCAGTCGCGCACGTACACCCACACCGACAGGTCGCGGCTCTCGACGTAGAGCGGCCAGACCTTCACGAGCCGGCACTCTTCGCGCAGGAAGCGCTGCACCTCGGCCGCGTCGCTTTCGTTCCAATCGAGGAACTGCTCGGGGTTGACGACGAGCCACATCCGCCGCGACTGGCGCGCCCACAGCTTCGGCAGCGTCGCGCGCCATTTGTCGAGCCACTGCACGTGCTCGGGCTGGCGCAGCTCCGTGCGCCACGGCGCGACGTAGTACTCGCCCACCGTCGCCTCCATGCCGAGCACGAGGTCGTTCTCCTCGCGGCGGTTCCACACGAACTGGTACGCGTCGCGCCACGGCGGGCGCTCGCCCTGCCGCACGGTGAAGTAGAGTGCCGTGTTCACGAGCGAGCACGCGACGAGCACGAAGGCCCACGCGCGCGCGAGCGCTTTGCGCTGGCCGGCGTCGGCGAGCGCGCGGCCGAGTTCGTCCGCGGGAAGCGCCGCGAGCAGCGCGATCCACGGGAACAGGAAGAACACGTACTGCGCCGTCATCCGCGCGCCCGCCGCCGCGATCGCGCCGACGAGCACGAGCACGACGAGCGCCACCGCGAACGCCGCGAGCCCGCTCTCCGCGCGCCGCCGCCACGCGAGCGCCGCTCCGACCAGCGCCGCGGCGCCGAGGTACGGCGTCAGGTAGAAACCGGTCGTCCGCGCGAGGTGCAACACGCGGTCGAGCGCCGCGCCGGCGTCGAACGGCCCCTGCGCGCCCTTCTGCAGGAAGTACGTCCCGAGCGTCGCCTTCGCCCACGGGAATGCGACGAGCGCGCCCACGACCGCCGCGCCACCGAGCGCCAGGAGCACGCGCTTCTGCCCGACGACGGGACGGCCGGCGCGCCGCGCGGCGAAGATCGGCGCGACGACGAGCGCGGGCACCGCCAGCGCCGCCGACGGATGGAAGAGCGCGCCCGCGCCCGCAACCGCGACGCCGAGGAGGGCGCGCACGGCGCTCCCCCGCGCGAACCCACGCAGCACGAGCCCCGCGCCGACGAGCGTCGCGAGCTCCGCGAGCGTGTAGAAGCGCGCGTTCTGCGACCAGTACACCTGCCACGAGCTCGTCGCGACGAACAGCGCCGCGAGCGCCGCCGCGCGCCGCCCCGCGAGTTCGCGGAACGCCCAGTACGTCGCCGGGATCACGAGCCAGCCCGCGAGCGCGGGCAGGAACCGCAGCGCGTACTCGTCGGGCCGCCCGCCGAGCAGCTCGACGGTGCGGTGCACGAGCTCGTACCCGAGCGGGTTCTTGATCTCGCCGCCGGAGAGCCCGACGTACCAGTCCGTGAACGTCGCGGCCTCGTCGAACCAGAGGCTCCACGCGCCGAGCTTCCAGAACCGGACGAGGCCGACCGCGAGTGAGAGGAGCAGGACCCAGCGCGCGCCGGAATCCGTTTCCGGGCCGCGCGACGGGGAGGCTTCCTCGGAAGGGCGCTCGAGACGGGTCACTTCAGCAGCGTTCCAAAGCCGGACGACGAAGGCAACGGTCCCGCGCCCGCCGCGCGCGCTGCGCGCGCTTGCTTCCGCCCCGGACCGGCCCCGAGAATGCCCGCCATGCCGCGCCTCCCGAACGTCACCCTGCCGCTCGCCCTCCTCGCCGCGAGCGCGGTCCTCCCCGGCTGCATGCTCTTCGAGGGCACGACGAACGTGAGCATCGCGAGCGACCCGCCCGGCGCACGCGTCCTGATCGACCGGCGCGACTCGGGCTTCGTGACGCCGTGCTTCCTGGCACTCGACCGCGGCGACGGCGCGCGCATCGACCTCGAGTACCCGGGCTACGTGACCGCGACGCGCCTCGTCACGCCTGACCACCAGGTCTACGCGATCCTCTGGAGCGAGATGCACGTGCGCCCGAACGTGTGGAACTTCCCGCTCTGGCTGAACACGCGCGATCTCTTCGTCCCGATCAAGTGGGACAAGACGATGTCGCCGGGCCGCCTCTACGTGAAGCTCGAACGGACCGCGGACTCGTGAGCGCGGCGGAGGACGCCGTGCGGTCCGCCGAGGCGGCCCGTGCGCCGGACGACGGCCGCGGTGCGCGAACGGAGCTGCGCCCCGCGGTCTTCCTCGACCGCGACGGCACGCTGACCGTCGAGTCGGACTGGGTCACGAGCGGCGCCGACCTCGTGCTCGTCCCCGGCGCCGCGGAGGCCATCGCCCTGCTCGAGCGCGCCGGATTCGCCGTCGTCGTGGTCACGAACCAGAGCGCCGTCGCGCGCGGGATGATCGACGAGCGCGAGCTCGGTGCGATCCACGCGCGCTTCGAGGAGCTGCTCGCGGAGCGCGGCGCGCGGCTCGACGGGATCTACTCGTGCCCCCACCACCCGACCGAGGGCGTCGGCGCGTGGCGGCGCGAGTGCGAGTGCAGGAAGCCCAAGCCGGGGCTCGTGCTCCAGGCGGCACGCGAGCTCGGGCTCGACCTCGCGCGCTCGTGGATCGTCGGCGACGCGCTGCGCGACCTGGAAGCGGGCTGGAGCGCCGGCACGCGCGCGGTGCTCGTCGCGACGGGCAAGGGCGCGCGGGAGCACGCGACGGCGCTCGCGAAGGGCCGCGCGCCGGACGCGTTCGTGCCCGACGTGCTCGCGGCCGCGCGCTGGATCGTCGCAGCGACGCCGCATCGCGGCGCGTGACGCGCTCGACGCGCTCACCGGGCCCGGAACGGGCGATGCGCGCGCCGCGTCACGGCAGGTAGCGCATCAACCGGCCCGACAGCATGCGCGCGACGGACGGCGGCAGCTTCGCCCACGTGTTGCGGAGCTTCTCCGTGCGCGGGTTCGACGGGTTGAAGCTCGGCAGCTCCTTGCTCTTCACGAGGTCGTAGCGGTACGCGAGCGGCGTCGGCTCGAAGCCCTGGTTCTTCTTGAACTGGTACGGCCCCGTGTCGAGGCGGCTGCGTCCGAGATCGAACGTCTTCACGCCGCGCGCGGCGCACCACTCCTGCAGCTTGACCGTCAGGAAGTTCGTCGCGCTGAACTCGCGGTTCGCCTCGGGCGTGTTCCCGATGTAGTAGAACGAGAAGACGCCGTTCGACACGAACGACATCGTCGCGGCGAGGCGCAGGTCGCCCTTGCGCGCGAGGTGGAGCACGACCTTGCCGGGGAGTTCTTCCATCAGCGCCTGGAACCACGCGCGCGGCAGACCGGGCGAGCCGAGACCCTGCTTCGCCGCGCCGAAGAGCTCGACCAGGTCGCCGAGGTACCAGTCGCCTTCCGACAACTCGAGCCCGTGCTTCTCGATCGCCTTGCGCGCCTCGGCGCGCGCGCGCTTCGGCATCTGGGCCATCACGTCCTTCGGATCGTCCGGCACGGTCTGCAGGAACGCGGAGTACAGCGTGGACGGCGCGAGTTCCGCGACGCCCGGGTCCTCGAAGCAGCGCAGCTCGAGGCGTCCGACGCCGAGCTCGCGCGCGAGGCGGCGCGCGTCCGCGATCAGCGCGTGCTCGACCGCGCGATCGACGCCGATCGGACCGCCGTAGACGCCGTAGGGCACGCTGACGAGGTGGGACGCGAGGAACGGCGTCCGGCAGCGCATCAACGGCAGGACGCCGACGAGCTCCTTCCCGCGGAACGCGAGCAGGTCGCGCTCCTCGTGGCGGAAGACGCGGCGCACCGCGCGCCGCCAGCCGGCGAGGTGGAACACGGTGCCCTTCGGGTGCGCTTCCACGAATCGGTCGCGCGCGGCGTCGTCCGCGGCCGTCGAAGGCCGGACCTGCACGGGCGGGAGGGAGGTGGAAGCGTTTTCCACGGGCACGGGCGCGCTAGGCGCCTCGACTACGAGGCTCGTCATCCTTCCGTGGATCGTCATCGCGGGGCGTGCGACTTTCCCAGATCCGTTCGATGCGGTACTCGCGCAGGTTCTTCGCCTGCGTGTAGATGATGATCTCGCCCACGAGGCCGAACCCGACGATCTGCACGCCGAGCACGACCTGGATCAAGCTCAACAAGAAGAGCGGGCGCTGGTAGAGGCCCTCGTCGTGGAAGACGCGGTCCCAGATGCAGATCGACAGGAGCACCCCACCCACGATCGCGAGCGCCCCGCCAAGCGTCCCGAAGAAGCGCAGCGGCTTCAGCGTGAACTTGGCGAGGAACACCATCCCGAGGATGTCGAGCAAGCGGCGCAGGTAGACGCCGACGCCGAAGAAGCCCGCTCCGCCCCACTCCTGCAGGTGGCGCACCTGCACCTCGACGACCTGGAACCCCTGGCGGTAGACGATCACCGGCAGGAAGCGGTACATGTCGCCGTAGATCGTGAGCTCCTCGAGCACCTCGCGCTTGAACGCGCGGAAGTAGCAATTCAGGTCGTGGAACTTGCCGTGGATGATGCGCCGCATCACCCAGTTGAAGAGCGCCGACTGCACGCGGTTCAGGTACGGGTCGATGCGCGGGTGGCGCCAAGGCGTCACGAAATCCGCGCCCGCGTCGAGCGCCGCGAGCATCTTCCCGAGCTCGAACGGATCGACCTGCACGTACTGCGGCGACGTGACGAGGACGCGTCCGCGCGCCTGCTCGAAGCCCGCGGAAAGACACACGGACTCGCCGAACGTCTGCTGGAAGCCGATCGAACGGACGCGGCCCTCGAAGCGCTCGGCAAGCTCGTTCGCCTCGATCCACGCCTTCCCGCGCACGCCGTCGAACACGAGGATGCACTCCCAGCTCTTGCCGAGGCGGTCGAGCTCGCGCGACAAGGCCTCGACGACCTCGCGCACGCGCCCCGCGCCCATGGTGATTGGGACGATGACGGACACGTCGACGTCGCGCACGGCCGGCGCGCCGCGCGTTTCCGTGCGCGCTTCCTGTGCACGCGGCACGTGCGACGCCTTCGCCTCGCGGGGCGTGTCTTCCACCGGGCTCTTCATCGAGGCAACGGCCCCATGGACGTCGTGATCACGCGCCGCGTGCGCCGGCCGTGCATGCCGCTCGCCTTGACGGCGAGCTCGGCCACGAGGCCGAGGCCGACGAAGTAGATGCAGAGCATGGAAACGAGCATGTACACGATGAGCGCGCCGCGCCCCCATTGGTTGTCGAAGCTGACCTCCTCCAAGTGCCAGAGAAAGTCGCACACGAACACCACGAACGCGAACAGGAACGGCAGCGTGAGCATCCCGAAGTAGACGAGCGGTCGCTGGCCGAACGCGGTGATCATCTTGATCGCGAGCAGGTCGAGCAGCACCCGGAAGAGGCGCGACAGGCCGTACTTCGACCGCCCGAAGCGCCGCGGACGGTGGTTCACGACGACCTCGCTGACGCGCGCGCCGCTGCCCGCCGACATCGCGGGCAGGAACCGGTGCTGCTCGGCGTAGATCGGCAGCGTGCGCACGAGCTCGCGCCGGAAGGCCTTGAGCGTGCAGCCCGTGTCGTGGATGCGCACGCCGGTGACGAGCGCGATCAGCCGGTTCGCGAGGCGCGACGGCAGCTTGCGCAGCACGAAGCCGTCCTGGCGCGACTTGCGCCAGCCCGCGACGATGTCGAAGCCGCGCTCGAGCTCCTCGACGAGCCGCGGGATGTCCGCCGGGTCGTTCTGCAGGTCGCCGTCGAGCGTCACGACGATCTCCCCCTGCGCGTGGTCGAAGCCCGCCGCCATCGCGGCCGTCTGGCCGGAGCGCGCGCGGAACTGGACGACCCGCACGTGCGGGTCCTGCTCGCGCAGAGCGAGCATGACCGCGAGGCTCCGGTCGCGCGAACGGTCGTCGACGTAGAGCACCTCCCACGTCGCGCCCAGGCCGTTCAGGGCGCGGGCGATCTCCTCGTGGAGGAGGGGCAGGTTCGGCTCCTCGTCGAACACGGGCACGACGACCGAGATCTGGACCGCGGACGACATCGCGTGGGAACCCGACAGGCTACCCGGCATCGGCCGATTCGCCGCGCGGCGCGAGCGGAAAAGCCCACCGGGTCTCGTTTGCGACTTCCCGCAGGACGCGGCTTGCCGTGCTTCCCATTCCCGATACGATCGTCCCGGAAGGACACCGCGCCGCGCACCATGGAATGGCTTCTGATCGTGGGACCGGGGCCCCGGCTCGCGGAGCTCCTGCCCGTCCTCGCCCCCTCGTCGGACGGCGGCGACTGCGTCCGCCTCCAGCCCCTCGCCGACCTCGCGAGCCTCTTGCGCCCCGCCACGGGCCGCGCGCGGCTCGTGCTCGACCTGGATCTCCTGCCGCTCGAGGACGCGGGCCTCGTCCGCCTCTGGTTGCGCGCGGATCCGGCGCGGGAGCTCGTCCTCGCCGGCGACGACGCGACGCGCCGCGCCGCGCGGCTCCTGCTCGGCGAACCGCGCGCGCGCTGGCTCGCGTGGCCGCCCGACCTCGACGACCTGAAGCGCCTCGTCCGCGCGCCGGGTGCGGCGGCCGCCGAAGCGCGCGGGTCGCACTCGAGCCCACCGTCCCCCGAAGGACCCGCCGCGGAGCCCCCCACGATGGACGCGCTCGGAGAAGAGCTCTCGCAGATCGAAGCCATCCTCGGCGCGCCCTTGCCGCGCCGCGCGGCCCGCACCGCCGCCGCCGAAGCCAGCGCGCACGCGGGCGGACCGCCTTCGCCGGCGTCCCCCGCGCGCCCGCCCGTCGGAGCGGCGCGGACGCCCGCGCGCGCGCCCGAGCCTGCACCGCCGGCCGCGACGCCACCGCGCGTGAGCGCGCCGCCGCTGGAAACTCCGTCCTTCGCCGCGCCGCGCGCACCCGAGCACGAGGCGCTCGAGGAACTGGACGAGCTCGAGGAGCTCCACGAGTTCGAGCTCGAGCCGCGCCCGGGTCCGCGCAGCCTGCCGCCGAGCGCCAGCGAGGCGTTCGCGCCGCCCACGGCGAGCGCGCCTCGCGCCGTCGCGCCGGAGACCGAGGGCAGCCCGCCCGGCGCGAGCTCCACTCGCATGCCCGCGCCCGAGAGCGCGGCCGACGCACCGGGTGCGAGCTCCGCTCGCGCGCCCGACGCGCCGCGTCCGCCCGCGCCCTACTTCCAACACCAGGTCGCCGACCTCGCCGACCTCGCGCAACGGATCGAGCTCGGTCTGACCCAAGTGCGCGAAGGCGCGCAGGCGAGCGAGGAGTCCGCGGAGCTCCTCGCCGCGCCGCTCGACGAGCTGACGCAGGACGTCGCGCGCCTCTTGCAGTTCACGCGCACGCTCGGCTTCCTCGTCGCGGCGCCCGGACCGGGCCAACAACGCTTCGACCTCGGCGAGCTCGTCGACGTCTTCACGCGCGACCTCGTCGCCCGCGGCGCGGAGGGCCCGCGCTGCCTCGCGCGCAAGCAGGGCCCGGCCCCCGTGCGCAGCGATCGTCAGCTCGTGGCGCAGGCGCTCGACGCGCTCTTCTTCGTCGCGAGCCGCGCCGCGGCGCCCGGAGAGATCGTGCGCGTGAAGCTCGAGACGGACGAGCGCGCCGCGCGCCTCGCGATCGAGTTCCCCGCTGGACCGCTCGACGGGCTGGAGCCCGCGCGGATCCTCGAGCCCTACGCGCTCCGCCGCGTGCTGCCGGAGCTCGGCGCGAACGCGCTCTCGGCTGCGGTCGGCATCCTGCGCGGACAGGGCGGCGCGCTGGAGCTCGAACGGAAGGGCGAACGCCACCTCGAATGGCGCGTGCGCCTGCCGCTCGCCGCGACCGATCGGGCCGCGGAGCCGAGCGAGCACGACCCCTTCGCCTGACGCCGCGCGCGTTCGGCGCGCGGAGGCTTCGCCGCGAGCCGCCGGTGTGGTAGACGGCTCCGAGCCATGTCCACGCCCCCCGCCGCTCGTCCTTTGCGCGTCCTCGTCTTGGGCGCGTCGGGTTTCGTCGGCGGCGCAGTCGTGCGCGCGCTCCTCGAGCGCGGACACGCGGTCGAGGCGTGGAGCCGGCGCCCGCGAACCTTTCCCGCTGGCGTCGTCGCGCGCACGGCGGACCTCCTGCACCCCGCGAGCTTCGCCGCGCACTGCGGTCCGTGGGACGCGCTCGTGCACCTCGCGGCGCACGCGGTTCCGAACGTCGCGTGGGACGAGCGCATGCAGCGCGAGAACGTCGAGGTGACGCGCCACGCCCTCGCGCACCTGGCCGCGACGTCTCCGAGCGCGCGGTGCGTGCTCGGCTCCTCCGCGGCCGTCTACGCGCCCTCGTCCGCGCCGCGCGCCGAGGACGCGCCGCTCGGTCCACGCGGCCTCTACGCTGCGAGCAAGCTCGAGGCCGAGGACGTCGCGCGATCGTTCGAGGGCGAGCTCGACGTCGCGGTCGCGCGCCTTTTCAACCAGATCGGTCCGGAGATGCCCGCGGGGCTCGCGCTGAGCGACCTGTGCGCGGCGCTCGCGCGCGGCGACGACCCGGTGCGCATGCGCGGCGCGGATTCGGCGCGCGACTACCTCGACGTCCGCGACGGCGCGCGCGCGCTGGCGCTCCTGTGCGAAGCGCGCGGCGGCGGGACGTGGAACGTCGCGAGCGGCGTGCCGCGCCGTCTCTCCGCCGTGGCCGCGGAGCTCACCGCGCGCCTCGGCACCGGACAGCGCGTCGAGTTCGCGGCCGGCGCGGCGCCCGACGTCGTGCTCGGCGCGCCGGAGAAGCTCGCGCGCGCGCTCGACTGGCGCCCGAGGATCCCCTTCGAACGCACGCTCGACGACCTCGCGGGGTGGATCCGGCGGCTGTCGACCCAGCGCGCGCCGCACGACCCCGCATGACGCACGATCGGCTTCGGAGTGCGACCCGGTCGAAGGGCTCCGGAAGACGGAGCGGCGCGGGAAGGAACGCCCGCGCGCGCCGTCCTTCGGCTCCGCCGCGCCGCACGGAGCTTGGACCGGCCCGTCCCGCTCGCTACGGTGGCGGACGGCCGCCCGCCCCGCGCCTCCCGCCCGCGCAGCGGCCCACGAGGAACCCATGACGCACGCGTCCACGAGCACGACGAAGAAGCGCGCCCTGATCACGGGCATCACCGGCCAAGACGGGAGCTACCTCGCCGAGTTCCTGCTCTCGAAGGGCTACGAGGTGCACGGGATGGTGCGCCGCGCCTCGCTCTTCAACACGGACCGCATCGATCACTTGCACGTCGGCGAGAGCCCGAACCCCGACTTGTTCCTCCACTACGGCGACATGTCGGACGCGGGAGCGCTCCGCAACCTCGTCGAGGAGGTGGCGCCCGACGAGCTCTACAACCTCGCGGCGCAGAGCCACGTGCGCGTCTCCTTCGACCAGCCCGAATACACGGTCGACGCGACCGCGGTCGGCGTCATCCGCCTGCTCGAGGCGATCCGCGGCCACCGCAAGAACGGCGGCAAGGAAGTGCGCTTCTACCAGGCGGGCTCCTCCGAGATGTTCGGCAGCGCGCCGCCGCGCCAGTCGGAGACGACGCGCTTCCAACCGCGCTCTCCGTACGCCTGCGCCAAGGTCTACGCGCACTACCAGGTCGTCAACCACCGCGAGAGCTACGGCTTGTTCGCGTGCAACGGGATCCTCTTCAACCACGAGTCGCCCCGGCGCGGCGAGACCTTCGTCACGCGCAAGATCACGCGCGCCGCGACGCGCATCAAGCTCGGCCTGCAGGACAAGCTCTACCTCGGCAACCTCGATGCGAAGCGCGACTGGGGCTTCGCGGGCGATTACGTCGAGGCGATGTGGCTGATGCTCCAGCAGGACAAGCCCGATGACTACGTGATCGCGACGGGGCGCTCGATCTCGATCCGCGACTTCCTCGCGCTCGTCTTCGAGCGGCCTGAGCTCGATTGGAAGGAGCACGTCGAGACCGATCCGCGCTACCTGCGCCCCGCGGAGGTCGACCACCTCGAGGGCGACCCGTCGAAAGCGCGCCGCCTGCTCGGGTGGAAGGCGAAGACGAGCGTCGAAGAGCTCGCCGCGATGATGGTCGACGCCGACCTGCGCCTCGCCGAGCGCGAGCTGATGCTCAAGTACGCCGGCCACGAAGAAGCGCAGCGGCTGGGATACCGCTGAGCGAAGTCGCCCCGCCCCGTCGACGGACCGCCACGCGGACGATTCCGCGGGCGTCTCAGCGCACCTTCGGCTCGCCGACGGGCTGGCCCAGGGCCGCGAGCACGCTCGCGCGGTTCGCGAGCGCATTCGCATCGTCCGGCGCGAACGCGAGCGCGTTCTCGAACGCCTCGAGCGCGTTCTCCGCGACGCCGCCCCGCCACAGCACGGCGCCGAGGTCGTTCCATGCGCGCACCGAGCTCCGGTCGTGGTCGAGGACCGCCAGCAGGTGCTCGGCCGCGCGCTCGAGTTCGCCGCGCGCGAAGCACCGCGCGGAAGCCGCGAAGCGCTCGTCGTCCGTCCTCGGGTGCTCGAGCGACTCGAGCGCGCGCTGCGCGCCGTCCCGCGCGCGCTCGGCCGCCGCACGCAGCTCGGGCGCGAGGTCGGGGTTGAGCTCGACCGCCGCGCGCGCCGCTTCGACGCACTCCTCGTGCTCGCCCGCGGCCGCGTAGTAGACCGCGAGCTGCGCGTGGAGGTCGCCGAACGCCGGCGCCTTCGGGTCGACGAAGACGAGGTCGCAGAACGCCATGCGCACCTCGCGCACCGCGTCGTCGACGGCGCCGGCGCGCGCGAGCTCGCGCGCGAGCTCGACGTGCGCGAGCGTTCGGCGTCCCAGGCGCCGATCGCTTGCGAGCGACGGATCGCGCGCGTCGATCCGGAAGGACGGACCGACGTGCCCCTCGGGCCAGGCCAACGGCCCAGCCGCGATGACGTCGCGCAGGCCTTCCTCGAGGTCGTGAGCGGTGCGTTCGCGGCCGAACGCGGCGCGCGCGTGCGCGAGCGACGCCGCGCTACAGCGCGACCACAGCGCAGCATCCTCGTGGAGCTGCACGACGCGCGCGGCGAACGCCTCGGGGTCGTCGCAAACGGACACCGCGAGCTCGCCTTCGAGGCCGAGCCCCTCCGCGCTGATCGTCGTCAGCACGGCGGGCAACCCGTGACCGAGGGCCTGCACGTTCTTCGTCTTGAGCCCCGTCCCGTACGTGACCGGCGACACGAACACGCGCGCGCGGTCGAAGTGCGGCGCGAGGTCCGCGGCGCGACCGACGGTCTCGATCGACGGATCGTCGAAGCCCCAACCGCCCGCGGGCGGCTCGCCGACGAGACACAACTTCGCCTGCGGGAGCTTGGCCCGCACGCGCGGCAGGACCTCGCGCACGAACCAGCGCACGGCTTGCACGTTCGCGTCGTTGGCGCCGGAACCGAGGAACAGGAAGCCGTCGCGTTCGGCGAAGCCCGGCACGCGCTCGCGCACGTCGGCCTGCGCGAACGTGACGACGCGCGGCGCGAGCTCCGGCCACGCGGCACGCATGCGCCCCGCGTCCTCGTTCGTGATCGTCCACAGCGCGTCCGCGAGGTGGTAGGAGTCGGCCTCCTTCTCGTAGAACCCGCGCGCGCGCTCGACGTCGCTGCGCGAGCCGCCCGTCTCCGCCTTGCGTTGCTCGCGCAGCGCGTGGCAGTCGTCCGAGAGCACGACGATGCGCATCGACGGTGCGTGGAGCCGCAGGAGCGGCAGGTACTGCTCGCCGACGCCGATGCCCGACCAGAAGTACTGGTAGAGGATCGCGACGTCGAACTGCTCGACGCGGCAGAGCTCCGCGAGGTCGATCGCGGGCGCTTCCGGTCGCTGGAACGGCGTGCGTTCGGGGTCGGGAGCCAGGACCTGGACGCCCTTCGCTTCGAGCGCGCGCACGTGCTCGGGGCCGCTGTCCGCATTGCGGCCGATCAACGTCACGTGGTGCCCGGCATCACGGAGGAGTTCGACGATCTGCACGAGCCGCAGGTCCGCGCCGGACTCGCCGGGCCGCGGCACGTGGTCGTACACGACGAGCACCGAGCGGAGACCGTCGGCGCGGTCGAGGACCACCTGGGGAGCGGTGAACGGGTTCGAGAAGCGTGCGCGCTTGTTCATGCGACCTCCACGGTCTGGGGCGCGCCGCGACGCGTGCGCGCGAGGGTGCCGGGTACGCGCAGCGTTCCGCGGAAGCCGGGGGTCGAGAAGTCGCCGCCGTCCGGGTGCGCGCGACGGAGCTCGGCCGCGAGGCGCGGGCTCGGCACGTGTCGCGCATGCCACGGCGTCTGGGCGAGGAGTTCGCGATCGTCGAAGCCCGCGGCGCGGAACATCCGGCGGAACTCGCCTTCGAACACGCGGTTGATGCACGGGTGGCGCACGATGTACTCGGTGCAGCGCGCGGCGCTCTCCACGCCGAGCACGAGCTCGAGGTAGCCGCGGAGCTCCGCCTCCGAGAGCAGGAGGTGCGCAAAGTCGGGCACGACGCGGTCGAGGAACATGACGCGCCGGCCGTTCCCGTCCGTCTCCCACAGGTGGTGGCCGACGGCGCAGGACCAGATCGGCGCGAAGTGCGTGACGATCGCGCCGCCCGGCTTGAGGACGCGCCGCATCTCCGCCAGCGCGCGGTCGAAGTCGTTGATGTGCTCGAACGCGCACGACGAGAAGATCACGTCGAACGTCGCATCGGGGAACGCGAGACCGCGCGCGTCGAGCTCGCGCCGCTCGTACGGCCCGAACGACATCGCGTCTGCGCCCGGATAGCCCGCGACCCAGCGCGCCGGCCGCAGCGCGAGCGCGGTCTCCGCGGGGATCGCGCCGCCGACCTCGAGCACGTCGCGGCCCGTGAAGCCGATCGTGTTCGCGCCGAGCTGCAGCGCCTCGCGCACCCACGGGTTCAAGCTCGTCGGCTTCGCCTCGGCGTCGGGACCCTCGCCCCAACGCGGCGTGAAGCGCGCGACGGCGCGTCCGACGTCGGCGAGGTTCGCGCTCGCGAGCGCGTGCCCCGGAGCGCGGCGCAGCGCCTCTTCCAGCAGCGCGACGGCGCCTTCGCCGTCCTCCGCCTGGAAGCGCAACACGGCGAGGTCGTTCAGGAGCTCCGCTTCGAGCGCCGCGCGCGGCGTGCCCGCTGCGGCCCGCCCCACGGCGTGTACGAGCCGGATCGCTTCGATCGTCGCGAGCGGCCCTTCACCCGCGCCGGCGAGGTCGCGCAGCGCGAGGATGCGGTCCTCCAGCTCGTCATCGGCGAGCGCGCGCTCGCTGCGGCCGATCGACGGCAGGCGCGCGAGCAGCGCGGGGAAGCCGTCGTAGCCGAAGCGCCGCAGTCCGTCGGCGAAGCCCTGCATCCACCACAGGCCGTTCAGCTCCTGCATCACCCGCCCGAGCGAGCGCAGCGTCTCGCCGACGAGGTTGCCGGCCTGCGCTTCGGCCGCGTCGAGCGCGCCGAGGTCGACGCGCGCGAGCTCTCGAGCCGCGGTCTCGAGCGCCGGCACGCGCGAGCGCGCGTCGTCGATGGCGCGCTCGAGGTCCTCGACGCTCTTGCCGTGCACCCAGCTCCAGTCCGGGTGCGCGAGACAGCGCGGCTCCTTGTGGAACAGGTGCACGAAGGCGCCCGCGCAGACGCGCTGGCGCTTCTTGAGCGTGTCGAAGTCGAGCACGTGGTCGTGCTGCGCGCGCGCCGCCGCGCGGTAGAGCACGCGGAGACCGCGCGCGTGCAGGCGGAAGCCCAGGTCGATGTCCTCCGCGCCGTAGACCTTGAAGGACTCGTCGAAGCCGCCGACCGCGCGCACGTGCTCCGCGCGGACGCTGACGTTGCAGGTCCAGAAGCGTTGGAAGTCGTAGGTCTCGCCGTCCTTCGTGTCCGAGTAGCGGAACACGAAGTCGGAGACCTCGAGGTAGCGCATGAGCGCGCTGTCGAGCGCCGGGAGCGGCTGCTCGAACGTGCCGAGGACGAGGGCGGCGCGCCCCTCGCGAGCTTCGGCATCGTGCGCCGCGAGGTGCTGCGCGACGAGGTCGGGCGACGCGATCGTGTCGTCGTTGACGAAGAGCAGGAACTCCCCGCGCGCGGCGGCGATGCCCGTGTTCCGCGCGGCCGCGAGTCCGCCGTTCGGCCGGTGGAGCACGCGGCCGGGGACCGACAGCGGGTTCGCCTCGAGCCATTCGCGCGTGCCGTCCGTCGAGCCGTCGTTGACGACGACGACCTCGAAGTCGTTCGGCGCGCAGCGCTGGGCGGCCCAGCTCGCGAGGCTCTTCGCCAGGATCGCCTTGCGGTCGTACGTGCAGAGGACGACGCTGAGGCGCGGCGCCGTCGCGTTCCCTCCGATGGAGGAAACGCTCGAGTCCGTGCGCGCATTCGTGATCGCGCTCACGTTCGTGCCCGTGCCGGAGGCCACATCCGTGCCGGTCGGCGCGCTCGCCGCCGTGGACGCGCTCCCTCGCGTGCTCGCCCCGGGCACGCTGCCCGCGACGTGGACGATGCGGCGCGGCGCGTGGCCGGCGCGCGCGCACAGCTCCGCGTAGACCGCGGCCGCCTCGCGCGACACCGCGCGCGTGCTGCGCGATCGGTCGAGCTGCGCCTCCGGGAACGTGAAGTCGATCGGAGCGCCCGTCCACTCGGCGAGGCGCTCGAGCCCCTCGCGCTCGAGGAGCTGCTCGTAGTGCACGAAGCGCCACTCCCCCTCGCGCGCGTGCTTCTCGAGCACGTGGCGATACATCGACGTCCAGACCGCGAGCGCGCGATCGGGGAACATCGCGAGGCTCTTCAGGTAGGGCTCGGTCTTGCACTCCTTCACGATGCTCTGCGCGGTGACCGCGGGGTCGCGGAACACGCAGAGGTGGAGCGCATCGCCGAGGTGCGGCCGCCATACGGGGAGCGTGTAGCAGAAGCGCGGGTCCTTGAAGCACCACGGCGCCTTCGACGCGAGGCGCGCGATCCGCGCGTCGAGGTCCGGCGTGCTCGTGAGGCGCGCGTCGAGCGGGAGCTCGCACAACCAGCGCTGGCCCGCCGCGTAGCGCGGGTGCCGCGGCAGCGCGGACGCGAGCAACTCCTCGTTCACGCCGTTCACCGCGGACGTTTCGAAGAAGCCCTTCGGGTTCGCCTCGCGTGCCGCGTACGGCGTGCCTCCGAGCTCGTAGCCCGCCGCCGCCAGGGTGCCGGCCAGCATGCTCGTGCCGCTGCGGCCCGAGCCCAGGATGATCACGTTGCGCATGGTTCGACTCGATCGCGGAGGCTCGCGGGAGCGCCCGACTCGTGGGTGGAAACGGAGGCGGAGGACGCGCCCGCGGTGGAAGCGGACGCGTGGATCAGGGGTTCGCAGCGGACGCGCGGGTCGGCGCCGTCCGCGGCGAGCAGCGCGCCGAGCGCCTGGTAGTCGCCGTGCTTCGCGCCGGCGGGGAGGTCCCACTTCGCGCGGAAGCGCTCCCAGTTGCGCGCGAGGAGCTGCGTGTGCCGGTCGGCCTTCGCCTGCGTGCGGTAGGCCTTGTGCTGCACGAACACGTCGAGCGCGACGCGGTTGTGACGGCCCTCGAGCGCGGCGCGCAGCGTGTAGTCGTCGTCCTCGAAGCCCCACGGCGAGAACGCGACGTCAAAGCCGCCGAGGCGAAGGGCAATCTCGCGCTTCACGAGCACGCAGTAGGACGAGAGCAGCGACGCGTGGCGGAACTGGCGGCGGTGCGACGCGGCGCGCGCGAGCGCGAACGCGTCGCGGCCCGCGTCGCCGTGCGTGAACTCGATCGCCTGGCCGTGCGCCGCGCGGTCGGTGACGGGCCCCACGCACGCCGCGCGCGCGTCGACCTCGGCGTGCCACAGGAGCCGGCCCAGCCAACCCGGCGTCACGACGACGTCGTTGTCGAGAAACACGAAGTACTCGCCGCGCGCCAGGGCGATCCCCTGGTTGCGCGCCGCCGGCGCGCCGCGGTTGTCGTCGTTCGCGACGAGCACGACGTCCGGTTGCGCCGCGAGCCACTCGCGCGAGCCGTCCTTCGAGCCGTTGTCGACGACGACGAGCTCGATGGGGTGCGCATCCTCGCGATGGCGCCGCAGGGCCTCGATGCACGCCTGCGTCGACTCGAGCGCGTCGTAGGAGACGATCACGATCGACGTGAGGCGGCCTTTCGCGGGGCCGTGCCGCATCACGGGCTCGGGGTCGACGCCGTTGCGCTCGGTCAGGACGCCGCGCAGGAACGGCACGGCGCCGACGCGCGCGACGGCCTGCGCGAGCTGTGCCACGAGCGCGTCCTCGAGCGGACGGCCCTTGTGCTCGACCTCGATGCGCGCGAGCACGTCCTCGACCTTCGCGAGCGCCGGGTGCAGCGCTTCGTAGGTCGCTTGCGCGCGACGGAGGAAATCGGGCCCCGCGCGCTCGCCGGGCTTCAACCGCAGCGCGAGCGGCTCGCCGTGCTTCGCGTGCATCCGCGTGAGCGCCGCGCCGAGGCGTGCTCCGCGCGGGAAGTACGTCTCGCGCGTCCACACGTGGTCGTGCCACGCGTGCGCGTCCTCGCGGAACACGACGCGCACGCCGCGCCGCTCGAGGCGCCAGCCGAGCTCGACGTCCTCGACGATGTCGCGGAAGTTCACGGGGTCGAACCCGCCGACGTCGCGGATCGCCTGCGTCGCGACGCTGATGTTGCAGGTCCAGAACTGCGTCCAGTTGCCGCGCTCGCCGTGCTTCAACGTCGAGAAGTCGAACAGCAGGTCGGTGCGGTCGAGCAGCTCGACGAACGGGCTCGCGGCGACGGCGCGCGGGCTGAAGTGGAAGGTGCCGAGCACCGCGACGGCGCCGCCGTGCTTCGCGCGCTCCTCCGCGTGGATCGCGAGGTGCTTCTCGAGCAGGTCGTCCGCCGGCACCGCGTCGTCGTTCAGGATCAGGGTCAGCGGCGCGCGGCAGCGCTCGAGCCCGAGGTTGCGCGCCGCCGCGGGACCCGCGTTCGCCTGCCGCAGGAGCTCGACCTGGAACGGGAAGGTCCCGTGGAGTTCGATCGGGGGCTCGGAGCCGTCGTCGACGAGGACGACCTCGAAGCGCTCGGGCGCGAGCGACTGCCGCGCGAGACGGTCGAGGAGCGCCTGGACGAGGTCCGGTCGCTGGTAGGTCGGCACGAGGACCGAGAGGTCCGGGCCGGTGGGGTGGATCGGCATGTCGGAGGCCGCTCCGCGGGGGTGGAGGTCCGCGGAAGGGTCGTCGGGCGTATCGGCGGAGGGTCCGGGGGCCATGAGGACGGCGCCGCGGCGTCCGACGCCCCGTCCCCGCCCTGGGAGGAGGCCGACCCCTGTCGTTGGCTCGGGCCGCCCCGCCCCCGTCGACGACCTCCCCAGGCCGGGGTCCGAGCCCGGGCGGGTGCCCTCGCGCGGCCCCGGGCAGCCCAGGGTGCCGGCGTCTCGCCCGCGTCACCGAAGGGAACAGGCCTCCGGGCGGGGTCCGGTCAACCCGCCCCCCGCGCACGGTCGATGAGGCCCCCCGTGGTCCCCTTCCCCGCTGCCGGCGCAGCCCACGCGTCCCCCGCCGTCCCCCGCGACCGTACGCTCTCCGTCCCGAACGCGTCCTTCCCGACGCCTCGATCGGACCGCGGCCGCGAGAAGCGCGAGGTCCTCGACGTAGAACCGCGGCGCCGTTCGGAGTAGAGATCCCGCCCCCGCATGAAGTGGAGCACCTGGTTTCTGTTCGCGCTCGCGCTCGCCGTGTTCGGCGCCGTCGCGGCCATGGTCGGACGCCAGTCCGCCCGGACGCCCGAGGAGTACTTCCGCTCCGTGCGGGACAAGGTCGAGGCCGGCCAGTTCGACGAGGAGCAGGCGCTCGCGAACCTCGACCTCGCGCTCGAGCGCGCCGAGCACGCGAAGGACGCGCACCTCGCCTCGGAGGTCCGGCTCGCCCGCGCGAAGGTGCTGACGAAGATCGGCTCGTGGGATCGAGCGAAGGCGGACGTCGAGTCCGTGTTCGCGGAGCGCGGCAACCCGCGCGACATCGAGACGCTGCTCGTCGACCTCGACGCGCGCTCTGGCGACGTGCCGAAGGCGCTCGCCCGCATCGAGAGCATCCTCTCCCGCGCGCCGGACGACCTCGACGCCTGGGCGCGCGCGGGCGCGCTGCACACCGAGGCCGCGCGCGCCGCGCTCACACGCGCGCTGCGCGTGTGCGACCATGGCCTCGTCCCCCACGACGCCGAGACCGCGCACGCGCTGTGCGAGCGGCTCGGAGCGCTCGACCCGACCGACGCGCAGCGTGTCGTGCTCGGCCACCACGTGCGCGCGCTCTTCGACGCGCAGCAAGGCGAGGAGGTCGAGCAGGTCCTCGCCGCGTGCGACGAAGCCGCGCGCTCGTCCCGCGCCGCGCGCGAGGCGCTCGCGCGCACGCTCGAGAACGGCGTCGACCCGCGCGCGTTCGCGCTGCTCGTCCAGCTGCTCGACCGCGCGGGCCACGACGAGGAGGCCGCCTCGCTCGTCGCCGTCGCGCAGCGGCACACGGCGGTCCGCACGGACCTCGAATGCGCGACCACGGGGCTGCGGACGCTCTCCGAGCTCGAGCGCTGGCGCTTCGCGTCGGAGATCTCGAACGGCTGGCTGAACCGCAAGGCGCTCGCGCCGCCCGAGTTCTTCGCCATGGCGTGCCGCGCCCTCCGCAAGAGCGAGCGCTGGTCGCCGCTCGGCATCGCGGCCGGCGAGCTGCGCGAGGTCGCCGACACGGGGCGCGTCTCCTGGTCCGACTTCTACATGGGCCTCGCGTACGTGAAGCAGTCCGCGATCGGCCGCGAGCTCGTCGCGCAGGGACGGCTCATGCTCGTGTCGCGCTTCCTCCCGTCCACGGACGCGGAGCCGGAGCCCGGCACGCGCGCCCTCGCCTACCGCGAGGCCGCGCTCGCCTCGCGCTTCCTCGGCGAGGCGAACGCCGAACGCGAGTACCTGAAGGGCGCGCTCGACCTCGATCCGGATTCGGACGGGGAGCTGTGGCTGCGGCTCGCGGAGTTGCAGTACCAGAGCCCGAATGCCGGCTACCGCGACCCTGAGGCGCGTTGGGCGCGCGGGATGAGCCTCTTGCCCGCGCGCACGGCGGAGCTCTTGCCGCGCTGGCGCGAGTTCGGCGAGCTCGAGCTCCGCGGCGCGGGCATCGACCCCTACGCGCGCCGCGCCGAGGCCGCGAGCCGCGACATCTGGACGCCGCCGACCGACGCGTCGCCGTACGAGCTCTACCGGATGGCGGAGGTCTGCATCGAGGCCGGCGACACGCCGCGCGCGACGCTGCTCGTCCGCAAGTTGTCGGAGTCGGTGCCCGGCTTCCTGCCCGCGATCGACATGGCGATCGAGCTCGCGCGCCGCGAGGGCCGGACGCGCGACCTCGTCGAGCAGTGCGTGCGCCGCGTGCGCGCCGTCGGCGGCACCGACGAGATCGCGGCGCTCCTCCGCCCCATCCCGCCGGGCACGCTGACATCGCGCGAGGAGCTCGCGCTCATGCGCGGCGACCCCGAGCGCTTCGGTCGCGTGGTCGTAGCCCGCACGCTCGTCGCGCGCGGCGAGCGGGAGCGAGCGCGCGCCATCCTGCTCGAGCTCGCACCGGAGACGATGAGCTTCGACGCGCGCGTGCTGCTCGCGGAACTCCACGTCGAGCTCGAGGACCCGCGCGCGGCGCTCGAGGTCCTCGGCGCGATCGGCGGCAAGGTCTTCGACGACCGGTCCGCGCTCCAGCTGTTCGTGCGCGCCGCGCTGCGCGCGAACGACCTCGACCGGCTCTCGCGCGCCCTCGAGGCGTTCGCCGGGCGCGGGGACTCGCCGCGCCCCGTCCGCCTCGCGCTCGCCGACCAGCTCCTGCTCTCCGGCCAGCGGGGATTCGCGCAGCGCCTGCTCGAGGACCTCGACGCGGCCCCCGAGACGCGCGGCGGCGACGTCGTGATGCGCCTCGCGCTCTGCGCGCTCCTCGCGAAGGACGAGGCGGGAGCGGCTCAGTACCTCGAGCGCGCGCAGGCCTTCGAGACGGCCGGCGGAGTCGAGCTCCTCGAGCTCCTGCGCGCGGTCGACGCGGCCGATTGGGACCGCGCGGCGTCGTGGTCGAACGCGCTCGCCGAATCACGGTTTCGCGCGACGCCGCTGCAGCGCACGCTGATCGCGCTCCTCTCCGACCACCTCGACGAGGCCGCGACGACGATCCGCGAAGCGCTCGCGAAAGAACCGCGCGCGACGAACTGGCGCCTCGCCGAGGCCGTGCTCGCCGCGCTGAAGAAGGAGAGCTGGGACGCGCCGCCCTACTTCGGCAACACCGTGCTCGCGGAGACGGACCGTTTCCTGCGCGGCGCGGACGGCAGCGCCGACCCGCGCTTCGCCGCGGCCGCGTTGCTCGCCAGCACGACCCCCGTCGGCGGCGGCTGGGCGCGTGTGCGCGTCGAAGCCACGACCAAGCGCGCGCGCGGGACGCTGTGGAAGTCCTGGATGCTCGCGCAGCTCGCGCGCGCGCAGGACGACGCCGCGCGCGTGCGCGAACAGCTCGCGCTGCTCCTCGCGCAGCACCCGATGTTCGGTCCCGCGTGGGACCAGCTCGAGCGGGTCGAGCCCCCGCCGTCGATCTCACCGGAGCTCGCGCGAGCTGAAGTGCGGCAGCGGCGCCTCGCCGCGATGGGCACGCTCTCGGGACCGAAGCCGGAACGACTGCTCGACGAAGCCCGCGCGCGCTTCGCGAAGGGCGAGGACGCGCTCGCGCTCGTCCGTCAAGCCGTGGAGTTGGCGCCGAACTCCGCGGCGGCGCAGTCCGAGCTCGCGTTGCGGCTCGCGAGCGGGCCGGACGTCGCTGGCGCGCTCGCGGCGCAGCGCAAGGCGTTCGCCGCGTTCAAGGCGTACTCGGACCGCGACGCCCTGCCGCGGCACCTCGCGCTCCTCGCGCGCGCCGGCGAGCTCGTGACGCCCGCGGAGCGCGCCACCGAGCTCGAGGCGCTCGCTGCCGCGCACCCGCACGATCCTCGCGCCGTCGCCGCGCTCGCGCGCGAGGACCTATCCCGCGACCCGAACAACCCGTCGATCGGCGTCGCCCGCGCGCTCGCGCGTCTGCGCACGTTCCGCGCCCAGCACGAGGACCGCGCGCTCGAGCGGCTCGCGCCCGGCGGCCTCGCGGCCTTCGCGGACCTCTTGCTCGAGATCGACCCCGTCGAGGCGCGCGCGACGCTCGAAGCCGAGCTGCGCCTCGAACCCGGCAGCCCCGAGGCCTGGCTCGCGTCCGCGCGCGCGCTCGCGGCGCAAGGGAAGATCGCCGAGGCGCTGGACGAGCTGCGCATCGTGGCGCGCCTCGCTCCCGCCGGCGGCGTGCAGCGCGAGATGCTGCGCTGGATGGCACGGCGCGAACAGAAGCCCGAGCGCATGAACCTGACGATGCAGGCCGTGCTCCAGGCCGAAGACCGCACCGAGCCGGACCCCGAGCTCGTCCTGCTGCGCGCCGAAGCGCAGTGGAACTTCGGCCCCCGTTCCGCGCAGGCCGTGATCGACCTCCTGGACACGATCGACGTCGCGAAGCTCGTCGAGCCCGGCCTCGCCGAACGCCACGCGACGCTCCTCGCCGCGGCCTCGTGCGCCCGCGGCGAGCCCGCGGACCTCGAACGCGCGCGGCAGACCGTCGCCGCGTGGAAGGACCGCGTCGGCGACCCCTACCGCCGCGCCCTGCTGCGAACCGTCGCGGGCCTCGCGCGTCCGGACGCGGCCCAGCCCTGATCAGGCCGCCAGCGCGCCGCGCTCCTCGAGCACGGCGCGCATTGTCGTGAAGCGGTGCCGCGCGAGCAGGTGCTCGAGCCGCGGGAGCGTGCGATCGAGGTTCAGGTAGTGCCGGAAGCGCTTCAACGCTGGCGCGGGGCAGCGCGGCTGCGCGGGGTCGAACTCCCACGGGTGCAGGTAGAGCGCGACCGGGCGCCCGCGCTTCGCGAGACCGCGCACGGCGGCGTCCGTGATCGACACCGGCAACAGGCGGAAGTAGCCCCCGCCGCCGACGGGCAGGTTGCGTCCCAGGAGCGGCCACGTCGACACGGGGAACTCGACGATGCGCGTTCCGTCCTTCGCGGCCACTTCGGAGATGCCGGGCTCGAAGTCCGGCACGCCGTACACGGGGTGGCGGACGGGGTGGACGGAGGAGTCGTAGCGGTACCCGCGCCGCGCGAGCACGTCGAACGCCCACCACGTCGCACGCGTCAACGTGAACGTCGAAGCACGGAAGCCGATCGGTCGCGGCGCGCCGGCCGCGACGAGCGCTTCCTCGGTGCGCGCGAGGTCGCGCTCGAGCCCCTCCGGACCGCCGAGGTCCTGGAGGAAGCTGTGCTCATAGCCGTGGCTCGCGAGCTCGTGGCCCGCGTCGCGACAACGTCGGACGAGCTCCGGGTGCCGCTCGGCGATCCAGCCGAGGAAGAAAAACGTCGCGCGCGCGTCGTGCCGGTCGAGCGCGGAGAGGATCGCGTCCATGCCGACGGAGAGGCGCGACGGGACGGCGTCCCAGTCCTCGCGGCGGAAGTGCCCGCGGAGGTTCGCGACCTGGAAGTACTCCTCGACGTCGAACGAGAGCGCGTGCTGCACGGCGGCGATCCTACGCGAGAGTGTCCGAGACGCGGTGACGCTGGCGCCAGCGCTCGAGCACGAGCAGGCTCCAGAGGAGGTGTGAGTGATCTCGTCCGCCGCCTTGGTGCTCCTCGAGCTTCGCGACGAGCGCGGCGCGGTCGAACCAGTCCGCGGGGAGCGTGTGGAGCGCGTCCCGCACGACGCCGGAGAGCGGCCCCGCGAGCCAGCGGCGCAGCGGGATGTCGAAGCCCCGCTTCGGCCCGTCGAGCACGTCGCCGCGCACGCGGCCGCGCAGCGCCTCGCGGAAGGCGTGCTTCCCGCGGCCGCCGCGCACCTTCTCCGGCGTGGGCAGGTTCGCGAAGCGCTCGACGAAGCGGTGGTCGAGGAGCGGCGGCCGCACCTCGAGCGACGCCCCCATCGAGGCGCGGTCCGACTTCACGAGGATCTGGTCGGGCAGGAACGTGTGGAAGTCCGCGTACTGCGCCCGGTACAGCGCGTCGACGCCGCGCGGGCGATGGTAGTGCTCCGCGAACGCGATGAACGGATCGTGACCGGCGAGGGAACGCGCGAGCTCCGGCTGCAGCACGGCGAGCGCCGCTTCGCGCGGGAGCTGCGTCAGACTCTGGAAGTACGCGCGCGCGGGGTCGGCGCCGAAGTTGAGCAGCGTGTGCTTCGCGCGCAGGACGCGCGGCGCCCAATCGAGCTTCGGGTAGACGCGCCCCGCCATCGCGAGCAGGCGCTGACCGCCGCGGCCGAGGCGCGCGCGCACGCGGTTCTCGGCGACGTCGAACACGTACCGGCGGTAACCGCCGAACACTTCGTCCCCGCCGTCGCCCGTCAGCGCGACCGTGACGTGCTCGCGCGCCATCCGCGACACGAGGTACGTCGGCACCGTCGACGGATCCGCGAGCGGCTCGTCGAAGAACCACGGCAGCACGTCGAGCGCGAGCTTGGGATCGGGCTCCAGCACCTGCGTGTGGTGCACGGCGCCGAGGGCCTTGGCGCTCTCGCGCGCGACGTCGAGCTCGTCGAACTCGGCCTCGCGGAACCCGACCGAGCACAGGACCAGCGCGTCGCGCACGGAGCGCTCCGCGCGGCCCGTCGCGGCCCCCGAGCGCAGGCGCGCCATGCTGTCGGCGACCGCGTTGCTGTCGATGCCGCCCGAGAGGAACGCGCCGAGCGGCACGTCGCTGACGAGGTGGTCGCGCACGACGCGATCGAGCCATTCGAGGATTTCGTCGTCGCGCGCGGGCTCGCGCAGGCCGTCGACGGGCAGGTCCCAGTAGCGCGCGACGCGCGGCTCTTCGCCGCAGACGAACGAGAGCGTCGAGGCGGGCGGAACCCGATCGATCCCCTCCCACGCCGAGTGGAGCCCGCTCGTGTAGCCCTGCACCAGGTAGTCGAGCATCGCGGTCGCGCGCAGCTGCCGCGAGACGAGTCCGCTCTCGAGGATCGCCTTGACCTCGCTCGCGAAGAGGAGCCCTTCGCTGGTGCGCGCGAAGTACAGCGGCTTGATGCCGATGCGGTCGCGCCCGAGGAGCAGCTTCGGCCGCGCGGGGTCGCGCCAGTCGAAGACCGCGAACGCGAACATGCCGGTCAAGTGCTCCGCGAGCCGCTCGCCGTGCTCTTCGTACAGGTGGACGACGCACTCGACGTCCGAGCCTGTGCGGAAGCGGTGCCCGCGCGCTTCGAGGCCTTTGCGCAGCTCCTCGAAGTTGTAGATCTCGCCGTTGCAGACGACCGCGATGTCGCCGCTCTCGTCGAAGATCGGCTGGTGGCCGCCCGCGAGATCGATGATCGAGAGCCGGCGGAACCCCATGCCGAAGGGCGCGCGCACCTCGATGCCCTCGTCGTCGGGGCCGCGGTGCTCGAGCGTCCGCGCCATGCGCGACAAGAGCGCGCGCTCGGGCGCGCGCTTCGGGTCGTCCCAGGCGATGCCGGTGAAGCCGCACATGGCGAGCGCCTCAGGAAGAGAGCCCCGCGCGGGCAAAGCCGCGCTGGCGTGGGCCGCGACCGAAGCCGCGCTCGCCGACCCACTCGAGCGGTCCGCGCGCGCCGCCCGCGGCCGTCGGGCTCGGACTCGACGCCATCTCGGCGCGTGCGATGACGCCGAAGACCGCGATGATCGCGACGAAGTGATAGAAGAGGTCGAAGTGGGCGCGGTTCAGGAAGAAGCTGCCCACGACGAACGCGGCCATCGACGCCTCGAACATGGTGGCGTAGCTCAGGATCCAGCTCGTGTAGTACCTCCGCTCCGCCTCGCGCCTGAGCCGCCATAGATCGAGGAACGAGAGCCCGATGAGCCCGAGGTAGAGGAGGAACGCGGGCGTACCGCACTCCGCCCAGATCTGGAGGTAGCTGTTGTGCGCCACGCGCGTGCCGGGGCCGCCCTCCTCTTCGGTCAGGGCCTTCGGGTCGTAGCGCTTGTAGTTGCGCTGAAACTTGTCGAAGCCGACACCGAGCACCGGGTTCGATTGGATCATGTTGAACGCGACGCCCCACGCCTCGAGGCGCCCCTTGGCCGAGCCCTCGGTCTCGTATTGTTTGATCGTGGAGAGACGCTCCACGTACGACTTCGGCGCCACGAGCACGGCCGTCAGCGCGAGCAACCCAGCGACCGCGAAGCCCGCGACGCGGTTGCGCGAGCGCCACACGAGCACCGGGATCGTCGCGGAGATCGCGAGGAACGCGCCGCGACTGTGCGTCGCCATGATCGTGAGCAGCATCAGCGGCACCATGCCGATGAACACTCGTTTCAACAGCGGTCGCGTCTCCGAGAATCCGAGGCAGAGGAGCATCGGCGCGCCCATGCACAGCGCGAGCGCGAAGTCGTTGTTGTCCGAGAGCATGCCGCCCGGACCTTGGATGATCTGGAGGCTGCCACCCGACACGATCGACGCGACGCCGTTCTTGACGCCGTAGAAGCCGAACGAGAGCGCGACGACCCAGACGAGGATCCGCAAGTACTCGCGGTTCTTGACCACGCCGGTCGTGAACACGGCGACGCCGAGCACCTTGAGGAAGTCGATGTAGATGGAGAGGTCGCCCTTCGTGGTGTACCCGCCCGCGACGAGCGACGCGCCCACGAGGAGCGCGAGCCCGACCATCATCCAGTTGCGCAGGTCGCCGAGCATGAAGCGCTTGTCGCCGCGCGTGACGAAGAAGCCCGCCAGGGTCACGATCGCGACGAACAGGGACCAGCGTTGGAAGCGCGCGAAGCCCCACGTCAGGTCCTGCAGGCGCATGTACGCGAGCAGCGTGAACATCAAGAGCCCAATGAACGGCCTGCGGAAGCAGGTCGGCAACGAGCCGAGGATGAACAGGCTGACCAGGACGTCGCGCATGGCGTGCTTCGGATGGCTCGCGTCCGCTCGCGCGGCCGGGACGGGTCAGCGGAACTTGGACCGGAAGAGCTCGATCTTCTCCCGCACGGTCGGGCTGAGGAGCTCGGGGCTCTTCGCCCAAGCCCACGTGACGAACAGCACGGAGGCGAGGAGCAGGATGCTCGACACGCCGACGAGCACGCGCCGCGCGGCGATCAGCCGAACGTCGCGGCGCGTGAGGATCGTGTCGACGCGGCCGAGCACCGGCACGACGAGGACGCGCGAGAGCTCGTGGACGCTGCGGAAGCAGTTCCGGCTGAACTCGAGCATCACCGCGAGCGCGAGCCCGAGCGCGAGACCGCCGACGACGGCGCCCGCGACGATGAGCATGGGGTTCGGCTCCGTCGGACGCGGCGGCGGAACCACTTCTTCGGTGATCGAGAACGGGTTGCCGAGCGGGCCCTCGACGAGCTCCAGGTCCTGTGCCTTCGAGTTGTAGCGCCGGTCGGTCGCGCTCAGGTTCTCGCGCAGGTTCCCGATCAGCGTCGCCTTGACGCGCAGCTCCTCGTACACGGAGTGGAGCTCGGCGCTGCGCCGCTCGTCGTCCTGGATCGCCTTCGCGAGGCTCGCGCGGCTCGCGGTACCCGTCGCGATGCGCAGGTCGATGTCGTCGATCTGCTTCTGGAGCGGCTCTCGCGCGGGGTTCGGCTTGGGCGTCGAGACGACCTCGCTGCGGGCCGTGATGTGCGTCGTCTGCTCGCGCTGCTCGAGCAGCTCCTCGAGCTCGAACTTGATCCGCTGGAACTTCGGGTGCTCGGGGCGGTACTCGCGCAACGCCTTCTGCAGGTCGCGGATCTGACCGTCGAGCGCGTCGAGCTCCGCCGCATTGCTCGTGCCGGCGACGACCTGTTCCTCGGCCGAGAGCATCTCGGGCAGCTCGTCGAGCCGGGCCTGGAGCGTCTCGCGCTCGACCTTCGCGCGCTCGAGTTCGCGGTCGAGGCGGCTCGCCTCGGCGCGGTTCGCGACCAGGGCGGCGTAGATCGGGTCCTCGCTGCGCTGCCCGTCGGTCCCGGGCACGGACTGCGTGGCCGAGATCCCGTGCTTGCGTTTCAGCTCGGTCACGGCCTCCTCTTCGCGCAGGAGCTGGCGCTCGAGCTTCTGCTTCTCCTCGAAGAGCTTCTGCTTCTCGTCGCCGAGCTTGTTGCGGTCGCGCTGCACGACGTCGTTGATCCAGTCGTCGCGGAGCGCCTTCAGGAAGGTGCGCGCCCAGAGCGGGTCGACGGACGAGTACTCGATGTTCACGAAGCTCGTGACGCCGTCGCCGGCGCGGTCGAGGCGCACCTTGACGTCGTCGACGATGTCCACGAGGAACTCGTTGCGCTCGTCCGGCGGCAGCGTGAGGTAGCGCTCGTTGCGCAGCTCACCCACGACCTTCTTCACGCGCTCGCGCGCGCGGATCTGGAACGTCGCGTTCGCGCCGTCCTTGCTGGACACGGAGACGCCGACGGGCCGGAGTTCGACCTGCGTCTTCACGACGTACTTCTTCGGGACGACGACCGCGAACGCGCCGCCGAGCGCGATCACGAAGGCCGCGGGCAGCAGGATCTGCCACTTGCGACGGCGCAGGACGCCCAGGAAATCCTGGAGCTGGCTCTGGGTCTCGACTTGGACGGACATGGCGCGCTCAGAAGATCCCGTTGCCTCCACCGCCGCCGTAGTACGCCCCGCCGTAGCGCAGGCGGTCGTACGTGAAGAGGGCGCCGGAGAGACCCGACAGCACCTGCTTGAACGGGAAGAGCAGCGTGTCGAGGAAGTAGCCGAACTCGGCCAGCATCGTGGGCGGGACGTAGATGATGTCCCGCTCCTGGACGTGCACGTTGAACGTGGAGTCGCCCTTGTCGATGATGTCGCCGAGGTTGATCGTCTGGATGAACGGGTCCTTCGGATCCGCGCGGATCAACCGCACGCGCCCGAGGTTCGCCGTGTCCTTGTTGGGTCCGGCGCCCATGACCGCCTCGAAGATGGTCAGGTCGCCCGGGAAGTCGCGCTCGCCGCCGCCCGCGACCTCGCCGAAGATGAAGTACTTCTTCCCGCGCGTGACGATGCGGATCTTGATGTCGAGCAGGTCGTAGTACGGCGAGTACTTCTCCATCAGCAGCGCTTCGATCTCGCTGCGCGTGAGCCCCGCCAGCGGCACCGCGCCGATCACGGGCAGGAGCGCCGTGCCGTCGATGTCGATGCCGAACGTGCCGTTCAACTCGTCGGGGTGGTGCTCGTCGGTGAGGCTGACCGAGTCGCCTATCGCGACCCAGTTTTCCTCCTCCGCGTTGCCCGTGTACCGGTTCCCGAAGCCGTCCGTGTTCAGGTACTGGAGCGCCCGCTTGTCCGGCATCGTGTTGCAGCCCGCCGCCAGGGCGAGGAGGAGTGCCAAGGCGGCCGCGAGGCGCAGGAGGGGGCTCGGGCGGTCGGGGACGATGCTCATGGGGCGGCTTCTGGCTCCGGCGGTCGGGGACGGAGCCTCGTATCCATCGGCGCGGGGGGGAAAAGGTTGATCCTGGGGACGCGGGCGTTGCCCGGCCGCGGGCGAAAGTCCGCGATCCAGGCCGAGATTCCGACTCCTGAACCCGGGACGGCGCGATCTTCTCCTCAGGAGGCTCCTTTTTTCCTCACGCCGCTGCCGCGCGAGCAGCGCGCGCGCTGCCCGGCGAGCGAAAAGGGCGCCGAACCCCGCGAAGGAGGCGCAGTCCAGGAGGACGGATTCGGTGGTCCGGGCGCGAGCGCCGCGGCCTCCACGTGGCCTCCGGTCCGCGCGCGGGGAGCTCGGCGCCGGCCCGGAGCGCGCGACCGCGGTCAGCGCGCGCCGTACTGCGTCGCGTAGTACTCGCGGTACGCCCCGCTGCGCACGCGGGCGAGCCAGTCCTTCTGCTCCTGGTACCAGCGGATCGTCAGCGGCAGCGCGTCGCGGAACGTGAAGCGCGGCGCCCAGCCGATCTCCGCTTTGATCTTCGACGCGTCGATCGCGTAGCGGCGGTCGTGGCCGGGACGGTCCTTCACGTAGGTGATCAGGCTCTCCGGCTTCCCGAGCGCCTTCAGCACGGCCTTCACGAGGTCGATGTTCGCGACCTCGTTGTTGCCGCCGATGTTGTAGACCTCCCCCAGCTTGCCCTTCTCGAGCACCGCGAGGATCGCCTCGCAATGGTCGCGCACGTAGAGCCAGTCGCGGACGTAGAGGCCGTCGCCGTAGACCGGGATCGGCTTGTCCTCGCTCGCGTTCGCGATCATCAGGGGCAGGAACTTTTCGGGGAACTGGTACGGCCCGTAGTTGTTCGAGCAGCGCGTGATCAGCGTCGCGAAGCCGTGCGTGTGGTGGGCGGCGCGCACGAGGAGGTCGCTCCCCGCCTTCGACGCGGAGTAGGGCGAGTTCGGCGCGAGCGGCGTGTCCTCGCGGAACAGGCCCGTGGCGCCGAGCGACCCGTAGACCTCGTCCGTCGACACGTGCACGAAGCGCGCGACGCCGTGGCGACGCGACGCGTCGAGCAGAACCTGCGTGCCGACGACGTTCGTATTCACGAACGGCAGGCCACCGAGGATCGAGCGGTCGACGTGGCTCTCGGCCGCGAAGTGCACGACGAACAGGTTCTTCGCGCCCGAAGCGCTCGTGAACGCGCGCTCGACGTCCTCGGGCTTCGTGATGTCGCCGTGGACGAACGCGTACCCCTTGCGACCGTCGAGGCCCTTCAGGTTCTCGAGGTTGCCCGCGTACGTGAGCGCGTCGAGGTTGACGACGCGCCAGTCGGGGCGCAGTTCCGCGAGCATGTGGACGAAGTTCGAGCCGATGAAGCCCGCGCCGCCGGTGACGAGGACGGTGGTGGTCATGGTTTCTCCGAAGGTCAGGGTCGATCGATCGCGATCCAGTTCTCGAGCGCCTTCTTCCAAGGCGCGAGCGTCCTCCCGCGCAGCTTCGCGAGCTTCGAGCAATCGAGCACGCTGTAGGCGGGGCGCTTCGCGGGCCGCGGGAACTCGGCCGTCGTGCAGGGCGTGATCGGCACGTGCGCGAGGCCCGCGAGGTCGCACGTCGCGCGCGCGAGGTCGCACCACGAGGCCTGGCCCTCGCACGCGGCGTGGTAGACGCCGGCTTCGCCTTTCGCGAGCACGTCCCAGAGCGCGGGCGCCAACTCGAGCGTCGTCGTCGGCGAGCCGACCTGGTCGTGCACGACTTTCAGCGCGCCTTTTTCGCGCGCGAGCCGCACGATCGTGCCGGGGAAGTGTTTGCCGCGCGGACCGTAGAGCCACTGCGTGCGCACGATGCGCGCGCCCCGCGGGTGCTCCTCCAGCGCGGCGCGCTCGCCCGCGAGCTTCGTGCGGCCGTACGCGGAGAGCGGATTCACGGGGTCGTCCTCGCGATAGGGCCGCGTCCCGGCGCCGTCGAAGACGAAGTCGGTGCTGACGACGACGAGCGGGATCGACGCGCGCGCGCACAGGCGCGCGAGCACGCGGCACGCGTCGGCGTTCGCGCGGTGCGCGAGGGCCTCCTGCTCCTCCGCGAGGTCGACCGCGGTGTACGCGGCGCCGTGGATCACGCCCGCGAACGGGCCGCGCGCGCGGAAGAGCGCGTCGACGGCGGCGGGCTCGGCGAGATCGACGCCCGGGACGTCGACGGCCGCGTCCGCGCGCAGGTCCGTGCCGACGGCTTCGAAGCCTGCGGGGACGACGCGCAGGAGCTCGCTCCCGAGCATCCCGGCGGCGCCGGTGACGAGCACGCGTTTCGAGCTCACCTAGGCGCTCCGTCCGATCGAGGGCTCGCTCCGCATCGCGAAGTCCGCGCGCTCAATCGAGCTTGTTCGCGCCGCCCTGCGCGACGAGCGTCGACGCGGAGTGGAGCGACTTGAACGTGCCGGCGTCCGTCCACCAGCCGTCGAGGACCTCGTAGGTCATCGAGCCGTCCTGGATGTACCAGTTGTTGACGTCGGTGATCTCGAGCTCGCCACGGTCGCTGGGCTTCAAGGTCTTGATGATCTCCCACACGCGGCCGTCGTACATGTAGATGCCGATGACGGCCTTGTTCGACTGCGGGTTCTGCGGCTTCTCGACGATGCGGACGACCTTGTCGCCCGCGAGCGTCGCGACGCCGAAGCGCTCCGGATCGGGCACCTCCTTCAGCAGGATCTTGGCGCCCTTCTTCTGGTCGCGGAACTTCGCGATCGCGCGGCGGATGTTCTTCTCGATGATGTTGTCGCCGAGCACGACGACGACGTCGTCGCCCTTCGCCCAGTGCTCCGCGAGGCCGAGAGCCTCCGCGATGCCGCCCTCACCCTCCTGGTAGGCGTAGTTCAGGCCCTTCAGCCCGAAGTCCTTCCCGTTGCCAAGCAGCGAGAGGAAGTCGCCCGCGAAGCGCCCGCCCGTGACGATCATGATGTCGTCGATGCCCGCCGAGACGAGACACTCGATCGGGTAGTAGATCATCGGCTTGTCGAACACGGGCAAGAGGTGCTTGTTCGTGATCTTGGTCAGCGGGAAGAGCCGCGTGCCGAGACCGCCAGCCAGGATGACGCCTTTCATGGGAGGGCTCCTATCGAGTGCCAGGGGGGCGGGACTTGCGCAGCCGCCGTGCGCGACCTGAGGCCGGGCGGCGGGTGCTGGGTGGGTTCGGGAGAGACGCCGGACGGCGCTCGCGTGCGGCGCGCGAGGATCGGCGGGGCGTGTGAAGGGAGGGCCGGGATGGGCCGCGGACCGGAAAAAGAAGGCGGAGTCTACCTGTCCGGCGGAGGGGCATCAACGCGAGTCGGGAGGGCTTTCTCCCCTGGCGAGAGGGGCCCCGATGGGCGGTCACTGGCCCGAACCGAAGCCGGCCCCCGCTCGAGCCGTGGTGCCCTTCAGCGCCCCGCTGGCTCCGGTCTCGCCGACCGCGCCCGCACCCACGCGACGTAGCGGGCGAGGCCTTCCTTCACGGGCGTCTTCGGCGCGTAGCCGAGCTTCGTCTTCGCCTTCGTCACGTCCGCGAACGTCACCAGGACGTCCCCGGGCTGCATCGGCTGGCGATCGAGGATCGGCGGCTTGCCGCAGGCCTCGCCCACCCACTGGACGAGCTCCGAGAGCGACGTCGTCGCCGACTCGCCGAGGTTGTAGATCTCGTAGCCCGCGCAGCGGTCGAGCGCCTTGACCACGCCGTCGACGATGTCGTCGACGTACGTGTAGTCGCGCCGCATCGTGCCGTCGCCGAAGAACGGGATCGGTTTTCCGTCGAGGCACGCGCGCACGAACTTCGCGATCGCCATCTCCGGGCGTTGGCGCGGTCCGTAGACCGTGAAGAAGCGCAGGCACGTCGTCGGGATGCCGTACAGATGGTGGTACGTCCACGCGTGCAGCTCGCCCGAGCGCTTCGTCGCGGCGTACGGCGACATCGGGTGCGGGATGTCGTCCGCTTCGCGGAAGGGAACCTGGTCGTTCGCGCCGTACACCGACGACGACGACGCGAAGACGAACTTCGTCTTCGGTCGCGCGCGCAGCTCCTCGAGCAGGATCAGCGTGCCGCGCACGTTGACGTCCTCGTAGTAGAGCGGGTCCTGGAGCGACGGCCGCACGCCCGCCATCGCGGCGAGGTGGATCACTGCGTCGAAGCGCTCTTCCGCGAAGAGCTTCTTCACGAGCTCGCGCTCGCGCAGGTCCCCCACGACGACCCGCGCGCCGTTCAGCGCGGCCGCGTTCTCGCGCTTCAGCGCCGGATCGTAGAAGTCGTTGAAGTTGTCGAGCACGACGACCGTGTCGCCGCGCGCGAGGAGCGTCTCGGCGACGTGCGAGCCGATGAAGCCCGCGCCGCCCGTGATCAGGAGGTTCATGCCTGTAGGTCCGTCCGGTGCACGCCGCGCGAAGCCGCGGGAGGCGTCGAAGGCGCCTGTGTACCGTCCCCTGCGGAAGTTGGCCAGCGCCCGACCTCGGAGCCGTACGGAAGCTCGATCGCCACATCACTCGAGTGCCCACGACTCGCTGCGCGCGATGGGGCCGCCTCCTCGGCGCTCAAGGTCCCTCGATCCTCGTGCAGCTCGACCGCCCGGCGCACCGAGCGCGGTCTCCAGGGGCCCCCCGCGCGGCGACGGGCCGCAGAACTCCCTGCGACGTACTCTGGAGGGGATCCTACGACACGATCGACATCTTCGACCGTGACTCCAGAACCGGCGGTCCGGACGCGTCATTGGGACGCACCCGACCAGCCAGGAACGCTACAAGGCAGGCCCGACGGCACCCAGATGATCACGGCGGAACCAAGCGAGGCGCTCGCTCAGGACGGGGAGTTCCGTGCGCTGGATGAGCGACGTGCAGGCACGCAATCCCTCCGTCCGATCGCTGCCCGTGGTCCCCAGGGCGATCGCACTGATGCCGTAGTCGAGCAACTCGCGGAGGAGCTCCTCACCCGTCAGACCGGGATACGCGAAGGTGAAATAGAACCCGTCCGCGATGGGTGCATCGAGGTCGGTGTCGTAGACGATGCGAAAGCCGTTGTCCGTGAACAGGCGCTTCATCACGCGCGCCTTCTCGCCGTACTCACGCACTCCGTCCACGTAGTTCAGCTCCCCGTCGTTCACGGCCTTCAGCACGGCGGCCAAGGCGTACTGCGCGGAGTGCGACGTCCCGGAGGACAACGCGTAGATCGCCCCGAACACCATCGCGTGGCCGAGCTGATCCGAGGAGTAGTAACGACGAAGGTCCGGGGCGCGTTCGTTCCAGAGCGCATCCGACAACACGAGCATGCCGATGCGCTCGCCCGCGTAACTGAACACCTTGGAGCTCGAGATGAGCAGCACGAATCGGTCCGTGTAACGCGCCGCCGAGGGCTGGAAGGGAGCGACGCCGGGGCGCGAGTAGTCGTGTCGGAAGTCCATCCCCACGTACGCGAGGTCTTCGATGACGACGACGTCGTACTCGTCCGCGAGCCCGGCGATCGTCTCGAGTTCATCCTCCGTGAGGCAGATCCAGGTCGGGTTGTTGGGGTTGGAGTAGAGCAGCGACGAGACGTTTCCGGTGTCGAGATGGCGCTTGAGCTCGTCGCGCAGCTTGGGCCCTCGGTGGTCGTACACGTCGAAGCTCCGGAAGCCGTGCCCCAGGACCCGACACTGTTGCTTCTGCACGGGAAACCCCGGGTCGATGAACAGGGTGCCCTCCCGCTCGGCGTGCATGCGGTTGATGGTCAGGAAGCAGGCCATCGAGCCCATCATCGAGCCGACCGTGGGCAGGCAATGCTCCGGATCCACGGTGACGTCGAGGAAGTTCTTCACGAAGCGAGCGATCTCGAGCTTGAGCGGCGGATGACCCTGGATGTCGGGGTAGACGGCCGCGACGCCGCGCTGAAGCGCCTCGATCTGGGCCTTCACCGCGATCGGGTTCGGAGGCAAGCCCGGGATGCCCATCTCCATGCGGAGGTAGCGCGCCCCCGTCTCGGCCTCGATCGTGTCGACGAGCTTCTTGATCTCGCGAATCGAAGCGAGAGCGAGGCTCCGCAAGCCGGAACTCTCCAGCGCGCGCGTGACGGACTCGGCATCCACGGGTGTCGTTCGAATGGCCACGGGTCCCTCCCACGGATCGACGCACGAAGGAAACCAGGCCGAGGCTAGCACGGTCGGATCGAGGCGTCGCTCCTGCGAAGGTCGCAGGGGCGCGAGCCCACGTGGGTAGCTCGGCGTCCGATCGCCGACGCGCGCGAGTGAACCGGCCGCCCGATTCGCGATCCACTCGCACGCGGCCCCCGTTCGCCCGCTCCATCGGCCGCAGGTCGAACGCCGAGCGCGCGCCAAGGGCGGCTCGACGTCCTCCGGCGCCGCGGTCGACGGGAGCGGCCCGGTCCGAGCGGAGGGCGATCGGGGCGACGACGCCTCAGCGAGCGCGCGGTGTGCGAGGCCACGAGCGGCGAGCTGACGGCGTGCCCGCGGCAAGCAAGCGGACCGAGGGCGAACCCGCGCGGTCCGTGCGTTCGCCGCGGAGACACGAAAGGCACCCGTCCGCTGAGCCGGGACGCCCCAGCAATTCGGCGGGTCCAAGCTCAGCGGCGGACGCGCACGTCACCAGCGCAGGATCCGCCCGTTCGTGATGTTGAAGGTGTGGGGCGGGCAGAAGCCCAGGGAGGCGTTGCGGTAGTAGGCCGCGTAGTAGCGCAGCACTCCGCTCCCCGGCGTCACGCCACCGCGTTGCGAGACCGTGACCGTGTCGGTGCTGTCGGGGAACTGCGACGCGCCCGCGACGCTGGTCTTCGTCCGCAGCCGGATCAAGCTGCCCGCGATGCAGCTGACTCCATCGCCGAAGGTCGAGTCGCCACGCGCGTCGCCCTGGAGGTAGATGCACGCGGCCGTCGCCGGCATGCCGGAACCGAGGAGCGTGATCGTATCCGGGTTGGCCGCGCCCGTGGCGGCCAGGTTGGCGCCGGCGGGCTGGGTCGAGTTCGCGCAACCGTTGCCCGTCGCGCCGAAGTTGCCGCAGGGGCACGAGGACGTGTGGCTCGTGTCGAGCCCGTCGCCGAAGCAGAAGGCCTGGTTCGCCGAGATCGGCTCCAACGTCAGAAGCGTCGCATCCGCCGCCAAGCCGGGGACCACACGAGTGGAGCCGAACGACGGCGCGGAGTAGGAGTTCACCGCTCCGTAGGCGCGCAGCTGCGCCGCGAGCGCATGGCCGACCGAGAACTCGACCTGCAGCGCCGTGAACGTGCAGCCTCCGCTCACGAGGAAGTCGTTCTCCGAGACGATCGCGTGCCCGTTGTTGGACACGGCGTTCAGGCTGTACGTGCTCGTCGGCGCGGGGCCGGTCAGGTCGTCGAAGGAGATCGACGCGGTCGGGAAGTTCGAGATCACGTCATTCGTTCCGGTCTGCCAGTACGCCCAGGCCGTGAAGTACTGCGTGCCGCCCGGCGCGCGCGTCAGGACGAACTTGAAGCCCGTCGGAGCCTCGTAGCGGACGACGAGGTTGCTGTTCTGACCGATCGAGGCCGAAAACGCGGGGCCGTTGCAGGCCCCCGCGGCGCATGGGAACTGCACCGCGTCGCGCGTGAACGTCTGCTGCGGCGGGCCCGCCTGGACGAAGTGCTCGTGCGCGAGCGTCGAGATCACGACCGGCGGGACCAGGCCGGCGCGCGGCTCGATCCTCATCAGCGTGGCATCGCTGGCGACGCCGCCGACGAACCGGGAGCTCCCGAACGAGTTTGCAGCAGTCGAATTCACCACGCCGTAGGTGCGCGGCACCTGCGGCAGGACGTGGTTCACGGTGAACTCCACGTTCATCGCGGTGAACGAGAAGTCGCCGCCGACGGTGAACTGCTGCCCGCAGGTGATCACTTGCCCGTTGTTCGAGACCGCGCTCTGATCGAAGGTACGGAGCGGTGCCGTGCCGGTCAGGTCCTCGAAGGTGACCACGCTGGTCGCGAAGTTCGAGTTGACGTCGCTCGTGCCCGTCGTCCAGTGGGCCCAGGTGGTGAAGTACTGCGTTCCTCCAGGTGCGCGGGTCACGGTAAATCTCTGCCCTGCGGGCGCCTCGAAGCGAACGACGACGGTGCTGCCTTGCCCGATCGAAGCGGTGAAGCCCGGACCGCTGCAGTCCCCCACCGCGCAGGGAAACGAAACCATGTCGCGCGTGACGGTCTGTTGCGGCGGTGTCGTCTCCAAATAGTGCTCGTGTGTGAGGGACGACACGACGACCGGCGGGACGTCGACGGTCTGACCGAGCGCGCTGGGAGCGAGCGGGACGAGGAACACGAGCCAGGCCAACGGGATCCGCATGAAGTTCTCCTGAGGGACGATTGTGGCCGCGTCCAGGTGGGACCGAAGTCCGCAGCAGGAGCGCTTGGGCGCGGGAGGGTATCAACGCGTCCCTCCCGGACGCCAAGGGGCGACGAAGTCCAAGACGAACGAACGCCCACCGACGTTTCCGCCGTGACGGCTCCGCGTCGAGCTCGAGCGGAGGAGGACCAGCACGGAGTCGACTCCGCCGGCGCGACCGCCGGCGCGTGGGGTTCGACATTCCCCGCCCGTGCCCGGTCAGCCTAGATCCTCACCCGCCCGCGGGCCGATCGAGCCGCTCGAGGAACCGCCGCACGCGCGCGAGTTCGCCTTCGCCCGCGCTCGGCTGGCCTTCGAAGAGGCGCGCGGCCGCTTCGAGGTGCTCGCGCGCTTCCTCCTTCCGCCCCAGCCGGGCGAGCGCGCCGCCGAGCACGGATTCCGCGCGCGCGAGCGCCAGCGGATCGCGGAGGTCGTGCGCCGCGTGGAGCGCGATCGCCTCGCGGACGAGCTCCTCCGCGCGCGCGGCCTCGCCGACGTCCGAGTGGAACACGCCGAAGCCGTACAACGCCTCGGCGAGTTCGCGCGGGTTGCCGTCCGGCGCGCGCCGGATGCGCAGGACGTCCTCCCACAGCGCGCGCGCTTCGTCGTCGCGGCCGCGCGCGTGGCTCCACGCCGCGAGCGTCGCGAGCGTGACCGCGACGACCGGGTGGTCGGCGCCGAGGCGCTTCTGCTGGAGCGCGAGCGCCTCGCGCAGGCTCGCGGACGCGCCGTCCAGGTCGCGCTCGCCGAGCTGCATCGCCGCGAGGTTGGACAGCGCGAGGCCGAGACCGTCCTCGCCGTCCACACCGAGCGCGCGGTAGCCCGCTTCGACGCGCCGCATCCGCTCCTTCGCCTCCGCGACTTCCCCGGCGCGCCATGCGGCGGCCGCGAGGTTCGAGCCGGTTTGGAGCGTGAGCAGGTGCCCGTCGCCCAAGATCGACGCGCGGACCGCGAGCGCCTCGCGCAGCTCGCGCAACGCGCGCTCGAACTCCCCGCGCGCGAGGTGGATGCCCGCGAGGTTGTTCAAGCTCTCGGCGACGGGCAACGAGCCGTCGTCGTCCGCGCGGCGGGCCGCGAGCGCGGCTTCGTGTAGCGCCTCGGCCTCCGCTTCGCGCCCGAGATTGCGGAGTGCCGCCGCGAGGTCGTTCTGCAACCCGGAGACGTCCGCGTGCGTGCTCGATCCCGCCGCGCGGTGGATCGGCAGCGCCTCGTCGAGCAGCGCGACGGCCGCGGCGTAGTCGCCGACCGCGTAGGCATGGCGCGCAAGGCTCTGCAGCGACAGCGCGTACTCGAGCGACTGCCGCCCGAACGCGCGCTCGCGGATCGCGAGCGCCTCGCGCAGGAGCCCCTCCGCGTCGCCCTGGAGGTCGAGGCGCAGGGCGACCTGCCCCAGCGTGTCGAGCAGGTTCGCGCGCTCGTGGTCCGCGTTCGCGTGCTGGCGGCGCACGCGCTCGGCCTGCTCGAGCACGCGCTCGCGCGCACGGGCCTGCCACTCCGCGTCTTGCGCCGGCTGCGCCGGCAGGAACGCGTCCATCAGGAAGTCCGCGATCGACGCGAACGAGTCGGCCTCCGTCTGCGCGTGCCGCGCTTCCGCGGCCGCGACGCGCTCGCCGTGCCGCGCGGCGAGGAGCCCGACGAGCAGCGCCGCGAACACGAGCACGCCGGCCGCGACGGGGACGCGGTGGCGGCGCACGAACGTCCGCGCGAGGTACGCGAGCGAGTTGCCGCGCGCGCGCACCGGCTCGTGCGCGAGGTGGCGCTCGACGTCGTCCGCGAGCTCCTGCACGGACGCGTAACGCCGCTCGGGCTCCTTGCGCAGCGCCATGAGCACGATGCGGTCGAGGTCGCCGCGCAGCGCGCGCCGCAGTGCGGCCGGCGTGAGCTGGAACTGCGCCGCGATCGCGCCTGCGTCCTCCGTCGCGCGGACCGCGCGCGTGCTCGGGCGCACGGGTTCCTCCTCGCGCACGATGCGCTCCCATTCGGCGGGGCTGCGACTGTCGCTCTCGAATGGCCGGCGGCCCGTCGCGAGTTCGTACAGCAGGACGCCGAGCGCGTAGACGTCGAAGGCGGTCGTCACCGCGGCACCCGCGAGCTGCTCGGGGCTCGCGTACTCCGGCGTGAGCACGCGCGCGATCGTGTTTGAGGAGGGCGACTTCGCCTCCGCGGGCGCGTCCTCGGAGAGGCGCGCGATGCCGAAGTCGAGGAGGCGCGGCGTGCCGCGTTCGTCGATCAGGATGTTCGCGGGCTTCAAATCGCAGTGGACGACGAGGCTCTGGTGCGCGACCTGGACCGCGCGCGCGACCTGCACGAAGAGGCGCAGGCGCGCGTCGAGCAAGAGGCGCGCGCGTTCGCAGTGGCGGTCGATGCGTTCGCCCTGCACGAACTCCATGACGAAGTACGGGCAGCCGTCGTCCGTCGTGCCGCCGTCGTAGAGGCGCGCGATGCACGGGTGCTGCAGCGCGGCGAGCGTGCGCCGCTCGAACTCGAAGCGCCGCAGCATCCATTCCGTCGCGCACTCCGCTCGGATCAGCTTGATCGCGACGTCGTGCTCGAAGAGCCCGTCGACGCGCCGTGCGCGGTACACGACCCCCATGCCGCCTTCGGCGATGCGGTCCACGAGCTCGTACACGCCGAGCCTGCGCCCGAGGCGCGGATCGCGCGGCGCGGGGCGCGCGCGGTCCGCCACGTGGCGGAAGGCGTCGTCCGCGTCGGGGTCGCTCGCGAGGAGCTGGTCGAGTTCGGCGCGCAGCTCCGCGTCGCCCGCGCACTCGGCGGCGACGAACGCCGCGCGCTCGCGCTCGCCGAGATCGACGGCGCGGTGGAACAGCTCCTGCAGCCGGCGCCAGCGCTCAGGGTCCACGCGCACCGTCCATCCGCGCGCGCAGCCACGCGCGCGCCATGCGCCACTCGCGCTGCACGGTCGACTCCGACACGCCCAGCACGTGGCCGGCCTCGGCGACCGAGAGACCGGCGAAGAAGCGCAGCTCGACGAGGCGCGCCTTGGTCGCATCCTGCTCCGCGAGCGCGGCGAGCGCGTCGTCGAGCGAAAGCAGCTCGTCGTCCGCGAGCGGTACCGCGACGTCGAGCCCCTCGAGCGGAACGCGCGCCGCCGCCCCGCCGCGCTTCTCCCGCCCGCGCTTGCGCGCGTGGTCGACCAAGACGCGCCGCAGCGTGTTCGCCGCGGCCGCGAAGAAGCTCTCGCGGTCGGCGAAGCTCCCGTCGGGCTCGCGCGCGAGCCGCAGGTAGGCTTCGTTGACGAGCGCCGTCGGCTGGAGCGTATGGTCGGGGCGCTCGTCGGCCATCGCGCGCCGCGCGAGCGCGTGGAGCTCCTCGTAGAGGAGCGCGGAGAGCGCGCGGGCCGCTTCGGGATCGCCCTCCTGGGCCGAGCGGAGGATGCGGTGGAAATCGGGCATCGAGGGTGGGCACCCCGGGAGATCGCGCACGGGCCGGATCCAGACGGCGCGCGCGCGGCTCCGCCCGCGGCGTTCGGTGGTGCGGGCCCGGCGCGCAATGCGTGGAGGGCGGGCACCGCGCTCGCCGCGCGGAGGTGCGAAGAGGATAGCCGCCTCCCGCGCGCTCGGGCAATCGCGCGAGAGTTCGTCGAATCCTGACCGGCGCGCGGACTCGACGGCGCATTCGGTGGTGGCGGCGCGCGCACTTCGGCGCGTGCCGTTCGCCCCCGCGCCGAATGGCGCCCCAGCCCGCATCGAGCAGGACGTACCGGATGACGAACAACACATGGAAGGGGGCCGCGCTGGCCCTGGCCCTCCTGAGCGGCGCCGCGCACGCTCAAGCCTGGCAGGTCACGATCACGGAGCTGCCGCTGCTCCCCGGCGGCACCTACTCCTCCGCGTACGCCATCAGCGACACCGGGACGATCGTCGGGGTCGCGAACGACGCGTCGGGGGCGTTGAAGTCGGTCCGGTGGACGAACGGTGAGATCGCGGTCCTCCCGGAGCTCTCCCCGTCCGTCCTCGGCATTCCGTCGGACGTCAACTCGGCCGGCGAGATCTGCGGGACGTACGACCTCGGGTTCGACTCCGCGGGCATCGCGTGGGACTCAGCGGGAACGCCCGCCCAACTCCCCGGACTCCCCGGGCAGGTGAGCTCGTGCCGGACGAGCGCGATCAACGCCGGAGGCCTGATCGCGGGGTTCGCGACGTCGAGCACGCCGAACCCGGGCGGCCACGCGGTCCTGTGGCTCGGCAACACGCTGCAGGTCGACCTCGGCTTCATGGGCGGAGGCAACTACTCCGAGGCGCTCGGTCTCAACGACCTCGGTCAGGTCGTCGGTCTGGCCGGGCTGCCGAACGGCCACACGCACGCGTTCCGCTGGCAGAACGGCGTGTTCACGGACGTGGGCGCATGGCCCGGCGGCGGCGCGGTCTCGAAGGCCTACGCGATCAACGCGAGCGGCGTGATGGTCGGCCTGAACGCGAACGTCGCCTCGATCTGGCAGAACGGCACCATCCAGCCGCTGCCGATGCCGCCCGGGTCTCCGCCTTCACGCCCGCGATCGACATCAACGACGCCGGGGACGTCCTCGCGACGGGCTCGACGATCTATCCGGCCGAGGTCGGCGTGCTGTGGCGGAACGGGACGCCGATCGTGCTCGGCACGCTGCCGGGAGGCACGATCAGCCGCGCGCGACGCCTCAACGCTTCCGGCGTGATCGTCGGCGAGGCGCAGAGCGCGAGCCTCTACTTCCGGGCCGTGAAGTGGACGGTGTCGACGCCCGCCGTCTCATCGTGTCACGGCGACGGGACCGGGCTCCCCTGCCCGTGCGCGAACACCGGTGCGCCCGGACACGGTTGTGCGAACTCGGCTCACGCGAGTGGAGCGCAGTTGAGCGCTTCCGGGCAGGCGAGCGTCGGCGCCGACACCCTGACGCTCGCCGCGACCGGACTGACCGGCGCGTTCGCGGTCTTCTATCAGGGCACGGCCTCGATCGCGCCCGTGGTGCTCGACGACGGCATCGGCTGCGTCGGCGGCGTGATCCGGCGCCTCGGTACCGTGCCCGTCGTCGCCGCGGCGGGCGCGTACCCAGAGGCGGGCGACGCGTCGATCAGCGTCCGCGGCGCGATCCCCGCGAGCGGCGGGACGCACCACTACCAGTGCTTCTACCGCAACGCGTCCGGCCTCTTCTGCCCGCCCGCGACCTCGAACCGGACGAACGCGCTCACGATCGTTTGGACTCCCTGAGCTCACGCGGCGACGCCGCGCGGAGATTCCGAGTCTCCTGACCGCCGCGCGCTCCGGAGGGCGCCATCGGAGTGGAGCGCGGCTCGTCGCGGCGCGGTGAACCCCGCGCGACGAGCGTGAACGATGACGAGACCGAAGACCGAGACCGTGAGCCCACGCCAAGCGAGACCGAACATGGATGCACGCAACCGACTCCTTCCCCTCCTCGCGCTGACCACCGTCGTCGGCCTCGCCCAGGCCCAGACGATCACCGTCGACGTCACCGACGGCGATGCGATCGACGTCGACCCGGGCACGGCGACGATCGCCGACCTGCCCGGCCCCGACGGGCACATCTCCTTCTCCGAAGCGATGATCGCCTCGAACAACACACCCGGTCGCCAAACGATCGCCTTCGCGATCCCGACGAGCGAGTGGACGTACCTCCCCGGCATCTACCCAGGCCGCGCGGTCATCACGGGCATGATGTTCTACGCGAACGCGACGGAGCCCGTGACGATCGACGGCACGACGCAGACCGCGTTCACCGGCGACACGAACCCGAACGGGAAGGAGGTCGTCATCTTCCGCGGCGGCGGTCTGTACATCACGGCCGACGACTGCATCGTGCGCGGCCTCGATCTGACGACGATCTACGTCGACCGCGCGCGGGCGATCGTCGAGGACAACTCCGTCGTCGGGCTCACGATCTACGGCGTCGCGGGCTCCGGCGCGCTCGTGCGCAACAACACGCGCGGCGGCTTCGTCAAGCTCGACCAATCGAACGACAACGTCGTCGTCGGCAACGTGCTGCACCAGGTGCGCGTGCTCGGATGGGCGGCGGGCGGCTTCCCCGCGACGAACAACCGGATCGGCGGGCCGACGCTCGCCGAGCGGAACTTCCTCACCGGGAACGGGAGCTTGAACAGCCAGTTCATCCCCGGCGGCTACGCGGTGCAGCTCTTCGACGCGAACGGGACGACGATCGAGAACAACTGGATCGGGACGACGCCGGACGGGCTCGCGCAAGGGAACCCGTACGCGACGATCGGGATCTGGTTCGACGGCGTGCACCACGACACGCTCGTGCGCGACAACCGGATCGCGGGCCTGCGCGCGCTCGCGGCACCGCCGCACGGTCCCTCGTACTACCTCGGCACCGGGATCCAACTCGACGGCACGGGCAGCGGCGTCACGATCGTCGGCAACACGATCGGTTTGAACGCGAACGGCGCGCCGGTGCTCGGCTGTGTCCGCGGCATCGTGAGCGTGAACTACTTCCAGGGTCCCGTCCTCGACGTCGTGATCGGCGGGACGAGCTCCGGCCTCGGGAACGAGATCGCGGGCCAGGACCAGGAGGGCATCGTCGTGGCGAACACGTACCCCGCGGTGCGCATCCAAGGCAACTCGCTCCACGACAACGACGGGCTCGGGATCGACCTCGTCACGAGCGGGTTCCTGTACGGCGTCACGCCCAACGACGCGCTCGACGCGGACATCGGCGGCAACGGCCTCCAGAATTTCCCGATCGTCACCGCGGCCGCGTTCCAAGGGACGCAGCTGCACGTGCAGGGCACGCTCGCGTCGAGCGCGCTCGGGACGTTCTCGGTCGACCTCTTCGCGTCCCCCGCTTGCGACGCGAACGGCTTCGGCGAGGGCGCGCTCTACCTCGGCACGACGAGCGTCGCGACGGACGCCGCAGGCGACGGCGCGTTCGACGCGCTGCTCTCCGCGTCCGTGCCCGCGGGCTGGGTCGTCACCGCGACGGCGACGCGCGAACCGATCGGGGCGACGTCCGAGTTCTCCGCGTGCGTGCCGATCACGGGCGCGCCGGCGGCGGCGTTCTGCGCGGGCGACGGCTCGGCGACGCCGTGCCCGTGCGGGAACTCCGGAGCGACGGGGCGCGGCTGCGCGAACTCGGTGTTCGCCGCGGGCGCGGAACTCACCGCGGTCGGCCAGGCGAGCGTCCTCGCGGACGGCGTGCGCTTCGATGCGAGCGGGCTCTCGGGCGCGTTCGCCGTCGTGTACCAAGGAGCGACGTCGATCGCGCCGATCGTGATCGACGACGGGATCGGATGCGTCGGGGGCCCGATCGTGCGCCTCGGGAGCACGCCGATCGTCGCGGGGACCACGACCTACCCCGGCGTTGGCGACCCGCTCGTCAGCGTGCGCGGCGCGATCCCGCCTGCTGGCGGCACGCGCTACTACCAGTGCTTCTACCGCAACTCGGCGCCGCTCTTCTGTCCGCCGGCGACGTCGAACCGGACGAACGGGGTCGTGCTGACGTGGACCCCGTGACGGCGCGCGCGGGGGGCGCGGCTCACTCGAGCCCGCGCTCCTCGCGCAGGTAGCCGCAGTACGCGCACGCGGCGGTGAACGGGAAGAGCAACAGGAAGTGCAGCGCGGTGAGCCCGCCGCGCGTCGGGATCTCGAGCGCGAGGAACAACGCGACGCCCGTGAACGCCGTGACGAAGCGGCCGCGGTCGAGCGCGTGCAGCGCGAGCCCGCCGACCGCGCCGAAGACGAGCGCCAGGGCGAGCGACGCGAAGGACCGCCCCGGCGCGACGAGGTCCGCGAACGCGAAGAGCAGCGCGAGGCGGACGATGTCGCTCGTGCGCCGGGCCTGCGAGTCGCGCGCGAGCCGCGCGTCGTGCGCGCGGCCCTGGTGCCACTGGGCGGCGAAGCGCGCCTTGCGCTCGGGCGAGAGCGCCTCGAACCACGGCTCGCGCATGTAGTCGGGCCGCGCGGGCGGAGCGGGGCGGCGGGTGCGCAGAAGCGGCGTCACTGCGAATCCTTCGACGAAGGACGGGCCGCGGCTGGAGCCGCCGTGCCCGCGCGACGAGCAAATGCGCACCCGCGACGCGTCGTCGCCTCGCGTGCGGCCGGAATCAGCGGCCCCCGCGGCTTGTCAGCCCGTCCTCGGGACGGCTACCCTCCGCTCGTCCCAGGCCACGTCCTTCGGAGCGCCCCCATGAAGCCCATCGCCCTCCTCGTCCTCCCCTTCGTCCTCGGCGCGTGCGCCACGTCCTCCCATTCGTCGCTCGCGAACCCGCGGGTCGTGCGCGCGGCGAGCGACGCGCAGCGGAGCGTGCTCGTGGAGCGCGTGAAGGCGCTCGCGGGGACGTGGGAAGGCAAGGCCGACGAAGGCGTGCTCCAGAACGTGTTCAGCGTCGGCTCGGGCGGCTCCGCCGTACGCGAGATCATGTTCCCCGGCACGCCGCACGAGATGACGAACATGTACCACATGGATGGCGACTCGCTCGTCATGACGCACTACTGCGCGATGGGCAACCAGCCGCGCATGCGTGCGAGCGTCGGCCCGAACCCGGACGAGATCCGCTTCGAGTTCGACGGCGTCTCGAACCTCCGCGCGCCCGACGAGATGTACATGGGCTCGATGACGCTGACGATCATCGACCAGGACCACATCCGCGAGACGTGGCAACACTACGTGAAGGGCGTGAAGGGCGACCCGACGGTGTTCGAGCTCACGCGGAAGCGGTGAGCGGGGTGAGCGCGGACGGGACACCGACGCAGGCGCGCACGCCTTGGATGGTGCATGCCTTCGTCATGTTTGCGCTCCTGCAAGCCGGCATGTGGGTCCGGATGTTGACGCTGGACAGGCCCCCTTCGTACGACGGGACGAACGGAGGGGAGTGGAACGCCTATGCCGGCTCGATGCACGACACGGCGTTCTTGGCCGGCGCCGGCGGGACCCTGGTCGTCATCGCGCTCGCCATCACGAGCATCGCGCGCCGAGCGACCCGCACCGTCGAACGCGTGCTATGGCTCCTCGTCGCCCCCGCGATGACGGCCCCGGGCTGGATGGTCTGGTACCCCATCGCGCTCAGCGTCTGAGCCTTCGGACGCCCGAGGCCGGGCACGGCGGCAACGTGTTTTCCGCGCGGGACCGATTGGGCGCGGCCTCGATAGCGTCCGCGTCCTATGGCGATTCGATCACGAGTTGCCGATTCGTTTCCTCACTCCAATTCCGAACTGGCGACTCGGAACTGTCGCGCTGCCCGGCCACGGCGCGTACCGCTCACTCCACCGTCACGCTCTTCGCCAGATTGCGCGGCTTGTCGATGTCGCAGCCTTTGAGGAGCGCGATCGAGTACGACAAAAGCTGCAGCGGGATGACATTGAGAATGGGGCTGAGCCACTCGCTGCACTCCGGCACCTTCACGTGCTCGTCGGCGAGTTGCACGCTCCCCTCGTCGCTGCCGATCAGGATCACCTTCCCGCCGCGCGCGCGCACCTGCTCGATGTTCGAGCGCATCTTGTCCGCCAGCGGCCCGATCGCGTTCAGCGCTACGATCGACATCGACGGCTCGATCAACGCGATCGGCCCGTGCTTCATCTCGCCGGCGGCATAGCCCTCGGCGTGCACGTAGCTGATCTCCTTCAACTTCAGGGCACCTTCGAGCGCGACGGGGAAGTTGATCCCGCGCCCGAGGAACAAGAAGCCCTTCGCGTTCTGATGCCGCTCCGCGATCCCGCGCACGGCCTTCACCGCGGTCTCGCCGAGCAGCTGCTCCATCTTCGGGCGCAGGACGCGCAGCTCGTCGACGAGCTCCTGCCCCTGTTCCTTCGAGATCGTCCCGCGCGCGCGGCCGATCCGGAGCGCGAGCAGATACGCGGCCGTGATCTGCGCCACGAACGCCTTCGTGCTCGCGACGCCGATCTCCGGCCCCGCGTTGGTCAGGATCACCCGCTGCGCCTCGCGCACGAGCGTCGAACCGTTGACATTGCAAATGGCCGCCGTGTGCGCGCCCAGCTCCTTCGCGAGGCGCAGCGCCGCCAACGTGTCCGCCGTCTCGCCGGACTGCGAGATCGCGAGCGCCATCGTGTTCCCCGCCAGGACCGGATCGCGGTAGCGGAACTCGCTCGCGTAGTCGCACTCGACGGGCACGCGCGCGAGCCCTTCGATCAGGTAGCGCGCGATGTACCCGGCATGCAGCGCCGTCCCGCACGCCATGATCTCGACGCGCTCGATCGTCTTGAGCTCCGTGTCGTCCCACCCCGCGGTGTCGAACTCGACGTCGCCCTTCGCTTCGCGGATCCGATCGAACGCCGTGCGCGCGAGCACGTCCGGCTGTTCGTGGATCTCCTTGAGCATGTAGTGCGGGTACGTGCCCTTCCCCGCCTCTTCGGGATCCCACTCGACGCGGCGCGCCTTGCGGTCGATCACCTTCCCGTCGAGGTTGCGCACGGTGACCTTGCCGATCTCGAGCTCGGCGACGTCGCCGTCCTCGATGAACACGATCTCGCGCGTGTGCGGGATCAGCGCGAGCACGTCCGAAGCGAGATACGCCCCCGTCTTCGTGACCGCGACCGCGAGCGGCGGGCCCGAGCGCGCGCAGAAGAGGCGCGGTTGGTCGTGGTCCTGCGACAAGACGGCGACCGCGTAGTAGCCCTTCACGCGCCGCAGGCTGTGCAGCACCGCGGCGCCGAGCTCCACCCCGCGCGCGAGCTCCCGGCCGATCAAGTGCGCGAGCACTTCGGTGTCCGTCTCGCTCTTGAAGACGACGCCCGCCGTCGAGAGCTCCGCGCGCAGCTCGGCGTAGTTCTCGAAGATCCCGTTGTGGACGATCGCGACGCGCCCCTCCGTGTCCGTGTGCGGATGCGCGTTCGTGTCGCTCGGCGCGCCGTGCGTCGCCCACCGCGTGTGGCCGATGCCGGCCTTCGCGCCCGAGAGCGCGCCGCCGGCGAGCGCGGCGGCGAGGTGCTCGATGCGGCCCGCCTTGCGGCGGATCGAGATGCCCTTCTTGTCGAGCACTGCGACGCCGGCCGAGTCGTACCCGCGGTACTCGAGCAGGCGCAGCCCCTCGAGGATGCCTTCGACGACCGACCCCTCAGCGAGCAGCGTTCCGATGATTCCGCACATGCCTATCCTCTTCGGCTCGAAGGCGCGGAGGGCTTGTCCCCCTTCGCCGCGATCTTGCCGCGGAAGTAGGCCAGGGTGCGCTCGAGCCCCTGTTCCAGCTGGACCTTGGGCTCCCACCCGAGCAGCGCCTTGGCACGCGTGATGTCGGGCTGGCGGATCTTCGGGTCGTCGACGGGGAGCGGCTTGTGCACGATCGGCGAGGTCGACCCCGTCACCTTCCGCACGGCCTCCGCGAACTGGAGGATGGTCATCTCGCGCGGGTTGCCGACGTTGACCGGGTTCGACTCGTTCGAGTTCAAGAGACGCCAGATGCCCTCGACGAGATCGTCCACGTACGTGAAGGAACGCGTCTGCGAGCCGTCGCCGAAGACCGTGATCGGCTCGCCGGCGAGCGCCTGCGACATGAACGCGGGGAGCGCGCGCCCATCGCGCAGGCGCATGCGCGGCCCGTACGTGTTGAAGATGCGGACGATGCGCGTCTCCACCTTGTGGAAGCGGTGGTACGCCATCGTCATCGCCTCCGCGAAGCGCTTGGCTTCGTCGTAGACGCCGCGCGGCCCGACGGGGTTGACGTTGCCCCAGTAGCTCTCGGGCTGCGGGTGCACGAGCGGGTCGCCGTACACCTCGGAGGTCGACGCGAGCAGGAAGCGCGCGTTCTTCGCGTGCGCGAGGCCGAGCGCCTTGTGCGTGCCGAGCGAGCCGACCTTCAGCGTCTGGATCGGCAGCTCGAGGTAGTCGATCGGCGACGCGGGCGACGCGAAGTGGAGCATCGCGTCGAGGCGGCCCGGCACGTGGATGTACTCGGTCACGTCGCGGTGCTCGAAGTGGAAGCGCGCCTCGCGAAAGAGGTGCTCCACGTTGGCGAGGTCGCCGGTGATCAAGTTGTCCATGCAGATCACCTCGTAGCCCTCGGCGAGGAACCGCTCGCACAAGTGACTGCCGAGGAAACCGGCTCCGCCGGTGATCAGGACGCGCTTCGTTTGCATGGCCGTTTCTCGACGCGGGCCGGACGCCGCCGCCCGTCAGGGATCTCGCTGTGTGGGGGCCGGCGTCGTCGCCGGCGCGGGAGTCGGAGCCGCCGGTGCGGCGCCACGCGCGCGCACGACGCCGTGGAAGACGACCTCTTCGTCGCGCTCCATGCGCACGCGCAGTCCGAGCGCGTGCACTTCATGCTCGCCGAGCGCGCGCACGCGCACGGCAGCGGGGTCCTTGCCGACGTCGACCTGGCCCGACCACGCGACCTGGAAGCCCGGACCCTGCGTCGTCGCGAGCCCCGGATCGCTCTGCACCGGCGATGCGCCGCCGTCGAGCAGCGGGAGGTCGACGACCTCGCCTGGGTCGAGCGTGAGCACCGCGTCGCGGAACGCGATCTCGCCCGCGAGCTTGGACTGGTTCTTCACGCGCAGGATGTCGGGCCGCACGTGGTCGAGAAGGAACGGGCCGCTCTTCGCGGAGAGGCGCGAGCCGCCGACGAGCTCGACCTGGTCCTCGCTCTTGAAGTCGACGACCGCGCGCTCGATCTGGCGGAAGAGGAACGCGGACTCGCCGCGGCTCTTCGACCCGACGATGCCGGCGCTGCGGCCGGAGAGCACGACGGAGTTGCCGCCGGGCCAGAGCACTTCGGCCCGGCCGCCCGGCGCCGAGTAAACGCCGCTGCCCGCGGTCACGCGCAGGTCCTTGTCGTGGAAGGAGAGCGGGAAGCTCGACGTCAGCGCCGCCGGTCGCACCTGCACGGGATCCGCGTGGCGCAGGACGAGCACTTCCTCCGGCCCGGGGAGGTGCGAGAGGCTGTCCCCCGGCGGCAACGGATCGCGGTCGCTCTCCATCGGACCGGGCACGCGCTGCGTGCTCCCCCACGGCCAGCGCAGGAACCCCGCGCACGACGTCGTGCTCGCGACGCCGGTGAGGAGCAGTGCGAACCCGAGCGCGCGCGCGGCGCGCTCCGGGGTCGATCGCGGCGCGCGCGAGCTCACGCGCGGTCCTCCTTCGAGCCGCCCGACGGGCGCGTCGGGATCCCGGGGTGGTGGCCGTAGTAGCGCTCGACGAAGCCCGTGTCGTGGTCGCCCGAGCGGAAGTCGGAGTGCAGGAGGATCTGGCGGTGCAGCGGGATCGTCGTCTTCGGACCGTCGATCACGAACTCGTCGAGCGCGCGCACCATCGTGCGGATCGCGAGGTCGCGGCGCTGACGGTGCGCGAGGAGCTTCCCGATCATCGAGTCGTAGTTCGACGGGATGCGGTAGCCGCTGTAGCAGTGGCTGTCGAGGCGCACGCCCGGTCCGCCGGGCGGGACGAAGAGCTCGATCTTGCCCGGCGAAGGTTGGAAGTCCTTCTCGGGGTCCTCGGCGTTGATACGGCACTCGATCGCGTGGCCGCGGAACTGGATGTCCGCCTGGTCGAAGGGCAGCTTCTCGCCCGCGGCGATCAGGATCTGCTGCTGGACGAGGTCGATGCCCGTGACGAGCTCCGTCACCGTGTGCTCGACCTGGATGCGCGCGTTGACCTCGATGAAGTAGAACTTCCCGTCGCGGCGAGCAGGAACTCGACCGTGCCCGCGTTCGTGTAGTTCGCGGCCTTCGCGACGCGCACGGCCGCGTCGCAGATCTGCGCGCGCAGCTCGGGCGTGAGCGAGGGCGAGGGCGACTCCTCGATCAGCTTCTGGTGACGGCGCTGCACGGAGCAGTCGCGCTCGCCGAGGTGCACGATCTTGCCGTGCTTGTCGGCGAGGATCTGCACCTCGATGTGGCGCGGATTCTCGACGAACTTCTCGAGGTAGACCGTGCCATCGCCGAAGGCCGCCTCGGCCTCGGCCTTCGCGGCGTGGAAGCCCGCGACGAGCGAAGGCTCGTTGCGCGCGATGCGCATCCCGCGACCGCCGCCGCCCGCGGCGGCCTTGATCATGATCGGGAAGCCGATCTCCTGCGCGATCTGCAGGGCGCGTTTCTCGTCTTCGACCGCGCCGTCGGAGCCGGGCACGACCGGGACGTTCGCTTTGCGCGCCATTTCGCGCGCCATGACCTTGTCCCCCACCGCGGCGATCGTCGCCGGCTCGGGGCCGATGAACTGGATCTTGCAGTCGCGGCAGACCTCGGCGAAGTGCGCCTTCTCCGACAGGAAGCCGTAGCCCGGATGGATGGCGTCCGCGTCGGCGACCTCGGCCGCCGCGATGATGCCCGGGATGTCGAGGTACGACTTCGAGCTCTGCGGCGGGCCGATGCAGATCGTCTCGTCCGCCTGGCGCAGGTAGAGCGCGTCGGCGTCGGCCGAGGAGTAGACGGCGACCGTCTCGATGCCGAGCTCCCGGCACGCGCGGATGACGCGCTGCGCGATCTCGCCGCGGTTGGCGATCAGGACGCGGCGGAACATCAGTGCGGCTTCACGAGGAAGAGGGGCTGGCCGAACTCGACCGGCTCGCCGTTCTCGACGAGCACCTGCAGGATCTCGCCGCTGATCTCGGCGCGGATCTCGTTCATCACCTTCATCGCCTCGATGATGCAGAGCGTCTGGTCGACGCTGAGCTTCGTCCCGACGCGCACGAAGGGCTCCGCTTCGGGGTTCGAAGAGCGGTAGAACGTCCCGACCATCGGGCTCGTGATCGTCGTGCCCTGCGGCGCGGCGGGCGCGGCAGCAGCCTGTCCGCCTCCGCCGCTCGGAGCCGGCGCGGCGGCCGGAGCCATCGGCATCGCGGGCGGCGCGCCGGAGTGCATCCACTGGACGTAGGGCATCGGCGGCGCGGGGGCCGGATCGGCGCCGCGCTTGAGACGCAGCTCGATCCCTTCCTTCGGGTCGACGAGCTCGAGCTCGTGGACGCCGCCACGCTCCATCATCTGAATGAGTTTCTGGACGATCTTCAGGTCCATGCGCAGTCTCTTCTTCAAGGCCGCTCGCCCCTCCACGGCGACGCGCGCCGCGGACGAGATCGCGGTCGGGGGGGTCAACGCTCCACGGACAGCCGGGCTGCGATCTGGAACGCGTTCAGAGCCGCTCCTTTGCGGAGCTGGTCGCCGACAGCGAAGAAGCATAGCGAGCGACTCCCGCGACTTCCCGCGCGGACCCGCCCGACGTGCACCGGATCCGTGCCCGCGCAGTCGCGGGGCCGGGGTCCATGGGGATCGTCCGTCAGCGCGAGGCCCGGCGCGCGGGCGAGGAGCTCCCGCAGGCGGCGCAGGTCGACGTCGCGCTTCGTCTTCAGGTGCACGGCGACGCTGTGGCAGCGCTCGACCGGGACGCGTGCCGTCGTCGACTCGACGACGAGGTCCGGGCGCCCGAGGATCTTCCGGAGCTCGTCCTGGATCTTCTGCTCCTCGCCGCTCGTGCCCCGCTCGTCGACCTCGGCGATGGCCGGGATCACGTTGTTCACGAGGGTCGCGACGAACGGGCTCTTGGGTTCGGAGCCCAGACCGGGGAGCCCGGCTTCGCGCCGCAGCTCGTAGGTCAGCGTCGCGAGCCCCGGCGCGCCAGCGCCGGACGCGGCCTGGTAGCTGACGACGAGCACCTCGTCGAGGCCGTACTCCCGGTCGACCACGGCGAGCGGCAGCGCCGCGATCGCCGTCGTGCAGTTCGGGTTCGCGACGAGGCGGCCCTCGCGCGCGAGCTCCGCGCCGTTGATCTCCGGCACGACCAGGGGGACGTCGTCCCGCATGCGGAAGGCGCTCGAGAGGTCGATCACGCGCACGCCGAACTCGGACAGCGCGGGTCCGAGCACGCGCGAGATCTCGGTCGGCGTGCAGAGGAAGGCGAGGTCGAAGCCGCTGAACGCGCTCGCGTCCTGCGTCGTCTCGAGCGGACGGACGGGCACCTTCTGGCGGTTCTCGAGCTCGATCTTGTCGTAGCGCCGCGCGAGGCAGTCGAGTCGGTTCGCCGGATGTCCGGCGGCGACCAGGAGCTCGACGAGCTCCCGCCCCACCGCCCCGGTGGCGCCGACGACGGCGATGGAGAGCCGACGGTGCGCGTCGTCCCAGCCCCACGGCGCTCCCGCCGTCCGAGTCCTGAAATCGCTGGCCATGTTCCTACCGTTTCCCCTGGTCTGCGCTGCGGCGCCACGGGCCGTGCCGGCCGCCGTGCTTCTCGAGCAGCTCGATCGTCTCGATCGCGATCGACGGATCGAGCGCCTTGGTCATGTCGTACACGGTCAAGGCCGCGATCGCGGCCCCAGTGAGCGCCTCCATCTCGACCCCGGTGCGGCCTGCGCAGGCGGTCCGGCAGCGGATCTCGAGGCGGCCCGGCGCGGGCCGCGTGAACTCGATCGTCACGACGTCGAGACCGAGCGGGTGGCACATGGGCACGAGCTCGCCCGTGCGCTTCGCGGCGAGGATGCCGGCGACGCGAGCGACCTCTTCGACGGGGCCCTTCGGTCCGCGGCCCGCGAGCACGCGCTCGAGCAGCCCGCGCGGAAAGCGCACCGTCGCGCGCGCGAGCGCCGAGCGCGCCGTGACGGGCTTCGCGCCGACGTCGACCATGCGCGCGGCGCCCCGCCCCTCCGCGTCGACCGCGACGTGCGAGAGCGCGCGCTCCGTCCGTTCGTCGGCGGTCGTGCTCCGGAGTGCACGCTTCGCGGGCGCGCGCGCGCCGCGCCGCGGCGCCGTCGCGCGCGCGCTGGAGTTCGATCGGCGCCTGGAGCTCATCGCGAGGTGGAGCGAAGAGACTACCCGGATGCGCCTCGCGCTCCAACGTTCGAGCGTGCTCGACGTCGCGCGCGCGGGACCGCACCGGCCCGGTAAGAAAACCTTTTAGGGTCCAGCCGCTCCGACACCGAACCGTAGAGTACGGCGGCTCGGCTGCCAGGGCCCTCCGTACGCGGACTCCTCCAACCCGACGAACTCCTCATGCTCTCCTCCTACCTCTTCGCCTTCTCGCTCGGCTTCGCGCCGGCCGTCACCGCGCCGAGCTCGATCCCGGCGGTCCATCAGGACGCGAACGCGCTGCTCGGCGAACGGCTCGGGGCCGCGAGCGGCCAGAGCGTCGCGGAGCTCCTCGAGTCCGCCGTGCGCCTCGTCGCCAGCGCCGGCGAGGAAGGCGCGGCGAGCCTCTCCCGGGCCCTCGACGAGCGCCTGGCCCAGGCGGAAGGACTCGCCCCCAAGGCACAGCTCTTCCTGTGCTGCGCGCGCCTCCAGGACGACGAGTTCGACCACGCCAGCGTCGCGAAGCGCCTCGTCCACCTGCTCGGGACCGAGGACGAGGAGGTCGCCCGCGGCGCCGCGGCGCTCTTGCAGGACACGAGCTTCCGTGAGCTCAAGGACAAGGAGCAGAACGAGCTCGTCGAAGCCTTGACCGCCGCCGCGGGCAACGGCGACCGCGCGCCCGGCCTGCGGCTCGAGACGGCGGTCGCCCTGCACGTCCAGGGCGGCGCCGACGGCCAGCGCGCTGCGCGCAAGGAGATGATGGACTTCCTCGCGTCGTCCGACGACGGCCTGCGCGCGCAGGCGGCGCTCGTGCTCGCGCGCGTCGGGGACGTCGAGACGCCGCGCCAGGAGCTCGAGAAGCTCGCGCGCCTCCCCACCGACCAGGGCGCCCTTGCGGCCGCCTACCTGAAGCAAGAGGAGCTCCGCCGACTGAACGACAGCCGCCTGCGCAAGCTCCTGCGCGAGCGCCAGGACGACATCGGCACGGACAAGATCAAGGCGCAGGACGACCTGTACCGCATCGAGCGCATGATCCAGCTGATCGAGAAGGCCTCGCTCGAGGGCGACAAGCACGAGCGCGACGAGCTGATCGACGCCGCGCTCGACGGCATGCTGCGTTCGCTCGACGAGCACTCGAGCTACCTCACGCCGAAGGGGTACCAGCGCTTCGAGCAGGACCTCCTCTCCGCCGAGTACGGCGGCATCGGCGCGTACGTCGGCGAGGACCCCGACGACCACCTCTTCACGATCACGCGCCCGATCTACTCGGGCCCCGCGTACAAGGCGGGCCTCCACTCCGACGACAAGATCGTGCGCATCGACGACTGGCCGACGCTCGGCCCCGACGGGTCGAAGCCGACGGACGAGATCATCAAGCGCCTGAAGGGCAAGCCCGGGACGCCGGTCAAGATCTACGTGTGGCGCCGCGGCATGGACCCGGCGCTGATCGACCGTCCGACCGAGGACATGGCGGTGACGATCACGCGCGAGCGGATCGAGATCCCGCCCGTGTCCGGGCAGATGCTCCCCGGCGGGGTCGCGCTCGTGCAGCTCGACACGTTCTCGAACGTCGCGAGCAAGCTGCTCCAGCAGAAGCTCGGCGAGTTCAAGCAGCAGGGCATGAAGGCCGTGATCCTCGACCTGCGCAACAACTCGGGCGGATTGCTGTCCGAAGCCGTGCGCGTGTCGAACCTGTTCCTCCCCGAAGGCAAGCTGATCGTCACCACCGAGAGTCGCGTCGGTGACCCCGAGAAGAACTACACGGAGAAGAAGCCGACGGTCGCGATGGACATGCCGATCGCGGTGCTCGTGAACCGCTTCAGCGCCTCGGCGTCCGAGATCGTGTCCGGTGCACTGCAGGACTGGAAGCGCGGCGAGATCGTCGGGCAGCGCAGCTTCGGCAAGGGCTCGGTGCAGCAGCTCCTGCCGATCCCCGGCGAGAGCGACGACCGCTTCGAGGACGAGAACGGCAACGGCCGCCACGACTCGTGGGAGAAGCTGACGGCCGATCGCAACAAGAACGGCGAGTTCGACTACGGCCCGCGCGCACGCATGACGATCGCGCGCTACCTCCTGCCGTCGGGCCGCTCGATCCACCGCGAGCTCGACGAAGAGGGCAAGCTGCTCTCCGAGGGCGGCGTCGAGCCCGACGAGAAGGTCGCTCCGCGCCGCTGGGAGACGTGGAAGCTCGAGGAGATGCTCAAGCTCCAGCAGCAGAAGGACCGCAAGATCCCGCGCTACGTCGAGTCGATCTACCCGGCGAACAAGGAGCTCATGAACCGGCTCGCCGATTGCGACCTCGACGATCCGAGCGCGTACCCCGGCTTCGACGATTTCTACAACTCGCTCGGCACCGTGCTCTCACCGCAGGACGTCCGCTTCCTCGTGCGCCGCGAAGTGCGTCGCAAGGCGCAGGACGACCGCGGCGCGGCGTTCCCCGACGGTGACTACCAGGAGGACCCGCAGCTCCAGGAAGCGATCCGCGTCGTCCTGAACGGACTCGGCACCGGACCCGATGCGATCCCGCAGTACGCGAAGACGTTCGAGTCCGTGGACAAGGACCGCGAGAAGGACGCGCCGTCGCGCATCCTCGCATCGAACGTCAGCGACGCCGCGCGGACGGACCTGCGCGAGTCGCTCACGCTGATCAAGAACGGCAAGCCGCTGACGGCGCACCAGATGGAGGAGCTCGAGAAGCTCCTGAAGAGCGTGCTCGACAAGTAGCGCGCGCTGGCGGCGGAACGAATGCGGGGCGGGGTCGAACCCCGCCCCGCGCGTTTTCCGAGGTGGTTCCCGGGGTGGAGGCCGGCACGGCATGGCGCGGGATTGCGCGCCACGCGACACCAATCCCGGCCGAGGTCTCTGCCCCGGCCGACGCGCGGCGTGGTCAGGTGCGCGCCGGCCGCGGCGGCCGCGGCTTCTCCTTGTCCGCCATCTGCGCGAGGACCGGCAGAAGGAACTCGCGCGCGAGGATCACGAGCGAGGCCGTGATCGGCAGCGCGAGCAAGAGACCGAACATGCCCATCGACGCGCCGCCGGCCATGATCGCGAAGATGACGACGATCGGGTGGAGACCCAGGCTGTCGCCCAGGATCTTCGGGATGAGGACGTAGTTCTCGAGCGCCTCCGCGAGCGTGAACACGATGCCCGTGCGCCAGAGCGCGCTCACGAGCCCGTGGTCGAGCATCGCGATGATGAACGTGAGCCCGTACCCGATCGCCGAGCCGACGAACGGGATGAGCGACAGAAAGCCCGTGCCGAGGCCGAGCAGGAGCGCGTACGGCACGTCCGCCGCCCACAGCCCAAGCGCGAGGAACGTCCCCTTCACGAGGCAGACGAGCAGTCGTCCGCGGAAGAAACTCGCGAGCACCTCGCCGATCTGCGTCCCGATCCGGACCATCCGATCGCGCTCTTGGTACGGCAAGTAGCGCGTCACAAACGTGTGGATGCGCTCGAGCTCGAAGAGCAGGAAGTACGTGTAGATCGGCCAGAGGACGACGAGCCCGAGGAACGCGAGCACGCCGCCGAAGACGCGCTGCAGGAAGAGCCAGACGAACTGCCCGGCCTGCAGGCCGATCTCGCCGACCTTCTCGCGCTGGCCCTCGGTCAGGTAGTTCTGCCAAGCCTCGAGGATGATCTGCTGGAGCTCGGACCACGACAGCGGCGCCACCGGCTGGACGCCGGTCGTCGCGGGCGCCACCGGCGTCTCCGCGTTCGCGGCAGGCGCGCCCTCGGGCGCGTGACGCTTGGGCAGCAGCGTCACGAGCCACTGGATCTCCTTCTGGTGATCGCGGACGGCTTCCTCGAAGCGCGCGTCGATCTTCCGGCCGAAGCCCTCGTAGCTCGCGAACGACGTGACGAGCGAGCGCGCCTGGAAGAACACCGCCGCTCCCATCAGGAACAACCCCATCGCGAACGCGGTGAAGATCACGTTCACGGCCTTGCGCCGCGTCCAACCGCGCTTCTCGAGGCGCAGAACGAGCGGGTGCAGGATGAACGCGAGCAGGTAGCCGAGGATCAGCGGGTTCAACACCGAGCGCACGACCCAGCAGAACCACCCGAGCAGCAGGCAGAGCGCGACGAGCGCGAGGTTCCGCGCGAGCGGCGACAGTCGATCGATCACGCGCCGCCTCCGTCGTCGCGCGCGAAGATCTCGGGCGGCAACCGCGGCACGTAGCCGCGCGCGAAGGTCTCGTCGAAATCGAAGCCCTGCGCGAAGTCCTGGATCGAATCGCTCTCCTGGCGGTTCAACAGCCCCTCCTCGACGAGCAGGAACACGATGCGCCCCCAGTCGAGCGTCGTCTGGACGCCCCAGCGCCGCCACACCTCGCCGGCGAGCGGCCCGAACACCTCGAGCGCGTAGTCGCGCATCCCGCGCAGGAGCTCCTGCCCGCTGACGTGCCGCCCCGAGCCTTCGGCGGCGTCGCGCCTCGCGAGCTTCACGGCGTGCTCGAGCGACTGGTAGAGGAACTCGAACGCCTCGGGGGCGTAGCGTCCGTCGCGCAGGGCGAGCTTTCGAAGGGGATCGTTCACCGCGGGGTCCGTCGCACGGCGCTCCGAGGCGGTTCGAGCGCGAGCAACGCGCGTTCGACCGCCGCCTCGGGGGCGAGGTTCAGGTCGACATCCTGCCGGGCGCGGAGCCATTCTTCCAGCTGGCGGTCGAGGAGGCTCGCGGAAGGCGCCCAGGGAGCGCCCGCGAGGTCGCCGTGCGGGAGCCCCGCCGCGTCGAGCCCGGTGCCCGCTCGCCGCAGGTCGGAGAGCACCTCGACGCCGAGGTCGAGCAGCGTGCGCGCCTTGAGACGCGTTGACGCGGCGGGCGTGCGCGCCTCGAAGTCGCCGTCGAGCTCGGCCCAGGCGTCGACCGCCGCGAAGGCCTCGAGCTCGCCCGCGAGCACGCCGCGCACGAGCTCGCGCATGCGCGGCCCCGCGCGGCGCGCGAGCTCGAGCGCGGCCCCCGGTGCGCCGCGAGTCCAGCGCGCGCAGAGTTCTGCGTCCTCGCGCTCGACGCCCTCGCGCCGCAGGAGCTCGAGCGCCGTCGCGGCGCCGGGCGCCGCGAGCTCGACGCGCACGCAGCGCGAATGGATCGTCGAGAGCAGCAGGTCGGGGCGCGCCGTGACGAGGACGAGCAGCGTGTTCGTCCCCGGCTCCTCGAGCGTCTTGAGCAGCGCGTTCTGCGCCTCCTCGTTCAAGCGCTCCGCGTCGCGCAGGAGCACGATGCGCCAGCCGCCCTCCATCGGCCGCAGCGACAGGAAGTCGGCGAGGTTCTCGCCCGAACTCCCCTCGCGCGGCGTGATGCGCTCGATCTTGATCTCCTCCTCGCCCTCCGCGAGCGGGTCGATCACGAACACGTCGGGATGGCTGTCCGCGCGCACGCGCTTGCACGGTCCGCACACGCCGCACGGCCGCCCCGGGCCCGTGGCACAGAGGAGCCCCGCGCAGAGCCACTCCGCCGCGAGGAACTTGCCCGCGCCCGAAGGGCCCGCGAACGTGAGCGCGTGCGCGAGCCGCTCCTCGCGCGCCGCGCTCCACAAGCCCGCGAGCGCGCGCTCGTGGCCCAACGGTTCAACGTAGCGCACGTTCGACCTCGCTCCAGACGTCGCGCGCCACCTCGTCTTCGCCGCGATCCGCGCGCAGCACGATCGAGCCACCGACCTTCTCCGCGTAACGCCGGTACCCCGCGGCGACGCGCTCCTGGAACGCGGCGCCCTTGTCCTCGATGCGGTCCGTCGCCGCGCCGCGGCGCGCGCTCGCGGCGTCGACCGAGAGGTCGAGGAGCAGCACGAGGTCCGGCCGCGGTGCGCCCGCGAAGCCGTGGAGCAGGCCGAGCACGAGGTCCTCGTCGAGTCCGCCCGCGACTGCCTGGTACGCGAAGGTCGAGGGATGAAAGCGCTCGCAGACGACGTGCTCGCCGCGCGCGAGCGCGGGCTCGACGAGCTCGTCGAGCATCTGCGCGCGCGCCGCGGCGAAGAGCAGCGTCTCGACGCGCGCCGTCGGACGGTGCTCGCGCGACAAGAGCAGGGCGCGCAAGGACTCGCCGAGCGACGTGCTGCCCGGCTCGCGCAGGTGGTGCGTGCGCCGGCCGGTGCGGCGCTCGAGCTCCGTCGCGAGGCGGCGCGCCTGCGTGCTCTTCCCGCACCCGTCGATGCCGTCGAGGACGACGAAGAGACCGCGTGCGCGCGGCGGCGTGGCGTCGGTGGGGACCATGCGAACGCGCAAGGTAGCTCGACCCGGCACCCTTTGCACCGGCGCGGCGCGCGGACGCCGTCGCCGGCCCCCCCCCACGGACCGAGCACGGACCGAGCACGGCACGACACGTCCACGAGGGAGCCGAGCGCGGGCGCGCCGGGTCAACTCCTCCCCCGCTGCGTTGGGCGCGTTGAGCACATTGAGGGCGATCGGCGCGCCCGGCGCGCGTGACGGACGTCCACGCATCCGGTAGAACGACCCGCGTGAGCGCGACGGTAGAGCTCGTCGGACAGGACGCGGACCGCGCGTGCGTGCTCCCGGTCCGCGCGCAGCCCGGCGCGCGACGCGCGGGGCTCGCCGGGACCTGGAACGGCATGCTCAAGCTCGCGGTGAGCGCCCCGCCGGAAGACGGACGCGCGAACGAGGAGCTCGTGCTCCTGCTCGCGGAGCTCTTCGCGCTCAAGAAGCAGGCGGTGCGGCTCGTCGCGGGCGAGCGCTCGCGCCAGAAGCGCTTCCGCCTCGAGCTCCCGCTCGCGACGGCGCGCGCGCGGCTCGACGCGCTGCTCGACGGACAGGAAGGCTGACGAGGACGACGACCATGACGGACTCCATGACCACGGTTCCCCCGCTCGATGCCGCCGTGAACGCGGCGCTCGCCGACCTGCAGAAGCGCGGCGTCGTCGAACCCGACGCGCTGTTCCTGCTCGGCACGGGCGTCGGGATGCTCGGCTCGCAATTGAAGTCGCCGATGCGGCTGCCGCTCGGCAAGCTCGCGGGGACCCCCGCGGCCTGGCGCGAGGTGCTCCTCTTCAGCGGCGTGATCGGGACGCTCTCCGTGTGGATCGTCGAGGACGCGCCGGGTCCGCCGGAGCAAGGGCTCGCGGAGCCGCTCGGCGAGCCTGCGTGGACGCGCGGCTTCCCGGTGTGGCTCGCGGCGGCCGCGGGAGCGTCGGTGTGCGTGCACACGGCGGCGGGGCAGTCGCTGCCGGAGGAGGACGGACGCGTGATCCGGCCGGGCTCGATCGCGCTCGTCAGCGACCACGTCAACTTCTCGGGGCGCACGCCGCTCCTCGGGCTCGGCGAATCGAAGCTCGGCCCGCTCTTCCCCGACCAATCGCGCCTGCACAACGAGGACCTGCGCAAGGCGGCGCTGCGGCGCGGGAAGAAGCTCGGCGTGCCGCTCGGCGAGGCGATCGCGGCGTGCTCGCCCTATCCGGCGCTCGAGACGCCGGCGGAGCGCCGCTTCTGGTCGCGCGCGGGCGCCGACGTCGCGGTGCAGGGGCTCGCGACGCCGCTGCACGCGTCGGCGCACGCGGGGTTGCAGGTCCTGTCGCTCGTCGCGGTGACGGACTCGGGCACGGGCATGCAGGACGTCGGCGAGCTCGTCGCGCAGGCGGACAAGCTCGCGCCGGCGATCGAGGAGCTGCTCGTGGCGCTCGCGCCGGACATCAAGAAGGTCGCGCGCTCCCTGACGATCGAGGAATGAGCGTGGTCGAGCGTCCCGAACGAGCCCCGACGCGCTCGCGCCTCGCCGTGTTCGTGTCGGGCGGCGGGCGCTCGCTCGAGAACCTCGTCGACCTCGCGAAGACGGGCGCGCTCGACGTCGAGGTCGCGCTCGTCGTCACGAACAAGGCGGATTGCTTCGCGCTCGAGCGCGCGAGGAAGCACGCGATCGCCGCCGTGGTGATCGACCCCGAGAAGAAGCTCTCCCCCGCCGAGTTCGGCCGCGCCGCGTTCGCGGCGTGCGACGCGGCGCGCTGCGACCTCGTCGTGTTCGCGGGCTTCCTGCGGCTCGCGGAGATTCCCGTGCGCTGGGCGGGCCGCGTGCTCAACATCCACCCGTCGCTGCTCCCCGCGTTCGGCGGGAAGGGCTTCTACGGCGACAAAGTGCACGCTGCGGTGCTCGCGAGCGGCGTCGCGGAGACGGGCTGCACCGTGCACTACGTGACGAACGAGTACGACCGCGGGCCGATCGTGCTGCAGAAGAAGGTGCCGGTGCTTCCCGGCGACGACGTGCACGCGCTCGCGGCGCGCGTGTTCGAGGAAGAGAAGGCGGCGCTGCCGGAGGCGATCCGGACGCACCTCGCGGGTGACCGCGGCGCCGCGGGTCCGCGCCTCCGGGTCTGATCGTTTCGCGGCGCCGCGGCAGCGGGCCCTCGGGTCAACCCCGAGCCGGGCCGAGTCGGCGCAGGAGCGCGGCGATTCGCGCGTGATCCCGGCCGACCGCGCTCCGAGCACACCAGGCTGCCAGCCGCTCGAGTTCCGCCGCGCTCGACTCGTGCCGGGCGCGGCGCTCGCCCTGCAGCAGCTCGAGGTGCGCGAGCACCGTCGCGACGTCGAGCTCGGCGCCGAGCCACGGTTCGAGCGCGACGCGCGCTTCCGACGGGCGCTTCGAGCGCAGGTAGAGCGCGCTCTCGGAGAGCGCGCGCTCGTGCCGAAGCGATGCGGGCGCGCCGGCGTCGACGCGCTCGAGCTGCTCGAGTGCTCGCGCGTACTCCTTTCGCTCCGCGAGGAGCCGGGCCAGGCCGAGCGCGCGCAGCGCGGGTTCGTGCGCGAACGCCGCGTCGGACGCGCTGCGCGAGCCGTTCGTGTCGAGCTCGTGCGCGCGACCTGCGTGCGCGGCGAGCGTCACGAGGCTCAGCACGTCGTCGTGGTTGTGCGCGAAGACGCCTTCGAGCCGGTGCGGACGACTCGCGAGGAAGTCGAACCACGCGGCGGGCGCGAACGACCCCGGCAGGTCGTTCGGGCGCTGCACGCCGCACAGCGCGCGCTCCATCGTCTTCAAGCGCGTGTCGGGGAGCGCCTTCCCGTACAGCCGCCGCAGCGGATGGTAGAGGTCGAGGTGCGGCTTGTTCGCGAACGGCGGCGTCACACCGTGCAAGCGCATCTTGTCCTCGAGCCGATGGCGGTCGAACGACTTGCCGAAGAACGTCACGAGCAGCGGCGCGCGAGCGATGCGCTCCGCGGTCTCGGCGAGCAGCGCGCGCTCCTCGCTCGGGTCGCCGAGGAAGCCCTGCCACACCTCGAAGCCGCGCACGGTGAACGCGCCGAGCCCGACGAGGAAAACGTAGGTGCCCGCGCCGCCCGAGAGGCCGGTCGTCTCCGTGTCGAGGAAGAGCGCGTCGCGCAGGTCGAGCCCGCCGAGCGCGTCGTCCTTCGCGAGCAGCGCGAGCGTTTTCGCATCCGTCGCGAGCGCCGCGTCGAGCCGCCACGCGCCGTGTGCGTGCTCGAGCGCGAGCGCCGTCGTGCGCGCGGCGACGTTCGAGCGCGCGCAGCGCTCGAGCGCGCGCGGAGCGCCGCTCGTCGTCGCGACGTCGGTGTGCGGCGCGGGCGCGGTGAGCGCGGCGTCGGAGGCGCCGAGCTCCCCGCGCGGAGCGGCGCCGCGCAATTCGCGCACCTCCGCGCGCCGCACGAGGTGCTTCGCGAGGCGCTCGCCGCGCCGCGCGAGGCCCTGCGCGAGCGCGCGCGAGGAGAGCGGTGATTCCGATGCGAACGCCGCGCGCGCCTCGGCCCGGAGCGCAGGCTCCTTCGCGATTGGGGCCCGCTCGATCGCGCTCGGGTCCAGCTCGCGCGCGCTCGGGTCCAGCTCGCTTTCGCTCGGGGCCGCATCCCGCGCGCTCGCCTCGCGCTCCACCGCGCCGGCGTCGACGCGCGCGCCGTCCTCGCGGCGCAGGCGCCGCAGCTTGTCGCGCAGGGACTCGGCCATGATCGACTCGCTCGCGCGTCACCGCGCGCGGGCGAGCTCCTCCTCGGCGTCCTCGATCGGCGCACCGACGAGCTGAGGCCCGTCGAGCAGATGGCGCAAGATGCGCCGCGCGCTCTCCTTGCCGAGCATCCCCGCCTGCGCCGGCGGACCGACGCACGCGGGGCAGCCGTGGGTGCACTCGCAGCGCTCGACGACGTCGAGCGCGTGCGCGAACCAGCGCCGGTGCGCCGCGAAGAGGATCTCCGAGAGCCCGACGCCGCCCTGCACGGTGTCGTAGAAGTAGAGCGTCGGCCGCTGAAAGTGCGGCGAGCGCACCTGCGACGAGAGCCCGAGGTCGCGCGGCTGGCAGCGCACGACGAGCGGCGCCACGCGCTGCAAGAGGCTCCCGAGCGAGCGCCACGCGGCGCCGCGGTCGCCGCCGTTCAGGCCGAGCTCGCTCGCCGTCGCGTCGGTCAAGGTCAGCACGAAGGCCTCGCTGTCGAGCTCCTCCGCCGGCAGGTGGATGTCCTCCGCCCCCACCGACTCGCGCGTGTAGAAGCGCACCTTCTTGTACATCGTCGCGAGCGACGTCACGTGCACCTCGCCGCGCCAGATCGCGGCGTCTTCTCCGTCCATGGAGAAGCGCAGCGTGCCGTCGGGCTGCGGAACGGGTGCCACGACCGGCGCCGCCTTGCGCTCGCGCCGCGCACGCGCCCTCGAGCCGCACGACACGCACGGTGACGTCGAGCTCGGCCTCCGTGAAGTAGTCCGTGTCGACCCGCTTCACGTACGCGCGGCGGTTCTTGTGGTCGAACTGCTCGACCTTCCACGTCTCGCCCTCGACCTGATAGATGGCACCCTGGTGCACCGTCGTGATCGACGCGGCGCGGTCGATCTCGCCGATCGCCTTCTTCGTGTCCGCGTCGAGGATGAGCACGTTGTCCGGATCGTCGCCGCCGAGCGTCACGTCCTGCGCCGGATACGCGTCCGCCATCCAGTACCAGGTGTCGCCCTTCTTGTGCAGCAGCTTCGACTCCTCGGCGAGGTAGTCGAGGATCGTCGCCGTCGCGGGCACGGAACCGAACGCGGGGTCGAGGACGCCGTCCTCGTGCGCGCGGAACGGGAGCTCGAACGCCGCGCACTTCACCTGCTCGGACAGGATCACGAGGTTGTCGGGGTCGAGCCCGAGCTTCTCCTGCGGCGCGCCGAAGAGCCACTCGGGGTGGCGCACGAGGAACTGATCGACGGGATCGCTCTGCGCGATCTGCACGACGAGCGACGGCTTCTTGCGCCGCCCGACGCGGCCCGCGCGCTGCCAGAAGGAGGCCTGCGAACCCGGGTAGCCGACGAGCACCGCGACGTCGAGCGCGCCGATGTCGATGCCGAGCTCGAGCGCGTTCGTCGACACGACGACTTTCACGTCGCCCTGCTTCAAGCCCTGCTCGATCTCGCGCCGCAGGAGCGGCAGGTAGCCGCCGCGGTAGCCGCGGATCTCGCGCTCGTCGAGGCCGAGCTTCGCGGCGCTCTCCTTCAAGTAGCGGGTCAGCACCTCGACGCTCGTGCGCCGCTTGCAGAAGAAGATCGTCTGATGCTCGGGCCCGCAGACGGCCTCGGCGAGCTCGCGCGCTTCCTCGAGCGCGTTGGCGCGCAGCCCCGCGACCGGATTGAGCATCGGCGGGTTGTAGACGCCGAACGTGCGCGGCCCCGCGGGCGAGCCGTCTTGGTCGACGACGACGCACTCGCGGCCGAGCAGCGTCTTCACGTGCCGTGCCGCGTCCGCGATGGTCGCGGAGCAACACAGGAACTTCGGGTCGCTGCCGTAGTGCCGCGCGATGCGCACCAGGCGCCGCAGCACGTTCGCGACGCTGGAGCCGAACACGCCCGAGAGCGTGTGCACTTCGTCGATCACGATGTAGCGCAGGTCGCGGAAGAGCTCGCTCCACTTCGCGTGGTTCGGGAGGATCCCCGCGTGCAGCATCCACGGGTTCGTGAGCACGAGGTGTCCCGAGTCGCGCAGCGTGCGGCGCACCGACGGCGGCGTGTCGCCGTCGTACGTGAAGCAGTGCCAGTCCGCGCGCAGCGCCTCGACCATCTGCGTGAGGCCGAGCGTCTGGTCCTGCGAGAGCGCCTTCGTCGGGAAGAGGAACAACGCACGCGCGCGCCCCTCGCTCTCGAGCAGCGACTGCAGCACGGGCAGCGTGTAGCAGAGCGTCTTGCCCGACGCCGTCGGCGTCGCGACGAGGACGTCGCGGCCGCAGAGCGCCGCTTCGATCGCCTGCGCCTGGTGCGCGTAGAGCTCGGTCACGCCGCGGCGCGCGAGCACTTCGGCGAGGCGCGGGTCGAGCCGCGCGGGGATCGACTGCGTGCGCGCGAGCCGCTCGGGCACGACGTGCCAGCTGTCGAAGCGCGCGCGCCAGCGCGCGTCGCCCTGGAGACGCCCGACGATCGCGTCGACGCCGCCCTTGGAGCGCGCGCGCCGCCGTCCGCCGCGTGCGGGCCCCGGAGCCGGTTCCGACGCCGCGCTCCCCTCTCCCCTCGTGCCGCTCATGCGCTGCCCTCCGTGGTGCGCGCCGTGCGCGCCGCAGTTAGGCGCAGGTTAGGGTCGCGGCGCGCCGCGATCAAGCATCGAGCGCGCGGCATCGAAAGCCCGGCGCGCGTTCGACGGGGTCGACGGCGCACGCGCTCCACCCCGGCGAACACGCGCTCGAGCGCAGGCCCTGCGCACACGCGCTCAGGCCCGCGCGCACGCGCTCACGTGTCGAGCAGCGCCCGCAGGCGCGCGTTCAGGTCGCGCTCGCGCGCGAGCGACAGCCGGCCCTCGACCTGCAAGATCGAGCGGCCGTCGAGCGGCCCGCCCGCGGCACGGCCGACGACGACGGTCGTCGCGTTGTCGTTCACGTCGACGAAGGTGAACGTCACCGAGTCGACGAGCTCGACCCGCTCCCCCGCCGCGAGATGCCGCTCCGCGCGCAGGAAGAGCAGAACGTCGAGAAGCGGCGCGAGCTCCTTGGCCTCGACGTCGGCGCCCTCGCGCACCCACTGGCCCTTCGCGCCGCGCACGAAGCGCTGCGTGCGCACGCCGTCGGCGACCACGAGCGCGCGCTGCTCGACCTCGACCTCCTCGGCGACGAGCAGGCTCGAGAGCTCCTCGATCGTCCGCGCCGCCGCGTCGTGGAGCACGGCCTTCGCGCGCGCGATCACGCGGTCGCCGTCGCGGCGGAAACGCACGGTGCGCTTTCCCGACGCGTCCGTCTCGGGGACGGAGATCACCCCGCCCTGCACGACGCCGCCGGCGTGGATGCGCAGGCTTCCCACGACGTCCATGGCCTCGAGCGCGAGCGCCGGATCGAACCCGTCGAACTCGAGCGCGTCGAGCTCTGCGAGCAAGTCCTCCACGCGCGCCTTCTCGGCCGTCAGGACCGGGCCGAAGTCGGCGGCGCCCGCGCGCTTCTCGCGCACCGTCCAGCGCTTCTTCTCCCGCGCGAGCTCGAGCACGCGTCCCGCGCTCTCGAGCTCGACCTTCTCGATCGTCTCGCGCGCGACGCGCCACAGTCGGTGGTCGAGCAGGTCGAAGGTCGGCGCGAGCAGCACTTCGAGGTCCGCGTTCTCGAGCGCGAAGACCTGCGGCGACCCCGCGATCTTCCCCGACCACGTCTCGCCGACCCGGTGCCCCGGACGGCCGATCAGGAGCACGACCTCGCTGCCGTGGACCGTGCCCGCGCGCAGCGTGGCCTCGGGCGGATCGAGCCCGAACTCCGCGAGCGGCCGCTTGCCGCCGACGTCGAGAAAGGCCTGGCCCTTCAGGCGCGCGAAGGCCGTCGCCCACAGCGAGAGACCGAGGGGATCGAGCACGCCCTCGACGGGCGCCGTGAGACGCCACACGCCGCCGTCGGCGAGCGCGTCGAGCCGCGTGTCGAGGGCGACGCCGTCCGCGCGCTGCACCATGCCCGTGCGGTGCGCCTCGATCACGTCCTCGATGGCGAGCTCCGTGACGCGCAGCGAGCGGAACTCCTCGCGCGGGCGCGTGAGTGCCGTCTCGAGGTCGCGCCACGTGCGCAAGAAGCGCCCGTCGACGCGGACGTTGACGCGCTTCTGGTCGGGGTCGATGCCGCCGAGCTCGAGCCGCGTGCGGCGCCGCGTGCCACCGACGTCTTCCTCGAGCTCGAGCACCGCGCGCGGCGGCTCGAAGCCGAGCTTGACGGGATCCGCCTCGCTCGCGGGCACGGGCGTCGCGCGCCGGCCGAGCGCCGCGCCGAGCAGGTGCTCCACGATCGCGTCCTCGGCGGGCAGGAGCTCGGGATCCGTGATCGACCAGCGGCGATCCGCGCCGCGCTCGAGGCGCAGGAAATCGTCGCGCCCCAGGTTCTCGATGCGAAGCGCGACGAGGCGGCCGGGGTCGACGCCGACGAAGAGCGGCGCGTCCACTTCGGCGCGGCCCGCGTCCTCGCGCCGCAGCTGCCAGGCGACGGCGAGACCGAGCGCGAGCACGAGACCGAGGAGCACGAGGGTCGTGCGCAGGCTCATCGCGACACGGGCCTAGCGGCGCCGCCTCCACGCCGTCAGCAAGCCGAGCGCGAGCATCACGCCCGGGAGCAGGAACACCGCGACGAGGTGGATGCGCTGCAGCGCGTTCCCCTGACCGACGTCGATGCGGCGCGCTTGCGGGCTCTTCGCGCCGACGCTGACGCGGTACTCGCGCGAGCTCGCCCAGTTGAACGCGTTGAGCAGGAAGTCCCGGTTCGCCGGCAAGAGCTGGTTCGTGAACGCCGCCGACGAGCCGACGCACAGGATGCGGCCTTCGGCGCGGCCGCCGGGAACGCCGCGCGCGGCGGGCGGCGAGCGGCGCGCCGGATACACGGCCTGGAGCGCGACCGCGAACGGCCCGCGCAGCTCGCCCGCACCGGGCGCCCAGTCGTGCTTCGAGGGATCGCTCGGGTCGCCGAGGTCGCACCAGTCCTCGGGCTCGCTCGTCAGGATCTGGATCACGGTCCCGCCAGCGAGCGCGGTCGAACGGTCGAGCGCGCGCGCGAACGGGAGGTACACGCGCCGTCCCGCGCGCCGCAGGGGCTCCGTCACCGGGTTCTGCGCGGCCATGCCGTGGCCGAACACGATCACGTTCTGCGCGCAGTCGGGGATGCCGGTGAGCGCCTCCCCGCTCGCCTGCGCGAACGGTCGCGCGAGCAGGCCGTGCATGCGCGGACGGATGCCGTAGCCGTCGAGCAGGCCCGCGAGCGAGAGCGGCCCGTCGTGCTCCGTCTTGAAGTCGGGCGCCGCGACGAGCCGGCCGCCCGTGTCGAGGAAGTTCTGGACCTCGCGCGCCTCCGTCTCGGTGAAGGGCTGCTCGGGACCGAGCACGACGAGCAGCTGGCACTCCTCGGGGATCGGCCCCTGCTTCTGGATGTCGTAGCTCGCGACGCGGAACCCATCGGCCTCGAGCGCGAGGACGAGCTGCGCGAGCCCGCCGACGTCCGCCGATTTCGGATCGAGCTCGCCGTGGCCGATCGTGAAGAGCACCTTGGGCTCGTCGGACGCCGCGACCTTGTGGAGCGCGCCGACGAAGGCCTCCTCCGCGCGCAACGCGGCGACGCGCGGCGGGATCGGCGGCGTCGTCTGGTCGCCCGGGTAACCCGGGTCGAGGTCACAGAGATCGCCGCGCAGCTGGAGCACCTGCGAGCGCTTCCCCGAGCTGACGACGACGAGCCCGCCGGGCGCCACCTCGCGCAGCTCGAGCTCGGCGAGGCGCGCGAGCGCGGGGCTCTCGTTGCCGCGCCGGTCGGACAGATCGTGCTCTTCGCTCTCGATGCGGCCGCCCGACGCTTCTTGGAGGAGCCGCAGCACCTTGCGCGCGTGCTCCTGCGCCTCGAGCCCGATCATTTCGAGCCCGCGCTCGAGCGCGCGGCCCTGGAAGAACACGTCGACCTTCACGTCGACGGGGAGGCGCTCGAGGACCTCGAGCGACGCCGGGGAGAGCGTGTTCGCGCCGTCGCGCGTCCAGTCCGCGCGTACGCGGAGACCGGGACGCTCGGAGAGCCAGTCGACGAGCAGCACCGCCGCGAGCGCGAGCACGATCGTGACCGCGACCTGGGCACCGATCGCGACGCGCGTCCCGCGCCCGGTCGAGCGTTCGACGGCGACGGTCGGCGCGCGCGTCGCGCCGGAGGGTTCCGTGTTCACCGCCATCGTCGCGACTCCACGGTGCGCACCGCGAGGAAGAGGAAGAAGGCGGTCCACGCGGCGAAGAACACGACGTACGCCGTGTCGAACACGCCGAACAGGAACGAGTTCTGGAGGTGGTCGAGCACGTGCACGCGGCGCGTGACGCGCTGCACCCACGGGGCGTCGGAGAGGCCCGCCAGGAGCGGCAGGATCACGATGCCGATGTTGACGACGGTCGCGGAGAGCGCCGCCGCGACGGGGATGCTCGTCACGCTGCTCATGAAGAGCCCGATCGCGCAGAAGAGCCCGGAGCACAAGGTCGCTCCGCACCAGCCGCCGACGACGATGCCCCAATCGGCCGACGGACCGACCGACTGCGTCGCGAGCGCGTACACGAACACGCTCGCCCACAAGAGCGCCATGAACGTGAGTGCCGCGAGGAACTTGCCCGTGACCACGGCCGCGTCCGTCACGGGCGCCGTGAGCACGAACTCGAGCAACCCGCTGCGCGACTCCTCGCTGATCATCCGCATCGTCAAGAGCGGCGGGAACAGGATCACGAGCACCCAAAAGGCGATCGAGTTCCCGAGCGTCATGCGCATCGCGGCGTCGACGTCCGTGCCGAGCTTCAAGTACACGGAGTACAGGTAGCCGTTCAGGACGAGCGCGATGCAGAGCAGGATCCAGGCCAGCGGACCGACGAAGAGGCCTGCGAGCTCGCGCCGGTAGATCGCGACGAGCCCGCTCACGCGCGCTCCTCCTTCTTCGCGTCGGGCGCGCGTCCGCCCGGGCCATCGCTCGGCGCGTTCGCGCGCGTCGGATCGACCGCGGCACCCTCCGCCCGAGGCGTGGCGCACGCCGCGTCGGCGGCGGGAGCCGCGGGCGCCGGCGCGTTCGCGCCCGACAGGGGCTTCGAGAGCTCGCGCCCTGCGCCGCGCTCGAACGGGTTCAGGTTGTACATCGCCTTCTTCGGCGCCGCGGGCGTGCCGGGCGGCGGCACCGGAGCGGCGGAGCCCGCGCCCGCGACGGGCCCGGGCGTCGGACGCGGCGCGACGGGCGCGCTCGTCGCCGCCGGGGCCTGCGGCGCGCTCGGCGCGAGCTCGATCGAGACGCCCGCCGCGGAGGCCGGCGTGAGCACGGGCAGGCCGCCTGCGGACGGAGCGCCCTCCGTCCCCGCGGGCGCGGCGGCCGAGGGCACGCTCGCGCGCTCTTCCTCGACGCCGAGCGCGATGCGCGCGAAGAGCTGCTCGAGCGTCTCCGCGTGCCACGAGAGCTCGCGCAGCGCCCAGCGACGCGCGGCGGCGAGCGCGCCGACGTCCTCGCGCAGGTCGCCCGCGCCGCGGACCTCGAACGCCTGATGGATGCCGGTGCGCGGTCCGACGCGCACCTCGGTCACGCCGGGCAGCGCGCGCAGGAGCCGCGCGGCGCCTTCGACGTCCGCGCCGACGACGGCCTCGACGCGCACGTGGCTCCCTCGACCGCCCGTGCGCACGAGCTCGTCGCGCTGGCCGTCGGCCGCGACGCGTCCCTTGTGCAGGATGAGCAGGCGCGGACAGACGGCCTCGATCTCGGGGAGAATGTGCGACGAGAGCAGCACGGTGTGCTTTCCGCGCGAGCTCGCGCACGAGCGTGCGCACCTCGATGCGCTGCAGCGGATCGAGCCCGCTCGTCGGCTCGTCGAGGATGAGCACCTCGGGCTCGGGCAAGAGCGCGACGGCGAGCCCGACGCGCTGACGCAGGCCGCGCGAGAGGTCGCCGATCAGGTGCCTGCGACGGTCGAGGAGCCCGACGCGCTCCAGCACGGCGGGGATGCGCCGCTTCGCCTCCGCGCGCGGGAGCCGGTGCAAGCGCGCCTGGAACTGGAGCATCTCCTCGACGCGATGCTCGCGGTACAGCGGGACGTTCTCGGGGAGGTAGCCGATGCGGCGGCGGACCTCGAGCGATTGGCGCAGCACATCGAAGCTGCACACGGTCGCTGAGCCCGAGGTCGCGGGCAGGTAGCCCGTCAGGATGCGCATCGCGGTCGACTTCCCGGCGCCGTTGACGCCGAGGATGCCGACGACCTCGCCACGTCCGACCTCGAAGCTCACGTCATCGAGCGCCGCGAGATCGCCGAAGCGGCGCGTGAGATGGGAGACGTGGATCACGGGGCGGAGAAGGGTAGCGAGATGCTTCCAGGCCCTCCAGCGCCGTGCGACGCCCGTGCGTCGCGCTCGGTTCCCACGCGGCGCCGCGGGAACGACGACGCGCGGTGGAGATCGCTCACCGACCGCGCGCGGGGACGGTCTCCCGTCGAGCGAAAAGCCTCGTCGTCGAGAGTGGGCACCGCCGGAGAGCCGGACCTGGCAGACTTGACCCTCCGGCGGGTCCCTGTCGTCGCGGAAGAGAATTCAACCCGCGTGCCACGCGCGCCCCCGCGTCCGAGAGGCCGCGGCGACGCGTGGAGGGCTCCCCCCTCGCCGTGAACTGCGCGCTTCGGCGCTCGCAGCGGTGCACTTCCGCTCACCGCGAGCGCGCGGAGACCGGCGCGCCGAGAGCCCGACCCCGGCGCACATCGGCGAAAGAGGACCACGCTCCGGCTCACGAGTTCGACACCCGTCCGTGGAGAAGAGCCGCGCTCCGGAGCACGGCGTCGGCGCGCGTCGGGGACGAACGACCGCGCTCCAGGCCCGGCGATCCGGACCTGGAGCGCGTGAGGATGAGCGCGCTCGCGCGACTAGGCCTTGACCTCGAAGTCCGCGTCGACCGGCTCGTCGCTCGCGGACCCGGTCTTGGCGCCGCCGGCCGGGCCCGCGCCCGGCGCGGCGCCGGGCAGCGCCCTGCGCGGCCTGGCCCTGCTGGTAGATCACCTGCCCGAGCTTCTGCGCGGCCTGCTGAAACTTCGTCATCGCGGCCTGGAGCGCCGCGTGCGTGACGTTCGCGTCGGCGAGCGAGGTCTTGAGCTCGTCGCGCGCCGCTTCGATCGCCTTCGCGTCCGCGTCGGAGAGCTTGGAGCGGTGCTCGGCGAGGTGCTTCTCGGTCTCGAACACGAGGTGCTCCGCCTGGTTCTTCAGGTCGACGAGCTCGCGGCGCGCCTTGTCCTCGGCCGCGTGGGCCTCGGCGTCGCGGCGCATGCGCTCGACCTCGTCCTTCGAGAGGCCCGAGGACGACTCGATCTTGATCGTCTGCTCCTTGCCGGTGCCCTTGTCCTTCGCGCGAACGTTCAGGATGCCGTTCGCGTCGATGTCGAAGGTGACCTCGATCTGCGGCATGCCGCGCGGCGCGGGCGCGATGCCCTCGAGGCTGAACTTCCCGAGCGTGCGGTTGTCGCGCGCGAACTCGCGCTCGCCCTGCAGCACGTGGATCTCGACCTGCGGCTGGTTGTCCGACGCGGTCGAGAAGACCTGGCCCTTGCTGGTCGGGATCGTCGTGTTGCGCTCGATCAGCTTCGTGCAGACGCCGCCGAGCGTTTCGATGCCGAGCGAGAGCGGCGTGACGTCGAGCAGGAGCACGTCCTTGACCTCGCCGCCGAGCACCGCGCCCTGGATCGCCGCGCCGAGCGCGACGCACTCGTCGGGGTTGACGCTCTTGTTGGGCTCCTTGCCGAAGATGCGCTTCGCGAGCGCCTGCACGGCGGGGACGCGCGTCGAGCCGCCGACGAGGATGACCTCGTCGATCTGCGCCGCCGCGAGGCCGGAGTCCTTGAGCGCCTGGAGGCACGGGCCCTTCGCGCGGTCGACGAGCGGCTCGACGAGCGACTCGAACTTCGAGCGCGAGAGCGTGACCTGGAGGTGCTTCGGCCCCGACGCGTCGGCCGTGATGAACGGCAGGTTGACGTCGGTCTGCATCGTCGACGAGAGGTCGATCTTCGCCTTCTCGCAGGCTTCCTTGAGGCGCTGGAGCGCCATCGGGTCCTTGCGGACGTCGATGCCGCTCGACTTCTGGAACTCGTCCGCGACGTGGTCGATCAGCGCCTTGTCGAAGTCGTCGCCGCCGAGGTGCGTGTCGCCGTTGGTCGCGAGCACCTCGAACACGGTTCTCGCCGCCGTCGCCGATCTCGAGGATCGAGATGTCGAACGTGCCGCCGCCGAGGTCGAACACGGCGACGCGGCCGCTCTTCTTCTTGTCGAGGCCGTACGCGAGCGCGGCCGCGGTCGGCTCGTTGATGATGCGCTCGACGGTCAGGCCCGCGATCGTGCCGGCGTCCTTGGTCGCCTGGCGCTGCGCGTCGTTGAAGTACGCGGGCACGGTGATGACCGCGCGCGTCACCTTCTCGCCCAGGTAGGCTTCGGCCGCTTCCTTCAGGTAGGCGAGCACCGACGCGCTGATTTCGGGCGGGGTGAACTTCTTGCCGTCGATGTCGACCTTGACGAGCTCGTCGGCGGCGCCGGTGAGCTTGTACGCGACGTTCTTCTCCTCCGCGGCGACCTCGTGGTGGCGACGCCCCATGAAGCGCTTGATCGAGGCGATCGTGCGCGTCGGGTTCGTCACGGCCTGGCGCTTCGCGGGCGCGCCGACGAGCTTCGCGCCGTCGGGTTGGAACGCGACGACGGAGGGCGTTGTGCGCCCGCCCTCGGCGTTGGGGATCACGACCGGCTGGCCGCCCTCCATCACGCAGACGACGGAGTTCGTGGTGCCGAGGTCGATGCCGATGATCTTGCTCTTGCTGCTCATGTTCGGTGGGCCGCGCAGGGCCGTTGGCTAGGCGCGCGGCGGCCGCGCCAGACCAAACGGCGTGCCAGGGCAGCCCAGCGCTCAACTCCTTGACGGTCAAGGACTTGAGTGCTCGAAGCCCCGCCCTGGCGGGCGCCAGATTGGCAGGCGCGCCGGAACGCTCCCGCGCCCCCTGCCCGCATGGCAGCCCGCCTCAGGAGAGCCCGTATTCCTTGATCTTGCGGTAGAGCGTGCGCTCGCCCATCCCCAGGACCTTCGCCGTCTTCTCGCGGTTGCCCTCGAACAGCTTGAGGGACTCGCGGATCAGGTCGCGCTCGACCTCCTCGAGCGAGCGCCCCGCGAGCGCGTAGCCGCCGGTCGCGGCGCGCACGGCCCCGGGGTCGCCCGACCGCACGGGCTCGGGCACGTCCTCGACACCGAGCACCTCGCCGCGGGTCAGGAGCACCATGTTCTCGATCACGTTGCGGAGCTCGCGCACGTTCCCGGGCCAGTCGTAGCGCGTCAGCACCGCGCGCGCCTCCGGCGCGATGCCGCGGACCGGGCGCTTGTGCGCCTGCGCGAGGTCGTGGATGAAGTGGTCGATCAGGAGCGGCAGGTCGCTCTTGCGCTCGCGCAGCGCCGGCAGCTCGATCGTGACCACCTGCAGCCGGTACAGCAGGTCCTCGCGGAACGTGCCCGCCTTGACCATCGCCTTCAGGTCGCGATTCGTCGCGGCGACGAGCCGGATGTCGACCTTGCGCGTCGTGTTGCCGCCCACGGGCGTCACCTCGCGCGCCTCCAGCACGCGCAGGAGCTTCGCCTGCGTCGCGAGCGGCATGTCGCCGACTTCGTCGAGGAAGAGGGTGCCGCCGTCCGCGTAGACGATGCGCCCGTCCTTCGCCGTGATCGCGCCGGTGAACGCCCCCTTCACGTGGCCGAAGAGCTCGGATTCGATCAGCCCCTCGGAGAGCGCGGCGCAGTTCACGGCGACGAAGTTCTCCTTCGCGCGCGGGCTGTTGACGTGGATCGCGCGCGCGACGAGCTCCTTGCCCGTCCCGCTCTCCCCCAGCACGAGCACCGTCACGTTCGTCGGGCTGATCTGCCCGAGGACCTCGAACAGGCGCTGCATCGGCGGCGAGTTGCCGATGATGCCCTCGAAACCGTAGCGCTTGTCGAGCTGGCGCAGGAGCTCGACGTTCCGCCGGCGCAGCCGCGCGGTCTCGACGGCGCGCGCGAGGCGGGCGCGGAGCTCCGCGATCTGCACGGGCTTCACGAGGTAGTCCTGCGCGCCGTGCCGCATCGCGTCGACGGCGGTCTCGAGGGACTCGTGCCCCGTCACGAGCAGCACGACGCAGTCGGGCTGCAGCGCGCGCGCCTCCTTCAGCACCTCGATGCCCGAGCGGTCGGGCATGACCAGGTCGGTCAGCACCGCATCGAAAGTCTGCTCGGAGAGCTTCTGCACCGCCGCGCTGCCCGAGTGCGCGAGCGAGCACGAATGCCCTTCGACCTCGAGGCTGTCCGACAGCGCCTCCGCGTGCGCTTCGTCGTCGTCGACGATCAACACCCGGAACGGCTTCTCGCGCGCGTCGTCCTTGACCGTCTTCATGCGTCCTCTCCTCCGTCGGCGGGAGCGCCCTCGGCGCGCGCGCCCGCCGCGGAGTGGATCTCCACGACGAGGGGCAGCACGATCGAGAAGTTCGTCCCGCGTCCGACCTCGGACACGACCGTGATCGTCCCGCCGTGTTCCTCGACGATGCGTCGCGTCGTCGAGAGGCCGAGCCCCGTGCCGCTCTTCTTCGTCGAGAAGTACGGGTCGAAGCAGTGCTCGACCTCCTCGGCCTTCATGCCGACGCCGGTGTCGGTCACGGAGAGCTCGGCGAAGTTGCCCTCGCGGCGGACGCGCACGATGAGCTCCCCGCCGGACGGCATCGCGTGGCGCGAGTTCACGAACAGGTTGAGCAGCGCCTGGCGGAACGCCCCCTCGTCGAGCATCACGAGCGGCAGCCCCATCGGCAGGTCGACGTGGTGGCGGATCCCCTGGCGCGCGTCCTCGGGCTCGACGAACTCGAGCGCCTCCCGCACGAGCGCGCCCAGGTCCGAGGGAGCGCGATTGATCTGCCCGCCGCGCGCGTAGCGCAGGAAGTCCTCGACGATCGTCTCCAGCCGCTGGATCTCGCGCTGGAGCGCGCGCACGCGCTTTTCGACGCGCTTCTCGCGCGGCGAGAGCTCGGGCGCGTCGCTCGAGCGGTTCTTGCCGAGGTCCTCCTCCATGAGCGCCAGGTTGATCGACATGGTCGAGAGCGGGTTCTTGATCTCGTGCGCGAGGCCGGCGGCGAGCCGGACGAGGAGCTCGCGCTGATCCTGGCTCCTCGGCGCCAGCACGCCCTCGAGGCCCGTCGAGGACGGTGCGGGTGAGGGCGGAGCGTTGTCGTGCTCGCCGGAGTTCGTGCGCTCCATGGACGCGGTTCGCCGTTCACGCTCGCTTCAGTTCGAGCAACGGGGCCGATAGGCTAGCAACGCGCCTCGCGCCGGACCACGCCCCGCATGACCCGAGCCCCCCGCACGATCGACGTCCGCGACGAGGAGCCCAGCGCCGAGTGCGTCCGACTCGCGCGCGACGTGCTCGAGGCGGGCGGCCTCGCGATCGTCCCCACCGAGACGGTGTACGGTCTCGCCGCGCGCGCGGACCAGGACGCGCCGCTCGCCGCGCTGCGCGCGCGCTGCCGCCGCTCCACGGCGCAGCCCTTCACGTGGCACGTGGGCGATCCCGCGGCCCTCGACGCGCTCGCGCCGGTCTCGCCGTACGTGCGGCGCATCGTCGCGCGCTACTGGCCCGGTCCATTGACGCTGATCCTGCCGGGACACGGACGCCATCCGCGCCTCGAACAGGCGGGCTGGATCGGCGTCCGCTGCGTCGCGCACCGGGCGACGGCCGGCGTGCTCCAAGCGCTCCCCTTCCCCGTGGCGGTGACGAGCTGCGATACGCAGGGGAGCGGCCCCGCGCGCGACGCGGCCGCCGCGCTGCGCTCGGTCGGCGCGGCGGAGCTCGTGCTCGACGGCGGCCCCGCGCGCCTCGGCGAGCCGTCGTCGGTCGCGCGCATCGGTCGCGGCGAGCTCACGCTCCTGCGCGAAGGCCTGATCGACCTGCGCCAGCTGCGCCAGGCCGGCGGGTTGCGGCTCGGCTTCGTGTGCACGGGCAACACGTGCCGCAGCCCGATGGCGGAGGGGCTCGCGCGCGCCGCGCTCGCGGAGCGACTCGGCACGACGCCCGGCTCGATCGAGGACTTCGGGTTCGTCGTCCGCTCGATGGGCGTGCACGCCGCGGAGGGCGAGCCCGCGTCGAAACACGCGTTGAGCGTCCTCGCCGACCACGGGATCGACCTCGGAGGCCACCGCGCGCGGGCGGCGCAGGAAGAGGACCTCGAGCGCTACGACCGCCTCTACTGCATGACGCAGGGGCACCTCGACGCGCTGCTCGCCTGGCTCCCCGCGCACCGCGCGGCGAACGCGATGCTGCTCGATCCGAACGGCCGCAACGTCAGCGATCCGATCGGCGGACCGCGCGAGGCGTACCGGCGCACGGCCGAGCAGATCCGCGAGGCCCTCGAGCAGCGCGCGCTCGACTGGGCCTGACGCGGGGCGTCACTTCTGGCGCTGGAGCCAGAGCAGGAACTCGCCCTCGAGGCAATCCTTGTCGCACTCCGCGTTCGAGAGCGGCTGCTTGGAGTAGAGCTCCGCGAACACGCTCTCGAAGTCGCCCGAGGCCCCCGAATCGCCGAGCTTCGCGATCAGCCGCGCGAAGGCCTCGCGCGACGGCTTCTCTGAGTTCAGCGCCTTCGACTGCAGCCAGTGGATGAACGCGGACTTGTAGGCGCGCAGGAACTCGGCGAAGTCGCCCGCGAACGCCTCGGGCGGGACCTTCGTCGCGACCGCGGCGGAGCCGAGGAACGGAGCGCGCACGAGCTCACGCTTCCCGCCGTCGTCCGAGCGCACGGCGAAGAGCGCCGCGCGGTTCTTCGCGGCGCGGTCGAGCTCTTCCCCCTCCTTCTGCGACTGGCGCAGGAGCTTGAACCAGTGGTCCTTGCCGCGCTCCGCGCGCCACCGCGTGTCCGCGGAGTTCTTCGTCAGGAGGCCGCCGTCCTTGTTGCCGCCGGGCACGAACACCTCGCGCTTGCCCGTGACGCGCGCGCGCAGATCGCCGTCGATGCGCGTGTTGATCTCGCCGAACTGGTCGATCACGAGGTTCATCGAGAGCCCCTGCACGAACGCGCCGGGCACCCGGCCCTGGTAGAGCGTGTCGAAGAGCTCGTTCAGCGCGAGCTGGACGACCTGCTGCTGGAGCAACGTCGGGTCGTCCTTCCCCATGCCCATGCCTTGGTCGTAGACGCCCGCGGGCCGGTTCGGCACGGAGTACTCGAGCGCGATGATCTGGTCGGAGTTGTAGTGGGCCTGCGACCAGTCGGCGGCGGCGTCGAGCCAGTAGTTGGCGCGCTGGTCCGGCTGCAACCAGCCGATGACGGCCATGAACTCGACGAAGTCGCGGCGCGTCGGGAGCAGGTAGAGGCGCAGGCGCTGCGGCGTCTCGCGCGCGGCGCCGATCGCCTCGCCGCGCTGCATCGCGGCCTCGAAGCGCTCGAGCGCCGCCTTCACCGCGTCGCTCGCGCCAAGGAGCTTCCCGAGGTCGCCACCGTCCTGGGCCGCGAGCTTCGTGAGCGCCGGTGTCTTCCAGCTTTTCACCCACGCGAGGAGCGTCGCGAGGTCCTCACGGTGCGCCTTCTGGTCGCGGCCCGCGGGCTTGAGCCAGTCGAACCAGCGCCCGTGCGCCTCGAGCAGCGCCTGTGCGGCGAGCTTCAGGTCCTCGGAGCGCTGAGCGAGCCCGCTGTTCGGGAAGACGACCTCGAACGCGCCGAGACGCGCGCGCACGAAGTGCTTCTCGACGAGCGGCTCGAGCTCGAGCCCGTCGGGCGCGGGATCGCGCACGCCGCGCGCCGCGAGGAAGTTGCGCGCGGCTTTCTCGAAGTCGATCTGCGTCTCGCCCCGCGGAGCGACGGACGGCGTCGCGGGCGTCGCGAGCACGGGCGACGCCTGCGCGGGGAGCGCGGCGGCGAGGGAAAGCGCGAGGAGTCGAGCGAAGCGGAGAGAAGCGTCCATGGGTTCCATGCGATTCGGCATGCGCGGGCCTGCCGGCACCGCGCTCCAAGGCGGAGGGAGCGCGGCCGGCCGGCGCGGTCCCTGGCGACGCGCACCCCCGCGCGCCCCCCGCGTGGATCATCCCGATCGGCGCGGGCGTGTGCAGCTTCCGCGTACACGAAAACGGAACTTCAACATGGGCTTCGGACGCGCGTGCGCTCCAGCGCGTGGCCCCGGAGTGCCCTCCGTTCGCGCCCCGGATGCACCGTGCTGCGGCGTCACGGGGCGGCCGCGCGCGCCGTGAGCGTGCACCAAGCGGCGTCGGAGAGCCCGAGCGACCGCGCGCGCAGCCCCTCCGGCGTCCGAGCAAGCCGCGGACAGAGCGCGACGGCGCGTTCGACCGCGCGCGCGGCGTCGGGGTCCCCCGCGCGCTCGCGCGCGACCGCGAGGTAGAGCGCGACGTCCGCGCGCTCGGGCCGCAGCTCGGCGGCACGCTCGAGCGCGAGCTGCGCCGCGTGCGCGTCCGGTTTCGCGAGCTCGGCGACGCCGCGGCGGACGACGTCGAGGAACTCGAGCTCCTCCTCGAACTCGACGAGCTCCGGATCGCCCCGCGCGGAGCGCCGCGCGAGCCCGCGCGCCTCGCGCAGGAGGGCCGTCGCGTCCGCGCGCGGGACGCCGCGCTGTCGCGCCTCCTCGCTCGCGAGCTCCGCCCGTGCGCGCTGCAGCTCGGCGAGGCCGGCGCGGAGCTCCGCGCCCCCCGGCCCGACGACCGCCGCCCAACGCTCGGGAAGCGGCGCGCGCAGCGCGCGTAGCGCGGCCAGGTTGTCGGGCAGGTCGGCGAGCAGCGCTGCGCCCGCGCGTCGCGGGCGGTACACGACCCACGGGTGCTCGTCGGTGAGCAACGCGCCGTCCGCGGCCTCGTCGCAGCGTGGCGAACCGACGTAGCGCGCCGCGACCCCCGCGGGCGACGCGAGGCCGAGCGTCGCAAGCGTCGCGCGCAGCGCGCCCTCCGCCGGGAAGCGCGCGGGCTCCAGTGCGGGCTCGCTCTCGCCGCCGACGAGCACGACCTGCGTGCCGGCGAGCCACACGCCGCTCCAGGGGAACTCCGCAGCGAACGTCGCGAGCACCGCGCGGAACGTAGCGGGCTCGAGGGCGTGCGGCGGGACCCACTGGCAGAGGAGACCTCCGGGCCGGAGCGCACGCCGCGCCTGCGCGTAGAACTCGCGTGTGTAGAGGTAGACGCCGAACGGCGAGTCGGGCAGCAGGGGCTCCATCGTGACCACGTCGTAGGCCCCGGGCCGATCGGCGAGAGTGCGCCGTCCGTCGCCGAGCAGCACGTGCACGCGCTCGGGCTCGCGCGCGAGCACGCCGTGGTTCTTCGCCTCGAACCACGGCGCGGCCGCGACGACGGCGGGCGCGATCTCGAGCACGTCGATCGCGTCGACCTCCGGATGCGCGGCGACGCTGCCGAGCGTCGTGCCCGTGCCGAGCGCCAGCACCGCGACGCGCTTCGGCGCGGGGTGGAGCAGCACCGGCAGGTGTCCGAGCACCTGCATGTAGCGGTACTCGCGCCCCGTGCCCGCGGCGCGGAAGCCGTCCGTGAACAGCGTCCGCTCGCCGCGCACGCCGTCGTCGACGACCGCGACGGCGAACTCGCGGTCTTCGCGGAGCGAGAGCACGGTCAACGCGGGGTTCACGTACGCCGGCGCGGACGCGGAGAGCGGCGGAGCGAGGAGGAGCCGCGCGGAGGCGCCGCAGCAGACGACGAGCGCGGCGAGCGCGAGTCGCGGCGCGGCCCGGCCGCACGCGAGGACGGCCGCGGCGCCGAGCACCAGCCCGAACGCAGCGGCGAGCGCGAGGCCGCCGAGCGGCACGAGCACGAAGTGCGCGAGCGGGATCGCGAGGAGCGCTCCCCACGCCTCGTGCAAGAGCAGCCGACCGAGCGCCGCGGGCGTCGGCGTCGCGAGCGAGCGGTGGACGAGCGGGACGAGCGCTCCGAGCGCCACGAGCGGCGGACCGACGAGCACGAGCGCCGCCAGGAGCCCGTCCGTGGCGGAACTCGGCACGCCCAACGGCGCGAGCGCCCGCCCGAAGTCCACGAACCACGGCGCGCCGAGACCGGCGAGGAGCAGCGCCCACAGCACGCCGCGCGCCCCGCGCGGGAGCAATCTCGGCAGGACGAACGCACCCGCGGCGAGCGCGAGGAGGATGGCGACGAGCGCGGCGCGCAGCGCGGGCTCCATGCCGCCGAGCCAGAGCGCAGAGAGGCGCAGGCCGATCCACTCGTTCGCCGCGACCCAGCCCGTCGCGAGCCCGACGACGAGGGCGGCGCGTGGGAAGGACAGGCCGTGCGGTCGACCTGCGGCGTCGGACTCGGCGCGCGGCTCCCGATCGGGTGCGCTGCGCGCGGAGCTCCCCTGCGCGAGAAGCCAGGCCGCGAGGAGCGCGGGAGAAGAGCGCGAGCGCGCCCGATGCGCACGCGGCGACGAGACGCCCGTGGCTTCCGACGAGCGTCCCGGCGACGACCTGCGCGCCGACCGCGCACCCCGCGAGGTTCGCCGCGTAGAGCGCGGCGACGTCGCGAGCGCGCGCGTTCGCGACCGCGCGCTCCGCGACGGCGATCCACGGGAGTAGGAAGCCCTGGAGCCACGCGACGCCACCGATCGCAAGCACCGCGACCAGCGCCGCGGTGGCGAACGGCGCGCCCGAGGCCCCCATGCGCAGCACCGCGGCGGTCCCGGCCGTGCCCGCGAGCGCGAGCAGCACGCCGACCGCGACGATCCGGCCGGGGCGGGGCGCGACGCGCCCGGCGCACCAGGCGCCGACGGCCCACGCGGCCAGGAACACGGCGAGGCCGATCGCCGCCGACGAGGCGTACCCGAGGCAGGTCCCCGAGGCGCCGATCAGGAGGGCTTCGAAGCCGAGGCCCGCAGCGCCCGCGAGGAAGGCGGCGAGCCAGGCGAGGACGCGCACGAGGCGGCCTCCCGATCCCGACGGCGCGGCCTCAGCGCCGCGCGGCGTCGCCCTCGGAGAGCGTGACCCAGGCTTCCTCGGCGGTCTTCGCCGCGAGCAGGTGCTCGCGCACGTTCTCGCGGGACACGACGCGGCAGATGTCCGCGAGCGTGCGGATGTGCAGGAGCTTCTGCGCGCGCGGGATGACGAGCAGGATCACGATCCGCGTCGGCTTCCCGTCGATGCTCTCGAACTTGAGGCCGGCTTCGCCGCCGACGACCCCGAGGCACGCGACGACGCGCTCGACCCCGTCGACGGCGGCGTGCGGGATCGCGATCCCGTTCTCCATCCCGGTCGACATGGAACGCTCGCGGGCGAGCACGGCCTCGACGATCGAAGCGGCCGCGCTCTGCGGAAGGCGCCCCCGGCGCACGAGGTGGTCGACGAGTTGACGGATCGCGTCCCACTTGTCGCCCGGTTGGAAGCGGACGAGGACGTCCTCCACCGGGAAGAGCTCCGAGAGGCGCATGGAGCCCGGGAGCATAGCGAGCGCCTCTCCAGCTTGGGAAGCGCGATCGCGGACAGCGCGAGGTCGTGCTCGAGTCGCGGGGGAGAACGGTCGAAGGCGAATCCCCACGGGAAGTTTCGCGCGCGGTCGACGTCCTTCGCGCGCCGCTCTCCGTGGGAAGAGTTTGCCGCCTCCCGGTTTGACTCCCGGGAGCGCTCCCCCTAGAGTGCGGCCCCGCCCTGGAAGCGGTGCCTAACTCGCACGTTTCCAACGGGATAAGACCAAACCAGGCCCACCCCGACGACCATGATCGCCCTCCTCGCCGCGCTCCCCCTGCTCGCCTCGAGCGTCCCGCTCTCGCAGAACCCGCCCGCCGGCCAGGGGAACCCGGCGCCCCTGGGTGGGGCGAGCGCCCCCGGGACCCAGGGCGGCAAGGTGCCCGCGATCCAGGAGGTCGGCGACTTCTACGTCCTCACGTTCGACGAGACGGACGACCCCGAGGGGATGAAGCTCGATCAGTTCGTGAAGATCTGCCAGGAAGTGACCGGCATCAACTTCACGTACACGAAGGAGACGGCCGGCGTGCTGAAGAACTATCAGCTGCGCATGTTCGGCCCGAAGCGGATCCCGAAGAGCGACTTCTACTCGTTCTTCCAGATCATGATGATCATCAACGACTTCGTGTGCATCAAGATCGGCCCGGACCACCTGTCCGTCGTGCTGATCCAGAGCCTGAACGCGACCGCGGGTCGCGGCGGCCCGCAGGTGCGCAACGACGCGACCTACGTTCAGCCGGAGGACATCGAGCGCTTCGCGGACCAGCCCGCGACGCTGATCACGACGGTCATCGACCTCCCCAACACGGACGTGCGCACGCTGTCGAACTCGATGCGCACGATGTTCACCGACGCGAACACGCAGCAGATCATCCCGGTCGGCGCGAACTCGCTGATCATCACGGGCTTCGGCAGCAACGTCGCGTCGATCGTGCGCATGCTGCACTTCGTCGACGCGGCGTCGAAGACGACGATCGAGCCGCCCGAGTTCGACATCATCAAGCTCGAGTTCGCCGCGGCGGACGAGATCGCGAGCCTCGTCGAGGAGCTGCTCGACGCGTCGAAGCGCGCGCTCCAGGGCCGCGCGGGCGCGAACCCGAACGCGGGTCAGGGCGTCACCGCCCCGATCCAAGGCGGTCAGGGCGAGACGAAGATCATGACCGATCCGCGCACGAACTCGCTGATCATCATGGCGATGAGCGAGGACATGCCGCGCATCAAGGAACTCGTCGCGCGCCTCGACGTCGACGAGCCGCAGCAGGAGCGCACGTACCACATCTACAGCCTCGAGAACGTCGCCGCGGAGGACCTCGCGAAGACGCTCGACGACTTCATCAAGGACGCGCAGCGCGTCGCCCCCACCGGCCCCGGCCCCGCGGCGGGCAACCGCGCGGGCGGCGCCCAGACCTCGACCGCGAGCAGCGGCCGCAACGAGATCGTCGTCGTCGCGGACAAGGTGACGAACTCGCTCTTGATCGCCGCGAACCGCACGCGCTTCGACGAAGTGCGCGAGCTGATCAAGCGCCTCGACCACCGCCAGGACCAGGTGCTGATCGAGACGGCGCTCATCGAGCTGTCGGGCCAGGACTCGCTCAACCTCGCGGTCGAGCTCGGCGGCGCCAGCCTGCCCGGCGCGTTCGGCGTGACGAGCTTCGGTCTCTCGACGTTCCAGGACACGAACAACGACGGCGTCCCGGACGTGCGCGTCCCGAACGTCTCCGGCGACGGCGCTCCGCCGCAGGGCATCACGGCCGGCATCCTCCGCGGCAGCGAGTTCAACCTGCCGATCCTGCTCGGTGCGCTGAAGGGCCGCCGTGACTCGAACGTGCTCAACATCCCTTCGGTGCTGGTGAACAACAACGGCAGCGCGAAGGTCGTCAGCAAGGACGAGCAGCCGACGACGCAGGTCACTGCCACCGGCGGCGTCGGCGGTCAGACGCAGGAGAACTTCCGCGACTACGTGAACGCCGGCATCACGATGCAGATCTCGCCGACGATCAGCGCGAGCCGCTACCTGCGCCTCAAGGTCTCGCTCGAAGTGTCGAACTTCACCGGGCAGGTCAGCGGCGCGATCCCGCCGCCGAAGACCACGCGCACGATCGATACGACCGTGAACGTCCCGGACGGCGACACGATGGTGATCGGCGGCATCGTCACGGACAACAAGACCAAGAGCCGCTCGGGCATCCCGTGGGTCGACGACATCCCGATCCTCGGGTTCCTCTTCCGCAGCGACTCGGACACCGCGCAGCGCACGACGCTCTACTTCTTCGTGACGCCGCACATCTTGCGCGACAAGGACTTCGCCGACCTCGCCGAGGTCTCCTACCGGAAGAAGCTCGAAGCCGCGGACACGATCGGCGTCGACCGCATCCGCGTCATCGACCCGCGCTTCGGCAAAGACGAGAAGGGCATCGACCTGCGCGGCTTCGAAGTGCCGCTCTACCGCAGCCCCGCGCGCGGCGAGGTCGACGCGAACTCCGTCGGCATCGACCCGGTGCGCATGCGCGAGCTGACCCGCGAAGCCTCGGAGAAGCAGGCCACCCAGCAGGGCGGCAAGGACTGATCGCGTGACTCCCTCCCCGACCTCCCCTGGCGGCTCGGCCGCCAGCACGGCCCCGCTCAACTCGATCGGCGAGATGCTCGTCGACGCCGGGCTCTCGCGCGACCGGCTCGAGGAGTGCCGGCGCGTCGCGGGCGCCACCGGCGAGTCGCTCGACCGCGTGATCCTGCAGAAGGAGTACCTGGACGAGCCGACGCTGCTCCAGATCTACGCCAAGCACCTCGGGTACGAGTTCCGGAAGAGCCTGGAGGGCACGCGCGTGCCCGGCGGCTTCGTGAACCGCGTGCCGGTGCACTTCGCGCGCAACTACAACCTCGTCGCGCTGGAAGAGACGTCCAACGTCTACAAGGTCGCGACGTGCATGCCGCTCGCGCCGCACCCGATGGACGACCTCGCGGCGATGCTCGGCGCCGAGATCGACCCGGTGCTCGCGCCGCGCGTCGAGATCACGACGCTGCTCGCGCGCGCCTACCGCCACAAGGCGGACGGTGTCGACGAGGCGCTCGCGGACGTGAACGAGGACGGCAACATCGCCGGGCTCGCGGACCAGATCGACGAGTCGGAAGACGTGCTCGACGTCGCCAACAAGGCGCCGATCATCAAGCTCGTCAACACGATCCTGTTCCAGGCGCTCAAGCTGCGCGCGTCGGACGTGCACTTCCATCCGTACGCCGACCGCATGCAGTCGCGCTTCCGCATCGACGGCATCCTGTACGACATGGATCCGATCCCGCGGAAGGCGCAGGAAGCGATCATCAGCCGCATCAAGGTGATGGGCAAGATGGACATCGCCGAGCGCCGCCTCCCCCAGGACGGCCGCGCCACGATCAAGATCGGCGACGGCGAGGTCGACGTGCGCATCAGCTCCGTTCCGACGACGAACGGCGAGCGCATCGTCATGCGTCTCCTCGACAAGACCGCGAAGGTCTACTCGCTCGACGAGATCGGGCTCTCCGAGAAGAACCGCGACATGCTGCGGGAGTACCTGAACTACAGCCACGGGATCATCCTGGTCACGGGGCCGACCGGTTCGGGCAAGACGACGACGCTCTACGCGGGCATGGCCGAGGTCGACACGACGCAGAAGAACGTCCTCACGATCGAGGACCCGGTCGAGTACTCGCTCCCCGGCGTGAGCCAGGTGCAGGTCAACGTCAAGAAGGGCCTGACGTTCGCCGCGGGACTGCGCTCGTTCCTGCGCCAGGACCCCGACGTGATGATGGTCGGCGAAATCCGCGACCGCGAGACGGCCGACATCGCCATCCGCGCCGCGCTCACCGGCCACCTCGTGTTCAGCACGGTGCACACGAACGACGCACCGTCGACGATCCAGCGCATGGTGGACCAGGGCGTCGAGCCCTACCTCGTGTCGAGCTCGCTCGTGCTCGTGATCGCGCAGCGCCTCGTGCGCACGATCTGCAAGCACTGCCACACCTACGTGCCGATCTCGCCCGAGGCCACGGCGAAGCTGAAGAAGGTCGGCCTCGCGACCGACCAGATGGGCGGGAAGATCGCCGTCGGCAAGGGCTGCGACGAGTGCTTCCAGTCCGGGTATTCCGGTCGTACGGCGATCTACGAGTTCCTGCCCGTCGACGAAGTGCTGCGCACGCAGATCATGACGAACGCCACGGCCTCGGTGATGAAGCGCACCGCCGTCGAACGCGGCATGATCACGCTGCGCGAAGACGGCCGGCAGAAGATCCTCGCCGGCCAGACCACGCCGGACGAAGTGTTGCGCGTGACCCAGCTCGACCTCGACTGATCCATGCCGATCTACGAGTACAAGGCCTTCGCCCAAGGCGGCGCCGTCCAGACCGGCGTGATCGACGCGGACACGCCGCGCGAGGCGCGCACGGAAGCTGCGGCGCGAGAACTTGCTGGTCAGCGACCTGTGGGAGAAGCGCGCCGGGCTGCGGACGCCCGCGAAGGGCAAGAAGGGCCTTGGCGCCGCGCTCACCCGCCTGCGTCAGGAGCGACAACGCACGGCGACGCCGTCGATGCGCAACCTCGAGGTGCTCACCGCGACGACGCGCCAAATGGGCACGCTGCTCTCCTCCGGCATCCCGCTCGCCGAGACGCTCAAGGCGATGATCGAGCAGTCGGAGGACAAGCGGATCGAGACGATGTTCCGCGAGATCCGCGAGCGCATCAACCAGGGCGCGTCGCTCGCCGACGCCCTCGCCGAGCACCCCTACATGTTCGGCGAGCTCTACGTGAACATGGTCCGCGCCGGCGAGGCCACGGGCAACGTCGACGTCGTGCTCCGCCGCCTCGCCGACTACCTGCAGGCGCAGCGCGCGCTGCGGCGCAAGGTCGTGTCCGCGCTGACCTACCCCGTGATGATGATCGGCATCGGCCTGATCGTCGTGTCGATCCTCATGACCGTCGTCGTGCCCAAGATCTCGACGATGCTCACGGACATGGGCCAGACGCTGCCGCCGCCGACGCAGCTGCTCATCTTCGTGTCCGACCTCTTCAAGAACTACTGGTGGGTCGGCTGCCTGTTCATCGCGGCGATCTCGTTCACGTTCGAGCGCGTGTACAAGGGTTCGGACAAGGGCCGCCTCCTCATCGACCGGAACATGCTGCGCATGCCCGTCGTCGGCGACCTCCTCCGCAAGCAGGCCGTGTCGCGCTTCACGCGTACGCTCTCGACGCTCCTCCAGTCCGGCGTGCCCGCCGTCCAGAGCCTCGAGATCACGCGTACGGTCGTCGGCAACCGCGTCATCGCCGATGCGACGGAACACATCCGGACCCGCATTCTCGAGGGCACGGACATCTCCACGCCGCTCAAGCAGACCGGGGCGTTCCCGGCGATCGTGGGCTACATGGTCTCCGTCGGAGAGCAGTCGGGCGAACTCGAGCAGATGCTCGACCGCATCGCGATCGCCTACGACGAAGAGATCGACATCGCCACGGAGCGCATGACGGCCATCCTCGAGCCGATCATGATCATCTTCCTGGCGGTTGTCGTCGGGTATATCGTGGTCTCGATCGTCCTTCCGATCCTCCAGATCGGCAACATCGGCAAGTAGACGCGCCGCGAGCGCCCCCCTACCGCCGGAGCACCATTCGACATGAAGACCTTCCTCCACACTTCGCGCCGCGCCGCGCGCCGCGGCTTCTCCCTGGCCGAAATGATGGTCGTGATCGTGATCATCGGCCTCCTCGCCACCCTCGTGATCCCGAACGTGATGGACAAGTTCCGCGCGGCCGGCGTCGAGAAGGCGAAGACGGACATCACGTCGCTGATCAACGCGCTGAACGAGTACGCGATCCGCAACGCGGGCAAGTACCCCGAGTCGCTCGAGGTGCTCGTCACCCCGGACCAGAACGGCTACCGCTACCTCCAGGCCCAGAAGGTCCCCAAGGACCCCTGGAAGCAGGAGTACAGCTACGAGCCGCCGACGGGCTCGGGGAACCAGGACCCGCACGTGTGGTCCTACGGCAAGGACGGCCAGCCGGGCGGCGAAGACGACATCGACAGCCGCACGATGAACGACAGTTGAGATCCCCGTGGACGAGCCTCGAGCGATCAGGAAGGGACGCGCGCGCCGCGCCCTGGGAACCGGCCTGAAGGCCGGTTTCAGCTTGGTCGAGATGCTCGCCGTGCTGGTGATCCTCGGCCTGATCGCGGGGATCGTGATGGTCAGCTGGCGCGCGATCCTCCCCCACGAGCAGCTCCACTCCGCCGTCCGCGCGCTCGCCGGATCGCTCCAGAGCGCGCGCTCGGAGGCGATCGCCCGCAACGGCGAGTACCGCATCCAGTACGACCTCGAGAACGCGCGCTACCGCCTCGTGACGCCGTTCAAACCGGGGGGAGGCCTCGCCGCGCGCGAGGAGGACAAGCTCGCCTTCCCCTGGACCGTGTTCCCGAAGGGCATCTCGTTCCACCACGTGGTCATCGACGGCGTCGAGTACTCGAAGGGCGTCGTCTTCGTGCGCTTCGACTCGCTCGGCTCGGCGTCGGGGCACACGATCACGCTCGCGCAGAAGCCCGACGACGCCTACTTCACCGTCGACGTGCAGAGTCTCACCGGCCTGATCGAATACCACGAGGGCATCTTCGTCCGAGAGCCTGCGCGCGAGGGCGACTTCCAATGATCCGGCCGCTGCAGCGCTCGAGTCCCCGTCGCCGCGGCGGCTTCACGCTCGCCGAGGTCGCGGTGGCGATCGTGATCGTCGGCATGGGGCTGATCTGGATCCTCGAGGGCTTGAACGGCGCGAAGCTCACCGCGGCGCACACGCGCAACTACAAGCTCGCGCGCGATCTCGCGCTCGTGACGCTCGGCCAAATCGAGTCGGGCGAGTTCCGCGAGGACATCTCCCGCGGCCTCGTCGGCACCTACGAGGAAGAGGGCTACCCCGACTTCGCCTACGAGGTGATCCTCGGCGACGAGGCCTTCGGAGAGAAGGAGGAGAGCACGACGTTCGACAGCTGGAAGCCGCGCACGCGCGCCCAGCTCGAAGAGCAGCAAGAGGACGCCGAACGGACGGACGAGGAACGCGAAGAGGACAAGCAGCCCTTCGAGAAGCTCAAGATCCGGGTCACGTTCCCCAAGATCCGCGAGTACACGAACGACCTCGTGCTCGAGCGCTGGGTCCCCTGGGATCAGGTCTACGGACCGGATGAGGAAGACGCCGCGGCCGCGAACGGAACCGATGCGAACGGCGCGGCCTCGGGCGGCGCGGGCGGTACCGGTTCGAAGAGCGGCTCGTCGAGCAGCTCGGGCACGCAGTCGGGGGGCGGGAAATGAAGCGCGCGACCTTCCATCGCTCCGCAGTGGCCGCGGCCGCGCGCGCGGGCTTCACGCTCGTCGAAGTGCTCCTCGTTCTGCTCATCATGAGCGGCATCATGCTCGCGATGACGTCGATCCTGACCGCGGCGCGCACCTCGCGCGACACGATCCACAACATTCAGGAGACGCAGCTCGCCGGCCCCGCGATCCTGGACAGGATCGAGCGCGACCTGCGCGGCCTCAGCGTCTACGACCGGACGCGCATGCACCAGCTGCGCGTGAAGGACCGCGTGCTGCTCGGCCTCGACGCGGACAGCCTCGACTTCGTGACGGCGACGCGCAGCCTCTCCTATCACCTCGAGGACGATCGCTACTTGCGCGCCCCGCTGAACGAAGTCGGCTACAGGCTGAAGGTGTCGGCGGACGGACAGTTCCTCGAGGTCTATCGCCGCGAATCCTACGGCGTCGACGAGGAGCCCTTCGAAGGCGGGACGTTCCTGCTCCTCCACGAGCGCGTGCGCGGATTCGACCTGCGCTGCATCGAGAAGGACGGCCCCGACGAGGAGCCCGTCCAGGAGTGGGGCGCCGACGAGAACAGCGAGAACGTCGGCTTGCCGGCGCGGCTCGAGCTCTCTTTGACGCTCGAGCTCGCCCCGCGGCTCGTCAACGAGGCGCTGCGCATCGCCCCCACGGACAAGCGCACGATCACCTACAAGCGCGTGATCCGCTTCTCCGAGGGCGTGCGGTTCGCGGAGGAAGACATCCCGGTGCCCCGCGTGCCGAAGCTGCCCTCCGGCGGAAGCGGACAGCAGCCGCAGGCCGGCGGCGGGGCCGGAGGCGCGAATCCGTTCCCGAGCGGCGGTGGCGGTGGCGGTGGCGGCGGTGATCCGTTCCGCTCCGAGGGGACCCGCGTCGGTGGCAATGGCGGCGGCGGCGGAGCGAATCGTCCTCCGCAGTGACCGACCACGCGCCGCGCGTCGTCCGCGCAGCGTCGACGGGGCGATCGCGAAAAGTGCGGAGCCGCTCCGCGCCCGAGCTCAGGCGCGCGGGCGCCCGAGGAACTCGCGCCCACCAAGGTACGAGCGCAGCACGGGCGGAACCCACACCGTGCCGTTCGCCTGCTGGTGGTTCTCGATCAGCGCGATGAGCATGCGGACCGACGCGGCCACCGTGTTGTTGAGCGTGTGGCAGACGCGCACGGTCCCCTGCTCGTCGCGGTAACGCATGTTCAGGCGCCGGGCCTGGTACTCGTGGAAGCGCGACGCCGAGTGCGTCTCGCCGTAGTTCTTGCGCGACGGCATCCACGTCTCGATGTCGAACTTCTGGATCTGCGGCGCGCCGAGGTCGCCGCCGCACACGTTGACGATGCGGTACGGGAGCTGGAGCGACTGCAGCACGTCCTCCGCGTTCTTCACGATGTCGTGGTGGTGCGCGAGGCTCTTCGCCGGGTCCGCCGCGTCGACGATGACCTGCTCGACCTTCAAGAACTGGTGCACGCGGTACAGGCCGCGCGTGTCCTTGCCGTACGTGCCCGCTTCGCGGCGATAGCACGACGAGAGCGCGACGTACTTCTTCGGGAGCTCCGTGTGCGCCAGGATCTCGTCTTGGTGTAGCGCCGTCACCGGCACTTCCGCCGTGCCAACGAGGCACAGGTCGTCGCGCTCGTCGCACCGGTACGCCTGCTCCTCTCCGCCGGGGAAGTAGCCCGTGCCGACCATGACCTCGCTGCGCACGAGCGTCGGCACGGAGAGCGGCACGAACCCGCGCGCGACCATCAAGTCGAGCGCGTAGCGCATGACGGCGCCCTCGAGCAGCGACAGGTCGCCCTTGAGGAAATAGTTGCGCGAACCGGCGATGCGCGCACCACGCGTGACGTCGATCCAATCGTGCAACTCGCCGATCGCGATGTGGTCGAGCGGCTCGAAGTCGAACTTGCGCGGCTCGCCCCAGCGCTTCACCTCGACGTTTTCGCTGTCGTCCCGGCCCTCGGGCACCTCCGCGGCAGGCACGTTCGGCACGCGCAGGAGGAGCTGGCGGAGCTCCGCCTCGCGCGCCGCCTGGGCGTCCTCGCGGACCTTCAGGTCGGCCTTGCCGCGCTTCGTTTCCTCGGCGAGGCGCGCGCGCTCCTCCGGCGCCGCCTTGCCGATCAGCTTCGCCTTCGCGTTCTGCTCGGAGCGCAGCTGGTCGATCACGACGCCCTCTTCACGGACGACGCGATCGAGCTCGAGCAGCTTGTCGAGGTCGATCGCGATGCGCTTCTTCGCAGCGCCGGCTTTGACGACGTCCGGATTCTGACGGATGAACTTGAGGTCGAGCACGCGAGGTCATTCCTTCCAATTGGATTCGATCTTGCCGAAGAAGTCGTGCGCCTTGAGCACGAGCTGCACTTCGACGGCGCCCTGTCCCTTGACGTCGAAGGTGAGGTCGAGCGGCGACCAGGGCGCGTCCCAGCCGAGCTTCGTGATGCCCTCGTTGTCGAGCACCTTCGGCATCTTCTCGTACTTGGCGGCCTTGCCCTTCGCGCCCTTCTTGCGGAAGCCCGCCTCGGGGATGGGCACGCAGTTCCAGACGCGCTCGTAGCGCTCGCCCGCCTTGCCGACGACGCGCACGCTCTTCCCATCGACCGTGAGCTTGTCGCCGTCCTTCGCGAGCTTGAAGTCGAAGTCGAACGGCCCGCCGAGCTCGACGGTCGTCACCTCGCCGCGCCGCACACCCCACACGGGCGGGCTCTTCGGCGGGAGGATCACGCACTTCTGCATCTGCTTCTTCTTGCCCTTGCGCAGCTCGCCGTAGAAGAGCTGGTAGCTGCCGACGGGGAGCTGGAGGCCCTTCGCGCCGGCATCGGTGATGTCGAAGTAGCACTTCTCGAGCTCGCTCTTTCCTTGGAGGATCAGCGTGCTCGGCTGCACGCTGCCGTGGAAGACGAACTTGACGAGGCCGGTCTCGACGTTGGCGGGCGTCGCGACGAGTTCCTTGCCGTTCCCGGCAACGGCGATCCGGTACCACTTGCCGTCGAGATCGACGAGCTCGCTGTACGGTCGGGCGTGCTTGGACGCGCCGACGACGAGTGTGTCGAAGTCGGGCTGGTAGACCTCCTTCGAGAGGCCGACGAACCCGTACGTCTGCGGAGTCGTGCCGTAGATCCCGTCGAAGGTCTCGTCGATCAGTCGCAGCGCGACGCCGTTCACGTTGCCGACGACGCTCGCGGCGCCGAGCGTGTAGAGGGTGATCTGCTCGTCGACGGGCGCCAGATTGACCTGGATGCCCTGGTAGACGTCCTGCTGGATTCCGGTGACGGCGAGGAAGCCCCAGGGTCGCGCCTGGTCGCCCTTGCCGATCGTCAGCTTGACCGGCGTGACGTTGCCGGTGATCGGGAGCTTCTCCTCGCCTTGGCCGTCGCCGTCGACGTCGATGCGGACCTCGCTCGAGCCCGAACGGATCAGCGTCGGCGAACCGGACATCTGGAGGAAGGCCGCCTTGTTGCCGTCCTTCTTCACCAGGGCGAGCGCGTTCCACACCTCGTAGAGGTCGTCCGCGCAGTACGTCGGACGCTGGTACGCGTCGAAGGACGAGAGGAGCTCGAAGTGGAGCGGCACCTTGACCGGCGTGACGGGCGCCTCGGGCGCGGGCTTCGGCGCGCCCGGTGCGGCGCCGCCCGGTTCCTGCGGCGGCGCCTCGGGCGCCTTCTTCTTGTCGAAGCCGCGCCCGGCGAGCGCCGTCTTGCGCTTCGTCGCTTCGTCGAACGTCGCGTCCTTCAGGTCGAGCTTCTCGCGGAACTCGACTGCCTTCGCGTAGTACTTGTACGTGAGCGGCAGATCCGCGCCGCTCTCGCGCAGCATCTCGTCCACCGAGCGCGCGCACATCCAGGCGCACTGCGCGGCGTGGTAGAGGTCGCCTTCCTGATCGAAGTAGTCGACGAGGTCGCGCAGCTTCGCCTCGATCAGGTCGAAGTTCTGCGGGTCCTTCTTCTCCTGGTTGTTTTCCCACTCGGAGAGGCCGGAGTCGTAGCGCTTCTTCAGCTCGCCGAGGTTCTTCTTCGTGCTCGCGTTGACGCTCGAGAAGAAGCGGTAGACCTTGTCCGCGAACTCGGTCTTGTGCACGGCCTTCCACGACTCGCGCAACGCCGCGTGGAGCGCCTCCTTCTCCTCGCTCGGCTCGGCGGCGATCGACTCCGCGACCTCGACGATCGTGAGGACGGCGTCGGACGCCTTCTCCTTCACGAGCTTCTGCATCGCCGCGGAGTCGTTCGCGGCGAGCGCCTTCTTGAAGTCGCGCGAGAAGTCGGACTCGACGAGCGCGGACGCGCCGCGCGCCGTGGAGACCGAGGGGGTGAACACGGCCGCGCCGAGCCAGAGCCCCGGCAGACAGAGCGGCACGACGAGGGCCAGCCAGGCCCCGGAAATCCGGCGGGGGAACATCGGAGCGGCGAGTCTAGCGGGGCCGTGGATGGGGATCCATGCGCGGAAGGCGGGTCGCCGGGCGCGCGGCCTCCCGGGGCCGGGTTCACCGTGGTTTCCGCGCGCAGTGCGCGGAGGGTCGGCTCGCAGAGGGGGCCGGGACGCCGAGAGGCGGATCTCGACCGGTCCGTCTCACGCAGAGGTCCGTTCGCGGCTCGGGCGGGATGCGTGGCAGGCCGTGCTCGGTGCGCGCTCGTCAGCGCTTCGCCGAGACCCGCTTGAGGAAGTCCTTCTCGCCCTTCGAGAGCGAGCTCATCCCCTCGCGGTGGATCTTCTCGAGCAGCTGGTCCATGCGCACCTCGTCGGACGCGGCCTGCTCGACCTCCTTCACCGCGCGACGGCGCTCGATGTACTCGACCGGGTCGAGCGAGATCAGGCCGCTCTTCACGGCGACGAACGCATAGAGCACGCCGCCCAGGTGCACGAGGTGCGCGGTGCCGTCGCTCGCGCGCTCCGCGATCGTCACGAGCAATCCGAAGACGTCGAAGGCGATCAAGATCAGCGCGAGCGTGCGCAGCGTCATCGGGAACACGAACACGATCACGCGCGACATCGGCCGCAGCATCGCCATCGCGATCATGACGCCGAGGCACGCCCCGCTCGCGCCGAGCGCCGGACGATCGAACACGCCGCCGAACACGAGGGCCGGCACGAGGAAGACGACCGCGCCGACGACCATCGCGGCGAAGTAGGTGAGCAGGAACCGCCGCGTGCCGACGAGCCCCTCCAGCATCGTCCCGAAGAAATACAGCATCAGCATGTTGCCGATGATGTGCCCGAGGTCCGTCACCCCGTGGAGGAAGCCGTACGTGACGACCTGCCACACCGGGAGGCCCGCGAAGAACGCGCGCCAGTCCTGCGGGTCGAGGAACAGGTGCCCGAAGACGCGCCCCCACAGGTCGCCCTGCTCCGCGACGCGCCCGAAGAAGTAGACGAGGAAGCTCACGAGGAAGAGCCCCACGTTCACGAGCATCAGCGCCTTGACCGCGGGCGTCAGCCGCGGGAGGCCGAACTGCACCTGCGCGCGCGGCGCGCCCTCGTCTTCCGAATCCTGCCAGCCGCGTCGTTCCATGGGTCAGCTCGTGCTGCCCACTCTCCTGGGCCGGACCGGAAGGACTTTCCCGGTCTGGTTCGCGGCAGCCTGGAGCGTGTTCGCGAGCAGCATCGCGATCGTCATCGGACCGACGCCCCCCGGAACCGGAGTGATCCAGCCCGCGCGCGCGGCGGCGGGCTCGAATTCGACGTCCCCGGTGAGCTTGCCGTCCGGCAGGCGGTTGATCCCGACGTCGAGCACGGCCGCGCCGGGCCGGATCCAGTCCCCCCGGACGAGGCCGGGCTTCCCCACCGCGGCGACGACGACGTCGGCGCGCCGCACGTGCTCGGCGAGGTCGCGCGTGCGCGAGTGCGCGATCGTCACCGTCGCGTTGCGCTCGAGCGCCAGGTGCGCGAACGGCTTCCCGACGAGCATCGAGCGTCCGACGACGACGACGTGGGCGCCCTCGAGCGCGATGCCGTGCCGGTCGCAGAGCTCGATGCAGCCCGCGGGCGTGCAGGGCCGCAAGCCGGGCTTCCCGAGCACGAGCGCCGCGACGCTGGTCGGCGTCAGCCCGTCGACGTCCTTCGCGGGGTCGAGCAGGCGCACGACGCGATCCGCGTCGAGACCGCGCGGGAGCGGGAGCTGCACGAGGATCCCGTGCACGCCGAGGTCCGCGTTGAGCGCGTGGAGCTCGGCCTCGAGCTCCGTCTGGGTCGTCGTCGCGGGGAGACGCACGGTACGGACGTCGAAGCCCGCCTCGCGCGCCGCCTTGTCCTTGTTCTTCACGTAGACCTGGCTCGCCGGGTCGTCGCCGACGAGCACGACCACGAGCCCGGGCCGCACGCCCATCGCGACGAGCGCGTCCGTGCCCGCACGCACGTCGTCGCGCACCGCTTGCGCGACGGCCTTGCCGTCGAGGATGCGCGCGGTCATCGGCGCTCCTCCCCGGCGTTCGCGCCGGCGTCGACGCGGGCCTGCTCGTCGGAGCTCGGCGCCGCCTGCTGACCCTCCATCGGCCGCACGTTGTCGTCCGTGTACCGGTGCAGGCTCTTCTGCGAGTCCGGGAAGTACCCGAACACCTGGAACGTGATGAACACGGAGAGCGCTCCGCCGACGAGCACGCCCATCGCCTTCGAGCCGCGCCAGCCGCCGAGCATGCGCAGGTGGATGTAGATCACGTAGACGAGCCACGTGATCAGCGCCGCGTTCTCCTTGCTGTCCCAGCCCCAGTAGTTCGCCCACGCCTCCTGCGCCCAGAAGGCGCCCATCCAGAGGCCCGCGGTGAGGAACGGGATCCCGACCGCGAACGCGCGGAAGCTGACGTCGTCGAGCTCCTTCTCGAGCACGAGGAGCCGCGCGGCGGACGGCAGGCCGTCGCGGGCGCGCAGCACCGCGAACACGATGCCGCCGAGCACGAGCAGCGGCAGCGTGACGAGCTGCACGAACGGCACGAGCGTCAGGCCGACGACGATCGCGAGCTCGCTCCGCGCGCTCGGGCCGCCGCGAGCCGGCCGTCGAGCACGCCGCGCACGAACGCCCACGCCACGAGGCCCGCGGGCAGGCTCGGCAAGAGGAGCGCCGGCACCCACTCGAACGCGAGGCCGAAGCGCAGCGCGCACGCGCCGAGCGCCCCGAGCGCGGAGCTCAACGCGACGAACGCGACGAGCTTCTTCGCGAGCCCCGGCGTGCCGGAGTACACGGCCGTCCAGAAGCGCGTGACGAACCAGACGAGCGCGACGACGGCCGCGACCGCCATCGTCGCGTAGCTGAAGATGAGCGCCGAGAGATGCGGCGGGAACCAGTAGGACTGGAGCGCGGGCGGCAGGTCGCGCTGCGCGGTCGACAGCGTGTCGATGTAGCGGTGCGTGAAGTACACGCCGACGAACATGATCCCCATCATGACGTCGTCGACGATGGCCCAGCCGCTCCCGCGCCGCTGGAGCCCGAGCGCGAAGTGCAGCACGAGCATCGAGACGAGCACGGCGAGCGAGAACATCTGGAGCACTTCGCTCATGGTCTGGCTCGGGAAGTGGTTCACTTCGAGGCCACGCTGCCAGACCGAGAGCCCCATCGCCACGACCGAGAGCACGAGCGCGAGGATCGGCACGCGCGTGGCGATGCGCGCCGGGCCCGACAACGAGCTCCCACGCAGCGCCGCGCGCGCGTGCACGACGACCGACAGCACGCACGTCAGCGTGCCCGCGAGACACAAGAGGTCCGTGACGTCCGACCAGCGGCCCGACGCCTGGATCTGAGACCAGTCGAAGAACAGGGCAAAGTTCATGCGTGCGTCTCCGTGCGGCGCTTGCCGTAGGCCTCGGCGATCGGCCGGAGCAGGAAGGCGAGGATCGTCCCGACGATGATCGTGTACATGCCGAACAGCACGATCGGGATGCCGGGGTCGTACACGACTCCGATGCCCGAATAGGTCGGCCGCTCGGGATCGGCGTTGGTCTGGAAGAAGCGGTACCCGCCGTGGAAGAAGTAGTCGTTCACGCGGATCTCGCGGTCGTGCTCGGGACCGACGTCGACCTGGCGCAGTTCGCCCTGGCCGTCGGGCTGCCAGATCGAGAGCACGCTGCGCCACTCGAACGGGAAGCCGGCCTGGTTCTCGAAGAACCGGACGTAGAAGCCGCCGTCGACGCTCTGCCACAAGTTCGAGAGGCCCTGGTCCGTCGACGCGAGCCGCACCGTCTGTCGCCGCTCGCCGGGCGTGCCCGGCCCCTGCACGATCTCGAGCTCGAGCCCGACCGGATCCGTCGCGTAGAAGTCCGCGTCGAAGTGCGGGCCCTCGACGTGCGGCGCGAGGAACTCGATCGTCTTCTCGTAGCGCGCGTTGTGGAAGAGCCGCGCGAGCGCGATCCGCTCGGCGCCGGGTAGCGGGATCGGCGCGCCTACCGCGATCTCCGTGCGCTTGCCGTCGGGGCCCGCGAGGCGCGGCGCCGCGTCAGGACCGAACTGCAGCACGTACCGCGGCGGTCCATCGATCCCCCACGGGTCCCACGCGAGCTTGAGGCCGACCTCTTTGTACGTGTAGCGCCCCTGCAGCGCCTGGTGCGTCTCCGCGTCGAGGCCCTGGAGCACGAGCCGCCGCTCGGTCTCCGCGCCGCCGCGCTTCTTCAGCGTCACCCACACGCCGGGATTGCGCGGCGGTTGCTCGGCGAGCGGACGGGAGTCACGCACCTCGGACTTGCCCTGTTCGTCGAGTCGGAAGTCGGCCGTCGCCTCCGCCACGGTGATCGTGTAGTCGCCGACCTGGAGCACGTCGCCGAGCGCGATCGGCTCGCGGCGCGGCTCGACGTGCCCCTGCGCGAGGATGCCGATGTCGAGCCAACCCAGGTACCCAGGCTTCTCCTGCACGAGCTGGCGCTCGATCTGCTCGTCGCCCTCGCCGTAGACCACGCGCAATCGCCACGTCCACGCGGGGTCGGCGTACAAGTCGTTCGGACTGTCGGGCTTGAGCAGCACGGGCCGCGTCGACGCGCCGTCGCCGCCCTGCGCGACGGAGAGCTCGAGCAGCGGACCGAGCCCCTCGGCGTCGTCGCGCCGCTCCGCCTCCCAGAAACGCGGCGTGCCGACGTGCGCGCGCTCGGCGAGCGCCTTGACGCGGAACGAGAGGTTCGGCCGGTCCTTGCCCGTCGCTTCGTCGCGCACCCAGTCGATGCCGATCTCGCGGCCGGGCCACAGCGTGTACTCGGGCAGACGCGACGTGAACTGGTCGGCGTGGAAGCCGACCTGCAGCGTCGGCCAGTCCTTGCGCGCGAAGCGATCGAGCTTCACGTGGAACGGCATCCGCGTCGGCTTCTGCGGGTCGAAGTAGCCCCAGTAGACGTCCTGTGGCGCCTCGTTCAGGTCGAGCTGCAGCACGCCACGGTTCGTCTTCAGCTTGCTGACGAAGCCGCCCGCGAGCATGACGAGGATCCCGACGTGCACGGTGAGCCAGCCCGCCTTGCGCAGCGTGAGCCACGCGCGCGGCGGACCGCGGAACGTGTTCAGCGCCACGCCGGTCGCGAGCAGGAACAGGAGCGCCGCGAACCAGTTCGACTTGTACGCGCGGTTCCAGTGCAGCGCCGTCGACAAGTCGAAGAACGCGCGCAGCCCGTCGTGGTGATCGACCGTGAACTGCGTGATCGCCGCGGACTTCGGCTGGCCGCCGATCGCCTGGCGCATCTGCTTCTCGCGGTTCCCCTGCTCTTCTTTCCCGTAGCGCTGCCCGAACCGCACGAGTCCTTCCTCCACCTGCGGCGGCAGCCCGGCCTCGGGCATGCCGATGCCGTACGGGTGGAGCAGGTGGTAGAGGAAGTAGGCCTCGGCGAACTTGAACGTGTCGAGGTGGCGCCGGTACCCCTTCACGCGCGCGACCTGTTCGTTCGTGAGCGCCGCGAGCGCCGGATGGTCGGCGGGCGTTCGGCCGCGCATCTGGTCGGCCGTGCGCCCCGGCGACGCGAGGTACTCGTCGAGCACGACCGCCGGCACGTCGGCGACGGAGGGCACGCGCTCCTCCGGGTCCTCGAACCCGTCGATCTGCGGGACGAGCACGCCGAGCGCGACGGCGACGAGCGAGAGCGCGACCAGCGCCACGCCCGTGTGCATCGAGCGGAAGAAGCGCAGGACGGCCTCGCGCTGCAGCCACGTGAACGCGCTCGCGCACAGCGCGAACGCGACGAGGATCGCGTCGCGCCAGCCGAGGTCGCCGTGCACGAAGCCCGAGTTGCCGACGACGTTGCCGACGACCTGGCCCGCGACCACGAGCAGCAGGATCATTCCGGCGGAGCTCGCGAAGCCCCAACGGAAGCGCGGCGCGGGACGTTCGACAGACGACGGCTCGGGCGAGGCTCCCATCGCGGCCCCGCTCACCAGCGGCGCTCGAGGACGAAGCCGGGGAGTTCCATCAGCGCTGTCCGGTGTGCGGAAGGCTCGAGGCGCGCCGCGCGGTCGCGCGCGCGGTCGACGAGCTCCTTCGCGCGGGCCATCGCGAACTCGACGCCCGCCGCGAGGTCACAGACTCCGCGCAGGCGCTCGCAACGCCCCACGAGGTCGGGCCGCGTGAACACGTCGCGGATCGCCGCGCGCGTCGCGTCGTCGCCGACCTTGTGCGCGTACAGCACGGGCAGCGTGATCTTGCCGTCCTCGACGTCGTTGCCGACGGACTTGCCGACGACGCGCTCGTCCCCCACGACGTCGAGGCAGTCGTCGATGATCTGGAAGGCCAGGCCGAGCTCGTAGCCGAACTGGCGCATGCTCGAGCCGACGTCCTCGCGGCCGCCGGGGTAGCGCGCGCCGAGCTCGCACGCGGCGGCGTACAACGTCGCGGTCTTCGCGCCGGCGATCTCCTCGTAGCGCTCCTGCGAGAGCTCGAAGTCGTAGCGCAACGCGGCCTGGTCGATCTCGCCGACGCACAGACGACGCGTCGCTTCGGCGAGCACGCGGCTCGCGAGGCGCGACGAGAGGTCCGTCGACAGCGCGAACGCGCGCGCGTAGAGGAAGTCGCCGAGCAGCACCGCGGTCTGGTTGTCCCAGCGCTGGTTGACGCACGCGACGCGGCGGCGCACGGACGCGCCATCCAGGACATCATCGTGCACGAGCGTCGCGAGGTGGATGAGCTCGACGATCGCCGCGACGGCGGGGTGCTCGTCGGTCGTGTTGCCCGTCGCCTCGCCGGAGAGCAAAACGAGCGCGCCGCGCAGTTGCTTCCCGCGGAAGCGGCCGACGTGGTCGGTCATGTCGCCGACGGCGTGCGAGCTCTCGATGAGCTGGCGCAGCATGACCTCGCGCATGCGCTCGATCCCCGGCTGGACCGGTTCGAGCAAGCGCGCGAGCTGGGATTCGGAGGAACTCACGAGGCGGCCTTTCGGGAGGAATCGATGCGTGCGCGGCGCGCGCGCTCGGTCTCGAGGTCGGTGGGCGTGTTCAGGTTCGAGGCCGCGCCGTCGGCGAGACCGTCGTCGAGCCAGGCGTGGCGCGGGAGGGGGTGCTGCGCGAGCGGGACGTCGAGCACGCTCGTCACCTTGCGCGCGCCCTGGTCGAGGAGGCCGCGGATACGGGGGAGGAGGCGCGTGTGATAGACCCCGCAGAGCGGTTCTGGTCCCGACGCGCTGCGCGCGAGGCAAGCGTCCAGGTCGTCCGCGACGGCGCGCTCGAGGAGGCGCGCGAGGTGCGCGGCGCGCACGCGCGGGAGATCGACGGCGAGCACGCAGACGTATCCGGACGGGACGGCCGCGAGCCCGGCCTCGATCCCCGCGAGCGGCCCGGCGTCGGCGACGCGGTCCGGCGCGAGCGCGCGCCCGAGGTCCGCGTAGCGCGCGGACGGGCCGCACGCGAGCACGACCGGCGCGGCGACCGCGTCGAGCGCGGCGAGCGCGTGCTCCAACAAACTCCGTCCGTCGAGCTCGAGGCGCGCCTTGTCCGCGCCCATCCGCGAGCTGCGCCCGCCGCAGAGCACCACGCCGCTCGCCAGGGTCCGGGCGCGCTCGGACTCCGCCCGGGGTGCTGCCCCGAGCTCGGCCCCGAGGTGCAGGCCCGGACGGGAGCACGGCTCAGTGGCCCTTCGCCGGCGTCTCCGCCGGCTTCTCGGGCGCGTCCTTCTCGGGCATGCCGTTCGACATGCCCTTCTTGAACTCGTTGACGCTGCTGCCCATGGCGCGGGCGAGCTGCGGGAGCTTGCTGCCGCCGAAGAGGAGCAGCGCGATGAGGAGGATGGGCCACCATTCCTGGAGACCCATGAGCGCGAAGACGTGCATGCGTGGGGTCGGACCGGCGGGGTGGAGCGCGCGCCGGGGGACGCCCCGGGCCCGCGGCTCCCGCTCGCGCCGCGGAGGCGACGGAGCGGGCGGCCCTCGGTCCGTCCGGGGCCGCCGCCATGACCTCGCATTGTAGAGGCGGCGCGAGCCGGGTCACCCCTCGGGGTGGGAAATCGCGCGCGGGGGAGCTCCCCCTTCGATCGGCGGACCCCCGGGGCGAGCGGATTCGCCGGCAGTCAGACGCGCGGCGCGCCGAGCGACGCGGCGCGCGGTGCGGGCGTCGAGGACGGGCTGGTCGGCCGGGAACGGACGGTGCGAGGCGAGCGTCCCCGCCGCCTTGGTCCCGACGCGCCCGCCCGGGCCGACGCGCAGCCCGGCGGCCGCGAGGCCGGCGCGGACGGCGAGGGAGACGGAGTAGGTCGAGAGCACGGCGCTCGGCGCCATCCGCCGGGCGAGCTCGGCGAGGAACGAAGGCTGCCACAGCGCGCCGTCGACGCCCGGCGAGAACGCATCGAGGAAGACGGCGTCGAAGGGGCGCGCAGGGTTGAGCGTCGGGAGGGTTTCGCGCCCGTCGCCGAGGAGCAGGAGCAGGCGCCCGTCCCCCATCGTGACGGACGCGGGGCGCTCCGGATCACGTCCACGCGTCGCGAGCGCGCGCTCGAGCGCCGCGAGCACCGGCGCGTGCGCGCGTGCGAGCTCAGGCGACGAGCGCGCGTGGAGCTCGCCCGAGCGCGCGAGGACGAGCGTGCGCTCGATCACGGACGCATCGAGCTCGAGCGTGACGACGTCGAGCGCGACGCTCGTTCCGTCGAGCGCGTCGAGCGCCGCGGCGACGTTCAGTCCGAGGCCCGTGCCGACGTCGAGCAGGCGAAGCACGCGCTCACCGCGCCCCGCGAGCTCGAGCGCGCGCTCACGCACGCGGCACGCGCGGGCGTAGCGCTCGCGCGACTCGAGCCACGCACCCGCGCGCGAATGACACGCCTCGCCGTGCACCGGATGCACGAGCGTCGGCGAGCCGTCGTCGGTCACGAGGAGTTGCCAGCCGTCCATCGCGCTCTTTCTATCCGATCCGTGCGTGCGGAGCGGTGTGCGAACGCAGCGAGCCGCTCCGAGGAGCGGCTCGCGTCGCGCGCGGTGCTGCGCAGCACCCTGGAACTCAGCCCTTCGCCGTCGCGAGCAGCCCCGTGTCCGCGAGCGCCTTCTCCATCGTCTCGCCGAGACGCGCGGGGCTCGCGCACATGCGCACGCCCGCGGCAGTCAGCGCCGCGATCTTGTCCTGCGCCGTGCCCTTGCCGCCGGAGATGATCGCTCCCGCGTGGCCCATGCGACGGCCCGGCGGAGCGGTCTGGCCCGCGATGAAGCCGACGACCGGCTTCTTCACGTTCTTCGCGATGTACTCCGCGGCCTTCTCCTCCGCGCTGCCGCCGATCTCGCCGATCAGGATGATCGCGTCGGTCTCCTCGTCCGCGTTGAACGCCTCGAGGACGTCCACGAAGTTCGTCCCGTTCACCGGGTCGCCGCCGATGCCGATGCACGTCGACTGGCCGATGTTGCGCGAGGTCAGCTGCCACACCGCTTCATAGGTGAGCGTGCCCGAGCGCGACACGACGCCGACGCGGCCCGGCTTGTGGATGTAGCCCGGCATGATGCCGATCTTGCACTGGTTCGGCGTGATGATGCCCGGGCAGTTCGGCCCGATCAGGCGCGACTTCGTGCCGGGGAGCGCGAGGCGTTCCGCGACCTTGACCATGTCGAGCACCGGGATGCCCTCGGTGATCGTCACGATGAGCTCGATCCCGGCGTCGATCGCCTCGAGGATCGCCTCGCCCGCCGCCGGCGGCGGCACGTAGATCACGGTCGCATTGCAGCCCGACTTCTCGCGTGCTTCCTGGCACGTGCCGAAGACCGGGAGGCCCAAGTGCGCCGTCCCCTTCTTCGCGGGGTTGACGCCGCCGACCATCTTCGTGCCGTACGCGATCGCCTGTTCGGTGTGGAACGTGCCCGTCTTCCCGGTGAGGCCCTGGCAGATGACGCGCGTGTCCTTGTTGACCCAGATGCTCATGGTGGTCGTGTTCCTTTCAGCGTCCGGCGCCCACGGCCTTGCAGATCTTCTGCGCCGCGTCGTCCAGGTTGTCCGCGGGGATGATCGGGAGCTTGCTCTCGACGAGCAGCTTCTTGCCCAGTTCGACGTTCGTGCCCTCGAGGCGCACGACCAGCGGCACGTTGAGCTTCACCTGCTTCACGGCCTCGATGACGCCCGTCGCGATCACGTCGCACTTCATGATGCCGCCGAAGATGTTGATCAGGATGCCCTTCGTCTTCGGGTCGGACAGCAGGATGCGGAACGCCGCGGTGACCTTCTCGGCCGTCGCGCCGCCGCCGACGTCGAGGAAGTTGGCGGGCTCGGCGCCGTAGAGCTTGATCACGTCCATCGTCGCCATCGCGAGGCCGGCGCCGTTGACCATGCAGCCGATGTTGCCGTCGAGCGCGATGTAGCTGAGGTCGAACTTGCTCGCTTCGATCTCCTTGGGGTCTTCCTCGTTCAGGTCGCGCAGCGGCAAGAGGTCCGCGTGCCGGAACAGCGCGTTCCCGTCGAAGTTGATCTTGCAGTCGAGCGCGAGGAGCCGGTTGTCCTTCGTGACGATCAGCGGGTTGACCTCGGCGATCGAGCAGTCGAGCTCGACGAAGAGCTTCGCGAGCGCGGGCAGGAAGCGCGCGGCTTGCGGCTCGAGGCCCGGCGCGAGCTTCACGCCGCGGCACAACTTCACGACGTCCGCGGGCAAGAGGCCCTTCGACGGCGAGAAGGCGACCTTGACGATCTTCTCGGGGTGCTTCGCGGCGACCTCTTCGATCTCGACGCCGCCCTCCGACGACATCATCACCGTCGGGCGCTTCGTCTCGCGGTCGATCGCGATGCCGAGGTAGTACTCCTTCGCGATGTCGCTGCCGCGCTCGATCCAGAGCTTGCGCACTTCCTGGCCGTCGGGACCGGTCTGGTGCGTGACGAGCTTGCGCCCGAGCATCCACTGCGCCGCTTCGCGCGCTTCGTCGGCGCTCTTGACGAGCTTGACGCCGCCCGCCTTGCCGCGGCCGCCCGCGTGGATCTGCGCCTTGACGACGCCGAGCGGCGCTCCGAGCTTCTGGAAGCCCGCGACGGCCTCGTCGACCGTGCTCGCTTCGTAGCCGTCGCTGACGGTGACGCCGTAGCGCTTGAGGAGCTGCTTCGCCTGATACTCGTGGATCTTCATCGCGGGGGACTGCGGTCTCGGTGGGGTGGAAATCGAGGCGCGGGAGTGTAGCGGTGCGCGTGCGTCGAGGCCATGCGCCGCGAGCGAGCCGTGCGCGCGCCGTCGGCGGAGCCCGAAGGCGGAACGCCCGCCGACAGCGGAGCCCGGCAGAGGAACGCCCGCCGGCAGCCGAGCTCGGCGGAGGAACGCCCTCCGTCGGCGGAGCTCGGCGGAGGAACGCCGTCGGCCACCCGCACGAGCGGCGCGGACACCGGGGCGAGCCACCGACGGGGTGCGATCGCGGCGCGCCTCGCGCGCGAATCCGTTTCGATTTTCACGTGCGCCCCACCGAGCCGCACCCCTGGCGGGAGTGTGGGGCCGATCGCCGGCCCCGAACTCGACACCCGCTGGACACGAAAGCCGCCCCCATGAAGCTCCTCAAGAACCTCCTCCCCCTCCTTGCCCTGGCCCTGGTCCCCGCGCTCGCCGCCGCCGCGCCGATCGTCCCGGCCCCGGAAGGCCTCGCCCGCCTGGCGCTGCGCGACGCCGTCGCCGAGCGCCTCGACGGCCTCTGGCGCCTCGACCTCGAGCGCACCCTGGCCCTCCCCGGCCGCGCGCTCCCCGTCGCGAAGCTCGAGTTCCACCGCGAGCCGCTCGTCGTGCAGCTCGCCCGCACCGCCGACGCGCGCATGGCGGCCCTCCCGATCTTCGACGGCGGGCTCGTGAACGACGGCCACTCGATCCTGCCGTACGTCCTCGTCGACCGCGGCGGCGCGATCGAGATCCTGGTCTTCACCCCGGCCGAGGGCACCTCGTTCGGCCACGCCGAGGTCATCCCGGTGCACTTCGTCGCGACCGTCGACGGCCCGCGCCTCTACCTCGGCGGCCTGAACGCGCGCCACGCGTTCGGTGTGTACGAGCCGATCGCGGTGCCGATCGTCCGCCCGCCGATCGTGGTGCGGATCGAGCGCGCGCCGGCGGCGCTCCCCGCCGAGCTCGCCCTCCACTGAATCACCCCAGCCCGGTTGTCCCGAAGCGCGAGCGCGTCCCCACGCGCTCGCGCCCTTTCGTGGCGGTCGCGCGCGGGTAGGCTGTCCGCCCCCATGTCGAACCCCGCGCGCACGCCCGGCTTCCTCCTCGTCGATACCGAGCTCGCGAGCCTCTTCGGCAAGGCGCTCCGCTCCGCGAAGGGCGCCCCGCGCATCGCGCCGGAGCAGGTGCAGCCCGCGAGCCTCGACCTGCGCCTCGGTCCGGTCGCGTGGCGCGTGCGCGCGGGCTTCCTACCGTTCGGCGGCCCCGTCGAGGCACGCCTCGCGGAGCTCGCGATCTCGAAGCTGTCGCTCGAGGGCGACGGAGCGGTGCTCGAGAAGGGGCAGGTCTACCTCGTGGCGCTCGAGGAGGAACTGGCGCTCCCGCCCGAGCTCTGGGCGCGCTTCAACCCGCGCAGCTCGACTGGACGCTGCGACATCTTCACGCGCGTGCTCTGCGACGGACATCCGCGCTTCGACGAAGCGCCGGCGGGCTTCCGGGGTCGCGTGTGGATCGAGGTCTCGCCCTTGTCCTTCCCGGTGCGCCTCCGCCGTGGCGACCGGCTCGCGCAGCTGCGGCTCGCGCAGGGCAAGCCCGCGCTCGAAGTGAACGAAGTGCGCGCGCTCCACGCGCGGACGCCGATCGTGTTCACGGGCGGTGCGGCGGTGAAGCAGGAGGACCTGCGCGTCGACGAAGAGGGTTGCGTGCTGCTCTCCGTCGGCCTCGCGGACCGCGAGCCCGCGGGATGGCGCGCGGCGCGCGACACGGATGTCCTGGAGTTCTCGAAGGAAGGCGCGCACGAGCGCAGCGCGTTCTGGGAGCCCGTGCACGCGCCGAACGGCCGCTGCATCCTCGGGCCGGGCAGCTTCTACATCTTCGCGAGCAAGGAGCGCCTGCGCGTGCCGCCGAAGTTCGCGGCGGAGATGCTGCCGGTCGACACGGGCATCGGCGAGCTGCGCAACAACTACGCGGGCTTCTTCGACAACGGGTTCGGCTGGAAGAGCTCGGACAAGGTGCAGGGCGGCGTCGTCAACGACGGCACGCCCGCGGTGCTCGAGGTGCGCGCGCACGACGTGCCGTTCCTCGTCGAGGACGGACAGTTGTTCTGTCGCCTGCGGTTCTTCAGGACGAGCGGGCGGCCGGAGAAGATCTACGGCGAAGGCCGCGCGACGAGCTACAAGGACCAGGACCTCACGCTCGCGCGGTGTTTCCGCGCGTAGGAGCGCTCGACGGCGAGTTCGACCGGGCTGCGCTGGGAGGCGGCCGGTCACTCCGACTCAAGATCGGCAGCTCCGACGCTCGAAGACGGCGCCTGAGCGGGCCAGGCGCCCCTCGGGAGAGGTCGCATGGCACACAGCACTCGCATCGGTTTGGCGCTCGTTTCCGTGCTCTGGGCGTCCGCGTGCGCATCGACCGAGCAGTGCCCGGCCGAGCCCGTCGTGCCGATCGCGCCGTGCGTGTCCGTGCAGCTCGACTCGACCGTGATCAGCCCCGACGGGATCCAGTTCGTCGGTCGCGTCGTGATCACGAACGAGATGCGCGGGCCGCTCGACCTCGAACGCGTCGACTACTGCGCGCTCCTGCACGACCAGCCGTTCTTGACCGAGTCGTTCGCCGAATTGGAGCCGATGAGCGCGCGCGGACGCCAGACGGTCACGCTGCCGTTCCAGGTCACGCAGGAGCAGCTCACCGGCCAACTCGACGACGTGCTCGCCGAAGAATCGGCGCGCGTCGCGCTGCGCGGCACGGTCTACCCGATCGGGTTCGAGCCGATCGCGTTCGAGGCGACGAAGGTCGTCCCGATGCCGAAGATGCCGAACGTCTCGGTGGAGGGCGCGCGTGGGAACCCGCTCGACGGCGCGTTCACGGTGCGCCTCGGCGTGCACAACCCGAACTCGTTCCCGCTGTCGTTCGAGTCGGTGGACAGCTTCCTCGAGCTGAACGGGAAGCGGTACTCGCTCTTGAAGTCCGAGTGCTTCGTCGAGCTCGCGCCGGGCGGCCGCGGCACGCTCGCGCTGACGATGGAACAGACGCGCGGCAAGGGACTGAGCGTGCTCGTGAACCTCGCGAAGCACCGCGAGACCTCCTGCGCCGTCGGCGGATCGATCCGCTGCCGGACGCCGCACGGACTCTTCCTCGTGCCGCTCGAAGTGCGCACGTCGCCGGCCGCCGCGCTCGACTTCTGATCGTCGTCCTCGCCCGCGAGCCGCGCGCGCGCCGGATCCGCGGCGTGCCGGCGGGAGCGCCGGAGCCGAGGAGAGAACGGGCCGTTCGCGCGGTTCGAGCTCAGCCCGCGCGCACGCGCCAGCGATCCGCGCCGAGTTCCTCCAGCGCGAGCGGCACGTCCACGAAGCGCCGCACCACGTCGAGGTTCGTGCGCAGGTGCTCCGTCGGCGCGAGCGTGACGAAGCTCCCGCTCCGCGCGAGCACGAGCGGGAGCACGAGCTGGTCGGCGAGGTGCTCCCCCACTGGAACGCCGCTCTCGAGGTAGCGCGCGAGCTCGCGCGCGCCGCGCTCGGCGACCGTCGCGGAGCGCACGTCGCGCTCGCCGAAGCTCGCGACGAGCTCGGTCCCATGCTGGTGCTCGACCTCGAGCAGCAGCACGTTGCCGGGACCCGCGCAGTCGCGCACGAGCTCGACGCTGCACTCGCTCTCGCGCCAACCGAGCGCGCGGCGCGCCGCATCGAGCTCGACGTCGCCGATCTTCGCGGGCAAGTTCGCGACGAGCGCGCGCGCGCGGCGGGCGACGAGCGCGCCGCGCTCCTCGAGCACGAGCGGCGTGAGCGTCCTCGCGGGCTCGATGCGGGCCGTGAAGCGTCCGCCGCCTGCGGGGAAGAACCCGTGGCGCTCGAGCGCGAGCTCGACTCGGGCGCCCATGCGCGCGAGGAAGTCGAACGGCGGCGCGAGCGGGTTGTGCGTGCCGCCCTCGAGTTCGAGCGTGCTAGGCCCGCCCGCGCGCAAGAGCGCGGGCAGCACGGTCTGGAACACGAGCCCCGCCGAGCCCGCCGTCCCGACCGCGAAGCGATAGTGCCCGGCGTTCACGGCGCCGGGGCGGAACTCGAGCTCCTTCGAGCCGAGCTCCGCGCCGCGCACCTCGGCCGAACCGACGCGCGCGGCGGCCTGCACCGCCGTCAGGTGCTGACGCAGGAGCCCTGGCCGCTCGCGCCCGGCGCGGATTCTCTCGATACGAAACGGCGTGCCGGTCACGAGCGCGAGCGACAAGCTCGTGCGCAGGATCTGGCCGCCGCCTTCGCCCTGGCTGCCGTCGATCGTGAGCAGGTCGGGCCTCAACCCTTCACGCACACGACCTGTCGCAGCGTGTGCACGACCTCGACCAGGTCCTTCTGCGCTTCCATCACCTGATCGATCGACTTGTACGCCATCGGCGTCTCGTCGATCACGTCGGCGTCTTTGCGGCACTCGACGTGCTTCGTCGCTTCCTTGTGGTCGGCGACGGAGAACGTCTCCTTCGCCTTGTTGCGGCTCATCCTTCGGCCCGCGCCGTGCGAGCACGAGTGGAAGCTCTCGGGGTTGCCCTTGCCGCGCACGATGTAGCTCGCGGCCCCCATCGAGCCCGGGATGATGCCGAGATCACCTTCCCCCGCGCGCACGGCGCCCTTGCGCGTCAGGAAGACGTCGGCGCCGTAGTGGTGCTCGCGCGCGACGTAGTTGTGGTGGCAGTTCACCGCCATCGACGTCGTCTGGAAGTTGCGCACGGACTTGAGCGACTTCACCGCTTCGACGACGGCCTTCATCATGAGCGCGCGGTTCGTCATCGCGAACTTCTGCGCCCACTCGACGGCCTCGACGTAGTCGTCGAAGTGCTGCGTGCCCTCGGGCAGGTAGGCGAGGTTGTGGTCGGGTAGGTTCCCGAGCGCCCCCTGCATGTCCTTCTTCGCGAGCTCGATGAAGTACGTGCCGATCTTGTTGCCGACGCCGCGCGAGCCCGAGTGCAGGAGGAACCACACGCGCTCCGCCTCGTCGACGCACACCTCGATGAAGTGGTTCCCCGTGCCGAGCGTGCCGAGCTGCGTGACGTGGTTCGACTGGCGCACGTGCGGGTGCTTCTGCGTGATGCGACGGAAGACGGGCTCGAGCTCCGCCCACGCGTTCGCACTGCGGTCGGGCACGTCATGCCAGGAGCCCGCGTCGCGTTTCCCCTTCTTCGAGAGCCCGTGCGGCACGGCCTTCTCGATGGCCTCGCGCATCTGCTTCAAGTTCGTCGGCAGGTCGTCCGCGACGAGCGTCGTCTGCACCGCCATCATCCCGCAACCGATGTCGACGCCGACCGCGGCCGGGATGATGGCACCGATCGTCGGCACGACACTGCCGACCGTCGCGCCGATCCCCCAGTGCACGTCGGGCATCGCGGCGACCCATTTGTGGACGAAGGGCAGGCGCGCGAGGTTGAGGAGCTGCTTCCGCGCTTCGTCCTCGAACGGGACGCCGCGCACCCAGGCCTTGATGGGGACGCCGCCTTCGACGGCGATCACTTCGTAGTTCGACTTCGAGTCCATCCGGACGAACCTACGCCCGGCCGAAGGGCGGTGCGAGTCCGCGCTCACTTCGGAGCGGAGGCCCGAGTCCATGCTCCGGGACGTTCGACGTCCGAATCGTTGGAGCCCGCGCTCAGGGCTGATACAGCTCCACCCCGACCGGTCCTCCGCCGACCAGCACCACGCGCCCGTCGATCGACGAGCGCAAGGCCGACGCGCCCGTGCGCGGCGCGGCCATCGCGGCGCCGGGAACGATCGCCTGGCCGGGCGTCACGAGCTCGGATGTTGCGATCGCCGCGGGCAGCGCGATCGTCCCCGCGAGGATCGCGCCGATGTCGAGCGTCCCGCTCGCGCCGCCGGCGACGAGCGTCTTCGCCGCGTCGAGCGCCGTCGCCGTGTGGAACGCGCGCGACTCGAGCAGCGCGGGGCCGACCGAGAAGCTACCCGCGCCCGCCGTCGTGTACACCGCCGTCGAGCCGATCGTCGTGAACGCGATCTGCGTCAGGTCGCCGGTCGTGAGCACGTTCGTCAGGTCCGCCGTGATCCCGCCCGACAAGAGCACGCGTCCGTCGGAGAGCTTCGTCGCCGCGTGGAGCAGCCGCCCCCGGTGAACGTCTTCGGCAGGAAACCGAACGTGTTCGTCGTCGCGCTGTACGTCCACGCGAGGTTCGACACGAACGGCAGGTTGACGACCGGCGCGACGCCTAGTCCGCCTGCGACGAGCACCTGGTTGTTGTTCATCAGCGTCGCCGTCGCGAACGCCTTGCGCTCCGCGATCGTCGGGCCCGCCGTGAACGTGTTCGCGACCGGATCGTAGAGCTCGCTCGAGTTCAGGATCCCGTTGAACAGCGTCGTCGGATCCGTGATGTCGATCGTCGAGAGCCCGCCGAACAGGAACACCTTGCCGTTCGGGAGGCGGCACGCCGTGGCGCCCGCGCGCGCGCTCGTCATCGGACCGACGCTCGTCGCCGTGCCGGTCGCGGGGTCGTAGAGCCACGCTTCGTCGCTCGGCTGCTGCGTCGTCACGTCGAGTCCGCCCGCGCAGAGCACGCGTCCGTCCGCGAGCTGCGCGCGCGCCGCGAAGGTCAGGTTGAGCGGGAGCAGTCCGCTCGGCACGAACTCCTGTCGATCAGGCTCCCACGTGCTCACGATCGGCCCCGCGCCGCCGATCGAGAGCATGCGCCCCCCGTCGAGCGGGAAGAGGTCGCCGAAGAGCGAGACGCCTACCGCGCCACGCGCCGTCGGGCCGAACGTCGCCGGCGCGAGGAACGTCGCGCGCCACGGCGTCGACAGCTCGACCGTCGGCCGGCCCGAGCACGCCTGCAGCGTCCAGCCGCGCCCGACGAGCCCCGCGGCGGCGGGGATCGTCACGACGACCTCGCCCGTCGGCCCGAGGATCCCGTGCGGGAAGAGGCCTGCACGCAGCTGGCGCGCGGGGTCGATGTCGAGCGTGATCGTCGGCGTGATCGGCGTCGGCGTCTCGACCTCGGAGAGGTAGAGCGCCCACGGGCGCCCCGGCTCGCCGGTGACGCGCGCGGTGCAGACGCCGGGCGCGACGGAGCTCGTCACCTCGACCTGGAGCGATTGCGCGGCGCCGAGCGGAGCCAGCAGGAACGCGAGGAGGACGGAGGGCAGGAGACGCTGGGACATGGAACCTCGAGGGCCGGGGGGAAAGGCGCGAAGTCGAGCCTAAGGGCGCCCCCCCTACGCCGCAAGCCGCGGCGCCGTGACGCGCTCGCCGCGCCGAATCCGCGCGATCGCCCGCGCAGGTCCCCGAGCGAGGCGAGCGCTCCACGCGGCTCCGGCGGAGCGCTTCGTCGCGCTCGACGACTCGCGCGCGGGTCAGCGCCGGTCGAGCAGGCCCTGGCCGCGCGCGTCGCTCAAGGTCTCGACGGTCGCGAGGTAGTTCGCGCCGCGCACGAACGCGTCGTTCCACGGCAGGCGCCGTCCGTCGCAGATCGCCGCGAGGCTCGCGACGGCGCGCGCGCGCACGTCGGCGCTCGCGTTCGCGTCCGCGACGCGGGCGAGGAGCGGGTCGAGCGCGCGCGCGTCTCCGACCAGCGCGAGCGCCTGCAGCGTCGCGAGCTCCGCGGCGCTCCCCGGCGCCGACGCGAGCTCGGCGCAGAGCCCGGGCACGAGCTCCGCGTCGCCGAGCAGCGCGAGCGCGATCGACGCCTCGCGCAGGAACGCGGGGCGGCCGCGCGCCGCGCGCAGTTCCTTCCACAGGTCGGCCTTCGCCTCCGCGGCGCCGATCAGGCCGAGCGCCACGGCCGTGCTCGCGCGCACGGAGTCGTCCGATGCCTGCACGAAGCGCGCGCGGAGCACGGGCACGGCGGCCTGGTCGCGGCGCAGCCCGAGCGCGAGCGCGCACGCGGCGACCTCGTCGGGCATCGTCGCCTTCTGGAGACGCTCCAGCAGCGCGACGCCCGCTTCATTCGACGGCGCCCGGCCGGCGTCGCGCAGTCCCCGGCCGTAGAGCCCGAGCGCGAGCGCGGCGTACGAGCGCGCGGCGCCGCGGCCCTCCGCGAGTTCGCGCAAGAGGAAGCGGTGCACCTCGGGCGCGCCCGAGAACGCGGCCGCGGGATCCTCGTCGGCGCGCGCGGCGCTCTGCCCGAGCGCGATCACCGCGAAGTGCCGCGTGTCCAGATCGCCCTCGTGCGCGGCGCTCATCAAGCGGGCGCGCGCTTCGCGGTCCTGCGGCGCGGCGCCGGCGTCGGACAAGAGCCCGAGCCCGAGCGCGGCGCTCTGCGCGAGCTCGTTCGGCGTGCGCGCGACGGGCGAGAGCAGCTCGACGCAGAGGCGCTCGATCTCGTCGTGCACGGGCTCCGCGGCGTCGCGCGCGAGCCGCGCGACCGCGACGAGCGTCTGCGCGCGCAGGACGGGGTTGGCGCGCTCGTTCACGACCGTGCCGACGAGGTGCGCGACGAGCGCCTCGCGCGACGCGGTCGGCTCGAGCTCGCGCGACGTGCGCTGCACGCTCTTCTGCCAGCTCTTCGGATCCGAGGCGAGCCCCGCGACGCCGAGGCCGGTCACGCAGGCGACCTGCACCTCGCGCGGCGTCTCGCGCTGGCCGAGCAGTCCGACGAGGCCCGACGCGCCGAAGCGGCGCACGTCCTCGCTCGCGGTCTGGTGCGCGACGAGCCCGACCGCGTACGCGGAGAACGCGCGCAGTCGGTACGGCACGGAGTCGCGCCCGCACGCCTCGCGCCCCGCGCGGCCGTCGCGCGCGAGCTCGAGCAGCGTCCGCAGGCTCGACCCTTCGCCGAGGATCCCGAGCGCGAGCGCCGCCGACTCCGCGACCTGGGCCTGCGGGTGGGCGAGCGCGGCTTCGAGTTCCTGCGCGATCCGCGCACGCAGTGCGGCGTCCGCGCCCGCTCCCGGCCCGTCGGCGACGCGCGCGATCGCGAGCAGCGTCTCCGCGAGCAGCACGGGGTTCGTCTCGGTTTCGACGACGCGCCGGAGCGCCGGGAGCACGCGTCCCGCGACGTCCGCGGAGCGCACGCCGCCGGGGCGATTCGGAACGGGATCGGTCCCGTCGCCCGAGCGCGCGGGGAGCCCGGCGCGCGCGTGCAGGTCGAGCAGCGCGTCGCGGTTGAAGAGCCACCACGTCTCGAAGCCCGAGCGGTCGTCGTTGTCGCCGGTCGGCGTGCGCGGGGTGTCCTTCGGGCGCGGATCGACGTGCGGAGCCGGGCTCTTCGCGACGACCGAGTCGACGCCGGGTGCCTTGCCGTCCGTCGGGCCGAGCTTGTCCTCGGGCCGCGGCGCCGGAACGCTCGAGTCGCCCTGTGTCCCGCCGCGGTTCGCTCCGCCGGTGGAGTTGCCCGCGCCGGCGCCGGTCGAGGACTCCTTCGCGACGGGCGTGCCCTGCTGTGCCCCCCCGGCGGGGAGCTGCGCGCCCCACGTCGTGGAGACGAGGGCCAGCGGCGCGATCCATCCAAGGAAGGGGAGCATGGGGTGGGGACGGAGCATGGCCTCGCGCCGGGTCCGAGGCAACGGCGGAGGCCGGGGCCGCGGAACGGGGCGCGCGTCGGGTCCAGGTGGAAGCCCGTTCGCGATGCGCCCGAAGCAAGCGCGGGTCCACCGCCGGAGGCCGGGCGAGGCCGCCCCGCGCGCTCGGGAACGGGGCTCGCGCACGCCGCGCGTGCGACCCCGCTCACCCCGGGGAGCAGGGGCGCTCATCCGTCTGAAGGGCGCCTCACGCGGGAGCGCCGCGCCGTCCCGAGCCTCCTTTGCGCCCGCCCGCCCCGCTACCTTGGCGCCATGCAGGACTTCGAGAAGCTGGGGGTCTTCTACCTCGGTCGCGAGCACGACCTCGAGCGCGGCGCGCCGAAGGAGGACCTCGTCCTCTACGACGCGAAGGACCTCGTCACCCACGCGGTCTGCGTGGGCATGACGGGCAGCGGCAAGACGGGCCTCTGCCTCGGCCTCCTCGAAGAGGCCGTGATCGACGGGATCCCGGCGCTCGTGATCGACCCCAAGGGCGACCTCGCGAACCTCCTGCTCGCGTTCCCCGACCTCGCGCCGGCCGACTTCCTGCCGTGGATCGACCCCGACGCCGCCCGGCGCGCGAGCCAGACGCCCGAGGCCTTCGCGGCCGCGCAGGCCGCGGCGTGGAAGGACGGGCTCGCGCGCTGGGGCCAGGACGGCGCGCGCATCGCGCGCTTGAAGAGCTCCGCCGACGTCGTCGTCTACACGCCGGGCAGCACCGCGGGGCTCCCCGTGTCGATCCTCTCGTCGCTCGCGGCGCCCGCGCCGCTCGTGCGCGAGGACGGCGAGCTCTTCCAGGAGCGCATCGCGAGCACGGTGACGAGCCTGCTCGGCCTGCTCGGCGTGGACGCGGATCCGATCCAGAGCCGCGAGCACATCCTGCTCGACGCTCGTCGCGCGCGCGTGGAGCGAAGGGCGCGACCTCGACCTCGCGTCCTTGATCCACGCGATCCAGGAGCCGCCCGTCGCGCGCATCGGCGTGCTCGAGCTCGAGGGCTTCTACCCCGCGAAGGAGCGCTTCCAGCTCGCGATGCGCCTGAACAACCTGCTCGCGTCGCCGTCGTTCGCGAGCTGGCTCGAGGGCGACCCGCTCGACGTGAACCAGGCGCTCTTCACCGCGGAGGGCAAGCCGCGCGTCGCGATCTTCTCGATCGCGCACCTCTCCGACCCCGAGCGCATGTTCTTCGTGTCGCTCTTGCTCAACCAGACGCTCGCGTGGATGCGCCAGCAGACGGGGACGAGCTCGCTGCGCGCGCTCCTCTACATGGACGAGATCGCGGGCTACTTCCCGCCCGTCGCGAACCCGCCGTCCAAGGCGCCGCTGCTCACCCTGCTCAAGCAGGCGCGCGCGTTCGGCCTGGGCGTCGTGCTCGCGACGCAGAACCCGGTCGACCTCGACTACAAGGGGCTCTCGAACTGCGGGACGTGGTTCCTCGGCCGGCTGCAGACCGAACGCGACAAGCTGCGCGTGCTCGACGGCCTCGAGGGCGCCGCGCAAGGTCAGGGCGGCGCGTTCGACCGGGCCGAGATGGACCGGACGCTGTCGAAGCTCGGGAAGCGCGTGTTCCTGATGAACAACGTGCACGAGAGCCGACCGGTCGTGTTCGAGACGCGCTGGACGCTGTCGTACCTGCGCGGACCGCTGACGCGCGCGGAGATCAAGCGGCTGATGGACCCGCGCAAGGCGGCCGCCGCGGCGCGCGCGGACGCGGCACGGAACGCGAGCACGCCGGGGGCGGACCGCGCGGGCACGCCGGGGGCGAGTTCCAACGCCAGTGCGGATGCAAGCGCGAGTCCCGGTTCGAACCCGAGTTCGAACCCGAGTTCGAGTTCGAGTTCGAGTTCGAGCGCGAGCGCGATCCCGAGCGCGATCCCGAGTGCAAGTGCAAGTGCAAGTGCAAGTGCGATCGCGGGCGCGAGCGCGCCGTCGACCCACGCAACGAGCTCGACTTCCGGCGCGGACCGCGCGCGCCCGCTCCTCCCCCCCGACGTGCGCCAGGTGTTTCTCCCTCTGCGCACCACGGCACCCGCGGGCGCCGAGCTCGTCTACGCGCCGGCACTGTTCGCCGTCGGGCGCGTGTACTTCACGGACCCGAAGCTCGGCATCGACAGGGCGACGACGCCGCGCGTGCTCGTGTCGATCGGCGCGGGCGCGGTCGCGGTCGACTGGGACGGCGCGCGCGAGGTCGAGCTCGACGAACGCGAACTCGAGCCCGAGCCGCGCGGCGGAGCGCGCTTCCTCGCGCTGCCGCCCGAGGCCGGCAAGGCGAAGAGCTACGACGGCTGGAAGCGCTCGATGACGGACTGGCTCTACCGCTCGCAGAAGCTCGAGCTCCTGCGCTCCGCGGCGCTCGGGCTCTCGTCGAAGCCCGGCGAGACGGAGCGCGACTTCCAGATCCGCCTGCGCGAGGCCGCGCGCGAGGAGCGCGACCTGCAGGCCGAGAAGCTGCGCGCGAAGTACGCGCCGAAGCTCGCGACCCTCGACGAGCGCGTGCGTCGTGCGCAGCAAGCGGTGCAGCGCGAAGCCGAGCAGGCGCGCGAGTCGAAGGTGTCGAGCTTCCTGTCGTTCGGCGTCACGCTGCTCGGCGCGTTCGCCGGCCGCAAGACGTTCAGCGCGACGAACGCGGGCCGCGCGGCGACGACCGCGCGCAGCGTCGGCCGTTCGATGAAGGAGTCCAAGGACGTCGACCGCGCCGAGGAGACCGTCGAGGCGCTGCAGGGACAGTTCCGCGCGCTCGACGCGCAGTTCCAGGACGAGCTCCGCGCGCTGGAGTCGTCGCTCGCGGAGGACGCGGGCGCGCTGGAGACGCTCGCGCTCAAGCCGAAGAAGACCAACGTGAGCGTGCCGCTCTTCGCGCTCGCCTGGGCGCCGGCGTGGCGCACCCCGGATGGCGCGGAGCGGCCGGCGTGGGAGTGAGCGCGTGACCGAGCCGATCGTCGAAGCGGGCCTGTCGAACGCGGAGTTCCTCGAGCGCCACGCGCGCGCGGGCCGCATCGGGCTCGTCGGCGGCGCGTCCCCCATCGACCGCGCGATCGCGATCGCCCAGAAGCCGATCACGCGCGCGGGGCGACCGAGCGCGTGGTCGCACGCGTTCCTCTTCCAGGGCCGACGCGCGGACGGCCAGCACTGGGTGATCGAGTCCGACCTCGAGTTCCACAGGAAGCACGTGCGCCTCGGCGTCCAGGAGAACCGCGCGTCGAAGTACGCCGACGAGCGCGAGTGGCCCGCGCTCGCGATTCTCGACGTCGGCCTCGACGCCGAGTCCGAGGCGCGCGTGCTCGCCCTCGCGCTCGAGATGGTCGCGACGCGCGTGCGCTATTCGCTGCGCGAGCTCGCGGGCACGCTGCTCGCGCTCCACCGCCCCGGCCGGCGCGCGCAGGAGAACCCGCTCGCGCGCGAGCACGCCGTCTTCTGCTCGGCCTTCGTGCAGCACGTCTTCAAGGAGAGCGGCATCGACCTCGTGCCCGACGTCGACGTGAAGCACACGACGCCCGAGGACCTCTCCCGCTCGCCGCGCGCGGGCACGCTGTGGGTGCGGCCGGCGCGTTGAACGTACGAACACCGCGGCGCTCGCCGCCGACGCCCTGAACGCGCGGCGCCCACCGCGCGCGGGATGAGCGAGCGCAGCGGGGGCTCGAGCGGGAAGTTCGGCTCGAGTGCAGCGCCAGCGCCGGCGCGAAGGTCGGCACGAGCGCAGCGAAAGTGCGAGTGCGAGTGCGAGTGCGGGTGCAAAGGTCGGTTCGAGCGCAGCGCGAATGCAAAGATCGGCGCGAGCGCGGCGGGAGGGCGAGTGCAAAGGTCCGCTCAAGCGCTCGCCGGCGTTCGGGCCGCTCACCTCCGACCCTCACGTGCGAGACGAGTATGACTCGCACGCGGGCGTTCGTCTGGAGCCGACGTCTTGACGCTCCCGACGCGCGCCGCGGCGCGTACGCGCGAAGACGAACTCGACGCCTTCGCACAGAAGAGCCCTTGCGCGGACCCGTGTCGTGCGGTGAGACTGCATCGACCCCATTCCCTTGCGCGCGCCGCCTTCCCCAAGTCGTGGCCCGCGTCGAGCTCGCCCGTCCCGTCCCCACGGAACCGTCATGCCCACATCGGCACTTCGTCTCGCTCGTTCGTATTCCGTCCCGTCGTCCCTCCGCCGCGCGCTGCTCGCGCTCGCGCTCGTCCTCGCCTGGCTCACGCACGCGAGCCCGGCGCACGCACGGTTCGCCCCGACGATGAACTGGGCGGCGAACCCGGCGACGACTCCCACCGGTGCGCTGGTCATCACGTGCCCCTCCGATCTCACGATCGGCGCGCTCGACCTGCGCGATCCGCCCGCGACGGGCGTCGCGACGGCGACCGACGGGCTCGCTCCGATCCCGGTGACGTACGACGACGACCGCTCCGGTCTCTCGGGCTGCAACGCGACGGGGACGCTCCTGCGCACGTGGTCCGCGACGGACGGCGCGAGCACCGTGACGTGCACGCAGACGATCACGATCGTCGACACGACGCCGCCCGTGCTCACGCCCTGTCCCGCGAACGTCACGGCGAACGCGGACGCGAGCTGCCAGGCGATCGCCACCTGGACGAACCCGACGGCGGAAGACGTCGGGCTCCATCAGGGCTTCGAGAACGCGCTGTGGTCCGCGGGCGAGACGACCGGCAACACGGTGTACAGCAACGTCCCCGGCTTCCTCGCGCCGAACTACGTGTCGGAGGGCTTCGAGTGCTGCGGGAACAGCGAACTCGGTGATCGGATCACGCTCGCGGGCACGGAGCGCCTCGCGAAGAGCCTGACTGTGACGATGTCGAGTTGGGCGCGCATCGAGGACTACCCCGGCCAGGGCGACTTCTACACGCACCCGATCACGCTGAACCTCTACGCCGCGGGCACGAGCACGCCCGGCGCGCTGCTCGGGACGGTCACGAAGAACGCGCAGATCCCCTTCCGCCCGACGGGCTGGCCGAACAACGGGATCGCGTTCGACATCACGTTCGACCTCTCGCCGCTCGATCTCGTGCTTCCGAACACGTTCGTCTACGGCATCGCGTTCAACACGAACACGTCGGGCTACGCGCCCTCGGCGTCACGGGCCCCTACGACTCGCTCAACGTCGCGTTGTGGGACAACTCGCCGATCAACCAGGGCGGCGACGGCCCCGGCGGCGGCCTCACGATCGGCAGCAACGACCTCACCGACATCTTCCTGCACAACGACTGCACGCCCAACGAGTACGGCGAAGCGGGGACGTGCAGCGTCTTCCGTCAGACCGCCGGCTTCTGGGACACGTACACGCCGATGGCGCGCGTGACCGCGGTCTCCGCCGCGTTCCAGGCCGCGGCCGACAGCCTCCCGTCGACGGACTGGAACGACTATCGGAGCCACGTCGGCCGGGTCCCCTCGGGCACGAACGGCGTCTCGAGCTACGCGGGCGGCTGGCACGCGGACCTCGACTCGACGCAGATCCCGACCGCGCCGAACGACTTCACGGGCGCGTTCTCGCGTCTGGGCGGCTACAGCAGCGCGTTCGGGACGGGCTTCCGTACGCGCGTCGCGGTCTACGTCGACCTGAACGACCCGGCCGTGCTCGCGAACACGTACGGTTGGGACCTCTCGAGCGCGGCGAACAACCAGAGTGGCGGACATCGACGCGACTTCGTGTTCCACACGGCGTCCGATGCGAGCGGCAACGTCCTCGTGGGCGGCAGCAACAACTCCGGCTTCACGCGCCGCAACGACCTCGCGACGATCAACCACTACACGATCACGACGTCAGGCTGGTACGTGTTCGAGGCCGACTTCCGCGACCACGCGGGCGTGCTCGCCGTCGACCTGAACCTGCGGGATGCCTCGGACACGCTGCTCTGGACGGAGACGCGCGAGGACCCGAGCGACCTGATCGCCACGGCGGTCGGCGGGAACCGCTACCTGTGGTTCACGTTCCTCGAGACGACGCACCTCGCCATCGACGAGACGCAGCTCCTGCGCAAGACGCCGGTCGTGTGCAGCTCGACGAGCGGCGCGAGCTTCCCGCTCGGCGCGACGACCGTCACGTGCTCCGCGGTCGACGCGTGCAGCAACACGGGGAGCTGCAGCTTCACCGTGACCGTCCAGGACGTCACGCCGCCGTCGATCACGACCTGCGCGCCCGCGCAGAGCGCGGTGGCGGACGGAGCGTGCTCAGCCCTCGTGCCCGACTTCACGGCGACCACCGTCGCGACGGACAACTGCTCGGTCGTCACGCTCACGCAGAGCCCCGCGGCCGGCGCGAGCGTCGGCCTCGGCGTCACGAACGTGACGATCACGGCGACGGACGGCGCGGGCCTCACGGACACGTGCAGCACGACCTTCACCGTGACCGACACGACGCCGCCCTTCATCACGACGTGCGCCCCGGCGCAGACGGCGTCGGCCAGCGGCTCGTGCTCGGCCCTCGTGCCCGACTTCACGGCGACGACCGTCGCGGGTGACAATTGCGGCGCCGTCACGTTGACCCAGAGCCCGGCAGCCGGAACGCTCGCCGGCCTCGGTGTCACGAGCGTGACGATCACGGCGACGGACGGCGCGGGCCTGACGGCGACGTGCTCGTCGAGCCTCACGGTCTCCGACACGACGGCTCCGACCCTCCTCACCTGCGCGCCCGCGACGACGTTGACCTTGACGTCCTGCAGCCCGGCGATCCTGCCCGACCTCACGACGCTGGTAGTCGCCACGGACAATTGTGGCGCGATCACCGTGACGCAGTCGCCCGCGGTCGGGACGGTGCTCCCGCTCGGCCCGACGCTCGTCACGTTGACCGTGACGGACGGAGCCGGGCTCACGACGACGTGCAGCGCGGTCGTGACGACCGTGCTCGGCACGCTGCCGGCCGTCGTCTACGTCGACGACGACTTTGTCGGCATGAGCCCGGGCACGGACCCGCCGGGCCTCGGCACGAACTTCGGCTGTGATGCGTTCGCGACGATCCAGGACGGCGTCAACGGCGTCGCCTCGAACGGCACCGTGCACGTGGCCGCGGGCGCGTACGACGAGGACGTCTCGATCACGAGGACCTTGTCCGTGCTCGGCGCGGGCGCGGGCCTCTCGGTCGTCAGCGGTCCGATCGGCGGCTCGGGCTCGACCTTCGCGTTCGGCGCGCCGGGCATCCTGCTCGACGGCTTCACGATCACGCGCGAGGGCAACAACGTCGCGCAGTGGAACCTCGCGCTCAACTCGGCCGGCGTCTCGATCGCCGGCGGCAACGCGGGCACGGTGCAGAACTGCACCCTGACCGGCAACCGCACCGCCATCGACATCAACAACACCAGCGGCTGCGTCGTGCGCAACAACGTGCTCGACTTCAACCGCACCGGGCTCTTGATGCGCAACGTCACCGACAACCTGACCGTGGTCGAGAACCAGATCACGGACAACTGGACCGTCGGCGTGCTGTTCCTCGACGCGAGCGGTGGCACGAACTCGCCGCCGCAGACCGCGCTCAACGGCGTCTTCTCCGGCAACTCGATCGCCGGCAACTGGTACGGCCAGATCGTCGATCGTCAGGCCGGTGGAGCGCTCCCCGCGCCCGGCACGAACCTCAAGGACTTCGGCGCCAACTGGCTCGGCACCTCCAACCCCGTGATCACGAGCGCGAACTCGGCCGAGCCGGGGTACGCCGCGCAGATCCCGCTCGCCTACGGCGGCTCCGCCGTCGCGCCGGGCGGACAACCCGACGTCGCGGGTCCGGCTTCGGCCAACTTCGACCTCACGCCGCTCCTCGACTCCGGCCTCGACACCGACGTCAGCTCTGGCTTCGGCACCCACGGCTTCCAGGGTGATCGCTCCTCTCTCACCGCCAGCGACGAGCTCGCGCAGGTCGGCACCACCGGCCGCATCCAGGAAGCGCACGACCTCGTCGCCGTCGGCGGCACGGTGCACGTTCAGGCCGGCACGTTCGTCGAGAACGTGACCGTCACGAAGCGCTGCACGATCGAGGGCGCGGGCTCGGGCGGCTCGGGCGCCGCGAACCCCGCGCTGCACACGATCGTCCAGGCGGCGAGCGGCAGCGCTCCGGTGTTCGCGCTCGGAGCCTCCGGCGCGAGCGCGGCACAGCGCCTCGTCCTGCGCGGACTGCGCGCGACGGGCGGCAGCGACGGCATCTTCGTCACGAGCGCCTCGAGCAGCTTCCTCCGCTTCGACAGCGTCACGTGCCTCGGCGCGACGAACGGCGTGCACTTCGGCGTGCCCGGCGGCACGGTCGCGGACGTCGAGCTCGACGGCTGCGTCCTGTCGCAGCACGCGAACGCGGGTCTGCGCGTCGCTTCGGCGACGAGCTCGACGACCGGCGTCCACGTCACGGGCGGCGAGATCAGCTCGAACGGCTTCATGGGCTTCTCGTTCAACCCGATTCCGTCGGCGACCTGCTTCGGTGACGACATCGACTTCGACGGCACCACGTTCGCGAACAACGGCAGCCCGTCGCTCGCCGGCACCGGCCACCTGAGCTACTTCGGCTTCAACGGCTCGGCCGACCTGAAAAACCTCGTGCTGAGCGGGCCGACGCGCGTGCCGATCCAGTTCCGCGGCCTCGGCAACGACGCCGCGCCCGGCACGTGGTCGCCGCTCGGCGCCGTCGTGTTCGACAACGTGACGGTCTCGGGCAGCACGAACCGCCCGGGCGTCTACGTCCAGCTCTACTCCGACCTCTCCGGCCTGTCGTTCAACGACCTCGACCTGTCCGGGATGGTCTCGACCAACGCGCCGTTCAGCAGCTTCGCGGTCTCGGGGATGGTCCTCGATCACGTCGGGCCGCCGGTCCCGCTCGGCAACACGATCTTCCCCTGCCAGGGCACGGGCTACGTCGGTCTCGCGATGTTCCGCTCGGGCGGCGCGTACGCCGACTGCACGACCGTGTTCGGCGGCGCGTCGACGCTCGTGCAGAAGGAAGCGTGCGTCGCGGACGCGAACGACTTCGTCGGGCTCGGCGACGTCACGTTCGACGACGTCTTCTTCCTGACGCAGCCTTCGGGCGGCACGGTCTGCGAAGGCCAGCCCTTCGCGTTCACGGTCTCCGCGGGCGGCGCGCCAGTGCTCACGTACCAGTGGCGCCACGACGGCACGCCCATCCTGGGCGCCAACTCGCCCTCCTACTCGATCCCCACCGTCGGACTCGGTGACGCCGGCAACTACGACGTCGTCGTCACGAACGCGTGCGGCTCGCTGACGAGCACCGCGGTCGCGCTGAGCGTCTCCCCGCTGCCGATCGCGCCGACGAGCGCGGCGTCCAGCCCCGCGGTGGTGTGCTTCGGCGTGGGCGGGACGATCTCCCTCTCGGCCGTCGGCGGCTCGGGCGCGACGCTCGAGTGGTTCACGGGCGCGTGCGGCGGAACGCCGGTGGGCACGGGTGATCCGCTCGTGCTTCCCGCTCCGACCGTGGACACGACGTACTTCGCGCGCTGGACGAACGCGTGCGGCTCGAGCGCGTGCGCGAGCGTCACGGTGACCGTGCAGGCGCCGCCGACCGCGAACGCGGGCGGGCCGTACACGACGTGCAACCAGGTGCCCGTCTCGATCGCGGGCTCCGTGAGCGCGGCGAGCGCGGGCCTCTGGAGTACCAGCGGCTCCGGCACGTTCGCGAACGCCGCCGCCGCGAGCACCACGTACACGCCGAGCCTCGCCGACGTCTCCGCGGGCTCCGTCTCGCTCACGCTGACGGCGGCTGCGACGGCGCCCTGTGCGACGCCGGCGTCGGCGAGTGCCGCGCTCACGATCGGTTCGACGCCGAGCGTGGTCTACGTCGACGACGACTACGTCGGGGCGCTCCCCGGCACCACCGTCGCGTTCCCGTTCGGCGGCGGAGGACCGCTCCACACGATCGGCTGTGACGCGTTCGCGACGATCCAGGGCGCCATCGACGCCGTCCCGTCCCTCGGCACGGTGAACGTGGCCGCGGGCGCGTACGACGAGGACGTCTCGATCACGAGGACCTTGTCCGTGCTCGGCGCGGGCGCGGGCCTCTCGGTCGTCAGCGGTCCGATCGGCGGCTCGGGCTCGACCTTCGCGTTCGGCGCGCCGGGCATCCTGCTCGACGGCTTCACGATCACGCGCGAGGGCAACAACGTCGCGCAGTGGAACCTCGCGCTCAACTCGGCCGGCGTCTCGATCGCCGGCGGCAACGCGGGCACGGTGCAGAACTGCACCCTGACCGGCAACCGCACCGCCATCGACATCAACAACACCAGCGGCTGCGTCGTGCGCAACAACGTGCTCGACTTCAACCGCACCGGGCTCTTGATGCGCAACGTCACCGACAACCTGACCGTGGTCGAGAACCAGATCACGGACAACTGGACCGTCGGCGTGCTGTTCCTCGACGCGAGCAGCGGCACGAACTCGCCGCCGCAGACCGCGCTCAACGGCGTCTTCTCCGGCAACTCGATCGCCGGCAACTGGTACGGCCAGATCGTCGATCGTCAGGCCGGTGGAGCGCTCCCCGCGCCCGGCACGAACCTCAAGGACTTCGGCGCCAACTGGCTCGGCACCTCCAACCCCGTGATCACGAACGCGAACTCGGCCGAGCCGGGCTACGCCGCGCAGATCCCGCTCGCCTTCGGCGGCTCCGCCGTCGCGCCGGGCGGACAACCCGACGTCGCGGGTCCGGCTTCGGCCAACTTCGACCTCACGCCGCTCCTCGACTCCGGCCTCGACACCGACGTCAGCTCCGGCTTCGGCATCCACGGCTTCCAGGGCGATCGCTCCTCTCTCACCGCCAGCGACGAGCTCGCCCAGGTCGGCTCGAGCGGTCGCATCGAAGAGGCGATCGCGCTCCTCGCCGACGGCGCCCTCACGGGCGGCGCGCGCGTGGTCCATCTGCAGCCGGGGACGTTCCTCGAGAAGCCGGAGCTCGACAAGTCGCTCTCGCTCCTCGGCGCGAACGCGGGCGTCGATCCGTGCTCGGGCTCCCGCTCTCAGGAGAGCGTGATCCGGCCCGACAGCGGGACGGCGACGCTCGCGGGGACGACGCTCTTCGTCGTCGTCAGCGCGCCCGACGTCACGATCGACGGCGTCGAGCTCGACGGGGACAACCCCGTGCTCACGTCGCCGTTCACCGCGAACGGCGCGAACCCCGACGTCGACATCGGTGTCTACACGCAGGATCTGATGCCGACGGACGGCCTCGTCGTCCAGAACAGCATCGTCCGGAACATCTTCCAGTTCGGTGTCGCGCTCGGCTCCACGGGGAGCACGGCCAAGGCGGGCCAGGTCCGGAACAACCGGATCGACAACGTCCCCTACTGGGCGGGCGTCCTCGTCTACGACGACTACTACGCGGCGATCGAGGACAACTGCATCGTCAACGCGTGGCGCGGCGTGCAGACGAACAACTTCTACCAGCCGAAGCCGCCCGGCGCGGCGGCGACGATCTCGAACAACGTGATCACGTCGGCGACGCAGGTGATCGCGGGTGACGCGACCTACTCCGACGTCGGCGGCATCCTCGTCAACCTGCACTACTCGGGTGCCTCGACGTGGCAGGTGCACGACAACCTGCTCTCGAATCTGTCGCCCAGCGGGGCAGGCAGCAACGGGATCGAGGTCTGGAGCATGCAGAGCGCCGTCTCGCTCTCCATCTCCGGCAACTCGATCACCGACTACGAGCGCGGGTACACGCTGTGGAACTGCCCGACCACGGGCACCGTCAGCGTGGAAGGCGGCACGGTGACCGGCGGACAGCAGGGCATCGTCGCCACGAACTTCGACAACTTTGGGGACGCGCTCGCGAGCACGTACCTCCTGCACGAGGTGACCATCGTCGGTGCGGCGCTCGAGGGCGTCCTCGTCGAGGACTCCGCGTCGAACACGAACGGCGCGACCGTCATGGTGACCGTCACGAACGCCGACATCTCCGGCTGCGGCACGGGCATCGCGGCCGTGGGCACGACCGGTGACGACCAGCTCGAGGTCCACGACAGCAGCATCACCGGCTCGGCCGGCTTCGCGATCGACAACCAGGACCCGACGCGGTCCGTGCACGCGGAATGCAACTGGTTCGGCTCGCCGGCGAGCGGCGCGATCGCTCCGCAGATCTCGGGCATCGTCCTCTACTCGCCGTGGCTCGTCTCCGGCACGGACATCGCTCCGGGCACGCCGGGCTTCCAGCCGGTGATCACGTCGTGCACGGGCACGCCGGTGTTCGTGACCGTCACGACCGTGACGAACACGACCTGCCCCGGCGGGTCGGACGGAGCAATCGACGTCACGCCGAGCGGCGGAACCCCGCCCTACGCCTTCCTGTGGTCGAACGGGGCGACGACGGAGGACCTCGCCGGTCTCCTCGCTGGCACCTATTCCGTGACGGTGACCGACGCGAACGGCTCGACGGCGTCGACCTCCGCGACGGTGCTCAACGGGATCGACTCCACGCCGCCCGTGATCACGAGCTGCGCACCGGCGCAGTCCGGCTCGGTCAACGCGAGCTGCCTCGCGCCCGTGCCCGACTTCACGGCCGGGACGGCCGCCTCGGACAACTGCGGCTTCTCGATCGTGCAGTCGCCGGTCGCCGGCACGCTGGTCGGTCTCGGGACCCATCCCGTGCTCGTCACGGTGACGGACGTCGGCGGGAACGTCGCGACGTGCACGACGAGCTTCACGGCGCTCGACACGACACCCCCGACGGTGACGCCGGGCTCGATCGCGAGCTGCTACTCGTCGGCCTCGACCGCGAGCGTCGCGGCGCTCCTCGCCACGAGCGCGACCGACGCGTGCACCGGAATCCCCGGCGCACCGACGGTCACCACGGTCGGCACGTGTTCCGCGATCGTCACCGTGACCTACACGGACGGCGCCGGGAACTCGGCCTCGGCCGTCTACACCACGCGCATCGACGGCACGCCGCCTTCGCTCACGTGCCCGTCGAACAGCACCGTGATCTCGACCGTGCCGACCGCGGTGACGGTGCCGGCGCCGACGGTCTCCGACGACTGCCCCGGTCCGATCACGCTCACGAACTCGTTCAACGGGACGAGCAACGCCTCGGGCACGTACCCGGTCGGCACGACGACCGTCGTCTGGACGGCGACGGACGGCTGCGGCAACTCCACGACGTGCAGCCACACCGTGACGGTGGGCTCGCCGCAGGTGCGCATCAGCCAGGTCTACGGCGGCGGCGGCAACACGGGCACCGTGTACCGCCAGGACTTCATCGAGCTTCACAACGGCGGCACGCTCTCCCAGAACCTCACGGGCTGATCGGTGCAGTTCCTCGCCGCCACGGGCACCGGCACGTGGTCCGTGACGAACCTCCCGGCGGCGAACCTCGCCCCGGGCCAGTACCTGCTCGTCCAGCAGGCCGCGACGACGACGCTCGTCGCGGGCCAGGCGATCAACCTGCCGACTCCGGACGCGACGGGCACGATCGACCTCGGCACGTCCGACGGCAAGATCGCGCTGTGCAGTTCGACGACCGCGCTGACCGGTGCGAACCCGACGGGCGTTTCGGTGGTCGACTTCGTCGGCTACGGCACGACCGCGAACGCGCGCGAGCCGCAGGCGGGCGGCGTCACGGGGGACAACGCTCCCGCGCTGACGACGCACACGGCGCTCGTCCGCCTGGGTTGCGGCGGTCAGGACTCGAACGACAACAACGCCGACTTCGCCGTGGGCGCGCCCCAGCCGCGCAACACGACGGTGGCCGCGGCGAACGGCATCACGGGCGCGGCCTACGCGGAGCCGTACATCGGCGAGCCGGGCAACACGCTGCGCCTGACGGCGACCGTGTACGCCTGCGGGACGGCGAGCGAGCTGCTCGGCGCGACCCTCGTCGCGAACGCGACGGCGATCGGTGGTCCGGCCAGCGTGACGCTGCTCGACGACGGCGTCGCGCCGGACCAGGCCGCGGGCGACGGCGTCTACTGCGCGAACGTCGTGATCGGCGCGGTGGCGGCAGGCAGCTTCCACCTCCCCGTCACGTACACGAACGGCGCGCAGAGCGGCGCGAGCCTCTGTGGCGTGCTCGTCACGCCGAGCACCGCGCCCGACAACGACAATTGCGCGACGGCGACGCTCATCCCGGGACCGTTCCCGGCGAGCGCTCCGGTCGCGCTCACCGGCGCCACGGTCGAGTCGAACCCGTTCGTGGCGCTCGGCACCACCCCCACCGCGGCCGCGATGACCAGCAAGCGCGGCGTCTGGTACCGCGTCACGGGCACGGGCAACACGATGACCGCCTCGTTGTGCGCTTCGACGACGGACACCGTGATCGAAGTGCTCACGGGCACGTGCGACGGGCTCTCGGTCGTCGCGCAAGGCGACGATGCCGGTCCCGCGTGCACGGGCTCCGCGGGTTCGGCGGCGTGGTGCTCGGTCTCGGGCGCGACCTACTACGTCTGGGTGGCGACGTTCTCCCCCTCCGCCTCGACGCTCGCGACGACCCTCGCGATCACCGACGGCGGCACGCCGTGCACGGGCGCCGCGCCGACGACGATCTGCGCCGTCGACCTGCTCCTGCCCAAGCTCGAGACCGAGGCCGCCTACGGCCTCGCGACGAACGACGGGTGCGGCAGCTCGCCGAACCTGTTCACTCCGCTGACCGTCCCGGTGTACCCGGCGGCGCAGGCCGCGGTGCGCGGTCAAGCGCGCGGGTACGGCAACCAGCGCGACTCGGACTGGTACCGCTTCACGGCGTCGGTCACGGACACGCTCTCCGTCACGCTGAAGACGCAGGTCGGGGCGCTCTGCGAGCTCCACGAGCTCTCGCCCGGCGGCGTGTGTCCGTCGACCGTCCGCACCACGACGGGCATCGTCGCGCGGTGCTCGACGGGCACGCTCACCTTCGCCGTCACGGCCGGAACGAGCTACGCCCTGCGCGTGCTCGCGGTCAACGGGAACGCCGGGACCTTCGGCGGTGAAGCCGTGGGCGGCCTGAGCATCGGGTACGAGCTGCGCGCTCGTCTCGCCGAACCGCCGGCCAACGACGCCTGCGGTGCGGCGACCGTCGTCGCCGTTCCGTCGACGACGAACGGCTCGACGCAGAACGCGACGAACGATGCCAGCTCGAGCTGCGATCCCGCGGGGCGCGACGTCTGGTACCAGTTCACCCTGGCCTCCGCGACGACGCTCGAGCTCGACACGCTCGGTTCGACGATCGACACCGTGCTCACGCTCTACAGCGCGTGCGGCGCGGCAGAGACCGCGTGCAACGACGACGGGACCGGCTGCTTCGCGACCGCTCCGGCGTCGTCGATCGGTCCGGTCACGCTCGCGGCGGGCACGTGGCGCGTGCGCGTGTCCGACAAGGGCCTCGGTTCGGGCGGCGCGTTCGTCCTGCGCATCGTCACCGCGTTCAACGACAACTGCTGCGGCGCGCTGAGCGTCGCTTGCCCGTCGCAGACCGCGGGCACGACGGTCGGGGCCACGAACGAGCTCGCGCCGATCGGCGGCTCCTCGTGCACCGGCCCCGGCGGCGGTGAGTCGGGTCAGAACCTGGTCGTCGACTCGCCCGGCGTCTGGTACCGCGTGAACGTCCCGTCGAGCCAGACGGTGTACGCGGACACGGCGACGGCCGCCTACGACACGTCGCTCACCGTGTTCACGGGCGCGTGCGGTGCGCTCACCTGCGTCACCGTCAACGACGACGCGCAGGGCACTCCGTTCCACTCCAAGGTCGCGTGGCAGGCGAACGGCGGACAGGACTACTTCGTCCTCGTCCACGGCTTCGGCGCGACGTCGACGGGGACGTTCACGCTGAACGTGACCTGCGACCCGACTCCGTCGAACGACCTGTGCTCGAACGCAACGGTCCTCACGGGCACGAGCGGATCCCTCGCGGGTACGCTCGCCGGCGCGACGGGGGACAACTCGACGCTCACGTCGGTCGGGCTCGCCACCTGCGCACCCACTTACACGCTCTGGGATGTCTGGTACTCGTGGACGGCGGTCTGCGACGGTCCCATCACCCTGGACACGTGCGGCGCGTGGAACACGGTCCTCTCCGTCTACTCCGCCTGCCCGTCCGGCGCGCTGTCGAACGAGATCGTGGGCACGTGCAACAACGACGGCCCCGTCGGGTGCGCTCCGGGTTCCCAGACCACGTTCGCGGCGACCGCGGGCACGACCTACCTCGTGCGCGTGGCGACGTCGGGCGCGCAGACGATCACGGGCGCCGGCGGCGGTCAGGGCTTCACGATCACGTGGTCGCAGACGCTCGTCGACACGGACGGCGACCTGACGCCCGACTGCTTCGACGGCTGCCCGACGAACCCGGCCCTCACGGCTCCGACGACGTTCTACGCGGACGCGGATGGCGACACGTTCGGCGCGGGCACGGGCTCGGTCTCGTGCGGCGGTCCGGGCCTCGTGACGAACGCCACGGACTGTGACGACGGCAACGCCGCCGTCAACCCGAGCGCGACCGAAGTCTGCAACGGCATCGACGACGACTGCGACGTCGCGGTCGACGAAGGCCTCCAGCTGACCTTCTTCGCCGACCCGGACGGCGACACGTTCGGCAACCCGAACGCGTCCGTCCTCGCCTGCGCGCAGCCCTCGGGCTTCGTGCCGGACAACACGGACTGCAACGACACGAACGCGGCGGTCAACCCCGCGGCGACGGAGGTGTGCAACCTCATCGACGACGACTGCGACACGTTCGTCGACGAGGGCGTGCAGCTGACGTTCTACCGCGATGCGGACGGCGACGGGTTCGGTGACGCGGGCATCACGGTGCTCGCGTGCTCGGCCCCGAGCGGCTTCGTGGCGAACGGCACCGACTGCAACGACGCGAGCGCGGCCATCAACCCCGCGGCCACGGAGCTCTGCGACGGCATCGACAACGACTGCGATGCATCGACCGACGAGGGCTTCGACGCGGACGGCGACAACGTGGCCGACTGCTTCGACAATTGCCCCACGGACCCGAACGCCGATCAGGCGAACGCGGACGGCGACGGCTTCGGCGACGTCTGCGACAACTGCCCGCTGGTGCCCAACCCGCTGCAGGACGACTGCGACGGTGACTCGATCGGCGACGCGTGCGAGGGAGAGCCGGACTGCAACAACAACGGCACCCCCGACTCGTGCGACATCACGTTCGCAACGAGCCCGGACGTGAACCTGAACGGCGTCCCCGACGAGTGTGAAGGGCTCATCGGCTTCTGCTTCGGCGACGGCAGTCAGATCCCCTGCCCGTGCGCGAACAACGGCGCACCGGGTCACGGCTGCCGCAACTCGGCCTTCACGACCGGTGCGCTGCTCTACGGCACGGGTCTCGCGAAGGTCTCGGCCGACACGCTGATCTTGAACGCGACCAGCATGACGGGCGCCACCTGCGTGTTCTTCCAGGGCACGGCCACGTTCCCGCCCGTGATCGTCGACGACGGGATCGGTTGCGTCGGCGGCTCGGTGATCCGTCTGGGCACGAAGCCCGTCATCGCGAGCACGTCGAGCTTCCCGCAAGGCAGCGACCCGCTGATCTCGATCCGCGGCGCCATCCCGCCGATCGGCGCGACGCGGTACTACCAGTGCTTCTACCGCAACGCCTCGGCGGCGTTCTGCCCGCCGGCGACGAGCAACCGCACGAACGGCGTCGCCGTGACCTGGATCCCCTAGTCACGCGCGCGGAGTCGCTCGAGCGCCCGACGCTCGAGGGACGACGGAACGCAAACGGGCCGGGCCGCGAGGTCCGGCCCGGTCGTTTCGTCCCGGCGTCTCGGTGGGCTCGGCACTGGGCGCGGTACGTCGGCGCGTGCGGCGGGACGGCGCTTCGACCGGGGCGCCATCGCCGGATGGAGCGATCACGAAGGAAGGGCCGCGACGGAGCGCACGCGCGTGCTTCGAAGGTCAGTGAAAGAGCGTCTTCCGCGCCTGTCGCGTGATCGCGAGCACGGCCGGGTGGCGGATGCGGCGCTCGGGCGAGATCGCGTAGAACCGCTCGACGACCTCGGGGATGCGGCCGACCACGCTCACGGCGTGCTGCTCGCGGACCTGATCCTCGATCACCGTGGGGACCGCGAAGACGCCGTGGCCGGCCTGCCCGAACGCCTTCAAGAGCGCGCTATCGTCGAACTCCCCCACGATGCGGGGCGCGACGTCGCGCTCGTCCCACCAGGATTCCAGCGCGCGCCGGAGCGCGGTGTGCGGCGCCGGCACGAGCATCGGGGCGTCCTCGAGCGACGCGGGAAAGCGCGGGCGCAGTCGCTCCGCGAGCTTGCGCTCCGCGAGCAGCGTGATGCCGCTCTCGCCGAGCAAGTGACTGAACGCCTTCAGTCGCGCGCCGTCCGGCAACGGGGCGTCCGAGAGTACGACGTCGAGATCGTGCCCCGCGAGCTCGGAGAAGAGCGACGCGGGACGATCTTCGCGCACGGAGAGCTGCACGGGCTCGGCGAGCGTGAAGGCGGGTTCCAAGAGCTCGCGCGCGACGAGCTTCGGCACGACGTCGGCGACTCCGACCCGCAGGCGCACGCCGCGGGACGGAACACGGCCGCGGACGACGTCGACGAGCTCGGTGCCGAGGCCGTGGATCTCGTCCGCGTACCCGAGCACGATCCGTCCGGCCTCGGTGGGCTCGACGCGGCGCCCGGTCTTGCGCAGGAGCGGCGTGCCGAGGCGGCGTTCGAGCTGTTTCACCTGGGAGCTGATCGCCGATGCGGACAGGTGCAGGCGCTCGCTCGCGCGCAGGACGCCGCCCTCGCGCGCCACGGCGCGGAAGTAGAGGAGATGGTGATAGTTGAGCGAGGACATGCGATTCCTTCGTTCGTTTTTCTAGCAGTGTCCGTGCGTATCTTTCGACTCGTCGCGTGGATTGTCCAGCGTAGTCTTCTCCGCGGACGACAACCCGTCCCGCAAGGAGAACGACATGCAGATCCATCTACGCACCCGCGGCCTCGTCCCCACCCAGGAACTCCTCGTCCATGTCCACCGGCGGCTCGCGTTCGCCCTGGCGCGCTTCCACCCGCGCGTCCGGACCGTTCGTGTGCTCCTCGCCGACGAGAACGGCCGCGCGGCGGCACGGACAAGCGCTGCCGCATCGACATCGCGCTCGCCCGCCGCGGGCGAATCCTCGTCGAGCACCTCTCGAGCGACGTCCTCGCCGCGGTCGATTCGGCCGCTCAGCGCAGCGCACGCGCGGTCGAGCGCATCGTCAAGCGCCGGGTCGAACGCCGCCGACAGCGCGGCTTCGACGACGGCGCCGCGTTCCCCGCGAGCTGATCCCGACGACGATTCGGCGCCGCGCCCGGGCGGGCGGCGCCGAGTCTCGCGTTCGACGCGCCCGTTCCGTCTCACCTCTCTACCGTTCACGACGACACGACCATGACCTTCGACACCATCGGCAGCCCGCTGCTCTGGGGCGGCTTCATCCTCTTCGTCCTCGCGATGCTCGCGCTCGACCTCGGCGTGTTCCATCGCAAGGCGCACACCGTCACCGTGAAGGAGGCGGCGATCTGGAGCGGCGTCTGGGTCGCGCTGGCGCTCGTCTTCAACGCCGGCCTGTGGTGGTTCGCCGGCGAACGCGCGGCGCTCGAGTTCACGACGGGCTATCTGATCGAGAAGGCGCTCTCCGTCGACAACATCTTCGTCTTCGTCGTCATCTTCTCGTACTTCGCGATCCCCCAGGCGTTCCAGCACCGCGTGCTGTTCTGGGGCATCCTCGGAGCGCTCGTCCTGCGCGCGATCTTCGTCCTGCTGGGCGGGGCGTTCCTGCAGCAGTTCCACTGGGCGATCTACGTGTTCGGCGGGATCCTGATCGTGACGGGCGTCAAGCTGCTCCTGCAGCGCTCGGGCCAGTCCGATCCGGGCAAGAACCCGATCATCCGCTTCGTGATGCGCTTCGTCCCCGTCAAGCAGGACACGACCTGCGAGAGCTTCTTCGTGCGCGAGAAGGGCAAGCTCTTCGCGACGCCGCTCTTCCTCGCGCTCCTCGCGGTCGAGTTCACGGACGTCGTCTTCGCGATCGACTCGATCCCGGCGATCTACGCGATCACGAGCGACCCGTTCCTCGTGTTCACGTCGAACATCTTCGCGATCCTGGGCCTGCGCTCGCTCTACTTCCTGCTCGCGGGCGTCGTCGACAAGTTCCGCTACCTGAAGGTCGGCCTCGCCGGCGTCCTGATCTTCGTCGGCACGAAGATGGCGATCGTCGACGTGTACAAGGTGCCGGTCGGCGTGTCGCTCGGCGTGATCGCGCTCCTGCTCGGGATCTCGGTCGGCGCGTCGATGTGGGTGACGCGCGGGTCGAGGCGCGACGACGAAGCCGCGGGCACGCTGCCGAGTGCTCCGACGCCGCCGGGATCGAGCGGTACCCACGGCGAAGTCGGACCTGAGCCGCGGACGACAGCGGACTCACGACGCACGAACGCGCGCGGGGAGTCGCCGAGCGAACCGCTCGCCGCGCTCGCGCCGATCGTGCGCCCCAAGCCGCGCCCGGACGGCGGGCTCGCCCCGTGACGACGTGCCCGGCGCGTTCGAGGCGTGCCGGGAACGACTCCTCCTCCCTCCTCGAAGCGCACGGACCCGCTGGGCCAAGCCCGGCGGGTCCGTGTCTTCTTGCCGAGTCGGGTGGAAGCGCGCGCAACGATCGTCTCGCTCGTCCACCCTCAGCGGGCCGGCATCGAAGCGCGCGTCAGCGCGCCATCGACACCGTGTCCGTCTTGCGCTGCGGCTCGGGCTGCGTCGGCGTCTCCGGCTCCTTGCCCCACTGGTAGGTGCCGCGCTTGACGCCCTTCGCGTCGAAGAGCGTGAGGCTCGCGATGCCGTCGTCGTTCACAGCGAGCGTGCCGACGACCTTGCCCGTCGACGAGGTGAACTGCACGGCGGGCTGCGAGGTGCGGTAGGCGTCGATCGAGACGCGCGTGCGGCCGCTCTCGTCGTGGAGCACGAGGCGCTCGCCCGTGACGACGTCGCAGACCTTCGGCGCGGCGAAACCGACGAGACAGAGTGCCAGGCCGAGCCCGCCGAAGAGCTTCATGCGGCGGTTCGAGCGTTCGACCTGCTGGAGACGAGCGGAGAGTTCCTGCATCGAGTTCATGAGCGTTCCTTCTCTCACGAGAACCACGGCGGGCGAGCTGCCACGCTCCTCCGGTGCCGCCGGACCGGGGAGCGAGATCATGAGACCGCTGGAACGCCAGGAGCACAAGGGCGGGGTGTCTGCCGGTGTTCCTATCCCCGAGACCAGGACTACCCTCGAGGGCTGGAAGCGAGCACAATCCGTGCACAATTCGAATCTCAGCCGGCCCCGCATCCCCTCCCCGACCGACAACGCGTGGTCCGGCATCTCGTGCCGAAGTGCCTGCCGCTTCGCTTGGAGTTCAAGCCCATGACTCGCGCCACATTCCTCGTCCTGCTCGCAGCGTGCACCGCGGTAGCTCCGCATCTCCACGCCCAGACCGGCAACCCTCGCTTCCCAGGAGAGATGGTGTTGAGTGGCAGCGGAGCCCACTTCCCGATCGGCCTGAACTTCAATGGTGATGCCTTCCCTGACCTGGCTTGCGTGAATGCAGGGGCGGCGAACGTCAGCCTGCACCTCGGGGGGCCACTCGGGAACTTCTCGGCACCTGTGATCACATCGTTCGGAAGCTCGCCTGTGCACGTCTGCGCAGCCGACTTCAACGGTGACACGAAGGCGGACCTCGCCGTCGTCAACCGATCCGGGACGATCACCGTCAAACTCGGCGACGGTGTCAGCGGCTTCCTCGGAACGTTCACTCTCAATGTCGGATCACAACCCTCGTGGTGCGTTGCCGGCCATTTCAACCCGGACGCTCATCTGGACCTGGCTTGCGCGAACGAGGGCTCCTCGTCCATATCCATCCTGGCGGGCCTCGGCACCGGGAACTTCGCCAGCGCCGTCAACTACCCCGTAGGTGCCGCCCCGACATCCGCTGCGGCAGCAGACGTGAACGGGGACTCGCACGTGGACCTGGCTGTGGCTTGCTCTGGAGTCGGGAGTATCTCGATCCTGCTCGGCAACGGCCTCGGCGCCTTCTCGCCATCGACCTCGTTCGCGACCGGCAGCAACCCACGTTGCGTCGCACTTCGTGACATCGACAACAGTGGATCTCTGGACCTAGTCGTAGCCGTTGCCGGGTCGAGCAGTGTTGCAACCTTGCTAGGCAACGGGCTGGGTGGATTCGGAAGTCCGACTCACTTTGCGCTCGGGTCCAGCCCCGAGTGCCTGGAGTTGGGCGACTTCAACACCGATGGCGTCCTGGATGTCGTCGTCGCCACTCCAAGCGCGAGGTCCTATTCGGTGCTGCTCGGATTCCTTCCGTCCGGCTTCTCCACGCCTACGGTGTATCCCGCATCGACTGCACCGCGAGCCGTGGCCAGTGCCGACTTCAATCTGGACGGGAGGCTTGACTTGGCCATCGCGAACTCGGGCACGAGCTATGTCGGAGTCAACTTCGGCGTCGGAGATGGGACCTTCGGCAGGGCTTCCACGATTGGCGTCGGGAGCGGTGAGAAGTACGGAACAGTTGCAGACATCAATGGCGATGGCAAGGTCGACATCGCCTGCTCGAACCAAACATCCAGCACCGTGAGCGTCATGCTCGGTGACGGGAGTGGCAATGCGGTCTTGACCACTACGCTCAACACCCTGCCTCAGCCTAAGTCCGTCGAGTTTGGCCTGATCGACGGCAACGGCACCGTAGACCTGCTCGTCTCCTCCGCCTCGAGCAGCTCCGTACAGCTCTTTCCGGGCACTGGGACCGGCGGGTTCGGAAGCCCCACTTCCATCAACGTCGGCAGCACGCCCAACTTCATGGATGCTGCCGATTTCAACTCAGATGGGAACCTGGACTTCGCAGTGACCATCATCTCGCAGAACCTGATCAGGGTGTTCGCAGGCAATGGGCTCGGTGGATTCACGCAGATCGCGTCACTTGCGACGGGTGCTGCGCCAGCCGAAGTGGTCGCAGCAGACGTCAATCAAGATGGTTGGATTGACGTCTGCTGCTGCAATGCCTCGTCCAGCGGCACGATCAGCGTATTCACAAACAACGGGCTCGGGGTCTTTTCGTCCCAGCCGCCGCTGAGTTCGGGCGGGGCCTTCCCGTTGGGCTTGGCTGTCGGTGACATGAACAACGATGGCCGAGCCGACATCTACGTCGCCAACACGAACTCAGGCAACGTCGCCCGCCTGATGGGCACGGCCTCTGGGGGCTTCACGACTCTTCCACCGGTTACTCTCTTCGGCGGGATTTCTCGGCTCAGATTGCGGGATCTCGATCTGGACGGGAACTCGGACCTGATCGCATGTGGGGGAAGTGGGGCGCTCATCCAGGTCTTGCAAGGTGATGGGGCGGCAGGGTTCAGCGACATTCACTCCTACTATGCGGGTCCTTGGGCGACGGACCTGATCACGGCTCACATGGACGGTAATCCACTGCTGGACCTGGTCGTATTCGATCGAGGTGATGGACGTGTCGGGATCCACCGCCAGGGCTACTTCGGTTGGGATTGCAACGCGAATGGCATTCCGGACGATCAGGACATTTCCTCAGGCACCTCCGCGGACTGCGATGGGAACCAGTTCCCCGATGACTGCCAACTGGCCCTCGGTGCCCCCGACTGCACTTTCAATGGCACGTTGGATTCTTGCGATGTCTCGACGGGAGCCACACCGGACTGCAATTCCAATGGAGCCCCCGATGGCTGCGACATCGCCGCGGGTGTCTCCACGGACTGCAACCAGAACTTCGTCCCCGACTCGTGTGACGTCGCGGCGGGGACGTCGCCGGACTGCAACGTGAATGGGCGGCCGGACGAGTGCGACCTCGCGACCGGCGTCGCGGCGGACTGCAACTTCAACTCGATCCCGGACTCCTGCGACATCGCGGCGGGCACCGAGGTCGACTGCAACGCGAACGGGATCCCGGACATCTGCGACCTCGCCGCCGGGTTGCCGGACCGCTACGGCCTTGCGCCGAACACCTGCCTCCCCAACGGCGTCCCCGACGCGTGCGAGGCCGCCCCCGACTGCGACGCGGACGGCATCCCAGACTTTTGCGAGATCGCGGCCGGCGCGAGCGACCTCTACGGCCTCTCCCCCAGCGTCTGCGTGCCGAACGGCATCCCCGATGCGTGCGAGGCGTCGCCTGACTGCGACACGAACGGCGTCCCCAACTTCTGCGAGATCCTCGCCGGCGCGTCGGATCAGTACGGCATGAACCCGCCGAGTTGCACCCCGAACGGCGTGCCCGATGCCTGCGAACCGACGACGGACTGCAACGGCAACGGGATCCCGGACGCGTGCGACCTCGCCGCCGGGAGCGCCGTGGACTGCAACGCCAACGGCGTGCTCGACTCATGCGACCTCGCCGCGGGCACGAGCCTCGATTGCGACGCGAACCTCGTCCCCGACGAGTGCCAGGTCGACTGCAACGCGAATCAGATCCCCGACGCCTGCGACCTCACCGCAGGGACGAGCCTCGACTGCGACGGCAACTCCGTTCCGGACGAATGCCAGGTCGACTGCAACGGGAACCAGGTGCCCGACGTCTGCGACCTCGGCGCGTTCACGAGCCTCGACTGCAACGCGAACGCGATCCCCGACGAGTGCGACATCGCGACGGCCTTCAGCCAGGACGCGAACACGAACGGGATCCCGGACGAGTGCGAAGCGCCCGCGGGCACTCCGTTCTGTTTCGGCGATGGGAGCGGCACGGCCTGTCCGTGCGGGAACGACAGCCCCGCGGGAGGACAGGCCGGCTGCCTGAACTCATCCGGCACGGGAGCGCGTCTCATCGCGACCGGACAACCGCGCATCAGCGCCGATTCGATCGTGCTGCGGCTCTCGGGCACCACGCCGCTGACGACGTCGCTCTACCTCCAGGGAACACTCTCCGTAAACGGCGGACTTGGCACCGTGTTCGGCGACGGCCTCACCTGCGTGTCGGGCTTCATCATCCGTCTCGGCACCCGCCCCTCGCAGGGCGGCGCGTCGTTCCTGCCCGGTCCCGGCCAGCAACGCGTCTCCGTGCGCGGCCAGATTCCCGCGCTCGGAGGCACGCGCTACTACACGGCGTACTACCGCAACAACCTGAACTACTGCACGCCGAGCACGTTCAACTTCTCCAACGGCCTCCAACTTGTGTGGACGCCGTGATGAGCTCACCCGCCTGACGCTAGTTTCGACGACCCTGGAACCACGCAGCCAGCGGTCCGCGGGGAGCGCGCTGGCGCTCAGGCTGCCCGGCGATTCTCGGCAGAGGGGAGGATCGTCCACTGGAGTGCGGCCGCGGCCCCAGGGAACGGTCGTAGCACGCTACACCACTCGGTGGGGATCGGCACCGCTCGGTCAGGCGGCCGCGGCGCGCCCCCGCTCCGTGCTGGCCCCTCGAGTTCCTCAGCTCCCAACTCCCCGCGCCGCGAGGAGCCAAGCCCCCCCCACGAGTGTGGCGGTCGCGGCTTTTCCTTCCGTGCCGAGGGTGTCCTGGGTTCTCGCAAGTCAGCGTGACCCACCCCGACGGCCGCGCTAACCATCACACCGGCGCACAGAGCGACGCGCTCGCGAGTTCCGTCGCCGCTTCGAACGCCGTCCATTTCGATCCCTGCTCCGAAGGTGGTTCCCATGTCGACGTCCCGCATCCTCGACTCGACCCTGGCGTTCGTCTCCCTCCTTCCGTTGGCCGCCGCACAATCGACGGAGATCGTCTCGCTCGACTCCGCGGGGACGCCGGGCAACCAGCCCTCGTCGGCGCCCTCGATGAGCGCGGATGGACGCTTCGTCGCGTTCGTCACGAACTCGAGTCTCGTACCGGGTGACGGAAACGGGGCCACCGATGTCTACCTTCGCGACCGTGTCGCTCGGACGACGGAGCGCATCAGCGTCGACCTCTCTGGCGGCGACCCCAACGGCATCTCCTACCGCCCCTCGATCTCGGCGGACGGGCGCTACGTCGTATTCACGAGCCGCGCGACCGACCTCACGCCCATCCCCGTGAGCGGGATCAACCAGATCTACGTGCGCGACCGCGTGGCGCAGACGACGACCCTCGTCAGCGTCGACTCGAACGGCGTTCCCGGCAACCAACTCGCGACGTACGGCGCGATCTCGCGCGACGGGCGCACCGTCGTGTTCGTCAGTTGGGCTTCGAACCTGACGCCGAACGACACGAACGCGCACGAGGACGCGTTCGCGCGCGACCTCCAGGCGGGTACGACGACGTGTGTCAGCGTCGACGCCGCGGGCATTCCGCGCGGCGCGGTGGCTGACGGGCAGATCGGCGAAGCGCAGCCGCCTTCGATCTCGGCGGACGGACGCTTCGTCGCCTTCGTCAGCTTCGGTGCGATCGTTCCCCAGTTCTCGGGCTTCTGGGACGTGTACGTTCGCGACATGGTCCTCGGCCAGACGACCCTCGTCAGCCGCTCCATGAGCGGCACCGCGGCGAACGGAGACTCGCGCGGCCCGGCGATCACGCCCGACGGACGCTTCGTCGCGTTCGTCAGCCAGGCGACGAACCTGACGCCCGTCCAGGGTGTGTCGGCGGACGTGTTCGTCCGCGACCTGACGACGGGGAGCACGCAGCTCGTGAACGTGGCACCGGGAGGCGGCTCCGTGACCGGTGCGTCGTTCGCGCCGGCGATCACACCGGACGGGGCGTTCATCGCGTTCGCCAGTGTGTCCCCGGACCTGGTGCCCGGCGACACGAACGGCGAGCTCGACGTCTTCCTACGCGACGTGGTGAACGGGACGACCACCCGCGTGAACGTCGACTCTGCCGGGTTGCCGCAGGCGACGGGGACCGCGTTCGATTCGCTCCCGCCCGCCCTCTCCGACGATGCACGCCAGATCGCCTTCACGACCAGCGCCGCGGAGCTCGCACCCTTCGACGGCAACGGGGTGTTCGACGTGTACGTGCACGACCGTTCGATGACGCTCGTCGCCTTCTGTGGAACGGACGGGATCGCGAGCCACGTCTGCCCGTGCTCGAACGGCGCACCGGGGCGAGGCTGCGCAAACTCCGTGTTCGCCGCGGGCGCCGAACTCGTCGGCAGCGGGGACACGAGCGTGTCCAATGACACGCTCCGCCTCGACGCGACCGGCCTCACGGGCAACGGATGTGTCTTCTACGCGGGAGACGCATCGAGCGCGCCGAGCCCGCTCGACGACGGCTTGGGCTGTGTCACCGGCACGATCGTGCGCATCGCGACGAAGCCCGTCGGCGGCAACGCGAGCACGTACCCCGAGCCCGGCGACCCCTCGATCTCGCTCCGGCTCGGGGTTCCCGCGGCCGGAGGTCGACGCTTCGCGCAGGGCTTCTATCGCAACGCGGCCCCGTTCTGTGGAGCAGCGACCTCGAACCGCACGAACGCGATCGCGATCACGTTCGTGCCCTGAGTCGCCGCGTCACGTCGCCTGATCGTCCGGCACGCGCGTGATCTTCGCGCCGAGGTTCTGCAGGCGCTCCTCGATCCGCTCGTAGCCGCGGTCGATGTGGTACACGCGGTGGACCTCGGTCGTTCCTTCCGCGACGAGGCCCGCCAGCACCAGCGCCGCGCTCGCGCGCAGGTCGCTCGCCATGACTTGCGCGCCCGACAAGCGCGGCGTGCCCTGCACGATGGCGCTCGCGCCTTGGCGCCGCACCTGCGCGCCGAGGCGCGCGAGCTCCGCGATGTGCATGTAGCGATCGGGGTAGATGCCCTCGGTGATCACGCTGATCCCGTCCGCCAGCGTCATCAGCGCCATCCACTGCGCCTGCAGGTCGGTCGGGAAGTTCGGGTACGGGAGCGTCGTGACGTCCGTCGAGCGCGGCCGCCGCGCCGGGTCGCGCGGGTGGTAGGGCTGCGTCTCGATCCAGTCTTCGCCCGCATCGAACGGCACGCGCGCCTCCCACAGCTTGTCGAGCAGGCAGCGCAGGTGCTCGGGCCGGCAGTTCTCGACGCGCACGCGCCCACCGACCATCGCGCCGGCGATCACGTACGTCCCCGCCTCGATGCGGTCGGGGATGACCGCCACCTCGGCGTCGCCGAGCTGCGACACGCCCTCGATCTCGACGCGCGGTGAGCCGAGCCCCTTGATCTTCGCCCCCATCTTGAGGAGGCAGTGCCCGAGGTCCTCGACCTCCGGCTCGCACGCCGCGCCGTGGATCACCGTGCGGCCCTTCGCGAGCACCGCGGCCATCATCACGTTCGCCGTGCCGAGCACGGAGCTTCCGAACGCGCCCCCGAGAAACATCTCGGCGCCGCGCAAGCCGCCGCGCGGCGCTTCCGCGATCACGTTGCCGTGCTCGATCTTCACGCGCGCGCCGAGCGCCTCCATCCCCTTCAGGTGGAGGTCGATCGGCCGCACGCCGAACACGCAGCCGCCGGGGAGCGAGACCTCCGCCCGTCCGGTCCGCGCGAGCAGCGGCCCGAGCACGGCGACGGACCCGCGCATCTTGCGCACGTTGTCCCAGCCAGCGACGTTGACGAGCTTCGGTCCGGGCTGGAGCTCGATCACGCCGTCGGCGTTGCGCTCCGCGGAGCACTCGATGTCGCGCAAGACCTGCATCATCGTGTCGACGTCCGAGAGCTTCGGTGCGTTCGTGATGCGCAGCTTGCCGCTCGTCAGGAGCCCCGCGGCCAGGATCGGCAGCACGGCGTTCTTCGAGCCACAGGTGGTGACGGTGCCTTCGAGCGGATGACCGCCCTCGATGACGAGTTTGTCCAACCCAGTTCCCCTCGGACTTGGTGGTGTGTGGTGGATCCGAATGCACGGCGAACGTCAGCCGGGGAGCATGCGCCCCAGGGGTTTTCCGCCCACCACGTGCAGATGGAGGTGCCCGACCTCCTGGCCGCCGTGCTCCCGCGTGTTCGCGAGGAGGCGCCACCCTGTTCGAGCTTTTCGTCGCGCGCGACGCGCGCTGCGACGGAGAGCAGACGTCCGGCGAGGCGCTCGTCCTCGAGCTCCCACAAGGACGCGACGTGTGCACGCGGCACGACGAGCACGTGGGTGGGAGCCTGCGGCCGGACATCGCGAAAGGCGAGCACGAGCTCGTCCTCGTAGACGCGCTGCGAGGGGATCGTGCCGTTCGCGATCGAGCAGAAGATGCAGTTCATGGTGAGGCGAGCGTTCGTTCGCCTGGCTACGACGCGGATCTATCCCTTCGCGCGAGGCGATGGAAGCGCGGCGCGCGCGGCGCGATTCAAGTCGCTGGATTCGCACGGTTTGCGCGCGGGCCCGCGGCCGCGGCGCGCGGGCCTCGCGACCGGCGCACGACGCGGGGTGCGGAGCGAGTGCGGCCGCGGCTGACGTCACCCGGACGTGTCCCCCACGTGCCAGGACGCTTCGGTTCCCCGTGCCCCCCGACCGGATCCGACGCCTCGGTTTCCGTCGCGCCTTCGAGCCGACCTCCGCGCCCGGGCGCCGACCGACGCCCGCCCTCGTTTGACGCCCGTCCGCTCGCCCCCTATCCTCGCGCACTTCTCTCCCGGCCCCGCGCCGGTCCGAGACGGGTCGAAGGCCGCCCTTGGGCGCCCCCGTCGACGCGCATCCCGCCCCGCAACTCCAGAGCCAGATAGACGAAGGAAGAGTCCATGACGACCGGAGGCCTCGCCACCGCCGAATCGAGCGGCTTCGACATCCTGACGAGCCCGATCCCGAGCTTCGCCGCGCTCGTCGCGGCACGCCCCGAGATCTTCCGCCGCCGTCACAGCCTGGAGAGCTTCCGGAATCGGCTCGGCCAGCTACCTGACGCGGGCGAGGAAGGCCGGCGCAAGGGCCTCGGCTACTGGATGACGGGCGACTACGCGCGCTGCGCGGAGCTGCTCGCGAAGCACGCCGAGGACAACGTCGCGTCCTTCACGCGGGCGAAGGCGTGCATGTCGATGGGCCGTCCGCAGGACGCGCTCCCGATCTACGAACGCCTCTCGAAGGCGTACCCCGACGAACCACGTCCGCGCGGCGGGATGCTCGAAGCGCGCCTCGAGATGGAGCTCGCCGCCGGCGACGAAGAGAAGGCGCTCACGAACCTCGAAGCCGCGTTCAAGCAGTCCTCCGCCGCGTTCAACGCGAGCGCGGAAGGTCGCTACCTCCACGGGCGCGCCGCCGAGCTCGTGCGCGATTGGGAGCAGGCGCTCGACCACTACACGGCCGCGCGCGAGCTCGACCCGACCCACCGCGCGAATCTGTTCCGCCTCGCGTACGTGTCCGAGCGCGCCGGGCTCGACGAAGAAGCGCTCAACGCCTACCAGACGCTCGCGTCGATGCTCCCGATCGACAAGAACGTGCTGATCAACATCGGCATGCTGCTCGAAGACCTCGGCCGCGACGACGACGCCGCCGCCTGCTTCGACACCGCCCTGCGCTCTTATCCGACCGACGTGAAGCTGCGCCGCTTCATGGACGACGCGCGCTCGGGCATGAACATGTACTACGACGAGGACCTCGAGCGGAAGCAGGACCGCCTCGACCAGATCCTCCGCATCCCGATCACGGACTTCGAGCTCTCCGTGCGCGCGCGCAACTGCCTCAACAAGATGAACATCCTCACGCTGGGCGACCTCGTCCGGCAGACGGAGCAGGAGCTGCTCTCGTACAAGAACTTCGGCGAGACGTCGCTCGCGGAGATCAAGGAGATCCTCGGCTCGAAGGGCCTGCGCCTCGGCATGGCCCGCGAAGAAGCGGTCGCGTCGATCGAAGCGGCGCGCCGCCGGTACAACACCGACGGCAACAACGAGGTGATGAACAAGGCGATCAGCGAGCTCGAGCTCTCGATCCGCGCGCGCCGCACGGTCGAAGCGATGGGCTGCCTGACCGTCGGCGACGTCGTGCAGCACAGCGAGGACGAGCTCCTGGGCATGCCGAATTTCGGCCAGACGTCGCTGCAGGAGTTGAAGGCGAAGCTCGCGGAGCTCGGCCTCAAGCTGAAGCCCAGGGGCGCCTGAGCCCCTTCGAAGGCTGCACCCACGCGCGCGGTGTCCGACGAGGACGCCGCGCGCTGCGTTTCCGGGCCGCCGCGCGCGGGGGAGCGCCGCAGGCTGCGCGCGCTCCCGCACCCCCGCGCGCAGGCAACCGCGGGCTTGATCCCCACGTATCGCGTGGGATGCTCCACGGACCGCGAGCGCCCCGCCCGCGCCTCCGTCCCCCACCACGCACTGCACCTCGACCATGTACGAGTACCTCGAAGGCACGATCGCATCGAAGACCGCCGGACGCCTCGTGATCGACGTGAACGGCGTCGGGTACGACCTCGCGGTCCCGATCGCGATGACCTTCGCCGCGAACGGCGCGCGCGCGCGTGTGGACGCACTTCGTCGTGCGCGACGACGCGCACATCCTGTGCGGCTTCCCCGACCGCGAGACGCGCGAGGTGTTCCGCCTCCTGCTCTCGGTCACCGGCGTCGGACCGGTGATGGCGCTCTCGATCCTCTCCGGAATCGCGAAGGACGAACTCGTGCGCGCGATCGCGCAAGGCGACGCGGCGGCGCTCGTGAAGGTGAAGGGCGTCGGGCAGAAGACCGCGAATCAGATCCTGCTCGACCTCGGCGGCAAGGCGCAGAAGCTCGCGGCGGCGGCGCAGCCGGGAGCGTCGGGCGTGCTCGTGCCGCACGGCAAGGAGCGGCTGCTCGAAGACGGCGTCGCGGCGCTCGTGTCGATCGGCTACAGCGAGAAGGAAGCGAAGAAGTCGGTCGAGAAGGTGCTCGAGAAGTCGAGCGCGAAGGACCTCGAGACGGTGCTCCGGCTCGCGCTCGCGGGCGGGTGAGACGCGCGCCCCGCGATCGTGCGCGCGAGGCGGGAGACGCGGCTTCGGCGGCCGCCACAGGGCCCGCCCGGCCGGCGACACCGCTGCACGGTGGACATCGGAGCCGCGCGAGGCCCGGCCCCTTCCCACGCGGCCCTCGGACCGGTAGAACGCTCGGCCTTTTCGCCGCCTCCATGCTCCCGGAAAGGCCGAGATCCACGCCATGTCCACCGCCCGCCCCTCCCCCGCGTCCTTCCGTATCCTGATCTGCGACGAGCTCGCTCCGCAGGCCATGGAGGTCTTCAAGTCGAAGGGCTTCGAGCCCGAGGTCGCGATCGGCCTGAAGGAGGACGAGCTCGTCGCGCGCGTGAAGGACGTCCACGCGCTCGTCGTGCGCTCCGCCACGAAGGTCACGCGCCGCGTGATCGAGGCCGCGCCCGCGCTGCGCGTCGTCGGCCGCGCCGGCGTCGGCGTCGACAACGTCGATTGCGACGCGGCGAGCGCGCGCGGCGTCGTCGTGATGAACACGCCGACGGGCAACACGACGACGACGGCGGAGCTCGCCCTCGCGCTGATGTTCGCGCTCGCGCGCCACGTCACGAAGGCGGACCGCGAGACGAAGAAGGGCGGCTGGGGCAAGAAGGGCATGATGGGCACCGAGATCACGGGCAAGACGCTCGGCGTGATCGGTCTCGGGCGCATCGGGCGCGTCGTCGCGGACCGCGCGCTCGGCCTCAAGATGAAGGTGCTCGCGCACGATCCGTACCTGAACTCGGGCGCCGCGCCGATGGCCGGCATCGAACTCGCCGACCTCGACACGCTGCTCGCGAAGAGCGACTTCGTCACGCTGCACGTACCGATGCTCGACGGCACGAAGAACCTGCTGTCCAAGGAGCGCATCGCGACGATGAAGAAGGGCGCGCGCTTGATCAACTGCGCGCGCGGCGGCCTCGTCGACGAGGCGGCGGTGCTGCAGGCGATCGAGGAGAAACGCCTCGCCGGCGCCGCGTTCGACGTGCTCGCCGAAGAGCCGCCGGCGAAGGACCACCCGCTGCTCGGCAAGGACGACGTGATCGTCACGCCGCACCTCGGCGCCTCGTCCAACGAAGCGCAGCTCGCCGTCGCCGTCGACGTCGCGCACCAGATCGCCGACTTCCTGCTCGACGGCGTCGCGAACAACGCCGTGAACGTGCCCGCGGTCGGCGCGCAGGACCTACGCGAGGTCGGACCGTACGTCGTGCTGTCCGAGAAGCTCGGCGCGTTCCTGGCGCAGGTCGCCACCGCGCCGATCACGAAGCTCGAGCTCACCGTCTCCGGCGAGCTCGCGAAGAAGGACTTCCGCCACGTCCCGCTCGCGCTGCTCTCGAGCGTCCTGCGCCAGAACCACGACCACGGCGTGAACTTCGTGAACGCGCCGCTCCTCGCAAAGGAGCGCGGGCTCCAGCTCTTCGAGCGCAAGGAGGCCGCGCACGCGCTCTACCAGTCGTGCCTCTCCGTCCGCGCGACGAGCACGGACGGTACGGCGCACCTCGTCGAGGGCACGCTCTTCGGTCAGAGCCCGCGCATCACGCGCTTCGACGAGCTCGAGCTCGACCTCGATCCGAAGGGGCCGGTGCTGATCACGCGCCACGCCGACGTGCCCGGCGTCGTCGGGCTCCTCGGCACCGAGCTCGGCAAGCACAAGGTCAACATCCGCCGCGTCGAGCTCGCGCCGTCGGGCGCCGGGCTCGCGACGGGCATCCTCGCGCTCTACGACGAGCCGTCCGCCGCCGTGCTCGCCGCGTTGAAGACGTTGCAGCCCGTGCGCGACGCGCGGCTCATCCGCCTCTGAGCCCCGTCCGCGGCCGAGCTCGCTCGTCCGCGCCTCTTCTCCCGGTGCTCGACATGCTCCGCGACACGCCCCCGCCCTACCGCACGATCGTGTTCGACTGCGACTCGACGCTGTCGGCGATCGAGGGCATCGACGAACTCGCCGGCGGGGAGCTCGGCAGCGCGCAGCGCGCGCGCATCGAAGAGCTCACGAACCGCGCGATGGACGGCTCGCTCGCGCTCGAGGCGGTCTACGGCCTGCGCCTCGAGCTCGTGCGGCCGACGCGCGCGCGCGTCGAGCGCCTGGGAGCGGAGTACGTCGAGCGCGCCGTGCCCGAGGCGAAGGAGCTCGTGCGCGCGCTGCAGGCGCTCGGAAAGCGCGTCGTGATCGTCTCCGGCGGCGTCGCACCGGCCGTGCGCGCGCTCGCACGCGAGCTCGGCGTCCCCGCCGTCGACGTCCACGCCGTCGAGCTCCGCTTCGCCGCGGACGGCGCGTACGCCGGATTCGACGAGCGCTCGCCGCTCGCGCGGAGCGGCGGCAAGGTCCAGGTCCTCCGCGCGCTCGGCGCCGCGGAGACCGCGCGTCCCCTGGCGCTCGTCGGCGACGGCCAGACGGACCTCGAGGCGGGCGAGGCCGAGGACGGCGCCGACCGCTTCGTCGCGTACGGCGGCGTCGTGCGCCGCGCCGCCGTGTTCGAGCGCGCACGGGTCGCGTGCGCGACGAAGAGCCTCGCGGGCCTCGTCCCGCTGCTGCTTTCCGACGCCGAGATCGCCACACTGTCCCGCGCACCCGAACACGCGGCGCTCCTCCGCGCCGCGCGCCCCACGAGCTGACCACCATGGCACAGAACCTCCTCTGGATCCCCGGTCCCACCCACGTCCGCCCCGAGATCCTCGCCGAATGCGCGCGCCCGATGATCGGGCACCGCTCGAAGGCGATGACGGCGCTCACGGAGCGTCTCGACCCGGGCCTGAAGCTCGCGTTCGGCCTCGCGCCGAGCTCGACGGCGCACGTCGCGGTGCACACGACGAGCGCCACCGGGATGATGGAGAGCGCGCTCAAGGGCGTCGGTCCGAAGGTGCTCTGCCTCGTCAACGGCTCGTTCAGCAAGCGCTGGTACGAGATCGCGGGCCTCGTCGGGAAGGACGCGCACAAGCTCGAGGTGCCGATGGGCCAGTCGTTCGACCCGGCCGCGGTCGACAAGCTGCTCACCGACAAGGGTCCGTTCGACGCGCTGACGCTCGTGTCGAACGAGACGTCGTCGGGCGTGCGCACGCCGCTCGCATCGATCGCCAAGGTGCTCGCGAAGCACCCGAACGTGCTCTTCCTCGTCGACCTCGTGAGCTACATCGCCGGCGCGCCGGTCGACTTCGACGGGAACCGCCTCGACTTCGGCTTCGCGGGCGTGCAGAAGGCGTTCGCGCTGCCGCCGGGCATCAGCGTCGTGTGCGCGTCGCAGCGCTACCTCGACACGGCGAAGCAGCAGAAGCTGCGCGGCTTCTACCTCGACCCGATCAAGATCATCGAGGGTCACGAGCAGCGCGCGACGCCCGCGACGCCGTGCATCTCGCTCTACTACGCGCTCGCGAAGCAGCTCGAGGACATCACGAACGGCGTGACGCTGCCGAAGCGCGACCAGGGCAAGACAGGCGCCGCCGCGTGGCAGGCGCGCTTCGACAAGCACGTGCGCATGCAGCAGCAGACCGAGGCGTGGGCGAGCTCGAACGACCTGCGCATGCTGCCCGCGCCCGAGTTCCAGTCCCCCACGATCTCGTGCGTCCAATCGGGCGGCCTCGACGTGACGAAGCTGATCGACGCGCTCAAGGCGAAGGGCCACCAGATCGGCGACGGCTACGGCGACTTGAAGGGCAAGACGTTTCGCATCGGGCACATGGGCGACCACACGGAGGAGTCGCTCGCGGAGCTGCTCGCGTTCGCCGACGACGCGGTCCAGGCGCTGCGCTGAAGCCGAGCGCGCCCAAGGCGCGAATCTCCCGCCCCGTCAGGTTGACGCGCGCTCAGTGCGCGGCGAGCATCCGCGCCCATGCAACAAGCGCCCGACGTCGCCCCCGTCCTGCAGACCGCCTTCGCGTTCTGGTCCTCGAAGGTCCTCCTCACCGCGGTCGAGTTCGGCGTGTTCACGCGCCTCGCCGATCGCAAGCTCACGGCGGCCGAGCTCGGCGGCGAGCTCGAGCTCCACCCGCGCGGCTGGTACGACTTCTTCGACGCGCTCGTCGCGATGGGTTTCCTCGCGCGCGAGGGCGACGGCGCCGGTGCGAAGTACCACAACACGGACGCGGGCCGGCTCTACCTCGACGCGGCGAGCCCGCGCTACGTCGGCGGCATCCTCGTGATGCTGAACGCGCGCCTCTTCCAGTTCTGGCACGACCTGCCGACCGCGCTGAAGACGGGCAGGCCGCAAAACGAGGTGAAGCACGGGCGCAAGGGCATCTTCGAGGAGCTCTACGCGGAGCTCCCGAAGCTCGAGCAGTTCATGAGTGCCATGACGGGACTCTCGCGTATCAACTTCGAGGCGCTCGCGGAGCGCTTCGACTTCTCGAAGTACACGAGCCTGTGCGACGTCGGCGGCGCGACAGGGCTCCTCTCGACCGAGGTCGCGAAGCGCCACGCGCACATGCGCTGCACGAGCTTCGACCTCCCGCCCGTCGAGCCGATCGCGAAGAAGGCGATCGCGAAGCTCGGGCTCTCCGAGCGCGTGAGGACGGCGTCCGGCGACTTCTTCGTCGACCCGCTGCCCAAGGCGGACGTGATCACGATGGGCATGATCCTCCACGACTGGAACCTCGAGAAGAAGAAGCACCTGATCCGCTCCGCCTACGCCGCGCTGCCGAAGGGCGGCGCGTTGGTCGCGATCGAGGCCTTGATCGACGACGAGCGGCGCAAGAACGCGTTCGGCCTGCTCATGTCGCTCAACATGCTGATCGAGTTCGGCGACGCGTTCGACTTCTCGGGCGCGGACTTCCAGGGCTGGTGCCGCGAGGCGGGCTTCACGCGCTTCGAGGTCGTGCACCTCGCGGGGCCGTCGAGCGCGGCGATCGCGTACACGTCAGCGCACGCGGAGCTCGTCGCGCGCCGCGCGGGACGCCGCCTCGCGCAGGGACTCGCGCAGGGAGCCGGGTAGGGAGCCGCGCGTGAGCCCGCGCACGCCGATCGCTGCGCGCACGCTGGTCCTCACCGCGCTCGCGCTCGTCGCCTTCGCGGCGAACTCGATCCTGTGCCGCAAGGCCCTCGGCGCGGACGCGATCGACGCGGCGAGCTTCACGAGCGTGCGCATCGCCTCGGGCGCGATCGTGCTCGCAGTGCTCGCGACGCGGCGTGCGCGCGGCGTCGACGGCCCGCGCGTTCGCGGGAGCTGGCGCTCAGCCGCGTGGCTCGTCCTCTACGCGCTCGCGTTCTCGTTCGCGTACCGCGCGCTGACCGCGGGCACGGGGGCGCTGCTCCTGTTCGGTCTCGTGCAGCTCACGATGCTGCTCGCGGCGGTGCGCGCGGGCGAGCGGCCACCGGCGCTCGAATGGCTCGGGCTCGCGCTGGCCGCGGCCGGGCTCGTGGCGCTCGTGCTGCCGGGCCTCTCCGCGCCGCCCGCGCACGCCGCGCTGCTCATGGCCGCGGCGGGCGTCGCGTGGGGTCTCTACTCGCTGCGCGGCAAGAGCTCGAAGGACGCGCTCGGCGACACGGCGGGCAACTTCGCGCGCGCCGTGCCGATGGCCCTCGTCGCGAGCGCCGCGAGCGTCCTCCTCGCGCACGACGCGCACGCAACGCCCGCGGGCCTCGCGCTCGCCGCGGCTTCGGGCGCCGTCACGTCGGGCCTCGGCTACGTCGCGTGGTACGCGGCGCTGTCGGGCCTCACATCCGCGCGCGCGGCGATCGTCCAGCTCGCCGTGCCCGTGATCGCCGCGCTCGGCGGCGTGCTGCTCCTCGGCGAGCCGATCACGCCGCGCCTCGCGCTGTGCGGCGCGACGATCCTCGGCGGGATCGCGCTGGCGCTCGTCAGCCGCCGCGCGTGAGCCGCGCGCGACGCCGCGCTCACCACGTCACGCGCACGCCGTTCGTCACGTTGAACGTCTCGGGCGGGCACCACAACCCCGCCGAGTTGCGGTAGTAGGTCTGGTAGTACCGGAGCGCGCCGCTCCCCGGCACGACGCCGCCGCGCTGCGAGAGCGTGACCGTGTCCGTCGAGTCTGGGAACGCGCTCGTCCCGCCGGCGTTGATGCGCGTCCGCAAGCGCAAGAGCGTCCCGCCCGCACACCGCACGCCGTCGCCGAAGACGACCTGGGTGAGCGCGTCGCCCTGCAAGTAGATGCACGCGACCGTCGCGGGCATGAGCGAGCCCGCGAGCACGACGTCGTCGCTCGTCGTCGCGCCCGTGCTCGAAAGACGCGCGCCCGACGCGTTGACCGAGTTCGCGCAGCCGTTCCCGAGCGTCCCGAAGTTCGCGCACGGGCACGCGACCGTGACGGCGGGATCGAGCCCGTCCCCGCGCAGAACGCCACGCCGCCGTTGCACGTGAAGCGCGTGTCGAGCTTCACCGCGTCGAGCGTCGTGAACGAGTTCGCCGCCGCGAAGTCGATCTGGTACGCGGTGATCGCGTCGGTGAGGCCGCTCAGGTCCCACGTGATGACGCGCTCGTCGCGTCCCATCAGGTGCACGAGGTACGTCGACGTGTTCGGCACGAACGAGCGCACGGTGCCGCCGGCGTCCGTGTACGAGAGCACGAACGAGTTCCAGTTCATCGGGTTCAGGAGGATGCAGACCTGGAGCACGACCTCCTGCACGTCGCCGGGCACCGACTCCGTGATCCGATACACGGGCGGCACGGTCAGGTCGTCGAGGTTCCCCGCCGCGGTGATCACGCCGCCGGGCGCCAGTTGGTACACCGCCGCGTCGGGCGAGGTCGTCGTCGCCACGTCGGGCGCGTTCGGCAGCTGGTTCGCCTGGGTGAACGACTCCCACTCCGCGTACTCCGTGCAGGGCGCGCCGTGGAAGGACGCGACGAACGTCACCGTGAACTGCGCGAGCGCGGCCGGGACGACCGCGAACGCGGCGACGGCCGCCGACAGCGCGAGCGCGCCGCGGCAGCGCGTACGTCGGAACACGGTGGACGGGGTCGGATCAACGCGGCGCGTGGAGTCGTGCATGGTTCCCTCGGCGGATCGAGCTCGCGGGCCGATCGGAGCGAGAGCGTCCGCGCGGCGACCGCCGTCGCGCGGACCCGCACCACGGCCGAGCGTCGGCATGGTAGCGCTCCGCGCGCGGGAACGGGTCCGCGCCCGACGCATGGCCCCCTCCGCGTGCCCGACGAGGCGCTCCCGCGCGGGCACGCGGCCCGTCCGCCGCCGACCGACTAGCGCAGCTTCTTCCCCGCGACGTCGCGCGCGAGGACGCGCACGTCCTCCGCGCCCAGGTGGTGCAGCTGGTGCGCGAGCGTCCGACCGCGGTCGATCGTGGACCAGCGCGCGGGGTCGCTCGCGCTGCGCTGGTCGAGCGCGAAGAGCAGGTCGTCGAGCAGCCGCGCGTAGCCGGCCGCGTGCGGGGTGAGGCCGCTCCCACCGCCCTCCGCCGCGTCGAGCACCTGCGCGAGCGGGAAGCGCGGGTCCGGGGCCTCCGCGAGGCACGTGAGCTGCGCGCGGTGCTCGAGCTCCTCCTGGATCCGCTGCGGGGAGAAGCCGCACTCGAGCGCGAACGCGAGCGCCGCGCCCAGGTGCTTCCAGATCGGGAGGAAGCGCGTGCGATCGCACAGGTGCCCTTCCTCGTGCACCGCGGTCACGCGGACGAGCTCGTCGAGTTCGACGGCGCCGAGCACGGCGCCCGGCGCCGCACGCTCGCGCAGGAGCGCGAGCCGCACGCGCTGCGCCTCCCCGAGCAGCGCCGCGCCCGAGCGCCGCTCGCGCGCGCGCTCGTCGTCGTCCGCGTCCCGCTCGGGCGCGAGCTCGAGCCCGCGCACCGCGAGCACGGCCTCGACGCGCTCGACGCCGCCGGGCACGTCGAACGTGCGCGTGAGTTCGTTCCAGAGCGTGCGCTCCGCGCGGACGGCGTCGACGTCGAGCCAGTAGCCCTCGTGCAGCGCCGCGGCGCTGATGTGCGCCCCCGCGCGCCCGGCGCGGCTCTTCAGCTCCGCCGCCTCGCACCACGCGATCGTGCCGGACCAGCGCACGCCGAGGTGCTCGCCGGAGCGCTCCTCCGCGTAGAGACAGGGCAGCATCGTCCCGTCCGGCCCGCCCGCGCCAGCGAGCTCGCCGAAGAGCGCGAAACGTCCCAGGCGCGCGAGCTCGCCCGCGAGCCCGCCGACGGGCTCGCCGCGCCGGCCGAGGCCGCTCCGTTCGTCGGCGGCGGAGAAGCGCGGGCCGGGATGCACGACCTCCCCCACGGGCGCGAACGAGAGACGCGGCGACGCGAGCAGCGCGTCCTTCACATTCGGAGCGGGCGCGGGTTCGGGTGTGTCGCCGTTCGATGACGCAGCGACGAGGAACGCGCGCGCGCGCTCGAGCGGCGGCGCGAACGCGGAGAGCAGGCTCTCCAGGTCGACGAGCTCGCGCGGCGCCTCGGCCGGACCGAAGAGGCGCTCCCACGCCGGCGAACGCGGACGCCGCCCCGCGCGCGAGGGGAAGAACGGACGCACGCCGGACCACGTCACGACGCGCACGAGGCCCTGGATCGCCTCGTGGCCCGCGAGGCCGCGCGCGTCGAGCGCGAGCGCGGCGGCGAGGTCGTGCTCCGCGAGCTCGGCCGCGACGGCGCGCGCCTCGCGGAACCACCCCGCGACGACGAGCGCGTCGCCGAGGTCGGCGAGCGCGCGCGAGCGAGCGAGCGGGTCCGCGGTCGGCGAGTCCAGCGCGCGCGTGCGCTCGACGACGGCGAGGAGCCGCGGCTCGCGCGGGAGCCGGCGCTCGTCGAGCACGACCGACGGCAGCCCGGCGAGCCACCGCTCGACCGCGGTCCCGTACTGGCGCGCCCAGAAGCGCGCGGCGCGGATGATGGGCCCGGTGGGCTCGAGCCCGCTCTCCGCGCGGCCGCGCTCGATCAGCGCGAGCGCGAGCGGCGTCGGCCCGGCGTCGAGCAGCAACTCCCCGCGCAAGCGGTCGCGCGCGGGGCTCGAGCGCGTGGAGAGCGCGAGCACGAGCCGCTCCCCGTCGCTGTCGTCGAAGCGCGAGCCGCGCAGGCGCCCGCCTAGCTCCGCGACCTCGTCCTCGGAGAGCGCCTCGTCGCGCAGGAGCTCGAGGCCGCGCTCGTACGCGCCGCTGCGCAGCGTGAGGTCGTTCGTCTCGAGCCCGAGCGCGACCGCGAGCAGCGAGAGGCCGCGACGGTCGCGCGCGCCGAGGTCGCCCCGCGCGAGCTCGTCGACGAGGAGCTCCGCGGCGGCGTCGTGCGTTCCGTTGGCGGCGAGGAGCCGCGCGAGGTTCGCGACGAAGAACGCGCGTTCGGCGGGCTCGCGCGCGAGCGCGACGGCGCGCCGCGCGTGCGCGATCGCGTCGGATCGGTGGCCGCTCTGCTGCGCGGCGAACGAGAGCCCGTGCCAGCCCCACGCAAAGGACGGATCCGCGCGCACGGCCGCCTCGAACCGCAGCCCGCCGGCGCGGCCCTCGAGGCGCCCGCACAGGTAGAGCTCGAGCGGGTCGTCCGGCCGCCGTGCGAGCGCGGCGCGGTGCTCGACGAGCACGGCGACGCCGCGCAGCTCGGCGCGCGCGACCTCGTCCAGCGCGCGGCGCGGCGCGACCCAGTCGGGCGCGAGGCGCGCGGCGGTCGCGAGCTCGGCCTCGGCGCGCGCGCGCGCCTCCGCCGCCCGCGCGTCGAGGAGCTCCATCCCGCGCTCGTACGCCGCGCGCGCCGTGTCAGGCACGGGGGCGCTCGCGCGCGCGAATTCGGTCCGGCACGACGGGCAGGCGAGCCCCGTGAAGGCCGCGAGGAGCAGGCCGGCGAGGCCGAGGATCCGGGTGCGTGCCCGCGCGCTGTGCATGCTCCCCTTGTATGCGAGCGCGCGAGCCGGGACCAGCGCCCGGCGTCCGTCTCCGCGCGCCGTCGGGGCGGGAGGTTGCGACGCGCACCGCATGGAGCGAGACTGCGACCATGCTCTCCCTCCGCCGAACCCGCGTTGGAACGGTGCTCCTCCTCGGACTCCTCTGCCTGTGCGCCGCGCCCGCGCTCGCGCTCCAGAAGCCGCCCAAGGACAAGGACAAGAAGGACCCGCCGAAGAAGGAAGCTGCCGCCCCCGTGCGGCTCGAGCCCTTCCTCGGCACCTACTCGGACGCGAAGGCGCTCGCGAAGGAGCGCAACGTCCCGTTGATCGTGCACATCGTGCTCGAGGGCGAGCAGGCCAACGATCAGTATCGCGAGAAGGTCCTCCCGAACAAAGAGCTCGTCGCTGCGTCCGCGAACGCGGTCGTCATCGTCGCGAACAACGGCACGCACCCGAAGAAGTCGGTCGAGGAGCCGCAGCCCGACGGGACGAAGGTGCGCAAGGAGCTCTGCTCGCTGTACTCGACGCCGAACTGCGGCGCGCACCAACGGTGCTGGGACGACCTCTACCGCGAACTGCACGAGGCGGACGGCTCGCTGCGCTGCCCGCAGACGCTCGTGATCGCTCCGGACGGCGAGGTCGCGCTGCGCGTGAACACCGGCAACCCGCCCGAACCCGACCAGCTCGTGGGCGCGCTCCAGGAGGTCGTGCTCAAGGCCGGCCCCGGCCTCACCGACGCGCAGCTCGCGGAGGTGCAGAAGCTCTCCGCCGAGGGCACGACGCTCTCGGACTCGAAGTCGTGGCCGGACGCCGTCCGGACCTGGCAGCGATTGCTCGCGATCGCGCCGAAGGGCCGGTACGCGGAGCTCGCGCATCAGGCGCTGCCGGCGGCGCTCAAGGGACTGTCCGCGGACTTCGAACGGCTCGCGGCGCTGCTCGTCCCCGGCCAGGCCGCGGAGGGCTACCGCCGGCTGCTCGAGTTCCAGAAGGGCTGCACGGGCCTCGCGATCGAGAAGGACGTCGTCGCGCGCCTCCGCAAGGCGGAGGCGGACAAGACGATCGCGGCCGAGATCGCCGCGTGGAAGCTCGACGTCGAGGCCGCGGCGATCCTGGCCGAGGCGCAGAAGGCCGCGGACGCGGGCGACGAGAAGAAGGCGCAGCGCACGGTGCGCAAGCTCTTCACGAAGAAGTACGCGTCGACGAGCGCGTGCGCGACCGCGCGCAAGCTCTGGCCGGAGATCGCGGCCGAGGAAGACGCGAAGGGCGCGAAGTAGCCGAACGCCGGCGCGCGCGGCCGCGCGGCTCCGGCGACGCGCTCGCTACGGCCGGCGATCGGGGTCGACGAAGGCCTCGAGCACCGCGTCGGCGCCCCACTCCCGGTCGAGCCGGTCGTGGAGCTTCATCGTCATGAGCCGCTGCGCCATCGTCGGGCCCTGACCGCCGTTGACGGCGCCCGTGTAGATCCGCAGCTGGTCGACGAAGCCCGCCGTGATGTAGTGCGTGAGGAGGCGCGGCCCCGCCTCGACCAGCACGCGCCGCGCGCCGCGGTCCCAGAGCCACTCCTGGACCTCGCGCAGGTTCACGCCGTCGTCCGTGGCGGCGTGCAGCTCGTGCACCAGGGCGCCGCTCGCGAGCAGCGCGCCGTGGCGGATCGGGTCCGTGCCCGCGACGCACAGGATGTGCACCGGGCCGCCGCCTTCGCCGGGGCCGGGCGGGCGGAAGATCGTCGCGTTCGCGGGCGTGCGCAGGCGGCTGTCGAGCACGACGCGCAGCGGCGGATGCGAGGGGTCGCCGGGCGGACGCACGGTGAAGCGCGGGTCGTCGGTCAGGATCGTCCCGACGCCCGTCACGATCGCGTCGACGCGTCCGCGCAGGCGCTGCACTTCCTCGAGCGCGGCGTGGCTCGAGATCCAGCGCCCGCCGCCGACGCCCTGCGGCGGCACGAGCTGGCCCGAGCGCGTCTGCGCCCACTTCGCGATCGTCCACGGGCGCGGCCGGCGGAGGCGCTCCTGCGACGTCCACGCGAGGAAGTGCGGCGCGACCTTCGAGAGCGGCGCGAGGCGCTCCCAGAGCTCCACCTTGACGCCGTGCTCCTGAAGGATGCGCAGGCCGATGCCCTGGTGGCGGCGGTCGGGGTCGAGTTCGGCGACGATGACGTGCTTCACGCCGCTCTTCAGGATGCGTTCGACGCACGGCGGCGTCTTACCGTGCGTGGAGCAAGGCTCGAGCGTGATCACGAGCGCGTCCCATTCGGACGCGGGGACGCCGGTCGCTTCGGCCGCGGCGAACGCGTTCACCTCGGCGTGCGGACCGCCCCAGGCCTCGTGGTAGCCGCGCGCGAGGACCTGTCCGTGCGCGAGCACCGCCGCCCCGACGCACGGGTTCGGCGCCACCTCGAAACGGAAGCGGCGCGACTCGCGCGCGAGTTCCTCGATCAGCCGAGCGAGCTCGGTCTCGCCCAGGGTCGGAACGGGGGTACGGGACATGGTCGGCACGACGGCCTCGCGGGGGTGCGCGTCCCGGTCGGGTCCCTCGGCACGGGGTCGGGGGAACGACCCGGATTCAGCCACTGGAGGATACTGCATGGATCGACGGAAAGCCTTTGTCGCGTGGAGCTCGCGCCCTCCCTTTTTCGTACGGCGCGCGAGACCGCTGCGTGGAAAGCTCGTCGGCTCTTTTCTTTCGTCCTCGAAGCAGGACAATCGGTCGCCCTTTTCCGCCAACCACCCACCGCGATCCCGCCATGACCAAGACCCCGATTCGCGTCGCCGTCACCGGCGCCGCCGGCCAGATCGGCTACGCGCTCCTCCCCCGCATCGCTTCGGGCGCCATGTTCGGACCCGACCAGCCGGTGTACCTCAACCTGATCGAGATCCCCGACGAGAAGGCGATGAGCGCGCTCAAGGGCGTCGCCATGGAGCTCGACGACTGCGCCTTCCCGCTCTTGCAGGGGATGGTGCTCACGAGCGACCTGAACACGGGCTTCAAGGACGTGAACTGGGCGCTGCTCATCGGCTCGCGGCCGCGCGGCCCGGGCATGGAGCGCAACGACCTGATCAAGATCAACGGCCCGATCTTCACGGGCCAGGGACGCGCCATCAACGACCACGCGGCGAAGGACGTGCGCGTCGCCGTCGTCGGAAACCCGTGCAACACGAACGCGTTGATCGCGATGCACTCGGCGAAGGACCTGCCGAAGCAGCGCTTCACGGCGCTCACGCGCCTCGACCAGAACCGCGCGCAGTCGCAACTCGCGCAGAAGGCCGGACGCCCGATCACCGCGGTCCAGAACACGCTGATCTGGGGCAACCACTCCGCGACGCAGGTGCCCGACTACTTCAACACGACGATCGACGGCAAGAGCGCCGCGGACGTCATCCAGGACAAGGCGTGGCTCCAGGGCGACTTCTTCAAGACGGTCCAGCAGCGCGGCGCGGCGATCATCGCGGCGCGCGGCGCGTCGAGCGCCTTCTCGGCCGCGAACGCGCTCGTCGACCACGTGCGCGACCTCGTCAACCCGACGCCGAAGGGCGAGTGGCGCTCGGTCTGCGTCGTCAGCGACGGCAGCTACAAGACGACCGAGGGCCTGATCAGCTCCTTCCCGATCCGCTCGGACGGCAAGGGCGGTTGGGAGATCGTCCAGGGCCTCACGGTCCAGCCGTTCATCCAGGAGAAGATCTCCGCGACCGTCAAGGAGCTCGAGCAAGAGCGCGCGGTCGTCGCCGACCTCCTCCGCTGAGAGCGACGAAGAGCTACCGGCCCCGTACGCCCCGCGAGGGGCGCGCGGGGCCGGGTCGTTTCCGGGCGCGGCGAGCGCGGACCCCGGGGGAGCGGCGACCGCGCGCGGGACTTCGGGGAATTCCGTCCACGGTACCCGGCCACCGGTCACGTGGGAGTGCGCCGGTCGACCCCGGCCCTCGATTCCCCGCGCTCTCCGCGCTCTCCACGTTCCACCGAGCCCCGCCATGAACCTCCGCCGCCTCCTCGCCCTCGCGCTCCTCGTCGCCGCCCCGGTCTCGCAGCGCTCCGAGGCCCAGTGCCTCACACCGGACAACCTCGACCTCGGGTTCCCCTGTGGCGGCGCCCAGACGAACGTCCCGCAGCACGCGTTCGGCCAGCAAGCGCTCGGCATCTGCTGGCAGAACTGCGGGCTCGTCGCCCAATCGAACTACATCGCGAAGTGGGGCGCGGCGCTCCCCTCGACGACGGGCACGCCGCCGGGCACGGCCTCGTGCGGTTGGTACGAGGCGCAACTCCGCATCTTCAGCACGAGCGGCCAGCTCATGTGGGGCGGCACGATGCACATGACCTACTCGCGCACGTGGGTCGAAGGCTCGACCGCGGGCGCCGCGAGCCAGGTCTGGCGCTACCTCGTGAACGGCGATCTGCGGCCCGCGGCGCCCACCGCGCTCCCCTGCACGCTCCCGTCGTGCGCCGTGCCGAACGGCAACCGCGTGCGCTTCACGGGCTACGTCGACTACGCGTTCGATTGCGGCACGAACATCACGGAGCACGCGTGGATGATCACGCACGCATGCGACGCGATCGACCACGCGCCGGGCTTCCCGCGCGCCGGCGTCTACCACCCGGGTCGCAACTACACGTTCGTCGGGCCCGCGCTCGGGTTCGTCCCGGGCTTCAGCAGCGGCAACGAAGCGGGCGTCGGCGCAGTCGAAGCGATGCGTCACTGGGACGCGCCGGTCCTCCCCGCGCGCTGCGGGTCGGAGGAGCCGCTGCTCACCGGTACGATCACTGCGGGCGCCGCGACCTGCCTGTGCGGCACCGGACCGACGAACTGGTTCCAGGGCCAGGTGACGCTCGCCGGCAGCTTCGGCTCCGTGCTCATGCCCTTCCCCGGCAGCGATCCGTTCCGCTCCTTCCCCATCGGCCAGTGGACGAACCCCGCCGTGTTCCCGGGCGTCGAGGAAGTGCGCTGGAACTGCAATGAGGGCCAGTGGGTGCGCTGCACGGGCGCCGGTCGGCAGGAGTACTACTACGGCGTGACGACGATCGGCGGCTTCCCGGCCTTCTCCTTCAACGCGAGCTCCCCGTCGGCGCCGCTGCCCCTGACCTTCGTCGACCAGTCGAACTCGGCGCTCCTCCCCGCGAACGCTGCGACGCGCAACCGGCCGTACAAGAGCGACCACGTGTACTACCTGAACCTCTGAACGCGCTCGACGTCCTACGCCGCCCGGTTCGGCCTCGCGCCGACCCGGGCGGCTCGCGTTTCAGCGCGCCGCTTCGGGCGCCGGGCGACCGAGCCCGCCCGCGGCGTGATCGCGCCGGAAGAGCGCGCGCTCGTCGTAGCGGTAGAGGCGCTCCCCGGGGACGGGCGGGTCGCAGTAGAGCCGGAGCTCTTCGGGCGCAGTGGCCCGGAGGTGCGCGAGGGCGGACACGAGCTCCTCACGCGCACCGGGACGGGGAGAACGCCCCTGATCGATCTGTTGGAGCCGCCACTTCAGCGTCTCTGCGAAGGTGAACACGACGCCGTCCAGCACCTCGGGCGGACCACGGACCTCGAGTTCGCGCACGATCCGCTCCGTGCGCGCCTCGTCCGTCTTGAAGCGCCACGCGAGCCAGCGCGCGAGCTCCTCCCGCGACGTGCCGGGCGCGCGAAAGCCCTCGCCCGCGCGGCCGAGGTCGCCGACGGCGACCGAGCCGACGAGGCCCAGCGCGACGAGCGCGCGTGCCGTCCAGCGCACGACGCCGCGCTCCCACAGTCGATCCGCGCCGATCGCGGCGAGCATCACGAGGAACGGGAAGAGCGGCGTGACGTACCGGCCGCCGTGCGCGATCTCGATCCGCAGCCACGCCTGCTGCATGTCGACGAGCGCGTACGCGACGAGGAACACCGGCAGGTACGCGAGCAGCGCGAGCCGGGGATCGCGGAGGCACGCGGCGCGCCATGTGCCGGCCTCCGCGCGCGCGCGACGCGCCGCGATCGCGAGCGTGCGCACGCCCAGGCCGACGAGCGCGACGAGCGCGAGCGCGTAGGTCCAATCCAGGACGGCTCGCGGCACGCCGGGCACGTCGACGAAGAAGAACGAGCTCGGCAGGTAGGACGCCACGAGGCTCACGAGGTTGCTGCCCGCCTTCGACGCGACGCGCCCGAACGCGAGGAGCTCAGCCGCCGAGGTCCCGTAGAGCTTCGTGCCCGCGAACTCGTTCGTCGCGTTGAACGCGATCCAGGGCGCGAAGCCCGCCGCGAACCCGAGGAGGAACGTGGCGAACGCCGGCCGCAAGAAGCAGCGCGGGTCACAGACGAGCTCGAACAGCGCGAGCGCGAGGAGCGCGATCCCGGCCATGTAGCCGAAGTAGAGCGCGAAGCCCGCGACGAGCCCGAGCAGCGCGCTCGTCGCGAGCCGTCGGGGAGCGCGGCTCGCGGGTCCGTCCGGATCCGTGCGCAGGATGAAGTACAGCCACACGGCGAGGAGCGTCGTCGCGTTGTTCTCCGTGTGCGAGCCCTCCGACGTCACCGCGATCAGCGCGTAGCCCGGCGTCGCCACGGCGAGGAAGAGGCCGCCGATCCACGCCGCGCGCCGGCTCGCCACGCGGTCGAGCACGAGGAACAGCAGCACCACCGCGGCCAGGTTGAACGCGATCGGCACGAGCCGCACCGCGAAGAGCGTGGGACCGAAGAAGAGGAACGCGGGGACCGCGAGCAATCCGACGACGAGCGTGCCGCCCGCGTTCGGGACGTGGTGGTAGTCGAGGAGCGGGAGCACCGGACCGTCGAGCACCTCCTGCGCGATGTTCCCCTTGTGCAGCTCCTCGGCGAGCACCCAGCGCTCGGCGAGGTGCTCGCCCGGGCACAGCACGATCCAGAGCTTCAGCAGCGTCGTCAGCGCGCCGAGGAGCGCGACCGCGCGCCAGCGACCGGCGCGGCCGCCCGCCGGACGGCTCGGGTCCATTGCCGGATCGCGTGCAGGAGCGGCCACACTGCGAGGATAGTCGACTCCGCGCGGTCGGGACGACCCATCGGACCTTTCCCCGCGTCCGGGGCCCGCGCGTTCGACGTCGGATCGCCTCGACACCTCCAGGGCGAGGCACTAGCCTGCGCCGTGGGCGCCAGGCGGCGCGGGAGGCGGATCATGCAGGTGTTCGTCACGGGTGCAACGGGTTTCATCGGTCTCGCCGTCGCGTCGGCGTTCGCGCGGCGCGGTCATCGCGTATTGGGGCTCGCGCGCACGAGCGAGAAGGCGCGCGAGCTCATGCGGCGCGAAATCGAGCCCGTGATCGGCACGCTGCAGGAGCCCGGGGCGTGGCGCAACCGCGCGGCCGCGTGCTCCACGTACGTGCACTGCGCGTTCGAGTACTCCGCTAAGGGCTTCGAGCTCGATCGCAACGTGCTGCGGACGCTGTCGGAGCTCGGCGGGCGGAAGGGCGAGGCGCGCACGCTGCTCTACACGAGCGGCGTCTGGGTGTACGGCGACACGGGGACGCGCTGCGTCGACGAGTCGACGGCCCCGAACCCGCCCAAGTTCGTCGCGGCGCGCGTCGAGAACGAGAACTTCGTCCTGTCGTGCGCGCGGCCGGAGCTCGCGACGATCGTGCTGCGCCCCGGCTGCGTCTACGGCGGGCACGGCAGCCTGACCGCCGCGTGGTTCGACGGTGCGACGAAAGGCGCCGCACGCTTCGTCGGCGACGGCGCGCAACGCTGGGCGATGGTGCACGTCGACGACCTGGCGGAGCTCTACGTGCTCGCCGCCGAAGCGCGCCGCGCGTGCGACGTCTTCAACGCGACCGATCGCTCCCGCAACACGATCCGCGACTGCGCCGAAGCCGCGAGCCGCGTCGCAGGCGGCAACGGCCGCATCGAGTCGATCCCGGTCGACGAGGCGATCAAGACCTACGGCCCGATGGCGGAAGCGCTCGCCTTCACGCAACACGCCGACTCGAGCAAAGCCGCCCGACTCCTGGGCTGGCAACCGCGCCACGCCGGCTTCGTCGACGAAGTCGAGCGGCTCTACCTCGCGTGGCGCGCACAGCGAGCGAGCTGAACGCGACGCCCGAGACCGCTCGAGCAACGCGTCCCCGCCCGGCGCTCGAAGCTGAGAGCCCTTAGAACTCCGCGTTGGTTCGGGCCGGTCCTCCGGCCCGAGCCAACGCGGAGTCCGGAATGCGGAGCATCCGAATGTGTTCCGTTGCGTCCCTCTCCCCGTGTCGCCCCATCCGGCCATCGCGCTCACGACCGACACCACCCCCCCGCGCAAACCCTGCGTTCCCTTACGCATCTCCGATCGTCCTGCCCGCCCGCATCGGAGAAGCTCCGCCCCATGCACCCCCTCCTTCGCCCGCTCCTCCTCCTCCCGAGCATCCTCACCCTCGCCTGCTCCACCCCGCGCGCCGACTCCGCGCCGCCCGGGAGCTGGCTCGCGGTGCTCGACAAATCCGACGCGACCCTGCGCGTGATCGAGCCGAACTCGGGCACCGTCAAAGACCTCGCCCCCGTCGCGAACGGTCCGCACGAGTGCGCGAGTTCCCCCGACGGCGCGCTGCTCGTCGTATGCGGCTACGGCGATCAGCGCCCAGGCAACGCACTCACCATCTGGGACCTCGTCGAACGCCGCGTGCGCGCCACGATCGACCTCTCCCCGCACCAGCGCCCGCACGGCATCGCCTTCCTCTCGAACCGCACCGTGCTCGTGACGAGCGAGACGAGCCGCGCCGTGCTCGAGATCGACCTCGTCTCCGAGAAAGTCGTGCGCGCGCTCGACACCGGCGCAGACACGTCACACATGCTCGCACTCTCCCCCGACCACTCGCGCGTGTTCACCGCGAACGTCCGGGGCAACTCGATCAGCGCGATCGACCTCACCGGCGACGCTCCCCCGAAGGTCGTCCCCGTCGGCAACCAGCCCGAAGCGATCGCGATCACGCCCGACGGAGAGGAGCTGTGGGTCGGCCTGAACGGCGAGGACGCGCTCGTCGTGCTCGACGCCGCGACGCTCGACGTGAAGACGAAGCTCGCGTGCGGCAAGCTCCCGATCCGGGTCGCGTGCACGCCCGACGGGAAGCTCGTCGTCGTGTCGTGCGCGATGTCGGGCGAGCTCGCGCTCATCGATCGCGCGGAGAAGAAGCAACTCGCGCGCATCGCGCTGCCGAAGCGCGCGGAGCCCGCTCCCGGCGCGCCGCCGGGCGTCGACGCGACGAACCCGGTGCCCGTGGGCCTCGTGATCGAACCGCGCGGACGCATCGCGTACGCGAGCCTCGCCGCGGCGGACCAAGTCGCCGTCGTCGACCTCGCGACGCGTTCCGTCGTGCGCACGTTCGCGACGGGCCACGGCCCCGACGGACTCGCGTGGATCACGCGCAGGGAGCCGTTCCGGTTCCTCGGCGACGAGCGGTGACCATCCTCCACCGCGGCCCTGGCGGAGCCGAAACCCGGAGAGTAGCTTCGATCGCATGAAGCGCGCACCTCGCGAAGTGTCCTGGACGGAGCTCGGCAAACGGCGCAGCTCGGCGCTGCGCGCGGCCGGCAAGGCGGGCAAGGTCGTCGTGACGCGTCGGGGCCGTCCGTCGGCGGTGCTCCTGAGCCTCGAAGCGTTCGAGCGCATCGAACGCGAAACGGAAATCCTGAAGACGCTCGCGCGCGGCGAGATCGACATTCGAGCCGGCCGCACACATGCGTGGACGGACGTGCTGCGCGAGGCTCGGAAGCAGTACGGAGCACGGAGGAAGCGCTCGGTGTGAGGATCGAGCTCGCATCCGGAGCGAAGTCCCAACTCGACGAGGCGATCGCCTACATCGGCGCCGACGACCCGGCCGCTGCGCTGCGCATGTACGAGCGCCTCGATGCGGCCTTCCGTCGGGTCGCGCGGTACCCCAAGTCGGGTCGCAAGCTCTTGGATTGGCCACAGACCGGCTACCGCGAAGTGATCGTGCATCCCTTCCGGGTCTTCTACCGTTGCGAGGGAGACGTGCTCTGGATCGTCGGCGTCTGGCACGGAGCGCAGCGCCCGGATCGACCAACGGGCTGACCGAGGTTGGCCTCGTCGTCCCCCAGGCCGCGGAGGTTCAAAGGCCGCGACGCAACCGTTGCCGACACTCGCGGATCGGACGTTCGACGTCCTCGACGCCGCGCGCGCGAGCCTCGAGGAGCGTCGCGAGGGCGCGACGGAGATCGGTGCGCGATCGGGCGCGCTCGAGCAGGAGCTCGCCGAGCACGAGGCGCGCATCGTGTTCTTCGCGATCGATCGAGCGCTGCACGAGGCGCATTCCCCGCCGCACGTCGCGCACGACGCCCTGCCCGCGCACGAGCCGCTCCCCCATCCTGTACCACGCGCCGTCCGCCTCGAGTTCGATCGCGCGCCCGAGCCAGCGTAGCGCGCTCCGATCGTTCCGACGCACAGCGAGACCGTGCCCCGCCGCGAGGCAGTCGTGGAGGGCCAGCATCGCGTCCACATCTCCGCTCGTCGCCGCACGGCGGTAGAGGCGGGCTGCCTCGCCGTAGTCCCTGCGCTCGTCGTGCAACCAGTCGGCGTGGAGCCGCATCGCCTTGGCGTCCCCCACGCGCTCGCGTGCGCGCAGGAGCGCGAGGCCCGCCCGCACGTCGCGGCGCAGTCCGTCGCCCCAGAGCTTGCGCCGCGCGAGCTCGCGATCCGCGCGCCACGTCGTCTTCTGCGCGCGGCGCAGGCACGCGAGGCCCTTGCGCGCATCGCGCGGTCCGCCGACGCCCTCGAAGTGGAAGCGCGCGAGTTGGAGCGTGCCCGAGACGTTGCCGAGCTCCTCCGCGCGCTTCATCCACCGCTTCGCGACCCGCGCGTCGCGAGGAACCCCGTCGCCGTGGAGAGAGCAGAGCCCCAAGTTGTGCGCGGCTTCCGCGCCCCCGAGGCGAGCCGCGCGCCGATAGAACTGCACCGCGCGCCCTACGTCGCGCTCCACGCCGTCACCTCGAAACGCGCGCACGCCGAGATCGGTGAGGCAGTCGGGATCGCCGAGCGCCGCTCCTCTCCGACGCCACGCATGTGCCGCGCGTGGATGTCGGCCGAGCGGGCTCGGACCGTCGAGAAGTTGCGTGAGCCAGTAGATCGCGCCGACGTCTCCGCGGCGGGCCGCGCGCTCCAGCAGACGTCGACCGCGTCGCGGATCGCGTCCGTGCGTCGTCGCAGCATTCGGGAGCGAGCGGCTCCAGCCGTCCTTTCCGAAGACCCAATCCCAGGCGACCTCGACGAGCGGCAGGTACTTTCCGAGCTCGAAGGCCCTCCACGCCCAGCGCTCCGCCCGCACGAGCGCGCGCTCTTCGAGCTCGACCTCGACCATCGCCTCGAGCGCGGGGACGTGGTCGGCGCGCGCGACCTCGGCCATCCGCGCCTTGCCCTGCTTCCAGCTCGCGGGACGACGTGCGCGCAGCAGTCGATCCGCGGCCTGGAACGCCCGCTCGAGTTCGCGTTTCGTGGGACTCGTGGCCGCCTGCGCCTGCATGGGATCGTCCTCTCGCCTCGGCCCGGGCGCGCGCGGTGCGCGGCGAGCTCGCCGCGCCGAGCCCGCGCGCGACGCGAGCTCACTCCTTGAGCACCATGTCGATCACCATCACCGCCGCGAGGATCAACACGCGCGCCGGATCGTCCGTCGCGACGCCGTCCTTGATCTGCAGCATGTAGTTGTCGGCGCTCGTGAAGAGCTCCTTCCCCATGCCGGCCCACTTCTTCGTCACGACGGCGTAGTCCTTCGTCGGCGCGAAGAAGCGGAACTCCCAGCTCGTCCACTTCCCCTGCAGCGTGCACACGGGCTTCCCCTCGGCATCGAGCACGTCGAACTTGCCGCCGATCGAAAACAGCTTCTGGTGGAAGCCGCCGACGTAGCGATCCTGTTCGTCGTACACCTGCACCTTCGAGAGGAAGAAGGACACGCCGCGCTTCACCTTGAGCACGCGCTCCCCAGCCGGCGTCGTCACGATCACCTCGAACGGCGTCGCGCGCTTCCAGTCCGTGAAGCGGAAGAGCTTCGTGAGGCCGGAGAGGTGCGGCTCGCGGCACTCGAGCACCTTCTGTCCGCTCGTCGGATCGAAGATGTCGAATTGGTTCGCAGCCTTGAAGGCGCCGACGTGTTCCTTGACGAAGAAGAGGTTCTGCTGGAGGACGGGGTGCATGGTGGCTCGGGAACGAAGCTCGTGAGACGGGAAAGCACGCGCGGGCTCCCCTCGGGCCGCGCGACGGAGTTCAGCAGGTGGGTGCGCTCGTCGCCAGCGACGCGGAGAGACCGAACGCGGTGGCACCTTCGATCTGGACGCGCGCGACCGTGCCGACGAGCTCGGGCGCGCCGCGGAAGCTCGTCATCAGGCCGTGCTGCGTGCGTCCGACGAGGCCGCCTTCCGTGCGGTCGGAAACGGACTCGACGAAGACGTCGCGCACCGACCCGACGTGCCGGCCGTGGCGCTCGAGTCCGACGCGCTCCGCGAGCGCGAGCAAGCGCTGGTTGCGCTCCTTCTTCACGTCCTCGGGCACGTCGTCCGTGAGGTGCTCCGCCGCGTGCGTCGTCGGACGCGGGTCGTACTTGAAGATGTAGTTCGTGACGAAGCCCTGCTCCGCCATCAACGCTTCGCTCGCCGCGTGATCCGCGTCCGTCTCGCCGCAGAAGCCCGCGATCCAGTCGCTCGCGAGCTCGAGGTCGGGCACGCGTGAGCGCAGGATCTCCATGCGCTTCTTGTACAGGTCCGTCGTGTACCCGCGCTTCATCGCGCGCAGGATCGCGTCGGAGCCCGACTGCGCGGGGATCGGCAGGTAGCGTTCCGCCTTCGAGCAATCGCGCAGCGCCTCGGCCAGCGCCTCGGTCACGTACGAAGGGTGCAGCGTGATCAAGCGGATGCGCTCGAGGCCGCGCACGTCCTGCAGCCGGTAGATCAAGTCCGCGAGCGACGGTCGCCCTTGGCGGCCGCGCCCGCGCGCCTCGCCGGGGAGCGGCGGAGCGCAGTCCTCGCCGTAGCTGTTCACCGTTTGGCCGAGCAGCGTGATCACCTTCGCGCCGCGCGACACGAACCACTCGGCCTCGTGCACCAGCTTGTCGATTCCGTAGCTGAGCACGCGCCCGCGAACCGCCGGCACGATGCAGTACGTGCAGTTCAGGTCGCACCCGCGCATCACGGTCAGGTACGCGTGAAGCCCGCCGTCCCACGGCTCGTCGTCGCGGTCGACCGCGACGGCGTCGTTCATCTCGAGCGCGAGCACGCGCGTGCCCTTGTCGGCGCCGCCGCGCTTCTCGCGCGCTTCGCGCACGCGGTCGACGAGCTGCGGCAAGTTCGCGAACTGCCGCGTGCCCGCGACGAGGTCGACGTGGCCCGCGCGCGCGAAGATCTCCTCGCCGATGCGTTGCGCCATGCAGCCCATGACGCCGATCACGAGGCCCGGGTTCTTCTCCTTCGCGCGCTTCAGCTCGCCGAGCCACGAGAACGTGCGCTCCTCGGCGTGCTCGCGCACCGAGCACGTGTTGAAGAGGACGACGTCGGCGTCGCCCATGTCCTCGGTCGTCGCGTAGCCCTGGCGCTTGAAGCGGCCCTCCGCGAGGAGCGAGTCGTACTTGTTCATCTGACACCCGAAGGTGACGACGTGGAGCTTCGGCGCGCGCGGCGCGCTCTCCGGAGAGCCCTTGGAGGTCGTGCGGGTGAGGGTCATCGAGGTGCCGCCGAACGGACGCGGGAACGGGAGATTGTGCCGTGGAGCGCGCCGGGCGGGAACCCCGGGCACGAAGCGCGAGCGCGTCGGTCCGGAGCGCGCGCTCGCAGCGCGCCCTGGAAACGAAGCGACCCGGGAGACCCGGGCCGCATCCTGGAAGCGGCCCGGGGTCGCCGGGCCGCATCCGATCGGGTCGCCCGAAGGCGGCTCGATCACATGCCGAGGCCGCTGCCGGTGACCGTCTTGGCCGCGCCTTCGGGGTTCTTGTGGATGTACACGGTGCCCTTGTTGTCCCAGGCGTCCTTACCCCAGAAGTAGTACATGTTGTAGAACGCGTCGCCGATCGCGGCGACGAAGCCGACGAACGGATAGACCGGGATGACGTCGCTCAGGACGGCGTGCATCCAAGCGTTTTCAGCGTACTTCTGCTGGGTCCAGTCGTCCCACGCGTGCGAGAGACGGCGGGGGCCCGAGTAGCAGCCCGAGGACATCAGCAGCGCGCCGACGACCAGGGCCAGACCGAGGGTCTTCTTCATGAGTGATTCTCCAAGCCTTGTGGTGGGGGTCCGGTGCGGACCGTTGGCGGCGGATTGTCCCGATCGCTCCCCCCCACTTCAAGGGCCTGTCCGCACCCTGGAGCGCGCGCGTCGCAGAGCGCATCCTGAGCCCCGGTAGGCGTCTACGACACCATGCGGATCCCGGCAGAGCGCATCGCCCTCGTCAAGCTCGGCGCGCCCTCGGCGACGTCGTCAACTCGCTCCCCTTCGTCCAGCGGCTGCGCGCGGGCTACCCGCGCGCCGAGCTCACCTGGATCATCGGTCCGGCCGCGCACGGGCTCGTGTCCGGGCATCGCGCGATCGACCGCTTCCTGCTCTTCGACGCGCGCGACCGTTCGCGCTGGAGACCGTTCCTCGCGGAGTTGCGCGCGCAGCGCTTCGAGCTCGTCATCGATCTGCAGCGCATCTTGAAGAGCGGCGTGATCACGCGCGCGAGCGGAGCTCCGCACCGACTCGGCTTCGACCGCGCGCGCTGCAAGGAAGGGAGCTGGCTCTTCACGAACGCGAAGGTGCCGCCGAACGCTTCGCCCGGCGTCACCGTCGCGCAGTACCTCGAGTTCGCCGACTTCCTCGAGTGTCCGCCGGCCGCGCCGAGTTGGGAGCTCCCGTTCGAGCCCTTCCCGCGCTCCGCTCCGGGCCGTCCGCGCGTCATCGTCAACGTCGGCGCGACCAAGCTCGCGAACCGTTGGTACGCCGACGCGTGGGCGCGCGTGTGCGACGCGCTCGTGCGCGAGTTCGACGCCGAGGTGCACCTCACCGGCGGTCCGTCCGATCGCGATGAGACCGCCGAGGTCGCGCGCCTCGCATCGGTCCCGCTCGTCGATCAGGCGGGCAAGCTCTCGCTGAAGCAGAGCGCGGGCCTGATCGCCTCCGCGCGCTTGTTCATCGGTTGCGACACGGGCCCGCTGCACATCGCGGCCGCCGTCGGCACGCCCTGCGTCGCGCTCTTCGGCGCCGCGGATCCGCGGCGGACGGGCCCCTTCGGACCGGAGCACGCCGTCGTCACACACCCCGTCGCGTGCTCGCCTTGTCGGCGCCGGGAGTGCAACGTCGCCGGCCACCCGTGCATGGCGGACCTCGCGCCCGAGCGCGTGCTGGAGCGCGCGCGTGCGGCGCTCGCCGCGCCCTGAAGGCGGGAGCGTCCTTTCCGAGCGCACCGGGAGTGGACACGCGTCCCCGCTGGCGCACGCACGGCCGATCGAGCCCCAGCCGCGGCCCGCTCCCCCGACCCGGGCACGCCCGTTGCGCTGTCCCGGGCATGCTGCCCCTCCGCCCCCGCCCGCTGGTCGCGCTTTGTCGCGCTCCCCTCACCCTGCTCGGTGGTTGCTTCGCGCACGTCGTCCTGCACGACGACGATCCGGTCTACTCGGAGGTCGAGCCGAACGACTCAGCGCTCTCCGCGCCGTTCTACGGCGGCGTGCGGCCCGGAGACGCGTTCGCGATCGTCGGGCACGTGCAGGAATCGGGCTTCGACCTGTACGACGGCGCCGAAGTGCGCGTCGACGCGCCGTGCGAGCTCGTCTTCGACCTCGAGAGCCACGCGCCGTACACCGACCTCGACGTGTGCGTGTACGACCCCGACCTCGGCGAGTTCGTCGTGTGCGCGGACGGGCCCGCGGATCCGGAGCACGGCTCCGTCATCGTGCTGGAGACCGGCAAGCGGCTCCACCTCGTCGTCACTTCCGCATGGGGCGACGCGGAGTACACCCTGCGCGTTCACGCGCGCTCGGCGGTGCTCCCGCTGCACGACGCGCCGGTGGAGACCGTCGTGGCGACCGCACGACCGCTCGAGAGCTCGGCTGCGGCGACCGCAGTCGACCGCGCGAAGGTGGAGCGCCGTCGCGGCTACGCGCAGCCGCCGCGCGTGCGCGTCGCGCGCCCCGCCGTGGTCCTTCTCTACGACCTCGACCGCGGCACCCTCGAGCGGCGCGCGGCGGTGGTCGAGCGGGCGCTCGTCCCGGACGCTCCGGGCACCGAACGCTGAACCTGGACCGTTTTCGTCGGACGCGCGGAGGGGCCTCGGCCCCTCCGCGCGTTTCGTCCGATCCCGACCGCGACTCGAACCCCGGGGTACCGTTCATCGAGGTACTTGGCGATGCTGGCTTTGCCCCGGCTTGCCCGGGGCCGGGCCTTGTTCGCGGCGCTCGCGCTCGCAGGCATTTCCGCCTGCCAAGTGCTGCCGCCCGAGCAGCGCGTCGGTACCGGAGCAGGATCCGTGCGTGCGCGCACCACGGAAAAAGCGACTGAGGTCGCGGTCTTGTTCGATCGTCTCGAGCCGCAGGTGCTCCTCCTCCTCCCCGAAGCACGCGAACGCCGCGTCGATGTCTGGGTCCAGGAGCTGCCGGCGCTCTACCGGTTCGCGCCGCGCGCCTACCAGGACGCCGACGGCTTCTTCTCGGAGTCGGAAGACCGCATCCACCTGCGCGAGGGCGCGGAAAGCCTGGAGCGCACGCTGGCCCACGAGCTCGTCCACGCCCACCTCCGCGGCGCCTGGCGCCGCCTGCCGGGCACGATCGAGGAGGGCCTCTGCGATCACGTCTCGGGCGAGCTCTGCCCCGAGGCGCGCTCGAGCCTGCGCGCTGGACGCCTCTCCTGCGCCGCGTTCGCGCTCGGCGGACTCACCCTCGATCTGACGGTCCGCCTGCCCGAGTCCGCGGACGGGGAGGCGCCGCGGCTCGCGTACGTCGCGCGACTCACGCTCGACGGCGAGGCCCCGATGGAGGTCGACCCGCTCGGCGTGTTCGAGCGGCAGGCCGGGCTCTCCTCGAGCCGACTCTCCACCCCGCAGAAGAAGGCCTACTACGGCCTCGCCTACCTCGTCGCGCGGCGCCTCGTCGGGCGCGTCGGGATCGAGGGCCTCCACCAGCTCTGCGTGGACGCCCGCGACCGGGAAGAGCCCCGCGTGCCCCGCGACGTGCTCCTGGCCGCCGCGGGCCTGGGGACGACCCCGGAGTCCTGGCGCGCGGCGCTGGAGGACGAGTTCGAGGCGGGCGACCTGCAGGCGCTCGTCCGGAGCCACCCCGAGTTCCTCGTCCGCACCCTGGCCGAGTTCCTGGGCCCGCACGCCGCGTCCGGGGCGGCGGGACTCGAGGGCGTCTCGGCCGAGCTCGCGCTCGCCGGCACGGACACCCGCATCGAACTCCTTTCCATCGACGGCCTGCGCGAGAGCCTGCTCGCGTACGCGAAGGCCGAGGGCCCGGCCGCGCTCGCGGGTCGCTGACGCGCCGCGAACAAGGCCTCGAAAAGGCCGCCCCTCCGGGGAAGTCCCCCCTCGGGGCGTCGTCCACCGCGCGCCATGAAGTTCCTCACCCTCCTCCTCGCGGCCGGCGGCGTCGGCCTGTTCCTCACCCTGGGCGAACTGCGGGCGGAGACGGGCGAGGGTCGGGAGCGCCAGACGACCTACTTCCCGAGCGGCCAGCTCTGGACGGAGGCCGAGTGCGATGCGCAGGGCGGGCGGGAGGGCCTCTTCCGCCGCTACCTCTCCGACGGCCGGCTCGAAGCCGAGGGCCGCTACGCCGCGGGGCGCATGGACGGCGAGTGGCGCTGGTTCCGCGCGGACGGCGAGCTCGATCCCGAGAAGAGCGGGCTCTACCACGAAGGCCGCCGCGTCGGCGAGCTGCCCTGAACCGCTGCCCGACCCGCCTCGGAGCTTCCCGACCGGCCGTCGCGCGCGGTAGAACCCGGCCGCGATGAGCCCGGCCGCGCGACGCCGCTATCTCTTCACCGTCACGACCGGCCGGAGCGGCACGGAGTGGCTCGCGCGCGTGCTCGCCCTCTTCGCGGACGTCGACGCCGAGCACGAGCCGAAGCCGCGCTTCTCGAGCTGCTTCCGCGCCGTGGTCGCCGCGCCGGCGATCGCGCGCGAGTTCTGGGAGCGCGAGAAGCTCCCGCGCCTCGCGCGCGTGAAGAAGCCCGTCTATGCCGAGACGAGCCACCTCTTCTGCAAGGGCTTCGCCGAGTGCCTGCCCGAGCTCGGCCTCGCGCCCGACCTGCTCCACCTGCGCCGCGATCCGCGCGCGGTCGCGCGTTCGCTCTGGTCGCTCGAGTCGATCCCCGGCCGTTCGCTGCGCGGTGTGCGCTACTACCTCTCGCCGTGGGATCCGAACCACCTGCCCGTCGACCGCGCGCGCGCGGAGCGGTGGAACGACTACCAGCTCTGCTACTGGTACTGCCTGGAGATCGACGCGCGCGCGCGGCATCTCGAGCGCGTGCTCGCGCCGCACGGGACGCGCGTCTTCCGCGTCGAGCTCGCCGAGCTGCAGACGCCCCAGGGCATCGCGGCGCTCGGCGAGCGGCTCGCGCTGGGTCCGCTGTCGACGCTGGGCAAGCTGCGCCTCGCGACGCTCGCAGCGCGCCCGGTGAACGAGAAGCGCCACCAGAAGCGCGATGAGACGCTGCCAGAGGGCGAGCTCGACGCGTGGGAGGCCGAAGTGCGCGATCACTCGCGCACGTAGACGCCTCGCTGGCCGCTCGTCTCCTCGACGGCGACGCGCAGGCGCGCCACGCGCAAGTCCGGGAAGCGCGCCTCGAGACGCCGCAGGAGCTCGCGCCCGAACCAGGTCGCGAGGTTCTCGGAGCTCGAGTTGTTGATCGGGAGCACGAGCACGTCCTCGCGCGGCGCGGCGTAGTAGCGCTCCTGGTAGCGCACCTCGACGACACCATCGGCCCGCTCCTTCCATGCGAGCGACGGATGCTCGCCCGGCAGGATCCAGCGCTCGTCGAGCGCATCGCAGATGTCGCGCACGAGGGGCTTCACCATCTTGAAGTCGAGCACGAGCCCGTGGAGCGAGAGCCGCGCCTCGATTTCGACGAACACGCGGTAGTTGTGCCCGTGCAGTCGCTCCGCCGTCCCGTCGGGGAAGATGAGGAAGTGCGCGGCGGAGAACTTGAAGTTCTCCTTCTCGAGCTCGATCGACCAGCGTTCCATGCGTGCGCGTCCAGAGCGGCTCCGCCGGGAGCGCGCATCGGGGCCGCAGAGACTAGCGTTGTGCGCGCGCTCGCGCGAGCAACGCCGGGGAGACGAGCTCCCACGCCGCGTTCGTCGAGGCCGATGCGGCCGACTCCGGCGCGAACTCCTGTCCCCAGGCGTCGCGCACGGTGTCCGAACCGGGCGACAAGTAGCCGTCGAGCACGAGCCGCGCGCGGGCGCGGGGCCAGTCGCGGTCGAGCGCTTCGCCGAGATGCGCTCCGCGCCAGCGCGCCAACGCGTCGTTCGCGAGGTCCAGTGCGCGCAGCGTGCGCTCGCGCCGGACCGGCGTCGTGTCGACGGCGACGGCGAGGTCGTCGTCGTTCGCGACGCCGTCCGCGCCTGGGCTCGCGAGCACGAAGCGGCTCGCATCGTCCGCGTCCGGCACGATGCGGATCGGCCGCGACCACGCGTCGAGCGCGGCCGGGTGACCGCCCGCGGGATCGACCGCTTCGATCGCGACGTACGGACCGAGCCAGCCCGCCGCGTCGTCCGGCCGCACGAGGAGCTCCTCGACGTCCGCGGGGTTCCGGCCGACGTCGCGCACGAACTCGAGCGAGGCGCGTGCGAGCTCGGTGAGCCGCTCGCGCGTCGCACGGCGCGCCGCCGACGTCCAGGCCTTGCCCGCGACCGGCAGCGCGACGCCCGCGAGGATCGTGAGGATCGCGACGACCACCACGAGCTCGAGCAAGGTGAAACCAGAGGTCCTCGACGCGCGCTTCATGCGAGGTGCTCGTAGAGGTCGAAGATCGGCAACAGGGCCGCGAGCAGGATCCACGCGACGACGAGGCCGCTCGTGACGAGCAGCGCGGGCTCGAGGAAGCCGAAGAAGCGCGCGAGCTCGCGCGGCACGTCCGCTTCGTAGCGCCGCGCGGCTTCGGCGAGCGTCGGCGCGAGCGCGCCGCTCTTCTCCCCCACCGCGACGACCTGCACGAGCAGCCGATCGACGCAGGGCTCGGGGGAGAGCGCTTCCGAGAAGAGCGCGCCGCGCGCGACACGCTCCGCCGCGCGCTCCGTCGCGGCGAGGAACGCGGCGTTGCCGCTGGCCTCGCCCGACACCGTGAGCAGCGTGAGCGCGTCGCAGCCCGCTCCGTGCAGGACGGAGGCCGTGCTCGCGAAGCGCGCGGTCGCAATAGCGCGCAGGACGCGCCCGAGGCGCGGGAGCGCGAAGAGCCGCCCGTGGACGAAGCGCCGCACGCGCGGTTCGCCGCGCAGGCGCCACGCGACGGCGACGAACGCGAGCGCGAAGACGACGAGCAGGTAGCCGTGCTCCCGCAGGAACCCGGACAGCGCGAGCAACGTGCGCGTCTCGACGGGCAGCGCCGCCTGGTTCGCGCCGTACAGCGCGCTCACCCGCGGCAGGAGGAAGCACACGAGCAACACGACGAGACCGAGCAGCGCCGCGGCGAGCACGAGCGGCTGCACCAGGGCTTGCTGCGCGCGGTGCCACAACGCCGCCTTGGACTCGAGGTGCGCCGCGAGCCCGTCGAGCACGCGCGCGAGGGCGCCGCTCGACTCACCGGCGTGCACGGCGGCGCGGTACTCCGTCGGGAACACGGCGGGCCGCTTCTCGAGCGCCTGCGAGAGCGAAGCCCCGCCGCGCAGGTCGCGCGCGAGCCCCGCGAGCAAGGCGCGCACGCCGCGGTGCTCCTCGCGTTCGGCGAGCCCCTCGAGCCCTTCGACGAGCGGGACGCCGGCGCGCACGAGCGTCGCCATGCGCGCGGTGAGCCCCGCGAGCTCGCCCGCCGGGACGCGCTCCGCGCGCTCGCGCGCGAGCGGGTCGGACCGCCGCACCGTCACGAGCACGAGGCCGCGCCGCTCGAGCTCGCGATCGAGCGCCTGCTCGTCGGGCGCGTCCGTGAGCCCCTGCTCGCGTCGGCCGCGCGCGTCGACGGCGGTCCATTCCCAGCTAGACACGCTCCGCCTCCTCGAGCCGGTGCGAGCGACAGACGCGCTCGATCTCGACGCGCGTCGTGACGCCCTCGCGCACCAGGCGCCGCGCTTCCTCGGCGATCGGCACGAAGCCGCTCGCCGCCGCGGCGCGCGCCACGTCCGCGATCGGTGCCCGAGCGCGCACGAGGCTCGCGCACGTTTCGTCGGGCAGGAACAGCTCGGCGAGCGCGACACGCCCCTGGTAGCCGGTCCGGCGGCAGCGCGCGCAACCGTCCGCCGCGCGCGTCGTTCCTTGGTCGGAGCCGAGCCACGCGCGTCCGGCGTCGTCCACGGGCACCTCGCGCGCGCAGGACCGGCAGGTACGACGTACGAGGCGCTGTCCGAGCACGCCGATCAGCGCGTCGTCGAGGAGCGGCGCGTCGACGCCGAGGTCGACGAGCCGCGGCAGGGCGCCGAGCGCCGAGTTCGCGTGCAGCGTCGACAGGACGAGGTGGCCCGTCAGCGCGGCCCGCACGGCCATCTCGGCGGTCTCGCGGTCGCGGATCTCGCCGACGAGGATCACGTCCGGGTCCTGGCGGAGCAGGCTGCGCAACCCCGTCGTGAAGTCCAGGCCGACCGTCGGATCGACCTGGGTCTGTCGCACGAGCGGCAGGCGGTACTCGATCGGGTCCTCGATCGTGACGACGTTGCGCGTCAAGGCGTCGAGCTCGGAGAGCAACGCGTAGAGCGTCGTCGTCTTCCCGGCCCCCGTGGGGCCCGTGACGAGAAACAAGCCGTGCGGCCGGTTGGCGACGCGGTGCAGGAGCTCCTGCTGGCGCGGCGCGAGCCCGAGGTCGCGGAGCGAAAGTGCCGCGCTGTGCCGGTCGAGGATGCGCACGACCGCGTTCTCGCCGTCGGCCGTCGGAAGCAGTGAGAGGCGCAGGTCGATCTCGCGCCCGTCGACGACGGAGCGGATGCGGCCGTCCTGCGGCCGGCGACGCTCCGCGATGTCGAGACCGGCGAGGATCTTGAGCCGCGTCAGCACGGGCAAGCAGAGCTCCCGCGGCAGGTTCTCCGCGGGTTGCAGCAACCCGTCGACGCGCAATCGAACGCGCCCGAGGTGCCCCTCCGGCTCGATGTGCAGGTCCGTGGCGCCCGAGCGCACTGCGTCCTCGAGCAGGGCCTGCACGAGGCGCTCGATCGGCGCTTCGAGGCCGTCCTCGTCGAGCACGTTCGCGACGGCGCGCACTTCGCGCGCGAGCACACCGCGCGCGGCGGCCTCGAGCGCGGCGCGCGTCGTGAGCACGAGCTCGAGCTCGCCCGGGATCCGCGCGCGCACGAGCGCGAGCCGCTCGGGGTCGTCCGGGTCCGTGAGCGCGACGCGCGTGCCGCGCTCCGTCCGTGCGACGGGCAGACAACCCGCCTCGGCGACGAAGGCCGGATCGAGACCAGCGCAGAGCGCGGGATCGGGCGTGAGCTCGCGCGCGCCGACGAACGCGAGGCCCAGGTCTTCCGCGCGCAGCCGCACGACGGCTTCCTCGTCGACGAAGCCGAGCTCGACGAGGATCTCGCCGAGCGGACGATGCGCGCGGCGCTGCTCCGCGAGCGCGAGCTCGAGCTCGTCGGACGCCAAGAGCCCGAGCAGGACGAGGCGCTCGCCGAGGCGCGCGCGCTGTACGGTCTTCGATCCGCTCATCGGGCACCCTCCGTCCGCGGCGCGGGGAGCGCGAGGCGCACGTCGCCGCGCGGCCCGGCGAGCACGACCCCGCTCGCATCGACGCGCGAGAGGCGCAGCGCGCCCGGCACGAGCTCGTCCCCTTCGACGAAGAGGCGCCCGCCGAAGCTCGCGACGCGCAAGCCGGCCCGCGCGCGGACACCCTCGAAGGGCGCACTCGCGAGGAACGCGGCGGTCTGCGCGTCGAGCTCGGGCTCCGCGGCGGTCGTCCTGTTCGGGGCGCCAGCGAAGGCGGCGTCGAGCGCGTCGCGCTGCGGGGCGCGCGCCGCTTCGAGCGCGTCGAGGCGCCGCGCGAGCGCATCGAGGCGGGTCCGCGGGTCCGCGTCCGGTTCGGGGCGCGCGGCGCTCTGGACGTCCGGGCTCGGCGCGCGGGTCGCGCGCGCACCGCCCCCGACGACCGGCGCGGAGGCGGGCTCCTGCGCGGGAACGGCAGCGGCGGCGGCCGCACGCGCCGGGCGGTCGAGCTTCGGCGGCGGCCGACGGACGACGCCACCCGTCGCGAAGATCCAGCCCCAGAGGCCGGCGGCCCCGAGCGCGAGCACGATCGCCGCGCGTCGCACCTGGTTCGGGTTCCGCGTCATCGGGCGCCCTCCGTGCGCTCGTCGGCTCCGCCGACGAGCGCCGCGGTCGATTCGGCGCGGTCCGCGGCACCGAACTGGAGCTCGACGCGGCCGCGGAACACCCGCGCGTCGACGCGTTCGAAGCGCGCGCTGCGCACCTGGGGCGCGAGCCGCAGCTCCGCCAGGCGGTCGACGAGCGCGACCCACGTCGACAGGGGACCGCTCGCGACGAGCACGAGCGCGCTCTCCGCCTGCGACAGCTCCTGGAGCGCGAGTCCTTGTTCCCGCGCCACGAGCGCGACCAGCGTGCGCGCTTCGAGCGCGCTCGATGCGGCTCCGGTCGCCGCGACGGCGGGATTGGACACGTCCGCCGAGCGCGGCGTGCGCGCGTCGGGCGTCGTCGCGGCCTCGACGCGGCCGGTCCCGACCGACGCGGTCGGGCTCGGTGAACCGTCCGACGGCGCGCTCGAGAGCTCGCGCACGCGCGCATCGAGCTGCGCCAAGTCGTGGAGCAGCGCCTCGCTCGCGCCGGGGGCGGCCGCGTCACGACGATCGGCGCGCCGCTCGCTCGCCGCGCGCTCGAGACGCGCGCGTTCGGCGACCAGGTCGCGCGCGGGCAACGCGACGAGCCCGAGCGGCGTGAGCACGGCCGCGTAGAGCGCGGCCCGCGCGCCCCACCGCGCCGCACGCCCGACGCGCACGTTGGAGACGACGCCGCTCAAGGCGCCCTCCGCGCGGTGAGCACGAAGCGCTCGCACGGCGCGCCGCTCCCGCGCGCGGCGACTTCGATCGCCGGATACCGCGGCGCGAGCCGGCGGCGGATCCGTTCGAGCGCGGCGAGCGCGACGAGCGGACGCGGATCCGTCACGCCCTCGAGCCGCAGGCCGTCCGCATCGAGCTCGAACGCGTCGATGCGCGCATCACCGCGCACGGCGCCGCCGACGAGCGCGAGCTCGTCGCCGAAGGCCCGGCCGCGCGCGCGCTCCGCTTCGGCGCGTTCGACGTTCCGCTCGAGCGTTTCGAGCCGCGCGGAAAGGCCGTTCGGCGCGCCGAGCGCCCGCTCCTCGGCGCCCATCTGACGCTGCAGCTCGCGCAGCTCCAGGCCGAGCTCCGTCCGCTGACGATCGAGCTCGTGCTCGGTCAACGCCGCGAGCGAGAGCGCGAGCACGAGCGCCGCGCCGGACAGGAGGGCCGCACGCCGTGGCCGCGGGCGGCGCTCGGCGAGCAGATCGAGCGTCCACGGACCGCTCGCGAGCGCGCCTTCGAAGAGCGCGGCCGCGAGCGCGTCGCCGCCGTCGGCGCGGCGCGTCCGCGCGAGGCCGAGACCCGCTCCGAGGTGCGGCTCGAGCGCGGCGCCCTCCTCCGCCGGAAATCCGAGCAGGACGAGCTCGCCGACCATGTCCCCGCGCAGCGTGCGCCGCGCGAACGCCGCGTGGCTCTGCGCCTCTTGGAAGAGCGTGGTCGCGAGCGACGAACCGGTGCCCGGCTCGAGCGCGCCCTGTTGGAGCAGCGTCGACTGCGCGCGCAGCGAGAGCGCGACGCCGTCGGGATCGCACTGGGCGACGAGCCCGACGCCCTCCGATCCGCCGTGCGCGAGGGTGGCGAGGCGCGCAGCCACGATGCGTCGGACCTGGAGGCGCTCGCGCGCGAGCTCGTCGCGCAGCGCCTCGAGCCGCGCGCGCTCCGCCGCGGCGAGCAGCCAGCGTCGCGGCGCCCCGCGGACCGGCGCGGCGTCCTGCGCGGCGCTCGCGGCGAAGAGCACGTCGCTGGCTCCGGTGCCGAAGTGCACCTTCGCCTTGCGTTCGAACACCGCGCGCAGCTCCTTCGTGCCGAGCTCCGGGCACGCGAGGAAGCGCAAGCCGACCCAGCCGGGACCGAGCGCGAGCGCGACGTCGCGCGCGACGCCGCCCGCCTGCGTGCGCGCGGCGAGCACGGCGGCGACGACGGAGGCGAGCGCGTCCGACTCGAGCGGTGCGGCGGCCCACGCGAGGCCGGCGCGCGGTCGGGTTTCGATCCAGAGGACGGAATCGCGATAGACCGCGACGACGGCGTGCGTTCCGGTGGACAGGGCGGTGCGGGGCATGGGGAGCGCGCTCCGGCGGCGGGGGGACGCCGAGAGATCGACGCAGGAGATCGAACCGATTCCGCGCGAGCTTGAGGGGCGCGCGCCGCGGACCACGGCGGCCGCGGGTTCGGCGTCGACCGATCCCGTGGCGAGCGAAGCGCTTTCCAGACCGTGGGCACGCACGACCACCGGGTGCTTCGCGGGATCATCCGGCCGGCGCCTTTCCGGCGCGGAGCTGGCGTCCGAACCCGAGGCGTCTACAGCTCGCACCCTCCCCTGCCGATATCTCGGTATCCCCTGCCGTCTCGATCGTGCCGCCTCTCCGCGGCGCGCCCCACCCCATGAAGACATGCACGCGCCGATCCGGCTTCACCTTGATGGAGCTCGTGATCGTGATCTCGATCCTCGCCATCCTCGCCGGCACGCTCATCCCGCGCGTCGCGAACCGCATGGCCTCCGCGCGCGACGCGCGCCGCATCGCCGATGCGCACGCGATCCGCGATGCGATCGACCAGTTCTACCTCGACCACGGCCGCTGGCCGAACCACGAGCAGAACCCGGCGTACGGCGGATGGGACGTGAGCCAGGACGGGCACTTCCTCGCCGAGCTCGTCGAGAGGGGCTACCTGACCGAGATGCCGCGCGACCCGGTCAACGACGACACGTACCACTACCGCTACTTCGTCTTCGAGAAGGGCGCGTACGGCTGCCGCGGCGAGACGCCGTTCTTCGTGCTCGGCATCAAGAGCTTCGAGACGGCCGACGCGGCCGAGAAGAACGCTGGCTTCTTCAAGTGCTCCGAGCGCAACTGGGGCGACGAGTTCGCCTACGTCACGGGCGGCGGGGCGAGCTGGAAGTAGCCGGTACCCCGGACGAACCATCGCGCGGGCGCCCACGAGGCGCCCGCGCGCGTTTCGACCGGCCGCTCCGTGCTCGCGGGGCGCGCGCGCGGACGCTACCGTTCAGGCGATGACGACCGCGACGCGATGCGTGCGCTCCCCCGTCCTCGGGATCGACTTCGAGGTGTTCGAAGGGGACGCCTACATCGGCCCCGCAATCGAGCGCGGCGCGTGGGAGGAGCACGAGACGGCGCTCTTCCGCGCGCACCTCGAGCCCGGCGCGCGCGTGCTCGACCTCGGCGCGAACGTCGGGTGGTTCGGCGCGCTCGCGGTGCTCGCGGGCTGCCACGTCGACTGCTTCGAGCCCGTGCCGCGCATCGCCGACGTCTGCGAGCGCAACCTCGCGCGCGCGATGGCGAAGGGGCCGGGCAAGGCCGTGCTCCACCGCTGCGCCGCGTCCGACCGCGCGGGGAAGGCGCAGATCGCGCTCGCGCGCTCGAACTTCGGCGACAACCGCGTGCTCGACGGCGGCAAGGCGGCGCCCGCGGACATGCAGGGCGCGGCGACGATCGAGATCGAGCTCGCGCGCGTCGACGACCTCGTCCGGGGCCCGGTGCGCGTGATCAAGATCGACACGCAGGGTTCCGAGTGGCTCGCGCTGCAGGGCGCCGCGAAGCTGCTCGACGCGAGCCCGCGGTGCGCGCTCCTGCTCGAGTTCTGGCCGTACGCGCTGCGCGGGGCGAAGCCCGAAGCGCTGCTCGCGTTCCTCGCCGAGCGCGGCTTCACGCTGGGCAAGGCGACCGCCGCACCGTACCCGATGGCGCCGGAGCGCATCCTGAAGCAGGCGCTCGCGCGCGACCCGGTCAAGGGCGGGCTCGACCTCTACGGCGCGCGCGGCGTGCCGTTCCACGTGCTCGGCCTCGCGAGCCGCTTGCGCGCGCTCGCGCGCAGCGTGCGCGAAGCGTGAGCGCCCGACCGAGGACTCCGCGCCGCTCCATCGAATCCAAGACCCGGGCCCCGAACCGAGAACGAGGCGCACGATGCAGGTCGTCGACTTCCACAGCCACTTCTTCAGCCGCACGTACTTCGAGACGCTCGCCGCGCAGTCGCCGCAGCCCTCGAGCGTCGAGGAGAAGCTGCACGCGCTCGCGAAGAAGACGGGGATGGAGCTCCCGCCCGCGAGCGCGGCCGCGCACCTCGCGCGGTGGCTCGCGGAGCTCGATCGCTACAAGGTCGAGCACCTCTGCACCTTCGCGAGCGTGCCCGAGGAGATCCCGGTCGTCGTCGAGGCCGCGGCGAACTCGAACGGCCGCGTCAGCGCGTTCGCGCTCGTCAACCCGCGCGTCGAGGGCGTCGCGGCGAAGGTGCGCGGGCTGCTCGTCGAGAAGAAGATCCGCGGCGTGCTGCTCTTCCCCGCGCTGCACCGCTTCCAGGTCGACTCGGCCGAGGCGGCGCCGCTCCTCGCGGTGCTGAACGAGCAGCGCGCGATCGTCTACGTGCACTGCGGGTTGTTCGTCGTCAAGGTGCGCGACCTGCTCGGCCTGCCGCGCACACAGGACCTGCGCTGCGCGGACCCCTTGCACGTGATCCCGGCGGCGAACGCGCACCAAGACGCGCGCTTCGTGATCCCCCACTTCGGCGCGGGGTTCTTCCGCGAGACGCTCTTCGCCGGCGCGCAGTGCCCCAACGTGTTCGTCGACACGTCGTCGTCGAACGGATGGCTCGCGACGCAGTCGCCGAAGCCCACGCTGATGCAGGTCTTCGAGCGCGCGCTCGAGGTCTTCGGCCCGTCGCGCGTGCTCTTCGGCACGGACTCGACGACGTTCCCGGCCGGCTGGCGCCGCGACCGCTGGGAGGAGCAGCACAAGGTGCTCACGGAGCTCGGCGCGAGCGCGGCGGACCAGGAGCTCGTGTTCCGCGGGAACGCGCGGAGGTTGCTGGGGCTGTCGTGAGCGGAGCGTCTCCGGACGCGCCAACCACGTGGTCCTGGGATGGCGGCCGCCCCTCGCGCACGAATGGCGAGGGAGCGAAGCACCGTCTCTCGGGTCACCAGACGACGACCGCCCCGTTCGTGACGTTGAATGTCTCCGGCGGGCAGAACTGCGCCGCGGAGTTGCGGTAGTACGTCTGGTAATAGCGCGTCGCTCCGCTCCCGACCGCGACGCCGCCGCGCTGCGACAAGGTCACCGTGTCCGTGCTGTCGGGGAACTGCGACGCGCCGGCGACGTTGCTCTTCGTGCGCATTCGCAGGAGCGTCCCGCCGAGGCAGCGGACGCCGTCGCCGAAGGTCTCGAGCTCGAGCTGCGTGCCTTGCAGGTAGATGCAGCTCGCGGTTGCGGGCATGCCCGTGCCCAGGAGCGTGACGTCGTCCGTCGCGACGTGGCCGCCGAGGTCGAGCGCCGCCCCGTTCGCATTCACGCTGTTCGCGCACCCGTTGCCAGCGAGACCGAAATTGCCGCAAGGGCAGTCGACGGTCACGGCCGGATCTGCGCCGTCCCCCGCACAAAAGCGCACGCCCGGCGGCGGCGGCGGAACGGGGCCGGTGAGCACGACGTTGTCGACCGAAGCGTAGAAGTGTCCGCCGCCGACCGCGGGGTTCCCACGCACGACAAGGCGGTCGAATGCGACGCCCGACCACGACGCGGAGACCTTCTGGAAGAAGATCGTCGTCGGGAGCGTGAAGCTCGTCGAGCCGACGAGCGTCGTCCCCATCCAACCCTCGAACACAATCGCGTTCGTGCCGACGCCGCCCGCGACGTAGAAGTCCATCGACACGTGGTCCTCGACCTGTCCCGTCGTGAGTTCGAAGCTCACGACGCTCGTGTAGGCGCTCTGCGGGCCGGGCACCCAGCCGCTGAATCCCAGCGCGTTCGGCGGAGTGAATCCCGCGAACGCGGCGAAGTCCGTCGCGCCGTTCTCGCAGACGAAGTCGTTCGGCGCCGTGCCGAACCCGACGTCGAGGTTCGAGAAGGTGACGCCGCCGTCGGTCACGGTCTGCCCGAGGAGGCCCTCGGTGAACGTGTCGAAGCGCGCTGTGCCGTTCGCGTGGGCCGGGAGAGTGGAGGCGACGAGGAGCGCGGCGATCGCCGCGGAGAGACGGTTCAGCATGTTCGTTCGGAAGCGTGCGCGCTGGAGCAGCGCGCGCCAGGAAAGGACGAGGAGGGAATCGCGGAGCCGGTCCTCCGGTCCCGCGCTCTTCCCCTCGCAATTCGCGGGGTCCGAACGACGACGGGCCCCGGAGTGCTCCGGAAGCCCGTGTCGGACCCCGCTGAATCCAGCGCGCGGATCCCGTTCCGGGAGTTGGACGCGAGTCCACGAACACCCGGAAACGAGTTCTCCCCGTCGCTACCAGACGATGCGCTGCCCGCTCGTCACGTTGAACGTTTCCGGCGGGCAGAAGAGCGCCGCCGAGTTCCTGTAGTACGTCTGGTAGTAGCGCGTCACGCCGCTCCCGATCGTCACGCTCCCGCGCTGCGACAGCGTGATCGTGTCCGTCGAGTCCGGGAACTGCGACGCGCCGGCGACGTTGGCCTTCGTGCGCAATCGGAAGAGCGTCCCGCCCGCGCAGCGCACGCCGTCGCCGAACACCGCGTCCGCGAGCGCGTCGCCTTGCAAGTAGATGCAGCTCACCGTCGCGGGCATGCCCGAGCCGTGGAGCTCGACCGTGTCGCTCGCGATCGCGCCGGACGTCTCGAGCTCCGCTCCCGCCGCGTTCACGCTGTTCGCGCAGCCGTGGCCCGACGCGCCGAAGTTCCCGCAGGGGGCACGGCGTCGTCACCGCGGGGTCTTGGCCGTCACCCGCGCAGAACTCGACGCCGGGCGCGGGCGGCGTGCCCGTCACGATCACGTTGTCGACGCACGCGAAGAAGGCGCCCTGGTTCGTCGGGCCGCTGCCGCGCACGACGAGGCGGTCGAACGCGAGGCCCGAGATCGAGAGCTGCATCATGAAGAAGCCGAACGTCGTCGGGAGCGCGTGCACGCTCGTGCCGTTCAGCGTCGCTCCCTGCCATGCCTCGAGCGTGACGACGTTTCCGCCGTTGCCGCCCGACACGTACAGGTCCAGCGTCGCCGCGTTCTCGAGCTGGCCCGTCGTGAGCTCGAAGCTGATCACGCGCGAGTAGCCCGCGCCTGGGCCGGGCGAGTAGCCGCTGAAGCCGAGCGCGTTGGGCGGCGTGAACCCGCCGAAGCCCGCGAAGTCCGCCGTCCCGTTCTCGCAGCAGAAGACCGTCCCGCCGATCCCGTTCGAGAAGTTCGAGAACGTGATCCCGCCGTCGCTGAAGGTCGCTCCGAGCACGCCCTCCGTGAAGCCGTCGAAGTGCGCCGCGCCGTTGGCACGGAGCGGAGCGGAGAGGGCGGCGAGGAGCGGGACGAGGAGGGCGGCGCGGAGGAGCTGCATGGGCCCCATCGTCACCGATCCGCGCGCGCCCGCAAGGGCCGAACTCGCTACCAGATCACGTACGCGCCGTTCGTGACGTTGAACGTCGCCGGGGGGCAGAACGCGGCGGCGGAGTTGCGGTAGTAGGTCTGGTAGAAGCGCACGACGCCGCTCCCCACGGCGACGCCGCCGCGCTCCGAGAGCCGCGCTGAATCCGTCGCGTCCGGGAACTGCGCCGCGCCCGCGACGCTCGTCTTCGTGCGCAGCCGGAGGAGCGCTCCCCCGGCGCACCGCACGCCGTCGCCGAACACGATGTCGGTCATCGCGTCGCCCTGGAGGAAGATGCAGCTCGCCGTCGCAGGCATGCCCGACGCCGACAGCACCACCGCGTCCGCCGCGAGCGAACCCGTCGTGAGGAGCTGCGCCCCGTTCGCGTTGACGCTGTTCGCGCAGCCGTGCCGAGGAGCGCCCACATTGCCGCACGGGCACGGCGTCGTCACCGTCGGATCGTTCCCGTCGCCACCGCAGAACGGCGTTCCGCCCGGGATCGGCGGCGTGTAGTAGAGCGCGACCTCGTCGAAGCAGGCGAACACGACGCCGCCGTCCGTCGGACCCTGCGCGCGCACGACGATGTGGTCGTACGGGACGTCGTACGAGGCGAGCTGCACCTGTTGGTACAGCGGCGCGCTCGCCACGGTGTAGGACGTGCTCGCGACGACCGCTCCGCCGAGCCAGAGTTCGAGGATGAGCTGGTTGCCGGGGTTGTTGCTGACGAGGAACGCCGTGACGCTGGCGACCGCCTCGATCTGCCCGGTCGTCGCCTCGAAGCTCTTGAAGCGCGGATAGCCCGCGCCGGGTCCAGGCACGTGGCCCCCCATCCCGAGCACGTTCGGCGCACTGAACCCCGGGAAGCCGGCGAACGTGCCGGACGCGTCCTCGCACATGAAGTTGACGGTCCCGATCAACCCGTTCGACGGGTTCGAGAACGTGATGCCGCCGTCCGTGAACAGCGTGCCGAGGTTGCCTTCGGTCAGCGTGTTGAACGAAGCGACGCCGTTCGCGCGGGACACGGCGGAGAGCACGACCGAGGCGAGGACGAGCGCGAGGGAGCGATGGAGCATGTTCACATCCTCCCTTTCCTCGGACGACGCGCAAGGAGGCGCCCCGGATCCGAGCATGGAAAGCACTGCGTCCGGCGTCGCGCGACGACGAAGCTCGCCCGCCGAGCACGGCCGCGGCGGCGCGGCAGGAGCGAGCTCCCTCGTACCGGGGACGGGCTCCGCGGAGCCGCTCAGCGCGGCTTCGCGAGCATCGCCTCGCGCCGCGCCTTGAACTCCGAGCCGCTCTTCCACGCGGGCCACGTCGCGTCCGTCGCGACGCGCAGGCCGACCGCGTGCAGGAGCTCCATGTCCTGCGCCGCGCCGGAGAGGTCCCAGTCGAGCTTCACCTCGTCGCTCGTCTGGTGGTAGTCCTTCGCGACGAAGTCCTGCGCCTTGTCGTGCCCCCAACCGTCCGGGCGCCCGTGCACGTCCTCGCCGCCGTCCGCGTAGAGGCTCGGCACGCCGACCTTCGCGAACTCGAAGTGATCCGAGCGGTAGTAGCCGCCCTTCTCCGGCGACGGATCGGGCTTCACGACGCGGCCCTGCGCGGCGGCGGCCCCCGCGAGCACCTCGTCGAGCGTCGACTGCCCCATCCCGACGCACACGATGTCGCGCGTCTTGCCCCACGTGTTCAGGCTGTCCATGTTCACGTTCGCGAGCGTCGTCTCGAGCGGGTAGAGCGGATGTGTCGCGTACCAGCGCGAACCGAGCAGCCCTTGCTCCTCGGCCGTCACCCACAGGAACAGGAGCGAGCGGGGCGGGCGCGGTCCCACCGCGAACGCCTCGGCGATCGCGAGTACGCCCGCGCAGCCGGTCGCGTTGTCGACGGCCCCGTTCTTCACCTGATCGCCCTCGAGCTTCTCGTCCTTGCCGAGGTGGTCCCAGTGCGCGGTGTAGACGACGAGCTCGTCCTTGCGCGCGGGGTCGCTCCCGGTGAGCTTCGCGACGACGTTGCGCGACTGCACCGCGCGCGTCGTGTTCTTCGCGCGGAAGCTCGCGGTCGCCCCGAGCTCCACGGGACGGAACTCACGCGTCGCGGCGGCGCGCTCGAGCGCGCGGAAGTCCTGCCCGCACGCCGTGAAGAGCTCTTGCGCCTTCTCCAGCGTGATCCACGCCTCGATCTTCGCGCGGTCGCGGCCCTTCGACTCGGTCGCGAGGTCGAAGTTCTCCTTGTTCCACGAGGAGAGCACGACGCTCCAGGGGTACGCGGCGGGCTCCGTCTGGTGCACGATCACGCACGCGGCGGCGCCCTTCGCCGCGGCGATCTCGTACTTGTACGTCCAACGCCCGTAGTAGGTCATCGCCTTGCCGCCGAACACGTTCGCGTCGAGCTGCGTCGCGTCCTTCGAGTCGGCCACGGGCGGGTCGTTGATCAGCATCACGACGGTCTTGCCGCGCACGTCGACGCCCTTGAAGTCGTCCCAGCCGTACTCGGGCGCCTCGACGCCGTAGCCGACGAACACGATCGGCGCCGCGTCGACGACGACCTCGTCCTCCTGCCAGCGCGTCAGCGCGACAGCGTCCTTTCCGATCTCGAGCGCGAGCTCCCGGTCGTTCGCGCGGAAGGAGCCGGTGGCCTGCGTGCGGAAGCCGATCAGCGGCACCTGCTGCACGAAGGACCCGTCGGGGTGGCCGGGCTCGAGGCCGATCTGCTTCGCGTGGCGCACGAGGTAGTCGACCGTGAGCTCCTCGCCGCGCGTGCCCGGCAGCCGGCCCTCGAACGCGTCGGACGCGAGGACCTCGACGTGCGCGAGCATCGCGCTCGCGCTGATGCGCGCCGGCGCGGAGACGCGCGTCGCCGTCCCGGCCCGATCCGCGCGGCGCGCGCGCCCGCTGTCGTCCCACACGACGACGCAGGCGGGCAGGAAGAGAGCGGCGAGGACGAGTCGACAGACGATCGTTCGGGACATGGGCGAGCTCCGGGAGTGCCTCGAGGCGCGCGCCGAGGATAGCGCTCCCCACTGCGTTCGTCCCGGGCGCGACCGCACGTCAAAACGAGCGCCGTTCGAGCGCCCGCCGCTCCGTCGACTCTCGCGCCGCTCTCCCCCACGATGCGGAACGGGCCGCGAGGCGCCTGCCTCACGGCCCGTTCGTCACGTATCGATCGGCGCACCGTCCCCGAAGGACGGCGCGCTCTGCATCACGGGACCCAGACGATGGCGAGGCCGTTCGTCCGGTTCGACGTCGCCGGCGGGCAGAACGCCGTCGCCGCGTTGCGATAGAAGCACTGGTAGTAGTACGTGCCCGGGGCGACGACGCCGCCGCGCACGCTGACCTCGAGGTTGCCGAGGTCGGGGTAGATGCCCGTCGCGCCACCGATGGCGACCGTGCCGAGGCGGACGACCGGACCGCCGACGCAGCCGATGCCGTCGTCGATGACGGTCGGCGTGATCTGCGTCGCACCCTGGAAGAAGACCGCCGTGGCACCCGTCAGGTTCGCGGCCTGGAGCAGCACGCTGTCCCCGGAGACCTGCGCCGCGCCCGTCGCCGTCAGGTTGCCGCCCGCCGGGAAGGACGAGTTCGCGCAGCCGTTGCCCCCCGTGCCGTTGTTCGCGCACGGGCACTGCTGGCCCGTGCCGTCGCCGGGGCAGTAGCGCGTGATCGAGTACTCGCACTCGTCGGGGATCAGGTTCGTGTTCGCATCGAGGCTCGCGCCGCTCTGGATGTCGCACACGTCCCAGTTCGCGTTGCCGTTGCAGTCCGTCGTGACCGTCGGGCGCGGGATGACTTTGAAGACCTCACCCCCCTGATCGACGATGTAGAGCTCGCCGTTCGCGTCCTCGCCGAACGACGTGATCGAGGCGATGCTGAGTCCGCCGCCCGGAGCGAGCTCCGCCGTGCGGTTCGTGAACGCCGAGACGCTCGTGCCGTTGTAGCGGAACGACCAGATCTGGCTCGCGCAGTAGTCGGCGAAGAAGTATGTGCCCTGGACGCCGCACAGCGCGCTGCCGCGGTAGACGTAGCCGCCCGTGATCGAGCAGTTGCCGGCCGCGTGCGTGTTCGTGTGGATCGGCGGGGTGAGCGTCGGTCCGTTGCACGTGCAGCCCGTCAGGCCCGTGCAGTTCGTGCCCTCGGTGCAGCGCCAGCCGTAGTTCAGTCCGCCCAGGCCCGCGGGCTGGAAGCTGATCTCTTCCACCGCGTTCTGCCCGACGTCCCCGATGTAGAGGTCGCCCGTCAGGCGGTCGAACGAGTTGCGCCAGGGGTTGCGCAGACCGTAGTGCCAGATCTCGTCGTCGCCCGCGATGCCGACGAAGGGGTTCGTCGGCGGGAGCGCGTAGTTGCGCGTCGCGTCGGCGGGGTAGGCGTCCGGCCCGTCGACGTCGAGGCGCAGCATCTTCCCGAGCAGCATGTTCGTGATCGTCTGCGCGCGGTTGCCCGGGTCGTTCGCCGAGCCGCCGTCGCCGAAGCCGGCGTAGAGGTAGCCGTCCGGGCCGAACCCGATCCATCCGCCGTTGTGGTTCGTGAACGGCTGCGCCACCGTGAGGATCGTCGTGGCCGACGCGGCATCCGCCGTCGTCGACGTCATGAACGGCGCGTTCGCCGTGTACCGCGCGATCACGGACGTGCCGCCCGAGTTCGTGTAGTTGACGAAGAAGAAGCCGTTGTTCGCGAAGTCGGGGTGGAAAGCGAGGCCGAGGAGCCCTTGCTCGTTACCCGTCGTGACCGGGCTGATCGAGAGGTAGGGCGTCGCATTCAGCGTGTTGCCCGGCAGGTTGAGGATGCGGATGCGGCCGGTCGTGCCGCTGAACTGCTCGAGGATGAAGAGTCGCGACGTGTCACCCGGAGGCGCCGTCACGAACAGGGGACGCGTGAGGCCCGAGGCGACGCGGGTCGTCGTCATCGGCACCTGGCTCTGCGCGCTCGCCACGACGGGCAGCACGGCGAGGGCGAGGAGCGCCGCGAACGGGCGGAGGAGTCTCGAGGTCGATCGAAGCATGGTGGATCCGGAGAAGCGTGTTGGAGAACTCGGGCCGATCACGACCCGACGAGAGGCTCTCAAGGTACTCGGCGCCGGAGGATTCGGACATCCCGTGAAGCCTACCGCTGGCGTCGGAGCAAGGGTTCCTTCACGACTCGGGAGATGGAGCGCTCGGCGCCGCGGTCCGCGAGACCAAGGCGAGCGCGGCCTGGAGACGCGACCAAGGCGGCAAGAAGTTCCCTCGGAGCTCCATTCCTCCACAGGCCTTGGAACTTCCAACCGTACGGCGACGCTCCCTTGACGAAGGCTCGGAGCCGAACCGGTCGATCCGACATCCGGGGCCGGGAGGGCCGAGGCCGGGCGGCCGGGTCCTCCCCCTCCACACCCCGCGCCTGGGGACTCGACGGGAGGCACCGACGGCGCGCGACGTCTCGCCCCGTCCGGCCCCCACGGTCGACGGCCGACCGCTCGGAGGCGCCGTCGGACCGCCGGTCTCAGTTCTTCACCGGCTCGTCGACGCGCGGCGCTTGCCCGCGCAGCACGGAGCTGTCGAAGAAGAGCTTCGACTGGTCGATCACGGGCGACTGCATCAGCGCGTCGACGTCGATCTGGCCCGACTGCGCGTAGGCGTCGAGCGCGTTCTTCCAGGTGGTGAGCTCGACGTGCTCCATCGGCACGCCGCGGTCGAGCATCAGCTTCGCGGTCTTCGGGACGGAGAGCGGGTCCCCCCCGCTTGCGCCTCAACACGGCGATGTGCGCTCTGAACCATCGGCCAGAGACCCTCGGTCGCGACGGAGCTTCGACCCGACGCGAGCGGTCGGTATGCTGCGTGCTCTTCCCATGTCCGCGCCGCTGGAACAGAAGCAACCCAGCCCTGCCGAGAGCCTGTTCGCCGACCACCTCGCGAAGCTGGAGGGTGGAACACCCTCGAACCTGGATGAAGTGCACAGGCGCCATCCGGCGCACGAGAGCGAGCTTCGGCAGCTCAGCGCGGAATACGAGCGCATGCGGATCATCCTCCAACGTCGGCGTGCGCGCGGCGCGCGCGGTCGAGGGCAAGATCACCCGCGACAGGTAGGGCCTAGCCGAGATGCAGTGCCGCGACCTCGGCAGACCACGCAGATCCAACAGCCCCCGCGCATCCCGCATCGACCTCGTCCACGCTACCATCGAGCACCATGGTCGACCTTCCGCCTGTGCTTCGCGACGCCCGCGCCCGACTCACAGCCACCTTTGGACGTCGGCTGCGCGACGTCGTGCTCTACGGCTCTCGCGCGCGCGGCGACCATCGGCCCGACAGTGACTTCGACGTCCTGGTGGTGCTCACGGGCCCCATCGCGCTCGAGCGCGACGTTCCGGCGACGGTGGACGCGCTCTATCCGATCCAGCTCGAGCTCGACGTTCCGTTGCATGCCTCGCCGGTCGACGCGGCCGACTACGAGGCGTGCCAGCAGGACTTCTTCCGCCGCGTGCGGCGCGAGGGCATCGCACTGTGAATCCGAGCGCCCTCGACCACTGGGACCGGGCGCACCAGGCGCTTCGGTCGGCAGAGTTGCTCGCGGCGGCGGGCGACCACGACGGCGCCGCGTCGCGAGCCTACTACGCGGCCTTCCATGCGCTGTCCGCGCTGTTCGAGTCCGAGGGACGCACCTTCACGAAGCACACGCACATCGAGGCCGCCTTGCACCGCGACCTCATCCGGTAAGGACGGATGGTGATGGCTGTCGGCAAGTCGTTTTCGACACTTCGCTAGTACCGCACCCGCTGGGACTACGGCTGACTCCAGCACGTCGGCCCCGCCGCATCAGCCCTCGCCATCACGTGCGCGACCGACGTGCTCCATGCCGTGCGGTCGGTGAAGCCCGAACTCGACGCCTCGGGATCTTGACGCAGTCGATCGCTCGCCTGCGCGCGGCGGGCCTTCAGTTCCGAACCGGCTCGTCGACGCGCGGCGCTTGCCCGCGCAGCACGGAGCTGTCGAAGAAGAGCTTCGACTGGTCGATCACGGGCGTCTGCATCAGCGCGTCGACGTCGATCTGGCCCGACTGCGCGTAGGCGTCGAGCGCGTTCTTCCAGGTGGTGAGCTCGACGTGCTCCATCGGCACGCCGCGGTCGAGCATCAGCTTCGCGGTCTTCGGGACGGAGAGCGGGTCGCTGACGCCCCAGTCGGCCGAGCTGTCGACGATGATGCGCTCGGGACCGTAGCTTCTTCACGAGCTCGACCATGCGCTCGGAGCCCATCTTCGTCGACGGGTAGATCGTGAACGCGGCCCACGCGCCGCGCTCCAACACGTCCTCGACCGTCTCCTCGTTGTTGTGGTCGATCACGAGCTTGTTCATCGCGAGGCCGCAGTCGCGCGCGACGTCGAGCGAGCGGCGGATGCCCCGCTTCTTGTCGCGGTGCGGCGAGTGGACCATCACGACCATGTCGTGCTCGACGGCAAAGCGCAGCTGAGCGATGTAGGCGCGCTCCTCGGCCGGCGTGATCTCGTCGTAGCCGATCTCGCCGATCGCGACGACGCCTTCCTTCAGCGCGAAGCGCGGGATGAGCTCGAGCACCTGGGCCGCGAGCTTCTCGTTGTTCGCCTCCTTCGAGTTCAGGCCGATCGCGCAGTAGTGCGCGATGCCGAACTGCGACGCACGGAAGCGCTCCCATCCGAGCAGGCTGTTGAAGTAGTCGATGAACGTGCCGAGCTGCGTGCGCGACTGGCCGAGCCAGAACGCGGGCTCGACGATCGCGCGCACGCCGGCCTTCGACATGAGGTCGAGGTCGTCCGTCGTGCGGCTCGTCATGTGGATGTGCGGGTCGAAGAAGCGCATCGTCGGATCCTGGGGCTCGTCGTTCGTCGTTCGGTTCGGTCTTGCGCGTCGCGTGCGGCGGTCCGCGTCGCGTGCGGCGGTCCGCGTCGCGTGCGCTCTGGCTCGGGTCAGCTCGGCTTCGCCTCGCTCGGGTCGAGCACGCGGAACGCGAGCTGCGAGAGCTCGCCGCGCAGCGCCGACTCCATCGTCGCGCGGACGGCGGGGTCAGCCTCTTTCGCCGCGAGCTCGGAGAGCCGCTGGAGCTTGCCCGCGCGCGCGAGCGCGATCGCCGCGGCGCGGCGCCCGCGCGCGTTCGTGCCCACGAGCTCGGCCTCGATCGCCTGCAGGGCGCGCGCGCCACCGTGCTTGCCGAGCACGAGCCACAGCTCGTGCTGCACGGGACGGTGCGCCGAGCGACGCTCGTCGCACAGGTCGAGCGCCATGCGCGCGAGCTCCTCGGACAGCCGCCCGTCGAGCCCGTGGACGCGCCAGAGCGGCGCCTCGACGAACAACGCCTTGATCACGAGCTGGCGCCAGGCGAGGTCGTCGAACTGGCTCGCCGCGAACGGCGAATCGCACGCGGCGGCCTCGTACACGGCACGCATCGAGCTGCGGCAGCCCTCGCCAATGCGCCACGTGAAGCGCGCGGCGCCGGGCAGGAACGGGATCGTCTTGTAGAGCGCGCAGAGCTCGCCGACGTCGGCGTAGGCGTAGCACTCCTCGAGCGCGTCGACGGCCGACGTGCGGTCGAGGTCGCGGCGGGCGAGCACGAGCCACGCGCGCGCGGCCTCGAACAAGGTCCAGCGCTCGGGGTTCCACCCGCGCAGGAGCTCGTCCGCCCGCGCGCGCTCCGCGGCGGTCGGCGCGAGCGGTCCGCGGCGCGAATAACGGCTGACGAGCGACAGCAGGCCGCCGAAGCGCACGGGGTCGACGCCGCGCTCGATCTCCGCGGCCGCGCCGCCGAGCCACGTCCACGCCGCCGCGGGCTCGCGCTCGCGGAGCAGCGTGCCCAGGAACTCACGCACGGTGCTCGCGGTCACTTCGGGGTCCCTGCTTTCTTGGCGTGCGTGCGCTCGAAACGCTCGGGATGCAGCCCGAGCTCGAGCGCGAGGATCGAGAAGCCCGTGCCGTACGTCCAGCTGTAGAACGAGCCCGGGAAGTCCGACTGCGAGCCGTCCTTCCACTGCGTCTTGACGATGTGCGGGCGCAACTTCGCGTGCCACGCCTCGCGTTCGGCGGGCGGCAGCGTTTGGATCAGCTGCGCCGCGTGGTAGTGACCGAAGAAGTAGAAGTAGCCCGCGTTCGCGTAGTACGACTCGTGCGGGACCGGCTTCCACCGCGCCACGTCGAGGAACTTGTGGTGCTCGAAGAACCAGCCGAGCCCGCGCCGCACGACGTCGTCGGTCACGGACGCGACGCCCGCCTTGCGCAGCGCCCAGTTGCAGGTCTGGATGCGGCCGAGCGAGCCTTTGATGTTGTCGATGTTCTCGGACGCGATCCGCGACGGGATGACCGTGGTGAGGTCGTACTGGAACGCGCCGTTCGGCAACCCGCAGGCCTTCACGTAGTCGACGGCGCCCTTGAGCACCTTGTCGTCGATCGGCCAGCCCATCTCCTTCGCCTCGACCAGCGCCGGGATGACGCACGCCGTCGCGAACGACGTCGACCACGACGGATGACGGCCGATGACGGGCCCTTCGTAGTAGCCCCAGCCGCCCTTGGGCTCCTGGTTCGCGGCGAGGTGCTGGTAGTACTCGACCGCGCGCTCCTGGATGCGCTTCTGCCAGTCCGCGGACTGGAAGCGCGCGTCGTTCGCGGCCTCGACGAGGCAGATGAACACGTAGAGCGCCGCCCAGTTGTTGTCGATGTCCCAATCGTTCCCGCGGCGCGGCGCTCGGTCGAGACGAGGTACTGGAGCGCGCGCTCGAGCGCCACGCGGCGCTCGGGCGTCTCGTCGACCTTCATCAACGCCATCGTCGAGATCGCGCCGCCCGCGACCTTCCACGCGTAGAAGGAAGCGCGCGAGTAGTTGTCCTCGAAGAGCGACTCGACCGTGCTCGTCCCCCACGACCCGTCGGGGTTCTGCTTGTCGAGCAGGAACTTGACGGACTTCTGCACGCTGGAGAGCGAGTCGTCCGTCGTCGTCCCCGCCGTCATCGCGGACTGAGCGGCCTTGGCCTTCGCCGGGTCGGTGACGGGCGCTTGGGCGGGCGCGGGGTCCGCGGACTGCGCCGCGACGCTCGGCGCGAGGAGCGCGCAGGCGCCGAGCACGACCGCGACGCCCCGCGCGATGGAGCGCGGTCGCGGGAGCTCGCGCTCGTCGTCGCGCGCGCGGCCCGCGCTCCGCTCGGGCGCGAGCCCGCGCGCTCCGGCCGGGCTCACGACGCGCCCTTCTTGAGCTTGGCGACTTCCTTCTCGAGGTCGGCGAGCGCGCGCTCGGACTTCATCGTCTCGAGCTGGTTCTCGAGCTTGAGCTTCTCGGACTTCGCGCGCGCCTCGACGAGACGGCGCTCGGCCTTCGCGACGGACTCGGTGAGTTCGCGCGCCTTCTTCGGGAGCTCGACCGACTTCGCGTGCTCGATGTTCTTCGTCATCATCTCGAGGGCGCGCTTCGCGAATTCGAGGCCCTTGCGCTCGCGCGAGATGACGAGCTCCTTCGTCAGCGTCGCGAGTTCCTCCTGCTTGTACATCGCCTCGAGCTCTTCGAGCTCCTGCTGCTGCTGCGTGCGGCGCTGGATCGCTTGATCGAGGTCGAGCTGGCCGTCGTCGAGCTTCATCGGCTTGTCGTGGCTCTGGAAGTTCTCGAGCGCTTCGCGCGCGTCGCGCAGCCCGCGTTCGGCTTCCTCGAGCTCGTTCGCGGCTGAGCGCTCTTCCGCCTCGTTGCCGAGCTTCTTCAGGCGCTGCTCGAGCCGCGCGCACTCGAGTTCGAACTCCTTCTTCGCGAGCTTCTCACCGGCGTCGTCGTCCTTGGACGCCTCCTGCTTCCCGTTCGACGCACCGGAGGGACCGCCGGACTTCGCTCCCGTCGACGAGCACGCGACGAGGGGCAGGACGAGGAAGGGCAGGGCGAGGAACGTACGCGAGATCAGCATGGGTTCACTCCGCGCCGAAGCGGCGCCGCGACGGCGGTGGCCGCCGACCGAGAGGGGGGGACGAGACGACGCGCGAGTTTCGCTCGCGCGGGTCGCTCGGGTCAATGGGCGGGAGGGCGCGGACGCGTCGAGGATGCGTAGCGTGCGACGCACGGTCGTGCGCGCCGAAGCCCTGGACGGGGCCTACTTCGCCGTCGGCGCGCTCGCCGGCGCGTCCGGCTTCAACCCCGCGTGCAGCGCGAGGATCGAGAAGCTCGTCGCCGCGATGCCCATGTGGTCCGAACCGAGGAAGTCCATGAAGGAGCCGTCCTTCCACTGGCACTTCGCGATCTCGGCGCGCAACTTCTGGTGCCAGGCTTCGCGCTCCGCCGCGGGCAGGAGGTTGATCACCTCGCCCGCGTACGCGTGGCCGAAGAAGTAGAAGTACGCCGCGACGGCGTAGTAGCCCTCGTGCGGGATCGGGCGCAGGCGCGCCTCGTCGAGGAACTTGTGGTGGTCGAAGAACGCCTCGAGCCCCTGGCGCAGCTTGTCGTCCGTCACCGACGCGTCGCCCGCGCGACGGCGCGCCCAGTTGCAGACCTGGATGCGGCCGAGCGAGCCCTTGACGTTGTTGATGTGCTCGCCGCCCTTGATGCGCGGGATCGCGTTCAGGTCGTACTCGTACGCGCCGTTCGGCAGCGCGCAGCGCTGGATGTAGCGCACCGCGCGCTCCTTGACCTTCGGATCGACGGGCCAGCGCAGCTTCGTCTCGGCGTCGACGAGCGCGGGGACGACGGATGCGGTCGTGAAGCTCGTCGACCACGTCGGACGGCGCGACACGACGGGACCTTCGTAGTAGCCCCAGCCCCCCATCGGCTCCTGGATCGACTCGAGGACGGCGAAGTACTCCATCCCGCGCCGCTGGATCGGCTCCATCCATTCCTTCGATTGGAAGCGCGGGTCCTGCGCGGCGGCGACGAGGGCGGCGAAGCCTTCGACCGCGGCCCACGCGTAGTCGACGTCCCATTCGTTGCCGCGTTTGGGGATGCGCGTCGTGCAGAAGTACTGGAGCGCCTTCTCCAGCGCGGTGCGGTGCTCGGGCGTGTCCTCGAGCGCGAGCAGCGCCTGGATCGCGAGGCCGTTCGCGCCGAGCTTGAAGCAGTACCACGTCTCCTTCGCGAAGCCGAACTGCGCCTCCGAGAGCGTCTCGATCGCGTCGGAGCACCACGAGCCGTCCTTGCGCTGCTCCTTCACGAGGTAGCGCGCGGCCTTCGTCATCACGGTGCGCGCGTCGTCGGGGCTGCGCGCGGCGCGCTCCGCCGCGGTGGCCTCGGGCGCCTCGGGGGTCGCGCGCGCCGGAGCTGCGGGAGCTTGCGCGTGCGCCGTGGTCGTCAACACGGCGGCGAGGACGAAGGAAGGGATCGTTGAGCTCGGCATGCGCGCCTCCTGTGCGGGCCATCCTTCCCTTCGCGACGCACGACCGCCAGGGGGCGCGGCGAAAAGCTCGTGTCGCGGAGACGGCCGCCCGCGACCCGTCGTGCCGCCGGGCGCGCGTGGTCCGCCTCGCCCGAGCCAAACTCCGTCGCGCCGGCCGCGCGCGCAGCGCAACGCGAGCGGCCGCAGACCCCGCGCGTGCGCTCTCGGCCCGGCACGCGGCGCGTCGGCGCGCGTCCCTGCACGCGGCGCGTGCGCTCCCGGGGTGGACGCGCGCGCATCGCGACGGCATCCTCGCGCGTTCTCCCCCACCGAGGCCCGAACCCATGACCCACGGCGTCTTCCACGTCCCCGCCCCCGTCAACGAACCCGTCAAGGGCTACGCGCCGCGGAGCCCCGAGCGCGCGTCGATCGAGAAGCGCCTCGGCGCGATGGCGGCGGAGTCGATCGAGATCCCGCTCTGGATCGACGGCAAAGCGGTGCGCACGGGGAAGCTCGAGAACTGCGTGATGCCGCACGCGCACGCGCACGTGCTCGGCCGCTACCACCAGGCCGGCCCCGCCGAGGTCAAGGCCGCGATCGACGCTGCGGAGCGCGCGCGCCCCGCGTGGGCCGCGATGCCGTGGGAGGAGCGCGCGGCGGTGTTCCTGCGCGCGGGCGAGCTGCTCGCGACGACGTGGCGCGACACGGTCAACGGTGCCACGATGCTCGGGCAGTCGAAGACCGTCCACCAGGCGGAGATCGACAGCGCGTGCGAGCTGATCGACTTCTTCCGCTTCAACGCGCACTTCGCGGAGAAGCTCTACCAGGAGCAGCCGATCAGCGCGCCCGGCACGTGGAACCGCCTGGAGCACCGCCCGCTCGACGGCTTCGTGTTCGCGATCACGCCGTTCAACTTCACGTCGATCGCGGGCAACCTCCCCACCGCGCCGGCGCTGCTCGGCAACACGGTCGTGTGGAAGCCGGCGTCGACGTCGGTGTTCTCGAACCACTACTTGATGCAGCTCTTGACGGAAGCGGGTCTGCCGCCGGGCGTGATCAACTTCCTCCCGGGCTCGGGCGGCACCGTCGCCGACCCCGTCATCGCGGACCCGCGCCTCGGCGGCGTGCACTTCACGGGCTCGACCGGCGTGTTCAACGGGATCTGGAGCACGGTCGGCAAGAACATCGCGAGCTACGGCCAGTACCCGCGCCTCGTCGGCGAGACGGGCGGCAAGGACTTCATCGTCGCGCATCGTTCGTGCGACGCGCAGGCGCTCGCCGTCGCGCTCGTGCGCGGCGCGTTCGAGTACCAGGGCCAGAAGTGCTCCGCCGCGAGCCGCGCGTACGTGCCGAAGTCGATGTGGAACGACGTGCGCGACCGGATGGCCGCGATGCTCGCCGAGATCCGCATGGGCGACGTGCGCGACTTCAAGAACTTCGTCGGCGCGGTGATCGACGCGCGCTCGTACGCGAAGTTGAAGGGCGCCATCGACGCGGCGAGAGCCTCGAAGAGTGCGAAGGTCGTGCTCGGCGGCGCGTGCGACGACAAGCTCGGCTACTTCGTGCAGCCGACGGTGATCGAGGCCATCGATCCGAAGTACGACACGATGTGCACGGAGCTCTTCGGGCCCGTGCTCACGATCCACGTCTACGACGACGCGCGCTGGAGCGAGACGCTCGACCTCGTGAACACGACGAGCCCGTATGCGCTGACCGGCGCCGTCTTCGCGAACGAGCGCGCCGCCGTGCGCGAAGCGACCGACCGCCTGCGCTTCGCCGCGGGCAACTTCTACGTGAACGACAAGCCGACGGGCGCCATCGTCGGCCAGCAACCGTTCGGCGGCTCGCGCGCGTCGGGCACGAACGACAAGGCGGGCTCCATCCTCAATCTGATGCGCTGGATCAGCCCGCGCGCGATCAAGGAGACGCTCGTGCCGCCGCGGGATTGGCGGTATCCGTTCTTGGCGGAGTGAGCGACGCGGATCCCGCGCTACTCGAACCACCGCTCCGGACTCCCCTCGAAGTACTCCTCGAGCGGAATGCCGCCCGTCCCCACGATCCAGCTCGACGACTTCGGGTAGCGCGCGCGGAACGCGCTGAGTCCGCTCACGCGGCCGCCGCGACCGCTCTTCACCTCGATCGCCCACGTACGCGCGCCGCGCGACACGACGTAGTCGACCTCGGCCGTACCGTCGCGCCAGTACGTGACGCTCCACGGCGCCCCTTGCAGGTGGTTGAGCAGGTGCGCGCCGACGGCGTTCTCGACGAGACGCCCCCACCACGCGCCGTCGGCTTGCGCCTCCGCGAAACTCGGCCGCGCGCCCGCGCTCACGAGCGCGTTGTTCCAAAGGACGAGCTTCGGACTGCTCCCGCGCTTGCGCACCTCGCCCTTCGTGTAGAGCTGCAGGCCCGACACGAGGAACGCAGTCTCGAGGAGCCGTAGGTAGCCCGCGAGGGTCACAGTGTTCCCCGCGTCGTGCAGCTGCCCCAACATCTTGTTGTACGAGAGCATTTGGGCCGGGTACTGCGTCGCGAGCCCGAACAACTGTCGCAGGAGCGCGGGCTTCGCGACGGCCTGCATCTGGAGCACGTCGCGCGCCAGCACGGTCTCGATCAACGAGTCGTTGACGTACCGCCGCCAGAGCGCTTCGTCCCCGACGAATGCGGCTGCGCCTGGATAGCCGCCGAAGTAGAGCCAGCGCTCGAGGTCGAACCCGAATGCGGCGCGACACTCACCGAACGACCAGTGCGTTGCGCGATGCAGGAGGAACCTCCCCGACAAGCTCTCGGTCAGGCCCTTCTGGACGAGCAGCGCCGACGAGCCGAGCAGCAGCGGTCGCACTCCGCCGCGATCGCGCATCTCCTCGTCCCAGAGCCGCTTCACGACCTCGCTCCACCCAGGGACCTTCTGGAGCTCGTCGAGCACGAGGAGCACGCGCCCTTTGGACGACCCGCGCCGCGCGCGCGCGAGGCGCCACTGGGTTTCGATCCACTCGGGCGAGTGCGGAATGGCCGCATCGGCCGTCGCCTCGTGCGCCGGCCATCCGAGGCGTTCACGCACGTGCCCCGCCGCCGTCGTCTTGCCGACCTGCCGAGGTACGATCAGGACCTGGAGCAGGGGCTTTTCGTGACGGAGTCCTGCGAGGATCGCTTCGACGACCGGACGTTGGCTCGGCATGGCTCGACAGTTTACTCAGTCATCGAGTAAATTTACTCAGTCATTGAGTATCGGGCTCGAAAGCGCCGCCGCCCAGCGTCCAGACGGCGTGGCCGCGCGCGAGCCCCCTGGCACCGAGGTGCAAGAAACCACCTCCAGATGGGCCAGAGGGGCCTCCGAACTCCAGAGTGACCAGTTAACTGGTCGATTCACAAAGTGACCAGTAAACTGGCCACGCCATGTCCCCCACCGACCTCCTCGCCATCGCCCGGGACTGGAGCTACTGGGACCGCCCCGTTCCGAAGTCGGTCCCGCGCTCGATCGACCTCCCGCGCGAGCTCGCGCCCGGGCTCGCGCTCGTCGTCCAGGGCGTGCGGCGCTCGGGCAAGTCGACGCTGCTCTCGCAGCTCCCCGCGCGGTACGGCCTGCCGCTCGAGCGCTGCCTCTTTGTCAACTTCGAGGACCCGCGCCTCGCTCCCGCGCTCGAGAGCTCGACGCTGCAGGCCTTCGTCGACGCGTTCGAGTCCGAGCAGCGCGGCGAGTGCACCTACTTCTTCGACGAGATCCAGAACGTCGAGGGTTGGGAGCGCTGGCTGCGCAGCGCGCTCGAGCGTCCACGCGGCCGGCGCTTCGTGATCACGGGCTCGAACGCGCACCTCTTGTCGGGCGAGCTCGGGACGAGCCTCACGGGACGACACCTCAAGGTCGAGCTCTTCCCCTTCGACTTCGACGAGTTCCGCGCCGTGCGACCGAAGGCGAAGCTCGCCGACTACCTCCACGACGGCGGCTTCCCCGCGCCGCTCACGACGCCCGACGGCGATCGATTGCGCCGCGCGTACTTCGACGACATCGTCGAGCGCGACGTGCGCGAACGCGTCGGCGCGCGCTCCAGCCAGCCGTTGCGGCATCTCGCGCAGTTGCTCCACGAGTCCGCGGGCGCGGAGCTCAGCGTGCGCCGCGCGGCAGCCGCGCTCGGCATGGCGGAGGACACGGTCGCGCTCTACCTGGCGGCGATCGGCGACGCCTACCTCGCGTTCGCCGCGCCGTTCTACGCCCACTCGGAGCGGAAGCGCGCGGTGCGCAATCGCAAGTACTACCCCGTCGACCCCGGGCTGCGCCGCGTCGTCGTGACGAAGACGGGCGAGGACCGCGGCAAGTCGCTCGAGTGCGCGACGTTCCTGCTCCTGCGCCGCCGCTTCGGCGCGGTGTCGTACTGGCGCGACAAGGGCGAGGTCGACTTCGTCGTCATGAAGGATGGCGAGCCGGTCCCCGTCCAGGTGAGTTGGGATGCGCCGACCGAACGCCATCGGAAGGCCGTGGACGAATTCCACTCGACGCACCCGCGCGCGCGCGAGGCGGTGTTCGTCACCGCGGCGTCGTTCGCGGGCGGACTACCCGAGCTGGCGAACGCGGGCTGAGGCGTTCGCTCACCGCGGCTCGATGCGCTTCCCGTCGAGCAACACGCCGTCCTTCGTCACGCGCACGACCTGCCCCGCCGCGAGCGGGCCATAGCGCCTCGTTCCGACGTGCAGCTCGTCGCCGACGACCTCGAACGCCTCCCCGTTGCAGGTCATGACGTTTCGCACGGGCTGTCCGGTCGTGCTGACGATCTCCTGCCGGAACTCGAACCCGTCGCCCGACTCGATGTCGATCACGACCATGCCGGGCACGGGATCGGGCTTCGCGCGCGCCGGGAAGTAGGTGGTCACGTTCAGCGGCGCCGTGGAGCTCGTGGTCGAGCTCGTCGTGGAGACGGAATGGGTGCACGCGAGCGCGAGCGGGACGAGCGCCAGCACCCGAGCGACGCAGCGGGACGAGTGGGATCCGAGCACGGGAGGTCCTCCTTCGAACGGAACGATGCTACACGGCGGCGATCCGCGCGACGAGCGAGTCCCTACGGCCGACGTACGCTCCTCGGCCCGCGCGCATGCGCGGCACTGCGCGCTCCGCCGCACGCCGCTGCGCAGCTCGGCGCATCGTGAGCAGTACGCGCCCTTGGGAGCATGACCCTGCGCACTGCGGCCCGCTGCGTCCCCGACGACGTCGCGTTCCCGCGCGCGTTCGCGGCTCCCGCCGTTGGGTCGCGGACTCCGCAGCACGGCGTCCGCACCGCGCGGAAGGTCGCTCATGCAAGTCGATGGCTGGTACGTGACCGAGGCCGAGCGCCCGATGAGCACGCAGAGTCGCGACGAGTCGCCCGGACCGGGCGAGGTGCTCGTGCGCGTCGCCGGCTGCGGTGTCTGCCACACCGACCTCGGCTTCTACTACGATGCGGTGCCGACCCGCCACCCGCTGCCGCTGGTGCTCGGCCACGAGATCAGCGGGCGCGTGCTCGCCGCCGGCGAGGGCGCCACGGACTGGGTCGGTCGCGACGTCGTCGTGCCCGCGGTGATCCCGTGCGGAACGTGCGCGGCCTGCAAGGCCGGCAAGGGCTCGATCTGCCCCAAGCAGATCTTCCCCGGCAACGACGTGCACGGCGGCTTCGCGACGCACGTGCGCGTGCCAGCGCGCGGGCTCTGCCCCGTCCCGGACCTCGCGAATCGGAAGCTCAACCCCCACGGCCTCGACCTCGCCGCGCTTTCCGTCGTAGCGGACGCCGTCTCGACGCCGTACCAGGCGATCCATCGCAGCGGCCTCGCGAAAGGCGACGTCGCCGTGTTCGTCGGTGCGGGCGGCGTCGGCGGTTTCGGCGTCCAGATCGCGGCCGCGCGCGGCGCGCACGTCGTCGCGATCGACGTCGACGCGAAGAAGCTCGAGACGATGAAGCAGTTCAGGCGCGTCGCTCGCGCTCCCTGCGGGCGACGTGCGCGAGCTCAAGAAGTCGATCCAGACCTTCGCGAAGGAGCGCGGCGTCCCGACGTGGCGCTCGTTCGTCTTCGAGACCTCGGGCTCGAAGGCCGGACAAGAGTCCGCCTTCGCGCTGCTCGGTCACGGCGGGTACCTGTCCGTCGTCGGGTACACGCCCGCGAAGGTCGAACTGCGGCTCTCGAACGTGATGGCGCTCGACGCGACGGTGCAGGGCAATTGGGGTTGCCTCCCCGAGCACTACCCCGCCGTCGTCGACCTCTGCTTGTCCGGCGCGGTGCAGGTCGAGCCCTTCGTCGAGCGCCGCCCGCTCTCCTCGATCAACGCGACGTTCGCGGAGCTGCACGAAAAGCCGCTCGCGCGCCGCGTCGTGCTCGTGCCCTGAAGCCCACGCACCTCACGCGCAATCGCGTCGAAGCTAGCTCCCACCCGCTCCGCGCACCGCACACGAACCCACGCGCTCCCCTCGGAGACCTCTCGATGACCACGAAGACGACCGCCGCTCCCGTCACCTGGATGGACCACGACCTGACGCCCGCGAAGCCGATCCAAGGCGTGCTCTACGAGGAGCTCCCCGTCGTCGGCCCGAACGGCGCGCGCGCGGAAGGCCTGCACCAGGTCCGCATCACGCTGGACAACCCGAAGCAGTTCAACAGCTACACGACCGACATGGTCAAGGGCGTGATCCTCGGGATGCGTCGCGCTTCCAACGACCGCGCCTGCGTCGCCGTCGTGTTCACGGGCGCCGGCAACAAGGCCTTCTGCACCGGCGGCAACACGGCGCAGTACGCCGAGTACTACGCGGGCCGCCCCGAGGAGTACCGCCAGTACATGCGGCTCTTCAACGACATGGTCAGCGCGATCCTCGCGTGCGACAAGCCCGTGATCTGCCGCGTCAACGGCATGCGCATCGCGGGCGGCCAGGAGATCGGCATGGCCTGCGACTTCTCGGTCGCGCAGGACCTCGCGAACTTCGGCCAGGCGGGCCCGCGCCACGGATCGGCGCCCGACGGCGGCTCGACGGACTTCCTGCCGCTCTTCGTCGGCATCGAGGCCGCGATGCAGAGCTGCACCTTGTGCGAGCCGTGGAGCGCGCACAAGGCGCTGCGCCTCGGCCTGCTCACGCGCCTCGTGCCCGCGCTGAAGGTCGACGGACGCTTCGTCCCGAACCCGATGGCGATCACCGAGCGTTGGACCGACGAGTTCGGCCGCATCGTGCACGGCGAGTTCAAGGAAGGCGCCGAGCGCGACGCCGCGAAGAAGCTCCTCGCAAAGGGCGAGGTCGACCTCTCCCTGCTCGACGCCGCGGTGGACGAGCTCGTGTGGAAGCTCGCCAACACGATGCCCGGCTGCATCTCGAAGACGATCGAGAGCGTGCGCAAGCACAAGCTCGCGCACTGGGACAAGAACAAGGAGACGAACCGCGCTTGGCTCGGCCTCAACATGATGACCGAGGGCCGCGCCGGTTTCCGCGCGTTCCACGAGGGCACGAAGGAATGCCGCGAAGCCGACTTCCTGCTCCTGCGCCGCCGTCTCGCCGAAGGCACGCCGTGGGGCGACGAGCTGACGGAGTCGGTGCTGCCGGCCGCGCGCGGCACGTGCACGAACGGTTGAACCCACGGCGGGCCGCGCTCCCCCGCCGGCGGGGCGCGACCTCGAACGCGAACCGCCGGCGCGAGTGACAGCGATGCAGAGCCCCAGTGCAGCTCCCAGGACCGCGGACACCGTCCGAGTCGAAGTGCTCGAGAACGGCGCCGTGTGGCGCCTCGTGATCGACGCGCCGAAGGCCAACGTCCTCGACGCGGCGAAGGTCGCGCTGCTCACAGCCGCGTTCGAACGCGCAGCGCAGGAGGAGCACGTCAAGGCGATCCTGATCGAGGGCGAGGGCAAGCACTTCTCCTTCGGCGCGAGCGTCGAGGAGCACGTGCCCCCGCAGCACGTCTCGATGCTCAAGGGCTTCCACGCGCTCTTCCGCGCGATGCTGCGCGCGGGCGTGCCGACGCTCGCCGTCGTGCGCGGGCAGTGTTTGGGCGGCGGGCTCGAGCTCGCGAGCTTCTGCACGCGCGTGTGGGCGTCGCCCGACGCGCAGCTCGGTCAGCCCGAGATCCGCCTCGGTGTGATCGCGCCGGTCGCGAGCGCGTTCCTCGCCGAGCGCGTCGGCCGCGCGCACATGGAGGACCTCGTCCTCACCGGGCGCAGCGTGAACGCGAACGAGGCGCTCGCGATGGGCCTCGTCGACCAAGTCGCGGACGACCCGCACGCTGCGGCGATCGCCTGGGCGAAGGAGCACCTCGTTCCGAAGTCCGCGTCGTCGCTGCGCCTCGCGTGCCGCGCGGCGCGCGCGGGACTGGCGGAACGCTTCGAGAAGGACCTCGCGCGCCTCGAACGCCTCTACTTCGACGAACTCATGGCCACGCACGACGCGCGCGAAGAGCTCGCCGCGTTCCTCGAGAAGCGCGCGCCCCGCTGGGAGGACCGATGATCGCTCCGCAACACTCCAAGGACCCCGCCCCCCGCGGAAACGGCTCGTCCGGCGGCGGCGCTTGCTCGTCGGGCTGCGGCTGCGGCTCGGGAGCGTCGTCGACGGGCTCGAAGGAGGCACCCGCGAACCTCGCGACGCTCGTCGAGAAGGCGGAGGAGCTCGCGCGCGACTGGCGCCTCGACGCCGTGCGCGCGTGGAAGGCGCGCACGAAGGGTATCGCGGTCGGCTACCTGCCCGTGTGGGCGCCGCGCGAGCTCTTGCACGCGATGGGCGTCCTCCCCGTCGGCGTGATGGGGGCCGGCGATGACCTCGAGATCATCCGCGGCGACGCCTACTACCAGTCGTACATCTGCCACCTGCCGCGCAGCGTGATCGAGCTCGGCCTCAACGGCGCGCTCGACTGCCTCGACGGCATGCTGTTCCCGGCCACGTGCGACGTGATCCGCAACTTGTCGGGCGTGTGGAAGCTGTCGTTCCGAGGGAAGCTCAGCTTCTACCTCGACGTCCCGCAGGACTTCGAGCGCGAGCTCGGCGGCCAGTTCCTGCGCCAGACGTTGCTCGAGCTCGCGCACGAGCTCGAGACGCGCGGCGCGAGGAAGCTCGACATGGGCGCGCTCGCGCGCTCGATCCGGCTCTTCGACGAGAACCGCGCGCTCGTGCGCCAGCTCTACACGCTGCGGCGCGACGAGCCGTGGCGCGTGCTCACGTCGGAGCTCTATCCCGTCCTGCGCGCGGGCCTCGTGCAGCCGGTCGAGGAGCACAACGAGCTCCTCGCCGCCTACCTGGACCTCGTCCGCTCCGCGACGGAGCGCCGTCCGCTCGACCAGGCGCGCGTCGTCGTCAGCGGCTCGTTCTGCGAGCAGCCGCCCTTGTCGCTGTTGAAGACGCTCGAGCGCGGCGGGTGCTCGATCGTCGACGACGACTTCGTGCAGATCACGCGCTGGATCACGAGCGACGTCGACCAGCCGCACAACACCGGCAAGGACGCGCTCGACTGGCTCGTGAACTCGTTCCTCTCCGACTCGACGGACAGCCCGGTGCGCTACTGCGCGAAGGGCCGCAAGGGCGACGACCTCGTGCGCCGCGTGCGCGCGAGCCGCGCGGAGGGCGTGCTCCTGTGCGCCCCGAGCTTCTGTGACCCCGCGCTGCTCGACCAGCCGATGCTGCAGGACGCGCTCGACGCCGCGAAGATCCCGTGGACCAACTTCAAGTACGCCGAGAACACCGGCCAGTTCCAGGTCATCCGCGAGCAGGCGGGCACCTTCGCCGATTCGATCAAGCTGTGGAGCGAAGCATGAGCACGACGACGTTGAAGCCGACTCCGCCCGCCGCGTGCAAGGACCGGAGCCAGGAGCGGCAGAAGGAGATGATCGCCGCGCACTTCCAGCGCCTCGCGAGGGCGCCGGAGACCGGGCAGAAGAACGTGTACACGTTCGTGCCGGGCAACTTGACCGAGCTGTTGCTCGCGTTCGACGCGCTGCCGGTCCTGCCCGAGATCAACGCGCTGCAATCGGCGATGCGCGGCAAGTCGCGCGAGTACATCGCGCTCGCCGAGAAGCTCGGCCACTCCGAGGACGTGTGCAGCTACGTCAAGTGCGACGTCGGCATGCTGCGCTCCGGCAACGTCGGGCCGACGGGCGAGCGCCTGCCGCGGCCCGACCTCCTGTTGCTCAGCTACACGGGCTGCTTCACGTTCATGAAGTGGTTCGAGATCCTGCGGCAGGAGTACGGCACGCCGACCGTGATGCTGCACGTCCCCTACCAGGGCGGCGGCAAGCCGACGATCGAGATGCGCGACTACGTCGTCGCGCAGCTGAAGAAGAAGGTCATCCCCGCTCTCGAGAAGGCGACGGGCAAGCAGTACGACGAGGACCGGCTCAAGGAGCTCCTCGCGCGCTCCGCGAAAGCCGAGGAGGACCTGACCTGGGTGCTCTCGACCGCGAAGCACAAGCCGTCGCCGATCGACGCCTACTTCGGCGCCGTCTACTACGTCGGCCCGATCTTCAGCTCGTTCCGCGGCACGCAGGACGCCGTCGACTACTACCGCATGCTGCGCGAGGAAGTCGCCGAGCGGCTCGAGAAGGGCCTCGGCCCCGTGACGCCCGACGGACAGGCGACGAAGGAGCGCTACCGCCTCGTCGTCGAGGGCCCGCCGAATTGGACGAGCTTCCGCGAGTTCTGGCAGATGTTCGCGAGCGAAGGCGCGGTCGTCGTCAACTCGACGTACACGAAGGTCGGCGGCGTCTACGACGACGGCTTCCGCCACGACCCCGACCACCCGCTCGAAACGCTCGCGAACTACTGCCTCGGCTGCTACACGAACCTCGACTTGCCGACGCGCGTCGACAAGCTCGTGGGGTACGTCCAGGACTACGAGGCGGACGGCCTCTTGATCAACTCGGTCAAGAGCTGCGACTCGTTCAGCGCGGGCCAGCTCGCGATCCTGCGCGCGGTCGAGGAGCGCACCGGAAAGCCCGGCGGCTTCATCGAGAGCGACCTCGTCGACCCGCGCTTCTTCTCGGCCGCGAACATCAAGAACCGCGTCGAGTCGTTCCTCCAGATGATCGAGCAGAAGCGCGGAGGTGGCGCGTGAAGTACTGCGTGGGCATCGACCTCGGCTCGACGACGACGAAGGCCGTCGTCGTCGACCTCGACGGCCTGGTCCTCGGCCGCGGCATCACGAACAGCCGCAGCAACTACGACGTCGCGTGCCAGGTGGCGCTCGCCGAGGCGCTGAACAGCACGCGCTTCGGGCGCATCGCGGGCGAGCTCGAGCGCGAGGGCGCCGGCAGCGCGGAGCGCACGCAGCTCCTCGCGGCGCTCGAACAAGGCTTCCGCGAGCAGCAATACCGCGCGCAGCTCGCGCTCCTCGACGCGGCGCTGAGGCGCGCGGTCTCCGAACGCGGCGAAGCGCACCAGGCCGCCGGACCCGACGCGGAGAAGCTCGCGGCGAGCGACGCGCTCGGCGCGGCCGTGCAGTCCATCCTCGAGCGCATGACGCGCGAGGCGGGCGAGCTCTTCGCGCCCGGCTCGAAGCGCAAGAGCGACTTCTTCCGCGACCTCGCGGGCTCGCGCTACCTCGCGATCGCCGAGGGGCTCGCCAAGAAGAAGAAACTCCCCTTCGACGCGCTCGCGGGCTTCTACGACAAGGCGATCCTCGAGGTCGAGGCGGAGCCCGCGGACCCGACCGCGTTCGGGCGACACGCGCTCGCCGCGGCGAGGACGCTCGTCGCGAGCCAGGGCGCGCACGCCGAGTCGTTCCGACAAGCGATCGAGCGCGCCGTCGAGTCCCCGCTCGAGGAAGCGGCGAGCGTCGGCACGGGCTACGGCCGCGCGCGCCTCCCCTTCCCGCGCGAGCGCATCCGCTCCGAGATCCTGTGCCACGGTCTCGGCGCGCACGCGATGTTCCCGGGCACGCGCACCGTGCTCGACATCGGCGGCCAGGACACGAAGGCGATCCAGGTCGACGACAAGGGCATCGTGACGTCGTTCCAGATGAACGACCGCTGCGCGGCGGGCTGCGGACGGTACCTCGGGTACATCGCCGACGAGATGAACCTCGGCCTGCACGAGCTCGGCCCCATGGCCTGCGAGAGCAAGCGCGCCGTGCGCATCAACTCGACGTGCACCGTGTTCGCGGGCGCCGAGCTGCGCGAGCGTCTGTCGCTCGGCGAGAAGCGCGAAGACATCCTCGCGGGCCTCCACCGCGCGATCGTGCTGCGCGCGATGTCGCTGCTCGCGCGCTCGGGCGGCGTGAAGAGCGAGTTCACCTTCACCGGCGGTGTCGCGAAGAACCCCGCGGCGGTCGACGCGTTGAAGGGGCTCGTGAAGGAGAACTACGGCGAGGTCGCGCTGAACATCTCGCCCGATTCGATCTACACGGGCGCGCTCGGCGCGGCGCTGTTCGCGCAACGCCTCGCGCACGGGGAAGACCAGAGCGGCCTCGACGAGGCCGTCCTAGCGAAGCCGAAGAAGGCGAAGGCCGGGAGCGGAGCATGAAGCAGTCGTCCACGAACACGGGGCTCCTCGCCGTCGGCATCGACGTCGGCACGTCCGCCATCAAGCTCGCGATCGTCGAGGACGTCCCCGGGAAGCCGCGCGTCGTCCTCTTGAAGAGCGAGCGCCTGCGCCGCCGCGACCCGCGCGTGCTCGCGCAGAGCCTCTTCGACGAGGCGCTCGCCGAGGCGAAGCTCTCCCCCGCCGACATCGGCTACGTCGCGACGACGGGCGACGGCGAGGTCGTCCCGTTTCGCACCGGCCATTTCTACGGCATGACGACGCACGCGCGCGGCGCGATCCTGCTCGACCCCGGCGTGAAGGCCGTGCTCGACGTCGGCGCGCTCCACACGCGCGCGATGCAGATCGACGAGCGCGCCAAAGTGCTCGGCTATCGCATGACCAGTCAGTGCGCGTCGGGCTCCGGCCAGTTCCTCGAGAACATCAGCCGCTACCTCGGCATCACGCTCGAGGAGATCGGCACGCTGTCGCTCGCGTCGACGAAGCCGGAGCCGTGCTCGTCCATCTGCGCCGTGCTCGCGGAGACGGACGTGATCAACATGGTGTCGCGCGGCATCGCGGCGCCCGACATCGTCAAGGGCATCCACATGTCGATGGCGGGGCGCTACCTGAAGCTCCTCACGTCGATGGGTGCCACGGGCCCCACGCTCGTCACGGGCGGGCTCGCGTCCGACCTCGGCCTCGTCGCCGCGCTGCAGGAGGCCGCGAAGGCCGCCGAGGCGCGGATCGAGTTCCGCTCGCACCCCGACTCCGTGCACGCGGGCGCCATCGGCGCGGCGCTGTGGGGTGCCTTCCGCGCGAAGAAGCTCTCGAAGCTCGGCGTGACGCTCGCGACCGGCGAGAGCGGAGCGCACGCGTGAACGCGTCGTCCTCCGCGAACGCGACACCGTCGCCGGCGAGCGGAGCGGGCCGCCCCGTCGCGCCGACGCCGGGCGCCGCGAGCGCCCCGAACGCGAAGCTCGCCGAGCTCCTCTCGCTCGCGGGCCGTCGCGTGCTGGTCACCGGCGGCAGCGGCGGCATCGGACTCGCGGTCGTCGAGCTCCTGCGCGTCGCGGGCGCCGAGGTCTGGAGCGTCGACCTCGCGGGCGCCCCTCCGCCGCCCGGCGCGATCGTGAAGCCGTGCGACCTGCGCGACAAGGCGGCGCTCGCGCGCGTCGTGCACGAAGCGCAGGCCGCGGGCGGGCTCGACGCGCTCGTCCACTGCGCGGGCATCACGCGCGATCGCGTGTTGTGGAAGCTCACCGACGACGACTGGGACGCCGTGCTCGACGTGAACCTCGACGCCGCGTTCCGCCTCTTGCGCGCGGCCGCGCCGATCCTGCGCGCGCGCAACGGAGGCTCGGTCGTGCTCGTCTCGTCGATCAACGGCGAACGCGGCAAGTTCGGCCAGGCGAACTACGCGGCGAGCAAAGCAGGCCTGATCGGCCTCGCGAAGAGCGCCGCGCGCGAGCTCGGCCGCTTCAACGTGCGCGTGAACGTCGTCGCGCCCGGCATGGTGCGCACGGCGATGACCGAAGGGCTCCCGCCCGACGTCTTGCGCACGGCGCAGGACGAGTCCGCGCTCGGCCGCATCGCCGAGCCCGCGGACGTCGCGCGCGCGGTGCTGTTCCTCTCGAGCGATCTCGCGCGGCACGTCACCGGACAGGTGCTGCGCGTCGACGGCGGACAACTGATGGCCTGAGGGCCGAAGGACGAACGATGAAGACCCTGGACGAGACCGAGTCGATCACGGGAGCGCCCGCGTGCACGGTGCGGCGCCTGAAGCCCGCGGACCTCGGTCGCGTGATCGAGATCGACGCCAAGGTGGTCGGACGCCCGCGCAGGGGCTACTTCGAGCACAAGCTCGCGCTGAACCTGCTCGACTCCTCCGTCGAGGTCTCGCTCGGCGCCGAGGTCGACGGGATCCTCGTCGGCTTCCTGCTCGCGCGCGTCTGGTACGGCGAGTTCGGCGAGACGGAGCCCGTCGCCGTGCTCGACACGCTCGCGGTCCACCCGCTCTTCCAAGGCCGCGGCATCGGCGCGTCGCTCGTCGAGCAGCTCGCGACCAACCTGCGCGGGTTGCGGGTGCGGACGCTGCGCACGGAGGCGTCGTGGGACGCGTTCGAGCTCCTGTCGTTCTTCCAGACGCAGGGCTTCCGTCCGGCGCAGCGCGTGTGCCTCGACCTCGACCTCGAGGGCGCTCACAAGAGCTGAAATCGCTGGGAGCGTGACGGTCCCCGCGCGACCGGGTAGCTTCGCGCGGGAGGCTTCCCCTTGGACTTGCGTCGTTCCCTCGCGCTCGCGGCCGTGCTCGTCGCGCTGGCCGCGCTCGTCGTGTGGCTCGCGCGCGACGACGCGTTCGTCGCGCGCAGCGACGGCGTGGCGCCCGAGGAGCACGCTCCGCCCCACGGGCCGCGCGAGGCTCTCGTTCGCGCGGAGCCCCCGTTGCCCGCGGCGAACACCGCGCCCGACGCGAACAGCGTCCCACGCCCCGGCCCGCACGACGGCGACCGTCCCGTCCCCGCGCACCCCACCGGCGCCCTCGCGGGCCGCGTCGTCGACCGCGCGGGCGAGCCCGTCTCCGGCGTGCGCGTCTTCGCCGTGCACGCGCCCGAGCTCGGCGCGCCCCACGACTCCGAGCGCGCGTTCGCGAGCCACCGCACGCTCGACGCGCCGCTCGCACACGAGCTCTTCTGCGACGCGCCGCTCGTCGCGACCACGGGCCCCGACGGCCGCTTCGCGTTCGACGCGCTGCCCCCGGGCCGCGCGCGCCTCGCGGTCGTGAGCCCCGAGCACGCGCGCTTCGACCGCGACGACCTGCTCGTCGTCCCGGGCGCCACGACGCAGGTCGGTGACGTCGAGCTCGCGGAAGGACGACGCGCGCGCTTCGCGGCGCGGATCCCGACCGAGAAGAACCCCGCGCAGTTCGAACCCGGACGCGACCTCGTCCTCGTCGAGCGCTCGACCTTTGCCGACGCGAGCCTGCCGCCGCTCGCCGCGCGCGCGTGCGTCGTGCTCGCCTCGTCCGCTTCGGAGGGCCGGCTCGAGTCGACGCCGCTCGGTCCCGGCGCGCGCGAGCTCGCGCTCTTCGCGCGCGGCGCACAGACGCACTCGCTTCCGATCGAAGCGATTCCGACGCTGCCGAGCGATCACCGGCTCGTCCAGCTCACCCGCGGCGCCGCGTGCTTCGTCCTGCTCTCCCCGGTCGAGACCGGCCACGCCCCGCGGCGCGTGCGTGCGCTGCCGCGCGCGAGCCGCCCGTCCGTCGTGCCCGTCGACCTCCGCGACGACGCGCGCGTCGCCGCGTACCGCGAAGAGCACGGCGTCGCGATCCTCGAACGGCTCGACCCGCGGCTCTCCTACGAGGTGCGCAGCGCGAGCGGCGCGCAAGCGTGGGAGGAGCGCTCGCCGTGGAACCCGCCCGCGCTCCTCTTCCCCGGTGATCGCGCGCTCCGGCTCCGCTTCCGTCCCGATGCGGCGCTCGCCGGGGTCCTGACGACGAGCGAGCCGAGCGCGAAGCTCGAGAAGCTCGTCCTGCGCGTCCTCGGCGCGGCCCCGGAGCGCGAGCACGCGCTCGACGACGCCGCGCTCGGCGCGACCTCCGCTCGGTTCGAACTCGGCGGCCTGCGGCCGACGCGCGCGGACGGCGCGGTCCTGCTCGAGGCCCGCGGCGCGCACCACGCGCGCACGACCTTCGCGGCGACGCTCGCTTCCGGTGAGACGACGACCGTCGAGACGCGTCCGCTCGTCCCGCCCGCGCGCGCGAAGCTGCGCGTCGTGTCCGCGCCGGACGGCCGTCCCATCGTCGGCGCGCGAGTCACGTGCCGGCCGCTCGACCTCTTCGCGCTCCAGTACGAGGACGGACCCTTCGAGAGCACGACCGACGAGCACGGCTTCGCCCAGCTCTCGACGTTCGGCCTCGCGAACTCGCTCGTGCGCTTCGAGGCGACGGGGTTCGCGCTGCTCGAAGCGCGGCTTCGACCCGCAGTTCCTCGCACGGCCCTCGGTCGAGCTCGAGCTCCCGCGCGCGGTGCGGGTGCGCGTGCGCGTCGTCGACGGGGACGGCGCTCCGATCGCCGGCGCGCGCGTCGAACGCAAGGACGGCACGTGGTCGCCCACGACGCGGACCGCCGAGACGGGCGACCCCGAGCGCGCGCACGCCGAGCGTTGGGACCTCGAGCGCCCCGCCGACGGCGACCGCGCGGCGTGGACCGACGCGAACGGCATCGCGACCTTTCCGCGCGTGGCGCCCGGCCAGCACGCGTTCCACGTCGAGCGGCACGCGCCGATCCTCGACGGCGAATGGACGAGCCGCGACGTACCGCCGACGGAGCGCGTCGAGTTCGACCTCGTCAGCGTCGCGCGCGTCGCGTGTGCGGGCCGCCTCGTCGAGGGCGACGAACCGATCGCGTTCGCCGAGGTCTCGCTCTCGCACGCGGGCGAGGAGCGCGACCTGCGGCCGGAGGGTGCCGCGCTCCCGCCCGGCCTCGACGCGCGCACGGATGCGAGCGGCGCGTTCCGCTTCGAGAACGTCCCGCCCGGTCGCTACCGGCTCGCGGCGCGCGTCCCGCGGCAGCGCTGGCGCCACGTGGAGACTCTGCGGCTCACGAGCGCTCCGAAGCCCGTCGTGATCGACGTCGCGGCGAGCGCGTTGCGCGGCGTCGTCGTCGACGCGACGGGCGCGCGCGTCCCCCGGGCCGCGATCGAAATCGAGCGCTTGGCCGGCACGCTCCCGCGCACCGCCGCGGGCCCGGCGCGCCACGTCGGAGCGTACGAGCTCGCCGCGGAGACCGACGAGGACGGGGCCTTCCGCCTCAGCGGGCTCGTCCCCGGTGAGTCGCTGCGCGTGCGCGCGCGGCGCGGAGCGAACGCGGCGTCGAAGTCGTTCGACGTGCGCGTCCCCGAGCGCGAGCGGCCGGCCGTCGTCGCGCTCCAGCTCGAGCCGCGCGGCGTGGTCGAGCTCGCGTTCGATCCGCGCACGACGGCGCGGAGCGCGGCGGACGAGCGCGAGGACCTTCCGCTCCCGGACGACGCGTTCGTCGTGCTCGTGCCGAACGCCGAGGCGGGCGGTGCGCTCGCGTTCGTGGCGACCGTGCCCGCGGGCGGGACCGGAGGTTTCCGCGCGATCGCTCCGGGCGAGTGGACGCTGTTCCTCTACTCCGCGCAGGGCCTCACGAGCTCCGCGACGGCTCGCTCCACGCGGGCCGTCGGAGGGCCGCCCTCGCGCATGGATCTCGCCGAGCTTCTCGACGGCGCGCAACCCGAGACCGTGCTCGCGCTGAAGGTCGCCGCGGACGAAGCGACGCACGTCGACCTCGGCGCACGCTGAACCACCGCGACGTCTCCGCAGCCCGACGCATGGCGCCGGACCGGGCGCGCGCTACGCTGCGCGCCGCATGGACCCGAAACTCTTCCTCGCCGTCTTCACCTCCGTCTTCGTCGCCGAAATCGGGGACAAGACGCAGCTCGCGACGATGCTCTTCGCCTCGAACGACGCGCACGGGAAATGGACCGTGTTCCTGGCGGCGAGCCTCGCGCTGGCGCTCGCGGCGGGCATCGGGGTGCTCGCGGGCGCGGCGCTGGGCAAGTTCGTCGATCCACGCGCGCTGACGCGCATCGCGGCCGTGTCGTTCGTGGCGCTCGGCGTGTGGACGTGGATCAAGGCGTGAGGAGCTCCCGGGTCGTGCCGGGAGCCGGCGGCGTGGCCCGACGCTAGAGCTTCACGAGCTCCACCAAGAGCGCCAGCGCCCCGTCGATCTGGAAGTACTCGAGCTCGAGCGTGTGCATGCCCTTCGTGAGCTCCACCTGCGCCTCGTCGCGCGTCGGCGCGTGCCACGTCCAGTTCTCGACGCCCTTCTTCCCGTCGATCGTCACGCGCACGCCGTCGTCGGAGAGCACGGAGAGGCGGTACGTCCCCGCCTCCTTCACTTCGACCTTCGTCGTCGCGACGAGGCCGAACTTCACGCTGCCGAGCTGCGTGCGCAGCGTCGCGCTGCCGGCCCACGGGTCGGTGAAGTTGGGCGCGTCCTGCGCGGCGGCGGCCTGCTCGGCGAGCTGCTTCCAGTCCGCGTACTTCTCGCGCGGGTCGGGGCCGTCCTTCCACGAGAACCACTTCGCCTTCCACGTCGCGTCGACGAGCAGGCCGCCGCTCTGACGTTGCGCGGGCTTCGGCTCGCCGCTGCGGAAGTCCCACGGGCCCCACTCGCCCATCTGAATCGTGTCGAGGCCTTCCTGCGCGGGGCGCGGACGCAGGCGGCTCTGCGGCGCGTCTCCCGTGCGCGCGCTCGCGGGACGCCACGCGCGCGCACGCTCGAGCCAGGGGTACGCCAGCGGATCCGCTGCGCGGAAGGTCGTCTGTTCGACGCGGCCCGAGGGCTGGTGCCCCGCCGCGTCGGCCCATGCCCCGATCACGTCCGCCGTCGGCGCGGCCGCCTTGCGCGCACCCGCGTCGTCCGCCGCGCCGCCGTTCGGTGCGCCCACAGCGAGCGCGACGACGCCTTGCGTGCTCCATCGGTTCGACAGGAGCTCGACGCCGCTCGTGCCGCGCAGGACGAGCTCGCGCACTTCGTCGCGGAAGGTGTTGCCGGAGACGAGCGTGTCGCGCGAGCGCGTGTCGCGGTGCTGCCCGAACGGCCCCTTCACGAGTCCTTCGTCCGCGTCCCACCAGAGCTCGATCGCCATCTCGTTCCTCGCGAACTCGTTCTCGGCGATCACGCACTCCTGCCCGTGCTCGATCGAGACGCCGCCGCCGATCGTCCCTTGGATCGAGTTGCCGAGGATCACCATCCGCCGCGAGTACCCGCCCCACACGCCGTGTTGGTGCGAGCCGTCGAGGCGATTGCGAATGGCCCAGTTGTCGCTCGAGAACGTCGCCTCGATCGCGTTCGCCACCGCGAAGGAGAAGTCGTTCTCGTACCACACGTTTCGATCGCTCCCGCCCGCGTCCTGCTCGCCCTTCGCGAACGCGCGGCCTTCGACCGTGTCCTGCCCCGCGAACAGGAACACGCCGTCGCCGCCATGCGTCGCGGAGTTCCACGTGAACACGTTGTCCGAGCAGCGCTCGAACATCAGGATCCCGGCCGAGTCCTGCCCGCGCCAGTACACGCCGTGGCTGTAGCCGCGCACGCAGTAGTCGAACGTGTTCTCGCTCACGACCGCCTTCGAGCTCCGGTACATCGCGAGCCCCCACCCCGACAGGAACGAGCAGTCGTTCTTCTCGACCTTCGCGCCGTTCGAGCGCGTGAGCAGGATCCCGTTCTGTCCGTGGCGCGCCGTGCAGTTCCGGATCGTCGCCCTTTCGCAGTCGGTCAAGCTGATTGCCGCGCCGTAGTTCGTGATCCACTGGTCCGCGTCGTTCTCGTGCGGGTAGAGCCAGTCGCTCCCGTCCTCCGCCTGCAGCGTCGAGAGGAGGCGCTTTCCGTAGAACCCGTCGAAGCGCACGCCGTCGAGCACGAGCCCCTTCGTGTTCGTCGCGACGATGCAGCCCTTGTAGCCGCCGAGCACGCCGCCCTTGATCGTCACGTCCTCGCAGTCCTTCACGACGACGCCCCAGCCCCCGCAGCGATCGAGGTCCGTCCCCTTCGGCACGCCGCGCAGCTCGACGCCCGCGAGATCGAGCACGACGTGCTTCTTCTTTTCGATCACGATCACACCCCCGCGTCCGTCCGCGCCGAGCGGCGCGCGCTCGTACCCGCCGGGCGCGACCTTGACGCTTCCCGCGACGTCGAGCGGACGGTCCTTCGGGAGCGCGACGCCGTCGAGGACGGCCTAGGTGAGGAGGAGGACCAGCATGGTGGGCGCAGTCTACGCCGCGCGCGGTGGGCGGCCGACGCGCGAGCGGGTACGCTCTCCACCTCTCATGAAGAGCGCCTCCTCCCCCGCGTCGACGTCCCCCGCGATCGCTTCCTCCGGCATCGTGCTCCGCCCCGAACTCCCGGTCTGTCAGACGGATCTGCCGCTCGATTGGTACCAGGAGGAGTTCAAGCCGTACGCGGAGGAGTACATGGCGCTCCCCGATCGCAAGCCGGGGACGATCTTCCCGTGGCTCGATCGGTACGTGATCCCCGCGCAGAAGCACTTCGGCGACTCGCTGCTCCTGCTCGCGCACTTCTACATGGGCGGCGAGATCGTGAAGATCGTCGAGCGCTACGGCGGCGGCGTCGCGGACAGCTACCAGCTCGCGCTGCAGGCCGCGCGCAACCCCGACAAGAAGGTGATCGTCGAGTCGGCCGTGCACTTCATGGCCGAGGCGATCGCGACGCTCGCGCACGACGACCAACAGGTGTGGATCACCAACCCGAAGGCGGACTGCACGATGGAGATGCTCGCGAAGGACTGGATGGTGCTGCCCGCGGCGGAGCAGTTGATCGAGCGCTACGGGTCGAAGCTCGCCGTCGTCGCGTACATGAACACGGGCGGGCGCGTGAAGGCGCTCGCGGGGCGCACGAACGGCGCTGTGTGCACGAGCTCGAACGCGCACCTCGTGTGCGACGCGCTGCGCAAGGAAGGGAAGACGATCTTCTTCGTCCCCGACCACCACCTCGGCCGCAACACGGCGTGGAAGCTCGGCATGGACCTGTCGCGCGTCATCGCGTTCCCTGAGCCGAAGCTGTGGATGCAGAACCAGCGCCTCGCGACGCTGCCGGGCGGGCTCGCGGCCCTCGATCGCGCCGAGATGATCCTGTGGGGCTCGTACTGCGGCGTGCACACGATCTTCTCGAAGGCGATGGTCGACTGGTGGCACGCGAAGGGATGGAGAGTGCTCATCCACCCCGAGTCGCCGCTCGAAGCGGTGCAGGCGGCGGACGGCGCGGGCTCCACCGACTACCTCTGGAAGGCCGTGATGAACGCGAAGGCGGGCGAGAAGCTCGTCATCGGCACCGAGGGACACTTCGTGCGCAATGCGCGCGAGCAAGGAAAGCAGCGCGGCGTCGAGATCATGCACCTCGCCGACATCCCCGACGCGCGCTTCCAGGGCGGCGGCTGCGGCTGCGCGACGATGAGCCGCAACGACCCGCCGCACCTGGCGGGCATGCTCGACCTCCTGCGCCAGGGGAAAGCGCCCGACATCAACCGCGTGCTCGCGGGCGACGTCGTCGACGAAGGCACGGCGGCGCGCGAGCGCCTCGCGCCGAACGAGCGCGCGACGCTCGTCAAGGACGCGAAGAAGGCGCTCGAGCGGATGATCGCGATCACGGAAGCGGCGCGGTGAGCGCGCGCGCGCGGCGTTGGGTCCTCCTCACCTTCGCGACCCTCATCCTCCTCTGGTCCGCGTCCGGACTCGTCGTCGATCTCCTTCTCACGCGCCGCAGGACGCACTTCACCGAACCGCTGCCGGCGGAGCTCGTCGCCGCCGATCCGCCGTGCGTGGAGCTGCGCCTGCGCGCGAGCGACGGCCTCGCGCTCGGCGCCTGGTGGATCCCCGCGCGGGACGCGCGCCGCGCGGCGCTCGTCCTCCACGGCAACGACGGCTCGCGAACGGAGAACGCCGGCCTCGCCAGCATGCTGCGCGACGACGGCACGAGCGTCCTCGCGCTCACGCTCCGGGCGCACGGCGACTCCGAGGGCGAGCGGAACGACCTCGGCTACTCGGCGCGCCGCGACGTGCTCGCCGCGCTCGACGAGGTCGCGCGCCGCGCTCCAGGGCTCCCGATCGTGGTCGTCGGACGCTCGCTCGGCGCCGCCGCCGCGCTCTACGCCGCCGAGGAGGCGAAGGGCCGCGTCGACGGGTGGGTGCTCGAGGCGCCGTACAAGGACCTCGAGAGCGCCGTCCGCGCGCGCCTCGCGATGTTCCTCCCCGCCGGATTCGATCGAGTCGCGTGGGCAACGATGCGGCTCTCGGCTCCGCTCGTGCTCGAGCCCCCGCTCGACGCGCTCGCTCCGATCGCGCACGCAACGGCGCTCGCGGGCGAGCCCGTGCTCGTGCTCGCGGGCGAGCGCGACCGGCACGCGCCGAGCCCGGAGACCCGGGAGTTCGCCACGCGCATCGGCGCGAGCGCGGAGTTCGTCGAGTTCCCGGGGCGCGAGCACGTGCAGCTCGCGCGGAGCGACCCGGAGCGCTACCTCGCCGCGTACCGACGCCTCGTCGCGCGCATCGACGGGAGCGAAAGAGTGCGCCGCTGATCCGCGTCACGGCGCGTGCGGCGTCGCGCGCGACGCGCGCAAGGCGCTCGAGCGGATGATCGCGATCACGGAAGCGGCGCGGTGAACGCGCTCACGGCGCGAGCACGCTGCCGTTCAGCTCGACGAAGCGTTCCCCGACGAAGCGCGCGCCCAGCGTGTGCTCCTCGTCCCACGCGACCGTGTAGCCGTACTCGGTCGTGAGCGCGCCGCCGAGCGGAAGCAGCGCGACGAAGACCAGGGTCGCGTGCGCTCCCGCCTCGGCCGGCGTCGCGAGCTTCGGAGCGGTCGACTCCGCGTCCGCGCTCTCCGCGTGGGGTGCGTAGTGCTCGAACAGCGCGCGTTCGATCGCGGGCCGACGCGCGCGGTGGCGCGCCACGAGCTCGCGCGCGGCGGAGAGCGCGGCCTCGCTCGGCGCCTTCGAGGAACCGTCCAAGACGAGCGGAACGGCGGCGCCTTCGAGGGAGATCGAGCCCCTCCAGGCGCCGCGGGCGCGTTGGAACGGCCCGAGTGCCGGGTCGAGGTGCACGACAGGCTTCAGGAAGTCGAAGAGTCCCACGCGCCGAATCCAACAGATGCCGCACTCCTGGACAAGGGGCGAACGCGCTCGAAGCGCGCACGGGGTACCGCCGACGAGGGACGGTCGGCTCGCGCTCCACGCCGCGGACGCACCGGCCTGCGAGCGGCAACGCAACGCCCGAGCGTTCGATCCTCCCCGAGCGCGAACCGGCGGGGAGATGCGATCTAGCCGACCTGCGACCACGCGCTAGAATCGCGCCGCGGTGCGCGCGCCCGTCCTCCCCCGCACGGAGACGATCGAGCGTTCCGCCCGCGATTCTCCCCGCGGATCCCCTCCCCGCGTGCGCGCTTCCGCTCCGCGCCATGAAGAACCCTCCGTCTCGTCGCGCCCTCGCCCTCGCGGGTTCGACGCTCGTCGCGCTCGGCGCCTCGGTCCACGTCTTGGCGCAGTCGACCTTCACCCCGTTCTGCCCGGGAACGGTGAGCCTCTGTCCGTGCAGCAACGGTCCGCCGCAACTGGGCACGGGCTGCATGAACTCGTTCGGACAGGGCGGACGCCTCGTGGGCAACGGCAACGCGCAGGTGACGAGCGACACCGTGCTGCTCACCGCATCGGGCCTGCCCACGACGGCGACGATCATCTTCTTCCAGGGCGACCAGCAGGTGAACGGCGGCAACGGCGCCGTGTTCGGCGACGGACTGCGCTGCATCGAAGGACCGGCGACGTGGCGCCTCGGCGTGCGCGCGGCGCTCGGCGGGCAGGTGTCGCTCGGCCACGGAATCCCGGGCGATCCGGTGCTCTCCGTGCGCGGAGGCATCCCGGCCCTGGGCGGGACGATGCACTACCAAGGCTGGTACCGGAACGCGGCCGCGTTCTGCACGCCGGACGGGTTCAACCTGACGAACGCGGTCAGCGTGACGTGGGTTCCTAGTCGGCTCCGCGGGTCGTTCGCCGATGCCACGGGTTCGCGCCGCCCGGGGGGGGCCGAGGACGAGGCTCCACGAGGAATCGACAACCGGCTGCTTTCGCGTAGGCTGAACGAGAGCTCGCCCCAGGAGGAAGCTGCCCCATGAAACGCCACTCGTTTGTCTTGTTCCCCGCCCTCGTTGTCTCGTCGCTCGCGACGACGTCGCAGGCCTTCGATCGGTATGTGGTCTCGGACAACGGCACGACCGCGTCCGCGATGGACGACCGCTTCTGGATGGTCGAGGACCTGAACGGCGACGGCGCCTTCAACGACGTCGGCGAGGTGACTCTCTTCTACGACGAGACGGTCGGCGGCATCGTCATCGAGACCGTGAACGGCGTCGGTGTCGGCCCCGACGGCAGCGTCTACGGCTGCGACTCCACGCAGGACATCGTGGTCCGCGTCCGTGACCAGAACGGCGACGGCGACGGCAACGACGCGGGCGAAGCGAGCGTGTTCTTCCACTCGTTGACGAACGCGATGGGCCTGAACATGTCGGCAGCGTTGAACGTCTTCGCGGACGCGAACGGCGTCGTGTGGGTCGCGAACTCGGGCACAGCCGGAGTGGACGACACGATCATGCGCCTCGAGGACCTGAACGCCGACGGCGATGCCGACGACCTGAACGAAGCGCGCAACTACTTCACACCGGCGCCGGGTGGAGCCACGGCGGATTCGATCCCGACCGGCGTGATCGTCGGTCACGACGGCGCCGTGTACTACTCCGAGAACTCGACTGGCGCGATCCCGCGCGGCATCTACCGCCTCGAGGACACGAACGCGAACGGCGTGATCGATGCGCCGGCCGAAGTGACGCCCTACCTCATCCCGCCCCCGGGGCCGTCGACGGCCTTCCACTGGTGCGTGAAGATGGACGCGCAGGGCTACTACTACCTGAACGACACGGGCAACGAGCGCATCTGGCGCGGCAAAGACCTCGACAACAGCGGCTCGATCGACCCCACGACCGAGGCCGTGATCTGGTACACGCCGGGTGTCGCGAGCAACATGTGGCAGATCTGCTTCGCTGCGAACGGCGACGCGTTCGTCGTCGAGGACCAGACGCCCGACCGCATTCTCCGGCTCGTCGACACGGACGCCAACGGAACGATCGCCGGGGGCGAGGTGACCGAGGTCTACAGCGACCTCGTCTCGCTCACGAACATCCTCTCCCCGCGCTCGATCGACCGCATGGTGCCCGGCATCAACGGCGGTCCGTTCTGCGCGGGCGACGGCGTGGACGCGAACGTCACGACGGCGTGCCCGTGCTCCAACTTCGGCGCCGTCGGTCGCGGCTGCGCGAATTCGACGAACGCCGCGGGCGCGCGGCTCGCTGCGACGGGCACGTCGAACCCGGACACCGCGGTGCTCCAGGGTTCGGGCATGCCCGCGACCGTGTCGTGCATCTACCTGCAGGGCGACGCGCTCGACGACACGACCTTCGGCGACGGCGTCCGCTGCGCGGGCGGCTCGCTCCTGCGCCTGCGCACGAAGACCAACGTCGGGGGGGCCTCCTCGTTCCCCGACTCGGTCGAGACCGTCACGCTCTCCCAGCGCGGCGGCGTCACGCCGGGCAGCGGCGTGGTGCGCTACTACCAGACGTACTACCGCAACGCGGCCGCGGCCTTCTGCCCGCCCGAGACGTTCAACGTCACGAACGGCATCCGCATCACCTGGTGATCCGAGCGCCGGTCCGCCGGCGTGCAAGCGTGGTCCGCGCGGCGTGCGTCGACGAGACGCACGCCGCGTTCGCATTCGGGGCCGGAGCGTGCGGCGCCGCCTGAGTCCGCGCGCGCTCCTCGGTCGCACGAAGTGCTCGCGAGGTCGACCCACCGTTCCGGGCGCTCCACGCTAGGATCGACGGCCATGAAGCCCCGGGCGTGCGCGAGCGCGCTCCCCCGTCTCGCCCTGGTGCTCGCATCCCCGGCCGCGTCGCTGGCGCAAAGCGTCAACGTCGACGTGGGCCTCAACCTGACCTATCCCGCGCCGAGCGACCTCCATCCCGGCGCCGCCGGACAGCCCGGCCGCTGGAACGAAGCGCTTCCGAGCGCCGGCACGACCGCGCTCGTCGCGCTCGACGACACGCCGCTCGCCGCCACGCTCACCGCGACGGGCGGCACGGCGCTGCAGTCCGTCGCGAACCTCGTCGGCGCGCCGCTCGACGTGCGCGAGCTGCTCGCGGACGTCAGCGATCCGGGCGCGAGCCCCGCGCTGTGGAGCTTCGACGGGCTCGCCGACGGCGACTACCTCGTGTTCACGTACGCGATGGCACCCGACAACCTGGCGTTCCGCACCGACGTGCAGGTGTTCGGCTCGCCCGACGGCGTCGCGACCGTCGGCGGCGCGTGGAGCGGCGCGTACGTCGAAGGCGTCACGCACGCGCGACACCGCGTGCGCGTGCAGAACGCGAGCCCGATCGTCGTCGGCGTCGAGCGCGCGGCGCTCCCCGTCGTGAACTACGCGAGCGTGAACGGATTCCAGCTCGTGCGGCTCGAGCGCGTCGGCGCGTTCTGCGCGGGCGATGGCCTCGACCCCGCGGTGACGACGCCTTGTCCGTGCGGGAACGTCGGCGGGCCCGGGCGCGGCTGCGCGAACTCGGTGGAGCCCGCGGGCGCGCGGCTCGATTGGACCGGGATGCCGGAGCTCGACACGCTCGTCCTGTCGATCGCGGGGACGCCCGCGGCGGCGAGCTGCGTGTGGCTGCAGGGGGACGGTCCGGCGGACGTCCTGTTCGGCGACGGCGTGCGGTGTGTCGGCGGCGCGCTCGTGCGGCTCGCGTCGACGTCGAACGTGAACGGCACGGGGCAGTTCCCCGAGCCCGGCGACCCGTCGATCTCGTCGCGCGGCGCGGTCGTGCCGGGGAGCGGCGCCGCGCGCGAATACCAGACCTACTACCGCAACGCGGCCGCGGCGTTCTGTCCGCCGGCGTTGGTCAACGTCTCGAACGGCGTGCGCGTCGTGTGGTGATCGGGCAGCGGAGCGCCCTCGGGCCTCGCGATGCCGCTCGGTCCCGGATCCGGTCCGGGAGGGCCTCGCCTCCCCCCTCCTACCGCGGAGCGTGCTACCCTTCACGGGCGACCCTGGCGTCTCGCTCCCCACGAGGTGTCCCATGCCCCGCGCGCTCCCCCTCCTTTGCTGCGCGTTCGCCGCGACCGGCGCGCGCCTCCAGGCCCAGAGCCTGAACGTCGACGTCGGCGTCCATCCCACGTTCGCCGTCCCATCGGCGAGCTTCGGCGGCGCGGCGGCGAGCGCGGGGACGTGGAACGCGTTGCCGGTCGTCGCGGGGACGCCGCAGGCGCTCGTCGATCTCGCGGGCGGAGCGACGGGCGTCACGCTGACGTTCTCCGGCGGCGTCGCGACCGCGGCGAGCTCGAACCTGACCGGCGCGGGGCCGGACGACCTGGCGCTGCTCGGGGACGTGCTCGATCCGGGCAGCGTCGCGCGCACGGTGACGATCGCGGGGCTCGCGCCGGGCGACTACGCGCTCACGAGCTACTCGATCGCGCCGGACGATGCCGCCTTCCGCACGGCGATCGACGTCGCGGGTTCGCTCGAGGGCGTGCAGGTCGTCGGCGGCGCGTGGCCCGGCGCGTACGTGCAGGGCGTCACGCACGCGCTCCACCACGTGACGCTGCTCGCGCCGCAGGACGTCGTGATCACCGTGCAGCGCACGGCGCCGCCGCCGATGGGCTTCAACTTCGGCTCGCTGAACGGGCTGCAGATCGTGCGCGAGGACTCCGCGGGTGCTTCGTTCTGTGCGGGCGACGACGTCGACCCCGCGGTGACGTCGGACTGTCCGTGCCTGAACTTCGGCGCGAGCGGGCGCGGGTGCGCGAACAGCTCGAACGCGGCCGGAGCGCTGCTCTCCGGGAGCGGGAGCGCGGCGTTCGACACGATCGTGCTCGCGGGCTCGGGCATGCCGGCGACGAGCGCCTGCATCTACTTGCAAGGCGACGCGCTCGACGACGCGGCGTTCGGCGACGGCGTTCGCTGCGCGGGCGGGACGCTCCTGCGGCTGCGCGCGAAGACGAACGCGAGCGGCGCGAGCGCGTTCCCCGACACGACGGACACCGAGACGCTGGCGCAGCGCGGCGGCGTCGCGCCGGGAAGCGGCGCGGTGCGCTGGTACCAGGCCTACTACCGCAACGCGTCGAGCGGGTTCTGTCCGACGGCGACGTTCAACGTCACGAGCGGGTGGCGGGTGATCTGGTAGCGGGAGGGAGCGAGGGGACGCTTGGTTTCCTCTAGAAACCGTGGGCCTTGCAAATGTGCAGTCGCACTGCAAATTTGCAAGACGTGAAGCCAGCGCGCACCGACGCGCTCACCCGCGCTCGACTTCCCACAACGCCGTGCCGAAGTGGTCCCACGGCAACCGCCCCTCGTCGCAGTGCTCGTCCGTCGAGAACTGCACGTCGACGAAGTAGATGATGGCACTCGGCGCCGCCGGCCGCAGGTTGCGACACCCATGCGCGACGCCCGGCGGGATGCGCACGAGGCGCGAGTTGCCGTCGCCGAGCACGAAGCGCATCACGACGCCTTCCGTCGGCGAGCCCTTGCGCACGTCGGCGAGCACGAGCAGCAGCTTGTCGCTCGGCGGCACGTACCACACGTCCGTCTGGCGCGTGTGCAGGTGGAACGCCTTGATCGCGAGCGGCTCGAGCACCGAGTAGTTCACCTGCTTCACCGTGAAGCCCGGGAGCTGCTTGTGCACGCCGCCGTCGAGCCGCCCGAGCTCCGTCATCGCGCCGCCGTCGTCGTTGAAGCGCTTCAACTCGACGATCTCGACGCCCTCGATCTTCTTCTTCGGGGTGTAGTCCTGCTTGCCGTAGCGAGCCTTCGCGCTGTCGTTGAACTGGGTCATGGTCGGCGGGTTCCTGGTGGTGGAGCGCGCAGAGCATCCTCGATCGCGCGGGGGAGCGCAACCGCGCGGAGCGCGCCGCTCGCCGCGTCGCCGCCGCCTACGGAGGAGCGGCCCGCGCGCGTCCGTCGTCGCGCTCGAACCGCGCGTGTCCCGGCGCGCTCGCCCTGCCGGTCGTCGCCGCGGAGCACCCGCACACGACGACGTCGCTCTCCACCCGCTCAGCCCCTCGTCCCCGCCACTCCGCGCGCGTACACTCTCCGCCCATGTCCCCCACCCGCAAGGATCAGAACGCGCGCTGTTTCGGGCCCGGAGCGGGCTCCATGAACGGCGGCGGCGAGCTCAAGAACCGCCCCGTGACCGAGGTCGAGGGCCTCGACCAGCTCTTCGAGCAGAGCCTGCCCTCCTTCGGCGGCGCGTACCTGCGGCGCATCTGGATCCTGCTCGACGAAGCGGTCGGCAAGGGCCTGCCGATGACGATGTCCGTCGCGGGTCCGGTGACGGTGTCGGGCCAGCACTACGCGTGGCTGAACCCGCTGCTCGACACCGGCTGGTTCGCGTACATCTCGACGACGGACGCGGTCTGCTACCACGACGGACACCGCGCGCTGAACGACGCGAAGAAGAACCCCTTCACCGAGGTCGCGATCTTCGACGACGACAGCGCCCTGCGCGACGAGAAGACGATCCGCGTCACGGACATCGGCTTCCCCGAGGACGTCCTGCTCGAGCAGGACCAGTTCGTCACCGCTTGTCTGAAGGAGCGCGAGTTCCAGCGCCGCATGACCGGCACGGAGTTCCGGAACCTCCTCGGCGCGCGCTACGCCGCGCAGGAAAAGGAGAACGGCGTCGCGGAGGGCCTGCTCGCGCTCTGCCATCGCAAGTCGATCCCGATCTTCGTCGGGGCACCCGGCGACGGCTCCGTCTTCTTGAACTCGGTGAAGCTCTGGGCGCTCGCGAGGCTCGGTGCCTCCGAGCACCGCTTCGAGCTCGACCTGCACGAAGAGGTCTTCGAGAGCTGCGCCTATCACCTGTGGGGCCTGCGCGAGTCGCCGACGAAGGCGCTCGGCACGCTGATCCTCGGCGGCGGCGTCCCGAAGAACTACAACCTGCAGCCCGAGCCGGCGCTGTCGCAGATCTTCGGGCTCCCGAACATCTCCGGGTACCTCTACGACGTGCAGATCACGACGGCACCCGTCACGGACGGCTCGCTCAGCTCGTGCCCGCCCGCCGAGGCCGTGACGTGGGGCAAGGTCGACGAGGAGCACTACCGCTCGACGTGCGAGAGCATGCAGGCGGACTACTCGATGGTCATGCCGTTCCTCGTGAAGGCGCTGCTCGAGAAGCGCGCGCGCTTCGAACGGTGGGCGGAGCGCATGGGCAAGGACGCGCTCTTCGCGAAGCACCCCGAGGCGAAGGGCTACCTGCGCGAGCGCGAGGGCTACCGCCTGTTCGCGCGGCGCGACGAGCTCGTGAAGAAGCTCCTCGCCGAGGTCGCGCGCGAGAAGACGCGGCTCGTGAAGGAGACGCGCTATCCGCTGGCGAAGGCGGGCGCGAAGACGAGCGCGAACGGCTCCGCGGCGGCGAGCGCGCCGAAGGCGTCGCCACCCGCGACGAAGCCTGCGAGCCCTCGGAACGGCTCGACGCCGACGACGAGCCCGAGCGCTACGAAGCGCGCCGCAGCTGCCCCCACGCATTCCACCGCGCCGAAGTCGCGCGCGAAGTCCACCGCGCCGAAGCCCGGCGCGAAGAAGTGAGCTCCCCCACGCCACCATGAGCGAACCCGAAGAAGTCCCCGCGCCCGAACAACTCGCGCCCTTCAACATCGAGAAGGCGCGCTCCTCCCGCAGCAAGTGCAAGGTCTGCAAGCGCGCCATCGAGAAGGACACGCCGCGCATCGGCGTGTTGCTCGAGGGCCCGTACGGCACCGGCTACATGTGGCACCACGTCGTGTGCCTCGCGAAGCGCGACCTCGCGAAGGTCGAGGAGGCCTACGCCGGTGACTACACGCAACCCGGCGTCGAAAAGCCGCCGATCGAGGAGCTGCGCGCCGAGGCCGCGAAGGCGCAGCAGAAGAAGGCCGAGAAGCAGGAGGCGCCGTTCGTCGAGCGCGCGTCGACGGGCCGCTCGAAGTGCGCGCACTGCAAGGAGCCGATCGCGGAGGGCGCGTTCCGCTTCGGCCTGCTCCAGTCGGTCGAGTTCTACGGCCAGGTCCGCAACGCCGTGATCAAGGTGCACGCCGACTGCGTCGCGAACGCGCTGAACGAAGCGAACGCCGCGACGGAGATCGATTCGTTCCACGATGAGGTGCGCGCGAACAGCAAGCTCACGAAGGACGAGGTCGAAGCGGCGCTGAAGGAGACGGGGGTCGAGCGGGGTTGATCCCGGCGCCGGCGGGCGCGGGCTCGCCTGGCACGTGAGGAGGCGCCGCGACGAGCCCCACCCCCGGAACCCGAACCGGGGAAAGGGCACGCTCGCAACCCCAACGAGGCACCGGCTCTCTCGAGCGCAACCTCGGCCGGTGACGACGTTCCCAGCGAACCGCCCAGGATCTTCGCAGAAAAACGGTGCCCGATTCGCCGCACGAGCGTCGTGCAGGTGAACGGCCCATGCACTTCGTCCCGGACTCACCGCCTCCGCGTTCGACACGTCCCGGATGGGCCTTGGCCGCACTTGCAGTGCGCGCGCTCGGCCCCGATACTCGGCTTGGACGAGCCGCGAGGCGCGTTCATCAACCAGACCCCGCCTGTTCGTCGACATGGAAGCGTTCCCGCGAGGGAGCCACGAGTGCGCGGGGTCGCCCTTTTCTCCGAGGGGCGTGATGCGCCGTTTCGCCCTCTTGCTCGACGGCGGATTCGTCGCGAAGCGCCTCGAACAGCGCCTGAGTCGCGCAGCGACAGCGGCCGACATCGACTCGGAGTGCGCGCGCATCGCCCAGCATCCCGCCCTGACGGGACACGAACTCCTGCGGCGCTAGTTCTACGACGCTCCACCGGCGAGCGGGACGCTCGTGAACCCGGCAGAAGGGCGTCGACCTCCGGATCGGACTCGACATCGCGCGCTAGTCGCTCCGACGGCTCGTGGACACGATCGTCGTCGTCAGCGGTGACAGCGACATGCTCCCGGCGTTCAGGTTCGCGCGGCGTGAGGGCATCCGTGTCTGCCTCGACCATCTGGGTGCGCCGGTGATGCGTTCGATGCGGGCACACGTCGACGTCGTGCTGTGACGCGCAAGCGCCTACCGCGCGCCCTCACCCCTTCCCCGTCTTCCCCCGCGCCGCCAGGATCTCGTTCAAGAGGTCGATCTGGATCTGCTGCATCTCGACCATGTGCTGCCACTGCGCGTGGAGCACGTGGTCGAGCTTGTCGTGCAGGCTGCGCACTTCGATCTCGGCCTTCAGGTTGACGCGGAAGTCCTGGTCGGCCTGCAGGCGGTCGCGCGCCGCCATCCGGTTCTGCGACATCATGATGATCGGCGCCTGCAGCGCCGCGATGCACGAGAGCACGAGGTTCAGCAGGATGAACGGGTACGGGTCGAACGCGCGCTCGCGGAGCAGGAGCACGTTGAGCAGGATCCAAAGCACGAGCACGACGCCGAACCCGATCACGAACGGCCACGAGCCGCCGACGCGCGCGACGTGGTCGGCGAGGCGCTGTCCGCGCGTGATCCCGCGCTCGAACTGCTCGTCGATCTGCTCCGCGATCGCGAGGTGGCTCGCCGCCTTGCGCGCGACCTCCGCCTCGACCTCGGAGAGCTCGCCGCGCTCGCGCTCGAGCTCGGCGAGCAGGTGGTCGACGCGCGCCGCACTGCGGCAGTCGACGCACACCTGCGCGTCGTCCGACCACGCGCCCGGGTGGCGCTTCGCGAGCTCCTCCGCGAGCGTGCTGCGCAGTCCGCGGGCGTGCACGAGACGCGCGGCGGGTTGGACGCGGCCGCACAGGTTGCACGTGCGCTGCGCGGGCGACGGGCTGGACCGGGACGGGACGGACTCCGACGAACGGTTCGACATGCTGGACCTCCGGCCGCGCTCCGCGGCCGAACCCAGCATCGCACGCGGCGCGCGAGCGCGCGCTACGCCCTGCGCCAGAGCCAGCTCGCGCCGTCCGCGATGCTCGCGGCCGTGACGCGGCGTCCGCGCAGGCCGTCGAGAATGCCTTTTGCCTTCGCCACGACGGAGCGGCCCTGTCCCTGGAAGACCGCGGCGATCCAGACGAGCGGCAGGCTCACGAAGTCGAACACGAGGAACGAGAGCCACTGCGCGAGGCGCGCGTGCTGGCGCAGGAACCAGACCGAGTTCACGCCCATCATGTACTTGCGCCGCGGGTTGTAGCCGCCGCCCGTCGCGCTGGCGGACGTGTGCCACGCGCAGACCTCGCCCAGGATGACGACGTCCCACCCCGCGCGTTTCGCACGCAGGCACAGGTCGACGTCCTCCATGTACGCGAAGAAGCGCGCGTCGAAGAGCCCGACCTCGAGCAGCGTCGTGCTGCGCGCGAGGAGCGAGCACCCCGCGACGTAGTCGACGTCGCGCCGCTCGCGCCACTTCGGCGCGTCCGGCTCGCGATGCCCGAGCAGGGTCGAGAGGTTCTGGCGCCACGTCAGCATGCCGCCGGCACACCACACGAGCTCCTTCGGCTCCTTGTAGAGGACGCGCGGTCCGACGATGCCGAGTTCGTCGTGCTCCGCGAGCTCTCGCGCCAGACGCTCGAGCACGCCAGGCTCGAGCGTCGTGTCGTTGTTCGCGAAGTAGACGGCCTCCGCGCCACGGTCGAGCGCGAGCCGTGCGCCCTGGTTCGACGCTTCGCCGAAGCCGAGGTTCGCGTCGTTGCGCAGCACGGTCAGGCCAGGGAAGCGGCGCATGACGAGCTCGAGCGAACCGTCCGTCGAGCCGTTGTCGACGAAGATCACGTCCTTCGGCGCGAGCCCCTGGGCGAGCAGCGACGCGACGCAGTCGACGTTCTCCTCGCCGCCGTTCCAGTTGGCGACGACGGCCTGGATGCGGAGCGCGTGCGTCACGCCTTCGGAGCTCCCCCGCCCCGCGCGTCCGGGCTCGCAGCCCCGCCCGCGGCCGCGCCGGGCTGCACCGACTCGACGCGCGAGCGCACCGAGCCCGCCGCGAAGAGCGTCTCGAGCTCCTCGCCCGGCGCGAGCGCGCCCGCGTCCGCGAGCGGCGCCGTCGAGCCCGCGCGCCGCGTGATCGAGTAGCCGCGCGCGAGCACGCGGTAGGGCGACGTCGCCGCGAGGCCCGCCGCCGCGACGGCGAGGGCGCGTTCGCGGCGCTCGAACGCGCGCTCCAGTCCGTTCCGCGCGCGCGGCGCGAACGTCTCGAGGCGCGCGGCACGCTGCTCGAGCGCCGCGCGCGGGTTCGAACGCGCGAGCACACCCGCCGCACGCTCGAGGCGCGAACGCGCGGTCTCGAGCCGTCGCCCCGCGACGAGGCCCAGCGTGCGCGCATGGTGCTCGAGGCGCACGAGACGCAGCTCGAGGGCGAGCTCGGGCTCGCGCAAGCCGCGCGAACGGGCGAGGCGGCGCAGCGCGTCCTCGCGGCGCGCCAGCTCGCCTTCGACGAGCTGCTCGAGGTTCGCCGCCGACGTCTCGAGCGCTTCGACGAGCGCCGCGCGGTCGGGGAGCACGTGCTGCGCCGCGTCCGTCGGCGTGTGCGCGCGATGGTCCGCGACGAAGTCGATCAACGTGACGTCGGTCTGGTGCCCGACGCCCGACACGACCGGCGCGCGCGTGTTCCACACGGCCTCGGCGACCGCGCGCTCGTTGAACGCCCACAGGTCCTCGAGCGACCCGCCCCCGCGCACGACGCAGATCACGTCGACGCCGAGCGCGTCGACGCGCCGGATCGCCTCCGCGATCTCCTTCGCGGCGCCCTTCCCCTGCACGCTCGTGTGCGCGAGCACGCACGGATAGTCGGGCCAGCGCAGCGCGCGCGTGCGCAGGAAGTCCTGCAGCGCGGCGCCGTCGCGGCTCGTCACGACGCCGACGCGCGCGGGGAGGAGCGGCAGCGGACGCTTGCGGTCGAACCAGCCCTTCGCGCGCAGCTCTTCCTTCAGGCGTTCGAGCTCCGCGAGCAGCGCGCCGAGCCCCTTCTGCTCGAGGCGCTGCACGATCAGGCTGTACGTCCCGCGCGGCGCGTAGACGTCGAGCTTGCCGTGCGCGACGACCTGCATCCCCTCCTCGATCGGGAAGCGCGCGGCACCGGCGAGGGCGCTCTTCCAGATCGTGCAGGAGAGCTTCGCGTCGAGGTCCTTCAGGTCGAAGTAGACGTGCCCGGACGCAGCGCGCGTGATGCGCGAGACCTCGCCCTCGACGGCGACGCGCCCCAAGCGCTCGAGCGCGCCCTGGATCGTGCGCGAGAGCTCCGCGACCGTGAACGTGCGCGGCCCCGCGGGCTCCGCGGGTTTCCCCGAGGGCCGATCCCCGGCGGCGTGCCCGAACGGGTCGTCCGCGAACAGCCCGCCGTCACCGCCGCGCAGACCCATCGGGACCTCGCGACGTGGAGACGGGCGGTACGTGAAAGACGCCGTGCATGCGAACCGCTCTTATCCACGCGCGGGCGCGGCGCGTCAACGCTCGCGCCGCGGCGGCGGCTCGGAGAGCCCGGGCAATCCCGCCGCGCGCCAGTCGGCGACGGAGGCACTCGGGAGGAAGATGCGGTAGCGCCCGTCGAGGAACGGAGCCTTCGCATCGCCGCGGAGCACGGCGCCGCTCTCGAGCTCGAGGCGCACGCCTTCCTCGTCCGCGCGGAGCACGAGTCGGTCCGCGAAGAGCTTCTTCTCGAGCTGGCCCTCGCGATCGAGCTGGTCGAGCTGCACGTCGCGCAAGACGCCTTCCTGCACGCCGGCGAGCCCGACGAGCCGCCACGTGCCGCCCGCCGCGTCCGCGCGCAGGAGGACGTTGAGCCCCGCGCGCACGGCGGCGAGGTCCCAGCGGCCGTCGTCGGGCAGCGGCTCGCGATCGGCGGGGCGGAAGAGCTCCGGAACGGCCTCGATCCAGGGGCGCGGATCGACGTGCGGGAGCTCGATGCGCCGGCGGCCGCTGCGCAGCTCGGGCACGACGGGCGCGGCCGCGTCCGGCTCCGGACGGGGCTCGCCGGCCTCGACGGCGTCGTTCGTCAGCGGGAACGGGAGGCGTTCACCGCCGCGGCGCTCGTAGCCGTCCTCGAGCACGAGCGTGACCGTGCGCGCGGCGACCGAGGCCTCGAGGTGCAGCCGTTCCGCCGCGAGCGTCCCGACCGTGCGGCCGTAGTCGTCGGTCATCCGCAAGACGACGGGGCCGGTCGCGCCGTCCTGCAGACGGCCGCACTCGAGCAGCTCGAGCCCCGCGATCTGTTCGGCGACGAAGAGCGCGCGCAGGCTCGTGCGGATCTGTTCGTCGCGTTCGCGCGCGGCGCGGACGCGCTCGGGATCGGGAGGCGCGAGCGGCGGCGGCTCCTGCGGCTCGCCCGTCGCGGGCGCGCGCTCGGCACCGCCGGCGTCGGGCGCGGGCTGGAAGCGCTTGGACTGGAGCTCGGCGATCGTGCCGAGGCGCGCGATGCTCTGCGTGTACTCGAGCCACTCGCGCTCGCGCGCGAGGCGCTCGTCGCGGGCGTGCGCGAGCTCCGCCTCGAGCCCCTTCACGCGCGCGCGCAGGCGGTCGAGCTCGGCGCGCAGCTCGTCCGGGGTCTCGACGGGCGACGCGGCGAAGCGCTCGCCCGCCGCGGTGTCGTGCGCGGTCGCGTCCGGAGCGTGCGCCGGACCGGGCTCCGCCGCGCGCGCCCGCGACGGCGAGGCGCCGTCGGGAGCCGCGTTCGCGGCGAGCCGGGGCGGCGTGGCTCCGCTCTCGCCGCACGCGGAGAGCGCGAGCGCCAGCGCAACGAGGAGCGAGCCGCGCCTCATCGCCCCGCTTCCTCCGCGGGCGGCGCGGGGACACGCGCGAGGACGTCGTCGAGCGGCGCCACGGGCCAACGCGTCGGAGCGAGGGCGCACGCGGGCTCGGCGAGGCCGCCGAGCGCGGCGCCGTCCGCGGGGAGACGGCCCCAGAGGACGCACTCCGCGACGCCGCCGGGCGCGAGCTCGACCCGCCCCGCGGCGAGGAGCGTGCGCAGCGGATCCGCGGCTCCTCCGGCGGCCGCGGGCGCGTCGAGGAGCGGTCGGAGCGCGAGGCCACCGGCATCGACGACGGTGATCCGCGCGAAGTCGATTTGCACGGGACGCGCGCCCTCGTCGAGCAGCACCTGGAGGCGGAACGGCTCGCCCGCGGGTTCATCGAAGCGCCGGCGCAGAGCGCGGGCCTCGAACGCCTGCCGGCGCGGCTCCACATGGAGCGCGGCGACGCGCACCCGCGCGCCGAGCGCCCCGATGCGGCCCTCGAGCCCGAACGTCTCGGCCGGCGCGTCCGAGCCGAGCCGCGGCGCGCGCACGTCGAGCTCCGCGCGCGGGCGCAGCGCCATCCAACCCGCGAGCGCGACGCCGATCACGAGCGCGCAGGGCCAGACGAACGCGGCGGTGACGCGACCTCGGCTCAACTGTCCTTGTCCCAGTCGGCCTTCTTGTTCTTGTTCCACCAGTTCTGCCACTTCTCGGGATCGCGCTCCTCGTGCTTCGAGAGCTTCCCGAGCGACGTGATGATCGGCGCCGCGATCACGTCGTACTTGTCGCGCGCGATCGTGTTGTCGGGGTTCGTGTCCTTGAAGCCCTTCGCCTCCATCACGGTCTTGAGCAGCGCCTCGAACACGTCCTTGCGCGTTTCGAGGTCCGCGCCGGCGTACTCACCGAGCGCTTCGGCCGAGGCGCTGATCAGCGAGTTCTCCTTGTTGTTGAGCATGTCCTTCAGGACCTTCAGCCCCTTCTTCTCCTTCGTCTTGCCGAGCGACAGGATCAGCCGGTGCTGGACGGCGAGGTCCTTCTTGAGGTTCTTCGCGCCGATCCAGGTCGTCAGGACCTCGACGCTCTCCGGTCCCATCTGACCGAGCGCGACGGCGGCGGCGAGGAAGAGCTTGTTGTTCGGCGCCTGACCCTCGGGGACCATGCGGCGCTGCTCGAAGCACTTCGAGAGCTGCTTCACGATCGCGACGCGGTCCTTGGGACCGGACTTGGGGAACTCCTGGAGCAGCGTGTCGATCACACCGACCGCGTCCTGGTCCTCCTTGCCTTCCTTCTTGATGTGCCCGTCGAGCTTGCCGAGCACCGTCTCGAGCTCGGGCCGCTTGTCCGGGTTCGGGTTCGGCGCGGGCTCCTGCGCTGCGATGGCCACGACGGGAGCGCTGGGCCCGGCGGCGGCGGACGCGGGCGGGAGAAGCGAGAGGAGGAGGTAGAGGCCGTTCGTGAGCATGGTCGTCACCTGGATGGGGTGCCCGTTTCTATCCGGTCTCCGGCGCGCGGACACGCGCGCGCGCTCGGGAACGGGCCACCCTCGGAAACCATTACCGCAAGCGCGGAGCGGCGCTGCAAGCACGGCTTGGCCCAGGGACGTGCCTGGATGCCCGGACCGCGCGCTCCTTCCCGCCGACAGGGGCGAAACCGCGCGGGATCGCAGCACCCCTCGCGCGTTTGAAGCGCGCCGCGCGGAACGCGCCGCCCGCCTGATCCGCTCCGGCCCGCTCCGGCCCGCGGTCAGGTCTCCGGGTCGAGCGCGCGCGCGAGCGCCGCGCCCTTCGCGAGCGTCTCCGCGTCCTCGGCCGCGGCGCGCGAGCTCCACGTGATGCCCCCGCCGACGTGGTACGCGGCCGTCGCGCGCCCGGGCGCGTCCTCGCGCAGGACGAGCGTGCGGATCAGGATGTTGAACGCGGCCCCTCCGCGCGTGTCGACGAAGCCCGCGGAGCCCGTGAAGAAGCCGCGCCCCTCGCGCTCGAGCTCCGCGATCGCGGCCATGCTCGCGAGCTTCGGCGCGCCCGTGATCGAGCCGCCGGGGAAGAGTGCCGCGAGCACGTCGAACGCGTCGCGCCCGGGGGCGACGTCGGCGACGACGTCCGCGACGAGGTGGTGCACGCTCGCGAACGTCTCGAGGCGCGGGAAGGCCTCGACGCGGACGCCGCCCGCGCGCGCGACGCGCCCGAGGTCGTTCCGCTCGAGGTCGACGATCATCGCGAGCTCCGCGCGGTCCTTCTCGCTCGCGAGGAGCTCCGCGGCGCGCGCGGCGTCCTCCGCGGGCGTCGCTCCGCGCGGCGCGCCGTGCCCTTGATCGGCCGCGTGCGCGCGACGGAGCGGTCGTACTCGAGCAGGAGCTCGGGCGACGCGGAGAGCAGCGCGCCGCGGCGCGCGCACACGGCGCCGTCCGCGGCCCGAGCCTCGAGCGCGCCACGCGCGTTCGTCTCGTCCCACTCGACGAAGGCCATGTACGGCGCGGGGTTGACCGCGCGCAGGCGGCGGTAGAGCGCGGCGGGCGCCCATTCGATCGTGCGCGTGAAGCGGTGCGCGAGGTTCGCCTGGTAGAGCTCGCCCGCGGCGATCCGCTCGCGCAAGCACTCGATGCGGCGCGCGTGCTCCGCGGTCGGCGTGTGCCGCACGAGCGGACCGAGGGCGCGCGGCGTGGAGGAAGGCGCGAGCGGCGCCGCGAGTTCGCGCCGCACGCGCGCGCGACGCTCGGCGACCGGCGGACGCGCGTCGCCCGGTTCGTCGCCGAGCACGAGCCAGCCCTCGCCGCTCGTTTCGTCGCGCACGACGAAGTCGACGTAGAGCCCGCCGACGACGAGCGGCGTCCCCCACGCGTCGCGCGGCAGCACGACGCGCGTCTCGCCCGCGACGCCGAGGTCGTACGCGAGGGCGGTGAGCAACCCGCCGTGGAACGGACCGGGCACGTCGTCGCCGCCGTTGCGCGCGAGCTCCGCGTGGTACGCGCGCAGCGCGGCGAGGTCCGCGGGCGGAGCGCTGCTCGTCGCGGAACCGGGCGTCGCTGCCCCCAGGCACGAGGCGAGCTCGACCGGATCGAACGCGACGACGCTCCACCGCCGCGGCGTGCCGCCCGCGCTGTCGAGCGCGAAGCGCGCGCGATGGCCCGCGAGGCGCTGCACGAGCTCGCCCGCGTCGGGCACGCGCCCGAGCGGCTCGACCCGCGGACGAAAACTCGCGCGCGCGGCCATCGGGCGCCCTGCGTCAGGCCTCGGCCGCCGGCGCAGCGCCCGTGCGCGGGAACGTCGCGCCGAAGCGGCGGTGGTAGCCGTACGCGAGGAACACGGAGAGCCCGAGCGCGCCCGCGCCGAGCAGGAACGGCGCGTGCGGGTTCCACCGCTGGAACGCCATGCCCGCGAGCGGTGGACCGCTCATGCGCGCGAGGCTCGCGATCGACTGGTTCAGGCCGAGAAAGGCGCCCTGCTGGTCGACCGGCGTCGCGCGCGAGATCAGGCCCGACAGCGCCGGGTTGTTCAGCCCGAAGCCGAAGGGCATGAGCACGCAGCCGAGCAGCACGACGCCCCAGCTCTGCGAGAGGCCGAGCACGAGGAGGGACAGCGCGAGCACCGCCTGCCCCGTGAGCGCAAGCGAGGTCTCGCCGTAGCGCGGCACGAGCCGGCGGATGAGGCCGCCCTGGATGATCGCCGACAGGATCCCGATCGCGCCGAGGTAGCGCCCCGTGATCGGCGCCGCCGCGAGGATCTGATCCATCGTCGCGTGCTCGATCGACTCGGGCACGCCGAACTGCTGCGGGAACAGCGCGAGGCCGAAGCGCGCGAACATCGCCTCGAAGGCCGAGAACGCGAGCACGGACAGGAAGGAGAGCACGAAGAGCGTGCCGATCCGCGGCGCGCCGAGCGCGAGGCGTACTTGCTCGAGCGAGAACACGCGGCTGTGCGTGCGCAGCTCGCGCGGCGGTTCCTCGAGCTTCCACCAGCCGAACAGCGCCGCGGCGAGCGAGAGTCCGGCCGCGAGGAAGCCTGGGTACATCGGCGAGTACGCGGTCAGCTCGCCGCCGAGGAACGGCCCGAACGTGAACCCGAGGCCGAACGCCGCGCCGATCAGGCCCATCCCCTTCGCGCGGTTCTCCGGCGTCGTGACGTCGGCGATGTAGGCCGCGGCGGTCGAGATGTTCGCGCCGAAGAAGCCCGCGAGCAGGCGCGCGACGAAGAGCATCGGCATCGACGTCGCGTACGCGAACAAGAGGTACGAGGCGCTCGTGCCGATCAGACCGCCGACGAGCACCGGCTTGCGCCCGATGCGATCGGAGAGCCGGCCCCACATCGGCGCGAAGAGGAACTGCATCCCCGAGAAGCACGAGAAGAGCAGACCGAGCTCGAGCTCCTCCGCCCCGTACGCCTTCGAGTAGATGGGTAGGAGCGGCAGGACGATGCCGAAGCCCAGGAGGTCGATGAAGACCGTCAGGAAGATGAAGAGGAGGGGCGATCGTCCGCCGCGCGCGGGGCTCGTGCTCATGCAGCGCGCAGTCTAGCGCCGCGTTCGTCGCCCCGTCCCCGCGGGGAGCGTCCGCCGTCGAGCGGCCGAAGATCCGGGCTCCGACCGGCCCCCGGCGCTCACGGCGGGCCCTCCCGAACGTATCCGGGCCGTACGCGGGGCGCGCGGGCGGAACGTTCTTCAGGCCCGCGCACCCTCCGGCCGATCTGGAACTCCCATGAAGACCAGCGTTCTCTCGATCCTCGTCGTCGGCGCGACCGTCGCCGCCCTTTCGTTCGCGAACCGCTCCGAGACCGCGGGCTCGACCGCGCTCGCCGCGCCTCAGGCCGGCGACACGAAGGACGCGAAGAAGGACGCCGCGGCGATGGAGCTCGAAGCCCTCAAGCTGAAGTGCGACGCACTCGGCGCCGAGCTCGCCGACACGAAGGGCGCGCTCGAACAGGTCGTCAAGTACCTCGACGCGCAGTCGCAGCACGCGAAGGCGATGGAGGCGGTGCTCGACGACGCGGAGAAGAAGGGCTTCACGTTCGGGATCAACCCCGAGTCGCGCGAGGTGCTCCTGAAGGGCTGGCGCGAGCAGTGCGCAGCGCTCCAGAGGGACGTCCCCGCGCTGAAGCCCGCGAAGAAAGACGCTCCGGCGAAGCCGACCGCGCGCAACTAGCCCGCGTCCGCGGACGCAGGCCTTCCACCGCGCACGCGCGGCCCCCGCCCGGGTCGCGCGTGCCGTCGTTTCCGGGGCCGAGGCGCGCGCTCACCGCGCGGACCGCACGCGACCGGCCGACCGTCGCACCCGGCCGCGGCGCGTCCCGAACTCGACCCCTCGACGACGCGGAGGCGCGCTCCCCCTGGCGCGGAGGTGCGCGACCGGCGATCCTGAAGGCGTGCTGACCCAAGACGAGATGCGCGCGCGCGTGCTCCCCGCCGGCGCGCCGCCCGAGCGCTGGCTCGCGTGGAAGCGCCACTTCGAGAGCGGTCCGCCGAAGGAGCTCGAGCGCCTCGCGCGCGCGTTCGACCTCGACACGGCGCGCGTCCTCGACGTCGGCTGCGGCCACGCGCGGCACCTCCTGCACTTCTCGCCCGCCTCGCTCGGCATCGACCGCGTCGCGGACCACGTCGAGTTCGCGCGCGCGCTCGGGCTGCGCGCCGAGGTGCGCGACCTGGACACGCTCGGCTGGAACCTGGGCCTCGGCGACTTCGACCTCGTGTGGATCGCGGACCTGCTCGCGTTCGTCGACGACCCGGTGGCGCTCTTCGCGAGCCTGCCGGCGGTGCTCGCGCCCAAGGGCCGCATCGTCGTGCACGAGTGGCTCTGGCCCGAGCGCGAGACGGCGGCGGAGCTCCTCGCGCGACTCGTGCCCGACGGCCGCGACGCGCTCCACCACCCGCTGCACCGCCGCCGCTTGACGGAGCCGGTGCTCGCGGAGCTCCTCGACGCGGCCGGGCTCGAGCGCGAGCCCGACGGCGAGCACGCGGTCGAGCCCGCGGCGCTCGGACGGCTCTTGCGCGGCTTCGCCCCGGCCCGCACGATCGTCGTCCGTCCGCGGCGCACCGCGCCGCCCGCCCCGAGGAAGTCCGATGCCGAGCCGATCCACGTTCTCGAACCTCGTCGTTCCGTTCCTGTGCGCCGCGGCGCTCAGCCCGAGCGCGCTCGCGCGGCCGGCGTACGCGATCGCGGCGCTGCAGGCACCGAGCGCCAGCCCGCGGTCCGCGCCCGACGCGACGCCGAAGGACGGCCCCGACGCGACGCCGACGGCCGCGCCCGCGGCGACGCTCCGCGCCCCCGACGCGGCTGAGATCGCGACGGCGATGAAGCGCGGGATCGCGCTGCTCGTCGCGAAGCAGGAGAACTACGACCCGGGCGTCGAGCGCGGCCGCGCGCCGAAGTCGGGCGGCGCGGACGGCAAGGACACGGAGCCGCGCGAATGGCCGTACGAAGGCGTGTACCGCGTCGGCGGCGAGATCCCGATCGGGTACCGCATCGGCGGGACGTCGATCGCCGCGAGCGCCCTGATCACGGCGCAGGACGGCAAGCTCGACGCGGACAGCGCCGCGAGCGTGCGCCGCGGGCTCGAGTTCGTCCTGGAGGGCCTCGAACACCCGCTGATGACGAAGGAGTTCGAGCAGGGCTACGACGTGCGCGGCTGGGGCCACGCGTACGGGCTCTCGTTCCTCCTCCTCGCGCGCGAGCAGAAGCTCGTGCCGAAGGAGCTCGCGAAGAAGGTCGACGTCGAGATCGCGAAGCTCGTCGCGCTCCTCTTGGAGACCGAGATCGAGACCGGCGGGTGGAACTACTCGCGCCCGAACGGCTCACGCGCCGCGACCGCGAAGCGGCCGAAGAACGCGAAGAAGGATGCGCCCGTGTCGCTCTCGTCCTCGTCGACGTTCATGACCGCGCCGACGCTGCAGATCCTGTTCGAGGCGGCGCGCCAGGGCGAGAAGGTCGACGCGGACGTCGTCGAGCGCGCGCTCGCGACGCTCGAGGACGCGCGGCTCGAGACGGGTGCCTTCCAGTACGGCACGAACAAGGCGGCGCAGAACGGGAAGGGCTTCGAGGACGTGCCGGGCGCGATCGGGCGCATGACGGTGTGCGAGACGACGCTGTTCCTCGCGGGGAAGGGCTCGGTCGCGTGTGTGCGGTCGTCGATCGACGCGTTCTTCGAGCATTGGGAGTGGCTCGAGAAGCGCCGGAAGCAGACCGGCACGCACATTCCGCCCTACTACATTGCGCCCTACTACTTCTTCTACGCGCACCGCTACGTCGCGCAGGGGATCGAGTTCCTGCCCGAGACGGAGCGCGCCGGGTACCGCGAGAAGCTCTACGCGCTCCTGTGGAAGGTGCGCGAGGAGAGCGGCGGCTGGAACGACCGCGTGTTCCCGCGCAGCGAGAGCTTCGGCACCGCGATGACGTTGTTCGCGCTGCACGAACCGGTGGCGAAGCGGCCGGCGACGTGGAACGGGAGCGCGAAGAAGGACGTGAAGTGAGCGTGAGGCGGTGGCTCCTCGCCGGTCTCCTCGCGTCTGCGCTCGCGGGTTGCAGGCTCACGCTCGACTTCCCCGATCATCCGGGTCACCTGCTCTTGTGGACGCGCCCGGCGTGGTCGCGCGATCCCGCCTGGTACGACGGCCAGGCCGAGAAGTGCGTCTACGAGGCCACGCGCACGATCTACGGCAAGGAGCGCCGCTACCTCGCGACCGCGTACACGAACAAGGAGCGCGTCGATCCGGCGACGACGTGCAAGACCGACGACCCGAAGGGCCTCGAGGTCTTCAAGCACCACTGGAGCGAGATCGTCCCGACGGAGCAGTACGACTACCGGTTCTCGACGATGACCTACCATCGCGTCGAGCACGCCGAGCCGGTCAAGCTCACGGTCTCGACGCAGGAGGACTGCGGCGCGAGCTTCAAGGAGTGCTGGCCCGCGTCGAGCTGCTTCCGCTGGGCGGACTCCGTCTACTTCCCCGGCGCCGGGCGTCGCGAGGGCGAGATCGAGCGCACCGACGTGTTCGCGTTCGCGGACGGGCTCCCGCTCGCGCTGCGATACCTGCCCGCGAACGAGCCGGCCGAGCCGCAGCGGCTGGGGCTCGTCCCCGCGCAGAAGGACACGCACCAGGTCAGCTGGGACCTCGTGTCGCGCCGCGTGCGTTGCACGGGCCGCACGACGCTCGAGCTCCCGATCGGGCGAGTCGAGGCCGACGGGTACGAGCTCCAGGACGACGCGGGCGTCGTGCTCGAACGCTACTGGTTCGCCACTGACGAGACCGCCCCGATGCTGCGCGCGATGGTGCGCTACGAGGGCCCGAACGGCGTCACGTACGCGCTCAAGTCGATCGAGCGCACCGCGTACTGGAAGCACTGAGCCCGTGGCGCGCACACGCACCGCATCGGACGAGCGGCCGGACGTCGACGCGCGCGACGACGACGAGCTCCCGCCGCTCCCTCCGAAGATCGTGCGCTCGATCGACGGCTTCTTGAAGGAGCTCGCCGCCGCGCGCGGCGCATCGCCGCACACGCTGCGCGCGTACGGCAAGGACCTGGAGCAGTTCGCGCGCTTCCTCGGCGGGCGCGAGGTGACCGAACCCGCCGAGATCACGCCGCGCATGCTGCGCGCGTACCTCGCGGACCTCGATGGGCGCGAGCTCGCACGCAGCTCGATCCAGCGCAAGCTCTCCGCCGCGCGCTCGTGGTTCAAGCACCTGATGCGCAAGGGCGAGCTCGAGACGCACCCCGCCGCGGGCCTGCGGCAACGCCGTGGCGAGCGCAAGCTACCCGGTGCCCTGTCGACGGAGGAAGTCGAGGCGCTGTTGATGGCCCCCGACGTCGCGACGCCCGCGGGCCGCCGCGACCGCGCGTTGCTCGAGTTCGTCTACTCCGCCGGCACGCGTGCCGCGGAAACGGTCGGGCTCGACCGCGCGGACCTCGACCTCGCGCGCGGCGTCGCGCGCGTGCGCGGCAAGGGCCGCAAGGAACGGCTCGTGGCGCTCGGCCGCTACGCTCGCGAGGCGCTCGCGACGTACCTCGACGACCCGGCGCGGCCGCGGACGAAGGCGCGCGCGCAACCTCGCGCGGGCGGCTCCGAGCCCGAGGCCGTGTTCCTGAACCCGCGCGGGGGGCGTCTCACGACGCGCTCCCTCGGCCGCATCGTCGCGCATTGCGTGCTCAAGGCGGGCATCACGCGCCGCTGCACGCCGCACACGCTGCGCCACTCGTTCGCGACGCATCTCCTCGACAAGGGCTGCGACCTGCGCTCGGTGCAGGAGCTGCTCGGCCACGCGCACCTCGTCACGACGCAGATCTACACGCACGTCTCGATCGAGCGCCTTCGTGCTGTCTACGAGAAGGCGCACCCGCGCGCGAGCGCGTGAGCGCGTCGGACGGTCACCGCCCGAGCTGGGCGAGCGCCGCGCGCACGTGCGCCGCGCGCGTGACGGGCTCCTCGGCGAGCCAGCGCGCGAGCCACGCGAGGTCCTCGGGCTCGTCGACGTCGACGTGGAGGTCGAGCTCCCCCACCGCGAGCCCGAGCTCCGCCGCGCGCGCGAGCGTCGCCGCGCGCACGCGCTCGGTGCTCCACGGGATGCCGGCGAAGACGCGCGGCTCGTCGCGCGCGAGCCCGACGAGCCAGTAGCCGCCGTCCGCGCTCCTCCCGAGCGCGACGTCGCGCGTCGCGAGGAGCTCGAACGCGCGCTCGACGTCCGCGGTCGAGAGCTCCGGCGCGTCCGTGCCGACGACGACGACCGAGCGCGCGCCGCGCGCGAACGCGTCCGCCGTCACCGCTTGCAGGCGCGGCGTGAGGTCGCCGTCGGCCTGCGCGACGAGTCGCAGCGCGACGGCGCGCTGCGAGCCCGCGCCGTCGCGTGCGGCTTCGGCGCGCGCGAGCTCCTCCGCGAACCAGGCGCGCTCGGACGCCGGCGTGAACGCGAGCACGAGCTCCGCCTCATTCGCGGCCGCGGCGGCAACGCAGGTCGCGAGCGCGTCGCGGAAGAGGCCCTCGGCGATCCGCGCGGCGCCAGCGAGGTCGACGTCGGGCGACCCAGGGTGCGCCGCGCGGAGGGCCGAACCCCGCGTCGAGTCCGCGCTCGGCGAGCTTGCGCTCCCGCGTTCCGAGTTCCGCGCCACCGCGCCGCCCGCGAGCCGCGTCTTCGCGCTCCCCGGCCGGGGCGCCTTGGCCATCAAGACGAGCGTGCGCATCGAGATCGGCGCGACCGCGCGCCGTGCGCATGGAAGCAGGCGGCGGCGCTTCGATCCAGCGTCGGGCGCTCGCGCAACGCGGCCGAGACGACACGTTTCGTACTTCGGAGACGAGGGTCTCGCGCACCACGCGACGGACCTCGGACGCTAGGCTCCGCTTCCGTCGGCCCGATTCGGGCCGTCACGCGGAACGCCGCCGTCACGCCGACTCCCGGCGTGCCGAGCACCTCGGCGTCCGAGACCGCGCGAGCGCGCCGCGACCGGCGCGTTCCCGCTCCGCCCCGAACCCACCCACGGAACGATGCTGCCTCTTCGAATCGCGCTCTCCCTCTCGCTCGCGCTCGCCCTGTCGGCCACGAGCGCCGCGCAGATCTACATTCGGCCTCCTCCCATCCTGCCTCCCGGCGACACCCAGACCGGCGACTCGTCGGCGGGACCTTCGAACCTGGTCGGGACGGACGGCCCGGACCGGTTCGAGGACGAATACTGGACCCGGGGCGACACCGACACCCAGCACGACTCTCCGGGCGGCCCGGATGGCCAGCCGGACAGGCTGGACACCATCGACGGCGACGGGCTGGATTCGATGTTCGGCGGCCCGGAGGACTCGTTCGAGGGCGATCCGAACGACCGGATTTTCATCCTTCGGCCGAGGAACCAACGCGGAAGTCCGGTGCTGTGGCACGGCACGGTGACGGAGTACCGGCGCATGCAGGCGCTCCTGCGGTACCTCCAGGACAACAGCTACCTGATGCTCGTGGCGCAGGGCGGCGACTTGGGCGACCCGTGCGGCTTCTGGCGCGTCGCCTACGAGGACGGCGTAGCGGCGTTGTCGATCGTGCCCGAGGGCACGGAGCTCGTGATCTTCTCCGACTGGTTCGCGCTGGGGCCCTACGCGCACGGCGAGGTTCCGCCCTCGCCAGGTGACTTCTTCGCGTGGTCGCCTTTCCCCGAAGGCGACCCGTGCGCGGAGACGGCCGAGCTCACGATGACGTCCGACGAGTACCAGCTCGCCGCCGTCGGAGCCCTGGACCTGCTCGCGGCCGTCCGCGACGCTGCGTGCGAGGTCCCGACCGAGGACGTGCCGGTCGGGGACTAGCCGCCGGTCGAGGCCCCGCGCGCCAGCGCGGGCGGAGCGCGCCGTGGTCGACCTCGTCTGCGGCGCGCTCGTCGGTTCCAGGCCCGCCGACGGAGATCGGAGCTCGAGTGGGTCCGAAACAGAACCACCCACCCTCGAGTCAACGAGGGTGGGTGGTGAATGGTGATCCCAAGGGGATTTGAACCCCTGTCGCCAGGATGAAAACCTGGTGTCCTAGGCCGGGCTAGACGATGGGACCGCCGTGTGCGTGACGTGACGTCTTCGCGTCGGCCTGCCGCGAAGAGGGCGGGAAAAGTACTGTCCCACCCGGGGGCTGTCAACCCCTCCCGAAGGCCGATTCCCCTAGGCGGTCGCCCGGGTCCACCCCGCGCGCGCGAGGACGCCTGCGACGTGTGCGTACTCGCGCTCGAGCCCCTCGACGAGGCGCTCCGCTCCACCGCCGCCAGCGCGCGCGAAAGCGGGGAGGACGTCCCAGGTGTACGTCTCGATCTCGAGGTGGAGTTCGTGGAGTTCGTCCGCGAACGGCGCGCCGAGCACCCGTCCGAGCACGGCGTCGGCGAACGCGCGCGTCGTCGTGAGGCCGAGCGGCGCCCCGCGCTCGTCGCGCGCCAGGTCGAGGTCGACCGGGACGTGGAAGTGGCAGCGCCACTCGTCGCATGCGAGCCAGCGCTCCATCGCCGCGGCGACCTCGCCGAGGTCGCGCGCGCGCAGGAGCTCCGCGCCGCGCCGGCCGGTGACCTGGTGCAGGAAGCGCGGCTCGTCGAGCGCGAGCAGCGCGGCGCGTCCCCGCTCGTTCCCGGAGGGATCACGGACCGCCAGCGCGCTCGTGAACTGGAGCTTTCCCAGCGCGCCGACGCCTGCGCCCACCGACGCGGCGTCCTCGAACTCGACGGCGGCGTGGCACGCGTCGAGACAGACGCCGAGGTGTCGCGCGAGGAGCGCGTCCGCGCGCGCGGACGCGACGCCGTGCTCGCGCACGAGGAAGCGCGCGCCGCGCTCGCGCACGCGTGGGAGGAAGCGCGCGAGGCTCGCGAGATCGTTGCACGACGAGCGCGGCTCGGGCTCTAGCGCGAGGACGATGCGCACGCCGGTCGCGTCCTCGAGACGCGCGAACTCGAGCGCGCAACGCGCGAGGTGCGCGATCGCCGCGAGCTCGCGCGCGCCGTCGACGTCGAGCGCGCCGAACTGCCCGCAGTGCGTCGAGATCGACACGTGCGAGCGCGCTCCGGGCGCCGCGCGCACGAGTCGCAGAGCGCAGCGCGCGACGGCGAGCGTGTAGTCGAACCGCGCGCGCTCCCACCACGCGGGCGCGAAGACACGCTCTTTCAGGCCGTCGGTCTGGAAGCCGCCGTACGGGAACGCGTTGAACGTGAAGGGGTCGAGCGCGTGCTCGGCGAGGAACCGCTCGAGTTCGGCGAGCCCGTCGTCCGGGCGCACCGAGGTTGCGCTCGACGCCGCCGACGGCGTGTCGGCGCTCCGCGATCGGCCGAACGCGTCCGCGCCCGGGTCGAGCGCGTGCGCGAGCTCCGCGGGCAGGTACATCCCGACGCCGAAGCGCGCGCCGGGCGCCACGCGCTCGCGCAGGGGCAGCGTCACGGTGCGCAACCCGTGCAGGAGCTCCTGCACGGTCCGCGGCGCGTGCAGGTTCAGTCCGTAGCCGAGGCGCAACCGGCGGCCGTCGTCCACGCTCGGGCGCCAGTCCACGGCGAGCCTCGGGGTGCGGCGCGCGCTAGAGCGCGAGGCCTTCGTCGACGAGCAAGAGCGGAATCCCGTCGCGGATCGGGTAGACGCGCTTCTGGTCCGCGCGCACGAGCGCAGCGTCGAGCTTCGCGTCGACCGCGGCGCCGCCCTGGTTCTTCAAGCCGCCCTTCTGGATGCGCTCGTTGACGCGCTCGAGCAGCTCCGCGCTCGCCTCGGCGAGCGGCTGGTGGCTCTCGGGGCAGATCAGGATCGAGAGCAGGTCCTTGTCGATGGCGGCCATGAGGAGCACAGGATGTCCCATGGAGCCCGCGGGCTCAAGCGCTTGACAGGCGCGCGTCGCGAGCGGAGCCTCCGCGCATGCCTTTCGGCCCCTACGCGCTCGACGACGCCGGCCCGGGGCCGTCCACGGCGCGGCCCGACGACCGTGCGCCGCGCGCGGTGGTCGTCGGGGCGCGCCGCGGGCTCACGGGGCTCCTCCTCGCCGCGCTCGCCGGCGTCGGGCCGCAGGCGACCGCTGCCCCCACGCTCCAGACGCTCACCGCCCAGGCCCCCGGCGCGGCGCCGGTCGACCTCGAGGCGACGCTCGAGTTCCCCTCCGGTCCCCTGCGCGACGCGTTCGCGGCGCTCGGGAAGGACGTCGAGGCGGCGCTGCCGCTCGAGGGCTTCGCGAGCGTGACGAACGCAGGGCGCCGGGTCGCCCCCGGGCTCGCCGAAGGCGCGCTCGGCCGCGGCGCGACGTGGACGCAGTGGCGCACGGCGCTGCTCGCCGCGCGCGCGCGATCGGACGACGCGCGCGCGCGGGCGACGCTCGCGCTCGTCGCGCTCGAGCAGGGTCGCTACCGCGACGCGAACGCGCACCTCGCGCGCGCCGCGGCGGAGCCCGCGCTGCTCGCGTCGCTCCTCCCGCGCTTCGTACCGGGCGTCCCCGCGGGCACGCTGCTCGCGCGCGGCGCACGCCCGCCCAAGCTCGCGGACGGCGCCGTGCTGCGCCCCGCGCTCCCGCCCGTGCCCATCGTCGAGGGCGAACGCCGCGCCGTGCGCGCAAGCGGGATCGAGCTCGGCGCGACACGCTTCGATTTGCTCCTCTCCGTCGAGCACGAAGGCGTGCAAGCGGAGCTGAAGCACCTCTCCGGGCCCGCCGCGCGCGTCGCGATCGTGCTGCCGCGCGTCGAGGACTACGGCGTCGGCGCGGAGTACGTCGACTGGGACAAGCAAGCGACGATCGGCGCGCCGCTCGCGGTGGAGCTGCGTCCTGGCGAGGAACCGCACGTGCTCTTCGCGCGCTTCGAGCCCAAAGACCCCGCGTGGCCCACGCGCCTTCCCGACGAGCTCCCCGCGTCCGTCGCGGAGCGCGGCGTCTGGCTCGTGCTTGGCGAGCGCGACCCCGAACGCGACGCGTACGCCTCGATCGCGCGCGAGCTCACTCTCCGCGAGCTCGGAATCGAGTGCGGGATCGCCGCGGCGGGCTCCGCCCCGCCGGGCGGTGCCGTGGTCGACCTCGCGCGCCCCGAAACGCGCGCGGAGAAGCTCGCGTGGCTCGTCTCCGCCCTCGAGCGCTTCGTCCTGCGCGGTCGCTGACGTTGAATGCGGGAGCCGACGCCGAGTAGGCTCTCCACCCGCGACGGCACCCCCCCCGTCCGTGGAGACGCTCGATGGATTGGTCGATCCAAACCGTGTACATCGGCTGCGCCGTCGCTGGCGGCGTGGTCCTGTTGATCCAGACGGTGCTGCTCTTCACGGGCGGCGGCGATCACGACGTCCCCCACGTCGACGCGGCGCCGGACATCGGCGTGTCCGACAGCGGCGAGCCGACCGGCCACGACACGGGCTTCGGCCTGATCTCGATCCGCAGCGTCGCGGCGTTCCTCTGCTTCTTCGGCCTGACCGGGATGTTCGGCGCGGCGCGCGGCTGGAGCTCGATCGCGACGCTCGGATCCGCGACCGGCGCGGGCATCGTCATGCTCGTGTTCGTCGCGTGGCTCTTCAGCTTGCAGCGGGCGCTGTACGCGCAGGGCAACCTCGAACCGAAAAACGCCGTCGGGCGCGTCGCGCGGGTCTACCTCAAGATCCCCGGGCAGAACGCCGGCAAGGGCAAGATCACCGTCTCGATCCAAGGTCGCACGACGGAGTACGCCGCCTCGACGAAGGGCGCGGAGATCGCGACCGGCGCCGAGGTCAAGATCGTGCGCCAAATCACGGAAGACACGTTCGAGGTCGAACCCGCCTGACGCGCGCGCCTCGAGCCATCCCAAAGAGACCCCCATCCCATGCTTCCCCTCTCCTGGATCCTCCAACGCAGTCCGTCGGCGCAGCCGTCGCTCATCGACGACGACACGAAGAGCACGCTGGTGCTCGTCCTCGCGATCGTCGCGCTGGCGATCATCGTCTTCACCTTCGTGCTCGTGCTCGCGCGGCGCTACAAGCGCTGCCCCTCGAACCGCATCCTCGTCATCTACGGCAAGACGGGCGCGGGACGCTCCGCGAAGTGCCTCCACGGCGGCGGCACGTTCGTGTGGCCCTTGATCCAGAACTACGAGTACCTCGCGCTCGATCCCGTGCAGATCGAGATCCCGCTCTCGGGCGCGCTCTCGATCGAGAACATCCGCGTCAGCGTGCCGAGCGTCTTCACGGTCGCGATCGGCACCGACGAGGAGACCATGAACAACGCGGCCGTGCGTCTGCTCGGCCTCGACACGCCGGCCATCGTCAAGCAGGCCGAGGACATCATCTTCGGCCAGCTGCGCCAGGTGATCGCGTCCTTGCGCATCGACGAGATCAACCGCGCGCGCGACGTGTTCCTGGAGAAGATCCAGACGAACCTCGAGCCCGAGCTGAAGAAGATCGGCCTCGTGCTGATCAACGTGAACATCAAGGACATCACCGACGAGTCGGGCTACATCGAAGCCATCGGCAAGAAGGCCGCGTCCGAGGCGATCCAGCAGGCCGAGATCGACGTCGCGCAACAGGTGAAGCGCGGCGCGATCGGCGTCGCGGAAGCGGCGCGCGACCAGGCGATCGAGGTCGCGAACAACGAGAAGTCGCGCGACATCGGCACGAAGACCGCCGAGCGCGAGCGCGCCGTGCGCCTCGCCGAGCTCGAGAAGGAGCGCCAGATCGGCCAGCAGAAGGCGACCTTCGAACAAGAGATGCAGGTGCGCGCCGCCGAACAGACGATGCGCATCTCGGTCGCCGAAGCGAACGCGAAGGCGGTCACCGGCGAGAACAAGTCGAAGGCCGACATCGCGGGCGCGAACGCCGAGCTCCGCGTGCGCGAGGCCGAGGCCTACCAGATCGGCGAGACGCGCCAGCGCGAAGCGCAGGCCGCGGTGCTCGAGGCGCAATACAAGGCGCAGGCCCGCGCGGCCGAGGCGCAGGCGCTCAAGATCGAAGCCGAGAAGCGCGCCGAGCTCGAATCGGTCGCGCGCGCCGTCAAGGCGCAGGTCATCGTCGACGCCGAAGCCGCGGCCGAGAAGCGCAAGATCGAGGCGCAGGGCGAAGCAGCTGCGATCTACGCGAAGCTCGAGGCCGAGGCGCGCGGTAACTTCGAGATCCTCGCCAAGAAGGGCGATGGCTTGAAGCGCATCGTCGAAAGCTGCGGCGGATCGCAGGCCGCGTTCCAGATGCTCATGCTCGAGCACATCGACGGCCTCTCGAAGACCGCGGCGCAGGCGATCTCGAACATCAAGTTCGACAAGATCGTCGTGTGGGACGGCGGCGGCGCGGACGGCAAGAGCGCCACGTCGAACTTCCTCCGCGGCATCGCGGGCGCGCTCCCGCCGACGATGCAGATGATGAAGGACATCGGCGGCGTCCAGATGCCCGAGTACTTCGGCAAGCTCGTCGCCGACGCGCCGAAGACCGAGGGCGCGGCCGCGGAGCCGACGAAGCAGGCCTGATTCAGCGCGCAAGCGGCGCGCGGACGCGCAGGGCGGTCATGCGACCGCCCTGCGCTCGTTTCTCGGGGGCCGAACCGGCCGCGCCCCGCGCGGAGTTCGATCGCACGAACGCACACGGCACGCCCGTTCGCGCGCCGGGGCTGCCGCGCCCTTGGCCTCCCCGGCCGCGGCCGGGTAGCCTCTCCGCACCGCATGTACCGCGAACATCGCCGCCGCTTCCTCGATCGACTGCGCGCCGAGCGCGCCGCAGCCGTCATCCCGACCGCGTCGCACAAGGTGCGCAATCACGACGCCGAGTACCGCTTCCGGCCGGAGAGCGACTTCTGGTACCTGACGGGCTTCGACGAGCCGGATGCGTGCCTCGTGCTGCTCCCGGGCCTCGCGAAGGACGAGGCGCCGCGCTCCGTCCTCTACCTGCGCGAGAAGGACAAGGAGCGCGAGATCTGGACGGGCCGTCGGCTCGGCGTCGCGGCGGCGCCCGCGGCCCTCGGCGTCGACGAAGCGCGGCCGATCGAGAGCTTGTGGACGGACCTCCCCAAGCTCCTCTCGAACCACGAGCGCATCGTGTACCGCACGGGGATCGACGCCGCGCGCGACGCGAAGTTCCTCGAGGCGACGACGCGCCTGCGCTGGGCCGCGCGCGGCAACGTCGCGCCGCCGGCCGAACTCGTCGACGTCGCGCCGACCCTGCACGAGCTGCGCCTGTTCAAGACGCCGGCGGAGCTCGACTGCATGCGCCGCGCCGCGCGCATCACGCGCGAGGCGCACGTCGAGTGCATGCGCCGCGCGCGGCCGAGCGTGAGCGAGACCGAGCTCGACGCCCTGCTCGAATACACCTTTCGCAAGGACGGCGGCACCGGCCCCGCCTACACGCCGATCGTCGCGGGCGGCGCGAACGCGTGCATCCTCCACTACGTCGAGAACGACCAGCCCCTGAAGGACGGCGAGTTGCTCCTGATCGACGCGGGCGCGGAGTACGACTACTACGCCTGCGACGTCACGCGCACCTTCCCCGTGAACGGCCGCTTCACGCCGGACCAGCGCGCGATCTACTCGATCGTCCTCGAAGCCCAACTCGCCGCGATCGCTCACACGCGACCGGGCGTGCGCTTCACCGACGTCCACGAGCGCGCGCTCGAGGTCCTCGTGCGCGGCCTGTGCGGCCTCGGCCTCCTGCGCGGCACGCCCGAAGAGGAGCTCCGCGGCGAGGCCTACAAGCGCTTCTACATGCACCGGACGAGCCACTGGCTCGGGCTCGACGTGCACGACTGCGGCGCGTACTCGAAGGACGGCGCCTCGCGCGTGCTCGAGCCGGGCATGGTGCTCACGATCGAGCCGGGGCTCTACCTCGCCCCCGACGACGACACGATCGACGCGCGCTGGCGCGGCATCGGCGTGCGCATCGAGGACGACGTGCTGGTCACGGCCGCGGGCCACGAGGTGCTCACGGCCGGGATCCCGAAGGACGTCGACGAGGTCGAGGCCGTGTGTCAGGGCCGGGCGCTCGCGCAGGCCGCGCGCTGACCGCATGTCGCGCATCGTCGCGCACGAACTCGAAAGAGCCCGCGCTCGCGCGCGTAGGAGAAGAGCGTGTCGAGCCTGATCGGGATCCCGGGAGAGCGTTGGTCGCTCGCGCGCGCCACCGACGCGATGGGCTCCGCCGCGCGCCAGGTCGGTCGGCCCGGGCTCGTCTGGTTGTGCGGGTTCTTCTTTCCCGCGCTCACGTTCATGGGCGGGAACGGCGGCGAGCTCCTGCTCGGGCTCCTCTTCCGCGGCACGAGCGGCGTCTCGCGGGGCGGCGAGCTGATCATCGGAGCCGGCGTGCTCCTCGCGATGCTCGGCCCGCGGATGACGGCGGGCCTTGCTCGCTTGGGGTCGCCCGAGGCGTGGAGCGAGGAGACGCGCACGCGCCGCACTCCGCGCGTGCGCGACGTGTGGCGGGCCGGCAAGGGCCTCGCGTGGAGCACGCTCGGTCTGTGGTTCCTCGTGCTGCTGATGCTCGCCGTGCCGTCGCTCGTCGTGCTCGCGCCGCCGCTCTACCTGCTCGAGCACTGGGGGTTGACCCCCGGGACCGGCGACGAGGACACGAATGCGCTCTGCGCGCTCGTGCTCGGCCCGTTCGTCGCGGTGGTGCTCGTGATGGGCTTCGTGCTCTCCGTCCTGTACCAGCTCGCGCTGCAGAGCCTCGTGCACAACCAGCGCGGCACCGCCTCGGCGCTCCTGCACGCGTGGCGCATCGCGCGCAACGACGCCTGGGCCACGGCGCGCGCAGTGCTGGTCGACTTCCTCGCGTTCCTGACGCTCCTCGTCGTACAGCTCGCCGCGGTGGTCGTGTTCGCCTTCTCGCTCGCGTCGGTGTGCTGCCTCGCGCCAGCGCTCCTGCTCCTGCTCTTCGTGCGCAAGCCGTGGGTCGTGCGCACGCTCGAGATCCTCTACGCCTCGATGCTGTTGCTCCTGCCAGGCTTCATCGGCGTCGTCCGCGCGGCGTACTGGGCGCGCGTGTACCGCTCGCTCGGCGGGCTCTCGCCCGACGACGGCGTGCCGGGACTGCAGCCGGGTGCCGAGAGCGCGCGGATCGCGCGCGCCTGATCGCGCCTGATCGCGCCTGATCGCGCCTGATCGCGCCTGATCGCGCCTGATCGCGCCTGATCGCGCCTGATCGCGCCGGATTGCGCCGGATCGCGCCGGATCGCGCCGGAACGAGTCGGAACGCGCCGGATCGAAGCCGATCGAAGCTGATCGAGCCAGGTCGAGCCGGATCGAGGCGGAGCGACGCGATTGCGACCGCGCCCCGCCGATCGGAGCCCGGCCGCACTCCGAACCCCACGGCCGCAAACCGTACTCCCCCACGGAAGGCGACGAGAACGCCGCGAGCTCCCCTCCAGCGCCGGCCGGCGCGTCGGATAGGATCGAAGCGTGCTCCCCCTGGCGGCCCGCCTCCTGCTGCTCGCGCTCCAAGCCCCCCCGGCGAGCGACGTGGAGTTCTTCGAGGCGCGCATCCGCCCGTTGTTCGTCACCCACTGCTACGAGTGCCACTCGACCGAGGCGGGCAAGGCGAAGGGCGGGTTGAAGCTCGACACGGGCGCGGCGCTCGCGGCCGGCGGCGATTCGGGCGCGGTGCTCGTCCCCGGAGACCCGGACGCGAGCCTGCTGGTGACCGCGGTGCGCTACGGCGACCTGAGCCTGCAGATGCCGCCCAAGGCCAAGCTCTCCGAGCGGGAGATCGCCGACCTCGTCGAGTGGGTGCGCCGCGGCGCGCACGACCCGCGGGCGGAGGACGCGCCGGCCGCGGCGCAGCCCGACGCCGCGCGCAGCGAACACTGGGCCTTCCAACCGCTCGGCGATCCGGCGCCGCCCGCGGTCGTCGACGAGCGCTGGCCGCGCCAGGCGATCGACCGCTTCGTGCTCGCGCGCCTCGAGGCCGAGGGCCTCGCGCCCGCGCAGGAGGCGGATCGTCGGACGCTGCTACGCCGCGTCACGTTCGACCTCGTCGGCCTTCCGCCGACCGAAGCGGACGTGGAGGCCTTCCTCTCCGATCCCGCTCCCGATGCGTACGAGCGCGTCGTCGACCGCCTGCTCGCGTCGCCGCGCCATGGCGAGCGCTGGGCGCGCACGTGGCTGGACCTCGCGCGCTACGCGGACTCGAACGGGCTCGACGAGAACCTGGCGATGGCGCACGCGTGGCGCTACCGCGACTGGGTGATCGACGCGTTCAACCGCGACCTCCCGTACGGCGACTTCGTCACGCAGCAGCTCGCGGGCGACCTCTTGCCGGAGCCGGCGGACGCGGAGGAGCTCGCGCGGCAGCGCACGGCGACGGGCTTCCTCGTGCTCGGCCCGAAGATGCTGGCCGAGCAGGACAAGGTGAAGCTCGAGCGCGACACCGTCGACGAGCAGATCGACGTCGCGTCCAAGGCGTTCCTCGGTCTCACGGTCTCCTGCGCGCGCTGTCACGACCACAAGCACGATCCCATCTCGCAGCGGGACTACACGGCGCTCGCCGGCGTGTTCCAGAGCACGAAGACGCTCGGCAACCGGGACTTCGTCTCGCGCTGGAACGAGCTCGAGCTCGCCCCTGCTCCCGCGATCGCCGCACGCGACGCGCATGCCGCGCGCCAGCGCGACGTGGAGGCGCGCGCGAGGACACTACGCGAGCGCGCGCAGGCCGATGCGGGCGCCGCGTGGCGCAAGGACCTCGCGCGCTACCTCGTCGCCGCGAACGCCGCGGCGCGCGGCACGCTCCTCCTCGAGGCGGAGGCCGCGTCGCGCGGCAACCTGATCACCGACGCGGATCATTGGGGCGATCCGGTCACGACGATCGCGCGCACCGGCGGCGCCGAGCGCCCACAGTACGCCGAGTACGACGTGACGACGAACGCCGCGGGCACCTGGACGATCGAAGTGCGCCACGCGTCGGAGGCCGCGCGCCCCATCGTGGTCTCGGTGAACGGCGTGGTCGTGGCGCCGACGGCGCTCGACGAGCGCACCGGCGGCTGGTTCCCCGACGCGCAGCGCTGGACGCGCGTCGCGACGGCGATCCTGGCGCCGGGCCGCAACGTCGTGCGCCTCGACCGCGCCGGCGACTTCCCCCACCTCGACGCGCTGCTGCTCACGCCGGAGTCCGAGCCCGCCGCCGCGGAGGCCGAGCGCCTCGCCGTCGAGCTCGAGCTCGAGCCCGAGCTCGTGCGCTCCTGGGCGCTGTTCCTCGAGCGGCGCGAGCGCGGCGCGGACCCCGTGTTCGCCCCGTGGCACGCGCTCTCCGCCCTCGCCGCCGCGACGTTCGCGGACGACGCGGCCGGGGCTTGGGCCGCCCTGCGCGCGAAGCGCGACGCGCAGGAGCTCGACCTCGCACCGAGCGTCGCGGCCCTGCTCGACGCGCCCGCGCCGGCCTCGCTCTCCGAGCTCGCCGCGCGCTACCAGGCCGTCTTCGGCGTGGTCGAGACGCTGTGGGACGCGGCGCGTGCCGCGACGCCGCCGGCGAGCGCGCTCGCGGACGCGGGGCTCGAGGAGCTGCGCCAGCTCACGTTCGGCGCGCGCGGTCCGTTCGCGTTGACGCGCAGCCTCGCCGCGCGTGCGGTGCCCGATGCGGCGCGCGCGGAGCTCGAAGCGCTCGACGCCGAGGCCGCGGGCCTGAAGCAGGCGGCACCCGCTCCCTTCGCTCGCGCGCTCGGCGTCACGGACGGCGCGATCGAAGACCTGCGCGTGCACGTCCGCGGCAGCCACTTGAACCTCGCGGGCGAGCCGGTGCCGCGCGGCTTCCCCGCGGTGCTCACCGCCGTGCTCCCGGCGCCGCCGATTTCCGCGGACCGGAGCGGCCGGCTCGAGCTCGCGCGCTGGCTCGCGCACCCCGAACACCCGCTGACGTGGCGCGTGATCGCGAATCGCGTCTGGCAGGGTCACTTCGGCCGCGGCCTCGTCGCGACGCCCTCGAACTTCGGACGGCGCGGCACGCCGCCCTCCCACCCCGAGCTCCTCGACTGGCTCGCGCGCGAGCTGCAGCGCCAGGGCGGCTCGCTGAAAGCGCTCCATCGCCTGATCGTGACGTCCGCGACGTACCGGACGAGCTCGTCCTTCGCGCCGGGCGCGCCGAGCGCCGCGCGCGAGCTCGAACGCGATCCCGAGCACCGCTGGCTCGCGCGCTTCCCGCGGCGCCGACTCGAAGCGGAGGCGGTGCGCGACGCGCTCCTCTCGGTGTCGGGCGGACTCGACCTCGCGCAGGGCGGTTCGCTGCTCGCGACGGAGAATGGCGGGTACGTGACGAACGACCAGTCGGCGAACGCCGGTCAGTACGACGTGAAGCGGCGCTCGATCTACCTGCCGGTCGTGCGCAACGCGCTCTACGACCTCTTCACGACCTTCGACTACGCGGATGCGGCCCTGCCGATCGATGCGCGCTCCGTGACCGTCGATGCGAGCCAGTCGCTCCTCCTCATGAACGCTCCGCTCGCGATCGACGCGGCGACGGTCTGGAGCCGCGCGCTGCTCGCGATGGAGGGCGCGGACGACGACGCGCGCGTCGTGCGCGCGTGGCGCGCCGCCTACGGGCGCGCACCGGAGGCCGACGAGCTCGCCGCGGCGCACCGACACCTCGCCGCCTCGATCCCGCACGCCAGCGCGGGCGAAACGGAGGCCGCGACGAGCCGCGAACGCGCGTGGGCCGAGCTCTGTCAGGCCCTCTTCCAGAGCAACGAGTTCCTCCACGTCGACTGACGCGCCCCATGCACGATCCCGCGACCTGCCCCGACTGCGACGGCCTCGATCGACGCGCGCTCCTGCGCGGGCTCGGCGCGGGCTTCGGGCTGCTCGCGTTCGCCGGGCTCGCTGGCGCGGAAGGCCCCGCCGCCGCGCGCGTGTTCACGCCGCGCGCGAAGCGCGTCGTCTTCCTCTTCATGCACGGCGGCCCGAGTCAGATCGACACGTTCGACTACAAGCCGCTGCTCGAGCGCGACGACGGGAAGCCCCTCCCGTTCGCCAAGCCGCGCATCCAGTTCGCGCAGACGGGCAACCTGATGCGGTCGCCTTGGAAGTTCGCGCAGCACGGAGCGAGCGGGCTGTGGGCGAGCGAGCTCTTCCCCGAGGTCGCGAAGCACGTCGACGACCTGTGCTTCGTGAAGTCGCTCCACGGCACGAACGAAGCGCACGGCGGCGCGCTGCTCAAGCTGCACACGGGCTCGGACACGTTCGTGCGGCCTAGCCTCGGTTCGTGGGTGCTCTACGGGCTGGGCACGGAGAACCAGAACCTGCCCGGCTTCGTCACGATCTGCCCGACGCTCGGCCACGGCGGCGTGAACAACTGGTCCGCGGCGTTCCTGCCGGGCGTGCACCAGGGCACGCCGATCGGCAACGCGAGCCTGCCCGCGCGCGACGCGACGATCCGGTTCTTGAAGCACCCGTCGCAGTCGCGCGACGCGCAGCGGCGGCAGCTCGACCTCGTGCAGGAGCTCAACCGGCGCCACCTCGACCTCCGTCCGGACGAGGACGCGCTGCGCGCGCGCATCGCCGCGAACGAGCTCGCCTTCCGCATGCAGTCGGAGGCAGCCCAGGTGCTCGACGTCGAGAGCGAGAGCGCCGCGACGAAGAGGCTCTACGGTCTCGACGACCCGAAGACGGAGAACTTCGGCCGCCAGTGCCTGATGGCGCGCCGCATGCTCGAGGCGGGCGTGCGCTTCGTGCAGTGCTCGCACAGCTACAAGTGGGACCAGCACGAGAAGCTCCGCGAGCAGCACGCGTCGAACGCGCGCGAGGTCGACCTGCCGATCGCGGGCTTCCTCGCCGACCTGAAGGCGCGCGGACTGCTCGACGACACGCTCGTCTTGTGGGGCGGCGAGTTCGGGCGAACGCCGACCGTGCAGGGCGCGGACGGTCGCGACCACAACCCGCACGGCTTCACGATGTGGCTCGCGGGCGGCGGCGTGAAGCGCGGGTTCAGCTACGGCGAAACGGACGACTACGGCTACTACGCGACGCTCGACAAGGTGCACGTGCACGACCTGCACGCGACGATCCTGGCGCTGATGGGCCTCGACCACGAGCAGCTCACGTATCGCTGGGCGGGCCGCGACTTCCGACTGACGGACGTCAGCGGGCGGGTGGTGACGGAGCTCTTCGCCTGAGGTGCTCGCTGCGACTCCGTGCCGGCCAAGGGGGATCACTCGTCCGCTCACCACGGGGCCGGACCGGCGCGCCTCACGCACCCGGCTCGTCGGAGCAGCGCTTTCGCGAGTCGACGACAGCAGCCTTCGTTCGAGGCCGATCGCCAGAGAGACCCAACTCGTCGGCGAGCGCCCTGTTCGACGCCGCCGGTGGGCTCGGCACGCCGGGATCGTTCGACGCCATCACGGCGCCCACGGGATCACGGCGCCGTTCGTTCGATTGGACGTGGCCGGCGGACAGAACGCCGAGGCCGCGTTGCGATAGAACGCCTGGTAGAAGTACGTCCCTCCGAGGCTCGGGATCGCACCGCGTACGCTGACGCGGAGGTCCCCCACCTGCGGGAAGGTGGCCGTGCCGCTCACCACCGGCTTCGTCGCGAGACGAACGATCGTGCCGCCGATGCACCCGAGTCCGTCATCCACGATGCTCGGAGCGACCGCCGCGCTTCCCTGGAAGAACACGCACGCAGATCCGGTGAGTGCGGAAGCCGAGAGGAGCACGGTGTCACTGGCGACGCTTGGAGTGCCGGAGGTCGCGAGCAGGGCACCGAGGGGATGAACCGAATTCGCGCAACCGCGGCCGCTGGCGCCGTGGTTCGCACACGGACAGGCCGTGCCCGTCCCGTCGCCGTGACAGAACGTGAGGCCGGGGGCCGCGCACCCGTCGTGGAGCAAGTCGTGGTTCGCGTCCGTCGCGGTCCCAGCGACGACCTCGACGTGGTCCGCGACCAGATCCCCGTCGCAATCCGGCGGCTGCACGAGCTTCCGGGTCGACTGGGCCGCGCCGGACATCGTCACCCACGGCGTGTAGGGCACGAGGGGATCGTCGATGGCGAGCCGGACGCGCCACTTGTAGCCCGACTCCGAGGGCGGGAAAGAGAAGTAGGTCGTGTACTCCGGCGGAGCGGTCGACGCTGATCCCGTGTCCACGAACGGAAGCGGCGCGGGCACAACGCTCGCTCCCAGGAAGCTCGAGTTCGTGCCGACGACTTGGAGCTGCGTCTGCACGCGGGCGCGGCCGATAGCCGTCGAGGAGGCGACGAGCGCGCCGCTCCACGTCGTTTGGATCCGGAACGCGGAGGGGTGGTGCGACGACCCCCCGAGGCCGACGGAGGCGAGCGTCGTGCCGCGGATCTGTCGCGCACGGATCTTCGTGCCGGAGAGCATCAGGTCCCCACTGCTCGGGTTGCCGCTCGAAACGAAGAGCGCTCCGCCGTCGGCGGCCACCAGATCGAAGCCCGGCACGCCTACCGCGACCTCGGAGAACCCATCCCCGTTCACGTCCATGGTCCCCGCGACCGCGGCACCGAGTCGATCCCCTGCAAAAATCCCGTCGTACGTCTGCGCCGGTGCGAGGTGGAGGCCCGAGGCATAGCCGAGGAAGATCGAGACTCGGCCGGCGTCGCTGCCGACCGCGACGACGTCGTGGTCGGGCGCGCCGACGACCATGTCGGCGATGCCGTTTCCGTCGACGTCGCCCGCTCCGGTCACCGCAGCACCGAAGTGGGCGAACGCCTGACCACCCTGGTACGCGGTGTACGTGACGAGGCCGTTGGACCCGCCGTAGAGCACCCAGACCTCACCCTCCTCGGCGAGGGACGAGAAACAGGTGGGACAGCCCACCGCGAAATCGCCGTAGCCATCTCCGTTCGCGTCGCCGAGCCCGGCAAGCACGGCACCCCAGTGGATCCCCGGGAAGTTGCCCTCGATCGACTCCGAAGGCACGAGGTCGAGCCCCGACGGTCCGCCGCGATGGACGTGGACGATCCCCTCGCCCGCTTCCCCGTTCGTGAAATCCGGACCACCGATTACCAGGTCGTCGAACGCATCGTCGTCACCACGGCCGATCCCGGCGACGGCGGCGCCGAAGTGCTCGAAGGCTTGGGACCCGCGCAGCACCGCCGGGGGGCGGTACGTGGGACCGAAGGGTGACCCGTAGTACACCCAGACCTCGCCCTGCTGGGCGAGCGTGTCCGTCGCATCCGGAGCCCCCACCGCGAGGTCGGGGAACCCGTCGCGGTTCAGGTCGCCCGCGCGAGCCAGGGCCGCGCCGAACCGCGCGCCCGTTTGGTTGCGTTCGAGGATCCAGGCGGGCGTGACGCTCACTCCGCTGGCTCCACCCCGATAAATGAGGACGGCTCCCTCGCCGGGTTGTCCGTTCGTGTAGCCCGGCGCACCGACCGCGACGTCGTTGTAGCCGTCCCCGTCGAAGTCTCCGAGGCCGACGACCGAACTGCCCGCGCCTGCGTTCGCGACGTTGCTCTCGAGGCCCGATGCGACCGTGTTCGCGAGCCCGACCGCGGATCCATGGCGGATCTCCACGCGCCCTTCACCTGCCTGTCCCTGGCTCCAGCCTGGAGCGCCGATCGCGACATCGTCGAAGCCGTCGCCGTTCACGTCGCCGAGTCCGCTCACCGCACTGCCCGTGCGGGTCAGCGCACCTGTGTTCTGGGTGCTCGCGATCGTCTGTTTCCAGGGGAGGTTCGCGTGCCCGTAGTAGAGGAGCACGCGGCCCGAGAGCGCGAGCGGCGGGCTGCCGAACGCATCGTCGTAGTCCGGCGCACCGATCGCGAAGTCGGAGTAGCCGTCACCATTCAAATCTCCCGCGCACGCGACGGCGTATCCGAGGTGCTCGAACGGCCAGTCGCCCAGGACGCTGAACGCGGGCGTGCTCGATGGATTGGGAGCGCCGCCGAAGTAGAGATCGGCGCGCCCCCCCTCGCCCACGCCAGCGTCGTGCTTGGGCGAACCGACGAGGTAATCAGCGAAGCCGTCGCCGTTGACGTCGCCCGCGATCGCGACGGAGGCTCCCGCCTCGTCTCCGGCTCCGCCCACGACGGACCACACGGGGTTGTAGATGCCACCGCTGAAGATCACGGCGCCGCCGCTCGATCCGTTGTAGCCCGGGGTCCCCACGATCGCATCGGCGAGCCCGTTGCCCTCGACGTCCCCACCGCCGCCGAGACTGCGAGCGAGCTCGTAGCCCGAGGGCGCGAGCGCGCTCTCGGTCAGGGTGAAGCTCCCCGACGCGTAGTGCGCGCGGTAGTACTGCCCGGCGTTCGTCGTCGAGTGCGGCACGTAGGCGTAGGGCGCGCCGATGAGGAGCTCGGTGGTCCCATCACCATCGACGTCGCCCCCCTTTGCCACCGACCATCCGAACCCGGTGGGGATCGCCGACGGGGGAGCTTGGATCGTCAGCGTCGTGGGCGGCGATCCGCCGAAGACCACGCGGACGGAGCCGACGCGCGTCCCGTCGCCCGTGGCCGGGTTGTCGAACGGGATGCCGAAGGCCACGTCGTCCCGCCCGTCGCCGTTCAGATCGCCGAGGTGAGCGACGGACCAACCTGGCCGCGGCGCCGGTCCGCCAGGAAGCTGGGGTTCCAGCGCGAACTGGTAGAGGCTCGGGACGAGGCCGCCCGGCGAACCGCCCAGGACCAGCACCTGGAACGACCCGACATACGGCAACCCCGCGATCACGTCGTTGCGTCCGTCGCCGTCGAAGTCGCCGGCGGTCGAAACGGCGACCCCCACCCCGGTCACCCCAAAGGTCAGCGTCTGCGGCGGACCCGCGATCCCGCTCGGGCCCCCGCGAAAGAACGCGATGCGGTTTCGGCACCCGACGACGAGGTCGCCGAACCCATCGCCATCGACATCGCCCGCGCCGGAGACGGCCAAACCGAAGCGCTGGTCGTCCGCAGTTCCGCGCAAAGTCTGGAACGGCGAACCGATCCACGGATCGATGGTGACGGGATAGCGGGCGGAGCAGTCGTCGACACGAATGCAGAGGCCCTCGGGCGAGCTCGCGAGCACGGCGGTGAGTTCGGTCCCGGTGGCATCGAACGCCACGAGCCCCCGATAGCTGGCGCGCGGAGTCCCCCTCGAATCGACGAAGGTGGCGGAGCGTCCATCGTCCGCGATCCGCGCCCCGAGTTCCCCCGTCAGATGCAAGTGGACCGTCAACGGTTCACCGCGATCCCCGGGCGGCGGTGCGGGGATCGTCCAGCCCTGCTCGACGGCATCGCGCCCCGGGCGGAACCACTCGACGAACTCGCCGTGATCGATCTCGATGCGGTCCGAAGCCAGGACCCGCAGCGCTCGCGACGCGGGACGGCCCGCCTCACCGCGCGCGATCGATGCGGTCTCGAGCTGACCCCGCGCGCGCGGATCCGCCGCGAAAGCGAGTCGAACTCCGTCGGCCGACACGGAGAGGGTGAGAGCTGGGCCCACGACGAACGAGCCGGTCTCCGACTCGCCCGCCAGGTCGAAACCACGGGCAGGAGGCTCCGTCGAGCGGAGCTCCGGCCCTGAGGCGACGACGAACGACTCCGAGGCGTGGGCAACCGGGGAACCGAGCCCACCCGTCAACGAAAGAAGCGCGAGCGTCCCAAACATGCGAGCCCTCCTGCGGGGAGGCGCACTCGCTCATCGTGCGCAGCGGTCGCGGATCGTCATGCTCGCGGGAACGACCTCAACGAGCTTTCACGGAGATCGGCTGACGAACCGACGTCCTCGATCCAGCGACTCGGCGCGTCACCGAACGGACGACCTCATCCCTCGCGGCGGATTCTATGCCGGAGGCTGGAATCGTGCACGACGCCAACGACCCACGACCGGCACTCCTCCGCATCCACCGCCGTTCGCCCGGAGGCCGCACGCGCGGGGAAGGATGGTGCCCACGGTAGGGCTCGAACCTACGACCTGATGATTAAGAGTCACCTGCTCTGCCAACTGAGCTACGTGGGCGCGTTTTCAGAAAAGCGGGGCGAGAAGGTACTCCCGCCTCCGGGCGAGGTCAAGCCCTGCCCGAGCGAGTCGGCGACCGGAGCCGGCGCCGAGCGTCGTCGCGATGGAAGCTGGTGAGCGCGGAAGGGATCGAACCTTCGACCTACTGGTTAAAAGCCAGTTGCTCTACCGACTGAGCTACGCGCCCGGCCTCCACGGCGCGCGCGCATCGCTGCGCACGCGGGCCGAGAGGATACCCGACGGTCGCGCCGCGGCCAACTCCGGAAGCCGCGGGAGCGAGTCCGGGGCGCCCGACTCGTCCGCCAGCGCGGGCCAGGGCGCACGAGCGCTCGGGGTGCGCAGGCTGCCGCACGCGAGCGCCCGGGAACTCGGCAACGGAGTTCGCGGGCGCCCGGGGCGCGCAGACCGTCGCACGTGTGCACCCGAGAGCCCGGTAGCGGGGCACGCGATCGGTTGCGGCGCGACGACTGCGGCGCGCGGCGCCGGACTCCTCCCCCGCCGACGAGCGAAGCGGCCCGTCGGCCGCTTCGAAACGAAGGAAGCGGCCCGCGGGCCGCTTCATCTGGACGCGCGCCGAGTCGCGGAGGTCAGACCTCCATGATCTCCGCGGTCTTCTTGTCGAGGAGCTGCGTGACCTTGTCCTCGGACTCCTTCAGGAGCTTCTGGATGTCGTCGTGGAGCTTCTTCGACTGGTCCTCGGTGAGGCCGCCGCCCTTGAGCTCCGCGTCCGCGACCTTGTTCTCGTCGTGGCGCACGTTGCGCAGGGCGACGCGCGTCTCCTCGCACATCTCCTTGACCTTCGCCGCGTACTTCTTGCGCTGGTCGCCGGAGAGCGGCGGCATCGTGAGCCGCAGCACCTTGCCGTCGTTCTGCGGCTGGATGCCGAGGTCGCTCTTCTGGATCGCCTTGCCGATCTCGTTCAGGATCGAGCCGTCGAAGGGCTTGATCAGGATCTGACGCGGCTCGGGGATCGAAACCGACGCCATCTGGGAGAGCGGAGTCGGCACGCCGTAGTAGTCGACCTTGATGTTGTCGACGAGCGCGCTGGACGCGCGCGACGTGCGGATCTGCTTGAGGTGCTCCGCGAGGTGGTGCACCACCTTCTCCATCTTCTCTTTGGTGTTCTTGACGATGTCTTGGGCGCTCATCTTCAGCTCACGATCCGGGTGCCGAGGCGTTCGCCGCGCACCACACGCTCGAGGTTTCCTTCCTCGAACAGGTTGAACACGATCACGGGCAGCTTGTTCTCCATGCACATCGTGATCGCCGTGCCGTCCATCACGCGCAGGCCCTGCTGGATCGCCTCCATCGAGGTGATCTCCTCGTAGCGCTTCGCGTTCTTGTCCTTCTTCGGGTCGGCGGTGTAGACGCCGTCGACCTTGGTCGCCTTGAGCAGCACCTCGCACTCGAGCTCGGTCGCGCGCAGCGCGGCGGCGGTGTCCGTCGTGAAGAACGGGTTGCCGGTGCCGGCGCTCAAGATGACGACGATGCCCTTCTCGAGGTGCGCCAGGATCTTCTTGCGCACGAAGGGCTCGGCGACCTGGCGGATCTCGATCGCGGTGGCGACGCGCGTCTCGAGGCCCTGCTGCTCGAGCGCGTCGGACAGCGCGAGCCCGTTGATCACGGTCCCGAGCATGCCCATGTAGTCGGCGTTCGCGCGGTGGCCGCCGAGCTTGCTGAACTCGGCCCCGCGGAGGATGTTGCCGCCCCCCACCACGATCGCGATCTCGACGCCGAGCTGTGCCACGCGCGCGACCTGCCGCGCGATCTTCTGCACCGCCTCGGGGTCGATGCCGTGCCCCGTCGCGGGGTCGCCGAGGGCCTCACCGGAGAGCTTGAGCAGGACGCGCTGATACGGGGTGGCCATGCGTGGGGTCGCGGCGAGCGAGGGCCGGAGGATAGCGGCGGGAGGGAGCGCTTTCCATGAGCTCGGGGGCGGCGGAGCAGGCAGGTCGCGACGCGGGAGCGGCTCCCCCACACGCGCGACGGCCTCCGTCGGCGTGCGCCGCCGGCCACGGGCGAGGATCCGGTACGGGAGCATGGACTCGGGCCGTACTCCACGTCAGCCGGTACCGGTGCTCGGCCCGCGCGAGCGGTCGGACGGCGCAAGCGATCCGCCGGCGCGCGCGCTCGGACCGCGGACGCGATCGGACCACGCGAGCGTCCGGCCTGGACTCCGGGTTCACCGCGGGCCGAGCGGCGCCTCGTCCTCGCGCAGCACCGCGAGCCAGCGCTCCTCGTCCGCCGCGAACTCGAAGAGCGTCGACGCGGCGGCGTGCTCGCCGAGCTCGAACACGAACGTCTCGAGTTCGTGGAGCACGCCTCCGTCGCCGTCCCAGCGCGCTTCCACCGTCGCTTGCCATCGCCCGGGCCCCGGCAGCTCAAAGCGCGCCTCGTCGCGCGCGTCGAGCGCCGTGGAGACCTCCGACCAGACGATCTCGGCGAGCGCCGGATTCGAGTCGGCGTCGAGCTCGACGACCGCGCGGTACGTGATCGCGCTTGTGCGCAGGCTCGCGGGCACGTCGACGTGCACCACGACGCGGCGCGCGGAGGGCAACGTCCAGACTTCGTCCGCGCGTGGCGCGGGCCGCACGACGAGCCAGCGTCCCGGGCTCCACGCCGCGATGCGGTCGAAGGGCTCGAACACCGTCACGGCGCCGCCGAGCCAGGGCACGGGCGAGTGCCATTCGCCGTCGACGGAGTAGCACCACACGCCGTGCTCCAACGCGCGCCCGGCGTCGTCCTGGAAGCGCAGCGTCGGCGGCTCGGCGACGACGACGGACGCGGGTGCGCCGAGCGCGCCGCGCAGGTCGAGGGGCTCGAGGCGCGGATCACGCGCGAGCCCTTCGGCGGGAATCACGATGCCGGGGACGAAAACGGGGGCGCTCGCGGCGAGCGTCGAGACGCGCAAGGCGTATTCGCCGGCTTCGAGGCCGCGGAACGACGCGACGAGCCGGTCGCCCGCGCGCCGGAGCTCGGCCTCGAGGCCGGGCTCCTCATCTTCCGCGCCGCTGGGCTCCGCGTCCTCTTCACCGTCGCGCTCCGCGTCCTCCGGATCGACGAGCGCGACCTTCACGCCGCCGTCGAGCCACGCCGGATCGACGAGGATCCACGCGTCGAGCTCCGCGCCGACGACGACGCGCACGGTGACGTCGCGGTCGCCGTACGCGCCGACGGAGCGCGGGAACGTGGTCCGCTCACCGTCCGCGAAGGAGAGCCAACGTCCGTCGCGCCGGACGGAGACGGCGACCGGCCCCGTGCGGCCGTATCCGAACGCCTCGAAGCGCCCGTTCGCGTCGGTGCGCACGACGCGAAGAGACTCGGCCTTTCCGGCGGAGTCCGGGCCGAGTTCGGAGAGCATCACGGTCGCGCGCGGGAGAGCGGCACCGCGCTCCGTGACCACGCGCCCCGCGAGCGCGAGCGGCGCGGGCTGGAGCACGAGCTCGAGCCCGCGCGCATCCGAGGTCGGCAAGTACGCGAAGAGCGGCGGATGCGCGTCGGGGTCAACGAGCACGTGCGCCACGTCCGTTCCTTCCCACGTCGAGCGCAGGAGCACGATGCGCCCCTCGGCGTCCGTCCGGAGCGGCTCGTGCGAGCGCGTGTTGCCGCTGCCGTGGCCCGCGGGCTCGTAGCGCTCGCGGAGTACGAGCTGTCGATTCGTCCACGGTTCGCGCGCGGGTCCGAGCACGCGGAGACGCACGACGCGGCCCGCGGGCTCGAGCGGAAGGTCGACGCGGCGCGTGAGCGGGTTCACGCGCGCCGCGTCGATCGGCCAGTCGACGCCCTCGAACACGACGGAGAACGTCTCGTCCTTCGGCACGATGCTCGTGAGCCGCGCGATCCCGTCGCGCACCGGCACGGAGAACGACTCCGGCTCGCCGAACATGCGCGGGCGCTCGCGACCGCGGTATCCGTGCGTCACCGTCAAGTCGCCGTCGATCGGGACGACCGCGCCGCGCGCGTCGACGAGCCGGAGCTCGAGCGGATCGCCGCGCGGCACGACGAACTCGACCGGCCCCGTGTCGAAGTCGCTCGGGACGAAGCGCGAGACGAGCGCGGGCCGAAACGTGCCTGCGGTGACGCGCACCGCGAGCTCGGGATCGGCCCACGCGATCGCGATGCGCTCGACGCGCGCGCGGCCCTGCTCGTCCGTCGCGCCGCGCCACAAGGGCGACGTGTCGTCGGGATCGCACAGCTCGAGCGGCACACCGGCGAGCGGCGCGCCGTCCTCGTCGCGCACGCGCACGTCGAGCGCGTGGTTCGCGCGCAGGACGATCGAGCAGGGACTCGCGACGTCCGACGCGAGCTCGACGAGCGCAGCGAGTTCCTTCGAGCCGCCAAGCGCCGCTTGTTCGCTCGCACGTGCCGACGCCGCACGCTCGCCCGAAACCGACACCGCTGCACGCTCGCTCGAGCGCGCGAGCACGGCGACGGGCCGTTCGAAGCGCGCGAGGCGCAGCCGCCCTTCGTCGTCGCTCGTGAACGCGACGCCGCGCCGCTCGACCTCCGCGATCGGATCGTCGCCGAGCGCCAAACGGTCCGGCTGGAAACACCACGCATCGCGCCCGGGATCGAGCACGCGCACGCTCGTGCGCGGCAACGCGCGGCCGTCTTCGTCGACGAAGAGCAGCACGAGTTCGGGCCCGAACGCGGGCTCGGGCGCGAACGGATCGGCTGCGAGGCCTCCGGCACGCGCGGCAGCGAGCTCCTTCCGCGGCGCATCCATCGCGGAGCTCGAGGCGTCGAGCGTGGAGACCGCGACGTCGCGCGCGGCCGCGTCGTTCGTCCGTGCGACGTTGGGCGCGTGCTCGCGGCTTGCCCGAAGACCGAGCACCGTCGCGAGCCCGAGCACGAGAAGCGCGAGCCCGATCGCGAGGACACGTGCGCGCGACATGCCTGAGCTAGTCTCCAGCCCCGACGGGGTCACCGCGAGTCCATCCTCTGACGACCCCCGAATGCAGACGGGCCAGCGCGCGCTGGCCCGTCCTGCGTCGTGCGTGCGATCCCATGGACCGCATCGCGTTCACTTCCCGATCTGGAAGCGCGCGAACCCCTCGATCTTGGCGCCCTTCCCGAGCGCCGCCTCGACGGCCTTCTGCACCGTCAGCTTGTCGTCGAGCATCCACGCCTGCTCCGAGAGCACGCGCTCGGCGAAGAACTTCTCCATGCGGCCCTTCAGGATCTTCTCCTGCAGTTCCGCCGGCTTGCCCTTCAGGTCAGGGAGCTCGAGCAGCACCGCGCGCTCGCGATCGACTTCGCTCTGCGCGATCTCCGTGCGCGAGTTCGCGACCGGGACCGGCATCGCGGAGACGACGTGCATCGAGAGCTTCTTCAAGAAGTCCGTCGCAGCCGCCTCGTCGGCGCCGTTCGTCACGTTGACGAGTGCGCCCTTCTTCCCGTCGTGGTGCACGTAGCAACCGACGCGACCCGCGGCGTTCTCGTAGCGCTGGAACTTCGCGACCGCCATGTTCTCGCCCGTCTTGCCCGCGAGCAGCTTGACGGTCTCGCTGAGCGCGACGCCGGTCTTCGAGTGCTTCAACGCACCGAGCGCCTCCGCGTCCGCAGGGTTCTTCTCCGCGATCTGCTTCGCGAGCTCGGCGAGCAGCGCCTGGAACTCGTCGCCCTTCGCGACGAAGTCCGTCTGGCACGTGACGGCGACCATCGCGCCGACGCGTCCGCCCGGCGCGACGTAGGCCGCGAGGCGGCCTTCGCCCATCTCGTTCGACGACTTCTTCTCGGCGTTCTTGAGGCCCGCCTTGCGCAGTTCGTCGAACGCGGCCTCGACGTTGCCGTTCGTCGCGCTGAGCGCGCGCTTGCAGTCCATCATCGGAGCGCCGCTGCGCTCGCGCAGATCGTTGACCATCTTCGCGGTGATTTCAGCCATGTCGTGTCTCCTCGGGATCGTGTCAGGGTCGGGTTGCCGTCGTGGAGCGGGCTTCGACCTCGCGGTAGCTCGCTCCGGCGCGGCCTACCGCGCGGAGCAGCGAGGGCCGATCGGGCAACGGGATTCGGGTGTACGGGACGAGAGCGCCGCGCCCGGGACGGGCACGGCGCCGTTGCGCGGCGCGCGTGAGCGGCCGCAGTCGAACGGCTCCGATCCTCGGGACCGGAGCCGAGCCGAGCTCAGCGCCGGCGGCCGCGGCCCGCGCCGCCGCCACCCGGGCCCGCGCCCGCGCCGCGGTTCTCTTCTTCTTCGTTCGACGAGTAGTCGCGGCGTCCGCCGCGCGCCACGCCGTCGGGCAGCTTGTTGTCGCGCGTCGGGCGCGGCTCGTCGCCGGGGGCGAGCGTGCCGTCTTCGCGCTTCTCGGCCGAGCCGAGCGACGCCATGCGATCCGAGTGGTTCGCGCGCCCTTCGACGACGGCCTTCGTGAGCTGGACGACCATCAGACGCACCGACTTCAGCGCGTCGTCGTTGCCCGGGATCACGATGTCGACGTCCGACGGATCGCAGTCCGTGTCGAGCACGCCGATCACGACGAGGCCCATCTTGCGGGCCTCCTTGATCGCGTTCGCTTCGCGCGCGGGATCGACGACGACCATCGCGCCGGGCATGCCGTCATCTCGCGGATGCCGCCGAGGTTGCGCACGATCTTGCGCTTCTCGCGGCGGATCGAGCTGATCATCTTCTTCGAGTAGTTGTTGATCGAGCCGTCCTCTTCCATCTTCTCCAGCTCTTCGAGGCGCTTGAGGCGCGAGCGGATGACGGAGAAGTTCGTGAGCGTGCCGCCGATCCAGCGCTCGGTGACGATCGGCATGCCGGTCGCTTCACCCGCTTCCTGGATGACGCCCTTCACCTGGCGCTTCGTGCCGACCCAGAGGATCGGAGCGCCGTCCGCGGCGAGGTGGTAGAGGAGGTTCTGCGCGCGCAGGATGCCCTTGATGGTCTCGCGCAGATCGATGATGTGGATGAGGTTGCGCCGCCCGTGGATGAACGGGGCCATCTTCGGATTCCACCGCGACACGCGGCATCCGAAATGCACACCTGCATCGATGAGTTCTTGAACGCTGACGGTTTCCATGAAGTGTGAGTGGGGACGAGCTCGGGAACGCCCCGAGTGCCGGACCGAAGCGCGAAGGTCGCGCCTCGGTGGCGATCGCGGACGACGACACACGCTCCTCGAAAGGAGCACGCGCGGCGGCCTCGACGGCCGGTGAGGGAGAAGGAACGCATCGCGCACGAGCGCCGAGCTCCTTCGCCCGTCGACGAGACGGAACGGCCCATCGAGCTGAGCGGGGCAGCGCCTCGCTCCACCGGACCACGCGGGCCTGGCGCCAGATCGGCCGTCTTCGAAGGCGCGCGGGGGGTCCGGGCGCGAAAAGGAGCGGGGATTCTATCCATGGAGGGGGGCGAGTCAATCCGGCCGAGGGGCGGGGGGCCCGCGCCGCCGGTCCTCCCCCGCTCCCCGCGGCAGCGCCGGAGCTCCCCCCCGGCCTCCAGACGAACGGGCCCGGGATAGACTTCGGTCCCCGGGTCCGCCCGCTCCGCACCATGTCCGACACCCCCCGGATCCTGTTCGCCGACCACCGCGGCGCCGGCCTCGCCGCCCGCGCCGAGGCCTGGCGGCGGTCGGGGGGCGCCGCGGAGCTCACGACGACCGTCCGGGACACGCTCGCGGCGCTCTCGGCCCCCTTCGAGGCTTTCGTGCTCGATCCCTGGCTCGAGGGCGGAGCGGAGGAGCTCGCGGCGCTCGCCGAGCGCGTCGGCGCCGGTTTCCCGGGCCTCGTCCTCGCCGACCCCCTCGACCCGAGCGCTGCCGTCGCCGCGTTGCGCGGCCGCGCGAGCCCCTACCTCGACGTCCTGCGGCGGGATGCGCGCGAGGCGGAGTTCGCGCTGCGCCTCGAACGCCTGCTCGCGCTCGCCGAGGAGCGCCGGCGCGTCGTCGCGCTCGAGCACCGCGCCGCGCACGACGACCGGACGGACCTCCTGCGGCCCGACGCGTTCCAGCAGCGCCTCTCCGAGCACTTCTCCGCGGCCCAGCGCCACCACTTCGAGCTCGCGCTCCTGATCCTCGACCTCGACGGCTTCGGGAAGATCAACAAGCAGTGGGACCACACGGTCGGCGACCACGTGATCGAGAAGGTCGGCGAAGCGATCCGCAAGAACCTGCGCCAGGAGGACGTCGCTGGACGCCTCGGCGGGGACGAGTTCGCCGTGCTGCTCCCCTACACCGGGCGGCTCGAGGCCGCGCACGCCGTGCGCCGACTCCGCGACGCGATCGCGCGGCTGTCGCCGCTCCTTTCCGCGCGCACGAGCGGGCTCACCGTGAGCACGAGCATCGGCTTCGAGACGTACGACGGCACCGACCTCGATGGCGCCGACACGCTGCGGCTCCACGCGGAGGCGGCGTTGCACGCGGCGAAGGCGATGGGCGGCGGCCAGGCGGTGTACTACCGCTCGCTCGCAGCGCGCGGCGCAGAGTGACGCGCCGCGTTTCGGGAGCGCGCGCTCTCGTTTCGATCACGCGCTCGGACGCTCAAGAAGGCGGGCTCCGCGCGTCGACCCTGGGTTTCAGCCCCGAGCGAGACCACCCATGACGCAGCCCTCCTTCCCGCAAGACCGTGAATTCACCCGCGTCCCCGTGCTCATGAGCACGACGCTGACGAGCGACACGAACCAGGTGTCGAACGGCCACATCCACGACATCTGCGCGCGCGGCGTGCTCTACGCCGGCGACCCCGCGCTGCCCGAGGACACGCTGGTCAAGATCGAGATCTTCCCGCAGGGCCGCACCGAGGGCTTCGTCGTCCGCGCGCGCGGCCGCATCGAACGCTGCACGGCGTTCGGCCACGGCGTCGAGTTCCTCGAGATCGACGCGGAGAGCTGGGAGCACCTGCAGAAGATCATCTACCTGCATGCGGACGACCCGGATCGCGTGCGTCACGAGTTCGAGCAGCACCACGGCCTGCGCAAGAAGCGCGACGCAGGCTGAGCAAGACGCCAGCGGAGCAAGGCGCGCACGGGCCGGTTTCGCGCGACGCACGCCGGCCGGTCTTGTGCGACGCGCGCCGACCGGTCTTGTGCGTCGCGCGCGGCCGACCTCGCGCGACGCACGTCGGCGTGCGGGTATCTTGCGCGCGATGCACCGCGCCACGGTCCTGCTGCTCACCTTCGTCCTCGCCGCGGCGAGTTGCCGCGAGGTCCGCCCCGGCTCGCTCGACGCGCGCTTCGAACTCGTCGACGCGTTCCCGGGCACCGAGCGCTTCCTCCGGCCGCTCGTGTTCACCGCGTGCGCTCCCGGCGGGCGCGACCACGTCGTCGCGGAGCAGGCCGGCCTCGTCTGGACCTTCGAGCTCGAGCGCGCGAACGGCGCGCCCCGCGCGCCCCGCGCAGGCGAACGGCGCGTCTTCCTCGACCTCACCGCCGACGTGACGACGCGCGGGAACGAAGAAGGACTGCTCGGGCTCGCCTTCCACCCGCGCTTTCCGGACGACCCGCGCGTGTTCGTCTACTACAGCCCCGTCGAGACGAGCTGCACGCGGCTCTCGGCCTTCACGGTGGCGTCGCGCGCGCCGCTCGCGGCCGATCCGTCGAGCGAGCGCGTGCTCCTCGAGATCGAGCAGCCGTACGCGAACCACAACGGCGGCGCGCTCGCGTTCGGCCCCGACGGCTGGCTCCACGTCGGCGTCGGCGACGGCGGGTCGCAGGGTGATCCCGGCGAGCGCGCGCAGGATCCGCGCGAGCTGCTCGGCAAGGTCCTGCGGATCGACGTCGATCACGCCGAAGCGCCGCTCGCGTACGGCGTCGATCGCGCTCCGCCGTTCCCCGAGGGCCGGCCCGAGGTCTGGGCGCTCGGCCTGCGCAACCCGTGGCGCTTCGCGTTCGACGATGCGGGGCGCCTGTGGTGCGGCGACGTCGGCCAGGACCGCTTCGAAGAGGTGGTCGTGCTCACGCGCGGGGCGAACGGCGGCTGGCCGCGGCGCGAGGGCCTCGAGCTCTACCGATCGGAAGGACCGCGCGGGCCGGGCGCGCCCATCGACCCGGCGCTCGTGTACGACCACGACGAGGGCGAGTCGATCACGGGCGGGATCGTCTACGCGAGCGAGCGCCTCCCCGCGCTGCGCGGGGCGTTCCTGTTCGCGGACTACCTGTCGGGGCGCGTGTGGTGGACGGAGACGCGCGGCGACGGACCGCGCGCGAAGCACGCGCTCGCGAACGCGCCGAGCGTCGCAAGCTTCGGCACGGACGCGTGGGGCGAGCCGTATCTCTGCTGCTTCGACGGCCGGATCCGAACGCTCGTGCCCGCGCCGTCTCCGCGTTGAAGCGCACGCCACTCACGCCGAGCTCCGTCGAGACTCGGCAGAGCGCGCGGGCGCTTCGCACGATCGCGCGCTGCCGGGCCTACCGCGCCGCGCCGTACCGCTCCGCGAGCGCCACGAGCACCGGCGCCACCTCGCGCTCGGCCTGATCGAGGCGCGTCCTCGCCTGCGTGATCGCCTCGGGTTCCGCGAACCGCGACAGCATGCGCACGCCGGACGGCGCTTGCCCGCCGCCGTTCGTCGCGCGGTGGCAGAGCGCACACTGCGCCGCGTACGTCGCGTGCTTCGCGGTGCCGTACTCGAGGAAGAGCGACTGCGCCGTGTCCGGCACGAAACGGAACGCGCCCTCGTCGCCCGCGACGAGGCTGCCGCGCCGCGTGCGCGCGAACACCCAGTGGTTCCAGCCATCGCGCGAGCTCGTGTCGTTCGCGGCGGAGAGCTCCTCCGCGCCGGCGAGCGCGCGCAAGCGCACTTCGTCGATCACCGGCGTCGCGACCGCGCGTCCCTCCGTGTCGACGCCGACGAGCGTCAGCACGAGCGCGACCTCCGCCCCGCGCGCTAGCTTGGGCAGCTCCGCGTCGCTCTTCGCCGCCCGCACCGCCGCGACGAAAGCGAGCGCGTCTTCGCGCTTCCCGGTCCGGAGGAACGCGCGCGCCGAACGCAGCGAGTTCTTCGCGTCGAAGAGCGCCGTCGAGCGGCGCTGCACCTCGACCCACGGCCCCGCCGCGTCCTGCAGGAGCTCGCGGTCGAGGAATGGCGCCCGGCGGTCCTCCGCCGACCCCGTCGGAACCTGCGCGTGCAGATCGGCGAGCCCCGACGGCAGCGCCTCGAGCGCCGCGCGCGGCTGGGCCAGCGCCATCACGACGCGGTGGAGCGCGCGCCGCGCGTCGGCGCTGCCGAAGTCCTTCCGATCCATCCGAACGAGCACCTGGAGCGCGTCCCACTGCAAGAGGAGCTTCGCGAGCGGGCTCGCGAGCTCGCTCACCTGCGCGACCTCCTCGCGCGTGTCGAAGCGCGCGCAGAGCTCGACGAGGCGCGCGTCGCGCGCGGGATCGAGCGCGACGAGCGGCGACGTGCGCACGTCACCGCCGAACCAGCGGCGGTCTGCGGGCGTGCCCTTGCGCTGGGCGATGGGCCACTTGCCCACGAAGAAGTGCTCGGCGTCGACGCCGCTCGTCTTGCGCTCCGTCGGCAGCGCCGCGCCGACCTCGTCCGGCGCGAGCTCGGCGAGGAAGAGGAGCGCGTGGAGCTGGTTCAGCGGGTGCGCCGGGTCCTTCGCGTAGACCGCCTGCGCGGCGCCGCTCGCGGGCAGGCCCTCGAAGTCGTGCCCGCGGAGAAGGCGCGCGGGTTGCGACGCGTCTTGCGCTCCGACGGACGCTGGAGAAAAGAGGAGCGGGAGGAGCCAGAGCGTTCGCAACGTCGAGGACATGCCGCGACGATAACGCGCGCGCGCTCGCGCCGCGAGGCGCGCCGACGCCGCGCCCGACCACGTCCGTGGATCGACGCCGCGCTTCCCCCACCGCGGCCGCGCCCCCGCGCGGCGCGCGTCAGGCACTCGCGCGCGAGTCAGGCACCCGCACGCGGCGCGGCGCCCGCGGCCGAACCCGTCGCGTCGCTCGCGTGTCCGCGCGCGCGACGCCAGCGCAGCAGCACGAGGTGGACGCACAGTGCGATGCCGCCGAACGCGCCGAAGAAGTAGGACGCCGCGTGCGCCCACGCCGCCGCCGTGAAGTGCTTCCAGCGCTCGTACGAGAGCTCCGCCGCGATCAGCTCGGGCGGCTTGAAGCGATCGGAGACGCCCGCGGCCCAGCCGGCCATCAGCGCCATCATCGCGAGCGCGAAGAGCACGACGACGAACCCGAACAACGTCCACCCGAGGTCGCGCACCGTGAGCTTGGGCCAGCTCCCCGCGCGCGCCGCCGTCGCGAGCGCGAGCCCGAGGCCGAGCCCGACCCACCACGTCGCGAGTACGCCCCACGCGAGCCCGAGCACCGTCGGGCTCTCGCCGAGCCCGAGCGGCGGGTGCGCGAGCGTGAAGTACTCGATGCACAAGCGCGCGGTCACCTGGTCGTGGACGATGCCGTAGACGCAGGCGAGCAGCACGCAGGCGAGGACGATGCGCAGGAAGGCCATGCTCCGTGAGATCCATTCCGCCGCGGCGGGCGTAGATCCGGGCGAGCATGGCAGGCGCGCGGCCGCATCGCCAGCCCGCACATCGGCGGGGGCGGTTCGTTCGCCACGCTCCAGCCGATGTCCCGCCGCCCGGCCGCCCAGCGCACGACCGACGTCGGGCCGCTCGATCGGCTCGCGAAGCGCAGATCCGTCCGCGCCGGCGCAGCGCGCTCGGCTCGGCCGATCGAACGCCACGCGCACACCCGTCCCAACGGCGACTCCTCCTCGTGTGTGCGCTGGACGGCGAGGGTCACGACCCTATCCTCCACATTCCCGTGCGTTCCGCCCTCTTCGCCTCCCTCTCCCTTTCCGCGGCCTGCCACGCCGTTCCCGCGACGGAGCCCGTGACCGCGCAGCGCCCCTTCTTCTCCACGGACACGGGCACGCCGCCGTCCGGTTCCTTCGAGATCGAGGCCGGCGTCGTCGCCGAGATCGACGAGACGCTGCTCCTGCCGACGACGCTCAAGTACGGCGCGGGCGAGCGCACCGAGCTCTTCCTCGGTTGGGCGCCGTTCCAGCACGTCGAGCTCGAGGGCCCCGACAGCCACGGCACGGGCGACGTCACGCTGGGCGCAAAGCACAGGCTCGTAGACCTCGCTGCGGACCATCCCGGGCTCGCGGTCCAGGGCTCGGTAAAGCTGCCGACGGGCGTGCGCGAGGAAGGGCTCGGCACGGGCGAGCTCGACCTGTTGCTCGGCGCCGCGGCGACGCAGCTCTTCGACGGCTGGAGCGTGAGCGCGTACTACCAGCTCGACACGTTCGGCGAGCCGGGCGCCGGCGGCCCGGACGTCGGGCACGCGGTGGCGCTCGCCGCCGCGTCGCCGCTCCACGAGCGCTGCTCGCTCTTCGGCGAGGTCGTCCAGGCCTGGGTTCCCGAGCAGGACTTCGCGCCCGCGTTCACGACGCTCGGCGTCGCGTGGAACCCGTGCCGCCTGCTCGTGCTCGACCTCGCGTGCGTCGTCGCGCTGAACGACGACGTGCCAGGCTTCCAGCTCGCGTTCGGGATCACGGAGAACCTCGGCCGACTCGCGGAGTGAGCGCGCGCGTCGTCGCGCCGGATCGAGCGCGCATCGCGGCACTCCGCGCGGGCTGCGCTCCGCGACGGAGTGCGACGTGCCGCCCGTCGTCGCGCACGGCCGCCCCGATCCTCAGCGCTTCGCCTCCGCCATCCGCACGGGCGAGGCCGCGAGGCGGTCGCGTCCGGTGACGGCGCCCGTCTTCGGATCGATGGTGCCGAACTCGAGCACGCCCGTCGGGCAGCTCTGCACGCACGCGGAGCAGCGCACGCACTCGGGATCCTCCATCGGGAGGCCCTTGTTCGCGAAGTTCATCACGTCGATGCCCTGGTGGCAGACGCTCGTGCACACGTTGCACGAGATGCACTTCTTCTTCTCGGGCAGGATGCGGAAGGTCGAGAAGCGCGCGTAGACGTGCATCAGCGCGGCGAGCGGGCATGCGAAGCGGCACCACACGCGCCCCGAGAACCAGAAGTAGAACGCGACGCCGACGACGCCCGCGAGGAGCACGTCGACGATCCAGTAGTAGTTCAGCTGGACGCCGAAGAGGTTCCACCCCGTGAGCAGGCCAGAATAGAGGGACCGCGCGTGCTCGCCGAGCCACGTGCCGGGCACCGTCCACGTGACGACGCGCGTGAGGAACAGGAGCAGCGCGGCCCACAGCACCACCTGCCCCACCATGTTCAGCCGGTTCCAGAACTTGCCGTGCGGCATCTTCTGGCGGTGCAGGTCGCCGAGCGTCTCCGCCAGCGCGCCGCACGAGCAGATCCACCCGCAGTAGGCACCCTTGCCGAACTTGCGCACGAGCAGCGGGATCAAGACGAACGTCTGCGCGAGGCTGATCGCGAGCCACCACCACATCGGTTGCTCGGTGAACACGTTCCAGATGAAGAGCGGCCACGCGAGGACGAAGCCGAACGCGCGCCAGTACTCGCGGCCGTGCCCGTAGCCCGCGACCGGGAACAGGTTGTCCGCGAACGTCTTGCCAAACCCTGCGTCGAACGCGCCGTTGTGCCCGAGCCACGGCAGCACGAAGTACGGCAGGAGGAACAAGGGCACGAGTTGCACCGCCATCAGCGTGAACGTCTGCACCTTCACGTACGGCGTCTTGCGCCGCCGGATGCGCTGGAAGCCGAACAGCACGACGAGCACGCAGTACGCGAGCGAGTAGTAGAAGCCCGGCTCCTCGAGCGTGATCGCGGCCGTGCCGAGCCAGGTCGACGGGTCCGCGGCGCTCGCCGAGAGCCCCTTCACGAACGCGGGCACGTTGAACGGGAACCAGCCGTGCTCCTGGAACGCGTGCTTCAGCGCGCCGCCAGCCTTCCAGTTGTAGACGAACAGGCAGAAGAGCGCGAAGAGCGCGAAGGCACTCCACTGCTTCACGTCGAGCTCGCCGCGGATCTTCACGCCGCACTTCCGGAAGAAGTCGAGCGGCGCCTCGCGGCCGATCATCGAGAAGACGACGTCGTTGGGGAGCACGTCCTCCTGCTTCTGCGCGTCGACGATCGTCACGGCGCCGAGGTCGATCTTCTTGACGGCGGTCCCGAGCCGCAGCGTGATCGAGCCCGCCTTCTTGTGCGCCCCCATGAACGCGCCGACCGACGTCGTGACGCGGTCCGACGTCGGCGACTCGACCGCGACGTCGGCCATCGGGTCCTTGCGCAGGGCCTCGAGGCGCTCGACGTTCTCGGGCTTCGGACGCGCGAACTCGGGCTTCCTGTAGCTGAGCGTCACGTGCGCGCCGCACTGCGCGAGCGCGATCGCCGTCTCGAGCGCGCTGTCGCCGCCGCCGACGACGAGCGCGTGCTTCCCCGCGAACTCCTTGGGGTCGTGGAGGCGGTTGTAGACCTTGCCCGCGTCCTCGCCCGGCACGCCGAGCTTGCGGAAGTTGCCCGAGCGGCCGATCGCGACGACGACACGGCGCGCGCGCAGGCTCGGTTGATCGGGGATCACGACCTCGAGCAGGCCGTCCTTGCGCACGACCTTCTCCGCGCGCGCGATGCGCGGCTCGACGCCGGCACGCTTCACGATGGCGCGGACTTCGTCGAGCAGCGGCTCCTTCACCTGCGCGGTGAACTGCAGGTCCCCGCGCGGCGTCATCTCCGTCGGGTAGGTGTAGATCGGTTTCGCCTTGGGGAAGTTGACGACGGTCGAGAAGGGCTCGCTCGCCTCGAGCAGCTCGAACGCGAGCCCCTGCTTCTTCGCCTCGAGCGCCGCCGCCATGCCCGACACACCCGCGCCGAGGATCACGAGGTCGAGCACGCCCGCCTCCGGCGCCTTGCGCTCCGCCTGGAAGCGCGCGTCCGCGACGATCGTCTGGACGACGCGCGCTCCGGAGTCGGACGAGAACTTGAGCAGCGGGATCCCGGTCAGGTCGCCGACGACGTAGAGGCCGGGCACGTTCGTGCTGCCGTCGTCGTTCACGTCGGGGAGCTTCTCGACCGTGCCCGCGGGCCAGCGGGTGTGGAGCCATTTCGTGTAGCGCTGGAGCATCGCGTCCTCTCGTCCTCGTCCGGGGCCCGGTTCGATGCGGGCGCCGCCCGCGGGTGACGCGCGATGTTCGGGCTTCCGGGGCCCGCAGGCCAGGGTCGCGTGCCCGCGACCCGCGGGAAGGCGCCGCACCCCGGCGCCCTCCGGACCGGGGAATCGCGGGGATCGCGCGCGGCCCGCGCCGGGCGCGCTCCTCGGGACGCGCGCCGGAGCAACGGGTTGGAGCCGCGCACCGTCCCCACTCTTGATCGCGCGCGCGCGTCCGCTCCAATCGGCTCCGTGGACGAACTCGATCTCGAGGCCGAATGGCGGGCGGCGCGGGCGTCGCCCGGGAGCTCCGCACCCGGTCCGACCGGCGTCGATGAGGCGCGCGTCGCCGAGGTGCTGCGCTCCGTGTTCGGCTTCGAGCGGCTGCGCCCGATGCAAGAGGAAGGGATCCGCGCCTCGCTCGAGGGCCGCGACGCGCTCGTCGTGCTCCCGACCGGCGGCGGCAAGAGCCTCTGTTACCAGCTCCCCGCGCTCGTCCGGCCGGGCCTGACGCTCGTCGTGTCGCCCCTGATCTCCTTGATGCAGGACCAGGTCGCGGGGCTCGCCGAGCTCGGCGTCGGCGCGGGCATGCTCAACAGCTCGCAGGACGCCGAGGCGCGCCGCGCGACGTGGCGGCGCCTCGAGTCGGGCGAGCTCCGGCTCTTGTACGTGTCGCCCGAGCGCCTGCTCGTCGAGGGCTTCCTCGACGACCTGCGGCGCTTCGGCCTGAACGGCGCCGCGATCGACGAAGCGCACTGCATCAGCCACTGGGGCCACGATTTCCGGCCCGAGTACCGCGGACTCGGCGAGCTCAAGACGCGCCACCCGTGGCTCTCGCTCCAGGCGTACACCGCGACGGCGACGCCGTCCGTGCGCGAGGACATCGTGAAGGCGCTGCGCCTCGTCGATCCGCTCGTGCTCGTCGGCAGCTTCGACCGTCCGAACCTGACCTACCGCGCGCTCCCGCGCCGCGACGCGACGGAGCAGATCCACGACGTCATCCGGCGCCACCCGGGCGACGCGGGCATCGTCTACTGCCTGCGCCGCACGGACGTCGAGGAGACGGCGGCGGCGCTCAAGTCGCGCGGCGTGCGCTGCGTCCCCTACCACGCCGGCATGGGCTCCGTCGAACGCGCGCGCGCTCAGGACGACTTCCAGAACGAACGCGTCGACGTCGTCGTCGCGACGGTCGCGTTCGGCATGGGCATCGACCGGCCCGACGTGCGCTTCGTCGTGCACCAGAGCCTGCCGAAGGGCGTCGAGCAGTACTCGCAGGAGACCGGCCGCGCGGGCCGCGACGGGCTCGCGTCCGAGTGCGTGCTCTTTTTCGGCGGTGCCGATTTCCACGGTTGGAAGCAGCTCATGGAGCGCAGCGCGCGCGAAGCGCAGGCGAACGGCTCCGAGACCGCGATGGCGGAGCTCGATCACGCGCTCGAACGCCTCGGGCACATCTGGAACTTCGCGACGAGCGCCCTGTGCCGGCACAAGCAGCTCGTCGAGTACTTCGGGCAGGCGTGGGAGCCGCGCGCGCACGCGGAGAGCGGGGCGAACGGCTGCGGCGCGTGCGACGTGTGCCTCGGCGAGATCGCGACGCTCGCGGACAGCCAGGTCATCGCGCAGAAGATCCTGTCGTGCGTCGTGCGCTGCGGCCAGCGCTTCGGCGCGGCGCACGTCACCGACGTCCTGCGCGGCGCGCAGAACCAGCGCATCCAACAGTACGGGCACCAGGACCTCTCGACCTATGGGCTCTTGAAGGACCGGAGCGCGCGCGAGGTCCGCGCGTGGATCGACCAGCTCGTCGGCCAGGGGCATCTGCGCGTCGCGGACGGCGAGTACCCGATCCTGTTCCTCTCGAAGAGCGGCATCGACGTCATGAAGGCCGCGCGCCCGGTCACGCTCTACGTGCCCGCGATCGCCGAGAAGAAGAGCGCGAAGAAGCCCGCGCGGCACGTGCTCGACGCGGACGACGGCCTGGACGGCCTCGACGTCGACGAACGGCTCTTCGAGCGCCTGCGTGCGTTCCGGCGCGAGCTCGCGGCGGAGCGCGGCGTCCCGCCGTACCTCGTGTTCAACGACAAGACGCTCGCGCTCCTCGCCGCGACGAAGCCGCGCACGCCCGAAGCGTTCCGCGGCATCAAGGGCGTCGGCGACAAGAAGGCGGCCGACCTCGGCCCCTTGTTCCTGGCGGAGATCGACGCGCACGAGCGCGGCGCCTGACGCGCCCCGCGAAGGAGCGGGAGTGCGGGGCGAGCGCGGCGCTCGGATCCCCGGCGCGGCGGCGCTCGGGCATGGCTTCGCGTGCTCGGTGCGCTCGGTGCGCTCGAACGGCGCTCCGGCGCGCGTTCCGGCCGGTTCGGCGAGCTACGCGCCAGCGCGCGCGCGGCCGTGTCGCTCGACGGCCGCGAGGAGCGCCGCGGGGTCGATCGGCTTCGTCAGGTAGTCGTCGCAGCCGGCGGCGAGGCACTGCTCGCGATCGCCGCTCATCGCGTGCGCGGTCAGTGCGACGATCGGGAGCCGCGCGCCGAGCGCGCGCAGCCGGCGCGCCGTGTCGTACCCGTCGAGCTCGGGCATCTGCATGTCGAGCAACAGCACGTCGTACGGAACTTCCGGGAGAAGCCGGTCCTCGGGCCCCGTGCCCGTGCAGAGGCGCTGCAGCACGAGGAGGCCGTTGTCGACGACGTCCACCTGGGCGCCCGCGCGCCGCAAGTGGATCGAGATCAGGCGCTGGTTGTCACGACCATCGTCTGCCAGGAGCACGCGCACGCCGCCGAGCTCCACGTGAGCGACCGCACCCGCCTCGGTCCGCGAGGGCAGGGCGGCGCTCACGCTCGGGTCCGTCCACTCGATCGAACCCGCGGTGGAATCAGCCGGCAACTCCACCCGGAACGTGCTCCCCGCGCCCGCGACCGACGCGACGGCGATGTCGCCGCCGAGCATCGTCGCGAGCCGTTTCGAGATCGTCAGGCCGAGCCCCGTGCCGCCGAAACGCCGCGACGTCGAGCCGTCCGCCTGCGTGAAGGGCTGGAAGAGCCGGTCGAGCTGCTCCGAGGTCATGCCGATCCCGCTGTCGCGCACCTCGAGGACGACGCGGCGCGCCGCCTCGTCCGCGCTCACGGTGATGCGCACGCTCCCACGCTCGGTGAACTTGATCGCGTTGCCGACGAGGTTCATCAAGATCTGTCGGAGGCGCAGCGGATCGGATGCGATCGCACGCGGGAGCCTCGTCGGCGTGTCCAGCACGAGCGCGATCCCCTTCTGCTGCGCGCGCACGCGCTCGAGGGCGACGACGTCCCGCGCGAGTTGCAGGACGTCGACGGGCGCTCGCTCGACCGTCATCCGGCCCGCCTCGATCTTCGACAGGTCGAGGATGTCGTTCAGGATGGCGAGCAGATGCTCGCCGTTGCGGCGAATCGTCCCGACGGCCTCGTCGCTCGGACCGCCGCCTTGCGCGAGCAGATCCGTGAACCCGAGGATCGCCGTCATCGGCGTGCGGATCTCGTGGCTCATGTTCGCGAGGAACTCGCTCTTCGCGCGGCTCGACGCCTCCGCCGCGACACGAGCGCGCGCCAGGTCGTGGTTCGTCCGCTGGAGCTCGCTCGCCTGCCGGGCCGACGCGGCGAGCGCGCGATCGCGCTGGTCCGCGGCGCGCCGCTCCGCACGACGAAGCACGAACGTGCACGCCCCGGCGATCAGGCTCAAGAGCAACGCGGGCACGAGCGCGAGCGTCCGCGCGCGCTCCATCCGCGCGAGGTCGGCGTCGTAGCGCTCCGCAGTCACGTCGACACCGACGACGCCGTGCACGATGCCGCGCGTGTCCAGGATCGGGGCCCACGCCGACATGAAACGGCCCCACTCGTCCTGGTACGGCACGCGCGTCGAGGTCGCCGCGGCCGCCGCGGAGCAGTCGAGCAGCCCGGGATCGGCATCGGGATACGGCTCGAGGATCTTCGCCTGGTCCTCGCGCCCGTCGCCGTCATGGTCGCCCGGATCGGACGCGTCGAGCACGAAGGCGACGCCGCCTTCGGTCTCGATGGCCGTGTAGAGATATCGCACGCCGTGCGTGCGTCCGAGCATTGCGCGCAGCGGCGCGACGGCGCGCATGTACTCGGCACCGTTCTGCTGCTCGGGTGAACGAACCGCGTCGTGCTGCTCGGGGTCGAGGCAGGAGGCCGCCGCCTCGGCGATGCGCTCGAGGTCGCTCCGGTACTGCTCCTGGTACGTCGCGACGGATTCGCGCGCGACGATCTCGATGCACGCGATCGAGGTCGCGAGCAGGAAGCCCCCCACCAGCGCGCCGAGCTGAGGCGGGCGTTCGAACCACCGCGACGCGGTCGACGCGCGCACCGGCTCGGGCAAGGGAGGGCCGAGTTGCGGGCACGGCGCCGAGGCGCCGGAGTCGGGGACGGACGTGGACATGCGTACACGAGCGGACGAACCCAGCGCGCTGGGTCTATCGTCCCGTCCTCGGCGCTCTCGTGAGGGTCGACCCAGGTTCGTCGACGCCGACCTCGCGATCCGGAGGACTCCAATGCCGAACGCGCCCGGGCGCTAGGGGACGAGCGCGGCACTTCGCGACGACGACGCGCTCCGCGCCCCGGCGTGCACCGCTGGCAGATCCCCGGTGCCACCTCGGCCGCCAGGAGTCGAAGGCGCGCGCGGACTTGGCAGGGAGCGCGGGCTCCGGAACAATCCCCGCTCCCTCGTCCCGCCTCCCCTCCGGAGTCCTCGTGAACAACGCGCGCACGCTCTCCTTCGCCCTCGTCCTCCTTCCGCTCACGGCCACTTGGTCCTTCGCACGTGCCTCGAGGCGGCCCGTCCGTCCCCGACCGCGCCGAAGCACGACCGCCTGGAGCGCGCCGAGCGCGAAGACCGCGCTCACGCCGTTCGACGTCGCGCGGGTGCGCGCCGTCACGACAGCGGTGGTGTCGCCCGACGGGAAGCACGTCGCGTACGTGCTCTCGGTGCCGCGCACGCCGATGGTCGACGACGACGGAGCCAACTGGACCGAGCTCTGGGTCGCGTCGCACGCGGCGGACGGCGGCGCGCCGCGCGCGTACGTCGGCGGCAAGTCCGACGTGTCGAACGTCGCATGGCTTCCCGACTCGTCGGCCATCGCGTTCACGCAGAAGCGCGGCGACGACAAGGCGAGCTCGCTCTGGGTCATCGCGCTCGCGGGCGGCGAGGCGCGCAAGGCCGTCGCGTCGAGCGCGGGCGTCGGCGCGTTCTCGTTCGCACCGGACGGGAAGCGCGTCGCGTTCCTCGCGACCGAAGCCGACTCCGACGCGCGCAAGAAGGCGAAGGAGAAGGGCTTCGCGCAGGAGATCTACGAGGAGGACGCCCGCTTCCAGCGCGTCTTCGTCGCGACGCTCTTCGACGACGCAGCCAAGCCGCGCGCGCTCGGCATCGAGGGGCACGTGCACCAGGTGCGTTGGTCGCCCGTGAACGAGACGCTGCTCGTCTCGACGGCGCCGACGCCGCTCGTCGACGACCAGTACATGGCGCAGACCGTCAAGGTGGTCGACGCGACGAACGGCAAGGAGCTCGCGCGCTTCGCACACGAGGGGAAGCTCGGCGAGATCGACTGGAGCCCCGACGGGAAGAAGGTCGCGTTCCTCGGCGGCGCGGACCTCCACGACCCCAACGACGCGCGCCTCTTCGTCGCCGACGCGAACGGCGGCAAGCCCGTCGACCTAACGGCCGGGAAGGCGCTCGACGTCGACGCGTTCGTCTGGCAGTCGCCGGAGCACCTGATGGCGGTCGTCAGCCAGGGGCTGCACACGTCGATCGAGAAGCTCCCCGCCGCCCGTGGCGATTGGAAGACGATCGTCGGTCGCACGACCAACGTCTTCACGACGCTCTCGCTCTCCGAGGACGGGCAGCGCGGCGCCTTCGTCGCGAACGCCGCCGACCACCCGCCCGAGCTCTTCACGATGAGCCACGGCGACGCGAAGCCCGCTCGACGCACCGAGTCGAACCCGTGGCTCGCCGAGCGGCGCCTCGCGAAGCAGGAAGCGATCACGTGGAAGGCGAAGGACGGGGTCGAGCTCCAGGGCGTGCTCATCCGTCCGCTCGACGAGGTTCCGGGGCAACGCTATCCCCTGATCGTCTACGTGCACGGCGGCCCCGAGGCCCACGAGCAGGACGGTTGGCAGACCGCCTACGCGAAACCGGGCCAGGTCGCGGCCGCAAACGGCTTCGCGGTCTTCCACCCGAACTACCGCGGCAGCACCGGTCGCGGCGTCGAGTTCAGCGAGCTGTCGCAAGGCGACCCGGCGGGCAAGGAGTTCGACGACCTCGTCGACGCGGTCGACCACCTCGTCTCGATCGGGCTCGTCGATCCGAAGCGCGTCGGCGTCACGGGCGGGAGCTACGGCGGCTACGCGACCGCGTGGTGCTCGACGCGCTTCTCCGAGCGCTTCGCCGCCGGCGTCATGTTCGTCGGCATCAGCAACAAGGTGAGCAAGCTCGGCACGACCGACATCCCGAACGAGGAGTACCTCGTGCACGCGCGCCACCGCGTCTGGGAGGACTGGAACTTCTTCCTGCAGCGTTCCCCCATCACCTACGCGGGCCAGTCCAAGACGCCGCTCCTGATCCTCCACGGCAAGGACGACCCGCGCGTGAACCCGGGCCAATCGCGCGAGCTCTACCGGCACCTCAAGCTGCGCGGACAGGCGCCCGTGCGCCTCGTGCTCTACCCGGGCGAAGGCCACGGCAACCGCAAGTGCGCGGCGAAGCTCGACTACAGCCTGCGCATGCACCAGTGGTTCGGGCACTACCTCCAGGGGGCGGGCGGGGCGATGCCGGCGTGGGAGCTCGACTACGCCGAGCCGACCGCCAAGAAGGACGCGTGAACGGCGACCGCGTGCGCTGCGGGGCTCCGCAGCGCAGCGCGCGCTCCGCTCTCGCCCGCGGACCGCGCGGCCGGTAGGCTCTTCGCCCCCACGAGGAGCGCACCATGAACCTGCCGGCCGCCAAGGTCATCGACATCACCCTCCCGATCTTCGAGAAGGAGGTCCTCCAGCGCTCGCTCGAGACGCCCGTCCTCGTCGACTTCTGGGCCCCGTGGTGCGGGCCGTGCAAGACGCTCGGGCCGACGCTCGAGAAGCTCGCGAACGAGTTCGCGGGCGCGTTCGTCCTCGCGAAGGTCGACATCGACCAGAACGCCGAGCTCGCCGACGCGTTCGGCGTGCAAAGCGTGCCCACGGTCGTGCTCGTCAGCGGCGGCCAGGTCGTCGACGGTTTCGTCGGCGCGCAGCCCGAGGCGAAGATCAAGGAGCTCCTCGCGCGCAACGGCGTCGGCGCGAAGCCGAAGGTCGATGCGGTGAGCGAGGCGCTCGAGTTCGAGAAGCAGGGCGCCCTCGAGAAGGCCGTGCAGCACCTGCGCAACCACGTCGTGATGGGCGGCGGCGACGCGCGGGCGCGCGCGCAGCTCGCGCGTCTGTGCGCGCTCGCGGGCCGCACGGACGAGGCGCGGAAGCTCTGGGACGGCCTCCCGCCGGACGAGAAGGAGAGCGAGCCCGCGAAGGTCGCGAAGAGCCTGCTCGACCTCGCGGCGCAGGCCGGGGACCTCGCTCCGCTCGAAGCGGCCGTGAAGAAGGCGCCGAAGGACGTCAAGGCGCGCCTCGCGCTCGGCCGCGGGCTCCTCGCGGCGCACCAGCACGAGCGCGCGCTCGAGGAGCTCTGGACCGCGGCGCAGACCGACCTCGCGTTCGAGGGCGGCGAGCCGAAGAAGGCGCTGCTCGAGACGTTCGGCCTGCTCGGCGAGGAGCACCCGCTGACGAAGCAGTACCGACGCAAGCTCTCCGTGCTGCTCTGCTCCTGAGGTCGTGTCGCCGGTTGTGCCCCTGGGTCGGCCTGGAGAGAATTCCGCCATGCGCGTCTTGCACCTGCTGATCAACGGCGACCGCGTCACGGTCGCCGCGCCGGAACACTGGACGTTGCTCGAGGTGCTGCGCTACGAGCTCGGCTTGACGGGCTCGAAGCAGGGTTGCGACAAGGGCGACTGCGGCGCGTGCACGGTGCTCGTCGACGGGAAGCCGGTGCTCGCGTGCCTCACGCTCGCCGCGCTGTGCGAAGAGCGCGCGGTGACGACGATCGAAGGCCTCCTGCCCGCGCACGTGAAGTCCGGCGGCTCCGGGCCCGACCCCGTGCAGGCCGCGTTCGACGAGTGCGGCGCGCTCCAGTGCGGCTTCTGCCAGCCCGGGATGATGCTGTCCGCGCGCGCGCTGCTCGACCGCAACGCGTGCCCGACGCGCACGGAGATCCAGGACGCGCTCGCCGGCAACCTGTGCCGCTGCACGGGCTACACGCAGATCGTCGAGGCGGTCGAGCTCGCCGTCGCGAAGCACTGCGGCGTCGCGCCCCGGCGCCCTGGCAGCGCCCGCCCCCGCGGGCGCTCCCGCCCTCCGCCGCGACGCGCGTGAGTCCCGCCTCGGCCGCATCGAACCCCACGTCGCGCAAGACGGACGCGAAGGAGCCGCGCTGATGGCCGCGCGCGACCAGCACGGGATCGGCGCTCCGTGGGGCGACGCGGCGGCGGGCGACCCCGCGAACCGCGCGTTCCAGGTCGTCGGCAAGCCGCACCGCAAGATCGACGGCCTCGCGAAGGCGACCGGCCGCGCACAGTACGCGGACGACCTCGTCCTACCGGGCATGCTGCACGCGAAGACGCTGCGCAGCCCGCACGCGCACGCGATGATCGTCGCGATCGACGCGTCGAAGGCGAAGGCGCTCCCGGGAGTGCACGCCGTGATCACGGGCGCGGACCTGCCGATCAAGTACGGCGTCATCCCGTGGACGCAGGACGAGCACGCGCTCGCGCTCGACAAGGTGCGCTTCATCGGCGACGAGGTCGCGGCCGTGGCCGCGATCGACGAGGACACGGCGAACGCGGCGCTGAAGCTGATCCGCGTCGAGTACGAGCCGCTGCACGCGTTCCTCGATCCGCGGGAGTCGCTCGCGCGCCCCGAGCCGAAGATCCACGAGGAGTCGAAGACGGGCAACGTCTCGAAGCACGTCGACCTCGCGTTCGGCGACGTCGACGCGGCGCTCGCGAGCGCCGAAGTCGTCGTCGAGGGCGACTACGTCTTCCACGGCACGACCCACGCCGCGATCGAGCCGCACTGCGCGGTCGCGCAGTTCTCGGCCGAGGGCCGGCTCACGGTGTGGTCGTCGACGCAGATCACGCACTACGTGCACAGGGCGCTCGCGAAGGTGCTCGAGCTCCCGATCCAGAAGATCCGCGTCGTGCAGCCCGCGCTCGGCGGCGCGTTCGGCGGCAAGAGCGACCCGTTCAGCCTCGAGTTCTGCGTCGCGAAGCTCGCGATGTTCACGGGCCGGCCCGTGAAGATGCTCTACACGCGCGAGGAGGTCTTCTACTGCCACCGCGGCCGCCACCCGATGAAGCTCCGCTACCGTACGGCCGCGTCGAAGGACGGCAAGATCGACGCGGTCGACGCGAAGATCCTGATCGACGGCGGCTCGTACAGCTCGTTCGGGCTCGTGACGACGTACTACTCGGGGCAGTTGCTCACGGGCCCGTACCACTTCCCGACCTACCGCTTCGACTCGACGCGCGTCTTCACGAACAAGCCGCCGTGCGGGCCCAAGCGCGGCCACGGCTCCGTGCAGCCGCGCTTCGCGTTCGAGGTGCAGCTCGACGAGCTCGCGGAGAAGCTCGCGCTCGACCCGATCGAGCTGCGCCGCCGGAACTTCCAGGGCGATTTCACGCGCACCGTGAACGGCCAGCGCATCACGTCGAACGGCTTCCTCGCGTGCCTCGACGAGGTCGAGCGCGCGAGCGGGTGGAGAGCGCGGCGCGCCAAGCTCGGGCGCGGCCGCGGGCTCGGCGTCGCGGGCTCGATGTACATCTCGGGCACGAACTACCCCGTCTACCCGAACAAGATGCCGCAGGCCGGCATCCAGCTCGCCGTCGAGCGCTCGGGCCGCGTCACCGTCTTCACCGGCAGCAACGACATCGGCCAGGGTTCGAACTCGATGGTCGCGTACGTCGTCGCGGAGGAGCTCGGCATGGACGTCGCCGACATCCGCGTCGTCGCGGCGGACACCGACCTCGTGCCGGTCGACCTGGGCGCGTACTCCTCGCGCGTCACGTTCATGGTCGGCAACGCGACGATCGACGCCGCGCGCAAGCTGCGTACGCAGATCGCCGGCGCCGTCGCGAAGGAGTGGCAGATCGACGCGGCGCGCGTGCGCATGGGGAACGGCAAGGTGTTCGACCTCGACAGCACCGAGCGCTGCATCACGACCGCCGAGGCGTTCCAGATCGCCGAAGCGCGCTGCGACACGCTCGGCGCGACGGGCTCCTACAACACGCCGACGCTCGGCGGCGACTACCGCGGCGGCACGATCGGCGCCTCGCCGGCGTACTCGTTCACCGCGCACGTCGTCGAGGCCTCCGTCGACGTCGAGACGGGCCGCATCACGTGCCACAAGGTGTGGATCGCGCACGACTGCGGCCGCGCGCTGAACCCGATGCTCGTCGCGGGCCAGATGGAGGGCTCCGCGTACATGGGCATCGCCGAGGCGCTGCTCGAGGACCACGGCGTCAACCGCTTCGGCCTGCACGCGGGCCCGTCGCTGCTCGACTACCGCATCCCCACCTCGGTCGACACGCCCGAGCTGCGGCGTTGATCGTCGAGAGCCTCGACCCCGAGGGACCGTACGGCGCGAAGGAGGCCGGCGAAGGACCGCTGCATCCCTCGCTGCCCGCGCTGTCGAACGCGGTGTTCGACGCGGTCGGCATCCGTCTGCGCGAGCTCCCGTTCACGCCCGCGAAGGTGCTGAAGGCGCTCGCGGAGAAGAACGCGCGCTCCACGCCGCTCGCCGGAGGTCGCGTCTGATGCTGCGGCTCCCGAAGTTCGAAGTACGCACGCCGGAGTCGCTCGACGCGGCGCTCGCGCTGCTCGCCGAGTTCGGCCCCGACGCGCGCGTGATCGCCGGCGGCACGGACCTCGTGCCGAACATGAAGCACGAGCTCGTCACGCCGCGCATCGTCGTGTCGCTCGCGCGGATTCCGGAGCTGCGCGGCGTCGGCGACGCGGGCGCGGGTTGGCTGCGCCTCGGCGCGATGACGTCGCTCGCTGACGTCGCGGCGGACGCGCGCGTGCGCGCGCAGGCGCCCGCGCTCGCGCAGGCCGCGGGCCTCGTCGCGGGGCCGCAGCTGCGCACGATGGGCACGCTCGGCGGCAACGTCCTGCTCGACACGCGCTGCCAGTGGTACAACCAGACCTACTTCTGGCGCGAGGCGCTCGGCTTCTGCCTCAAGAAGGACGGCACGCTGTGCCACGTCGTCGAGGGCGGCTCGAAGTGCGTCGCCGCGGCGTCGAACGACACGGCGCCCGCGCTGATGACGCTGCGCGCGGAGCTCGTCTTCGTCGGCCCGCAGGGCCGGCGCGTCACGCCGATCGACGACCTGTGGCTCGCCGACGGCGCCGCGAACAAGAAGTGCGCGAGCGACGAGCTCCTCGTCGAGGTGCGCCTCCCCCCCACCGGTCCCGGGCACCGCGGCGCGTACGGGAAGCTGCGCGAACGCGCGTCGATCGACTTCCCGCTGCTCGGCGTCGCGACGCGCATCGAGCTCGACGCGCGCGGCACGATCACGGACGCGGACGTCGTGCTGACGGCATTGCAGGCGCGCCCGGTGCGCGTCAAGCGCGCCGCGGAGCTGCTCCTCGGCGTGCGCGCCGAGGGCGACGCGTTCCTCGCGGCCGCGCGCGCCGTCGCCGACCAGGCGCATCGACAAGCGCACCCGATGCCGAACATCCCGGGCGACGCCGAGTGGCGCCGCGCGATGGTACCGGTGTACGTCCGCCGCACGCTGGAGGCCGCCGCGCGCGGCGCCGGGCCCGTGCACGCGGTGTGAGGTGTGCAGGCTGACGTGCGCTCGGCCTGACGTGCGCGCGCAGACGTGCGCACTCAAACGTGTGCGAGCTGACGTGCGCTCGGCCTGACGTGCACTCGGCCTGACCCGCGCGAGCTGAAGAAGGCGAGTCCCCGCACGCGAGCGGACGTCTGCAAGCGGACGACTGCCCGCCGTGACGCGCGCGCGACCCCATCCTGGCGCGAGAAGCACGAGGCCGCGGGTTCGGTCCCCCGCGGCCTCGTTCCTGTTGCACCAGGACGCTTGACTAGTCTTCGTTGTCCCCCGTCAGCGCGACGGGCAACAGCGATCCGTTCGTCTGCTCGCAGAGCTCGAACGGCAGGTCGGAGGCGGAGAGCACGCCCGTGCGATCGACGAGCACGGCGTAGAACGCCGGGTCCTCGATCACCTTGACGCTCGACTGGGCGAGGTTGCCGTCGAGTCGGATCCAACCGGACTCCTGCGCGGGCTCGCCGAGGATCTCGTTCGGGTCCTGCGCGGTCGCGAACGCCAGGAAGTCCTGGTCGAACACGCCGGAGATCGCCGGCAGCGGGACGCGCTCCCAGCAGCGGAACGCGTACTGCGCGGAGAAGAGCTCCTCGTTGTCGTTGTAGATCGACAGGTCGAGGGTCGTCGTGAACTCGCGACCGCCCGAGAGGGCGACGAGCACGAGTTCGCTCTGCACGGCGTTCCCCTGGCCGAGGAAGCGCGGCACGAGGATCTCCTCCGGAGCGCCGGAGTACTCGAGCCCGTTCAGGTCGCGATGCCCGTCCGCGTCGAGATCCGTCAGGGCTCCGTCGCCGATGCCGCGGAACGCGACCGCACCGAAGGAGTGCCCGATGCCCTCGAGGCCCTCCAGAGTCAGCACGGTGCCGATGAGGCCGTTGTGCACGATCGGCGCGTGCGTCGCCGGATCCTGCGCATAGGCGTACACGTAACCCTGCGTCGAGTTCGGGTTCACGAAGCTCGTCAGGAACGTGAGCGTGTCGAGCGGCGAGAGCGTGCGACGGAAGTCGAACTCGAGGCACGACGAGCCGTCGACGAACTTGAAGTGCACTTCGACCGCGGTGGAGAGCACGTTCGTGCAGCTGATCAGGGTGAGATCGGCCACGCGGTTGTCGTACTCGGGGTAGAGCAGCAGGCTGCCCGGCACGCGCCGGTTCACTTCCTGGCACTCGCACGCATCCAAGAGGCCGTTCTGGTCGCGGTCGCGGTCCGGCGCGGCCGCGATGTCGCACACGTCGGGCCGTTGGTTCCCGTCGCAGTCCGGCTCGCACTCGTCCAGCTGGCCGTTGCCGTTGCAGTCGATGCGGTTCGGATCGAGCGCCTCGCACGAGTCGAGAATGCCGTTCGCGTTGCAGTCGAGCTGCAGCGGTTCGCACGCATCGGGCACGCCGTTCCCGTCGCAGTCGGCCTCGCACGCGTCGGGCGTCCCGTTCCCGTCGCAGTCGGGCTGACAGCTGTCGGGCACGCGGTTCTTGTCGCAGTCCGCCGCGCCCGCGGCGATCGCGCAGAAGTCCGGCGTCCCGTCGGCGTCGCAGTCCGGCAACGGCTGGCAACTGTCCGGGATACCGTCGGGCTGACACGCGTTCGGGTTCGTGCCGTACGAGTCCGCGGCGCCCGCGAGGAGCTCGCAGAAGTCGGGCTGGCCGTCCGTGTCGCAGTCCGGCGACGGCTGGCAGCTGTCCGGCACGCCGTCGGGCTGGCACGCGTTCGGGTTCGTGCCGTACGCGTCCGCGGCGCCCGCGAGGAGCTCGCAGAAGTCGGGCTGACCGTCGGCGTCGCAGTCCGGCGAGGGCTGGCAGCTGTCCGGGATGCCGTCGGGCTGACACGTGTTCGGGTTCGTGCCGTACGTGTCCGGCGCACCGGCGAGGATCTCGCAGAAGTCGGGCTCGCCGACGGCGTCGCAATCGGGCGCCGCCTGGCAGCTGTCCGGCACGCCGTCGGGCTGGCACGTCGGCGGGTTCAGACCGTACTGGTCCGCCGCTCCCCCTGCGATCTCGCAGAAATTCGGCACGCCGTCGTGGTCGCAGTCGCGCGCCGGCTGGCAACTGTCGGGGATGCCGTCGGGCTGGCACGCGTTCGGGCTCGTGCCGTAAGCGTCCTTGGCGCCCGCGAGGAGCTCGCACGCGTCCGGCAACCCATCCGCGTCGCAGTCGGGCAGCGGTTGGCAGCTGTCGGGGATCCCGTCGGGCTGGCACGTGAGCGGGCTCACGCCGTACACGTCCGCGGCACCGGCGAGGAGCGCGCAGAAGTTGGGCACTCCGTCGTTGTCGCAGTCGGGCGACGGCTGGCAACTATCCGGGATGCCGTCGGGCTGGCACGTGTTCGGGTTCGTGCCGTACAGGTCGGCCGCTCCCGCGAGGAGCTCGCAGAAGTTCGGCTGGCCGTCGTTGTCGCAGTCGGGCGACGGCTGGCACGAGTCGGGGATGCCGTCGGGCTGACACGTGTTCGGGTTCGTGCCGTACACGTCGGCTGCTCCCGCGAGGATCTCGCAGAAGTTGGGCTGACCGTCGTTGTCGCAGTCGGGCGACCGCTGGCACGAGTCGGGAATGCCGTCGGGCTGGCACGTGTTCGGGTTCGTGCCGTACGTGTCCGCCGCACCCGCGAGGAGCTCGCAGAAGTTGGGCAGTCCGTCGTTGTCGCAGTCGGGCGACGGCTGACACGAGTCGGGAACGCCGTCGGGCTGGCACGTGTTCGGATTCGTGCCGTACGCGTCCGCTGCGCCCGCGAGGAGCTCGCAGAAGTTCGGCACTCCGTCGTTGTCGCAGTCGGGCGACGGCTGACACGCGTCGGGGATCCCGTCGGGCTGGCACGTGTTCGGGTTCGTGCCGTACACGTCCGGTGCACCCGCGAGGATCTCGCAGAAGTTCGGCTGGCCGTCGCTGTCGCAGTCGGGCGACGGCTGACACGCGTCGGGGATCCCGTCGGGCTGACACGTGTTCGGATTCGTGCCGTACGCGTCCGAGGCACCCGCGAGGATCTCGCAGAAGTCGGGCTGGCCGTCGTTGTCGCAGTCGGGCGACGGCTGACACGCGTCGGGGATCCCGTCGGGCTGACACGTGTTCGGATTCGTGCCGTACACGTCCGGTGCGCCCGCAGCGATCTCGCAGAAGTTCGGGAGACCATCCGCGTCGCAGTCGGGAACGGGCTGACAACTGTCCGGGATGCCGTCCGGCTGGCACGAACGGGGCGTGAGACCGTACCGGTCGGCCGAACCGGCGAGGATCTCGCAGAAGTTCGGCTGGCCGTCGTTGTCGCAGTCGGGCGACGGCTGGCACAAGTCGGGGATGCCGTCGGGCTGGCACGTGTTCGGGTTGGTCCCGTACGTGTCCGGCGCACCCGCGAGGATCTCGCAGAAGTTCGGCTGGCCGTCGTTGTCGCAGTCGGGCGACGGCTGGCACGAGTCGGGGATGCCGTCGGGCTGACACGTGTTCGGGTTCGTGCCGTAGCGGTCAGGCGCGCCCGCGAGGATCTCGCAGAAGTTCGGCTGACCGTCGTTGTCGCAATCGGGCGACGGCTGGCACGAGTCCGGGATGCCGTCAGGCTGGCACGTGTTCGGGTTCGTCCCGTACGTGTCCGGCGCGCCCGCGAGGATCTCGCAGAAGTTGGGCAGTCCGTCGTTGTCGCAGTCCGGCGACGGCTGGCAACTGTCCGGGATGCCGTCGGGCTGGCACGAGTTCGGGTTCGTGCCGTACACGTCCGGCGCACCCGCGAGGATCTCGCAGAAGTTCGGCTGGCCGTCGTTGTCGCAGTCCGGCGACGGCTGGCACGAGTCCGGGATGCCGTCGGGCTGGCACGAGTTCGGGTTCGTGCCGTACACGTCCGGTGCACCCGCGAGGATCTCGCAGAAGTTCGGCTGGCCGTCGTTGTCGCAGTCCGGCGACGGCTGGCAACTGTCCGGGATGCCGTCGGGCTGACACGTGTTCGGGTTCGTGCCGTACACGTCGGGCGCACCCGCGAGGAGCTCGCAGAAGTTCGGCTGGCCGTCGTTGTCGCAGTCGGGCGACGGCTGGCACGAGTCCGGGATGCCGTCAGGCTGGCACGAGTTCGGGTTCGTGCCGTACACGTCCGGCGCTCCCGCGAGGATCTCGCAGAAGTTGGGCAGTCCGTCGTTGTCGCAGTCGGGCGACGGCTGACACGAGTCGGGAATGCCATCGGGCTGGCACGTGTTCGGGTTCGTGCCGTACACGTCCGGCGCTCCCGCGAGGAGCTCGCAGAAGTTGGGCAGTCCGTCGTTGTCGCAATCGGGCGACGGCTGACACGAGTCGGGAATGCCGTCGGGCTGACACGTGTTCGGGTTCGTGCCGTACACGTCGGGCGCACCCGCGAGGAGCTCGCAGAAGTTCGGCAGTCCGTCGTTGTCGCAATCGGGCGACGGCTGGCACGAGTCGGGAATGCCGTCGGGCTGACACGTGTTCGGGTTCGTGCCGTAGCGGTCCGGCGCACCCGCGAGGATCTCGCAGAAGTTCGGCTGGCCGTCGTTGTCACAGTCCGGCGACGGTTGGCAACTGTCCGGGATGCCGTCAGGCTGGCACGTGTTCGGGTTCGTCCCGTACGTGTCCGGCGCACCCGCGAGGATCTCGCAGAAGTTGGGCAGTCCGTCGTTGTCGCAGTCGGGCGACGGCTGGCACGAGTCCGGGATGCCGTCAGGCTGGCACGTGTTCGGGTTCGTCCCGTACGTGTCCGGCGCGCCCGCGAGGATCTCGCAGAAGTTCGGCTGGCCGTCGTTGTCACAGTCCGGCGACGGTTGGCAACTGTCCGGGATGCCGTCGGGCTGGCACGTGTTCGGGTTCGTGCCGTACACGTCCGGTGCACCCGCGAGGATCTCGCAGAAGTTCGGCTGGCCGTCGCTGTCGCAGTCGGGCGACGGCTGGCACGAGTCCGGGATGCCGTCAGGCTGGCACGTGTTCGGGTTCGTCCCGTACGTGTCCGGCGCGCCCGCGAGGATCTCGCAGAAGTTCGGCTGGCCGTCGTTGTCACAGTCCGGCGACGGTTGGCAACTGTCCGGGATGCCGTCGGGCTGGCACGAGTTCGGGTTCGTGCCGTACACGTCCGGTGCACCCGCGAGGATCTCGCAGAAGTTCGGCTGGCCGTCGCTGTCGCAGTCGGGCGACGGCTGACACGAGTCGGGAATGCCGTCGGGCTGACACGTGTTCGGGTTCGTGCCGTACACGTCGGCCGCTCCCGCGAGGAGCTCGCAGAAGTTGGGCAGTCCGTCGTTGTCGCAATCGGGCGACGGCTGACACGAGTCGGGAATGCCGTCGGGCTGACACGTGTTCGGGTTCGTGCCGTACACGTCGGGCGCACCCGCGAGGAGCTCGCAGAAGTTGGGCAGTCCGTCGTTGTCGCAGTCGGGCGACGGCTGACACGAGTCGGGAATGCCGTCGGGCTGGCACGTGTTCGGGTTCGTGCCGTACACGTCCGGCGCGCCCGCGAGGAGCTCGCAGAAGTTGGGCAGTCCGTCGTTGTCGCAGTCCGGCGACGGCTGACACGAGTCGGGAATGCCGTCGGGCTGACACGTGTTCGGGCTCGTCCCGTACACGTCGGGCGCGCCCGCGAGGATCTCGCAGAAGTTCGGCACGCCGTCCGCGTCACAGTCGGGCGCGGGCTGACAGCTGTCAGGAATCCCGTCCGGCGCGCACGTGTTCGGGCTCGTCCCGTACGTGTCGATCGCGCCCGCCGCGATCTCGCAGAAGTTCGGCACGCCGTCCGAGTCGCAGTCCGGCGCGGGCTGACAGACGTCGGGAACGCCGTCCGGAACGCACGTGTTCGGGCCGGTGCCGTAGACGTCGGGGGCCCCCGCTGCGATGTCCTGATCGTCCGGGATCCCGTTCTGGTTGCAGTCGGGAAGGAACAGGTAGCAGACCGTGACCGTCGCGCTCGCGCTCTGCAGGAAGTTGAAGACGGCGTTGCCCGGTCCGCTGCCGTTCGACGCGCCCGCAGCGGTCACCGGAAGCGAGATCGTCCCGGGGTTGCCCGCCGGACCGATGAACTGCGCCATGTCCGACGCGGGAGGCGGGAGGCTGGTCGACACGAGTTGGTCGACGAGGATCTGCGGGTGCGTGACGCCCGACGTGCCCGCGAAGTCGAGTGTGCCGTCGTACGCGCCCACGGGATCCGTGAAGCTCTGCGCGGGCTGCGCCTGCAGGAACGGCGAGCCCCCCGCCGGCCGCAACACGCGCATGATCGCCGAGAAGTTCAGCGTGATCACGCTCGGCTGGAGGTCGAGACTCTCCGCGCGCGCCTGACCCTCGATGTGCGCCGCGAGGGACATCTGCACGCCGACGAGCACGCCCTGCGCAGGATCGAAGCGCGGGAACGTGACCGAGGACGACCAGGCCGTGGGCTGGAGCGGTACCGAGCTCGTGTTGCACTGCGAGAACGGCTGAGGCGGCGCGAGCAGTCGTGACTGCGCCGCGGCCGTCGGCGCGCAAAGCGCCGCAGTCAGGAGGGCAAAACCGAGTTCAGGGATGGATCGAACGAGGCGGGTCATGAGGGCGCTCCCAATGCGCTTTCGAGGCCGTCGACGGGCGACGAGCGAGAGGGAAGGCGCGGACGCTCACGACGGACTCGCCGCGGAGCCGAGGCTCCGCGCGCACCGACGCGTGCTCGAGGACGCAGACGCTCGGCGAGCGCTGCCCCTCGTGGACTCCGTCCGTCGGCCGTGGGCGCGTACGCCCACCCCGAGCCGTCCGGAGTCGGCCGGACGAGACGGCTGCACCGCTCGCGTGCCGATCGCACGCGGAGCCGATGCCCGAACGTCGTTCCGCGCGGGTGCGCGGGACGACCTCGGTGAGGACCGTCCACTTCACGTCCTGACCTCCTTCCCATGGCCGCGGTCAGGAGGGCGCGGCGCGCGCGAACGCGTGCCGATGGTGAGCTCCCCTGGCCGTGCGGTCCCCGCCCCCCGCACGGGAGGCCTCGGAAACCGATTCCACCCCAGGATGCATAGGATTTCCCAATTTGCGTAGCAGGAAATTGCTTTTAGTCTCAGGCCTCGATTCCACCGTGGGTTGCGCGCGCTGTGAGCCGGCGCCGGAGCCCGGTTTCAGGGGGGAGGCCAAGCCCCTCGAACGCCCGCGCCCCCTCGCCAAGGCCCACGTGCTCCGGAGCGCGGCCGGAGTCTGGCGCCACGCCCCGCGGCGTCGTTTCGGCCTCGAATGCACGCCGCAAGCGCGGGCGAATCGCGTGCGCGGGCGAATCGCGTGCGCAGGCGCGCGTGGTCAGGCGGGCGTGCGCGGGCGGAGCGCGCAGGTGGCACGACGCGAGCGCACTTCGTTGTCCCGAACTGAGCGGCAGGGGGCCGTCCCGAGTGCGGGGCGCGCTGCCCCTGGGAACGGCCGCGACCCGCGACACGCCCGGGAGCCGCGTCCGCGCGCCCGGAGCAGCCTCCCCCATCCGAACCTCTTCCGCATGGCCGAGCGATCGGCGCGCAGTCGAGCCGCGTCGCCACCTCGTGCGCGCGGGCGAAACGGAGCCGGATCGAATCGCGCGGGGTGTGCGCGATCCGCGTGGGTGGCCCCGAGTCGTCGCTAGGGCCTCGAATGCAGCGCGCGCCACACCGCGCCCGCGCGAGCGCTCAACGGGGCGCGAGCTCGGGATGCTCCTCGAGGAACTCCTCGGGCCTCTGCGCGCGCACGTAGCACCAGTCCTCGCCGTCGAAGCGCCAGCTCTCGACCATGCGGAGTTCCTCGGTCAGCGTCTCGCCCGGCTGCAGCTGCACCCGCTGCAAGTCGGGATGCGTCGGCGTCCAGACGACGCGCACCTGGAGGAAGCCGTCCGTCCGCCCCACGTGCAGCACCTTCTCGATCGCCGGGTTCGCGTAGACGTGGTGCTGCTTGCCTTGGAGGAACTGAGCGAGCGGCACGAGCTTCTGCTCGGTCGTCTGGAAGTCGTAGGCGGCGATCCAATCGCCGCGACACGACGTTCCAGCGCGCGAGCGAGCGCTCGGCGAGCCGTGCTTCCGTCGGTTCGAAGCGCGGAGCCGGGCTTGCGATGGACGCGCTCGGTGCGGCCTCGACCGTGCGATTTCCATCCGGCCCCGAGACCCAGGCCCACGTTCCCAGGGCGGCGGCGCCAGCGACGAAGACGAGACTCAGTGCGATGTTCATGGTGAGAGCTCCCGGTGCGATGACGAACTCGAACGGCCGTGCGGGAACATGCTAGCGGCCGGGATCCAGCCGAGCACGCACCGGCGAAAAGAAGCAGGGGCCGAGCGGCGTGCACCGCTCGGCCCCAGCCGTTCCCTGCGAGATCCTGGTGGCCCGGATGGGCTCACTGGTTGTCGTGGTTGTTGCCCGACGGATCGCCGAAGATCGTCGTGGGCAGCAGGTCACCGTTCGTCTGGGTCGCGACCGACTCGAACGGCAGGTCCGCGGCTCCGTAGCCGCCGATGCGCTCGACGAGGACCGCGTACACGGCCGGGTCGTCGATGTTCTCCGCCGTCGAGTAGGCGTTGCCGCCGTAGACGCGGATCCAGCCGGACTCGACGTTGTTCGCGCCGATGATCTCGTTGGGCGCGTCGTTGGTCGAGTTGTGCAGGAAGTCCTGCGTGAAGACGCCGTTGATGTCGCGCAGCTTGACGCGATCCCAGCAGCGGAACTGGTACTGAGCGGAGAACGCTTCTTCGTTGTCGTTGTAGACCCAGAAGTTCACGACGGTGTCGAAGCGCGTGCCGCCCGAGAGACCGAGGAGCAGGAGCTCGCTGTCGTAGAGACCGGGGACCGCGGCGTGCATCGGCACGCTCGAACCGATGAAGCGCGGGATGTAGATCTCGTCAGCGACGGGCTCGTACTCGACGCCGTCGAGGTCGCGCACGTTGTCGCCGTCGGCGTCCGTGTCACCGGCCGGGTTGCTGCCGAAGCCCTTGAACGCCACCGGGTTCATCGAGTACTCGAGCTGGTCGAGGCTCTCGAGGGTGAGCAGGTTGCCGATCAGGTAGTTGAAGGCCTTCGCCTTGCCCGTGCTGACGTCCTTCGCGAACGCGTAGACGTAGCCCTGCTCGTGGTTCGGGTTGTGGTACGAGGTGAGGAGGCTCAACGTGTCGTTGGCCGTCAGCGTCTCCGTGCGGTTCGTCTCGAGGCAGTTGAGCTGCGCGCCACCGGTGCCGTAGCGGCCGATGTAGACGAACTCGACCTTGATCGTGCCGTTCGAACCATCGGCGTTGACGCCGGTGTTCGTGTTCGTGACGGTCAGCAGGGTCAGGTGGGAGTAACGGTTGTCGAACTCGGGGAAGAGCAGCAGGCTGCCCGGGTTGCGGCCGTTGGCCAGGGCGCTCGAGGCCAGGCCCAGCGTGGCGAGGCCGAGCAGGGCGAACTTGGGGAATCTCATGGTGCAGTCTCGCAGGTGATAGGGTTGCCCGAGAAACACCGGGCGAGCCCGCGGCTCGAACGGCGCGGAGATCGGCGATCCCCGCTCACCCTGCCGGCGCCCACGGGGATGTCCCCGGGGGAAGCCAAAAACAGAGCGCGTTTCCAAGGAAGATGCATATCACCCTGGAACCTCTTTCCGCAAGCAGAAACTTCCAAAAGGGAGTCGCTCCGGAGCGCCCCGCGGAGGCCGGGAGCGGCCCGCTCGCACTCCCCCACGCGAACGTAGGCCCTTTCTAGGAAGCCGCAAAACGAGGACGGACGGCGACTTGCGTCACCGTCCGGTCCGTACCTCGCAGGCTGGGGCCAGTCCGCAGAAGGCACCGGCCCACGCGCGCGCCCTCGACCGCTCGATTTCGAGCGCGAGAGCCCGCGCCGCGGCGCTCACTTGCCGGCCGCGGCCTCGCGCTCGGCAGTCTTCGCGGGCTCCTTCGCCTCGCCGCCGCGCAGGAACTCGGGGTGGTCCTGGAAGAACTCGTCCGGCCGCTGCGCGCGGACGTAGGTCCAGTCCCCCTCTGCCCAGCGCCAGGACTCGTACATCTCGACGTCTTGGGTCAGGGTCTGCCCCGGCTCGAGCTTGACCTCCTTCACCTTCGGGTGCTGCGGCGTCCAGAGCACGGTCATGCGCAGGAACGCATCCGTGCCGTCGCAACGCAGGACCTCGCCGAGCTTCGGGTTCTCGTAGCGGTGGTTCTGCTTGTTCTGCAGGTACTGACTGATCGGCATCTGCCGCTTCTGCTCGGGCGACAGGTAGTCGTAGGCCTGGATCCAGTCGGCCTTGACGATCTTCTGCCAGCGCTCGTTCGCGCGTTCGAGCAGACGTTCGGGCGTCGCCTCGGGCTTCGCCGGGACGGCGGCGACGGGCGCCGGGGTGGGTGCTGCCTGCGTCGGCTTCACGTCGCAGCCGGGAAGGAAGAACGTGGCGCCCGCGAGGAGCGCGATCGCGGACGGGAGTTGGAGGGATTTCATGGGTGCGGATCGAGGGTGTCGTTGGAGGCCGACGCGCGCAAGCACGCGTTCGTCGGTTGCGGGCCTACGGAACGGAAAGGCCGGGCGCGGGTGCGCAGGCCGGGATTCTCGCGCGCGGACACGTACCGCCGGAGAATGTGCGAGGGGCCGGGTTTCCCCGGCCCCTCAAGACTAGCTCGTGATTCCGAGGCAGGTCGTGAGACCCGCCGAAGGGTCACTGGTTGTCGCCGTTGCCGCCGCTCGGGTCACCGAAGATGCCGCGCGGGAGGAGGTCGCCGTTGTTCTGCGTCGCGACCGATTCGAAGGGCAGGTCGGCGGCGCCGTAGCCACTGATGCGCTCGACGAGCACGGCGTAGATTGCCGGGTTCAGGATCTGCTCGGCGCTCGAGAACGCCGTGCCGCCGTAGACGCGCATCCAGCCGGACTCGACTTCGCTCGCGCCGACGATTTCGTTCGCCGCGTGGTTGGTCGAGTACTTCAGGAAGTCCTGCGTGAACACGCCGTTGATGCGATCGAGCTTGACGCGATCCCAGCAGCGGAACTGGTACTGGGCCGAGAACGCTTCTTCGTTGTCGTTGTACACCCAGAAGTCGGCGATCGTCTGGAACGCCGCGCCGCCGGAGAGGGCGATCAGGATCAGTTCGCTGTCGAACTGATCGCCCGAGCCGATGAAGCGCGGGATGAGGATCTCTTCCGGAACCGCTTCGTACTCGACGCCGTCGAGGTCACGCACGTTGTCGTTGTCGAGGTCGGTCACGCCCGTCTGCGCGTTGCCGATGCCCTTGAAAACGACCGGGTTCATCGAGTACTCGAGCGACTCGAAGCTCTCGAGCGTCATCAGGTTGCCGATGAGGTGGTTGAACACCTTGGCCTTGCCGGTGACGCGGTCCTTGGCGAACGCGTACACGTAGCCCTGCTCGTGCTGGGGGTTGTGGACGTCCGTCAGGACGCTGAGCGTGTCGTTCGCCGTCAGCGTTTCCGTGCGGTTGAACTCGAGGCAGTACAGCTCGTTCTCGTAGTGGTCGTACTTGCCGATGTAGATGAACTCGACCTTGATCGAGCCGTCCGAACCGTCGGCGTTGACGCCCGTGTTCGTGTTCGTGACCGTCAGGAGGGTGAGGTTCCCACCGCGGTTGTCGAACTCGGGGAAGAGGAGAAGGCTGCCGGGGTTGCGGCCATTGGCCATCGCCTTGGAAGCCATTCCCAGGCTGGCCAGGGCGATCATGCCCGTGAGGGCGAACTTGTTGATGCTCATGATGCGAACTCGGGTTGAAGGAGGAGCCTAGGTACTTGGGGATCGGCTGGCCGAAATGGCCAGTCCAAGGCACACAAGGGACGCAGCACGGGGAGGCTCCGATCCCAAGGGATGGGACCAGCCCAGGCTGCACACCATAGGATCTCGCATTTTCGGGGCCGCGTCCAATGCAGGAGGGAATTCACCGGCCACTGCGTTCGGATCCAATCCGAGTCCGGAGCACGAGGAAGGGAATTCGTACCCCCTCGGGCTCGCGTGCTTCGAGCACCCTACGTAGCCTGCCGCGCCAGACCCGAGTTTCCGTGAGGCTCGAGCCTCGTTCCGGCCGATTCCTGGTGACGCGGTCCATCCATCCGGCCTCACGCACGCCCCTCCTCCGACCCGTCTCGAGACGTCCCGCCATGAAGCTAGGAAAGCCCTTCCCCCTCCACGCTCCCCTCGCCGGCCCCGCCGCGCTCGTGATCGCGTTCGCGGGAGCGGCCGGGTGCGATGGCGCGCGCGCGACCAGCCACGAAGTGCAGCCTGCGCAAGCCACTCCGCAGGCCCAGAACACGCCCTTTCCGCCGCCCAAGGCGAACGTCCAGCAGACCGATCCGAGTGACATCTTCAAGGACAAGGAAAAGCGCGTCGTCTTCAAGCCGCGCCACCCCGAACTCGCCTTCACCGAGGTCTCGCAAGGACTCCCCCAGTCGGGCACGTGGCGCGGCTATCCGCTGCTCCACGACTTCAACGGGGATGGCCGCGCGGACCTCGTGGCCTCGAACCGCGAGGAGGACGGTTACAGCACGTGGGTGTCGCCCGCGAAGGGGCCCTGGGTGCGCTGCATCGAGGGGCCGAAGAAGGACGTCGGCGGACTCCCGCGCGACATGGCATACGGCCCGGCGCGCGCTGCGGACATGGACGGCGATCACCGCACGGACCTGCTCCTCTCCGCGCACACGGACGCGCTGCGCATCTACCGCAACGTCCTCGCGCTCGACGAGAAGGACCAGGCGACGGACGACGGAAAGCTCCACTGGCTGCGCACGGAGGCGCCGATCGAGAATCCGTTCCTGATGCTCGACATTGCCGTCGGCAACCTGAACGGCGACGCGTACCCCGACGTCGTGGGGCTCGGCCACTTCAAGGGCGGCATCAGCGTGTACTTCGGAGATGGCAAGGGCGGCGTCCGCCGGCTTCCCGAGTCGGACAAGATCATCGACGCGAAGGCCTTCGGCCAGCGCATCGAGCTCGCGGACCTGGACGGAGACGGGATCCATGACATCGCGGCGACGACGAATCGCGGCATGAAGATCTACATGACCCGCCAGGGCACTCCGTTCACCTTCGAGGAGCGCTCGGCCGGCCTGCCCAATCCGACGATCGGGAACTCGATCACGGGCTTGTGCACCGGTACGTTCCGCAAGGGGAAGCCGATCGAGGTCGCAGCCTGTCTCGTGCCCGATCCGCTGCAGAAACCCGAGACCTTCGACACGATCGGACTCTACGGTTGGAACGCCGAGAAGAAGTCGTGGGAGCACGTCGACTCGGGCCTGCCGCGCGGTGAGGTCTACCGCGACCTCGCGTGCGCCGACTTCAACGCCGACGGCAACCTGGACCTGCTCGTGTTCAGCCTCGAATGCGGCGGCGTCTTCTACCTCGGCGACGGAAACGGCGGCTTTGCGCCGAAGGGACGGCTGCCGGGGATCTTCGGCATCGGCCGCATCGCGATCGGCGACATCGACGGAGACAAGCTGCCCGATGTCGCGGTCTCCATTCCGGCGACGAAGGAGCACCCGGAAGCCGGCGGGATCCGCGCGTTCTTGAACCGCGCCGAGCTCTGGAAGTGAGTACGTGGCGCGCGAGCGCCCGGAGATCGAGCCCTCGACGACGCGTGCTTCGGTGCGCGTCGTCGCTTTTCCCAACCGGTCGACGCCGGCGCGCCCTCGCGAAGAACGTGCTCCACGAACTCACGCCGAGGCTCCCGCGCTGTCCGTGAGACGTGCCGTGACTCACAACACGAGCGAGTACCTTCGCGCTCCCTCCCTGGAGAACGCCGGAGGGCGCCCCGGATGGAGCGCCCTCGCGGTCGGACGATCGCCTTGGAGAGGTCACTGACCTTCGGCGACCGCGGCTCCGAAGAGGCCTTCCGCCTGCGCACCGGAGTACTGCACGTCCGCGCTCGCGGCGAGGTGCTGTCCCAGGGTCGGAGAGAGGAACAGATAGACGCGTCCGGCGCCGAGCGAATTGCGCGCGGCCGACATCACCAGGTCCGCGATGTGGTCGCCGTTGATGTCGACGACCGAGAGCGCCGTGCCGAGCTGATCGTCCTGCGCGTTCTCGCCGTTGAACATGGCATCGGCGTCGACCGCGACGGAATCGGACAGGTCAGGACGGCCGTAGAACAGGTAGGCGCGTCCGTTGCCGTCGTTCAGGTAGTCCGCGTGCGGCGCACCGACGAGGAGGTCGAACACGTTGTCGCCGTCGAGGTCGGTCACGCGCAGGGACTGGCCGAACGAGTTGTGCGTGGCCATGCCCGAGAGCTTGATGTCCGCGAGACGCGCCTCGCGCGAAGCGAAGCCCGCACCGCCGCGGAAGACGTAGACCCGGCCGCCGTCGTACTCGTAGTAGTCGTTCGAGGGCGCGCCGACGAGAAGGTCATCGCGACCATCGCCGTCGACGTCCCCCACAGCGAGCGTGGAGCCGAACTGGTCTTCCAGCGCTTCGCCGGTGATCACGACCGGGGCGACACCGACGCTTCCGCTCGGGATCGAAGCCCCGCAAGGGAACACGTAGACACAGCCCGCGTTCTGGAGCAGCACGGGCGTGCTCGGGTCGCTCAGCGGGCAGCCGACCGCCATCTGCATGACGCCGTCCCCGTCGAAGTCGCCGAAGGCCATCGAGCTGCCGAGCCGGTCCTGACGCCGCTCGCCATCGAGCTTGTAGTCGGCCTGCGCGGCATTGCGCGACGAGAGCGCCTCGCCACCGTCGAAGATGTAGACGCAACCCGTGTCGAGCGCCGTCGGATCGAGCGCCGGGTTCCCGCGATCGTGCCAGGGCGCCGAAGCGCAGACGTCGAGGACTCCGTCGCCGTCGACGTCGCCGAGATCGACGACCGAGCCGAAGCGGTCGCCGGCCAAGGCCGTCTCACCCGTGAGGCGAACGGCCGCAGCGATCGCAGGCAAAGTCGTTCCCGCCACGAGCGGGCCGTGGAACACGTAGACCGCGCCCGCATCGACCACGGCGCCGTTGTCGGCGAGGTTCGCCCCGATGACGAGGTCGTCCTGGCCGTCGCCGTCCACGTCGCCGGCGCATACGCTGGCCCCGAAGTTGTCGCGCGCGTTCTGGCCGAGCAGTCGCACGTCCGCGTTCGCCGCGGTGCGGTCGACGAGGCCGATGGGCTCGTTGCTGCCGAAGAACACGAGCACCGCGCCCGCGTCCTGGCCGGCAGCGTCGTCGAGCGGCGAGGCCACGATCAGGTCGGCGATGCCGTCCCCGTTCAGGTCGCTGCGGACGGGAACCGCTTCGAAGAAGCGGAAGGAGTTCACGAGCTGTGCGGTACCCCGTTCCGCGATCACCTGCACGCTGGCGCGAGCGCCCGGCGTACCGGCCGGCGTGACGCACGTGATCGTCGCGTCGTCGACGGTCACCACGTTCGTGCACGCTTGGCCGCCGATGAGGACCGTCGTCGGCCCACCACCGGGGTTCGTGAAGTTGGCTCCGCTGAGCGTGACCTCGAGACCGCCGATGAACGGTCCCGTGTTGGGCGAGATCGAGCTCAGTTGGACGCGACTTGAGTTCGAGCCTCCGCCACCGCCGCCGCCGCAACCGGCCGCGACCAGTCCAGCGAGGACCAGCGCGGATCCGATGAGCCCGCGGAAGAGGCGCAGAGCGCTCCCTTGCTTGCCGGCGTTGTTCGTCATGATGAAATCACTCTTCTGTCTGTCGTTGGGAGAACTGGGGTGCTCGCGCCCGAGCCAACCGCATGCAGGAGGCGCGATGCGGAAGCGGACCGACTGCGCGGCGGGGAAGCCGTCGGGAGCCGGTCGTGATGCCTGGGGACGAGGGGATCTCTGGTTTCCACGGGAACCGTATCCCGACTTCGAGGTGCGGGAGAAATCGAGCTGCCTCGAAATTCACAGGGAAGCGTGCGACCGCCCGAATCATGGACGAAACGCGCGCTTTTGCCCACGAAAGCACCGCGGCGCGTGGAAGTTCTTTCCACACGCCGCGGGCGAACGATCGGGAGCGGACGGAGCCGACTAGCGGGGCGGAGCGCCCCCCGCGGCCGAGGCCGCCTCGGCCTTCTCCTTCTGCTTCTTCTTCGCGACGACGTACTTCTCTTCCACGCTCTTCGGGTTGCGCCCCAGTCGCAGCGCGTCCGTATACGCGGCGATCGACGCGTCATAGTCACCGAGGAGCAGCCAGGCGTCGCCGATGTACTCGAAGACGTGCCAGTCGTCCTTCAGCTGGTCCTTCACGTCGATGAGCACGTCGAGCGCTTGGTTCACGCTCGCCAGATCCTTCTGCGAAAGGAGCACGACGTGCGCGAGCTCGCGCCGCGCCTCGGGCCACTGCGGCTCGATCGCGAGCGCCGCCTCGAGCAGCTCCTTCCCGCGCACGTACTCACCGCGCTGGACGAGGATGAGCGCGAGGTTGTACTTCACGATTTTCGGCTCGTACCCCGCCTCGAGCGCGCGCTGGAACTCGCGCTCCGCGCCCGCGAAGTCGTTCTGGTGGCCGAGGCACGTGCCGAGCAGCATCGCGACGTCCTTGTCCGCCGCGCCGTCCGCGCGCGCGCGCTCGAGCGCGGCCTGGGCGTCCTTGAACTGCTCGAGCTTGAGGTAGATGCGGCTCAGGAGCAGGCTGAGCTCCGGGCGCTTCCCTGCACGCTCGAGGCCATCGCGCAGCGTCTTCACGGCCTTGGGCAGGTCGTTGCGCGCCACGTAGATCTCGGCCAACCGCTGGAACACGAGCGCCTCCGCCGCCGGGTCCCGCGTGAGCTCCTGAAGGATCTCGGCGGCGGGATCGAGCTCACGCTTCTTCATCAGCGCCTCGGCCGACTGAAGGGTGCGCGCCGAGGGTGCGGGGTCTGGCCCCGCCGGCTGGGAGCATTGGGTCCCGCAGGCGGTGAGAAGGGAGAGCAGGGTGAGGCTCAGTAGGCGCGACTTCATGAGGCGGTGTTCGGGTGCGGGCTCGAAGCCAGGGCGGCCCCCACGGTGTGGAGGACGAGGAGCGCGGTGCAGCGCTGCAAGTATGCCCCTGCCTGGCCCCGGGGCCACCGGAAACGGGTGCGGAACCTCGCCCCGGAAAGGACTTCCTATTTCTTCGCCGAGGTCCATGAACCACCCGAGATCAACCCGCGTTTAAACCAACTTGCAGTTGTGCTCGGACGTGTCGATCGAGCCCCCCCCGCGAAGATGCCATCCTTGATGTCCGCCTTAACCAGCTTGATCACAATCGATTACAACCAACTGCTGCACTGCCTCGGGACCGGCGACGTCGCGCTGAGGTCCTACGATGCCCTGCCGCAACACGCCACAATCTAGGAACTTTTATTTGCTGCGACCCTTGACAGAACAGCCCCCTGTGGCGACCCTGAATTCTCTTCTGCGGGCCGCGCCGAGATCGGCGTCGACCGCCGGGGATCCCCCATCGGGGAATGCACCTTCCTGCGCTGTCCAGGCCTGCGGCCGGACTCCGAAGCGCCTCGATCCACAACCGGGACTTGCCATGCTTTCGAGAACGAACCACGGGACGAACCTCTCGGCCCTCGTCGCCAGCGCCCTCCTCACGGGCATCGCCCAGGCCGGGCAGCTGAGCTTTTCCGACACGGTGCCGCTGACCACGACCAACTGGCAGCAAACGGTGACGCTGGGGCGCTTCGACCCTGCCCTGGGCGACCTCCAGGCGGTCGTGCTGACGCTGGAAGCGCACAACGAGGGCACGGCCGCCTTCGAGAACCAGGACGCCGCGCCGGCCGTGGTGACCATGACCTTCGCGACGCACATCGAGCTCCAGCGGCAAGACACGTCTCCGCTCCTCGTGGCGGAGCCCTCGGTCACCACCGTCGACAGCGCCACGTCGTTCGACGGGACGCTCGACTTCGCCGGGGCCTCGGGCAAGAGCTACCCCAACCTCGCGGGGACGGTGACCCAGTCGCAGTCCTTCACCTGCCCGGTCGCCGAGTGCGTGCTCTTCACCGGCCCGGCGGGCAACCCGGGCTCCGTGACGCTGCCGGTCATCGCCGTCGGTCAGTCGACGGGAAGCGGCGCCGGCAACCTGACGCTCGCCTTCACGAGCCGCGCGTCGGCGGTCGTGACGGTCACGTACCTCTTTGCGCCGGACTGCAACCAGAACGACGTCCCGGACGACACGGACATCCAGAACGGCACGAGCCAGGACTGCAACCACAACGGCGTGCCGGACGAGTGCGAACCCGACTGCGACGCCGACGGCATCCCGGACGCGTGCGAGCCCGACTGCGATCACGACGGCACGCCGGACGACTGCGACAAGACGCCGTGCCCCGACTGCAAGGAACTGAACCGCCGGACCCCGGGCAGCCTCCTCCTCTTCCCCGAGTTCGACAACCGCGGCGGGCAGGTCACGCTCGTCACGGTCACGAACACGAACTGCGACGAGGTCGACGGCGGTGTCGACGTGGAGTTCGTCTACATCGGCCGCTTCGGCCCGGGCCACACGGACCTCCCCTGCCTCGAGACCAACCGCACGCGCCACCTGTCGGCCTGCGACACGCTGACGCTGTGGACGGGCTACGACAACCCGAACTACGAGCAGGGCTACCTGTACGTGTTCGCGAAGAACGCGGCGACCGGCAAGGCGATCGTGTTCAACCACCTGATCGGCGAAGAGATGTTCATGAGCCCGATCAACTCGCTCGACGACGGTCTGAGCGCGCTCGTGTTCCGCGGCATCGGGGCGGAACGCGCCGACACGGACGTCGATGGCGACCACATTCGCGACCTCGACGGCGCGGAGTACGACGAAGCTCCGGACGAGCTCCTGATCCCGCGCTTCCTCGGGCAGGACGCCGGCAACCGCAAGGGTCCGTTCACGAGCCGTCTCGTGCTCATCGGCCTCTCGGGCGGCACGGCGTTCACCACGGACGTCGACTTCCTGATCTTCAACGACAACGAAGAGGTCTTCTCCGCCCAGTACACCTTCTACTGCTGGGAAGACCCGCGCCTGTCGCAGATCAACAACGTGTTCACGCAGGAGTTCCTCGCGAGCACCGGTGACGCGGCGAACGAGATCCTCGGCCTCCCCGAGCACGAATCGGGCTGGTTCAAGGTGAACGGCCTCCTCGCTCGCTCGACGCAGGCGGAGATCGCCGATCCGGCGATCTACGCGGTGCTCATCGAGCGCCTCGCGCCGTACTCCGTCGCGGACCTGCCGTGGGAACTCTGCACGCAGTCGAACGGCGACCTCCTGCCCACGAGCCTCTTCGGCGACCAGTGAGCTGAGCGCGGTCGAAGCTGCCGGCCCAGCGCCGGCAGCCCTGGATCAGCGGGCGGAGCGAGAACGCTCCGCCCGCTGCGTTTCTCGAGCAAGAGGTCTGCGCGCGAGACACCGTACGTCGCGCGCCGCACACCGCCGCCGCGCACGGGGGCCTCGAATCGCGGGAGGAGCGCCGCCTCGGGAAACGATTTCCCATTTTTCGAAGTTGCAAATTGCGGGCGGACCGCCCCCGTGCGATCATCGCGCGCGGCGTGAGCTGCGCTCCTTCGCGAGCGTCCCGCGCCGAGTTTCGGACTGGAGGAGACACCATGCCGGGCATCCGCATCGGGCGCGTCAGCGCCTTCGTCCTGCCGTGCGTCCTGGGCCTCGCTGGAGGCGCCGCGGCGGACAGCCTGACCCATTCCGTCGACCTGACGTTGCAGACCACGACGTGGACGCAGGTCGCGCCGCTCCCACGCTTCAACCCCGCGCTGGGCACCTTGCAGGGGATCGAGGTCGTGCTCGACGGACACATCGAGGGGACCGCGCGCTTCGAGAATCGGGACCCGCAACCCGCGACGATCGCCACCGACTTCTCCGCGAACTTGCGGCTGCGGCGTCCCGACACGCAGGCGACGCTGGTCAACTTGAACCCGACGTACCACACGAGCGAGACCGTCTCCGCCTACGACGGCGTGCTCGACTTCGGCGGGACCTCCGGACGCACGATCGCCGGCATCGACGCGAACCTGAACGGCGGGTTCGTTCCGACGCTCCCGTTGAATCCCGTGGATCAGGCCCTCTTCGTGGGCAACGGCAACATCCTGTTCACGGTCAATGCGTCGGGGACGTCGAGCGCCACGGGCTCGGGCAACCTGGTCGTGAACTTCCAGCAGCGGGCCTCGGCGCGCGTGACGATCACGTACCAGTACGAGCCGCCCTTCTTCCCCGACTGCAACCACAACGGCATCCTCGACTCCACCGACGTCTCGAGCGGATCGAGCACCGACTGCAACGCGAACGGCCTGCCCGACGAGTGCGAAGTCGTCGGCGAAGACTGCAACGACAACGGCATTCCGGACGCCTGCGATTTCGCGAGCGGCGTGCTCACGGACAACGATCACGACGGCATCCCGGACCAGTGCACGTGCAACACGGTGGAGCGCGCGCGCGGCGCGAGCTTGCTCGTGTTCCCCGAGTACGACAACCGCGAAGGGATGCTGACGCTCCTCACGGTCACGAACACGTCGTGCGGGATCGGCGGCACGCCCGTGCAGGTCGAGTTCGTCTACATCGACTCGCGCAACTGTCTCGAGACGAACCGCACCACGTCGTTGTCGCCCTGCGACACACTTACCGTGGTCAGCTCGGCGCACATCGGCGGCGACGCGCGCGGCTACGCCTGGGCGTTCGCGAAGTCGCAGCGCGGGCTGCCGATCAGCTTCAATTGGCTCATCGGATCCGCGCTGGTACTCGACGGGTTCGAGATGCTCGACTACTCGATGAACGCCGTCGCGTTCAAGGCGATCCCGCAGCCGGACGGCGCGCTGACGGACCTCGACGCGGACGGCGTGCGCGACCTGAACGCGCGCGAGTACGACCCCGCACCGGACGTGCTGCTCGTTCCGCGGTTCCTGGGTCAGCTCGGCGGCAACGCCGCGGGGAGCCTGCTCGTGCTCGTGAACCTCACCGGGGAGCCGCGTTCACGACCACCGTCGGCCTGCAGATCTTCAACGACAACGAGGACGCGCTCTTCGCGCAGTACACCTTCCAGTGTTGGGCGAAGCCGACGCTGGGCTCGATCAACGGCGCGTTCCGCAACTCCGTCCTGCTCGGCACGGTTCACGACCCGGAGGAGGTCTTGGGCCTCGGCACGCGCGAGACGGGCTGGATGCGCATCGACGGCGTCATCGCGACGTCGGCGCAGACCGCGATCATTGACCCGGCGTTCCTCGCGGTGCTCGTGGAGCGCGGCGAGACCTACGCCGTCGCCGACCTCCCGTGGGAGTGGTGCTCGCAGACGAACGGAGACCTGCTCCCGCTCGGCGAGCTCGGCGACACGACCCCGTGAACACCGCGCGGTCCGCGGCCCAAGCCGCGCGAACCGCGCGAACGACACGCACGAAAGGACGCGGGCGCCGGACCGGGTCGGTCCGACGCCCGCGTCGCGTGCGCCCTCAGCGGACCGCGATCACCAGGTGATCACGATGCCGTTCGTGGTGTTGAAGGTCGCGGGCGGGCAGAAGAGCGCCGCCGAGTTGCGGTAGTACGTCTGGTAGTACCGCACCGTTCCGGAACCCGGGACGACGCCGCCGCGGACCGAAAGGCTGACCGTGTCGGTCGAGTCGGGGAACGAGGACGCACCGCCGACGTTGGCCTTCGTGCGCAGACGCAGCAGGGTTCCGCCCGCGCAACGGACGCCGTCGCCGAACACGACATCGGTGAGCGCGTCGCCCTGCAGGTAGATGCAGCTCACCGTCGCAGGCATGCCCGTGCCGAGCAGGACCGCCGAGTCCGGGTTCGCCATGCCGCTGACCGCGAGGTTCGCGCCGGCCGCGTTGACCGAGTTCGCGCAACCGTTGCCGGCCGTGCCGAAGTTCGCGCACGGGCAGTCCGTCGTGACGTTCGGGTCCAGGTTGTCCCCGGCGCAGAACGGCGTGCCGGCGACTTCGGCGTCGTCCGGGATGCTGTTCGCGTTGATGTCCGTGGCGGACGACAGATAGAGGAGCACTTCGTAGTCCTCGTCCGGGCTCGTCGGGATGCCGCCCGAGCCGACCGAGCGCTCGTAGAGGCCGTCGTTGTTGACGTCGTACAGGATCGAGGCGTGGACGACGAGCCCGCCCAGCGTGCGCGAGTCGGTGACCTGCATCCCCGTCGTGCTCTGGCCCTTGAAGGCGTAGGGCGCGATGTTGCCCGAGAAGGCCGTGCCCGAACCGACCGAGTTCGAGTCCGCGACCTCGAGGAAGCGGATCAGGTAGTTCGTGGCCGAGTTGCGGCCGCGGAGCACGTCACCGACCTTGGTGACGAGCTCGAGCTTGTAGCTGAAGGTCGTCGAGTCGTAGACGGCGCGGAGGAGACCCGTCGTCGTCGTGGGCGTCGGGCCGCTGAGCTCGATGCCCGCGAGGAAGTAGATGTTGCCAACCGAGTCGATCATCGGCGCCGACATCGCCGGTCCGAACAAGGCCCCCGTGAGGCGGCCGATGACCGTCGTGCCGTTCTGGTAGATCGCCTTGCCGTCCGAGAAGACCGGCGCCGTCGTCTGCTGCGTCCACGCGGCGACGCTCCAGTTCACGGTCGTCCCCGTCGGGTCGATGCGCGCGACCGCGATGTAGTTGTTCGGTTCCTGCGTGTGGCCGGTGAGCGCGGGCGGCGTCGTGTAGACGAGGCCGTAGTACACGACCGCGGCGACGATCAGGTTGCCCTGCTGGTCCTGGCCGATCGCGACCTGGGAGCTCCCACCCTGGAATGCGACCTGGCTGTGGTAGTGGTCGATTCGGACGGACCGGCGACGTTCGTGGTGCTCCACGTCGGCTGGTCGGGGTCGGTGATGACGCCGGGGAGCGCGAGCGTCGGCGGGAGCTGCAGCGCACGCGTGCCCGTCACGTTGCCGTTCGCGTCGATGCCCCACAGGTTGACGTAGGGCGCGCCGTCCGCGCTGCCGAGCGTCGCCTTGCCGAGGACGCCGCACACGCCGATCGAGTTGGCGCCGAGGTGCGCGACGTTACCGGCGCGGAAGCCGATCATGCCGCGGTGGTCGACCACGCCGGCGGCGTAGTGGCCGAGGGTGTTCGTCACGACGCCGGCCGAGCTCTCGAAGGCGTACTGCTTCGCGAAGTTCGGGGCCAGGTAGATCGGGCGCGTGGCGACCGACTGCGGCACGCCCGTCGGGCAGCTGTGCGTAGCGACGTTCGAGAGCAGCGTCGTGGTCGCGGGGATGTCGGACGGGCCCGTGTTGCTGATCACGTTCTGCGCACCCGCGGAGCGCGCCGCGAGGTTGACGCGGTACGCCCAGTTGTTGTTGCCGGACGCGGGGAGCGCCGTCGGGCACGTCACGGCCGACGACGAGCCGTTCCCGTCGACGCGGAAGTGCACGTTGCCGTCGGCGTCGATCGAGCCCATGCCGAACGCGGCGAGGCCGCAGGTCTCGGTCGTGGCGTTGCTCGCCGCGACGACGCGCGAGACGTAGAGACGCGACGGCTTGTCGTTCGTGAAGTTCACGAGCGCGCCGACGACGTTGGCCAGGTTCGCCGTGCCGAACGTCGTGTTCGCGGGCACGAAGTCGCTCGTGACGGCGCCGAATTGGAAGCCGGTGAGCCCGGTCGCGGGCGTCGGCGTGCCGGGGTCGTTGCGCGCGATGTCGTCGTTCACGCCGAAGCCCTGCGCGCTCCACGCGCTGTAGCTAGAGCGCGCGAAGGGCACGCCGGACTTCAAGTCCTGCGAGAGGTACTGCGCGCCGCCGAGCGCGGTGAAGAACTGCTGCTGCGTGGTGCGCTCGAGGCTCGCCTTGACGATCGGCGCGACGCCGAACACGGTGCCCCAGGAGCCGCGCACGATCGTCTGGTCGACGACGTAGTCGTTGACCTGTTCGGCGGTGGCGCGTCCGTCGACGGCATCGCCGGGCAGGGCGTGCAGCTTGGAGACGCTGTCTTGGGCGAAGGCCGTTGCGCCCAGGGCGCTACAGCTCACGAACGGAAGCAGGGTCGATGTGAATCGCATGGAGAGAACTCGCTTTCCTGAGTCGATGCCGATCGGGCGACGAGCGGTTCCGAGGGTGGACGTCGGCCTTGGCCGACGCGGGGGAACCGCAGCCCGTGGAGAGCGTAGTTTCTCCGGCGAAGCGGAGATCAGCGACGGGTCAGGGCCCGACGAAGGCCCAGCCATGAAGTCGCAATCCCACAGATTGCGAGCCCCCAAGCACTTCCGGTTCCCCGTCTCCGTGAGGTGCCCCCCATTTTTCGCGCTCGCCCCCACCGGCCTGCAGGGTCGGGCGGCCGGTCAGTGGGTGGAGGTCGGATCGTCGCCCCGGCTCGGGCGGTCCGCCGGGCGCAGCCCCGGCCCGTCCTCCGCCCGCGGGCCCCGCGGCCGATAACCGTGGGATCGGGGCGCGAACGCGGACGAGTAGCCGCCCTCACGCGCCTCGAGGCGCACCTCCCCGCGGCCCGTGAGCCGACTGGAGAAGGTCGTGGCGTCCCACGCCGGCGCCGGGGGCGCGGAGCGGTCGGGCTCGACGGCCCACGCGAGGAGCGCGAGCGTCAGGAACCAGAGACCGAGGAGTCCGAGTCGGCGGGCGTGCATGGCGAGTCTCCGTGCGGAGCGTGGATCAAGGGATGGTGAGCGTGCCCGTCGCGAGCCTGGTGTTGTTCGACTCGCTGCCCTCGGTCACGAGTTGCACGTCGTCGACGATGGCGCCAACCGTGTAGGTGCCCGGCGCGAGGCTCGCGGGCACCTGCACGCCGAAGACACCGACGAAGGACTCGTTGGTCGCGAGGGCCGAGACCGTCTGGTAGCCGAGCAGCACGTCTTGAGCGTCGACGACGTCGTCCGTCGACGCGTAGAACGCGACGCGGAACGCGCCCGCGTCGAGGTCGCCCTGGTTGCGAGCCGTGGCCTCCAGGTTCAGAGTCTCTCCCGGTGCGGCGGAGCCTGGCGTGAAGCTCGCGGCGTCGAGCACGAGGTCGGGCTCGGGCACAGGCGGCGCGACGACCACGAGCGTGCCCGAAGCGCGCAGCGCGTTGTTCGCCTCCGCGAGTTCCGCGACCTGCGCCTGGTCGTCGGCGACGACGCCCAGGTAGTACGTACCCGGCGCGAGCGTCGCCGGCACCGTGTACGGAGCGCTCGAGGCGGAACCGAAGTTGATCCCGAGTTGGAACACCGTGCGCGAGCCGATGCGCACGTCGTCCGTCGCGATCACGTCGTCCGTCGACAGGTAAATGCCGACCTGGAACGCGGCCGAGGACAACGTGCCCTGGTTGCGGACCTCGTTGACGACCTGCACGGATCCTCCGGGCAGGAGGGAGTGCGGGGTGTAGCTCGCGGTCTGCACCACGAGGTCCGGCTGCGGCAGCGGCGACGCGATCACGTCGAGCATCCCCGGCGCGAGGAGCGCGTTGTTCGACTCGCGCAGTTCGAACTGCGACTGCAGGTCGTCCACGACGACGCCGACGAAGTACGTCCCCGCGCCGAGCCCCGCCGGCACGGTCGCGCTGATCGGCGCTGTCGAGCTCTCGCCGACGGCGAGTCCGGCGACGTCGCGCGATGCGAGCAAGACGTCCGAGGTCGAGACGACGTTGTTGGCGGAGAGGTACACGCCAGCGCGAAACGCGGTCGCGGGCACGACGCCCACGTTGCGGACGGTCGTGTTGACCGTCAGCACGGTTCCGAGCGTCGTGTCCGCCGTCGACGGCGTGAACGAAAGCGCCTCGGGCACCAGGTCCGGCCGCGGCGGCACGGTGACGACGATGGAGCTCGTCGCGACGAGCACGTTGTCCGCCTCGTTCACCTCGGGGACGACGAGCTCGGAATCCGCGATCGCTCCGAGCCAATAGGTGCCGCCTGCCGTCTCGATCGGGATCGTGAGCGCCCCGCCCCCCGTGTCGCTCGCGCCGGAAGCGAGCGCAGCGAGCGAGCGGAATCCGAGCGAGACGTCGTCGCGCGTCACGTTCGCGTCGGTCGAGAGGAACACCTCGACGTCGAACCCGATCGCCGCGCCGGGGCCGACGTTCGCGACCGTGTCGGACACGTCGATCGACAACCCGCTGTCGATGGACGCGGGGGTGAACGTGAAAGACTGAACGACGAGGTTCGGTCGCGGCGGAACGCTCACCTGCACGGGGTTCGCGGCGACACGCACGTTGTCGGCCTCATCGCTCTCCCCCACCTGGCCCTGCGCGTCGACGACGACGCCGACCCACCACGTCCCCGCCGTCGTGGTCGGCGGGATCGCGAGCGTGTCGCCCGCGCTCGACGACGCCCCGGACGCGAGGCTCGCGACGGGGCGCACGCCGAGCAGCACGTCCTGCGTGGTCACCGTCGCGTCCTGCGAAAGGTAGACGGCGACCTGAAACGCCCCCGCCGCGACCACGCCGGTGTTCCGCACCGTGTCGCTGACGTCGATCGGACCGCCCGCGACGACGGCGAGCGGCGTCGCGGAGATCGAGACGGGCTCGAGGTCGGGCAGCTGCGCGGGTCGGACCGTCAACGTCGCGGTCGCGACGCGCACGTTGTTCGTCTCCGACGACTCCGCGATCGTGGCCAGGTCGTCGGCGATCGCGCCGATCCAGTACGTGCCCGCGGCGAGGTTCGCGGGGATCGTCATCGAGCCACCGCCCGTCGCGCGCTCACCGCGCTCGAGGCGGGGGATCGTGCGCGAGCCGAGCAGGCGGTCTGCGGTCGTCACCACGGCGTCGGTCGACAGGTAGACGCCCACGCGCGGGCCGACCGCCGCCGACGTGCCGACGTTCGCGAGCGTGTCCGAGACGCTGATCGAGGTGCCCGCGTCGGCCTGAGCCGGCGTGAAGGCGAGCTGTTCCGGCACGAGATCAGGCGCGTTCGAGCCGCCACCGGAGCCGCTGCCGCTCGAGCCGCCGCCGCCTCCGCCGCCGCAGGCAGCGAGCGCGCCGACGGCGAGCGCGGCGAGGCCGAGCGCGGCGCGGCGCGGCGTGCGCGACGGGCGCCGCAGGGCGCGCGAGTCGGCGTGGCGCGCAAGAACGCGGTGTCGTGGTCCGCATGTTCCTCCGGGAGGATCCGGGGTCGATTCCGGGGTCCACGTGGGGAAGGGCGGAAACGTCCGCCTTCCTCGCCACTGGGCCGCAAGCGCGCAGGAGCCGACACGGGCGCGAACGCGGTTCGCGCAGCGCACCGCCGCGCGGGGCCGTCCGCGGCGCGCGGTCGGAAGGTCTGCCCTCCGCGCGCGAGCGCGCTGAGCCCGCCGATCGTTCTCGGGCGAGCGCGCGGGTCGCGCCGCGCCTCGGCGCGCGAGTTCGGCTACTTCGCCGGCGGCGGGCGCGGGTGGGCTTCGAGCCACTCCGCCTTGCGACGCGCGCGCTCGGCGCGCTCGAGTTCGCCGGAATCACCGGTGTAGTCGAGGACGACCTCGACCTCCGCCGTCCCACGTTGGACGCGGAACGTCTTCTTCGGACCGCCGCGCTGGAGCTCGGCGACCACCTCGCCCTGCGACTTCACCGTCCGACCGTCGATCGCGAGGACGAGGTCGCCCGCCTGGAGCCCTGCCTTCTCGGCCTTGCCGTCGGGCGTGACCTCCGTGACCTTCGCGCCGTCGAGCTGCACGCCCATGCGGCGGCGCGGAGCGGGCTTCTGGTCCTGCAGCGCGCCGCGGTCGATCAGGTGGTCGAGGTTCGCGAAGCCGAGCGCCGCGACGGCGACGACGCGCGCGGAGTGCTCCTGCGACTTCGGATCGACGGTCTCGAACGTGTCGTACTGCGTGTGGTGCACGCGCTCGTAGCCGTCCTCGCTCTGCTCCCAGAAGAACGCGGGCACGCCGGCGCGGAGGAACGGAGCGTGGTCCGAGTCGCCCGAGTTCGAGAGCGCGTCGACCTCGCGCACGGTGAACTCGAACGGCGTCTTCGACGCGCGCAGCGGCGCGAAGACCGCCTCGAAGTCGGGGAACATACGGTAGTCCGGCGCGATGCCTTGCAGCGGCGTGCCCCCGCCGTCGTGGATCAGCGCGACGCTCGTCTTCGCGAGCAGGTCCTCGTGGTCCTTCACGTACGCCTCGGAGCCGAACAGGCCCTGCTCTTCGCCGCCGAAGAGCACGAAGCGGATCGTGCGCTTCGGCTGGACGCCCGCCGCGGTGAGCAGGCGCGCGGCCTCGAGCGCGGTCGAGACGCCCGTGCCGTTGTCCTGCGCGCCCTCCGCGCCGTCCCAACTGTCGAGGTGACCGCCGACGACCACGTACTCGTCGGGCTTCTCGGTGCCCCGCAGGTCCGCGACGACGTTGAAGCACGGCACCGGGCCGGGCGCGAACTCGTTCTTCACGTCGAACTCGAGCTCGACGGGCTCCCCCTGCACGAGCCGCTCGACGAGCGCTTTGTGCTGGTCGACGCGGAGCGTGACGCGCACGTGCTTCGGCAGCTTGTCGAGCTTGACGGTGTGGTTGCCCGCCATGACGAGCAGCTCCCCGCGCGCGCTGGAGACGAAGCCCGCGACGCCTTCGGCTTCGCACGCGTCGTCGATCGCACGGCGCAACTTGCCCTCGGGCCGCGGCGAGCGCCGCACGAACCACGCCCCGGCGAGCTTGCCCTTGAGCGCATCGAGCCCGGCTTCGTCCTGCGGCTCGAGCACGGCCGCGGCGCGCACGGGCCCGTTCGTGCCGGGCGTCCACGCGGCGGTGAGGAACACGAGGTCCTGCTGCACCGGCGCCACGATCCGGCCGTGGCTCGGACCGCGGTCGAACGCGACGGGGAACTCGCCCCACTTCTCGAGGCGCGCGTCGAGGCCCCACGCCGCGAGCTGTTGACGGCACCACTCCGCGGCGCGGTCGTAGCGCTTCGAGCCCGTCAGGCGCGGACCGATCTCCTTGGAGAGGTAGCGCAGGTGCTCCTGGACGCGGTTGTCCTCGAACGAGAGCGCGAGCACGCGCTCGACATCGCTCGCTTTCGCGGCCGGCTTCGCGGCGGGCGCGGCCTCGATCCGCTTCTCCTTCGCGGCCGGCGCGTCGGCGCGCGCAGCCGCCGCGGGGGCGGGTGCCGGCGGAACGTCGGAAGCGACGCAGCCCGCGGCGAGCGCGAGCGCGAACAGACCGAGGACGAGACGAGGGGCGCGGGGCCCGCGTTGGAATCGGCTGAGCATGGGGGACCTCGCGCGAGAGCCTAGCAGACCCCGCGCGGCCCCCGCCGCGACCGTCCGAAAACGATCGATGCCGGCGCGCGCCTCGTTGCCTCGCGCCCCGCGGCACGGAACACTCTCGGCATGCCCGCGACGGTCGGCGCACCCACCCTCATCCTCGTCCCCACCGAGCTCGAGCTCGCGCGGCTCTCCGACCACGGCGGGTTCCCGACCGGGATCGGCCTCGTGCGCACCTGCGGCTTCGGTCCCGTCGCGGCCGCGGCGCGCACGAGCGCCTTGCTCGCGCGCCTCTCCCCGGCGCGCGTCGTCCTCGTGGGCATCGCGGGCAGCTACGACGCGCGCGAGCTCGCGATCGGCACCGCGGTCCAGTTCGAAGAGGTCGCGATCGAAGGCATCGGGGTCGGTGAGGGTGAGCGCCTGATCGCGCCGCCCGCGCTCGGTTTCCCGCAGTGGCCGAGCCCGCCGCGCGGCGCCGCGATCCACGATCGCCTCGCGCTCACGCCGCTTCCCTCGGCCTTGCCCGCGGCGCGATTGATCGTGACGACGTGCGCCGCGAGCGACTCCGTCGAGCAGGCCCGTGTGCGGCGCGCGCGGTTCCCCGAAGCGCGCGCCGAGGACATGGAGGCGTTCGGCGTGGCGCTCGCATGCGCGCTCGAGGACGTCCCGCTGACCGTCGTGCGCGGGATCTCGAACGAAGTCGGGGATCGCGACCCGAAGCGCTGGAGGATCCCCTCGGCGCTGTGCGCCGCGCGCGAGCTCGTGCTCGCGCTGCTCACGAGCTGAAGGACTGCACATGCGTCTCGCGCTCGGCATCTCTCCCTGCCCGAACGACACGTTCGCGTTCCACGGGCTGCTCACGCGCGCGGTGCGCGTGCCGGGGCTCGAGCTCGACTTCGAGCTGCTCGACGTGCAGGCGCTCAACGAAGCGATCGCCGCGCGCCGGTTCCACGCCGCGAAGTCGAGCTCCGCCGCGGCGCTGCGCCAGGGCGCCGACTGGATCGCGCTGCGCGCGGGCTCCGCGCTCGGGTACGGCGTCGGCCCGGTGCTCCTCGCCGCGCCCGGACGCGCCGCGCAGCTCGACGCGCGCGGCCGGATCCCCGAGGGCGCGCGTGTGCTCTGCCCGGGCGATGCGACGACCGCGAACCTCCTCTACCGCCTGTTCCGCGCCGGCGAGGGACACATCGAGCAGGTCGTGTTCTCCGACATCCTCCCCGCGCTCCAGCGCGGCGAGGCCGACTTCGGCGTGTGCATCCACGAGGGCCGCTTCACGTGGCCGAGCTACGGACTCTCGTTCGTGCAGGACCTCGGTGCGACGTGGGAGCGGCACGCGAACGCGCCGCTGCCGCTCGGCGTGATCCTCGGACGGCGCGACCTCGGCCTGCCGGTGCTGCGCGCGCTCGACGCGGGCCTCCGCGCGTCGCTCGACCACGCGCGCGCGAACCCCGACGAAGCGTTCACGACGATGCGGCTCTACGCGCAGGAGCTCGACGACGAGGCCTTGTGGAAGCACGTCGAGCTGTACGTGAACGCCTGGACGCGCGACCTCGGCGCGGAGGGCGCCGACGCGCTGCGCCGGCTGCTCGGGTGCGCGCGCGCGAGCGGCTGGGTCGCGGAGCACGCGCACCCGCTCCAGGTGCTCGACACCGAGCCGCGCTGAGCGCCACGCTCCGCGTGCACGGCACGGGGTGCAGTCGCGCCCGGGGCACGTGACCGCATGGCGGAGACGCGCTCAGGGCGCGTGACCGTAGCGGAGCTCGAGCGTGCTCACCCCGACGCCCTTCGCCTCGGGGGCCGGCCGCGTCACGACGACGAGCCGATCGAAGGCGTCGTCGGGCAGCGCGCGGTTCGCGCCGGTGCCCACGAGTCCGCCGAGCTCGCCGCCGAGCCGCGCCACGAGGTCGGGCACGGTGTTCGAATGCCCGGCGACGACCGCGACGCTCCCCGCGGGCAGCGCGTCGAGCGCGCGGACGAGCTCGTCGGGCTTCGCGGCGGAGACGACGCGCACCTCGACGCCCAGGCGCGCGGCGAGCGGCGCGAGCGTCTCGCGCGTCCGCTTGTACTCCGAGGCGAAGAGATGCGTCGCGCCCGTGTGGCCGCAGAGCTCCGCGAGCGCCTGAGCGCGCGCGGAGCCCGCCGCGGAGAGCCCGGGGTCCTTGGGGTCCCCGCTCGCATCCTTCTCCGCGTGCCGCACGAAGAGCACGGTCCGCGGCCGCGCCGGCGCGACCTCCGCCCCGGTCGGGGCCGGAGCACCCTGCCGCGCGGGGCCAGCGGCGCCCGCGGCGAGGACGAGGCCGGAGAGCAGGAGCGCCCCCACCGCGAGCAGCGGGAGCACGGAGCGGGTGCGGATGAGGTGCATGCGAGGCCTCCGGAAACGACGATCCGCCCGGGTGCGCGGGCGGACGACGTGCTGGACGGGAGCGAGGGGACGGGTCAGGCGGGCTTTGCGGGGCCGTTGCCGCCGTCACGGACCTCGAGCATCTCCTTGCGGATGTCCTGGGCGAGGTTCTTGACGTCCTGCATGGCCTTGCGGACGCGGGTCTGCGCGGCCTTGTTGCCGGCCTGGGCCTTCTCGAAGTCCTCGCGGACGGTGGTGACCAGCTGCACCAGGCGCTCGTAGTTCTGGGTCATCGGATGGGGCCTTTCTCCAAAGGGGGGCGAGCCCCCAGGCGTGTTCAGGGTCGACTTCGGAGGCCCTGGCGGCCTCCGAACGGCCCTTGGTAGGCCACAAACGGGCGCCTCCCGTCAAGACCGGGCTGGGGAGGAATCTGGGGAAGGCCACATCGGCGCCCCGCGCCGGCGCGGTCGGTGTGGCCCCGGGGAGCTCGCCCAACCTGCGTTTCCCGCGCGACTTAGCGGCTGCGATCGGCGCGGGGTCCGGGCCTCCGGACCGCGGCCGCCCGGGTCGCGACCGGAGCACCGAGTCCGGCTGCGGCGAGCACGATCCCCCACTCCTCGGCCGTGACGGGCTGGACGGAGAGCCGCTGACCGCGCCGCAGGAGCGCCATGCCCGCGAGCCCGGGGAGCCCGCGCAGCTCCTCCAACGCGAGGAAGCGCGGGGCGCGCGCCACGGCCCGGAGCTCGGCCTGGTACCAGATCGGGTTCGCGCGCGTCGCCTTGGGATCGAAGCCCGGGGAGCGCGGGTCGAACTGCGTCGGGTCGGGCGCGCCGACCGCGACCACCTCGGCCACGCCCGCGACCCCGCTCGGCGTGGCGTTCGAGTGGTAGACGAGCACCCCGTCGCCCGGCCGCAGGTCGTCGCGCAGGAAGTTGCGCGCCTGGTAGTTCCGGATCCCATCCCACCCCGTCGTGCGGCCCGGCGCGGCCCACAGGTCCTCGAAGGAGAAGGTCTCGGGCTCGGTCTTCACGAGCCAGTAGCGCGGTCCGCGGGGCGTCACTTCGGGACGGGCTCCGGACGGAGCGGGAGCGGGCGGGGCAGCAGCGGGGCGCGACGCGGGGCGACGGGGCATGGCGCGGAGATCAACCTCTGGAGGGCGCGGGTTCAAGCCTGGCCCCGCCGGAGTCCGATGCGCTCTCGGGCGGCTTCAGCCGCGGCGTCGAGCGTGGTAGGCTCGTTCCGTCCCTTCGAGGAGCTCTCCGTGAAGACCACCTGGTTCTCCGTCGCCGCGCTCGCGTGCGCGCTCACCGTGGGCGCAGCGATCGCGCCGTTCGCTCCCGCTCCGGCCCAGGCCGCGGCGCTCGTGTGCGTCGACGACCCGCCGCCGGATCCCGCGGACTGTCCGTTCTGCGGTGGCAATCCCGAACTGCACCGCGTGCGCATCTTCGCGCTGCTGCGGCTCACCGCGTCGATCTTCGAGCGCGCCGTGCCCTGAACCGGCGGGCGTCCGCGGTCGGAGTCCACACACGCCTCGCGCGCTCCGGCCCGCGGGGCGTGTGCGTTTCCAAGGGCACTGCGCGCAGGTGAGTGGCGGGAGCGCATGGGAATCGAACCCACCGGCCCCGCTGTTCACGAAGCCCAACCGGCTTTGAAGACCGGGCGGCACACCAGCACCGATCCGCTCCCGCACGTGGGCGCCATTCGAGCCGTAGCGAGCGCCGCGCGCAATCTCGACCCGGGGGAATCCTGATCGGGGTGCGGGCCTGCCGGTACGCGAGCAGGTCGCGCCGCGCGGTGCGTCCCGGGGCCGCCGGTCAGCGGATCGACTGGCGCGTCGCGATCTGGCGCAGGAAGCCGCCAGGGGTTGCGGTCGCTGCGGGGCTCCCGACGGTTCCGTTCGTCCCGTCGAACGGCCGCACCTGGATGCCGCCGCTCGAGTCCGTGAGGAAGAGCCAGTCGCCGCTCTCGTCGAACTGCACGGTGCGCAGGAGCGTGAGCCCGGTGATCGTCGTCGTGCCGACGAGCGTCAGCACTCCGTCCGTCGCGAGGTTCGCGGGGTCGAGGTCGACGTCCCACACGCCGAGCGTCTCGGAGTTCGCATCGACCGCGACGAGGTGGCGTCCGTCCGGCGAGACGGTCGCGTAGCTCGGCAGATCGAGGTCGTTCGCCGGCGTGCCGATCGCGGAGAACGACGGCGTGCCCACGTTGAGCGCGAAGGCCTCGACCTGGCCCGTCGCGAGCGTCACGACATAGAAGAAGCGCCCGGACGGGTGGAACACGACCTGGAACGGGGCCGAGCTCGCGGTGCCCTGGTTCTGCTCGAGCGTGAGCGCGCCCGTGACCGGGTCGATCGAGAAGAGGTCGACGGAGTCGCTGCCGTTGTTCGGGACGACGAGCAGGCGACCCGCGGGATGGACCGCGAGCGCGCCGGGGTTCACGCCCGTCGCGACCGTCGTACCCAGTGTCAGCGCGCCCGTCGACGGATCGACGATGTAGACGCGCACGGACTGGAGGTCCCACCGCGATTGGAAGAGGAAGCGCCCGCGAGCGCCGAGCGTCATGCCGTCGAGGCTCGTGTCCGTGCCGTACGCGCCGAACGCGCTGAGCGATTGATCGGTGCCGATCGAAAGCGCGACCACCGCGCCTTCGCTCGCCGGCGTGTTGTCGTTGCTGACGTAGAGCCGCGGGAGGCGCGGGTGCGCGATGACGGCCCAGCAGTCGTTGTCGCCCGTGTCGATCGTGCCGACGTCGTCGAGCGCGCCCGTGGTCGCGTCGAACCCGTAGGCCGCGACCTGCGTCCCGGTCGTGTCGAGCGCGTAGAACGCGACGGTGTCGAGGGTCGGATCCGCGTCGGTCGGTTGGAACTCGAGCTCGCGCGCGCCGAAGCGACCGACCAGGAGCGGATCGACGGACGGTGTGAGCTCTGCCGTCGCGCCGTCGATGTCGAAGGACGCGATGGAGCTGTCCACGAGCACCACGTAGGCCGTCGCGCTGCGCGGATCGACCTTGACCTGGAGCGCGGTCGACGGGACGTCGACGGTCGCGGGCGTCATCGCCGAGGGCGCGCCCGTGATCGTGTCCACGTCGAGCTGGTCGACGACGGCGTTGAGCGCGTTCGCCGCGTAGAGCGCGCTGCCGTCCAGCGCGAGCGCGAGCGACAACGTGCCCGTGTGCGCGAGCGTGAACGGGCTCCACGTCGCCGCGGTCAACGCGCCCGTGCCCGAGTTCACGTCGAAGCCGACGATCGACGTGCTCGTCGGCCCGGCGGCGTAGAGCACGCTCCCGTCCGGCTGGATCGCGAGCGCGAACGTGCCGATCCCCGTTGACGCAGAGGCGCCGGCCGTCAGCCCGCCCGTGAGCGCGTCGCGCGAGTACACCGCGACCGACTGCGCGGTCTGGCACGCGACGTAGACGAAGTCGCCAGCGGGGTGCACGAGGATCGCGCGCGGGCCGGCATCGGTCGCGACGGTCGCGGGCGTGAGCGCGGTGAGCGCGCCGGTCGCGTCGTCGATCGAGAACTGGTGCACGAGCCCGTCGTTCGTCGTGGCGTAGACGCTCTCGCCGCGCGGCTCGCACGCGATCGCGGTGATCGTGACCGCGCCGAGGTCGACGGAGTCGCCCGTCGCGGTCAGGCGGCCATCGTCGAGGTCCGCGGAGTAGACCTCGATCTCGTGCGTCGCGTTCGACGTCGCGTAGAGGAAGCGGCCGGACGGATGCGCGGCGAGGTGCAGGTTCGAACCCGCGGCGCTCGGCTCGTAGCCGGTCGCGACGAACTGGCCGTCCGAGGCGCGCCGCACGTAGCTCGTCAGCGTCCCGTCCGAGCCGTTCGCGATCCACGCGCCGCGCGCGCGCGGCTCCTGCACGTCGATCGTCACGTCGAGGTCGGCCGTGTCGCCGAGGCAGTCCGTGCCCGTAATCGTGACGACCTCGTTGACGCGGAACGGCGTCGTGCCCGAGAGTTCGCCGGTCACCAGGTCGAGCGTGACGCCGTCCGGAAGCGTGCCGCTCGTGACGGCGTACGACTCGATCGCGCCCGTCGAGACCGTCGGGAGCGCGCTGAACGCGACTCCGCGCGCGGGCGTCACGGTGCCGCCGTACCCGAAGCTCGGCGTCACGGCGCTGACCGTGATGACCACCGTCGCGCTGGCGCCGCCGAGCGTCGTGTCCGCCGTGACGGTGAACGTCGTGGCCGCGAGCGCTACTTCCGGTGTGCCCGAGATGATGCCGGTCGCCGTGTCGAGCGAAAGCCCCGTGGGCAAGGTCGGCGTGACGCTGAACGTCGTCGCGACGAGCGTGCCGAGATCCGGCGCGTTGGCCGCGATCGCGGTGCAGGCGGAGTAGGTCGGCGCGGGCGTCGTGTAGGCGAAGCTCGGACCACCCCCGCCGCCCCCACCGCCTCCGCCGCAGGAGGCGAGCGCGAGGACGATCGTGAGGAGGCCGGCGAGCGTGGACCGAGTGCGGTGGGCGTACTGCATGGCGAAATCCTGGGGCGTGGGGAGTTCCGCCCGTGCATCGGCCCGATCCCCGGCGCGCATGAGACCTGAATGCATGGCTCCCCGTCCGGACGCGCAGGATCTCCGCGCTGGGAAGCCGGGGCTCACGCCCTCGAGCTCCCGACTGCCGTGCGGCGTCCCGGGCCGCCGTTCAACCTTCGAGGCGGATCTGCGGGTAGCAGCTCGGGCACAGGCCCGGCGCGGACCCGGCGGGCGCCGAGCGCTCCGTACCGCAGAACTCGCAGCGGAGGACGCGTTCGACCGCGGGGAACGCGGCGCCGAGCGAGGCGCCCGGGGGCGGGGCCGCGGGAGGCGTCGATCCGGCGGGCACGCTTGCGTAGCTCGGCGGAGTGGAGGCGACGTGCGCGCCGCCTGCCGCGCTTGGTGTGCTCTCCGCGCGCGTAGCCGGCGCTGGAGCGCTCGGCGCGCGCGCCGGCGTGCTGACCTTGGGCGGAGTCGGCGACGTCGACGCGGAACCCGCGCGGGAGGCATCGTGCGCGGCGGGCGCACCGCCGTGCGACGCCGGACGCGCCGCGCTCGAACCATGCGAGCGCTCGCCGTGGCGCGGCGCGGACGTCGGCCGCCCCGCGGCGGCGACCGGCGGCGGGACCTTCGGCGCGGCCTCCACCACGACCTCGGGCTCCGGAGCCTTCGGCACGCCGGGTCCGCCTGCGGTCGGACGCGTGCGCACGCCGAGCTGGTCGAGCAAGTCCTTCGCCGCCTTGCCCGCGGGCGTCTTCGCGCCGGCTCCCTGCGCGCGGCTCCACAGGTACTGCAGCGCCTGATCGCGCCGCGCGAGCCCGTGCGCCGCGCGGAACGTGTGCTGGAAGTCGTCGACGGATTGGCGCACGGCGCGCTTCGCGAACACGCCGAAGAGCACGAACGTGCCGATCACGAGCACCGCGAAGCCGCCCATCGAATCGAGCGCGCCCATCGCGCCGAGCAGGATCGCCGCGCCGACCGAGCACAGGCAGCCGGCTCCACCCGAGCCCTTCGCGCGCTTCTCGCAGCGCGCGAGGAACTGCGCGGCCTCGAGGTCGTACTGCGCGAGCTCCTGCGGGTCCGGGCGAAAGTCCATGGTCGGCAGCGTAGCGTAGAGCGGCGCGCGGCCGCGTGCGAGCACGAGCCCGCGCCGCGCGTCACGACCGCGGGTCGCCGCCGCGCGCGAGGCGCTTCGGGACGAGCCGCCCCGGCGCGCCGCCCTCGAGCTCGTCGGGCAGCCCGCCCGCGAAGCGGCGCAGCACGCGCTCGCCGTCCTGTACCCCCTCGAAGCCGCAGCTGAACTCGACGCCTTCCGTCGCGGCGTCGAAGCCCTCGGGGAGCGGCACGCGCACGCCGCGCGCGCCGCGCACGACGGCATGGCCGAGGCGCACGATCGCGCGCGGATCCAGGACGCCGCCCGCGCCCTCGACGGACACGAGCAGGTCGCCGCGCGAGCGCCGCGCGACCATCGTCGCGGGCTCGTCGAAGCTCGACTCGATGAGCAACGGAAGGCGCACGGGCCGCGCGTCGAGCACGGCGCGCCGCACGCGCCGCAGCGGAGCATCGCAGAGCAACGTCCCCGCGGCGCGCCCCGGACCCGCGCGCCAACGGAAGCGCGCGAAGAGCAGCGGATCGCCGCCCGGTCGCCGCGCGCCGCCGGTGAGCTCGAACGCGGCCTCGTGCACGTCCCCGGGTGCGAGCTCGACCGCGACGGGCAGCCCGCGGATGTCGAACGCGCCGCGGCGCGGGACGAGGCCGATCGTCGCGCGCACGGAGAACGGGAACGGGTTGCGGACGCGAGCGCGGACGCTCCAACTCCCCCACCACGCTCCGCGCACGCCCGGCTCGGGACCGGGCTCGAGGTCGAGCTCGGGCGCTTCGACGGGGAACGGTCCCGTGTCGGCGGGCGCGAGCCGCGCGAGCACGCGCGCCGCGAGCGCGCGCAGCGGTTCGGACGTGAGGACGCCGAAGAACGGCGCGCGCGCGGCGGCGAGGAGCTCGTCGGGGCGGTCCGCGCCGAGCACCCAGCGTTCGCAATCCCACGCCTCGCTGTCGAGCTCGCTCCACGCCCACGCGGGCGCCGCGCAGGCCGCGATGCGCTCGCGCGCCACGAACTCGCGTTCCCGCGACCCCGCGCGGTCGGCGACGAGCATCGGTACGAGCCCCAGGTCGCGCGCTTCGAGCAGGAGCGCCGGCTCGCGCGCGCCCACGCGCACGCTGGCCGTCGGCGCGAGGTCGCGCACGAGGTCGCGCGCACGCCCGAGGTCGACCTGCGACGCGAGGAGCAGCACGTGCTGCGGCGCGCCGCGCTCCGGCGAGCCCGGGAGCGCGAGCGCGTCCTCGAGCAGCGCGAGCCGCTCGCCGCGGAAACGCGCGCCGAACGCGCCGCCGGCGTCGAGTTCCACGAGCTCCTTCCACGCGCGGTCCGCGACGCGTCCCGTGCCGTCGGTCACGCCCTCGAGCGACGCGTGCCGCGCGAGGACGAGCTCGCCGTCCGCGGACGCGCGCACGTCATACGCGACGCCGTCGAGGCCGAGCTCGAGGGCGCGCTCGAGCCCCACGCGCGTGTTCTCCGGCGCCTCGAGGGGCGATCCGCGCAGCCCGAGGATCCACGGCGGGCCCGGCACGAGGTCGTTCGTCGCGGCGGGTTCCGTCGTGCTCACGAAAGCTCGATCAGCACGTCCGACGCCGGCGCGCACTCGCCGATCGCATGCACCGGCACGCCGCGCGCAGCGAGCTCGCGTTCGAGCTTCGCCGCGGCCGACGGCGGGACGACGATCAAGAGCCCGCCCGAGGTCTCCGCGTCGTAGGCGAGGTTCACGAGGGCCTCCTCGAGGCCGGGGCGCGCGCGCACGACGTCCGAGAGCGCCGCTCGCCCGCGCTTCGCGCCGCCCGAGCACAACCCGCGCCGCGCGAGGTCGAGCGCGCCCGGGAAGAGCGGACAACGCTCGAGGTCGATCCGCAGCGTGACGCCGCTCGCCTTCGCGATGTTGCGCGCGTGCCCGACGAGGCCGAAGCCCGTGACGTCCGTGCACGCGTGCGCGCCCGCGGCGTTCATCGCGGCGGCGGCGCGGTCGTTCAGCGTCGCCATCTGGCGCGCGGCGGGCTCCATCACGTCCCACGCGATGGCGCCCTTCTTCGCCGCGGTGGTCATCGCGCCCATGCCGAGCGACTTCGTCAGGTACAGCCGATCCCCCGCGCGCGCGCCGGAGTTCGCGGCGACCTGGTTCCGGTCGACGAGCCCGGTGACCGCGAAGCCGAAGAAGGCCTCGTTGCTGACGACCGTGTGCCCGCCCGCGACCGGCGTGTTGGCCTCGCGCATCTTGTCGAAGCCGCCGCGGAAGATCGCGGCGGTCCACTCGGCGGGGAGCTCCTTCGGCAGCCCGGCGAGGTTGAGCGCGCTGAACGGCGTGCCGCCCATCGCGTAGACGTCCGAAAGCGAGTTCGCCGCGGCGATCGCGCCGAACCAGTACGGGTCGTCGACGACCGGCGGGAAGTAGTCGACCGTCTGCACGAGCGCCACCGGGCAATCCGCGGGCAGACCGGCAGCGCCCGCGAGGGAGACGATCCCCGCGTCATCGAAGGTCTCGGGACCGATCAGGAGCCGGCCGCCGGAGGTGGCGTTGACGTCGCTCAGCACGTGCGCGAGCTGCCCGATGGGCAGTTTCGCCGCTCACCCGGCGCAGTCGTCGTAGTCGACGAGTCGTTTGTTCGGTTGGGCGTTCACGGCCCGCGAGGATAGCGGCCGCAAGTCCTTGGCGGAACGCAAGGCCGCGAACCACGCGCACGTTGGCCGGATTTTTTCGATGCCCGATCGTCCCGAGCGGCGTCGTGCGGAGTGCGGGCGCGGCACGTTCGCCGCGTGCGCGTGGATCCGATTGGAGGGACGACCATGCTCGTGCTGTTTTCGACCCTGTTCTTCATGCCCATCCTCCCGCTCGATGCCGGCGGCGGCGTCGGCCCGCCCGCGTGTCCGAACGAACGCGCGTGCGACGTCGGTGTCAAGTTCGAGGAGCAAGGCACGCCGCGCACGTGCGGCGTGGGCATCTCGCTCTTCGGCTTCGACCTGAGCATCGGCGGTGACGAGTGCTACCCGATGCGCCTCACGTACCCAGCACACCAGGAATGCCACGGCAAGCGCAACGTCGGCACCTACTGCGCGGTCGAGCAGGTACAGCCGGTCTCCGTCGAACACTGCGACTGCTCGCGCGCGGCGGTCCTCGGCACGGGCTTCACCCTGCCCGACTGCGTGTGCACGGCGGCCGGCACGCTCGGCACGCTCACCGACTACAAGACGGAGAACTGCGCGCCGCCGCCCGTGCAGGGAGGTGGATCGAGCACCGGAGGTCGGTCGTGAGCCGCGCGCGTCGGGGCTGGGTTGCTGGAGCGGGCGCGCTCGCGACACTCGCCGTCGCGCTCGCGACCTGGAGCACGCTCCCCGAGCGCACATCGTCGGGGGCGCCGCGCGCACCCTCCGCGGCGACCGGCGCGTCGGCGTCGCTCGACTCCCCCAGCCCCGACGCGCGTCACACGGTGGCGGCACCGGGCACGGCACCGGACGCGCCGCTCCTCGACGGAGCGGAGCTCGCCGACCTGCTCGCGCGGATCCAGCGCGCGTACGAGGCCGGCGACGCGAGCGAGCTCGAGGCGCTGCTCACGGCGCTGGTCGCGCGGCCGGAGCAGCTCGACGTCGTCGCCGACTGGCTCGCGAGCGCGCACGCCGCCCGCGCTCCCGAGGCGTGCCTGGGCGCGTTCGTCGTCCTCGAGGCGGCGATCGGACTCTACGAGCGCGACCCGGCGCGCTTCGGGCGCGCGGGCGTCGCGCTCGTGGAACGGCTGCTCGACGAGCTCCTCGTCCTGCCCGAGGACATGCAGGCGCGGCTCGTGCGCCTCTTCCAGCGCGTGCGGGGTCCGAACGGACCCGTGCTCGACCTCCGCTTCCTCCGCCGCATCCTCGACCTGCGCGCGGCTCATCCCGCGGACGCGGAGCGCTTCGTGCCGCTGCTCGCGCATGTCGCGCAGGGGTTCGGCGCGGCGGAGCGTCGTGAGGAGTTCCAGCGCCTCTTCCTCGAGGGTCAGGACGATCCGTTGCTCGTGAAGTGCGCGCTCTCGTCGCTTCTCAGCGGCGCGCCGGAGGTGTTCCTGCCGCTCGCGGAGGACTTCTACGCACGCAGCGCCGAGGATGCACGGCTCCGGAGCGCCATCGCGCAGTCGATCGCCGCGTCGGCGCCCGTCGAGGACGCGACGCGCTCGCTCGTGCACCTCGCGGACGAAGCGCAGTACGGAGCGTTCGCGACGCTCGGCTCGCGCCCGAGCGCCGGCGAGGCCATCGCGCGCGAGTACGACGCTCTGCTCGCCGAGAACGCGAACCCGGTCGCGCGCAAGCTGCTCGTTTCCACGATGCGCGACGAACGCGCGGAGGTCCTCGTCGGCATCGCCGGCATGGACCCCGATCCGATGGTCGGGTTGCAGGCGACGCTGACGCTCTCCGTGCGCGGCGAGATGGACTCCGCGCGCTTCGCCGAGGTGCGCGAGTTGTTCTCCTCCGGCGGGAGGCTCCCGCACGGAGGGGCGCTCGTCGCCGAGAACGTCCTCCTGCATTCGAGCGGCGCGGTGCGCGACTCGGCGCGCGCGTGGCTCGTGGAGATCGTGCGCGATGGACGCGCGACGGACGTGGTGCGGCTCGACGCGTACCAACGCGTGCGACGCTGGGTCGAGCCGGGGACGTTCCGCGGGGTGCAGATCGGAGGGCGGGTCGTGGAATGAGAACCACGCCGAGGGAGCGCGCTGGCGCGACCGCGGGTGGACCGTGTTCGCGCGCGAGCCGGAGCGACTCCGCTCGAGCGGTCTCGCGCCGCGCGGACGGCCCCGGGAGGCCCCGGTCAGGCCCGCACGTACTTCGCGGCGCCGGCGAGGCGCGTGCCGAGCGCGTTGCGCGTGTCGACGACGAGGCGTGCGTGCGTCGCGATCGTCTCCCAATCGAACGCCGCGTGGTGCGTCGACACGAGCACGGCGTCGAAGCGCGCGAGCGTGCGGGGGTCCAGCTCGACCGAGCGCGTCCCCGCGAGCTCGGGGCCGGCGCAGGCCGGCGCGACGGCGACGTGCGGATCGCTCCAGGCCGTCTCCGCGCCGCGCTCGCGCAGGACCTCGAGCAAGCGCAGCGACGGCGACTCCGTGACGATGTCGACGTCGGGCTTGAACGCGAGACCGAGCACGAGGACGCGCGCGCCGGCGAGCGCGACGCCGCGTTCCAGGAGCGCGCGCTCGAGGCGCTCGACGACCCAGCGCGGGATCTTGCGGTTCACCTCGCCCGCGAGCTCGACGAACTCGGTCCGCGTCCCGTGCTGGCGCGCGATCCACGCGAGGTACCACGGGTCGATCGGGATGCAGTGCCCGCCCATGCCGGGTCCGGGCGTGAACTTGAGGAAGCCGAACGGCTTCGTGTCCGCGGCCGCGATGACGTCCCACACGTCGATGCCCATCGGCTCGAGCGCGACCTTGAGCTCGTTCACGAGCGCGATGTTCACGGCGCGGAACACGTTCTCGAAGAGCTTCGCCGACTCGGCGACCTCGGCGCTCGCCACGCGGTGCACGCGCTCGATCGCCTGCGCGTAGAGCGCGTGCGCGAGCTCCACCGACGCGGCACAGGTGCCCCCGACGAGCTTGTCGATCGCGCGCGTCGGCGGTCCGTCGGGACCGGGGTTCTCGCGCTCGGGCGAATACGCGAGGAACACGTCGCGACCCGGCTCGAGCCCGCGTGCGGCGAACGCCGCGCCGAGGACGCCGCGCGTGGTCCCGGGGTACGTCGTCGACTCGAGGACGACCAGCGTGCCGCGGCGGACGTTGCGCGCGAGCGTGTCGGCTGCGGCGCGCACGTCGGAGAGGTCGGGCTCGTTCGCGGGCGAGAGCGGCGTCGGCACGCTGATCAGCGCGACGTCGAGCTCGCGTTCGCGCTCGAAGTCCCCCGTCGGCGTGAAGCGCCCCGTGTCGAGCAGCGCACGCGTGAAGCCCGCGCCGAGGTGCAGGAGCACGTCCTCGCCGCGCGCGAGCCGGGCGAGCTTCTCGGGATCGCGTTCGAAGCCGAGGACGTCGAAGCCCGCCTGGACGAAGGCGCGCGCGAGCGGCAAGCCGACGCTCCCGAGGCCCACGATGCCGACGCGCGCGCGACGTGCGCGGATCCGATCCAACAGGCCCTGGGCGAGGTCGTTCATGACGGAGCGCGGGCTGGGACGACGCGCGCCGGCCTAGCTTCCCGCCAGCGCGCCGCGGAATGCGTCGACGAGCCGCTCGAGGTCGCCGGGAAGGAGCGTCCGCGGGTCGAGCAGCACGGCGTCGTCCTGCACGCGCGTGAACACCGGGACCGGAGCCGCGCGCAGGCGAGCCGCGAGCGCGCCCGCGGAGCCGCGCGCCGGACGCACCCGGACGGCCCACGTCGGGAGCAGGACGCCGGGCGCGCTGCCGCTGCCGGGTTGCGAGCCTTCGGACACGAGCTCGAGCGCGAGGCCCGGCAGGGCCGAGAGTGCGCGCTGGAGCTCCTCCGCCCGGGGGCGCAGCTCGTTCGCGGTCGCGGCGAGCATCGCGCGCGCCGGGAGCTCGGCGCCGCGCCCGGCGAGCAGGAGCTCGAGCGTCTTCTCGAGCCCGGCGAGCGCGACCTTGTCGAGCCGCAGCGCGCGGTAGAGCGGGTTCTTGCGCAGCGCCGCGATCGTCGCGCGCCGGCCGACGAGCAGACCGGCTTGCGGCCCGCCGAGCAGCTTGTCGCCCGAGAACGTGACGACGTCGACGCCGCTCTTCACGGCGTCGAGAAGGAGCGGCTCCCCGCCGAGGAGCGGCGCGAGCGCGGGCGCGCCGTCGCCCTCCCACAGCCCGGAGCCGAGGTCGTACGCGCTCGTCACGCCGCGTTCGCGACCGAGGCGCGCGAGTTCGTCCGCGGTCGCCTCCTCGGTGAAGCCGACGACGCGGAAGTTGCTCGTGTGCACCTTGATCAAGAGCCCCGTGCGCGCGTCGATCGCCGACGCGTAGTCCGCGAGGCGCGTGCGGTTCGTCGTGCCGACCTCGACGAGCTCCGCGCCGGCGCGCTCCATCACGTTCGGCACGCGGAACGAGCCGCCGATCTCGACCAGCTCGCCGCGGCTCACGATCGCGGAGCGGCCCTGCGCGAACGTGCTGAAGAGCAGCAGCACCGCGCCCGCGTTGTTGTTGACGCCGATGCCGGCCTCCGCGCCCGTGAGCCGGCGCAGGAGGTCCGACAGGTAGTCGTCGCGCTGGTTGCGTTCGCCGCTCCAGCGGTCGACCTCGAGCACGCAGTAGCTCTCGGCCGCGACGCGCATCGCCTCGGCGGCCTCGGGGTGGACGGGCGCGCGGCCGAGGCCCGTGTTGAGGACGACGCCGCTCGCGTTGACCGCGCGGACCACGCCGCGACCCAGTTCGCGCGCGAGGCGCTGCTCGAGCCGGGTGAAGAGCTCGCCCGCGGCGAGCCGCGCCTCGAGCTCGGCGGCGTCGAGGCGTCCGGCCTTGATGTCGTCGCGCCACGCGGCGAGCTCGGCCGCGGCGAGCTCCTGCACGAGCGCTCGGGGCGCGCGCGCGCAGAGCGCGGCGGCGCGCGGCGCGCGGAGGAGCTCGTCCATCGCGGGCAAGAGGCGGAAGGCGGACTCGCGGTCGGTCGGCGGGCGGGCCATGGGCCGGGCCGTTTTCGCCGGGCGGGCGGTGGGCGACAAGGAAAAGTTGGAGGGGAGTCCGGGGGCGGGCGGGAGCGCCGCCGGGGCTCGTGAGGCGGTTGCACGCCGGCCTCGGCGGACGGGGAAGGTCCGGCGAGCCCACCTCGGACCCTGAATGCTCGTTCGTAGGTTCAGGCGCGATTTCAGCCTTCGGAAGTGGCGCTTTCGGTCCCGTTCGGATAGACCCTTGGGCGGTACGCGCGGTCCTCGTTCCGCACCTTGACTCCACACCACCACGGGAGGGTGACTCCACCCATCCGGGTCGAGCGCGCGAGCGCCCGGTCCGGATCCGCGCTACCTCATCGACCCGAGCCCGCCGGCGACGCCCTTCGCCGACGGGCTCGGTGCGTTCTCGCCGACGGGCTCGGTGCGTTCTCGCCGACGGGCTCGGTGCGTTCTCGCCGACCTCGCGGTCCGGGTACGGCCTCGCTACCCTGCCCCGCCGCGGCGCCATGACGAGCAGCACACCGACCGCCCCGCGCTGGAAGCTGCGCACGCCCGCGACGGACGTCGTCCAGCGCCTCGCCCGAGACCACGCGCTCTCGCCCGCGACGGCGCACCTCCTCGCGCTGCGCGGGTTCGGCGCCCCGGAGGCCGCGCGCGCGCACCTCGATCCGCGCCTCTCCGCGCTCCACGATCCGCGCCTCCTCGCGGGGATGGAGCTCGCGACGCGCCGCATCCTGCGCGCCGTGAAGGACGGCGAGACGATCCTCGTCCACGGCGACTACGACGTCGACGGCGTCACGGGCACGACGCTCCTGATGCGCCTCTTCGAGAAGCTCGGCGCGCGCGCGGTGTGGCACATCCCGAATCGCTTCACGGACGGCTACTCGTTCGGACCGCACTCCGTCGCGAAGGCGAAGGAGACGGGCGCGACGCTCGTGATCAGCGTCGACAACGGCACGTCGGCGCGCACGACGATCGCCGAGCTCGCCGCGATCGGCGTCGACACGATCGTCACGGACCACCACGAGCCGCCCGCCGGCGAGCTCCCCGACGCCGTCGCGATCCTGAACCCGAAGCTAGCGGGATCGCAGTACCCATTCCGCGAGCTCTGCGGCGGCGCCGTCGCGTTCAAGCTCGCGTGGGGCGTCGCGCAGGAGCTCGGCGGCGGCACGCGCGCGCGCGAGGACCTGCGCGAGTTCCTCGTCGAGGCGATGGCGTACGTCGCGATCGCGACCGTGTGCGACGTGGTGCCGCTCGTCGACGAGAACCGCATCCTCGCGCGCCATGGGCTGCGCTCGCTCGAGATCTCGAAGAACCCCGGGCTCACCGCGCTCTTGCGCGTCGCGGGCCTCGACGGTCGCAAGCTCGAGGGCGACGACGTCGCGTTCAAGCTCGGACCGCGCATCAACGCGTCGGGCCGCCTCGGCAGCGCGCACAAGGCCGTCGAGCTCCTGCTCGCGCGCGACGACAAGACCGCGATCGCGGCCGCGACCGAGCTCGATCGCTTGAACGAAGCGCGCAAGGAGATCGAGCGCGCGCTGCTCGGCGAGGCGCTGCGCGCCGCCGAGCCGTTCGAGGATCCCCTGGAACACCCGGTGCTCGTCGTCGCGGGCCAGGGCTGGCACCAGGGCGTCGTCGGGATCGTCGCCGCGCGCCTCGTCGATCGCTACGCGCGCCCCGCGATCGTGATCGGGCTCGACGGCGAGACCGGGCGCGGCAGCGCGCGCTCGATGCCGGGCTTCGACGTGCTCGAGGCGCTCTCGGGCGGCGCGGAGCATCTCTTGCGTTTCGGCGGCCACGAGCAAGCGGCCGGGTGCGAGGTGCGCGCAGACGCGATCGACGCGCTGCGTTCGGCCGTGTCACGGCGCGCGCACGCGATGCTCGAACGCCAGGGCATCGAGGCGCCCGCGCTGTGGATCGACGGGGAGCTCCCGTTCGAGCGCATGACGCCCGAGCTCATGCGCGAGCTCGATCGTTTGAAACCGTTCGGCGAGAAGAACGAGCGACCGCTCTTCCTGTCGTGCGGACTGCGGCTCCCCGAGCCGCCGCGCGTCGTCGGCGCGGACGGAACGCACCTGCAACTGCGCGTGCGCCTCGGGGCGAACGAGCTCAAGGGGATGGCGTTCGGCATGGCGCACCGGGCGAAGGAGCTCGCCATGGGCGTCGACGTGCACGCCGTGTTCACGCCGAAGTGGAACACGTTCCGCGGCGAGACGAAGCTCGAGATCGAGCTGCTCGACTTCCGCACCGGACCGCGCCCCAGCCTCTGACGCGAGTGCTTCTCGCCGGGCGAACTCGCGCGCCCGGTCGGGATGCTCGCTCTCTCCACCGTGAGCGCGTCGGCACCCGACTCCGAAACGCGACGAGGAAGGGCGCGGATCGGGACGTCGAACAACCCCGACGCCGCTTCGAAACACCCGGCCGATCCGGGCCCGAAGCCCGCCGCGGTGCGCGCTCGCTTCAGAAGCGCAGCGTGCAGCCGAACTTGAACGCCGCTTCCTGGAAGGTCGACACGAGCGCATCGCCGTCGCGCTCGACCGTCTGGTTCCAGACGACGAAGAGCTCCTGCCCCGGCACTGGGATCCAGCGCAGGCGGCTGTTCCACCCGAGCGAGTCCGAGACATCGTCGAACTGCACGAAGTTGAACCAGTCGAGGTCCGGCGAGAACGACACGTCGGCGCGTACGCGGCCGATCTCGGTCGTGAAGGAGCCTCCGTCCAGGTCGACGTGGTTCTGCTCGTAGCCCATCGAGCCCTGGAACCACCGGCTCGGACGCCAGCTGACCGTGCAGGAGGCGTCCTCGCGCGTGCCATCGAAGAACGTGCCCGCCTCGAGCGCCGCGACGACGGACATGGGGCGCTTCTGCGCGCTCTCGAACTCGAGCCGTCCGCGCACGAAGTCGTACGCGCCTGCATCGATCGTCACGCCGTCGTGGATGTCGAACGAGTCGACGAGGTCCTCGTGCTGCACGTTCACGAAGAGCGCCGCTTCGTCGCCGCTCTCGAGCTCGAAGCCGACGGGTTGCAGCTCGACCATCGAGCTCTCGAGCTCGCCCTCCGTGTCCGTCACGACCTTTCCTTCGAGCGAGACGTGGTACTGCCGCACGTCCCATGGCCCGCGCGCTCCGCCCGACGGTCGTGGGTTCCAGCCGATGTCGCCTGCGAACGAGCGGATCCCGCGCCGCGGCACGAAGCCGAGCGCCGCGTCGAAGTCCTCTTGCACCTCGCGCGCCTGGAATCCCCATCGCCACAGGTCCGAACGCGCGGCGATCGACGCGCCGAAGGCGTCGTCGGCGGGCGACGGGCCCTCGCTCTCCGAGTGCAGCGCCCACACGCTCGACGCGAGCGTCCCGTCGCCGAACGGGTTCGACGCGCGGTAGTTCCAGTCGAGCCCGTAGAGCTGGTTGCCGCGCGTCGAGCTCGGATTGCCGCTCGTGAAGATCCCCCCGAGCGTCGACTGCTCGCCGACGTTGCGCGAGACGCGCGCCACGACGAGGTCCTTCTCCGGCGCGTCGTCCTGGCGGTCCGTGTGCGCCTCGAGCACGCCGACGTTCCATCCATCCTGGCGCCCGGTCACCTTGCCGCCCCACAGGATCGGCACCTCCTGGCCGTTCGCGTCGAGGCCGATGCGGCGGCTGAAGAACGGCTGGAGCACGTCGCGGCGCCCGAGGTCCGCGAACCCGAAGATCCCGGCGTCCTGCAGGAAGAAGTCGCGCTTCTCGGGGAAGAAGAGCGGGAAGCGGGTGAGGTTGATGCGGCGCTCGTCGACCTCGGTCTCCGCGAAGTCCGTGTTCACGGTGAGGCTCGCCGTGAGCCCGGGCGTGAGCCGGTAGTACGCGTCGAGGCCGGGCTTGCCCTTCAGGTCCGCGTCGCCCGGGTTCGGGTTCGTCCAGTCGCCGTGGAAGAACGGCACGAGGTCGAGCCCGAGCCCTTGGTGCAGCCCGGAGAGCCCCGTCAGGTCGCCCGCTTCGGCGATCTGGAACAGCGAGTCGTCGCGCGACGGGTCGTTCCAACGGTCCTGCTCGTTCCGACGCTTGATCCAACGGTTCACGTTGAGCCCCCACGTCGTCGCGCCGGGCGCGAACGCGAGCGTCTGGAACGGCAGCGCCATCTCGAACGACCAGCCGAGCTCGTCGATCGCGCTCTTCCCCTGCCAGATCCCGTCCCACGGCTTGTTGAAGTCGCGGCCGTTGTCCGAGATGAGCGCGTCGCCCTTCGAACCGACCGGCCCCATCTGGAAGAAGTACGCGTTGCGCCGGTCGAGGTACGTGTCGATCACGATCTCGACGCGGTCGTCGGGGTCGAGCACGGCGTCGCGCGCCATCTGCGTCCCGATGATCCCTGCGACGTCCGAGTCGAAGCACCGCACGCCGAGGTAGAGGTGGTCCGCGTCGTAGAGCACGCGCACCTCGGTGCGCTCGGACGGCGGACCCTCGAGCGGCGACACCTGGCGGAACTCGCCGATCGGTTGCGCGAGCGACCAGACCTCGTCGTCGAGCACGCCGTCGATCACGGGCGGCTTCGGCGCGAGGACGGCGCGCGCCTCGCGGCGTTCGCGCGGGCCCGGCGCATCGCCGTCTCCCGCGCCCAGCGCCGAGGTGGAGGACGCCGCGAGCGCAAAGGCGAGCAGGTCGATCACGTGTCGAGCTCTACCCACACCGGCGCGTGGTCGGAGAGCCCAGCCTTCGACTCGATCCACGCGCGCCGCACGCGCTCGGCGAGGCTCGGCGCGCACAGCACGTGATCCAGGCGCCAGCCGATGTCCTTCGCGCGCGCCTGTCCGCGATTCGACCACCACGAATAGAGGCCCGGGACGCCCTCGTTCTTGGCGCGCACGACGTCGATCCAGCCCTGCTTCTGCAGCGCCGCGAACCACGCGCGCTCCTCGGGCAGGTAGCCCGAGTTCTTCTCGTTCTGCTTCGGACGCGCGAGGTCGAGCGCGGTCGGCGCGACGTTCAGGTCGCCGCAGAGCGCGATCGGCCGCCTCTCCGCGAGGAGCGCCTTCGCGTGCCCGAGGAAGAGCTGCATGTACTTCAGCTTGATCGCGAGACGCTCGGGACTGGACGAGCCCGACGGCACGTAGAGACTGACGACGGAGAACCCGTCGAAGTCCGCGCGCAGGACGCGCCCCTCGTTCGCGCAGTGCGTGAACCCCGTGTCGACGTGGTAGCGATCCGGGGCGTGTCGCGCATAGAGGGCGACTCCGGAGTACCCCTTCTTCTCCGCGGAGTGCCACCGCGCGTTGTAGCCGGCGGGCGAGAACAGCTCGTCCTCGACGTCGTCGCGCTGCGCGCGCAGCTCCTGCAAGCACAAGAGATCGGGCTTGGCGCGCCCCAGCCAGCGCGAGAAGCCGCGTCGTTCGGCGGAGCGGATGCCGTTCAGGTTGAGCGTGCAGAGGGTGAGCGACATGAAGCGCGGATTGTCCGCGCGCTCCGCGCTTCGGCAAGCTCCGGGGGCGACCTTCGCGCGGGCCCGACTCCGTCCGAGGCGTGCCACTCCCCCAGGGGCGCGCGCTGCGCTCGCGCGCGGCGGTTCCGCGGCGCGTGTCGGTTACGCGGCGCGTGGCGGCGAACGGGGCGCGTGGCGGCGAACGGCCCGAGTCGACGAACAGGGCGCGCGCGGTCCCCCGCTCGCGCCCCGGGCTGTCGCGCTCCGTCGCGCCGCGCTACCAGTCGACGACGACGCCGTTCGAGACGTTGAACGTCTCGGGCGGACAGAACGCGGCCGCGGCGTTCCTGTAGTAGGTCTGGTAGTAGCGCCGCGCCCCGCTCCCGATCGTCACGCCGCCGCGCTGCGCGAGCGTGACCGTCTCGACCGAGTCGGGGAACGCGGAGCTCCCCGCGACGTTGACCTTCGTGCGCAGACGCAGGAGCGTCCCCCCGGCGCAGCGCACGCCGTCGCCGAACACTGCGTCCGCGAGCGCGTCGCCCTGCAGGTAGATGCACGCCGACGACGCGGGCATCCCCGAGCCGTGGAGCACGACGTCGTCGGCCGCGGGACTCCCCGTCGCGACGACGAGCGCGCCCGCGGGCACCGCCGAGTTCGCGCAGCCGTGGCCGAGCGCCCCGACGTTCGCGCACGGACACGCCGTCGTCACGCTCGGCTCGGACCCGTCGCCGAAGCAGAAGCCCGTCGTCGCCGGGAGCGCACCGCGGTCGCGCAGGAACACGTCCCAGTAGTTGTTGTTGTCGCCCGTGACGAGCGTCGACGAGGAGCTCTCGAACGCGACGTACTGTCCGTTCGCCGAGATCGAAGGCGCGCGCGCGCCGGCCGCCGCCTGCGCGCCCGCCGTCGTCACGTCGACGCGCGCGACGCTCCCCGTCCACAGGTCGCGGACGAAGCAGTCGTTCGTGCCATTCGTGTCGCCGGCGACGAGGTTCCCCGCCGTGCTGTCGAACGCGATCCAGCGTCCGTCGGCGGACACCTGATAGGCGCCGAGGATCGTGCTCGGTCCCGTCGCCTGCGCGCCGCCCGTGTCGACGCTGACGCGCATCGTGAACCCCGCGAGCAGGTCGCGCGCGAACACGTCCGTCCAGCCATTCGTGTCGCCCGCGACGAGGTTCGTCGCGTCGCTCTGGAACGCCAGGATCCGGCCGTCGGCGGAGATCGAGGCGCCCGCGCTCGCGGCGTCGCCCTGGACGGCCGCGGCGCCGACGCTCGCGCGCAACGTCGTGCCTGTCGCACGCTCGTAGACGTACACGTCGCTCGCCGCGTTCGTGTCGCCCGCGACCAGGTTCGTCGCGTCGCTCTGGAACGCTACGCGCACGCCGTTCACGGAGAGCGAAGGCAGGGTGCTCGCCGCATTCCCCTCCGCGCCGCCCGTCGCGACGCTCGCGCGCAGCGTGATCCCCGTCGCGAGCTCGTGCAGGAAGACGTCGCGCACCCCGTTCGTGTCGCCGGCGACGAGGTTGGTGGCATCGCTCTCGAACGCGATCCACGTCCCGTCCGGCGACAGCGTCGCGAGATGCGACGGGGCGTCCCCCTGATTGCCCGCCGAGTCGACGCTCGCGCGCAGCACGGCGCCCGTCTGGAGGTCCTTGACGAACACGTCGCGCACGCCGTTCGTGTCGCCGGCCACGAGGTTCGAGGCGTCGCTCTCGAAGGCGACGAAGCGCGCGTCCGCGGACATCGACGGCGCGATGCTCCTCCGTTCGCGGCGCCACCGCCCGCGTCCGTGCTCGCCATCGCGACGCCGAACGACTGGCGGTCCTTCACGAACACGTCGGGCAGGTGGCCGTTCGGATCGGACAGCACGAGGTTCGACGCCGTGGACTGGAACGTGACGAAGCGACCGTCGGCGGATGGGACGCCCCAGAAGCTGTGGAAGTTGCCCTGGAAGTTCGTGGGACCCGTGCTGACGCGCACGGTGAGCTGGGCCGCGGCGAGCGAATGCAGCGCGAGAACGCAGGAGGCGGCGAAGAGGGCGGAGCGGCTTTGCGTGAACACGTGCGGACCTCGTCAGGATCGAGCAGCGCGCCGGGCACGGATACGCGCGCGACCCGAGCGGCGCGCACGGAGCAGGACCGCGCGCGCTGCCGATCGGGCCCGCGGTTCCGCCGAGACGATCGGACCACGGGCGCGCGCGACGAGCGCATGACGTTGCGCTCATTCCCGCGCGTTGGCCTGCGCTCGGCGGCGCGCGTCCGGCATCGTGCGCAGGAACGCGGTGGCTCGAGCGCGTCCCGGCGCCAAGGGTCCTCCGCACTCCGACGACTTGCGCTCGCGCCATCCTCCCGGTGCGCGCGCGGCGACCCGCGCGCATCCGTCCGCTATCCTCTGCCCACCATGGCGCGACTCTTCCTGCTCGACGGCACCGCCCTCGCCTACCGCGCGCACTTCGCGCTCCAGCGCTCCGGCCTCTCGACGCCGGACGGCAAGCCGTCGGGCGCCACGTACGGCTTCACGATGACGCTGCGGAAGATTCTGGAGACCGAGCAGCCCGACGCGATCGCCGTCGCGTTCGACCCGCCCGGCGACACGTTCCGCCACCGCCGCTACCCCGAGTACAAGGCGACGCGCGAGAAGATGGGCGACGAGCTCGTCGTGCAGCTCGATTGGCTGCGCGAGGTCGTGCGCGCGCATGGGATCCCGATCTTCGAGGTCAAGGGCTTCGAGGCGGACGACGTGATCGGCACGCTGTCGACGCAGGCCGCGGCGCGCGGCGACGACGTGCTGATCGTCAGCGGCGACAAGGACATGATGCAGCTCGTCGGTCCGCGGGTGAAGCTCTACAACGTGTTCAAGCCCGGCGTCGACCTCGTGATCGAGGCCGAGGACGCGGTGAAGGAGAAGTTCGGCACGACGCCCGACCACGTCATCGACGTGCTCGCGATCATGGGCGACGCGTCGGACAACGTGCCCGGCGTGACGGGCATCGGCGAGAAAGGCGCCATCAAGCTGATCCAGGAGTTCGGCTCGGTCGCGAACCTCGTCGAGCACCTCGACCAGGTGAAAGGCAAGGCACGGGAGCACCTCGCGAAGGACCTGGACAACCTGAAGCTCTCGCTCGAGCTCGTCACGATCCACCGCGGCGTGCCGCTCGATCCGGGGCTCGACGCGATCGGTCCGGCGAAGCCCGACGCGAAGGCGCTCGCGCACGTGTTCGGGCGCCTCGGGTTCCAGAGCCTGCTCAAGAAGGTCGCGGAGGGCACGCGCGCCGTCGAGCCGCGCGACTACCACGTCGTCCGCGACGAGGCGCAGCTCGACCAGCTCCTCTCCGAGCTGCGCACCGCCGGCGAGTTCGCCGTCGACACGGAGACGACGGGCCTCTTCCCGCTCGAGGCGGAGCTGGTCGGCGTGTCCTTCAGCGCGAAAGCGCTGCGCGCGCACTACGTGCCGTTCAACGCCGAGCCGCCCGTCGTCGCGGGCGGACGCGCGGCGCTGCTCGCGAAGCTCGCGCCCGTGCTGACGGACCCGAAGCTGCGGCGCGCCGGGCAGAACACGAAGTACGACTGGCTCGTGTTCCACCACGCGGGGCTCGAGCTCCCGCCGCCCGACTTCGACACGATGGTCGCGAGCTACTGCATCGCGGGCAGCACGCGGCGGCACGGGCTCGACGAGCTCGCGCTCACGTATTTCGACCTGAAGAAGATCCCGACGACGGCGCTGATCGGCACCGGGAAGAGCCAGGTGACGATGGCGCAGGTGCCCGTCGACCAGGTCGGCGAGTACGCGTGCGAGGACGCGGACGTCACGTGGCGCCTGAAGGAGGTCTTCGAGAAGGAGCTCGACGAGACGGAGACGCGCGCGCTCTTCCGCGACCTCGAGATGCCGCTCGTGCCCGTGCTCACCGCGATGGAGCGCCGCGGCATCCGCGTCGACGTCGCCGTGCTCGACACGATCCGTGCGGAGCTCGAGGGCGAGATCGCGAAGGCGATCTACGACCTGCACGGCTTCGCGGGCGAGCAGTTCAACGTGAACAGCACGAAGGCGCTGGGCGAGGTGCTCTTCGAGCGCCTGCGCATCCAGGACCAGGCCGGCGTGAAGCGCGTGAAGAAGACGCAGACGGGCTACGCGACGGACGCGGAGACGCTGGAGCAGAACTACGGCGACGTACCGATCGTCAAACGCCTGCTCGAGTACCGCGAAGTGCAGAAGCTGATGTCGACCTACGTCGACGCGCTGCCGCAGTACGTGAACAAGGCGACGGGGCGCGTCCATTGCTCCTTCAGCCAGGTCGTCGCGGCGACGGGCCGCCTCGCGTCGAGCGACCCGAACCTGCAGAACATCCCCGTGCGCACGGCGCGCGGGCGCGAGCTGCGCAAGGCGTTCGTGCCACGCCTCGCGGACGCGCACGGGACGTGGGTGCTCCTCTCCGCCGACTACAGCCAGGTCGAGCTGCGGATCATGGCGCACTTCGCCGGCGACGAATCGATGAAGCGCGCGTTCGCGGCCGGGAAGGACATCCACGCGGAGACCGCGGCCGTCGTGTTCAACGTCATGGCCGAGCTCGTCACGCGCGAGATGCGCTCGCGCGCGAAGGCGATCAACTTCGGCCTCCTGTACGGCATGGGCCCGGCGCGGCTCGCGCGCGACACGGGCCTCACCGTGCCCGAGGCCCGCCAGTTCATCGAGCGCTACTTCCACTCCTTCCCCAAGGTGCGCGGCTGGATCGACGCGACCCTCGAGAAGGCGCGGCGCGACGGCTACGTCGAGACGCTGCTCGGCCGCAGGCGCAAGTTCGCGGACATCCACTCGGAAGACGGCCGCGTGCGCAGCTTCGCCGAGAACGCCGCGGTGAACACGCCGATCCAGGGCTCGGCCGCGGACATCATCAAGAAGGCGATGATCGACCTCGAGCGGCGGCTCGCGAGTTCGAAGCTGCACGCGCAGCTCCTGCTGCAGGTGCACGACGAGCTCGTGCTCGAGTGCCCCGAGAGCGAGCTCGACGCGACGCGCGAGCTCGTCCGCGACTGCATGATGAATGCCGTGACGCTGAGCGTGCCGCTGCACGTCGAGTTCGGCCACGGCGCGAACTGGCTCGAGGCGCACTGACGCGCGCTACCACACCACGCGCACGCCGTTCGTCGTGTTGTAGGTGAACGGCGTGCAGAAGCTCGCCGCGTTGCGATAGCTCGTCTGGTAGTAGCCGACCGCGCCGCTGCCGACCGGCGTCTGGCCGCGCACGGAGATCGGCGCGTTCGCGCCCTCGGGGTACTGCGCCGCTCCGGCGACGTTCGTCTTCGTCCCGAGCCGGATCAGGTTCCCGTCGATGCAGCGCAGGCCGTCGCCCCACGGCGTGCCCTCCGAGAGCAGGCCGTCGCTCTTCCAGAAAACCGTCGCGCCTGCGGTGGCGGGCATTCCACTCGCCTGCAACACGAGCGTGTCCGGGGCGCGCGTGCCAACCGTAGCGAGCCGAGCACCGCTCGGACCGCTGCTCCACGCGCATCCGCGGCCCGGTCCACCCGGGTTCGAGCACGGGCACGGAGTCGTCACGTGGGCATCGAGGCCATCGCCCGCACAGAACGTGGTGATCGGTCCGCAGCCCTGCAGTCGTGCGACGTTCGCGGACGCGTTGCTCGACGAACCCGCCCACACGAAGGTGCCGCCGACGAACAGGTCGGACGTGCCGTCCGGCTGCGGAACCACGGTGAGATCGCGCACCTGAGGGAATCCACCGCCTCCGACGCCACCTTGGACCGCCTCGAGCGCGCTCCCGTCCCATCGGACGAGACGCGGCCCTGCGTTCGAGAAGGACCCGCCGATGTAGAGCTCCGCTCCGCCGCCGCTCCCGTCGTCCCACTCCGCGAGCGCCGAGACCGTCGTGGCCGAGTCCGAGATCCCGCCTGCTCCGAACTCGCTCCAGGCGCCGCTCCTCCAACGGATCAAGCGCCCGGTGAGCGGCGGCGCTCCGACGGGAAAGTAGCCCGCGGCATACAACGCCGGCCCGCTGCCATCGTCGTGCGAGAGGAGTTGCCCGACGTAGCGAAACGGGTTCGTGCCGAACTCGGCTGGACTCCCGACCGGTTCCCACTGCGTGCCGTCGAAGCGCGCGATCGGCGGTGAAGCGGCCCCGCCCAGCGTGAAGATCCCGCCGGCCGCATAGAGCTTCGCACCGCTCCCGTCGTCGTGGACGCACAGGTCGTAGACGTTCGCCGACGGCGCGCCCGGCACCGCCGACCAGGACGTGCCGTCCCAGCGCACGATCGGCGCCGTCGGAACGCCGCCAGGGCCCGTCAGCGACCCCGCCGCGTAGAGCACCGGACCGGCGCCGTGGTCGTAGGTGCACAACGCGCGCACGGTTCCGCCGACGCCGGCGCCGAGCGCTTCGAACTGGGTCCCGTTCCACCGCGCGACGCCGAGGGCGGGCGCGCCGCCGAGCCCGAGGAATCGCCCGCCGATGAAGAGCTCCTCGCCCTGACCGAGGTCGAGCGCCTCCATCGTCTCGATCTCCTTGTTGGGCTCGATGTCGGCGAGTCGCTTCCATGCGTAGCCGTCGAACGACGCGAAGGAAGCAACGTCCAATGGGCCCGAGGTGACATTCGAAACGACGTAGAGCGCCGGCCGACCTGTCGCGGGATCGTCCGCCGTCGCGAGCGCCTGAACCCGGCGCGACCAGGTCCGGTCGACACCGACGCTCGACCACGTGCCGCCGTCGAGCTTCACGACGTTGCCGGGGTTCGGGCCGAACACGCGGCCGGCGTGGAGCACGGGACCGCCGCCGTCGTCGAAGGCACACAGCGCGCCGTAGGTCCACGCGGTCGAGGAAATCTCGCCGACCGGCGACCACCCCGCGCCATCCCACTGCGCGATTTGCGTCGCGGACACGCCACCGATGAGATTGAACCCGCCTGCGGCGATGAGGCGCGGCCCGGCCCCGAGATCGAGGCTCGCGAGGTTCCTCACCGGCAGGTTGAACTGTCCGGCGGAAGCGAACTGGGTCCCGTTCCAGCGCGCCGCGAAGCTCACGGGGACGCCGCCTGCGAGGCCAAAGTCGCCCGCGACCCAGAGTTCGCCGCCATGACTGGCGACGGCGAAGGCGCTTGCGTTCAATCCGCTGCCGAGCGCGGACCATTCGACGCCGTCGAAGCACGCGATCTTCTGCGCGTTCACGCTGCCCGCCTGCGAGAAGCTCCCCGCGGCGTAGAGCTTCGGACCCGCCCCGTCGTCGTGCACGGCGAGGGACCAGACGATCGAGTTCGTGCCGCCCGCGACGACGGACCATGCGGTTCCGTCCCAACGCGCGACGCGCGCTCCGATCGGATCGCCAGGCACCGTGAAGTCCCCGGCGGCATAGAGCGCGGGCCCCGCGCCGTCGTCGTACTCGCAGAGCGCGTGGACGTTGCCCGAGAGTCCGCTGCCGACCGGCGACCAGTTCGCTCCGTCCCAGGCGGCAACGAAGAAGGCCGGCACTCCACCCGCGGACAGAAACGACCCGCCCGCGAACAGCCGCGATCCACTTCCGTCATCGTGCACGGCGAGCGCGAGTACCGGACCGCTGATCCCCGCGCCGAGCGGCGTCCAGAGCTGGCCGTCCCAGCGAGCGATCCGCGCCGCCGGTCCGTCAGCGGTCGAGAGGAACTCACCGGCGCAATAGAGCCCGAGCGGTGTGGGACCCGGCGGATCGTACGTGAGAGCGGCGTGGACGCGGCTGCTGACCCCCGCGGGGCGGAACCCGGACCAGAAGGTCTGACACGCTCCGTCGGGCTCTTGCGCGGGAACGACCGGGGCGAGGGACAGTGCGAGGGCGAGCAGTCCGTGGGAGTTCATCGCATGCCTCCGAGGCGCGGGTTTGGGACGTTTCCGGCCTGGCTGGTCGGCCCGCGTAGAGTCTTGCGCGCTGGGCTGGAACCGTTGCGCACTACGGCGCCCAGGTCAGCTCCCACCCGTTGGAGAGGTTCGCCGTGCCCGGCGTGCAGAAGCTCGCCGCGTTGCGGTACCAGACCTGGTACTGCCGCGTGCCCGGCGCGACGACGCCGCCGCGCACGCTGACGCTCGCGCCGACGCCGCCGGGGAAGCTCGACGCTCCACCGATATTCGTGCGCGAGCCGAGCCGGATGAGCGAGCCGCCGACGCACAGGAGGCCGTCGTACAGCACCGTGCCGCAGCCCGCGTTCTCGCGCTGCGTCCCTTGCAGGTAGAACGCGGTCGAGTTCGGCATCTGAGCACCGTTCAACGCGATCGTGTCGTTCGCGAGCGACGCCGCGCCCGTCGCGGCGAGCGAGGCACCCTGGCCGAGCGAGTTGAGGCAGCCCGCGTTCGTTCCCGGGAGACTCGTGTTGCCGCACGGACACTCGGTGCCGTTGCCGTCGCCGAAGCAGAACGGCGTGCCCGACGAGCCGGGGAAGCTCAGCGGATCCGCCGGATCGGCGCCGAGGTCCGCTTCGTCGCGGTCGAGCACGTTGTCGACGTCGCGGTCGATGCCGCGGCGGCGTTCGGTGCCCTTCGGCACGACGGTCCACGTGAGCTCGCTCCCCACCGCGGCCGCGGCGAGCAGCGACGCGTGCGTGTTCGTCTGCGCCGCGCGGTCCGACTGGTAGTTGTTGCTCCCGACATACTGCCACCCGCGCGTGAGGCCGCCCTGCACGCCCTTCACGACGAGGCCAACCTTGTTCAGGTTCGCCTGCGCGAGCATCTGGTTCAGCAGCGTCGTCTGCGCCGGCGTCGGCGCGCCCGCGAGCGTCAACTGCCAGCCGACGGCCGCGTGCGTGTCCTTCGAGCTCGGCCCCGGCGGCTCCGTCAGCGTCGTCGTCGAGCCCTGCGGCAGCTCGGAACCGGAGAACGCGAGCATGAACGCGACCATGTTCGCGGTGTCCTGATCGCTCACGAGGTTGAAGACGGGCTCGGTCACGAAGCGCGCGATCGAGTCGACGCTGCCGTCGTGCAGCATGCCGAAGCCGCGCCGGTTCGAGAGCTGCGTCGTCTCGAAGCCGACCTTCTCGTAGAGGTTGCGCAGCTGCGGGATCTTCATCGACACGTTCGACGAGCCGTCCTGCGAGACGAGCGCGAGGTGGCGCTCGCCGTTCGGGCCCGGCGGGATCAGCTGGTACGTCGCGCCGACGAGCGTGTAGTCCGTGCCCGCGCCCGTGGGCAGCGTGTGGCACGTGACGCAGTCGACCGCGCCGCCGTCGAGCCGCCCCGTGCGGTAGCGCGAGAGCGCCGTGACCGCGTTGCCGTTCGGGAGCGGGAGCCCAGCAGGGCCGAAGCGCCCGGTGGTGAAGTGCCCGGGGAGCGGCAGGCTCGTCGGCAACGAGTTGTCGAAGTTGCGGAACGGGTTCGGCGGGAACGTGATCGTCGCGAGGAAGTCCTCGAACTGCTGCATCTCCGCCGGAGTCAAGTTCGCGTCGTCGCCCTGCAGGTTCAGGAAGGCGCCGTTGAACTCCTCGAGGCCGCTCTTGTCTCCGCGCCAGTGCAGCGGCTCCTTGCCGATGATGTCCTGCAGCGTCTGCGTCGTCATCGGCCCCTTCATCGGGTGGAACGGCTGGAAGCCCGTGTTGAGCCCGGGGATGTTCGCCGCGAGATTGTTGCCGGTCACCGCGCGCATCGCGCCGGTCGGATCGCCGAGGTCCCACGCGAGCGCGTCGAGCCGCGCGTCGACGTGGCACGAACCGCACGCGATCTGGCCGAGGCCGGAGTTCTTGCGCGTGTCGTAGAGGTGCTTGCGACCGAGCTCGATCGCGACCGGCGTCGGGTCGAAGTAGCGCACGCGCGCGGTCTCGAGCTCGCTCGCGAGGCCGACGACCGAGATCGCACCCTCGAACTTGCACAGGACGTAGGCCTGTCCGCGCGCTTCGTCGAGCACGACGCCGGTCGGGCCCTCCCCCACGGCGACCGTCGGCGCGATCCCCGCACGCGCGCCGAGCGCGTCGATGACGACGAGGTTGTTCGAGCCCATGCCCGTGACGTAGCCGCGCGTGCCCGCCGCGTTCCACACGATGCCGCGCGGGTCGCCGAGCGACTGGTCGCGGTCGACCTGCGGGACCTGCCCCGTCGCGTAGGTGAGGTGCGGGTTCAGGTCGACGATGCCGAGCGTGGCGCCGGCGGGGCTGACGCGCGCGAGCTCGACCTTGAGGAACTTGCCGCGCAGCACGGGCTCGAAGCGCACTTCATTCGTCGCGTCCGTGCCGACGAGCGTGATCTCGCCGTTCGCCGGATTGACCGCGAGCGCCATGCCGATGTTCATGAGCCGGCGCGCGTACGTGACGCCGTTCGTCGCCGTGTCGACGATCGCGACGTCCTTGTCGACGAGGTCCCAACCCACCGGCCGCCCGGACTGCGCGGCGTTCGCTCCGCTGACGAGGCTCGTCCAGTCTCCCGTGAAGTCGTCGCGCCACTGGCCGGCGGCGCTCTTCTTCACGATCAGGCCGACGCGGGGAGGCGCGGGATTCGCGCCGTTCTGCGGCGGGTCGAACCCGCCCGGGTTGCTCGAGTTCGGCGGCGGGTTCTGTCCGCCGTACGGGCCCGCCGGCAGGTTCACGACGTTGGGCGGGAAGCCCAAGTTCATGACGGCTCCTTCGCCGAGCACCGTCGACGAGTTCCCCGACTCGAAGATCGCGAGGTAGACCTTCGAACCGTCGGGTGAGACGGCGAGCGCGCGCGGGTCTTCGCCGTCGATCGCGATGCGCGTCGGAGCGGCGGCGAGGTTCGCGGGGTCGAACACGAGCAGCGTGTTCGCCTGCGAGCACGAGACGTACGCGCGCAGCGGCGTACCCGCGAAGACGACGTCCGCGGGTTCGTCGTCCGTGCGCAGCGTCGCGAGCACGCGCCGCGTCGCGAGGTCGACGATGCTCACGCTGTCCGAGACGTGGTTCACGACCCACGCCTCCGTCGCGTTGCGCGCGCGCACGGAGACGGGGTCGATCCCGACCGGGACGTCGAACGCGCGGACGGGCTTGCCGCTCGCGAGATCGAACACCTCCAGCCGATCGTCCGCGGTGTTCACCGCGAGGAGTTGCGCGCCGCCGGGCGCGAGCTCGAGCGGATGGACGTGCGGGTTCTCCCAGTTCACGAAGCCGTTCTGCGCGAACGCGGTCGCGAGGGTGGACGCGGAGAGGACACCGACGAAGCGGAGGAGGAACGTGCGCAAAGGGGAAACCTCGTGAGGAGCGCGCGGTGGGAGCTCGGCGCGCGCGGACGAAACCAGCCTACCCGCGCAGCGCGAAAACGCCCAAGGCACGGCCCGTCGAACGCGGAGTCCGAACGCAGCGAGCACCCGGTGCACTCGCTCGGGCCGAGGTCGGGGCCGATCGGGACGCAGCCGTCGCCGCCCCGTTCCTGGCGGACTCACGAGGGCTCGCGTTCGGACTCGCGCCGCGTCCTCCGCCCGCCGTGACGGCGACTCACGCGCTTTGGTAGGCTCCCGCGCCCCGTGGAAAACCGCCCCGAGATCGAGTACCCGTGTTCGTGGACCTACCAGGTCGTCGGCGAGGGAGAGCACGAGCTCTTCGCGCACCTCGACGTCGTCTTCGCCGGCCGCGCGCACGAGAAGCGCGTCACACGCAAGAGCTCGGCCGGGCGCTACACGTCGATCGAGGTCGTGCTCGTCGTCGAGAGCGAAGCGCAGCGCATGGAGTTCGGCGCCGCGATCCTGCGGCACACGTCCGTGCGCGTCGTGCTGTGACGGCTCGCCGCCCGGACGCCGCGAGCGAAAAGAAAAGAGCGTTGCGGGTGCAACGCTCTCCTTGCTGCCTTGTCCAGGTGTCGTACCAGGGGCCCCCGCAGCTCGGGGTTCCATCGATCTACATGGAGCGGAAGAGGTCCGCAAAGAGCAGCGGAGGGTGCGACTCAGGAGCGATCCGCACGTCCGTCGTACGCGCTGCAGTCTCGCGGACGCTCGTCCGCTTCCGATGAGGTGCCCGTGAAGTCCGCGACAAGCACGTCGCAGCTCCGCCGGCGCCCCGAGCTCACCAGTCGATCGTCCAACCGTTCGTCACGTTGAACGTCTCGGGCGGGCAGAACGCCGCCGCCGCGTTGCGATAGTACGTCTGGTAGTAGCGACGAACACCGCTGCCGATCGTGACGCCGCCGCGCTGCGACAACGTGACCGTCTCCACGGAGTCGGGGAACGAGGACGCGCCGCCGACGTTCGTCTTCGTGCGGAGGCGGATGAGGCTCCCACCCGCGCAGCGCACGCCGTCACCGAACACCACGTCCGCGAGCGCGTCGCCCTGGAGGTAGATGCACGAGACCGTCGCGGGCATGCCCGAACCGTTCAGCACGACGTCGTCGAGCACCTGCGTCCCCGTCGCGGCGAGGTTCGCGCCGGCGGGGTTGGCGGAGTTCGCGCAGCCGTTGCCGGCGGCGCCGACGTTCGCGCACGGGCACGGCGTCGTGATCGTCGTGTCGAGGCCGTCGCCGAAGCAGAAAGCCTGGAAGAGCGCGAGGTCGCACGCATCGGCGAGCCCATCGTTGTCCGCGTCGAGGATGACGTTCAGCGTTCCGAGGTCGAGGCCGCCGGCCGTGATCCCGCCGAAGACGCGCAGCAAGTCCCACGTGTACGGGCCGCCCGGGTTCGTGCCGAGCACGTCGCCGCCGACCCACGAGCACGGCGAGCCGTCCGCGTTGAAGATCCGGTACAGGGCGTCCGCGTTGAAACCCGGATTCGCCGGGATCACGGTGCCCCCGAGCTCGTCCGCGTAGACGAAGTTGCTCGCACCGTCGTTCTCCGTCAGCGAGACGGAGTCGAAGACCGTGAAGCCCGTTAGCGCGACGTCGAGCGTCCCGTCGTCGTTCGTGTCGAGGTCGGTGGCGGCGAGGGGCGGCGTGCCGAAGCCGAGGACGTAGGTGTTCGTGCCGTTCTCGAGGTCCGGGGTCCAGTTGAAGACGACGACGGTCGTCGCCGGATCGGGCGCCGGCGTGATCACGGCGGCACCGTCGCGGACGAGGAGCAAGCCGTTCGCGCCGGTCGAGTGGGCGCCGAGGTCTTGCACGACGTCGCACACGCCGGCCGAGGTGCCGTCGCCGTCGATCGCGAGGAAGTACCAGCCCGCGAGGGACGTGCTCGCCGGGCCGCGGATCTCGACGCCTTCCTGGCCGTCGTCGGTGCCCGGGGCGTTCACGTAGATCTCGCTGAGGCGGAACTGAGCGTGGGCGCTCGCGCCGATGGCGAGGACGGCCGCAAGAGCGGCCGAGCGACGCAGGATGGAGGGAAGGAACAGCATGGTGGAGTCCTCTCGTGATTCTCTTCGATGTTGCGGCGGGCGCAGGGCGCGCCCTCCTCGAGCCCACGATCCCCGCTGCGCACCGTCGAACGATGAACGCCGAATCAAGCGTCGATGGAGCGCGCGCCGTCGCGTTCGACGGGGCCGGGAACGAAAGGGCGAGGACCCGATGGTCCTCGCCACATCGGACGGCGACGCACGCCGTCCCCCCCAACGCGTCCGTCCAGGCGACGGGCGCGAGTTCGAGATCACCAGAGGATGCGGAAGCCGTTCGTCACGTTGAACGTCTCCGGCGGGCAGAACGCCGCGGCGGAGTTGCGGTAGTACGTCTGGTAGTAGCGCGTGACCCCGCTCTGCGGAACGACGCCGCCGCGCTGAGACAGCGACAACGTGTCCGTCGTATCGGGGAACGAACTCGCTCCGCCTGCGTTGATCTTCGTGCGCAAGCGCAGGAGTGTGCCGCTCGCGCACCGCACGCCGTCCCCGAAGACGGTGTCGGTCGTGAGGTCGCCTTGCAGGTAGATGCAAGCGACGGTCGCGGGCATGCCGGAGCCCTGGAGGACGAGCGTGTCGGTCCCCGTGCCCGGATCGACGGCGGTCGAACCCGAGACGGCGAGCCGTCCACCGGCGGCGACGACGGAGTTCGCGCATCCGCGGCCCGCGGCGCCCGCGTTTCCGCAGGGACACGGCGTGGTCACGGCGGGATCGAGCCCGTCGCCGGCGCAAAACGCGCCGCCGAGGTAGGCCTGGCATTCGTCCGGAGCGCCATCGAGGTCGACGTCCACGCTCGTGCCGGCCAGCAGGTCCGCGGAGTCGGCGGTGCCGTTCCCGTTGCAGTCGGGCGAGAGCACGTACACGAAGTTGTCGAGGCCGGACGTCCCCTGCTGCCAGAGGAAAAGCCGGCCCGTCGCGGCGTCGAAGCACAGCGACTCGGTCTGCAGCGCCCCGCCCGTGCCCGGGTCCAGCGCGGGATCGACGAGGCTCACGAGCCCGAGGAACGCTCCGTCGCGCCGATACGCTTCGAGCGCCGGCCCGGTGTCGTCGAGCGCGACGAGCACGACCCCGCCTTGGCCGCGAAGCGCGGGCGGCAGTGTGCCGCCGTCGCCGAGCCAGCTGAGCCCTTTCGGCTCGCCCGTGAGCAGCGGATCGCGTGTTCGCCCCACGGGAAACCCGAAGCTCGCCGCGCCGGCGCTCGTGAAGACCTCGACTCGCATGCTCGCGCTCTGGTCGATCGTCCAGAGCGTGCCGTCGGTCCCCGTGACGTCGGGCACCCAGAGCAGGTCCTCCAGGTCGTTGTTCGGCGGGTTGACCGCCAGGTTCGTGCCCGTGAGGGTGCCCGACGCGACGTCGAGGCCGCGCGCGAGGAGCGCCGTGCGATCTCCGACGACGGCGTTGCCCCCGGCTCCGGGACCGAACGCGGTCGGGTTCACCGCGATCCCGCGTGGATTCAAGTCGAACGGATCGCCCAGGCCCGTCGGCGGCGGAACCGCGTCGTTGACGAGCATCGTGCGCACGTAGGAAAGCCCCGTCACGACGCCGGCGGGATCGACGTCGAGCGTCGCCTCGAGCACCATGTTCTCGTACGACCCGACGTCGCGCATCTCGCTCGAAGCGAGGAGGAAGCGGCCCACGCCGAGCCACGCAGCCCCTTCGACCTCGTTCAGGCCGACTTGCACGCCCGGCAGGTTCGGATCGGGGTGCTGGAAGCGGATCTCCGCCGTGTAGTCGAAGCGCTGGACGAGGTAGGTGCGCCCGAAGAGGGTCATCTGCTGAGCGTTCGCGGCGGCAGCGAGCGCGAGCGGCGCGAGGAAGAGCGTGGCGTGACGGAGCATCGTGGAGCTTCCTTTCGAATCGACCGAATCCTCCGCGGCGCGCGTTGATGCCGAGCGAGCGGCGCGTGAAGAGCGGGCGAAGCCGCGGCGCCCGTGCACTCGTCAACGCCGCAGCGCGAACGCGATCACCCACGTCGCCTCGTCGGCGTCGACGTCGTTGTCCGTCGCGACGAGGAGGAGCCTCCGGCCGTCGGACAGGTCCGGCCCCAGTGCGAGCGCCTCGACCTTGTCCGGCAGCCCCGCCGCGACGAGCCCCCACTCGGGTTCGAGCAGGTCGAGGAACGTGAAGGAGCTCATCGGCACGACGTCCGATCCGTCCCGCAATCGCTCGACGGCCGAGACCTCGGTCGCACCGGCGAGACCGAGCTGCACGAGGCTCCTGCGCGTGCGCTTCGCGCCTTTCTCCGCGTCGCGGACGAGCGCGAGGAAGCGCCCCTCGCCGAACGCGAGCAGATCGTTCCAGCTGTCCGTGGGTCGCTCCAGTTGGACGGCATACTGAGCGGTCCGGCCCGTGACGGGATCGAACTCGAGGCAGCGCGCATGGGTACCGCGCTCTCCACCGTCCTGGAGCAGCGCTCCCTGAGCGAGCGCATAGAAGGCACCAATCGGCTCGACCCGCGCGAGCCCTTCGAAGCCGCGGTTCGGCGTGCGTCCGGAGGCGCTGTCCGCGAGCTCACGTTTGCGATCCCCGGATGGACGCGCCACCGGGAACGCGGCCGGCGGCGCGTGGCGGCGAAGCAGCCGGCCCGCGCGCGAGAACTCGAAGAGCTGCATCGAGTACTCGTCGGCGATCCACACGTGACCCGCGGTATCGATCCGGATCGCCTCCGGATCGAGCCGCTCCGCGCGCGTCTCCGTCGGAACGAGCGCGCTCGCGAGGCCGGTGAAGCCGCGGCCGTCCTCGTCGACGAGCAGCGTCGTGCTCACGAGCTCCACCTGCACGGGCTCGGTGGCCCCGGGGCGAACGCGGACGTCGAGCTCGTGCCAGCGGCACGCGAACGACGTCGCGCCGTCGGCCGGCCCGCGATCGCACACGGCGAGGTAGCGCTCGCCCACGCCCGTCCATTCGAGGCCGGAGCCGAAGCTGCCGAACAGGTCGTTCGGGGTCCCATCCTCGAGCAGCTCCGAGCGACCGGATCGGTCGCGCTCCGTGCCCGCGACGCGCGCGAAGCCGAGCAGGGCGATCCCGCGCTGCGGGCTCCGCTCCATCGTTTCCCTGGACGCGCTGCGCTCGGCCTCACTGGGCGCGCTGCGCTCGGGCTCAGGCCCGCACGCGGCGCAGAGGAGCAAGATCGGGAGCCCGAGAGATCGACCCGTGAGCATCGACCGAGGCTGCCAGCCGAACGCCGCGTCCGGATGAGGTCCGCGACAAGCCGCGATCAAGCGTCCACGGGAGTCGCGGGTCCTCCGATCACACCGGATCCGCGCCGCGCCGGGCGCCGCCCCCACGCGCGCGGCGCGCGAGCGAGCCGGCCCGGCCGACGCCGGTCACTCGCCGCCGTCGAGCTCGACCCGGCCGTCCGTCCCGTCGCGGCCCGCGAGGTTCTCGCGCCCGAGCAGGCTCGCCGGGACGACCGCGCGATCGCCGAACTTGCGGCGCAACTTGTCGACCGACTCCGTCGCGCGCTCGAGCTTGAGCCGCGCGTCGTAGCTCGATCCCCCCGGAGCGTTCGTCCCGGGGCCGCCGTCGCCGAAGAGCGACTCCTGCACGGGCACGCGCACGTCGGAGAGCCCCGAGAGCTGCACGCCGAGCAGGCGCAGCGGACCGGGCGGGAGCTTCTCGAACAGCTCGCGCGCGACGCTGTAGATGCGCGGCCCGAGGTTCGTCGCGTGGTCGAGCGTCTTCGTGCGCGTCACCGTCGTGAAGTCGCCGTAGCGCGCCTTCAGCGTCACCGTGCGGCCGCGCAGTCCCTTGTCGCGCAGACCGAACGCGACCTCCTCGCAGAAGGAGAGCAGCGAGAGGCGCAGCTCCTCGCGGTCGGAGACGTCCGTCGGGAACGTGCGCTCCATCCCGTGCGATTTTTCCTCGCGGCGCGGGATCACGCGACGCGTGTCGATCCCGTGCGCGAGGTCGTGGATCCACACGCCCGTCGCGCCGAACTCGCGCGCGACCTCGGCCTTGTCGCGCCGCGCGAGGTCGCCGATCGTCCGCACGCCGAGCGCTTCCAGGCGGAGCGCCGTGCGCGGTCCGACCCCGTAGATCTTCGAGACGGAGAGCGGGTCGAGCAGTTCGCGCACCTCGTGCGCCTGGATCTCCTTGAAGCCGTCGGGTTTGCTGAGGTCGCTCGCGAGCTTCGCGAGGAACTTGGAGGGTGCGACGCCGACGGAGGCGACGAGGCCCGTGCGCCGCAGGATCTCCCTCTTGATCTGGCGGCCGATCGCGGACGCGTCGCCGAAGAGGCGCTCGGAGCCCGCGACGTCGAGGAAGGCCTCGTCGAGCGAGAGCGGCTCCACGAGCGGCGTGTACTGCCGGAAGATCGTCATGATCTCGCGCGACACGGCCGTGTAGCGGTCGAAGTCGGGCGGGAGCAGCACGAGGTCGGGGCACAGACGCCGCGCCTCGGCCGTCGGCATCGCGGAGCGCACGCCGTACTCGCGCGCCTTGTACGACGCGGCCGCGATCACGCCGCGCTGGTCCGAGGGTCCCCCCACGCACACGGGCCGCCCGGCGAGGGACGGATCGTCGCGGATTTCGATGGATGCATAGAACGAATCCATGTCCACGTGCAGGATCGTGGGAGTTTTCGAGTTCATGGGATGGGGGCTCCCAGCATGACCGAGGGCCGCGATTCCGCCAAGACGGCCTCTCGGCGGGGCACATCCGTGCGCGCGAGTTCGTCCGGGCGCGTGGAAGGCGCGTCGGAAGCCCGTATCCTGGTGCGCCTTGCGGCCTCGACGGCCGCGCGCATGCGCTACGCCGACGTCGCCCTCGAAGCCTTCGCCCACGTCCTCCCCGACCGCGTCGTGACGTCGGAGGAGCTCGAGCGCCGCCTGGCGCCGCTCTACGACCGCCTGCGCCTTTCGACGGGGCGCATCGAGCTCATGAGCGGCATCCGCGAGCGGCGTTTCTTCGCGCCGGGCACGCGGCCGTCGGCGATCGCGGCGCGCGCGGGCGCGCTGGCGCTCGAGCGGAGCGGCGTCGCGCGCGAGCGGATCGGCTTGCTCGTCCACGCGGCCGTGTGCCGCGACTTCCTCGAGCCCGCGACGGCGAGCGTCGTGCACCACGCGCTCGAACTGCCGCCGACGTGCGCGGCGTTCGATCTCTCGAACGCCTGCCTCGGGTTCGCGAACGCGCTCGTCGTCGCCGCGAGCCAGATCGAGCGGCGCGAGATCGACGCGGCGCTCGTCGTGTCGGGCGAGGACGGCGGCGCGCTCGTCGAGGAGACCGTGCGCTGGCTCACGACGGATCCGACGGCAGGGCGCGCGGAGCTGAAACGCGCGCACGCGTCGCTGACGATCGGCGCGGGCGGCGCGGCGATGGTGCTCGCGCACGCGAGCATCGCGACGAAGAGCGCGCGGCTCGTCGGCGGCGTCGCGCTCGCGGACAGCGCGGCGCACGTGTTGTGTCAGGGCGACGTGCGCGCGGGCGGCGGCGGTCCGTTGATGGAGACGGACTCGGAGGCGTTGCTTGTCGCGGGGAACGCGCTCGCGGCGCGGACGTGGCCGCGCTTTCTCGCGGAGGTCGGGTGGAGCGCGGAGTCGATCGAGCGCGTCGTCACGCACCAGGTCGGCGTCGCGCACCGGCGGTTGTTGTTCGAGACGCTCGGGCTCGATCGCGGGCGGGATTTCCCGACGGTCGAGGAGCTGGGCAACATCGGGTCGGTGTCGTTGCCGTTGTCGTACTCGCTCGCGGTGGAGCGCGGAGTGGTGCGTGCGGGGGAGCGGGTGGCGTTGCTTGGGATCGGCAGCGGGCTCAATTGCCTCATGCTCGGCGTCGTTGCGTGAGCTGGGGCGGGTCGGTCGGGAGCGGCTCTGCCAGGTGGGACGATCCAGGGGAAAGGGACGCAACGGAACCCATGTGGGTGCTCCGCATCTCAGACTCCGGGCTCGCTCGGGCCGGAGGACCGGCCCGAGCGAGCCCGGAGTTCGACTTCGGAGAGGAGACGGGTCAGGGCGTGAAGGCGACCGTGTAGCCGTTCGAGACGTTCGAGCCCGTGCCGCAGTTCCCCAGGCCCGGGGCTTCGGGGTACCAGGCTTGGAAGTGCCAGGTCTGGCCGGCGAGGATCGGCCGGAAGGTCGGCTGCGTCGGCTGCACGAGGCCGGGGCCGAACTGGGCGACGCCTGAGGCGTTCGCGACGGCGACGCGCGTGCGGACGTACGGCGACTGGAGGCAGAGCAGGCCGTCCTGGAACAGCGCGGGGTTCGCGCCGTCCGCCGCGGTCGAGCGGAAGAGCAGCACGGAGCCGTTCGCAGGGAGACGGTCGATCGTGAGCACGAGGTCGTCCGCGGCGATCGCAGCGGTACCTGACCCCATCATGCGCGCGCCGTTGAACACCTGCGCCGCGTTCGCGCAGCCGGCGCCCGCGTCCGCGTTGATCCCGGGGCACTGCGGCGCCGCGCAGAAGCAGAAGGGCGTGCCGGGGCCGGTGTCGATCGTGATCGAGCCGCGCATGAAGGTGGCGTGCGGCACGCAGAAGTAGTCGTAGCGGTGGCCCGGCCGCGGGTTCGCCGCGAGGAACGCCGCGTCGAACGTGACGCTGAACGTCGCGGGGTTCGTCTGCACGGAGGGGAAGCTGTGGTGGAACGCTTCGTTCCCGTTGAGCACGAGGTCCGTGCCCTCCGTCACCGTGTGCGTCGTCGCGTCGAACTGGCGCCAGCGGACCGTGTCGCCGAGCGAGATCGTCAGGTGCTGGCCGTTGAAGCCGAAGCCCTGGATGTTCACGTCGACGATGCCGGCCCGCGCCTGGGTCGCGAGGGCGAAGAGGAGGACGGCACAGAGCCAGCAATAGAAGGTGCGGGTACGGAGGTGCATGCCTAGAGCCTCGGGGAGGGGGTCCGATCCCGCAAGGGCGCGTAGGTCGGGGACGGGCTCGAGGTGCGGCGCAGCCAGCTCCCCCTCCCAGCGCCGAGCGGTCGATCGGAACGGATTCGGGCGTGCTGACGCGCGCTCCCGCGCGCTCCGAGCGCGTTTTTCCCACCCCGCGTTGGACAGGGCGCCGCGCGGATGCCATGAAGAGCGCCCGGCGGATATCTGAAAAAACTGAACTCCCTGACGCGCGCCGTCCCGGGGGTCCAGTCCGCGCCCCGCGGCGACTCCGCTCCCCCTCCCTCCTGCCTGCTCCTCCCGCCGCGTTCCCTGCGATGGTCCCGAAGACCGCCCCCGTTCCGGTGCCCGAGTTCACCGGGCTCGATGCGAAGCTCGCGGAGCAGCTCCCGACCTTCGAGCTCTTCTTCAAGACGTTCGGGTTCAAGCGCGTCCACGGCCGCATCTGGGGGCTGCTCGTGCTCGCGGGGCAGCCGCTCTCCTCGCGCGAGGTCAGCGCTTCGCTCTCGCTCTCGCAGGGCGCCACCAGCACCGCGTTGAACGAGCTCTCCGAGTGGGGCGCCATCCGCTCGGACTTCGACAGCCACCGCCGCTGCCACCTCCACGCGCCGGTCGGGAACACGCTCTCGATCGTCGCGACCGTGTTCCGCCGCCGCGAGCAGGTCGTCTTCGGGAAGCTGCGCGTCGCATCGCAGACGACGCTCACCTACGTGAAGGGCCGCTACGGCGACAAGGACCCGCGCGTGATGACGCTGCGTTCGATCCTGACGTCGCTCGACATCGCGGACGCGGTCATGCAGCTCGTGTTCTCGTCGGTCGAGCGCGCGCTCGGCGACAGCGAGAGCATCCTCTCGCGCGCCGTGAACGCCGCGCTGAAGGTCGGCATGAAGTCGCCCCCGCGCACGAACCAGCCTGAGGTCGACGAGCTCCTCGCGCGCCTCCCCGACGACGACGCGGAGGACGAGCTCGACGAAGACGAGGCCGAGCCGGAGACGCCGCGCCCGCTCCCGAAGAAGACACTGCGGCCGGCCCGCAGCGCGCGCGACGCCGCTCCGCGTCGGGAGGCGCCCCGTGGCTGAGCTCCCGCGCATCGTGATCACGGGCCTCGGTCTCACGAGCCCCAACGGCAACTCGCTCGCGGAGTACCGCCAGAACCTGCTCGCCGGGAAGTCCGGAGTGCGCGCGTGGTCGATCCGGCACGTCGGTGAGACGCTCGCCGGTGTGTGCGACTACGACGCGCTGCGCTGGCAGAAGAAGAAGGAGCTGCGCCGCGGCACGCGCGCGGGCTCGATCGGCATCTACTGCGCGGGCGAGGCGCTGAAGGACGCCGGGCTCGACCTCACGCGGCTCGACCGCTCACGCCTCGGCGTGTACGTCGGTACGACGGAGCACGGCAACGTCGAGACCGAGAACCAGATCCACGAGGTCGCGCAGTACGCGTTCGACCTGTCGTTCTGGTCGCACCACCACAACCCGCGCACGGTCGCGAACAACCCGGCGGGCGAGATCAGCCTCGCGTTCGGCATCACGGGTCCCGCGTACTGCATCGGCGCCGCGTGCGCCGCGGGCAACCTCGGCATGATCCACGCCGCGCAGATGCTGCAGCTCGGCGAGATCGACCAGGCCCTGGGCGGCGGCGTGTCGGAGAGCATCCACACCTTCGGCATCTTCGCGAGCTTCCGTGCTCAAGGCGCCCTCGCCTCGCACGCGGACCCCGCGAAGGCTTCGCGCCCGTTCGACAAGGCGCGCAACGGCATCGTCGTATCGGAAGGCGGTTGCTTGTACGCCCTCGAACGCCTCGAAGACGCAGAGAAGCGCGGCGCGCGGATCTACGGCGAACTCGTCGGCTGGAAGGTCAACTCGGACGCTGCGGACTTCGTCCTGCCGCTCTCGGAGCGCCAGAACGAGTGCATGCGCGGCGCGCTCGCGAAGGCGCGCATGGCGCCGGACGAAATCGACCTCGTGTCGAGCCACGCGACCGCGACGCCGATGGGCGACCAGCAGGAGTGCGAGGCGATGCGCTCCGTGTTCGGCGACAGCGCGCGCACGCACGTCAACAACACGAAGAGCTTCATCGGCCACACGATGGGCGCTGCGGGCGCCCTCGAGCTCGCGGGCAACCTGCCCTCGTTCGAAGACGGCTACGCGCACCCGACGATCAACGTCGACGAGCTCGACCCCGCCTGCGAGGTGCGCAACCTCGTCCTGAACCAACCGAAGCGCCTGGGACGGGTCGACACGATCCTGAACCTGTCCTTCGGCATGCTCGGCATCAACTCCGCCGTCGTCGTGCGGCGCTTCACCCCCTAGATCCCCTTTCCCCACTGCACTTCGACATGACCCGCGAAGAGATCATCGAGGCCATCAAGGACATCATCCACACGATCGCGCCCGACGAGGACCTGTCCAACCTGAACACGAGCGAACGCCTGCGCGATCAGATCGAGCTCGACTCGATGGACTTCCTCGACATCGTGATGGAGCTGCGCAAGCGCTACGGCGTGCAGATCCCCGAGGAGGAGTACAAGGAGCTCGCGACGCTCGACGGCTGCGTCGCGTACCTCGGGCCCAAGCTCGCGGGCAAGTCGCTCAAGGTCGGCGTCTAGTCGCGCGGCGCGCGGCGGCTCCCTGCCCGTGTCCACCCCTCGCTACGACGCGATCGTGCTCGGGGCCGGCTTCTCCGGCCTCGCGGCGGGGATCCGCCTCGCGCAGTTCGACCGGAAGGTCGTCGTTCTCGAGCGACACGCGCTCGTCGGCGGGCTCAACTCCTACTACAAGCGCGCGGGACGCCGCTTCGACACGGGTCTGCATGCGCTGACGAACGTGGCGTTGCGCTCCGAGAAGGCGACGCCGCTCGCGCGGCTCCTGCGCCAGCTGCGCATCGACCGCGACGTGCTCGAGCTCCGCGAGCAGAGTTTCTCCGAGATCGTGTTCCCCTCCGCGCGCCTCGAGTTCGGAAACGGCTTCACGCGCCTCTCCGAGAGCGTCGAGCGCGCGTTCCCCGCCGAGCGCGACCGCTTCGCGCGGCTCGTCGCCGACGTGCGCGCCTTCGACCCGTTCGCACCGGACCTCGCCGACCGATCGTCACGCGTCGAGCTCCGGGAGCGCGGCCTCGACCCGATCCTCGCCGACATGCTCCTGTGCGCGGCGTGCTGGTACGGCAGCGCCGAGGTGGACGACGTCGACTGGCGCGACTTCGTCGTGCTGTTCCGCAGCATCTTCCTCGAGGGGTTCGCGCGGCCCGCGGGCGGCGTGAAGACGCTCTTGGACGTGTTGGTGAAGCGCTACCGCGAGCTCGGCGGCGAGCTGCGGACGAAGAGCGGCGTGCAGCGCATCCTGCGCGACGAGCGCGGCGCACGCGCGGTCGTGCTCGACGACGGAACGGTGCTCGAGTCGGACTGCATCCTGTCTTCCGCGGGACTCGCCGAGACGCTCGCCCTCGCCGGCGGAACGCTCGACGAGCGCGCCGCGCCGCGCCTCTCGTTCTTCGAGACCTCCTGGATCACGCGCGAGCCGCAGCGCGCCGTCGGTCACGAGGCGACGATCACCTTCTTCAGCCGCGCCGACCGCTTCCGCTACGGCCCGCCGCGCTCGGGCGAGCTCGTCAGCCTCGAGAACGGCGTCGTGTGCTGCACGGACAACTACGCGAGCGACGCTCCGCCGGACGAAGGGCTCCTGCGCATCACGGTGCCCGCGAACCCGCGCGCGTGGTTCCAGCTCGACGAGGACGCGTACGTCGCGGCGAAAGCGCGCTGCTCGGACACGATCGCCGCGGCCGCCGCCGCGATCGTCCCCGATCCACGGCCGCGCGCCGTCTTCACGGACGCGTTCACGCCGCGCACGATCCGCAAGTACACGGGTCACGTCGACGGCGCGGTCTACGGCTCGCCCGCGAAGCGCCGCGACGGTCGCACGGGGATCGAGAACCTGTTCGTGATCGGCACCGACCAGGGCCTCGTCGGCATCGTCGGGACGATGCTGTCGGGCGTCCTCATGGCGAACCAGCACGCCCTCGCGGCGCGGAGCGCGTGACGTGGGCGACACGAAGGAGCAGCGCTACTTCAAGGGCTCGACGGACGGCAAGGCGCCGAGCCGCACGGACCCGTTGAAGGGCGCGAAGGAGCGCTACGACCTGATCGTGATCGGTTCGGGCCTCGGCGGTCTCACCGCCGCGAACCTGCTCGCGCGCGCGGGGCATTCCGTCGCGATCCTCGAGCAGCACTACAACTTCGGCGGCCTCGCGACGTGGTTCAAACGGCGCGGCGGGCACGTGTTCGACGTCTCGCTGCACGGCTTCCCCGTCGGGATGAAGAAGACGTGCCGCAAGTACTGGAACGCGGAGATTGCCGACTCGATTCAGCGGCTCGACGGCATCCGCTTCGAGAACCCGCAGTTCACGCTCGACACGGAGTTCACCCGCGCGGACTTCACGGACAAGTTGGTGACGGTGTTCGGCCTCGAGCGCGCGCGCGTCGAAGCGTTCTACGCCGAGCTCGCCGGCATGAACTTCTACGACGACGCGGGCGAAACCGTCGGCCAGCTCTTCGAGCGCCACTTCCCCGGCCGCAACGACGTGCATCGTCTCCTGCTCGAGCCGATCAGCTACGCGAACGGCTCGACGATGGAAGACCCCGCGATCGCGTACGGGATCGTCTTCTCGAACTTCATGAGCCAGGGCGTGTACACGTTCCAAGGCGGCACGGACAAGCTCGTGCGCGCGATGAAGGCCGAGCTCGAAAAGAACGGCGTCGACCTCTTCAACAAGGTCCAGGTCGAGCGCGTCGTCGTGGAAGGGGGCGCCGTGCGCGGCGTGCTCGCGGAGGGCCGCTTCCTCGGCGCGCACGCCGTGATCAGCAACGCGAACCTGAAGAGCACCGTCGAGCGGCTCGTCGGCGCGGAGCACGTCTCCCCCGCGTTCCTCGCCGGCGTGCGCGGCGTGCGCCTGAACAACTCGTCGACGCAGGTCTACCTCGGCATCCGCGAGGGTGAGGAGCTGCCGTGGGTCACGGACCTGCTCTTCACGTCGACGCGCGCGACGTTCGACTCGCCCGCCTTGTGCGACCTGCACGGCGAGAGCCGCACGTTCAGCTTCTACTACCCCAAGACGCGCCCGGGCTCGAACCGCGCCACGATCGTGTCGTCGACGAACGCGCGGTGGAGCGACTGGGCGCACCTCGACGACGCGGCGTACGAACGCGAGAAGGCGCGGCTTGTCGCGGACACGCTCGATGCGCTCGACCGTCACGTGCCCGGAGTGCGCGCGAAGATCGACCACGTCGAGGCCGCGACGCCGCGCACGTTCGCGTTCTACACGCAGCACCCCGAGGGCACCTCCTTCGGGACGAAGTTCGAGGGCCTGCAGTACAGCTTCGACCTCCCGAAGGAAGTGCGCGGCCTGTACCACGCTGGCTCCGTCGGGATCATCATGTCCGGCTGGCTGGGGGCGGCGAACTACGGCGTGATCACCGCGAACAAAGCCGACGCGTTCCTGCGCGCGGAGCTCCCCGAGGCGCCCGCGAAGGACGTGCTCGTCCCGCGGCCGGCGCCCCTCCCCGCCCCCCTCCCACAGGACACCGCGACGACGCGGCAAGGCACGACCGCATGACGTTCGAGCGCGACTTCGACCAACAGACCGCCGTCGTCACCGGCGGCACGCGCGGCCTCGGCGCCGCGATCACGTCTGCGTTCCTCGCCGCGGGCGCTTCCGTCCACGCGACGTACGCGGGCAACGAGGACGCCGCGCGCGCGTTCGCCGAGAAGCTAGGGCCGCTCGCCGAGCGCTTGCGCCTCCACCGCTTCGACGTCGCCGACCACGCGGCGTGCGAGCGCTTCTGGAACGAGCTCGGCGACGCAGAGCCCGTGCACGTCCTCGTCAACAACGCCGGCATCCGCCGCGACGCGATCGCGGGCGCGATGAAGGTCGGCGATTGGGACGCGGTGATCGCGACGAACCTGTCGGGCTCCTTCCACATGTCCAAGTTCGCGATCCAGCGCATGAGCCGCGCGCGCTACGGCCGCATCGTCATGGTGAGCTCGCCCGCCGGGCTCCACGGCTTCGCGGGCCAGGCGAACTACGGCGCGTCGAAGGCGGGCCAGATCGGCTTGATGCGCGCGCTCGCGAAGGAAGTGGGCAAGCGCAAGATCACCGTGAACTGCGTCGCGCCGGGCTTCGTCGACACGGAGCTCCTCGCGGACCTGCCGAAGGAGGTGCGCGACGAGCACGTGAAGACCGTCCCCGCCGGCCGCTTCGGCACGCCCGACGAGATCGCGTTCGCGGTGCTGTCCCTCGCGCACCCGCGCGCGAGCTACGTGCACGGCGCCGTGCTGGAGGTGACCGGTGGCCTCTGAGTCGAGGACGGTCGTGATGGACCGGAGCGCCATCGAGCGCGCGATCCCGCACCGCGCGCCGTTCCTGTTCGTCGACCGCGTGCTCGAGAAGGACGCCGGGCGCATCGTCACCGAGTGGGACGTGCCGAAGGACCTCTTCGCGTTCCAGGGTCACTATCCGGGCCAGCCCGTGCTCCCCGGCGTGCTCGCGAGCGAGTTCTGCTTCCAGAGCGCCGCAATCCTCTTCGCGGAGCCCGGTGCGAAAGGCCCGGCCGAGGGCGCCGTGCCCGTGCTGACGCGCATCGAGGACGCGCGCTTCAAGAAGATCGTGCTGCCTGGCGAGACGCTGCGCGCGGAGCTCGCGACGACGGAGACGCTCGCGAACGTGCGCTGGATGAACGCGCACGTGACCTCGGGCGGCAAGAGCGTGCTCCGGATTCGCTTCGCGGTCGCGCTCGTCGCGCCCGAGAGCTCTGGCGGAGGCGCCGCATGAGCGGCTGGCTCGGCCTCGACGGGAAGACCGTGCTCGTCACGGGGCTCGCGAACAAGAAGAGCGTCGCGTGGCACGTCGGCGACGGGCTCGCGAAGGCCGGCGCGAACGTGCTGTGGTGCGTGCACACCGAGAAGCGCAAGGACGAGGTCGCGAAGCTGGTCGGCGACGCTCCGGTGTTCGTGTGCGACGTCGAGCGCGAGGACTCGATCGCGGCGCTTTCACGCGCGCTCGCGGAACGCGGCACGCAGCTCGACGGGCTCGTCCACTCGATCGCGTTCGCAAACTACACGGGCGGACCCAAGCCCTTCCAACACACGAGCAAGGCGGACTTCCTCCGCGCGGTCGACGTCTCGTGCTTCTCGCTCGTCGCGCTGTCGGGCGCGCTGGAGGAGCGCTTCGCCCCCGGCGCCTCCGTCGTCGCGATCTCGATCTCGACGACGCGGATGGCCGCGGAGAACTACGGCTTCATGGCGCCCGCGAAGGCGGCGCTCGACTCGTCGGTCGCGTTCCTCGCGAAGTCGTTCGCGCCGCGCGGCGTGCGCTTCAACGCGGTCGCGGCGGGCCTCCTGAAGACGAGCTCCTCGGCCGGGATCCCGGGCTACCTCGACTCCTACCTGTTCGCGGAGCAGGCGACGCTGCGCAAGAAGAACCTGGAGACGCGCGAGGTCGCCGACACGGTGCTGTTCCTGCTCTCGCCGCGCTCGTCGGGCCTCGCCGCGCAGAGCGTCGTCGTCGACGCCGGGATGGGCGTCAACTTCTTCGACCGCGAGCTCGTGCGGCGCGCGACGCGCCCGGAGGCCGCGCCGTGAGCGCGACGACCGCGACTCGACTTCCGCTCCTCGCCGCATTCGCGCCGGAGGCGGTGCCGTGAGCGCTTCGCTCGTCGCGGCCCCGCGGATCCCCGCCGACCTCGAGGCGGAGTACCCGTTCGAGTCCCGCTTCCTCGCCGTCGACGGCGGACGCCTGCACTACGTCGACGAAGGACCGCGCGACGCGCCCGTCGTGCTCTGCCTCCACGGCAATCCGACGTGGTCGTTCTACTGGCGCGCGCTCGTCAAGGGTCTCTCCGATCGCTGGCGCGTCGTGGCACTCGATCATCTGGGGTGCGGGCTCTCGGACAAGCCGCAGGACTGGAGCTACGTCCTCGCCGCGCACGTCGCGAACGTCGAGGCGCTCGCCTCACACCTGGCGCTCGACCGCGTCACGCTCGCGGTGCACGACTGGGGCGGCGCGATCGGCATGGGGTTCGCGCGGCGCCATCCCGAGCGCGTGCGGCGGCTCGTGATCACGAACACGGCCGCGTTCGCCTCCGACCGCATGCCCTGGCGCATCCGCGTGTGCCGGACGCCGCTCGTCGGCGAGTTCCTCGTGCGACGCCTGAACGCGTTCGCCGGGCTCGCGCCGCGGATGGCGAGCGCCCGCCGCGGCGGCATCGGCGCGGTCGCGCGCCGCGGGCTCCTCTTCCCGTATGATCGTCCCGCACACCGCGTCGCCATCGCGCGGTTCGTCCAGGACATCCCCATGTCGAGCGCGCACCCGTCGTGGAACGAGCTCGCGGCCACGGACGCCGCGCTCGCGGGCTTCGCCGACCGGCCCGCATCGATCGTGTGGGGCGAGCGTGACTGGTGCTTCTCGAAGCCCTTCTACGAGGAGTGGCGCCGCCGGTTGCCGCAGGCCGAGTCCGTGCTCCTCCCCCACGCCGGCCACTACGTAATGGAGGACGCCGGCGACGAGGTCGTGCGCCGCGTGCGCGCGTTCCTGGAGCGGACGGAGGCGCCGCGCGCATGACGACGCGCGAGACAAAGGAAGCGCGCGAGCTCGCGGCCGAGCATGCGCCGTCGGTCGAACTCAACATCGGCGCGCGGCTCGCCGTGAGCGCGCGCGCCCGCCCCGACGCCGTCGCCGTGCGCGCGGCCGTCGGCGTGAAGGGCGGCAAGACCGTCTTCGAGAGCGCAACCTTCGCCGAGCTCCACGCGCGCGCGAACGCGATCGCGCGCGGGCTCTCTGCCCAAGGTCTCTCGCGCGGCGACCGCACCGCCGTGTTCGTGCGCCCGGGCGTCGACCTGATCGCCGTCGTGTTCGCGCTCTTCGAGCTCGGGGCGGTACCCGTGCTGCTCGACCCCGGCATGGGCGCGCGCAAGCTCGTCGCCTCCCTCGCGCGCATCGAGCCGCGCGCGTTCGTCGGCGTGCCGCTCGCGCACGTGCTGCGACTCGTCCACGCCCGAGCCCTGTCGTCGATCCGCATCGCGGTGACGGTCGGAGCGCGCTGGTTCCCGCGCAGCGTGCCGCTCGAGACGCTCGTGAAGGACCACGCCGGTTCGTTCGAGGCCGTGCCCGTCCACGCCGACGACGAAGCCGCGATCCTGTTCACGTCGGGCAGCACGGGCCCGGCGAAAGGCGTCGTCTACACGCACGCGATGTTCCAAGCCCAGGTCGAGGCGCTGCGCGGTCAGTACGGCTTCGAGCCGGGCGAGGTCGACCTCGCGTGCTTCCCGCTGTTCGCGCTGTTCGACGTCGCGTTCGGGATGACGCGCGTGTTCCCGCTCCTCGATCCGTCGCGGCCGGGACGCTGCGACCCCGCGCGTATCGCGGAGGCGCTCGAGACGTTCGAGTGCAACAACACGTTTGGCTCGCCCGCGATCTGGCGCCGCGTGGCGCCGTGGTGCCGCGCGCAGGGCCGGTGGTTCCCCGCGCTGAAGCGCGTGCTCATCGCGGGAGCGCCGGTCTCGCCCGAGCTCGTCGAGGCGGTGCACGGGATGCTCGACGGCCGCGGCGAGGTCTACACGCCGTACGGCGCGACGGAGAGCCTGCCCGTGTGCTCGATCACGGGCCGCGAGATCCTGGCCGTGCGCGAGAAGACCGAGCACGGCTTCGGCACCTGCGTCGGCCGCCCCGTCGCCGGGATCGAGCTCGCGATCATCCCCGTGCGCGACGAGCCGATCGAGCGTTGGGACGACGCGCTGCGCTCGGGCCCGTTCCAGCTCGGCGAGGTGTGCGTCAAAGGCGCCGTCGTCACGCACCGCTACGCGAGCGAGAGCGAGGCGACGCGCGCGGCGAAGATCGCCGGCGACGAGGGCTTCTGGCACCGCATGGGCGACCTCGGGTGGCTCGACGACGAAGGACGCCTGTGGTTCTGCGGCCGAAAGTCGCACCGCCTCGAGACGGGCCGCGGCATCGTGGCGCCCGTACCGACGGAGAACGTCGTGCAGCGCCATCCGCGCGTGCGCCGCGCGGCGCTGGTCGGCGTCGGCGAGCGCGGCGCGCAACGCGCGGTGCTCGTGATCGAGCCCAAGAAGGGCGAGTTCCCGAAGAAGAAGTCCGCGCGGGCCGCGTTCGTCGACGAGGTGCTCGCGTTCCTCGCCGCCGAGCGCCGCGCGACCCCGCTCCACGCACCCGAAACGATCGAACACGTGCTGTTCCACCCCGCGTTCCCCGTCGACGTGCGGCACAACGCGAAGGTGAAGAACGAGCTCCTCCAGCGCTGGGCGGAGAAGAAGCTCGCGTGAGGGCGTTCGTCACGGGCGGCGGCGGCTTCCTGGGCCTCGCGATCGTCCGCGAACTGCGCGCGCGCGGCGACGACGTGACGTCCTACTCGCGGAGCCCGCACGCGCAGGTGGAAGCGCTCGGCGCGCGCTGCGTGGCGGGCGATCTCGCGGACGTGCGGTCGCTGCGCGACGCGATGCGGGGCGCGGACGTGGTCTTCCACACCGCGGCGAAGGCGGGCGTGTGGGGCGACGCGCGCGAGTATCGCAAGACAAACTTCGACGGCACGCTGAACGTCCTCGCGGCGGCGCTCGAGAACCGCGTGCCGAAGCTCGTGCACACGAGTTCCCCCAGCGTGTGCTTCGACGGGAAGGACCACCTCGACGCGTCGAACGACGTACCGATCTCTGCGCGCTTCCTCGCGGAGTACCCGCGCTCGAAGGCGCAGGCGGAGATCGCGGCGCTCGCGGCGAACGGGAAGAGTGGCCTCTCGACGTGCGCTCTGCGTCCGCACTTGATCGTCGGCCCCGGCGATCCGCACTTGCTGCCGCGCGTCGTGGAGCGCGCGCGAGCCGGCCGGCTCGTCGTGGTGGGCACGGGCCGCAACTCGATCTCGATCACGGACGTGACGAACGCGGCGCACGCGCACGTGCAGGCCGCCGACCGGCTGAAGCCGGGCGCCGCGCACGCGGGCAAGGCCTACTTCCTCGGCCAATCCGAGCCGGTCGAGCTGTGGACGTGGCTCGGCGCGGTGCTGTCGCGCCTCGGCCTCCCCGCGCCGAAGCGCCGCATGCCGCTCGCGCTCGCGTACGCGGCCGGCTGGATGTGCGAGGGCGCATGGACGCTGCTGCGCCGCGCGAGCGAGCCGCCGATGACGCGCTTCCTGGCGCTGCAGCTCGCGCGCTCGCACACGTACGACTTGGCACCCGCGCGGCGCGACTTCGGCTACGAGGAGCTGGTGTCGCTCGACGAAGCGACGGAGCGCATCATCGCGGACCTCGCCGCGCGGATCGCGGCGGGGACGCTCGTCGCGCGGTAGGCGCGAAGTCGATCGGGCCGTGCGCGACCGCGGCCGGGCTGCGCTTCGACGACGGTCCGCGTTCAGACCTGGGGCGAAGGCGGCATCGGCGGCTGCGGAGCCTGCGCTTCGTGCGCCAGCGGCGGAGTCGCCGGGTACGCCTGCGGCGGCGGCGCGCTCGGCGAAGCGACCATGGGCCGCGAGAGCTCGAGCCACGCCTCGAACGTCGCGACGTTCGCCACGGCGCCCGTGAAGAGCACGCCGACGCAGAAGCAGCAGAAGCCGACGAACGTGAACACCGCGAGCGCGAGGCAGAACACGAAGATCGCGAGGCGCCGCCCGCGCGCGAGCTCCCACGACGCGCGGAACGACTCGATCGCGGGGCGCGCGCCGAGCGCGACCTCCTGCGGCACGAAGACGAGCCCGAGCAGCACGTACGCGACGAACGGCAGGTAGACGAAGAGCCCCGCGATCGCGGCGAGCACGACGATCCCGTCGGGGATGTCCGTGTGGCGGCCGAGCACGCTGGCGCCGACGAAGAGCAGGAGGATCGGCAGGCCGGCCGCGAGCCACGCGAGCAAGTGCAGGAAGAGCGCGAGCAGCATGTCGCCGAAGCGACCGCGCGCGTCGAACAGCGTCGCGAACGCGCTCGTGCCCGACCGCCGCGTCTCCTCGACGACGTGCGCGAACCCGACACCGATCCACGACCACACGAGGAGCCCGAACAGGCCGCAGCAGCCGCCGAAGAAGATCCGGCCGGGGAGCTCGTCCTGGAAGTGGTGCGAGTCCCAGTCCCCGACGATCCCAAGGCCGTGCCCGCGGTCGAAGAGCAGGAGGATCACGCCGCCGAAGAGGAGCGGCAGCGGGTTCCGTCCGACGAGTCGGAACGCGGCCGTGAGGGAGCGGACGGGGTCGAGCGCGGCGGGGAACGTCATGGGGCGAACTCGCGTGGAGACCGGAACGAAGACCCGGGCGATGCGGCCCGGGTCCCTCGTGTTCGGGCTACGTTCCGACGGGCAGATTGTTGCCGATCCTCATGCGCGAGGCTCACGCCATTCGGCGAGGAGCCGCGCCCGCGCGGCGGCGAAGTGCTCGAGGAGCGCGTCCGAGGCCAAAACGACCCGGACCTCCACGACCGCGGGCGCCGCCTCGAGCGCCCGCACGATCGCCGTGCACGCGACCTCGGCCGCCGCGGGCCACGGGTAGCCGTACACGCCGCACGAGATCGCCGGGAAGGCGAGCGTCCGGACGCCCAGGGCCTCCGCGAGCTCGATCGACCGCCGGTAGCAGGCCGCGAGGAGCTCGGGCTCCCCTGCTCCCCCGCCTTCCCAAACCGGCCCGACGGCGTGGAAGACGTAGCGCGCGGAGAGGCGGTAGGCCGCCGTCACGCGGACGTCGCCGGTCGGACAACCGCGCGGGTGCCGCGCGGCGCACTCGGCCTGGAGCTCGGGCCCCGCCGCGCGGTGCAGCGCTCCGTCGACGCCGCCCCCGCCCGCGAGGGCCGCGTTCGCGGCGTTGACGAGCGCATCGGCGCGCTCGCGCGTCAAGTCGCCGCGCACGAGCACGAAACGCCGCGCGAGCGCGGCGACGAGGTCCTGCGAGTTCGTGGACATGCGGTGGACACTCCTCCGGAACACGGAGGAGCGAGCTCGCTCGCGGCCTGCGCGCCGCGCGAGCACGGCCGCGCGATCTCCATTCGGGAAACCGCGCGGCCTCGAGTCGATCAGGTCGCCGCGACCTTCGGCGTCTCGCCGAGGTCGAGGCGCTTCCCGTCGCGCAGCGCGCGCGCGAGCGCGAGAAAGTCGTCGAACTTCATGACCTCCTGCTCTCGCGTGTCGCGCCGTCGCACCGCGACGGTCTTCTCCGCGGCCTCGCGCTCGCCCGCGATCAACATGAACGGCGTGCGCTGGTTCTGCGCCTGCTTGATCTTGTTGTTCATGTGACCGGGCTCGAGCATCGCGTCGACGCGGAAGCCCGCGGCCTTGAGCTGCGCCTCGAGCTCCGTGCAGTACGGCGTGTGCTCCTCGCGGATCGGGATCACGGCGATCTGCGACGGCGAGAGCCAGAACGGGAAGCGGCCGCCGAAGTGCTCGATCAAGACGCCGACGAAACGCTCCATGCTCCCGAACGGCGCGCGATGGATCATCACCGGCCGGTGCTTCTGGTTGTCCGCGCCGGTGTAGGAGAGGTCGAAGCGGATCGGACCGTTGTAGTCGACCTGCACCGTGCCGAGCTGCCAGCTGCGGCCGAGCACGTCGCGCACGATGAAGTCGATCTTCGGCCCGTAGAACGCGGCCTCGCCGGGCGCTTCCTCCCACGCCACGCCGAGCGTGCGCGCGGCGGCGCGACAGGCCTCCTCGGCCTTGTCCCAGTTCTCCGAGGAGCCGACGTACTTGCTGCTGTCGGGATCGCGCAAGCTGACGCGCACGCGGTAGTCGTGCATGCCGAGCGTCGCGAAGACGAGCTTCACGAGGCTCAAGCAGCCGAGCAGCTCCGCGGCGACCTGATCCTCGCGCACGAAGAGGTGCGCGTCGTCCTGCGTGAAGCCGCGCACCCGCGTCAGGCCGCCGATCTCGCCGGACTGTTCCCAGCGGTACACGGTGCCGAACTCCGCGAGCCGCACGGGCATGTCGCGGTAGCTGTGCGGGCTGCTCGCGAAGATGCGGATGTGGTGCGGGCAATTCATCGGCTTGAGCAGGTAGCCCTCGACGAGCTTCTCGTCGGGCAGCACCTTCTCCGGACCGATGACCTCGCGCCCCGCGCGCGCGTTGAGCTCGCCCGCGAAGTGCGCGGACACGGACTCGAGGCGCACGGAGAGCTCCGCGCAGGTGCAGCCCTCCGTCGACAGCTTCGCCAGCGCCTCCGCTTCGACGATCGCCGGGTACTGCGACTCCTTGTAGTACGGGAAGTGCCCGCTCGTCTTGTAGAGGTCGAGCTTGCCGATGTGCGGCGTGAAGACCTGGTGGTAGCCCTGGCGCGAGAGCTCCGCGCTGATGAACGTCTGGAGCTCGCTGCGGATGATCGAACCGTTCGGGGTCCACAAGATCAGCCCCTGCCCCACCATCTCGTCGATGTGGAAGAGGCGCAGGTGCTTGCCGACGACGCGGTGGTCGCGCTCCTTGATTTCCTCGAGCCACTTCAGGTGCGCATCGAGCTCCGCCTGCGACCAGAACGCGGTGCCGTAGACGCGCTGCAGCGCGGGACGCTTCTCGTCGCCGAGCCAGTACGAGCCCGACACGTGCTGGAGCTTGAACGCGAAGTTGCGGTCGAGCCGGTCGACGTGCGGTCCTTCGCACAGGTCTTCCCAGTCGCCGTGGCGGTAGAACGTGATCGTCTCGCCCTCGGGGATCCGGTCGACGGCCTCGACCTTGTACGTCTGGTTCGCGGCGGCGAGCCGGGCCTTCGCCTCGTCGCGCGTCACCGCGACGCACTCGAGCTTCGGCGAGCGCTTGGCGATCCGCGCCATCTCCTTCTCGATCTTGCGCAGGTCCGCTTCCGTCAACGGCTCGGGGAGATCGAAGTCGTAGTAGAACCCGTGCTCGATGGCGGGGCCGAAGCCGAACTTGGCGCCGGGGTAGAGCTTCGCGACGGCCGAAGCCATCAAGTGCGAAACGGAGTGGCGGAGGGTCGAGAGCGGAAAGGGCCCCGCGACCTGCGGAGCGTCCTTGGCCTGAGACATGGAGGAACCTCGCGGGATGGCTTTCGCCCCGCAACGCGACCTGCGCTGGGGAGCGCCACGCCCTCCCGTGCGGGGCGTGGTGGATCCGGGAGAGCGTACAGGTCGGTTCGGAGGGGCACCATCCCTGAGGCCCGGCGCGGATCCGCGGTCGAAGTCCGCGCAACGAGCCGCGAGGAGCGAGCTCCTCGAGGAAGGACGCGACGCACGGGGGGGCCGGTGCGCCGAGGCGCTCGGGGGATCGTCCGCGACGCGCTCGGACCTCAGCCCGCGCGCCAGACCTTCACTTCACGCTGCAGGTCGACGCCGGTCTTCTCGAGCACGCGGTCGTGCACGTCTTCGATCAGCGTGAGCACGTCGACCGCCGTCGCCTTGCCGCGGTTGACGATGAAGTTGCCGTGCAACGGCGAGACGATCGCGTCGCCGCGCGTCGAGCCTTTCAGGCCGCACTGCTCGATCAACAGGCCCGCGCTGCGCCCGTCCGCCTTCTCCTTCGGCGGGTTCTTGAACACGCAGCCCGCGCTCCACTCGGTGACGGGCTGCACCTTGTTCTTCGCGAGCAGGTGCTCGCGCCCGCGCTCCTTCACGGCGGCGATCTCGTCGAGCTCGAACTTGAGCACCGCGCTCGCGACGACGAGCTCGCCGAGGTTGCCGTTCCGATAGCTCGGCGCCGACTCGGCCTTCGTGCGCTCGATCATGCGGCCCTCGGGATCGACGAGCAGCACGCGCTCGACGACGTCCCAGAAGTCGCCCCACCGTCCGCCCGCGTTCATCGCGACGCCGCCGCCGAGGTTGCCCGGGACGCCGACGAGGCCTTCGAGCCCCTTCCAGCCGAGCTTCGCGGACGTCGACACGATCTTCGGCAGCGAGATGCCGGCCCAGGCGACGAGGCGCAGGTCGACCTCGCGCGGGATCGCGCCGACGCGCGAGGTCTGCGCGTCGGTCAGGCCTTCGGAGAGCTCTTCGCCGCTGCGCGGATCGACGCGAAAGAGCCGCTGCATGCGCGCGGTCGTGATCACGACGCCCGGCAAGACACCGTCGTCGACGATCAGGTTCGCGCCGCCGCCGAGGATGCGCGGGACGAAGCCCTCCTCGCGCGCGGCCGCGATCGCCTTCGCGAGTTCCTCCGGCGTCGTCGGCTCGAGGAGCCACTCCGCGGCGCCGCCCACGCGCATCGTCGTGCGGATCGAGAGGTCGGCGTGGTGGAGCGCTGCGCAGGGCCAGGTGGTCACGGTGGTCATCGGGTTCGGAGAGTGCGCGATGGAGACGGAGGACGCAAGCGCGCCACGCGGAGGCCAAAGAGGACGCGCCGAAGGAACGGCAGCGCACGTCTCGTCGCGGTCGCGCCCAGGATCCCCTCCCCCAACGCGCGACCTTCGACGAGCGGCAGCCCGAGTCCGTTCCCCCGGCGCCTCCCTTATCGAGTGGACGAACGCGCCGCGGCGAGGCGCCCTTGCAGCGCCTGCACGAGTTCGTCCTTGTAGAGATCGATGTCGCCCGCGCCGAGCACGAGCGCCGCGGAACCCGCCGGCGCGCGCTCCGCGAGCGCGTGCACGCTTTGCAACGGCGCGCCGCCGAACACCGCGTCGACGTTCGCGCGCTTCAAGCGCTGCACGAGGTCCTCGGCTCCCGCGCCCATGCGGTCGATGTGCGCGCGCGCGCCGTAGACCTCGGCGACGACGACGCGATCCGCCGCGCGCAGGCTCTCGACGAAGTCGTCGATGAAGCGCGCGGTGCGGCTGTGCTGGTGCGGCTGGAAGAGCACGGTCAGCGGCTTCCCGGGCAGCGCGCGCCGCGCGGCCTCGAGCGTCGCGCGCACTTCGGTCGGGTGGTGCGCGTAGTCGTGGATCAGCTCGACGCCGCCGTGCGTGCCCCACGGCTCGAAGCGGCGCTCGGCGCCCTGGTAGCGGTGGATCGAACGCGCCGCGGCATCCGCGGCCTGGTCGAGGTCGAGCCGCCAGTGCCGCCCGACGAGCCCGATAGCCAGCGCGAGCGCCAACGCCGCGTTCTCGACGTTGAAGGCGCCCGGGATCTCGAGCTTCACCTCCGGCGTCGCCCAACCCGGTCCGCGCAGGCGGAAGCGGAAGAAGCCGTGCTGTTCGCCGAGGAGATCGACGTGGATCTCGCGGCCGAGGCGCCACACGGTGCACGGGCTCGCCGCGACGATCTTCTCCGGCACGTCGCGGCCGACGACGAGCAATCCGTCGGGGTGCACGCGGTCGACGAAGCGCGCGAACGCCTCTTCGATCGCGTCGAGGCTGCCGTAGTAGTCGAGGTGGTCGGCCTCGACGTTCGTGACGATGGCGCCCTCGGGAGCGAGCTGCAGGAACGAGCGGTCGTACTCGCACGCCTCCGCGGAGAACCACCCGCCGAGCTGCGGCGGCACCGCGTTCGACGCGATCTGACGGCACGCGCCGCCGATCAAAGCACCCGGCGTCGGCGCGCCGCGGCCGGCGGCCTCGCACAACCCGCGCAGCGCGTAGTATGTGAGCCACGACGTCGTCGTCTTGCCGTGCGTCCCCGCGACGGCGATCGTGCGGCGCGCGGGCGCGAGCTGACCGAGCAGCTCGCTGTACTTGATCACCGGGATGCCGCGGCGCTGCGCCTCGACGACCTGCGGGTCCGTGAGCTGGACCGCCGCGGAGCGCGCGACGAGCTCGACGCCTTGCGGCAAGAGGCTCCGTCTTGCTCTCGCCGAGGTCGACTCCGATGCCGAGCACGCGCAGGGAGCGCACGAAGCGCGAGTCCGCGCGATCATGGCCGGAGAGCACGTGGCCGCGCGCGTGCAGGATCAACGCGGCGCCGGAGAGCCCCGCGCCGCCCGCGCCGAGCAGGTGCACGCGCTTCGGCACGCCGGGCACGAGCGGGCTCGTCTCGCCGTGCCGCGCCATCGCGCGCAACGACTTGGCCTCGACTTCGCTCGCCGTCTGGTTCTTTTTCGCCATGGTGATCTCGTCTCCTTCGCGCGCGAGGGCCGCGCTCCATCCGCCGCGTGGATCGGCGAGGAGGCGCAGCGTGCGCGTGCGGCGCGCGAGCGCCGGCTTCGATGCGTGAGGTGGTTCGGTGGGTTTCGTCCGCGCGGACCCGGGAGGGTTCTCCACGCGGTGTGGAAGATCGTGTGGAATCAGCTCGGCCGCGCGATCGCGGCGAGCTCGGACAAGATGCGCGCGCCGCCATCGAGCGGCACCGCGCGTTCGAGCGCCGCGGACATGCGCGCGCGCTCCGGTGCGCCGTTCGGTTCGCAGAGGCGCACGAGCTCTTGGCGCACGGAGACGCCGAGGCGCTCCTCGTGCACGATGCGCACGCCGTCGCCGAGCTCGAGCGCGTTCTTCTCCTGGTGGCGGTCCGCGTGGTGCGGGTACGGCACGACGTACGCGGGCCGGCGGAGCGCGGCGACCTCGGCGAGCGTCGACGCGCCGCCGCGGCACAAGACGGCGGTGCTCGCGGCGAGCGCGTGCCACGCGGGGTCGAGGTACTCCTGCACGCGGTAGCCCGTGAACGTCGGCAGCCCCTCGCTCGCGCGGCCGGGGCCGGTCTGGTGGAGCACCTGCACGCCGCTCGCGACGATCGCGGGCGCGTGGGCGCGCACGAACTGGTTCAGGCCCGAAGCGCCCTGGCTCCCGCCGAGCACGACGAGCAACGGACGCTCCGGATCGAAGCCGAGCTCGGCGCGCGCGCGCTCCGAGACCTCGAGCGGCGGAGCGCCGCGCGTGAACTCGGGCGCGAGCGGAGCGCCGGTGAAGACGTGTTGCGCGTTCGGCGAGCTCCCGAGCGTCCCGCGCCAAGCATGGAAGACGCGTGTGGAGAAGCGCGCGAGCCAGCGCGTCGCCGCGCCGGGGCTCGCGTTGATCTCGACCAGCGCGACCGGGATCCCGAGCGAGCGCGCGGCGAGCACGGCGGGGAGCGCCGTGAAGCCGCCGAGGCCGAGCAGCACCTGGGCGCGGTGGCGGACGAGCGCCGCGCGCGCACGGACGACCGCGCGCGGCGTGCGCAGGACGAGCGCGGAGCGCGACGGCGCGCCCCCGCCCTCGGGCTCGAGCGGGAGCGCGACGCGTTCGACCTCGGCCGGGCCGCGCACGCGATCGAGGCCCGCGAGCACGCGCGCTTCGACGCCGCGCCCGGTCGTGAACCAGAGCACGTCCTCGATCACGGGCGACGCAGCGTGCGCACGGCCCGCGTCGTCGGAGCGCGGGCTCGTGGCGCGGTCGAACGCCATCGACGCCTCCGGACGCGCGCGGCCTGCGCGCGCCGGGGCCTCCGTCGCCGTCGCGAGCAGGTGCAAGCCGGGCACGATGTGCCCGCCCGTGCCCCCACCCGCGAACGCGACGCGCAGCGTGCCGGCCGTTCGGGTCGGTCGCTCAGTGGTCGTCGCCACCGTGGCCATCGCCCCGGTCGCTCGTGTCGACGTCCTCAAGGAGAGCCTCGCTGTCGGCGCCGATGTGCGCCGGATCGAACTCGTTCATCGCTGTCTGCCAGGTCGCGGACTCCGCGTCGTCGGAGGGACCGCTCGTCGTGCACGCTCCCGCCGAAGCGGAGGCGCAGTAGGGACCTTGGAGGTCGTGGGCCAGCACCTCGGCGTCGTTCGGCAGTTGGATCACCGCCAGGACGACGCACCCGAGGAGCAGGTTCCAGCGCAGCGTGGAGTTCATCGCACGCGGGGACGCTCGGAGTTCGTGGAGTGGGTCGCTGCGGTCGCGACGAGCGGGGCCTTCTCGCCGCCGCCGGCGGGCAGAGCGATGCTCTTGCCGACGACGAGCTTCTTCGGGTCGAGGCCCGGGTTCAGCGCGAGGATGTCCTTCACGCGCGCCTTGTTGCCGAGCTTCTTCTCGGCGATCGCGCTCAGCGTGTCGCCGCGCTGAATCGTGTAGCGCGCTGCGCCCTTCGCGTCCGTCTTCTTCGGCGCGGGGGTTTCCTTCGTCGCGACCTTGGGCGCCGACTTGGAGGCCGAGGTCTTCGGCGCGCTGCGCGGAGCGGATTCGACGGCCGCCGTCTTCGGCTGCGCGGAGACCGTCGCGCCCTCGGGCAGCGCGAGCTTCATGCCGATCTTGAGCGACTTCGGCGTCACGCCAGGGTTGAGCGCCTGGATCTCGCTCCAACGCTGTTCGCTGCCGAGCGTGCGACGCGCGATCAGCGCGAGGCTGTCGCCCTTTTGCACGGTGTACTCGCGGGCGGCGGGAGCGGGCGCGGGCTCGACCGGCGCGGGCGGCGTCATGCCGAGCGGCGCAACGTTGCCGAGCGGCTGGGTACCGGGCGCGCCGTTCGCGAGCGGCTGGCCGCCGGCGAGCGCGGGGTCCTGGACCACGGGCGGCGGCACCTGCGTGCCGGGCAGCGTGCCACCGATCGGCTGCGGCTCGGTCCCGAACTGCGTCGCGGGCGCGAACGCGCCCTCGGGCGTCGGGCTGAGCGGCGCGCCGCCGGCGATCGCCTGCTCCGAGGTGACGGCGGGCGGTTCGACCTTCGCGACCTCGTCCGTCTTCTTGTTCTTGCCGGTGAGACGCGACCAGAAGCCAGGCGACTTGCTGTCCCCCCAGAAGGAGACGGCGACGATGGTGACGAGCAGGAAGACGAGGGCGATCACGCCGTAGCGTTCGATCTGTTGCATGGCAGTACCAGGGGATGTCGGACGGTTCTCGGGTGCGCCGCGGGTCGATGCGGAGCACGGGACGTTGGTGGTGTTCGTTGGGATGGGACGCGGCGCGCGCGTCGTGTGGACTGGGCCGCGCGGCTCGCGCGCGATGGCGTCCTTTGGAGTGGAAAGAGCGAACCCGGGGGCTTCAGCGCGGAAGCGGGTCGGGCTTGGAACGTGAAGCGCCGAGGGCGAGGCCGACGGCGAGCGAGGAGACGACGAGCGCCGTCCCTCCGTGCGAGATGAAGGGCAGCGGCATGCCCTTGGGCGGCGCGAGGCGCGTGACGACCTGCATGTGCACCATGGCTTGCACGCAAACCGACAGCAGCAGGCCGAACGCGCAGAGCGCGGCGTAGCGGTCCTTGATCGAAAGCACGAAGCGCAGCGCCGTCCACGTGAACGCGAGGAAGAGGCCGAGCAGCACGAGCATGCCGAAGAGGCCGAGCTCCTCGCCCACGAGGGCGAAGACGTAGTCCGTGTCGAGGTACGGCACGCGCGCGTTGCGGTAGAGGCCCTGGCCGAGCCCCACGCCGAAGAAGTCGCCGCTCGCGATCGCGTCGGCCGAGCGCTCGACCTGGTGGTTCGTCGCAGAGCCGAACCACATCATCATCCGGTGGCGGATGTAGCCGACGCAGGTGACGACGAGCAGCACCGCGGTGCCGCCGATGCCGACGACCGGTCCGGCGACCTTCATCAGGTCCGCTCCGCCCATCCACAGCGTGGACACGAAGCAGACGAGGAAGAGCAGCGAACCGCCGAGGTCGGTCTCGACGAGGATCGTGAAGAAGAAGAGGAACCCGACCGCGAGCATCGGGAGCACGCCGCGGCGCATGTCGAGCACGTCGGGACCGAGGCGGATGCACCGGTCGGCGACCCACAGGATCAGCACGATGCGCGCGAGCTCGGAGGGCTGGAAGGAGAGGCCGACGAACGGCACCTCGAGCCACCGGTGCGCGCCGTTCCTCGACGCGGCGAAGCCGGGGACGAACACGAGCAGCAGCGCGACGAACGACAGCACGGTCATCGCCGGGATGAACCGGCGCAGCCCCTGCGGTCCGAGCTTGTAGCCGACGAGCAGGGCGCCGACGGCCGCGATGCGGAAGCCCATCTGCCCGACGAGCTGGCCCCAGAACACGTCCGGCTCCTGCGTCGTCGCGGCGTGGTTGATCTGCATCACGAGGCCGAGGCCGATCAGCGCGAGGACCACGAAGAAGAGCCGCTGCGCGAGCGGCGCCGGGTCCTCGGTCTCGATCGCGCGCGCGGCGTTGCCGAGGCGCTCGAAGAGCGAGAGCTGACGCTCGCGCGGGAGCGCGGCGCCTTCGGTCACGAGCGGCGGGCGGGCGAAGCGGGACATCTCAGCGCACCTTCAGGAGAGCGAGGGCCGCGAGGGCGCCGACGGCCGCGACGATCCACGCGCGGACGACGACGGTGACTTCGTGCTTTGGCGCGGCCGCGGGCGCGAAGATGCCGCCCTTGAGCTGCAGGCCGTGGTGGATGGGAGCGCAGGTGAAGAGGCGCTTGCCGCCGGTCGCCTTGAAGTAGCGCGTCTGGAGCGCGCTCGAGCCGAGCTCGAGGAAGAACACGAGCCCGATCAGCGGGAGCACGAGCTCCTGCTTCGCGACGAGCGCCATCCACGCGAGCAGGCCGCCGAGCGGCAGCGAGCCCGAGTCCCCCATGAACACCTTCGCGGGGAACGCGTTGTACCAGAGGAAGCCGAGGCACGCGCCGCACAGCGCGCCGCCCACGACCGCCATCTCCGATGCCGCGCTGACGTGCGGCAGGCTCAGGTACGCGGTCCAGTCCGGCCGGCCGGTGATGTAGCAGAAGATCGAGAGCGCGAGGCCCGAGATGATCATGCAGCCCGCGGCGAGCCCGTCCATCCCGTCCGTGATGTTGCACGCGTTCGACGTGCCGACGACCACGAACCACTGGAAGACGATGAACAGCGCGATGCCGATCATCCCGTACGCTGCGAACGACAGCTCCTGGTCCTTCAGGAACGGCGGGTAGAGCGTGAAGAGCGTCGTGCGCCCCGTCGAGTGCGCGTAGTACGCGAACGCGAGCAGCGCGGACACGCAGACGACCGTGAGACCGATCATCTTTGCGCGAGGCGTGAGGCCCTTGCACTTCGGGATCGTGAGCTTCTTGTAGTCGTCGACGAACCCCACCGCGGCGAACCCGGCGGTCACGAGCACCGCGAGCACGACGTGCAGGTTGTCGAGCCGGCCCCACAGGAGCACGGAGGCGATCAGCGAGCCGACGAGGAAGCTCCCGCCCATCGTGGGCGTGTTCTTCTTGCCCATCTTCTCGGAGAGGTCGGCGAGCTCCTTCTGGTCCGTCTTCGTGACGTCTTCGCCGACCTTGTGCCTGCGCAGCCAGCGGATGACGGGGCCGCCCCACCACAGCGCGAACGCGAACGCGGTGAGCGCCGCCATCGCCATGCGGAAGGAGATGTAGCCGAAGAGCGGGATGCCGAAGAGGTCGTCGAACAGCGCGGGGAACATCAGGCCGCGAACTCCCGCTCCGCGAGCGCTGCGTCCTGCACGTAGGCGGTGATGAAGCGGTCGAGGCCCGTGCGCCGGCTGCCCTTGACGAGCACGCAGTCGCCCTTCGCGAGCTTCTCCGGCAGGCCGCGGATCGCGGCGTCGACGTCGGGATAGACGGTGATGCGGTCCTCGGCGAGGCCGCCCTCCATCGCACCCGCGGCGGTGGCCTTGACGAGCTCGCCGACGAGCACGAGGTGGTCGATGCCGCTCTGCGCGGCTTCGCGACCGATCTCGAAGTGGAGCTCCGCGGCGAGCGAGCCGAGCTCCGCCATGTCGCCGAGCACGAGGACGCGACGCGCGTGTCCGTGCATGCCCGCGAGCACCCGCACCGACGCGCGCCGATTCGGGGTTGGCGTTGTAGCTGTCGTCGATCAGCGTCAGCCCGCGCACTTCGCGCCGTTCGAGGCGGCGCTGCGGCGGCTTCAGGCGCGAGATCGCGGGCAGCACGTCGTCGAGCACGAGACCGAGTCCGCGGCAGCACGCGATCGCCGCGACCAGGTTCTGCACGTTGTGCAGGCCGAGCAGCGGCGAGGTGATCTCTCGGCCCTCGAGCTGGAACGTCGTCCCGCCCGAGTGGAACCAGACCTTCTTCGCGTCCAGGTCGCCGTCGCCATCGACGCTGAAGGTGATCACGCGCGCGGCGGTGATGCTCTTCATGTACGGCGTCCAGCGGCAGTCCGCGTTGAGTACGCAGAGCCCGTCCGCGGGGAGCGACGCGGCGAGCGCGCTCTTCTCCCGCGCGACGCCTTCGATCGAGTGCAGGCCCTCGAGGTGGGAGGCACCCACGCACGTGATGATGCCCGCGTTCGGCCGCGCGGTGCGGCACAGGGCCGCGATCTCGCCCGGGTGGTTCGTGCCCATCTCGACGACGACGGCCTGCGTCGAGGGATCGGCGAGGAAGAGCGTGTGCGGCACGCCGATGTCGTTGTTGAACGAGTTCGGCGAGCCGACGACGCGCGCGCGCTCCTTCAGGAGCTCAACGAGGATGTTCTTCGTCGTCGTCTTGCCGCAGCTGCCCGTGATCCCGATGACGGGCGCGGTCAGCTGGCGGCGGTGCCACTCGGCGAGCTGCGCGAGCGCGGCGCGCGGCGACGGGTGGATGAGGACGGGAGTGTCGCGCGGCAGGTCGCGCGGCAGGGACGGGGGTGCGCCGTCCTCGCCCGCGAGCAACAGCCCCGCGGCACCCCGCTCGGCGGCAGCGCTGGCGAAGCGGTTGCCGTCGAAGTTCGGGCCCGAGAGCGCGATGAAGAATTGTCCGGGCGCCAGCGTGCGCGTGTCCGTGCTGACGCCCGCGAGTTCGCGGTGCGCTTCGCCTTGGAGGAGGCGCGCGCCGGTGGCGGCGAGCACGTCGGAGATGGGGTAGCGAATCATCGCAGGCACTCGGCAGCGACCTTGCGGTCGTCGAACTCGTACACCTTGGTTCCGATGGTCTGGGTGGTCTCGTGCCCCTTGCCCGCGATGAGGACGGCGTCCCCGGGGCGGGCGAGCTCGAGCGCGCGCGCGATCGCGTCGCGGCGGTCGGGGAGCACGACACGCTCGGCCAGCGCGGGCTGCATGCCGGCCGTGATCTCCGCGAGGATCCGCTCGGGGTCCTCGCTGCGCGGGTTGTCGCTCGTGACGATCGCGACGTCGGCGAGCTCGTTCACGACGCGGCCCATGGGACCGCGCTTGCCGCGGTCGCGGTCGCCGCCGCAGCCGAACACGACGATCAGCCGGCCCGCGCTCGCCGCCGCGGCGCGCGCGCCGGCGACGGGGGCGGCCTGCGGCACCGTCTCGTGCGCGGGTTCGCGCTCGAGGCTCGCGCGCACGACGCGCAGCACGTTCTCGAGCGCCGCCTCGCTGTGCGCGTAGTCGACGAGCACGGCGATGCCGTGGTCGTTGGGCACGGGCTCGAGCCGGCCCGGCGCGGACCGGACGGTTGCGAGCCCCTCCAATGCCTTGGAGGGGCTCGCGCCCGACAGCAGCGCGGACGCGAGGGCGGCGAGTGCGTTCTCGACGTTGTACCGACCGGCCAGGGGCAACCAAGCTCGAGTCCTCGAGATCCCCATCCCATGGAGGAAGAGCTGGGTTCCCCTGAGTCCGGTCTGGACGTGAGACGCGCACAGATCGCCACGCAATCGCGCGCTGTACGTGTAGACGCTCGCGCCGCTTTCCTTCGCGACGCGGGCCATGCGCTCCGACACCGGGTCGTCGGCGTTGACGACCGCGGCACCGCCGCGCTTGATCTGACGGAAGAGCCGTTCCTTCGCCTCGGCGTAGCGCTCGAGGTCGACGTGGTAGTCGAGGTGGTCGCGCGTCAGGTTCGTGAACGCCGCGACGTCGAACTCGAGGCCCGCGGTGCGGTCCTGGTCGAGCGCGTGCGAGCTGACCTCCATCGCGACGCTGTCGCCGCCCATCTCGCGGTGACGGACGAGCAGCTCCTGCAGCGCGCACGCATCCGGCGTCGTGTGGGTGGCCGGGATCGGGAGCCCGTCCGCGAGGCGGTTGCCCGCGGTGCCGAGCACGGCCGGGCGACGCCCGCAGTGCTCGAGGATCTGGCCCGTGAGATGGGCCGTCGTCGTCTTGCCGTTCGTGCCGGTGATACCGACGACGAAGAGCGCGGCGCCGGGGTGACCTGAGAGGGCCGCGGCCGCGCGCCCGGCGACGGCGCGCGCGTCAGCGTGGACCCACTGCACGGCGGTCGTCGGGAGCTCGAGCGCGCGCGGCGTCAGGATTGCGGCCGCGCCGCGCGCGAGCGCGTCGCGCGCGAAGGTCGCGCCGTCGGCGCGGGTCCCGGGGAGGGCGGAGAAAAGATCGCCGGCGGCCACCCGTCGGCTGTCCAGGCGGACGCCGGCGATCTCCGGTCCGCTGCCCGCCGCTGCGGGCAGCAAGGACCCCCCCAACTGCTGTACGAGTTCAACGAGGCGCACCGCTCACCTCCATCCAGGGTTGGTCGGAGAGGACGGCCGCCGGCGCCACGAAGGGCTGGAAGCCCTCGGGTCCGACCGGCTCGCCGCGCACGCCGGCTGAGGTGTGGCCCAGCGCCTCCTTGAGGATGGCGACCGCGGCCGGTCCGGCGACGTCGGCGCCGAACTTCTTGCCCTTGCGCGGTTCGTCGACGACGACGAGCACCAGGAGCTCCTGGTCGCTGTCCGGGAGCCGCCCCCAGGCGCACATCGACGAGGTGTAGCAAGGCCCCTTGTGGGCCTTCTGGCCCTGGAGCTTCTCGCGGCACCCCTTCGAGCCCGTGCACCCGGCGTGTTCCAGGTGGTGCTGGGCTTCGACGTGCAGGCACACTTCACCCGGCACCTTCTGTGCGGTGCCCGTCTTCGTGCCCATCACGAGGTCTGTGCAATTCACCTTGGCGCCGGTCCCCTCTCGAGCGCCGAGCATCATCATTTCGCGCACCTGTTCGCAAGCCTCTCGTGAGAACACGCGACGCGGAGACGCACTTGCGAGCTCCCATCCGCGGCCGTTCTGTTCCACGCGATCGACGAGGCGGAGCGGCAGGTACTCGCCGCCGCGCACGAGCGTCGCGAACGACGCGGCGTGCTGCCACAGCGTGACGAACATCTCGTGGCCGAAGCAGACGGAGGCGTGCGACCACGCGGGCTTCCACGGGAGCTGCGGGATCATGCCGCAGCGCTCGCCGCCGAGGCCGGAGCCGGGGTACTGCGCGTACCCGAGTTCGAGGAAGTCCTGGCGCAGGCGGTCGGCCGGGATGCGCAGGCCGATCTGGACGAGGACGCCGTTCAGCGAGAACGCGAGGCCCTCGGAGGCCGAAACCCAGGGCTGTTCCTTCTTCTGTCCCTCGGCCTCGTGGATCTCGCGCGTCCCGACCTTGTAGTGGCCGCCGAAGGGGCGGAACGGCTCCTCGGGCGTCACGACGCCGGCGTCGAGCGCGGCGGTCATGACGACAGCCTTCATCGTCGAGCCCGGCGTGAAGGTGTGCATCGTCGGGAGGAACCCGGACATCTCGTAGTTGTCCAGGGCGTCGACGGCGAGCACGCGGCCCGTCGCGACCTCCAGGACGATCGCCTGGGCGAGCACCGGGTCGTTGTCGGCGAGGGTGCGCTCGAGCTCGAGCCGCACGACGCGCGCGAGGTCGAGATCGATCGAGGTGACGACCCGCGGGGTCTCGCTCGCGGGGGTCAGGGACTGGAAGACGCGGGCGGCCGGCTGGCGCGGGACCTGGTTCGCGAGGAACAGGTACTCCTCGCTCTGCTGGACCAGGCGCTCCTGCCAGGCGGGGTCGCGCAGCACGCCCTGAGCGAGCAGCTCGACGCCCGACATCGGGCTGGGCTGGTAGACCTTGGCGCGCGTGAGATCGGACAGCGCCTCGAGCTGGGCGGGCGTGCACGCCTCGTCGTCGGGGAGGCAGAGCTCCTTGCGCGCGACGCGGCGCGCCTTCTCCGGGTCGAGCGTGCCCCAGCGGCCGAGGATCTCTACGGGCGGATCCTCGATCGCGCCGGCCTGCACCGGGTACATGCGCTTCTTGTTGCGCACGAGCTCCATCTGGTGCTTCTGGACGCGCTCGGACTTCAGGAGCTCGAAGACCGCGATCGCGACCTGCGGCGAGACCTCCTTGACGACGCTCTTGAACTGCGTCGGCAGGAGCGCGTCCCAGATCCGCTTGCGCTCGGCGTTGAGCTCGTCCTCGGTGTCCGTGCGCTCCGCGGCGGCTTCCCCGTGGACGGCGGCGATCAGGCCGTCCGCGATGCGGCGGCTCCAGTCGATCGTGCTCTTCGCGCGGTGGGCGTCGCGCGCCTCCTCGGAGAGCGCGGTCAGCGGGTCCCAGACGAGCTCGTAGGCGCCCGGCACTTGCGTCGGCTGCACCCACATTCCGTCGACGCGGACGGAGGACGCCTCGGGATCGGTCGAGCCGTGCGCGATCCACGCGGCGACGCGCGCGGCGGACGCGGCGTCGAGCCGCAACGGATCTTTCTGGACGCGGACGACGCCGCCGCGGCGGTCGGGCAGGAGCCGCGCGAGCAGCGATTCGGCCGTGTACGGCGCGCCCAGGCGCTCGGCGAGCAACTGGGCCATGCGCGCGGGCGTGTGCGCCTGCCACATCGCATTCGGCGACATGACGAGCTCCAGGCGGTCTACCGAGATCGCGAGCGGCGTCCCCTTCGAGTCGACGAGGTCGAACGTGACCGGCGGCATCGGGAGCTGCGTCAGATTGCGCGGCTGGGTCCCGTCGTCGGCGAGCGCGATCTTGCCGGCGCGCGCGCCGACAAGACACAGCACGCTGCCCACGATCACGAAGGCGGCGGCCGGTCGGAGCCCGGAGGCGGAACGGGTCGGGATCGCGGTCACGCGTCGGCCCTCCCCGGCGTCTTCGCGGGCGTCGTCCCCGGCCCGTCCGTCTTCGGGGCCGCGTGCGCGGGCGCCTTCGGCTCGCGCGGCGTGAACGGCAGCGGCGCCCAGTCCTTCTCGAGCAGCTTCTCCAGCCGATCCCCGTTGATCGCCTCGAGCATGCTGCACTCTTCCTTGAGCGCGTTCAGCTCGATGCCCTTGGCGCGGTTCTCGTTCTGGATCAGCGCCGTCGAGAGCGCGAGAACCAGGGACAGCCCCGAGAGGCCGCAGCACAAGAGCGCGCGAGTCATGGACGGCCCCCTTGCGACGCACGACGCGGCGCGGGCACGGAGTCGAACGGAACGGCCGTGCGTTCGGCCGCGCGAAGGCGCGCCGAGCGCGAGCGCGGGTTCGACCGCACTTCGTCGCGCTCGGGCACGACCGGCTTCTTCGTCAGGACGTTCCAGAGGCCGCGCGCCGCACCTTCGAGGAGGCGCGTCTTGACCTGGGCGTCTTCCAACGAGTGGAAGGAGATGACGACGAGCCGCCGTGCGACGACGCGCGATCGGGTCTCCTCGCCTTCGTAGTAGAAGAGGTCGGCGAGGTCGGCCTCATCCCACGTGTTCACGATCTCGGCCGCCGACCGCTCGCGCGTGCGGTCCATCCGCATGTCGAGCGGGCCGTCCGACTGGAACGAGAAGCCGCGCTCGCCGGCGTCGAGCTGGAGCGACGACACGCCGACGTCGAACAGGAAGCCCGCGATCGGCTCCACGTTCGCGGCAGGCACGCGCTCGGCGAGCTCGGACATGCGCGCGCGCTCGAGTTGCACGCGCGGCGCGAACGGCGCAAGGCGCGCGCGAGCGATCTCGAGCGCCTGGTCATCCTGGTCGAAGCCGAGGACGCGCACGGCGGGCAGCGCCTCGAGCAGGAGCGCCGTGTGACCGCCGAGGCCGAGCGTGCCGTCGACGATCCAGCCCGACGCGAGCTCGGGCGGGAGGCCGCGGAAGAGCTCGACGACCTCGCGCGCCAAGACCGGGACGTGACGCGGCGCTTCGCCGCCCCCGCCCTTGCTGGATCGCGCTCCCGTCGACATGCTCCCCTCCGTCCAGACCATCTCCCCCGCTCCTCCCGTGTGTGCCGTGGCTAGGCGCCGGATCCAGGGGACGGGTTCGCCGAGGGCGCGGACGCCCCGGCACGGTTCCAGGTCTCGAGCACGCTGCCGTGCTCGCGCTGGTAGTTCTTCCACGCCAGGGCCGGCCAGAGCTCGGCCCGGTCCTCGACCCCGACGATGACGATGTCCTTCTCGAGTCCGATGCGCTCGCGCAGCTCCTCCGGGATCAGGATGCGCCCGGAGCTGTCGAGCTCGACGGGCGTCGAGAGGCCGAAGAACGTGCGCTTCGCGGCGCGCGCCTGCTCGTCCGTGAAGGTGCGCGTGGAGAGCTCGGCCGCGGCGGCTTGGAAGCCAGCGACCGGGAACAGGTACAGGCAGCCGTCCTGGCCGAGGGTCAGGACGCCCTGGGTCCCGCCCGTGGCGGTCCGCGTCAGGAAGTCCTGGATGCGCTTGGGGACGAAGACTCGGTTCTTCGAGTCGACGACGTGCTGGGACGTCCCGCAGAACATCAGCGCCGACCTCCGGCGTGCTTCTGCGCCGCGGAGGACCGCGCGACGTGCCACTTTGCCCCACCCAACTGCATGAAGCCCAGCATCCAGTGCCACTCCATGCCACGCAAGGGGTCCGCGCGCGCCCGCGTTCCCTAGAAGCAGCGACGGCCCTCCGAGGCCCCCTGGGCCCAGGGGGGTACGCACCGCAGGGCTGGTAGAGCCACACCCTAGCCCCCCCCAGCGGTTGGGGGTCGAGCGCGCGCCTCGGTGAGTTCTCCACACCCGGGAACGGGCGGAGAAAAAAACCTCCAAGTTCGAGAAAAGCGCTCAAAAACGCGCGGCCCGCCCTGCGCGCGTCGTGCGCGGGCGATCGAGGTGCGGCGCGCCCCCGCGCGACTCGCTGCGCAGTCCGACCCGCTCGACTCGCGTTACCGCTTGTCGAAACGGGGCTTGGATCGCCTCACGCCCGCTGTGAGCCGGGGCGGGAGCGCGCGCGCGCGGCACGGGGCCGCGCGGGCGGCCCAAGGGGCGAAGTTCAAGCCACGTTCGTGGCGAGATCGGCGGCCGGGCCGGCCTCGACCGCGCCGGGCGTGCCCGCCTCGGCCTCGGCCAGGGGGGCCTCACCGGCCTGGGGCTGGAGCCACGCCGAGGGCTCCGCGCCGTCGAACAGCCCGACGAGCTTCTGCCGCAGCTCGTTCATGCGCTCCGCCGTGAAGTCGAACACGAAGACCGTGAACGCCTCCTTGCGGCGCGGGCGGCGCACGATCATCGCCTCGCCGTCCGGCCCGCGCGTGACGCGGTCGAGCTTGATCCGGCGCTTGCGCATCAGGAGCAGCGCGACGAGGTAGCGCAGCTCCCGCACGGCGCGCTCGCCGCGGCCCTCGAGCTGCAGGAAGAGCTGCTCGAGCGTCACGAGGTCGAGCACGAGCCCCGACTTCGCCTTGGAGCGCCGCGTGAACCAGTAGAAGAGGTCCGTGTCGTGCGCCCGGCGCTCCCAGCAGGAGACGCACAGGTCCTCGCGCCGGACTTCGTCCCCCACCACGGCCAGCACGGAGGCGTGCCGCGCGCTCTCGGGGAATTCGGCCTCGCACCCGCCGCAACGCCCGTCGCGGCGGCGGAACTTCCACTCGATGCTCATGCGGGGCGCGAGTGTACGCGGAAGGAGGGCTCGGCGGTCAACCGCCTTCCAGCGCTTTCACGGGCGGCGGCGGGTGCGCGTCGTACCACGCGAGCCACTCCTCGGGGGTCTGGGAGCGCTGGACGCCCGTCAGCGCCCGCAACGCCGCCTGGACGGCCTCGAGCCCCTTCAGATCGCCGCGCTGCGACGCCGGCCGCAGCGCGCGGGCGAGCGCCGGCACCGCCCGGCGTTCGCCGAGCGCGACGAGGCCCGCGCAGGCGCTCTGGAGCACGGCGGCGTCGGGATCGCCGAGCGCGCGCCCCAGGACGCCGAGCGCGAAGCCCTTGTGGTCGTGGCGCGCGCCGCGGTTCCCGAGCGCGCGCGCGGCCTCGGCGCGGACGATCCACTCGGGGTCGGTGCGCACGCGCGCCGCGAGCGTCTCCTGGACCGCGACCTCGTCCTTCCCGGCGTGCGGGAGCCGCCCCAGGAGCTCGGCCGCGCGTCGGCGCGTCTCGGGCTCGGTGTCGTCGAGCAGCGCGCGACACGGCACGACGGCGGGCGCGCCGATGCGCGCGAGCACGTCGCCGGCGAGGAACGCGACGATGCCGTCGCGCACCGCGAGCAGCTCGACGAGCACGGGCGTCGCCGCCGTCCCGAACTGCACGAGCTCGTCCGCCGCGCGCTCGAACGGGCCGTGCGCCTGGCCGACGCTCGCGAGGTGCGAGAGGTCGTAGCTCTTGACCAGCGTGCGCACGAGGTTGTCGACGAGGAACTGCGTGAGCTCCGGATCGCGGCGCACGTCCTCGCGCACGAGCTCCCAACGTCCGCCGCCCTTCTGCCAGGCCTCCCACACGGCGCGTTCGCGCGCGGGCAGCTCCTCCGTGCGCACGACGCCGGCACGCGCGCCGCCGTCGCTCGAGCGCGACGACGTGCACGCACCGAGCGCGAGCGCGGCGAGCGCCAGCCCCGCGGACCACGCGCGGCACGGACGAGGAGCGGGCGACATGCGGAGCGCCAGGATGCGCGTCGGCGCGCGCTACGGCAAGGTGTCGTGGGGCGCCGCGCCCCGTTGAGTCGTGGGCGTCGTGGGCGTCGAGTGCGCGGGCCGCGCGGCGCGCGCGAAGCGCGTGTACGCGCCTTCGATGCGCGCCGCGATCGCGTCGACGGACGCGAGCGGCGGCCGGTCGCGCGCGAGGCGGTTGTAGAGCCCCGGATCCCCGAGCAAGCCCTGGATCGAGCGCGCGAGCCCCGCCGCATCGCCGCGCGGGAACAAGAGGCCGTGGATGCCGTCCTGCACGAGCTCCGAATGCCCCGCGTGATCGGACGCGACGACGGGGAGCCCGCAGCGGAACGCGTCCTGGATCGCGCCGAGGCGGTTCTCGAAGCCGGTGCTCGGCACGACGAGCACGTCGAAGCCCGCGCACGCGGCGTCCGTCGCGCGCGGGTCGAAGCGGCCGTGGAAGACGACGGGCAGCCCAGCGAACGCGTCCGCGAGCGCGGGGGGCGGCGCGGCCGCTCCGTGCACGTGGAGCTCGACCGGCGCGCGTGCGAGCAAGCGCAAGGCACCCGCGAGCACGCTCGCGCCCGACGCGGGCCCCAGGTCGCCGAGCACGCCGAGGCGCAGTCGACCGCCCTTGCGCACGCGCGGCTTGTGCAGGACGCCGTGCGTGCCCGCGCTCAGGATCTCGACGAGCACGCCGTCCAGGAACCCGGCCTGCGCGAACGTGCGCGCGAGGAAGCGGGACGGCACGACGACGACGTTCACCTGGGCGAGCGCGCGCCGGAAGTGTTCGCGGCGCTCCGCCTGCTTGGCGCGCAAGCGCTCGACGCGCTCCCCACCGTCAGCGGGTGGGACCAGCGGGAGGTGCCCGAGGCACTCCGCGCAGTCGGCGCCGAGCTTCGCGCACGCTTCGCCGTCCGCGCGGAGCAGCGTGCCGCGGTCGCAGAGCGCGTGGACGTCGTGCAACGTCGCGACGACGCAGGCGCCGTGTTCGCGCGCGATCGCGATGCAACGCGGTCCCCACCCCGCGAGGTGGTGGAAGTGGACGACGTCCGGGTCCTCGCGCTCGAGCACGCCGGCGAAGTCGTGGTCCGCGCGCGGATCGATCCAACTCGCGCGTGCGTCGGGGTAATCCTGGTGCGTGACGCGCTCGAGCACGCGCACGCCCTCGTGCTGGACCTCGCTCAGCGCGCCCTCGGGCCGCGCCGGATCGTTGCGCGCGACGAGCGCCGTCGACGCGTGCTTCCGCTTCGCGAACGCGTGCGCGAGGTGGAGCGCGTGGAGCTCGACGATCCCGGGCGCCGCCCACGCGGGAGCGCCGGGCTGCACGGACGGGAACGCGTTCAGGACCTGGAGGATCTTCAAGGGAGCGCTCTCTCTCCGGCGCGCGACGCGCGAGCTGGGCTCCCAGGGTAGGCGCCCACCCCGGAACGCGCGAATCCGGCACGCTGCGGAGCTCCCCGGCGCGGCGTGCGCAGCGCGCTCCGCCCCCGGCCGCGCGGGATGCCGCGCCGACGCGACCGCCTGCGCGTGCCCCTACGGACCCCGATCGGATCCGCTCTCGGCCGCGCGCAACGCGCGGTCCCACTGCTCGGCCGCGAACGCGCGCATGCGCTCGCCGAACCAGTCGTCCGCGGGCGCCGCGACCGCGGGCGCGCCGGCGGTGCGAGCGCGCGCGTAGACGGCTTCGTGCGCGTCGACGTCGTCGTCCGGGACGGGCTCGAACGCGGGGCGCGACGCGGAGGGGCCGAGGAAGCGCCGCACGCGCTCGCCGTGCTCGGGCGTCGGCACGAGCACGCTGCGCGCGAGTGCCAGCTCGCGCTCGAGGTCGCGCTGGCGCTCGGCGAGCGCCAGGTGCTGCGCTTCGCGCGGCACCCACGGCGTCGCGGGCGGGACGCGCCCCGCGCAGGCGACGCACGGATGGACGCCGACGGCGGCGTCGCACGCCGCGCGTGTCCGTGCGCACGCGCGCGTCGCGATCGGGCACGCGCTCCAGTCGTCGGCGAGCGTCACCACGGCGGGCACGCGCGCGAGCGCGGCGAGGTGGACGAGCTCGCGCGAGAGGAGCCGCCAGTGCGCGACGTGCGACGACTCCGGCCGCTCGGCGGCGAGGAGCTCGCGCACGAGCCGACGGACCTCCGGCACCGAGCTCTTCTGCCAGTGGTCGGGGCACGGGTCGGCGCGCTCGAGCCGGAGGCCCCGCACGCCGTCGTCGCGCGTCTCGACGATCCGCGTCGCCGCCGCGGCCGCGTCCGCGCGCGCGGCGACGCCCGCGAGCACGAGCACGTCGTGGCCGCGCCGCGCGAGCGCGCGCGCGAGCGCGCCGCGGTCCTCCAGCGAACGCGCGGCGAGGAGGACCTTCACGCGCGTCGCTCCCGGCGCGCGATGAGCTCGGCGTAGCGCGCCTCGACGCGCGCGACGTGCTCGTCGACGCCGAGCGGCCGCGCAGGTCGAGCGAAGAGGCCCACGAGGCGCTCGGGCTCGTCGATCGCGCGCGCGAGCTCGCGCGCGAGGTCGGCGACGTCGCCCTGGCGGAAGTGGAAGCCCGTCTCGCCGGGTGTGACGAGCTCCGCCATCCCGCCCTGGTCGCTGACGAGCAGCGGGACGCGCGCGGCGAGCGCCTCGAGGATCACGAGCGGCGAGTTCTCGTACCACAGGCTCGGCACGACGATCAGGTCGGTCGCCGCGAGGAGCTGTGCGACCTCGACGCGCGACCGGCGCCCGAGGAGCTCGGCGCCCGCGCGGCGCGCGAGCACCGCGAGGCGGGCCTGGTACTCGGGCTCGTGGTGGTCCGGACCCGCGAGCACGAGCCGCGCGCGCGCCCGCGTCGGCTCGGGGAGCGCGAGCCACGCCTCGAGCAGGACGTGCGCGCCCTTGAGCGGCGTCCGCGTGCCGAGGAACGCGACGCGCAACGGCCCGGAGCGAGGCACGCGCGCCGCGACGTCGAACGCCGCGAGGTCGACGCCGAGCGGGAGGTGCTCGATGCGGTCGGCCGAGAGCCCCGTCTCGCGCACCATCCGGTCCAAGAGGAAGCGGCTCGTCGCGAGGAACAGGTCGACGTGCGCGACCGCGCGCGCGCGCAGCTCGTCGAGGCGCAGGCGCGCCTCCGCCGCGAGCCCCGCCGCGCGCTCGGGGTCGACCGCGGGGTCCGGCTCGGTCCCGGCACTACCGTCTCTCCCGGGGCCGCCGCGCCGCCGCGCGCGGGCCGCGGCGTCGCGCGCGCCGCGCGCGAGCGGGCCGAGATCGACGCCCGTCGCGCCGTGCACGCGCGCGATCAAGTTGCCGACGCGCCGTTCGAGGCCGCTCTGCGCGTACTTGAAGCGCGCGATGCACGTCCCGCATCGGTCCGTGTCGATCACGTGGCACACAGCACCGTCCGCGTGGACACGGTGGCCGAAGCGCGGACACTGGAGCCAGTAGTCGTGCAGGGTGAACGCGACCGGCGTGGCGCGGCGCGCGCGCGCGAGGATCCCCGACGACAAATAGAGGAGGTGCTGCACGTGCACCACGTCGGGCCGGAACGCGTCGAGCACACGCTGGAACGGCAGCTCCGCGTCCGGGTCGTCCCACGTCGCGCGAAACGTCGCGTAATGGAGGTTGTTGACGAGCTCGTGCACGGGCACGCCGCGGTGCGTTCGGCGCTCGAGCGCGAACTGCGGCCGACCGATGTCCTTCACGGTCGTGAAGACCTCGACCGTGTGCCCGCGCGCGGTGAGCTTCTCGGCCAGCCCGGCCGTGTAGGTTTCCGTCCCCGCGGTCGAATGCGGCGGGTAGGCGTGGCTAACGAGGAGGATGCGCACGGTCGGTCCGGAGCCTAGCGCGAGCCCCGGCTCCGGCAAGAAGAAGCCCGCGCGCGCTTGCTCCGCGACCTCGCCGCCGGGTATCCCAATGCGAGCCCCGACCATGAAACGCATCCTGAAACGGCTCGCGCTGTCGCTCCTCGTCCTCTTCGGGTTGATCCAGCTCAAGCCGGTGCACCGCGAGAACCCGCCGGTGAGTTCGGACCTGGTCGCGCCCGCGGACGTGAAGGCGATCCTTCGGCGCGCCTGCTACGACTGCCACTCGAACGAGACGAACTGGCCGTGGTACGCGTACGTCGCGCCCGTCTCGTGGCTCGTGCAGCACGACGTCGAGGAAGGCCGGGGCGAGCTCAACTTCTCGATCTGGGGCAACTACGACGCGGGACGACGGCTCTCCAAGGCGAGCTCCGCGCTCGAGGAGATCGACGAGGGCCGCATGCCGCTCGCTCCGTACCTCGCGCTGCACGCGGACGCGAAGCTCTCGCCCGAAGACGTCGCCGCGCTGAAGAAGTGGGTGGACGGGCTCGAGTAGCGCGTCCGCGGCGGCAGCTCGCGCGCCGGCGTCACGCGAGCCGACGGCCGATCGTCCACCACGCGCGCAGCGCGGCGTCGAGCAAGACGTTCGCGAGGCGCTTCACGGCCGAGCGCGCGACCGCGGGCGTGAGCACGAGCGGACCGCCCGAGAGGAGCCGCGCGTCCCCCACCGTGCGCGAGGGACGCTCCCGCGCTTCCTCGGCGCGCAGCACGCTCCAGAGCCCGCGCGCCTCGGCCCGGCCGCGACGCCACTCGCTGCCGGCGCCCGAGGCCAGCGCGAACGCGAAGCTCGCGAGGTCGTAGAGCGCGAGCCCCGGCCGCGCGGCCGCGAGGGTGCGCGGCGCGAGGTTCCGCGCGAGGAAGATCCGGCGGTTGCGCGCGTGCAGGAACACGCGTGAGCGCGGGTAGTCCGGCCCGTCGCGGAAGCTGATCCCGCTCGTGCCGCCGCGGTGGCGTACGAGCGCGTCCTCGACGGAGAGGATCCGCAGGCCGCGCGCGCGCAACCGGTAGGAAAGGTCGAGGTCCTCGAACAGGATGAAGTAGCGCTCGTCCCAGCCGCCGAGCTCCAGGAGCCGGTCCTTGTCGACGAGCAGCAGGACGGCGATCGCGCAGTCGACCTCGACGACGCCGGCGCCCACCGCGCGCTCGATCGGCGCGTAGAAGTTGCGCAGCACGATCAGGCCCGCGTAGTGGAACGCGCCGCCGTCGTAGTGAACGCGCTCGGGATCGTCGAAGAACACGCTGCGCGGCTGGAGCACCGCGACACCCGGCCCCGCCGCGTCGCGCGCGGCGAGGAGTTTCTCGAGCACGTCCGGGGCCGGCACCGCGTCGTTGTCGAGCGCGAGCACCCACCGGTTCCGCGCGGCGCGGAGCCCCGCATTGCGGGCCGCGCACGGCCCTCCGTTCGTCGCGAGGCGCACGACGCGCGCCGACGGGAGGAGCTCCGCGACGCGGTCCGCGCTGCCGTCCGTCGACGCGTTGTCGACGACGAGCACCTCGTCGATCGGACCGCGCAGCGCGGCGAGCGCGCCGAGCGCGTGGGGAAGGTGCTCCGCGCCGTTGTAGTTGACCACGACGACGCTGACCCGCTCGCTCATGCGTCCCTCACTGGAGCGGGAGCTCGAAGTCGGGCGCGCGCACGGGCCGGCGGTGCTTCAGGCAGTACGGCACGTTCGCGAGGATCGAGCCGGACGCCTTGACGAGGATCCACCACGCTCCGGGCGTTTCGCGCACGCTCTTCCCGATGCCGATCGTGCCGGTCGCGTCCGCCACGGCGCCCTCGGCTTCCTTCTTCGAGCCGCGCAGGAGGACGCGCGTGAGCACGAGCCACGGCATGCGCGCGAGGTCGGAGAGCGGAGCGTACTTGAGCATCGAGAGCCAGGCGTTGCGCGCGTGGTAGTACAAGCTGCGCTTGCCCATCTTGATGCCGAACGGCGTCTTGTGGAACACGCCGCAACCTGGGTACTGGAGGACGCGGTAGCCCCGGTTCAGCAGCCGGCACGTCAGGTCGCGCTCGTTGCCGTAGATGAAGAGGCGCTCGTCGTAGTACTCGGCCTCCTCGAGCGCCTTCGCGCGCGCGAGCGACGCGCAGCCGCGGAACGTCGACATGTAGCGCTCCGTGTTGTGGCGCTCGCTCGCGAGGTACCCCGCGGGCATGCCGGGCTCGGTGACCTGCGTCGAGACGATCGCGGTCGTCGGCGGCTCGGACTGCATGCGCGTCGTCGCCTTCTCGAGCCAGTTCGGCGGCATGACGATGTCGTCGTCGAGGATCGCGGTGAGCTCGGTGCGGCTCGCGCGGAAGCCGAGGTTGAAGGTCGTGCACGCGCCGAAGCGGTCGTGCGGCATCTCGATCAGGCGGACCTCGGGGTAGCGCTCCTTCACGAACGCCGCGGTGCCGTCCCGGCTCGCGTTGTCGACGACGACGATCTCCGCGAACGGGAGCGTCTGCGCGCGCAGCGCGTCGACGTTCGATTCGAGGTCCGCGCGCTTGTTCCACGTCGAGACGACCGCCGTCGTGCGCGGCACGCCGCCGAGCGCGCGCTCGAGCACCGCGCGCGACCACTCGGGCGCTTCGGCGCCGTCGAGTTGGACGAATGCTTCGGCGCTCCGACCCGCCGGGAGCCCCGCGGCCCGTGCGGCGCGCGCTCCCTCCTCGACCGCGCGGGACGCGAAGTCGTGGCGCGCCGTCTGGCTCGCGTGGCACGCGAGTGCCGTCCGCTTCGCCTGCATCGCCTCGGTCACGTCGGCGTGCACGCTGCGCTCGACGCCGACGACGGGGACGTCGACGCCGTAGAGCAGGAGCTTCCGACCGCGCCCGCCCGGCCCGCTGCCGTCCGCCGCGGCGGAGCACGCCGCGCGGCTCGCGGCGCGGTGGTCGGCGTGCGTCTCGAGCGGCGAGGGCGCGAGGACGAGCTCCGGCTCCGAACGCGCGAACTCCGCGCGGAGCCGCAGCACGAGGTCGTGCTGCGCGCCGAGCGCGCCGTCCGGAAGGCTCAGGAAGACGTGCTCCTTCACGCCGAGCGCCGCGCCGCCCGCGCGCGCCTCCGCCTCGCGCCGCGCGACGAGGTCGGGGCCCTGCGCCGCGGGCTCGGCGCCGCGCGCGCCGTCGGTCAAGACGAGGACGCGGACCTCGGCGCCGCTCCGCGCGAGCAGCGCGGCAAGACCGCCGCAGCCGAGGACTTCGTCGTCGGGGTGCGGGGCGACGACGAGCACCCGGCGCGGCAACGAGCGCGGGTCGAGGAGCGAGGGGTGCGGTGCGGACACGTCGGGGGGGCAGTCGGGCGTGAGCGTGCACCGCGAGGCGCTCGCGGCCGCGGTACGCCGCGACCGCGCCGCGCGGGCGCACGGGACGGGGCCCAGCATCTTGGGAAAGTCGCGCCGCTCGCGAAAGCCCGCAGTGCGCCTCCGTGAGAAAGGAGCTCGGCTCCGGCCCCCGCGTCAGTCGCAGAAGGTCACGGCGATCCCGTTCGACAGGCCCCAGCCAGTGCCGTCGACGTGGGCCGCGTCGCGGTAGAACAGCTGATACCAGCGCGTCGTGTTCACCATCGCGGGCGTCACCGCGATCGGCTGGCTCCCCCCGCCGAGCCCGTCCATGTGGAAGCGTTGCATGCGCACGAACGGCTGCGCGAGACAGAGCGTTCCGCCTTGGAACGGCGCGCTCCCCGCTCCGGCGCTCGTCCACGCGAAGAACGCGAGGTTCCCGGGCAGACCGCCCTGGAACGCGATCGCAAACGCGCCGGTGGAGAGGCTCGGCGAGCCACTCGCGAACAGCTGGCAGACGGACCCTGCCGAGTTCGTCTTGCCCGTGCAGTAAGGGGCGGGCGCCGGGCAGCTCGCGCCTGCGGGAGAGCGCGCCCAAACGCCCGTGTCGAAATTGCCTGCGATCCAGCCGCGGCTCGCGCTCGGGAACTTCGCCGCGAGCAGCGGCGCGTTCGGAGCGAGGCCGGGGTGCTCGACGGACCAGTTCGCGCCGCCGTCGGTGCTGCGGGCGACGAAGCCTGCCGCGCCGGCGACCCAAAGCGTCGTCGCGCTGACGACGGACACGGCCTCGAGCTCGAATGCGAACCCCGGGATCGTCGACGACGTCCACGTCTGGCCGCCGTCGATCGTCTTCATCACGACGGCCCCGACCCCGACGCACCAGCCGGTCGACGCGTCGGCGAATCCGACGTCGAGGAGCGTGACCGCTGGCGTTGCCTGGTGGGTCCACGTCTGGCCGCTGTCGTCGGTTCGGAAGATCTGCGAGCCCGCGATCCACCCGGTTTGCGCGTCGACGAAGTCCATGCCGTGGAACGTGCCCAACGGCTGAGGCGTGACGGGGTTCCAGTTCAACCCGCCGTTCGTCGTGCGGAACACGAACGTGTCCCCCGCCGCGAGCGCGGTATTCGGGCCGAGCGCCTCGACGTCGAACAGATCGATGAGCCCGCTGCCGTCGACGGGGATCCACGAGAGCCCGCCGTCGTTCGTGCGCGCGAAGGCAGGCGTGAAGTTCTGCTTCTTCCCGCAGGCGTAGCCGTGCAATGCGTCGGCGAAACTCACGTCGCGCCACTGGTAGTGCACGCCCGAGGGTACCGGCGTCCCCGCCGCGCCGCCGTCCGTGGTGCGCAGGATGAACCCGTCGTACGTCGCAGCCCAAGCCGTCAGGTCGTCGAGCGCGTCGATCCCGAACACCGCGGGCACCGGCGCCGCCGCGCCACCCGCGACCTGGGTCCACGCGGCGCCGCCGTTCGACGTGCGGTAGACGCGCCCGTCCGCACCGGCGGCCCAGCCGTAGTAGAAGTCCGAGGCTTCGACCGCCGCGAGGTCGGTCGTGCCGACGCCCGCGCCCGCGGTCCAGCTCACGCCCCCGTTGGTCGTCCAAAGCACCGTACCGCCGGGACCGCACGCGCTGCCGCGCGACGTCGTGAGGAAGTGCACGTCATCGACGACGGCGCCCGGAGGGAGCGTGCTGGAGCTCCAACTCGCGCCGCCGTTCGTCGTGCGCAGCACCGTGGAGCCCGCCGCGAGCCAGCCGGTGTTCGCGTCGACGAAGTGCACGCGTTCGAGGTCGAGCGCACTGCCTGACGAGCGCGACGTCCACGTGGAACCGCCGTCGAGCGTCGAGAAGAGCTCCCCCATCGCACCGCACGCCCAGCCTCGGCCGTCGGCGAAGAAGAAGAGGTCGCGCGGCGCGCTCGCGCCGATCGCGAAGCCGAGGTCCGTCCACGCGGCGCCGCCATTCGTCGAGCGCAGGAGGCGCCCATCCTCGGCGAGCGCCCACGCGGAGACGCCGCTTTGGAACGCGAGCGCGCGCACGGGAACCGTGCTCCGACGCGACCAGGATTGTCCCGCATCCGTCGTCCTCCAGATCCCGTCGCCGGCGGCGAGACCGACCCCGCCGCTCGCGAACTGCACGCGCGCGAGCGAGGCAGCGCCGAGGATGCGCTCCGTCCAGTTCACGCCGCCGTCCAGTGTGTGACGCAGGGTGCCGTCGACGCCCGCGACCCACGCGTTCAGCGCGGACAAGGCGTCGACGTCGGCGACGCTCGGGAGATGGGGCGGGTACTGCGGCTGCCAGTTCTGGGCTTGGAGCAGGCCGGGCGTGGCCACGACCACGGAGAGGAGGAGGGCAAGGCGGAGACGGCGGGTTTCGAGGGAGATGCGCATGGGGGTCCGGGCGCGAGGCAACGCGCGCCTCGCCGCGCCGTCAAGCTGCGTGCCCGAGCGCAACCCGCACGCCGCGTGCACGGAGCGCGTGCACGCGGAGCGGCCGCGCGCTCCACGTCCCGCGATGCGTCACGCGTCCGCGTCCAGGATCGAGATCCAGCGTCCCGAACCGCGACGGCCCGGCGTGCGCGCACGAGGCCGGGCCCTGCTCGACCGAGTGGCCTGGACGTTGCGAGCCGCCCCACGGCCCGGCTCCCTCCCCGTCGAGATCGAGATGAAGACACCTCCGCAACGCACGCTCCTCCGCTTCGCGGCGCTCCCCCTGCTCGCCTGCACGCTCTCCGCGCAAGCGCCGACGCGCCTCCTCCTCCCCGGGGGCGACACGTCGTACGCGAGCGCGGGCTCGCAGCAGCGCCCCGCGATCGTGCAGGGCGCGAACGGGTACCTCGTCGTCTGGGAGGACGACCGCGCGAGCCTCGCGAACACGGTCGCGCCGCCGAACGGCTTCAACACGAATCGCGACGTCTACGCGGCGCGCCTCGATGCGAACGGCAACCTGCTCGACGCCACGTCCTTCGTGGTGAACCAGGACCCGTTCGACCAGCTCGTCCCGCGCGTCGCGTGGAACGGCGAGAACTACCTCGTCGTCTGGAAAGGCACGCGCGCGCTGCAGTTCTCCGTGACGACGGGCATCTACGCGGCGCGCGTGACGCCGACGGGCGCCGTGCTCGACGACCCGCCGATCGTGATCGAGGACGGTGATGACTTCGACGAGACGAACCCGGTCGTCGCGAGCGACGGAGTGAACTGGGCCGTCTTCTACACCGACTACTCGCCGGGACAGCCCGCGGAGCGCCTCGACGTCGCGCTCGTGCATCCGAGCGGGTTCGTCGTGCAGAAACAGACCGCGATCGGTGGCGCCCAGTTCGCCGCCCCCGTGAACGTCGACGTCGAGTTCGCGGTCGATCGCTACCTCGTCGTCTACGAGAAGAGCTTCTCGGGCGCGTACGGCCGGCTCCTGACGCCCGCGCTGGCGACGACCGGCAGCGAGCTCGTGTTCAACACGGCGGCGACGAAGCCCGAGTGCGCGTCGAACGGCAGCGACTTCTTCGTCTCCTTCAGCGGCGGACGCGGAACGCCGGTCTCCCGTGCGGGCGTGATCGCGGTGCCCGGCGGCGCGAACCTGCTCGGCAGCGGCGTCGCATGGGGCCCGGAAACGGACTGCGCCTGGAACGGCAACGGGTGGGCGCTCGCGTTCACGAACATCGGCTTCGGCGGGACGGACGACACGCTGTACCTCTCGCTCGTCGACGCCGCGGGCGGGCTCGTCCCGGGCAGCGCGTTCGTCGTGCGCTCGGCGCCGGTGATCCAGCAGGTCGCCCTGGCGAACGGAAGCGGGCTCGTGCAGCTCGTCGACGCGGACGCCGCGCTCTCGAACGCGGCAGGCGGCAACGACCTGCTCGACGTGCACGCGAGCCAAGTCGGTCCCGGCGGCGGCGTCGGCTCCACCACCGTCGTCTCGGCGGGCGCCCCTGCGCAGACGGCGCCCGTGATCGCGGGTTCGGCTTCGACCGGGTACCTCGTCGCGTGGCTGGGACTCGTTTCGGGCTCGACGCGCGTCGAGGCGCAGCGCCTCGACGGCAACGGGCTGCCGATCGACCCGCAGCCCATCACGCTCCATGTCGGCACGCGCGCGATCCGGCGCATCGACGCAGCGTTCGACGGGACCGAGTGGATGGTCGTCTGGGACGATGCGTTCGGGACGCTGCGCCACACCTACTCGATGCGCGTCGCGCTCGACGGGACGCTGCTCGATCCCGCGCCGGTGAACACGCTGCGCGGGGAGCGCCCGACGGTCGCGGCACTCGACGGAGCGCGCACGTTCCTCGTCGCGGCCTGGGACCACAACCAGTCGAACGAGATCATCCGCGCGGGCCGCGTCGACGGCGCGAGCGGCGCGCTCCTCGACGCACCCTACCTCACGCTGGGTGGCGGCACGGGCTTCCCCGACGCACTCGGCTTCGACGACCGGTGGTTCGTCGTGTGGGGCGGCATGACGGGGATCTTCGTCGACCCGACGGGTACGTTCGGCGCGCCTTTCTACGCGGGTGCGGCCGCGTCGGACTCGCCGCACGGGCTCGCGCGCGACGGCGACCTGGCGCTGATCGCGTTCCGCGGCTCGTCCTCGACGAGCGCGAACGGAGACGTCCTCGCCCGGCGGATGCAGAAGGACGGGACGTTCCTCGACCCCGCGAGCGGCTTCGCGGTGTGCCAGGCCCCCAACCTGCAGTTCGATCCGAGCGCGACGTTCGACGGGAACGAGTTCCGCGTCGGCTGGACGGACTACCGCGTGCACCCGCTGCTCGTCCCGGGCATCGGCGACCTCTTCGTGGCGCGCGTCGGGGGCGACGGAAGCGTGCCCGAGCTCTGCGGCGAGGCGATCGCGGACGACGCACGCATCCCCGAAGGCGACGCGAGCCTCGTCGGCCGGAACGGTTCGTGGCTCGCCGCCGCGTGCGTGCTGCACGCCGAAGGCGGCTACGGCGCGGTACGCGTCGAGGTCGCGTACGGCACGCCGCCTGCAGCGGGGACGAGTTTCTGCTACGGCGACAGCGCCGCGAACGCGTGCCCCTGCGGGAACCACGGCGCGCCCGGACACGGCTGCGCGAGTTCGGTGAACGCGAACGGCGCGCTGCTCGAGGCCGCGGGCTTCCCCCACCTGGACGACGTCGTGCTCTTCGGCTCGCAGATGCCCGCGACGTCGCCGTGCGTCTACCTCCAGGGCGACGCGTTCACGGACGTGCCGTTCGGCGACGGTCGCCGCTGCCTCGCGGGCGTGCTGCTGCGCTTGCGCACAAAGACCAACGTGGGCGGCGCGAGCTCGTTCCCCGACGCGGTGGAGACGCTCACGCTGTCGCAGCGCGGCGGCGTCGTGCCGGGGAGCGGCGCGGTGCGCGGCTACCAGGTTTACTACCGCAACGCCTCGCCGACGTTCTGCCCGCCGGAGACGTACAACGTCTCGAACGGCATCCGCATCGTGTGGTGATCGCGCGGCGGCGTCGGTTCCATTCGACGCGCGGCCCGCGCTGCGCTCCGTGCGTCAGCGCTTCTCCGGCCCCTTCGGCACGACTTCATCGCCCGTGGACAGGAGCGCCTCGATGAAGTGCAGCACGACGCGCGCGCGCTCCACGTTGTCGGGCTCGGACTCCCACTGCGCGTAGGTCAGGTCCATCGGCCGCACGAGGTCCTCGTTGCGCTCGCGCTTGACGCGCACCTCGGCCTTGTAGCGGCCGTTCCCCGCCTCGCGCGTGAACTGCACCACCGCCTGCTCGCGGAAGCCCTTGCCCTTGAACGGAGCGAGCGAGATCTTCCAGCCGGAGGTCGCCGTCAGATGCGCGGGATCGAGCCCCGCGCCGACCGGGAAGCTCGTCTTGCGCAGTGCGAGCTCCGTGACCTCGAGCAGGAGGCGCTCGTTCCCGGCCGCCACGCGCGACGAGACCCACTGCGGGGCCGGCGCGGTCGCGGCGCAGCTCGCCGCGAAGCCGAGGAACAGGACGCAGACGAGTCCGAGCAGCGTGCGATGGTTCATGCGTCCCTCTCGCCGGCGTCTGTGCCGGGCTCGGGCGGATCCCCGCGGTCGCGCAGCACTAGGCGCACGGGGACTTCCTTGAACGGGAGCTCCTCGCGCAACTGGTGCGTCAGGTAGCGGAGGAAGTCCTTCCCGAAGTGCTTCTTGTCGTTGACGAAGAGCACGACGGTGGGCGGCGCGACGCCCGTCTGCGTCGCATAGAAGATGCGCGCGGCGTGTCCGCCGGAGCTCGGCGGCCGCGCTTCCATCGCGCGTTCGAGCACGCGGTTCAGCTCGCCGGTCGTCACGCGCAGCTGGGACTGTTCGAAGAGCTCGAGCGCGAGCTCCAAGAGCTCGTCGACGCCCTTGCCTTCCTTCCCGGAGAGGAACGCGATCGGCGCGAACGTGAGCTGCGGCAGCGTGCCCTCGATGTAGGAGCGGAAGTCCTCGGGCGTCAGCCCTTCGACGAGGTCCCACTTGTTCGCGGCGAGCACGACCGCCTTGTGGTGGTCGATCACGTAGCGCGCGAGGTCCTTGTCGATGCCCGAGAGCTTGCGCGTCACGTCGAACAGGAGGACGACGACGTCGGCGCGGCGGATCGACTTGTGCGAGCGCGCGTCCGAGTAGAAGTCGATCGCGTCCTCGTGGCTCTTCTTCTTGCGCACGCCGGCCGTGTCGATCGCGACGAAGGTCCGTCCGTCGCGCTCGAAGATCACGTCGACGGCGTCGCGCGTCGTGCCCGGCACTTCGGAGACGATCATGCGCTCCTCGCGTGCGAGCGCGTTGATCAGCGTCGACTTGCCCGCGTTGCGCTGGCCGACGACGGCGAGCTTCATCACGGGCGTCGCGGGCGGCGCTTCGTAGCCCGACTCGTCGAGCTCGCCGGTCGGACGCGGGATGAGCTCGAGCACGCGCTCGTAGAGCTCCTCGAGCCCGCCACCGTTCTGCGCGCTGATCGGGAACGGCCCTTCGAAGCCGCCGAGCGCGCGGAACGCGTCGATGTCCCACTCGAGCTTCTGGCCCTCGACCTTGTTCACGACGAGCAGCACGGGCAGATTCAACCCGCGCAAGCGGCGCGCGACCTCCTGGTCGAGCGGCGTGATGCCGTCGCGGACGTCGACGAGCCACAGGACGACGTCGGCGGAGAGGAGCGCGAGCCGGATCTGCTCCTCGACCTGCGGCCCGAGGTCGTCGCGGTCGACGACGCCGATGCCGCCCGTGTCGACGACCTCGACCCAGCGCACGCCGACCTCGCACGCGAGGCGCGCGGGGATCGCGACGCGGTCGCGTGTGACGCCGGCCGTCGGCTCGACGATCGACACGCGGCTGCCGCACATCCGGTTCGCGAGCGTCGACTTGCCCACGTTGGGCCGGCCGACGATGGCAACGCGCGGCAGTCGTTTCTTGATCGAGGAGTCCATGGGCGCCGTTCGGGGGCGAACAGGGTACGGGAGCGCGCTCCAGGGGACAACGGACAAGCGCCTTCCGCGACGCTAGGGTGCTCGCGCATGGAGAGCGAATCCGCCCGGCGCGCGCGGAGCCCGTGGAGCTTCGTCCCGCCGCTCTACGTCCAGCAGGGCGCGCAGTACTTCCTCGTCCAGACCGCCACGACGACGTTCCTGAAGGTCGCCGGAGCGTCGCTCTCCTCGATCGGCCACGCCTCGACGCTCGTCACGCTGCCGTTCCAGCTCAAGGCGCTGTGGAGCCCGCTCGTCGAGCTCGTCGCGACGCGCCGGCGCTGGATCGTCGCCTCCCAGGCCGCCGTGCTCGCCGGCGCGCTGCTGCTCGCCGCCGCGCCGGGGAGCGGACAGCCCGTCGCGTGGGCCATCGGCGCCGCGCTCCTGATCGCGATCGCGGCCGCGACGCACGACGTCGCCGCGGACGGCTTCTACCTGCTCGCGCTGGAGGAGCGCGAGCAGGCGCGCTTCGCGGGCATCCGCAACGCGTGCTTCCGGCTCGGACGACTCTTCGTCACGGGCTTCGTCGTCTGGCTCGCGGGCACGCTCGATGCGCGGCGCGGCGGCGCGGAAACGGCGTGGCGCGACGCGTTTCTTTGCGCGGCCGCGGGCTACGGCCTCGGCTTCGTGCTCTGCCTCGTCGCGCTGCCGCGCCCGGCGCACGACCTGCCCGCGGCGAAGGGCCGCGGACTCGAGCGCGGCTTCGCGGAGTCCTTCCTCGACTATCTGCGGCAGCCGCGCATCGTCGCCGTGCTCGCGTTCGTGTTCCTCTACCGCACGGGCGAATCGATGCTCGGTCCGATGCTCTCGCCGTTCCTCCTCGAGAGCGTGGAGAAGGGCGGACTCGGGCTGACGACGGAGGAGCAGGGCTTCGCGTACGGCACGCTGGGCGTGCTCGCGCTCGTGCTCGGCGGGATCGCGGGCGGCTGGCTGCTCGCGCGCTACGGACTGCGGCGCCTCTTGTGGCCCATGGCGCTCGCGATGCACGCGCCGAACATCCTCCTGTGGTGGGCCGCGCACGAGCATCCGGGGAAGGCCGCGGTGTTCACGATCGTCAGCGTGGAGCAGTTCGCGTACGGGTTCGGCTTCACCGCGTACATGGTCTTCCTGATGCAGATCTCGCGGCGCTCCGCGTGGCCGACGACGCACTACGCGATCTCGACCGGCCTGATGGGCGTCGCCGCGATGCTCGCGAGCTACTGGAGCGGCGACCTCGCGGAAGCGCTCGGCTTCGAGGGCTTCTTCGCGCTGGTCTCGTTCGCGGCCCTGCCGGGCCTCGCGGTGCTGCCGTTCGTGCCGCGTCTCGACGAGGGCGCCGAACGAACGGCGGCCTGACGCGCGAGCTCCGCAGCGCCGAACGAACCGCCGCCTGACGCGCGCGCTCCGCGCTCGGCGTCCATCGGGTAGGCTCGGGTGGAGCTTCCCATGGACACAGTCGGCGTCCTCCCCCGCGTCCGCGGCGCGCTCGCGACGATGACGATCGCGCTCTTCACCGTCGCCCTCGCCGCGCCGCACGTCGACGAGCTCCTCCGCGACGCCGCGGTGCGCGGCCCCGTCGACTACGAGAACCGCAACCCCGCGCCCTTCCCCGAACCGATCCGCGGCCTGTGGACCGCGCGCGCCTGGCCCGGGGAGTTCGCGAGCTGGTACGAGGACCGCATGGGGCTCCGCGACGTGCTCCTGCGCGCGAACGGACGCATCAAAGTCCAGGGCTTCGGCGTCGCGACGACGGACACCGTGCTGCTCGGCAAGGCGGACTTCCTGTTCTTCCGCGGCAACCACACGCTCGAAATCCACCGCGGCGTGCGTCCGATGTCGGAGCGCGAGCTCGAGCAGTTCCGCGCCCTGCTCGAGAACCGCGACGCCTGGTGCCGAGCGCGCGGGATTCGCTATCTCTTCGTCGTGGGACCGGACAAGGAAGGCCTCTACCCGGAGCTCCTCCCCGCGTGGTTCGAGAAGCTCGGCCCCACGCGCCTCGAGCAGTTCCGCGAGCACCTCGCCCGCGCCGGCTCGCCCGTCGAGTTCGTCGACCTGACGGAGGCGCTGCGCGCCGCGCGCGCGCTCGAGGGCCCGCGGCAGCACGCGTACTCGACGCTCGGCACGCACTGGGACGGCCTCGGGATGTGGGCCGCGTACCACGCGGTCGCGACGCGCATCGCGCGCGACTTCCCCGCGGTCGCGCCGCTCGCGTGGGAGGAGCTCCGCCGCGACCACCGCGCCGAAAACCCCGACAGCTGGGCGAAGCGCATGTACGTCGAGGACCTGCTCGACCCGCACTGCACGATCGTCAGCATCCCCGCGGAGAAGACCCGCCGGCGCGTGCTGCTCACCGAGCAGGGCCCGGGCACGCGCGGACGCAGCGTCGTGAACGACCCGCGCCTGCCGCGCCTCGTCGTGACGCACGATTCGTTCGGGCTCGGCGTGCTCGACCTGCTCACGGAGCACGCGTCGAACGCGATCACGATCTTCGACGCGAGCTTCGACGCCGAGCGGATCGAGAAGGCGCGCCCCGACGTCGTCATCGACTGGTTCGTCGAGCGCATCTTCGACTACTGGACGCCCCAGGCCGCCGCGGTGCTCCCGACCACGCCGCCCGTGCGCGCGCCGGAGGTCGAGGTCGAGCGGCTCTGGTCGTTCGCGCCCGAGCGCGCGAAGGCCGAGCTCGCGGCCCTCGGCGGTCTCGCGTGGCGCGTCGTGGAGGGCGCTCCGCCCGCGCTCGAGGTCGACATCGGCACGACGGGCGACCTGCTCGAGTTGCCGCGCCTCGTGCTCCCGCCCGGGCGGACGGCGCGCTTCCACGCCGAGCTCGAGAGCGCCGTCGGGACCCGTTTCGATCTGTACTACCGCCGCCTCGACGAGGAGGAGTACAAGCGGCGCAACGCGCAGAGCGCGCAGGTCGACGCGGGCGAGACGACGATCGAGATCGAACTCGAGCGCGCGTGGTTCGACCACCCGCTGCGCCTGCGGCCGGGGATCGAGCCCGGCACGTACCGGTTCACGCGCCTCGAAGTGCGGCTCGACCCCGCTCCGTCGGACGATGCGGCTCCCGCGACGTCGCCCGCGGCCCCCGGCGCGAAGGACCGTTGAGCCGATGACGCAGCACGGTCCCGTCGCCGCGCCCCGCGCCCGCGCGCTCGAACGCGCGCGTTGACCGCGATGGACTCCGAAGCAGCACGCCGACTCGCGCGCGCGCGCTCGCGCTCCGACACGGCGCTCGTTGCGCTGTTCGCGGCCGTGCTGCTCGCGCCGGCGCTCGACGAGCTCGTGCGCTCGCCCGAGGCGCGCGGACCGCGCACGACGGAGCTGCGCGAGCCGGCGGCGTTCCCGGCCGTGCGCGCCGACCTCGAGGGGCTGCGCTCCTTCGCGCCGCGGTTCGAGGCCTGGCGCTCGGACACCTTCGGAGTGCGCGACCAGCTCTTGCGCTGGGGCGCCGCGCTGCGCCTCGGAATCTTCGCCGTCTCGCCGACGCCCATCGTCGAGCTCGGACGCGACGGGTGGTTGTTCTACACGGGCGAGGCGTCGCGCGACGTGCACCGCGGACGGCTCCCCCTGCGCGCGGAGGAGCTCGCGGCGCTCCACGCGCGGTTCGAGAACCACGCACGGTTCGCGCGCGAGCTCGGGATCACGCCGCTGTTCGTGATCGCGCCGAACAAGGAGACCCTCTACCCCGAGCGCGTTCCCGCCGCGTGGTCGCCGACGGGACCGACGCGCCTCGAACAGCTGCACGCGTGGCTCGCCGAGCACGCGGCGGAGGACGAGCGCGTGCTCGACCTCCGCCCCGCGCTCCTCGCGGAGCGCGCGCACGACGTCGAACGCGACGGCGCGGACCCTGGAGACCACGTCTACTACGAGTACGGGACGCACTGGAGCGGTCGCGGACAAGCCGCGGCGCAGCGCGCGATCCTCGATGCGCTCCGACCGCGCTTCCCCGCCCTCGCGCCGTTCGCGCGCGAGGAGCTCGTGCGCGTCGAGCTCCCGGGGCACGGCGACACGTGGGGCCGCGCGCTGTACCTCGACGACCGGCTCCCGCAGCGCCACTACGCGCTCCGTCCGCGCCACGCCGGCCCCGTCCGGGTCGAGGAGTACGCCGACCGCGGCGTGAAGGTGTGGGTCGCGACCGGCCCCGACCCCGCGGCGCCGCGCGCGGTGCTCTTCCACGATTCGTTCGGTCCGGGCCTGCGCGAGCTCCTCGCGCCGCGCTTCTCCCGCCTCGTGTGCCGGTGGACGTCGCACGTCGACGAAGCGGTCCTGCGCGAGGAGCGGCCCGACGTGCTCATCGAGCTCTACGTCGAGCGCGCGCTCGTCACGCTCGATCCGCGCGCGAACGTCCTCGGCGCGCCCGACCCCGCGCGGGTCGCGTTCGAGGCGTCGACGACGACGCGGTTCGCGCTCGCGACGGAGAGCGACGTCGCGGCGCTCGTCCCGCGCGGCGGCGCGAGCGTCGAAGCGCTCCCGGAGGGCGCGGGCGCGCGGATTCGGCTCTCCGACGCGCTCAGCTACGTCGCGCTCGCGCCGTTCGAGTTCGGCCCGCTCGGCGCCCCGGACGCGGGCGACCTCCTCGTGCGGCTCGACGTCGAGAGCACGCGTCCGACGGAGACCGTCGTCCTCCCGATCTGGAAGGGCGAGACCGAACCGCGGCGGCGCCAGTCCGCCGGCGCGCGGATCGCTCCGGGACGGAACGAGGTCTTCCTGCGCCTCCCCGCACGAAGCGCCTCGCCGGACTCGCGCTCCGCATCGGCCTCGAGCCGGGCGAGTACCTCCTGCACGCCCTCGAGATCCGGTCCGCGCCCTGAACGAAGCTCCGCGAGACGACCCTCGCCGCGCACACCCATCAGATGGGGACTGGTCACACCCCGCCCGCATCGGGGAGAATACGCCGATGATCCAACGAGGCTGCAGCGCTCCGGTTCGGAGCGCATTCCGCGCCGGAGACGCCCTCGCCCCCCGCGCGGAACCGCGCCCGGGACGCGGCGCCGACGCGCCGACGGCGCGCCGGGGACGGACGGGGACCTGATCCATGCTTTTCAGCTCGCCCCTGTTCGTCTTCCTCTTCCTGCCGCTCGTCCTCGCCGTCTACTTCGTGATCCGGCCGAGCCTGCGCAATGCCTGGCTGCTCGCGGCGAGCCTCCTCTTCTATGCCTGGGGCGAGAACGTGCTGGTCACGCTCATGCTCCTGTCGATCACGATGAACTGGGCGTTCGGGCTGTGGCTCGAGCGCGCGCGCGAGCGCGGCTCCGCCCGGCACGTCGTGGTGTGGGCCACCGTGACGAACATCGGCCTGCTCGTCCTCTTCAAGTACGCCGACTGGCTCTGGGACAGCGCCGGCCTCCTGCTCGTCGGCCTCGGAGCGCGCGAACTCCCGCTGCCCCGGCTCGGCACGCTGCTCCCCGAGGACTCGGCCTGGCGCTCGATCTTCCTGACCGAGTCGAACCTGATCCGCCTGCCGATCGGCATCTCGTTCTTCACGTTCCAGGCGTTCTCGTACGTGCTCGACGTCTACCGCCGCGACGCGCCGGTGCAGCGCAAGTGGTCGGACTTCGCGCTCTACGTGACACTGTTCCCGCAGCTCATCGCGGGCCCGATCGTCCGCTACAAGGACGTCGCCGCCGAGATCGTCCAGCGCGTCGTCACGCGCGACGGCTTCGCGTACGGCATCCGCCGCTTCGTGGTCGGCCTCGCGAAGAAGATGCTGATCGCGAACCTGTGCGCGAAGTGCTGCGACCAGGTGTTCGCGATCCCGATGGACGAGCTCACGACGCCGCTCGCGTGGCTCGGGATCCTCTGCTACACGCTGCAGATCTACTTCGATTTCTCGGGCTACTCGGACATGGCGATCGGCCTCGGGAGGATGTTCGGGTTCACGTTCCTCGAGAACTTCGACTTCCCGTACATCGCGCGCTCGATCACCGAGTTCTGGCGCCGCTGGCACATCTCGCTGTCGACCTGGTTCCGCGACTACCTGTACATCCCGCTCGGCGGCAACCGCGTCGCGGCAAGGCGCGCACGTACTTCAACCTGGTCACCGTCTTCGCGCTCTGCGGGCTGTGGCACGGCGCGAGCTTGAGCTTCGTCGTGTGGGGGCTCTACCACGGCGCCTTCCTGGTGATCGAGCGCGCCGTTCCTCGGACGCCTGCTCGAGCGCGCGCCCGGCGTGCTGCGCCACGCGTACACGCTGCTCGCCGTCGTCGTCGGCTGGGTCTTCTTCCGCGCGAACTCGCTGGACCACGCCCTCGGCTACCTGAAGGCGATGTTCTTCGCCGGCTCGGGCGACGCGCGCCTGCAGCCGTTCGGCATGTACGCCGACGCGCTCTTGTGGACGGCGATCGCGTGCGGGGTGATCGGCTCGGTGCCGTGGGTGCGCGCCGTGCTCGCGTGGAAGCAGAAGCTCGAGGAAGCGGGCCGCGTCCGCGCCGTGATCGGGCT
>JADJNY010000004.1 GCA_016714045.1 Planctomycetota bacterium | reverse complement strand
CCGTGTGCAGGTCGGGCTGGCCGACTACAAGGTCGACCCGCCCTTCGACGCAATCCTTCGCCGCTCGAACTCGCTCGTTGCGCTGATCGCGGCTCCTGCTGACACGACGCCCGCACTCCTCGCTGAGTGGCTGGAGGGCGAACAAGGGCCCCCAGGCTCGGGTGCTGATCGCGGTCTACCCGACGTGCGGCACGCGGCCGTCACACATGGAGCAGTTCTTGGCTCTCGCTCGGCAGTTCGAGAATCGTCTCCAGATCCGCGTGCGGACGTATCCGAGCGTCACCAACCGTCCGACGAGCATCCTGTGCTTCGTCGAGCGCGACAGCGGCCTCATGTACCTCGCTACGGGGGCAAGCGAGGACCTCGGCGGCGATGTCCAGGCCGAAGGCAAGCTGAACTTCGTCTTCCGCGCCGAGGCGGGGCTGATTGCATCCATCCAGAACGAGTACAGCTATCAGTGGGGTATGGCCCTCCCGATCGACGACGAGCGAGCACGCTCGATCCCGACGCTCGTGCTTCCTGAGGGAACGGAAGAGGGCGAACGACTGTGGCGCGAGTACCGCGCTCACTGGGAGCACGACCCCAAGAAGCCGAGCGTGGTGATCGACGTCCCATCTGGTGCCGTGACGATCGTCGGCACGGATGGCAACCAGGAAGACTCGCCATTCAAGTCCGTCGGCCTGCCGACCCCAGATCCGCTCAGCCTCGAACTCGCGCGCATCTACGAGCGCGGGTACTTGGTCAGCATCGACAAGCTCAGCCGCGTTCCACCGCTGGACGCGCCGCTCAGTCCGAGACTTCTCGGTGATGAGGCCGAACGCCAAGCTGGCGGCGTCAAGCGCACGGTCTCCGTGCGCGTGTCCATCTTCCCCGAGTCGGACCTGAAGGAGTTCGAGAAGCGTCGCAAGGCGGTCCGCGACATCCTGGAGAAGTTCACGTTCGGGCTCGCAGATGGCATGCGCTGGATGCCCTACAAGGCTCGCGAGTTGTTCGATGCCGAGATGAAGCGGGTGGAGCGTGAGGGTCGCGAACTCCTGGGCAAGATGATCCAGGGCAAGGTCGACGAGTTCATTCAAGAGAAGCGCGATCAGCTCGCTACGGACATCCGCAAGATGCTGGAGCAGCTCGGTCGTCAAACCCGAGTCGACGACCAACTGCTCGGCACCGTAGTGAGCAGCCTGAAGGAGCGGATCACGAAGTCTCAGGCCGCCCCGTTCACCCCAACCCTGACGTTTTCGCCCATCGGTTTCAGCGTGACGGCGGGCACGACCTCCGACCCCTGGGGGCAAGCGTCGTCCTTGCTGTTCGACATCGCCGCCTTCCACGGACGGTCGCGACCAGTTCTTACTTCCTCCGTGGGCTTCAGACACGCGAGCCAGACTTGGTCGTTGCCATGAACGTTGCGGACGACGACATCGTCCCGCACCTCGACTCATGGGCCATCAGGAATCGCGCTGAGGATGAACTGCTGCTCATCAAGTCCATCCGCGACACGAGCCGCGAACCCCGTGCGCGATGCGTCTTCACATGGCGTGTGATCCGAGGTGACCGGGTTGAGAGCCTCGCGTCCGACATCGAGGCGAAGGGCTCCGCATGAGGAAGAAGCTGATTGAGGTCGCGCTCCCGCTGGAGGCGATCAACAAGGCTGCTGCGAAGGAGAAGTCGATCCGGCACGGGCATCCGTCGACGCTGCACTTGTGGTGGGCGCGGCGGCCGTTGGCGGCGGCGCGGGCGGTGATCTTTGCGCAGATGGTCGACGATCCGTCGAGCAGGCCGGAGCTGTTTCCTACAGAGGACGCGCAAGAGACCGAGCGCCAGCGGCTCTTCCGCATCATCGAAGAACTGGTGCTGTGGGAGAGCACGACGAACGAGCGCGTGCTGGACCAGGCGCGCGAAGAGATCAGGAAGAGCTGGCGGCGGACGTGCGAGGACAACAAAGACCATACGCGCGCCAAGGAGCTGTTCGATCCGAAGACGCTGCCGGGTTTCCATGATCCGTTCGCGGGCGGTGGAGCGTTGCCGCTGGAAGCGCAGCGCCTGGGCCTCGAAGCGTTCGCGTCCGACCTCAATCCGGTCGCGGTGCTCATCAACAAGGCGATGATCGAGATTCCGCCGAAGTTCGCGGGGCAAGCGCCGGTCAACCCCGACGCGCGCAAGGACAAGAAGCTCATCCAGCAGAACTGGCGCGGTGCGCAGGGCCTCGCCGAGGACGTGCGCCACTACGGCCAGTGGATGCGCGACGAGGCCGAGAAGCGCATCGGCCACCTCTACCCGAAGATCGAGGTCACTGCGGCGATGGTGAAGGTGCGGCCGGACCTGAAGCAATACGAGGGCAGGAAGCTCACCGTCATCGCGTGGCTGTGGGCGCGCACGGTGAAGAGCCCGAACCCGGCTTTCGCGCAGGTGGACGTGCCGCTCGCCTCGACCTTCATGCTCTCTACGAAGGAGGGCAAGGAGGCGTACGTCGAGCCGTTGATCGACAACGGCGGCTATCGCTTCACGGTGAGGTGTGGCAAGCCCAGGGATGCGGAGGGTGCGAAGAACGGCACGAAGCTCTCTCGCGCCAATTTTGCGTGCGTGATGTCCGGGACGCCGGTGTCGGGCGACTACATCAAGGCCGAGGGCAAGGCCGGGCGCATGAGTGCGCGTCTGATGGCGATCGTGGCCGAGGGCGATCGCGGGCGCGTGTACCTCGCGCCAACGCCTGAGCATGAGGCGTCGGCGCTTGAGGCGAGGCCGGAGTGGAAGCCCGAGGGCGAGATTCCGAAGCGTATGACCGGCGGCAACTGCACGCCATACGGCTTGACATCGTGGGGCGACCTCTTCACCCACCGCCAGCTCGTGGCGCTGACGACCTTCTCCGATCTCGTGCAGGAGGCGCGCGAGCGCGTGCGGCGCGACGCCCTAACCGCCGGATTCCCCGTCGACCTCAAGGCCCTGTGCGACGGCGGCACTGGCGCTGCCGCCTACGCCGATGCGCTCGCTGTGTATTTGGCGTTCGCCGTGTCAAAGATGACCAACATCGGGTCCTCGATCGCATCGTGGATGAGCGACCGTGGCGCGTTTCGGGAGACGTTCGCACGGCAGGCGATTCCGATGACGTGGGATTACGCGGAGGCGAACACGTTTGCCGACACCGGCGGCAGTTTTGCAATCGCCATCGACAAAGGCGCGATGGCGATTGATGCGTTTCCATCTAGCTCACGTGCAAGTGCCGCGCAGGCAGACGCTTCATCGCAGACGGTCAGTGCTGACAAGGTGGTCTCTACCGACCCACCGTATTACGACAACATTGGGTACGCGGACCTCTCTGACTTCTTCTACGTCTGGCTGCGACGGTCGCTCCGGCCAGTCCTTCCCGACCTGTTCACGACGCTCGCCGTCCCCAAGGCTGAGGAACTCGTCGCCACGCCTTACCGCCACGGCAGCAGGCAGAATGCAGAGAAGTTCTTTCTCGACGGCATGACGCAGGCGATGGAGCGAGTTGCAACGCAGGCACACCCGGCGTTCCCCGTCACCATCTACTACGCTTTCAAACAGGCCGAGAGCGACGACGCTGAGGGAACGACCAATACCGGCTGGGACACCTTCCTCGCGGCGGTCATCGAGGCCGGATTTGCCATCAGCGGCACGTGGCCGATGCGTACGGAGGGCTCCGGTCGCATGATTGCGAAGGGCACCAACGCCCTCGCCTCCAGCATTGTTCTCGTGTGCCGCCCGCGCGCAGCTTCCGCGCCGACCGCCACGCGCCGGGACTTCGTCACCGCGCTCAAGGCCGAACTGCCGAAGGCGCTCGCTCACCTCCAGCGGGGCAACATCGCGCCGGTGGATTTGGCGCAGGCGGCCATCGGCCCGGGTATGGCTGTCTACACCCGCTACGGCAGGGTGCTCGACGCCGAGGGCAAGCCTCTCCGCGTGCGCGAGGCGCTGGCGCTCATCAACCAGACCCTCGACGAGGCGCTTGCCGAGCAGGAAGGCGACTTCGACGCCGACAGCCGTTGGGCGCTCGTGTGGTTTGAAGAACACGGGTTTGAACACGGCCATGCGGGCGAAGCGATCCTGCTTTCCACGGCGAAAGGGACGGCGCTCAACGTCCTTGAGCAAGGCGGCGTAGTGGAAGCACGAGGAGGGAAGGTCCGCCTCCTCCGACCCAGCGAACTACCGGCCGACTGGGATCCGACAACCGACACGCGCTTGACCGCCTGGGAGTCCGTACACCACCTGATCCGCGCACTGGAGTCTGGCGGCGAGGACTCTGCTGCCAACGTCGCACGCAGCCTCGGTTCCAAGGCTGAGCCCGCACGCGAGCTTGCCTACCGCCTGTACTCGCTCTGCGAGCGCAAGAAGCGCGCGGCCGAGGCGCTCTCCTACAACGCGCTCGTCCAGAGCTGGCCCGAGATCACGCGGCGTGCGGCGGAGGGTCGCACCCCGACCGCGACCCAGCAGGAGTTCATCTGATGCGCATCGACAACGACGCGAGAGGAGACGTGTGACGCATGGCGCTCAGCAATCGTGAACGCATCCAGAAGGGACTCGAACTGCTGAAGGACGGACTGCGTCCTTTCGTCGAGCGCGAGTTGAAGGCCAAGTACGCCGACAAGTGGGCGAACACGGTCAACGAGACGCTTCAGCAGCCGCTGAAGGGCAACGCGAAGACCGGCCTCGACTGGGACAACCACGCGCTCCTCCGGGTCGTGTGGGATCTCTGGAACGCGGTCTTCCAGGACGTGCTCTCGCAGTCGCATCGCACGATGGTCAGCGAGCTGCGCACGGTCCGCAACGAGTGGGCGCACGACAAGGCGTTCAGCTACGACGCGACGTATCGCGCGCTGAACACGATTCGGCTGCTGCTCGATGCCGTCTCTGCGCCTGATCAGGCGCGCGAAGTCGGCAAGCTCGAAGAGGACACGATCCGGGTCAAGTTCGCTGAGCAGCGCCGAGTCGTCGAACGCCAGACGCTGATCGTCGAGGGTGCGCCGCAGGCGGGCTTGAAGGCGTGGCGCGACATCATCACGCCGCACAAGGACGTCGCCTCGGGCCGCTACCAGCAGGCGGAGTTCGCGGCGGACCTCGATCAGGTCCATCGCGAAGAAGGCACGGAGGAGTACCGCGACCCGCGCGAGTTTTTCCGGCGCACGTTCATCACCCAAGGCATGCAGCACCTGCTGACCAGCGCGCTGCGGCGGATCTCTGGGAAGGGCGGCGATCCGGTCGTTCAGCTCCAGACCAACTTCGGCGGTGGCAAGACGCACTCGATGTTGGCCCTCTACCACCTGTTCTCGGGCGTCACGACCGGCGACTTGGTCGGCATCGAATCCGTGCTGAAGGCGGCCGAGGTCACGTCGGCACCGGCGGCGAAGCGCGCGGTCATGGTTGGCACCGCACTCGCTCCCGGCCAGTCGCGGAAGAAGCTCGACGGCACAGTCGTTCGCACACTCTGGGGCGAGATGGCGTGGCAGCTCGGCGGAGCCAAGGGCTACGCGATGCTGGCCGAGTCGGATCAGCGCGGCACGAACCCCGCCAAGGAACTGCTCACGCCGCTCTTCCGCGCGCACAGCCCGTGCTTGATCCTGATCGACGAATGGGTCGCGTTCGTTCGAAACCTCTACCACGACCCGAGCCTTCCTGCAGGCTCGTTCGACAACAACCTCAGCTTCGCGCAGTCGTTGACCGAGGCGTCGCGCGCGTGTGACCGCGTCCTCGTCGTCGCGAGCTTGCCTGCGTCGCAGATCGAGATCGGCGGCCAGGGCGGCAAGGCGGCACTTGAGCGGTTGGAGCAGACGTTCAGCCGTATGGAGTCGAACTGGCGTCCGGCGACGGCGGAGGAAGGGTTTGAGATCGTGCGGCGGCGGCTGTTCGAGCCGATCCCGATCGAGAGCCAACCGGCACGCGACGCTGTCGTCCGTGCGTTCAGCGAGATGTACCGCGCGAACGCGCAGGAGTTCCCACAGGGTGCAGCGGAGGGCAGCTACGCGCGGAGGCTTGAGGGCGCGTATCCGATCCACCCCGAGCTGTTCGATCGCCTGTACACGGAGTGGTCGAGCCTCGATCGCTTCCAGCGCACGCGCGGTGTGTTGCGCTTGATGGCGGCGGTCATCTTCGCGCTGTGGGACAAGCAGGATCGAAGCCTGCTCATCCTGCCTTCGAGCGTGCCGCTCGATGACGAAGGCGTGCGCAACGAGCTGACGCGCTACTTCGAGGAGACGTGGGACGGCGCGATTGCGAAGGACATCGACGGCGAGGGCTCGCTGCCCACGGCGCTCGACCGGCAGTTCCCGACGCTCAACAGGTACTCGGCCACGCGGCGCGTGGCGCGCACGATCTTCATGGGCGCTGCGCCGACGCACAACGCGCCTCAGCCGGGTCTCGATGCGCGCAGCATCAAGCTCGGGTGTGCGCAGCCGGGTGAGACGGTCGCGACGTTCGGCGATGCGCTGCGGCGGCTCTCGAATGACGCCACCTACCTGTACTCGGACAAGGAGCGGTACTGGTTCAGCACGCAGGCGAGCGTTGCGCGGCTCGCGCGTGATCGCGCCGATCGTCAGGACGTTCACGAGGTGAACGCGGAGATCGTGCGCTGGATTCGCCAGGACAAGTCGCGCGGGCAGTTCGCGGGCGTTCACCGCGCGCCTGAGTCCGCGAATGAAGTGCCGGACGAGATGGAGGCGCGGCTCGTGATCCTCGGGCCGGAGCAGGCCCACGAGAAGGGCGTCGAGACGAGTGCCGCGCGCAAGGCGTGCGAGAACCTGCTTACGATGCGCGGGAACGCGCCGCGCATCTACCGCAACGCGCTCGTGTTCCTCGCGCCCGACGCGAAGAAGCTGAAGGACCTCGAAGAGGCTGTGCGCAGTCACATGGCGTGGAAGTCGATCCTCCACGAGGAGGAGGCGCTCAACCTCACGAACTTCGCCAAGCGGCAGGCGCAGGCCAAGGCGGCCGAGGCCGAGAAGGCGATCGAGGCGCGCATCCCGGAAGCGTGGATCTGGTGTCTCGTGCCGGACCAGCAGGACGCAGCGGCCCCGATGGAATGGCAAGAGACGCGGCTGCCGGGACAGGGTTCGTTGCCGGAGCGCGCGGCGAAGAAGCTGGAGTTCGACGAGCAGCTCTTCACGGTGATCGGCCCGGCGCGGTTGAAGCTCGAACTCGATCGCTACATCTGGAAGGACAAGCCTCACATCGGCTTGAAGCAGCTCTGGCAGTACGTCGCGTCGTACACGTACCTGCCGCGCCTGAAGGATCAGCAGGTGCTGCTGAAGTGCGTGTGGGAGGCGATCCAGGGGATGTACTGCGAGGACCTCGCGTACGCGGAGAAGTGGGACGAGGCTTCGGGCAAGTATCTCGGGCTCAAGGCGACGGGCGGCGGGTCGGTCACGATGACCAACGACGCGGTTCTGATCCGGCCCGAGGTCGCGAACGAGCATCTGCAGCGGCGCGCGAAGGAGGCCGCTGAGGCTGCACACACGCCGAGCGCAGGCGGCGGCTCGGTCCCGTCGACGTTCCAGGAGGCCGACTTGCCAGGGGTTCCGTGCCGCCGAAGCCCGGCCCGACCGCTCCGACGCTACCTCGAAGGTTTCACGGCACAGTCGCGCTCGACGCCTCTCGCGTCGGCCGCGACGCAGGCCGCATCGCCGAGGAGGTCATCCAGCACCTGGAGACCCTGAAGGGCGCGAAGGTCCGCGTGACCCTGGAGATCACGGCCGAGATCCCGAACGGCGCGCCGGACAACGTGCAGCGGACGGTGACAGAGAACTCCGTCGCACTGAAGTTCACCAGCCACGGTTTCAGCACTGAGTGAGGTGCGTCGGATGACACCGTCCCCCCATCAGGCCGCAGTGCTCGCGTCGATCTCGCAGTGGCAGACACGCCTGCTGCAACTCGACCGGCGGAACGCGGCTCTCTACTTCCCGGCCGGCAAGCGCGGTGTCGAGATTAAGAACGTGGAGTTCGACACGTTCCTCGACCGGGTCGAAGCGTCCCGCCACGGCCTGGCGTTCACCTACGCGGAGCGCGTTCGCCCACCGGAGCGTGAACTCTTCGAACTCGATGGTGTATCCGAAGGCACCGAGTCGCCGGGCGAGGACGTCGAGCGCGTGCCGAGGTTGCGGGTCGAGCCGGGCGACATGGATACAGACCTGCCGCCGCTAGAGCTCCAGAAACGGCTCACGGCGATGCGGAAGCGCAACCGCGAGTGGCAGGAGGAGCAGGGGATCAACATTCTGTTTCTAGCATTGGGGTTCCTTCGGTGGACCGACGAGGAGCAGCAAGCAGTCCTTTCTCCGATCCTCCTCGTACCGTGCGACCTGTTCTGCGCGTCGCCCCGAGACCCGTTCCGGCTAGTGCGGGACGACTCCGATGACCCGATCGTCAACCCGACTCTGCGGCACAAGCTCGCGACGTTCGCAGCGATCAATCTTCCGGAACTGGGGGGGGAGTCCCCCTCGCAGTACCTCGCCGCAGTGAGGGCCCTAGTCGCCGGCCGCGCGGGGTGGAGCGTGGAGACGTCGATCGTTCTGGCTCCGTTCCCGTACTCGAAACTCGCAATGTGGGAAGACTTGGAGCGCATGCGCGGGTGTGGCGTTACGCACCCACTGGTGCGCCGTCTCGCTGGCGACTCCGACGCGGCCTTGCCTGCGGTGGATAGCGGGGAGCGTGGAGTCCCCGTGGATCCGGAGCGGCTGAAAGGTGCGGCGCTTGACGACCTCCTGGATCTGCGCGACCAGTACACCGTGGTCGATGCTGACTTTAGACAGCTTAGGGCGATCGAGATGGCTCGGTCGGGAACCAACCTGGTCATCCATGGCCCGCCGGGCACGGGCAAAAGCCAGACGATCGCGAACATCATCGCGACGCTGCTCGCCGAGGGCAGCCGCGTCCTCTTCGTTAGCGAGAAGACCGCGGCGCTTGACGTGGTAAAGCGCCGCCTTGCCGATGTCGGCATGGGGACTTTCTGTCTCGACCTGCACAGCGAGCGCGGGAAGAAGGCGTCAGTCTACAACCAGCTACGCGAGGCCCTCGCGGAACGCCCAGAGAGACCATCCGAGTTCCCGATCGAGACGCTGCTCGCGCGTCGAGCTTCTCTCAACCAGGTCGTGCGTGCGCTGCACGAGGTCAGAAGGCCGCTTGGCCTCTCGGCGTTCGCCGTGCACGGGCGGCTGGCGGCGGTTCGCGACGCCCCGCAGGTGATCACCCCCGTACGTGACGTTTCATCGCTGAACGGCCTTCGACTGCGCGCCATCCGTGACGCCGCGACGCGGATCGAGCGCCGCGCGGAGGAGTTCCGCGAGCATGCGACCAGTCGTTGGCACGCGCTGGACGTCTCCTCGATGTCACCGAGGCTCGGTGACGCGATCGGAAGAGGATCTAACGAGAATCCACGAGCGCGTCCGCGAGGCGCGCCGTCCTGAGAACAGACCTCCGAGTTCCTCGGCATTCCGGCCTGTGACACGCTCGACTCCCTGCGAGCGAACGAGCCTGTCCTGCGCCACCTGGCCTCACGCGAGAATGTCCTGAGCGAGTGGTTGGATCCCACGCTCCTGGCCGACGCACGCGCGCTTGCCGACCAGATCCGCCGCCAGCAGGAGCTTCGAGGGCAACGCTCGCAGAGCTGCAACCGTTCGTCGGTGAGCGCAGTCCGGGTTCGGAGTGCCGGCGGTGGCACGAAGCCATGCGGTCGGTCTGGGCCGAGAGGACGCGGTGGGAGCGTACGATCGGCGACGCGTGGGGTACTACGTCGTCGCGGAGCAAGGTGTCTGCCCGCCGCGGTTCGCTGAGCTTGCGGCTGCGTTGCGTCGTGTCGCGACGGCTGCGACCGCTATGTGTGGGTACCTCGGATGGAAGACGGAGGACAGCTACTCCCGGACTTTGTCCGCGCTTGAGATCGCCGACCGAGTACTCTCGATCGCCACAGTTCCCGAGTCGTGGCGGCGGGGCTCGCTGGACCGCATCAGGGCTGAGGTCACGGCCGGAGACGCGCTCGTCCAGGGAGTGACCACGGCAGAGAATGCGCTGGCCAGCGAATTTGAACTGCGCTCGCCGAGCGCGTGAACGAGGAGATGCTGGTTCGTTTCGCGCCGACCACTGCAGTTTCTGGAAGAGGCTGGGTCCCACGTACAGGCGCGACATGCGGGTGGTTCGTGGTTGCCTCCGAGAGCCGAGGAAGCTCGGATGGCGCGACGGTCAACGCGCGGTGGATCAAGCTCTGGCTGTCGCGCGCCTGCGAAGTCTATGGGACTTGGCGTCGGAGCGTCTTCAGCCGCTCCTCGGGGATCGCCATCGCGGCCGTGAGACCGATTGGGCGCGTGTGATCTATGATTTGAACGTCGCAGCTTCCGCATACGGATCGGAAGAGCCGACAACCCAGAGCTTCCACCGGCTGTTATCGAGCAACGAAGCGCGGGCGGAACTCGGACGCGTTGCAGCCGAGCTCCGTGAGGCGCTCCATTCCCTTCAATCTGCAGCGGAGGCCGTCGGCACTGACGGCGAGGCAGCATCGGGCCGCTCGTTCGTTCGAGCGCTGGAAGTGTGTGAGGCTTTTGCCGCGGCCGGGGCTCGAGTCATCGAAGTCCGACGCGAGCTTGGTCCGTTCATTTGCGATCCCCAGAGTCTTGATGAGATTCTGACCGTTCTCGACGCGGCGGTTCGCCTCCCTGAACCTTCAGGAGGACGCCGAGCGCTCCTCACAAGATCACGCCCGACGCCTTGGGCCGCGCTATTGCGGCTGGGACACGCAGATTGATGATCTGATCGAGGCATTTAACTGGGTCGATCCCTACCGGGAGCTTTGTGGCAAGACAATGCCGACGAGCCTCGCCGAGCATGCTACCAAGCCGCAGGCACGAGCTATCTACGCAGAACAGGCGAGCCATATCGCCGATGCGGTCAAGGCCGTCGATGCTGCCACCGCATCCGCCGCTCAGAGATTCCCGCCCGTGCGAACCCCGTGGAATAGCTGGGATCGAGCACCGTTCGCGAGCGTGGAAGCATGGTGCGACGACCTCACTACACACGCCGACGAGGCCGCCGCCTGGGTCGATTACTGCAGCTCGGCCGTTGCGCTTGACGAAGCGGTCGGCAGCGCGATCACGACCGCGCTGCGAGGAGTCACCGCGGACGCGGCGGTCGTGCCGGCCGCAGTCCTGCGCCATGTCTATCTCGCCTGGCTGGAAACCGTGTACCGAACGACACCGGAGCTGCGATTCTCACCGCGGGATATCGAGGCACTGCGGGCTGAGTTCCGCGAGCTCGACGCTCAGTTCCCGCGCGCCGCGCGCGAACGCGTGCGGGCGAAGTGCCTCGCACAGTACCCATCCAACGGATCTGTGTCGCCGAACCGCGGGCAACTTGGCACGCTGAAGCACGAGCTCTCGAAGAAAAGGCGACAGCTTCCCGTCCGGAAGCTCGTCGCCGCGGTGCCGCACTTGCTCCAGGCCCTCAAGCCGTGCTTCATGATGAGTCCGTTGGCCGTGAGCCAGTACCTTCCCCGAGGCGCAACGGACGACGACACTCTCTCATTCGACACAGTGATCTTTGACGAGGCGTCGCAGGTCTTCCCCGAGGACGCGGTCCCCGCGATGGCGCGAGGCTCGCAGCTCATCGTCGTCGGCGACCGCAAGCAGCTCCCGCCGTCGAGCTACTTCCGGAAGGACGATGGCGAGGACTCCGACGAAGACTCAGATGAGGATTGCGCTACGGACAACCGCTTCGTGGGCATGGAAAGCGTGCTGGACGTCTTGGTTGGCATGCACGGATCGGGCGTAGACGAGGTCTACCTGGAGGTCCACTACAGGAGCCGACACGAGGCGTTGATTCGTTACTCGAACCACTACTTCTATGAGGACCGCCTGCTGACGTTCCCGAGCGCCCAGACTGTGGCACCCGGCTTGGGTCTTCGATCCGTCTACCTCGCAAACGGGCGCTTCGACGCTGGCGCAACGCGGACGAATCGCGTCGAGGCGGAGAAGGTCGTGGATCTGGTTCTGGAGCTAATGGAGGGGAGGCCCCTCGACGAGAGCATCGGCGTTGTCGCTCTGTCTCGTAAGCAGGCGGACCTGATCGAGCAACTGCTCGACGAGCGAAGACGTTCCGATCGGCAGTTCGACAACCGCTTCTCCGATGACGCGCACGAGCGATTCTTCATCAAGAACTTGGAGAACGTTCAGGGAGATGAACGCGACCACGTAATCCTGAGCGTTGGCTACGGGCCAACGAAGGCCACAGGCGTTGTTCCGAACCGCTTCGGTCCCGTCAACGTAGAGGGAGGCCACCGCAGGCTGAACGTCGCCGTGAGCCGTGCTCGACGGAGCATGACCGTTGTGCACTCGCTCCGCGCAGAGGACATCCGCTCGAGTCGGAGGGCGCAAGGCTACTCCGCAGATACCTGGAGTACCTTCAGAGTGGCGACGCGTCCTTTGAGGTGCGATCACCAGCGGTACTTCCGGCGATGCAGAGTCCGTTCGAGGACGCAGTGGGCCGTGCGCTCCAAGTCGGGGTTACGCCATCCAGCGTCAGGTCGGTGTGCGAAGTACTCGATCGACATTGCCGTACGCTCGGAGGACACCGACGGGTTCGATCTCGGAATCGAGTGCGACGGCGCCACCTACCACAGCTCACCCTCGGCGCGTGACCGCGATCGTCTCCGCGAGGAGGTGCTCAAGCGACTCGGATGGCGCATCCACCGAGTGTGGTCTACGGCGTGGATTCAGAACCCTCTAGCGGAGCTGGCGAGGATCGAACGCGCGATCGAACAGGCACGATCGGAGCGGGCGCTTGGCATTAGTTCGGTGGATGTGACGTCGAGAACAGAGGCGAATGTGCCGAATCGCCCATATCCCCTAAGATCCGTTGAGCGCGTACCAGAACCCGAGCAAGTCCGCGAAGGTCCCAGTGTCAGTCTGTTCGATCCTTACCTCTTGGCGAATCTGAGTTCCTTCCGTCCGCATGCCGAACTGCGAGATGAAGCTCCCTCGCGTTTCGCTACGCTCACCGAGGCGCTCGTCCGCATTGCGGGTCCCATCCACGTCGATAACGTCGTTGAGCGGATCCGCGACCACTACGGCATCCAGCGAGCCGGACACGTCATCAGGGCCGCGATCGAGGCGGGAGTCGAGGTTGCGGTCAAGGGCGGCTCCGTGTCATGGCTCGACGCGAAGAAGGGGAAACAGCGACAAGGAGAGTTTCTCCAGGCTTCTGCGTCAGACCCGGTCAAGCCTCGTGGTCCGGGCGAGAACGGCTTCATGCGTCCGGTCGAGCAGATCTCAGACGCCGAGCTCGAAGCAGGACTGCTATGTGTCGTTCGATCGCTTTTCGGATCGTCACGCGAGGATGCAGTCGTTGCGACAGCGCGTGAGTTCGGGTTCGCTCGGCTCGGCCAGTCCGTAGAGCGTCGCATCGCTTCAGTCATCGATGGCCTGCTGGCACGCGGAGACATCCTCGAACGTGTCGGGGCGCTGGTTGTCCGGGACCGCGCCGAAGCGTGAGGCTGTCGCTGCGGCTAGATTTGCGAACCGCGACGGTCGACGAACGTGCGGCGCGCGCCGTCTCCGTTGATTGTCATAGCGAGGAGTGCGGCAAGTGCCGCCCCAAATTCTGCGAGCGCCACCTACTCGGAAAGTCCCTGACCTGCCATTGGGGTGGTGGATGTGCTGCGCGCCGGGGCTGCGCGCGGGCGTCCAACGTCAACCCCTCGCTCGCTCCACGGGCCTCGCGTTAGGGACAGGAACCAGACTCCCGCAACGGAATCACCCCGCGTTACGATGCCCCCAGGACCCCACCGAGAGGCGCCTCGACCATGCGAGCGACGCGGTGCCCGGGAACCGGGGTGGGGACCTACCCTCATGCGGGCGTGCACGAACCGTCACTGTCGGACGTGTGCCGATAGAGTTTGCCGAAGAAGTCATGGAGTTGCTGTTCGGCCGCCGCGAGGAAGAGTGATGAACGTGAGCGGGCGCTTCTGTGGGATGCGCGTCGCCAAGGGTCGGGGAGGGCGTTGCTCGCCAAGCGGTCATGCGGGGCCTCAGGGGGAGCCGGGAAGAATCCATCCGAACTGACTGCAAGCTTCCAGGCTGGTATGCTGCAATCGTGATAGAACTCAGAGTCACCTCGATGCAGCACGCGGCGCCCTGTGATACAAAATGCGCGCGGGGACGCCGCAACAGCTTCCATGGATACCGACAGTCTTGTCTGGGCCCTCTTCATGTTGCCGGGGTTCGCGGCATACCGTGTGTTCGCCGCGATGACGGTCCGAAGGCGGCAGCCAGCTCTCGTCACGGTCAGTGAAGTGCTGCTCTTTGAACTGGTTTCGGTCGCGGTGTACGCAGTCTTAGCCGACCGATCCCCCGATACGCTCCTCCAGCTGGCATCTCATGCCACGGCTGGTGCAGCAACTGGACTCAACTGGCAGTCGATTGTGACCCTTGCATGCATCTCACTGCTCGTGGGAGTTGTCAGTGCCGCGCTTTCTAATTGGGATCGCTTTCTCGGACCGCTACGAGGCATGCAGCTTACCCGTCAGTCTGTGCATCCGACCGTCTGGCAGGCAGCGTTCCAGCATCGCCGTGGATGGGTCGTGGTCCATTTAGAAAACGAGTTGCGCATCCAAGGGTTTGTCAAATACTTTTCCGACACCCCCGGTGAAGGATCGCTGTACCTTGAGAGCGCAAAGTTTCTATCTCGAAGCTCCCCATCAGTTCCTGTAGGCGACCTGCTACTCGTTCGTCAGAGTCAGATCGCAATGATCCAGTTTCTTGACCCAGAAAAGGACGACAGATGCAGTTTGAGAGTGAACGCAGACATGAACGCGATGACAGCTCGGCTGAGCAGGATCGCACTTCTACGCACCGCAAAATCCACGAGGATGCCGGGTGGGGATGAGTTCCCGTACGAGAAGAGAACCGGGGTGAATTCAGACCCCAAAGGACGGGGGCCAAAGGAACCGCCGCCCCCCCCGAAGAAGGAAGATAGATAGCGCGGCTGCGCCTGTGTCGGCACCCTCTATGAACACAACGGAGACAGTTGTAGCGTGCACAACAATTGTCCAGAATGTTGTCCTTGCAGCCGCGGGCGGAATAGGCGCCTATTGCGCGTTGGCTGGCCTCAAGACATGGCGCGATCAATTGCGTGGAACCGTCGAATATGAACTGGCCAGGCGAGTACTCCGTAGCGCGCTTACCGTCCGCGATCGCATCACTTCATTACGTGGGGCGTGGGTTGGCGTCCAAGAGATGCGCGAGGCACTGCTTGCCGCGGGTACGCCTGAGCACGAAATTGGTCAGAAACTGCCTCCGAACGACAGTCCGGAGCTCATGCTGAACGTGTACTCGCGGCGGTGGGATGGCGTCGCGTCCGCAATGTCGACATTCCAGATGGAGCTCCTTGAAGCAGAGGTAGTGGGGGGGAGTCGGCAAAGCTGTCTGCGGCTGGCCTTGATGCCTGTGCAAGGAAGCTAAGGACGGGAGTAACGATGTACGCAACGGCCCTTCGTCGTTCACCATCCCTATCGCATGACCCAAAGCGGCAAGAGGATATCGACAGTCTTATCTACGACACGTCCAGTGCAGGAGCGCCCGACCTGTTCTCTGCCGAATTGGCACAGGCAACAGCGGCTATAGAGACGTTCGTTAGGCCGCACATTCGGCAGTAGAGTCTGAACAGAGTTGCGCTTTGCGCTCACTGAGCTTGAGCTGGCGTGCAGCAGCGGACAGACGCCCCGCACCTCTCGGTCCGGAGCGTCCCGTGCGAAGGAGGTTTCGAGCTACGCCGCCTTCGTCTCCTCCGGCACCGGCGCCTTCTCGACGAGCCCCGCGCCCTCGGCCCACTGGAGCATCTGCCTGACGACGCGCCGGGTCTTGAGCACGGACACGCGCGCCTTCTCGACGCCTGTGCGGGTCTTGCAGACCCGGTCCGACTCGAAGAACGCCTGCACGCGCTCTGTGGTGAGGTCGGCGATGGCGGTCTCGGCGCCGAGCTCCGACAGCGCCATCACCAGCTCCAGCCGGTAGCTGAACACCGTGCCCTGGGACTTGCCCGCGTCTTCGAGCGAGCGGAGGTAGCCCTCGGCGGTCTGGGCAAGCGTGACGCCGACGTGCGCCTCCTTGGCCTTGCGCTTGGACCGCTTCGGGGGCGCGTCCTCGTTCGTCGCGGCCGGGGCGTCCATCGGAACCGCGTCCACGGCGGCCTCGTCCACGGCAACTCCTTCCATCACGTCCCGCGCCTCCGGCTCAACGGCCACGACCTGTTCGCGCTCTGCCACCACGGTCGTGCTCCTCTTCTTCTTGCCCATCTCATCCCTCCTGCCGCACTCGGCGGCGTTTCGGTTTGCGCGCGAGCCCGACATGGACCCTCGCGTGTTCGTTCACTCCTCGGTGTTCCACGCGGCCCGCGGCGCGTAGGGCGCGCCCGTCGCAGGGGGCCCGCCGACGGCGATCCAGACGGTCTTCTCGTGCACCGCCGCGCCGTGGATCACGCCTGCGAGCGGGTAGCGCGGCTGGTAGGCGGCAACGACCTCGGGGTCGAAGGACTCGCCATGCAGGAACCGGAGCTCGTCGCGGAGCTCTTCGAGGCGTGCGAGCAGCTTCGAGAGCCTCACGCTTCTTCCTCCACCAGCGCCCGCACGGCCGTGATCTGCAACCGCTTCGCGTCGAGATCGGCCTGCGCCTCCACGAGCTCGCGCGTGTGCGCCGCGAGCCAGACCGACGTGACGTAGTCGGGCCCGCGCTCTTTGAGCTGCGCCTGCAGGAGGCTCACGTCGGACGCGAGGCGCTCGACGAGGTAACGGATCACGGAGCGCCGCGAGTCCGCGTCTTGTTCGAGCGTGCGCAGGTAGCGATCGACGCCGCGCTTGAGCTCTCCGTAGTGGACGGAGCCGTTCGCGGTCAACGCGATCTGGATCGCGTCGTCCTCGCGTTCGTGCACCGCGTCGGGGACGTTCGCGACGATGGCGCGGTTATCGTCCAACACGACCCAGCCGTCGTCGGTGCGTTCGTGGAACCAGCTCATCGCGTGGCCCTCCGCGCGATCGCGGCGCACACCTCGCAGACGGGGGGACGACCAACCTCGGCCTCGAAATCGATCGCCTCGCGCAACGTGATCTTGCGCCAGCGCCCCTTCCGCCACGTATCGCTACCACGGAAGGGGATGTGCGCCTCGCAGGCGGTCTGCCCGTCTTCGTCCCAGTACATCGTCTCGTGTGCCATGTGGTCCTCGCGGCGCGCACCATGCGCGTGGACGCATCAGGGCTCGATTCGCGGGACAGCGCGAGGCTGATTTGAGGGGAGGAGTGCTTGGGTTGTGCTTCTGCGCGCCTTGACCGCGCACGCGCCGACCCTCACGTACGTGTCGGCCCCGGCATCTGGAGAGCCGAGTGCGTGCTACGTAGACACGAGAGGGAATAAGCGCGCGCCTGGGAGGAGTTGGGGTGCTAGCCTCTACCTGCAGCGCAGCCTTGTGGAGGTCCCGACGATCTCGCTAGGACGCCCTTCCCATGATCTACCCGGTGAGGAGAGACCCTTGAGTGCATCGGAGCTGTTCAAGACCCTGTCGGCTCGCTGGGAAGAGACGCAGGCCACGCTCCGCAAACTCGAAGCGAGAGTTCTCCAGGGTGAACGCTGGATACGATTCTCGCGGACCTCAGTTGCGAAGGGTGTTGCTGGCCAGGCTTGGACCATATGCCGACCCGGAGAATGATAGAGATCTGGTGATTAGGCAGGCAGTCGAAGCTATCGAGGCAGATGTGAAGTGGTTCGAGAGATTCTGCGTAGATGCACAGTCGGACATCGGATTGTTGCGGCTGGAACTGCAGATGGCTGACTTGTCGTTGAGTCGCGATGCGATCGAGGCTGCGATTGGCGCGATGCCGGTTGTGACGACGAACACAATCCCAGGGGCAAACACCGTACCTCGTGTCGACTCCGAGGGATTCCACACGAAGCTCGTCGTCATACTCGCCCGGTCCATCGCGATGGGCCTGGCGGTTACGAGAGCTCAGGACGTTGCGCGGGCGTTGATCGCTATTCATCAGACGGAGCTAGAGAGGTATCTTTCTGAGTCTCTGTCCGCTGATATTGACGCAGTGCTTGACACCGCCGATGAGATACTTGCAGACGAGGCACGGGATAAGATCGTAGAGGAGGGTCTCAAGGCTGCGGCGGCACTGGCGGGCGTCGCCGCTGAGACGCTATTCCCGCTCGCGAAGATAGCCACAATCGCTCTTGATCTTCACAAAGGGATTAAGGAGCTAAAGACGCGGTATCGCCGAGGAGATGTGGATGACTTGTTCGCGTTTGCGAGGAGGCTCCGCGAGCTCAACGATGTTGGAAGGTCCGATCTGAAGTTGCTGAAGGGACTGCCGCTGCGACCCAACAGCCCCGACGGGCATGCATTGCAGGCATAGTGCCCGCACCGGAGATAGCTGGGGTCCTCCGTTGGCAGTTGTGAACGAACGGAGTGTTGCACAATGACGTGCGCGTCAGACGTCTAATGAGCACAATAACTGGACCCGAATGCCCCCGATTCGGGCCGATTCACCACCGGAACCCCCACGTTGGGCCCCCAAAATGGGCCTTTGGCGAGCCACCGCGTTGGACGCGTGCGCGTAACCCTTTGCCACGCTTAACCCTGCGCGCATCCCCACCTGCATCGCCTGCCAAGAGGGCGGGGACGTTTGGTGGTGTTTGCCCCTCGCGTCCAATCACCACCGAGCCACCACCGGACCGCCACCGACCTAGGACCGCACAGGATCGCGCAGGCTTGACGCGGCTGCAAAACGCCCTACGCTTCATGCCAGACCGAGGCACCTCTCCAAGCGCCCCAGGCGGGCGCCTCCATCCAAGGCCTCACAGCTCCCCGCCAACGCGGGCAGAAGGCCTTGGACCATGGACAGCACGAGCCTCCAAATCGAGTGGGTTCCGATCAGCCAGGTGTTCCCGAATCCGGCGAACCCTAGGCTCAACGACGACGCCGTACCCCACGTAGCCGCGTCCCTGCGCCGTTTTCGTGGCAACAGCCCCTGGTCGTGAAGCCCTCGGGCGAGATCGTCGCGGGGCACACGCGCTACAAGGCGGCGCTCTCGTTGAAGTTCACGACGGTCCCGGTGGTGAGGTTCCGGGGTAGCGAGCTCGACGCCACCGCGTACCAGATCGCCGACAACAGGACGCACGAGTTCGCCACCTGGGATGACGGCGCGCTGGCTGAGCTGCTGAAGACGTTGCGGGCCGAGGACGCGCTCGAAGGCGTCGGCTTCGACACGTCCGACATCGACGAACTCCTGCGCGAACTCGAAGCCGCGCAAACGTCCCCTGGGGTGGTGGATGATCCGGGTCCCGGGGACGTTCCGGAGGTCCCCGTGGCTGTTCGCGGGGACGTTTGGCTCCTCGGAGATCGGCACCGGCTGATGTGCGGCGATTCGACCAGTCCCGACGACTTCACGCGGCTCATGGCGGGGGCCAAGGCGCGCCTCTGGTCCTCGGACCCGCCCTATTGCGTCAACTACACCGGCAACGACCGGCCGATCCACGACGGCAAGCCCTCGGGGAAGGACTGGCCGCACGTGTATCGCGAGGTCGACATCGCGGACCTCGGCGTGTTCCTCGACGGCGTCTTCAAGGCGACGCTGCCGCACGTCGTCGAGGACGCGCCCGTGTACTGCTGGCACGCGCACATCCAGCGGCCGACGATCGCAGCCGCGTTCGAGCGCCACGGCTTGCTCCTGCACCAGGTGCTCGTGTGGGTGAAGCCCAGCGCCGTGTTCGGCCACAGCTACTACCGCTGGCGCCACGAGCCCTGCGCGTTCGGGTGGCGGCAGGGAACAAGCCCAAGCACGGCATCGGCCAGCTCGACACCGTGTGGGAGGCGGACTGGGACGGGAAGGCACGCTTCAGCACATTCCATCCAACTTCGAAACCGACGCGGCTCTTCGAGATCCCGATGGAGCAGCACACCGTCGCAGGCGACATCGTGGTCGAACCGTTCTCGGGCTCCGGCTCGCAGATCATCGCAGCCGAGAAGCTCGGTCGTCGCTGCTACGCGATGGAGCTCCAACCCGCGTTCGTGGACGGCACGATCGACCGTTGGCAGAAGGCGACCAACAAGGAAGCGCGCCTCGAAGCGACGGGCCAGACCTTCGCCGAGGTCGCCGCTGCGAGGAAGGTCGCGTCGTGAACCGCAAGCTCCCCAACGACGCGTTCGGGCTCTACCTCGCGATGGGGCCCGAGCGTCCCTACAGCGCACTCGCGAAGCAGCTGGGCGTCAACAAGAGGACCGTCACCCCCCGCGCCCCGGCCGAGAAGTGGCAGGACCGCGTGGCCGAGATCGAACGCAAGGCGCGCGAACAGACCGACAAGAAGGCGGTCGAGACGATCGAGGCGATGAACACGCGGCACCTGCGCAGCCTCAATGCCGTCTTCGCCCGCGCGCTTGAGGCCCTTCGAGAGCATCCCCTCGACACGGGCATGGACGCGGTCCGCGCCATTGCGCTCGTGATCAAGGAGGAGCGTTCGCTGCGCGGCGATGGTTCCGAGCGTTCCGAGACCGTGATCGCGCAAACGACGCGCGAGGAACTTGGACGCCTACTCGTCACGGACGGCGAGGATGGCAGGTAGCGGCCTGCGCCTCTCGAAGGACGCGCTGTTCCGCCAGCTCGGGTACGCGCCTCATCCCCTGCAGCGTGAGGTCCACGAGTCCACGGCACGGCGGCGTGTCGTCGCGTGTGGCGCACGCTTCGGGAAGACGACGATCGTCATCCACGAGTGCGTCGCCGCGTTGCTCGCGCCCTGCGAGACGTCGCTGGGCTGGCTCGTGGGCCCGTCGTTCGAGACGTCGGACCGGACGTTCCAGCAGGTCGTCGCGTTGGTGCAGAAGCACTTCCCGCACCGGATCAAGACGCTCGACCTCAAGCAGCGGCGGCTCGTCGTGATCAACCTCGGGGGCGGTCGAAGCGAGCTGCGCGCGAAGAGCACCGATGCGACGGCGGCCCTGCTCGGCGAGAGCCTCACGTACTGCATCGTCGACGAGGCCGCGACCGTGCGGCGCGAGCACTGGGAGGTGTGCGCGCAGCGGCTCGTCGATCAGCGCGGCTGGAGCTTGGTCGTGTCGGTACCGAAGGGGCCGGGCTGGTTCCACGACGCCTACCGCATGGGGCTCCGCAACCGGGATCCTGAGGCGCGCTCGTGGACCGCGCCGAGCTGGGAGAACCCGTTCGTGAACGCGGCGACGATCGAGGCCGAGCGTTCACGACTCACCGAGGATGCGTTCGAGGAGCAGTTCGGTGGCCAGTTCGTCGGCGTCGACAAGGAGCCCTGTTTGTCGTGCGGCGGGCCCGATCCGAAGGTCTCGGGGATGATCCTAGTCGACGGCGAAGCTCCGATCGCGAGGTGCGGCGAGTGCGGGGAGCACATCGACGAGCACGGGCACACGCTCGTGGGCCTGTATCCCAACGGGCAGGCGCACCTCCTGATCATCCGGCTCTTCGATCGCCACGAGTCCGTCGACATCCCCGGATCATCACCGTGAGCGCTTGCTGACCTCACGCGTGCCGAGCCTTCGCACCGCATGGAGGTCGCCATGAAGATCGAAGCAGCGCTCGACCTGTACCTCGCGCAGATGGTGGGGGACGGCCGAAGCGAGTTCACGACAGCACAGGTGGCGCGGCACGTGCGGCTCTTCGCGACGTGGCTCGCTGACGCTGGGCACGATGGGGATGTTCGAGGGATCGACCATACGCACGTCGCGCGGTTCCTCGGGAGCGACCGGGTGCGCCTCACGCTGAAGGGTGGAGCACGACGCCCTGGATCCGCGAACGCGATCCGGACGAGCCTGAGGTGCTTCTTCGCGTACCTCCACGCGAGCGGGGAGACGCCTACGAATGCCGCGCGCCTGACGCGACGGGCGATCTGCGGGACGCCGCTCCCGAGGGCGCTACCCGACGAGGATCAGGCTCGGCTGCGCGCTGCGCTCGCTGGGGCCACGTCAGACGTCGAGCGTCGCGACAGGGCGCTCGTCGAGCTGATGCTCGGGGCAGGACTGCGCGTCGGGTCCGCCGTGCGCGTTCGTATCGAGGACCTCGACCTCGACCGCGCCGAGCTACGCCTCGTCCACGCAAAGCGGAACCGCGAGCAGCGGGTGTTCCTCCCCGCGCACGTCGTCGATCACCTGCGCGTCGTGGTCGCAGGGCGCACTGAGGGCTGGCTGTTCCCAGGGCTCGCTGGGGGCCTGCTCACGACGCGACAGGCGGCAAGGCGGTTGGCGGGGTGGAGCGGGAAGGCTGGGCTGCGCAAGGCGGCGAATCCGCACGCGCTGCGCCATTCGCTCGCGACCAAGCTGTACGCGAGCACGGGCGACCTCCACCTCGTTGGCGCGGTTCTCGGGCACGCGTGCCCAGCGAGTGCGGGAGTTTACGCTGCTGTGCCCGAGGATCGCATCAGAGCTTGCCTTGCTTCGAAATCCGCGTGATCGACGGGTAGATCAATGGGTAGTGGTGCTGCTGGTTCATCTATACCACTGGTTGTGGGTGTCGCGGTCGGGAGCAGGTTGCAGGTTATCGTCATGGGAAGACGCTTCGATGCGCCCTGTGTCCGCGCACCCGTCGCATCGTACTTCCACGGAATCCTCACCCCGCATCCGTTGCGCGCACAGGCTCCAGGGTTCACAGTGGAACGCCCGAAAGCCATAGAAGAGAGGGATACATCCATGGCAACCGTACACGACGTCGCCGCCTACATCCTGAAGGCCAAGGGCCGGATGACGGCAATGAAGCTGCAGAAGCTTGTGTACTACTGCCAAGCGTGGAGCTTGGTGTGGGACGAGCGCCCCCTTTTCCAGGCGAGGATCGAGGCTTGGGCCCTTGGTCCTGTTGTCCCGACCCTGTACTCCATCCACCGTGGCCAGTTCCAGGTTTCCGAGTGGCCCGAGGGTGATGCCTCGCGCCTGACGAAGCAGGAGCGTGAGACCGTCGACGCTGTGTGCGAATTCTACGGCAAGCGCAGCGCCCAGTGGCTCAGCGACCTCTCGCACAAGGAAAAACCATGGAAGACCGCACGCCGCGGAGTCCCGGATGGGGACCGAGGCGCGGTTGTCATTTCCCTGGAGTCGATGTCGGATTACTACTCCGGGCTGCTTCTAAAGCGACGCCGACGCTAGCCAAATCCTGGATGAGCAGCAAGAAGCCCAGGTTGGCAAAGGGGATCGAACCGGATCCCTCGAAGACTCCAGCTGTCGACCCCGCCCTCAAAGGAAATGCGTGGCCTCACAAGCCTCTGTGGAAGGTCGGCAGACTTGACCTTGACGGCAAGTGGAGTTGGAGAGGCATCAAGGCTGACGAGCTAGAGCACGTGCTTGAACGAATGCGGTCTTTTGAGTCCATGACTTGGGCAGAGATTGAGCGAAAAAGTGGTAAGTACGGCTCCCAGTGCCACACCATGCCGTCGGAGCGCATTTGCGAGGAAGCAAGGGCACGGCTCACGACTCTCCGGCTAGATGAACTGCCCGAACTGTACTCAATGCGCTGCGACCAGAAGGGGCGCCTCTGGGGCTACCGCATAGGCCACGTCTTGCATGTGCTTTGGTGGGACCCGAATCACACCGTTTATCCGGTAGAGAAGTCGAGCTGAGCCGCCTCCGGTGGAATTCCGTTCTCAACCGAACCGCCCAGTGATTGACCTCCGGCCGCTTGGCACTAGGCTCGCACGTCATCGATTCAGTGGCGCAACGGTGTATGTCCGGGGAAGCCGAACAAGAGGCGATTCGCGAGAAGCTGCGACGTCATGCGCTGCGGTTCGCCGCCGCCATCAACGCGAACCCGCCTGCGTGGAGCGCAGAGGCCGCGTGGCTCAAGAACCTCCTGCCCTGTCAGACGGTCCTGATCACGAGCGATCCCAACCACCCCGCGCTCACCGACGGGCGGTTCATCGAGGAGAACCCCGACGCTCCCGATGGACACCGCGAGTTCCTGTACGACGACGAAGAGGACCGCCAACGCCTGGTTGGCCCGATCTGTCGGAAGCTCCAAGATGGCTGGCACGCGGCTCTTCATCGCTTCCACGAGCGCTTCACCGACCGCTACTACGACTTCGGGATCCGCGACGCGAAGAGGATCGCGCTCCTCACGGCCCTGATCCTCAACCGGGACTTCGATGGGGAGGTCGTCGGGCTCGGATGGCCGTGGGATCAACCCGAGGAGACGGACACCACGTTCAATTGCCGCGGGTGGTCCTGGGCCCTCCTGACGACCGGGCTGTTCGCAGAGGAGGCGATCCTCGACCACGCGCGCGCCGAGAGACGCTAATCATAGCGCACGGCTGATGCCGAAGTGGGCTCGCGAGGGGGGACGAGCAGGCGAGAACCTCGCACCGGTTCCGGCACCCTCACGTGCCGGGCCAGAACCGACACCCACGATGCCTGTGGTGCTCGACGACACGGCGTCCAAGATCCTCGGGGCGCTCCGGACGGCCACTGCCTCTGGGAAGGGACTCACGTTGAAGGAACTCGTGAGCCAGATCGGCGTGAGCGAACAATCGACGGTCTCCCGGGGAATCGATCGACTACGCGGCATGGGGGCCGTCATCGACAACAGCCTTGGCGGACGGGGATACGTGCTGGTCAGGACCTCGTGACCGCCGGGTAGCCGACGCCAGAGTCACGCCAGAACGACGCCAGAACGACGCCAACGTCTCCACGCCTTCCGGTGGCGACGCTGGGCCGCGTGAACACTGAACCCACGCGACCGCGTCTCCTGTCGATTGGTGCGATGTCCAGCCACCTTGGGGTCCGTCCCCAGGAGCTCCGTGCCGAGGTCAGTCCGGCACGATCCCGCATGTCCGCGTTGGCGAGCACGGGCTCCTCTTCGATCCGGATGCCGTCCTCGCTGAGCTTCAACGAAGAGCCAAGCAGAGCGCGGCGGAGGGTCGGCCCGGGAGCGCGCCGTGAGGTCCCTCGACCCCGGCTTGATCTACCTGATCGCTCGGGACGCCGGGATCGACGTCCCCGAGAAGGGGGACAAGCGAGCGATCTGCTGCCCGTTTCACGAGGACCGCACCGAGTCCGCGTTCCTGTCCGCGCGTAACGTCTTCTACTGCTCGGTCTGCACGCCAGCGGGCGGCTGGACCGCGAAGCAGTTCTGCGCCGAGCTTGGACTCGACTGGTCGCGGTACCTGCGCGGCGCTGCGTTCGGGCCCTCAGCCGCTGGCCCTCGACCTGCGCCCCCGAAGCCCGCGTTCAGCTCCACCGAAGCGCAGCACGTCTGGGGGCGCGCCTACGAACGCGCCCGCAACGACGAGGCGAGTGCGCAGGACCGCTCCGTATACGAGTACCTGACCAGCAGGCAACTGATGGAAGCCTGGGAGGTCGGCGCGCTGGGCGTCCTCCCGCCGAGCGCCGACGTGCCCGAGGCGCTCCGCACGTGGTACTCGCGTGGCTACCGCCTCGTCGTTCCGCTGTTCGATCACGCTGGAACCGTTGCCGGGATCCAAGCACGCGCGATCTACGCGACCGATCCCAAGACCGTCTTCCCGAAGGGCTCACGGATCTCCGGGACCGTCTTCGCAGACGTGCGTGCGCGCGAGGTCCTCCGTTGCGATCGCGACACGCCCGCCGTGGTGCTCGGTGAAGGGCTGACTGACAGCCTTGCGCTCTCGTTCACTTCGCCCGTGCCCGTGTTCTGTGCGCCGGGCACGAGCAATGCCGTCGCAGCGATCGGGCCATGGGTACACGGGCGGGTGCTCTACCTGGCGCTCGACTGCGACGCTGCGGGCAACACAGCCCTCGGCGCCGTCGCCAACGCCGCGCTCGAACACGGTGCGACCCGCGTGCGACGCCTCGTGTGGCCCGACCGTGCGAACGACGCCTGCGCTGTGATCGAGAAGCGGGGCATCCTCGGGCTCGAAGCGTTCCTCACCAAGCAGATCGAGCAGGTGGTCGCGTGAACGGTGCGGAAGGGATTGGTGATGAAGGTGGGGCCTTCGACATCGGGCGAGAGGAAGCGTCCAACGCAGTGCGCGCACAGAACACTTCCGCGCGCAAGTGCAGGTTCATTGACATTGAGGAACTGTTTGCGATGCAAGCCCCGAAGTGGCTCGTCAAGAAGCTCCTGCGCGTTGGCGAGTTCATGGTGATCTACGGTCCGCCGGGCTGCGGTAAGACGTTCTTCGTGATCGACCTTCTGCTGTGGATCGCATCTGGGTTCTCGTGGTTCGGGAAGAAGGTCGTCGCAGGTCCCGTGATCTACCTCGCTGGCGAAGGCGCGATCGGACTTGCGTCGCGTTGCCAAGCCTGGGCGCTCGAACACCCCGTCGAGTTCGAGGCTGCAAAGCGCAACGTCCGCATCCTGCCGCACGCGGTCGAGTTCATGCGGGAGACCGAGTTCGTCGGCCTGATCGATGCGCTGAAGCTCGAAGAACCCAAGCCAGTCGCGATCGCCATCGACACCCTCGCGCGCCACTTGATCGGAGGGGACGAGAACAGTGCCGAGGACATGGGGATCTTCGTCGAGCGCTGCGACCGCATTCGCCAGGCGACCGGTGCGGCGGTGATCGTCGTTCACCACACGGGAAGGACAACAGAACGAACGTGGCAGCTCGGCGTTGCGTGGTGCTGCGGACGTGATGCTCGACGTAACCAAGGAGGCCCTCGACGTCACGGTTGAAGGCTCGAAGTGCAAGGACGGTGAGCTCCTGCCCGCCACGCACTTCACGATGTTCGTCCGGCATCTGGGCGCCGACGAGGACGGTGATGCGATCACGAGCCTCGTGCTGCTCCCCATCGACGCCGAGGACTCCTCGACGGTCAAGGCGGCTGAGGATGCCGCGACCACGATCCGCAAGACCCTCGCCACAGTCTTCAACAGCGTGGCCTCCGGTGGCGCGTTGTTGGGGGCCTCCGGGCTTCCGAAGTCGAGGTTCTACGAGGTGCTCAAGGCCGAGCTTGCCGAGGGTCGCATCGAGCGTCTCGACGACAAGCGCTACTCGGAGTACCGGCTCACCCCGAAGGCTCCGGAGTACGTCGCTCCTCCTCCCGCGAGTCCGAGTCCGAGTCCGGCCGAGTCCGCAAACTCCCAGTCCGGACTCGCTGGGGAGAACCAGAACGAGTGCGAGTCCGGCAGTCCCGCCCCCCTTAAGGGGGCGGCCACGGACTCGAACTCGGACTCCCGCAACTCCAGCGACACCTCGCAACCGGAGAAGAAGCCCAAAAAGGGCCGCCAGAGGGTCAAGAAGGAGGGTGCGGGCAAGAAGCCTGCATCCAAGAAGCGCGCGAAATCGGGTCCGAAGGGGTCGGACTCGAAGGGTGCTCCGGACTCCCGCCCGGACTCCCGGGAGGCGCCCGATGCGTGACGTCCTCCAAGTCTCTAGCGTCACCTTCAACGCTGCGGAGCCCTCACTCGTCGCGACAGGCTTGCTCGGGTGGGCCTCCTTCACGGTAGGCGACGGCCTGCGCATCGAGGTGACGGTCCGCCGCACGCGCGACGACCGAACTGTCCTCAGCTTCCCGACGCGCTCCACTCGTGGCGGGGGGCGTCGACCGCTCGTGAACCCGACGGACAACGAGGCGCGTCGTGTGATCGAAGGCCAGGTGCTCGGGGCGCTACGCGAGCAGGGGGTGCTTCGGTGATGGACCCCGCATCCTCGACCTCGCGTCGCCTCGCGGACATCTCGCGCGCTCGGCAGATCCTGCAGACAGCGTGGACCCCTCTGCCCGTCGAGGCAGGACGGACGCCGCCCGCGATGCCGACAACCGAGCCTTCGTTGCTCCTTAACCAGGGCGAGCTCGCGGTCCTGCTCGGCGTGAACGTCCGAACGATCCAACGCATGCGGCATGCGGGCGAGCTGCCGCCGACGGTTCCCGTGGGCAAGCGCCTGCGGTGGCGACGAAGCGACGTCGAGACCTGGCTGGAGGAACGAACCTCATGACGAAGCGAACCGGTGGACGTGCGCTCGGCTCCGGGCGCCTGCTGAAGACCAAGCGCGGACGTGGTGACGCGACGTGGGTCCTCGACTGGCGCGGTGCGGACGGCGTTCGTCGTCGACAGGCGCTTTCGAGCGACAAGCGCACTGCGGAACGAATGCGCGCGGAGCTCGTGCACAAGCGCGACCTACAGCTCGCTGGGCTCGGCTCGATCAGAGGCATGAACATGCCGCTCGCGGAGCTGCGCGCTCCTTACCTCCAGGACCTCAAGCCGCGTCACGAAGAACCACTACCGCAACGTCGAGGTGCGCACGAAGCGCGTGCTGACGGCGATCCGGGTGCAGCGCGTGCGAGACCTCCAGACGGGGCTGCTCTTGCAGGTGCGCGCCGCCCGCGTCGCGGCGGGCGTCGGACACCGCACGATCAACCACGAGATCATGAACTTCCGCGCGATGCTGAACTGGGCCGAGAAGAACGGTTTGATCGGCCAGAACCCGATCCGCGCGATCGACCCGTTGCCCACCGATCGCGGTCACATCCGTCGCCAGAGGCGAGCGATGAGCGAGGACGAGATCCAGCGGTTCCTCGCCGCAGCAGCTGAGGACGACCGCCGCGTCGAGGCCCAAGTCGCGGCCGCACGCACGATCGCAAACGGAACGAAGGGCCCGACCTGGAACGCTCGCGAGCGTCGCACACGCGTGCCGCAGCTTCCGCTGTGGCGTGGGTTCATCGAATCGGGCGCGCGCTACGGCGAGTTCACGCGCACGCAGTGGGGGATCTTGACGTTGAGCGGTGCCTGCTCACGCGCCGCGGCGAGACCACGAAGAACGGCAAGACGCGCGTGCTCCCGCTGCGGCGCGACTACGTGAACGAACTCGTCGCGCTGCGTCCGATCCACGAGCGCGTCCTGTGGCGCGACGTGCTGCCGACGGACCGGCTGTTCCTCACGCCCGAGGGCAGCCCGTGGGATCCGATCTCGAACAACGCCCTGCGGATCTTCAGGCGGCTCCTGGAGTGCGCTGAGATCGACCGCACCGACACGCGCGGCCATGTGATCGACCTGCACGCCTTGCGGCACACCTGTGCAACGCGCCTCGCTCGCTCAGGCGTCCCGATCACGACGACGCAGAAGCTGCTAGGGCACTCGACCGTCGAGTTGACCGCGCGGTACTACACGCACGTCGAGGTCGAGGACCTTCGCGACGCCATCGAGTCCGTAGCGGCGGCGGCTAAGAAGTCGCACCTGAAGGCGGTGAGGGCGGAGGTGGGGTAGGGCCTCATGGTCATGCTAGCTGACAACCGATCCGTCGCGTGAGCAGCGGGTCAGGCGGGGCCGAGCCGTATCCTGCGCAGGCCAACCGGTCGGAAAACAGCCCAAGACCGCGAACCAATGCAACCCTTGGAAACAGCCCGGCTAAGCCGGAGAGGAAGTAACATCCGGATGACGCTGAACAGCTCGATCCGCCCGGTTCAGCTCTCACGATGCCCAGCATTCCAGGGTTGGGAACGGGGCCCATCTCGGGGCTCAGCCCCGGGTTCTTCACCCACGCTTGCCGCCAGCAACCGTAGTCGATACACCTGCGACGATGCCTCTTGACCCCTTCGCGCGCCTCACCTTCCGAGGGATGAGGTTTGACCGGGCATCCATGCCCCTGGAGGCGCTTCCTGAACTGGCGGCGTACCGAGACTTGGTGCTCGCCTTCGCTCGCATCCTCTTCAAGAAGCAGAATCCGGACCGACAGCGCCTCCCCAAGGGTTTTGACGAGAGCCTCGGGCTGATGCTTGAAGGCATGGAAGCGGGGAGCCTAGTCGCCTCGATCGCTCGAAAGTCGCCATCGAGCGACCTTCTTTTCGAGAACGAAGTTGGGCCGGACTACTTCGCGAAAGCGCGAGACCTGATCACCGAGATAATCGATAGCGAAGGAGAGAGCGGACTGGACACGGAGTTTCGTGACGCGCTTGGCAGGTTCACGGCCTTCGGTCGCACGCTCAATGAGGACGAGTCGATCACACTCGCAAGCGCGGAGCGTGCCGGCACCACTCCGTATACGCGCACGATACGCAAGCGAATCCTCCTCCGGCACGAGACGACGTACGAGGACGAAATCACGCTCGTTGGCGAGGTCCGTATGGCCGACCTCGACACGGAGGGTTTCTCTCTTCGCATAGCGGGTGGTCGACGCATCAACGTACAAACCCTTCCGCTGTTCTTCCCACTCGCAATTCGCTCACTTCAAGGAGCAGCGATCGTCAAGATCCGGGGGACAGGCCTGTTTGATGCTCAGGGGAATCTCCTCAGGGTTCCGATGGCCACCGACGTCAGCCTCGATGAGGAGGGTGAAGGCACATGCGTGCACGACTTCGGTTGCCCCGCCGCGCTTGACTTGCAACTGGACGGGCTGTTGTCGCTGCCACAGCATTGGTTCGACGGTGAGGCGAGCCGTATTCGCGAGAGTCAATAGAGTGGATTAGTCGATGCTGGATGGGTTGATCAGCGCCTTCAAGCTCCCGGACCCCCTACGTCTACCCCTCCGTGGACGGTGCGGTGCGGTTGGAGTGGTCGATGGGCAACGCAAGGAGGTTGCGCTTAGCGTTGCGCACATCGACCGTCGTGCCTGGGCAGTTGCTGTCGACGTATCGTCTGGTGCACACGCAGACCTCGACGTGTCCCTTGCGCAGCCGGGAGGAGAAAGTCGGCTTGGCCGCTTTCTCACTGAGTACATCACTTCATCCTGAGGCCCAGATGTCCGAACCGCTCGTTGACCAGAATGAGCTTCTCTATCGTCAGGTCCATCCTGAGTTGTTCAAGCACGGAGGCCGAGCAGCTCGGCGTTCACACCCAAACAAGAACGACCGCGGGCCGCTGTCCGTATCACTGGCATCCAGGACGACACCCAAAGGAGCGCATGACACCTACACAGGAATTCACGGCCGGCGTTCTTGCGGAACATGGGCGATCACCGTTCAAGAGTGCGCGGACGTGGCCCTGAACGCATACTACAGTCCGATCGAGACTCCTCCGGACCCCGCACACGCCCATGTGGACTTCAGCACGTTGCCGAGTCGCGCACAGGTAGAGAAGACCGGACTTTTGCTGTCGCGGAAGGCAAGCGAAAGGGGCCGCCTCTACTCTCCTCTGGCAGAGTCCAGCAGTGAAGCGCGCGATTGATGGCGTGAGGCAGGAGGGCACATTCAGGTGAATCTCGCGGTCGATGCGGAGGTGGCGGCGCGCACAGCTACGTATGGCCGGGGTTGCGACCTCTGTGGGCTACTCTCCGAGGTGGTCAAGCATCGTGCGGTCGAGTGGAGAAGCTATTCCAGTCCACAACTGGCAGGGCACGCCCCCTCCCAGTGGCAAACCGAGGCACGGGAGTGACATATTCGGCGTGTGAGCGAGTAGCCGACTCCTTCACGGAGCCTTCCCCTTCTTCACACTCTTCGCGCTCGACGCACGCCGCAGTTTCAACTTCTTGCTGGTCTCGCTCAGGGCAGCGTCGGGACCCGTGAGGCCCTTGCGCTTCAGTTCCGCGTGCTCACGCGAGCTCATCCTCGTCGATCCGACGACGGATGTACTCGTCCGGAGTACTGCAACCGTCAGCCGCCGCCCGCTTGTAGATGTAGTCCTCCTGCCACGCGGGAAGCGACACCGTGATGCGGACCGACCTGTTCCATTCGCGTAGGAGGCGAACTTGAGCTCGCTCGCGCTCGGGTGCCCGTCCGAGCTCGGCGACTCGGCTTTTTGGAGAACCCTGCACCGAGGGTCCTGCCGGGGGACCTCGCACCCGTGCGCGAGTCGAGCATCGGGGTCGCTGGAACCCGACACCGGGACGCAAAGGAGTCGGCGTAGTTGCTCTAGGGCCCGGCACTCGATGCGGTAAACGCACTGACGACTGCGCCCGAGCACGGCTCCCACGCTGTTCACCCCCATCTCGGGGCCGTCCAGGCCGTAGCGCATCGCCAGCACGCGCTGCTCGCGCGCGGGAAGCAAGGCGAACTTCGCCCGCAGCTCGCGCAAGTCGTCATCCTCCCGCGTGAGCGGCGCGGGAACGTCGAAACCGACCCCAAGCGTACGGAACCGAACGTGGGCTTCCTGAACCCCAGGTAGCGCGCCGGCCTCCGGCGGCCACACGTCGGACAGCGCGAGACCCAGCGCGGCGGCGATCCTCACCGGCACCTGTGGCTGCCGGACGAAGGACCAGTTTCCTTGGACCACGTTCGAAACGTCCCACGCCGGCACCCCGCCCTCTCGGCGAAGAATGAGCCGCCGTACGCCGACCTCGACGTTCAATGGTGGCCGATAGCCTCGCGCGACGCACCAGCGCAGCATCAAGGCCTCGGAGTTCGTGACGCCGGCTCACATCCGTCGGCGCGTGCTGTCGGTTCGTGCGCGGGCAGCTGCGGGAACGGGACCCCGACACGCTCCCTCCCCGCCTGTCGGATGGGCCAGGAGGACGGCTGGCTAGGAGGCTTGGTTCTCGAGGTCGTTGATCCTCCTGTGCCAACTTAGCGCCACGTTCCTGGTCCGGCTTTGTCGCGTCTTGTCGCGTTCGAGGGAGCGCGAGGGACGCGAGGAGTCCGCAATTGTCGCGCACTGTCGTGTCGTGTCGCTAATTGGCATACCTGCAAGGTCTTGCAATAAACACATTCCTAAACCGCAGGTCGGAGGTTCGACTCCTCTCGGGCGCACCAACACAAGCTCGCGTGTCAGCGCGAGTTGCGCGCGGGGCGCGGGTGCCGAGGTGTGCCAAATGATCCGGTCGGTGCCAAGTTGGTGCCACGAATCAGACCGGGTTTTGGCGCGAAATGGCGTGGTTTGTCGCGGTTTGGCGGGGGTTGTCACCCTGGCGAGCGGGGGTTTCGCGCTACCTGCGGTGTCAGATACCGCAGGTCACGGGTTCGGTCGGTGGGGGCTCCGACAGACCGCGAGAAACCGCAGGTCAGCCCGTCGCCGAACGCCGGTGGATTCGGGCCTCACATCCTCGTCGCGCCATGGCTTCATGCGAGCACGCGCCGCGCGTGGTGACGCGGCCCCGCCCATGACGAAGCACGCCCGCCCTGAACGCACCCAGCGCACGACACGCGCGTCCGGGGGCGCACGCACGTCACAGCACCCCGACGCCGTGCGCGCCGCCAAGCGGGCCGCCCGAACGAAGACCACCGGCCTAACCCTCGGCGAGCTCGCCGACCGCTACCTCCGCCACCTGGAGGCCCGAGGCGCGACCCTGAGCACCCGCTTCAGCTACCACCTCGAACTCGGCGTCGCCCTCGACGTGCTCGGCCGCCACACGCCGGTCTCGGACCTGACCCCCGAGCGCCTCGCCGCCTTCTACACCTGCGACCGCGTCACGAAGACCCGCACCGGCGCGCCCAAGGCTCGCGTGAGCGTCGAGAAGACGAGGAGGGTGGTGAGGCAGGCGGTGGGGTGGAACCGATCGGTATCGTGCTTCTGACGGTGCCGTCTCCATGGAGAGGGCGCTCGGCAACCCTCCCCGCCGATCGAGAGTTGGTAGCCTGGCCCCCCCCGAGTCCGATCCTGCCACCGGACTCGGCCCAGATGGCCAAGACGCTCGCCCGAACCACTCAGGTCCCCGTTCACACTTCTGACCACCGCTGGACTGACACCTCGGTATCGGGAGGCCTCGACTGGCCCAACCCGTCGTTTCAGCCCTTGCGGAGCGGTAGGCGTGGGCAGCTCAGCTGGGCGAATGGACCATCCTGGGTGGATTGGGACAGGCGTCGCCAACACGGACCCGGGGGCACATTGAAGGAGTTCGCTATGGGCAGGAACGTGCGATGAGTTGCCTGGAGAATCTCCGAGCCGGATTGCTGATCTTCGACCTCTCGCCCGACGGCCATGCCCGCGTCGTCAGCGTCAGGTGGCACGGCGACCAGGCCGTGAGGGCGTTCTTCAAGAGTCCGATGGACCGCGAGGAAGGCTGAATTGAGTTCGCCATCTGCCGAACGGAGCCAAACGATGCTCGGTCTGACACTACGCGAGGAATTCAAGGGTCGCCGCCTGAAGGGGACGGCGATCGAACTCGCCAACGAGAACAAGACAGGCGCGACGCAAATCGGTCCCGCCGAGTTCCTCGGCATCACGTATCCAACCGCCGATGTGGTCGCCGCGATGGAAGCGATCGGACCGGGGCAAGGCCAGCCCGTCGTCCTGATCGGTGAGCGCGGCCAAGGCAAGTCGCACTTGCTGGCCGCCCTCTACCACGGCCTCAACAACCCCGAGGTCACTTCGGATTGGTTGAAAGCGTGGGGCATCCGCCTCGGGCAGCCGAAGCTCGGCGCGATCAAGCTGCGCCCGAAGACGCTCGTCATCAGCGAGAGCCTCCACCGCCAGAACTTCAAGTTCCTCTGGGATCTCATCTTCGATTGCCACCCGCACGGCGCGTACATCAAGGGCAGGTGGGAAGCGCAGGGCGACAGGCGCACCGAGATCCCCGGCGACAAGCTTCTCATCGAGCTGTTCAAGCACACGCCGACGGCGCTCGTCCTCGACGAATTCCAAACCTGGTACGACGGCCTCACGAACACCAAACAGTTCCCTTGGCGGACGTGGGCGTTCAACTTCATCCAGCTCCTCTCCGAGATCGCCAAGGAGCACCCCGAACTGCTCGTGCTCGTCGTCTCGGTCCGCAACGGCGAGACCGAGGCGTACCAGCAGATTCACCGCGTGAACCCGCGCCAGATCGACTTCAAGGGGCCGAACGCGCGCCGCGACCGCCTTCGCCTCCTGCTGCACCGTCTCTTCGACAACCGGATGAACGTGCAGCCGACGCAGATCGAATCGGCCATCGAGAAGCACGTCTCGGAGCACCTGCGCCTTGCTGACGTCGCGCCCGCTGAACACCAGCGCGTCCGCGCTGACTTCGTCGAGGCGTGGCCCTTCGCGCCGCACCTGATGACGCTGCTCGAGGACCAGGTGCTTGTCGCGACGCAGGCGCAGGAGACGCGCGACCTGATCCGCATCCTCGCCGACGTGTTCAAGTCGCGGAACGCCAGCTCGCCGATCATCACGGCAGCTGACTTCCGCCTCGACGACGACAAGAGCGGCATCGCGGCGCTGCTCGACTCCGTGTCGAACCAGCATCACGCGAACCTGCGCGAAAAGGCGCAGCGCAACCTGAGCGCGGTACTCGACGCGGTGAAGGACCCGGCGCAGACCGTCCCGCACCTTGCCGACATCGTCGGCGCGCTGTGGCTCCGCTCGTTGGCGATCAAGAACGCCGGCGCCGAGCCCGCAGAGCTGCACGTCGACATCACGCGGGCCAAGGCGGTCGACGACAACTTCTTCTCAGCCGAGCTGTCGACCATCGTCGAGAACAGCTTCAACATTCACCAGGAGGGCTCGCGCCTCGTCTTCCGCGAGGAAGAGAACCCGCAGGCGAAACTGATCGCCAACGCGCGCAACGACAAACTGTTCGGGGACACGTCGGACAAGCTCAACGACCGTCTGCAGCTCGCGCGCGAAGTCCGCTACGTCCTCGCTGGCACCGAGAGCGTCGCCAAGGCCTTCCGCGTCGTGGTGCTCGGCGCGAATTGGACTGCCGAACCGTGGTCAGACGTCGACGAGGCCGACCTTCCCGCGCAGTGGGACGACCGCATCCCGCTGCTCGTCGTGCCGGATCCGCCGGACAAGGTCGAAGCGCGCCTCGGCACCTGGCTCAAGGAGCGCTTGCAGACGCGCCGCAACGCCGTGCGCTTCCTGCTGCCGCGCGATGGCAGCGAGAACCTGTTCTACGACCGCGACCTCCTCGTGCTGGCGCGCGCGGTGCTGCTCGCCGACAAGTGGAAGGCACAGAACCCCGAGTTCAAGAAGCTGCACCAGAAGTACGAGCGCGAGCTACGCGACATCCTCAAGCGTCGTTTCGACCGATTCGCCATCCTCGCGACCTGGAACTTCCAGAATCCGTCGCAATGCACCTTCCACATCGAGAGCCACAAGGAAGAGAGCTCGAAGATCCCCGAGAAGGTCGACGAGCTCGTCGCGAAGAACCTGTTCGTCTCGGAGGACTTCGACGCGCTCGTCCTCGCGGCTGCCCAGCAGAACGAGTCGGTGGGCAAGCTGCTGCGCGAGTTGCAGGAGCCGCGCCCCGGTGGCGAGGACTGCATCCCGTGGCTCGGCGAGACCCTGATGAAGGAGAAGCTCGTCAGGATCTGCGCACGGGGGGAGGTCGCCATCAACCTGCGCGGCATGGAGTACCTGCAGGTGCGCGCGGGCGAGAACGAGGAGACCGCGTGGAAGCGCATGCGGGGCAAGCTCGGGACGGGCAAGCACCTCGACGAGACTTATCTGCTCCTCCCGCAGGCCGTGCCGCACGCGGAGGGGGTGGTGCCGCCGCAGCCGCCCGTTCTTCCGTCGATCAACGGCGGCACCGGTCAGCTCCTGCTGAACCCTCAGTCCCCCATCACGGGCGGTGAAGCTGGCGGTGACAGCGCGCAGCCCCCGATCTCGACGCCGCCCAGAGGCACCATCTTCGGCAACGGCCCGACGCCCGCGTTGAAGCAGTTGAGCACCGCAGGCGCGACCTCCGCGCTCAATCTGCTGGGCAAGGTCGAGAGCTGGGGAATCACGACGGGCACGCAGGTCCAGGACGTCCAGCTCAAGGTCGCGAGCCTCACGGGCGCGCAGCTCAACGAGCTGCTCAAGAAGCTCCCCGACGGCATCACCTACGAGCTGACACTGAACAAGGAGGAGATGTGATGCCCTTGCCGCTCACCTTGCTTCGGCAGCTTCAGGCCGCCTCCCCCGACAGCGCCTGGGCGAGCCTATTCGAGCACGCTTGGAACACGTGTTCGGTACCGCTCGCGCAGGACAAGGCCCCGTCGGAGGTGACCAAGCGTGACGCCGAGCTCGGAGCGGCCGATCTCTTCCTCGCGACGGCGGGCTGGGACCTCTGGAAGTCGTACGAGACGGTGGTCCCGCGCACCGCCGATGTGCTCGCGTCGTGGTGGGCCGAGCGTGGTGCTGGTCGCGCGGTCCTCATCCTCGACGCGCTCTCGCTGCGTGAAGTGCCGTGGGTGCTGAAGGGAGCCAAGGAGCGCGGCTACGCGGTCCACCAAGCACGTGTGACTGGCGCCGAGCTTCCGGCCGACACGACGCCGTTCGCCGAGGCGCTCGGCTTCGCAAGCAGGAGCTCGCTCCAGAACAACCTCGGCGCCGGCAAGGGCCGCCTCACCGGGGCGACGACCGACTCGACCAACCTCCCGTGGGAAGACTGCGCCGCACAGATCAACGCCAAGCACGATTGGCTGCTCTGGCACGACTGGCTCGACGAGCGCGTCCACGAGCTGCGTTCGCCGGGGCATGGCCTCGCGGCGCTGGCGAAGGAAGCCGCCGAGCAGCTCTCGAGTGACGCCTTCTGGACCCTGGTCCACACGCTCACGACGGGACGGCGCCTCGTCATCACAGCCGACCACGGATACGCGGCGAGCGGACACTTCCCCGACACCGCCGATCCCGCGCAGTCCTCGTACCTGAAGGACCGCTTCGCCAGTGGTCGCTGGGCGAGGGTCTCCGACCTTGAGCAGCCCACCCCCGGGGCATGGGTGCCGCCAATCGATCTGTACCTGAAGACCGCGCACGCTGACGCGACTTTCGCGCTCGGTCGTCGCAAGTGGAGAAGCCCGGGCGGCTATCCAACTCTCACGCACGGTGGCCTCTCGCTCCTCGAAGTAGCGGTGCCGTTCATCGAACTCTCGCGCGCAGGGGGTGTGTAATCATGCCCAAGAGGTCCACTGGCATGGGACTACCTTTCTCGGGGAGTGAGGAGAGAACCGCGGCGAGCAATGGACCGGGCAAGTTCCAAAGCGCGAAGGCTGCCCGCGTGGCGAAGGCGGTCGCTGAGGCCGTCGGGGCGGGAAAGGCTGTGCAGGTCGAGACGGTCGACTTCAACGACCCGAACCGACCGAAGACCTGCCTCGAGGTCGACTTCCCGATCCTCCCCGTGAACCAGGTCGCGGCCATCGAGGGCAACGCGGGCAAGCCCATCTACCAGATGTCGAAGTGGTGGGCGCGACGCCGCTCGAGCGTGTTCCGCTCGCTGTTGCTCTCTGCGTCGATAAAGGCGCCCGATGACGCGTCACAGGCCGCGAAGGCCGTGTGGGACGTCTACTACGCCAACCACCAGAAGAAGCGCTCGTTCGCCAACCTCAAGGTCGCTGACATTTTTATGGGCGGCGGCACCACCATCGTCGAGGGCAGCCGCCTCGGCATGCAGATGTTCGGCAACGACCTGAACCCCGTCGCGTGGTTCGTCGTGAAAACCGAGCTGGCCGACGTGAAGAATGCCGAGGTCGAAGCGCTCCTCGCCGACATCGAGGCCGAGGTGAAGCCGCAAGTCATGCCGTTCTACGCGTGCAACGGTCCGCACGGTGAGCGCGGGACCTGGACGCGCATCGCGGACAGCAAGGTGATGGGCGCCGACTTCGACCCGCTGACACTCAAGCCGGAAGAGCGAAAGGCGTACAGGTACGAGGGCCCCGAAATCATCTACGTCTTCTGGGGCAAGCACATTCCTTGCGCGATGACTGGTTGCGGGCATCGCACGCCCGCAATGACCTCACCCGTCATCGCTGTGAAAGAACTCACCGTGAAGGCGTGGGAGCACTCGTGCAGTGCGTGCAAGACGTCCTACGACATTGAGGACTCTGAAGCCCGCATGGCGCCTGATGCCAAACTCGTTGTCGCCGACGATGAGAAGCCGTTCTGCGCGCTCGATGTGAGGACCAGCAGCGTCACGTGCCCGTCGTGCGGAGCGAAGGAGTCATTCCCGATCCTCGGGAAGGCGGAGAAAAAGAAGGTTCGCCTTTCGCTGATGGCGCACCCCCGCTGGCTGGCCGGAATTGCGGGCACCCACCCCGCAGGTCTATTGGGTGGAAGCGTCACGGACAGCGCCGCAGACACCTGCCGTTGGTTGGACGCCCGCTCGAAGGACGCGGCTGTCGTCGAGCTGCGAGGGACGCTCCCCGACAGTGTCACCGTTGATGGAGTAGCGGTTCACCCCAATAAGGGCGGCACGGTCCCGAAGGATGGGCACTTCGCATGCGGCGCGTGCGGCGCGGTTCAGCGCATCGTTGTCGCGACCAACTCATCCGGGAAATCGGCCCCGGTCGCGCCGCTCGTCATGCAGTGCTTCAGTGCGGGCCTTAAGAAGGCTGGGGCTGCATACAGCGGTCGTTTCTTCACTGCCTCCATTGATCCAGCGCCGTTCGAGGCAGCCTGTCGCGAATGGGGGGATCGCCGTGAAGCAGACCTCAAGGGCTTCTGGCCCGAGAGTGAAATCCCCTTCGGTCACATGACCCATCAGCGTCAGCCGCTGCCGCAACACGGCTACCTCCGCTGGGCCGACATGTTCAACGCGCGGCAACTGATGGTTCATGCATTGCTGCTGAAGGCGATCACGAGCGTTGGGGGCGAGAAGCATCGTTGGGAAACCCGTGAACTCGTTCTCGGTTCGTTCCAGCAGTACCTGCGCAACCAAAACATGTTCGCCTTTTGGAACATCCAGGCGGACAAGCTCGAACCGCACATGAGCAACAACAACTACCACCCCAAGCACGTGGTTGTTGAGAACAGTGTGTTCGGAGCAATGGGACGTGGCAACTGGCTGTCGTGTACCGAGGCGCTCACTGAGACGCTCGATTGGCGCGAGCGCCCCTGGGACGTGCTCAGCAACGAATGGCTCGCCCAGCAGTCGCCGACCATCGCTGCCGATCTTACGGGCAAGAGCGAGAAGGGATACATCGGTGATCCGCCCTCGACGCCTTCGACTCTGAAGTGTGGATCTGCCAGCGATATCGACTCGTGGACGACCGGTAGTTTTGACCTTGTCATCACCGATCCTCCCTTCGGCGGCTTGCTCTTCTACGCCGAGCTCGCTGACTTCTTCTACGTCTGGCTTCGGAAAGTACTTCGCTCGAAGTACCCGGAGTGTTTCTCCGGCGAATACACGCCGAAGACGCTCGAAGCTATCTCGAACCCGGCACAGCACCCAGACGACGCGGACGATCACTACAAGCGCGTACTGACCGAGAGCTGGCGGGAGGCGTCCCGGCTTCTTCGCCCGTCCGGCATCCTCGCGTTCACGTTCCACCACAGCGAAGACGCGCCCTGGGTTGCCGTTCTTGAGAGCCTCTTCGATGCCGGCTTGTACCTCGAAGCGACATACCCAATTCGCAGTGACGAGTCGAAGGGCGAAGGCGAGTTTGGCTCGAAGCAGATCGAGTACGACATCATTCACGTCTGCCGCAAGCGTTCCGAGGAGCCAACCCCGGTGAGCTGGGCGAAGATGCGCCGCCAGGTGTTGCAGGACGTGCGCGCGCTGAAGAGCATGCTTGAGCACCACCAGAAGGCCGGTCTTCCCGAGGCCGACTTGCAAGTCATCCGTCGCGGTAAGGCGCTCGAGTACTACTCGCGTCACTATGGCAAGGTGCTCGTCGACGACGGACGATCGATGACCGTGCTCGAGGCACTCGTCGGCATCAACCAACTCCTCGACGAAGAAACGGGTGGAGTTAAGGACCCGCCGCCGGTCAATGCTGAGCCGTTCACGCGACAGTTTCTGCGGCTCTTCGATGGCGTGAAGGAGATCCCGCGCGACCAGATCCAGAAGTACCTGCGCGGCACGGGCATCGCGCCGTCTGACTTCGAGGCGCGCGGATGGTGCTCGGAGGAAAAGAAGACCTACTTCCTCACGTCCCCCCTCGACGTCGCGCGCGCATGGCAGCGCAAGCATCGGAGCGGCATGACGAGCGACTACGATCAGGCCGCTTTCCTTATCGGCACGTGCTTCGAGAACAGTGGCATCAGCACCAACGACACGCTCACCAACGGCAACTTCAAGCGTCACCCCGCTCTCAGCGCACTATTGGAGTGGTTCACCACTCGCGGCGCGACATCGGAGATTCGCAACGCCGCGTCGCGCGCTCAGACTATCTTGCGCTCCTACGTCGCGAAGCAGGAGCCTAAGCAGCAGCAGATGGCGCTCGCCTTCTTTGAAGACCAGGGGGCGGCATGATCACCGTCCAGGGGGATCGCTGGAAGCGTCGCGGCTTCTCGCTACTTTGGGAGCCGCGCGTGTTGTCCACCGTCATCGCGCCCACGGGCGTGGTGTCGATCCGCGACTTCTTCGCACTGCGGAAGGAGTGGCCCGATGACCTCCCCGGCTCCGAAGGCGACGCGCTCGTCGTCGCCGGGCTCGATGGCTGCCTCGATTCGCTGTCGGAACAGGAGGCTGTGTCGTGGCTCGAGAACGATGTGAAGTCGGCCGTGCTCAGCTTCCAGGAGCACTACGAGGGGCAGGCCGCGCTGATTCTCTGGCTCGCGTCGGGGCGCACCCGTATCGGGATGGACCTCGCCGACGAGGAGTACTTCTGGCGGATCAGCGCCGCGAAGGACGGCGTGCGCTTGCCACTGGGCCGCTGCCTGTGGGGCGGCGCTGACGCCGACGTCGGCCGCATTCTTGTTTCCGAGGAGAAGAACCCCGACTTCGACGGCGACTCCTACGTCGGCCTCCATCATCCGAGGATTTCCTGATGCCGGCACTGCCGCAGCCTGTCTTAGCGGCGAAGCTTGCCGCAGCGTTGCCGGCGGGAACGACGTTCCGCACCGGTGACGAAACGCGGCCCGCGCTCGCCACCATCCCCGACTTCGGCCGGGCGCGCTTCTACTTGTGGACCGTCACCCACGTTGAGTCCTCCGATCGCCCTGCTGACGAGTTCAAGATTCAGCTCATCTTGCCCGGTCAAGCGCGCGGTGACCGCGGCGCCCTTGACCTGGACGCGGTGCCGACATTCCTTCTTGGCTACTCGCCGGACTTCGGAGTCTTCGTTGCGTGGGAGGCTAGTTTTCACGCCGACTTCTCGTACAGCAAGGCCGTGCAGGTTCAAGAGAAGCTGCTCAGCGAGGCACGAGGAAAGGGATGGGCCGTAGCATCGCCGCGAACGATGCGGGGGAGCGGTGGAGACGAAGAGGTTCGCGTCGCCTGCACGTCGGGGAACCTGTTGCACCTGATGCGGCAGTTTCACCAGGCCGACGCCAGCGGGTTGCAGGGCGACGATCGTGAGACGTTTCTGCTCGAAAGCACTCCTAACATCACGGTGGTTCCGGCCACCGCCATGCCAGCGCTTCCTGCCGAGACGATTCGACGACGCATCGCTCTTGAGCGCCTTGAGCGCGATCATCGGTTCGCTCCGCTCGTCGTCGCGCAATACGACTTCGCGTGCGCGGTCTGCTCGACGCAGCTCAACATCATGGAGGGAGCGCACATCATCCCGGCTTGCGAGCCCCAGGGCACCGACGAGGTATGGAACGGCGTATCCCTCTGTCCGAACCACCACCGGCTGTTCGATGCCAAGGTGTATGTGATTCGTCCCTCGCTCAAGATAGCGATCGACAACGATGCGGTCGAGTTCTTCAGGGAGTGCAATCGCTCGAACGGTCTCGACGAGGTGCTGCTCCGCTATGACAACTCGGAGATCCGCAAACCGACGTTCTTTGGCAGAGACAGAGCACTGACTTCGCACATGAAGAGAGCGCTCGAGGTACGGATGGCCTCGGCTGCACTATGAAGGGTATGGTATGAGCGAAGCCGCTGCATTCAACCCTGGACAGCGCGTCAGCCACGCTGAGCATGGTGAGGGCGTCGTCGTCGACTCCGAGCGCAACGGCTACGTGCGAGCGTTCTTTGCAGGTGGCGAGCGGCTCGTCGCCGTAACAGCGCTCCAGCCTTTCCTCTCGCGCACCGACCGCGTCATCAGCTCGGTCGCGGGTGGCGACGATCGGCGGCGCGAGGCGTGGCTCGAGTACGAGGCGCACGCGCTGCCCCTGATGGAGAGCGCGGCCGCACTGACGGCGGCACCGATTGACCTGCTGCCGCATCAGGTAGTGTTGACCCATCGCATTGCGACAGCCTCACCCCGCCGCTTCCTCGTCGCCGACGAGGTCGGCCTCGGTAAGACCATCGAGGCCGCGTTGCTTCTTCGCGAGCTGGCGAGCCGTGGCGAGCTGAACCGAGCGCTGATGGTCGTCCCGGCAGGCCTCGTGAACAACTGGCACCGGGAGATGAACGAGGTCTTCCGCCTCGACTTCGAGGTATTCGGCAGCGAGGGAGACGTCACCGACCGCAAGTCCAACGCCTTTGCGAAGCACGACCGGCTCATCGCCAGTATCGACACGCTCAAACGCCCGGCACGCATCAAGCGCCTGCTCGATGCGCCGCAGTGGGACCTCGTCGTGTTCGACGAGGCGCACCACCTCACGGCCTTCCGCAACGGCAAGAAGGTCACGAAGACCGAGAACTACAAGCTCGCCGAGGCGCTGAAGGGCCACGCACGCGATCTCGTGCTCCTCTCGGCCACGCCGCACCAGGGCGATCACTTCCGATTCTGGATGCTCGTGCAGCTCCTGAACCCGACGCTGTTCAAGAGCCCCGAGGACATGGTCGACAACCGGCACCGCCTGAACTCGGTGGTGTTCCGGCGCACCAAGGCCGACGCTTGTCGACCTGACGGTTCGCCGCTCTTCGCGCGGCGCTGGGTCCACACCGAGTCGTTCACGATGGACGAGGAGGAGCGCACGTTCTACGCGGCGCTCAAGGAGTACCTCGAGGACGGCTTCGCGCTCGCCCAGCGACAGGGCAACCAGGGCCGCGCGCTCGGCTTCGTGATGACGATCTTCCAGAAGATCGCTGCGTCGAGCTTCGCCGCCGTTCGCCGCACGCTTCGACGCCGCATCCTCATGCTCACGCTCCACGAGGCCATCCTCAAGGACCAGGAGCTGGACATCGACGCGCGCGAGCAGCTCCTCGCCGAAGGTCGCGAGCTGATCCACGACGAGTTCGAGGTGGCGCGTGACTCGGTCGGGCGCGGACAGGTCGATGCCATCCTCGCCGACCTTCGCGTGAAGCTCCTCAAGAAGCTCAACGAGGAGGAGTTGGAGCTGGCCTCCGACTCGACGGCAGGTGAGTGGGCCACAACGAGCGGTGAGGACATGGCCGTGATGGCCGTGAGCCTTGCGTTGCCCGAGGAGCGCCTGCGCATCCGCGAGCTGCTCCGCGTGTTCCCCGAGCGCCGCGAGACGAAGGTCGAGAAGCTGCTGCGCGGCCTCGGCGCCCTGTGGGAGCAGGACTCGACCGAGAAAGTCGTCATCTTCGCGACGTACCTCGGCACCGTCGACCTGCTCGGTCGCGAGATCGAGAAGGCGTACCCGGGCCAAGGCGTCGTCGTCCTGCGCGGTGGCGACCACGGAGCGAAGCTCGCCGCCGAGCGGAAGTTCAAGAAGGCCGACGGCCCGCGTGTGCTGGTCTGCACGGCGGCCGGACGCGAAGGCATCAACCTCCAGTTCGCGCGCATCCTCTTCAACTTCGACCTGCCGTGGAACCCGATGGACATGGAGCAGCGCATCGGGCGCATCCATCGCTACGGCCAGAAGCACACCGCGCAGGTCTACAACCTCGTCCTCTCCGACACGATCGAGGGCAAGATCTTCCTGCTCCTCGACGAGAAGCTAAAGGAGATCGCGAAGACCCTCGGCAAGGTCGACGAGAACGGCAACGTCGCCGAGGACCTCCGCAGCCAGGTGCTCGGCCAGCTCTCCGAGCGCCTCACATACGACAAGCTGTATCGCGAGGCGCTCGGCGACCCGGAGCTCCGCCGCACGAAGGAGGAACTCGAAGCCGCGCTCTCCAACGCCTCCGAGGCGCGCAAGGTCGTCTTCGAGCTGTTCCAGGACCTCGATGGCTTCTCCCTCGACGACTACAAACCCTTCGCCAACGTGAGGCCGGGGCTCGAGCGCGTGCTGGAGTTCCTGCGAGCATCCATCACCGCCGATGGCCGCCGCGTCGATGAGCAGGATGACGGCACCTACGTCGTGAAAGACGCCGAGCAGAAGGTGGTCTGCCGCTTCACGCTCGATCGCGATGCTGCCCGCGCGCGGGCCGACCTCGACCTGCTCGGCCTCGATCATCCGCTCGTGCAGGAGGCCATCAAACGGTGGCAGGTCGTATCGCCTGAGAGCATCGGCGTGGCTGTGTCGGGCTCCGAAGGCCCAGGTGTGCTGACGTGGTGGTTGGTCGAGACGCGCGGACCCTCTGGCGAGCATCGCGCCACGGTGATGCCGCTGGCCGTGAGCGACGACGGCAAGCGCAACGCCCGCCTCGAACGCCTTGGCGCGGTCCTATTCAAGCGCCCAGGGCAGGTCAGCGCGAATACGGCCCTAGCCCGCAAGGCACTCCTCCACGAGAAGGTCGAGCCCATGCTCGAGCGCGAGCTGCAGCATCGTGAGATCGTTCCCGAGGGCGGTAGCTACGCTGCGACGCTAATCGGCTGGATCGAACTCGGTGGTCGTGGCTAGCTGTGATCTTGCTCCGCTTGAGCAGGCACATGCGCGGGAGGCTACGGTCGAGTTGCCTCAACCGCGCGCCGTACGCGTTCCACAATTCTCGCACCACGACGCTGGAAGCCAAGTTCTGCGACCATCTCCTCGATGCACTCCTCATCGGTCCGGAGGCGGCCATCGGAGCGGATCCAAAGAGCGAGCTGGATCAGCTCTGCGTCGGCATACTCGGCGATCGACTGGCGCTTGTAGATCAGTGGTCGGCGACCGCGAAGCGCGAGTGGCGCGGTTGAGTCAGTAGTTGGACCGCGCTGCGTCTCCGCGCTCGAACGTGTGGCATCAGCAGTTGATCGATCAGAATAGGCGACAGCTTCCTGATACGCCCGGACCACGCGGTTGATCTCGCTGTCGCGGTGATTGAACCAATCCGTCGACCAGATACGGCAGAACCGCCAACCTAGTGCCTCAAGATGCTGCTGCCGAAGTCGGTCGCGTTCACGCGCTGTGTACCCCGAGTGGTAGCTTGCACCGTCACACTCGATTGCAAGGACGAAACGGCTCGGCTGTGTGGGGTGGCAGGCTACCAGGTCAAGACGGTATGCCGATGCACCCCACTGCGGCAACACATTAATACCCCTCAGCTTCAAGGCCTGCTCGATATCCGCTTCAAAGGGGTTGGGCGCCACGGCGGTGACTCCGCGGTCGGAGATGATCGTTCCGCCGCTCGACGCGTATTCGATATATCGACGCAGGAGATCCGCCCCGGGCGCGTGGAAGCGGCTTGGATCCATGTCGTGGTGGGAGAACGAGGTGACAAGTGTCATACGTCGTCGGGCACGTGTGATAGCGACATTCAGACGTCGCTCGCCACCTTGTTGATTGAGCGGCCCCAACCTGTTGAGAAGAACATTGGCACGGTCCTTCACCAATCCGATGGATAGGACAATGGCGTCGCGCTCGTCTCCTTGCACACGCTCCAAGTTTTTTACGAAGAACCGCTCGGCACGCTCGCGATTGAAAAAGCCGTCGAGCTCCGGACGGTCACGCCGGGCCCGTTTAATCGCTGCCTCCACCCGGTTGGCGTGGCCAATGCCCAGCGCAATGACTCCGAGCGTCTCACCTGGTCTGATCGTCGCATGTTCGAGAACCAAGGCTACGACTCGTCGTACTTCCGCCGATCCACTGTCCGGATCGACGCCCTGAGGCTCGGCATCAGCTACCAGAACGTGCCGAATGCACTGCTCACCGCCGGTGTCAGGGAACGTGATGAGGTGGCGGTAGATATGTGCGTTCGAGAACGCAATGAGTGCCTCGGCCTTGCTCCGGTAGTGCCAAAGCAGCATGGACGACCGAACCGAAGAAGCTGACATGAGGTCCAGCAAGCTCTCGAAACCTTCCGCATCGTTCGGAGCATATACGCTCTCTTCATCGTCGTCGTTGCCTCCATCCGCGAAGAATGTCGTCGGAGGTAGCTGATGCCGGTCTCCTGCCACCACGACTTGCGAACCTCGTAGGATGGCGGGTATCGCGTCTTCCGGAAGCACTTGGCTTGCCTCGTCGAACACGACGAGATCGAACCAGCGTGATTGGGCGCCGAACAGGTGACTCACCGACAGCGGGCTTCCCATCCAGCACGGGCACAGCTTTGTTAGAACCTGCGGCGCGCTGGCCAATAGCGTCCGCATCGACATCCGGGGGCGGGTCCTATTCACTTCCTGGCGCACGATCTTGTCCTGCTCGGGATGCCTATTCATGGCTTCTACCGCAAGCACTGCGTGAGCACGTCGAACTCGGCGGGCAGCCAGGTGTATGCATTCGCGATCAAGGCGCTGGAACTCTGCTACAAATTCGCCATGGATCGCTCCTGCGAACCCAGCTACGTCGGAGTCTTCCGTCCGAACGTGGTCGAGGAGGGACGCTACGACACAGCATTCGACAAACCCGCCCCACCCAGAGGCCGGCAGAGGTGCGGCGCGGATCTCGCCTAGCAGCGGCCCAAGGCCGTGCTCCGAGAGGCGGCGCTCGATACGTCGGAACGACGGAATTTGAATGGCCGAGTCCGCGTGTTCCGCGAGCGCACGACATCGCTCGCGCAGTTCGGCGAAAGAGGCCGACGACAGAGGCCCATGGGGAAAGCAGGCATCGAGCCGTGTGAGGTGGGCACGGACAGACTCCAGGTGCAGGCGAACTTCGTCGATCTCTGTTCGGGCAGGGATGGGTGTTCCGCCAGGACCATGCGCACGCCATCGTTCAAGGGCTTCGCTCGCCTTGCGCGCATCCGTGAGGGCATCAAAGGCAGCAAGCTCGCCGGTTCTTGCTGCTCCTCGCATATCGCGAAGCGCGCTTCGATATCGCGCTCGGAGGATCCGGGCTGCGGCGCGCCAGAAGGCGCCGCGACCTGCTGGCGCTAGGTCGCAAGCGAGAGCTGCGAGGTCCATATCGAACAGCACCGGCTGATGGCGTTTCAGCAGTCGAGCGATCTCGGTCTGCAGATCAATCGCTCCCTCCAACTCGACGATCGTGGAGGGGCGTCTCCGTCCCGTCTCCGCACACAGCCGATCGATGCTTCGTTCCAGCTCGGGTAGTTCCGTCCAGGCGAGGGCGCGTGCTGCATCCACGCATTCCTGGACGGCCTGCCCGGAGTCAAGCACCGCGGAGGACCATGGTGATCGATCCGTTCGATGAATCAGTGCCTCGAACGCGCCTGCATCTCTGACGAGATCGCGGATCGCGGTCAGCGTGGCGGGGTCTAACTTATCGATCTGTGGGCCGCGAAGTCTCGCCTTCGGCTGAGGACCATCTCGCAGGGCGACGAGCGAGGCCTGCAATTCGAAGACAGATCGTTGTGATGGAGGGCGGGGGGAGTGCAATCGGCGTAGGTGCTCTACTAACCTGCGGCGACGGTCAACGTAAGTCGAATGCGTCGGCTCCGTTGAAACCGGAGTTGAGTCGCGAACTACATCCAGGTGCACGCGCAGGCGCTCCATGACCTTCTTGCGGGACACATCTGCGCCGTGGACATCGAGCGCCAGGTGCTCCAGTCCGACCTCACAAAGGCGCTTCTGAACAGCCTCCAGCGCGGCACGTTTCTCCGCCACGAAAAGGACGCTCTTGCCTTGTGCGGCACAGGTGGCAATGAGGTTGGCGATCGTCTGGCTCTTCCCGGTGCCTGGAGGGCCTTGAACGACGAGGTGTTCGCCCCGCTGGGCACACACCACGGCTTGCATCTGACTAGAGTCAGCGTCGAGTACTAGGAACTCTTCGTCCGGCGCACTCGCATCGAAGTCCCGCACGTCCGGAGCCGTAGAACTTGGGCGGATCTCTGCTCGCGCCCCATCGTCACCGGCCAACGCCGAGATGACGTCGTGAGCGACAAGAAGCTCCGCGTGCTCCTGAAGATCTCGGACCATCGCTAGCTTTTGGAAAGCGAAGTTGCCGAGCACTGCTCGTTCGGACACGCGGAAGCCCGTGACTCTCTGCGCGGCGCCTAGGAGGCGGGAAAATGCAGCGACTAGATTGACGACTTCTTCGTCGGACTGTTCTGGTAATAGGTCCACCGCGGCTACGTTGCAGCCAAGCTCCCTATTCAAGACATGGAGCAGGACGAGGTTGACCTGTGGGTCGCCAGCCCTTCGAATGGAGACCCGGCTTCGGTCGCGACCTGCGTGCTCAATCACTATTGGAATCAGGAAGACGGGCGCTTCGGGATCGCGGCCTCCATCACTGCTTGTCCACGAGGCCATGCCGACAGCAACAAACAGCGTCTCAAGACCGCGTTCTTCTCGGTTCGTGCGGGCGCGATCTTCGATCTCACCGACGATCGACGCAGCACGAGTCTCCTCCACTGGACCGCGGACCTGAGTCAACGGAACGGACCGGCCCGCAAGCAGGTCGTCGCGAGCAATACCGAGTGCTAGGTCGAGCGTTCCTACCTTCAGCGACCTGAAGTAGAGGAGGTTATTGCGCCGCGACAGATCGATTAGGCGCGAAATCCAACCAGCGCGAGCTCGCTCGACGAGCGCGCGGCGCTTGGGATCAGGCGCGTCAGGCATGGGAAGCTGCTATCCGAAGACGAAGGCGCTTCGTAGGACCGCTCGCGCCGAAGGGTACGTTGAGGCAGTACATCATGTAAGGTTGAGAGGGTACCTCGACGCAGCACAAGAGGCGATCTGAACCATCCGCCGCTGGTCCCGATGAGATCTCGGTCGACAGGACCGGGAGTCCCTCAGGATTGGGACGGCCGCATGGTCGGCGATGCGAGCCTCGGGGGTGCTCTCCTTCTCGACCAGGGCGTGTGTGGCGGGCGACGCCGCAGTAGGTCTTGGGCGTCGACCAAGGAACACGTCGGGCCGACTCTTGGGGAGGCGTCGAAGCGGAACGCGCTCGATCACCTGTCCGGCAACGACGCGAGCCCAGTGGCCGCGGCCGGGAAGCGGGATAGCGAGTCGCCGGCAGACCTTGGCGATAGCGACGTCGGAGACGCCGTACCGCTTCGACACGGTGAGCAGGGGCTCCTTCCAGACCTCGTCGTACAGGGTGTGGCGGCGGTAGAGGATGGGCTCGCGGGACATGGGGAGCACGAGTCCGGCGTCTGGCGGCGCGCTGGGGCTGCGCGCGGGCGTCGAACGTCAACCCCCTCGCTCGATCCACGGGCCTCGTGCTAGGGGGCAGGAACCGACTCCCCGCAACGGAACCACCCCGCGCTACGATGCCCCCAGGACCCCACCGAGAGGCGCCGTGATCATGCGAGCGACGCGGCGCCCGGGATGCGAAGTGGGGGGCCTCAATTCGGCCCGCGGCTGCGATCTGTTCTGCATACGAGGATGCGCAAGAGCCCCGGTCCAGCATCGGCACTTGGGACAGGGCATTGTCAACCGGTGACGTTGAATGTGAAGGGTGAGGTCATGATAGCATGGTCCGGTACATGGACGTCCAGCAAATGCCACTGCGGCCGGGGCAATGTGCTAAGCAGGACAGACCAGCATTTCGTGCCAATCGTTAGGGTGTGGAGGGAGCGTGATGGTAGAGCAGAAGCACAAAACGTTTATCGTTGACTGCCACGAGTGCAGGGCAAAAGTCGCTGCTATTGAGTCGGGCCGCGCCGAAACCGGTGGGGTGGAAGAGGACCTTGGTGAGCCCTACGGCGAAAGGGTGCTAGTGGGAAAGTGCCCAGTCTGCAAGTCTTTGCTTGTTGGCCAGGCTATTCAGGTAGGGTTCGAGAATATCAACTCTGCCGAAGACCGATGGACCGATGTTGTGCGAGTGTTTCCAGATCCTCCCAGGGGATTTTCGAGCAGTCGCATACCAAATGCGGTCACGCTTTCGCTTCTGGATGCCGACCGCGCGCTTCAAGCCAGTGCGAATATCGCAGCGTGCGTGATGTTTGGGCGCGCACTTGAGGCCGTCTGTCGCGACGCGCTGAAGGAGGCGAATGAGGATGAGGGGGAAGTTGTGGACCGCGCTTCAGCTAAACCGAAAAAACGACTGTTGCTTGGAGAAGGAATCAAGCAACTCCTCGCAAGGAAGATTATCGACGATCGGTTGTATCAGTGGGGGCTGGAGCTAAAAGAGTTCCGCAACCTAGCAGCGCACCCAGATGATTCTCCAATCGCACGCGAGGACGCAGAAGACCTACAATCATTCGTGCACGCAATTGTCGAATACGTGTATGACCTTGCAGATCGGTATGCGGAATTTCAATCGCGGGCAGCAAAGCGCAAGAAGGGGGGCCGGCGCTAGGCAGCGTCCTGTGTCCGCACTATGACCACACGCCAAGCGTCCAGAGTGTGATAAAGCGATCCTCGCTCCGCGACGTAGCCACGAGTGCCAAAACGTGGAGAACAGCAACAAAGCAAAGGTCGCTCTCGGGATGCAATGCAACACAAACCGTCGCCCCGCCACAGGTACGCACACCGTATGGCTAGGGATGGCGAGAGTCGAGAGCGTTGCACACGCGACAGGATCCACGCCAAGATGCAACTGCACAATCACCACAGAGCGGTCGCATCATCCTCATGCTGAGTACCTGACGGGCGCTCACCGCTGTTCTTCGAGACCCATCCGGATGCAAAGAAACGCTCGGGTGTCCAGATTGGACCCACGTGTCACGCTGTGCTGTGGTTGCAAGCGCCAAGAACTCGCCTGGCCCAGAAGTGACGGCCGAAGGAAGATAGAGCCCCTATCGGAGCCGAGTAGTGGATTGTCCGCGCATCAGCTTGTTAGGTGGGAGATGCAGCATGGGTAGGAGAACCTGAGTTGTGTCACGACACGCTTGCAAGCGCTTCGCGTGCGCGCGCCGCCCAACGCCCCAACCCAGTGCCAGTCCGCATCCAGAGCCCGCTTGGTGGGCGGTGAGTGCGTATGCATGCCAAGCTTCCCGGAGTGGCGAGTGATTGCACTGTAGTAGATCCGAGGGCTTCGGGCGCGGGCTTCGGGGTGCTTCACCAGGGGCGCTGCGGCAGCGGAGCCGCATGACGTGGTTCAGGCATGGAGCGCCCCGGTGAGTATGCAGGCGGGGTTCGGAGGGAGCCCATCTTCCGCTCAACCCGGCCTCGCACCAGGGGACAGGAATCGACTCCCCTCAACGGAATCTGCCCGCGCTAGGATGCCCCAAGGACCCCACCGAGAGGCGCCGTGATCATGCGAGCGACGCGGCGCCCGGGAAGCTCGGTGGGGTCTCACTCTCGGGAGCGGTGGCCGCAAGGCTTCCGCTCTCGGTTTGACCCACCCCGCACCCTCGCGAGCGACCACCCTGATCGTCGTTCGCGGCGCGATGTATCCTGCGCCTCCGTCGCTGGCATCCCGTTCTCTCGCCACCGCGCTCCTGCCATGGACTCCCCGCCATGAAGGTCCCTCCGCCCACACCTCGCATCGACACCGAGGACGCACTCAAGGCCATCGCGCGAGGCGAGACCGCCGCGGAGTACGCCAGGAACAACGGCCACTCCGAAGGCGCCGTGCGGAGGCTGCTTCGTCGCGACGGTATCGACCTCCGCCCCAAGGCGAGGAAGCTCAATGCGCGCGAGACCACGCTCGCGAGCCTGTGGCGGAGCATCCTCGGCCGCTGCACCTCCACCGAGCATCCCCTCTACGAGCGCTTCGGTGCCCGCGGGGTCAAGCTCTGCGCCGAGTGGCGCTCGCTCGATGCGTTCCTCGCCTGGGCGAAGACGAGTGGCTACCGCCCCGGCGCCTGCATCGACCTGCGCGACCGCAAGCGCGGCTACCGCCCCTCGAACTGCGTCTGGGCCTCGCGCAGCGAAGTGATCCGCAGCGGCCTGCGCGCGAGCCCAACGGCCACGAAGCTCGTCACCGCGTTCGGCGAGTCGAAGTCGGTCCACGCATGGTCGAAGGACCCGCGGTGCAGCGTGTCGGGGGAGACCCTCCGCACACGTCTGAACGAGGGCCTGCCCCCGGAGACAGCCATCACCAAGAAGCCAGCGAGGCCGGGCGGCCGGCGCTCGGCGTCTCCGATGTGGAACCAGGTCCTCCAGCACTACGTGGTGGAAGGCCGCAGCGTGGTGGAGACTGCGAAGCTCATCGGCACCGACTACCACACCGTGCTGCGGGGCCTTCAGAAGCGCGGATGGTTTCGGCCGCGGCCGACGCCCGTCGACAAGTTGAAGCACGGGAAGGCGCTCCAGAAGTCCTGGCAAGCGATGCGCGAGCGTTGCACCTCGAAGAAGCACCCCGACTTCCACAACATCGGCGCGCGCGGGATCCGTGTCGCGGAAGCCTGGGACAGCTTCGGGGCGTTCCACGCGTGGGCGCTCGCGGCGGGCTACCGTCCGGGCCTCGTGCTCATGCGGAGCAGTCCGGATGCCAACTACGGACCTGAAGCGTGCCGCTGGATGACGCGGAAGGAGCAGCTGCGCTACAGGCGCCCGCCCAAGATCTCGCACAAACCGCGCTGGACGATCCGCGCGTTCGGCGAAACAAAGGGCCCGCAGGCATGGACGCGGGACCCTCGGTGCACGGTCTCGATGGCTGGTCTCGTCGACCGGCTGAAGCGCGGGATGCCGCCCGAGGAGGCCATCACGTTCCCAAACCCTCTGGAAGGCGGCGTCGCCCCGGGACGCGACATCACAGCGTTCGGAATGACGCAGACGGTTGCTGCATGGGCGAGGGACCAGCGAGCGCGTGTGAGCGTGACGACAATAGGCGTCCGGTTACGGCGGGGGATGTCGCCGGAGGATGCGATCACGAGGAAGCCGTTCAAGGCGTGAACCCTCGCGCACCCCCTCCGACCTGAGGCGGCCCAGCCGCCCGATTTGCCGGCCAGCCTGGTGCCGGTCAAGACGGGCGGATGCCGTGCCGCCTTCGCCCCGAGGAAATCGTGACGATTCGAGTCCTGTCCGAGAAGCACATGCCCGCCCGAGCCAGTGCGCGCCAGCTCGGCGTGGTCGAGAGCACGGTGCGCTACCACCTGCAGCATGCCCGCGAGGGTGCGGTGGACGGCCGCGCCGGGAAGCCGCGAGTTGCGTCGGAGCTATCCACGGCGATCGAGGCGTGGTGCTCCGAGCACGCCCGTGACGATCGGCCGATCAACGCCCACGACCTGCACGACTGGCTCGTTAAGGCGCATGGGTACCGACGCTCGTACAAGTCGGAGCGCGGACGTTTGCGTCCGCTCCCGCTCCTGCCAGAGCCCTTCGACGTGATCGTGGTCCGGTCAGCCCCGCCTGCTCCTCACTCGACTTCGAACTCAGAGCCAACCCTACCTACCCGGTGCGTAAGGATCCGATTCTCGACTGGATGGCTGGGCCGGTTGCTTGGGCTGAAGGGGCAGTGGGATCGACCCAAGGCGGTTCCGGCCCAGGGCCAAACGATCCCCCGGACGCGCACATGCAGGATCGTTCGTGCGGGGACGGGCGGATCTGACAGTGGTGGCCCATGCGCAGGGCCCACCTGCTTGGATGTCCTATTCCAACCGCTGCTGATGAATGTGAAGATCTCGCCGAAGGACCGTGCGTCGAATGAACATGAATCGGGTCGGGCTGGACCGCAGCGACGCGCAAGGCATCATGCTGGAGCGGAGCTTCGATCCACCTCTGCCCCGCTGGTGCCAGCGCGGTGGGGGGACGCGTTTCCGTCAAACCCAAGAGGAGCACAATGTCAGTTCAGACGATTTCCCGCGTTTGCAGCTTGTGTAGCGAGTGTGGTCGCGCCGTCGTTCTGGCGTGGCTCATTGGCGTCGTCCTGACGGGGCACGTAATGGCGCAGTTGGTTCCACCGCCCACAGCGGTCAAGCTCACCGCCAACGGCGCCCAACCCGGAGACAACTTTGGCTCGAGCGTGGCCTACTCACACGGCCGCATCGCCGTCGGAGCACCGGGAAGGGACCACGCTAGCGGCTCCGACGCGGGCGCGGTGTACTGCTTCACACTGAACGGCTCTACCTGGGTGCAAGAGCCGCCGCTCTACACGACGAGCGTGAGCGCTGGTGCCGAGTTCGGGCGCGCGATCGCCATGTCAGAAGACCTGCTCGTCGTGGGTGCGTGGCACGACCTGCGCGGTGGAGGTCCTGCTGCGGGAACCGCCTGGGTCTACGCGCGTGGCACAAACTCGTGGGGATCCCCGGTGCGATTGCCCAGTAGTAGCCACATGGGCGACGAATTCGGCGCAAGTGTGGCTGTTCACGGCAACTGGATCGCTGTGGGTGCGCCGTCGAGCCCATACGGAAGTGTGCACCTGTTTGAACGCCACTTGGGTACTTGGCGATTCGTCGAAAAGCTGGTGTCGTTCGCGCCCACAGGCCCGGGGGAACGCTTCGGCTGGAGCGTCGCATTCAGCGGCGTGGATTCTGGGGACGTGCTCGCGGTGGGCGCTCCGAGCCGCTGGGGAGCCGGGGGGGTGGCGGATGTCGGAGCGGTCTATTTGTTCGCCAAGGACCCGGGGGCCTGGAGGCCTGCGCGTTTCCTTCTTGGACAGCAGCACATCATCGGGGGAGCGCTTTATGGAGCTAGATTTGGCCGGGCCCTGGGAGCGGCGCGGCATTCCGTCCTCGTCTCATCCGACCGGGGTGTGAGCTTCTTCACGGATGTGTTAGCGGGCACATGGCGGCTGAGCGGACGAGAGTCCTTAGGCGGAGTAGACTCTCCCGCGCTGCCGAGCACCGATGTAGCGATGGCCCCACGCGCGGCACTGCGCGGCTGGCGCCGCGCCAACGCAGACCGTGGGTGGGTCGAGCAATTCGATCGAACGGATCCTGGTCGTTTCGTTCATCGTGGGCTCCTTTACGCCAGTGATGCGGCAGTGGGTGATCAGTTCGGGAGCGCTGTTGCGCTCGATGGTAACTCGTTCGTAGTCGGCGCGCCAACCGACGACCATGCCGGTGGCGTCAACGCGGGATCCGTCTATGCCTTTCGCGGAGCTACCCCCCAGGAGGCGTGGATCACGCTGCACCCCGGGGGAGTTGGATCCCCGCCTGCGCGGTCGAACCATGCTCTGGCAGCCGACCTCTTCCGGAGGCGCGTGGTCCTGTTCGGCGGAGCCGCTGATCAGTCAGGAAGCCTGAACTTCTTCAACGACACGTGGGAATGGAACGGAGTCCATTGGATCCTCCGCTCCCCGGCGCACCGACCGCCCGCGCGCGCCCAGCATGCCATGGCCTTCGATCCCGCACGGCGACGTACGGTGCTGTTCGGTGGCAAGACGACTGGCCTAATCTACGACGACATGTGGGAATGGGATGGGAACGACTGGCTGCAAATCTCCAACTCGGCATCGATCTCCCCTCCGCCAGCTCTGTTTGCACACGGGTTGGCGTTCGACGAATACCGACGACGGCTCGTACTGCACGGCGGTGCGACCTACGGCAGCACCTTGAACTCGCCAGTCGACACGTGGGAGTGGCAGTCGACGGGAACCGGAACGGGGCTTTGGACGAGGAACACCAACAGTCCGGGTGCCGGGCCGGGCATCCGGATCGAAGTTCAACTCGCGTACGATGCTGCTCGCAGGCAGACGCTGCTGCATGCGGGGCGGAATGCAGTCGGCCAGATGCTCGGGGAGACGTGGCGCTGGAACGGTTCAGCGTGGTTGCGTTTGGATAGCAGCGGTCCCTTCGGCAACTACCCGCTCGGGTCCGGAGGTCCCGCTCTCGGGTTCGACCGTGTGACCGGCGATGTCGTGCTGAGCATGCCTGCGGCACCGCTCACGTGGCGCTGGAATGGTGCGGCTTGGAACTCAGCCGCAGCGGACAATGGACTCCGGCGATACAGTCCCATGGCGTGGGATCCGAGTCGGGGTCTGCTCCTGCGCTTCGGCGGAATCGACAGGGACAGCGTGCCCGGAACCTCGATCTACTTGTCCGACACGGTCTCGTGGAGCGGATTCGCGGAGTGACCTACGGTCGCGTCGCGGCTTCGGTTGCCAGGATGAGCTGCAGGCCGGACGTCCATGCGGTGTTCGCCGATGCGACCCTCTGAGCCGGTTCCTTTGGCTGTGTCGGCGAATCGCACACGCAGCGATGGGACCACTCGATCATCTGTGCTAGGACATGCAGAGTGCTTGCCCGCGCGGCGTAGCCGCGGGACTTGCCGAGGACCATCACCGAGCGAGCAGTGAACCCGTTGACCGCAACGAGCGGCTGCGGCGAGCGGACAACCGTCTCAAACGGCGGCGTCGACCGCTTGTAGCTCAAGTGTCTTCCAGGTACCCCGTGTACATCACGCGCATGACGACCTGCCCGCTGCAGCACAGTCCTATGCTCACGTTAGAGCCCGGTTGGAATACGAGCCGGGGAAGGAGATCATCCGGGTACGCGTACCACGAGAACACGGCGTTCTCGAGGAGGACGTTAGCGACTGGGGAGTAAACAACCGGATTCGAGCCTGCAACCGCGATTCGAGTCGTGACAAGGTCGGTCAGCACGAGACGCTTGTTTGCGGGTACATTATAGGCCGTAACCGATGGCCCGACCGGGTAGTCCGCAGTGAGCGTCTGGCCATCGAACATGACCACGACGGCATTGGCCAGTTGCGCAGTCGCAGCGATCTGTTGCGGCGTTCGGTAGTAGCCCGCTAGCGAGAAGTACCCCTCTGAGGTAGCGGGGACCTGAACTTCGAACTTGAGCCGAACGGTGGACGCCGGGGGGTAGATGAGCCCCGTCCGTAGACGCGCGAAGTCCTTGATAGCTGGCGTCACTGGTACCGAGTCCTGATACAGCCACGCGGCCCCACGACTGGTCGTTTCAAACGTGGTGCTGCCTTCGACGAAGACCCCGTCGGTTAGTACTAGGTATTTGCCGGGCGGAACTGTGTGGACGATCTTGATTCCCTCTGCCGGGTCCCACGAGCCGGAAATCCGCACCATGTCCTCCGCGGCGATTGCCGCCGAACTCGGATGCGAGAGAAGGGTCCATGGGGAGCGCGGGTTCGTCGGAATCGCAGTTTGCGGCCCGGGCCCTGAACCGGGAGCTACAAGTGTCCATATTGCAAACACCGCTGCGACGAACGGAGCATGAAAAAGACTGTGGATCATCGATGTGTCCTAGTGTGTGCGGATGTCCGCCAAGCGTGGAGAAGCTAGCCGCTTATGAGTAGTGTCGCAATCGTATGCAGTCCGCAATCGTCTGTCAAGCTGTGCCCCTGATCATGCGTTGACGTGGCCGTTCGGCAGACTCCGAGACGTAAGAGCACATCCTAAAACCAATGAGCTATCTGTAACGCGATGAGTGCCGAGGCGAGCTGCGCTATCGCCAGGTAGTTCCCCGCGGTGCGCTCCCAGCGCACGAGCAGCCCGCGAAACCGATTGTGCCAGCTGTTGGTTCGTTCGACGACCCAGCGTCGTGGCGTGCCCTTCACGCAACCGATCATCGGCTGCTCGCCGCGACGACGGATGTGGGGCGTGATTCCGCGGACGCGAACAGCGGCCTCGGCGTCCTGGTAGTCGTAGCCCTTGTCCAAACACAGATGCTTGGGCCGTCGCGGACCTCGCGACGCCTTCAGCGCGACCGCGTCGAGCATCTCACCGACCGTCCACTTGTCGTGCACGTTGGCCGCCGTCGTTCGCACGGCCAACGGCACTCCTCGTCCGTCGGTGAGGACGTGCCGTTTCACGCCGAGTTTCCCCCGGTCCGTCGGGTTCGGCCCCGTGTCGACCCCCCTTTTGGTGCCTTCGCCATGGCGCTGTCGAGCGAGGCGAAGTCCCACTTGATGCCGCGTCGTTTGTCGTAGTACCGGAGCATCTCCTCGTGCAGCTTCTCGAACAGCCCGGCGCGGATCCACTGCATCATCCGCAGGTGACACGTCGATCCCGAGCCGAAGTCGGCGGGCAGCGCCTTCCACTGACAGCCCGTGCGAACGCGGTAGAGGATCCCGGCGAACGCAACGCGATCCGGCACACGCGGACGACCGCCCTTCGGCCTGGGCTGCTCGGGCGGCAGCAACGGCTCGATGCGAGACCAGAGGTCGTCGGGTACGTCGAAGAAGTCCTTGGGCATGGACCATCTCACACCATATCCGAGGCGCGGTTGACAGAGGTAATCGATGGTTTTAGGACGTGCTCTAAACCGCAGGTCGGAGGTTCGACTCCTCTCGGGCGCACCAACACGAACTCGTGTGCGACCGTGAGTCGCCCGCGTGACGCACGCGCCGAGCTCCCGCTCCCGATCGCCCCGCCCTCACTGCCTCGTCTCGTACCTAGTCAGCACCACACCACCCGGAAACGTCCGCGTCTCCACCAGCTTCAGGTTCACCCGCCCATCCAGGGCCGTGAAAAACGGCGTCCCGCCGCCGACCAGCACCGGATAGGTGGCGAGCTGGTACTCGTCGATCAACCCCGCTCGCATCGCCGCACCGGCGAGCCTTGCGCCGCCGATGCCCATCGGGGCGCCGTCCTCCGCCTTGAGACGCTGGATCTCCGTGACCGCGTCGCCGCGGACCAAACGCGCGTTCCAGTCGACCCTGTCGATCGTCGACGAGAACACGACCTTCGGCATGCCTCGCCAGTTGCGCGCGAACTCGATCTCCGCCGTGGTTGCGCTGGGTTGCTGGTCGGCGGTCGGCCAATAGGAGCTCATCGTTTCCCATAGCCTGCGCCCGTACAGCATCAGGCCGAGCTCCCGCTCGCGGTCGAGCCACCACTGGAACAGCTCGTCGCTCGGCGGCCCGCCCCAGCCGATTTCGTCGCCGGGTGCGGCGATGTAACCGTCGAGGGTCCTGTTCATCCCGAAGATCAGCTTCCGCATCGCGCCAACCTACCTTGCGTCGGTCCCCGCCGGAGGCCCGGCGCGCAGGCGAGCTCGCTGGAGCTCACGCTCGTCGACCTCGATCGGCTCGAAGGCGGCGAACGCCGCGGGGCTGGGCCGGGGGCTGGACTCTCGGCGACGGTCACCTGCCGAGTACGGATCACAACCGGGACCCCACCCGAGGGTGCCGTGATCCGACGAGTGTCGGTGGACGGGAGAGCAGAGTCGTTCGGGGGCGGGAACACGGGCCCCGCCGTGGTCCGACGCACCACACGGCGCCCGGGGAGCTCCAGGTTCAGCCCGCCGGCTCAGGTCGGGGCGACGAGGGAGCGTGCAGGACCGCCCGTCCCTGAACCCCTCGGGCCCGAGCTTCCGGCCTACACCGGCCGCCGCACCCTTGCCCGAGCACACGGTGCGCAGCCCACTCGGCGGCTCCTTCCGGCCTCGACGCCACTTGACCGTCCTCCGAACCCCCTCGATACTCACCCCGAACGCACCGCGCCCGCGGTGAGAGAGGAGTGACGCTCGCGCATGGGACCCGCGGTCCCTCCGGATGACGGCCGTGACGCCGGGCCCTCGGGTTTCGCCGGGGATTGGCCGGGTCGTGAGCTCCTCCAGGGTCGTTCCCCGCGCGAGGTCCTCGCCAAGTTGTGCGATGGCGATCCGTTGGAGATCGGCGCGCGGGTGGAGGAGTGGTTGCGGAACGAAGCGGTGCTCGTCGATCCCAGTCGCGCCGCATCGCGCGCGGCGGCGCGGGTCGCGTATGCGGCGATGAAGTACCGCGGCCAACCCGAGCTCGGGGTGTTCCTGTCACGGACGATCGAGCGATCCGTGGAGGAGCTGCTCGAGGAAGAGGGGGAGGACGAGCTCGCGGGCGTGCCGATCGGCGACGTCCCGGATGGGCACCTCCTCTTCCTATGGAAGGTGCTCGGGATCGAGCTGCCCCTCGCGCGGCGGGCGAGCATCGTGTGCAATCGTCAACCGAGAGAGGTTCGGCGCGCCTTTCTGGCCGTGGCTGGTGGGGGGGCGACGGTGCGCGGCTACGCGGCGCAGAGCGAGACGACGGAAGAACACGTGCGCGAGCTGCTCACACGAGCGCTGCGCGCGATGGCGGCCGCGGTCGGCAGGCCGGGCTTGCGTGTGGAAGGATGGGACGATCATGGCTGAGCTGATGAAGCTCGATCCCGCGTTCGAAGCGCTCTTGCGCGAGGTCGCGTCGGAGCCGGAGTCGCGTCTGTTGCGCGCTCCGCGAGGTCGGGAAGTGCCGCGGTGGCTGAGCCTCGACGCGCCGGCAAGCGTGGGGGACATGGATCTCGGCCGAGCCGAGCGGGAGCTCGTGCGGGTCGGGCGGGAAGAGCTGGCGTGGTTGTTCAGGCAGGCGGCGTTGAGGGAGTTGTTCGACGGGGAGAAAACGACCCACGAGATGATGCATGGGCGCGCTGTGGACATTGAGAAGCGGCCAGTCAGCCGTGACGAGCTCCAAGAGCAAGTAGATCGGACCGGTCTCACCGCGATCAGGGAGCTGGACGCCGGAGGTGTCTTGGAAGCGTGGCTTCGTCAAGATCCGTTGGGACGCCCGACCGCCGCGACACTCGCCGCAGCATCGATGCGGATTGCACCTGCGTCCCAGGCTAGGGCTCTCGCTGGACTGGACTACACACTGCGAGGAGTACTCCAGTCTGCAGAAGTGTGGTTGCGAGCCAGCCTGCACGCGGGTGCGGCTACGGAGCGTGCCGTCCCCTCCTGGAACAACCTGGCACTCACGCACCTCAGGCGTGGACAAGTCGAGCGTGCCCTGGCCGCAAGTCAACAGGCGATCCGGATCGCTCCGGACAACGTCGTGGCTCGCGGGGGAGCTGTTGTCTGTGCAGTCCTGCTCGAGAACACCACCCTCCTTCGCTTTATGGCCCGGGAGCTGGAGATGGTTGAGCATGGTGAGTCCGAAGCCGTGCGTGCGTACGCCGAGACGCTTCGATATCAACGGCGACGAGGGCTTCTCGATGTCTCGCCCAGGGCTTCCAACCTGGCGCGGGAGTGCAAAGGCGACTTCATTGCAGGCGGGAGGATCCTCCATGAGCTCTCGTGACAGGAACACGCGTCGAGCCTGTGCTTGGCTTCTGATCTTGATCGCATTCGCTGCGCTGTCAGAGATCGCGGCCGCGTTCCAGCCTGGTGACCCGCCCTACACAGCGACTCCCACCTACCGGAGGCGGCAACAGCAACAGGGCCCAACGACGCCGGCTCAGTGATCGCCACTCAACGCACACGGCGACCCGACCGGACCATGCCATGGGAAATCACTCGTCCTTGATCCCTTCCTGAGCCGCGTGAGGCAGCTGCCGTGAACGCCAAGACCTCATCACCCGCTCTTTGGCGTTCGCTCCTGTTCGCGTTCGCTGGGTTCGCTGCGCTCATCCTCCTAGGACTGCTTCTCTCCAGAGCTCCCTCTGAACGAACGGGGTCTCGAGCCGAGGCCACCGTCGCGAGCAACCACGTCCCCGATGCCGGCAACCAAGGGACGAAGCTGGACGAGTCGCAGGACACGAAGGCGCGCACGAACGCTCCTCGTTCTCTGCACCTGGGCGTCGTGGATGCAGACCAGCGCGCCGTCGTCGGCGCTCGAGTCGTGTGGAGCGGTCTCGACTCGGAGTGGATCGCTGCCGAGAGCGCCTGGCCCGACCTCGACTGGGAGAGGCTCGAGCGACTGTCGGTTGGCGGCGTCACCGACGAACGTGGCGAGGTCCATCTCGAGCTTCCCAGCGCGGCTTTCGAGCGGTCCATCGTCTGGGTCACCCATGCGGACCACGAGGCGTTCGCGCTGGCTGAGGAGGCCGGCCACGAGTCGAGCTGGCCGGCGGTCGTTCGTCTCGAGCGTCGATCGCAGTTGCGTGTGCACGTTACTGGGATCGTCGACTCGGCGCAGTCCGCGGTCCTAGTCCACCACTTCGCGGAGAGCTCCGAAGCCTCGCTCGTCGGGCTCGATCCGCCGGCACGCAGCGCTCGTCGCGCGTTCCACCGCACATCGGGAGTCGACGCCGAAGGTCGGGCAGCACTCGTTCCGTCGGTAGGTGCGCAACGGCTCTGGGCGACGTGCGAGGCTCTCCGCAGTTCGGTTTGGATGGGTTCAACGCCGGCGGACGTGGAGCTCGACCTTCGGCCCACCTTCACGCTCGGAGGAACTGTTGCGTGGGATGGAGCCGCGAGCACGCGGCCGAAGGCGCGGGTTTCGTGCTCGAGCATGCGTGGCGGCGATCGCGAGGAACTCGTGAGCGGCGTGGTCCGAGCGAACGGCGAGTTTGGCGACTTGCTGGTGCCGATCGTGGCTTGCGACTCTTACGTGGTCGAACTCGAAGGCGAGGCGCTCACACGACAGTACGCTGACTTGGTTGACCCGGCACCGGGCGATCACCGCACGGTGACGTTCGCGGTGAAGACGGGCAGCACGCTCACCGTGCGTGTGATCGACCCCGAGGCGCTGGCTGTGCCCAATGCGAGCGTGAGCGCGCAGTGGATGGAGGGGGCCGCGTGGCGCCGGCTGGACCGACGCACGAACACCGAGGGCAACGCCGCGTTCGAGGGCTTGCCGCCTGCAGCGGTGTGGTTCCGGGCGCGTGCAGCCGGCTTCGTGCCCAATCTGCTGCCGCAGCTCGAGACGAACCTACACGACGGCTCTCCGATTCTCGCGCGCCTCGAACGCGCCGGAGTCGTCGAGGGACGCTGTCTTCTCGAAGGCAAACCCGCGCGCGACTTCACCGTGAACTTCTGGAAGAAAGAACCGAGGGACGGTGGGAAGGTCGAGGTGCGCGGCAGCGCGGACGGGAGCTTCCGCGTGGACGAGGCGGCGCCGGGCGAGCTCGTACTCTTCGCGATGGGGACGACTTCGATTCAGAGCCCGCAAGTGCGCGTCGTAGTCGACACAGCGAAGCCGACGAAGTGTGTGCTCGAGCTCCCCGCTCCGTGCACGGCCACCGGGCGCGTCGTCGCCGGGATGACGGGGGAGCCCATCCCTTCCGCGCGTGTCGCGCTGCAGGTTCGCGTCGGCAGTCAGATCCTCCGACCCTGGAAGGAAGCCAGTCCAGTCGACGTCACCGGAGCGTTTTCGATCCGCGGGCTCGCACCGGGGCTCAACTACGTGCGTATCACGGCGGATGGCTTCGCTCCGCGCGTGGTCCATGCGGACGTCGGAGAAGAAGGCCGGGTCGATCTCGGTTCGATCGGCTTGCACCAGCACGGCAGCATCGAAGTGCGGCTCGTCGGTGCGCCGGATCAGGATCTGTCCGCGATCCGGGTCGACCTTCAGGGCATCGACCCTCGTCCCTTCGTTCCCGTACCCAGCAACGGCATCGTGCATTTCGATGGTCTGATGCCCGGCTCGTACTCGCCGCGAATCGTCTTCAAGGACAACAGCTCGCGCTTCCTGACCGCTCACGTCACGCCTGGTCGTCGCGTCCGAGTGTCGACGCCAATCTCGGAGGAGGGGATCGAGGTCGCAGTCGAACCCGGGACGCCCGAAATCGCAGAGCGCCTGTACGAGCTCCGCGTTACGTTCGTCGATCGGATGGGGGTCGAAAGCGACGAGTTCTATCCGATCCGCCGCGAACGCAGCGTGCGCGTGCGAACGCTCGACACGAAGCGCATCTACCTCGAGGCGAACGATCGTGACGGCGTCGTCCTCGGCGTCGGGCGCTTCGAACTGACCGGCACCCAAGGGGAAGTCGTGAACTTCCGAGTCGAGGGTCGATCTCCGGTCTTGCGCATCGTCGACCGCGCGCGGAAGCCCGTTGCGGGGGCGCGTGTCGGTGTCGTCGGTGTCGTCGGCGCGGAGATGGACCTGTCGTGGGCGCGGTTCAGCTTCACCGACGGCGACGGTCTTTGTGTCCTCGAGGGCCTCACGTTCGAAACCGTCGGCATCAGTCTCTTCCATCCGGATCTAGGCTCGACCTCCGTGAAGATCGTCGAGCTCCCGCGCGATCGCACCGAGCCGCTCGAGCTCGTCCTCGACGCTCCGCTCGAGCTGCGCGTTCAAGTCCTCGATCACGCCGCCCGCCTTCCCGGCATCGAGCTCTTCGCGCGCGACCTCGGCCGGAGCGAAGACGGCCTCGGGCCTGGCACCTCCGATGCCGCGGGTCTGGCGAAGTGGAGTCAGGTCGCGGCGGGGACCTACGAAGTCAGCGTCGTGCACCCTGGTGTGTGGCCCGACTCCGCGCGCGTCGAGGTGAACGACTCGGAGGAGCCTGTCCCGTTCCAAGTTCGACGCCTCGGCCACGTGCAGTTCCGCGTGAGCACGACGCTCGGCAATCCGGTGCGTGGCGCGCGGTTCGAACTCCACAGCGTCGAGCGCGGAGCGTCCGTCGCGACGTGGATCGCGGAGGGAGCGGTGCCGTCGCCGGTGAACGGCCTCGTGACGGACGAGCGCGGCGAGCTCGCGGTGCGCGGCCTCCCCAATGGCGAGTTCCGCTACCGAGCGACGCTCCCGAACGGCAACGTCCTCGACGGCGTCGTCATCGTTCCGCCGTCGGCGACGATCGACGTGCTCCTGCGCGTGGAGTGACGGGGCGAGCGCGCTCCCTCGCGCGCCGTCCTCCACCTCGACGGTCCGCGGCGCTCGGACTCCTGCGCAGTTGGTCGCACGCGCCCCGTCTCGTGCCAAGTGCGCACACGCTCCGTGCGCACTTTCGCGACTCGTCGACCTGCATCGACGAGGCCTATCGACACCATCGGGGAGTTCGATGAGCGGCCCGAGATCGCCGCTCTAGTCTTCCTTCGTCCCTTCCGTACTCCCAACCCCCGCTTCGAGCACGAGCGCTGCGCACGACGGTGCGATGAGCACCTCGTTCCGCCGCTCGACGTTCGAACGGAGGCCCGGAATCCGGTCGAGGACGCCCGCCACGCTGGATCGACGGCACCCGCGCGAGAGCTCGCTCGAGCGCGCAAGTCGTCGACGGCGCGAGCGGTTCGAAGTCCGACTCCCACACCCACCCTCCACGCGATGAGGTCCACGATGTCCACCAGACCGATCGAGCACGTTGTCCAGGCTCAGCGCTCCACGCACCTCTCCTCCGCCCGAGGCCTGAACGGCGCCTGGGTGCTCGCGCTCGTCGCCGCGACGAGCGCGTGCGCGACCACGCAGCGCAACGAAACGTCCGATGCCGCTAGAGTGGCCGGCACGTGCCCCGTGATGGGGGCGACGGGCGACGCGAAGGTGCGGCCAACCGCGGCGGGCGCCCTTTCCAACGGCGACTGGTGGCCGAACCAGCTCAACCTCGCCGTCCTCCATCAGAACCCGCCCGCCGGGAATCCGATGGGCGCGGAGTTCGACTACGCGGCGGAGTTCGCGAAGCTCGACCTCGACGCGCTGAAGAAGGACATCGCGACGATGCTGACCACGTCGCAGGCGTGGTGGCCGGCGGACTACGGCCACTACGGGCCGCTCTTCATCCGCCTCGCGTGGCACAGCGCCGGCACGTACCGCGTCGGTGACGGCCGCGGCGGCTCGTCGGACGGCACGATCCGCTTCGCGCCGCTCAACAGCTGGCCCGACAACGCGAACCTCGACAAGGCGCGCCGGCTCCTGTGGCCGATCAAGCAGAAGTACGGCAGCAAGATCTCGTGGGCTGACCTGATGGTGCTCACGGGCAACGTCGCGCTCGAGTCGATGGGCTTCAAGACGTTCGGCTTCGCCGGCGGGCGTGCGGACGTGTGGGAGCCGCAGTCCGACGTGTTCTGGGGGCCGGAGAGCGAGTGGCTCGGCGACAAGCGCTTCGCGAGCGATCGCGAGCTCTCGAACCCGCTCGCGGCTTCGCAGATGGGCCTGATCTACGTCAACCCGGAAGGCCCCAACGGCGTGCCGGATCCGCTCGCCGCGGCGCGCGACATCCGCATCACCTTCGGTCGCATGGCGATGAACGACGAGGAGACCGTGGCGCTGATCGCGGGCGGTCACACGCTCGGCAAGGCGCACGGCGCGGCGGATCCGAGCCAGTACGTCGGCCGTGAGCCCGAGGGCGCGAGCCTCGAGCAGCAGGGCCTCGGCTGGAAGAACTCCTTCGGCACGGGCAACGCCGGCGACACGATCACGAGCGGTCTCGAAGGCGCGTGGACGATGACGCCGGTCGAGTGGTCGCAGGACTACTTCGCGAACCTGTTCCGCTTCGAGTGGGAGCTCACGAAGAGCCCCGCCGGCGCGAAGCAGTGGAAGCCCAAGGGCGATGCCGGCCGCAGCGTGCCCGACGCCCACGATCCCTCGAAGCTGCACCAGCCGATGATGCTCACGACCGACATCGCGCTCATCACGGACCCCGCGTACCGCAAGATCTCGGAGCGGTTCCACCGCAACCCCGATGAGTTCAACGCCGCGTTCGCGCGCGCCTGGTACAAGCTCACGCACCGCGACATGGGACCGCGCGCACGGCTGCTCGGGCCGCTCGTCCCGGATCAGCAGCTCTGGCAGGATCCGCTGCCCGCCGTCGACCATCCGCTCGTCGGGGAGCAGGACGTCGCGGAGTTGAAGCGCAAGGTGCTCGCCTCCGGGCTCAGTGTCTCGCAGCTCGTCTCGACGGCGTGGGCCTCCGCGGCCTCGTTCCGTGGTTCGGACTTGCGCGGCGGTGCCAACGGCGCGCGGCTGCGGCTCGCTCCGCAAAAGGATTGGGAGGTCAACGAGCCGGCTGAGCTCGCGAAGGTGCTCGGGACTCTGGAGAAGGTCCGCAGGACTTCAACGACGCCCAGTCGGGCGGCAAGAAGATCTCGTTCGCCGACCTCGTCGTGCTCGCGGGCTGCGCGGGCGTGGAGGAGGCCGCGAAGCGCGCGGGCCACGACGTGCGCGTGCCGTTCGCTCCGGGTCGCACGGATGCGACGCAGGCGCTGACGGACGTCGAGTCCTTCGCCGTGCTCGAGCCGCGGGCGGATGGGTTCCGCAACTACGTGCGCAAGGGCGCGGATCGTCCGACGCCCGAGCTGCTCGTCGACCGCGCCCAGCTCCTGACGTTGAGCGCGCCGGAGATGACAGTCCTCGTCGGAGGCCTCCGCGTGCTGAACGCCAACGTCGGCGACGCGCAACACGGCGTGTTCACGAAGCGCCCTGAGATGCTGACGAACGACTTCTTCGTCCACCTGCTCGACAACGGCACGGCGTGGCGGAAGTCGGCCGCCGGTGGCGACGTCTACGAAGGATTCGATCGCAAGAGCGGTCGGGTCGTGTGGACGGGCACCGCCGTCGACCTGATCTTCGGATCGAACTCGCAGCTGCGCGCGATCGCGGAGGTCTATGCGTCCGAAGACGCGAAGGCGAAGTTCGTCCAGGACTTCGTCGCGGCCTGGACCAAGGTGATGAACCTCGACCGGTTCGATCTGCCTTCGACGCCGCGTTCGTGATCGCGTGCGATCGACGCGCCGCCCGGGCCGGAGCGACTCCGACCCGGGCGGTTGCGTTTCGTCGACGAGGGCTCATCGCGGCGCGTCGCGCCGCGTTCGCGATCGTTGGCTACGGCGGTCGAGCGACCTTCGCTCGAGTGCGCGGTTGGAGCGAGGCGACGAGCGTTGACCTGGGCCGCCGCGTTTCGTCGACACTCCTGCGATGGAACGTCTCGGTCGGCACTCCAGCAGCGGAGCGTCTCCGTCGGCGGACCCGACCGGTCTGCGCACTTCGGCGCGGTCGGGCGCTTCGCCACTTCGCCGACGCTGGCGTGGACGCATCGCCCGGCTATCCTCGCCCGTACCGCCGCGAGATCGCACGGAAGCGCGCCATGCCCGAGATCCTCGACACCGTCCTCCTCCTCGCCCTCCCCGCTTCGGGCAAGTCCGAAGTGCGTCGCTTCCTCGCGAGCCTCGCGCCCGACGAGTGTCGTCGCGACATGTGCCTCGGGCCGACGCTGCAGCTCGACGACTATCCGTACGTGCACTTCATGCACCGGATCGACGACGAGCTCGTCGCTCGGCACCAACCGGCGATCTTCTACAAAGGCCCCGAGCGCCCGTTCCAGGACAACTTCACCTGGGGCGTCTTGATCGAGCTCCTCAACGAGGACTTCGACGACCTCGTCGCCGGACGCGTGATCGACGCGCCGTCGTTCGCGCAGCACCTCTTCGATCGGCTCGACGCGGCGCGCGCGAAGTGCGGTCAGTCGCGCGCGCTCGAGCTCGTTCCGTACGGCGTGCGGCGCGACGTCGCCGCGGCGCTCGAGGCCGAGGTGGCAGAGTTCGTCCACGCCAAGAACGCGACGGCGCGCGAGGACAAACGCGGTCGCACGATCGTGATCGAAGCGGCGCGCGGCGGTCCCAACGGCGCGGCGTTCCCGCTGACGCCGCCGCAGGGGTATCAGTACTCGCTCGGCCGCTTCTCCGACGCCGTGCTGCGGCGCGCGAGCATCCTCTACGTGTGGGTGACGCCCGAGCAGAGCCGGCAGAAGAACTGGGAGCGCGCGCGGCCCGACGGACAGAGCTCGATCCTGCACCACGGCGTGCCGCTCGAGGTCATGCTCGCGGAGTACGGCTGCGACGACATGGACTGGCTCCTGCGTCAGTCCGATGAGCCCGGCACGGTGCGCGTCGAGAAGGTCGTCGAGCGCACGGACGCGCAAGGGAAGCGCGTGTGGGACTTGGCGACGTACCACCTCCCCGTCGCGCGCTTCGACAACCGCGAGGACCTGACGACGTTCGTGCGCAAGGAAGCGCGCGAGTGGGGGAAGGACGAGGTCGCGAAGTTGCGCGCGGGGCTCGGAGGCGCGCTGCGGGACCTTGGGGAGCAGTGCGCGCGGCGAGGGTGAGGCCCAGACCGCCTACTTTGCCTTCTCCTGCCGCGTCACGATCGGCACGTACCCGACCTCGAACCCCTTCGGGGGCGTCACGAGCAGCACCGGATCGAGCGCCACGAGCTCGCCCGTCGTCGGCGGCGCCATGTATTCGCGATCGATCGGCCACGCGCGGTGGAGCTCCTCGACGAAGGCCTGCAGCGCCGCCTTCTTCTCCGCGCTCCACGCGTACTGTTGGAACGTCGGCTGGTCGACGAAGCGGTACCACGCGTAGTGCACGCGCGAGCCGTCGACGAGGTCGACGTGGAGCGAGCTCGACTTCGGGCCCGGGCTCGTCCACGCGCCGGCGCTCGGCGACGTGAACGGTTCGCCCGCGGGTGCGCGGCGGAATTGGGCTTCGCGCAGGCCCGTTTCGCGCGGGACGTCCTTCTCCGCGATGGCGACGCGCTTCTCGCCGTCGTGGCGGTAGTAGCGGGGGAACTCGCCGCGCGGCGCGAGGCCGCCTGGCTTCCACACGAGGCCCCACGTGTTGTCCGCGAAGACCTGCGTGTCGAATGTGCTCGCGACGCCCTCGATCGGCTGACCGTCCTGATCGAAGCCCGGCGTGTGCGTGCGGAGCTTCGCGACGAACGCGCCCTCCGTCTTGAAGCGTCCGGTCGGCGCCGGGCCGCCGCGGCGCCACGCGAGGAAGTCGTCGTAGAGCGCCCTGCGCGAGTAGTAGGTGACGTCCTGCACGAGCACCGCGCGCCCCTTCGCGTCGACGGGGAACGAGAGGCGCGGCAGCTTCGAGTAGCGCGTGCCGTCCTTCGCCGTCGCGACGAGCTGCGGAACGGTGTTGATCTCCATCGCGCCGCCGCCCATCCGGCCCGCGCGCGCGTCGAGGCCGCGGCCGAAGAGGTACGCGTCGTGGAAGAGGTCGCCGATCTTGCTCCACGTCTCGGGCAGGTAGTAGGCGATCGGGCCCTTGAAGTTCTTCGTCGCGAGGAAGCACGTCCACGCTTGCTCGCCGATCGGCGCCTTACCGTCGACGCTCGGCACCGGATCGGTGAACGGCAGCGCGAGGTACGCGTAGCCGAGGAACTTGCCCTTCGGATCCGCGGCGAACGGGAGTGCGTCGGGCGGGATCAGCAGGCGGTTGCTGAGCTGCGCGATGCCGAGGCGATCATCGGGCAGCGCCTGCGTGTCGTAGAAGAACGACCAGCCCGGCGAGCCGACCTCGTAGTCGTAGCACTGCGGCGTGGCGTTCATGCTGAACTTCGGCGGGCCGTAGCGGAACCGATTGCCGGCCCAGTAACCGAGCCCGCCCTCGACCGTTTGGAACACGCTGTCCCACGTCGGCCCGCGCTCCTTCCACGTGCGCGCCAGCGTGCCCTCCGGCGCGAGCGGTCGGTCCTTGTCGTCGCTGTTGTCGGGCAAGATCCAACCGCTCGCGAGGCCGATCTGGAAGTCGGCGAGCGGCTCGTCGATCAACGACCACGCTGCGGAGTAGAAGCCCATGCCGACGCCGAACTCCGCCGGCTTCGCGGGCTCGGCGTCGTAGGAGATGTAGCCGTGCAGTCCGTTGCTCTGCTGCTCGATGTTCGGGGTCTGGAGCAGGACGAAGGCGAGAGCGGTGGGGAGGAAGAGCAGCATGTCGAGCAGCGTGCGTCGGAGCGTGTGCGAGCGCAACGGCTTTGGTTCGAAGCGCAGCGTTCGTCCGCGCGCGGTCGCAGCGGCTTGCGTTCGTACAGGAGCGTTGGTCGCGCGCGCGAGGAGCGAGTCAGAGGGAGCTGAAACGACGCTGGATCTGGGGCTTGCTCCACGGGCGGGGAGGTGGCTTCAGCTGTTCTCCTTCTCAGCGTGAATTGGTGCTCGCGAATCCATGCGTGTGGGCTGGCGTCGGTCGGGAGCGCAATTGCCGGATGGGGAGATCAAGGGGGAAGGGACGCAACGGAACACACGCGTGTGCTCCGCATCACGGACCCCGCACAAGCCAGGACCGGAGGACCGGCCCTGGCTTGCGCGGGGTTCTATTGGCTCTCAGCAACGAGCGTGAGGCACGGCGGTAAGGTGCGCGTCGCGCGAGCACGTTTGGGGGTACTCGCTCAGTCGACTAGACGCGCGAGCGCGTCCGCCGCGTCGAGCCAGTGATCCGGCGCGCTCGCGCGCAGCTCAGCGTGCTCGAACGGCCCCCATGCCACCGCCGCCGTCTGCGTGCCCGCCGCGCGCCCTGACGCGAGATCGTGCGGCGAATCCCCGACCATCACCGCGCGCTTCGCATCGCGCTCGAGCCTCTCGAGCGCCGCCAGCACCGGTCGCGGGTGCGGCTTGTGCTCCGTCACGTCGTCCGAGCCGATCACGACGCCGAACCACGCCGGATCGAAGCCGCAGTGCGCGAGCCCGCGACGCGCGCTCGCGTGCAGCTTGCTCGTGACGATCGCGAGCGTCGCGCCGCGCTCGTGGAGCGTGCGCACCGCCTCGACGACTCCCGGGTACGGCACGACGAGCTCGTCGTGGTGCGCCAGGTTCCACTCGCGATACGTCGCGACCATCGCGTCGACCTCGCGCGGATCGTCGGTGAACTGCGCGAACTGCCACTTGAGGGGACGGCCGAGACCGGAGAGCCACTCCCGTTGGTCCATCGCGCGGCCGAGGTGGACGTGGAGCGTGTGGTCGTAGGAGCGCCGGATGAGCTCGATCGAATCGATGAGCGTCCCGTCCAAATCGAAGAGCACGGTGTCGATCATCGAGAGAGTGTGGGGGAGCGCGGGCGGCGTGGCAACGGCGTGCCGCGGAGAGTTCGTGCGACACGCGGGAGGCTCGCGGATCCTCCGCCGCACGGAGCGCGGGCAGCGTCGGAACGCGCACAGGCGCTCGCTTCCGAGCCCGGATCACCGCGGCCGGAACGCGTCGAGGAGCTGCGCGCCCAGCGCGCGCCACGTGGCCGATCGCTCCTCCGGTTCGGCGGCGAGCGCGCCCAGGTCCACTTCGATGCGCGCGTCGGCGCTCCCGGGGGGGAGGACGACGAAGACGCTGACGCGCGGCGACGTGCGCCGGGGTCCGTGGAGCACGTCGAAGCGCCAGCGTCGCCACGGCCGCGCGTCTTCCGTCACGTACTGGAGCGCGTGACCGCTCTCCCCGCCGCGCGCATCGTGCGTGACCTTCCAACGCGTGATGAGCCGCGTGTCGAAACCCTGGTCGTCGGCGAAGCGGTCGATCACCTGCGCGGCGCGCTCGATCGTCAGGGGCGCGTCGATTCGGTCGGTGATCTCGGTCCGACGCGCGTTCGAACCGATGGAGACGCGCTCGACGGCGAGCCAGGCGGAGACGACGGACACGCCGACGAACACCAGCGTGGGTTGCACGAGCTCGCTCCAGCTCCACCGGTTCGAGCGCACGAAGAGCGCGGCTGCCGCGACGATCCAGAGCGCGATCGCGACGAGCGCCCAGTGCTCCTGCTCGAAGACCGGCCACCAGCCGGCGTGGGTCCCCGCGAGAGTCTGCGCGCGAACGTACAACGGTGCACGCGGTCGACGGCGAAGGCGAGACAGCCGAGCGCGTGCAGCACGAATGCGGCGCCGAAACGCAGCGAACGCGCCTGTGGCGCGGCCGCTCCACGCACGAACGCGAGCAGGAACGCCGACACGAGGAGCAACGGGACAAACGCGATCGCATCGCCGAGCGAGACCCAGAACCCGAGCCAGGCGGCGAGGGTCGCAAGCAGCCAGCCCAGGAGCACGCGGCCCGGCCGCGTCGGCCCCGTGCTCGTTGCGCCGTGCGCGTCGGGCCTGGACGCCCGTGCGGCGCTTCCGTGCGTGAGCGTGCGCGGGTCGTCGGACCGCGCACTGACGTTCGCGCCGACGTGTTCGAGCGGGTTCGAACCAGCGCCCGCGTCAGCCAGCCTCGCGGCGTTGGCACGGACGTCCGCGTCGTGCCGCGCGAGCCCCGCGAGGTCCGTGCCGACCTCGACGGCGTGCTGGTAACGCAGCTCGGGCGTGCGTTCGAGGCTCTTGAGCACGATGTCGTCGAGCCGCTCGTCGACGCGCGCGCGCTTCGACGGCGCCTCGAATCGACCGATCGGGAGCTCGCCGGTCAGCATCTCGTAGAAGACGACGCCGAGCGAGTAGATGTCGGCGCGATGATCGACGTCGCGCGAGCTCGTCGCCTGCTCGGGCGCCATGTAGTTCGGCGTGCCCATCACCTGGTCCGAGCGCGTGCGCGCGCCGTGCTCTTCCGCGTGACCGACGAGCTTCGCCAGGCCGAAGTCGGCGATCTTGACGCGGCCCTTCGCGTCGACGAGCACGTTCTCGGGTTTGATGTCGCGGTGGACGATGCCCTCGTCGTGCGCGTACTGCAGCGCATCGCAGAGCTGCGGCACGATGTCGAGCGCCGCGCGCGCCGTGACGCGGCCTTCGCGCAGGAGCGCGCGCAGCGTCGTGCCCTCGACGAACTCCATCGTCAGGTACCAGCGCGCTCCCGCCCGGCCGAAATCGTGGACCCGCACGATGCCCGGATGGTCGAGGCGCGCGAGCGCGCGCGCTTCGCGCAGGAAACGCTCTTCGAAGCGCGCGTCGTCCTCGGTGCCGGGCGCCAGGATCTTGAGCGCGACCATGCGGTCGAGCTGGCGATGGCGCGCGCGGTACACGCACCCCATGCCGCCCTGCCCGACGAGCTCGAGCACCTCGAGCTCCGGGAAGTCCGTCGCGAGCTCGGCCGGAGTCGGCGGCGGCGTGCGGCGCGCCGGCGCGGGTTCGGACGCGTCCTCGGCGGGCGGACGCGCGCGGGAGAGGTCGAGCAGGCACCGCGGGCAGCTCGGTCGTCCGCCCGGGATCGTCGCACCGCACTTCGGACAGGTCTTCTTGGTCATGGCGCGGACCGGAGAAGGGCGGCGCGCGCCGCGTTACCCGGTTTCTCGGACTTCTCGTGCGCAACCGGGGCCGGCGTCGGAGCGCGCGCGTGGCCGGAGCGCGACGTCGTCGTCCGCGCGAGCGGCGCGGCGCGTCTCGCGCCCGTTCCAGGCGTTCGGCCGAAACTCGAGCTCATGTCGCGAGCGCGTCCGACAGGGCTCGCAGCTCGGCGTCGACGTCCGCGGGGTCCGTGACGAGGTCGAGGACCGCGAGGCGCACGAGCTCGCCGTAGCGCCGGCGCAGGCGATGGAGCGCGACGCGCAGGGCGCCTTCGTTCGTGCCGAGGTCGAGCGCGAGCTCGGCAAACGCCGGCGCTTCCGTGTCGGGGCCGAGGAACGGCTGGAGGCGCGCGAACTGCGCTGCCTTGCCGGCCTTTGCCTGCTCCGCCGCGAGCCGCGCGAGCGCCTCGTCGAGCAGGGCGAGGGCGAAGGAGCGCTCGTACGCGCGCTCCGGTGTCTCGCCGTCGGCCACCTCGAGCGCGAAGCGGCTCTCCGTGTCCGCGTCGATCGACACGAGCGCGCGCCCGGCGCCGCGCTTCTCGGCGCGCGCGCGCTCGGCCTCGTTCGCGAGGAAGTGGCGCATCGAAGCGGCGAGATAGGCGCGAAAGCGGCCGCGCGCGGGATCGACGCGCCAGTCGCGCTTCTCGAGGAAGCGCGCGAGGAAGGCCTGGACGACGTCTTCCGCTTCGTCGTGCGCGAGGCCGCGGCGCCGCGCGAACGCGTAGAGCGGGAACCAGTAGCGCCGACAGAGGTGCTCGAGCGCCTCGTGCGACGCGCGCTCGGGAGCGAGCGCGTCGAGGACCGTGCTCCAGCGCGTGGTGGGGAAGCCGGCAGAGGCGGGCGTGTTCGCCATCACGCGCAGAGTACGCGCGATGCCGCACGCTGGCCATGGAGTGGACATCGCAAGCGTACCCACATCGAGCGAATGAGCGGATCTCGCCTGCGGATCGAGGTGCGGGAAGCGACCGCACAGCGGTCAGTACCTCACGCCACGGCCGCCGCGAACGACGCGAACAGATCGGCGGGGAGCGGGTGCTCGAGGCGCCACGTCACCTCCATCGGGCATTCAGAGCGATGAGACACGTACCGCCCCGGTCCGAGGAAGTGGAACGCGCGGTCGGACTGTCGATGACGCGCGAAGAGGAGCACGTGCGAGCCGCGCGATGCGTGCTGCTGGTAGCGCCGTCCCGTCTCCGAATCGGCGCGCGTTACGGACTGGCTCTCCCAGTGAAGCAGCTCGCGGCTGATGGCGTAGTCGCGGTAGCGCGTCGTCGGCGAGAAGTGGCCGTTCGTCTTGTCGAGCGTGAAGGCGAACACATCGCTGTTCGACTCGGCGACCCATTGCACGCCCGATTGCCAGCTCGGAACGGTGGCGCGCTCGCCGTGCGCTCCGAGCGCGGCGAGGATCTCGACGCGCGTGTACTGCGCGTGGACGCGCAGCGGGACGTCGCCGAGGACGCCGAGCGGCAGAGTCCGGTGCGTCACGCGCGTCTCGAGCACGTCGAGCAGGTCCAAGAGCTCGGCGCGCACGGCGGGATGCTCCCACACGAGCCGCGCACCCGCGTCGAGACCGTCCTCGCGCCTCGCCACCTGATCGACGAGCGAGGCGACGAGCATGCGCAGCACGCGTCGTTCACGCAGCCCGAGCGCGCTCGAGGTCGGTGGAGCTTGGGAATCGAGCAAGCGTCTGAAGCCCGCGATGCGCTCCTGATCGTCGACGTGGAGCAGACGTCCGCACGCGCGCCGAAGCGCGGCCTCGTGCGGCCCGGCCGCGTGGACGGGGAGCCTGGCCGCTGCGCGGAGCTCCGTCCATCCACGACCGTACACGTCGTCGAGCTCGAGCCCACTGTGCTCGAGAAACGTCGCGAGCGAAACGTCGCCTTCGGACGCCGCGATGTGCGCGAGCTCGCCGGCCTTCTGCTTCCACTGCGTGGGCAACGCGTCGCGCAGGCTTTTCAGAACAGACTCGCGCGCGACGGCGTCGAGTTCCATGTGGCAACCCGCCGGGAGGAACGGGAACCCAGCTTCGATCGAGCGCGCGAGTTCGTGCCGCGATCCGCCGAGCAGCGCGCGGTAGCGGCGGTCCATCCGGTATTCCTTGCGGTGTCGGCCGACGAAATCGAGGACGCAGCACGCGCTCTTGCCGTGCGCACGTCGTAGACCGCGGCCGAGCTGCTGCAAGAAGAGCGTGGAGCTGTCCGTCGGACGCAAGAAAAGCAGCGTGTCGACGGTCGGCACGTCGACGCCTTCGTTGAAGAGGTCGACCGAGAACAAGACCTGGAGCCCGCCCGAAGCAAGCGCGCGCAGCGCACGCTCCCGCTCCTCGCCGGACGTGTCGCCGGAGATCGCGGCCGCGCGCACGCCGGCGTCCTGGAACACGCGCGCCATGAAGCGCGCATGCGCGACGCTGACACAGAAGCCGAGACAGCGCACGCGCGCGATGTCGTCGACGTGTCTCTCGAGTTCCGACAGCACGAGCCGCGCGACCCGTTCGTCGGCCGTGAGAAGCCCGGAGAGCGCCTCCACGTCGTAGCCGCGACCGCGCCTCCACGGGAGCTGGCGCAGATCGAGCCCGTCGCTCACGCCGTAGTAGAGGAACGGCACGAGCCGCTGTTGATCGATCGCGTCCCACAGACGCAGCTCCGCGGCGATGCGGCCGTCGAAGTGCTGCAGGATCGAAAGCCCGTCGCTGCGCTCGGGCGTCGCGGTGAGTCCGAGGAGCTCGCGCGGCCGCACGTGCGCGAGAAGCCGTTCGTACGACGGTGCCGCCGCGTGATGGAACTCGTCCACGACGACGACGTCGAAGTGGTCCGGCGGGAGCGCATCGAAGTCGGCACGGTCGAGAGTCTGGATCGAAGCGAACACGTGCTCGAACGCAACGGGCATCCGACCCGCGAGCCAGAGCTCGCCGAACGCGGGTTCGCGCAGCGCGTGACGGAACGTCGCGAGGCTCTGCTCGAGGATCTCCTTCCTGTGCGCGACGAAGAAGAGCCGCGCGCGGGGAAGCGCCGCGCGCAACCGCGCGTAGTCGACCGCCGCCATGACCGTCTTGCCGGTGCCCGTCGCGGAGACGAGCAGGTTGCGGTGGTGTCCCTGGTCGCGCGCGAGCGCCAACTGCTCGAGGAGTCGCTCTTGGAACGGCTCGGGGCGCAGTTCGATCGGGCTGAGCTGGAACGTCGGGCGTTCCGGAAGGGCCGTGTGTGCTGCGAACGTCGCGCGGTCGTAGGCCTGGAACTCGCCGCCGTGCCAATAGCTCTCGAAGACCGCCGCGACCTTGCGGATCACATCGGGGTTGCGCGCACCGGAGACACGCACGTTCCACTCGAGGCCCGTGACCTGCGCCGAGTGCGTCAGGTTCGACGAGCCGATGTAGGCGGTCGAGAAGCCCGACTCGCGGTGGAAAAGCCACGCCTTCGCGTGCAGACGCGTCGTACTCGTGTCGTAGGAGACGCGCACGTCAGCGCCGAGCGCGAGCAACTCCTCGATCGCCGCGCCCTCGGTCGAACCCGTGTAGGTCGTCGTCAGCACGCGCACGGGACGCCCGCTCGACGCGGCGCGCCGCAGCGCGCCGAGCAAGGGACGGAGCCCGCTCCGTCGGATGAACGCCATGACGAGGTCGACGCGGTCAGCGGAGTCGAGCTCGGCGTCGATCTGCCGCCCGACGCGCGGCTCATCGGGAGCATTCGTGAGCAGCGTCGTGTCGAGCAGCGGGATCAGCGGTGCCGTGATCGGCGTCGGTACACCGGCCGGGTTCCGCTGGAAGATCGCGGCCAGGACGCGACCCGCTTCGACGGGGCGCTCCGTGGACGCGCTGCCGCCGAGGTCGGTAGCGATCGCATCGAGGAGCTTGCGCGCGAGCCGGACGCCGAGCTCGACGCGCCGTTCGTCGGCGACGTCGTCGAGGACCTTGCGCAGCACGAGACCGACGTGGAGGGCCAGTCGATCCGCGGCTTCGCCGAGCTCGAGGTCGCGACATTCCTCGACCCACTGCGGCGGGAGACGCGCCAACTCGGCCTGGAGGGCCTCCGTGAGCAGCGCTTCGTGCAGTCCTCGTCCGGGGAGCGACACGCGGGCAGTCTAGCGTCGCGCCCGGTCGCGCCCGATGGGCGTGGAAGCGATCGGGTGCAGGGCGGGGAACCGGCGCCGTCGCGGGTCCAGTCTCGCCCCGTTCGCGCCGATGGATGTAGCTTCCGAGCTCTCGAGATCGATACCCATGAACGTCCCCTCCCAACGCAGCGCCCCGTTCCGTTCCCCGATCACGAGCGTCGTGCGCCGAGTTTGCGCTCGCTCCGTGCTCGCGGCTGCGATCCCGTTCGCGTCGACCGGCTTCCGAGCGCTCCATGCGGCGCCGGCGATGCTCCTCGCCATCCTGGGCCTCGCCCTTCCCGTCCGAGCCGGTGACGCGCCGCCGCGCGGAACCTGGCTCGAGGAGCTCGCGCGCGCCGAGCGCGAGCACGGGGCCGGGCTCACCGCAGCGACGCGCGCGACGATCCTCGAGCGCGGCGGTGCGCCGGAGCTCGCGTGCCTGCGCGCGGAGCTCGGTGAGCGGGTCGAGCTCGACGAATTCGAGCGCGCGAACCTGTTGCGCGCACTGGCGCGTGAGGGTCTCGAACGGGAGGCCGAGCGCGCTTCGCGTGAGCCGCGTCCCGACGGGAGAGATCCGCACGCGCTTGCGGCGTGGTACTTCCTCCGCGACGAGGTCGACGCCGCACTCGAACGCATCGACGCGCTCCCCGCGGACGACGCGGGCACGAATGCGATCGTGCTGCGCTTCCTCGCGGCGGCGCGGCGGGGCGTGGTCGACGACGAATCGGTCGCGAGCTTCGCGGCGGCGCGCGACGGCGCGCGTGGAGCCTTCGCCGTGCTCGCATTGCAGGCGGAACTCGCAGTCGAAGCTCTCGCGCAGGACCAACGGTACATGGAGGAATCCTCGATGTCCGCGGGCGCGGAGGTGCCGTACGAGGCGCCTGCCTGGGCGTACGCGAGCCATCCGAGCGAAGCCGTGCGCGCCCAGCTCACGCGCGTCGATCCGGAGGCGTGCGCTCGCTCGCTCGCGGCCGCCCGCGCCGTGCCCGAGTTCGCCGTCGATCGTTCCGAGGAAGCGATCGCCGCACTCGAGGCCGCATGCGCGGCGAACGTGCTCGCGGAGGAGCCGTGGTTCGAGCTCGCGCGCTGGCGCAACCTGCGGCGCGAGCCCGCGCTGGCGCTCGCGGCGATCGACGCCGGCTTGCACCGCGCACCCGCGGACGCCCGCGGATGGCGCATGCGCGCGGTGACCAGCGACGCGCTCGGCGACACGCGGGCCGCGTTGCTCGCGGCGGAGCGCGGGCTCGAACTCGCCCATGGCGATCCGGTGCTCGAGCGCCTCTACGTCGGGGCACTCGTCCGCCTCGGTCGGCTCGACGAGGCGCTCATCGCCGGACGCGAGCTCGCGATCGAGGATCCGCACGCCGCCTGGCCGGCCATCGCCGAGATCCTCGCGGCCCAGCACGGCACCGTCGGCGACCGCATCGAAGGTTGGCGTAGGCGCATCGAGCGCACGCTGCGCGAGCCCGACGAACACGCGCGCTTGTGGTCGGCGGCAACGCTCGCCGTCCTCGCCAAGCGCATCGACGAGCGCGCGCGTCCGCTGCTCGAGGACCTCGCCCGGCGCCCCGACGACGTACAGCTCGCGCGCGCGGCGCGGACGCTGCTCGACGACACGCCGGGGGTCGCACTGTGGAGCGGCTTCGCGCGGCTCGCGCGCGGCGATCGAGCGGGAGCCGCCGAGCGCTGGCTCGCGGATGCTTCGACGAACGGCGTGGATGCGATCGCGGCGCGCGGCCTGCTCGAGACGTTTCGCGGCCAACACGACTGGTCGGCCGTGCGCGAGCTCCCCGATTTCGCGACGGAGCCCGTCGTATGGCTCCCGGATCCGTCCGCGATCGCAGTGCGCGTTCCGTGCGAGGCGCGCGACCTCGCGCGCGCCCTGACGGCGCTTCCGGAGCATGCGCGGCGCATCGTGCTCGGCCGGGGAACGCACTTCGCCCCAGATGCGTGGACGCGGAGCGCGGACGTCATCGGACTCGGCAACGCGACCGTGCTCGGCCATGCGAAGGGCGCCCAAGGGAGCGTGCGGGTCGCGCTTCCACCTGGCGGTTCCCTGCGGCTCGCGGAGCTCCGCGTCGACACGTTCCTGAAGGTCGACAGCGGCGACCTCCTCGGCCGGCGCATCGAGGCCAGCCGCGCGCTGTGGATCGGCAACTACGACCGGCGCGATCCGATCCGCGGGTGGTTCGAGGACGCGGTCTTCCACAACACGCTGCGCATCGACGGGGAGTTCACCTCGGCGCGGCTCGAGGGCTGCGTGTTCGACAACCCGCTCGCCAAGGACGAACCGTTGCGGCTCTACCTCTCGCAGGCGGAGCTCTTGCGCTGCGTCGTGAAGCAAAGCGTCTCGTACAGCGCGCCGATGCGCTGCGACGGCAAGAGCGGGCGCCTCGTCGTCGAGGACGGCCGCATTGCGGGTCACGTGTACTCCGACGGGAAGCTCCGCGCGGTCGCCGATGTGGGCGATGGCGCCAAGGCGCGTTTCGTGCGCACACGCATCGTCGACCTCGAGCCCGTCGCGAACGCGGACGTGACCGCGGAAGCGAGTCGCTTCCAACGCACGACCAAGCACCAGACCGATCTCCCCGGCTGGACCGCGCACGGCCGCGCGCCGGTGGCGCGACGCGACGACCTCGCGCCACTGCGCGTTCCAGGCGATCACCCCACGCTCTCCGCCGCGCTCGCCGCCGCGGAGCCCGGGCGCACGCTCCAGCTCGGGCCGGGCGTGCACGTCGTGGAGGGAGTCCTCTCCCGCGACGTCGTGATCGTCGGAGAGCACACGGACAAGACCCTGCTTCAAGTCGCGCAAGGCAGCTCCACGCTCACCGTGAGCGGCGCGCACGTGACGTTGCGCGAGCTCCAACTCGCCGGCGCCGGGCTCGGGATCGTGAGCGGAGCCGAGCGCGTCGGCCTCGAGAGCAACCTCGCGGTGGGACAGAAGGAGGCGCGGACCCTTGCGCGCGTGCGCGACGGCACGCTCGCGCTCGTCGCGAACGTGAGCGTGCGGGACCCGCGCGGGATCGTGTTCGAGGCCGGCCCGGGCGGTGCGGTCCTCGGCCGCGCAGGCGTTTGGCTCGTCGATCCGCGGGTCGAGGCCCGTGTCGAGGAAGACGGCGTCGTGGCGGTCGAAATCGACAACGAGCTGCGCCGCTTCGTTGACGCGGGCGGCGCGTGGAGCGGGCTCGGTTCGAAGGGCCCGGCCGTGGCACATCGGCCCGTCGGACTCGCGCTCGAGCGCGCACCGCGAGAGCGGATCGAGAGCGCGCGCGTCGAACGTCTGGCGCGCGTGGATGGGCTGCTCCAGCGCGGCTGGCCCGCCGGCGGGCCCGAGTTCCTCGCGGACGCGCTGAATCGCGTCCACGCGCTCGCGCCCGACGGGAAGCGCGACGACGCGCTATTCGCGCGCCTCGAGCCGCGATTCGCCGAGCTCGCGCGTGTGGACGCGCGCGCGGGCGTCGAGGACGTGATCGCGCTCGCGCTGATCGGGGTCGGCGGAGACGACACGATCGAGCAAGTGTTCTCGACGACGCGCCGGCTCGTGCAGGCCTTCCTCCTGCACGTTCCGGCACAGCACCGCGTGTACGTAGAGGCGCGGCTGAAGGGCATGGACGCCGCGCAAGCCGATGGGAAGGCGCGCCGCGTGCAGTGCTTCGAGGCGCGCGACGCGGGCCGCGCGAAGGAAGCACTCGCGCTCGCGGAGGGACTCGACCCGATCACGCGCGCGGAGATCGTGGCGACGACCGAGCCCAGGAAGCTCACCTGGACGGAGCTCGATCGACTCCTGTACGCCGGGGGACTCACTCCTCGGCTCGAGCGTCGCCTGCGCATCTTGAAGACGAGCTACTTCGCCGGTTCTCCAGCGGGGCCGTCGCCTCTTCCGCCGGCCTGGGAGCTCTTCCATCACTATGCGAACGCGTCGACGACCGGCATCGGCAACAAGTACTTCGCGTTCAACGAGACCACGAGCGTATACGGGAATCGGAGCTACACGACGGTGCTGCGCCCCGAGTACACGCAGACCGCCGTTGTGAAACCACCCGAGCCCGCGCCGCCGAAACCCGGTTCGTCGGAGGCGGAGTGGGATCGCTGGTATGCAGAACTCGACGCGTGGGCGAAGTGAACCCGCGGCGTCGAGGTGCCGTCACGCACGCGAGGCCGGGTCCGACGGGTCTCGCCCGCCCCAGAGCGCGCGCTCCGGCCGCGCGATGCCCAGCACGGGCACGGCGGACCCCGAGGGGCGACGCACGGCTCAGAACCCGCAGGGGAATTGTCGGAACCAACGCAGCGCGATCGCACCGCCGTCGTCGGTCGTCACGAACGCGCCGCGCGTGCCGGGGCAGCCTGCGGGTGACCACTGGAGCGCGAAGCCCTCGACGTTTTCGGTTCCGGGGAAGTCGTAGGTGAGGCGGCGATCGAGTTGGCGCTCGCTCCCGACGACGGTCGAGCCGAGCTCGAGCACTTCGAGGTCGTTGCGTCCGTCGCCGTGCCACGCGAAGAGGACGCCGAGGCTCGGGTCGAAGAAGAGCTCCGCCGTCTCGGGATCGCTCGTGCGGTACGCGCCCACGAACTGGAACGCTCCGGTCGCGCGGTTCAGGTCGAAGACGTAGATGCGTCCGCCGTTCTGGTGGCCGACGAACGCGAGGCTCCCCATCCCTTGCGTGCTGACGCGCGGCTGTCCGTTCGCGCCGACGAAGCCGCCGGCGACGAGCGCCGCGTCGGGGACGAATGTGAGCGCCTCGAGGCCGAGACCGCCCGCGTACGCAGGCACGAACGCGCTCAGGTTCCACGTGCGGCGCAGGACGGCGCTCGGGAGCGACAGATCCCACTCCTGGATCGAGTTCGACCCCTCCTCGATCGTGAAGAGCGTGCTCGGTTCCGCGAGCGTCGCGAGCGTGATCGCTTCGCAGTCGCCGAAGCCGGTCCACTCGGCGCGTTGACCGGCGACCGTGGCGACCTGAAACGTGCTCGGGCCGCTCGACACGAGCTTCCAGATCTTCGAGCCGCCGCTGCCGCCGTTGCGACAGAGCCAGAGCGCCTGCTGCGCCGGGTTCCAGTACGCGCCGCTCAGGTCCTCGTGGAAGTCGTTGGTTCCGGGGCCTTCGACCGCGGTCAGGTTCGTGGCGGACGATGGCGGCTCGGCGGGCCAAGGACACGCGGGCACGTTGCGGCAGCGCGCGGTGTACTGCGCGGAGCGCGCGGGGCCCGCGGGCTGCTGGAAGGCGAACGCCGTCGCGAGCGTCGCGACCGCGACGAGCAGCACGACGCTCGGGCGCGACCAGGACGTGTGGATCGGGGCGTTCATGCGCTGGAGACCGCGAGCACGCGCGCGCTGATGCGCCGGAGCGCGATCAGGAGCACGAGCATCACGAGTCCCAGCTTACCCGCGATCGATGCGAGCACGCGTCCCTGCCACGCCGCATCGGGTTCCTCCGCGAACGTGAAGCGCGGCAGAGCGGCGAGATCGTCCTTCGTGATCGGCTTGTTGCCGTGGATCCGCGGCGCGTAGAAGTCCTCGACCCTCTGCTTGAACGCGGCGACTTGCGCGCGGAAGGCCTCGGTGCGCCAGTAGCCCGTTCCGGCGAGGTCCGTGAGCGCCTCGTGCGTCGCGATCGCCGGCGAGAGGAAGCGCCACGTCTCGACCATCGACTGCTGGTCGCGCAGCTCGGCGGCGAAGCGTTCGCGCACCGGATCGATCGCTCGACCGACTTCGTCTTGCTGCGCGAGGAGCTGCTGCATGAAGTCGGCCTGCATCCCCGGCGGCATCCACTCGGGGTGGTCCTTGTAGAACGAGCTCAAGAGCTCGCTCCCGCGGCGTTCCGCGTCGCCGGCGGCCTGGCGCGCGGAGGCGACGAGCTCCGCCCGCGACGGCATCGGGTGCAGGGACTCGACGAGGACGTTGAGCCAGGTCGGGATCACGAGCACGATCCCGACCCACGCCGCGCCCGCGGCGGACGCGGCCGAGGCTGCGCTCTTCGCGAAGCCGTTCACGAGCGCCGCGACGGCGAGCCAGAAGAGCCCGTAGGCGAGGACGACCGCGCACGCGAACGCGAGCCGGGCTCCCACCGCGGCGTCCGCGCTCCACCCCGACAGCAACGTCGCGGCGAGCGCGAGCGCCAGGACGGGAGCTCCGCGCGCGATCGCGCGCACGGCGATCCACTTCCACGGCGCGACGCCGCGCGCGAGCACCATGCGCAGCGTGCCGCTCTCGCGGTCGCCCGCGATCAGGTCGTACGCGAGCGCCAGGAGGAAGAGCGGGAAGAGCCACACGAGCACGAACGCGAGGTCGAAGCGGCCCGCGAGCAGTCGCGACGGGTTTTCGATCTCCACGCGCGCGTCGGACGGTTGTTCGAGCCGGAAGAGGCTGACCGACTCGTGCATGGGCGCGAGGTCGGCTTGTCCCGAGGCCAACAGCGGCAGCGGCGCGGGCGTGAACGACGCCGTGAGCGGCTGTCGCGCGAGCTGTCGCGGATCGATCGCCTGGACGCCGAGCACCTCGCGCACCTGCTTGTCGAAGGCGGCCGTGCTCTGCTCGATCGCTCGGGCAGTGTCGCGCTGGCGGCGCGCGAGGTCGGCGCCGTTCCAGAGCGCGTATGCGAGCACGCCGGCGAACAGGAGGACGAGCGCCCACGCCGCGCGGTCGCGCAGGAGGAGCCGCAGTTCGCGCGCGAAGAGCTTCATGCGACGGACACCCGCAGCCGTCCGGCCGCGAAGAAGAGCGCCGCGCACGCGGCGAGGAACCAGCCCGCGAGGAGCGCGAGCCCGAGGCCCGCGCGCTCGACGGCGCGCTCCACGGGGAACGCGGCGAGCCGGAACTCGGGGAGCGACTCCCAGAGCGCGCGGCCCGCGACGTAGCCGTGGTCGCCGGGCTTCGCGTTGCGCTTCAAGTCCTCGTTGAGCACGCGCACGAACTCACGTCGGTGCTGCTCCGCCGCCGTGGAGAAGTGCCGGTGGTGGGCGAAGTCGGTGCCCGCGAGCGCCATCGAGGCCGAACGCAGCGCGAGGAGCGGCGACACGACGCCCGCGAGGGTCACCGCGCGGTCCTGCTCCTCGATGCGGTCCCACAACGTGCCGAAGTGGTGGTCGAACACTTCGCCGGCCATGCGCTCGCTCTCGAGCATGACGTGCCCTTGGAAGTTGAAGGGGAGCTCCATCACGTTCGCGACGCCGTGCTCCTTCAGCGTCTTCTGCGCGAACTCCTCGAGCCGCTTGCTGCGCGGGTCGTGGCCGTCGAGACCGCTCTGGAGGTCCTGGTTCATCTCCAGCTCGAACTCGGCCAGCGTCGGCGTCGGTAGCGCGTCGTGCACGGTGTCCGTGACGAGGCGCGGCGCGACGATGCACGCTCCGGCCCACAGCGTGAGCAGCAGGGCGAGCGCGTTGCGCGCGCTCGACGCGAGCGCCGACACGGTGACGCTGAGCGCGAGCACGGTGCCGAGGAACAACCCGTACGCGAGCGCGAGGCCCGCTGCTCGCCCGCCGAGCCCGTCGACGTGATCCGTGTCGAGCCGCGTGAAGAGGAGCGCGCCCGCGACGCCGATCGGGACGAGCAAGCTCGCGAGCGCCGCGCCGAGCCCGAGCGTCTTGCCGAGCACGAGCGCGCGCGGCGACACGCCGAGGCTCAGCACCTGTCGCAGCGTCCCGCGCTCGCGCTCGCCCGCGATGCAGCCGAACGCGAGCAAGATCACGAGCAGCGGCGCGAGGAGCTGCAGCCCTGTCGACGCCGTGAGCTCGCCGAAGCGCCGCATCGACGTCGCGTCCTGCGCGGGCACGAAGGAGGCCTGGTTCTGGCGGTGCGCTTCGAGGAAGAGCGTCGTCCCGACGAACGGCTCGATGCCGCGGTCGAACAGCCCGAGCGGCGACACGGGCTTGAAGACGTTCACTCCGTAGTGACCCGCCGAGTGGGAGTTCTTCTCGCCCTGCTCGAGCCAGTTCGTGCGCTCCAGCGCCGCCGCCGCGGCGCGCTCGGTCGCGGCGCGCTCGGTCTGCTTCCACGCGAGCAGCGACGCCGTCACGAGCAAGAGGGCCATGAGCACGGCCCCGACGCGGAATCGTCCGTCGCGCCACGCGTCGACGAACTCCTTCCTGGCGATGCGCGCGATCATGCTCGCAGGCGCTCCAGATAGAGCTTCTCGAGGTCGGCCTTCTCGAGCTCCCTGCGCGAGTACTCGGCCGCGAGCTTGCCGCCGATCAGGATGCCGACGCGCGTCGCGTCCTCGCGCGCGCGGAAGAGGTCGTGCGTCGCCATCAGGATCGCGACCTGCTCCTTCGCGAGCCGGCGCAAGAGCTGGGAGAAGTCGTGGCTCGCCGCGGGGTCGAGGCCGGACGTGGGCTCGTCGAGGAGCAGCACCTTGGCGCCCGTCGCGAGCGCGAGCGCGACGCCGACCTTCTGCCGCATCCCCTTCGAGTAGGTCCCGACGCGCCGATCGGCCGCGGCGCGCGGGAGCCCGGCGCGTTCGAGCAGCTCGTAGAGCTCGTTCGGCGTGTGCGAGCGTCCGCCGAGGGCGCTGAAGTACTCGAGGTTCTCGACGCCCGTGAACCGCGGGTAGAGCGCGACCTGCTCGGGGATGTACGCGAGCTTGCGCCGCGCGCCGACCGGGTCCGCGGCGACGTCGACGCCGTCGATCACCGCGCAACCGCCGTCCGGGGAGAGGAACCCGAGGAAGAGGTTGATCGTGGTCGTCTTGCCGGCGCCGTTGGGTCCGAGGAGGCCGTAGATCTCGCCGGGGGCGACGCGCAGGTCGAGTCCGTTCACGGCGACGCGGTCTTGGAAGCGCTTCGTCAGCTGCTTGGCTTCGAGCATGGGGGGTACGTAGCAGTACGTAGGAGCGGGCGGTGTGCGAGTGTGGGGTGGGGGGAAGATGACAGGGGGGGGGGCGGGGCGGCCCGAGGGGAGGTGGGATTGGGGTCGGTCGGGAGCGCAATTCCCGGATGGGGCGATCACGGGGGAAGGGACGCCAAGGAGCACACGCGTGTGCTTCGCATCACGGACCCCGCACGAGCCCGGGCCGGAGGACCGGCCCGGGCTCGCGCGGGGTTCTAAGGGGCTCTCAGCATCGAGCGAGGGAGGGGGTGGGGAGGGTGCGTGTGGCGCGGAGGATTTGTGCAGAGGGGCGCGCGGCATGCGAGGGCCCGGCAGGGATCGGGGGGCATCAGGGCCTGTCATCAAGGAGGGGGATGAAGGGGTGGGGGTGGGCCGGGGTCAGCGGGCTGGGGGTGGCGGCACTGGGCCGGGTTGGGTGGTGGGGGCGGCTCGCGGCGGGTGGAACCTCGTTGGCGCGCCTTCCGTCTCAGGACCTTCGTGACCGGGTCGTCGGGCGGTCTTCCTCGTGCCCGCGGGTGTTCCGGACTGCCGGAGCGGCCCCCGACCGCCTTGCCTCGCGCTCTCCACGGCCATCCAAGACCTCCCAGGAACCTCACACCGATGCACACCTCTCTCCTCCGCGGCCTGACGACGGCCGCCGGCGTCCTTGCGATCGCGGTCTCGGCCGCGGCGCAGGGCTCGAACGACTGCGCCACGGCGACGGTCATCGCGGGTACGGGCACCTTCAACGTCGTGACGACGGGCGCGACGGACAGCGCGCAGCAGAGCGGCACCTGTCCGACCGCGCACAACGACGTCTGGTTCAAGTGGACGGCGCCCTCGTCGGGCCTCTTCTCCATGGCGACGTGCGGTGGCTCGTCGATCGACACGGTCCTCGCGGTGTACCAGGCGAGCGCCTGCCCCGCGGCGGTGAACCTCGTCGGGTGCAACGACGACGCGTGCGGCCTCCAGTCGACGGTCGCGTTCAGCGCCACGTCTGGTACGTCGTACATGCTCCAGGTCGGAGCGTTCACCGCGGGTCAGACGTTCTCCGGCACGTTCACGCTCGGAGTGCCGGTGCCGTGCGGCCCGAGCTCGGGCCCCGACGTGATCACCGGAGACCTGCTCGACATCCTGAACGTCGCGCCGGTCGGAGGGATCGACGCGATCGCGATCGGCACCGAGTCGTGCAACCTCGGCACCGCGGTCGCCAACTGGATCGCGAACACGAACGCGCACCCGGTGATCCGTCAGAACGCGTACCGCTACAAGGTGATCAGCGGCGCGGGGCGCTTCGAGCAGGTCGGGCTTTCGTGGTGCAAGAACGCCTTCTCCTCGCTCCAGAACTCGTTGTGCTGCACTTGCCTGCCGGGCGGCGACGGTTCGCACCTCGGCGTCGGGTGCTCCGATCCGTACGGGGCCGGCCTCAACGGCGATCAGACGAACCCCGAGCCCAACTGGTTGATCAACGCCCATACGGGCGTGTTCACCTACCCTCCGGGCAACGTCGCGGTGTCCGGCGCGGTCGCGCGCCGCTGCCAGATCGCCACGACGGACGTCGAGAACACGGGCACGGGCACGCGTTACTTCGGTGAAGGTCAGTACGTCACGGCCGACGACTCGGCCGCGGGCAACCAGAACAACAACGCGTCGTACCGCGAGATGACCTGCGCGTCCGGCTCGTTCACCTTCACGGGCACGACGCAGCGCCAGCTGCCGGCGATCCGCGCGTGGGCCGTGGCGGAGAGCGGTGTGACCCTGACGGACGTCCAGGTCCCCGGGGACGGCCTGATCACGGTCGGCTCGAAGGCGACCAACCTCGGCGGCGGCCAGTGGCACTACGAGTACGCGGTCTACAACCTGAACTCCGACCGCAACGTCGGCTCGTTCTCCGTCCCCGTCCCGGCCGGCGTCACGGTCACGAACATCGGCTTCCACGACGTCAACTACCACGACAACGACGGCAACGGCTCGGCGAACTTCAGCGGCACGGACTGGGTCGGAGCGCTCTCGGGCGGCGCCGTGTCGTGGGCGTGCCAGACGCAGGCGCAGAACGCGCTCGCGAACGCGATCCGGTGGGGGACGCTCTACAACTTCCGCTTCGACGCGAACGTCGCTCCGACGAGCGGCGTGACGACGTTCGGCCTGTGGAAGACGGGCTCGCCCGCGAGCATGACCGCGACGGGCGACGTGCCGGGCGCCTCCGCGTTCAGCAACTTCTGCCTCGGCGACGGCTCGGGCACGGCGTGCCCCTGCGGCAACAACGGCACGGCGGGGCGCGGCTGCGCGAACTCGACCTTCGCGTCGGGCGCTCTGCTCGCGGGCTCGGGCACGGCGAGCGTCGTGGCGGACACCGCGCTGCTCTCGGCGTCGAGCATGACGGGCGCCACGTGCGTGTTCTTCCAAGGCACGCTGCAGCAGGCGCCGGTCGTCGTCGACGACGGCCTGGGCTGCGTGACGGGCTCGGTCATCCGCCTCGGCACGAAGTCGGTCGCGTCGAACGCGAGCTCGTTCCCGCAGGTCGGCGACCCGCTGATCAGCGTGCGCGGCGCGCTGCCGGGTGCGGGCGGGACGCGGTACTACCAGTGCTTCTACCGCAACGCGGTCGCGGCGTTCTGCCCGCCCGCGACGTCGAACCGCACGAACGGTGTGGTCATCACGTGGGCCCCGTGACCTGGGTGAACCTGTCGACTCCCTGAGGTGACAGGTTGATCGCAGCGGCTCGTGCTGTGCTGGGTGGAGACACCATTCGACCCAGCCCGCGCTGCGCGCCACGCCATCGAACGCGGCTGGGTTGGAGCTTGCTCCGGCCTGGCCGCGCTCCGTTTCGCGGCCGAGGATCGCAGCTCGGTGCGGGGACGGGCCGCGGCCCGACCGACCCCGCTCCCCCTGCACTCCGACCGTGCAGGCCCACCACCGGTCCGCGCTCCGCCCCCGAAATCCGGACACACCGGTAGCCGACTCGATCTCGACCACTAGGGATCCCGACCTGGCAACCCAGCGATCGATCGCGACCCCATCGAGGAGAAGAACCCCATGCACCGCTCCCCCTTTGTCGTGCGCGCCTTCGTCGGCGCGCTCGTGCTCTCCGCCACGGCGCTGGCGCAGGGCTCGGACGACTGCACGACCGCCCAGGCGATCGCCGGCGTCGGCTCGTTCCCCTTCAACAACACGACGGCGACGACAGGCACGCAAGGCCAGTCGAACGCCACCTGCCTCTTCTTCGGCAGCACCGCGATCCAGCGCGACGTCTGGTTCACGTGGACGTCGAACGTCACGGACCAGGTCGAGCTCGCGACGTGCGGGACGACGATGGACTCGAAGGTCGCCGTCTACGCGGGCAGCGGATGCCCGACCACGCCGCCGATCGTCTGCAACGACGACTCGTGCGGACTGCAGTCGCGCCTGAACTTCGCCGCGGTCGCCGGCAACACGTACACGATCCAGCTCGGCACGTTCCCGAACGCGGCCGGCGGCGTCGGCAACTTCACGCTCGGCACGATCGTGCCGCCGCCTCCGTGCGGGACGAACACGGGCCCCGACGTGATCGTCGGCGAGATGATCGACGTGCTCAACGTCACCTCGTCGGGTGGCATCGACGCGGTCGCGCTCGGGACGACCTCGTGCAACGTCGGCACGCAGGTCCTGCAGTGGGTCGCGAGCACGCCGAACCACCCGGTCATCCGCCAGAACGTCTACAAGTACAAGGTCGTCAACGGCGCGGGCCGCATGGAGCAGCTCGGCGCGTCGTGGTTGAAGCACGCGTTCGCGGCGGTGAACGGCAGCCTGTGCTGCACGTGCCAAGGCGGCGGAGGCGGGCTCGGCGTCGGGTGCTCCGATCCCTACGGCTCGGGCTTGAACGGCAACCAGCCGAGCGCCGGCCCGAACTGGCAGGTGAACGCGCACACCGGCGTGTTCCCGTACCCGCCTGCGAGCCCGCCCTTCGTGGGCGCGATCGCTCGGCGCTGCCAGATGCCCGTCGGCTCGCTCGAAGCGACGAGCCCGGCGACGACCGCGCGCTTCTTCGGCGAAGGTCACTACGTGACACCCGACGACGCCGCCGCGGGCAACCAGAACAACAACGCGTCGTGGCGCGAGATGAGCTGCTCCGGCACGACCGAGTTCAGCCTCGCGTTCACCGGCCCGACGAACCGCGCGCAGCCCGCGATTCGCGCCTGGGCCGTCGCCGAGGCGGGCGTCACGTTGAACGACGTCCAGATCCCGGGCGACGGCCTGCTCGTCGTCGGTTCGAAGGCGACGGACCTCGGCGGCGGCACGTGGCACTACGAGTACGCCGTCTACAACATGAACGCCGACCGCAACGTCGGCTCGTTCGCGGTTCCGCTGCCGCAGGCCGCCACGGTCACGAACGTCGGCTTCCACGACATCGCCTACCACGACGGCGACGGCAACGGGAACGCGACGTTCAACGGCACGGACTGGGTGGGCAACGTGCAGCCGGGTCGCGTGACGTGGGCGTGCACGCCGCAGGCGTTCGACAACAACGCGAACGCGATCCGGTGGGGCACGACCTACAACTTCCGCTTCGACGCGGACGTCGCGCCGGTGACGGGCATCTTGACGCTCGGTCTGTGGAAGCCCGGCATCCCGAACGACATCACGACGACCGGCGACGTGCCGGGCAACTCGTCCTTCAGCGTGTTGTGCGCGGGCGACGGCTCCACGACGGCGTGCCCGTGCGGCAACAACGGTGACGCGGGCCACGGCTGCGCGAACTCGGTGTACACGTCGGGCGGGCAGCTCGTCGGGACGGGGAACGGCAGCGTGAGCAACGACACCGTGCGCCTCGACGCCCTCAGCATGACGGGCGGCGTGTGCGTGTTCTTCCAAGGCACGGCGCAGCAGGCGCCCGTGATCGTCGACGACGGCCTCGGGTGCGTGACGGGCTCGATCGTGCGCCTCGAGACGCAGGGCGTTGCGGGCGGCGCGAGCGTCTTCCCCGCACCCGGCGATCCGACGATCAGCGTGCGCGGCGGCGTGAACCCGCTCGGCGGCACGTACTACTACCAGTGCTTCTACCGCAACCCTGCGCCGGCGTTCTGCCCGCCGGCGACGAGCAACCGAACGAACGGCGTCGCCGTGACCTGGACGCCCTGATCGGCCGCGCCGCGTTCCGCCCGACCCTCGACGATCCCATACGTCGGGCTCGGGAGGCGTCGCGGCGCTCCGGATCCTCCTTCGCGACCGCGTCGCACCATGCGACGCGGTCGCGCTCGTACCACCCGGACGAGCCGACGCGCATCGGTTTCGACCGCGCCCAGGGCGACATCCGTCGACGCGGGGTTCCGCTCCTCGAGCGGAGCCGCGTAGCATGCTCGACGCATGTCGGTTCCTGACGAAATCCCGGTCGAGCCCACGTCCCCGTCCATTGCCGCGCGATTGCGGGAGCGCTTCGGCGCCGAGGTCGATCCGTGCGTCGAGCTCGAAGGCGCGCCGGAGCGCGAGGCCACGGCCTCGAACATGCCGAGCGCGACGGGCGTGATCGACCGCCTCGGAGCGCGCGGGCAGAGCGCGTCTCGCTACACCGTTCGCGGCGAGATCGCGCGCGGCGGCATGGGCGCGATCCTCGACGTGTACGACGCCGACCTGCGGCGCCGCCTGGCGATGAAGGTCGTGCTCGATCGCGAGACGGGCGCGCCCGGCTCGTCCGCGCGCACGGTGGACCCGGCGGTCCTCGCACGGTTCCTGGAAGAAGCGCAGGTCACCGGACAGCTCGATCATCCGTGCATCGTGCCGGTCCACGAGCTCGGTCTCGACCCGAACGGACAGGTCTACTTCACGATGCGCCTCGTCCGCGGGCGCGACCTCGAAGCGATCTACGCGCTCGCCTCGAAGGGCGAGGAAGGCTGGACCACGACGCGCGCGCTCGGCGTGTTGCTGAAGGTCTGCGAGGCGATGGCCTACGCGCACTCGAAGGGCGTCGTGCACCGCGATCTGAAACCCGCCAACGTGATGGTGGGGCGCTTCGGCGAGGTGTACGTGATGGACTGGGGACTCGCGCGCGTGCGCGACCGAGTCGACCGCCACGACGTGCGCGTCGCCGCGGCGGGCGTCGGCTCCGGACCGCGCGCCGCGTACGGTGCGAAGAGCGTCGCCGAGGAGAGCGCCGTTCTGCCCCACGCGGACGCTGCGGAGCACATCGAGACCGATCGCCGCGCCGCGTCGCGCGCGCACGGCGACGATTCCTTGCGCACCGTCGACGGCGACGTGATCGGTACGCCGAGCTACATGTCGCCCGAGCAAGCGCGCGGTGCTCTATCGGAGCTCGACGAGCGCGCCGACGTCTACGCAGTCGGCGCCATGCTCTATCACCTGCTCACCGGGGTCGCGCCGTACATTTCGCGCACCGAGCGTCGCAGCGCGCGGCGAATCTGGGAACTCGTCCTCGAAGGGCCGCCCGAGCGCATCGAAGACCTGGCGCCCGGCGCTCCGCCCGAGCTCGTCGCGATCTGCGAGAAGGCGATGTCGCGAGACCGATCCCAGCGTTACGCGGACATGCTCGCGCTCGCGGAGGATCTGCGCGCGTTCCTCGAAGACCGCGTGGTCCACGCGTTCGAGACCGGCGCCGTCGCCGAGGCGAAGAAGTGGGTAAGCCGCAACCGGCCCCTCGCCGCGGCCATGGCGGGCGGTGTGCTCGCGCTCATCGCAGGTCTCGTCGCGAGCCTCGTGTTCATGGGGGAAGCGCGCGACAACGCTGAGCTCGCGGAGACTCGTCGCAAGGAATCGGATCACAACGCCGTGCTGGCCGAGAGCCGCCGCGTGCAAGCCGAAGCCAGCGCCGAGCTCGCGGAGACGCGCCGCGCCGAAGCGGAGTCCAGCGCGAAGCTCGCCGAAGAGCGCCGCGTCCAGGCGGAATCCAGCGCGAAGCTCGCCGAGGACCGCCGCGTGGAGGCGGATGCCAGCGCGCTCGAGGCGCGACGGCAGGCCGCGATCGCGCAGGAGACCAACGCCTTCCTGAACGACGACGTCCTCGCGGCGCTCGCTCCCGAGCACCAAGGTGTCGACGTGACGATGAAGACCGTGCTCGACCGCGCCGCGCTGACGCTGGGGCTGCGCGGGCTTGCTCCGGAGGTCGAGTCCGCGCTGCGCATGACGATCGGGATGAGCTACTCGAAGCTCGGCGTGCACGAGCCGGCGCGCGTGAACTTCACGCGCGCGCTCGAGCTCCGCGAGCGTTCCTTGGGCGAGCGCGCGGAGCTTTCGCTCCAGTCCCGCACGCAGCTCGCGGGCGTGCTGGTCGAGCTCGGGAAGTTCCGTGAAGCGCTCGAGCTCTACCGGAAGTCGCTTCCGATCGCGCGTCAGATCTTGGGGGAGAAGCACCGGGGGACGCTGGCGTTGTTGAACGACTACGCGCTCGCGCTGAGCCGCTCCGGACGGACGATGGAATCGCGCCGCCAGTACGAAGCCGTGATCGCCGCGCAGGACGAAGCGCTCTCGCCGAACGACCCGAACGTGATCACGGCGGAGAACAACCTCGCGAACCTCGACCTCGACACGGGACGCTACGCGGACGCGGTCGAAGGCTTCGAGCACGTGGTGCAACGCCGCGAGCACACGGTCGGCGCGCGAGATCCGGAGACGCTGCGCTCACGCGCGAACCTGGCGCTTGCGCTCTTCCGCGCCGGGCGCCCGAAGGAGAGCGAGACGGAGCTCGACGAGCTCGTGCCCGTGATGCGCGAAGTGTTCGGCGCCGACCATCCCTCGGTGGCGCGCGTGCTCGGGACGTTCGGCACGCTGCTTCACGGCTCCGGCCGCATGCGGGAGGCCGAGGTCGCGTTCGAGGAGGCGTTGAAGATCCTCGAGTCGAAGCTCGGTGGAGATCATCCCGACACGTTGCTCGCCCGGCACAACCTCGCGGAGTCGATCACCGATCCGAAACGCGGGGAAGAAGTGCTCGCGCTCCACCGCGGCGTGTTCGAAGCGCAGAAGCGGACCCTTGGACCCGCGCATCGCTCCACGCTGGACTCGCTGAACTCCATCGCGGGCGCACTGCGAGTGCTCGCGCGCTACGACGAGGCGGAGGCCGCGTATCGCGAGCTCGCCGAGACGAGCTCGGAAGCGCTCGGCCCCGAGCACCCGTTCACGTTGATCGTGCGGGAGAACCTGGGCAACGTGCTCTATTCGCGCCGCGACTACGCCGGGGCGGAGGAGATCGGGCGCGACGTGCTCGAGCTCCGCCAGCGCGTGCTCGGGGACGCACACCCGGACGTCGCGAAGTCGACCTTCAACCTCGCGATGGTGCTCAAGGGGAAGGGGGACGTCGCCGAGGCGCTGACGTTGTTCCAGGACGCGCTCGAGCGCTTGCGGCGGTCGTTGGGCGCCCCGCATCCTTTCGCCGTCACCTGCGCGGTCGAGGTGGGGAACGCGCACATGAAGCTCGAGCATTGGGCGGACGCCGCGGCTGCGTACCAGGCCGCACTCGCCGGCCTGCGCGAAGCGAACCGCGAGGACGCGGAGACCGGTTACGTCCTACATCAGATCGGCGCGGCGTTGGCGCAGTCGAAGGACGACGCCGGAGCGCTCGCGTGGTTCGAGCGCGCGCAGGAGCTGCGCGAGAAGCTGCAAGGCCCCGATGCGCCGGCCACGCGCGCTTCGCTCTTCTACCGCGCCTCCACGCTCCATCGCCTCGCGCGGTACACGGAGGCGGAGCCGCTCGCGCTCGAGCTCCAGCGTCGGACTGCGAAGGACTCGACGGCGAGCGAGGAAGCGCAGAAGCGCGCCCGCACGCTGCTGTTCGACCTCTACACGGCGTGGGGGAAGCCGGACAAGGCCGCGGAGTGGCGCTGACGCGCCGCGCGTCAGCGGCCGCCCGCCAGGTAGTCCGCCGCGAGGTGCGCCATCACGCGGGCGCCGGTCGGGAGCGCGCTCTCGTCGACGTAGAAGCGCGGTGAGTGGTTCGAGTCGGCCTTCTCGACGTCCGCGAGCGGCGTGATGCCGAGGCAGACGAACATCCCGGGCACCTTGCGGGCGAAGAACGAGAAGTCCTCGGCGCCCGTGATCTTGCGGATCGGCTTGACGGAGCCCGGCGCCGCGCGTTCGAGCGTCGGCAGCATGCGGTCCACGAGCGCGACGTCGTTCGCGGTGACGGGGTAGCCCGTCTCGATGTGGACGTCCGCGGTCGTGCCGTGCGCGGCGGCGACGCTCTGCGCGATCAGCGTGACGCGTTCGTGCACTTCCTTGCGCATCGCGTCGTCGAACGTGCGCAGCGTGCCGACGAGCCGCGCCTTGTCCGGGATGATGTTGTTGCGCACGCCGGAGTCGAAGACGCCGACGGTGACGACGGCGGGCTCGTGGGTCAGGTCGAGATCGCGCGACACGATCGTCTGAAGCGTGCTCACGATCTCGCTGCCGATCACGATCGGGTCGATGCCGGCCCAGGGCTTCGAGCCGTGCGTTTGGTGGCCGTTCACGATGATCTCGAACTTGTCGGCGGCAGCGAGCATCGGGCCCTTGCACCAGCCGACGACCCCAGCGGGCTGGCTCGCGAAGACGTGCAGGCCGAAAATCGCATCGACCTTCGGGTTTTCGAGCACGCCCTCGGAGACCATGAGCTCGGCGCCGGCGGGGTACTCGTCGCGCGGAACGCCCTCCTCCGCGGGCTGGAAGATCAGGACGACGGTGCCCGTGAGCTCGTTCTTCACGGACACGAGCGCGTCCGCGGCGGAGAGGAGCATCGCGACGTGCGTGTCGTGGCCGCACGCGTGCATGACGCCGACGGTCTTGCCGTCGTAGGTGCTCGTCGCGGTGCTCTTGAACGGCACGTCGACCTCCTCCTTCACGGGGAGCGCGTCCATGTCCGCGCGCAGCGCGACGACCGGCCCGGGCTTGCCGCCGCGGATCACGGCGACGACGCCGTGCTTCGCGACGCCGGTGCGCGGTTCGAGGCCCATCTCGCGCAAGCGCTCCGCGACGAACTTCGACGTCTCGACCTCGCGGTTGGAGAGCTCGGGGTGCTGGTGCAGGTGCCGCCGCCACTCGATCAACTTCGCTTCCGTCGTCTTCAGGCGTGCGTCGATCGCGGCGCCGAGCGGCGAGGCGACCGAAGGCGCGGCCGCGGAGGACGATGCCGCACTCGCCGTCGGGGGCAAGCTGGCGACACTCGGGGCATCGTGCAACGAAGCGCACGCGGCGAGGGGCAGGCAGACGGCGGACAGGACGACGGACGGACGGAGGGCGCTGGTCATGGAGCGGAGGATACCCGCTCCGCGCCGCGGCCTCACCCTCTCGACGGCCCAACTCGCACGAGCAGCACGACGCATCCCTCCGACGCGCCGGCGAGCTCGAGCTCCTCGGACGCGCGGGCTTCGCGCACCCACAGACTGTCGCCTTCGTCGAGCTCGAACGGCTCCTCTTCGCCCGTGACGCGCGCGGTCACGCCGCCCGCGAGCGCGTGCACGAAGACGTGCGGCGCATCCGCGGTTTCGAGGGCTCGCCGTCGTCCGAGCCGGAGCACCTCGACCTGCGCCTCGACCACGTCGCGGCGGAAGATCACGTTGAAGTCGCTCACCGCGCCGCGCACGAGCGTCCCCACGGTGCTCCAGTCGCCCGAGAAGCGATACGGATCGAGCGCGCGCAGCCGTGCGCGCGACGCTTCGTCGCCGTGCGTCAGCACGAGCCCTTCGCCGCGCGTCACCACGAGGATGCGCTCGAAGCCGGGGAAGGACGAGAACGCGCCGTCGGCGTCGACCGCGGCCTTCGACACGCGCCAGTCGAAGTCGCCGCGTTCGAACGATGCGTAGTCGGGGAAGAGCACGAGCTCCTCCGTCACGCCGCGCCCGTTCTTCCACGGCACGCGGCGCGCGTCGTCGGGACCGAGGTGGAGCACCTCACGCGGCAAGTCGACCTCCAGCGCGCCGACACGACGGCATCGAGGACGCCTGTGCGCGCGGCGAAGAGCGAAGGACGCGTGCTCGACCGTCCAGGATGCGATCGCCGCTCAATGCGGACTCGCGGCGCGCACTCCGCCCAGGCCCGGCCGCCAGTGGAGCGTCATCATGTTCTCGAACGGACGCGCGAGCTTCTTCAGCGCGCGCAGCTCGTCGCCGTCGGCGCACCAGCGCGCGGGGACGACGAGGACGTTCTTGCGGTTCTTCGCGATGAGCTCCTCGAGAACGACGGGCAGCGCGCGCTCGCCCGACTGCGCTGCGAGCACGAAGCGGTGGAAGCGGCTCGACTTGTTCAGCGGGTCGTTCTTCTGGAGTTCCGTCCACGCGTCGCGCTCCGCTTGCGGGAGGTCGTCGGGGAGCACGATCACCGTCGTTCCGCCGAACGGACCGGGAGCGCGGGGGAGCGCGGCGCCCGCGGCGAACGCGCTCGCGTCGACGGGCGGTGTGATGCGTTCGGCGCCGCCGACGTTCGACGTCCCGGGCGGCAGGTCCCAGAGTCCGCGCCACAGCGCCACGAGTTCGCCCTTCGCGAGGTAGTCCTGAGCGAGCAGCCGTCCCCAGCTGCGCGCGCGCACGCTCTCGCCGACGACGAGGAAGCGCCGCGGCGCATCGTCCTTCACGACACGCGCGGCGAGCCCGAGCGCCGTCCGCACCGCGTTCTCGAGGTCGAGTTCGTCGCGCGCGTCGTCGTGGACGCCGTCACGCACGAGCGGCGCGAGCTCGGCGAGCGAGTTCTCGAGCCCGACGCCCGTGTACTCCGCGAGCTCGCCCTTCCACCACTCCATGTCGCCGCCCGCGGCGAAGACGCGCAGCGCTTTCTTCGTCTTCGGCAGGTCGCCGCGCAGCTCGGGCAGCGGGAGCGGGAAGTCCTTGAGCGAAGTGTAGCGCGTCGGCCCGAGCGCGAGGCCCGTCACCCCGAGGCCATCGGTCAGGAGCACGCTCGACGCGACGACGGTCGCGCCCGTGCCCTCACCCGCGAGCACGACGCGCTTCGGGTCCACGGGGAAGTGGCGCAGCGCGTAGCCGTAGATCTCCGCGATGCCGGGGCGCAGCGCGCCGAGGTCCTCGCGGAACGAGTCGGGCCAGTACCAGCGGCCGCCGATCGAGAGGTCCTCCTGCGTCTCACGGTACGGCGCTTCGACGACGAGCAGGACGCACGCGTCGCCGAGGCGCGCCTTCCAGAGCTCCATCGCGTCCTCCGCGCTCTCGCCGTCGTCGCCGAGCCAGACGAGGAGCGGGAGCTTCTCGCGCGCGCCGTGCGGCACGTTCACGCGGTACTGGAGCTGGCGTGCGGTGAAGACGGAATAGGTGCCTTCGTTGACGTCCTGCGCGCGCTCGTGCGCGAAGACGACGTAGTCGGCGACGGGGAGGCCCGCGACGTCTTCGGACTGCGGGTTCGAGCTCGTCACGATCGCGACGGTCTTCACCTTCGCGTTCGGCTTGCGCAGCGCGAGCTGGCGCGCGGTGCCGTCCCAGTACTCGCTGTGGAAGCCGCCGTTCACGTGCACGACGAGCGCGCCGGGATGGCGGTCGAGGGCGAGCGCGCACGACTCGCCCATCGTGTTGTCCCACAAGGACTGCGTGTCGAGGAGGCGCGGATCGTCGGCCGCGGGCCGCGGGCCCATCATGCCGACGTGACCGCGGATCGCGTTGTCGACGCGGCGCCAGTAGCCCGGGGTGTTCGCGAGGAGTTCCTTCGGCGCGAACGCGCGCTCCTCGGCGGAGAGCGCCTTCAAGCCGCCCTTCTCGGCCGAGACCTTCGAGCGCAGCGTGGCGGGGAAGTTCGAGGCGACGACGGGCGCGCGCTTCGCCTTCGCGAGCTCGATCATCGGCCGGTAGGCGGTCTTGTAGTTCGACCACGGGCGCGAACGTGCGAGGAACGTCGGCTCGTCGATCGTGCCGGCGAGGTAGGCGTCGACGGCGCCCTGCACGTCGCGCTCGAACATCTCCATCGCGAGGACGACTTGCTTGCGACGCGCGAGCAGGCCTTCGTAGACGCCGAGTTCGACGCGGTGGGTCGTCTCGTCGATGTGGGTTTCGCCGAGGAAGACGGCGTGGGAGGGGGCGAGGCGCGTGAGGAGCTCGTCCCACGTGAGTCGCTCGCCCGTGCGGCCGTCGCGCACGGAGACGGCGTGCTCGAGAGGTGGGAGGAAGTCGTCGCGCGCGATGTCGGGCGAGCGGGTGGAGGCTCCGTTGCGCGCGGGTGCGGTGCCGGCGTTGGTGCAGGCGGCGAAGGGGAGGGCGAGGAGCAGGGCGAGGGGGGAGAAGCGCTTCATGTCGCGCTCATCCTGACGTGTGGTGGGTGGGGTTGCATCCCTTCGACTGGGTGGACACGGCGCCGGTGTCGGTCGGGAGCGCGGGAGGGAGATGGGAGGCGACGGAGACTGCGCGCCAAGGCGCACATGTGGGTGCTCCGCATCCCAGACTCCGCACTCGCACTCGGCCGGAGGACCGGCCGAGTGCGAGCGCGGAGTTCTGCTCGAAGAGGGAAGAGGTGTCGGGCGTCAGGCCGGGTCGTCGAGGTGGTCGAGGAGGTGTCGGACGCGCGTGCTCGGGGGAGGCGGGTGCGTTGGGTTCGCCGGCTGCGCTGGGTGCGTTGGGTGCGCTGGGTGCGTTGGGTGCGACGAGTGCGTCAAGTGGTGGCGCAGCGTGCGGATCAGGTTGGCGAAGACGCCGCCGAAGCGGGCGCAGTGGTCGCAGTCGCGGACGTGGGCCTCGAGTTGGGCGCGTTCGTCGGGCGCGAGCTCGCCGTCGAGGTAGTCGGAGAGGCGGGCGAGCACGGCGCTGCACGCGAGACCGGCGACGATGCGTTCACCCTTCATGACGCAGCTCCTCTCGGAGACAGATTCGGAGTTCGCACGCGAGCGCGAGGCGGGCGCGGTGCAGGCGGGCTTTCAGCGCGATGAGCGTGAGTCCGAGCAGCTCGGCGGCCTCGTCGCCCGAGAGGCCTTCGACGTCGCGGAGCACGAGGACCTCGCGGTGTTCGGGCGAGAGCGCGTTGAGGGCTTTGTCCACGAGCACGCGCTCCTCGCGCAGGTGCGCCATGCGCTCGGGCGTGTGCTCGACGTCGCCGAAGCCGGCGTCTTCACCGAGCTCGTCGATCGAGCGCTCGCGCGCCGCGCGGTCCGCTGCGCGTCGACCGAGACGCGCGGATTCGCGCCGCGCGATCGCGAAGAGCCACGGGCGTGCACTCGGCGTCGCGCGCGCGTTCTTCGCGCCGCGCCAAGCCGCGAGGAAGGTCCGCTGGAACACGTCGTCCGCCTCCGTTTCGTCGTGAGCGGTCGCACGCGCGAAGCGCAGGAGCGCGGGCTCGTGCCGCACGACGAACTCGCCGAACGCGGCGCGGTCGCCGCGTGCAGCGCGCGCGAGGAGCTCGGCGTCGTCCGTCATCGGCGCGAGGATAGCGCTCGCCGAACTTCAGCGCGGTGTCGAGCGCATCGGGCACGTCGAGAAACCGAGCAACGTGTAGAGCGGGCAGCTCCCGAAGATCCCCGTGAAGACGGGCACGAGGCCGAGCCACCCCCACGCCGTCTGTGGGCCGACGAAGACGAGGCTGACGGCGGCGAGGCCGACGGCGACGCGCAGGACGCGCTCGACGGGATGTTCGTTCACGGGCAGGAGCTTGGAGAGCATGGTCGGTTCCTCGAAAGGGTCGTGCGGCGCGCGGACGTCGCTGCGCCGCCGTGGAGGAGGCTTGCAGTGCGACGGAGGATGCGCGCGTTCTCGAACTTTTCGCGCCGTCGTGTGCGCGGGCGGAGCGTGAGCACGCTCCGGCGCACCTGGGGCGCGGCAGGAAGGGCCCGCGGCGGGGTCCTGCTTGCGGTGGCCGCCGCGTGTGCTGGGCTTCCGTGCGCGCGAGCCCACGCCGTGCACGCGCTCCCGACGGCGCGGAACGCGGGCATCGCACTCGCCGCGCCTACGCCCTTTGCGGTAGGCTCGCGCGCGCCATGCAGACCTTCCTCGCGCTCGCGTTCGTCGCTTCCTTCCTCGCCCCCCAAGACCCGAAGCCCGCGCCCGAAGCCGCGCCGAAGTCCGCGGAGGCGAAGGTCGCGCCGCCCGAGGCGCGGCTCGACGCGTCGCCGCGGCACCACGAGTGGATCGACGTCGCGAGCGGCGCGGAGAAGGTGCACTGCTTCGTCGCGTTCCCCGAAGTGAAGGAGAAGGCGCCCGTCGTGCTCGTGCTCCACGAGAACAAGGGGCTGACGACGTGGGTGCGCGCGATCGCGGACGACCTCGCGGCGGCGGGCTATGTCGCTGTTGCGCCCGATCTCCTGTCGGGCAAGGGACCCAACGGCGGCAACACGGAGTCGTTCCCGAGCGTCGACGCGGCGACCAAGGGCATCTACGCGCTCGACCCCGCGCAGGTGACCGCGAACCTGAACGCCGTGTGCGAGCACGCGAAGAAGCTCGACGCGTCGAACGGCAAGCTCGCGGTCGCGGGCTTCTGCTGGGGCGGAAGCCAGACCTTCGAGTTCGCGTCGTGTCGCACGGATCTTGCGGTCGCGTTCGTCTTCTACGGCGGCGCGCCGAAGGAGAAGGACGCGTTCGCGCGCATCGCGTGCCCCGTCTACGGCTTCTACGGCGAGAACGACAACCGCATCACGGCGGGGGTCGAACCGACGAAGGACGTGATGAAGTCGGCGGGCAAGACCTTCGAGCCCGTGATCTACGCAGGCGCGGGCCACGGCTTCTTCCGCGCGGGCGAGAGCGCGGAACCGGGCGACGCGAACCGCAAGGCGCGCGACGAGGCGTGGACGCGAGTGAAGGCGATCCTCAGCGCGTCGTTCGCTGCGAAGCCGAAGTAGCGCGCACGCGCTCTTCCGAACGCGCGACGTCGCGCTCCGTCATCTCTCGTTCGACGCGCGCGACCGACGCGCGTGCGTCTTCGGTGCCTCCGAGCTCGGCGAGCCGATACCACGCGCGCGCGAGCACGAGGTCGCGATCCACGCCGCGTCCCTTCTCGCGCATCGCGCCGGCGCGCAGTTGGGCTTCGACGAGCCCTTGCTCCGCCGCGCGCTCCATCCACTCGGCGGAACGCGCCGCGTTCGCCGCGACACCCCGGCCGCGGAGATAGAGGAGCGCGAGATCGTGCTGTGCGCGCGCGAAGCCCTGCTCCGCCGCGCGCTCGAGCCAACGCGCGCCCGTCGCGTCGTCTCGTGCGACGCCCGCGCCTTCGAGGTAAAGGCGGCCGAGCTGGGCCTGCGCCGCCGCGTGCGCGTGTCCGGCCGCGCGCTCGAGCCAGCGCGCGCTCGCGCCGTCGTCGCGCGGTGCGTGCGTGCCTTCGTGCAAGATCCAGCCGAGCAGGAACTGCGCGTCGGCGTGCTCCGACTCCGCCGCGCCCTGGAGCCAGCGCACGGTCGCCGCGTCGTCTCGCGCGACGCCGTCGCCGTTCAGGTGCAGCAGCGCGAGCTGGTACTGCGCAGGTGCGTAGCCTTGCTCCGCCGACTTCGTGATCCAACGGGCCGCGCGTTCGGCGTCGCGCGGTCCGGCGAGCCCGTCGAGCTCCATCGCGCCGAGCGTCGACTGCGCGCGCGCGTCGCCCTTCGCGGCGGCGTGTTGGAGCAGGTCGCTCGCGCGTTCGACGTCGCGTTCGACGCCCTCGCCGAGCAGCAGCATGCGCCCGAGGTTCGCTTGAGCGGCCGCGAAGCCCTGCTCGGCGGCACGCTCGAACCAGCGCGCAGCCTGTGCGAGCGAACGGTCGACGCCGCGGCCCTCGTAGTGGAGCAGCCCGAGGTTGTTCTGCGCGGCGGGGTGGCCTTGCTCGGCGGAGCGGCGGTACCAGGCGGCGGCCGCGTTCGGGTCGAGCGCGGCGCCGTCGCCGGTGTCGAGTGCGAGTCCGACGCGGAACTGCGCGGCCGCGTCGCCGTCCTCGGCGGCGTCACCCCACTCCGCGATCACCGGCTCGGCGGTTGGATCGGTGTGGAGGCTGGATTGGGTCGTAGTCGCGCACGAAGCAGCGGCGACGACGACGGTGAGGAGGAGTGCGGCGGGGACGAACGGGCGCGAGAGGGCGGGGCTCATACGCGCCTCTATCGGAATCGGGGCGGCGCGAATGGAGCGTGGGGTGCGGGGCGCGGGGGGGTGATCGACGCGTGGGGTTGGTGTTTGGAGAGCGGTGGGTCAAGCGTGGATCAAGAGGGTGGGCGTGGGGGGCCGGTGGCGTGAGTGGGGGCGATTTCGGGACGTGGGGGGTGACGGGTGTCGGTCGGGGCGCAATGGCCGGGTGGGGCGATCCAGGGGAGAGGGACGCAACGGAACACAGCGGCTGCTTCGCATTCCGGACTCCGTGCCGGCTCGGGCCGGAGGACCGGCCCGGCCTTGCACGGGGCTCTACTGGCTCTCCGCAACGAGCGCTCTGCACAGCGAGGATGTTCGCGCGGCGCGAGGACTTTCGAGAGTAGTCGCTCAGCAACGGGCCGCCGGCGCGGTGGGAAGGCTCGCGCCGCGCGAGCACTCCCGAAAGGAGTCGCTCCGCAACGAGCGTGGCGCTCAGCCTGGAGCGCGGGGGGATGGGGAACGGTGCGGGCTGAGCGTGGGTCGTGCGTGGCGTCGATCAGAAGTCGAGGTGGTAGCCGATGGCGAAGACGGAGTCGTCTTGGTCGTCGAGCGGCATGCGGCCTGCGGAGTAGACGAGCTCGAAGCCGTGGGGGAGTTCGAGGCCGAGTGCGAGGTGGCTCGTCGTGTCGATGTCGGCTTGGCGTGCGCCGGCGGGGGCGTCGAGCTCTTGGAAGAAGCGCCAGGCGGCGGTGAAGTGCAGTTCTTCGCCGCCGAGCGTGAAGGCGCGCGAGCGCGTCGCGGCTTCGAGGCGTGCGCGCAGGTAGGACTCGTCGTTCGTCACCGCGCCGCGCAGGTCGTTGGAGGACGCGTCGACGACGTCGAGACCGGCGACGAAGGTCGGCCACGCGCGGCCTGACGTGCGGAACGGCTCGCCCGCGAGCCACCGCAGCGCCGCGGCGGGCACGTCGAACGGGTTCCATCGGCTCAGCGCGGCTTCGGGGTTCCAGGCGATCGGCCGGACGCCCGTGGACAGGCCGAAGACCATCTGCCGGGAACCGAAGGTCTGGTTCGTCTCGAGGCCTGCGTGCAGCTCGCCGTCCCACACGACCTCGGTCGGGAGCGTGCGCTCGAGCTTCTCGGCCCAGGCGCGCGTGAGTCTCCCGACGTCGCTCGAACCGGAGTCGAGCTCGGCGAGCTCCTCCGCGGTCGGGTCGGCGAACTCGGCGACGCGCTCCGAGCGCGACTTCTCGTCGTCGCCGAGCATCGTCGAGCCGAACCAGCGCGCGCGCAGCATCACAGTGGTGAAGTCGTCGGGGTTCGACGCGCTGTCGAACGCGACGTTGCCGCGCGCGACGAGGTCGAAGGACTCCGACTCCGGCGTTTCGGACGTCCCGATGGGCTTCGCGAAGTCGAACGCGAAGCCGAGCGCGGTCTCGCCCTGCGAGCTCGACTGCTGAGCCTGCAGCCGCACGTGGAGGTCCTCGAGGAGCCGCAGCGGACGGCCGGAGCCGGGGCGCTCGTGCACCCGGTCGAGCAGCGCAGGCGCGGTGAACTCTGCGCGCGCGGCGGCGCCGACGGCCTTCGCGAGATCGCTGCCGTCCGGGGTTTGAGCGTGCACGACGGCCGTAGGGAGCGTGAGGGCGAGGGCGAGGGTCGTATGCGCGTGCATCATTTAGAAGGTGGGGTCGTGCGGGGCCGTGAATCCGAGCGCGCTCGCGCTCGAGCTGCGGGAGGGGGGAGCGCGAGACGAGACTCGGGGACGATCAAGGGCCCGAGAAGAACGACCTCGATTCGCGTGAGGCCGGTGCGAAGCGACGCGCTGCGCTCGCGGAGGGCCGACGCGCGCCGTCTTCACGATCGACGCACCGCGCGTTCACGAAGTCCTCGCAGAGTCTGCATATCGTCCCTCGCCTCGTGATCAAGATCCGTTCGAGCGCAGGACAAGACCTTGGGCGGCGACGCGTGACGCGCGCCGCTCGCGCGTTCGTGCGAGCTCTGTCGATCGATCCCGCCGAGCGGCCGAGGTCCGCATGAGCCTGCACGCGGCGCTCCTCTTCCTCTCCGTGACGACGGTCGTCGTCGCTCCGCAGGAGAGCGGAACACTCCGCGGCATCGCGGTCGACAAGGACTTCGACGTCCCGCTCGCGGGTGTCGAAGTGACCATCGTCGAGACCGGGCGAAAGACGATCACGTCCGAAGACGGGCACTACGCGTTCACTGCGGTTCCCGAAGGCCGCTACACGGTGCTCGCGACGAAGGACGGCTACGTCCGCGTCGTGAAGGCGGACGTGCGCGTCGTCGCCGGACAACTCACGGACGTCGACCTCGAGCTCGCCGGCGAGTTCACGGACCTCGACGAGTTCGTCGTCGAGGAGCTCGTCCAGGCCAACGCAGGGACCGAAGCCGCGCTGCTCCAACAGCGCTTCGAGAGCCCCGCGCTGCTCGACTCGATCGGGTCCGAGCTCATGAGCCGGGCCGGCGCGGGGGACGCGGCGAGCGCGCTCAAGCTGGTCTCGGGCGCCTCCGTGCAGGACGGCAAGTTCGCCGTGATCCGCGGGTTGCCCGACCGGTACGTGAGCTCGCAGATCAACGGCGTGCGCCTGCCGAGCGCCGACGAGAACACGCGCGCGGTCGAGCTCGACCTGTTTCCCAGCGCGGTGATCGAGAGCCTGCAGGTCTCGAAGACCTTCACCCCGGATCAACAGGGCGACGCGTCCGGCGGAGCCGTCGACCTGCGCCTCAAAGGCATCCCCGACCAGACGATCCTGCAGCTCAAGACGCAGACGAGCTACGACAGCCAGTCGACGTTCCGCGACGACTTCCTGACGTACGACGGCGGTGGCGTCGACTTCCTCGGTCGCGACGACGGCGGTCGCGACGTGCAGACCGGTTCGCTCGGACAGAACTGGACCGGTGCTGCGGGCACGAGCACGGACGATGCACCGATCGAGGGCAAGTTCTCGTTCACGGCGGGCGGCAAGAAGGAGCTCGCCAGCGGCGTGCGCATCGGCGGCTTGCTCAACGCGTTCTACGAGCGCGACAGCTCGTACTACGACAACGGCATCGACGACTCCTACTGGGTCACGAACCCGGGCGAGCCGCTGACGCCGCGCACGTCGCAGGGCACGCCGACGGACGGAGACTTCAAAACGTCGCTCTTCGACGTCACGCAGGGCTCGCAGTCGGTGCGCTGGGGCGGGCTCGCGACGCTCGGCGTCGAGACGAAGGACCACGCGCTCACGCTCGCCTACCTCTACACGCGCTCGGCCGAGGACGTCGCGACGCTCGGCCTCGACACGCGCGGCAAGGCGTACTTCTTCCCCGGCTACGACCCCAACAACCCGACGGGCACCGGCAACCAACCCGCGGAGCTCACCGCGGCGCCGTACTTGCGCACCGAGACGCTGGAATACACCGAGCGTTCCACCGGCACGCTGCAACTCTCGGGCAAGCACGCGCTGCCGCTCGCACCGTTCGACGTCGGCGGCGTGAAGTTCCTGCGCCCCGAGCTCGGGTGGACGATCTCGAGCAGCACGGCCGACCTGAACCAACCCGACAAGCGCCAGTTCGGCGCCTTGTTCCATCCCGACTCCTTCGACCCGGGCTTCCCGCCGTTCCTCCCGCCGTCGACGATCCCGGCCACCTGGTTCCCGTACAAGCCCGCGGCGAACTTCAACCTCGGCAACTTCCAGCGCATCTGGAAGGAGATCGAGGAGAACAGCGAGCAGTACACGGTCAACGTGAAGCTGCCTTTCGAGCCCATGGAGGGGGAGAAGGGCTACCTGAAGTTCGGCGTCTTCGACGACCACGTCGATCGCGGCTTCGACCAGGACACCTTCAGCAACTTCGGCGACGCGGGCGCGTCGTTCGAAGGACAGTTCGACGATCCGTGGAGCGCGCACTTCCCCACGGAGAGCCACCCGATCTCGGCCTCCGACTTCGACGTCGACTACGAAGGCGAGCAGCAGCTCTCGGCGTGGTACGGGATGCTCGACATTCCGCTCTCTCGGCGCGTCAACCTCATCGGCGGCGCGCGCGTCGAGCGCACACAGATCGGCATCCAGAACATCCCCGAGGCCGGAGCCACGTGGTTCCCACCCGGCGCGACCGCACCCGTACAGCTCAACCCTGGTGATGCGGACGTCGACTTCGAGCAGCGCGACGTGCTCCCCTCGATCGGGATCGCGTTCGAGCCGACGGAGAAGGTGACGCTGCGCGCGTCCTACAGCGAGACCGTCGCGCGCCAGACGTTCAAGGAGCTCACGCCGATCCTGCAGCAGGAGTACCTCGGCGGCCCGATCTTCATCGGCAACCCCGAGCTGCAGATGAGCGCGCTGAAGAACTACGACCTGCGCTGCGACTACAAGACCGACGGTGGCGGGCTCGTCTCCGTCTCGTGGTTCCACAAGGACGTCGACGACCCGATCGAGTACGTGCAGCGCCTCGCCGCGTTCGACTTCACGACGCCCGTCAACTACCCGAGCGGCGAGCTCTCCGGCTACGAGTTCGAGGTGCGCCAGGACCTCGGCCGCTTCGGCCGCAAGCTCCAGGGCTTCTCGCTCGGTGCGAACGCGACGTTCATCGACTCCGAGGTGAACCTGCCCGACGACGAAGTGGCCGCCTTCAGCGACCCGTCGATCGCGATCCCGACGACGAGCCGGGACATGACGAACGCACCGGAGCACCTCTACAACGTCTACCTGACCTGGGACCGCGAGAAGAGCGGGCTGCAGCTCGCGCTCTTCTACACCGTGCAGGGCGACACGCTCGTCGCCGGCGCGGGCCAGGCCTCGGGCAACTTCGTCCCCGACGTCTACGCGAAGGAGTACGACACGCTGAACTTCAGCGCGTCGCAGAAGCTCGGCGACGTCCTGAAGCTCCAGTTCCAGGCGAAGAACCTGACGAACCCGCACATCGAAGAGGTCTACCGCGCCGACGTGATCGGCCCGGACGTCACGAAGACCTCGTACACGAAGGGCATCGAGTACTCGCTCGCGCTCACGGCGACGTGGTCGTTCTGACCACGCCACCGGGCTCCACTTGCACGGATCGCAACCACGTCACAGCACCACGCTCGGATCACGACCGCTCCCGACACCACCTCGCCATGAAGAACCCCATCGACCACGAACGACGAACCGCACCGCCGCGCTCGCGATGGCGGAAGCTCCACGTCCGGCTCCAGCTCTGCGGCAGCGCCGCGTGCCTCCTCGTGCTCGGCGCGAGCGCACCGGCGCGGACCCAGGACGGCGAACCGACGCTCGAGAAGGCACGCACGGTCCTCGGCAAGTGGATCGAGACGCAGCAGATCCTCTCGAAGGAGACCAGCGACTGGCAGCAGGGCCGCGAGGTCCTCGGCAGCCGCATCGACCTCCTGCGTCGCGAGGTCGTCGGGCTGCAGGAGAAGCTCGTCGCGTCGCGCCAGAAGATCGGCGAGACGCGTTCGAAGCGCGAGGACCTGGTCGCGAAGCGCACGCAGCTCGACGCGGCGTTGAAGCAGCTCTCGGATGCCGTCGCGACGATGGAGAAGGAAGTGCGCGCGCTCCAGGTGCGCCTCCCCGAGCCCGTGCAGACGCGTTTGCAGCCGCTCTTCGCGCGTATTCCCGAAGGCGAGTCGGAGAAGCGCGTCAGCGTGGCCGAGCGCTACCAGAACGTGCTCGGGATCCTGAACGAGCTCAACAAGGCGAACGGCGAGATCTCCGTCAACTACGAGGTGCGGGAACTCGACGGCGCGAAGCCGACCGAGGTGCGCGTGATCTACGTCGGCCTCGCGCAGGCCTACTACGTGTCCGGCAGCGGCCAGGCCGGCATCGGCCGTCCGGGCGACAAGGGCTGGACGTGGGAACAGAACCAAGCGGTCGCGAACGACGTGACGACCGCGCTCGAGATCGTCGAAGGCAAGCACACGCCGGCGTTCGTGCCGCTCCCCGTGAGGATCCAATGAAGTACCTGCTCCATCTCGTCCTCGCGGCGTCCACGACCCTCGCGGCGCACGCTCAAGTACCCGCGAACGGCGCTCAACCCGGCGCTCGCGTCGACGCGAACGGCGCACAACCCGGCGTTCGCGTCGACGCTTCGACCGGCGCTCGTGCCGGCGCGCAGCCGAGCGAACACTCGGCGCAAACCACCGGCACGCAAGCCACGGAACCGTCGGGCAACCAGTCCGAGACGCTCCACCGCGTGTCCCTGTCCGCCGACCAGCAGCTCGCGCGCAGCATCGACGAGCTCAACGCGCTGCGCGCCAAGATCGCGGAAGAGAAACTCCCGCTCGCGCAGGAGCTCACGGCGCTCGAGACGATGCTCGGCGAGCTGCGCCGCGACCAGGACACGGTCACGCGCGAGGTCGACTCCGGGAACCTCGAACTCACGACGATCACGGCGGAAATCAAGGCGCGCCAGGAAGAGCTGACGTACGTCGGCAACCTGCTCGACGAGTACGCGCGGTCCTTCGACGGCAAGGTGCACCCGAGCGAACTGCAGACGCTCGGCGAAGCGATGGCGACCGCGAAGCAGGCGAGCGAGAACGCGACGCTGACGGCGTCGGAGAAGTTCTCGAGGCAGACGCTGTTCATCGAGCTCACCGTGAAGCGCATCGTCGACGCGATCGGGGGGATGCGCTTCCCGGGCGTTGGAGTCGACCTCGCCGGCAACGTCGCAACCGGTATGTTCGCGATCATCGGGCCCGTCGCGCTCTTCCGCGGTCCGACGCCGGAGAGCTCCGGTCTCGTCGTGCCGCAGACCGGCTCGGACAAGCCGCTGATCCGCCCGCTCGAAGGCGCGGCGCAGGCGGGCGTGCTCGCGATCGTGGGCAACGGCGAGGGCGCGCTGCCGTTCGACCCGTCGCGTGGTGGCGCGCTCAAGGCGCTCGTCCAGAAGACGAGCCTCTACTACATCTTCGAGAAGGGCGGTCCGATCATGTGGCCGCTGCTCGTCGCGTCGATCCTCGCGCTCGGAACCGTGCTCGAGCGGCTCGTGTTCCTCCTGCGCGAGAGCTGGAAGCGCGACCGCGGCGCCCTGGATCGCTTCTTCACCGCGATCGAACGCGGTGACAAGCCCGCGGCGGTCGAAATCGGCCGCACGTCGAAGTTCCACGTGTTGCGCGCGCTGTCGTACGGCCTCACGCACTCGGAGCAGTCGCTCCCGAACGCGTTGCTCTACTCGACGGCGCAGGAGATGAAGCGCTTCCGGCGCGGCATCCCGATCCTCGACACGGTGATCACGCTCGCACCGTTGCTCGGTCTGCTCGGCACGGTGACGGGCATGATGGGCTCGTTCGCTCTGATCGGCGGCGAGCTCAGTGCGCCCGGCGCGATCACGGGCGGCATCGCGGAAGCCCTGATCGCGACCGCGTTCGGCCTGGGCATCGCGATCACGGCGCTCATCCCGTTCAACTACCTGAACTCGCGCATGGACGAAGCGCAGCACGAGCTCGAACAGGCTGCGGCGCAGCTCGAGCTCCTCATGCGACGCAGCGATGGCGATGCGTCGCGCGGGGAGAACTCGCCGGCCGCGTCGTCCTCGCCCCGCCCCCGTGAGCTCGTCGGAGCCTGATCGGAGCCCGTCATGCACGCAGCTACTGGTGGTCGAGGCAAGCGAGCGCGAATCGAGATCATCCCGCTCATCGACATCATCTTCTTCCTGCTCGCGACGTTCATCATGGTCTCGCTCTCCATGACGAAGAACCAGGGTGTCAACGTCGCGCTCCCGACCGCGGGCACGGCGGCGTCGCTCGGCGATCAGCAGGAGCTCGAGAAGGCGCTCACGCTGACCGTGAACGAGAAGGGCGAGGTCTTCTGGAACAAGGAGAAGATCACGACCGCGCAGCTCCCGATGCGCCTCCAGACCTTCAAGGCGGCGTCGAAGGACCCGAAGGTGGTCTTGAACTCGGACGGCAAGGCTGACTTCGAGAAGGTCGTCGGCCTGCTCGACGAGGTGCGCCGCGCGGGCATCGCCAAGGTCGGGATCAACACGGAGAAGCGATGAAGTTCGGCTTGCTCCTCGGCCTCGGCGCGGCATTCCTGATGCACGCGGCCTTCATCCTCTTCGGCGGACTCATCTTCCCCAAGGAGGAGCTGACGAGCGGCTCCGTGCAAGCGGTCGACCTCCTCGGCGAGGTGGAAGACGTGAAGAAGGAGACGAAGCCGGAGGAGCCGCAGGAGAAGGAGCCCGAAGAGCTCGAGACGAGCGATGAGGCTCCGCCCGACTCCGCGGACGTGCTGAAGAGCCTCGACACACCGCCGTCGAACGATGCGCCCGCGCTCGAGGCCGCCAGCTTGAGCGCGATCGAGGCCGCGCTCTCCGGCCAGGCCGGTGGCGGCGATTTCGCCGAGGCGATCGGCTTCGGCTCGGGCGGCCGGATCGGCGGCACGGGCGTCGCCGGAGGCAGCCAAGAGAAGCTCGAGGAAGCCTTCAGCCTCGCCGAGCTCGATCAGAAACCGCGTCCGATCGTGCAGACCTCGCCGACGTTCCCCGCCGAGATGCGGGGCAAGAAGGTCGAGGGCGTCGTCAGCGTGATCTTCGTCGTCGATGCGTCGGGCAAGGTCGAGAACCCGCGCGTCGAGAAGTCGTCCCATGCGGCGTTCGAGGCGCCCGCGCTCGCCGCGATCCGCAAGTGGAAGTTCGAGCCCGGCCTGCGCGCCGGCCAGCGCGTCGCCTCGAAGATGCGCGTGTCCATCCGTTTCCCCGCGAGCTAGCCATGTCGAACACGATCCTCCACCTCACCACGGCCATCGCTCAACTCGACCTTCGGCCGCGTCCGCGGCCCGTGCTTCGCGCCGCGCTCGCCGGCGTGTCCACTCGGATCACGTCGCCGCTCGTGCACGCGGCGGCGCTCGTCGTGCTCGCGGTGCTCACCCCCGTGCGCGCGACGGCCGCGGGTGCGGACGTGAAGAGCGACCTCGCCGCGATCTGGAACGACCCGACGTTCCAGAAGCAGTTCGTCGGCGCGTACGGAATCAACGCCGAAGTCGAGCCGCGACTGACCGTCGAGGAGGTCAAGGTGCTCGACAAGGTCCGCCCGTTCATGACGGACGACCTCGCCAAGGCGGAAGCGTTGCTCGTGAAGTCGATCAAGCCCGACGGCTCGGCCGTCCTCGACTTCACGCTCGGCGGCGTGCTCTTCCAGCTCGAGCGCACGGACGAAGCGCGTCAGCAGTACGAGAAGGCCGTGACCAAGTTCCCGAGCTTCCGCCGCGCGTGGCGAAACCTCGGCCTCATCCACGCGAAGGCCGGGACCTTCGACGACGCGATCCGCGCGTTCACGAAGATGATCGAACTCGGCGGCGGGGACGCGTACTCGTACGGCCTGCTCGGCTACGCCTACGCGTCGAAGCTCGATTACCAGGCCGCGGAGGCCGCGTACCGCAACGCGCTCCTCCTGCAGCCCGAGAACACGGAGTGGCGCCTCGGTCTCACGCGCTGCGTGTACAAGCAGCACAAGTTCCAGGACGCCGCCGCGCTGCTCGACGTGCTCATCGAGCGCTTCCCGGACAAGACGGAGTTCTGGATGCTCCAGGCGCAGACGTTCCTCGGGATGAAGCAGCCCCTGCGCGCCGCGGAGAACATCGAGGCGCTCGGGCTGCTCGGGCGCGCCGACGCCGAGAACCTGAACGTCCTCGGCGACATCTACACCGGCGAAGCGCTCTACGAGCTCGCCGCGAGCGCGTACCTGCGCGCGATCGACGCGAGCTCGACGTTGCCGCCGGCGCGCGCCCTGCGCGCCGCCGAGATGCTGGCCGCGCGCGGCGCGAACGCGGAAGCGCGGCGCGTGGCGGCGCGCATCCACGTTGCGTGGAAGGGAGAGCTCGCGGAGACCGAGAGTCGCAAGCTCCTGAAGCTCGAAGCGCGCCTGCGCATCGCCGCCGGGGACGGTGGCTCGGACACCGCGTCGATCCTCGAGGAGCTCGTACGCGTCGACCCGCTCGACGGGGAAGCGCTCCTGCTGCTCGGACAGCACCACGCGAAGAACGGCGAGCCCGACCGCGCGATCTTCTACTACGAGCGTGCGGAGAGCCTCGAGGCATTCGAGGTCAACGCGCGCGTGAGGCATGCGCAGGCGTTGGTCACGCTCGGACGGTATGCGGATGCGATCCCGCTGTTGCGGCGGGCGCAGGAGCTCAAGCCGCGTGAGGACGTGGCGCGTTATCTGGAGCAGGTGGAGCGTTTGGCGAAGGCGCGGCGGTGAGGGTGGGTGGGTGACTCCATGTAGGTGGGGAGGCGTGTCGGTCGGGACGAAGTTGCCGGGTGAGGCGATTCAGGCAGGACGCACTTGCCGGGTGAGACGGTTCAGGCGGGACGCAATGGCCGGGTGAGACGATTCGGGGGAGAGAGGCGCAACGGAACACAGCGGCTGCTCCGCATTCCGGGCCCCGCACAAGCCCGGGCCGGAGGACCGGCCCGGGCTTGCACGGGGCTCGATTGGCTCTCAGCAACGAGCGGTGGGCAGGGCGAGGATGCGCGCGCGGCGCGAGAACGGTCGAGAGTCGTAGCGGAGCAACGATCGGGAGGAACGACGAGTCGGTGCGGGCGGAGTGAGAACTCTCGAACGTGGTCGCTCAGCGACGATCTCGCACCGCGCTCGGGGTGGGCGGGCGAGCTTGCGGAGGTTGCTCGGACCTAGACCGGGCCTTCACGACCGGCCAACACGCGCTCCCTACCGTGCAGAGGTACGGGATTGGACTCAGTGGAACTCCACTCCACCGAGTGCCCGTGGAATCGACCCCTCGATTACGAACGAGCAGAGACACTCCTCATGAAGACAAGCATCCTCACCGCCCTCGTCGTGGGCGCCGGCGTCGCGGGCACCGCCTCGGCGGCCGAGATCCTGGTCACGGCCGACATCACCACGTCGACGACCTGGACGGCGAACAACACCTACAACCTCCAGCAGCAGATCTACGTCCTCCCCGGCGCCACGCTGACGATCGAAGCGGGCACGGTCATCGCGAGCGACACGAACCTCGGCGGCAGCCTCGCCGTCACGAAGGGCGCGCAGATCTTCGTCCAAGGCACGCAGGCGAACCCCGTCATCTTCACGTCGAAGGCCGACGTCGCGACGTGGGTCGGCGGCGACCCGAAGACGGGCACGTGGCGTGAAGCCGCGAACGAGTGGGGCAACCTGACGATCATGGGCGATGCCTACATCGCCGAGAACGCGATCGGCACGAACACGGCCGCGCCGAACGCCGCGAACTACGCGAACATGGAAGGCCTCGTCCCGGCCTCGCCGACCGACACCAAGACCCGCTACGGCGGCGGCAACGACGACGACGACAGCGGCTCGATCCGCTACCTCTCGCTGCGCTACGGCGGCAAGGTCGTCGCGCTCACGAACGAGCTCAACGGCCTCTCGCTCGGGGGCATCGGCCGCAACACCGAGATCGACCACGTCGAGATCATGAACAACGTCGACGACGGCATCGAGATCTGGGGCGGCACGGTCAACCTGAAGTACCTCAGCGTCTGGAACATCGGCGACGACACGTTCGACTTCGACCAGGGCTGGCGCGGCAAGGCGCAGTTCCTCCTCGCGGTCCAGGGCTACAGCGTCAACGCGGCACAGGGCTCGGGCGTCGGCGACAACATCTTCGAGATGGACGGCGCCGAGCAGTCCGACTACCAGCCCGTCACGACCGCCTCGGTCTACAACGTGACGGTCATCGGCCAGCCGCACCCGACCGCTGGCGACCACGCCTTCGCGTGGCGCGACGGCGCGCGCGTCCAGGTGCGCAACGCGCTCGTCATGGACCTCGGCGACAACCTCGTCAACAACGACAACGTCGACGGTGACGGCGGCAACGGCTACGGCTTCAACGGCACGCTCACCTACGCTCAGGTCTGGACGACCCCGTACAACGCGGTTCCGGCCCACGCGAACGACCCGATCGGTCTCCCGGGCTTCTACTCGGCGCAGAGCGCGGGCAGCGGTGCGATCGGCCAGGGCTTCCTCGCCGAGATCACGGACTCGGTGTTCTTCCGCAACGTGAACACGGCCTACGACAACGCGAACGGCTCCGACGTCGTCGGCGTGACGCTCCTCGGCGCGAGCAACCCCGCCAAGGGCAACGTCGTGATCCCCGGCGTCCTCGACGCCGACGCTCCGGTCCGCGGCCTCACGCGCGGCGCTCCGGTCGTCCGCGGCGGCACGACGCAGCTCCCGGTTGTCTTCCTCGATCCGCGCCCGGCGAACGCCGCGCTGACGAGCAACTCCGCGGCTCCGGCTGACGGCTTCTTCACCCCGGCCAACTACCGCGGCGCGTTCAGCGCTCAGGAAAACTGGCTCTGCAAGTGGACGGCGTCCTTCGCGTACGGCTTCACGCCGAACTGCGACCTCGGCACGCCGTTCTGCTTCGGCGACGGCACGCAGACGACGCCCTGCCCCTGCGCCAACAACGGCGGAGCGGGTCGCGGCTGCGCGAACTCGGTCAACGCGCTCGGTGCGGTCCTCACCGCGACGGGCACGACGAACCCCGACAGCGGCGTCCTCGCCGGTTCGGGCATGCCCCTCTCGGTCAGCGCGATCTACCTCAAGGGCAACACGAACAACGTCACCGGCACGATCTTCGGCGACGGCGTCCGCTGCGTCGACGGCGCGCTCATCCGCCTCCGTACGAAGAACAACGTCGGCGGCGCGTCGTCCTTCCCGGACTCGACGGACACCGTCAACCTCTCGACCCGCGGTGCGACGCCCCCGGGCAGCGGCCTGACGGCGTACTACCAGGTCTACTACCGCAACGCGGCCGGCGCGTTCTGCCCGCCCGAGACCTTCAACGTCAGCAACGGCATCGTGGTCACCTGGTGATCCGCGCTCCGAGACGAGATTGAAACGCGCGCGGCGGGTCACTCCCGCCGCGCGCCATCCGTTTGCCGGGCCTGCCGCGGCTGGGATCGAGATCCCTCGCGCCGGCCCTTTCGACCGTGGAAGCAACCACGCATCCGAACCGCGACGCATCGATCCCCATGAAGCTCCGCTCACCCGCTCTCCTGTTCTCCGTTCTCTGCTTCACGGCCGCGACCGGCGTCGTGCTGTTCGCCGCGATCGGCTCGAGCCGCGCCTCGCAAGCCGCGACCGCGCCCGCCGAACGCAAGCTGGGACCGCTCGTCGACGCCGAGGTCGCGCCTTCTCGCGCACGACTGCTCGACATCGCGTTCGAAGCCGCCGCGCTGCTGCCGGAGAACCCGCACATCCGCAACCGCGAACGCAACCGCGGCGAGGTCGTGGAAGCGTGCCTCGCGATCGACCTGCCCGTGCGCGCCCACGAGTTCGCGCAGGGGATGACCACGTGGCGCCAGGGCAACGCGTTCGCCGCGCTGGCGTGCTATGCCGCGCGACGCGGTGCGGAAGCCGAGACCGAGCGCCTCATCGAGCTCGCGCGCACGAGCGCGGAAGAGGCCGCGCGCAAGAACGACGAAGCCGGGAAGTCGCAGGGCTGGCAGCGCGATCGCATCTTCGTGCGCATCGCCGAGGCCTACGAGCTCTTGGGCAAGGGTGCGAAGGCCGAGCGCTTCACGTCGTCAGCGAGCACGGAGGAGAAGAGCAAGCTGATCGGCCTCCATGCCGAGCGCGCCGACGCGGCCGGGTTCGAGGCCTTGATCGCGGAACTCGACGGCGTGCTCGCGACCACGACGTTCGAACAGGTCGAGAGCTCCTTGCGGGCCTGCACGGAGCTCTACGGTCGCTTCTATGCCGACGCGGAGAAGCGCGCAGCGATCGAAGCGCGGTTCACGTCGTCTTGGAAGCACGTTCCGCTCCAAGTGCGGATCGAGCTCACGCTGGGCCTCGCTCACGTCGCCGCGGAGGCAAGCGACGCGACGAACGCGCTGCGCTTCGTCGACGAAGCACGCGCGACGTTCGACGGAGTGCTGTGGGAGCCGCAGGATTACGTCGCGATCGGGGCGGGTATCGCCGCGGCGCGGCATCGCGCGGGCGCGACGGCGGCGGCTCGTGCGGAGCTCGACGCCTTTGCGGCGCGCTACGTCGTGGAGCGCGATTCCATCGTCGACATCTACCGCGCGAAGGCGGTGCGAGCGTTGGCGGAGGCGTATGGCGTGGTGGGTGAGGCGGGACTGCGCGCCGAGCACTATGCGCGAGCCGTGGAGGAGGGGAATGTGAATCCGAATGGACGGCCGCGGGTGGATGATCTCGTCGCGACGTGCTGCTCGATGGTGCGGACGGGGTTCGTGGTGGACGAAAAGCTCTTGGCGCGGATCGAGGCGGTGAAGGCGGGGTTGAAGGCGCCTTGGTGAGGTGGGGGGGGTCGGTCGGGAGCGCAATTGCCAGGTGGGACGATCAAGGGCAGAGGGACGCAACGGAACACATTCGGATGCTCCGCATTCCGGACCCCGCACAAGCCCGGGCCGGAGGACTAGCCGCGTGCTTGCGCGGGGTTCAAGTTGCTCTCAGCAACGAGTGCGCAGCACGGTGGCCCTGTGCGGACGGAGTGAGCACGATCGGTGGTCGTCGCTCGGCAACGAGCGTGGGGTGCGCCGCGCGAGCGCGTTCGAAGGTCGTGGCTCGGTCGTGAGCGGGTGTGCCTCGTGCGGGCGTTCAGGACGAGAAGTTGAACGCGAGCGCCACGATCTCCGTGCGCACGTCGTCGCGCGGATCTTGGAGTGAATAGTCGATCTGGAAGAACGCGCGCGGGGTGAGCGTGTAGCGCATCTGGCCGCGGTAGCGGTCGAAGGCGGAATCGCCGGACGAGTCGACGCTGACGTGGTCGTAGTCGAGCGTGACGTCGAGCGCGCCGTCCGCGAAGGGGATCCAGTCGATGCGCGTGCGCTGGTCGAGGCCGTTCCCGGCGAACGAGTCGACCCAGTCGAGCTCGACTTGCAGGACGAGCTGCTCGCTCGGCTTCACGACCCAGATCATTTCGGTCCGGCGCTCGGAGGGATCCGGGATGTCGGTCGCGCCGAGGCCCGACACGTCGGCCTGGTCGTCGCGCCAGCCGAGGGTGAGCTCGACGGACGAGGTCAGGTCGGCGACGAGCGAGATGCCCGTGACCCAGTGGTCGATCGTGCGGGAGTTCGTCGTGTCGTCCTGCGTGCTCTTCTGCACCGTCAGGTCGGCGCGCAGGGTGTCGAGGAGCTGAGCGGAGGTGACGCCCTGGAGCGATTCCGTCTCGAGGCTCGGGTCGCCGTCGAGCTCGCGCTCCGAGTTCGTGTAGCTCGCGTTCAGGTCGAGCGTCTCGAGCGGCCGGTACGCGAGCACGGACGTCAGCGTGCTGACGTCCTCGTCCTGAACGATCGGGTCGCGCGTGTGCTGGTTCGCGAACCGCACGTTGGCGTCGACTTTGGCGTGCGGCGTGTAGCTCGCCCACAGGCCCTGGTCGATGCGGTTCTCGTCACGGACGTTGACGCCGCTCGTGTCCGTCTGCGCTTGCTGCAAGAAGAGGTCGTAGCCGACGGTGAGCTCGTCCGCCACGCGATAGCTGACGCCCGCGGTCGCGCTCTCCGTCTCGTCGTGCGTCGTGATCGTGGGCGAGCTCGACGTCGGCGACGAGAAGAAGCGCAGCTCGGAGACGAGCACGGCCGGCGCGCCCGCGGGCGACGTGCGGTTCACGACCTTGACGTACGTCGACGTGATCGGCGGGATCGTCAGGCGGAAGCGGCGCAGCGCGACGTCGTAGTCGGGCGCTGCGATGTTGCCGACCTGCGTCCAAAACGCGTTGTCGTCGGAAACCCACACCGTGAACACGAACTGGGACGCGAACACGGAGTCGACGGGGTCGACGGTCGAGACGTGGATCGTGTCGACGCTCGCGCCCGGCGGCAGCCGCGCGCCGATGTTCCAGCTCTCCTCGCCGCCCGAGGAGAAGCCGCCGATGTTCACTCCCGTGCCGACGGTGTCGAGGCCGTCGACGAGCGCGGCGTTCACGGGCAACGTGGAGATCTGCGGCGTCGTGTCGCGTTCGGCGAGGCCCTGCGTCGCGAGCACCTCGACGCCCGGGAGCCCGCCCGAGCTGCCGGAGAGGTCGTTGCGACGGCGGTTCGCGAAGACGCTGAGCGAGCTCGTGAAGCGACCGCCCTCGGTCTCCTCGCGCCACGTGGCGCGCAGCGTGTGCTCCAACCGGTCGTTCTCGACGCCGGAGCGGTCGTCTTCGTCGACGCGGGAGAGCAGCGTGTACTGGTAGTCGATGACCGGCAGCGTCTGCTGCACCTGGAAGAACGTCTCGAGCGTGCTCTGCTCGACGAACAGGTCGTCGTCCACGGTGCGCACGTCGAGCCAGGTCGTGAACTGCGGCATGCCCGGCGGCATCCACTCGAGCTTCTCGAGGAAGTCGTTGCGCGTGAGGCGCGTGTCCTGGCCGAGACTGAACATCGAGCGCGTGCGCAACGACTCGAAGCGCTGGCTCCATCGCAGCGTGTCCGAGCTGACGACGAGCTCGGCCGCGGGTCGCACGGTCGTCGTCGTGTCCTGCGAGCTGATGCCGTCCGTGCGACGGTCGGCGAAGCCCTGCACGAGCTGCGCGTCGACGCGGTATTCGAGCCCGGGGCCGAGGTTGTCGTGCGCGGAGAGCTCTGCGAGGTTCGAGAACGAGCGTGAGGTGTCCGCGCCCGTGCGCGAGCTCTCCGCGGTGCTGCGGAACGTGTGCAGGGGGCCGTTGATGCATCCGCCGAGCGCGAACGCGACGGCCATCGAAGCGAGCGCGTGGCGCCGCCGGAGGTCGAACCGCAGGAAGCGCTCGGCCGAACGCTCGTCCCGCGCGGTGGAGCGCGGTCCTCGGGCGCGCGAGCGGCGCCGCGTTCGTTCAGTCGGCCACGAGGACATCCAGCGGTCTCCCGCCGCACCGGATGGGCGGCAGCTCCTTGCCGAGCACGACGTCGACGACGACGAGCGCGCCGAGGTCCGGCGCCGCTCCGTAGAGCTCCGCGCCGTCGACGGGTTGAGCGAGCGCCTCGACGCGGTCTGCCATGGGGATGCGGCGCAGCACGCTGCCGACGGCGCGATCGACGACGACGATCTCGCAGGGGCGAGAACGCGCGACGAAGACGCGGTCGCGCCGACGGTCGCAGAGCACGGCCGTGACGTCGCCGCCGACGAAGATCGTGGCGCGCTGCACGAGCGTGTTCGCGTCGAACACGAGCAGGTTCGGCGACGTCGTGTGCCCGACGAACAGCTCCCGTCCACGGCGGTCGACGGCGGCGTCCGACGGCCGCGATTCGACGGGGATGCGGCCCGCGATCGCGCGCGCGGCGAGGTCGACGACCTCGACCGCGTAGGCGCCGGAGTCGACGACGAACACGCGCTCCAGGTCCGGCGCGGAGGCGAGCCGGACGGGCGCGCGGCCGACGGAGAGGTCGAGCACCCGCGAGAACGACCCGGCGTCGATCAGCGAGACCTTGTCGAGGTCGCGCTGCGCCACGACGAGCATCCCGCGCCGATCGACCAGCGCGACGTCGCTGCTGCGCGCGGAGAGGCCGAAGGTCAGGGTCGAGAGCACGCCGCCCTGCTGCAGGTCCAGGAGGTCGAGCGACCCGTCCCGCGCGTTCGCGACGAAGAGGCGGCGGCGGTCGCGCGCGAGCGCGAGGGCGCGCGGCTCCGCTCCCGCCTTGTGGGTCGCGACGACCTCGCCCGAAGAGCGGTCGACGGCGAGGACGGCTCCGCCCGCGCCGTCGGCGACGTAGAGCAGGCCGAGCGACGCGCGCGGCCGCTCCGTCGTCAGCGCGAACGCGGGGGCGAACTCGGCGCCGCCGGTGAGCGACGCGGCGACGTTCCAGTCGACGAACAGCGTGAGCGCGTCCTGACGCGCGAGCCGGCCGCGCACCGGGAGCACGAAATCGATCGGTCCGGGCGCCGCGAGCGGGTCGACGGGCGCCGAGCGATCGACGAGCCGCAGCTCGATCGGACCGTCGGGTCCGGCGAGCGTCGCGGCGCGCAGCCGGAGGACGAGCGCGGAGTAGTTGTCCGGCGGGACCGAAGCGCCCGCGAGCGGCAATCGACGGCCGAGCTCGGCGGGCACGAGCTGCGTGCGCGCGAGCTCGAGCGCGACGCGCTCGCCCGACTCGGCGCGCAGCTCCGCAGACTCGAGCTCGACCACGACGGACCGCGCGTTCGGGTCGCTGCAACCGAGGTAGACGTCGACGCGCGCGAGGCTCGACTCGACGGGACGCGCGCGCTCCTTGCGCGGGCTCTCGCACGCGACGCCGAGTACGAGCCACGCGCTCGACAGCGCGAGCGCGAGGACCGCTGACGCGAACGCAGGGCCGAAGGCGCGGAAGACGGACCCGCCGGGAGCTCGAGGGTTGCGTTCCATGAAGGAGGAGGAGTGCGGGACGCTCGGCAAGATCGCGGGTGGAGGGCCCGGGAGGAAGGGCGCGGGAGGAGATCGCGGGCGCGCGGCCCCGAGGGGAGACCCCGAGACCCGCGACGTCTACGCAGCATCGCACGGTTGCAGGGCCCCTGTCGTTGCGCCGAAGTCGCATGACGGGTTCGATGGTGTGCGTAGCGTCACGTGCCCGGACGCGCACGAGGTGGGATCCTGTCGGCCTCAGGGGGTCAGGAGGCCGCTCGGACGCGCGCGATCGGTCGCGAACCGGCGACGGAGAGGCGCCCGGACGCTCATGCGCGACGCTGCGAAGAAGGCCGGGGCCACCTGGGTCACTAGACGTAGCTCCGCCTACGAACCGCCTGGGTAGGCTCACCGAGACGACGAAGGAGGCACCGACTCATGCACCGCACGCACACGAAGCATCACCGGATCGCGACTCTCGCCGGGCTGGCGCTCTGCGCCGTCGGCACCGCGGCCTGCGGGCCGAGCGCCGAGAAGGAGGCCTTCGCGACCGAGCGCGTCTACCAACCGATCGGGAGCGAGATCCGCTTCGGCGCGACGACCGCGCAGCGCTTCCGCCTCGATCGCTCCGAGTTCAAGGCGCCCGCGCACGAAGAGGAGACCGGCGGCCTCGCCTGGACCACGCCGCAAGGCTGGACCGAGCTCGCGCAGACCTCGTTGCGCGTCGCGAACTTCCGCGTCGCCGGGAACGAGCGCGCGGAGTGCTACCTGACCACGCTCGCCGGTGAAGGCGGCGGTCTCGACGCGAACGTGAACCGCTGGCGGACCCAGATGGGCCAGCCCGCGCTCTCGCCGCAGGAGATCGCGGCGCTGCCGCGCATGGAATGGTTCGGCGCGCCGAGCGTCCTCGTCGAGATCGACGGCACGTTCGGCGGCATGTCCGGCGACCAGAGCGGGACGGACTTCCGCATGGTCGGGCTCCTGCACGTCACGCCGCAGGGCTCCCAGTTCTTGAAGATGGTGGGCCCGCGCGCGGTCGTCGCGGCCGAAACCGAGCACTTCAAGGCGCTGGCCACGTCCTTCCACGAAGGCGGCGGCCACGACCACGCGCACGACCACGCGCCCGTCGACGCCAACCCGCCGGCGGACGTCGGCGCGTCGCGCACGATGCCCAAGGACGCCGTGCACGGCGGGATGGTCGACGACGGCTTGTCGGCGATGGCCGCGGGTGGGAGCTCCGGCTCCTCCGCGTTCACCTGGACCGCGCCCAACGGTTGGACGCAGGGCCCCGAGAAGGCGATGCGCGAGGTGACGTTCCTCGCCGGCGAGAAGCGCGAGGTCGAGTGCTACGTCGCCGCGCTCGGCGGCGACGGCGGCGGACTCGCGGCGAACTTGAACCGCTGGCGCCAGCAAATGGGGCAAGAGGCGCTCACCGAGGCCGAGATCGCGGCCCTCCCGACGCTCCCCATGCTCGGCACGCAGGCGAAGCAGATCGAGATCGAGCGCTCGGGCGGCGCCGGCGACGTCGTGCTCGGCGCGGTGTGCCTGCTGCCGGACCGCTCGGTGTTCGTGAAGATGCTCGGTCCGAAGGCCGCGGTCGACGCCCAGCGCGCCGCGTTCGTCGCGTTCTGTGGTTCGATCCAGGGTGGGAGGTGAGACCGTGAACACGATCGTCGATGGAACCCTGAAGTTCTTCTCCTCGCTCTGGCTGAGCGTGGCGCTCCTGATCTTCCTCGCGCTCCTGACCTGGCTCGGCACGCTCGAGCAGGTGCACACGGGCCTCTACGAGGTCCAGCGCAAGTACTTCGATTCGATGTTCCTCGTGCACCAGGCGGGGAGCGTTCCGATCCCGTTGCCCGGCGCGCGCCTCGTGATGGGCATCCTGTTCATCAACCTGTTCGTCGGCGGCATCGTGCGGCTGCGCCGCGGATGGGCGACCGCGGGCGTCCTCATCACGCACGTCGGCATCGTGTTCCTGCTCGTCGCGGGGATGGTCAAGTCGTTCTACGCGCAGGAAGGGCACGTCACCCTGTACGAGGGCGAGAAGGCGAACACGTACGAGAGCTACGTCCGCTGGGAAGTCGCGGTCTCCGAGGACCTGGGCCAGGGCAAGCTGCGCGAGCTCACCGCGCCCGAGGAAGCGTTCCACCACGCGACGAGCGCGACGCCCATCACGTTCGCGCCGCCGTCCCTGCCGTTCGAGATCCAGCTCGGCCGCTACCAGAAGAACTGCCGCGCCCTCCCGAAGGGCCCGATGTTCGACGCGCCGACGCCCGTGATCGACGGCGTGTTCCTCCAGCCGCAGTCGCCGAGCACGCAGGCCGAGCAGAACATCGCCGGGCTCTACGCGACGCTCGTCGAGAAGCAAGGCGGAGCGAAGCACGAAGGCATCCTGTGGGGCAACGAAGCGCAGCCGTGGACCGTCGAGACGGGCGGCAAGCGCTACGCGCTCGCGCTGCGGCGCGAGCGGTACCCGATGCCGTTCACGCTCGGCCTCCAGGACTTCGTCAAGGAAGACCACCCGCGCATCGACATGCCGAAGGCGTTCTCGAGCGACGTCGTCGTGACCGAAGACGACTCGACGCGGCCCATGAAGATCTCGATGAACGAGCCGCTGCGCTCGAAGGGGCTCGTCGTGTACCAGGCGTCCTGGGGACCGGCCGACGCGCCGCCCGGCACGCCGCTCTTCTCGACGCTCGCGGTCGTGTCCAACCCGGCCGACCAGTTCCCGCTCTACGCCTGCATCGTGATCGCGATCGGGCTCACGCTGCACTTCTCCCGCAAGCTCCTGCGCCACATCCGTTCGGAGGCCCGTGCGTCATGAAGAACCTCCTGCGCATCGCAACCCTGTTCCTCGTCGCACTCGCGAGCACGTTGTCGATCGCCGCGGCCCAATCGGCGGCGCAAGCGGCCGCCGCGCGGCCCGGTCCGTGGCCGAAGGAGGTCGTCGAGATCGCCCAGCACCTCCCCGTGCAGGACGGCGGCCGCGTCAAGCCGCTGAACACGTACGCGGGCTATCTGCTGCTCCGGTTGAACGGCAAGCGCAGCGTCACGACGCCCGAGGGTGAAAAGCTCGAGGCCATGCCGTGGCTGCTCGACGTGCTGTTCTATCCGGAGCTCGCGGAGACCTACGACGCGTTCATGGTGCAGGACGGCCAGGCGATCGAGGCCATCGGCGTCTCGGTCGAAGGCAAGAAGAAGCGCGACCGCTACTCGTTCCGCGAGCTGCGGCCCGGCATCCAGCGGCTCTTCCAGCTCGCCAACGAGTACCAGGCGATCGAGGAGAAGGACCGCAACACGGTGCAGCAGCAGGTCTTCATGCTCGCCATGAACGTGAACGACTTCATGCGCATCCTGACGCACCTCGACCTCGCGCGGGCGCGCCTGCCGGTCGGCGCGGGCGACGGGCTCGCACAGATGTTCAGCGGCGCCGAGGAAGTGACCTTCTCGCAGGTGCTCGACCACGTGCCCGAGCTGCGCGACCTGCAGCTCAAGCTGTCGCGCGAGCCGGCGACGGCCGCGGAATCGAAGACGATCGGCACGCTGCTCCACACCGCCGCGGACCTGACGAGCGGCACGGAGAGCCTGGCGCTCCTCCCCGCGACGGGTTCGCTCGAGGCGGAGCCCGCCTGGCACACGCCGGCGGACCTGCTGACGGTCGCGCTGCGCGACAGCGTCGTCGAGCCGAAGCACGTCGAGATGCTCGCGAGCCTCGAGGGCATGGCGCGCGCCCGCGCCGACTTCGCGGGCTTCCAGCGCGAGATCACGCGCTTCCAAGGCCTCGTGGTCCCGCTCGCCGAGAAGCGCGGCGAGTACGAGAAGGTCGGCCTCGAGGTGACTTACCACGAGCTCGGTCTGCTCGGGAACGCGCAGGTCGTGTTCGTCCTCGCGTTCGTGCTCGCGGCCGGGCTGTGGCTCAAGCCGAAGAGCAAGTTGCTCTACGGCCTGACGACGCTCGCCGTCATCGTGCCGACGATCCTCGTCACGATCGCGATCGTCCTGCGCTGCATGATCCGCGAGCGCCCGCCGGTGAGCACGCTGTACGAGACGCTGCTCTTCGTCACGGCCACGGGCGCGATCACCGCGCTCGTCGCCGAGCTCGTCACGAAGCAGAAGGTCGCGCTCTCCGCCGCGGCGGTGCTCGGCATGATCGGGCTCTTCGTGGCGAACGGCTACGAGATGCTCGACAAGCGCGACACGATGCCGCAGCTCGTCGCCGTGCTCGACACGAACTTCTGGCTCGCCACGCACGTCACCGCGATCACGATCGGCTACTCCGCCGGGATGCTCGCCGCGCTGCTCGCGAGCCTGTACCTGATCACGAAGGTCGTCGGCTTCAAGCGCTCCGAGCCCGCGTTCCACCACGGCCTCGGCCGCATGGTGTACGGCGTGCTCTGCTTCGGCCTGATCTTCTCGACCGTCGGCACGATCCTCGGCGGCATCTGGGCCAACGAGAGCTGGGGCCGCTTCTGGGGTTGGGACCCGAAGGAGAACGGCGCGCTGCTGATCTGCCTGTCGCAGCTCGTGATCCTGCACTGCCGCATGGGCGGCATCCTGCGCGAGCACGGCGTCTGCATGGCGACGGCGTTCGGCGGCACCGTGATCGCGTTCTCGTGGTTCGGCGTGAACCTGCTCGGCGTGGGCCTCCACAGCTACGGCTTCACGAGCGGCATCCACACCGCCCTGTGGTCGTACTACTGGATCCAGTGGGGCATCGTCGGTCTCGGCGGCCTGCACTGGTACCTGGAGCGTGTCCGTTCCAACGCGCGCCGTGAAGCGATGTCGAACTCGGGCTCGCGCCTCTCTCCCGCGCAGGAACCGATGAGCTGAGCACGACGCGCCCCGTCCTGAGCAACCCAGGAACCGATCATGAACCTCCTCCCTTGTGCCGCACTGCTCCTCCTGCCGCTCGCCGCGGCGAGCTGCGCGAGCACGAAGATCGAACCCGCCGTCTACGTGCATCCGAACGCGGACATGTCGGTCTACGAGCGCGTGGCCGTCTTGCCGCTCGAGAACCTCACGACGGAGCGGTTCGCCGCGGATCGCGTGCGCGAGCTGCTGGTCGTGGAGTTGAGCTCGAAGAACCTCTTCGAGGTGGTCGAGTCCGGCGAGGTGAATCGCGTGCTGCGAATGAAGAACCTCGCGAGCGCGGCCGAAGTCGGGCCCGAGCTCATCTCGCAGCTCGGGCAGGAGCTCAAGGTCCAGGCGCTGCTCACGGGCAGCGTGATCGAGTTCCGCGAGCAGCGCACGGGCACGTTGAACGCGCCCGACATCGCGCTGTCGCTGAAGCTCCTCGACGTCGAGACCGGCCTCGTCATCTGGTCGGTGACGGACGCGCGCACGGGCCTCGGCGTGTGGACGCGCCTCTTCGGCGTCGGCGAGGAAGACCAGACCACGGCGGCTCGGAAGCTCATCCAAGAGCTCCTGTCGACGTTGGGGTGAACGCAATGCGGCTCGCGCACCTTGGACTCGGGCTCGTCCTCGGCCTCGCGGCGGAGCCCGTCCTCGCGCAGCGGTACGCCGGAGCCCTGCAGACGCGCAAGCGCGAGCCCGCGCAGTCGGCCGCGCAAGCCGAAGCGCAGGCCCCGGCCCCGCGCCGCGTGTCGAGGTACGCGGTGCTGCCGCTGCGCAACCTGAGCGCGGACGTCGAGGGTGCGCGCGAGCTCGAGAACGGCCTCTGCGCGGCGCTCGCCGAGCGCGGAGCGCGCTTCGTGCCCGACGCGGCGCTCGACGCGGTGCTCCAGCGTCATCGTGTGCGCTACACGGACTCGCTCTCCGTCGCCGACGCGCGGGCCGTGCGCGACGCTACCGGTGCGTCGTTCGCGCTCGCCGGCGTCGTGTTCGAGTTCGTGCGCGGCAGCACGCCGCGTGTCGCGCTGTGCGTGCGCGTGATCGACCTGGCGAGCGGCGAGCGTGTGCAGTCGAGCTTCGTCGCGCTGCGCGGCGAGGATTCGCGCGGCCTGCTCGGGCTCGGCGCCGTCGAGGACGCGGGGGAGCTCGTCGAGCGCGCGATCGACCGCATCCTCGCGGACTTCGGCCCGAACGGCGGCCCGCTCGTGCGCCGGTTCGTCGTCGACGCGGCGCGAGCGCGGGCCGACAACGCCAGCGTCCAGGACGACGTTGCGCCGCGCGCGGCCGCGCCCAAGGACGCGAAGCCCTCCGCGGCAGCCGGCGCCGAATCCGCGAACGCGGACGCGGGCAGTGCGGTCGACGCGAACCCTTCGGCCTCGCCCGAGGTCTCCGACGATCCCGAGCTCGCCGAGCGCGCGCCGATCGGGCGCCTGGCGCTCCTCCCGTTCGTGAACCGCTCGACGCGCGCCGACGCGGGCACGAGCGTCGCCGAGCTCCTCGCCCACGCCTGGTTCCAGGCGACGGGCGCGCAGATCGTCGAATCGTCCGCGCTGCGCAGCGCGCTCGTCCGCGCGCGCATCCGTTCGCTGACCGAGATCGACACCGCGACGCTCGCCTCGATCGGCGCGGTGCTCGATGCGCGCTGGTTCGCGCTCGGCAGCGTCGATCGCTTCGGAGAAGAGGCCGTCGTGCGCGATCAGCGTTATCCCGAAGTCGAGTTCACGGTGCGTCTGGTCGACGGACGCACGGGCCTGGTCGCCGCAAGCAAGACCCTGCGTCTGCGCGGCGACGACGGCGAGACCCTCTTGCGCCTGGGCGTCGAACGCAACGCGCTGGCGTTGGCGTCGGACGCTGCGCGCGAGCTCGTGCTCGCGCTGGAAGGTGGATCATGAAACGCAACCCGAGCCTGGCTCCGTTCCTCACGTTGGCCCTCGTCGTGCTGCCCGCGGCGGCGCAGGATTCGAAGCCCGCGCCCGACGTTGTCGGCCCGCAGGTGCTCGACCCGCGCGTGGAGATGGCGAAGATCAAGCTCGTCGAGGTCGACGGGCATCCCCTGACGCTCGCGGACGCGATGGAAGCGTTCACGTCGAGCCACACGGGCCACGGAGCGCTCGTGCGGGGCGAAGCCGCGCTGCGCGAGCTCATGGGGCGCTTGATCGAGCGCGAGCTCTTCCTCGCGGAAGCCGACGCGCTCGGTCTGCCCGAAGACCCGGTCGTCACGGGGACGGTCGAGAACTACCTGCGGAGCGAGGTCGTCACCGCGTTCTGGAAGCGCGAACTCAACGACAAGATTGTCGTGACCGAGGACGAGATCCAGTCCTTCTACGCGAAGACGGACGTCGCGCTGAAGCTCACGCTGATCGAGGTCCGCGACCGCGATCGCTGCGAAGCGCTGCGAGCGCGCGTGCTGGCAGGCGAGGACATGAGCGCGCTCGCGACGAAGGAGTCCGCGCACCCCTCGCGCTCGTTCGGCGGCCTCTTGCCGTACGTGCGCCGCGGCGAGATCGACCTCGGGATCGAGAAGGAAGCCTTCGCGCTCGAGACGCCGCAGAGCCTCACGCCCGTCGTGACGACGGAGTCGGGCTTCGCGTTCGCGCGGCTCGAGGAGCGCTCGGTCAACCCGACGCGCCTCCCGCCCGAAGTCGCGCTGCCGCAGATCCGAAAAATCCTCCGCGACCGTGTCGAGGACAAGCTGCGCGCCGAGGTCGAAGCGCGGCTCGAAGCGACCGGGTCGGTGACGATCGAGGAGCCGCTGCTCCTGCCCGAGATGGTGCTCGAGAAGGCCGAGCCCGACGCCGTGGTCGCGCGCTCCCTTGGACGCACCTTGACCGTGAAGGAGCTGCGCGAAGCGCTCGACGTCGACCAACTGCGCCACCAGGACCCTGAGACCGTGCAGGGCGCGGCGCGCTTCGTCGCGCGGGACTGGGCGATGCGCGAGGTGATCTGGAGCGAGTCGGAGACGAACGGCCTGCGCGACGACGCCGAGATCGTCTTCCGCGCGGAGCGCCAGCGCCGCGAGACGATCCTCGGCCTGCTCGCCGAGCGCTACGTGTACGCCGAGGTCGCGATCACCGAGGACGACCTGCGCAAGTACTACGAGGAGAACAAGACGACGTCGTTCACGCGTCCGCCCGAGCGTCGACTCGCGTACATCGTCGTCGCGACGAAGGACGAGGCCGAGAAGCTGCTCGCGCGCTACAAGACTGGCGAGACGTTCGAGGCGCTGGCGAAGCAGGCCTCGATCGACAAGACGAGCGCGGTGCACGGCGGCCGCATCGGCTGGATCAAGAAGGGCGACATCCTGCCCGAGGTCGAGGTACGCGCCTTCTCGATCGCGAAGGGCGCGGTCGACGGCCCGATCGAGACCTCGGCGGGCTGGTTCCTGGTGTACGTCCTCGAGGTGAAGGACGCCGAGCTCATCCCGTTCAACGGCGCGCGCACTGCCGTGCAGAAGCGCCTGATGAAGGAGCGCCAGAAGGAAGCCTGGAGCAAGTGGTCGACGCGTCTGCGCGAGCGCGCGATGGTCAAGATCGACGACGACGGTCTGCGTGCCGCCGTCGAATGGCTCGCGCGCCAGCCCGCGCCCGAGAAGAAGTTGATCGACCCGAACGTGCCGCACGGAGAGGCCAAGCCGAGCGCGACGCCCGGTGCGACCCCGGTCCCGGAGAAGAAAGGTTGACCGTGAGCTCCGTGTCGAACTCGTTCCGGAGATCGCGTCGTCCGTGGCTCCGCGCGCTGGCCCTCGTGGGTTCGTTCTGGCTCGTGCTCGGTCCGGCCGCCCTTGCGTCGAACACCGAGCCGCGCTCGGCGCGCGCGCTCTGGACGCAAGCGCCCGAGGGTTGGCGGGCCGTGAGCGCGGCGCTCGCGTTCGCTCCGAACGCCGACGGGGACGCGCTCGACGACGGCGCGTGCGCGTTCGCGTCGTCGGGCGACGACAGTGCGATCGTAGGAGCCTCCGCGAGCTCCGCCGCTCCGACCTTCGATCCCGAGGGCGGTGCTGCTTCGGGCCTCGCTGCCGCAAGCGTCGGCTCCACGGACCCCGTTTCGCAGGAAGGCCGCCGACCCGCCGCCGAGCGTCCCAAGCCCGCGCAGCGCCCCGGTGCGAAGCCCGGCGCGAAGCCCGGCGCGAAGAAGGCGTGCGCCGATTGCCACGGCGAGTTCCTGAAGAAGCACGAGGGCGCGAAACCCCACTTCGACGGCTTTGCGCAGCGTTGCGAGGACTGCCACGACAAGCACGGGCTCGTCGGCGTGCTCAAGTTGAAGCAGCAGGAACCCGAGCTCTGCATCGGCTGTCACAAGGACGCCGCGGCGTTCGCCGCGCCGAGAACGCACACCCGCCCGGCGCGCAGCAGAAGTGCAGCGCGTGCCACGATCCGCACGCGTCGAAGCAGCCCAAGCTCATGGCGGCGAAGGGTTCGGACCTGTGCTTCCGCTGCCACGACCGCGGCGCATACGAGACCGGCAACGTGCACAAGCCGGTGGCCGAGGGCTGCCTCGCATGTCACCCCGCGCACGGCAACGCGGCCCCGGCGAAGCCGAACCCGTCGACGCCGACGGGCAAGGACGGCGCTCCTGCCTCCGCGAACGCCGCGCCGAAGACGCACTCGTCGCTCACGCCCGCCGCGCCGGAGCTCTGCCTGCGCTGCCACGACGTGAAGAAGGGCGGGTTCACGGACAAGCACGACGGCTTCGACGTGTCGCGCTCGGATTGCAACTCCTGCCACTCGCCGCACGCATCGAAGGCGAAGGGCCTCGTGCGTCCCGTCGTGCACAAGCCCGCGGCGGATCACGACTGCGCGTCGTGCCACCTGGAGCCGGACGAGATGAGCGCGGAGCAGAAGGCGCTCGCCATCCCGCCGCTGCGCGCGCCAGCGGAGAAGCTCTGCAAGCTCTGCCACGCCGACCGCATGACGGACTTCGCGGGTCGCCCCGGCGCGCACCCGCCGGTCAAGGAAGGCAAGTGCCTATCGTGCCACGCGGCGCACGCGTCGGAGCACAAGGGCCTGCTCCTCGCGGACGCGAACGCGACGTGCGCGAGCTGTCACGACCTGAAGGCGAAGCTCGAGCCCCTCACGCTCCCCAACCGCACGCCGCACCCGCCCGTGATGGACGGGAAGTGCCTCGACTGCCACGACCCGCACGGCGGCGCGGACAAGACGCTGCTCGTGAAGGACCAGCGCGAGCTGTGCGCGTCGTGCCACCAGAAGATGGAGCCCGAGTTCAGCCGCGAGATCGCGCACGCGGCGCTCGACGTGTGCACGAGCTGCCACGCGGGCCACGGTTCCGTGCAGCCGGCGATGCTGCGCACGGTCGGCGCGGACCTCTGCCTGCGCTGCCACAAGGATCACGCGGAGCGCTACAAGAACGACCAGCTCCACAAGCCCGTCGCCCAGGGCATGTGCCTCGTCTGCCACGAGCCGCACGCGTCGAACAACCACGGCATGCTCCGCAAGCCGGGCTCCGAGCTCTGTCTCGACTGCCACAAGAACACGGCGAAGACGACGGAGGGCGGCAGCGTCCACGCGCCCGCGCAAAGGGGCGAGTGCCTCGGCTGCCACGACCCGCACAGCGCGCCGCGCTCGCACCTCCTCAAACTGGAGGAGGGCAAGCTGTGCGCGAGCTGTCACGGCATCACGCAGAAGGAGCTCGACGGCTTCGCGTTCAAGCACGCTCCCGCGCAGGCGGGCGCATGCCTCGCGTGTCACTCCGCGCACACGGCGCCGCGGCCCAAGCTCCTGACGCAGGCGCCGCGCGAGACGTGCCTCGGCTGTCACGGCAACCTCGATGCCGAATCGAAGTTGCCCGGCGCCGTCGCGCACAAGCCGTTCGAGGAGGGTCAGTGCCTCGACTGCCACATGCCGCACGGCTCGAAGCTGCGCGGACTCGCCAAGGAGGGCGCGCCCGCCTTGTGCACGAAGTGCCACGACGTCAAGGCGCCGGCCATCGTGCAGAAACACATCGGCCAGCCCTTCGCCGAGGCGGACTGCCTCGCCTGCCACACGCCGCACTCGGCGCAGGGCAAGGGGCTCTTCTGGCCCTTCCGTCACCAACCGTTCGCTGAACAGCGCTGCCAGGAATGCCATGAAACGAGCAAGTAGCCCGCTCACCGGCTTCGCGTTCGGGCTCGCGTTCACGCTCGCGAGCGCGACCTGCTTCGCCGCGACCGCGTCGCGCGCGGCGGCGAGCTCCACCGGTGCGAACGGCGCGTCGCGGCCGAGCGTGCGCGAGCTCCTCGCCTCGAGCCCGTTCGACCCGATCGCGCCGCCCGTGTCGTTGCACACGAGCGACGATGCGGACGCGCCCCTTCAAGCGTCGATGCACGCGGGCGAGCCCGAACCGACCTTCGACGCGGCCGCCGATCCGCACACGGCGCGCGCCGCGGGTCCCGTCGCGTTCGACGTCGACTGCCTGCGCTGCCACGCGAAGATCCAGGAGGCCGTCAAGCTCGCCGTTCCGCACAAGCCCGCGGCCGACGGCGAGTGCACCGGCTGTCACTCGCCGCACGCGACGCGCTACGAGAAGCTCCTCAACGCGCGCGAACGGCCCCTGTGCGCCACGTGTCACCGCGACCAGGTGACCGAGTTCATGAAGGGCAGCGTGCACACGCCGATCAAGCAGGGCCAGTGCACGAGCTGTCACGAGGTGCACGGCTCGGTGAACGCCGGGCTCCTCGCGCGCGAGGGCAACGAGCTCTGCCTCGGCTGCCACAAGGCGCACCAGGAGCGCATGGCCTCGGCGTCCGTGCACGACCCGTTCGCGAAGGGCGCATGCCTCGACTGCCACAAGCCCCACAACTCGCCGTTCGCGAACCAGCTCGCGGCGCCCGAGGGCCGGCTCTGCCAGCTCTGCCACCCCGCGGAGGAGCCGAAGTACGTCGAAGCGCACAACGGGATCCCGATCAAGGGGACGAAGTGCACGCAGTGCCACGATCCGCACGCGTCGGGGAACAAGAAGCTCCTGCGCAAGGTGACGCACCAGCCGTTCGCCGACGGCAGCTGCGAGATGTGCCACCTCGTCGACAGTGAGACGCCGCAAGTCGTCCGTGCGGCGGGCGGCAAGCTCTGCGCGATGTGCCACAAGGACCATCCGCGCAAGGACGACAAGGTCGTCCACAAGCCGGTGGCCGAGCGCAACTGCAACGCGTGCCACCTGCCGCACGCAAGCGACTCGAAAGGCCTGCTCTCGGCGCCGACGGCGGAGCTGTGCTCGAGCTGCCACGCGCCGCTCCTGGAGCGCGGACAGAAGTCGAAGTCGATGCACCCGCTCAAGACCGACAAGGTCGTGTGCACGTCATGCCACACGCCGCACTCGTCGAACGAGGAGAACCTGCTCGTCAACGGCCCGATCCGCACGTGCATCACGTGCCACGAGACGGCGAGCCACGGACACCCGCTCGGCGAGGACCGCCTCGACCCGCGCACGGGCAAGCCGATCACCTGCGTGACGTGTCACGACCCGCACGGGACGGCGTTCTCCTACGAGCTGCGCGGCGACCAATCGCGCGGCCTCTGCATCGAGTGCCACGACGCCGATCACGACAAGCCCAAGGATGGCAAGAAGAAGTAGCTGGAGCGCGTTCGCGATCGTCGCGCTCCTCGCGGGCGCGGGGAGCGTCGTCGTCGCGCAGCAACCGAGCTCGTCGACGGCGCCGCGCGTGCTCCCGCCGACCTATCCGTGGGAGACGGAACCGCTCGACGCGATCTACGGGCACCTCGCGGAGGGCGCGTTCCAGGAACCGATCGGCGTGTTCTTCGAGCCGAAGGCGCGCGAGCTGTACGTCGCGGACTCGCGCAACGGGCTCATCGGCATCTTCGACGAGGGGCGCATCCCCGTCTTCACGTTCGGCGGGCCGTCCAAGCTCGTCGAGCCGCGCGCGGTCGTCGCGACGGCGGAAGGCAACCTCTACGTCCTCGACGCGCAGCAGAGCGAGCTGCACGCGTTCAACTACCGCGGCGAGCCGCAGACGCCGCTCCGCTTCGTGCGTCCGCCGCGCGACGTCAAGCCGCCGAAGACGACGGGCGCGTTCCCGCTCAAGCCGGTCGCTCAGGATCCGAAGGCGCCCCCGCGCACGGGTCGCGTGACGACGCCCGCGAAGCCGGAAGAGCCCAAGCCCGTCGGCGCCTACCTGCGCATCGGCGCGTTCTCGCGCGACGCGGGCGGGCGCTGGTACGTGGGCGACCTCGACGAGGGGCGCGTGATCGTCTACGACAAGGAGCTGCGCTTCCTGCGCGAGCTCGAGGCGTCGAAGCGCGCCGTCAGCTTCCACACGCCCGTCGACATCGCGGTGTCGTCGACGGGGCTCGTCGCGGTCGCGGACATGCAAGGCACGCCTGCGCTGCACGTGTACGACGCGGATGGGCGGCTCCTGTCGGCGTTCGGCGAGCGCGACATCGGCCTGATGAACTTCACCGCGCCCGCGGCGGTCGCGTGGGACGAGCAGGGGTTCCTGTACGCGCTCGATCTCTTGCGGCACGACGTGAAGGTCTTCACGGCGAAGGGCGAGTTCGTGCACCACTTCGGCGGGTGGTCGACGCCCGAGACGCGCGGGCGCGCGCCGGGCGAGCTCCTGTATCCCGCGGACATCGCGATCGATCCCAAGGGGCCGATCTACATCGCCGAGCGCTTTGGTCAGCGCGTGCAGGCGTTCGTGCGCAAGCCGAAGCCCGAGCCGGAGAAGCGTGCGGGGGCGCCGGCGGCGGCGGCTCCGAACGCGCCGAAGAAGTGACGGCCGCGGTGTGCGGGCTGGGCGCACGCGGGTGAACTGCACCGCGGACTCTGCGTGAGTGCGGGCGAGGGGCGCGGACCTTCTCGGTGGTTCAGTAGCCCGCGCGCTTGTCGACGACGTTCAAGAGCGGCTCGCCCGCGTCGAAGCGGCGTAGGTTCTCGCGCGTCAGGGATCGGGCGCGTTCGTCGGTCAGTTCGGCGGCTGCGGCGACGTGCGGGGTGATGACGACGTTGGGGAAGGACCAGAGGGCGTGGTCCTTGGGGAGCGGCTCGGGTTCCGTCACGTCGAGGCAGGCGCCCGCGAGCTTCCCCGCGCGCAACGCGGCGACGAGCGCGTCCGTGTCGACGACCTTGCCGCGCGCGATGTTGACGAGGTACGCGCCGTCCTTCATGCGCGCCAGCGCCGCGGCGTCGATCAGGTGCTCCGTCTCCGCCGTCAGCGGGACGCAGAGCACGACGACGTCGGCGCGCGGGAGGAGCTCCGCGAGGTCCTTGGGCTTGCCGACGTGCTCGACGAACTCGGGCGCCGGGTCGTCGCCGCGGCGCGTCGCGATCACGAGCATCCCGAAGCCGTGCGCGCGGCGCGCCACTTCGGTGCCGATGCCGCCGAGACCGACGACGAGCAGCGTGCGGCCCTGGAGCGCGATCAGGCGGAGCACGCCCGAGCCGTCGCGCTGCCATGTGCCGCTCGCGCGGTTCGCGAGGTGCGCGGGCAGGTCGCGTGTCAGCGCGAGCAGCATCCCGAACACGTGATCGGCGATCGCGGGGCCGTGGACGCCGCGCAGGTTCGTCAGCACGACGCGCTCGTTCGCGACGAACTCGGCGTTCGCGAGGTAGCGGTCGACGCCGGCCGAGCTCGCCTGCACCCAGACGAGGTTCTTCGCCGCGCGCAGGAACTCCGGCGTCGCGAACCGGCCGTCGCACGCGTGCGCCTCCGCCGCGCGGGCGAGCGCCTGCTCGCGCGTGAGGCCGGCGACGACGTCCAGGCCGGGCGCGATCCGCGCGAGCTCCGCCTTCTCCGCGGCGTCGAGCTCGCCGGCGAAATAGACGAGCGGCGCTCGATCGGTCGTGCGCGCGGGTCGTTCGATCGCGATGCGCGCGTTGCGCAGCGAGCCGAGCTCCTCCGCCGCGGTCGCGGTCGTTTCCGTGGAGCGGCACGCGGCGACGACGAGCGACGCGAGGAGCGGGAAGACGACGAAGGCGGCGCGGATGCGACTCATGCGCGGGAGTCTAGCGCGCGCCGGAGCGCGGCTCGCGCGCGTTGCGCCGACGAAGGAGCCAGAGCTCAGGACCGGCGCGCCGCGGGGGACCGGGAGAGAGGCCGTGGGGCGTGGCGCGTCGGCGAGGGCTCTGGCTCGTTGGTCAGCGGACCGTCCACATCTCGCCGGAGTAGATCAGGTCCTTCAGCGTGCCCTTGCCCTTCTTGGCGACGGCGCGCTGCACTTGTTCGTTCATGCCGTGGTCGAAGAGCGGCGCCTCGACGGAGCGGAAGATGCCGATCGGACGCGGCATCCCCGGCAAGCTCTGCATCTGCGCCATCGCGAACGCGGGGCCGGGCGACGCGTGATCGGCCTTCCACGTGTCGGCCTGCGCGGCCTCGACGATCGCGGGCTCCCAACCCGCCATCTTCAGGCCCTTGTCGTGCGCCTTGCCGAACACGAGTGGCTCGCCCGGACGCAGGTCGATCGTCTTGTCGTCGCGCACGCTCTTCTCGGCGACGGGCTCGAACGCGCCGTCGTTGAAGATGACGCAGTTCTGGTAGATCTCGACCAACGCCGCGCCCTTGTGGTGCGCCGCGGCGAGCAGCGTCTGCTCCATGTGCTTCTGGTGCGTGTCGATCGTGCGCGCGACGAACGAGGCGCCGCAGCCGAGCGCGAACGAGACCGGGTTCATCGGCCGCTCGATCGAGCCCATCGGCGACGTCTTCGTCTTCATGCCCTGCGGCGACGTCGGCGAGAACTGGCCCTTCGTCAGGCCGTAGACTTCGTTGTTGAAGAGCAGGATCTTCACGTCGACGTTGCGGCGCAGGATGTGCGCGAAGTGGTTGCCGCCGATCGAGAGGCCGTCTCCGTCGCCGGTCACCATCCACACGGAGAGCTCGGGGTTCGCCGTCTTGATCCCCGTCGCGAACGCGGGCGCGCGGCCGTGGATCGAGTGCAGCCCGTACGTGTTCATGTAGTAGGGGAAGCGGCTCGAGCAGCCGATGCCGCTCACGAACAGCATCTGGTGCCGCGGGATGCCGAGGCCGGCCAGGATCCCCTGCACGCTGTTCAGGATCGCGTAGTCGCCGCAACCCGGGCACCAGCGCACTTCCTGGTCCGACTTCAGGTCCTTCTTCGTGAGCGGGGCGTTGTCGAGGGTCATCGCGTGGTCTCCGTCGTCTCGTGGATCGTGTTCGTGGGCTCGGTGCGCGGCGCGTCGTCGTCGCGCGGTGTCGTGTCGTTCCGTTCGTCGTCGGGGGAGCGTGTCGTGCGGGAGTTCGTCGTCGGTTCGTCGCGCGGAAGTCGCCAGGTGGCGTCGTCGCGCGCGAGCTCGGCGTCGAGCTCGCGAGGATCATCGCTTCGTCTGGAGGAGCTCCTCGATCTTGGTGACGAGCTCGGCCGTGAAGAACGGCTGCCCCTGCACCTTGGGATACGAGACGAAGTTCACGCCGGGGTACTCGCTGCGCAGGATGCGCGCCATCTGGCCGAGGTTCATCTCGGGCAGAAGCACCGCCTTGTAGCGCGCGAAGATCGTGTCGAGGCCCTTCGGCAGCGGCCACACGTGTGGCAGGTGCATGGCGGCGACCTTCTTGCCCTTCGCCTGCACGACCTCGACGGCGCTCGCGATCGAGCCCGCGGTCGAGCCCCAGCCGAGCACGAGCAGGTCGCCGCTGTCCGGCCCCATCGGCTTGGGCGTCGGGATCGAGTCGCGCACGCCCATCACCTTGTCGTTGCGCATGCGCACCATGAACTCGTGGTTCAGCGGGTCGTAATTGATGTTGCCCGTCAGGTGCGACTTCTCGATGCCGCCGATCCGGTGCTCGAGGCCGGGCGTGCCGGGCTTCACCCAGGGACGCGCGCGCTTCGCGTCGCGGGCATAGGGCAGGAAGCCGCCTTCCGGCGCCTTCGTCAGGAACTGCACCGGGAAGCGCTGGAGCTCCTCCACCTTCGGCAGCCGCCACGGCTCGGAGCCGTTCGCGATGTAGCCGTCGGAGAGCAGGATCACCGGCGTCATGTACTGCACGGCGATGCGGCAGGCCTCGATCGCGGTCTCGAACGCATCGGCAGGCATCGAGCACGCGAGCACCGGGATCGGCGCTTCGCTGTTGCGGCCGAAGATCGCTTGCAGCAGGTCCGCTTGCTCCGTCTTCGTCGGCAGGCCCGTCGAAGGCCCGCCGCGCTGGACGTCGACGATGACGAGCGGCAACTCGAGCGACACCGCGAGGCCCATCGCCTCGGACTTGAGCGCCATGCCCGGTCCCGACGTCGACGTCATGCCGAGGTGTCCCGCGTACGAGGCGCCGATCGCCGCGCAGATCGCCGCGATCTCGTCCTCGGCCTGGAACGTGAGCACGCCGTAGTTCTTGTAGCTCGCGAGCTGCTCGAGGATGCCCGACGCCGGCGTGATCGGGTACGAGCCGCAGTAGAGCGTGAGCCCCGCGAGCTCCGTGCCCGCGACGAGCCCCATCGCGAGCGCCTCGTTGCCCATGATGTTGCGGTACGTGCCCGGCGGCATCGACGTGCACGGTTTCACGTCGTAGCGGCCTTGGAAGAGCTCGTGGATGTCGCCGGCGTTGAAGCCCGCTTGCAGCGCCTTCTGGTTCGCGTCGCGCAGGTCGGGCTTGCTCGCGAACTTCTCGCCGAGCCACTTCAGCGTGTTCTCGAGCGGCCGGTTGTAGAGCCAGTACATCAGGCCGAGCGTGTAGAAGTTCTTGCAGCGCTGGACCTCCTTCGGAGACAGCGGCGAGCCTTCGAGCGCTTCCTTCACGCGCTGGTTGATGTCGACCTCGATCACGCGGAAGGCCTTGAGCGAGCCGTCCGTCAGCGGGTTCGACGCGAGGCCCGCCTTCGCGAGGTCGCGCTCGGCGAACTGACCCGTGTTCGCGATCACGATGCCGCCGGGCTTGAGGTCCTTGATGTTGATCGCGAGCGCCGCGGGGTTCATCGCGACGAGAACGTCGGGTTGATCGCCCGGCGTGTGGATGTCGCTCGAGCTGAAGCGCACTTGGAAGCCCGACACGCCGGGCTTCGTGCCCGCGGGCGCGCGGATCTCGGCGGGGAAGTCCGGAAACGTCGCGAGGTCGTTGCCGAGAACGGCGGCCGTGTGCGTGAACTGGTTGCCGGTGATCTGCATCCCGTCGCCGGAGTCGCCGGCGAAGCGGATCACGACGTTCTCGTACTGCTGCAGCGGAAGCTCGGCGTTCGATGCGCGGGTCGTGCTCATGGAGATCGATGCGAAGCGTGGGAGAGCGGAGTGCGATCCCGGCCCCTCGTCGCTCGCACGCCGGTGCGCGGTCGCGCTCGACGTCGGCGGAGCGCGCGGCGCGGTCCGGACGCGGCCCATGCTAGCGCGGGGGCGCTCCGCGCCCACGGTTGCGTCGGAACCCGCGAGAGGAGAACCGCGCGTCCATCGGGCGCAGGCACCCGCGCGGGCCGTGGAGCACGGCGTTTCCGCGGGGAATTCGGGCCTCGCCAGCCGACGACTCCGCCTTTGTGCGCAGGGGTGGCGAGGGGCCTACTCGGTCGTGCGATCTCAGCGAACCAGCGGTGCCCAGTTCGACGTATCGGTGCCTCGAGCGAGCTGGGGTACCGTTCGAAGTGTTCCGCTGACTCAGGCCTCCAGCGATGCAAACCACTCACCCCGGCCCTCACCAGCCCCCCTCCGCGCCGCGGATGAACGTGGTGCTGCGGACCGGCAAGGCGAGCCTGAGCGCCCTCGACGGACAACTTCGGAGGTCCCAATGAAACGCTCCCCGTGGATCTTGGCCGCTTCAGTCTCCGTACTCCTCGCAGGCAGTGCGGTCGCAGGCGACTACCACAAGAACGGCACCTTGCTCTGCTCACAATGCCACGTGATGCACTTCAGCCAGTCGCACGGCTACCAGCCGAACGGCTCGGGCTTCTTCCTCCCGCCCCAGGGCGCTGCGCCGCACCACTACCTGCTGCGCGACGAGATCAACAACCTCTGCCTCGCCTGCCACGACAATAACGGCTTCGCGCCGGACGTCCTCGGCAGCAACAACCTCGGCAACGGTCCGACCGACGTGCGTGAGGCCGGCTACCTGAACCGCCTCGGCCTCCCCGGCGCGGACGGCATGGAGTTCACCGGTCACACTCTCGACTCGACCGCGACGGCTCCGGGCTCGAACCCGGCCTGGTCGAACCCGGACGGCCTGAACTGCGTCAACTGCCACCACCAGCACGGCAGCGGCGGCAGCGGCCACCCGGCCGGCGGCCAGCAGTACCGCAACCTGCTCGCGGCTCCGGGCAACGGCACCCAGCGCTGGGTGACCTACAACTACGACACCGTCGGCACCAACAACCTCGCCCGCGACGTGTTCGAGCGCCAGACCGCCGAGTACGACGAGGACGACGTCGACTGGAACGAACCGGACACCACCAAGTCCGCGATCGGCAACTGGTGCGCGGGCTGCCACTCGAACTTCCACGGCGCGGTCGGCGGCACCGAAGTCGGTGGCGTCGCCTTCGGCGCGGGCTTCGAAGAGTTCGTCCGCCACCCGGCGGGCGGCGTGAACCTCGGTGCGCTCGGCGGCGGGCACTCCAGCCTGAACCAGTACAACCTGCACACCAACAAGGTGAAGGTCATGAGCTCGGCCGGCGTGTGGAACCCCGCGGGCGCGGACGTCACCCCGACCTGTGTCAGCTGCCACAAGGCGCACGGCAACGGCAACGCCTTCGGTCTGATCTTCCGCCAGGGCACCGGCACCAAGAACGAAAACGGTGACTCGGCCGGGAACCAGCTCGAAGACCTGTGCGGCCAGTGCCACGTCCAGGCCAACTACTTCTTCCAGAACCCGTGAGTGAATGAGGCGGGCGGCCGGGCTCTGCCGGCCGCGCACGCCTGACCTCGAGACCGACGGTGGCGATCTAGAGCGCCGGGTCCGAAGTCCTCCGACGAGCTGCCGGCGAAAGCCGGAAGGCGAGGCGACCACCCCGGTCGCCTCGCTCTGTTTCAGGAACTTGCATCGGACTCAAGAGCGCGATTTCGGGGGGTCGATCCTGCCGCTGCATCCCTGGAGGCAGCATGGATCGTCCCACGAGGCAGGCTGCGGTCGACCGACCGCTATACGTCATTGCATTGTCCCTCGTCGCGCTCGCGCCGCTCACCGCGGCCCGGCCCGGCGACTACCACGAGAGCAACACGCTCGACTGCGCGGAGTGCCATGTGCTCCACCCGCAGCCCATCGCGTCGTCGCTCCCGAGCGCGAACCAACGCGTCGGGCCGCTCCTCAAGAAGGACGTGAACGACCTGTGCCTCTCCTGCCACGACGACTCGGCGCGCGCGCCGGACGTTCTCGGCCGCAACCTCGGCCGGACGCCGGGTGACGTGCGCCAGGCGGGCTACCTGAACCGGCTCGGGGTCGTCGGACAGGCTGGGACGGGGCACACGCTCGACTCCCTGGAGACCGCGCCGGGTTCGAACCCGCCGTGGAGCGCGGCGGACGAGCAGGGCGGAGCGCGCGGACTGAACTGCATCCACTGCCACGCCCCGCACGGCAGCGCGAGCGGGACGCACGCCTATCGCAACCTGCGCGACGACGCTGGCAACAACCGGCCCGGGCAGGGGCTCGTGACCTACAACGCGGGGCTCGCGGGCACGAACGACCTGTCGCGCGACGTCTTCCAGCGCCAGACGCTGCGCTACGACGAGTCCATCGTCGACTTCAACGAGCCCGATCGCGAGGACTCGGCGATGGCGCGCTTCTGCGCCGGCTGTCACGGCGAGTTCCACGGCCGACCGGGCGACGCCGCGACGATCGGAGGACAGCGCGGGCCCGGCGGGCGCTACCGCGGCTTCGTGCGCCACCCGGCGGCGGGGGTCGACCTCGCGCTGCGCGCCGACCCCGACGGCGGGTCAAGCGTCGCGCTGTACAACCAGCACGTGAACAAGGTCAAGGTGATGAGCTCGAGCGGCCTGTGGAACCCGGCCGCCGGCAACGCGACGCCGACCTGCATCTCGTGCCACAAGGCCCACGGCAACGGCAACGCCTTCGGCCTGATCTTCCGCTCGGGACAGGGGCGGTTGACCGAGGACGGCGACTCGAAGGGGATCCAGGTCGAGCACCTGTGCGGCCAGTGCCACCAGGAAGCGTCGAGCTTCGCACGGCTGTGAACGCGCGGGGGACGGCTCGGTCCGAAGTGGATCGGAAGGGCCCTTCGCTCGCAGCACGCACTGAGTAGCCTGTCCGCCCGATGGACGGACCGGTGGTCGAGACGCGCGGACTCGAGCGGCGCTTCGGCGCGCGGCGCGCGCTCGAAGGGGTCGATCTGCGCGTGGAGCACGGCGAGATCGTCGGCCTCGTCGGCCCGAACGGGTCGGGGAAGTCGACGCTCCTGCGCATCCTCGCGGGCTTCTTGCGGCCGAGCGGTGGCGAGGCGCGCGTCTTCGGCCTCGACCCGGGCGAAGAGCGCGAGCGCGTCATGGAGCGCGCGCGCTTCGCGTTCGCGCCGCCGGCCCTGTTCGACACGCTGACGGCGCGTGAGCACCTGACGCTGCTCGGCGGGCTCACCAGACGGCGTTCGACGCACGCGTGCGATCCGAAGGAGGTCGAGCGCGCGCTCGAGCTCGTCGGGCTCGCGGAGCGCGCGGACGAGCGCGTGCGCGCCTTCTCGTTCGGGATGCGGCAACGGCTCGCGCTCGCGCTGACGCTCGTGCCGCGGCCCGAGCTCGTCGTGCTCGACGAGCCGACGGAGGGGCTCGACCCGCTCGCGGTGCTCGAGCTGCGCGCCGTGCTCGCGCGGCTCGCGCACGAGGAGGGCGTCACGGTGCTGCTCTCGAGCCACCTCTTGATCGAGATCGACGAGCTCGTCGACCACATGCTCGTGCTGCACGAAGGGCGCGCGCTCTTCGCGGGGACGCCGGAGGAGCTCTGCGCGGGCTCGACGCGCACGCGCGTCGTCGCGAGCGACCCGGCGCGGGCGAGCGCGATCCTGTTCGCGCGCGGCTGCGCGCCGCGCATGCTCGCGGACGGCGAGCTCGAGCTCGACGGAGTGGTGCCGACGCTCGCGGAGACGGCGGAGCTCTTGCGCGCGGGCGGCGTCGAGCTCCGCGCGTTCCACGCGCGGCGTGCGACGCTCGAAGAGGCGCTCCTCGCGCGTCTGGCGCAGGAGCGGCGCGCGTGATCGCGCGCCTCGAGCTCCTGCGCCTGTGGCGCTCGCGCCGGCCGTGGATCGCGGCGGGGGCGCTCGTGCTGTTCCTCGGGTTGATGCTCGTGGGCTTCTACACGTACGCGCAGTCGAAGACGCGCGGCGCGGTCCGCTTCGAGTACACGTTCGAGAACGAGAGCTACTTCAACGGCCTCACGTTTGCGCTGTACGCGTTCTACTTCGGCTTCGTGCTGCTCCTGCCCGTGTTCGTCGCGACGGAAGGCGGCGCGCAGATCGCGGGCGACACGGCGAGCGGGAACCTCGGGCTCCTGCTCGCGCGCCCCGTGTCGAAGACGCGCCTCTTCTTCACGAAGCTCGGGCTCGCGGCGCTGTTCTGCGTGCTGCTCGTGGGCCTGTTCCTCGGCGTGTCGCTGCTCGTCGGCCTCGTCGCGGTCGGGTGGGGCGAGCTCGCGCTCTACCCCGGCGTGCTCCAGATGACGGACCGGCCGCAGCACCTCGGTCAGCAGGAAGCGCTCGCCCGGTTTCTGATCGCGTGGCCCGCGGCGAGCGCGTCGCTCCTGTGCCCGCTCGCGTTCAGCCTGTGGATCTCGACGTGGGCGAAGAGTGCCGTGAACGCGGTCGGGCTCTCCGTGTCGCTCTACCTCGTGCTCTACGTGATCTCGGAAGTGCACTTCTTCCAAGACCTGCGCCCGTGGCTCTTCACGAGCTACGCGACGTGGTGGCGCGCGCTCTTCCGCGAGCGCATCGACTGGAACGCCGCGCTGCACGACGGCGCGCGCGTGCTCGGCTTCGCAACCCTGTTCACGGCGCTCGCGCTGCGGCGCTTCCGGACGCGGGAGGAGCACGGGTGAGCGGACGACGCACGATCGTGATCGGATGCACGTGCCGGCGCGCGCGCGATCGACGCGTCGAGCGCGCATGGCGTCGGTACGCGAACGCCGCTGCGCCGCGGAGGTGCGCGCGTGAAGTCCGGCGCTTGGGCGGAGCTTCTCCTGTGGGTCGCCGCGGTCGCGCTGTTCGCGGTCGGCGCGGACTTCCGTGCGCCCGACGCGAGCCCGTTCGAGCCCCCGAAGCGCGCGCCCGGCGTCTTGCGCCTCGTCACGTGGAACGTCGGCGGGGCCGAGAACGGCACGCCGCATTCGTTGCGCGCGGGACACGTGCCCGCGGTCGCCGACGCGCTCGCGGCGCTCGACGCGGACGTCGTCTTCGTGCAGGAAGTGCCCGACTCGGAGCTCTTGCGCACGCTCGCGCGGGCGCTGGGGAGCGACTGGAACGCGTGGCGCGGCCGCGGCGACTGCGGCGTGATCACGCGCCGTCCGAGCGTCGAACGGTGGGGCCCGCGGCGCGTGCGCAACCAGGCCGGCGTGCGGTTCGAGCTCGACGGGCGCGAGCTCGTCGTGCTCTCGACGCACGCGGACGCGTTCTCCGCCAAGGAGCGCAACGAAGCGATCGGCGAAGCGCTCGACGCGTTGTTCGACGAGCCGGGCGCGGGCAAGGTGTTCCTCGGCGACCTGAACCTCGACGTCGACCTCGACAAGAAGAGCGAGCTCTTCAGCGACGACCTGCACGCCGACGTCGAGAGCTACAACGTGCTCGCCGAGCGGTTCGTCGACGCCGGGCTCGGCCGGGGCCCGACCGCGGAGCCCGACCGGCGCCTCGACTACGCGTTCGTGTCGCGCGAGCTCGAGATCGTCGCCGCGGGCCCGTGGCTCGGCCGCCGCACGGGCACGATGGACCACCATCCGGTCGTCGTCGACTTGCGCTGGCGTTGATCGAGATCGGCGACGGCGGTCGCGTCCTCCAGCGGTAGAATCCCCGCCGCGACGCGCGGGCTCCGGCGAACGAGCTCCCGCTGTCGTTCCTCTCGCGGTCGTCGAGAACGAAACGCTCCCGAGCCTCGTGAACCCCATGCACGTCCTCTTCGTCGCGCCCGACACGGGCCTCTACAACTTGCGCTTCGTCGAGGGCCTCGTGCGCGCCGGTGCGCGCGTCAGCGGGCTCGGTCACGCGCCGCGCGCGAAGCTCAGGCCCGAGCTCGCGAAGCTCCTCGCGGACTACCGACAAGTGAAGTCCGTGCTCGACGGCGCGGAGCTCGTCGCCGCGGCGCGCGAGCTCGCGAAGGCCGCGCCGATCGAGCGCGTCGAGACGATCGACGAGCCGGTGATTGAGAGCGTCGCATGGGTGCGCAAGGAGCTCGGCCTCCCCGGCCTCACTCCGGAGCAGGCGACGCTGTGTCGCGACAAGGCCGCGATGAAGGCGAAGCTGCGCGAGCACGGCCTCCCCTGCGCGGCGTCGACGGCGGCGCGCGACGCGAAGACGGCGCTCGCGTTCGCGGAGAAGGAGGGTTTCCCGCTCGTCGTGAAGCCGCTCGCGGGCTTCGGGACGCTCGACACGTTCAAGGTGAGCTCGAAACAGGAGCTCGAGCGCGCGCTCGACAAGCTGAAGCCGTCGAAGGATCGCGCGCTCGTCATCGAGGAGTTCATCGAGGGCCACGAGGGCTTCTACGACACCGTCACCGCGGGCGGGACGATCGCGCACGACTTCGTCGGGCACTACTACCCCGGCTGCCTCGAGGCGCTGTCGAGCCGCGCGATCAGCCCGCAGATCGCGTGCACGAACCGCATCGAGCAAGCGACGTATCGCGAGCTGCGCGAGACGGGCCAGAAGGTGATCACGGCGCTCGGTCTCACCGACTGCGCGACGCACATGGAGTGGTTCTTCGGTCCGAAGGGCCTCAAGGTGTCCGAGATCGGCGCGCGCCCCGCCGGCGAGCGCATCTGGGACATGCACGTCGCGGGGAACGAGCTCGACCTCTACCGCGACTGGGCTCTCGCCGTGATGCACGGCCGCGTCGAGGAAAAGCCGACGCGCAAGTTCGCCGTGGGCTCGGTGCAGATCCGGCCCGAGCGCGACGGGCGCTACCGCGGGCACGACGGCGTCGAGTCGGCGCTGCGCGCGATCGGCGACGGGATGGTCGAGTGCGAGCTCCCGCCGCCCGGCGCGATGACGCAGCCGCTCGAGAAGGGCTGGCACGTGAACACGTGGTTCCGCGTGAAGCGCACGGACTACGACGAGCTGCGCGCGCTGCTCGAGCTCCTGGCTAAGACGGTGCGGCCGCGGATCGGTTGAACCGCGCGGACATTCCCAACTGGGGAAACGACGAGCTCCCGCACGCGGACCCGATCGAACGGCGCACGTACAGCCGCGCGCGGGCGGTTCAGATCGGATTCGAGCGCCGCAGCATTGCGCTCGGCGTGATGATCCGGAAACTCGGTCTCGGGGAGGACGCAGAACGCGCGCGTTGACCCGCGCCGCCGGCTTGGGAAGAGCATGAAGACACTCGACGACGTCTGGCGCGCGCATTCGTCGGCCGTGCGGGCGCGCGGCCGACAGTACTTCGCCGAAGGACGCGTGCAGCACCTCGAGGAGAGCGAGACGGGCGTGCGCGCGACCGTGCGGGGGACGGAGCGCTACACGGTCGTCCTCACGCGGGGCGTGCGCGGATGGAGGCACGCCTGCTCGTGCGTCGCGCACGCGGAGCACGGCAGCTGCAAGCACGTCTGCGCGGTGCTGCTGCAGTTGAAGGTGTCGCGCGACGGCTCGCTCGACGCAGACGAAGTCGGCCGCGAAGACCCCGACGCGCTCGCGGACCGCACGTGGCGCCCCGACGAAGGCGCGCTGGACTCCGAGGACGACGACGAAGAAGAAGACGAGGAGGAAGAGGACGACGCAGCCTTCTCCGACCACCGCGACGCAGTGAGCGAGCTCCTCGCCGACCCCGCGGTGTCCGAGGCCGTGAAGCGCCAGCTCCGTGCGAGCCTTGCGAGCGGTCTGCTCCGCACGGGGCGCACGGCGCCGGGCGCGGCCGAACGCAGCCGCGCGGAGCGCCTCTTCGCCGCCCTCGAGCTGCACCCGCCGTCGACCTCGGTCCCACAGCGCACGACGGAGCTGCGCTACGTGCTCGGCGTCCCGGCCCCCAGCTCGACGACCGTTCCGCTCACGGTGCAGACCGCGCGGCGCGGCAAGTCGGGCGCGCTCAGCGCGTGGCGCGATCTCTACGCCGTGGCGCACGAAACGGAGCTCGACGAGCTCGATCGCATGGCGTCCGCGGCGCTCGGCGTGCGTGCGCGCGACGTGTCGGAGTTCGGCTCGTACGGGTACCGAGGGGCGAACCTCGCGCTCCCGCCCGCGCTGCAGCGCCTCCTCTTGCCGAGGCTTGCGGCCGAGGGCCGGCTCTGGTTCCGCTCGAACTCCCCGCTCGACCCCGATCCGATCGCGCCCGATGCGCCCGAACCGTGGAGCTTCGCGCTCGACGTCGAGGCGAAGCCGACGAGCTATCAGCTCGAAGGCGTCTTGCGCCGCGGCGACGAGCGCCTCGCGCTCTCCGACGTCCAGTGCGTGCTCGCGGGTGGGTTCGCGATCGCGCGCGGGCTCTTCCGCATCGTCGATTGGCACGGCGCGCACGCGTGGGCCGGGCACCTCGCCGGCGAGCGCTCCGTGTCGATCCCACGCGCGCGCGCCTCGGACGTCGCGCGCCTCCTCGCGCGCGCGCCGTGCGCGATGCCCGTGCGCGCGGAAGGTCTCGTCGAGGACGTCCGCGGCGAGCCCAAGCCCGTCCTCACGCTGCTCGCGCCCGCCGAGGGGAAGGGCGCGCTCGATGCACGCATCGCGTTCGAGTACGGCTCGACTCGCGTGCGCCGCGGCGCGCCGGCCGTGCTCGTGCAGGGCGAGCGAGTCGTGCGCGTCCATCGCGACGCCGAAGCCGAAGCGCGCGCGGAGGCCGAGTTCGTCGAAAGCGGCGGGAAGCTCCTCGCGCGTTCGCGCGATGTGGACGGAAGCGTCGCGCCGAAGGAGCTCGCGAGCGTCGTGACGACGCTCGCCGATCGCGCGTGGCACGTCGAAGGGGAAGGGGTCAAGCTCCGCACGGACGGCTCGTTCGCGCTGTCGGTGAAGTCGGGCATCGACTGGTTCGACGTCGAGGCCGACGTGCGCTTCGGCGACGCGACCGTCGAGCTCCCCGCGCTGCTCGAGGCGCTCGCGGCACGCCGACCGTTCGTGCGACTGTCGGACGGCGGGCTCGGCGTCGTGCCCGAGGCGTGGCTCGAGCGCTGGCGCGCGCTCGGCGCGCTCGGGGAACTCGACGACGGCGTCTTGCGCGTGAAGAAGACGCGCGGGTTCCTGCTCGACGTCCTGCTCGCCGAGAAGGAAGACGTGCGCGCCGACGCGGGCTTCACCGAGCTGCAGAAGCGCCTCGCGCGCGCCAAGGAGGCCGTGCCGCTCGCCGAACCGGCTGGTTTCCGCGGCGAATTGCGGCCGTACCAGCGCGCGGGGCTCGGCTGGCTCGCGTTCCTCGGCGAAGCGGGCTTCGGCGGCTGCCTCGCGGACGACATGGGCCTCGGGAAGACCGTGCAGGTCCTCGCGCTCGTCGCGCGGCGTTCCAAGTCCGCGCGCGGGCCGGTGCTCGTCGTCGCGCCGATGAGCCTCGTCTTCAACTGGCAGAGCGAGGCGGCGCGTTTCGCTCCGAACCTGCGCGTGCTCGTGCACCACGGGACGGCGCGCGCGAAGAAGAGTGCCGCGATCGAGGACGCCGACCTCGTCCTCACGACCTACGGCACGCTCCTGCGCGACGTGAAGCTCCTCGCCGACGTGCGCTTCGACCTCGTCGTGCTCGACGAAGCGCAGGCGATCAAGAACCCGTCGAGCCAGTCGGCGAAGGCCGTGCGCGTGCTCGAGGCGGACAACCGGCTCGCTCTGACGGGCACGCCGATCGAGAACCGCGTCGGCGACTTGCTCTCGATCTTCGAGTTCCTGAACCCCGGGCTGCTCGAGGGCAGTCGCGCGCTACGCGGCATGCTCGACGGCGGGGGCGAGCTCGAGACCGTGAAGCTCGCGTCGCGCGCGCTCGCGCCGTTCCTCCTGCGCCGCACGAAAGAAGAAGTGCTGAAGGACCTGCCCGCGAAGACCGAGCAGGTCGTGCACTGCGAGCTCGAAGGCCCGCAGCGGCGCGAGTACGACCAGCTCAAGAAGCACTACCAGAAGGAGCTGCTCGCCAAGGTCGACGCGGTCGGGATGGAGAAAGCGGGCATGAACGTGTTGGAGGCGCTCCTGCGCTTGCGACAGGCCGCGTGCCACCTCGCGCTGATCGACCCCGACCACGCGAAGACGCGCTCGGCCAAGCTCGACGCGTTGATCGAGCGGCTGGAGGAGCTCCTCGCGTCGCATCACAAGGCGCTCGTGTTCTCGCAGTTCACGAGCCTGCTCGCGCTCGTGAAGCAGGAGCTCGACGCGCGCGGCATCGCGTACGAGTACCTGGACGGCGCGACGCGCCTCGCCGAACGCAAGGGGCGCGTCGAGCGCTTCCAAGCGAGCGACTCGAAGCAGGTCTTCCTGATCAGCCTCAAAGCGGGCGGCGTCGGGCTCAACCTGACCGCGGCGGACTACGTGTTCCTGCTCGACCCGTGGTGGAACCCCGCCGTCGAACGGCAAGCGATCGACCGCACGCACCGCATCGGCCAGACGCGTCCGGTGACGGCGTACCGCCTCGTCGCGAAGGACACGGTCGAGGAGAAGGTGCTCGCGCTGCAGGCGAAGAAGCGCGAGCTCGCGGACGCGCTGTTCGAAGGGCGGAGCGCGGGCTTGAAGGGCCTGACGCGCGAGGAGCTGGCGGCGATCTTGGCGTGAAGGACGTTCACGACGCCGGCAAGGGCGCCAGATCCCACGGAAGCGCGACGTCGACTTCCGAGAGTCGAATGACGGACGGCGTCGGACACAGCACGGCGCCGGGCATGATGCGTGCCTTGGGATAAGCACGGCGGAACGCCTCGATGCCCCGCGTGTCGCCTCGGCCTGGGCGCACGGTCGCCTTGATCTCGAACGGGTACAGCTTGCCGTCGCGTTCGAGCACGATGTCGACCTCGGGTCCGCTGTGCGCGCGCCAATGGTGGGCGATTGGCTTCGAGGGCAGCACGGAGATCAGCTTGCGCAACTCGGCCACGACGGCTGTCTCGTAGATAGCGCCGAGACTGGGGTGATCGGCGAGCGCTTGCGGCGAGGAAATGCGCAGCGAGGCGCACACGAGACCCGTGTCGCCGAAATGTCCCTTGGGCTTCTTGCTGATGCGCTGGATCGCATTGCCGGACCACGCGGTGAGGTCGTGCCATTGGTACGTGGCGCGCAACATGTCGAGCCAGCGGTGTGCAGTCTGCGGCGTGATGCCGAGCTCGCGTCCGAGCTCGCTCCGATTCACTTCCTGAGCCGTCAGCGCGGCGGCAAGCCGGTAGAAGCGGCCGAATGCTTGCCAGTCGGACACGCCGCCCATCTGCCGCGCGTCGCGCTCGATGTAGGTGCGGATGTACGCCGAGTGGAAGTCGGAGAGGACGTCGAGCGGGAGCGACTCGGCCTCGGGCAGGAAGCCGCGCCAGAGGCGCTCGTAGAGCGGACGACCTTCGGGCAGGCGCTCGGGTCGCGCGTCGAGAAGGGCCTTTGGGTCAGCGAGCCAGCGCTCGAGCCACGAGGCCCCCATCGCGCGCTCCGCGAGCTCCGATTGGCAGAACCCATCGAGCTCGAGGAAGACGACCCGGCCCGCCATGCTCTCCTCGAGCGCCTTCAGCACCTCCCACTGCTGCGAGCCCGTGAGGACGAACTGCCCCGGTCTGCGATCTCGGTCGATGCGCCGCTTCAGTGCCGGCACGATCTCCGGGGCGTACTGGATTTCGTCGAGCACGAGCGGCCGGCGATGGTTGTCGAGGAAGAGCTCGGGCTCCGCGCGCGCTCCCTCGACGTCGACGATCGGGTCGAAGGTCACGAAGTCGGCGCGACCGGCGAGGAGGTGCTCGAGGAGCGTGCTCTTCCCGACCTGGCGCGCGCCTGAGACCACCACGATCGGGAAGGTGGCGATCAGGCGTTCGATGCGGGGGGCGGCGATCCGGGGGAGGAACACGGTTGAAGTTTGATGATGGTATCACCAGATTTCAACCCCAGGTGGCGTTTGCAGCCTCCCAGGGGCGGCCACACGCGCCGTAGGAGACCGCAAAGCAGGGCTGGCGACGTCCCGGCAAGGCCCGGGGCGTCCTCACTCCTGCTCAGGGGGTCGACGGCGTCCGCGCGACGGCGCGCTCGCGTGTCTCGGTGCTGGCTGCGCGCGTCACAGCATCGACCGCGCGTACCCCTGCAGGATCTTGAGGTAGTTGCCGCGCTCGTAGACCTCCGGGTGCGGCGTGTGCACGAGGTTCAGGCTGCCCTGCGCTTGCCGCAGCGACTGGTACTCGTGGTCGCCGAGCCAGCGTGCGAGGTCGTTCGTCACCTTCGCGATGTGCTCGGGGCCGCGCTGCAGGAGTGCGGAGACCATCTGCACGCTGTGCGCGCCCGCGAGGACGGCCTTGAGCACGTCGTTCGCCGTGTGCGCGCCGCCGGAGCACGACAACGACAGGGTCGTGCGGCCCGAAAGCTGCGCGAGCCAGCGCAGGCGCAGGAGGAGCTCGCTCGGGGACGACAACTTCAGCGTCAGCGCGACCTCGAGCCGTTCGGGGTCGATGTCGGGCTGGTAGAAGCGGTTGAAGAGCACGAGGCCCTTGGCACCCGAGCTCTCGATGCGCGTCGCCAGGTGGCCGAACGACGTCCAGAACGGCGAGAGCTTCACCGCGATCGGCAGCGGCGTCTCGGTGACGACCTGCTGCACCATGCGCACGACGCGGTCCTCGATCGCGAGCGCCGACTCGCGCAGCGTCAGCGCGTTCGAGTAGACGTTGAGCTCGAGCGCGTCCGCGCCCGCTTCCTGGATCAGCCGCGCGTAGTGCAGCCAGCCCGAGTCCGTGACGCCGTTCAACGACGCGATCACGGGCACGCCGACCTCGCTCTTCAGCTTGCGGATCTGCTCGAGGTACGCGTCGGGGCCCAGGACGTAATCGTGCGGCGTCGGCAGGTAGCTCCCGGCCTCCGCGAACGAGTCGCCGTGCAGGCCGATCGCTTCGTGCGTCGCGTTCTCGAGCTCGATCTGCTCTTCGAACAAGGAGTGCATCACGATCGCGGCGGCGCCCGCGTCGACGGCGCGCCGCACGAGGTCGAGGTCGTCGCAGATCGGCGAAGCGCCGACGATCACGGGGTGGGGGAGTTCGAAACCGAGGTACGTGGTGCGTAGGTCCATGGTCAAGCTCCCTTCACCGGCGCGGCCGGTGCTGACTTCGGTTCGGTTTCGCGCGCGCTCGCCGACGCGGAGAGCGGCCCGTTTCCCTCGGTGGCGTGCGGCTTCGCCGATGCGGTCGGAACTCCTCCGCCGTCCGTGCCGTGCGCGGTCGCCGATGCGGCCGGCGCATCCTTGCGCTCGGCGTCGCGCGGCTTCACGCGCAGCTCGGCGAGCTGGCGATAGATGTCCGTGCGCCGCACGGCGTCGCGCTGTGCGTCCTCTTGCAAGCGCGCGAAGCGCAGCGGATCGAGCTTCTCGATCATGCGGAAGCGCGTCTCGTTCTGCGTGTACTCCTTGACGGTGCGCTTGGGCGTACCGCCGAGGTCGAGCTCCATCGCCGGCTCGCCCATCGCCGCGCGCTTGGGATCGACGCGGTAGAGCGGCCACACGCCGCACTCGGCCGCGAGCTTCTGCTGGTCGAGCCCGTGCACCATGTCGTAGCCGTGCGCGATGCAGTGACTGTACGCGATGATCAAGCTCGGGCCCGGGTGCGCGTCCGCCTCGGCGAGCGCCTTGACGGTCTGCGCGTCCTTCGCGCCGAACGCGACCTGCGCGACGTAGACGTGACCGTAGCTCATCGCGATCAGGCCGAGGTCCTTCTTCGGGATCTCCTTGCCCGCGCTCGCGAACTTCGCGGCGGCGCCGAGCGGCGTCGCCTTCGACTGTTGGCCGCCCGTGTTCGAGTACACGCCCGTGTCGAGCACGAGGATGTTCACGTCCCAGTTCGACGCGAGCACGTGGTCGAGCCCGCCGAAGCCGATGTCGTACGCCCAGCCGTCGCCGCCGACGAGCCACACGCTCTTGCGCACGAGGAGGTCGGCGAGCGCGTCGAGGTCCTTCGCCGCCGGACTAGCGAGCGTGCGCAGCTTCGAGCGCAGGAGCTCGACGCGCCCGCGCTGCTCGCGCACACCGGCTTCGTCGAACGACTCCTGTTCGAGCAGCGCGCGCACGAGCTCGTCGCCGACCTGCGGCGCGAGTGCCTTCAGCGTCTCGCGCGCGAGCTTCCTCTGCGCGTCGACGCCCATGCGGATCCCGAGGCCGAACTCGGCGTTGTCCTCGAACAGCGAGTTCGCCCACGCGGGCCCGCGACCGTCCTTGTTCTTCGAATACGGCGTCGTCGGCAGGTTGCCGCCGTAGATCGACGTGCAGCCCGTCGCGTTCGCGACGAGCAAGCGGTCGCCGAACATCTGCGTGAGCAGCTTGATGTACGGCGTCTCGCCGCAGCCCGCGCACGCGCCCGAGTACTCGAAGAGCGGCTCCAGGAGCTGCGTCCCCTTCACGTCGTGCTTCACGAGCGTGCGGTCGACCTCGGGGAGGTCGAGGAAGAACGCGAAGCGCTCCTTCTCGGCCTCGCGGCGCTCGCGCTGCGGCTGCATGTCGAGCGCCTTGTGCCGCGGGTTCGACTTGTCCTTCGCGGGGCAGACGACGGAGCACAGCTGGCAGCCGGTGCAGTCCTCGGGCGCCACCTGGATCGTGTAGTGCTGGCCCTGGAAGTCGTTCGCCTTGTACGGCACGTGGAGGAAGCCGTTCGGCGCGCCCGCGAGCGCCGCGGGGTCGTACACCTTGGCGCGGATCGCCGCGTGCGGGCAGACCATCGCGCACTTGTTGCACTGGATGCAGAGCGCTTCGTCCCACACCGGGATCTCGGTCGCGAGGTTGCGCTTCTCCCACTTCGCGGTGCCGGTCGGCCACGTGCCGTCGGGCGGGAACGCGCTGACGGGGAGCAAGTCGCCCTTGCCCTCGATCATCACCGCGGTGACGCGCTGCACGAACTCGGGCGCTTCCGGCGCGACGACGGGCGGACGACGGCGCGTGGAGCTCGCTTTCGCGGGCACGTCGAGGCGCACGAGGTTCGCGAGCGTCGCGTCGATCGCCTCCTGGTTCTTGCGCACGACCTCGGCGCCCTTCTTGCCGTAGGTCTTCTCGATCGACTTCTTGATGTGCGCGATCGCCTCGTCGCGCGGGAGCACGCCCGAGATGCCGAAGAAGCACGTCTGCATCACCGTGTTGATGCGTCCGCCCATGCCGGCGGCGCGCGACACGGAGAGCGCGTCGATCGTCCACAGCTGGATCTTCTTCTCGACGATCGTCTCCTGCAGCTCGCGCGGCAGACGGTCCCACGTGTCGCTCGCGGCGTAGGGGCTGTTGAGCAGGAGCACGGCGCCCGTGCGCGCCTTCTCGAGGACGTCCATGCGCTCGACGAACTCGAACTGGTGGCAGCCGATGAAGTCCGCTTCGAGGACGAGGTACGGCGCGTGGAGCTCCTCGGGCCCGAAGCGCAGGTGCGACACGGTCGTGGCGCCCGACTTCTTCGAGTCGTAGACGAAGTAGCCCTGCACGTGCATCGTCGTCTCGTCGCCGATGATCTTGATCGTGTTCTTGTTCGCGCCGACGGTGCCGTCGGAGCCGAGGCCGTAGAACAGCGCTTGGAAGACACCCTTCGGCAGCACGTCGGGCTCGGGCCCGACCGGGAGCGACAGGTGCGTCACGTCGTCGACGATGCCGACGGTGAAGCGGCGCTTCGGCTTCGGCTGCTTCAGCTCGTCGAACACGCTGCGCACCATCGCGGGCGTGAACTCCTTCGAGGAGAGGCCGTAGCGGCCGCCGATCACGAGCGGCATGGCGCCGGCGCGACCGCCGGCGGACCGGTCCTCGCCAGCTCGGCCCTCGGTGGATCGGTCCTCGCAGGCTCGGCCCTCGGTGGATCGGTCCTCGCAGGCTCGGCCCTCGGCGAGCGCCGCGACGACGTCGAGGAAGAGCGGCTCGCCCACGGCGCCCGGCTCTTTCGTGCGGTCGAGCACCGCGAGCTTCTTCACCGTCGACGGCAGCGCCGCGAGCACGCGCTCGGCGGGGAACGGGCGGAAGAGGCGCACGGTGAGCACGCCGACCTTCTCGCCCTGCTTCTGCAGCCAGTCGACCGTCGTGCGCGCCGTCTCGGAGCCCGAGCCCATGATCACGATCGCGCGCTCGGCCTCTGGGTGGCCGTGCCACTCGACGAGCGAGTACTCGCGGCCCGAGAGCTGCGCGAACCGCGCCATCTCCTGCTCGACGATGCGCGGGACCGCGTCGTGGAACGGGTTGCACGCCTCGCGCGCCTGGAAGAACGTGTCGGGGTTCTGCGCGGAGCCGCGCAGCACCGGATGGTCGGGCGAGAGCCCGCGTGAGCGGTGCGCGGCGATCTTCGCGGGGTCGAGCAGGCCGCGCAGCTCGTCGTCGGAGAGGAGCTCGACCTTGGCGAGCTCGTGCGACGTGCGGAAGCCGTCAAAGAAGTGCATGAAGGGCACGCGCGCGCGCAGCGTCGCCGCGTGCGCGATCGCCGCGAGGTCGTGCGCTTCCTGCGGCGAGCACGAGCACAGCATCGCGAAGCCGGTGCCGCGGCAGGCCATGACGTCGGAGTGGTCGCCGAAGATCGAGAGCGCGTGCGTCGCGAGCGTGCGCGCCGACACGTGCAGCACGAAGGGGAGGAGCTCGCCCGCGATCTTGTAGAGGTTCGGGATGTAGAGGAGCAGGCCTTGGGACGCCGTGAACGACGTCGCGAGGGCCCCCGACTGCAAGGCACCGTGCACGGCTCCCGCCGCGCCGCCCTCGGACTGCATCTCCTGCACGGTGGGCACCGTGCTCCACAGGTTCGGCTTCCCCTGCGCGGCCCACTCGTCGGCGAACTCGCCCATCGCCGACGAGGGCGTGATCGGGTAGATCGCGATGACCTCGCTCGCGCGGTACGCCACGGATGCGGCGCCTTCGTTCCCATCGATGATCGCGGTGCGGCGGGCCATCGTTCCCCAGTCCTCTGCCGCGTGAGCCTCTTCGTCGTGGAGCGCGCGCCCGCGGCAGCGACGCGCGCTCGTCGTCACTCGGGGAGCGGTGTGGCCCCCGAGGTCGCCCCGGAGGGACGAGCACTCGATTTTCTCCGCATTCGGGTGTCGTTCTCATGCGCCCAAGGGCGCAGCGGGGGAGGGGTGGTGCGCGTAGGGCGGCGTGAGGACGGCGCGGCGAGCCCCCATAGCGGGTCAACGCGTCCGGTCGAGCTCGACCACGCTCCCCGCATGGAGGAACGCGATCCGCGCCGTGATCGCGCGTTCGTCGAGCTGCGTGAGGCGCGCCAGGATGCGGCGGTAGGCCTCGAGCTGCGGGCGGTAGGTCGCGGTGCGCGCGGCGAGCTCGTGCGGCGGCACGTGGTCGCTCTTCCAGTCGACGAGCTCGGCGCGCACGACGCGGTCTTGCTGCTTCACGAGCACGACGCGGTCGAAGGCGCCTTGCCACAGCTCCTGGACGCCGTCCTCGTTCGGCACGTGGAGCGCGAAGCGGCGTTCGCGCCACACGACGAGCTGGTCGTTCGTCGCGGGACGCGCGAGGAGCGCGCGGATCGCCGGGTGCGCGAGCGCGGCGTGGAACTCGGCGAGGGCCGCGTCGATGCGGCGCTCGTCGTGCTCGAGCGCGCGGGCGAGCTCGCGCAGGCGCGCGTCCGTCGGGAGCGCGGCCGGCGCGTCGAGCCACTCGAGCTCCGCGAACAAACGGTGCACGAGCGTTCCGCGCGCGCTCGCGTCCGGGTCGACCGCGCGCAAGAGCTCCGCGGCCGAGAGCGCCGGGCCGTGCTCCTCCGCGGACGCGCTGCGCGTCTCGGTCGCGCTCGCGCGCTTCGACGGGGCGAAGACGAGCTTCGTCGCCGCGGGCGCGGGGGCGTCGAAGAGGACGGCGTCTCGGCGCCGCGCGCTCCCTTCGCCGCGCGCGCGGCCTTCGCCCCGCTCTCTGCGCCGCGCGCGTCTCTCGTCGAGCCTTCGGCGCCGCGCGCGGCCTGCGTCGCGGTCATCGCGCCGCCCTTCGTCTCGTCCGCGCGCTCCGCCGACTTCTCGGCATCGGGGTCGAGCCACCACGCGTCCGTGCTCGCCGCGTGGCGCCACAGCACGGCGGCGCCCGCCTCCGGTTCGCCCGCGAGCGGCGCGCTCCCGAGGGCCGCGCGCAGGAGGCATGACGCAGACTGGGTCGGCTTCGCGTCGGGCTTGCGCCAGGGCACGAGCATCTCGAGCCGGTGCTTCGCGCGCGTCAGCGCGACGTAGAGCACGCACAGGTCGCCCTCCGTCGCGCGGCGGACCGCGAGCTGGGCGAGACGGTTCAGGAGCGGGTGCTGCGCCGCGATCTCCTTCGAGGGCTTGCGCGTGATGCGCTGGATCGGACCGTCGGGCGCGTCGCGCTCCATCAGGTACGACTCCCGATCGCCGCCGCCGCGCGCCGCGAGCTCGGGCAGGATCACCGCGTCGAACTCGAGCCCCTTCGACGCGTGCACGGTCATGATCTTGATCTGCGCGGCGCTCGGGTCTTCGACGCGCTGGCGGCGCGCGTGGCGCACGAACTCGCCGGTGCGCGCGGTGGGGGACGCATCGAACGCGAGGCCGAGCTCGACGAGCTGCGCCACACGCGACACGTCCCACCCGCCGTACTCGTTCGACGCGGCGAGGCGCGGGAGGAGCCGCGCGAGCCACGTTCCGTAGCCGTTCGCCGCGACCTCGCGCCGCACGACGCGCGCGATGCGGCGCACGTCGGCTTCCTCGGCGCGCAGCCGGCGGCGGAGCGCGCGATCGGCGTCGGAGCGCGAGCTCGCCTCGGCCTCGCTCGACTTCGGTGCTCGCTCGACGTCGCGCACGTCCGGCGTTCGCTCGTTCAACTCCCGCTCGAGCCCGCGCTCGGCGTCCGACAGCGCGAGCTCCTCGTCCTCCACGCGCGGGTGCAGCACGGCGAGCAGCGCGCGCAGCGGCGAGCGCGCGACGTGGAACTCCGCCGCGGTGTCCTCGGGGTGGTCGGCCAGGTGGAGGAGCGACAGGACCTCGAGCACCGCGCCGCTGTCCGTCAGCGGGTTGCCGCCCTCGCCGCTCGCGCGGACCCCGCGGCGCGCGAGGCCGAGGATCAGGCGCGGCACCCACTTCTTCGTGCGCAGGAGCACGGCGATCGTCGCCTTCGGCATCTCCGCGTGCAGCGCGGCGACGCGCTCGATCGCGAGCTCGACGAGCGGCACGTCCGCGCTTTCGCCGCGCTCCTCGTCCTTCGGGCGCGCTTGCATCAGCACGGCGTGCCCGGGCAGGTCCTTCCCGGCCTCGTGCTTCGGGTAGCGCTCCTCGAACGCGCGCGCGGCCGCGACGCGCCCGTCCTCGGCCCCGGCGAACGTCTCGTTGTCCGCGAGCGCCGAGAAGACCGAGTTCGCGACGTCGAGCACGACCTGCGACGAGCGGTAGCTCCGTGAGAGCGTGATCGGCTCCTCGAGCGCGGGGAAACGCTCCGGCATCGTCGCGAGCAGCTCGGGCTCGCCGCCGCGCCAACCGTAGATCGACTGCTTCACGTCGCCGACGCAGAAGAACGTCCGCTCGCCCGTGCCGTCGGCGAGGATCTCCTCGGCGAGCGGTGCGAGGCAGCGCCATTGCAGCGGCGACGTGTCCTGGAACTCGTCGAGCAGAAGGTGGTCGATGCGGCCGTCGAGGCGCCACGCGAGCTCGAGCCGCCGCGTCTCGAGCGGATGCGGGCCCGGCGGCGCGATCGCGAGCGGGAGATCGTCGAAGCGCAGCGTGCCGCGTTCGTGGCGCAGGCGCGCGAGGCTCGCTTCGAAGCGCGAGAACAGCTCGCGCGCGGCGCGGTTCTCGTTCACGAGCGCGGCGACGGCCTCGTGGAGGAGCTGGCGCAGGAGCACGCGACCCGCGTCGATCGCCGCCGGCGGGATCGGGCCCTTGTTGTACGTGGTCTCGCCCTCGGCGACCTTCGCCAGGAAGCCCTTGTCGAAGAGCTCGCTCCAGTTGCGCGCGGCGAGCAGGGGCCGGACGCGCTCCAGGTCCTTCTTCCACAGCGCGCTCGGCGTCTTGCCGTCCTTGTTCGTCGGCGTCGGGAGCCGCTCGAGGGTCGCGAGCGCCGCGTCGAGCTCGCGCTCCGCCGGCGCGGCGGGCACGTCGACCTGGTTCCACGCGTCCGGCGCGCTCTCGAGGAAGTGCTCGCGTCCCGCGCGCAGCGTGCGCACGAGGCGCTCGTGCACCGCGCACTCCGCGGCGCGGCGCTGCAGGTCGGCGAGCAGCGCGAGGATCTCGCCGCGCTCCGCCTCCGCCAGCGCGCTCGAGAGCGCTTCGCTCTGCAGCTCGTCGTCCGTCTCGTCGTCGACGATGCGCCACGCAGGCGGCAGCCCGAGGTCGAGCGCATACGCGCGCGCGATGCCCGCGAAGAAGGCGTCGAGCGTGCTGACGCGCAACCGCTCCGCGCCGCGCACGTACGAGGCGAGCAGCGCGAGCGCCTTCTCGCGCGTCACGTCGAGCCCATCGAGCTCCTCCCGGAGCGCCGCGAGCTTCTCCGGGTCTTCGACGGCCTCCCACAACCGCCGCAGCACGCGCTCGAGGATCTCGCCCGCCGCCTTCCTCGTGAACGTCGTCGCGAGGATGCGCTCCGGCGACACGCCGCCGAAGCCGAGCGCGAGATAACGCCGCGCGAGCCGGTACGTCTTGCCCGTGCCCGCGGAGGCGAGGACGAGCTCGTGCGCGCGCTGCGTCATCGCGCGTCCCCTTCCTCGCCGGACTCGTCGTCGCCGTCGTCGGACTCCGCGATCAACCCAACCCCCGCGATCGCCTGGAAGATCGGGCCATCGTCGACGCCGCGGCCGAGGTCCCAGAACTCGCCGCGGCGCACCTTGCGTACGACCTCACGCGCCGCGTCGAACGCGGCGTCGAGCTCCTCGACCGTCCAATCGGCGAGCAGCACGCCGCAATTCGCCGCGTCCTTCCCGATCGCGACGTATCCGAGCTCCGTGAGCGACTTCGCGCCCAGTCGCCGCGCGATCAGCGTGTAGAGCGGGAGCTGCAGATCACGCCACTCGCCGCGCGCGCGGTGCGTCGCGTTCGGCGTCTTCGGCGCGTCGCCCGTTTTGTAGTCGAGCACCGCCCACTGCTCGACACCCTCGACGACGCGCCGATCCACCCGGTCGATGCGGCCGGCGAGAACGATCGGCTCGCCGTCGACGTCGAGCGTCACGGGCTCCTCTGGCTCCCACTCGACCGCGTGGACGCGCCATCCGTCGCGGCGCCGCGCGACCTCGACGCGCGCGAACAGCTCGAAACGATGCTCGAGCCGCGCGATCTGCAGCTCGACCGCCGGCAGCGCGGCGCCGCCGAAGCGACCGGCGGCGCGCGCGGCGAGGCGCTCGCAGAGGAACGCGGCAAGCGCGCGCTCGTCAGGCAGTTCGCGCGCCTCCGCGTCGCGCCCCATGTCCTGCAGCACGTCGTGCACGAGCGCGCCGTAGGCGAGCGGGTCGAGCTCGCGCGCGCGATCGTCGACGCTCTCCACGCGCGCGACGTGCTTCAAGTAGAAGCCGTACGGCGAGCGCAGGTAGTCGCCGAACGCGCGGACGCCCAGCGAGGGGAACGCGCGCCCCTCGACGCCGCGCGGGAGCGGGCGCGGCGGGGCGTCGCGGCCCGCGGGCGCGGCGCGGCGCGGCGGCGCGGTGTAGAAGGCCCGCACGCGGCGCGCGACGTCCTCGTCGGGCACGTGGTACACGAGGCGGCTCGCGAGCAGCGGATCTCCGTCGCGCGTGCGGCGCCCGCTGACGAACGCGAGCTCCTCGCGCGAGTGGAGCAGAAGCGTCGCGGCGTGGACGTCGCGCGCGAGGCGCTCGGCGCCGTGCGCGAGGCCGAGCTCGGCGCGCAAGCGGTCGGGGAGGAACGGGTCGTTCGCGGTCGAGCGCGGCACGCGGCCTTCGTCGAAGCCGGTGACGACGACGGCGCGCGCGTCGTCGAGGGCGAGCTCGAGCCAGCCGAGCAGCTCGATCGTCGTCTCGCCGGGCCGCGCCGAGCGCGCGGGGATCGCGGCGCCGCGCGCGGCCGAGACGACGAGCTCGAGCGCCTGGGCGGCGGAGACGGGCTCCTCGGCGAGGAGCGGCGGGAGCGCGTCGAGCTCCTCGAGCACGCCGCCCGCGACCTCGAGCGCGCGCGCGAGCACGCGGTCGTCGTCCGAGCGCCGCGGATGGAGCGGTCGTGCGAACACGTGCGCGAGGAACGCACGGATCGGCGCGGTCCACGCGGCGATCGGGCGCGGTTCGTCGACGTCGAGCCCGCCGAGCACGGCGCGCGTCGCGCGATCGAGCGCGACGAGCTGGTCGCGGCGCAACGGCTCGTCCGTCGCGTCCGGCCGGGCCGCGCGCTCGCTCGCGGTCACGGCGGCGGACGCGCCCTGCCCGCCCCCCTCCGCCGCCGCGCGTTTCGCGCGCTCGCGCAGCTCGCGTTCGCCTTCGAGGAAGCGCTCGGGCACGCGCGCGGGCAGGTGTTCGCCGTGGTAGTCGTCGAGCAGCGCCGCCGGCGCGCGCGCGTCGTCGCCGAGCGCGTCCCAGAGCACGCGCTCGACGTCGGGTTGGCGCACGAACGCGGCCCACGCGCCGAAAGCACGCGTCTTGAGCAGCTCGGCGCCGAGCGTGAGCGCGCGCTCGACGCGCGTGCCCTCGAACGGCCGGCCGGCGGCGGGGCGCGCGAGCACGGACTCCTGCGCGAGCTTGCGCTCGAGCGCGGGCACGACCTCGTCGTCCGCGACGCCGATCACGATCTCCTCGGGCGCGAAGCGGCCGTTCCACGCGCGGAGGCGCTCGTACGCGAGCTCCGCCTGCTCGCCGGGCCGGTCGCCGACCTCCCAATGCTCGTCGCGGATCGGGAGCGGCCGCGACGCCCACGCGGCCGGCACGAGCGCGCCGAGCGCGTCGAAGCCCGCCGCCTCGCTCTCGGGCGCCGCGACGAGTGCCGTCGCGCGGTCGCCGAGGTGCTCGAGCACGCGGCGCAGCAACCGGTTCATGTCCGCGACGCCCGCGAGCACGACGCGCGGCCCGCGGTCGATCGCGCCGGCCTCGATCGCACGGGAGCGGCCTTCGTGCGGGTCGCACACGCCGGCGCGCGCGAGGCGGGCGCGCCAGAGCTCCTGCGCGTGCGCGAGCGCGCGCCAGCGGTGCGCTTCGCCCTCGCTCCAGCTCGCGTCGAGCTCGCGCGTCGCGGGCGCCCTCGTTCCGTCCGCGCGCGCGCCGGGTCGCGCGTCCGTCGTCGCGGAGAGCGCCCCCGCGCCGCGCGGTCCGCGCGCGACGTCCGCGAACGACAGGCCCTCCGGCGCGAGCTCCCCGTGCAGCGTGCGCACGACCTCGGCGAGGCGCAGCCACTCGCTCGCGCTCTCGGGGTGGCGCGCGACGAGGTGCTCGAGCTCGTGCGCGGGCACCGCGCGCAGCGCCTGGGCCCACGCGAGCGTGCGCGCGAGGCGGTTCGCGACCGGGAGCTCGACCCCCACGAGCAGGTCGACGAGCTCGCCCTGCGTCACGACGCGCGGCGGCACGAGCTCGGGGCCGGCGGAGCGCGCGAGGTGCTCGACGAGACCGCGCGCCGCGCGGCTCCCGGGCACCGCGACGATCACGTTCGACAGATCGCGGCCGTGCTCGGCGAGCAGCCAGCCCGCGACCCGCGGCAGGAACGGGCTCGACCAGTCGAGGAAGACGCGGCGCGGGGCGGCGGACATGGGAAGGGGCGCAGTCTAGCGGCGCTCGCGCGCGTCCGAAGGCTCCGCCCTGCGCGATCCTGCGCAGCGCGCCATGCGTCCACGTGCGCAGCGCGCGTCTACGCTTCGCGTACGGCGCGACGGCGCGCGATCGATCACGATGTCGGCTCGATCGACGCTCGTCCCACGCGGAGACGAGCGCTCGCGCGCCCTCCGGCGCCGCGAGTTCCACGCACGCTCCGCGTCGAACACCATGGCGAACGACCTCATCATCGGGATGGCCGGCTCCGGCGGCGACGGCGTCGTGAGCGCCGGCGAATCGCTGCTCGCGGCGGTCTCCTCGGCGGGCTACCACGCGCTCATGACGAAGAGCTTCGGCTCGCAGATCCGCGGCGGCGAATCGAGCTGCCGCGTGCGCGTGCGGACCGACCGCGTGCAGAACCCCGGCGGCGAGCTCGACGTCGCCTTCGCGCTGAACTGGGACGACTTCTTCAAGTTCGGCGCGGAGCTGCCGCTCGCCGAGCACACCGTCCTCCTCCACGAGGAGGAGGCCGGTCCGCCGCCCGCGACGCTCGCGCAGCGCGGTCCGATCCCGCGCGAGATCGTGTCCGTGCCCGTGACGCGGCTCGCGAAGGAGTCCGCGGGCACGGAGAAGGCGAAGACGACGATCGTGCTCGGCCTCCTCTCCGGTTGGTTCGGCATCCCGGCCGCCGGGATTGAGAAGGGGCTCGCGAAGAAGTTCGGGTCGAAGGGGGAGGGGCTGCTCGAGGCGAATCAGCGGGCGCTCGCGGCCGGCATCGAGTTCGCGCGGACGCACCCCTTGCGCCATGCCGAACCCCTGTCGCCGCCCGCCGCGCCCAAAGGGACGAAGCTCCTCTGCGACGGCAACGACCTGTGCGCCGCGGGGGCCCTGTACGCGGGATGCGAATTCTTCAGCGGCTACCCGATCACGCCCTCGACCGAGGTCATGCAGGCCCTGACGCGCGACCTGTGGAAGTACGGCGGGACGGTGCTGCAGGCCGAGGACGAGATCGCGGGCATCGGCGCGGCGCTGGGCGCCTCGTTCGCCGGCCGGAAGTCGATGACGGCGACCTCGGGGCCGGGGCTCGCGCTGAAAACCGAGATCCTGGGGCTCGCGACGATCGCGGAGCTGCCGCTCGTCGTGCTCGACGTGCAGCGCGGCGGTCCGTCGACGGGCATCCCGACCAAGCCGGAGCAGTCGGACCTCTTCCAGGCGTGCTTCTCGGCGCACGGCGACGTGCTGCGCCCCGTGCTCGCGCCGACGACGGTCGCGGACACGTTCCGCATCACGATCGAGGCCTTCAACATCGCCGAGCACTACCAGACACCGGTGCTCCTGCTCTCCGACCAGGAGATCGCGCAGCGCAAGGAGACGGTCGACCCGATCGACACGCGCGCGTTCACGATCGAGACGCGCCGCCGGCCGAGCGGCGCCGAGCTCGAGCCCTACCTGCGCTTCCGCCTGACGCCCGACGGCATCAGCCCGATCAGCCACCCCGGCATGAAGGGCGGCAACTACCAGGGCGCCGGCATCGAGCACAACGAGAAGGGCGAGCCCACCGCGAGCGGCGCGTGGCACGCGAAGATGAACGCGAAGCGCTTCGACAAGCTCGACCCGCTGAAGAAGCGGCGCGACCTGTTCGAGGTGCAGGGCGACCCGACGGCGCCGATCGCCTTGATCAGCTGGGGGAGCAGCGCGGGCGTCGCGCGCGAGGCGTTCGAGCTGGCGACGAACCGCGGGCTCGCCGTGAAGCTGCTCGTGCCGTACCTGCTCTATCCGATCGCGGAGGAGGTCTACGCCGAGTTCTTCGCCTCGGTCGAGGCGGGGCTCGTGCTCGAGCTGTCCCACCAGGGCCAGCTCTACCGGATCCTGCGCATGCACGTCGACGTGCCGAAGGGCGTCGTGCCCTTCGCGCGCAGCGGCGCGAACCCGTTCCGGCCCTCGGAGGTGCTCGCGCGGCTCGAATCCCTGGCGAAGGCGAAGGACACCGCCTGCGCCGCGTCCGGCCGGAAGGGAGCGTGACGCCATGGACTGCACGACGACGAACGCGCCCGCGGAGCGCAAGTTCACCGCGAAGGACTACGACAGCAAACTGCGTCCGATCTGGTGCCCGGGCTGCGGCGATTATGGAGTTCTCCAATCGCTCTATCGCGCTTTGGCGAGCATCGGACGGCCGCCGCACGAGATCGCGTTCATCTCCGGAATCGGTTGTTCGAGCCGCATTCCGGGCTACACGACCGCGTACGGCTTCAACAGCGTGCACGGGCGCGCGCTCCCGATCGCGCAGGGCGTCAAGCTCGCCAATCCCGACTTGCTCGTCCTGGTCGCGGGCGGCGACGGCGACGGCTTCTCGATCGGCGGCGGCCACGTCGCGCACGCGATCCGGCGCAATTGCGACCTGACGTACATCGTCATGGACAATCAGGTGTACGGGCTGACGAAGGGACAACTGTCGCCGACGTCGCCGCGCGGATTGAAGACGATCACGTCGCCGTACGGGAGCTTCGAGGAGCCCATCAATCCGCTGCTCTACGTCCTGGCGTACGGCGCGGGCTTCGTCGCGCAGGGGACGCCGGCGGACATGCCGGGGCTCACCGCGCTGATCGAAGAGGCGATTCGCTATCCGGGGTTCGCTTTCGTCAACATCCAATCGCCGTGCGTCACGTTCGGCGAGGACGACCAGCAACTGCGCGCGCACAAAGCGAAGATGCAGAAGCTCGACACGCTCGGCCACGACCCGTCCAATCTGCTCGCGGCGCTCGACCGGGCGCGCGCGTACGGGACCGAGCTCCACACCGGTGTCTTCTATCGCAATCCCGAGCCGCCGCCGACCTACGAGGCGCTCGTCAAGTTGCGCCAGGCCGAGCTCGCGAAGTCGGCGAAGCCGCGCTCGCAGGTCCTCGAAGCGTTCGTCCAGAGGTGAGCCCGTGATTCCGTACCCGACGACCCAAGGCCTCGACCCCGCGCAGTTCTCGCTCCGCGACGCGCTCGACGTCGCCATCCTGATCGAGGAAGAAGCCCGCGACCGCTACGACGAGCTCGCCGAGCAGCTCGCCGTGCACCACACGCCCGAGGCCGCCGCGTTCTTCCGCCGCATGGCGCGGATCGAGGAGCGGCACAGGAATCAGCTCCTGGAGCGCCGGCAGACGCGCTTCTCCGGTGAAGCCTCGCGCGTGCGCCGCGAGATGATCTTCGACATCGAGGCGCCCGAGTACGACGAAGCGCGGGCCTTCATGAGCGTGCGCGAGGCGCTCGAGGTCGCGCTGCGCTCGGAGATCAAGGCGCACGCGTGGTTCTCGAACGCGCTGCTGTCCGTTCAGGACCCCGACGTGCGCGGACTCTTCAGCGAGCTCGCGGCCGAGGAGCTCGACCACCAGCGCTACGTGCAGGCCGAGCTCCAGCGCCACGCGGGCGAGCCCGCCGGCGACCCCGGTCCCTACGGAGACGAGCCCGCGCCGCAATAGCAGCGTCCTGGAAGCCCCGTCGCGCGGGGTCACGACGGAGTCGAAAGCCCGTTGTCCTCCCGCACCTCGAACGAATAGCCTCTGCATCCCCCCATGGTCATCGAGTCCCCGCTGCTCGCCTTCCTGATCGTCGCCTTCGCGGTGGCGGGGAGCATGCTGGTCGGCGCGAAGCTCCTGCGCGTGCGCGCGAAGCACTCGTCGCCGCTCAAGCCGACGACGTACGAGTGCGGCGAGTCGCCCGCGGGGCCGGCGTGGGTGCGCTTCCACGCGCGCTACTACGTCGTGGCGCTCTTCTTCGTCGTGTTCGACATCGAGGCCGCGTTCCTGTTCCCGTGGGCGCTCGTCGTCCGCGAGGCCGGCACCGCGGGGCTCGTCGCCGTCTTCAGCTTCGTCGCCGTCCTGATGGTCGGCTGGCTGTGGGCCGTGAAGAAGGGAGCGTTGCGGTGGCAATGAGCACGCGACGCGCGCGATCGAATCGGAGCGGCGCCGCGGCCTCGAGCCCCGAGCGCGCGCCAACGAGCCGGAGCCGAGCGGACGCGCGCTCCACCGACGGGCTCCGCGACGCCGTGGCGGGCTCGCAGTGCGCACCCAGCACCAAGGAAGCGCGCTCCACGTACCCACGGCGAGACACGGTCGCGCTCTCCACCCCCTCTCCATCGCGGCGAGGAGCCGCCCGAGCGTCATGAGCGAGAAGCACACCCTCGACGACACGGGCAACTACGAGCACCCGCTCTACAAGACGCTGCTCAACACCCCGGGGCTCAGCGTCGGCGTCGCGTCGCTCGACGATCTGCTCGCGTGGGGGCTCACGAACTCGCTGTGGGTGTTCCCGATGGCGACGTCGTGCTGCGGGATCGAGCTCATGGCCACCGCCGCGAGCCGCGTCGACATCGATCGCATGGGCACGATCGTCCGCGGCACGCCGCGCCAGGCCGACGTCATGGTCGTCGCCGGCACGATCACGGTGAAGATGGCGCCGCGCGTCAAGCTGCTCTGGGACCAGATGCCCGAGCCGAAGTGGTGCATCGCGATGGGCTCGTGCGCGATCTCCGGCGACTTCTACCGGAACCTCTACTCGGTCGTGCCGGGCATCGACACGTTCCTGCCGGTCGACGTGTACGTCCCCGGATGTCCGCCCAATCCCGAGGCGCTCATGCACGGCCTCCTGCGCCTGCAGGAGAAGATCCAGCGCCAGCGGAAGGGCGAGAAGGTCGTCCCCGACGTCAACCCCGACCTGATCCACGTCACGAAGCCGTCCGTGCCGCGTCTCTGCGACGCGGCGCGCACGAAGGAGATGGACGCGGCGCAGCTCCTCTCCGCGACGAACGCGACGACGGACGAGACGAGCGAGCCGCTCGCGGTCGAGTTCACGGGTGCCTTGCCGAAGCAGGAGCTCCTCGCCGCCGACTTCGAGGGCGTGCTGAAGGAGCTCGGCGTCGAGGCGAGCGCGACGGACGGTCCGCCGCTCGTGCCCGCCGCGCGGCACGTCGAGCTCGCGCAGCGCTTGAAGGCGCTCGGCTACCGCCAGTACGTCTCGGTGATCGCGACGCACTGGGTCGCGAAGACGGGGCGCAAGGGGAAGGACGAAGCCGAGCCCGAGCACTTCGAGGTCGTGACGCTCCTGCGCACCGTCGGCGCGAAGTCGCGCGTCGCGTCGTGGAGCGTGCGCCTCGCGCCCGGCGAGTCGATCCCGAGCCTCGCGAAGGTCTTCGCGGGCGCGGACTGGCAGGAGCGCGAGCAGTGGGACCTCGTCGGCGTGCCGTTCGCGAACCACCCCGACCTGCGCCGCCTGATGATGCCCGAGAACTACACGCTGCACCCGCTGCGGCGCGACCTCGCCGCGGACCTCCCGCTGGCGCCGTGGAGGTGAGGCGATGACGCGCACGCACACGAGGCCTCACCGCACGGTGACCGCACGGCCGTCACGGGTCGTGTCCGACCCGTCTCGCCACGCTACTGCGAACCCGCGAGCCCGCAGCGCATCGGAGGCCTCGCGATGACCGCTCACGCTCACCCGCCGCATCGATCCGCACGTGCCGATCGACCGGTACGACCCCGAGGCGGAGCTCATGCTGCTCCACTTCGGCCCGCAGCACCCGTCGACGCACGGCGTGTTCCGGATGGACCTCTACCTCGACGGCGAGATCGTCGTGAAGGCCGAACCGCAGGTCGGCTACCTCCACCGCGCGGTCGAGAAGCTGTGCGAGCGCCTCTCCTACTCGCAGATCACGCCGATCGTCGACAAGAACGACTACGTCGCGCCGATGACGAACGAGCAGGCCGTGAACATGGCCTTCGAGAAGCTGCTCGGGCTCGAAGTCCCGCGGCGCGCGCGCTGGATGCGCAGCGTGTTCGCGGAGCTGCAGCGCATCGCGAGCCACCTCCTGTGGCTCGGCACGTTCGCGATGGACCTCGGCGGCGCGCTCGGCGGCGGCTCGACCGTGTTCCTGCACTCTTTCCGCGAGCGCGAGTCGATCCTCGACCTCTTCGAAGAGGTCACGGGCGCGCGCTTCCACTACAACACGCACACGATCGGCGGGAATCGCCACGACCTGCCGGCGGGCTGGGCCGCGAAGGTGAAGGCCGCGCTCGCGATCATCTCGGCGCGCATCCCCGAGTACGAGGCGATGACGCTCGACAACAAGATCTTCCTCGATCGCACGCGCGGCGTCGGCGTGCTCGACGCGGAGCTCGCGCTCGACCTCGGCATCACGGGCCCGCTCCTGCGCGCGTGCGGCGTCGACCACGACCTGCGTCGCGACGCGCCGTTCCACGCGTACGACGAGGTGAAGGTGAACGTCGCCGTCGCGCAGGGCGGCGACTGCCTCGCGCGCACGATCGTGCGCCTCGCCGAGCTGCGCGAGTCGATCCGCCTCGTCCTCGCGATGGTCGACGGCATCCCCGAAGAGGGCGGCATCAACAGCGGCAAGCCGATCAAGCTCCCCGTCTCGATCAAGGTGCCCGCGGGCCAGGCCTACGTCGCGCTCGAGACGCCGCGCGGCGAGCTCGGCACGTACCTGATCGCCGACGGCACGCACCAGCCGTACCGCCTCAAGATCCGCCCGCCGAGCCTGCACGCGCTCTCGGCCCTGCCGTACATCCTGCCCGGCGTGACGATCAGCGACGCCGTCGCGATCCTCGGCTCGCTCGACCCGATCATGGGGGAGGTCGACCGGTGAACGCCTTCCTCGAAGCGCTCCTGATCGCCACCGTGATCATCACGGTGCTGATGACCGTCACCGCCTGGGCCTTGTGGTTCGAGCGCAAGTTCGCCGCGCGGATGCAGTCGCGCCTCGGACCGACGATGGTCGGCAAGTCCGGCCTGCTGCAGCCCGTCGCCGACCTGCTCAAGCTCCTCCAAAAAGAGGACATCCTCACCACGCACGCCGACGGTCTCCTCTTCAACCTGGCGCCCGTCCTCGCCGCCGGCGCGGCGATCGGCGCGGCCGCCGTCGTCCCGTTCGCGCCCAACATCGTCGGCGCGAACCTCGACCTCGGCGTGCTGTTCCTGCTCGCGATCGGCGCGGTCACGGTCCTCCCCGTCTTCGCCGCGGGCTGGGGCAGCAACAACAAGTTCGCGCTGCTCGGCGGCATGCGCGCGATCGCGCAGTCGATCTCGTACGAAGTGCCGCTCTTGCTCGCCGCGCTCGTCCCCGTGATCCTCGCGGGCTCGATGAACCTCGGCGAGATCGTCGAGTACCAATCGAAGCACGGCTGGTTCTTCGCGTGGCCGTTCTTCCTCGGCATCCCCGCGTTCGTGCTGTTCCTGCTCGCGATGCTCGCGGAAGCAAACCGCATCCCGTTCGACATCCCCGAGGCCGAGAGCGAGCTCGTCGCCGGCGTCACGACCGAGTACACGGGGATGAAGTTCGCGCTCTTCTACATGGCGGAGTACGTGCACACGCTCGTCGCCTCCGCCGTCGCCGCGGCGCTGTTCCTCGGTGGATGGGACGGCCCGTTCGCGCCGGGGCTGCACTGGATGGTCGCGAAGACGCTCGCGCTGTTCGTCGGCGTGTACTGGGTGCGCTGGACGCTCCTGCGCTTCCGCTCGGACCAGCTGATGCGCATCGCGTGGTACTTCCTCGTCCCGACGGGCGTCGCGCTCGTCGCCGGAACGGCCGTGTGGGTCGTGTGGAGGAGCTGAGCGCATGCGCTACTTCCAGGACAGCATTCGCGCGCTGAAGACCTCCTTCACGAACCTGCTCCGTCCGCCGACGACGGTGCAGTTCCCGACGGAGAAGCGTGTGCGCGCCGAGCGCTACCGTTCGAGCTTCGCGCTGCTCCACGACGAGCACGGCGACGAGCTCTGCATCGGCTGTCTGCAGTGCGAGCGCATCTGCCCTTCACAGGTGATCGCGATCAAGTCCGCTGGCAAGAAGGAGTCGCCCGTCACGGGCAAGAAGCGCGGCTACGCCGATGACTTCGTGCTCGACCTGAACGCGTGCATCTACTGCGAGCTCTGCGTCCAGGTCTGCCCGACCGACGCGATCGTGATGACGCGCGAGCCCGAGGTGCCTGTGTACGGGCGCGAGGACCTCGTGCTCACGATGCAGAAGCTCTACGCGAACGAGAAGTCGAAGCCGCGCGCGTGGAGCGACGGCACGAAGTTGATGGAGATGCAGGAGAAGGGCAAGCCCGCCGACGCGCCGAAGAAGCCGCACGCGGCGCACGGCGAGAAGCCGGCGGCCGAGGCAAAGCCGGCGGTGGCGAGCGCCGAAGCAAAGCCGGCTGCGGCCGCGAGCGCCGAAGTGAAGCCGGCGGTGGCCGCGGGCGCCGAAGTGAAGCCGGCGGTGGCCGCTGTCGAGGCGAAGCCCAAGGCTGCGAGTGCGGAGGCGCCCTCCGCTCCTGCCGCAGCCGCGGCGACCGCGACGCCCGAGAGCGTGCCTTCCTCCACGGCCAACGCGAGCTCGTCCTCGACCTCGTCGGCGGCGAAGGCGGCGAGCGCGAGCTCGACCCCCTCCACGGACGCTCCCGCGCCGAGCCCCGCTCCGTCCGCGCCCGCGAAGCCCGCTGATCCCGCGTCCGGAGGCGCCGTGAACGCATGAACGCGCTCTTCGTCCTCGCCGCGCTCGTCACCGCGTTCGCCGCGGTGCTCGTCGTCGCCGGGAAGAACCTCGTGCGCGCCGTGATGGCGCTGGCGCTCGCGCTGCTCGGCACCGCGGTCGTCTATGCGCTGCTCGACGCGTCGTTCCTCGCCGGCGTGCAGGTGCTCACGTACGTCGGCGGCGTCGTCACGCTGATGATCTTCGGCGTCATGGTCACGCGGCGGCACGAGGGCGCGAACGCTCCGGCCGAGCGCGTCCACGGCTTCCGCGGTCTCGTGATCGCGGCCGGGTTGTTCGCGCTGCTCGCGTGGGCCGTGATGGAGAGCGACCTCGACCGCGGCGCGCCGCCCATCTTCGCGCCCGAGACGACGCGCTCGCTCGCGCGCTCCTTGCTCGACGAGCACCTGATCGCGTTCGAAGTCGTGTCGCTGCTCCTGCTCGCCGCGATCCTCGGCGCCGTGGTGCTCGCGCGCCGCCGCGACGGGCGCGATGCGGGCTCCGAGCTGCTCGCGGCCGCGACGCGCGAAGCGGTCGAGAGCCAGACCCAGGGCGAGCCCGTCGAGGCCGCCGGATCCGCGCGCGGAGGCGCCGCTCGATGACGCTCACGCACTGCCTGCTCCTCGCGAGCTTCCTCTTCTGCGTCGGCGTCTACGGCCTGCTCACGCGCCGCCAGGCCGTCGCGGTGCTCCTGTCGCTCGAGCTCATGATGAACGCGGCGAACCTCGCGTTCGCGTCGTTCGCGCACTTCAAGGGCGGTCCGGGCCAGGTCTTCGTGATCTTCGCGCTCGCGATCACCGTCGCCGAGGTCGCGATCGGGCTCGCGCTCGTGATGCTCCTCTACCGTCGCTACGACGACACGGCGCTCGATCGCGCCAGCGAGGCGAAGGGATGATTTCCAGCTCGGTCGATCGAGCGCTCGTCGCGAGCGCTCCGGACCTGCGCAGCGCACCGGCGTCGCGCCCCGCTCCTTCGACGCGCCTGGGCGCGGATCGAGGCGACGCGGACGCGTGCTCGAGAGCCGCGGGAGGGCGCGCATGAGCACGCTCCAGTCCTGGGCCGCGCTCGCGGTCCTCGCTCCGCTCGCCGCGGCGCTCCTCTGCGTCGTGCTGCCGCCCCTGCGCAAGGCCGGAAAGCCCGCGGCGGCGCTGTGCCTCCTGTCGAGCCTCGTCTCGGCCGGGTCCGCGCTCTACCTGCTCACGCAACACGAGACCGGCTCCGTCTCGCGCACGACCATCCCGTGGATCGTGTTCGGCGGCAAGGCGATCGCCTCGATCGGCGTGCACGTCGACGCGACGTCGGTCGTGATGCTCGTCGTCGTGACGATGGTGGCGCTCTGCGTGCAGATCTTCTCGACGGCGTACATGCACGACGAGAAGCCGTCGTCGTACGGGCGCTACTTCACGCTCCACGCGCTGTTCCTGTTCAGCATGAACACGCTCGTCGTGGCGCCGAACCTGATGCAGCTCTTCGCGGGGTGGGAGCTCGTCGGTCTGACGAGCTACCTGCTGATCGGCTTCTGGTTCCAGAAGCCCAGCGCGGCGAAGGCGTCCGTGAAGGCGTTCTGGATGACGAAGCTCGCCGACATGGGCTTCGTGTTCGCGCTGCTCGTGCTGTTCGTCGCGACGCGCGGCTTCGAGTGGAGCGCGCGCCTCTCGACCGAGACCGCGACGCTCGTCACGGCGCTGCTCTTCCTCGCCGTCGTCGGCAAGTCGGCGCAGTTCCCGCTCCACGTCTGGCTGCCGGACGCGATGGAGGGCCCGACGCCCGTCAGCGCGCTCCTGCACGCGGCCACGATGGTCGCGGCGGGCGTGTTCCTGATCGTGCGCGCCGATCCCCTGTTCGCGCAGGCGCCGGCGACGCGCGACGTGATGCTCTGGATCGGCTCGGGCACCGCGCTCTTCGCGGCGTGCTTGGCGCTCGTGCAGACGGACATCAAGAAGGTGCTCGCCTACTCGACATGCTCGCAGCTCGGCTACATGGTCGCGGCGCTCGGCGCGGGCTCGGCCTTCGCGGGCTTCTTCCACCTCGGCACGCACGCGTTCTTCAAGGCGCTCTTGTTCCTCGGCGCGGGCAGCGTGATCCACGCGGTGCACTCGAACGAGCTCGCGGACATGGGCGGCCTGCGCAAGAAGATGCCGTGGACGGCGCTCACGTTCGGCCTCGGCGCGCTCTCGCTCGCCGGCGTGCCAGGCCTCGCGGGTTTCTTCAGCAAGGACCACGTGCTGAGCGAGCTCGAGGGCCGCGCGGGTTGGATCCCGTGGGCCTTGCTCATGCTCACGTCGTTCCTGACGGCGTTCTACATGGGCCGCGTCCTGATCAAGGCGTTCGGCGGCGCGCCTTCCGCGAAGGCGCACCACGCCCATGAATCGGGCGGCGCGATGCTCTTGCCGCTCTTCGTGCTCGCCGTGCCGGCAGTCGGCGCGGGCTTCTTCGGAGGCAAGCTCGCCGAGTGGAGCGGCGCGGAGTACCACCTGCACCTCGGGCTCACCCCGATCGTCGCGTCGTGCCTCGCGCTCGGCGGCATCTTCGCGGCGCTCGCCGTGTTCGGGCGCGGGAAGACCGCGCCGTTCACGAGCGTCCTCGAAGGCCTCGACCGCGCGAGCGCCGTCGATCGCACGTGGGCCGGGCTCTACCGCCACGTGCTGCTCGGCGTCAGCGCCGTGATGGGCTTCATCGATCGCTACGTGGTCGACGGGCTCATGAACGCGATCGGCTACTCGACCATCGAGAGCGGCGCGAGCGTGCGCCGCCTCCAGACCGGGCGCATCCACGACTACGCGATGGCGGTCGTCGTCGGCGCGCTCCTGATCGTCCTGTGGGGAGTCTTGCGATGAACCACCTCCTCGCCTGGATCGTCGCGGCGCCCGCGATCGCAGCGGCCGTGCTGCTCGTGCTGCCCGACTCGGCGCGCCTGCCGATCCGTCTCGTCTCGCTGATCGGCGCGCTCGCGTCGTTCGCGGGCAGCGTCGTCGTCGCGGTCGACTACGACCGCGTCGCCGGTGGGATGCAGATGGCCGAGGAGTGGAGCCTCGTGCCGTCGCTCGGCATCTCGCTCAAGCTCGCGGTCGACGGTTGGGGCGTGCCGCTCCTGCTCCTGACGGGCGTGATCATCGTCACGGGCGTGCTCGCGAGCTGGGGCGTCACGAAGCGCGGCAAGGAGTTCTACCTCCTCCTGCTCGTGCTCGTGTCCGGCGTGTTCGGCGTCTTCGTCTCGCAGGACCTGTTCGTCTTCTTCCTCTTCTACGAGATCGCCGTGCTGCCGATGTACCTGCTCATCGGCATCTGGGGCGCGTCGCACGAGGTGCCGCAGCGCGGTCCGTTCGGCTTCGCGTGGAAGCGCTTCGCGGTCGGCGGCAAGGAGTACGCGGCCATGAAGCTCACGCTCATGCTGCTCGTCTGCTCCGCCGCGATCCTCGTCGCGATGTTCCTCCTGTGGAAGGAAGCGGGCGGGAAGAGCTTCGACCTCGCGCACCTGGAGGCGACGAGGTTCTCGCTCGCGACGCAGAACTGGGCCTTCCCGCTCCTGTGGCTCGGCTTCGGCACGCTCGCGGGCGTGTTCCCGTTCCACACGTGGTCGCCGGACGGTCACGCGTCGGCGCCGACGGCGGTGTCGATGCTGCACGCGGGCGTGCTGATGAAGCTCGGCGCGTTCGGAGTCATGCGCGTCGGCATGGTCCTGTGCCCCGACGCGGCGGCGAGCTGGGCCTGGCTCGTCGGCGGCGTCGCGGTGGTCAACGTGCTCTACGGCGCCTTGTGCGCGGCGAGCCAGACCGACCTCAAGTACATCATCGCGTACTCGTCCGTCAGCCACATGGGCGTCGTCATGCTCGGCGCGGCGACGCTGACGACGACCGGCTGGAACGGCGCCGTCTACCAGATGTTCGCGCACGGGATCATGACGGGGCTCTTCTTCGCGCTCGTCGGCCTCGTGTACGAGCGCGCGCACACGCGCGCGATCGCGAAGATGGGCGGCTTCGGCCACGTCATGCCGGCGGTCGCGTGCTTCTTCACGCTCGCGTGCCTGTCGTCGCTCGGCCTGCCAGGCACGGCGGGCTTCGTGGCGGAGTTCCTCGTGTTCCTCGGCGCCGCGGAGGGCGCGCACTCGTGGTGGGCCGTGCCGGCGGTGATCGGCGCGGTCGTGACCGCCGTGTACGTGCTCCGCGCGTGCAAGACGATCTTCTGGGGCCCGCCGCCCACGGGCGAGTTCGCGCACCTCACGGACGCGCGCTCGACCGAGTGGGTGGCGCCCATCGTGCTCGGAGCCGCGCTGATCCTGTTCGGGTTCTGGCCGCGCTTCCTGCTCGACTTCATCGACGTAGCGAGCTCCACCTTCCTCGCGCGCATCGCGCCTTTCTCGTGAGCGGAGCGAGCCCATGAACGCACGACGCAATCGGACGCACGCTGGATCTGCTCGGAGGACCCGATGAGCGCGTGGCTCCACCTCTTCACGCTCGAGCTCGCGGTCGTCGCGATCGCGCTGCTCGTGCTCCTGTGGGACGCGTTCGCGCCCGCCGCGGGCCGTGCCGTCGGTTGGACGACGGCCCTCCTCCTCGGCGGCGTGTTCGCGGCGTCGTTCTTCGTCGACGGACGCGGCACGGTGCCGCACGGGGTGTTCGTCCGCGACGAGTGGGTCGTGTTCCACGAACGCCTCTTCCTCGCCGCCGGCATCCTCGGCGTGCTCGGCTCGATCGACTGGCTCGCGACGCGCACGCCGAAGCGCCAGGCGGAGTACTACGCGCTGCTGCTCTTCAGCCTCGCGGGCATGATGCTGCTCGCGGGAGCGCGCGATTGGATCCTGCTCGTCACGTGCTTCGAGCTGATGAGCATGCCGCTCTACGTTCTCTGCGCGTACGGCAAGCAGGACGGGCCCGCGAGCGAACCGAAGCTTGCGGCGGAGGCGGGGCTCAAGCTCTTCATCACGGGTGCAGCGAGCTCCGGCCTGACGCTGTTCGGGCTCGCGCTCGTCGTCGGCATGACGGGCACGACGCACGTCGGCGGGATCGGAGCGAATCCCGCTCCGCTCACGATCGTCGGCATGCTGTTCGTGCTCGCCGGCTTCGGCTTCAAGGTCGGCGCCGTGCCGTTCCACATGTGGGTGCCGGACACCTACCAGGGCGCGCCGACGCCGTTCGTCGCGTTCCTGTCCGTCGCGCCGAAGGCGGCGGGGCTCGCGACGCTCGCGATCGTGCTGCTCGGCGGGTGGAGCGCGGACTCGTCCGTGTGGCTCCCCGTGCTGCTCGTGCTCGCCGGCGCGAGCATGGTCGTCGGCAACCTCTTCGCGCTGCCGCAGACGGACGCGCGCAGGCTGCTCGGCTTCTCGGGCGTGGCGCAGATCGGCTACGCGCTGCTCGCGCTCGGTGCGATGAGCCGCGGCGGGCTCGCGATGACGCTGTTCTTCGTCGCGACGTACGTGTTCACGAACCTCGGCGTCTTCTTCGTGCTCCACGCGGCGGCCGAGGAAGGCGGCGGGCATTCGCTCGCGCGCATCGCCGGCTTGTCGCGCCGCTCGCCGTGGCTCGGCGGAGCGCTGCTCGTGTTCCTGCTCTCGCTCGCGGGCATCCCGTTCGTCGCGGGGTTCTGGGCGAAGCTGTTCGTGTTCATGGAGGCCTGGAACGCGGGGCTCGTGGGCCTCGTCGTGCTCGGCGTCGCGCTCGCGGTGATCGGCCTCTACTACTACCTGACGGTCGCGCGCTCGACGTACATGGCGGACGGCGACCGGACGACGCCGGTCCCGACGGGCTTCGCGCTGCGCGCGGCGATCCTCGTGTGCCTGATCTTCGTGGTCGGGCTCGGGTTGTGGCCTCGCCCCCTCGTCGAGGCCGCGGATCGGGCCGCGGCGGGCATCGTCTCCGGACGTTGACGCATTCCCAGACGGCCCGGATCAGGAGAGGATCGGAGCGGGGGCCCAAGCTCGATGCGCCCCGTTCCGCAGGGAGACCCAGCCATGAAACCCAGCGAGATCCGCCAGACCATCCTCGACGAACACGCCCACCTGCGCCGGAAGATCGCGACGATCGAGGCGCACTTGATGCCGAGCCTGTCGCGCGTCCCGCGCTGGCGACAGGACCTGCAGCGCGAGTTGGAGGAGCTCGCGATCGCGTTCCGCGCGCACCTCGACTCGGAGGAGCTCCTCTTGCGCAGTGCGATCGCCGACGTCGACGCGTCGGGCCCGATGCGCTTGCAGGAGATGGAGCGCGAGCACGCGGAACAACGCTCAGCCCTCTCGTCGATCATGCGCCACCCCGCCGCCGACCCGGAGTACGACGCGAGCCTGCGTCAGTTCCTCCGGATCCTGACGCGCGACCTGGAAGAGGAAGAGCGCGACCTGCTCGGCCCGGACGTCCTCCGCGACGATTCGATCAGCATCGACGCATTCGGCGGCTGACGCCGACCTCCCCCGGCACCGCTGCCTCACATTCGGCCGCTGACGCCGACCTTTCCCCCGCACCGTCCATCTGCCTTCGGCTCCCATTCTTCCAACAGAATTCGGCGTCGACCTCGGCCGGTCCTCCGGCCGAGGTCGACGCCGAATCCGGGATGCGGAGCACCCGAATGTGGCCTCGGGCTGAACAACGCCTCTCTCGTTCATCTGGCAATTGCGTCCGCCGTCGTCGTGTCGTGCATCGCCACTCACCGTCGATCGGGAACCGTCAGGCAGAAGAAGAGCAACGGGGGCAGAGCCGCAACGGAACACATCGGCTGCTCCGCATTCCGGACCCCGCACAGGCACGGGCCGGAGGACCGGCCCGTGCCTGCGCGGGGTTCAAGTTGCTCTCAGCAACGAGCGGTGGGGGCGGGAATGAGCGTGCCGCGTGAGCACCTGTTCGGCGGGTTCGTGCTGCATCGAACGACACGGAAGAGCTCCACCAACCCGCCGCGTGCGACGAGCGCCCGCTCCCCCTCGTGCTCGCTTGCTCAGAGCGGCAACACCCCATTCACCTTCAACACGACGATCAACACGCCCATCAAGCTCTCGCCCGCGATGAACCCCGACGCGATCGGCGTCACGTAACTCGCCGCGAACACCGGCCACGCCCGACGCGCGAGCTCCGCCAGCGCTCCTCCCAGGAACATCGCGAGCACGTTGCTGCCCGGGATGACCATCGCGAGGCCGATGCCCGACGGCGACGGCACGAAGGGCTTGGCGCGTTTCGGTGCGAAGCGCTCGAGCAGCGCGAGCACGACGCCGAGCACGAGCCCCACCACGATCGCGAGCTTCGCCTCCGAGCCGAGCGCTCCCAGTCCGTCCGCGAACGCTCGCGACACGCCGGCCCACACGACGCACGACGGCGCGGGCCACTCGTCGCCGCCGAGCTTCGTGGGGTCGGGCACGAGCAGCATGAACGCGGGCACCAGGATCGCCGCGCCGACCGCGACGCCGAAGAGCTGCGCGTAGAACTGCACGCGCGGGTTGCCGCCGAGCAGCCAGCCCGTCTTGAGCGTCGTCAGGAGGTCCGCCGCGTGCAAGCCGACGCCGCCCGTGACGTTCGCGGCCATGATGTTGCCCGGCAGGTTGCCCGGCGCGATGCCGCCGTACACGAGCTGCGTCACGGGCCCGAGTGCCTTCGTCGGCGTGACGTCGGTCTCGCCGGTGACGCGCGCCGCGACGAAGCCCATCACGACCGCGAGCGGGAGCGCGATGAGGCCCGCCCACAACGGGATCTGGAACAGGATCACCATGAGGAACACGACGAGCGGCGCGAGCACGACGAAGCCCGCGGGGAACCACCACGGCGGGCACTCGACGGCCTCGATCGGGTGCTCCACGCCCACGTCGCGCTTGCGGAAGACGGCGGCGATCCCCGTGAAGGCGCGCACGATGCTGCGCCAGTCGAGCGCGAACGACGTGAGCCCCGACGCGACGAGGATCGCAGCACCCGGCCACACGGTCCACGCGACGATCGCCTTGTAGCTCGCCGTTTCGATCAACCCCCGCTCGAGCAATTTGGGCGCGAGCACACCGTACGTGAGCAGCCCGCCGAGCAGGAGCGACCACGCGGTGCGGAAGCTCATCAGCGCGCCGGCGCCGACGAGCACGACCTCGGTCTTCATCGCGAGCGTCCACTCGGCCGCCTTGCGGCCGGCGATCTCGATCGGCGCGGAGATCGTCCCGGGCAAGTTGAACGGCATCCACGCGGCCTTGGCGTCGCGGAGCCAGGCGATCACCGCGGCTCCAGCCGCGGCCAGCATGAGCGCGGTCGACTGGCTCGCGCCCGTCCTCGCTGCCTCGGGCTTCGCGCCTTGCGCGTCGTCGCGCGCGAATTCCGCCGCATGGATCGAGCGGATCGTCTCCGCCGTCGCCGTGCCGGTGGGGAACGCGAGCCCTTCCTTGTTGATCAGCTGGCGCTTGATCGGGATCGCCGCGAACACGCCGAGCGCCGCGATCGCCGCGAACCACACGACCATCGCAAGCGTGTCGGGCCGCAGCGTCGTCACCATCAGGAGCGCGCCGAACGCGGCCATGTTGCCGCCGCCCGTCATGTAGCCCGCGCCGGAGGCGACGGTCGTCAGCGTGTTGTTCTCGAGCGCGGAGAGCGGCGTCCGCGTGACCCGCACGACCTCGAGCGCGCGGAAGAGCGTGAACGCGAGGATCGCGGCCGTGATCGTGACGCCCATCGACCAACCCGTCTTGAAGAAGACGTAGAGGTTCGAGAGGCACATCACGACGCCGATGACCATGCCCGCGAGCACGGCACGCCACGTGAACTGCCGCACGCCCGGTCGGTACGTGGTCTCGAGCCACACTCGTTCGTGATCGACTTCGGCCATCGTGCTTCGTCCTCGTCGCTGCGTGTCGCGGGCAGAGCGCGCGCGGCGCGGACGACCCGATCGTCGCGCTCGAGAGCTCTTCTCGCGGTGCGGATCCTACCGGCCGCGCGGGCCTGCGACGCGCCCTAAGGCAGCGTCTGTCGCACGCGGACGGGCGCTCCCGGCGCGAGCTCGACGTCGAACGTGGCGAGCACGCCGACGTTCTCGATCCCGGCTCCTTCGCCCGGGCGGCCGGCCAGCGCGCCCTCGACCCAGTACCCGCCGTCCGCGAGCTCGATCCGCCGAGCGCCGCCCTTCGACCAACCGACGACGACGCGCCGGACGCCCAGCGGCAGGCCCGACAGTCGGCAACGTCCCGCGACGTTCGTCTCCTGGACATAGCCGTCCCACTGGCCGAAGTGATCGAGCGTGTCGAGCAGCACGCCGTACGTGGTCGTCACGGCGACCTCGATGCCCGAGAGCGGCGCTCCGCGCGCATCGACGAGCTCGAGGTCGACGGCGCAACTCGGCGAGAGCGCGAGCTCGACCGTGTGCCGCCCGGGGGCGTAGTCGATGTAGAGCTCGATCGCGCTCGCGTGGTCGAGGGCCGTCGCGGCGAGGCACCAGCGCCCCGCGATCGCTCCGCGCAGCTCGCAGCGTCCGGTTGCGTCCGTCCGACCCTGCACCTCGGCGCCCGGGCCGCGCGCCTCGATCTCCGCTCCCGCGAGCGGCCGCCGCGTGAGCGCGTCGACGACGGTGCAGTCGAACACGACGTCGCGCTCGAGCCCTTCGCCGAGCACGACGCGCACGTCCTTCGTGCCCGCGCGCACGCGCAATCGCGCCGGCGGCTGCGCGCCGCTCGCGGGCTCGACGAACAGCTCGTACTCGCCCGCGGCGAGCCCGTCGACGGCGAACACGCCATCGGGCGCGAGGTCCTCGGCGTAGTGGTAGAGCGCGCGCGTCGTGAGCCCCGTGTCGAGTCCGCCGTGCTCGGGACGCGCGAGATCCACAGCCGTCGCGCGGAGGTACAAGTGCGCGCCCGCGGCGTCCTTCAACCCCTCGACGCGGCCCGCGATCGTGAGCGGCGGTCCGACGACGAGCTCGAGGTCGTCGCGCGAACGATCGATCGCGATCGGACCGAGGACCGCGAAGCCCTCCACGCCGAACACGCCGTGGAGGAGCGCGGTCGTGCGCGTCCCCGGGGCGTCGGGAAGCACGATCTCGAACGCTCCGTCCGCGCGCGGATCCGCGCGGCTGATCTCGCCGAGGTCCGACGTGCGCCGGAGCAAGACGACGCCGTTTTCGGGCGGACCGCGCAGGCCGCGGACGTACCCGCGGAGCACGGTAGTCTTGGTGGCCGCTTCGCGCTCGAGCCGCACGTCGAGCTCCGTCACGTCGCGCGGCAGGCGCAGCTTCGTGGTGTCGAAGCCCGGCGCGCCCGCGACGAGCTCGTACTCGAGCCCCGAAACGAGGTCGAGTCGCCAGCGACCTCCGCCGACGTGCGGCGCGTGGTGGCGCACTTCCTCGAGCTGGCGCGCGACGACGCACGGTGGCGCCGCGCCTTGGGGGAGCCCGGCCACGGCGCTCGCGCTCACGAAGGCGAGGAGCGGGTCGATCGGCGCGTCGGCCGTGAGCGCTACGTGCACGCGACGGTCCGTGCGCGGGACACGCAGGTCGACCGCGAGCTCCGCGGGCTCTTCGAGCACGTGCAGCGTCAGCGTCTCGACCGCGGTCTCCCCTGCGAGCGCCGCGCCGAGCGTGTACCAGCCCGGCGTGATCTCGAGCGCGTAGTTCCCCGCCGCGTCCGGCCGCATCGAAGCGCGCTCGCCGAGGAAGCGCTGCATTCCGTCGGCACCGGGAGCGACCTGGTGCGGTTCCAGTTCGACGCGTGTCGCGATCGTGGGCACGCGTCCCGTGAAATCGCGCACGACGCCGCGCAGCACGATGCGCTCGGGGAACACGAGGCGCACGACGTCGCTCGTGCCGGGCGCGAAGTCGAACGGCTGCGCGGCGATCAGGTCGTTGCCTTCGGCGCGATGGAGCGCGACGAAGCCGATCTCGCTCGGATGGCTCGCCGCGATCGGCGCGCGTCCCCGCGCGTCGGTGACGACCTCCTGATGCTGATCGCGATCGGGATGCTGGGGGCCGAGGAGCCGCCAGAGCTCGAGCTCCACGCCGAGCTTCACGCCCGCGCGCGAGGCACCCTTCGCGTCGACGACCTCGAGCACGACGCCGCCCGCAGGCGAGATCCCGCTCGTCAGCGTCGACCCAGGACGCGCTGCAGTCTCGTTCGGCTCATCGTCCGCGTGCGCATCGCTCGCGGTGCGCGCGGGCTCGTCCGCGGCGGAGAGCGTCGCGAGCTCGTCCGTCGGCGCGCCGCGCGGCGCGGAGACGAGCGTCGACGGAGGCGCGTCCTGGCGCACGCGCAGCGCGAACCACAGCACGAGGCCGACGGCGAGGACGAGTGCGGCGGCGAGGAGCGAGCGCATGACGGCGTGCTCGCCAGTCTAGTGAGGATCGATCGAACGCGTCGTGTCCCGTTCGCGCACGCGCGAAACGCCCTCGTGCAGCGACCCGAGTCGCGCACGCTGTGGCGCGCTGCACGAGCCGCCCGCATGCCGGTTCGTCTTCCCGTGCCGCGCGAGGCGGCGATCGGCGCGAATCGGGGGAAGGGCGGCCTGGCTCCGGCTCACCCGTGGCTCGGCTCTTCGCCGAGGCGGAAGGGCTTCCGCTCGAGCTCGCGGAGCTCCTTCGCGCCCTCGCGCACCTCGAAGACGCGGTCGACGGGCACGCTCTCGAACACCTGGCGCGTGTTCGTCGTCGGCCAGAAGACCTCGAGCTTCTCGATGCGCGTCGCGCCGCCGACGCCGAGCTCCTGGCGCAACGGGTTGCAGCCGAAGCTCCCGCCCGTGTTGACGACCTTGCGCACGGTGCGGCGTTCGGTGCCGTCGACGATCTCGAGCGAGAGCTGCGCGCCGACGCCGAAGCGGTTCGAGCCTTCGCCGCGTAGCGCGAGGTGGATCCAATGCGCGCCGAAGCCCGGGTTCTCGAAGAGGACGACGTGGTACGCGTCACCGGGATACGCGCCCCCGATCTCCTCGAGGACGTCCTGGTCGCCGTCGCCGTCGAGGTCTGCGAACACGACGCCGTGGCCCTTCTGCAGGTGGCCGAAGCCGCCGGCGAACGTGACGTTCGCGAAGCCCTTGCCGCGCTGATTGCGGTACATCACGTTCGGGATCAGGCCCTCGTAGTACGGGTAGCCCGTGCCGAGGTAGAGGTCGGGGAACCCGTCGTTGTCGAGGTCGCCGAAGTTCGAGCCCATCGGCAAGGGATAGAGCGTGAGCTTCCTCTCCTTCGCGACGTCACGGAAGCCGCCCTTGCCGTCTCCCTCGTAGAGGTGGAGCGGCTCGCCCTGGTGCGGCAGCCCGAGCCAGCTCGCCGCGACGTCTGCGACGCTCGGCGCGACGCCGGGGCCGCCGAAGCCCGCGACGAAGAGGTCGAGCGCGCCGTCCTGGTCGTAGTCGAAGAACCAGGCCGGGAAGCTCGAGATCGGCAGGCCCACGCCGGCCTTCTCGGTGACGTCCTCGAACGTCCCGTCGCCCCGGTTGTGGTAGAGGCGGTTGGGCTCCGCCATGTTCGACACGTAGAGGTCCGGGTAGCGATCGTTGTCGAAGTCGCCCCACGCGACGGCCTTCGTGTAGCGGTCGTTCGTGACGCCCGCGGCCGCGGCGACGTTCGTGAAGTGGCCCTTGCCGTCGTTCTGGTAGAGCTCGCTCGGCGCGACGACCTCGGGGTCGTCTTCGTTGCCGATGTAGAGGTCGAGGTCGCCGTCGTTGTCGTAGTCCGCGAAGCCCGCGGTCTGCGTCGGGTAGCGGCTCGCGCCGAGGCCTGCTTCGAGCGTGACGTCCGTGAAGACGCCGTGGCCGTCGTTCTGGAGCAGCGACTTCGGGTGCAGGCCGTCCTTGCGCCACCACGCGCCGCGCAGGACGAGCACGTCGACGTCGCCGTCGTCGTCGTAGTCGCCGCTGACGAGGTTCAAGCCGCCGACGAGCCCGTCGAGGTGCGCGGCGTGCGTGCGATCGACGAAGCGCCCGCTCGACGCGTCGTCGTAGTAGCGCAACTGGCCCGCCGTGTCCGACGACGAGATCAGGAGCTCGAGCTTGCCGTCGCCGTCGAAGTCCTCCGCGACGGCGCCGCCAGCGAGGTCGGCGCGCTCGAGGCCGACCTTCGACGACACGTCGACGAAGCGCGGGAACGGCTCGTCCGACTGGAACACGCTCGCGGGGATGCGCTGGGCCTCGGGCACACCGTCGGGCCACGTGCCGAGCGTCATGTGCGCGATGTTGAGCAGCCACCGCGCCTTGATCGCCGTCTTCGAGCCCGCGGGCGCGAGCTCGAGCGCGCGCGTGAACCACGTCACGGCGTTCGTCGAGCCCTCCTTCTCCGTGTGCCGGCCGCCGCCCTGGATCGGCAGGAGGCAGCTCTCCGCGTTGAACTTGAGGCAGCAGTTCTCGTTCTCGCCGAGGCGCATCCACGCCGTGCCGTGGCCGAAGGCCGCGTCCGCGAGCTCCTCCGCCGCGAGCGTCGCGCGCAGATCGTCGAGGCGCGCGACGACGCGGCGGCCGACCTCGATCGCCTCGGCCGTGCGGCCGACGCGGAGCAGCTCCTGCGCGTACCGAACCTCCATCCGCCAGCGTTCGAGCTCCTTGCCTGGGGCGGTCGGCTGCGCGAGGCGCTTCTCGAACGCGTCGACGATCGCGGTGCCCAGGTAGACGTTGCTCCGCAACGACTGCTCGCGGACGCCGCGCAGGAGCTCGAGCATGCGCTCGTGGCTGGTCTTCGGGGGTGCGCCCGGGGCTGGAGCGGTGGGGGTCTGCGCGTACGGATTCCCCACCGGCGCAAGGCCGAGGACGAGCGTGGAGACGGCGAGGCAAGCGATGCGGGTCACGGTGGGGCTCCAGGGCGAACGAGGCACCCTAGAGGCCCGACGGACGCGCGTAGAAAAACGAAATCGCAATTTGCGATCCGTTGACCTGATTCGTACGTGAACCGGAGGCTTGGGGCGGCGTAGGCCAGCTATCGACGTCAGCAAGCGGGGTGCTGGAGCATGGGAAGGATCCAGGGCAGAGCGATCGGGCTCCAGACCCTGCGGGCATTCCTCCAAATCGCAAATCGACCCAAGCGACCGCTTGCGAGCCTCGGGACGCGACGTGCGAGCGAGCCCTCGGGCGTGAGCTGCGCGGGGAGCCAATGGGTTGACCCTGGGCGCGAGCACCTGGGTGCGACCTGCGCGCAGGCTCCCCCGAGCCCGAGCTGCGGGAATCCCTCGTGCGCGACCATCGTGCGCCCCCTCCGGGCCTGGACGGCGAGCGAGGCCGCGAGTTCGTCCTGCGCACGAGCCCTCCGGCGCGACCGGCACGCGGGCCACGGGTAGTCTGCAGCGCTCCGCATGCGCCCCGAGCAGCTCCTCCCGGCCTTCGCCGCGGCTTTCCCCGACCGGCGCCCGACCCTTGCTGTCCGCGCGCCGGGTCGCGTGAACCTGATCGGCGAGCACACCGACTACAACGGACTGCCCGTCTTCCCGATGGCGATCCAGCGTGAGGTGCGCGTCGTGCTCGCGCCGCGCGACGACGCGCGCGTGCGTCTCGTGAACGTCGCCGCGCGCTTCGCGCCGCGCGCATTCGAACTCGCGCCGGCGATCGAGCCCTACGCGCGCGGCGACTGGGGCAACTACGCGAAGGCGGCGGCGCAGATGCTCGTCGAGCGCGCGGGGATCCGTCGCGGCGCCGATCTCGTCGTCGAGGGCGACGTGCCCGTCGCGGCGGGGTTGAGCTCGTCGTCGGCGTTCCTCGTCGCGTGCACGCTCGCGCTGCTCGCGGCGAACGGCATCGCGCTCGAGCGCGCGCACGCCCTGCTCGCGGCGAACGAGGTCGAGCGCGCCGACGGGCTGCTCGCTCCGCAGGGCATCACGATCGGTCGCACCGAGCTCGCGGAGCTCTGCGCGCGCGCCGAGCGCTTCGTCGGCACGCAGTCGGGCGGGATGGACCAGGCGATCTGCCTCGGCGGCCGCGCGGGACACGCGCTCGTGATCGACTTTGCGCCGATGCGCAGCGAGGCGGTGCGCATGCCCGACGACTGGCGCTTCGTGATCGCGGACACGGGCGTGAAGGCCGAGAAGTCCGGCGCAGCGCGCGACGCGTACAACGCGCGGACGAAGGAGTGCCGCGCGGCGCTCGAGCGCGTGCGCGCGAGCTGGAGCGGCGCGCCGTCGAGCTGGTTCGAGCTCGTCGAGCGACACGCGACCGAAGAGCTGCTGGAGCGCGCGTCCCGCGCGTTCGCGAGCTCCGGGGCGGTGCGAAGCTCGCCGGGCGGGGAAGGCACGGGCGCGCCAGGAGACGTACTCCTGCGCCGTTTCCGCCACGTCGTCACCGAAGGCGCGCGCGTGCGCGGGGCGCGCGCGGCGATGCTCGCGGGAGACGCGCGGGGCTTCGGCGCGCGGATGGACGCATCGCATGCGAGCCTGCGCGACGACTACGACGTGAGCTGCGCGGAGCTCGACGAGCTCGTGCACCTCGCACACTCCGCCGGCGCCCTCGGCGCGCGGCTCACGGGCGCGGGCTTCGGCGGTTGCATCGTCGCGCTGGTCCGTGCGGACGACGCAGCGCGCGTCGTGAGCGAGCTCCGCGCGCGCTACCACGCGCCGCGCGGCCTCGACGCGGAAGCGAGCGTGCTCGTGGCGTGCGCGTCGGACGGCGCGAGCACGACGTCGATCGCGTGAGCTCGGAACGCGAACGACGCCGGGCTGGAGCGGCTCCAGCCCGGCGTCGTTCGACGGCGCGGGAATACGGTGCCAGTTTCTAGCTAGAGCATTGTTTCACCGCCTTCGTCGAGGGGGCTCGCCACGGGTGTGTTGCGAGCGGAGGCGGGTCTGCAGCGCCCTTGAACCGTGTATCCGTTGAAGAAGTGCTCTGGCACCGTCTTCGGCGGCCCCCGTTGCGCCGAGGACTCGCTCACGCGCGAAACGCAGCGTGGAGCCGAGAGCGAGCTCCCGACTCCACGCCGTCTGGCCAGTGCGCGCGTCGCGCGTCGTCACGAACCGTGTCGGTCCCCGTCCCGTCGTTCACCGGTTCGCCGCGGCCCGAGCGCGAGCCGCGGAATCGAACCGAGGATCGTCGAGCCGGCTCTCACGGCGTCCACGTCACGCGCCACGCGTTCGAGTCGTTGAACGTGGCCGTCGTACAGAACGCCGCGGAGTTGCGGTACCAGATCTGGAAGGAGCTCGTCATCCCCGGCGTCGCGCTGACGCGCGTCGCGATTGGGAGCTGGCCGGCTTCGGGGAACTGCGAGAACCCGCCGACGTTCGTCTTCGTGCCGAGGCGCACGATCGTGCCGCCGAGGCAGAAGATGCCGTCGCCGAGGACGCTGCTCGTCTGGCCGGTGCTCGCGAGGTAGAGCGCGTTCGAGTTCGGCATGTTCATGCCGACGAGCGTCAGGTTCGCATTCGCGATCGACTGCGAGCCGTTGCCGCGGAGGCGTGCTCCCTGTCCGATCGACGAGAGGCAGCCGACCCACGTGCCCGGGACCGGGTCGTTGCCGCACGGGCACGCGCTGCCCTCGCAGAAGGAGCTGCCGGCCGCGAACTGCAGCGTGTACGGCGAGCTCAGGATGCCCTGGTTGCCGAGGCCGCCGAGCGGCGCGCCGCTGCGGAGCTCGCGGATCGAGTCGTCGTCGTCGTTTTCGCAGAAGAAGCCGCCGCTGGTCGCCGCGTGCGCGACGGTGACGACGAACGACGTCGCGCTGTCGGAGGGGCCCGCCGCGAAGGTGGGCGCCGACAGGCTCGTGATCTCCGCGCCCGCCGGGCCGACGGCTGCCTGGTTCGGCGTGTCGAGTGCCGGGGAGCCGACTCCGTAATTGCCGGCGACGTCGAGCGGGAAGTCGGCGATCAGGCCGACGGTCGACGCGGGGAGCGCCTGGAAGCGCCGCGCGGCGATGTCGGTGTCCGTCAGCGTGACGTCGTAGAAGCGCACGCAGTCGAGGTCGCCGATGAACGCGTTCGTCGGCAGCGTCGCGTGGTTCGCGCCGATGAGGCACGAGCCGCCCTGCAGGTTGAGCTGGCCGAAGTTCGAGCCGACGGGCACGCCGTCGCGGTACACGAGGATCCCGCCGCCGAGCCCGACGAACTTGCGCAGCGCGAGGTGGTGCCAGGTCCCGTCGTTCGGCTGCACCCCGAGGTTCGACGTCGACGCGCCGCCGAGGCTGAGGATCAGGTCGTTGTTCGCGTCGAGCTGCAGCGACACGCCCTGGTTCGTCGTCGCGGTGCCGAAGGAGATCAGCGTGCGCGGGAGCGACGGCAGGGTGACCGGCTCGGCGCGGAACCAGAGCTCGACCGTCCAGCCGAGCGTGCCGCGGGTCGTCAGCAGCGGGTAGCCCGCGAAATCGACCCTCGTCGTGCCGTCGAATTGGAACGCGTTCGAGCGGTCGGGCACGACGGAGGTCGTCGTGGGCGTGAAGAACGCGGTGCCGGAGAAGTCGCCGGTCGTGACCGGGCCGACGCGCTTCGAGTACTGGATGCGGAAGCGGTTGGAGAGCGCGGTGCTCGGGTTCTCGTCGATCGTGACGAACGAGGTCGTGGTCGCGAGGCCGTCCAGGTTCGGGTCGTTCCAGTCGAAGCCGAGCGCGTCGAGCACGCGCAGGTCGGAGGGCGCCAGGTAATCGGGGTAGTGCGTCTCACCCGCGTTGATCACGGGATCCATCGTGCCGAGGCTCGGCGTCTCTTCGCGGAAGTGCGCGCCTTGGTAGGGCGCTCCGTCTGACATCGCGTACTCCCACAGCACGAGGTCGAGCTCCGCGTCGTCGTCGGGCGCGTTGAAGTCGACGAGGCGCGCGTGCGTCTGGAAGTCGGCGTAGTCGAGCGGCGCCGGATTGTCCGTCGTACGGCGGAAGCGGAAGAGGTCGAGCGCGGTCGGCGTGCCGGAGTTCACGTCGACGTCGGAGAGGAAGCCGAGCGCGTGGCCGATCTCGTGGATGAGCGCCGAGCGGAAGCAGAAGGCACCCGCGGTGATGCCGTTCGAGGGGTCGTAGTCCCAGGCGAGGTTCGAATTGACCGTGATCGTGGCGTGCGGGGTGGTGAGGACGCCGGCGCTGGGAAACGTCGCTTGGATCGTGCCGAAGGAGAGGAGGACCAAGCTCGATTGCGTGACGGTCGGGCTCGTCGCGTCGAAGCGGACGGGGATCGTCGTCGGCGGGAGGAAGGGCGGGAGGACGTCGTCGGCGTCCTTCCACGTGTTGAGGTTGGCGCGGAAGTCGGAGTAGTTGAGGAAGCCGGCCTGCGTGCCGGTGGCCATCGCGGCGCCGCTGAGCGGGCCCCATTGGACGGTGAGGGCGACCGGGCCGGTGGCGTGGAGGCTGCCGAGGAGGCTCTCGTAGTACTGCTCGCAGGCGGTGACCGCGGCGGCGGCGCCGGGGGGCGGGCTCGAGACGGTGAAGGCGAGGTTGAAGTTCGTGAGCGCGCTCGAGCCGCTCTGGGGCAGGAGCTGGAGGTGGTTCGCGGCGGTGTTCGCCTGCTCGAGCGCGCGAGCGTCGGCGATCACTTGTTGGAAGGTGGCGTCGTCGACGGAGTCGTCGCCGGCGACGCAGCCGAGCTTCCAAATGCGGACGGCGGCGCTGGGCGCGTGGCCCTGGAGCAGGACCTGGGGCGGGAGGGGCTCGACGAAAGTGCGCTGGTGCGACTGGGCCAGGGCGGGGGTGGTCAGCAGGGTGAGGAGGAGCGGGAGGGAGAGGGGTCGGGTGGGGTTCATGACGCGGATCAGGGCGCTGGGAGTGTGGAGGGCGAGTCGGAAGTCGGGACCGGGGTGGTTGGGGGGTGTGGGGGCCCGGTGACTCATCCACGACGTTGAGAGCAGGGGCACGACAGGATTCCGCTGGAGCAGGGAGAAGCACGTGCATTGGGCAAGCCCACCGAACTGCAGGCGATGAGGCCCGCTCGAAGGGCCCCCAAGACCTCAGGACTCTCGAAACTGCTGGCTCAACAACGGGGAAAGACTCACGTGCCCGAGTCGACCACCTCGCAGAACATCCCGCCCGACGTCGGCGCGTGCGCCACCGTCACCACGAACGAGCTCGCGCTGTCCGCCCTGCCCGCCACGACCGTCGGTCGCGTCGTACTCGCACCGCCGAGCTCCTCGACTCTTGACGAACCCCGCGCGATCCGGAGCCTCGACGAGATGCGCTACGACCAACTCCTCGCGTCGATCACGTCGTGTCATCACCTCTCCCAGGCCCGCGCGGCGGCGGCCGTCGATCAGGCGCTCGTGCTGCGGAACTGGCTCGTCGGGGCGTACCTGGTCGAGTTCGAGCAGCGGGGGGAGGATCGGGCGCGGTACGGGGAGGGGCTCATTCCCACGGTCGCGGCGGACCTCGGCGACCAGGGACTGAAGGGGCTGGGTCCGACGATGCTCCGCACGTGCCGGCTCCTCTACCTGAGCTACCCCGCCCTTCGAGCCGCGGCGGGGCAGCTCGCGGGGCAGCCTGCAATTCGCCAGACACTGTCTGTCGAATTCCAGGGCGCCACGGGGGTGTCGGACCTGCCGCCCCCTCCCGGCGCCGAGGAGAGGTCCGAGTCGGACTCCGCTCCGCGCGGTGAACGGGGTCTTCCCACGGTCCACATCGGGCCCGCCACGGGCCCCCGCCCCCTCCCCGCCGAGCGCCTGCTCGGCCTGCGCTGGAGCCAATTCGTCGAGCTCCTCCGCCTCGACGACCCCTGGAAGCGCGCCTTCTACGAGAACGAATGCCTCGCCGGCGCGTGGTCCGTGCGGCAGCTCCGCCGGCAGATCGAGAGCCTGCTCTACGAGCGCACGGGCCTCTCCACCGACAAGCGCGCGGTGGTCGAGCGGGCGCGCGCGCAGGCCGACACGTCTCCGGCGCGCATCGAGGAGCTGCTGCGCGACCCGTACGTGCTCGAGTTCACCGGGCTCGCCGAACGACCGCAGTGGCACGAGGACGACCTCGAGCGCGCGCTGCTCGACCACCTGCAGGCGTTCCTGCTCGAGCTCGGCACGGGGTTCTGCTTCGAGGCGCGGCAGTTCCGCATCCACAGCGGCGCGGGCCAGCCCGAGCGCGTCGATCTCGTGCTCTACCACCGCAAGCTGCGCTGCCACGTGCTGATCGAACTGAAGCTCCGTGCATTCCAGCACGGCGACGCGGGGCAGATGAACTACTACTTGAACTGGTTTCGCGAACGCATGCGCGAGGAAGGAGACGCGCTACCCGTCGGACTGCTTTTGTGCAGCGATCGTGACGAGGTGAAGGTCGAGTACGCGCTCGGCGGGATGGACAACCAGCTCTTCGTGTCGCGCTACCTCGTCGCGCTGCCGAGCGTCGAGCAGCTGCGGGCGTTCCTCGAGCGCGATCGCGAGTGGTTCGTGCGCGAGCGGTCGTGCGTCGAGTACGCGGCGCGGGCGGGGTGAGGCGGACGAGGTGCGGTGCAAGGAGCGTGAGCTTGCGCCTGAACCCTCGTGGAGGCCGGATACGAACGCGGCGCTGGCACAGGAGCCTCAGGGCACTCGTGCCCGCAGGCTCGACGACGGTGTCGGGCCGAGCTGGGCTGAGAGCCTCTGAAGAAATCAGAAACGCCCGTCAGGCCCGCCCAGACGCGCCCCGGCAGCGTTGCGATTCCTCCGAGTATTGCATGCGAATACGCGTCGTCATCGAGTCTTGCCGGAACGCCTCTGGACAACCCTGCCGGGCATCCCTGATTTCTTCACAGGCTCCGAGTCGTGTTTCAACCCCGCCCAGCACGAGCCGCCGCGATGAAACGGTCACCTCAGGGAGAGGACAGGTCCACGACTGTCACGGCGTCCACGTCACCCTCCACGCATTCGAGTCGTTGAACGTCGCGGTGACGCAGTGCGCTGCCGAGTTGCGATACCAGATCTGGAAGTAGTTCGTCGCTCCGACCGTCGCGCTCACGCGCGTCGCGATCGGGAGCTGTCCGACGTCGGGGAACTGCGACGCTCCGCCCGCGTTCGTCTTCGTCCCCAGGCGGATGATCGTCCCGCCCAGGCAGAAGATCCCGTCGCCGAAGGGCACGCTCGTCTGCGCGTTGCTCGCGAGATACAGCGCGTTCGAGTTCGGCATCTGGTTTCCGACCAGCGTCAGGTTCGCCGCCCCGATCGATTGCGACCCCGTCGCGCGCAGGCGTCCGCCCTGGCCGATCGACGACACGCAGCCGACCCACGTTCCGATCGGTGCGTCGTTCAGGCACGGGCAGCCCGTGCCCTCGCAGAACCCGTAGCCCGCGCCGAACTGCAGCACGTACGGCGAGCCCTGCACGCCCTGATCGCCCGGCCCGCCGAGCGGCGCGCCGCTCTGCAGCTCGAGCATCGTGTCGACGTCTCGCACCTCGCAGAACATCCCGCCCGACGTCGTCGCGTGCGCCACGGTCACCACGAACGAGCTCGCGCTGTCCGCCTTGCCCGCCACGACCGTCGGTCGCGTCGTGCTCGAACCGCCGAGCTCCGCGCCGGCCGCGCCAGCCGCGCCCTTCGCGGCGACGTTCGGCGTCTCGAGCTCGGGCCCGCCGACGCCCAGGTTGCCGATCGAGTCGAACGGGAAGTCCGCGATCAGGCCCGGCGTCGACGCGGGGAGGGCGAGCTGGCGCCGGCTCGCGATCTGCGTGTCGGAGAGCGACACGTCGTACACGCGCACCGAGTCGATGTCGCCGCGGAACGGGTCCGCCGTCGCCGACGTCGCGTGCGAGCGGCCGACGTAGAACGATCCGCCGAGCAGTTGCAGCGGCGTGAAGATCGTCCCGACCACCGCGCCGTCCCGGAACAGGTAGATCCCGCCGCCGAGCCCGACGAACGCGCGCAGCGCGAAGTGGTGCCACGTCGTGTCGTTCGGCTGCAGGCCGAGGTCGACGAAGCTCCCGCCCGGGCCCCAGGCGACGATCAGGTGGTTCGCCGCGTCGAGCTGCACCTGGAGGCCGCGGTTCAAGGTCGCGGTGCCGAACGAAACCAGCGTGCGCACCGGCATCGGGAGCGGTTGCGGGTCGGTGCTGTACCAGAGCTCGACCGTCCACGCGAGCGTGCCGCGCGTCGGCAGCTCCTGGAAGTTCGACAGATCGACCCAATTGGACCCGTCGAACGAGAGCGCGCTCGACGGATCGGGCACGATCGACGTCGTCGTGGGGGAGAAGAACGCGGAGCCGACGATGTCGGTCGGCGTCACCGGCCCGACGCGCTTCGTGAACTGCACGCGGAAGCGGTTCGTGAGCGCGCTGCTCGGGTTCTCGTCGAGCGTGGCCGTCGACGCGACCTGCGCGAGCCCGTTCAGGTTCGGGTCGTCCCAGTCGAAGCCGAGCGCGTCGAGCACGCGGAGGTCGGAGTTCTGCACGTACGCGGGGTAGGCCGTCTCGCCGAAGTTCAGGATCGGCGTCATGACCCCGATGCGCGGCGTCTCGTCGCGGAAGTGGCTGCCCTGGTTCGGGCTGCCGTCCGACATCGCGTACTCCCACGTCACGAGGTCGAGCTCGGCGTCGTCGTCCGGCGAGTTGAAGTCGACGAGGCGCGCACGCGTGCGGAAGTCCAGGTAGTCGAGCGCGGGCGGGTTGCCGGTCGTGCGCTGGAAGCGCAGGAGGTCCATCGCGCTCGGCTTGCCGATGCCGAGGTCCGTGTCGCTCGCGAACGCGAGCGCGTGCAGGAACTCGTGGATCAGCGCGGTGCGGAAGCAGAGCGAGCCCGCGGTGACGCCGTTCGACGGATCGTAGTCCCACGGGACGCCCGAGTTCACCGTGATCGTCGCCTGCGGCGTCGGCAGCGTTCCGAGGCCCGGAACCGTCGCCTGCAGCATCGCGAGCGGCACGATCACCGTCGGCGCGTTCGTGACCGAGGCGCTCGTCGAGTCGAAGCGCACGGGCACGGTCGGGCCGGGCGGGAAGAAGGCCGGCAGGACGTCGTCGGCGTCGTCCCAGGTCTGGAGGTTCGAGACGAAGCTCGGGTAGGCGTACTCCATCGCGCTCAGGCCTGTGCTCATCGCGACGCCCGGGGGGAGCGCGCCCCACTGGATCAGGATCGCCACCGGGCCCGTCGCGTGCGTGCTGCCGAGCTGCGACTCGAGCACCCCTTCGACGGCCGCGACCGCCGTCGCGGCGCCCGGCGGCGGCGCAGAGACCGTCAACGCGAGGTTGAAGCTCGTGAGCGCGCTCGAGCCGCTCTGCGGGGTGAGCTGCACGTTCCCCGACGCGAGGTTCGCGGCCTCGAGCGTCCGGCTCGCGTCGATCGCCTGGTGGAAGGTCGCGTCGTCGACGTCCTGCGCGCCATCGACGCAGCCGAGCTTCCAGATTCGGTACAGAGCCGAGCTGCCGGCGCCGGGGAGCAGCCGCTGCGACGGAAGGGTCTCGACGAAGGTGCGTTCATGCGCCGACGCGAGCGACGGGAGCGAGAGCGCGACGAGCAGGGACAAGGTGTGGGGGCGGAGGATCTGCATGGTCGAGGGGGCGCCGAAGTGCGCGAAGGGAACGGAGAGCCCGCTCCGCGAGCTCCAGGGGCGCGTGCACGCCCCCGCGCTTCACCCACGACGTCCGCTCCCCGAGCACGACAGGAATCCGCACGCCCGACGCGGCGTACAAGCACGCCGAGCGCCCCTGGAGCACCCTCGACGGCACGTTCATCGCGGCGCCCCCGTCTCCTCGCCCTCTCGCGCGCGAGGTCGTCGTCTGACGGGCTCCTCGGCCGTCGCCCGCGGCGAGCTCCCGCCGGCGCGGCGCAGCGGCCCTCGGGCGCCCCGAGCGCCGACGCGCACACGACTCCGCCTCCTCTTGTATCCTGAGCTTCCGTCCGCTCGCGACGGCGCGCCCTCGGCAACGTGAGCTTCGGAGCGCGCGCCTTGCTCCACGGGCCAGCACGGTGAACTCATGAACGCGACGCTTCCCTCGTTCGAAGACACAGACGCCACCCAGACAGCGGTACGTTCCGGTTGGCGGCGGGACGGCCCGCGCTTCGCGCTCGCGGCATGGCTGGTTGCGAGCTGCGCCATGGCCGCGACCGTCGCGATCGCCGCGGTCGTCGTGTCCGTCGCGACCACGGTGCGCGGCACGATCGGCGGGGAGCGTTCCAGCGATCGTCTCGGCGAACTCGCTCAAGAGGCGCTGCGGTCCGACGCCTTCACGTGGATCACGGTGATCGTGTCGCAGGCGACGCTGCTCGCTTGTGCGCTCGTCGCGTGTCGTTGGCTCGGCAAGCCCGCGCGTGAACGGCTCGGGCTCGCCCAGACGGGCCTTCGTCCTCTCGAAGGAGTGGCGATGCTCGTCGCCACGGCCGTCCCGTTCGCTCTCGGCTTGGGAGTGGCGTCGCTCGCGAGCTCGCTCCTCGGAACCTCGACCGACGACGCGAGCGGTTTGCAGCGATGGTGGAGCGAGGGTTCGCGGGGAGCGAGCGTGGCGTGGATCCTGTGCATCGCGATCGTCCCGGCCAGCGTGGAGGAGCTCTTCTACCGCGGCTTCCTCCAGCGCGGCCTCTTGCAGCGTTGGGGGCCGGTCGCGTCGATCCTCACGAGCAGCCTGCTCTTCGCCGCCGTCCACGGCGAATTCGTGTGGGCTTTGGCGATCCTTCCGCTCGGCGCGTGGTTCGGCGTCGTCGCGTGGCGCACCGGCTCGGTGCGGATGACGATCGCGATGCATGCGGCCGTCAACGGGCTGTGGACGGCGGGCATGATGCGTCTGCACCGCGACCCGGCGAGCGAGCCGGCGCTGACGTGGATCGCGGGCGTGGTGCTCGCGCTCGGCGTGGTCGCGCTCCCGTGGGCGATCGCGATCCTGCGTCGAACGCCGCAGTCCGATGCGAGCGCTCCTGCGCCGCGCGAGGGAGTGTTCGTGCCGCGCTTCATCGGTGCGGTGGCGGTCGCGGGAGCGCTTTTCGCCGTGTTCGTGCCTCCAGGAGCCGCGCCGACGATTCCCGCGCCAACCGCGCGCCGGACGGCTCCCACGCTCGAGGAACTCGAGGCGGGCGCTGCCGAGACCGTCGTCTGTCCCGGCGTGGGTGACGAGGGCGCGGTCGAGTTCTCCCTGGCACCCGGCGCCGGCGCCCGCGTCGCGCTGCCGAAGAACCGCGTCGGCGTCGACGAGGTGATCGTCACGCTCGATGCCAACGGCGAGGTCGTCTGGCTCGCCTACGCCGGCGAACGCAGCGGGAAAGGTGCGAAGCGCCGTCCCGTGGGCGTCGTCGAGCAACTCGCCCCGGGCGACCCGACCGTGCTCTGCATGACGCTGTCGGACGGGCCGCCGCCGGTGACCGTACGCTTGACGCTCGAAGAGGACGAACGGCGAAAGGCGGAGTGGTTCGCACGAGCCGAGGCCCAGGGCTGGTCGTTGCGCGGCCGAAGATAGTCCCGTGCCCGAGCACGTCCTCACCGGACGGCACCCAGCGGAAGCGCCTTCTCCGCGGTCGGGTCCGAGAACCCGCCGCCGTCCCTCCGATCACTTCGCGTCCGCGCGCTCCTGCCACGCTTTCGCGTCGTCGGCGCGCTGGAGCTTCGTGTAGAGCTTCGCGAGCAGCGTCGCGACGCGCTTCGTCCGCTCGTCCGTCGGACCGAGCAGGCGCTCGTTCTCCGCGTGCGCTTCGAGCAGCACGCGCTCCGCGTCCTCAGGCCGGCCCATCTCCGTCAGCGCGGCGCCCTGCGCGGTCGCGAAGGCCCACGTGTACCAGTGGTCGCGGCCCAGACTCCGCTCCGCGCGTTCGCGTGCCGTGCGGAACAAGGGCTCCGCGGCGTCGGCGTGGCCGCTGCGGAGCTCGACCTGCGCCGCGTTGTTCAGCGTCACCAGCATGTCGGGCGAATCGGGGCCCGACGCGCGCTCCGTGCTAGCGAGCAGGTCCTTGAAGAGCTCGCGCGCGCGGTCGTAGTTCCCCCGTTCGCTCTCGATGCTCGCCAGCGTCGTCAGCGAGTTCAGCGTCGTCGCGTCGTCCGGTCCGAGCAGGCGCTGGTGGATCGCGAGGTTCTCGCGCACGAGCGTCTCCGCTTCGTCGAACTTCCCGAGGTCCGACAGCACGATGCCGAGCACGTTCGCCGCGTCGACGACGCTCGGATGCTCGCGCCCGCGCACCGACAGCAGGCCGACGAACGCCTTGCGCGCGACGCGTTCGCATTCGTCCTTCTTCCCGAGCTCGAGCAGCGCGTGCGACAGCCCGACCTGCACGTCGAGCTCGTCCGGCGTGCCCGCGAGGCCCTGCTTCGCGAGGTCCGCGAGGATCGTGCGGAAGAGCGTCTCGGCCTCGTCCGGCTTGCCCTGCTCGACGAGCAGCGTCGCGCGCCGCGCACGCGTGACGAGCGTCGTCCGCGGGTCCTCGGGCGCGATCTCCGCTTGCGCTTTCTCGACGGCGGCGAGCTCCTCGGACGCAGCCTTCGACGCGACGGCTTCGCCCTGGTGCTCGAGCGTTTCGATCAGCGCGACCGCGCTGCGCGCCTGGAGCGTGTCGGGATGCTCCGCGCCGAGCTCCTGCGTGCGCAGGCGCACCGCGTCCTCGAACAAGGAGCGCGCGAGCGCGCGGTCGTCGCGCACGAGCGTCTGGCCGAGCTCGAACGAAAGCCGCGCGAGGAGCAGCGGCTTCTCCGCGAAGCGCGCGCGCAGGTCGGGCACAGCCATCTGCACCGTGCGCGCCATCGTGATGCCCGCGCCGCCCTTCATCGGGTCGGGCGCGCGCAGCATCGTGATCAAGAAGTCCGTCGCGAGCTCGGCCTCGTCGCGCTGCTTCTGCGCTTGGAAGAGGCCGTACCCGAGCCCGCCGATCAGCGCGACGAGCGCCGCCGCGCTGCCGAGCACGAGCGCCTTGTTGCGCCGCGCGAACTTGCTGGCGACGTAGATGGCGCTCGGCGGGCGCGCCGCGATCGGCTCGTGAGCGAGGTGGCGCCGCACGTCGGCCGCGAGCGCCGCGGCGTCGACGTAGCGGCGCGACGGGTCCTTCTCGAGCGCCTTCCCGACGATGGTCTCGAGGTCGCCCGCGAGTTGCGCGTCGAGCGCGCCGAGCGGGCGCGGCTCGTCCTCCTGGATGCGCCGCGACGCGGTCGCGAGCGGTAGCCCGTCGAGCTCGAGCGGACGGCGGCCGGCGAGCAGCTCGTACAGGATCACGCCGAGCGCCCACACGTCCGCGCGCGCATCGACGAGCGAACCGTCACCGCGCGCCTGCTCGGGGCTCATGTACGCGAGCGTGCCGAGCACCTGGCCCGTCTTCGTCGAGAGCGTCGCCTCGCCCTCGCTCTCGACGAGCCGCGCGATGCCGAAGTCGAGCACCTTGGGCGCGAGCGCGGCGCCCGCGTGGTCGCGGACGCCGCTCGCCGTCGTCGTGGTCTCGACGACGAGCACGTTCCCCGGCTTCAAATCACGGTGCACGACGCCTTGCGCGTGCGCGTGCGCGACGGCGTCCGCAATGCGCGCGAAGAGCTCGAGGCGGCCTTCGATCGAGAGCGCCGCGCGTTCGCACGCGCGCGTCAGCGGCTCGCCGCGTACGAGCTCCATCGCGAGGAACGGTACCTCGCCGACGACGGTGCCGCGCACGACGAGCTCGCCCGTGCCCGCTTCGAACACCTGCGCGATGCCGGGGTGCTGCAGCGCGCCGAGCACGCGCGCTTCGCGTCGGAAGCGCGCGAAGTGCTCCTTCGACGACGCGGCCGCGCGCATGACCTTGAGCGCGACGCTGCGGCGCGGCTCGTCCTGCAGCGCCTCGTACACGCTGCCCATGCCGCCCTCGCCGAGCACGCGGAGCACGGCGTAGCGCCCGATGCGGTCGGGGAGCGGCGCGTCCGCGGCGCTGCGATCGAGCTCGAGCACCGGCCGGTCGAGCGCGTGGGCGTCTGCGTCGCGGGCGAGGAGTCGCTCGACTTGACCGCGCAGCTCGGCGTCGCCGGCGCACTCGCGCTCGAGCACCGCGTCGCGCTCCGCGCGCGACAAGTCGCAGACGGCGTCGAAGAGCTCCTCCGCGCGGCGGAGGCGTTCGTGGTTCATCGAACGGCCCTCGCTGTCGTGCGCGCGACCGCGAACGTCACGCGTCGGCTCCCGTCTCGCCGCCGAGCGCCTCCGCCAGCCACGCGCGCGCGAAGCGCCACTCGCGGTCGACGGTGCGCGTCGAGAGGTCGAGGACGTGCCCGATCTCCTCGAGCGTCAGCCCGCCGTAGAAGCGGAGCTCGACGACGCGGGCCTTGAGCTCGCTGTAGTTCGCGAGGCGCTCGAGCGCCTCCTCGAGCGCGAGCACGTCGAGCTCTGACAGCCCCGTCGGTGCGACCGCGCCGTCGAGCGTCACGCGCTCGCGGTCGCCGCCGCGCTTCTCGCGCGCGCGGCCGCGCGCGTGGTCGACGAGCACCTGGCGCATCGCGCGCGCGGCGAGCGCCAGGAAGTGCTCGCGATCGTGGACGATGAGCGCGTCGGGCGCCGCGAGCTTGATCCAGGCCTCGTGCACGATCGCGGTCGGCTGGAGCGTGTGTCCCGCGGCGCCGCGCTGCATCGCGGCGGCCGCGAGCGCCCGCAGCTCCTCGTACAGGAGCGCAAAGAGCGCGCTCGAAGCGCTCTCGTCCTTCGCGCGGACGCGCGCGAGGAGCTGGGTGACGTCGCCGGGGCTCGGCATGGACTCTCCGTTGTCCACGATGCCGCGCGGTCTGTCCAGAGCACCTTCGTGCCCGCACGCGCTCTGCCGGTTCGTCGCGGAGCGGTCGACGGCGCGTGTCTCTCGCCCTGGGATCGGCGCGCGGGCCGTTCGTCGACGCGTGCCTTCCGACCTCGAATCCTCGCGCGGGCCGCTCGTCGACGCGCGCGGCTATCGGCCGGCGCGCGCGCTCCAGGTCTTCGCGTCCTCGGCACGCCCGTGCTTCTCGCACAGCGTCGTCAAGAGCTGCGCCGCCCGGCGCGTGCGCTCGTCCGTGTCGCCCAGGAGCCGCGTGCACTCCTCGTACGCTTCGACGAGCAGCGGCTCCGCCTCCGCGTCCCGGTCGAGCGCAAGGAGCGCCGCCGCGTGCCCGGTCTGGAACGCCCACGTGTACCAGTGATCGCTGCCCATCGACCGACGCGTGCGCTCGCAGAGCTCGCGGAAGAGCGGCTCGGCGTCCGCGGGATGTCCGTCGCGCAGCTCGACCTGCGCCGCGGTGTTGAGCACCGTCAGCGTGTCGGGGTTGTCGGGTCCGTTCGCGCGCTCGCTGCGCTCGAGCAGGTCGCGCAGGATCGTCCGCGCCGCGGCGTAGCGCGTGCGCTCGACCTCGATGCCTGCGAGCGTGTTGAGCACGTTGAGCGACTTCGGATCGTCCTTCCCGAGCAGGCGCTCGAAGATCGCGAGATTCTCGCGCGCGATGGCCTCGGCTTCGTCGAGCTTCCCCGTCTCGCTCAAGACGATCGACAGCGTGTCCGCCGCGTCGAGCACGGTCGGGTGCTCGCGCCCGCGAAGCTCGACGAGGCCCGTGAACGCCGAGCGCAGGAGCGCTTCGGCCTCCGTGCGCTGGCCCAGCTCGACGAGGGCGTTCGCGAGCCCGATGCGCGTGCTGTGCGCGCCTTCGGCGGGCGCCGCGGGCGTGCGCTCGTACGTCGCGAGCACCTCGCGGTAGAGCTTCACCGCGTCCTCGAGCCGCCCCTCGCCGAGGTAGGAGTCGGCGAGCCGCTCCTGCGTCATCAGCGTCTCGTACGCGGCGCTCCCCAGCGTCTGTGCCTGCGCCTCCGCGACGGCGGCGAGCTTGGGCCCCGCGCGCGTGAAGTCGAGCGCGAGGTTGTCGAGCATCGCGAGCATCGCGCGCGCGTGCAGCGTCTCCGGGTCGCTCGCGCCGAGCTCGCGCGCGAGCACGCTCTCGCCGTCGGTGATCAGCGTCCGCGCCGCGTCGCGGTCGTCCTGCACGAGCGCGCCGCCGAGCACGAGCGAAAGGCGCGCGCGCAGCAGCGGCTTCCCGGCGAAGCGCCGCTGCAGCTCGGGAATGGAGCGCCGGACAACCTCGACCATCGTGATGCCCTTGCCGCCTTTCATCGGGTCGGGCGCGCCGAGCATCTCGGCGAGGAACGCGGTCGCGAGCTGCGCTTCGTCGCGCTCGGCGCGCGCTTGCACGAGCCCGTACCCGAGTCCGCCGACGAGGGCCACGAGCGCCGCGGCGAAGCCGAGCACGAGCGCCTTGTTGCGCCGCGCGAACTTCGCGACGAGGTACGTGGCGCTCGGCGGGCGCGCCGTGATCGGCTCGTGCGCGAGGTGGCGCCGCACGTCGGCCGCGAACTCCGCGGCGTTCGCGTAGCGGCGCGCGGGGTCCTTCTCGAGCGCTTTCCCGACGATCGTCTCGAGGTCGCCGGAGAGGCGCGCGTCGATTGTGCCGAGCGCCTTGGGCTCGTCGTCCTGGATGCGCCGCGCGGCGGTCGCGAGCGGCAACCCGTCGAGCGCGAACGGCCGCGTCTCCGCGAGCAGCTCGTAGAGGATCACGCCGAGCGCCCACACGTCCGCGCGCGCGTCGACGAGCGAACCGTCGCCGCGCGCTTGCTCGGGGCTCATGTACGCGAGCGTTCCGAGCACCTGGCCCGTCCTCGTCGAGACCGTCGCCTCGCCTTCGCTCTCGACGAGCCGCGCGATGCCGAAGTCGAGCACCTTGGGCGCGAGGTGCGCGGCGGAAGTGCGCTCGCCGCCGCGGGTGGACGAGGTGGGGGAGCGGGCGGTCTCGCTCGACACGTTCGCGCGCCGCTCGGAATCGGGCGCGGAGCTCGCGGATCGCGCGTCGTCGCGGGTCGATCCGGCGTGCCGCGACGACGAGCCCGTCGCGCTCGACGGCTTCGACGCACCGCTCGTCGCGGGCTCGCGCCGCAGCGCGCTCGTCGTCGTCGTGCCGAGCTCCGCGACGAGGATGTTCCCGGGCTTCAAGTCGCGGTGGACGACGCCCTGTGCGTGCGCGTACGCGACGGCGTCGCACACGCGCGCGAAGAGGTCGAGCCGCGCCTCGATCGAGAGTCCCGCGCGCTCGCACGTGCGCTGCAGCGTGTCGCCGCGCACGAGCTCCATCGCGATGAACGGCACCTCGGCGATCGCCTGCCCGCCGACGACGAGCTCGCCCGTGCCCGCTTCGTGCACCTGCGCGATGCCGGGGTGTTGCAGCGAGCCGAGCACGCGCGCTTCGCGCCGGAAACGCGCGAGGAGCTCGGGCGACGAGCTCGCGGGCCGCAGCACCTTCAGAGCGACCGTGCGGCGCGGCTCGTCTTGCAGCGCTTCGTAGACGCTGCCCATGCCGCCCTCGCCGAGCACGCGCTGGATCGCGTAGCGCCCGATGCGCTCGGGGAGGAGCGTCGCGCGCGCGTCGTGCGCGGGGCCGAGCTCGAGCACGGGGCGGTCGAGCACTTGCGCGTCGGTGTGGCGCGCGAGGAGGCGTTCGACGAGAGCGGAGAGCTTCGCGTCGCCGGCGGTGGAGCGCGCGAGGAAGGTTGCGCGGTCGGACGACGGAAGCGCGCGCGCGGTGTGGAAGAGTTCCTCGGCGCGCTGCATGCGCTCGAAGTGAGCGTTGGGGCGCGGAGCGTCGTCCGAGTTCGTGTTCGGGGTCATGTCGGGCTCGTCGGCGCGTCGAGCGCGGAGGAGGGGTTGTCCTCGATCGTGGTGGGTTCGTCCAGATTGGAATGGGGGCGAGGTGGGTTGGGGGGGTGGTCAGCTGGGGCTTGTGGTGTGGGGGGGGATGGGTGCGCGTGGAGAGAGGGGGTGGTGTCGGTCGGGACGCAATTGCCGGATGCGGAGACCAAGGGCAAAGGGACGCAACGGAACACACGCGTGTGCTTCGCATCACGGACCCCGCACAAGCACGGGCCGGAGGACCGGCCCGTGCTTGCGCGGGGTTCTACTTGCTCTCAGCATCGAGCGTTGGAGGTGTGAAGTTGGACACGGGCTTCATCGGCTCGGCGCGGTGCAAGCGAGCGGGGCCGGGGTGGAGGCTGTCCAACCCGGCCCCGCATTCCGATGGCAAGCGCGTCACCGCGCGACGATCAGGGCGTCCACGTCACGCGCCAGCCGTTCGAGTCGTTGAACGTCGCGGGCGTGCAGTAGGCGGCGGAGTTGCGGTACCAGATCGTGAAGTAGCTCGTCATGCCCGCGGTGGCGCCGACGCGCGTCGCGATCGGCGTTTGGCCGACGTCGGGGAATTGCGATGCGCCGGCGGCGTTCAGCTTCGTGCCGAGGCGCACGATCGTGCCGCCGATGCAGAAGAGGCCGTCGCCGAGCACCGTGTTCGCGTTCGCGGTGCCCGCGAGGTAGAGCGCGTTCGAGTTCGGCATCTGCGAACCTTGGAGCGTCAGCGTCCCCGCGGTGATCGACTGCGAGCCGCTCGCGCGCAGGCGTCCGCCGGTTCCGATCGACGAAACGCAGCCGACCCACGTGCCGACGATCGGGTTGTTGGAGCACGGGCAGATCGCGCCCTCGCAGTACGCGAAGCCCGCACCGTGCTGCATCGTGTACGCGTCAAAGCTGTAGTTGGTGCCGACGTCCGGCCCGGCGAGCGGAGCGCCTGAGCGCATGTCGCGCACCGAGTTGTCGTCGACGAACTCGCCGAACAGGAGGCCGCTGTTCGAGGTCGCCGCGACCGTGACGACGTACTGCTTCGCGCTGTCGACGAGCCCGTTGAAGAGGAGCGGGAGTTGCCCCGGGAAGACGGAGCCGAGGACCGCGGTCCCGCCCGCCCAGTCCTCGAACGGCGTCGTGTTCCCCGTGACCTCGTCGAACGGCAGGCACGCGATCAGCAGTGAGTTCTGATATTGGCCGAGCGGCGTCACCGCGGCGCCCGCGCTCGGGTTGTTCGTCGTGTTGTAGAACCGGAACTCGTCGATCACCCCGAAGAAGCACTCGAGGACCGGCGAGTTCGAGAGCGCGCGTCCGATGTAGGCCGAGCCCGGCTGGAGGTTGATCGACATCGTGTCGGTCACGGACGTCGTGAAGTCGACGATGACCTGCACCGTCGCGTTCGTGCCGCAGCACGAGTTCACCGTGATGTGGTGCCAAGCGCCGTCGTTGATCACCGGCAAGAGCGGAGCGAACGAGTCGCCCGTCGTGTCGAAGCGCAGGCGGTTGTTCGAGTCGAGGTACAGCCACACGGAGTCGCCCGCCGCGGCGCCGCCGGCTCCAGCGCAGAAGATCTGGCGCTTCGGCGCGCCGCTCACCTGTTGGACGTTGGGCTTGATCCACAGGTCGATCGCGAACTTGTCCGTGCCCGTGCTCGTGATCGGCTCGTAGTTCTGCAGGTCGACCCAGTTCTGACCGTCGAAGAAGAGCGATTTGCCGGACGTCGGTACGACCGACGTGATCCCCGTGCCCATGAACGCGCTCACGGTGAAGTCGCCCGTCCCGACGCCGGCGACGCGGCGGTCGAACGTGGCGAGGAAGCGCACGGACTGCGACGAGTTCGGGTCCTCGTCCATCTTCGTCATGCTCGTGATGTGCGCGATCCCGTCGAACGCCGGATCGACCCAGTCGTACCCGAGCACGTCGAGCACGCGCAGGTCGGGCGTGCGCAGGTAGTCGGGCCAAAACGTCTGGCCCGAGGCCAGCGCCGGCTGCATCGCGCCGATAGGCGGCGTCGTCTGCAGGAAGTGGCTCCCCTGGTACGGCGCGCCGTCCTCCATGCGGTACGAGAACGTGCCGAGGTTCACCTGCACGTCGTTGTCCGGCGTGTTCGAGTCGACGAGCCGCGCGATCGTGCCGAACCCGAGGTAGTCGTACTGCCCCGGGCGGTTCGCCGAGTTCTGGAAGCGCAGCAGGTCGAGCTGCGTCGGCACGCCCAACGCGAGGTCGACGTCGCTCGCGAAGCCGAGCGCGTGCACGATCTCGTGCGCGAGCGCGCTCTTCAGGCAGAAGCCCGCGCCGATGCCGTTCGTCGGGTCGAAGTCCCAAGCGTACGCGGAGCTGATCGTGATGGTCGCGTACGGCCCCGCGGGGAGGCCGACGTTCGGGAACGTGCCTTGGAGCCACGGCACGGAGCACTGCACGTTCGCGACGTCCGTGACCGTGGTCGTCGTTCCGTCGAAGCGCACGGGGTACGTCGGGCCGGCCGGCAGGAAGGCGGGCAGCACGTCCGTCGGATCCATCCACTGCACCAGGTTCGCGCGCACGGTCGTGTACGGCAACGTGCCCCACAGCTGACCCGTGCTCATGAGCACGCCCGCGGGCAGCGGTCCCCACTGGATCGTGATCGGGATGGCGCCCGCCGCGTGCTGGCTGCCGAGGCGCGCTTCGAAGTACGTCTCGAGCTCCGCGACGGCCGCGGTCAGCGGCGGCGGCGTGCCCGAGAGCGTGAAGGCGAGGTCGAAGCCTGTGAGCGCACTCGACCCGCTCTGCGGCAGCGGCACGAGCGAACCGTTGTGCGCGTTCGTCGCGAGGAGGTCCTTCGAGACCTGCACGGCCTCGAGAAACGTCGCCTGATCGACCGCGCTCTCGTCGCCGACGCAGCCGAGCTTCCAGGCCATCGTGAGCGGAACGGCGCCGACGCCGGGGACGTAGGCCGTCTGGTTCGTGGGTTCGACGAGGGAGGGTGCGTGCTGCGCGCGCGCCGCTCCGCCGAGGAGCAGCACGCCGAGGGCGAGGGGCAAGGGGTTGAGCTTCATGGTGGTCGTGGAGTTCGAGCGGGTCGTGCGCGGCCCGCGCGTGCGGGCCGGGGAGTTCGTGACGTCTCGAGGGCGGCGACGCCCCCGGACGAGAGCACCCACGACGAAGGGGGGGGAGCGACCTCAGGAATCACGACGGACGGGCGTAAAGGCCCGTGGAACAAGCACTCGAGACGCCTCTTCCGCAACCCCCGCCGCGTCCCTCGAGCGAACCGCGACGCGTGGCTCCGCGTCTCGCTCCGCTAGCATGCCGGTCGCCGTGCGCCGACTTCATCCCAGGGCGCGCGGATCAGGACCCCGCATGACCCGTCTCTACCTCGGCCTCTTCATCGGCCTGCTCGGCGCCTGTGCGTCGACGCGGGCCACGGACGACACGAACTCGACGATCCCTGGAGCGCGTCCCATGCAGCTCGGCAACTTCTCCGTGAGCCTCTCGGTCAAGGACATCGCCGCATCGCGCGCGTTCTACGAGAAGCTCGGCTTCAAGGCGGTGATGGGCGCGGAGAAGCAGCGCTGGCTGATCCTGCAGAACGAGACCGCGACGATCGGCCTCTTCCAAGGGCTGTTCGAGCGCAACACGCTGACGTTCAACCCCGGGTGGGATCGCGCGTGCGCCACGCTCCCCGAGTTCGACGACGTGCGCGCGATCCAGAAGGCGCTCGAGGCGAAGGGGCTGACGCTCGTGATGCGCGCGGACGAGTCCACGAACGAACCGGCGTCGTTGATGGTGATCGATCCGGACGGGAACCCGATCCTCGTCGATCAGCACGTGCCGGGGCCGAAGAAGTAGCGCGCACTCGCGCGGCTTTTCGGGCTCGAGCTCGATGTCGATCGGGAGCGCGCTGGTTGGATGAGGCGCAACGGAGCCAGGCACGCTCTTCACCCGTTCGCCGCGGGCCAACGGGGAGCGGACGACGAGGGGCGATACGAGGAAAACGAGCCAGGCTCCCGGCCGTCACTCGTCTTCGAACCCGCCCGCGAGTGCTTCCGAGAGCCACGCGCGCGCGAAGCTCCACTCGCGGTCGACGGAGCTCGAGGAGAGGCCGACGATGCTCGCGACCTCGTCGATCGAGAGTCCGGCGAAGAAGCGCAGCTCGACGATGCGCGCCTTGAGCGCGCTGTACCGCGCGAGGCGCTCGAGCGCTTCTTCGAGCACGAGCACGTCGACCTCCGCCATGCCCGCGGGCGCCGCCGCGTCGTGGAGCGAGATCGCCTCGCGCCCGCCGTCGCGCTTCTCGCGCTGCTTCCCGCGCGCGTGATCGACGAGCACCTGCCGCATCGCGCGCGCGGCGAGCGCCAGGAAGTGCTCGCGATCGTTCACGGCGAGCGCGGCGGGCGCGGCGAGCTTGATCCAGGCCTCGTGGACGATCGCCGTCGGCTGCAACGTGTGTCCGGCTTGATCGCGCTGCATCGCGGCACCGGCGAGCGCGCGGAGCTCGCCGTAGAGCCGCTGGAAGAGCTCGTCGCTCGCCCGCGGGTCGTTCGCGCGCGCGAGAGAGAGCAGCCGGGTGATGTCGCCGGGATCGCTGGGGGCCACCCCGCGAGTCTAGCCGATGACCCGCGGGCGACCGAGACGCCACTCCGCGCTCACAACCGCCAGTGCACCGTCTGCGAGTTGGTGAAGTTGTAGGTGGCCGGCGTGCAGAACGACGCCGAGTTCCGGAACCGCACCTGGTAGGTGTATGTCGCGCCGGCGCCCACGAATCCGCGCGTCGAGATCGACGCGCCGCCCGAGGGGAAAGTCGCGGTGCCGCCCTGAGCGAGCACGGACTGGATGCGCACGAGCGATCCCTGGACACAGATCAACCCGTCGCCGTTGTGCGTGACGAAGGGATCGGAGTTGCTGTTCCCGATGCCCTGGAAGAGCGTCGCCGAAGCGTTCGACAGGCCGGTCGCGATCATCGTCACCGTGTCGGCGCCGGTGCGCGCCACACCGGTCGACGCGAGACCGGCTCCCGCCGGATTGAAGGACGTCGCGCAGCCGCGCCCCGTCGCTCCGGAGTTTCCGCACGGACAAGCGGACCACGTGCCGTCCCCGGTGCACGTCGTCGTCGCCGGTCCCACGCCCGTCTCGATGCGCACGTCGTCGATCAGCCAGCCGAGGGTGTCGTTGAACAAGGGATCGCCCGCCCAGAAGCGGAAGCGCAGGCGGATCGTCGTGCCGATCCACTGCGAGAGGTCGTAGCGCTGCGTCACCCAGTGCGACCGCCACACGTCGGGCAGCTGGAACCAGTGCGCTCCCCCGTCGGTCGAGAGCTCCGGATGGCGGAGGTCCCATCCCGTGTCGTCCTCCGCCTCCGACCAGGTCGAGAACTGGAGCAGCGCGGACTCGGCGCTCGCGGGGAGCTCGATCGGCGTCGTCAAGGTCAGGTACTCATTGCCCGTGTCCGTGGGGGCGAACGTGCAAGTCGTCTCCGAGCCGAACCAGGCGCAGTGCGTGCCGCTGGGGAAGGGCGCGAGGGCAGTCGTGCAGGGACTGTCCGCTTGGACGACGTGCCAGAGTTCGTTGAACGTCCAGGCGGAAGCGCCGCTCTCGAAGTCCTCCGAGAAGAGGACGGTCTGAGCAGCGGCGGGGTGCGTCAGCGCGGTTGCGAGGGCGAGGAGGCACGTGGAAGGGAAGAAGCGCAGCATGGTTTCTCTCCTGGGCCGGGTTGCGGCCATCCAAGTCGGATTGGTCTTTCATCGAGGGAACGTTGCGTCGGCACCGGACTTCTTCCGCGGTCGGCCCTGGGGGGGCGGCACCCCTAGCGCACTCGTCCGCGGTCGGCCTACGGCAACCAGTCGACCACGACGCCGTTCGAGACGTTGAAGCTCTCGGGCGTGCAGAAGGCGGCGACGTTGCGGTAGCGCGACTGGTAGACGCGCGACACGCCGCCGCCGGTCGGGATCTGTCCGCGCAGGGAGACGCGCGCTTGTCCGACGCCGGGATACTGCGACGCGCCGCCGACGGCCTGCACCTGGCCGAGCCGCAGGATCGAGCCCGACACGCACAGGAGTCCGTCGCCGAGCACGACGCCCGCTCCGCCGTTCTGCGCCTCCGTCGACTGGAAGTAGAGGACGACGGAGTTCGTGCTCGAGACCGTGCGCAGCGCGAGCGAGTCGTGCGTCACGCTCGCCGTGCCGAGGACGTCGAACAAGGCACCCTCCGCGTGCAGCGAGTTCGCGCACCCGTGCCCGCTCGCGCCGGAGTTGCCGCACGGGCACGCCGTGCCCGATCCGTCGCCTGCGCAGAGCGTGCGCGGCGCCGGCGCGCAGGAGCGCACGAAGAGCGGCGACGTGAACGGATCGGCCTCGGGCGCGAGCACGGTCGAGGTGCTGAGGAACGCGACGCGCGCGCCGTCGCCCGACATGGACGCGGAACCGCTCGACAGCGCGCCCTGGACGCCGGAGCCGCTCTCGTTGACGCGGCGCAGCGTGTTCGCGACGCGGTCGAGCACGAAGAGGTCGCGCGTCGCGCCGTTCGCGTCGGGCGTCACGAGCGTCGTGTCGGGGCTCGAGAACAGCACGTAGCGCGCATCGCGCGAGATCGCGACCACGAGCGGGTCGAGGCAGCTCGTCGCGCCGCTCGGGAGCGGGATCGGCGTGCTCGTGTTCGCCGCGACGTCGATCACGTGCATCGACCCCGGCTTCGTGGCGTTCGGGTAGCCGTCGTAGCCAGTCGCGATCACGAGCGTGCCATCGCTCGAGATCTTCGGGTGGCGGTAGTGGCTGCCGGGGAGGAAGCGCGTCGTGCTCGTCTGCAGGTCGCGCACGACGAGCACGAAGTACGCCGTCGACGGGAACAGGTCCGTGTACGTGCCGAACACGACGAAGCGACCGTCCGGCGAGAGATCGAGGTCGAGGTCGAAGATCCCGACCATGCCGATGTCGGCGTACCCGGACGGACCCGGGAGCGTCTGTCCAGCGGTGGTCTGGCTCGCGAGCTCCGTCGTCCCGGTCGCGAAGTCGTGCACCCAGACCTGGTAGTCGGACACCGGGTTCTGGCCCGCGACGTACTCGCCGAAGGAAACGAACGCCAACTTGGTCCCGTCGTCCGAGATCCGCGGCATCCGGAGGTCGGAGTCGTCAGCGAGGCCGCTCGGGACCATCGACGTGGTGCTCGACAGACGATCGCGGACGTAGATGTTGCCGTAGTCCGAGTGCGCGGGATCGAGCGTCATCGCGGTGCTCAGGAACGCGACGAAGCGTCCGTCGCCGGAGATCGCGCTCCTGCGCGTCCCGCCCGAACCGAAGTTGCCCTGCGCGCCGCTGGTCGCGACCGAGACGCGCTCGAACGCGCCGCTCGCGAGATCCGCGACGAACACGTCGAGCGAGCCGTTCGAGTCGCCCGGGACGAGGTCGGTCGACGTGCTCGCGAACGCGAGCCAGCGCCCGTCGGCGGAGAACTGCGGGTCGGCGACGGCCTGCGGATGACCCGCGCCGACACAGAGCGTGTCACAGGTCGTGGTCTGCGCGCTCGCGAGGGAGCACGCGAGCGCGGCGGTGACCGACGCGGCGAGAGCGAGCGGGAGGCGAACGACGACGCACGAGACGCTGGGAAGGCGCATGAACGATCTCCTCGGTTCGGCCGACCCGAGGAGCGTAGCACCGCCGCGAGATCTCGGGCGCGCCGGAATCGAGTCCTCGGCGCGCGAGACGATCACCGACGCATCGAGAGCACGATCTGTTGCGCCGACGCCTGCACCGCCTCGAAGTCCGTGCGCGTCTTCATCCCGCGCCAACCATCCGCGATCAGGATCTGCGCCGTGATCGAACCGAGCGGGTTGCCCGGGCCGGGGAGGATGACGAGGTCGGGGGCGTACTCGCGCACGGCGACGCGCACGCTCAGGCCGAAGTCGTAGGGTGTGACGACCTGCGCGCCGAGCGTGTACTCCTTCAACGCCTCGACGTCCGTCGACCACGGTGTGAAGCGCGCGCCGCGGCCGTCGACGAGCGTCACGCTCGGCTTTCGGAACGCGAGCGAGCTCAGTTGTTCGCGCGCCTTCGCCGACACGCCCTCGAGCAGCGGCGTGTGGTACGGGCCGTGGCCCATCAAGCGGAACGGGTACTGGTTCTGGCCCAGCTTCACGCGCGGCAGCGTGCGCAGGAGGTGTGCGATGCCCGCTTCCGTGCCCGCGAGCACCGCTTGTCCGCCGAGCAGGATCGACGGGAACGCTTCGCCGTTCGAGCTCGCGAGCGCCGCGTGCACGTTCGCGATCAGCGCGGGGTCGGGCGACCAGTCCTCTTGGACCTGCGGGTAGATGACCTGCCCGCCGTCTTTGTGTTCCTGCTGCAGGATCGACATCGCCTGCATCAAGCGGAAGCCGTCGTCGAAGTCGAGGGCGCCCGCGACGGCGAGCGCCGTGTACCAGCCCATCGAGTTGCCCGCGACGGCGACGACCTGGTGTTCGCTCATCGCCTGCGCCGCGTCGAGCATCGACACGAGCCAGATCAAGGGCGAGATGTTGCGCGGCTCGAGGTGCACGCTCGCGTTCCACTTCGGCGCTTGATCGAGCTCGACGAGCGACGACAGGCCGAACTCGCGGCGCAGTTCCTCCGCGCGGACGACCCACGGGTGCTCGGGCGGCAGCGACTTGAGCGACTTCTCCGTGTACGAACCCCGGCCGGGGCAGAGCAAGACGGCGCGGCTCATGACTTCGATTCCCGCGTGGTCGATCGAGTGGGCATGGTGGGGCTTGCGAGCGCTTTCGAGCTCCGAGGAGCGGTCGTCCGTCGTCGTTCGATGGGCTTCATCGGGCGACCTCCTTCGCGGCGGCGACGATCTCGTCCTCGCCGACCAGGACGCACGCGGTCGCGGAACCGAGCGGCACGTACGTGTCGGCCGCGCGCACGCTCTTCATCTTCTTTGCGAGGCCGCGCTCGGCAAAGTGCGCGATCACCGCGTCCGCAATACCGGCGCCGGTCGCGCGGCACTCGTCGACGACGAGCAGGCTCTTGCACTCGGCCGCGTGGCGCTCGAGCGCTTCGAGCGGCAGCGGGCTGATCCACCGCAGGTCGATCACGCGCGCCTTCACGCCGTGCTTCCGCTCGAGCGCGCGCGCCGCGCGCAGCGACAGGCGCAGGCCGTTCGCGTAGCTTACGATGAGCACGTCGCGGTTCGCTTCGCCGTACACGCCGACCTCGCCGGGCAAGAGCACCTCGGGCGGCGGCGGGTAGTCGAAGAGCCACGCGTTGTCGCCGTCCTCGTACAGGTCCTTCTCGTGGTACAGCGCGATCGGCTCGAGGAAGCACACGACGCGTCCGCACGCCGAAGCACTCGCGATCGCTCCGCGCAGCATCTTCGCCGCGTCGTCGCCGCGCGACGGGATCGCGAGCATCAGGCCCGGGATGTCGCGCAGGGCGCCGAAGCTGTTGTCGTTGTGGAAGTGCCCGCCGAAGCCCTTCTGGTACGCGAGGCCTTGGATGCGCACGACCATCGGGTTCGTGAACTGGCCGTTCGAGAAGTAGGAGAGCGAGCACGCCTCGCCGCGCAGCTGGTCGAGCGCGTTGTGGAGGTACGCGAGGTACTGGATCTCCGGCAGCGGCAGGAAGCCGATGTGCGCCGCGCCCTGCGCGATGCCGAGGATCGCCGTCTCGTCGAGCAGCGTGTCGAACACGCGCGCGAGGCCGAAGCGCTTCTGCAGGCCCTGCGTGACGCCGTACACGCCGCCCTTCTTCGCGACGTCCTCGCCGAAGAGGAGCAGCTCGGGCCGGCGCAGGAACTCGTCGTGCAGCGCGTGGTTCACGTGCGCCGCCATCGAGCGCTTCGCGGGGCTCTTCACGGTCTCGGGCAGTTGTCCGCCCCAATGCTCGGCGCGCTTCGTCGCGTCGACGGGGAGGGCGGCCTTCGCGCGCACCGCCTTCTCGTCGAACGGCGCGAGCGGCGCGACGACCGCGGCGCGCGTGGTGAGCTTCGGACGGCGCGCGGCTTCCTCCGCGACGGCCATCACGCGCGCGCGGATGTCCGCGACGAGCGCTTGGAGCTCCGCCGGCGTCGCGGCACCCGTCTCGACGAGCCGCTTCGCGTTGCGCAGCAACGGATCGCCGGCTTCGATCGCCTCGATCTCTTCCAGCGTGCGATAGGTCGTCTCGACGTCGCTGCCCGCGTGGCCCCACAGGCGCGTCGTCTTCAGGTGCAGGAACGTCGGCGTGCGCGTGACGCGGCAGGAGTCGACGGCGTCGAAGCACGCGTCGTAGAGCTCGTCGAGCTCGCCCGCCGCGCGCACGTAGCGCAGGTTCGGCTGGTTCGAGAACGTCTCCGCGATCCAATTCGGCGGCGTGTCGACCGAGATGCCGATGCCGTTGTCCTCGCACAAGAAGAGGATCGGGCACGGGCCGCCGCGCTTCTTCATGTAGCGCGCGGCGCTGAAACCCGAGAGCGCCGTGCAGTGGTTCGCGGACGCGTCGCCGAAGCTGCACAAGACGATCGAGTCGCCGGGGAGGCCGCTCTCGATGCCCTGGCGGCGCGCGCGGCCGATCGCGGATGCGAGGCCCGCCGCCTTGGGCAGGTGCGACGCGATCGTCGACGTCTGCGGCGGGACCCACAGGCGCTTCGAGCCCCACACTTTGTGCCGTCCGCCGCTGATCGGGTCTTCGCTCGACGCGCAGAAGCTGAGCAGCGTGTCGAAGCACGGGGTCACGTCGTGCGCCTTGCGGCTGCGCGCCATCATCAAGCCGCCCGAGCGGTAGTGCAGGAAGCACGGATCGTCGAGGCGCAGGAGCGCGCCGAGGATCGCGTTGTCCTCGTGGCCCGCGCTCGAGATCGTGTAGAAGCTCCTGTTCGTGCGCTTCAGCTCGCGCGACGCGACGTCGAGCGCGCGCGAGAGCATCTGGTCCTCGAAGAGCTCGACCGCCTGGCGGGCGGAGAGACGCGAACCCGCGCGCAGCGGTTCGTCGGGGGCGAGGAGGCGCGCCGCAGGCGATGCGGACGCGAGGTAGGCGTCGAGGTTCGACTCGACGACGGCGACGCGGTTGGTGCTCACGGCGGGGGGGCTCGGTCGCTCGCAGGGCCTTCGCGACGCGCGAAGCGCCGAGGAACGAGGGGCGAACAGCCTATCCCCGTTCGCGGAGGAGGTCGAGACGCACGGCGGCCCTCACCACGCTCGGAGCGGCGCCGCGTAGTGCGCTCCACCGCGCACGTCGCACCGGGGGAGGGACGCGGCGCGCAGCACGCCTGGAGAGGACGCGGCGCGTCCGCGCGCTCACAGCCCGTTGCGCACGGCGACGACGAGGCCGCCGATCAGGCCCACGGCGATGCCGATCATCCACGCGACGCCGGGCACGAAGTAGGGGAAGACCATCAGGACGACTCCGGTGAGGAGCTGCGGCATGCGCTCCGCCTTGCGGCCGTAACGATAGAGGCCGAAGCCGACGGAGCCGACGACGAGCGAGGTGATCAGCGGTCCGGCGGAGAAGTCCATGGTGGGTTCGTGATCGACGGCGTGAGTGGGAGCGCTGGAGTCGCGCAGGTGCTGGGCCAGTGGCGAACCCCGCGGCAGGCTGGAAACGCCCTTGCCCGCTCCAGGTCGTCGACCTGGGACGCCCCGCGCGGCGCGGAACTCCCGCGCGGTGCCGGATCCCCCGCGTGGGCTGCGGGCGAGCTCGACGCGGTGTTCGACGGGAGTGCGGGTGCCGTGTCGAGCGTCGGCGCGCGCGTCGTGTCGCGACGCCCTTCCTCCAGCGTCGGCGTGCGCGTCGTGTCGCGACGTCCCTCCTCGAGCGTCGGCGCGCGTCGTGTCGCAACGTCTTTCCTCCGAACTGCCCGCGACGCGCGCGTCAGATCACGAAGGGCACGAGGCGCTTCACGCGTCGGCAGTACTCCGCATACGGCGCGCCGAAGTGCGCGCGGAGCTCGTGCTCCTCCGCGACCATGCGCACGAGCATGCCCGCGGTGATCGCGAGGCCGCACGCGAGCGACACGAGGTCGAAGTGCACGGCGACCGTCGCCCACGTGAAGAGCAGGACGGCCGTGTAGATCGGGTTGCGCACGATCGCATACGGTCCGTGCGTGACGAGCTGGCCCTCCGTCGGGTTCGCGGCGGCGTGGAAGCTGCGCATTCCGAACGTGAAGCGCGCCCACACCATGAAGAGCGCGGCCGCGACCTGCAGTCCGATCGAGATCGGCCCCGTGCCCCACACGCGATCGGTGTAGGCGAGGACGAGCAGTGCCGCGACGGCGAGAATGAAGCCTGCGACCGAGAACGTCTTCCAGTTCATGGTCTCCGCGCCAGCGTCTTTCGGTTCACCGCTTCCGCGCCTCGCTCGCGCGGAGTTCGCTCGCGACGCGCTCGCACGCACGGAGGACGCGCAGCGCGTTCGCGCCGAGCACCTTGCGCACGTCGCGCTCGCTCCAGCCCCGGCACAGGAGCTCCGCGGTCAGCACCGGGTACGTGCTGACGTCCTCGAGCCCGACCGGCCCCGCCGGGATGCCGTCGAAGTCCGAGCCGATGCCGACGTGGTCGACGCCGGCGACGCGCGCGATGTGCTCGATGTGGTCCGCGACGTTCGTGAACGGGACGGGCGGCAGCGGGTTCGCCTTGCGCCATTCCTCGACGCGCCGTCCGCGCTCCGCTTCGTCCGTCGTCTGCGCGTCGATCGCGCGCTTCGCGGCGTAGAAGCCGAGGAAGATCTTTGCGGCCTCCGCGTCGACGAAGCCCGGCGCGAAGTTGACCATCACGACGCCGCCGTTCTTCGCGACGAGCCGCAGGACGTCGTCGGGCACGTTGCGCGGGTGTGGAACGAGCGCAAACGCGGACGAGTGCGACGCGATCACCGGCGCCGTGGAGACGCGCAGCACGTCGCGCATCGTGTCCGCGGATACGTGCGAGATGTCGACGAGCATCCCGAGGAGGTTCATCTCGCGCACGACTTGCTCGCCGAACGCCGTGAGGCCGCCGTGCTTCGCTTCGTCCGTCGCCGCGTCGGCCCAGTCGAGCGTGTCGTTGTGCGTCAGCGTCATGTACCGCGCGCCGAGCGCGTGGAACTCGCGCAGCGTCTCGAGCGAGTTCTCGATCGCGTGCCCGCCCTCGATGCCGATCAGGCCCGCGATTCGTCCGCTCGAGCGGATGCGCTCGACGTCCGCGGCCGTGAGCGCGAGCTCCATGTCCTTCGGATAGCGCGCGCACATCGCGCGGATGAGCTCGATCTGCTCGCGGCAGTGGCGCGCGGACGTGCCCTTCGCGATTTCGGACGTCGGGATGTACGCGGACCAGAACTGCGCGCCGACGCCGCCCGCGCGCAGCCTGGGGATGTCCGTGTGGCCGTGGTCGAGCCGCTGCGCGATGTCGTACCGCTCGAACGACGACCCCGCGCCGCGGATCTCACCCGGCAGGTCGTTGTGGCCGTCGAACACGGGCGCGGACGCGTGGATGCGCTGCGCCTGCTGCTCGGGAGGGAGCGACGCGCAAGCGGCGAGGAAGAGCGCGAGGACGGCGAGGGAGAGGACGTTCTTCATGGGCAGGAGCTCGAAACGTCGTTCGACGAGAGCCTCGGGTGGTGATCCCCTGGACCGTTGCGTGACGAGCGCGCCGAGTCACGCTCGTCCGGACCCGCACGCAGTGAACGCGTCGCGCGACGGTCACCTGCACTGGGGTTCGACGCCGAGAGCGTCCGCGTCACGGCGACAACCGCACGAGCTTCCACGCGTCGCCCTCACGCCGGAAGCGCAGTCGGTCGTGCAGCCGGCTCGGGCGTCCCTGCCAGAACTCGACCTCTTCGTGCACGACGCGGAAGCCGCCCCAGTGCGTTGGGAGCGGCACGACGTCCTTGAAGCGCGCGCGCGCCTCGCCGACGCGTTCCTCGAGCTCGAGCCGGCTCTTCAAGATCGAGCTCTGCAGCGATGCCCACGCGCCGAGACAGCTCTCGAGCGGCCGCGACGCAAAGTACCTCGCCGCGTCGGCGATCGGGAGCTTCTCGACGGGCCCGCGGATGCGCACCTGACGCTCGAGTTCCTTCCAGTGCAGGCACATCTCCGCGCGCGGATTCTCCGCGAGCTCGCGCCCCTTCTGGCTCCGGAAGTCGGTGAAGAACGAGAACCCCTTCGCGTCGAAGCCCTTCAAGAGCACCATGCGCACCGACGGGACGCCGTCCTTCGTCGCCGTCGCGAGCGCAATCGCATTGGGCTCATCGACCTTCGCCGCGATCGCCTCGTCCATCCAACGCTGGAACTGCGCCACGGGCTCGCCCGCCACATGCGACTCATCGAGCGCGAGCTTCTTGTAGTCCCGACGAAGGTCCGCAAGGTTCACGCGCTCACCCCCCCACGTACCAACCGCTCGTTGCTGAGAGAACGTAGAACCCCGCGCAAGCCTGGGCCGGTCCTCCGGCCCAGGCTTGTGCGGGGTCCGGAATGCGGAGCATCCGAATGTGTTCCGTTGCGTCTCATCCCCTTGATCGCCTCATCCGGCAATTGCGCTCCCGACCGAGCCCAGTCCCAACGCACCCGATGGGCTCCATTGCGTGCCATCCCACCACCACGCTCCCGACCGACCCGACACCCCAACCACGCCGCTCACGCCCCCGCGATCAACGCCTTGTTCTTCTGCACGTAGGCAAACAGCAGCTTCGTGATGTTGTCGGGATAGCCAAAATAGAGCTGATCGATCTTCTCGAGGCGCTCCCGACGCTCGTCATCCAGCGCGAGCAACCGCTCCTGCCGCTGCTCCTGGTCCTCGCTCAAGACCACCTCGCCAACCGTGTCGATCGCCTGACGCACGATCTTCTGCATGCGCTTCGCGCCGATCGCGGTGAGCGCCGCTTCGACATGACGCGCGTAATCACCGCTCGTGTTCGAGAAGTACTGATCGAAGCCGCCGTTGTTCACCTCGGCCTCGAGCTCCCACACGCACACGAACACCTGCTCGGGCGCGGTGAGCTCCTCGTACGCGACCTTGAAGAAGCGCGCCTTGTCGCTCTCCGCGAGCTCGATCAACCAACGATTCTCGTCGACCATGGTGGGGGACTCACTCGTCGCGCTTCTCGATCTTGGCCCACGTGTCGCGCAGCGTGACTGTGCGATTGAACACGGGCGCGCCGGGCTTCGACTCGATCGGGTCGGTGAAGAAGTACCCGATGCGCTCGAACTGGTAGTGCACACCCGGCTTCGCGTCGCGCAGGCTCGGCTCGAGCTTCGGCGTCGCGACCTGGGTCAGCGAGTTCGGGTTCAAGTTCGACTTCCAGTCGACGCCCTCGGGCACGTCGTCGGGGAACTCGGCCGCGAACAGGTGGTCGTAGAGCCGCACCGGCGCGTCGAGCGCGTGATCGGCGCTCACCCAGTGGATGATGCCCTTCACCTTGCGACCGTCCGGCGTCGAGCCGTGCAGCGTCTCGGGGTCGTACGTGCAGACGAGCTCCGTCACGTTGCCCGCGGCGTCCTTCTTCACTTCCTTGCAGGTGATGCAGTACGCGTAGCGCAGCCGCACTTCCTTGCCCGGCGCGAGGCGGAAGAACTTCTTCGGCGGCTCCTCGCGGAAGTCGTCGCGCTCGATCCACAGCGTGCGCGTGATCGGGACGCGGCGCGTGCCGGCGGAGGGATCCTCGGGGTTGTTGACGGCCTCGATCCACTCGACGCGGCCGACGGGGAAGTTCTCGAGCGTGACCTTGATGGGGTCGAGCACGCCCATCGCGCGCTTCGCGCGCTTGTTCAGGTCCTCGCGGATCGAGTTCTCGAGCAGCTGCTTGTCCACCGTGCTGTTGAAGCGCGCGACGCCGATCGTGTCGCAGAACGCGCGCAACGCCTCGGGCGTGTAGCCGCGCCGGCGGAGGCCCGAGATCGTCGGCATGCGCGGATCGTCCCAGCCGTGCACGATCTTCGCCTGGACGAGTTCGAGCAGCTTGCGCTTGCTGAGCACCGTGTAGGTGATGTTGAGGCGCGCGAACTCGATCTGCCGCGGCCGCGCGGGGACGGGCAGGTGATCGAGGAACCAGTCGTACAGCGGGCGGTGGATCTCGAACTCGAGCGTGCAGATCGAGTGCGTGATCTTCTCGAGCGCGTCGCACTGCCCATGCGCGAAGTCGTACATCGGGTAGATGCACCACTTGCCGCCCGTCCGATGGTGGTGCGCGTGCAAGATGCGGTAGAGCACCGGATCGCGCAGGTTCGGGTTGGGCGAGGCCATGTCGATCTTCGCGCGCAGCGTGCGAGCCCCGTCGGGGAACTCGCCCTTGCGCATGCGGCGGAACAGATCGAGGCTCTCCGCGGCCGGACGGTTGCGGAACGGGCTCTCACGGCCCGGCTTGTCGAGTCGTCCGCGGTACTCGCTGACCTGGTCGCCGGTGAGGTCGCACACGTACGCCTTGCCGGTCGTGATCAGGTGCTCGGCGTACTGGTAGAGCTGCTCGAAGAAGTCGCTCGCGTAGAAGAGCGCGTCCCACTGGAAGCCGAGCCAGCGCACGTCGTTCTGGATCGAGCGCACGTACTCCTGCTCCTCCTTCGTCGGGTTCGTGTCGTCGAAGCGCAGGTTGCACTTGCCGCCGTACTTCTGCGCGAGGCCGAAGTTGACGCAGATCGCCTTCACGTGGCCGATGTGCAGGTAGCCGTTCGGCTCCGGAGGGAAGCGCGTCTGCACGCGGCCGTCGTTCTTGCCCGCGGCGAGATCGGCGTCGATCTCGTCGTGGATGAAGTGACGGTAGGTCTTCTCGGGCGCGGTCGGCGTGTCGTGGCTCATGGCTCGCTTCTGCGCGTGATCGAGCCCTCCGGACGGAGCTCTCCACGCTCGAAGCGCGAGAAGATACCAATGCGGCGGCGGGGGCGCACGGCATGGAGCGCTGGAGAGCGCTCCATGTCCGCTTCGACCGCACGCAGGTGCCGTGCGTGGCGCGCCGGCTTCCGGTCGCTCAGAACGCGGGATCGAGCACGGTGACGAACGCCGGGTCGCCGAGGCGCAGCTGCCCGGCCGGGTTGCGCGCGAGGACCTGGAGGAAGCGTTCGACGGACTGCGCACCGGACGGCAGCGTGCCCACGGGGATCGAGACGGAGAGCACGCCGCTCCCCGGCACGATGCCGAACGAGCTGCGACGCGCGGCCGGGCCGAAGAGGAACACGCCCGAGAAGAGCGGGTCGAACACGGCGCGCGTCTGTCCCGAGACCGCGAGGAAGATCGTGTCGCCGGGCGTGCCGGCGATCTGGAGCGGAAGGAGCTGCCCGACGCGCACGACCGCGGGAGCGGACAGCGTCACGCCGGAGCCGGGGAGATGGGTGATGGTGCCTTGCTCCGCGCTCCCCGCGGCGCCGCTCCCGGCCTGCGGCCACACGGTCTGCGGGCAGCACTGACCGCCCAGGCCGCCGCTGCCGCCGGGCCCGCCCGACACGGTCGTGTCGTGAACCGTCACGTTCGCGCCGAGCGCGGCCGAGAGCCCCAGGCCGCCCGCGCCGCCGGGAGTGGGCGGGATCCCGCACGGCAGCTGCGCGCAGGCGAGCTCGCGTCCCATGCCCCCGCTCCCGCCGCGGATCGCCGAGCGTCCCGCGAACACGCTCGAGCTCGCGTCGCACTCGAGTCCGGCTCCGCCGATCCCGGCCGGCGCGTCGGTGAAGACGGTGTTGATGAAGTGCCCGGTCTGACCGTCACCGCCGGTCACGACGCACTCGTAGAGCGTGAGCCCGCTCCCGACGGACACGACGCCGCGGCCCGCCTGGAAGCTCGGCGTCGGATTCGGGCCCGGCGTCGGGATCTGCGCTCCACCCGTGAAGGTGCTGTTCGTGCATGCGACGTCGACCGCACCGTTCGCGACGAGCGCGTCGACGGAGCTCTGCGGCGTCGCGCCGTGCGCGAAGAGGGCATCGAGGCGGACGCGACCGAGGCAATTCGTGATCTGGACGCCGACCATCGAGGTCGAGGAGACCTCGAGCCCCGACACGACGACGCGCTGGTTCGCGGAGAGGCTCGAGATCGCGACGCCCGCGACGACGGTGTCGAGCGTGGGCTCCGCGACGAGCGTCAACGACTTCGCCGTGATCGCGACGTGGCCGAAGCTCCCACCGTGGACGAGCACGGTGTCGCCGTCCGCAGCGGCATCGATCGCGGCCTGGAGCGCGCCCCCCGAGCCGCCGTTCACGACGTGGACGGACTGGAACGCGAGGGCCGGCGCAGTGAGGATGCTGAGGGCGCAGAGCAGGGTCTTCATGGCCACGGGTGCTTTCTTGGGGTGGGGAGGAACGCGTGTGGGCTTCTTGTGGGCAGGGCGGGAAGCGCCGCGTGATTCCCCGGAAAATCCAGCGGAAGTTCGGAGTGTACCGCGGTCCGCCCCCCGCGGCGCCGCCGTGGAAGGCCGACCAGGGGGGAAGCGCCGTGCTCTGCCCGGGCACGTCGTGCCGCGCGCGGTCCGGGAAGCACGGACGGGCGCCTCCCGGTGCGTTTCGGCTCGGCCCGGCGACCCGACGACGCCGAGCGCGCGTGGAGACCCCTTCGAAGCGCGGTCAGAAGCTCGGATCGAGGATCGTCACGAACGCCGCGCCGCCGAGCTCGACTTGATTCGACGGGTGGCGTGCGACGAGTTGGAGCACGCGCTGCTGGGCCAGGACACCTCCAGGCAACGAACCCGACGAGATCGAGAAGGGGAGCACTCCGGAGCCCGGGATGACCCCGAGGACGGCCCGCCGCGCCGACGGTCCGAACAGGAAGACGCCCTCGTACAGCGGGTCGAAGACCCAGCGTGTCTGCGGCGAGACGGCGAGCAGGACCAGGCTCCCCGGCGCTCCGGTCGCCGTGCCGGCGATCGGGTTGCCCGCCCGAACGTGCGTGAGCGCGGTGAGCGCGAGCGGAGTGTCCGCGATGGTCGCGACCGGGCCGGTGCTCGGTGCGCCGGCGAGTCCGGGAGCTCCTGCCGGCGGGATCGGGACGCCGCAGTTCGGCGATGTTCCGCCCGTCCCGCCGCTGCCGGGGAGGAGCTGCACGCCGAGCGTCGTCGCCGTCGCGCCGGTGAGCACGACCAGCCCGTCGCCGCCGTTCGAACCGGCCCCGCCGGCGACGGGTTGCGCCGTCTGCGGGTTGCAGTACCCGTTGAATCCGTTGCCGCCGGGGCCACCGCGCAGCGTGCTGCCGCTGACGAACAGCGTGCTGGTCGCGTCGACTCGCGCGCCGGGCGCGCCCGCCGTGGCGGGGAAGACGTAGGGCGGCACCTGCCCGAAGAAGACGACCGAGTCGTTGCCGTCGCCGCCGGTCAGCTCGCTGTCGTAGATGGCGACGCGCGAGTTGGCGCACTCGAGCCCGGCGCCCGGGTACAGCGCGAAGAAGGGCGAACCCGACGTCGACGAACCGGACGAGCCGGTGACGACGCAACGCTCGAGCGCGACGTCAGGCGAGTCCGTGACGAGGAGACCGGGCGTCGAGTTCGGAGCGAACGCGCTCGAGCGCACCGACTGCAGACGCACGCTACCCGCGCAGGACGCGATCTCGACCGCTCGCTGGGCAGGGCCTAGGCTCGACGGGGCTTGGACGACGAGCCCGAGGAAGGTGCAGGGCTGCGCCGCGGTCGTGTTGCGTGCGGTGATGCGCTGGACGATCGCAGCACCCGGCGAATCGCTGATCACGACGAGCGCTTTCCCGTCGACGTCGCACGTCGAGTAGAAGCCGGGCTGGACGAGGAGCATGTCCCCGTCCGCTGCCGCGTCGATGGCATTTTGCAGCGCGCTCGCGCTGGTGTTCGTGACGACGAGGACGTTGGCCTGGGCGACCGTGGCGACGAGGCCGAAGGTCACGATGCGGGAGAGGAGAGGGCGCACGGGAAGGAGCTCCGCAGGGGACGAGGACGATGCGACGGGACGGCGGCTGGGTAGCGAGGCCGTCGGGTCGAAACTACGCCATGAACGTGCTTTCGTGCGCGGTTCGGCGCTGGGTTGGTGCGGGGTTGGTGCAACGTGCACGGCCCGCGTGCGCGGGCTTGCACGCTCTGGTCGTGCACAGGATTCGATCGAGGTGGGATCGCCTCCCCGGTCGCGCTCCGGCAGGGCTCGCCGCGTTCGTCGTCGCGCCGCTCAGAAGCTCGGGTCGAGGATCGTCACGTACGCCGCGCCGCCGAGCTCGAGCTGCCCGGACGGATGGCGCGCGACGAGCTGCAGCACGCGGTGGGTCGCGAGCACGCCCGGCGGCAGGAGCGTCGTCGAGAGCACGTACGTCAGCGTCCCGCTCGCCGGGATCGTGCCGAGGACCGTGCGCCGCGCGGAGGCGCCGAACAGGAACACGCCCTCGTAGAGCGGATCGAACACCCAGCGCGTCTGCGCGGAGTTTGCGAGCAGCACGAGGTCGCCCGGCGTGCCGTGGACCGTGAGCTGGATCGGTTGTCCGGCGCGCACGTGCGTCGGCGTGTCGAGCGCGAGCGGCGCATCGACGATCGACGCGGATGCCCCGGCGATCGGAAGGCCCGGCAGCCCCGCCGCGCTCGGCAATCCGCCGCACGACGAGGCGGCTCCGCCTGTGCCCGCGTTCCCCGGCGTGAACGTGCACGCGAGCTCGGTTGCGCTGCCGCCGGCCGCGACAGAGAGTCCGTTCCCTGCGTTCGCCCCCGGGGTGCCGTTCACGGGGATCAGGATCGTGCCGGCCGTGTCGCAGCTCGCGTTCGTGCCGTTCCCGCCGTCGCCGCCCTGGAACGTGCAACCGTGCGCGAAGAGGACCGAGGCGGCGTCGAGCCGACACGCGTCGGCGCCGGCCTCCGCTCCGTCGAACAACGGCGTGGGCCAGTTCGGGACGTAGAACGCGAGGTGACCGTCTCCGCCCGTGATGGCGACGTGGTCGAGCGCGACCCGGCTCGTGTTCAGGACGAGCCCCGGCTGCGGGATGCCCGTGGCGAAGGTCCCGCCCCATGTCTGGATGCTCGACGGTCCGGTGAGCACGCAGCGTGACAGCGCCACGTCCGTGGACCCCGAGAGGACGAGCCCGGCCTGGAAGTTCGGTGCCGGCATCGAGACGGTGACGTCCTGGAAGCGCACGCTGCCCGCGCAGCCTTGGACGAGGTAGGGAGCGTTCGTCAGGTCCGAGACCATCCCGACGTGCGTGAGCGCGACGCCCTTCACGAACACCCGCTTGCCGAGGGCGAGCCCCGTGATCTGCAGCTTGTCGAGCACGACCGAGCCGGCGGGGTCGGCCTGCAGCACGAGGCCCTTGTTCGCGACGACGCAGGCGGCGTAGCTCCCGGGCTGGATCAGGAGCGTGTCGCCTTCGACCGCGGCGTCGACCGCGGTCTGCACCGCGCCAGGGCCGGTGTTCGCGACGACGAGGACGTTCTGGGCGAGCGCCGGCGTGCAGAGGAACGCGACGAGAGAACAGGAGCGGAGCACCATGGGGAACCTCGTAGGGGAGGGGGCGGGGCTCCTGCCCTTGTCGCAACGGCCCCGTTGGTTGCGGCGAAGGGCGGAAAAGCGCGTCGTCCTCACCGGCCAACAGCGCAGGCCAGTGTGCAGCGGCCGCACCTCGTCGCGCGGCGTCGCTGGGTTGCGGCGAAGCGCGAAAATGCCCTCGAGGATGCGACCGGCCGTCACCGCAGGCCAGGGTAGAGCGGCCGCACCTCGGCCGCGGCGGCCTCGTAGTCGGCGAGCGAGAGCGGCGAGACCTCGGTCTTCGTGCCGCCGCGCGACGGGATCGTCGTGTAGAGCGCGCGCTCGAGGTAGCCGTCGAGGAAGGCCTGCTCGTTCTCCGCCATGCGCTCGGGGTTGAAGCGCATCTTCTCGCGCAGCCCCGCGATGTGCGCGACCGGCGGATCGGGGAGCTTGCCGCGCAACGCGGCCTGCGCGCGCTGGAAGTGCGTCTTGAAGACGCGCGGGCCGAACTCGAGGAAGTGCAGGAAGGTGTGGTGCGTCGAGTTGGCGCCGGCCCACGGGTAGGGATGCAGGTCCCACGCCGCGCCGACGAGATCGATCTCGCGCTCGATCGCGCGGTCGACCTCGCGCGAGCGACGGCCGCCCTTGTGCGTGTAGAGCGCGTAGAGGCGCAGCTCGTCGCCGTCCGCCCAGTAGATCTTGCGCACGCCGTAGTCCGCGGGCGCCTGCGCGATGTGCGAGCCGGCCTCGAGGCCGAACTTGCCCACGATGAAGAGGTCGACGTAGTCCTGCTGCTCGGCGATCCAGTGAACGGTGTCGACCGCTTCCTCGAGCGACTCGTCGGGATGATCGGTGAACGTCATCCACTCCGTCGCGACACCCGCGTCGTTGAATGCGCGGTTCACGCGCGTCAGCGTCGCGCGATCGACGCCCTTGCGCATCATCGTCAAGATGCGGTCCGAGCCCGACTCGATGCCGAACGCCGCGGAGCGCAGGCCGGAATCGAAGAGCAGCTTGCAGCGCTCGGGCGTGAAGTACTCCTCGATCTTGAGGTCGCTCGACCAGCGGATCTTGACGCCCTTGTCGATCAGCGCCTGCGCGAGCTTCACCGCATACACGGGCGAGAGCACGTCACACGAGATGTAGACGTTCTTCACGCCGTAGCGGCGCGACAGCTGGCCGAGCTCCGCCGCGGCCTTTTCCGGCGGGATCTCGCGGTACTTCGCGGTCGCCGTCTCGGTCAGCCCGTAGTAGCAGAACGAGCACTTGCCCCAGTAGCAGCCGCGCGTCGGCGCGTAGAGCAGCGTGCGACTCGGCGCCCAGTAGCGGTCGAGGTCGAGGTCGGAGTAGTCCGGCGGTTCCGCTTCGCGCAGGTCGAGGCTCCAACGCGGCCCGAGGTGCACGAGGTCCGTCGCCGGGTCGACGCACATCAGGTTCGGCACGTCGCGCAGGAGCTCGAAGCGCGCGTGCGCGTCCTCCGCGGCGTGCAGCGCGTCGACGCGAGGGAGCAGCGTCTCGAGCGTCTTCTCACCCTCGAACAGGCCGATCGCGTCGACGAACGCGAGGAGGCGCAGGCGCAGCGGCTCTTCGAGGTGGATCGCGACCTGGTGGATGCCCGGGCCACCCAGCATCACGAACAGCTCCGGCGAGCGCGTCTTGAGGAAGCGCGCGAGGTGCAGCGCCTCGGGGATCTGCGACGGGAAGACGATCGAGATCCCGACGAAGCCCGTCTGCGAGAGGTCGACGGGCGGGAGCTCGCCTTCGCTCCAGTCGAAGGTCTCGAGGTCCGGGAACGTCTCCTCGTAGAAGTCCTCGAGCGGGCTCTTGACGCCCGTCGCGTACTCCTCGAGCAGGTCGAAGCTCCACGGCACGACGTTGTGCGTGCACTGGTTGAAGCCGAAGCGGAACGGCCAGTACGCGGCGGAGAGCGCCTCGAAGTAGCCTTCGACCTTGCGACGCGCGACCGCGTAGGTCGACGCGTCGTAGAAGTGCTCGCGCTTCTGGAAGACCTCGCGGAGCGGCGGTTCGGCGCCGATCGCGTGCTCGATCTTCCCGCGCGCGTCGACGAGCGCTTTGTACTCGCGCTGCTGGTCGAGCGAGAGCATCTGCGTCCGGTTCAGGTCGACGAAGCGGGCGCCGATGCGCCGGCCGACGTCGCACAGTTCCTCGGTCCGAAAGAGCCAGTGCGCGGCTTCGATGTTCAGGTCGAGGACGCGAGCGTCGAGCCCGCGCGCGCGCAGCCAACCCTTGAGGGTCGGGAGGCTGAGGTACGGCTGGGTCGGGTCCGCGAACGGGGGGTGGATGAGCAGGGCTTCCATCGGGGTTCGCGCGGACGCGACGAGCCGCGCAGCATAGTCGGTGGAAGGGGGGTGGTGGGGAGCGGAGTTCGGGGAGGGGCGGCGGGCGCGGCTCAGGCGGGGGGGTGTCGGTGGGGCGGTGCTGCCAGGTGGGACGACGCGGGGTGAGGGACGCAACGGAACACAGCGGCTGCTTTGCATCCCGGACCCCGCGCCGACCGGGACCGGAGGCTCGGCACCGGTCGGCGCGGGGTTCTAGGGGCGCTCAGCACGTGAGGATCGATTCGGTGGCCTGTAGGGTGGAAAAAAGTTCGGACCTGCGGGACCTGGAGGCAGGCGATTCGGGTTTGGGGGAGGCCGGCGAATCGGGTGGAAGGTGGTGGTGGCGGGTGGGTGATCCGAGGGGGCCTGGAACCGGGTGAGGCGGGGGGCACAAGGGCCTGTCATGGGTGGTAAAGGGGCTTCAGCAGGGGGTGAAGTGGCGCGTTGGTGTGGGATGCCGCCGATTTTGCAACTTCGTAAACACGGCCGCTGAGCCGTTTTGCGAACTCCTTGCTGGGTCGGCACGAAGAAAAAAAGCGCCAAAAGCCCGCCCCTGTAGAATGGCGCGAGCCGGAAGCGAGCTGCAGGACTCGGTTCTCGTGCTCATGAACGTTCGCGGCCCCTAACCCCCCAGGCCGTGCGCGGCAGGGCGGAGCGGGGTTCGGCGGCATCCGCCGCGGTCGAAGGCCGAGCTCGCCTTTGGTTCGCGGTCCCGGCAGCGATCTCACCCAGCGACTCGACGGCGGCACTCCTTCCTGTGCCGTCGGACGGTCCGTGTCCCCACGTTTCAGAGTGCCTTCCAAATGACGGTCGCACCGCTCATGCGCGCGTCCGCGGCGGACCTCCGGGTCCGTTGTGGAGGGGGTCTGCCTGTGCTGCGTGCTGCCTCGCGCGCGCGCGGTCGGCGTGAGGGCGCCGCACTCGTCGAGTTCGCCTTCATCGCCCTCGCGTTCTACCTGCTCTTCGCGGGCACGGTCGAGGTGGGGCGCATGGTGTTCTCGCTCCAGACGCTGCGCGACGCCTCGTACGTCGGCGCGCGTGAGCTCGCCCACGTCGAGCTGCCCGCCACCGCGTCGTTCGACGAGGCCCTGAGCGATCCGCTGGTGCGCGAGACGGTGTTCGATCCCGGGCTGCTCGTCCTCGACACGGACGCGATGGACGACGTCACGTTCCAGCAGCGCATCAACAGCTTCCCCGCGCTGAACCGGATGCTCACGCCGCTGATGATCCGCGAGCGGTTGGACCTCGGCGCCGGCGAGCGGGAGTACTTCCACTACCCCGGCGCCATCGTGCGGATCGTCAACCCGGGGCCGTTCGACCCGCCGTTCACCGTGATGATCCCCAAGGTCGTCAGTCGCGACGCGGACGGCGTGGAGACGATCGAGTGGCTGCCCGTCGTCGAAGAGGTGCGTCCGGACACGTACGCCGCCGATCCGGCGACCGCGCCCTTCAGCCTCGCCTCGACCGGTCGCCAGCGCGGGCTCGTCAGCCTGCGCGTCAACTACCCGTACCAGGCCGCATCGATGAGCGCGTTCCTGCCCACGGGCACCGGAGTGAACACGCCGGCGCAGGCGAACGACGAGGGCGTCGTGGAAGCGGCGAGTCTGCCCTCGGGGCAGGAGCTCGCGAACGCCCAGGGCGGGAACCAGACCTATTCGGGGCGTTACGGCCTCGGAAAGCAGTTCGCGCTGGGCCAACAAGTGCGCCCCTTCCGGCGCCTGCTCACCAGCCAGGCGATGTTCCGGCGCGAGGTCTTCTCCCGCTGAGCGCGCACGACGCCCACGCAATCGAACGACGACGAGACGAACAACCCCATGGCACAAGAACCCAAGAAGCGCGGACGGACATCGGGCATGAGCGTGCTGCTCATGCTGCTCCTCATCCTGGTCGGAGCGGCCGGCGCGGTCGGCACGCTGCTCATCGTCGGCGAAGGCACGTTCTTCGGCGGATCGAAGCAAGGCGTCCAGGCGAAGCAGCGCGACGACGAGGACCACACCGGCCAGGTGGCGGTGCCGATTTGCCCGCGGCCGATCGAGGCGTTCGTAGCCATCGAGACCGGACACCTGGTCGACGCGAAGACCAAGGAGTTCGCCGTGCGTTGGGTCGACCAGGAGAAGGCCAAGGGCAACGGCTTCATCACGGACATCACCGCGATCCGCGGCCGCGTGCTCTCGAAGGACAAGGCTCCCGGCTACGCGTTCACGGAGTCCGATTTCGCGCCGAAGGGCACGTCCGCCGGACCTGGAGCGGCCCTCGAGAAGGGCACACGCGGCGTGTGGATCAACGTCGAAGATGCCTCGGGCTTCGAGACGCTCCCCCGGTTCGCGCGCTTCGACCTCGTCGCGACGATCAAGCTGAAGTCACAAGGGGCGAGCGCGACCGATCCGCGCTTCTCCTCGCCCGACGTCAAGGAGTCGGAAGCAGAGAAGAAGGCGTGGAGCGCGTCCCAGCGCCACCTCATCACGAACGGGAAGATCATCGTCCCGCTCGCGCCGGCGAACTCGAACCGCAAGGACAAGCGCGTGTTCGTGCAGGTCGCCGCTGACGAAGCCGAGGCGCTGAGCAACGCGCTCGCGCAGGGCGCCGAGCTGATCGTCTACGCGCGTTCGAGCCAGCCCGGCGCCGGCGTCGAGGATCTGCCTGAGCCCGAGCGCCCCGCCGAGATGGACACGATCGAGGTCATCCAGGGCGGCAAGAGCGTCACCATCCCGGTGCCCGCGCGCAGCGCGGAGCCCGAGGCGGCGCCTGGAACCGACGGAACCCAGGAGCCCAAGTAGCGAGGAGTCGAGCGTCGAGGGCCGCGAGGCCCCCAGATCGAGGAGAGTGCGCCTCTGGCGCGGACCATGAACCTGTTGCGAACTCAGCACGCTCGACGAGCGACGAACGACACCCGGACCGGAACGGTCCTGGTGTTGTTCGCCGTCCTCGTCTTCGCGCTCCTCGGGATCGCGGCGCTCACGGTCGACATCGGTTTCGCCACGCTGTCCCAGGCCCAGATGCAGACCGCCGCGGACACGGCCGCGCTCGAGGGCGTTCGGTTGCGCGACTTCCACGAATACCGGCCGCTCAGCGACCGCTACCGCCGCGCGCGCGTGAGCGAACTCGTCCAGGACGTCAACGACGACGACCTGCACCCGACGGGCGGTGTGCCCGCTTCGCCCGAAGGCACCTTGGAGCAGCCCGCTGACGACGCCGACACGCTCCGACTGGGCGCCGGCCCCGTCATCCGCTTGAGCGGCGGCATCGGCTCGGCCAACGCGTCCGCGCTGATCGAGACGCCCGACTTCGACTCCCTCACGGGCACGGATGCCTGGGTCGACGACCCGCGCCTCGAGGTGAACCGGCGCAACGTCGCCAACGGAGACATGCTCAGCGGGACGTTCCAGCGCTTCGCGTCGCACGCGGAGGACGAGAGCTACGCGCGCGAGGACTTCACGCCGGCGCTCTGGGTCGGCACCGACCAGAGCGAGTCCTTCCGCACGCTCGGCTTCCTCGTCCGCATGCGGCGCACGACGGGCGAGAACGCGCTCGACGAGGTGCCGCTGATCGCGACGCGCGGTCCATCGCTCCCGTTCCTGTTCGGCATGGGCACCTCGATCCATGCGGCCTCCGGCGAAGTACGACCCGCGCCGCGATGGCATCACGACGCGCGCGACGGCGATTGCCGCGGGACGGCCCGCGCTCCGCATCGGTCCTCCGCCTCTGCAGGCGAACGGTCAGCCGATCGTCGACCGCACCGGAGTGCGTCCGACGCGCGGTGTGGGATCGTGGTGGTTCCCGAACGGGACGGCGACACCCCAGGCCGTCCTCCAGCGCCGACACTTCTCCGTCGTACTCGCGAAGAGCTTCTGGACCAACGACGTGCCGTCGGACGACTACTCCGCTCCGATCTACGTGCGCGACGACGGCCGCATCGAGTACCAGCGCCCCGGCTTCCCGATCGAGATCGTCGGCCACCTCGCGGTCTCCCCCTGCGACCAGGCGTCCGCGACGAGCGCATGCCCCGGCGTCGTGGCGCGCAGCGTTGGCGAGCTCGTCGGTAGTGATCTTTCCGCGGCGCCGTACTCGCTCACGCCCTCGGAGATCCAGGGCCTCGTGCAGTCGATCGGAACGACGCGCGGCTACATCGCGATCTACACCGGCATTGCGAGCGCCTCGGGCGTGGAGAAGCGCATCGTCGGCTACGGCTACTGCGACCTCGCGGGCGCGAGCGGCGGCGTCGTGACCGTCAAGAGAGGCTGGCAGAACCAGGACGATTCGAGCGCGTGCCAGGTCACGGTCGCGCCCGACAACGCCAGCGCTTCGCTCGGACGCAACTCGCCCGCGCTGTCGCGCGAGCAGTGGAACGCCGTCTTCGAGCAGAACATCCAGTTCGTCTATCCGACCGGCGTCCCTTCGTACCGCTGGCAGGACATCCGGCCCTGGACGGCGCTCGCGCCGGCCCTCGTTCGCTGAATCCACTCGATCCCCACATGGAAACCACTCCCCAGATCCTCGTCGTCGGCTCGGACCCCTTGCTGCGCGGCGAGATCGAAGCGGCTGTGTCCGCGCTGCGCCGTTGGCGCCCGGTGCTGCACTTCGTGCAGTCGTCGCGTCAGGCGATCGAGGCCGCGCGCAATCGTCGGCCGGACATCGTCTGCGTGCAGATCGAGGCCGACCCGCGCTCACTGAAGACGTTCGCCGAGGAGATCGGCGCCGTCGCGCCGGGCACTGCGGTCGTCGCGCTTTACCGTCCCGAGAACCTCGGGTTCGGCGAGAACGAGCACCAGATCATCATCGAGGCGATGCGCGCGCAGGTGCAGGACTTCCTGCGTCGCCCGCTGACCGCGCCCGAGATGCAGCAGCTCCTCGACCGTCTGCTGCGCCGGCCCGCCGAGCAGAAGCGGGAGATGGGCAAGGTGATCTCGATCGTCAGCAACAAGGGCGGCGTCGGGAAGTCGACGGTGTCCGTCAGCGTCGCCTGCGCGCTCGCGAAGCGCTTGCCGCCGGGCAAGGTGCTCCTGATCGACGCGTCGCTGCACCTCGGCTCCTGCGCGCCGATGCTCGACCTCACGCCCTCCACGGGCCTCGCCAGCGCGGCGCGCGAGAAGGCGCGCCTCGACGAGACGCTCGTGCGCAAGCTCGCGGTCCGGCACGAGTGCGGCCTCGACTTGCTCGCAGCGCCGATCGACGCGGTCGATGCGTCCGACATCGACGACGAAGCGATGTCGCGCACGATCACGCTCGCGCGCCGGTCGTACGACTACGTGATCGTGGACACGTTCCCGATGCTCGACGGCCTGATCATGGCCGTGCTGGACCTGTCGGATCGTGCGTACGTCGTCGTGCAGAACACGGTCCCGAACGTGGTGGGCGCCGCGCGCCTGCTCCCGGTGCTCGAACACCTCGGGTTCCCCAAGGAGCGCACGCGCGTGATCCTCAACAACAACTTCGAGCGCGCGCCGGGCACGCTCTCGGTCGGCGACGTCGAGGGCCGCCTCGATCGCGCGGTCGATCACGAGATCCCGTACCAGAAGAAGCTCATCACCGCCCTGAACACCGGCCGGCCCTACGTGCTGCACGCCACGCAGCTCTTCGGCTTCGGCAAGGCGATCAAGGGCGTTGTCGACGAACTCGTCACGGCCGACCTCGGGTCGGCCCCCGAGCGCGCTACGTCCGCGGACGAGCAAGCGGAAAAAAAAGTCCGCCGGGCTGAGCCCGGCTTCGGCACTGCCTCGAACCCGCGACTGGCGAACTGAGGCCGTGTCCCAAGCTCCCGCACCCAGCGAGTAATCCCCCGTGGAAGAATCGATCGACAGAGACCGGCTGCGCGCGCGTTTCACGCGCAACATGGCGACGGACGTCAACGCCAGGTTGCGCCAGGACGACCGCGACCCGAACCACGACTATGCGCACAGCCGCGAAAACGTGGCCGCGCAACAAGTCGGGGCGCGCGGCCCGGCCGTCGACTACCTGTCGATCAAGGCGCGCCTGCACGCTCGGCTGCTCGACGAGATCGGCGAGCGCAGCATGTACGGCTCGGGCGAGGACGCGATCGCGCGCGCCGTCACCGAGTTCGTTGGGCACGTGCTCCAGACCGAGAACGTCCCGCTCAACCAGGAGGAGCGCGACCGGCTCGCGGAGGAGCTGACGCAGGAGACGCTGGGTGTCGGTCCGCTCGCGCCGCTCATGGCGGACCCGGCGGTGACGGACATCCTCGTCAACGCGCACGACCGCGTGTACGTCGAGCGCTTTGGCCGCCTGACGCTCACCGACGTCCGTTTCCGCGACTCGGAGCACGTCTTGCGCGTGATCGAGCGCATCGCAGCGCGTCGGCCGCCGCATCGACGCCGGCGCGCCGATGGTCGACATGCGCCTGCCCGACGGTTCGCGCGTGAACGCGACCGTGCCGCCGGTCTCCATCGACGGCCCGACGATCTCCATCCGCCGCTTCGGACGCCAGCGCCTCAAGCGCGACGACCTGATCCGCCTCGGCATGCTCTCGAAGGAGATGTCGATCTTCCTCGAGCACGCCGTGCGCGCGCGCCGCAACCTGCTGATCTCCGGCGGTACGGGCGCGGGCAAGTCGACGGCGCTCGGTGCCTTGGCCGAGTCGATCCCGGAACACGAGCGCGTCGTGACGATCGAGGACACGGCCGAGCTCATGCTCGACCAAGAGCACATCGTGCGCCTCGAGACGCGCCCGCCGAACATCGAGGGCCGCGGCGTGATCACGGCGCGCGACCTCGTGATCAACGCGCTGCGCATGCGCCCGGACCGCATCATCGTCGGCGAGTGCCGCGGCGCGGAAGCGCTCGACATGCTCCAGGCGATGAACACGGGCCACGACGGCGGCCTGACGACCGTCCACGCGAACTCGCCGCGCGACGCGCTGACGCGCCTCGAGACGATGGTGCTCATGGCGGGGCTCGAGCTCCCCTCGCGCGCCATTCGCGACCAGATCGTGAGCGCGCTCCACTTCATCGTCCACGTGCGGCGCTGCGACGACGGCGTGCGCCGCATCGAGTCGATCGCCGAGATCACGGGCATGGAGAACGGCACGCCGCTCCTCCAGGACGTCTTCCGCTACCAGCAAACCGGCCGTCAGGGCCGCAAGCAGGTCGGCGACTTCCACGCGACCGGCATCGTCCCGCGTCTCGCGCACGACCTGCGCGAACGCGGCATCGACTTCCCCCTGAACATCTTCCAACGGCACAACGGTGACGATGTCTGAGGTCCTCATCGGCAGCGGCGCAGCCGCGGGAGCGGGTGCGCTCTGGTACGCCTGGCGCGTCCAGCGGATCCGTCGTATCTCCCGCGATCGTCTGAACGACGAAATCGCCGGCCGGGAGAAGCGCGAGTACGTCGTCACGCTGACGCCGAGCTTGCGCCGCCACCTCTGGGTCCCGTGGGCCATCGGCTTCGCGACCCTGCTGCTCGTCACGCTCGCCTTCGGGCTGGAGCTCGTCTACGGCGTGTCGCTCGGCGTGATCGTCGGCGTCATGGCGTGGATCATCGAGCAGCAGATCGCCGCGCGACGCTCGCTCCTGCTCGAGACGCAGCTCGCGAACTCGATCGACTTGATGGTCGGCGCGCTCTCCGCCGGCGCGGGCACTTCGGAAGCGCTTGACAGCGCGGCGCGCGAGTCGCCGCGACCGATCAAGGACGAGATCGAGGAGGTTCTGGGCCGCATCCGCTACGGCGAAGCCCCGCGCACGGTGTGGGAGGACTTCACCGTCCGCGTGCCGCTCGAGACGTTCCGCCTGTACAGCTTCACGATGGCGGTGCACGGCGAAGTGGGGGGGAGCCTCGCCCCGACGCTCTCGCAGGTCGGTCGCGCGATCCGCGACCGCATCGAGATCTCGCGTCGCATCCGCTCGCAGTCGACCGAGGCGCAGGCGTCCGTCATCGGCATCGTCTGCATCACGTATTTCCTCGGCCTCCTCATGTGGCGGACGAACCCGCAGCACTTCGAGGGTTTCATCCGTCACCCGCTCGGCGCGAATTTCACGGCCGCGGCGATGGTCCTGCAGGCGCTCGGGCTCGTGTGGATCACGAAACTCTCGCAGCTGAAGTTCTGAGGACGCCATGGGAACCGACGGCACGAATCGCTGGTGGTGGCTGATCGCCCTGTGGGCCGTCGTCGCCGTCGTCGGCGCGTTCCTCTACCTGCGCATGCGCCGGCGGCAGGAGATCCTGCGCCGCGTCTGGGCGGAGGACGACGCGATCGAACAACAGCGGATCGACGAAGAGGAGGATCCCTCCGAGAAGAACTTCGTCGCGCGCTGGCTCTACCTCGCGGGCTTCCGCGCGCAGGCGGCCCCCGCGCTGTTCGGCATCGCGACCGTCGTCTGCCTCGCCGCGGGCATGACGATCGCCGTGATCTGGCAGTCGAGCGGGCTGATCGCGAGTTCGGTGCGCGCTGCGACGGACGTCCCGGGCGGGATCGGCGACCTCGCCGCGCCGATGCTGATCGCGGGCCCGTGGATCCTCTGCGTGTTCTGGGTCATGGCGCCGTGGATGGTCGTCAACTCGGAGCGCAAGAAGCGCGTGCGACTCGTCGAGCAGGACCTGCCGACGACGCTCGACCTGCTCGCGACGATGAGCGAGTCCGGTCTCGCGTTCGACAGCGCGCTCTCCAAGGTCATCGAGTCGCAGAAGAAGGGCCGGCCACTGACGCAGGAGCTCGAGACGTTCCAGCTCGAGGTCCTTTCCGGCATCCCGCGCGTCAACTGCTTCCGCCGGCTCTCGCACCGGATCGAGGTGCCGTCCGTGTCCGTGTTCGTTTCGGCGCTCGTCCAGGCCGAGCAGGTCGGCGCGGGCTTCTCGAACGTGCTCCGCATCCAGGCGGACGACCTGCGCAACCGGCGCCGCGAGGACGCGAACATGCTCGCGCAGGCGCTGACGGTGAAGCTCGTCTTCCCGCTCGTCATCTGCTTCCTGCCCGGGATCTTCGTGGTCACGCTCGGCCCGATCTTCCTGCAGTTCCTCAAGCTGGCGGAGGGCGTGACCGGCACGCGCTGAGGCGCGCGCGAAGAGCGCATCCCCACGGCGGCGCGGCCTCGAGATCGCGCTCCACGACACACGCGCGATCGCCAGCGGTCGCGCGCACGACTCGGACGCGGCGCGTTAGCGTCGCGCGTGACGCTCACGGAGGGCAACTCCCGCGCGTGCGTCACGGCCGACCCCCGAGTCCGAAAAAAAACGACGAGTTTCCCCACCCCCCCGCGCACCGAGTCCGGAGTCGGACGGCTCAGAAAGCCGTCCTCATCCGGGTGCTTGGCGCGTCAGGCATCGAGATCGACACCCGGAGAGAACCCATGGGACCCCGACCGACGGCAGGAAGAGCACGGAGCGCCCGCGCGCTCGGAGGCCTCACCATGCTGATGCTGGATGCGTTGAAGGGCGTCAAGCCCAAGAAGAAGACTCGCATGAGCTCGATCGCGGGCGGAGCGATGCTCCTCGCTGGCCTCGCGGCGGGCGTGCCGGCGGTCACGACGAAGCAGGAGGCGGGCACGGCGCTCGTGGAGGTGCTCACGTCGGGGAAGCGGTCGAAGGAGATCCGCCCGATCACGGAGTCGAGCGACGCGTACCTCACCTTCGCGAAGGACGTCGAAACCGCCGCAATCGGCAGCCCGGACATCGTCAAGATCACTACGCGGAACAAGCGCGAGGTCGTGCTGAACGGCGCGAAGGTCGGTCGCACGAGCGTCACCGTGTGGTACGCGGGCGGCGGCAGTGAGCAGTTCATGGTGGCGGTCACACGCGATCTCTCGACGCTCGACGCGGCGATCAAGAGCATCTCGCCGACGATCAACGCGGAGATCGCCTCGGATCGGGACGCCATCGTTCTCACGGGCACGGCGCCCGACGAAGCCGCGGCAAAGCGCGCCGTCGAGGCCGCGCAGAGCTACGTCAAGGCCTCCAAGGCGGAGGGCGGCAGCCAGGGCCAGGTGATCGACCTCCTCAAGCTCCAAGTCCCCGTGCAGACACTCGAGCTGCGCATCCAGGGCGAGATGGAGCGCATGGGCGTGCGCGGTGCGAGCGTGCGCCGCGTCGCGCAGGGCGCGTCTTCGGATGACACGAAGGACGTGTTCATCCTCGAGGGCACGGCTGCGGACATGAGCACCGCGAGCAACGCACCGCAGCTCGCCGCGCGCTTGCTCCCCGGCGAAGGGGACGACAAGTCCAAGCGCGTGATCAATCGCCTGTCCGTGAGCGACCGCCCGATGTCGGTCGAGCAGGTCATGCAGGACGCGATCCGCTCGCTCGGCTGCCCGAAGGTCGTCGTGCGTCGCGTCGTGAGCACGGAGTTCCCCGGCGACGGCGACATCGTCGTGCTCGAGGGCTCGGTGCCCACGCAGACGCACCTCGTCCGCGCCGTGACGCTGGCGGGGAAGGTCTTCCAGCAGCAGGAGATCACGAAGAAGAAGCGCGAGGGCAAGTTCGAGACGATCCGCGAGATCGATCCGAGCGGCCAGTCGCGCACGACGGAGCGCGAACTGAAGCTCTCCGACTCGTCGAACGACATCAAGGTCGTCGCCGACGAGTCCGGCGCGCTCCACCGCACGGGCACGCGCGCGTTCGGCGGCTCGAGCAACGCGGTCGGTTCCGTCCTCGGCGCGGCGGGCGGCTCCTCGGGCAGCTCGAACAACATCCAGCGCCTGCTCGACAACCAGATCGACTCGAACATCGCGCGCGCGAAGGTGCTCGAGATGGCCGAAGGGCGCGTGCTCTCGTTCCTCACGGTCGAGGACATCCCCACGGTCCGCGTCGATATCAAGCTCTACGAGATCAACCGCACCGCGCTGCTGACGTGGAACTCGCAGCAGTCGGGCGGCGTGACGGACTTCAAGACGGGTTCGACGCTCCGCGATCCGAGCTTCGTCCAGAACCCGGTCACGGGCGAGTTCCTGCCCAATCCGACGACGACGCCGGTCGACAATCCCGACCTGCGCAACGTCGTGTCGTTCCTCGGCGGTGGTCTTTCGAACCGGCTGCAGATCTCGGGCAATCACCTGCAGATCGACTCGCTCCTGTCGCTGCTCGAGAAGGAAGGCATCGCGCGCTCGCTCTCGAACCCGCAGCTCACGGTGCTCTCCGGCGAGCTCGCGTTCTTCGGCGTCGGTGGCTCGGTGCCGGTGCAGAACTCGGTCGTGACGCAGTTCGGCTCGGGCTCCGGCGGCAACAGCCAGGCGGGCGGCGTCGCGGGCATCTTGAACCAGACGGTCGAGCGCGACTTCGGCGTCCGCCTCAGCGTTCGTCCGCTCGTCGAAGAAGACGGGATGATCACGCTCGACGTGGTCCCCTCGGTGTCGCAGCCGGACTCGGACCTGACGCGCCAGATCCGCGAGTCGACGGGTCAGTCGCTCGCGACGACGGCGTTCCAGGAGCGCTCGCTGCGCACGAGCGCGCGCATGCGCGACGGAGGGACGCTCTTGATCGGCGGTCTCACGTCGCACTCGCGCACCGACAACACGAACCAGACGCCGTTCCTCCACAAGCTCCCGATCATCGGGAACCTGTTCAAGGGATACAGCTACGGCGACGACGACCGCGAGCTCGTGATCGTCGTCAACCCCGTCATCGTGCGCGAAGCGCCGAAGGAAGCTCCGATGTGGGCGTTCCCGGACACGCGCGAGCTGATGTCGGTCCAGCCGGGCCGCAAGGCGGCGAAGCCCGCGGGCGAGAAGCAGTGAGGTCCACCATGAAGCACACCCTGAAGCTCGTCCTCCCGATCGGACTCTTGGTCCTGTCGTCCTGCATCTCGAACAACTGGGGCCACCGGCCGCAGTCCGTGAACGCCGACGAGCGGCTCGCCAACCTCGTGCAGCAGTACGAGCATGCGCAGACGCACCACGACCAGGGTGACGGCACGAACCACATCCTCGTCGACGCGGAGCGCTTCAAGAACGAGATCGAGCGCCTGTCCGTCGAGTTCCCGCGGCACGTGCCGACGCTCTTCACGAACGCAGCGTTGGCGTTCGACCACGCCGAGTTCGCGAAGTGCCAGAGCTACTGCGACCGGCTCTTCTCGATCGAATCGGTCCACCCGGACGCCGCCGTGCTGCGCAGCCAGGTCGCGATCCGCGAGGGCGATCTGCCCTTCGCGAAGCGCCTGCTCGAGACGCAGAAGGGCTACGCGCCCGACCATGCGCGCCTGCGCGAGGCGCTCTCCGCGACGCTGTACCTGATGAAGGACTACGACGGCGCTCTGCGGGAGCTCGATACGGCGGAGCGGCTGGGTACGGCGCTGTGGCGCACGGCCTACAACCGCGGCCTGATCGCCGAGGCGAAGGGCGACGCGAAGGGCGCGATGGCGGCCTACGAAGCGTCGATCGCAGCGAACCCCGATTTCGCGCCGGCGAAGGCTCGCCTCGCCGGCAGGAAAGCGGAAGGGGGGGTACAATAGCGACCCTCCGCGCCCGGCAGGGCGCGGAACCGCGGCCCCCCGCTAGGAACCGCGGCACGCGTGTCGGCAGCGCGCGCGAGCCCAACAGTCATCTTGCTGTCACCCAAGACATCACTTCTCTCCTCAACGACTCAAGGAACTGAATCATGAAGCTCATCAAGCAAACCCGTCGCAGCAAGCGGGGCGCGGCTCTCGTCGAGTACGGCCTCATCGTCGCTGGTGTCGCGCTCGTCGCGGCGGCGGCGGTTTCGATCTTCGGCACGAAGACGGCCGGGATGATTGGCGCGTCGGCGGCGGTGCTGCCGGGTGCGAACGCTGCCGACAACGGCGCGATCCAGACCGGCAAGCTCATCCAGACCGTCGACAATGGCAACGGCCAGGAAGTCGACACGACGACGCTTGGCAACACGCTGGGCGACAACCTCGGCGTCGCCACGGACGAGATGATCACGCAGCCGCAGTGAGACAATCGCTGGCTTGAGACGCGTCTCTCGCGGGACGGGTGCTCGAGCTGAATACGACCCCGTTCGCCCTGCCGGCGAGCGGGGTCGCTGCGTTTTCATGCGGGTGAGCGAGCGAGCGAGCGAGGGGGCGAGGGGGCGAGAGGCGAGGACGGAGGGAACCGGCAGGCAGGTAGGCAGCAACGGAGACTGTGGAGCAACGGAACACAGCGGCTGCTTCGCATTCCGGACTCGGCGTTCGATCGCGCCGGACGACCGGCGCGATCGAACGCCGAGTTCAAGTGGCTCTCAGCAACTGAGGGCCTCGGTGTGAGAACTCGCCGGGTGGAGTCGTGTTGTGGTCGGCGATGGGGGCGCCTGCCTCGTAGGCGGTCGTTCGTGTCCGCCTGGGATCAGCGTTGGATGCGGGCTTCCATGTCGATCTCGATCCGCTGTCCGGGCAGCGCGAGGCCTTTGACTTCGAGCCAGGTGCCGGTGGGGAAGCGGCGGTGGGGTCTCCGTGTTCCGAGGGTGAAGAGGGACGTTCGAGCGCACGGACGGTAGCGCCCGGGCGGGGCGCTCGCGACCTCGGTCGAGCGCTTCGCTTGCACGAGTCGGCCGGCGCGCACGAGTTGGCTCACGCGCACGTGTCAGAGCACGAGTGGGCCGCCGTGCGCGATCGAGCTGGCGCGCGGGAGTCGGTCACTTCGCATGGGGAGGTCACCACGCACTGGGCCGTCCGCACGCATGGGGTCATCAGCACCCGTGGCAGTCAGTACGCATGGGGCGGCCAGCACGCACGCGGCAGTCAGCGCGCATGAGGCGGCCAGCATGCCCGCGGCAGTCGGCGCGCGCGGTGCAGCCGGTGCACACGGCGCGCAGGGCACGCACGTGTCCACAACCACCGCGGTTCACTTCCCCCCAGCGGCTCCACAGGCGTCGCGGACGCGCTGCAGTACCTCGCTCGCCCTCGCTCCCTCGCTCGCGGACGCAGCGGGTTCGAACACGAACACGCGCACGCGGGTCACGTCTTGCGCACCGTCGTCGCGGCGCAGCTCGATCACGAGCTCGCGGCCATCGAGGAAGTCCGCGGCGAACTCGCCCTTCTCGAAGAACCGGTCCTCGCTCCCGTCCTCGCGCGTCTCGACGGTCGGCTCCGAGCCCTGGAGCGAGACCCAGGTCATCTGCGTCCTGCGCGTCTCGCGCTCGCTCACCATCGCCGCGAAGACGGCCCTCGTCTGCTGGTACGCCGCATACGGGCTGAGCGGGACGTCGCATTCGACGTGAGCGCCGCGCGGGGCGTTCGACGTCGGCGCCGAGGTGCAACCCGTAGCGAGAAGGAAGAGACCAAGGACGAACGAGACGCGAGCGAGCACGGACTTCATCGAGGTGTCTCCATCCCCGGTGCTTGGCCGGGGGCGCGCAGTGTACGCGACTCGATCGCGCGGGCTCGCGCTCACGCTCTCCGCTGCATGCAGACAAAGGAGGCCCGGCTGCTCGCGCAGCCGGGCCTCGCTCTCGATACCCTTCTCATCGTCACGGGCACAGGAGCCCGGGTGCAATCACGGGCTCAGGTCTCCCAGGACCCCGCGCGGCAGCAAGTCACCGTTGGTTTGCGTGCCGGTTTCGAACGGCAGGTCGGCCACTCCATAGGGACCGATGCGTTCGACGAGCAACGCCAGGAAGGCGGGGTCGGGGATGCTGGCGGCGGTGGAGTTCGCGAGGTTGCCGTCGATGCGCAACCAGCCGGTCTCCACGCCTTCGACGTCCTCCTGCAGATCGTGGCCCGTCGACGCGAGGAAGCTCCACGTGAAGACGTTGGAGATCTCGCTCAGCTCGAGCTTGTCCCAGCAGCGGAACGAGATCTGGCCGGAGAACGCTTCCTCGTTGTCGTTGTAGGCGAGGAAGTCGAGCAGCGCATCGAAGCGCGCGCCGCCCGTCAGATTGATCAGGATGAGGTCGCTGCGGATCCCCTCGGACTGCCCGAGGAAGCGCGGGATCAGCGTCTCGTCGCTGGTGCACTGGTACTCGACGTTGTTCAGGTCGCGGATGCCGTCGCCGTCGCGATCGGTCGCCTCGCCCGCGTCGCCGATGCCGAGGAACGCGTACGCGTTGTACGAGTAGTTCAGGACGTCGATGCCGTTGATGACGAGCGCCTGCCCGATCAGCGCGTTGTGCACGATCGCCTGGCCCGTCGTGCGGCTCTTCGCGAACGCGTACACGTAGCCCTGCGTCTGGTTCGGGTTGTCGAAGCGCGTGATCAGCGACAGCGTGTCGTTCGGCGTCAGGCGGCGCGTGCGGTTGACCTCGAGGCAGTCGATGGGGTTGCCGAACGCGTCGCGCTTGCCGATGTAGACGAACTCGACGTCGACGTCGCTGCCTTCGCCGTCCACGTTCGTGACGGTGAGCAGCGTCGAGTCACCCCGGCGGTTGTCGAACTCGGGGTAGACGAGGAGGCTCGCGGGGACGCGCTGGCCCGGCTTGCAGTCGTCGTCGGTCGGCGGCGGCGTCTCGATCTCCTCGATCGTCAGGTCGAACAGGACGGGCGACGCCGTGACCGACGGGTTGGCGCGCGTGAAGTCGGCCTGGATCTGCACGAACTGGCCGAACACGCCGGTGAAGGCCTGGCCGTTCGTCGCGGGAGCGTAGGCCACGTTCGCGAGGCCAGCGATCGAGTTGGCGGCGCGGAAGGAGACGGCGAAGCCCGTGTTCGCGGGCACGCTCGCGTTCCAGCTGATGCGGCCGTACTCCGTGTTCAGCGCCTGGCTGTCGTAGACGACGTTCCAACCGCCGTTCGGCTGGATCGTGCCCAGCGCGACACGGCCGGTGAAGTCGCCGAAGTTGTACGGGGCCGCGTTCGCGCCGAGGTCGACGACGAGGTCGACGGCGCCCAGTCCATCGCTGTCACCGGCCGGGTCGATGCGCATCGCGTTGTTGGACCCGAAGTTCGTGACCCACAACTTGCCGTTGCCGTCGACGGCGATTCCGCGCGGGTCGATGCCGTTCGCCGGCAGGTTGACGAGCTTGCGCAGTCCGCCGTTCGAGTCGAGACGCGACACGCCGTACACGCCACCGGGGCCGACGCCGCTGTTCCCGACCCAGACGTTGTCGTCCGAGAACGTCACGGCGATCGACCGGTCGAACGAGCCGCCGCCCGAGCGCTTCGGGAAGCCCGCGAAGATCGTCCCGTCCGGCGCGATCTTCGTGACCGCGTTGAAGTCGAACTGAGCGACCCAGATGTTGCCCTGGCTGTCGCGCGTCAGCGCGTGCGGCGCGGTCACGGGGATGCAGGTCGCCGTGTTCGTGACCGTGTCCCAGCGCAGAACCGAGTCGTCGAAGAGGCTCGCCGACCACAGCACGTTGCTCGCGTCGATGATGCCGCCGTGTCCGCCGCAGCCCGGCGGGTTGAACGTCGTCAAGATCGCGCCGTTGCCGCCGCTGATCTTGTTGAACGCCGCCGGGAAGTTCGGATAGCCGCCGACCCACGCGTCGCCGCTCGCGTCGACCGAAACATGGCGAACCTGGACGCCGCTCGTGCGCTGGAAGAGCTGGATAGCCTCGTCGAAGGCGTCCTGCACGATGCCGTCGCTTCCGCCCGCTCCGTCGGTTCCGAGCGGCCAGTCGAGCACGTTGTTGAGCCCGCGCGACGTGCGGATGAGACCGTCGCCGTTGCGGTCGACGCACGTGTTGTAGAGGAACGGGGGAGCGAGGTACTCGCCATTCGGGTTGGGCGTGCCGTTGGCGTCGACGCGCGTTCCACCCACGCAGACGCCGATGCGGCAGACGGAGCCGAGGCCGCCGGTCTGCTCGTCGCGGTTGCCGACCCACACGTTGCCGGCAGCGTCGACCGCGGTGCGCGAGGGGTTGCGCAGCGAGCCGACGGGGGCCGTGCGGTACTCCCCGAGGATGGCGCCCGTGTTCGCGTCGAAGCGCACGAGCGTGTTGCGGCCCGTCGCCGCGACCGCGCAGAAGTCGAGTGCCGCGCCGCCGGGCACGACGTCGAGCTGCAGCTGATCCTGCACCGCCGTGAAGTTGACGTTCGACAGCACGCCTTCCGAGAAGTCGGCGTCGAGCGTGTAGGTGCGGCTCTGCGCGCTCGCGAGGGTTCCGGACGCGACCACGAAGGCACCGGCGAACAGGGTGCGCAGAGTGGAGGCGGGCAAGGACGTGAGCAGGGTCGTGGTGGTGCGGATCATGGTGCTGCGCTCCGGACGCGAGTCCGAGAGAGGAAGCCTCCGGGTCGGCGTCCCCGGGGGGGGCGTCGAGGCGGAGGGTGGGGAACGGGCACCATTGGAAATTCCTACTGCTCTCGTGTCAATGCAAAATCCTAAAAGGCAAGCGTTTGTGAGCGGGTTTGTGGTGGTCGGCAAGGAAGTTTCTTCTGGGGGGTGGGTGGGTGGAACGGGGATTGGGAAGTCCTTTCCGGGGTGGTGCCGCCTCCTGGTGGCGCAGAGTGCCCGAGCGCAGGGTCTTGGTTCGGTCGGGAGCGCCGTTGCCGGATGGGGCGATCCAGGGGGGAGGGGCGCAACGGAACACATTCGGATGCTCCGCATTCCGGACTCCGCGCCGTCACGGGCCGGAGGACTCACCGCGTGACGGCGCGGAGTTCTAGGGGCTCTCCGCAACGAGTGAGGGGCATGGCGTCGGTGCGCGTGCGGCCCGAGGATTCGCAAGGGTGGTCGCTCGGTCTCGCGCGGGGACGCGCTCGCGAAGGGGGTGGTTCGGCACCGAGCCGGGGTGTGTGAGCTTGCTGGGCGGACCGGCTCGGCTCAGGGTTCGAGTTCGGGCGGGTTGGGAGCGCGGGTGGAGGCGATCGGGATCGAGGCGGCGCGTCCTCCGCGTGCGAACCAGGCCCAGATGAGGCCCAGGATGAGCACGAGCCCCGAGACGCACCAGACCGTGATCGCGAGCGATTGGGTCGCGTCGAAGCAGAGCCCCGCGAGCTGACCGAACACGGCGAACGAGAGGCACATGCCGAGGTACTCGAACGCGAACACCCGCCCGCGGAACGAGTCCTCGACGTGGCGTTGCCACAGGATCGTCGAGGCGACCCACAGCGCGCTGCCGCCGAGGTGCGCGAAGCCGACCGCGGCGCACGAGAGCAGCAGATCGTCCGTGAAACCGAACGCGGCGTAGCCCACGACGGCGCAGGCGAAGCCGATCAGGATCTGGCGGTGCAGCGCTGCGTCGCTCGTGCCGAGCACGCGCTTGAGCAGGATCGGACCGATCCACGTGCCGATGCCGCGCGCCGAGAAGAGCGCTCCCGTCGCGTGCGCGTCCGTGCCCTCGGCGCCCGTCTCGCCGAAGCGCACGGAGCCCGCGAGCGACAGGATCACGAGGAATCCGCCCGCGCCACCCCACAGCGTCTTCGTCCACAAGATCGGCACGATCCCGAGCTCGCGCGCATGCGCGTAGCCGCGGCGCAGGTCGGTGAAGAGCAAGATCTCAGTCCAGCGGAACGGCTCGCGCTTCGCGGGCGCGGGGAGCGCGAGCCCCGTCAGGAAGAGCGCGCTGAGCACGTAGGACGCGGCATCGACGAGGAACGCCGCGCGCACGCCGAGCCAGCCCACGAGCAGGCCGGACAGCAGCGCTCCGACGCCGAGGATCACGCTCCACGTCGCGGCCGAGAGCGCGTGCGCATCGAAGAGCTCTTCGCGCGACACCGTGTCCGGAAGCGCGGCCGTGCGCGCGATGTCGAAGAAGACGCTCGCGGCCATCTGCAGGAATACGAGCGTGTAGAGCAGCCACAGCTCGCCCTTCTCGTCCACGAAGAGGAAGCCGAGCACGATCAGCGCCCGCAGCACGTCCGATGCGACCATCAGGAAGCGCCGTGAAATCCGGTCGGCGAGCGGGCCGGCGAGCGGGCCGAGCAGCGCGGGCGGCACGAGGCGCAGCGCGAGCTCGATCCCGAAGAACGCTCCCAACGCGCTCGAATCGCCGCCGAGACGGCCGATGAGCACGATGCACGCCATGCGGTTCAGCCAGTCGCCGGTTTGGCTGACGATCTGCGAGAGCCACAGCCGGCGGAACGCCGGATTGCGCTGGACGACCTCGATCACGGGCACACGCTACGGGATCGCGAGTGCGCGGGGAACGGGCTCGAGGCAGCACGCGCGAACGTGGTTCGATCGTGGCGTCGGACGAATGTCCGAGCAGCGCGCGCCCGACGCAAGGCGAGCGAGTGTATGGGAGCGGAGCGACCGCGCGGGATCCAAGCGCGACGACGTGGGCGCGCGCTCGCGCGGAAGAAGTGCGGGCAACGCGCGAGAGTTCGGGTCGGAGGAAGGCAAGCATGAGCCCCACCGCGAGAGATCGGATCGAAGGACGACGAGCACGAGCTCCACCCGTCGGCCGACGTGCGTGCCGCGTGAGCGTGTGGCACGATCGAGGCATGGCGCATCCGCTGCTCGCGTCCGTTTCGCATCGTCCGTTCCCGCTTCCGAGCGGACCTTGGGTCATGGAGCAGACGTGGCACGACCTGCTCTTCGCGCACGCACGCGTCGATGCACGGCGCTTGCGCGAGCTCGTTCCCGCCGCACTCGAGCTCGATACGTTCGAGAGGGAGGCGTGGGTCGGCGTCGTCCCGTTCCGCATGAGCGGCATTCGCGTCCGCGGCCTCCCCGTGATCCCGGGCACGAGTGCGTTCGCCGAACTCAACCTGCGCACGTACGTCCAGCATCGCGGCGCCCCCGGCGTGTGGTTCTTCGCGCTCGAGGCCGAGAACCCGCTCGCCGTTCGCACCGCGCGCTCGCTCTTCCACCTGCCGTACCACGACGCGCGGATGCGCTGTCGTCACGCAGGGGAGGACGTCGACTACGCGAGCGAGCGCACGCACACGGGCGTCGCGCCGGCCGCGGTCGAGGTTCGCTATGGGCCGTCCGGGGCGGTGCAAGCGAGCCGCGCGGGGACGCTCGAGCACTGGCTCACCGAGCGCTACTGCCTCTTCGCGGCGAAGGAGAACGGCGAACTCCTGCGCGCGGACATCCACCATCCTCCGTGGCCGCTGCAGCCCGCCTGGGCGGAGTTCGCGCGCAACACGTTGCCGGCCGCGCACGGGATCGAGTTCCCGCTCGTGCCCGAGCAGCTGCACTTCGCGCGCTCGCTCGACGTGCTGATCTGGTCGCCGCACTCCGCGTGAGGCGCCGCGCGTCCACGGGCGCGCCCGGGCCTCGAACGGGTATCCTGCGCGCACCATGGTCTCCTTGCGCATCGCACCGCATCCCGTGCTCGACGCGGGGGCGTTCGTCACCGAGTTCCCGGGCACGCTCGGCACGCTGCCCGCTTCGATCGAGATCGCCCGCCTGCTCTTGCCCGGGGCGAGCGCACAGCTCGCGAGCAGCGACGACGTCCGCAAGGCCGTCCGCGACCTGCTCCGGCACGGCGGCTACAAGCCGACGGGGCGCGGCAAGCCTTCGAGCGAGTACCTGCTCGCGGCCGTCGCGGAGGGCAGCCTGCCCGCGATCAACCTTGCCGTCGACGCGTGCAATGCGGTGTCCTACCACTCGGGTCTGCCGATCAGCGTCGTCGACCTCGCTCGCGCGGCGGAGCCCTTCGAGCTCGCGGTGCAGCCGACGGGGACGAGCTACGTGTTCAACGCCTCGGGCCAGGTGATCGACGTTGGCGGGCTCCTGTGCCTCACCGATGCCGTGGGGCCCTGCGCGAACGCCGTCAAGGACGCCCAGCGCACGAAGACGAGCGGCGAGACGCTCCGGACGTTGAGCGTCGTTTGGGGCACCCATGCGCTGCCGGGTCGGACCGCGGAGGTCGTTCGCTGGTACCGTACGTTGCTCGAGGGGAGCGGAGCGCGGACCGAGGAGGTTACAGTTCGCGTCTGAGGTGGGTTTGGGGGTCACCTATGCTGAATGTGAGGCTCATTTGATGGTCTTTCGTTGGCGGGAGCTCCCTGGGCCAGCCTCCGAATCCGAGCCGGGAACGAGGCCGACCATGGCGCGTGGGCCACGCGCGCGGAGTTCCCCGAGCCTGGCCCCGCGCGCATGAGGTCTCCCGGGCGCGCGGCTGCCCGGGCGCGGAGCCTCTCGCGTGGGCAGTTCCTGGCTCGCGACGACCCCGCGCACCCGGACCCCGCGCACGGCGACCGCGCCAACGACGCCGCCAACGACGCCGCCAACGACGACCCCGCCAACGACGACCCCGCGCAGGAGGTCTCCAGAACGCGTGGCTTCCCGGGTACGGAGCTTCTCGCGTGGGGAGTTCTCTGCGCGCGACGACCCCGCGCACCCGGACCCCGCGCACGGCGGCCCACGAGGGCCGGCACCTTTAACTGTCCGGACCGGATGCGAGCTCCAGGCCCGCGGCCTCGACCCGGTCCTTCGAGCGAGTGCGGGCCGCACCCGAGGCGAGGGTCTGGAAGAGTCGGCCGAGACGGAAGGTCCGCGTGAACCGGGACGCGCTCGGGTGCGGAGGCCGCGACGAGCTTCGGCGCGCTGACTCGTGGTCCCGAGTCGACGCCTGAACGGCAACTCGGCCCGGAGCTGGAGCTCACGAGCGGGCGCGACGGACCGCAGTCCGATCGAGCGCGTGGGCCGCGCGTCCATCTCGCGCTGCGAGGGGAGGTTCGGGCCGAGCCCGACTCGAGCTCAGTGCGCCCCGCGGGCTCCGACCGTCCCCGCGTCGTCCGCATCTACGACCGGGTGCGTACCGGCCCTTTCTTGCCCCGAACACGCCGAGTCCCTATAACCCCAGGCTCATTTTCGGGTCCGGAGCAATCCGCCAACCCACGGAGGGGAGTGAAACCCTCTGCGAACCGCGTCCCTGAACCTGCCCCCACAGGTTCGTACACGATGGCCCAAGTCTTCCCCAAGAGCAGCAACACCCTCTCCAAGGCGTCGATCGTCGTGGCAGGCATCGTCCTGGGCGCGGTTGGGCTGGCGACCATCAACATCAATCGCACGACCTACGTCACGACGCAGTCGATGCCGATCGAGCAGGTCGTCCAGTTCACGCACACGCACCACGTCGGCAGCCTCGGCCTCGACTGCCGGTTCTGCCACACCGCGGTGGAAGAGTCCTCGTACGCCGGCATCCCGCCGAGCAAGACGTGCATGGGCTGCCACTCCGTTGTGTGGAAGGACGCGCCGATCCTCGAGCCCGTGCGCGAGAGCTTCCGCAACGACACCTCGGTGGAGTGGATCAAGGTCCACGACCTGCCCGAGTTCGTCTACTTCAACCACTCGATCCACGTGAACAAGGGGATCGGCTGCGAGAGCTGCCACGGTCGCGTAGACCAGATGCCGCTGATGATGCGGCAGAACTCGCTGAACATGGAGTGGTGCCTCGCCTGCCACCGCGCCCCCGAGCAGTTCCTGCGCCCGAAGGACCAGATCTACACGATGGGCTGGGACCCGGAGAAGGCGCTGGGCATGACCCAGGCCGAGCTGGGCGCGAAGCTCAAGCTCGAAAACAACGTCCAGAGCCGGACCAACTGCGCCACCTGCCACCGATGAGCACGAACCACGACGCAGCCGTGACCAGCCTCGAGAGCATGACGAACGGTGAGCCTGAAGTGCGCGGAGCGAAGCGCTTCTGGAAGAGCCTGGAGGAAGTCGAAGGCGGCGAAACCTTCGAGCAGTTCGTGCAGCGCGAGTACCCCTCGCAGTCGCACGTCTTCCAGGATCCGCCGCAGCGCCGCGAGTTCCTGAAGCTCATGGGCGCGTCGCTCGCGCTCGCCGGCGTGAGCGCGTCCTGCACGCGCCAGCCGAAGGAGACGATCTACGCCTACGCGAAGAACCCCGAGAGCACCCTGCCCGGCAAGGCGCTCTTCTTCGCGACCGCGATGCCGTGGGCGGCGGGCGCGCTCGGTCTCGTCGTCGAGAGCCACGAAGGCCGTCCGACGAAGATCGAGGGCAACGAGCTCCACCCCGCGAGCCTCGGTGCGACCGACGTGATGGCACAGGCGACGGTGCTCGGTCTGTACGACCCGCAGCGCTCGCAGAACCTGTTCGAGCGCGCGACGATCCGCACCTGGAGCGACTTCTGCGCGAGCATGAAGGCCGCGCTCGGGGAAGAGACCGCGACGCAGGGCGCTGGCGTGCGCATCCTCACCGGTGCTGTCGTGTCGCCGACGCTCGAAGCGCAGATCCAGGACGTGCTCAAGGCGTTCCCGAAGGCGCGTTGGGTCGCCTGGGAGCCCGTGAACCGCGACCACGCGCGCCGCGGCGCGATGATGGCGTTCGGTCGCGACGTGAACGTCCTCGCCGACTTCGAGAAGGCGTCGGTCGTGCTGTCGCTCGAGGCCGACTTCCTCTCCGGCCCCGAGGGCGTGCGCAGCACGAAGGGCTTCGCCAAGCGCCGCAAGGTGCGCGCGGGTGGCGTCGTCGAGATGAACCGCCTGTACGTGGCCGAGAGCGCGCCGTCGATCACGGGCGCATCCTCCGACCACCGCCTTTCGATCAAGAGCAGCGAGGTCGACGTCTTCGCGCGCAAGGTCGCGAAGGCGCTCGGCGTGAAGAACGTCACCGGCGCCGACAACGCCGACGCGCGGCTCGATCGCTTCGCGCAGGCCGTCGCGAAGGACCTCGCCGCGCACAAGGGCGCGTCGCTCGTCCTCGCGGGCGCATCGCAGCCGCCGCACGTGCACGCGCTCGCGCACGCGATGAACGCGGCGCTCGACAACGTGGGCAAGACGCTCACTTACGTCGCGCCCGCCGAGGCCGCGAACGCGGGCCACCTCGAGGGCCTGCAGCAGCTCGTGCAAGAGATGAACTCGGGCGCCGTGCGCCTGCTCATCGTCAGCGACACGAACCCCGTCTACACCGCGCCGGCCGACGTCGACTTCGCCGGTGCGCTCGCAAAGGTCAAGGTGCGCGTCCACCACGGTCTCTACCGCGACGAGACCGCGCTCGCGTGCGACTGGCACGTGAACGCAGCGCACTTCCTGGAGAGTTGGAGCGACGCGCGCGCCGTCGACGGGACGCTGTCGCTCGTGCAGCCGCTCATCGCGCCGCTCTACAACGGCAGGACCGCCCACGAGCTCCTCGCCGTGCTCGTCGAGAAGACGACGATGACCGCGTACGACCTCGTGCGCGAGCACTGGCAGAAGACGGTCGGCGCGGACGGCTTCGAAGCGAAGTGGCGGCGCGTGCTCCATGACGGCGTCCTCGCGGGCTCCGCGGGTTCGGCGCTCGGCGTCGAACTGCAGAACGTGCAGCTCCCGGCACTCGCCGTGGCACAGGGTCTCGAGCTCACCTTCGTGCCCGATCCGTCGATCCACGACGGGCGCTTCGCGCTGAACGGCTGGCTGCAGGAGCTGCCCAAGCCGCTGACGAAGCTCACCTGGGACAACGTCGCGCAGTTCTCGCCTGCGACGGCGCAGCGCCTCGGCATCGCCTCCGGCGACGTCGTCGAGCTCGAGATCGCGGGTCGCAAGGTGAGCGGGCCCGCCTGGGTCCAGCCCGGACAGGCCGACGACTCGGTGCAGGTCGCGCTCGGTTTCGGGCGCGCGCACGCGGGCTCGTTCGCGACGAACCTCGGCTTCAACGCCTACGCGCTGCGCACCGCCGCCGGCGCGTGGACGACGGGCGGGCTCGCAGTGCGCAAGACGGGCGACACGGTCAAGCTCGCCTCGACGCAGGGCCACGACCGGCTCGACGTGACGCCGGAAGGCATCGCGATCGAGGACCGCAAGAACGACGTGCTCCGCGTCGGGACGATCGATCGCTTCCGCCAGGCGCCCGATGCCTTCTACATGACGGCGGCCGAGGCCGCGCACCACGGCGAAGGCCACGGCGCGCACGACACCTCGATCTACCCGAAGCACGATCGCGGCGAGTACGCGTGGGGCATGGTCATCGACCTCAACGCGTGCACGGCGTGCAACGCGTGCGTGATCGCGTGCCAGTCCGAGAACAACATCCCGGTCGTCGGCAAGAAGGAGATCCTGCGCGGCCGCGAGATGCACTGGATCCGCATCGACCGCTACTTCGAGGGCGGTCGCGAACGTCCGCGCATCCACGCGCAGCCGATCCCGTGCATGCACTGCGAGAACGCGCCCTGCGAGACGGTCTGCCCGGTCGCAGCGACGTCGCACGGCCCCGAAGGCCTGAACGAGATGACGTACAACCGCTGCGTCGGCACTCGTTACTGCGCGAACAACTGCCCGTACAAGGTGCGGCGCTTCAACTTCTTCCTGTACTCCGACTACTCGACGGAGTCCTTGAAGCTCGGCCGCAACCCCGACGTCACGGTGCGCTCGCGCGGCGTGATGGAGAAGTGCACCTACTGCGTCCAGCGCATCAACCGCGCGCGACTTGCCGCCCACAAGCAGGGCAAGAAGGTGCAGGACGGCGAGATCGTCACCGCCTGCCAGCAGGTGTGCCCCGCCGACGCGATCGTCTTCGGCAACGTCGACGACGCGAAGAGCCGCGTGGCCGCGCTCAAGAGCCAGCCGCACAACTACGGTCTGCTCGCGGAGCTCAACACGTTCCCGCGCACGACCTACCTGGGCAAGGTGACGAACCCGAACCCGGAACTGGAACCTTCGGCCTGACCCCCGCCTGACGGGCGCGCGCTCCAACGCGCGCTCGCCGCACGAACCCAGCACCCCCCCGCATAGGCATGAGCCAGTCCACTCACCACGCCGACCAGGACGCCTTGATCGGTCCGGGCCACACGATGGCCACGCTGACCGACAAGATCAGCGACATCGTCCTGACGAAGAAGCACCCGCTGCAGTGGTTCGCGGTCACGGGTATCGCGGCCATCTTCGCCAGCTTGCTGGCGTTGACGGTGGTCAACCTGTTCTTCACCGGTATCGGCGTCTGGGGTCCCAACAACCCGGTTGGTTGGGGCTTCGACATCATCAACTTCGTGTGGTGGATCGGCATCGGCCACGCGGGGACGCTGATCTCGGCGATCCTCCTCCTGCTGCGGCAGGAGTGGCGCACGTCGATCAACCGCTCGGCCGAGGCCATGACGGTCTTCGCCGTGATGTGCGCGGGCATGTACCCGCTCTTGCACACCGGCCGTCCCTGGCTCGCCTACTGGCTGCTCCCGATCCCCAACTCGATGGGCATCTGGCCGCAGTTCAGGAGCCCGCTGATCTGGGACGTGTTCGCCGTCTCGACGTATGCCACGGTGAGCATGCTCTTCTGGTACGTCGGCCTGATCCCCGACTTCGCCGTCCTGCGCGACAAGGCGACCAAGAAGGTGCAGAAGGTCGTCTACGGGATGCTCGCGCTCGGCTGGCGCAACGCCGCGCGTCACTGGGACCGCTACGAGACCGCGTACCTGCTCCTCGCGGGCATGTCGACGCCGCTCGTGCTCTCGGTGCACACGGTGGTCAGCTTCGACTTCGCCGCGGGCATCATCCCTGGTTGGCACACGACCGTCTTCCCGCCGTACTTCGTCGCCGGCGCCATCTTCGCGGGCTTCGCGATGGTGCTCACGCTCTCGATCCCGCTGCGCATCTGGTACGGCGTCGACGACCTGATCACGGACAAGCACCTGGACAACATGGCCAAGGTGCTCCTCGCCACGGGCTGGATCGTCACCTACGGCTACGGGCTGGAAGCGTTCATGTGCTTCTACTCGGGCAGCACCTACGAGGAGTTCATGCTCCTCAACCGTCTGCAGGGACCCTACGCCTTCCAGTACTGGTCGCTGCTGCTCACGAACTGCGTCCTGCCGCAGATCATGTGGGTGCCGAAGCTGCGCCGGAACATCTGGGCCCTCTACTTCGTGGCCATGTCCGTCAACATCGGCATGTGGCTCGAGCGCTACGTGATCATCGTCGTCAGCTTGCACCGCGACTTCCTCCCGTCGTCGTGGGGCATGTACGCCGGGTCGCGTTGGGACTGGGCGATGTTCCTCGGCACGCTCGGCTTCTTCACGACCATGTTCATGCTGTTCATCCGGTTCCTGCCCATGATCTCGATCGCCGAGATGAAGGCGCTCGTCCCGCACAAGCCGGGGCTCGCCACGGGCAGCCGCCACGCGGCGGCGCACCACTGAGGTCCGCGCCATGAGCTCCCCCCAAGCGAACGCAGCACCGATCTACGGCTACCTCGCCGAGTTCGACGACAAGGACGCGCTCTTCGCCTGCGCGAAGGCCGCCCGTGCTCGCGGACTCACCGAGATCGAGGCCTACACGCCCACGCCCCTCCACGGCCTGCCCGAGATCCTCGGGTACAAGAACTACGTGCCGCACATGGTCTTCATGGGGGGCCTCATCGGCGTGCTGACCGGTTTCGGCCTGTGCTACTGGGTCTCGGTGCTCGAGTACCCGCTGAACATCGGCGGCAAACCCTTCAACAGCTGGCAGGCGTTCGTCGTCCCGACCTTCGAGACGATGATCCTGTTCGCGTCGCTGACCGCGGTGTTCGGGATGATCATCCTGAACGGGCTCCCTCAGCCCTACCACCCGGTGTTCAACGTGGAGAAGTTCGCGCGCTGCTCCAGCGATCGCTTCTTCTTCATCGTGCTGTCGCGCGACCCGAAGTTCGACCTCAACGAAACTCGGCGCTTCCTCGCCGAACAGAAGGCTCTTTCCGTCGACGAGGTGCCGCATTGAAGCTCCACCACGCCGCGTTCGTGGCGCTCCTCGCGCTGGGCGTCGCGTCCTGTCGCCAGGACATGCACGACCAGCCCAAGCACAAGCCGTTCACGCGCTCCGCGCTCTTCAAGGACCAGCGTTCGGCGCGGCCGCTCGTGCCCGGGACCGTGGCGCGCGGCCAGTTGATGGAGGACGAGCACCTCTATCTCGGCAAAGTCGACGGCAAGCCGGCGGAGACGTTCCCCGCGGCGCTCGCTGACGCGTTCGGCGGCGGCGGCGAATGGCAGCAGCGCATGCTCGCGCGCGGTCGCGACCGCTTCCAGATCCAGTGCACGCCGTGCCACGGCAGCGTCGGCGACGGCAACGGCATGATCGTCCAGCGCGGGATGAAGCGCCCGCCCTCGTACCACATCGATCGACTGCAGAAGTCGCCCCCGGGCTACTTCTTCGACGTCATCACGAACGGCTTCGGCGCGATGATCGATCAGAAGGACCGCGTCAAGGTCGAGGACCGCTGGGCGATCGTGGCGTACATCCGCGCGCTCCAGCTCTCCCAGAACGCGACGGTCGCGGACGTCCCGGCCGAGCACCGCGACGAGCTCGATCACCCGAAGCCGCGCACCGAAGGCCAGACCCCCGAGACGCAGCACGGCCGCTGAGCCGCGATCCAAGCTCATGAACACGATCAGCGAATCCTCGCGCGCACGTCTCGACAGCCTGATGAAGATCGGGATCGGCGTCGGCGTCCTCGGTGCGATCGGCGTCGGCCTCGGCCTCGCGCAGAACGTCGAAGGCAACAAGCTGCAGTTCCTGCAGTCGTACCTCTACGCGTACCTCTTCTGGCTCGGCCTCTCCCTCGGCAGCCTCGCGTTCGCGATCCTGCACTACCTGACCGGGGGCCGCTGGGGCGTGCGCCTCGAGCGCATCCTGCAGTCGGGCATGGGCACGCTGCCGCTGATGCTGCTCCTGTTCCTTCCGATCTGGATGAACATGCAGGAGCTCTACCCGTGGTCGCGCCCGGGCGCCATGGACAGCGCGCTGATGCACAAGAAGGTGTTCTGGCTGAACGCCGGCGGCTGGACGACGCGCATCTTCGTCTACTTCGGCATCTGGCTCGCTTGCGCTTGGTTCCTGACCAGCCGCGCGAAGAAGAAGGACGTCACCGGCGATCAGAACGCCGACAGCGGCGTGCGCTTCCTCGCGGGCCCGATGATCATCCTGCACGTGCTCGCGGTCACGTTCGCCGTGATCGACTGGGCCATGTCGCTCGAGCCGGAGTGGTTCTCGACCATGTACGGCGTGATCTTCGTCGCGGGCCAGGGCATCTCGACGCTCGCGTTCGCCGTGCTGATCTGCGCTTGGCTGCGCAAGGACGAGCAGTTCGGGAAGCTCTTCTCCTCTGCGCACTTCCACGACCTCGGAACGCTCATGTTCGCGTTCTCGATGTTCTGGACCTACACGAGCTTCTCCCAGTACCTGATCATCTGGTCGGGCAACATTGCGGAGGAGACGCCGTGGTACCTGCACCGCACGGGGCACGGCTGGCAGAACGTCGCGATCGCGCTCGTCGTGCTCGGCTGGTTCCTGCCGTTCCTGCTCCTGATGCAGCGCAAGATCAAGAAGCAGGCGCACCTGCTCGTCGGCGTCGCCGTGATCGTCCTGGTCGCGCGCCACTTCGACCTCTACTGGCAGATCGGTCCCGCGTTCCACCACGACGGCTTCCATGGCCCGCACTGGATGGACCTCGCGATGCCCTTCGCCATCGGTGGCTTCTGGGTCGCGCTGTTCGCGTGGCTGATGAAAGCCCGCCCGATCACGAACAACCAGGTGGAGATGATCCACGCGGAAGCCCACGCGGCGCACCACTAGAGCAACCTCGTGAAGCACACCACCCAAGCCCTCGGCAACGACCACGAGCGCACCGACGCCCACGCGGCGCCGCTCGTGCAGTTCCTCATCTTCCTCGCGATCGTCTGCGCCGGCAGCTTCTACGCGATGAACCTGCTGATCCACTGGTTCATGCAGCAGCCGGTGCCGCTGGCGAACAACATCGAGCACCCGCTCGCGACGGAGCGCCCCTTGCCGCCCGAGCCGCGCCTCGAGACGGCGCGCGACGCGAAGGGGCAGTTCCTCGCCGGCAAGAGCGAGGCGAACCCCGCCGCGGGCACGTACTTCACGGCGCAGACCCTGTCGGCGCTCCACGCGCGCGAGCACGACCAGCTCTCCACCTACGGCTGGGTCGACAAGGAATCCAAGCTCGTTCACATCCCCATCGAGAAGGCGATCGAGCTCACCCTGCAGAAGGGGCTCCCGGTCGCGGAGAAGAAGCGCTGACGCCAGGCGTCGCCGGTCCCCTCATGAAGCACCTGATCCGCAGCGCGTGCGCCCTCGTGGCGTTGACCCTCGGCGCGGCGCCGGTATTGGCCGGCGACCCCGAGCACGTCGCGCGCATTCGCGAATCGGTCGCGTTCGACCAGAAGCTCGGCGCGGAGCTCGACCTCTCGCTGCGCTTCCTCGACGAAGAGGGGCGCTCGGTGGAGCTCGGGGACTACTTCGGCAAGAAGCCGGTCCTCGTCACGCCGGTCTATTTCGGCTGCCCGCAGCTCTGCACGCAGGTGCTGAACGGCCTCGTCGACGGCTTGAAGGAGATGAGCCTCGAGCCTGGCCGCGACTTCGAGATCGTCACGTTCTCGATCAACCCGCTCGAGAAGCCGGAGCTCGCTCGCGAGAAGAAGGCCGCGTACCTCGAGCTGCTCGGCAAGCCGGAGGCCGCGAGCGCGTGGCACTTCCTCTGCGCCGATCCCGCGCAGAACACCGCACCCGCCGAGGGCGAGAGCAGCGACCGCGCGTGGCACAACTCGTCCGTCGACGCGCTGACGTCGAAGGTCGGCTTCCGCTACGGCTACGACTACGAGATCGAGCAATACGCGCATGCCGCCGGCGTCGTGGTCGCCACGCCGGAAGGCACGGTCTCGAAGTACCTCTACGGCATCCGCTTCCTGCCGCGCGACCTGCGCCTCTCGATCGTCGATTCGTCCAACGGCAAGGTCGGCACGATCGCCGACCAGCTGTTCCTCTGGATCTGCTACCACTACGACCCGCTGAGCGGCAAGTACAGCTTCGCCGTCGTGAACACGGTGAGGGCGCTCTCCGTGCTCACCGTGCTCGCACTGATCGCCTACATGGTGATCAATCTGCGACGCGAGCGTGCGGCGGCGCGGTTGCAGGCAGGAGGCTGAGCCCAACATGCTTCAAGAACTCCCCCTGACACCCCCGTCTGCCTCGACGTTCGCGCCGCAGGTGGATGCGCTGTATTGGTTCCTCGTGATCCTGAGCACGGTGGTCACCGTCGGCATCTTCGCCGCGGCCCTGTTCCTCTCGATCCGCTATCGCCGTCGTCCGGGGGTCGCGCCGGGCAACATCGAGGGCTCGTTGCGCCTCGAGTTGCTCTGGTCGTTCATCCCCGGCGTGCTCGCGATCGGCATCTTCGCGTGGGGCGCGAAGGTCTACTTCTACGCCGCCAAGCCGCCGCCGGACGTGATGGACTTCTACGTCTCGGGCAAGCAGTGGATGTGGAAGGTTCAGCACCCGACGGGCCAGAAGGAGATCAACGACCTCCACATCCCGGTCGGACGCGCGATCCGACTCACGATGACCTCGGAGGACGTGCTCCACAGCTACTGGATCCCGGCCTTCCGCTTGAAGAAGGACACGGTCCCCGGCCGCTATACCGAGATGTGGTTCCAGGCGACCAAGCCCGGCAAGTACCACATCCAGTGCGCCGAGTACTGCGGCACGAAGCACTCCGGGATGATCGGCGAGTGCTACGTGCTCGAGCCCGAGGAGTACCAGCGCTGGCTGTCCGGCAACACGGGCGAAGCGCCCGAAGTCGCGGGCCAGAAGCTGTTCGAGAACCTGCGCTGCGTCACGTGCCACATGGCCGGCGCGGGGCAGCGCGGACCCGAGCTCGCCGGCGTCTACGGGACGAAGGTGGCGCTCGAAGGCGGCGGCGAAGCCGTCGTGAACGACGAGTACATCCGCGAGTCGATCCTCAAGCCGCTCGCGAAGGTGGTGAAGGGCTTCCAGCCCGTCATGAACACCTATGAAGGCCAGGTCGGCGAGGAAGAGATCATGCAACTCGTCGCCTACATCAAGTCCCTGAAGGCTCAGGGCGGAGGCAAGCAGTGAGCGCCCAAGCCGTCGCCGCGCCGCACGCGAAGATCGCGGCGCCCGAGCACCGCGAGACGTACCTGAACTACGACTACAGCTGGAAGTCGTGGCTGTTCACGGTCGACCACAAGCGCATCGGGATCCTCTACCTCCTCACCGTCGCGTTCTTCGTCGCCATCGGCGGCCTGTTCGCGATGATGATCCGCGCCGAACTGCTCACGCCGCAGGGCGACGTGCTGGAGTCGGAGACGTACAACAAGATCTTCACCATGCACGGCGCGGTGATGATCTTCTTCTTCCTCATCCCGGGCGTGCCGGGTGTCTTGGGTAACTTCGTCCTGCCGTTGATGATCGGAGCGCGTGACGTCGCGTTCCCGAAGCTCAACCTGCTGTCCTGGTACATCTTCGTCGTCGGCGGTCTGCTGACGCTCTTCGTCGCGGCCACGGGCGGCGTCGACACGGGGTGGACGTTTTACGCGCCGTACAGCTCGACGTACTCGAACACCCGCGTGGCCGAGACGGCGATCATGGTGTTCATCACGGGCTTCTCGTCGATCCTGACGGGCCTGAACTTCCTCGTCACCGTGCACACGATGCGCGCGCCGGGGATGACGTGGTTCCGCTTGCCGTTGTTCATCTGGGCGTCGTACGCGACGGCCTTGATCAACGTGCTGGCGACGCCCGTGCTCGCGATCACCGTGCTGCTGCTCGCGCTCGAGCGCATCTTCCACATCGGGATCTTCGACCCGAAGGTGGGGGGCGACCCGATCCTGTTCGAGCACATGTTCTGGTTCTACAGCCACCCGGCGGTCTACATCATGATCCTGCCGGCGATGGGCGTGATCAGCGAGCTCGTCGCCGCCTTCTCGCGCAAGCGCATCTTCGGCTACAGCTTCGTGGCCTTTTCGTCGCTCGCGATCGCGGTGCTGGGCTTCCTCGTGTGGGGCCACCACATGTTCGTCAGCGGTCAGTCGGCCTACGCGGGCCTCGTCTTCTCGGTGCTGACGGTGCTCATCGCCGTGCCCACTGCCGTGAAGATCTTCAACTGGACCGCGACGCTGTATCAGGGCTCGGTCGAGTTCGCGACGCCGTTCCTCTACGTGCTCGCGTTCTTCGGCCTCTTCCTGATCGGCGGCGTGACGGGCCTGTTCCTCGCCGCCATGGGCCTCGACATCCACATGCACGACAACTACTTCGTCGTGGCCCACTTCCACTACGTGATGGTGGGCGGGATGGTGACGGCCTTCTTCGGCGGGCTCCACTACTGGTGGCCGAAGATGTTCGGCCGCATGTACAACGAGCTCACGGGTAAGCTCGCGGCGTTGATCATCTTCGTCGGGTTCAACATGACCTTCTTCCCGCAGTTCATCGTCGGGTACATGGGCATGCCGCGTCGCTACCACGCGTACGCGCCGGAGTTCCAGGTGCTCAACGTGCTCTCCTCGGCGGGTGCGGTCGTGCTCGGCACGGGCTACTTGCTCGCCGCGGTGAACCTGATCTGGTCGCTCAAGTTCGGCAAGGTCGTCACGGAGAAGAACCCCTGGGGCGCCACGGGCCTCGAGTGGGAGACGCAGACGCCGCCGATCCCGCACAACTTCGAGGTCACGCCCCGCGTGACGCAAGAGGCGTACGCCTACCACGAGATGTACTCCGGCAAGGAAGCTCACGGTGTCCACTAGCGCACACGCAGCCCCCGTCGCCGCTCCCCACCACGGGGCCCACGGCGACTCCGGTCACGGGCACGCCCACCACCCGGGCCTCGCTCATCACTTCGACGACCTGGAGCAACAGAAGGACTCGGCCGTCTACGGCATGTGGGCCTTCCTCGTCCAGGAGGTGATGTTCTTCGGCGGCCTGTTCATCGCCTACATCGTGTACCGGAACCTGTATCCGGACGCGTTTGCGCACGCGAGCAACCTGCTCAACGTGCCGCTCGGAGCGACGAACACCGCGATCCTGCTCGCGTCGTCGCTGACGATGGCGCTCGCAGTCCGCGGAGGCGCGACGGGGAGCAAGCCGACGCAGCTGATCATGCTCGTGCTCACGATCGTGTTCGGCCTCGCGTTCCTCGTCGTCAAGTACTTCGAGTACGCGGAGAAGTTCGAGCACCACCTCGTGCCCGGTCCGACGTTCATGTCCGACCCCGCGCACGTGTCGCCGTTCTTCCAGGCCCACCCCGAGGAGATCCCGCACGCGAAGATCTTCTTCTTCCTCTACTTCGCGATGACCGGCGTCCACGCCGCGCACATGATCGTGGGGGCCGGCCTGATGGCCTGGATCTTCCTGCGCGCGAAGAAGGGCGAGTTCGTCCCCGAGCACCACGACGCGCTCGAGATGTCCGGCCTCTACTGGCACTTCGTCGACATCGTGTGGATCTTCCTCTTCCCGATGATCTACCTCCTTGGCTACCACTTCGGAGGGCACCACTGATGAGCGGTCACGATCACAGCCCGGCCCACGGCCACGGCGGCCACCACGTCCACGTGGTGTCCCTGAAGATGTACTTCACGGTCATCGCGCTCCTGTTCGCGCTGACGTTCCTCACGGTCTGGACCGCGAGCATGGACCTCGGCGCCTACAACACGATCGTGGCGCTCCTGATCGCGATCACGAAGGCCACGCTCGTCGTGCTGATTTTCATGCACGTCCTGTGGTCGAAGAAGATCGTCTGGATCATGGTGGGCTCCTCGGTGGTGTGGTTCGCGATCCTGGTCGCGTTCACGATGCAGGACTACCTGAGCCGCAACCTGGGCTGACCCCGCGTCCAGCCTCGGCCCAGCGCGCCGCCTCGGCTCATGGCCCGGGCGGCGCGCGGCGTTTCTGGGGGGCTCTCCCTCGGTGCACGGGCGACACGTTCGCGGGTCGCGACGGGCGTCCATCGCGGGTGCGGCGAGCCCAGCGCGTGGACCTGCTCGGTCCCGAACTGGGCGTGGGAGCCAAGCTCCCGCGGACGCACACGGAGCTCCCTCGGAGGACCGCGTTCCAACGCGGGCGCGTCTGGTCGCGCACGTGCCCGTGCTCGGCACAGCCCCGAGTAAGGAAGAGGAGCCGAACCGACGGTCCATGACCGACAGCTTCGCGGCCGCGACGCCGAGAAACTGATGGGGTTCGCCGGACGGTTACAGTCGAACGCCTTCGAGCGCGCACGGAGCTGCCACGAAGGACCGCCTTCCGTCGCGGGCGACTCAGGTCGAGCGAGTGCACATGTTCGGCCCCGCCCCGGGCGGGGGAGCCGAGCTCCTGCGAACGCACGTGGAGCCGCACGGGCTGGAGGGGCGAGGACCGAAGTGCGTTCGTGCCCGCGAATCGCTCGGAACGCGCACCGACTCGTTGCGAGCGGACACCGGGCCGGTAGCCTATCGACCATGACCCAGGGCACGTCGGACGTCGTCACGCACGCTGTCGGACGTTCGACTCGGCTGGCGCTCGGCGCCGGCATCCTCGCGCTGGTCCTCTCGTTGACGGTCGGCATCCTCGCGCTCGAGCGCAGCCATGCCGAGCTGATGGTGCGCAGCCAGGAGTCCGCCGTCCACGGCATCCAGGCCCGGCTGTCCCTCGTCGATTCCCAACCCGGCGCCACGCTCGACCACGCGGGGCTCCTGGTCCTGCAGCAGAACTTCGAGCAGCTCCGGCGCTTCGAGTCTTCGCGGCTCGTCGTGCTCGATGCAAACGAGCGGATCCTCCTGCACACGCATCGCCCCGAGCTCGTCGGTGCTTCGTGGTCCAACTTGCCGCTGAACCCGGCCGGCGGAGGGAAGAAGGGGCTCGGCGAGGTATTGGAGAACGAGGTGCTCTGGTGCGATGAGATTCAGGTCGAGGGCGAAGGTTTCATCGCCGCGATCGGCCGCTCGCGCGCGAAGGGCGTGACGCTCGTTTCGATGACGCCCACGGCGGACATCGACGCCGAGGTCCACGCCGCGACGCTCCCGTGGTGGATCGCGCTCGGCCTGATCACGCTCGTCCTCATCCCGCTCCCGCTCGTGCTCCTCCACCGCAGCTCGCGGCGGGCGCTCGCCGCGGAGGAAACGGCGCGCCTGCGCGCCGAGAGCAGCGAAGCCGCGTTGTCGGCGACGCTCGAGAGCCTGCCGTTCGAGGTGTGGGTGCAGGACCTGGAAGGCCGCGTCCGCATGCAGAACGCTACCGACCTGCGCGCCAACGGCCGCATGATCGGTCGCACGGTGCCCGAGCTCGGCTATCCGCCCGACATCGAGGCTTTCTGGCGCGAGAACCACCGCCGCGCCATTCAAGGCGAGACCGTCGAGGCACAGTTCGAGCGAACGATCGACGGAGTCCAGCGGTACTTCCACGCAGTGCTGGCGCCCGTGCGCACGGAGCGCGGCATCACAGGCGTCACCGGCGTGAACATCGACGTCACGCGGCTGCGCAGCGTCGAACGGGAGCTGCAGCACGCGTTGAAGCGTCTCGACGCCCACGTCGACAACTCGCCCCTCGCCCTGATCGAGTGGGACCGGGACCTGCGCATCGTCCGCTGGTCCGATGGCGCGGAGCGACTCTTCGGCTGGAAGAGCGCGGACGTGATCGGGCGCGCGGCCGACGAGGAGTTCGAATTCCTCTCCGGTGCGGAGAGCGAGATCGCCGTCACGCTCGCGCGGATGCAAGCGCAGGGCGTCGACCGCAGCGTGCACGAGGCGCGCGTGCGGACGAAGCAGGGCCGCACGCTGCAGTGTACCTGGCACGACTCGCTCTTGCGGGACGAGAAGGGCGAGCTCCTGTCCGTCCTTTCGCTCGTCCAGGACGTCACGGCGCAGAAGCTCGCTGCGGAACTGCAGTCGATCCAAGAGCGGCTCCTGCGTCGGATCTTGGAGGGGCTGCCCGAGGACACGCTGTTCGAAGAGATCCTGCGGAGCATCCAAGCGCAGATCCCCGGCTCGCGCGGGTCGATCCTTCTTGTCGACCAGGACGGACAGCATCTTCACGCAACGAGCGCCCCCGACCTCGATCCGGGCCTCAGCGCCAAGGTCGACGGCCTGACGATCGGTCCGCAGGGCGGCGCATGCGGAGCCGCGGCTTGGTTCAAGGAGCGCGTCATCAGCGCTCACATCCCGACCGACCCCTGCATGTTGCCGTTCCGCGAGCTGCTCGCCGCGTACGGAGTCGGCGCGATCTGGTCGCAGCCGATCCTATCGCCTGAGCGCGACGTGCACGGGACCTTCGCCCTCTATTTCGACGCGTCACGCGAGCCGTCGCGCTCCGAATGCGAAGTGCTCGAGACGGCGGCGAGCCTCGCGGGCCTCGCGCTCGCGCGCCGGAACACGCGCTGGATCGAGGACACACAGCGCGAGACGCTGCGCAGGATCTTGGACGAGAACCCGCTGGAGCAGGTGCTCGACGTCCTCGTCACGGGGATCCAGCGCCAAGTGCCCGGGATGATCGCCGGGATCTTGCTGCGCGACGTCGACGGCGTGCACCTGCATCCCGCGGCCGGCCCATCGTTCCACGCGGAGATCCTCGCAGCGCTCGACGGCCTGCTGATCGAGCCGAACGGCGGCACGTGCGGACACGCCAGCTACACCAAGCAGCTGTGCATCAGCGAGGACTTCGCGTCGGATCCGCTGATGACCAACTTCTGGCCGCTCCTCTCGAAGCACGGCCTCCGCTCGGGCTGGTCCCAGCCGATCCTGAACGGCGAGGGTGAAGTTCTCGGCACGTTCGCGATGTACTGGAGGCAGCGCCGGCGCCCCAGCGCACGCGAGCACCAACTGCTCGAGATCGCGACCAACCTCGCTGCGCTCGCGATCGAGCGCACTCAGGCTCAGGGCGTCGCCGCCACCCACCAGCAGGTCATGCGGCTCGTCCTCGAGGACGCTCCGCTCGAAGATGCGCTCTCCGCGCTCCTGCAGGGCATGGAGCGGCAGATGATCGGCATGCGCGGCGCGGCGCTGATCAAGGCCCAGGACGGCCGCACTCTGAGCTTCGCCGCGGCCCCTTCGCTCTCGCGGGAGTTCGCCCGGGCGGTCGACGGCGTGGAGGTGCGGATCGGCACGTGTCCTTGCGGGCAGGCGTGCGCGACTCGCGATCGAGTCATCGTCCGCGACGTGAACGAGCATCCGCTGACGAACACACTCGTGGGCCTGTTCGAGCGCGAGAGCGTCCGCGCCGCTTGGTCGAACCCCGTGGTTTCGGTCCGCGGGGACATCCTCGGGTCCATCTCGATGTACTGGCGCGAGCCACGGGAGCCGAGCCACCGCGAGTCGATGCTCCTCGATTTCACGGCGAGCCTCGCGGGCGTCGTCATCGATCACGCGCGCGTCGAGGCCGAGCGCCGACGCCTCACGGAGCGCCTCGAGACCCTGCACGAGATCGGTCGCGCGATCCTGGCCTCGGACACGATCGAGGGCATCGCCGGCGCCGCCGTCGATCGCGTGTTGACCCAGGTTCGGTGTTCGCGCGTGAGCGTGATGCTGCTCGATCCAGACGTTCAGTCGGGACGCCTGATCGCGGTCGCGACCCGGACGGCGACTCGGGTGCCGGTGGGGAGCGCTTCGGCGGCGCAGGTCCTGGCGCTCCACGAAGCCTCGCGGTTGCGCGCGGGCATCCTGACCACGTTCGAGGACCTCGCCGCGCTGGATCCGCGACCCGTTCGCGTGAGCGAGCTGCAAGAGGAAGGGCTGCGTGCCATCGTGCTCGCGCCGCTCGTGCTCCACGGCCGACTCCTCGGCACGCTAAACGTCGGTCTCGATCGCGTGGGTGGGCTGCCGGAGGCGGAGGAGGACTTCGTACAAGAGGTCGCGGACATGCTCGCGCTCGCCATGGAGCAGTTGCGGCTGCACGAGCGCGAGCGCGACCTCACCGCGCGCCTCTCCACGCTGAACGACATCGGTCGCCGCATCCTCGAAGTGCGTTCCGCGCAGGGCATCGCTCTCACGTCCATCGAGCGCATCCACGAGGTCCTCGACTGCCAGCGCGCGAGCGTGCTCCTCTTCGACGAGGCCGGCCTCGACTACGAGATCATCGCGGCCGTGACGCGGGGACCCTCCTCGCTTCCGGCGGGGCGACGCGGGCCCGTGTCCGAGCTTTATCTCGGCCCCACTTCCAGCCTCCGCGAGGGCCGTCCGTGGTGCGTCGAGGACGTGTCGGCGCACGTTCCCGAGTGTCCGACTCTGGGGCCGCTGCTCGGCGATGGGATCCGGAGCTATACCGCGACGCCGATCGCGTTGCAGGGCGGCTTGATCGGTGTTCTGTGCGTCGGGCGCGAGCGCACGGGGCGGCTCGAGGCCGTCGAGCTCGACTTCCTGCGCGAAGTCGCCGACCTGCTCGCGGTCGGGCTGCAGCAAGTGCTCCTCGACGAGCAGCTCCGCGCCCGCGCCGAAGAGCATCGTCGCCTCTCCGAGCGGCTCGCGACCTTGAACCAGATCGGCAGCGCGATCCTCCACTCGCGGTCGAGCTCGGAGCTCATGGCGAGCGCGCTCTCGGCGACGCGCACGTCCATCCAATGTCCGCGGGCGAGCGTCGCGCTGATCGACGAGCAGACCGACTCCGTCGTGCTCTCCGCGGTCGACTCCGCGGTCCCGACCCAGCTCCTTCCGGGACGGACGCTGCAATCGAAGTCCACGCCGTCCCGGGACATCGAGGCGATGCGGAGTCGTCCCGCCCTCCAGGTCATCGACCTCGAAGCGAGCAGCGACCAGAGTGCACACTACGCCCAACTCATCCGAGAAGGCGTGCGATCGCTCGCGGCGATCCCGCTCCTCGCGCAGGGCCAACTGCTCGGCACGTTGAACTTGTGCTTCGCCGACCGCGCGGGACCCACGACGAGCGATCGCGAGCTCGGCCAGGAGATCGCGCGCCTGCTCGCGGTGGGGCTGCTCCAGATCCGTCTGCACGAGAAAGTGCGGCGCAACGCCGAGGAGCTCGAGCAGCGCGTCCTCGAGCGCACGGCCGAGCTCACAGAGGTGAACGAGGAGCTCGAGAGCTACGTCCGCACCGTCTCTCACGACCTGCGCGCTCCGCTCCGCGCGATCCAGGGGCTCGGCACGGCCGTCATCGAGGACTACGGCGATCGGCTCGACGTGCAGGGCATGGACTACCTCGCGCGGATGACCTCGGCGGCCGAGCGCATGGACCGCATGCTGCTCGACCTCTTGGCGTACAGCCGCATGGGCAAGACGGAGATCGTGCTCGAGCCGATCTCGACGGCGGACGTCGTGCGCGAGGCCCGCAATCTCGTCCACGCAGTGCTCGACGCTTCGGGCGCCGAGATCGAGATCGCCCGCGACCTCAGCCCGATGCTCGGGCACCGTCCAACGCTCGTTCAAGCGGTCTCGAACCTGCTCACGAACGCGGCGAAGTTCGTGCGACCAGGCGTCGCGCCGCGCATCCGCATCCGCACGGAGACCAGCGCGGGCAACGTGCGCCTTTGGGTCGAGGATCAGGGCATCGGCATTGCACCTGAACACCAAGAGCGCATCTTCCGCGCGTTCGAGCGTCTTCATCCCCACGACGAGTACCCGGGCACCGGCATCGGCCTCGCCATCGTCCGCCGCGCAGCCGAACGAATGGGCGGGCGCGCCGGCGTCGAGTCGCAGCCGGGCGAAGGCAGCCGCTTCTGGATCGAACTCCCACTTCCACGCCACCGTTCATGAACCTCGCCACCCCCAACTTCGTCGACAGCGACTGGTCATGAAGGCCGAGAACACGACCCTCCTCCTCGTCGAGGACGACCCGAACGACGTCGTCCTGGTGCAGCGCGCGCTGCGGCGAGCGGGCCTCGCGCTCCAAGTTCGGAGCGCGGGCAGCGTCGCTCAGGCGCGCGCGTACCTGACCGGCGAACTGCCGTACGCTGATCGCGCTGCAAACCCTATCCCTTCGATGATCCTCCTCGACCTGAAGATGCCCGGCGGCAGCGGGATCGACTTGCTCACATGGATGCGCGCGCGCGCGGACACGCGCCGCATCCCGGTCATCATTTTGAGCTCGTCGAAGGAGCAAGGAGACGTCGATCGAGCCTACGACGCGGGGTGCAACTCGTACCTCGTGAAGCCCGTCGCGTTCGACGCGCTGCAGGAGATGTTCGTCGCGTTCGGCCGCTACTGGCTCGAGTTCAACACCGCTCCGGAGCTGCAGCGCATCTCGCGGAGCACCGTGCAGCCTTCCTGACGGATTCGAAGCCCACCCCACCGTCGTGAACGAGCTCGAACGCATGGAGATGCAGGTCTTCGAGTCTCGCGCTGCCGCCGAGCGCGACGTGGCGCGCGAGATCGCCGGCCTCGTGCGCCGGCGGCCCGATGCGGTCCTCGGCCTCGCCACGGGGAATACGCCGACGGGCGTCTACGCGGAGCTCGCGCGACTGCGGCGCGAGGAGGGCCTCGACCTGTCGCGCGTTCGGACGTTCAACCTGGACGAGTACTGCGGGCTCGCGCCGACGAACCCGCGGTCGTTCCGCGCGTGGATGGAGCGCGAGCTCTTCGTGCCCGCGGGCATCGCGCTCGATCGAGTCTGCTTCCCGGATGGGTTCGAGGCGGGACATCCGGTGCGCGTCGAGGAGCTCCCGCGCGTCTGCGATGCGTTCGAGCGCGCGATCCGCGACGCGGGCGGGATCGACCTCCAGCTGCTCGGCATCGGGCGCAACGGTCACATCGGCTTCAACGAGCCCGGTTCGACGCGCGCGTCCCGCACGCGACGTGTCGAGCTCCATCCGTGGACGCGCGAGGACGCAGCGGCGGAATTCGGCGGTCTCGAGCACGTCCCGACCCACGCGATCACGATGGGCGTGGCGACGATCCTCGAGGCGCGCGCGGTGCGCGTGCTCGCGTTCGGAGCGAAGAAGCGAGCGCTCGTCCGGCGGACGCTCGATACCGCGAACGATCCGGCGTGGCCCGCGAGCTTCTTGTGCGCTCACGCGGGTGTTCGACTCGTCGTCGACCGTGAAGCGGCGACCTGATCGACGGCGCGCTCCCGCCCTGCGCTCCGCGCGCCTTCAGCGCCGCCGCACGATCAAGCGATCGGGAAGCTCGTTGCGATCTCCGTTCGTCCACGGGTGGTGTTCGGCGAGCACCTGACCCGAGGTCCGGATGCCCTCCACGAGCCCGTGCGCGAGCGATCCGCGGCGGATGCCTGAGAGCACGTGCTCGCGCGTCGCCTCCCAGTGCTCCTGGCCGACCTTGGACGCGATGCCTTCGTCGCCGAGCACGATCACGCGGCGCTCGAACAGGCTGACGAAGAGCAGCACGCCGGTCCGCGCTTCGGTGCGGTGCAGGCCGAGCCGGTGGAACTCGAGCAGCGCCTGTTCCTCCGCCATCTCGGTCGCGCGCCCCTCCGACACGAACGTGCGCTGCAAGTCGGGCAGTAACCACGCGAGTCCGTATCCGAGCGCCCCGAACCCGAGCTGTTCGAGCAAGAGCCAGTGCGGCTGCATCCACGACAGGTGCGCTTCGAGCAGGAAGCTGAACACGAGCAGCGTGACGAGCGCGCACGCCCAGCGCGCGCCCGCGTGGTCGTCCGAGCGCTCGAGCACCACGGGCACGATCTCGCCCACGGTGCGTTTCTCCGCGTCGAGGAGCGCCGCGTGCACGGCGGCTTGATCGCGCTCGCCGAGCACGGACACCGCGCGGTAGCGGCGCTGACGCACGAGCGCGCGCACGACGAGGAACGCGAGTACCGCGCCGAGCGCGTAGGGCCCGAAGCGCGCGAGCAGGTGCAGCCACGGGTGGCTCTCTTCAGGCCACAACTCGGTCGCTCCGGTCTGGAGCAGGATCGCGAAGGGGTTCGTCATCACCAACTCCCCGAGGAACCGCCGCCGCTGAACCCGCCACCGCCGCCGAAGCCGCTGAAGCCGCCGCCCCCGCCGCCGCGACCGAAGCCGCCGCCGCCGAAGTGACCGCCCCAGAAAACGCCGCCGCCCGGCCTGCGCCCCGTCGCCCAACCGCCGCCGTAGCGCCGGAGTCGGCTCAGGATCGCCAGCAGGAAGAAGAGGACGAGGAGCGTGCAGGCGAGCCCGCCGAAATCGATGCCGAGCTTCGGCGCGGGCTCGGGGATCGAGCGACGCACGTTCACCGGCGCTCCGCCTGCTGCGGCTTGCATCGCGGCGATCCCATTGCGGAGCCCGTCGCCGAAGCGGCCGGCCTTGAACTGCGGCGTGATGTCGTTGCGGATGATCTGCGCGCAGCGCGCGTCGGTGAGCGTCCCCTCGAGCCCGCGGCCGACCTCGATGCGGAGCTTGCGGTCGTCCTTGGCGACGACGAGTAGCGCGCCGTCGCTCGTCTCGACGGAGCCGAGCTTCCACGCGCGCGCGACCTCGAGCGCGAACTCCTCGATCGTGCGGCCGTCGAGGTCCCTCACGGTCAGGAGCGCGATGTCGTGGCCGGAGCCGCGCTTGTAGGCCTCCATCGCGGCCTCGAGCTCGCGCTCCTCCGGCGCGGTGAGCAAGCCCGCGAGGTCGGTGACCCAGCCGTCGTTCGCCGGCACGTCGACGTCGAGCGCCGGGGCCGCAGCCGGCTCGGTCGCGACGATCGCGGCCGTGGCCCATGCCCCATGCGGCGCCCCGAGGAGCGCGGCGACCGCCACCAAGCCGAGCACGATCGCGCGCGCGGGAGCGAGCGTCCCCCGCGCGAACGCGGCGCTGGCCGCGCGCGCGAGGCGCATGCAGGCTGGGGTGAAGCTCCTCACTTCTTTCCGCCGAAGTCGACCTTCGGCACCGCGCGTTCGGAAGCGTCGACTTCGAGCTGCGACAGCCGCTCGAAGCGGAAGAAGCCGCCGATCACGTTGCTCGGGAAGGTCGCGAGCTTCGTGTTGTAGGTCTTGACCGCGTCGATGTAGTCGCGACGCGCGACCGCGATCCGGTTCTCGGTGCCTTCGAGCTGCGACTGGAGGTCCTTGAAGTTCTCCGTCGCGCGCAGGGCCGGGTACTGCTCGGCGACGACCATCAGGCGCGAGAGCGCGCCGCCGAGGCTCTGCTGCGCCTGGAGGTAGGCTTGCAGCTGCGCCGAGTCCGTCGGCAGGTTCGCGGGCAGCTGCGCGCGACCGACCGAAGCGCGCGCCTCGGTGACGGCCTCGAGCGTCCCGCGCTCGAAGTCTGCGGCGCCCTTGACCGTCTCGACCAGGTTGGGGACGAGGTCGAATCGACGCTTGTACTGGTTGTCGATCTCGGCCCACTTCGCCTTCGCGTTCTCCTGCGACGAGGCGAGGCCGTTGTAGCCGCCGATGCCGACGACGGCGAGGAGGACGGCGAGCGCGGCGGCGACGGCGAGCGCGATCAGGCAACCCTTGCCGACGGCGCCGCGCCGCGACGGCGCCGCGGACCGAGCTTCACGGGCGATGCGATGGAACATGGGGATCTTTCGCGGTGGGGGACACGCCCCCGGTTCCTCACGGAGGTTCTGGAGGCGCGCGCAGTATGCGTCACCGGACGCGGCATTCGATGCGCACTTGGAATCGCCGCACCTTGACATCGCCCGCCCTACGGTCCGAAATGGCCGCTCCAAGGCCCCGTCGCATGCCGACGCTCCCCGACAACGTGCTCTTGATCGGCGTCGACGGCGGCGCGAGCGAGGTGAAGGCGCACCAGGTGCTCCTTCTCGCGGAGGGCGGCGCGCCCACGCTCTCGACCGGCCCCGCCAGCGCGGCCACGTGCTACGAGCGGCTCGACGGGTTCGAGCCCCTGCCCGTCGCCCAGCAGCTCGTCGCCTTCCAGCGCGGCGAGATGCGGCCGAGCGACGCCGAGGTCCTGCAGGGCGAGATGTGGGTCGAGGCGGCCGCGGGCGCGATCCTCTCGGTCGCGTCGCAAGCGGGCACACGCGACGTCGTCCTCGGCATGTGCATGCCCGGGTTGAAGACGAAGGACGGCCGCGGCGTCGCGGTGATGAAGAACGGCCCGCGCATGCCCGAGTTCTGCGCGCAGCTCGAGCGCGAGCTCGCCTCGGAAGGTCTGCGGCTCGTGCACCCGATCCGAACGCTGGCGTCGGACGGCGAGGCGTGCGCGTGGGGCGAGGAGTGCGACGTGCAGGGTCACCTGCGCGGCGCGCAGAACGCGTACTACATCGGCTCGGGCACGGGCGTCGCCGAGGCGTTCAAGCTCGGCGGCGAGATCCTCGGGCTCGACGCGCTGAAGAGCACGGTCGAGAAGGCCTGGCAGATGGAAGCGCGGCCCGGCGTCGGCTTCGAGGAGCTGCTCTCGATGCGCGCGATGAACGAGCGGTACGCCGCGCGCGCCGGCCTCGAGCTGCCGCTCGCGATCGACGACCAGCCCGAGCGCCGCGCCGCCGAAGGCGACGCCGAGGCGCTGGCGGTGCTCGCGGAAGCATCGGACGCGCTGGCGCAGCTTGGCTTCGAGCGCATCCGCGCCGTGCATGCGGGACACAAGCCCGGCTCGCGCGCGAAGCACCCGCGGCCGGGGACGATGCTCGACCGCATCGTGCTCGGACAGCACATCGGGCGCCTGTTCGCGCGCGACGAGCTCGCGCACGTGCTTCGCGACCGGACGGAAGAACAGCTCTCGCGCCGGATCGAGCAATCGGGTTCGCTCGTCCTCTGCACGCACTACCTCGAGGGGGGCATGCTGCGCAGCGGGTTCCTCACCGCCTCGACGTTGCGCGCCGCTCCGGCGATCGGCGCCGCGGCGCTCGCGCTACTCGCCCACCGCGCACCCGCACGCGAGGGCAGCACTCGGATCTGAGAGCCGGCGCACGCCGTCCGTGAGGCCCGTCCGGCTCGACGTGGCGGGACGAGGCGACCTCCACGCATCAGCGGAGCGCGCCCGGAGGACGTCCGGAGCTCCTCCAGAGCACTTGGCCCTCGTCGGTGCAGCGTGCCACCAGCAGGGAGGCCGCGCCCTTGCGCCACGTCGCGTCGGCGCGCGTGCGAACACGGTCCAAGCTTGGCGCGCGCACGCCCGGTTGTCCCTCGCCCGCCTGCCGCGTCCTCCCTCGCCTCGCTAAGCTGCCCGAACCCCTCGTGCTCGCCCTCACCGGATCCTTCAACTCGCTCGATTGGGCCGTCGTCGCCGGCGTGCTCCTCGTGACGACCGTCCTCGGCTGGATCGCGGGTCGCCGTGGCTCGATCCGCGACTACTTCCTCGGCGGCCGCACGCTCCCGTGGTGGGCCGTCAGCGCGTCGATCGTCGCCACGGAGATCAGCGCGCTCACGCTCGTCAGCGTGCCCTTCCTCGTGTTCCAGCCCGGCGGGAACTTCACCTACCTCCAGATCGCGATCGTCGGCAACGTCGCCGCGCGCCTTCTCGTCGCGTGGCTGCTCGTGCCTGCGTGGTTCGAGCGCGAGATCTACTCTCCGTACGACTACGTCGAAGCGCGCCTCGGTGCGCGCGCGCGGCAGGTGACGAGCGCGCTCTTCGCGTTCGGCAGTGTGCTCGCGCAGGGCGCGCGTCTCTACTTGACCGCGGTCGTGCTCGAGGTGCTGCTCCACGACGAGCTCGCCGGGCTCGCTGCGAAGACGCACCTGTCCTCGCTCGCGATCTCGATCCTGATCATCGGCGCGTTCGCGGTCCTCTGGACGTGGATCGGCGGCATGGCGAGCGTCGTGTGGACCGACCTCGTCCTCTTCTTCGTCTTCACCGCTGCGGCGATCACGGCGCTTCTGTGCGTCGTGAACCAGCTCGATACGGGCTGGGCGCGCGTGCTCCAGGTGGGCGTCGACGCGCACAAGTTCGACGTCCTCGACTTCGATCGCAGTCCAGCGCGGGCGTTCACGTTCTGGGCGGCGCTCTTCGCCGCGAGCTTCGGCGGCATCGGCGCGTATGGCATGGATCAGATGATGGCGCAGCGCGTCTTCTGCTGCGGCAGCGTCCGCGACGCGCGCAAGGCGCTCGTCGCGAGCTCCGTGTCCGTCCTCGTGACCGTCCTCGTCGCGTTCCTCGGCGTCGCGCTGTTCGCGTGGTACGAGCGCCATCCGCTCGAAGGCGACGCGCTCCTCCTTTACCGCGAGAACGGCGACCGGATCCTGCCGCTCTTCGTCGTCGAGCACGCCGCGAGCCCGTGGAAGGGCCTGATCGTCGCCGGGATCTTCGCCGCGGCGATCAGCACGCTCGCGGGCGTGCTCACGGCGCTGTCGCAGACCGGGATCGCGAACCTCTACGACCCCTGGAGCGCGCGCCGCCGCCGCGCCGCCGAGGGGGGAGCTCGCGGGACCGACGCCCCGCCGAAGGAGCGCCCGGCAGCGAGGGCTCCGTCCGGGCCGACGAGCGCCGCGCCCGCCGAAGAAGCGCACGAGCGCCGCCGGGTCCGCGCAGCGCGCGTCTTCGTGCTCCTCGCGGGCGCCGTCCTTTGCCTCGGTGCGCTCGCGATGAAGCGCATCCGCGGCGACTTCCCCTCGATCCTGGACATGGGGCTCGCCGCGGCCGGGCTGACGCAGGGAGCGCTCCTCGCCTCCTTCTTCCTCGCGTGGCTCCCGCGGCGGCCGGAGGGGAGCGGTTTCCTGTGGTCCGCGCCCCTGTCGGTCGCCTGGGTCTTCGCGCTCGCGCGCCACGACGCGGGCGCCGAGCGCGTGTGCTGGGGCTTCGCGATCGTGTGCTTCGTCCTGTGGTGCCTGCTGCGCCTCCGACCCGCGTGGCGCGACCCGCTCGCGCGTGCCGGGGAGCTCCGCGCGACCGGCTGGCTCGTCGCGGCGCTCGCACTGCTGCCCTGGGCCAACTCCGTAGCGCTCGTGCCCGTGCTCCGCGACCGCCTCGCGCCGCCGGACTGGATGCTTCAACCCCTTGCCTGGCCCTGGTATGTTCCGGCCGGCAGCACGATCGCGTTCGTCTTCGGACTCTTGCTCGCGCGTCCCGTACGAGGGGCTCATTCCACGCGCGCCGCGTCGTCGCCTGCCGCGACTCCATGCAACGCATCACGACCTGCTTCTCCCTCTGTCTGATCCTCGCTGTAGCCGCGTTCGCGCCGAGCTGCAACACCTCGAACTCGATTCGCCTGCCCTCGAACGTGCCGAAGGCGCGCTCCGTCGAGCGCGCGATGTGGGTGACGCGCTTCGACTACCAGAACGCGCACGACATCGAGAAGGCCGCCGAAGCCTGCCGCCTCGCCGGCATGAACACGATGCTGTTCCAGGTGCGCGGCAACGCGACGGCGAGCTACAAGTCGGCGTACGAGCCCTGGGCCGAGCAGTTCCACTTCGCCGACCCGGGCTTCGACCCGCTCGCGACCGCGATCGAAGCGGCGCACTCGCGCGGCCTCAAGTTGAAGGCGTGGGTGAACGTCGTGCCGGCGTGGTGGGGGACCGTCGCACCGACGGACCCGCACCAGGTGTGGAACGAGCACAAGGAGTGGCTCTGGTACGACCAGAACGGGAAGCTCCAGCCGTTCAGCGACAAGTTCTACGTCAGCTTGAACCCGTGCTTGCCCGAAGTGCGCCGCTACCTCTCGAACGTGATGCGCGACCTCGTCGCGCGCTACGACGTCGACGGGCTCCACCTCGACTACATCCGCTTCCCCAACGACAAGGTCGAAGCGGGCGTCGACTACCCGCGCGACGCGAAGACGGTGAAGCTCTTCCGCGGCGAGACCGGCAAGACGCCCGACCAGGACAAGGCGGGTTGGAACGCGTGGCGCGCCGAGCAGGTGACGAATCTCCTGCGCGAGATCCGCCGCCAGGTCCGCCAGGAGAAGCCCGACGTCGAGCTCTCCGCCGCCGTGGGTCCGGAGCCGGAGCGCGCGCTCGAGCACCACTTCCAGGACGTGCGCACGTGGGTCAAGGACGGCCTCGTCGACGCGCTCTACCCGATGAACTACACGAAGGAGCCCGCGACCTTCCAGAAGCGCATCGAGCTGTGGCGCGCTGTCGCGCGTGACGTGCCGGTCGTCATGGGGCTGCGCGTCGACTCGAGCGACATCGACCTGCACAAACGCCAGCTCGCGACCGCGCTGCAGGAGTTCCGCGGGTTCGCCGTGTTCGCGTACGCGTCCTTGTTCGACTCGCCGAACGACGAGCTCGAAAAGCAGACCGGCGACGCGCGCACGCAGCGCCAGACGCGCCGCGAAGCGATGTTGCCCGTGTTCAAGGCGATCGCGCGCGGTGAGACCGAGCACGACGCGGAGTGATGCGCTGGACGACCTGCGTCAGCGAAAGGGCGGGCTGCGCGACGACGCGCGGCCCGCGCTCGTTTCCACGAGGGGCGCGAGTGCTCCGCGCTTCATGCCCACGCGGTGTGGAGGTCGCGAGGCGCGAGCACGCGCTCGTCGAGCCTCCGGGAGCCGCGGTGCGCACGCTCTGGTGTGACGAACGATCGAATGACGAGCGATGCCGACGCGTAGGCTCGCGCGTCCATCGAGGAGGACCTGCATGCGCTACGTGATGAAGCAGAAGTGGCTCTCGTTCGGCGACGACTTCCGCGTGCAAGATGCGCAGGGGCGCGATCTGTACTACGTCGACGGCCGCGCGCTCAGCCTCGGCGACAAGTTGTCGTTCCAGGACATGGACGGCAACGAGCTCGCGTTCATCCGCCAGCGCCTCCTCGCGTGGGGGCCGACCTACGAAATCCTGCGGGACGGCCGCGTCGTCGCGCAGGTGAAGAAGGAGCTCTTCACCTTCTTCCGCTGCAAGTTCGAGGTCGACGTGCCGGGCCCGAACGACCTCGAAGCCGTCGGCGACTTCTGGGACCACGAGTACCAGTTCGAGCGCCACGGCGACGTCGTCGCAAGCGTCTCGAAGCGCTGGTTCTCCTGGACGGACACCTACGGAATCGACGTGTCGAGCTCGGCCGATGACCTCATCGTGCTCGCGAGCGCCGTCGTGATCGACCTCGTGTGCCACGACCGGAAGCGCTGAACCGCCCCCGCCCACACCCCCAACACACGCAACCCCTTCCCCGAGTGTCGCCCCCCCAGCGTTACCCCCGAGTGACGCCTTGCACACCCCGCCTACGCGCCCATCTTCTCCGCCTTCGTCGCCGCGCCGGAACGCGGCCACGGGAGAGAAACCCACCATGCTCCATCTCCGCCGCTCCCACGAACGCGGCCACGCCGACCACGGCTGGCTCGTCGCCCGCCACACCTTTTCCTTCGCCGACTACTACGACCCGGCGCACATGGGCTACCGCTCGCTGCGCGTGATCAACGAAGACAAAGTGCAGCCCGCGATGGGCTTCCCCACGCACGGTCACCGCGACATGGAGATCGTCACGTGGGTCCTCGAGGGCGAGCTGAAGCACGAGGACTCGATGGGCAACGGCTCCGTGATCCGTCCGGGCGAAGCGCAGTACATGTCCGCGGGCCGCGGCGTGCTCCACAGCGAGTTCAACGCGTCGAAGCAGGACCGCGTGCACTTGCTCCAGATCTGGATCCAGCCGTCGAAGGCAGGCGAGACGCCGCGCTACGGGCAGAAGGACTTTTCACAGGCGCTCGAGCGTGGCGGCTTCGTGCCCGTCGCGACGACGAGCGGTCGAGATGGCTCGCTCGCGATCCGTCAGGACGCGGAGCTGCTCGTTGCGCGGCTCGATGGTGCGATGGAGCTGGAGCATGTGCTCAGGCCTGGGCGACATGCGTGGGTTCAAGTCGCGCGGGGGGCGCTCGAGGTGAATGGGGTGAAGCTCGAGCAGGGGGATGGGCTTGCGGTGGAGGCGGAGCCGCGGATGGTGTTCGGCAAGGCGAAGCAGGCGGAGGTGCTGGTGTTTGATTTGGCTTGAGGGGGGGTGCGATGGATTGTGTCGACGACGTCTGGCGGGTTCGCTGGGCGTCGTCGATGGCTTTGTGGGGTGGGGAGCGGGGTCGGTCGGGAGCGCAATTGCCGGCTGGGGAGATCCAGGGCAGAGGGGAGCAACGGAAGACATTCGGATGCTCCGCATTCCGGACTCCGCGTTGGCAAGGGCCGGAGGACCGGCCCTTGCCAACGCGGAGTTCTAGGGGCTCTCAGCAACGAGTGAGGCGGAGGCGCGGTGTGCGAGCGGGCTTCTGAGGGAGTGGTGTGGGGTGCTCGCGCGCAGTTGGGGGCTGGAGTCGAGCACGGGGGTGGAGCGCGTGGACGGAAACTCGGGACGGTGCGGCTTGCAGCTTCGTCCACGCGCGCCATGCTGGGCGTTCGCGCTCCATTCACGAGGTCCCTGATGCTCTCCTTCGCGTTCGTGCTCCTGGTTCAATCGCCCGCGCCGAATCCCGACGCGATCCGCATCGCGATGGAGGCGTTTCGTGCGCGGGCCGAGGTCGCGGGGCAGGCGTACGAGAGGGCGCAGGACGCCAGCCTTCCGCTCCTGCGCGAAGGCCGGCTCGACGCGGCGATCGCGCGGCTCGTCGACGCCGTGCCGGAGAAGGAGCGCACTGCGGCGCACGCGTTCATGCTCGGCAACGTGCTCTTCGACCTGTCGCCGGAGGTCTCCGGGCGCTTCCACGAGGAAGCCTGGCGTCAGGAGCCGCTCGTGCCGCCCGTCGTGTACGAGTGGGCGCTGCAGCAGCACCGCGCGCGCCGCTACCGCGAGGCCGAGGAGCTGTACGCGAGCTTGATCCAAGGCGGCGTGTTCGCCGCGCCGCCCGTGCGCGCGCTGCGCGCCGATTGCCTGCTCCACCTCGGCCGCTTCGCGGACGCCGTCCAGGAGTGGAAGACCGCGGATCCCGGCCAGCACCACTCCGAAATCGAGCAGGCCGCGTGTTGGATCTACGGCCCAAAGAGCCCGTACGCGCGCCGCTGTGAGCTGCTCGCGCGCGCGACGAAGGGCGGAGCGGACGGCGGGCTCGCGCTCGAGCAGGCGGTGCTGCTCGATCTCGGGTTCGATCGCGACTGGTGGAACGTCGGCCGCGAGGACGAGTTCCTGCAGCACGACCTCGCGCTCGCGAAGAAGGCGTTTGGCGAGGGGAGCGCGCGCTGGAAGGAGCTCGACCTGCTCGTGCGCGCGAAGACTGCGCTCGAGGCCGCGAACCCGATGGAGGACCTGATGCGCAAGATGCGCAAGGACGCGGCTCCGAAGTTCGACCTCGCCGGCGAAGCCAAGGCCGTGGGCGTGTGGGGCGAGGCGGCGCGTCTTCCCGCGAGCTCGCTCGTCGCATCGAACCTGTTCGCGCTGTTCGTCGAGCACCAGGTGGCGACCGAGGCCGAGCTGGGCCAGCGCTTCGCGGCGGAGCTCGCGACGCGCGGCGACGCGGGGGATGTCGAGGCGCTCGAGGTCCTGGCTGCGATCCACGCGGCGACGGACCCGTCGAAGCTCGCGCAGGTCGACGAGCAAGGCTGGGAGAAGCACCGGGACGTGCGGTTCGGCGGGAGCCTGCTGTCATCGCGCGCGGACGCCGTGCGGTCGGACGACCCGCTGCTCGCCGCGCTGCTCGCGCACGAGCCCGCGGATGTCGTCGTCGCGCGCATCTACGTCCAGGCGTGCATGCGCGAGAAGAAGGCGCTCGTCGAGCCGCTCGCGCGCGTCGCCATGGCGGAGTTCCAGCACATGACGAGCTACGCGGACACGAGTGCTGCGCTGCGCGAGCTCGAGCGCGTGCTGGCGAAGAAGTAGAGCGCGTCGCCCGCGAACGGGCGGCGATCAGCTCGCTTCCATCATCTTCTTGATGCGACCCTGGATGAGCTCGAGGCGCTGACGGGCGAGCGGCGAGTTCTGCACGATCCACTCGGCGTTCTGGAACGCGGTGGGGGAGACCTCCTTGCGCATCCGCTCGAGGTGCGGGAGCACCTTCGCGTACAGGAAGCGTCCTTCCGCGCTGCTCTCGATCAGGAAGTCCGGGTTGACGACGCCGTGCTTCGCGAAGCCGTAGGCCATCTCCCAGTAGCTCGACGTCTGGCGCCACGCCGCGTTGTGCGGGTGCCCGAACTGGAGCACGGCGTTGAAGTCGTCCCACGTGCGCGGGAGGAACTTCAGCATCGCGTCGCGCGACTGGCGCATGACCGACTCGCGGCGCAGGTCGTAGAGGCGCAGGACGAGTTCGGCGTCGTGGTGGTCGGGACGTTCCTTGATCATGGCGGGGCTCCTCGGTGGTGGTGGGCGCGGGAGTCTAGCGGCTCGGGACGAGCTGCACGCGGGTGCAGCTCGTGACCGCTGAAGGCGGACGGCGCTCGTGACGCACTACACGCGCCGGACCCCTGAAAGCGCCCTGCCCCGGGGCGGCCCCCCCCGGCCGCGCGCGCGCCGCCGGCCCCGCCGCGGCCGGGGCCCCGGCCCCCGCGGGCGGGGGCGCGCCCCGCCCCGCCCGGGCCCGGCCCGCCCGCCGCGCGGCCCACCCATTCGGGAGAGCGGGGCGCGCCCCTCGGCCGCCAGTCGATCGGCCCACAATCGACTCCAGGGAAGCAGAGGGGACGAGCCGTTGGGTGGTCACAAAGCCCTGTCTGGAAATTGGTTCTGCGCCGAACCTCCAGCCGACATCAACCCGGATAATAGGATATCCTATTTCTGAGAGGCGTCCCCACGCCGGCTCCCAGGACTTCCCCACCTCCTGCACGCCCCCGGTCCTCCGGGGTGCACTCCCGTTCGAGGATCGCCACCCATGTCCCCCTTCCTTCGCCCGGCGCTCGCCCTCCTCGGCGCCCTCTCCTTCCTCACCCCCGCGGAGGCGCAACAGGTCCAGACGCAGTGCTTCACGGACTCCGTCGTGCTCCAGAACACGAACTGGACCTCGTCCGTGAGCCTCCCGAAGTTCGACCCGAACCTCGGGACGCTGACCGGCATCCAGTTCCAGCTGGCCGGCAACTCGACCGGCTCGGCGCGCGCGGAGAGCCTCGACGCGTCGCCGTCGAACGTCACGCTCACCTTCCAGAACACGATCTCGCTGACGCGCCCGGACAACTCCGTGATCGTCGTCGCGATCCCGCAGGCGATCTTCAACGACTCGCTCGCCGTGTTCGACGGGACGATCGACTTCGCGGGGACCTCGGGCGTGAGCCACATGGGCCTCGTCGCGAACGCAGTCGGCAACGCGTCCTCGCCGCCCCCCGCGGGCGACCTCGCGCTCTTCACGGGCGTCGGCAACATCGTCTTGCCGGTGACCGCCGTCGGCAACTCGACCGCGGTCGGCTCGGGCAACATCATCTCGCAGTTCACCTCGCAGGCCGCCTGCGACGTGCAGGTCTGCTACCAGTACCTGCCGAACGTCCCGCCCGCCTTCACCGCGCCGCAGTGCGGCACGCAGCTGATGGCGAGCGCTGGCGTGCTCTTCCAGGTCCAGGTTTGCGCGGCGGATGTCGACCCGAACGACGTCGTGACGATCACCGCGGCGAGCCTGCCGGCCGGTGCGATGGTCACGCCGGCGTTGCCGCAGAGCGGCAACCCGGTCTGCGTCACGGTCGACTGGATCCCGTCCGCGCTGCAGGCGGGGGTGAACACCTTCACCTTCACGGCGACCGATTCGCGCAACCGCACGACGACGTGCGGCTTCACGGTCCTCGTGGCCGAGTGCCACGTCGTCTTCGGTCTCTCCACGGGCAATGAGCAGTTCGCGATCTTCGGCCACCTCTACGACACGCAGCTCGCGCAGATCCGTCGCACCTTCCCGGTGACGATGGAAGACAACCCCGCGATCCGCATGGCGTCGGGCCAGGTCATCCACGCGCAGGTGGTCATGTACAACCCGCAGATGTTCCCCACGAACGCGAGCCAGTGGTCGCGCGTCTGCACGGTGACGATGAACCCCGACCAGACGATCTCGACCCACTGGTCCGGAACGCGCAACGGCATCACGCTGCGCGCTCGCACGGTCCAGGTGGGCACCGAGACGCGCGTCCAGTTCCCGTTCCGGATCGACGGCATGTGATCCGGACGGTCTCCTGAGAAGTGAGCGCGGCGGCTCTCCACGGGGGGAGCCGCCGCGCGCTGCTTCGGGGAGGAAGGCCCTACGCGCTTTCGCTCGACAGGAGCTCGTCGAGCGTCTGCCTGCGCCGCACGAGCCGCGCTTCGCCGCGGTCGACGAGCACTTCGGCGGCGAGCGGCTGCGAGTTGTAGTTCGAGGCCATGCTCATCCCGTAGGCGCCCGCGGCGTGGACGCAGAGCAGGTCGCCCTCGCTGAGCGGCGGCAGGAGCTGCGGGTCGAGCTCGCCGTCCTTCGTCTGCGTGAAGACGTCGGCGGACTCACACAGCGGTCCCGCGACGACCGCGGGCGTCGCGGGGCCGACGCCCGCGTGCGTCAGCGCGGTGATCCGGTGGTACGCGCCGTACATCGCGGGCCGCACGAGGTTGTGGAAGCCGGCGTCGACGAGCACGTAGCGCACGGCGCCGGTGCGCTTCTCGCCGCGCACTTCCGTGAGGAGCACGCCCGACTCCGCGACGAGGAAGCGCCCGGGTTCGACCTCGAGCACGAGGCTTCGACCGAGCCGCTGCTCGAGCGCGCGCTGTGTCGCGCGCCACGCGAGGGTGAAACGCGCGACGTCGATGCGCTCCTCGTCCTCGCGGTAGGGAATCGGCAGGCCGCCGCCGACCGAGAGCAGCGCGAGGTCCGGCCCCGCGAGCGGCGCGAGCTCCGCCAGCGCGCCGCGCACGCGCTCCAGGTTCTCGAGGTCCGCGCCCGACCCGATGTGGACGTGGATGCCGCGCACGACGAGGCCGAGCTCTCTCGCGCGCGCGACAGCGGCGGGGAGCTCCGTGTGCCAGATGCCGTGCTTGGACGTCTCGCCGCCCGTGTTCACCTTGCGATCGTGACCGTGGCCGAAGCCGGGGTTGACGCGCAGCGTCACGCTGGCGCGCGGACGCACGCGCGCGAGCTGCTCCAGCATGAACGGCGAGCCGCAGTTGACCTCGACGGGAAGGCGCGCGACGGCGTCGAGCGCCGCACGGTCGAAGAGGTCGGCCGTGAAGACGATCTCGTGCGGTGCGAAGCCCGCGCGGAGCGCGCGCTCGATCTCGCCCGCGGACACGGCGTCGACCTGGCAGCCGAGGCGCTTGAGCAACGCGAGCACCGCGAGGTTCGAGTTCGCCTTCTGCGCGAAGCGCACGACGTCGAAGCCGGCGAGGTCGCGCACGCGCTGCTCGATCGTCGCGCCGTCGTAGACGTAGAGCGGCGTGCCGTGGCGTGCCGCGAGAGCGCGCAGCTGGGCGTCGTGGAGCGAGTTCGATTCGCGGTTCGGCATGGCGGGGGCGCGGATGATAGGGAGCGCGAGCCGCGCGAGGAAGCGCGCGCGACCCCGCGGCCCGCGCACACCGCCTCCGCGGCAGAACACGCGCGATCGAGCACGAGCATGCGATACGTGCGGGAAGTCCCGACCGTGCCGCGTGGCGCGCGGCCTCGCGAAGCCGGCGCGCGAAACCTCAGCTGCGCAGCGCTCGCGCGTGGCTTCAGCCGCGGAGCACGCGCGTGACGCCCGCCTCGAGCGCCGCCATGTGCTCGGGACGGTGCTCCGCGGAGAGCGCGATGCGCAAGTACCCGCCGAGGCCGTCGGGGTAGTGCACGAACGGCACGAGCAAACCCGCGTCGAGGAGCGCCGCGTGCGCGCGCTGCATGGCGGCCGCGCTCGGGAGCGAGACGGTCGCGACCGGGTTGTCGAAGCTCGACACGGGGAGACCCAGTCGCCCAAAGGCCGCGCGCAGCCGCGCGATGTTCGAACGGAGCCGCGCTCGACGCTCGGGTTCGCGCTCGAGCACGTCGAGCGCCGCGATCCCCGCGCGCGCGATCGCCGGCGGAATCGGCGTGGCGCCCGACCAGGCGATCGCGTGCTCGCGCGCGGACGCGATGCGCGCGCGGGAGCCCGCGACGAAGCCGCCGAACGCGCCGAGGCACTTCGACAGCGTCCCCGTGATCACGAGGCGCTCGTGCGCGACGCCGAAGTGCTCGCAGGTGCCGCGTCCGTGCGCGCCGAGCACTCCGAGGCCGTGGCAGTCGTCGACGACGAGGGCTTCGAGGCCGACGTCGAGCAACGGGACGAGTGCGTCGAGCGGCGCGATGTGCTTTGCGGCGGGGAACAAGCCGTCCGTCACGAGCACGCACGGCCGCAACGCGCCCTCGGCGAGCAGGACGCGCGCTTCGGCGGCGGTGTCGTACTCGCGCTCGGGGACGTTCGTCGCGCGCAGCGCGTCGCGCACGCTGACGTGGCTGCGCCGGTCGACGAGCGCGGACGCGAGCGTGTCGTCGAAGGACTGGAGCGCGACGAGGTTGGAGAGGTAGCCGTCGGCGACGAGCAGCGCCGCTTCGACGCCGAGGAAGCGCGCGAGGCGCGTTTCGAGCTCGACGTGCGCGGGGCTCGTGCCGGTCGTCGTCGGGGAAGCGCTCGCGCTGACGCCGTGCGCGCGGGCTTCGGTGACGAGCGCCGCGATGACGTCGGGGTGGTGCGCGAGGCCGAGGTAATCGCAGCCGGCGAACCAGAGCGCGTCGCGGCCGTTGACGCGCGCGGTGACGGCGGACGTTCGCTCGATGCGCAGATCGGGAGCGTGGCTCTCGTCGTCGCGAACGCGGCCTGCGTCGGGCTTCATTCGCGGCGCAGGCTAGGGACCCGCGCGAGCGGCTGCAATGCCGTGCTCGTCGGGGACCGCCCGGGACTCGACGCCCGCAACCGATCCGGTCGCTACAGGCTCGCCAGCGCCACGATGTGCTCGCGGCTCGACACGACGACGCCGCCGGGCTTCTCGATCGTGATGGCGAAGAGCTTGGGCTCCACGACGCGGAGCTTGGCCGTGATCGGCACGATCGTCTCGCCCTGCGCGTTGGTCGTCGCCGCGGCGATGTCGAACACGCCGCCGTCGACCGGATAACGATCGTCCTGCTGCGCGTCGAAGATCCACAGCTGGTACTGGCGCACGCGCGGGTCGTTCGCGGGGAGGCCGGAGAACTTCATGTACCCAGACTGCGTGCTCGGGCTCCACACGACCTCGCCGGAGACCGTGCGTCCGTCGGGATCCTCGGTGGGCTTCCACGCGCGCCGGAGCGCGTCGCCGGCGCGCTCGACGCGCTCGACGATGGACTCGTTCGGCGTCACGGCCGGCGCGGGGCGCGAGCGCAACACGACGATCGCGATCACGATCGCCGCGGCGGCCGCGACCCAGCCCGAGAGCAGCATGAAGCGGCTCGGCGCGCGCGGCTCGACGCTCGCGGCTCGACGCGACGGGACCGCGACCTGGGTCGGCGCGGAGTCGAGGATGCGCTGGCGCAGGTGCGCGGGCAGCGCTTCGGTCTCGCGGGAGCTCATGTGGAGGTGGAGGGCTGCGGCCGCGACGTCGTACGCGTCGCAGTCGACGTCCGGATGCTGCGCGGCGAGTTGGTCGAGTTCGCGCGCTTCGACCGTCGAGAGGCCTTGCGTCGCGCGGTCGACGAGCAGCGCGTCGAGGCGCGCGCGTCCATCGCGCCCGTTCGGCGAGCTGGGATCGCGTCGAGTGCTCATACCTGCGCCTCCTTCACCAGCGCGGGAACGCCGAGGAGCTCGCGCACGCGAGCGAGGCCCTTGCGCACGTGCGTCTTGACCGTGCCGAGCGGCATCGAGATCGCGCGGGCGATCTGCTCGTGGGTCAGACCTTGATAGATGGAGAGCTCGAGCACGCGCCGCTCTTCGGGGCGCAGCTCGGAGAGCGCTTTCGCGGCGCGGCGCGCTTCGTCGGCGACGTCGACGGACTCCGTCGCAGACGCGGTCGAGGGCGCGTCGAACTCCTCGGGGAGAAGCTGGTCGCGCTCATGCGTCGCGCGCAGGCGCGCGCGGTCGATCAGCTTGCGACGGACGATGAGGGCGATGAAGGTCGGTTCGGACGATCGCGTCGCGTCGTAGCGCTCGGCCTTGCGCCAGAGCTCGATGAACGCCTCCTGCACGGCGTCCTCCGCGTCGTCCGCGTCGGTCGCGAAGCGCCGCGCGATCGACCAGACGAGCGCGCCGTAGCGGTCGACGCACTCGCGCACGGCGTTCGGGTCGCCCTGGGCGACGCGGCTGAGGAGGGGCGGTTGCACGCGGATCTCGAGGTCCGGAGGAACTCCGGCCGCAGTACGGGAGATCCGCGCGCGCGGATGCGGCCGGGGCGGGAATTCCGGGCCGGGTGCGCGGGGAGCGGCGCGAGCGGGCACCGGGGCGCGCGTCGAGGGCCGGCGTCGAGTCCTGCTGCCGGCCGCGAGCGCGCGTCGGGTCCGTCAGGTGGCGTACCGACGCGCGCCACGAGAGCTCGTGAGCCGTCGTCCCGTCGGACACGTCCCCATGCCGAGCCAGCGCGCGCGTCCGAGCGCGTGGTTCGGCGCGCTCACTTGCGCTCCTTCTTGCAGTACTCGACCCACTTCGCCTCGAGCTCCGCCAGGTCGACGCCGAGCGTCGCCTTGGTCGCGCGCTCGATCGCGACGAGGTTGTTGTCGGGCGTGAGTCCGATGGCGTGGACCCAGTCGAGGAACTTGGCCTTGCTCCACTTGCTCTCGCGGAGGAACTCGATCAGGAGCGCGGCTTGCGCGTAGCCGGATGCGGCCGCGTCGTCGCCCTTCTTGTCGTCCTGCGCGCTGCCGAGGAGGCTCGGGATCTTCACGAACTCGGCGAGCTTCGTGTGCCGCTCCTTCTTGACGGCATTCGCCGCGTCGGTGCGGTCGCTCGCGCGCGTGCAGATGTACTCCGCGACGCCCTCTTGGAACCAGGAGCCTCCGCCGCCGAGACGCAGGCGGTTCGCGAAGATCTGGTGCGTCATCTCGTGGATGTGCACGGGGTCCTGCGGAGCGTCGTAGTACGTGGCGTAGAAGTCCCGCGCGGCGACGCCCTTCGATTGCGCGGCCTCCGCGACCGTGGTCTCGAAGGCCTTCGCGTAGAACGCGTGGTACTCCTCCTCGTTGCGAAACAGGAAGACGGGCATGAGCCGCCGCCCGGCGACCTCGGGAAACGGATAGGTCTTCTGGATGACCGCATACGCCGCCTCCATCGCGTCGCCCATCTGCTTCGAGGCGCCGGTGTTCGACAGGAAGACGTAGTGCTTCGTGCGCACCGGCTTCTCGAGCTTCTTCACGAGGTCGGGCGGAGCGTCCTTCGCCCAACGCTCCTGCACCTCGGCGTCGGTCCACGAGGCGTTGCGCGTGGGCCCTTTGTAGGTGACGCCCTTCTCGAGGAACTCCAGCACGACCTTCTCGCTCGCAGCGTCGAGCGCCGGCTCGGCGTGGATCTCGAGCGAGTAGCCGTGCTTCTCGAGCAGGCCGGCGAGCACGGCATAGGAGCCCTGGATCGTCGCTCCATCCGCGCCGCGGACCGGACCGAGAGCGATCGACGCGTACGGTGCGTAGCCGAAGGCGCCGTTGACGAGCTTCGTCTGCGCGAACGCGAAGCTCGCGTCGTGTTGCTCACGGAAGTCCTCGAGCAGGAACTCGCTGACGTCCTCGGGCTCCTCGAACGTGAACTCCGGCTCGGGCAGCGCAAACAGCAGGACGTCGAGCTTGCTCGGGCCGAGCTTCGCGTGCCAGCCGGCCTGGATCTGAACGTTCTTTTCCTTGTCCTCCAGCGGGACGAGCTCGCCGAACGCGGCGGGGATGCGCAGCGTCAGGCCGAGCGCGTCGAGCGTCTCGACGCGATCGCCGGGGTTCGGCGCGGAAGCTTCCTTGGTCTTGCCGGAAGGCTTGCCTTGCGCCGTCGCGTGCGGAGCCGGCACGGCGAACGGAGCGAGGACGAGGAGCGCGAGCGAGGAGTGTCGAAGGAGGAGCATGACGCGTGAAGGGGCAGGGAGCGCGGGGAAGTCGGCCCGAGAAGCTACGCGCTCTCCCGCGCTTCGGGAAGGGGATGCGGAGCGCGCCGCGAACGTGCCGGAGGCCCAGGCTCGGCGCGTCGCCCTCAGCGTCCCGTGCGGAACGGCTTACGCTGCGCGTAGGCCGACTCGCGGCCGCGCAGCGCCTGCGCGAGGTTCGCGTTCCGCTGCGCCTCCGCGACCGCGATCGCGCGGCGGATCGTCGCGAGCGCCTCGTCGAAGCGTCCGCTCTCCGCTTGCGCTGCGGCGAGCACGTCGAGCGCTGCCACGTCGTCGGGCTTCGCGCGCGACGCGAGCTCCGTCGCGATCGCCAGCGCTTCCGCGCCGTTGCGCAGCGCATCGTCGGGGCACGTCGCGAGCAGGAACGCGAGCTGCGCGGGCGCGACGACGTCCTTCGGATCGAGCACACGCGCCTTGCGCCACGCGGCGATCGCTTCGCTCCAACGGCCGAGCGTCTGCGTCGCGCTCGCGAGCGACGTCCACGCCTCGTCCGTGACGCCCGGCGTCGCGACGGCGCGCTGCAGCACGCTCGCGGCGCGAGGGAAGTCCTGCTTCTTCATCCACAGCTTGCCGAGCTGAGTCGGATAGCGCGCGTTCTCGGGGCGGAGGAGCGCCGCGCGCTCGAACGCGGCGATCGCGTCGTCGACGCGGTCGAGCTTCACGTTCGCGTCGCCGAGCTTGCCCCACGTCTCGGCGAGCTCGGGCTGGAGCCGCAGAGCCTCGTGGAACGTCTCGACGGCCTTCGCGGGCTCGTTCTGCTTCAAGAGCGCGATGCCGGAGTTGTGGAGCGACTCGGCGAGCTGGAACTCGCGCGAGAAGATCGGCCAGTTGCACGGCACGAGCAGCAGCAGGAAGAGCCCGCCCGCGAGCGCGAGCGAGCGCGCGCGGCCCGCGCGGCCCGCGCGGACGCGCTCGAAGCCCTCGGCGAGCGCGAACCCGGCGAACAGGACGAGCCCGGGCACGAGCGGGTAGCGGTAGCGCGCCATCATGTAGAAGAGCACGGGCCCGATGGCGAGCGTCGCGCACACGAGGTGGAGCGCGAGGAGCTCGCGCCGCCGCGCCCACGCGAGCACGACGCCCGCGAGCGCGAGGGGCAACAGCACGCCGAACTGCGCGACGAAGCCGAGCGTGCGCAGGAGCGTCGACGAGCGCTCGTAGAAGTACTGGTCCTCCGCGTCGGGCACCTCGTAGCCGTTGACGAGCAGCGCGAGCTTCCTCCCGACGACGGCGAGCCAGTCGCCCGGGTGCGCGCTCACGTGCTGAAAGGTCGCGTCGAACCAGTAGCTCGAGACCTCGCTCGGCGTGAGCTTTCGCCCGCGCGCGGCCTCGGCGAGCTCGACGGCGTCCACGCGCTCGTACGCGGTGTCGCTGCGGCCGGGCTTCAGCGGGACGTAGCAGCCATTCGCGCGCGGACCGTTGCCGATGTAGAAGTTCGTGCCGGCTTGCGACGTCGTCAGAACGAACTCGCCGCCGACCTTCGCGTTGCGCCACGCGACGGGCGTCAGGACGAGCGCGAGCCCGAGCGCGAACGCGGCGAGCAGCGCGGCGCGGACGGCGAGCTCCTTCCCGCGCGAAGCGGCGAAGGCGAGCCAGAGCGCGAGCACGGGCACGAGGAGCAGCGTCTCTTCGCGCGTGAGCATGAGCAGGCCGAGCACGACGCCCGTCGCGAGCGCGCGCGCGAACGACGGGACGCGCTGCACGCGCGCGATCGCCAGGAGGAGCAGCGTCGTGAAGACGAGGCCGAGGTTCGCCTTCTGGATCAGCGCGTCGAAGAAGATGGCCGGCGCGTAGAGGGCGAGCGCGACCCCGGCGACGAAGCCGGCGCGGCGCGAGACGAGCTCCTTCCCCGCGAGGAAGATCACGCCGCACGCGAGCGCGCCGAGCACGATCTGGACGAGGCGCACGCTCCACAGGTCGCTGCCGACGGCGAGCTTCACGACCGCGAGGAAGTACGGGTAGAGCGGCGCCTGGTAGAAGACCTGGTCGCCCATCCAGTCGCCCGCGACGATGCGCTCCGACCAGTCCCAGTACGACTTCGCGTCGACGAGCGGCGTGTGGAACAGCGGCACCGAGCGCGCTTCGAGCAGGAACACGAGCCGCACGACGAACGCGAGCGCGACGATCGCGAGGAACGGGATCCAGATGGAGCGCTCGCGCGGCGAATCAGTCGTCGGTGCGGCAGCCACCATGGGGGGCGGTGAGACTATCAGGCGCCGCCGAGCGCCTCGACAGGAGACCGCGCTACGTGTACTTCGACGTCACGGGCGCAGCTCCAAGTTCGGACGAGACGGGGCCGCGATGCCGGCCCGAGGTGCTCGTGCCGACGTGCGCCGAGCCTACGATCGACCTGCGCGTCTCGCCGGAAGCACGTCGCCGCTCGGCGACGGACGGCTGGGCGTCGCTGCGACGATCCCGGGCCGCGACTCAACCACGCTCTGGCGGAACGAGCAGCAACGGCCGGTCGATCTTCTTCAGCACCGCGCTCGCCACGGAGCCGAGCAGTGCGCTCGCGATCGGGCCGTGGCCGTGCGTGCCGAGGCAGACGAGGTCGACGTCGTGGTGCTTCGCCGCGGCGAGGATCGCTCGAGCGACGTCCTCGTCCTCGACGACCTCGATGACGCGCTCTTGTCGACCGTCTTGCGGGAGCGCGCGCTCGAGCTCCTTGCGCGCGAGTTCGCGTTGCACTGCGCGCTCGTCGGGGGTGAGCCGTCGGCCAGGTTGGTAGGTCGGCACGAGTCCGCCTGGCAGCGGGTGAGCGAGCTCGACGTGGAAGAGGAAGACGCGGCCGCGCGGGGGTACGAGCGCAAGCGCTTGGGCGAGCGCACGACGGCTCATCTCGGACAGGTCGTAGGCGACGAGGACGCTCTGGACGGGACCGAGGTGTTTCATGGCGAGGTCCGAGCATCCGCGCGGCGACGCCCCGCGTCCATACGCGCTCGTTCGGGAATCGCGGCCGCAGTGCGGGCTGTCGGCGCGTGGCGCGGCCGTTAGGATGCGCCGCACGATGTCCACGCGCCGCCTCGCCACCGTCGTCCTCGTCCTCGCTTCCGGTCTCTTCGTCTCGTGCGCCGCGGGCGGCGTGCGCTCCCGCGCCGTCGAGGGCGCGCCCGCGCGCTCCCCAGACGCATCGTCCGAGCGTTCGATCGTGCTCGACGGCGCGAAGGGCTGGCTCTGCATCGTCGGCGGCGGCGGCACGACGGACGCGATGTACGAGCGCATGCTCGCCGCGGCGGGGGGCAAGGACGCGAAGGTCGTGATCCTGCCGCAGGCGTCGGAGCTCGCGGACACGGGGGCGGGCTCGATGGAGGTCTGGAAGAAGCACGGCGCGACGGACGTCGAGTGGCTCGACCTGAAGGACCCCGCGCGCGACCAGGCGAAGGTTCGCGCCGCGCAGGTGATCTGGTTCCCCGGCGGCGTGCAGACTCGTTTGATGAAGGCGCTGCACGAGGCTGGGATCGTCGAGATCGTGCGTCAGCGCTTCGTCGACGGCGCGGTCGTGGGCGGCACGAGCGCGGGCGCTGCAGTGATGTCGGATGTGATGATCACGGGCGACTACGACCTGGGGTTCAAGGAGCCGGCGCAAGCGGCGAGCGGCTCCAGCGTCGAGGATCCGCCGCGATTGGCCGCAGGGACGCGCCGACGCATCGCGGCGGACAGCGCGGCCGTGTCGAGCGCGGACGGGCCCGCGTCGAAGGGTGACCCAACGCAAGGCGCCGACGCGAAGCCGCCCGTCGCCGAGAAGCTCGACGCGCCCGCGGGGCAGGAGCGTGCGCGGGCTCCGCGCGCCGCGCAGAGCGCGGAGGACGAGGACTCCGGCCTCAAGTACATCCGGAACGGCACGAACGTCTTCTCGACCGGGCTCGGGCTCATGCAGGGCGCGATCGTCGATCAGCACTTCGTGCGGCGTCAGCGCTTCAATCGCTTGCTCAGCGCCGTGCTCGACCATCCGGATCTCGTCGGCATCGGCATCGACGAGAAGACGTCGATCCTCGTGCACGGGAACGCGTTCGAGGTCGTCGGCGCGTCGACCGTGCTCGTGCTCGACGCGCGCGGTGCGCGGCACCTGTCGAAGGACGGGAAGGAGCCGGGCGCGCTGTTTGGCGCGACGGTGAGCGTGTTGCGCGCTGGGATGAAGTACGAGTTCGCGCGCTGAGCGCGGAGCTACGATGGCCCGCCCGAAAGCGCTCCTCTCCTGGTCCAGCGGCAAGGACGCCGCGTGGTCGTTGCACGTCCTGCGTCAGCAGGGCGAGGTCGACGTCGTCGGGTTGCTCACGACCGTGAACGCGACGCACGCGCGCGTCGCGATGCATGCGGTGCGCGAGGAACTGCTCGAGCGGCAGGCGAATGCCGCGGGGTTGCCGCTTTGGAAGGTCGCGATCCCGTACCCGTGTCCGAACGACGCGTACGAGCGCGCGATGGCGGCGGCGTGCGCGCGCGCGGTGGGTGAGGGGGTTGCGCGTGTCGCGTTCGGCGACTTGTTCCTCGAGGACGTGCGCTCGTACCGCGAACAGAAGCTCGCGAACACCGGCCTCGCGCCGCTGTTCCCGTTGTGGGGCCGCGACACGCGCGACCTCGCGCGCGAGATGCTCGCGGCCGGGCTCGAAGCGCGCATCACGTGTGTCGATCCCAAGCAGATCGATCGTGCGTTCGCGGGGCGAGCATTCGACGTGCACCTGCTCGCGGAGCTCCCCGCGACCGCCGATCCGTGCGGCGAGCGCGGCGAGTTCCACACGTTCTGTCACGCGGGCCCGATGTTCTCCGCGCCGATCGCGGTGCGGAGCGGCGAAGTGGTGGAGCGCGACGGGTTCGTGTTCGCGGATCTCTTGCCCGCGTGAGCGGGACCGGTGGAGCTCGAGCGCCTTCGACGTTCCGGCGTGCGTCGGCTCGGCTCTACGCCGCGATCTCGCTCGTGCGTCCGAACCACCGCCGTCCGAGCCACAGCGACACGTTCACCAGGCCGATCAGCACCGGCACCTCGACCAAGGGGCCGATCACCGTCGCGAACGCGACGCCCGACGTGATGCCGAACACGGCGATCGCCACCGCGATCGCGAGCTCGAAGTTGTTGCCGCTCGCCGTGAAGGCGAGGGTCGCGGCGCGTTCGTAGTCGGCGCCGACGCGGCGGGCGAGCCAGAAGGAGGCGAAGAACATCACGACGAAGTAGACGACGAGGGGGAGCGCGATGCGCAGCAGGTCGAGCGGGGATTCGACGATGCGCGCGCCTTGCAAGCTGAACATGACGACGATCGTGAAGAGCAGCGCGACGAGCGTGATCGGGCCGATCCGCGGCAGGAAGGAGTGCGTGTACCACGCGTCGCCCTTCAGCTTGCGCAGGACGAGGCGCGTCAGCATCCCGCCGAAGAACGGGAGGCCGAGGTAGAGCATCACGCTTTGGAAGATCTCGCCCATGCTCACGTCGACGCCGGCGCCCGCGAGGCCGAGCTTCGGCGGCAGCCACGTCATGAACACCCACGCGTAGACGCCGAAGAAGAGCACCTGGAACACGCTGTTGAACGCGACGAGGCCGGCGGCGTACTCGGCGCTCCCGCGCGCGAGGTCGTTCCACACGAGCACCATCGCGATGCAGCGCGCGAGGCCGACGAGGATCAGGCCGAGCATGAACTCGGGTCGGTCGGCGAGCAGCAGCGCCGCGAGCGCGAACATGAGCACGGGGCCGACGATCCAGTTCTGCACGAGCGACAGCGCCAGCACCTTGCCGTCGCGGAAGATGCGCGGGAGCTCCTCGTAGCGCACCTTCGCGAGCGGCGGGAACATCATCAGCACGAGCCCGATCGCGATCGGGACGTTCGTCGTGCCGACGGTGACGCGGTCGATGGCGTCGCGTAAGGAGGGCGCGAAGTGACCGAGCAGGACGCCGAGCGCCATCGCGAGGAAGATCCAGAGCGTCAGCCATCGGTCGAGGAAGCCGAGGCGCTTCGGGCGCGTGGTCGCGCAGGCGTCGAGTGCGCAGGCCGGTGCGTCGAGCGTCGAGCGTGCCGGGGTCATGCACCACCGTCCTTGCGCTCGGCGAGGATCGCTCGCACGCGCTCCGGCAGGTCCGTCATGAACGCGCGGATCTCGTCGCGCACGCGGCGGTAGTGCACGAGCGCTTCCTCGTCGCTCTTCGCGTCGCGCGCGAGCCGCGGCGGGTCGTCGAAGCCCGCGTGGACGATGCGCGCGCCGGGGAGCACGGGGCAGCTCTCGTGCGCGGCGTCGCAGACGGTGAAGACGACGTCGAAGGTGACGCCCAGGTCCTCCGGGCGCTTCGACGTGTGTGCGGCGATGTCGACGCCGGCTTCGCGCATCGCGCGGATGGCGAGCGGGTTCAGGCCGTGCGGGTTCGTCCCCGCGGAGCAGGCATCGATCGAGCTCGCGTGCAGCGCGCGCGCGAAGCCCTCGGCCATCTGGCTGCGGCACGAGTTGCCGGTGCACAGGAAGAGGACGCGCGGGCGGCGATCAGCGGGGGGCACAGCGGCCTCCGGCGCAGCAGGCGGAGTCGGCGGGCGCGTGTTCTTCGATCGCGTCGGCGAGCGAGCGCAGGAGCGTGCTGAGCGTCGCGTAGCGCACGGTTTAGGAGACGACGCGGCCTTGCTTCGAGACGTCGACGAGGCCGGCGCGCGCGAGTGCGGCGAGGTGGCGCGAGACGACGGAGAGGTCGACGGAGCAGCAGGCGGCGAGTTCGGTGACGGAGCACGCGCGGCCGCACTTCACGAGGCAGCCGAAGAGGCGCAGGCGGGTCGGGTCGCCGAGGGCTTTGAAGAGGGTCGGGTCGAGGAGGTCGTCGACGGGGCGGCAGCAAGCGGAGGCTTGGCGCGGGGACATGGGGCGGCGTTTGCGTTGTTGCACCATGGTGCAAGTGTAGGGGTGGGGGTGGGGGGAGGGGTAGAGGTCGGTCGGGAGCGCAATTGCCGGATGGGGCGAGAGAGGGGGAAGGGACGCAACGGAACACATTCGGATGCTTCGCATTCCGGACTCCGCGCAGGTTCGGGCCGGAGGACCGGCCCGAACCCGCGCGGAGTTCGAGTTGCTCTCAGCAACGAGGGTTTGGCGCGCGGAAGATAGATGCGGTGCGTGGGAGGTTCGGGGGGCGTCGTTTTGTGACGAGCGGTTGCCTCGACGAAGAGGTGCGCGTGGCGCGATCACGGTCGAACGGGGTTCTTCTGCCACTCGAGCTCACGTGCTCCCGCTCGGCTCTGCACGAGCCCGACCTGTGGCGCGCGTAGGACTTGCGCTCGTCGAGCGGGGCGGCGTCCGACTTCCTCGTTGACGCCTGCACGACCTCCGGTACCTTGACCGCGTTCTCTCTCACGAACGAAGCGACTGCGGTCAGGGAAGCAGGTCGAATGCCTGCACGGTCCCGCCACTGTAGGCCGTCTGTCGCGTGAAGCCCGTGGAGCGCTCTTCGAGAGTGCTTCCGGCCACTGGGTCCGCTCGCGTGCGAGCTCCTGGGAAGGCCCGCTTCCGCGACGCAACGGCGAGTCAGGATATCTGGCGCAGTCGACTCCATGCCGATCCCGGCCGCGGAGCCGTGGAACGACCTTGCAGTGTGCTCGGTGCACGCCTCCTGCCCGGATCGGCTTCGACGGACGATCGAACTCGGAGGTTGACGTGCACCCCACTGTTTTCGCCGCGTGGACTGCGGTCCTCGCGTCTTGTTTCTCGCCTGCGTTCGCGCAGGTCTCCGCGCGCCCAGCGCCGCAACGAGTCGCTCCTACCGGAGCCGCGCTCGCGCCCACGTTCCCCGTCAGCGCGGGCTGGACGCCGCTCGGCAGCTTCGAAGTGCCCGCGTACGCCGTCGTCGCGCCGCTGTCGAGCTCGCGCACGCTCGTCTTCGACGGCGAGCACGTCGACGTCTACGACGCAGTCGGCGGGATCGAGCGGCGCGTCTGCACGACCGGCGCGTTCCGCTTCCCGTCCTTCATCGTGGCGGACGAGGCGCACGCACGCGCCTGGGTCGCCGAGAGCTCGCTCGACGCCGTGTGGGAGGTCGACCTCGTCTCCGGCGCCTTCGCGCAGGTCGCGTCGATCCACTTCGCGTTCGCGGCGGCGGTCGAGAGCTCGACGTCGCTCGTCGTCACTGCGTCGCCGTGCGGGTTCTCGTGTGGCGCCGACTTGATCCGCCTCGACCTCGCGACGCACGCGCTGACGACGCTGGGCCACGTTCCCGGCGCGTCGGGGCCGGTCGCGTTCGACTCGACGGGCGGGCTCCTGTACGGCTTCGAGGCCGACGTCGTTCCGCAGCCGGGCGAGCTCTGGATCGGCCGGTGGAGCGCGGCCCAGCTCGCGAGCGGCGCTCCGCTCACCGCGCAGACCGCGACGAAGTTCGCGAGCCGGCTCGACGGCAACTCGTCGATCGCTCTCGACGAGCGCAGCGGGCATGTGTTCTTCGCCGAGACCGACTTCTTCGGCGGCAGCGACGTGGTCGAGCTCGACGCGGAGGGCCGTCGCGTCGGCGTCGTCGCGAGCTCGCCCGTGTACGTGTCGAACCTCGCGTGCGTGGAGGTCGCGTCGAGCGGGCCGAGCGGCGCCCTGCAGGCGTTCCAGCCGCGCGGGATGCGCCTCGCCTGGCTCGAGACGGACTTCGGCGTGTCCCCGCCGCGCACGTTTCTGCGCACGGCGGAGCCGGCCCGCCCGCGGCTCGCCGTGACGGCGCACGCGAGCGGACGCGTGGAGCTCGCGATCACGGGCGCGCCGCCGCGCACGATCGCCGTCGTCGGCGTCGTGTCCGCCGCGGGCGCGGTCGTGCCCGAGGCGCTCGTCGCGACGGTTCCCGTGCGCCTGTTCAGCGCGCTGCCGGTGCTCGGCGCGAGCGCGCCGCGCGGCGTCACCGACGCGAACGGCGCGCTCGCGCTCTCCATGCGCGGATTGCCGCACGCGACCAGCGTGCTCCAAGCCGTCTTCTTCGACGCGCAGGGTCGCGCGCTCGCCACGAGCGCTCCCGTGACCCACTGACGGACGCGCGCGCTCCGATCGGAGGAGCGCAGCGCATGCTCGAACACTCCCGGAGCAGGGAAGCGTGGTGCGAATCCACCGCGGTCCCGCCGCTGTGATCGGGTACGACGGCCGCCACGCGCCACTGTTCGCACGGGAGCTCCGCTCCGGCGCGGGCGGGAAGGCGGCGGCCCGAGGACGACCCGTGAGCCAGAAGACCTGACCGGGGGCTTTTCTCTCCTCTGTCGCGCCGCGTTCGGCGCGGATCGTCGTCGCGCTTCCGTGGTGCTCGTCACGAGCAGCGGAGCGCGCGATCCGCGCGGGCGCGGAGCGAGCACCCCAACCGCGGGGACGCGGCCGGCGGAGGACCGGTCGCGCCTCGCACCAGGACTCTCATGCTCCGTTCATCGACTTCGATCGTGCGCCTCGCCCGCTCCACGTCCTTCGTCCCGTTCGCGCGTGCCACGTCCGTCGTCGGCCTCGGACGCTCCGCGCCCGCGCGCGTCGAGCGCGCGTCGTCCGCGGGGGACACGCGGTCGTCGATGCGTGCTTCGATCGCGCGCGCCCTCGCCGTCGCCGCCGCGCTGTCCATGGGGAGCGTGCTCCACGCGCAGCTCCTGAGCCCGTACGCGACGCAGGTCGTCAACTACTCGCCGGGTTCGGGCGGCGGGACCTTCGTCGCCGCGAACGCGCTCGGCGCGCCGACGGGCGGCGGGCTCTCGAACGGCTCACTCGACGTCGCGTCGGTTGGCGTCGGCGGCTCGCTGACGCTCGGCTTCGACGTGACGATCGCGAACGGCCCCGGCGTCGACTTCACGGTGTGCGAGAACGCGTTCGTCTTCGCGGGCGAGTCGTTCAGCGAGGTCGCGTACGTCGAGGTCTCGACCAACGGCGTCGCGTTCGCGAGGCTGCCGAGCCGCTACACGGGGCCCGCGACCGGTTTGCCGAGCTTCACCGCGCCGTTCGGCACGTACGGCGTGCTCACGGGCACGATGCCGGTGCTCGCGAATCCCGCGACGAACACGCTCGACCCGCTCGATCCGGCGTGGGCGGGTGGCGACGCGTTCGACCTCGCGGATCTCGCGAACGATCCGCTCGTGACGTCGGGCGTCGTCGACCTCGCGGCGATCCACTTCGTGCGCATCGTCGACGTGCCGCATGGGACGGGGACGGACGCGGCGGGCAACGTGATCTGGGACAACAGCGGCGCGACGGGCACCGCCGACGTCGACGCGGTGTGCGTGATCCAGCACGCGGGCACCGTCGTCGCGGGACAGCCGACGGTCGATCTGTTCCTCGACGCCCAGGGCTACTTGAACCTCCGCGTCGAAGACCCCGACGGCGGCGCGGACCTCGACGGCAACACGATCCATTGCTCCTTCAACGGCGCGCCGATCGGTTTCCGCACGCTCGCGCGCCGGCTCGTGCCGAACGTGACGCCGACGGCGAACGGGTACGTGCTGAGGTCGAACGGGCCGTTCGTCGGCAGCGGCTTGCACGGGGTCGTGACCGTGTCCGTGCGCGACGTCGCCGGGCACTTCAGCGCGGACCAGCTGTCGTTCGGCGGGTGACGTCCGCGGCGGGGAGCGCCGCGACGCGTGGTGGCGGCGGCCGGGGCTAGCGACGAGCGCGCTCCGGCCGCTCCTGCTTCGACGGAGGTCGTGGGCGATGAATGGGCGCACATCGCGCCCGGACGGAGCGGGAACCGCGCCTATCAGCGATAGAACGCCGCGATCGCCCCGTACGTCGTCCCGTACGCGAGCACCTGCACGATCACCGCCGGCAGGATGCTGCGCGTCGTCTCGTACGACCACGCGTACAAGAACCCGCTCCACAAGAGCATCAAGAACGTCGGCAGCGATCCGTTGTGGAACGCGGCGATGAGCGCGGCGCTCCACAGCGCAGCGCTCAACGCCGGCATCCGCGCGCGCAGCGTCAAGAATAGCAGGCCGCGGCGCGTCAGCTCGCTCACGACCGGGTCCCACGTCACGCCGAGCAGGAAGGTGACGCCGAACGCGAGCGCCGGCATCGCGAGCAACGCCTCGGGCACCGGCTCCGTCCAGTGCAGGCCGAGGCCGATGCTGCCGCAGAGCTCCAACACGAGCGACTGCCCGAGCTGGTCCGCCGCGAACAAGCCGAGCACGACGGCGATCCACTTCCACGCGCCGTCTGGGAACGTGTCGAGCCTGAGCACGCGCACGACGGAGAGCACGCGCGGCGCGATCAAGCCGCGCTGGACGAGCACGAAGAGCGGGATCGGCGCGAGCAACGTGGAGAGGACGATCGTCCAGTCCGGGACGAGCTCGCCCGCCGCGAGGCCGACGAGCGCCAGGATCGCGAAGCCGAACACGAGCGAGCGCAGGAGCACGGCGAGGCCGTCCTCGAAGCCCCACTCCGGCGGAATCGACGCGGAGGAGCGCGGCAGCGCAGGCCGGTCGCGCGCGAGCCACGCGAGCAGCGCGAGGAGGCCGAGCACCGCCGGCACGAGCAGCACCCACGCGATGCGCTCGGCGCTCGCGCGCAGGGCGACGGCGCGTGCAGCGACCGTATCCTCGATCGCGGCCGCGCGCTCGGCGGCGCCGGTGCGGCGCGCGAGGCGCAGCTCGAGCCGTTCGCGCGCCCAACCGGGCTTCAGTGCGGCGAGGTCGAAGTCCTCGAACCGAGCGCGCGTACGCGGCTCGAGCCGCTGGTACGCGTGACGGATCGCGTGCGCGACGTCGACGAGCCCGAGGTTCTCGACGCGCACGACCGTCAACATCAGGTCGTCGATGCGGTCGGCTTCGCCCTGGAGGATCGCGCGGCGCGCGAGGAGCTCGCAGAGATCGGGGCGCGTGTCTTTCGGCGGGAGTTGCGGCTCCGCGGTCGGCGCGCAGCCGAACCCGCCGCCGGGAGGTGCGGTCTTCGGCGCGTCGTCGGCGGCCTTCGGCGGCGCCGCGTCGCCCTCCGGAGCAGGAGGCGTGTTCGCGTCCTGCTTCCCGCCCGCGTCGCGCGCAGCGTTCGCGTCGGTCTTCCCGACGGCGTCTTGCGCGCTGCTCGCACCCGCTTCGGGGTTCGCTCGCACGTCCGGTGCGCCGCTCGCTCGCGTGTCGGACGTCGTTCGTGCCCCGCGAGAGCGCTCGTCGTCCGACTGCCGCACCGGCGCGCTCGCACCCGCGTCTTTCGGCACGTCGCCGTCCGTCGTCGCGCTCGTCGCGTCCTTCGGGTCGCGCAGCACGCTCGCCTGGAGCTCGACGACCTCGTCGTAGGCGTCGATCGCTTCGGGCAGCGCGGGACGCACGCGGCCCAGGAAGAGCCACAGCGGGCGGCGCAGCCACGCGGGCTCCGACTCGAGCGCGGCCTCCAGCTCGATCGTGCGCTCGAAGTGCTCGCGCGCGGTCTCGGCCGGGTGCTGCAGCACGAGCGCGCCGCGCAACGACAGGGCCGATCCCATGAAGCAGACGCTCAGGGAGAGCAGCAGGGCCAGGAAGAAGGTGACCCCGCGATGGAAGCGCGGTCGAAGGTGATCGTCGGAGCTCATCCGGCCCTGTCGAGCGCGGGAGGATAGCACGGTCGGCGAGCCGCCGAGCGGCGAGTTCTCGATGCGGGGCGCTTTCGACGAGGAAGTCGGAAACACGCGGCGAGGGCCGCTGCACGCGCTGCATGGCGGCGGGGGTGGGCGCTCGCCATGATGGGCGTGCTTCCATGGAAGAACTGATCGTCCTGTTCGTGCTCGCCGTGCTCGCGGTGATCGGTGTCGGCCTCGTCCTCGGTCTGATCGGCTTCGTGCGGGCGAACGGCCTGCGGCGGGACGTCGACCTCTTGCGGCGCGAGCTCGCGGACGTGCGCGGCGCGTTGGAGCGCGCGCGGCGCGAAGAGGCCGCGGCGCCGGCGAAGGCCTCGACCGCGCCTCCGACGGCCGGTGAGGCAGAGGCGAGGGAGCGCACGGCGTTGGTGGAGTCCCCGAGCGCGACCGCGGAGGCCGCGCCGACCGGGCCGGCGATCCTGCCGGGAGGCGCGTCGGCGTCGCGCGCGGCTGCGGCGACGGAGCCGGGCCGCGCTGTCTCCGGAGCGCGGTGCGGCGGCTCCGCAACGCGCAAGCGCGCCGGGCGCCGCGCCCACGGAGTCCGGCGCCGCGCCGGGCGAGCTCGAGCGCGCGGCCCTCGAGCACGGCCCCGCGTCTCCCGCCACCGCGCGCGTGGGCGCATTCGTCTCCGCGCAGGGGGCTTCGAGCGTCCCTGGCGCCGTGGTCCCGCCTTCTGCAACACCTGTCGCAGATACGCCCCCGCGCGCCGCACCGAAGCCGCGCATCCCGATCGAGAAGCTGCTCGGCGTCACGGGCGCCGCCGTGCTCGGCGGCATCGTGCTCGCGATCGCGGGCTTCTACCTCTACCAGTACTCGGTGCAGCAGGGCTGGGTGACGAAGGAGGTGCGCCTCGCGATGGGCATCGTCGCCGGCCTGCTCGCCATCGCGGGCTCGCACCCGCTGAAGAAGCGCGGGTACGACGTCACGGCGGACGCGCTCGCGGGCGGCGGCATCGTCGTGCTCTACGCGGCCTTCTGGGCCGGGCACCAGGTGTTCGGCGTGTGGCCGGTCGCGCTGTCGTTCGGACTGATGGTCGCGACGACCGCGTTCTGCGCGTGGCTCGCGCTGCGGCGGAGCTCGCAGATCGTCGCCGCGCTCGGCCTGCTCGGCGGTTTCGCGACGCCGATCGTGCTGTCGACGGGCTCGGACAATCCGATCGGGCTGTTCGGGTACACGCTGCTCGTCAACCTCGGGTTCCTGTCCGTCGCGCACAAGCGGCGGTGGCCGTGGACGGCGCTGCTCGCGCTCGTCGGCACGTTCGTGATCGAGGCGCTCTGGATCTTCGCGAAGCTGCGCGGCGAGACGTTCTGGATCGGGCTCGTGGCGCTCGGCCTCTTCTCGCTGCTCTTCGTCGGCTTCGTCGCGCTGCAGCCGACCGCGGAGCGGAGGCGCTTCGCCGCGGCCCAGATCGGCGCGCTCACGACCCCGTTCCTGTTCGCGATCTACTTCGCGGTGCGGAACGAGGACGTGATCGGGTACCACCTGGTGCCGCTCGCGGCGCTCGCGGCGCTCGTGCTCGCGGCGGCGGGATGGATCGCGGCGCGCGGCGACATGGCGTTCGCGCCGCTCGGCGCCGCGTCGGGCACGGTCGCGGTCGTCCTCGCGTGGGTCTTCACGAAGGACCTCGAACTCGAGCGCGCGTGGGAGCTTTCCGCGTGCTGCGCCGGGCTCGCGCTCGTGCTGCACGGGATGCTCGAGTTCGCGCGGAGGAAGCGCGGCGAGCTCGCGGAACTCGCCTGGGGCTCGGGCGCGGTGCTGACGCTCGGACTCTCCGTCGCGGTGTTCCTCGCGGCGTGGAAGAGCGACCACGTGCCGTTCCTGCCGTGGAGTGCGGGCGGGATCGCGCTGGCGTTGCTCGCGGCGCGTCTGGCGGCGATCGCGCGGCAGCCGTGGCTCGGTTGGGCGGGAGCGCTCGCGCCGGCGCTCGCGCTCGCCGCGTGGACGATGGAGAACCGCGCCGGGGTCGGCCGATGGATCTCCGACACGCCGCTCGTCGACGCGCTCGCGCTCGCCGGCGTGCTGCAGCTCGCTTGGTTCCTGCGCAAGGACGACGACGGGAAGCGCGCGCTCGCGCACGGCACGGCGCTCGCGCTGGCGGCCGGTCTCTACGCTTGGCAGCTGCCGACAGCGCCGGCGCGCGAAGAGCTGGTGCTCGGCGCGACGGGCGCTTTGCTCGTCGGCGCGGCGCTCGCGTTCACGGCGCGGCGCGCGCGCGCGACCGGCTGGATGGCGGCCGGGGCCGCCCTGCTGGCGCTCGGGCAGGGCGATTTGCTCGCGACGTTCGCGCGCTCGCTTGCGCCGACGAGCCAGGCCCTCGCCGCGCTCGTGCTCGCTGCGGGCGCCGCGCTCCACACCGGCGTGCTCGCGCTCGCGTGGCTCGACACGCGCATGCTCGGCCGTGTGCGCGCGGCGAGCGCGTGGTTGTGGCTCGTGCCGCTCGCGGAGGTGTTCGAGGCGTGGCTCGGGCCGCGCGGGAGGGGGCTCGCAGCTCTCGTGCTCGCGGCGCTCGTGTTCGCGGGCTGGTGGCGTCAGCGCGGCTCCGAGGGCGCGGAGCAGGCGAGCGCGGGCACGTTCACGCGGCTCCTCGCGCGGTTCTTCGGCCGCGAGGCCGCGTCGACGCGCACGGCGGGTGCGACGGCGCGGACGTGGGCGCACGCGACGGCGCTGTCGCTCGCGCTGTTCTCGATCGCGACCTTCGTCGACTACGACCCGCCGCTCGTCGCGGCCGTGCTGTCGGGCGCGGGGATCGCGTGGCTCGCACGCGTCGAGCTCTATCGACCGCTCGCGATCGTCGGCGGCCTCGTGCTGCTCGTGGGCGCGTTCGCGCTGCTCGTGTCGCGCGTGGGCGTGACGATGCCCGTGTACGAGGGCGCGGTGGTGAACCCGCTCGCGTGGCTCTACCTCGTCCCGGGCGTGGCGGCCGTATTCGCAGCGCTGCAACTCAAGTCCGCCGAAGACGCGCCGCCGGCGTTCGTGCGCGTGCTGTCGGGCAGCGTCGCGATCGCGGCGGTCGTGCTCGTGTTCGCGTGGCTCCACCTCGCGATCCTGAACGCGTTCGGGACCTCACCGTCGTTCCAGTGGCACTCCGAACGCGTGCCGAGCCGCGACCTGACGCTGTCGCTCGCGTGGGGGGTGTACGCGTTCGCGCTCCTGATCCTCGGCGTGTCGCGCAAGTCGAGCGGGCTGCGCTGGACGAGCCTCGTCTTGTTCCTCGCGACGATCGGGAAGACGTTCCTGTTCGACCTGGGGCACCTGACGGGACTCTATCGCGTCGGTTCGCTGTTCGGGCTCGCGATCACGTTGCTCGCGGTGTCGCTGCTGTACCAGCGGTTCGTGTTCCGCAGATCCGACGGCGAGGAAGCGGCTCGCGAGTGACGCCCGCGGGCACGCTGCGTCGCGCTGGAGTCGGCTTCGCGAGCGCTCACACGCTCGAGCGTGCGTACGCCGGACTCCGAGCGCGATCGCGGATGCGTGCCTACGCGCATGGAGCACGTGACTCCCTGGCGCGCTAGAATCCGCCCGCCCATGCAGCACCGCCAACTCGGCAAGAGCGACCTCCAGGTCCCCGTCGTCATCTTCGGCGCGTGGGCGATCGGCGGGTGGAACTGGGGCGGGAGCGACGACGAGCTCGCCATCCGCGCGATCCAGGCCGGCATCGACGCCGGCATGAACGCGATCGACACGGCGCCCGTGTACGGCTTCGGCCGCTCCGAGCGCGTCGTCGGGCGCGCGATCGCGGGCCGGCGCGACGACGTGCTCCTGATGACGAAGGTCGGCCTGCGCTGGGACGACGAGCGCGGCGAGTTCTACTTCCAGACCGTCGACGAGGACGGCGCGACGCTGCGCGTGCACCGCAACCTGCGTCCCTGGTCGATCCGCTACGAGGTCGAGCAGAGCTTGAAACGGCTCGGGACCGACCGCATCGACCTGATCCAGGTCCACTGGCCCGATCCGCAGGTGCCGATCCCCGAGACGATGGCGGCGCTGCTCGAGCTCAAGAACGCGGGGCTCGTGCGCGCGATCGGCGTGTCGAACTACGCGCCGCGCATGTTGGACGAGGCGATCGACTCACTCGGCGACGTACCGCTCGCGAGCGATCAGCCGAAGTACTCGCTCGTCGCGCGCGAGATCGAGAAGGAGCTCCTCCCGTACTGCCGCCGCTACGACGTCGGCGTGATCGTCTACTCGCCGCTCGAGCAGGGCTTGCTCACCGGCAAGGTGACGAGCGAGCGCGCGTTCGCGGAAACGGACGGCCGCCACAAGCGCGCGACGTTCACGCCCGAGAACCGCCGCAAGGTCAACGCCGTGCTCGAATCGGTCGTGAAGCCGATCGCGGAGCGCCACGGAGCGACGCTGGGGCAGGTCGCGATCGCTTGGACCGTCGCCCAGCCCGGCGTCACCAGCGCGATCGTCGGCGCGCGCACGCCGGAGCAGGCGCGTGAGAACGCCGCGGCGGGGGACCTGAAGCTCGCGCCCGAGGAGCTCGCGACGATCCGCAAGGCGTTCGAAGCGTTGTCGCTCGCCGTGCCGAGCGCGGGGAGCGGGACGTCGCTCCTCTCGCGCATCGTGCGCCGCCTGACGAGCGATTGAGGCGCCGCGCCCGCGGTTCGTTCGTGTCCGTCGGGCGACGCCGGAGGAGCACGCTCCGTCGCTTCGTCTCCGCCGATCGACGGAGGCGCCGCGCCGGCCGCTACTTCGTCTCCGCCAGCTTGCGCAGCGCGAGCAACGCCTCTCTCGCACGCGCGGACGGCAGCTCGTTGCTCGCGCGCAGCTCGTACACGGCCGTCGGCCCCGGCTCGTCGTTTTTCGGCATCCCGCCGTTGAACTGCACGACGCGCTCGCCGCCGCCGCCGCCCTGCGCGACGCCTTCGAGCGCCTTGCGGCGGAAGCCCGCCGTCGGATCGGAACGCGTCACGTCGAAGCGCAGCGCGACGAGCGCGCCCTGACCGTCGAGGTCGAAGCGCGCGCGGACCGCGAGGACCTTCGGCGCCATCATGTCCCGCATGCCGCCGCCCTCGGAGCGCACGCTGCGCGGCGGGAGCTCGCACTCGAACGCGCGCGCGCCGTCGGCCGCCGGATCCCACGCGGTGAGCTTCGTGCACTTCTCGACGTTCGACGCGAGTCGGCCGAAGTCGAGCAGCGAGCCCAGGTCGTCGGCGAGCCGCTTCGTCGCCACGGGTTCGCCCGCGATCGTCGTGCGCACGAGGCGTTGTGCTCCGTCGTCGTAGATGACGACCTCGGGGAGCGCGCCGAGCGACGCGAGCAGGAGCTCCTTCGTCTCGGTGCGCAGCACTTCGATCGGGCCGTGGAAGGGCTCGCCCGCATCGTCGCCGGGGCCGCCGATCATGATCCGCATGTTGCCGGGCCCTTCGTCCTCCTCTTCGGCGGGCTGGGTCTCCTCGACCGCGCCGATCCAGCGCGTGCCCTTTCCGCCGTCGAGCGCGCGCATGGCGGCCGCGAGCGTCGCGACGAGCTTGGGGTCGACCGCGGGGGTCTGCGCGGCGGCCGGCGGGGCCTTCTCATCGGAGGATTGGGGAGCGGAAACGAGGGCGAGCGCGAGGAGGAGCGTGAGCATGGTGGAGGAGACAGGGACGGCGCGGGGAGAAGGGCGTCGGACGCGATGGAGTTTCGAGCCCGTGGTTCGGGCCGCGGCGGGCTTCAGCGCGGCGTGGTCGTCACGGTTGCGTCGACGTGCTTCGGCGCGACGCCGGCCGTCATCAGGAGCACGTTCACGGCGACGTCGACGTTGGCGCGCTGGAGGTCGCTGACAGCCGTCACGTCGAGAACGGAGCGCTCGGAGGCCCACGTGGCATCGAGCGGACCCGCGAACACGCGCCCCCCGCGCTCGACGAGGCGGTTCTTCAGGCGCGCGAGGATCTCGGCGCGTTCGTCGTCGGTGAGCGACTCGTCGAGCAGATCCTCGTCGAGCCCGTCGAGGACCCCGACGGATCCGTGGCGCACGCCGCCGTCCTCGTCGACCACGACGAAGACCTGCTTCTCGCCGAGGATGTCGAACGGCAGCGCCATGCCGAACTGCGCGTTCGCTCCGTCGATCGCGGCGGAGACGCGGCGCTCGATGCGCACGCCGCGCTCATGCGCGCCCTCCGGCGTCGCGAAGGCGTCCTCGGCGGGCGCGTTCGTGTCGGTTCGAACGGCGAGCGGGGTGCGAGGGGGCGTTGTTGCTCTAGCGCCACCATCGACCTCGACCGGAGACGTGGGCTGGGCCTCGTCCGCGAGGGACGAGACCCCGACCGACGCGTGGACGAAGTCCTCGCTCCCGCTCGCCGTTCTGTTCGTCGTGTCGGACCACGGAGCCTCGATCCAACCCGTGGTGACCGCGGTCGCGCCGCCGCCGAGCACGAGGCTCGCGGCGAGCAACGCGGAGGGGAGCGACACGAGCGTGGAGCTCGCTCCCGCGGTCGCGATCGCTGCGGCGGTCGAGCTCGTGCTCGCGGCCGTGAGCGCAGCGCCCTTCGCGCCAGCGGCCGCGGCGCCGTTCGCGCTCGTCGCAGCCGACAGCGCCGCGCCTTTCACGCCGCTGAGCGCCGTCGACGCGAGCGGAGCGCTCGTAGCGGCCGCCTGCGCGCCCGCGGCAAAGTCGGTCAAGCGCAGGAGCCCGCCGACGAGCGCGCAGCCGTGCAGCCATTCGCCGCCGCGGCGCGCCTCCAGCTCGGCGCGCAGGAGCTCGAGCCCGCGCTGCACGCGCCAGCGCACGGTGCCCTCGGGCACGGACTGGCGGCGCGCGATCTCGGCGCTCGAGAGGTCTTCGAGGTAGCGCAGGAGGATCGTCGTGCGGAACGGCTCGTCGAGCGCGACGACCGCGTCGGAGAGCACGCGCTGCATCTCGGCGCGTGCGACGAGCTCCGCCGTCTCGGGCAAGGGCTCCGCGCGCGCGCCGCGCTGCTCGCGCGCGCTGCGGCGCTGGGTGGAGCGGTGCTGCTTCCACGCGGTGTGGCGCAGGACGCCGGTGAGCCACGTGCGGCGCTCGACGCCGTCGGGGCGGCCTTCCGCGCGCTCCGCGCGCAGGGCGACGAGCCACGCCTCCTGCGCCAGGTCATCCGCCGCGAACGAGTCGCGCACGAGCCCGCGCGCCAGGGCGCGCAGCCACGCGGAGTCGGCGATCAGGGCCTCGGGGTCGAGCGGGAACGCGGGGGAGGTCATGGACACCCGAGTATCCCCGCTGGCCGCGGGACCGTTGGCGCGAAAAAGAAACCTGCGCGTTAGGCCTCTGTTGACGGGCGGTGCGGGGCGTGCGCGCGGACCGGCTGCGGGTCGACCTCCGCCCCCTCGAGGGGAGCTCGAGCGGCCGCGCGTGCGATCGTGCGCAGAGCCGTCGATCGGACGAGCGTGGCTCGCTGCGGTTCGCTCGGCCGGGCCCGAGCTTCCGGGCGCGGATGGGCGACGTCAGAGGAAGAAGAGGAACGTGATCCCCACGAAGATCGGGATCAGGATCGCGACCGACCAACCCATGTACCCGAAGAACGATGGCATCTTGACGCCGTTCTCCTCCGCGATCGCCTTGACCATGAAGTTGGGTCCGTTGCCGATGTACGTGTTCGCGCCCATCATCACGGCGCCGCACGAGATCGCGGTGAGGATCGAGACGGCCTCGGGTCCCTTGGCGAGGAACTCCGCCAGGTAGCGGCTCCCCTCCGCGGCGACGCCGAGCTGTCCGCACGCGGTGGCGGCGAAGGTCAAGTACGTCGGCGCGTTGTCGAGGAAGCTCGAGAGCATCCCGGACGCCCAGTAGTACTTCCACGGCGCGTCGATGCCGAGCTCGGCCCCGCGCGCGTTCAGGATCGCGAGCGGCGCGACCATCGTCGCGAAGATGCCCGCGAAGAGGATCGCGACCTCGAGGATCGGCGCGAACGTGAACTTGTTCGCGGCGCGCGTGTCCCGCTTCGTCGTCGCGTAGCCGAGGAACCCGAGCCCGGCCATCAGGCCTTCCTGCAGGCCGAACGGCCACGTCTCCCCGCCGTTGCCCCAGCCCTGGCCCTTGCCGAGGATCACGAGCACGACCCCGAGCAGGAAGAGGATGTTCAAGCCGCCCTCGATGCGCAGCGGCTCGTGCTTCAGCGCCTCTTCGAGCTGCGCGCCGGGCCGCGCCTTCTCCTCGGCGTCGATGACGAACGAGTCGACGAAGAAGAAGAGCAGGAGGAGCGCGCCGTTCACGGCGAGCCACTCCTTCCACAGCGCGAGCGTCCACTCGAACGGCACGCCTTTCAGGAACCCCAGGAAGAGCGGCGGATCGCCGAGCGGCGTCAGCATGCCGCCGCAGTTCGACACGACGAAGATGAAGAAGATGACGATGTGCTGCTTTTTCACGCGCGACTGGTTCGCGCGCAGGAGCGGTCGGATGAGCACCATCGACGCGCCGGTCGTGCCGATCAGGTTCGCGAGCACGGCTCCGATCGAGAGCAGGGACACGTTCGAGAGCGGCGTGCCCGCGAGCGAGCCCTTGATGTAGATGCCGCCCGAGATCACGTACAGCGACCCGAGCAGCGCGATGAAGGACACGTAGTCGAGCGCCGCTTCGTGCAGCGCGTGGTGCGCCGCGTGGCCGTGTGCCGCGAGCAGCCAGGCGACGAACGCGCCGCCGAGGCCGAAGCTCACGATCGCGCGGTTCTTGTTGTGCTCCCACCAGTGGCCCGCGACGAGCGGGAGGAGCGCGATCGCGAGCAGGAGGAGTGCGAACGGGGCGACCGCGGCCGTGGGGAGGGTCTCCCCGAGCGACTCAGGGGCGGGCGTGAGCGTGGCGAGGGCGAGGGCGCAGAGAGGCATGCCGGGTACGAGCGGGGATCTGGGCCTGGAGATCGGTCCATTCGGAGCGCGGCGGAATCCTACTCCCGCACCCCACGCGCCTCCACGTCGGCTTGCGCGCGGTCGGACTGGAGGACTCTGATTCGTTCCTCCGCTGTTCCCGCGTCCTCTTCCCGCGCGGCGCTTGCGCTGGGCCCGGAGCCCGGGCTCTTCTGTTCCGGAGCCCATGGCGACGACCGCTTCGAACGACCCGGGAGCACGCACGAGCTCGTTCTCGTCGGGCGGGGTCACGGCGTCGCTCGTGCTGTTCGCGTTGCTCGTGGCGGACGTCGCGCTCGTGCGCTTCGAGACCGCCGTGCTCGCGACCGCGGCGATGGCGATCGGCGTGTTCTGGCTCGCGGGGGCGGCTGGTTTTCAGATCGGGCATGCGTGGAAGCGGCCCGAGGCGGGGAGCGGGCTCAAGCTCGAGCTCTTCCTCGTACTCGGGCTCGCCGGGTTCACCGTCGCGCGGGGGATCGTCGCGTTCCGTGTGCACGACTTCTCCGCGAGTGCGATCGAGGCCCACGCGGAGGCGGCGCGGCTTTACGACCTCGCCTACGCGGCGTTCCTGCTCGCGGCGGAGCTCGTGCTGTGGCGGGCTCCGTTCCTGTCGCGAGCGTTCCACGTGCTCGGTGCGCGTCCGCAGCTCCTGCTCGCGACCGCGTTCGCCGCGATGATCGCGGCGGGCACGCTCGCGCTGTGCTTGCCCTGGTTCGTGCGCGAGGTGCACCACGTCTCGCTGATCGACTCGCTCTTCACCATGACGAGCGCCGTCTGCGTCACGGGCCTCGCCGTGAACGACATCGGGACCCACTACACGCTCTTCGGGCAGGTCGTGATCCTGCTCGGCATCCAGGCCGGCGGGATCGGGATCATGACGCTCGGCGCCGCGGCGCTCGCGCTCGGCCGCGACACGGCGCTGCGCACGCAGGCGCGCTACGCACGCGTGCACGAGACGCAGAGCTTGCGGGAGCTACGCTCGATCGTGCGCACGGTCATCGGTTCGACGCTCGTGATCGAACTCGCGGGGACGCTGCTCCTCGCGTGGCTGTGGCACGACGACGTCGGGCTGCAAGGGCGCTCGATCCTCTGGCTCGCGGCGTTCCACACGATCTCGGCCTTCTGCAACGCGGGCTTCGCGCTCTTCCCCGATAGCCTGGCCCGCTTCGCGGGCGACCCCGCGACGCAGGGCGTGATCATGGCGCTCATCGTGCTCGGCGGTCTGGGCTTCCCCGTGTACCTCGAGCTCTTCCGCCGCGCGCGCGAGCGCATCGCCGCCTGGCGCGGCCCCGACTCCGTCGTCTGTCGCAGGCTCGGGCTCGAAGCGCGCGTCGTGCTCGTCACGACGGCGATCCTGCTCGCGGGCGGAGCCGTCGTCTTCGCCGCGTTGGAGTGGGGGCGGGCGTTCGAGTCGCTCGCGCCGGTCGAGCGCGCGTTCTCGGCGCTCTTCACCTCCGTCACCGCGCGCACCGCGGGCTTCGCGACCGTCGACATCGGCACCATGCGTTCGACGACGTGGATCGTGATCATGGTGCTCATGTGGGTGGGCGCCAGCCCGAGCTCGACCGGCGGCGGCATCAAGACGAGCGCTGCGGCGGTGCTCTTCGCGACGTTCGTGGGGGAGCTGCGCGGGCACCTGCCGCGACTCGGCCAACGCACCGTGGGGGACACGACGATCCGCCGCGCGGTCGTCGTCGCCTTGCTCTCGCTCGCGGCCTTCGCGCTCGTGACGGTCGGGTTGACGCTGACCGAGGACCTCCCGCCGCTGCCGCTCGCCTTCGAGGCGATGTCCGCGCTGACGACGACGGGGCTCTCCACCGGCATCACGTCGAGCGTGACGGACGCGGGGCGCGTGCTGCTCGTGCTCGCGATGTTCACGGGACGCTTGGGCCCCGTGACGCTCGCGCTCGCGATCGGCGGCGCGCGGCGTCGCGAGCCGTATCGGATGCCCGCGCAGGAGCTGCAGGTCTGGTAGAGTCCCCGCGATGGCCGCGCGCTACCTCGTCATCGGTTTGGGTCGATTCGGAACGGCGCTCGCCCTGCGGCTCGCGGAGCAGGGCGCCGAGGTCATCGCCGTGGATTCGGAGCTCGAGTACGTCGAGGCGGTCAAGGACCGCATCGGGCACGCGCTCCAACTCGACTCCACCGACCCGGCCGCGCTGCAGGCGGTCGACGCGCGCTCGTGCACGCTCGCGATCGTCGCGATGGGTGAGGGCTTCGAGGCCGCCGTGCTGACGGTGGCCGCGCTGAAGGAGTCCGGCGTGCCCCGCGTGCTCGCGCGCGCCCGAAACTCGCGGCACGCGCGCATCCTGAAGGCCGTCGGCGCGGACGAAACGATCGAGGTCGAGAGCGAAGTCGGTCGCCGCCTGGCCGAGAGCCTTTCGAAAGGGCGCACCTGAGCCGAGCCCCCGGAACGGAGGGACGCACCCTCCGTCACGTCGCTCGAGGCCGCCGGCGCTCCGCTCGCCCCCCCTCGCCCGTCGCTGAGAGCCCTATTGAACTCCGCGTTGGAACGGGCCGGTCCTCCGGCCCGTTCCAACGCGGAGTCCGGAATGCGGAGCATCCGAATGTGCTCCGTTGCGCCCCTCTCTCCGCGTCGCTCCATCTGGCCATTGCGCTCCCGACCGACACCCAGGCCACCCACCTCGCTCACTCCAAGAGCCCGCGCCCCGCAGCTTCCGGAGTGCGAAGCATGTGCTCCGTTGCTCCCCTTCCCCCGCGTCGGCCCATCTGGCAGCGCCGCTCCCGACCGACACCCGCCCTCCAACCTCCCAGCTCCCCCTCCCGCCCGAGCGAACTACAGTAAGCGCCCTCCAACCCACCATGGAACCGCGCCAACGCACACCGCTCGTCACCTGCACCCCCGTCGCCCTCGTCCTCGTCCTCCTCGTCCTCGTGTCGATCCTCGCCTGGGACCGCATCGGAGGCGCCTTCACTCGCTCCACGCACGTCGACGCCGACCCGCGGCCGATCGCGGCGCGCGGCGACCTCGCGGCGGACGAGCGCGCAACCATCGAGCTCTTCGAGCGCTGCTCGCCCTCCGTCGTCCACATCACGACCACGCGGCTCGCGCGGCGTAGCTTCTCCTTCAGTGCGCTCGAAATGCCGGTCGGAACGGGCTCGGGGTACGTGTGGGACGAGCGCGGCTACGTCGTGACGAACGCGCACGTGATCGCCGATGCGAGCAAGGCGTACGTCACGCTCACCGACAACAGCGAGTGGTCCGCGAGCCTCGTCGGTGCGGCGCCCGAGTACGACATCGCGGTGCTCCAGATCGACGCGACGCGCGCGCAGATGCCGCCGATCCTCGTCGGGACGTCGAAGGACCTGCGCGTGGGGCAGAAGGTCTTCGCGATCGGCAACCCGTTCGGGCTCGACCACACGCTGACGACCGGGATCATCTCCGCGCTCGGGCGCGACATCCTCGGCGCGAACCGGGTGCAGCTGAAAGGCATGATCCAGACGGACGCCGCGATCAACCCGGGCAACTCGGGCGGTCCGCTGCTCGACAGCGCGGGCCGGCTCATCGGCATGAACACGGCGATCTACACGGAGACGGGGAGCAACGTCGGAATCGGGTTCGCGCTCCCCGTCGACGTCGTCAACGCCGTCGTGCCCCAGCTCATCCGCAACGGTCGCGTCGTGCCGCCGATCATCGGCGTGCGCGAGGCTCCTGACCAGGTGAAGCGCATGCTCGGCGTCGACGGCGTGGTCATCGCGAGCGTCGAGCCCGGCAGCGGCGCCGACAAAGCAGGCGTGCGCTCGCTCGAGCAGGAGGAGGACGGCTCGATCGCCGCCGACGTGATCCTCTCGGTCGCGGGCGAGAAGGTCTCGAACCTCACCGACGTGCGGCAGGTGCTCGTGAAGTACCGGCCCGGCGACGCGGTCGACCTGGAGCTCCTGCGCGGCAAGGAGAAGAAGACGGTCTCGGTCGTGCTGCAGGGCCGCTAGCGCTTCCGTCGACGTCGAACGCCCGCGCGCAGCGGGCGAAGCGACCTCCGTCGATGAGGCGCGTCGTGCATGGTCGACCGCGCGCGCTCGGGGAAAGAGCCGCGCGCCGCGCGCTCGCTAGCGCTTGCGCACGACGACGAGGTGGTTGTTCGGCTCCTCCGCGAGGTCGCCGAGTCCCAGCACGAGGCCGACTGGGATCGACGCGAGCGCCCACGCCGCCTGCAGCGGGAACAGCGGGTAGAAGAGCAGCGGACGGCGGATGCGCGCGTCGGTCATGCCCTGCGTGCGGAAGGCCTGCAGGAAGAAGAAGAGCGCGTGCGATGCAGAGCTCGACCACACGCCGCCGAGCGGGCGGAGCTCGACGATCTCGAGGTTCGCGCGCTTCATCATCTCCTCGATCCAGTAGCGCGAGAAGTTGTAGTGGTAGTGCGGCGCGAGGTGCATCGTCGACGTCGCAGGCACGAGGAAGATCGCGTGGCCGCCGGGGCGGAGCACGCGCGCGATCTCGTGGACCATGCGGGTCGGCTCGAAGACGTGCTCGAGCACCTGCAGGTTGAGGACGGTGTCGAAGCTCGCGTCGGGGAAGGTCATCGCGCAGCCGTCGCCGTGCACGACCGTCACGCGCGGGTCGTCGGTGACGAGGAGGCGGCTCTGGTCGACCTCGAGCGTCGTCCACCGGTCGAACTGCGCGCCGCGCGTCACGGCGGTCACGTAGAAGTCCCAACCGCCGACGTCGAGCACCTCGCCCCGGCAATGCTCGCGAATGGCCCGGAAGACCGCGCGCGAGCGCCAGTCCCGGGCCAGGTAGAGCAGCCGATGCAGCGCGGACTTGGGCTCCATGCAGGGTCGAATCGCGAGCGCGGGAGTGTACCCTCTCGCGTCGTGGCCACCATCGGACGCGAGGGCGGAGAACTGGAGCGCGCGCACGGGTTCGCGGGCTCCGCGCCCGGCCGCGGGCGGTCATGAGCGCGCGGTTCGCGCTCGTCGCGGTCGGGCTCGTCCTGGTCGCGTTCTTCGCACCGATCCTGGGACGCGGGCGCGTCGTGTTCCCGCACGACAACGCGCTCCAGGTCGGGCTCGTCGGCGAAGGGGTCGGGGACGGCGAGGCCTCCAACCTGCGTTTCAGCGACCAGAGCTCGTTCTACGTGCCCGAACTAGAAGCCCATCTCAGCTCCCCTCGGTCCGGTTGGATCGCGACGTGGACGAACGCAGTGCAGATGGGCCGGCCGATGACGCACCTGTCCGGCTTCAGCCCCGCGTACCCGCCGACGTGGGTCGCGATGCGGTTCAGCGACGATCCCTTCGTCCTCTACACGTGGATCTTCGCGATGACCCTCGCCGCCACGGCGGCGTTCGCGTTCGCGTTCTTTCGCGCGCTCGGGCTCGATCCGTGGATCTGCACGGCGGGTGCGTGCTCCGCCGCCTTCGGCGTGCCCGTCTTGTACTGGTCGACGTTCCTGATGAACGCGTCCGGCATCTGCTGGACGTTCTGCTTGTTGTGGCTCGTGACGCGACAGGTCGAACGACCAGGCCTCGCGCGCGCGATCGGGATCGCGTGCGCGACGGGGCTCCTGCTGCTCTCGGCCTACCCGCAGCACGTCGTTTGGCACGGGGCGTTCTTGGCCGCCTGGACGCTCCATCGAATCGTTCGCACGAGCGGCACCGTACGCTCGCGAAGCGTGGTCGTGATGGGTCTCGGGGCCTCGGTGGTGGGGGGCGTCCTCGCAGCGGCGCCGGTGCTCGTCGACATCGCGCTCGCGCTCGCGCGCTCGGCGCGTACGGAGGTCGACCCCGACTTCTTCGTCTCTGCTCTGCCCCGAGTCGAATCGTTCCGCGCACTGGTCGCGCAGTTCGCGCTTCTCGTCGACCCGCGCATCGTCGGCGATCCGATCCACCCCGACTTCCCGCTCGGTTTCAAAGGCATTTGCTTCGGTCCGCTGATCGCGCTCGCGCTCTGCCTTTCGTGGTGGAGAGGTGCGTGGCGCGATCACCTGCCCGCGTATCTGCTGCTCGCCGTCAGCCTCGGGATGCTCTTCGTTCCCGGGCTGTTCCGATGGGGAGTGGAGCACCTCGGGTTGAGCCTGTCGCGCACGCTCCCGAGCTGGGGTGCGCTCGTACCGGCGATCGTGTGCGGGACGATGACGCTCGATCGCGTCGTGCGCGACGGGCGCGGGCTGTCACGAACCACCGTGGCGACGTGGTGCGTCGCGATCGTCGCTGGCGTCGTCGGCCTGCGTGTCGCGTGCGACCCTTGGATTCTGCCCGGTGGCGAGCGCGGATGGCTCGTGACGCTTGCGCTCGTCGTCGGTGGAACCGTCGCGCTCGTCGTCCTCCGCCGAGCCTGGCTCATCGCGGTCATCGCGTGCGCGATCGTGTTCGCCGAGGGCAGCGGACTCGTGCTCGAGCGGCCGCGGGCCGGGATCCGGACGACTTCACCGCTCGTCGAAGGCCTGCAGGAGCGCGTGCGAAGCGGCGGACGCTACGCCATCGTCGGCGATCACCCGAAGTTCACCCTGCCCGCGAACCAGGAACTGCTCCTCGGTCTCGCCAGCGTCCATTCCTACGACTCGCTCTCACCGCAGACGTACCAGCAGTGGGTCCTCCGACTCTCGGTCGGGGGCACGCGGGTCTACGGGCGGCGCTTCAATCGCATCCAAGACGAGAGCCTGATCGCCGCAGGCGAGCTCGAGAAAGCGGGCGTCACGCACGTGGTCTCCGGTCGTGCGATCCGTGCGCCGAACCTCACGCCCGACGTCGCGCTCGGGCCGTTCCTCGTCTACCGCACGAAGGCCGAGGTGGCGCCCGCGCTCGTCCTACCTGCGGCGCGGGTCTCGTTCGCGGAGGGCGGAGCCGCCTCGTCGGGGACGTGGACGCGAGCCGAGTTCGAGCATGCGCAGGTGCTGGAAGACCTCGGCGATCGCGTGCGCGTGCACGTCGACGCGGACGGCGCAGAGCGCTGGCTCGTGCTGCGTCGGCAGTTTCATCCGCAGTGGGTCGCGCACGACGGAAGCGGTCGCGAGCTCGACTGCATGCTGGTCGACGGGTTCTACCAAGGCGTGCGTGTGCCGAACGGCGTCGACGAGGTCGAGCTCGAGTTCCGTCCGTGGGCCCGCTTCGCCTGGGTCCCGTGGCCCGCGTTCGTGCTGCTGTTCGCGCTCGTGACGCTTACGAGCCGCCGGAGAGCCACATGAAGCGCACGCACGCCCTTCTCGTGATCGTCGCGACGTTCCTCGCGCTCTTCTGGCCGTGCCTCCTGCGCGGATTCGTCGTCTACCCGCACGACAACGCGCAGGAGACGGGCCTCTCGCGCGAGGCGCCCGATTCCTGGCCCTCGAACCGCAAGTTCTCGGACACGAGCTCTTTCTACGTGCCCGAAGTGCACGAGCACCTGCACGGCGACCACGAAGCGTGGCTCGCGACGTGGAACCCGAACGTCGAGCTCGGTCGGCCGCTCGGGCAGGTGTCGGGCTTCAGTCCGGCGTTCCTGCTGACGCGCGTGCTCGCATGGACGACGGACGACGCGTTCGTGCTGCTCACGCGCATCACGCTCGTCACGTTCCTGCTCGCGGCGCTCTTCGCGTACTTCTTCCTCGAGGAGCTCGGCGTGAAGGTCGAGGTCGCGTGCGGCGTCGCGTGCGCGCTCGTCTTCGGACCGTACGCGACCTACTGGATCACGTGCGTCCTCTTCGCGGCGGGGTGGTGCTGGACGTTCCTGCTCCTGTGGCTCGTCGCGAGCTTCGTGCGCGTTCCAAGCGGATGGAAGGGCCTCGGGATCGCCTTCGGCGCGCACGCGCTGCTGATGACGAGCTACCCGCAGCAGATCGTGTGGCACCTCTACGCGCTCGTGCCGTTCACGATCCATCGCGCGTGGAAGCACGGCGGCGAGCGCCGCGTGGCGCGCCTCGTCGGGATCGGCGGGTGCGCGATCGCCGGCGTCCTGTGCGCGCTGCCCGTGTACGCCGACCTCGCGCTCGCGGCGCAGCGCTCGACGCGCGGGACGGCGGACCACACCTTCTTCCTGCAGACGTTGACGGGCATGAACGGCACGGGCGAGCCGTGGCTGTTCCTGGCGCAGCTCTTCGACGCGTTCTGGATCGGCGACCCGATGAGCGAAGCGCGCGCGTTCAGCGGCGTCACGCTGACGCCGTTCCTCGCCGCGGGGCTCGCGCTCGCGTGCGTCGGCGGCGCGCTGCGGAGGAGCTGGGGCTGGCTCGTGCTCGTCGCCGCCGGCATCGCGATGGCGTTCTCGAAGGAGCTTTACTTCGTCGGCGTCGACTACCTGGGCCTCTCGTTCTCGCGCTACACGCCGATGGCGGGCGCATTGATCCCGGCGGCGGTCGCGGCGGCGTACGGGTTCGACGCGGCGTTGAAGCGCGTCGACGCCGTGCGCTTCGCCTGGTGTTGCGCGTCCATCCCGCCGATCGCGATCGCGGTCGTGACCTACGCGCTGCGCCCGGCGCCGCTCTCGTGGGGCTGGGTCGCGATCGGCGTCGCCGTGTACGTCGCGACCGTCGTCGCGGCCGCGACGAAGCGCGCATGGTCGCTCGTGGCGCTCGGCGTGCTCGCGGCGCTCGCGTGGGGGCGCGCGGAGGTCCTGATGCGCCCGCGCGACGCGATTGCGACGACGTCGCCGTTCGTCGAGGACTTGAGGGCGCGCACGAAGGGGCTGCGCTACGCCGGCGCGGGCGACGTCGTGTCGCGCCTGCTCCCGCCAAACCAGGAGAGCGTGCTCGGCCTCTCGAGCATCCACTCGTTCAACTCGCTGTCGTCGCGCGCGTACCAGGACTGGGTCACGCGCGTCTCGGAGACCGGCACGCGCACGTACGGCCGCCAGTTCCGCAAGATCACCAGCGCCGCGAAGCTCGAGGACGGCGAGCTCGCGCTGGCGGGCGTCGTCTTGATCGCGTCGGAGATCCCGCTCGAGTCGCCCGCGGTCGAACGCGTCGGCGAGTTCGGCAGCGTGACGTACTACGCGCCGCGCGAGGCGCCGGTGCACCAGGCGCTCTTCACGGAGTTCACCCGCGACGAGAAGGGAACGCGCGTCGACGTGCGCGGCACAGCGCGGGCGTTCGCGGGGACTGTGAATCCGCGCGACGACCGGCTGCTCGTCGGTTTCGAACCGCCCGCGAAGGACGCGCTGCTCTTCGTGAGCCAGCAGTTCCACCCGCAGTGGAAGGCGAGCGCGGACGGTCGCGAGCTCGAAACCGTCGCCGTCAACGGCTTCTACCAGGGCGTGATCGTCCCGGCAGGCGCGCGAGAGGCCGAGCTCGTCTTCGAGCCGTGGTCGCTCCTGATGTGGATCCCGCAGCTCCTCTTCGTGCTCGCCGCGTTCGCGTGCGTCGTCGCGACCGTCGCGCGCCGTCGACCGGCTTCCGCGGCGGGCCGCTGATCACGATCGACGGCGAGGTCGCTCTCCCGCGCCGCGCGTCACTGCGAGTAGCCGAGCGACTTGAGCGACTCGCGCACGCGCGGGTCGTCCGTCACGCCGGAGCGACCGCTCGTCGAGCCCGACGCGCGCACCGCCTCGATCACGCCGCGCGCGCTGCCGACGAACGCGGACGTGTCGTCGCTCGCGGGGAGCGGGCGCTCCTCCTGCGGATCGGCGAGCAGGTCGTAGAGCTCCTCGCTGCCGTCCGAGCCGCGGATCAGCTTCCAACGCGGTCCGATCACGGCCTCGAGCTCGCGCTCGTAGCGTGTCAGCTTGCCGCTCGCGCGCACGGGCTCCGGCAGCGCGCCGAGCGAGATCACGGGCTGGTCGAGCGCCGCGTAGAGCACGCGCGCTCCCGACAGCGGCTTGCGCAGGTCCGCGCCGACGCAGTGCGCGCTCGGAGCGCGTCCCGCCGCGGCCATCGCCGTCGCGAACACGTCGGCGAGCTGCGCGAGCTTCGTCTCCCGCGCGCCCGACGCGATACCCGGACCGCGCGCGAGCAGCGCGACGCGCACGTTCGAGTCGTACAGGTGGAAGTTGTGGCTGATGTGCCCGTGGTCGCCGAAGCTCTCGCCGTGGTCGGAGACGAGGAACACGAGCGTGTCCTCGCCCTTCACGCGCGTGTCGACCGCCGACACGATGGCGCGCACGATCGTGTCCGTGTAGCGCAGCTCGCCCGCGTAGAGCGCTTCGAGCTCGGCCCACTCCTCCTTCGAGAGCGGCGCATCGCCCTGGTAGTGGCGCGCGGTGACGCCGAACGGCTTGCCCTTCTCGAAGAAGCGGTTCGCGGCGCTCGCGGCGGCCTCCGCGTTTGGGAAGAACGGCGCCGCGGCGGAGAGCGGCGGCAGGTAGGGCATGTGCGGCTCGATCAGGTTGACGAACAAGAAGAAGGGCTGCGCCTCCTGCTTCGTCTCGTCGAGCCAGGCGCGCACCGATTGCACGGTCGGATGCGCACCGGGGTCGTCGTTCGCGCGGTCGCGCTTCTCCCACTTGTCGACGAAGCGCTGGAAGCCGCGCGCGAGACCGGTGTGCTCGGCGACCCACGGGTTGTTGCTGAACCCGCCGGTCGCGTAACCCGCCTTCGAGAGCTCCTCGGCCAGGGTCGCGACGTCGGGCGCGAGCTTCGGGTTCGTCTGCGTCGCGTGGTGCACGCTCGGCAGCGTGCCGGTGAAGAGCGTCGCGTGCGCGGGCAGCGTCCAGCCGGAGCTCGCGTAGGCGCGCTCGTAGGCCGTGGCCTGGAGCGCGAACTCGTCGAGGAACGGGCTCGTCGGCCGCGGATCGCCGTAGACGGAGAGCTTGTCCGGCCGCGCCGTGTCGAGCACGACGATCACGACGTTCGGCGGCTTGGACTTCGAGCAGCCGAGCGCGAACGCGATCAGGAAGAGCGCGACGAGGAGCGAAGACGCGATGCGCATGCGAGCGAGCATCCTAGCAACGGCGCGCGCGGCGCCGGACTCAGCGCCTGTGCAAGAAGAGGAAGTTCTCCGGCAGCTCCGGCGTGGCGATGCGATCGTAGTCCTGCTGCAGGCGCCGCCACACGGCGGGGTAGGTGTTCGCGAAGCGCTTTTCCTCGACGCCGCCGACGGGGAGGTCTTGCAGGAAGGCCCAGTCGACCGTGGAGAGCTCGTCGAGCATGCGCTGCTCGTACTGCGCGTCCGCCTTCCACGACGGATAGACGTCCCACACGGGCGCGCGGCGGCCGAGCAGCGGGTAGAGCACGAGCGGCTTCGTCGAGAAGAGGACTGCGTCGTCGCGCGGCACCTCGCGCTCGACGCGCGCGCGCACGGCGGCGAGGCGCTGCGCGACGACGCCGTCGATCGAGAGCTCCGTCCCCCGCGCGTCGAACGCGACGAACTCGCGCGGGGTGCCGCGGGCGAGGAGGCGCTTGCCGAGGGGGTGCTCGGTGCCGATCGCCAGGACGCTGATCGCGAGGAGCGCGGCGAGTGCGACGCCGCTCGCGAGCTTCGGACGCTTCGTCGCGGCCGCGGCGGCGAGCGCGAGCACGGCGAGGAGCAAGGGGTGCACGCTCTCCGCGACGTGATGGATGTCGGAGCGCTCGGAGACGTGATGGACATAGGGAAGCCCGACACAAAACGCCGCAACGATCGCGGGCGTGCGGAGGACGCTGCCGAGCCTCCCGCGCAGCGCGACGACGCCCGCGAGCGCGTAGCCGGCGACGTACAGCACGAACACGGCGCTCAGCGCGATCGCGGCGGCGAGCTCGACGCCCGCGAGGCGTGCCGCGTCGATCGTCCACGGCCACGTCGCGGGGTAGGGGATGTTCAGGTCGGAGCGCCCGACGAAGAACAGGACCGAGTCGACGAACGCGCGCGCGAAGCCCGGCACGAACGCGATCAGCGCGAGCATCGGCGCGTAGCCGAGCACGGTGCCGCCGACGAGCGATGCGAGGCGCGCGAGGAGCTCGCGCGGAGACGGACGCGTCGAGCTCGGTGTCGCGTCGTCGAGCCCGGCCCCGCGCGCCGCGGAGCCGTCGAGCCCAGCCCCGCGCGCCGCGGGGCCATCGGATTCGGCCCCGCGCGCCGCGCGGCCGCCGACGAGCGCGACGACGTGCACGAGCGCGAACGCGACGGCCGCGTAGAGCCCGTGGTTGCGCCCGAAGAACGCCGCGACGCCGACGAAGAGGCCGCAGACGAACGAGCGGCGCGCGCTCGGACGCTCGACGAGGCGCAGCGCGAGGTACGTCGCCATCGACGACAGCCCCGACTCGAACGGCCGCCAGCCCGGGAACTGCCACAGCGCGATCACGAGCCCCGCGGGCACGAGCCACGAGCGCGACGGCACGACGCGCCGCGCGACGAGCAAGCCCGCCGTGAGCCCGAGCCAAGCGAACGTCGCGCACGCCGCGCGCAACCCGAGGATCCCGTGCCCGAAGACGTGCTCCCACGCCGCGCACCACAGGTAGCGCCCCGGGTCGTACGAGCGGAAGTCGCGCATCGGCCACTCGCCGCGCGCGACGGCTTCGACGCCGTACCAGAGGTAGCCCTCTTCCTGCGGCGCGAGGCCGAGGTGCGCCTGCGCGAGGAACCCGGCGAGCGTGAGCACGGCCGCGAGCGCCGCGCAGAGCGGGAGCTCGGGCTCGAGCAACTTCACGCGCGCCAGCATGCGGACACGCTCGACGTCACGCGCGGAAGCTCTTCACCGCCTCGACGACCTCGCCCTGCTCCGCGCCCGAGAGCTTGTTGTAGAACGGCAGGCGCACGAGCCGGCTCGAGATGTCCTCCGTCACCGGGCAGTCGCCTTCCTTGCCGCCGAACTTGCGGCCCATGTCGGAGAGGTGCAGCGGCAGGTAGTGGAAGACCGACAGGATGCCGCGCTGTCCGAGGTGGTCGAGGAAGCGCTCGCGCTGCTCCGGCGACTCCATCAGCATGTAGAACATGTGCCATGGCTGCTCGCAGTGCGCGGGCACGGTCGGCAGCGTGACGCCGCTCTCCTTCGCCCAGCCGCGGAGCTCCGCCTCGTACACGTTCCAGATCTGCTCGCGCCGGCCTTGGATCGCGTCGCGCGCCTCGAGCTGCGCGTACAGGAACGCGGCGAGCATGTCGCTCGGCAGGTAGGACGAGCCGACGTCGACCCACGTGTACTTGTGCACGAGCCCGCGCAGGAACTTCGACCGGTTCGTGCCCTTCTCGCGCAGGATCTCCGCGCGCTCGTTGTACTGCGCGTCGTTGATCAGGAGCGCGCCGCCCTCGCCGCACGTGAAGTTCTTGGTCTCGTGGAAGCTCTGCGTCGCCATCACGCCGAGCGTGCCGAGCCAGCGGCCCTTGTACTTCGCGTAGAGGCCGTGCGCGTTGTCCTCGACGACCGGGATGCCGTGCTTCTTGCCGATCGCGAGCAGCGCGTCCATCTCGCATGCGACGCCGGCGTAGTGGAGCGCCATGATCGCCTTCGTGCGCTTCGTGATGTGCTTCTCGACCTGCTTCTCGTCGAGGTTCAGCGTGTCCGGCCGCACGTCCGCGAAGACGGGCTTCACGCCGCGGATCACGTAGGCGTTCACGGTGGTCACGAACGCGAAGGACGGGAAGATCACCTCGTCGCCCGGCTTGCAGTCGAGCAGGAACGCCGTCATCTCGAGCGCGTGCGTGCAGTTCGTCGTCAGCAGCACCTTCTGTACGCCGAGCGTCGTCTGCAGGAGCGCGTGGCACGCCTTCGTGAAGTGCCCGTCGCCCGAGATGTGTCCGCGCTCGATCGCCTCGGAGATGTAGCGCTCCTCGGAGCCGGCGAAGGAGGGCTTGTTGAAGGGGATCCTGTACTTGCTCATGGGCGGTGCGGGTGGGGGCGAGCTCGGTTCGGGCGCGCCAGCATATCGAACGGAGCGGGCGCCGGGCCCAAGACCGGGGGTGCTCTCGATGGTCTCGGCGTCCTCAGCTTGGGCGACGCTCGTGAGCCGAGGTGCGTGGGGAGTGGTGTCGGTCGGGGCGCAATTGCCGGGTGGAACGATCCAGGGGAGAGGGACGCAACGGAACACACGCGTGTGCTCCGCATCACGGACCCCGCACAAGCCAGGACCGGAGGACCGGTCCTGGCTTGCACGGGGTTCGATTGGCTCTCAGCAACGATTGTTCGGCGCGGTGATGGTGTGTGTGCGCGCGGGTCGTTGCGTGCGGGCTCAGCTGGCGTCGAACCAGCGGTGGTGCCACAGCTCCATCGAGCGCGTGCGGAATCCCGCGGCCTGGTAGAGGCGCTGCGCGGCGATGTTGCGGCCCTGCGTGACCACGGTCGCGCGCTGGAGGCCCTTCGAGCGCATCCACGCGAGCGACGACTCGACGAGCTTCTTCCCGAGCCCCTGACCCTGCGCCTCGCGCGCGAGTCCGACGAGCCCGATCTCCGCCGTCTCCTCGGGACGCAGGTGGATCGACAGGTAGCCGAGCGCGCCCGCGCCCGCGTCGGAGACGAGCACGCGCTCGGCCCAGCCGTTGACGCTCTTCTCGATCCACGTCGCGTAGAGCTCGTCGCAGCGCGCCGGATCGAAGCGTCCGTCGGCGTAGAAGCGCGTGTTCCGGTGGTTGTACGCGGCGATCGCGCGCAGCGCCGGCACGTCCGTCGCCTTCGCCGTGCGCACGCCTTCGTGCACCGTGGGCATCGGCATCGTCCCCACGGGACAGTCGAGCGTCACGCGCACGTCGACGAACCGGAACGCATGCGCGCCGGCCGCGCGCAGCGTCGTCACGTCGTCCGAGTCGGAGCGCAGGTAGAGGCACGCGATGCGCTCGTCGCGGCACCACGCGAGAGCCTGCTCCATCGCGGCGCCGTCGAGCGGCCCCGTGTCGAGCGCGGACAAGCTCGCGATGCGCACGCCGAAGAACTGCGTGTCCCAGTCGAGGAAGCGCGGCGTCGCGTCGCTCACGAGGTCCTCTGCGCGTCCTTCGCGCCGGAGCCGACTTCGGCGCGCACGGCGTAGGTCGGCCGGTCCATCATGCGGAAGTGCATGCGCGCGAGGTACTCGCCGATGATCCCGAGCGCGAAGAGCTGCGCGCCGCTGAAAATCGTGATCAGGGACGCGATGAACGTGAAGCCCTCGACCGGATGCTCGGTGAAGACGCGCAGGACGACCAGGAAGACGACGAGCGCGATGCCGACGGCCGACAGCACGAACCCGATCCAGCTCGCGAGCTGCAACGGGAGCGTGCTGAAGCCCGTCATCATGTTCAGCGCGTGCGTCAGGAGCTTCTTGAACGTGTAGTTCGACACACCGATCGTGCGCGGGTCGTGGCGCACTTGGACGGCCCGGAAGCGCGTCGTGCCCCACGTCAGCAGGACGTCGATCGACACGAACTGGCTCTGGTAGTTCTCGAACGCCTTGCGTAGGTCCGCGCGGAACACGCGGAACGCGCTGACTTTGCTGGCGGTCTCCGCGCCCATCGACTTCTCGAGCGCGAGCTTCGTGACCCGCGACGCGAGGTCGCGCAAGAAGCCGTGGCGCTCCGCCTGCGGCGTGCCGTAGACGACGTCCGTGTTCGCATCGAGCGCGACGAGCAGCTTCTCGAGCTCCTCCGGCGGGTGCTGCAGGTCGTCGTCCATCGTCGCGACGATCTCGTAGCGCGCCGCGCGGATGCCGCACAGGAGCGCGTTGTGCTGGCCGTAGTTGCGCATCATGCAGATGCCGCGGATCCACGGCTTCGCGCGCGCGAGCTCCTGCACGACGGCCCAGCTCCCGTCGCGGCTCGCGTCGTTCACGAGGATCAGCTCGTACTCGGACGCGAGACGCGCGAGGACGGGCTCGAGCCGCTCGACGAGCGGACGCAGCGAGCCCTCGCTGTTGTAGACCGGGACGAGGACGGTCAGCGACGGCAACGTGCGCTCCATGCGGGGCCGAGAGGATACCCCTCATCGGCATCCGGAGTCAGGAGACTTGTTGCCCGTTTCCAGGGGAACGCGCGCGACGGCGCCCCCGGCCGGAAAACCCCGCACGGAGCGGGCCGCTCGGCGCCCGACGGGCGGGCGCGCGGGCTCCCGGCGGTCAGCGGACGCGCACGATCGTGATGCCCTCTTCGTGCATGCGGATCCCGTACTTCTGCACGAAGTACGGGCCCATCTCACCGTCGCTCTTCGTGAACGGCGTGATCACGACCGTGTCGATCTTGCGGCGGTCGATCACGGCCTCGGCGCCCGCCGGTCCTCGACCGCGGTTCCAGCCGAAGAAGAGCGTCCACACGGGCCGGTCGAGGTAGATCGAATAGCGCCAGCTCTCGATCGGCACCGCCACGCGCGCGTCCTGCGGAAGGAGCCCGGCGAGCCGCTGACACCAGCGCGCGTACGTCTCGTGCTCCGTGCGCACGGCGTCCCAGTTGCCGCGCGGATGGAAGTCGATCGCGAGCAGCACGAGCACGGGCGCGATCGCGCCGAGCGGCGCGCGCGCGACGCCGAGGACGCGGCGTCCGGCGAGCTCGAGGAGCTCCGCCGCGGCGGTCCAACCGATCACGACCACGGGCAGCAGCAGGCGGTCCTCGAACTTGAAGTAGGGGAGCACGAGCCCGAGCGCTCCGCAGGCGAAGAGCTCCGCCGAGCTGCGCCGCCGCCAGGCGCTCCACGCGATCGCGAGCACGAACAGCGCTCCGAGCGTGAGGCGCGCGGGGGTCGCGTCCTCGGCCTGCATGCGGCTTCCGAACACGACGAGGAGGTCCTCGGCGCGCGGTGGGACGCGCTCGAGGATCTTCGCGAGCGGCAGGCGCTCGGACGCGGGGTCGCCGCGGTCGGCGTGCCACATGCCGGTCGAGTAGTCGTAGAGCGACGTCTGGTCGACGGGCGGCTCGGGGTGGTGCGCGGCGTTGCGCAGGCTCCATGGGAGCTGCACGAGCACGGCCGCCGCGACGAACGGGGCGATGCGGAGGAGCCGCGCGCCCCAGCCGGCGGAAGGAGCGCGCGCGGCGCCGCCGTCGCCGCCGAACGGGCCCGCGGGCGCGCCGGCGTCGGGCGCGCGCTCGAGGAGCCGCGCGAGCACGATCGCGGGCACGAGCACGACGCACAGCGAGCGCACGTACGCGGCGAGAGCGACGGCGACCCCGAGCACGACGTCGCTCGCGATCGAGCGCCGGCGCGCGCTCCACCGCTCGAGGAGCAGGCACGCGAAGAGGAGCGCGGCGCCCGGGACGTCGCTCATCACCTGCGAGCGCAGCGCGGCGAAGCCCGGGTTGAACCAGACGAGGGCCGTGAGCGCGAGCGCCGTCCACGTCGTCACGCGCGTGCGCGCCCAGACGAAGAAGAGCGCGGCGCAGGCGACGCCCCACACGCCGACGTACAGGTTGAGCGCGCCGAAGTCGACGCCGCGCGCGGCGAGCACGGGCATCAAGAGCACGGAGAAGCCGGGCGGACGGATGATGAACGGTTCGCCCAGGTAGGTGTAGCCCTCGCCAGCGAGCAGCGCGCGCGCGCATTGGATGTAGATCGCGGCGTCGTTCGAGGCGTCGAACCACGAGTGCGAGAGCCAGAAGAGGCTGGCGGCGGTCGCGACGACCACGGCGTAGAGCGACAGGCGATCGCGCTGCGTCCAGCTTCCGCTCGGCATCGGGGGGAGGATACGGCGGGGGCCGCGTTTGTCACGCGCGGTCTGGGCGTACGGCGCGGCCGTGGCTTGTGCGCGGATCGATCGAGGCGACGCTCAGCGCCGTCGACGGAACAAACTCACGTCTCCGCCGCGCGCGGGTTCGCCCCAGAGCTTCGTCATCAACGGGACGAGCGCGCGGTCCTCCGGCAAGGCGTCGGAGAGGACTACGGCATCGATCCCGTGTCGCTCCAGCACGTCCTGGATCGCGCGCGCGCCGCCGCGCTTGCCCGCGAGCGCGAGCGACCAGACGGGGCGCTTCAAGTGCACGGACCAGTGCCAGCCGATCGCGCTCGCGACGCGCTCGTCGGTGAGCGTCGTCGAGAGCGAGTAGGCGGCCGCGGAGTACGCGCGGTCGCGCTCCCGGTAGTCGTCGGCGTAGAGCTCGCGGTCGACGAGCCGCTGCACGCACGCGACGAGCACGGCGGCCGCGAGGAGGCGCGCGATCCACGCGCGGAAGGCTCCGAACCGTGCGTGGCTCGCTCCGACGAGCGCCTCGATCACGGCCGGGAACGCGAGCGCCTGCACGGGCAGCACGAGTCGTGGACGGAACGCGAAGTAGACGCACAGGAGCAGCACGGTCAGCGCGACGAACGCTTCGCTCGCGCGGCGCTTCTCCGCCAGCATCCACGCGCAGCAAGCGAGGAGCAGCGCGCCGCCGAGGACGGCCGGCGTGCTCGTCTCGCTCGGCTCGTCCGATCCGCGCTCGGTCGCGCCCACGCGCTCGGGGCTCGTGACGGTGACGAGGCTCGTCACGATCGGTTCGGCGCGCTGCGGGATGCGCGCGAGCACCGTGGTCGGCGAGAGTCGGGGCGACGCGGGGTCGTACGGTCGCTCGTGCCACATCCCCGTCCCGTACGAGTAGAGGAACGTCTGGTCGACCGGCGGAGTCGGATGGTGGAGCGCGCAGCGCGCGCTCCACGGCGCGACGCAGAGCACGACGCCGAGCACGAGCACGGCCGCGCGCTGCCGCGCGAAGGCGAGGAGCGGACGGTCCTCCTCCGCGCGCGCGCACCAGCGGGCGAACAGCGTCGCGGGCACGAGCAGGAGCGCCAGCGTGCGCACGTACGAGCTCGCCCCGATCGCGAGCGCGAGGACGAGATCGCGCTGCCACGAGCGCTTCGCTGCGGCCCAGCGCTCGAGCAGGAGACACAGGAGCACGAGCGCGAGCCCCGGCACGTCGCTCATGACCTGGTTCGACATGCGCCGGAAATCGGGGTGGACGAACAGAGCGGCTGCGCACAGGAGCGCGAGCACGACGCCGATGCGCCGCACGCAGAAGACGTAGAGCAGCGCGCACGCGAGCACGCCCCACAGGGAAACGAACAGGTTCCACGCGACCGGCGCGTCGCCGAACACGCGCATCACGCCCGCGAGCAGCACGGCGAAGCCCGGCGGCCGCACGATGAACGGCTCGCCGAGGTAGCTGTACCCGTCGCCCGCGAGCAGCGCGCGCGCCGTCGCGACGTAGATCGACGCGTCGTTCGTCTCGTCGCTCGCCTCGTACGTCGACGACACGAGGAACGGGAGCGCGGCGAGCATCAGGAACACGAGCAGACCGAGCCCGGCCCACGCGCGCAGGTCCCACGCGTGCTCGCGACGTGCGGAGCTAGTGCTCGTCGTCACCCGTGTACCCCGTGTGCTGGAGCGCGCGCTGGTTCTCGCTCGTCGGCAGGAGCCGCGCGGGAGCGATCGGCGCGTTCGCGTGGTCGGCGACGAACCGCTGCGCACGGCGCGCGAGCTCGTCCACGCGCGCGGGCTCGGCCGAAGCGAGGTCGCGCGCCTCGAACGGGTCCGCGGCGACGTCGAAGAGCCGAGGAGCTTCGGCGCCCTGCTGCACGAGACGCCACCGCCCATCCGTCGCGGCGAACCACCGGTCCGGCGCGCGCGGCTCGCGCACGACCTGCGTCGCGACGCGTTCGGCCGGCAGTGTCGCGACGAGCAGCGACGTGCCGCGGTTCGGCCGCGGGGGGAGCGCGAAGGCCTCGAGCACCGTCGGCCACAGGTCGAGGTGCGTTGCGAGCTCGCGCACGCGCTCCGCCTTCGGCCGCGTCGCGCCGCGCGGGTACTTCACGACGAGCGGCACGCGCACTTCCTCGCGGTGGACGTTCTCGCCGTGGCAGAACCAGTAGTCGTGCTCGCCGAGCGACTCGCCGTGGTCCGCCGTGAACACGACGAGCGCGTCGTCGTACCAACCGTTCGACTTCAACCAGGCGACGAGGCGGCCGAAGTGCGCGTCGAACGTGCGCACCTCGCCGTCGTAGCGGATGCGGTAGCGCTCGGGCGCGCGCTCGCCGTCGACGTCCTGATAGCGCGGGAGCTGGCCCTTGCCGAAGCGCGTCGTGCCGAGTGCGAGTTCGGGCTCGTCCGTCAGCGGCCGCTCGAGGCCCGTGAGCATCTCCGGCGCGGGCCGGTAGGGGCCGTGCGGGTCCTGGTAGTGCACCCACAGGAAGAGCGGATCCTCCGCCTTCGCCTTGCGCGCGTCGAGCCAGCGCAGCGCGGCGTCCGTCGTGTCCGCGGCGAGGCGCTCGAAGCTGTCGCGCACGCCTTCGCGCGTCTGCATGCGGTCGTCGTAGTGCTCGAAGCCTTGCTTCAACCCGACGTCGCCCTGCTCGGGCGCCGGTGCGCGCAACACCCAGTTCGACACGACGGCGCCCGTGCGCACGCCGGCGGCGCGCAAGACCTCGGCCAGCGTCGTCGCCTGCGCGCCGAGCAGGAACGCGTTGCCGCCCGCCAGCCCGAGCTCGTCCGGCAGGAGCCCCGTGAAGAGCGCGGAGAGCGCGGGGCCGGTGATCGGGATGGTCGTGTACGCCTCGTCGAAGACGACGCCGTCCTTCGCGAACGCGTCGAGGTTCGGGCTCGTGGGCCGCGCGTAGCCATAGGCGCCCAATCGATCCGCGCGCAGCGTGTCGCACGTGACGAGGATCACGCGGCGCGGAGTCGCGGCGGGTGCGCGCGAGCAACCACAGAGCGCGAGGAGGGCGAGGAGCAAAACGAGGCGGGGGCGCATTCGGGCGCGCCATCGTAGCTCGCGCCGCGTGGCCACCGCACCCACTTCGAGGGCGTGCTGCGCGTCCTCGACGCACGGCGGCGCGTCCCCGCGGGCGTTCGGAGCGTCGTTCGCGCGCGCATCGGGCCCGCCGACCGCGCGTCTCGCGCGCTCACTCCAGATGCAGCACGCGGCCGAGCTCGACGTCGACCGACCGGAGGACGCGCGGCGCGAGCGCGGCCTCGACGTCGGGCCGCGTCGGCATCAGCTCCGACAGGAGCACCGTGTCGATGCGCTCGCGTTCGAGCAACGCCGGCAGCGCGCCGACGCCCTGTCGCTGCTGCACGAACATCAGGCTCCACACCGGCCGCCCCAGGTAGACCGAGTAATGCCACCCGAGCATCGCCGCCGGCCGCGCGTCGGGCGCGAGCTCCTTCGCGGCGGCGGCGCAGTAGCGCTCCATCTGCAGGTGGCTCTCCTCGACGACGTCCCACTTGTGCCGCGGCGCCCAATCGACCCACGCGACGGAGGCCACGAGCGCGATCGCGATCGCCTGCGCGAGCGCGCGCGGCGCGCGCAGGCGCTCGAGCACGAGCAGCAACCCCTCGAGCGCCGCGCCGCACGCCAGGATCCACACGGGCAACGCGTGACGGTCGAGGAAGCTCGCGAACACGAGCAGCATCGCCGCGGCGCCGAACACGAACCACTCGCTCGCGGCGCGCCGCCTCCACAGGACGACGAGCACGCCCGCGAGCACGAGCGCGCCGAGGAGGAGCTCCACCCCGCCCGTCTCGGGGGCCTGCATGCGCGAGCCGAGCAGCGCGACCAGCTTCTCCGCGCGGTCGGGGACGCGCGCCGCGACGTCGGACAGGGGCCGCAGCGGCGAGTGCGGGTCGCCGATGTCCGTGTGCCACATCGCGGTCGAGTACGAGTGCACGTAGAGCTGGTCGACGGCGCCGTCGGGCCGGTGCGCGGCGCTCCACAGGCTCCACGGCTCGAGCGCGAGCGCCGCGCCGATCGCGAGCGGCAGCGCGCGGCGGGCGAGGGCCGCGAGGAGCTCCTTCCCGCGCCGTCCGTCGCGCCACAGCGCGCACGCGCGCTCGATCACGATCGCCGGCGCGAGCAGGACGTTCATCGTGCGCACGAGGCTCGCGAGTCCGATCGCGAGGCCGAGGAGGACGTCGCGCAGCAGCGTCGCGCGCGCTCCGAGCTCGCTCGCGGGCGGACGTGCTCCGGTCTCGAGCGCGCGGGTTCGCGTGCTGCGCTCGAAGCGCCGCTCGAGCACGAGGCACAGGAAGAGGAGCGCCGTCCCCGGCACGTCCGACAGCACCATGTTGCACAGGTGCTGCCACGCCGGGTTGAACCAGATCGCGAGGCACAGCGCGAACGCGAGCGCGGCGCCGAGGCGCGTTCGGATCCAAGCGAAGAAGAGCGCGAGGCCCGCGACGCCGAAGGCGCTCACGTAGAGGTTCAGCGCGCGGAAGTCGATCGCGTCGCCACCGAGGAACGGCGCGAGCAGCGCGCTGAAGCCAGGCGGGCGGACGGTGAACGGCTCGCCGAGGTAGCTGTAGCCCTCGCCGTGCGCGAGGGAGCGCGCCGTCAGGAGGTAGATCGACGCGTCGTTCGCGCGCTCGTACCAGGGATGGACGAGCCAGAGGGTGCTCGCGCCGGCGATCACGACGAACGCGGCGAGGAGGACGAGCTCGAGCCTCGTCCAGGCTCCCGATTCCGTGGCGCGCGCGTCCATGTCCGTGGCCGGACACGGTAGGGAGGAGGACGGTGCTCCGCCAGGGAGCGGCGCGCGCTCGAGGGCGCGAACGGAGCTCGTCCGTGCTTGTTCCGTCCCCCGCGCGACTCCAGAATGCGCCCATGGTCCGCAGTTGGCGCACGATCGTCGTCATGCCGGCGTACAACGCCGCGAACACGCTGGAGCGCGTCGTCGCCGACGTCCCCAAGGAGCACGTCGACGAGATCATCGTCGTCGACGACTGCAGCAAGGACAACACGGTCGAGGTCGCGAAGCGTCTGCCCGTGACGCTGATCCAGCACCAGAAGAACACGGGCTACGGCGGCAACCAGAAGACGTGCTACGACACGGCACTCGCGCACGGCGCCGACTACGTCGTGATGATCCACGGTGACTACCAGTACGACGCGCGCATGATCCCGACGGCGATCGAGGTGCTGCGCCACGGCATCTGCGACGTGATGCTCGGGAACCGCATCCGCACGCGCCGTGAAGCGCTCGCCGGCGGCATGCCGAAGTCGAAGTACTTCGCGAACCGCGGCCTCACGATCCTCGAGAACCTGCTGACCGGCCAGAACCTCGGCGAGTGGCACTCGGGCTTCCGCGCGTACAACCGCAAGGTGCTCGAGACGCTCCCGTACCGCCGCAACAGCGACAACTTCGTCTTCGACTCGCAGTTCCTGGTGCAGTGCGTGCACCACGGCTTCAAGCTCGGCGACCTGCCCGTGCCCGTGCGCTACTTCGACGAGGCGTCGAGCATCAGCCTCAAGAACTCGACGATCTACGCGCTGAAGACGCTCTCCACCTTCGGGCAGTGGTACCTGCACAAGGTGGGGCTGAAGAGCGAGCTCTTCCTGCCGCGTTGAGCGACGCCATCCAAGGGTGCTCGCGCCCCACACACCCGTTCGCCGTTCCGCCCGCCCGTCGCTGAGAGCCACTTGAACCCCGTGCAAGCCAGGACCGGTCCTCCGGTCCTGGCTTGTGCGGGGTCCGGAATGCGGAGCAGCCGATGTGTTCCGTTGCGTCCCTCTCCCCTTGGTCGTCTCACCCGGCAATTGCGCTCCCGACCGTTGCGCCCCTCTCCCTTGGATCGTCTCACCTGGCCATTGCGTTCCCGACCGACGCCAGCCCCCCCACGCCGGCCAGCCCGTCGCCAGGAACGGCTTTCCCGCAGGCGTATTCCAGATCCGCACCTCCCGCGGTCGATCCACGAAGCGGGGGAGACTTGGGGATCGGGGGGAAGTCGTGCACGCTCGCGCTCGTCACCACCTGCGTTCTCGCAGGCTGCGTGCGCGAGCTCGAGCCCGTCGTACTCGTCGGGCCGGGCGCGTCGACGCCGGCGTGCGAGGGCTGGGCGCGCGACGACGGCGGCGTGAATCGCGCCGCGGGTACATGGCGCTTCTTCTTCCCGGGCGGGAGCCTGCGCGCGCTCGGCGAGTTCGACCGCGGACCATCGGTCGGCGGAATCGGCGCGTATGTGCGCGACGGCAGCGTCCCGGACGAAGGCCGCAGCGGACGCTGGACGACGTGGAGCGAGCGCGGGGTGAAGCTCTCCGAAGGCGCCTACAAGGGCGGGCGCCACCACGGGCTGTGGAAGCACTGGGACGACGCGGGCACGTTGCGCGAGCAGGGTGAGTACTGGGGCGGGCTGCGGCTCGGCCTCCACCGCACGTGGCACGCGAGCGGAAAGCTCGCGACGCTGGGTCGCTTCCACTTCGACCGCGAGCACGGCGTGCACGAGCGGTACGACGAGCACGGTCAGCTCCGCCAGCGCGCCGCGTTCTCGAACGGCGCGCTCGACGGCCGCCTCGAGGTTTGGGACGAGCACGGCACGCTGCGCGAGCGCTCGAACTACGCGCTCGGGCGCCTCGACGGCTTCCGCACGCAGTGGGACGAAGTTGGGCGTCGCACGAGCCGCGCGCAGTTCGAGGCTGGCGTGCAGGAAGGCGTCGGGCTCCTCTTCCACGAGAACGGCATCGTGCGCCTGCGCAGCCGGTGGAGCGCGGGCGTGCAGGAAGGCGTCGTGTGCGGCTTCGACCCCGAGGGCGGCCGCGAATGGGCCGGGTTCTACGTGCGGGGGAAGCTCCACGGCGTGCGCGTCGAGTGGCACCCGAACGGCGAGCTGCGCTCGACCACGACGTTCGCGGACGGGGTCGAGGAGGGCCCGGCCGCGGAGTACGACGCCCGCGGTCGACTGCACGCGCGCGGCGCGTTCCGCGGCGGGAAGCGCGAGGGCGAATGGGCCTACTTCGACGCGGACGGGTACGTCGACCTGGAGCGCAGCGGTCGGTACGCGGGCGGCGCGCTGGTCGAGCGCGGGTTCGTGCCCGGATCGTGAACTCGGCGGCGCGCTCGCGAGCGCATGGCCGCGGGCCTCGCGCTCCATGCTCGTCGCGCTCGACGTGGTGGTGCGGAAGGGGGGACTCGAACCCCCACGGGTTTCCCCACGAGATCCTAAGTCTCGCGCGTCTGCCGTTTCGCCACTCCCGCAGCGCAGGGGAAGAGCATAGCGCGCACGCGGTCGAACGGCGAAGATGAGCGCGATGCTCCTGGCTCTCACCGGCACGGCGTTGTGCTTCGGGTTGTGCCTCGTGTTGGTCGGAGGACTGCGCGCGCCTCGCACACGGATCCTCGCGGCCCTCGGACTCGTCCCGGCCGCCGGCGCGTGCGTCGCGTTCACGAGCGCCGCGTTCGAGCTCCAGCTCGAGCTGCTCGCGCGCTACGCGAACGGCCTCGCCGCCCTCGCGCTCGGCTTCGCGCACGCGGTCGTGTTCTCGCTGGCGGCCCTGCCGCGCGAGCGTGTGTGGCTGCGCGGCTGGATGCTCTTCTCGGGCCTGTGGGCGGGAGCGTTCGGGGCGCTGTGGATCTTCGACCCCGAGCGGCACCTCGCGTTCGACGTCCTCCTTGGCGTGTTCGCCGTGGCGACGATTGCGTCGTGGATCGCGCTGCCCTTCGCGACGCGGGAGCGCGGCTTCACGCAGCATGGTGCCCTGACGGTGCCCAGCGTCCGCTTCGCGTGCCCGCGATGCGGGACCCGCGTCGACTGGGGCCGCGGCGTGGCGGCGTGCACGGACTGCGGGCTCTTCCTCCACATCGCGTGGCCGGCGCGCGAGGACGCGCCCGCGAAGGCGGCTCCGGACGTCGAGCGCAGCGTGCGCTTCTCCTGCCCCGAGTGCGGCTCGCGCGGGCGCTGGAACGACGGCCTGTCGACGTGTTCGGGCTGCGGTTTGAGGCTCTCGCTGCACTGGAACGTGCATAGGACGCAGCGATGAGCGCGCGCGGAGGACTCGTGCTCGGCCTTGCGCTCGTCCTCGGCTTCGCGGCGTGCAGCGAGCCGCGCTCGAACGCAGGGGCGGCCGCGGCGGGCGGACCTCCGTCGAGCATGAACGGGGCCGCGAGCCCGGGAACGAGCGGTGCTTCGAACGTCGCCGAGGCATCGGCGGCGAAGGCCGGCGCGAACGAAGCGCACGGTGACGCTGCGCCCGCCTCCGCGAACGGCGCGAGCCCACAGGCGCCGGTCTCGAAGCCCGCGGCGACCTCGACGAGCCCGCGCGTCCCCATCGTCGACGGCTACACGATCGTGAACACGTTCCCGCACGACTCGAGCTCGTTCACGCAGGGGCTCTTGTTCGACGGCGGACGTCTGCTCGAGAGCCAGGGGCAGTACGGCGAGTCGAGCTTGCGCCAGGTCGAGCTCGAGACCGGCAAGGTGCTGAAGCGCGTCGCGCTCGAGCCGCGCTACTTCGCGGAGGGGTGCGCGGTGCTGAAGGGCCTCGTGTACCAGTTGACGTGGCGCGAGGGCGTGGTGCTCGTCTACGACGCGCGCGACCTGCGGCCCGTCGGCTCGTTCCCGCTCGCGGGCGAAGGGTGGGGGCTCGCGACCGACGGCGAGAGCTTGATCGTGTCGGACGGCACGGACGTGCTGCGCTTCGTCGATCCGACGACGAAGCTCGTGACGCGTCGTGTGTCCGTGCGTTCGGCGGGGCGCGCGCTCACGCAGTTGAACGAGCTCGAGTGGATCGAGGGCGAGCTGTGGGCCAACGTGTGGCACACGGAGCTCCTCGCGCGCATCGATCCGAAGACGGGCGAGGTCGCTGGCTACGTCGACCTGCGCGGGTTGCTCCCCGCCGCCGAACGCCGCGACGCGGAGAGCGTGCTGAACGGCATCGCGTACGACGCCGCGAAGAAGCGGATCTTCGTGACGGGCAAGCGCTGGCCGAAGCTCTTCGAGCTCCGCGTCCAGAAGCGGACGTGAGTTGCGCCCTGCGGACGTGAGCCGCGCCGTACCGCCGCGGGGCGGGGGGGCGGGCCGGTCGAGGCTCGCGCAGCACGCGCCGAGCGTGGCCGGCGAGCGGCGCGCGCGGTACGCTGCGCGGATGAGCATGGGTGTCGCGGCGAGCGAAGAGCGGGCGGAGGGCGGAGCAGCGGAGCGTCCGGCCGTCGAGCCGCTCGTGCTCAAGGCGGCGGGGAGCACGCACCTCGTCGTCGTCGTGTTCTGCTTCCTGCCGTTCATTCTGGCGCTCGCGCCGCAGGTGCTCGGCGGGCGCATCGTGCCCGAGCTGCTCGTGATCGGCGGCCTCGTCGCGTTCCTCGCGATCGTGTGGGTGCGCTCGTTCCGCATCGAGCTCACGCCGACCGAGTTCCGCTACCGCTCGCTCTTCGGCCGCTCGCGCGCCGTCGCGTACGACGCGATCGCGAGCGCGCGCATCCAGGTGGGCGTGCGCGGGCCCGGGGATCGGCTCCGGCCGTACTACCGCCTCGTGGTCACGCCGAAGGACGCGGTCGAGCGCCCGATCGTCGTCAACTTGAAGGTGTTCGCGTTCGAGCCGCTCAAGAAGGTCTGCGCCGCCGTCGACGCCGAGCTCGACGAGAGCGCGGCCTGAGCACGCGGCCTGGCTCCGCGCGCGAGCGCTCCCTACGCTGCGCCCCGATGGAGACGGCAGTCCAGGATTCGCGCGCGGAGTCGATCGAGTTCGTGCTCGAGCTCGGTCGCGCGCTGCACGGCTACGGCGCCTCGGCGCCCGACGTCGAACACGCGATGGAGCAGAGCTCGCGCGCCCTCGGACTGCGCGGCGAGTTCTTCGCGACGCCGACCTCCATCTTCGCGACGTTCCACCGCGGGGAGACCGCGGCGCACGACTCGACGACGCACCTGATGCGCGTCGAGCCGGGCTCCGCCGACCTCGGACGGCGCGCGCGCGTCGACGAGGTGATCGAGGACGTGCACCGCGCGCAGCTCGCCGCGCACGAGGGACGCATCCTGCTCGCCGCGATCCAGTGCGACCCCGATCCCTACCCGCGCGTGCTCGTGATCGCGTGCTCGGCCTTGATCTCCGCCTCCGCCGCGCGCTTCTTCGACCTCGCTCCGGCGGAGATCGCGGTCGCGGGCGGGATCGGGCTGCTCGTCGAGCTCGTGCAGCTCGCGAGCCAAGGATCGCGACGCGTGAAGCGCGTGCAGCTCGTCGTCTCCGCGTTCCTCGCGGCGGTGATCGTGTCGCTGTGGGCCGGATTGCGCGGCGCGCCGACGCCGTTCCAGGTCGTCGTCGCGGGGTTGATCACGTTGTTGCCCGGTCTGCGCCTGACGACAGCGATGAGCGAGCTCGCGCTCGACCACCTCGCGTCGGGCACGGCGCGCTTCCTCGGATCGGTGATGACGCTGATCGCGCTGCTTTTCGGGGCCGCGCTCGGCGTGCAGATCGGCGCGTTGTTCCCCGACACGCTCCCGATCGAGGCCGTCGCGGCCGCGCGGCGCGAGATGCCGGCGTGGACGCTGTACGTCGCGCTCGCGATCGCACCGGCGTGCTTCGGCGTGCTGTTCCGCGCGCTGCCGCGCGATCTGCCGTGGATCCTTGCGTCGTGCGTGCTCGCGTTCGCGGGGGCGCGCCTCGGAGCGGAGGTCCTCGGCGTCGGCTTCGAGGCCGCGCTCGGCGGTCTCTTCGTCGGGCTCGCGAGCAACGTCTACGCGCGCACCTTGAACCGACCGGCGGCGACGACGCTGCTGCCCGGCATCCTGCTGCTCGTGCCCGGCAGCATCGGCTTCAAGAGCCTCTTCAACCTGCTCGAACGCGACGTGATCACGGGCATCGAGACCGCTTTCCAAGTCGCCACGGTCGGCATGTCGATCGTCGGCGGCCTCTTCGTCGCGAACGTCATCATCCGCCCCCGCCGCCTCGACCGCGCCGGCAACTGAGCCACTCCTTCCGCTCGCGCACGCGCCACATTCACATCCCCACCACGCGCTCGTTGCTGAGAGCCAATTGAACCCCGCGCAGGCCAGGGCCGGTCCTCCGGCCCTGGCCTGCGCGGGGTCCGTGATGCGAAGCACACGCGTGTGTTCCGTTGCGTCCCTCTCCCCTTGATCGTCCCACCCGGCAATTGCGCCCCGAACGACCTCACTCGCAACCGCTACCCCTCGACCAACCTCCCCGCCGCCGCCCGCCGCGCCGCATCCTCTTCTCGCGCGATCCGCTCGAGCCCGGCGTCGTACTCCGCGCTCTCCGCCGCGGTGTACTTCGTCCTATCGAACCCATGCTCCTTGCGGAACGCCTTCAAGAAGTGGTTCCGCGTGCGATCCATCGCATCCTGCTCCTCGATCCACTCCCGCATCACGCCGCGAATACGCGCGAGTTCCACCTCGCCGAGCTCCACGCTCCACAGCCGCTCGAACAGCTCGCGTCCTTTCGCGTCGAGGTCGAGCACGACCGCCGCGCGCTCTCCGAGCCCGCACTGACCGAGCTTCGGCGCCGCGCCCTGCTTCAACAACGTCGAGACCGCCTGCGACGCGCGCGAGCGGTACACCGCTTCGCGCAAGAAGGCCTCGGCGAGCTCTCGACGTGCTTCGTCCATCGTGCGGTCGTGGTCGTGGGTTCCAGGAACGATCGCGCCCGCTTCGAACGGTTCGGAGCGGGCGCGCGGAGCGTCGCGAACGACGCGGATCAGCAGTACTGGTCGAACGCCTCGGTGAGCGAGCGCGCGATCGTCGCGGGGTCCTTCCCCTCGATGTCCTGGCGCTGGAGCATCTTCACGAGCTTGCCGTCCTTCATGATCGCGATCTGCGGCGAGCTCGGACGGTACGGCTTGAAGAACTCGCGCGCCTTCTCGACGGCCTGAAGGTCCATGCCCGCGAAGACGGTGAACAGGTTCTCGGGCTTCTTCTTGTTCAGGAGCGACAGCTTGAGCCCGGGGCGAGCTCCGCCCGCGGCGCAGCCGCAGACCGAGTTCACGAAGATCAGGGTCGTGCCGGGCTTCTGCACCGCGGTCTCGACCTCTTGCGGCGTCTTCAGCTCCTTCACGCCGAGTCGGGTGACTTCCTCGCGCATGGGCTGGACGAGATCGGGGTCGTACATGGTGGATCGTGATGGGGTTCGAGGAGGTCGACTCCCGGCGTGTCGAAGGGACCGAAAGGGGCCCGTCCGGGAGTTGGGGCGAGATTCTAGCCGTCGAGCGCGCGACGCGGGAGTTTCGACGCCGGCGGAGGTCGCAACTCGCGTAGGAAGCGCGAGTTTCCAACCAGAAGACGCTGCTGGGCGCGTCGGGGTCGGGATTCGCTCGATCCGATCCGCGGGTGTGAGCTTCGTCGAAGCGCGCGCGGAGTCGCCGGCTCGAGCTCGTTCGAAGCGTGTGAGGGCGCGTGATGCGCGTGGGGCCGTCGCTAGGATCGGCCGCCGCGTGCGCTCCACGAGCTCGCAGCGTGCTCGCACGACCACGGCACGCGCACGACGGAGTCCGTGATCGACCGCGGTCGGAACCACGTTCGACACCGAACGCTGCCGTCGAAGTCTCCAACCCCGAAGCTCCCGATGATCCTCGACCTCGTGCTCCTCGCCGTCTCGTTCGTGTCGGACTCGCGCGCGCTCCTCGCGCAAGGCGAGCAACCGGAGGGGGCCGCGACCCCGACCGCGAGGACGGAGACGCACACGTGGAAGAAGCTCGCGACCGAGAGCTACCGCGGCAAGCAAGACGACCTCTGCTTTCTCGATGCGCGTCACGGGTTCTACGTGAACGGCGCGGGCAAGATCTTCGAGACGAAGGACGGGGGCGCGACGTTCGCGCTGCGCCTCGAGCAGAAGGGGACGTACTTCCGCTGCATCGCGTTCGTCGACGAGCAGCGCGGTTTCGCGGGCAACATCGGCCTCGACTACTTCCCCGGCGTCACGGACGCGACGCCGCTCTACGGGACGACGGACGGCGGAGCGACGTGGAAGCCCGTGCCGATGGGCGAGAAGCCGGTGAAGGGGCTGTGTGCGCTCGAGGTCGTGCGCGTTCCGTTCGTGAACGCGGGCAAGCTCGACGAGAAGGCCGTGATCGTCGGCGGCGGTCGCGTCGGCGGGCCGGCCGTGTTCGTGCGCTCGGACGACCTCGGCGCGACGTGGAAGCGTACGGAGCTCGCGCAGCTCGCGGGCATGGTGCTCGACGTGCACTTCTTCGATCGCCAGCACGGCGTGATCGCCGCGGCCTCGAACACGGAAGTGCAGGACTCGCACGCCCGCATCCTGCGGACCGAGGACGGTGGCGAGACGTGGGTGCAGGCCTGGGAGGGTCCGCGCGCGTTCGAGCTCACGTGGAAGCTCTCGTTTCCGACGCGCGACGTCGGCTACTGCACGATCCAGTCGTACGACCCCGATCCGAAGCGCACGCAGCGCTTCATCGCGAAGACCGTGGACGGCGGAAAGACGTGGAGCGAGCTCCCGCTCGTCGACGACGCGAAGGTGCGCGAGTTCGGGGTCGCGTTCGTCGACGCGAACACGGGCTGGGTCGGCGCGATGGGGGGCGGTTTCGAAACGCGCGATGGGGGAGCGACGTGGGCGCGGTGCGAGCTCGGCAACGCGGTGAACAAGCTCCGGATCGTGCGCGACGGCGAGGGTTGGGTCGGGTACGCGCTCGGCGTCGAGCTCTGGAAGCTCGAGCTCACCGGGAAGCGCTGACTCGCGCGCCCTTCGCCGCGGCGCAGGCAGGGACCGCAGCGCGATTCGAGCTCCTTTGCTAACGTCTCTCCGACTCGCGCGTGTGCGTGAGCCATTCCAGTCGCCGACTCATCGGCAGGAGAGATGACCGTGAAGCGAAACGCATGGTGGCTGCGTTCGACCTTCGCCGCGCTCGCGCTGGGGGCCTTCCCCGCGCTGGCCGTTGCGCAGGCGCCGAAGCCGAAGGACGTGAAGGAACCGGCCAAGGAAGCGCCGGCGCCGAAGGACGAGTACGCGAAGAAGTTCGACGAGCTGAAGCAGCGCTACGAGCAGGCTGGAAAAGACCTCGAAGCGAAGCTCCAGAGCGCGGGCAGCGAGGAGGCGCAGAGCAAGCTCATCGAGGAGGAGAACCCCGCGAAGACCTTCCTCCCCGAGTTCCAGGCGCTCGCCAAGGCTGCGAAGGGCACGGAGACGGCGGCGAAGTCGCTCGTCCAAGTCCTGATGCTCGCCGGGCAGACGGAGGACGAAGAGCTCGTCAAGTCGACGGCGAAGACTCTGCTCGACGAGCACGTCGCTTCACCGGAGCTCGCGATCCTCGTCTTCATGGCGCAGTACGCGCTCGGTGAGGAAGAGGGCACCAAGGCGATCGAGACGCTCCGCGCGAAGAACACCACGAAGCCCGTGCTCGCCGCGCTCGCGTTCTCGGACGCGCAGCGGATCGAGCAGGAGAAGGGCGAGGACGCGCCCGAGCTGCGCGCGCTCTACGATCGCCTCGCGAAGGAGTTCAAGGACCAGAAGATGCCGTGGGGCGAGCAGACCTACGGGCAACTCGCCGAAGGCTGGATCTTCGTCCGGGACAACCTCGTCGAGGGCAAGGTCGCGCCCGACTTCGAGACCGTCGACGAGAACGGCGTGAAGTGGAAGCTCAGCGACTACAAGGGCAAGGTCGTCGTCATCGATTTCTGGGGCGAATGGTGAGGCCCGTGCCGTGCGATGATTCCGCACGAACGGGAGCTCGTGGAGCGCCTCAAGAACGAACCCTTCGCCCTGCTCGGCATCAACAGCGACGGTGACGCCGAAGCCGTCAAGAAGATCCTCGCCAAGGAGAAGATCACCTGGCGTCAGGCGATCGACGTTTCGACCAGCGGACCGCTCGCCACCAAGTGGGGCGTCCAAGGTTGGCCGACGATCTACATCCTCGATGCGAAGGGCGTCATTCGGCACAAGAACCTGCGCGGAAAGCAGATGGAGGACGCGGTCGTCAAGCTGATCGCTGAAGCCAAGGCCGCGAAGTGAACGACCGCGCCGGGAGCGAGGCCCCGCGCTCCCCGCGAGCCGAAAACGCACCTCGCCGACGACCTCGGCGAGGTGTGTTCGTTTCGAGCGCGCGCTAGTCGCCGCTGCGATGGAAGTCGAGGTCCTTCGTCTCGCGCAGGAACAGCCCGCCGATGACGAGTGTCATGAGCGCCACGACGATCGGGTACCAGAGCCCGTAGTAGATGTCGCCGGTCGCCGCGACCATCGCCGTGGCCGTGAGCGGGAGCATCCCGCCGAACCAGCCGTTGCCGATGTGGTACGGCAGCGACATCGACGTGTAGCGGATGCGCGTCGGGAAGAGCTCGACGAGGAACGCCGCGATCGGCCCGTACACCATCGCGACGTACACGACCATGATCACGAGCAGGAGCTCGGCCATCACGTAGTCGATCTTCGACGTGTCCGCCGGACCTTGCGGGTAGCCCGCCGCGGCGAGCGCGGCGCTCACCTTGGCCTCGTCCCAGCCGTCGATCGCGACGTCGTTCACGTACGTGACGACCGACTTCCCTTCGACCGCTGGGCGCGACTCGAACGAGAGCCCTTGCTTCGTGAGGTAGTCTCGCGCGCGATCGCCGTCGCTGAAGGTGCTCCACGGTCCGACGAAGAGGTGGAAGTTCGAGTCCGTCGCGGCCACGGCGACCTTGTTCCGCGCCTGGAAGGACTCGAGCGCCGGGTTCACGTAGTGCGTGAGGCCTTGGAACAACGGGAAGTACGTGAGCGCAGCGAGCAAGCAGCCGATCAGGATGATCTTCAAGCGGCCGATGCGGTCGGAGAGCCAACCGAACAGCACGAAGAACGGCGTGCCGATCAGGAGCGAGAGCCCGATCAGCGTGTAGGTGGTGAGGTAGTCGAGCTTGAGCGTGATCGAGAGGAAGAAGAGCGCGTAGAACTGCCCCGTGTACCAGACGACGCCCTGTCCGGCGGTCGCGCCGAGCAGCGCGAGGAGGACGTACTTGTTGTTCGGATAGCGGAGGAAGCTCTCGGTGAGCGGCGCTTTCGAGCCCTTCCCTTCCGCCTTCATGCGCCGGAACATCGGCGACTCCTCGAGCTTGAGGCGGATGTAGATCGAGATGCCGAGCAAGACGACCGAAGCCAGGAACGGGATGCGCCAGCCCCACGCCGTGAAGTCCTTCGCCTCGAGGTTCACGCGGCAGAGGCCGATCACGGCGAGCGCGAGGAAGAAGCCGATCGTCGCCGTCGTCTGGATCCACGACGTGTCGAGCCCGCGCTTGCCCGGTGACGCGTGCTCCGCGACGTAGGTCGCCGCGCCGCCGTACTCGCCGCCGAGCGCGAGGCCTTGCAGCAAACGGAGCGTGACGAGCAGCACCGGCGCCGCCCAACCGATGGTCTCGAAGGTCGGCAGGAGCCCGACGAGGAACGTCGCGCCGCCCATGACCACGATCGTCACGAGGAACGTGTACTTGCGCCCGACGAGGTCGCCGACGCGGCCGAACACGAGCGCGCCGAACGGCCGCACGAGGAAGCCCGCGGCGTAGGTCGCGAACGCCGAGAGGAGCGCCGCGGTGTCGTTGCCCTTCGGGAAGAAGAGCGCCGCGAAGAACGGCGCGAGCGTCGCATACAAGTAGAAGTCGTACCACTCGAACACGGTCCCGAGCGACGAAGCGAAGATGACGCGCTTCTCCTCGCGGCTGAAGTCGTGCGTGGGCGTGCTCGCGTGCGTGGCCGACATTCGAACCTCTCTCGTCCAGGCGAATCCGAAAGACCCCGCGGACGTCGCCGCGGAGCGGGGGGGCGTGATGGTAGAGAGTGCGATCGAGCCGTTCGCCAGCTTCCTCGTTTCGACGGCCGAACTCGTCGTGAGTAGTGAGCTCGTGCGCGATCTGGACGCGAAGCGTCACACGGCGCGGTGTCGCTGGCCGCGGGGGGCCGCGCGCGCTCCAGATCAGGCTCGCGAACTCGACTCCGCGCGCTCGGAGCGAGCGCCCGATCCTCGAACGATCACGGCGTGCGTGCGGGCCGCGGTTTCAGGCCGAGGCGCTCCAGGCCCGCCTCGCCGCCGGGGCCGTTCAGCTCCCAGTACTTCATGCGCGCGCTCGCGGCGAGCTCGCCGACGAGACCGGCGTCGTTCTCGAAACGCACGACGCGGCGCGGTGCGACGCGCTCCACGAGCAGCGTCCACGTGCACGTCGCGGGGAGCTTGCCGCCCGCGCGCGCCTTCGCGTCGTCGGCGCGGCGGATGGTCGCGCGGTAGACGTCGCACTCGAACGTGCCCGCGGGGACCGCGCGCTCGAGCGCGCCGGTCTCGCGCTTCAGCGCGGCCTCGTCCCAGACGAGCGGCACGTGCGCGAGCCGCGTGGTCGCGAGCGAGCGCAGCATCGGCACGGTGCGCTCCTCGCCCGGCGCGAGCATCGGTCCCGCGAGTCCGCGCGCCCACAGGAGCAGCGCGTCCTCCGCGAGGCCGTTCTTCGCGTTCGCGAGCGTGCTCGACTGGTCGCCCTCGCCCTCGAAGTAGCTGTGCAGCTCGTGCGCGAGCTCACCACCGCGCGCATCGACCTGCATCCACGCGTGGCCGCACCACTCCTGCGCGCTGAAGGTCTCCTTCACGAGCGCGCCCGCGGGCATCCCGCGGTGTTCGACGAGGCCGACGAAGACGCTCGTCATCAAGTTGTAGTCGTACACGCCCGTCGCGAAGTCCTCGACGAGGTTGAGCTTGAGCACGGGCAGGTCCTTCCCGTCCTTGCGCGCGCTCCCTTCGCGCTTCACGTGCGTGTCGGCGTCGAACGTCTCCGTGACGACGATCGCGACCGCGGTGCCCTTGCGCGGCGCGCCGTAGCGCGGGAAGACGAGGTCGTAGGACGAGAGCTCCGCCTGCCCGTCGCCCCACGTCTTCCAGAACGCGTCGTCGAAGCGCGGCGCGGAGCTCGACTGCGGCTCGCTCGGCGACACGGCGAACGTGGCGAGCGCGATCAGGAGGGCGGAAACGTGCGGGATCGGGTGGAACATGTCGTCCTCACGGCTGCTCACGCGGCCACAGGTAGTCGCGGTTCGTCTCCATCTCGTCGATCAGCCGCTCGAGCACGTCGCGTTCGCCGAGCGCGAACACGGCGTCGAAGCTGAGCTGGCAGATCGCGCAGACGGGGCGTTCGCCGCGGTAGCTCATGATGTCGGTCGCATCGAGCGAGATGTCCTCGAGCCCGAACTCGCTCGCCTTGAGCGGCACGCCGTCCTCGTCGAAGCCGAAGAAGAGCTTCACTTCGGCGGGAGTGCGGCGGCAGAGGAAGCACCGGTCCTTCTGGCCGGCCCGGTCGAGCGCGGCGAAGTACTCCTGGAAGCGGTCGTCGAGCGACATCGCGGTGATTCTAGCGCGGTGGGTGGGGTGGGATGGGAATCAACGGGGGTCGGTCGGGACGCACTTGCCAGCTGAGGCGATGCAAGCGGAAGAGGCGCAACGGAACACATCGGCTGCTTCGCATTCCGGGCCCCGCACAAGCCTGGGCCGGAGGACCGGTCCTGGCTTGCACGGGGCTCGATTGGCTCTCAGCAACGAGCGCTCGGCACGGCGAGGATGCGCGCGCAGCGCGAGCTCGTTCGAGAGTAGCAGCTCAGCAACCGGCGCGGGGTGATGGGTGGTTGCGCCGCGAGCCTCCTTGGCTGTGTGGCTCAGATGAGCGCGCCCTTCGGTACGTGTTCGACCTCGAGGGGGCGGTCGGGGCGCGTGCTCATGCCGTAGACGAGCTTTTCGATGCGCGGTCCGAGCGCCTTGCGCAGGTCCGCGAGCTCGCTCTCGAGCGCCGCGGTCGAGCGTTCGCCGTCGGGGACGACGATCGCGGCGACGCCCGTGCCGTTCGCGGTGCGTCCGACGGCGCGGACGAAGCGACCGGCGTGGCGGCCGCACTCGACGACCTCCTCGCCGAGCGCCTCCGCGGCCTTGCGCCGCAGGTGCGACAGCACGAAGTCCGCGCGCGCCTCGTCGAAGAGCCGTTCGAAGTCGGGCTGCACGAACTCTTCCAGGACGCGCGCGCCGCGTCCGGCCTGGATCAGCGACACGTGCGGCTGGATGTGGCGGAAGTGGAAGGCGAGGAAGCGGTCCGCGACGCGGTACGTGCCGCGACGCGAGCGCAGCGGGTCCGGATCGGTCAGCGGCACCTCGCGATCGACGAGCTGCAGCTCGCGCAACGTCGTCAGGTACTTGTTCGCGTGCGGCGTGTCGACGCCGACCGCGAGCGCGATGTCGCCGACCTTGTCGTTGCCGCGCGCGATCGCGGAGAGGAGCGAGTTGTACGTGGCGGGCTGCGACAGCTCCGAGCGCAGGAGGAACTGCACCTCGTCGAAGAGGTAGCCCTCGGGCCGCAGGCACTCGCGCAGCACGTTCTCCTCGAGCGAGCGCGCGTCGTCGAAGCGCCGCAGGTACGCGGGCATGCCGCCGAGGATCGCGTAGGCGAGCACGCGCTCGCGCACGCTCCACCGGGGGAAGAAGGGCAGCGTGTCCTCGGGCTCGAGCGGCGCGAGCTTGCGCTGCGCCGTGCGCCGGCCGAACAGAGGCGAGCGCTCGGCCAGCACCTCGTTCTCCATGAACGAGACCTGGCTGCCGCACAGCACGAGCACGAGGTTCGAGTTCTTCCCGCGCGTGTCCCAGAACCGCTGGAGCTGCGACGTCAGGCCGCGCGTCGACTCGCACAGGTAGGGGAACTCGTCGAGCACGACGACGAGCCGTCCGCGCTTCGTCGCGCCCGACGTGCCCTCCGTCGAGGCCTTCGAGAGCTCCGCGCAGAAGTTGAGCGCCGCGGTCCAGTCCGCGAACTCGACCTGCGCCGCGAGCGGCTCGTCGAGCGCCGCCGCGAGCGCATCGCGGAACGCGCGCAGGTTGTCCTTCTCGCGCACCTGCGCCGCGAGGAAGTACACCGCGCGACGCTTCGCGCAGAACTGCTGGAGGAGCTCCGTCTTGCCCACCCGGCGACGGCCGTAGAGGACGAAGAGCTCGGGGCGGTTGGAAGCATGGAGCTCGTCCAGGAAGGCGAGCTCGCGGTCACGGCCGAGGAACATGGGGGGCATGAAAACCCCCGGGTATTATACGCACAAGTATAATACGACCTCTGAGCCCAACCTGTTGTTCTCCAGGCCTTTGAACCCAGCTCGCTCCATGGTTCCGCACTCCCTCCTGCCCCCACACCCCAGTGCGGGGCCTCTCCATACCCACGCGCCCGCCCCCTCCCACACGGCCCCGTCTCCTCTCCTCCGAACCCGCACCCAGGCGCAACTCACCCCGTATCCACCCCTTCGAACCTGCCTAGGATGACTCGGACCCTTGGCAGGCTCCCGTGCTGCGCCGGGAAGCGCGCTTCCCCCTTCCGTTCGAGGTTTCCATGTCCCGACTGCTCCCCGGGCGTTCGCGCCCGAACGCTTCCTTCGCTGTCCTCGGCCTGCTCGCGCTCGCGCCCCTGACGCGCGCCGGCACCCCGTCCAGCCCGAGCCCCGCCTCCGAGACCTGGGTCGAGACGGTGCGCGCCGACCTCGCGCGCTCGGAGTACTCCTTCTCACCGCGCGACGACGGCTCGATCAGCGCTCCGAACCGCGCGCAGGAGCTGCGCTTCGTGCTCGACACGCGCGGGCTCCGCGCCGAGCCGCGCGATCCGCGTCGTGACGACCCGTGGTCGCTCGAGCTCACGACGCGCGGCCTCGGTCGCGCGGGGGCGGTGGAGCGCGTCCCCGCGGGCGAGCTGCGCTCGAACGGCGCGCGGGCCGAGCTCGTGCGCGGCACGGTCACCGAGTGGTTCGTGAACGACGAGCGCGGCCTCGAGCAGGGCTGGACGCTCGCGACGCCCGTCGCGGGGGATCGCGCGCGGCCGGTCGTGCTCCAACTCGGCCTCGAAGGCGGGCTCGACGTGCTGCTCGCCGAAGACGAGCGTTCCGCGAGCCTGCGCGACTGCGATGGCGAGGTCCGGGCGCGCTACCGCGACCTCGCGGCCTTCGACGCGGCCGGGCGCGCGCTCTCCGCGCGCCTCGTCGCCACGCCGGACGGGCTCGAGGTGCACGTCGACGACCGCGACGCGGACTACCCGCTGACGATCGACCCGCTCCTCACCGGTCCGACGTGGACCGCGGAGTCGAACCAGGCGAGCGCGCAGTTCGGCATCAGCGTCGCCGCCGCCGGCGACGTGAACGCGGACGGCTTCGGCGACGTCGTCGTCGGCGCGTGGTTCTACGACAACGGCCAGACGGACGAGGGACGCGCCTACGTCTACCTCGGTTCGGCGAGCGGGCTCGCGCTCTCGCCGGTGTGGACGAACGAGATCAACAATACGGGCGCGTTTTACGGCGTCAGCGTCTCCGCGGCGGGGGACGTGAACGGGGACGGCATCGACGACCTGCTCGTCGGCGCGTGCACGTACTCGAACGGACAAGCGGCCGAGGGCAGCGCCTATGTCTACTTGGGCTCGCCCGCGGGCCCGTCGCTCGTTCCCGCGTGGAGCGCCGAGAGCAACCAGGCGAGCGCGCTCTACGCGATCTCCGTCGGCAACGCGGGCGACGTCAACGCGGACGGCTACGACGACATCCTCGTCGGCGGCATCCAGTGGACGAACGGCCAGACGAACGAAGGCAAGGCGTGGATGTACCTCGGCTCGCCGACCGGGCCGGCGTTGACGGAGAGCTGGAGCGTCGAGGGCAACCTGACCAACGCGCTCTACGGCAACTGCGTCGCCGGCGCGGGCGACGTCAACGCGGACGGCTTCGCGGACGTGGTCGTCGGCGCGCCGACGTTCAACGGCGGCCAATCCGGAGAGGGCAAGGCGTTCCTGTACCTCGGCAGCGCGGGCGGGCTCGCGACGAGCGCGGCGTGGACCTTCGAGTCGAACCAGATCGACGCGGGCCTCGGCAACCCCTGCGCCGGCGCGGGTGACGTGAACGGCGACGGCTACGGCGACGTGCTCGTCGGCGCACCGGGCTTCGACAACGGCCAGGCGGACGAGGGGCGCACGCTCGTGTTCCTCGGCGGTGCCGCGGGTCTCGCCCTGACGCCCGCGTGGACGGTCGAGAGCGATCAAGCGGGCGCGCGCTTCGGCACGGGCGCCGCATGCGCGGGCGACGTGAACGGCGACGGGTACGCGGACGTCGTCGTCGGCGCGCCGCTCTACGACGCCGGCCAGTCGGACGAAGGCCGCGCGTTCCTGTACCTGGGAGGCGCGAGCGGGCTTGCGACGACGCCGGCGTGGACCTCCGAGTCGAACCAGCCCGTCGGCGACTTCGGCCGCTGGGTGGCGAGCGCGGGCGACGTGAACGGCGACGGCTACGGCGACGTGATCGTCGGCGCGCCGCTCTACGACAGCGGCCAGGCGGACGAGGGGCGCACCTACCTCTTCACGGGCGGGGCGAACGGCCTCGCGCTCGCTCCGGCGTGGACCGCGGAGAGCGACCAGCCCTTCTCGAACTCGGGCCACTCGGTCGCGCGCGCGGGCGACGTGAACGCGGACGGCTACGACGACGTGATCGTCGGCGCGTGGCTCTACGACAACGGCGAGACGGACGAGGGCGCGGCCTTCGTGTACCTCGGCGGCGCGAGCGGGCTCGCGACGACGCCCGCGGCGCTGCTCGAAAGCAACGTGGCGGCCGCGTTCTTCGGCATCAGCGTCTCGGCCGCGGGCGACGTGAACGGCGACGGCTACGACGACGTGATCGTGGGCGCGTGCTCGTACACGAACGGCGAGGCGAACGAGGGCGCCGCGTACGTCTACCTCGGCCATCCGCTCGGGCTGAACACGGCTCCGGCGTGGCAGGTCGAGAGCAATCAGTCGAACGCGTTGTTCGGCTTCGCGGTCGCGGGCAACGGCGACGTGAACGGCGACGGCTACTCGGACGTGCTCGCGGGCGCGATCCAGTGGACGAACGGCGAGTCCGCCGAGGGCAAGGTGTTCCTCTACTACGGCTCGCCCGCCGGTCTCCCGGTCGTCGCGAGCTGGACGTACGAGAGCAACGTCGTCGGCGCGCTGCTCGGCAACTCGCTCGCGCTCGTCGGCGACGTGAACGGAGACGGACACGGAGACGTGCTCGCCGGCGCGCCGTTCTTCACGAACGGAGAGGCGAACGAAGGCGCAGTGTTCGTGTTCCACGGCTCGGCGACGGGCCCGGCGAGCGTGCCGAGCTGGAGCTTCGAGACCAACCAGGCGAACGCGTTCGGCGGACAGGCCGTGGCGAACGCCGGCGACGTGAACGGCGATGGCTTCAGCGACGTGCTCGTGGCGGCGCCGTCGTATGACAACGGACAGGTCGACGAGGGCCGTGTGTCCGTTTTCCACGGCTCGGTGAGTGGCCTCGCGCTCGCGCCGAACGCAACCTACGAATCGAACCAGGTGAGCGCGCGCTTCGGCGCGAGCGTCGCGGGCGTCGGTGACGTGAACGGCGACGGCTACGGCGATGTGCTCGTCGGCGCTCCGGCGTTCGACAACGGACAGACAGACGAGGGTCGCGCGTCGCTCTACCTCGGCTCCGCGGGCGGTCTCGCGGCGACGGCCGCATGGAACGGCGAGAACGACCAGGCGTCGTCGAGCTTCGGCAACTCAGTAGCGGGCGCAGGCGACGTGAACGGCGACGGCTTCGCGGACGCGATCGTCGCGGCGGAGGCCTTCGACGGCGGGCAAAGCGACGAAGGCCGCGCGTACCTCTACTACGGCGGCGAAGGAGCGGGGCTCGCGCGCCTGCCGCGGCAACTGCGCAGCGACGGCTCGGCGCCGATCCCGCTGTACGGCAACTCGCTCGACACGAGCTTCCAGCTCCGCGCTCGCGCGCGCAGCGCCGCGGGGCGCGCCGCGGTCGCGCTCGAGTACGAGGTCAAGCCGCTCGGCGTCCCGTTCAACGGCGCGGCGCTCGGTCGCAGTGCGGCGTTCACGGACACGGGCGCGCCCGTCGCGGGCTCGTTCGCGGACCTCTCCGAGCTCGTCGTCGGACTCGTGGGCTCGACGCCGTACCACTGGCGGGTGCGCACGCTGAGCGACAACCCGCGCTTCCCGCGCTCGCCGTGGATCAGCGCCGCGGGCAACGCGATCACCGAGTCGAAGGTCGGCGCGTCGAGCGGCTCGGGCACGCCCTTCTGCTTCGGCGATGGCAGCGGCACGGCGTGCCCGTGCGGCAACGCGAGCGCGCCGGGCGCGGGACGCGGCTGCAACAACTCGACGGGCAACGCGGCGAAGCTCGACTCGAGCGGCATCGCGAGCCTCGGCGCCGACTCCGTGCTCCTCCACGCGGCGCAGATGACGGGCACGACGTCGCTCTACTTCCAAGGCACCGGCGTGTCGAACGGCGGCGCGGGCGCGGTGCTCGGCGACGGTCTCTTGTGCCTCGACGGCACGCTCATCCGCCTCGGGACGCGCTTCAACACGGGCAACAGCTCGACCTTCGGCTTCGGCGTGACGCAGCTCGTGTCGATCCGCGGCCAGGTCACGCAGCCCGGCGTGCGCCGCTATCAGGTCTGGTACCGCAACGCGTCCGCAGGCTTCTGCCCGCCCTCGACGTTCAACCTGTCGAACGGATTGGAGCTCGTGTGGGGGCCGTGACCTGAACCACCTCTCCGTCGTAGCCGACGAGGCTGCGGCGCGGACGTGACCCGCTGGCCGTGAGGCGCGCGCCTCGCGGCCAGCTTCGCGTCTGGCGCCGAGTGGACGTCCATGCGGCCGCGGGCGTCGTCCCGTCTCCGTGTGCGAGGTCGCACGGCGCGTGCACACCCCGAAACAGGAGCGTGCACTCGCAACGAGTGCGAAACCGCGGCCAAAGACTCGCGCCGCAGCACGGAAGAGACCTTCGAAGCCGGCCTTCCATCGTCGAGCTCGACTCCGATCGCTACCCTGTCGCCCTCGAAACGAGCGGCAAGCAGGCGCGTTTCGGCCTCACGGCCGGCGCAGCTCGGGTGGGTGCCGCGCGCTTCAACTCATGGAACCCCGGGACGCGCATCGCGCTCCCCACCCGCACGACAAGGAAACGACCGATGAAGAACACGTACCTCGCACTGCTCGCCGTCGCCGGCGCGCTCACCGCCTCCTGCGCCTCGACCTCGAGCCAAGCCGCGCCGATGGACGAGCAGGCGATGATGGCGAAGTGGATGGAGTATTCGATGCCGGGCGAAGCGCACAAGATGCTCGAGCACAAGGTCGGCTACTGGAAGCTCAAGGTCCGCATGTTCAACCCCGACGGCTCGTCGGCCGGTGAATCGGACGCGACGAGCGAGTGCGCGTGGGTCATGGACGGCCGTTTCGTCGAGGAAAAGACGACGGGCACGTTCTCGGGCATGCCGTTCCTCGGGCGCGGTATGTCGGGCTTCGACAACATCAAGCAGCGCTACATCGGCTCGTGGGTCGACAACATGGGCACGGGCATGATGACGTTCGAAGGCTCGTACGACCCCGCGACGAAGACGATCACGTACAAGGGCCAGGGCCCCGATCCGATGGCGTGGGAATACGTCCCGACGCGCAGCATGGAGACGATGATCGACGAAGACCACGCCGTGATGAAGTCCTACGCGAAGGGTCCGGAAGGCAAGGACTACCTGCAGATGCAGATCGACTACACCCGCACGACGCGCTGACGCGCCGCGCACGATTGCAGGTGGAGCGCGTCCTCGGAGCATCCGGGGCGCGCTCCCGAACGTCTTCTCTCTCGTCATGCTCGAACTCCGACCCACCTGCGAGCACTGCGGCCGCGCGCTCCCGCCGGAGAGCACGGAGGCGCGCATCTGCACCTTCGAGTGCACGTTCTGCCGCGCATGCGTCGAGGGCGTGCTCGCCAACGTCTGCCCGAACTGTGGCGGCGGCTTCGAGCGCCGTCCGATCCGGCCGAAGACTGCGCTCGTGAAGCACCCGCCTCGGATGGACGAGGTGCGCAAGCCCGTCGACGAGGCCGCGTTCGCGCCTCTGCGCGCCGCACGGCGCGGCGTTCCACCGACCGAGCGCTGAACGAGCTCCGCCGTGGCGCGTTCAGCGCCCCGCGCTCGGCTCGAGTTCGAACCCTTCGTCGAGCCAGCCCGTGACCCCGCCGATCATCTTCTTCACCGGCCGTCCGAGGCGCGCGAGCCGCAGCGCCGCGCGATCGGCCCCGTTGCAGTGCGGGCCGGCGCAGTAGACGACGAACAGCGTCTCCTTCGGCCACGCCTCGAGGTTGCGCTCGACGAGGCGCGCGTGCGGCAGGTTCACGGACCCGGGCACGTGGCCGCGCGCGAAGGCCTCCGGACTGCGCACGTCGAGCACGACGAACGCACGCGAGCCGCGCTCCATCGCCGCATGGACGTCCCAGCAGTCGGTCTCCAGCGCGAGGAGCTGCGCGAAGTGGCGTTCCGCGACGTCGCTCGGCGCCGCGGGGGTCGCGCTCACGGGGCAGGTCGAGGAGGGGAGTTCGGGCATGGCGTCACGACCTTGGGTTGCGCGCTCCGCGATCCGCGCACGACGAGCATCGTGCCCGTGAGCACGACGGCGGCGCCCGCGAGCATCTGGAGCGACAGGTGTTCGGCGAGGAAGAGCGCGCCCCACGCCATCCCGAAGACGGGGATGAGGTAGGTGACCATGATCGCGCGCGTCGGTCCCACGTTGCGCAGGAGGCGGAAGTAGAGGAGGTAGGCGACGCCCGTGCAGACGATGCCGAGCACCGTCGCGTAGAGGAGCGACGTGGTCGACGGCACGGCCTTCGGCAACGAGGTCAGCGCGAAGGGCAGGAGCACGATGCTCGCGCCGATGAGGCTCCCCGCCGACAGCGCGAGCGGCGGAATCCCGGCGAGGTGCTTGCGCGTGTAGTGCGTCGAGAACCCGTAGCACGCTGCGGCGAGCAGGCCCGCGAGCACGGCGGTGCGGTCGCCGGCGAGCGAGAGCTTGTGCGAGACGAGCAGGACGATGCCTCCGAAGCCGATCAAGAGGCCGAGAAGGCGTTCTGGCGCGAGGCGTTCGCGTAACCAGAGGAAGCCGATCAGCACGGCGAACATCGGCGTGGTCGCGTTGAGCACGGACGTCAGCCCCGCGGGCAGCGTCGCGGTCGCGAAGGCGAAGAGCGTGAAGGGCAGAGCGGAATTGATCGCACCGAGGAGCGCGAGCTTCTTCATGTGGCCGCGGAGCTGGCCGAGCGCGCCGCGTGCCGCGAGCCAGCCGGTGAGGAACAGCGCCGCGACGACGACGCGGATCTCGACGAGCGCCGCGGGCGGGAGCTCGGGCGCGGCGGCGCGCTGGAAGAGGAACGAGGCGCCCCAAATCGCTGCAAGGAGCAGGAGCTCGAAGACGTCGCGCGGGCTCATGCGTCCGACTCCGGTGCGTCGAGGTGCGCGAGGTCGATCCGCGCCGTCTCCTTCAACGTCCCGAGCACGATCGTCGTGCGCGTGCTTTGGATGCCCGGGATCGACTTCACCTCGCCGAGGATCCGTGCGAGGTCGTCCGTGTCGCGCACGCGCAGCTTGACGAGGTAGCAGTCCTCGCCCGCGACCTGGTGGACCTCCTGCACCTCGGCGAGCGCCGCGAGCTTCGCCCCGGTCTTCGTCGCGCCGCCCTTCTCCTCGGCGCGCACGAACACGAACGCGGTGAGCCCGAGGCCGAGCTTCTTCGCGGCGAGGCGCGCTTCGTAGCCCGTCACGAAGCCCTTCTGCTCGAGCTTCTTGATGCGCTCGAGGATCGCGGACGGCGCCATGTCCAGGTCGCGCGCGATGTCGGCGTTCGAGGTGCGGGCGTTGGCCTGGAGGACGGACAGGATGCGGCGGTCGGTGGGGTCGAGCATGTTGGCGATTCGTCGGCCATTCTGTCGCATTACCGACGAATCGTCAATGCAGATTGCGCTCGTCCATCCGTTCGTCGGTCAGGTCGGCCGTTCGTCCGACGGCTCACTTCAGGCGCGCACGCAGCGCCTCGACCACGATCGCGTTGCCCGCGCGGCTCAGATGGCCGCCCGCATAGGGGCGCGGACGGCTCGGATCGCGCTGGTGGTCCGCGCGCGCTCGCGCGAGCTCCGGCGCGACGTCGACGTGCTCGATCCCGGCCTGGTCGAGCGCCGCGAGCAAGCCGGACCAGTACGGGCGATCGCCGTCCGCGAGGGAGTCGAGGTCGACCTCGCGCGGGAACACGACGACGATCACGCGCGGCGCACGGAAGGCGCGGAGGAGCGCGAGCGTCACCTGGAACGGCTCGCCCGCTTCGTCGCTCCACAGTCGCTCGACGTCGCGCTCGCGGTCGGAGATGACCGCCGCCGTGCAGCGCGCGAGCGACGAGACGCTCCACCACGTGGAGCTCCAGCTCCAACGTTCGTGCTCGCGCAAGCGCGCGATCACGGAGGCGTCCTCGATCGCGCATGCGAGCTCGGGCCCGGTCGCGAACGGCTGCGGGACGAGGACGAGCTCCGCCATCGTCGCGGACGACGCTCCGCGCTCGGGCTCGACGTGCGTCGCGGAGCCCGGTACTCGGCCTCCGAGCACGAACCGCGGCTTCGCCGGCGCGGACCCTGACCCCGGATACCACAGCGGCCGGTAGCGGTTGACGTTGCGCCCGATGTTCTCGAGCAGGAGCCCGACGACGAGCACGTCGGGCTGGAGCCGCTCGCCGACGCGCTTCCAGCGCAGGAGCGCCTGATCCGTGCCGTACGCGGCGACACCGAGGTTGATGCACTCGACGTCGCGACAGGCGTCCTCGAGCTGCGCCTCAAACGTGTCCGCATCCGCGACCTCATCACCCCACGTGTACGAGTCGCCGACGCAGACGAGCCGCGTGACGCCCGCCGGCTTCGCGAGCGCGTACTCGCGCGTTCCGCGCGCGCCGATCGAGTTCGTTCGCGCCTTCCCATCCGCGCTCACCGCGTTCGGCCGCACGCTCCACCCGAGCTCCGCTTCGAACGCGCCGATGCCCTTGGGCTCGACCCGCAACTCCTCGATCCACGCGCGCTGCTTCGGCTCCGTGACCGCACCGAACGGCGGCAAGGGAAGCCCGAGCAGCAATCCATCGCGTCCGACCACGAGACTCAACCCGATGTCGACGACGACGAGGCCGGCGAGCAAGGCCAAGAACGCGCGCACCCTCCTGCGCTCTCCACGTTGCGCGCTCAAGCGCGTGGAGCATACCTGCCCCGCCTCACCGCTTCAGCGCCCCGCACCGCGCTTCTTCTCTCCGAACTAGAACTCCGCGGAGGAGCGGACCGGTCCTCCGGTCCGCTCCTCCGCGGAGTCCGGGATGCGGAGCACCCGAATGTGCGCCTCGGCATCCCAGTCTCCGCTGCTTTTCATCTGCCTCCCGCGCTCCCGACCGACGCCGGTTCCGCCGCTTTGCGCGCACTCACCCAGAAGTTGCCCTTGGAGACATCGACGATGGCGACATCGCCGCGCCCGACCTTGCCGCCGAGGATTGCGTCCGCGAGCAAGTTCTGGACGTGCTTCTGAATCGCACGCTTGAGCGGCCGAGCGCCGAACTCGGGGCTGTAGCCCTGCTTCGCGAGCTCGTCCTTCGCGGCGTCCGTGAGCTCCAACCCGATCTCCTGCTCCGCGAGGTGCTTCGCGAGCCGCGCCGTCTGCACGTCGACGATCTTGCGGATCTGCGACGGCTCGAGCGCGTCGAAGACGAGGATCTCGTCCAACCGGTTCACGAACTCAGGCCGGAAGAACTGCCGCACCTGCTCGGCGTGCCGCAGGTTGCTCGTCATCAAGACGAGCGTCTGCGTGAAGTCGACCGTGCGGCCCTGGCCATCGGTCAACCGCCCGTCGTCGAGCATCTGCAACAACACGTTGAACACGTCCGGATGCGCCTTCTCGACCTCGTCGAAGAGCACGACCGAGTGCGGCTTGCGGCGCACGGCTTCGGTGAGCGCGCCGCCCTCGTCGTAGCCGACGTAACCCGGCGGCGCGCCGATCAGCCGCGACACGAGTGCTTCTCCATGAACTCGCTCATGTCGACGCGCACGATGTTGTTCTCGTCGTCGAAGGGGAACTCGGCGAGCGCGCGCGCGAGCTCCGTCTTGCCGACGCCGGTCGGGCCGAGCAGCAGGAACGAGCCCAGCGGCCGCGTCGTCTCCTGCAAACCAGCGCGCGCGCGCCGCACGGCCTGCGCGATCGCTTCGATCGCATGCTTCTGGCCGATGACGCGCTCGCCGACGCGGTCCTCCATGTGGAGGAGCTTCTCGCGCTCGGTCTCGAGCAGGCGCGAGGCCGGGATGCCCGTCCAGCGGCTGACGACCTGCGCGATCAGCTCGGCGTCGACGGCCTCGGGGAGCAAGGCACCATTCGCCTGCACCTTCGCGAGCTTCTCCGAGTTCTCCGCGAGCGTCTTCTCCGCCTGCGGCAGCTCGCCGTAGCGGATCTTCGCGACGCGTTCGTAGTTGCCCTTGCGCTCCTCGCGGCCCGCCTCGTCGCGCAGGTTCTCGATCAGGAGCTTGCCGGCGCGGATCGCCTGGATGAGCTCCTTCTCGTTCTGCCAGCGCGTCTTCAGCGCGGAGGAGTCCTCGCGCAGCTCGCTGAGCTCGCGGTCGATCTCGGCGATGCGCCGCGCGGCATCGCGCGCTTCTTCCTTCGAGAGCGCCGTCTTCTCGATCTCGAGCTGGCGCGTCTTGCGCTCGATCGAGTCGAGCTCCGGCGGCAGCGAGTCGATCGCCGAGCGCAGCTGGGACGCAGCCTCGTCGACGCAGTCGATCGCCTTGTCGGGCATGAAGCGGTCGGAGATGTGCCGGTCGGAGAGCCGCGCGGCCGCGATCAGGGCCTCGTCGAGGATGCGCACGCCGTGGTGGACCTCGTAGCGCTCCTTCAAGCCGCGCAGGATCGCGATCGTGTCCTCGACGGACGGCTCGCCGACGACGATCGGCTGGAAGCGGCGCTCGAGCGCGGCGTCCTTCTCGATGTGCTTGCGATACTCGTCGAGCGTCGTCGCGCCGATGCAGTGGAGCTCGCCGCGCGCGAGCGCGGGCTTCAGCATGTTCGCCGCGTCGACGGCGCCTTCGGCACCGCCTGCTCCGACGAGCGTGTGGAGCTCGTCGATGAAGAGGATGATCGAGCCCGAGGCTTCGGCGATCTCGGAGAGGACGGCTTTCAGGCGCTCTTCGAACTCACCGCGGTACTTGGCGCCCGCGAGCAGCGCGCCGAGGTCGAGCGACATCACCTTCTTGTTCTTGAGGCCTTCGGGGACGTCGCCCGCGACGATGCGGTTCGCGAGGCCCTCGGCGATCGCGGTCTTGCCGACGCCGGGGTCGCCAATGAGCACGGGGTTGTTCTTGCGGCGGCGCGTGAGGACTTGCATCACGCGGCGGATTTCGGTGTCGCGGCCGATGACGGGGTCGAGCTTGCCGGCGGCGGCGTCGGCGGTGAGGTCGCGCGCGAACTTCTTCAGTGCCTCGAAGGTGGTTTCGGGGTCTTGGGTGGTGACCTTCTTGCCTTTGCGGACTTCGGTCAGCGCAGCTTCGATGCGTTCGGGACGCAGGTTGCGCGCGGCGAAGAGGCCTTGGACTTCGGGGCCGCCTTTCTTCGTGAGCGCGAGGAGGAGGTGCTCGGTGGAGACGAAGGTGTCGCCCATCTTCTTCGCGATCGACGTCGCTTCGTTCAGCGTCTCGGCGAGGGCGCGTGAGGCGGTGAGCTGCGTGTTGCTCGCGCGCGGGAGCTTGTCGAGTTGCTGGAGGAGCTCGGCGGCGAGGACGCGCGGGTCGATCTCGAGCTTGTTGAGGATCGCGGAGGTGACGCCTTCGGGCTCGGCGAGCAGCGCGACGGCGAGGTGCGCGGGGGTGAGCTCGGCATGGCCGGAGGCGGTCGCGTTTTGTTGGGCGAGGGCGAGGGCTTCTTGGGACTTGCGAGTGAGTTGGTCTTGCATGGTGGTGCCTTTCGCTGTCGGCGCGGATGGCAATGGGTGTGCCGGTGTGGGAGGTGGGCGGCGTGCGAGCGCGGGCGGGTGGGGTGGGTTGTGGCTGCCATTGCGTGTGGGTGAGCGCTGCCAAACGTGCAGTGGGAGTTGGGGGGAGGGAGTGCGGAGGGAGTGCGGGGGAGTGGGGACGGGCGGGCGGTTCTGCCAGGTGTGCGAGAGAGGCGTTGTGGGGAGCAACGCGCCACATGCGGGTGCTCCGCATCCCGGACCCCGCGTCGAACGCGGGCCGAGGACGGCCCGCGTTCGACGCGGGGTTCTGTTGGAGGAAGGGAGGTGGGACGGGGAGGCGGGGGGAGCGGGGAGCGCGAGGCGGGTGGGGCGCGCGAGGCGGGAAGGGAGGGCGTGTGGCGGATGCTGAGCGAGGCGGAAAGAGGAGTCAGAGGTGTGCGAGGGCGTAGGGTCGAAGTCGTGATCGAAGCGGGGTGAGTGGGCGACTAGGGTGGCGCGTGCGAGTGGAAAGTCGTTTCGATGAGCGCGTCGAGGAGCGGCGCGAGTTGGTCGGCGTGCTGCGGCGCGCCGGTGTGAAGGACGAGCGTGTGCTTGTCGCGATGGAGCGCGTGCCGCGGCATGCGTTCGTGCCGCCGGAGTCGGTGGAGGATGCGTATGTGAACGAGCCGCTCCCGATCGGGCGGGGGCAGACGATCTCGCAGCCTTGGATCGTCGCGCGGATGACGGAGGTGCTCGAATTGAAGCCGGGGGCGCGCGTGCTCGAGGTCGGGACCGGGTGTGGGTATCAGACGGCCATCCTGGCCGAGCTCGCGGCGAGCGTGTTCACGATCGAGCTCGAGGAGGAGCTCGCGACGGCGGCGCGGGAGCGGCTCGAGCTCCTCGGGTATCGCAACATCGCGTTCCGTGTGGGCGACGGCGCGCGCGGGTGGCCCGAGGCGGCGCCGTTCGATGCCGTGCTCGCGGCGGCGGCGCCGGAGCGGGTGCCGCAGGCGTTGATCGATCAGCTCGCGGTGGGCGGGAAGCTGTGCTTGCCCGTCGGTTCGACGGCGCGCGATCAGGAGCTCGTGCTCATCGAGCGCGGAAACGACGGCACGACGCGCAGGTCGAGCCTGGGCGCCGTGCGGTTCGTTCCGATGCGCGGTGGGTGAGCGCCGCCTCGCTCCCTCTTCCGGCGAAGAGCGCCGGTTCGGGCTTGATGTCGGCGGCGGGCACCGTCTCGGGCTCCATCGCGGCGACGGGCACCGCTGCGGATCCCTGCGCGGCGGTGCGCGCCGCTCAGGTCACTGGTTCATCGCGCCCATGGGGATGGCGAGCGCGAGCATCGCGATCCAGATGACGATGCCGATGCAGTTGAGGACGACGCTGATGATGCCGCAGATCTTGCCAGCCTTCGTCATGCCCTCGCCGGTCGGGTCCATGCGACCTTCCGCCATCGCCTTGAGGTCGCCGTTGCCCATGATCCAGGCCGCGATGCCCACGGGGAAGCAGCAGACGAGGCCGACGATGCCGAGGACGAGGATGAGCGTGCCGCGGTGAGCTTGGAGGTTGGCGTTCATGGGGAGGTCGCTTGGAGCGTCGAGCGTGAAAGGGGGAGCGCGCGCGGGGCGCGGAGCCCTGGGATACCGACCTGTCCGCAGGATCGCACCCTCCATTCAGGCGATTTCCTCCGGAAACAGCGCGGCGCGGTCCGCGGGGCGCGCCGCCGAGAGCGTGCGTGCGGCCTCGGCGGAGGAGTTCGGGCCGGCGCTCGAGCGCGAGCTCCGTCTCCGTGCGCGTGGCTGGACAACGCGCGTCGCCGCCGCCATCGTGTCCGCCCAACGCACGAGGAACTGCTCCGATGAACGACCAAAGCTCGCCCACGTCCGTCGCCGATCGTCTCAAGGTCCCCGGCATCCTGCTGATCGTCCTCGGCGTCCTCACGGACCTCGGCGGCGTGTGGCAGATCGTGTCGAACGCGTTCGGCATCCACCTCCCGGGACAAGAGGTCCCGCCGGGGATGGAGGACTTCATGAGGATCATGGAGACCTTCGGGATCGCCTTCGGCGTGCTGAACCTGATCTCGGGCGTCTTGCTCGTGCTCGGCGGGCTGAGCCTGATGCGCCAGAAGAGCTACGGCCTCGCGATGACGGCCGCGATCCTCGCGATGGTGCCGGGGTTCAGCTGCTGCTGTCTGTTCTCGCTGCCGGTCGGGATCTGGGCGCTGATGCTGCTCTTGAAGCCCGAAGTGAAGGCGGCGTTCCAGGGTTCGAGCGCGAGCTGACGCGGCGGCGGTCGCGAGTCGGGCCGGCGGTGCTACGCTCGTCCGAGTCGTGGCGAAGCACCGACTCGTCGACTGGGAGGGCGCGGAGCGGCTCGAGGGCGTGACGTTCTCGAGCGTCGAGCGCGCTCACTTGCGCGCGCTCGTCGAGCGCGGCTCGTACGACGACCGGCTGCACGCGCTCGCGGTGCTCACCGCGAGCCACGACGTTCCGCGCCAGGTCGAGTGGGTGCTCGAGCGCGTGCACGACTTGATCGCCGATCCGCGCGGGAAAATCCGTCTGCGTGCCTTCATGCTGGTCGAGCTGCACGTTCGCGAGCGGCCCGAGCTCGTCTGGGCGTTCATCGAGCGCTACGCGGGGCATGCGAGCGAATCCGTGCGTCGGTGGGTCGGCCAACTCCTCGTCGCGCCGCTACTCCAGATGCACTTCGAAGCGTGGCTCCCGCGGGTGCGTGCTCTCGCCGACGAACACCCCCGGCGTTGCCTGGAGTGGATCGGGTGCCTTGCTATTTCTCATTGTCCCCCAGGCGAGGATCGCATTTGCGCGCTCTACGACTTCGTCGAAGCCTGCAAGCGCCGCGCATTCGAGCTCGATCTGGCCCGCAGGACGCACGCGAGTCCGACGGAGCTGCGTGGTCGTCGTGGGGCGCAGCGCTACGTCGAGCGATGGAGCCGGGCTCGGTTCGAGAAGGAGATGCGTCGGCAGTTCCATCCCACGAAGAAGGAGCTGCGCGCGCGCTGCGCTCAACTCGAACGCATCCCCACGGCCGAGCGCGCGAAGCTCTTCGCGCGTCTGCCTTCGCTCGCGGCGCTCTACGCGGAGTTCGGCCCCGCTTCGCGCGTCACCCGCGCCGGAAGCCGACGAACCAGCCGAACAGCAATGCGCCGGCGGACGGGACGCGGTTCGTCAGGAAGCGCGTGATCGTCTCGTTCTCCTTCAAGTTGAAGATCCAGTCGTTGAGCACCGTGCGCACGCCGAGCCAGTCGACCGTGAGCCAGCCCTTCCACACGAGGAGCTGCACGACGACGAACGCGACGGCGATCAGGATCAGCGCGACCTTGAAGAGCTTGCGCGACGCGTAGCCGAGCGCGAAGCCGATCAGGCCGAAGAGCGTCGCTTCGGTCAGGTAGGGGAGGTAGGTCTCGAGGCCTTGCGCCTCGTGCACGGTTTCGGCCTCGACGTTGCCGACGAAGGAGCTGCCGGCGGGGCCGGTGCCCGTGCGCGTCTCGGGTACGGCGCGCAGGAGGACCGAGCCCACGAAGCCGACGGCGAGCGTGCCGAGGACGACGCGTTGGAGCGTGCTCAGCGCGCTGCGCGGGACGGCGGCGGTCGTGGAGGGCGGGATCATGGGGCGAACATCCTAGGGGAGGTGGAGCGCGAGGTCGCGGGCGGGAGTGCGGTCTCGCGGGCTGCTACGTGCTCGCGGGGTCCTGCGTGCCTGCGCGCGCCTCGCGTCGGCGACGACAGCAGTGCGAGGTGCGTGGAGAGTGGTGTCGGTCGGGGCGCCATTGCCAGGTGGGACGAGAGAGGGGGAAGGGACGCAACGGAGCACATTCGGATGCTCCGCATTCCGGACTCCGTGTTGGTTCGGGCCGGAGGACCGGCCCGAACCGACACGGAGTTCTATGGGCTCTCAGCATCCAGCGGGTCGTGTGTGATCGGGTGCGCGTTGAGCGAGGCTTCTCGGGTGCGCGCGCTCAGTGGAAGCGCTCGTTGCCCTCGGCGGGGGTCCAGGTCGAGTCGGGTTCGAAGTGCTTCCACATCACGCGGACACGCGGCGCAAGAGCTCGAAGCCCTCGTTCGTACGCTGTCAGCTCTCGTCCGACTGCTCCTTCGTGATCACGCAGAATACGTAGGCGCCGTGCGGTGCGTGGACGAGCACGACCTCGCTGCGCGAGCGGTTCACCGCACCCTGCTTCGACGCGCAGTGGATCCACGGCGGGAGCTGGGAGAGTGCTTCGCCGGTCCAGTAGGAGCGTGAGAGCGCGCGGTAGAGCTCTGCGCCCGCCGCCTCGTGCTTCGAACGTTCGAAGGCGTGCACGAGGAGGCGCGCCATCTCGCGCGGCGTCGTCTGGCCCCAGCCGAAGGCTTCCCAGTCGCCGCGGCGCGCGAACGTGCGCGAGTTCACGCGCGTGCGGTGGAAACCGTGGGCGTCGAGCCAGCGGTTGATCGTCTCGCCTCCGCCGGCGAGCTGTTGGCACCAGAGGCTCGCGCAGTTGTCGCTGAAGGTCTCCATCAGCGTGACGAGCTTCGAGAGCGGGAGCCGCGCGCCGTCCTTCACGTCCGCGAGCAGGTCCTCGCCCGCGAGCGCGCGCTCCGCCTCCCACGCGATCGGCGTCGAGTACGCGAGTTCGCCCTTCTCGACGCGGTCGAGGAGCGCGAAGAGGATCGGGACCTTGACGAGGCTCGCGCTGGGGAACAGCTCGTCCGCGCGCAGCTCGGCGGTCGCGCCGGTCTCGAGGTGCTCGACGTAGATCCCGACGGTGCCGTGGACGCCGCGCGCGAGCTCCGCGAGCTCGGTTTCCAGTCCGGCGTCCCGTCGTGTTTCCACGGCGGCGCACGCGGCCATGGCGAGCGCGGCGAGCAGGGTGCTTCCGATGCACCGACAAAGCCGTCGCACGCCGCTCCTCATCGTGTCTTTCGAGTCTCGACCCACCGCCGCACGCCGCTCCTCATTCCGCTCCTCGAGCCTCGACCCACCCCCGTTCGGCGCTCCTCATCGTGACTCTCGAACCTCGACCCACCAAGCCCGCTCGCTCTCGAGCAGGCCCTCGGGGTCGGAGAGCACCCAGGGAAAGCGCTCACCGCGCAGCTTCGTCGCGTCTTTCGCGCGGCAGATCACGCGGTAGCGGCCGGGCTTCAGGTCGGAGCGTTGCAGCCGGAACGCATGCTTGCCCGCCGTGTTCGCGAGGACCTCTTGCGCCGGACGCTCGGCGATCGGCGTGAGCGGACCGCGGCGCGCGCGCTCTCCGCCGCTCGCGACGCCTTCGTCGTCCGTGCGCGACGCGCCCTCGCCGCTCTTCGGGAGCGCGCCTTCGGGGAGCACCCACCAGCGCACTTCGATTGCGTGCGTGCTCGGCCGCAGCACCTCGACCTTGAACTCGAGGCCCGCCTCCCCGAGCGCGAGCGACGCGGCGCTCCCCCGCTTCATCGGTTCGGGCGTGCACGCGTCGATCGGGTCGACGATCGCGTAGATCGAGCGCACGAGCTGTTCGCGGCACACGACGCAGAACGCCTCCGCGCTGTCCATCACGCAGCCCGTCGACGTCGGACGCCACGCGCCCTTCGGCCGGCCCGACGCGCCCTCGTAGAGCCCGACGCCCGGGTGCTTCGCCGCGAGCCAGTGCGCCCACGGCACGGCCTTCGGATCCTCGGTGCCCGACACGTTCGGCGCTCCGTGGACGGGGCCGGAGCCCTGCGCGTGACTCTGCGCGGTCTGGTACTCGTCGCCGAGCCCGCCGAACGCGTGCCCGAACTCGTGGATCACGGTGCGCACCTCGCGTCCGCCGATCGTCGCGATGCCGCCGCCGCCCGTGCCGAGCACGCCGGTCTTCACGAACACGATCGCGAGGCCGTCCGTGTCCGGGATCTTGCCGAGCACGCGCCGCACGACCTCACCGTCGACCGCGACGTGGCCGGCGAACGTCCCGGTCGTGTGGCCGTTCAGCGCGGTGTCGTACTCGCGTCCGAAGCCGTCGACGCCGGAGTCAGCCGAGAGGCACGCGCCGCGGAGGAAGTTGAAGTACGCGTAGTACTCGCGGAACGTCTCCTGGCGCTCGAAGAGCGGCGGGATGTCGCCCGCGAGCTTGTCGAAGGCCTTCAAGTGCTCCAGCTCGTACCCGTCGCCGAGCAAGACGACGTCGACGCGGTTCTTGGACGGTCCGTTGCGCACGACGTCGGCCCAGCCGAGGAACGCGGAGGGTTTCGAGCGCTCCTTCGCCTCCTTCGCGACGACCGAGTCGGGGAAGCGCTCGGTGACGCGCTGGTACGCGAGCCGCGCGTCGGCGTAGCGGCCGGTGCGCGCGAGCTCCTCCGCGCGCTCGAACGCGGCGCGCGCCTCGTCGACGGGCTGCGGCGACTGCGCGGGACGGTCGGGCGCGAACATCCAGCCCGCGGGCCCGTCGAAGGCCAGCTCCGCGTGCGCACCGGGCTCCGCGCCTTGCGCGAGGACCGACACGGGCGCCGTCGGAAGCCGCGGCGCTTCGTCGCGCGGTTCGGACGCGGCGAGCACGAGCGCGATCAGGACGGAAGACATGGTGCGAGGCTCGTACGTGCCGCGGAGCGCGCTCAGATCAGCTTGCAGGCGCGCAGCGTCGCCTCGAGCTTCTGCCGGTTCGCGTCGGCGAGCGGCGCGAGCGGCAACCGCACTTCGTCGCCGCACTTCTTCATCGCCGCGAGCGCCGCCTTCACGGGCACCGGGTTCGTCTCGATGAAGAGGTCCTTGACGAGCGGCGCGAGCTCCTCGACGAGCATCGCCGCGCGCACGTGGTTCCCGCCCTCGGGCACGGCGAGGCGCACGAGCTCGCGCACCTTGCCCGGCACGACGTTGTTCACGACGCCGATCACGCCGACCGCGCCGAGGCTCATGAAGTCCGCGATCATGCCGTCCTCGCCGCACAGGACGGCGCACGGCGTCTCGCCGACGAGGCGCTTCACGCGCTCCGTCGACGCGAGCGCTTCCTTGACCGCGACGACGTGCGGGTAGCGCTCGCCGACCTCGCTGACGGTCTCGGGCTGGAGGTCGACGCCCGTGCGCGACGGCACGTTGTAGAGCACGATCGGCTTCGTCACGGCCTCCGCGACGGCGCCGTAGTGGAGCGCGAGCCCGCGCTGCGACGGACGGTTGTAGTAGGGCGTCACGACGAGCAACGCGGCGACGCCGGCGCTGACGGCGCCCTTCGCCATCTCGATCGTCGTGCGCGTGCAGTTCGTGCCGACGCCCGCGACGATCGGCAGCCGGCCGCGCGCGCACGCGACGGCGGCGTCGAAGAGCCCGCGGCGCTCGTTGTCGGTCAGCGTCGCCGCCTCGCCCGTCGTGCCCGCGATGACGAGGCCGTCCGTCTTCTCGGCGACGTGCCACTCGATCAGGGTCTGGAACGCCGCGTAGTCGATCTCGCCGTTGCGGAACGGCGTCGGGAGCGCGACGAAGCTGCCTTGGAGTGAACAGCGCAAGTGCGGCACGATCATGGTTCGTTCCCCTCGATGCTTGGGCCGCGCGCGGGCCGCGGCGCTCGCGCAGTCTACCGGACGGACGCCCCGCTCCGCCCGCTCGAGCGGGAGCCCTTCGCGGTCGATCGGCGCGCGCTCGTCCCAGAGGCGCCCGACCTGCGAGTGCTCGGTATTCCCGTGCTCGCCCCGCGGGCCCTCGATCCGCGAGTCCTCGCCCCAGGCGTGCTCGACCCACGCGCTCCCGCCCGGCGCGGATCGACGCTCGCGACGAGCCGCGCCATCTCTCCGACCGCCTCCTCGACGCCCGTGAACAAGGAGCGCGCGACGATCGCGAAGCCGATGTTGAGCTCCTCGACGTGCGGAAGGCGTGCGATCGCGAGGACGTTGTCGTAGTCGAGCCCGTGCCCCGCGTTGACGCGCAGGCCGAGCTCGTGCGCCGCCTCGGCCGCCGTGACGAGCCGCGCGAGTTCCTTCTCGCGCGCCTTGCCGGTCGCGTTCGCGTAGCAACCGGTGTGGAGCTCGACGAACTCGGCGCCGACGAGCGCGGCGGCCTCGATCTGCTCGAGGTCGGGGTCGACGAAGAGCGAGACCTCGGCGCCGCGGCGCGCGAGCTTCGGGACGACCTTCGCGAGGCGCGCGCGCTCGCGCACGACGTCGAGGCCGCCCTCCGTCGTCACTTCCTTGCGGCCCTCGGGCACGAGGCAGACCGCGTGCGGCCGGAGGCGCAACGCGAAGGCGACGATCTCGGGGTCGAGGCTCATCTCGAAGTTGAGCTTCGTCGCGATGCGCTTCTGGAGCTCCTTCACGTCCGCGTCCTGGATGTGGCGGCGATCCATGCGCAGGTGCGCGGTGATGCCCTGCGCGCCGGCCATCTCGGCCGCGATCGCCCACTGGACGGGGTCGGGGAAGAGCTCGCGACGAGCCTGACGGACGGTGGCGACGTGGTCGACGTTGACGTGGAGGTTGGGCATCGGCGGCGGGATTGTCATCGACTCGCCCGCACAGGGCAACGAGGCCGAGCGTCGAACGGCCGGATTGATCCCACTCGATGCCGGTCGGAGTCGGCCGGGAGCTCGCTAGAAGTCGAGGAGGAGGCCGAGGACGAGCCCGCTCGCCTCGAGGTCGATCGAGTCGAAGACGAGCCCCGAGTCGGAGTCGTCGAAGGCGTATTGCGCCTGCCGCCATCCCGCGTACAGCGCCGCAGGCCCCGCGAGCGGGATGCGCGCTCCGACCTCGATGCGATCGCGGGTCGTGAGGCGGCCGAAGTAGAGCGTCGAGTCGGCCCGCGCGTACAGCAAGAGCCAGCTCGCGGCGCGGAACCCGCCCTCCACCGCGGCGTATCCCCCGAAACCGGTCTCGTCGTCGAAATCGGAGGGCGTCGTGTCGAGCTCGGCGTGGTGGAAGGCGAGCCCGCCCGAGAGCCCGCCCCAGAAGCGCTCCCCAAAGTCCGTCTCGATGCCGCCTCCGAGTTCGATCGCCCGGATCCTGTAGTCGAGCACGCTCGCCGTGCCCTCGACGGAATCGGCGGACAGCTCGACGAACGTGCGGGGCGCGTCCACACCGGTTCCCAGCTCCTTTCGAGCCCGGGCGGAGAAGAACGTCGTGCCGTGGTCGGAGACGTCGAGGTCGACCGACTGACACGCAGCCAGGAGGAGCGTCGACGCGAGCGCGAGGGCGAAGTGGGAGTGAGCCATGCGAAGCCTGCGAAGCGCTCCGCGTCCTGACGCGGAACCGCGGACCGAGTGGGGAAATCTCGGAGGGCAGGGTACTGAACCCGCTCTCACGAGCGCGAATGGAGCTCCTGGAGGATCTGCGCCGAGGGGCAGGCGTTCGCGCACTTCCCGAGCGGAATCGAGTCCCTACTCCGGCCCGAGTGGGGACCGCTCCTCCAAGATCGCGTGGAGCGCGCGGCTCGTGATCCTTGCAAATCAGCCACGCCGTGGAAGATCTGCAAGGATGAGCTCCCGCGCCGGTCGAGGCGCGGAGGGCCGTCTTGGCGTCCCCACCACGCTTGAGGACCGAGGCGCGCGCCGCATCCGTCCGCTATCGTTCCCGCGATGCGGATCATCGCGGGGGAGTTCGGCGGGCGGCGGATCGAGGCGCCCGACACGCAGGGCACGCGGCCGATGCTCGATCGGGTGCGCGAGTCCGTGTTCGCGACGCTCGGGAACGCGGTCGAGGGGGCGCGCGTGCTCGACCTGTACGCGGGGAGCGGGAGCCTCGGGCTCGAGGCGTTGTCGCGCGGCGCGGTCCACGTGCGGTTCGTCGAGCAGGCGAAGGTCGCGCTCGACGCGCTCAAGGCGAACGTGGAGGAGCTCGGCGTGAAGGAGCGCGTGCGTGTGATCCGCGGGAACGCGCTCGCGCGGACGAGTTGGCACGACGAGCTCGCGGGCGAGTTGGATCCGGCGTTCGCGCGCGGGAAGGCGACGCGTGGACCGGCGCCGACGAAGGCCTCGCCGAGCGCAGACGGGGCGGATCCGATCGCGTCGAGCGGCGCGGCAGCGCAGCTCGCGCGCTTCGACCTCGTACTCTTCGACCCGCCGTACCGCCTGCTCGACGACCCGAACGACCGGGCGAAGCTGCTGAAGGTCGTCGACGAGGTGATCGAGGACCACCTGAACGACGGCGGCGTGTTCGTGTTCCACGCGCCGGGCCGCGCGCTGAACACGCTGCGGCTCTCGAGCGGTCGCACGGGCGATCTGCGGACGTACGGGACGTCGGCGATCCTCTATCTGTGGAAGCGCGCGTCGAGCCCGGCGCCGCGAACCGGGAAGGACGCCGAGTAGACTCGGCGGAACGCATGCCCACCCTCCGCGGCCGGCTCCTCGTCGATGGAAAGCTCCTCACCGGCACGCTCGGTTGGGAGAAGGGCCGCATCACGCGCGTCGACACCGTCGGCGAGATCGGCGGCGCGGACTTGCCCGTGATCGCGCCGGGGCTCGTCGATCTGCACGTGCACGGGCACGGCGGGTTCGATCCGGTGGAGGACGTCCTCGGCATGGCGACGTCGCTCGCGCGCGCGGGCACGACCGCGTTCCAGCCGACGCTCTTCCCTGCGGCGCCCGAGCGGCTCGGTGCGACGTGCGACGCGCTGTGGCGGCGCGTCGACGAGCTCGCGCAAGGTGCGTTCGCGCGCGTCGTCGGCCTGCACCTCGAAGGGCCGTTCGTGAACCCGCTCGCGGCGGGCGCGTTGCCCGTCGCGGACCTCGCGGCGCCGTCCGTCGCGGGGCTGCGCGCGATCCTCGGGCCCGCGACCGGTTCGGGGCGCGGCGTGCGGACGATCACGCTCGCGCCGGAGCTCCCGGGTGCCGCCGAGCTCGTCGGCGAGCTCGCGCGCGCGCACGTGCGCGTCTCGCTCGGCCACAGCAAGGCGACCGCGGCGGACGCGCGCGCGGCGGCGCGCTCCGGCGCGTGCGGCGCGACGCACTTGTTCAACGCGATGCCGCCGGTGCACCACCGCGAGGTCGGGCTCGCGGGCTTCGCGCTCACCGACGCGGCGCTGCACGCGGAGATCATCGGCGACCTGTTGCACGTCGGGCCCGAGATGTTCGAGCTCGCGCTGCGCGCGCGCGGCCCCGACGGACTGTGCCTCGTCAGCGACGCGCTGCAGGGCGCGGGCACGGGCTGCGATCACTTTCATTCGCACGGTCGCGACCACGTGCTGCGCGGCGGCGCGGCGTACTACCCGCCGAAGAAGGACGGCGACGAGCCCAAGCTCGCGGGCTCGGCGATGTCGCAGCTCGAGATGGTGCGCTTGCTCGTGTCGCGCGGCGTCGTCGGCCTGATCGAGGCGCTCACGATGGCGAGCACGACGCCGGCGAGAGCGCTCGGGCTCGAGAAGGAGCTCGGCGCGCTGCAGCTCGGTCTCGCGGCCGATTTCCTCGTGCTGCGCGGCAAGGAGCTCGCGCTCGAGGCCGTGTACGTCGCGGGGGAGCGCGTCGGAGCTCCCGCGTCGAAACGCGCATGAGCGACGCGCGATCGATTCGGTCGCGCGCACGCGCGTCGTCCTCGACTTCCGAGCCGATGCGCGCCGGTCGATCGCTCGATCCGGCCTGGCACGCGCCCGGGAACGCGTCGTCCGGGCGCGTCGGGAGCTCCTGACCGATGCAGCTCGTCGTCTTCGACGTCGACGGCACGCTGACGCGCACGCACGCGGTCGACCACGTGTGCTTCCTCGCCGCGCTGCGCGAGGACGCGGGGCTCGTGCTCGACGACGTCGACTGGAACGGATTCACGAACGTCACGAACCACGGCGTCGTCGACGAGCTGTGGCAGCGCCTGCGCGGCGTTTCGCCGACGGCGTCGGAGCTCGCGCTCGTCGAGGGCGGCTTCGTCGCGCGGCTCGCGGCGGAATGGGAGCGCGACCCCGCGCGCTTCGCGCCGATCGCGGGCGCGCCGCGCGCGTTCGAGCGGGCGCGCGCGCTCGGCGCGGTCGCGATCGCGACGGGCGGCTGGCGGAAGAGCGCGTGCTTCAAGCTCGCGCGCATCGGCGTCGAGGTCGCGACGACGCCCGCGGGGTTCTCGGAGGACGGTCCGGCGCGCGAGACGATCCTGGCGCGCGCGATCGAGCGCGCACGCGCCGCGCACGGCGTCGAGCGCTTCGATCGCATCGTCTCCGTCGGTGACGCGACGTGGGACGTGCGCGCGGCGGCGCGCATGGGGCTCCCGTTCGTCGGCATCGGCCGCGGCGGCCGCGCGGAGAAGCTCGCGGCGGCGGGCGCGGAGCTCGTGCTCGGCGACTACGACGACCTCGCGGCGTTCGAGCGGGCGCTCGTGCATGCGCGCGTGCCGCGCTCCATGTCCGCCTGATCGGAGCTTCGAACGCTGGACGGCTCCGGCGCGGGGGATTCCACGGGACCGGACACACCGCGCCGAACCCCTCGGCGCCCGACCTCTCCGCGCCGGATCTCACTGCGGCCGAGCGGGAGGAGCGGCCCGTCCCACTCCGCGCCGCTCGATCGCCTTCCGCGCTCCCCGGCCGGCACCGAGGTCGGGACGCGTGCGGAAAGAACTTCAGGGCCGCTCCGATCGTGCCGATCCGAACCGCGATGGGATCCGTTGCACCTCGATCGCGGGTCGTCCGCTGCGCGGGCTCGCTCGCGCTCGCGCTCGGCGCGTGGGTTGCGGCGTCGATGGGCGCGCGCACCGCGCTCGAAGCGGGGGCACATCCGCTGACGCATCCGCGCGCGGTGGGGGAGGCTCCTTTCGACGGAGCTGACGATCCCGTGGGCGCGGTCGAGGCCGCCGCGAGCGTCGTGACACGCCCCGCCGTCGAGGCGCGGACGTGGAACGAGCTGCGCGCGGACGCGACGCGTCTGCTCGGACGGCGCGTGCGCTTCGTCGTGCAGCTCCACGCGAAAGTCGAGCGTTGGAACACCTACCTGTCGCGCTTCGGGCCGCGTGACTTCGCGGCCTACCAGTTCTGGGCGGACGAGCAGTTCCCGTGGCGTGTCGAGGACTTCGAAGCGCCGATCGTGCGTCTCTTCGCGCGCCGCGAAACGGACGCGGAGGAAGAGCTCGCGCGCGCGCCGCGCTACGCGCGCTTCGAGGTCGAGGGCACGCTGCGCGAGGTGTTCCTCGGCGAGCCGTGGGTCGAGGTCGAGACCGTGCGCGCGCTCCCCGAGCGGCTCACCGAGGGCACCGTGATCCACGGCGGGCGCGCCTTGTCGCTCGTCGAGACGGGGATGTGGAAGCTCGCCGAGTCCGAGGTCGACATCGCGCTGCAGGCGAACCTGCCGCGCCACGCGCGCGAGGAGCTCGAGCGCCTGCGCGACGACTGCCGCCGACGCTCCGACTCGATGGGCGGACGCACGGAGCGCCGCGAGACGCGTCCGTGGAAGGGCCCGGCGCCGAACGTGCGGCCGCCGAAGCCGCGCGAGCGCGAACTCGACTGACCGGTAGCCGCGCGAGCTCAATCGATCGCGAGCGCGACAGGGGCGCGAATCGAGCTCGAGCGCAACTCCGACGCGCGCGCGGGTCCGGGGCAGGTTCTCACCCGCGTCGCGAGCTCCGTGATTCCGTCGCGACCTCCTCGCCGAGCGCGACTCCGGCCCCGGAGCTCCCCCGCAGGGCTACGCGCGCCGCTTGCGCTTCGTAGCTCGTCGGCAGAAGGCACAGCGATCGTCGTCGCGCGTGAGGATGCGTGACGCGAGCTCCCGAGCGCGACGGGCTGCGAAGGTTGCTCGGGCGACGGTGCGGTTCGGGGCCCGCACGACGTTTCCTCGAGCGTCCACGTGGACGACGGTCATCGCATTCGTTTCGTCTCGCTCGCGATCGACGCAGTCGGGTTCGAACGCGAGCAGTTCCCACCACGTCCCCGGCTCGACGTGGATCTTCCGGATCCAGGCGAGGGCCGCGCGGCGCGTGCTCGCGACGTGAAACACCATCCGGTCCAAGTGGGGGTGCGTCGTGCAACCCGCGTACTCGACGTGGGTCACGATCCAGACTCCGCCAAGCTCCTTGCGTTCGGGCATCGACGTGCGCGCGGGTTCGGCTCCCGCCCTCACGCTCGAGGATAGCGGAGCGTGGAGGACGGCGCGCCGGACCCGCGCCGGCTTGCGAAGTGGGGAAACGACCCGGTCGGCAGGCGCACCGCTCCGGGTGCCCCTGGTCTTCGAGTTCGTGTCCCGCCCCGATTGCGCGTTGCGTGCGCGGCTGCGATCCTGCGCCGCATGTTGTGCGAACTGGCCATCGAGAACCTGGCGCTGTTCGAGAGCGCCACGCTCGCGTTCGGCGCGGGCTTGAACGCGATCACGGGCGAGACGGGGGCGGGCAAGAGCCTGCTCGTCGATGCGCTCGAGCTCTTGCTCGGCGAGCGGCCGCGCGCGTCGCTCGTGCGCAAGGGCGCGAAGGAAGCGCGCGTCGAGGGCCGCTTCGTGCTGCCCGCCGAAAGCACGCGCGCGAAGGAGCTCGCGACGTGGTTCGAGGCGAACCTGCCCGCTGCGATGGAGGAGTGGAACGAGCTCGCGCCCGGCGACGAGCGCGAGCTGATCCTGACGCGCACGCTGTCCGCCGAGGGCCGCTCACGCGCGTGGATCAACCACCGTCCGGCGACGCAGCGCGTCTTGCGCGAGCTCGCGGGCCTGCTCGTCGAGATCCACGGCCAGAACGAGCACCAGCGCCTGCTCGAGACCGCGGAGCAGCGCCGCCTGCTCGACGCGTTCGGCGAGCTCGATCGCGAGCTCGACGCGTACTCCGCCGCGCGCGCGACGTGGCTCGCCGCCGCGAACGCGCTCGCGGAGTTCGACGCGCGCGCGCGCGATCGCCGCGACAAGCTCGACCTCTTGTCGTTCCAGGCGCGCGAGCTCGGCGAGGCGAAGCTCTCCGTCGACGAGCACCGCGACCTGCTCGCGGAGCGCGAGCTCCAGCGCAACGGCAGCGCGCTCGCGAAGGAGCTCGGCGCGGTCGTGGACGAGCTCGTCGAGGGCGAGAGCGCGGCGCTCGGCGCCGTGCGGCGCGCGCAGCGCGTGCTCGAGCGCTGGGAGGGCAAGATCCCTTCGCTCGCCGCGCCCGCGGAGGGCGTGCGGCAGGCGCTCGCGCACCTCGAGGAGTCTTCGAGCGAGCTCGTGCGCTTCCAAGACGGGCTCGAGCACTCGCCCGAACGCCTCGACGCGATCGAACAGCGCCTCTACGCGATCGAGCGCCTCGAAGCGAAGTACCGGCTCGACGTCGCGGGCCTCGTCGCGAAGCACGCGGAGCTCGCGCGCGAGCTCGCGGCGATGGAGACGGCGGAGGTCGACCACGCGGGCCTCGAAAACGAGGTCGCGCGCACGCGCGCCGAGCTCGAGAAGCGCGCCACCGCGCTCACGCAGGCGCGCCGCGGGCTCCGTCCGCGCTTGAAGAAGGAGGTCGAGAAGCGGCTCGCCGACCTCGGCCTCGAGAAGGCGCGCTTCGAGGTGCAGGTCGAGCCGCGCACGGCGCCCGAGCTCGCGTCGCCCAACGTCGACGCGGCGCGTTCGCGCGCGCTCGCCGACGAGCGCCGCTTCGGCCCCGACGGCGCGGACGCGGTCGAATTCCTCCTCGCGGCGAACCCGGGCGAAGGCGCGGAACCGCTGCGCCTCGTCGCATCGGGCGGCGAGGCCGCGCGCATCATGCTCGCGCTGCGGACGGCGCTCAGCGTGAAGCAGTCGATCCCCACGCTCGTGTTCGACGAGGTCGACTCCGGCGTCGGCGGCCGCCTCGGACCGAAGGTCGGCGAACACCTGAAGGAGCTCGCGGGCACGCAACACCAAGTGCTCTGCGTCACTCACCTCCCCGCGATCGCCGCGCTCGCGCACCACCACTTCCAGGTGAAGAAGAGCGTCGCGAACGGCCGCACCAAGACGCTCGTCACCGAACTCGACGGCGACGCGCGCGTCGCCGAAATCGCCGACATGATCGCCGGCGGCGCAAGCCAAGCCACCGCCCGCGCCGAAGCCCGCCGCCTCTTGAAGGGCTGACCGCAAACCGTCAGCCCGCTCGCTGCTGAGCTACCCCTTCCGAACGTGCTCGCGCAACGCGCACAGTCTCGCCCTGCCCGCGCTCGTTGCTGAGAGCCAATAGAACCCCGCGCAGACCCGGACCGGTCCTCCGGTCCGGGTCTGTGCGGGGTCCGTGATGCGGAGCACACGCGTGTGTTCCGTTGCGCCCCTTCGCCCTTGGTCGTCCCACCCGGCAATTGCGCCCCGACCGACGCGAGACACCCCGCCCACCCTCGAAAAAAGAGTCGGGCCGCCGGCAGAAGCTCTCTCCAGCTCCTGCCGACGGACCCTCTCTCTTCACGTCCGGCGCGTCCCCCCTAGTCATGGTCCGCGCCGGCCAACGGTCTTCCCGCAGTCACCTACGAGACCCCCGTGGTCAACGTTGGCGCAGCCCCTCCATCAGCAACTCGACCAGCTGCCGCGCCTTCTCCTCGACCTCAGCCCGCGACCCGAGCTCCCGCCCCGACAGCGAGTACGGCAGCAAGCCGTTCGTGGCGAGCAGCACCGTCCGCGCCGTCTTGTTCGCGTCCGCGGCCCTCAGCACCCCCGCGCGGTGCCCCTCCGTCAGCACGTGCGCGAACACGTCCGCCTCCTGCGCGAGATAACGCTCGCGCCGATCGAGGTACGCGCCGCGGAGCACGGCGAACATGTCGTCGAGGCTCTCGTGGTACGCGTTGACGCTGTCGAAGCGGTAGAGCACGCGCGCCTCGAGCATCCGGCGCAGGCGCTCTTCGGCCGAACCGCCCGAGTAGAGGATGCGCTTGAGCTCGTCGATCAGGCGCTCGACCACGCGGTCGATCGACGCGAGGAAGATCTCCTCCTTGCTCGTGAAGTGCACATAGACGGTGCGCCTCCCGATGCCGGCCTCCCGCGCGAGGTCGTCGGCGGTGGTCTTCTGGTACCCGTAGCGGGCCAGCATCCGGTCCGCCGCGTCGAGGATGCGCTCCCTCATCGGGGAGCGGGTGACGTTCCTGAGGATCATGCTCGAAGTGTACTCCTGCACAGATTTGGTGTTGTTGTGCATCCGTAAGACCCGTTCCATCGGCCTGGGGAGGCCCTGGAGCGGGGTTCGCCCGTCCGGCGGACTGCCGACCGGTCGGAGGGGCGCCGGGAGGGGGAGCTCCCGGGGAGGCACGCACTGGAGTCCGCGATCCGTCCGAACGGGCACGCGAACCTGCGCAAAGTCGGTGCATGCGGCCGGTCACGCGCGCGCTGCGGGGTGAGCGCCGCGCGCCGCCTGATTGTCGGGCGAGCCCGCGCCCGCGGTCGCTACCTTGGTCCGCCCATGTCCGCGCCCCGACCGCTCGAACCCCTGCGCTTCCAGCGCCAGTTCCTGGAGAAGCCCTGGGGCGGGCGCTCCCTCGAGCGCGTCCTCGGGCTCGCGCTGCCGCCGGGGAAGATCGGGGAGACGTGGGAGCTCGTCGACCGCGACCGCGAGAACTCCGTCGTCGCCGAGGGCGCATTCCAGGGCCGGACGTTGCGCGAGCTCCTGCGCGAACACGGCGACGCGCTGCTCGGCCGCGCGCGCCGCTCGCCCGCGGGCGAGTTCCCCGTGCTCGTCAAGTTCCTCGACGCGCGCGAGGACCTCAGCGTCCAGGTCCACCCGCACGACGACCACGCGGCGGAGCTCGCGCGCGGCGACGCGCCGAAAACCGAGTGCTGGTACGTCCTCGACGCGACGCCGGAGAGCGTGCTCTACCACGGCCTGAAGCCGGGCGTCGACGCCGCGACCTTCGCCGCGCGCGCGTCCGGGCCGGGGGTGCTCGAGCTCCTCGAGCGCCACACCGTGCGCGCCGGCGACTTCGTCTTCGTCCCCGGCGGCACCGTGCACGCGATCGGCGCGGGGATCGCGCTCGCCGAAGTGCAGCAGACGTCGGACACGACCTACCGCCTGTACGACTGGGGTCGCGTCGACGACCGCGGCCGGCCCCGCGCGATGCACGTCGACGCGGGCTTGCGCGTGATCCGCTTCGGCGTGACGGCGCCGCGCCCCGTGCATCCGACGACGGTCGAACGCGGTCGCGGCGTGCGCGCGGTGGAGCTCGTCGACGCGCCCGCGTTCGCGGTGGAGCTCGTCGAGCTCGACGCCGGCGCCGAGTTCGCGCTCGATGCGCTCGGTCGCGCGCGAATCCACGTCGTGCTCGCGGGGCGCGGCGCGCTGCGGTGGCGCGAGGCGGCGGACGCCCGCGCTTCGGCGAGCGCGCGCGCGACGCCGGCTGTGATCGGCGCGATGCGCTCGTGCGAGCTCGCGCCCGGAGACACCTGGCTCGTGCCCGCGAGCCTCGGAGAACACGTGATCGAAGCGCGCGAGCCGCTGCGGCTGCTCGTCGTGCGCACCCAGGAGTGACATGGAACGCGACGACATCGAACGGAACACGAAGGACGCGCTCGAGCTCGGCTGGACGGCCGCGGAGAAGCCGCGCCCCGGCGTGCCCGCGGACGACGACGAGCTCGTCGGCGACGACGAACTCGACGCGGACGAGCCCGCGGACTCCGAGGCGGACGACGAGGACGAGGGCGACGACGAAGCGCAGGCGGAGACGGACGAAGACGTGCTCCCCGGCGACCGCTTCGACGAGCCCGAGGAAGACGAGCCCGACGAGGCGCCGGTCCTCGTGCGCCTGAACAAGTACCTCGCGGACCACGGCGTCGCGTCGCGCCGGCGCTGCGACGAGCTGATCCAGAAGGGACAGGTCACGGTCGACGGCGAGACGGTCACGGAGCTCGGCCTCAAGGTCGACCCGTCGAAGCAGACGGTCGAGATCGACGGCTTCGTGCTCAAGCCGACGGGGCTGCGCCGGCGTTACTACCTCTTGAACAAGCCCTCCGGCGTCGTGTGCACGAACGAAGCGCGCGAGCTGCGTCCGCGCGCCGTCGATCTGATCACCGACCCGCGCAAGGGCCGCATCTACACCGTCGGGCGGCTCGACGAGGAGTCGAAGGGCCTGATCATCCTCACGAACGACGGCGACTTCGCGCAGAAGATCATGCACCCGCGGCACGGGATGGAGAAGACGTACCTCGTGCGCGTCGCGGGCAAGATCGACGACGCGGCGCTGCAGAAGATCCGCGAAGGCATCCACCTCTCGGAAGGCCGCACCGCGGGCGCGCGCGTGCTCGTGCACGAACGTCAGCGCGAATCGTCGTGGCTCAGCGTCACGATCCACGAAGGCATGAACCGCGAGATCCGTCGCTCGTTCGCGCGCGTCGGGTACAAGGTGCTCGAGCTGAAGCGCACGCGCATCGGCGCGCTGACGGATCGCGGGCTCAAGATCGGTCGTTGGCGCGAGCTCACGCGCGCCGAGGTCGTCGCGCTCTCGACGCGCGCGCCGAGCGCGGCGTCGACGGGGCCGCGCGGCAAGAAGGGTGGTCGTCCGCCGCGCACGTTCTCGGGCAAGGCGGCGCTCAGCGAAGCCGAGCAGCGCCTCGCCGAGCGGCGCGCAGCGCGTGAAGCGCGCGAAGCGGAGGGCGAGGGCGCGCGCGGCGGCTCCGGTCGCCCCGCGGGGCCGCGCGGCGCGGCAGCGCGCACGTCGGGTGGCGATCGGACGCGTGGAGCGTTCGGCGCGAAGCCGTGGAAGGAGCGCGGCGGCGACGCCGGACCGCGGCGCGGCGGACCCGGTCGCCCGCGGCCGCAGGCAGCGGACGGCGGTGAGGATCGGCCCTCGCGCTTCGGCGCGGAGGGAGCTCGTCGTGGTCGGCCCGGCGGCGCCGCGGCACGCGGTGCGCGTTCCGGGGACGGAGGACCGCGCGGCGCACGCTTCGGCGGCGGTGGAGCGCGCGGTCCGCGTTCGGGCGGTGATGGAGCGCGCAGCACGCGTCCCAGCGGCGACGGACCGCGCGGCGCGCGCTTCGCCGGGAAGGGTGCGCGCTCCGGGGCCGGTGACGCGCGACCGCGGGGTCCGAAGGGCGGCGCTCGGCGCGGTCGCGACGACGGGTTCGCCGCGCCGCGGCCGGAGGGCGGCTTCGGCCCGCGTCCGAGCGGCGACCGCAAGGGGCCGCCGAAGCGCGGTCCCGGCGGCCGACGCGGCGCGGGTTCGTTCCCGGCGCCGATGCGCCGCAAGGGCGGACGCGACGGAGGCGACGCATGAGCTTTTCGAAGCTCCCCGACGCGCTCCCCGCGGGCATCGCGGGTCCGCTCGCGACGCTCGTGCGCGACGAGACGCGCGTGCTCGAGTTCCGACTCGAGAACGGACTGCGCGTGCTCCTCGCCGAGCGCCACATGGACCCCGTCGTCGCCGTGATGACGTGGTACCAGGTCGGCGCGCGCAACGAGACGGAGCGCGAGGCCGGTGTGTCGCACTTCCTCGAGCACATGATGTTCAAGGGCAGCGAGCGCTTCGGCAAAGGCCAGGTCGACCTGCTCACGACCACGCTCGGCGGCAGCAACAACGCGTTCACGGCCGCCGACCACACCGCGTACTGGTTCGAGTTCGCGTCGGACCGTTGGGAGAAGGCGCTCGAGCTCGAGTCGGACCGCATGCGAGGGCTCCTGCTCGATGGGAAGGAGTTCGACGCGGAGAAGGCCGTCGTGCTCGAAAAGCTCGCGATGGGCGAGGACGATCCGTGGCGCAACCTCACGCAGGAGGTCGGACACCACCTCTTCTCGCGCCACCCGTACCGCCGGCCCGTCATCGGGTACGCGGACACGCTGCGCAAGCTCTCCGTCGAGGAGATGCGCGACTACTACCGGCGCTTCTACCACCCGGGGAACGCGACGCTCGTCGTGTGCGGCGACGTCGATGCGGGTGAGGCGCTCGCGTCGATCGTGCGGCACTTCGCGTCGATCCCCGCCGGCGTGGCGTACGACGCTGCCGATCCGCCGCGGCCGCCGGTGCCCGAGCCGAAGGGCGAGCAGCGCTTGAGCCTGACGTGGGACGACCAGGCGAGCCGCCTGTGCATCGCGTGGCCCACGACCGTCGTCGGCAGCAAGGACGACCACGTGCTCGACGTCGTCTCGACGCTGCTCACAGGCGGGCGCCTCTCGCGCCTCTATCGCAAGCTCGTCCTCGGCAGCGCGATCGCGACGAGCATCTCGACGCACAACGACACGCGCCGCGAGACGGGCTCGTTCTGGCTCTTCGCCGAACTCGCTCAGGGTCGCGCGCCCGCCGAACTCGAGCGCGCCGTCGACGCGGAGCTGACGCGCCTCGCGGCGGAGCCCGTCCCCGCGGACGAGCTCGCGCGTGCGAAGCGCACGATCCTCGCCGGCGAGGCCTACGACAGCGAGACCGTGTCGGACGTCGCCGAGGAGATCGGCGAGTACGCGGTCGACGTCGAGTGGAAAGAAGCGTTCGAGACGAAGACGCACATCCAGAAGGTCACGGCGAAGGAGGTCGCGGACTGCGTGAAGCGTTTGCTCGCGACCCAGCGCCGCGTGCTCGGGTGGAGTCTGCCCGAGAAGGCGAAGGCCAACGGCGAGCAGCGGTTGCGCGGCTCGACCGGGGCGAAACGTCGTGCGAGCGCCGCCAAGGCGACGCCCAGGCGCGCGGCCGGAACCAAGTCCGCGCGCACGACCGGGGCGAAATCCGCGGGCACGACGCGTTCGAAGGCACGGACCGCGAAGCGCACACCGTCGCGGTCGAAGGCGGCTCGCACCCGGGGAGGCGCGCGTTGAGCTCGCTCTCGACCGACACCACGTCGACGACGCGGCGCGTGCCGAAGCTCGAGGTCCCGATCGAGCGCTTCGAGCTCGCGTGCGGCGCCACGCTGCTCGTCTCGCGCCGCATCGGCGCGCCCGTCACCGCGGTCCACGCGCACGTGCGCGGCGGGCCCGCGCACGACCCGAAGGGCTTCGAAGGCACCGCGTTCCTCGCCGGCTCGCTCGTCGACCAGGGCACGAAGGACTACGGCGAAGAAGAGATCGCCGAGCTCCTCGAACCGAACGGCGGCGAACTCGGCGGCGACGCGTCCGGGATCCACGGTTCGATCGTCGGCGGCGAGTGGAAGCTCCTCTTGCGCGTCCTCACGTCGATGCTCGTGCGGCCGACGTACCCCGCGGACAAGGTCACGCTGCACCAGCAGCGGCTGTGCGATCGTCTGCTCATCGAGCGCGACGATCCGCGCTCCCAGGGCGGGCTCGTCTTCCGCAAGCTCGTCTACGGCGATCACTGGCTCGGTCGCGCGGCGTACGGGACGCTCGAGAGCGTGAAGCGCATCCGGCGCGAGCACCTGCGCGAGCACCACGCGCAGCACTGGGTCGCGAAGCGCACCGTGATCGCGGTCTGCGGCGACGTCGACCCGAAGTCCGTGCGCAGGGAGCTCGACCGATTGCTCGCGCGCTGGAAGAGCGGGACCCCGCTCGTCACGACGCCGCCTTCGTTCCCGCCGCGCGCCGTGCGCGTCGCCGCGTTCCCCGCGGACCGCCAGCAGGTCCACGTCTATCTCGGCCACCTGGGCGTGCCGCGCAGGCATCCGGACTACGCGGCGCTCGTCGTGATGGACCACGTGCTCGGCACGGGGCCCGGCTTCACGAACCGCATCTCGCGGATCCTGCGCGACGAGAAGGGGCTTGCCTACTCCGTCAACGCGAACATCCACGGCTCGGCGGGGATCCTGCCCGGCATGTTCACCGCGTACATCGGCACGTCGCCCGACAACGTGCGCACGGCCGTCGCGGGCTTCCTGCACGAGATGCGCCGCATCCGCGACGAGCAGGTCGGCGACGACGAGCTCGGGATCGCGAAGAACTACCTCGTCGGCTCGTTCCCGCTCGGCTTCGAGCGCGCGGCGCGTCGGGCGAGCTACATGGTGAGCCACGAGCTCTACGGCTTCCCGGCGGACAACCTCGAACGCCTCGTGCGCGCGTTCGGCGACGTGACGGCGGAGGACGTGCAGCGCGTCGCGCGCGAGCACCTGTTCCCGGACGCGAGCTGCCTCGCGGCGGCGGGCCCGGTGAAGGCGCGCGAGCTCGAAGAGCTCCTGAAGTAGCCGCGCGCCGCGCCTACCCGCGGAACCCGCGGCGCGCCATCGCCGCCAAGAGGTGCGACGTCGCGGACCCGAGTCGATATCGCAGCGTCGACTCGGGTACGCCGAGCTCCCGCGCGGCTTGAGCCGTCGGGAGCTCGAACACCGTGCAGAGCGAGAGCACTTCGCGATCCGCGTCGTCGAGCTCGTCGAAGGCCGACTGAAGGATCACGAGCTCCTCCGCGCTCGCCGCGTGATCGCTGGGCTCGGGGTTCGGGTCCACGAAGCCCGAAGCCGTGCGGCCCTTCGTCTCGGCCTCGGGGCTGCGGCGGTCGGTCGTGTGATAGCGCTTCTTCTCGAGGATCTTGCGCGTCGCGACCTGGAACAGATACGCGCGGAACGGAGCCTCGTCGCGGAAGGCGAGGCGCTCGCGGTTCTTCCACACCTCGCGCACGGCGGACTGGACGATGTCGCTGACGGACTCGCGTTCGCGCAGGAGCGGGCCCAAGTTGAGCCGAACGTGCGTGTGCAACGGGCCGAGCGCGTCCTCGAGGAGCCGCTCGAGGGCGAGCCGCGCTCCGTCGTCGGGGGGGAGCGAAGACATTGGAAGAGGCGCATTTCAACGCGCTCGGGCGCGGCCCGCAATGCTCGTTTCCCGCGCTTCGTCTCGCGGACGGCGGCCGCGGGCGTCCTTTTCAGGCGTTCGATCCCGCCGTACCGTCCGAGCATGTCCCATTCCCCGCGAGCCTTCTCTCCCGACGCCCTGCGCGCCTTCGCCGAGCTCACGGCGCGGGGCGAAGCGTCCGCGGACGAGCTCGAGGCCGCGGCCTTGGAGCATCCGGAAATCGCGGAGGAGTTGCGCGAGCTGCACCGGATGCGCGTGCGCGCGGAGGGGCTCCTGCGCGGTCTCCTCGACGCGCCGAGCGTCGTGCGCTCGGCGTTGTCGTCGCTCGAGGGCGTCGAGCACCGCGCGGACGACGAAGCTCGACGCGCGCTGGACGAGCTCGCGACGTTGCGCGCGAGCGGTGCGCGGTACGAGGACGAGGGCGAGGTCGCTCGCGGAGGCATGAGCCGCGTGCTGCGCGTGCGCGACCGCGCCCTCGGCCGCACGCTCGCGATGAAGGTCGTGCGCGAACGCGCGGGCTTCCTGCCGCGCTTCCTCGCCGAAGCGCGTCTCACCGGACGGCTCGAGCATCCGGGGATCATCCCCGTGCACGACCTCGGCGTGGACGAGCGCGGACAGGCCTACTTCACGATGCCACTCGTGCGCGGACGGACGCTCGCCGACGTGATCGACCTCGCGCGCCGCGGCGAGGACGGTTGGAGCGAGGCGCGCGTGCTCGAGGTGCTGCTCAAGGTGTGCGACACGGTCGCGTACGCGCACTCGCTCGGCGTCGTGCACCGCGACCTGAAGCCAGAGAATGTGCTCGTCGGGCGCTTCGGCGTCGTCTACGTCGTCGACTGGGGCCTCGCGCGCATCGACGGGGAGCAGGAAGCGCCCGCGATCGGCGGGGGCGAGCTCGACGATCCGCTCGCGACGCAGCACACGGAAGCGGGCGCGGTGCTCGGAACGCCCGCGTACATGGCGCCGGAGCAGGCCGAGGGCCGCCATCACGACATCGACGCGCGGACGGACGTGTACGCGCTCGGCGCGATCCTCTACCGCTACCTGACGGGCGTCGCGCCGTACTGCGACGGCGAGCGCAAGCCCGGGAGCCGCGCGGTGATCGCCGCGGCGCGCGCCGGTCCGCCGCGCGAGGTCGAAGCGCTCGCGCGCGAGGCCGTGCCGGAGCTCGCTTCGATCTGCAAGCAGGCGATGCAGCGCGAGTCGGAGCGTCGGTACGCGAGCATTCAGGCGTTCGCCGACGACCTGCGCGCGCGTACCAGGGGCCGCGTCGTCCGCGCGCATGCGCACGGGCCGTGGATCGAGCTCGTGAAGTGGGTGCGTCGGAATCGAGCGCTCGCAGGAGCGCTCGCCGGCGTCGTGCTCGTGGCCATCGTCGGCGCGATCGTCGTGTTCGAGCTGCAACGCCGGCGCGAGGAAGACCTGCGCGTCTCCGCCGAGCGCGTGCGTTTCGAGGCCGACCGGAACGCGCCCGCGGCGCTGAGCGCCGAGGCGAACGAGCTGTGGCCCGCGGTCCCCGAGCTCGTCCCGCGCATGGACGAGTGGCTCGCCCGCGCGCGCACCTTGGCCGGTCGGCGCGAGACGCTCGCGCGGGAGCTGGACGAGCTGCGCCGCCGCGGACGAGTGTCGAGCGAGGAAGGGACGCGCGTGAAGAGGCTCCGAGCGGCGCTCGACGCCGAGCTCCAAGCCGCGCACTCCGAAGTCGAAGGGCACGCGCAAGACCTGGTCGAGTTCGACACGATCGCCCAGGGCATCGGAGCGCGACAAGGGCACGAGTACGCGAGCGCGCGGCTCGATCGAGCGCTCGAGCGCACGCGCCGGATCGAGCAACGGCTGGCCGGCCTCGTCGACTGGACCTTCGCCACGCCGTCCGAGCAGCAGCATCACGATGCGCTCGACGGCCTCCTCGTCGAGCTCGAGGCCTTCCTCGACCCGCACGCGGGTCCGCTCGCGAGCGTGGAGGGTCGTCGCGAGCTGGCCCTGAGGCTGCGAGCCGCGAGCGAATCCACCCTCGCCGCGGCGTGGAGCCGAGCGATCGACGAGATCGCGGATCCCGCGCGCTGCCCGCTGTACCGCGGACTGAGGCTCGAACCCCAGATCGGGCTCGAACCGCTGCGCAGGGACCCGCGCAGCGGGTTGTGGGAGTTCTGGCACGTCGCGAGCGGCGTGCGGCCGATCCTCGGTCCGGACGACGAGTGGCTCGTCGGGGAGAAGACGGGCATCGTCCTCGTGCTCCTGCCGACGGGGACGTTTCGCATGGGCAAGACGGCGGACTCACCGCTGCCGGGTGAAGCGATCGTCGAGGGCGACGGAATCGTCGGGGTCGTCCGCGACGTCGCGCTCGATGCGTTCTTCCTCTCGAAGTTCGAGATGACGCAGGCGCAGTGGTTCGCCGCGATGGAGGAGAACCCGGCGTACTTTCACGTCGGTTCGACGTTCGACTATGCGTGCGAGAAGACGACCTACACGTGGACGCATCCGGTCGAGTCCGTCAGTTGGATCGACGCGAACGAAGCGCTGCGGCGGATCGGGCTCGTGCTCCCGACGGAAGCACAGCTCGAGTACGGCGCGCGCGGGGGGACGATCGGCCGCTGGTCGCTGCCCGAAGTGCCGTGGTGTTTCGTCGGCGGGTTGAACGCGGGCAACTACCCCGGCGTCGGGAGCGTCGACTCGAGTTGGACCTTCTCTCCGTACGACGGAGCGATGCGCACGGCCCGTGTCGGAACGCTGCCCCCGAACCCGTGGGGGCTCTACGAAGTCCACGGGAACGTGAGCGAGTGGGCCCGAGACGTCTTCTGGTCGAAGCTGATCTGGCCGATGCGCGAAGGCGACGGCCTGCACTTGGCGCCCGAGTCGGACCTGCGCAGCGTGCGCGGCGGGAACAACCAGCACTTCTTGCGCGAGACGTGCTCGTGGTCACGCGAGGATCAGGCCCCTGAGTTCCGTAGCTGGGGCATCGGCGTCCGCCCGTCACGGCGTCTCGACCGGCGCTGACATCCAGAACGATCGACACGAATCGGTCGTTTCGAGGAACCCTTCGGGCGTGCCGGGACCGCTCGTCGCGTCACGTGCGGGCGCGGCGGATTCCCCTCCGTCCTTCAGCAAGTCCCCGTGCGCAGCTGTGGGTACGCCCGCGCTCCGCCGGTGGACCTAGGATCGCGAGTGTCATGAAAACGATCGCCTCGAATCCCGTCGTGCGCTGGATGAACGTCGAGGAACTGCGGTCCTTGATCGCCACGCATGTCCCGCCCTGCGTCTCCATCTACCTGCCCACCCATCCCGGTGGGTCCCAGGAGGACAAGCACCACTACGAGGGTCTGCTTCGCCGTGCCCGCGCGGAGCTCGCGCGCCATCTGTCGTCTCACGAGGCCGACGACGCGATCGCGCCGCTCGAGCACCTCTTCCGTCCGCAGGATTGGAAGGACGAGCTCTCCGGCCTCGCCGTGTTCCGCTCCCAGGAGTTCGAAGCCGTGTACCGGCTGCCCATGAAGGTCGAGGAGCGCGTCGTCGTGGGGGACAGCTTCCACGTGCGCCCGCTGCTCGAGTACCTCCAAGCGAACCAGCGCTACTTCCTGCTCGTGCTGAGCCAGGGACGCGTCGGCTTCATGAAGGGCAGCATGCATGGGCTCGTGCCCGTCGACCTGCGCACGCTCCCGCGCTCGCTCACGTCGGCACTCGGCGTCGAGGACCACGAGCGCAACGTCCGGCAGCACTCCTCCGGCGCGTTCGGGACGATGGCGATGTACTCCGGCCGAGGGAAGGACGACGGCTCGCGTGACGAGGACTTCGCGCGCTTCTTCCGGATGATCGACAAGGAACTGATGCTGGTCCTGCGCGACGAGAACGTGCCCCTCGTGGTCGCCGCTCCCGACCGACAGTTCGCCATCTACGCGTCCGTCAGTCGCTACCCGCACCTCCTCGCGGAAGGCCTGCACGGGAGCTTCGCGCACGAACGCGGCGACGAGCTGCACGCGCGCGCCTGGCCGCTGGTGCAGAAGCACGTTGCCGAGCGCGAGTCGATCGTGCTCGAGCACTACTCGTCCGGTATCTCGCACGTCCGTTCGACCGACGAAGTGACCACGATCGCTCGCGCCGCCGTGCAGGGCCGCGTGCGCGAGCTCCTGCTCGCGCGCGGGACGACGCTCGGCGGACGTCTCGATCGCGAGACGGGCACGCTCGAGCTGTGGAAGGAGAAGCGCGGCGAAATGAGCGACGTGCTCGACGACCTCGCGGAAGCCGTGCTCCTGCGCGGCGGCGAGGTGTTCAGCTTCGACCGGCACCGGATGCCGTCGAGCTCGCCGATCGCGGCGACGCTGCGGTGGTAATGCGGTAATACGGAGCCAGAGCACTTTGTCATCAGATACGCGGGTCACTCAGCGCTGAGCGGCCCGCGTATCTGATGACAAAGTGCTCTGGCTCCGTATTCGTCACATGTGGATCGCGCGCTTGTCCACTGCGAGCGCCGCTTCCTTGATCACCTCGGGCAGCGTCGGGTGGGCGTGGCACGTGCGCGCGACGTCTTCGCTCGATGCGCCGAACTCGATCGCGATCGCGAGCTCGGCGATCAGGTCGCCTGCGCGCGGCCCGAAGATGTGCGCGCCGAGCACGCGGTCGGTCTTCGCGTGCGCGAGGATCTTCACGCGGCCCTCGGTCTGGTTCAGCGCCTTCGCGCGGCCATTCGCCATGAAGGGGAACGAGCCCTTCTTGTACTCGACGCCGGCTTGCTGGAGCTCTTCCTCGGTCTTGCCGACGCCTGCGACCTCGGGCGAGGTGTAGACGACGTTCGGGATCGCGTCGTAGTTCACGTGGCCGTAGCCCGTGACGATGTGCTCGACGCACGCCATGCCCTCGTCCTCGGCCTTGTGCGCGAGCATCGGCCCGCGGATCACGTCGCCGATCGCGTAGACGCCCGCGACCTTCGTCGCGAAGTGGTCGTCGACCGGCACGCGCCCCTTCTCGTCGAGCGCGAGCCCGATCGCCTCGAGCCCGAGCCCCGCCGTGTTCGGCCGACGGCCCGCGGCGAGCAGCACGCGGTCGCACTCGATCGGCTCGGAGCCGTCGATCTCGACGACGCACGTCTTGCCCTTCACCTTGGCGCCGGTGACGCGCACGCCGAGACGGAACTTGAGGCCCTGCTTCTCGAGCGACTTCTTCGCCTCGGCCGCGATCTCCGCGTCGTTCGCGATCAAGATGCGGTCGGCGTACTCGAGCACGGTGACCTTCGCGCCGAGGCGCGCCCACACCGAGCCCATCTCGAGCCCGATGGCACCCGCGCCGATCACGACGAGGTGTTGCGGCACTTCGGGCCACGCGAGCGCCTCCGTGCTCGTCCCGATGCGGTCGCCGTCGAGCTCGACGCCCTTCAGCGGCGCGGACACGGATCCCGTCGCGACGATCACGTGCTTCGCCGCGATCTCCGTCGGCTCCGTGGTGCCGTCGACGACGACGCGACCGGGGCCGATGAAGCGGCCGGTGCCGAGGTAGCGCGTGATCTTGTTCTTCTTGAAGAGCGAGTCCACGCCGCCCGTCAGGCCGCGCACGACGTCGTCCTTGCGCTTCATCATCGCCGCGAGGTCGGCGTGCAGCTTCTCGAAGCGCAGCCCGTGGCGCTCGAAGCCGTGCTTCGCCTCGTGGTAGAGCTCGCTCGACTCGAGCAGCGCCTTGCTCGGGATGCAGCCGATGCGCAGGCACGTGCCGCCGAGGGCCTTTTCCTTCTCGATGCAGGCGACGTTGAGGCCGAGCTGGGCCGCGCGGATCGCGGCGACATAGCCGCCGGGGCCGGCGCCGATGACGAGGAGGTCGTGTTGGATCGTGCTCATGCTGTTCTCGCTGCGTGGTGCCGAGCGAAGCGGGAGAGCATAGCGCACGGCTTCCGAGGCGTCGTCGCGTCGGGAGCCGTGCGCTTCGAAGTCGCGGGCTCGACCTCGCGACCGTCGGGCCGGTGGTCAGTCGCGGTACTTCGAGTGGCAGTCCTTGCACGACTGCTGAACGAGCTTCATCCGCGCGCTGAGCTCCGTGCCGGCCACGGAGCCGCCCGAGAGGCCCTCGTGGAGCGACTGGAGCTTCTTCACGTCCGCCGCGAGCCACTCGGCGAACTCGGCGGGCTGTTCCTGGGTGTCCGCGGCCGTCGTCAGGTCGTTGAAGTAGCCGATCATCCGCTTCACGACGGCGGCCGGAACCAAGTCGGGGTGGTCCGCGGGGACTTTCCAGCTCGCCTTCTCGATTGCCTTGAGCTCGTCGTTCGCCTCGTCGATCGCGATCATCGCCTTCTTCAGGCCCTTGGGCGCGATCCGCTCGGGGAACTCGTCGGGCAGCGCCGCCAGCGTCGCGGCGCTCGCGGGCTTCGCGGTCGTCGCGCACTCGTAGAGGCCCGTGTAGTTCGGCGCGGTGCCGGAGACCTTCATGCGGAGGACGGCCTGCTCGCTCGTCAGCTGCCCGAGCGTGACGGCGGCCGAAGCGGCGGCGCCCGCGCTGCGGTGCTTGCCGTGGTGGCAGTGGATGAAGACCGGCCCCGGTAGGGACTGGACAGCCTTCGCGAGCTCGAGCGCGCGCTCCAGCGAGAAGCCGTCGTAGCCGATCGGCAAGTGGACGTAGCGCAGCCCGTACCGGCGCGCCAGCTCGACGTCCGGCGCCGCTCCGTCGACCGAGACGATCGAACGAATGCCCATGGCCGCGAGGGACTCGAAGCCCGCATCGCCCTCGGGCACCGATCCGCTGACGATCCCTCGCGTGTAGGTCACGAGGTTGTGCACGCCGGGTAGGTCGACGGGCTTCTCGGCTTGGGCAGCGGGCAGCGCGATCGTGACGGGGACGACGCGCGCGGGTTCGACCAGGGGTTCCGTGTTCGCGCACGCGGCAGAGAGCGCGAGCGCGAGGAGCAACCCGCGGAGTTTCGTTCGTTGGTTCATGGTTGGGTAGGGGGCTCTCGGAGTGGGGGGCTAGTCCCGTGGCGGTGAACGGTCACAGGGAAGTCGCATCGTGCGCTGAGTCGTCCCGCGCCGACTCGATGTTCGGTGAGGGGGAGCACCCTTCGGCTCCAGCTCGGTCCTCAGGTTCCCCTCCGAACGGGGGCCGCCAGCCGGAGGAGCTCCTCCGACTGGCGGCGTGGTAGTCCTTCGCTGTCGAAGTTCAGGGGTCGACCGTCATGGCGATCGGGTTCGTGGAGTGGGTTTGCCCGGACAGGGGATCCACGAACAAGCCCTGTAGGTAGACGCGGCGCCGCGGAGCCGGGTCCACGACGCGGTGACTCCGGACCGGAAGCACGAAGCCCTCGCTGGGCCCACCGAGGAGCTGGGGGGCGGTTAGCGGGGACCAGGTCGGCGTGGTGGGCGGATCGATCTGAGTCGAAGAGGCGAGGAGAGCGCCGGTGAGCGACGGGTCGCAGTCGATCCGGATCAACTCGCCGGGGTGCTGGAACACCGGCAAGCTCCCCGCGGTTCCAGTCGGGGAGAAGCGCAGGAGAGGGTCGAAACCGAGGGCCGTCGGCTGCGAGCTCGCGTACGTTGCCCCCGGCGTCGCGCCGATCCCTCCGGTGACCGTAGCGAGCCCCGTCGTGATCGTCCCCGCGATGTCGACGGCGTTCCCACCGTGACCCGCACCCGCGGCGGATCCACCGAGGATCTGGCTGCCGCCGGAGAGGCGGAGCGAGGTCGTCCCGCCGCTCAAGCGATCGATGGCGTCGCCTCCGTCGCGGAAGCCGGCCACGTCGACGCCCGTACCGCCCCGGATCAGCGAGTTCGAAATGCGCACGTTCGACGTGGAGGTCGACCAGATGCGCAGGCCGATGCCCGCCGTGGTTCCGCCGGCGCTCGAAGCGCTGGCGGCGCGGATCGAGGAGTTGACGATGTCCGCGCTGCCGCCGCCAAAGTCGAAGGCGGCGCCGAGGAAGCCGTCCCCGGGCCCCGCCTCCACCTGCGAGTTCTGCATCAGGACGTAGAGCTGACCGGCCCCGTGGAGGAACACGCCCCCGCAGAGGTGGGCACCGTCGATCACGAACGTCCCGGCGGCGAGCTCGTTCCCGCTGATCGAGAACGAGTCACCGCACACGCGGACGTTTGCGATGCCCGCGTCGTACCCGAGCGTCGGGATCGTCGGGTGGAAGTCGACGCGCTGGATCAGTACGTCATCGGGACTTGCTCCCAGGCCGATGACATCGACGCTTCGGCTGAAGTGAAATGCCGGATAGCTGCCGGGGAGCACGAGAATGCGGTCTCCGGTCGAGACCTGAGCCATCGCTTGCGCGATCGTGGTCAGGTTGCTCGCAGTTCCGGACGCATCGACGAGCCAGTCGGTCGCGAAGGCGGGGAGGTTGAGGCACATCAGGGCTGTGCCGAGGAAGAGGGTGCGCATGATCGATGCTCCTTCGGCTCTGGGGTTCACAGCGAGTAGAACTCGCTGGTCGTGATCCACCCGCTCGGCAGGGGGATCGACTGGGTGTCCATCGGTAGCGCGAGGCCGAGCGCCGCCAGGAAGTTCACGCCCGTCATCTGAACGAGGATGCGGTCGTTCATCGCCGCCGACATGTTCAGGCCGGAAAACCCGAACGTCGGGGCGTAGTTGAACGTCGTTCGGCGCGCTCCGTAGCGCACGGGGACGACGACGAGCGACGAGTGCACGTCGTCGAACGTGGCGGGGAGGATCGACGGAAAGTCGGGGACCGAGGGCAGGAGCGTGAACCCCATCGGGTCCAGCTGGAGCTGGCCGTACTCTCCATACGTGGGCGCCGCGATGGACGCGACTCCCTGGTTGAACACGCACCCGAAGAATGAGAGTCCGGCGAACGGTCCCGCGGCGCTAGGCGAGCGCGGCCTGAAGTTGCTCGGGAACACGATCGCCTGGTTGGGGAAGGGCAGGTTCGGCGTGACCATGTGGGGCGAGGTGTACTGATCAACGAGCTGGTCCGCGGGGACGTTCAGCGCTTCGATGCCCGGGATGCCCGGGTTCGGGGCGCCGGGGAAGTGGCTCGTGCATGCGAACACGCGCGTGCCGTCCTGGCTCCAGATCGGACGCTCCAGGCCCTTCGTCGAGATGCGCCCGCCGAGCGGATCCGGCACGCCGAGCACGCCGAACGCCGAGCTCGCCCCGAGCGTGTCGAGCGGCGAGTAGAGGATGCTGATCACCTCACCGCCGCCCGGGGGATTCGCCGTGAAAGGCGGCCCGAAGCTGCTCTCGAAGGCGACGCGCGTCCCGAAGGTCGAAGGGATCGAGAACGGCTCGCCTACGCGCTCGTCGACGAGGATCGTCCCGACCGTGGGTGCGGAGTTGCCGAGGAACCGGACCGCGCCGACGGAGGAGGGCTTGACGAAGAACGTGCCCGGCCCCGGCTCACGCAACAGGAAGTAGGCGTACGCGTCTGTGCCGTTGCTGACCACAGCGAGCTCTTCGGTGCCGACGGCGGGCACCCACTTCTTGGCGGGTGCCGTGGGCACGACCCCGAACTCGGCCGCGCTCGAGGCACCGCTCGCGTCCCACGAAAGGAAACCAGCGGCCGAGGGGACCAGAGGGTTCGACGGGCTGAACGTCGTCGTTCCGAGGACCCAGGTGATCGTCCCGTTCCGCGAGAAGAGGATCGGGTTCGTCGCGGGCGCTGCCGGGGCGCACGAGATGAAGGCGCCGGCTGTCATCTGCGGAGCCGCGGCGCTCAACGTGACCACCTGGACGCCGGTGGCCGTCGGCACATGGAGCAATTGACCGCCGATGTCGACGCCGATGCGGTTGACGTAGGACGCCGGAGCCCCGGGCAGGGTCAAGGATGCGGGTGTGAGCGGGGTGAGCGTTCCGAGGCTTGCGTAGGAGAACCCCCGCAGGATCGTCTGCCCGCTGCCGTCGTCCTCAGCGGAGAAGACGTACTTGAAGCCCTTGTGGAAGGCTACGTCGTACGCCGCGGGATTGCCGGTCGGGATCAGCGCGGTCTGGACCGTGCCGCGCATGTCGACGAGGTGCAACGCGCCGTTCCCCGGGCCGTTCCCCATCGGCGTCACGAAGACGCCACGCTCGGGCGAGGTGATGTTCGTCTCGAGCCCGCCCATCGTCCGGCGCCGGTGGGCCCAGGTCGACGGCTCGTTGAAGAACGTCGGCCCAAACTGGAACGGCGTGGTCGACCGACGGATGTTCGTGGCGAAGAACCCGGTCTCGCCAATCGGTGAGGTCGCGTAGAAGAAGTCGAAGCCGGTTGCACCCGAGAACGGGAGCTCTTGTGCGCGCGAGGTCGTCGAGAGCGCGATCGCGGCGGCGAACAAGATCGGGAGCGTGTGTGAGGGGGCTTGGAGTTTCATGTGTGAGGATCCTGGGTGCGTCGAAATGCGCGGGCCGCGCTCCATGCGCGGGGCGGCGCGCCCGGCAACGCGTGTGCCTTCTCCTCGGGTGGGCCGCCGCGGATCCTCTCGTCCCCCGACCTTGGTCGGACTCCGTCCGGGCACGATGCGCACTCTTCCCTTGGAGCGTCGCGGCTTCCTCGAGACCTGCGTGCACGCTCGCTCGCGCGCGCGATCCAAAGAACACAGGGCCCGTCGAAGCTCGGTCGTAGGGTCTATCTCGCATCGAAGCACGCAGCGTGACAGCTTCCGCAGCGGGCTCAACGTACGCACGACGCCGTGCAGGGACGTGGCGTGCGCTCGGAGTGCGTACGATGTCGTGCGTGGGATGAATGCGTGCATGTGCCGCGCTCCCCGCCGGCCTCCGAGCCTCCCTCTGCGGCCCCACTTGACCTCGTGTTCCTCGCGCGTGACCGCGTCGAGCCTTCCGTTACGGAGCCGTGGCTCGCCGGAGCCCCGTCTACTACCGCGCGCGCGTGCGGAGTCCTCGAGCCTGTACACAGCGCGTCGGGTTGGAACGTGACCCGTGCGTCGCGCGTGTCTAGCGTGAGCCTCGCCTCCCGGTACGTTCGTGCCGTCCCGGGTTCGTGACCTCCGGTCGCCCGATTCCCTTCCGTCGTGCACGCCGCTCGAGAACGGCCTGGCCCTGCATGTCCCCCCATGAGCATCGCACTGCGAGCGTCGTCGACGCCCGTTGGCTCTTCGTCCTCCTCACCCTCACTCTCACGGCCTGTCGTGCGCCGACATCGCCCGTGCTTGCGCCCGGGGCGCCGAGCGCAGCTCCCGTCGCGGCGAAGTCTGCGACCCCGATGGAGGCGCCACCGGAGGACTGGACACCGATCCCGGCTGGCGATCCCACGAAGACCGAAGTCTCGTTCCCGGCCGGAGCGGGATGGCAGGGAACGCTCGTGCTCGACAACGCCGGCGTCGGCGTCTGGACGGTCGGCGTGATGAAGGTCTTCACGACCTTTGCATGCCCCGAGATCGTCGGGCTCGACGACAAGGGCCGCTGCCATCTGCTGTGGAGCTACAGCGGCAAGTGGTCGCCCGTGACGACGGTCGCGGACGGGACGTGGCTCGGTGGACTCGCGCAGGGTGACGTCGATCCGCGCATCCCGGGACCGGAGCTCTACGTCGGCGCGCAGAGCGGCAACGTCTACGAGATCGTCTGCTACGCCGACCGGATGGCTGACTTCCGCCGCGTCGCGCGCCTGCCCGGCTCCGAGGTGCACACGCTGATCGCGGGCGAGATCGATCCGCACTCGCCCGGGCCGGAGCTCATCGCGTTCACGCTCCCCGGTGCGGTGTATCAGCTCAAGCCCAAGCCCGCGGAACAAGACGGCTTCGACGTGAAGCTGCTCCTCGGCATCGACGGTCGCGTCCGCGACGCTCGCGCGCTCCCCGTCCGCCCGGGGCACGCGCCGGAGTTTGCCGTCGTGATGCGCACCGGCAACCTGTCCATCCTCTCGTTCGGGGAGAAGGGCCCGCAGTTCGAGCCCGTGATCGAGATCGGGATGGGGATGGGACGCCTCGCGCTCAAGGGCGACGCCCCTGCCGACCGGCCCGTCCTCTACTCGACCGCGGACGACGGCCGTGTCTATCGCAGCGAGCGAGGCACGGACGGGAAGTGGAAGTCCGAGCTCGTCTACGCAGGCCCGCAGGGGATGCGCGGTTGCGCGTGGGGGCACTTCGACGCCGATCCGAACGTCGAGACGATCGCGGTGCACGGCTACGGCCACAGGGTCGAGCTCCTGTCGCGCCGCGACGGCAAGTGGACGCGCGAGACGGTGTTCGTGGACAAGGACAAGGGCCACTGGCTCGCGGCCGGCGAGGTGGACGGCCGCAACGCGACTGACGAACTCGTGTGCTCGGGCTACTCGGGCCGCGTCGTGCTCCTCGCTCGTCCGCCGGGCTACGGATTGCCGGGCCTGTTGACCACGGATCGCGCCCCGGCCGTTCGTTGACCTCCGGAACCGAGGAGACCGCGACATGGATCCGCGCGACGAGTCCTTCGGGACACTGCCCAACCGCCGTCGCTTCCTCGCCGAAGCGGCCGCGATCGCGACCGGGATCGCGGGTGCCGCGTGCATCGGCGCCCGCGGGACAGGAGCCGACCTGGATTCGAGCGTCGCCCCCGGCACCACGGCCCGCGGGCCGCGCGACGATGCGGCCCGTGTCCTTCGTTTGCCGTCGCGGATGCGCAAGGACGTCCGCGGCCGGATCAGCCCGTTCGTCTACGCAGGGGGCTTCGACACGAAGACCGCGCTATACGAGACCATCGTTCGCATGGGGCCCGACGGGCGTCTCGCGCCCGGCATCGCCGAGGCCTGGTCGATCGAGGACGGCGGCACCACGCACGTCTTCCGGCTGCGCGCGGGTGCGACCTTCCACGACGGCTCTCCGCTGGATGCCGAGGCCGTGCGCTTGCACTTCCGGCGCTGGGTCGGGCTCCCCGAGCACTCGTGGCTCGAGTCGAACGAGCGCATCGCGAGCGTCGAGGCCCTCGGCGCGACGGAGCTCCGGATCCGCACCGATCGGCCGTGCGCGCTCCTGCCCGATCTCCTCGCGATCAACCCGTGCTCCATCACGGCCCCCAGCTGCTTCGACGACCACGGTGAGTGGGTCCGGCCGATCGGCAGCGGTCCGCTACGGTTCGTCGAGGCGCAGGACGAAGGGCGCCGCATGCGTTGCACTCCGTTCGCGTCCGGCGCCGTGCATGCCGCTGGCGCGACCTACGTCGATTTCATCGCCTACACGGGAGACGACGTGCGTCGTCCGATCGACGATCTGCTCGACGGCACCCTCGACGCCGTCGTCGACACGTGGAGCGAGAACGTTCCTCGCGAGCGCGTCGCCGCCGTGCAGGGAGATGCTCGCTTCGACGTGACGTGGGGGCCCGGCGGCCTCGTCACATTCCTGGCGTTCCGACGCGGGAGCGGACCGACCGAGGACCTGCTCGTGCGCCAACGGATCGCGGACGCGATCGATCGGGACGTGCTGGTGCGCCATGCCGAGCTCGGACATGCGGATCCTTGCGCGGCGTGGGCGCCGTCGACGGTCCGCGACTGGCCGGCGTCCTCGCCACGCGGCCCGCACTCGAGTGCGCCTTCACGTGAGCCTCGCTTGCGCTTCCCGCGCGCGCAGGGGTCACCGGCGGAGGAACCTCGTGAGGCGCGCCTTCACGCTTTGCTGGCGGACCAGGTGCGCCGCGCGGGCTTCGAGGTCGAGCTCTCCGTGCACGCGAGCGCCGAGTTCCAAGCACTCCTCGCGCGCGGCGAGTACGACCTGCTCGTCCTCCGCACGCTCGGAGTCCCGTACGACCCAGTACTCTCGCTCTCGCGCTTCCTGCCGCCGAAGCGACGCGCGTCGGCCAGCTCGAGTCTGCGCCTCCTAGGTGACGCGGAGCTGACCGCGCTCGTCGCGGAACTCGCGACCCGCGCTGAGGAGTCCGAGCGCGCCGCGCAGTTCGAGCGCATCCAACAGCACCTCGACCGCGCGCTCCCCGTAGTCCCGCTGTACGTGCCGCGCGGTCTGGCGATCGTGCGCCGCGGCCTCGCGCGGCCTGCGCTCGACCACGACCTGTACCACCTCGACCTCGGCCCCGTCCTGGCCTCCATCTGACCGCTGCCGAGGCTCGAGCGTCCACGCATGGACTGGAGTCCGCACACGAGTTCGACGACGATGGCGAGCTGGCGAGCATCGCCATCGCGGAGGACGGCGCGCGCTCCCACGGCCTTCGAATCAGCAAAGCCCGACGAGAGCGATCGTGGACTCGGTTCGACACCGTGCAGCGGGGGGGTGGTGCGCGCTACCCTACGCTCCGATCCGGCCACGCGGAATCGAGCGGAGGCGCTCGCTGCGCGTCGTGCGTGACCACTTGGGCGCAACGGGCTAGTGGCCCTCTGCTCGAGCGTTGCACCCGCCCGGCCCCGGCTTCGTGCGAGACGTCCCCATGAAACGAACGACTTGGCTGTTCGGCGCCTTCCTCCTCACCGTCCTCGCGAGCTGCGCGCGCGAAGCGGACCTCGTCGTGTACTGCGCCCTCGACCAGGAGTTCGCGGAGCCGATGATCCGGCGCTACGAGAAGGAAAGCGGCCTCACCGTCCGCGCCGAGTTCGACATCGAGGCGAACAAGACGGTCGGGCTCGTGCAGCGTCTGCGCGAGGAGTCGAAGCGCCCGCGCTGCGACGTGTTCTGGAACAACGAGACCGCCCACAGCGCCCGCCTCGCGCAGGACGGCTTCCTCGCGCGCTACGCGTCGCCGAACGCCGCCGCGATCCCAACGCACTTCAAGGACGCGGACGCGCAGTGGACGGGCTTCGCCGCGCGCGCGCGCATCTTGATCGTCAACACGGACCTCGCGGATCCGAAGTCGATCACGAGCATGTGGGACGTCGTCGACCCAAAGTGGGCGGGCAAAGTCGCGATGGCGCGGCCGCTGACGGGCACGACGCTGACGCACATGGCGGCGCTCTACACGGTGCTCGGCGACGCGAAGGCGGAGGAGTACGTCACGCGCGTGCACGAGCTCGGGAAGAGCGGCGCGCTGCAGCTCGCGAACGGCAACGCGACGGTCGCGCGGATGGTGTCCGAGGGCAAGGTCGCGTTCGGCTGGACGGACACGGACGACTTCGCGGTGCAGCTCGAGAAGGGCGCGCACGTCGCGGCCGTGTACCCCGACGCGGACGGCGTCGGCACGCTGCTCATCCCGAACTCGATCGTCGTGCTGAAGGACGCGCCGCACGCGGAGAACGCGCGACGCTTCGTCGACTGGGTCTTGCGCCCCGAGACGGAGAAGGAGCTCGCGTTCGCGCGCTCAGCGCAGATCCCGGTGCGCGCCGACGTCCCGCGGCCGCCGAGCGTCGTCACCGCGGATCAGTTCAAGGCGATGACCGTCGACTTCCGCGCCGTCGGCGCGCAGCTCGAGGCGCGCGCGGAGCACTTCAAGCAGCTGTTCCTCGACTGAGGACGCCACGGAGCCGGCGATGGAGCGCGCGAATCGACGACTGGAGCCCGAGCGAAGCCGCGGCCGGCGCGGTGAGACGCGCGCGTGCGGTCGCGCCCGAGGCGGCCTCGTGCTTCGCGGCCACGGGGCTCCGCGGGTTCACCCGCAGTCGCCTCGTTCGCTCGCGCGCACGACCCCGTCCCTCGCTTCCACTGCACGGACCGGCCGGCGCGGCGCGACGTTCGTCAGCGTGCCGCTGCTCGTCGTCGCGGCGCTCCTGTTCGCGCTCGCCGGGCTCGTCCCCGCCGTCGTGCTCCTCTCGCGCGTCGAAGCCGCCGATCTGCAGGGGCTGGTCGACGCGCGCACGGCGACCTTGTTCGGGCGCACGCTGATCGTGGGGACCGGGGCGGCGACGATGGCCTTCGTCCTCGGCTTGCCGTTCGGATTCCTGGTCGCGCGTACGGACGTGCCGTTCGCGCGCGTCCTGCGGCACGCGGGGCTCGTGCCGCTGCTCGTGCCGCCCGTGATACTCGCGATGGTGATGGCGGTGCTGTGGGTCGACGCGCTCGGCGCGACGAGGGTCGTGCTCGTGCTCGGGACGAGTACGTTCCCGCTCGTCGCCGCGTTCTCGGCGCGCGCGTTCGAGCGCATCGACGCGCGGCGCGAGCAGGCCGCGCTGCTCGCGGGCGGACTCGGCGCCGCGCTGCGCATGGAGCTGCCGCTCGTGCTGCCCGCGGCGCTCTGCGGCGCGTGCTTCGCGTTCGTAATCGCGATCAACGACTTCGCGGTGCCCGACTACGTCGCGTCGATCGGCAAGAAGTACAACCTCTACGCCGACGAGGTCTTCGCGAGCTGGCAGAGCGTCCACACGCCCGGCAAAGCGGTCGCCGCCGCACTGACGCTGATCGCGCTGACGCTCGTGGCGCTCGTGCCCGCCATCGTTTGGAAGCGCCGCGGCGCGCTCGCGAGCGTCGACGGGGATTTTCAGGCGCCACCGCGGCTCGCGCTCGGGCGTTGGAAGTGGCCGGCGTTCGCCGCGTGCGTCGCGCTGCTCGCGGTCACGGCCGTGCTGCCGATCGCGCGCCTCGCGTGGGAGGCGGGCGGCGGCGCGCGCGGGTGGGCGATCGAGCGCTTCGTCGCCGCCTTCGAGCGCGGGATCGAAACCGGGCGCACGGACCTCCAACGCAGCTTGCTCTTCTCGGCCGGCGCGGCGCTGATCGCGCTCGTGCCGGCGCTCGTGCTCGGCCATGCGCTCGGACGCGCGCGGCGCGGCCGCTGGCTCGAGTTCGTCGTGCTCTTGCCGATCGCCGTGCCCGCGATCCTCTTCGGCATCGGGTACATCGTGCTCTGGAACCACGAGGCGACCGCCGCGGTGTACGACGGCGGGCTCGCGGTCGTGCTGCTGCTCGTCGGGCGGTACTCGGCGATTCCGATCCTCGCCGTCGCGGCGGCGACGATGCTCGTCGACCCGCGGCTCGAAGAAGCGGCGCGCATCGCGGGCGCAGGGCCCGCGCGTCGGCTCGTGTCGATCGTGTCGCCGTCCGTGCGGGGCGCGCTCCTCGGCGGCGCCGGGCTCGTGTTCACGTTCGGGATGCGCGAGCTCGACGCCGCGATCCTCGTCCCCGCCGCGAACGGCACCGCGATGTTCCGCGTCTACAACGCGATCCACTTCGGGCGCGACGACTTCGTCGCGGCGCTGGCGCTGCTCGTGATCTTCTTCGTGCTCCTGCCCGGTCTTCTCTGGTCGACGTTCGCGCGCGAGCGCATGGAGGGCGTCGCGTGAACTCCTCGACGAACGGAAGCGCGGTCGTCCTCGCGGGCGCGGAGGTCCACCTCGGCGGAAAGCGCGTGCTCGGTCCGATCGACGCGCGGATCGCGCGCGGTGAGCACGTCCTGGTGGTCGGCCCGTCGGGTTCGGGCAAGACGACGCTCCTCCGCGCGGTCGCGGGCTTGCAGCCGCTCGTCGGCGGACGCGTCGAGCTCTTCGGGCGCGTCGCGAGCGATGGGAAGCGCCTCGTCGTTCCACCTCACGAGCGCAGGATCGGCTTCTTGTTCCAGGGCGGCGCGCTGTGGCCGCACATGACCGCCGCCGAAACGGTCGAGTTCGTGCTCCGCTGCCGCGGCGTGCCGCGCCAGGAGCGCCGGCGCCGCGCGAGCGCGCTGCTCGCGGAGGTCGAGCTCCCGGGCTTCGAGGACCGCCGTCCCGCGACGCTCTCCGGCGGCGAAGCGCAGCGTCTCGCGCTCGCTCGCGCGCTCGCGTGCGAGCCCGAGCTCCTCTTGCTCGATGAGCCGCTCGGGCCGCTCGACGCAGAGCTGCGCGGCGCCTTGATCGACCGCTTGGATGAGCTGCAGGCGCGCACGGGACTCACGACGCTGCACGTGACGCACGACGCGCGCGAGGTCGAGCGCATCGCGACGCGCGTGCTGCGGCTCGTGCACGGGCGCGAGCTCGTGCCCGCGAAGGAGCGCATGCTCGGTGGTGCGCTCGAGGGCGGCGTCGAGTCGTCCGCTCCGAAGGCACCCGGGGCGCGTGGCGATCGGACCGCGCTCGGAGGTGCGTCGTGAGCGGCGGGGTCGACGTCGTGCGCAAGCTCGCGGGGGCCGTCGTCGTGCTCGCGGCGGCGGGCGTGCTGTGGGCCGTGCTCGTCCCCGGTGCGAAGTCCAGCGCGGCGCCGGCGCGCGAGTTCACGAGCTCCGAGCAGTGCAGGGAGTGCCACGCGCAGGTCTACGACGAGTGGGCCGATTCGTGGCACTCGCGGTCTTGGAGCGACCCCGACGTGCGCGCGCTCTCGAACGACTTCGCGAACGCGGACTGCATCGACTGCCACGCGTCGCAGCCCGTCTTCGAGACGGGCATCGGTCAACGCGTGTTGCCGCGCGCGTCGCGCCGCGCCGAGGGCGTCGACTGCATCACGTGCCACCTCCTGCCGGTGGATCACGTGTCCGGCGGAACGGTCGCTGGCACGCGCGACGCCCCGAGCGCTGCTTGCAAGCCCGTCGCGGTGCGCGATCTCGGCTCGTCGGAGTTCTGCGCCGTCTGTCACGACCAGCACGACACGACGAAGCAGTGGCGCGCGACGGACTACGCGGCGAAGGGCATCGGCTGCATCGACTGCCACATGAAGCCGCGCGCGACGGGCGGCCCCGGTCGCGATCACCGGATGCACGGAGGTCACGACATCGAGCTCGTGCGCTCCGCGGTCGAGCTGCGCGGCAAGCGTGTGGACGGCAAGTGGATCGTCGAGGTCGAAAACGTCGGCGCCGGGCACCACTTCCCGACGGAGGAACGCTCACGCGCGGCCGACGTGTTCTGGCGCCCGCTCCGTGCGTCCGGTGCGGAGAGCTGGCGTCACGCGTTCCGCTTCCGCTCGCCGTATCGCCACGAGAACCTGCCCGACACGCAGCTCCCCGCGCACGCGATGCAGTCGATCCCGATCGATGGTGACGGCGCGGACGGCGCGATCGAGGTCGTGCTGTTCTTCTCGCTTCGACCGTACTGGGCCGATCCGACGCGGCCGGATCCCGAGCGCGAAGCGCAAGTGCTGCACCGCGTGGAGCTGAAGCCGTGAGGCGCGCCTGCGTAGGTCGGTCGTGTGCGCACGCCGCGCGGGCGTGGGTGGTGGAGGGAGTCCGGGCACGTGTTCGGGAGCGCGGCGCGGTGCGAGCTCTCGAGCGAGGTCGCGATCTCCACCGCGTGCGACGGCGCGACGACTCGGGGGCCGCCGCGCTCGGGGTCGTGAGCTTGCTCCTCGTCGCAACGGCGTTCGTGCTCGGGTGCGCGCGCGAGGTGCCGGCGCCCGCGCGCACGGCGCCGACCTTCGCGCTGAGGAAGGTGTGTCGAGACGAGGTCGCGAAGCTCGAAGCGCTCGTGCCGAAGCGGGCGGACCCGGCGCCGGACAAGGCGCTCGACGACCGCGTGCTCGGTCTCGTCGTCGACGCGACGACGTCTCAGGGCAAGGTGCGCGGCATGGCGCTGCGCGAAGCGGCCGAGCTCGGTCCCGCGGCCGTGCCCGCGCTCGTCAAGGTGATCGACGACGCGAAGCGCGACGTGAACGAACGCCGCACCGCGGTCGAGATGCTCGGCGGAATCGACGCGCCCGCCGCGGCGGACGCGTTCGTCGCGCGCATGGACATCCGCTTCCAGCACGAGCCCTGGCTGCGCGCGCACGCGGCGTTCGCGCTCGAGCGGCAGACGTCCGACGCGTGGGTGCCGCTGGTCGTGCCATTGCTCGAGTACGAGACGGATGCCGAGACCGTGCTGTGGCTCGCGTCGGCGCTCGCGAAGCACGGGAACTACGCGGGGCTCGCCGGCCTCGAGGTGCTCGCGCAACGCGGCGCGGCGGAGCAGCGCGAGCGGGCGGCGGCCCTCGCGGCGTCGATCGCGACGGACGCGGGCTTCCCCGACGCGGAGACGCTGCGGCGCGCGTGGTCCGGCACGGAGGGCGCGCCGCCGCTTCCGCCGCGCGAGGTCTCGCCCGCGCTGCGCCTCGCGCAGTGGAAGGCGATCGCGACGCTCGGCGAGTTCAACTTGCGCCTCGTCGACGACGCGCGCTACGCGCTCGTCAACGGCGGGCCGAGCACGGTCGAGCCGCTCGTGCTCGCGCTGCGCGAGGAAGACGAGCACGTGCGCCTGCACGTCCTGCAGTGCCTCGAGCGCATCGGTCCGCGCGCGAAGAGCGCGTGCGCGGAGCTCCGCGCGCTCCTCGACGAGCCGCGCACGGCGCCGGGCGCCGCGCTCGCGCTGGGGGGCGTGCGCTGCACCGACGCGCTGCCCGCGCTCGTCGCGTGCGCCGCGAAGGGCCGCGCTCCCGAACTGCGGGCCGCCGCGGCGACGGCGCTCGGCCGGCTGGGCGTGCAGGACGCGCTGCCGACGCTGCAGCGGCTGCTCGACGCGGCGGAGCCGATGGACCTGCGGCAGACCGCGGCGGAGGCGCTCCTCGCGCTCGGCGACGACGCGCGCGCGATCGCGCTGCTCGTCGAGGCGTTGCGCTCGCGCGCGGCGGATCAGGACGCGGCGGAGTCGGCGCTCGAGACGTGGCTCGCGAAGCGGGCCGAGTCTGGCGACGCAACCGCGAAGGAACGCCTCGACGCGTGGCGCACCGCGGGCTCCGCGATCACGGGCATCCCGAGCGTCGAGCAAGTCGAGTCCCGTCGCGCAGCACGCGCGGAGCTCGCGCGGACGTTCGTCGCGAAGTGAATACGGTGCCAGAGCACTTTCTCACCAGGCAGCCCGGTAGCGCTATCTGGTGAGAAAGTGCTCTGGCACCGTACTCCCGTATTAACGGATCGACGACGCACCGTAAGCCGATCCGGTCGTGAACTGCTCTGGCACCGCTCATCCCACCCCCTCGAACATCACCAGCAAGTCCTGGCCTACCTACCGAACATCGACGTCATGACTCTGGAGATAGGAATTGTCACCGGAATTGAAGAAGACCCGCGTTTCAATCACATGGCGTCCAGCCTGATCGAAGCGCACCACTCCCTCGAAGACTCCGGAAGAAACCTCTTCGAAGGGACGAACGACGGTCATCCCTTTGCCACTGACCACGAGCCGCGCACCTCTGGCGGGCTCATTACCCAACTTGATGACGTCGGCCGTCACGCGTAGGTCCGTGCCAACGACGGGTGCTGGAGCAAACGAGAGTCGCAGGACGCCGAGGGGTCGACTGCAGGAAAGGGCGCCAGCCACGCACGCGACAGCCAGGACGATGTGCTTCATCACTGCCTCGGAATACGGTGTCTGAGCGAGTACTCACCAGATAGCGCGGCGGGGCGATCTGGTGACAAAGTGCCCTGGCACCGTATTCCCTCCTCGCGGGAATGCGCGTGGCCGCGCCGCGATCACACCTCGATCAGCATCCGCGCCGGGTTCTCGAGGCACTCCTTGATGCGCTTCAAGAACGTGACGGCTTCGCGGCCATCGACCAACCGGTGATCGTAGGTGAGCGCGACGTACATCATCGGCCGGATGACGACCTGGCCGTTCAGCGCGATCGGTCGCTCTTGGATCGCGTGCAGACCGAGGATGCCCGACTGCGGCGGGTTGACGATCGGCGTCGAGAGCAGCGAGCCGTAGATGCCGCCGTTCGAGATCGTGAACGTGCCGCCCTGCAGCTCCTCGAGCCCGAGCTTGCCCGCCTGCGCGCGTGTCGCGAAGTCGGCGATCGCCTTCTCGATCTCGGCGAAGCCCATCGTCTCCGCGTTGCGCAGGATCGGCACGACGAGGCCCTTCCCGCCGCCGACCGCGACGCCGATGTCGCAGTAGTTCTTGAACACGACCGCGTCGCCGCGCACCTCCGCGTTGACCTGCGGCACGAGCTTCAGCGCGTCGACCGCGGCCTTCACGAAGAACGACATGAAGCCGAGCTTGATCTTGTGCTTCGCGACGAACGCGTCCTGGTGCTCCTTGCGCAGCGCCATCGCAGCCGACATGTCGATCTCGTTGAACGTCGTCAGGAGCGCAGCGGTGTTCTGCGCTTCGACGAGGCGCTGCGCGATGCGCTTGCGCAGCGGCGTCATCGGCACGACTTCTTCCTCGCGCGCGCCGCCGGCGCGCTTCGCGGGCGCGGCGCTCGCGGCCGTCGTCGAGCTCGTCGCGGGCGCCGTGCGGGTTTCGGTCGCGCGCTGCACGTCCTCCTTCAACAGGCGTCCACCCGGCCCGGTCGCGGCGACGTCGCCCGCGGCGAGACCGGCGTCGTGGAGCGCGCGCGCCGCGGCGGGCATGACGCGCGCTTCGGCGGCGACGGCGGCCTTCGCGGGCGTCGCCTCGACCGGAACCGCCTTCGCGGCCTTCGCGGTCGTGTCGGCCCCGTTCTTGGACGGCTTGGCGGCGACGGCGCCCGCCTCGAACAGGCCGACGACGTCGCCGACCTTCGCGACCTCGCCCTTCTTCCGCTGGATGCGGGTGACCGTGCCGTCGGCGGGGGCGGGGAGCTCGACCGTGACCTTGTCGGTCTCGATCACGACGACGGGCTCGTCCTTACGGACGCTGCCGCCTTCCGGGATGAGCCACTCGCCGATCGTGACCTCGGTGATGGACTCCCCGACCGCGGGGACCTTGAGTTCGTGGGCTGCCATGATGAAGGGCGGAGAGTGTACGGATCCGGGGCGGGGAGGGCACCCGAGGGGCGGGCGAGGGGTTCGGCGAGAGGCGTATCGGGAGGGCGAAGGGGGGGCTTGAGCGCGGGGGAGGGAGCTTGCCGGGGCCCCCGCACGGAATCAGCACGCGACGGGAGAGAGAACTTCTGCAGCAAGGAAGTTGACCGGTCGGTCAAGTCGCCGTAGCTTCGCGCCCCTTCGAGACCGACCATGACGAAGCCCAACGACACGCGCGCCCGCTTGCTCCACACCGCGGCCGACCTGATCTGGCGCAGCAGCTACCACGCGACCGGCGTCGATCGCATCTGCGAGACGGCGGGCGTGAAGAAGGGGAGCTTCTACCACTTCTTCGCTTCGAAGGAGGAGCTCGCCATCGCCGCGATCGACGAGCAGTGGGAGGTCTACAAGCCGCGCATCGACGACCTGTTCGCGTCGTCGCGTCCGCCGCTCGACCGCCTGCGCCTCTGGGCGCGCGAGATGATCGCGAAGCAGAACGAGAAGCGCGCGGAGACGGGCTGCGTGTGCGGTTGCCCGCTCTTCTCGCTCGGCTCGGAGATCGGCACGCAAGCGCCCAAGCTGCGCGCGAAGGTCGAGGAGCTCCTCGCCACCAAGGTCGCGTACGTCGAGGGCGCGCTGCGCGACGCGCACGCCGCGGGTCTCGTCCAAGCGCCCGACCCCGCGCGCAAGGCGCGCATCCTCGTCGACTTCGTCGAGGGCGCGATGACCCGTGCGCGCATCGTGAACGACCTCGAACCGCTTGCGGAGCTCGAGGAGCTCGTGCTCGAGATCGTCGGGGCGTACGCCGCACCGGCGCTCGCGAGCTCCACGGCTCGCGCGTCGACGCCCGCGCGTACCGCGTCCGAGGCCGCGGAGCCAAGTGCGAGCACGCGATCCGCGACCTCCACGCCTCGCGCATCGACGCCCGCGCGTTCGCCGCACGAGGCGCTGGAACAGGGCGCCAGCGCGCGTGCCGCAACCTCCACGGCTCGCGCATCGACGCCCGCGCGTGCCGCGCAAGAAGCGCGGGCTCCGGAGCTCCCAGTGCGCGCAGTCTCGAAGGCCGCCCGCACCCAGCCCACCGATTCGTCGCCGTCGCGATCCGCGCACGACGACTCGCTCCCTGCGCCCCGCAGCGGCCGCTCGAGCCGCGCGAAGCGGGCGTAGCGCTCCCCACCGCACAACGTGTCGATTGCCCCCGGGCGCGCCCGCCGTCCGCAGCCCGGCTCCTGTTTCCTTCTTGCACCGAGAACTCGCCATGTCCGCTCCGCACTCCACCCGCTCCGTCGTTTCGTTCCTCGCGCTCGCGCTCGCGCTCCTCGCGGCGTGCGCGCCTTCGCCCGGCGCGCAGATGGCGCCCGCTGGACCTCCGCCTCCGCCGGCGGTCGGCGTCGAGGCGGTCGAGGTGCGGAAGCTCGTCGAGCACGCCGACCTCACGGGCCGTCTCGGCCCCGTCGAGTCCGTCGACGTGCGTCCTCGCATCAGCGGTTACATCGACGCCGTCGCGTTCGAGCCGGGCGAGCTCGTGAAGAAGGACCAGGTCCTCTTCCGCATCGACCCGCGTTGGAACCGCGCCGCGGTGGACCAGCACAAGGCGGAGCTCGCGGCGTCGGAGGCGCGCGTGGCCGTGGCCGAGCGCGAGCTCGAGCGCGCGAAGAAGCTCGATGCCCGCGCGATCAGCGCGGAGGAAGTCGAGGCGCGCAACGCGCGCGTGCTCGAAGCGCGTGCGGCGCGCGCGGCGGCGCAGGCGGCGCTGACGTCGTCCGAACTCGACCTCGAGTACACCGAGGTCAAGGCGCCGATCGCGGGTCGCATCGGGCGCGCGCTCGTCACCGCGGGCAATTACGTCAGCGGCGCGCCCGGCGCGAACACGGTCCTCGCGTCGATCGTCTCCGTCGATCCCGTCTACTTCTACGCGGACCTCGACGAGGCGACGTACCTGCGTTTCGAGGGCCTCGCGCGCGCCGGGAAGGCGATCACCGTCGAGCTCGGGCTCTCGGACGAGACGGGGTATCCGCGCCAAGGCGTGCTCGAGTCGCTCGACAACCAGGTCGACGCGGCGAGCGGCACGATCCTCCTGCGCGCGTCGTTCGCGAACGCAGACGGTCGCCTCGTGCCCGGGCTCTTCGCGCGCGCTCGCGTGCCGATCGGCGAGGCGAAGGACGAGCTCTGCATCGACGACCGCGCGGTGGGGACGGACCAGAACCAAAAGTTCGTGCTCGTCGTCGGTCCGGGGGACGTGGCCGAGTACCGCAAGGTGAAGCTTGGCCCCGTCCAGGACGGACGGCGCATCGTGCGCGAAGGCCTGAAGGCCGGTGAGCGCATCGTCGTGACGGGGCTGCAGAAGACGCGGCCCGGGACGCCGGTGAAGCCCGAGCCGCTCGCGAACGGCGCAGCTGGCGCCGGCGGCGCGACGAATGCGCACGGCACCGCGAGTTCGAGCTCGACTGCCGACGCTGCGAAGGGCGCTGCGTCGGACTCCACACAATCGGCGAAGCACTGAGCGGAGCGCGCACCATGGGCTTCTCCCAGTTCTTCATCCGCAGGCCCGTCTTCGCGGGGGTCTTGTCGGTCCTCATCCTGATCCTCGGCGCGCTGTCGCTCGCGCGGCTGCCCGTCAGCGAGTACCCCGAGATCGTCCCGCCGTCCGTCGTCGTCCGCGCCGCGTATCCCGGCGCGAACGCGCGGACGATCGCCGAGACCGTCGCGACGCCGCTCGAGCAGACGATCAACGGCGTCGAGAACATGCTCTACATGACGTCGCAGGCGGCGAGCGACGGCGTGATGGCCCTGACGATCACGTTCCAGCTCGGAACGGACATCGACAAGGCGCAGGTCCAAGTGCAGAACCGCGTGTCGCAGGCGCTGCCGAAGCTGCCCGAGGACGTGCGGCGCCTCGGCGTCGTCGTGACGAAGCAGTCTCCCGACCTGACGATGGTCGCGCACCTCGTGTCGCCGAACGGGCGCTACGACGAGATCTACTTGCGCAACTTCGCGACGCTGCAGGTGAAGGACGCGCTTGCGCGCATCCCGGGCGTCGGTTCGGTCGAGGTCTTCGGCGCGGGCGACTTCGCGATGCGCGTGTGGCTCGACACGGACAAGCTCGCGTCGCGCGGGCTCACCGCGAGCGACGTCGTCGGCGCGATCCGCGAGCAGAACACGCAGGTCGCGGCCGGCGCGATCGGTCAGCCGCCGATGGGGCGAGCGGCGGGGATCCCGGGGGCGGAGTTCGAAACGCAGATCACGACGCAAGGCCGCCTCGTCGACGAGGAGCAGTTCGGCGAGATCATCGTCAAGGTCGGCCCGCAGGGGCAGAAGACCTTCCTGAAGGACGTCGCGCGCGTCGAGTTGGGCGCGTCGAGCTATTCGCTGCGCTCCTTGCTCGACAACCAGGTCGCCATCGCGCTCCCGATCTTCCAGGCGCCGGGCGCGAACGCGATCCAGCTGTCGAACGACGTCCGCGCGCTGCTCGCGAAGATGCAGGCGGACTTCCCCGACGGGGTCGAGTACCGGATCGTCTACGACCCGACGGTCTTCGTGCGGAAGTCGATCTCCGCGGTGATCACGACCCTGCTCGAGGCCATCGCGCTCGTCGTGATCGTCGTCATCGTGTTCCTGCAGACGTGGCGCGCGTCGATCATCCCGCTCGTGGCGGTGCCCGTGTCGCTCGTCGGCACGTTCGCAGCGATGAAGATGCTCGGGTTCAGCATCAACGCGCTGTCCCTGTTCGGGCTCGTGCTCGCGATCGGCATTGTCGTCGACGACGCGATCGTCGTCGTCGAGAACGTCGAGCGCAACATCGCGCGCGGCTTGTCGCCGCTGGATGCAACGCGCGTGGCGATGAAGGAAGTGACGGGGCCGATCATCGCCACGGCGCTGGTCCTGTGCGCCGTGTTCGTGCCCACGGGCTTCATCAGCGGCCTCACGGGCCAGTTCTACAAGCAGTTCGCGATCACGATCGCGATCTCGACCGTCATCTCGGCCTTCAACTCGCTCACCCTCTCGCCGGCGCTCAGCGCCGTGCTCCTGCGCGGCCACGGCCAGGAGAAGGACGTGCTGCAGAAGGTGATCGACGCGCTGCTCGGCTGGTTCTTCAGGCCGTTCAACCGCTTCTTCGCGTGGGCGAGCGAGCGCTACTCGAAGAGCGTCGGCTGGGCGATCCGGAAGAGCGTCATCGCCATCGGCCTGTATCTCGGACTCGTCTACCTGACGGGTTGGAGCTTCGCGAACACGCCGACGGGCTTCGTCCCGACGCAGGACAAGCAGTACCTCGTCGCGTTCGCGCAACTCCCCGACGCCGCGTCGATCGACCGCACGGAGAGCGTCATCCGCCGCATGACCGACATGGCGCTGAAGACGCCCGGCGTCGAACACGCCGTCGCCTTCCCGGGCCTCAGCGTGAACGGGTTCGCCGCGTCGCCGAACGCCGGCATCGTCTTCATCGGGTTGAAGCCGTTCGAGGAGCGTGAGACGCCGGACCTGTCCGGCCTCGCGATCGTCGGCGCGCTCAACGCGCAGTTCTCGCAGATCCAAGAGGCCTTCGTGCTCGCCGTGCCGCCGCCGCCCGTGAACGGCCTCGGAACGCTCGGCGGGTTCAAGCTCTACGTGCAGGACAAGGGCGACCTCGGCTACGACGCGCTCTATCAGAACACGCAAGCGCTCGTCGGACGCGCGTGGCAGACGCCGGTGCTCGCGAACACGTTCTCGACGTTCACCGTGAACGTTCCGCAGCTCCAGGCCGACATCGACCGCGAGAAGGCGAAGTCACAGGGCGTGCCGTTGCAGGCGTTGTTCGAGACGATGCAGATCAACCTCGGCTCGCTGTACGTGAACGACTTCAACCGGTTTGGCCGCACGTACCAGGTGGTCGTCCAGGCGGACCAGACGTATCGCGACGAAGCCGGCGACGTGACGCGCCTCAAGGTGCGCAACGATCGCGGCGAGATGGTGCCACTCGGCACGCTCGTCGAGGTGCGCGAGGGGTACGGCCCCGACCGAGTGATTCGCTACAACGGCTCGCCCGCGGCGGAGATCACTGGCGGTCCCGCGCCCGGGCACAGCTCCGGCGAGGCGGAGGCGCTGATCGCGTCGTACGCCGAGGAAGGACTGCCCAAGGGCATGTCGTTCGAGTGGACCGAGCTCACGTACCAGCGCATCCTCGCCGGCAACACGGCGGTGTACGTGTACCCGCTGTGCCTCCTGCTCGTGTTCCTCGTGCTTGCGGCGCAGTACGAGAGCTTCCGCATGCCGCTCGCGATCGTGCTGATCGTGCCGTTGTGCCTGCTCTTCGCGCTCGCCGGCGTGTACCTGTCGCAGGGCGACAACAACGTGTTCACGCAGATCGGCCTGATCGTGCTCGTCGGCCTCGCGTGCAAGAACGCGATCCTCATCGTCGAGTTCGCGAAGGTGAAGCAGGACGAAGGGCTCTCCGCTGCCGACGCCGCGATCGCCGCGGCGAAGCTGCGCCTGCGACCGATCCTGATGACGTCGATCGCGTTCATCGCGGGCGTGTTCCCGCTCGTCGTGAGCACGGGCGCCGGCGCCGAGATGCGGCGCGCGATGGGCGTCGCGGTGTTCTCCGGGATGATCGGCGTCACGTTCCTCGGGCTGATCCTGACGCCGGTGTTCTACGCGTTCCTCTTGCGGTGGGGAGCGCGTCGCGCGCCCCACGTCGAGAGCGCTCCGGGAACCACGCATGGCGGTACGCACCTCGGCGCGACGACGGCGGGTGTGCTCTCGCTCACGCTGTTCCTCGGCGGCTGCGTCGGCACGCCGGTCGGCCCCGACTACGAACGACCGAAGCTCGACGTGCCCGCGCGCTTCGCGGGAGTCGACGCGGGCGCGTGGCAGGAGGGCCGCCCCGCCGACGGCGCGGCGCGCGGAGAATGGTGGCGCATCTTCGCGGACCCGGAACTCGACTCGCTCCAGCGCCGTGCCGCGGAGGAGAACCAGGAGTTGCGCGCCGCGCTCGCGCGCCTGGCCGAGGCGCGCGCGGGCGCCGCGGAGGCGCGCTCGACGCTCTTCCCCTCCGCGTCGCTCGATCCCAGCTGGTCGCGCACGCGCAACTCACCGAACGGCGCGATCCCGATCCCGATCCGCCATTCCGAATCGACGCGCGTGCCGATCGACGTCTCGTACGAGCTCGACCTCTTCGGGAAGAACCAGCGCCTGATCGAAGCGGCCGAGCGCAGCGCCGAAGCGCGCGTCGCGGCGTTCGAGACGGTGCGGCTCGCGCTCCACGCCGAGGTCGCGCGGCTCTACTTCACGCTGCGAGCGCGGGACGCGGACCTCTCGCTCCTGCGCCGCACGGCGACGCTGCGCGAGGAAGCGGTGGCCATCGCCCGTGCGCGCTTCGATGGCGGCGTCGGGAACGAGCTCGACCGCACCCGAGCCGAGGTCGAAGCCGCGACGGTGCGCGCGGAGCTCGCCGCGGCGGAGCGCGCGCGCAGCGCCGTCGTGAACTCGCTCGCGCTGCTCGTCGGCGCGCCGGCGGGCGCGTTCGAGTTCGCCGCGCAGCCGCCGCTCGAGGGCGCGCCGCCGGAGGTGCCCGCAGGCCTGCCCGGCGAGCTCCTCGAACGCCGCCCCGACGTCGCCGCGGCGGAGCGCGACCTCGCCGCGCGCAACGCGCGCATCGGCGTCGCGCGGGCCGCGTTCTTCCCGTCGATCCGTCTGACGGGCTACGGCGGCCTCGAGAGCAACGAACTCGGCGATCTGTTCGACTGGGACAGCCGCATCTGGAGCCTCGGCCCGAGCATCACGCTCCCGATCTTCCAGGGCGGACGCCTCGAAGCGAACCTCGAGAAGAGCCGCGCAGCCTGGGAAGAAGGCGTCGCGCTCTACCGCCAACAGGTCCTCGTCGCGTTCCGCGAAGTGCAGGACGCGCTCGCGGCGACGCGCTGGCTGCGCGAGGAAGCGCGCGCCGATGCCGAAGCGCTCGTCGCCGCGCGCGACGCCGCGCGCATCGCGCGTCAACGCCACGACGCCGGCCTGACCACCTACCTCGACGTGATCGAGAGTGAACGCACCGCGCTCGCCATCGAACGTGCCGCGACGCAACTCACCGGCGCGCGCTACGGCACGGCCGTCACGCTGATCCAAGCGCTCGGCGGCGGCTGGACCTCTTCGGAACTCGAACCCCTCGCGAAGTCGCAGCCGACCGAATCACGCGCACGCTGATCCCTCCCGCACGCCATGCTGCGCCCACCGCTCGATGCCGATCCACGAGAGCGGTCGCTCGATGCTGAGCCACTCCTTCTGAACGTGCGCGCGCGGCGCGCACACTTCCTCCGTGCCACGCGCTCGATGCTGAGAGCCAATCGAACCCCGTGCAAGCCAGGACCGGTCCTCCGGTCCTGGCTTGTGCGGGGTCCGTGATGCGAAGCACACGCGTGTGTTCCGTTGCGTCCCTTCGCCCTTGGTCGCCCCATCCGGCAATTGCGCCCCGACCGACGGCAGGCCACACCAGTCGGGTTGCGGGCACACGCCCGCGCTGAGAGCCAATCGAACCCCGCTGGCCCGGAGTCCGGAATGCTGAACCTCCGCCTGCGCGCCTTGGCTCCGCAGTCTCCGTCCCTCCTCCTCTCCCTCGGCGCTCCCGACCGACACGCCCCCGACGCTACGCTCAGCGTCGTGCACCTCACCGAACCCCAGCTCCTCGCCCTGATCGAATCCGGCGAAGGTAAAACCCTCGAGTTCAAACAAGGCCTCCAGCACGCCCCCAAACTCGCCCGCACCCTCACCGCCTTCGCCAACACCCGCGGCGGCATCCTCCTGATCGGCGTCGGCGACCACGGCGAGCTCCTCGGCGCTCCGCACCCGCCCGAGACCCTGCGCGCCCTCGAACGCCTCGCGCACGACTACATCACGCCGCCGCTCACGCCCGAGCTCTCGATCACGCTCGCCGAGTCCCGGCGCATCGTCGTGTGCTCCGTCCCGCTCTCGCCCGCGCGCCCGCACACCGTCCTCCACGACGACGGCACGCACGAGATCGTCGTGCGCGTCGGCTCCTCGAACCGCGTCGCGAGCGGAAGAGCGCTCGCCGAGCTCACCGCCCCGCGCACGTCCTCACGCGCCGCCACCGAGCTCGAACTCGCCGCGCTCGCCTGGGTCGAACAACGCGTCGCCGCGAACGTCCCCGCGACCCCGATCGCGTTCGCCGAGGAATGTCACGCCGGCAAACAGCGCGCGCGCAGCACGTTCATGGCGCTCGAACGCGCGGGCAAGCTGATCGGCCACGGCGTCGGCGCGGCGCGCACGTACCGGCCGGTGTGAGCGCGCGCCTCAGCGAGAGACCACGCGCTGGACGTGGTGCCGTCCGCCGGCTCGGCGGATGAACCGCGTGTAGCTCGCCTCACCCGCCCGACGAGGCTTCACCCGCCGACGAGCGCCCGCTCGACGAGCTCCGCTTGCTCCGCCTTGTGCGCCGTGAGCGATCCCGTCGCCGGGCTCGCCGCTTCCGGCCGCGTCACCGCGCGCAGTGCGAACCGCGCGCGCAGCGCCGCGCCGAAGCCCGCGTCGACGAAGCGCCACGCGCCCATGTTCTCGGGTTCTTCCTGCGCCCACACGATCTCGGTGCCGTCGGCGTACTTCGCGAGCGCCGCGAGGAGCTCCTCCTTCGACAGCGGGTAGAGCTGTTCGACGCGCAGGATCGGCACGTCGAGCTTCCGCTTCTCGCGCTCTTCCTCGAGGTCGAAGTACACCTTGCCCGTGCACAGGACGACGCGTCCGACCTTGCCGCTCTTGGGCGTCGCGTGCGTGTCCGCGATCACGCGCTGGAAACGGCCTCTGGCGAGCTCGTCGAGCTTCGACGTCGCGCGCGGATGCCGTAGCAAGCTCTTCGGCGTCATCACGACGAGCGGCTTGCGCAAGACGCGCTTCGCCTGACGCCGCAACAAGTGGAACATCTGCGCCGGCGTCGTCGGATAGCACACCTGCACGTTGTCGTTCGCGCACGACGCGAGGAAGCGCTCGAGGCGCGCGCTCGAGTGCTCGGGGCCTTGGCCCTCGAACGCGTGGGGGAGCAGGAGCCCGAGGCCGGAGTTGTGCTTCCACTTGTCCTCGGCGCTCGACAGGAACTGGTCCCAGATCACCTGCGCCGCGTTGACGAAGTCGCCGAACTGCGCTTCCCACAGCACGAGCGCTTCGGGGAAGTCGAGGCTGAAGCCGTACTCGAACCCCATCACCCCCGCTTCGCTGAGCGGGCTGTTCACGATCTCGACCGGCGCCTGCTTCGCATCGAGGTGCGCGAGCGTCGCGTGCTCCTTGCCCGTCTCCGGATCGTGCAGCACCGCGTGGCGGTGCGTGAACGTGCCGCGCTCGCAGTCCTGGCCTGTGAGGCGCACGCGCGTGCCCTCGACGGCGAGCGAACCGAGCGCGAGCGCTTCGCCCGCGCTCCAGTCGAGCGCGCGCTTCCCGAGCGCCATCTCGAGGCGCGTCTCCAGGAACCGCTCGATCTTCGGGTGCGGCTTGAAGCCCTCGGGCAACTTCGTCGTCGCGACGAGCAGCTCGGTGAGCCGATCGCGCGCGATCCCCGTGTCGAGCTCCGGCGTCGCGGCGTCCGCACCGCCCGTGAAGCCCTTCCACGCGTCGAGCTTCGGCTCCGCGGGCTTCGCGTAGTCGCTCGCGCGGAGCGCCTCGTACTCGGCGTCGTAGCGCGCGCGCACTGCCTCGAAGATCGCTTCACCCTGCTCGCGCGCGACGAGCTCCATCAGCACGAGGCGGTCGAGGTAGCGCTCGCGCGTCGGCTTGGTCTCGCGCACCTGCTTGTAGAGGAGCGGCTGCGTGAACGCGGGCTCGTCCGCTTCGTTGTGACCGTGGCGACGGTAGCCGACGAGGTCGATCACGACCTCGGACGCGAATTGCTGGCGGTAGTCGAGCGCGATGCGCACGGCCTCGCACACGGCCTCGGGGTCCTCGCCGTTCACGTGCAGGATCGGCACCTGCAGCATGAGCGCGACGTCCGTGGCGTACGGCGTCGAGCGCGCTTCGTCGGGATCGGTCGTGAAGCCGACCTGGTTGTTCACGACGACGTGCAGCGTGCCGCCGGTCTGGTAGCCCGCGAGCTTCGACAGGTTCAGCGTCTCCTGCACGATGCCCTGGCCCGCGAACGCGGCGTCGCCGTGCAGGAGCACCGCGAGCCCGCGCTCCGACCGCACGTCGCCGCGCCGCGTCGAGCGAGCGCGCGCGCGACCGAGCGCCACGGTGTTCACGAACTCGAGGTGGCTCGGGTTCGAGCAGAGCGACACGCGCACCGCGCTGCCCGACGGCGTCGCGTGCTGCGTGCTCCACCCGAGGTGGTACTTCACGTCGCCCTTGCCCTTGTACGTCGCGGCGTCGAGGTCAGCGAACTCGCGGAAGACGTCGCGCGGACGCTTGCCCGCGATGTGCGTGAGGACGTTGAGGCGCCCGCGGTGCGCCATGCCGAGCACGACGTCCTCGACGCCGTGCGCGCCGCAGTGCTCGATCATCGCGAAGAGGAGCGGGATCAAGCTCTCGTTGCCTTCGAGCGAGAAGCTCTTCGAGCCGAGGAACTTCTTCTGGATCGTCGTCTCGAAGACGAGGGCGCTCGTGAGGCGCTCGAGAATCGCGACGCGCTCCTCGAGCTTCGGTTCGGGCCGCGCCTTGGGCGACTCGAAGCGCTCGACGAGCCACGCGCGCTTCGCGTCGTCCTCGATGTGCATGAACTGGACCCCGATCGAGCCGGTCCACGCGGTCTTCAGGCGCTCGACGATCGTCGCGAGCGTCTCCGTGCGGCCGTGGAACGTGAAGGAGCTCGCGAGGTCGGCGGTCGAGAGGCCGGCGGCGGCGAGCTCGAGGTCGCGGCGCTCCGGCCGCGCGTTGCCGAACGGATCGATGCGCGCGACGAAGTGGCCGCGCTCGCGCCACCGGCGGACGAAGTCGTCGACCTGCGCCTGCTTCGAACTCCCGCCGACTGCGGGCGCCGCGTGGAAGAGCCCGCGCGCTTCGAAGCTCGGCCCGTCGACGACGGTGCCCGCGACGGGCCAGCCTTGGAAGTAGCGGCGCCATTCGTCGGGCACGGAGCTCGGGTCGGCTTGGAAGCGCCCGTAGAGCTCCTCGACGAAGGCCAGGTTCGATGCGTTCAGCAGTTGGGGGTCGTCGCGCATGGTTGTGGACTCGGACGGCGTGCGGACGGTTTCGGCTGCACGTCGGTCCCGAATGAAGGCGGAAGAGTCTACCGTCGCGACCGAGGCGGCGGGATGGTCGCAGGGAAGCGCCAAGGCCCCGTCGACGTGGGTCGGTCGGGTACGCAGGACACTTCGAACGGATGCGCGCTCAGCCTGCCGTCCGCCGCCGCCGCAACAGCGCTCCGAGTCCCGCCACCAGCGACGCGACGCCGATCCACGCGCCCGCGCGCAGCGACTCGGGCTCGTACACGAACTCGATGTGGCTCCGGCCCGCCGGCGCGGCGATCGCGTTGAACGCGTAGTTCGCGCGCCACACCGGGACCTCGTCGCCGTTCACGTAGGCCTTCCAGCCCGGGTACCACGCCTGCGAGAGCACCAGATACGTCGGCCAGAGGCGATTGAGCTCGAACACCTTGCGCGTCGGCGTGTCCTCGAGCGTGCGCAGCGGCTCCTGGCCCTTCACCTCGGGCGACACGACGCGCAGTCCGGCGTCGAGCTGCGCCTGCATGTCCTCGAACGTGCGCGACCAGCCGTCGAAATCGACGGCCTTCACCGGCTCGATCTTGTCCCAGCGGAACTTGTTGATGAGGAAGACGACCTCGTTCTGGATGTGGACGAGGCGGCGGGCTTCGTCTTGGACGAGGTAGACCTTGTCGTCGCCCTCGAACTTCACGAGGCGGCGCTTCGAGTTGTCGACGGGGCCGAGCTCCTTGCGCACGTCCGGCGGAAGCGTGACGTCGTCGCTCAGGACCACGATGTCGGCGGGATCGAAGCTCGGCACGCGCAGGAGCTCGAGCGCTTCCTCGTCGTCCTCCGCGACGACCGCGCCGCGCACGACGTGCGCGAAGGGGAGCGCGTCCTTGTAGCGATAGAGCTCGTAGTCGCCGATGCGGGCGACCGTCTCGAAGCGATCGAGGTCGTACGCGAAGTCGAAGAGGATCTCGCCCTTGAGCGGCTTCCCCTTCCACGTCGACTGCCCCTCACCGTAAGCGAGCAGAGGCGCGGACCACGCGTGCGCGCAGTTCCCAGGACGGCCGTCGTCGGAGGAGAGCGTCAGCTTGTAGAGCTTCCCCTTGGAGTCGGCGACGCGCGGGAAGCGGAAGACGACGTTGCGGCCAGGGAGCGAGACGTCGTAGTCGCCCGGCATGCGCAAGTGCTTGTTCGAGTCGAGCGTGGAGAGGATCTGGTCCAGCGCCGTGCGCTGCTCGGCGACGACCTTGCCGGTTGCGACCTCCTCGAGCTTCCAGTCGACGTGCGCGCCTTGCGAGCGCGGGCGCACGGAGAGGAACACGGCGACCGCTTGCAGGCCGTCCTTGTGCGCCTTGATCGTCTGCGTGACCGTGCCGCCGGGCACGATCTCGTGGATCAGGAACTTCTGGCCGGACTCGCGATTCAGCGGGTTGAAGCCCGAGTCGACGAAGTTCCAACCCCACTTCGCGAGCACCCACTGCACGCCGAACAGCTTGAGCGCGCGCGAGCTCGCCTTGAGCATCGGCCGCCAGTTGTTCGTGTCGCCGAACTGGTCGCGGTAGAGGTGGTCGACCTTCTGCACCCACATGCCGTCGTAGTTGTCGATCGTCTGCAGGCGGTAGGGGAGGTTCGAGTCGGGCTGCAACTTGTCCTCGCCGAGGATCGCGAGGCGCTCGCTGCCGACGCGGGCGGTGAGCTCGCGCAGCGCGGGCGTCACCGGGAAGAACAGGCGGTCCTCGGTGCACGGGTTGTAGTCGCGCAGGTGCCAGCCGCTCGCCAGGAACGCGCACGCGAGCACGCCGAGCGCGCCGAGCACGCGCACGGGCCGCCACGGCGACAGCGCCAGGACGAGGATCGCGAGCACGCCGAGCGCGAAGAGCGCGCTCATGTGCTGCACGTGCTGGGGCACGTAGAGGCCGAACTTCGCGTGGTTCGAGCTCTCGTACGTCGAGTGCGCCGCGAGCACGCGGTCCGCGCCGATCGTGAACGTCGCCAGGAACACGAGCGCCGCGAGCGCAGTGCCCGTCGCGAAGAGCGCGCGGTGCTTCTCGAGGCCACGCAGGAGGTGCTCGAGCCCGAACGCGGCGCACGCGGCGAGGCAGAAGAGCCACACGCCCTGGCTGCGGTTCATCGGCGCGATGTCGACGGACGGGATCAGCGCGAAGAGCTTCGCCGCGCCGCAGAGGTCGTACGCGTAGAAGACCCACGCCGTGCCTCCGAGCGCGAAGAACGCGAGCGCCTTGTCGCGCAGCACGAAGACGACCGACACGAGCGCCAGGAACACGACCAACGCGCCGATGTAGGCCATGTTGATCAGCTCGTAGTTCGGCCACGGCAGGTTGTACGAGAGCACCCACGGCGTCGACGGATTGCCGAGCAGGTCGGGGAAGACGACGAGAGGCCAGTACTCGGTCGAGAGCGGCGTCTGGACGAGGCTGCGCTGCTCGTAGAGGCGCGAGTTGTGGAGGAACTCGAAGAAGGGGAGCAGCTGGAACGCCGCGAGCCCGGCGCCGACGAGGCCGGCGAAGGCGAACTGCACGGAGAGCACGGCGAGGCGCTTCACGGCGCCGGGTGCGTGCCGCGTGCGGTGCAGGAGGAACAGGATGCGCGCCGCGATGTACGCCGCGATCACGGCGAACGAGAAGTAGAAGACCTCGGGCTGTCCGCTGAGCAACCCGAGCGTGAACGTGATCGCGAGCCCGGCGAGCGGCGCGGCGAAGGAGATGCCTGGCGCGTTTGTCTCCGCCGCACCCTTGGCTCTCCCTTCCGCCGTTGCGCCGCGCGCGGCGGAGACGAACGTGCCTGGCTCCGTGTTCGCCGCCCCCCGCGAATCCAGTTCAGCTCCGCCGTAGGGTAGGGAGTTTCCTCCCGCCGCCACGGACGCCGCGGTGAACGGACCCCCGACGGCCGCGGCCGGTAGCGACGTACGTGACGCCGTCCTCCGCTGGAACCGCTGCAGCACGCACTCCGCGAAGTACAACCCCGCCGGCAGCACGGCCTGCGCCCCCGCGTGCGGGAACGACACGAGCAGCACGTTGTGCCCGCCGAACATGAACGCGGTCCCGCCGAGCATCGCCGCCCAGAACGACACGCGCCGCTTCTTGAGGTAGAGGAACGTGAAGAACCCGCACAGCCACAGCTTCAAGAACGCCGCGACGAGGATCGCGGCCTTCGTCGGCAGCACGTACCACGGCAGCGTGAAGAGCGAGAACACCGCCGACTGGTAGTTCGCGAAGTGCGGACAGCCAGCGCCGTTCCACGGGTTCCACCACGGGATGCGGCCTTCACGGAGCTCGTCGCGATTGAACATCGCCCACGGCTGCATCTCCGTGATCTCGTCCGACATGATGCGGTTCTCGGCCGGGAAGCCCGGCTCGACGCGCGTCAGACTGAAGTCCTGTAGGAGGTCGGCGGAGGAGTAGTAGACCTCGTCGTAGCGCGAGAGCGGCGTCCAGAAGAACGCGACGAGCAGCGCCGCGAGCGCGAGCCCGCCGCGCAGCGTCTCACTGCGCAGGAACGCGACGATCGACGCGCGCAGGCCGCGCTCGTGGTGGCAACCCCGGTCCTCCATGAGGGCGCGATGTTAAGGAATGGCGGCGCGCGTGCGGAGCCCGTGCAGCCCGCTACTTCGTCCCGAGCTTCGGCAGCAGCGCCTCGAACAGCGACTGCGCCAGGAGCTCGTGCCCACAGTCCGACGCTTCCCCGTCCGCGAGGAAGAGGTCGTCGGGCTTGACGCCGCTCGTCACGCTCTGGAAGTAGGCAAAGCGCGCCTGCACGACGGGGATGTGCTCCAGCTCGCAGCCGATCTCGACCGCCTTCTGGTAGTAGTGCATCACGGGCGAATCGAGCGGCCCGCCTGGCTTGTACGGGACGAAGAGCGCGTAGAGCTCGCCGCCATCCGCGCGCACGAGCTGCGCGAGCTCGATCCAGCCGTCGCGCATCTCGGGCGGGCTCACGCGGCGCACGCCGGCGCTGTCGAAGGTGCCGACGGTCTTCGCGAGGCGGGCTTCCTGCATCGCGCCTTCGCGCTCCTTCCACCACGTGCCGAAGTAGACCGCGTCGAGCCACGCGACGGCTTGGGCGACGCGCACGTGGTCGCGGAGCGATGCGCCACGGCTCCAGTCGGGCATGCCGAGGCCGCGTTCGATGCGGTCGGCGTCGGAGGTGCAGGAGGCGCCTTGGACGTGCTCGTGCAGGCCTGAGTAGGCGGAGATCACGACGTCCGGCTTGAAAGGGCGCACGTCCTCGCGGTAGCGCTCGAGGCCTTGGCGGATCGTCGAGCCGATCACGCCGGCGTTGAGGACCTCGGCCCGGATGCCGACGCTCGCCAGGCTCTTCACGAGGCGCGCGCCGAAGGTCTCGTCCCACGTCACGCCGACGCCGAAGCTCGAGGACGGGCCGAGGAGGGCGATGCGGACGACGCCCTGCGTCTTGTCGCGGGGGAGGGCGGGGCCGCGGAAGCCCTGCGCGTTCACCGTCTCGTCCTTCGTCCACGGGATGCGCGCGCCGGGGCGCGGCTTCCAGATCTGCTTCGAGTCGAGGACGTGCAGGCCGGTCGTGGAGCGCAACTCGAGGTCGTTCTCCTTGCTCCATACGACCGTGCGCAGTGCGTCGGATGGATACTCGAAGCGCGCGATGCGCAGCGCGGCCTCGCTCGCGCCGACGAACAGCACGACGAGGCCGAGCATGGGGAGCACGCGGGTCGGAGCCATGACGAGTGGAAGATAGGGTCCAGAAGCGAAGCCGCCAACGCGCAACGCCGCTGAAGTCGTGCTCGGGCCCCGTCGGTGTCCGATCGGGCCGCATGCTCGCGCTGCGCGCACGACTCCGTCCTCCGCTCGTCGCAGATGACGCGGGACCCGGACCGCCGCAGAATGTGCCGCAGGAGAGCATGCCCCGAATGAAGCCGATCCTGATCCAGCACTCGTCCTCTGCTCCGCCCGATCGCGTCTGGAAGATGGCCTCCGACTTCCAGAACGCGAGCGGTCGGATCCGAGGGATCACGAAGATCGAGATGTTGACCTCCGGCCCCGTCGGAGCCGGGACGCGCTTTCGCGAATGGCGCGGTCGCCAAGTCGTCGACATGGAGATCGCTGCGTGGTCGCCGCCGCGCAGCTACTCGCTCCGCGGCTTCGCCGCCGGCACCGAGTTCACTTCGGAGATCCGCTGCGTCCCCGACGGCGCGGGAACCCGCCTCGAGATGGAGGTCCGCGCGCGCCCGATGACCTTCCTCGCGAAGCTCCTTTCTCCGCTCCTCGCGTTGATGTCGAAGGTGATGGTGAAATCCTGCGCGAAGGACCTGCGCGACATCGCCGAGGCGGCCGAGGGCGCTGCATAGCCGCGAGCGACCCGCTGAGCAGCGCGCAGGTGAGGGCGTCTGGATCGGGCGCCCCGACTCGTGATTCCCGGCAGAGCTACGCCGGAGCTGCACTCCGCCGCGATGGCGCGCACGCGGTTCGTACGCGCTTCTCGATTGCAGTTCGCCGCGTCGATGGAGAACCTTCTCGGCCATGAAGCTCCTCGCCGTCGTCACGCTCGCGTTGCTCGGAGCCTGCGTGTCGACCTCCCGCGACCACGCCGATCGCCGCAACGGACCCACCACCTTCGCCATGGACCTCCACAGCCACGCTCAGCCCGCGCGCGCGCGCGTCACGCACGTCGCGCTCGACCTCGCGATCGACATGGACTCGAAGACGATCGCGGGGAGCGCGACGTTGTCGCTCGCGCGGCCCGATCGCGCGGCGCCGCTCGTGCTCGACGTGCAGGGGCTCGCGATCGAGCGGGTGACTGGGAAGGACGGCTCGAAGCGTGAGTTCATCGTCGGTGCGCCGGACAAGAGCCTCGGGTCGGCGCTCACGATCCTGTTGGCGCCCGCGGACGACGGGATCGTGGTCGCGTATCGGACGACGGATCGTTCCGACGCGCTGCAGTGGCTCGCGGCCGAGCAAACGGCGGACAAGAAGCAGCCGTTCCTCTTCACGCAGGGCCAGGCGATCTTCACGCGCACGTGGATCCCGCTGCAGGACTCGCCGGGCGTGCGCATCACGTACGAGGCGCGCGTCAAGGCGCCGAAGGGGCTGACCGTCGTGATGAGCGCGGAGCAGCTCGGACAGGACGCCGACGGCGCGTTCCGCTTTCGCATGACGAAGCCCATCCCGAGCTATCTGGTGGCGCTCGCGTGCGGCGACCTCGCGTTCCGGCCCATCTCGGAACGCTGCGGCATCTGGGCCGAGCCCTCCGTCGTCGACGGCGCGCGCAAGGAGTTCGAGGACACGGAGTCGATGGTGCAGGCCGCGGAGAAGCTCTTCGGGCCGTATCGATGGGGGCGCTACGACCTGATCGTGCTCCCGCCGTCGTTCCCGTTCGGCGGGATGGAGAACCCGTGCCTCACGTTCGCGACGCCGACCGTGCTCGCGGGCGACAAGTCGCTGGTGTCGCTCGTCGCGCACGAGCTCGCGCACTCGTGGTCGGGCAACCTCGTGACCAACGCGACGTGGCGCGACTTCTGGCTCAACGAGGGCTTCACCGTCTACTTCGAGCAACGGATCATGGAGGCGGTCTACGGCGCGGAGCGCGCGCGGATGGAGTGGCGCCTCGCGATCGACGACCTGAAGCGCGAGATGAGCGAGCAGGAACCGTGGCTGCACGTGCTCCACATCGACCTCGCGGGCAAGCACCCCGACGACGGCTTCTCCGGCGTGCCGTACACGAAGGGAGCGGCGTTCTTGAAGCGCGTCGAGGCGCTCTTCGGCCGCGAGCGGTTCGATCGCGTGCTGACGAAGTGGTTCGACGCGCACGCGTTCCAGAGCGTCACGACGGAGACGTTTCTCGCGTTCCTCGACGCGGAGCTCCTGTCGAAGGACGCGCGGCTCGCGAAGCAGCTCGACGTGCAGCGCTGGATCGAGCAGCCGGGCCTGCCCGAGGAGCTCAATGTGCTGCCGTCGAGCTCGCTCGAGCGCGTCGATCGCGAGATCGAGCGGTGGAAGGCGACGAAGGACGCGGGCGCGATCGACGCGCAGGGCTTCGTGACGCAGCAGTGGCAGCACCTGCTCGAGGGCGCCGCGGACACTCTCGACGCGCGGGCGATGGGCCTCTTCGACGCGCGCTTCGGTTTGACGGACACGAAGAACTGCGAGATCGCGTGCGTGTGGCTGCGGCTCGCGGTCCAGCACCGCTACGCCGGCGCGGACGCGCGCCTCGAGCAGTTCTTGACGGACATCGGGCGGCGGAAGTTCCTCGAGCCGCTCTACAAGGAGCTGAAGAAGACGCCGGAGGGCCTCGAGCGCGCGAAGGCGATCTACACACGCGCGCGCTCGCGCTACCACGCGCTGACGCGCGACACGGTCGACGAACTCTTGGGGTGGCCGTTCACGAAGGGCGGGTGAGCGCGCGCCGTCGCGCGCTCGATCACCACCCGACCTCGACTCCGTTCGTCGCGTTGAACGACGCGGGCGGGCAGAAGCTCGCCGCGCCGTTCCGGTAGTAGGTCTGGTACCGGCGGATCGCGCCGCTGCCGAGCTGCACGCCGCCCATCTGGGCGAGCGTCAGCGTGTCGCTCGCGTTCGGCAACGTGCACACGCCGGCCGACGCACTGCGGAGCGCGACGCGGACGATCGCGCCCCCGAGGCACAAAACACCGTCGCCGAACGGCGCGTCGCCTTGCTCCGTGCCTTGCAGGAACACGCACGTCGTCGCGCCGGGCAATCCCGAGGCGACGAGCACGAGCGAGTCGTCGAGGTTCGAGCCGGTCGTGCCGAGTGCTGCGCCGAGCGCGTTCGCTGAATTCGCGCAGCCGCGGCCGCGCGCTCCGTGGTTGTTGCACGGGCACGGCGTGATCGTCGTGTCGCCGCTGCCGTCGCAGAACGGGCTCGGCGCGCCGACGACGCGGCCCCAGCGCGCGAAGTTGCAGGAGACGGTGTCGCCGGCGCGTTGGAAGGTGCCGAAGACGCAGAGCGTCGGGCCGCCGCCGAAATGGTCGTCGAACACGGCGAGGCGCGTACCGCGGCTCTCGTGGCCCGGCATCGAGTGCAACCCGCCGCCGAATTCGCTCCACGACGTGCCGTTCCAGCGCGCCAGGTGGCTCGCGGCGACGCCGCCGATCTGCGTGAACGAGCCGGTCGCGTAGAGCGCGGGCCCGGTGCCGTCGTCGAACACGGTGAGCGAGGTGACCGCGCCGTTGCACGCTCCGCCGAGCCCGCTCCAGCTCGTGCCGTTCCAGCGCGCGATGCCCTGCGCTGGCACTCCGCCGATCGAATCGAACTCGCCGCCGACGAAGAGCGCGGGGCCCGAGCCGTCGTCGAAGACCTGCATCCCTTCGACGACCGCGCCGAAAGTCGTCTCGGTGCCGAGCGCGCTCCAGCTCGTGCCATTCCACCTCGCAACGCTCTCCACCCTCGTCGGCTCCAAGCGCAATCGACCCGCCGCGAACACGGCAGGCCCAGCACCGTCGTCATAGGAGACGAGGCAGCTAGCGAAGCCGCCATCGGCCGGCCCGAGCGGCGTCCACGAGCTCCCGTTCCATCGATTCAACACCGAGGTCGATCCGCCGAATTGCCAATCGAGCGCGAAGTACAGCTCCGGTCCGGTCCCGAGCTCGAAGGAACCCAGGGCCCGGACCGCACTCGAGACGGGACCGAGCGGTTCAGACCAGCTCGTTCCGTCGAAGCGCTGGAGCGAATGTCCCGGAGTCATGCTGCCCACCCACAGCGCGGATCCGAGCGCGTCGCGATGCACCACGGAGCACACCCAGTGATCCGTCAAGCCATAGGGGACCGGGAGGTTGCTCCAGCCACGACCATCGTGCCGCGTCATCCAATCGGGCGCGTGTCCGTCGGCTTGCACGCCTGAGCCCGGCATGTAGAGGTTCGGCCCCGTGCCGAAGTCGAAGACCGTTGCCGAGGACGTGGTTCCTGTCCAGCCCTGGCCGAGGCCGAGCGCGCGCGTGCCGTCGCTCGCCAGCGTCGCGATACCCGTCAACTGTACGCCCCAGGCCCGGCACCGACGCCCGCCAGCGACGAATTCGACATCCTCCAGGCTGCTCCGCCGACGAGCCGTGAGGAAGACGTCGTCGTAGTCCAAGGGCGTGAGGTTCGTGTGCTGGAAGAGCTGGCGCCACTGCACGCCATCGTGCTTCCACGCCGTGATCGTCGCGATCGGGGGCCACGCTTCGTTCAGAGCGTAGAGCGCCGTTCCGCTACCGTCCGAGATCCGTGCGAAGTGCTTGTTGCCGACCCCAATCGTGCCAAGTGAGTGCCACGCGCCATTCGAGTAGGTCAGAAGATCCTGATTGGTGACATCGACGGCGAGGAAGTCCGTCGTGCTCAGGTTCCAGAGCCCGAAGCTGCGGTACGTGGAGGGGAAGTCGAACGGCTCCCAATCCGTCCCGTTCCACCGAGCGAAAGTGGAGGATGGGTAGGGAGTCATGACGGTGAACTCGGTGATGAGCTCGCGGCCCGATCCCGCAGGCACGCTCCACGCAGCTCGGACATCCAGACCGTAGTACGAACCCACGGGCTCCCAGTCCTGTCCGTTCCAGCGTGCGACGAAGGATCCGAATCCGTAGGGGGGATTCCGCTCGAGCGCGTAGAGCATGGCTCCGCCTCCGTCGTCGTGCACGATGAACTCGGAGACGTCTCGTAGCGAGTTCCCGACCGCACGCCAGCTCGTTCCGTTCCACGCGGCGACGGAGCTCACGGGCAGGCTGCCGACGTTCGTGAACTCGCCGCCCACAAAGAGCTCCTCGCCGTTCCCGTCGTCGAAGATCCGCATGCAACGCACGTCGCCGTCGGGCGTGGCGGGGAGACTCGACCAGCGGTCGCCATGCCAGCGCGCGAGGTTCGACGTCAGCTCCGTTCCGATCCCGTCGAAGCGGCCGCCCACGAAGAGTGCGGGGCCTTCTCCCGAGTGATCGTCGTACTCGAGCGCGACCACGGCCCGCTCCGAGACATTGAAATGGAGGCCGGGGAAGTGCAGGCCGCGCGCCCATTGCCCCTGGGATGCACTTTGAAGGAGACAGCCGAAGGCGAGCGCGAGAGACAGCAACATGGTAAGAGCTCCATGCGGAGGGGACGAAGGCGAGACCGTCGCGCGCGGAGGCGCGCTCCTGGTTCTTGATCGATCGACGCATCACCTCGACGGCCGAAGCGCAGTCGAGCGTCCCAGCACGCGTTCCCAGGAGCGGACTAGGCCCAGTGCGTTGGCGCGGTCGGGAGACAGGACCTCCCGGTCCGTTCGTGGAGTCCATCGAACTGGAGCGGAGTGCGGAGTCGAGCGTGCTCGCTGAGTCGCGCTACCACCCGACCTCGACACCATTCGTCGCGTTGAACGACGCGGGCGGGCAGAAGCTCGCGGCGCCGTTGCGGTAGTAGGTCTGGTACCGGCGAATCGCGCCGCTGCCGACCTGCACGCCGCCCATCTGCGCGAGCGTCAGCGTGTCGCTCGCGTTCGGCAGCGTGCACACGCCGGCGGACGCACTGCGCAGCGCGACGCGGACGATCGCGCCGCCGAGGCACAAGACGCCGTCGCCGAACGGCGCGTCGCCGCTCTCCGTGCCTTGCAGGAACACGCACGTCGTCGCGCCGGGCAAGCCCGAGGCGACGAGCACGAGCGAGTCGTCGAGGTTCGAGCCGGTCGTGCCGAGCGCCGCACCGAGCGCGTTCGCGGAGTTCGCACAGCCGCGGCCGCGCGCTCCGTGGTTGTTGCACGGGCACGGGGTGATCGTGGTGTCGCCGCTGCCGTCGCAGAACGAGCTCGGCGCGCCGACGACGCGGCCCCAGCGCGCGAAGCCCACGGAGACGACGTCGCCGGCGCGCTGGAACCAGCCGAAGACGCAGAGCGTCGGTCCGCCGCCCAGGTGATCGTCGAACACGACGAGGCTCGAGCCGTAGCTTCCGTGACCCGGCATCGAGTGCAACCCGCCGCCGAACTCGCTCCACGACGTGCCGTTCCAGCGCGCGAGATGGCTCGCGGCGCCGCCGCCGATCTGCGTGAACGAGCCGGTTGCGTAGAGCGCGGGCCCGGTGCCGTCGTCGAACACGGTGAGCGAGGTGACCGCGCCGTTGCACGCTCCGCCGAGCCCGCTCCAGCTCGTGCCGTTCCAGCGTGCGATGCCTTGCGCGGGCACGCCTGCGACCGATTGAAATTGGCCCGCGATGTAGAGCGCCTCGCCCGTGCCGTCGTCGTGAACTTGAACCGCCCGAATGTAGAGCTGGCCGAGCGGCACGGAGCCGAGCCGGCTCCAACTGGTGCCATTCCACCGCGCGATGGGCTCGGCGATCGGGGGCGCCAACCACAGGACCCCCGCGGCGAAGAGCGCGGGGCCGCCGCCGTCGTCGAACGCGGCGAGATGTTCCACGTATCCGCCGCCTGCTGGACCCAGTCCTGTCCACGACGTGCCGTTCCATTTGCTCACTGTCGAGGGCGACCCAACGAGCGGGGCGGCTCCTGCGACACAAAGTTCGGGCCCAGAGCCGAGATCGAACGCGCCGATCGCCGAGACGGGACCCTGCACGGAGCCGAACGGCTCGCTCCAGTTCGTCCCGTCGAAGCGCAAGAGCGAGTGACTTGGCGTGAGCCTGCCGACCCAGAGCGCGGTCCCCTGAGGATCGCGGTACACGGTCGAACACATGAAGTGGACGTTCGGATCGTCGAGCACCGGGACGGTCGTCCAACCCCGCCCATCGTGCCGCTTCATGCGCCAGAGGGACTGGCCGGCCTGCGTGACTTCATTACTCGGAACATAGAGCGCGGGGCCGCTGCCGGAGTCGAAGACCGTTCCTTGGAGACCGCTCGTGAACAAGCCTTGACCGACTCCCGGTCGGTGCATGCCATCGCTCGCGAGCATCGCGAGCTTCGAACCCGCGGAGCCCCAGCTCGAGAAGGAGCTGCCGCCGCCGATGAACTCGACGTCGTTCGGGCCTCTACGCAGACGGACGGCCAGCAACGTGTCCTCGTGGCCCAAGGGCGGCAGGTTCGCGTGCTGGAAGAGCTGCTGCCACTGCGTGCCGTCGTGCAGCCACGCCGTGATCGTCGCGTACCCATCCGAGTGCCAGTCCTCGTTCAACGCGTAGAGTGCCGACCCGGTCCCGACGTCGATCCGCGCGAAATGCTTGATGCCGGCACCGAGGTTACCGAGCGAATGCCAAGCGCCATTCGAGTAGGTCTGGACGTCGCCAGAGCTTTCGTCGACGGCGAGGAAATCCGTCTCGTTTCGATTCGGGGGCCGAATGCTCCAGTTTCCGGGAGGGAGGTCGACCGCCTCCCAGTCCGTCCCGTTCCATCGGCCGAAGAACCGAGCAAAATGCTGCCCCAGGGCGATGAAATCGACGATGAGCTCGCGGCCCGACCCCGCGGGCACGCTCCACGCGGCTCGCACGTCCATTCCAAAGGACGAGCCCACGGGTTGCCAGTTCTGCCCGTCCCACCGGGCAACGTAGGACCCGAAACCAGGGATTGGCTGACGATTGAGCGCGTAGAGCGCAGGACCGCCGCCGTCGTCGTGGACGAGGAAGAACACGACCTCACCGAGCGAGTCCCCGATGGCCCGCCAGCTCGCTCCGTTCCATGCGGCGACGGAGTGCACGGGCAGCCCGCCAATGCTCGTGAAGGTTCCGCCGACGAAGAGTTCCTCGCCATGGCCGTCGTCGAATGGCTGCAGGCAAGTCACCACGCCGTTCGGAGTGGCAGGGAGGCTCGACCAACGGTCGCCGTGCCAGCGCGCGAGGTTCGACGTCAGCTCGGTTCCGATCCCGTCGAAGCGGCCGCCCACGAAGAGCGCGGGGCCTTCTCCCGAGTGATCGTCGTACTCGAGCGCGACCTCGGCCCGCTCCGGGAAACTGGAATGGAGGCCGGGGAAGTGGAGGCCGCGGGCCCACGAACCTTGCAGCGCGGCGAACAGCGGGAACCAGAGTGCGAGCATCATGGCTCCAGACTCCGCGTGGTTCTGTCGGGGTGGGTGTGATTCGGCCTGGACGAGGCCGGGGTGTTATTCAGGAGCCCCATCTCCGAACTCCGCACGGCGAGCGCTGCGTCGAAACGACTCCGCCCGCGCGAGGCGGGCGGAGTGGGGGAGTCCGAGAGCGGACGGAGTCGGCGACCGAATCAGTCTTCGGTCACTTCGATCGGGCTGTTCTCCGGCAGCGTCTGCAGCGTCTTCAAGAAGTCGACGATGCTCTTCCGGCGCGCTTCGCTGAGCGCGAGGTACGCGTCGCGCACCGCTTCCGCTTCGCCGCCGTGCTTCCGGATCGCTTCGTCGATCGTCAGCGCGCGGCCGTTGTGGAGGTAGGGCGGCTCGCTCGCGAAGCCCCACAGCTTCTTGGTCAGGAACTGGCTCGTCGGCACGCCGCCCTGCACGAGCGCTTCGTTGTCGAGCTCCGGACCCATGTCGTGGCGCTTCAGGTCGGTGTAGGCCGGCACGAGCACGGAGCCGTCCGTCTCGCGCGACAGGTGCGGGCCCGCGCCCGCGGTCGTCAGGTCGAGCTCGAACGGCTGCGGCACGTCCGTGACGAGCAGGTTGCCGACGGGGTTGAACGGGTTCGGCTCGGAGAAGATCGGGCTCTCGAGCCGCAGCGTCGGCACGTGGCACGTCGCGCAGCCGACCGTCGTGAAGAGCTCCTCACCGAGCTCGACGGACGCGAGCTTGCGCGCGTTCGACGGCAGGACGCGGCCGGGGACCGCGAGCATCGCCTGGTAGATCGTCGCCGCCGTGACGTCGCCCGGCGTGAGCTCGTCGCTCAGGCCGTCGTTGTCGGAGTCGACGCCGAGGCCGAAGCGCTCGGCCGTCTGGATGCCGTGGTGGTGGTTCATCGCGTTGTTCGTGAACTCGCGCAGCGACACGACGACGCCCTTCTGGTGGAAGGGACGCACGATCAGGTCGGTGTTCACGCCCTCGACTCCGGTCGTGTCGAACGAGCCGTTCGCGTTCGCGATCAGCGAGCCGAAGCTGACGCCCTTCGTGACGAGCTGGACGGTGACGGGGTCGCCGCTGCCCTGCGCCTGCGTCGAAGCGTCGTCGCGCAGCGCCTGCAGCTCCGTCGTCATCTCGCGCGCGAGCAGCTCGATGAAGCCCGCGCCGAACATGCCGAGCGTGTTGCGCTCGTTCGCGACGTTCTCGAGGAAGTGCGCCTCGTTGTTGTCGCCCTCGCTCGAGGCGTCGAAGTTGACGAACGGGAAGCGCTGTCCGAGGACGAACACGTTCGCGACGTTGTCCCCACCGCCGCCCGAGCGCGGCATGTTGTGGCAACCGGCGCACGAGTTGGCGTCCGGGCCCGAGATGCGGTTGAAGTTCTCGGGCATCGAGCGCGGGAGGCGCGTGCCGCCGGTGCCCGTCGTTTCGGGCCGGCCCGCGCCGTCGAGCGTGTTGAAGCTCGCGTCGAAGAGCACCTTGCCGAGGTTGAAGAGCCCGTCCGCGGAGTACGCGCCCGCGTCGACGTCGGCCTGGTCCACGTGCGCGAGCACCGCCGGCTCGTCGCCGATCACGCCCGACGCGGGGCCGAGGATCTCGTTCGACGTCGCGTCGCGCGGGAGGATCTGCAGCGTCTTCAGGAACTCGACGACGTCGTTCTGGTCGTCGGACGAGAGCGCCGCGAAATCGTCGCGCGCCGTCTGCGCTTCACCGCCGTGCATCAGGATCGCCTCGCTGAGCGTCAGCGCGCGCCCGTGGTGCATGTACGGCGGCTCGTTCGCGGTGCCCCACAGCTTGCGCGTGAGGAAGAACTCGGTCGGCACGCCGCCTTGGACGAGCGCCTCGTTGTCGCAGACCGGGCCCATGTCGTGGCGCTTGAAGTCCGTGTACGCCTTCACGATCACGGAGCCGTCGACTTCGCGCGGCAGGTGCGGACCCGGACCTTCGGCGGTCAGGTCGACGGACACTTCCACGCCGACGTCGGCGAGCCGCAGGTTGCCCGCGGGGTTGTACGGGTTCGGCTCGGTGAAGACCGGGCTCTCGAGCACGAGCTCCGGCACGTGGCAGGTCGCGCAGCCGAGCGTGGTGAAGAGCTGCTCGCCGTGGTTCGCGGCGGCGATCGCGGTGCCCGAGTTCGGGAGGACGCGGCCCGGAGCGGGGAGCGTCGCCTGCCACAGCGTCGCGGCGGTGATGTCGCCGGCCGTGAGCTCGTCCACGACACCGTCGTTGTCGGCGTCGTCGCCGAGGCCGAAGCGCTCCGTCGACTGCATGCCGTGGTGGTGGTTCATCGCGTTGTTCGTGAACTCGCGCAGCGACACGACGACGCCCTTTTGATGGAAGGGACGGATGACGAGGTCCGCGTCGATGCCGAGGACGCCGCTCGTGTCGAGCGATCCGTCCGCGTGCGCGGTGATCGTCCCGTACGCGACGCCCTTGCTCGAGAGCGGCAGTGTGACGTCCGTGCCCGCGAGCGCCGCCTGCGCGATCGCGTCGGCGCGGATCGCCTGCAGGTCGGTCGTGATCTCGCGCGCGAGGAGCTCGATGAAGCCCGCGCCGAACATGCCGAGCGTGTTGCGCTCGTTCGCGACGTCGTTCAGGAAGTGCGATTGCGAACCGTCGCCCTCGCCGCCGTCGAAGTTGACGAACGGGAAGCGCTGGCCGAGCACGAACACGTTCGCGACGTTGTCGCCGCCGCCGCCCGCGAACGGTTTGTTGTGACAACCGGCGCACGAGTTCGCATCCGGGCCGGAGATGCGGTTGAAGTTCTCGGGGAACTCGCGGCGCGCGCGCGCGACACCGGTGCCCGTCGTTTCGGGGCGGCCGCCGCCGTCGAGCTCGTTGAAGTTCGCGAGGAAGAGCTCGCGACCGGCGAGGAGGAGCTCACCGAGCTCGACTTGCTGCTGCTCGATCGCGGTCTGAGAGAGGTGGGTGCCGATGACGGGCGCGTCGCCGACGGCGATCGGGCCGTCGCTCGAGCTGCCGCCGCCGCACGCGACGGTGAGCAAGAGGACGAAAGCTGTTGAGGAACGAAGGAGGGTGCGGGGCGTGGACATGAGCAGACAACTCGGCAGAGGACGGTCTTCAAATGAGGCTGAGCACCGTGCGAGCCTACTCGGACCCCCGAAAAGGCCCAAGGTGGGGAAGCGCGAACTCATGGAGGTTCCGCGCACGGAAGAGCGTGCCGCTTACGTAGCGCCGGCTGGCCAGGAGCGATTGGCCGCGGCTGATGGGAGCCCGGTCACGCCGCGACCGGGCTGCCGGGGACGCTCGGTGCGCGGAGCTTCCGTGCACGGTAGGGATTGGGGGCGGGCGGCGTGAGGTCGCTCGCGGGTCGTGGCGCAGCGACGAGCGCGCGGTGACGAGAGACGGCCGCCGTGCGACGACACTTCCGGTGAGAGTGGTTCCGCAGCATCGTGGCGGCGGGAACGGAGGGCGTGCGGTGCGCGAGCGTCTCGAAGGTCTGACTCAGTCGGGGCGTGCGCGGGTGACGAGGAGGCTCGCTCCGATCGCTCCGGCGAGATCGCCGAGGTGGGAGACGCGGACGTGCGGCGGGCGCGAGGGCACGAAGAGGTGCGGCTGCATCGCATCGGCGAGCTTCGCGGCGTAGGGCGCGCCGAGGCGTGTGCCGAGTCCGCCCCCGACGACGACGCCTTCGACGTCGAGCAGGTTCACGGCCGAAGCGAGACCTGCGCCGAGCGCGGCGATCGCGCGCTCGACGAGCGCGTGCGCGAGCGGATCGTCCTGCTCGAGCGCCTTCGCGAAGACGCCGCTCGTCAGACGCTCGAGGCCCTTCTTCTCCATGATCGTGAAGAGCTTCGTGCCTCGGCCCCTTGCGGCGAGCTTGCGCGCGCGCAGCTCCATCGCGCGACGGCCGGCGTACGCTTCGACGCATCCGCGTCGGCCGCACGGACAGCGGGCGCCGCCGAGCTTGACGACCATGTGTCCGAGCTCGCCCGCGGCGCTGCGGCCGAGCCAACGCTGTCCGTTCAGCACGACGCCGCCGCCGATGCCCGTGCCCCACCACACGCCGACGAACGACGCGAGGTCCTTGCCCGCGCCGAGCTGCGCTTCGCCGTCGAGCGCGACGCCGACGTCGTTGCCGAGCTCGACGCGCGCGCCGAGCTCCTTCGCGAGCAGCGCGGCGAGCGGCACGTTCCCGTCGAAGCCGGAGAGGTTCTTCGCCCCGGCGACGGTGCCCGCGCGCGGATCGACGGCGCCGGGCGTGCCGACGCCGACGCCCGCCAGCGCGCGCACGTCGACCTTCGCCGCGCCGGCCGCCGCACGGAGCGCGCTCGCCATCGCGGTGACGACGGAGGCGGGGCCGTGCTCGGTCGGCGTGGGCAAGCGATGCTCACCCAGGACGCGGTGTTCGGCGTCGAGCACGACCGCCTGGATCTTCGTGCCTCCGAGGTCGATGCCGCCGCGCAGGTGAGAGGGGATGGGGAGCATGCGTCGCGCTTGGATGCGGGCCGTTCATGCATCGGAACGCCGGAGCGCGGAGTCGAGGGGTTTTCCGCCGCCCCGCGGTCCGGCGCGCGCGACTCTCGCCTCTGCGACGGGTCCTCCGAGCGGGCGCACCCGGGCGCAGTGGGCGTGGAGCCCGCTCCAGCGGAGCAGCGAGCGGGGCGCTCGGAGGACGCGCGCGCCGACCGAGTCCGGGTGACCGAGGGGTTCGTCGCGCTAAGCTGGCCGGAACCATGGCCGCGCTCGCCTTCCTCCTCGCCTTTGGATTCGTCGCGCCCCTGCCGCGGCTCCGCGCGTTCGGCGCGCCGCAGGGCACGGAACCGGCGTCCGATCGCGGCGCTCCTCCCAGCTTCCAACTCGACTCGACCACCTACGTCGGTCGCCTGACCACCGGCTGCGAGCGCGTCGGTCTGGCCGGGACGGACCTCGGCGTCAGCTTCGAGGCCGGCGGCAGGCTCGTGTTCCTGTTCGGCGATTCGTGGACGCTCGATCGGAAGGACTGGGACGCCGACTCCGTCGCGTTCGCGCGGCTCGGCCCGCTCGGTGACGAGGGGCCCGCGCCGTTGACGTGGCTAACGCGGGACGGGAAGCGCTTCTTCCCGCTCGCGCCGAAGTCGATGCAGCTCGGCGGGATGAACGTGCCGGTCGAGGGGTTCGCCGTCGGCGATCGCACGTACGTCTTCTTCGACGGCGGTTGGGACGCGCAGCGCGGCGTCCACTCGCACTCGATCCTCGCGCACACGCGCAAGCTCGAGTTCGCCGAGCTCGAGCTCGACCACAGCGTCGCGAGCGCGAAGTTCCTGAACGTGAGCGTGGCGCGCGACGGCGCCGATTTGTGGATCTTCGGGACCGGCACGTATCGCAAGAGCGCGATCTACCTCGCGCGCGTGCCCGTGTCCGAGGTGGGGAACCGCGCGAAGTGGCGGTACTGGCCCGCGCTCGACGCGCCCGGCAAGGAGGAGGACGCGCAACCGATCGTCGCCACGAACTCGGCGGGAGAGCTCTCGGTGCGCCGCGTCGGCGCCGACGGTCCGTGGTTCCTCGCGTACAACAGCGCTGATCCGCGCGGGATCGTCCTCCATGCCGCGCGCGATCCGCGCGGGCCGTGGAGCGCGCCGCTCGTGATCTTCGATCCCGAGCGCGACCGAGGCTACGGCTACTTCCTCCATCGGAAGACGAGCGCCGCGGGCTTCGACGACGGTCTCTCCGAACCCGGGCGCGAAGAGGACTTCGGCGGGGAGTACGGCCCGTACCTCGTTCCGCGCTGGTCATCCGAGACGGAGGCCGGCGTCGAGCTCGTCTACACGCTGTCGAGTTGGAACCCGTACCAGGTGCACGTGCTCCGCACGCGGCTGACCCGGCCCGGTGGCGCCTGGACCGCGCCGCGCGTGCGCACTCCCAGCGCGGGGAGCTCGCTCGCGAACGCGGACTTCGCGACGGGCACGCTCGAGCGCTGGACGGCGGAGGGGGACGCGTTCGCGCTCGCTCGCCGCCCGGACGGCGCGTGGGAGCTCACGACCTACGTGAAGCCGCTGGGAGACGCCGTGCGCGGACGGCTCCACCAGGAGTTCACGGTCCCGCGCGACGCACGGCTCCTGCGCGGCTTCGTCAAGGGCGGCACAGAGAGCGTGCGCCTGATGCGAGGCGACGAGGTGCTGCGCGAGACTCGCGGACCGCGGACGAACGACCGCGAATTGGAGCTCCGCTGGATGCTCGAGCCGTACCGTGGCGAGCGCCTTCGGCTCGAGGTCCGCGACGATTCGACCGACCGCTGGGGCTTCGTCACCGTGCGCGGGCTCGCGCTCGAGTCGTGATCGAAGACAGTCCGTCGCGCGCGGGGCCCCTGGGATGAGGCCGGCAGGCGATGTGTCCGATGGGCGGTCGGTTCCCGGCGCGCGGTGCGACTTCGCTCGAACGTCCGCAACGAGACGCGGCCTCGCCTCGGGCCCACGGGCAAAGGCAAGATCCGCCGCGGGTGCGCAGGGCGACAGCGAAACCGCGTCACGGTCCGGCGATAGACCGGCCGGCGGCGGGTCTCCGGACGATCCTCGTCGACGGGCAGGCTCGAGCGACGTCTAGACTCCGAACCATGTCGATCCGTCTCCTCGCGATCGTCTCGGCGGTGTGCACGCTCCTCGTGCCGGCGCGCGCGGGGGACGTGACGCAGGCGCGCATCGACGAAGCCATCGCGAAGGGCGTCGAGCACCTCCTGCGGCTCTACTCCGACGGCTTCGGCCGCGGGCGCGTCGATGCGCGCACGGGGCCCGAGCTCGTCGATCGCGCCGGGCTGCGCGCGTTGACGGCCTACACGCTGGTGAAGTCCGGCGTCGCGCCCGAACACGCGGTCGTCGAGCGGCTCGTCGCGCGCCTCGCCTTCGATCGCATGGAGGGCACGTACGACCGCGCGTGCATGCTCCTCGCGCTCCAAGCGATCGATCCCGATGGACAACGCGCCTGGATCGAGGACCTCGCGCGCGAGCTCGTCGCGACGCAGGAGAAGGCCGGTGACTGGGGCTATCCCGGCGGCGGCGACCTCTCGAACACCCAGTACGCGGCGCTCGGGTTGCGCGCGGCGCAGCGGAGCGGCGTGGAGATCCCGCCCGCGGTCTGGACGCGGCTCGCGCGCGCCGTGCTCGCGTACCGGACGCGCGACGGCGGCTTCGCGTACACCGCGACCGCGGAGGGGACGACGGGTTCGATGACGACGGCGGGCATCGGGACGCTCGCGATCTGCGAGACCGAGCTCCTGCGCGCGCGCTCGCTCGACGCCGTGCTCGAGCGCGAGCTCCCGCGCGCGCGGGCGGCGGGCTGGCGCTGGCTCGACGAGCACTTCAGCGTCGCGCAGAACCCGGGCATGAGCGGCTGGCTCCACTACTATCTCTACGGTCTCGAACGCGCAGGCGCGCTGGCGGGCGTCGAGCAGGTGGGAGACCACGGTTGGTACACGGAGGGCGCGCGTGTGCTGCTCGACACGCAGGACGGCGCGGGCGAATGGAACGGGACGTTCGAGCGCGAGGCGACGCTGTTCGCGCTGCTCTTCCTGCGCCGCGCGACGCACTCCGTCGCGCCGCGCACGGTGGAGCCGGGGGAGACGAAGGTCCAGGCGACGGGCACCGTGCTCGCGGGCCCCGTGTGGTTCGCGGCGGACGGCGACGGGCCCGTGCGGCTCTCGATCGAGGGCTTCTCGCCCGCCCTGCGCGCCGAGTGCGAGTGGCCCGACGAGCGCGGCGCGGGCCTGCGCGTCGTGCGCGTCGAGTACCTCGCGTCCGAGGTGCCCATCGCGGTCGTGCTCGGCGATCCGAGTCGTCCCGCGGGCACGCAGCGCTTCGACGTGGACTGCGCGACGCTCCCGCCGGGCAAGGCCGCGCTGCGCGCGCGCGTGCACCTGCGCGCTCCGGCACGGACACCGGCGAACGAGCCCGCGCGGCCCAGGAGGGGGAGCCCGGAGGACGCGCTCGGCCCCGTGCGCGTCGTGACGTCCGGCGTGCTCGTCGTCGACGTGCGGAACGCGCTCCCGCCGCCGACGGTGCTGCGCGAGCGCCGTCCGAGCGCGCTCGCGGCCGCGCGCGCCGTGGCGACGACGTCGAGCGCCCTGCGCGGCGATTTCGGGTTCGAGTTCAGCGACTTCGGCGCGCGCTTCGCCATCGACGACGACCCGCGCACGCCGTGGATCGCCGACCCGAAGGACGCGAACGCGGTGCTGCGCATCGTCGTGCGGCAGCCGCTGCGCGCGCTGCGCCTGCGCATCGAGCCGCCGCAGCTCGCGCCGCGGACGCCTGCGCGCCTCGTCGCGCCGCCGGAGGTCGACGTCGTGCTCAACGCCGAGCCCGCGCGGAGGATCGTGCTCGGTCCGAGCGGCGGCGAGCTCGTCCTCGAGAAGTCGATCGAGGTCCGCGCGATCGAGGTGCGGATGGTCGGGAAGCCTCGAGGCGATCGTCTGTTCGGGATCGGCGAGGTCGTGCTCGAGATGCCCTGAAGCTCGCTGAGGCGCGGCACCGAGCGATTCTCGCTCGCTTGCAGGCAGGAGCCGGTGCGCGGCGTAGGCTCGAAGCCGTGGAGCACGCCGAAGTCCGGGAGATCGGTCGAACGGAGCCCTCGGCGGCGCGCAGCCCCGCCGTGAGCGCTGCCTCTCGCTTCCGCACCCCTCGGACCGTCCCGCTCGAACGACCGGCTCCGGGCACGCCATTTCCAAAAACGTGTAACCGCGACGGCGCGGCCGGCGTTCTCCCAAGGCCGGCGCAGTCCCCGGCGCAGAGTGTGCCCGAGCCCGATACCGACCTTGACGCGTGCCTCGAGCGCGTGCTGGCGGGGGACCCCGAGGCGTCGCGCGCGCTGATCGCCCTTTGCCATCCGCTGGTGCGTCGCATCGTCCGCGCGTACCGACCGCGGAGCGTGACGGTCGAGGACCTGACGCAGGACGTGTTCATCAAGATGTTCGCCCATCTGCACCACTACGAGCCCCGCGCCGAGAAGGCCTTCGAGCCTTGGGTCGCGCGCATCGCCGTGAATACCTGCAAGGACGCGCTGCGCGGCGAAGCACGGCGGTCGGCGTCGATCCCGATCTCGGAGGCAGCGGCGCCCTGGCTCGAGTTCTTGGCGACGGAGCGCGAGCCGGCCGTGGAAGACGAGCTCGGTGCGCGCGAGCTCGTCGACGTCCTGTTCGCGGAGCTGCCGCCCGAAGACCGGCTCGTGCTCACCCTCGTCGACCTGGAAGGGCGCTCGAGTGCGGAAGTGGCGGCGCTGACGGGCTGGAGTCGAGCGCTCGTCAAGGTGCGCGCGTTCCGAGCTCGCCTTCGGCTGCGCGCGGTCGCGGCGCGGCGCGGGGAGGGCCTGCGTGGTTGAGTTCGACGAACGCTGGGCGAGGCTCGCGGCCGCCGCGCGCCGGGGCGCGAGCGTCGATCGCGCTGCGGACGCCGCCGAACTCGAACGCCTCGCGCGCGCCGTGCGGTTCGACCAAGCCCGACGCAGCACGGCGGACGGTTGCAGAGCCGCGCAGAGGGCCGCGAGTGCTCGCCCTGGCCGCGAGCCTCGCCGCGCTGCTCCTCGGCTTGCACTGCGCTTGGCCCGACCGCGCCGCCTTCGATGCGTTCGCGCGCCTCGGCCTGGACCAGCTCGCCGCGCTCCCGCGCAGCGTGCCGCGCGCGCCGCGCTTCGTCTCCGGAACCCAGGCCCTCGAGGCGCTGCCCGATCTCGGCGGCGCGCTCCGTTCGTTCGTGACCGTCGTGGAGTCCTCGCCATGATCTTCGCCGACATCCTGTTCTGGACCCTGATCGTGCTGGGCGTCTACCTCGTGCTGGTCGCCCACTGGGTCGGAGCGTTCGCGCTCTTCCCTGGCGACCCGTTCGCCGTGCTCGCGCCGACGATCGCGATCGGAGTCGTCCTTTCGAAGGTCGCGCCGCATCCCGTCGTGCAGATCCCGGTGATCGGCGTGCTGCTCGTGGTCGGCCTCCTCTGCTTGATCGGCTCCCGGGCCGGGTCGTCGCCTCCCCCGCATCGACGGCCTCCTGGTCGGGCTGCAGCCGCGCCCGCCTCGCAAGGGCAGGACCCGCTCGGCCCCGCCGCCACCGGGCCCCCCCCCCGCCCCAGCTCCAGCAACCGAGCCGCGGCTCGGATCAGGCGAGCGCGACGTCGCCGCTCGCTCCCACCCCCGTCAAGCCGCGGTCTGTCGAATCGCCCCCTCCCGGGCGCTGCGGTCGTCGCGAGCTGGGGACCATTTCAACGACAGCTCCAGGCGAACCCCCCCCCCGGCGCGCCCGCGTGGACGACGGAAACGCGCCCGACGCCCGCCGCTCCCCCTGGGCGTCCAGCGGCTACACGCGGGACGCGGAGGCCGCGCGCTGCGACCGGCTGGACCGTGCGGGACAAGAGCGGGTTGCGGAAGGCGCAGGTCGAGTTCCGGCGCGAGGCGCACGACGACGGCGCGAAGGTCGTGCTCGGCGTGGCGTTTCCCGCCGGACAAGGCGAACGCGACGCGCACCAGCTCCTCGACGTCGTCGCGCGACATCCGTCGACCGCGCGCCCGTCGCCCGCCTGCGCGCTTCCTCGCCGACAGCCGCCCCCGAGGATGTGCCGCCGTCAGCGCGCGACGGCGACGTCCGCGCGACGCTGCGCGCGCTCTTCGCGCGTCCCGAGTTCCTGGCACGAGCCGCAGGCTGCGCGGCGCCGTCAGGCCGTTTCTACCTCGCTGATCCTCCGCGCGACCGACGCGTCACGGCGCGGCCGGCGCTGTGCGCCTACCTCGCCCGAATGGGCCACGCTCCGTTCCAGCATCCGACGCCCGATGGCCCGCCGCTCGAGTCGTCGGCATGGCAAGGGGCGCTCTTGTGGCGCTGGAAGCTCGCCAGCGCGCCGGCCCATGGGCGCGCGCGCGACGGCCGGGCTCCGGAGCGGCGAGCAGGCGCTCCTCGCGCACGTCCTCGGACGCGCTCCGTCGGAGCACGAGCGTCGTCTGCTCGTCGGCGAGGAGACGGGCACCGTCGACCTCGGCCTCGCGCTGGCCGCACCGTCCTTCCAGCGTTTCTGAGCATGCAGAACGACCCTTCGAACATGGACGACGACGCGCGCGCGCTCGTCGTCGTTTTCCGCCGCCGGACGGACTCCGCTCGTCCCGCCGGTCGCGACGACGACTACCATCGAGCGCGGCCGAGGCTCGCCTTGCGCGAGCGGGACGGGCTCGCGCTCGACGACCGGTTCGCGTTCCCGCGAGCTGGCGGAGCTCCACCCGCTGTTCCACGAAGGCCGCCTCGCGGTCGTGCACGCGTGCGGCAGCGACGACGAGACGCGCTCGCACTTCGACGCGCAGGACCTGATGGAGCACGGCGGGACGTCCGTCGCCGGCGGCTGGATCGGGCGGTGGTTGCGCGCGACGAGCCGGGGCGAGCGTCGCCGCTGCAGGCGATCGCGCTCGGTGCGCAGCTCCCGGAGAGCCTGCGCGGCGCGCCGACGGCCACGGCGTTGCGCTCGCTCGGCGAGCTGCTGGCCGACGACGAGACGGTGCGGGCGCGTGAACGGCTCGCCGAGCTCCGCCCACCTTGATCGAGCGCCCGCGACGCTGGCGCCCGGAACGCATCGCCCGGCCGCCGCACCGTCCCGAGCACGGGCCGTACCCCGCCCGACGGTAAGCCGCCGAGCGGTCGGCCGATCCCCTCCGTCCAGGCTGTCGGCCCCCGCCGATCACGATCGACGGACGTCCTTCGTGCAGGACACCGCCCGCCCCGCCCCGCCGACCAGCGTCCCCCCGCCGCCGCCGCGAGAACGGCTCCCGACCACGGGGGGAGCGGCTCTCCGGGCTCCACGTCCGTTGGCCCGGGCTCGGGGATCGGTCGCTCATCGGGCCCGGCGACCTCGCGGTCGCGCACGACTACCGGGACGTGCTGGCGGGCGTGCTTGCACGACACGGCGCGCCGGAAGCGATCGAGCGAGCGTTCCCAGGACGCTCGCTCGATCCCGTGCCCGTCTGAACCGACCCGATCACCAGCTGACGACGTCGCGCGCCGACACGGCCATCGGCGTGTACGGCGGCAGGTTCGCCACGCTGTTGTACGCGGTCTCGTAGGACCAGTTGCGGTTGGGGGCCGTGTAGCGATCGCCGCCGTAGACCCACGCGCCCGTCGCGTACCGGCTCTGCCAGGTGTTCACGAACGCGCCGCGGATCGTGCACGCGCGACCGCTCCAGTTCTCGTGGAAGCGCGGGAGGTTCTCGAGGCCGCCGTTGTAGTTCCCGACGCTCGAGCCTTGGTTGCCCGAGATCATCGCGAGGTTGTACGTCGTGTTCGACGCCGTCGGGAGCCGGCCGCGCGTCTTCGTGTCGTTCCACGCGTTCGACAAGAGGTTGACCGCGTCCGCGATCACGGCCGCGCCCTTCTTGTTCACGGTGTTGTAGTCGCCCTTGACGTAGATCGGGTCCTCGCTGACCACGGTGAGGCGGCCTGGGAGCTCGGCTCCGTTCGTGAGCCGGATGCCCTTCGCCGCGGTGCCGGTGCCCTCGCCGTAGTGCGCGGCGTAGATCAGGCCGTTCGCCGGGAACACTCCGGTCGCGCCCAGCGCTGCCACGTCGATCTGCGTGACGCGGATGCGCGTCGTCGTGTTGTTCGCCTGGCGCGCGTCGTACATCGCGTTGTCGACCACGGTCACCGCGCTGGCGACCGCCGTCGACACGTCGACGCCGTTCGCGTCGTACGCACGCCACGTGCCGTCGGCCTTCGTCACGATCGAGAGGCCCGCTTGCGAGTGGTAGTAGCCCTTCTTGTGCGTGCCCGTCCCGGGCGCGCATGCGACGTACGTGTTCGTCGCCGCGTTCCACACGTGGTCGCCGGCGGCGTCGGTCTCGAACATCGAGATGGAGCCGATGTTCGGCGTGACGGCCTCGGTCGCGCCCTGGTCGGACGTGCGGACCGTGTGCCCCGCTCCGTTCGTGTAGCCGTCCGGTTGCTGCCAGTACTCGATCGCCCCGGGACCCCACGGCAGCCAGTCGCCCGGATCCGTGAAGGAGCCGTCGCCGCCCGCGTCGAAGCCCGTCGTGAAGCGCGAGTCGTAGCCGCTCGTCGTCGCCACGCCGAGGTTGTTCATCTGGCTGCGACTGTTCATCGAGACGTAGGAGAGCGGCTCGCTCGCGTCCCACGGGTTCGCTACCCACTGGCGGATGCGCACGTTGCCCGGCGACTGACTCGGGTCGTCCTTGCGATTGCGGTAGACGTTCCCGACGGCGCGCACGTAGTTCGTGTTCATCGTGAGCGTCGAGTTCGAGCCGAGGTACATGTCGCGGTTCGAGTGGACGCGCCCCGAGAGCGTCATGTCCGGTCCGGGCATCACCTCGAGGTCGTCGGTGTAGAACACGGCGAACTGGAAGAGCGGCGTCGCCTCGGCGTTCAGGATGCGCCGCGCGACGGCCTGGTGGCCCTGGACGTTGGACACGGCTTGTACTTCGTAGGCCGTGACCAAGGTCTGGATGCCCGCCTCGTCCGTGATCGTGCTCGTGAAGCCGGTCGGCGCGATCGTGTACGTCGACGTCCGTCCGTCGAGCGTGATCGAGCCCGTCGTCGGCATGACGCGCCAGTTCGCCACGGCGGTCTGGATCTCCTTCTTGGCCGCCTCGATGGCGCCCTCGGACAGGAAGCGCGCCTGCGTTCCATAGCGTTGGACGCCGGACACACGATCGGAGGAGTGCGACAGCGCGAGCAGCACCGTCACCATCCCCGCCGCCGAGAACGCCGCCATCACCGAGTACAAGAGCGCCACGCCGCGCCGACCACGGCGCTGGTTCCGAGTCCTGATCTTCATTTCATCTCCCTCATCCGTTCCGCAGACGAACGGTCTGTTCCACGACGTGGCGGTGGAGCGCGCCGCGCTCGTCGAGCTGGCGCAACCACAACCGCACGCGCACGGCACCGAAGGGGACGAGGACGGGATCCTCGGCGCTGGTGTCGAAGGTCACGCGCTCGACGTTGCGCGCGACGGAGCGTCCGTCCGCGGCGTTCACGCGTCGCTCGAGGACGTTGACGCCGTCGGCGCCCGTCACGAGCACGAAGCTGATCTCGTCGACGCTCCACACGAGGTCGCCGGACGCGTCCAGGTCCGGCCGCCCGTCGGGAAGGAGGCCGGTGTCGGGATCCCCGTCGTCGTCCAGGTCCTGCGGGAGCAGGAACACGATCTCGCGCGTGGGGCCGAAGTCCGCGTCGCCGGCCTGCGCCGCGTGGCTCGCCGGGGCGTGCGCGTGTTCCGAGAAGTCGCCGGTCGCGTCGCCGTCCGCGAACACGTACGGGAAGGCGTGCACGCCGTCCGGGACGACGAAGCCGGAGCGCCGCAAGTCCCGCGTGATCGCGGCGAGGGCGCGCGACGCTTCGTCCTGGAGCTTCGCGTCCGTGCTGCTCGCCTGCGTCAGACGCCGCAAGCTCGTCATGGACAACGTGAGCCCCGCGCCGAGCACGAACAGCACGGCGACGCCGATCGTCATCTCGACCAGGCTGAAGCCGCTCCCGGAACGTCGTCGCTGTCTCATCGCGTCTTCATGCTCGCCAGGCGGAGAACGCGCTGGCGGCCCTTCGAGTCGTCGAACGTGAGCGTGAGCACGATCGGGAGCGGATCGGGCGGCGTCGGGCCGGTGAAGCCCGGATAGGTCGGCACGATGCGCTCGTTCGCGAGGTGCAGTCCGTCGAACGCCGCGATCGGCTGACCGGGCGGAAAGCGTCCGGCGAGCGGGATCTGGTCCGCGGGCAGGACGAGCATCTGCTCCATGGCGGCGGCGAGATCCGCCGTCGCGAGGTTCGTCTCGCGCGATTGGCGCAGGAGCGAGTGCGACGCGAGCTGCGCGACGAACGTGCCGAGCACGGCGACGAGCAGCACGGTGATCGCGATCATCAGCTCGACGAGCGAGAAGCCGCCGCGTCGAGGACGGACTCCATGCCGTCCTGGATCCCTACCCTGCATCCTTCTCCCTCCCGCGCCGGCCTGCCGGTCCAACGCGCGTCGTTCGAGACGCACGGCACTCATCGGAGCTCGACCCCCGCGATCTGGAATCGAAGTCGGAGCGCGACTCTCACGTGCGCGGCAATGCGCTCTCAAGCCTGCTCGCTCCTTTGGACGATCCAGCCCGAGCAGTCGAGGACGCGGGCGGATGTCCGCGGGAGGAGAGCGCTTGGAAGCACGAGATCGGAACGCGCGTACGGCGCGCGGTGTCAGCGGTGTTGTGTGGAGCGCGCGCGGCGTGCTCGGGCTGGCGACGCTCGCTTGGGCGCTCCCCATGCAGGCGTGCGGCGGCGGCGAGGTGTCGAGCGTGCAGACGATCGCGCCCTCGCGCGTGGTTGAAAGCCCGTTCCGGCCCGCGGGCGACGCGAGCACGGCCGAGCGCTTCGGCGTCGCGTCGACTCCGTCCGCGAAAAGCGCGAACTCGACGGGCGCGTCCGTCGCCGGCACGAGCGGCCTCGCGTGGGACACACCGCGCGGCTGGACCGAGCTCGCGCCGAGCTCGATGCGCGTCGCGAGCTTTCGCGTCGCGGGCGATGCGAAGGCCGAGTGCTACCTGACGCTGCTCGGCGGCGACGGCGGCGGACTCGCGGCCAACGTGAACCGTTGGCGCACGCAGCTCGGGCTCGCGCCGCTCGGCCCCGACGAGGTCGAGGCGTTGCCGCGCGCCGAGCTCTTCGGCGGGCCGGCGGTGCTGTTCGACGCGACGGGCTCGTACCAAGGCATGAACGCGGACGGCGCGGTCTCGGGCGCGCGCCTCGTCGGTCTCCTGCGCGTCGAGCCGGGCGGCTCGGCGTTCTTGAAGATGATCGGACCCGCGAGCACGCTCGCGTCGGAGCTCGACGCGTTCCACGGTCTCGCGCGCTCCTTCCGCACGGCGCGGAGCGGAGCGGCGCAGGGAAGCGAGGCACAGGGCGCTGGCCCGAGCGACCACCCGGGCGCTCAGGTGGGCACGAGCTCCACATCGAACGGCCCAACGAGCGCGAGCTCGAACTCCCAAACGGGCTCGACTTCCTCCGCCGGAACGAACACGCGCGCGACGAGCGACGGCTCGTCGAGCACGACGGCGCATGCGAGCTCCGATGGCGCCGGCGCGATGCCGCACGCCTCGGTGGGGGCTGCGCCGCGCGAGGACGCGCTGCAGACGGCCATCGAGCACGCTCCGGCGCGCCTCACTTGGACCGCGCCCGAAGGATGGCGCGTCGGACCGGAGCGCGCGACGCGGCTCGTGACGTTCCTCCCCGACGACAGCGGCCTCGTCGAGTGCTACGTGACGACGCTCGCGGGCGAAGCCGGCGGCGAGCTCGCGAACGTGAACCGCTGGCGCGGACAGCTCGGCGCGCGGCCGTGGAGCTCGGACGAGCTCGCCGCGGCGCCGCGCGCGAAGCTGCTCGGCGCGCAGCCGGCGCTCTTGGAGCTCGAAGGCGCGCTGAAGCGCGACAGCGGCGCACCGCTGCAGGACGCGAAGCTGCTCGCGGTGGCGCGCACGCGCTCGTCGACGTCCGTGTTCGTGAAGATGACGGGCCCGAAGGAGCGCGTGAACGCGCTGCGCGGCGCGTTCCTCGCCTTCTGCGCGTCGCTGGACGAGGTCCGGTGACGCGATGAAGCGCGCGCGCCGCGGTGTCGCCCCGACGAGCTCCTCCGCGGAGGCGTCCGCGCGAGTCGATCGGATGGACGAGCACGTCGAAGCGTCCGCTGGAGCGGCCTCGAGCGCGCCGTCGACGCGACAGAACCCGGTCCGCGCCGCATGCGGAGCGTTTCTCACGATCGCGTCGTCGACGGGCACGTCGTGCGTGCTGCTGCTCCTGCTCGGTCTCCTGACGTGGCTCGGCACGCTCGCGCAGGTCGAGCTCGGGCTTTACGAGGCGCAGAAGCGCTACTTCGAGTCCTTCGCCCTCGTGGAGCGCGTCGGACCGGTCCCGATCCCGCTGCCCGGCGGCGCGCTCGTCATGGGGCTCCTCGCGGTCAACCTCGTCGTCGGCGGTCTCGCGCGGCTGCGCCGCGGATGGGCGACCGCGGGCGTGCTCGTCGCGCACTCGGGCATCCTCCTCCTGCTCGCCTCCGGGTTCGTGAAGACGTGGTGGGCAGAAGACGGTCACGTCACGCTCTTCGAGGGCCAGAGCGCGGCGCACTTCGAGAGCTGGCAGCGCTGGGAGATCGCGATCACGGCGCCCCAATCCGACGGGAGCGTGCGCGAGCTCGTCGTGCCCGAAGAGCAGTTCCGCTTCGCGACGGGCGACGCGCCCGCGCGCCTCGCCTCGCCGGAGCTGCCGTTCCAGGTCGAGGTCGGTCACGTGCTCGCGAACGCCGAGCCCGCGCCCGCGGGGACCGCGCCGGGCACGCCCGCGGTCGACGGCGTCGTGCTGCGCGCGCTGCCGCGCGAGACGACGGCCGAGCGGAACCTCGCCGGCGCGCACGTCGCGCTCATCGATCCTTCGAGCGGCGCGCGGCACGCGGGCCTCCTGTGGGCGGCGGAGCGCGAACCGCTGCGCGTCGAGTTCGCCGGGCGCACGTGGTCGATCGCGCTGCGCCACGAGCGGTACCCGCTGCCGTTCACGCTCCGTCTCGAGGACTTCCGCAAGGAGGACCACCCGGGCACGGCGATGCCGCGCTCCTTCGAGAGCGACGTCACGATCGTCGAGGCGGGCGCGTCTCGTCCGTTGACGATCTCGATGAACCAACCGCTGCGCTCGGGCGGGCTCGTCGTCTACCAGGCGTCGTGGGGACCGTCGAACGCGCGGCCGGACTCCAAGCTGTTCTCGACCTTCGCCGTCGTGCGGAACCCGTCGGATGCCTAACCGCTGATCGCGTGCCTCGTCATCACGCTCGGGCTCGTCTTCCACTTCGGCCGCAAGCTCGTGCGGCACGTGCGTCTGGAGGCGCGTCGATCATGATCGCTCGCTGGAGAACCGCCCTGATCGCGTGCGTGGCGTGCTTCGGCCTCGGCCTGGCGGCGCACGGCGCGCAAGAGGCCGCGGAGGCGCGGCCGGCATCGACCGCGACGGTGACGAACGCGCCGGCAACGACCGCGACCAACGCGACCCCGGAGCGCAACGAACCGTGGTCCGAGCACGCGCTCGAGCTCGCCGGCCGCCTGCCGCTGCAGGACGGCGGGCGCGTCAAACCGCTCTCGACCTACGCGAGCTTCACGCTCCTGCGGCTTTCGGGGAAGCGCAGCCTCGCTTCGACGAGCGGCGTGACGCTCGACGCGACCGCGTGGCTTCTGGACGTGTTCTTCCAGCCGCGCCGCGCGGAGCGCGAGCCGCTCTTCCTGGTGCAGGACTCCGACGCGATCGAAGCGATCGGCCTGTCGATCGAAGGCAAGAAGAAGCGCGACCGCTGGAGCCATGCCGAGCTCGCGCCGGGCGTGCCGAAGCTGATCGCGCTCGCGCACCAGTACGACGCGATCGAGCCCAAGCTGCGCACGTCGCTGCAACAGCAGGTCGTGACGCTCGCCGAGAACGTGTTCGCGTTCGAGAGCCTGCGCGGAGCGTTCGACTGGGCGCGCGCGGACTTGCCCGTCGCGGGCGAGCGCGTGCGCGCCGTCTTCGGCGGGGCGGCGAGCGTGTCGTTCTCGAACGCGCTCGCGCGCGCTCCGGAGCTCGCTCGGCTGCACACGGAGCTGACGTCGAGCGCGGATCCGGCCGCGGGCGCGGACCTCGAGGCGCTCTATGCCCTCGAGCGCGCCGCCGACGCGACCGCGCGTGCGTCGCAGGGCCTGCGCTACCTCCCGCCCGCCGTCGCGGCGAGCGCGCGCGAGGAGTGGTTCACGCCGTGGTCGCTCCTCTCCGACGCCTTCGGCGCCGGAGCCGTCGATCCGCGCCACGTGCGCGCGCTCGAGGGGTGGGAGCGCGTCGCGCGCGGTGGGGGCGACGCCGAAGCCGGCTTCGTGACCGCCGAGGCCGCGAGCGCCGAGCTCGCGCACGCGCGTGGCGAAGACGAGAAGCTCGCGCTCGAGCTCGCCTACTACCGTTGGAGCCCGATCGGCTGGAGCCACGCGCTCTTCGGCCTCGCGTTCCTGGCCGCGGCGCTCCTGTGGATCCGCCCGACGAGCTCCGCGCTGCACCGCGCAGCGTTCGTCCTAGTCGCCGCGGCGACGACGGCGCTGGTCGCGGCGATCGCGTTGCGCTGCGCGATCCGCGGCCGGCCGCCCGTCTCGACCTTGTACGAGACCGTCCTGTTCGTCACGGCGACGGGCGCGCTCGTGGCGCTCGCGCTCGAGCTCATGAACCGCCGCCGCATCGCCGTGTCCGCGGCGGCCGTGCTCGGGCTCGTCGGTCTGTTCGTCGCCACCGGCTACGAGACGCTCGACAAGCAGGACACGATGCCGAGCCTCGTCGCCGTGCTCGACACGAACTTCTGGCTCGCGACGCACGTGACGGCGATCACGATCGGTTACGCCGCGGGCATGCTCGCCGCGTTGCTCGCGAGCCTGTACCTGCTCGCGCGCGTCCTGCGCGTCCGCCGCAACGACCCCGTGTTCTTCCGCGAGCTCGCCCGCATGGTCTACGGCGTGACGTGCTTCGGCGCGATCTTCGCGATCGTCGGGACGATCCTCGGCGGCATCTGGGCCAACGAGAGCTGGGGGCGCTTCTGGGGCTGGGATCCCAAGGAAAACGGCGCGCTCCTCATCGTCATCTGGCAGGTCGCGATGCTGCACGCGCGCCTCGCGGGCTGGCTGCGCGAGTACGGCCTCTGCATCGCGGCCGCGTTCGGCGGGACCGTGATCGCGTTCTCGTGGTGGGGCGTGAACCTGCTCGGCGTGGGCCTGCACAGCTACGGTTTCACGAGCGGCATCCAGGCGGCGCTGTGGAGCTACTACGTCGCGCAGTGGGCGCTTTGCCTCGCTGCGGGCGCGGTGCTGTGGCGTGCGCGCGCGCTCGCACGCGCCGCGCGCTAGGCGCGGGACGCAAGGAGCGTCCGCGTTCGCGACGCGTGGGGGAGCTCGTCCCGTCCCAGACGGGCGCTCCGGGCGAGGTCGTCGACGCGCGGTCCGCAGCGCGTGACGGATGTCGTGTGCGGCCAACGGTCGGAACGGACTTCCGCCCTGCGCGCTGGATCCCCGTTCAGGACCTCAAGATGCATCCCTCGGCCTACCGATCCAGCTCGGAGCAGATCGCAGCGGCCGTGGAGCCGCGGCAGACGATCGGCAGGTTGCACTTGGGAGGAAGCTTCGTGATGCGCACCGCGCTCGCCCGTTCCGTGTTCGTGTTCGTCCCCGCGTGTTTCTTCGTCGGTTCGTGCGCGAGCACGACGGAGACGAGCCAGAGCCTGCGGCAGGTCGACGACCTCTTGTCCCACATCGAGCGCATGCAAGTCGAGACGCTCGTCGCGAAGGAGAAGTCGCACGCCGCGCTCGACGCGCTGAAGACACTCACCGCGCCCACGTTTGCCGGCGATCCCGGCGCCGCCTACACGCAGTTCGTGAAGGCCATCGAGCAGTCGGAGAGCCAGGCGCGCACGATCTCCGTCAACATCTACCCGATGAAGGAAGCCGCCGAGGCGATGTTCCAGCAGTGGACCGTCGACCTCGAGTCGTTCGGCAACTCGCGGCTGCGCTCGCGCAGCGCGATGCGCATGGAGGAGACGCGCACGCGGTATCAGAACGTCCTCTCGACGGCGACGGCGGTGCGCGTCGCCTACGACGCGTACAACTCGGACCTGCGCGACCACGCGCTGTTCCTCGGCCACGACTTCAACTCCGCGGCCGTGCAGACGATCGCCGGCGATGTCGCGGCGATGTCGGACCAGGTCGCGGAGCTCGACCAGCGCTTCCAGGCCTGCGTCGAGGCGTCGAAGGGCTACATCGAGGCCGGCGCGCTGCACGGCCAGCTCGAGACCGAGACGCCGGAGACGACGACGAGCGCCTCGACGACGACCACGACCACGACGACGACCACGAAGCCCGCGCAGCCGCGCAAGCGCCGCATGACGACGCTCCCGCCGGCGCAGGAGGGCACGCCCGCGAGCACGCCGACGCCGACGAGCGGGACGACGACGCCGGAGGGCACGCCGACGGGCACGACGCCGACTGGAACCACGGGCACGACGCCGACTGGAACCACGGGTACGACGGGCACGACGCCGACCGGGACCACCGGCACGACGGGTACGACGCCGACGACGACGCCGGGCTCGGGCACGGGGACCTCTCACGGCTGACGGACGCGGTCGACGGTCCCCACGGTGACGGCACGGGCACGGGCTCGGCCGTCGATCGCTCCGGCGCGAGGCTCGGAGCACGCTCGGAGGGACCGCGACGCTCCGTAGCGGACGGCATGCCGTGAGCTGGACGCTGCTCATCTTGCTCGTGTTGGCGCTGGGAGTCGCGCTCTGCGCGGCTTGGCTGCGCCGGCGCGAGCTCGAGCACATGCGCGAGCACGTTGACGAGCGTCGGCGCGCGACGCGTGCGGGCAGCGCGAAGGCGCAGCTCCAACATCCGGTCATCGACCTCTCGCGTTGCCTCGGCTGCGGGAAGTGCGTGACCGCGTGTCCCGAGGACGGCGTGCTCGCGCTCGTGCACGGCCAGGCCGCCGTCGTGAACGGAGCGCGCTGCACGGGCGTCGCCGCGTGCGAGCGCGAGTGTCCCGTCGGCGCGATCCAAGTCACGCTCACCGAGCTCGACGAACGTCGCGACGTGCCCGCGCTGACGGAATCGCTCGAGGCCGTCGGGACGCCGGGCCTGTTCCTCGCGGGCGAAGTGACCGCGCACGCGCTGATCAAGACGGCGATCGAGCACGGCACCGCCGTCGCCGCGGAGGTAGCGCGCCGCGTGCAGAGCGCCGCCGCGAACGGGACGCGCGCGCCGCTGCCGTCGAGTGCTGCGCCGCAGGCGCAACGCGCCGCGGTGGGGGCGACGAGCGCGACTGCGTCACGTGCCGGCGGCGCGCCGCGCGCCCGTTCGGCGTCGAGCGCGACGGAAGAGCCGATCGCGACCGCGGTCGAGTTCGCGCCGTGGCTCGAAGGCGCCGTGCAGGAAGGCGTGCCCCACGACGCCGAGCTCCACGACCTGGTCGTCGTCGGCGCCGGTCCGGCGGGCCTCGCGTGCTCGCTCGAAGCGCGGCGACACGGCCTCGCGTTCGTGACGCTCGACCAGGACGAGAGCCTCGGCGGGACGGTGGCGAAGTACCCGCGGCGCAAGCTCGTGCTGACGCAGCCCGTCGCGCTCCCGCTGCACGGCAAGCTGACGCGCACCACGTACACGAAGGAGGAGCTGATCGACCTGTGGAACGGCGTCGCGCGCGAGCATTCGCTCCCGATCCGTCACGGTGAGGTCCTCCAGTCCGTCGAGCGCGCTCCGGATGGCACGTTCACCGTGCGCACGCAGACGGGCGCGTACCGCGCGCGCCACGTGTGCCTGTCGATCGGACGGCGCGGGACGCCGGCCGAGCTCGGCGTGCCGGGTGAGCGCCTTTCCAAGGTCGCGTACAGCCTCGTCGACGCGCAGTCCTACCAAGGCCGCCGCGTGCTCGTGGTCGGTGGGGGCGACAGCGCCGTCGAGACCGCGGTCGCGCTCGCGGAACAGCCGGGCAACGACGTCACGCTGTCCTACCGCGGCACGAGCTTCTTCCGCGCACGCGTGCGCAACGAACAGCGGCTCTTGGCGTTGCTCGCCGAGGGGCGTCTCCGCGTCCTGTACTCGAGCCACGTGCGCGCGATCCACGCGGACCGCGTCGAGATCGACGTGCTCGAGGGCGGCGTCGAGCGCCGTTACGAGCTCCCGAACGACGACGTGTTCGTTCTCGCGGGCGGCGTGCCGCCGTTCCCGCTGCTGGAGCGCGCCGGGGTGTCCTTCGATCCCGCTCAGCGCCCGAAGCAGGCCGCGATCGAGGAGCAAGGCCCGGGACTCGTGCGCGCGCTCGCGATCGGGTTCGGGCTCGCGCTCGCGGCGCTCGCGTGGGCGCTCGTCAACGCCGACTACTACGCGCTGCCGATGGAGGCGCGCCCCGAGCACGACGATCACCTGTGGCTGCGACCGGGGCTCGGCCTCGGGCTCGCGTTCGGCATCGCGTCGCTCGGGCTCGTCGTCGTCAACCTGCTCTACCTCGCGCGCCGCGCCAACTGGTGGAAGTTCGGCTTCGGGTCGCTCCAGGGTTGGATGACGAGCCACGTCGCGACCGGCGTGCTCGCGCTGCTCGCAGCGACGCTGCACGGCGGCATGGCCCCGCGTGACACGCTCGGCGGGCATTCGCTCTGGGCGATGGTCGTGCTCTTCGCGTCCGGCGCGATCGGCCGCTACCTGTACGCGTGGGTTCCGCGCGCCGCGAACGGGCGCGAGCTGGAGCTCGGCGAGCTCGAGCTGCGCTTGGAGCGCCTCGGCGCCGAGTACGACGGCAGCCAGCGCGAGTTCGTCGACCGCGTGCGCGCCGAAGTGGCGACGCACATCGAGCGCAACCGTTGGAGCGCAGGCTTCCTCGGCCGCGTGATGGCGCTGGTGCGCGGCCGTCGCGCGCTCAATCGTTCGCTCGCGACGCTCGCGACGGACGCGCGCCGGCAGGGCGTGCCCGCCGAGCACGTCGAGCGCACGCTCGCGATCGCGCGCGAGGCGTGGCGTCTGTCGACGTTCGTGGCTCACTACGAGGACCTGCGCGCGCTCGTGAACTCGTGGCGGTACGTGCACCGCTGGGTCGCGCTCCTGCTCGTGATCCTCGTCGCGTTCCACGTCTTCAACGCGCTCAGCTACGGCGAGCTGCTCTTCACCGGAGGTCTGCGGTGAACTTGAAGAGCCCGAAGGTCTGGATCGCGTTCTTCTCGCTGGTCGCGGTGTCGTTCCTCGCGGTCGTCGACCTCGAGCGCAAGTCGCCCGGACCGCTGACGAGCGTGCACGGACGCGAGGAGGACCTCGCGGGCTCGAGCGGATGCTCCGCGTGCCACGGCGGCTGGTTCACGACGATGACGGAAGCGTGCTTGGACTGCCACGCGCGCATCGGCGAGCAGATCGAAGCCGGCGACGGGCTCCACGGCGCGCTCGGAAAGGACAAGGCGTCGACGTGCGCGCTCTGCCACGGCGAGCACCACGGCGAGAGCTTCGCGATCGTGAACCGCGCGAGCTTCGCGCGCGCCGGCGTCCCGGACCCGGATGCGTTCGACCACTTGCTCGTCGGCTGGCGGATGGACGGCAAGCACCTCGACCAGGACTGCTCCAAGTGCCACGAGCACGCGGAAGCTCCGGTGCTACCGAAGGACGCGCAGCGCTTCGGCGGGCTCGACCAGGACTGCGCGACGTGCCACGAAGACGTGCACAAGGGCGCGTTCCAGGTCGCGTGCGCGAGCTGCCACGGACAGTCGGGCTGGAAGACGCTCCACTCGGAAGGGCACGAGCGCTACCTGCCGCTCGTCGGCGGCCACGCCGCGCTCGATTGCCGCGCGTGCCATGCCGCGGAGAGCGTGCACTCGCTCGAGGCGCTCGCGAAGTCGGACCTGGAGCCCGTCGTGCGCACGTGCGAGCAGTGCCACGCTTCGCCGCACCAACCCGCGTTCGCGACGGGCGCCGCGGCGATGGTGGGGATGGAGCGCGAGCAAGGGTGCGTCACCTGCCACGCCGCGGAGCACACGAGCTTCCGCGAGAAGGGGCTCGTCGTGACGCCCGAGCAGCACGCGCTCGCCGGCTACCCGCTCGTCGCGCCGCACGACGCGGTCGAGTGCGCGAAGTGCCACGACCCGCAGTTCGCCGAGTTCGGCGCGCGCTACCCCGGCCGCGGCGCCGAGCAGTGCAGCGCGTGCCACGAGGACGTGCACGAAGGTCAGTTCGCGACCGGCGCGTTCGCGGGCCGTGAGTGCACCGCGTGCCACGACCGGCTGCACTTCGAGCCGCACGCGTTCACCGTCGAGACGCACGCGCGGACGGCGCTGCCGCTCGACGGGAAGCACCTCGAGCTGAAGTGCGAGGACTGCCACGCGAAGGAGAACGAGGAGACCCCGCGCACGTTCCACGGGACGGGCTCGACGTGCGAGACGTGCCACGCCGACGCGCACGCGGGCTTCTTCGCAGCACGCACGGAGCCGCTCCCCGACGTCGTTCACGGCGACTGCGCGCGTTGCCACGACACGCAGGGCTTCGCGCAGGTGCCGGAGAGCCGCTTCGACCATGGCCGGTGGACGGGCTTCCCGATCGAGGGCGCGCACGCTCAAGGCGAATGCACCCTGTGCCACTACCCGCGCAAGGAGCCCGACGAGGCGAAGCGCACGTTCGGGCGCGTCGAGGAGCACTTCGGCGCGATGAAGGGCTGCGTGACCTGCCACCAGGACGTGCACCAAGGCCGCTTCGACGCGCCGTCGATGCCGCGCGAGGTCGCGGGCAGGACGGACTGCGCGCGCTGCCACGTCGAGAGCTCGTTCCGCGCGTTCCCCGACGGCTTCGACCACGCAGCGTGGACGGGCTACCCGCTCGTCGGCGACCACGCGGACGTGAGCTGCTCGGGCTGCCACGCACAGCTCCCGCGCGCCGACTCGATTGGGCGCACATGGGGCCGCGCGCGCGGCACGGCCTGCTCCGACTGCCACGTCGACGTGCACGAGGGCCAGTTCGCCGTCGCAGGCCGCACGGATTGCGCACGCTGCCACGCGAGCGCGGTCGAGTCCTTCTCGACCTTCTCGCACGACCGCGACTCGCGCTTCCCGCTCGGCGAACAACACCGCGCGCTCGACTGCTCCGCCTGCCACAAGCCCTTCACGCTCCCGAACGGCGACGAAGTCGTGCGCTACAAACCCCTGCCCATCGAATGCGCGGAATGCCATGGCGTGAGCGAAGACGTGCTCCTACGTCGCCCCCGCCGCCGCTGAGCAACCCCCGCGAGGCTGCAGGCACCAAACCACCCGCGAATCGCCCCGCCCCGGCCTCACGCATCACGCGCATTCACAGCACGCCTCTCGCTCGTCGCTGAGAGCCCCTAGAACTCCGCGCTGGCATGGGCCGGTCTTCCGGCCCGAGCCAACGCGGAGTCCGGAATGCGGAGCATCCGAATGGGCTCCGTTGCGTCCCTCCCCCCGCGTCGCCCCATCTGGCAATTGCGCTCCCGACCGACACCCACCCCGCCTCAACAGTTCCCAACCTCCGTCAAGACCCACCCCGCCCCCGACCGATCCACACCCCGGGAGACGTCAGCGCCAACCGCAGCCATCCGTTCGCAGCGCGCGCCGACGAGGTCATGAAGGAGAAGAACGCTCGATGCGCCGCGCGCTGGATCCGGTCGTCCTGACGCTCGTCCTCGCCGCGCCCTGCGCCGCACGAGCGTTCACCCTCCCTCAAGACCCACCCGCCGCGACGCCGGAGCAGGGCTTCGAGCTCGTCGAGTTGCGCGTGACCTCCTCGCGCCCGCGCGCCGCGCTCGTCGACCACGGCTCCGTCGACGGCATCGCGCTGCAGGATCGCGTCACGTTCCGCCTGCGCGACGGCCGTACGTTCGGCGGCACGGTGAGCGAACTCCAGGAGCGCAGCGCCGTCGTGCTGCTCGACGATCCCGCGTTCGTGCCCGCGCCGGGAACGAAGGGCGACGTGCGCGTGCCGTCCGAGCGTCTCGCGCCGAAAGCGAAGCCGCCGGCGAGCGCTCCGGCGCCCGAAGCCCCCGCACAGCCCGCGGTGGAGCCCGAGCTTCCGTGGACGAACCAAGACGACGAGTGGACACCGGGTGAGCCGCTGCTCGCGCGCGTCCGCGCGATCCGCCCGTCGGAGCGCGCCGCGCGCATCACCGGCCGGTGGTACGCGATCGGCGACGTGCTCGGATCGAGCGACGGTCCGCGCACGGACACGTTCCTGCGCGTCGGCGCCGGCGCGGAGTACGAGAACGCGTTCGGGAACGGCGGCGTCCTGCGCGTCGACGGCGAGCTCAACTACCGCCGCACGGACGTCCCCGACGGCGACGACGACCAGGCGGAGCGCGCGCGGCTCGATCGCCTGTCCTACACGCTCGGCGGAACGCGCTTCGACGCGACTCGCCTCGAGTTCGGGCGCTTCCTGCAGCACTCGGTGCCCGAGTTCGGCGTGCTGGACGGCTTCGAGTGGAGCCGTCGCCTCTCGGGCGGCAGCTCGTTCGGCGCGAGCGTCGGCTTCTTGCCCGAGCCCGACGCGGAGCAGAGCACGCTCACCGACCTGCAGTTCGCCGCGTTCGGACGGTGGGTGAACGACGAGAGCGAGACCGCGTCCGCGACGGTGGGCTTCCAGAAGACCTTCCACGACTTCGCGGCCGACCGCGACCTGCTCGTCGCGAAGCTCGAGGTCGTCCCGCGCGACGCATGGACGATGCGCGGCACGATCTGGGTCGACGTGTACGGCTCGACCGACGCCGCGAAGGGCGCGGGCGTCGAGGTCACGCAGGCGGTCGTGAACACGAGCCGCCGCTGGAGCGACGGCGGCTACTTCGGCCTCACGTACACGCACTTCGCCTTCCCCGAGCTCGAGCGCGACGAATTCTTGCCCGTGACCGACGCGCAGCTCGCGGATGATCACACGGAGCGTGTCGCGCTCGCGGCCACGAAGCCGCTGTCGGACTCGTGGCGTGCGAACGTCGACGTCGGCGCGTGGATCGACGAGGACGACGACGGCGCGAACGGCGAGCTCGGCTTCGTGTTCGACGACGTGATCGTCGACGGCGGCGAGCTCGAGCTCGCGGGGTTCGCCGACAAGGGCCGCTACACCTCGACGGTGGGGGGGCGGTGCTCGCTCGGCCACAGCGCGGGGAGCTCGCGCTGGCACGTCGACTACGAGTTCGCGCGGCACCTGTTCGAGGGCTTCGGGACGGACAACAACGAGCTCCCGCAGCACCGGGTGCGCGCGAGCTGGGACTGGACGACGGAGGGCGGCTGGAGCATCTCCACGCACGTCGAAGGCCAGCTCTTCGACGACGAGACGGGCTACGCCGCGGGGTTCTACCTGCAGAGGAGCTTCTGATGGGATCCGGGACGCATCGAACGGACCACGAGGGCGGCGCGCCGGGGTCGCAGAGTGCGCGCGGAGCTCGCCGGGCACGCTGGACGCGTCGCGCGCGGGTCGTGTTGCTCGCGTCGGCCGCGAGCCTGCTCGTCGTCGCGTGCGCGGTGCAGGGCACGGACGCGGCGCGCATCCGACTGTGGCACGCCGGCTTCGGTCCCGTGCTCCCGCACGAGACGTTCCCGGCCGACTGCGCGCTGTGCCACGAGGGCCAGGGCTGGCAGGATCTGCGCGACGACTTCACGTTCGACCACGCCGGAGAGACGGGCGTGCCGCTCGACGGCGCGCACGCGAGCGCGACGTGCATCCGTTGTCACAACGACCGCGGTCCGGTGAGCGCGTTCGCGGCGCGCGGTTGCGCCGGATGCCACGAGGACGTGCACCGCGGCGAGCTCGGCGCGAGCTGCGAACGCTGCCATCAGGAGACGAGCTGGCAGCCACAGGGCCAAGTCGAGCTCCACCGCAAGACGCGGTTCCCGCTCGTCGGCGTGCACGCGGTGACGAGCTGCAACCGGTGCCACGCGGGCGCCGAGGTCGGGCACTTCCAGCCGACCGACACGGAGTGCGTGACCTGCCACCAGAGCGATCTCGCACAGGCGACGAACCCGAACCACGTCGGTCTCGGCTGGGTGGATCGTTGCGATCGGTGCCACCTGCCGCGGACGTGGCAGCAGGCGGAGATCAACAACTAGCGGGGGCTCAGGCCCGGTGCGCGTCGCCTGCTCCCCTCTCTGGGGACCGGGGAGGCGCCGTCGATCGTCGCAGGTTGGACCTGGAGCCGGCGCAACGCGCGGCGCTTCCGTGGCTAGGCTGGGTCGGCGTGGGCGAGTCGACCGAGATTTCCTCCACGTTCCCGACAACCAAGTCCGGGGGCCTGGACAAGCAGCAGGCGACCCATCGAGCCCCACTCGCCGTCGTTGGCCTCGAACGAGCCGAACTTCACGGAGAGCGGGGTGCGATCCGCTCCAACCCCTCGAACCCACCTTCTGCTTCGCGGCGCCCTCACGAGGGCGGACCCTCGCGACCCGCGCGGACATCACCCCATGAACCTCCTCCAACGTCTCTTCCTCACGAGTGTGCTCGCGGCTCCGGTCGCTGCGCAGGGCCCGATCTTCAAGTGGACGGACGACCCGCGCTTCCCCGCGGCCGAGTCGGGTTTCACCTTCGCGGGCCCGGTGACCCGGTCTTGCGTGGGTGAGTTCACCGGTGACGGCGTGCGGGACGCCGCGTTCCTCGTCAACGGTCGCGTCTTGCTCTGCTCCGCGCCGGCCGTTTGGTCCGCCACGGTGGCCGGGGGCGTGCTCCCCGGCGCCCACAACATCAACGACATCGCAGCCGAGGTCAATCCCGACCTGACGACGCGCGGGAACGTCGTCTTCGTCAACGCGGGCGGCCTGAAGCGCATGCTGCTGGAGGGACCGGGGGACGAGGACCTCTCGCCGATCTTCCCCTTCCAGGTCATCGACGGGAGCGCGTCCTGGCAGGGTGCGAAGCGCATCGTCTGTCAGGTGCGCGGAGCGGTCTCCACCTACGTCGGTGTCGCCGCGGACGGGCTGACGCTGCTCTTCCGCGAGCAGACCGGGGCGAGCGTGCAGACGCGCAGCCTGACCTTGGCCTCGGAGATCCTGGATCTCGACCTGCTCCGCTGGGACGGCGACACCGGGCTGGAGCTCGCCGTCGTCACGACGGGAGGGCTCGAGATCCACGACCTCTTCCCGACCCAGAACCCGACCGTCCCGCTGCGGACGGTCGCGCACGCCGAGTTCGGGATCGCGTCGCTGGCCATCGTGCAGTCGTCGCCGACGGCGCAGCAGCGCGTCGCGTGGCTGCGCAGTTCGATCTCGGGCCCGCCCGCGTACACGCAGGAGATCGCCGTCGCGCGGAACGCGAGCACGACCGTGACCGTGTACCCGATTTTGGCCGAGGAGGGCGAAACGCCCGATGCCCTGATGATCGCCGGCGTGAACGGGGCGGATCAGTCCGGCCCCGGCATCGGCCAGGTCGATGGCGACACGGACCTCCTGGTGCTGCGCGAGGACAGCGATCGACCCTGGATCCTCCAGAACACGGGCGGATCGTCCTGGTTCTCCTGGGAGGACCGCGAGCAGCTCCCCAGCGGTACGACCTCCCCGGGTTCGTTCGCCGAGCCCGCCGTCGCCGACTTCGACGGCGATGGCGTCGACGATGTGTTGCTCGCCTGCCCGGGCACGAACGACTTCCTGTTCCACCGTGGCGGGGTCTTGCCGACCGGTCCCCAGAACGTGGTCTGCGCGGACTGCATCGGCAACGGCCAGTTCGACGCGATCAGCGTCTACACGGTCGACGACCTCGTGAATCCGCAGGGCAACTTCAGCCTGGGCGTCGCGCTCACGATCCCGAACTCGGGGAGCCTGCTGCACCCGCTCGTGGTCAATGAAGAGGACTTCAACGCGATCCAGGTGATCGCCTGGTATCAGGCCTTCGACTTCACCGGCGGTATGTGGAGCTATGGGAACCTGCGCTGCATCTCGCACCAGATCTTCGACGTGACCGAGTTGGAGGGGATCCTCCAGATGCCCGTCCCGTTCCAGCGCGAGGCCGAGGGGTCGACGCTCGGGCCCGTGAACCCCGACGGCTTCGAGTGCGCCACGAACGAAGACCCGTCGTTCAACGACGTGATCTGGCTCGAGGTGCGGGCGCTCTTGCTGGAGACGCCGTCGAACCCGCAGAGCGCGGTGCTCTGGACGGGGCCCACGTGGACGGCTTTCGCCTTCAACCAGAACGAGGTGGTCCGTGACCACCCCCAAGGGGATCCGCCCACGACGCTTCCCGGCCTCGGCACGGGGCAGTCGGGCTACCTCCGCCTCGTCGCGCCGTGCAACTCAGACGTGCCTGAACTGGGCGGGATGACCCCGACGCCCTCGCCCAACCTGAACCTCGGCACACGGCGCAAGCCCGCGCCGAGCGGCATCCCCGCGACGACGATGCCAGCTCCCAAGCCCGCCGTGCAGGGCACGCCGGTGCCCAACAACTGAGTCCAGTCCGATGTCGGTGGAAGCGCCGCGCGCGAGCTCGAACCTCGCGCGCGGCGTCGTTCATGCGCTGCTCCGTCGCCGACGCAGCCACCACGCGCCGAGTACGATCGCTCCGATCCCGGCGACGGCGGCTGCCAGTGGGAGCCAGGACCCGCTCGGTGCGGGCGCGGACCGCGGTGCGACCGGCGCAGGCCGCTCGAGCCCGAGTCCGAGCAGCTGCAGGTGCGCCCAGTAGAACGGATGGCGCGTTCTCGTTTCGCTCGCGAGGCTTCGTCGAGCGAGGCGCAGTGCTTGCGCACGCGTCGTCTGCCCCGAGGCGCACGACTCGAGGTACGTCGCGGCGAGCTTCAGCGCAGGTCCGCGGGCGACCTCGTTCGACGCGAGCATCACGGAACGCGCGCCGAGCCCGAGAAACGTTCGACCCAAATGCGCGACGGCGTCGTCGCCGACCCGCGCGGGCCCCCGGGCCGTACCGCAGGAGAGCAGGAGCACGTCCGCGGGGAACCGTTCGCCGTACGTCGTGAGCACGGTGTGTCCCACGAGGCCGTCGGGACAGCGCGAACTCGGCGCGAGCGCGATGTGGGCCGGCAACTCGCTCGCGTCGTCGTAGAGGCCGTGTGTGAGCACGGCCAGCACGCTGGCCCTACGGACCTCCTCGCTCGTGAGCACGTCGAACGTGGCCTGCTCGCCGCACCAGAAGGTGATCGATCGCGAGGGACAGGCTTCGGCGAGGCCTTCCTGCTCGCGCTCATGGAACGTGATCGGCCGGCGCAGGTTGGTGAAACGCTGCGCGGCTTCCGGAGCGATCGCGGGGGCGCCCAGGAACGCCACGTCGACGGCTCGCGGTGCCGTCGCAGGAAGCGTCTCGCGCGCGAGCCAGACACCGATGGCGAGGCTCGGCAGGAGCTGACGGCGCGCTCCAGTCCCATGGCGGAATCGCCGTACGGGAGCGCGCTCCAAGGGAAGCTCCCGAACGCGCTCTCGTTCACGAGGTAGACGCCGACCCAACCGTCCAGTCGCGCGCGGATCGAGTCGGGGAGGAGCTCGTCGGCGAGCCGGGCACCGACGGAACGCATGTCGGCTTCGTCGCTGCTCGCGGCTTCCTCGGGCGGCCGGTCGAGGTGTCTCGCGAACTCGTCCACGTCTCGCATGACCCGCCCGGTCGGCTCGATGCGCGCCCACGTGACGGAGTGCAGGTCGATCGCGCCGACCCACGAGCGCGCGGACCCCTCCACATAAACGAGCACGCCCGTGCCGGGAACCAGGCACTGCGCGCGGAACTCGGCGAGGGTCGTCCGCGGCGCCCCGACGAGGCGCGCGAGCGTGCCGACCGATTCGGCTTCGAGCACGTGCTCGAGCGCACGCTCGGCACCCGCGGGCGCGAGGGCGAGTTCGAGCTCGATCGCCGTCGTCAGGAGGTCTTGGATCGGCCCCCAGAAGCGCCAGCCCATCCCGCCCGGCCGCGGCGTCGTTCGGTTCCATGCGGCGCGGGACGCGGACAGCACCGTCAGGAGCTCGGTGCGCGCCGCCGCCAGCTCGTCGTGGTCGTCCGGCGTCGCGAGCGCGATGCGCGCGCGAAGGACCGCGAGCGGCGCAGGTAAGTCGAGGTTGGAGCAGGACGGCGTGCCGATCGGTGCGTTCGCTGCGAGCAGCTCGCGGTACAACGCGCGCGCGCGCTCGACCTCGCCGTGCTGGAGCGCGAGCGTGGCCAACGCCAAACGTGCCCAATGGACGTCCGCGGCTTGCGCCGCTCCATCTTCCAAGACGAGCTGCAGGGCACGTTCCGCGGGATCGACGGCCGCGAGCCCGAGCTTGGCCTCGTCCGCGGCTGCGAGTCCCTTCCTGAGGTCGAGCTCACCTTGGACGAGCTCCGCGATCCACGGATGCTCGGCTTCGAAGCGCTCGAGGATGCGCACCGCCTCCCCGGGCTCGCCGAGCGCGTGCACGAGGTCCGCTTCCGCCGTGACGATCAGCTTGAGCCGAGCCGCCCAGCTCAGGTCGTGCTCGCTCGTCGGGTCACCGACGAGCGAGCGTGACTCACGCATCGATCGTGCGGCGAGGTCGGGCAGCCCGAGCTCCATCCAACGCTGTCGTCGCGCCTGCTGGACGAGGAGCTGTTGATCGACGAACGCAGCTTGGAGCGCTGGGTCGGGCGCCGCCTCCAGCGCCGATGCGATCGAGGGGAAGAGGTTCGCTGCCTCGTCGAGGCAGGCGAGCCCCGCATCCCAGCGACAGTCGGCGCTCTCCGCCTGGGAGAGGAGCATCAGCGTCTCCGTGCGCACGAGCTCCGTCCCCGGTCGTCCGCGGTATGCCGTGTTCTCCGCGCGAAGCACGGACAGAGCTTCCTCCATGCGGCCAGCGGCCATGAGCACGCGCGCGTGCTCGTTCTCGACTTGGAGCAGGTTTGCCGCGGTGCCGAACTCCCGTGCGATCCGACGAGCGAGCTCGACGCGTCGGTCCGCGGGCGGAGCGCCCGCTGCACCTTCGCCGGCACCGATCCACGCTCTCGAGGCCTCCACGTAAGCCCATCGGTACGCATCCGTCCGAGCCTCGGAGCCGTGCTCCCGCGCTTCGAGCTCGTGAAGGAATTCGGCGTGCGCGCGACCGCCGTCGTCGAGTTGCTGCGCGGAACTCCAGCGCGCGATCCAGTCGGGCTCGGCGAGCCGATTCGAAGCGTCCGTTTGGGGCGTCTGTGCGAGCGCCGGGCTCGCCCGCGCAGCCAGCGCGATCAGGGCGAGAGCGAGTGCACCGCCCAGCCGCTGGACAGGCGCTCCAGGCCGGCCGTCTTCTCGATGACCCGCCAACGGATGAAGGGTTGGAGGGAACTCGCGAAGCCGGGAGAGGAATGCCATGAGAGGCCGGTGATTCTCCCCGTGTCCAGGCGAGTGTCCACCCAAGGCCCCTGTTCCGAGGGTCCCGTGAGGAGTTGGAGCTCGTAGTGCCCGTTCGTGGGGCGGCCGACGCTCCAACTCAGTGTCAGGCTTCGATCGGCGGCCACGTCGGGTCGGTCGAGGCGCGCGTCGAGGCCTCCCAGGAGCTCGTCCTGGCCGTCGTGGACGGGATCGGTCGACAGGAAGACGGCGCGCGCCAGGACCATGGCCAGCACTGCGGCAGCAACGGTCAGGAACCAGCCGACGTGGAAGCGCTTCAGCGCGCGACGAGGCGGGGAGGCCGGTGCCGACCCCACCGCACGACGCAGCGCTTTCTCGACCAGGGCTTCCTCTCCGACGGGAGGCATCGTCCGCGCGGCCGCGACGTCCGCAACCACCTCCTGGCCGATGCGCTCCAGGCCCGCGTCGAGGTGACGAAGCTCCCGCACCTCGGCCTCGCACTGCGCGCAGGAGGCGCGCTGCTCGCGCCACTCCGGCGCGTCCTCTCCCAGTTCGCCAGTGACCACTCGCATGACGAGCTCCTCGTGCTTCGGATCGTGGGTCATGCTTCTCCTCCCCACGACGTCGAGCGCAGTCGTGCGTGCAGGCGCTTCAACCCCCGGTAGTACCGAGCCTTGATCGTGTTCGCCGAGACCGCGTCGCGGGCCTCGATCTCCTCGAAGGTCATGCTCTCCAGCACTTTCGACCGGATCGCACGCGCCTCCTCCGCCGGGAGCTCGTCGAGCAGACCGAGCAGCTCCGCGGCGTCCGATCCCGCGTGATCCGGCGCGATGCCCACGTCCTGCTCCAGGTCGATCTCGGCGTCCACGTGGCGCGCGCGAGTTCGACCTTGCTTGCGCAGCGCGTTCAGGAAGAGGAAGCGGGTGTAGCCGTACGCCCACGTCTCGATCCGGGCCACGTCCGTGTACTGCGGGAGCCGTGTCCAGATGAGCGAGATCGCCTCCTGCGTCAGGTCCGCGAGGTCGTGCTCGCCGAGGACGCCGCCCGAACGGGAATTGAGCAGGTGCAGGAAGCGCGGCACGCAGCGCAGGCGATCGATCAGACCGGAAATCGCAGCCTCGTCACGCGCGATGGCGCGCTGCACGAGCGCGACGTCCCCATCGGTGTCCGGGCGGTCGACGGTCCCCTTCGGGCCCGCGGCCGGCAAGCCCTCTGTGTTCGTTCGACCGATGAGCATCCGGACGGGCAGAGCGTATCCAGCCTCTCCCGAGGCGGCAAACGCTGCGGCCCGCCGCTCGTGGCGTCGCAGGAACGTGAACACGATCGAACGCACGCGCCCTGGTTGTCCTCACGCGCGGCAGAGTTGTCGCGATCCGGAAGGAACGCGCGACCTCGCACTCGTCGGCCGCCTCAAGAAACCGACCTCGCGATGCCGATCACCCCATGTCGATCACGGCGTCCCGGAACGGGGCGGCCCGGCGTGGGGGGGAGGCCCCGCGTCGCATTCGATCGACGCGGCCGCGACGGAGGAGAGGCTCGTTCGCGGCGCTGGAAACAGGGAGGCGTCGCGGGGAGTCGTCGTGCGGTGGCGTCGTGTCGTGGAGCTCGCTCGAGCCCACTGGTGCACGCGCCGATCGGGCTCGACCACGCCCTGCGGACGACGGCGCTCGTTCGAGGCCGGCGCGAAGGGGGAGAATCGGATGCGAGTTCGAAAGAAGTTCCAGGTCATCGGCGTGCTCGCGCTCGGCGTGCTCGCCGCGTGCAGCGGTGAAACAGGCTCGCTCCAGGTGGCGGCCGTTTCGTCGTGCATGCTGTGTCACAACGGCTCGCTCGACGAGGACTACTCCGGGCCGGGCATCGAGAACCCGCATCCGTTTCCGGGTGCGTCCTCCATCGCGTGCACGGAGTGCCACGGAGGCAACCCGGATGGGACGGACGTCGCGACGAGCCACGTGCCGCCCCCGCCGGAGATCGGCACCGAGGCGTTCCAGCTCACGAACGCGAAGGCGTACTTCAACCGCCTCACGCTCACGGGCATGGACAAGTTCCCGGACTACACGGTCGACGGGCACACGTACACGGCGCTCGACTACCTGCGCTTCGTGAACCCCGGCGACCTGCGCGTGACGAAGGCCGGCCAGGGCTGCGGCTCGTGTCACGTCGACCACTCCGAGTGCGTGAACAACAGCCTGCTCGCGACCGAGACGGGCATCTACTCGGGCGCCTTCTACACGACGGGCCAGGCGAATGCCGTCACTGGGAACCAAGGTCGCGACGAGGACACCGCGGGGGATACCGCGTTCCGCGCCGTGCAGAACACCTCCTTCGTGCCGAGCACGACGCAAGTCGGCGCGGTGGCGCAGCTGATCGAGGCGCAGGTGTGGGCTGTCTTCGGCATCCACCAGGCGGGGCACGTCTTCCAGAACGCCGAGTTCGACGCCGCGGCGCTGAACGACGACGTGAACCCGGACGGCTCCGTGATCACGGGCTCGCCGCTCGCCAAGCTCTTCCAGGAGCAAGTGCAGTTCACGTGCGGCGACTGCCACCTGGGTAGCGCCGGCGCGAACAACCGCGCGGGCGACTTCCGCTCGTCGGGCTGCTCGGCGTGCCACATGCCGTACTCGCTCGGCGGTCGCAGCTTCAGCAGCTACCCGAACGTCGACAAGGACGAACCGATCGATCCCGACGACATCGACGCGCCGGAGCGCGCTCACCCGCGCTCGCACGTCATCCGCGGCGTGGCGCGCACGCTCGGCGGCGGCGTCCAGGTGCAGGGGATCGACGACCTGACGTGCGCTGGTTGCCACCAGGGCTCGAACCGCACGGTCATGCAGTACTGGGGCATTCGTCTCGACCAGAACGCGGACCTCGCTCACCACGAGCAGTACCCGGCGAACCCCGCGTCGTTCCAAACGACGCACGGCGACGAGCGCCTGTTCGACCCCGCCGTGGGCAATCACACGTTCAACGGCCGCAACGGCAACCAGTACATCTTGAAGGAAGACTACGACGGCGACGGTCGCGACGACACGCCGTCGGACGTCCACTACGACGCGGGCCTCGGCTGCGTCGACTGCCACGGCAGCTACGACCTGCACGGCGGCGACGTGAACAGCAGCGACCGTACGATCCTGTCGCACATGGAGCAGCGCATCGCGATCCGCTGCGAGAGCTGCCACGGCACGGTCGACGCCTACGCGCCGACGCAGAGCGGCACGAGCTGGGACGGCGCGACGCGCAACCTGGCGGTCGACGGGCACGGCAACCGCCTCGATCACGTGTACAAGGACACGAGCGGCAACTACTGGCTGCGCAGCAAGCTCACCGGCGCCGTGCATTACCTGCCGCAGACGCGCGACACCGTCGCGAACAACGGCAAGACGCACCCGACGACCGGGCAGCCGATCTACAGCGCGAAGGCGTCCTTCGCGATGGGGCGCGTCGACGGCGACGCGAGCAACGGCATCGGCCCCGTGCAGACGGGCGGCACGACGGACGGCTTCGCGCACGGCGATGGCATGGAGTGCGTCGCGTGCCACGGAGCGTGGACGAACACGTGCATGGGTTGCCACTTGAGCGGCGAGTACAACACCGGCAACAACTTCAGCAACACGACCGGCGAGCGCATCGTCTACAAGCAGCGCACGGCGGACTTCACGTACCAGTCGCCGCTCTTCTTCACGCTCGGCGTCGGGCCGCGCGGCAAGGTCACGCAGTTCAGCGCGAACACGAAGGTGTTCTTCCGCTGGAAGGACCGGAACAACGAGCTGTCGCGCGTCTTCGCCTTCAGCGACCGCAACGGCCAGGGCGCGAACCCGGGCGCGGGCTTCGCCTCGCTCAGCCACAACGCGTTCATGGCCCACTCGATCCGTGGCAAGGTCTCGCCGACGAACGAGGGGCCGCGCTACTGCTCGACGTGCCACCTGACCGACGCGGGGCTCGTGCAGTTCGGACCGCAGTACGACGCGTTCCGAACGGCGATGGCGAACCGGAACTACGCCGCGCTCGACTTCAACCTGCTCAAGCAGCACTTCGGGCAGAACACGGGCAACGCGATCGACTCGCCGCTCTGGCCGCACATGGCCGCGGGTCTCGGCACCGGTCTCTTCTTGTTCGACGAGAACGGCTGCCCGGTGAACCCGCTCGACACGAGCACGCACCGCCGCGGCTGCTACACCGACCCGCTCAACTTCACGTTCGCGGTGCCGGCGGCGATCTTCGACCTGGCGCGCGTGCGCTACGACCTCGACCGCATCGTCGAGGCGAGCGGCGTCGCGAACGGTTCGAACAACCACACGTGGCTCGATCCGCTCGTCGGTCCGGGGCTGCGCGACGGCGCGACGGACCTCGGTCTCGCGGGACCGCTGGGAGCGCGCCTCATCCGCCAGCTCACGGACCCGGCGACGGGCATCGTGCTCGACTCGTGGATCGACTCCGACGGTGCGTTGAAGGGTGATGCCGCGACGAACATCGCGGGCCCGTGACGCCTCGTGCTCCGTCCATGGATGCGGAGCACGACGCGGAGCCGGGCTGCGCGAGCGGGCCGGCTCCGCACCGTCGTTCAACGAGGTGACGGTCCACGAGCGGTGACGCGACCACTCGCGGCCTGCTCGACGCGTCCCCCGTCGCGGAGACGGCGGGATACGCCTCAGGCCTTGGGCTGCACGCCCACGACCTCATGGCCCACCGCGACGAGCGCGCTCCGGGCCGCGTCGAAGCGCGCGGCGGAGACGAGCAGCCAATCCGTGTCGTACGTCGACAGCGCGAACACGGGCACTTCGGCGTCCGCGAGCGCGCGGCACAGCGACGCGAGGATCCCGATCGTCGTCATCGGGATCACGCCCTCGATCCCGAGCGCGATCTTGTCGCGGTCGTGCTTCACGTCCGCGGGCACGTGGACCTGCGCGCAGACGATCGAGAGCTCGTCGGGCGTGCGCGCGACGTTCACGAAGCGGCCGCGGGCCCAGTCGGGCACGGCGTCGGCGCGATCCAAGCGCGCGATGGCGAGGCGTTCGTCGTGGACGCGGAAGCGGAATGTCGGGCTCATGGCGCACAGCCTAGGGAGCGATCGTTCGCCTGGCGCGCGAAGTCCGCGAACTCGCTCCAACGCGGCGGGCAGCGCAGTTTGACGCTCGCGCCGCTCGCCGGATGCGTGAACGCGAGTGCCGTCGCGTGCAGCAGGTACCCGCCGCGCCCCGGCGTGACGTCGCTCTTCACGTCGCCGCCGACGCCGAAGAGGGGATCGCCCGCGATCGGAACACCGCAGGCCGCGAGGTGGATGCGGATCTGGTCCGCGCGGCCCGTGATCGGTTGCGCGGCGACGAGCAGGCGGCCCGCGCGGTCGCGCCCGACGATGCGCAGGCGCGTCTTCGACGCCTTCCCGCCCTCGCGCGCGACCCAGATGCGGATCGGGCCGTGGGGGACGCTTCCAATCGCGTGCAGCGCGGCGTGCGGGAGCTCGAAGCGCTCCGCTCGCGGCGCATCCGTGATCGCGAGGTAGGTCTTGCGCGGGTGGAAGTCGCGGAACTGCTGCGAGAGCGCGGCACGAGCGAGGAAGGTCTTGCCGAAGAGCACGATCCCCGACGTCCCACGCCCCAGTCGATGGATGGGCGCGGCTTCGGCGCGGTCCGGCGCGCTCTCGCGCACCAGCGTCCACAGCGTCGCGTCGGTGAACGGTCCGGCGGGGAGCACCTGCAGGCCGGCCGGCTTGTCGACGGCCAGCACGTGCTCGTCCTCGTGCACGACGGCGAACTCGCGCGGCGCGTCGGGCTCGACCCACGGTGCGCGGTGGAACACGAGCTCGTCCCCGGCGCGCACGATCCATGCGGGCTCGGCGACGCGGCCGTTCAGCTCGACGCGGCCGTCCGCGACGTGTTGGCGCCACGTCGCCTCGTCGGAGTGCGTAAAGCGCGCGACGTAGAGCGCGAGCACGGTCGTGCCGTGCTCTTCGTCGCGCACTCGATGACGGTAGACGTGGCCGCGGTTCACGTCACCAGGTGACGACGATGCCGTTCGTCACGTTCGCCGTCGCCGGCGGACAGAAGGCCGCGGCGGCGTTGCGATAGAACGCCTGGTACCAGAACGTGACGCCGCTCCCCGCGACCGTCCCGCTCACGTTCGACAGCGTGTTCGCCGCGCTTCCGGGGTACGACGACGTGCCCGCGCTCGCCGTCTGCGTGCCGAAGCGCACCAGCGCGCCGCCCGCGCACCGCAGGCCGTCGTGGAAGAGCACGGGGGTCGGCTCGACCGCGCTCCCGCGCAGGAAGATCGTCGTCGCCGTGACGGGCATGCCCGTCGCGAGCAGCACTGCCGTGTCGGGGTTCGACTGGCCGGCGATCGTGAGCAGCGCGCCCTGCGCGTTCACGCTGTTCGCGCAGCCGCGCCCAGTGCCTCCGTTGTTGCCGCACGGGCAGGCGCCGATCGAGCCGTCGCCCGAGCACATCGGCGTGCCGGCGGGAGTCCCGTTGCGAAAGTACGTCGCGTGGTCGGCGATCTCGTCGAGGAGCACGAGGTCGAGGTCGCGGTCGCCGTCGAAGTCGTACAGCACCGCGCACGCGGAGTTCGAGATCGCCGGGAACTGGGTGTGGAACGCGAACACGCCGCTCCCGTTGTTGCGGAACACGCGCCACTCGCTGCCGCCGAAGGACGAAACGACCCAGTCGAGGTCGCCGTCGCCGTCGAGGTCGCCGAGGTCCGTCGCGACGGCCTGCCCGGCCATGGTGACGACCTGCGGCGCTCCGAGGCCGCCCGCGCCGTTGCCGAGGAGCATCGACCCGCTCGAGCTGACGCCGTTCGCGGTCGAGACGTCGATGTTGCCGTCGTTGTTCACGTCGCCGGTCACGATCATCCAGACGGAGCCGCCGGCGAGCGTCGACGAAGCGAACGAGTACGTCCCGTTGCCGTTCCCGAGCATCACGATCACGCGGCCCTGGAACTGGACGCCGACGACGAGGTCCGTGATCCCGTCGTTGTTCATGTCGGCGGCCGAGAGCGCGTACTCCTGGAAGCCGGTGCTGTCGAAGAACGTCGCGGGCGCGAACGTGCCGTTGCCGTTGTTGCGCAGGAGCGCGATGTTGTCCGACCCGTTGTTCGCGGTCGCGATGTCCATGTCGCCGTCACCGTCGCAGTCGAGCACGGCGAGGCCGGCGGGCGCCGATCCGACGGGGTAGCTCGTCGACGGGTCGAAGCTGCCGTCGCCATTCCCCGGGAGCACGGAGACGTTGCCCCCGACGTTGCACGTCACGATGTCGCTCAGGCCGTCGCCGTCGAAGTCGCTCGGTTCGTTCGGGCTCGGCGTGCAGCCGACGGGGTTCGTCGGCAAGAGGAGCGATTGCGGCTGGCCCGTGCCGTCGGCGCGGTTCAAGAGCACGCGCACGTCGCATGCGTCCTCGCACGCGAGCGGCAGGTCGGCCCAGCCGTCGCGGTTCAGGTCGTGCGCGTTGCCGCCGTAGATGCGCACGGAGACGTTCGGGTTCTGCCGCAGGAGCACGTCCGCGATCTGCGTCCACGCCATGGGCGCGGGCGCGGTGACGATGCGGAAGCGGAAGGCGTAGCCCGCCGAGCGCAGCGTCGTGTTGTCCGCCGCGCGGAGATCGTGGTCGAGGCCGACCATGACCACCTCGCCCGCCGCGAACCGGCGCGCGGGTGTGAAGCGCAGGCGCGTGTCGCCGTTCTCGAGGCTCCACGTCCCTCCGAGCGGGCCGCTGATCGAGCCGAACGCGGTCGCGTCGTTCGTCGCGGGCGGGATCGAGGCCGGAGCGAGCGGCCGATCGAAGTCGATCGCGATCGTGGCGTTTGCGGCGACGTTGTTCGCGTGCAGCGTGGGGCTCGTGCCGACGACGCTCAGCTGAGCGGTCGCGGTGGCGGACACGAATACGGAGACGAGGATCGACGCGGGGATACGGAACATCAGGGGCCTCCTCGGGCACTCGACACGGACTGGGTCAGGCGCAACCCTCGGGCACTGTACACGAGCAGGATGAATCGAGCGCGAACGCAGGAACAAGAGGAGGGTCGATCGTGCCCGAGCGCGGGAGGCTCCGATCGGGTAGCTTCGCCCTGCTTTTCGCTCCTCGCGCGCCTGAGTCCACGCCATCGGCCGGTCCGCCGAGCGCAGGACGGCGTGAGCGGCATGCGAATCGCCAGGATCCGCGCGTGACGAACTCGATCTCGACTCCCGACCTCCGCCCGTGCGCGGCCTTCGTGGCGGCGCTCGCGATCCTCCTCCCGGCCTGCTCACCGAGCGCCGAGACGCCCGCATCCTCCGTGACGGCGCGTCCGCGGCACGTGCTCCTCGTCTGCATCGACGCAGTGCGCGCCGATCGACTGGGGCCCTACGGGTACACGAAGCACGCGACGACGCCGCGGCTCGACGCGCTTGCCCGGGAGTCCGTCGTCTACGAAGACGCGACGGCGTCCGCGTCTTGGACGAAGCCGTCCGTTCCCTCGTTCCTGACCGGGCTTCATCCCGCGCAGCACGGCGTGTACGAGGGCAGCTCGCGCGGCTCCGACGGGACGCTCACCGACCTCCTCCCGCGCCGGGCCCGCACGCTCGCCGAGGAGTTCGAGGCGCGCGGCTACCGCACGGGCGGCTTCGTGCACAACGCCCAACTCCACGTCGGCAGCGGGATCGAGCAGGGCTTCGACCGGTACGAGGAGGGCAACGCCGACGCGGAGCGCCTCTGCGCGCGCGCGCTCGAGTGGATCGACGAGCAGGACCCCGGGCGTCCGCTCTTCGTCTACCTGCACCTCTTGGACGCGCACTTCCCGTACGCCGTGCCGGAGGCCTACGCCAAGCGCTTCGCCGAGGGCGCGGACATCGAAGTGTTCCAATCGCCGGACTGGCGCAACCTGCGCGACGCCGTGAACCACGGACAGCGCGCGCTGACGCCGAAGGAGCTCGCGGGGCTGGAAGCGCTCTACGACGGCTCGATCCGCTACGTCGACGACCAGCTCGCGGGCTTCCTCGGCGCGCTCGAGCAGCGCGGCCTCGATTCGGGGATGGTGGTCAGCGTGATCGCGGACCACGGCGAGGAGTTCCTCGAGCACGGCAAGATCGGTCACGGTCACGGCCTGCACGAGAACCTGCTGCGCGTTCCGTGGATCCTGCGCGCGCCGGGGATCGCCGCGCGGCGTGAGCAAGCACCGGTCGGGCTCGTCGACTTGTTCCCGACGCTCGTCTCCGCGGCCGGCCTCGAGCTCGCTCCCGCGAAGGGCGCGCCGAACCCGGAAGGCCTCGACGTGTCGCGCGGTCCCGCGCCGCACGGGCTCTTCGCCGAGCACCTCGAGCCCAGCCAGTACGAACAAGCGTGGCGCGAGGGCAAGAAGAAGCTGGTGCGCCGCTTCGTGCCGCTCGTCGCGGACAAGCCGCTCGTGCAGCCGCTCGAGAGCGTGCTGAAGAACGGTGCGCGTTGGGAGGCGGAGTTCGACCTCGCCGCGGACGGGACGCTGCGCGCGACGAAGCTCAAGCCGCGCGAGGAGCCCCCGTCCGATCCGCTGGAGCTGCAGGGCCGTCTCGAGCGCATCGACGAGTCGAGCTTCCGACTCTCGGGCCGCGTGGTGCGCACGACGCCCGCGACCGAGCTCTACGGCGAGGCGAAAGCGGGCACACCGGCCGCGAGCCTGGCCGACGGCGCGTTCGTGAAGGTGGTCGGCGTGTTCGTCGAGCACGAGCTCCACGCGCGCAAGATCAAGCTGTACCCGACCGATCGCAAGCCGCAAGCCCAGGTGCGCGGCGTCGTCGAGTCGTTCGAGGGCACGCGCGCGGCCGGACGCTTGCGCATCGGCGAACTGGACGTCGCGTGGGACGTCGCGACGCGCTGGGAGCTCGACGAAGACCTCTCCGACGACCGCCGGTTGGAGCGCGCGGACGTCGTGCCGCTGCTCGAATCGGGCGCGGGGCGCGCCGGCGCGCTGGGGCTGCGAGCCGAGGTCCAGCTCTTCGACCTCGCGACGGATCCGCGCGAGGAACACCCGGTCGACGCGCCGGCGGAGATCGCGCGGATGACGGCCGAATTGGAGCGCTACACGGCCGAGCTCATGAAGCGCCGCTGCTACCGCGACGACGACCGCGCGCGGCTCTCGACGGAGACGATCGAGAAGCTGCGCGGCATCGGGTACGCGCGCTGACGGCAGGATCCGTCGAGTGCGTGAGAGGAGGACGGAGCGCTGCTCCCTTCTCCTCGGACGCCATCGCTCCGCAGGAACCGGGCCCGCGCGTCGTGTCGATCTGGCTCGGACTCGTTCCTGCAGCGCGTCAGTCGCGAGCGCCAATCGGCTCGCGATCCGGCGCCTGTGCGATTCCACCGAAGATCTGCCGCACTCCGTGGAAGGACATCCATGACCCCGGCGCCACGAGCAGCTCCTCGACGTCGTCCGCGGCGAGCCCCTTCGCGAAGAAGAAGCCCTGTCCGCGCTCGCAGCCGAGCGTCTGCAGCCAGGCGACGTCCTCGACGGTCTCGACGCCCTCGGCGATCGCCGGAATGCGCATGTTGCGCGCGACAGTGATGATCGCCTGCACGAGGGCCGTGCGGTACGGCTCCTTGCGGTCGCCGCAGGTGAACGAGCGGTCGATCTTGAGGCCCGTCAGCGGGAAGTGCTGCAGGCACGACAACGAGGAGTGGCCCGTGCCGAAGTCGTCCATGTAGACGCCCATGCCGAGCTTGCGCACGCTCTCGAGCACGGCGAGCGCGGTCTCCATGTGCTCCATCACGGTGCTCTCCGTGATCTCGAGCACGACGCGGGTCGGATCGACGCCGGTCTCCGCGACGATCGCTGCGAGGCGCTCCGCGAAGCCGGCTTCGACGAGCTGCTTGCGCGACACGTTCACGCTGACGACGGGGACTTTCGCCTGCGGGACCGTCTTCGACCAGTGCGCGAGCTGAGCGAGGCTCTTGCGCAGGACCTGCTCGCCGAGCGGAAGCACGAGGCCCGTCTCCTCCGCGAGCGGGATGTACTTCGTCGGCGAGAGGGGGCCGAGCTTCGGGTGTGTCCAGCGCGACAGCGCTTCGAGCGCGACGACTTCGCCCGTCCCGAGGTCGACGATCGGTTGGTAGTGCACGTCGAGCCTGCCCTCCGCGATCGCGGCGCGCAGGTCGTTCTCGAGCACGAGTCGCTGCATCGCGTCGTCGTGCATCTCTGGCGTGAACGCGACGAAGCGTCCGCGGCCGGCGGCCTTCGCCTTGTACATCGCCGTGTCGGCGTCGCGGATCACTTCCTCAGCGCGCGAGTAGCGCTGCGCGCTCGTCGCGATGCCGATGCTCGCGTTGAGCCGCAGGTCGTGGCCGTGGATCCGCGCCGGGACCTCGAGCATGCCGGAGACGATGCGGGCTGCGTCGAGCGCGCTCGTGTCGGTCGCGAGCCCCGCCATGAGGATCGCGAACTCGTCGCCGCCGAGGCGCGCGGGGAGCGCTTTCTCGCACGCGGCGCGAACTCCCGGGTCCTGCTCGCACGCCGCGGTGAGGCGCCGCGCGAGCTCGGTCAAGAGGAGGTCACCGCACGCGTGCCCCAAGCTGTCGTTGACGACCTTGAACCGATCGCAGTCGAGGAAGAGGACGGCGTAGCTGTACTTCGGCTCCTGCGCCGCGCGACCGATCGCGGCGTTGACGGCCTCGGCGAACATCCCGCGGTTCGGCAAGCTCGTGAGCCGGTCGTGCAGCGCCGCGCGACGCAGCTCCTGCGTGCGCCGGTCGACGATCTCCTCGAGGGAGTCGAGGCGCATCCGGTCTTGCCGACGCGCCTCCTGCAGCTCCGCGGTGCGCTCGCTGACGATGCGCTCGAGCTCGTGGAGGCGCTTCTGCGCCTCGATCTCGAGGCGACGCTTCTCGCACAGCGCGAGCGCCATCTGCTGCACCTCGATCTGCTCGAACGGCTTGCGCAGGACGAGCATGTTGTCGCGGCGACCGAGACGCCCGGAGATCTGCTTCCACGAGTAGTCGGAGAAGGCCGTGCAGAGGACCACCTGCAGGCCGGGGTCGAGGCGCCAGAGGCGGTCGATCGTCTCGAGCCCGTCGATCCCGGGCGGCATGCGCATGTCCACGAAAGCCATGGAGAATCGGCGGCCTTCGTTGAGCGCCTGCGCGCAGGCCGAGACGCCCTGTTCGCCCTGATGCGCGTTGACGATCTCGTAGGAGGGCGCCGCGGGCTCCGTGGACGTCGAGCCGAACATCTCACGTTCCAGCGCCTGGAGAGCGTCCTGCTTGACGGGCGCTACGAGGCACTTTTCGATGTCGCGGTGGATGTCGGGGTTGTCGTCCACGATCAGGACGCGCCACTTCGATTGGGAAGTGCTCATGCAGCCACCATTTCCGTTCGTACGCGAGCAGGCACGCGCAGCTGGAACACGGCCCCGTGTCCGAGTCCGTCGCTGTGTACGGTCAGGTTCCCACCCATCTCGCGCGGCGAGCGCGGAGCTGTGCAGCCCGAATCCGTGGCCGCCCGGGCGGGTGCTGAACCCGTGCGTGAAGAGCTTCGGCAGGTGATCGGGGTGGATGCCGACGCCCAGGTCGCGCACCTCGAACGAGACCTGGACGCGACCGCCGACGCACTGCGTCGCGAGCCGGACCAGGATGCGCCGTCGCTCGGCGGGGCAGTCCTTGACCGCCTCCTTTGCGTTGCCGATCAGGTTGATCAGCACCTGCATGATCTTGTGGCGGTCGAGCTGCAGCGGGATCGTCTGCGCGAAGTCGCGTTCGAGTTGGATGCCGTGGCGATCGATCGACTCGCCGTTCAGGTGCAGCGCTTCCTCGACGATCTCCTTCGGGTCGACGAGCTCGTACACCGTCGACGATCGAGCGAGCGCCTGCTGCGAGTGGATCACGCTCTTCACGTGGTCGAGCGCGCGGGCGAGCGTGTCGAGCTCCGAGCGGAGCTCGGTGCGCTGCTCGTCGAAGGCGCGTGCGATCTCCGCGAGCAGGGGCGTGACCCGTCCGCCGCGCGGGTCTTCCTGGAAGAAGCGCGGGAGGTCGTCGCCGTGCTCCGTCAGGATGTCTACGAGCCGGCGCAAGCTGTCCACGCTCATCTCGTCCAGGCGCATGTGCACGGCGGAGCACGCGATGTTCGCCGTGTTGATGACGTTGCCGATGTTGTGGAGGATCCCCGTCGCGATCTCGGCCATGCCCGCGGCGCGCGACGCGTCGAGGAGCTCCTTCTGGAGTCGTTCGGCCTGCTCTTGCGCGACCTTCTGCTCGTTCACGTCGCGCGTGACGATCAGGTAGGTGCGCGAGAAGCCGAAGCGCGGCCCGAGCGACACGGCGTGGCTGTGCACCCAGCGCGCTTCGCCGCTCTTGCCCTTGATCTGGTACTCGACGGACGCGGGCGTGCCGCCGGTGCTCGGTCGGTAGAGCCCGCGCAGGCGTTCGGGCTGCACGGGCGCGAGCGCGGTCTCGAGCGAGCGCCCCAGGAGCTGCTGCTTCGATTCGGCGCCGATGAGCCGCACCCCCGCCGGGTTGACCTCGAGGAGGTTGCCGTCGGGGCCGACGAGGCCGATGAAGTCGGGGTCGTTGTCCAAGATCGCGCGCAGGCGCTCCTCGCCGCGCCGCAGCTCCGCTTCGACCTCGGTGCGGCGGTCGATCTCGCCGTGCAGGAAGAGCGTCATGGCCGCGGCCGCGAGGTAGATCCACAGCGCGAGGAGCAGGCCGCCGAGCGCGCCGAACCGGAACACGGCCTCGCTGCGCACCCAGGGCCGGGCGTCGAACTCGACGGCGACGGCGCCCTCGATGCGGCCGTCCGCGTCGCGCAGGGGTTCGTACGCGCGGATCCACGTGCCCCAGGCGTCTTGCGTGGCGCGCGCTTCGAACGTCGAGACACCGCAGAGCGCGCGCAGCATCTCGAGCCCTTGCTCCGTGCATTCGGTGCCCGGCGCGTGCGCGATCTCGTGCTCGCCCTCGAGGCGCCCGTCGAGGTCGCGATCGTGCGGCGGATCGACGAGGTAGACGATGCGGCCCTCGCCGTCGAAGCGGAAGGTGAAGATCTTCCCGAGGTCTGGCGTGCGCGCGAGCCAGCGCTGCTGGGCCTCAGCGAGCGCGACGTAGAGCGGGCTCTCCGTCGACGCTTCGGTGTGGAGGGCTGCGTGGCCGAGACCCTGCAGTTCGCGTGCGTAGGTGGGCGCGAGGCTGCTGACCGACGCTTGCATGCGCACGCGCTCGCGTCCGCCGATCCAGTCGGTTCCGACGAACGCGGCGATGCACGCGACGGCGACGATCAGCGCATGGACCGCGCCGAGCTTGCGCGTGCCTCCATGCCGCCCGAGCAATCGGCGCGCGAGGAAGTACGCTGCCCAGGCGAGCAGCACGAAGAGGCCCCAATCGAGGCGGTTGTAGATCCAGTGGCTTAGGGACACGGCGCGGACGGGCTCGACCAGCGAGCGGGGATCGTCCTGGCCGTGAATCGGATCCGCGGGTCGCGATCTGGAGCCAAAGCGGAGTCGTGGCTCCGTCGAGCGGGGCGCGCGGAAGGAACTTCCGGAGGCGAGCTCGCGGTTCAGCTCACGGAGCTCGCCCGCTCCCGATCGCGCTCAGAAAGACCCGCGGCCCGCGCGTCGTGAGACGGCGGGCCGCGGGCAGGTGAGGCTTGGAGGCCTCGGTCCGACGCCGACCCGGGAATCGATCAGGAGGAGAGGGGATCGGGCCGCTCGCCGGACCGCGCCGTCTCTAGGCCGGCCGGCGCGGAGGTTCACCCTGGGAGGTCGGTGTCCCGTGGCCGTGGAGCGCGCCCCCAGGCCGACCCCGTGCTCTTGGCCGTGCTCCAGCCCCTGCTCCCCGTCATCTCCACGTGCCGGTGCCCCGTTCTGCTGCCCCGGGCGCCCGAGTCGATCGACCCGGGGCCCAGGAGCGCTCGCGAATGAGGTCTCGCCGCACCGCAACCTGCCCGCCCGGGCCGAGCGCGCCCCGCCCCGCGCGCACGAGCCGCGCTCGGACCGCTCGCAGCGGCCCTCCTTGACCGTTCGGACGCGGGGTGGGACAAGGACGGACTCCCCGTCGCTCCCTCGCGCGCGCCCAGTCGGGGTCGCGCCGACGCGCGCGGAGCCACGCACGATGACGAGCTTGCGAGTCGCCGCCGCCGCCCTGAACCAGACCCCGCTCGACTGGCAGGGGAACGAGGACCGCATCCGCGCGGCGATCACGGCCGCGCGCGAGCAGGGCGTCGACCTCCTGTGCCTGCCCGAGCTCTGCATCCCCGGCTACGGCTGCGAGGACGCGTTCCACGGCACGCACGTCGTCGAGCGGTCGGAGCGCGTGCTTGCGAACGTGCTGCCGCACACCCGGGGGCTCGTGGTCGCCCTCGGACTCCCGATCCTCTACCACCACGCGCTGTTCGATTGCGCGGTGCTCGTGGCGGACGGGAAGCCGCTCGGGATCGTCGCGAAGCAGCATCTCGCCGGGGACGGGCTCCACTACGAGCCGCGCTGGTTCAAGCCGTGGCCCGAGGGCGTCGAGGCGAAGGTCTCGCTGTGCGGCGTCGAGGTGCCGATCGGCGACCTCCAATTCGAAGTCGGCGGCGTGCGCATCGGCTTCGAGATCTGCGAGGACGCGTGGGTCGCGACGCGGCCGGGTGCGCGTCTCGCGGCGCGTGGCGTGGACGTCATCTTGAACCCGTCGGCGAGCCACTTCGCGTTCGGGAAGCTCGCGGTGCGCCGGCGCTTCGTCGTCGAGGGCTCGCGCGCGTTCGGCGCGACGTACGTGTACGGGAACCTGCTCGGGAACGAGGCGGGCCGCGCGATCTACGACGGCGGCGTGCTGATCGCGAGCGGCGGTGCGCTCGTGGCGCAGGGGCCGCGTCTCGGGCTCTTGCCGTGGACGATGACCGCCGCGACGGTCGACATCGCGGCGACGCGCACGCAGCAGACGCGCACGGCGAGCTTTCGGCCCGCGTTCGACGACACGGGGCTCGTGCGCGTGGAGCGGGCGTGGCCGAGCGCGCGCGGGAAGGGAGCGACGGCGAGCGCGAGCTCGATGACGTCCTCGACGAGCGCGACGACGAGCGCGACGACGAGCGCGGCGGCAAGCGCGGCGGCAAGCGCGGCGGCAAGCGCGGCGGCAAGCGCGGCGGCAAGCGCGACGTCGCGTGCGGCCTCGAGCTCGATGACGCCCTCGCCGATCGCCGCCCCGATCGCCGCGTGGGAGCGCGGCGAGCACTTGAAGGAAGAAGAGTTCCTGCGCGCCGAGACACTCGGCCTGTGGGACTACCTGCGCAAGTCGCGCTCGCACGGCTTCGTCGTCAGCCTGTCGGGCGGGTGCGATTCGGCGGCGGTCGCGTCGCTCGTCGCGCTGACCGTGCGGCGCGCAGTAGAGGAGCTCGGGCTCGCGGGTGTGAAGAAGACGCTCGCGTATGTGCCGAAGCTCGACGAGGCGAAGGACGAGCGCGAGCTCGTCGGGCGCCTGCTCACGACGCTGTACCAGCCGACGGCGAACAGCTCGCAGCTGACGCGCGACGCGGCGAAGAGCCTGGCGAAGGCGCTCGGCGCGAAGCACCACGAGTTCGAGCTGCAGCCGGTCGTCGAGCAGTACCTGGCGCTCGTGCGCAACGCGCTCTCCCGCGATCTGTCGTGGGAGAAGGACGACCTCGCGCTGCAGAACATCCAGGCGCGCGTGCGCGGTCCGGGCGCGTGGATGCTCGCGAACCTGGAGGGCAAGCTGCTCCTGACGACGTCGAATCGCAGCGAGGCCGCGGTCGGCTACGCGACGATGGACGGCGACACGTGCGGCGGTCTCGCGCCGATCGCGGGGATCGACAAGGCGTACCTGCGGACGTGGCTCGAGTGGTTGCAGAAGAAGGGCGGCGAAGGCCTCGGCGCGATCCCCGAGCTCGCGGCCGTGACGGTGCAGCGGAGCTCGCCCGAGCTGCGCCCGTCGAGCGCGAAGCAGGTGTCGGAAGAGGACCTGATGCCGTTCCCGGTGCTCGACGCGATCGAACGCCTCGCGATCCGCGACAAACTGTCGCCGGCCGAGGTGCTCGAACGCCTCACGCGCGATCGGCAAGACGTGCCGCGGGCGACGCTCGAGGGCTGGGTGAAGCGCTTCTTCACGCTGTTCGCGCGCAACCAGTGGAAGCGCGAACGCTTCGCGCCGGCGTTCCACCTCGACGACGAGAACCTCGACCCGAAGACGTGGTGCCGGTTCCCGATCCTGTCGGGCGGGTTCGAGCAGGAGCTCGGCGAACTCGGGCGCGGATGACGCGACGCGAGCAGGTGCTCGCGCCGCGGGGAGACCATTGGGCGCGTCGTTAGCGCTTCCACCGAACGGTGTGCAGAACCTCGAACTCGCCGAGCTGGGCACCGTGGACAAACGCGCCAAACGCCGTGCTCGGCGCAATGCGATCCCGTGCACGCTCGAGGAGCACGGCTTGGTCAGAAGAATTCGAGGCGGTAGGCCTGGGGCGCAGCCGGAACCGGAATGTCAGGCGTGAACACCACAAATGCGCGGAGGCTGCTGCGTGCCCTTCCGTCAGCCGTGAACGTGACTTGCATGCTTCTTGGCGTCTATCGACAACGCTGTATCTACCTGGCTCTCACGGCCGACAGTGTGCACGTCACGCTGACACCGACGGTCTGGAGTCCACGATCCGCATGAGATGGCTTGCAAGCATGAGAATCTCGACCGTTTCCTCCGCACCGAGGTTCACCCGACGGTGACCGGTAGAGTTGCGGTAGCGACCGATTGCTCCGGCGAAGAGATGGCACAACGCCTCTCGTTCGCTGATTTGGACGGACTTGTCACAGAGCGGACCGGTCTCGGCGTTGAAGGCCGTGCGCATGAGCTTCTCTCCGAGGTGGGTACCGTCGAGTCCTGCTGCCGTACGGACTGAGATCTCGATCTCCCTGAACGCGGCGAAGACGGCCGTGTCATATTGTCCCTTGGCAAAGAGCGCTGATGATGCAGTGAGAATGGCTGCATGCATCTGCGCGCGTGGTAGCAGTCGAGCGCGCACGAATGCCTGCATATCATCGCGAGTCTTGATGGTCGCGCCACGACGCGACGCGCGGTACCAGCCCGTGTCCGGGGCGGGGACGACGAGGCCTTCGCGGATGAGCCAGGCCCATGCTTCGGCCACAGCGATCGCCCGCTCGGGACTTTGCTGCTCCAGACCTCGCGCGACGTTCACGTAGTTGAACCAGCCGGGGCCATTGCTTCGGGCTCGAAGCACGTCCTCCAGGAGAAACAGCGCTAGGTCCTCGGGGGCTAGATCGATCGCGTCATCGGGCAACTGCATGCGACATAGGGTAGAAACGCGGTCCGCCAAACGGAAACCGGCCCCTCCGCCGGTTACTCGATCAAGATGCCCGGCTGCCTCGAAACCACGATGGACGAGTTCCTTCGCCTGCGCCTCGGCGCTGAGCCCATCGACAACCTGCCGATGACGACGGAGCAGCGGCAGGGGCGGAAGGCGGACTACTTCCTCGACGAGCGTCGCATCGTGATCGAGGTGAAGCTGCTCACAGACTCACGCATCGATTCCGTGCGCGAGACGATGGATTCATGGCGACGCGAGCCTGACTGGCCACTGTTCCGTGGCGAACTCAGCGTTGCGGAGATCGCAGCGATGCACCCTCGCGGACCCGAGCTTCACAGGGCTCTGTTCGTCGCGGCTTCCAAGGTCATCGGTCGTTGTGCCCGAAACGCGAACGAGCAGATCGGTGAGACAGTTCGCGTGTTTCGTCTCGGCGCTCCGCAGGGAGTCCTTCTGCTCCTCAACGAGAGCGTCGACATCCTGGAGCCGGGAATGCTCGGCACGGCTGCGATGAACGCGATCCGCGCGATGAAGGCTGATGGCACGCGCGAGCTGGCGCATCTCGACGGTGTGATCATCATCTCGTGGGCGCACGAGGTCCGATCGCCGAACGGGGAACTCGCGTCGCCGGTCATCTGGATCGCGTCCGAGGACCTAACTGCGGGGGAGAGGGAGGGAGCCTTCGAGACGTACTTCATCCGCGAATGGAGCGACTTCCTCCGGCTCCCGTTACACGACGGTGGGCTCATCGAGTCCCCGGATCAAGTCAACGCGATCGGAGCACACACGCCACGTCCGCCGATCGTGCTCGATGGGGATCGGCTGCCACTAACGTGATCCGGGACACCAGCTACCCGCCTTCAAAATGCCCCTTGTCGCAGAGAGCCACACCGAAGAGAGAGCCGTCAGGATCGGGGATCACCCCCGTTCCGGTGGCGTTCTGGGTGGGAGCCCACCCCCGGTGAGACGCACCTCGAACGGCGGGGGCGAGGGATGGCGGCGTAAGTGGCGACGCGGGCGCGAGTCGCGTGGGGGCGGGGAGGAGGGGCACGCGGGGCGGTTTCAACGCGGGCGCGGTGCGAGCGACCCTCCAAGCCCGGCAGTGGGACCGCGATTCTCCTGCGCTATCACCTGCCCACGGGCGACCACGACCCCTTCACGGCCGAACCGTGAACCCCTCGCGTCGCGCCGCCTCCGCGAGGCGCTGATCGAGCGTGACGAACTCGTACCCCGCCGGATCGTCGGCGCAGGTGGCGAGCGCTGCGGCGAGCTGGAGGGAGTCGGCCGCACGCAGGTCGTGGATGGCGAGCAGCCGCTTCGCTCGCAGCTTCACGGTGTCGAGCAACGACACCACGTGGACGCGCTTCATGAATGCGTCGAAGCGCTGCCCGAGCTCCTGCACCTCGCGCCACGACAGGCCTCCACTGCGCGCGCGGCGCGCGATCGCGGAGCGCGCCTCGACGTCGCTCATGGCCCAGACGCAGATGTCGACATCGTCCTCGACCCAGCTGCGGAGCTCCGCCGTCGTCGGCTCTTCGACGAACAGCGGGACGAGCGCGGACGTGTCCCAGAACCTCATCGTTCGTCGCGCTCCTCGAGGAGGGCCTGGACGACGCTCTCCTTGCACGGGACCGGCGGGAAGGAGAAGAACTCGGGTTCCAGGCGGTGCTTGGGCTGGGTGATGACGCCCTCGCGGACGAGCTGCTGGAAACGGCTCGCGGACGAGTCGGAGGCCGGCACGACGGCCTCGATGCGGGCGATGGCGACGTTGCGCTCCATGACTTCGACGGTCTCGCCGTGCTTCACGAGGCGTAGGAACTCGCTGAGGCGGTTCTTCAGGTCGGTGACGGGAACTTGGTGCATAGTGGCTAGACTAGCCAGATCGACAAGTCCTGTCCAGCCTCTGGAGCTCTTGCGGCCCCGAAGCCCGCCCAAGACAGCCCCGGCCCGGTCCTATCGAGACCGAGCCGGGGAGTCCTCGAGCCGCGTGTTTCGCGTCAGCCCGCGTGCACCGTCTGGAAGAACCCGTTCGTGATCCACGCGTGCAACCACTGCTTCGTCGGCATGCGAGTCGCGCGGACAAAAGAGGGGCGGGCAGTGGGTCAGGTCTGGTCGACGACCGAGTCGGGGAAGACGATCTCGCTCTCAGGCTGAACAAGGGCGGCAGGAGGCGTCGAGTAGGAACTCGGCGAACTCGGGCGCGGATGACGCGACGCGAGCAGGTGCTCGCATCGCGAAGCGGCGTCGCCCTCAGCTGCCGTCGCGAGCTGTGGAAGACGATCGGTCTCGTCTGCCCTTCGAACCCGACACGTGAGCAGGGCGCGAAGCTCGATCGCCTGGTGTCAGAGACTCCACACCACGGCGATGGCATTGGAGAGGTTCGCCGTGCCGCCCGTCGGGCAGAAGCTCGCGCTGCCGTCGCGATAGTAGGTCTGGTAGCAGCGCGTCACTCCGATGAGGAGGACGTCGCCGCTGGCGGCGGAGCGCGCCGAAAGGCTGGGTGCACCGAGCGCGGGGAAGTCGATTGCACCCGCGTTGGCGCGTGCTGAATACAGACGTCGGAGGAACCCGCCCGTGCAACGCAGGCCATCGGCGAGGAACGTCGGGGGCTCGAGCTGATTTCCCTGCAGCAGGAGCGTCAAGGCGCCCGGGCCTTCGCCGGTCGAATGGAGCACGAGAGAATCCGCGGTCGTCGACGGCAAACCGGAAGCGGACAAGACCGCGCCCCCCGTTCCGCGCGAGTTCTCGCACCCATGTCCCGCTGCACCCGAGTTGGCGCAGGGGCAAGGTGCTTGGGGGTTGTTGCCGACGCAAAGGACGTCGAACGTGGGCGTTCCGAGGTCGCGTAGGAGGACGTCGGCGAACATGTTGGTGTCACCGGGAACAGCAGTGTTGTCGTCGGTGATGAAGGCGATGCGTTGTCCGTTGGCGCTGACGCTGGGTGTCAGGCAGTTGCCATCGATCTCCTGCGAATTGGCGCCCAAGCTGGCCCGGATCATGGTGCCGGTCCATAGGTCCTTTCTGTAGACGTCCCACCAAACGTCTCCGTCCCCTGGTGAGAGGTTGGTCGCGTAGCTCAGGAAGACGGCGAAGCGCCCGTCAGCGGTACAGGGCGACTCGGCCAAAGCGAGGAATCCGTTGCCGCCGCTCATGTCGTTGGCTTCGGTTCCATTGGCCGCGACGCTGACGCGCACCGTGACTCCGAGCCGGAGGTCGCGGACGAACATGTCGGGCCGCGCATTCGTGTCGCCGGGGACCAAGTTCGTGCCCGAGCTCTCGAACTCGACGAAGCGGCCGTCGCGCGAGAGAGAGGGAGCGAACGAGCCGCCATTCGAAGGCTGTCCACCCAAGCCAATGCTTGCAAGCAGCACCTCGCCCGTGAGCAGGTCCTTGACGAAGACGTCCGAGACGCCGTTCGTGTCGCCCGCGACGAGGTTGTTCGCGAGGCTCTCGAAGGCCACGTATCGGCCGTCTCCATCGACCCAGGGCAGCTTGCTCGCCAAATTGCCGACGACGCCGTTCGACGTGGAACTCGCGAGGACGGTCGTGTTCGTCACCAGGTCCCGCACGAAGACATCGCTCGCGCCGTTCGTATCGTTGGGGACGAGGTTGCTCGCGAGACTGCCGAAAGCCACGAAGCGACCGTCCTGCGTGAGGCAGGCATTCGTGCTGTCCTGATTGCCTTGGATGCCAGGCGGGCCGTCGCTTGCGCGGACGTTGACGCCCGTCTGCAGGTCGACCACGTACACGTCCCACCTGCCATTCGCGTCGGGTGGAGCCAAGTTGTTCGCGTTCGACTGGAACGCAACGAAGCGACCGTTGCCGGAGATCCTCGGAAACACCGAGGCTCCATTCACGGGGCCTCCGGTGGAGGACGAGCTCGCTCGCATGGTCGTGCCGGTGGCGAGGTAGCGGACGAAGACATCCGGCTGCAGGTTAGAGTCCCCGGAAACGAGGTTGTCCGCGTTGCTATGGAAGGCGATGACCGAGCCATCATCCGACAGGGACGGATACGCACTCGAGCCATTCCCGGCGGTACCGGAGGGGGTCTGACTGACGAGCGTGGTCGTTCCTTGGGCAGGCACCACGCCTGAAAGGAGCAACAGCCCACTCCACACGAGCCTCGCGCGTTGCAGCACGGTCCTGGGTCCTTTCGTCGCGCTCGGGGAGCTCGCGAATCTCAGCCTACTCCCAACGAGCCCGTCCGGCCACGTGACGCAGGCGAGCCGCCGAGCGACACGACGGATGCAGGCCCGCACGCCCCGTCCGGCGGTCCAGCCGCTCTGGCGTGCCGAGCCGACCCGAGCGCACGCACCCCTTCGCCCTCGCGGAGGAGCTCGCGAACGAAACGCATCCGGCCCGGTCCTATCGAGGCCGAGCCGGGGAGCCATCGAGCCGCGTGTTTCGCGTCAGCTCGCGTGCACCGTCTGGAAGAACCCGTTCGTGATCCACGCGTGCAACCACGTCCGCACGCGGCGCTCGACGGCGGACCGCTCCACCGGTTCGAACTCGTCGACGACCGCCGTCGCGAGCGCGCGGCCGTCGCACAAGGCGCGCAGCAGGTTCCACGCGCGGCGCGTCATCGGCGCGCGCTGCACCTGCGATCCCTGGCGCAGCACCGCGACGTACTGCGGGCGGCGGCGCGGCACGCGCAAGGCACCTTCGTGGAGCCAGCGCGAGTACGCGTCGTCGACCGCGTGGTCGAACGCGAGCAGCTCGAGGCCCGGCGCCGGTTCGAAGCGCGCGAACTCCCAGTCGAGCAGCGTGAACTGCGCGAGCTCTTCCTCGTCGAGCTCCTTCGCCGGCCGCGCCGCGGCGCAGCGCGTGATCGCGCACTCGAGGCGCGCGAGCTCCGCGATCCACGTCCGGTGCGCGGGTTCGAGCTCGCGCGCGCTCGCGAGGAAGCGCGGGAACGCCTCGCCGACGCGCGCGAGGTCCTCCGACCCGGCCGGGTGCGTCGCGACGTACTCGACGACGAGCGCGTGGAAGCGCTCGGGCCCCGTCAGCTCGTGCACGGCCGGCATGCGCAGCGCGAGCAGCTGCTCGACGCGGTCGCGGAACATCTCGCGGTAGACCTCGAGGCAATCCGCGCTCGAGAGCAGGCGGTGGGGGAGCACGACGTCGCGCAGGAAGTCGGGCGCCATGTCGCCGGTCGCGAGCTCGTCGAGCGCGTCGCCGTACGCGTCGGGCACGAGCACGAGGAACGAGGTCGCGCCGGTCGAGTACCGGGTCCGGGGCTCGCTCTCCGGCGGGACGGGGGGGAGGTGGTTCGCGATCGAGGGCATGGTCGAGTCCCTTGCGTTCGGCGCCGGGTTCGACCGGCGCGCCGGGCTCGTTCGAGCCCGCTGGTCTTCGATGTCGGGTTCGGACGGGAGTGTCGGCACCGATCGGAAAGAGGCGTTCAAGAGGGGGCGAGGATCGGGTCAGACTGGCTGCGAGAGCCCGACCCGCCCGCCACCGGTGGTCGCGTCTAGACTGCTCTGGCCGGATTTCCTCCCGTTCGTCGCAGCGCGCGCGTCCCAGCCGGCATTCCGGGGGCCGACGCCCATGAGCCCCGCCCCCGAGCCCAACGATCCCGCGCAGCTCCTCCTCCACGCCGACTGGGTCCGCCGCCTCGCACGGCAGCTCGTGCTCGACGAGAGCGCCGCGAACGACCTCGTGCAGGAGACCTGGGTCGTCGCACTGAGGAAACCGCCGGCCGAAAGCGGCAACGTCCGCGCGTGGCTCGGCGCCGTCGTGCGCAACCTCGCCTTCGAGCGCGCGCGCAAGGAGAGACGCCTCACGGCCCGCCAACGCAGGGCGGCGCAGGCCGAGGCGTTGCCGTCGACGGGGGAACTCTACGCGCGCGCTTCGACGCAGCGCGAGCTCGTCGGGCACGTGCTCGCCCTCGATGAGCCGTACCGCGGCGTGGTCCTCCTGCGGTACTTCGAGGGCCTCGACTCGAAGGCGATCGCGGAGCGCACGGGCGTCGCGGAGGCGACGGTGCGTTCGCAGCTCGCCCGCGCGCACGCGAAGCTGCGCGAGCGGCTCGAGCGCGACCACGGACGCGAAGGCTGGTGCGGAGTGCTCGTCGCGCTCGCGAACGCGCCGTCGGCGAACGTCGGCGTGAGCTGGAAGCTCGCCTCCGGGCTCGCTCTGCTCGTCGCGCTCGTGGCCGTCGGTGTCGGGGCGTTCGTCGTGGGCGCGCGCACGGAGGCGCCGAGCCCGCCGAAGCTAGTCGAGACGCCCGAGCTCGACGCGCGGACGGGCGAAGCCTGGGTCGAACTCGAGACGGGCGACGAATTGGTCGAGAGCGCGGGCGACGAGACCGAGCGCATTGCGCTGAGCGCCGGGCTTCGCGGGCTGGTGCTCGACGTCGACGGCGCGCCGCTCGAGGGCGTGCGGATCTGGTCGGAGGAGCGCGCCGTGAGCAAGGGGCCTTCGAGCCGACCGAACGCAATCGGTTCACTACGCGTGCTCCTTCCGAGCTCTCCACGCTTCACCCTTCGCCGCAAGCTGCCCCCGCAAGGTGGCGCGAACGCCCGCGTCACGACCGTCGCCCCGCCCGTGCGGACGTTGCTCGCGACGACGACGGTCGATGGCGCGTTCCCCGCGATCCCGACCCAGGACGGGACCAGGCTTGTGCCCGAGCGCGAGGGCCATCGCGTCGTCGCCGTCGGCGTCGCCGGCTCCGGAGCGGACGCGCGCGAGGTCGCCGTGCTCGCTCCGCTCGGACGGCGGACGGGTTGGGTGCGAGCGCTCGACGGCAGCCCCGTCGAGGGGGCGAAGGTGCGGCTCGTCGCGCGGGCGAGCGCCCTTGCGCTCCCATTCGGTCTCGAGTCGACGCTCGTGCACTCGAGGGAGCTGCAGGCCGACGAGCTCGGCGCCTTCCGGTTCGACGGCGTGCCCGAAGTCCACGGCGGACGACTCATCGTCACCGCGCCCGGACACCGCGCCGCGACGTTCGAGCTCGATCGCACGTGCGGCGACGCGCCCGAGGCCTTCGTGCTCGAACCGGCCGAGCGCTTCGTGCTCCGCGGACGCACCGTGGACGAACGAGGACGGCCCGTGGCGTTCGTTCGGCTCCAACTCGGGCACCAGCGAACGTACGCGGACGTCCACGGGCGGTTCGAGTTCGCGTTCGACGACTCGGCTGCACAGGCGGACTCCGGGGAGCGCGTCGCAGAGCTCGATCTCGTCGCGACGAAACCAAGCTGGCGGCCGGCCTCGCTCCCCCGCGCGAGGTTTCTCGCGACCCATTCCGCGCCGGAACGCGAGCTGGAGCTCGTCCTCCTCGCGGGCACGCCGAGCATCGATGTGCGCGTGCTCGAAAGCGACGGGAAGCCGGCGCCGTCGGTCTGGGTCGCCCTCATCGACGCTGCGGGGCGGGTCGTGGACGGCGCGACGGCCTCGTCGCTCCTGCGCTCGTCGAACGCGCCCGGCGCATGGAAGCTCGACGCGCTCGCGTTGAACGGGTACCGGCTCCTCGTCGGTCGCGAGGAGAGCGGCTTCCCCGAGGTCGTGACCGACCCGCTCGCGTGCGATGCGACGGAGGTCGTCGTGCGGCTTCCGAGCCAGGCTCCGCGGGCCGCGTTGACCCGCCGCTTCGTCGACCTGGCTGGACGTCCGCTCGCCGGCCTGAAACTCGAGGTGGGTTTCGAGCTCGACACCTGTGAGGGCGAGCGCTTCGTGCCCTGCGAGTCCTTGACGACGGACACGCGAGGCGTCGCCGTGCTCGAAGTGCCGTCCGAGCGGGCGAGCGGCGTGCTCGTCGACGGCGTCGATCCCTCGCAGTGCAGGTTCGAGCTGCTCCCGGGCTCTACCGCGACGGACACGACGCTGACGGTCGCTCCGATCGTCGGGCTCACGCTGGGCGCGGGCTGGGGAACGAGCGCGCGCGAACTCGTGTTCCTCGATGCTGGTGGAGCGCGGGTACCGGTCGAGCGCGGCACGCACGACGCGACCTGGAGCGCGGCGGAGTCGATCGTGCTGCCCGCAGGGGTGCGCGGTCGATACCGCGTTTCGAGCCGCGCCGTCACGCTCGTCATGATCGATCCCCAGGGCGGCCGGCAGACGCGGTCGATCGCTCTCGGGTCCGAGCCGACGCTCGTCCTGAGCCCGTGACGGTGATCGCAGGGGGGCGAGGCGCCGCGAAGTGGACGAGCCGTAGTCGACTTCCGGCCCGCGCCGCGACCTCGCCGCAGTCCGCGGCGGCCGAAGCAGCTGAATCGGCCTGATTCTGGCCCTTTCGAGCAACGCCCGAGGGCCGTGTGGGAGAGTAGGGCCGCATGTCCGCCGGCGCTTACCCCGACCCCGAAGCCCTCCTCGCCCACGCCGATTGGGTGCGCAGTCTCGCGCGCAAGCTCGTCCTCGACGAAGCCAAGGCGGCGGACCTGGAGCAGGAGGTCTGGCTCGCCGCGCTGCGGCATACGAACATCGATCCGGCGCGGGCGCGGCAGTGGCTCGCGGGCGCCCTGAAGAAGTCGGCGCTGCACATGCGCCGCACCGACGCGCGGCGCGCGCAGCGCGAGGCCGAGGCCGCGAGCTACGAAACCGCCGAGTCATCGGACGCGCTCGCGGCCCGCGCAGAGCTGCAGCGCGACCTCGTCACGCTGGTGCTCACGCTCGAGGATCCGTACCGCACCGTGGTGCTCCTGCGCTACTTCGAGGGCCTCGAGCCCGCCGCGATCGCGCAGCGTATGCGGGTGAACGACGCGACGGTCCGGTCGCAGCTCCATCGCGCGCACGAGAAGTTGCGTGAGCGCCTCCGCCGCGACTTCGGGCCCGAGAGCTGGTGCCTCGCGTTCGCCGCGATCGCGAAGCCGCATCCGGCGGCGACGAGCGGGGCGTGGAAGCTCGCGACGGGCTTCGCGGTGCTGCTCGCGCTCGTCCTCGGGATCGCGTGGGGCCTGCGCGGCGCGATGCCGGGGGACGAGGGTCACCTTGTCGCCGTCGCGACGCTGGAGCCGGAGCTCGATCGGCGCGAGCGCGACGAGCCGATCGAGCGCGGCGCGGACGAGCTCCAACCGCTCGACGGTCCGCGCGGCCCGCGTTCGGCCGCTGCGCCGCGCGCCGCGGGGCTCGTCGTCGACGTCGCGGGGAAGCCGGTCGCCGGCGTGGCCGTGTGGAGCCGCGTGCGGACGAGCGCGCCGCTGCCGGAGGGCTCGGAGGAGCTCGACACGCGCCGCGTGCCCGACGCGAACGAGGTCGTGCGCGGCGTGCGCGTGATCGGCGAGGAGGACGACCCGGCGCGCGAGGTGGGTTCCGGTGACGAGGGGCTCGGCGAGCTGCGCGCCGACCTGCGCACGGACCCGCGCACGGGCCCACGCGCTGACGCGCGGGTCGACTCACGCTCTGACTCGCGCTCGGACTCGCGCTCTGACTCGCGCTCGGACTCGCGCTCTGACTCGCGCTCGGACTCGCGCTCTGACTCGCACGCTGACCCGCGCTCTGACTCGCGCGCTGACTCGCGCGCTGAAGGCGCGGCGCCTGGCCCGCGCCACGGCGGCGAGCGCGTGCGCGGGACGCTGCCGACGCCGGACGAGGCGGCGCTCGCGCGGAAGCTCGCGACGACGGACGGCGCGGGGCGCTTCGAGCTCGCCGCGAACGTCCTCGTCGACGAAGTCGAGCTGCGTCATCCGGGTTTCGTCGTCCTCGGCGGTTCGCGCACGCGGGAGGAGCCGACCCAGAGCGCCGGCGCGTTCGACGACGCGGCGGAGGCGTCCCCCGGCACCGTGCTCGACCGAGCTCGAGCGAGCGAACGCTCCGCCGAGCCCGCGCCGGTCGACGGGACTTCCGTCGCACCCGATCGCACGCGCGAGGTCTCCGGGGAGCGTGCTCGAACGGGCGGACCTTCCATCGAGCCCGCGATCGGCGGGGCGCGCGATCGCATCGTCGCCGTCGTCGCTCCCACGGGCACGTTCGCCGGGCGCGTGCTCGGGCCGCGCGACGTCCCGATCGCGAAAGCCCGCGTGCGTCTCGCGGCGCGCGCGGACGCGCTCGCGCTGCCGTTCGGCGTCGAGGCGCGCTACGCGCACGACCGCACCGTGGAGACGGACGCGCGCGGCATGTTCCGCTTCGACGGCGTCGCGGAGCTCCCCGCGGGGCTGCTCCTCGTGCAGGCGAACGGGTACCGGGCGATGGAGCTCGAACTCGCGTCGACGCTCGCGGAGGATGCGCTCGTGCGCGTGTCGGACCCGCTGCCGCCGCCGTGCGTTCTGCGCGGCCGAGCGGTCGACGAGCGCGGCGCGCCGCTCGAGGGTGTGCGCGTCGAGTTGTCGGTGAACCAGGCCGTCACCGATCGAGACGGCTGGTTCGAGCTCCGGATCGCGCGCCGAACCCCCGGGTTCTACGCGCCGGACGGCGGGGTCGGGCCGAACGCCCCGCTGTACGACCTGGTCGCGTCGCGCGACGACCGCGAACCCGTGCGCGTCGCTGCAGCCGGGTTGCGCGCGCTGCAGGCGTCGTCCGAGCTCCCGCTCCACTTGGTCTTGCCGGCCGGTGCGAGCTCGCCGGTCGCAGGACGCGTGGTCGACGAACGCGGCGCGCTCGTCGCGGGAGCGCGCGTGCGCTGGCTCGACCGTCGCCACCGCGCGGCCGATCTCGCGGCGGAACAGGCCCTGGAGCGCACGACGGACGCCGACGGTCGCTTCACGGCGAGCGCGCTCGTTCGTCACGACCACGCCGTCGTCGTCGAGCGCGCGGGGGACTCCTATCCGGCGCTCGTGCGCGACGCCGACGCATCGGACGCGTTGGAGCTCGCGCTCACGGCGCTCCCGGCGCGGCACGACGTGGAGCTGCGGCTCGTCGACGCGCTCGGCCGTCCGGTCGGAGCGCTCGGGTTGCGCGTCGGGTTCGAGCTCGACACGCCCGAGGGACCGCGCTTCGTGCCGTGCGTGCGCGTCCGGGCGGACGGAGAGGGGCGAGCGCGCGTCGAAAACGTACCGCCGGGCCGGTGGACGGTGATCGTGAACGACGTCGATCCGCTGCGCGCGCGCTTCGAGTTCGACGCCGCGCAGACGGCGGCGACCTTCGCGATCGATCCGTGCGCGACGCTGGTGCTCGGGCCCGAGTTCGCCGCGCGGCGGGGCCGGGTGCGGCTCGTCGACCCTACCGGCGCGCCCGTTCCGTTCGAGGTCCGACGCCACGACGCGAAGTGGTCGGCGCTCGACGCGATCGAGCTGCCGTCCGGCGCGAAGGCCTGCTACCGGGCGTCGAGCCGCGCGCGTGTGGCGGTGGTCGAGGTCGATGGGGAAGAGCGCCGAATCGAGCTCGATCTCGTCCCGGGAAGGCCGAACGTCGTTCGGGACTGACAGCGCACCGGTTCGCGGCCCCCCCGCGGGGGATCGAAGTCTTCGCGCCCGTTTCCACCCAGATTGCGGGAACGATCAGGCGGTGTGCGGCACTCTGTCACGCGATGAGCCCGGGGAAGCCGCTCGATCCACAGACGCTGCTGGCGCACGCCGATTGGGTGCGCGGGCTCGCCCGCCGACTCGTCCTCTACGAAGCACGCGCGCTCGACGTCGAGCAAGAGGTGTGGATCGTCGCGCTGCGCGAAGGCCGGCTCGAGTCCGGGAGCTTGCGCGCGTGGCTCGCGGGGGTCACTCGGAACGTGGCGCGGCAGATGGGCCGCGCGGATGCGCGCCGAGTCGCGCGGGAACGCTCCTCCGCGCGGAGCGAGGCGCTCGAGTCGGCGGCCGACGTCGCCGAGCGGGCCGCCGTGCAGCGCGATCTCGTGACGCGCGTGCTGGAGCTCGACGAGCCCTTCCGCACCGTCGTGCTCTTGCGCTACTTCGACGACCTCGAGCCGCAGGCGATCGCAGAGCGCCTGGGTGTGAACGCCTCGACGGTTCGGACGCGGCTTGCGCGCGCTCACGAGAAGCTGCGCGAGCGGCTCGCGAAGGAGCACGGAGAGGGGCGCGCGTGGTGCCTCGTGCTGCTGCCGCTCGCGCGGATGGACAAGTCGGCGGCCGGTGCCGCGGCCGGCGCATCGGGCGCGACCCTGTTCGGAGGACTCCTCATGTTGAATTGGAAACTCTGGGCCGCGGCGCTCGTGGCCGCGAGCGCGCTGTTCCTCGTGCTCCGGATGCAAGGCGAAGACGACCCCGAGCAACGAGTGGTTGCTGGAGAGACTGCGCGCGCCGACGTCGAGCTCGCTTCGCCGCGTCCTGCCGAACCGTCCGCACCCGACGCACGCAGAGCCGCGGCGATCGACCTCGCGCCGGAGCCCGCGGCGGCGGAGCACGTCGACGTGCGCGGCCGCGTGCTCGACGAAGCGGGGCGACCGCTCGTGAGCGTGGAGGTGGTCTGGGCGCGCGTGCGGGGCATGGAGTACTCGCAGGTCACAGGGGTTCACGAGACGATGCTCGACGACGCTCGCCCCGTCCCCGCGGTGCGGACGGATGACCAAGGCCGCTACGCGTTGCGCGCGCCGAAGGGAGCGTCCGTGCTGCTCTTCGGCTCGCGCGGTCGAACGCACCTCGGCTACGGGATCGAACCGACCGATGGCGTTCGCGTCGACGTGCTCGTCCCATGCGTCGACGTCGCCGGGCGCGTGCTCGATGCCGACGGCCGTCCCGTTGCAAAGGCCGTCGTCGCCGTGACGAGTTCGCTCCGAGCGCTGCCCACCTTCCCGATCGCACTGCGCGACATTCGGCACGAACGCGATCGTGTCGCGGTGCGCACGGACGACGCCGGCCGCTACCGCATCGAGTGCGCGCCCTCCGCCGGGTGCGGCACGATCGACGCGGAGCTGCGCGAGCTCCGTTCCGGCGCGGTGCCCGTTCCCCAGCGGTCGACGAGCGGCCTCGACTTCACTCTGACGGGGACGGAGGCGCGCGAGCTCGTCGTCTCGGGCCGTGTGCTCGATGCCGCGGGTGCGATGGTGGCGAAGGCGACGGTCGCGCTGGGGCGGAGCTCGACGCGTTCGGACCGGGACGGAAGGTTCAGGCTCCGCATCGATCCTGAGCGCGAGCAAGCGACCGGAGCCGAGCTCCTGGCGTGGATCGCGACCTGCGACCTCGTCGCGGGAGCTCCTGGCGCGCAGCCTTGCGTGCTCCCAGCGTTCGGAGCGCGCTTCGCCGACGTGGCGGAGCCGACCGACGTCGAACTGCAGCTCGGCGCTCCGACGCTCACGATCACGGGCCGGGTGATCGACGCGAAGGGGCAGCCCGTCGAGGGGTGCACCGTGAACACGGCCGATGGCGACCCGATCGGCCGATCGGGTCGGCGCGTCGAGCAGCTTTGCGGGCTCGAGCCTGCGCACACGAAGTCGGATGGGCGGTTCGTGCTGCGTGGTCTTCGTCCGCGGGACTACCGGCTGCGCTGCGTGCGCGAGAGCGATGGCGCCAATGTGACCTCGCAGCCGATCACCGCGGGCGCGAGCGGGGTCGAGCTCGCGATCCCGGACCACGCGCTGCGCGAGCTCCTCGCGGGTCAGATCGTGGACGTGGACGGGGCGCCGTTCGGCAATGCCGATGTGCAGCTCGTCGTCCTGGCGCTCGATTCGATCGTGGATGGCTTCGTGTCCGTGCGCGAGTTCACGACGGACTCGGAAGGGAGGTTCGAGCTACCGCGCGTTCCGCGCACGGATGCTCGGATCGCGCTGTGGGGGCTGGACGTCAAGGACCTCATCCTCGACATCCCGAATGGGACTTCGGATCGCGGGAACACCTTCGTCGCGACCCGCATGCTCCGGTTCCGGATCGAGCCGCGACCAGGGGAAGCCGCGCGCTCCTTCCGGGTGCTCGACCGCGATCACGAACCGCTCCCCGTGCGCGTGCACGCCGTGGACAAGACCTGGATGGACGTCGCTCTCGCGCACCTCTCCCGAGACGCGACTCAGAACTACTCCGTCGCGCAATCTGCGACGACCCTCGTTCTGCTGGACGGAGACCGGGAGCTCCGTCGCCTCCCGCTGACCCTGGCACCGGACTCGGTCACCACGGTCATCCCTTGAATGCGAATCGTGCAGGAGGCCGCGGGACGCGGGGTGTTCGGCCGGGGTGAGGCGCGGCATGCGCGCGCGCCGTGCGCAGTTCGCACGCCACGCGGGCGCATCGCGGCCCGCTCCATCACTGCGAGAACACGCACCCGTCCATGCACAGCCGGTCCGTCGCCTCGCTCAGCTCTTGCCGCTCGGACGACACGTATCCGCTCGCGGCGAGCGCGCTGCGCTGGCGCGGTGTCATCGCTTCGAGGTTCAGCTCCGGCGTCGGCAGGCGCGTGCGGAGGCCCGACTGACCCAGGCGGATCGCTTCGAGCTGTCGCGCGAGCGCGATGCCGGCGGGATCGTGCTCGCCGAAGACTTCGGGCGCTCCGAGCTCGCGCGGATCGCGCGACAGGTCGTAGCGCTCCGCCCGGAACGCCTGGCCGGGGCAGAACGTCAGCAGGAAGTGCTCCTCCCCGCGCAGGAGCGACACCTGTCGCTCCGACGCGTGCTCGCTCCCGTCCGGACCGCGCTCGAAGAGGTGGAGCACGCCGACGTACATCCGACCTGAGTTGTCGCGCTCGCCCAGGGCGATGGGCAGGAGGTCGACGCCCGTCATCGCGTTCGGCCTGCGCGCGCCGGTCGCCGCGAGGATCGTGGGCGTGAGGTCCTCGAGGCCGACCGTCCCGCCGACACGTCGTGCCGCGGGAAGGCGCCCGGGCCAGCGCAGGATCAGCGGCACGTGCACGCTCTCGATGTAGAGCTGGCGGCGGTGACCGGCGTCGCCGTGCTCGAAGAACTCCTCGCCGTGATCCGAGGTCACGATCACGAGGGTGTCCTCTTCGAGGTCGAGCGCGCGCAGATGATCGAGGACGCGCTGCACTTCGTGGTCCACGTACGCGATGCCACCGTCATAGAGCGCGGCGAGCTCCTCCTGATCGGCGCGCGGCGGCAGCCCATCGCGGCAGGGATACTGTTCACCCGTGATGCGACCGTCGACCGGGCCCGAGTAGCTCGGGTCGCCGAAGCGATCGAAGCGCTCCGTCGGCGTGTACGGATCGTGCACGTCGTACAGGTGGAGGAAGAGGAAGAACGGGTCGTCCTCGCGCTGCTCGACGTGCTCCGTGAGCCAGCGATTCGCGCGCTCGACGATCTCGGGCGACGAACGTCGGCGCGCGTCGAGCAGGTCCGCGTGCTCGTCGAGGAACGCGCGCACTGCCGCCGTGTCGTTCGCCATGCGCAGCGCGTGGAGCTCGTCGCGCGTCTCTTCTCGGGTGAACAGGTCGTGCGCGAGCCGCTCCCACGTGTCGAAGCCCGAGCCGAACCCGAACGACGGGCTCAAGTAGCTGAACGTGTAGAAGCCCGCGGTGGCATAGCCGGCCTCGCCCAACGCCTCCGCCACGGACCGGCCGCGGATCGGCGGCCGCTGGAAGTGACCGTAGGCGTCCTTGCGCGCCCAGAGCCGCTCGTCGCACGCGCCGTGCGCCGAGACCGAGAGGCCGGTCAGCATGCTGAGGTGCGACGGCAGCGTCCACGAAGTCGGCGCGATCGCGCGCTCGAAGAGCACGCCCTCGCTCGCGAGCCGATCGAGGTTCGGCGACGTGGGCCGCTCGTAGCCGTAGCACCCGAGGTGATCGGCGCGCAGCGTGTCGATGCTGATCAGCAGGACGTTCGGCCGCGTCCGGTCGCCCTTCCCGCAGCTCGCCAGCACGGCGAGGCACAGCGCGAACAGAGCCGCCGCGGCGCTTGCGTACGGAGCGCACACGAGCGGGAGCTTCGTCGCGCGAGGAGGGGAAGGGTCGTGGTGCGCGCGCGCGCTCGACCTGGAGGGCCGCATCCGATTCAGTCTATCCGACGTCGGCTCGGCCGAGAGGCGCCTCGAGCGTCCTCAGCTCGGCTTGCGACGCTTCAGGATCGAGCGCACGAACTCCTCCGACACGGACGGCAGCTCCGACGCGGGCTCGGGGGCGAGCGCGGCCCGGCTCAGACGCACCGTCGCCTTGTAGGTCTCGAGGTAGTTCTTGCAGTCGGGGCAGATCGCGAAGTGGCGCTCGAAGACGGCGCGGCGTTCGGGCGAGAGCGTGTTCTCGAGGTACTCGTAGAGCTCGACGGCCTCGCGGCACGTGATCTCGAACGCGACGCGGTGGAACTCGGCGCACTTCGGGCACTCGGCGACGTGCGCCTCGACCTCGCGGACCTTCTCGGGCGCGAGCTTGCGCTCGCAGAAGGCGCTGATGTGCTCCATGTAGCCGTTGCAGTTCATGCGGCGTCTCCTCGGAAGTGCGGGTCGAGGAGCGTGCGGAGCGCCTGACGAGCGCGGTGCGTTCGGATGCGCACCGCGTTCGCGGTGAGCCCGAGCCGCGTCGCGACGGCGTCGACGTCCAGGCCTTCGATGTCGCGGAGGATCAACACGTCACGGAAGGTCTCGGGAAGACGCGCGATCGCCTCCCGGACGAGGTCGCGGAGCTCGGTCCGCTCGATCTGCGCGTCGGGGAGCCACTCCACGGGCGCCTCGAAGAAGTGCCCGTGCTCGGTGAAACGGGGCAGGAGCTCCTCGATCGCGAGCTCCCGCCGCCCGGCCCGGGCGCGCGCCCGCGCGAGGGCGGTGTTGACGACGATCCGGTGGAGCCAGGTCGAGAGGCGCGCGTGGCCTTCGAAGCGGTCGAGCGCCTGCAACGCGGCCGCGAACGCGTCCTGGACGGTCTCGCGCGCCTCGCCGTCGTCGCGCGTGTAACGCCGCGCGACGGCGAGCATCCGAGGGGACTCGGACCGGACGAACGTCTCGAAGGCCGTCTCGTCGCCTGCGCGCAGGCCGGCGAGCAGCTCCTGCTCACCCGCGCAATCCAAGCCGGCTTTGGTGTCGCTCGTCACCCGAGCGAAGATACGTTGCGTCCGCTCGCGCCGCCATCCAGAGCGCGCGGCGGCTGGACGAGTCGTTCGTTCCGCACTCTGTTTCCTGCGAGAGCCCATGCCGAGCCATCCGACCGCCGAGCACCATCGCCTGCACCAAGACCAGACGCGCGAGCGCAACTGGAAGCGTTGGGGGCCGTACCTCGCCGAGCGGCAGTGGGGGACCGTCCGCGAGGACTACTCCGCCGACGGCAGCGCGTGGACGTACTTCCCGCACGACCACGCGCGCTCGCGCGCGTACCGCTGGGGCGAGGACGGCTTGTTCGGTTGGACCGATCGCCAGTGCCGCCTGTGCTTCTCGATCGCGCTGTGGAACGGACGCGATCCGTTCCTGAAGGAGCGCCTCTTCGGCGTGACGGGGCCCGAGGGCAACCACGGCGAGGACGTCAAGGAGTGCTACTACTACCTCGACTCGACGCCGACGCACTCGTACGTGCGCGGGCTCTACAAGTACCCGCAGGTCGAGTATCCGTACGCGCGGCTCGTCGAGGAGAACCGGCGTCGCACGCGCGCCGAGCGCGAGTTCGAGCTCACGGACGCCGGCGTGTTCGACGACGGGCGCTACTTCGACGTGCAGATCGAGTACGCGAAGGCGGGGCCCGAGGACGTCCTCGTCCGCGTCACGATCGCGAACCGCGGGCCGGACGACGCGGAGATCGCGCTCCTTCCGCAGCTCTGGTTCCGCAACACGTGGAGCTGGGGCTGCACGCAGGAGGGGTGCGCGGTGCGGCCGTGGATCCAGCGCGGCGGCGCGGCGCACGTGTTCGCCGAGGACCCGAGGCTCGGCCGCTACCGCTTCGTCGTCGACGACCGCGACGTGGACGTCGAGTGGTTGTTCACCGAGAACGAGACCAACGTCGAGCGCCTCTTCGGCGCCGCGAATCCGTCGCCGCACACGAAGGACGCGTTCCACGCCTACGTCGTCGACGGGCGGAAGGACGCCGTGAACCCGAAAGGCCGCGGCACGAAGTGCGGCGCGCTCGTGCGCCTCGTCGTCGAGGCCGGTCGCGAGCGCGTGCTCCGTCTGCGGCTCGTCGCCGAGCGCGAAGCACCGCGCACGGCGTTCGGTCGAGCGTTCGAGGAGCTCTTCGCCGAGCGCGAGCAGGAAGCGCGCGAGTGGTACCAGCACCACCTGCCCGAACACGCGAGCCCCGAGGAGCGCGAGGTCATGCGCCAGGCCTGGGCCGGGCTCTTCTGGAGCAAGCAGTTCTATCACTACGTCGTCGACGCCTGGATCGAAGGCGACCCCGAGCAGCCCGCGCCGCCGGCAGAGCGCAAAGCGGGGCGCAACAAGGACTGGCTCCACGTCTACAACCGCGACGTGATCTCGATGCCCGACAAGTGGGAGTACCCGTGGTTCGCTGCGTGGGATCTCGCGTTCCACACGATCCCGCTCGCGCGGCTCGATCCCGCGTTTGCGAAGGGCCAGCTCGAGCTCTTCCTGCGCGAGTGGTACATGCACCCGAACGGCCAGATCCCCGCGTACGAGTGGGCGTTCTCGGACGTGAACCCGCCCGTGCACGCGTGGGCCGTGTGGCGCGTCTACAAGAAGTCCGCGCCGGCGGGGAAGCGCGATCGGCGGTTCCTCGCGAGCTCGTTCCAGAAACTGCTGCTCAATTTCACGTGGTGGGTGAACCGCAAGGACGCGAGCGGGAAGAACGTGTTCCAGGGCGGCTTCCTCGGCCTCGACAACATCGGCGTGTTCGACCGCAGCCGGCCGCTGCCGACGGGCGGCCACGCTCGAGCAGGCGGACGGCACCGCGTGGATGGCGTTCTACTGCGGGACGATGCTGTCGATGGCGCTCGAGCTCGCGCAGGAGGACCCGAGCTACGAGGACATGGCGTCCAAGTTCTTCGAGCACTTCGTGCACATCGTCGACGCGATGAACACGCTCGGCGGCACGGGGCTCTCGGACGAAGAGGACGGCTTCTACTACGACCAGATCCAGCTCGAGGGCCGGAAGCACCGCCTCAAGTCGCGCTCGATGGTCGGGCTCCTCCCGCTGATCGCCGTCGAGATCCTCGAGAACGAGGTCGTCGAGCGCCTGCCCGGCTTCAAGAAGCGCATGGAGTGGTTCCTGGCGAACGAGCGCGACCTCGCGCAGCACGTGCGGAGCGGCGAGCACGGCGGTGAGCGGCACTGGATCCTCGCGATCCCGCCGCGCGACCGGCTCGAGCGCATGCTCGCCTACCTGCTCGACGAGCGCGAGTTCCTCTCGCCGCACGGCGTGCGCTCCGTCTCGCGCGTCCACGCGGAGGCGCCGTTCGTGCTCCGCGTCGACGGAAGCGAGCACGTGGTCGATTACGCGCCCGGCGAATCGACGACCGGGCTCTTCGGCGGCAACTCCAACTGGCGCGGACCGGTCTGGTTCCCCGTCAACTTCCTCTTGATCGAGGCGCTCGAGCGCTACCACCACTTCTACGGCGACGAGCTCACGGTCGAGTACCCCGCGCGCTCTGGTCAGCGCGTCACGCTGGACGTCGTCGCGCGCGACCTCGCACGGCGGCTTGCGAGCCTCTTCCTGCCCGGCGCGGACGGCCATCGGCCCGTGCACGGCGGGGAAGCGCGCTACCGCGACGACCCGCACTGGAAGGACCTCGTGCTCTTCTACGAGTACTTCCACGGCGACGACGGCCGCGGCCTGGGCGCGAGCCACCAGACGGGCTGGACCGCGCTCGTCGCGAGCCTGCTCGAGGGTTGCGGCCCTTCCGCCGAGGAGGAGCGGGCACCTGACGCGCTCGGCGAGCGAGCGCCTAGCTCGCGCGCTGCGCGATCGCGCCGATCTTCGCGACGAGCTGCTCGATCGTGACGGGTTTGGCGAGGTAATCGTCCATGCCCGACTCGATGCAGCGTTCGCGGTCGCCCGGCATCGCGTTCGCGGTCAACGCGACGATCGGCACGTGAGTGTCGGTGCCGGACTCGAACTCGCGAATCCTGCGCGTGGCCTCGAAGCCGTCCATGACGGGCATGCTGCAGTCCATGAGCACGAGCGCATAGCGCTCCTTCGCGACCTTCTCGACGGCCTCCAAACCGTTCTCCGCCAGGTCGACGGCATAGCCGTTGCGCACGAGCATGTGCTGCGCCATGCGCTGGTTCACGGGGTTGTCCTCGACGATGAGCACGCGCGAGTCAGGCGAGATCATCGCGGGCAGTGGCGCGGCGGGTCCGTCGAGCTTGAGGCTCGGGACCTCTTCCACGGCGATCGTGAACCAGAACAGGCTGCCGCTTTCCGGCTCGCTCTGGCACCCGATGTCGCCCTCGAGGAGCTGCACGATGCGGCGGCAGATCGCAAGGCCGAGGCCGGTCCCGCCGTGCTTGCGCGCCGTGGAGCCGTCGGCCTGCGTGAACGGCTCGAAGATGTGCTCGCTCTGTTCGCGCGACACGCCGATGCCGGTGTCGATCACGGCGAAGCGCAGCACGGTGCGCTCGTGCCGGTGGCCGTCGCGCGACACCTTCAGCATCACACTTCCCTCGCTGGTGAATTTGACGGCGTTCTCGAGCAGGTGACGCAGCACCTGCCGCAAGCGCAGCGCGTCCGTGCGCAGTCGCTGGGGGACGTCGGAGTCCACGTAGGTGTGGAACTCGAGGCCCTTCGCCGTCGCGCTCTCCTTCGGACCGTTCGACGCGTCCCGCAAGACGGTGTGCAGTTCGACGTCGGCGATCTGGAGCGTGATGCGACCTGCGTCGAGGTTCGAGAAGTCCAGGATCTCGTCGACGATCAGTCGCAGCGACTCGGCGGAGCCGCGGATGACCTCGGCGAACTCCCGCTGCTCGTTCGAAAGCGGTGTGCCGATGAGCAGGCTCGCGTTTCCGATGACGCCGTTCATCGGCGTGCGGATCTCGTGGCTCATCGTCGCGAGGAACTCCGACTTCGCGCGGCTGGCGTCGCGGGCTTGCTCCAGCGCTCGCTCCAGGTCCGACAGCGCCTGGTCGCGGATCGCGCCCACTCGCTTGAGCTCGTCGTTGCGCTCGCGGAGCTCGTTGTAGGATCCGCGCAGGCCTTGGCGCATTTCGTCCAGCGTCCACGCGAGGCGGCCGAACTCGTCGTTCGTCTCGAGCACGATGGGGGTGTCGAGGTTGCCACGGCCCAGTTGCAGAGCGTGCTCGTCGAGGCGCGAGATCGGACGCGCGACCGATCGACGCAGGAGGAAGGCGAGCACCGCGGCGACGGCGAGGAACGAAGCGCTCGAGAAGACGATCAGTTCGGTCGAACGGCGCGATTCGAGCTCGTCGAGACTCGCCGTCGAGATCCCGAGGATGATGCGCCCGATGAGCTCGCCCTTCGCGCCCTCCTCGTCGCCCGGGGCGTGGATGTCAGCTTGGTAGCGCTTCACCGAGGCCGCGCTCGGACCGGAACGCGACGTGTTCACGCTCTCGCGCAGGACGGTTCCGTCCGGGCGCTCCACGCGCGCGAACGCGACGTCCGTGGTGCCGCTCGCGAGGCCCTCGACGAACGTCTGCAGCACCGGCCAGTCGGTGCCGAGCACGGGCTCGATGCACGCCGCCGACGCGAGCGTCACGAGCGCTTGACCGCGCGCATCGAGCTGTTCGGCGAGCGAACGCTGCTCGGTCCAGAGCGTGTGGAGGCTGGACAGCGTGTGACCCAGCGTGAGCACCGCCAGCGTGGCGAGGATCAGCCGGGTCCCGAGCCTGTGGAAGCGCCGCGGCGCTTCCAGGCCTTCAGCTTCCAGGTCGCTTGTCGAACTCATCGGCGACCTTCATGCCGTCGCGCACGAACGCGTACTCCTCGTCGGACGTCGACGTGAAGCCGGACACCTTGAGCTCCTTGAGCACCGCAGGGTCCTGGAGGGCCTTCAGGCTCTCGAGCAGCGCGGCTTGCACGGCAGGGTCAAAGCCCGCGCGGACGACCCACGGCTTCGTGACGTTGTCGAAGCTCGCGAGGACGCGCAGCGTACCCTTCGTGTTCGCCTGCTCGTACGTGGCCATCATGACGGCGCCAGCGTCGAAGTCGCCGAGCTCGACGGCCGCCGCGACCTTGTCGTGTCGGTCGAGGTACTTGAAGCCTGCGAGGTCCACCGCGTGGATGCCGGCCTTCACGAGCTCGGCCTGCACGAGGTAGCGCCCGATGGTCGAGTTTGGATCCCCGAACGCGAAGCGCTTGCCCTTGAGGTCCGCGAGCTTCTGGATCGGGCTGTCGTTCTTCACGATCACGACGCCCTTGAAGCGCTTCTGACCGTTCTCCTGCTCCATCGCGAGCAGGTCGAGCTTCGGCTCGCGCGCTTTCGCCGTGATGTACGAGGCGGGGCCGAAGCGCACGAAGTCGATCTCACCCTTCACGAGCGCGTCGATCCCGTCGTCGTAGCTCTTGAAGATGGAGAGGTGGATGTCCGTCGGGCGGCCGAGGCGCCTCTCGAGGTCCTCCTGGAGGTACTCGAGCACCGGCGTCATCTTCCGGTACATGACCGTGGCCTTGTCCGACTGGTAAACGCCGAAGGAGAGGCTCAACGTCGACCGAGAGGGATCCTCGGTCGGACGCGAAACAGGAGTGGGACCGCGCTGCTGGAGCGGGAGCAGGGCGACGAGAGCGAGGAGGAGCAGCTTCATGGTCGTCTCGAGGGGGCGGTCGCGGCGGAACGGTTCGAACTCTCCCGTTGTCGTCGGGTGATCGGGGAGGGGACCTGAGCCTCCTTCCGCCAAGTGAAAAAAACGGCTGCAACGGCCCCCGAACCGGCGCGTTCCACGGAGACTCGGATTCAGTACCGACCCGGCGGGCGGAGGAGCCTCGGACCCCTCCCGTGCGCCTGGACGGCCCCCCGGAGGCTGCGCCCGCGCCTCGACGCTTCCCGCGTGCGAACCGGGCAGACGTGCAACCGATCAGGCGAGCTCGCCCTCCAGAGACGACATGTCCCCCCGCATCGAGAGGTCGAACCCCTGTGCGTCCCGCATCGCCGGACGCGCGTTGGCCGCCGCGGTCGCGGTAGTGTTCGTCACGTCGGATCGCGCCCGCGCCATCCCGTCTCCAGACCTGGTCGTCAACTTGTTCGCGAGCGCGGCGCAGGTGCTCGGGCTCGTTTCGATCGTGCTGGGGAGCTGGTTCTTTCGCGGTCGCACGAAGCGCGGCGTCCCCCCGGGCTCGTCGCGTGCGTGGCGCAATGCCTTCGCCGCCGCGTGCACGCTCTTCGTGCTGACCGCGCTCGGGTGGGGCTTCTTCGCGCTCGATGCGCGCGACCAGCGCGAGCGCCGGCTGCACGTGAACCTGGAGCGCTCCTCGAAGGAGGACGGCCGCACCGTCGGCGACGTGTCGCTCAAGGAGCTCTCCTTCAGCGAGCAGCGGAAGCGCGACGACGGCCTGCAGACCTCGGACATCCCGGACCTGATGTCCGCGGGGAAGTTCCGCAGGGTCTACGACGTCCGCGAGAGCGAGGAGTTCGAAGTCGGCCGCATCGCGGGCGCCGAGCAGGTGCGGTACCCGGACCTGATGCAGGCGCCGGAGAAGTACCTCGTGAAGGGCGAGCCCGTGCTCCTTCTCTGCTTCAACGGCAACCGCAGCTCCGAGATGTGCGCCGAGCTGCGCGAGCACGGTTACGACGTGAGCTTCATCGTCGGCGGATACGAGAAGTGGATCGCCGAGGATCGACCGCTCGACATGGCGAGCGGCGCCGCGCGTCGCGAGTTGCGCGAGCTCCCCGACTACCCGAACAAGGACGTGCTGCTCGACACGGACGACGTCATGGGCCTGCTCGAGGAAGGCGACGTCCTGTTCGTCGACGTCCGCTATCCCGGCGAATACGAAGGCCTCGGGCACCTCCCCGGCGCGATCAACGTTCCCGCGCGCAAACTGACGTCGCCGGAGCTCGACGCCGCGCTGCGCGCGCTTCCGAAGAAGCCCGTCGTCATCCCGTGCTACGACCGACGCAGCTCCTTTTACGCGTCGATCATCGGGCTCAAGCTCTCGCGCATGGGCTTCGAGTTCCTTGGGCGCTACACGACGCCCGAGGGTTTCTGGATCCCCGGCAAGGACAAGCCGCACGTTGCCGCCTGGAAGGCCGAGCAGGAGGAGAAGACCCTGTTCGGCGTGGTCGCGGCACCGTTGAAGGTCGCGCTGAAGGCCGTCGCGGGGTGGACGGGCAGCCTCGTCCTCGCGATCGCGCTGTGCGTACTCGCGCTGCGGCTCGTCGTGCTGCCGCTCGCCCTCAAGTCCGAACGCGACCGCCTCGTGCAGGCTGCGCTGAAGCCGCGCTTCGGGGAACTCGCCGTGCGCTGCCGCGGCGACGGCCGAGCGGTGTCACGCAAGACGCTGGAGCTCCTGAAGGCCGAGCGCGTCCGGCCCGTGCTGAACCTCGTCGCCACGATCGTCCAGCTCGTGCTCTTCACGGTGTTCTTCGGCGTCGTCGGCGGGGTCGCGAAGGGGGCGCAGCACGGCTGGGCGTGGATCCCGGACCTCGGCGAGGCCGACCCGCGGTACGTGCTGCCGATCGTCGTCGGGCTCCTGCTCGGCGCGCTCGTGGTCGCCAGCGCGGCGTCCGCCACGCGCGCTCGACTCGTCGTCGCGCTCGCCGCGGCCGTCGCGATCGGTGCGCTCGTCTCGATGATCTCGGCCGCGACGAACGTCTACCTCGTGCTCAACCTCCTGCTCCTCCTGGCGCAGACGCTCGCCGTTCGCGCGTGGTTCGAGCGCCGTCAGCGCGACGAAGCGACGCCCGACTACGCCGACTCGGCCGTCGTGCCGCTCCGCGACTCGGACCGGGCGGAAGGCTGCGGCAACAAGGCCATTCGGCTCGCGCAGCTCGCGCGCGCGGGCTTGCCCGTGCCGGACGGCTTCGTCGTCACGCGGGCCGCGCTCGAACGGCGCCGTAGCGCCGGGTCGTGGTTCGCGAAGGACCGCATCGCCATCGAGCGCGCGTTCGCCACCCTCGGCGCCGAGCGCGTCGCCGTGCGCAGCTCGGGGCTCAAGGAAGACGGCGCGGACAAGAGCTACGCCGGCGTGTTCGAGTCGATCCTCGATGTGCGCGCGGAGACGCTCTTCACCGCGCTCGACGAGGTCGCCGAGTCCCTCGCTTCGGCCCGCGCGCAGGTCTACTCCGGTTCCGCGGCCGAGTTCGGCGCCGTGCTCGTGCAGCGCATGGTGCCCGCCGAGTTCGCGGGCGTCCTCTTCACCGAGCACCCCGCGACCAGTGGCGCGTGCGCCGTGGAGCTCGTGCGCGGTCTCGGCGACGCCCTCGTCTCCGGGCGCGCGGACCCGATGGGCTTCCGATTCGGCCGCGTGAGCGGTCGTCCGTGGAGCGCGAAGGACGCGAGCACGGCTCCGCCGGTCGAGCTCGCGCCGTTGCTCGAGCTCGGGCGCCGCGTCGAGGCGCTCTTCGGCCGCCCGCAGGACGTCGAATGGGCCTACGCCGACGGGCGGTTCCTCCTGCTGCAGGCGCGCGACATCACGCGGCGGGCCGGTTCGGGCTCGTCGCCGACCGCGCTGCGCGAGCGCGAACGTGCACGCCTGCTCGAGCTCGCGCGCGGCGCGCGGCAGGACGAGGTCGTGCTCGGCCAGAACGAGCTCTCCGAGCTGCTCCCCGAGCCGACGCCGTACTCGCTCTCCTGGATGGAGGCGATGTGGGCGCACAGCGGCAGCACGGACCTCGCCTGCCGCGAGCTCGGCATGCCCTACGACGTCGACCCCGACTCGCCGGCCTTCGTCGTCGGCGCGTTCGGCGCGACCTTCGTGAACCGTCGTGAAGAGCGCGCGCGCTTGTCGAAGGGCCCGGGAGCGCTCGCCTCGTTCCGGCTGTCGCGCGCCGCCGACGAACTCGAGCGCGCGTGGCGTGAAGACCACCTGCCGACGTTCCTGCGCGAGGCGCGTCTGCGCGAGGCGCTCGACCTGGAGCAGCTCTCGTTCAAGGAGCTCGTCGAGCTCCACGCCGAGACCGAGCGCCGGATCCTCGAGGAGAGCTATCTCGCGGCCGAGCGCGTCAACATCGCCGCGGACTTCTACATGAAGTCGGCCGTGCGCGCGCTCGAGAAGCACGGCCTGGATCCGGCGCAGCACCTCGCGCACCTGCCCGAGACCGTCGTGCACCAGGCGATGGAGCGGCTCGCGGCCGCCGGACGCGGCGAAGCGGACCTCTCCGCGTTCCAGAAGCTGTTCGGGCACCGTGCGCCGCAGGACTACGAGCTGTCGCAGGCGCGTTACGCCGAGAACCCGAAGCTCGCGCGCGCGATGGCGCAGCGCGCGGGCGCGCACTCCGCGAACTCGGCGCCGCACGCGACGCCGGAGCTCGGCGCGCGCGTCTTGAAGCTGCAGGTCGAGCGCGCGCGGCGCTTTCAGGCGCTCAAGGAAGAGGCGAAGCACCACGCGCTGCGCGACTTCGCGTTCCTGCGCACGCTGCTGGTCGAGATGGGGGAACGTCTGCACGTCGGCGACGGGATCTTCCAGCTCGTGCGCGCCGAGATCGCGCACCTCGCGGAGCCCGCGTTCCGTCAGGAGGAAGCGCCGCGGCGCATCCGCGAGCGCCAGGAATCGGCGCGTGCGTTCCAAGGCGTGCCGATCACGGGCGAGGTGACGCTGGCGATGCTCGAGGAGCTCGAGCTCGAGCAGCCCGTGCATGCGGACGTCGGTGCCAACGGTCGGAAGCTCAAGGGCCTGCGCGTGTCGGGCAGCGGCGGCGTCGTCGGTCGCGCGCGCGTCCTGCGCACGAGCGAGGAGATCGATCACTTCCAGGACGGCGAAGTGCTCGTCGCGCGCTTCACGGATCCGACGTGGACGCCGGTGTTCCCGCGGGCGCGCGGCATCGTGACCGAGGTCGGCGGCTGGCTCTCGCACGCGGCGATCCAAGCGCGTGAGTACGACCTCACCGCCGTCGTCGGCGTCGCGGGGGCGATGCAGTCGCTCACGACGGGCGACCTCGTCGCGCTCCACGCGGACGGCGCGGTGGAGCGCCTCCCCGAGCGCCGGGCCGAGGACCGGGTCGAGGTGCACGAGACCATCACGCTCTGCCGCGACACGGAGGAGCTCCCTGGCGAGCTCGCCGATCTCAGCATCCACGGGGCGCTGCTCCTCGTCCCGGGCCACCGACTCGACGTGGGCGAGGACGTGCAGTTGGTCTGCAGAATGGTGCCGGCCGGCGTCGACGCGACGATCGTGCGCAACGGCGTGCCTGGGATCTACGGCGTGCGCTTTCGCCGCCCCGTCACGGGCTCGCGGAGGCGCTGCTCGGACGCGGCTCGGGCCCCTCGCGCTGATCCGAGCACGTTTTCGAGCGGTCGCGACATCCAGATCGGCGCGGCGAGCGAACACTGAGGGCCCATGCTCGCCGTCCTCCTCGCCGCCCTGCTCGCCGTGCACCCGAACTCGGTGTCGAGCTCGCGCGTCACCGTGGACGGGGCGCGCGTCGCGCTCGAGCTCCGCTGCCAGGTTCGGACGCTGGTCGAGGCGCTGCCCGAGCTGGATCGTGACGACGACGGCGAGCTGCGCCCGAGCGAGCTCGACGCGGGGCGCAGCTCGATCGAGGCGTACGTGCGCGAGCACTACGTCGTGCACGCGGACGTCGCCGACACGGCGCGGAGCGGGACGGCGCTCGTCCCGAGTCTCGTGCACATCGCGCCCGCGAAGGGCGGGATCGCGGGCGCGCTCCCGGGCGAGGCGCTGGTCGATTTCTCCTTCGAGCTCGAGTGCGAGCGCGCGCCGCGGAGCCTCGGGCTCGACACCACGCTCTTCCGCGAGAGCGATCCGTGGCACCGCGACCACGCCGAGATCGCGTGGAACGGCGCGGCGCCCGTCGCGAAGCTCCTTTGGGTCGAGGAGCCGCAGTGGATCTTCCGACCCGAGAGCGCGCCGAGCGGCGGCGTGGTCGGCGCCTACGTCCACTTGGGCGTCGAGCACATCTTGCTCGGCTACGACCACGTCGCGTTCGTGCTGGCGCTCGTCGTCGCGTCGCGGCGCGTGCGCGCGCTGCTCGTCGTCGTCACGGCGTTCACGCTCGCGCATTCGCTGACGCTCGCGTCGGCGGCGATGGGGTGGTTCGACTTGCCGGGGAACGTCGTCGAGCCCGTGATCGCGCTGTCGATCGCGTGGGTTGGCGCGCGCAACGTGCTCGCCGAGGCGCCGAAGCGTCTGTGGCCCGAGGCGTTCGGGTTCGGGCTCGTGCACGGCCTCGGGTTCGCCGGCGCGGTGCGCGAGACGCTCGCGGCGGAGCCGGAGAAGCTCGGTGCGTTGTTCGGGTTCAACGTCGGGGTCGAGGTGGGGCAGCTCGCGATCGTCGGAGTCGCGCTGGTGCTGCTCGCGTTGCTGCGGCGCGGCCGCGACGAGGCCGAGGGGGCGCGAGCGCTTGCTCCCACCGGCGTACGTCGCGCGACGGCGGCGTGCGTCGCGGTGCTCGGGCTGTATTGGTTCGCGGAGCGGGTGCTCGCGGCTTGATCCGGCCGGGCGCAGGCCGCGTCCGAGCGTCGTCGGCGCGTCGTCGGCGCCGCGTCGGTGCGTCGCCGGTGCGGCGTCGGAGCGGCGTCGGCGCGGAAGAAAGGCGTCAGGCGCTCGGCGTCTCGGCCTCGGGCTTCGATTCCGGCGCCGGTGCGTCGGCTCCCAGTACCTCGCGCACGAACGCGTGCTCGCGATTCAGGCGGATGCTCGTCACGGGGAACTCGGGTTGGCGCGGGTTCGGCACGCGCGAGAGCACGAGGATCTGGTCGTCCGTGACCTTCTGGATCAGGTGGCGAACGAGGTCGAAGTCGCGCGCCCAGCCGTGACCCGTGCGGGCGAGGTACTGGTCGCGGAAGTACTTGAGCGCGACGAAGGACATGTGCGGGTCGCGCTCGGCGCGGTCGAGCGCGACGACGAACTCGCGCATGTACTCGTCGAGGCCGTTGTTCGCGCCGCGCGCGTCGTCGACGACGCCGGCTGGTGCGAGCTCGAACACGATCCAGGCGCCGCACGTGCGCGGTTCGAAGCTGCGCTCGTCGAGCGTGCGCCGGATCTGCCGCATCGTATCGCGGTGGCGCAGCGAGACGTGGAGGCTCGCGCCTTCCGGCGGCGTGAGCGTGAGGAGCGGACGGAGCGCGTCGGGCAGCTCGCCGCGGCGTTCGAAGTCCTGGAGCGCGTTGAAGGCGTCCTCGAGATCGGCCTCGAGGTCGGAGATGCTGGGCTGCGGATCGTTGGAGTCGTGGTGCATGGCGAATAGGTAGGGGGCGGGATAGGGAGCGCGCCGGACCGTCTGCCGGGGTCGGCGATCGAGGCGAAGAGGATACGCGACGCGTACGAAGGCGGGTACCGCGAGGACGTCCGGAACCTGGATGGGCTCGACGTGTTCCAACGGTCATGCAACTCCATCGATGCGCGAGGATCCTGCTCGGGCTCGTCATCACGGCTCTGCACGCGCGCAGTTCGCCACCTCAGGACGACTCCACGCCAAAACCGCCCGTGCCCGCGGTGTGGTTCGGCGGTCGAGTGGCGCTGCTCGCCGACGTCGACGAGGACCACGTGAGCGAACTCGTCGTCGGCGCGCCGCGCGCGGAAGGTGGATGCGGCGCGCTCCACGTCGTGTCGGGCGCGACGGGCAAGCTTCTTTGGCACGTGGTCGGTGCGTCTCCGCAGGCGGAGCTCGGCTCGGTCTTCGCGACGGGAGGCGATGTCGATGGCGACGGTGTCGAGGACGTCGTCGTGCGCGAGCAGAAGGGTGCGAGCGCGCGGGTCGAAGTGTTGTCGGGCAAAGACGGACGCCGGCTCGGTCGCATCGAACACGCGTCGGTGACGTTTGTCGACCAACTGCTCGTCGTCCCGGACCTCGACGGAGACCACGCCGCCGACGTGCTGATCGTCGAGCGGTCGTCGGCGCGCATGCTCGCGGTGTCTGGACGCGGGCGCACGACGCTCCACGCGGGGCCCTCGTTGAGCGCGATGGTCCTGGCCACGTTGCGACGTCGGGCCAACCTCATACTCTGCGCGCTCGGACAGGATGTCGACGGGGACGGCGTGGCGGACTTCGCGTGCAGTTACGAAGTGGAGGATGAGGAGTATCCCCCGAAGCTGCGCTCGACGTGGCTCGCCATCCTCTCGGGCCGCGCGGGATACGTCGTGCGGGAGGCGTGCCTGCGTGATCGCCGTATCGACTCGCCTTGTCTCTCTTCGGGTCGGGACGTCGACGGCGATGGAGCACGTGATCTCCTCCTGTCTTCCGCCGACGACGTCGTCGAGCTCGTATCGAGCGCGACCCTGAGGCCGGTGCGCTCGCTTTGGAAGGGACCATCCGTGCCCGACCTGGAGGGCTTCGGCGCATCGAGCGCCTTCGTCGGCGATCTCGACGGCGACGGCGCGAGCGAAGTGCTCGTCGGATGCTCGGACACGTTGTTCCCCGGCGGCGACTATCGCGCCGCGCTCTACTCCGGGAGGGGAGCGTTCGCCGGCTGCGTCGAGACCACGACCTACGCTCATACGCGCGTCTTCGCAGGTGCCGACTTCGACCGGGACGGCCTCCCCGAACTCGTCATCGGCCTGCCCGAGATCGACGAGGTGTGGATCATCGATGGGCGGTCGACGCGACCGTTCGCGAAGGACGTGCACGACGCGGGGCCGCGCTGGTGGTGCCAGCGCGTGCTCACGCCCAAGGGCGCCTACGTTCCCGCGCCGAAGTGACGAGGCGCGTGCTCATCTCACGCGCCGCAGCACCACGCTCCGCCGCGTGACGCGCGCGATGAACGGGCCCGAACGGTCCCGCGCGATCGACGCCATCCGCCTCAAATGCCGCGTGAATGTCGCCGCCATCTCCGGTCCGCTCGCGTTGCCGTCGGCGAGCACGAACACGCGCACGGAGTGCTCGCGGATCACGTCGTGCTCTAACGTCCCGGGCAGGAAGCGTCCGTCCTTCGTCAGCACGACCCAGCCGTTCTTGCCGCACTCGCGCAACCACTCGTGGTCGGGGTGGTCGATCGGGAAGCGATCGGCGTGCACGACCGTTCGTGCTCCCGCGCGCTCCAGCGCCTCGGGTACGTAGCGCCGACCGAGGCAGTGGTCGACGTAGAAGCAGAGCCCCTCAGGCAGCCATCTCGTACCGGAGCGCATCCTCGATCTTCTGCTCCGGGATCCCGTAGTCGTATGCGATCGAGGCGATCGTCTCGTTCGCGCGGAAGCGCTCCGCGATGATGCGCGTCGGGACCCACACACCGGCCACGCACGGCCTGCCGAACTGGATGCGCGGATCGATCACGATCGACTTCGGGCTCGAGCGCGTCGTCTCCGACGAGAACGGGTAGAGACGCACGGGCGCTCCGACACGATCGCGCTCGATGCGCTTCAAGTAGGCCTCGAGCAGCGTCTTCATCTCCGTCTGGCCTTGGCGCGAGACGTTGACGAGCGTGCCGAGCTTCTCGACGAACAGGTCCTTGCCGTCGGTCGGCATGTCCGGAGACAGCAGCGGATCGCGGCGACCGAGCTCGCGCCGAAGGTACGTGCAGGCCTTGCGCACCGTCTGCAGCGTGACGCCGTGCTGCCGGCGGATCGAAGCGAGCACGTGGAGCTCGCACAGATTCGCGAACGAGAGGAGCCCGCGCTCGGGATCGGCGGGCGTGATCACGGCCTGGAACGCGCGTCGTCCGCGCGCACCCTGGGACTGCCCGAGCGTCCACGCGCGGGTGGTTGAAACCGGGAGACGCAGCCAGCGCGCCGCGTCCGCGATCGTGTAGTTCGCGACCTGCGCTGCGTTAGGGGCGTCGTGCTTGTCGTGTCCGTGGGCCATTGCGTCGAGCGGTCCCGGTCGAGCCGTCCCGGTCGAGCCGGGTGCGTGCTCCGGATCCTAGCGCAACCGAGGGACGGCGCGGAAGAGCGTGCAAGTGCCGCTGAAAGCACCACGGCCCCGGCGCGAGGCCGAGGCCGTGATCGGAACGAGAGCGACGTGCGACTACCAGTCGATCTGCACGCCGTTCGTCACGTTGAACGTCTCCGGCGGGCAGAAGATCGCCGCCGAGTTGCGGTAGTACGTCTGGTAGTAGCGCCGCGCGCCGCTGCCCGGCGCCACGCCGCCGCGCGCCGAGAGCGTGATCGTCTCGACGGAGTCGGGGAAGGAGCTCGCGCCGCCGGAGTTGACCTTCGTGCGCAGGCGCAGGAGCGTGCCGCCCGTGCAGCGCACGCCGTCGCCGAACACCGTGTCGTCGAGCGCCGAGCCCTGCAGGTAGATGCACGCGACGGTCGCCGGCATGCCCGAGCCCTGGAGCACGACGTTGTCGCCGAGCGTCGTGCCCGTCGTCGTCAGGTTCGCGCCGTTCGGGTTGGCCGAGTTCGCGCAGCCGTTGCCCAACGCGCCGTTGTTCGCGCAGGGGCAGGGCGTCGTGTGGTCCGTCGCGACGCCGTCACCGGCGCAGAAGGACACGATCGGGTTCGACTCGATCTCGACGATGCCGTGCGGGTTCGCGTGGAAGCCGGTCGGCGACTCGGCGAGGTCGTTCCACAGGGCGAGGGGGTTGTTCTTGCGCATCGCGCAGAAGTCCTCGATGCCGCCCGCGCCGTTGTTGGGCTCGCCGATGTCCCAGTTCGTGTAGGTGACAGGCTGGCCGCTCGTCCACTCGAACGTGCCTTCGACCGCGACGTCGTTGAAGCCGGTCCAGAGGTCGATGTCGACGCCCTGGTAGTTGTGGAAGTTGAGCGTCAGCCAGTCTTGCTCGGCCTGGTCGTTGATCGTCACGAGGTTGCCGCCGAGCTGCAACGCGCGCGCCTGCGCGGCGTTCCAGCCGGAGCCCTCGAGGAGGTGGTACGTGTGTCCGTTCGCCGGGTTCACGACCGTGAGCTGGATCGCGAGCGGCGGGACGTCGCTGATCACGATGCTGCCCGTGCCAAAGCCCGTCGCGGAGTAGGCGCCCACGCGGATCGTGTAGACGTTGCCCGCGACGGCGCTGAACTCGACTCGGGTCTGGACGCCGCAGAAGTCGTCGTTGCAGGCGATGATGGGCGCCGCGCAGCCACCGACGTCGTACACGGCGATCTTCGTGTCCAGCGTCGTCAGCGTGCAGTCTTCGATGCGCACGACGCCCGTCGTCGCCGACGTCCAGCTGTACCAGACGTCGTTGTAGATCTGGTTGTTCGTGAAGAAGTTGCAGAGCGCGTCGGGCAGACCATCCGTCGTCGCGAGGGTCGTGTCGAACGCGTATGTGCCGTTGCCGGCGATGACCTGCGCCGTCGCGCACGTGTCCGAACCCTGGGCGGCGGCGGTGCCGGCCGTGAGGGCGATCGTGGCGAGGGTCGTGGTCGCGAGAGCGAAGCGCTGCATGGGGGATCCTCCTGGAAGGGTCGAGTCGATCGAGAGTCCGAGCCTACCAGCTTTCCGCCGGGCGGGAAGGAGCGCGCGTCGCGTCCGCGGCTGGTTGCAGAGCTCGAACCGCGCGCTTGCTCCTCGGCCTCGACTTGATCGGGTTCGAACGCCAAGTCGGGCTCGCGCGCAGGGCCCCTGGCGCGCACGAACGAGGTGCACGAACACGCGCCCGACGGCGGGCACGGCCAGTCGGCCGGAAGGACTTTCCTCGTGCTTCGTCGCGCTCCGCTTCAAGTTCACGTTCGCGCGCTCCCGAAGAGGCGAGAACCCCACTCGCGCGCCTCCCCCGGCGTGCTCCCCACACCATGAAGCTCTTCGCGTTCTGTGCGGCGCTCACCACGTCGGCGCTGCTCATCTCCAACGGCCCCTCCACCCGCGAGGCATCGGCCACCCAGGGCAATTCGCCGCTCGATCGGCTGATCGCGGGCAACCAGCGGTTCGCCGAGGGCAAACCGACCGACTTCCACGAGAGCGTGGAGCGTCGCGGCGAGGTCGCGAAGGGCCAGCGGCCGTTCGCGGTGATCGTCGGTTGCGCGGACTCGCGCGTGCCTCCCGAACTCGTGTTCGACCAGGGCCTCGGCGACCTGTTCGTCGTGCGCAGCGCGGGCGAGGTGCTCGGCGACGCCGCGATCGGATCGATCGAGTACGCCATCGAGCACCTCGGCTGCGAACTCGTCGTCGTCCTCGGCCACGAGCGCTGCGGCGCGGTCGACGCGGTGGTGAAGGGGGGCGAGCTCCCTGCGCACCTGTCCGCGTTCACGCCGGCGATCCTCCCCGTCGTCGAAGGCGCCAAGAAGAAGGGCGGCGACGTGCTCGACAACGCCGTGCGCGCGAACGCGAGCCGCATCGCGCGCCAGCTTTCGGAGTGCGAGCCGATCCTGTCCGAGTACGTGCACCTCGACAAGTTGAAGATCGTCGCGGCGCGCTACGACCTCGACACGGGCGCCGTCGAGTTCCTCGACGCGAAGAAGCCCACCTCGACGTTGCACGAAGCGCCGTCGGTGCACGGGATCGAGAAGCCGAACCACGGCCACTGAGTCCGACGTTTCCGAGGATCGGAGCGAGCCGCGCGGTTGCTGCCGCGTGGCTCGCGTCGTCGATGGCTTGCACGGTTTGCAGGGTTCGCTGATGCGGACGATGCGCACACGCACACGCACGCCCCGGCGCCAACGGACCCGCGCGTGCGGATCCGGCGCGACCCGTCACGGTGCGCCGCTCGCCACGAGCTCGCGCACTCGCTCGAGGATCTCGTGCATGAGCTCGGTGTCGCGTCCGCAGTAGGCGCGCAGGTCGCGTTCGAGTTCCGCGCGACGCGCGGGGGCCGTGTCGGGCTCGATCGCTTCCTTCCACGCGACGACGGCGGCCATGCCGTTCTGGAGCGCGAGGTCGTCGTAGCCGCGGCCGAGCAACGCGGGCGCGACCTTCTTAATCGAGTAGCTCCCGTGCTGCGCGGGGTGGTAGTAGCCCGCCTTGAGCACCTCGATCGTGTCCACGAACCGCCCATCCAGCGCGCGCAACCGCGCGTCCATCGGCGCGCCGACCACGCCGGCGAGCGCGCGCACGACCTCCTTCTCCGTCGACGCGTGGTGCGCGACGAGGCTGCCCGTCTCCGGCAAGGCAGCGAGCAACGTCTCCGCGAACGCGCGGCGCGGATCCGTCCCGTCGAGGTGCAAGAAGGGCGCGCGCGCCTCGAGCGGAGCGCCCGGCGCCGCTTGCACGTGCATGGACCACTGGAAGGGGAGCTTGGAATAGGGCCGCGTGCCCTCGAAGCGCGGCACAGCCACGCCCGGATCGAACTCGAAGTCGACGTACGCGACGGGGAAGACGAGCCGGTCGAGCTGCGCACGCAGCGCCGCGACGTCGATCACCGCCGAGCGCGCCTTCACGGCGCGGATCATGCGCGCCTGGAGCGGCGTCCACGCGTGCGCCACGTCGTCGGGATCGAGCGCTTCGATCGCGGGCGGATCGACTTGGGTCGGCAGCGCGCTCTTCGCGTTGCGCAGATCGGGCAGCGCGCCGATCCAATGCTCGGGCAGCCGCGAGCCGCAGTACCCGCTGCGATCGAGGTGCCCGCACGTGCTCGGCCGCCCGCCGTCCGCGGCGTCGCGGTGCGACTTGCACCGGCTCGACGGTCGCGCGTCGGGAACGCTTTCGGCGGTGAGGACGTCGCGGTGCGCGAGGATTGCCGCGCGCACCGCGTCGAGGAGCCCGAACACGGGCTTCGTGCGCTCCTCGAAGACGAGCAGGCGCTGCAGGTCGAGTTCGCGCCCGCGCACGTAGTCCTTGTTCAAGCGGATCACGCCCGCGCCGACGACGTCGAGGCCGCACTGGCGCGCGACCTCGACCTGGAACGCGAGGTCCCAATCGAACACGGGCTTGTGGCTCGTCGACGCCTTGACCTCCCACAGGAACCAGCCCTTGTGCCGCGGCTCGACGACGTCGGCGATCGCGAGCAGGTCGCCGTGCTCGAAGTGTGCTTGGAGCACGGGCACGCCGCGTGCGAGCTCCCGCCGCGTCCGTGCGACGAGCTCCGCGAGCTCGGGGCGCGACTCCTCGAACGCCTCGTCGTCGTGCGCGTCGACGACGCGGGACGCGCCGGGGAAGAGCTCCGCTGCGAGCGCCTCGACGCGCGCGCCCTCGGCTTCGCGCAACTCCCAAATGTCGTCGGACTCGAGCTCGGGTTCGGGCTCATCGTGCGCGGCGAGCCAGATGCGGCGGGCGCACTGGCGGCCCTTCAGGAACGACGACTTCGAAAGGCGCGGCATGGGAAGCTCCGGTCGACGGCGGGGATCGAGCCGGGGAGTGTAGCGAGGCTCGAGCCGAATCCGTCCCGCGGCGACGAGGCCGCATGCGCCTGGACGAAACTCCGCGCGGCGCCGGGTGCTCATGGAGCGCACCCGACGCCGCGCGGCTCGTGTCACGATCGACCGCGGGTCACCAGACGATGCTCACCGCGTTCGAGATGTTGTGCGTGGCCGGCGGGCAGAACGCGCCGGCCGCGTTGCGGTAGTACACCGCGTAGTGACCGACGAGCCCGCTGCCCGGAGGCGTCGCACCGCGCACGGAAACCGACGGGTCGCCCGGTTCGGGGAACTGCGACGCGCCGCCGACGTTGATCTTCGTACGCAGGCGGATGAGCGATCCCGTCAGGCAGGACACGCCGTCCCCGAAGACCGAGCCGGTGGGGTTGGTGGCGTCGCTCTTCAGGTAGATCGCGCTCACCGTCGCCGGCATGCCCGAGCCGCGCAGCGTGACTCCGTCGACGCCCGTGACGGAGTCGAGCTCCGTCCAGCCGGTCGCGACCAGCAGCGCGCCACTCGGGTTGGCCGAGTTCGCGCAACCGTGCCCGCTCGCGCCGCTGTTGGCGCAGGGGCACGGCGTGGGAAGGGAGCCGTCGCCGCCGCAGAACGCTTCACCGACGATGTTGTCGGTCACGGGGACGACGATCACGTCGTCCACGAGGTGGAACTCCGCGAGCGCAGTCCCGCTCGGGACGAGCTCGACACGGATCTGGTCTGAGATGCGCAGGTCCGGGTAGGGGCCGAAGCCGAAGGTCCCCGCCGCGGTCAGGCATCCGCACACCGGGAGCGGCCCGACGCCCGTGGAGAACATCCCGCACTCGCCGAGGATCAGCTGACCGTTCAGCGTGCCGCCGCACTGACCGGGCTGGCACGCTCCCGACGAGAAGCACGAGGCGCCGTTCAGGTAGCCGAGCGGAACCGGGATGGTGCCGATGCCGACGTCGTTGAGGTAGAGGTGCAGGTCCAGGTCGAGGACCGCGGGCGACGGGGCGGCCTGGCCGACCTCGATCCCGACGTTGACGTCGACGCGCCACGTTCCGGGAGGCGTGCCCGGGGGATGCACGATGCGGACGTCGCTGATCTTGCGATTCCATTCCGCGTGGGCGGTCGAGCCGAGGGCGACGGTGAAGAGGAGGGCGAGCGTGGTGAGGGAGCGGAGCATGGTCGTTTCCTGTCGTGGAAGGAGGTCTGCGGGGCCTACTCCCTCTCGTGGCGTCGTCGGGGGGCAGGTGGACAGGAAAGGCGGGTGGGGAGTGAAGTTCTTCGGGGGAGTGCGGGGGGCGGGGTGGGCGAGGCGCTGTCTGTCGGTCGGGAGCGGCGCTGCCCGATGGGACGACGACGGGGAAGGGACGCAACGGAACACACGCGTGTGCTCCGGATCACAGACCCCGCACAAGCCAGGACCGGAGGACCGGCCCTGGCTTGCACGGGGTTCTGGGGCTCTCAGCATCGAGCGATTCGCCGGGTGTGATTGCTCGTGCGCCGCGAGCCTTCGCGAGGGGAGGAGCTCGGCGACGTGGGAGAGGGACGAGCGAGGGGGTGGACCGCGAGGTCTTCCGAACGTGGTTGCTCGGCTCGTCCGGGTGAGGCGTCTCGCGGGGGGCCTCGATGCGGCTCAGCGCACTGCGCGGGAGGTGATGGGCAGGCGGCCTGCAGCGAGGGCGGCGGCGGGTTCGAAGCGGCGGGCTTCGGCGAGCAGGTCGCTGGGCCAGAGCCGCACCGTCTTGTCCGCCGAGGCGGTGACGATGCGCGTGTCATCGGGGGACACGTCGACGTCCCACACCGCGTCCTGGTGGCCTTCGTAGGCGGCGAAGCACTCGCGTCGCTCCGAGTCCCACACGCGGGCGGTGCGGTCGAGCGAGCCCGTCACGAACCGGTTCGACTCGCGCGAGTAGGCGAGCGACGTGAGCGCGTTCACGTGGAAATGCAGGAACGACTCCGTGAACGGCACGTTCCTCATCGAAAAGGCGGTCCCGCCGCCCTCGATCTGGAAGAGCGTCACGGCGTTGACCCACTTGCCCGTGCCGACGAGCTCGCGCCCCTCCTTGCCGAACGCGATGCGGCCGAGCGTCGGCGCGCGCACGTTGGCGAGTGTCGCTCCGGTCGCGAGATCGAGGAGCGGGTAGTCCATGCTCTGGTACGCCGCCGCGAGCCGCGTCCCCGAAGGATCGAACGCGACGTCGAACACGCGGTCGAGGTCGTAACGCGGCGTCTTGAAGGGCTCGGTGCGCCAGCGGATCGTCGCGAGCTCGCCCGAGCTCCCGGGGTGCAGTTCGAACACGCACACGCGCCGGTCGAGCCCGCCCGTCGCGAGCACGCGGCCGTCGGGCGAGAAGCGCGCGCACGTCAGCTCGCCCTCGTGCGCGGCGAGGTTGGTCGCGCGGCCCGTGGCGAGTTCGACGACGCGCACGCCGCCCTTCCCGGAGGGGACGGCGACGAGCGCGCCCGTCGGATCGAAGGCGGCCGCGATCCCGCACGCGCTCGCGACGTCGACGCGCGCGAGCTCGCGACCGTCGCGCGCATCGAGCACGCGTGCGCGGCCTGCCGCGTCCGTCGTCAGCACGCGCGTGCCGTCGGGATGGAAGCTGGCGCCGATCAGCGGCCGAGCGTCGTCCGCAGGCGGAGCGAGCAAGAGCAGCGCGGCTCCATCACGCGCCGACCACAGGCGCGCCGTGCCGTCCTTCGACGCGCTGACGACGCGCTCTCCGCGCGCGTCGAAGCGCGCGGTTACGACCTCGTCCGTGTGGCCGCGCAGCACTTGCAGGAACGGGCGCTCGCCCGCGTACCACAGGTCGACCTGCGGCTTGCGCTGCCAAGTCGCGATCCAACGGCCGTCCTGGCTCCACGTGAGCGCCTGCACGGTGCGCGTGTCGCCACGGCAGGTGCGCTCGAGCGTGCCGTCCTCCGCGCGGAAGATGCGCACGGCGCTATCGTAGGCGACGGTCGCGATCCGCTCGTCGTCGGGGCTGAAGGCGATCCACACGACGGCGCGCCGGTCGTGACTCGGCAGTTCGTACCGCGTCGCGCAGGTCTCGAGGTCGATCACGCGCGCGCCCGCGTCGAACGCGACGGCGAGGCGCGAGCCGTCGCGGGCGATGTCGACCGAGAGCGCGCGACCCGGCATGCGCAGCTCGCGCGTCGAGAGGAGTTCCGGGCGCGCCCCGCGCGACAGCTCGAACACGCGCACGGTCCCGTCCGTCGACGCCGTCGCGATCCAGCGCAGATCGCGCGAGGACGCGACGCTGCGCACCTGGTCCGTGTGGCCGTCGAGCACGAGCAGTTGCTCGCCCGTGACGGCGTCGAAGAGGCGCGCCGTGCGATCGCTCTCCGGCGTCGTGTGGTCGGCGACCGGCTCCCCCGAGCGCGTCAGGACGAACCGTCCCTCGCCGACGAAGCGTGCCTCGCTGGCGTTGCCCGTGTGACCGGTCAGACGCCGGAGCTCGCGACCGGTGCGCGCATCCCAGAGGATCGCGACGCGATCGCGTCCCGCGGTCACGATCGTCGCGCCGTCCGGACTGAAATCGGCCCAATGCGCCTCGCCGACGTGGCCCGCGAGCACCAGCGGCTCCGCGTCGCGTTCCTCCAGCGACCACACGAGCACCTTGCCGCTCTCGCAAGCGGCGACGACGCGCTTGCCGTCCGGCGAGAAGCGCCCGCACTCGAGCGCGCCGGCGCCGGCGTCGAGGCGTTGCAGCTCCGTGCCCGACTCCGGATCCCACACCCGCGCGATCCCGTCCGCGCACGCGGTGAGCAAGCGATCGCTCGTCGGCGAGATGTCGACCTGGTTCCCGTGGCCGCCTTCCCAGACGAGCAGCTGCTTCTGGTACAAGGCGTCGAGCGCCTTGAGCAGCATGCGGTTGCTTTCGAAGCCCGGGTCGCGCTCGCCGGCTTGGATCGAGCAGTGGAGCGCGGAGAGCGGGAAGAGGCCGAGCATCGTTGCGGCTTGGTCGCGGTAGAAGGCGGCCTCGTAGAGCCCGAGCGCCTGCTCCTTCTGGTTGCGCTCCTCGCCGACGCGCCGCAAGAGCACGAGCGCGACCGTGAGCGCGATCGAGAGCGTCGCGATCGAACCGAGCGTCGCCGTCGCGAGCACGGGGTTGCGCTGCGACCACCGCGTGAGCTTGAGGAGCGGTCCCGCGGGCCGCGCGCGGATCGGCTCATACTCGCGCACGCGCCGCAGCTCCTCCGCGAACTCGAGCGCGGTCGCGTAGCGGCGCGCGACGTCCTTCTCGAGCGCGGTCTCGAGCACGACGACGAGGTCGCTCGAGAGCGACGGGTTCGCGCGCAGCGGCGACGGCATCGGCGAGCGGCGGATCGCGTCGGCGAGCGCGGCGCCCGTGTCGCCCTGGAAGGGGCGCTCGAGCGTGAGGCACTCGTAGAGCACGACGCCGAGCGAGTAGACGTCCGTGCGACGGTCGACGTTCTTGCCGCTCTCGAGCTGTTCGGGCGAGATGTACGCCGGCGTACCGAAGATCTCGTCGCTGCGCGTCAGGTGCGCGCTCTCGTCCTCGTCGCCGCGCGCGAGGCCGAAGTCGAGGATCACGGGTGCCCCGTCGGTCGACACCATGATGTTGCCGGGCTTCACGTCGCGGTGGACGACGCCCGCTTCGTGCGCGGCGTGCAGCGCGCGCGCGGCGCGCTCGAAGAACGTCAGCGCTTCCGCGAGCTCCAACGCGCGCGTCGGCGCGAGCAGACGCGACGCGCTCGTCGGCGTGGCCCCGGTGGAGTGCGAGCTCGGGTCGTCGCGCTTCTCTCGCGCGCGGGCGAGCGCCATCGCGAGCGTCTCGCCCTCGACGAAGCGCATCGCGATGTACGGCGTGTCGCCTTCGAGGTCGGCGTCGAGGATCGTGCAGATGCCCGGATGGTCGAGGCGCGACACGATCGCGGCCTCGCGGCGGAAGCGCGAGCGGCGGCCCTGCGACACGCTCGCGAGCGAGAGGCTCAGCACCTTGAGCGCGACGAGGCGGTCGAGCCGCGAGTCGAGCGCGCGATAGACCGTCCCCTGTCCGCCGCGGCCGAGCACGTCGAGGATGCGATACGGTCCGATCGTCTCGGGCCGCGAACGAGAGCTCGCGCGCGCGCTCGCGGCGTGCGCGGCCGAGCCGCCGTCCGCCGAGGACGAGCTGCCGTCCGCCGTGGGCGAGCGCTCGTCCGGCGGCTCGAGCCCGAGCGCGCGGCTCGTCGCGATGTACTCGCGCGCGACGGTCTCCTCGTGGCCCGGAAAGCGCGCGAGGTAGTGCGACATCGGCTTCAACCGCCCCTCGGCGCCGTCCGTGAGGAGCTGGTCCGCGAGGTCAAAGAGGATCGATGCGCTGCTGTCGCTGGAGTCGAGCATTCGGGGGCCGTCCCTCGATTCTATCCCCGTGCGCCACGGGTCGTGCACGAGCGACGTGACTCGCACGGGTGTCCATGGCGATCGGGAGCGCCCTTCGCTCCCGCGCGTGTGTCGACGCTCAGCGTGGTTTCGGCTCGTCCTTGGCGCGCTCCGCCGCTCGGCGCTGGTCACGCGCGCGGGCGTGGAGGTCGACTTGCCACTGAAAGCCACCCGAGTCGCTGAAGAAGAGGTACACGCGGTTCGTGGCGTACCACGTCGAGAACTCCGCCGCGGAGGAGAACGGCGCGTACGTCTCGCTGCTCACGTAGCGCTTGAGGAGGCGCCATGCGAGCGCGTCGGTCGGGTCGACGCGCCAGCGTTCGAAGAGCCGAGCGAAGAACGCGTGCTCGCGATTCGGAGCTCCGAGCGCGACGAGATCGGCGTCGGGCAGGAGGTGGACGTACTCGCCGGGGAACTTGTCGGGATGCAGGAAGCCGGCGTGCTCCCGGAGCCACGCGCGCAGCGTCTCGATGCGGCGCTCGATGGGTCCGTCGGCGGCGCCAGCGAGTTCCAGAAGGTGCCAACCGAAGCCCTTCGCCAGCGCGTGGATCGCGCGCTCTTCGCCTTCCTTCTCCCAGGTCGACTGAGCGATCTCGAGCCAGCCGTCGACGCACTCGCGGGTGAGGCCGGAGCCTTGCACGAGCGGAAAGTGCCCGTCGAAGTCCTTCATGAAGCAGATCGCGTTCACGAACACGAGCCTCGCGCTCGGCGTCATCTGCGCGGGATCACCGGCGAATCCCCACTGGAAGAAGTTCCCCTGACGACCGAGCGCCATCGCCGTCCGGGGCTTCGAGCTGACGCCGCCCGAAATCCACTCGGCGTCGGGCGAGTCCTCGAAGTCCGTCTCGAAGCACACCGAGCCGACCTCGAGCAGGTTCTCCACCGAGAGCCGCTGATCGAAGACGCGCCAGCATGGGAGCTTGCCCGCGGGGCGCGTTCCGTCCGCGTCGCGATAGGCAGCCGGCGGCGTGAACTCGTCGAGGTCGAGCTGCACCTCGTGCGGCCTGTGGAAGATCGGATGGTCGAGGCGCATCCCGTGCGCCTTGTTGACGAGGCACAGTCACATCTCTCGGAACTTGCTCACGCCCGCGGCCGCGCGCACGGCGGGTCCGACGAGCACGGTCGGGAGCGAGTAGCTCGGGCCGAACCGCAACGTCGCGCACCCGCGCGCCTCGTCGACGTACGTCTCGGTCTCGTGGCCGACGCGTCCGTCGGCGACGACGACATCGAAGCCCAGGGACGACTTCTGGCTCAGTTCCTTCGGAGCGAGTGTCCCGACGCGCATGAAGTGCGACCTGAGGAAGTCGACGAATGCGCGCTCGCGCTCCGTGCCAGGTTCGCCGACATAGAGCACGGCGAGCGGCTGGAGCGCAACCGCGGCTGGAGGCCGTTGGGGCGTCTGGACGGCGAGCGAAAGGAGGATCGAGAGCGCGAGGAGCATGGCCTGGGAACGGGCGCCAGTCGGCAACGGGGCAGCCAGGGAGAGTCTACCGCGCGTCCAGGTTCACCGACCGACGAGACCGCTCAGCCCGTACGAAGAACATGCGCCCTGACCAGCGGACGCGTTCGCGGTACACGCTGCGACCTCCAACACGAGAGCTCACACGGGCGCACGGCGCGTCGAGGCCCTAGAATGACCGCGACGCGCATGGAGTCGAACCCGAACGAAGGACCCGCGACGAGCGGCCCGACGCCGACTTTCGAGTCGTGCTACGCCGAGGTCGCGCCCGCGCTCTACGCGTGGGCCGAGCTCCGCATCCGGCCGCAGCTGCGCGCGCGCCTCGATCCCCAAGACCTCGTGCAAGAGGTCTGGCTGCGCGGCATCAAGAACTACGCGCGCTTCGATGCGCGCGAGACGAGCTTCCGCGCCTGGATCTTCAAGATCGGCAAGAACGTGATGCTCGAAGCGCTGCGCGCGCTCCGCACCGAGAACGCGGCGCAACCCGGCTGGTCGCCGACGACGAAGATGATGGCCCTCGACGGCGTGCCCCAGAGCGTCACGAGCTTCACCCAACGCCTCGCCCGCGAAGACTCCGTCCGCGAGTTCCTCACCCAAGCCGGCGAGCTCGAAGAGCAAGACCGGATGATCCTGATCCACTGCGGCCTCGAAGACGAAACCTGCGCCGAAGTAGGCACGAAGCTCGGCCTCACCGAAGACGCAACGATCAAACGCTGGCAACGCCTGCGCGGCAAACTCCGCGAACGCCCGTGGGCCAACTCCCTGCTCGCGGACCGCGGCTGAACCAGAACCGCAGTCGAGCCAAGACTCCTCGCGCAGCGCGCACTCCCTCTCCCTGCCCCTCGCCCGTTGCTGAGAGCCCCTAGAACCCCGCGCGAGCACGGGCCGGTCCTCCGGCCCGTGCTTGTGCGGGGTCCGGAATGCGAAGCATCCGAATGTGTTCCGTTGCGCCCCTCTCCCCTTGATCGCCCCATCCGGCAATTGCGCTCCCGACCGACCCCGGTCCTCTGCCCCGTGCTCCCTTCCCTCCTCCTCTTCGCGCCCACGCTCCTCGCGCCCCCCGCGCCCACCGACGACTTCACCACCCACGCGAAGCCCGTCCTCGAAAAACACTGCCTCTCCTGCCACTCCGGCGACGACGCCGAACACGCCTTCCGCCTCGACCTCTTCGACGACACGCCTTCCGCCGCCTCGCACCCCGACGTGTGGGCCAAGGTCCGCTCGCGCCTCCTCTCCGGCGACATGCCCCCCGCCAAAAAGCCCCGCCCGTCGAAGCCCGACCTCGACGCGCTCGTCGGTTGGATCGACACCCACCTCTACCGCCTCCCCGACGGCAACCTCGACCCCGGCCGCCCAACCCTCCGCCGCCTGAACCGCGCGCAATACGAAAACACCATCCGCGACCTCCTCGGCATCGACTTCCGCGCCGACCTCGAATTCCCCAACGACGACGTCGGCTACGGCTTCGACGCGATCGGCGACGTGCTCTCGACGAGCGACGTCCTCCTCGAGAAGTACCTGAAAGCCGCCGAATCCATCGCCACCGACGCGATCGTCCTCGACGACCCCGCCCACCCGCCGCTCGAACGTCTCGACGGCGCCGCGCTCGAACGCTCGGAAGGCAACACCCCCGCCGGCAAAGCAAGCGTCCTCTTCTCGAACAGCGAGATCCGCCTGCGCCGCACGATCTCACGCGCAAGCGAGTACGCCCTGCGCGTGCACGCCGCAGGCGATCAAGCAGGCCCCGACAAGGTCCGCATGGCCGTGCGCGTCGACGGCAAAGACGTCGAGCGCTTCGAGGTCCCCGGCGAACGCACCGACCGCGCGACCTACACCGCGCGCTTCCGCCTCGAGCCCGGCAAGCACGCGCTCGGCGTCGCCTTCGTGAACGACTACTACGAGAAGGACGCCGCCGACCCAGGCGAGCGCGACCGCAACCTCTTCGTCGAGTGGGTCGAGCTCGAAGGCCCGCTCGATCCGCCGCGCCTCTCGAGCTTCCAACGCCGCTGGCTCGCCGACCCGAAGGCCGACCGCAAGAAAGTGCTCGGCGACATCGCGCTGCGTCTGTGGCGCCGTCCCGCGCGCGCGGACGAGCTCGACCGGCTCGCGGCGCTCGCGCCGAAGGACGCACCGCTCGCCGCAGCCGTGAAAGAAGCGCTCGTCGCACTGCTCGTCTCGCCGCACTTCCTCTTCCGCGTCGAGGACGACACCGGCCGCCCCGCGAAGGGCGGCGTGCGCGCGCTCGACGAATGGGAGCTCGCGACGCGCCTCGCGTACTTCCTGTGGAACAGCGCGCCCGACGACGAGCTCCTCGACCTGTGCGCGAAGAAGCGCCTGAAGGACCCCGCCGTCCTCGCCGCGCAGGTCGAGCGCATGCTGCGCGACGCGCGCGCCACGGCGCTCGCGCGCGATTTCGCCGTGCAGTGGCTGCAGATCCGCGCACTCGAACGCGTCGCGCCCGACCCCGCGCGCTTCCCGCGCTTCGACGAGCGTCTACGCACGGCGATGCGCGCGGAGACCGAGCTCTTCGTCGACGCGATCCTGCGCGAGCGCCGGCCGGTGAGCGAGCTCCTGCTCGCCGACTTCACGTTCCTCAACGAAGAACTCGCCGCGCACTACGGCGTGCCGGGCGTCCACGGCGCCGAGATGCGCCGCGTGCGGCTCGCACCCGGCGCGCGCAACGGGCTGCTCGGACAAGGCTCGATCCTGACCGTGACGAGCAATCCGACGCGCACGTCACCGGTGAAGCGCGGCAAGTGGGTGCTCGACGCGCTCCTCGCTTCGCCGCCTCCGCCTCCGCCGCCGGGCGTGGGGGACCTCGCCGAGTCGAAACAAGCCGTCGAGTCCGCGTCGTTGCGCGAACGCTTGCTCGAACACCGCAAGAACCCGAGCTGCGGCGCGTGCCACGACCGGCTCGACCCGCTCGGGTTCGGCCTCGAGAACTTCGATGCGACCGGCGCGTGGCGCGAGCGCGACGGCGCGTTCGCGGTCGACGCGAGCGGCACGCTGCCCGACGGCCGCTCCTTTACGGGCCCGGCGGAGCTGCGCACGACGCTCGCGCGCGACCCGCGCTTCCCGCGCGCGATCGTGACGAAGCTCCTGACCTACGCGCTCGGCCGCGGCCTCACGCCGGCGGACGACCCCGCCGTCGAGAGCGTGCTCGCGAGCTGCGCGACGAAGGACCCGTCGCTCGCGGAGCTGATCCAGGGCATCGTGCGCTCGAAGCCGTTCGTCGAGCGGCGCGTGACGCCGTGAGCCTTGCGCTGTGTCGACGCTCGGCGGACGATGGGTCGCGATGAGCGCGCGCTTCGATCGCCGAACGGTGCTGCGCGGCGCGGGCGTCGCGCTCGCGCTGCCGATGCTCGACGCGTTCCTGCCGCGGGCGCGCGGCGCGCCCAGGGAGCTCGGGGAGCGCGAGCGCCCGCGGCGCGTCGCCTGGCTCTACGTGCCGAACGGCGCGCACATGGACCTGTGGACGCCGGCGACGGAGGGCGCGCTGGACGCGCTTCCGCCGACGCTCGCGCCGCTCGAGCCGTGGCGCGCGCAGACGCTCGTGCTCGGCGGGCTCACGCTCGACAAAGCGCGCGCGAACGGCGACGGCGCCGGCGACCACGCGCGCGCCGCGGCCGCGTTCCTCACCGGCGCGCAGCCGTTCAAGACGGACGGCGCCAACCTGCGCGCCGGCCCGTCCGTCGATCAAGTCGCCGCGCAAGCGATCGGCAACCGCACGCGCCTGCGCTCGCTCGAGATCGGCTGCGAAGGCGGCGCGCTCTCCGGGCAGTGCGACTCGGGCTACTCGTGCGCGTACTCGAGCACGATCAGCTGGCGCTCCGCGTCGACGCCGGTGCCCAAGGAGACCGACCCGCGCCTCGTCTTCGAGCGCCTCTTCCTGGACGGCGCCGACCTGACGCCCGAGGAGCGCGCTGAGCGCGACCGACGCCGCGCGAGCGTGCTCGACTTCGTGCGCGAAGACTCGAAGCGCCTCGCGCAGCGCCTCGGCGCGAACGACCAGCGGAAGCTCGACGAGTACGAATCGAGCGTGCGCGAGCTCGAACGCCGCATCGCCGCCGCGGCGAAGGACGGCGCCGCCGACGTGCAGCCCGGCGAGCGTCCGACCGCGAAACCGAAGGACTACGGCGAGCACCTGCGCCTCATGAGCGACCTCCTCGTGCTCGCGTTCCGCACGGACACGACGCGCCTCGCCACGTTCCCGTTCGCGAACGAGGGCTCGAATCGTTCCTACGCGTTCCTCGGCGCACCGGAAGGCCATCACGACCTGTCGCACCACGGCAGCGAGCCGCAGAAGCTCGAGAAGCTCGCCAAGATCAACCGGTTCCACGTCGAGGTGCTCGCGCACCTCGTCGACCGCCTCGCAGTCGTCGACGAGGGCGGACGCACGCTGCTCGACGACACGCTCGTCCTCTACGGCTCGGGCATCCGCGACGGGAACCGCCACGACCACGCGGACGTGCCCACGTTGCTCGTCGGCGGAGACGTCCTGGGCGGACGTCACGTGCGCGTCGCGCCCGAGACGCCGCTCGCGAACCTGCACGTCGCGGTGCTACGACGCCTCGGCCTCGACACGACGCGCCACGGCGATTCGACCGACGAACTCGCCGGACTCTGGGCCTGAACGCCGCCGAAGCTCCTGCGCGCCATGCGATGAATCGATGCGCACCGCGTTCGCGGCGAGAAGCGCGCGGTGGGGGCTTGACGCCTACTACACGTGTAGTAGCATGGGCCCGTCATGGCCAAGCGCCGCAACGACGCGCTCCCCGCGCTATCCGACGCCGAGTGGAAGGTGATGCGCGCCCTCTGGGCCCGCCACCCCGCGACCGCGCGCGAACTGCTCGCCGCGCTCACGACGGAGACCGGTTGGGCCTACACGACGCTGCGCACGCTGCTCGCGCGCCTCGTCGAGAAGGGTGCTGTCTCCGAGTCCAAGGAAGACGGCACGAGCGTCTACGAGCCGCTCCTGCGCGAAGACCGCGCCCGCTCGACCGCCGTGCGCAGCCTGCTCGAACGCGCCTTCGACGGCGGCTTCGGCTCGCTCGTGCACTTCATGCTCGAGAACGAAGAGCTCTCCTCCCGCGACCGCACCGAACTCGAGCGGATGCTCTTGGAGTCGAAGAAGAAGGGGAGCCGCTCGTGATCTCCGCCTGGTGGAGCTGGACGCTCGGCGTCTCCCTGCAAGCCGCGGCGCTCCTCGCCGTCGTGCTCGCGCTCGACCTCGTCCTGCGCCGTCGCGGGTCACCCGCGGTGCGCGCGGCGCTCTGGAGCGTTTTGCTGCTGCGCTTCGTGCTCCCGCCCGAACTCGGCGCGCCGTGGAGCGTGTCCACGAGGCTCGCGGAATCAGCCGCGATCGACTGGTCCGCCGCTGCGCGTCCGCTTCCCGCGGCGCTGGATGCCTGGCTGTTCGCGGCGTGGCTCGCAGGCGCCGCGTTCGTCGTCGCGCGCGGTTGGCGCGCTCGCCGCGTCCTTTCGACCCTCGTGCGCAGCGCCACCACGGCGCCGTGCGAGGTCGAGCTCGAGTGCGCGCGGCTCTCGCGGCGCCTCGGCCTCTCCCATGTGCCTGACGTGCGCGTCTCGGACGCGTTCGGCGGCCCCGCGGTGGTCGCGCTCGGTGGTCGCGCCGTCATCGTGCTCCCCAGCTCGCTCCTGGACGCCGACTCGAGCCTCGAGCGCGAGCACGCGCTCCTGCACGAGCTCGCGCACCTCGCGCGGCGCGATCCGCTGCGCGCTCGCTTCGTGCGCGCCGTGCAGACCGTCTTCTGGTTCCACCCCGCGGCGTGGATCGCGGGCCGGCGTCTCGCTGAGCTGCGCGAGTTCGGCGCGGACGCGCGCGTCGCGAACGAACTCCGAGAGCGCACGGAGGAGTACCGCTCGTCGCTGCTCGCCACGGCCGAGCGCCGCTACGTGCGCGCGGCTCCCGCGGGCGCGAGCGCGTTCGTCTCGGGCCCGAGCCTCCTGATCCTGCGTCTCGCGCGGCTCGAACAGCCTCTGTGGCGCACAGCGCGCGTCGAACGTGCCGCGGGCGCCGCCGTGTTCGCGGCCCTGGCGTTCTTCGTGCTGCCGATGGCCTGCCAGCTCCCCGGCGCGCTCGGTCTCGACCCCGTCGTCGCGCGGGCGCTCGAACGCTACCAACGCGCCGTCGACAGCGACGAGCGCCAGAACTGCCTGGAGGTCCAGGCCGCGGCGCGCGTGCTCCAAGCGCACCAGCTCCTCACGGGCGAGGACCTGACCTCCCGCATCCACTGACCGCGGTCCGGACGCCGCGTGTCCGAACACGACGAGCGCTCCCGAGTGCTCGACCACCCCGCCAGCGCGCACGTGCGCGCCCCGTACGCAGACCCGCGCGCGCGTGCGCGCACAACCCGCACTTCGAGAGAAGGAGTCACTCATGCATCGCCATCACCGGATCGCACTCGTCGTCGGCGGCGCCGCCGCGCTCGTCCTCGGCTCCCTGTCCGCCGCACAGGCGCCGTCGAAGGACGCGAAGCAGCCGCTCGCGCCGCAGTTCGCCGCCGACGGCATGCAGCGCTGGATGGAGGTCAACAAGACCGACCATCGCCATCAGAAGCTCGGCGAGTGGGTCGGCACGTGGAACACCGAGATCAAGATGCGGATGGGTGGTCCGGGCTCCGAACCGACGATCACGAAGGGCACGGCGACGTTCTCGTGGTTGATCGAGAACCGATGGTTGAAGCAGGAGTCGGACGGTGACCTCGACCTCGGCGCCATGAAGCTGAAGGTGAAGACCTTCTCGATGCTCGGCTTCGACCGCTACAAGCAGAAGTTCGTCGGCACGGCCGTCGATTCGATGACGACCGACATGCGTCCCTTCGAAGGCAACTTCGACGCGACGGACAAGACGCTGATCCTGTGGGGGCCGATGGACGAGCCGATGTCGGGCGAGCACGAGAAGACCGTCAAGTACGTCTGGCGCTTCCCCGCGCCCGACAAGATGGTGTACGAGGTCCACGACATGTCGATCGGCGAGGAGAACACGAAGGTGTTCGAGATCGCCTACTCGCGCGCGAAGTGAGCTCCCCATGAAGGTCGCGCACAGCGAGACGTTTCGCTGCCCTCCCCAGGTCCTGTGGAGCTGGATCGACGAGACGGAGAAGTCGAAGCAGTGGCTGCGCGGGCTCGAGGAGGTGATCCCCCTCACCCCGGGCCCGAAGCGCGCGGGCTCGCGCGCGACGCTGCGCATCCGCGAGGGGCGGAGGCTCTCCGACTACGAGCAGACCGTGCTCGACTACGTGCCCGAGCAACGCTTCCACATGAAGATGGAAGGCGGCTGTCTGCGCGGCATGGCGATCGACGTCGACTACCGGCTGACGGAGCTCCCGGACGGGAACACGCGACTCGACTACGCGTGCTCCACCGAGACGAAGGGGCTCCTTCGGGTCTTCGGCGTCCTGTTCGCCGTGTTCGGCAAGCTCCAGTTGCGCTCCTTCTTCAGGACGCTGAAGAAGCTCGCGGAAGGCGAAGCGCTCGCCGGCGCCGCGCGGTGATCGGCTCGAGGACGGCGCTGCGCTCGCCCGTCGACCGGATGGCGCATCCACGCCGATTCGAAGCGGACAAGAGAGGAGGAGGACCGTTCCCGGCCCTCCTCCTCGGCTTCGTCTTCGAAACGAGTGCGCCGCTCGGAGCTCCGTCGTCCGACCCCGCGTCGTCGACGCGGGGACGGTGATTCACTCGAGCGGTTCACGTCCCGATCGCACGGGCCCCAGCGGGTTCTCTTCACGAAGACGCTGGAGCCCGGGGTCGCGTCCGGAACGTGGTCGATGGGTGCGACGCCTTGCTCCCCATCAGGACGTTGGATTTCGACTTGGCCGTAAGAGGGTCGTGAGCTTCCGGTCGAGCCGTGTGCGCGCTGCACGTGTTTCGTGCTCCCGCGGCGCCTCACCGCTGCCGCTCGAACTCCACGGCGCGCGGTGGGAGGGGGGCCGCGCGCGGCCCGCGCACGAACTTCTCTCGGAATCCTGGCGGACCCGCGGCCGCCGCTCGTTTGGAGCGCGTCCGTTCGTCGAGGAGGCCGAGTTTCGTCGGTGAGCCTCGCGGACGAGTCCAGCTCCTCGTTTCCCCGGGGAGATCGACGTGAGTCCACTTCTCGCCGCCACTCCTTGCCCGTGCCGCGTTCCGGGGCTGCATGCACCCCCGGGAGGCGGTGCGAACTCACGTCGGTCGCCCCTGAGGGAACGCTGAGCAGAAGACGGGCCCATCCATCGGCTCGGCGTCGTTCGCGGAGGAGGGAGGGTCACCGGTGGTGGGGTGTCGTCCGAGAGCGCCATCTCCCCAGAGGGACCGGTCCCGCTCGCATCCTCCTCCTCCGCGACGACGCTTTCCCGCGGCGGGCACGCCGTGGAGGGGTCGCGCGCGCGGCGCTCGAGAAGGGGAGCTTCGGAAGCTGAAGCCAGGGCCTCTCGGCGCCGATGAACGGTGGATGATCGAGTTCTTCCGCAGACGAGTCGTGCGCTTCCTTGTCGCCTTCGTGCTCCTGTGGGGCGCCGCGTTCCTGTGGATCCCGCGCTTCGGTCCCGGCGTTCATCCAGGCGCGCAGGGGTCGGCGGCGATCCACTCGCTCCAGCGCATCGCGGCGGCCCGCACGCCGCTCGCGGGGACCGACGGCCTGCATGTCGCCCTCGACGAGCGGACGACGGCGCAGCGCGTCCGCGAGGAAGTCCCGTGGTTCGCCGACTTCACGGGCACGGTGCGCAGCGGCTACCGGTTCCGCCTCGTGCCGCTCGACGACGTTCCGGCGACGAGCGGAGCGAGCTCCATTGGAACGACGCAGGAAGCTCGGCGCGGTGACGGAGCTCCCGCGGCGGTCGAAGGCGCGGCCTCGGCCCCGAGCACGTTCGTCGTGCACGCCTGGCCCGAGTCCGAAGCGACGTTGGACGATCGCGTCTTCGTCCTCGATGCGCGCGGGAGCTTGTGGTTCCACCACGACGAGAGCGCGCGGTATCGCGGCGCGAAGCACGCACCGCCCGAGCGGTGGGGAACCACGCTCGATGCGGAGCGCATGCGGGTCGAGTCCGGCGTCGCGTGGACGCACGTACCCGAGCCGAGCGAGCACACGCCCAGGCGCTGATACGCGCGAAGGCGTGAGGGAGCGCGCGCCGGGGCGCGAAGCGTGCGCCGGCGCTCAGGAGTGGGGTGGCGCGAGGAGGCGCGCGCGGGCACATCGGCGCGCCGCGCACGACCACCTCCGCGCGTTGGAGCGCGCACGACGCGCCGCACGACGCGCGTGCAACGCGTTCGCGCGCGGGACGCGGAGCTTTCGGGTCGCTTACGGCCAGCGACGGAGCTCGCGGACTCTCGTGGGTGTCAAGGCGGAGCGAGCACGACCTCGTCGTTGCGTGCGCGCGCTCGCTCCGGAAAGGAAAGCCCATGCTCCGTTTCGTTCTCGCTCTCCCGCTCGTGCTCCCGTTCGTGATCGCCGCGCCTTCGATGCAGTCCACGGCTCCGGCCGGGTCCGCAACGCAGCTCACGCCCATCCCCGGCTGCTGCAACACGTTCCTCCACGAGCCGCTGCTCGTGTACGACGTCGCGGGCTCGACGATCGCGGGGCCGACGTACGCGCACCTCGTCGTGTACGACGACGGCCACGCCTTCATCGCGGCGACCACGGCTGCGTCGGATCCGGGCCGCGCGGCGACGAGCGTCCTCTCGCGCAGCGAGGTCCAAGCCCTGAAGAACGCGCTCGTCGCGCAGGGTGCCTACGCGCAGTGCGACGACACCCAGCTCATGTCGGACGTCCCGCTGACGACGGTCACCGTCCTCAACGGCACGACGAACGGCGTCGCGCGCTCCTTCAGCTACCAGCAGCCGAACGCGTCGCAGGCGGGCATCGAGCTCCGCATCCGCGACCTGATCGCGCAGCACTTCCCCGGCTACTGAGCGCGGTCGGGGGCCCCGCACCTCGGGGAGCCCTCGTTCGGGATCGAGGCCGGGCGCCGCCCGCGGGAGCGAGCGGACGCCCGGCACCCATTCCGTCCGAGCGGAGCACCTTCGCACTCCGGAGCCGTTGTGTCGCGCGGCGATCGAGGGGATGCTGGGGGCTGGCCATCGCGTGAAGCACCAGGAAGACGAGTCGATTTCCGCCCCCGGAGGCACTGGTTCGAAGCCGGACCGCCTCGCCCCCGAGGCCGAGTTCGCGGCCCAGGGGCGGCTCATCGAGCTCCTGACGAGCCTCGAGGAGCCGCTGCGTTCGACGCTCGTCCGCCACTACCACCACGGCCTGACCTGGGCCGAGATCGCGCGCGCCGACAACGTCCCCGAGGCGACGGTGCGGGCCCGGCTCCGGCGCGCTCGCGATTTGCTCCACGAGCGCTTCGACGCGCCCAAGCGCTCGCGGTCGTTCGCCTGGCTGCCGTTCCTCGCGTTCGATCCTCCGCACGGGACGGAGCCGGTCGCGTTGGCCGCGCGGCTCCTGCCCTGGGTCCTGTGGACGATGGGCGTCGGCGTGCTCGTCGTGTTGATCGCCGCGCCGTTCGGGCTGTGGGGCGCATCGCGTTCGCCGGTCTCCGCCACGGAGCTGGAGCTCGCCGCGCGGGACCGCGTCGCTGCGGGCGTCCCTGAAGGCTCCAGGCCCGCCGCGGAGCGACAACCCGCGCTCAGCGAGTCGCGCACGGAGCGCCCGAACGTCGTCGCGCCGAACTCGACCGCGCTCCCGACCCGGCCAGGCGAAGTGCGGGCCTACCTTCGCGCGCTCGACGAGGCCGGTCGCCCGGTGGCCGACGCCGTCGTCGCACGCGTCGACTTGATCGGGGGGCAGCGCGTCGCGAACTCTCCCGCCGCCGAGGCCGGCGCGGACGGCCGCATCGAGCTCGTGGTCGAGCTCACGAACGACGACGAGCGTCTCTCCACGGAGCGCAGCCGGAGCGTCGCGCTGCGCATCGAAGCACCGGGGCGCGCGGGCCGCGACCTGTGGTTCTTCGCCGTGTCCGGCGATCGGATCGAGCTCGGGGACGTGATCCTGCCGCGAGCGGGTTGGCTCACGGGGCGAGTGCTCGAGACGAACGGGACGCCGTGCGTGGACGTCGAAGTGCGCCTGACGCTGCCCGATCTCGACGCGGAGGAGCAGATGCGCTGGCCCGACATCGTGCCAGCGCTCCACGACGTGCTCGCCTCGACTCAGACGGACGCGGAGGGGCGCTTCCGTTTCGAAAGGGTCGAGCCCGGGGCCCTCCGCGCGTGGGCGCTCGTCGCGGACCGCTGCGGTCGAGCTTCGCGCACGGTCCTCGTTCGGCCCGATGTCGAGACGCGCGTCGAGGACCTCGTGGTCCAGCCCTATCGGCACCTCCACCGTGGCCTCGTGGTCGACCACCTCGGCGAGCCCGTCGCGCGCGCGCGCATCGACCAACGACACGACGGCGTATGGTCGCTCGTCGGGTTCACGGACGCGAAGGGGGAGTTCCGAATCGAGCTCGACCGCTCGGGCCATGACGACCTGCACGTGTGGTCACCTTCGGGCAACGCCGGCGCGCTCTTCAGCCTGGGGGTCGAGTCGAGCGTGGAAGTGCGCCGGTACGCCCTGCCGCCCGCGCGCTCGGCGCGCTTCCACGTCCGCGACGCGGAGGGGCGCGCCATCGCAGGCGCGCGATGGACGCAGTCCTACAACGATCGCCTGGACGTGCGCGGCGGCCGCGCGGACGAGGACGGCTCCTTCACGCTCTTCCTGCCGGCGACGTCCTTCAAGGTCGAGGTCGTCGCGCCCGGCTACGAGGTGTCGAAATGGACCTGCGCCGACCCGGTGCGCCTCGAGCCCGAGGTCGACGTCGTGTTGGCGAAGGCCGCCGAGCTCCGCGGGCGCGTGCTCGCCGCCGACGGCGCGCCCGCCGATGGGGTCGAGGTCCGTTTGCTGAAGTCGCTCGCAGAGGGCAAGCTGCATCGAACGTCTCGGTTTCCACAGCGTTTCGAGGAGTTCACCCAGCGTGAAGTGGCGAAGACGGATGCCGAGGGCGCGTTCGCCATCACGCTGCGCCAGCGCGAGCCCATCACCCTTGCGGTCTACCGCGGCGACGTGATCGTGCACCACGCCGGGACCTTCGAGGCCGGGCACGGGCTCGAGCCGATCGAGCTGCGCCTCTCCGTGACGGGCGCGATCGAAGGTCGCATCCAGCTCCCCGCCGGCGTCCATCCAACGGGGCGATGGGTCGGTGTGTCCTTCGGCGACGAGCGCGTCGTGCCCCACTGCGTGGGCGAGGACGGGCGCTTCCGGTTCGAGGCGCTCGCGCCCGGTCGGTGGTGGATCCACCGACTCGTCGAGGACGCGATCGGACGTCCGACGCGTGCTCCGCTCGCGCCGGCACCGCAGTTCGTCGACGTCCTCTCGGGAGAAACCGCGTGGGTCGAGATCGACCTCCGGGACGAGATCACGGCGCGGCTGCGCGGACGCTTCGCGCTCGCTGGCGTCGACACGTGGGCGTGGACGGCCGCATTCCTCCCGAACGAGCGCGAGCCGTTCACCCGCGCGCCCGCCCATCCGTTCGAGGCGGCGGGGACCTTCGAGCTCCCCGACCTGGAGCCGTGCCGCGGACTTTTGATCCTGCGCGACGGTGGCGACGCCGACGTGTGCCGCGAGGTGCGCCTGCCGATGGACCTCGAGCACGGGACGCGCCAGCTCGACGTCGTGCTCGATGCGGCGCGCGTCGAGCTCACCGGTTGGCGCGCGGAGCACGGGCTCGCGCTCGTCAGGCGGCTCGCTCGGGGCGGCACGGTCGTCACGCGCGTCGTCGCGAGCGCGCTCGATCGTCCGCTCGAAGTCGTCGTGCCCGCCGGGCGCGTCGAGCTGCACGCGCTCGACGACCAGGGCGCGTGGACGGAGCCGCTGCTCGGCGAGATCGAGCTCGCGGTCGACGGGCGCGGCACGCTCGCGCCTTGAGCGCGAAGCGCGCGCGGTCGTCAGCGCCCGGCTTCCTTGGGACGTTCGAACGCCGGCAGCTCGCGTTCGGGCCGCCCGTGTTCGCGGAAGACGCGCAGCCAGCGCAGGAAGACATCGTCCGCGGTCTTCGCGCCCACGATGCGCGCGCTCGCGCGCACCGTGCCGGCCTGGTCCACGAAGGCGAGCCAGACGGAGCGCGCGCGCGACGGGCTCTTCGGCGCCGGAGCCGCGCCGGGCTCCGCTTTTGGGGCGTCCTCCGCGTCCGCGGCCGCGCTCGGCGCAGCGAGCCCGTGCGCGCGCACGACGATGCGCTCGCCGAGCGTGGCGCGCGCTTCCTTCTCGATGCTCGCTCGTACGGACGCGTCGACGGCGGACGGGAGCGCGACGACGACCGGCTGCGTCGGCTGCTCGCGGCGCAGAAGGACCGAAACGTCGCGCAGGGCCCGCGTCGCGCGCTGCACGAACGAAGCTTGCTCCAGGTCCGTCGCGAGCGGCGCGTCGGGGGCCGGCACGAAGACGAGCAGCGTCCCCTGGTCGTGCAGCGGCAGCCCGCGGCTCGGCGCGTTGACCGCATCCCACGGCGGGAGCGACGTCGCGGCGTCGAGGTCGAACGCGCGCGCTTCGCGGCCCGCCGCGGGCGCGAGGCGGCTGCGATCGAGGCGCACGAGCCGCGCGTCCTCGATGCGCATCACGCCCATGCTCGTCGCGAAGCCGATGCGGCCCTCGATCGAGGCTCCGTCGACGACGACGTACTGCGCGACCTGCTTCCCTTCGACGAACGCGCGCACGACGGGCCCCGTCGACGACGAGCGACAGCCAGAAGTTCGAGCGCGGCGCGTCGAACTGAGCGCTGCCCGCGTTGCCGCCGATCAAGCCGCCGTCGCGGTCGCGCAGGCCGCCGAGCCAGCAACCGACGCTCTCGAAGCCGTGCTCCTGCTTCTCGCTCGCTCCGATCGAGTACGCGAAGTCGCACGCGCTGAAGCCGAAGCGCACGTTGTCGTCGCGCTCGCGGTACCCCAGGATCACGGCGCCGCTGACGAAGCTCGTCAGGAAGCGCACGCGGCAGTCGAGGCGCCAGTGGCCGGACGCGACCCACTCCGGCGCGAGCCCGAAGCAGTCGACCTGCGCCGCCGCGCGATCGACGGCCGCGATGCCCTCGCCGGTGCTCGTCGCGCGCGGTTTGGGCTTGTCGAGCCCGACCACGAGGTATCCGTCCTCGTCGACGTGGTGACGGCCCTTCGCGCGGCGCTCTTCGTAGCCGGTGAGGCCCGATTCGGTCCATCCGTCGCGCGCGAGCGGGCTCGGCGGGCCGTCGAACACGACCGACGGGGCGTCCGTGTCGACGGGCGGGAGCGGCGGGAGCTCCGCGAGCCCGAGGTGGCGCGCGACACGCTCGCGGTCCGCGCGCAAGGCGCCCGCCGTGCGGGGGAGTGCGCGCTTCGCGGCGTCGCTCGACGCGGCACCGAGCGCTTCGACCAGCGCGAACGTGCGCGGCAGCGCGGATTGGAACGGCGGAGCGCCGTCGCGCGCGCCGGCGATGGAGTCGAGCTCGGCGCGCAAGCACCACGCCGCGTCCTTCCTGTTCTCGCGATCGAGCGCGTCGGCGAGGTCGAGCTCGTCCATCGGCCGGCGCCCGTCGACGGCGAGCGCCCACACGTACGCGGCGATCGCGTTCGCGCGCTCGCCCGCGCGCAGGAAAAGCCGCGCGGCGAGCACGGCCTGTTCCTGGCCGAAGCGCGGCTCGGCGCGATTGCGCGACCACACCCAGACGGGCTCGTCGAGCACGGGCGGCGAGTCGGCGCCGCCGACGTCCTCGGTGAACTCGAGCGCCCACGGCTTCCGCGCTTGCCAGTAGAAGCCCGCGACCCACGGCGTCCAGTCGGCGCAGAAGTCGTCGAAGGACTTCGGCCGACCGTCGCGTCCGTCGCAGAACGACGCGAGGAAGTGCTCCTTCGCCTTCTTCGCCGTGCGCGCGCCCTTCTGGAAGTCGAGCAGCGCGTCGCGGAAGAGGACACGGCCGGTCGCGTCCTTGCGCGAGCGCAGGTAGACGTAGAGCGCGTTCCCCGCGACGTAGTTGTCGCGGTAGTCGTCGATCGTGCCCTCGACGAGCTGCAGGAGCTTCGTCGGGTCGCCGTAGCCCTTGATGTACGCGGCCTCGATCGTGCCCAGCGATGCGTAGGCTTCGACGAACGCCTCCGCGTTCGAATCGCCGTACGCGGCGCCGGTCCAGACGGCCTTGCCCTCCGCGAGCCACGCCGGGATGCCCGGGAAGAGCGCGCCGTCGAAGCGGTGCGTGAGCTCGTGCACGAGCCCGTGCCCAAGGCCTTCGATCGTCGGCGCGCCGCCGCCGCACGAGAAGCGCAGCGTCGTCGTGTCGCCGCCTTGGAAGCCGCCGGCCCACCAGAACGGCGCGCCCTCGGCCTCGAGGCCCGTCGCCTCGGGCACGATGCGCACGAGGCCCGGCTTGCCGACGAACGGGTCCGTGCCGTACCAGCGCGCGAGGCGCTGATGGTGCGGCTCGATCGTCTTCGCGACGCCGAGCAGCGTCGCGTGACCGCAGTCGGTTTCGACGCGGTACCAACCCTTCGGGCTCACGGCGATGCCGGGGTTGCCGAACGAGTCGTGCGCGCGCGTGAAGGCCTCGGCCTGGTCCGCGTCGAGCGCTTCGAGCTCGTCGACGGTCCACGGGCGCTCCGCCTTGCTCGCGAGCTGCGCGCGCGCCTTGCCGAGGAGTTCCTGCGCGGACTTCGCGAGGCCGCCGAGGCCCGCGGGCTTCGGGCCTTGCAGGTCCTTCTCCCATCCGACCTGCACGGCGAGCCCCGCGAGGATGCGCGCCGCCTCGATCGCGTCCTTCGTCCGCCCGGCGCGTTGCGCGTTGCCGCCGAACGTCTCCACCGCGCGCACGACCTGCGCGGGGAGCGCGTCGGGCGCGGCGAGGCGCGGTGAAAGGTCCGCTGCGTGGGCCGCGACGAGCGCCGGCGAACCGCGCGCGATCTCCGCCGCGAGGCGGCGCGCGAAGAGCGCGACGAGCGCGCTCTCGGGCTTCGACGCGGCCTGCTTCTCGCGGTCGCGCGCGAAGCGGACGAGCTCCTCGACCGCGGCCGCGCGCGCCGGCGCGAGCTGGAGCGGGCGCGGATCGTTCGTGCCGAAGCGCTTCTTCGCCGCCGAGTCGAGCGCGAGCTCGCCGCCGGCGCCGGTGGCGGCGCGCGCGAGCTCGTGCAGCCAGAACGTGCGCGCGTCCTCGTCGTTCGCGCACGCGTCGACGAAGAGCGCGAGGACCTCGAGCGACTCGGGGTCGGCGTCGAGCGCGAGCCTCAAAGGCACGAACGCCTGCTCCGGTTTGCCGTTGGCGAGCGCCTTGCGCGCCGCGGCGAGGTGCGCGGCCGCGCGCGCGCGCGACGCGGGCGCTGCCTCCGCGCTCTTCGCACCGGGCGCCACGGCCTGCGGCGCGGCGGCGAGCGGCGGCACGGAGAACGTGCACGCGAGAAGGAGCGCGAGGTGGGAGCGGAGGTCGTGGCGCATCGATCAGCTGCGTGGGGGAGGCACCGGCGTGCCGGGTGAGCGTGTAGGAGGCAGGAGCGTGTGCCGAGCGGGATCGCGACCAGCGCGCGCCGTGCGACTGCGCGTCCGACGTCTGTGGGATCGCGCGGCGCGCGAGCCCAGAGCGTACCGCGCGCTCCCGCCCCCGTGTCCGCCGAGCTGGCTCCGCGTGGCGCGCTCCGCGGGCATCGACTACCGTTCGCGCGCGCCGAATCGGCGCTCACGGAGACGTCCCCATGCCGACCCTGCCGCTCGCGCTCCTCGTCCCGCTCCTCGCGCCGTCCGCGTCCGACGCGACCACCGTCGTCCGCACGTCCGTCGAGGCCGCGGACCTCTTCCGCTACGAGCTCGCCGACGATCCGCAGATCGCGCCCGACGGCGCGCGAGTGGTCTTCGTGCGCTCGTGGGCCGACGAGCGCGAGGACCGCTGGCGGCGCAACCTGTGGATCGTGCGGAGCGATGGCACGGACCTGCGGCCGCTGACGACGGGACCGCGCTCGGACGGGATGCCGCGCTGGTCGCCGGACGGCGGGCGCATCGCGTACGTGTCGAGCGAAGGCGGCTCCGCTCAGCTGTGGGTGCGCTGGATGGACAGCGGACAGACGGCGCGCCTCACGAACCTCTCCGAGGGCCCCGGCGCGATCGCGTGGTCGCCCGACGGGAAGTGGATCGCGTACACCGCGTTCGTCGCGGAAGAGACGGAGCCGTTCGTCGCGATGCCGCGCGCGCCCGAGGGCGCGCAGTGGGCGCCGCCCGCGAGGGTGATCACGGCCGTGAAGTACCGCGCGGACGGCGAGGGCTACCTGCGGCAAGGGCACGCGCAGCTCTTCGTCGTCCCGGCGGAGGGCGGTAGCCCGCGCGCGCTCACGAGCGGTGCGTTCGACGTGCGCGGTGCGCCGTCGTGGACGCCGGACGGCAAGGCGCTCGTCTTCGCGTCGAACCGGCGCGCGGACGCGGACCTCGAACCTCTGGACACGGAGGTGTGGGCCGTCACGCTCGCCGACGGGAAGTTGCGCGCGCTCACGGACCGTCGCGGCCCGGACGACGCGCCCGTCGTGTCGCCGGACGGGAAGCTCGTCGCGTACACGGGCTTCGACGACCGCAAGCAGGGCTACCAGGTCACGCGCGCGTACGTCGTGCCCTTCGAGGGCGGCGCGGCGCGTGCGATCTCGGCGAACCTCGATCGCGACGTGCAGGGCGCGTGGTGGAGCGAGGACGGGCGCTCGCTCCTCGCGATGGTCACGAGCCGCGGCGCGACGCGTGTCGGACGGCTTTCGATGGACGGGTCGTTCGAGCCGCTCGCGCTCGACGTCGGCGGCACGGACATCGGACGGCCATACGCGTCGGGATCGTTCAGCGTCGCGCGCGACGGGACGATCGCGTTCACCCACACGACGACGGACCGGCCCGCGGAGGTGTCCGTCCTCCCGCCGGGCGGCAAGCCGCGCGTCGTGACCGCGTTGAACGCGGACGTCGCGGCGCAGCGCGTCTCCGGCGAGGTGAAGGAGCTCCTCGCGAAGTCCGCGCACGACGGGCGCGAGGTGCAGGCGTGGTACGTGACGCCGCCGGGCTTCGACGCGACGAAGCGCTACCCGATGATCCTCGAGATCCACGGCGGGCCGTTCGCCGACTACGGGACGCGCTTCAGCTACGAGTACCAGGCGTTCGCCGCGCGCGGCTACGTCGTCCTCTATTGCAACCCGCGCGGCAGCACGGGCTACGGCGAGGAGTTCGGCAACCTGATCCACCACGCCTACCCGGGGAACGACTACGACGACCTGATGTCGTGCGTCGACGCGCTGCTCGCGCGCGGCTTCGTCGACGAGAAGCGGATGTACGTCACGGGCGGCAGCGGTGGAGGCGTGCTGACCGCGTGGATCGTCGGCAAGAACCAGCGCTTCGCTGCGGCCGTGTCCGCCAAGCCCGTGATCGATTGGACGAGCCACGCGCTCACCGCGGACGAGACGCCGTACTTCGTCAAGTACTGGTTCTCCGCGATGCCGTGGGAGAAGCCCGAGGAGTACTACCGGCGCTCGCCCCTTTCGCTCGTCGGCAACGTCAAGACGCCGACGATGCTGCTCACCGGCGAGCAGGACTGGCGCACGCCGATCTCGCAGGCCGAGGAGTACTACGCCGCGCTCAAGCTGCGCAACGTCGACACGGCGCTCGTGCGCATCCCCGACGCCTCCCACGGCCTTGCGAACCGCCCGACCCACCTGATCGCGAAGGTGCTGCACATCCTGAAGTGGTTCGAGCTCCACGGCGGCGAACCCGCGGTCGCAAAGGAAGGCCACTGAACCGCCGAACCACCGCACGGCGCGCCCCTCCTTCCCGCCCGTCGCGGAACAACAACTCTCGAACCGTCCTCGCGGCGCAATCGTCTCTCCCTCGTCGCCCGGATTGCAGCCCTCCGCTCGTCGCTGAGCAACGCCCTCCGAACGTGCTCGCGCCGTCCACGCCCGCTCACCGTGCCGCGCTCGTTGCTGAGAGCACGTCGAACCCCGCGCAGGTCTGGGCCGGTCCTCCGGCCCAGACCTGCGCGGGGTGCGGAATGCGGAGCATCCGAATGTGTTCCGTTGCGCCCCTTTCCCCGTGTCGTCCCACCTGGCAGCACCGCTCCCGATCGACCCGCCCCCGTTGCACGCTCGCGCGAGTGGAGAGTACGGAGCCGAGACACCCCGCCTCACCCCACGACGCTACCCTCCCCGCATGCGCCCCCTCCTCCGCACCCTCGCCCTCGTCGTCCTCGCCGCCGCCTCCGCCGCCCAGCAGCCTCCGTCCCTCGACGACCTGCGCCTCCTCGTCGGCGTCTCCAGCGTCCAGATCGCGCCCGACGGCAAGACCGTCGCGTTCGTCACCTCGCGCGCGAACTTCGCGGACAACGAGAACGAAGCCCAGCTCTGCACCGTCGACGTCGCCACCGGCGCGGTGCGCGAGCTGACGCAGGGCCGCAAGCGCGTCTCGCAGCCAAGCTGGTCCCCGGACGGGAACACGCTCGCGTTCGTGGCACCCGACGCGCAGAAGGAGCCGCAGGTGTGGCTCCTCCCGCTGCGCGGCGGTGAAGCGCGCCGACTCACGAACTCGCCGACGGGCGTCGAGCACTACTCGTGGCGCCCCGACGGCCTCGCGATCGCGTTCGCGGCCGAGGACGAAGCGCCGAAGCGCGAGGGCGAGGAGCGCCACGTCGGCACGTTCCGCATCGGCGACCAGGACCTCTTCTTGAAGGAAGCCGTGCGCTCGCGCCACGTGTGGACGCAGGCGCTCGCCGACGAGCAGGCGAAGCGCATCACGAGCGGCGTTTGGTCGCTCGAGTTCGTGCTCCCGCCCTCGAGCCCCGCGTCGACGCTCGCGTGGTCGCCGGACGGCAAGCGCATCGCGCTCACGCAGGTTCCCGCGCCCCAGTCCGGCAAGCTCGACCTCGGCCGCATCCTGCTCCTCGACGTCGAGAGCGGCGCGACGCAGGTCTTGAACTCGGTCGAGCGCTACCAATCGGCGCCGACGTTCACGCCCGACGGCTCCGCGGTGCTCTACCGCTATCCGCGCGATGGGAAGCCCGAGTTCCTCTCCGACTACTACCTCGCCTCGGCCGCCGACGGTCCGGGACGCAACGTGACGCGCGAGCTCGACCGCCACGTCTTCGGCACGGAATGGATGCCGAACGGGAAGGAGTTCCTCACGGCCTGCAACGAGCGCGACACCGTCGGGCTCTGGGTCGTGCCGATCGATCCCTCGGCCGGGAAGCCGCGCGCGCTCGACCTCGACGGCCTCGTCGTCTCGGGCGCGTTCGGCTACGACGTGACGGTCGCCGCGACGGGCGCGATCGCGTTCTCCGCGACACGCGCCGACCGGCCGGCCGAGGTCTACGTGATGAGCTCCGCGACGGCGAAGCCGAAGCAGCTCACGAAGCTCAACGCCTGGGCGGACGAACGCCGCTTCGCGCGCATGGAGCGCGTGACGTGGAAGACGCACGACGGCTTCGACGCCGACGGCGTGATCGCGCTGCCCGCGGACCTGTCGACGCCGCGGCCGCTCGTGCTCGTGATCCACGGCGGACCGACGTCGGCGTCGAAGACGAGCTTTTCGATGCTCCCGCAGCTCATGGCCGCGAAGGGCTGGGTCGTGTTCAGCCCGAACTACCGCGGCAGCGACAACCTGGGCCACGCCTACGCGAACGCGATCTTCGACGACGCCGGCGAAGGTCCCGGCCGCGACGTCATGGCGGGCGTCGCCGAGCTGAAGAAGCGCGCGTACGTCGACTCGAAGCGCGTCTTCGTCACGGGCTGGTCCTACGGCGGCTTCATGACGACGTGGCTGCTCGGGAAGTACCCGAGCGAGTGGACCGCGGGCGTCGCCGGCGCCGCGGTGACGGACTGGACCGACATGTACAACTTCGCCGACGGAAACGTCGGCATCCGCCACGCGTTCGGCGGCTCGCCGTGGAAGCGCGAGTTCGCCGACGCGTACCGCGCGCAGTCGCCGATCACGTACGCGACGAACATCCGCGCGCCGACGCTCATCCTCACGAACCTCGAGGACTACCGTGTGCCGCCGACGCAGTCGTTCGCGCTCTACCACGCGCTCAAGGACAACGGCGTCGAGACGGAGTTCATCGGCTTCCAAGGCCGCACGCACAGCTCGAGCGATCCCGTGAACGCGCGGGAGCGAACGAAGCTCTGGATGGGGTGGATCGAGTCCCACCTCGACGCTCCTCGCGCGACTCCGGCGGCGAGCGGCGCGGCGTCGGGCGCGAAGTGACGCCACGACCTCGCTGGACGCGCGTTCCTTCCTCTCGCGCCGGCCGTCGCGCGCGCCCGGCCCGTGCGGGAGGTCCTCGCGCGTGTTTGGCCCGCACCGGAGGCCGTTGCGCGCGAGAGCCTTCGCGCGCGTTCGGCCCGCACGGGAGGGCGTCGGGCGTGTTCGGCCAGCGTGTGAGGCCTTCGCGCGCCTTCGACCCGCGCGGGAAGCAAGCGCGCGCCGACGCCACGCTCCAGGTCCGCGGCGTGCCGCGTTCGGCGGAAGCCGACTTCCTTTCAGATCCACGCCTCCGCGGGCCGATCGTCACGGCGGGATGGGGCAGGGGTCGAAGTCCGTTCGGATCGGACGTTCCGCGATGGGCGCGCGGCGTGATCGGGCCGTCGTTGCCGCGCTTGCGGCGGCGGGGTGCTTCCTCGCGGGTTGCGGCGGTGGCGGGAGCGGCGGTGGATCGCCGACGACGCTCGCGTTCTCCGCGAGCGGAGCCGCGATGGGGGAGGACGGTGGCGCGAGCTCGATCGCGGTCGTCCTGCACACGACGCTCGTTGCGCTCGAAGAGCCCGTCTCCGTCACCGTCTCCGATCGCGGCACGGGCACGGCGGGCGCGGGCGCGGACTACGCGACCTTCGCGCCCGTCGTTGTGACGTTCCCCGCGGGCGCCGTCGATGGCGACGTGCAGTTCGTCGCGCTGAGCGCGCTCTCGGACGCGCTCGTCGAAGGTGCGAGCGAGACCGTCGTGCTCGGCCTCGGCAGCGCGACAGGAGCCTCGATCGCGGCGCCGTCCACGTTCACGTCGTCGATCACCGATGCGGACACGGCGACCGTTCAGTTCAGCACGTCGATCGGCAGCGTGTTCGCCGAGGACGCGGGCAGCGTGAGCGTGAGCGTCGCCCTCGACCTTGCCACGGGAGCGAGCCTCGCGACGTCGGTCGCCCTCGTCGTCACGGACGCGGGCACGGGCTCGGCGGACTCGGGCGCGGACTACGCGGCGATCACGCCGCGGACGGTCACGTTCGCCGCGGGCAGCCTCGACGGTACGACGCAGAGCGTGACGCTCGCGCTGGTCGACGACGCGGCCGCGGAGATCGACGAGACGATCCTGCTCGCGATCGGGTCGCCTTCGGCTGGCGCCGCCGTCGGCGCGACCTCCACGCGCCTCGTGACGATTCTCGACGACGATTCGAACGGACCTGCGCTGTTCGTCGCGACCGAGGGCGCCACGGGGATGGAGAACGCGCTCGTGGAGAACGAGCTCGTCGACCTCGGCGCGCGGGTCCTCAACGCCGGACCGAACACGGGCACCCTCGTGCGCGTCACGAACGCGGGCGACGACGCGTTGCACGTGTCGGCCCCGCGCGTCACGGGTGCGCATGCGAACGACTTCGACGTCACGGTCGACTCCGCGTCGCTCGTCCCGGCGGCGCTCGTGACCACGCAAGGTAATCCCGCGCTCGCGCTCCCATCGCCGATCGTCGCCGCGAACCCGACGCCCGGGCCCGGCGTCGCCCTCGCCTTCGATGCGGCGCTCGCGAGCGAGCTCCGCCAGCGCGCGCTCGCGAGCCTGCACGGTTTCCCGCTGCCCGGCCGCGGCGCGGTCACGCTCGAGCTCCAGCGCCTTCCGCTGCCGGTCGCAGACGACGCGGTGCTGCGCGTCGACGGCGCCGACGTGCCCGGCGGACTGCGCACGCAGCTCGGCGACGTGTCGCTGTGGAGCGGCAACGTGCTCGAGGTGGCGGGTTCGCGCGTGTTCCTCGCGTTCACCGCCGACGGACCGCAGGGCTTCGTCGAGCTTCCGGGCCCGACGCCGCGACGCGTGCACATCGCGCGCGGCGCGGGCGGAGAGCTGCGCGCGGTCGAGGGCGACGAGGGGCTCGCCGCGTTCGGCGTCGCGCCGGCGTCCTTCGTGTGCGAGGACGCGCCGGTCGTCCCGGGGGCGAGCACTCCGGCCGTGGGCTCCGTGCCCAGCGCCGGACTGCCGAGCTCCGGTTCGATGGACGTCGCCGAGTGTCGTCTCGCGCTCGAGACCGACTGGCAGCTCTACCAGAAGTTCGGCTCGACGCCGGGGATCACGAGCTATGTCACGCAGCTCATCGCCGCGGTGAGCGCGCAGTACTTCGAGGACGTTCAGACCGTCCTCACGATCGCCTACCTCGGCGTACACACGACCGCGGCGGATCCGTGGACGACGCAGGACTCGGGCGGCACGCCGTCCGCGCTCTTGAACGAGTTCGTGTCGGCCTGGGCGCCGAACTCGTGGCCGGTGTCCGCGAACCTGGCCCACTTCCTGTCGGGCGCGAGCTTGGGTGGCGGCGTCGCATACGTGAACGCGCTCTGCAGCCAAGGCTTCGGTTTCGGCGTCAGTGCGAACATCGCGGGCAATGTGAACTGGGGCACGTGGACGGGCGCTCCGGGCAGCTTCACGTGGGACTTCGTCGTCGTCGCGCACGAGCTCGGCCACAACTTCGGGTCGAACCACACGCACGCGTACTGCCCGCCGCTCGACCAGTGCTATTCGAACTGCACGGGTACGACCGTGTGCTCACAGGGAACGATCATGAGCTACTGCCACCTGTGCGGCGGCATGGACAACATCGACCTGAACTTCCACCCGGTGACGGCGGACATCATGCGCCAGGCCGTCAACGCGAGCTGTCTCGGCGCGTCGGCCGTGCTCGGCGGCAACTACGTGCAGTACCGCGTCCGCTTCGACCCGCGCACCGCGACGGGGCAGCGCGACGCGACGCTGGAGCTCGACCACGACGCCGGGAACGCACCGCAGCCGTTCCACGTGCTCCTGCGAGGCACGGCGCAGTAGTACGACGGTGGCACGACGACGGACGGTCCGAGACGCGGCGAGCCGAATTCGAAGGGGAACACCGCCCCGACCCGTCAGAAGTAGCGCCCTCCGATGGGCCCGACCCCAGCGAGACGAGCCCTCGCGAGCCGGTGCGTGACGAAACGGAAGCAGGCGATCCGGGCCGCGACGATCTGGCGCGCGACGGACCGGCCTGCGACGATGCGCGCATGACGACTGCGCTGCGCATCCTGGTGACGGGCGGGACCTTCGACAAGGACTACCACGAGCTCGAGGGCCGGCTCTTCTTCCGCGAGACGCACGTGCAGGAGATGCTGCGTCTCGGGCGGAGCCGGCTGCCGATCACGGTCGAGCAGTTGATGCTGATCGACAGCCTCGACATGACGGACGCGGATCGCGAGCGGATCCTCGATGCGTGCCGCAAGGCGCCGGAGGATCGGATCGTGATCACGCACGGCACCGACACGATGGAGCACACGGCGCGCTTCGTCGGCGGAGCGAGGCTCGCGAAGACGATCGTGTTGACGGGCGCGATGGTGCCGTACACGTTCGGCAGCTCGGACGGGCTCTTCAACCTCGGCAGCGCGATCGCGTTCGCGCAGGCGCTCTCGCACGGAACGTATGTCGCGATGAACGGCCGGTACTTCCGCGGCGACGACGTTCGGAAGAACAAGAGCTCGGGGGTGTTCGAAGAGCGGGTTTGAATGGGTGTCGGTCGGGAGCGCAATTGCCGGATGGGGCGATCAAGGGGGAAGGGACGCAACGGAACACACGCGTGTGCTCCGCATCACGGACCCCGCACAAGCCAGGACCGGAGGACCGGCCCTGGCTTGCGCGGGGTTCTATTGGCTCTCAGCATCGAGCGCGGTGGGACGGTGAGAGGGGTGGTGTGCGGGCTCAGTGGTGCCCGTGACCGCCGCCACAGCCCGGGAGCCAACCTTCGCCGCAGGAGCCGGGATTCGGGAGCGTCGCGACGAAGCCGCGACGATCGCCGTTCACCACGCCCACGCCGACGATGCGGCGGCCGTTGGCCGAGATGCTGGTCGCGACCTCGAGGGTCCAGCCGGTGAGGTCGACGCCGAGCGTGGGGAGGAGCTCGTTCAGGTCGACCATCCCGAGCAGGGGTGTCCAGAGGATCGCGCGCAGGTTGTTGGTCTCGTCGTCGGAGAGGCCCACGACGAAAAGGCCGTTCTCGTTCATGCCGTACGCAGCCGAGAACGAGCCCCCGTCGAGGTGGCCGAGGCTCTGCGGCGTTCCGTGGACCCAGCGCGCCGCGTCCGGGCCGCTGTAGCCCGCGATGACGTTGCCGTTCGCGCTGATCGCGTAGCCGGCCGACAGCTCGCCCGCGTTCACCGCGCCGAGGTCCTGCATCCCGTGCTGGGCCGTCCAGCGAAACGCGTGCTCGGCGCCGCCCGTGAGGTCGGCGAAGCCGGTGACCACGTGACCGTTCGCGCTCACCGCGAGGGCGAACGAGTACGTGCCGCCCTCGAGCAGGCCGAGGTCCACCATGCCGGTGCTCATCTTCCAACGGTACGCGTGCAGACCGTTCGCGGAGTCGCTCGTGCCCACGACCACGCTGCCGTTGTTGCTCGCGCCATAGGCGGACGCGCCGATTACACCGCCCGGGAGCATGCCGAGATCGATCATCCCGGCGCCCTGCGTCCAGCGGAACGCTCCTTCGCGGTCGGGGAGCTGCGACAAGCCGACGATCGCCTTGCCGTCCGCGCTCATCCCGAACACCCACGTGTCCGTCGCGTTCGGGAGATGGCCGATGTCCTGCAGCGCGCCCGAGCCCGTCCGGCGGACGGCGCGGTTCCCGTTCATACCCGCGCTGTTGCCCGCGAGGACGTTGCCGTTCTTGCTGACCGCGATGCAGTCGGAGTACCCGTCGCCGGGCAGCGTTCCGATGCTGGTGATCGACTGCGCGTGCGCGGTCGGGACCAGCGCGGCGGCGACGAGGAGGGAGAGGGTGGCGGGGGCGGAGAGCTTCATGGAGGAACTCGAGGAGGTGCTCCGGATGGAGTCAGGTGGTTGGGCCGCGCGAGCTGCTCCGGAGCGGTGGGCTCGCGGGTCTGCCGCTCGTGCGTCGCTCCTTCCTCCCGGGGTCGGGCGTTTTTCCTCGCGACGTCCTGGCGAAAATCGCGCGCGAGCACGCCCTTGCCGCGCTTGCCGCCGTCCGCGCATGATCCCGGCATGGAAGGAGAGCGTGCAGGCGACACGTGCTGGAGCTTGATCCAGCGCGCGGCGGGGGGGGAGACGCAAGCGCGCTCGACGTTCTCGCGCAGCTACCTCCCGCTGGTCCGCGCGTTCCTCGTCCAGCGCTGGCGCGGGTCTTCGCTCGCGAGCGAAGTCGACGACGCGGTGCAAGAGGTGTTCGTCGACTGCTTCCGTCCGCGCGGCCCGCTCGAGCGCGCCGACGCCGCGGGCGGCGACTTTCGCGGCTTCCTCTTCGGCGTCGTGCGCAACGTCGCGCTGCGTTTCGAGGAGCGCGGGCGGGCGGCGCGCGCGCGCGGCGCCTTGGAGCTCCCGGACGACCTGGCGGACGGCGCGGTCGGCGTGTCGCGCGTCTTCGACCGCGAATGGGCGCTCGCGTTGATGCGCGAGGCCGCCGCGGAGATGGGGCAGCGGGCGGAGGACGACGCCGCGCGCCTGCGGGTCGAGCTCCTGCGCCTGCGCTTCGGCTCCGACGTGCCGGTGCGCGACATCGCGGAGCGCTGGAGCATGGACCCCGACGCCGTCCATCGCGCCTATGCGCGGGCGCGCGACGAGTTCCGCGCGTGCCTGCGCCGCGTCGTCGCCTTCCATTCGGTGCGCAGCGAGGCCGAACTCGACGACGAGTGCCGCCGGCTCCTCGCCCTCCTTTCCCCGGACGCGTGAGCCCGGCCCGAAAAGTCCGAAGAAGGCGCGAGGAAAACCGTCCGAAGGCTGGAGGAAGGACGTGGAACCCGTGAGCACCGAAGAGCACAAGCCCGACGACCTCGACGCGGCCCTTCGCGCGGCCTTCGGCGCCGAGTCCTCGCCCGCGCAGCCGAGCATCCTGCGCATCCTCCAGCAGCGCACGGGGACGCGGCTCGACCTCGAGCTCCCCGATGTCGACGGCGACGGCGGCGCGCCCGTGCGCATCGACGACGAGGCGAAGGCGCTGCGCGACCCGACCGGGCGCTACCAGCTGCTCGGCGAGCTCGCGCGCGGCGGCGTCGGCGTCGTCTACAAGGGTCGCGACCAGGACCTCGGCCGCGACGTCGCGATGAAGGTGCTGCGCGCGGAGTACGCGAACCACCCGGACATCCTCGAGCGCTTCGTCGAGGAAGCGCAGATCGGCGGCCAGCTCCAGCACCCGGGCATCGTGCCCGTGTACGAGCTCGGCCTGCAGCGCGGCGAGCGTCCGTACTTCGCGATGAAGCTCGTGAAGGGCGAGACGCTCGCGGTGCACCTCGGCCGCCGCGCGAGCCCGGACGAGGACCGCCACCGCTTCCTCGGCGTCTTCGAGCAGATCTGCCAGACGATCGGCTACGCGCACGCGCGCCACGTCGTGCACCGCGACCTGAAGCCGGCGAACGTCATGCTCGGCAGCTTCGGCGAGGTCCAAGTCGTCGACTGGGGCTTCGCGAAGGTGCTGCAGAAGGGCGAGGTGAAGCGCCCCGATCCCGCGCGCAAGGGCGCGACGTGGAGCGTGATCTCGACGACGCGCTCCGATCCCAAGCGCGGCTCGCAGTCCGTCGCGGGCTCGATGATGGGCACGCCGGCGTACATGCCGCCGGAGCAGGCGCTCGGCGACGTCGAGAGCCTCGACGAGCGCAGCGACGTGTTCGGTCTCGGCGCGATCCTGTGTGAGATCCTCACGGGCGGTCCGCCGTACCTCGAGAGCGAAGGCGATCTGATCGCGCAAGCGACGCGCGCGAACATGCAGGGCGTGCACGCGCGGCTCGACCGCTCGGGCGCCGACGCGACGATGATCGCGCTGTGCAAGCAGTGCCTCGCTCCGTCGCGCCTGGCGCGGCCCGCGTCGGGCAAGGAGGTCGCGGACGCCGTCGCGCAGTACCTCTCCTCGATCGAGGAGCGCGCGCACGCGGCGCAGATCCGCGCCGCCGAAGCGCGCGTCCGCGCCCGCGCGACGATCGCGCTCGCCGCGGCGGCGGTGCTCGTCCTCCTCCTCGGCGGTGGCGCGTACGTGTTCGTCACGGGCGCGGCGCGCGAGCGGCGCGAACGCGCGGCCGGCCAGCTCGCCACTTCGTTTACCGAAGCGAACCTGCGCCTCGGCGAAGCGCGCGCGGTCGGCGCGGCGGGGCTCCCCGCGTGGGAGCGCGCGCAGGACGCCGCGCAGCGCGCCGAGGCCCTGGCGAAGGACCCCGACGTCGCGGAGGACGCGCGCGCTGCGGCGAACGCGCTGCGCGTCACGGTCGACGCGGAGCGCGAGCGCGCTCGCGCGGAAGCGGCGCGCGCGGCGAAGGACGACGCTCTGCGCGCCCGGCTCGCCGAGCTCCGCACGACGCTCGCGGAGTACGCGATGCAGGCGCAGATGAACGCGCCGCCCGAGGAAGCGCACGCCGCGATCGCGCGGCGCTACGAGGAGCTCTACTCGAAGGCGTTCGAGGACTACCTCGGCGGCCGCAAGCTCGATTCGATGACGACGCAGGCCGCGGCCGCGGAGCTCGCCGGACCGCTCTCGGTGGACATCGCGGCCGCGCTCGACGACTGGTCGACGTGGCCGAGCCAGCACGAGCCCGGACAGCCGGAGCGCGCGGAGCTCGACCTGAGTCGCTTGCGCGCGCTCGCGATGACGCTCGACCCCGATCCGTGGCGCAATCGGCTGCGCGCGCTCAGGGCGGGGAAGACACCGAACCTCGCCGCCGTGCAGGCGCTGCGCGAAGAAGGCGAGCTGCGCGAGCTCCCGCCCATCAGCCTCGTGCTGCTCGCCCGCGCCTTCAGCGGCGCCGGGGCTCCGCGCTCTGCGCTCGAAGTGCTCGAGATCGCGAGCGGGCGCCATCCGTCCGACTTCGACCTCACGTTCGACCTCGGCACGGTTCTGCTCGGGCTCGGCGAGCTCCCGCGCGCCGAGGGCGCGTTCCGCGCCGCGCGCGCGCTCCGTCCCACGTCGTCGTTCGCGTCCACGAACCTCGGCGTCACCCTGCGTGAGCAGGGGCGCATCGAGCAGGCGGCGGCGTGCTATCGGACCGCGATCGTGCTCGACCCCGAAAACGCGCCGGCGCGCATGAACCTCGGTCTCGTGATGGCGGACCTCGGGAAGCGCGAGGAAGCGCTCGGGCTCTACCGCGAGGCGCTCGCGCTCGATCCGCAGTACTGGCTCGCCTTCAACAACACCGGGCTCCTGCTGCTCGACCTCGCGCGCGTCGACGAGGCCGTCGAGGCGTTCCAGAAGGCGCTCGCGATCGCGCCGAACGTCGCGATGGTCCACCACAACCTGGGAGACGCGTACGCGCAGACTCGGCAGCACGAACTCGCGATCCCGTGCTACGAGCGCGCGCTCGCGCTCGCGCCGCGCGACGTCGACACGCACAACAACCTCGCGCTCACGCTGCAGCAGTCGGGGGACGACGCGGGCGCGATCGAGAGCTTCGGGGCCGCGCTCGCGATCGATCCGGAGAACGCGCCTGCACACTACAACCTCGGCAACCTGCTGGTCGGCCTCGGGGAGCGGAACGAAGGGATCGAGCACCTGCGGCGCGCGGTGGCGTCGTGGGGGAAGGGTGCGGACGCGTACTCGCGACACTGGCACGAGCGCGCAAAGGAAAAGCTCCGCGCGGCCGAGCAGGAGCGGTAGCGCGTCGAGGGAGGAGCTCTGCGCGGCCGAGGCGGGGCGCTCGCGCGCCGGAAGTTCGCTCGAACCCTCGAGAAGTCGCCGGGCGGACCGCCGATGCGCGGGCTTCGGATACAGTTTGAAGTGCTCGTCCCCGACCCACGCCCGCCCCGGACTCTCTCGATGACCACGCTCCGCGCCCTGTCGGCCTTCGTCCTGGTCCCGTTCCTCGCGGCCTCCGCCGCGGCGGGCACGGTCACCCTCGCCCCCGTGCAGGACAGCACGCTGTACTCCCAGAGCGGCAGCGTCGCGAACGGCGCGGGCGACTACCTCTTCGCCGGCACCACGGCCCAGAGCGCGAAGCGGCGCGCGCTCCTGCGTTTCGACGTCGCGAGCGCCATCCCGGCCGGATCGACGATCGTGAGCGCCGCACTCGTCCTGAACATGTCGCAGTCCGCGATCGGCCCTGTCGACGTGAAGCTGCACCGTGTCCTCGCGAGCTGGGGCGAAGGCGCCTCGAACGCGACCGGCCAGGAGGGCACCGGCACGACCGCGCAGGCCGGCGATGCGACGTGGACGATGCGCTTCTTCCCGTCGACGCCCTGGACGACGCCGGGCGGCGACTTCGTCGCGACTCCGAGCGCGATCCACACCGTCGACTTCGGTCCGAACGACACCTGGAGCTCGCTCGCGACCGCCGACGACGTGCAGGGGTGGCTCAACGCGCCGGCGACGAACTTCGGCTGGATCCTGATCGGTCCGGAGACCGGGGGAGCGAGCGCGAAGCGCTTCGATTCGCGCACGAACCCGACGCCGGCGAACCGGCCGCAGCTCGTGATCGACTTCACGCCGCCGCTCGTGCCGGCGAACTACTGCAGCGCGACGGCGAACTCGACCGGGCTCCCCGGACGCCTCGACGCGCTCAACGCGCCGAGCCTCGCGAACGGCGCGCTGCAGCTCGCGGCATCCAACCTGCCGCCGAACACGAGCTGCACGTTCTTCTTCGGCACGCAGCGCACCGAGACGCCGCTCGGCAACGGGAACCTGTGCGTCACGGGCAGCCTGTTCCGCTTCGGCACGGCGCAGGCGAGCTCGACCGGCGTGGCGACGCGCACCCTGCCCTTCGGCACCGTACCCGGGAACGCGATCAACCCGTTCTCGACGTGGTGCTTCCAGGCGCAGTACCGCAACGTCGCGGCGGGCGGCGCGGGCTTCAACCAGACCGACGGGCTCGCGGTGACGTTCCTGCCCTGACGCGCGCGCGAGAGCACGAGCACGAGCACGAGCACGAGCGCAAACGACTCGTGACGATCGAGCACGAGCGGATCGGCCGTGGTGCCGGTCCGCTCTCCTTTTCGGCGCGCTCGCGCGGCTAGAGTAGGCGCTCATGCCGTCTCTCCTCGCGCTCCTCGTCGCGCTCGCGTCGTCCACTGACGCGCCGCGCGTCCATTCGATCTCCGACATCAGCCAGGAGTTCACCTTCTACATGGATGGGCGGTTCCACACCCAGTACCTGAAGGGTGTCGGCCGCGACGAGCGCAACTGGGGGAGCCTCGCCCGGCTCGACCTGTCGAACGCGAACCTGCTCGTGCTGTCGGAGGGCGATCCGCACGTGCCGTACTCCGAAGCGTCGATGGAGCGCGTGCTCGCGTTCGCGAAGGACGGCGGGACGGTGCTGCTCATGGCGGACGGCCGCGATCCGATGCCGCCGGGCGCGGAGCTCGCGAAGCGCTTCGGTGCGACGCTGTCGACGGTGAAGGCCGCGAAGCCGCTCACGCTCGTCGGCGCGAGCGCGGACGTCGAGTACCGCGGCGGGAGCGTGCTGGAGCTCGGCCCCGAGTGGACCGTCGTCGTCGAAGACGCGCAGAAGCAGCCCGTGCTCGCGCGCCGCGCGCTCGAGAAGGGCACGGTGCTGCTCGGCAGCCGCGGCCTCTTCGGGCACCAACCCGACGCGAAGGACCCGATCAACGCCGCGTGGGTGACGCCGTTGCTCGTCGAATACGCGACGAAGAAGGCGATCGACCCGCAGAAGCCGTTCACAGGCGCCTTCGCGGAGCACGCGCGCGAGGTCGGGCCGCTGACGCTCGAATTCACGGACGGCACGCAGCGCTTCGCGGACTCGATCGCGAACGAATACACGGCGGTTCGCCCGCACTTGGTCGCGCTCACCGGCGTCGAGCCGTCCGCGGGCATGATCAAGAAGCTCCTGATCCTCCCGACGGGCGGCGGCGGCTTCAGCAGCGGCGAGCGCATCGCGATCGCGGCGTGGTGGGGCGGGTATCCCGAGCATCGCTACCCGATGGTCGAGCTCATCGCGCACGAAGCGGGTCACTCGTGGGTGCTGCCGCAGCCGGAGCCTTTGTGGAACGAGCCGATCGCGACGTACCTCGGCATCCGCGTCGGGATGCGCTTGGAGATGAAGGAGGCGAAGGAGACGCTCGAGCGCCAACTCGCCGCCGGCCGCAAGCACGACCCGGACTACACCAAGGTCGACCCGCTCGCGGAGAACGCGCCGCGCGATCTCGTGTGGGGCAAGTCCTACTTCGTGTTCGAGGAGCTCGAGCGGCTGCACGGCCCCGGCGCGCTCGCGAAGTACTTCACGACCAAGCGCAAGCTCGTCGCGAAGGAGCGCAGCGGCTACTCGATGGACGACTGCGTCGCGGTGTGGAGCCGTGCGGTGGAGAAGGACCTGTTCCCGTGGTTCCGCTCGCTCGCGTTCCGCGTCGACGCGGGGCGCACGGAACTCGACGACGTCGGTCGCTGACGCGGCTCACAGCTCTGGCGCTGTCGACCACGTGTGCGTCGGCTTGTGCCCCTTCGATTCGGTGGTAGCCTCCCCTCGTCCCCAGGTCCCGCTCGGGAGAACCCTGATGTCTCGCATCATCGTCGGCTCGCTGCTCGCGTGGTTCGTCCTCTCCTGCGGCGCGCCCGCGCCGAAGGGGAGCGGGGAGCCCGGCTCTCGGCCGCAAACCACCGAGCGCGCCGATACGAACGCGCAGGCCTCGAGCGATCTTGCGGGTGTGCGCGATGAGGAGCCGCGCGCGGCCTCGCCCACAGGCTCCGCCGCGGGCCAGACGGGTCCTGCACCATTCGCTGCGAGCACGATCGATCTCTCGAAGGAACTTGCGCTCGTCGAGGAGGCATACGCCGCGTTGACCTCGTCCGACTTCGTGACTGCACGCGCCAAGGCCACTGCGGCCATCGATGCGCTGCTCGCACGCCCCGAAGCGGAACGCGAAGCAGCGTGGCTGGATGTCCTGAATCGCGCCGGGAGCGCGGTATGGGGCGTGCAGGACGCGCGTGCGGCGAACCAGGCATGGAGCGTGGTACTCGAGTTCCGCACGCGCATGCTGCCTGCCGAGCACCCCGACCTGCAGTGGGCGCGGGGGAACTTGGCCCTCACGCTCTTTTCGCTAGGCGACCACCAGCGCGCGCGCGCTCCAAGAGCAGGCGCTCGAGATCCTCGCGCGCAATCTGCCTGACGATCACCCCGACCTCATCAGGACGCGAGGGAACTTTGCCCGCATGCTCTCCTCACTCGGCGACCTCCAGGGCGCGCGCGCGCTGCAGGAGCAGGTGCTTGAGGTCAGCTCGCGCACGCTGCCTGACGACCATCCCGACCTCCAGCGCGCGCGGACGAGCTTGAGCGTCACGCTCGAATCCCTCGGCGACCTTCGGGCCGCGCGCGTTCTGCAGGAGCAGGTGCTCGAGGTCCGTTCGCGCACGCTCCCCACCGAGCACCCCGACCTCCAGCGGGCGCGGCGGCGCTTGGCCGGCACGCTCTACTCACTCGGCGACCTCCAGGGCGCGCGTGCGCTTCAGGAAGAAGTAGTCGAGATCTGCTCGCGCACGCTGTCCGACGAGCACCCCGACCTTCAAGAAGCGCAGGCGACGCTGGCCGTCACTCTCTACTCACTCGGCGACCTCCAGGGCGCGCGCGCGCTGCAGGAGCAGGTGCTCGAAGTCCGCTCGCGCACGTTGTCCGACGAACACCCCGACCTGCAAGGGGCACGGGGGAACCTGGCCGTCACGCTTTGGAGGCTGGCCGACCTCCAGGGCGCGCGCGCGCTGCAGGAAAAAGTGCTCGAAGTCCGCTCGCGCACGCTCCCCGACGAGCACTTCAACCTGCAACGGGCGCGGGGGGACCTAGCCGTCACGCTCCAATCGCTGGGCGACCTTCAGGGTGCGCGTGCGCTTCAGGAGGCAGTGCTCGAGATCTGTTCGCGCACGGTGTCCGACGTGCACCCCGACCTTCAAGGAGCACGGGAGAACCTGGCCGTCACGCTCTACTCGCTCGGCGATCTCCAGGGCGCGCGCGCGCTGCAGGAGAAGGTGCTCGAAGTCCGCTCACGCACGCTCCCCGACGTGCACCCCGACCTTCAAGGAGCACGGGCGCACCTGGCCGCCACGCTCTACTTGCTCGGCGATCTCCAGGGCGCGCGCGCGCTGCAGGAAAAGGTGCTCGAAGTCCGCTCGCGCACGCTCCCCGACGAGCACTTCGACCTGCAAGGGGCGCGGCGGAACCTGGCCGTCACACTCCACTCGCTCGGCGACCTCCAGGGCGCGCTTGCGCTCCATGAGAAGGTGCTCGAGGTCCACTCGCGGACGCTCTCGGCCGAGCACCCCGATCTGTCAGGGGCGCGGGAGAATCTATCCGCCGCGCTCCGCTCGCTCGGTGACCTCCAGGGCGCGCGCGCGCTGCAGGAACTCGTGATCGAGGTCCGCTCGCGCACGCTCCCCGCCGAGGACCCTGACCTGCAAGGGGTCCTTGGGCAACTGGCCGCCACGCTCTACTTGCTCGGCGACCTTCAGCGGGCGCGCGCACTGCAGGAGCAGGTGCTCGAGGTTCGCTTGCGTACGCTCCCTGCCGAGCACCCCCAACTGGAATGGGCGCGGCGGGACCTGGCTCTTACCCTCATCGCCGAGCACACCGCGCGTCAGGCGGAGAGGGAGAGAGCGAGAAAGGCAGGGAGGAGGGTCGGGATCGATGTGTCGAACTGGTCGCCGCCTGCTCCGCCGCGCAGTTGCACGCGGTGCAGGAACTCCTCCTAAAAGCAGGACCGCGCGAGGCGGAGGCGCGGTGCTCGGAAATGGCGAAGGACATAGGACTGGTGCTCTCTCTAGCTGGTGGGATCGGGTCCTTCAGCGCTTCGCGGGAGCTGGAGTTGCCCGCCTTCGTACAATCCGAGACGACGCGCGGTGCGGCACTGAGCTCGGCGAGCGTGATGCAGTGCGCGGCCGGTTCGCCGGAGTACGACAAGTTGCGCGAGGAACTCGCGTGGAGCAGCAAAGCGTTGGCGGATCTGGCGGCGAAGGGCACGGGGAGTGAGGAGTTCCGGAAGGCGCGCGAGCGGCGCGAAGGGCTGGAACGGGAGCTAGTGGCGCTCGGAAAGAGACTCGGAGGCGGGCACCTGGCTGCGGTTGAGTTCGACGTGGATGCACTGGCGGCGAATCTCGGGGCGCGTGATGCGATCGTGGCGTACAGGCAATTCACTCGATGGAAGGTTGCCATGCCGGAAGCGAAGGACGGACCCGCCCCAATGACTCCGGTGAAGCCCAGCGAGCCGAGTCTGTGCGCCTTCGTCTTGCGTCGCAGCCCGCCCGAGCCGGATGTTGTCGCGAGTTCGACGAGCGTGAAGCCGCAGTTCACGCTCGTCGAGCTGGGTCCAATCGCGCCGATCGAGGAGGCTGTGCGCGAGTGGCGCGAGGCGCTCGGGGCTGTTCCTGAGCGCGGCCAGGCCGTGCGACCAGACCTCGCGTCCGTCGTGACTCGGAGCGGTCAAGTTCTGCGTGCGCTAGTGCTCGATCCACTGCTCGGTGCGATCGGTGAAGCGGAGCGACTCATCGTCGTCCTCGACGACGTGCTCCAGCTCGTTCCCTTCGATGCGCTGCCGATGCCCGCGAATGGAGGAGGCGCGGAGGTCTTTGCGGGCGAGCGTTGGCGCATCGACACGCGTCGCACGTGCACCGAGCTGCTCGCTGCGCCTCCTGCGCCGATGGACGGCGCGTTGGTCGCGTTGGGTGGAGCGGCATTCAACTCGGCGCCGGTGGAGTTGTCGGTGGAGGATCTCGCGACGGTCGAGGAAGCACACACTGCGCCTGCGACGGTCGCATCGATCTTGCGCGGGGGAGCGTGGGAACCTGGGTTTGCGCCGCTGACTTACACGGGTCTCGAAGCACGCGAGGTCGCAGCGCTCCACGATGAGGTCGCGGGCGAGCAGGCGAGGTCGTTAGTGCTCGAGAAGCGCAAGGCGTCGCGCGCGGCCCTCGAGGAGCTCGCTCCGCACGCGCGTTGGTTGCACGTCGCGACGCACGGGTGGTTCGCTCCCGAGTCGATTCGGTCGTGGAGCGACCCCGAGCCGTTGGACAAGCTCTCGGGGCTCGGTCTGCGACAGAGCGGCGAGGAGCAGGTGAAAGGGATGAGCCCGATGCTGCTTTGCGGTCTCGCGCTCGCGGGCGCGAACCTGCCGGAGAACGCGATCGGCCGCGCGCCGGGGTTGATCACGGCGCAGGAGATCGCCGCGCTCGATCTCACGCACTGCGAGCTCGCCGTGCTCAGCGCGTGCGACACGAACGTCGGCGTGCGCGAGCGCCGTGCGGGGCAGGGCGTCGCGAGCTTGCAGATGGCGCTGCAGATGGCCGGCGCGCGCAGCGTGATCACGTCGCTTTGGAAAGTGCCCGACGAGGCGACGAAGGAACTGATGCTCGACTTCTACCGGCGGCTGTGGGTCGAGAAGAAGCCCAAGTGGCAGGCGCTGAAGGAAGCGAAGCGCAAGCTGCGCGACGCGAAGGACGAGCACGGCGATCCCAAGTACACGCTGCGCGACTGGGCCGCGTGGGTGCTCACCGGCGAGCCGGACTGACCTCGCTCGATCGGCGCACTCCGGTCTTTCGACGACCGGGACGCGGAGATGCGTCATCAGTACTCGCAGCGAGTCGGTCCTCCCCGCGTCACGCGCCGCACTCCACGATCGCGATCAGGACGACGAGGTCGATCCACACCCCGCGGAAGACGGCTCCCACCTCGGCCTACACATGGCCGGGAGTGTGCGCGATGACGGACTGTGCTCCGAAGGCCGTCTGCAACCACCCCTCCGACAGCGAGGCCCGGCATCGTGGGGCCGAGGAACTCGACCCTAGGGCAGCGTCCGCGGGGTCGCGCAGGCTCCAGCGACGAGCGCGCACGCAATCGCAGCGCGTCGCGCGGCGCTGGCGAGGTGTCGCGATGGCCTCACACCGTCGATGCGACCTCGTGTCGAACCTCCCGCCATCCGCACCTGTGCTGTCGCCGAGCGCTGCCGATCACCGAGCGAGTCCCGAGGTCACTGCGCGGGGGGATCGTCCGCGCGAAGGACCGTGTACGCTCCGCCCGCGATGCGCCAGCCGTCGGGAGTGCGCAGCAGCGTGAGCGCGTCGACGCCGGTGTGCGAGACGCGGCCGTCGAGCGTGAACTCGTAACGTCCCCAGACGGTTGCGACGTCGCCGTCGACGAGGACGGTCGGCGGCTCCACGAAGCGCTCGCCGAGGTGCGGCCCCGGCTTGGACAGCCCGTCGAGCCACTCGCGGTTCGTGAAGTGCTTCACGCGCCGCGTGCCGTTCTCGAAGCGGAGGTTCACGAAGGTGCCGTCCGGAATCACGGTGCGCTCCGCCGCGACGGCATCGCGGGTCGTCATCGCGTCGAAGAAGGCCTGCACCGTGCCGAGGACCTCGCTCCGTTCGGCGTCCGGGGCCAGCGTTCGACAGCCGGTCGCAGCGGGCAGCACGGCGAGGAGGAAAACCAACGAGGAAGCGCGGCGCGTCCGGGTGTCCACGCGCGACGAACGATTCGGAACGGCGTTCATGCGCATCAGGATAGGCGACTCGAAAACGCTCGCGCGAGGGTCTCGCGGGCCGAGACCTGCCGAACGCTCTCGGGACGGGCGAGCGGGGCGCGAAATTCGCGAAGAGGCGCGTCAGGGGCAACGTCGTCGGGAAATCGCTCGTGTATTCTCTTTCGCTCGCATGTCCGTCCGTCCGGGTCAGTCGTTGTCTCACTACGAAGTCCTCGCGCCGCTCGGCGCGGGGGCGATGGGGGAGGTCTATCGCGCCCGCGACACGAAGCTCGGGCGCGAGGTCGCGATCAAGGTCTTGCCCGAGCACTTCGCGGACGACGCCGAGCGCTTGAAGCGCTTCGAGCGCGAGGCGACGACGCTCGCGTCGCTGAACCATCCCAACGTCGCGCAGATCTTCGGCGTCGACCAGGTGGAGGACACGTGCTTCCTCGTGCTCGAGCTCGTGCCGGGCGAGTCGCTCGAGGAACGGCTGAAGCGCGGGCCGTTGCCGCTCGAGGAAGCGCTCGACGTCGCAAAGCAGATCGCGGAGGGCTTGGAGGCGGCGCACGAAGCCGGCGTGATCCACCGCGATCTGAAACCCGCGAACGTGCGCGTGACGCCCGACGGCAAGGTCAAGGTGCTCGACTTCGGGCTCGCGAAGACCGCGATCGAGAGCTCGAAAGGCCCGTCGACCGACAGCGTGCTCTCGACCGAAGCGGGGCGCCTGCTCGGCACGCCGACGTACATGGCGCCCGAACAGGCGCGCGGCAAGTCGATCGACAAGCGCGTCGACATTTGGGCGTTCGGCTGCGTGCTCTTCGAGTGTCTGACCGCGAAGCGCGCGTTCGTCGGCGAGACGCTGACCGACGTCCTCGGCGCCGTGCTGCACTCGCAAGCGGACCTGTCCGCGCTCCCCGCGTCGACGCCGGAGCGCGTGCGCGAGCTCCTCGAGCGCTGCTTCGTGAAGGACCCGCGCGCGCGCCTGCGCGACGTCGGCGAGGCGCGCGTGCTGTTGCAGGCGCCGCACGCCGCGCCGCGCGCCGCGCGCGCCGTCGAACCCGCGCGTTCGCCGGCGCGCGTCCTCCCCTGGGCGCTGTTCGCGATCGCGGGCGCCGCCGCGGGCTTCTTCGCGCTGCGCGCGCCTTCGACGGGCCCCGTGCCGGCGCCGTCGATCGGCTACCGTTTCCGGTTGCCGCGACCGACCGAGGGCGCCGGCTTCCCCGAGCTCTCGCCGGACGGCCGGTACCTCGTCAGCACCTCGCGCGAGGGGCTCTGGGTGCGCGCGCTCGACGAGCCCTCGGCGCGGCGGCTCGAGGGCACCGAGGACGCCCGGTCTCCGTTCTGGTCGCCCGACAGCCGCCAGATCGGCTTCTTCGCGGACGGGAAGCTCCAGCGCGTCGGGCTCGGCGGCGCGCCGCCCGTGGTCGTCGCCGACTTCCCCCCCGGATGGGCCCTCGCGACGTGGTCCGTCGACGGGACGCTCCTGCTCGACCTCACGGAGAGCACGGACGAGGAGGGCTGGTACGTCGTCGAGCCGGGCGCGACTCGCGCGCGCAAGATCCGCGGCTTCCCGCCCGATCGCGAGGTCGGACCGGACAAGTCCCACCCCTGGTTCCTCCCCGACGGCCGGCACTTCCTCTTCACGCAGCCGTTCGAGGAGAAGCCCTGGCTCCAGCTCGGCTCGCTCGATTCACCGGAGGTCAAGCGCCTGACGAACGCGGCCTCAAAGGCGGTCTACGTCGAGCCCGGGTACGTGCTCTACGTGCGCGACGGCGTCTTGCTGGCGCACGCGTTCGACCTCCGCTCCTTCGAGCTGTCGGGCGATCCGCAGGAGGTCGAGCGCGGCGTGTCCTTCTTCTCTCCGACGGGCGCCGCGGCGTTCACGGCGTCGCAGCAGGGCACGCTCGTGTTCCAGCCCGTCGGCGCGGGCTCCACGCTGAAGTGGTTCGACCGCGAAGGGCACGAGCTCCAGACCGTGCTCCGCTCCGACCAGCACGTGCGTGCCTTCGACCTCGCGCCCGACGACAAGCGGATCGCGTACAGCCTCGTCGACTCGCGCAACGGCACGGCGGACCTGTGGCTCTTCGACCTGGAGCGCGAGGTCCCGTCGCGCCTCACGTCGGCCGCGCGTGGGGAGTACTCGCCCTGCTTCGATCCGAGCGGGACGCGCCTCGCATTCTCGGCCGACTGGAAGGGACCGCCGAACCTGCACCTCTTGGACCTGTCGGGAGCGGCGCCGCGCGAGCTCGTGCCGTTCGATCGTCACGTGCAATGGCCCGCGGGCTGGACGCCGGACGGGAAGTCCGTCGCGTACACCGCGGCGACGGGCTCCAAGGACTCCGACCTTTGGATCGTCGACGTGGCGAGCGGCGAGCGGCGTGCGCTCCTGTCGACGAAGTTCAACGAAGGGGGGGCGCAGCTCGCTCCCGACGGACGCCGCATCGCGTACGTCTCGGACGCTTCGGGCCGCTCGGAGGTGTACCTGTCGTCGTTCCCGATGGAGGGCGAAGCGCTGCGCATCTCCGCGGGCGGAGGCTCGGCCCCGCGCTGGAGCGCGGACGGCCGCGAGCTCCTCTTCCAGTCGCCCGACGACGCGATCGTCTCCGTGGCGATCGAGGTCGACGCGGGGGGAACGGTGCGTGCCGGCAAGCCCAAGCTCCTGTTCCACCTGGCGGATCGCACGTTGCGGGAGTGGAGCCTCTCGCGCGACGGCCAGCGCTTCCTCGTGCGAGTCGAGGACGCGGCGGAAGAAGCGCGCGGCGACGAGGTGATCGTCGACTGGCCGAAGCGGATCGGGAGGAGGCAGTGACGCTCTCCGCGGGATCCGTGCTGTCGCACTACACGATCCTCGCACCGCTCGGCGCGGGGGCGATGGGGGAAGTCTGGCGTGCCCGGGACACGAAGCTCGGTCGCGAGGTCGCGATCAAGGTGCTGCCCGAGCACTTCGCGGACGACGCGGAACGCTTGAAGCGCTTCGAGCGCGAGGCGACGACGCTCGCGTCGCTGAACCATCCCAACGTCGCGCAGATCTTCGGCGTCGATCAGGTCGACGACACGTGCTTCCTCGTGCTCGAGCTCGTGCCGGGCGAGTCGCTCGAGGAGCGGCTGAAGCGCGGGCCGTTGCCGGTCGAGGAAGCGCTCGACGTCGCAAAGCAGATCGCCGAGGGCTTGGAGGCCGCGCACGAGGCCGGCGTGATCCACCGCGACCTGAAACCCGCGAACGTGCGCGTGACGCCCGACGGCAAGGTCAAGGTGCTCGACTTCGGCCTCGCGAAGTCCGCGAACGACGGGAAGGGCGGCCAGTCGTCGACCGACAGCGTGCTCTCGACCGAAGCGGGCCGCTTGCTCGGCACGCCGACGTACATGGCGCCCGAGCAGGCGCGCGGCAAGGCGATCGACAAGCGCGTCGACATCTGGGCCTTCGGGTGCGTGCTCTACGAGTGTCTGACCGCGAAGCGCGCATTCGTCGGCGAGACGCTGACTGACGTCATCGCCGCGGTGTTGCAGAGCGAGCCCGACTTCACGCAGCTCCCCGCGTCGACGCCGTCGCGCGTGCGTTCGCTCCTCGCGCGCTGCTTGGAGAAGGACGCGAAGCTCCGATTGCAGGCGATCGGCGAGGCACGGATCGTCCTCGAGAAGGCGCGCGATCCGCGCGACGTGGAGCTCGAGCCCGCTCGCGGGACGCCCACGCTGGAACGCGGCGGTCGTCGCGTGCTCCTGCCGTGGATCCTCGGTGCGGCGATCGCGGTGGCCGGCGCGAGCACTCCGCTCTGGCTCCGGAGCGGCGGCATCGATCCGAAGGAGGCGTCGACTCGCGCGCGGCCCGTGCGCTTCACGATCGCTCCGCCGACCGGCTACGCGTTCACGCCCAACCTCGCCCGGCGCACGAACCTTGCGATGAGTCCCAGCGGAGACCGCGTCGCCTTCGCCGCGGAGAAGGACGATCAGTCCGCCATCTGCGTGCGCGAGTTCGCTCGCCTCGAAACCCGCGCGATGCCCCACACCGAGGGCGGCTCGAACCCCTGCTTCTCGCCGGACGGCAAGTGGATCGCCTTCCAGGTGGCGTCGAAGGTGCAGAAGATCCCGGCCGACGGCGGCCCGGCCCAGACGCTGTGCGAAGCGTCCGCCGAGCCGGGCCTCGCCTGGCTCGAGGTCGGCACGATCGTCTGGTGCAGCGGACTCTCGGGAGCCTGGCGAGTGAGCGCTTCCGGCGGTGCGCCCGAGAACTTCGTGAAGTCCGGCCCCGCGGTGAAGACCGTCGACGGCGAGACGACGGTGCTCGGGCTGCTCGCACCGCTCGCCGTCCCGGGTGCGAACTACTTCCTCGCGTGCGCGTGGGACGGCTTCACGACGGAGAGCTACCACATCGTCGCGATCTCCCTCGTGGACGGGACGATGCGAACCGTGTTGCGGAGCGCGACGGAGCCGCGGTTGCTCGCCCCCGATCGCTTGCTCTTCACGCGCGGATCGACGGTGATGGCCGTGGAGTTCGACCGCGATCGCGGCGTCGTGGTCGGGGACGCGGCCGTTGCCTTCGAGCCGGTTCGGACCGATCTGTGGGGGGACTCCGCGTGCATCACGGCCTCGACGAGCGGAGCGTTCGCCTACGTCCCCGGCGGGCGCGTCGGATCCGGGCGTCGACTGGTTCGCGTGGAGGAGACGGGCCAGGTTTCGCCGCTATTCGAGACACCCGAGTGTTACTACGGCGATCCGATCGTGTCCCCCGACGGGCGTCGCGCGGTCGTCGTCACGCTGCGCAAGAAGGTCGAGCTGTGGGTGTTCGACCTCGAGCGTCGTTCGTTCTCGCTCCTGTCGTCGCGCGGGGAGAACTACTCCCCCGTGTGGTCGGCGGACGGAACGTCCGTCCTCACCGCGTACACGGACTCGAAGGGTGAGTCGAGCCTCGCGCGTTGGTCGACCACGGGTGGAGACCCCGAGATCATCACGACGATGCGGGGCTTCGAGGGCTTGCCGCAGCAGGAGTTGCCGGACGGTTCGGGGCTCTTGGTCCGTCGGGCGGGCTTCGACGCCAACTCCAGCAGCGATCTCGCGCTCTACCGCTACGCCGACGCTTCGTGGACTCCCGTGCGCAGTCGGCCCGCGGACGAGCTGATGGGGTACGTGTCTCCGGACGGGCAGTGGCTCCTGTACTGCTCGGACGAATCGGGTCGCCGCCAGGTTTACGTCGGACCGTTGCACAAGAGCGGCGAGGACGTCCAGGTCTCGACGAACGGCGGCACCCAGCCGCGCTTCTCGCGCGACGGCAAGCGGATCTCCTTCCTCGATCCCCAGTTCTCGATGTGGTGCGCCGATTTCGCGCCCGCGGGCTCGAAGCTCCAGGTCTCGGCGCCGACGAAGCGGTTCGACTGCAAGACCGTCGGGGCGGCCGAGACCATGCTCGACTTCGCCGGCTACGGCGTCTTGCCGGACGGCAGCTTCGCGATGATCGTGCGGGCGCCGTGGGAGGACGAACCGCTCGTGATTCACGTCGTCCTGAACTGGGCCGACGAACTGCGCGCGAACGCCGCGGTCCGATAGAACCTGGGCACTCGACTTCCTCTCCAACCTCATGCCTCTCGCAGCCGGAAGCCACTTGCAGCACTACGAAGTCCTCGCGCCGCTCGGCGCGGGGGCGATGGGGGAGGTCTATCGCGCCCGCGACACGAAGCTCGGGCGCGAGGTCGCGATCAAGGTGCTGCCCGAGCACTTCGCGGACGACGCGGAGCGCTTGAAGCGCTTCGAGCGCGAGGCGACGACGCTCGCGTCGCTCAACCATCCGAACGTCGCGCAGATCTTCGGCGTCGACCAGGTCGACGACACGTGCTTCCTCGTGCTCGAGCTCGTGCCGGGCGAGTCGCTCGAGGAGCGCTTGAAGCGCGGGCCCTTGCCGGTCGAGGAAGCGCTCGACGTGGCGAAGCAGATCGCCGAGGGCTTGGAGGCCGCGCACGACGCGGGCGTGGTCCACCGCGATCTGAAACCCGCGAACGTGCGCGTGACACCCGACGGCAAGGTCAAGGTGCTCGACTTCGGGCTCGCGAAGACCGCGATCGAGAGCTCGAAGGGCTCGTCGACCGACAGCGTGCTCTCGACCGAAGCGGGCCGCCTGCTCGGCACACCGACGTACATGGCGCCCGAACAGGCGCGCGGCAAGGCGATCGACAAACGCGTCGACATCTGGGCCTTCGGCTGCGTGCTCTACGAGTGCCTCACCGCGAAGCGCGCGTTCGTCGGCGAAACGCTGACCGACGTCCTCGGCGCCGTGCTGCACTCGCAGGCCGATCTCGACGCGCTCCCCGCCGCGACTCCGCGGCGCGTGCGCGAGCTGCTCGAGAGCTGCTTCGTGAAGGACCCGCGCCGCAGGTTGCGCGACATCGGCATGGCGCGGCTCGAGCTCGAACGCGCGGCAAGCGATCCGCGCGAGGCGCCCGCGGTCGTCGCCACGCGGAGCACGACGTCGAGGTCGCCGGTGCTCCTCGTGTCCGCCGCGCTCCTCGCCGGCGCGATCGCGTTCGCCGCGTGGGCGCTGCGTCCGTCGAGCGGCGCCACCGAGAGCGTACGCCCCGTCGTGCGCGCCACGCTTGCGCTCCCCAAGGGTCTGACGCTGCCCGGAGGCGACCGCTCGGTCGCGGTGTCACCCGACGGCACACTCGTCGTCGCCTCGCTCATGAAGAAGGACGGCGCGTCTTCGCCGTCCTTGTACCTGCGGGATCTCGCGCGCCTCGAGTTCCGCGCGCTCGCCGGCACCGAGGAGGCCATGTACCCGTTCTGGTCGCCCGACGGTAGGTCCGTCGCCTTCTTCGCGGGGCGGGAGCTGCGGTGCATCGAGCTCGCCGACGGCATCGTGCGCGTGATCTGCAAGGCTCCCGCCGGACGCGGCGGAACGTGGGGAACGCAGGGCACGATCGTCTTCGCGCCCAGCGCCGTGGGCGGGTTGTCCATCGTCAACGAGTCGGGCGGCGTGGCGTCGCCGATCACCGAACCCGCGGAGCCGGAGGAGTCGCATCGCGTCCCGCAGATGCTCCCCGACGGGCGGCGCTTCCTCTACTACTCCCAGAACGCGTCGAAGCCCGGCGTCTACGCCTTCGACCCGGCAAGCAAGCAATCGCAGCGCGTCGTCGAGAGCGAGACCGAAGCCGTCTTCGTCGAACCATCCGCGCTCGTGTTCGCGCGCGACGAGAACCTCGTGGTGCAGCCCTTCGATCTCGATCGGCTCGAGCTCACGGGGAACCCCAAGCCCATCGCGGCGGGTGTGCAGTGGGACAGCCGCAGAGTCGCGCTCAACATGGGCCTCTCCTCGCGCGGAGCCCTGGTCTACCAGCCCGTCGCACGGGCAGGGACGTACAAGCTCGCGTGGATGGACCGCAAGGGTGAGCGGACGCTGCTCCCGATCGAACCGCTCGCCGTCGGAGCCGCGACTCTCTCGGCGGACGGCCGCCGCGCCGCAGTGAACGTCGTGGGCAACCGTGGAGAATCGCTCCTAGGCGCGCTCGACCTGGAGCGCGGCATCCGGACGTCGATCGGCGATCCGCAAGGGCGGTTCTATTACGGTGCGCTCTTGTCGAGTGACGGACAGCGCGTCTTCACGGCGGACTCGAACGCCCCCGGACAGATCCTGCTCAGTTTCCCCTTCGGCGGTGGCGCGCCGACACAGGTCCTGAAAGGCGAACCCAAGTTCGAGTACGGCCTGAGCTCGATCACTCCGGACGGACGCAGCTTGCTCCTCACGAAGTCGCCGCAGCGCGACAAGGTTGGCGACCTCATCGTGATCGATCTCGAGGGCGACAAGCCTCCGAAGACGTTCATGACGACGGCCGAGGCCGAGTGGAACCCGTCCATTTCGCCGTCGGGGGAGGTCGTGGCGTACGTCGTTTCGAACGAAGAGGACTTGGGCGGACTGCTGAAGCTCGTCACGTACCCGACGCCGTCGGCCCCCGTGCAAGTGACCTCGAGCCGAGTCGCGCTCAACTTCGGATGGCTGTCCGCGGGCGAGCTCTACTGGCTAGACCTGTCGCGCAAGATCTGGAGCGCGACCGTCGCGGCGAAGGGCGGTCAGCTCGACGTCGGCCCGCCCAAGGCGATGTTCGAGGGCCGCCCGCTGGACAAGGAGATCGGCATCCTCGCCTACGATTGCCCGCGCGAGCGCTTCCTGATCGCGATCGAGGACAGCCCGCGCGAGGAGACGCAGTTGATCCTCGTGAGCGACTGGCGGCCGGAGGCGGTCGTCATGCAATCCGCGCGCAAATAGGCCGCGTACCACGCTCGATCACCCGCGCGCCGCCGCGCGCCGTCGAGCCGCGATCAGCGCTCCGAGCGACGGCGCGCCGCGCGCGCGCTCCAGACCCAGTACACGGGGAGCCCCGCCGCGAGCACGCCGAGGTTGATCCACGTGAACGCGGGCTGCTCCCAGAACGAGTTCGCGAAGATCCCGGCGCACGCGGCGAGGAAGAACAGCGGCACGACCGGATACAGCAGGACGCGGAACGAACTCGTGAGCTCCGCCGGCGACAGCGCGACGAGGTTCGCGACGTTCGCCGCGAGGTAGACGACGAGCACCGCGAGCACGCCGAGCACGTGCTGCCCGGAGGTCCGGAGGTCGAGGCGGCGCGATCCTGGAGTGAGCTCAGGCGGGGCGAGGGCGGTCGCTCACGTCCGGTGCGCATCCGACGCCGGCGCGAACGGGCCGAGTGGTGCGAGTCGGTGTCGGCGCCGTGCCGAGTGCACTTGTCGCAGTGGAGTGCGAGCTCAGAATGGGCTGGAGCGCGACTTCGGGACTCCCTGCGCCGGTCGTGAATCGTCGGCGCATGATCACGATCGAAAGGGACGGCCGCGGAGCGCGCCGCGCGGGTATCCTCCGCGCGCACCGGTCGTGAACGACGGACCGCGCCCTCCGAAACATGAGCACACGACCGCCCACCACGCCGCCGACGAGCGGACCTTCGTTCCGCGAGCTCGGGCTCCCGCCCGCGACGCTCGCGAACCTCGACCAGCTCGGTTACGTCGCGATGACGCCGATCCAGGCCGCGAGCCTGCCGCTCGCGCTCGCGGGTCACGATCTCGTCGCGCAGGCGAAGACGGGCAGCGGCAAGACGGCGGCGTTCGGGCTCGTGTTGCTCGCGAACTTGAAGCCGGACGCGCGCGGCGCGCAGGCGCTCGTCCTGTGTCCGACGCGCGAGCTCGCCGAGCAGGTGAGCACCGAGATCCGCCGCCTCGCGCGCGCGGGCGAGAACGTGAAGGTGCTCGTGCTCACGGGCGGCGCGCCGATCCGGCCGCAGCTCTCGAGCCTCGAGCACGGCGCGCACGTCGTCGTCGGCACGCCGGGGCGCGTGCTCGATCACCTCCGGCGCGGCAGCCTCGACCTCGGCGCGCTCGCGACGCTCGTGCTCGACGAAGCGGACCGCATGCTCGACATGGGCTTCCTGAACGACGTGCTCGATGTCGTCGAGCGCTGTCCGAAGACGCGGCAGACGCTGCTCTTCTCCGCGACGTACCCTGACGGCGTGGTCGAGCTCGGCCGGCGCTTCCTGCGCGCACCGAAGGAGGTGAAGCTCCTCGAGCAGCACGCGGCGACGAAGATCCGCCAGCGCTTCTACGCGGTCGCCGACGAGGAGCGCCTCGACGTCGTCGTGCGTCTGCTCGAGCACTACCGGCCCGAGCGCACGCTCGCGTTCTGCAACACGAAGGAAGTCTGTCGCGGGCTCGCGCAGAAGCTCGTCGCGCGCGGGATCGAAGCGCTCGCGCTGCACGGCGATCTGGAGCAGCGCGAGCGCGACCAGGTGCTCGTGCAGTTCGTGAACCGGAGCTGCTCGGTCCTCGTCGCGACGGACGTCGCCGCGCGCGGGCTCGACATCGCCGAGCTCGACGCCGTCGTCAACGTCGAGGTGACGCCCGACCCCGAAGTGCACGTGCACCGGATCGGACGCACGGGGCGCGTCGACCGCGAAGGGTGGGCGTTCAGCCTCGCGAGCGAGCGCGAGCGGCATCGTGTGTCGCGCATCGAGGAGCTGCAGAAGGCGCCGATCGCGTGGCACCCGGTGAGCGAGCTCACACGCGCGAGCAACAAGCCGCTCGTGCCGCCGATGACGACGTTGCAGATCCTCGGCGGACGCAAGGAGAAGATCCGCGCGGGCGACGTGCTCGGCGCGCTGACGCGCGGAGCGGGGCTCTCGGCGACGCACGTCGGGAAGATCACGGTGAATGCGTACGCGACGTACGTCGCGGTCGATCGGAGCAGCGTGAAGGCGGCGATGCGTGAGCTCACGACGAAGGGCGTCAAGGGGCGCGCGGTCAAGGCGCGCACGTTGCCGGCGACGGACGAGTGAGCGCCTGCGTGCTCCAAGAGACGTCGGAGGCCGACTCGGCGCTCCACAGGCGTCGCTGAACGCCCGCGGGCCGCCCGGTTTTCCCGGACGGCCCGCGTGGAGAGTCGAGACGGAGCGCGGCTCAGTGCCCGTGTCCGTGGCCCGAACCCGCGCCTTCCTTCTCCTTGTCGGGGATGTCGCTGACGAGCGCATCCGTCGTCAGGAGCAGGCTCGCGACGCTGGCCGCGTTCTGGAGCGCCGTGCGCACGACCTTGGTCGGGTCGATGTCGCCGCTCTTGACGAGGTCTTCGTAGGTTTCGCTCGCGGCGTTGTAGCCCCAGTTCTTGGTCTTGTTGGACCGGATGTTCTGGATCACGACGGCGCCGTCGAGCCCGGCGTTGATCGCGATCTGACGGGCCGGAGCTTCGAGCGCGCGACGCACGATCATCGCGCCGACGCGTTCGTCACCGGTGAGCGAGAGCCCTTCGACGGTCGCGATGCAGGAGAGGAGCGCAACTCCGCCGCCGGGCACGATGCCCTCTTCGACGGCCGCGCGGGTCGCGTGCAGGGCGTCCTCGACGCGCTGCGGGGCCAAGGTCCGTCTTGGTGGTCCAGCGAATCGTACGGACGACGTCACGAGCCCCTGGGCGCTAGATCGGACATGTACAGAACAGTTGTACCGAGAAGAAGCTCGTGGGGAACGGATCAGAGCCGACCTGGCCGGCAATCGTACCGAGCTCCGTCGAGTCGCAGTCCGTCTTCAGTCGTGCTGATCCCACCGTCGGTCCGGAACCACCGATGATCAGGCCCTGTGGATAGAAGATGGTCCAGGAACCGGTACCAACGTAGGTCCACGACGCGCCGCCCTTGCATCCGTTGCATGTTGCACACTCGGCGGTGGCGTCGCCAGGCGTGGTGTTGCCGAGCACGATGATCCAGTCTGAAGTGCTCTCCGAGCCGTAGCTGGGTGCACAAGTCTTGATGCAGTTGGTGGGTGTCGGCCCGTCGGGTTGTGCAGAGGGGAGTACGAGCGTAGCGAGCAGCGAGGTGAGCAGGGCGAGCGTGCGGGTCATCGGGGAAGATCCCTTTCAGGGGTAGTGAGAAGTGCAAGTGTCGAGTTGAAGTAGTCCTCAATCCACTGTCGCTGCGACGGCGTCAGCGCTGTTGGTGTGTTCTGGTCGCCCGTGGCAGTGTCCAGTGATTCGACAACAGCGCGAAGCTCAAACAACTCTGGACTCGTCGAAATCGAGGTGCGGTAGAGTCGGTCACCGCTAACGAATACGACCTCATCCGCGGTCGATCCGGTTGACTTGGTTTGTCCCGGCTTGGTCAGTGTGTAGCGCCCCGTTGTGTCTAGTTCGGCCTTCTTGCAGGCCAGCGCCAGTCCGTAGCCCATGAGCAATTCTGTCTGGGATGAACCGTCACGGCTCGACTCGGTGAACCGAGCGTGCAGTCTGTCGATGGTCTCGACATGAGACCGACGCTCCGGAGACAAAGAGCTTTGCGGGTTGGCGACACCGACTCGAGGCTCCTGAGCTCCCGTGGTGGACTCGAGCTCCGCAGGAGCGGTGCGCTGTTCGACGGGTTCGAGTGCCTGTCTGGGTTCTACCTCAATCCCATCACGGGCGCTTGGCTTCGAGGACCGGGCCAAAGCCACCTGCTGCGTAGTCGGGTCAGGGGCCGGCCGCAGGCAAATCCAGCAGATGCCAAATACTAGCCCTGCGAGCGTTGAGAAACCTGCTAGGCGTTTCATCGTGCGTGCCGACGTGCGGGGTCACGTAGTGTGGTGAAACTACCACGTCGACCAGTCGACTCGTGTATGGGGGGGGGTAGGCCTGGCCTCGCAACAGCCAAGAGGTGGCGCGCCCTCACCCCCCCAAACGCCCGCGGGCCGCCCGGTTTTCCCGGGCGGCCCGCGTGTCGTGTCGATGGAACCGGAGGCTCAGTGCCCGTGGCCGTGGCCCGCGCCCGAACCTTCCTTCTCCTTGTCGGGGATGTCGCTGACGAGCGCATCCGTCGTGAGGAGGAGGCTCGCGACGCTGGCCGCGTTCTGGAGCGCCGTGCGCACGACCTTGGTCGGGTCGATGACGCCGCTCTTGACGAGGTCTTCGTAGGTTTCGGTCGCGGCGTTGTAGCCCCAGTTCTTGGTCTTGTTGGACCGGATGTTCTGGATCACCACGGCGCCGTCGAGGCCCGCGTTCGTCGCGATCTGACGAGCCGGAGCTTCGAGCGCGCGACGCACGATCATCGCGCCGACGCGTTCGTCGCCCGTGAGGCTGAGCCCTTCGACCGTCGCGATGCAGGAGAGGAGCGCCACACCGCCGCCGGGCACGATGCCTTCTTCGACGGCCGCGCGGGTCGCGTGCAGGGCGTCCTCGACGCGCTGCTTCTTCTCCTTCATCTCGGACTCGGTCGCAGCGCCGACGTTGATCTGCGCGACGCCGCCCGAGAGCTTGGCGAGACGTTCCTGGAGCTTCTCCTTGTCGTAGTCGCTCTTCGTCGTCTCGATCTCGGCCTTGATCTGCGCGATGCGGCCCTTGATCCCGTCCTTCGAGCCCGAGCCTTCGATGATCGTCGTCTCTTCCTTGCCGACGACGATCTTCTTGGCCTTGCCGAGGTCCTTGAGAGTCACATGTTCAATGGAGCCGCCGGTCGACTCCATGATCGGGTTCGCACCCGTGAGGACCGCGATGTCCTCGAGCATCGCCTTGCGGCGATCACCGAAGCCCGGCGCCTTGACGGCGACGCACGGGAAGGAGCCGCGGAGACGGTTCACGACGAGCGTCGCGAGCGCTTCCCCTTCGACTTCCTCGGCGATGATCACGAGCGGCTTGCCGCTCTGCGCGACCTGCTCGAGCAGCGGGATCATGTCCTTGACGGACGTGATCTTCTTCTCGTGGACGAGGACGTACGCGTCGTCGAAGACGGTCTCCATCGTCTGCGGGTTCGTGATGAAGTGCGGCGAGAGCCAGCCCTTGTCGAACTGCATGCCCTCGACCCAGTCGACCTCGGTCGCGAGCGTCTTGCCCTCTTCGACGGTGATGACGCCGTCCTTGCCGACCTTGTCCATCGCCTTGGCGATCATCTCGCCGACTTCGGTGTCGCCGTTGCTGGCGATCGTGCCGACCTGGGCGATCTCCTGGTGGCCCTTGACGTTCGTCGAGATCTTCTTGAGCTGATCGACGGCGGCGTTGACCGCCTTGTCGAGACCGCGCTTGAGCGCGACGGGGTTGGCGCCGGCCGTCACGTTCTTCAGGCCTTCCTCGAAGATCGCCTCGGCGAGCACCGTCGCCGTCGTCGTGCCGTCGCCGGCCTGGTCGTTCGTGCGCTGCGCGACTTGCTTGACGAGCTGCGCGCCCATGTTCTCGTACGGATCGTCGAGGTCGATTTCCTTCGACACCGTGACGCCGTCCTTCGTGACGGTCGGGCTGCCGAACGACTTCTCGATGATGACGTTGCGGCCGCGGGGGCCGAGGGTCACCTTGACGGCTCGCGCGAGCTTGCGCACGCCGTCGCGGATCTTCTCGCGAGCGGCGGCGTCGTAGCAGATTTGCTTGGCCATGGTCTCTTTGCTTTCTGGGTGTGGACGAGGGTGGGGGAGAGACCGATCAACCGATGATGCCGAGGAGGTCTTCCTCGCGCATGATCAGGAACTCCTCGCCGCCGTACTTCACTTCCGTGCCGGCGTAGGAGCTGAAGAGGACCGTGTCGCCGACCTTGACGCTGAACGTCGAGCGCGTGCCGTTGTCGAGCGTGCGGCCTTCGCCGATCGCGATGACCTTGCCTTCCTTCGGCTTGTCCTTGGCGGTCTCGGGGAGGAGGATGCCGCCGGCCGTCTTCTCTTCGGCTTCGGCGCGCTTGATCAGGACGCGGTCGCCGAGGGGGCGGATCTTGCCGCTCTTCGTGCCGGAGGAAGTCGTGGTGGGCTTGGCGGTCGTCTTCGTGCTCATGGTCGACTCTTCTGAGATGCGTGTGAGGTTAGGAGTGGGATTCGGAAGCTGCCGCGCACGGGTGCGGTGCGCGCGACAGGGAACGAAGGGGGTCAGGCGGCGTCCTGGCCGCGTGCGAGCGCCCTCCGGACTTCCTCGCGAAGCGCGGAAGGCTCGAACGGCTTCTTCAGCACGGCCAAGGCTCCCTCCTGCAGCGCCGACTTGCGCACGATCTCGTTCGCCTCGCCCGACAGCAGGATGCAGGGGACGCCCAGCGTCTCCTGGCGGACCGTCGTGAGGATGTCGAGGCCCGTGCAACCGGGCATGTGCAGGTCGAGCAGCGCGAGCGCGAAGCGCCAGCGACGCAGGATGGTGAGCGCCTCGGTGCCCGTCTCGGCCTCCAGGACCTCGGCGTCGAACCCCGACATGAGCTCGACGAGGCCCGCGCGCTGGTCGCGGTCGTCGTCGGCGATGAGGATGCGGCGGTGGAGGGACATGGCGGCGGCCGGCTCGGAACGGATCCGGACTCGGCGGGCGCGCCGCGATGGCAAGGCTCGTGCCGTTTTCAAGGGGGGCCGGGGGGGCTGCCTAGCCCTGGGCGAGTCATGGAGTTAGAGCCGCTCGTCGTCGGCCGGACCGGCCGGAACCGGGTCTGCCACGCTGGCAGGGGCCCGGAGGGGGACCTGGAAGTTCTGTCAGGCTGACAGGGCCGGTCGCCCGTCCGAGCGGGGGGGAAGGGGACCGGACCGGGACGGAGCGGGAGCTCTCGAGCGCGCCAGCCGACCCGGGGCTCCGGGCGCCGCCGGGACTCGGGCGGCTCCCCTCTCGCGCGGTCCGGGGGGCTCGGACGGCGCCGACCGCGACTTGCCGCGCTCGCGGGCGTTCCCGACGATGCGCCCGTGCCCCGCAAGCTCCTCGCCTTCGTCGTCGCGCTCCTCCTCGCCGTCCTCGGCACCTGGTTGGGTCCCGGGTTCCTCGAGGGCGACCCGACGACGGCGGGCGGTGCCCCGGCCCCGGGCGGAGCTCGTGCCCCGGCCGAGACGAGCGCACCCGGGTCGGCGAGCACGCGCTCGGAGCGCGACCCGGTCGCGAGCTCGACCGGCTTCCGCTCGCGCGCGGCGCTCGACGAGCACTTCGAGAAGCACGGGCGCGAGTTCGGCTCGATCACGAAGGACGAGTACCTGCGCCTCGCCCAGGCCTTGCGCGACGCGAAGAAGGGCGGGAGCGTGCTCGAGCTCGTGCGCGACGACGGCGTGATCTCGCGCTTCGACACGCGGAGCGGCGCGTTCGGCGCGTTCAACCGCGACGGCACGATCCGCACCTTCTTCAAGCCGAGCGACGGCGTGCGCTACTTCGAGCGGCAGGCGGTGAGGGAGCACGAATGAGCGCGCGCTCGACGCTGCAACGCGCGCGAGGAAGCTCCCCGTCCGCGATTCGGGAGCTCGATTGAGCGCTCCGCGTCGACGGGCCGGCGACGACGCCGTGCGCGCGTTCCTGCGCGAGCGCGGCGCCGCGGAGCACGTCGTCGCGGGCGGGATCGAAGGCCTCGTCGCCGCGTGGGAGCGCACCGCGTCGGCTGTCGCGGTCGGCTACGAGGACGATCTCGACGAGTACAGGAACGACCTCGACGCACGGCGCTGGATCGACGAGACGCTCGCCGAGCTCCCCAACGCGGCCTCCGCGGAGCTGCTCACGCGCATCGAGGCCGCCGACGAGCTCTTCCGCGCGCACGTCGAGCTCGGCCCGCGCTGCGTCTGGGGCGTGGCGATCGCGAGGCGCGAGCGGTGGTCGCGCAAACGGCAGTGGTGGTACTTCGCGCGTCCGCTCCGCTGCGGGGAGGAACTCGCGAGCGCGCTCGCGCCGCGGCGCGGCGGGACGGCGTGACGTCTCGGCGCCGCGCACGCCGTTCCTTTCGCCGGTATCGCAGGGCAGGATGACGCGCATGCACGCGCTCACCGCCGACACGTCCGCGCTCCTCGCGACCCTGCCCGTCTTCGACGCGCACGTCGACTCGCTGCAGCGCCAGCTCGACCTCGATCACGACCTCGGGACGCGCACGAGCGGGCATCTCGACCTCGTGCGCGGGCGGCAGGGCGGCCTCGGCGCGGTCGTGCTCGTGAATTGGGTCGATCCCAAGCACATCGAGCACGGCGGAGCGCGTCAGCGCACGCTCGACCTCTTGCGCCAGTTCCACGTGCTTCTCGCGCGCCACGCGCGCCAGCTCGCCTGGGCCGGCAACGGCGAGCTCCTGCGCGCCGCGCGCGCGTCCGGCCGCATCGGCGGCATCCCGGGCATCGAGGGCGGACACTCGATCGAAGGGCGCCTCGAGCACCTCCACGAGTTCCACGCGCTCGGCGTGCGCGTGATGACGCTCGTGTGGAACAACCACCTCGCGTGGATCCGCTCGTGCCAGCCCGGCGCGGGCGCCGACGTGCCCGAGGGCCTGAACGAGTTCGGGCGCAGCGTCGTGCGCGCGATGAACGAGCTCGGCATGGTCGTCGACGTGTCGCACGCGGGCGAGCGCAGCTTCTACGACGTGCTCGACGCGAGCGCGAAGCCGGTGATCGCGAGCCACTCGGGCTGCAAGGCGCTCCACGGCCACCAGCGCAACCTGACGGACGACCAGCTGCGCGCGCTCGCGGCGCACGGCGGCGTCGTCGGCATCGTGTTCTGCACGGCGTTCTTGAAGGACGAGGCGCAAGCGGAGGACGCGCGCCTGCGCGAGACGCCCGAGTACAAGGCGATCACCGGCCCGAACGACACGGACGTGTTCCTGCGCCAGGGCGAGTTCCTTCAGCGCGCCGCGAAGCCCTTGTCCATGGAGGTCGTGCTCGACCACGTCTGTCACGCGGTCGAGGTCGCGGGAATCTCCCATGTGGGATTGGGCTCCGACTACGACGGCATCGGGCGCACGCCGGAGGGGCTCGAGGACGCGTCGTGCTACGGACGGATCGCGGCGGGGCTCGCGGCGCGCGGCTTCGCTCGCGACGACGTGCGGCGCATCCTCGGCGGCAACATGGAGCGCGTGTTCGGCCTCGCGACGGGCGCCGGCACGCGCGCGGCGACGGCGGAGCTCGCGCCGTTCGCCGCGGCGAGCACGCACGCGCGGTCCTGAACGGCGCGACACCCGCTCGGTGCGTCCGACGGACGAGTCGCGCGTCCGTGCGCTCCGGCACGAGCGTGTCCGAAACCGCGGGAGCGCGCCCGAGGGTCACGGAGCACGAGCGCGCGTTTTCCCCGCTTCGCGCGCCGACGATTGCGCGCCCTCGAAAAGAAAGCGAGATCGAGGATGCCCGCGCGCCGCGCGCGACGTCGTGCGTCGTGCCCGCGCCGCTGCGCGGAGAAGCGAGGAACCATGCGTTTCGATTTCAGCTCCGTGGACGACGTCGAGTCGTTCGTTTCCGTTCCCGAGGGGGTCCACAACTGCCGTATCGCCGAGGTGCGCGACGGTCGCGCGCGCGACGGCTCGGTGCGGTGGAGCTTCCGCCTCGAGGTGCTCGACGGCGATTACATCGGCCGCACTGCGGCGTGGGACTCCGTCACGTGGAGCGAGCGCGGTGTCTATCGCGTGAAGAAGCTCTTCGCGGCGCTCGGGCTCGACGTGCGCGGCGAGCTCGAGCTCGAGACGAAGGACCTCGTCAACCTGCAGGTGCGGGTCAAGGTCGAGCCCGAGGAGCGCGAGGACCCCATGACCGGCCGCAAGCAGGTGCGCATGCGCGTTCCGTACCTCGGCTACGCTCCGATCGAGCGCGAGGAGAAGCCCGCGCGCGAGGACGAATCGCTCGCGCCGGTTGACGGGTGGGGGGCGAGGCGCGAATCTCAGCCGAGTGAAACGCCGAACGAAGACGACGAAGGGTATCCGTTCTGAGGCCGCGCCGACGGCGGCCCGCGCCGGCTCCGTGTCGCCGCGCGCCGACTCCGGCGCCGGTTCGCCCGGCTCCGGGTCGCGAGCTCCGCGCGCACGCGCCGAGTCCGCTTCACGCACGTCGCGCGCGCGCGCCGGTTCCGCGCCGCGAGCCGCGCGCGCGCGCGGTGGCCCCGCGTCGGGCGGGAAGCGCGCGCAGGCGTCGGACGCCGAGCTCGTCGACGCCGCCCGCCGCGCGATGCGCCGCGCGCACAGCCCGTACTCGGGCGTGCGCGTGGGCGCGGCGCTCCTGACGAACGACGGGCGCGCCTTCACGGGCTGCAACGTCGAGAACGCGAGCTACGGCCTGACGCTCTGCGCCGAACGCGTCGCCGTCGTGAAGGCCGTCTCCGAGGGCGCGACGCGCTTCACGACGATCGCGATCGCGTCGAGCACGAAGGAGCCGCTGATGCCGTGCGGCGCGTGCCGCCAGACGCTGCAGGAGTTCGCGCCCGGCCTGCGCGTGCTCGTCGCGGGCCCGCGCGGGCCCGTGCGCGAAGCGCGCCTCGACGAGCTCCTCCCGCACGCGTTCTCTCCGCGTGATCTGCGCTAGCTCCAACTCCTCCGCCGACTCGACCCACGATGGCCAAGAAGCCGACGCACGCCCGCATCGACGAGCTGCGCGCCGCGATCCGGCGCCACGATCGCCTCTATTACGTCGAAGGCCGTCCCGAGGTCTCCGACGCGGAGTACGACCGGCTCTTCCGCGAGCTGAAGGCGCTCGAAGCGGCGCACCCCGAGCTCGTGACGCCCGACAGCCCGACGCAGCGCGTCGGCGCGCCGCTCCCTGAGGGCAGCGGCTTCGCGACCGTCGCGCACCGCGTGCCGATGCTCTCGATCGACAGCCTCTTCACGAACGACGAGGTGCGCGAGTTCGAGGCGCGCATCCTGCGCTTCCTGAAGCTCGAGGACGCCGACCTCGAGTGGATGGTCGAGCCGAAGTTCGACGGCGTGAGCGCGGCGCTCGTGTACGAGGACGGGAAGCTCGTCCAAGGCCTGAACCGCGGCGACGGCGAGCGCGGCGAGGACGTCACGCAGAACCTGCGCACAGTGCGCAACCTGCCGCTCGCGCTCGACGGTTCGCGCCGGCCGTTCCCCGCGCGCCTCGAGGTGCGCGGCGAGGTCCTGATCGACCGCAAGCGCTTCGCCGCGTTCAACGCCGAGCGCGCGGAGCAGGGCCTCGACACGTTCGCGAACCCGCGCAACACGGTCGCGGGCGCTCTGCGGCGCAACGACCCGTCTGAAGTCGCGCGCTACCCGCTCGAGTTCCACTTCTGGTCGTCGCCGGGCCTCGAGGCGCAGGACTTCGCGACGCAGGCCGAGGTCTCCGCGGCGCTGCGCGACTGGGGCTTCCCCGACTCGGGGCACGCGCGGCTCGTGCGCGGCATCGACGCGTGCATCGCGTACCACGACGAGCTCGAGGCGCGGCGCGACGCGATCCCGTTCGACATGGACGGCGTCGTCGCGAAGCTGAACCGGCTCGACCTGCGCGCGCGCCTCGGCACGACCGCGCGCTCGACGCGCTGGCAGTACGCCCACAAGTTCGCGGCGCTCGAGGTGTCGACCACGCTGCGCGCGATCGAGACGATGGTCGGCAACGGCGGCCGGCTCACGCCGCGCGCGCACGTCGACCCCGTCGAGGTCGGCGGCGTCACGGTGCGCCACGCGACGCTGCACAACGCGGACTACGTCGCGACGCTCGGCGTGAAGATCGGCGACCGCGTGTTCCTGCGGCGCGCGGGCGACGTGATCCCGCAGATCCTCGGCGTCGCGAAGGCGGCCGAAGGCGACGCGCCCGCCGATTGGGACGCGAACGTGCCCGACGAGGTGCGCGAGGCCGGCGAGGTGTCCGCGGAGGCGAGCGCGACATCGAGCGCGACCGGTGCGGAGCACTCATCGAGCACGTCGAGCACGACCAGCCCGACGAACGGCGCGAAGGGAGCGAAGGAAGCGAACCCGTCGAGCACATACGACGCGACCCGCGCCGCGAGCGCGAGCTCCGCGCCCCCGCGCGTGCGCTACGGCGTCGCGTGGCGCTGGCGCGAGACGTGGACGATGCCCGAGCGCTGCCCCGCGTGCTCCGGCGCGGTCGTGCAGGAGGGCAAGTACTGGCGCTGCACGAACGCCGCGTGTCCGCCGCAGCTCGTCGGGCGCGCGCTGATCCTCGTTTCGGGCGACGCGTTCGAGATCGAAGGGCTCGGCGAGAAGCAGCTCGCACAGCTCTACGACGCGCGCCTGATCGCGACGCCCGCGGACGTGTTCCACCTCGACCGCGACCCCGCGACGCGCGCAAAGCTGCTCGAGCTCGAGCGCTGGGGCGAGAAGAGCGTCGACAACCTGTTCGCGGAGCTCGCGGCGCACCGCCAGGTCACGCTCGCGCGCTTCCTCGTCGCGCTCGCGATCCCCGAGGTCGGCCCCGCGACCGCGCGCCTGCTCGCGAACCACTTCCACGGGCTCGACAAGCTCCGCCGCGCGACCTTCGACGAGCTCCAGCACGTCGACGGCATCGGACCCGAGGTCGCGGCGCGCGTCGCGGGCTGGTTCGGGGAGCCAGCGAACGCGGCCTCCGTACAGCGCCTCCTCGACGGCGGCGTCGAGCTCGTCGCGCCGGCCGCGACGGCCGGCGACGGCTTCTTCGCGGGCAAGACGGTCGTGTTCACGGGCACCCTCGAGGGGCTCGGCCGCGCGGAGGCGAAGCAGATCGTCGAGGACCAGGGCGGCAAGGTCGGCAGCTCCGTCAGCGCGAAGACGGACTTCCTCGTCGTCGGGGGCAAACCCGGCAGCAAGGCGAAGAAGGCGGAGGAGCTCGGGGTGAAGGTGCTCCTCGAGCCCGAGTTCCTGGCGCACGTCGGGCGCGCGTGACGCGCCGCGAGCCGCGCGGACCCCGTGGGTGCTCAGGACGCACCGCGAACCGCGCGCACCCGGGCGGCGCGGGTGAACACCGCGAACCGCGCGCACCCGGGCGGCGCGGGTGAGCACCGCGAGTCGCGCAGGTCCCCGGCCGACCAGCCGGCGTGGCCGTGGGCCGCGTGAGGCGCTAGGCTCTCCCCACGACATGAACGACTCCAAGGAGACGGGCGGCAGCGGGGAAGGTCAGGCGGGGAGTGAGCGCGTCGACTTCCAGCTCCCCGCCGGCTTCGAGAGCGACGAGACGGGCAAGCTCGTCGCGCGCGCTCGCGCCGGGGACGTCGCGGCGCTGAACGACCTCTTCACGCTACCACACGCTCATGGTCGAGCTCGCGCGCCGCAAGATCGGCGCGCGCTGCGGATGAAGGAAGAGCCCGACGACCTCGCGCAGACGACGTTCCGCGAGGCGACGCGCGACTTCGCGAACTTCGAGTACCGCGGCGAGAGCTCGCTCGTGCGGTGGCTCGCGCAGATCCTGCAGAACAAGATCCGTGACAAGGCCGAGTACTACTCGGCGGGAAAGCGGGACTCGGGGCGCGAGCGCGGGATGGAGGTCGCCGTCGACAACAACGCGGACTCGCTCCAGACGATCGAGCCGCCGAGCAAGGACCTGTCGGTCACCATGCAGGTGTCGCGCGGGGAGAACTTCGAGTACCTGCGCAAGGCGCTCGAGGAGCTCACGCCCGAGCATCGGCAGGCGATCACGCTCGTGTTCTTCGAAGGGCGTCAGCTGCGCGAAGCGGGCGAGATCATGGGCGGCAAGACCGAGGACGCCGTGCGCATGATGCTGCGGCGCGCCGAGGCGCGGCTGCACGAGATCCTGAAGGGCTCGATCGGCAAGGGGGAGTGAGGCGCGGGCGCATCGGCGCCCAGGACGCCGAGCGCGCGTTTTCCGCGGCGATTTGGGCCCGCGGGCAGAGGCCTCGGCGGCGTGCGCGCGCCTCTTGCCAGTCCGCGCGCGACCCGCTATCCTCTCGCCCCTCTTCCGTGGGCAACTAACTCAATCGGTAGAGTGCCATGTTCACAGCGTGGAGGTTACAGGTTCGAATCCTGTGTTGCCCACCATCTCAACTCGCGGCTGTGGCGCACTTGCGCTGATCACCTGCTGCAGGCGACGCGACCCTCGAAAGCTTGGATCGTCACTGATCCACGTCCTTCTCGACGACGAGGACCGCGATGAGCAAGAGATCACCGACCCTGCGGCGCCACAAGCGCTCAGGTCACGCCTACGCCCGGCTCGATGGGCGCCAGGTCTGGTTCGGCCCGTACGACGATCCTGAGACGCACCAGCGCTTCAGCCGGACCCTGGCGGAGTGGACGGCGAACGGCCGCCGTCTTCCGCCTTCCCGACACGCGGACAAGATGCGCGTGGCGGACCTCGTGGCCTCCTACTTGGAGTTCGCGCAGCGGTTCTACTGCCGTCCCGACGGGACACCGACCCGTGAGGTCGAGAACCTCCGGGACGCCGTGCGCCCCTTGCTCGCGCTGTACGGCACGCTTCCCGTGGGAGAGTTCGGCATCCGCCAGCTCAAGACCGTGCGCGAGCAGCTGATTGCCCGCGGACTCGCGCGAAAGACGATCAACGACCGAGTCAACCGCATGGTCCGGCTCTTCGGCTGGGCAACCGAAGAAGAGCTGTGCGGGGCGGAGGTGTACGGAGCGCTGCGAGCGCTTCGCGCACTGAAGCGCGGCCGATCCGCCGCGAAGGAGGGGAAGCGGGTCATGCCCGTTTCGTGGGCGCATGTCGAGGCCGTGCTCCCGCACCTGACCCGGCAAGTTGCTGGGCTCGTCGAGCTCATGTGGCACACCGGGATGAGGCCGGGAGAGGCTTGCCAGCTCCGCGTTGCCGACCTCGATCGGTCGGGGACGGTGTGGTTCTATCGCCCTCGCACCCACAAGAGCGAACACCACGGGCGTGAGCGGGTGATCCCGCTGGGGCCACGTGCGCAGGACGTGCTTAAGAAGTTCACGGCGCGTGTTCCCGCACCCGATCCCGAGCTCCCGCTCTTCAGCCCCCGAGACGCGCTCGCGGAGATGCGTGCTGCGCGGAAACAGGCGCGGAGGACGCCGCTGTGGCCGTCTCACGAAAGGCGACAGGCTCGCGATCGGAAGCGACAGCCGGAGAAGCAGCCGAGTGAGTCCTACACCCCGAACTCGCTTCAGGGTGCCGTGCGGCGCGCGTGCGTCTCAGCGGGCGTTCTCCTGTGGAGCCCGAACCAGCTGCGACACGCGGCCGCTACTCGAATCCGAAAGGAGCGAGGCCTCGAAGCAGCGCGGACGGTGCTCGGCCACGCAAGCGCGGCAGTCACGGAGATCTACGCCGAGATCGACACGCAGCTCGCGGCTAAGACGATGGCGGAGCTCGGGTGACTCAACCAGACTCGGACAGACCATGGGCCCGGAGGATTGCTGCCGTTCGGGTCCGCTGAACGTCCGTTTCCTTGCATTGGTTCCTGATGGAACGCGGGGCAAGCGACGGGGACGCCGCCTGCCGCTCTCGCGCAGCTGCAACCTCCTCAAAGAACGTGAAGAGCCACAGCTCAGTGGTATGCCGCGCCCGGCCGACGGAGACGGTTCTCAGGCGGACCCCGGAGCAGCCCTTCACGGCCCACCGATAGACCGTGCTGCGGTCCGGGTGGGTGGGCAACATGGATGGGACCCCTTCAAGGGGAATGAGGTCAGCGGCGCGCACCGGAACCTCGACCTTCGATTCCTTCATGGTCAATAGGATGGTCGTGCCGTGACATGGGTGGGCGATACGTCGAAGAAGTCGTTCTGCCAACTTCAGGCGCAGGTGCAGGGTCCCGGGTGGGGCCTCAAACAACTGGTCATGGGCGGCACGGATGATCGGTGGCCTTCGTGACCTGCCGCCGCTACTATCCCACGTCGGAGACCCGCCTACGGAGACGGTCGCGTTTGCGCCCGAGCCGCGCGGGATAGTCACACGTCGGAGCCCCTCGCATGGCATTCGGTAGTTGGAAGACGAAGCTAGATCAGTCCGTCACGGGCCTTGCGCTGGACCCGCAGAACGCTCGGATTCCCGCCAGAGCAACGCCCTAGATAGCCGCGAGATCATTGCTGAGCTCGTCGTGCATGACGACGTACTAGATGCCGCAAAAGATCGCCCAGCGCGGCTACTACCCAACCGAGGTATGATCGGGGTGGAGGAGGACGGGAAGAAGATTATTCTTGAGGGAAACCGCCGTCTCGCGGCTCTCAAGTGTCTCATTAGCCCGGACGCCGCACCTGAGACTTATAAGCCGAAGTTCCGTAAACTCGCTCAGGGGGTTGATACGAGCGCGATCTCGAAGGTGCCCGTTGTTTCGCTCCTTCTCGAAAAGCTGCGGCCCCTTTGATTGAACCGACACACGATCGAACAAATCCAGAAGTGGAAAGCCAGTTCAGCAAGGGCGCTACTTCGAACCCTCGTTGACGATGGGATGACCGTCACCGAAGTCGCGGCGATGGTCGGCTTCCCACACAGTCAAGTGGCTGAGTTTCTCCGTTCCTACGGCATGTATCGCGTGGCATGCAACCTCGAAGCGATGACGGACGAGGTGCGGTCCCGAGTCCAGGACCCCCGGAGCTGGCCTGCTTCAACCGTTGACCGATTGCTCGACAATAAGCACGTCCGCGAGTGGCTCGGCATCGAGTTCGACGCAGACGGCAACGTCAAGGGCAAAATCAAGCCTGAAGAGTTCAAGAAGGGTTTTGCGCGGATTATCTCTGACGTTGCTACTGAGAAGGTCACATCTCGCACACACAACACGGCGAAGGAGATCGAGAGCTATGTGAAGAGCATCAAGCCCGAGAGTACGCCCGGCAAGACAAAGGGGTCGTTTACGGCGATGGATCTCCTCGGCAAGGGAGGCGCGAAAGCTGCGTCGACTCCCTCCCCAAGAAAGCGTCCTACAACAGCGAAGAAATCGCGAAGTCTAGTGCCCCCTGGATTCAGGTGCGAGATCCGAAGCGCCAGAATCAATGAAGTATTCACCGAGCTAAAGAACTGCCGCCTAGACACGCACAAGAACTCGGCGGGCGTC
>JADJNY010000003.1 GCA_016714045.1 Planctomycetota bacterium | reverse complement strand
CTGGCGGTTGGTCCCCGCTCGCGTTCGCGCTCGCGGTGCACGACGACGGCAGCGGTCCGGGGCTCTACGTCGCCGGGCAGTTCACACGCGCCGGCGGCACGTACACGAACGGCGTCGCGCGCTGGGACGGGAGCGGGTGGCATCCCTCGGGCGCCGCCGCGCCGGCCGAGATGTACGTCCTCGCCTCGTGGCGCACCGCGCAGGGAGCTCGACTCGTCGCGTCGGGGTACGTCGGGGGAGGCGCTGCGGCGAAGACGCTCGCGCTCGTCGGCGGGACCTGGCAGCCGCTCGACGCGCGGCAGTTCACCGTGCTCCACGCGTTCGACTCGGGTTCGTCGGGCGGCGAGGAGCTGTGGACGAACCTCGACTCGCCGGCGAACGCCGGTGGGTTCTTGTCCGCGCTGAAGGGCTGTGCGCTCGACGGCGCGCCGTACTGCGCGGGCGACGGCGCGGACGCGGCGGTGACGATCGCGTGTCCGTGCGGCAACACGGGCGGAGCGGGGCGCGGCTGCGCGAACTCGGTAGAGCCGCTAGGCGCGCTGCTCTCCGTCTTCGGCGCGACGGCGACGGACGACGTGCGCCTCGTCGGCGACGGGGATGCCGCTCACGCGCGCCGTGCGTCTTCTTGAAAGGGGACGACGACGTCGCGAGCGGCCTCGTGTTCGGCGACGGCGTGCGCTGCGTCGGCGGGAACCTGATCCGCCTCGGCACGCTGCTCTCGACCGCGGGTTCGGCGACCTACCCGGGCCCGGGCAACGTGAGCGTCTCGACGCGCGGCGCGACGCCCCCAGGTAGCGGGCTCACCGCGCGCTACCAGGTCTACTTCCGCAACGCGGCCGCCGGGTTCTGCCCGCCGGCGTCGTTCAACGTGAGCAACGGTTGGCGCCTCGTGTGGTGACGCGGCTTGGGGGTCCCCGCGGGCGCTAGAGCGCTGAGCGCGAAGGAGTCCTCCCCATGCCCAAGTCGTTCACCAAGCTCGCACGCATCGCCCTCATCGCGTTCCTCTGCCTCTCCGCCGCACCGCAGGGCACCGACGCGAAGAAGTGGGACCCCGCCGAGCTGAAACGGCTCGAGTGGCTCTCGGGCACGTGGGCGTTCGAGGAGAACGGGGTCGTCACCGAGGAACACTGGCGGCCGTTGCAGGGCACGACGTTGCTCGGCACGTCGCACACCTACGACAAGGAGAAGACGCGCTTCTTCGAGTTCCTGCGCATCTCCGCGCGCGCGGGTTCGATCGCCTACGTCGCGATGCCGGGCGGCAGTCCGAAGCCGACGCTCTTCCCGATGGTCTCCTGCGACGAGAAGCAGGTCGTCTTCGAGAACCCCGAACACGACCACCCGCAGCGCATCCGCTACGAGAAGACCGAGAAGGGCGTGACGGCGACGATCTCGATGCTCGACGGGACGCGTTCGAAGGCGTTCGTGTTCGAGCGGAAGTGAGCGCGCTCCACGAGTGACGCGGGCCACGATTCCCGAGGGAGCCCGCCGACGATCGGGGAGGGCTTCCAGTCCGATCGGCAGGCGAACTTCGAGCGCTTCGGGGCCGACGCGCGGACCGTCTCTCACCGTGGAGGAGGGCGCGCGCGCTTCCGGGCCGGGCTGGACGAGCTCGACGCCGAGTTTCTTGTCGGGCGCGTCCGGGAAGCGCGCGATGCCTTCCGCGTCGGTGTGGGCATCGCGTTGCCAGAGCGGTTCCGACTCGATGAACACGGCCGCCGACGCGAGAAGGAGCGCTCGGGACCACGCGATAAGCAGCGCGAAGCCGGCCGCGCTCGGCGAAAGCGGGACCTGACGCTCACCGGCATCCTCGAGGAACGAGCGAGTGCAATCATCCACGCATCGAGTCCACCGCGCTGCTTGCCGTCGAGGATCTCGCGCAACCTGGCGCGCGCGCAGGAGGAGCGTGTTCAACGGCGCGACAGGACGACCGGTGCATTCGGCGATCTCCCCCACCGTGAGCTGCTCGAAGTCGTGCAGTTCGGCCTGGCGGTCGAGAGAATCGGCTCAGAGCTCTCCCCGACCGCCGCCCGCACGAGTTCGCAGATCGAAGCCTTCGAAAGCTCGTCGACGTGCGAGTCGACCGCATCACCACGCGCCAGCTACGCTTGGCGGCGCGCTCGCGCTCGTTCGAGTCGCGCGTTCCCCTTCCGCAGTTTGCGGGGTACGCCGACGAGCCAGGGACGCTGCACTTGCACGGGGTGGACGCCGCGCCGCGCGGCGACAAGCCAGGTGTCCTGCGCCAAGTCGTCTGCCGTTCCCGAGTCGCTCGCGTGGTGACTGGCGAGTCCGCACAGGCACGAATCGGTAGAGGCGAACTCCGCGGCTGCCGGATCAGGATCTGACTGATCCTCGGTCACTCGCAACCAAACCGTGCGGCTTGTCAACCGTAGTCGAGGGCGGACGCAAGGCGTTTCAGTTCCCCTTCCGCAGCGCCACCGATTCCGTCGCACCCGCGCGCACCCTCACCGTCGCGGAGACGACGCCGAGGGTTCGATCCACGATCGAGATGCGCCACGCGCCAGCGCGAAGCGGCGCGACGAGGTAAGGCGGGTGGCGAAACAGGACGCTCCCGCCCGCCGTCGCCTCCGCCAGCGTCTCGACGGTCTCGACGAGTACATCGAGCTCTCCATCGTGCCGCGTTCCCGTGTGCGTGAACACATCGACCTCGACGGCTCCGAGCTCGCTCGCGGGGAGGGTGAGTAAGTGGACGCCTTCTCCGACGGCGATGTCCCCCAGTTCGACAGCGCCCCCGGGGAGCCTGGGCTCGCACTGAAACGTCGCGCGATATGCGCCGAGCGGAACGCAACGGAGCTCGAGCAGCTCGGCGTCTGCAGGCACCGCATGGACCGAACTGCCCCAGTCCGCGGGCCGAAGATGCAAGGTCCCGACCGGTCCGCGGCGACCGCCGGACGCGGCCCGCCAGGGGTCCAATGCGGAGAGGTCGACGTACACCTCGCCGAAGGCCGCCGTGCGCGGCACGAGCGTCTCCTTCCAAATCGGCAAGCCGCTGCGCGCCGGGAGGCAGTAGAGTTCCCTGCGCACCGGCGCGTAGCCAGCCGGCTCGAACTCGATGCGCACGGGACCGAGTTCTGGAAGCTCCGAGTCCGCCGCGAAGAGGCGCAGGATGCGCTGTGGACCCAGGTCGGTGAGGTCGAAGTGGCCCTCCAGTGCGAACCGCGCGCCGAGCGGCAAGCCGAGCACGGCGGAAGCCCCTTTCGCGAGCAGCCTCGTGCGCACGCTACCGCGTGTTCCGAAGGCAGTCTCCACGCATGCCGGGGCCGATTGCGGAACCTCGAGCTCGAGCATGAGCCCGTGGAGGTGTTGCATCGCGATCTCGATGCCCTCGGCCGGGACGACCGTGTGCATGGGTGCCGTGGCCAGGAAACCTTGACCGCCCGCTTGAAGCACGTACGCCGCGCCCTCGACGAGGCCGCCGAGCTCGAACACGCCATGTTCGTCGGTGGTCGTGGAGGCGACATCGGGGCGCTCGAGGACAAGCGCCGGCTCGACATCGCGAACATCACCGGCCATGCGCTCGGGCAAGGCGACCACGCGGATGCCCGACACTCCGCGACGGTCCTGCGTGAGTACCGCCCGACCGCGAATGGACGCGGCATTCGCGAGTTCGAGCTCGATCGTCGCGGGAGGCGCGCCGGACCATCCGCGGCGTGCAGGCGCTTGGCTGCGGTGGCGCGCCGCGAGCTCCGCCCAGGCGAGCGTCGGCAAGGCGACGCGCGCCTCCCCGCGCTCATCCGCCGCCCCGAGGTGCATCACGCCCTCGTCGAGAACGAGGAGAAGTTCAGCTTCGGCCACCGCGACGCCGGCCTGATCACGACAGCGCACGAGCGTCGTCCCCTGCGCCACGCTGGCTGGCACGGCGCTCGTATCCGATGTGGCCGTCGAGGCGACGGTTCGGGGCGGCCCGCCGCGCGCGGCCCCAGCGAGCGCCGAACGGATGTCTTCCGCGGACGCCGCCGCGACTTGGGAATCAGCACGCGATGGCGAAGTGACCGGCGTCGTCGGGCCCGCCGTGAACCACAGGAGCGCGAGCCCGGCGACGACCACCAGCGCGAGCGCCGTGCGCATGCGCATCATCTGCAGTAGGGGGCCAGGGATTCCCACTCCATGTTCACCGGCGGGGACGCGGGATGCGACCTCCAGCCAGTGAGGCATGTGTCGTTCGTCCCGCAGCCCGGTGCGTCGCACGCTCCGGTCGTGGTCGCCCTCCCGTTGCAGAGCACCACAAGTCGGCAGCAGTCAGGCTCGGGACCGGAGACGTTGCAATCGCAGACCGTGCCCTCGCCGAGCGGCGTAGTGATCGCGACCTGGCCGCACCAATCGACGCAGCTCCCCGGAGTGCAGTAGAGCCGCCAGCCAGCTTCGTTCTCCCAACGTAACGCGCTCCCTTTGCAACTCTGGGCCACGCCAGGGTCGGAGCCGTGCCCTTCGGACTCCGGCGGCGGGTCGTCGGTGAAAGTCAGGAAGGGAATCAAGAGGAAGGTCAGCAGAGTCGAGCGGATCATGGCCAGGTACCTCCGGGTCCGAATAGGCACCGTCCGCTCCGGCGCTTCGGAAAACAACGAAAAACTCGCGGACGATGGCTCGCGGCGAGGACGACGTCGATCTCCTCAGGCGCTCGCGCAGCGTGGGCAAGGCAACCACCGACCGTCGTACCGATGGTGTCGCTGGACGACTCGCGGAGGGGCTTCGAACGAACCGTCAAACGACCCGCTTCTAGGTGCCTCCGCGTTGAAGTGACCAAGGAGGACCTGCCCATCTCGACCCTGCTCCCCACCGGGCGAGCACGCCTGGAGCCGTCAGAGAAGCGGAGCGCGTCACACGGTGACGGCTGCGGGCCGCGACTCCCGAGGAGCCGCGGCCCGCGCTGCTTCCGGGAAACGCGTTCGGACTAGAACATGCTCCAGAGGTACTGGTTCGTCACCTCGTGGTGGTACTGGATCTCGCTCGTCTTGATCTGCGAGCCGAGCGCCTTGGGCGAGCGCTCCGCCGCCGCGAGCTTGATCTCGGCGAACTTCGTGTGGACGTCCTCGCCGAACATGTCCATCGCGAAGCGGCTCGCCTTGAACATGCGGATCGCGTCGTAGATGTTGTCGGGGAGGAAGCGCGTCCGCGAGCGCTTCGTCTCGGTGTCCGCCGTGTCCTGCGGACCTTCGAGGCCGGTCTTCATCAGCGTGTACATGACCATGTACGGGTTCGCGTCCGGCGCGACCGAGCGCACCTCGATGCGCGCGCTCTTCTCGTTGCCGTACGGGATGCGGACCATCGCGCCGCGGTTGACCGCGGAGCACTTGATCTGGTTCGGCGCCTCGTAGTGCGGATCGAGGCGGCGGTACGCGTTGACGCTCGGGTTGAGCACGAGGCAGATGTCCTGCGCGCTCGTCAGGATGCGGTCGATGAAGTCCCAGCCCGAGGCCGAGAGCTTCTCCTCGCCCTTCGGGTCCCAGAAAGCGTTCTTGCCGTTCTTGTTGAGCGACAGGTTCGTGTGCATCCCGTTGCCGTTGATGCCGGTCACCGGCTTCGGCAGGAAGCTCGCCGTCATGTCCATGCGCTGCGCGATCTGGCGGCAGAGCAGCTTGTAGAGCTGCACCTGGTCGGCGGCGATCAGCGCCTCCGCGTACGAGTAGTTCATCTCGAACTGGGACGGCGCCACCTCGGGGTGGTCCTTCTCGTTCGCGAAGCCCATCGCGCGCTGCGCTTCCGCGGCGGCGTCGATGAAGTTGCGCAGGCTGTCGCCGGGGAGCGAGTGGTAGTACCCGCCGGTCGAGATGAACTCGAACTTGCCCGTCTCGTGGTAGTGACGCTCGGCGTCGCGGCCCTTGAAGAGGAAGCCCTCGATCTCGTTCGCGGCGTGGACGATCGTGCCGTTCTTCTCGAACAACTTCTGCGTCGTGCGCTTCAGGGCCGAGCGCATGTCCGCGGAGTACGGCGTGCCGTCGCGCGCGAGGACCTCGCCGAAGACGAGCACCTTGCCCGGACCGAAGACGTCGGAGGGCAACCAGTAGAACGCGCTCCAGTCGAGGCCGAGGCGCAGGTCCGACTCGGACTGCTGGCTGAAGCCGCGCACGGACGAGCCGTCGAAGGTGAGGTTCTCCAGGGAGCCCAGGAGGAACTTCTTGTCGTAGTCGAGCATGTGCATCCGACCCTCGAGGTCGGTGAAGCACACGGTGACGGCCTTGATGCGCTTCTCGCCTTGGAGGTACTTGACGCGCTCGGCCTTGATCTTGTCGACCGGCATCCGGTCGATGCGCTGCTGCTTCGCCTCGAGGTTCATCGCCTCGAGCTGCTCGTAGGGAATCTCGAGGAAGGTGCGGAGCGCCGGGTTCGAGGCGGCCGGGGTCGAGGCGGTCGCCGGGGTCGGAGCCGCCGAACGGGCGGCGGAACGGGTCGGGGTGGTGGCCATGGTCGGTTTCGTCGGAGTGCGGTGGGAGGACGGCTCGCGGCCGTTAGTACGAATCTATCGGCCGCTAGATCAAGTTCCAGGATCTGAACAACTAACTTCGCGATCTTGGATCCAATTTCCTGTCCAACAAGGATATCGCTGCGCCGGCGGTCCGTCGCCCGGACGGGCGACGGCTGGCGGCCCCGGCCGCCCCCCCTCGGTTCGAAGCCCCGGGATTTCGAGGAAAGTCCGGTGCCCGAGCCCGGCTTTTTCGCCCAACCGAGGGAGCGAAACGGGTTTCACGAGCGCCCCCTCCGAACATGGCCTTCCGAGCTACGATTCCTGCAGTGAGCGACCCGACGCAGTTCCTCCGCACCCTGGAGCACGCGCGCGGGCGATCGCGACGCGATGGAAGAGCTCGCCCGGCGCTTCTACCCGGCCGTGCAGCAGCTCGTGCACCACCGCCTCGACTCCGACTTGCGGCGCGGGCGGACCTGGCTGAACGCGCACTTCAGCACGGGCGACGTCGTCCAGTCGGTATTCGAGAGCGTGCTGCAAGACCTTCGGGCGTTCCAGGGCACGACGGACGAGGCGTTCATCGGCTACCTCGCGGCCGTCGTGCACCACCGGATCATCGACGCGCTCCGCTTCCACGAGGCGTCGCGACGCGACGCGCGCCGCAACCTGCGCCTCGACACCGACTTCGACACCGAAGGCGCGGAGCCCGACCCGGCGGAAGCGGCGATGCGCTCGGACGACCTCGCGGCGCTCCAGGACGCGCTGTCCCGATTCGAGCCGCGCGAGCAACACCTCCTGCGGGCCCGCATGGACGGCCTCGCGAGCTTCCAGGAGCTCGCCGAACAGCTCGGCTACGGATCGGAGTCCGCTGCACGCCGGGCCTACTTCGACGCGCAGGCCCGGCTGCTGATCTGGTTCAAGGGGGCGCGGTGACCTTGGCCGACCGGGATACCGGCTCCGAGGTCGAGCACGCGCACGCGGAAGCCCTGCGCAAGCGGGTCGCGACCGCCCTCGAACTGCGTGATTCCGGCCGCGAGGACTGGCTCGACGTGGCGTGCGCCGATCGGCCCGAGCTCCGCGCAGAGATCGGAGCGCTCGTCGGTCGGGCGGCCGCGCTGCCCGACCTCCTCGTCAACGGCGCCGCCAACGATCCCCTGGTCGGTCGCGTGCTCGACCAGCGCTTCCGCCTGGCTGAGCGCGTCGGAGCGGGCGCGATGGGCGTCGTGTACCGCGCGGAGGACCTAGAGCTGCGCCGCCGCGTGGCGTGCAAGGTCGTCCGGCACGGTCTCATGCCGCCCAAGCAGGCGTTCGAGCGCTTTGCCCGCGAGGCGCGCTCGATGGCCGCCGTGCAGCACCCCGCCGTCGCCGCGCTCCACGATCGAGGACGGACCGAGGACGACCAGGTCTACCTCGTGATGGAGTTCGTCGACGGTACGTCGCTGTCGGACCTGCTCGAGAGCGCGCATCGCCGAACCAGCGAGTCGGCCGGGGATTCGAACGCATGGATCGAGGAGCGCTTCGGTCTCGCGCGCCGCGGCGAATCGAGCTGGTTGCGCACGGTGGTGCGTTGGGTTGCGGAGCTCGCCGGCGGCCTCGAGGCGGTGCACCAGGCGGGCGTTCTCCACCGAGACGTAAAGCCCTCGAACGTCCGCGTGCGGCGGGACGGACGTCCCGCGCTGCTCGACTTCGGCATCGCGCTCCTCGACGAAGGCAGCACGGTCACGCGCGCGGCGACGAGTCTCGGCACGCCGTGCTACCTGCCTCCCGAAGCGCTCGAGCGCGACGGCCGGCGCACGGCGGCGAGCGACGTCTACAGCCTGACGGCGACGCTCTACCACCTTCTCACGCTCCGTCCGCCGTACGAGGGAACGCCGACGCAGGTGCTCGCGGCGCTCGCGACGCGCGATCCGGTGCCCGCGACCGAGATCCGCCCCGGACTCCCCCGAGATCTCCAGGCGATCCTCGACAAAGGCATGCACCGGCGACCGACCGAACGCTTTCCGTCCGCCGCTGCGTTCGAAGCCGACTTGCGCGCGTTCCTCGAGTTCCGGCCGGTGAGCGCGCGCCCGGTTTCAAAGGTGGAGCGCCTCGCGCGCCGCATCGCACGCTCGCGCGCGGCGATGGGCGCTGCGCTCGCCGTAGTCGTGGTCGGAGTGGTGGCGGGAGCCGCCATCGGAGCGCGGGCCTGGCGCGAGCACGAGTTGGGTCGACGGCGTGCCCGGTTCGCGGAGCTCTCCCGCCACATCCCGCCGAACCTGGGGCTCCTCGACGCTGCGAACCGTGTGCAGCGCTTCGATTCGGACCGGGCGGACATCGAACGCCTGCTCGACCAGGCTCACGAGGTCGCCCCGGAACCGCTACCGACGCTGCTGCTCCGCTCCGTCTTCCGCTGGGACCACGGCGATGCCCGCGGAGCCGCACAGGACATGGCGGAGGTCGCGGGGTTCGTAGACACGCCCTACGCGCGCGCTCTCGCCGCGCAGTACTCGGCCAGTGCTACGGGGATCGAGCTGGACGGCTTGCCTCAACCCGTGCTCCCTGTCGAGCGGTACATCCACGCGTTTCACTTGGTCCGCGCGGGCCGCGCGGGGGACGCGTTGCCCATCCTGGCCGAGCCCGGCGTGCGGAGCATCCCGCACGCCGAGGAGATGAGCCTGCTCGCCACCAGCTTCGACGGGCTGAGCATTCCGGACCGGCGGGGTTTGGCCCTCGAACGCTATGCGGAGCTCGTCCGGCTGGAAGCCCGCATGGGAGGCCGAACTGCGATGACGGCCCACATCGCAGGCCGTCTCCTCTCCGCCCAGGGTCGCCACCAGGAGGCGTTGAGCGCCGCCGAGGAGGGCCTCGCGCTCGCGCCGCGATCGTACGTGCTGATGATCAACGCGGGATACTGCGCGCTCGCTCTGCATCGCTTGCCCGAGGCGCGACAGCACCTCACCGCCGCCCTTGAGCTCCGCCCGAACTACCCGAAGCTCGTGCAGGATCTCATCTGGGTGGAAATCGCCGACGAGCGGTTCGACGAGGCGCAGCGCATCGTGCGCGAGGCCGATCCGCGGCTCGACCCTCGCCCGCCGGCGTGGATCGATCTTTGGAGCGCGACCGTCGCGACGTACGCGGCGTTGGCTGCGCACGATCGCGACGACGTCCCGACCAAGGCCCGCGAACTCGCCCGGGCACGCGAGCATTTCGCACGGATCCCGGACCGTACGCACGACGAGAAGGGAAAGGTCGTGAATACGGCCTTCCGCATCGCCGAGGCGCTCGGGGAGTCGGACGCCGCCGCACTGTTTCCCGCGCTGGCGGACTGGGCGCGCGCCGAGCCGGAGAACTGGTGGCGCCGCGGGTTGGTCGTGAACCACATGCCCAAGACACTAGACGCAGCAGGCGCGAGCGCCGTGCAGCGACTCCTTCGATCATTCGGAGAGGGAACCCCGGCGGCGGTCCGCCGCTAGCTCCTCCCCGAAGGACCTTGCTCCTGATTCCTGGCACTCCATCCTCACCTCGACTCCTGAACGTACCTCCCATGAATCCGCTCCTTCGAACGAGTCGCTTCCTTCGGAGCCTCGCATCGCTGGCCGCCCTCGCGGCCCCTGCGGCCGCTCTGGCACCCACACCGCAAGTCTCCAGCGTCATGGGCCCCCTTTCGAACTGGGCGCTGGGCACGACGACCTCGGCCGGCGTCAGCGCGGGCAACCTGAACCAGATTCAAATCCGAGCGCCGCAGGTCGCGAACTCGCTCCCGACCAGCTGGACCGTGCGCAAGTTCGGCCAAGCGACTGCGAACCACCCGAACTACAGCGTCGCGCAGTTGACGGCGAACTGGGGCTTCCCCGTGCCACCGACTTCGGTCCCGATCTTCGGCAGTACGTCCACAGGCGGGGACGTGATCCCCGTCGTCGACAACCAAGGACTCGTGCAGATGGCGACCACGCAGTGGTTCGTCGTTACGTTCGGCTTGAAGCCCGGGGCGAGCGGCCTCTCGGGGAGCGTGATCGCGAATCGAGTGGCGCAGTTCGGTTCGGTATCCGGAGAGATCTTCTCCTACTACCCCGAGGGTCCAACTGGCCTGAACCAGAACCTCGGCAACACCGTGCAAGTCGAAGCGACGCACACCCAACTCGGACTCCCTCAGGGGGGAATCGTGCACAACCTCGACTACGGGATGGGCGTGATCTCGACCGATCCGCAAAACACGGCTGGGGTCCTGGCGTCCGTTCGAGACAAGTTCTACTTCACGTTGAGTCGCGCGTGGCTTGCCGCCAACGGCCCGATCAGCTGGTCGACTGTGTCCGGTCAGTCCAAACAGGTCACGCCGTCCGACATCTGCCGGATGACTTGGAGCGCGGGTGCGTGGTCGGTGCCCACGATCGCCTACACGAAGCTGGATCTGTTCCAGGGCGGCCCGAACGAGAACTTGATGTCGGCAGACATCGAGATCGACGCGCTGTCCGTCTACAACGCGCCCGCGACGAGCCAGATCGCCGCGCAAGAACGCGTGATCTTCTCGCTTGCCCGCGACGTCCCCGGCGAACCGGAGAACGCGGTCGATCAATTCCTCGTCTTTCAGCGCGGACACGGGAGCCCGCCGCTGGCGGCGACGTCCGTGAACTGCCCCGCGACCACCCTTTTGTCGCCTGCCGATCCGCAGCCCGGCCCCCTGTCTGCACTCGCAGGCCTCCGCGGGCCGGAGCATGGCGATCCCGACGATGTGGAGTCGACTTGCTCCTTCGATCCGGACGGTCCGGAAGTTCCGCCGCTGACGACGAATGCCGTGGCTGGCCTACCGCTGAACGGCACCTTCGTCGGTGAGGGCACGCTCGGGTTGTCCATCTTCCGGACAAGCCTTCCCGAGGACTCCTTTGACTCGCAGAGTCCGCTCAGTACGGATTTCATGAACTACCAGGTCACGGGAGTGCAGACGGTTCCGACGGGCTTGACGTTCGTCACGTTCCACGTGAGCGCGGGCCCGCCGTCCATGACCCAGCCTCCGCCGACGTTCACCTACACGGGCATCGCGTTCCTGGTCCCATACTCGAGCGCTCCGAGTTCGCTATCCATCTTCCATGCCGCAGCTCCTTGCGACGGCAATCCCCTTCAGATCCTGGCGGAAGTCACCGTCCTCGACTTCGCGACGGGGCTCCCGGTGACCACCCAACAGAGCTGGGTGATCACGGCCGAGTTTTGAGATGCACGCCCCACGCGGGGCGCACGTCGTCGCACGGTCCAGGCGCGGCACTTCGACGATTTCGAGGTGCCGCGCTCACGTGTTCGGGTCCTGCGCGCGCGCCCTCGGCGGGCAGGTTGGCGCCCTCGGAGCCCTCGACCGGAAGCAGCAGCGCCGCAGTGGTCAGGGCCGCACGGACGACGCTCACGAGGAGGTGGCTCCGTCCCCGCCCGATCCTCGCCAGCCGAACGCGAACGAGGCGATCGCCCCCGGGGAACTCCGCGCCCCGCATGCCCTGCGTCGATCGCGGCACCGCGCGGCCGCGCGTGCGGTCCGCTCATCCGGAGGGTCGTCACTCGACGAGCGGCCGGAGGCTCGTCACTTCACGAGCGGCGTGATCGCGTCGGCGAGCGCGCGAGCGAGACGCCGGTGCCCCTCGGGCGTCGGGTGGTAGTGGTCGAGATACAGCGCGTCGTACTCCGCGCCCGACGCCCCCATCGCCGCGCGCCCGTCGACGAGCGGCACGCCGAGCTCGCGCGCCGCGTCGACGGTCGCCCGCGTGTACTCGAGCAGCACGGGTTTCTCCTGTTCGACGACGGACTGCCGCCCCGGGGCGAGCAGCACGACGCGCGCGCCGTCCGCGCGCACGCGCTCCACGAGCTCGCGCAGGAAGCGCGCGTACTCCTCCACCGAGACGCGCCGCTCACCGCGCCAGTCCGTGCGTCCGATGTCCGCCTGGTTCCGCGCGATCCACGCGCGCGCTTCGCGTCGATCCTGCTCGAGCTTCGCGCGCCCGCCGCGCGCCTCGTCGAGCCACCACGCGACGAGCTGCACGAGCCGGCTCTCCGCGCGCAGTCGCTCGGCGAAGCCGCCGAACGCGCCGCGCTGGAACGCGAGCTCGCGCACGAGGACGTCGTCCGGCTGGCCGATCGACGCCGCGTGCTCGTTGACGGCGCCGTAGGCGAGCACGACGACGTCGGGCGCGAACTCGCGCACGCGCGCGCTCCACCGTTCGAGCCCCATGCGCACCGTCGCGCCGATCACGCCCGCGTCGAGGACCTCCGCGCGCAGGCCGCGGTCCACGAGCTCGCGCGCGACCTGCGCGGCCCAGCACTCGTCGAAGCGCACGCCGAAGCCGAACGTCGAGCTGTCGCCGAGCGTCGCGACGCGCAGCGTGCCCGGTGTCTTCTCGCGCTCGAGCTCCGGCCCGCGAAAGCCGTCGCCGCCGAGCACGTCGCGGCCCCACGGCACGAGCGCGCCGGAGACCGGCCGCCACAGCTCGCGCGCGTCGCGCTCGTGGAGCTTCTTGCCCTCGACCTCGCCCTCGGGGACGAACACGCTGATCGGGCTCGTGTCCGGCGGGTACTCGAAGCCCGACGCGACGACGGCGAGCTCCGTGAGCCCCGCGAACGCGAGCGGCGTGACGATCGCGAGCGCCGCGCGAGCGAGCACTCGACTTCGGGTTCGCGGAGAGGGCGGCATGCGCTGCGTGGATCCTACGCGCGCGCGGCTCAGCGGCGCGCGAGCCGGTCGGCGAGGAGCTCCGCGACCGCGCGGCCGAGGCGCGCGTGGCCGAGCTGCGCGGGCTCGGCGGGCCCCGCGAACAGGTCTTGGTACGTGGCTCCCTCCGCGACCGCCGCGGCGAACAGCGCGCGGCCGTCGACGCGCGCGATCCCGAGCTCCGCGACGGCCGACTCCGCGGCCCTCGCGTAGCGTTCGAGCACGGGCGCCGCGCGCGCCGCGGGCGGGCGCGCGGGCAGCGCCACGAGCACCAGCTCCGCGCCCTCCGCGCGGACGAGGCGTGCGAGCTCGTCGAGCTCCGCGCGCACGTCGTCGATCGCGACGCGCCGCGCGCCCGGCCACGCGGGGTCGCCCGCGGGATCCGCGCCCGCGTCGCCCGCGGCCTCGGGCGCGGACGAGCACCCGGAGGCGATCCACGCGCCGAAGGCGCCGAGCTTCGAGCCGCGCGCGAGCCGCACGAGCGGGCCGGGTTCGGCCGGCGGCCCGGTGCGCGCGAGCTCGACGTCGCTCGCGCCGAGCGCCGGCGCGTGCTCCTCGAAGCCGCTGAACGCGAGCAGCACGACGTCGGGCTTCCACGCGTGCAGCGCACGGACCCAGCGCGCGCGCGCCTGCACGAGCGTCGCGTTCGGCACGCCCGCTTCGACGACTTCGCACGGGATGCCGCGCGCGTCGAGCTCGCGCGCCGCGACGTGTCCGAACGTCTCCTCGGCGCCGACGCCGCGGCCGATCGCCGCCGAACCGCCGAGGACCGCGATCCGCGCGACGCCGGACGCGCGCTCGGGCGCGGGCGCGGCGCCGCGGAATCCGTGCGCGTCGAGCACGTCGCCGCTCCACGGCACGCGCGCGCCGGGGACCGTGCGCCAGAGCTCGCGCAGGTCGCGCTCGAGGAAGCGGTACCCGTCGACGCGGCCGCCGGCGAAGGCGCGCTCGAAGGGCTCCGGCGCGCGCGCGTGCGCGAAGCCGGCGAGGAGCAGCAGGGCCTCCAGCACGCCGGCGAGCACGAGCGCGCCGCATGTCGCGAGGGCCGTGCGGCCGAGCATCGTCCTCATCACGCGTCGAGTGCGCTGCGGCGCAGCGCGCTCACCGTCCCGACGACGCCGGGACCGTCTCGCCCGCCGCCGAGCGGCACCACCGGTCGATCCACTCGAGCACCGTCGCGTGCCACAGGATCGAGTTCTGCGGCTTGAGCACCCAGTGGTTCTCGTCGGGGAACCACAGGAACTTCGACGGCACGCCCTTGCGCTGCAGCGCGGTGAACGTGCTCATCCCCTGCGTGTCGACGACGCGGAAGTCCTTCGCGCCGTGGATCACCAGGGTCGGCGTCTTCCAGTTGGCGACCAGATCGATCGGGTTGTGCTTGGCGTAGCCGGCCGGGTTGTCGTGGGGCGTGCCGCCGTGCTCCCACTCCGGGAACCACAGCTCCTCGGTGTCGAAGTAGGCCATGCGCTCGTCGAGGTTGCCGTCGTGGCACACGAGCGCCTTGAAGCGATCCGTTTGGCCGTTGATCCAGTTGATCATGTAGCCGCCGTACGACGCGCCGAGGCCCGCGACGCGCGTCGCGTCCATCCAGTCGTACTTGCCGAGCGCGAAGTCGAGGCCCTTCATCAGGTCCTCGTACGGCTTGCCGCCCCAGTCGCCGCGGATCGAGTCGGTGAACGCCTGGCCGTAGCCCGTCGAGCCGTGGAAGTCGATGAACACGACCGCGAAGCCGGCGCCCGCGTAGGCCTGCGGGTTCCAACGGTAGTGGAAGTGGTCGCCGAAGCTCCCCTGCGGGCCGCCGTGGATCAGGAACGCGACCGGGTACTTGCGACCCGGCGTGAAGTCGGCGGGCTTCATCGCGAAGCCGTAGACGGTCTCCTTGTTCCAGCCGGGGAACGAGAACTGCTCGTAGTCCCCCATGCGCGCGGCCGCGACGCGCTTCGCGTTCATCGCGGTGACGGTCTTCGGCATGCCGCCTTCCGGCGCGACGGAGTAGAGCTCGGCCGGCGAGTGCAAGCGAGTCCTGCAGGAAGACGCGGTCGCGGCCGCCCGCGATCTCGCGCGGCGCGTCGTTCGTGCCCTTCTCGACGATCGCTTTCACCTTGCCGCTCGCGACGTCGATCGCGAAGAGCGCCTTGTTCCCGACGTTGTCGGCGGCCGTGAAGATCGTCTTGCCGTCCTTCGACCACGTGATGCCGCCGGCGGAGCGGTCCCAGCTCTCGGCGAGCACGGTGCGCGCGCCGCTCGCGCGATCGAGGAGCACGATGCGCTGGCGGTCGGACTCGTAGCCCGGGCGCGCCATCGCGAGGTACGCGAGCGTCTTCCCGTCGGGCGAGAACGCGGGACCGTTGTCGAGCGCCTTGTTCTCGGCCGTGAGATTCCTCGGCGGCACGCCGCCCTTCGCGGGCACGCTCCACAGGTTGACGTCGGTCGACCACGCCGCGTCGCGCGTCATCATCTGCGCGGCGAAGACGACCTCGTTGCCGTCGGGCGAGATCGCGAGCTCCTCCGCGCCGCCGAACGGCTTCGTCGGCGCGTCGGCGTCCATGCCGGGCATCAGGTCGACGGGCGCCTTCCCGCCGATCTCCCACGCGAAGACGTGGCTCCGCTTCCCGTCTTCCCACGTGTCCCAGTGACGGAAGAGCAGGCTCTCGTACACCTTCGCCTGCACCTTCTTCTTCGCCTGGTCCGCGTCGCGCCGCGCGGTCTCGGCGAGCGCGCCGTCGCCCGCGATGTCGGGGTAGACCTCCATCGTGAGCAGGAGGCGCTTGCCGTCCGGGAACACGAGCACGTTGTCGACGTCGAGCGGGAGGTTCGTGAGCTGCTCCGCCTTCGCGTCGTTTTCGGCCTCGATCGACTGGCGCCAGACCTGCGAGCTGCCGCTCTTCGTCGCGAGGTACACGAAGGTCTTCGAGTCCGGCATCCAGCGCGGGTTCGTCTCGTTCCCTTCGTGCTCGGTGACGCGCCGCAGGTTCGAGCCGTCGACGGCGCAGAGCCAGAGGTCCATGCGGCCCTTGTTGGCCTCGACGTCGGTCGTGCGCACGTTGAAGAGCACCCAGAACCCGTCGGGCGAGACCTGGGGGTCGCTCAGGCGCTCCATCGCGAGCATGTCCTGGACGGAGAAGGGGTGCGTGCCCTGCGCGGGAGCGGGCGGGAGCGCGGCGAAGAGCGTCGTGGTGAGCGCGAAGAACATCGGGGTCGGTCTCCTTGGGGGGCGCACAGCGTAGGCGAAACGCGCGGGAGCGGCCACGGGGCGGGAAGAGGAGCTGGCCGTTCGTCGGCGATCCCGCGATCCTGGGTCCCACGCCGGAATCCACCGGCGTTGGGAGACCTCGCATGCTCGCCTTCTCGCTCCTCGTGTGGACCGCGCTGTCCACGTCGCTCGCCGCCTGCCCCGCCGACTCGCGAACCCCGCCATCGCAGTCCGCCGCCCCGCAGGCGACGCCGCCTGATCCCGCTGCACCGCTCGCGTGCACGGCCGCCGCGGCCGCACCGCAGGGCGGCGCGCGCGACCCGCACGTGCTCCAGCGCCGACGTGCGCACGTCCCGTGGGCCGGACCGTCGAGCCAGATGGACGTCCCTTATGCGCCCTTCGGTCCGCGCAACGTGTTCGACTTCCACGCGCCGCCCGCCTCCGTCGCGGGCCAGAGCGCGGCGCCGGTCGTCCTGTTCGTGCACGGCGGCGGCTTCGAGGAGTTGAACACCGAGTTCGTCGACCTCTCCGCGTCGCCGTGGGTCGAGCTCCAAGACCGCGGCTACGCGATCGTCGCCGTGCGCTATCGCCAGCGTCCGTCGGGCGTGTACGGCGCGGAGATGGCGCGCGACGCGGGCTACGTCGTCCAGCTCCTGCGCGCGAACGCGGCCGCGTGGCACGTCGACCCGAACGCGATCGTCGGGTACGGCACGTCGTCGGGCGCGTTCGTGCTCGGCCTGCTCGCGTACGGTCGCGACCGCGCGAACCCCGCGAGCGCGGACCCGAACGAGCATGCGTCGAGCCGCCTGAACGCGTTCCTGAACGATCGCTGCGAGAGCGACTGGCGCCACTTCGTCGACAGCGCGATCACGATCCACCCGTTCAGCTCCGCGACGTTCGTCGCTGTGCCTCAAGCCGAGCGCGAAGCAGCGTCCGCGCTGTGGTGGCTCGAGCGCCCCAACGCGCAGACCGTGCCGACGATCTCCTTCTACAAGGTCCCCGTGAACGTGCCGCCGCTCTTCAACCTGCACGACGGCTGGCTCGGGTACCAGCTGACGCTGGACCTGCAAGCGCACGGCCAGTCGGAGTGCTCGTTCCACCTGTACCTCGGCGCGACCCCGCTGCCGTGGGAGCTCGCGTACGACTGGCTGTACCGCGTGATCGGCTGGTGAGCCCTCACGCACGGCGCGCGAGCACGATCACACGCCACGAGAGCGTCAACGCGAGCTCGCCGCGCGCCGCGAGCTCCTCCGCGCGCTCTTCGCGGCCCTTGCGCGCGCCGCGGTAGGTTGCGGCGAGAAGGTCGGTCAGCCGACCGGGTTCCACGCTCACGGAGTACGCGAAACGCTGCTGGTCGACGACGTCGAACGCCCCGGCGAACTCGGCGGCGGCGTCCCTCTCGGCGGCGAGGTCGACGGCCTCGCCGAGCACCGCCGCGCGCAGCTCGGCGAGATCGTCCGCGCCCGGCAGCGCGACGAGCGCGAGGCCGCCCGGTCGCAGCACGCGCGCGAACTCCGCGGGCGAGCGGCGCGCCGTGATCGTGAACACCAGGTCGAGCGCGCCGTCGACGATCGGGAGCCGGCGGTCGCCGTTCGCGACGACCCACGTGATCGACGGATGCGCGCGCGCCGCGAGCTCGGCCGCGCGCGTCGAGAGGTCGAGGCCGCACGCGTCGAACGCGAAGCGCGGCGCGAGCGCGCCGAGGATCGAGCCCTCGCCGCAGCCGACGTCGAGCGTCCGCGCGCCGCGCTCGACGCCCGCGCGCTCGAGCGTGCGCGCGAGCTCTTCGATCCACGGCGCGAAGAGCCCGCTCTCGAACAATCTCCGGCGCGCCTCGACCGCGTCCTTCGAGTCGCCCGCGTCGAGCGAGCGGCGGTCCTGCGGCTGGAGCAGGTTCCAGTAACCGCTCTTCGCGCGGTCGAACGCGTGGCCGCGCGGGCACGCGAGCACGCACTCGCGGAGCGCGAGGGGCGCGCCGCAGCCGCGCACGGTGCAGGAGAGTTCGAGCACGGCGCGTGAAGGTAAAGCGCGAGCCGGCGCGGTGCACGCGCGGAATCGACGCGGGCGAGTGGCTCCGCGGCCCCCGCGTCAGCGCAGCGAGCCGAGCGTGATCGTCACCGACGCTTCCGCGGCTTCGCCCGAGCGTTCGAGCAGCGCAGTACCGCGCCCGAGCTCGGGCACCGAGCTCACGAACTCGTAGATGCCCGACGCGTGCGGCGCGGGGAGGTGCTCGAACCACGCGTGCCCGAAGGCGTCCGTGCGCGCCTGGAAGAGCGCGAGCACGCGCGCGTCCGGCGTGAAGCCGGGCTCGTCCGCGTCGAACAGGCCCGCGAGCGGATAGAAGCGTGCGCGCGCCTCGACGGGCGCGGCGCCGACGGGCCGGCCGGATTCATCGACGACGCGCACGACGACGCGCTGCGTCGGAGCGGGGCGCAGCACGCCGAGGTCGAGCTCGCGCGCGGCCGCCGCGATGCGCACCTCGGTCCACGCGAGTCCGTCTTCGGTCAGCGCGAAGAGCTGCTGGACGACGTGGCGATCGGAGAGTTGCACGAGCGCGTCGAGCTCGAGCTCGCCCGCGGCGCTCGTGCGTCCGACGGGCCGCGCGTCCGCGAGCGGGTAGAGCGGGTCGCTGCCGAGGAGGAGGAGCGCGTCGCCGGCGGGGCCGCGGTTCCCGTTGCGCACGCTGCCGGTGAGGACGACGCCGGGGCTGGGTTCGGCGTCGAGGAAGAGGAAGCCGAGGTCGGTGCGGGACGTATCGAGCTCGAAGGTCTGCATGCGCGCGACGTGTCCGGGAGCTTCGAGCGCGAGCGCCAGCGGGAGCGCGGCGAGGTCGCGGGGTGCGTTCGTGATCGTCAGGGTGACGCGACCGTCCGGGGTCGAGCGCGCGCGGCCGAATTCGGTGAGGCGTCGCGCCTCGAGCGCGGGTGGAGCGTCGGGGGCGGCCTCGCGCGGCGGCGGGGCGGGTTCGACGAGCGCGAGGTCGGCGTCGGCGAGCGGAGCGTTCGTCGCGCGGTCGGCGAGGCGCGCGGTGAGTTGGAGGGCGTGGAGCGGATCGCGGAGGCGAGCGGGCGCGGGTGGGGTGACGAGCGGCGAGGGGGCGTGGTCGTTGGCGCGCGAAGTGGAGGGTGAGGCGTGGAGGGGGGCGGTGGGAGCTTCTTCGGGGGACGGGTCGGGGTGCGCGGCGAGCCACAGGCCGACGCCGAGGCCGGCGGCGAAGGTGGCGAGCGTGGCAAGGAGGGTGACGGGCTTCACGCGGTCGAGGGTAGCAGAGATGGGGACGGCGGGCGGTTCTGCCGGATGAGCGAGAGCGGCGGGATGGAAGCCAAGGAACACATTCGGGTGCTTCGCATCCCGGACTCCGTGGAGCCGCGGGCCGGAGGACCGGCCCGCGGCTCCACGGAGTTCTGTTGGGAGAGTGGGAGCGGGTGGGAGCTTGCGGCCCGGGGCGCGCTGTCCGGTGCGGGGAGAGAACGGGGGTGCGGGGTGCGGTGCGGAGAGGGACTGGCGGGCGAGAGGCGGGCTGCGTGGTACGGGGGAAAAGGGAAGAGCGCGCGGTGGCCCGGGGGCCGCCGCGCGCTCTTCGCGTGCGCTCGTGGGATCAGAGGATCGCGTTCACGAGGTCGGCGACGCGGGCGCCGATGCCCGAGACGCCGGCGGCGATCAGACCGGAGACGCCGATCATGATGCCGGCGTAGACGACGCCGATCGCGATGTTGTTGTTGCGGAACTCGTCCTTCTCGTTGATGTCCGTCGTCAGCTTGTCCATGACGCGGAAAGTGACGGTGATCGCGAAGCTCGCGACGAGCAGCGCGATGACTAGGCTGAAGACGCCCCCGATGATCGCGGAGAGGCCCGCGCTCCAGTCGAGGTTGGCGAGGTTGCCCACGCCCTTCGTCATCGCCTCGATGCCCGAGCCGATCACGTTCGTGTAGCTGATCACGACGCCGGCGCCGAGCGCGGCGACCGCGATGTTCTTCTTCTTGACCTCCGCCCAGATGTTGATGCCTTCGAGCATCTTGCCGACGATCGCGAAGCCCTTGTTGATCGCGAACGCGGCGATCGAGAGGCCGATGATCAGCTGGATGATGCCGAGCAGGAGGCCCATCAGGGCTCCGACGAGCTCGTTCGAGGTGCCCGCGGCCGGCGCGGGCGGGGTCTGGAGGGCGAGGGCAAGGACGGGGTGGAGGGCGAGGTTGAGCATGGCGGTCTAGGAGTTCGGTATCCCGACTGAACGGGTTTTGGAGGCCGAATGGTGTAGCGGCGCGGCTAGCAGGCCGCAACGGGCCGGCTCCAAGGCCCTGGGGTACGCGAACTTGCGGCCCAGGCTCGAGGGAGGCCGCCCGAGCGGTCCGGGCGGGAACTCCGACGCCGGACCGTCCCTCGGGGCCCGAAAAGGCGCCGCGGTCCAGCGGGACACGCGGCGCTTCGGGGCAGAGCGCGCGGTGCGTCAGCACTTCGGCCAGACGCAGCCCCCGAGCGAGAGGAGCGCCGCGCCGGCGGCGAGCAGGGTGACGAGGCGGGTGAGGTTGCGGAAGGCGGCGTCGTTCATGGGTTCGTCTCGCGTCGGTGGACCGGAGGCTCGTGCAGGACTCCCGACGCGCCGTTTCGCACGGCGCTCGTGCTCCGCGTCGCGCGCCGTCCGACCCGGGTGCGCTCGCGCTGAAAGACTCTGCACGACGCGGGCGGGATGCAGTCGGATCGCGCGGGACCGCTCTGCGTCGGCGGCACTTCCGCCCGCAGCGGACGCGCCACCGTGGTTCCGTCCCGGGCTCGTGGCGGGTCGCGCTATGCTGCCGCGCAGGTCCCCCATGACGCCGAAACCGACCCTGCTCTCCCCTTCCCCGCTTCCCCACGACCCGCGGACGCCACTGCGTTGGCTCGCGACCTCGGCGGGAGCACTCCTCGTCGCCGCGTGCGCTTCCGCGCCCGAGGGCACGCGCCCCGCGACCGTCGCCGGGAAGAAGCCCGTCACCTTCGAGGCGCTCTACGGCACGACGCCGTCGGGCGCGGGCAAGGTCGACTTCTCCGGACGCCCGCCGACGAACCTCGTGTGGCTCGACGACGCGCGCTACCTGTGGCCGCGCACCGATCCCGAGACGAAGGAGCTGCGCTGGCTCGCCGTCGACGCCGTCACCGGCGCGAGCGCGCCCTTCGTCGCGCCGGCGAAGGTCGAGGCCGCGCTCGCTGCGCTGCCCGGCCTGAAGCGCGAGCAGGCGCTCCCCGCCGCGCTCGCGGACGCCGGGCGTATGGACCGCGCGCGGAAGGCCGTCGTCTTCGCGTGGAAGCAGGACCTCTGGTACTGGGCGTTCGCCGCCGACCGCGCGGTGAGGCTCACGGACTCGCCCGACGTCGAAGAGGAGAACTTCGGCTTCAGCCCCGACGGGAAGCGCGTCTCCTTCGTGCGCGCGAACGACCTGTGGGTCGTCGACGTCGCGCCCGTCGCCGAGCGCCGCCTGACGAACGACGGCAGCGCGAAGGTGCTCAACGGCAAGCTCGACTGGCTCTACCAGGAGGAGGTTTACGGCCGCGGCAACTTCGGCGCGCACTGGTGGAGCCCGGACTCGACGAAGGTCGCGTTCCTGCGCCTCGACGAGACGGGCGTGCCGATCTACACGCTCGTCGACGACGTCCAGGAGCCGATCGTCGTCGAGGCGTCGCCCTACCCGCGCGCAGGCGAGACGAACCCGCTCGTGCAGCTCGGCGTCGCGCGCGCGGACGCATCGGGGACGACGTGGGTCGACCTGTCGGTGTGGAAGGACGCCGAGCCGCTCGTCGTCGACGTCGCGTGGTCGCCGAAGGACGAGCTGCATTTCTCCGTGCAGGACCGCGAGCAGACGTGGCTCGAGCTCTGTCGCGTCGACGCGACGGGCAAGCCGTCGCAGCTCGTGCGCGAGACGACGCCGGCGTGGGTCGACAACCACGGCAGTCCGACGTGGCTCGCCGACGGCTCGTTCCTGTGGTTCAGCGAGCGCGACGGCTGGAAGCACCTCTACCGCTACGACGCGAACGGCAAGGAGCTCGCGCGCGTGACGAAGGGCGCGTTCGAGGTGCGCACGCTGCACGGCGTCGACGAGCGGAACGGCTGGGTGTACTGGTCGGGCACGGAGCATTCTGCGATCGGCGGCGACGCGTACCGCGTGAAGCTCGACGGCAGCGGCCTCGAACGTCTGACGCAACGCGAAGGCACGCACGTCGCGAACTTCAGCCCGGGCTACGCGCGCTTCCTCGACACGTGGAGCGACGCATCGACGCCGCAAGAGGTGCGCGTGCACGCCGCCGACGGGAAGGAGGAGCGCGTCGTCGACGCGAACCCGGTCCCCGCGCTCGCCGAGCACGTCTACGCGAAACCCGAGTTCCTCGAGGTCCCGACGCGCGACGGCTTCCGCATGCCCGCGATGCTCGTGAAGCCGCCCGACTTCGACCCCGCGCGGAAGTACCCGGTGTTCCAGCACACGTACGCCGGCCCGCACGCGCCGCAGGTGGCGAACAAGTGGGGCCGCGACCTGATGTTCTTCCAACTGCTCGCGCAGAAGGGCGTCGTCGTGTGGGTCTGCGACAACCGGACCGCGAGCGGCCGCGGCGCCGTGTCCGCGTGGCCGTGCTACCAGCAATTGGGCGTGACGGAGCTCGCGGACATCGAGGACGGGCTCGACTGGCTGGTGAAGCAGGGCTTCGTCGACGAGACGCGCATCGCGCTCTCGGGCTGGAGCTACGGCGGGTTCATCACGAGCTACGCGCTGACGCACTCGAAGCGCTTCCGCCTCGGCATCGCGGGCGGCTCCGTCACGGAGTGGGACGAGTACGACTCGATCTACACCGAGCGCTTCATGAAGACGCCCAAGCACAACCCCGAGGGCTACGCGAAGACGTCCGTGCAGAAGGCCGCGAAGAACCTCACCGGCACGCTCGTGCTCGCCCACGGCGCGATCGACGACAACGTGCACCCGGGCAACACGCTGCGTCTCGCGAACGAGCTGCAGAAGGCGAACAAGGACTTCGACCTGATGCTCTACCCACGCGCCCGCCACGGCCTGACCTCCCCCCGAGCAGAACCGACACTGGCGCGCGACCATGCTGCGCGCAATCGAGCAACACCTGCTCACCCAACGAACCCCCTGAGCCCCGCGACGCTCGATGCTGAGAGCCCCTTGAACTCCGTGCAGGCCTGGGCCGGTCCTCCGGCCCGGGCCTGCACGGAGTCCGGAATGCGAAGCATCCGAATGTGTTCCGTTGCTCCCCTTCCCCCGCGTCGCCCCATCTGGCAAGCGCGCTCCCGATCGACCTGATCCGCGCGCCCACCGAGAGCCCCCCCCATGCCCCGCAACCTCCTCCTGATCGTCCTCGACGACGTCGGCGTCGAGAAGCTCGCCCCCTACGGCCTCGCCTCCTCCTACCCCGCCACCCCACGCTTCGACGCCCTCGCAGCGAACGGCGTGCGCTTCACGCGCGCTTACGGCGCGCCGATCTGCGGCCCCACGCGCGCCGCGCTCCAGACCGGACGCTACGCGTTCCGCACCGGCTTCGGCACGAACGTCGCCGACTCAGACGGCCCCCGCGGCTTCCGCTTGCCCGACACCGAGACGTTCCTGCCCGAGATGCTGCGCACCGCGAACTACGTGAGCGGCGCATTCGGCAAGTGGCACCTCACCTGGGGCAACGGCGACGAGCTCCACCCCAACCGCAACGGCTACGTGCACTTCGCGGGCTGCATGGGGAACACGCTCGGCTTCGGCAACGGGACGGGCATGTACGACTGGCGCCGCGTCGTCGACGGCGCCGCGAGCTTCGTCACCGGGCCGCCGTTCGACACGACGCAGTGGCAGGCGAGCGTCGCACGCGCCGACGCGGTCGCGTGGATCCGCGCGCAGTCGCGGCCGTGGTTCGCGTACGTCGCGTTCAACCCGCCGCACGCGCCGTACGCAGTGCCGCCGTTCGAGCTCCTGTCGACGCGCCGCAGGCAGGCGCTCGAGCGCGAGAACCTCGCTCCCGGTCACACGATCACGAACGCGCACCCGCCGGCGCAGCGTCTCCTCGTCTACGACGCGTGCATCGAAGCCGTCGACGTCGAGCTCGGCCGGCTGATCGACGAAGCGACGAACGCGAACACGCTCGTCCTCCTGATCGGCGACAACGGAACGCCCGGCGAGGTGATCCAGCCGCCGTACGTGCCGCAGCACGCGAAGCGCTCGCTCTTCGAGCAGGGCATCCGCGTTCCGCTCGTCGCCGCGGGCGCGGGCGTCGCGCGTCCCGGACGCACCTCGGACGCGCTCGTGCACGCCGTCGACGTGTGGCGCACGCTCGCGAACGCCGCGGGCGTCTCGTTGGCGACGCCGGGCGCGGGCCGCGACAGCGTGTCGTTCCTCCCCGTACTCGAGAACCCCGCGGCCGTCGGCGCGCGCACGCGCGTCTTCACGCAGAGCTTCAAGCCGAACGGGTTCGGTCCGCACCTGGTCGAGCTCTTCGCGATCCTCGACGGGCGGTACAAGCTCCTGCGCATCGGCGGCGCGGACCAGTTCTACGAGATCGCCGTCGACCCGCGCGAGACGAACGACCTGCTCGCGGCCGGGCTGACGCCCGAGCAGTCGGATGCGTACTCGGCGCTGAGCGAGGCGCTCGAGCAGGTGCTCAACAGCTGACGAGCTCGCGCGCTCAGCAACTCGTCGGCTGCCCGCCCTTCGCACGGTCGAGGATGCTCGTCGTCGAGCGGCCGGGGACGAGCGGCGCGAGCACGACGCGTCCGCCGTGCGCTTCGACCCACTCGCGGCCGACGACGCCCTTGTCGGCCCAGTCCTGGCCCTTCACGAGCACATCCGGCGTCACGCGCTCGACGATCTTCGCGGGCGTGTCCTCGCCGAAGCTCGTCACGGCGTCGACCATCTCCAGCGCCGCGAGCACGCTCATCCGGTCGTCGAGCGGGTTCACGGGCCGTGTCGGCCCTTTCAAGCGCTTCACGCTCGCGTCGTCGTTGATCCCGACGAGCAGGACGTCGCCGTGGCTCTTCGCGAAGCGCAGGTACGTCACGTGCCCGACGTGGAGCACGTCGAAGCATCCGTTCGTGAACACGATACGCTTGCCGGCCTTGCGCCACGACGCGAGGAGCTCGTCGAGCTCGTGCGCGCGCACGACCTTGCCGACGTGCTGATTGCGCTCGCGCAGTTCGGCGAGCAGTTCGCTGCGCGTCACCGCGTGCGTGCCGAGGCGCGCGACGACGATGCCCGCCGCGTGGTTCGCGAGCTCGACCGCTACACCGAGCGAAAGGCCGCACCCGAGGTAGAAGCCCATCTGCGCGATCACGGTGTCGCCGGCGCCCGTGACGTCGAACACCTGGCGCGCGCGCGCGGGCACGTGGCCCGCGACGCCGGCCCGCGTCTCGTGGTAGATGCCGTCCGCGCCGAGCGTGATCACCGCGGCGTCGAGGTCCGCGACCGCCATCAGGTCCTTCGCGGCCTTGGGCATGTCCTCGATGCGCGCGAGCTTGCGGCCGAGCGCCTGCTCCGCCTCTTTGCGGTTCGGCGTGACGAGCGTGGCGCCCGCGTAGCGTTTGTAGTCGTCGCCCTTCGGATCGACGAGCACCGGGATCCCGTGCTTCTTCGCCTCGAGGATCGCGCAGCGGATCACGGCCGGCGCGAGCACGCCCTTGCCGTAGTCGCTGAGCACGACGGCCTGCGCGCGCTTCACGCGGTCGGGGAGCACGCGCAAGAGCGCGTCGAGCGCGGGCCCGCCCGCCGTGCGCGCGTCCTCCTGGTCGACGCGCAGCATCTGGTACTGCCCGCTCATCATGCGCGTCTTGAGGATCGTCGGCCGCGACGCGTCGACGACGCACGCGGTCGTGTCGATGCCTTCCTTCTCGAAGAGCTGGCGCATCGCGCGCCCCCAGCCGTCGTCGCCGACGAGGCCGACGACGTCGACCTCCGCCCCCATCGCGACGACGTTCGCCGCGACGTTGCCGGCGCCCCCGAGGCGCTCCTCGGAGTTCTTCACCGTGAGGATCGGGATCGGCGCTTCCGGCGAGATGCGCGTGACGTCGCCGGTGACGTAGCGGTCGAGGATCAGGTCGCCGACGATCAACACGCGCGGACGACCGAGCTTCTCCAGGGTGGCTTCGAGCTCGAAGGTGTTCACGGCGGGAGTGTCCTGCGCTCGGCGCGCGGATACAAGCCCGTGGTGCTGGGCGGGACGCGCGGACGGGCCGCGGTGGAGCACGGCGCCCCCGCGCTGCTCCCGGCGGCTCGCGAACCGAGCCCCCGAAGCGCTCTGAAGCTCAGCGGTCGCACCGAGCGGGCGCCACGACCGCGGATCACCAGTCGATGACCCACCCGTTCGTCACGTTGAACGTCTCCGGCGGGCACCACAGCCCCGACGAGTTGCGGTAGTACGTCTGGTAGTACCGCCGCACGCCGCTCCCGACCGTCACCCCACCGCGCTGCGAGAGCGTGATCGTCTCGACGGAGTCGGGAAACGAGCTCGCTCCCGCGACGTTGGCCTTCGTGCGCAGGCGGAGCAGCGTCCCGCCCGTGCAACGCACGCCGTCGCCGAACACCGCGTCGTCCGGCGCGGTGCCCTGCAGGTAGATGCACGACACCGTGTTCGGCATGCCCGAGCCGCGGAGCACGACGTCGTTCGTCGCAGCGAGCCCCGTCGCCGTCAGGTTCGCCCCGTTCGCGACGGCGGAGTTCGCGCAGCCGTTCCCCGGCGCGCCGACGTTGCCGCACGGGCACGCCGTCGCGTGGTCGACGAACGTGCCGTCGCCGAAGCAGAATGCGCCGAACGTCGGCGGTGAGCCGACGGTGAACCGGAACCACGCGACGTCGAACGCTCCGCTCGTGGTCGCGGTCACGGGCACCGTCGTCACGCCGTCCGAGAGCGTGAAGTCGACGTCCGTGACGCCGAGCGCGGAGCTCGTCGTCAGCACGGCGTTCGCGCCGTCGACCAGGCTCTCGTCCTGGAAGTACTCGTCGACGTTCGCGTCGGGCTGGTCGTTCGCGAGGTTGAAGCGGCTGATCGCGACGTAGTAGACGCCCGCCACGAGCGGCCGCGCGATCGTCGACTGGCGCACGCTCCCGCCCGGCCCCGCGTCGTCGTTGTGCATCGTCGGCACGGGCGCGAACGCCGCGTCGTACACGTAGATCTCGGTGTCCGTCGTGGTCTGGCCCACGCTGCTGACGGTGATCGTGCCGGGGACGAACGCGCCGGGCACGACGGTCGGGCTCAAGAGCGCCTTCGCGAACGTCGCGGTGTAGGTCCCGGTCGTCGTCGCCGAGCCGCTGACGCGGTAGAAGAGCCGCTCGCCCTTCCCGAAGCCGTACCACTGCACCATCGCGGGGGGCGTCGAGGTCAGGATCGACGACTGGAGCGAGATGTCGCTCCCCGGGATCGGCACGCCGGCGACCTGTTGCACGCCTTGGATCTGCCCCTTGTGCAGCGTGCCGGTCGACGTCGTGAGCACGAGCTGGCTCCGATAGAGCCCGAGCCCGTCCGCGCAGAACTGAACGTGGAACACGTCGCCGGTCGTCGCCGCGGGCGGAACGGCGGCCGTCCCCGTCGAGTCGCCGACGAGCTGGTCGCCCGGAGCGAGGCACGCGGGGACGACGTTCGCGGTCGGCTTCGTGTCGTTGGGTTCGACCTCGACGTAGGTCGTCTGCGCGCGAGCCGCGGCGGCGAGGACGGTCAGGGTGAAGAGCGAGGAGCGAAGCAAGGGACCTCCGAAGGGAGCGCGCTGGACGAACGTCGGCGCGTGGCGCGAGCTCGACGAGTGGAACCCAGGATACGGGCGCGGCGCGCGGAGCGGAGGGCCCTTCGTGGGCGAGCTCCGTCGTTGATCCGCGCCGTTCGACGTCGTGTTCGAGCGCAGCCCAGCCCTGCGACCGGGCCCGCGGACGGGTTCGGCCTCCGCTGGAGCCCAGGAGTCGAGGCGCGCCCCGGCTGCGCGGCGCCCTCGGCCACCTCACGTGGGCCGGAACACCAAGCCCGTGAGGCCGGCCTTCGTCCAGGCTCGGACGAACCGGTCGGTCACATAGATGGCGTGAGCATCGTCCCCCGAGATTCGAAACGCCGCGTGATCCCCGACGACGCGCGGCTTCCAGACGTATTTCTCGACGCGCCCCCAACGACCGTCCTCGAAGCGGAAGCCCCGGGACTTCGCGTCGTCGAGCGCGGGAAGACAGCGCGTCACGTGCCAGAGGAACAACTCGGCCTCGTCGCAGCGGAGACGCAGCAGTTCGCCGTCGGACTCGAGTAGCTCCGCGAGCGCATCCACCGCGCGTGGACGCAGCACCAGTCCGGACGAGCTGAACCAGGGAGCGTCGACCTCGACGTACCGGCGACGGCCATCGCGGCGGATCAAGTGCATCCGCGGCGAGCGCCACGAGCGCGCGAGTCGCACGCCCTTCCCGAGGGCTGCGCGCATCCGCTCCCAGCTCGAAGCGAGGTCGGGCTGACAGAGCTCCGCCTCCTCGGAGGAGCCGGGCTTGAACACTCTCTTCCTCGCGGTAGCCATCGCCCTACGACCGCGGCACCGGCTTCCAGCCCGCCTCCGCGAGCTTGCACAGCACCGCCATTCGCAAGAGCGGCAGCATCAGCTCGTGCTGGCCGAGGATCGAGATCCCGCGGCCCGGCGGCCGCTGAACGACGTTCGTCTCCGCGCGGTACTGCCGCAGCATGTCGAGGTTCGCGGTCGTGATGCCGTCGAGCTTCGCGCCGAGGTTGAGCGCGACGCTGACGGCCTTCAGGAAGACCTCGGGCAGGAGCACCGCGCACCCGACGTTGATCCACACGCCGCCGTCGAGCCCGTGGACGAACTTGCAGACGTGGCGGAAGTCGTGCATCGACGCCTCGCCGATGTCCGCGCCCGACGCGGCGGGATGCATGTGCACGATGTCCGCGCCGATGGCGCCGTGCACCGTCACGCCCAGGCCGAGACGCACCGCCTCGGCGGTGACCGAGAGCCCGCGGTGCGGCGCGCCGCGCTCGAGCAGCATGCGCCCGAGGCCGCGGCCGAAGCCCGCTGGATCACCGACCTTCGGCGCGCAGCCGCGCCGCGCGGCTTCCGCGAGCGCGCGCCCGGTCTCGTCCGCGAAGCCGAAGGCGCCCTGCGGCAACTGCTTCGCGACGTCCTCGCTCGTGCGCCCGACCGTCGCGATCTCGAAGTCGTGGATGGCGCCCGCGCTGTTCATCGCGACGTGGTCGATCACGCCGCGCCGCATCAGGTCGATCAGGAGCGGCGCGAGCCCGACCTTGAGCACGTGCGCGCCGAGCGCCACCGCAACGGGCTTCCCGTTCGTCTTCGCCGTCACGATGCGCGCGACGAGCTCCTTGAAGTGCTTCCCGACGTAGATGTCGGGCAGCGAATCGACGAAGCGCGCGAACTCGGGGAACGGCTCGGGCGTCGCGCAGAAGTCCTTCAGGTCGACGAGGCTCTCCCGCGTCGCGAGCGGGTACGTGCGCACGGTGCGCATCGCGGGGAACGGATGGAGCGCGTCGTTCGGGGCGGAGTCCATGCAGGATGCTCTAGCAACTGCGCGCGGCCGTTGGAAACGGTTTTCGAGCGCGCGCCGCTCCGCCCGATAGCCCGTGGACCGAAGGCCGCGAACCGAATGAACGGTGCCCGCGAGCTCGGCGGGCGCGGGCACGTTGCTGTCCGTCAACCGGCCGAGCGCTCGCTCGCCGCGCGCTCCGCGGTCTCGGCCGCGCCGCGGTAGCGATCGTGGAGCCAGAAGTACTGCTCCGGCGTCGCGCGGATCATGCGCTCGAGCTCGCGGTTCACGACCAGGACGAGCTCCTCGACGGACAGCGCCTTCGCCTCGTCGGGCCAAACCACCTTGTCCGCGACGAAGCGCCAGCGGAAGCGCCCCTCGGCGCGCAGACACGCCGCGAAGACGATCGGCGCGTGCAGGCGCTTCAAGAGCACGCCCGCGCCGCGATCGCACCGCGCCGGTCGCCCGAAGAAGTCCGCGATCACCGGGCGCGAGCGCGCGCGCTGGTCGAGCAGCATCGCGAAGGCGCCGCCCGCGCGCACGACGGCGCCCGCGTGCTGCATCGCGCCGCGCCGCGGCAGGAGCCGCACCCCGCGCGCTTCGCGCACCGCCTGGAAGCGCACGGACAGCGGCCGGTTCTTCGGCGGACGCGACACGACGTACAGCGGATCGAAGCCGACCCACGGCAGCACCATCGAGCACACTTCCCAATCGCCGACGTGCGCACCGGCGAGCAGGCAGCCCTTCTTCGCCGCGATCACGCGCTTCACGTCGTCGGAGAGCTCGACGTCGACGTGCTCGAGCACGCGCTCCGGCGGCACGGCACGCGCGAAGGCGGTCGAGTCGAGCGTGACACGGAGGAGGTGCCGCCAGCTCGCGAGCACGAGTGCGTCGACCTTCGCCGCGTCGGTCTCGCCCAGCGCCTGGCGCACGTAGGCACGCGCGGAATCGGTGTGCCGGCGGTCGACCGTGTTGGCGAGGCGCGCGAGCGCGTTCACGACGACGGTCTGCACGGGAAACGGCAGCCGCGACACGCCGCCGATCGCACCGGTGACGAGCGCTGCTTCGAACGCCGCGAGCGCGCCGCCGCGCCGTCCATACACGCCGACGCGCGGCGCGGGCCAGTCGGAGCGCAGCCCGCGCGGCAGCGCGAGCGGCGTCTCTGGCGGTGCGCCCTCCTCCTCCCCGTCGGGGTCGTTCGCGCGCGAGCGCAACGCGGCCGTCGGTCCGCCGGCCGCGCGCGAGCCCGCGGACTCCGCCGCGCTCCGCACCCGTTCGTCGTCGCGCGCGTCAGTCACGCAGCTTCCTCCGCGACGGCAGCTTCACGACGCGCTCGCCCGCGCGCGGCAGCGCGTCGAGGAGCGCCTCGAGCACGCCGGCGTCGCGCGCGAACTCCGTTTCGATCGCCAGCGCCTGGAAGCGCGCGCCGAGCGGCGCGAGCTTGACCGCGTCCTTCTGCGTCGTGACGAGCACTCGCCCCTCCGCGCCGAGGCCCCCGAGACCCTCGAGGTCCGCTTCGACGTAGCGATGGTGGTCGGGGAAGCGCCGCACCTCCGCGAGCTCGACGCCGAGGCCGACGAGCGTGCGCTCGAACGCCGCGGGGTTCCCGATCGCGCTGACGACGTCGACGCGCTTCCCGCGCAGCGCCGCTAGCGCGCTCGTCGTCCCGCGTTCGTCGATCCAAGCGCGCGGCGCGTGCCGTGCGAGCGCGACGCCGCGGCCCGGCGCGTGGACGAGGAGCTCGCGCTCGAGGGAGGCGAGCTCCGCCGCCGGCACGGCGTCGCAGCGCGTGATCACGAGCGCGTGCGCGCGCGCGAGCGAGCTCGGCGGTTCGCGCAGGAGTCCGCGCGGCAGGAGCGCCTTCACCGCGCGCCCGCGCTCGTCCGCAGCGAGTCCCCACGGCCGCGTCGCGTCGACGAGCACGAGGTCGACGTCGCGCGCGAGCTTCCTGTGCTGGAAGCCGTCGTCGAGCACGACCGCGTCGCAACCCTGCGCCACGAGCGCCGCTCCGCCGCGCGCACGCTCGACGTCCTGCACGTGCGGAACGCCGGGGCACAGCTCGGCGAGCAGACGCGCCTCGTCGTTCGGTTCGCCCTTCGCGGCGCCGTAGCCACGCGACAGGATCCCGGGGCGGAAGCCGCGCGCCATGAGCGCGCGCACGACCCACGCGACGAGCGGCGTCTTGCCCGTACCGCCCGCGGTCAGGTTGCCGACGCAGACGACGGGCACGGGAAGGCGCGTCGTCGAAAGCCATCCGCGGTCGTAGGCCGCACGCCGCGCTCGGACGAGGGCGCCGAAGAGCGCCGCGGGGACGCGCAGGAGTTCGAGCGCGCCGCCCGAGCGCGCGAGACGGTCTTCGATCCGCTCGGGCGCGGACGCCGAGGGCGCGGCGCGGGACACGGCCGCTCGAGGGACCGACGCCGCTGCGTCGCGCTCCTCCTTCGCGTGCGAGTTCGCGCTCACGCGCGCGTCGATCGCGGCCTCAGAGCTGGGCCTGCGATTCCTCGTCGGGGATGAGCTCGATGAGGCCGCGCTCCATCTCGAGGAACGCGATCTTGATCGGATTCACTTCGCGCGTCTCGACGAGCGGCGCCGCGCCGCGGATCAGCTCGCGCACGCGCTTCTGCAGGAGCGCGGTCTTGTGGAAGGAGCCGGAGACGGACTTCTGCAGGCGTTGGGGCAGGGAGAGTTCCATGGGGAGCGCGTGACCGGCGGGAGGGGGTCGTCCGGGTCTCGTCGAGACCGCAGGAACGGCGCAGTGTACGGGCAGGGGGCTTCGGAACTCAAGCCCGGGGGCCTTTCGCTCGGGCTGGCACGCCGGTTGGCGGCCCCCGGAGCGCACAGGAGCCGTTCAGCCCTTCGAACCGCGTGGCCCCGGCCGACCGCTCCCCTGCGCCTCGCGCCGGCGGACGTCCGCGAGGTACCGGCCCAGGTCCCCTCCGAACTCACGGGCGAGCGTTCGGCGGGCGCGGCGCGCCTCGGCCACGACCGGAGTGTCGGAGGTGCGCCGTGTCGAATGCTTGCGGTTGGGCTTCTTCTTCATGGTTGGGTTCCGTCTTCCGGCGCGCCGGGCGCGAGAGCGGGGAATCGGTGGACTCGAACTCGTTCAGCGCGCACCCGCGTTCGAGCCGCGACGGCGGTGTCGAATCTCCGGGCGCGGGCAACGGTTCGGACTTCGGCGCGGTCTGCGTTCCGAAGATGAGCGGCAGCGCGAGCGCGACGAGGAGACGATGCAACTCGCGAGGGCTCCGCGGGTCGAGCGCGAGGCGTCGATCAGCGCTTGCGACCGCGCGGCTTGGGGCGTTCGGGGCTCCGGCGCAGACGCGCGGCGAACTCGCGTGCCTGAGTGAGGTACTCGGAGAACTCTCCACCGGCCTCGCGAGCGAGCCGGCGCCGCGTACGCCGAACCTCGGCGACGACGGGCGAGTCGCGCACCGGAGTCTTGGCCCCTTTCCGTCGGCTCTTCTTCTTCATCCCCCTCTCCCCTCCCAGGCCACCGGCGTGAGGAACCACGGCGCTGGGTAGCCCAATCGACGACAGACGCGCTCGAGGCCGCGCCGCTTGCCCGGGTGCGCGAGGTGTCGCGCGTCCCACGAAAGGAGCCTATCCATGCGATGCCGGATCGCAAGCGCGGCATGGAGCGCGTCCCCGAGATCGCCGCGCGGCACGAGCCGCTCCGCTCGCAACGCGTCGGCGATCCGTCCGACCTCGGCATCCGGCGACACGATCGGAAGCCCAGCGACGAAGCGGAGCGCGGCGAGTCGATCGCGGTAGTCCTCGGCGAGGAGCTCCCGCATCACCTCGCTCGAGCCCCAGGCGGACACGTCGTCGCGATGGCGGTGCCACCACGCGAGGCTGCGCCAGCGCTGGTCGCGGCTCGCCTCGTCCTCCTTCGTCGTGACGCAGGCGCTCACGAAGCTCGTCTCCAGGTACACGCGCAGCATCCGGCGTCGCACTCCTGCAACGCACGACGCCGGCCGCTCCGTTCGGGCACCGGAATTCCGCCGGGTTTCGTCGTCGTCCCCGTCGAGCGGCCACCGAGAGCGGGGAAGTCGCGCTCACGGGCGACGCCGCGCCGCGTGCTCGACGGCGAGCACGCGGGATCGGCGCCGCGCGTGCGAGCTCACCACGCCGGGTTCACGTCGTGCAGGTCGCGCGGAGCGAGCGGGCCCGCGTCCGCGGGGCGCAGCTCGACGGTCGTCGCCCGGAACACGACCCCGTCGTCGTCGCGATCGGGCGGGAGCGTGCTGTCGAGCAGGTTCTGGAGCCGGCAGAGGTCGAACACGATCGTCGCGCCGCTCGCCCAGGACTGCGGTGCGACCCGCACCCCGTCGAGCGTGCAGTCCTGGAAGCGCGCGAGCAGCGCGCTCGTGCGCACGTCGAAGAGACACCCGTCGCCGGGATTCCGGCCGTAGCCGCCCTCGATCTTGCACCCGACGAGTTCGAGCACCGCGCCGCGCATCACGCTGAACACACCGCAGCCACCGGCGCCACAGTCGAACCCGACGAAGCGCACGCGCTCGGCGCGCCACACGCCGGCGACGCCCAGGTCGATCGCGTCGCACGACGAGCAGAACGTGCAGTCGCGGAGCTCGAAGCGATCGAGCCGCGCGTTGGGGCTGAACGAGCGCGCGCGGAGCTGCGTGCGGTCCATCCCAGCGCCGACGATCGCGACGCACGCCACGTCCTTGCGCAGGAGCTGCGCGATCGGCTCGACGTCGTGCACGCCCGGTGGGAAGACGATCGTGCTGCCGGGCCGCAACGCCGCCGCCGCATCCGCGGGCTCCATCGCGAGCAGCGCGAGCCCGTCGACGCGCGCGCCGCCCGAGCACGCGAAGAAGCGCGCGAAACGCTGCGCGTCCTGCACGAGCGCCACTTGCGGGCCGAGATCCCCCGCGTTCAGCGCCTCGAGCACCGCGAACGGGTCGTCGCTCGCGAGCTTCTCCCTCTGCGTCGCGTCGCCCGCGAGGTCGCGTCCGATCGCGCGCGGGAGCGCGCGCAGCCCCTCGTCGAAGCGCGCGAAGCCCTGCTCGACCACGGCGGGCGGCATCGCGTCCTTGCGCACCTCGCTCCAGCCCGCCTGCAGCTCGTCGCGAGCGTAGCGCGCGAGCGCCTCGGAGATCAGACCCTCCGCCGTCCGCGCGGCGCGCGGCTCGGCGAGCTTCGTGTCCCCCTCGGCCGGCGGAGCCGTGGCCGCGCTCGAACCGGGAGGATCGGGGAAGACCTCCGTGAGTGCGGGCCGCGCCCCGGGAGCCTTCGACGGTTCAGTGCCCTCGCGCGCGGGTGCGAAGTCGACGGTCGTGCCGAGGACGAACCCCACGACCAGGGCGAGGAGGACGGGGAGAGTGATTCGCATCAAGAGCCACGACATCCGATGGGGACGCGCGGGACGACGCGGGATGGTCCATCTTCCACGAACTCGAGCGAGAGAGAGCTACTCGGCGTCCGAACCGATCAATGCATCGTCCGCGTTCACGACGACATCGGCGTGCCGCTCGAGCGGACGGCGCTCGTCGAACGCGCGCTGCGCCGGGAGGAAGTGCCGGCGCACGAGCAGCACGCTCTCCGGCCCGCGCGTCCATGCGTCGCGGCCCGCGATGCGGCGCAGCAGCACCGATTCGTCGACCGCGAGGTGCACCGCGCGGTCGAAGTGCGGCCGCAAGTCGGGGTGGAGCAGGAAGAGCCCCTCGACGACGAGCAGGTCGCCCGGCTCGACGCGCACGCGCACGCTGGCGCCGTCCGCGTCCTGGCGCTCGAAGTCGATGCGTTCGCCGCGCGCGTGCGGCGCGAGCACGAGCGCCACGAGCGCGTCGACGTCGAACGCCACGCGCACGTGGTCGAGCGCGTGCTCCGCGGGCACGAACGCGGTGCGTGCGAGATCGTGCTCGGGCCGCGCCGCGCTCAGGAAGAGGTCGAACGACACGACCGCGGCGCCACGGCCGTGGAACCGCGCGCGCGCCGCGAGGTCGCGCGCGAAGAGCGTCTTGCCCGCGCCCGAGTGCCCCGTGACGGCGAGCGCGCGCACGTGCGTCCCCGCGCCGTTCGCGCGCTCCGGCTCGCCGCCGCTCGGCGCGCGCGACGCAGGGCTCGCCGGCGTGCCCACGGGCGCGCCGCGCGGCGCGCCGAAGGGCGCGCGCACGTCCGCGAGCACGCCGCAGCGCTCGAGCACGCGGTCGAGCGCCGCGCTGCGCCGCTCGAGCACGCGCACGAGCGTCCCCATGTCCTCGACCACCGCCTCGGCCTCGACCGTCTCCTCCGCCTGCGCGAAGCCGCGCGCGTAGTGCACGTGCGGCAGGCCGTTCTCCCACGCCGCGTCGCGGTCCGTCACGCGGTCCCCCACCATCACGGCGGAGCGCGTGCCGAACGTCTCGAGCAGGTCGTGCACCATGCCCGCCTTGTTCCGAATGCGCGGGCTGTCGAGGCAGCGACCTTCCTGGATCCAGCGCGCGAGCCCGAGCTCGTGCAGCATCGAGTCGAGGTAGCCCTGCCCGCAGTTGCTCGCGATGCCGAGCTTCACGCCGCGTTCGACGAGCTCGTCGAGCGTCTCGCGCACGCCGGGCAGGAGCGCCGCGCGGCCCGCGCGGAGCGCGCTCTCCTCTTCCTCGACGCAGCGCGCGAGCACGACGGCGCGCTCTGCGGGCGCGAGGTCGGGGAACACGCGCTCGAAGCCGACGGCGAGCGGGAGCCCGACCATGCTCATCCACGCGTTCGCGTCGGGCATCGCGCGGTCGAGCCCGAGTTCGAGGAACGCACGCCGCGCCCCCGCGCGCGCCGCGTCGACCCAGAAGCGGTCGGTCGCGACGAGGGTCCCGTCGAGGTCGAACACGACCGCGTCGAACGGAAAGGGCGCGCTCATCCGCCGGCACTCTAGCAAGCGCCCGAAGCGACGGAAGCGCGCGCCGCGCCACCCGAGCGCGCCACCCGAGCGCGCCGCCCGAGCGCGCCGCCTGAGCACGACTTCCGCGCACACCACCCCAACGCGCCGGCCGACGCTCCCCCGTCCGGGCGCGCCGGCCCAGCGCGGTCGCTCGTCCCCGGGCGGCGGAAGCGGGGACCGCACGCGCGGCGCAGCGCCTTTCGCGGCCCCGAGACGCGACGCACGCGCGCCCTTCCTCTATTCTGCTCGCTTCGAACGCGCCCATGCCGCTCTCCACGATCCTCACGGCGTCCTTCCTCGGCCTCGCGCCCCTCGCGAGCCCCGCGCACGAACCCGAGACCGCCGAGGCGCCCGCCGCACCGGCGCAGGCCCCCGCGACGACGCCCGCGCCGCCCGCGCGCGCGCTCTTGCGCGAGCTCGCGGCCCAGCCGCGCCTCGCGGGCACGATCGGGTCGAAGGTCGGCGCGGAGATCGTCGCGAAGCACCTCGCGGCCGCGGGCTGGACGGTGGAGCTCGACGAGCGCGCGGTCCTGCTCAGCTACCCGCGTGCGATCGAGTTCGTCGCGCGCGCGTCCCGGGACGCGAAGGACGAGCTCGCGCACCGCATCGAGCGCTTCGACCCCGACGCGATCCCGCCCGGCGACGTGCCCAAGTACAACGCGTGGTCGAAGAGCGCGGACGTCACGGGCGAGGTCGTCGACGCGGGCTTCGGCACGCGCGCGGACTTCGAGCGCCTGAAGACGCTCGGCGTCGACCTCGCGGGCAAGGTGGCGCTCGTGCGCTACGGGCGCTGCTACCGCGGGATCAAGGTCGACCTCGCCGCGCGCTACGGCTGCGCCGCGGTGCTGCTCTTCACGGAATCCGCCGTCGACGGCGCGGCGAAGGGCCCGACCTGGCCCGCCGGACCGTGGAAGCCCGGCACGGACGCGCAGCGCGGATCCATCCTCCCCATCGAACACACGCCGGGCGACCCGTCGACGCCGGGTTGGGGCTCGCCGCGCCCCGGGGACGCGAACGCGCGGCGCATCGACGGCGCGGAGCTCGACGGCGCGCTGCCGCGGATCCCGTGCCTGCCGATCGGCGCGCTCGAAGCCGAAGCGCTGCAAGCACAGCTCGCGACCGTGCGCGTGAAGGCGAAGGAGACGAAGGACGGTGTCGAGCGCGACGTCGAGAAGGACGAGCGCCTCGGCCCCGGCCCCGCCATCGCGCGTGTCGCCGTCGATGCGCCGCGCGAGCTGCGCACGATCGTCAACGTGATCGCGACGCTGCCGGGGAAGAGCGAGCGCTTCGTGCTCGCCGGCGCGCACCGCGACGCGTGGGTGCGCGGCGCGAACGACGACGGCGCGGGCGTCGTGTCGCTCCTGCGCGCGGCGCAGCGCCTCGGCGAGCGCTCGAAGGCGGGCTGGCGCCCGGAGAACACGCCGAAGCTCGCGTTCTGGGACGCCGAGGAGTTCGGCCTGCTCGGCAGCACGGAGTGGGGCGAGGCGAACGCGGACCGCGTGCGCGCGCTCGGACTCGCGTACCTGAACGCGGACGTCGGCGTGCACGGCACGCGCTTCTCGGGCGCGAGCGGGACGCCTGGGATGCTCGCGCGCCTCGCGCCCGTGCTCGAACGCATCCCGTCCGCGCCGCGCGCCGACGGGAGCACACCCGCGAACCTGTGGGAGGAGTGGAAGCTCGCGCTGAACGCGAAGCGCGACGCGTCGAAGCCCGAGGTCCTCCCGTCGCTCGGCCTGCCGGGCTCGGGCTCCGACTTCGCGGTCTTCGTGCACCACCTGTCGATCCCGTCGCTGGAGCTCGGCTTCGGCGGCGCGTCGAGCGGCCAGTACCACACCGCCTTCGACGACTTCGAACTCGTCGAACGGTACATCGACCCCGGCTTCGTCGCGCACGAGCTGCTCGGGCAGCTCTTCGCGGAGCTGCTCGGCGACCTCGGCGACGCGGGGCCGCTCGTGCTCGACCCCGTCGAGGCGGCGCGCGCGCTCGCCGACGTCGCGACGCGCGAGCGCGACGCCGCGAAAGACGACGCCGCGCTCGCCGGCGCGCTCCACGGCGCTTCGAACGCGCTGCGCCAGCTCGCCGAGGCCCTCGCCGCGCCGCTTCCCCGCCGCGCGGACCTGGTTGACCTCGGCGACGGACCGCGTTGGAAGGCGACGCCCGAGTTCCGCTTCTACCGCGCGCTCGAACGCGCCGACGGCCTCCCCGGCCGCGCGTGGTTCAAGAACGTGCTGTGGGCGCCGGGCCTCGAGGACGGCTACGGCTCCGAGAGCTTCCCGACGCTGCGCGCGGCCGCGAAGGAAGGCGCCGCGGCGCTCCAGGCGGAGCTCGAACGGCTCCAGTCCGCGATCGCCGGCGCGACGCCGCCGTAGCGCGAGCGAACCCCGTGGACCGCACGACGACGAGCTCCAGGATCGGTGGGAGGTCGCTCCGCGCCCCCGACGGGAGCAGCGCGCGATGAAGCGCTTGTGGAGCTACTTCCAGCGCTTCCTGCGGCACAAGCGCGAGCTCGTGCCGGGGTTCCTCTGCATCCCGCTCGCGCAGCTCGGCGACGTGATGGTCACGATCGTCATCGGCAACACGCTCGATCGGTTGCGCGCGGGCTCGGACACGGAGTTCCTGCGCGGCGTCTTCCTCACGATCCTCGGGTGGGCCGTCTTCAAGGGCGTCTTCCGTTACCTCCAGCGCTGGTGGATCGTCGCCGTGTCCCGCTACGTCGAGAACGAGCTCAAGCAGGAGCTCTTCGACCAGCTCACGCGCCTGTCGTTCCGGTTCCACGCGCGCTCGCGCTCCGGCGACGTCGTCTCGCGGCTCACGAGCGACGTCGAGAACATCCGCATGTTCCTCGGACCCGGCGTCATGTACTCGCTCGGCGCGTTCGTCATGGTGCCCGCGTCCATGGCGATCCTCTTCACGCTGAACGCGCCGCTCGCGGCGACGATGGCGCTGCCGCTCGTCTTGATGGGCCTCGGCATGAAGGCCTTCACGCCGCGGCTCCACAAGTGGTCCGAGGCCGTCCAGGAGTCGATCGCGGACCTGTCGAGCCGCGCGCAGGAGAACTTCTCCGGCATCCGCGTGGTCAAGGGCTACGGCCGCGAGGACCAGCAGATCGCGCGCTTCGAGGCCGCCGCGCTGCGCAATCGCGAGAACCAGGTGCAGCTCGGCCATGCGCGCGGCCTGACGCACGCGCTCACGCACGCCGCGAACGACTCGACGTTCGTCGTGATCTTGATCGTCGGCGGCCTCGCGCTGATCGACCGCACGCTCGCCGTCGGCGACCTGTTCAAGTTCATCGACCTCACGTTCAAGGTCTTCTGGCCGATCATCGCTCTCGGCTGGATCGCGGGCATGTACCCGCGAGCCGCGGCGAGCGCGAAGCGCATCGACGACCTGCTCGCGGAGCGCTCCGAGATCGTCGAGCGCCCGGACCCCGTGCGCCTCGCCGACGTCCGCGGCGCTCTGCGCCTCGTCGACGCCGCGTTCACGTACGACGGCGCCGCGCGGCCCGCGTTCCAGGGCGTCACGGTCGACGTGCCCGCGGGCACGGTGCTCGGCGTCGTCGGGCCGACGGGCTCGGGCAAGAGCACGCTGCTCCTTTGCCTCGGACGCCTGTTCGACGCGCAGGGGTCGCTCGAGCTCGACGGCGTCCCGATGCGCGATCTGTCGCTCGACGACCTGCGCGGCGCGCTCGGGTACGTGCCGCAGGACAGCTTCCTCTTCTCTGCGACGTGGCGCGAGAACGTCGGCTTCGGAGTCGACGCGCCGCTCGACGACGACCGCCTCGCGGAGCTCGCGCGCGTCGCGTGCATGACGAACGAGGTCGCGACCTTCCCGAAGGGCTACGACCAGCTGATCGGCGAGCGCGGCGTCACCCTGTCCGGCGGACAGAGACAGCGCACGTGCATCGCCCGCGCGCTCGCCCGCGACCCGCGCGTCCTGATCCTCGACGACGCGCTCTCCGCCGTGGACACGGAGACGGAAGCGCAGCTGCTCGAGAACCTGCGCCACGCCGGCCGCGGCCGCACCGTGATCGTCGCCGCGCACCGCCTGTCGAGCGTCATACGCGCGGAGCGCATCCTCGTGCTCGGCGCCGACGGCCGCGTCGAGGCCCAGGGCACGCACGCCGAGCTCGCCGCCCGCCCGGGCTGGTACCGCGACACGTGGCGCCGGCAGCAGAAGAGCCAGGAGCTCTCGGTGCTCGGATGAGCGCCCTTTCGAGATGAGCACCAAGGCCAAGAAGAAGGAGAGCGACGACCTGGACGACGACCTCGTCGCGTCCAAGGCGTGGGACAGCTCGATCCTGCGGCGGCTCGCGACGTACGCGCGGCCGCACGCACGGCACTTCGTGCTCAGCTTCGCGGTACTGATCGTGCTGTTCGGGCTCGACCTCTGCGGCCCATGGATCTGGCGGCACGCGCTCGACGGTCCCGTCCTCGCGGCGCGCGCCGCGCGCGAGGCGGACGCCGCCGCCGACGTCGGCGCGTACACGAGCGAGTTCTGGCGCTGGGTCGCGCTGTACCTCGGCGTGCTCGCTCTGTCCGTGTTCTTCCGCTACCTCGAGGTCGCGCAGCTCAACAAGACCGGCCAGGTCGTCATCGCCGACCTGCGCTCACGTCTGTTCGCGCACATGCAGCGCCTCGACCTGTCGTTCTTCGACAAGCGGCCCACGGGCGGACTCGTCACGCGCGTCACGAGCGACGTCGAGAACCTGAACGAGATGTTCACGAGCGGCCTGATCACGCTGCTCTTCGACTTCGTGAAGGTCGCGGGCGTGCTCGGGTTCCTGTTCTGGCTGAACTGGCGCCTCGCGCTGGTCGTGCTCGCGGGCACGCCGTTCCTGATCGGCGTGAGCCTCGTGTTCCGCGGCGGAGCCCGTCGGGCCCACCGCGCCGTGCGCGCGCGCCTCTCGCGCATGAACGGCTACCTGCAGGAAGTTCTGCAGGGCATGCGCGTCGTGCAGATGTTCCGTCGCGAGGAGCAGGTCTCGAAGCGCTTCGGCGCGCACCTCGCGGGCTACCTCGAGGCGAACCTGCGCACGATCTTCCTGTTCGCGCTCTTCTTCCCGGTGATCGATTTCGTCGTGAGCGCGATCCAGGGCTCGACCCTGTGGACCGGCGGCGTGCACATCAGCGGCGGCGCGCTGTCCTACGGCGAGTTCGTGCAGTTCTGGTTCTACGTCGCGATGCTCGTGTCCCCCATCCGCGAGCTCGGCGAGCGCTACAACGTCTTGCAGAGCGCGTTCGCGTCCGCGGAGCGCATCTTCGACATCCTCGACACGCAGAGCCGCGTAGTGGAGCGCGACGGGCCCGACGCGGAGCTTCGTGCGCCGCTCGCGCTGGCCCCGGACGAGCTCGCCGCGCGCGACCTCGTCGCCGGACACGTGCGCTTCGAGCACGTCTCGTTCTCCTACGACGCGGGCGTCGAGGTGCTCACGGACGTCAGCTTCGAGATCCGCCCCGGCGAGACGGTCGCCGTCGTCGGCGCGACGGGCTCGGGCAAGACGACGCTCGTCAACCTGCTGCTGCGCTTCTACGACCCGTCGGCGGGGCGCATCACGATCGACGGCGTCGAGCTCGGGCGCTATCCCCTCTCGCGCTTGCGCCGCCACTTCGGGCTCGTGCTGCAGGAGGACTTCCTCTTCGCGGGCACAGTGCGCGAGAACTTGGTCATGGACCGGCCGGAGGTCGACGACGAATCGCTCGCGGAAGCGCTCGAGACGAGCCGCGCCGCGGACGTGATCGCGCGCCTCCCCGGCGGGCTCGAAGCCAAGGTCGCCGAGCGCGGCGCGACGTTCTCGACCGGCGAGCGTCAGCTCTTCGCGATGGCGCGCGCGCTCGCGGGCGACCCGCGCATCGTGATCCTCGACGAGGCGACCGCGAGCATCGACTCGAACACGGAGGCGCGCATCGAGGCCGCGACGCGCGTGCTGCTCCAGGGTCGTTCCGCGCTCGTCATCGCGCACCGCCTGTCGACCGTGCGCCGCGCCGACCGCATCCTGGTCCTGCACAAGGGCAAGCTGCGCGAGTCCGGCACGCACGACGAGCTGCTGGCTGCGAACGGCATCTACGCGCGGCTCTACGCGCTGCAGTTCGCCGAGGCGGAGCCCGCGGCGTGAATCGGCCGGCCCGCTCGCGGCCGCCGCGCGGGTCGCTTCGATCCGGGCTCGCTCGCCTGTGACCGATCGCTCCGGGTGGAATAGACTTCTTCCATGGAGCCCGCCCTCACGTTCGCCGGCCTCGTTCTCTTCTCCGCCGCGGCCACGGCCCAGGCGCCCTGCGGCGCGCCCGGGGTCGACCTCGCCGTCGAATTCGGAAGTCCGCTCAATCGAGTCGCCGTGGCCGGCGTCGACGCGTTGGCCTTCGCGTTCCAGCCGGTGAACCTGGGCAGCGCGCCCGCGAGCTGGTCCACCACCAGCGCGGACCACCCCGTGATCGGCCTGGGCCTCGCCCGCTTCCGCGTCGTGAACGGCGCATCGCGCATGGAGCAGATCGGGATGTCGTGGGCGCGGCACGTCACGATCCCCGCGCTCCAGACCGGGAACTTCTGCTCGTGCGCGCCGAGCGCGGGCGCGACGCTCGGCCCGGGCTGCAACGACACGCTGTCCGCTCCGGGGAATGCGCTCGCGGCGAACCTGGGTCCGCGTCACGAGGTCACGCCGCACGCAGGCACGCACCTCCATCCGCACACGCCGGCGTCGGGCGGGTCGTTCCCCGGCCAGCTCCAGTTCGCGCCGAGCGACGTCACGAATGGTGCCGGCGAGCGCTACGTCGTCGAAGCGCACGTCGTCGCGCAAGACGACGCGACGAACGCGGCGACGTCCAACAACACGACCTGGCTCGAGCTCACGGCCGCGGCGACCGGCACGGACGCGACCTTCGCGCTCGTCGGTGCGTCGCATCGCGGCGCGACGGTGCTCGACGCGTGGAAGGAGCTCGACCCCGCCGTGCAGATCGTCGAGTGGGACTCGCAGGGCGACGGCCGCGTGCAGGTCGCGTGGTGCGTCACGCAGACAGCGCCGTCGACCTGGCACTACGAATACGCCGTCTACAACCGCAACTACTCGCCCGGGATCGGGCGCTTCCTCCTCACCGTGCCGCCGTCGGCGCCGCCTTCGAACGTCGAGTTCCACGACGTCGCCTACCACGGCGCGGACGGTCTCGGCGGGGTCACGCAGTCGGGCGTCGATTGGAGCTCGTCGATCGTCGTCGACCCGCTGCAGGACGCGGACACGCTCCAGTGGATGACGCCGCACGTCAGCCAGGACCCGAACGCCAATGCGCTGAGGTGGGGCACGACGTACGCGTTCCGCTTCGACTGCGATCGGCCGCCGATGCCGGGATTCGTCCTGGTGGAGGCGTTCGAGCCGACGACCGGAGCGAGCTCGGCGACGCTGATCGCGGAGATCCCGCTGAACACGGACACCCTCATCTGGTCCTACTGCTACGGCGACGGCCAGGGCCTCCTTTGCCCGTGCGGCAACCACTCGCCGCACGGCCACGGCGAAGGCTGCACGAACTCGCTCGGAACCGGCGGGCACCTGCGCGCCGACGGGTGGAGCTCGCTCGCGCTCGAGACGCTGACGCTCCGCGGCACGCAGATGCCGAACTCCACCGCGCTGTACCTCCAAGGCACGGTGCCGACCGGAATGGGGCTCGGCACGCTGCTCGGCGACGGCCTCTTGTGCATCGGCGGCTCGCTGGTCCGTCTCGGCACGAAGACGAACGTCGCTGGTGCGTCGCAGTTCCCCGACGCCGGTGATCCGCCGCTCTCCGTGCGCGGCGGTGTCGTCCCGCTGACGACCTACCGCTACCAGATCTGGTATCGCAACGCCGCGGCGTTCTGCACGAGCGCGACGTTCAACCTGTCGAACGCGGTGAACGTCACCTGGGTCCCGTAGGACCCGACAGGCGCCTGAGCCGCGCAGCTCGCGGACCGCGGGGTTCGCCGTGTCGATCGCCGCGAGCTCCTCGACGAGACGCTCCGCCTCCGCGAGCCGCGCCGCGCGGCCCTCGCTCGAACGTTCCGCGCGCACGACGAGCGCCTGAGCCAGCCCGAGTCGCGCTTCGGGCTCGTCGTGGAGCGCGCGCGCCGCGCGGAAGTGCTTCTCGGCGCTCTCCACCGCCGCGTCCGTCGCGACGACGAGCTGCGCCCGGCCCGCCAGGCGCCGCGCGCGCGCGCGCACGTCCGCCGCGAGCGCCGCGTCGGCGGCGACGGGCTGGAGCGCACGCAGCGCGTTCGCAATCGCGGTCTGGGCCTCGCGCCGCTCCGCTTCGTCGCTCGCGGCGAGGCCGAGCCACCCGCGCGCGAACTCCGCGCCGGCCCATGCGAGCTCGACGGCCGCCGCGCGCGCGCGCTCCGCATTCCCCTGGCGCGCAGTCGGGAGCGCCGAACGCTCGCGCAGCGCGAGGAGCCGCGCCTCGGCCGCGCGGACGTGCTCCGCGGCGTTCGACCGGTGTGCGTCGGCCGCGGCGGGTTCGGATCGCGCGAGCGCGGCTTCCTCGTCGGCGAGCCCGAGCTCCGCGTGCGCGAGCGCCAGCGCGAGGTCGGGATCGTCTGGATCGAAGCGCGCGGCGGCCTCGAGCGCCGAGCGCGCCGACGCGTACGCGCCGCGCGTGAGCTCCACCTCGCCGAGGAGGCGCTGGCGCCGGTGCTCCTCGCGCACGGTCGTCGGGCGCACGGTCGTCGGGCGGTCCGCGCCGGGCGCGAGCGTCGCGAGCTCGCCCGCGACCTCGTCGAGCCTCGACCGCGCGGCCGCGCGCGCCGACGGCGCCGCGTCCGCCAGCAACCTGCGCGCGTTCTCGAGCTCGAGTCCCAGGACGAGCAGCCGCGTGCGCACGCTGTCGGGGTGCCGCTGCGCGAGCGACGCCGCGCGCGCGCGCGCCTCGACGAGGCGCCCGGGCTCGCGCGCGAGGAGCCCCACGAGGTTGAAGTCGCGTTCGTCTTGGTCCTCCGCCCGCTCGCGTTCGGGCAACGCGGGCCACGCGACGAACAGGAGGGCGCCGGCGGCGAGGAGCGCGAGCACGCCGAGCCTCCGCCACGCCGCCGCGCGCGCGCTCGCGACGAGCTCCAGCGCGAACGTCGCCGCGAACGGAGCGAGCATCGGCACGAGCGGGAGGCGCGCGCGGTCGCTCGTCACGGTGAGCACGATCGTCGTGAGGTAGAGCACGAACACGAGCGCGAGTTCGTCCGCCGCACCAGCGGGGCGCAGACCGCGCGCGCGCTGCACGACGTGCCAGAGGAGCCCCGCGAGCCCGAGCGCGCCGAGCAGACCGAACCCCGGCCACGGCCCGTTCAAGATCGACACGTAGCGCACGTCCCAGTCGAACGCGTGGTTGTCGGGCACCTCGTACGCGCCGAGTGTGAGGCGCAGCTTGTTCCAGAGGATCCGCAGATGGAGCGCGGGATCCTCGCCGACGGAACGGAAGGTCGCGTCGCGCCAGAAGGCGCTCACCTCGGCCGCGTCGAGCGCGCGTCCGGAACGCCGCTCCGCTTCGCGCCTCCAGTCACCCGCCTCGTGCTCGGGGACGCCGCGCACGAACCCGACCTCGTACGCGCGACCGAAGGGGTTCTCGGCGTTGTTGCCCGCGTAGAGGTTCGTCCCCGCCTGCGCCGTCGTCAGCACCCACGCGCCGCCGACGGCGTGGTTGCGCGCGACGACCGGCGCGAGCACGAGCGCGACGCCGCCCGCGCAGGCGAGCGCACGCGTCCACGCGCCGCGCCAGCGGGCTCCCCCACCGCGAGCGACCGCCGCGCGCACGACGGGCGCGAGCACAAGGGCCGGCAGCAGCACCAGCACGTTTCCACGCAGCAGCGCGCCGACCCCGCCCAGCACGCCAAGCGCGAGCAACGCGCGCGCACGCCCTCCCCCCGCTTCGCGCGTGCGCGCGAGCACGAGCAGCAGCGCAGCGACGAGCGGCACGAAGAGCGCTTCCTTCAGCAGGAAGCACGGGAAGAGCACGAGCGGCGCGTACACAGCGAGCAACGCCCCCGTCGCGAGGCCCGCCGCGCGCCCGAAGAGCCGCTCCGCGAGCTTGCCCGCCGCGACGCAGAGGAGCGCGCCCAGGAGCGCCTGCACGAGCCGCACGAAGAGCGGCTCCGCGCCGAGGCGGTACGCCGCGCCGAGCGCGTACGAGTACAGCGGCTCCTGGAAGAAGACCTCGCGCCCGATCCAGTCGCCCGACGCGATCGCGCGCGCCCAACGGTCGTACGCGGCCTCGTCGATCGCGAGGAGCGCCGCGTTCGGATGCCGCGCCGTGTACTCGTGCACGACGAACGCACGGAGCGCGAACGCGAGCACGGCGATCAGCATCCACGCCCAGCGCGCGCTCGACGAGCCCGACGCACCCGCGCCGCTCGACGCTCCGGGCGGGCTCGAAGGCGCGGAGCGATCGAGCGCCGTGGCCGCGCCCGATTCGATGGACGCCTTGGCATCGAGCTCCGCTCCGGACTCGCGCTCGGCGCTCATGCGCGCGGCGTCTCCCAGCTCGGCGCGAGCGGCGACTCGCTCTCCGCGCGCCGGGCGTCCGCGATGACGGTCATCAAGCGGATCCAGCGCCACCCAGGCCCGCTCGAGAAGACGGCGAGTCAGAGGAGCGCGCCAAGAGCATCGTACGCGCGTCCGCCGAACCACCGCGGCCGCGATCGTCGCGATCGGCAAGAGGGGAGCGTGAGGCGCGGCGCCATGGCGGGCGCGTGACGATAGAAGAGCGCCGAGCGGACTCCAGCGCCAGCCGCGCGGCCGGCCGGCGCGCCGCGAGCACCTGGAACCACGCGCGCGCGCGCCGGACCGCCTGTTCGCGCGCCGCGGGACCGCGCTTCGGCCGCACTTCGTGGAAGAGGGCGGCGTCGACGAGGCGGATCGCGCGCGGCGCGCTCGCCCGCGCGCGCACCTGGAACGCGAGGTCGAGGTCGTCCGCGGCGAGCGCCGGGTCAGGGGCGAGCTCGAGCTCCGCCCGCCACGCGAGCCACTGCCCGTGCACGCTGAAGAGCGCGCCGCGCTTCGACTCGAAGCGCCGCACGCGCGCGGTCCAGCGATCGTACGCCGTGCGCGCGTCGACGAGCGCACCGAGCCCCGCCGAGCGCGCCGTGCCGTCGTCGGAGAGATCCGCGACGAACGACTGTCGACCGCACGCGAGCGCGAGCCCCGGTTCGCCGGCGAACGCGTCGGCGAGCGCGACGACTGCGTCGGGCTCGGCGACGACGTCCGCGTCGGTCAGGAGCACCAGCGCGAACCCAGACGCGCCTCGGCGAGCCCGCGCCGGATCGCGTGCGGCTTGCCCGGCGGTCCGTCGTTCGCGACGACCGCGAGTTCCACGCGCCCGCCCCGGTCCGCGCGGAAGAGTTCGGCCCCACGACCTCCGCGATCGCGCGCGTCGCGTCCGAATGGTCGTCGACGACGACGATCCGGTGCGCGCGCCGCGGCGGGCCACGCAAGGCGCGCGAGGTTCGCGAGCTTGCGCGGAGCGTGCGCGCCTCGTCTCGACACGGGACGATCACGAGCACGCACGGGGCGGGCGCGCTCCCGGACTCCGGCCGCGCGCCCCGCCCGTGCCCGGCGGCGAGCTCCGTCTGCGGCGCCGGCGCGGGTCGTTCCGGGCTCATCGTCCGCCCGCGAGCGTGCGCGCGAGGAGCGCCGGCCAGCCCGACGCGTCGAAGAGCACGTTGTCGGCCTGCGCGCACTCCCACGTGCAGCGGCAGCGCGTCGCGTGGATCTCCGCGCGCAGCGCCCGCGCCGTCGGCGCGTCCCACAGGCGCGCGAGGTCCCAGTCGCACGCGTTCAGGTTCCCAATCGAGCGACCGAGCACCTCGCACGGGTGCACCTCGCCGTTCTCGAACACGACGGCGGAGAGCGTCCCCGCCGTGCAGTCCCTGTGCTGCGTCGTGTCGCCGCGCGCGACGCGCGCCACGTGCTCGTACATGAGCTCGTCCCGCGCCCGCGCGACGCGCGCGAACGGGATGTCGAAGTACGGGAGCTTCCCCGCGGCGACGAGCGCACGCTTCGCCGCGACGACCTCCTCGTAGCGCGCCACGTCGACGTCGAGCAGCGTCGTGTCGAGCGCGGTGCCGCGCGCGAGGTTGACGGTCACGTTGTCCGGATGGAGGTCCGCGACGAGTTCCTCGACGTGCCGCGCGAGCCCGTCCTGGTTCTCCTTCGTCACGCACACGAGCACGCCGACGCCGAGGTTCGGGAGCTCCGCCTGCAGCGCCTTCAAGCGCCGCACGGTCTCCATCGAGCGCGCGTGGCCGCCTTCGACCTGGCGGATCGCGTCGTGCACGGCGGGCGGCCCGTCGAACGACACGGAGAGCGCGAGGTGGAGCTCCGTGTGCCGCGTGCACACCGCGCGCGCGAACTGGAGCGTGCGCTCGGGCACGAGGCCGTTCGTCGGGATCGTGAGGTGCGCGAGCCCGCGCTCCGCGAACGCGTGCGCGACCTCCGCGAGGTCGTCGCGCAGGAAGGGCTCGCCGCCGCCGAAGGAGACCCACAGGAGCGGTCCCATGCGCTCCGTGCTCGCCGCGAGGCGCGTGAGCTCGTCGAGCGACGGCCCGTCGCGCCCCTCGGCCACTTCCTTCCAGTGGAAGCAGTGCCGGCAGCGCAGGTTGCACTTCCCCGTGACGAAGACCGTCAGGTGCAGCGGCGGTCCGGAGCGCACGAGGCCGCGACGCGCGACGGCGAGGGAACGTAGGAGGTCCACGATCGGTCGATTGTCCGCCCCGCGCGTCGGCGCCGCAATCGTCCGATCGCCCGGGGCGTCCGGGCGCGCGCGTTCCGCCGATCGACGCGGCGCGCGCGCATCCTCGCGCTCCGGAGGGGCCCCTCGCGCGCCGCGGTCCGGACGAGGCCGCCCCGTCGAAGCGCCGCCGGGAGCACGCCGTCACGCCGCGATGCGGGCGGTGATGCGCGCGCCCGCTGCGCTCCGGATCACCAGGCGAGGACCACGCCGTTCGTGACGTTGAACGTCGCGGGCGGGCAGAACGCCGCCGCCGCGTTGCGGTAGTAGGTCTGGTAGTACCCGACGAGCCCGCTGCCGGGCGGCGTCCCGCCGCGCACGCCGACGGTCAGCGTGTCCGTCGAGTCGGGGAACTGCGACGCGCCGGCGACGTTCTGCTTCGTGCGCAGGCGGATCAAGGCGCCGTCGACGCACCGGATCCCGTCGCCGAACACGACGCCGGTCGCGAGGCCTTGGTCGCCCTTCAGGTAGATCGCGCTCACCGTCGACGGCATCGCCGTGGCCCCGAGCACGATCGAGTCGTTCGCGGTGGCACCGGTCGCGACGAGGAGGGCGCCGCTCGGGTTCGAGGAGTTCGCGCAGCCGTTGCCGGCGCTCCCCACGTTGCCGCAGGGGCACGGGGTCTGCGTCCCGTCGCCGAGGCAAAACGCGAGGCCCGCCGTGGAGTCGGTCGCGGTAAAGCTCTTCTCGACGCTCGTCGCCGTGTTCCCATGCTCGTCGATGACGATCGCACGGTAGCTCACGACGCCGGCGAAGCTCCCGGGGATCGCGGCTCGGAACACCTGCGCACCCGACCAGCGCAGCGCGACGGGAAAGGCCGGCCCACCGTTCACGCGGAGCTCGAGCCAGGCGTTCGCGCGCGCGGTGACGTAGGCCGGCGCGTTGTCCGTGACGTGCACGCGAACGATCGTCGGGACGGGGCTCACGCTCCGGTTCGGCGCCTGCTCGAGGCGCGACAGCGTCGGAGGCGTGATGTCGTTCACGAGCGTCGTGTTTCGGAGATACCACTCGTCCGAGCTCGGCCCGATGTTGTTGTTCGAGACGAACGCGTCGTAGTCGCCGTCGCCGTCGACATCGGCGACGTCGACGTCGAGTGAGTTCGTGTTGTCGGCGGGGAGCGGCGACGTGATGCGCACGAGCGGGAAGACGCCGTCGTTGCGACAGAGCGCCTCCTGGCCCGCGTAGTTCGCGAGGATCATGTCGAGGTCGCCGTCGCCGTCGTAGTCGATCACGTCGACTTCGTTCTCGTCCTGGAGCGAGAGCGCGATCGTCGCCGGTGCCCCGAAGTGACCCGCGCCGTCGTTCGCGTAGGTCCCGTCCGCAAACTGTGAACTGGTGACGAGCCAGTTCAGTCCGTACAGGTCCAGGTCCGCGTCTCCGTCGAGATCACCGAACTCCTGCGCGTAGTGGCCCTGACCGGTCGCATAGCCCGTCGTGAACGTCGCGCCGGTCACGTCCCGCCATGCGAGCGTCCCCCCCGTCTCGTTCGAGCGGTTGCGAAAGAGACGCGGCAACTCACTGCGCGAGCCGAGCAGGAGGTCGAGGTCGAGATCCCCGTCGACGTCCGCGACGTCGACGTCGATCGTGCTCGCGGCGATGTCGCACGCGCTCCCCGTCGCGTCGAGGGTGTTCGCCGTCTGCACGCCGGCGCACCAGAGCCCCGCGACGCCGTTCGGGATCGCCTGACCGCCGAGTTGGACGCCCGAGGGGTTGAACTCGGAGAAGTGACCCGCGCCGTCGTTTAAGAACAGGCGCGTCGGGATGTTGCCGACGACCGACGAGCCACAACTCGAGTGGACGAGGTCCAGATCGCCGTCGGCGTCCCAGTCGGCGAACTCGCTGTCGAAACAGAAATCGAGGAAGGTGCCGACGAGGAGCTGCGAGGGCGCGATCGAAGAGCCCGGTCCGCCAAGGCCGACCCACCGCGCCGCCGTCTCGTCGGCAAAGAAGCCGATCGCGCCCCCCTGCGAGCCGCCCTGGTTCGCCCACCAGCGATTGCCCTGGTTCACGAACTGAGCGTGGTTGGAAACGTGCGCGTCGACGTCGCCGTCGCCGTCGATGTCGGCGAACTCGATCTCACGACTCTGGTCGAGCACGGCGGGGCACCGCGCGGCCGTCGCATCGAGGAACGCCCCGAGCGTCCCGCCCTGCGCGAAGCCCTGGTTGATCCAGAGCGTGTTCTGGAGCTGGCCGTTGTCCCCGCCGTTCGCGAAGGCTGCGTCCCAGTCGCCGTCGTTGTCGACGTCGGCGAAGTCGACGTCCTCCGTGTAGTTGCCCGCGTTTGCGGGCGAACTCGACTGGTCGCGGACGAACTGCTGGGCGGCGGCGGGAACGGCGAACAGCGTCACGGGGGCGAGCCAGCGCATGGGAGACCTCGACACACGGGGGAAGTAGGAGCCCGGCACGACGTGCGTCCTGGGCACGGCCGCCGCCTCCGTTGCCGAATCTACCCGGAATGAACGACGGCGGGCGCCGCCGATGCGACGCCCGCCGAGTTTTCCGGGGACCCGGGGTCCGACTACCAGTCGATCTGCCAGCCGTTCGTGACGTTGAAGGTCTCGGGCGGGCAGAAGCCGCCGGCGGAGTTGCGGTAGTAGGTCTGGTAGTACCGGCGCAGGCCGCTGCCCGGCGTGACGCCGCCGCGAGCGGACAAGGTGATCGTGTCCGTCGAGTCGGGGAAGGAGGACGCGCCGCCCAGGTTGTTCTTCGTGCGGAGGCGGATCAGACCGCCGCCGGCGCAGCGGACGCCGTCGCCGAAGACGCCGTCGGAGAGCGCGTCGCCCTGCAGGTAGATGCAGGAGACGACGGCCGGCATGCCCGAGCCGCTGAGCACGACGTTGTCGGACGCAGGCGTGCCCGTCGCGACGAGGTTCGCCCCGTTCGCGTTGACCGAGTTCGCGCAGCCGTTGCCGGCGGCGCCGTTGTTCGCGCAGGGGCAGGGCGTCGTGTGGTCGGCGAGGAGACCGTCGCCCGCGCAGAAGGAAGCGAACACGGCCGGGCCGGTCGCGTTGAAGTTCAGGAACGCGGTCGTGCCCGTGTTGCCGTACTTGTCGGTCGAGACCGCGCGGTAGCTGATCGTGCCGACCAGGTTGCCCGGGATCTCGCCGCGGAAGATCTGACCCATCGAGGGCTTCATCGGGTAGACGGTCGTCGGCCCGCCGTTCACCTGCACCTCGAGCGACGTCGTGTTGTACCAGGTGATGTAGTACGGAGCGTTGTCGTAGACCTGCACGCGCACGACGGTCGGCGGAGCGCCGGCCGTGCGGTTCGCGGCCTGCTCGAGGCGGCGCAGCACCGGCGCGGCGACGTCGTTGTTCGTCGTGCCGTTCTGCAGGTAGTGCTCGTTCGAGGCGGCCCCCGTGAGGTCGTTCGCGACGAACACGTCGTAGTCGCCGTCGCTGTCGACGTCGCAGCAGTCGGCGTCGAGCGAGATCGTCCCGTCGGCCGGGAGCAGGCCCGACGCGAGCGTCAGCGTGCCGCCGGCGCCGTTGCCGGTGTAGATGCGCTCCTGGCCGTTGAAGTTCGCGACGAAGACGTCGAGGTCGCCGTCGAGGTCGTAGTCGAAGAAGTCGGCCTCGTTGTCGTCGCTCGAGGAGCCCGAGAGCCCGACCGCGGCCGCGTACACGCCGCTGCCGTTGTTGCGGAATGACACGTCGTTGAAGGAGGCGCCCACGACCTGCCAGTTGAGGCCGTAGATGTCGAGGTCGCCGTCGCTGTCGAAGTCGCCCATCTCCTGCTCGTAGTGCCCCTGGCCCGTCGAGTAGCCGGCCGGGAACGCGCTGCCCGTGACGTCGCGGAAGAACGTCGGCGTGCCGCCGTTCTCGACGAGGCGGTTCACGTACATGCGCGGGAGCTCGTTGCGCGAGCCGTGCAGGATGTCGAGGTCGAGGTCGCCGTCGATGTCGCCGACGTCGATGTCGAGCGGGCTCGCGGCCACGTCGCAGTTGACGCCGGTCGTGTTCGTCGTATTTGCGCTCTGCGTGCCCTGGCACCAGATGCCTGGGTTGCCGTTCGCGATGTCGCGGCCGGCGAGTTGGAAGCCGGACGGGTTGAACTCGGCGAAGTGGCCCGAGCCGTCGTTCAGGAAGAGGCGCGTCGGGATGTTGCCCTGGAGCGAGAACCCGTAGCTCGAGTGGACGAGGTCGACGTCCCCGTCGTTGTCGATGTCGCCGAAGTCGCAGTCGCAGGAGAAGTCGATGAACGAGCCCGCGATGAGCTGCGAAGGCGCGATCGACGAGCCCGCGGCGCCGAGGCCGACCCAGCGCGTGCTCGTCTGCTCCTGGTAGAAGCCAGCGGAGCCGCCCTGCGCGCCGCCCATGTTCGCCCACCAGCGGTTGCCCTGGTTCACGATCTGCGCCGTGTTCGACACGTAGATGTCGACGTCGCCGTCCGCGTCGAAGTCGACGAACTCGATGTCGCGGCTCTGGTCGAGGACCGCCGGCGCGCGCGCCGCGGTCGCGTCGAGGAAGTTGCCGAGCGTCCCGGCCTGCAGGAAGCCCTGGTTCAACCAGACGGCGTTCTGGAGCTGTGCCTGGTCACCGCCGTTGGCGAACACCGCGTCCCAGTCGCCGTCGTTGTCGATGTCGGCGAAGTCGACGTTCTCGGTGTAGTTGCCGGCGTTGGCGGGCACGTTCGTCGTGTTGCGCGTGAACTGCTGCGCGAAGGCGACGGGCGCGGGCGCGACGGCGCCCAAGAGGATCGCGAAGCGAACGAAACGAACGTTGCGGGGCGACATGGAGTGGGGCTGGTTCCGATCGTCGAAGACCGGCGGTGAATCGGACCGAGGGGAGCCGAACCCGGGCGAGCGCGACCCTCCAGGGCCGAGCCGAGTTCCAAACGAGTCGTCGAAGTATACCGGCGGGTCTGCGGTGGGAGGCCGGGAAAGGTCTTCCGCACGGGAGTCCGCGGGTCCCTCTCGACGGACCGCGGTCGCTCCAGGTTCGCCAGGAAACGGGGCGAATCGAGCCCGCTCCGACGGTTGTCGAAACCCTGACCTGGCCCTTGCGCGCGTCGGAGGGTCGACCGTCCGCCGGGTCCGCTCCGAAGGCGCTTCGAACGATTCGCGGTCGAGGGCGGCGCCCGACGACGGTCAGCGGCGCGCGCCGACGTGCTCGAGCTGCCGCAGCGCAGCGGCGACCAGCCTCGGCGTCGTGATCGACGCGTTGTCCGCGTCCGGCTTGTAGGAGCAGTAGTCGGCGGCCGTGCTGACGACCTTCTCCCCCCGCCCGTAGAGCTCGATCTCGGCTGCCGAGGTGGGCGCGAAGAACACGACCACCGGGACGTCCGCGGCGACCGCCATGTGGAGGGCGAGGCTGTCCGAGGTCACGAGCAGGTCGAGTCCGGCCACGATTCCCGCGAAGTCGAGCAGCGGGTTCCGCGTGCCCGCGTCCGCGAAGGCGAGCTCCGGCCGCGCGCGCGCGAGCCCGGCCTGGATGCGCGCATTGCGCTCGGCCTCCGCATCGCCGCCGAGCAGCACGAAGGTCGCGCGGCCGCCGAGGGCCCCGGACAAGGAGCGCGCGAGCTCGACGGTGCGCTCCTCGGAGAGCTGCTTCGACACCCACCGCCCGCCCGCGCCGGTGTTGAGTCCGATCAGCGGCCGACGCGCGTCGAGCCCGTGGCGCGCGCGGAACGCCGCGGCGGCCGCGCGGGCGGCGTCGGGGAGCACGAGCGCGGGCTTCCCCATCCGGATCCCGAGCATCTCGGCGTAGAGCGCGGGCTGGCTCTTCGTGTTCGCGACCTTGAGCCGGTCCGCCTCGGCCTTGCCGAAGCGCGACAGGAGCCCCATGTCGAACCACGGCGCGACGTCGTCGGTGTAGACGCGCGCGCCGCGCGCATCGAGCGTGGCCCCGGAGAGCGACGCACAGCGGAGCCCCGCGACGAGCCGGCACAAGGGCTCCTCGTCGTCGAGCGAGACGATCCGAGTCCAAGCCGTCGAGCCGAGGCGCGCCGCGACCTCGGCGAGCGACCGCTCGCTCTTCGTGTCGACGGCGACGACCGCGTCGATGCGCGGGTGCGTGCGGACGAGATCGACGGCGCCCGCGGCGGTGACCCAGGTCACCCGCGCCGGCGCGTGGCGTTCGTGGAGCCCCTCGAGGATCGACGTCGTGCGGAGCACGTCCCCGAGCGCGGCGGTCTTGACGATGAGGAGGTCGTGCACGCGGTGCGCGCCGGAGCGCGAGCCCCTTCTATCGACCGGGCCGCGGTCCGCGCTTGACCTCCCCACCCTAGCCGCCGCTCAGGACCACGACGAGGTCGAGCTCGTCCCCGTCGCGCACGAGCTCGTCCTCGCGCAGGCGCCGCCCCCCCCGCACGACGATCGCGACCGGGCGTCCGTCCGCGACGAGGAACGGCGCGGCGCGGGGCGCGGCGGCGGCGAGCGCGGCGAGGACGCGGCCGGCGGTCGCCGGGAGCTCGGTCTCGAAGCGCGCGCGCCCGGCGAGGAGCCGCCCGAGCGGGCCCTGGGCGCGGACGGAGAGCCGCCCCGTCGCCGGAACGCCCGCGGGCTCCGCCGCGCGGTCGTGCGGGGTGTCGGAGTCTTCCGAGCCGCGCTCGAGCAGCGCGTGCGTCCCGAGCGCGGCCCAGGCCGCGGGCTCCACGCGCCCGCGCGGATCGAGCCCGCGGCGCGCCACGTACGCGCTCCACGCACCACCGGGGAGCGCGAGCTTTCGCGCCCAGCGCGCGCGGAACGCGGGTTCGGCCGCGAACGCGGGCGGGGCCGAGCCGGCCGCGAGCGTGCTCCGGTCCGCGGTCGCCGGCTCGTCCGTGGGCGCGCGCCCGTCCATCGGCGCGTGCTCGCCCGTCGGCGCGTGCTCGCCCGCGGGTGTCCGGTCGTCCGCGGGTGCGAGGCCGGCCGAGAGCGCGTGCTGCAAGAGCGCGACGGACGCGCCGAGAGCGAGCAGCTCCCGCCCCGGCGCGTTGAGCGCCATCGAAGCCGGCGCGTTGAGCGCCATCGAAGCCGGCTCGTTGCGCGCCATGGATGCCGGCCCGCTGCGCGCTTCGAGGCCAGGGAGCACGGCGCGCGCGAGCTCGTCGAGCGTCGCGACGCCGTCCGCGAGCAGGCCCGCGGCCGAGAACGCGCAGAACCCGCTCGTGTCGAGCGCGTTCGCGAGGTTCTCGCTCCACCACACGGCGAGGCCCGCGTCGCGCGCGGCGTCCCCGGTGCGGCGCCAGGGCCCGAAAAGCCGCTCGAGCACGGCGGCGGACGGCGTGTCGCCCGCGAGGAACGCGAGCGTGCGCATCGGATCGCCGCCCCGCGCGGACGCGAGCACGCCGAGGCGGCTCTCGAGCGCCGCTTCGACGCGCACCGCCTGCCCGCGCGCGATCGGCGCCTCGTCCTCGAGGCCGAACGCGCGCGCGACGGCAGCGGCGCCGCGCGCGAGCAGCGCGGAGAGCTCAGGATCGCTCGCGGGCCGCGCGGAGGGCTCCGTGTCCCGCGCGACGAGGCGGTCGAGCTCGCGTCCGAGCGCCGCCACGTCGCCCGCGGCGCGCGGGCCCGGCGCGCGGCCGAGCTCGCGCGCGCGGTCGAGGAGCGCGAGCACCGCGCCTGCTTCCTTCGCGTCGAGGCCGAGCTCGTCGCAGCGCGCGAGCAACGCGAGCCCGTCCTCGACGCGCGCGAGCCCGAGCGCCGGTCCGAACGGAGCGAGCGCGCCGTAGTGCGCGCCCTGCGGCCTTTCTTCGGGCTCCGCGCCCGGCGCGACGCGCTCGAAGACGACGCCGCACGGCGTCGGACAACCGCTGCACCCCTTGCGCTCCGTGCGCGCGCCGCGCTCGGCGTGCTCCCACCGCGGCGCGTCGCGGTCGCCTTCCGCGGCGCGCGCCGCGGCGATCTCGAGCGAGCCGCCCTCCGAGCGCGCGCGCAATCGCGGCGAACGGGCGAGCAGCGCGCGCAACGGCGCGACGAGCGCGTCCGGCGCGGGTGGCACCGGCGCGCCACGCACGACGAACGCCTTCAAGCCGAGCGCGCCGAACACGGCGCCGAGGCCGCCGCGCCCGACGAAGCTCGGCGGCTCACCGCCGCTCGCGAGCGACGCGAACGGGAGCCCGCGCTCGCCCGCCGGACCGATCGCGACGAGCGCGGCGTCGCCGTGGCGTTCGCGGAGCGCGCGCAGCGTCGCCCGCACGGGAAGGAGCGCCAGCGCGGAGCCGTCGTCGAGCCGCGCGGCGCCGTCCGCGTCGAGCACGAGCACGGAGTTCTCTGGCGCGCGGCCGCGGAGCACGAGCGCGTCGCACGTGCGTGCGAGGCGCCGCACGAGGTCGCCGCCGACGAGCCCTTCCGTGTACCCGCCCGTGAGCGGCGAAAGCGACGCGACGCTCGCGCGCGCCGCCGTCGGGAGCCCGGCGCGCACCGCGGGCCCGCACGCGAACACGAGCGGCGCGACGCGGGCCGCGGGCTCCGCTCCCGAGTCGGTCGCGCGCGCGACGGCGGGGATCGCGGCGTCCGCGACGGCGCGCCACACGAGCGCGACGGCGAGCGCGGAGCCGCCCGCGCTCCCGACCCGCTCGACCGCGGGGTCCGGGTCCGCCCACGGACGCGCGCGCGGCGCGGAGCCGGGGACGGCTGCGAGCCGGGCGAGGTCGATCTCGAGCACGCGTTGCATCACGGAGCGCGCGGCCCGCCGCGCGGCCCGCTAGAATCGCCGCTTCGGCCTCCGCCGCCAACCTCCACTTCGGAACCGTGTTCGGATCCCTCCAGATCGGTAGCGTCCTCGGCATCACGATCCGACTGCACGTGCTGCTCCTCGTGCTCGCCGCGCTGCTCTTCCTGCGCGAGGGGCCGGCGGGGCTCACGGCCTTCGCGATCCTGTTCGCCGTCGTACTGCTCCACGAACTCGGCCACAGCGTCGTCGCACAGCGCCTCGGCGTGCGCGTCGTCGACATCACGCTCTGGCCGCTCGGCGGCATCGCGCGGATGAGCGCGATGCCCGAGTCGAGCCGCGTCGAGGGCCTCGTCGCCGTCGCGGGGCCGCTCGTCAATTTCGCGCTCGCGGCGCTGGCGCTCGGCGTGCTCCTCGCGCTCGGGCCCGACGCACAGTCGGGCGGCGCGCACGCGCTCGATCAGTTCCTGCAGGCGAACCTGGCGCTGGGCCTCTTCAACCTGATCCCGGCCTTCCCCACCGACGGCGGCCGGATCCTGCGCGCGTTGATCGCGCTGCGGAAGGACTGGCTCGCGGCGACGGAGATCGCGGTGCGCGTCGGCGGCTTCGTCGCGTTCCTCTGCGCGCTCGCGGGCTGCGCGCTCGTGTTCGCGTCGAGCACGTACTTCTGGCTCGGGCTCTCGCTGATCCTCGTCGCGGCGTTCCTGTGGTGGACCGGGCGCCAGGAGCTCGCCGCGGTGCGCCTGCGCCACGGGATCAGCCCGTTCGCGGCGCTCGCGGAGCTCCTGCGACGGTCGATGGAGACCGGCGCGCGTGCGGGCGGCACGCGCGAGCCCGCTCGTCCCGAGCCCGACGGGCTCGATCCCAAGGCGCTCGAGGACCTCGAGCAGTACCGCGGCAACCTGCGCAGCTGGCGCGCGCGGCGCGACGAGAGCGAGTGACGCGCGCTCGGAGCCTGTGAAGAAATCAGGGATGCCCGGCAGGGTTGTCCAGTGGCGCTCCGGCAAGGCGCGATGACGACGCGTATTCGTCGGCAAGACTCGGAGGAATCGCAACGCCCCCGGGGCGCCTCTGGGCGGGCCTGACGGGCGTCTCTGGTTTCTTCACAGGCTCTCAGCCGCTCTGCGCGGTGCGGAACTCGCGCGCGAAGAGGTACAGCTCGCGCAGCACGACGCGCGCATCGAGGAAGGGCCCGAGCTCGAGGCGCTCCGAGTAGTGCCGCGCGGCCTCGATGAAGAGGCGGCGGCGCTGGTCCGCCTCGAGCGTCGTGCGCGTGAGCAGCTGCCGCAGGAACTCGACGTCCCGCGCGTCGAGGCGCGCGAGCACGAGCGGTGACAGCGCGAGCGTGCGCTCCTGGAGGCCGCTCCACGTCTCCTTCGGCCACGGCTCGACGGGCGGGCGCGGGTCCTTCACGTGCACGACCACCGTGCCGGCGACGACGTCGCCGAGGCGCTGCCGGCGCGGCGTGAACGCGATCGCGAAGACCCCGATCGGCAGGATGAGCAGCGGGAAGACGTCGATCGGCCACACGAGCGCGCGCAGGACGAGCGCGAGGAAGCTCGGCGGGTAGCCGTCGTTCGCGACGACGCGGATCGCGAGCAGCATCTTGCCCGGCGTCTGTCCATGCGCGAATTGGTGGAAGAGCACGTGGTAGCCGAGCACCACGAGCACGATGCCGCCCACCACCAGGCCCGCGATGAACCCCGACGCGCCCGTCGGATCGTAGATCGAAAGGATCGAGGCCCCGAAGATGAGCAGCAGGAGCAGCAGGGCGATCACGACGAGGTCGACGAGCCCCGCCGCGAGGCGCGCGCCCGCATCGGCGATCTCCTGCCGCAGCGTGACGCCTTCGGACGTGATCGTGACGAGCTGGGCCACGGGCAGAGCCTAGCGCGCGCGCGGGCGCGCGTCACCGTGCCCGCCGGGGGCTCGGCGTCGCCGTCGCATGGAGCGACGCCCGCGCGCGAACTCGCCGATCACGACGGCGGCGGGGGCGCGGCCCGGTTGGCAACCCGGGCTCGACACGACCGCCGTTCGGTCGGGAGCCGATCGGCGGCGCTCCCCGCGCGTTGCGTCCGCGCCACGCGCGCTCCACAATCCCCCGCCATGAGCGCGCGCACCGGCCCCGCTTCCGAAGCCGAGCACCTCGGCCGCCTGCGCCAGCTCCTCGCCCGCTCACGCAGCGGGCTCGGCGCGCTCTCCGACGCGGAGCTCGTCGACCTCGCGCGCCTCTACCGCTACACCGCGTCGCGCATCGCGTGGCACGAGACGCGCCAGGAGAACCTCGCCGCGCTCGAGGAAGCGCGCACGCTCGCCCGCGCGGCGCACGCGCTGCTCTACCGCGGCATCGACCGGCCGCGCGAGGGCTGGTGGCGGCGCGCCGTGCGCTTCTACCGCGACGACGTGCCGCGCGCCGTCCGCGCGGAGTGGAAGCTCCTGTTCGCGAGCTTCGCGCTCGTGTACGGCCTCGCCGTGATCGCGTACGCGGCGGTGCGGCACGACCTCGAGCTCGCCTACGCGCTGCTCTCCCCGGAGACGGTCGCGAACGAGATCGCGCAGCTCGAAGCGACGAAGGACGGCGAGCCTTTCCGCGGCAACTTCACGTTCGGCTTCGGCCAGTCGCCCGGCGCCGCGGGCTTCATCATGGCCCACAACATCTGGGTCGCCGTGCTCTTCTTCGCGGCCGGGCTCGTGCCGCCGATCTTCGTGCTCGTGCTCGCGGCGAACGGGCTGATGCTCGGCACCTACATCGGGGTCGCGAGCCACTGGGACCAGGCCGCGAACATCAACTCGATCCTGTGGTGCCACGGGACGCTCGAGATGCAGGCCTTCGTGCTCGCGGCGGCCGCGGGGCTCGTCCTGATCCGGGCGTGGATCGCACCGGGGCCCTGGTCGCGGCGGCACGCGATGGCGCGCGAGTCCCAGCGCGCGTGGCGCCTGCTCGCGGCCGTCTTTCCGATGCTCGTCGTCGCCGGGACGATCGAGGGTTTCGTCAGCCCGCACGCGGGGCTCGAGACGCGGCTCGCGACCGCCATCCTGAGCGGCCTCGTGCTCGTCGCGTGGCTCGGCTTCGGCGGACGCGGCGATCCGAATCCTGTCGAGCCGTCCATCCCCCAACCGAGCCGCTGAGCCTGAACGATCGACGAGGAGCCCGCGACGCGCGGGAGCACTCCTGGCCGCCGAGGCGTTGCCGAATCCCTTCCTTCGAGAGTGCTCGCGAAGTGCGTGCATGCACGGGATGCACAGCGCTCGAAGCGGCGAGCCCATCGAACTCCGCGTCGGCACGCAGCGAGTCCTCCGGCCCCGGGTCAAAGCGGAGCCTGGGATGTGGAGCGTCTGAAAGCGCTCCGTCGCGGCTCTCTGCTCTAGATCCTCCCGCCCGGCAATCGCGTCCCTCCCACGAAACGAATCACACACACCCCCTTGACCAGAACGGCGCGAGCACGGGGAATGGAACGAGCGAGCGCCGCGCCGCGTAGCCGGCCTCGCCAGGACGACCCATCGACCTCGGGCACCGTCGTGCCTCGACTCGAGCCTTCACCCTCAGGTTCACCATGAAGACAACGCTGACGCTCCTCACCCTCCTCTGTAGCGCCGCCTCGGCGAGCGCGCAGGTCAAGCTCCAGTCCACCAGCCAGCTGCCGATGCCGCCCAAGCAGGCGATGACGGCGCCCGTCTACATCCCGCCGCCGCCGGGCACGCAGCTCCTCGTCGTCGGCGGGTCCGACGACTGCTCGACGGCCGCGACGAACGACGCGATCTCCGGCGTGGGCACCTTCTCCGTGACGAACGTCGGTGCGACGAACGGTGCGCCCGACTCGACCGGCTGCATCAACACCCAGCTCGACGTGTGGTTCTACTGGACCGCGACGCAGACCGGCGCCGCGCGCCTCCAGCTCTGCGGCCAGACGACGACGGACACCGTCGTCGCGATCTGGGCCGACAACAACGGCGGCGCGTGCCCGAGCGGCACGGCGGTCGCCTGCAACGACGACTCGTGCGGTCTCCAGTCGCAGGTCATCTGGCCGACGACGGCGGGCCAGACGTACTTCTTCCAGATCGGCGCGTTCGGCGCTGCCACGACGTACACGGCGAACTTCGTCGTCGACTACCTGCCGCCGCCGCCCGCGAACGACGACTGCAGCGCGGCGATCACCGTGGTCGGCCTCGGCAGCTTCCCGGTCGACACGAGCTCCGCGACCACGGGCGGGCCGACGGCGGCGTGCACGACGGTCAACGCGGACGTCTGGTACTACTGGGTCGCCCCGCAGACGGGCATCGCGAGCGTCGACACGTGCGGCGGCACGACGGCGAACACGCGCATCGCGGCGTGGCTCGACAACAACGGCGGCGCGTGCCCGACGGGCACGTCGGTCGCATGCAACGACGACGCGTGCGGCACGCAGTCGCAGATGACGTGGGCGGTCAACGCGGGCGACGCCTTCTTCCTGCAGCTCGGCGGCTTGGCGGCCACGACGTGGTACACGGGCACGTTCAACATCGGCTACCTCCCCCCGCCGCCGGCGAACGACGACTGCGCGGCGCCGGTCGTGATCACGGGCGCAGGTCCGCACGCGTACGACATCGGCCAGGCGACCACGGGTGTGCAGGGCCAGGCCGAGGCGATCTGCCTCTTCTTCGCCACGACCGCGATCCGCAAGGACCTCTGGTACACGTGGACGCCCAGCGTCGGCGGCACGGCGACGATGACGCTCTGCGGCGGCTACACGGGCGCCAACAGCACGACCGACTCCAAGATCGCGATCTACGACGGCGCGGGCTGCCCCGCGACGGCCGCGATCGCCTGCGTCGACGACGACAACACGTGCACGGCGACGCCGCTGACGACGACCGTGACGTGGAACACGGTCTGCGGCCAGACGTACACGATCCAGCTCGGCACGTTCTCCAACGTCGCGACCGCGACGATGTCCGGCACGTTCACGATCACGGAAACGGGCACGGCCTGCACGACGCCGATCGTCTCCTTCTGCGCCGGCGACGGCACGCTCGTCGACCACACGACGTCCTGCCCCTGTGGCAACAACGGCACGGGCGGCAACGGCTGCGCGAACTCGGCCAACGCGAACGGCGCGAACCTGACGACGACGGGCTCGACCGTCTCGGACAACGTCGTGCTGCAGGGCTCGGGCATGCCGCTCACGGTCTCCTGCATCTACCTGCAGGGCACCGCGACGGACGACATCGTGTTCGGCGACGGCGTCCGCTGCACCGGCGGCACGCTGCTCCGCCTGCGCACGAAGGCCAACGTCGCGGGCGCGTCGAGCTTCCCCGACTCCGTCGAGACGATCACGCTCTCGCAGCGCGGCGGCGTGACGCCCGGTAGCGGCCTCGTGCGCTACTACCAGACGTACTACCGCAACACGGCGGCGCTCTTCTGCCCGCCCGAGACGTTCAACGTCACGAACGGTCGCGTGATCACCTGGTGATCCGACGACGAGCGCGCCGCACCGTCGGCGCGTGAGACACGGCGCGGCCGGTCCTTCGGGGCCGGCCGCGTGCGTTTCGGGGAGCGTGTCGCGCGCCCCCGCTACCCCGCCCCGCGCCGCGCTTCGAGCCACGCCGCGAGCAGCGGCGCGGCCCCTTCCGCGGGGAGCGCGTCGAGCACGCGGATCCCGAGACCGCGCAGCTCCGCGAGCCCCTTCTCGCGCTCCGCGATCAGCGCGAACGCGGCGGCGCGCACGGCGGCGGGCTCGTCGAGGCGCCCCTCCGCCGCCGCGCGCAGCGACGGGTCGTCGAGGCTCGCGAACAGGATCCTGTGCTTCTTCGTGCCGGTCGCGAGCGCCTGGCGCTGCCGTTCGACCGACAAGGGGTCCGCGACGTCGGTCAGGAGCAGCACGAGCGCGCGCCGTCGGTGGCGCAGCGCGAGTTCGCGCAGCGCGCGCTCCAGGTCGGACTCGCGCGTGCTCGACTCGAGCGCGAACACCGCCGTCTTCAACCGCTCCAGCTGGTCGGCCGCCTTCCCCGGGGGCACGAACACGCGCACCTTGTCGTCGTACGCGAGCACGCCGACGCGGTCGCCCTCCTGCAGCGCGACCGCGGCGATCTGCAACCCCGCGTCGAGCGCGTGGTCGAGCTTCGTCCAGCCGCGCACGGGACGTCCCGATCGCGCGTCGACGCGCTCGGGGTCCTCGCTCGACGTCGCGGACATGCGCCGTCCGCAGTCGAACACGAGGATCAGCTCCTGCCCGCGCTCCTCCTGGTACTCGCGCACGATCGGCTTCCCGCGGCGCGCCGAGGCCTTCCAGTCGACGAGCCGCACGTCGTCGCCGCGCACGAGGTCGCGCAGCGACTCGAACTCCGTCATGCCGCCGCGCCGGCGCAGGCGGCGCACGCCGAGGTCGCGCCACCGCTCGCTCGCGGCGAGCTGCAGCGTGCGCTTCAAGTTCAGGAGCGGCGGCTCGACGCGCACGGGCTGCGCGCCCGCGAGCCGTGACTGGCGCTCGACGAGCCCGAGACGGCCGCGCAGACGCAGGCGCAGGTCGCCGAGCGCGTGCACGCCGCGCTTCGACGCCGAGTACACGCGCACGAGGTCGATCGGCCCCGCCGCGGGCACGACCGTCACGTCCGGACCGCCCGAGGGATCGCCCGCGGCCGGAGCGACGAGCCCGCGCTCGTCGCGCGACGGCTGCTCGCGCTCCGCGGGGTCGGCGACGCTGCGCGCGCGCACTTCGAACCACGTCGGGAAGCGCTCGTGCAGCTCGAGCCGCAACCCGTGCGCCGCGTCGAGGCCCTCCGCGCGCACGCGCACGACCCGCGCGAAGTCCTGCGACAGCCCCGCGCGCTCCGGCGCCTTGCGCTGCACGGCGAGCCGCGCCGGCGCCGGCGTGCGCACGTAGTCGAGCACGAAGAGCGCCACGAACACGAGGTCGAGCACGAGCCCGACCGGCCGCAGCGCGGGGACGAACGCGCCGGCGAGCGCCACGACCCCGAGCACGCCCGCCGCGAACAGCGCGCGCGTGGTCGGGATCACCGCGGCACCTGGACCTGGTCGAGGATGCGCACGAGCGCTTCGTCGCTCGTCCCGCCCTCGATCTCGACCGCGGGGTCGAGCACGACGCGGTGCCGCAGCGCAGGCAGGAAGACGGCCTTCACGTCGTCGGGCGTGATGTAGTCGCGCTCGGCGAGCAGCGCGCGCGCCTTCGCGGCGAGCAGCACCATCACGCCGGCGCGCGGCGAGGCGCCGACGACGAGCTGGCCGTTCTTGCGCGTCGCGTTCAGGAGCTGCACGACGTACGCGGGGAGGTCGGGTCGCACGTCGACGGCGAGCACCGCCTGCCGCAACCGCAGGATCTCGTCGGGCGTCGTCACGGCCGTCACGCCGAGCTCGCGCGGCGACGCGAGCTGCGAACGGCGGTGCGCCGCGTCGAGGAGCTGCGCCTCGACCTCGGGCTTCGGGTAGCCGACCTGCACCTTGAAGAGGAAGCGGTCTAGCTGCGCCTCGGGCAAGGGGTACGTGCCCTCGTGCTCGATCGGGTTCATCGTCGCGAACACGACGAACGGCTGCGGGAGCGCGTGCCGCGTGCCGTCGACCGTGACGGAGCACTCCTGCATCGCCTCGAGCAGCGCGGCCTGCGTCTTCGCGGGCGCGCGGTTGATCTCGTCGGCGAGCAGGATCTGCGCGAAGATCGGCCCCTCTTGGAAGCGGAAGGCGCCCTCGTTCGGGCGGTAGATGCTCGTGCCCGTAATGTCCGCGGGCATCAGGTCGGGCGTGAACTGGATGCGGCCGAAGCGGCCTCCGAGCGCGGTCGCGAGCGTGCGCACGAGCAGCGTCTTCGCGACGCCCGGGGGGCCCTCGAGCATCAGGTGCCCGCCCGCGAGGAGCGCGATCAGGCAGTGCTCGACTTCCCGCTCGAGGCCGACGACGACGCGCGCGACCTCGCGCTGCACGCGCTCGGCGAGCGCGACCGCTGTGGGCGGCCGCGCGGGGGCGGCGGCGAGGGCCTCGGTCGATGCGGGGAGCGGCGCGGCGAGGTCGGGCTCTTGGTCCATCGTGCCGCAGAGTATGGTGAGCGGCCGCGCGCGGCGGAAGCACGTCCTGCGCGCACCCTCGTGCGCCTCCTCTGGATCGCCCTCGCGCTCGCCGCGCTCGTCCTCGTCCCGTTCCTCGTCTGGGGCGAGCGCTTCGAGGCCGCGTTCACCGTCGAGGGGTCGGTCGCGTGGCTCCGCGACGCGGGGCCGTGGGGCGCCGTCCTCCTCTTCGCGCTGCTCGTCTCCGACCTGTTCCTCCCCGTGCCGGCGACGCCGCTGATGTCCGCGGGCGGGTACGTCTACGGTGCGCTCGGCGGCGGCGCCATCGCGGCCGCGGGCTCGATCGCGAGCGGCCTCCTCGCGTGGAGCCTCTGCCGCCGGCTCGGCCGCGGTATGGCGGAGCGGCTCGTCGGCGCGCGCGACCTCGACCGTTCGCACGCGCTGTTCGAGCGCGCGGGACCGTGGCTCGTCGCGTGCTCGCGCTGGATGCCGATCCTGCCCGAGGTCACGGCGTCGCTCGCCGGGCTGACGCGCATGAGCGCGCGCCGCTTCGTGCCGGCGCTCGTCGCGGGCTCCGTGCCGATGGGCTTCGCGTACGCCGCGATCGGCGCGTCGGGGCACGATCGGCCGTGGCTCGCGATCGCCGCGTCGCTGGTGCTGCCGGCCGTGCTGCTCATCGCGGCGCGCGGCTTCGCTGCGCGCGCGCGCCGCAACGGCGAGGACGAACGGACCTAGGCGCTCCTGCGCCGCGTGCCGCCGCGCGCGCGGACGACGGCGCGGTCGAGGTCGCGCGCCAGCTCCTCGAGCTCCGCGTCCGTGGTCGCGCGCCGCTCGAGGAGCAGCGTGCGCCACCCCGCGACTTCGCCCTCGCACTGCGTCCGCGCGGCGATCAGGTCGAGCTCGCGCTCGACCGCTTCGGCGTTGGCGGGCTCCTGTCCAGCGCGCGAGAGGCGCGCCGCGCGCGCGAGCCGCGCGAGCTCGCCGCGCCGCAGGAACTGCGCGAGCAGGACGTAGCGGCCCGCGCGCGCGAACACGTTCGCCTGCGCGCGCGCCCGCGACAGCGGCGACAGCTGTTCGATCGGCTCCGGATCCCGCGCGAAGGCGCGCGCCCACGCGCTCGCCCACACGAACGCGGCGAGCAGCGCGAGGAGGTGCAGGGTCGCCGGAGCGAGCGACTCCGAGAACGCGAGCGACAGCGCCGTCTCGGGCTCCCACCGGCCGAGCGCGTACTCGTCGAACAGGAGCCGTCCGCCGCCGAGCCGGTCCTCGAGCAGGCGCACGGCGAGCTCGGCGTTGCCCTCCGCGCCGAGCACTTCGTTGTCCCACACGCTCTCGTCCGCGACGAGCACGACGGCGCCGCTCCCGACGCGCAGGAGGGCCGCAAAGGCGTCCTCCGTCCCGTCCGCGCGCGGCGAGAGCCAGTACGCGTCGAGCCCGGCGTCGAGGAGCTCGTGGGGCAGCGCGAGCTCGGCCGGCCAGTGCACCGTGACGAGCGTCCCGTCCGCGACGCGCACGACGCGCGCGGAACGTGCGCCGCCCGCTTCGGAGATCGGAGCTTCGTCGAACTCCTCGAGCCCGAGCTCGTCCACGAGGAACGCGCGCGTGCGCTCCGTCCACGGCACGACGAGCGTGCCGCCGTCGTCGAGGAACCCGAGGTAGTGCGCGGCCGCCCGCAGGTCGAAGCGGCCGCTGTGGAGCTCCGGCTGCTTCTCGTCGCGTTCGGGCGGCGGCGCGCCGCGCGTGTGCTCGCTCTCGAAGGGCGCGTCCGCCATCCAGACGACGTGATTGCCGCGCGGCAAGGCGCCCGGGCTGCGCCGCCATTCCTCGGGCGCGAAGCCGACCTTCACGAGCGTCTCGCGCAGCGCGCGACGGCCGTCGGGCGCGGTCGAGCTGACGCTGTGCGGCGGCGGCTTCGATTCGCCCTCGGGCAGGAACTGCTGCACGACGAGCGCGAGCACGACGAGCGCGAGCACGGCGACCGTCAGCGCCTTCTGGAGCTTGTCGCCGCTCACGACGCGAGGCCTCCGAGGTGCTCGCGACAGAGGCGCTCGAGGCGGTCCACGTCCGCTTCCAGCGCGGGCACGTGCCCGAAGCTCTTCGCATCGAGCTCCGGGACGAGCGGCACGAGCACGCGCGCCGCCTCGGGCCGCGGCTTGCCGCGCTCGACGAGCTCGCGGTTCGTCCACGCGTCGCGGTACTCGAGGTCGCCGCGCTCGGAGAGCCCGACGACGAGCGCCCAGAAGTAGAAGCGCAGCGCCTCGGCGAAATCGGCGCGCGCCCGCGCGGCGCGCGCTCGTCCGAGGAGGTCCTTCACGCGCGCGGCGCGGACCCGCGCCGGCTCGGCGGTCTCCGCGCCGCCCTTCGCGAACGCGCGCCGCAGGAACGTCACGAGCAGCCACAGGAGCAGGAGCGCGATGACGCCGTAGAGCACGTAGACGAGCCCGCGGCCCGCGAGCCCCGGCCCGATGCCGAACAGATCGTCGAACCAGCGCACGAACTCGTCCCAGCGCTCCGCGATCCACGACGGCTTCGGCGGCGGGACGGGCTGGTAGTCGGGGTGCGCGAGCACCTCGTCGACGGCGCGGCGGATCGCCGCGGTGCCGCGATCGTGCACGGGCACGTCTTCGATCACGCCGGCGGCTCCTGGCGCGGAGGCGGCGCATCGAGCGAAGGCGGCGAGCTCGGGTCCGGCGTCGGCGCGTCGGAGCCGCGCGGCGTCCCGGCCGAGGCCGCGGGCGGTTCGACGGGCGCCCCTTCGCCGGGCGCGGAACGAGGCGCCGCGCTCGGCGCATTGGACGTCGAGACGCTCGCAGGCCACGCGGTCGCGGTGCCGGCGGCGGACGCGAACGACGCGGGCGCGACCTCTTCCGCGCGCGCCGACGCGGGCCACGCGACGCGCAGGTCCTCGAGCTTGCGCGCGAGGTCGAGGCCGTCGCGCCGCACGCGACAGTCGACGTAGAACGCGAGCGCGATCACGCTGTAGATCGCGGTCCCGAGGCCGTTGAAGAGCGACGTCAGCGCGAGCACGGCGCCGTCGTACGTCCACTCGGACATCCCGGTGCGGTCGATCACGTCGCGGCGCACCTCGGGCAGGTCGGCCGCGCCGCCGAGGCTCGAGAAGGCCATCTGCACGACGTACGCGGTCCCCATGACGGCGAACCAGCGCAGGAACCCGTGGAACGCCTGGACGTCCGTCCGTTCGTGGCTCGTCAGCTGCCACGAGCGCGTCACGCACCCGACGAGCCCCGCGCGCTCGACGACGTACGTCACGGGCACGAGCGACGACTTCCACGCGAGGTACAAGGCACCGAGCCCGCACGTGAGGCACATCGCCGCGAAGGTCACCGACGAGATCACCAGCGTGACGAGCAAGAGCGGGAACACCGCGAGGAACGCGCGCCCGACGGCGCTCCAGAACGGGATCCGCGTGCCCACGAGCCGCGGCCACGCGAGGAGCGCCACGAGGACCAGCGCCATCTGCTGCACGAACATCGTCGCGGCGACGTTGACGCCCATCGCCGCGAGCGCGAGCCCCGGACGGCCGTCGAGCATCCACTCCTGCGTCTGCTGCTGGCCGAGGAACGGCTGGAGCGCGCGCGCGAACACCCACACGACGCTGGCGGCGAGGACGTAGAGCCCGAAGCGCCCGCGCGCGATGTCGAGCGCCGAGTCGAGGATCTGGCCGCTCGAGCGCTGCGCGAGCTCGACGCCCGGGAGATCGGGAGCGCCCTCGCCCGCGGCGCCCGTTCCGAGCGCGGACGACCGCTCGCCCGCCGGGCGCAGGTCCTGGAAGGTGCCGTTCTCCTCTCTCACCGCGGGAAGCGTATCGGGCTGGGCGCGTCCGCGCACGCGTCGAGCCCGGCGCGTCCGCGGACGCGTCGAGGGCGTGGCGCGCGGATTTCCAGGAAAGCGGCGACGATCTCGGGCACGCTGCGTCCCCCACCGCGCCATGGCCCACGCTCCGGATCCGGCCCCGCTCGACGCGCTCCTCGCCGAGGCGCGCTGGCTCGAAGGGCTCGCGCGCGCGCTCGTCGCCGACCGCGAGGAGGCGCGCGACCTCGTGCAGGAGGTCTGGACGAAGGCAGCGGCGCGACCGCCCGAGCGCCTCGACGCGCCGCGCGCGTGGCTTGCGACGGTGCTGTGCAACGCGCTGCGCTCGCGCCGACGCGTCGAGCGCGCGACGGAGGCGCTCGACGACGACGAACGCCGGCCCGCCGCGCGGCACGAGACGGGACCGCAAACGGGCTCCTCGGCCGACGTCGTCGCGCGCGCGGAAGCCCAGCGCCTGCTCGTCGAGAGCGTGCTCGCGCTCGACGAGCCGTGGCGCAGCACGGTCCTCTGGCACCACTTCGACGGCGAGTCGTGCGAGGCGATCGCGCGGCGCACGCGCGTTCCTCCGTCCACGGTGCGCAACCGCCTCGTCGAGGCGCGCGCACGGCTGCGCGAGCGGCTCGCACGGAAGCGCACCGACTGGATGTCCGCCCTCCTCCCGCTCACGCTGCACCCGGGCGCAGCGACGGCGGCGTCCTCGGCCGGCCCGGTCGGAGTGCTCCTCGCCGTGAACACGCTCACGAAGGTCGGTGTCGTCGCAGCGACGGGGCTCGTCGCGCTCGGCGGGTGGTGGACGTGGAGCGCGCTCTCCGTCGCGGAGTCGGACGCCCACGACGCGCCGCGCCTCTCCCGAGTCCCCGACGCGCCCGCCGTGGACGGACGCTCCCGCGCCGCGGAGCCGGAGACGTCCGCGCGCTCCGCGCTTGCGGCCGATGCGCCCGTCCCCTCCTCGACGGCCGTCGCGCCACCGTCGCCCGCGCCGCCCCGGTCGGGCGAGCTGCTCGTGCGCGTCCTCGAGGACGGACGGCCCTACGCGGCCGGCGGGACAGCGCGCGTCGGCGGGGGCTCGCGGGAGTTCTTCGAGGCCTTGCGCGAGCAGCCCCTCGCGCAAGATGGCACGGCGAGCTTCGACGTGCTCGAGCTCCGGCGCGGTCCACTGGGCAGGTCGTGCACGGTCGAAGCGACGGTCGACAGCGACTCGACGGTGCAGGCGCTCAACGTGGTCCTCGACGGCGACGCGGGACGCGAGGTCGTGCTTCGCGTCGGCACGGCGCGCGTCGTCGGGACCGTGTGGGACGAGCACGGGAACCCCGTGGATGGCGCCCGGGTCGAGCTGCACGCGCTCACCGGAACCGACCGATCGACCGACGGGATGCGCATCACCCGCACGGACGGTCGCGGCGCGTACCGCTTCGAACGCTTGCCGGCGGGCAAGTCGATCGCGCGCCTCTCCGTCGACGACCCCGAGGGTCTCGGCCGGATCGCGCGCGAGGAGGTCGCCGACGTCGAGCTCGCGATCGGCGAGGAGCGGCGCCTCGACTTCGGCCGGCCGAGCCCGTCGCCGGCGTGGACGGGTCGGGTGCTGACGCGCGCCGACGCGCCGCCGGTGGCGCGCGTGTGGGTGCGGCTCCAACTCACGGACGGGAACCAGAGCTCGGGCCTGCGGCGTGCCGCGGAAGACGGGTCGTTCGAGTTGCACGCGCTGCCCGGCGCGTACCGCGCCGAGGTGCGCTTCGAGGACGACTGGGACAAGCTCGCGCGATTCGACGACGTCGTGATCGGGGAACGGGGCCTCGTGCGCGACCTCGTGCTCCCCGGCTCGCGGCTCCACGGCCGCGTCACGACCGCCGCGGGCGACGCGCTGCCTGGCGACATGGCCGAGCTGCGCGTGAGTGCGCGCATCGAGGGCCACGACTACCCCGCCGCATTCCACTCGTGCACGGCCACGAGCACGGGCGAGTTCACGCTCGACGGGCTGCCTCCGGGCACGTACCGCCTGTCGACGAACCCGCTCGAGCTCGTCCCGGAGTCGGACGCGCTGCGCGTGACGATCACGGACTCCGACGTCGTCGTCGAAGCGAGCGTGAGCGTGAAGGCGCCCTGACGCGCCGCGTCACAGGTTCCCGAGCGAGATCGCGTCCGTCGGGCAGTTGCGCGCGCACGCGTGGTCGCGCGTGCACTCGTAGTTCGAGAGCTTGCGCACCGTCGCCTTCTCGCCGTGCGCCCAGAACGCGTCCGTCTCGCACACGACCTCGCACATGCCGCAGCCGATGCAGCGCGTCGGGTCGATGCGCACGCTGACGAAGTCGCGCGGCGTCACGGGGCACGCGAGGCCCTCGACGACGACCGGCTGCACGAGGTCGCGCGTCGCGGAGTGGCTCGTGAGGACCTTGATCGCTTCCTCTTCGCCCGCCTTGACGACCTCGCCCACCTTGTCGAAGTCGAACCGGCTCGTGTGCGACACCTTCGGCTGGATCAGCGCGACGCGGTAGTCGACGTGCATGTGGAGGGTCTGCTCGACGAGCACCTCCTCGACGACCTCGAACGTCCGGTAGAGCGTCGAGAGCATCTTGTTCTTGTAGTCGGGCGCCTTGAACGTGCCCTTGACCGACAAGTCGACCGCGATGATCAGGTCGGGGTTCAGCGTCTTCGCGAAGCGCAGCGGCACGGAGTCGACCATGCCTCCGTCCATGTAGTTGTAGCCGTCCTTCTCGTACGGCTCGAAGATGCCGGGCAGCGCGCACGAGCTGTACACCGCGTCGAGGATCGAGATGTCGTCCAGCCCCGGCGTGCCCCAGAACACCGTGCCGCCCGTCTCGAGGCGCACCGCGTTGCAGTAGAAAGGCACCTTCATGCCCGCGAACGTCGTGTCGGGCAGGACGCGCTTCAGCGACTCGCGGAACGTGTCGCCGCGGTACATGCTCCGCGCGCGCGTCCCCTTGAGCAGGAACTTGACGAAGTTCAGGCGGAAGTAGTCGCCCTTCTGCACCGAGCTCACGAGCTGCTCGATCTTCTCGATCGAGTAGCCGCCCGCCGCCATCGCGCCGACGAGCGAGCCGATCGACGTGCCGACGATCGCGTCGTACTCGATGCCGAGCGTGCGCATCGCGCGCAGGATCCCGACGTGCGCCATCCCGCGCATCCCGCCGCCGCCGAGCACGAGCACGGTCCGCGGACGATGCTTCGAGCGCTGGCCAGGGTGGCGCAGCGCATAGGCGGTCTGGAACAACTCGCGCGGGGGGGAGGACATGCGGAGACGGGACGTCCAAGTCGTTTCGACCGGGGCGCTCCGCATCCTGACGACGCGTCCGCGGCGAAGGAAGCTCCGTCCCGGGATCGGGAGGCGCGCGGAGACGCGCGAGCTCCGGGCGGGAGCGCGGCCCGACCGTCCGCGCCGCGCCGGGACGGACGGCGCGCGGCCGGTCTGCGGCGATGAGGCGGCCCATTCGCACTCGACCGGAGCCGATCGAGCACCGACGCCGCAGCCCGCGCAGGAGGGCATCTGCGACATCTGTCGTAGATCACGTACGCAGGTCCACGCATCCAGGCCGCAACTCGGCCGAACCGATCCTCGCCGCGAAGCGGTGTTCCACCCCACCGCCCCGAGGCTCCATGGAACGCGTCCACCCCACCGGCGTCGAGCGCACGTTCGGCGAAGAAGAGATCATCGTGAGCAAGACCGACCTGAAGGGTCGGATCACGTACGCGAACGACGTCTTCCTCCGCATCGCGGGCTACCGCGCGAGCGAGGTGATCGGACAGCCGCACAGCATGATCCGTCACCCGGACATGCCGCGGTGCGTGTTCCAGCTGCTCTGGGACACGATCCAGAGGGGCGACGAGATCTTCGCCTACGTCGTGAACCTGGCGAAGAACGGCGAGCACTACTGGGTGTTCGCGCACGTCACGCCGACGTTCGACGCGAGCGGGCGCGTCGTCGGCTACCACTCGAACCGGCGCTCGCCCGACCGCGGCGCGGTGAAGCGCGTCGAGGCGCTCTACGCGAAGCTGCTCGCCGAGGAGCGGCGTCACTCCGATCGCAAGGAAGGCGTCCAGGCCGCGACGCGCATGCTCACGGGCGTGCTCGAGGAGAGCGGCATGTCCTACGGCGAGTTCGCGTTCCGCGTCTGATCCCGGAGACCACCACCATGAGCACCCTCCTCACGAACGCCCCCGCCGAAGTCGATTCGAAGGCAGCGAGCGAGCTCGCCTGCTACCGCGAGTGCATGCACCGCGCGGTCGCCGCCGCGCGCACCGCAGCCGAAGGCAACCTCGAGGAGCGCGTCGCGTTCGACGACCTCGACGGCGAGTGCCTGGAGCTCGCGCTCTCGATCAACCGCATGCTCGACGTCACGGACGCCTTCGTGCGCGAATCGCGCGCGGCGCTCGGGCACGCCAGCCAGAAGAAGTTCTGGCGCCGCGTCATCCAGCGCGGCCTCCCCGGCACGTTCCGCGGCGCCGCGGCGGCGATCAACACGGCGACGGACGAGATGCAGGCGGCCGCGAAGCTGCTCCAGGCGGCCGAGCAGCGCCGTCTCCAGCTCGCCGACGACTTCGAGCGCCAGATCCAGGGCGTCGTGGCGACCGTGGCGAGCTCCGCCACCGAGATGCAAGCGACCGCGGGCACCCTCGCGTCGACCGCGGAGGCGACGACGCAGCGTTCGACGTCCGTCGCCGCCGCCTCCGAGCAAACCTCCGCGAACGTGCAGACCGTCGCGTCCGCGACCGAGGAGCTCACCGCAAGCGCGAGCGAGATCGGTCGCGAGGCGCAGAACTCGACGCGCATCGCCGACGAGGCCGTGCGCGAAGCGGCCAAGGCAAACGAGAGCGTGCGCGGGCTCCTCGACGCGTCGCAGAAGATCGGCCGCGTCCTCAAACTGATCGCGCAGATCGCCGCGCAGACGAAGCTGCTTGCGCTGAACGCGAACATCGAGGCCGCGCGCGCCGGAGAAGCCGGGAAGGGCTTCGCCGTCGTTGCGTCCGAGGTCAAGTCGCTCGCTCAGGAGACGAGCAAGGCGACCGAGGAGATCGGCACGCAGATCGCCGCGATGCAGGATGCATCGCAGAAGGCCGCGCACGTCATCCAGTCCGTCGGCGCGACGATCTCGAAGATGAACGAGATCTCGGGCTCGATCGCGCTCGCGGTCGAGCAGCAACAGCAGGCGACCGGCGAGATCAGCAAGAACGTCCAGCAGGCGGCGCTCGGCACGCAGGAGGTCGCCCGCAACATCACGGACGTCACGCACGCCGCTCGCGAGACGAGCGCGGCGACCGGGCAGATGCTCGAGGCCGCGGGCGCGCTCTCCGAGCAGGCTGAGCGCCTGCAGAGCTCCGTCCTCGGCTTCCTCGCCGAGGTGCGCACCGGCGCGAAGAGCTGACGCGCAAAAGCGCGGCTCCCGACCGCGACGGGCGAACTCGAGCCTCGGCCCGCCCCCGCGCGGATCGGCCACGCACCGAGTTCCTCCGCGTGGCGTCGCCACGCACCCGATCCGCGCACGGCGCCCGCGCGCGCTACTTCGCCACGCGCTCGATCGCTCGCACGAGCGCTTCCGCCGGCAACGCCGCGGGCACGTGCATCCAGCGCGCGCGCGGCTCGTTCCCGACGATCAGCGTTGCCGCGTGCTGCGTGCGATCCGCGTCGATCACGGGATCGAGGTCGTAGAAGCCGAGGTCCTTGCGGAGCTCCTCGAGCCGTTCCTTGCCGCCCGTGAGGAAGGTCCAGCCGTCCGTGATGCCGTGACGCGCCGCGTAGTCGGCGAAGTCGCTCGGCGTGTCGCGCTCCGGATCCAGCGAGAACGTCACGAACGTCACGTCGCGGCCGAAGCGCTCGCCCAGGAGATCGCGCACGCGCACGAGGTTCGCCGTGGTGCCTGGGCAGGACCCCTGGCAGCGCGTGTAGACGAAGCTGACGACGACGACGCGGTCGCGCACGAGCTCGCTGAAGACGCGCCGTTCCCGGCCCGCCTGGTCGAGGAGCGGCGCGTCGCCGAACTTCTCGGCCGCGCGCCTGCGCTCGCCTTGCAGCGGGAGCGCGTGCACGTCGGTCGTCCCGACGGCGAGCTCCGTGGTCGCGGACGCCCCGCGCGTGAGCGGATCGCTCCCGCTCGCCGCGCAGGCGGCGAGCAGGGAGCAGAGCGCCAAGGCCAGCGTTCGAGCGCGCATCGCGATCACACGACGTCGAAGCGCATCATCATGAAGGCGTCTTCGTGCTCGATCGTGTGGCAGTGCATCACCCACCGCCCGCGGAAGTCGCGGAACTTGAGGAACACCTCGACCTCGTCGTTGGGCCCGAGCGTGATGACGTCGCGCTTCGCGATGCCGTCGCGCTCGTCGGGCGGCGGGACCTGGCCGTTGCGCTTCAAGACGTGCATGAACTCGAGGTGGATGTGGATCGGATGCCACCAGCCGCCGCTGCCGTTCTTGAGGCGCCAGATCTCCGGCGCGTTCTCCTGCACCGTCGCCATCGGTTGCGTGAGGTCGACGGCTTGGCCGTTGATCACCCAGACGCCGTTGCGCCGCTTGAACTCGAAGGTCCGGCGCGTCGCCGCGTTGATCTCGGCCTGCGTGATCGCCGTGAACGGACGCAGCACGTTGGGCACGACCGACGGATCGGGCGCGTCGGCGCCGACGACGATCTTCAGGAAGCGCGGGCCGCGGTTCAGGAGCTCGGGCTGGTCAAAGGTCCCGCTGGGACCGCGACCGTCGTCCTGGCGCAGGCGGTTCTCGAAGAAGAGCACCGTTCCCGCCGGGTAGCGCGCGAAGTCGACGACGATGTCCTCGCGCTGCGCGGGCGAGAGGAACGCGAGGTTGCGGTTGCGCAAGGGCGCCGAGAGCAACCCGCCCTCCGTCGCGATCAGGTCGAACGGCTCGATCGAACCGCCCTGGCGAACGAGCCGCAGCCCGAGGAACCGCGCGTTGCAGCCGTTCAGGAGGCGGAAGCGATACTTGCGCCGCTTCACGTTCAGGTACGGCTGGATCGCGCCGTTGACGAGCCACTTGTCGCCGAGGAAGCCGTTGTGGTCGAAGACGTCGTAGGCGAGCTGGCCTTGGTCGTCCAGCCGCTTGTCCTGGAACGCGAGCGGCACGTCGAACTCGCCGCTCGGCAGGCGCAACCCGGTCGTCTCGTCGAGCGTGTCGAGCTCGTCCTGGAACAGGAAGAGGCCGACGAGCCCGCGATAGACGTTCTGCGCGGTGAAGTCGAGCAGGTGGTCGTGGTACCAGAGCGTCGACGGGCGGTCGCTCGCGTCGGGCGCGCCGTGCGAGAAGCCCGGATCGAGCATCGCGTAGCCGTAGTCGTAGTGCTCGCCCGGACCGAACACGGTCGTGTAGCCCGGCAAGCTCTCGGGAAATCCGTCCGAGCGCGCCTCCATGTGCCCGCCGTGGAAGTGAACCGTCTCCTCCGGCACGCCGAAGCCGACGTGGTTCGCGGGGAGCTGGTTCTCGTGGCGCACGACGATCGGGTGCTCGGCGCGCGCGACGATCGTCGGACCGACCGCGTACGGCCAGTTCGCGACGTTCGCGTCGCGATACCCCCACATGCGCGTCGGCGGGAGCTCGGGATGCAGCGAGACGAAGCGCTCCTCGCTGATGATCTTGTAGTAGGTCGGCGCGTTCACGGCCTGCGGCGGGAACGTCACGTCGGGCGCCGCGAACGGCGCGACGGGCGTCAGCACGGGCGGGGCCGGGAGCGGCGTCACGAACGGCGTCGTCGTCGGGCTCGGCGGCAAGTCGTCGAACGGTCGAGCGAGCGGTCCGGCGAAGAGCGGACGACGCTGCGTCCACGCGAGTCCTCCGCCGATGATCGACAGACGCAAGAGATCCCTGCGGTTCATCCCCTTCTCCTTCTCACGGTGCAAGCCCTGGTGTGGCGCGTCGGAAGCCCCTCGGGCCGCGGTGTACAGCTCGGGAGGAACGCGCGGATCGAGGCCGCGCACGAAGGGAGGGCGCGCAGTGACGCGCGCACGACTCTTCACGGCAACCCCGAACGCCCCCGCGTGGCTTCCTCCTCGAAGCCGGCGCGCGAGCGCGTGCATGCTACTCGCTCCGGCTGGGAACGGGAGGGGTCCCGCTGCATCGAATCGACTTCGGCAGCTCGCGGAAGTCTCGACCGTCCCGCGAGCGAGCCGCTCCTGGCGACCGAATCGCCCGAGCTCGGGCACGCGCTCCACGTCGCGACACCTCGACGACTCGCCGCAGAGCCGCCGCGAAACCGGACCACGAGCGCGTCGCTCAGGCCGAGCCGTCGCGGAACGAGATCACGAGCGCAGCACTCAGGTGGAGCCGTCGCGGAACGGGACCGGGAGCGCGTCCGTCAGGCGGAGCCGTCGCGGAGCGAGACCGCGCGCACGCGGCTCGGGCGGATCAGTCGCAGAACGGGACCGCGAGCGCGTCGCTCAGGTTGAACCCCGCGCCGCCGCCCGCGACGTTGCGGTAGTAGAACTGGAACAGCCACGTCTCGCCGGGGTCGACGCGCGCGGGGAACGCTCGCGCGTCGAAGGCGTGTTCGGCGGTGCCGTCCGGCGCGATCGCAACGGCGCCGAGCCGCCAGTGCTCGCTCGCGACGCAGAGGAACCCGTTGCCGAGCGGAGCGTGCATCCGGCCGCTCCCGTAGAAGAAGAAGCCGAGCGAGTTCGGCGGCAACCCGGTGCAGTTCAGCACGAGGTCGTTCCGCGCGACGCTCGCGCTCCCGCTCCAGCCCAGGCGCGCGCCAGGGCCGACGGAGTTCGGCGCGCCTTCGCAGACCGCCTGGGGCGGAACGCACGCGGCCTCGATGCGGTAGAGCTCGCCGTCGTAGTAGTCGCACGCGAGGAGCTCGCCCGCGCCGTCGACGCCGAAGGCCGCGACGAAGTGGAGCACGTCCGCGCCCTCGGGTTCGAGCTCGGCCGCGCGATCGACGTGGTTCACGACCGTGCCGTTCACGACCTGGAACGTGCCGATGCGGTGCGTGCAGTACTCCGCGTAGAAGTACGTGCCGGCGAGCCACGGCATCGCGCTGCCGCGGTAGACGACACCCCCCATCACCGCGCACTGGCCGTTGACGTGCTCGTACTCGAGCACCGGATCGACGAGCGTCGGGTTCGTCCCCCGCGGCACGTTGCAGATGCAGCCTGGGTACGGCGTGCAGTGCAGCGCCTCCTGACAGCGCCAGCCGAAGTTCGCGCCGAAGCCCTGCGCGTGCGGGAGCCAGTCGAGCTCCTCCCACTGGTTCTGGCCGACGTCGCCGAGGTAGAGGTCGCCGTTCGCGGCGTCGAACGAGAAGCGCCACGGGTTGCGCAGGCCGCGCGCCCAGATCAGGTCGTCGATCCCGTCCGCGTCGTCGGACCACGGGTTGTCGCCCGGATCCCACGGCGGTCCCGCGTCGACGTCGATGCGCAGGAGCTTGCCGAGGCGCGTCGCGAGCGACTGAGCGTTGCCCATCACGGGATCGTGCCCCGGTCCCGTGTCGTACCCGCCGCCGCCGTCGCCGACGGAGAGGTAGAGCATCCCGTCCGGCCCGAACTGGAGGCAGCCGCCGTTGTGCGTCGGCGCGGGCTTCGGGATCACGACGACGTCGCGCGCGTTCGCGTTGTCCGAGACGTCGACGTCGAGGCTCGGGGTCGCGCTCGCGACGTACTCGCGCACGACGAGGGACCAGGCGAGGTCGGTGAAGCAGACGTAGTACTTCCCGTTCGTCGCGTACTGCGGGTGGAACGCGAGCGCGAGCAGCCCCTGTTCGCGCGCGGCGCTCTCCACTTCGGCGTCGAGGTCGAGGAACGGCGTCGGGAGCAGCACGCCGTCACGGACGATGCGCACGCGGCCGTCCTGCTCGACGACGAAGACGCGGTGCGCGTCGCCCGCGGGCGCCGTCACGCAGACGGGGTGCACGAGGCCGCTCGCGACGCGGCGCGAAGCGAGCGCCTGCCCGCGCACGCCGCCCGCGAGGAGGAAGAGGGCGAGGCCGGCGCCCAGGGCGGCGCGTGCGGACCGAGCGCGGGTCGAAAGGGCGGACATGCGGGATCTCCGGATCTGAGGGGCGCGCTGCGGTCGCACCGCGGGCTCCGCGGTCGCGGCGAGCGCGCGCGTAGTCCATCACCGCTCGGTGCGGATCCGTTGCGACGATTCCTGCGGATCCCGCCGGCCGGGCCCCGCCGCGCTTGAGATCCGGCGCGCGGGGAGGCAGCCTCTCGGTGCGCGGGCCGTCTCGCGCTCCCCCTGAATCGACCGAGGCCTCGCTTGAACCGAACGATCCCCTGGCCGGCCCTCTGCCGCTCCACCGCCCACGAAATGCGCGCGCTGCAGGACGCGCAACTCGCGAAGCGCGTGCGCCAGGAGCTCTACCCGTTTTCGAACCACTACCGCCGCGTGTTCGACGAGGCCGGCGTGCGCCCCGAGGACGTCCGCGGCGTCGCAGACCTCGCGCGCCTGCCGTTCACGACGAAGCAAGACCTGCTCGCGGTGCAGAGCGATCCCGAGCGCCGCCTCGACTTCGTCCTGCGGCCCTCGCCCGAGTCGATCCGCGCCGCGTGGCCGCTCGGGAAGAAGCTCGGGCTCCTCTTCGGCGGCGCCCCGGCGCGCGAGAAGCTGCGCCGCGCGTACACGCCGAACTTCGTCACGTTCACGACGGGACGTTCGAGCGATCCGGTCGCGTTCTACTACACGCCGCACGATCTCGAGCTCCTGTCGCTCGTCGGCGCGCGCATGCTCGACGTGCACGGGATCACGGACACGGCGGCGCGCATCCTGAACCTGTTCCCGTACGCCCCACACCTCGCCTTCTGGCAGACGGTGTTCGCGGGCTTCGAGACGGGCCGGTTCATGCTCTCGACCGGCGGCGGCAAGGTCATGGGCAGCGCCGCCAGCATCAAGGTCGCCGAGCGCATCCAGCCGACGGTGATCATCGGCGTGCCCGGGTTCGTCTACCACGTGCTCCGCGAAGCGCGCGAGCGGCCCGCGAACCTCTCGAAGGTGAAGCTCGTCATCCTCGGCGCCGAGAAAGTGACGCCGGGCCTGAAGGAGAAGATGGCGGAGTCGCTCGGCGCGTGCGGCGCGAAGGACGTGACGATCAGCGGCACGTACGGCTTCACCGAGGCACGCATGGCGATGAGCGAGTGCCCCGCATCGCACGCGGAGTCGCCCGGCTACCACCTCTACCCCGACCTCGGCGTGTTCGAAGTGATCGAGCCGGAATCCGGCAAGGTCCTCGGCCCCGGCGAGACGGGCGAGCTCGTCTACACGCCGCTCGAGGGCCACGGGACGGCGCTCCTGCGCTACCGCACCGGCGACGTCGCGGTCGGCGGGATCCGCTGGGATCCGTGCCCCTACTGCAAGCGCAACGTGCCGCGCATCGGGAGCGAGCTCAAGCGTTCCTCCGAGCAGAAGGCGATGTCGCTCACGAAGATCAAAGGCACGCTCGTCGACCTCTCCGCGATCGGCGCGTTCCTGTCGAACCTGCACGAGGTCGAGGAGTGGCAGGTCGTGCTCAAGAAGAAGAACGACGACCCGTACGAGCTCGACGAGTTCGTGCTGCGCGTCGCCCTGCGCGTCGGAATCGAGTCGGCCTACTTCGAGAGCAAGATCAAGAAGGAGATGGCCGAGGCCGTCGAGGTCGCGCCGAGCCGCATCGAGTTCAAGACGACGAAGGAGATGCTCGAGGTGCTCGGCATGGAGACCGAGATGAAGGAGAAGCGCTTCCTCGACCTGCGGCCGAAGTAGATGCGGTGCCAGAGCGCGTCTTCTCCAGATCGCGCCGCGCAGCACGGCCGTCGAGGGGCCGGTGCGATCTGGAGAGAAGGTGCTCTGGCACCGTATTCCGTACGTCCGCGAGGGCGTGCTCCCGGTCCGCCGCTCGAGCCATAAGCTCAACTTTGGGTACGATTGGCCCGAATAGGACCACGCACCCACCATGACCACCTCGCCCCCCTCTGATCCCACGCCCGCTCCGAAGTTCGCCCGCCGCGCCGTGCTCCAGGGCTCGCTCGCCGCCGGACTCCTCGCCGCCCTGCCCCGGGCCTCCGCGGCGACGTCCTACGCGAGCGACGAGCCCGAGGTGAAGGACGTGCGCTTTGGCATCATCGCGGTCGAGAGCTGCGCTTCGATCGTGGTCGCGCACGAGAAGGGCTTCTTCAAGAAGCACGGCCTCGCGTCGACCGTCGCGAAGGAGGCGAGCTGGGCCGGCGCGCGCGACAAGCTCGCGAGCGGCGAGAACCACGCGACGCACATGAAGTACGCGCAGCCGATCGGGAGCACGCTCGGCGTCCTCGGCGCGCAGAAGTTCGGGATGGTGATCCCGTTCACGCTCTCGCGCAACGGCTCGGTCTTCATGGTGGCGAAGCAGCTCGAGGGGAAGCTCACCGCCGACCCGAAGACCTGGAAGACCCAAGCGGACGAGCTCAAGGCGAAAGGCGAAGTGCTCACGATCGCGCTGCCGCTCCCCTTCGGCTGGCACGGGCTCATGTACCGCCACTTCCTCGCGAGCGGCGGCGTGAACGCGGACAAGGACCTCAAGGTGATCACGCTCCCGCCCGCACAGATGGTGCAGAACATGCGCGTCGGGACGATGCACGCGTGCGCGCTGGTCGAGCCGTGGGGCACGCGCGGCGTCGGCGACAAGATCACGACGATCGCGCTGTACGGCCACGAGCTCTGGCGCGACCACCCCGTCAAGGCGCTCGGTGTCACCGCGGAATTCGCCGACAAGAACCCGAAGACGGTGAAGGCGATGGTGCGCGCGCTCCACGAGGCCGCCGCATGGTGCGACGACTTCGGGAACCGCGAGGAGCTGGCGCGCATGCTCTCGACGCCGAGCTACCTGAACTCGCCCGCCGCGACGATCCTGCCCTCTTTGAAGGGCGACCTCGACTGGGGCGACGGCCGGAAACAGTCGGACCAGAGCGCCGCGATCGCGTTCAGCAAGGACAACCACCCGCAGGCGCGCGAGATCCAGTGGTTCGCCGCGCAGTTCCGTCGCTGGGGCATGGTCACGGGCGAGCCCGACTACGCCGACGTCGTGAAGCGCGTCGCGCGCGCCGACTTGTACGAGGCCGCGCTGAAGGAGCTCGGCGCGACGCCGCACGCGCGCAACGACGCGCCGATCCGCCTGTGGGACGGCACCGTCTTCGACCCGGCGAAGCCCGCGGAGTACGGCCGCGCGTTCGCGATCCACAACCGGAAGGACTGAAGATGCGTCCCTCGACGTGGAAGACGGTCCTCTTCCCCGTGCTCGGCGTGTTCGGCGCGCTCGTCCTGTGGGAGCTCGTCACGCGCGTCTTCGAGACGCGCCTGCCGGGCCCCGTGCAGACGTGGGAGGTGAGCAAGCTCTACGTCCTCGAACCGCTGACGAAGCGCGGTGAGATGGACCAGGGCATCCTGCTCTTCGCTTGGCAGTCCTTGAAGCTCGTCTTCCAGGGCTACGCGCTCGCGCTCGTGCTCGGCGTCCCGCTCGGGTTCGCGCTCGGGCTCTCCAAGACGTTTCAGACGACGGTCGACCCGATCATCCAGCTCTTGCGGCCCGTCTCGCCGCTCGCGTGGTTGCCGCTCGGGCTCGTCTTGCTCGATCGCTCGGGCCCCGCGGCGCTGTTCACGATCGCCCTGTGCTCGATGTGGCCGACCGTACTCAACATCGCGGCGGGCGTGCGCGCGGTGCCGCAGGACTACATGAACGTCGCGCGCGTGCTGCGGCTCTCGCCGGCGAAGACGTTCTTCAAGGTGCTCGTCCCCGCGACGATCCCGTACATGTTCACGGGCTTCCGCGTGAGCCTCGGCATCGCGTGGCTCGCGATCGTCGCCGCGGAGATGCTCACCGGCGCGGCGGGGCTCGGCGGCTTCCTGTGGCAGGAGTACAACGCGCTCGTCTACGAGCACATCCTCCTCTGCATCGTCGCCATCGGCTCGATCGGGTTCGTGCTCGACCGCGCGATGATGCTGCTCGAGGCGCGTTTCCGCGCGAGCGCGTGACATGGGCGCGTTCCTCGAGCTCTCCGGCGTCACGAAGGCCTTCGGGACGGGCGCCGCGCGGCGCGTCGTGCTCGACGGCGTCGACCTCGCGGTCGAACGCGGCGAGTTCGTCGCGATCCTCGGCTGCTCGGGCTCGGGCAAGAGCACGCTCCTTTCGCTGCTCTCCGGGCTCGCGCGGCCCGATTCGGGCACGGTGCGCGTCGACGGACGCGTCGTCGACGGCCCCGGCGCGGATCGCGCGATCGTGTTCCAGCACCCGAGCCTCTTCCCTTGGCTGACGGTGGCGGAGAACGTGCGGCTCGCCGTGGACGAGGTCTTTCCCGCGGAGCCGCCCGCGCGCCGCGCGGAGCGCGTGACGCGCATGCTCGAGCTCGTGCACCTGTCGCACGCCGCGCGGAAGCGCCCGCGCGAGCTCTCGGGTGGCATGCAGCAGCGCGTCGCCGTGGCGCGCGCGTTCGCGGTGTCCCCGTCGATCCTCCTGCTCGACGAGCCGTTCAGCGCGCTCGACGCGCTCACGCGCGCGACGCTGCAGATGGAACTCGAGCGGCTGTGGGAGGCCGACCAGCGCACGGTGGTGATGATCACGAACGACGTCGACGAGGCGCTTCTGCTCGCCGATCGCATCGTGATCCTGACGGCGGACGGGAAGCTCGACGCGCCCGTATCCGTGCGCGCCCCGCGACCGCGCGAGCGCGAGCACTTCGACCACGATCCCGCGCTCGTGCAGCTGCGCCTCGACCTCGCCGACCGGCTGCGCGCGGTCGGGCTGCGCGCGAAGGACGGCGCGAAAGCGCGGCGCGAGGCGCTGGAATCGCGCGACGGCGCGGAAGCGAGCCCGCAGCCCGCACGCGCGGCGCGAATCAGTCCTCCCTCCACGACACCGCGCACCGCGCCTGAGGCGGCGACGTTCCTCGAGCTCGACGGAGTGGGCAAGTCCTTCGCGACCGACCGCGGCACGCAGGTGATCGTGCGCGACGTCGAACTCGCCGTGCGCGCAGGCGAATTCGTCAGCCTGCTCGGTCACTCGGGCTGCGGAAAGACGACCGTGATGAACATGGTCGCGGGCCTCGTGCCGCCGAGCACCGGCATGATCACGCTCGCGGGCGAGCGCATCGTGCGTCCCGGCCCCGACCGCGCGATGGTCTTCCAAGCGCACGCGCTGCTCCCGTGGATGACGGCGCGGGAGAACGTGCTCCTCGGCGTCGACCAGGTCTTCGCGCACGCGCCGCGTTCGGAGCGCATCGCGATCGCCGATCGCTTCCTCGATCGCGTGGGGCTCGAAGCGTGGAAGGACGCGCGGCCGGCGCAGCTCTCCGCGGGCATGCGCCAGCGCGTCGGCGTCGCGCGCGCGTTCGCGCTCGCGCCGAAGCTGCTCCTGCTCGACGAGCCGTTCGGGAGCCTCGACACGGTGACGCGGTCGGAGCTGCAGTCCGTGCTGCTCGAGCTCTGGCAGGGCACGGGCGCCGCGGCGCTGCTCGTCACGCACGACGTCGACGAGGCGCTCTACCTCTCCGATCGGATCCTGCTCATGACGGACGGGCCCGCGGCCGTGATCGGCGAAACGGTCGTCGTCCCGTTCGCACGGCCGCGCGATCGCCGCGCGCTGGCGCGGAGCGCGGAGTACCAGGCGCTCCGCGACCGCGTGCTCGCGTTCCTCGAGCGCACCTCCGCGCACGCGAATCGCGCGAGCGCCACGGAGACCGCGCGAGTCCCCGTGAGCGGGAGGACCGCATGAACGCGAACATCGAGCTGCGCCACCTGCGCTACTTCATCGCGGTCGCCGAGACGTCCAATTTCACCCGTGCCGCGGCGCGACTCGGGGTGACGCAACCCAGCGTCTCCCAGCAGTTGAAGGAGCTCGAAGCCCGGCTCGGGACGACCCTTTTCGCGCGGCTCGGCAAGGAAGCGCGCCTGACCGAGGCCGGTCGCGCGTTCCGCGTCCGCGCCGAGCGCATCCTGCGCGAGCTCGAGCACGCCTGCGACACCGTCGGCGAGCTCGCGGGCCTTCTCACGGGACACCTCGACGTCGGAGTCGTGCCCGCGCTCCACCTCGCGTGGGTGCCGCCCGTGCTCGCTCGGCTCGCGGTCGAGCACCCGGGGATCTCCGTCGCCGTGCACGAGCGCTCGATGCAGGCCGTGGAGAAGGACGTCGAGGCGGGAAAGCTCGACCTGGGGCTCGCGCTCTTGACCGGCGCGTCACCCCGCCTCGCGCGCGAGCGGCTCTTCGTCGACGAGCTCGTGCTCGTGGTGCCGAAGGAGCACGTGCTTGCGGCCCGATCCTCCGTCGCGCCGCGCGAGCTCACGGCCCTCGAGTTCGTCCTGCTCCCGGAGGCCTACGACCTGCGACGCTCCGTGGACCAGCTGTTCCAGCGCGCTCGCCTGCGACCGCGAGTCGCGTTCGAACTCGACGCGCTCGATCCTTTGCTGCGGACCGTCCTCGCGACGCGCCGCCCAACGATCCTGCCGAGTTCGTCGCTCCGCGGCCGCGAGGATCTCGGGCTCGTGGCCGTCCCGTTCACACCGCGCACGCGCTCCATCCCGTTCGGAATCGTAGAGCGCGCTGACGACGCCCGCAGTCCAGCGGCCGAGCGCTTCGCAGCCATCGTCCGCGACGTCGCGACACCGGCTCGCGCGAAGCCGCCACGCTCCGCGCCGGGCCGCGGCTCACTCCGCGCCGGACGCGCCGCCGCGCGACGCTAGGGTACCCAGTCCAGTCGCAGCGCGCTCGTCGTGTTGAACGTGGCGGGCGAGCAGAAGTTCGCGCTGTTGCGGTACCGGGCCTGGTAGTAGCGCGTCCCGCCCGTGGCGGGCACCTGGCCGCGGTACGCAATCGTCGGGGAGGCCGGGACGTCCGCGCCGAAGGCCACCGTGCCCTGGTTCCCGATCGTGCGCGTCCCGAGGCGGAGGAACGTCCCGCCGAGACACAGGAGCCCGTCCCCGAACAGCTCTCCGGTCCCGCCGTCCGTGTCCGTCGCCTGGAAGAAGACGACCGTGCTGCCGCCGGGCATGTGCCCGCCGAGGAAGCGCACGGTGTCGTTCGCGACGCTCGGCGTCCCGACGGCCGCGAGCGTCGCGCCCGCGTTGCGCGAGTTCTGGCAGCCCGCCTCCTGCCCGGGCAGCGAGAAGTTCGCGCACGGGCACCCCGTCCAGGCGCCGTCGCCGAAGCAGTACGGCACGCCCGCGCGGTCGATCCGGTAGATGCCGACGCGCTCGCCCTCGAGCGACGCGACGACGATGTCGCCGAGCTCGTCGAAGTTCGCGTCGCCGGCGCCGCTGACGGCGAGGCCGAAGCGGTCCTGCGGCGTGTCGCCCGTCACCGCGAAGAGGAGCTGGCCCGTGCGCCCGGACCAGACCTCGGCGGAGCCCGCTCCGCCCGCGGCGTCGGGTCGCCCGAGCACGAAGTCCGCGCAGCCGTCGCCGTCGACGTCGCCCGCGCCGTCGAGCCGACCGCGGTCGCCGAGCTGCTCGTTCGCGATCGAGCCCTCGATCGTGCAGAGCACGCTGCCGTCCGCGCCCGAGAGCACGAACACACGCCCGCAGTCCGTCGCGAGCCCGTCGTAGAGCGGCTCCCCGACGAGGAGGTCCGCGACGTGGTCCGCGTTCACGTCCCCCGCGGGCGCCACGGACTGCGCGAAGAGCCCGCCGCCGGCCCCGGGGTCGGCGATCATCCGCAGGAACGCGCCCGTCGCGCCCGAGTAGAGGAGCACGCGCCCGACGGGCGAAGCGAGCGCGATCGCGTAGTCGCTGACGCCGTCGCCGGTGAGATCGCCGAGCCCTGCGACCTCGCCCTGGTCCTGGATGACGCGGCCCGTCGCGAGCGACAACCCGTAGTGGATCGCGCGCGGGCCGAGCGACGTGTTGCCCGCGGCGAACACGTACACGTCCGAAAAGGCGTCCGAGTTCACGTCCCCCACCGCGGCGAGGTCGGAGCCGCCCGCCGGAGAGAGCAAGTCCATCAGATCGAGGCCGGTTCCGCCCGAGACGATGCGCACCTGGGACGGCAGGCTCGGCGCCAGACCGGACGCGACGATGCCGAAGTCCGCGCGCCCGTCGCCGTCGATCTCGCCGAGGCCGGCGACCTTGGCGCCGAAGCCGCCGACACTCGTGTTCGAGAGCTTGTGGAGGACGAGCCCGGTCCGGCTCGACAGCACGAGGACCACTCCCCCGCCTCCCGGCGTCGTCACCCCGACGATCACGTCGTCGACGTCGTCGTGGTCGACGTCGCCGCACCCGTCGACGCTCATCCCCTCGGTCGTCCCGGGGAACGCGCTCCCGGGCAACGAACGCACGAGCACCTGCCCGTGGACGGGGCCGGCGGCGAACGGCGCAAGGAAAAGCCAGGGTGTGACGAGTGCGCGAGACGAACGCATGAGCGCGGTCCTCCGGGTGGAACCAGCTCCCCTAGCCAGGTCGAACTCCGAGGCTACAGCCAGGTCCGCAAACCGGCAACGGGGACCGTACTCGTGGCCGCAGGGGCAACGAACCGCTGCAACGTTCCCGGATTCCCTCGCTCGACGACCGCCTCGACCGCCCTGGACCGCCCCTGCGACGTCCGCCCCGTTCCTGCCACGCTCCTCCTTTGCTATGTCAAGGCGGCGCGACCTTCCGCCGAGAAGGGAGAGCGCCGAAAGCCCCCCGATGCCCGCCCCCCGCGTTCCGATCGTGATCGCCGCCGGCCTGCGCACGCCGCAAGCGAGAGCGGCCGGCGCCTTCGCGCAGGAGGACGCGGCGCACCTCGCCTCGAGCGTGACCCGCGAGCTCCTCGCGCGCACCGGGATCGACCCCGCGAGCGTCGACGAGCTCGTCGCGGGCTGCGCGGGTCCGCCGCACGACCAGGCGAACGTCGGCCGCGTCCTCGCGCTGCGCGCGGGGCTCCCGCGCCAGGTGCCCGCGCGCACCGTCGCGCGCAACTGCGCGAGCGGCATGGAGGCCGTCACGAGCGCGATCGCCGAGATCGAAGCCGGACACGGCGAGCTCTACCTCGCCGTCGGCGTCGAGGTGATGAGCCGCTTCCCGTTGATCGTCTCCGAGACGATGACGCGCCTGTTCGCCGGCCTCGCCGCCGCGAAGAGCGCTCCGCAGCGCCTCGGCGTGCTCGCGGGCTTCCGCCCCGCGATGCTGAAGCCGCGCGTCGCGATCATGGAGGGCCTCACCGACCCGATCAGCGGACTGATCATGGGCAAGACGGCCGAGCTCCTCGCGCGCGAATGGAACGTGACTCGCGAGGACGCGGACCGCTTCGCGCTCGAGAGCCACCAGCGCGCGGCGCGTGCGCGCGACCAGGGCAAGCTCGCGCGCGAGATCGTGCCGCACCTGCCGCTCGGCGCGAGGAGCGGCGCGCGCGCGCTCGAACACGACGACGGCATCCGCGACGCGCAGACGATGGAAGGCCTCGCGAAGTTGAAGCCGTACTTCGAGAAGCCCGACGGCCGCGTCACCGTCGGCAACTCGTGCGGGCTCACGGACGCCGCGTGCGCGCTCGTCGTCACGACGGAAGCGCGCGCGAAGGCGCTGGGCCTCGCACCGCTCGCGCGCGTGCGCTCGTGGGCGTGGGCCGGTTGCGACCCGGCGCGCATGGGCCTCGGGCCCGTGTACGCGACTGCGAAGGCGCTCGACGCGGCGAAGCTCACGGTCGCGGACCTCGGCGCGATCGAGTTGAACGAAGCGTTCGCCGCGCAGGTGCTCGCGTGCCAGAAGGCGTTCGACAGCGACGCCTTCGCGAAGAACGAGCTCGGCCGCGCGGCGAAGCTCGGCGCGATCGACCCCGCGAAGCTGAACCCGAACGGCGGCGCGATCGCCCTCGGCCATCCGGTCGGTTGCACCGGCGCGCGCATCCTGCTGACGGCCGCGCACGAGCTCGCGCGCGGCGACCACGAGTTCACGCTCGCGACGTTGTGCATCGGCGGCGGGCAGGGCGGCGCCGTGATCCTCGAACGGGTGAGCGCATGATCGACCTCACCGGCTTCCCCGCACCCGAGAACGCGCCGCCGCCGCGCGCGTGCGTGCGCCTCGAGCGCCCCGAGCCCGGCGTCGTCGTGCTCGTGCTCGACCCGCCGCACAGGAAGCTCGCGGTGTTCGACCTGCCGCTCCTGCGCGACCTCGATCTCGCGCTCGACGAGGTGGAGCGCGAGCCCGCTCTCGCCGGCCTCGTGATCACCGGCCGCACGCCGACGTCGTTCGCCGCGGGTGCCGACCTGGACGGCATCGCGTCGCTCACGGATCCCGCGCTCGTCGCGCGCCTCGTCCACGCGGGCCAGGTGCTCTTCGAGCGCGTCGCGCGCCTCTCGCACGACCGCCACGTGCGCACGGTCGCCGCGGTCGGCGGCCCCGTGCCGGGCGGCGCGTTCGAGCTCTCGCTCGCGTGCAACCTGATCCTGTTCGCCGACGACAAGAGCTCGCGCATCGGCCTCCCCGAGACGCAGCTCGGCATCCTGCCCGGCTGGGGCGGCACGAACCGCCTGCCGCGGCGCGTCGGCGTGCCCGTCGCGCTCGACGCGATCTTGACCGGACGCCTCTACGCTCCGCGCGACGCGTACAAGCTCGGCCTCGTCGACCGCCTCGCGTTCCCGGAGGACCTGCGCCGCATCGCGCTCGAGCTCGCGAGCGGCCGCATGAAGCTCGAGAAGCGCACGCGCGGTCTGCAGGGCATCCTCATCGACCGCGACCCGCTCGCGACGGCGGTCATCGCGAGCCAGGCGAGGAAGCAAGTCCTGGAGAAGACGCGCGGCAAGTACCCTGCGCCGCTCCTCGCGCTCGAGATCGCCGCGCGCGCGCCGCACACGTCGCTCGAGAAGGGCCTCGAGGCCGAGCGCAACGCCGTCGCGCAGCTCGCCGTCGGGCCCGTCTGCAAGAACCTGATCGCGATCTTCCGCCTGTCGGAGGAAGCGAAGAAGCTGAAGGAGCTCCCGAACGGCGGCTCCGCGAAGGCGCCTGCGCGCGCCGGCGTGCTCGGCGCGGGCGTCATGGGCCGCGGCATCGCGTCGTCGCTCGCGGAGAAGGGCATCGCGACGCGCCTCTTCGACGTCGCACCCGCGGCGCTCGACGTCGCGCTGATCGAGCACCGTGGCGAGATCGTCGAGAAGCGGAAGAAGCGCCGCCTCGAGCCCAGCGCTGCGAACGACGCGATCGACAAGCTCGACGCGACGCGCGCACTCGTCGGTTTCCGCCGGTGCGAGATCGTGATCGAGGCCGTCGCCGAGAAGCTCGCCGTCAAGCGCGAGGTCTTCGGCGCGCTCGCGCGTGAGCTGGCGGACGACGCGATCCTCGCGACGAACACGTCGTCGCTCTCCGTCGACGCGATCGCGGAGGGCATCCCGCACCCCGAACGCGTCGTCGGCCTGCACTTCTTCAACCCCGTGAAGAAGATGCCGCTCGTCGAGATCGTGCGCGGCGCGAAGACGTCGCCCGAGACCGTCGCGCGCTGCGCGGCCTTGTGCCTCCAACTCGGCAAGACGCCCGTCGTCACGCGGGACGTCGCGGGTTTCCTCGTGAACCGCCTGCTCGGGCCGTACCTCGACGAAGCGCTGCGCCTCTTCGCGGGCGGCGTCGATCCGAAGGTGCTCGACGACGCGCTGCTCGATTTCGGCATGCCGATGGGTCCGCTCGAGCTGTGCGACGAGGTCGGCTTCGACATCGCGACGCACGCCGCGCAGTCGCTGCACGCCGCGTACGGCGAGCGCATGACGCCGAACGCCGTGCTCGAAGGTCCCGTCAGGGACGGACGCCTCGGCAAGAAGACCGGCAAGGGCTTCTACGTGCACGCGCCGGCCGAGAAGGGCGCGAAGAGGCCTAAGAAGGAGCTCGCGGACGACCTCGCGCGGCTCGTGCCCGGCGGAGCGCCCCGCTCGCCGCTGACGGCGCCCGAGCTCGTCGCCGAACGCTGCGTGCTCGCGATGCTGAACGAAGCCGCGCGCGCGCTGCACGAAGAAGTCGTCGCCGGCCCGCGCGAGCTCGACCTCGCGACCGTCTTCGGCATGGGCTTCGCGCCGTTCAAGGGCGGGCTCCTGCGCTGGGCGGACTCCGTCGGCACGCAGGAGATCGTCGCGCGCCTCGAGCGTCACCGCGCGATGAGCGACGTGCAGGCGCGCGGCACGGCGGGCGATCAGCGCTTCGCCCCGTGCGAGCGCCTCGTGTGGATGGCGCGCAACCTGCGTTCCTTCCACGGCTGACCGCGCGCAGCGCGCATGTCCTCGTCCGCGCCCCGCGCCGCCCGACCGTCCGGTTCCGCGCCGCCGCGCGCGCCGAACCCGCTTGCCACGCGCCTCTGCCGTGAGCACGCTGTGCGGATGGTCCGCGAAGCCCCCCACCGCGCATGACCGACGCCCGGAAGAAGTTCAGCGCGGACGTCGTGTGGAACGTCGGCAGCCTGGCCGTGCTGGGCGTCTCGGGCATCCTGCTCAACGTCTTGATCGGACGCTGCTACGACGAGGCAGCGCTCGGCGTCTTCAACCAGGCGCTCGCGGCGTACATCTTCTTCTCGCAGCTCGCGGTCGGCGGCATCAACGCGTCGACGCTGCGCGCGATCGCCGAGGACCAGGGAAACGCGAAGCGCATCGCGAGCGTCGTGCTCGGCGCGTACGCGCCGACCTTGGTGCTCGCCGCGCTGACGACGGTCTTCCTCTGGTTCGCGCGGCACGCGATCGCGGCGTGGCTCGACAGCCCCGCGACGGCCGAGGGCATCGCGGCGATCACGCCCGGCCTCTTCTTCTTCGCGCTGAACAAGGTCGGGATGGCCGTCGCGAACGGGCGGCAGCGCATGCGCGCGTTCGCGGTGTACACGGCGTTGCGCTACGCGCTGATCCTCGTGGCGCTGGTCGGCTTCCTCCAGTTCGACCCCGCGCGCGAGCACGGCAACGAGCTGGCGTTCGTGTTCTCGTTCTCCGAGGGCCTGCTGTTTCTCGTGCTGCTCGTCGAGGTCGTGCCCGTCCTGCGCGCGGGCGGCGGCGAGCCGTGGCGCGGCTGGGCGCGGGAGCACCTGCGCTACGGCGTGAAGAGCGCGGCCTCGGGCGTCTTGCTCGAGCTCAATGCGCGCGTCGACGTGCTCATGATCGGCCACTTCATGGCGGATCGCTTCGTCGGCATCTACACGGTCGCCGCGATGATCGCGGAGGGCGTGTACCAGCTGCTCGTCGTGCTCCAGAACCTGTACAACCCGATCCTCGCGCGCGAGCTCGCCGCCAAGCGCTTCGACGCCCTGCTCGTCGCCGTGAAGAAGGGCCGCCGACTCACCTACGCGGCGATGGTCGTCGTCGGCGCAATCGCGGCGCTCGTGTATCCGTACGCGGTCGAGTTCGTGTTCGCGCCGCCGCCGGGGACCGTCGCGCCCGCGGGCGACCCGGGCTTCGCCGCGAGCTGGGTCCCGTTCTGCTGGCTGATGCTCGGCATCGTGCTCGCGTCGGGCTACATCCCGTTCGCGCAGACGCTCTTGATGGCGAACCAACCGGGGTGGCACACCGTCTACATGGTGCTCACGGTGCTCTTCAACGCGACCGGGAACTGGTTCCTGATCCCGATCTGGGGCCTGCCGGGGGCCGCGATTTCGACGGCGAGCTCGATGTTCCTGTCGGTGTTCGTGCTCAAGGCGCTCGTGCGCGCGCGAACGGGCCTCAAGCTCTAGCGCGCACCGCGCAGCGCCGCGACGCGCCGTTCGATCGACTGCGCCTCGCGCGTGCGGCCGCGAGCCGTGTACGCGCGCGCCAAGGCCTCCAGCCCCGCGCGCCCCTCCGGTTGGAGCTCGACCGCGCGCTCAAGGTGCGCGAGCTCCTCCTCCGCGCGCCCGAGGCGCGCGAGGCACGTCGCGAGCGAGAGATGCGTCGTCACGCGCTCGCGGCCGGCGTGCTGCAGGCCGTCGAGCACTCGCACGGCCTCCGCGTCGCGTCCGGCGCGCGTGAGGAGCGCGCCGAGGACGTCTCCCGCCGCGTAGTTGCGCGGGTTCTCCGCGAGGACGGCGGCGAGCCCCGCGATCGCCGCGTCGGTTCGCCCCTGGACCTCGAGCTCGAGCGCGGCGTAGTACGCCGCGAGTTCCGCCTTGCGCGCGAGCGGCGCGGGGAGGCCTGTCTCCGTGAGCGGCACCGGGATCGCGAACCCCGGCTCCGCGGCGCCCGCGTACCCGAGGCTGAGGACGCGCTCGCGCGCCCCCGCGTCGACGTGCTCGACGGCGTCGCGCGGCAGCGCGGGGCCCGAAGCGAGCCGCTCCACCTCCGCGCGCCACGCCGCGCATGCGTCGGGCCGCGCGCTCGCCAGGTTCACCTTCTCGCGCGCGTCCGAGGCGACGTCGACGAGTTCCTCGACGCCGCTCCACGTGTACTTCTCGTCGCCGCGCGCGGCGCCGACCAGCGGACTCCACGCGTAGTTCAGCCAGCCGCAGTAGGACTCGAAGTACACACTGCGCGCCGCGTCCGCCGGCGCGAAGAGGTCGCGTCCGTCGAGCGTCGGCGGGATCCGCACGCCCGCGGAGGCGAGCGCCGTCGGGAGCACGTCGACCACGCTCACCGTCGTGTCCGAGCGCTCGCCCGCGCGCGTCGGTCCCGGCCTGCGCACGAGGAGCGGAACGCGCAGCACGGGCTCGTAGCAGAAGATCGAATGCGTGGGCTCGCCGTGCTGGCCGAGCGCTTCGCCGTGGTCCGCGACGACGATCACCAGCGTGCGCTCGAGCTCGCCCGCGGCGCGCAGCGCGTCGAGCACGCGCCCGACTTCGTGGTCGAGCGCCGCGACTTCGCCGAGGTAGGCGTCGCCGTTCGCTTGTGCGAGGAACTCGGGCGCGGGCTCGTACGGAGCGTGCGCGTCGAACAGGTGCACCCAGGCGAAGAACGGCGCGCCCTCGCGTCGGGGCGCGGCGCCCGAAGCGTTTCCGCCGAGCCACGCGAGCGCGCGCTCCGTCGTCTCGCGCCCGCCGCGCTCGTCGATGTGCACGGCGGCGCCAGGCGGAGCGGGCGGCGGCGCGTCGAACGCGCGGAAACCCTGCGCGATCCCCCACGACGCATCGAGCACGGCGGCGCTGACGAACGCCGCCGTGTCGTAGCCGGCGTCCGACAAGAGCTCGGCCGCGGTGCGCGCGCTCGTGGGCACGGGCACGAGCCCGTTGTCGCGCGCGCCGTGACGCGGCGGGTAGAGCCCGGTGAGCATCGACGCGTGAGCAGGCAGCGTCAGCGGCGCGACGGTGCGGGCGCGGTCGAACACGACGCTCTCGCGCGCGAGCGCATCGAGGTTCGGCGTCAACCCCGGCCGCGGCGCGTAGCACCCGAGCGCGTCGGCGCGCGTCGTGTCGAGCGTGATCAAGAGCACGTTCGGACGCGGGTCGCGTCCCGAGCAGGCCGAGAGGACGAGCGTGAGGACCAACGCGACGGCCGAGGCTCGATGGCTCGACCGGCCATGCACGCAACGCGTCGCCTCGCCTGGCTCGGCGATGGCCGCACCTGCCCGCAGTCGTCGGGTGGGACTCACGCGCTCCGCACTCGCGTTCGGGCTTCGAACCATGCGCCGAGCTCTTCCTCGGACCTGCGCCCCTCGGCGAGGGCCATGAAGGTCTCGTACTTCTCCTGCTGGCTGGCCGCGAGTTCCAGCCCGTGGCGCTCCAAGAACAGCATCGACAGGACGAACGCCGTGCGCCTGTTCCCGTCGACGAAGGGGTGGTTCCGAGCGATGCCGAAAGCGATGGCGGCGGCCATCCGCGGCACGGAGGCCCGCCGTCGCTCGTAGGCCCAGAGGTTCTTGGGCGGCTCGAGCGCGGACTCGAGCAGCCCTGGATCGCGGATCCCGAACTCACCCCCGAAGGCCTCGACGACCCGCTCGTGAACGCTCGTGGCCGTCACGACGTCGATCCAGACCGGCTGGAGCTCGTTCACTGTGCCAGTTTCCGGAGGACGTCTTCGTTCTCACGAAGGATCCGCTCGATCGCTTCGCGATCCGTGCCCGCTTCGGCGCGAGCGGGGCGCAGGTACAGACCGCCCGACCCCTCGACGACGTCGAGCAGGTCCCCGTCGCGCACGCACCAACGACGCACGAGCTCCTCGGGCAACGAGATGCTCAGTTCGCCGTCGCGCGTCTCGATTCGAATGCGCTCCATCCGTCCGCCCATCCTGCCCCGCCAGCAGTGCGATGGCAACCGGCGCGCCGCCGCGACGCCTTCACGGCATCCTCCACACCTCGACCACCTCGACCGAGATCGGCGAGCGCGCGAGCAGGCTCCACGCCCAGTGCGGTTGCGCGGACTCGATGCGGTCCTCGAAGCCGAGCACGACGTCCGTCTCGCCGTCGGCGCGCGCGGGGAAGCGCGCCGCGAGCTCGCCGCGTTCGCGACACGCGCGGTGCAGTGCGCGGAGGAACTCCGGCCCCTCCCGCAGGACCTGCAGCGGGAGCACGACGTAGTGCGCGCCGCTCGACGCGAGCCACGCCGCGGGGTCGGACTCGATCGCCGCGAGCTCCTTCGGTCGCACGGCGCGCACGTCGAAGCGTTCGTTCGAGGCGACCTCGTCCGCCACGCGCGACTGGTAGCGGAGCCACGGCGTGTAGCCGCGCCACGGCATCGTGAAGGAGCGCTTGTCGGCCGCGAGCGCCGCGCTCGTGCGCAGGAGCGGCACGTCGACGAGCGGGTGGAGCACGATGCGCTCGTCCGGGCGCGCGTGCGCCGCGAGCCACGCGCCCGCCTCGTCCTGCGCGACTCCGCCGGCGCGCAGCTCGGCGAAGCGGCCCGCGGGCACGAGCGCGAACACGACCCACGCGAGGAGGAGCGCGCTCCACGCGCGCGGCGCGCGGACGAGGATCCGCTCCGCGCCCCACGCGGCCAGCACGGCGAGCAGCGGCACGAGCTGGAGGCAGAAGCGCTCGTACGTGCGGGCGTACATCCCGATCGCGACGAGGTGCAGGAGCGCGTACGCGACGAGCAGGAAGAGCCGCGGCTCCGCGAACCAGTCGTGGTCGAGCACGCGCCCGCGCGAGCGAGCGAGCCAGGCACCGAGCGCGATGAGGGCGAGCACGCACGCCAAGGGCTCGAACGACCACAGGCTCCAGAAGACGATGCCGAACCCGCGCCCGTCGAACTCGCCCAGGGCCACGTTGTGCCCGAAGAAGCGCAGCGTGCGCTCCGCGCCGACGAGCTCGACGAGCTTCCCGCCGTGCGCCGACGCGGACGGCGCGTAGAAGAACCACGCGCACAGGGCGACCACCGCGAGCGCGGCGGCGACCCCGACGAGCCGCGCGGCCCCGAGGGCGCCCGCTCCGCCGTCCTCACCGCGCGCGGGAGCGTCCGCGGCACGCCGGTCGTCGCGCGGCGGGACGGCGGTTCCGCGCGGCGCGCCGAACCCGCGCGGCCAACCGGCGAACACGCACGCCAGCGCGAGCGGCGCAAGCACGAGCACGTTGCTCTGCAGCGTCCCGAGCGCCAGCCCCGATGCGAGCCCCGCCCACGCGAACGCGGCGAGCGTGCCGCGCTCGACGAGCACGAGGCACGCGTGCAGGGCGAGCAGCACGAACGCGGCCGCGGCGGCGTGGGGCCGCGCCTCTTGCGAGAAGCCCTGGAAAAGCAGGCTCGTCGCGACCAGCGCCGCCGCGAGCGTCGCTCCGCGCCCGGACACGAAGCGCCGCGCGACCAGGTACGCGAGCGGGATCGCGCCGAGCGCCAGCAGGAGCACCGACCCGCGCACGTAGCGGTGCACGAGCCCCGCGCGCGCGACGAGCTCCGGCACGGTGTCGTCCTCCGCCCGCGGCGCGTCGTCCGGCGCGAACCGGCCCGCGAGCTCCGCGATCACGTGCGGGTAGAGCGTCCAGTTCTCGTCGCGCTCGGCCGCGGGCGTCCCGTCGCGCACCATCTCGACCTGGCGCACGAGCACGCCGGAGTCGTCCTCGATCGCGGCCGGCAGCGCGAAGCCGACGCCCAGCGCGCGGAGGACGAGCGCGAGCAGCACGAGCACCAGCACGGCGAGGCCCGCGCCGCGCGCTCCGCCGATTCGGGCCTCGTGCTGCGCTTCCATGCGGCGATCAGAGCTCGTACAGCTCGAGCACGTCTCCGACCGTCGCCGCGCCCGACGCGAGCGCGATCGTCCAGTTCCTGCGCGGCCACGACGACGTGTCACCGACGTCTAGCGGCAACGCGTCGAGCCCGAGCGCCTTCTTCTCCGTGCGGCGCGTCGCGAAGCGCACCGCGAGGCGCGCGTCTTTCTCGAGCGCGTCGCGGAGCGCGCGCAGCGCGGGGTCCGTCATGAGCGCGCCCGCGACGGGCACGAGCACGTAGCGCGCGCCGGTCGAGCGCAGGTAGCCCATCGGATCCGCGAGCGCCGCGTCGCGGTGCTTCTTACGCCCGAGCGGCAGCGTCCGCAGGTCGTGGCGCTCCGCGGGGAGCCGCGCGCGCTCGCGCAGCTGGTAGTCGAGCCACGGCGAGCGCCAGCCGAGCTTCGACGCCTCGTCGAGCGCGGCGTCCGTGCGCGCGAGCGGCACGTCGACGAACGGCACGATCGCGACCTGAGACCCGGCGTGGACGTGCTCGACGATCCACGCGGCCGCGCGCTCCGACGTGTCGGGCGCCGAACGCTTCGTGACGAGCATCAGCGCCGTCGCGGCGGACGGCAGGACGGCGACGACCGCGCCCGCGACGGCGAAGATGGCGCGGAACCCCGCGCGGCGTCCGCCATGCCCGGCGGCGAACTCGAACGTCCACGCCGCGGCGCACGCGAGGAACGGGACGAGCTGGAGCACGAAGCGCTCATACGTGCGCTCGTACAGGCCGATCACGACGAGGTACGGCACGACGTACGCGAGCACGACGGCGAGCTCGGGCGACCAGCGCCGCGCGCGCGCCGTCCACAAGAGCAGGCCGACGAGCGCGACGAGCGCGAGCACGGGCTCGAACCCCGCGAGCGTCTCCGCGACGTTCACGAAGCCGCGCCCGTTGAACAGCGCGAGGAACACCGTGTGCCCGAAGAACTGCACGTTGCCGTCCTCGCGCACGTAGAACGCGGGCGCGTCCCCGGACGCGGCCGGCGCCGCGCCCTCGAACACGAACGGATAGAAGACGAGGAAGCAGAGCACTGCGGGCGCCAAGGCGAACGCGAGCCGCAGGTGCTGCAGCGGCCGCCGGTCTCCGGCGCGACAGACGTGGGCCGCCCCGAGCGCGAGGAACACGGCCGCGCCGCTCTGCAGCGCGCCGAGCGCGAGACCGCACGCGACGCCCGCGAGGACGTAGTTCGCGACCTCGGGTCGCGCGCGGAGGCGCAAGCACGCGGCGACGGCGAGCGCTGCGAACGCGGCGGCGGGCGCGTGCGCGCGCGACTCCTGCGCGAACGCGACCTCGAGCTGCGACAGCGCGACGAACGCGCACGCGAGGAAGGCCGCCGGCCGTTCGAGGAAGCGCCGGGCGATCCACCACGTCGCGGGGAGCGCGAGGAGCGACAGCCAGGCGACGACCCATCGCACGCGCAAGTTGGGTGCGGTGGCGACGGCGAGGTGCTCGTCGAGTCGCGCGCCCTCGGGGGCTGCGGCGGCCGGCGTCGCGGTCGTCCACTCGACGGTGCGCGCCACGAGGTGCGGGTAGTAGGACCAGTTGTCCTCGCGCCAAGGATCCGCGGACCCTTCGTGAAGGAGCGCCACCTGCCGCACGATCACGGCGCCGTCCGACTCCGTGTTCTGCGGGAGGAGCGCATCGAGGCTCGCGAGCCGCAGCCCGAGCGCGGCGGCGACGAGCAACGCGAACGCGACGAGCCACACGCGCCCCGCGCCGCGCGCTCCGGGCGCCTGTGCGGGCTCCGAGCCGCCCGACTGCGCTCCGGTGGACTCCATCGACGCAGTGTAGCCCTGCGCTCTCGGCGGCTTCCATGGTCTCGCTGCACGCGCGCCTTCGGCCGCTTCCGCTCGCGATTGCCGCTCTTTCCGGCCGAGGATAGACTTCTCGCGCCGCTCCGCGTCGAAACCTCCAGCGATGATCTCGAAAGCCCGCTCCACCGACGTCTCGGTGCTCTTCCTCGAGATCAACGAGGCCGAGAAGTACTTCCTCGACAAGTTCGTCGCCGAGGGGAAGCTCCCCAACCTGAAGCGGATGCTCGACGGCGGCGTCTTCTTCCGCACGCGCGTCCCGGGCTGGGATGCGGGCGCCGAGAAGGCGTGGCGCCACATCAGCCCGTGGATCATCTGGCCGTCGGTCTACACGGGCATGAGCCCGGAGACGCACGGCCTCGTCGGCTTCGGTCAAGACCCCGCGAACGTCGTCGGGCGCTGCGTGTGGGACGTCCTCGACGGTGAGGGCATCTCGACGGGCATCCTGGGCTGCTTGATGAGCTACCCGCCGCGCACGCGCGGCGCCGGCCGCTACTACGTACCCGAATCGCTCGCCGACGATCCCGACTGCTTCCCCGAGGAAGCGCGCGCCTTGCAGGAGTTCTGCGTGTTCAGCGCACGCAACTACTCCGAGAGCTTCAGCGTGAAGGCGCTCGAGGCCGTGCGCTTGCTCCTGAAGACGCAGAAGAGCGGCGTGCGCCTTTCGACGGTGATGAAGACGCTGTCGCAGGTGCCGTCCGAGGTCGTCAAGGGCCCCGCGAGCCACCCCGAGCGCGCGATGCTGCACTCCTACCTGGTGTGGGACGCGTTCGAGAAGCTCTACCCCGCGCACAAGCCCGCCTACGCCGCGGTGCACATGAACCACGTGGCGTACATGCAGCATCGCTACTGGCGTGCTGCGGAGCCCGAACGGTTCGAGGACGCGCTGTCGCTGACGGATCAACGCTTCTTCGGCACCGTGGATCAGCGCAAGGCGTACGAGCTCAAGTTCTCGCGCTGGATCGAGAAGAGCTTCCAGTACACGGACGAGGTCGTCGGCCGCATCCTCGCGATGGTCGACCCGAACACGGTGCTCCTCGTCGGCACGGCGCTCGGTCAGCGCCCGTTCGATCCCGCGAAGGAGATCCACAACCCGGTCGTGCGCCTCGTGCGCGAACGCGAGCTCTTCGGGGCGCTGGGCCTGGACGAGTACGTCGTCCTCCACCAGATGAACCCCGACGTCACGATCAACTTCCAATCGGAAGCGTCGGCGACACGGGCCGCTGAGCTCGTCCGCGGGTTGGAAGTCCACCCGGGCGAGGGCTTGTTCACGGTGCAGCAGAAGCGCACGCAGCTCTTCCTCGAGCTCAACATGCCGCGTCGTCGAGCGAAGGACGAGCGCTTCACGATCCGTCACGGGACGAACCGCGACCTCGCGCTCGACTTCCATCGCTTCATCCACGAGCACCCGACGGCGGACCAATCGACGGCGCACCACAAGGACTCGGGCTGGCTGCTCGCGTACTCGCCGGGGCTCGCGCTCGAGCAACGCGCGAAGGTGATCAGCGTCACGGACATCGCCCCGACGATCCTGTCGCTCTTCGGGCTCCCCGCGCAGCCGTGGATGGAGGTCCACGATGCGCCCGCGTTCGCGGTGAAGCGTTGAACCGCGGCGCGGACCGGCGCCCGGCGCGACGCCCGGAGGACGCGCCTTCGTCCCCGGAACGGGCCGGAGCCCGCCCTTTCGCCGCGCCCGTCGCGGGGCGGAGCGGAAAGTCCTTCCGGTCGTTCAACCCCGGCGCGCTGCGTGCCGATCCAGGCTCGCTGGACCCCTTCGACTCCCTCGCCTAACGTGGCGGGACTCGAACCATGGCCCCGGACTCCCACGGACTCCAACGCGGCGCTCGAACCGAGCCGCCGGTGCCCGTCCGAGCCCCCGGTCCCGTGCCGATCCTGGACGCCCCCCCCGTGACCGACGCGCCCCCGACCACGAACGCTCTCCCGCGCCCCGCCGCCCTCGGCCGCGTGCGCGTCGGCGTCGTGATTCCGGCCTACCGCGTGGCCGGACAGATCGAGCGCGTGATCCGCGGCCTCCCTCCGTGGATCGAGTCGATCATCGTCGTAGAGGACAAGAGCCCCGACGACACCGCGGCCGTCGTCGAGCGCCTGCGCGATCCGCGCGTGACGCTCCTGCGCCACGCGGTGAACCAAGGCGTCGGCGGCGCGATGGCGACCGGCTTCGCCGAGGCCGTGCGCCAGAAGCTCGACATCGCCGTGAAGATGGACGGCGACGACCAGATGGATCCCGCGCACCTGCCCGCGATCCTCGCGCCGCTGCTCGCGAACGAGGCGGACATGGTCAAGTGCAACCGCTACGCGTCGCTGCAGTCGCTGCAGCAGATGCCGCTCGTGCGCATCCTCGGCAACGCGGGGCTCACGTTCCTCGTCAAGCTCGCGTCGGGGTACTGGAACACGTTCGATCCGGCCAACGGCTACGTCGCGATCCGAACGAGTGTGCTCGAGAAGATCGAGCTCGCGCGTCTGCCGAAGCGCTACTACTTCGAGTCGGGCTTCCTCGTCGAGCTCGGCATCCTGCGCGCCGTCGTGCGCGACGTGCCGATCCCCGCGCGCTACGGCGACGAGGTGTCGAACCTGTCGCCGACGAAGGTGCTGCTCGAGTTCCCGCCGAAGCTCCTGTACGGGCTCTTCCGGCGGCTCGTGTGGCGCTACTTCGTCCACGACTTCACGGCGCTCTCCGTGTTCCTGCTCATCGGCGTGCCCATGCTCTGCTTCGGCATCGCGAACGCCGTCTACTACTACGCGACGCGCCCCGAGAACGCGCCGCCGGCCGCCGCCGGCGACGTCATGGCCGTCGCGCTCCCGGTCATCCTGGGCGTGCAGTTCGTGCTGCAAGCCGTCGTGCTGGACGTCTCCCTCGTCCCGCGCACGCCCGTCTCCCCCCCGCTCGTGCGCAGCGAACGCGACGCGCACTGAGCTCCACCTTCGACTCGCCCCCACCACGCGCCATGTGCGGAATCTTCGGTGTCGTCTTCGGCAAGGACACGGCCATCACCTCGCAGTTCGCGGGGAGCGTGATCGAGGCCCTGTACCAGTACTCGAAGACGCGCGGCAGCGAAGCAGCCGGCTTCACGAGCTTCAACGGCGAGAACATCGACGTCCTCAAGCAGGCGGGGTCGGTCGAGGCGTTCCTCGGGAGCGACGTGTTCGCGAAGCTCTTCCGGCGCGCGCTCGAACTCTACGGGAAGAACCTGCAGCAGAACGCGCCGACGGGGCTCGCGATCACGGGGCACACGCGCCTCGTGACGAACGGCTTCCAGTCGAACGCCGACAACAACCAGCCCGTCATCGCGCGCGGGACGGTCGGCGTCCACAACGGGATCATCGTCAACGACGCGGCGCTGTGGGCGAAGCACAAGGACCTGATCCGTACGAGCGACGTCGACACCGAGGTGCTCGTCAGCATCCTGCGCAAGCACTGGGACACGTCGGGCGATCTCGCGGGCGCCACGGTGAAGACGTTCGGCGAGATCCAGGGCGCCGCGTCGATCGGCGTGCTCTTCGACGAGCTCGACGACCTGCTGCTCGCGACGAACACGGGCTCCTTGCACTTCGTTCGCAACCAGAAGGGCACCTTCTTCGCGTTCGCGTCCGAGCGCTTCATCCTGCAGGAGCTGATCGACCGCACGCAGCTCGAGCGCGTCGTCGGCAAGGTCGAGATCCAGCAGGTGCCCGCGTTCAGCGGTATGGTCGTGTCGTTGCGCGATCTGTCGCTGCAGAAGTTCGCGCTGCAGCCGAAACCCGGCGAGGCCGCGAAGGTCGAAGCGCACCGGCGCTCGAAGCCGCTCGCGATCACGAACCACCAGCGCACGCCCGATCAATTGCGGCGCTGCACGAAGTGCATCCTGCCCGAGAGCTATCCGTTCATGCGCTTCGACGCAAACGGAGTGTGCTCGTACTGCAACCACTGGCGGAAGATCGCGCCGAAGGGGCCGGAGGCGCTCGAGAAGCTCGTCGAGCCGTATCGATCGAAGGACGGCTCGCCCGACGTGATCGTCGCGTTCAGCGGCGGCCGCGACTCGTGCTACGGGCTCCACTACATGAAGAAGGTGCTCGGGATGAACCCCGTCGCCTTCACGTACGACTGGGGCATGGTCACCGATCTCGCGCGCCGCAACCAGGCGCGCGTGTGCGGCAAGCTCGGCGTCGAGCACATCCTGCGCAGCGCGGACATCCAGGCGAAGCGGCGCTACATCCGCAAAAACGTCGAGGCGTGGCTGAAGAGGCCCGAGCTCGGCATGGTCACGCTGTTCACCGCGGGCGACAAGCAGTTCTATCACTACGCGCGGCAGCTCCGGAAGGAGACGGGCATCAAGCTCGTCGTCTTCTGCACGGGCAACATGATCGAGGACACGCCCTACAAGACGGGCTTGTGCGGGATCCTCGAGGACGACCACGGGATGACGCTGACGGGCCTCTCGTTCCGGAACGAGATGGCGCTGCTCTGGTATTACTTCAAGAACTACGTGAAGAACCCCGGCTACTGGAACGAGTCGGTGCTCGACACGCTCTGGGCCTACTACGCGACGTTCGTGCAGAAGGACGACTTCCTCTACCTCTTCCACTACCTGCCGTGGACGGAGGAGGAGATCGTCGGGACGATCCAGCGCGAGTACGACTGGGAAGTCGCGACGGACACGAAGAGCACGTGGCGCATCGGCGACGGTTCGGCGGCCTGGTACAACTTCATCTACCAGACGATCGCGGGCTGGGCCGAGGACGAGGTCATGATCAGCAACATGATCCGCGAGGGCCAGATGACGCGTGCGCAGGGCTTGCAGCGCGCGAAGGACTTCAGCCCGCCGCGGTGGCACTCGATCCGCGAGTACTTCCAGCTGATCGGCGTCAACTGCGAGGAAGCGCTGACGAAGCTGAACGCGGTGCCGAAGCAGTATTGAGCGTCAGGCGCGGCGCGCCGCGTCGCCCGGTTCCGCACGCGCGCACTTGATCGCCGCGCGAGCGCGCGTTGTCCTGTCGGCCCCGTTCGCAGGAGGAGCTCATGGTCTCGTGGTCCGATCTGCTCGTTCCCTCGCTCGTCTCCGCCGTGCTCGTGTTCATCGCGAGCTCGCTCATCCACATGGTCGTCCGCTGGCACCGCTCCGAGTACAAGACGCTGCCGAACGAGGACGCGGTGCGCGCGGCGATCAACAAGTCCAAGCCCGTGCCCGGCAAGTACGTCATGCCGTTCTGCGAGGACGGCAAGGAGATGGCGACGCCGGAGATGCAACGCAAGTACGTCGAGGGCCCGAACGTCGTCATGTACGTGCGTGAGAACGGAGCGGTGCAGCTCGGGCCGTTCCTCGGCAAGTGGTTCGCGTATTCCCTCGTCGTCTCGCTCGTCGTCGCCTACCTCGCACGCGCGACGATTGCGCCCGGGGCCGACTACCTGCACGTGTTCCAGGTGGTCGGCGTCGCGACGTGGCTCGCCTACGCCTGGGCCGCCCCGTCCGACTCGATCTGGATGGGCAAGCGCTGGTCGAGCACCTTTGTCTACATGCTCGACGGCCTGATCTACGCGGCGGCGACGGCGGGCGCATTCGCGTGGTTGTGGCCCGACGGCGCCGCGTCGTAGGGCTTGCTCGAGCGAGGGGAGGCATGCTCGGGTACCTCGAGCGCAACCCGTGCTCCTGGATCGTGCGCGTTACGAGCCGCGTGCGCGCGACCCTCGACGCATCGCGAACTCGTGCGACTCAGGGCAGGATCCGGAACGCGATCGCGTCCGTCAGCCCGATTCCACTGGGATCGCCTGCATCCACGAACGTCACCTGCGCGTACACGACCGACCCTGGAATCAAGACCGGCGACGAGCCGGCGCGAATCAACGGGTTGAAATCGAACGAGAGCGAGCCGGTGCAGTCGACTCCGGTGGCGCTCCCGCCCGACGACGCGGTGAAGGCACGCCGCAGCGGTGCCGCGACGCACATCGTCCCGCCGGCGAACGGATCGGTTGACTGGACGAGGCTCCAGAAGAGCGTGGCCGACGAGCGGTTGATCAGGTTCGTCGCGGTGAGCACGAACGCGTTGCCCCCGCTCGCGGCGGCGACGCCGGATGCAGCGAGAACGGGCGTGCAGCCCTGCGAGTTCACCCGCGGCGTGCAGTAGCTCGTCGCGGACCGCGGCAAGACCGTCTTTACGAACACGTCCGTGATCGCGTTCGTGTCGTTTGCAACGAGGTTCGAGGCTCCGCTGGCGATGAGCCCGAAGCGGCCGTCCGCGCTGAACGCGAGCACCTGCGCGATCGTATTAGCGAGCTCGCCACGGGCGGTCGTGGCGGCGGGAACGACAACCCCGGTCGTGAGATCGAGGATGGGTGCGCGCGAGTTCGCGGTGATGAACGCGATGCGCCTACCGTCCGGCGACACGACGGGCCGCGAGCCGGGCAACGGGAGACCGCTGGCATCGACGTTCACCGCGTGGGTCGTCCCGGTGGAGAGGTCGTGGTAGTAGGCACACTCCCCGAAGAAAACCGGCGTTGCGAGCAGGTTCGTCGCTATCGACGCGAACGCGACGACGCGGCCGTCGTCGGAGATCGTCGGCCACGCGCAGTCGTCGTCCGCGAGCACGCCCGCGTCGGACACGCTCGCGATCGTGGTGATCCCGAGCAAGCGATCCCGCACCGCGATCCGCTGGATGACCGGAGGTTGCGGAGGGAGCACCACGACGAACGTGACGAACCGGCCGTCGGCGGAGACGCGCGGCGCGATGCAGCCGGTGCCCAAGTCGGCGCCCGACGAGGTGACGTCGAGGCGCTCCACGGCCTGCGTCGCGAGGTCGAGCGCGTAGGCGTTGCCGAGGGACGGCGCTCCCGTGGTCAGGTCGCCGCCGAAGGCGAACACCACGGTCGTCCCGTCGGCCGAGATGTCGATGCCCGCAGTCTGCCCCGTGATCTCGGCACCGCTCGTCGTCACGCTCAGGCGCTGCATCACACCCGCGGCGCGGTCGAACAGATAGCAGTCGCTCGATGCCGGGCTGGACGGCGACTCGATGTCTCCCGCGACGAGATTCGAGGCGTTGCTGGTGAAGACGATCCGGTTGCCGTCGCCGGAAATCCTCGCGCCGAACGATTGGCCGTCCGCCTCGACGCCCCCGAGGCCCACGCTCACGCGCGTGGTCGTGCCCGTGACCCGATCACGGAGGAACACGTCCCGATGACCATTCGCGTCCCCTAAGACGAGGTTGGTCGCCGCAGAATCGAAGACGACGTAGCGACCGTCCGCGCTCACTCCCCCCGGATTCGAGAGGGCGTTCGCTTGCAAGCCGCTGGTCGACACGCTGACGCGGTCGATCCCGCCCTGTGCGAATGCCGGTGCGGATGCGAGAGCTAGCGCGAACGCCGCCGAGCAGGACGTGCCGAAGCGCGCAGAGACGAAGGGATGGAAGGCGAACATGGAGAGACCTCGATGAGCTGAGCGTTCGAAGGTTCGGACGCTGATCTAGACACGATCGCCAAGCGGGTCACATCGCGTTCGCCGTGCGACCACGCACGCCACGGCCGTGGCGGGTGCGCCCGTGCGGCGCGATCGCATCGGAATGGACCGACGCGCAACCATCCGGGCCGCTCGCGACGCAACCCGCTGCCTCGTCACGACTTCTTTGAGGTCACAGTTTGTGACCTCAAACGCGAGCGCAACCGCAGCCGGCCCCTTTCCAGGAACACCGAAACCTACGAGTCCCCCATTTCCGCCGCCGGCACGGAATCGGACAAAACACCCGCGCCGAGTGCGTCGCCGCACCGTGTCCAGCCGCATTCGGTCCGTCGGGACCTCGCTCCCCGCGCCACTACTCAGGCTCGCCCGTCAGCACCCACGCCGCCCAGTCGCGCAGCGTGTACTTGGGATTGCCCGCCTCGTCCTTCGCCTCGCGCAGACGCGTCTTCGCTTCCCACAGCGCCTGCCACTTGGGCTTCTTCTCGACCCACACGCGCCGGTAGAAATCGAGCATCAGGTCCTTGGTCGCCTCGTCAGGCACCTTCCACAAGGACGTGATCACCGAGCGCGCGCCCGCGATCTGCAGCGCCTTCTGCAAGCTCGCGACGCCCTGCCCCGCGCGCCGCATCTCGCCGCGCGCGGTGTCGCAGGCGCTGAGCACCGCGAGCTCGCAGTTCGAGAGGTCGAGCGTCGAGAGCTCGTCCGCTGTCAGCAAGCCCGGCGCGCGACCGACGGCGTCTTCGGGCAGGTTCGCACCCGCGAGCGCGAGGCCGCAGAGCATCATCGGGCTCATGCCCTTGACGGTTTCCTCGCCGCTGAGACGCAGCCCAAGCCCCGACTTCGAGTCGACCGGATCGCGATCCTCCCACGACCGAATCGACGCGGGCGCGAACCACCCGTGCGTCGCGATGTGCAACCAGCGCGCGCGCGGCGCGAGCTCCTGCAACGCCGCGCGTGAGGCCGTGCGCTTCTCGAGCAGCAGCGTCCTCCCCTCCTGATCGAAGACCTCGGCGAACAAGGCCTCGACGCCGCGCGCTTCCTGTCCCGTGTACGGCAAGGGCTCGAAGCCGCGCTCCCACGCGGTCCCGCGCACAAGGCCGGCGACCTGGGCACCAACTTTCGCTTCCGCCTCCAACGCGGCAATGTCATCCGCATCGAGCGCCACCGGCTCGGAGTTGAACGAAGCTCCGCCGACGGCCAGCAGCGCAGTCTCGCCCGAGAGCGCGAGCGGCACGTCAAGCAACTCGCCCAGCGTCGCGCGCACCTCGATGCGAAAGCGATCACCGACCAGCGGCGTGCGCGCGGAGCCTGGCTCATCGGTCGCTGCGCGCTGACCGGCCTTCGCGGGCGAGGAAGGTACGTCCTTGCCCGGCCCGGCCGCTCGGCCCTCTCCCACCTCGCTCGCCTCCAACGGCAAGGCCTCGAGCGGCACGAGATGCAGCACGTCGTCGGGGACGACCACGATGTGGCGTGCGTCGCCCACCTCGGCGAGCACGGGATCCAGCACCCGACGCCGCAACTCGAGCCCGCGCTCGCGCGTGAGGTCACCCGCTGAAGGGCCGACCGCGATCCCGCGTTGCAGGTCGACGCCCACGGCGGCGCGCCAAGCATCGGTCGCGGCACGAAGGTCGGCGAGCGGCCCGAGATCGAGCAGCGTGAGCGACGACCCCGCGTCGGCCGAGCTCGCTGCGTCGCGCGAGCGGACGATGAAGGCGCACAGGCTCTCGACGGAGGTGCGTGCGGGGGCCGTGACTCCATCCGCGTTGGGAGCCGCGGGCCACTTCAGGTCGAAGCGCGTGTAGCTCCGGTACGCGACGGCCGCATCACCAGGCTTCAGCGCGGCGCTGAGCGTGTCGAGATCGAGCTCGAGGCCCGTGGCCTTTCCCCCCGAGGCCTTGCGTCCGAGTTCCAGGAGCTCCGTCTCCGCCGCTTCGCGCTCGGCCAACGCCGTGCGGAAACCCTCGCGGCTCGTGCCAGCCTGCACCAACCGCGCGAGCTCGTCCGTCGCGTGTCGCAGTCGAGCACGAGCCTCCGCATAGCCTTCGGCTCGAGCCCCTCGACGACCCGCGGCACTCGACGCCACGCCCGCGTTGCGCGTCGACTCGCTGTAGAGGAAGGCTGCCGGTTGCAGCGTCGTGCACGGGTCTGAACCGCCGTAGCCCAGTGCCACCGACAGAGTGAACCCCAGGAAATCGGTCAAGCTCGCAGATCGCGCTTCCGCCTCCCGGACGGGTACGTGGAGCCGCACTTCGCGCGCATTGCGACTCTGAGCCCAGCTGATATCACGCAGGAGGTTTAGGCCTCGCCCACTCTCCCCGTCCCGCTCACGACTTTTTTCCCTTCCAGGCCCTCTCGAGGGGCCGGAAGCCTGCGTGAGCAACGTCCCGGCTAGGTTGTACCGCGTGCGCTGCAGGTTGGGATGCTCCTCGGGCAGCGTCCGCGAGTAGACCTCGAGCACTCGCTCCTGGAGCGCGGAGGCACCCTGCAGGTCGCCGAGGGCCTTGATCATCCCGGCCAGGTTCAGCCGGGCTGCCTGCAGGTCGGGATGCTCCTCGGGCAGTGTCTCCGAGAGGACCTCGAGCGCCCGCTCCTGGAGCGCGCGCGCACTCTGCATGTCGCCGAGTGATGCGATCGTCGTCGCGAGGTTCTGCCGCGCCCCTTGCAAGTCGGGGTGCTGACTGGGCAGTGTCCTCGTGAGGACCTCGAGCACCCGCTCCTCGAGCGCGCGCGCACCCTGAAGGTCGCCGAGTGAGTGCATCGTCGCTGCCAGGTTCTGCCGCGCCCCTTGCAAGTTGGGGTGCTCCTCGGGCAGTGTCTTCGCGAGGACCTCGAGCACCCGCTCCTGGAGCGCACGCGCACCTTGAAGGTCGCCGAGTGAGTGCATCGTCGCTGCCAGGTTGTGCCGCGCCGCTTGCAGATCGGGGTGGTCCTCGGGCAGCGTCTTCGTGCGGACCTCGAGCACGCGCTCCGCCAGAGCGCGGGCAGCTGGGTCATCGCCGAGTTGCGCGATCGTTGCCGCTAGGCCAGTCCGTGCCGCCTGCAGGTCGGGGTGCTCCTCGGGCAGCGTCTTCGTGAGGACCTCGAGCGCGCGCTCCTCGAGGCCGCGCGCACCTTGAAGGTCACCGAGCGCCGCAATCGTCCCGGCAAGGCCTAGCCGCGCCAGCTGGACGTGAGGGTGCTCCTCGGGCAGCGACCTCATGCGGACTTGGAGCACGCGCTCCTGGAGGGCGCGAGCACCCTGAAGGTCGCCAAGCGCGTGCATCGTCAAGGCCAAGTTGCCCCGCGCCGCCTGCAGATCGGGATGCTCCTCGGGCAGCGTCTTCGTACGGACATCGAGCACACGTTCCTCGAGCTTGAGCGCACCCCGCAGTTCACCGAGTGTGCGGAGCGTCATGGCCAGATTCTGCCGCGCCATTTGCAGGCCGGGGTGCTCCTCGGGCAGGGTCCTAGAGAAGACCTCGAGCACGCGCTCCTGGAGAGCACGCGCACCCTCGAGGTCGCCGAGCGAGAGCCTCGTCGCGGCCAGGTTATGCCGCGCCGCGTGCAGGTCGGGGTGTTCCTCGGGCAACGTCCTCGTGCGGACCTCGAGCACGCGGTCTTGCAGCACGCGGGCACCCTCGAAGTCCCCGAGCTTGAAAAGCGTCACGGCCAAGCTGTGGCCCACCGCGTGCAAGTCGGGGTGTTCCTCGGGCAACGTCCTTGTGCGGACCTCGAGCACGTGCTCTTGCAGCGTGCGGGCTCCCTCGAAGTTCCCGAGTTTGTACAGCGTCGCGGCTAGGTTCAGCTCTGCCCGCTGCAGGTCGGGGTGGTCCTCGGGCAGCGTCCGCAAGCGGATTTCGAGCACGCTCTTCTCGAGGGCGCGCGCACCCTCGAGGTCACCAAGCGACTTGATCGTCGCGGCCAAGCTCAGCCGCGCTGTCTGCAGGTCCGGATGATCCTCGGGCAGCGTCCGCAAAAGGACCTCGAGCCCGCGCTCGAGCAGCGCGCGCGCACCCTTGGGGTCGCCCAGCGTGTTCAGCGTCGCGGCCAGGTTCACACGCGCTCTCTGCAGATCTGGGTGGTGCTCTGGCAGCGTCCGCGTGCGGTGGCCATGGGCGTGCCTCCGTGCGGCCTCTGTGGGTCGGAGGAGCGAGAGCCGGTCCGTCTCGAACTGAAGCTCCCACATCCCCGCGATCACGAGCTCGCTCGACCGGCCCGCGGGAACGGCGAGACACGCGTCGAGCGTCTCCTGCGCGCGCTTGCGTCCAGCATCCAGGTCTCCAGCTTCGCGAATACGCTTCACTTCGTGGATCGCGACCTTCGCCGCCTCCGCAACCGCACGCGTCTCCGATGTCTCGGGCGCGGCGATCGCGCACAGCTCGGCGGAGCCCAAGCTCTCACCCTTCGCGACGGCGGTGACGATCACGAGCTCGCGCCCCGCCTCGACCTCGAGCTTCACATACGGCGTCGTCACACCGCCCGTGTTGTCGTCCTCCATCACGAGCTCGCCAGCCGGCGTCTCGACGCGCAGGAAGAGATCGAGCTCCCCCGCCGACTTCGTCCACAGGTGCAGGGTGCCCGAGAACTCCGTCCTGTACGTCACGCGCTCCGCGCGTCCGTGACCCGCGAGCACGGTGTCCTGCGCGTCGAGCGTGATCGCGATCACGCGATCGAACGGCGTCGGGGGGAACGGATCGAAGGTCTGTTGGGCGAGCGCGAGTACGAGGAGGAGCATGGGGAAGACCCTTCCTGAATGAGAAGGGGGCGAGTCTACCCGCCGGTTCGTACTCACGACGCGCGCCAAGCGCCTAGCGACGGGACCGGGGAGCCCAGCGAAGTGAGCCAAGAGCCCGCGACTCGAAGGGCAGCGCCGACCGACGGGCGTTCGCCTTCACGGCGCCCGGTGAGGGGCGACCTCCATGCCGTTCGCGAAGAAGGCGCCGCGCGCGCGCCGTCCTCACGACGGGCGGCGACGCACGACGCGTGTCGACCTAGCGTGTCGCGCTACTCGCATCGCGCTACCCGTGTCGAGCGTTGGGCGCCTGCACCTTGTGCTGCTTGCGCCAGCTCTCGTGGTCCGCGAACGCGAAGCCGCCGACGTGCGTGTCCGCCTTCAGCTCGTCCACCGTCCACACGTGCTGCGAGAGGTCGTCGAGCGCGACGCCCGTGAACTCTCCGAAGAGCGCGACGAGGAACGCGCGCAGCTCCTTATGACCGGGGTGCTTCGCGCCCGCGTCGAACTGCACCGTCAGGTCCGGCGCGCGCCCGAGCGCCGCCGCGACGTGATTGCGATTCTCCGCGTCGCGGAACTCGGAGTTCCCGTGCGGGAAGCGGATCGTGAAGACCGGATCGGAACGCTTCGGCGAGTACCAGTGATCGCGCAGCCCACGCTCGGCGTGCGCGTCGAAGTAGTCGCTGATCTCGTCTCGGGACACGTCCAGCAGATGCACGAAGATCGAATGCATGGGGAGCCTTCCTACCTCGAGAGTCCAGGGAGCGCTGCGCGGCCGTCGCGCTCCCTGATCCTACCCGAGGCCCCCGGGCGGTCCCTCACTCGCGCTCCCGGGAATCCCTGCTGCCACGCCTTGGCGCGTGCGCTCGACCACGCCACCTGCGCCCCCGGGGTCCATCGAGCTGCGCCCTCGAGCCCAGGGCCGACCTGCGCCGTCGGGGGTAGGTTTCAGGGAGTGCGCCGCGTCCGCGGCCTTGACCGTGCTCCCCGCGCCCCACCAGAGCCCCCTCCCCCGCGGATCTCGGCCCCCCTGCGGCGTGTCGTCTCCGCGCGTCCACTCCGCGCGCCTCCTCGCCGCTGCATGCGCCACCGCGGCCCTCCTCCTCGCGCCGCTCGCGCGCGCCGGCGACTACCACACGGGCTCGACGCTGCGGTGCAGCGACTGTCACGTGATGCACTTCAGCCAGGGGCACGGAACTGCGCCCAATCGACCGGGCAACTTCGTCCCGCTCGGCCCGCGCGGTCCGAACAAGAAGCTCCTGCGCCAGGACGTCAACGACCTCTGCCTCTCGTGCCACGACGGCTCCGCGGCCGCGACGGACGTGATGGGGCCCGTGAACTCGGGCGACCAACCGAGCGTCGTCCGACTCGGCGGCTACCTGAACCGCCTCGGTGTCACGACGGTGGTGAACACGGGACACACGCTCGACGCGCTCGAGAACGCGCCCGACTCCGTGCCGACGTGGAACCCCGCGAACGAAAACGGCGCAGGACGCGGCCTCACCTGCATCAACTGCCACGACCCCCACGGAGCGGTCGGAGCGGGTCATCCGACGGGGAGCCAGTACCGCAACTTGAAGGTGAACCCCGGCAACGCGCTCGCGCGCTTCGTCACCTACACCGCCAACGGAGCCAACAACCTGGCGCGCGACGTCTACGTGCGCCACTCGCTCGCGTACGACGAGTCCCAGGTCGATTGGAACGAGCCGAACACGCAGCGCTCCGCGATCGCGCGCTGGTGCGGCGGCTGTCACTCACGCGTGCATGGAAACCAACTCGACGGCGGTGGCGGAGGCGGAGGAGGAGGCGGAGGTGCGCTCTCCGAGCACCCGGTCGAGGACGAGAACCTCGAGGGGTCCATGCGCACCCGCTACAACTCGCACGTGAACCGCGTGAAGGTCCTGAGTTCCACGGGCATCTGGTTCCCCGCGGGTTCGGACGCGACGCCGTCGTGCATGACGTGCCACAAGGCGCACGGCAACGGTCGGCCGCGCGGGCTGATCTTCCGATCCGGCACGGGCCAGCTCACCGAGGACGGCGACTCGAACGGCACGTCGCAGGGCAACTTGTGCCTGCAGTGCCACGACAGCGCGAACCCCGACTAGGAGCTCGCGACTCGGCTCGAGTCGCCGCCCCGCGCCCAACCGGCCGATGGGCACCAGCGCGCCGGGACGAGACGTGCGGAGCGCGGCGCTGCTACCAGGTGATGCGATACGCGTTCGCCGCGTTGAACGTCGCCGGCGGACAGAACGCCGCCGCCGCGTTGCGGTAGTAGACGGTGTACGAGCGCACCGCGCCCGAGCCGACGACGACGCCGCCGCGCGCCGACAGCGTCACCGTCTCCGGTGGCGCCGGGAACGACGCCCAGCCGCTCGCGAGCGTCACGCTGCGGAGGCGCAGGAGCGCGCCGCCCGTGCACGAGACGCCGTCGCCGAACACGACCCCGACGGGATCGACGAGGTCGCCCTGCAGGAAGAGGCACGTGCCCGTCGCCTGCATGCCCGAGCCGACGAGCACGACGTCGTCCTGCGCCGTCGAGCCGGTCGCAGTCAAGTGCGCGCCCGCCGCGTTGAACGAGCTCGCACAGCCGTTCCCCGTCGCACCCGTGTTCCCGCACGGACAGGCGGTGGGCACCGATCCGTCGCCGAAGCAGTACGCCTCCGCGGTCGGCGCGCGCTGTTCGTGCACCGACAGGTACGCCTGGCCGCCGCCGTTGCTGCACGCCGTCGCGAGATCGAGCCGGCCGTCGCCGTTCCAGTCGCCGAGCTCGCACGCGGTCGGCTGCACGCCGCTCGCGACGGTCTGTTGCGCGCCGAACGCGCCGCCGCCGAGTCCGAGGTAGAGCTGGAGCCCGCTCGAGCTCGAGATCAACACGTCGACGACGCCATCGGAGTTCACGTCGCCCGCGCGCAGATCGCTCGGGGCGCCGGGCACGGGGTACTCCTGCAGCAGTCCGAAGGTGCCGTCGCCCGCGCCCTGCCACACGTCGAGGAAGCCGGTGCCGCTCGCCGTCACGAGGTCGAGGACGCCGTCGCCGTCGACGTCCGCGGCGGCGAGGCTCACGATCGGAGCGTTGGTCGGCAGGTCGAACGAGTTCTGGAACTGGAAACCGGGCAGCGGGTTGATGAACACGCGCGCGCCCGTCGTGCGCGACATCGCCATGTCGGGCTTGCCGTCCGCGTTGAAATCGGCGGCGATCAGGCGCGTGGCCGAGTCCTGGCTCGTCGAAGGCACGACGCGGCCGGCGTCGAAGGTCATGTCGCCGTTCCCCGGGAACCACGTCAGCACGTTCGAACTCGACGTCGAGGCGATCGCGAGATCGAGGTGTCCGTCCCCGTCGAAGTCGGCCGCCGCGAGGCCCTTCGGCCCGTACGCGAGCGGGTAGAGGACGGTGGAAGGCGTGAAGCCGCCCGCATGATCGTTGCGGAAGAGATGGACGTCCTGGTGCGCCCAGACCGTGATGCCCGCGGCGATGTCCATCCAGCCGTCGTGGTCGAAGTCGCCGAGGCCAAGCGCCTCCGCCGACGGGAGCGGGAGCTCGTAGTTCGAACCGAAGTCCGAACTCCCGTCGCCGAAATGCACGTCGATGCGCCCGCCGCCCTGACCGAGGTTCGTCGCGACCAGGTCGAGGTGGCCGTCGTGGTCGAAGTCGGCCTGCGCCATTTGCCGCGGCAGCTCGGCCGCGAAGTCGAAGTCCGCGCGCGGCTGGAAGCTCAGCTCCTGCGCCGAAGCGATCGAGACGAGTGCGCCGGAGAGGAAGAGGAGGAACGGGGTTCGAAAGGTGGCGTGCATGCTGTCCTCGAGCATCCGCCCTCTCCCGAGGCGCGTGCGATGACGAGCTGGACATGCCCGATCCGCGAAGTGCGTACGCACCGAGCGCGGTCGACGCGCGCCGCACCGCGTCCGCTTCGAGGAGACTCGGAACCCGTGGGACCATCGGCGGTGCTCGGCGGGGTCTTCCAGGAGCCTTCCGGCAAGGAGCGATGACGACGCGGACGCTCGACGGAATCGCCGCACGGCCGGCGCGCTCCCGAGCGAGCGGGAAGTGCCTCGACGGTGTTCCTTCGTTGGCGCTCCGCGTCCGCGCGCTCGCGCTCGGCACGGAGCCCGCCCCGTCGTCCGCGGAGCGCGCTAGCATGCGCGCCGGCGCACCCCGTCCGGAAGGACGCTCCACGCCGCGCTCCGCGCATGCAGCACAGCCGCCTGCTCGCCATCCTCCTCACGCTGCAGACGCGCGGACGCGTCTCCGCGCAGGCGCTCGCCACGACCTTCGAGGTCTCGGTGCGCACGATCTACCGCGACATCGACGCGCTCAGCGCGGCGGGCGTGCCCGTCCACGCCGAAACCGGCCGCAACGGCGGGTTCCAACTGCGGCACGGCTACCGGACGCGCCTCACGGGCCTCGATCGAACCGAAGCCGAGAGCCTCTTCCTCGCGGGCGTCCCGTTCGCCGCGGCGCAGCTCGGTCTCGGGCCCGCGGTCGAACGCACGCGGATGAAACTGCTCGCGGCGCTCTCCGACGACGCGGCGAAGGACGCGGAGCGCGTCGCGGCGCGCTTCCACCTCGATCCGGTCGCGTGGTTCCAGGCGCCCGAGGACCAGCGCCTCCTCCCCGAGCTCGCCGCCGCCGTGTGGACGGGTCGACGCGTCGCGATGCGCTACGCGAGTTGGAAGAGCGTCGTGGAGCGCCGCGCGACGCCGCTCGGGCTCGTGCTCAAGTCGGGCGTCTGGTACCTCGTCGCGGCCGTCGACGGGAAGCCGCGCACGTACCGCGTCGGCTCGATCGAGGCGCTGCGCGTCGAGGCGGAGCTCGGCGCGGTCCCGCGGCGCTTCGACCTGGCTCGCTACTGGAAGGAGTTCGCCGGCGACTACGAGCGACGGATGCAGTCGGAGCGGGCCGTCGTGCGCGCGCGTCCGGACGCGCTGCGTTCGCTCGCGCGGATGAGCCAGGCGATGGCGGAGGCCGTCGCGAAGGCTGCGCCCGTCGATCGCGACGGCTGGCACGTGCTCGCGATCCCGATCGAATCGATCGACGTCGCCGCCAGCGACCTCCTGCGCCTCGGACCGTCGGTCGAGGCGCTCGAGCCGGCCGAGTTGCGCGCGGCGCTGCGGTGCGCGGTCGAGGCGCTGAGCGCGGTCTACGCGCGGGAGGACGGCGCGTCGCCGCGCGAGAAAGCGCGTGGACGTCGGAAACGCTGACACTCGGCGTCAGGGTTGGTCGCGGACACTGGAGCTCCAGTCGACGCGCTCCCTCGAGGAGCGCCCAACGGAGACGGAGACCATGAACGACGAGACGACGAACGTGGAGCGACGCACGGTGCTGCACCTCGCCGCGACCATCGCCGGTGCGGCCGCGATCGGAGCGCGGCCCGCGCGCGCGGACGCGGTGCCCCCGAAACCCACGGGGAAGCCGGGCGACTTCGACTTCCTCACCGGCCGGTGGAAGATCCAGAACAAGCAGCCCAAGGACGGCGGCTTCGACGAGTTCGCCGGCGAAGCGACGGTGCACGGCCTCCTCGCGGGCGTCGCGAGCATCGAGGAGCTCCGGATCCCCGCACGCAACTTCAGCGGCCTGGGACTGCGCTTGCTCGACGTCGAGAAGAAGCTGTGGGCCGACTACTGGATCCCGTCGAAGACCGGCGTGCTGACGCCGCCGCCCGCCTGGGGCAGCTTCGTCGACGGCGTGGGCAACTGGGACGGCGACGACAAGGACGGCGACCAGCCCATCATCGTCCGCGGCGCATGGGACGAGATCACGCCGAAGTCGTGCCGGTGGCGTCAATCCGTGTCGCGCGACGACGGCAAGACCTGGGTCGACAACTGGATCATGCACTGGACGCGCGCGTGAGCGGCGCGCGCGCGGTCACTGGTACCTGAGCGCCCCGATCGGGTCCATCCGCGCCGCGCGGCGCGCCGGGTACAAGCCCGCGAGCACCGCGACGCCGCCCGAGATGCCGAGGGCGACGAGCACGAAGTGCGGCTCGATCACGGCCTGCCAGCCCGTGTAGAGCACGACCGCGCGGATCGCCGCGAGGCCGAAGAGGCAGCCGAAGAGCCCGCCGACGACGCCGATCGTCGCGGTCTCGGTCAGGAACTGGAGCAGGATGTCGCGCCGCCGCGCGCCGAGCGCTCGGCGCACGCCGATCTCGCGCGTCCGCTCCGTGATCGTCGCGAGCATGATGTTCGCGATCCCGATGCCGCCGACGAGCAGCGAGATCGCCGCGATCACGAGCATCACGGCGTTGAACACGGCCTGCGTGCGCTCGGACTGTTGCAGGAGCTCCAGCGGCACGACGATCTCCCAGTCCTTGCGCTTGTGGTTGCGCTCGAGGACGTTCGCGATGATCCGCGCCGTCGGCCGTACGAGGTCCGCGCTCTTCGCGACGACGATCATCTGGTCGAGCTCGACTAGCGTGCGCTCCTCGCTGCCCGACTTGCGCACGAACGTCATCGTCCCGAACGTGCGCATCGACGTCGTGTACGGGATGTACACCTCCTGCGTCCGGCCGTCGATCGCGAGCGCCTTCTGCGTGTGCGATCGGAACGCCTCGTCGGCGAGCACGCCGACGATCTCGAAGCTCTCGTTCCCGACGTTCACGGTCGCGCCGACGGGATCGCGGAGCAACTGGAGCTCCTCGCCGAGCCCCTGCCGCACGAGGCACACCTGCTTCGCCTCGCGCGCGTCGAGCGCGTTGAACACGCGGCCGCGCCCCGCTTCTAGGTGAAACATCGCGAGGTGCTCCGGCAGCACGCCGAGCACGGAAGCGTCGACGCGCCGGCTCCCGCTCCACACGGGCTTCTTCACGAGGTTCACCGGGAGCACTTTCCGGATCGACGGGCACGTCGCCTCGAGCTGCTCGCGGTCGTCGAAGCGCAGGCCGTACTTGTCCACCCAGCGGCGGTTCCCCTGCGTCTCCGTCTTCGTCTCCTCGGGCGGCTTCACCGAGTTGACGATGATGTTCTCGATGCCCAGCGACTGGATGCGTTCGAGGATCTCCTTGCGCGCGCCCGCGCCGACGCTGAGCATCGCGATCACCGAACCGACGCCGAAGATCATCCCGAGCATCGTCAGGAACGAGCGCAGCTTGTTGCGCAGCAGGTTCTCGAAGCCCAGGCGCAGGAGGTCGAACAGCGCGTCGAACCGCATCTCAGCGCGCCTCCCCCGTCGTCCCGGACGCGCGGCGGACTTCGTGCGCGTCGCTCCGCGCGCCCGCCCGGCCCTCATCGTTCGCGCCCACCGAGGCGCTCTCGCGCGCTCCGTGCGGCGCGCCGTCGCGCAGGACCTCCCCGTCGCGCATCTCGACGACGCGCGGAAGGCGCGCGGCGATCTCCGGGTTGTGCGTGACCATGACGATCGTGCGGCCCGCCGCGTGGAGCCCGAAGAGGAGCTGCATCACGTCTTCGCCGCTCTTCGTGTCGAGGTTGCCCGTCGGCTCGTCGGCGAGGATCAGCGCGGGCTCGTTCGCGAGCGCGCGCGCGACGGCGACGCGCTGGCACTCGCCGCCGGAGAGCTGCGCGGGGCGGTGCGTCAGCCGATGCCCGAGGCCGACGGACGTGAGCAGCTCCACCGCGCGCGCGTGCCGCTTCGACCGCGTGATGCGCGCTCCGCGCACGTAGCCGAGCGGCAGCTCGACGTTCTCGCGCACCGTGAGCTCGGGGATGAGCTGGAACGACTGGAACACGAAGCCGATCGAACGATTGCGGACGTCGGAGAGCCGGTCGTCGTCGAGCGTCGACACGTCCTCGCCCGCGAGGACGTACCGCCCCCGCGTCGGGCGGTCGAGGCAGCCGAGGATGTTCATCATCGTCGTCTTGCCCGAGCCCGACGCGCCGACGATGCCGACGAACTCGCCGCGTCCGATCGTGAGGTCGACGGAGCGCAGCACGGTCAGGGCCGCGGCGCCCGCGCCGTAGTCCTTCCCGATCGCCTCCAGCCGGACGATCGCGTCGCCGCTCACGGCGTCGACCCCGCCGGCACGGATGGCGCGGGCGTCGCGGCCGCGCCCGGCGCGCTCCCCGCGGAGTCGCCGCCGTCGCCGCGCCGCTCGCCGCCGAGCCCGGCCTCGCGCGGGTCGTAGAGGAGGACGCGCTCGCCCTCCTTCAGCCCCTCGGCTATCGCGACGACGTGGTTGTTGTTCTTGCCGAGCTTCACCGCGCGCTTCTCGAACGCGTCGCCGCGCACGACGAACGCGAAGTGCGCGTCGCCCTCGGAGAACACGGCGTGGATCGGCACCTGGAGCGCACTCGGGAGCGTCTCGACTTGGATCTCCACGCGCGCGGTCGTGCCCGAGCGCAGCTCGACGTCGATCGGGAGCATCGTGATCTCGACCTCGAACGTCTTGTTCTCGGGGTTGCCCCAGTTCGAGTTCGCCACCGTGCCGATCTTCGAGACCTTGCCCTCGAACGTGCGGCCCTTGACGGCCTCCAACGTCACGACGGCGCGCTGCTCGAGCTTGACGAGGTCGATGTCGGCCTCGTGCACCTGGATCAGCACCTGCATCTCCTTCAGGTCGGGCAGCGAGATCACGGTGTTCCCCTGCCCCATGCGGTTGCCGATCTTGACCTCGTCGTGCATCCACGGTTCGGACGGGTCGCCGTAGAACACGATGCCGGCGCGCGGCGCGCGGATCGTCATGTACCCGAGCTCCTTCTCGAGCTTCGCGAGGCGCGTCTCCGTCGACTTCACGCGCCCGTCGGCGCTCTGCACGCGCGCTTCCTTCTCGCGCACGCCGATGTCGGCCTTCTCGCGGGCGTTCGCGAGCTCGCGCTCGCCGTCCTTCACGGCGTTCTTGCGCTCGGCGAGCTCCATCGGCTGCGTGTACGTCAGCCACAGCTCGAGGTCCTTGTCCGCGTTCTCGACTTCGATCTCCTTCTCGCGGAGCGCGATGCGTTCCTCTTCTTCCTGGATCTTCGTCAAGAAGCCCTGTGCGCGCAGCTCGGGCACCTTGTCGAAGCGCTCCTTCGCGCGCTCGTGCTCGGAGTGCGCCTTCTCAGCCGCGAGGCGCTTCTTGCGCTGCTCGTTGGGTCCCTCGCCCTTCTCGTAGAGCTCGAGCTTCTTGTGCGCGACGTCGAGCGCGAACTCCGCCTTCTCGACCGTCGCGGCGCTCTCGCGCTTCTGGATCTCGAACTCGGCCTTCGAGGACTCGAGCTCGGTCCGGTACTGGATGAGCTCGTTGCTGATGTCGTCGATCTGGGTCTGGAGCTCCGTCTTGTCGAACTCGACGAGCACCTCGTCGGCTTCGACGGACTTGCCTTCCTTGACGAGCCACGTGATGGCGCCCGCGCCCTCGAACTTGGGCTGCAGGTTGAGCGAGTTCTTCGCCTTGAGGTAGCCCGACTCCGCGACGGCGATCGGGAGCGGCTCGACGCGCGCGGTCGCCGTCGATTCGGCCGCGATCACGGGCGCTCCGGTGCCGCCCAGCGCGCCAGGTCCGCCAAGGAACTTCATCGCGACGAACGCGAGCGCGCCGCCCGCGAGGAGGAACAGGACGAGCTTCATTCCTTCCACATGCCTTTCTCGTCGATGAAGAGCAGACCCAGGTCCTTCAGGAGCCCGAGCCGCGCGATCTCGTACGCCACCTTCTCCTGGATGAGCGCGTTGCGCGCCTCGAGCAACGCTTCCTGCGCTTCGACGAGGTCGCGGTTGCTGAAGTCGCCCTGTTCGAAGCGCAGCTGCGCGATCTTCGCGTTGCGCACCTGGTCGGCGATGAGCTGTTCCTGGATCGCGAGGCTCTGTTGGCGGCGCGCGAGCTCGCGGAACGTGCTGCGCACGGAGGCGACGAGGTCGTCCTGGAACTGGGCGACGGCGCGCTCGGCGCTCGCGAGCGCGAGCTGCGACGATCGGTACGCGTTGCGCTCGTTCGTGCGCTGCAGCGGGAGGTCGAGCGACAGCGCCGCGCCGTACGAGCCGTCGTCGAGCGGCCGCCCGCCGAAGGTCGCGCTTGCTCCGGTCGCGAGCCCGTAGTCGAGGGAGAGCGCCAAGTCGGGCAGCAGGCCGTTCTTCGCGATGCGCACGCCGCGGCGCGCGTCTTCGAGCTGCTCCTTCTGGTTCAGCCAGTCGAGCCGGTTCTCGAGCGCGACCGCGACCGCGGAGTCGACGTCGAAGTCGACCTCGACGAACGCGGGCTCCTCGTCGCGGACGTCGACGTGCTCGCCCTCGGAGAGCCCGAGGAAGATGCGGAAACGGTCGAGCGCGAGGCGCAGGCTCTCCTCGGCCTCGATCAGGCTGTTCTGCGACGTCAGCTCGCTGCGCCGCGCGCGCAGGACCTCGAGCTCGTTCGTGCGGCCGACGCTGAAGAGCGCCTCGGCCTGCTTGCGGCCGAAGACGAAGCCCTCCAGGTTGCGCCGCTGGTTCTCGAGCGCCTGCTTCTGCTGCACGAGCTCGTAGAAGCGGCGCGCGACGTCGATGCTGAAGCTCTCGCGGAAGAGCTCGAAGTTGCGGATCGCATAGAGCAGGCTGCGCTCGGCCTGCGTGAGCGACTCCCACGCGATGTCGCGTCCCGCGCCGCGCAGGAGCGGCTGCGTCAGGTGGATCGCGACGCTCGCGTCGTACGTGTTGCCGCCGCCGCTGGCGAAGCCCGTGCTGCCCGTGATCGACACGTCGCCGCCGGTCGGGAGCTGCTGCGCGACGCTCGCGCTCCAGGTCGCGCCGTGCGACGAACCGCCGGCGTCCGTGCCCGAGAACACGTAGCCGAGCGCCGATGCGACGCGCGGCGAGAACGCGTAGCGCGTGCCCGTCAGCCCGAGCGCCGTCTGGTAGAGGGAGTCCTTCTGCCCGAGGAGCTCGCGGTTCGAGCGCACGGCCGTATCGAGCGCCTCGGCGAGCGACAGGACGCGCGTCGGCGCCGGCGCGGCGGCGGATTCGGCGCGCGCGGCGGGCTCGCGCTCCGCGGCCCGTCCCGGAGCGCCCTCGACACGCGCCTCCGCGCCCGGAGCGACGGTCGTCTCGCCCGCCGTCGCCGCGGAGGGCGCGCCGAGGCCGGGGGCTCCCTCCGCGCCGCCCGCGGGCCGCACGCCCGCACCCGGGAGAGCTTCCGCTTCGGCCTTCGACGCCCCCGAACCCGGCCTCGGCCGCGCCGCGCGCGCCTCGCGGTCGCCGATCGCGCGCCGCGTGCCGTCGTCGAGGATGCGCGCGACGTCGCGGTCGGCATCGCGCTCCCAGTCGGGCGCGACGCACGCGCCGAGCAAGACGAGCGGAGCGGAGCAGAGCCACGCGGCGCGCGCGCCGAGCGCCGGACGAGCTGTCGTTCGCGGGGTGCGAGCCATCGGGGGAGCGGGGCGATGGACGGTGCGCGCCTCGTCCCGTTCGTACGAGGCGCGTTCGTTCTCCTGCCGTCGCGCATCGTACCGCTCCTCACCCGGTCCCCGCGAGGGCGCGCTTGTACGACTCGCGTGACGCCGGTGCCCGCGCGCGGGAGCGTCCCGGCCGCGGCGACCGACAGACCCGTCGGAGGGACGACGCCCGGTTCCAGGGCTCGAACCGCCGCTGGGAGCGCCGCACGGGCCCCGGGGAGAGTTCGACGGGAATCCTGCTCGCGCTCCGGAGGACGGCGTGCGACCCTGTTCGGTTCTCCGCCCGGCGGACGAACCTCCATGAGCGATCCGAACCCGACCCCCATCGAGCCCGTCTCCCCCTTCGGCGGCGACGCCCCTTTCCCGATCCACGTCGGGACGGCGCCCGCGCCCGTTCCGCCCGCCGCCGCGCCCGAGCCGGAGCCCGGCGCCGCGACGGCCGACACGGAACCGAAGGGTGCCTTTGCCGTGCTCGGCCTCGCGCCGGAGCTCGTCCGCTCGCTCGCGGTCCTCGGGTACGAGGAGCCGACGCCAATCCAGAGGGAGTCGATCCCCGCGCTGCTCGCGGGGCGCGACCTGCTCGGCCAGGCCGCGACGGGCACGGGCAAGACCGCCGCGTTCGCGCTCCCGATGCTCCAGCGCGTCTCCGACGGCCGCGCGAAGCGCAACGCGCCCAAGGCGCTCGTGCTCGTGCCGACGCGCGAGCTCGCGGTGCAGGTCGCGGAGGCCGTGCACAAGTACGGGAAGGAGCTCGACCTGCGCGTGCTCCCGATCTACGGCGGCCAGTCGATCGTGCAGCAGCTGCGCGCGCTCGACCGCGGCATCGAGATCGTCGTCGCGACGCCCGGTCGCGCGCTCGACCACCTGACGCGCGGGACGCTCGAGCTCTCCGACGTGCGCCTCGTCGTGCTCGACGAAGCGGACGAGATGCTCGACATGGGCTTCGCGGAGGACCTCGAGGCGATCCTCGGGAAGCTCCCCGCGAAGCACCAGACTGCGCTGTTCAGCGCGACGCTCGCGCCGCGCATCCTCGCGATCGCGAACCGCCACCTCTCCGACCCCGTGCGCATCTCGATCGCGCGCGAGCGCGCCGCGCCGGGCGAGATGCCGCGCGTGCGTCAGGTCGCCTACGTCGTGCCGCGCATGCACAAGCCCGCGGCGCTCGGCCGCGTGCTCGACGCCGAATCGCCGACGTCCGCGATCGTGTTCTGCAGGACGCGCCTCGAGGTCGACGACCTGACCGAAGCGATGAACGCGCACGGCTACCGCGCCGAGGCGCTGCACGGCGGCTTCGCGCAGGAGCAGCGCGAGCGCGTGCTGAAGCGCTTCCGCGCGGGCACGACCGACCTGCTCGTCGCGACGGACGTCGCGGCGCGCGGCCTCGACATCGACCACGTGTCGCACGTCGTTAACTACGACGTGCCGACCGAGCCCGACGCCTACGTGCATCGCATCGGCCGCACCGGCCGCGCGGGGCGCGAGGGCGTCGCGATCACGCTGCTCGAGCCGCGCGAACAGCGGCTCTTGAAGATGTTCCAGCGCGCGACGCAGCAGCCGATCCCGATCGAGCCGATGCCGACGCAGGACGACGTCCGCACGCGGCGCATGGAGCAGCTCAAGACGCGCATCCGCGGAGCGGTGCTCGAGGGCGGCCTCGACGTGTTCCGCTCGATCGCGAAGGAGCTCTCGAACGAGCTCGACCCGCTCGACGTCGCCGCCGCGGCCGCGAAGCTCGTGCACCAGTCCGAGCACGCGACCGAGGAAGAAGACGCGGGCCTCGACGCGCTGCTCCAGCCGCCGGCGCGGCGCGACGAGCGCGGGAACGACCGCCGATTCGAGGGTCGCGGACGCTTCGACGGCGATCGCGCCGGCCCCGGACGCTTCGACACGCGCGGCGGCTTCGACGGCGGCGGCCGCGGACCGCGGCGCGAGTTCAACGACCGCGGCCCCGACGCGCGCCCCAACTTCGATCGCGGGCCGGAGCACCGCCCGCCGTTCCAGCGCGGCCCGGACAACCGTCCGCCGCGCGAGCGCGGCCCGGTCGAGCGCGAGGCCTTCGAGCTCGGCGGCGGCGTCGAGCGCGGGCCCGACGCGGGCCGCGACTTCGGTCGCGGCGGGTTCGACCGGCGCGGCGGCGACGAGCGCGGCGGCTTCCGTCGCGGACCCGGCGCGGGACGCGGCCCCGAGGCGCACGGCTTCGACAAGGCGCGCCTCTTCCTCGCCGCGGGCCGCATCGACAACATCCGCCCCGGCGACCTCGTCGGCGCGATCGCGAACGAAGCGGGCATCCCCGGCGACGCGATCGGCGCGATCGAGATCCAGGACCGCTTCTCGATCGTCGAAGTCCCCGAGGACTTCGCCGAGGACATCATCCAGGCGCTGCGCAACACGAAGATCCGCGGCCGCAAGGTCAACGTGCGCCGCGATCAGTTCGGGCGCTGAGCGGCAGGAAACGTGGGCCGCGGTCCGTACGCGGCGCTGAACGGCGCGAGCGTGCGGCTCGATCGGTTTGGGCACGGCGCGCCTGCGAACCGGCGGCTCGATCCGCTCGGGCGCTGAGCGGCGTCGTCCCGGAGCGGTCGCGAGCACGCGCGCGCTGCGCCCGGAGAGCCGGGCGCAGTAGACTCGGCGGCATGGAGCCGCGACCTCCGCCCAAGGTGCACGAGCCCGAGGTCCTGCCGCCCGCGCGCGACGAGACGAGCGGGCCGGGCCCGGCGCGCCCCGAGCCGACCGCTCCGCCGCCCTCCGCGCCGAGTCCGCCGACGCTGCTGCACGCCGCGACCGCCGGTCTCGCGATCACGAAGCAGCGGAAGCTCCTCGCGCTCGTGATCGCCGGCATCTCCGACGCGATCTCGGTCGTCGCGGAGTTCGCGCCCCCGATCCAATGGGCCGTCGACCTCGCGACCGCGTTCCTCTTGTTCGCGCTGCTCGGCTTCCGCTGGCAACTGCTCCCCGTGCTCGTGATGGAGGCGATCCCCGGCCTCGCCGCATTCCCGACGTGGGTGCTCGTCGTCGGCCTGCTCGCGACGACGACGCCGACGCGCCGAGAGTGAGGCGCGCCGATCTCCGGCCCGGTGTTCGCGAGGTCAGAGCTCGTACGGCCCGAGGTCCACGATTGGAGCGCTGCCCGCGCCGGTGTCCGCCGCGAGCGGTTCGTCGCGAAACCGCGCACGGTCGTCGAGGTCGAGCGGGAGCGCTTCGAGCAAGTTCCCGTCGCCGTCCACGTCGAACGTGTCCGCGAGGACGAGCAGATTGCTCCCCGCGTCGACGCACGGCGAGGTCGACACCAGACGGTAGTCGTTGTCGAACAGCGTCAACGGCAGGTTGTCGGGACCATCCGGATCCGCGAACTGCGGATCGAGGTCGAAGAGTCCGCTCCCGACGGTGACGGTCGAGAACCCGCCGGTGTTGGAGACGCCCGCGATCCCGCCCTGCAGGTCGGTGTACGAGACGACGAACGAACTCGCCGTCGTCGCGGACGGGAACCCGCTGTCGAGCGCGACCTGCGCCCCGGCGCCCGACGCGTTGCCCCACGCGATCGTGTTCGCCAGCGTGAGCGCGCTCGTCCGCGCCCAGATCCCGCCGCCGGACCCGGTCGCGGCCGTGAGGTTCCCCGTGACCGTCGAGTCGAGCACGCGCACGTCCGGCCGGAACGTCCCGTAACCGTCGCAGGCTAGGCCTCCGCCGCCGATGCTCGCGAAGTTGCCCGCGACGAGACACTCCTCGACGCTCCAAGGCCCGGCGGACGCGCCGTTCGACCGGTAGGCGTACAGAGCGCCGCCGAACACGGCGGTGTTGCGGAAGAAGCGGGAGCGCTGCACGACGAAGGGCCGGTTCGCGCCGATCGCGCCGCCGAACGACGCCTGGTTGCGCGCGAACGTGCAGTCGCGCACGACGATCGCGGGGCCCGTCGTGACGGAGCCGATCGCGCCGCCGAGGTGGTTGAAGCTCTCGACGACGCAGTCCTCGAACTCCGTGCCTTCGCAGACGAGGCTCGCACTCCCCTCGACCCCGATCGCTCCGCCCGCCTGCGCCGAACGACAGAACCGCAGCCTTGAATCGCGCACGCGCAGGCTGCCCGAGCCGTGGGACAGGGCGCCCCCGCCGGAGCTCGAGCTGCAATGCTGGAACGTGAGACCGTCGATCGTGCTCTCGAACGTGCCCGCGGTGCGGAACGCGCGCCGGACGTCGCCGCCGTCGAGGACGCAGTTCGCCGAGCCGTTGAGGCTCCGCAGCGCGATCCGGTTCAACGCGAGGTCGAGGTTGAGCGCTCCGGTGTACAGACCGTCGGCGAGCAGCACGGTCGAGCCGGGGAGCGCGGTCCGCAGCGCCTCGTGGATCGTCGGGAAGGGTCGCGCCGCGCTCCCGTCGCCCCCCGGCGCGGCGGCCGGGTCGACGTGCCACGTGCCGACGGATTGGCACGCGTCGATCAGGCCGTTTCCGTCCGCGTCGAGCGCGACGCCCTCGATCTGATCGAAGAGGTCGAGCCGGCCGTTCCCGTTGCAATCTGGCGCTGCGTCGCGGTCGACGGTGAGATGCCAGAGCGGGCTCGCGTCCATCCACACGCCGGAAGCGTCGAGCACCGAGGCCTGGAGGAACGTCTCGACCCCGAACGTCGGGGCGGAGAGGTCGGGGATCGGCACCTGCACGGCGAACGTGCCCGTGCTCGGCAGCACGAACACCGGCACCGGCGATGCAGGTGTCGGGTACGGAGCGCCGACGAGCCACGCGCCCACGTTGCCCGCGCCGAAATGGAGCGCCGCGCGCTCCCCGCCGTCGAGGAAGAACTGGTCGCCGGCGACGCCGCTCACGGACACGACGAGGTTCGCCGCGTCGCGCGTGAGCGCAGCGAGCTCGACGGAGCGCCCGACTCCGGCGAGCGTCTGCAGCGTCCCGGGGCCGGAGCTCGTGGCACCCGCCGTTCCCGGAGGGAATCCGGGGCCCCCGGCGCCGCCGAGCAGCGTGACCCCGCGCGTCCGGGTCAGCGAGCCGGCGCCGCGGACGAGCCCGTCGCCGCCCCGCGAACCCTGGTACCCCGAGGCGCCGTTCCCGCCGCGCAGGGTGGACGCGCTCGCGAACATGCGGCTGCTCGCGAGGACCGCGCCGTGGCCGCCGGGCCCGGGGTAGTCCGCCTGGTAGAAGTGCCCGTTGCGGAACACGTCCGCGCCGCCGTGGCCGCCTGTGACCGACGAGTCGTAGAGCACCACCGTCGAGTTGGTCGCGACGAGGCCCTCGCCGCCCGCGCCGCCGTAGCAGTCGAAGGAGTCGTCGGGCACGCTGCCCCAGCCTCCGAGGAGCGTGCAGCGCGTGAACGCGACCCGCGGCGAGTTCGTGATCTCGGCGGCGTGCCCCCCACGCACCGGCCCGCACGAGAAGTCGTCGACGTACTCGCGCCCTTCGCCGCCGGTGAAAGTCGAGTGCTGGAAGCGGACGCAGCCCGCGCAGTTCGACACGACGAGCGCGCCAACGCCCGGGTTCAGGAAGTCGGGCGCGCGCACGTCGAGGCCGTCGAGCACCACCGTCTGCCCGCGCGCGAGGTTGCGGATGGTGACGGTGCCCTGCACGACGACCGTGGCCCCGGGGAGCTCGACGATGCGCAGGTCGCGTCCGTCCACGACGAACCCGGCGTAGGTCCCCGACTCGAGACAGAGCGTGTCGCCCTCGTGCGCGGCACTCAGCGCCTGCTCGAGCGTGGCGTAGCCGTACTGGCCGGTAGCGCCGAGCCCGATCACCCCGGCGCGGGCCGGGACGGAGAGGGCGAGGCCGATCGTGAGCGCTCTTGCTGCGGCGCGAAGCGAGTTCTGAGAGCGAGGCATGGTTCAGGTTCTCCGAGGACGTCGGCCGGGGCACGCCAAGTCGTGGGTACGGCGGTCTTGGATAAAAAGGTGGAGCGTGGACTCCGCGGCCGAGTGTCCGCTCCCGCGCGCGGCGTTGCAGACACTCCGCGGAATTCGAGTCGAAGCCGACCTCGAAACGCGCCTCGGTCCTCCACGCCTCAAAGGAAAACGGCGACGAAAGCGCGGGCTCCCCGACGCAGGAGCGCGCATTCCTTGGCCTCGAGATGGCATGCTGCGCGCCCTCGACCGCCCGCACGCTGTCCACGAACCATGCACCGCACGCTCAAGCCCGAGAACGAACGCAAGCTCACCGAGCTCCTCACCACGATGATCGGCGAGCTGCGCGGGAAGGCATCGATCGGCCCCGCCGACGTCGCGCGCCGCTTCGACGCGGAGAACTGGAAGCGCTGGATGGAGGACGTGAAGGCGCTCGCGCACCGGCTCTCCGAAGCGGGCGCGCTCGAGGTGACGCGCCACGGCAAGCCGATCACGACGTGGCCGTGGCGCGGCGTGATCCGGTTCCGGCGCGTGCAGCCTGCGTCGAGCGCGGGCGCGTCCGATCCGCCGACGGCCGAGTGAAGCTCGCGCGCCGCCCCGCGCAGCGCGTCCTCAGCGCAGCGCGTCCTCGAGTGCCGTCGCGCGGTCGGTCTTCTCGTCGCGGTACTTCACGATCAGCGCGCACGCGACGTGGAGCCCGCGCTGCGTCGCCCAGGGCTCCATCGCGCTCTTCTGCGCACCGCCGACGCTCAGCGGCCGCGAGCCCGGCACGACGACCGCGCGCTCGGGGATCTCGAGCGGCGCTTCGCGCGTGCCGCGCAGCTCGCGCTCTCGCACGACGTCGTACACGACCGTCCCCGACGCCAGGATCGTCCCCGCCGCGAGCACGGCGCCCTTGCGCAGGAGCACGCCCTCGTACACGCCGCAATTCCCGCCGACGAAGCAGTCGTCCTCGACGATCACGGGCCGCGCGTTCGCGGGCTCGAGCACGCCGCCGATCTGCGCGGCGGCGGAGACGTGCACGCGCTCGCCGATCTGCGCGCACGATCCGACGAGCGCGTGGCTGTCGATCATCGTGCCCGCGCCGATCGACGCGCCGACGTTGACGTAGCACGGCGGCATCAGCACGCACGAGGGCGCCACGAACGCGCCGCGGCGCACGGCGGAGCCGCCGGGGACGACGCGCACGTTGTGCTCGGCGGTCCAGCGGCGCACGTCGAAGGGCTCTTTGTCGCGGAAGACACTTCTGTCGCCGCTCGGCGCGCACTCGAGCCCCTTCGCGACGACGCCGCTCGCGCGGAAGAGCGCCAGGATCTCCTCCTTCACCCAGCCGTGGACGCGCCACGCGCCGTTCGCCGAACGCTCGGCGACGCGCACCGCGCCCGACTCGAGCGCGTCGAGCAGCGCCGTGCCCGTGATCCTGATCTCGCTCGATGTGCTGCTCGCCATGCTGCGTGCTCCCTCCGCGTCCGAACGCGGGCGCGCAGTCTAGGGACGCGCGCGCGGCGGCGCCAAGCTCAGTGCGTGGCGCGCCGTCCCCACCCCGCGGGCGTCCTCGACCCGCGCGCGCTGTCCGCGCCGCGCGCGACACCCTAGAATCCGCGCCCCATGGCCACCGCCGCGCCGAGCCCCTCGTCCTCCGAACGCCCGGCCGGCCCGCGCACCTGGCGCGTGCTGCTCGCCGTGGCCGGCCTCGCGACGATCGCCTTCATCGTGTTCTCCGTGCTGCGCGACCCGCGCGCGGCCGAAGCGCGGCCCGGTCCGTTCGGCGTCGAGTGCTTCGCGCCGAAGGGCACAGTCGCGCGCTTCGGCGAGTTCCGCGCGCGCGGCGCGAAACCGCCGGGCGGCTGGTTCCGCTTCGAGTGCTTCGACGCGACGAAGCCCGCCGACGCGCCGCCCGTGCTCGTGAACGACCACCGCCTCGAGACGAACTGGACGCCGACGCAGGCGGAGCTCCTGACCCTCCCCGAGCGCGTGCGCTGGCGCATCAGCGCGGTGAGCGCGGACGGCGTGGTGCTCGACTCGAAGGAGTGCGAGGCGACGCGCGCGCAGTGACGCGCGCGCTCGTCCCGCGCGGAGCACTCCGCGCGCTCACGCCCGCGACGACCAACACTCGCTCGACCGAATGTGCACGGCGTTCCCGAACTTGATTCGGGAACCTTCGTGAGCCGAGGGTTCCGAGGTCTGCGACGTGGTGGAGCTCGCAACGAGAGAACGCCGCGAAGTGGAGGGTGACGAGCAGGAGGTCGACCACGACACGAGCATCTTGAGTGATCATCGAGCCTCGTCGCAAGTACTCGCGGTCTCCAAGGTCGAACCCACTGCGCTGCTCGAGTCCGAGTGAAGATGCTCTCGGCAAGAGGGGTGGATCGATCGATGCGTTCCCTCCAATTCGATCTACGAGGCCGGCGCGATCGGCCCGCGTGACCCGACCGAACTGCGCAACTAGGATTGGGCGTGACACCACGACTCGCCTCCACCTCCCTGGTCAGCTCGCCTCGATGAGGTATCGATGTCCATCCTCTCCCGCTCCACCGTCCCTTTCCTCTGCACGTCGGTCCTCGCGATCACGAATGCCATCACACTGGCCGTGATGACGGGCTCTCCTCCGTCACGCACGGGCGAGGACTCGATCTCGGCTTGCGTCCGCACGCGCAAACTCGAAGTGGTCGACGATCGTGGAGTGACTCGAATTCGACTCTCGTGCGAGTCAGGCAAGCCGAGTGCTCCACAGATCGAGTTGCTCGACGGCAATCAGAACATCCGCGCACTTCTCAACGTCTCCGACATCGGAGCGTCGCTATGGCTCAAGGACACGCGTGGAAACGTCCTGGCCGTACTGGGGGAAGATGGCAAGGCAGCCGGCCTCTCCTTGTTCACGGCTCAGAACAACACCAGCGCATTCGAGGCTCGATCGCGGACGATCGACGGCAAGTCGACGTCGACGCTCGCGATGACCTCGGAGGGTGGCGTGGAGTTCGTCGCACTCTTCGACACGCACCTCCAATCCACACCGCCCCAGGCGAAGCTCCCTCTACCGCGGAAGTAGACCGACGGTCGATCGTGCTCCCGACCAGGACGGGCAACGCGGCCGACTAGCTAGCTCGCCCCTTCGCGCCCGCATCGACCCGCGCGAGCGCCCACCGTGCCGCGCGTTCGTACTCCGCGGCCGCGCGCTCCAGGTCCTGCTTCTCGACCTTCTCGTGGTCGGTGTGCGCGTCGAGGATCGAGCCCGGGCCGATCAACAGCGGCCGTCCCCACCGCGGAAGGTGCGGCACGTCCGTGCCGAACGCGATCGCGATGCCTTCGTTGCCCTCGGGCACGACGAATTCGATCGGCGGGTAGGCCTTCGCGTGCAGCGCGACCTTCACGTGCGGGCCCAGGCACCGCTCGATGCGCGCCTGCACGCGCTCGACCGGTTCCACGGTGCGCACGAAGATCTCTGCTTCCGCGTCCGCCGCGACGACGTTCGCCGCGACGCCGCCGTGGATCTGGCCGACGTTGACCGTGCCCGAGCCGAGCACCGGATGGCTCCCCCACGACTCGGAGAGCAAGCGGTGCGCGCAGTGCACGAGCTCGTGCACCGCCGACGGTCCGACGTTTTGCGAGCTGTGCCCCGCGACGCCTTTCGCCGCGAGCTTCGCCTTGAACGTGCCCTTCCCCGCCGCGACGTAGCGCAGGTCCGTCGGCTCGCCGACGATCGTGAACGCCGGGTCCCACGGCTCGGCGAGCTTCGCGTTCGCGAGCGTCGCCCCGGCGCTGTCCGTCTCCTCGCCCGCCGTGAAGAGCAAGCCCACGCGGTCCTCGCCGCTCGCGAGCAGGCGCTCGACCGCCGCGAGCATCGCGACCGCCGGCCCCTTCGCGTCGCACGCGCCGCGCCCGTGGATCGTCATCCGCTCCTCGCGCACGCCGAAGTAGGGCGGCACCGTGTCGAGGTGCGTGCAGAACACGACGCGCGGCTTCCCGGAGCGCGCGAGCACGTTGGAACGGCCGGGTGAGAGCTCCTGGCGCTCGACGCCGAGGCCCATCTGCGACAAACGTCGTTGGAGGGCGTCGCCGTAGCTCCCCTCGTCGCCGGTGATGGAAGGGATCGCGATCCAGTCGCACAGGGTTCGAAACCAGGGCTGCATGGGCATCGTCTCGTCGGGCGCGTAGTCTAGGCGCCGCACGCGACGCGGAGCACGCGTCGAGCGCGAGGTTTCGCGCGTCCGGCGCGCTCCGCTCACCGTCCTCACCCCCACTCGCGACTCGAACCGCCCATGCTGCTCCCGATCGTCCTCTCGCTCACGACCGCCCTCCCCGCCCAGGACCCGAGCCCCTTCGCCGCGCTGCGCCAGCGCTTCGAGCGCGCGTACGACGCGAAGGACGCCGCCGCATGCACCGCGCTGTGGAAGGAAGCGGGCGAGCTCGTGCTCCCGCTGATCGACGCGGATCTCGAAGGGAGCTTGAAGCTCTGCGAGACGAGCGCCTCGCCCGACCTCGCGCGCGTGAAGGCGATGCGCGCCCGCGCGATCTGGGGCGCCGGCCTCGCGAGCGACGTCACGGGCTCGCCGCTCCTCGCCGACTACGCGGCCGCCTTCGCGGGCTGGACGCCGGAACAAGCGGCGTCGTTTCGTGCCGGACAGAAGGCCTACCGCGAGGCCGGCGCGCTCTTGAAGAAGGGCGACGCGCGCGCGGCACTCGACCAGGCGGAGTCGTGCGCGCTGCTCGCGTCGAACCTCGGCGACTGGTGGGGAGCCGCGATGGGCCACGAGGCGCGCGGGCGCGCGCTGCAGTCGCTCGCGCGGCTCGGCGAAGCGCTCGACGCGTGGTCGACGGCGCGCTGGATCCAGCACGGGCTCGGCCTCGCGTCCGACGAGCTCGACTCCGTCCACCACGTCGCGGACCTGTGCTTCGCCGAGGCGCGGAACGAACGCGGCCTCGTCGCGGCCCGCCAGGGCGTGGCGCTCGCGAAGGCGCTCGGCGCGAAGGGCGAGCTCGCAGCGCTGCTCGAGCGCGAAGCGCAGCTCGAGGAGCGCCTCGGTGACGCGGAGGGCGCGAAGGCGACGCGCAAGGAGCTCGAGGCCGCGAAGGCGAAGTGAGGGAGCGCGTGCTCCCCGCGCTCACGGCCCGAGGTCGAAGCTCGCGACGTTCGTCACGTGCGGCGCGGCGCCGGGCACGTCGCGCACGATCGCGCACCAGTCGAAGCGCCGGCCGACGAAGAGGTCGAGCAGGTGCGCGGTCGACGCGAAACGCGCCTCCGCACGGCCGAACGCGTCGAGCGTCGCGCTCGTGTTCTGGAAGCGGCCCGTGTTCGCGAATCGGTAGCTCGAGCGGAAGACGAAGTCGCTGTTCAGCGGCACGAGGGCGCCCTCCAACGCGACGCCGGGCACCGTGCCCGACGCGGTGCCGAGCAGGAGGTAGCTCGCTCCCGCGCGCGCCGCGCCGAGGTCCAACGTGAACGGCACGACCGTGTCGGCCGAAGCACGGACCGTCGCGAAGCCCGCGAAGAGCTCGGCGGCGGGTTCGATCGCGAGCTCGAGCTCCGTGAGCCGCACGGTGATCCCCTCGTGGAGCGCTTCGAGCCTCCACCGCGCGCTCCCCGCCTGCGTCCCGGCCGTCACGGGGAAGCGGAACACGCCGGGGCGCACGACGACGGGCTCGCCCGCAACCGCGTTCGCTGCCGTGCCCGCGACCTGCGTCAGGCGCAGCGCGGTGCGCACGTCCTCGAGGACCGCGCCCTCGATGTTGCGCACTTCGACCTCGACTGTCGTGCTCGTGACGCCGTCCGCCGGCAGGCGCCGCGCGAACGGGACGACGCGCGTCTCGACCTGGTCCGCGCGCGTCGCGAGGCCCGCGCGCCAGCCGGTGTAGAGCGACTGCAGGCGCAGCACGGGCTCGAAGCCTCCGACGCCCGAGATCGCGGTCAGGTTGCAGAAGTACTGCCCGTTCGCGCAGCCCTGCGCGATCGTGCACGTGCCGTCGACGTCGCCGAGGCGCGCGACGGTGATGTACGCCGTGAACGCGGAGTACGTGAACGAGGCGGGCGGCGCACCGCACGCCGTCGGGTCGGGCTGGTTGCACGAGCAGCGGCCGTCGCCGCCGGTCGCGCGCGCGGCCTCCATCGCAGCCATGACCTTGAGCGACAGGTCGCCCGGCGTCGCGATCAACGCGGCCTCGGCGTTCGCGACGACCGCGTCGCCCGCGAGGATGTTGCCCTGGATCGCGTAGCGCAGCTCGCCCGCCTCGCCGAACACCTGCGGGTTCGCGTCGAGCGTGTTCGCGCCCGTGAAGCTCGCGGGCGCGTCGTACAAGACCGCGATCCCGAGCTGGCGGTTCTGGTGTCCGGGGTCGAGCGTCGCGAGGTCCTGGATCATCTGCGCGGGCGCGAGCCCGTTCGGCATCTGATTCCACATGTAGAGGCGGTTCACGCCGTTGTCGTCGATCGTCGCCTGCGAGGCCCCGGCGCCGACGCCGACGCGCACGACGGCCTGACGCGGCCGCAGGTTGAAGTTCGTGAGGCACGTCGCCGAGGCGACGGCGACCTCGCGCGTCCGCGTGTTCACGACGACGATCGACCACGTGGCGGGCGCGACGGAGGCGACCGAGGCCGTGGCCGCGGCGGCGAAGAGGACCCGGACGAGGGAGCGACGGAGGGAGGTTGGGAGCGGCATCCGGTCCAGTCTACTCGGCCCGTGGAGGCTCGGGCCCGGCAGGCGCTCCCGCCCCCGGTCGACGGACGGTCGAATCGCCCAGCGCTCGGCGCCAGGGCCACGTCTCGGAGCGACAGGCGTGGGTCGACGCCCGGTGCTCTAGTTCACCCGTCGGCTTCGCGCGCCGCGCGCGGCGCGCTCGCGCTCAACCAGCGCCGCGCGATCCCCGCGACGGCTTCCGCGAAGGCGAGGTACTCGACCGGCTTGCTCACGAAGCCGCTCGCGCCGAGCGCGAGGCAGCCCGCGCGGTCCCGAGGCTCGGCCGACGACGTGAACACGACGACGGGCAGGCCAGCCAGGTCGGAGTGACCGCGGATCGCACCGAGCGCCTCGAGCCCCGACATCCGCGGCATCTTCAGATCGAGCAGCACGAGGTCCGGCCGGCGCGGCAACGTCCGCGCGGGATCCGTGCCGCACAAGAGCGCCAGCGCATCGACCCCGTCGCGCGCGACCACGATCTCGACGTCGAAGTCGTCGATCCGTCGCAGCGCGCGACGCGTCAGGGCTTCGTCGTCGGGGTTGTCTTCGACCAGGAGGAGGAGACGGGTGGGCATGCAGGCTGCCGCTCGCCGCGGGAGCGTGGGTACGATGCCATCCCGCTCCGGGCGTGTCGATTCGGAGGTGCTCAACCTACCAGCCGCCCGCGCCTACCCGGCAAGACCGCGACGTCCCCACCGCGATCTCGGTCCGGTGCGGCTGCGCGACATGCACGCCCAGGCCGCTCGAGCGCCGTGTGACGTGGCGCGTGGCGCGCCGGGGAGGATCAGCGCGGTCCCAGCGTGAAGAACACGCGTGCGCCGCGCCCGGGCGCGCCTTCGATCCAGACTTCGCCGCCGTGACGGCGCACGATCCGCTGCACCGTCGCGAGACCGATGCCGGAGCCGGGGAAGTCGGCCTGGGAGTGGAGCCGCTCGAACGGCTCGAAGAGCCGGGTCGCGTGCACAGGGTCGAATCCGACGCCGTCGTCGCTGACGCAGTAGGTGCGCTCGCCCGTCGGCCCAGGCTCGACCGAGAGCTCGATGCGAGCGCGCGGCCTTCGCGCGGAGAACTTCCAGGCGTTCCCGAGGAGGTTCTCGAGCAAGGTCCGCATCAGGCGCGGGTCAGCGTGCGCGCGCAGGTCGCCGCTGACGCGCAACTCGACCTCGCGCGCCGGCTCCGCGGCCCGCAGCCCGTCCACGATCTCGCGCGCGATGGGCGCGAGGTCGACGACCCCGAGGACCAGCTCGTCCCGGGAGAGCCGGGCGAGCGCGAGCAGGCCGTCGATGAGCTGGCTCATCGATGCGCAGTTTGCACGGATGCGCCGCAACCAGCCGCGGGCCTCCTCGTCGAGTTGGTGGCCGTGCTCTTCGAGGAGGAGCTGGCTGAACCCGTCCATCCCGCGCAGGGGTGCGCGCAGGTCGTGCGAAACGGAGTAGCTGAAGCTCTCGAGCTCGCGCAGCGTCGACTGCAACTCGACCGTGCGCTCCTGGACGCGCCGTTCGAGCTCTTGGTTCAGCTCGCGCTGCACGCGCTCGGTCTCCTTGCGCTCCGTGGCGTCCTCCAGGACGCCGAGGAAGCAGTCGGGCTCGCCCCGCGCGCCGCGCACGAGCGTCACGGTCGCACGGCACCAGACGAACGATCCGTTCTTGCGGCGGTAGCGCTTCTCGATCTGGAAACCGCTGCGCGCGCCGGAGAGCACCTCGGCGCGCAACTCGGCGTTGCGCGGCCAGTCCTCCGGATGCGAGACGTCGGCGGCCGTCAGCGACGCGAGCTCCTCGCGTTCGTAGCCGAGCATGGAGCAAAACGCCGGGTTCGCGTCGAGGAGCCGGCCGTCGAGCCCGCTGCGCGCCATGGCGACGAGGGCCTGCTCGTACAGCGCGCGGAAGCGCTCTTCGCTCGACTGGACGCGCTCTTGGGCCTGCTTGAGCTCGGTGATGTCGAACAGGACGCCGACCAAGCCGACGACGCGGCCGTCCTCGACCTGCACGGTCGCACGGTCGCGCAGCCACACGACCCGACCGTCCGCGGCGAGGAACCGGTATTCGAACTCGTGATCCCGGAGCTCGCGCGTCGCGCGCGTGCAGATCGAGATCGCGCGCTCGCGGTCGTCGGGATGGAGGTGCGCGGCCCAGAAGCCCGGCTCGAGCCACGCTTCGAGCGGGTAGCCGAACGAAGCGGCTTCCTGACTGACGAAGTCGAAGCTCAGCGTCCGCGGATTCGCCCGCCAGAGCACGGCCTTCACCGAGTGGACGAGCCCGCGGTAGAGGAGCTCCGCCTGGCGCAACTCGAGCTCGGACTGGCGGCGACGCGTGACGTCCTGCAGCGCGCCGAGCATGCGCACGGCACGGCCCGTTTCGTCGCGCAGCACGCAGCCGCGGTCCTGCACGTGCTGCCACGAACCGTCGGCGTGGCGATAGCGGTACTCGTGCGTCCAAAGCGTGTCGCCGCCCTCGAGCGCCACGGCAAGGCTCGCTTCGAGCCCCGCGCGGTCGTCCGGGTGCACGCGCCGATCGCACTCGTCGACGCTCATCACGAGGTCCTGCGCGGGATACCCGAACGTCTCGGCGTAGCGCTGGCTCCAGCGCAGCTCGCCCCGCGCAAGGTCCCAGTCCCACACGACGTCGTTCGTCGCGCGCAGCACGACGCGCAGGCACTCCTCGGAGGCGCGCAAGCGTTCGACGGCCGCGCGACGGTCGTGCACGTCCTCGATCGTGCCGATCCACCGCTCGACGGACCCACTTGGCGCGAGGAGCGGTACGGCGCGCGCGCGGACGATCCGCCAAGCGCGCGACGGCGCATGCCAGAGGCGCGCTTCGACTTCGCCAATCGAGCACGCACGGACGATCGAGTGCCACTCGGCGCGCACGCGCTCGCGGTCCTCGCCGTGGATGCAGTCGAGCCAGCCCGTCCCGGCGTGCGCCGGCCACGCTTGACCGGTGAACGCCTCCCACGCGGGCTGCGGCTCGACGAAGCGGCCCTCCGGGTTCGTGGACCACACGAGCGCGGTCGACGCCGCGACCAGCGATCGATAACGGCGCTCGCTCTCGTGCACCCGCTGCTCGGCGGCGCGGCGGCGCGCGTCGATCGCGCGGCCTTCGAGCCAGCGCGCGCAGGCGGAGGTCAGCGGCTCGAGCCACGCCGCGAGCTCCACGTCGTAGCCGTTCGCACGCCCCCCGAATCCGACGACGCCGACGAGCGTGCCGCCCGAGAGCAGGGGCAGTCCGACGAGGCCAGGGAGCGCGCATCCCGGCGCGCGTTCGTGCGTGAACGAAGGCACACGCGCGGCGATCACGCGCGCGAACGCACGCTCCAACGCGGACGAGTCCGAGGCGACGAGCGCGCTGGAGCGGGCACCGCGCTCCTGCCAGACGAGCTCGATCCGGGACGGCGCGGAGGCGGCCGGCACGACGCGGCCGAGCCAGACGCGCTCGCTGCCGGAGAGGCGCAAGAAGTCCTCGAGCAAGCGCTCCGCGGCGAGCTCGAAGTCCGATTCGAAGAGCGCCGCCTGGACCCGGCTGACGGCCTCGAGCAACTCGTTCGTGCGCGCGAGCCGGGCTTCCTTCGCGCGCAGTTCGTCTTCGTGCCGACGGCGGTCCGTGACGTCGGTGGCGATGCCCGCGAAGCGCGTCCCGCCGCCCGTCTCGTCGGGACGCGGCCGCCCGCGGAGGAGCACCCAACGATGGCTCCCGTCGGGGTGGAGGATGCGCACCTCGCACGCGAACGGCCCCGCGTCCGAGCGCGCGTTCACGAACGCGTCGACCAGCCGAGCGCGGTCCTCGGCGTGCAGCCGCGCGAGGAACGCGTCGAAGGGCCCCGAGCCCGGTTCGGCGGACCCGCCCACGAGGTCCGCGAAGCCGGCGGACCACGTGAGCGTCCGGGCCTCGTCGTCGAAGCTCCACACGCCGAGCCGCTCGGCCTCGAAGGCAAGGTGGAGCGCGTCGGGCTCGCGGAGGTTGCCGACTCCGGGCCGCGGGATCTCGAATTCGGCGTGCGCGCGCGCGGGCGAGGCGCTCACCTCCACGGCGGACCGGACGTGGGACTCGGAGCTTGGACGCGAAGGCGCGGACATGGGAAGTGCGCCCGAGTCTAGGGAGGGGGCGAGAGCCAGGCTCGGAACGATTCCGTTATGAACGCACCGCGGCCGCGCGGCCCCCCCGCCGCACCTTCGGCCGAATCGGCCGGATTCCGTGGCGCGCCCCTCCGGCGGAGCGCGCTCGTCGTCAGGGATCCGCGGTCAGCGCCAGGAGCTTCGCGCCGGCCGCCACGGCCTGCCCCGGCGCGACGTAGAGCTCCTTCACGACGCCGTCGACCGGCGACCCGATCTCGTTCTGCATCTTCATCGCGGAGAGGATCAGGAGCGGCGCGCCCTTCGCGACACGGCCTCCGGGCTGCACGAGCACCTCGACGACGACGCCGGGCATGATCGCCGTCACGACGCCTCCACCCTTCGAGTGCGCGCGATCGGCGGCGTGCGCGGCGCGCTCGCGCTCGTCCTCGAGGTGGATGTCGTGGAAGTGGCCCGCGAGCGTCACCTGCACGCGCGTCGGCTCGCCCTCGATCGAGAGCGCGTAGCTCTTCCCGTCGCGCAGGACGACGACCTGGCCGAGGTCGTCCACTTCCTCGTAGGAGAGGTCGAGCACCTTGCCGTCGACCGAGACGACGAGCTCGCCGAGGCGCTCGACGACCTCGACCTGGTGGTCGCGCCCGTTGACCTTGACGAAGTACTTCACTGCGCACCGCCTTGCTTCTGCGCGCCGTGCGCGACGTGCGTCGAGAGCCCGCGCCGCGCGCGCGCGAGCCACGCTTCGCCCCCCGCGCCGGTCGTCGCGAGCGTCTCGCGGCGCGCCTTCTTCTGGCGCCAGATCGCCGCCGCGGCGGCGACGAGCTCGTCGTAGTCGGCGCGCTGCGCGCCGAGGTCGAGCTTCTCGAGGAAGTGCGTGTCGAAGTCGCCCGCCTGGAAGCGCTCGTCCTCCAGCACCGCGAGCGCGGCGGGCGCAGACGTGCGCACTCCGCCGATGTTGAGCTCCATGATCGCGCGGCGCATGCGCTGGATCGCCTGCATGCGATCGGCGCCCCACACGATCAGCTTCGCGAGCATCGGATCGTAGTTCACGCCCACTTCCATGTTCCGATAGAGCCCGAGGTCGAGTCGCACCCACGGCCCGCCCGGCATGCGCAGGTTGTGGATCGTGCCCGTCGACGGGAGGAACTTGTTGAACGGGTCCTCGGCGTTGAGGCGCACTTCGATCGCCCAGCCGCGCCAGTGGATCGCCTTCTGGTCGTATCCGAGCGGCTCGCCGGCCGCGACGCGGAGCTGCTCCCGCACGAGGTCGACGCCCGTGACCATCTCGGTCACCGGGTGCTCGACCTGGAGGCGCGTGTTCATCTCGAGGAAGTAGAAGCTCCCGTCCGGCTTCCCGTCGGGCTTCGTCTTGCCGTTCGGCGACCACAGGAACTCGACCGTGCCCGCGTTCTGGTAGCCGACGGCCTTGCCGGCCTTCAGCGCGACCTCGCCCATCGCCTCGCGCGTCGCGTCGTCGATCACGACGCTCGGGCACTCCTCAAGCAGCTTCTGGTGGCGGCGCTGGATCGAGCACTCGCGGACGCCGTAGTGCACGCCGTTCCCGTGCTGGTCGAAGAGGAGCTGCACCTCGATGTGGCGCGGGCGGTCGAGGTAGCGCTCGAGGTACACGCGTCCGTCGCCGAACGAGGCCTTCGCCTCGCCGCTCGCGGTGCGGAAGGCGCTCTCCATCGACGCGGCGTCGCGCACGATGCGGATGCCCTTGCCGCCGCCGCCGGCCGCGGCCTTGATCGCGATCGGGTAGCCGATCGTCTCCGCCGCCTTCAACGCGGCCTGCGCGTCGTCGACGGGCTCCGTGAGCCCGGGCACGACGGGCACGCCCGCCGCCTTCATGCGCTGGCGGCTCTTGATCTTGTCCCCCATCGCCTCGATCGCTTCGGGCGGCGGACCGATCCAAACGAGGCCCGCGTCCTTCACCGCGCGCGCGAACTTCGCGTTCTCGGAGAGGAAGCCGTAGCCCGGGTGGATCGCTTGCGCGCCGGTCTTCTTCGCCGCGGCGATGATCTTGTCGGCGACGAGGTAGCTCTCCGACGGCAGGTTGCCGCCGAGCGGCACCGCGACGTGCGCCATGCGCGTGTGCAGGGCCTTCTTGTCGAAGTCGCTGTAGACGGCGACGCACTCGATGCCCATTTCGCGCGCGGTGCGGATCACGCGCAGGGCGATTTCGCCGCGGTTGGCGATGAGGATGCGTTGGAACATGCGGGGGGCGCGGAGGATACCCGCGGCCCCCACGGGCCGCCACGACGGCGACGGCTCGGACCGACGTCAGGGCCGCCGCGGCGCGAGCGGGAGCTTCGTCGTCGCGCCTGCGCGGCCCTCGAGCGCGTGGGACTCCGGCGTCCCCTGCTCCTCGAACGCCGGGTCCGCGTCGGACGGACCCTCCTCGACCGCGCCGGGCTCGACGAGCGCGCCCTCGGTCGTCACGGGCCCAGGAGCAGGAGCGACCGCCGCGCGGCGCGTCCACTCGAGCCGGAACGCGCCCGTCGGCACGCCGAAGTCGTCCGGCAGGTCGACGTCGAACGGACGCGAGCGCACGACGGCGCCCTGCCGCCGCACGAAGAAGCGCGCGTCGGCGCGCTCGCGCGGAGCGGCGTCGGCCGAACGCGCGTCGACGCCGGCGGCCGCGGACTCCGAAGGCTGCGCGTCGAACGCGACCGCGAGCCGCGCGCGCGGCGCGAAGCGGCGCTCGCCGAGCTCGAGCGCGTCCTCCGCGCGCACCTCGATCGGGCCGAAGTCGGTCCAGGCCTCGCCCGGCGCGCCGGCGACGAGGCGGTAGGTGCCCGGGACGATGCCCGCGAGGCTCCACACCCGGCGCGCCGCGTCGCCCTCGCCGACGTCGCGCGCGCGGATGGGCACCGCCGCGACGCCGTCCGCGCGCTCGAGGCGCACGACGCCCTCGCCGGCGACGAGCCCCGTCGCCGACGCGAGCACGAGCTCGACGCGCGCGAGCCGTCCGCCGCCCTCGATCGCGATCACGAGCTCGTCCTTCTGCGCCCACACGCGCTCCGCGACGCGCTTCGCCGGTCGGAGCGTGTCGTCCTTGCCGACGGGGCGCGCGTCGAGGAAGAGCGGCGCCGCGCCGACGCCGTAGAGGACCGCGCGACCGTCCTCGCCCGCGGTCGCGCTGCGCACGAAGTCGTGCCCGCGCTCGTCGGCCCACGCCTCGACGCGCCAGCCCGCGAGCGGCGCGCCGGTCTCGTCGACGAGGCGCACGAAGAGCGTGCTGCGCTCCTCGAGCGCGAGGTCGAGCGCGGGAATCGCGGGTGCGAGCGCGAGGTCCTGCCAGGCGAACCCGAGGCCCGGGCCGCCCGCGAACACGACGGCCGGCCCGGCCCGGCAGTCGTCGAACGCGAAGGCGCCCGCCTCGTTCGTCTCGAGGCGCCGCCGCTGCATGCCCTCCTGCGCGAGCAGCGTCACGGGCACGTTCGCCGCGGGCTTTCCGCTCGGCGTCGTCACGACGCCGCGCAGGGTGAACGCCTCGGGCTTCGGCGGTTCGGCGCCCGCGGCGGGCTCGAAGTGATGAACGGCGATCGCTTCGACGATCAGCCCCGCCCCCTCGAGGCGCAGCTCGCCCCCGTGGCTGAAGAAGTTGCCGAGGACGGGCAGCCGCGAGAGCACGGGCACGCTCGGATCGGACGCGTAGAGGAACGGGTCCTCCCACACGCCGTTGCCGTGCGCGTCGAGCTCGAACTCCGACGCGCCGCCGCCGATCGTGCCGTAGAAGACGATCGTTCCGCCGCTCACCGAACCGCCGACGGTTTCGAACACCAGCTCCTCGGACTCCGCGCTGGCGTCGTCGATCCCCACCGGGAGCGCGAGCGTCACGCGCCCGTGGACGCCCGCCGCGACGCGGACGTGCCGCAGGTCGGTGTGGCCTCCGTCCCCGGAGGCGCGCACGACGAGGTCGAGCACGGGCTCGAAGCCGCGCCAGGTGCGCTTCAGCCGGCCGTTCCACGCCGACGTGCCGAAGTCGGCGAGCGGCTGGCCGTCGGGTGCCGCGGAGATCTCCGCATCCTGCACCGGGAACCCGAAGGCGTCGACGACGAGGAACTCGAGCTCGAATTCGAACGGACCGGGACCGTCGATCCGCGGCGCGGGCGCGGCGGCGACCGATGCGCCGTCCGGGAGCGACGCGACGCCGGCCGCGCTCGCGCGCTCGGGCCCGGCGGGCCGCGCGACATCGGGCGCGCCCTCGACGGAGCCCGGGCGCGACGCCTCGATCCGCGCGGCTTCGGCGCCGCGCGCGCGAGCGAGCGGCGTCTCCTCGCGCAGGGAGAAGAGCCACCAGCAGACGACGGCGAGGACGAACGCCCCGGCCGCGACGATCGTTTTCGTGCTCATGAGGAGGACTCCCTTCGCGACCGGAGCGGACGGACCGGGCACGGGCGCGAAGCGCAGCGCGTCCTTCCCGAGCAGCGGCGCGAGCGCGAACGCGAGGCCGCCGCGCCGCTGTTCGAGGCGCGCGCGCAGCGTCTGGTGCGCGCGCTGGAGCCGGCTCGCGACCGTCGCGAGCGGCGCGTCCGTGCGCGCGGCGATCTCCGCGGGCGACAAGCCCTCGAAGTAGCGCAGCAGCACGACGGTCTTGTACGGCTCGTCGAGCGCGAGCACGGCGGCGACGACGCGCTCGAGCGCCTCCCCGCGCGCGACGGCGTCGGGCACCCGTTCGCCGCGCTCGTCGGTGCGCGACGCGCGCGCGTGCTCGGCCTCGCGCGCGCTGCGGTGTGCCGCGCCGCGGCGGTGGTTCAGAGCGAGCCCGCGCACGATCGTCCGCAGCCACGCCGCGGCTCCGGCGGGCGCGCGCGCGGCGCTCGGCTTCGACAGGACGCGGACGAACGTGTCCTGCAGCACGTCCTCGGCCGCGTGCGCGTCGCCGACGAGCTGGTACGCGAGCGCGCGCAGGCCGCCCGCGTGCGCGACGAGGCTCTCGAGCTCGTTGGGCGCGTTTCGATCCACGTTCCCGGCCATGATCGCATCGGGTCCCCCGCGCGAGGCGCGCTCGATGCGCCGAAGTGGGAAAAACGGCTGCGTTCAGCGGCGGTCGCGCGGCCCGGCGTCGGGGCGGTCCGACGGACGGGGCGCCGCAGGCGGGAGCTCGACGCGGCCGGGCTGGCTCGGACCGAGGTCGAGCGGGAAGACCACCGTGCGGCGATCGGGAGCGGACCCGCGCCGGGTCACGACCTCCTTCTCGGGAGGCGCGACGGCTTCGCGGACGTGCTCCGAAGGCTCGCTCGGACTCGGAGGCTCCGCCGCGGCGGAGCGCGCGGGCTCGACGGCCGACGCGGCGGGTTGCGTGTAGTGCACGACGAGCTCGCAGCGCCCCGGCGCCGCGTCGAAGCGCACGGGGAGCTTCGCCGCCAGGTCCGGCGCGCGCACGATCGCTCCGTGGCGCAGCGCGCGGAACTCGAGCAGCGCGTCGAGCCCTTCCGGCAACGCGCCGGGGCCGACCTCGAGCAGCGCGTTGTCGCGGAACGCGACGCGCCCGAGGTCGAGCGCCTTGCCGGCGGGCACGCGCACCTCGCCGAAGGAGGACCAGCGCTGGCCCTCGCCGCCCGCTTCGAGCCAGTAGATGCCGCTCTGCAGCTCGGGCGAGCGGAACACGTGCTCCGCATCCGCGTTCGAATCCGGCTTCGCGCTCGTCCGGTTCGAGCCCAGCACGAGGCCTTGCCCCGACCGCGGATCCCAGAGCCGCGCGCTCGGGTGTTCGAGGAGCCGGCCGCCGACGCCGGAGAAGCGCACCTGCAGGAAGCCCATCCCCTCCGTCTCGTCGTTCGTGAGGAACTGCTCCTTCGAGCTCGCCCACGCCGCATCGTGCACGAGCCGGGCGACCTCGACGGACGCCGGCAAACGACGCGCGAGGAGCCGCCACGGCCCGCCCGGCGGGACGCCGAGGACCACGCCGCCGCTCGCATCCGTGCGCGCCTGCGCGACGAACGCGCCGTCGCCACGAACAGACCAGGCCTCGACGACCCAGTCGGCGCGCGGCACGCCCGCCGCGTCGACGAGGCGCAGAGGCATCGGCTCGGCGAGCTCGTGCCTGTGCGCGAGGCGCACGCCTTCCGGTCCGATGCGCAGCGCCGCGTCGATGCGCAGGTAGCGACCGCCGCCCGAGCTCACGAGGGCGTTGCCCTTGTACGGTACGTAGAAGCGCACGCGGCCCTTCGCGTCCGAGCGCGCGACGATGCGCACGGCGGGCGACGCGAACGCGAGCGACACGGGCACGTCGGGGAGCGGCGCGCCGAGCGCGTCGTGGCAGAGGAGATCGAATTCGGCCCGGCCTCCGAGCTCGCGGAGCGCCTGCTCCCACTCCCGCGCTCCCTCGTCGTCGCGCGAGCGCAGCGTACGCGCGCGCTCCCGCCGCTTCGGGACCTTCACCCCGCGCACTTCGACGCGCGGCGCGCCGGGCCCGACCTCGGCGAGCAGGTTGGGGTCGACGAAGACGCCGTTTCCGAGCGCGTCGAGCTCGAAGCGCGGCGCCGGCGCGACGTCGGCCGCGTCCGTCGGGTCGACGGAGTGGGCTCCATCCTTGCGGCGCTTCGCGTCCCGCGCACGCTCTCGAGCGCGGGTGACGCGCGGCTCCACGTCCGGTTCCGCGTCCTTCGGCTTCGCCGCCGGCGGCGGCCGCAGCGCGAGCGTCGTCGCCACGGTCCGGTCGTGATGGACGGACACGCGCACGAGCGCCGACGAGCCCTCGTCGGGCTCGCGCGCGAGGAGCTCGAGCTCGAGCACGGGTTCGAAGCCGCGCCACTCGAGCTCGAGCTTCCCGTTCCACCCCGTCACGCCGACGTCGTTCAACGTGACGCCCTTCGGCGCCGCGAGCACGAACGCGCCGCCCATCGGGTGGAGGTCGCGATCGAGCGTCTCGACGACGAGGTGGTAGAGGAACGGTCCCTTCTGCTTCCGGAGCGCGGGCGTCTCCGCCTCGTCGCGCGGCGGAGCGGCGCGCGGCGCGAGACCGGCGGCGAGCTCCGCGTGCTCGTCCGCGGTGCTCGCGGGAAGCGCGCTCCCCGCGGACGTCGCCGCCGACGCACTCGAGGCGTCCGCGGCGCGCGCGAGTTCCGCGGGCTCCGACGCATGGGCCTCGGCGGTGAGCTCAGCGTCGCCGCCGGTCGCTGCGCCCGAGGGCGCGGTTTCGCGCACGAACCAGAACACGAACGTCGCCGCGAGGAGCACGAGCGCCGCCGCCGCGGCGAGCTTCGTCCCCGTCGCGATCGGTACCGGACCGTTCGACGTCGCGACCGAGCGCGGATCGAGCCCCGCCACGAGCGCGAGCGCGCCCGGCAGTCCACCCGCGCGCGGGCCGAAGTCCTTCTCGAGCTTCGCGCGCAACCGCTCCCGCGCGCGCTTCAAACGCGTCGTGATCGTCGCGACGGGTGCGCCGGTGCGCGCGGCGATCTCCGTGGGCTCGAGGCCGTCGAAGTAGCGCGCGAGGATCACGCGCCGGTACGACTCGTCGAGCAAGAGCACCGCGTCGACGACGGAGCGCAAGGCCGCCGCGCGGCGCTCCTCGTCGTCGTGCTCGCGCGCCTCGCGCTCGCGGACGGACTCGCGCACGGCGGCGGTCTCGCGCTCGCGGCGATGGCGGTCGTCGCGCAGCCGGTTCAGCGCGAGCCCGCGCGCGACGGCGCGCAGCCAGCCCGCCAGCCCCTCACCCGCCGGCGCGGGAGCGACGAGCGCGCGCCGCCACGTCTCCTGCACGACGTCCTCCGCGGCCTCGCGGTCGCGGAGGATCGAGAGCGCGAGCGAGCGCAATCCGGCCGCGTGGCTCGCGAGCAGCGATTCGTCGAAGTCCCCCGCGCTCATCTTGCGGTCCATCATCGCAGGGATGGACCCCCGTCGAGAGCACGAAGGGTTCAGCGGATCAGGGGTTTTCTGCGCGCGGGCCCGACCCCGGCGCGTCGCCGTCGGAGCCTCGGCCTCACGCGAGCGGTCGCGCCCCGGCCCCTGGCGTTCAGCCGCCCTGCGGCCGCGGCGGCCGCGCGCGCGGCTCGCGGCGGAGGTACCAGCCCGCTCCGAGGACCACGGCGACGATGCCCGCGAACGCGATCCACTCGCGGTTCGGGGCCGCCGGCATCGCCTCCGTCACGGCGCGTCGGCCTCGCCCTTGCACGGGTGCCGCCTGCTCCGCCGCGCCGTCGGCGCGCGGGAGCGGCTCGTGGAACCGCGCGCGCTGGTCGTACATCGCGAGCGCGCGCTGGTAGCTCGCGTCCGCTCCGACGAGCGCGGGCGCGGGACCGTCCGCGCCGCGGGCTGCGCGCGGCGAGAGCTCGAGCGGGTTGCCCGGGTGCAGCGTGCCGCGGTTGCGGCCGCGCAGGAGCGAATCGACCTCGGGTACCGTGAGCTCCGGCGCCGTCGGCGCGACGGACACCGGCGTGTTCTCGCCGCCCAGCGGGGCTTGCGCGCGCAGCGGGTGCACGGCGAGGACAAGGAGCGCGCAGAGCCCGAGCGCGCCGCGGAAAGTCAGCGGAGTGCGCATCAGGGTGCTCCGAGGTAGCGGTTGGGATCCGTGTCGAGCTTCGACCACCGCAGGAGGCGCGGCGGGAGGAGGTCGCGCGGAAGCAGGTTGGCGGCCTTGCCCGACGCACCACCCAGGAGGCGCGCGTCGTGGTTGAAGTTCAAGCTCGGCGTGCCGTAGATGATGTTCTCGTTGCGGCTCACGAGCGCGCCGTTCACCTGCGCGGCCGCTCCGCCGAGCACGAGCCAGCAGAAAGAGTGGTTCGTGTAGAAGACGCCGTCGAGCTGGTTCGCGTAGAGGCTCGCGATCGCGGAGTATGCGGCGATCCCGCTGCCCGGCATGTTCCCGCCCCAATTCGCGGGCGTGAGGGGCGTCGTCAGGTTGACGCTCGCCAGCCTGGTCGCGCCGTCATAGGCGCCGTCCCCGTCGATGTCCTCGCCCGATCCCGGGATCACGTCCCCGACGTTTCGGCCCGGCGGGATGAGCCCGGCGGCCGCATCGGCTTCCGTGTAGTACTCGACCGTGAACACGCCGTCGCCTTCGAGCACGTCGTCGTCCGCCGTGCCGAGGATTCCGTCGCGCCCGGCGACCGTGTTCGGGATGCCGTCGGCGCCCGCGTCCTCCGCCGACTGGTTCATGTCCGCGCCCATCCACCACCCGACGTAGGACTGCCACCACGAGTGCGTGAAGTCGCCGACGACGACGTTCTCGCGCGCGAAGAGACCGAGGAAGTCCTGGTTCCAGTTCGCGGTGATCCACGCTTCGGTCGCCGCCTCCGTGTTGTCCGCCGGGACGCGGCGTCCCGGCCCGTTCAGGTAGCGGCACCGAGTTCGGGCAATAGACGTTGCCGCCCGAGTAGATCGCGCCCTGTCCCGTGACCGTGCCGCTCAGGATCACGTTGCCGCGCACGACGACGGGACCGTTGAGCACGATCGGATCCGCAGGCGTCCCGACGAGGTAGAGGTTCTGCTTCTCCGTCGCGTCGTCGCCGAGGACGCCGTTCACGACCACGGAGCCCCCGACGCTGATCGTCGCGTGGGCATCCGAGCGCCGCGGCCTCGTACTGGCCGAGGTCCGTGAGGTTCGGCATCTCGATCTGGTCTTCGAACTCGTGCTGGTTCGCCGCAGTGCCTGCCGACGCCCTGCAAGTGCGCCGCGTTGACGATGTCCCAGCCCGCGAACACCCCGCCGTCGTTGCCGTCCTGCGAGACCGTCCGCGTTGTCGTCCTGGTAGCCCGACAGCGAAGCGGTGGTGCCGTTCCACGCGACCGCGTCGTAAAGCGGTTGGCCCGTCACGGTCGGCGCGTAGCCGCCGCCGTCGAACTGACCGTTGCTGCGCACGTTGCCGTTGCCTTGATCGTGTCGCCGTAGAACCAGCCCCAGTTGTTGATGAAGTAGGCGTAGTCGAACACGTGGCTCGGAGCGATGTCGTAGCGCACCGTGCTCCGCAGCGCGCACCAGGCCTCTGGTTCGGCGCCCGAACCCGGCGCGTCGGGCAAGTAGCCCGTGGCCGTGATCGCGATCGTGATGCTCGTCGGCGAGGCGTCGACGCGCGTCATCGAGACGGAGTACGCACCTTCGCGGCGCGCGCCGTCCGAGCAGCTCCCGCCGACGTACGGCGTGATCGTCGTGCCGGCGGCGAACAGGCTGGCGAGCCCGGCGAGCGGATCGTGGACGTTCGTGTTCTTCACGGTCTGGCGCAGGAAGCTCATCCCGCGCTCGAGGCCCGCTTCCGCGACGTACTGCGCGCGCACGTGGTCGACGCCGCGCCGCGCGTCGTGCACCTCGGTTCCGGAGATCTGGGTCGTGGCCGCGAGCAGGCCGAGCAGGCATCACGCTCACGACGAGCGCGCTGACAGGAGCGCGCTGCCGCGCCGCCCCTTCCGCGCGAGGAGCGTCCGGCGACTACGTCGATTCGTTGCGACTCTGAGCATGGAAAATCATCCTCGTCCGCGGCTGACCCGCGTGGACACCTGCGGTGGAGAGGGTCACCTCCCACACCGCGCCCTGCTGGACCAACCTGAACCCGGGCGCATCGCCTCCGCCAGCGCGCAGACCGCGCGCCAGGGTGCGCGTGAGGCGCAGCTCCCCGCCCGCGTCGAGCACCTGCCGCACGAGCTGCTTCTCGACGGCCCCACCGGCGATGGAGGTGTCGACGACGAGATAGCGGACGAACCAGCCGGCTTGATCCTGCTCGGCCGGCGTCGGCCCGAGTTCGCGCTCGTGGACGCCCCACGTGATCGCACCTCCGACCTCGATCGACGCCTGCATCCGCACCGAGTGGTTTCCGTCCGGCAGCACGTCGATCGAAAGATGCGCCGCGTTGGTCGCACGCAGATCGTCGAGGATCGCGTTCGACGCACCGCGGATGGCCTGGGCCTCGTCCACGAGCTCCTCGACCGTGTCCTGCGATTGCCGCCCGACGCCGAGCGCGAGCAGGACGCCGTAGCCGAGCACGCTGAACAACGTCAGGGACACGAGCACTTCGAGCAGCGTGAAGCCCGCGCGCGCGCAGCTGTTGCGACGGTCATCGGTCGCATCCTCAAGGTGGTGAGCCGGCCGATCTCGCGATTGCCCTGGTCTCGCGCACGATGGCGCGCATTTGCAAGAGGTCGACGGCCGCGGGGAACACGCTCAGATCGACCAGGTAGTCGGAGCGCGCCGCGGTGCCCTGTTCGTAGAGCTGGGCGCCGTCCATCGCGAGCAGATCGGCGTATGGCCGCGCCGCGAGGTCCTCCATGACGCTCGCGAGGTACACGCCGGCGCGGCTCGTGCTGCGCGCTTCGCGTGTGCCGCGCATGGCCCCGAGGAAGGCGCTCGCCGAACCGAGGAGGATCGCCGACACGATCGCGATCGCGATCGCGACCTCGAGCACGGACATGCCCGATCGCGTCCGACTCCTGCGCTGCTGCCTGCCCATGCCCCCCATCCGTGTCGACCTCCCGTGGAGCAGGCTGCCGGCCTGTCACCACGGCGAGCACCATCGACGCCGCGCGGGGGCGGGCTTGAATCCAAGTTCCTATATCCACTCAAGAAGCCGGGGCGAATCGGAGCGTGAGACAGCGGAGGTCGGGCGCCGCGCCCCGGGGGCGTGAGCTGCGCGTCCGCCCGCCGCGCCACCTCGATCGGCCGGACCGAGGCGCGCCCGGGGTGCGCCACCGGCGCCACCGTTGCCACCGGTGCCAATGGAGTCGCCGGCGGCCCGCGCGGCCCACGGCGAAGGCGGGCTCGAGGAACTCCGGACCAGACGTCGCCCGCAGGCCGTGCGTTCCTCCCGCGCGGAGCCGGCGCACCGTGGACGCTACCCTGCCGCGCGAAAAGGAGCTCCGCCGCATGCCCCCCGCCGGTTTCTCGCCCCTGGTCCCGATCCTCCTCGCCACGTCCGCCGCCTTCGCCGCGCCGCTGCAGGAACGTCCCGCCGACGCGCCGGGCGCCGCCGCGAAGCAGGAGCCCGCGAAGACCGCGAAGGACGCGACCGAGGTCGCCGATCGCGAGATCCCGACGCAGCACGAGCTCGCGCTCGACGGGCAGAAGCTCTCCTACACCGCGACCGCGGGCACGCTGCTCCTGCGCGCGGAGGACGGCAAGAAGAAGGCGTCCGTCTTCTTCGTCGCCTACACGAAGAACGGCGTCGCCGATCCGGCGGAGCGTCCGGTCACGTTCAGCTTCAACGGCGGGCCGGGCTCGTCGTCGGTGTGGCTGCACCTCGGCGCGCTCGGGCCCAAGCGCGTCGACCTCGGCCCCGAGGGTCTCGGCGCGCCGCCGCCGGGCCGGCTCGTGCCGAACGCTTCGTCGTGGCTCGCGTTCACGGACCTCGTGTTCATCGACCCCGTTTCGACGGGCTTCTCGCGCGCGGCGCCCGGCGAGACGCCGGACGAGTACCACGGCGTCGACGGCGACGTTCGGTCCGTCGCCGAGTTCATCCGGCTGTGGACCACGCGCTCGGCGCGGTGGGCGAGCCCGAAGTTCCTCGCGGGCGAGAGCTATGGCACGACGCGCGCCGCGGCGCTCGCGGACGAGCTGCAATCGCGCCACGGGATGTACCTGAACGGCATCGTGCTCGTGAGCGCGGTGCTCGACTTCCAGACGTTGCGCGCGGACGTCGGAAACGACGTCCCGCACCCCTTGTACCTGCCGACGCTCGCGGCGGCGGCCTTCTACCACGGGAAGCTCGCGCCCGAACTCTCGAAGGACCTGCGCGCGACGCTCGCCGAGGTCGAGGGCTTCGCGTCGAACGAGTACGCACGCGCCCTCGCGCGCGGCGTCGCGCTACCTGACGAGGAGCGCGCGGTGATCGCAGCGAAGGTCGCGCGCTACACGGGGCTCGCGCCGGAGTTCGTGCTCGACTGCAACCTGCGCGTCGACGACGAGCGCTTCTACAAGGAGCTCCTGCGCGCGGAGCGGCGCACCGTCGGCCGGCTCGACGCGCGCTTCACGGGGACCGACCGCGACGCCGCCGGAGCCACGGCGGAGTACGACCCGAGCTACTCCGCGATCCAGGGGCCGTACACGGCGGCGATGAACGACTACGTGCGCCGCGATCTGCGCTTCGAGTCCGACGTCGAGTACGAGATCCTCACGGGGCGCGTGCACCCGTGGAAGTTCGACGGCGCGGAGAACCGCTACCTCAACGTCGCGGAGCGGCTGCGCGGCGCGATGACGCGCAACCCGGCGCTGCGCGTGTTCGTCGCGTGCGGGTACTACGACGTCGCGACGCCCTACTTCGCCGCGCAGTCCACGTTCGATCACCTGGGCATGGACCGCGAGCTCCGCGCGCGGATCGAGCTCGCGCACTACGAGGCCGGTCACATGATGTACGTGCGGCCGAAGGACCTCGAGCAGCTCGGGAAGGACGCGAAGGCCTTCTACGCGAAGGCGCTCGGTCGCTGACGCCTACCGCGCGAACGTTGCGCGCACGCGGCCGGGACGGCGCGCGTCCCGAGGTAGCGCGCCGGGCGTGGCGCGCGTGGATCGATGCGGATACGTTGGAGCGCAGCACGCGGCGGAGGAAACACGCACCTCCCCGTCGCGGCCTCGCTCGGGTCGGTGGTGCGTCGCGCTCGTTCAACGATCCAGGAAGTCCCCATGCCGTCCCCGACCGTCCGCTCGCTCTGGACCCTCGTCGCATTCGTCGTCTCGTCGGCGCTCGCGAGCGCGCAGGTCGTGACGCACACCGTGCCGATCACGACGCCCAGCCTGGGCGCGCCGTACTCCACGACCTTCACGGTGCCGAAGTTCGACCCGGCGATCGGGCACCTCACGCAGGTCGAGGTCCGCTTCTCGGGCACGGCCAGCGGGTCGATCGGCATGGAGAACCTCGACACGAGCCCGACGGTGATCACGGTCCTCCTCGGTGTGACCGTCAGCATCACCGTGGACAACTTCGGCTGGCTCTCGTCGCCCGGGTACGTGGTCAACCAGCTTCCGTTGTCGGCCTTCGACGGCACGCTCGACTTCGGCGGGACGTCCGGCGCCCTGCACAGTTTCACCGGGGCCCCCGGCGGCCCGCCGAGCACGATCACGTTCACTTCACCGTTCGACGTCGACGACTTCCGCGGATTCGAAGGCGCGCCCGGGACCAAGACCTTCACGTTGAACGCCGGGCGCTTCTTGGGCGGCGCGACGTTTCCGGTCGACTTGATCGGGGCGATTGCGTTCGACGGAGTCTTCGAAGTGAAGTACTTCTACGAGACGAGCCCGACGGCGTTCTGCTCGGGCACGAGCAACAGCGTCTGGGGTTCCTGTCCGTGCGGGAACTTCGGCGCGCCGCTCCACGGGTGCGCGAACTCGGTCGACGCGAACGGAGCGGCGCTCACGGCGAGTGGCGCGTCGTCGATCACGGGCGACACGCTCGTGCTCGCGACGTCGGGCATGCCGAATTCGAACGCGATCTTCCTGCAGGGCAACGACCTGGCCGACCCACTCACGGTCTTCGGCGACGGCCTGCGGTGCATCGACGGCAGCTTGATCCGCCTAGGCACGAGCGCGATCGCGGGCGGGAGCGCGAGCTACCCGTCGCCGGTACAACTGCCGGTCTCCGTGCGCGCGGGCATCGCGGCTCCGGGCATGCGGTACTACCAGACGTACTACAGGAACGCCGCGGCGTTCTGCACGCCGGCGACGTTCAACGTCTCGAACGCGCTCGCCGTCCACTGGGCGCCGTGACGGCCCCCGGGACCTCCCGCGCGCGCGCGTCGGACGCCGACCGTTCCGTGATTCCGCGCGGGGTGGCAAGCTGAAGGCATGCCCCCCGCGAACACGCCCGCCGCGACACGATCCGAATCGACGACGTCCTCGGCCCGCTCCATGCGCTTCGCGTCGCGCGTCGCGGCGGCCTGCTTTGCGGCGAGCGCAGTGTGCTGCCCGGCGAGCCGCGCACTCGCCACTCCCGGCGGGCCGCTCCCGGGGTTCAACCTCGTCGGCGAGGACTGGACCTATGATCCGGGCGACGGCGGCAGCGTCCTCACGGGCAAGCTGATCCAGCCCACGACCGGCGTCGCGCCGCATCCCGCCGTGCTCGTGAGCCACGGACAGGGCGGCACCGCCGCGAGCTTCTCGGCGCAAAAGGCCGCCGTGTTCCGCACGTGGGGCTTCGTCTGCATCGCGCCGAACTACACGCACGTCGACAGCACCTACCCGCCAGGCACGGACGGATGGAGCGCGGAGAACGAGCGACGCGCGCGCGCGTGCCTCACGATCCTCGCGAGCCGCGACGACGTCGACACGACGCGCATCGCGGCGTACGGCAACAGCAAGGGCGCGTTCCTCACCGCGGGCCTCGCCGGCGCACTGCTCCCGGGCGAGCTGCGCGCCGCGGCGATCACGGCCGGCGGCACGTCGGGCACGTCCGACGCGACGCTCCCGTCGCCGACCGTGCAGGAGGTCCAGGGGATCACCACGCCGTTCCTGCTCCTCCACGGGACGGCCGACACGACCGTGTCGCCCTCCCAATCGGCGATGCTGCAGTCGGTCCTCGACGCGCACTCGGTCCCGAACGCGCGCCACCTGTGGAACGGCGTCGGCCACGACTTGCACGCGGTGCGGTCGAGCGACGTGTACGCGCTGGAACGCGCGTGGTTCAGCGCGCACGGCGTGCTCGGCGACCCGGGCGCGACGCCGCCGACCGTGACGCCGATCGCGGACCTCGCGCTCGCCGTCGACACGCCCTCGGCGCCGCTCCCGTTCGCGATCGTCGACGCGACGACGCCGCTCGCCCAGCTCGTCGTGAGCGCGTTCTCGCTCGACCCGGCGCTCGTGGCGCCCGTGGGGCTCACGCTGTCGGGCGCCGGAGCGAACCAGACCCTCGTCGTGACGCCCGTCGCGGGCGCCGCGGGGACGACGACGATCGTCGTGCTCGTCGACGACGGCGGGCTCTCCACCGCCGAGACGTTCGTGGTCCAGGTCGGAAACGGTGCGCAGACCGCGTTCTGCGCCGGAGACGGCCTCGACGCGAACGTCACGACGCCCTGCCCGTGCGGCAATTCCGGCGGGCCCGGGCGAGGGTGCGCGCACTCGGCCAACGCGTCGGGCGCGCTCCTCGCTGCGACGGGCGGGACGAGCCCCGATTCCCTCGTCCTCTCGGCGAGCGGGATGCCGGCGACGGCGACGTGCCTCTTCCTCCAGGGCGACGCGGCGACGGACGTCGTCTTCGGCGACGGCGTGCGGTGCGCGGGCGGGACGCTGATCCGGCTCGCCACGCGCGCGAGCTCGGCCGGCGCGAGCTCCTACCCCAGCCCGGGCGCGCCGTCCGTGTCCGTGCGCGGGCAGGTGACGCCGGGGAGCGGCGCGGTGCGGTCGTACCAGACCTACTTCCGCAACGCAGCGACCGCCTTCTGCCCGCCCGCCACCTTCAACGTCACGAACGGCTGGCGCGTGACCTGGTGAACGCCGCTCCGGCGCGGCCGGAGCCCCCCCGCGCGGGCGAGCACGACGGCGTCGCGACCGAAGCCATCCCAAACCGGTCGGCCCCGATTTTCGGCTGAACACTTAGTTGCTTGACGCATATATGTCGATAGCATAAAAGTAGGACGCCATGACGCCCGCCCCCCGCAAGCCCGCCTCCGCCTCGTCGGGTCCGTCTCGGCGCTTCGCGCGCTTCGAGGACCTCCCGATCGCCGTCGCGGTCGACGTCGCGCTCGTCACCGCGGAGGCGGGCCAGCTCCACGCGCTCCTCGTCCGGCCCACCGCGCCCGAAGCCGGCGGCGATTGGGCGCTGCCCGGCGGGTTCGTCGACCCGAGCGAATCGGTCGACGCGGCCGCGGAGCGCGTGCTCGCCGCGAAGGCGGGGATCGAAGACGTGTTCCTCGAACAGCTCTACACGTTCGGCGCCGTCGAGCGCGATCCGCGCACGCGCGTCGTGTCCGTCGCGTACTACGCGCTCGTCGAGCGCGCGCGCCTAGGCGCCGTGCTCCAGGCGGATCGCAGGCTCGCGCCGCTCTCCGTGCCGTGGGAAGGCGAAGCAGGCGGACGCGTCGAAGCACTCGACGAGAAGGGACGCGCGCTCCCCCTCGCGTTCGACCACGCCGACATCCTCGGCCTCGTCGTGAAGCGCCTGCGCGGCAAGCTGCGCTACGCGCCGATCGGCTTCGAGCTCCTCCCCGACCGCTTCCCGCTGCGCGCGTTGCAGGAGATCCACGAGACCGTCCTCGGACGGCCGCTGAACAAGCACTCGTTCCGCCGGAGCGTGCTCGCGTCCGGACTCGTCGCCTCCGCGAATCGCCGCGAGAAGACGGTCGGACACCGGCCGGCGGAGCTGTACCGCTTCCAGGCTTCCAAGCCGAGAAAGGACCGATGACATGGCCGCCATCACCCACTTCGGATTCGTCCGCCACCTCCGCAGCGAACCCAACGCGCACGTCGTGCGCTGCCGCGCCGGGAAGACCGTGCAGAGCGGCCGCGGGCTCTCCTTCTGGTTCCTGCCGCTCTCGAGCACCGCGCTCGAGGTCCCGTGCGACGACCTGGACCAGGCCTTCCTGTTCCACGCGCGCTCCGCGGACTTCCAGGACGTCACCGCGCAGGGCACCGTGACGTACCGCGTGCGCGAACCCGAGCGCCTCGCCGAGCGCATCGACTTCTCGCTCGACCTCGCGAGCGGCGCGCACCAGAAGAAGCCGCTCGAGCAGCTCGCCGCGCTCTTCACGCAGCGCGCGCAGGAGCTCGCGTGGAGCTACCTCGCGCACACCGACGTGCGATCGATCCTCGCGCAGGGCGTCGAGGCCGTGCGCGAGCGCATCGCGAGCGGTCTCCAGGCGGACGAGAGCCTGCGCGCGATGGGCCTGGAGGTCGTCTCGGTGCGCGTGTCCGGCATCGCGCCGAGCGCGGAGCTCGAGAAGGCGCTGCAGGCGCCGGTGCGCGAGAAGATCCAGCAGGCGTCGGACGAGGCGACGTTCCAGCGGCGCGCGCAGGCCGTCGAGAAGGAACGCGCGATCCAGGAGAACGAGCTCGCCAACAAGATCGAGCTCGCGCGGCGCGAGGAGCAGCTGATCGCGCAGAAGGGCCAGAACGAGCGCCGCCGCGTCGGCGAGGAGGCCGAAGCGAGCCGGATGAGCACCGAGTCGAAGGTCGCGAACGAGCGGCTCGAGGCGAACGGCGAGGCGGACGGCATCCGGCAGATCGAGGAGGCGCGCGTGAACGCCGAGAGCGCGCGCATGGCGATCTACCGCGACATGCCCTCGGGGGTGCTGCTCGCGCTCGGCGTGCAGTCGCTCGCCGGGAAGCTGCAGAAGATCGAGCACCTGAACCTGTCGCCCGACCTGCTCGGCCCGATGCTGGCGCGCGTGCTCGACGCGGGCGCGGCGCGGCTCGAAGCGCCGGCGAAGAAGGCGTGAGGAGGATCCCGTGAGCACCCTCCAACCGCGAGTGGTCGTCGTGACGCGCAGGAGCGAGCTCGAGCTGCTCCTTGCGCGCCACGGCACGCGCGAACAGGTGCGCTTCTTCCTCGCGGGCCGCGGGCTCGCGCTCGAGGACGTCGAGCGCCGCAAGAGCGAGCTCGACGCCGCGTGCCGCGCGGTTGCGGCGGCGATCCCGGGCGCGTGGCGGCGCGCGAACGTCCTGCGCGAGGACCTCGATCGCTTCCTGTTCGGGCCGGAGGACGTCGTCGTCGTCGTGGGGCAGGATGGGCTCGTCGCGAACGTCGCGAAGTACGTCGACGGGCAAGTGGTGCTCGGCTTCAACCCCGCGCCCGACGCGTACGAGGGCGTGCTCGTCCCCCACCGTCCCGACGCGGCCCGCGAGCTCGTGCGCGCGGCGGGCGAAGGCGCGCTCGCGTGCGAGGAGCGCACGATGGTCGAAGCGCGGCTCGACGACGGGCAGCGCCTGTTCGCGCTGAACGAGGTGTTCGTCGGGCACCGTTCGCACCAGTCGGCGCGCTACACGATCACGCACGGCGGGGCGAGCGAACGCCAGTCGAGCTCGGGCGTCGTCGTCGCGACGGGTACGGGCGCCTCCGGATGGGCGCGCTCGATCCACCGCGAACGGGCGCGCGCTCCAGCGCTCCCTGCGCCGGACGAACGCAGGCTCGCGTTCTTCGTGCGCGAAGCGTGGCCGAGCGTCGCGACGGGCGCGTCGCTCACGAGCGGGTCCCTCGCGCCGGGCGACGAGCTGCGGATCGTCTCCGAGATGGGCGACGACGGCGTCGTGTTCGGCGACGGGATCGAGGGCGACCGCCTCGCGTTCGAGTACGGTCGCGCGCTGACGATCGCGTGCGCCGGACGGTGCCTGCGCTTCGTGCCGCGTGGGCAGGCGGCGGCTCCGCGTGCTCCAACGCCCCCGGTTCCCGGGATCCGGAGCGCTGGCTAGACTCGTGGGCGAGGTCCCGGTCTTCCCTCCGGCTCGGCCTTCCCGCGAGGACGAACGCGTGTGCAGCGCTCGCTCGCAGGTGCCGGCCAGGACGACCGTCTCCCTTCCACGACGTCACGCTCCTCGAAAGGTGCTCCATGATCCTCCGCTCGAGCTTCCTCCTCGCCGGTCTTCTCCTGGGATCCCCGCTCGCCCTCGCGGGCACACAGACGCATTCGTTCTCGCTGAGCTCGCCCCCGCTGAGCTCGCCGTGGGCGACGACGATCGCGGTGCCGAAGTTCGATCCGGCGCTCGGGCACCTCACGCAGGTGCGGATCACGGTGTCGAGCTCGGTCGCGGGGACCGTCGGGTTCGAGAACACGGGCCCGAGTGCGACCAGCGTCTCCTTCAACGCCGGCACGAACGCGGTCCTGTCCGAGTCGAACTCGTTCTCGCTGCTGACGAACCCCGCGTACGAAGTCTGCTGCACGTCGCTCCCCGCGTTCGACGGCACGCTCGACTTCGCGGGCGCCTCCGGCCACACGGACGTGTTCACGTTCGCCACGGGCACGGGCATCCCGTCGTGGACGTACACGATCTTCGGCCCCTACGGCGTCGACCGCTACCGGGGCCCGCAGGGCGCGCCGGGCACGATCACCTTCGACGTGAGCGCCACCGCGTCGGCGGTCACGAACCTCGGCCCGTCGATGGCCGCGACGGCGCAGATCTCCTACAACGCGTCGGTCCTGGTCGAGTACGCGTACGAGTCGGGCCCGACGCCGATCTGCAACGGTGACTCGACCCAGCTCTGGGGCCCGTGTCCGTGCGGGAACTTCGGCGGACTCGGCCGCGGCTGCGCGAACTCGGTCGACGCGAGCGGAGCGGTGACCACCGCGTCCGGCACGGCGTCGATCTCCGCCGACACGCTGCAGCTCACCGCGTCCTCGATGCCGAACTCGAACGCGATCTTCCTGCAGGGTGACGAGCTCACGGACACCGCGACGCCGTTCGGCGACGGGATCCGGTGCGTCGACGGGAACCTGATCCGCCTCGGCACGAGCGGGATCGGCGGCGGGAACGCGAGCTACCCGGCTCCCGCGCAGCTCCCGATCGCGGTGCGCGGCGGCGTGTCCGTCCCGGGCACGCGCTACTACCAGACCTACTACAGGAACGCCGCGGCGTACTGCACGCCGGCGACGTTCAACGTGACGAACGGCGTGGCGGTGCTCTGGACGCTTTGACGGGACGAGCATCGTCGCGGCGCTCGGGTCGCGCTGAGCCCCGAGACAAACGACGAGCGCGGCGGTCCCCAGTTCCATCGAGACCGCCGCGCTCGTTTCGTTTCCGCCTCGGTCGCGCGCTCAGAGCGGGATGTTCCCGTGCTTCCGCACAGGCTTCTCCTCGTGTTTCGTCTTCAGGAGCTCGAGCGAGCGGATGAGCAACGGGCGCGTGCGGGACGCCTCGACGACGTCGTCGACGAACCCGCGCGCGGCAGCCTTGTACGGGTTGTTGAACGTCGTCTCGTACTCGGCGGCCTTCTGCGCTTCCGTCGCCTTGGGATCAGCGGACTTCTCGATCTCGCGCTTGTGGATGATCTTCGCGGCGCCCGCGGCGCCCATCACGGCGATCATGGCGCCCGGCCACGCCAGGTTGACGTCCGCGCGGATGTGCTTGCTCGCCATGACGTCGTACGCGCCGCCGTAGGCCTTGCGCGTGATCACCGTCAGCTTCGGCACGGTCGCCTCGCAGTACGCGTAGAGCAGCTTCGCGCCGTGGCGGATGATGCCGCCGTACTCCTGCGCGGTGCCCGGCAGGAAGCCCGGCACGTCCTCGAACGTCACGAGCGGGATGTTGAACGCGTCACAGAAGCGGATGAAGCGCGCGCCCTTGACGGAGGCGTCGATGTCGAGGCAGCCCGCGAGCACCGCCGGCTGGTTCGCGACGATGCCGACGACGCGCCCGCCCAGGCGCGCGAAGCCGACGATCAGGTTCATCGCCCAGTCGGGCTGCACCTCGAGCCACGAGCCCTGGTCGACGACCTTCTCGATCACGCGCTTCATGTCGTACGGTTTCTGCGGATCGGCCGGGACGAGCGTGTCGAGCTCGGGGTCCATCCGGTCGTGCCGGTCTTCGGTCGGCACGAAGGGCGGGTCCTCCGCGTTGTTCAGCGGCAGGTACGAGAGGAGCCGCCGCACGAGCATCATCGAGCTCTTGTCGCTGGGCGAAGTGAAGTGCGCGACGCCGGACTTCGACGCGTGCACGACGCTGCCGCCGAGGTCCTCGCTCGTCACCTCCTCGTGCGTCACCGACTTCACGACGTCGGGGCCGGTGATGTGCATGTAGCTCGTGCCCTCGACCATGCAGATGAAGTCGGTGATCGCGGGCGAGTACACCGCTCCGCCCGCGCACGGCCCGAGGATCGCGCTGATCTGCGGGATGACGCCCGACGCGCGCGTGTTGCGCCAGAAGATCTCGGCGTAGCCGCCGAGCGAGCTGACGCCCTCCTGGATGCGCGCGCCGCCGGAGTCGTTGAGACCGATCACGGGCACGCCGACCTTCATCGCCATGTCCATGACCTTGCAGATCTTCTCGGCGTGCGTCTCGCTGAGCGAGCCGCCGAAGACCGTGAAGTCCTGGCTGAACAGGTAGACGGGCCGTCCGTCGATGAGCGCGTGCCCCGTGATCACGCCGTCGCCGAGGATCTGCTGGGACTGCATGTCGAAGTCTGTGCAGCGGTGCGTGACGAAGCGGTCGAGCTCGACGAAGCTCCCCTCGTCGACGAGGAAGTCGATGCGCTCGCGCGCGGTGAGCTTCCCCTTCTTGTGCTGCGCGGCGATGCGCTCGGGACCGCCGCCGAGGAGCGTCTTCTCACGCATCTCGCGCAGGCGCTGGAGCGCGGGGTCGACGGGCTTGGCGGGGGTCTTCGGGTCGGTCGGGCGGGTCGAGGTCATGCGGCGCATTGTGGCGACATCGGCCGGCTTCGTCGATGAGGAGGCCGGCTCGTGGGCGGCCGATTCCCCGCGCGCGCCCGCGGCTCCACGGGTTTTCCAGCCGTCCGCGAAACCAAGTCCACGAGCCGTCGGGAGAACGCGCACGACGCCCTCGCGAACGAGGGCGGTGCGAGATCGTCGCGAACTCCTCTTCCGCCGCGCGCCGCGCGGCCACGTCATGAACCCTCGAACACACCCTGCGAGCCGGCCCCTTCGCCGTCTCTCCGCCCTCTTCGGCCTCTTCGCCTGGCTCGCGAGCGCCACCGCTCCTTCGGTCCACGCCCAGACGCCGCCCGACCTGCTCTCGGGCTGTGGATCCCCACAGGGCCGTCCGCTCACGCTGCACGACGGAGATCTGGCGTTCGCCATCCGGCCGCCGGGCGCGGAGCCCTTGCGCTTCGTCGCCCGTGCGACAGAGGACTCGGCTCACCCGGGAGTCCTGGTCGTCCAGACCTCGCCGCTCGGTCCGATGCTCCTGATGCCCGGTCTCGTCGCGGGCGGCGAGGGCTACATGCTCGACGTCGTCGGAACGGGCACGACGGTGCCGCTCGCATGGAGCGACCCGCTCGCCGGCTACACCGGCAATGTCGGCAACGTCGGCGTCGACGTCGTCAGCGTTCCGGCGGAGGGACTCGAGGTCGGCATCGATCAAGGCGGCGCGGTCGGGAAGCTCGTCGTCGTCCACGGGAAGGACCCGGAAGGCCACAACACGCTGCGCTTGCAGGTCACGTCCGCCGGGGACATCGCCTTCCTGCAGTTCTTCTCGCTCAAGATCGCCTGGAAGGGACGGCGGCCCGATGGCACGTCGGACTCGGGCACGTTCGCGGGGCCGACGGAGATCTCGGGCAACGACCGCCAGCCCGTGAACTCGGATGGATCCCGCACGTACGTGGACAGCGTCCGACCGTACGGGCTCTTCCCGATCCGCCCCCCCGAGGACTTGGGCGGCGGCCAGCGCCGGTACACGATGGACGACGCGCCGAACATGAAGAACCCGCGCGGAATGGCGGCCTTGATCGAGTCGTCGCTCCCCGGCTTGACGGTGACGGAGGTGTTCTTCGAGATGAAAGTCACGACCTACGTCATGCTCTTGGGGCCGGGAGGTGGAATCCCGATCGCGCGGCTGGACTGGTTCTACAAGGAGCAGGTCGTCATCGACGCGAACACGCCCGCAGTTCACGAGGAGAACGGCCTCTTCTACGGCGAGAACATCGGCCCGGTCCCACCGGGCAGCCCGTTCGACATCGGGCACTCCAAAGTGAAGACCGGCGCGGAGGCGAAGCTCGAGGCCGGGCACCAGGATGCCTTCCAGAAGTTCACCGGGAATCCGCCCGACTTCAGCGGCGCGCCCAACCTGCCTTGGTGAGGACGGAGACGCGCACGGAGCGCCGCTGCGGTCGCCCACGAACCCCGCCTGCATTCGGAAGGTGCGCACGCCACGGCGCACACCGGACCGGGGCTCGGGGTTCGTGGACGACTCCTCGGCGCGTGGGTGCCGCTCTCGCTCCCTCGTCGGGACGGAACGGGTCCGTCACGACGTCGCGCGAGCGACGAGCCAGACGACGAGCACCGCGCGCGCGCTCCACGTGATCGTGCGCACCCAGTTCGTCGCGACGAGGCGGCGGATCGCGACGGGGTCGTGCGCTCGTTCCAGCCGCCGGTGCAGCGGAACCTGGAAGAGGGCGGTCGAGATCCAGAGCACGAACAAGAGCGCCATGCCCGTCCACGCCGCGCTCTGCGGGACCCACGCGGGCGTGCCGTAGACGAGCAGCACGCCCGTCGCCGTCTCGACGAGCATCGCGGGCCCGACGACGAACGTCACGCGGCGCAGGTAGGCATCGTGGTACGCGCGGAACGCATCGGGCGGGATGCGCGCGAAGAGCGGGTACTGCGCGAGCTGCACGAGCCAGATCACGCCCGCCATGTACAAGGTCGACGCGGCGTGGAGCGCGATCACGACGCCGTCGAGGTCGAGCTCCATGCGCTCCGCGTCAGTGCGCGGCCCAGTTCGGATCCTCGACGAGCTCCATCAGCACGCCGCCCGTCGCCTTGGGGTGCACGAACGCGATCTTCGTCCCGTGCGAACCCGGTCGCGGCGAGTCGTGGATCATCTGCAGTCCCGCACCCTTCAGCTTCGCGATCGCGGCCAGGAGGTCCTCGACGCGCCACGCGATGTGGTGGATGCCGGGGCCGCGCTTCGCGAGGAAGTTCGTGATCGGCGAGTCCGCGCCGACCGGCTCGACGAGTTCGACGCGCTGACCGCCGGTGAAGAGCACGAGGACGTTCACCTTCTGGTCCGGCACGAACTCGATCGGGAGCGCGCGCATGTCGAGCGCGCCCTCGTACGTCTTGCGCGCCTCGGCGAGGCTCGTCGTGGCGATCGCGACGTGGTGGATCCCGCGCAGGAGCCCGCCGAGCTCACGCGCCACGCGTTCGGTCGCCATCACAGGACCTCCGGCGGCTTGTAGCGGCCGAACACGCGCTCGAGGCGCGCGCAGAGCTCGCCGAGCGTCGCGTAGCGCTCGACCGCCGCGAGGATCGGCGGCATCACGTTGTCCGTGCCGCGCGCCGCGCGCTCGACGGCGTCGAGCGCCGCCTCGACGCTCGCGGCGTCGCGCGCGCGCCGCACCTCTTCCAGGTCGGCGAGCACCTCGCGCTGCGAATCGCCGCCCGGGCGGAAGATCGCCGGCCGCGTCTCCTCGATCTGGTACGTGTTGACGCCGACGACGGGCTGCTCGCCCTTCTCGACCGCGCGCTGCCAGGCGAGCGCGCTCCGGAGGATCTCGCGCTGCACGAAACCCGACTCGATCGCGGCGACGGGGCCGCCCTTCGCCTCGACCTCGGCCATGAGCGCCTTCGCGCGCGCCTCGAGCTCGTCCGTCAGCGCCTCGATGTACGGCGAACCGCCGAGCGGGTCGATCACGTCCGCGACGCCCGATTCGTTCGCGAGGATCTGCTGCGTGCGCAGCGCGATGCGCGCGGAGGTCTCCGTCGGCAGCGACAGTGCCTCGTCCATCCCGTTCGTGTGCAGCGACTGCGTGCCGCCGAGCACGGCCGCGAGCGCCTGCAGCGTCACGCGCACGACGTTGTTCTCGGGCTGCTGGCTCGTGAGCATCGAGCCCGCGGTCTGCGTGTGGAAGCGCAGCATCCAGCTCTTCTCGTCCTTCGCGCCGAACTCGTCCCGCATGATGCGCGCCCACATGCGGCGCGCGGCGCGGAACTTCGCAACCTCCTCGAAGAGGTTGTTGTGCGCGTTGAAGAAGAAGGAGAGGCGCGGCGCGAACGAATCGATCGCGAGCCCCGACGCGAGCGCCGCCCGCACGTACGCGCGGCCGTTGCCGAGCGTGAACGCGAGCTCCTGCACCGCCGTCGAGCCCGCCTCGCGGATGTGGTAGCCGCTGATCGAGATCGTGTTCCACTGCGGCACGTGCGTCTCGCAGAACGCCATCAGGTCCGTCGTCAGGCGCATCGACGGCCCTGCGGGGAAGCGGTAGTTCCCGCGCGCGGCGTACTCCTTCAAGATGTCGTTCTGCACGGTGCCGCGCAGCTTCGACAGCTCGACGCCCTGCTTCTTCGCGAGCGCGCAGTAGAGCGCCAGCAGCACGCACGCCGTCGCGTTGATCGTCATCGACGTCGACACGTCGCCGAGCGGGATCCGCTCGAAGAGCCGTTCGACGTCGCGCAGGCTGTTGATCGGCACGCCGACGAGGCCGATCTCGTTCCGCGCGAGCTCGTGGTCGCTGTCGTAGCCGATCTGCGTCGGCAGGTCGAAGGCCGTCGAGAGGCCGGTCTGCCCGCTCTCGAGCAGCAAATGGAAGCGTCGGTTCGTCTCGCGCGCGCTCGAGAAGCCCGCGTACTGGCGCATCGTCCAGAACTGGCCGCGGTACATGCTCGGACGCAGTCCGCGCGTGTACGGGAACTCGGCCGGGAAGCCGCCGTCCGGCGCGCCGCCGTAGAGCGGTTCGAGCTCGAGGCCCGACGTCGTGACGAAGCGCTCGCGGCGCTCGGGGAAGCGCGCGCGCGCCTTCCTCCACGTGCGCTCCTTCCAGGCGGACGCGCCCGGGGCATTCGACGCGCCGGCGCCTCCCGGCGGCGCGGTGCGCGCTGCGGCCGCGCGACGCGCGCTCTCTTCGGGCGAAATCGGTTCCATCGGCGCGGCGGCGCGGGGGGGACGCGCCAGGGGCCGGGATTCTAGCGCGACGCCCCGCGAGCGCAACGCGCGCCACGAACGCCGATCGCGACCGTTCGCGCTCGCTCCGCGGCCGCGCGGAGCGTTCGGAAGGCGCTCCGGCTCGCCGGCTCGCAGCAGTGGTCGCTCGCGTGGGCTCACACCTGCTTGCCCAGCTTTTTCCGCGCGTGCGTCCAAGCGCGAGGGAATGCGCTGCCGTCGGCGCGCGTAGGCGGTGAGAATGCCCCCGGCTCGCGTGCGCCGCTCGCACGCCTCCCCCCCGATGAAGAAGTTCGTCCTCGCGTCGTTCCTGGCCACCATCGCCGTCCTCGTCGGTCTCCTCGCGTGGTGGACCCTGCGCTCCGAGGCGCCCGCTGCGCCGCCGAGCGCGACGGCTCCGGACGGGAACGCTCCGTCGAAGGCGCCGACCGCCGTCGAGGCACCCGGCACCGCGCGCGCCGACTTGGAGCCCCAGCCCGGCCCGCTCGACACGGCGCGCTCCGGCGCCGTCGCGGATCCGGCGGCGCCCGCCGCCGATTCGATCTGGGTCGAAGGACGCGTCGAGGCCCCGCTGGGTTGCGACGACGCGCAGCGCACCGTCTACGCGCTCGCGCGCGAGAGCACGTGGGGCGACCTCGCCCGCGAGCTCGATCCCGATCGACCGGACGGCGACGCGGAGGAGATCGAGTCCGCCTTCGCGTCGCTCGCCGACTCCGCGGAAGACGACGAGAAGCCTGCGCCGCGCATCGTCGCGCGCACGGAGATCGGCGCGGACGGCGCGTTCCGCGTCGCGTTCCCGCCGGGCACGAAGCGCGGGTGGCTCGCGGTTGCTGGCACGTTCCAGTACTTGGAGGAAGCGCGCGAGCTCGACCTCGCGAAGCCCCTGCCGGGCGGTCTCGTGCTGCGCACGCTGTGCGGCGCCGCGGTGCGCGTGCGCGTCGAGCTCCCGGCCGGCGACGGCGTCCCCGCGCTGGAGTCCGACGCGATCGCCGTGCTGCGGCCGGGCTTCCAGAACCCCGCGGGCGGCGGCGTGGACGCGCGACTTCTGGTCGCGCGCACCGCGCTCGCGGAAGCCGGCGCGTTCGCCTTCCGCGCCATGCCGCCGCGCGGGCGCTACACGTTCGCGGTCGATCCCGAGGAGCTCGCGGCGCTGGAGCGTCCGGTCGAGGCGCTGCGGGCCGGCGCGTGGAACGACGTGACGGTCACGCTGCGGCGCGGCGCCATCGTGCGCGGCGTGGTGCTCGCTCCCGACCGGACGCCGCTCGCGGGCGCCGTGGTGCGCGCGAAGCTGCCCGGGCAGTGGTTCGGCTTCGACGACCGCGTCGTGCGCCGCACGACGACGGACGACGCCGGTGCGTTCGAGCTCGTCGCGGTCCCGCCGGGGCGCGTCGGCCTCACCGCGGGCCACGCGCGTTTCCTGGCGAGCCCCAAGCTCGACCTCGACCTCGCCGACGCCGCGACGAAGAGCGACGTCGAGCTCCTGCTCGAGGCCGGCGGCACGATCTCCGGCACCGTCGCGTGGCCCGGCGGCGAGCCCGCGCGCGACGTCGAGGTGCGCGTGAGCTTCGACCTGTCGCAGATGTACGGCATGGGTGCCATGAACGCGCTGCGCGGCGGCTCCGGCAAGGCGCGCACGGACGCGGAGGGCCGCTACCTGGTCGGCGGGCTCGGCGCGGGCCCCTTCACGGTGATCGCGCACGCGGACGCTCCGGAGGCCGCCGCGAAGACCGAGGAACCGGCGCCGAGCGATCCGACCGCGAAGCCGTCGAAGAAGCGCGCGGACGAATGGCGCGCGCGGCACGACGGCGTCGCGGCGGGCACGAAGGAGCTCGCGCTCGTGCTGCGCGCCCCAACCGGCGTGCGCGGTCTCGTCACGGACGAGGCGAGCGCGCCCGTCGCGAAGTTCACGCTCTACGCGCAACGCACCGCGAGCGGGCCGCTGGCGACGTTCGGCCAGGACTCCGTGAAGGAGACGTTCGAGAGCGCCGACGGCACGTTCGTCTTCACGAAGCTCTCGAGCGGGACGTGGAAGCTCTCCGCGAGCGCCGACGGCTTCGCGCCGATCGAGCCGATCGCGCTCGAGTTGCCGCGCGACGAACAGAAGGACGACCTGCACATCGTGCTGCAGCGGGCCGCGATCGTGCGCGGCTTCGTGCGCGACGCGGGCGGCCGCCCAGTCGGCGGCGCCGAGGTCGAGGTCGACACGGGCGGCCCGAACTGGCAGCGCTTCCTCGAGCGCGGGCCGAAGCCGGCCACGGCGCGATCGCAGGACGACGGCGCGTTCGAGCTCGTGGGACTGCGTCCGATCGCGCAGAAGCTCGTCGCGAGCTCGCGCGGCTTCGCGCGCAGCGAGCCCGTCGCCGTCGATCTGTCCGCGACGCGCGAACTCGCCGACGTCGTGGTCGTGCTGCGCACGGGCGCGCTCCTCACCGGCGAGGTGTTCGACGACGCGGGCAAGCCCGCGCGGAGCTGGATGGTGCAGGCGACGAACACGCAGAACTTCGACCAGCGCATGGAGTTCACGGACTCGGACGGCAAGTTCCGCATCGAGCACCTCGAGCCCGGCTCGCGCCAGGTCGTCGCGATGCCCGCCGGCGCGGGCAGCGCATCGGAGGACGACGGCGCACGCGCGAGCTCCGGCGACGCGAAGGTCGCCGACGACATGGCCGGCTTCGTCTCCAAGATGAAGATGGGCACCGCGGACCTCGTCGACGGCCAGGAGACGCACGTCGTGCTCGGCGCGCCGCCGAAGGACCCGGTGCGCGTGCACGGCCGCGTGACCCACGCGGGCGCTCCGTACGGCGGCGCGATGGTCTCGTTCATGCGGCGCAACGGCGGCGTGTCCGGCGGGCTCAAGAGCTCCACGACGGACGCGACGGGCGCGTACTCGCTCGTGCTCGGCGAACCGGGCGACTACACGGTCTCCGTCCAGAAGTTCCAGGGCTCGGGGATGCAGCAGAACGTGGTCGAGTTCCCGCGCACCGTGCCGCAGGGGACGGAAGCGACGCTCGACTTCCAGCTCCCCACCGGCCGCATCAGCGGCCGCGTCGAGGACGAAGATCGCAAGCCCGTGTCCGGCGCGCGCGTCACGATCTCGACCGACGGCGCGGGCGAGCCCGGCACGCTGTGGGGCGGCCAGTACAACGAGACCGCGACGGACGCGGAAGGCCGCTACGACGTGCAGGCGCTGCGCCCCGAACGCTACACGGTGTTCGCAGACAGCATGCTGCTCGGCGGCGCGTTCGGCGACGACGCGGCGAACGGCCGCGAAGCGATCACTGGCGTGCAGGTCGGCGAGGGCGAGTGGCGGAAGGACGTCGACTTCCGCCTCGAGCGGCCCGGCACGATCGACGTCACCGTCGTCGACGAGGCCGGCGCGCCCGTCTCCGGCGCGTCCGTCTTCGTCCGGACGAAGGCGGGCGAGCTCGTCGATCGCTTCTCGATGCTCGCGACCGCCGCGGACGGCGGCGTGAAGTACGGCGGGCTCGCGCCCGGTCGCTACACCGTCAGCGCACGCGAGGGAGCGCGCGCCGCGGGCGACGGCGCCGAGGTCGAGGTGCGCTCCGGCGAACACACTCCCGCGCGCGTCGTGCTGCAGGGCGGCACCTACCTGCTCGTCTCGGTCGTCGACGCGGAGCAGAAGCCGCTGACCGCGTCGCTCTCGGTCAAGGACGAAGCCGGCCGCGAGGTCGCGGGCCTCGTCTCGCTCTCGGACCTGATGAAGCTCATGTCCCAAGGCGCCGCGCCCGGCGGCGAACGCCGCGTCGGTCCCCTCCCCGCCGGCAAGTACCGCGTCGTCGTCACGCTCGCGGACGGACGCACGACGACGAAGCCCGTCACGATCTCCGGACAGGGCGAGCGCAAGCTCAACGTGCGCTTCTGATGTTCCAGCGGCCCGGCGCGCGGCTCGCGCGCTCCGGCCACGCTCGCGTACCGTAGGCACCGCCCCCTCCGTGCGACCGCGCGCGGAGCCTCTCGCTCGAGGAACCCCATGCAATCCCGCCGCACCCTGATCTTCGTCCTCCTGTTCGCCCTCCTGACCACCGGCCTGATCGGCCTGTGGAAGCTGCTCGACACGAAGACGACGACCACCGCGCCGGTCGAGAAGACCGCGACGGAGTCGACGAGCTCGTCGCCGACGAAGAACGAGCTCGCGACGCCCGTCAATGAGCCCGCCCCGGCGCCCGTCGCGGAGGCGCGCACCGAGGCCGCGCCGATCGCCGCCGGGACGGAACAGAACTTCGATCTCACGAACGCGCGCGAGGTCGCGGGCCGCGTGAACGTGCCCTCCGGCGCGCCCGCGGACGAGACGCTGCGCGTCTGGGTCGTCGATCAGCACGGCTCAGAATCGACGGGCCGGTTCTCCTTCGGCGACGCCGACGATCCGGGCAGCCTCGTCGTCGCGCTCGAGACGAAGCCGGGCGTGCGCTGGGCGCGCCGCCTCGTCGCCGCCGACGGGACGTTCCGCGTGCCGGCGCCGGCGGACTCGACGGTCGTGCAGGTCGTGCTCGACGGGCGCTACCTCCACACCGCGGAGGCCGTGCGCGTGAACCTCGCCGAGTCGAAGGACCCGCTCGTGCTCGAGGCCGAGCTCGGCGCCTGGCTCGTCGGCCGCTGCACGACGCCGCCGACGGCGCGGCCGGAGGACCTCACCGCGGGCGCGTCGGCGCGCGTGACCGGCTTCAGCATGGGCGGGCGCCGCGGGGGCCGCGGCGTGCGTCGCGAAGTGCCCGTGGCCGCCGACTGGTCGTTCGAGATGCGCGGGCTCCCCGTCTTGTCGCGCTACGGCCTCACGGTGCAGCCGGAGCGCCTCGCCACCTTCACGAACACGAAGCTCGAGCTCGGCGCGGGACGCCGCACGGACGTGACGTGCGAGCTCACGCTCGGCGCGCGGATCAGCGGCCGGGTCGTCGACGACGCGTCGAATCCCATCGAGTTCGCGACCATCGGCCTCGAGCGCGCCAAGGAGGAGAAGCGCAACTTCCGGGACATGGCGATGCTGTTCGGCGGCGCCGAACCGCGCTCGACGACGACGGATGCGGAAGGGCGCTTCACGCTCTACGGCGTCGACGCCGGTGTCTGGCGCGTCACGGCGGCGCGCGAGGGCTACCTCACCGGAGAGAGCGCGGACACGACGCTCGTCGAGGGCGGCGTCGTGACCGACCTCGAGCTGCGCCTGGGTTCGGGCGCCACGATCGCGGGCGTCGTCACGTACGCGGACGGACGGCCGGCCCCCGGCGCGGGCATCGTCGTGCTCCGGGTCGAGAAGAAGGCGGACGGGGGGAACCGTCCCTTCCGCTTCGGTCCCACGAGCGGCGAGGCGCGCTCCACCGCCTCCGGTGCGGAAGGACGCTTCCGCGTGTCGGGCCTCGAAGGCGGCCCGTTCGAAGTGCGCGCGACGCTCGCGGAGGCGTTCCCGGTCGACCCGAACGCTCCCGCGGCGGAGGAGGACGACGAGCACGAAGCCGAGGTCGCGAGCACGGGCACTTCCCGCACGCGCCGCGCGTTCCGACGCTTCGGTGGAAGCGCCGACACGAACCGGATCCTCGCCCCCGGCGAGCGCGCGGGCTCGATCATCCGCATCGCGCGCCTCGAAGGCGTCGAGGCGAACACGCAGGACGCGAAGCTCGTGCTCGAAGAGCCGCCCGGACTGCACGGACGCGTCGTCGACGGGAGCGGGGCGCCGATCACGCGCTTCTCGATCTCGCTCGAGCCGGACTGGGAGGGCGATGCACCGCTCGACTCTTCGCTCCACGCGCAGGGCTTCGAGAGCGCGGACGGTCGGTTCTTCCTCGAGGGCGTGGCCGCGGGCAACTGGAGCGTCCACGCGTTCGCGGAGAACTCCGTGCAGACGGGCGAGACGCCCGTCGTCGTGCTGCCGGCCAAGGACGAGCTCGTGATCGCGCTGCAGCGCGCGGCGCGAATCGCGGGCGTCGTGCTCGATCCGCTCGGCGCGCCCGTGCCGAAGGCCAACGTCCAACGGCGCGCGCAAGGCGACACGAATCCGTTCGCCGGCCTGGGCATGGACGACACGGACTGCGACGAGAAGGGCGCGTTCGTGGTCGAGGACCTCGCGCCCGGCTCGTACGACTTCATCGCGTCCGCCGAGGGCTGGGCGAAGAGCGAGCCCGTCGCGCTCACCATCGCGGGCGGCGAGCAGAAGGAGGGCGTCGTGATCACGCTGCGGCGCGGCGGCACGCTCGAGGGCGAGGTCTACGACGCGCGCGGCGAGCGCGCCGGCGGCCGCAACGTGCAGCTCTTCACGATGAGCGGCGACATGCGCCAGTCCGCCGTCGACAGCGACGGGCGCTTCCGCGAGGAGCACCTCACGCCCGGCACGTACCAGGTGATGCTCGAGCCCGATCTGGACAAGCTCGGGGACATGATCGACCAGGCCGGCGAGGAGCCGAACCCGGCCGACTTCATGGCGCAGATGAAGATGACGAGCGCCGAGATCAAGGAGGGCGAGGTCACGCGGGTCGTGCTCGGCGCGCCGCCGAAAGCACCCGTGCGGGTGCACGGCAAGATCTCGCGCGCCGGCACTCCGGTGACGAAGGGCAGCGTGATGGTCCTCAACGAGGGCGGCGCGCTCATGCAGAACATGAAGTTCGGCAAGGTGACGGGCGAGGGGCGTTACGAAGTGACGCTCGACCAGCCGGGCGACATCGTCTTGGTCGTGTCGAAGGACCTCGGCCGCCAGGACGGCGTCGAGTTCTACCTCTCGGTGCCCGAAGTCGCCGAGTACGAGCGCGACCTCGAGCTCCCGACGTGCGGATTGCGCGGGACGGTGCGCGGTCCCGATGGCAAGCCGCTCGCGAGCGTGCGCGTCGAGATCTCGCGCACGGACGGCCCGACGAGCTTGATGGTCTTCGGCGACGGCAACTCACGCACGACCGACGAGGGAGGTCGCTATGCGTTCGAGGACCTGAACCCGGGCGTCTACACCGTCGCCGCGGGCGGCGAGGGCACGGCCCCCTTCGGATTCGGCGACCGCTCCAGCTTCGGACGCGCGGTGCGCGGCGGGCTGAGGATCGAGGGCGACAAGGTGCTCGACGGCATCGATCTGAAGCTCGAGCAGCCGGGCGCGATCACGGGCATCGTCCGCGACTCGCAGGGCAACGCGGTCAGCGGCGCGACGATCTATGCGCGCACGAAGGACGGCGAGCTCGTCCACCGCTTCGGCGTCGTGAGCAGCGACGCGTCGGGCAAGTACACGTACAAGGGCCTTGCGGCGGGCACGTACACGCTGTCCGCGCGCACGAAGACGCTCGCGGCGAAGGACGGCGCCGCGGTCGCGCTGCGCGAGGGCGAGAGCGCCACGTGCGACCTCGTCGTCGAAACGGGCACGATCCTGCGCGTCACGATCACGGACAAGGACGACAAGCCGGTGCGCGCGACGCTCTCCATCCAGGACGAGCGCGGGAACGAGGTCTCCGGCATGATCGCGATGGACGCGATGATGGACCTGATGTCGAAGGGCATCTCGAGCACCGAGCGCACGTTCGGCCCGCTCGCGCCGGGCAAGTACGTCGTCAGCGCGACGACGACCGACGGCAAGAAGGTGAAGAAGCCGGTGACGCTCTCCGGCCAGGACGAACGCAAGCTGCGGCTGCGGCCGGATTGAGGGGTGTGCGCGCACGACGTCGAAACGAGGGGTCGAACAAGCACCGGCCAGCGGGGAACACACCGTCGTCGCGTCGGCGCCCTCTCTGGCGCGGCGCCCTGGCCCGGCTCAACCGCCCGGGCGTTCCTTCCGCAGCCAATCGAGCAGCGCCTGCATGTCCGCGGGCCACGGCGACTCGAAGTAGATGCGCTCCTTCGTCACCGGGTGCGTGATCTCGAGGCGCTCGGCGTGCAGCGCTTGCCGGCCGAGCGGCGGCGCCTCGGGCGGCAGCTTCGAGAGCTGCTTCCTCTTCGGCACGTACAGCGTCTCCCCACGATCGAGAGCTCGATCGAGCCGAGGTGCACGCGCACCTGGTGCGTGCGGCCGGTCTTCGGGAACACCGCGAGGCGCGCGAAGCCCGTGAAGCGCTCCTTCACCTCGTAGTAGGTCGAGGCGAAGCGGCCCTCGCCCTCCTTGACGACGGAGATGCGGTCGGGCGCCTGCTCCTTGCGGCCGAGGTGACCCTCGATCCAGTCGGAGTCGAAGCGCGGATCGCCGTGGACGAGCGCCGCGTACGTCTTCGCGACCTCGCGCGCCTGGAACTGGCGCTTCAGCTCGGCGAGCACCGTGTCGGTGCGCGCGATGAGCAAGACACCGCTCGTGTCGCGGTCGAGGCGATGCACGATGCCGGCGCGAAGCGCTTCGTTCGCCTCGGCTTCGGCCTCCGCCTCGTCGTCCTCCTCGAGTCCCGGCATGCGGGGCGAGCGCGGCAGCTCGCCGTAGCGCGCCTGAGCCCAGCTCGCTGCGCTCGGCTCGCCGCCCGGTTGATTGCCGTGGGTCAGCGTGCCGGCCTGCTTGTCGAGCGCGACCAGGTGCTCGTCCTCGTAGAGCACGACCGGTTCCTTGAAGCGCGCGTCGCGCGTCGCGACCAGGCGCACGAGGTCGACCTCGACGCGCCCCTCCTCGAGCAGGATCAGGCCGGGCTTCGTCACCGCGGCGCCATTGATCCGGACGTGGCCCGTCTGGATCAGGTTCGAGAGGCGCGTGCGCGACCAGCCGGGCACGTGCGCGACGAGCACCTGGTCGAGCCGCTGACCGCGCTCCTCGGGTGCGAGGTCGAATCGGAGCGTCTCGGTCGCGTCGGGCTTGGCTTCCATGGTCGTCCGCAGCGTGGCAAGATCCGGCGCGGGTGTCCAGCACGGCGGAGCATGCGCCATGCGAAGGCAACTCCTCGCAGCCATGTGACCGACCTAATGGACTACGAAGGATCTCGCGAGCGGCGAACCTCCTGACAGCACCACGAAAGCCACTACGACGAGGACCTGAAGAAACGGGTCGTAAGCAGCCCCTTGTCCTTCACCGGACCCGAGGAATGAACTGGATCGTGCCGGTTCTCACGTATCCGGCCTCGGCGACGACCTCGATCGGCTCTACAACTTCGTACTCCGCATTGCCCTCAAGCTGAACTCGGTACCGTCCAGGCCGACTCACAGAGACCGAACATCGCGAGTAGCGGGTCGCCGACCGTGGGCTGCCTGTCCACGCGACGCCGACAAACTTGCCGTCACAGGGTGGGACAGGCTCGCACTTGACTCGCTGCCAATCCAACATTTCGAGGGGCAGCTCTGACTCTCCATCTCGAGCTGTAACCAATATTGCAATTCGCTCGACGCGGCGCAAGAAGAACGCCTCCGATCGATGCGCCGTGATCAAGGCCAACGACCGACTGTCCTCGTCGTACTGACGTGCATGCCACGCTTTGACTTCATACTCCCCGATCGGGACTCGAACTCGGTGGACGCCATCTCGTAGTTCGCACGTTCGCCAGAACGAGAGCGTCTCTGGGACCTGAACTGGACGCAAAGCTACTGAACTCGGCGAAAGGTGCATCCCTGAATCTCCATCAACGACGACGGCATCAAAATCACACAATTCCCGAACCGGGAACGATACTTGCTGATCTTCGCCTGCAACGACGACGATAGCCTCCGCTCGCAGCATCGGAGAGACAAGAACCCAGTATGCCCCCGGAAGGACTCCCCCGACTCTCCATTCGACGACCCGATCACCGTTGTCGCGTGTCACCACCTTGCCGGGCATTCGGGAACTGCTCGTCATGGATGCCCCGGGAGCGTCCCGCACGACCGACAGTTCGAGATCTCGACCTGACTCGGCAGGGCTCAGGGCGAAGGTCACAGTGAGACGCCCGAGTCCTTGTTCCGCGGCTTTCATGCCAATCTGTAGTTCAACCCGCTGTGCCACGCCTGGCATGACGGAAACCAGTCCTGTGGCAAGCACTCTTGTCCAGTCCTGCGAGGAAGCCGCCTGCACGCAGAACCGGTGCTCGCCGGTCGCGAGTCCGTCGAAAACAAACCGAGTTCGACCATTGACGGCCGTGCGCCCACACTCACGTCCGCGCGGATCAAGCACGCGAATTACGAGTGATTCTGGAATTGGTCCGTCTGCACTCAACAGACACTCTACGCTGCCGCCCGCATCCAGCAGGGCGACCCGCTCCCCTTCACAGCCGTCGAACGTGAACGGCGCCCATGCGTAGTCTCTGGCGCCAATCCAGCCGCTCCTAGAAATGGACAAGCAAGGGAGAATCAAGGGCGATTCACCATGAAGCTCTACCAATCCACTTGTGGAATCTGCAGGTGGGACTCGTTGGCCTGCGCGCTCGTCTGATCCATCGAGGAGCAGAATCAGCCTCACGTCCCGCAGTGGCTCGCGAGTGGCTCGATCGAGCACGGCGAGTCGAACCCCATCGAGGAGGTCGGCAATTAGGAGTTGCTCCCCTTGGGCGCTAGCTGGGAGCAATGCAGGACGAACACGCGCGCGCCGATCATCGCTGCGAAGCACGATGGTCTCAGGGTGGACGCGGGCGCCAGCGGGAATGGTAATGGACCAGTGATCCTGCGACACCTGTCCGATGAGCGGCTTTGTATTCCCCCCCCCCTCGACAGAACCCCCTAGCCGGCCGCGCAAGACCGGCACGCGCAATCCCGTTCGATCGTAGACTTCGAGCCGTCCGAACAGCACCAGTTCGCTCGCGTGCCTCAGTAGGCGGCCCCTCGATCGGAGCGGTTCGCGCACTATGGTCGCCGGGATCCGAAAGACGAGTATCCCCGGACTCACGAACGTCTGCAGGGGCGTGGTCCGTTGTTTCTGCGAATTCTGGAGAATGGCCACGGAACTCCCACCAACGTTGTACCGCGAACAGCGCTCCCAAGGCCAGGAGAAGCAGGGTGCCGACGAGGAGTGCTTGTGATTGCGAGCGCCGCATCGATGAAGAAGGGGAGGGCCAGCCGTGTGGCCGCCCAGGCCCATGGCCTGGGCGGCCTAGTAATCCACCATGCTACTGAACAGGTCCCTCACAGAGGGACGCAGGCCGTGCAAGAAACGACGACCTTTCCCTCATAGGAGGCATCGGCGCAGTACCCCGTGCCACTCGGATAGATGTCAAGGGTGGGATCGCCTTCCAAGTACTCAACGTCCGTGTTGCAGCTCTGTAGTGTGCAGCCTGAATCCAGGCACGAAGCGCCCAGTTGAGCCGCAATCAGAACTCCCAGTCCATGCAGGGCCGCGCGACCTGCAGGCACTGGCAGTGAATCGCAACCCGTCGCAATTTCGAACTCTGCGTACTCGGAATCACTAGAGGCACCGCACTCGAGTGCTCCGATCTGCGACCCGGCGCTTGCGGCGATCGCAACTGCTCCGAGTGCTGTCAGTGCGAGGGTACGAATGCGAGGCACGAGCATTGACTTCATGGGAAGAGTCTCAACTTGTGAATTTGGAAGAGCAGGCACACACAAAGCACGGACTACTGGGCCGAGCTTCGGCAGCCCTGAATCGGGACCAACTCGGTCCAGGTTCGGGACTCGCGTCGGCCACCCTAACATGGGTGGGCCGGTCGTCAATAGGCTGAAGACTCTACCGAACGACTGCGGAGGCACACGCCGCCCGCCACGGCCGCCCGATCTCACACATCAGCGAGACTTCGGTGTTTCGGCATGGGGGGGGCGAATGCCTCGACTCGACAAGGTGCTGGCACAGCACAATGCGCGTTCCTCGGCCCCCCACTGTCTACTGACGATCGAGCGGGCAGCTCCAGAAGCAACAGCCCCAGGAAGCTACGCGCTTCACCCTGGGACCCCCGGATGGCAGGATCCACGATCCAGTAACCCCATGTCCTCCCGCCCCACCGTCCTCCTCGTCGACGACGAAGCGCGCACGCTCGACCTCCTCGGCGCCGTGCTCGAGCACCAGGGGCTCGCCACGACGCTCGCGAAGTCGCCGCAGGACGCGATCCGCCTCCTGCGCACGATCGAGTTCGACGCCGTCGTCACCGACGTCGTGTTCGACGGCTTCGCGGAGGGCTCGCTCGTGCTCGCCGCCGCGCGCGACCTCCAACCGCGCGCCGTCGTCGTGCTCATGACGGGCTTCCCCGACGTCGAGGCCGCCGTCGCCGCGATGAAGGCCGGCGCCGTCGACTACCTGAAGAAGCCCGTCGACCCGATCGTGCTCGCCGCGTTCATCCACCGCGCGCTGCAGGAGAAGCAGGTCGAGAAGGACGACCTCGCGTTCGCCGACTTGGTCGAGATCCTCTCGTCGATGGTCGCGCACACGATCGAGCGCGTCGACCCGTACACCGCGGGCCACGGCTCGCGGACGCGCAAGTACTGCCGACTGCTCGCGCAGTCCTTGGGCCTCGAAGTGAAGCGCATCGAGCGCCTCGAGCTCGCCGCGATCGCGCACGACTACGGCAAGATCTACCTCGACGACCTGTCGTTCCTGACGAAGAACGGCCCGCTCACCGACGCCGAGTTCCTGGCCGTGCAGCGCCACCCCGTGCTCGGCGCGAAGAAGCTCGGACACCATCCGCAGCTCGCGGAGGTGCGCCGCGTGATCGCGGAGCATCACGAGAAGTGGAACGGCACCGGGTATCCGCACAAGCTCGCGGGCGCGGACATCTCGCAGCCCGGGCGCATCCTCGCCGTCGCGGAGGTCTTCGATTCGCTCGCGACGAAGCGCTCCTACAAGGACGTCTGGCCGCTCGAGCGCGTCGTCGAGCTCTTCGTGAACGGCCGCGGCACGCACTTCGACCCCGACGTGATCGACGCGTGGTTGCCGATGCTCGAGGAGCACGGCGCGCGCTGGATCCGCCAGCCGATGGCGGACCTCGAGGCGGCGGGGCTTTCGGTCCAGGCGTAGACCGCGGCGTGGAGCTCCACTAGAACGGGGCCGTGAGCACCGCTTCCCCCGTCCCTCGCATCGAGTCTGCGCTTCTCGCGAACGACCGCTGCGCCGGCCAGCTCGCGCCCCCCGCACCGCGCGGTTCCAGCGTCCTCGCGCTCCCCGCGCCGCTTCGCGCGAGCGCCCTCGCGCTCTTTGCGCCGCTCTGCGCCGGCGTGCTCGCGCTCGCCGCGCCGCTCCACGCCGGCGGCCCGGACGCCGAGGCCGCCCCGCCCGGGCTCGTGCTCGTCCCCGGCGGTCGCACGAAGATCGGGCTCGAGACGAGCGACCTGAAGCGCCTGCTCGAGGCCGACCCGAAGTCGCAGGACTACGCGGGGGTCCTCTCCGCCGAGACGCCGCAGCACGAGCTCGTCGTGCCGAGCTTCTACCTGATGGCGACCGAGGTCACGAACGAACAGTACGCGGCCTACCTGCGCGCCACCGGCCGCCGCGCGCCGTACACGTGGGCCGCGGCCGCGATCGCGAAGGGCCGCGACGCGTACCTCGCCGAGCTCGAGGCCGCGCGCGACGCGGCCATCGCGGAGGGCCGGCCCGTGCCGGACGCGCAACCGTTCGAAGACCGCGCGTGGTGGGACGAGCACTGGCGCGACGCGGAGTTCGCCGTGCCCGCGGGCGACGAGCTCCGTCCCGTCGTGTTCGTCGACTGGAGCGACGCGCGCGCGTACGCGCGCTGGGCCGGGCTGCGCTTGATGACCGAGTTCGAGTACCAGCGCGCCGTCCGCGGCGACTCGACGCGCGCGTACCCGTGGGGCGACGCGTGGGACAGCGAGAAGTTCGCGGCGACGAGCCTGCTCAAGAAGAAGAGCGGCCTCTTCCCCGCGGGCAGCTTCCCGGCCGGCGCGAGCAAGCAGGGCCTCTTCGACCTCGCGGGCAACGCGTGGGAGTGGACGTCGAGCGCGTACGTCCCCTACCCCGGCTACGAGGTCAAGGTCTACACGTTCGGCTTCGGCGCGAAGACGCGCCAGGTGAACGCAGTCGCCGATTACACGCCGGGCCGCAAGGTCGTCGTCGGCGGCTCGGTGCAGAACGGCTCGCTCATGGCGCGCGCGACGACGCGGCGCGCGGCGGAGCCCGATCAAGCCTCTGACGCGCTCGGCTTCCGCTGCGCGGCGACGCCATCGCCCGGAGTCGACCTCGCGAGCGCGTTCCTCGCGGACGAGCTGACGCCGAACGCGCGCCCGCTCGAGGACGGTGCCACCGTCGTCTTCGAGCCCGAAGCGTGCGTCGCGGCGCAGCGTTGGGACGTGGCGCCGGTCACGACGAGCACCGCGCCGCCCGGCTACGCCGCGATCACGGACCAGCGCTTCGTGCTGTTCACTCCGGTGAAGCAGATCGCGTGCACGGACCTGCCTGGGTTCGAGCGCCTCACGCTCGAGCGCCTGACGACCACGGGCGCGCTCCCCTGCCTCGGCTTCTTCGCGACGAACGTGCGCCTCGTCGAGCCGGCGCTCGATCCCGGCCTCTACCTCGTCTCCTACCGCGCGCAGGGGCTGCGCAAGCCGCTCCCGAACGAGAAGGAGCCGCGCCTCGAGGACGTCCTCGGCCTCGACCCCGCGCTCGACTGGCTCGTCTTCAGCCGCCTCGACGGAACGCCGGTGCGCGCGGTGCGGCAGACGCTGAGCTGGGGCACGGCGCGCGACGGACGCGCCGTGCTGGTCGAGCCCGAGGCGGTGCCGCGCACCGAGGCCGCGCCGTCCGCCGAACGTCTCCTGCGCCTCGAGCTCGACCTGCCGACGCGCGCGCGCGGCAAGGAGCTCCTGTTCGAGCTCCTCCTGCGCTTCGAGCCCGGCGTGCTCGCGGGCGCGTGGCGCCGGACCTCCTGAGCGCCCGCGACGCGGACCGCAAACGAAGCAGCGGAGCGCGAGTCCTTCGCGTTCCGCTGCGTTCCGCGCGCGCGAACTCACGTCCGCGCGCAGCCTTCGAGCTCGGCTCAGTCGTCGTACGAATCGCCGCCGCCGCCGCCGCGACGACCGCCGCCGAAGCCGCGACCACCGCCGCCGCCACCGCCGCCGTAGCCGCCGCGGTCGTACCCGCCGCCGCCACCGCCGCGATCGTAGCCACCCCCGCCGCCGCCGTAGCCGCCGCCACGACCACCGCCGCCGCCGCCGCCATAGCCGCCGCGACCACCGCCGCCGCCGCCACCGCCGAAGCTGCGTCCGCCACCGCCGCCGCCGCCGCCGAAGCTACGGCCGCCGCCACCACCGCCCGCGCCGGCGGGACGGTCTTCGGCTTCGTTCACGCGCAGACGACGGCCGTCGAGCTCCTGGCCGTCGAGCGCGGCGATCGCCGCCTTCGCATCCTGGTCCGTCGCCATTCGCACGAAGGCGAAGCCGCGGGGGCGACCGGTCGCGCGATCCGAGATCACCGCGACCTCGGTGACCTGGCGTCCATCCGCTTCGAATGCAGCGCGAAGGTCCGCCTCGGTCGTCTTGAAGTTCAGGTTTCCAACGTAGAGCTTGGTACCCACAAAAAATCTCTCACTAGCAAGCGTCAAACGGGCTCGGACGGCGCGCCCGACCAATCAGGCTGTGCAATACGTGCGAACCGACGAGGCGAAAGGGTAGCCGCACCCGCGCCGCCTTGGCAAAGGAAACGGTCGGGTTCGACGGCCCCCGAGCGGCCCCCGAGCGGCCCCCGAGCGGCCCCCGCGAAGGCCTCCCGCGGAGGCGGCGCGGGGCGCGGGCGGACCCTCACGTTGGAGGAGCTTCTCGGCCGTCGCGCGCGGTGGAACGCCCGGCCCGATCGCCCGGCCCGCCTCCCCCGCGCTAGAGCCCCTCGACGTTGCGGACGAGCAGCTCGAGCTCGACCTCGAGCTCCGCACGCCGGCTGCGCTCCTCGGCGACGACCTCGGGGTCCGCCTTGGCGAGGAAGCCCGGATTGCCGAGCTTCGCGTCGACCTGCGCCATTCCCGCGCGCACCTTCTCGGCGCGGCGCGCGATGACGTCCTTGAGCTTGGCCGTGTCGACCTCGCCGGGGAGCACCACGAAGGCCTCGATGCCGCCGCTGACCGCCGTCGCGCACCCCTTGGGCCGCGCGACCTGCTCGTGGACCTGGTACGTCTCGAGGAACGCGAGCGCGCGCACCGTCGCCTCGTGTTCGGTGAGCACGCTGCGATCCTCCGCCTTGCGCGCGGCGATCGTCGCGACGAGCAGCTTGCGCTCGCCGATCGTCGTCAGGTTGCGCACCTGCCGCACGGCCTTGACGAGGTCCTGGATCACGCCCATCTCGCGCTCCGCCCGCGCGTCGCGCGCGATGCCGGCGCCGTCCGGCCAGCTCGCGTTCATGAGGAGCGGCGCCTGCACGCCGAGCGTCTCGTGCAGGGACTTCCACAGCACCTCGGTCACGTACGGCGTGAACGGGTGGAGCATCGCGAGCGAGTCCGCCATGACGCGCGCGAGCGTGCCGCGCGCCGCCGCGCCGGACGGATCGCCGGGCGTCTGGATGCGGGGCTTCACGATCTCGACGTACCAGTCACAGAAGTCGTTCCAGACGAACTGGTAGAGCAGGCTCGCCGCGTCGTTGAGCTGCGTCGCCTCGAGCTTCGCGGTGACGGCCTCGCGCACTTCGGCGAGGCGCGAGAGGATCCAACGGTCCTCCAAGCGCGCGGCGCTCTTCGACGTGCCGTCCGTGCGCGGGCCCTGCATCGAGAGCAGCACGAAGCGCGTCGCGTTCCAGATCTTGTTCGCGAAGCGGTAGCCCTGGTCGAAGCGGTCGGGCGACAGCTTGACGTCCTGCCCTTCCTTCGTGAGCAGCACGAGCGAGTACCGCACGGCGTCCGCGCCGTACTTCTCGATCATCTCGATCGGGTCGATGCCATTGCCGAGCGACTTCGACATGCGCCGGCCCTTCGCGTCGAGCACCGTCGCGTGCACGTTGCAGACTTCGAACGCGCAGCGCTGGTCCATGGGCAGGTGGTCCATGAACTCGTACCCGGCCATGATCATGCGCGCGACCCACAGGTAGATGATCTCCTGCGCGGTCGAGAGGAACTGCGTCGGGTAGAAGCGCTGGAGGTCCGGGCTCACGTCCGGCCAGCCGAGCGTCGCGAACGGCCAGAGCCACGAGCTCGCCCACGTGTCGAGGACGTCCGGGTCCTGCCGCACGATCGGCTTCCCCGTCTTCGGGTGCTCGTCCCCGATCGCGAGGTCCGTGCGCGACGCGACGGGCACGCCGTCCGCGTCGTACCACACCGGGATCTGGTGCCCCCACCACAGCTGGCGCGAGATGCACCAGTCGCGCACGTTCTCGAGCCACGCGAGGTAGACCTTCGTCCACCGCTCGGGCCGGAACACGAGCTTGCCGTCCTTCACCGCCGCGATCGCGGGCTTGGCGAGCGGCTCCATGCGCACGAACCACTGCTCGCTGATCAAAGGCTCGATCACGCTCTTCGAGCGGTCGCTGATCGCGACGTTGTGGACGTAGTCCTCGACCTTGCCGAGGAAGCCCAGCTCCTCGAGCTTCGCGACGACGGCGGCGCGCGCCTTCTCGCGCGGGAGGCCCGCGAACGGACCGCCGTGCTCGTTGAGCACGCCCTTCTTGTCGTAGAGGTTGACGACCGGGAGCCCGAAGCGCTTGCCGCGCTCGTAGTCGGCCGGGTCGTGGCCCGGCGTGACCTTCACGGCCCCGGTGCCGAAGTCCAGCTCGACGGTCTCGTCCTCGATCAGCGGGATCTCGCGCCCGACGATCGGGAGCACGAGGGTCGCGCCCTTCAACGCCGCGTAGCGCTCGTCCTTGGGGTTCACCGCGACGCCCGTGTCGCCGAGCATCGTCTCCGGGCGCGTCGTCGCGACGGTGACGAACGTGTCGGGCTTCCCCTTCACCGGGTAGCGGAGCTGGTAGAGCTTGTCCTTCCTCTCGACGTAGTCGATCTCGTCGTCGCCGACCGCGGTCTCGAGGACGCAGTCCCAGTTGACGAGGCGCGGACCGCGGTAGATCAGGCCCTTCTCGAAGAGGCGCACGAAGCTCTCGCGCACCGCGCGCGACAGCATCGGCTCCATCGTGAAACGCGTGCGCGACCAGTCGCACGAGCAGCCGAGGCGCCGCGTCTGCTCGAGGATGTAGTTGCCGTGCTCTTCCTTCCACGCCCAGACGCGCTCGAGGAACGCCTCGCGGCCGAGGTCGTTGCGGGTCTTCTTCTCTTCCGCGTAGAGCTTCTTCTCGACGACGGCCTGCGTCGCGATGCCCGCGTGGTCCGTGCCGGGGACCCACAGCGCTGTCCACCCCTGCATGCGGCGGAAGCGGATCACGATGTCCTGGATCGTGCCGTTGAGCGCGTGCCCCATGTGGAGCACGCCGGTCACGTTCGGCGGCGGGATCATGATCGTGAAGGTCTTCTCGCCGTGGCGCTCGGCCTTCGGCTGGAAGCCTCCCGAGGCCTCCCACTCCGCGTAGATGGCCTTCTCGAACTCGGCGGGCGTGAAGCGTGTCGACAGTTCCATGGCGTCCTTCGCGGCCGCCGCGGAGCTCTTCCCTCCCGACGAATCGCGCGGACACTTCACGCTCGCGCGTGGAGCGCGTCAAGGCGCGGGCGAGCCCGCTCCCCCTCGACGCGCTCGTCCACCCGGCGTCAGCGGAGCAGCAAGTGCACGTCGTTCGACGACGTGTTCGCCACCGCGACGTCGAGCCGGCCGTCCCCGTCGAAGTCGGCGATCGCCAGGCCGGCCGGGTGGCCGCCCGAGCCGAAGAGGGACCGATGCACGTGGGGCGTCAGCAGCCCGCCGCGGTGCACGTCGACGAACGGCGAGTAGTTGCAGCTCGTCACCGCGTCCAGGCTGCCGTCGGCGTCCAGGTCGGCGAGGCGGACCTCATAGGGGTCGTAGCCGGTCGAGAGCGACTCGCGCGCCGCGAACGCTCCGCCGCCGACGCCGCGCAGGACGCTGAGGGAGTACCCCACGATCGATCCGAAGTCGGTGACGACGAGATCGAGAACGCCGTCGTTCGTGACGTCGCCGATCGCGAGGCTCTCCGGTCCCAGGAGGAGCGGGTGGAACACGCGCCCCTGGAACGCGCCACCGCCGAGACCGAGCGAGACGGAGAGCCCGTTCGAGCCCTGCTCGACGACGATCAGGTCGGCGATCCCGTCGCCGCTGACGTCGCGCACGGCGACGTCCGTCGGCGCGACGCCGCTCGGGCGGTCGACGCGCGGAGCGAAGGCCCCGGCGCCGTCGCCGCGCAGGAGGCTCACGTTGTTCGAAGCCTCGTTCGCGACGACGACGTCGCCGAAGCCGTCGCCGTCGTAGTCGGCGATGACGACGCCGGCGGGCGCGAAGCGCACCGCGATCGAGACGCCGGGCGCGAAGCCCGTGCCGCCCTGGCTGCGGAAGACGGTCAGCGTCGAGCCGCCCGAGTTGGACGCGACGAGGTCGGGAAAGCCATCCGCATCGAGGTGCCCGATCGCGACGTGCTCGGGCGCCGCCCCTGTGACGAGCGTCGCGAGCAGCGCGAGCGAGCCCAGACCGTTGCCGCGCAGCACCGAGAGCGTGTTCGCGCCCGCGTTCGCGGTGACGACGTCGACCTTCCCGTCGAGGTCGAGGTCCGCGGCCTCGAGACCCACGGGCTGCGCGCCGGTCGGGAAGCGCGCAGCACGACCGAACGTCCCGTTGCCGCGGCCGAAGTGGACCGAGATCAGCGAGGCGAACGTGTCCGCGGAAACGTAGTCGACGAGCCCGTCGCGATCGAAGTCGCCGGCGGCGACCTCGAGCGGGCCCTCGCCCGCCTGCTCGTCGGCGCGTCCGTGGAAGTCGCCGTCGCCGCGGTTGCGCAGGCAGGAGACCGTCGCGTTCGCGTACCCCGGAACGAGCAGGTCCGCGAACCCGTCTCCGTTCACGTCCTGCGCGAGGATCGAAAGCGGCTGCCGCGCCGTCGCATGGTCCCGCCGGTTCCCGAGCGTTCCGTTCGGCTGTCCGAGGAGCACGGTCGCGTCGTCCGACCCCGCGTTCGCCGTCGCGACGTCGAGCCGCCCGTCGTGGTCGAAGTCGGCGACGACCACGTCGAGGGGATCGACTCCGCACGCATAGGAGGCCGGCAGGCCGAGTGCGCCGCCGCCCAGGTTGCGCAGGACCGTCACTTCGCTCGTGTTCGGGCTCGCGGCCACGACGTCGAGGTCGCCGTCGCCGTCCATGTCGCCCGTGGCGAGGCCCCACGGAGCCTGGCCGGCTAGGTAGCTCACCCCCACGCCGAAGCCGCCGCTCGGGAGCGCGAGCCGCACGACGAGCGCGCCGTTCACGTCGAGGCTGCTCGTGATCAAGTCCGCGCGCCCGTCGCCGTCGAGGTCGGCGAGCGCGAGTTGGCCGGGGCCGCTCGGCTCGGGCACGATCACGGGCTGCGCGAACGCGCCGCCGCCGAGGCCGCGCAGGAGCGCGACCTCGCGCGCCGACCAGAACGCGATCGCGACGTCGAGCTTCCCGTCCGCGTCGACGTCGCCGAGCGCGAGGTTCGCACCCTGGTTGCCGAGGACGACGCTCGCGCTCGGCACGAGGAGACCGTTGCCGGGGTTCTGGTAGACGCGGAACTCGCTGCCGACGAGGCACGCGACGTCCGCGTCGCCGTCCTGGTCGAAGTCGGACGCGACGATCCCGTCCAGGTTGCCGCCCGCGTCGATGCCGACGAACTCCGCGCGCAGGAACGGCGCGGCCGGCTGCGGCGGACGCGGCGCGAAGCCGCGCGCGCGTCGCGCGCCTCCGCCGGGTTGCTGCGCGGCGGCGGACAGCGCGAGGAGGAGCGAGGCCAGGACGACGGCGTGGATCGGGGTTCGGATCATGGAGTGTTCGGACCGGGTGCGCGGGTGGAAGAATGGACGGCGCGCCCGATTCCAAGCCGCGTTCCACGGACCGCGGAGCCTGCGTCGCGCGCGCCGCGCCGCGCTCCTGTCCAGGACCTGGAGCACCCGTCCAGGCTCTCGATCTCGTTCCACGCCGGGCGGGAAAGTCCTTCCCGGTGCCGCACCTGCATGCGCATCCGCGCTCGGCGGCGCTCAGCGGCCTTGCTCCGTGCTCCTCCGTGCTCCTCCGTGCTCGTCCGTGCTCGTCCGTGCTCGACGGCACTCCACGGCGCGTGGCGCTCCGGAGCGACGCGCGTCCGCGTCACGGACCCGCGCGACGTTCCGGCACGACGCGCACGAACGCCGCGAGCGCGCGGAGCTCGTCCGCGCGCGCGCGCGGCGGCAGGCAGAGCACGCGCGCGCACGAGCCGTTCGGGAGCGGATGCGCGCTCGACGGGAGGCGCGCGAGCACGGTGCCGTCCGGCGCGCGCCAGGTGACGGAGACGTCGAGCGTCGTCGGCGCCCACTCCGCGTCGCGCGGCATCGGGTCGACGGCGAGTTCGAGCCCCGCGAACGGCCCGCGCGCATCCATCGGTGACCCGACGCGCGTCCACACGTCCGCCGGCGCGCGCACGACGGGCCACACGACGCGCTCGACGCCGAGTTCATGCGCAAGTTCGGCGGCGATCCGCGCGAGCCGCGCGTCGAGGTCGAGCCCGCTCGTGAGGACGGGCTCGCGCTCGTCCGCGAGCCCCTCGAGGCGCTCCGCGAGCGCGAGCGGCAGCGCGTAGACCTCGACCGTGACGTCGTACGCCGCGGGCGCGACCGGCGCGCGCGCGCTGCGCTCGGGCCGCGCGCAGCCTGCGGTTTCCGCGACGCCCGCCGCGCCGAACGCCGCGAGGACGACGAGCGCGGTGGCGCGCGCACGCCGCGCGACGACGGCGCGCGGCGGCGAACGGCGCACGGCCGGGGCGCGCCGCGGCACGCCCCCGGCCGAGAGCGCGTCCCGCTCCGGGCGCGCGCTTCGCTCCGCGCTCACGCCCCGCTCGGCGCGCGCGTCTCGTCTTGCGCTCACGCCTCGCTCCGGGCGCGCGCCTCGCGCGCGATGCGCGCGAACACCTCGGAGGCGCCCGGGAGCACGAGTCCGTGCTCTTCGCGCGCGCGGCGCGCGTCGAGGCAGACGTCCGCCGGCCGCGTCTTGTCGAGCCCCGCCGCCGCGCGCGTGACGGCCTGGATGCGCCGGCGCACGTCCGCGAGCGGAACGCCGCTCGCCAGCGCGAGCGAGACGCCGAGCTCGTGCCGCGTGATGCGCTCGCGCCCGGCGACGTGGAGCACGCCGCGCGCGGAGCCGTGCGCGAGCTGCACGAGCGCCGTCGCCGCCTCGGTGACCAGGATCGGCGTGCGCCATTCGTCCGTGAACAACGCGGGCCGCGCGCCCGTCGAGAGCACGTCGAGCAACGGCGCATTCGCCCCACACCCGGCCCCGCGCGCGTCCCAACAGAGCGCGAGCCGCGCGACGAGCGCCGCGGGATCGGCCGCGCGCACGTTGCGCTCGCCCTCGAGCTTCGTGCGGCCGTAGTTCGACACGGGCGCGGGCTCGTCTTCCTCGCGGAAGCCCTCGAGCGGCGGCGACACGGCGCCGAACACGAGGTCCGTCGACACGTGTACGAGCCGCGCGCCGCGCGCGGCGGTCCAACGCGCGACGCGCGCGGGCAGGTCGACGTTGAGCGCGCGCGCGTAGCCGGGGTACGCATCGCAGTCGGCGATGCGCGCCATGCCCGTCAACAGGATCACGCGGCGCGGCGCGAGGTCGTCGAGCAGGCGCTCCGGCTCGTCGCGCGTCGCGACGTCGAACGTCGCGAGGACGAGGTTCGGGTCCTCCGTCCCGTCGAGCCCGTGCTCGGGCTCGCGGCTCGCGCTGATCACGACCTCGGCGCGGCGTTTCCCCTCGCGCGCCGCCGCGCGCGCGTGCGCGAGCGCCGCGCGCACGACGTGCCGCCCGACGAAACCGGAGCCGCCGAAGACGACCGTCGCGTGTTGGAGCGCCTGCATCCCGCGCACAGGGAACGCGGCCGAGGCGGCAGCGTCAAGCGCGCTCCGGCTACCAGAGCACGCGGAGCGCGTTCGTCGCGTTGAACGTCGCGGGCGGACAGAACGCCGCCGCGGCGTTGCGGTAGTACGCCTGGTAGCCGCGCAGCTCGCCCGAACCCGGCTGCACGCCGCCGCGCGTCGAGAGCGCCGGGTCGCCGGCCGCGGGGTAGCTCGCGACGCCGCCGGGGGCCGCCTTCGCCCCGATGCGCACGAGCGCGCCGCTCGCGCACCGCACGCCGTCGCCGAACACGACGCCGTCCGCGTCGAGCGCGTCGCCCTGGAAGAACAGCACGCCGGCGGACGCGAGCGCGGGCAGGCCGCTCGCGTCGAGCGTTAGCGAGTCCGCCGCCGGGTCGCCGCTCCACGCGAGCGCGGCCCCCGCGGGCTCGACCGAGTTCGCGCACCCACGGCCCGCCGCGCCCGAGTTCCCGCAGGGGCACGGCGTCGCGAGCGTCCCGTCGCCCGCGCAGGTCGCGCGCACGCGCTGGAGCGCGCACGCGGAGGCCTCGACGAGCTCGTGCGTGACGCCCTCGGTCGCGCGCGGGTGCTCCGCCTGCTCTTCCTGGAGGACGAGCGGCACGTTCGCGGCCGCGCGCGGCGCGCTCACCGCGGCGAGCGCGAGGTCGACGTCGGCGCACCCGACGCGGCCGAGCGGGTCGGTGCGGAGCGCGAGCACGTCGCCTCCGCCGCCGCTCGTCGACGCGATGGTGCCCGCGAGGAACGCGCCGCCGTCCGCGAGCGGCACGACGACGGCGCCGACGCCCGCTGCGCCGGCCGGGTACGCGCGCGCCCAGACGAGCGCGCCCTGCGCGTCGAGCAGTGCGAGCGCGGCGTGACCGCCGGACGCGCCCGCGATGAAGAGCGCGCCGTCCGCACGCTCCTCGATCGAGCACGACGCGGCGAAGCCGGGGAGCTCGACGCGCCACGCGAGCTGTCCCGCGCCGTCGAGCCGCAGCACGAACGCGCCGCCGCCCGCGACCGAGCCGTCGGCGCCGCACACCGCGACCTCGCCGTTCGCGCACAGTTCGAGGCCGAGCGCGCGGTCCTCCGCGCCGGCCGTGCCGAAACTCCGCGCCCAGATGGGATCCCCGTCGCCCGCGAGCCGCGCGACGAGCGTGTCACGGGTCGTGAGCTCGCCGTCGACGGCGGTCGAGCCCGCGACGAGCGCGTCGGAGCCCGCGAACGCGACGTCGGAGAACTCGCCGCGCGTCGTGCCGCCGTACCGGAGGTCGTCGTAGTTGCGCACGGCGAGCACGTGGCCCCCGAGGTCGAGCACGACGACCTCGGGCGAGAGCGGGATCGACGGGGCGAGCGCGCGCGCTCCGCCGAGCAGGTAGCCGCCCGCCGAGCGCGCGAGCGCCGGGCCGTGGCCGTCCTGCGGCGCGGCCGTACCCGGGTAACCCCGCGCCGCGACGAGGCCGCCGAGCAGGTCGACGCGCGTCCACGTGAGCCCGTTCGGGTCGCCCGGCACGTTCGAATCCGCCGCCAGCACGATCGCGTTCGGCTCGACGACGATGCGCGCCGCGGCCGTGCCCTGGAGCGCGCGGGCCCACGCGACCGAGCCGTCCGCGCCGAGCGCGGCGAGCAGCGTCCCGTTCGAGGCCTCGCCGACGAGCACGAAGCCGCCCGTGGTCGGAGCCGCGGCCCAGGTCGCGCGCTCCACGCCGGACGTGCCGAGCACGCGCTGGAACGTCTGCGCGGACGCCGGCGACGCGACGAGGAGCGCGGCGAGGCTCGCGAGCGCGGACGCGCGACGGCGCGGAGAAGGGTGGCGGGGGTTCATGCGGGCGCCCGGAGCGCGCCCGAGTCTAGTCGAGCCGGCCGGGAGCGGCGACACGGGCTCGCGGCCCCGACCGGCGAGGAGGAGCCTTCGAACCGCGCGCGGGAGACCCGCGGGCTCGGCCTCGCGCGCGCGGCTCGGCTGCGCCATGCTGCTCGGATGTCCGCGCCCTGGCGCCGCGCCCTGCTCGTCGCGAACCCGATCGCCGGGAGCGGTCGCGCGCGCGCCGCGGCGACCGAGCTCGAGCGGCTCCTCCGCGCAGCGGGCCTCGAGGTCGAGCTCCTCTTCACGGGCGCGCGCGGCGACGGACGGCGGTTCGTCGCGGAGCGCGAAGGGCGCTTCGACGTCGCGGTCGCGATCGGCGGCGACGGGACCGTGCGCGAGGTTCTGGACGGCCTCGTCGATCCGTCCGTGCCCGTCGTCATCTTCGCGCTCGGCACGGCGAACGTGATGAGCCTCGACCTCAGGCTCCCGCGCGAGCCGGCGGGGATCGCGCGCGCGGTGCTCGGCGGGCGCTCCACGGCGGTCGACGTCGCGCGAGTGAACGGCGGGCAGCTCTCGTTCCTCGTCACGGGCGTCGGCTTCGACGCGCAGGTCGTCGCGGGGCTCGAGCGGCTGCGGAAAGGTCCGATCACGAAGGGCACGTGGGCGCGCGCGGGGCTCTCGGCGATCGCGCTCGAGCCGCTCCCGCGCCTCGCCGTGGCGCTCGATGGGCGCGCGCTCCCGGGCGAGTGGGCCGAGGTCCTGTTCTCGAACATCGTGCACTACGGCGGCTTCGACGTGCTCGCGCACGACCGCGCGCTCAACGACGGGCTGTGGGAGCTCTACCTGTTCCCCGCGCGCTCGAAGCTGGGCCTCTTGCGGCACGGCGCGCGCGCGCTCGTCGGCCGGTTCCCGGGCGGTTCGGTGCGACGCGAGCGCGGGCGGAAGCTCGAGGTGCGCTCCGTGCGCGCCGGCGCCGCGGAGGTGCCCGTGCAGGTCGACGGCGACCTCGCGGCGACGACGCCCGTGACGATCGAGCTCGAGCGCGTCCAGCGCCGGCTCGTGCTACCTTGACCGCGCATGACGAAGCGAACGAGAGCGAAGTTGGAGGTGCGCGGGAAGACGCTCGGCGGCGGCGATCTGTTCCTGATCGCGGGGCCGTGCGTGTTGGAGTCGCGGGAGCTGACGATGCAGATCGCCGAGCGCCTCGCGACGATCACGCGCGAGCGGAACGTCCCGTGGATCTTCAAGGCGAGCTTCGACAAGGCGAACCGCTCGAGCGGCTCTTCGGTGCGCGGGCCCGGCATGGAGAGCCTCGAGTGGCTCGCGGAAGCGCGCGAACGCTTCGGCTGCCCCGTGATCACGGACGTGCACCTGCCCGAACAGTGCGCGCCGGCCGCGGAGGTCGTCGACGTGCTGCAGATCCCGGCGTTCCTGTGCCGGCAGACCGACCTCCTGCTCGCCGCGGCGGCGACGGGGAAGCCGCTCAACATCAAGAAGGGGCAGTTCCTGGCCCCCTGGGACATGAAGAACGTCGCGAAGAAGTGCGCGCAGGCCGGCAACGCGAAGCTGATGCTGTGCGAGCGCGGCGTGACGCACGGCTACGGACGGCTCGTCGTCGACATGACGAGCTTCGAGTACCTCTCCGACACGGGCCACGTCGTCGTGTACGACGCGACGCACTCGGTGCAGCAGCCCGGCGCGCTCGGCGAGAAGACGGGCGGCGAGCGCAAGTTCGTCCCCGCGCTCGCGCGCGCGGCGGTCGCGACGGGCAACGTCGACGGGCTCTTCTTCGAGGTGCACCCGAACCCGGACTCGTCGCCGAGCGACGGACCGAACATGGTCGTGCTCGACCAGTTCCCGGCGATCCTCGACGGGGTGCTCGCGGTGCACCGCGCGGTGCGCGCGGGCTGACCTTCGGGAGGGCGCGCGCCGCGCTCCCCGTTTCGTCAGTGCCCCCCGCCCGCCTTCGGCCGCGCGTTCCACACCCGCGTGCAGAGCAACAGCCCGATCACGACGACGGGCATCATCCACAATGGCCACGCCGTCCAGTTCGCCGCGTCCTTCGCCGCGTCGCCCTTCGGCAGCGACGTCGCGTACACGAACGCCTGCGTCGCGCTCCCCAGGTACACGAACCCATCGATCACTCCCGTGACGATGCCCGCGTTCTTCGTCCCGCCGAAGTCCGCGCTCGCCGTGCCCGACAGCATCCCGTGCACGCCGATCACGCACAGGGACAGGAACACGATCGACCACCCGACGCCGCTCGTCCCGAGCATCGCCCAGCACCCGATCACCGCGAGGAGCATCCCCGCGTACAGGATCGACGCCACCGGTCCGCGCCGCGAGCCGAACACGTGGTCGGAGATCGTCCCCGCGAACACCCCGCCGAGGATCCCCGCGACGCACAGGAGCATCCCCCAGTTCTGGTAGACGAACGACTCGCTCTCGCCGAGCGCCTTCGCGTACGGCCGGAACTGCTTCATCGCCGCCTGGCGCAGGAAGCCCGAGCAGAACTCGATCGCGACGAGGAGCCACACGATCCGCTGCGCGAGCAACTTCCGCACGACGACCCCGAGCCCGTCGGCGCGCAGTTGTCCGCTCGTCGCGTCGCCCGTGTCGAAGTCCTTCCAGCCCGCCTTGCCCGGAGAATCGCGCACCGCGAACCACGCGGCGACGAAGAAGGCCGCGAGCACCGCGCACGGCGTCCAGAACGACGCGACGTACCCGAGCTCCTTCGTCAGCAGGAGCGACCAGTCGTACGAGAAGTAGAGCCCGAGCGAGATCAGGATGCCGAAGAGCCCGCCGAGCACGCCGCGCTCGCGCACGTGGAACCAGTGCGCGTTCACCTTGACGATCGATACGGCGCCGAACGACTGGAAGTACATGTTCGCGGCGTTGAGCACCGTGAGCGCGAGGCGCAGCTGGCTGCCGGCCGACTCGACGGGCGCGCCCGTCAGCGCGGCGCCGGTCGCGAGATCGAGCCCTTGCGCGCCCTCGCGCGCGGCGTCGGCGCCCCACTCGCTCATCGCGAGCGCCATGCCCGCGTTCATCAGCGCGCTGCCGCCCGCCGCGATCAGGATCGTCGCGCGTCCGCCCCAACGGTCGGTCAGCGGGCCGTTCAGGAGGAACGCGACGCCGTAGACGCCCAGGCCGATCGCGTCGAGCTCGTTGAACTGCTCCTTGGTCAGGATCTTCGCCTGCTCGAGCTCGCCGACGATCGCGGAGAGGTTGTAGCGCCCGAAGTAGAGGAACGCGTACGTGAGGCCGAGCACGATCCAGTTCCACCGCCGTCGGCGCAGGAAGCCCGGCTCGTGTCCGAGGTCGACGCGCGGCAGGCGCGCGACGACGACGGAGACGGCGACGAGGAGCAGGACGATCGGCAGGAGCTTCTCGAGCCAGGGGGGCATGGGCGCAGGAGGATACGGTCAGGGCGCGCGCTTGCCCACGCTCGAACGCGGGCGCGCCCCGGCGAACTCCACGGCGAGCTCCGGCGCGGCGCGCGACGGTTCGCGCGCTTCGTCGGCCGAGTACCGCTCGAACCCGCGCCAGGTGCGGCCCCTGCGACGCGAGCTCCGAGTCGGGCGACTCGCCGCACGGAGCAGAGGCGCGTCAACCGAGCTTCCGCGCCGCGAGGAAGGCGCGCATCGCGGGCCAGCTCGCGCCGAGGTGACGGAGTTCGCTCCCCGCGTGTTCGCGCACGGGTTGCAGCTGCGCCTCGACGGCGGCCGCGTCGGTCCCCTTCGACGCCGCGTCGAGCGCGAACGCGCGGACGGCGCGTAGCGGCCGCAGGAGCTCGCCCGTCACCGAGTTCTCGAGCGCGAGCCAGCGCGCCGCGAGGAGCTCCTTCGCGCGCGCCGGCTCGCCCGCGCGGCACGCGACGATCGCGTCGGAGGCCGTCTCCCAGGCCTCGATGACCGCGCGATTCGTCGTCTCCTCCACGCCGCGTTCGCGCGACGTGCGGAGCCAGGCGCGCGCGTCGTCGAGCTCGCCCTGGAGCGCGTGCACGTACGCGAGGCGGCTCGGGAGCAGCGTGACGAACCCGCTGCGCGCCTTGGGGTCGCGCTCCGCTTCGATCTGCGCCATGCGCTGCCGCGCGAGCGCGAGCTCGCCGGCGAGGAGCTCGGTCCACGCGAGGTTGAAGAGCGCGACGTGGTTCAGGTCACGCGGCCGCGGATGGCGTTTCACCAACGCCTCGAAACGCTCGCGCGCCGCGTCGAAGGCGCCCTCGCGCAGCATCGCGAGCGCGGCCGAGTTCTCCGCGTTGAAGCGCCGCGCGCGCAGAACGGTCCACGCGACGTAGCCGCCGACGCCGACGACGAGGACCACGGGCGCGATCCACGCGCGCGACGGCCCGCGCTCCGCCCCGTCGCCGCGCAGGAGCTCGGGCACCAGGATCAGCAGGAAGACGACGACGAACACGAGCCAGTACCACGGGTTGCGGTGCGGCTTCGGCCGCGGACGGAGCGGCGGCGCGTTCCTGGTCATCGTGGAGGAGTCTAGGGTCGTGCCCGCGGTCCATGCACGCATCGATCGAGGGCGCGCCGTTCCGATCTCGCGCCACGGCGAGCGTCGGGCTCGCGCCGCACGAGCGATCTCGACGCCGCGTTCGCGACCGGCGAGGGTTCCGCCGTGCCGCGCGAGCGGGTATCGTCTCCGCCCCCATGGGCTCCCCGAGGTTGCGAGAGGTCTTCGCGCGCATCGACAGCGCGCTCTCCCGAGGTCGTCTGCCGGTCTGCGTCTTCGACCTCGACTCGACGCTCTTCTCGACCGCGCCGCGCAACCTCCAGATCCTGCGCGAGTTCGCGCGCGCGCACGCCGCGAAGCACCCCGAGCTCACCGCGATCGCCGCGCGCATGACCGCCGAGGACATGGGTTGGAACGTGCACGACGACCTCGCGAAGGCCGGCGTCCGCGACCCCGCGCTGCTCGCGGCCGTGCGGGAGTTCTGGGCCGAGCGCTTCTTCCGCGACGAGTACCTCCTGCACGACCACGAGGTCCCCGGCGCCGCCGCGTTCGTCGAGCGCTGCCACACGCAGGGCGCGCTCATCTACTACCTGACGGGCCGCCACGTCGGCGGCATGGAGATCGGCACGGTGCAGTCGCTGCGCAAGCACGGCTTTCCGTTCTGGCGCGGGCGGTGCGTGCTCCACCTGAAGCCCGACTTCGAGATGAACGACAAGGCGTTCAAGGACGACGCGATCGACGACATCCGCTCCTACCGGGGCGAGGTCGTCGCGTCGTTCGAGAACGAACCCGGCAACGCGAACATGTTCCTCGCGGCGTTCCCCGACGCGCTGCACGTGCTCCTGCAGACGATCCACTCGCCCGGCGCGGAGCCGCCGCGCCCCGAGCTGATCCTCACGCCCGACTTCCTGATGCGCTGAACGCGCGGGAGCCGCTCCCGCGCGACGGTCCTACGGGCTTGCGCCCGGGTGCCTGCGCTCACGAGCGCATGGTCCCCGGGCCCGCGATCGGATGGGATGCGCCGCCATGGGTGTCCTCTTCCGCATCGGTCGCACTCCTCTCCAGACCGTCGACGGCGTGCACGCGCAGCTCGAGTGCGCGAACCCGGGCGGCAGCATCAAGGACCGCGTCGCGCGCTTCCTCGTCGAAGAGGCGATCCAGCGCGGTGAGCTCGTCCACGGCGACACGATCGTCGAGGCGACGACGGGCAACGCGGGCATCGCGTACGCGCTCGTCGGGCGGGAGCTCGGCTTTCGCGTCCGGATCTACCTCGCCGAGCCCGCGCGTCCCGAGACGTCGCGCGCGGCGCGCACGGACGCCGCGGCGATCGAGCCGTCGACGCTCGAACGCGCCGCGATGATCCGCTCCCTCGACGCGGACGTCGTCGTCGTGCCGCGCGCGGGCGGCCTCGCCGAGGCCCGCCGTCGGCGCGACGCGCACCGAGGTGCGCCCGGCACGTGGATCCCGGCCGCCTCGCGCGCGGACGTCGAGCGTTGCCACGCGCAGACGACAGGACGCGAGCTCGTCGACGCGCTCGTCGCGGCCCGCGTCACCCGGCTCGCCGCGTTCGTCGCGGGCGTCGGCTCCGGCGCGACGCTGCGCGGGGTCGGCGCGGCGCTGCGCGCGCGCTGGCCGCAGGTCGAGCTCGTCGCCGTCCTCCCGTTCGAAGCCGAGGCGCGCGCGGGCTCGGCGTCGGTCGAGCACGGCATCCTCGGCCTCGAGGGCGTGCCCGAGCGCGCGCGCGCGGCCGCGGGCGCCGTCGACGCGATCGAGCGCGTCACGACCGCCGAGGCGCACGCGGAGGCGGAGCGCCTGCACGCGCGCGGCTACTGCGTCGGCCGCAGCGCGGGCGCGAACCACCTCGCCGCCCGCCGACGCGCCGCGCGCGGCGGGGTCGTCGCGACCGTGTGGCCGGAGGGCGGGGAACGGTACGCCTCGTCCGGGCTCGGCGAAGGCCACACCGGGCGGGCGCACTGCCCGCGCCGGACGGAGTGCCGCACCCGCTGCGCGCTGCTCCTCCCGGCCTGAGCAGAGGCGCGCCTCCGGAAGGAATTTCGGGGTGTTGAGAGGCCCTGCACCGAGGGGCTACGAACGAGGGAGATGGCAGGCGCAAGTCAATGCTGGACATGAGCTTCGAGTCGCTCTTCGCGCTTCCGATTCGAAACTCGCCACGGCCGGTTTGCCTGTTTGCGATTTCGTATGTATCCTTGCCCGCCTTTCGATGACGTGACAAGGGCAACCCAGCGGAGACGCTGGCGCGCAAAGCCACGGGTCCTCGCCGCGCGAGCGGACGGACAGCCGAGCCGCCGAAGTCATCAGTCCGTTACCGGACGTCATCCGAGGGCAGACGGGTTTCCGACCCGCCTCGGGCTCTGACGATCCTGGGAACGGAGTGCTTGACGCTTCTCCCTCCCTCGTTCGCCGCCCTGTCCGCGCGCTCTTGGCGCGGGCAGGGCGGGCCTCTCCCGAGGTGGTTCGCGTGCCCGGCACGGCGAACCCCAGGACCAACGAGACGATGAAGCCCGAAGCTCCGAAGACGTGCCTGCAGCGGTGGCGAAATGCCGCAGTGAGCCACGTCGTCGTCTCGAACCGAGTTCGCCTTCCTTCCAACGTCGCGCCGCTCGCGGTCGCGACGTGCGGCGCGGAGCCGACGACGAAGTGGGCAGATACGGCAGGGGGATCTCGGGGAGAGATCCTGTTCGAAGCTCGCGATGCCGTGCGAACGGCGTCACGAAACACGCTCGGGCCGGGTTGGGGAACCAGGCTCGACGTGCGTGGAGGAGATGAGATGGCCGCCTCGTGGGGACTAGGCGTGTCGTCTCGTGAAGGAGGAGCTGCGCAGCGTTCGGGCCCGTGGGGACAGGCCCGGCGCATCGCGCCTTCCGACGCAAGCGTCGTTCGCGACGCACGACATCCGCCATGGGGAGTGCCTTGGCCACGCCAGGGTACGGCGGAGTCCGGACCCGTCTGAAATTGCGGGTCTGTGTCGGAATCGTGCGGGAGTCCGGGGTCGCGCCTCGGGCTCCCGCTTTTTTTGGTCGGGGGTGGAGCGCGGTGGTGTGAGTTGGTCCGCGGAGGTACGTGTCGATCGGGAGCGGCGCTGCCAGGTGGGACGACGCGGAGCAAGGGACGCAACGGAGCACACGCGTGTGCTTCGCATCACGGACCCCGCACGAGCCCGGGCCGGAGGACCGGCCCGGGCTCGCGCGGGGTTCTAGGGTCTCTCAGCATCGAGCGCGTTGGCTCGGAGGGGAGTGCGCTCAGGCGTTCCGCACGTCGCCGCCGAGCCGGACGAGCCTGTCGCGGCTCGTGGGCGCTCAGGCGTTCCGCACGTCGCCGCCGAGCCGGACGAGCCTGTCGCGGCTCGTGGGCGCTCAGGCGTTCCGCACGTCGCCGCCGAGCCGCTCCGACAACCGCTCCAGCAGCTTCTGGTGCATCTTGCACACGCGCGATTCCGAGAGGTGCATCAAGGCGCCGATCTCGCGCATCGAGAGCTCCTCCCAGTATTTCAGGTAGACGAGCCGGTACTCCTGCACGGTGAGGCGCTGCGCGACCAGGCGCAGGATTTCCTCGCGGGTCAGCTTGTCCTCCGCGGTGCCGCCGTCGTCCGCGGCGGCGACGATGTCGAGGCCCGGGAAGGCTTCGTCGTCGTCGTGTGCGGAGGTGAGGCCACCGCTCGGCGCGCCGGGCAGGCCGACGCCGAAGAACTGGCGGTACTCGGCCAGCGGGAGCTCCATCGCGCGCGCCACCTCGCCCTCGTCCGGATCCCGGGCGAGCTCGGCCCGGAGCCGCTCGACGACGCGCTTGTGCTGCTCGATGCGCTGGCGCCAGGGGCGTGGGAGCCAGTCCTGGCTGCGCAGCTCGTCGAGGAGCGCCCCCTTCACGCGCAGCTCGCAGTACGACTCGAAGCGGACCCCGCGCGACGGGTCGAAGCCCTCGATCGCGGCCATCAAGCCGACGTTCGAGGCCGTCCCGAGGTCCCCGCGGTCGACCGAGCGCGGCAGCCGCTGCGCGAAATGCCGCACGATCTCCGCGACGAACGTCTGGTACCGCTCGACGAGCAGGTTGCGCGTCGCATCGTCACGCCGGGCGGCGTAGCGCCGCCACAGTTCGTCCAATGCGAGCGGTCGGGGCGCGCGCAGAGCACGCCGTCGCGCGACCGGACGCGGCCCCTTCGCGCGGGCGCGCGCCGGGGCGGCACGGAGCACAGAGGCTTCGAGCTTTGGAGCCGAGTCCGCGGAGAGTTGCACGTCCATCGCCAGGGCGTCGTCGCCGCACGCAGGGAGCTCGGTGCGACGACGCGTGAAGGAGTAGGTAGCGAAACGCGCGGCCGGATCAAGTTTCGTTCTCGTCCCCGTTGCACCGAGCGAGCGAGCCGGTGCACACACGCTCGCGCGCGCGCGAAAAACTCCCGAGGAAACGCGCCGACGCTGCGCGCTCCCGGAGATGACACGCGCGCGTGCGACGGCGCGAAAAAAAAATGCGTCGTCGTGACCGTCCGCCGCGCGGATCAAGGATGCGGCAGCGGATCGTCGGGGTAGCCGAGCGCCGCGAGCACGGCACGCTCCGCCGCGCGCATGCGCGTCCGCGCGCGCGGCGCGTGGTCGTCGTGCCCGCAAAGATGGAGCGCGCCGTGTACGAGGTAGAGCGCGAGCTCCCTCTCCACCGGCACGCCGCGGCTCCGCGCGACGCGCCGCGCGCACGCGACCGAACAGCAGATCTCCCCCGCGAGCCCGCCGTCCGCGCCGAGGTCGAACGCGATGACGTCCGTCAGCGACGGGTCGCCGAGGTGCTCCTCGTGCAGGCGCGCGAGTTCGGCGTCCCCCATCAACACCACGCCGACGCGCGCGTCGGGGCGGCCGCCGTGCGCCAGGGCCGCGCGCACGATCCGGCGCACTTCGCGGTCGTCCAACCGGTCGAACCGGACGCGCCGGAGGATCGGCATCGGCGGCACGCGGGTCCGGGCGCCGGAGCGCCGCGGCGCGCGCGTCACCGACGTCCTCCACGACCCGGTCGATGCGTGCGATCCGGCGGACCGCCCCGGTCGGGGCGATCGTCGTCTTCCCCGCGGTCGCCGCGGTCGGTCCGGTCGAAGCGCTCGCCCCGGTCCGGACGCTCGGTCCGATCGGGCCCCTCGGGGCCGCGCTCCCGCGCCGGTCCCTCGTACGCGCGCACGATGCGCTCGACGAGCGGATGGCGCACGATGTCCTGCAGGCCGAACTCGAGCAGGCCGATCCCGTCGAACCCTCGGAAGCGCGCGAGCGCGTCGAGCAGCCCGCTCTTCACGCCGCCCTCGAGGTCGTTCTGCGTCGGGTCGCCCGTGACGACCATCCGCGAGCCCTCGCCCAGGCGCGTGAGGAACATCTTCATCTGCGCGATGCTCGTGTTCTGCCCTTCGTCGAGGATCGCGAACGAGTGCGCCAGCGTGCGCCCGCGCATGAACGCGAGCGGCGCGACCTCGATCACGCCGGTCTCCTCGAGCCGCTGCACCTCTTCGAAGTCGAGCAGGTCGAACAGCGCGTCGTAGATCGGCCGCATGTACGGATTCAACTTCGCCTGCACGTCGCCCGGCAGGAAGCCGAGGCGCTCGCCGGCCTCGACGACCGGGCGCGTGATCACGAGCCGCTTGCAGCGCCCCGAACGCAGCGCTTGGATCGCCATGACGACGGCGAGATACGTCTTGCCCGTGCCGGCGGGCCCGACGCCGAACACGAGCGAGTGCTTGTCCATCAGCTCGACGTAGCGGCGCTGGTTCTCCGTGCGCGGCGTGACGATCGGCATGCGCGTGATGCGCGGCGGCGGCGCGGCGGGATCGATCCGCGGCGGCTGGTTCGTGACGCCGCCTTCGGCGTGCTCGCGATCGTCGCTGGGCGTGCTCCGCGCTCGCGGGCCGTTCGCGCCGCCCGCGCGCGGCGCGAGCCCAGGACGCACGACGCGGTACGGCGGATTCGAGCCGCGGTTCGTCCCGGCGCGCGCGGGAGGCGCGGTCGGTGGCTGCTTGTGATCGAGCCCGAGCAGGATCTCCTCGATCTCCTGGGTCGGGAGCTCGCGCCCCTTGCGCGCCTTGCCGAGCAGGTGCTCGATCCGGCGGCGCGCCTCCTGCACGCTCTCGTCCTCGCCCGCGATGCGCAGGTTGCCGCGCCGCGTGGTGATCTCGATGTTCAGGTCCTGGCGCAGGAGCTTCGCGTACCGGTCGTACGGGCCGAGGACGAGGATCGCTTCGTCGTGCGAACGCAGGGGGATCGTGATCTCGGTCAAGCGGCTCCTTCGTGGCGTGGAGGCGAGAGGATCGAGCGCACCGTGGCGCCTGTCAAACCACCCCTCTCATCGGGGGAACAGGACGGGGAACAGGAGCACGGCCACGGGAATCGAGAGGAGCAGGCTGTCGAGCTGGTCGAGGAGGCCGCCGGAGGGCCCGAACCACGTCGAGGAGTCCTTCACCTCGACGCGGCGCTTGATCCAGCTCTCGAGCAGGTCGCCCGCCTGCGCCGCGAGGTTGAGCGCGGCCCCCGCGGCGAGCCCGCCGAGGAGCCCGTACGGACCGTCGGGCAGGAGCCCGGTCGCGACGGAGACGCCGCCGATCACGGTCGCGGCGCAGAAGGACGCGACGCAGCCCGCGGTGGTCTTGCCGGGGCTGATCTTGGGGAACGGATGCGTCTTCCCGAGCCAGCTCCCGAAGTAGTAGCCGGCCGTGTCGCCGATCTTCGAGAGGAGGAGCACGGCGACGAGCCCGGTGCTCGCGTACGCGCGCCACGTGCCCCAAAGCCCGAGGATCGGCGGCAGGAGCCAGAGCGCGAGCCCCGTGAGCGCGAGCGCCTCCGCACGCGCGTCGCGCGACAGGACGAGGCGCGGAAGGCCACCGAGCACCACGACGCCCGCGGCGAGCGCGACGACGTCCGCCGAGGAGCGCGCGGCGAACGGATCGCGCGTCACGGCGACGATCGCGGCGACGATGCCCGCGTAGCCGAGCACCGCGAGCCCGAGGCCGAGCGCCGAAGGGCGCGCCCCCGCGTCCGTCTGCGTTCGAGCGCCCGGCGCGAACGCGCGCAGGAGCGAGAGCATGCCCAGCGCGACGAGCCCGGCGAGCGCGTAGTCGTAGAGCAGGTTCTCGCGCCACGCGCCCCCGAGCGCTTCGGGCAAGAGCGCGTGCTCGAGCGCGCGCCGATCGGCGCGCAGCTCGGCGAAGTGGAGCGCCGCGAGCAGCGCGAGCGGCGCGACGAACACGGCGAGCACGGGCCACGCGCGGCAGCGGCCCATGCGCGAGAGCTCCCACACCGCGAGCGCCAGCACAGCCGCGGCGGTGTAGAACACGGGCTCGCCGTCGTTCGAGCGCGACGTGAGCCACAGGATCAGCGCGAGCCCGGCGACGAGGCGCGCGCCCGAGAGCGTGCGCCGCAGGATCTTCTGCGCCTTCGTCGGGGGACGCGCGGCCGCGGGCTGCATGCGCGGCGCCTCGTCAGCTTTCCTTCGCGCGACGCGGCGGCGCGACGTCGGCGATCAGGCCGCCAAACTTGCGCTTGCGTCCGGCGAAGTCGCGCAGCGCGGCGAGGAGCTCGGTCTTGCGGAACTGCGGCCAGCAGACGTCCGTGACGTAGAACTCGGTGTAGGAGATCTGCCACAGGAGGAAGTTCGAGAGCCGCATCTCCCCCGCCGTGCGGATGAGCAGGTCCGGATCGGGCGTCGTCGTGTCGTAGAGGTAGTCGCGCAGCGTCTCCTCGTCGACGTCCTCGACCGCGATCAACCCGTCCTTCGCGTCGCGCACGACGTGCCGGAGCGCGTCCGCGAGCTCCGTGCGGCTCCCGTACGACAGCGCGAGGCGCAGGAGCATGCCCGGGTTGTCCTTCGTCAGCTCCTCGGTCCGCCGCAGCTCCTCGAGCACGCCGGCGGGCAGGTCCGAGATGCGCCCGATCGCGCGGAGGCGCACGCCGTTGTCCATCAACGTGCGCCGCTCCTCGATCAGGAACTTCTTCAAGAGCGACATCAGGTAGCGCACCTCGGGCCCGGGGCGCTTCCAGTTCTCGACGGAGAACGCGTAGAGCGTCAGGCTGCCGACGCCCATCCGCGCGCACTCCGTCGTGATCTCGCGCACGGAGCCGATGCCCTCCTTGTGCCCGAAGACGCGGCGCAGGCCCTGGCCCTCGGCCCAACGGCCGTTGCCGTCCATGATGATCGCGATGTGCTCGGGGAACGGGCCGCCGAAGTCAGGCCGGGCGATCGGTTGGCGGGCCATGCGCGTGCGATCAGAGCGGCTGGAAGCCGCGCGGGATGACCTGGTCGCGCTCGGGACCGACGCTGAGCATCACGATCGGCACGGAGACCTCGCGCTCGAGCCACTCGACGTACGCGCGCGCTTCGCGCGGCAGGTCCTCGAAGCGCCGCACGCCCGTGATGTCCTGGGACCAGCCCGGGAAGGTCGTGTAGCGCGCCTGGACGCGGTCGAAGTGAGCGAGGTGCGCGGGCCACGTCGAGAAGCGCCGCCCGTCGAGCTCGTACTCGACCGCGGCCTGGAGCTCGGGGAACCCGCTGAGCACGTCGAGGTTCGTGACGATCAGACCGTCCGCGCCCGAGAGCTCGAGCGCGAAGCGCGCCGCGACGACGTCGAACCAACCGCAGCGGCGCGGACGGCCCGTGGTCGAGCCGTACTCGTGCCCCTGCTCGCGGATCCGGTCACCCGTCGCGTTCTTGAGCTCGGACGGGAACGGTCCCTCGCCGACGCGCGTGCAGTAGGCCTTCGCGATGCCGATGACGCGCTCGACCATCCGCGGCGGCACCTGGGCGCCCGCGGGGATGCCCGAAGCACCCGTGTTCGACGACGTGACGAACGGGTACGTGCCGGCATCGAGGTCGAGCATCGCGCCCTGCGCGCCCTCGAACAGGATGCGCTTCTTCGCGCGGAAGGCGGCCCGCACCTCGGCACCCGTGTCGCCGACGAACGGACGCAGGCGCTCCGCGAGCGACGTGTAACGGTCGAGCTGGCCCTCCAGGTCGATCGCGCGCTCGCCGTGGACCTTCTGGATGAGCGCGTTCTTCTCGGCGAGCGCCGCCTTGAGCCGCGTGCGGCAGTGGCCCGGCTCGAGCAGGTCGCACACGCGCAGCCCGATGCGCGCGGCCTTGTCCGCGTACGCGGGGCCGATGCCGCGTCCGGTCGTGCCGATGCGGCCTTCGCCGCGCCAGCGCTCGGCGAGTTGATCGAGCAGCTTGTGGTGCTCGAAGATCACGTGCGCGCTCGCGGAGAGCCGCAGGTTCGCGCCGCTGACGGCGACACCGCGCGCGCGGAGCCCGTCGATCTCCTCGAGCAGCTTGAGCGGGTCGACCGCGACGCCGTTCCCGACCACGTTGACCTTGCCCGGGTGCAGGATCCCGGACGGAACGAGGTGCAGGATGTACTTCTCCCCCCCGACGACGACGGTGTGGCCGGCGTTCGCGCCGCCCTGATAGCGGACGACGTACTCGGCGTCGCGCGCGAGCAGATCGATGAGCTTGCCCTTGCCCTCATCCCCCCATTGAGCACCGAAGACGCTGAGCGAAGGCATGCAGGAGGCGGTTGGGTTCCGGGTTCGAGGACCGGCGCGAAGCGCGCGCGGGCGACGGATTCTTGCGCTCCCCGCGGGACCCGACAAGCGGAAAATGCCGGCGCAGCAGGGCGTGCGCGGGAATGCCCGGCGCGCGCGCCGAGCGCGACGGTAGGCTCGCGCCCCGCACGAGGAGACCGATGCCCCAACCCCGCAATGACGCCCCCTGTCCCTGTGGTTCCGAGGACCGCTTTGACGCCTGCTGCGGAGAGGTGCGCATGCCGCCCGAAGCGCGCTACACGTCGGCGGACCTCGAGCAGGCGCTCCGCCTGCTCTCGATCGAGTCGCAGAAGCCCGAGCACGCGGCGTGGCTCGACGCGGCGCGCGAGGAATTCTGGGGCGAATGGGCCGAGCTCAGGAGCGCGCTCGACGAAGACGACGAGGACGACGCCGACGAGCTCGAAGCCCACTCGCTCGTGCTCGCCGCGTGGGTCTTCCTGGACCGTGAGCGGACGGAGGGACGCTCCCTCGCGGGCGATCTCCTCGCGCGGCGCGGTGAGAAGCTCCTGCCCGGCGTGCGCAACGCACTGCGGACGCTCGAGGCGAGCTACCTCAAGCCGTACACCGTCGTGAGGATCGAGCCCGGCGCGGGCTTCGTGCTCGAGCCATTCCACGGCGGAGCGCGCGTGTGGGTCTCGGAGGCGACCGCGGGCGAGATCGACGAGATCGGGAACGTGTACTTCGCGCGCGTGCTCCGCGATGCGCGCGGCGGCCGCGTGCTGTACCCGGACGCGTTCAGCTTCTCCTACGATTGGCGGGACGCGCTCGCGGAGTTCCAGTCGGGCGCGCGCCTCGCGTTCGAGACGACCGGTGGAGCGCTCGACGAGCGCAGTCTCGGGAAGGCGCTCGTGCCCGAGTACCACCATCTTTGGTGCACCTGGCTCCACGGTGAAGGCGACGACGCGGAGGGCGGCGAGCACGACGACGGGGAGTTCGCCGAGCTCGACCCGAACGAGCTCCCGTGCAGCAGCTACCGCGTGCACGACGCCGAGCGCCTGCGCGCGGCGATCGGGAGCGCGGAGGACTTCGATCCGCTCGCGCCGGACGAGGAGGACTTCCCCGTCGACGCGGGCGAGGATGCCGCGCGTTGGGAGTGGTACTCGCTCGAGCTGTCGGACGACGGTCCGAGCGCGTGGGTCTGGCTCGTGGGCGAGCGTCTGGAAGCGCTCGCGCTCGACGCGGAGGTCGACGTCGCGCTCCGTGCGCGGCTCGGGGAGCTCGCGAGCGGAGCGATCGCGCACGTCTCGACGCGCACGGGCCTGGAGGGCTCGCCGGACGACGAATCGAGCGCGAGGAACTGAGCGGCGACCGCGGGGCTCCGCGGCACGTCGAGCGCGGCCGCCCGACGCCGAGGGTGGCGCCGAGGCGTTGCGACGGCCCAGATCGCACGCCTGCGGCCCGCGCGGCCGCGCACTCACTCACTCACTCACTCACTCACTCACTCACTCACTCACTCACTCACTCAGTCACTCAGTCACTCAGTCACTCAGTCACTCAGTCACTCAGTCAGTCAGTCAGTCAGTTACTCAGTCACTCACTCGCGCGCGAACGCGCGCGTCTCGACGAGCTGCAGGCGGCCGCGTCCCGCGTACTCGACGAGCGCGTCGCCCGCCTGCGCCGCGCCCGCGACGGCGACGTCTCCCGACGCGGACAGGTACAGCACGCGCGCGGTCGCTCGCTCGACGAGCACGTGTCCCGCGAGGTCGGCCGACAGCTCCTGCCCCGGTTCGTCCGCGGTCCACGCGAGATGCCACGCGAGGCGCAAGCGCGCGGAGCCCTCGGCGTCGCCCGGCTGCGACGGGACGAGCGCCAGCTCGAGCGTGCTCGCCTGGTGCAGCGTCTCGCCGCGCAGAAGCTCGAGGGACACGAACTCGGGCACGCGCACGAGCGCGCCGGGCTCGAAGCGACGCGCCGACAGCCAACGCTCGAGCGCGCGCACGCCCGTGTCGAGGTCGCCCGCGCGCGAGAGCTCCTTCGAGCGCACGGCCTCGGCGAGCCCGCGTTCCAGCGCCGTGCCGTCCTCGTTCCGCGCGTGCGACCCGCCGTGCTCGAGCGCGAGCTCGACCGCGCGGCCCTCGAGCGCGTCGCGCGCCTCGACGAGGGCGTCGAGTTCCGCCCGTCCCGCGCTCGTCCCATCGGAGCCGAGCTCCTCGGGCTGCATGCTGCGCTCGACGAGCAGCTCGTAGCGCACGCCGACGCGCTCGATGCGACCGTCGGTCACGGCCGCGAGGCGCGTGCGCACGCGGGCTTCACTCTCCTCGGAGCGCACGAAGCGCTGCTGGAGCTTTCCGTCGACGAGGCACGTGACCTCGAGGTCGTTCGCGAGCCGGCGCGACGACTCGATCACGTCCCCGGCGCGCCACGCGAGCGGCCCGAGCACGAGCGGCGCCGCGCGTGCGTCGAACGGACGCGCGCGCTCGGCGATCGGAGCGCGCAAGGACGCATCGGACGCGGACGCGGCGAACGAGACGAGGACGAAGAGCGCGAGCGGCTGCATGCGCTCCTTTTCGGCCGCTGCCGGCACGGGATCGGAGCCCCCGCGGGGCGGGCGGGCGGGCGCGCTGGACGTCGGGGCGGCTCCTCCGCGCCGGCTCGGCGGAGCGGAAGGGAATTCCCGCCGCGCGCCGCGCGTCTTCCGCCGCTGGGAGCGCGCCCGGTCAGCGCTCTTCGTCCGGGAAGTCGATGACTTCGTGCGGGAGGTAGTCGAGCACTTCCCACCGGACGATGGGCACGAGGACGACCTTGTCCTCCTTCTTCGTGCGCCAGACGACGCAGCGGACGACGCGCATCAGGCTGTCGCCCTTCTCCTCCTCGGCGCGCATGTCCTCCGCGCTCTCGGGCGCTTCGCCCGTGTCGCCCTCGACCGAGGTCGACTTGCGCGCGACGATGAAGATCGTGAACACCTGGCTCTTCGTCGTGAGCAACTGGTTCAGCTTGTCCTGCGCGACGGGGAGCAGGCGATCCCAGCCTTCGATCTCCTGCAGCTCGGCGGCCTGCTCGAAGATGCGACGCTTGAGCACGGGACGACCGTATTCGTCGAGCGGCGCGTCCTCCGGGTTCTCCTCTTCCTCGGTCGACTCGCCGTCCTTCTTCTCTTCCTCGAGGTTGCTTTACTTGATCACCTCGTCCCAGTAGCGCGGCGGGAGCTCGCGATCGTCGAAGAGGCCCTTCAGGACCGCCGCCGGGGCCGTGTTCACGTTCACCGCGTAGCCGTTCGTCTCGCTCTTGTCGCGGACCGTCCCGGAACCGCCGGCCGTCGCGCCTGCGCCGCCGCCCGACGCACCGGAGGACGTCGAACCGCCGCCCGTCGTGCCGCTCTTGTCGCCGGAGCTCGAACTCGAGCTCGAACTCGAGGACTTCGAGCCCGACGAGCCCGCGGCGCCGGAACCGCCCGCCGCGGCGCCCGCGGACGAGCTCTGCGAGCTCTGCATCTCGGCGACGGTCTCGAGCGAGCTCCACACCGTGAGGAAGGTCTCGATCGAGTGCACGACTTTGCCGTCCTCGTCGCGGAAGTCGCGGAACAGCGTCTCGTCGAAGGGCTTGAGCACCGCGAACTCGCGCAGCGTCAGCGGGAAGCTCCGGTCGTCGTCCTTCTCGACGTCGGTGAGGAGCTTCGGGCGCGGGAAGCTCGACGTCTTGCGCTTCACCATGTAGTCGAGCATCGCGCGCGTCATGTCCTGGGCGACGCGCTCGTCGATGTCGGCCGTCGTGCCCTCGCGGCACAGGTCGAGGATGCGCGCGATGCGGTTGAACGCCGCCTCCGACTCCTTCTCGTCGGGGTTGAGGAGGTTCAGGACGTTGTACTTGCTGTCTTCGTCCTGCACGAAGATGCGCAGCTTGATCTCGTTGATCTCGGTGCGCTGCGGCGACGCCCACTCGTCGCGGCGCGAATCGACGGCCTGCTCCTGCTCCTGACCACCCGCGGCGCCGGCGGGGTTCGCGCCGCCCGCCTGCGGGTCGCTCGCGCCCGCCCCGGCTCCCGCTCCCGCGGCCCCGGCCGCGCCCGCGGCGTCCCCGCCGCCCGACTCGCCGTCCGCCGCGAGCGTGTCGAACATCTGCAGGAGCGCGGACTCGCACGCGAGGTCCATCGTGGTGAGGTTCACGTCGTTGCGCGCCGTGCGCGCATCCGTCGTCGCGGTCACGCTGATCTGGAACGCCAGCGCGGCGAGGACGAGCAGCACGAGCAGCGACATGAGGAGCGCCGCGCCGCGCTCCGAGGCGCGACGAAGGGGCTGGGGCAGGGTCTTCATTGTGGTGGGATCGACGGGGCGCGGAGCAGGGCCTTCCCTGCATCCTAGGGAATCGACCGGCGGCGGGCGCGGAGAAGAGGGTGGAGGCGGAGGGTTGACGGCGGGGTGCCGGCGGAGGGCCCGGCGGGCCTGCGACGGGACGCGGACTCGGCCAGGGAGCCGTCGGCGAGCCCCAAGACCGGCGTGCGAGGCTACCAGCGCGCGCGAGGCTGGCGGCTGGCGCGCGCGGCGCTACCTTCGGCGGCATGAAGTCCATCGCCGTGACCACCGTGCTCCTGCTCGGAACGTTCTCCGCCTTCGCCGCGACCCGCGTCCTCGGCCCCCAGGACCATCCGACCGGCTACAAGGACACGCCGCTCATCCCGGGCACGACCTGGCACGTGCACGACCCCGATCGCACGCCGCCGAGCGTCGTGATGCCCGGCGCCACGAACGGCCTCGCGGCCGCGCCCTCGGACGCGCTCATGCTGTTCGACGGCAAGGACCTCACGCAGTGGCGCGCCGGCGGCAAGCCCGCGGCGTGGAAGGTCGAGAACGGCTACATGGAGGTCAACGGGACCGGCACGATCGAGACCGTCGAGCGCTTCAGCGACGTGCAGCTCCATCTCGAGTTCGCGACCCCGGCGAAGGTCGAGGGCGAGAGCCAGGGCCGCGGCAACAGCGGCGTGTTCCTGATGGGGCGCTACGAGGTGCAGATCCTCGACTCGTACGAGAACCGCACCTACGCCGACGGGCAGGCCGCGGCGCTCTACGGCCAGATGCCGCCGCTCGTCAACGCGTGCAGGAAGCCCGGTGAGTGGCAGAGCTACGACATCGTGTTCCGCGCGCCGCGCTGGCAGGGCGACGAGCTCGTCTCCGCTGCGCGCGTCACCGTGCTGCAGAACGGGGTCGTCGTGCAGGATGCCCAACCGTTCCTCGGCGCGACGGCCCACCGTGCGGTCGCGCAGTATGCGAAGCACGAGGATGCGCTCCCGATCGCGCTGCAAGATCACGGCAACCCGATGCGGTTCCGGAATGTCTGGGTGCGCCGGCTCTGAGGCCGCTCGGCGCGGGAATCCGATGGCGAGCGCGCGCAAGCCGGGGTCGCGCTCCGATCCCGCCGCGCCAGCGCGCGCTCAGAACTCGCGGTTCATGTCGCTGCCCGTGAGGATGCGCGGGCGGATGAAGAAGAGCACGTTCGCCTGCTCCTTGCGCTTCAACGTCGACTTGAAGAAGTAGTTGAGCAGCGGGATCGAGCCGAGGATCGGCACCTTGTTCTCGGTGTCGACCGTGCGCTCGCTGACGAGTCCGCCGAGGATCACGGCCTGCCCAGGCTCGAGGTAGACGACCGTCTGCGCCGCGCGGCGGCTGATGATCGGGTTCGAGATGACCTGGCTGTTCCCGAGCGTGAACGTCGCGGCGTTGCCCGACTGCGCGGACGCCTCGATGTCGATGTTCAGCGCGACGGTCTGCGTGCCGACGACGCGCGGCACGACGTAGAGCTTGATGCCGACTTCCTCGTAGGTGAGGTTCGCAGCCGCCTGCCCGTTCGCCTGCACCTGGTTCACGCTGTAGCTCGGCAGCTTGACCGTGTTCACGATGCGGGCAGCGCCGCCCTCGCGCACGGCGATCTTCGGGCGCGAGATGATCGAGACGTTATCGTACGTCTGGAGCATCTGGAGGATCGCGTTGAACGTGACGCCGTCCTGCACGGCCGACAGGCCGAGCAGGGAGTTCGCCGCGGCCGCGCTGTTCGGCAGCGTGTAGGTCAGGCTCTGCACGAACGTGTGGTCGGGGAAGCCGAAGATCGGCGTGCTCGTGTCGATCGGCCGCACGCCGAGGTCGAGCGTGTCCGTCGTCGTGACCTCGACGATCTTCGCCTCGATCTCGATCTGCGGGACGCCGGCAGCGAAGACGTTGATGAAGTTCTCGACTTCCTTCAGGCGCTCGGCGCCCGCGGTCACGATCAACCAGTCGGCGACCTTGAACGACTTGTTGTCGTCGGGGACGGTCGCCCGCAGGTCGGCGAACTGCTCCTGGTCCCACTCTGGGAGGAGCTCGAGCCGTACCTGATCCGTCGTCTGCTGGCCTTCCTTGTAGAGCGGGAAGTTGCCGTAGGTCTCGAGCAGCTTCTGGAGCTTCGTGCCCGTGCCGATGCGCAGCGGGAACGGCTTCATGATCAGGCCGTTCGGGTAGACGACGATGCGCTTGCCGAAGACGAGGTAGGGGTTTTCCTGCGGGACGTTCTCGAGGAGCTTCGGCGCCGGAGCGGCGGCCGCCTCCTTCGCACCCGCGGCGGCCTCGCCTTCGGGCTTCGCCGCGGCGCCTTCGGGCGTCGCGGCGGGGCCTTCAGCCTTCGCGGCGGCGTCTCCACCTCCGGTTTCGCGGCCGCGGCCGCGGCCGCGCCCGGCTGCGGCGCAGGCGCGTCGGCGGGCTTCGCGGGCGGCGTTTCCTCGGCCGTCGCGTTCGGATGGGCGAGGGCGAGCCGGCGCGCCGCCTCGTCGAACGGATCGGTCCCCTCGTCGGGGTGCGGATCACGGAACGCGCCGTCGTTCTCGACGGCGTCGACGGGCTTGAGCGCGCCCTGCGCGATCAGCTTCCGGATCTCGTCGGTCGTGAGCTGGTGATCATCGCGCGGCGGCTCGGCGTCCTCGGGCGTGCTCTTGCACCCAGCCGCGAGCGCGAGGGCGAGTCCGCAAACGAGCGCGGCGCCCCGTTGCGGGCGCCGGCGTGCCGTGGGAGCGTGCCTCGCGAGGCAGGAAGACGCTCGGCGGATCATCGGTTCGAACGCGGGCTCAGAGCTGGTCCTTCACGGCGTCGGTGATGTCCGGGATCGAACGACCGTCCTGGTGACTGATCGTCTTCCATACCGAGCAGTAGCTCTTCGCGGTGCGGACCTTCTCGCAGGCGTCGCGCACGCGCTCGGCGGCCTTCTGGCGGAGCTGGATGCCCTCGGCCGAGTTCACGTCGATCTTCTCGTCCTTGATCTTCTTGTACTCCGCGGTCGCCTTGAGGAGCGCGTCGTAGTCGACCTTGGCCGGGTTCGACAGCATCTTCGAATCGTCGAGACCGCAGATGTTGTCCGCGCGGTCACAGATCCAGGTGACGGCGGTTTCGCTCGTCGAAGTCGACGCGGCCGCGGGAAGCGCGGTCGGCGCCGGGAGGCGCGCACTCATCGTGGCCAAACCCACCGCGGAGAGCAGTGTGGCTCGGAACAGCGTGCGAAGAGCGTCGATCATGGTCACCCTCACGAGATCTACGTCCGGCGGAATCAGGTCGATCGTCAGGAAACCAGCGGACGCGGGAGCACCTCACGCAGGTCCGTCCGAAGACGGAACCGGAGGCCGAGGGGGCGGCCCGCCGCACTCGCTGCGCCGGGCTCCTCATCGCACGCTCGGGATCCGCATCCGGGTATAGCAAACAGGCCCCGTCGCGGCTTCGGTTTCCAGGCTTTTTGTCAGATCGGAACGCGCCTCGTCGCGCCCCGTCGCGCGCGCGACGAACGCGGTGGTGCCGGAGTTCGTAGGCCGTCTCGGCCACCCCGCGCGCCGGAGTCCGGAAGCGTTTTCCGGGGAGCTCCGTCCGCGGAGTCCCCGCGCCCCTGATCGACGCGCGCACCTGGAAACTGAACGGGCCCGGGCCTCTTTCGAGGACCGGGCCCGTTCCAGGTTCACGCGCTCGATCAGGCGGGGGTGATCGCGGCCTTGTGGGACAGCTTGATCTTGCCGCGGTCGTCCACGTTGATGACGACGACCTCGAGGACGTCCCCCATCTGCGCGACGTCCGTGACGCGCTCGACGTAGCCCTCGGCGAGCTCCGAGATGTGGCAGAGGCCTTCCACGCCCGGGAGGATCTCGATGAAGGCGCCGAAGTCGCGGATCGACTTGATCGTGCCCTGGTAGCGGGCGCCGATCTTCGGCGTTTCGCACATCGCGCGGATCGCGTGGGCGCACTCGAGGACCTTCTTCGAGTCGTTGCCGAAGACCTGGACGTTGCCGAGGTCGTCGACGACCGAGATGCGGACCTTGTAGAGCTCCTGCATCGCCTTGATGTTCTTCCCGGCGGGCCCGATCAGGAACCCGATCTTCTCCGCGGGGATCTGGACCGCCTCCATGCGCGGCGCGAACTCCGAGATGTCGCCCGCGGGACGCGGGACGGCCTGGAGCATCTTCCGCAGGATGAACTTGCGGCCCTGCGCGGCCTGGGCGAGCGCGCGCTTGAGCAGGTCGCGGCTGACGCTCTTGACCTTGATGTCCATCTGGAGGGCCGTGATGCCGAGGCCCGAGCCGGCGACCTTGAAGTCCATGTCGCCGTGGTGGTCTTCCGAGCCGAGGATGTCGGAGAGCACGACCTCGCGCTTGCCGTCCGTGACGAGGCCCATCGCGATGCCCGCGACCGGCTGCGACAGCGGCACGCCGGCGAGCATCATCGAGAGGCAGCCGCCGCAGACGGAGGCCATCGACGACGAGCCGTTCGACTCGGTGATGTCCGACACGATGCGGATCGTGTACGGGAAGCGCTCCTTCGCCGGGAGGACGGCCTGAAGCGCGCGCTCGGCGAGCATCCCGTGACCGATCTCGCGACGGCCGGGGCCGCCCAGGCGGCGCGTCTCGCCGACGGAGTACGGCGGGAAGTTGTAGTGGAGGTAGAAGGCCTTCTTGTACTCCTCCTCGAGGCCGTCGATGACCTGCTCGTCGTCGGGCGTGCCGAGCGTCACGGACACCATCGCCTGCGTCTCGCCGCGCGTGAAGAGCACGCTGCCGTGCTGGCGCGGGATGAAGTTCGGGACGATCGTGATCTCGCGGATCTCGTCGAGCTTGCGGCCGTCGACGCGGCGTTCCTGGAGGATGAGCTCGCGCTCCGTGTCGTTGACGAAGTCGCCGAAGTAGGCCTTGACCTGCTTCGTGCGCGCGGCGAGCGCCTTCTCGTCGGTGATGCCGGCCGTGAACTTGGCCACGACCTCGGCCTTGATCTTGTCGATCGCGTCGGCGCGGTCGTGCTTACCCTGCGTGAGCAGCGCGTCGGTCATCGGGCGCTCCCACGCCTGCATGGCGCGCGCGAGCTCGGTGTCCTTCACCGGCGCCGTCCACTTCATCGGCGGCTTGCCGGCCTTCTCGACGAGCTCGCCGACGAGGCGGACGATCTCGGCGATGACCTGCTGCGCGAGCTCGAGCGCGTCGATCATCTCGTCTTCGCTGAGCTCCTTCGCGCCGCACTCGACCATCGCGATGCCTTGCTCGTGGCCGGCGACGACGAGGTCGAGGCGCGACTCCTCGCGGCGGCGATCGTCGGTCGGGAACGGCACGAGGCGGCCGTCGAGGTGGCCGATGCGCACGGCGCCCATCGTGGCGTCGAACGGCACGCCGGAGATCTTGCACGCGGCGAAGCTCGCGATCATCGCGACAATGTCGGGGTTGACGAGGTTGTCGTAGCAGAGCGCGTGGCTCATCACCTGGACTTCGTTCTTGAAGCCCTCGGGGAACATGGGCCGGATCGAGCGGTCGATCAGGCGCATGGTCAGGATCTCCTTGGTCGTCGGACGGCCTTCGCGCTTGAAGAAGCCGCCGGGGATCTTGCCCGCGGCTTCGGTCTTCTCGCGGTAGTCGACGGTGAGCGGGAAGAAGTCCTGCTCGTCCTTCGCGGGGCCGATGGCGATCGCGGCGAAGCACATCGTGCCTCCGAGCGTCGCGATCACCGCGCCGTGGGCTTGGCGTGCCACTTGGCCCGTCTCCAGGACGAGCGTGAGGCCGCCGACGGTGCCCTCGACGCGAACGTGATTCATCTTCATGAAAAGAACTCTCTTTGCTTCTGCGGTTGGAAAATCGATTTGGTTGTGCGTGAGCGTGGGGTGGAGCACGAAGCTCGACACCCCTCGGCGGCCGGGCTCAGCGGCCGAGTACGAACGAGCTCGACCGCGCGACGCGTCGTGCGCCGCGCGCGGTCGAGCTGAAAACGCGGCGACCCGCGCCGAAGCACGGGTCGTCGTGGGGACGAGCAGGCCCGCCGGCGCGCAGAAAGCGCGGAGCGCGGAGCGAGTGCGGGCCTTGGCTCGGCATCGGTCGGATCAGCGGCGGAGTCCGAGCTTGTCGACCATCGTCTGGTAGCGCTCGGGCGCGTTGAGGCGGAGGTACTTCAAGAGCTTGCTGCGCTGTCCGACCATCATCAGGAGGCCGCGCCGCGACGTGTAGTCCTTGCGGTGGACCTTGAGGTGCTCGGTGAGCTCCTTGACCTGCGCGGTCAGGATCGCGATCTGAACTTCGGGCGAGCCATTGTCGCCCTTGCCGCGCGCGAATTCGCGCACGACCTCCGCCTTGCGGGCCGCGGTGAGAGCCATGGTTGGATTCCTTTGAGGGGATGCGGGAGGGAGGACTTGCCCGCGCCCCAGGGAAAGGAACCCCGAGGCGGGGTGCACCGGCGGCCCCGACGGTGTGCCGGGGGCCGGTTCGGAGCCGGTGGGACCCCCGCGGGTCGGCACCGGACGTTCGAGGGCGAAGAGTCTAGCGGCGCGACCGCGCGAGGCCAAGGGCCTGGAGCGGTCGCGGGTGGCCCCCCCGTCGGGGACGGTGGGACCAGGCGGTCAGTTCGCGCGGCCGGGCCGCGCGTCATGCGGGCGGGCAGCGCGGACATGAGCTCCCCGACCACCATCTCGCACAGGAGCTTCTTCAGCGGCGCGTCCGTGCTGAAGCGATCGCGGTCGCGGCCGAGGTCGAAGCGCCGGTCGAGCTTGCCCGCCCAGAGCAGGCCGCCCGAGCGCGAGTCGACGATCTGCGCCGAGAGCCGCAGCGTGACCGCCGTGTGCGTGGCCCAGAGCGCATCGTCCCACGACTCGACCGTCACGCGCAGCGTCGCGTCTTCGCGCAGGCTGCCGGGGTGGAAGGCCGCGTCGGTCACCTGCGCGTCGACGTACTCCGTCGCGAGCGGCGTGTAGCGACGCTGGACGAGGCCGGCTTCGACGGCTTCGCGCAGCTCCTTCGACGGCACCTTCTTCGAGCCCGTCGCGTTCTCGATCGGGAGCACCGCGATGTCGATCGGGTTGACCGTCTCGATCTTCGCGTTCGCGGCCGTCTCCACGGAGACGCCCTTGCGGGTCGGGATCTGGTTGCAGGCGGTCGCGACGAGCGCGGCGGCGACGAAGAGCACGGCGATGCGGGACGTGGAGCGGATCACGGAGGACTCCTTGGCGGTTCCGGGCGTGCGCCCGAAGCGTGGGAGGGCGATGCGCTGGCGACGCGCGTCTGCGCATCCTGCCGCGACGGGTCCCCTCCGCACGCCGGCTGTGGCGCGGCGAATTCTAGGGACCGGTGGGGTTGGGGGCAACGCGCAGGGTGGGGAGTCGTGCGTGGAAATGGGAAGGGTGCGGGGACGCGGTGACGCGGGGTGGAGGGGGGGTGTCGGTCGGGAGCGCAATTGCCGGATGCAGCGATCAAGGGCGGAGGGACGCAACGGAACACACTCGTGTGCTTCGCATCACGGACCCCGCGCGAGCACGGGCCGGAGGACCGGCCCGTGCCCGCGCGGGGTCCAAGTGGCTCAGCATCGAGCGTCGTGCGCGGTGGAGCGGGGCGCGCGTCGTTCGGGCGGTCTCGAGCGGAGGGACTTGGGGATTGGATACGGGCGGGTGAAGCGGTGCGAGGGGTGTCGAACGGCTTCGATCAGGGCGGCGTCACGGTCTGCGTCGCCGTGATCGAGCGCAGCTCGAACTCGCGCTCGAGGTCGGTCCAGGCGAGGTTCGCTGCGTCGAGCAGCGGCCAGGCGAAGGCCTCGACCTGGCACTCGAGGTCGCCCGTCGCGAGCGGCAGCGTCACGCCGGTTCCGATCAGCGGCAGGTGGACGACGACGTTCGGTCCCGACGCGTCGTCGATGTCCGGACGGACGACGGTCCAGCGCCGTCCGGCCGAGTCCGTGAAGGTCGCCCGGTACAGGCCGGGCTGCGAAAGCGCGTCGGGGAGCACGTCGACGAACGTCACGTCGAGCGCCGCGCCTCCCACGTTCAGCGCGATCGGGGTCAGCGCGTCGAGCAGCGCCGGTGCGGGCGGGGTGACCGTGATCGGGCTGGTCGAGAAGCGCGGGCGTGAGGTGCCGCGGTTCCCGTCCGCGTCGACGACCTCGACGCGCACGAACAGGTCGGCGTCAATCGTGCGGCTCCTCACGTAGCGCCCGAGCTGGTCCGTCGGCACGTCCTGGATGCCGTCGACGGCACCCGGGTAGGCAGCGCGCACGCCCCAGTTCGTCGAGGGCGGCGCGAGGTCGAACGCGACCCCCTGCCCCACGACCGCGCTGCCGCGCACGCCGGCGGCGAGCGCGTCGATCGTGACGCGCGGCGAGCCCGTGATCGCGAGGTAGTTCACTGTCGAGAGCGCGAGCGGCGGACCGTCGATCGCGCGCTCCTCCGGGTCCGTGTCGGGATCGGAGAGCAGGAACGGAAGCGCGAGCTCGGACGTCCCAGTCCCGCCGGGCGCCACGGGGCCGAGCGGGAGCGCGAGCTCGAAGCCGTGAAGGAACGTCAGCGGCGAGTAGAGGAAGAGGCTCGTCGGCACCTGGACCCCGAAGAAGCTCTGCGCGCCGAGCTCGCGCGGCAGGATCACGGCCGGCCCGAACGGGCACTCGAAGCGCGACTGCGTGTTGTCGAACGAGCACGCCGCGACGTTCGCGAGGCGGTCCGAGCCGGCCGGGAAGCGCGAATCGGCGACGTTCTTCGTGAAGAGGTTGAACGTCGATTCCGTCGTGGTGACGAGGCCGCCCGCGCCCGCGTTCGAGAGCGCGGTCGGGCGCAGCGGGAGGCTCAAGCGGTCGCTGAGCACGCCCTCGACCGTGATGAGGTCGTAGCCGGGCGCGAAGACGGTGACGAGCGTGTCGCCGAACACGCTCGAGGGCACGAGCGCCGCGCCCGACGCGTCCGTCAGGTCGGAGCCGAGCTCCGCGACGCTGCCGGCGACGTCCTCGTGCGCGAAGACGGTCGCTCCGGAGATCGCAGCGAGCGTGACCTCGTCGTAGACCTCGACCGCGATGTCCGTGCCGAGCGGCGTCGAGCCGGGTCCGCTCGCGCCGAGCTGGCGGAAGGTGCCCGAGACGGACCCGCCCGAGTTCAGCGCGCGGTCGAAGATCGTGACCGTGTAGGGGATCGCGCCGGCGACGAGGTCCAGGTTCACCGCCCCGGCGACGAAGAGGCCGCCCGCGTTCGCGCCCGCGACCGGCGGTACGCCGTCGCCGTTCGCGTCGTTGTCCCCGTTCGCGGGCGTCTCGACGAGCACGCTGCGCAGCGCCTCGCTCGCGCGGCCGACGATCACGAGGTCGCGCAGGTCGGACCGGAACGTCGAGACCGTCGTGCCCGTCGTGCCGAGGCCCGTCAGCGTCGGCGCGACCGTGTCGAGCACGGCGTTCTGCACGCCGCTCTCGGTCGCGTCGACGTCGAGCACGCGCACGGGCGAGAGCTTCGTCCCGCGCTTCAACTGGAACGTGAACGCGACCGTTCCGTCGGCGACGCGCGCGGTGAGCGGCGACGTGGACGCGACCAAGTCGAGCTCGGCCGCGGTCAGCGTGAACGTCGTGAACGGCGCTTCGAGGCTCACGGTGCGCTGGAGCGCGATCAGCGGCGGGTTCGGGTCCGTCTGGATCTTCGTGCCGAAGAACGTGACGACCACCTGGTCACCGCTCGCACCGTCGGGGATCGCAAGCTGCAGCGCGAGGTTCGCGGGGCCCGCCAGCTGGTCGATGCCGATCGCGTCCGTCGGACTCGAGGTGATCGCGGCGCTCGCGGGCGGCGCGAAGGCCGCGACGCGGTAGTCGAAGATCGTCGCGGCGAGCGCGTTCGCGGTCGTGTCCGTGATCGTGTTGCCGGTCGGCGACAGCGAGACCTGGACCTGCGCCGACGCCGCGAACGCCTGCGGCGTGCCCGCACCGTCGACGCTGCGGTAGCGGAAGACGCGCGTGTCGGTCGTCAGGCCGTTGTTGACGGTGAGGGGCTGCGCGACGGGATCGAACGTGGGCGCGGAGCCGTTGACGGTGACGATGAAGGACGAGTCCGTGACGCTCGCGGCGTTCATCGGCCGCGAGAACACGGCGACGATCTCGCCCGTGGCGCTCTGGTCGATCGCGTTGTCGGGCGGCCACGTCGTGAGCAGCGTCGGCAGCGTCGGGTCCGTGGCGCCGGTCGAGAACGTGCCGACGACGCGGTCGGCGGGCTGCGAGACGACCTGGCCGGTGAGGTCCTGGAAGCTAGCGCCCTCGCGGTACCGCAGGGTGTAGCTCGTGCTCGGCAGCAGCGGCGTCAGCGGCACGAGGACGAGCAGGCGCCCCTCGCCGAGCAGCGCGTTCACGCCGAACGGCACGGCGCCGCTCGCGGCCCCCTCCGCGACGAGCTCGAACGCGATGTTCAGGTTCGTCGGCGCCATCGACTCGCTGAACACGACGACGACGGGCGAGCGCGTGTCGACGGCGGTTCCGGTCGGGAAGACGCTCGTCACGGACGGATCCGCGGGATCGATCCACACGCCGTCCGTCGGGAACGTCGCGGGGTTCGCGCCGATCCCGCCGCCGGCCGTGCCGTCGCAGTTGCCGCCGAAGATGCAGGCCGGGTTGTCGCAGCCCGGGAGCACGGCGAGCGGGAGCGCGAGGAGGAGCGCGGCGAGCGCGCGGACTCGCGTCGAACGCGGGGACGAGGTCGGAATCGAGGGCATGGGCTCTGGGTTCGCTTCTCGGGGCGAGGGAGTCGGCGCCGTTCCGGCGAGCCGGGACGAGCGCGCCCCTCCGCGCGGGCGGTTCGGCGGCGCCTGGACGTCCGCGGAGCGGGGTTCTTCCCCCCATCCCCGCGTCGCCGCGCGACCGGCGGAGCATAGAGAGGAAAAGGGCGGCGATCCATGCGCGAGCGCTCGGCCGACGGCCGGCACCCGGGCTCGGAGCGCTCGCGCCGGCCAGCGTGTACGCTGCGGGCCCTCACCCTCGGGGAGCCCGAGTCGACCTGGAGCTCCCCGCCTCACGCATGTCCCCGCTATCGAAGACCCAGCTCGACAAGCTCGGAACGCGCCTGAAGGAGGGCGCATGGACCGCCGAGGACCTGCGGGTCCTGGACGCCTACCGACGCTCATTCGCGCCAGCCTGCGACGTCGTGATGGCGATCCTGCGGGACGAATTCGGGCTCGCGCCGACGGCACGCCCGGCGAAGTCGACGACGTCTATCGTCGACAAGCTCGTCCGCGAGAGCGTTCGTCTCACGCAGATCCAGGACATCGCGGGCTGCCGGGTCGTCGTCGAGGACATCCTTCGCCAGGATCGGCTCACGGAGGAACTCCAGGTCCGACTGAAGGACGCGAACGTGGTCGACAGGAGAGAGTCCCCGAGCCACGGATATCGAGCCCTGCACGTCATCGCGCGGATCGAGGGATTTTGCATCGAGGTCCAACTGCGCACCCGACTCCAGCATGGTTGGGCCGAGCTTTCAGAGAAGATGGCAGACTTGGTAGATCACAGAATCAAGTACGGCCTGGGCGACGAGCGGCTCCAGGCGGGACTCATGCAGTGGTCGACACTCGTTGCGACCTACGAGCGCCTCGAACGAAAGGTCCAATCACCGGCAATGGCCAAGCACACAGAGGTGCGGGAGGAGCTCTTCGCCGTGAAGAAGACCCTTTCTCGAGACCTGAGCGAACTGATCCCCTACCTCGTCGACCGCGGCGGGAGCAATCCATGATCTTCCTGATCGTCTACGACCGCCGAGCCGGGCGCATCGTCACGCTGCGCGAGTTCGAAGACGCGGCCCGTCCGCTCGCGGAGGAGGCTCGCCTCGAAGCGGATCTCGAGTATCGGCAGGATCTGGCGACCCACGAAGTGATCCTCCTCGAGGCAGCGAGCCAAACCGCTCTCCGCGAGACTCATCGCCGCTACTTCGAGGACCTCGAGCAGATCGCGACGCGCGGAGGGAAGGGCCCGCGCGACCGCGATCCGGGCGCGACCTCGCCCTAAAACGCTCGCGCCGATCACGGAGGCACGTACGACTTCAGCCGCGTACGCGCGTCAGCGCCCCGCCGCAGCCCGGCGGCGGTACTCGAGGCGCGCGTGTTCGTAGGCGGCCTTCGCGGCCTCGAGCGACTCGGGACGGGAGTAGGTGCGCGACTTCCGCGCCCAGCAGGCCTCGACGCACTTCAGGAGGAACGCGCAGCTGTCCTCGCGCGGCGAGTAGGACGCGCCGGCGACGGCGACCCAGATCGGGTTCGTGTGGCTGGTCGGGAGGATGCGCAGCGCGAGCCAGCTCGACTGCGTGATCGTGGTCTCGAACTCGATCGGGCGCGCCTTCCCGTCGGCGACGAGGCGCTGCTTCGCGACCGCCACGCCGTCGACGACGAGCTCGACCTCGACCTCGCGCGTGCCCGGGACACGCGCGCGCTCGACGTGCCAGTACGGCGCGAGCTTCCACGAGCGCGTCGAGAGCTCGGCGTCGGGGTCTTTCGGGAGCAACGCGGCGGCGTTCGCCCGCACCTTCACCCGCCCCGGCGCCTGGAGCTCGACGTCGCGCGTGCCGACCTCGACGCCGTCGACCTGGAAGTCCAAGAGGTGGCTGCGTCCGTCGCCGACGTACGAGCGCCCCGCGACGAGGCCCGCGAGCCACGCGTCGGCGGTGAGGTCCTGCGCCTCGACCGGGACCTTCACGTAGCTGCGCCCGCGCCCGATCGCGGTCTCGTCGAGGCACGGGAAGTCGTCCTCGCCCGCCATCCGCACGCGGTAGCCGGCGCGGAGCACGTGGTAGTAGAGGTTGAGCTCCCAGGGGTACGCCGTGTCCCCCACTCCGTACAGATCGACGGCGGGGCGGAGCTTCCCGTCGGGGCCTGCGAGCTCATGGGTGACGTCGACGACGAACTCGTTCGCGCCGATGTTGTCGAACGGCGGCACGACGACGTTCGGGAGCTCGTGCGTGTCGACCGCGAGGCCGAGCCCCGAGTGCACGGTGCTCGTGAAGGCGCCCTGGCGCTTCGCCCACGCGAGCGTCGCGAGCCCGAGCTCGGGCCAGTGCACGATGCCCGGCTTCCCGTCGTACTCGTGCTGCTTCAGCCCGAGCAGCGCCCAGTGCCCCGCGCGCTCCGAACCGAAGCCCGAGACCTCGACGTCGTAGCGCAGGACGTACGGCGGCGTCGAGCGCACGTCCTGCGCGCCGGTGAAGAAGCCCTGCTGCTCGTCCCATCCGACGCCCCACACGAGGCCCACCGCGACCTTGAGGTCCTCGCCGCGCGCGTGGCGCAACAGGCCCTCGGGCCCGACGCCGCCGCCGGGCGTGCGGAAGTGCATGCAGCCCGAGCCGTGCACGTGGTGATCGCCGCTCCACCACGAGGACGCCGCGGGATCGATCCAGCGCTCGAGCGCGACCTCGAGCACCTGCGGCGCGTCGGCGTGTTCGCCCGCGCTGCCGGGCGCCTCCGTCCGAGGCGCGTCGCCGCGCGGCTCCCCGCGCTCCGCCCCGCCGGCCGGCGCGCCCGCGTTCGCGCCCGGTGCGTCCACGACGAGCGCGCGGCGCTGCGGGAGCACCTCCGGCCCGCGCCGCACCTCGACGTCGTACGCGCCCGGCTGGAGCCACAACCGCTCGCCGTCCGCGCGGTAGACCTGGTCCTGGAAGCGGAGGTCGGCGCCCGTGCGCAGCGCGCGCGCGGGGTGCACGCCGCCGTCGGCGTCGCGCACGGTGAACGCGGCGCTCGCGGGCCGGCCCTGGTCGTCGCGCACGACGAGCTCGACCGGCACCGCCGGCCGCACGTCGAACACGACGTCGAGCGTGCACGACGCGGAGGCGCTCGCACCGGTCGCCCCGGTTGTCCCGGTTGTCCCGGTTGTCCCGGTTGTCCCGGTTGCCCCGGGCGCACCGGGCGCACCGGTTGCACCGGGCGCACCGGGCGCACCGGGCGCACCGGGCGCACCGGGCACCTCGAGCTCGAAGCGCAGCGTCGCGCGGCGCGCGCCCGCGCGGTCCGTGCCGAGCGACACGAGCCGGTACTCGCGCGCGAGCCCCGCGAGCTCGCGCCGCACGAACGGACCGACGAACACGCGCAGGTCGAGCCACCGCTCGTCCGTCGTCGAAGCCCCCTCGTCGATCGCCTGCGCGCTCGTGATCACGAGCGGCGCGTGCGTGCCGCCGCCGTTCTCGACGCGCACGAGGAACGTCCGCGCGTCGTGCTGGTGGAGCACCCGCGCCGCGGGCCCCGCCGACACCGCGACGCGCCCCTCGGCGTCGATCGCGAGCACGGCGAGCACGCGCGGCTCGAGGAGCGCGGCGAGCTCGCCCGAGCGCGTCGGCTCCGACGGCGCGGCGCGGATCGCCGCGCGCTCGGCGGCGGACACGGGCGCGCCGAGCTCGACCAGCGCGTCCGCCACGCGCTCGACGTGCAGCGCGAACGGCTGGCGGGCGAGCTCGGCCTGCGTCGGGACCGGCACGCGCCGTTGCGCGCGCCCGTCCTGGGCGCCGCCCTCCGGCGGGCACGTCGCCGCACCGAGGAGCACGAGGAGGAGGACGAGGAGCGGCATCGGGGGCGCGGTGCGCCGAGCCTAACGCCGGGAACTCGTGACCGCGCGCCCGAGCGCCCCTAGGGTCGCCCTCCGCCGCGGGTAGAATCCCGCCCCTCCGCGCCCCGGCCATGCTCCCCGCTCGACGACCCCCGCCGCGCCCGCCGCCCGTCGCCCCGACCGGGCTCGCGACCCTCGCCGTGCTCGCGGGGCTCGTGAGCTGCGCGGTCTCGCGCGCGGCGACGTCCGCCGACCCGCGGAGCGCCCCGGGCCTCCCCCGCGGCGGGATCGGGCGCACCCGCTCCGTTCGCGGAGCCCGCCGCGCCGCTCGCGCAGAGCGGCGCGGGCGCGATCGGCGCGGCTCGGACGTCGTCCGCGGCACCGGATCGCCTCACCGAGTGGTACCCGAGCCTCGGCCCCGACGCGACCCGCGCCGACCTCGTGCGCGCCGTGCTCGACGGGCTCGCCGCGGATCCGGCCGGCGGCCCGGCGCAGGCGACCGACCCGACCGACCCGACGGGGGCGACCGCCGCCGTCCGCGCCCGGATGCACGCCGCGATCGAGCGCGGCAGCTTCGAGGAAGCGCGCGACCTCTTGTCCGAGCTCGTCGCGCGCGGCGAGATCGAGCACGGACGGCAGCTCCTCGTGACGGGCGACGCGCGCGCGGCGCTTTCGGTGCTGGAGCGCGGCCTCGGTCTCCTCGAAGGCCGGCCGGCCGACGCCGACGCGCGCCTCCTGCGCGGCGAGGCGGCGCTGCGCGTCGGCCGCGAGAGCGGCGAGCGCGACCTCTGCGACCTCGCGCTCTCGGACTTCCTCGCCGTCGCGACGTCGCGCGCGTCCTCCGAGGCCTGGCTCGCCGCGAGCCGCGCCGCGCGCGTGCTCGGTCGCGGGGACGACGCGCTCGAGTACGCGCGCAACGCGATGCAGGTCGCGAGGCTCACGGGCGAGGCGCCGAAGGCCGTCGTGCTCCCGACCGCCGGCCCCGCGCAGCGCGTCGTCGCGGAGGCGAGCGTCGACGCCTGGTACGCAGCCCAGGCGGCCGACCCGGGCACGGCCTGGTCGCGCGGCTACTTCCTGGAGGCGCGCGCGGCGCTCGAAGCGCTCGCGAGCCGCGCCCCGGACGATCCGTGGACGTGGAACGAGCTCGCGCGCGTGCACGAAGCGGCGGGGGCCTTCGCCGACGCGGAGCGCGTCGCGCGCACCGGGCTGAAGTTCCTCCCGTGCGACGGCGCCCTGTGCGCGACGCTCGCGCGCGTGATCGAAGCGCGCGCGGGCCGCGCGGAGCGCATCGCCGCGTTCGAACGGCTCGCCGCGACCGAACCCGCGTGCGCGCTCGCGCAGTGGTACCCGGCGGAAGGTCGCTTCGCGGACGCGGTCGAGCGCTACGCCGCGGGCGAGGACGCGCGCGCGCTCTTCGCGGAGGCCGAACGCGGCTTCGCGCGCGCACGCGCGCTGGAGTCCGGCTACGACCGCCCCGCGCGCGAGCACGAAGCGCTGTGCCGCGCGGGCGTCGGCTGGTGCGCGCTCGCGGCGGGCGAGCTCGAGGCCGCGCAGTCCGCGTTCCTCGCGATGGAGGACCTCTTCGCCGGCGCCGTCGCGACCGAGCTCCCGGGCCGGCTCGGCGCGGGCGTGCTCGGCCTCGACCTCGTCGGCGCGGCGTTCGCGAAGCGCGGCGCCGACGTCGCGCGACCGCAGGCGATCGACGACCTGGAGCGCGCGGGCCGCATCTACGAGTTCCTCCGCCGCGCGCAGCCCGACGAAGCGCGCTGGGCCAACAACGCGGGCTTCTTCCACCGCGACACGGCGGTCGCGCTGCACGATCGCGCGCACGCGCTCGCGGCGAGCGACCGCGCGCGCGTCGAGGAGGCGAACCGCATGCTCGGCCGCGCGAAGGAGCTCATGGAGCAGAGCTACGCGGCCTACGTCGAGGCCGCGCGCCTCGCGCCGGACGACGTGCGCGTGCAGAACGACACCGCGCTGATCCTCGTCTACTACCTGCAGCGCGACCTGGCGCGCGCGAAGGAGCTGCTCGAGCGCGTGCGCGCGCTCGGCGAGGAACGCCTCGTCGCGCTGCGCGCGCGCGCCGCGGAAGAAGGCCTCGCGCCCGAAGAGCGCGCTCGCCGCCGCGTCGAGCTCGAGGAGCTCGAGACCGGCGTCGGCGACGTCTACCAGAACCTCGGCGTCATCGCGCTCACGTTCGACGGCGACCCGAAGGCGGCCCTCCCGTGGCTCGAGCAGTGCCTCGTCACCGGCCCTGATCCGCGCGAGGAAGTGCGCGGCCCCGACGGCTACCTCGAACGTTGCAAGGCGGCCCTCGCGAGCGGCCGCGACCCCCGTATCCAACCCGGCGAACGCTGGGACGCGCCGATCCCGGCGCGCGCGCGCTAGAGCGCGCCAAGGCCCGAACATGAAGCTCTCCCCCACCTTCCTCGTCCCCGCCCTTCTCCTTTCTTGCGCGACGGACGCCGTCGCGACGCCGCGCGCGAGCACGAACGCGCCGAGCGCCGAACGCGCGCCGAGCGCGATGGTCGCGGCCGCCGCGACCGCGGCGCAGGACACCGTCGACGCGCTGCTCTTGAAGGGGCGCGAGAAGCTCGCCGCGGGCGACGCCGCCGGTGCGCAGGTCCTGTTCGATCAGGCCGCCGCGCAGGAGAAGGACTCGCTGCGCACGCGGATGTGGGTGCTGCGCGCGTGGATGGACCAAGGCCGCGTCAACGACGCCTACAACGCGATCGACGCGCTCGCGAAGACGAACCAGGGCGTCGAGATCGACTACCTTTACGGCATGGCCTTCGCGACGGACGCGAAGCGCGGGATCGAGAGCGGGCAAGCCGGCCCGATGACGGGCACGAAGATCGAGGACGCGTTCCAGTTCCTCGCCGGCGTCGCGAAGAAGGACGCCGCGCGCTTCCCCGACGCGCTCGCGATGCTGTGCTGGGCCGCGTGGGAGTCGCAGAAGCTCGACGACGGGCGCGCGGCCGCCGAGACGTTCTCGCGTGTCGCGCCGCCCGCGCTCAAGTCCGCCGCCGCGTACCAGCTCGGGCGCTTCGCGCTCGCGCAGTTCCAGCGCGACCAGGCCGACGAAGCGAAGAAGGACGTCGCCGAGCAGCACTGGAACGCCGCGAAGGCCGCGTTCGGGCTCGCGACGACGGAGCTCGAGGGCAAGAGCGATCCCGCGTCGCGCGCCCTCCTCGCACGCGTCTCGATCGACCTGGGCCACGTGCACGTGTGGAAGAAGGACGTCGACGCCGCGGTCGCCGCGTATGGCAAGGGCGTCGGCCTCGACCCGACCCTCGCGAACTACCCGCAGCTCCTGTCCTCGCTCGGCGCCGAGAAGCTGCTCGCCGCGCTCGACGTCGCGGAGGCGGACCTCGTGAAGCTCTGGGGCGCCGAGAACCAGGCCGACGCGACGCTGCTCTGGTGGCTCGGCTGGTCGCGCCTGCAGCAGAAGCAGTACGAGCCCGCCGAACAGGCGTTCACGCGCGCCGTCGCGAAGTTCGAGGGCTACGTGAACAGCTGGTTCTACGTCGCGGTGTGCCGCTTCAGCCGCCAGGACCTGGGCGGCGCCGTCGAGGCGATCCAGAAGCACCAGAAGCTGAACGCGGCCGACCTGACCGCGACGATCCAGCAGAACCTCGCGTTCAACCTGCCGATGCTCGACGCGCTCGTCGGCTTCTGCGCGGAGAAGAACCCGCCGCGCAACCTGGACGCCGGTCTGCTCTCCGAAGCGCAGGCTGCCGCGAAGCCCGACGACGTGCGCTACTGGAACAACGCGGGCCTCTTCTACCGCGACGCGGGCGAGCCGCTCGGCCGCAGCAAGGACGAGGAGAAGAAGAAGCAGGCGATGGCGCTCTGGGAGAAGGCCTACAGCTGCTACTCGCAGGCGCTCGACCTCGCGAAGGACGACCCCGCGATCCTGAACGACACCGCGGTCATGCTGCACTACTACCTCGACCGCGACCTCGACAAGGCGAAGGTGATGTACCAGCGCTCGAACCAGCGCGCGAAGGAGCTGCTCGAGAAGGGCGGGCTCAAGCCCGAGCAGAAGGACCTGTACGAGGTCGCGCTGCGTGACTCGGGCAACAACCTCAAGAAGCTCGAGGCCGGGATCAAGACGAACGGATGACGACGCTGCCGATCCGCATCGTCGACGCACCGCTCGCGGAGCGCGTGATCAGTGTCGACGGTTCCTGGCCGCAGCCCGGCCTCAACCTCTCGCACTGGCCCGGCAACACGACGCCGCGCGAGCTGAAGCACGACCTCTCGACCGGGATCGCGCTCGCCTTCGCGAAGCTGCCGCGCGCGCGTCAGGCGGAGCTCGCGCAGGGCTGCGTCGCGCTCGCGAACAACCACTACGACACGGACGGCGCCTGCGCGCTGTTCGCGGTCGCGCACCCTGAGGCGGCGCTGGCCCGCGCGGGGGCGCTGCTCGACGCCGCGGCCGCGGGCGACTTGTTCCGTTTCCCCTCGGAGCGCGCGTTCGCGATCGACTGCGTCGTGAACGGGTTCGCCGACCTCGAGCGCTCGCCGCTCCGCGCGCGCTTCGCGGGCCTCGACGACCGCGCGCGGCGCGAGCTCGCGACGAACGAGATCGTGCGGCTCCTGCCCGAGCTCCTCGACGGCGCGCTCGAGCCGTTCGCCGAGCTGTGGAAGGCGCCGCTCGAGCGCTGCCTCGCCGACCGGCGCGACCTCGCGGCGGCGGCGCGCGACGACCTCGTGCACCTCGACCTCGCCGTGTGGACGGCGCCGATGGACCGGCGCTCGAGCACGGCGGGCACCACGGCCTTCGACCCCGGGCGCCACGCGCTGTTCGGCTCGACCGAGGCGGACCGCGTGCTCGTGCTCGGTCCGGGGGCGCGCGGCACGACCGCGCGGTTCCTCGTGAACACGACGTCGTGGTTCGAGCTCGTGACGCGGACGACCCAGCCGCGCCCCGACCTCGCGGCGCTCGCGGCGCGCCTGAACGCGCTCGAGGGGACGACGGACGAGGGTGAGCTCGCCTGGCGCGCGCAACCCTCGAACTCGCCCTCGCCCGAGCTCTGGTTCGGCGGCCGTCTTCATCCGTTCTTCGCGGAACACGCCGCGGCGCTCGCCCCGAGCCGCCTCGACGCGGTCGCGATCCGCGCGGAGGTCGTCGAGGCGCTGCGCGCGGTGTGGGTCTTCCCCGACGACGGCTGACGCGGACTCCCGCTCGCGGGCGCATTGAGCGGTGGGGCCGCGATCGGTAGAACGGCCCCGTGGTCCCCCCCAACAACGTCGAGACCGTCGCCGCCGTCGACCTGGGCTCGAACAGCTTCCACATGGTGGTCGCGCGCTTCGTGCGCGAGGAGCTGTCGCTCGTCGACCGCCTGCGCGAGCGCGTGGCGCTCGCCGCCGGCCTCGACGAGAAGAAGAACCTGCGCCCCGACGTCGAGCAGCGCGCGCTCGACTGCATCGCGCGCTTCGGCGAACGCGTGCGGTCGATGCCGAAGGGCAGCGTGCGCGCCGTCGGCACGAGCGCGCTGCGCCAAGCAAAGAACGCGCGCGCGTTCCTGCAGAAGGCCGAGGACGCGCTCGGCCACCCGATCGAGATCATCTCGGGCGCCGAGGAAGCCCGCATCATCTACCTCGGCGTCGCGCACGACCTCTCCGACGACGCGTCACGCCGCCTCGTCGTCGACATCGGCGGCGGATCGACGGAGATCATCCTCGGCGAACGCTTCGAGACGCTGCGCACGGACAGCCTGCACATGGGCTGCGTCAACTGGACGATGCGTTTCTTCCCCGAGGGCGATCTCAGGGAGAAGGCGATGGAGAAAGCCGTCCTCGCCGCGCGCCGCGAGCTCACGGCGATCGAACGGCACACGAAAGCGCTCGCGTGGGAGGACTGCATCGGGAGCTCCGGCACGATCCTGTCGATCGAGGCGATCCTGCGCGCGAACCAGTGGTCCGAACGCGGGATCACGCCGCGCGGGCTGAAGAAGCTGCGCAAGGAGCTCGTCGACCTGGGGCGCGTGGAACGGCTTCAGCTCGCGGGGCTGGCCCCCGAACGCGCGCCCGTCATCGCGGGCGGCGTCGCGATCCTGTCGGCCATCTTCGACGCGCTCGAGATCCAGGAGATGCGCACGTCGCAGGGCGCCTTGCGCGAAGGGTTGCTCTACGACCTCGTCGGCCGCATCCGGCACGAGGACGTGCGCGACCGGACGATCAAGAGCTTCAGCGAGCGCCACCGGATCGACCTCGTCCAGGCGGGACGCGTGCAGCGCACGGCGCTGGCGCTCCTGCACCAGGTCGAGGCCGAGTGGGGCCTCGCGGGCGAGGCGCCGCGCACGTTCCTCGGCTGGGGCGCGCGGCTGCACGAGGTCGGGCTCTCGATCGCGCACGGCGGCTACCACCACCACGGCGCCTACCTGGTCGAGCACAGCGACATGAGCGGCTTCTCGCGCGACGACCAGCTCGTGCTCGCGGCCCTGATCGACGGACACCGGCGCAAGCTCCCCGCCGCGCGCATCGCGGCGCTGCCCCCGGCCCTGCAGAAGGGCACGCTGCGCCTCTGCCTCGTGCTGCGGCTCGCGGTGCTCCTGAACCGGAGCCGCGGCCAGTCCGCGCCGCCCGCCGTGCGGCTCGTGCTGCGCCGGGGCGAAGCGCTGCTCGTGTTCCCCGAAGGCTGGCTCGACGCGAACCCGCTGTCGCGCGCGGACCTCGACGAGGAGACGCAGCGCTGGCGCGAGGCGGGGATCGTGCTCGAGACGCGGTGAGGCGGACGACCCGCGCGTCAACGGCGAACGAGCACGGGCCGGCGCGCGCGCACCGCGGCCGCGACGGACGCGAACGACCGCCGCGTGCCTAGAGCGCGAACCGCTCGAGCAACTCGAGCTGCGCCGTGCGCGGCTTCTGGTTGCCGGGCTTCGCGCGGCGGTACTTCCCGTCGGGGCCGAGCAGCCACGCCTGCGTGTTGTCCGCGAGGTACGCCTCGAGCCCCTCCGCGATCACGCGCCCCTTCACGCGGTCGTCGAGCAGCGGGAAGAGCACCTCGACGCGCGAGAAGAAGTTGCGCTGCATCCAGTCCGCGCTCGCGAGGAACACGAGCTTCTGCCCGCCCGCCTCGAAGTGGAAGATGCGGCTGTGCTCGAGGAAGCGCCCGATCACGGAGCGCACGCGGATGTTCTCGCTGACGCGCTGCACGCCGGGTCGCAGACAGCAGATCCCGCGCACGACGAGGTCGATCGAGACACCCGCCTGCGACGCGCGGTAGAGCGCCTGGATGATGCGCGGCTCGGAGAGCGCGTTCATCTTCGCGACGATGCGCGCGGGCTTCCCCTTCTTCGCGTTCTCGGCCTCGTCGTCGATCAGCGCGATCAGCTGGCGCTGCAGCGTGAACGGCGACTGCCGCAGTTTCTTCAAGCGCGCGACGCGCCCGAGGCCCGTCAGCTGGAGGAACAGCCGGTGCACGTCCTCGCCGATGTCCTTGTCGCACGTGAGCAGACCGAAGTCGGTGTACGCGCGCGCCGTCCCCGCGTGGTAGTTGCCCGTGCCGAGGTGCACGTAGTGCTTCAGGCGTCCGTTCTCGCGCCGCACGATCAGGAGCAGCTTCGCGTGCGCCTTGTAGCCGACGACGCCGTACACGACCTTCGCGCCGGCCTCCTGCAGCTTCGTCGCGAGGTCGATGTTCGCCGCCTCGTCGAAGCGCGCGCGCAGCTCGACGACGGCCGCCACTTCCTTGCCGTTGCGCGCGGCCTGGATCAGCGCCTCGACGAGCGGTGAGTCCTTGCCGCTGCGGTAGAGCGTCTGCTTGATCGCGAGCACGTCCGGGTCCTGCGCGGCGAGGCGCACGAGCTCGACGATCGGCGCGAACGACTCGTACGGGTGGTGCAGCAGCACGTCGGCCTGCTGGATCACCTGGAACGGGTCGGGTTCCTGCTCGAAGCGCTTCGGATAGCGCGGCGCGAACGCCGGGTACTTGAGCTCCGCGCGGTCGACCATCTCGTGCATCGCGGCGAGGCGGTGCAGGTTGACGGGACCGTTCACGCGGTACAGATCGCTCGGCCCGAGGTGGAACTTGTCGAGCAGGAACTGCGCGGTCTCGTCGCTGCAGTCCGCCGCGACTTCGAGGCGCACCGCGTCGCCATAGTTGCGCGACGAGAGCTCGCCCTTGATCGCCTTGAGCAGGTCGTCGACCTCTTCCTCGTCCACCCACAGGTCGCTGTTGCGGGTGACGCGGAACTGGTGGCACGACAGGACCTGCATGCCGGGGAACAGGTCGCCGACCTGCGCGTGCACGATCGACGACAGCAGGACGAAATCGTACGGTCCGCCCGCGACGTCCTTCGGCAGCTGGATCAGGCGCGGCAGCGAGCGCGGCACCTGCACCACGGCCGTGCCGCTCGATCGGCCGAACGCGTCGGCGCCTTCCAGCGACACGACGAAGTTGAGGCTCTTGTTCAGGATGCGCGGGAACGGGTGCGCGGGGTCGAGCCCCATCGGCGTCAGCACGGGCAGCACGTCCTGCCCGAAGTAGCGCTTGATCCAGCGCTGCTGCGGGTGCTCCACATCGCGCGCTTCAGGATGCGGATCCCCTGCTGGTCGAGCGCGGGGAGGAGCACGTCGTTGAGCAGCTTGTACTGCTCCGCGACGAGTTCGCGTGCCATCCCGCCGATGCGCGCGAGCGTCTCGTGGGCCGAGAGCCCGTCCGGCCCCGTCTGCGCGACGCGGAACGCGACCTGCTGCTTGAGGCCCGCGACGCGGATCTCGAAGAACTCGTCGAGGTTCGTGCTCGAGATCCCCAGGAAGCGCAGCCGCTCGAGCAGCGGCGTCGCCGGGTCCTTCGCCTGCTCGAGGACGCGCGCGTTGAACTCGAGGATCGAGAGCTCGCGGTTCAGGTACAGCGCGGGATCGCGCAGATCCGGCGCCGGTACCTCGGGCGCCGGCTCGGAGTCGGGCCGGCCGTGCGGGATCAGCATGTCGTGCGGGACCTTCTCCATCGGGCCGTTCGGGCCCGGGGTGTCCTGGATTCCGGAGGGGCTCGCGGTGGCGTCCATGGTCGTGCGAAGGACGGGAATGCTCGCAAACGCTCTCCGGCCCCGCCAGCGATGCACGACGCTTCCGCGCCAGGAGCGCGCGCGCACGGGCGGCTTGATCGTCCCTTCACGAAGTCCGGTGCGGAAACCCTTTCCGGAACGTGGCTAGACTGGAAGCGCTCGTCCACCTCGATCGACACCATGCCGAAGAGCCGCCTCCGGACCCGCGAGCTCCGCTCGCTCGCCGCACGCGCCTGCATCCGCCGCGACCCGGACGCCGTCCACGAGCTCCGCCGAACCGCGAGCCGGCTCGCGGCGCGCCTCGCGCTCGGCGGGCAGCGCGTCCTCCGCGACGACCTGCGCTGGCTGAGGCGCAGCGTCGCCGAGGCGCGCGACCTCGACGTCCTGCTCGCGCGTGACGACGTCGAACCGTCGCTCGCGGCCTGGCTCGAGCGCGAGCGCGAGGCCGAACAGGGGCGCCTCGTCGAACGCCTCGACCTCGCGCGCTCCGAGGCGCTCGCCGAGGCGCTGGAGCGGCTGCCCGATCCCGACGACGACGCCGCTCGCCGCGCGCTCGCCGAGTTGTCGCGGCGCGCGCGTCATGCGGGCGACGACTTCGCGCGCACCACGGGCGCCGACGAGACCGTGCGCGTGTCCGCGCATCGGCTGCGCCGCCGCTTGCGCCGACTGCGACACGCGCTCGAATGGAGCGACGTGCACTGCGAGCCCGTGCGCGTCGCCCAGGACGACCTCGGCCGCGTCTGCGACGATGCGCTGCTCGCACGCACGCTCGAGCGCGCGCGCTCCTCCGGACTGTCCGTCGAGCCTGCGTGCCATCTCGAGCGCGCCATCGAGGCCGGCCTGGAGCGCGCACGCGGGCGCTGGCCGGCGCTGCGCGCGCACTTGACCGCGCTCGCGTCGACCGACGGACCTTGGCCCGACGACGGAGGGCGCTGACGTGGAGCTCTGGCTCGTTCGACACGCCGACGCGGGTGCGCCGCTCCCCGGGGCCGAGGACGATGCGCGCGCCCTCACTCCCCGCGGTCGTCGGCAGTGCTTCCGCATCGTGCGCGCCCTCGCGCACCTGGGAGCTGGTCTCGACCACGTGCGCCATTCGCCGCTCCTCCGCGCCGTGCAAACCGCGGAGGCGCTGGTCCCCGCGCTCTCGGCGCACGGCACGACGGCCGTCGACGGCGGGCTCGCGCGCGCTCCCGATCACGCCCTGGTCGCGCGCCTCGCAGCGGAGGGCGTCGAGCGCATGGCGATCGTCGGCCACGAACCGTGGCTCGGCGCGCTCGCGTTCTGGCTCGCGAGCGGGTGGAGCGCCGAGGCACCGGAGCGCCAGCCGGCGTGGCTCGAGCTCGAGAAGGGCGGCGTACTCCAGCTCACCGGCACGCTGGCGTCCGGCGAGATGCGTCTGCGCGCCGTCTACCCACGGCGCGCGCTCCGCCTGCTCGCGCGCGGTTGATCGCGCCCGGCACGCAGCGGAACGGCGATCGCCCGGTGCACCAGAGCGCTGCGCCGAGTTCGCCGTGGCGCTCGCCGCGCTCGACGCCCCCCGCCGCGTCGCGCGCACGTTCGCGGGCGGAGCTCGGCGCGCTCCGTCTCGCGCCGCGCGCGTTCCGTTCCTACGCCGCGCGCTCCGCGACCTCGTCGGCGTTCGCCCGCGGGTCGGGATCGTCCGCGAGGCGCGAGCGAATCGCCGCCGCGTCGCCCTCGCGCCGCAGGATCGCGTCGGCGACGTCGGGAGCGAAGTGCTTGCCCGCGTGCTCGCGGATCCACTCGACAGCCTCGACGTGCGTCCACGGGTGCTTGTACGGCCGCGCGGACGTGAGCGCGTCGTACACGTCCGCGAGCGCGAGGATCCGCGCCGAGAGTGGAATCGCCTCGCCGGCGAGTCCTCGCGGATAGCCCGAGCCGTCCCAGCGCTCGTGGTGGCACCAGCAGATCTCGTGGCCGAGCTGGAGGATCCGGTGCTCGCCCGAGTCGCCGAGCACGCGCTCCAGCGTGCGCGCGCCGAGTTCGGAGTGGCGTTTCATGACTTCCCACTCCGCGCTCGACAGCCGCCCGGGCTTGAGCAGGATCGAGTCGGGCACACCGACCTTGCCGATGTCGTGCAGCGGGCTCGCGCGCGCGAGGTCGTCGATCCAACCGTCGTCGAGGAGCTCGGCGTGGCGGCCGTCCGCGCGCAGTTCCTCCGCGATCAAGCGGCAGTACGCGGCGACGCGCTCCAGGTGCCGGCCCGTGACCTGGTCGCGCGCTTCAGCGAGGCTCGCGAGCCCGAGGATCAGCGCCTGGTGCGTCGCATCGCGCTCCATCCGACGCAGCTCGTTGTGAGCGGCCACCGCGGCCGCGGCACAGGCGGACTCCAGGAGCGTGCGCTCGACCTTCGTGAGCGAGCGCGCCGCGTCGATCGCGATCTCGCCGATCGGCCCGTCGACCGTGGTGATCGGGAAGAGCGCGAGGTGCGCGGACATCTCACCGCCCGCGCTCGACTCCACCGTCGGCGCGTCACGGCGAGCGCCCCACACCTGGACGTGAGCGCTGCGGCGGGAGAGCAGCTCGTGCACGCTTTGCGCGAGGAGGTGGGCGATGTCCTGGAGCGACCTTGCCCCGTTCAGCCGCACCGCGAGCTCGTTCAGCCGCACGAGCGACTGCATCTGGAGCTCGACGCGTTCTTCGAGGAGCCCGTGCAGTCCGCGCAGGGACGCGTGCTCGAACGCGGCGCGCTCCTCCTCGACGGCGAGCTGTTCCAGCTCGTCGTGCCGCGCGAGCGCGGCGTCGATGGCCGCGGAGAGCGTCTCGAACGAACAGGGCTTCGTGAGGAGGCGGAACACGTGGCCGCCTTGGACCGCGGCCTGGGCGAGCCACGCGTCGACGCGGCCCGTGAGCAGGATCCCGATCGTCTCGGGCCACTCCGCGCGGACGCGCTGCAGGAGCTCGAGCCCGCTCCCGCCGGGCATCTCCTGATCGCTGACGATCACCGGCGCGCCGGCGCTCGCGCGCAAGAGGTCGAGGGCTTCGCTCGCGGTGCTCGCCGTGCGCACCTCGTAGCGCGGGGCGAGCATCGAAGCGAGCGCGGTTCGAACGGCGTCCGAGTCGTCGACGAGGAGGAGTCTGGGCTTCGCGCGGTGCATGCGGCGGAGCAGCACGCGGGCCTCGGTCCGAGCGCGACCGAAACCTCACGTGAGCACGACCTCCGTCGACGCCTCGGAATCCGCTTCTTGAGGCGCGCAGGAAGTTCCCGCGTCCCGAGCACGATCGGTGCACGCCGAACGCGCCAAGAGAGAAGCCGATGCGCGAGGCAGGAACGCGCTTCCTCGATCAGTTCTTGTAGCTCTGCAGCGGCGCCGGGATGCGCCCGCCGCGGCCGAAGAGCACGTTGGCTGAGAAGCGCCCGGGGTCCTGCACGATCGCGGTGCCGAGCAGGCCGCCCCACTCGACCTTCTCGCCCGGACCCTTGCCCGGCACGGGGATGATGCGCACGGCGGTCGTCTTGTGGTTGACCATGCCGATCGCCATCTGGTCCGCGACGATGCCTGCGATCGTCGCGGCGCTCGTGTTCCCAGGCACGGCGACCATGTCGAGGCCGACCGAGCACACCGACGTCATCGCTTCGAGCTTCGCGAGCGAGAGCGCGCCTTCTTCGACCGCGCGGATCATGCCAGCGTCCTCGGACACCGGGATGAAGGCACCCGAGAGCCCGCCGACGGACGAGCTCGCCATCGCGCCGCCCTTCTTCACGGCGTCCGTGAGCAGCGCGAGCGCCGCCGTCGTGCCCGGCGCGCCCGTGCGGTCGACGCCGATCAGCTCGAGGATGTCCGAGACGGAGTCCCCAACCGCCGGCGTCGGCGCGAGCGACACGTCGACGATGCCGAACGTCGTGCCGAGGCGCTTCGCCGTCTCGCGCCCGACGAGCTCGCCCATGCGCGTGATCTTGAACGCGGTGCGCTTCACGACCTCGGCGACGGCGAGTAGGTCGGCTTCGGGCCCGAGGCGCGCGAGCGCCGAGCGCACGACGCCGGGACCGGACACGCCGACGTTGATCACGGTCTCGGGCTCGCCGATCCCGATGTGCGCGCCCGCGACGAAGGGGTTGTCCTCGACGGCGTTGCAGAAGCAGACGAGCTTCGCGCAGCCGAGGGCGCCCGTGGACTCCGTCGCGCGCGCGGTCAGCAGCACGACCTCGGCGAACAGGTTGACGGCGTCCATGTTGATGCCGGCGCGCGAACTCGCGAGCGAGACCGAGCTGCACACGCGCTTCGTCTCCGCGAGCGCCGCCGGGATCGAGCGGAAGAGCGCGCGGTCGGCGGGCGTGAAGCCCTTCTGCACGTACGCGGTGAAGCCCCCGATGAAGTCGACGCCGCAGCGCTCCGCCGCCGCGTCCATCGCGCGCGCGAACGGCACGAGGTCGTCCGTCGCCGACGCCGCCGCGACGAGCGCGATCGGCGTCGTCGCGATGCGCTTGTTGACGATCGGCACGCCGAAGTCGGCCGAGACGGAGCTCGCGACGCGCACCAGGTCCTTCCCGTGGTGCACGATCTTCGCGTAGATCTTCTCGCACGCCTTGTCGACGTCCGGGTCCGCGCAGTCGAACAGACTGATGCCGAGCGTCGTCGTGCGGATGTCGAGCGTCTCGAGCTCGATCATGCGCACCGTTTCGAGGATCTCTTGATCGGTGAAGGGGGCCATGGAGGGCGGACAGTCTCCGCTCGGGTGCCGTTCGTGCCAAGGGCGGGTCGAATACAGCGGACCCGCGAAAGCCCCCCGCCGCAGCCCCGCCGGGTACGCTTGGCGCGGCCCCGTGCCGGCTCTCCTCCGTGCCCGGGACCTTTCTCTGAGGAATCTACGGAATCCCTGTCGGCCGGACGACGCGATCGCGGCGTCCAGGGACGAGGTGAACCCATGCCCCCCCTGCGCGCACTGCTCCCGCTCTTCCTTTCCATCTCCGTCGCGTCCGTGCTCCACGCGCAGGCGCCCGCCCCGGCGATCGCCCCCCTGCCGCCGGGCGACCTGCGGTCGAACCCCGACCTCGACCTGGATCCGCCGCTGCCGAGCGCGAGCTTCTCGCCCGGGACGGACACCTGCCTCGGCCAGACGTGGGAGCCGACCATCGCCGTCGACCCCAACGACGCGAACGTCGTCGCGGTCGCGCAAGGGAGCTCGATCTCGGTCTCCTTCGACGGCGGCAACTCGTTCACGCAGACGCTGACCGGGACGGTTCCGGCGCCGACGCCCAGCGCCGCGGGCTTCTGCGGCGCCGGCGATCCGAGCCTCGCGTTCGACAGCCAGGGGCGCCTCTTCCTGACGTACCTCGGCCGGCGCGTGAACGCGGGGTTCACGTGCACGAGCTGCCCCTCGACGGCGACCGGATGCGGATCGGGACGTGACGTGTTCATCTCGGGCTGGCAGCGCGCGGGGAACAGCTTCGTCGCGTTCGTGGGCCCGGTGAACGTGTCGGCGGCGGCCGGCGTCGGCTCGCCGAACGTGACGGACAAGGAGTGGATCGCGGCCGACTTCCACCCCGGGAGCAGCCTGTACACCGACCGCCTGTACGTGACCTGGATCGACATCGACCAGGAGCCGTGGCAGGTCTACACGACGTTCTCGACCGACTCGGGAGCGACGTGGTCGGCGGCGATCCTGCTGTCGGTCGCGGGCGAGGGCAACCGCGTGTGGCCCGTGCACAACACCGTCGCGCCGAACCACGACGTGTACGTCGGCTACCACGCGCAGAGCGGCTTCCTCGACGGTACGGGGCGCAACGTCCCCGACGGCGTCACGGGCGGCGTCGTGCTCCACCGCTCGACGAACGGCGGCGCATCGTTCACGAAGACGGCGACCGACCCGTTCCCCGCCGGGACCGCGGACATGACGTGGAACGTGCAGCACCTCGGGAACGGCGTGATCCCGGGGGCCACGTACTGGCTCATCGGCTCCGTCCAGCCGTGGATCCTCGCCGATCCCTTCGTGCCGGGGCGGATCTACGTCGTCTGCAACGACGACCCCGACGACGATGTCGACTCGGGCGACGCCGCGGACGTTGTCTTCACGCGCTCGAACGACTTCGGCGCGACGTGGAGCGCGCCCGTGCGCATCGACGACGCGCCGGCGGGAACGCTGACGGTGCTCCCCACCGCCGCGATCGACCCGACCACGGGAGCGATCGGCGTGATGTGGTACGACGCGCGCGGCAACACGACGGGCAGCGGCACGGACTTCCTCCTGAACGTCCGGGCGCGCGTGAGCTGGGACGACGGCGTCTCGTGGCTGCCGTCGCTCATCGTCAACGACAACCCGTTCGATCCGGCGGTGTCGACGAGCTGCCGCTTCTGCTGCGCGGTCGGCCAGTGCGCGGTCGGAGCTCCGATCACGCGCCGCATCGGCGAGTACAACGGGATCGCGTTCGGCGGCTGCACCGCGCACATGACGTGGGCCGGCGGCCAGACGTGCGGCACCGACACGGTCGGCACGGACATCTACTACGACAACGACCCCGAGCTCGGCGGGGACTTCACGCCACCGCAGCTCGTCTGTCCGCCGAACACGCAGGTCGGTTGCACGGCCTCGATCGCGCCCTCGGCGACGGGCACGGCCACGGCGACGGACAACTGCGATGCGAACCCAGCGATCGGCTACGTCGACGTGGTGCACCCCGGCAACTGCCCGCCGAGCATCACGCTGGTCACGATCGAGCGCATCTGGAACGCGGTGGACGAGGCCGGGAACCTGAACACGTGCTCGCAGTTCATCTCGCGCGTCGACGCCGACGCGCCGACGATCCACGTTCCGCCGGCGCTCGTGATCAACGGCGTGACGGACGGATGCGTCCTGTCGAGCCACCCCGCCGTGCAGGCGTGGGCCGCGCAGATCTCCGCGACGGACGCGTGCTCGACCGCGCAGGTCTCCTTCACGATTCCGCCGGTGCTCCCGGCCGACTGCGCGCCGGGCAAGACGACGCAGATCCTCGTGTCGGCCGCCGACCAGTGCGGCAACGGCGACTTCGCGTTCGGCTCGATCACGGTGGTGAGCGCGCCGAGCGCCGGTACGCCGTTCTGCTCCGGGGACGGCAGCATCACGCCGTGCCCGTGCGGCAACGTCGGCCTCGCGGGCCACGGCTGCGACATCGCGCAGGCGACGGGCGGCGTGTGCCTCGCCGCGTTGAACTTCGCGCCGAACGGTCTGGGCGGCGGCTCGGTCGATCTCGTCGGGATGAACTTCCCCGCGAGCAGCGCCCCGCTCGTCTTCGCGCTGCGCGCGAGCACCGCGAGCCAGATCGCGAACGGCGTCGTGTTCGGGGACGGGCTCCTGTGCCTGGGCGGCACGATCCAGCGCCTCTCGAACACGACCGCGCACGACGGGAAGGTGATCTTCCACCTGAACCACGGCGCCGGCACGGGACGGTTCGACTACCAGCTGTGGTTCCGGAACTTGCCGCAGGCGTTCTGCGATCCGTTGCTCGGGTACAACACGTCGAACGGGGTGACGTTGACGTGGTAGCGCGCGAAGGCGGCTCCGGGGCCTCGCCCTTTTCGGACAGCACTCCCGCGCGGGCGCGCCTTACCGCTCAACCGCGGCCGGGCCCAGGACACGGGGAGGGTTCAGAGCGGGAGGACGCGCGAGCCCTCGGCCGCCGTCGACTCGACCACGGGCACGCGGGCGTCATCCGTGAGCCAGCGGAAGTTGCGCGGCCACACGAGCACGCGGCCGCCCTCGACGAGCCCGAGCACGCCGAGGCGCCGCTGCGAGAGCTCCGCGAGCACCGTGACGCCCGATTCGAGCTCGAGCTCCGCGCGCACGATCGCGCCGGCGGAGTGGAGCTCGCGCACGCGCGCACGCGCCGCGGACGGATGACGCGGCTCGACGTCGAGCTCCCAGTCGTGCGGACGCAGGAAGAAGCGCGCGGCGCGCCGTCCGCCGCCGCGCACCGACACGTCGAGCGTCCACGGGCCGAAGCGCGCGCGGCCGTCCTCGACTTCGCCCTCGAAGCGGTCGACGCGGCCGAGGAAGCCCATCACGAACTCGGTCGCGGGCCGGTGGTAGACGTCGTCGGGCGTGCCGACCTGCTCGATGCGGCCTGCGTCGAGCACGACGACCTCGTCGGCGACCTCGAGCGCTTCCTCCTGGTCGTGCGTGACGAAGAGGCTCGTCACGTGGATCTCCTCGTGCAGCCGCTTCAGCCAGCGCCGCAGCTCGTGGCGCACCTGCGCGTCGAGCGCGCCGAACGGCTCGTCGAGCAGCAGCACGCGCGGCTCGATGGCGAGCGCGCGGGCGAGCGCCACGCGCTGGCGCTGGCCGCCCGAGAGCTCGCTCGGCCGGTGGCGCGCGTGGTCGTCGAGCTGCACGAGCGCGAGCAGGCGCCGCACGCGCGCTTCGATCTCGTCCTCGCTCGGCCGCTCGCGGCGCGGGCGCACGCGCAGCCCGAACGCGACGTTCTCGAACACGTCGAGGTGGCGAAAGAGCGCGTAGTGCTGGAAGACGAAGCCGATCCGCCGCTCCCCCACCGGACGATCCGTCACGTCCTCGCCGTGCAGGAGCACGCGCCCCGCGCCCGAGTCCCGGCCGCCCGCGTCGTCGGGGAACTCGAGGCCGGCGACGATGCGCAGGAGCGTCGTCTTCCCCGATCCGGACGGTCCGAGCAGCGCGACGAGGCGGCGGTCCGGCACCTGCAGCGAGACGCGGTCGAGCACGCGGCGCGCGCCGAACGTCTTCGAGACCCCGCGGAGCTCGATGCTCATGCGCTCTCCTCCTTCGAGCCCGCGCGGCGCGCTTCCGCGTGCTCGACCCAGGACTTCACCACGATCGTGACGAGCGCCAAGAGGGCCAAGAGCGACGCGACCGAGAACGCGCCGACGAAGTCGTACTCGTTGTAGAGGATCTCGACGTGCAGCGGCATCGTGTTCGTCTTCCCGCGGATGTGGCCCGACACGACCGAGACCGCGCCGAACTCGCCCATCGCACGCGCGTTGCACAGGATCACGCCGTAGAAGAGCGCCCAACGGACTTTGGGCAGGGTCACGCGGCGGAAGACCTGCCACCCGCTCGCGCCGAGCGACAGCGCGGCGAGCTCCTCCTCGGCGCCCTGCTCCTGCATCAGCGGAATCAGCTCGCGCGCGACGAACGGGAACGTCACGAACGTCGTCGCGAGCACGATCCCGGGCACGGCGAACAGCACCTTCACGTCGTGCGCCGCGAGCCAGCCGCCGAACCAGCCCTGCAGGCCGAAGAGCAGCACGAACACGAGGCCCGCGATCACGGGCGACACCGCGAACGGCAGGTCGACCAGCGTCGTCAGGACGCTCTTCCCGCGGAACTCGAAGCGCGCGATCGCCCACGACGCGGCGAGGCCGAACGCGAGGTTGAACGGCACCGAGATCGCCGCAGCGATCAACGTCAGACGGATCGCGCTCACGGCGGCGGGCTCGCGCAGCGCGGCGAACCAGGCGCCCAAGCCCTTGCGCAGCGCCTCCGTGAACACGGCGGCGAGCGGCACGAACAGGAAGAGCCCCAGGAACAGGAGCGCGATCGCGATCAGCACGACGCGCACCCACGCGGGCTCGGAGAGTCCGCGGCGCGCGCGCGACGTCGTCGAGGGCTCCACGTCAGGCCCTCGCGGCGGAGAGGCGTCCCGCCCAACGCTGCAGCAGGTTGATCGCGAGCAGGACGACGAACGACGCGCCGAGCAGGACGACCGCGATCGCGGTCGCGCCGGGGTAGTCGTATTGCTCGAGCTTCGTGACGATGAGCAGCGACGCGATCTCGGTCTTCATCGGCATGTTGCCCGAGATGAATACGACGGAGCCGTACTCGCCGAGCGCGCGCGCGAACGCCATCGCGAAGCCCGTGAGCAGCGCGGGCAGGACCGCCGGCAGGATCACGCGGCGCACGGTGGTCAGCCGCGACGCGCCGAGGGAAGCGGCCGCCTCCTCGAGCTCGGGCTCGAGGTCGAGCAGCGCGGGCTGGAGCGTGCGCACGACGAACGGCAGGCCTATGAACGTCAGCGCGAGCGCGACGCCGAGCGGCGAGTACGCGGCGCGGATCCCGAGCGGCTCGAGCCACTGCCCGATCCAGCCGTTCTTCGCGTAAATCGCGGTGAGCGCGATGCCCGACACCGCCGTCGGCAGCGCGAAGGGCAGGTCGACGATCGCGTCGACGACGCGCTTCCCCGGGAAGCGGTAGCGCACGAGCACCCACGCGACGATCGAACCGAAGACGACATTGACGAGCGCGCCGACGAGCGACGCGCCGAACGTCAGGCGGTACGAGGCGAGCGCACGCTCGCTCGCGACGGCGGCGACGAACTCGTCCCAGCCGAGCGTCGCCGTCTTCACGAAGAGCCCGGAGAGCGGGATCAGCACGATCGCGAGCAAGTACGCGATCGTGAAGCCCAGGGTCCATCGGAACCCGGGCAGCACGCGGCGCTTCGTGCTCGTCGCCATGTCGCGCTCGCGGACGCCGCGGTCACCGCTTCGGCGCGTAGATCGCGTCGAACACGCCGCCGTCGTCGAAGTGGCGCTTCTGCGCCGGCTTCCAGCCGCCGAACACGGCGTCGATCGTGAAGAGCTCGAGCTTCGGGAAGCGCTCGAGGTCTGCCTTCGGCACGCCCTCGACGTTCGTCGGCCGGAAGAAGTGCTTCGCGGCGAGCGCCTGGCCCGCGGGCGTGTAGAGGTAGTCGAGGTAGGCCTTCGCGACGCGCTCCGTCCCGTGCTTCTTCGCGACCGCGTCGACGACGGCGACGGTCGGCTCGGCGAGGATGCTCGTGGACGGGACTACGATCTCGAAGCCCTCCGCGCCGAACTCCTTCAGCGCGAGGAACGCCTCGTTCTCCCACGCGAGCAGCACGTCGCCGATCCCGCGCTGCGCGAAGGTCGTCGTCGAGCCGCGTGCGCCCGAGTCGAGCACGGGGACATGCTGGTAGAGCTCCGCGAGGAACGCGCGCGCCTTCTCGTCCGCGGCCTTCGCGGCGTCGGCGGACGCCGGGTCGTTCACGCGCTTCAGGTCACCGAGCTCGCGCTTCAAGGCGAAGCCCCACGCCGCGAGGTAGTTCCAGCGCGCGCCGCCCGACGTCTTCGGGTTCGGCGTGATCACTTCGACGCCGGGCTTCACGAGGTCGCCCCAGTCCTTCAGGCCCTTCGGGTTCCCCTTGCGGACGAGGAAGACGATTGTCGACGTGTACGGCGCGCTGTGGTGCGGGAGGCGCGCCTGCCAGTCGGCGGCGAGCAACTTCCCCTTCTCCGCGATCGCGTCGACGTCGTACGCGAGCGCCAGCGTCACGACGTCGGCCTCGAGACCGTCGATCACGGAGCGCGCCTGCTTCGACGAGCCGCCGTGGGACTGCTGGACCTCGAGTTCCTGGCCCGCGGTCGCCTTCCAGTGCTCGGCGAAGGCGCGGTTGAACTCGGCGTAGAACTCGCGCGTCGGGTCGTACGAGACGTTGAGCAGCGTGACCTTGTCCGCGGGGGCCGGGGTGCGGGCGGGGAGCGCGGCGGCGGCGAGGACGGAGAACGCGGCGACGAGGGTGACGAGGCGCATGAGAGGGCTCCGATGCGGCCGGCGGGCTCGTGGGCCCGCCGGCGGTCCGAGGATCAGGAGATCGGCCGGGCCGGCGCGTGGAATGGGAGGCCGCGCGCGGGCTCGTACTCGAAGTCTATTGTCGACCGATTTGGTCGGCAATATGAGCCGTCGAGAAAATCTGCGGAGCCTTCGGGAGCGTGGCGGGAGGGGCCGGAACGGGCCGTTGGGGAAGCCTGGACGGGCCTCAGACCCGGAACGGCGGGGTCTTGCGGTCCTTCTTCAAGGCGCGCAGCGTGTCCTGGACGACGTCCTGGAGCGTGTGCTGGTCCAGGATCCCCGCCGTCGAGTTGCGGACGTCGACCATCAGCATCCGCAGGCCGCAGTGCTCCTCGTCCGGGCACGAGCAGCGCTCGTAGGCCGTCACGCTCGCGCAGCGGATCGGGGCCAAAGGGCCGTCGATCTGGCGGACGACGTCGCCGATGCGGACGAGCTGGAGCGGCTTCTTGAGCGCGTACCCGCCGCCCTTCCCCCGCTTGCTGTCGAGGTACCCCGCCGTCTTCAGCTGGAGCAGGATCTGCTCGAGGAACTTGAGCGGGATGCGCTCGTGCTTGGCGAGCTCCGCGATCGGGAGCAGATCGCGCCCCATCTCGTGCGCGATGCCGATGTCGATCAGGGCGCGGAGCGCGTACTCGCATCGCTTGGAGAGCTGCATCGTGGAGAAGTCGACTGGTTCAGCAGGGAGATCGGCGCGGGACGGGACCGGACGGCCCCTCCGACGTGCAACCGTACTTTCCATTTAGACGTCTAAATGTCAATTACGCTTGCACCTCGGCAGCAGTCCGAAGCGGTGAACACGCCGAGGTTCGCGTTCGAACGCGACCCCCTCACGACGCTCCGAGGATTCGCGGGCGACGCCATCGCGGGGGCGATCGAACCTGCATCGCCGACGGCGCACGCCCGACGGCGCCCGCCTCACCGCCGCGCCGCGACGACGAGCAAGAGCGGGAACCCGACGTACCGCCGCGCAATCGGGAGCTCCCGCGCGAGCTCCTCGTCGCCCGCGTGCTCCTCGAACGCGACGTCGCGCCAGCCCGCGCGCGCAAAGGCGGCGCGGTAGTCGTCGAGGGAGTGGCGCACCGCGCCGAGGCGGTACTCGACGCCGTCCTGCTCGAAGTTCGCCTCCTTGCCCGACTCCGCCATGCGCGGGTGGTAGACGCTGAACACGAGCCGACCACCGGGCGCCAGCACGCGGCGGAACTCGGCGAGGCACGTGTCGACCTCGCGCAGGTGTTCCGCGACGAGCGCGCACAAGACGGCGTCGAAGCTCGCGTCCGCGAACGGAAGCGGCGCGTGCAGGTCCGCGACGAAGAGATCGAGCGCCGGGAAGCGCTCCCGCGCGATCGCGAGCATGCCCTCCGAGAAATCGACGCCTGTGCAGCGCGCGCCCGACGGGACGAGCTTGGCTAGGTTGCGCCCCGTGCCGCAGCCCGCGTCGAGCACGCGCTCCCCGCCTTGGGCGCGAGGCGCGCGATCGTCACGCGCGCGTCCATCGCGACCACCGGGTTCGGCGTCGCGTCGTAGGTCGGCGCCCACCGGTCGTAGCCCGCGCGCGCGTCGACGCGCTCGATGCGTTTCTCCGCGGACGACGGGCCGCGCGTCGGATCAGGCTTGGACATGGAGGACGGCTCCCGGCGTCCACTCGTCAAGGAGCACGCGCATGACCGCGAAGCAGCTCCCGCACCAACGCCAGCGTGCCGACCGCCTGCGCCCGCGTCACGCTCGGGAAGTCCTCCAAGAAGTCCGCGAGTCGATCGCCGCTCTCGACGTAGTCGAAGAGCGCCTGGACCTCGACGCGCGTGCCGCGGAACACGAGCGCGCCCGCCAGCACGTCGGGTGAGCGCTCGACGAAGTTCACGACGGAGCGTTGCATGCCGTGGGCAAGCCTACGCGCCTCGCCGAGCATCGTCCACATGCCGAAACTCCGCAGGACATCGGTACCGAGTCATTGGTAGTCTCCCCGCGGTTCGCCAACCTCGGAGCCCGCATGAAGACGCTCATCAAGAACGGAACGATCGTCACCGCCACGGACACCTACACGGCCGACGTGCTCGTCGACGGCGAGACGATCTCCGCCATCGGGACGAAGCTCGCGACGCCCGTCGATCGCACGATCGACGCCACGGGCAAGTACGTGATCCCAGGCGGCATCGACGCGCACACGCACCTCGACATGCCGTTCGGCGGCACGTTCTCCGTCGACGACTTCAGGACGGGCACGATCGCGGCGGCGCACGGCGGCACGACGACCGTGATCGACTTCGCGATCCAGGAGCGCGGCGGGACGATGCGCGCGGCCTTCGACACGTGGATGAAGAAGGCCGAGGGCAAGGCCGTGATCGACTACGGCTTCCACATGATCTTGCGCGAGTCGACGCCGGCCTTGCGCGAGGAGATGGGAGCGATGGTTCGCGAGGGCGTCACGAGCTTCAAGCTCTTCATGGCGTACCCGGGCGTCTTCTACATGGACGACGCGAGCATCTTCCGCACGATGCAGCGCTCGGGCGAGATCGGCGCGACGATCTGCATGCACGCCGAGAACGGCCCCGTGATCGACGTCCTGATCGAGCAGGCCGTCGCGAAGGGCCACAAGGCGCCGAAGTGGCACGCGCTGACGCGCCCCGCGCGCCTCGAGGCCGAAGCGACGCACCGCGCGATCTGCCTCGCCGAGGTCGCCGACGTCCCCGTGTACATCGTGCACCTCTCCGCGGCGGAAGCGCTGGAGCAAGTGACGCTCGCGCGCGACCGCGGCCTCCCTGCGTTCGCCGAGACGTGCCCGCAGTACCTGTTCCTCTCCTACGACAACTACGAGGAGCCCGGCTTCGAGGGCGCCAAGTACGTGATGAGCCCGCCGCTCCGCGCGAAGGAGAAGCAGAAGGAGCTGTGGCGCGGGCTGCGCTCCAACGATCTCCAAGCCGTCTCGACCGACCACTGCCCGTTCTGCATGAAGACGGAGAAACAGCTCGGCAAGGACGACTTCTCGAAGATCCCGAACGGCGCCCCGGGCATCGAGACGCGCATGAGCCTCCTGTGGGACGGCGGCGTCGTCGCGAAGAACATCACGATGAACCGCTACGTCGAGATCACGTCGACGTCGCCCGCGAAGATCTTCGGGCTCTTCCCGCGGAAGGGCACGGTCGCGGTCGGCAGCGACGCGGACCTCGTCGTGTGGGACCCGAAGGGCGTCATCACGTGGAGCGTGAAGACGCACCACATGAACGTCGACTACAACCCGTATGAGGGCCGCACGTGCCAGGGCGCGCCGTTGATCGTGATGTCGCGCGGCGAGGTGATCGTCGAGAAGGGCGCGTGCAACGCGAAGCCGGGGCGCGGGAGCTACCTGCGTCGAAGCCCGCGCGCTTGAGGACGAGTTGTTCGTGGACCCGGCGCGCGCCCGAGCCCTGGGCGCGCGAGGCGACACGAGCGCTCGTGTCGATCGCCGTTCAGCGCTCCGGGTCCTGAAGCCGCGTCGGCGAGCGCGAGGGGCGCCCGTACTTGCGCCAGGGGCGAGGATTTCCGGTGGAACCGCTGGCGATCGCCACGGACTCCCCTCTAATTCGAGCCTTCCCGGCTCGCGGCGCGACCCCGTCCGATCTCGCTCACTCGGTCCGCGCCGACACACCCTTCGGAGATCTCACCGTGCTGCCCCCCCCGCTTCGTCCGTCCGCTTCCGTGCTCACGTTCTGGATCCGCTACTTCGGCAGCATGAGTTCCCTGCTGGTCCTGGCGGGCGCCGCGCACGGGAGCAGCCACGCGCAGGAACCGGCACGGTGCACTGACGCGGCGACACGACGCTCTGTCGATGCAACGACCTCGTCGGCGCTCCTCGCGGCCCGGGACGAAGCGGCGCGAACGCCCCGCGAGGCGGAGGGCGGTTTCGGACTCTCGCTCCCCGCACAGCGTTGGCGAGCCGAGTTCCACGCAGCGGCCCTGCGAGTCGAGCCGCGCGACGGAGCCTGGAGTTGGGGCTTGCAGCTCGAATCGTATGGCAGCGCCGAGAACCCGCGCCGTCTGGAGACGCCGATCGCGACGCGGCGCGAGGGCACGCGCCTCGTGCACGAATGGGACGACGCGTTGCTCGAGTGGTGGGACAACGCACCCGCGGGGTTGGAGCACGGCTTCACCGTGCTCGCACCGCCGGCGGGCACGAACGATTTCCTGGTCTGGACGCTGTCCTGGAACGGCGAATTGCGTCCGCTGGCCGCGACGCGCACGCGCGCTGTGCGCTTCGTCGACGCGGAGGGCGCACCGGTCCTCGACTACGCCGGACTCGCCGTATTCGACGCCAGCGGACAAGCGCTCGACGCCTGGATCGACGTCGACTCGACCGCGCTGCGACTGTGGGTCGACGTGCGCGGCGCGCAGTACCCGCTGGAGATCGACCCCACCGTGCAGCAGGCCTACCTGAAGGCCTCGAACACGGATGCCAGCGACGCGTTCGGGGACTCGATCGCCGCGTTCGAGGACCGGATCCTCGTCGGAGCGCCGTTCGAATCGAGCGCGGCCACGGGGGTCAACGGCAATCAGAACGACAACAGCGCGCCGGCGTCCGGCGCGGCCTACATCTTCCGGCGCAACGGCGCGACTTGGGTCCAGGAGGCCTACCTCAAGGCCAGCAACACCGGCGCGAACGACTGGTTCGGGTTCTCGGTGGCCCTCGATGACGAGTTCGCCGTCGTCGGCGCGATCTCGGAGGACGGCTCGTCGCTGGGCGTGGACGGACCGCAGAACGATCTGGGGCTCGAATGCGGCGCCGCGTACGTGTACCGACGCTCGGGAACGACGTGGACCCAGGTCGCGTACCTGAAGGCGTCGAACACCGACACCGGAGACCACTTTGGAGAGCGTGTCGCGCTGTGGAAGAACCGCATCGCGATTGCCGCGCCCCACGAGCGCAGCCTTGCGACGGGCATCGACGGCAACCAGGCCGACAATTCCGGGTTGGACTCCGGAGCGGTCTACGTCTTCCACTTCGATGGCGCCCATTGGTCGCAGGAGGCCTACGTCAAGGCCTCGAACACCAACGCGGGCGACAGCTTTGGTGTCTCGTTGGCGCTCGGCGACCAAGCAGGTCTGCCCGTGCTGCTCGTCGGCGCGGATGAAGAGTCCAGCGGCGCAATGGGCCTCAACGGCAACCAAACCGACAACAGCATGCCGGCGTCGGGCGCGGTCTACGCCTTCTCGCGACCGATCGGCGGATGGTCGCAGGAGGCGTACATCAAGGCCTCGACCCCCGACGCCGCGGACCGGTTCGGTTCCTCCATCGCTGTCGACGGCCTGACCGCCGTCGTCGGAGCGCGGGGCGAAAGCAGCACGGCGACCGGAGTCGACGGCAATCAGTCGAACAACGGCGCCCCTCGCTCCGGCGCGGCCTACGTGTTCTCGCACGCTGCAGGATCGTGGGTGCAGCAGGCCTACCTCAAGGCGACCAATACCGATTCGCTCGACCTGTTCGGCGGCGGGGTCGCCGTCCAAGGCGAGCGCATCGTCGTGACCGCCCCACGGGAGTACGGCGGATCGGCCGGCATCAACGGGGACCAGACCGACAACAGCGTTCCTGACGCGGGCTCGGCCTACGTGTTCGGCCGCTGCGGCACGACCTGGAGGCCGCTCACCTACGTCAAAGCCTCCAACCCGAACGCGTTCGATGGATTCGGCTGGAGCGTCGCGATCAGCCAGAGCTACACGACGCCCGCGAACTCCCCGCTGGTCGACTACTTCGTGGTCAGCGCCGTGGGTGAAGCCAGCGCCGCCACGGGCGTCGACGGCGACCAGGCCGACAACAGCGCGCCCAATGCGGGAGCCGCGTACGTGATGACCGGTCTCTACGTCGACTGCGACAACGACGGCCTCGTCGACGCGTGCGAAGCCGACTGCAACGGCGATCTGATCCCGGACGAATGCCAGGGAGGCGCGGCGACGATCACGTCCCAGCCGACGAACCAGATCGCCGTGCCCGGACAGGCGGCGTCGTTCGTCGTCACCGTCACGGGGCCGCCGCCCTTCGCCTATCAGTGGCGCCGCAACGGCACGGCGCTTCCGGGAGGCAGCGGGTCGAGCGCCGGCCCGTCGATCACGCTGACGCTCGCCTCCGTGTCCGCGGCCGATCTCGGCGCCTACGACGTGCTCGTGACGGACGCGTGCGGCGGTTCGACGACGAGCAACACGGCCACGCTCGACCTCTTCGCCGGCAGTCCCATGTGCTTCGGGGACGGTTGGGACTCCGCGGACTGGACGGCGATGGCGACCGGTCTTGCGAGCCCCGTCCGCGCCCTGATCGCCTTCGATTTCGGCACGGGGCCAGAGCTCGTCGCCGGGACCGACACGGGCGTCTCGGTCTGGAACGGCACGTCGTGGTCGGCCCTCGGGACGCTCAACAACGGCGCCGTGAACGCGCTCGTCGGCGCGGACCTCGACGGGCCCGGCGGAAACCCGGCCGTGCTCTATGCCGGCGGGATGTTCACGCAGAGCCCCGCCGGTGCGGGCGGCGGACAGAACGCACGCCGCATCGCCCGTTGGGATGGTGCGGCGTGGCAAGGCCTGGGCTCAGGAGCTCAGAACGGGCTCAACGACACCGTCCATGCGCTGACCGTGTTCGGGAGTCCGCCGGCGTTGTTCGTCGGCGGCGATTTCACGAGCGCGGGGGGCACGACGGCGACCCGCATCGCGCTCTGGGACGGATTCAGCTGGAGCTCGGCTGGGATGGTCAGCGGCACCCAAGGCGTGACCTGCTTCGCCACCTACCAATCGAACCTCCACGCCGGGGTCGCGACGGGCGGCGGTGCCGCGGCGGGTCTCTACCGAAGCTCGGGCCAGGGCCCCTCGGCGACGTGGACCCAAGTGCTGCAACTCAGCGCGGGCCTTTCCGCGCTCGCCGAGTTCGACCCGGACGGCGCTGGCCCGCAGGCCTCGGACCTCTACGTCGGCGGCCCGGCGGGCCTGACGCGGCTCTCGGACTCGTTCCTGTTCGGAGTCAGCGGCACGATCGACGACTTCGCGGTCGTCCCGGCGGCGACGGGGCAGCCTGGACTCCTGTACATGGCGGGCAGCTTTGCGTCGGTGAGCGGTCGCCCCGCCGAGGGCCTCGCCTCCTTCGACGGATCGCACGTCATGCTCCCCGCAGGCGGCGTCCGCTCCGGAGTCTCCGTGGGACGCGCCCAGTCGCTGTGCCTGGCGAGCGGCATCGGCGGCGGCAGCACGAACCGGCTCCACGTCGGCGGGACCTTCGACTCGATCTCCGGGACGACGGCGCAGAACGTCGCGGCCGAGGAGCTCGACTCCCTCGCCTGCCCCTGCGGCAACTCAGGGGACCCCGGCCGCGGCTGCGCGAACTCGACGAACCCGGCGGGAGCGCTGCTCACCGGCACGGGCGAGCCTTCGCTCGACACCTTGATCCTGCACGGCTCGGGCATGCCCGCGAGCTCCGCTTGCATCTACTTGCAGGGCGACCTCGTGACGAACCTCGTCTTCGGCGACGGCGTGCGGTGCGCCGGAGGGAACCTGATCCGACTGCGGACGAGGACCAACGTCGCCGGAGCCTCGGACTTCCCCTTGCCGGGCGACCCGTCCGTCGCGACGCGCGGTCTCGTGACGCCGGGCAGCGGCGTCGTGCGCTCCTACCAGACCTACTATCGCAATGCCGCGAGCACCTTCTGCCTGCCGGCCACTTTCAACGTCACGAATGGCGTCCGGCTGACGTGGTGATCGCCACCGCGGGCGCAGCACGAGCCAACAGGACGCCCTCGGGCCGCACGGCGTGTGCCGCGAATTCTCGCGGCCACGCCGTGCGGGGTGGTTCGATTCCGGCCGCGCACGAAAGCGCACGGCCGCGAGCGCTCCGCAGGCGCCGGCTCACGGACCGGCGGCGCGTTCGCGCAGCTCCGTGGCGCTCTCCGTGCGGCCGGTGCGCTCGAACAGTGTCGCGAGGCGCTTCCAGGCGTCGCGCACGCGGAAATCACGCGGGCCGAGCGCCTTCGCCAGCGCCTCGGCCGCGGGCGCGAGCAGCTCCTCCGCTTCCGCGTGCCGCCCGAGCTCGACCAGCGCCCCGCCGAGCACGCTCGCGCTGTTCGCCGCGAGCCAGCTCCCCGGCAACTTCGCGCGGCGCAGCTCGAGCGCTTCGCGCAGGAGCGGCTCGGCCTCCGCCGCGCGCCCGAGGTCGACGAGCGTGCTCCCGAGCAGCGTCAGCGGTTGCGCCAGATCGGCGTGCCCCGCGGGGAGCGCCGCGCGGAGCTGCCGCACGCACTCTTGCGCCGCGCGCATGGCGCCGTCGAGGTCGCGCCGCTCGCGCAAGACGATGCCGAGCGTCAAGTAGTCCTGCCCCAGGTCCGCGCCATCGCACGGTGCGCCGGGGCGCGCGCACGCGCGCTCGTCGACCGCGATCGCGTCGCGCGCGCAGGCCTCGGCGCGCGCGAGGTCCTTCCGCGCGAGGCACGCCATCGCGAGATTGCGCAGCGTGCCCGCGACCCGCGGGTGCGCCTCGCCCAGCGCCGCGCGCCGCGCCGCGAGCGCGCGCTCGTGCAGCTCGATCGCGCCGTCGAGGTCGCCCGTGCGCTCGCGCGCCAGCGCGAGGTTCCCGAGCACGGTCGCGAGGTCGGGGTGCGTCGCGTCCAGCACCTGCTCGAACGTGGCGAGCGCGCGCTCCCAATGTTCGCGCGCCTCCTGCACCTTGCCGCGTTCGAAGAGGTCGCCCGCGAGGCTGTTCTCCATCGAAGCGCGCGCGGGGTGGAGCTCGGGGAGCCGCTCGCCGCCGATCGCGAGCGCCTCGCGGTGCAGCTCCTCGGCGCGGGCGAGGTCGCGCGCGCGGTACTCGACCGCTCCGAGCTGCTCGAGTACACGCGCGCGCAAGACGGTTCGCTCGTCGCCGCAGAGCGCGAGCGCCTCGTCGAGCCGCGCGCGCGCGGATACTGCGTCGCCTGAAAGGCGTGCGAGCTCCGACGCGCGGTACAACGCGAGCCCCAGCTCGGCACGCGCCGCCGGGTCGGCGCGCAGGACGGGCAGCGCCTGCTCGAGTTCGCTCCGCGCGCGGTCGCGCTCACCGAGTTGGATCAGCGCGTACGCGAAGCTCGAGCGCAGCGGCGCGTCGACGGAGCCGTCTTCGCGCACGGGCGCGAGCTCGAGCGCGCGCTCGAAGAGCTCTTTCGCCCGCGCGAGATCGCCGAGCTCGGTGCGCGTGGCCGCGAGCACGCCAAGCATCTCGGCGAGCGCGCTCGGATCGCCGGCGAGCTCGCGTTCGCAGGCTGCGAGCGCGCCGTCGAGCACCGCGCGGACGTCGACCTCGCGACCGAGCGCGTTGCCCGGACGGTAGGCGGCGAAGATGCGCTCGTGCAGAGCGAGCACGCGCTCGGCCCGCGCGCGCGCGCGGGTCTCCGCAGCGAGCGCGTCGCGCGCACGCACCGCGGACACGAGCGCCGCCGTCGATCCTCCCGCCAGCGCGAGCGCGACGAGCACGGCGGCCGCGGCGAGCGCGCGCCGACGCCGCACGAAGAGCGCGAGACGACGGAACACGCTCGGCGGCCGCGCGCGCACGGGCTCGCACGCGCGGAAGCGCCGCACGTCTTCTGCGAGCTCGGCGATCCCCGCGTAACGATCGCCGGCGTCGTGCGCCACGGCCCGGGCGACGATCGCGGCCAGGTCGGAGGGCACGTCGGCCCCGAGCGCGAGCTCGACCGGCTTGCGCACGCGGCGCGTGGCCGCGTCCGGCGCCAGACCGTCGAGCGCGCGGAGCGGCCGTCCCGCGACGAGCTCGCAGAGCACGGCTCCGAGGCCGTGAACGTCCGCTCGCGCGTCAATGACCGCGTCGGGGTCGAGCTGCTCCGGCGCCATCGCAACGAACGTCCCCGCGCCGGCGAAACCGAGCGCGTCGTCCGCTCCGCGCGCGCGCCCGATCCCGAAGTCGATCACCTTCACCGTTCCGGCGTCGTCGACGAGCAGGTTGGACGGCTTGACGTCGAGGTGGAGCACGCCGCGCTGGTGCGCGTGCTGCAGCGCGGCGCACGCGTCGAGGAACAGCGCGAGCCGCGCGTCGAGGTCGAGCGCGGCCTCGTCGGCGAAGCGCGTGATCGAGCGCGCGCCGGAGACGAGCTCCATCGCGAACCACGCAAAGACGCGCCCGCCGCGCTCGAGCGCGCCCGCGGCATGGACCTGCGCGACGTTCGGGTGCGAGAGCCGCGCGAGCAGCGCCGCTTCGCGTTCGACGTCCGCGGCACGCCCGTCGGCGACCCGGACGATCTTCACGGCCACGGTGCGGCGCGGGGCGGCCTGTTCGGCTTCGTAGACGACGCCCATGCCGCCGCGTGCGAGGACGCGCGAGAGCACGAAGCCGCCGAGGGCGCTCCCCGCGAGTCCCTCCTCGTCGGCCGGCTCGAGAAACCCCGGCTCGAGGTGCGTGTACCCGCGGATCAGGAGGTCGAGCAGTCGGCCGAGCTCCGCGTCCTCGTCGCGCGCCGAGCGCACGATCGCAGCGCGGGCCGCGGCGTCCGCGCCGGCCTCCAGCCAGGCGTGGAAGCGCTCCTCCGCGGCCGCAAAGCTGTCGTTCGGCGCGGCCATCGTCCCTCAGTCTTCCAGCACGGACGCGAGCCGCTCGCGGAGGTAGGAGCGCGCGACGGCCCAGTCGCGCTCGGCCTGCCGCTCGGAGATCGCGAGCACCTCGGCCGACTCGCGCATGCCGAGCCCCGCGAAGAAGCGGAGCTCGACGAGCCGCGCCTTGCGCGCGTCGCGCGCAGCGAGCTCCTCCAGCGCCACCTCCAGCGCCAGGACGTCGCCGCAGCTCTCCTCGAGCGCCGCGATCGTGTCGTCGAGGGGCTCGTGCCGCACGTTTCCGCCGTGCTTTTCCCGCGCGCGCCGCCGCGCGCGATCGACGAGGATCCGCCGCATCGTGCTCGCCGCCGCGGCGAAGAACGTGCAGCGGTGCTCGAAGCCGAGCGAGTCCTGCGCCCCGAGGCGCATCCACGCCTCGTGGACCAGCGCGGTCGGCTCGAGCGTGCGCGCCGCGTTCTCGCCGCGCAGGAGCGAGCGCGCGAGTCCGCGCAGCTCCTCGTAGACGAGCGGGAGCAAGGCCTCGAAGGCGCCCGGAGTCCCGGTCTGGGCGGCCTGGAGCAGCCGCGTAACGTCGCTCGGGGAGGGGCTCGGGGCCATGCCGTTCGCTCGGGGCGCGCATCGTAGCGCTGCCCCAAGCGACCACGCGCGCCGCGCAGGGCGTGCCCGCGAATTTCTGCCGGAATCGTGGCGGATCCGCGGTCTCTCCGGCGCGGCGAGCCTCCGTCCAACCTCACCTCCACGGAAGCCAACCATGCGCAACGGTCTCGCGTCCCTCGTCCCCGTCCTGTTCCTCCTCGGCGCCTGCGGCGGCGGCGGCTCCGGTGGCGGAGGGGGAGGCGGCGGAGACGCCACCGCCGCCCTCGCGACGCTGGGACTCGCCCCGCGCGACCTGACCGACGTCGCTGGCGGCACGATGCTCACGACGCTGAACTGGGCGATCGACGACGTCTCGCTCCCGACGCTCGCCCCGGGCTGCCCGACCGCGACGCAGGGCGCCGACGACAACTCGAACGGCCACCCCGACACGCTCTCGATCGTGTTCGACTGCACGGACACCGAGGAGGATCTGGCGCTCGAGGGCTCGATCCAGCTCACCGAATACCTGGACCCGGCCGATTTCCTGACGGAGATCGCGGAGTCGTGCTCGACGAACCTCGGGGTCGGCGCGATGGGCGCTCCGAGCTGGGGCATGCGCGGCGTCGCGGACCTCACCGGGACGGAAGGCAAGGGGATCCCCTACGGCCTCTCGCTCTTCGTCGCGCTCGCGGAGTTCCCGGACGCGAACAAGTACGTCGTGCAGGTGAGCTACTCCTTCACGAACTACGTGGTCGAGGGCGCGGGGACGTTCCTCGTCCAGGGGATGACCTGCTTCACGCTCGCCGCCGACGACTCGAGCGACGTGCCGTCGGGCTACATCGAGACGTTCTTCTACGACGGCAAGGGTCCGGCGGTGCTTTCGCTCGAGTGCGTGCTCCTCTCCGACGGCAGCGTCTCCTTCGACGCGTGGGGAGCGGGCGACGACCTCATCGCCTCGGGCACGATCGACGTTTCCGCCGACGCGGACGACGACGAGATCGTCTTCGACTGAACGAAGGCCGCGCCCCCACCGCCGGACCGCCCCGAGCCCACCCCGCAGTCTCCCCCCGGAAACCCTTTCCCTGCGACACAAGTCCGCTCTCCGCGGCCTGCATGCCCTCTCCGCCAGGGGTACGTTTCCACTGGCACGCTCCCGCAAGGCGCGCCGGAGACCGCATGCTCGTACACCGCTCGGGAGGCTCCGCCCTCCTCGCCGCTCTTCCTTCGACCCCGCCCGCCGTCACCGTCCTCGGCCACGCCGTCGCGGGCGCCGGGCACGTCCTGACCGGGGAGGCGCTCGCGTTCCTCCTCAAACTGGAACGGTCCTTCCGCGCGCCACGCGCCGAGCTCCTCGCCCGCCGCGACGCCGTACAGCGCGAGCTCGACCTCGGCTGGCGCCCGGACTTCGACGCGTCGACGAGCGCGGTCCGCGATGGCGGCTGGCGCGTCGCGCCCGCTCCGAACGACCTGCGCGACCGGCGCGTCGAGCTCGTCGTCCCGGTCGACCGCCGGTCGATCGTGCAAGGGCTCGCAAGCCGCGCGAACGCGCTCGTCGCCGACTTCGAGCACGCGCTCGCGCCCACGTGGCAGAACGTGATCGACGGCCACGTCAACCTGCGCGACGCCGTGCGCCGCGACCTACGTCACGTGGCGCCGGACACGGGGCGCGTGCACGAGCTGCCGCTCGGCGCGCTCCCGACGCTGCTCGTCCGCCCGCGCGGCTGGCGCCAGGTCGAACCCCGCGTGCTCGTCGACGGGGAACCCGTCTCCGCGTCGCTGTTCGACTTCGCGCTCTTCGCGTTCCACAACGCGCGCGAGCTCGTCGCAAGCGGATCCGCGCCGTACTTCGACCTGCCCGACCTCGAGCACCACGGCGAAGCACGCCTTTGGAACGACTTGTTCGTTGCGGCGCAGCGCGAACTCGGCCTGCCGCTCGGAACGTTCCGCGCGACCGCTCGGATCGAGTCGGCGCTCGCCGCGTTCGAGATGGATGAGCTGCTCCACGAGCTCCGCGATCACTCGGCCGGTCTCGCCCTCGGCCGCGCCGGCCACATGGCCTCGTTCGCGCGGGCCTTCGGCGCCAATCGCGCGTCCGTCCTGCCCGATCGCGACGCGCGCGATGAAACAGGGTGCTTTCAGCGCGCCCTCGGCGAGCTCCTCGTGCGCACGTGTCACCGCCGCGGCGCGCACGCGCTCGGCGACGCCACGGCGCGCGTCCCGAACGCGCCCGACGCCGCACGACACCGCGGTACGCTCGACCGCGTCGGCGCGGACGTCCGCCGCGAGGTGCGCGACGGCTTCGACGGCACGCGCGTCGCGCACCCGAGCCTCGTCGGCGTCGCGCGCATGGAGCTCGACCCGGTGCTCGCGGGCCCCAACCAACTCGCGCGTCCGTCGCCGGAAACCGCGCTCGCGGCGCGCGACCTGTTCGCGGTCCCGGCGGGGCGCATCACGGAGGCCGGCTTCGCGACGGAGCTCGAGTGCGCGCTCGCGCAGCTCGAGGCTTGGCTCGCCGGATGCGGCCCGACCGTCGTCCGCGGCCGGCGCATCGACGCCGCAGCCGGCGACGCGGCGCGCGCGACCCTTCGTGCGTGGATCCGCCACCGCGCGCAGCTCGAGGACGGTCGCGTCGTCGACACGGAGCTCGTCCTCGCCCAGCTCGCGCGCGAACTCGCGGCGGCGCGCTCATGGCTCGGCAGCACGCGGTTCGAGTCGAGCCGGTTCACGCTCGCGGCGGACCTCCTCGGTCGATGGCTGGTCGCGCGGGAAGGACCGGCGACAGTGGCGGTCGCAGCGCTCGCGCACCTGGAGGGCGCCGCACGCCGAGCGTAGGCGCCTGGCTCGGGGTGCCGCCTCCAGGGGCGGCGTGCCGCTCGCCCGCCCCTCGGCGGAGTCCTTGATCGCTCCTTCGACCACGCCTCACCCGTTCCCGATGGTGAGGCGTATCCTCTCGAAGGCCCCGCCGCCCGGTCGGACCGCGGGGCAGGACTCGCCGCGCGCGAGCGTCCTGGAGCCCTGCACGCGGGCCATTCCCGCGCGGCAAGCTCCCTCCGCGCGTCCCGTTCCGGTCAGCGGGCTCGGCCCAGCCTGGTCCAGGCTTCGGTCGAGCGGCGCGTCCGGCCGAAGGACGTTCCATGGCCCCGACCGCCCCCCATCTCCCGCGCGAGCACGCTCTGGTCCTGTGGTTCTCCGACGTCGGTCGCGAGGACGCGCACTTGGTCGGAGGGAAGGGCGCGAGCCTCGGCGAGCTCTATCGCCAGCTCGTTCCGAAGGGCGTGCGCGTGCCGAACGGCTTCACGACGACGGCGCACGCGTATCGCCGCTTCCTCGAAGCACCCGTCCCCGCGGCGACCTGGGCGGGCGTCCCCTCCGTCGAAGGCCTCGAGCGCGTGCGCTTCGCCGCGATGCAGGCGAAGACGCTCGCGGAGGCGCTCGAGCTCCTGTCGCGCGGCGCGAACGTGCACGACCAGCTCGAGATGCACGGCCGCGCGCTCCTCGCGCGCGAATTCGTCGTCGCGACGCCGGTGCCCGACGACGTCGAGCGCGCGATCGTGAACGGCTACACGCGCCTCTGCGGCGGCGAAGGGCTCGCGATGGACGTCGCCGTGCGCTCGTCGGCCACGGTCGAGGACTCCGACGACGCGTCGTTCGCGGGCCAGTGCGAGTCCTATCTCAACGTCCACGGCGTCGAGAACGTCGTGCGCAACTGGAAGCGCTGCTGCGCGAGCCTCTTCACGGAGCGCGCGGTCAGCTACCAGCTCAAGAAGGGCCTCTCTCCGCTGCGTTCGTCGCTCGCCGTCGTCGTGATGAAGATGGTGCGCTCCGACCTCGCGACGTCGGGCGTCATGTTCACGATCGACCCCGACTCGGGGCACCGCGAGATCGTGCACGTCTCGTCGTCCTACGGCCTGGGCGAGCTCGTCGTGCAGGGCAGCGTCTCACCCGACCACTTCCTCATCTGGAAGGAAGGCCTGCGCAAAGGGCGCGACGCCGTCGTGCACCGCCACCTCGGCGCGAAGGACGTCGCGATGGTGTACGGGTCGCAGGGCGGCCACTCGACGGAGAGCGTCGACGTGTCGGCGGCGCGGCGGCGCGCGTGGTCCCTGACGCGCGAGGAGCTGCTCGAGCTCGCGCGCATGGGCCTGATCATCGAGGACCACTACGGCCAGCCCATGGACATCGAATGGGCGAAGGACGGCCGGACGCAGGAGCTCTACATCGTGCAGGCGCGTCCCGAGACGGTGCACTCGCGCCGCGAGGCCGCGCGCATGACCGTGTACCGGATGGCGCCGGAGCTCGTCGCGCGCCTGAAGAGCTCGAAGAAGGTGCTCGCGACCGGCCAAGCCGTGGGCACGCGCATCGGCGTGGGCCGCGTGCGCCTCTACAAGAGCTACGAGCAGGTGATCCTGAAGAAGCGCGCGCTGCGCACGCGGCTCGCCGCGGGCGAGAAACTCGAGTCGATCCCGTGGGACGAGCGCGTGTTCGACGCGGGCGACGTCCTCGTGACCGAGATGACGACGCCGGACTGGGAGCCGATGATGAAGGACGCGAGCCTCATCGTCACCGAGAAGGGCGGCCGCACGTCGCACGCCGCGATCATCGCGCGCGAGTTCGGCATCCCGGCGATCGTCGGGTGCGAGGACGCGACGAAGAAGCTCGCGCACGCGGGCGAGGTCACGGGCACGTGCGCCGAGGGCGACACGGCGCTCGTCTTCGAGGGCCGGCAGCCGTTCGAAGTGCTCGAGCACGCGTTCGACGCGAACACGAAGCTCGCGACGAAGATCAAGCTCAACGTCGGGTTCCCGTCCAAGGCGCTCGTCGACTCGCAGTTGCCCGTCGACGGCGTCGGGCTCGCGCGCCTCGAGTTCATCCTGACCTCCGAGGTCGGCGTGCACCCGCTCGCGCTGCTCTACTTCCGCGAGCTCAAGGACTGGCTCGAGGGCATGCAGCTCGCGCCCGAGCTCGAACCCTATCGCGAGAAGCTCGAGAAGGAGCCCGCGGAGGAGCTGCGCGGCCTGCTCGGCGCGATCGACCGACGCACGGCGGCGTATGCGGACAAGCGCCAGTTCTTCGTCGACCGCGTGATGGAGGGCGTCGGCCTGATCTGCGCCGCGTTCCACCCGCGCCCGGTGCTCGTGCGCCTCTCCGACTTGAAGTCGAACGAGTACAAGGAGCTGCTCGGCGGCCGTATCTTCGAGCCCGTCGAGGAGAACCCGATGATCGCGTGGCGCGGCGCCGCGCGCTTCTGCGACCCGGCGTTCCTGCCCGCGTTCGAGATGGAGTGCGACGCGCTGCGGCTCGTGCGGCGGCGCCTCGGGCTCGACAACCTCGAGCTGATGGTGCCGTTCTGCCGGACGCCCGAGGAGGGCGCCGAGGTGCGCGCGCTGCTCGCCGACCGCGGGCTCGGCAAGGAAGCGGGCGTGCCGCTCTTCCTGATGGTCGAGCTCCCGAGCAACGTGATCGAGGCCGACCGCTTCATCGACGCGATGCAGCTCACCGGCGGCTCGATCGGCTCGAACGACCTCGTGCAGACGGTGTACGCGGTGTCGCGCGACGACCTGGAGGGCTACCGCCACCCGGTCGACGCGCGCTCGAGCGCCGTGAAGACGTTCATCCGCCAGGCGGTGAAGACGTTCCGCGAGCGCGGCCTCGAGATCGGCATCTGCGGCCAGGCGCCGAGCGACCACCCCGACGAAGTGCCCGCGTTCCTCGTCGAGTGCGGCATCACGTCGATCTCGGTGACGCCCGACACGGCGATCGCCGTGCGCGTCGCCGTCGCGAAGGCGGAGGCCGAGCTCGCGCGCCGCGCGGGCCCGGACGCGAAGCCGGTCGCGCGCAAGTCGGCGAGCTGACGCGGAGCACGTCTCCAGCGTCTCAGCGACAGACGGCGCGCAAGAGCACGAGCTTGCCGCCGGGGCCGACGGTCACGACGTCGACGTCCCCATCGCGGTCGAGATCGCCCAGCGCGAGCTCGCCCGGGAACTTGCCCGCGAATGAACGTCGTGGAGGGAGGAACGCGCCTCCCCCCGCGCCGAGATGCACGGAGAGGCTCGTGCGCGCGTTGCTCACGGTCACGAGATCGCTGATGCCGTCCCCGTCGACGTCCGCGCGCGCGAAGGCCAAGAGCACGCCGCTCGCGGGGAACACACCGGCCGGACCGAAGGTCCCGTTGCCCGCGTTGGGACGGATGAGCAGCTGCGGGAGCGACGGGTCGCCGCACACGAGGTCGGGATCTCCGTCGTCGTCGGCGTCGAGCAGTTCGTAGCGATAGAACAGAAGCGGCTGACTCACGACCTGGATGGGCGCGAAGGCTCCATTCCCCTGGTTGCGGAGGAGCCCGAGGCCCGTGTCGCAGGCCGCGGTGAGATCGAGGTCACCGTCGCGGTCGAGGTCCGTCGCGCGGAGGGTTCGCGTGCACGTTCCGCTGTTGAGGCTCGAAGCGGCGGTGAAGCCGCCGCTCCCGTCGTTCGTGTACCGGGAGATGCCGGGGGTCGTGGAGTTCGCCGCAACGAGATCCAGGTCCCCGTCGAGGTCGAAGTCCGCGAGCAAGACGGTGTCGGGGTAGTTGGAACTCCATGCGAGGAAGCTGGACGCCGTGAAGCTCCCCGTGCCGGAGTTCGCGTAGAGCTGCAAGCCGAAGAAACCGTTGCTCGCGACGACGAGGTCTTTGTCCCCGTCTCCGTCGAGATCGCCGACGGCCACCGCAGTGCTTGCGGTGTGGATCGTCTGCGGAGTGCCGAGCGTGCCGCCGACGTTCATGCAGACCGCCGCCGAGCTCCCGTTGTTGCGCGCGAGCACCGCGTCGAAATCCCCGTCTCCGTCGAGGTCCGCGAGCTCCACGTCGCCCGTCGCCGACGAGCCCAGGCTGGGGAGCGCCGCGAACGCGCCCAGGCCGTCGTTCTCGAGCACGTCGGCCTCCCCTCCCAGCCAATCCAAAGCGAGGATGTCGACGTCGCCGTCGCCGTCGAGGTCACCAGCGTCCACGTTGCGTACGCGAGCCGCCGGTCGCGGCAGCGCGGAAAGCGCGAACGTCCCGGACTGATTGATCAGCGTGATCGGCCCGAAGTCGGACTCGCCGCACGAGACGAGGTCTGGATCCGCGTCACCGTCGACGTCCGCGATCGTGAAAGCCGAGGGCACGTAGCCGAACGTGGGGCTCGGTCCTGCCACAAGGCTGCCGCCCGCGTTGGAGAAGAAGCGGACGCCGCGCGAGGAGCCTCCGTCGTAGTAAGCAGCCGCCGCGTCGAGATCGCCGTCGCCGTCCGCGTCGAGGAAGCGGGCGAAGGTGAGCTGCTGTCCCGGCGTGGAGTACACCGCGGGCCCCGTGAACGTCCCCGTCCCTGAGTTCGAGAAGACGAGCAACCTGCCCGCGGGATTGGACCCGCTCGTGGTCTCGCAGGCGACGAGGAGGTCGACGTCCCCGTCGAGGTCGACGTCGCCCGCGTCGAGGGCGCCGGGTTGCCGCGCGCAGGCGTAGACGTCAGAGCTCGCGAACGTGCCCGCGCCGAGGTTGCGTCGGACCCACAGCGTGTCCGCGTTGCGGTGCGTCGTCGCGAGATCGAGGTCGCCGTCGCCGTCGAGGTCCCGGAGCACGAGTCCGAGCGCGTCGTTGCCCGTCGGGATCGTCGCGGTGACGACGAACACGCCCGCGCCCTGATTCGTGAGGACGGACGCCGAGGAGCTGCCTCGATTCCCGACGACGACGTCGACGTCGCCATCGAGGTCGAGGTCGCCGGCTGCGAGCGTCCAGGGCAGGGACTGAACGACGAGCGTCGAGGCCGACAGGGAGCTGCCGTCCCCTCGATTCAGATGCACGGTGACCGTCCCCTCGCCGTAGTTGCTCACCGCGACGTCGAGGTCCCCGTCTCCATCGAAGTCCGCGAGCACCGAGCTCGCAGGACTGAGACCGACGGGCAGCACCGGATTCGCGTACAGCTTTCCCGCTCCGCACACGGGAGACGGAATCGGAGTGCGCAAGCGGCGCGAGCCCACGCCCAGCGGAGACTGAGCGTGCGACGGCGTCGATGCGAAGAGCGACAGCGAGAGCGCGAGCAGGATGACGTTCATTCGGGAAGGGGCGTTGGAAGGCCGGAGGCCGTCCATCCTACGCGACTCAGTCCCGAGCGAAACGTCGCCTCGCCCCGGACCGAGGTCTCTCCCGCCCAGCTGCCGCCGCGGACGCGCTTACGGCACCCACAGCACGCGCACGCCGTTCGTCAGGTTGAACGTGTCGCTCGTGCAGTAGCTCGCGGCGTTCCTGTACCACGCTTGGTAGTACTCGACGCCGCCCGCCGCGGGCACGAGGCCGATCGACGCGATCGAGCTGCCGCTCGCGAAGCCGTGCGTCGCGACGCCGCCGCTCGCGGCGCGCGTGCCGAGGCGCCGCAGGTTCCCGCCGACGCAGCGCACGCCGTCGCCGAGCAACGCGCCCGTGCCGTTGCCCTCGAACGCGTCGCCCTGGAAGAAGAGCGCGAACGAGCCCGTCACGCCGTTCGTCGCGAGCGTCAGCGTGTCCTGCGCGACGACCGGCAGCCCGCTCGCGACGAGCTCCGCGCCGTTCGCGTTCACCGAGTTCGCGCACCCGCGCCCCGGACCGCCGACGTTTCCGCACGGGCACGCGACGACCTGCGGGTCCGCGCCATCGCCCGCGCAGAACACGTCGAACGAACAACCGCGCCAGCGCGCGACGTGCGAAGCGGGAGAGCCGCCTGCGTTCAGGAAATTGCCCGCGACGAAGAGCTCGGGCGCGCCGCTCGCGCGGTCGGTCGCGGGGAGCATCGCTTGCGCGCTCCCGTCGAGCCCCGCGCCCAGGGCGGACCACGCCGTTCCGTTCCAGCGCGCAATGTGCGCCGCCGGGACCGCGCCGACGCTGGTGAAGAGACCCGTCGCGTACAGCGCGGGCCCGGAGCCGTCGTCGAACGAGGCGAGCCGGTACACGGACGAGTTGAACGCCGCGCCCACCGCGGTCCACTGGCTCCCGTTCCACTTCACGACGCGCGCCGAGACGGGCAGGGTGAACTCGCCGCACGCGTACAACGCCGGCCCCGTGCCGTCGTCGTGCACGCGCAAGCTCGTGACGGTCCCTTCGAGTCTCGGGCCGGGAAGCGACTCCCAACTCGAACCGCTCCAGCGGGCGACCTCTCCCGCCTGCGTGAAGCCCCCGGCGGCATAGAGGCGCCGTCCCGCGCCGTCGTCGAACGACTCGAAGGCGCGCACGGAGGAGATCGCGCCGCCGAGCTCGGCCCAACTCGTCCCGTTCCAACGCGCGACGTGCGTCGAGTACGGCCCCCCGTTCACGCTCATCTGCCCGCCGACGAAGACCGCATTCCCGGCGCCGAGGCCGTCATCGAGGACCGCGATCACCGGGGGCCACGGGTTCAGATTGCCCACGCCCGGCAGGTACGTGGTGGTCGTCCCGTCGAACGAATACACCGTGGAGTAGATCGAGATCGAGTAGAGGCGTTCGGGTCCGCCGAACCCGAGCCCGCCTACCGCGAGGTCGCTCGAGCCGACAGGTGAGGACGGGACCGAGCTCCAGGTCGTGCCGTTCCAGCGCTGGAGCAGGTTGAGCGTGTCGCTCGAATAGACCGCCGGCCCGGAGCCCGCGTCGAACCGGGCGAACGCGAACGGGGTCTGGCCGGGAGGAGCCGGCCGGGAGCCAGTTCGGGCACTGCGCGGGCGCGGTGACGGCGAGGAGGAAGATCGAAACGCAGGAACCAAGGGGGGTGCGCAGCATGGACGGGACTCCGAGGACCGGGAGGGAAGCTCCTTGGACACGGGCGGTGCGCGGCGTTGCGCCTAGTTCGTGGATTCGGAGACGTTGCACCCAGGACACACGACTCGGCCGGCGCGCATCCCCCTCGCACGCAGCGAGGCGGGCCTGTGTGGCTCGGACGCGCATCGGGCTCGGGGGCGCGATGGGCACGCGCGCCTACGGCACCCACAACACGCGCACGCCGTTCGTCAGGTTGAACGTGTCGCTCGTGCAGTAGCTCGCGGCGTTGCGGTACCACGCTTGGTAGTACAGCGGAGCGCCCGCCGCGGGCACGAGGCCGATCGACGCGATCGAGCTGCCGCTCGCGAAGCCGTGCGTCGCGACGCCGCCGCTCGCGGCGCGCGTGCCGAGCCGTCGCAGGTTCCCGCCGACGCAGCGCACGCCGTCGCCGAGCAACGCGCCCGTGCCGTTGCCTTCGAACGCGTCGCCTTGGAAGAAGAGCGCGAACGAGCCCGTCACGCCGTTCGTCGCGAGCGTCAGCGTGTCCTGCGCGACGACCGGGAGCCCGCTCGCGACGAGCTCCGCGCCGTTCGCGTTCACCGAGTTCGCGCACCCGCGCCCCGGACCGCCGAAGTTCGCGCACGGACACCCCACGACCAAGGGATCCGCACCGTCGCCCGCGCAGAACACGTCGAACGAGCACCCGCGCCAGCGCGCGACGTTGAGCGCCGCAATCCCGCCCGCGATCTGGAACTCGCCCCCGACGACGAGCTCGGGCGTGCCGCTCGATCGGTCGCTCGTCGCAAGCAGCGCGTAGGTGCGCAGATGGATACCCGTGGAAAGCGGCGACCAGGCCGCTCCGTTCCAGCGCGCGACCCCCGCCACCGGCGTCGAGCCCGAGTTCGCGAAATGGCCGGCGGCGTAGAGCGCGCGTCCCTTGCCGTCGTCGAAGAGGGCGAGTTCCTCCACGGCGCCGTCGAGCTCCGCGCCGACTGCGCTCCACTGCGTCCCGTTCCAAGCGAGGACCTTCGCGGAGAGCGGAGCGATGAAGGCCCCGCCCGCGAAGAGCCGTCCATCCATGCCCGTGCACAGCGCGAAGACGCCGTTCGCAACCGCTCCGCCCGCGAGCGCCTCCCAGCCCGTCCCGTTCCAGCGCGCGACACTGTTCGCGCTGGCCCCGCCGATCGAGGAGAAACCGCCGCCGCAGTAGAGCTTCCTCCCCGAGCCGTCGTCGTGCGACGCGAGCGCACGCACGTACGAGCTCGCCGTGCCGAGGTCCGTCCAGCTCGTTCCGTTCCAACGGGCGACGTGCCACCCGACGACTCCGCCGTTCACGCTGAAGTTCCCGGCCGCGAACAGCGCGCGACCGTTGCCTCCTCCGTCGTCGAGCACGGCGAGCGCGTACTCACTCTGGACCGACGAGGAGAGTCCGGAGAGCGCGCTCCACGCCACGCCGTCGAAGGCGTATGCGCCGGCTCGGGTGAGCGCGAAGAGGCGCTCGGGACCGCTCGTTCCGATCGATCCGGCCGCGAGCCGCTCGATCGCCACGGGAGCGCCCGAGACCGTGCTCCAGGCCGTTCCGTTCCACCGCCGGAGCGCCCCGATCGCGTCGCACGCGAACGTCTCCGGCCCCGAGCCCGCGTCGAAGCGCGCGAGGTCGCGCACGAACGACGAGAGGCTCTGCCCCGCTCCGCCGCACGTCGCCGACCACGTCGTGCCGTTCCATTGCGCGATCATGCGTGCCTCGGGGCCACCCGCGGCCGTGATCGACGCATTCGCCACGAGGCGCCGCGCTCCGCCGTGAAGCACGTGCTCGGCGATCGAGGTCGCGCCGGGCCCGAGGCCGGGAAGCGCGAGCCACGCGCCGCCGCGCCATTGGGCGACTCCGTTCGTGGCCACGGAGCCGCCGCCCGCCGGATAGTGCAGCGTGAAGTCGCCCGCCGCCACCAGTGCGCGTCCGCCGCCGTCGTCGACGCTCGCGAGCGCCCAGGGTTGCGCGTTGAACTGTCCGACGCTCGTCCACGCGGCCGCGTCGAGCCGCACGACGTGGAACTCGAGGCCCGGCGAGCCTGGCCGCGCCGTCGCGGCGTAGAGCCGCGACCCGCCGCCGTCGTCGTGCACGGCGAACGCGCGGAAGCGTCCGGTGCTGAAGGTCGGCAGCGCGGACCAGCTCGTCCCGTCGAACGCCGCGACGCGCGTAGCCGGCGCGACGCCTGCGTTCGAGAACGCGCCGCCAACGACGAGCTTCGGCCCGCTGCCGTCGTCGAACACGATCATCGCGTCGACGATGGAGTCGACGCCGCCGGCGACGGACTGCCAGCTCGTCCCGTTCCAGCGCGCGACGCGCGACGCGGGCTGACCTGCGACGTCCTGGAACGCGCCGGCGGCGTAGAGCACGCCCTGGTACTCCGCGAGGCACGTGATGGAGTTGCCGAAGCTCCCGCCAAGCTGCACCCAGCCCGCGCCCTCGTGTCGCCAAACCCGGCCCGTGGCCGCCGGGAACTCCGTCGTCGCCGCGTGCACGCGCGGCCCGGTTCCCGTGTCCGCGCCGGCGAGCACTTGGACGTTTCCGGCGGGCGCGCCGACGCCCACCCAGTCGTTCCCCGTCCAGCGCGCGACCCCCATCGGACCGTCCGGCGAGACCGCGGTCCCCGCGATCACGAACGCGCCGCCGATGTAGAGTTCGCTCCCGCTGCCCTCGTCGTACTCGAGCACCGAGCGAACGACGTTGTCCGTTCCCGGGTAGCCGCCGGTCTGCACCCACGCCGGGCATTGCGCGACGGCGGACGAGCGGAAGAGGGGCAGTGCGAGGAGGACGGCGACGGGAAGACGAAGGAGCATGCGCGACTCCGGGTAGGGAACGGGTTCAGACTACTGGATCCCCGCGGGGCTCGCCGTCGTGCCGTCGGAATCGATCTTCTCTTGGATCGGCGTCCCCGGCGAACCGAGCGTACGCTCGGTGGCCCGGGTCCACCTGACTGGCATTGCATCCGAAGGGCGGAGGCGCGAAGCTCGGCGCTCCACCCCACGAGGAGACGCCATGCAGAAGCAATCGGTGAAGGAGCTCGACGCCGCCGCGGTCCGCGCGAAAGAGAAGGAGTACCTCTGGCCTTCGCTCGCGCACTACTACCAGGAGCCGATCGTGCCCGTCTCCGCGTCGATGCGGCGCGTCAAGGACGTCACGGGCAAGGAGTACCTCGACTTCTTCGGCGGCATCCTCACCGTGTCGGTCGGTCACGCTCACCCCAAGGTGAACGCGGCGCTCAAGGCGCAGATCGACACGCTCGGCCACATCTCGACGCTCTACCCGACGATCCCCGCGGTCGAGCTCGCCGAGACGCTCGCGCGCCTCACGCCGGGCCGGTTGCAGAAGAGCTACTTCCTCGCGTCGGGCACCGAAGCGGACGAGACCGCCGTGATGCTCGCGCAGGTCTTCACGGGCTCGATGGAGCTGATCGCGCTGCGCCACGGCTACTCGGGCCGCTCCGCGATGGCGATGTCGCTCGTGGGCCACTCGAGCTACCGCGCGGTGCCGCAGCAGATCGCGGGCGTGAAGCACGCGCTCGCACCGTACTGCTACCGCTGCCCGCTCGGGCTCACGTATCCCAACTGCGGCGTGCGCTGCGCGACCGACATCAAGGAGCTCATCCTGTCGACGACGACGGGCAAGATCGCGGGCCTGCTCGCCGAGCCGATCCAAGGCGTCGGCGGCTTCGTCGTGCCGCCGCCGGAGTACTTCAAGATCGCCGTCGAGATCGTGAAGGAGCACGGCGGGCTCTTCATCTGCGACGAAGTGCAGACCGCGTTCGGCCGCACCGGCAAGCACTGGTTCGGCATCGAGCACTGGGGCGTCGAGCCCGACATCATGACGATGGCGAAGGGCGTCGCGAACGGGATGCCGCTCGCCGTCTGCATCGCGACGCCGGAGATCGCGGACAGCTTCAAGAAGAGCCAGATCTCGACCTTCGGCGGCAACCCGATGTCGTGCGCGGCCGCGAACGCGACGCTCGGCGTGATCGAGGACGAGCGCCTCGTCGACAACTCCGAGAAGCAGGGCGCGAAGCTCATGGACGGCCTGAAGAAGCTCCAGAAGCAGTACCCGAAGGTCGTCGGCGACGTGCGCGGCAAGGGCTTGATGATCGGCGTCGAGTTCGTCGTCGACGAGCTCCACGGCGACCGCACGCCCAACGCGCCGATCTGCAACAAGGTCTTCGAGGAGACGAAGAAGCGCGGGCTGCTCGTCGGCAAGGGCGGGATGTTCGGCAACGTGTTCCGCGTGGCGCCGCCGCTGTCCGTCACCAGCGACGAGATCGACGAAGGCCTCGCGAAGATCGGCGAGTCGTTCGCGGCGGCGCTGGCGTGAACGAAGGCGCGCGATGAGCACGCGACTTCCCACCGAAGCGGGCGTCGAGCACGCAACGGCGTCCCCGGGGGGCGCGACGAGCCGCTCGAGCTCCCCCACGTCTCCCCCGCCGAGCCCGCGACGCGAGCCACGGAGCGCGCGATGAACGCCAAGCCCGTCCCCACGTCTCCCGCGCTCCCCGCCGGCCGCCTCGAGGAGCAGTTCGCCGACAAGGCGCCGCTCTACACGTCCTCCGAGGCGCTCGCGGAGGCGTCGCGCTGCCTCTACTGCTTCGACGCGCCGTGCATGCGCGCGTGCCCGACGCACATCGACGTGGCGACGTTCATCCGAAAGATCGGCAGCGGCAACGTGAAGGGCTCCGCGCGCACGATCCTCGACGCGAACCTGCTCGGCGCGAGCTGCTCGCGCGCGTGCCCCGTCGAAGTGCTGTGCGAAGGCGCGTGCGTCTACACGGGCTGGGGCCGCAAACCGATCGCGATCGGACGGCTGCAACGCTTCGCGATGGCGCGCGGCGCGTCGCCGGAGCTCCTCCCGCGCGCGCCGAGGACCGGCAAGAGCGTCGGTCTCGTCGGCGCGGGCCCTGCGTCGCTCGCGTGCGCGGCAAAGCTCGTGCTCTTCGGCCACGACGCGGTCGTCTACGAGAAGGGCACGCTCCCCGGCGGCCTCGACGTCTCCGGCATCGCGCCGTACAAGCTCGACGCGGAGAGCGCGCTCGACGAGGTGCGCTTCCTGCTCGCGCTCGGCGTCGAGCTCCGCACGCGGGTCGAGATCGGCAAGGACGTGCAGCCCGCGGAGCTGCTCGCGAAGCACGACGCCTTGTTCCTCGGCCCCGGCCTCGGCGCGGACAGCCGCTTGCCGATCCCCGGCGCGGACGGCGCGGGCGTGTTCGGCGCGGTCGAGTGGATCGCGCGTATGAAGCTCGACCCGCAGCTCTCGATCGCGGGCGTGACGCACGCAGCGGTGCTCGGCGGCGGCAACACGGCGCTCGACGTCGTGCGCGAGTTCGCACAGCTCGGCGTGCCGAACGTGCGGCTCGTCTACCGGCGCGGCGAGAGCGAGCTCCCTGCGTACGCGCACGAATGGAGCGCCGCGAAGAAGGAGGGCGTGCAGCTCGTGCCGAACGCCGTCGCGACGGAGATCGTGCTCGAACAGGGCCGCGCGAAGGCGCTGAAGCTCGCGCGCGCGCACGACGGCAAACCGACCGCCGAGGCGCTCCCCGCGCTCGACGCCGACCTCGTCGTCTTCGCGATCGGCCAAGCGCGCCTCGCCGAGTTCGCCGCGCGCTTCCCCGACGTGCGCACGACGAAGGAAGGCCGCATCGAGACCGACGCGTCCGGCCGCACCGCGAACGCGCGCATCTGGGCCGGCGGCGACGCGCGGAACGGCGGCATGGAGGTCGTCAACGCCGTCGCGGAAGGCCAAGACGCCGCGCGCGCGATCGACGCGGAGCTGCGCGCGGGAGGCGTGACGCGCGGGAGCTGACGACGGGCGGCGTGCACACACGCCAGACTGCGCTCGCCGACCCCCGTGCGCGCGCTCGGTACTGGACGCGGCACGACCGACGCTCGTCAATCTTGGAGCGAGCGCACGGTGCGGACTCGACGCGGTCGGCTCAGCCCTTCCCGAGGAACTTCCCCGCGAGCCCCGCGAGGCCGCCGAAACCGCCGCCGCCCTGGCCGAGCAGCGTCTTCAGCATCCCCGCGCCGACGCCCTTCTTCTCGAGCACGTCGAGCATCAGCGGCACGATCGTCTTCAAGCCCGCGGCGACCTTCTCCGCGTCGAGGCCGCACTGCGCGCCGAGCGCCCCGAGGTCGAGCTTCTGCGTCAACGCCGCGACGTCGCGCTTCCCGACGAGCGCGTCGAGGTCCACGGCACCGCTCTTCATCGCGGCGAAGCTCTTGTCCGCGGCCGCGGGCACGAACGCCTGCGCTTCGGCCGCGGCGAAGCCGGCCTTCTCCGTCAACGCGCGGACGAGGGACGGGCCGTGCTCCGCGAGCAGCATCTTCACGAGGTCCATGGGGCTTCCGATCGAGCGAGGTGGAAACGGAGGGACACGGTCGACGACCGCGCGGCGCGAGAGCCTAACGCCTCCGGCTCCGCCGCGCGCGCGCCGGCCTCGTCGAACGCCTGCGACGCGGCCCGCGCCGGGCTCGACGCGTCCGCTCGCGCGCCCGCTCCCCCCCTGCGGTTCGCTCGTACGCGGGTCGCTTCGCGCGATGCGCGGCCCTAGCATGAGCGTCGCGCGCTCGCGTCCTGCAACGCGCGCGACGGAGCCCCGCATGCCCGACCTCTCCACGAACCTCGCCGGCATCCAGAGTCCCAACCCGTTCTGGCTCGCGAGCGCGCCGCCGACGAACTCCGGCGAGCAGGTCCAACGCGCGTTCGACGCGGGCTGGGGCGGCGCCGTGTGGAAGACGCTCGGGAATCCGATCGTGAACGTGTCGAGCCGCCTCGGCTCCGTCGACTACGGCGACCGCCGCATGATCGGGCTCAACAACATCGAGCTCATCACGGACCGTCCGCTCGACGTGAACCTGCGCGAGATCGCGGAGGTGAAGAAGCGCTATCCCAAGCACGCGGTCGTCGTGTCGCTCATGTTCGACACGCGCGACGAGTGGCGCGAGGCGATCCGTCGCAGCGAGGACACGGGCTGCGACGGGCTCGAGCTCAACTTCGGTTGTCCGCACGGCATGTGCGAGCGCGGGATGGGCTCCGCGGTCGGCCAGGAGCCCAAGGTGCTCGAGGAGCTCGTGCGCTGGGTGATGGACGTCGCGAATGTGCCGGTGATCGCGAAGCTGACGCCGAACGTGTCGCACATCGAGGACCCGGCCCTCGCCGCGGTGCGCGGCGGCGCGAGCGCGCTCTCCCTGATCAACACGGTGCAGTCGGTGATGGGCGTCGACCTCGACCGCCTCGTTCCGCTCCCCCGCGTCGGCAACCTCTCGACGCACGGCGGCCTCTGCGGCCCCGCCGTGAAGCCGATCGCGCTGCGCATGGTCGGCGTGCTCGCGCGCGATCCGCGCGTCACGGTGCCGATCAGCGGCATCGGCGGCATCTCGACGTGGCGCGACGCGGCGGAGTTCCTCGCGCTCGGCGCCACGAACGTCCAGGTCTGCACCGCGGTGATGCACCACGGCTACCGCATCGTCGAGGACCTGATCGACGGGCTCGACGCGTACCTCGCCTCGAAAGAGATGAAGAGCGTGAGCGAGCTCGTCGGCCGCGCGACGCCTGCGTTCGTCGAGTGGGGCGAGCTCGACCTGAACCACCACGTCGTCGCGAAGATCGACGCGGCGACGTGCATCGGCTGCCAGCTCTGCCACGTCGCGTGCCACGACGGCGCGCACCAGTGCATCCACCTGCCGGGCACGCCGGCGCACGCGGGCCACGTCGCCCCGATGGCGAAGTTCGCGGCGGAGAGAGCGCGCGCTGCGAACCCCGCGAGCCCCTACCGCGTGCCGTGGGTCGACGAGACCGAGTGCGTCGGCTGCAACCTGTGCGCGCTCGTGTGCCCCGTCGAAGGCTGCATCACGATGGTCGAGCAGCGCCGCGCGAGCGCGAAGGACACGTGGCACGACCGCATGGCGACCGGGCGCGACCACGTGCCGGGCGGGTTGAAGGACCTGCGCTGAGGGCGCGGGCCGCCGGAGATCGGGTCGACCGATCCGCCCAGGAGCGCACCGCTCGCGACTTCACCGATCCGTCGGCCGCGAAAAAAGGCCGGTTTCTCGAGCGGGACGGGCCCGTCGAGCCACGAAGGGTCGCTCGCCCTGAAACGACCCTCCGGCCCCATCCAAATCGCACCATGCACCCCGTTCGCCTCCTGCTCGTCGCAAGCCTCTCCACGCCGGTCGTCCTTGCCCAACAGGCCGGGCCCCACCTCGGGCTGCAGCGTCTCGCGCGCCGCTGCGCCGAACCGATCTACCCCTTTCCCTTGCTCCCCGTCGGTGCGGCGCCATCCGGAATCGCCTGCGGTGACCTCGACGGGGATGGACGGCTCGAAATCGTCACGGCGAACGCCACCGGAGACTCCGTTTCGATCCTGCGCAACCTCGGAGCCAGCGGGTTCGCACCGGCCCTGGACCTCGCGATGGGCGACTCCACGCGCCTGGTCGAGCTCGCCGACATGGACGGAGATGGCGACTTGGATCTGCTCGCGGCGAATGCCCTCGCGAACACGGTCGTGCTGCGCATGAACCAGGGCGGCCTCGTGTTCGGCCCGACGAGCACGATCGCACCCGGCTCGACCCCCTACGCCATCGCCGTGGGCGACCTCGATGCGGACGGCGACCGGGACGTCGTCGTCGCCACGTCGTCGAGCGGAGTGCGCATCTACTTCAACATGAGCCCGGGCGTGTTCAGCCTCCCCACGACCCTCACCGGCGGCTCGACGTCGCGCTTCCTCGCGCTCGGAGATTTGGACGGCGACGCGGACCTCGACCTCGTGGCGAGCCCCTTCTCCAGCACTCTGTCAGTCCGCTTGAACCAGGGCACGGGCACGTTCGGCGCGGCGGCCACGTACCTGCTCCCGAACTCGGCGGGTCAGGTCGCGATCGCGGACTTCGACGGGGACGGGGACCGGGATCTCGTGATCGGCGACGCCAGCGGCTTCGGACAGAGCAACGGTTCACTCCTGCCGAACGCGGGCAACGGTACGTTCGGAGCCGCGATCACGATTCCCACCGGGACGGGCGGCCAATACGTCGCCGCGGGAGACGTCGATCTGGACGGCGACGTCGACATCGTGTCGAGCCGCCGCCTGGCCGACTCGTTGACCGTGACGCGCAACCTGGGAGCGCTGAGCTTCGCTCCTCCGGTCGTGCTGCCCGTCGGCGACGAGCCGACCGGGGTCGCCGTGGCCGATCTGAACGGGGACGGCTGGCCGGACATCGTGAGCCCGGACTCGCTGACCTCGGTCGTCGTCGAGCGATTGAACCGTGGCCAAGGCGCCTTCTTCGAATCGGAACCGGTCGCCAGCTCGCCGGGAACGGGCCTGACCCAATGCCTCGACGTCACCGGCGACGGGTTCGCGGACGTCCTGCGCTGCACGACCACGCCGGGCGGCGGGCTCTCGATCCAGCGCGGCGTCGGCGGCGGTGTCCTCGCTCCGGTGCAGGAGCTCCCGGGACCGAGCACCGCCGTCACGATCGGCGCGTGGGACTTCGACGCGGACGGCGACCTCGACCTCGGCTCCATGGAACTCGGGTTCCTGCACCAGTACGAGAACCTGGGGGGCGGCTCCTTTGGCGCGCCGAGCGTCGTGGACGTCGGAACCCAGGCGCGGCACATGGACGTCGGCGACGTCGACGGCGACGGCGACATGGACCTCGTGTCGACGAACCAGAACCTCCACACCGTGTTCGTGATCGAGCGCGCGGGCGGGAGCTACCTCGCGCCCATCGCCTACAACACGCCCGGGCTCCCGGGGTCGATCCGCTTGATGGACTTCGACGGCGACGGTCGGCTCGACATCCTGACCTCGCAGTTCGCGAGCCCCCCCGGGCTCTTCTACCAGCTGAACCTGGGCGGTCTCGCGTTCGGCCCCGTGACGGAGTTGGCGACGCTCCCGATCGGCCCCGTCGAGGTGTTCGCGCGCTACGTCGACCTCGACCGCGACGGCGACCTCGACTTCCTCCTCACGGGCGGCCGCGGCTTCTTGAACCTCGGCGGTGGAACCGTGTCCGCCGCGCTGCTGTTCCCGCCGCACGGGATCTTCGACCTCCCCGAGGCCGCGGACGTGGATCGCGACGGCGACCTCGACGTCCTGATGCCGGAGACGGCCTCGCTGAACGCGCCGCTCGTGCGCTGGCACGTGTACGCGAACCAGGCCGGGACGTGGACCGAGACGCGCAGCTTCGGAGGACGGAACGTGCGGGGATCGCTCGCCGACTTCGACGGCGATGGGGACGTGGACTTCGTGTACGGACCGACGGGATCGACCGTCTACGTGAGCCGCAGCTTGTGCCGGTGAGGCGGTTCCGCGCCCGCGGACCCGCAACCCCGCTCGGGGCGGGGCGAGACCGGTCGCGCTACCGCCGGTCTCGCGCCCGTACGAGCTGATCCCGCTCCTGGATTCCCGTCGTCCGGCTACGTACATCCCGTCCTCGCGACCCGGTGCGCCGTTCGCCAAGATCGCCGCACTTGGGCTCACGAGACGTCGCGCGGCTCACGTCCGGTGCGCTTCTCGAGGCCAGCCGGGCGAACGAACGCTCGACGCATCGTGCGTCTCGCCCGTGGTCCCGAACAGGAGTTCTCCATGCGCCCGATCCTCCACGCACTCTCCGCATCGATCCTCGGCCTCGCGCTGACCGCGCTCCTCCCCGCCTGCGGCGGGCGGCGGGAGCGGCGGAGGGACCGCCGGCTTCACGAACTTCGACCTCTTGCTAACGGACACGCCCGCGGACGACCTCTTGTCGTTCAACGCGACCGTCGAAGAGCTGCACATGGTGCAGCAGGGCGGCGGCGAGACCGCGAACCTGCTCGCGGGGCCGGTCACGCTCGATTTCCTCGCGCTGCAGGGCTCCTTCGCTTGGATCGCGAGCCAGGACCTGCCCGCCGACACCTACACGGGCGTGCGCCTCGTGTTCACGCCGGGCTCGTACGACGCGCGCACGAACGACGGCGCGTCGGTCGCCGTGAACTCGCTCTCGGACGAGGTCACGCTCCTCTTCACGACGCCGGTCGTCGTCACCGACACCGGGTACAAGAAGATCGTCGCCGACCTCGACCTCGCGAGCTCGCTCGCGGGCCTCGTGTCCTCGCCGCCGATCGACTTCGACCCGACGGGTAGCTCGCGCGACGACTCGTCGACGTCCAGCCACGCGCTCGACGAGCTCAAGGGCGTCGTAAACACGCACGACGTGTCGGCGAGCACGCTCGTCGTCGACGCGACGGCCGACGACGACGGCGCGGTCGTGCTCGGTCAAGTGCTCGTGCGCGTCACGTCGACCACGCTGCTCCTCGCGGACGACGGCAGCGAGTTCGCGACGCGCGCGGACTTCTTCGACGCGCTCGTGGACGCGAGCACCGCGCTCGAAGTGCACGGCAACCTCGTCTCGGGCGCCGTCACGGCGACGCGCATCGAGGTCGAAGACAACGCGGCGGGCGGCGGCGAGGACAACCTCGTCAAGCTGCGCGGCCTCGTGCTCGCCGTGAACGCGAACGACTTCGAGATGTCGATCGGCTCCGTCGACAAGGGCGAGGCGATCGTGATGGCCGCGAACGGCGGCTCGGTGCCGGAGACGCAGACGGTCGATTTCGACGAGGCGACGATCTTCTTCGGCTCGGACGACGCGCTGACGACCTCCGCCGCGCTGGTCGTCGGAGCGCGCGTCCAGGCGAAGTTCGCGAGCTACACGAGCGCGCCGTTCCTCGCTTCGCGCGTCGAGGTCGAGAACGAGGGCTCCGAGGTCGAGAACCGCGGCACGATCACCGATCTCGCCGGACTCGCCGCGCTGTCGCCGTCCTTGACGGCGCGCCTCGAGGCGACGTCGCCCGCGGTGCTCGGCGGGCTCGTCACGGACGAGACCACCGACGTCGAGGTCGACCTCTCCGGCGCGACGAACGTGCTCGACACCGCCGGGAGGCGACGATCGGGAACGCGCTCCTCCAGACGACCGTGCGCGTCAGCATCCAAGGCACCGTCGGCGGTACGCCGCTCTCCCCCACGATCGACGCGACGGAGATCGAAGTGCACGCCGGCGAGCTGAGCGACGCCGCCGTGAACACGATCGACACGGGCGCGGGCAGCTTCACGACGACGTTCGGCTCGATCGAGGAGCCGTTCGGTCCGGAGGTGACTGAGGGCCCGCAGACCGTCCTCCTCGCGACGAACTGCGTGTTCACGGGCGACACGACGACGCGCAGCGGCTTCTGGGCGCTCTACAACGGGCTCGACGCGTTCCACACGCTCGTCGTGCGCGTCGAGGGCCTCGGCACGGGCACGACGAACGAGATCCGCGCCTACGAGATCCGCGCGCGCGTGCTCACGAAGTTCTGAGCTGCCTCCGACCCGCGGCGCTCGTTTCCGACCGGGACGCGCGCCGCGGCGTCGTTTTCGAGCGCGTCGCTCGGGCCTCGCACGGCGTCCTCGCATGCGGGCCGCGGGCCTCGTCCCGCGCTCGCATGCCGGCCGCTCGCATGCCGGCCGCTCGCATGCCGGCCGCTCGCATGCCGGCCGCTCGCATGCCGGCCGCTCGCCGCGCTAGCATCCTCCGATGCACCTGCGCATCGCGACCTGCACGCCGCTGCCCGAGCCGGACGTCGACGAGGACCTGTTGCTCGCCGCGCTGCGCGCGCGCGGCGTCGACGCGCGCATGGCGGCGTGGAATGACCCGCGCGAGGACTGGGACGCGCGCGTGCCGACCTTGATCCGCTCGACGTGGGACTACATCCATCACCTCGACGAGTTCCGCGCGTGGCTCGCGCGCGCCGAGCGCGTGGCGCCCGTGTGGAACCCGCGCGGCATCGTCGAGCGCAACCTGCACAAGGGCTACCTGCTCGAGCTCGAGCGGCGCGGGATCCCGATCACGCCGACGGAACTCCTCGAACGCGGTACCAACGCGTCCCTCGACGCTCTCCGCGCCCGCCGCGGCTGGGACGCTGTCGTGATCAAGCCCGCCGTCGGCGCGGGCTCGTTCGCAACCCGTCGCTTCGAACCGCGCGAGGCCGAGCTCGCGCAGCACTTCCTTCGTGACTCCCTGCGCGAGCGCGACGTGCTCGTCCAGCCCTGGCTATCCAGCGTCGACGGCCACGGCGAGCGCGCCTGTGTCTGGATCGACGGCGCGTTCACGCACGCCGTGCGCAAGACGCCGCGGCTCTCGGGGCAGGAGGAAAGCGTCTCGGTCGCGATCCCGATCGAGCCCGCGGAGCTCGCGCTCGGCGAAAAGGTGCTCGCGCCGATCGCGAAGGAGCTCCTCTACGCGCGCGTCGACATCGCGCCGGGCCTCGACGGCCGCCCGTGCCTGATGGAGCTCGAGCTCGTCGAGCCCTCGCTCTTCCTGACGCAGCATCCGCCGGCGCTCGCACGGCTCGTCGACGCGATCGCGCGCCGGCTCGCTCGAGCTCGCGCTGCGCCTGGCGTCAGTGACACCGGTTCCTGAGGAGCGTCAGCCCCGCTGCATTCGAGTGGACGAGATCCGCGTCCCCGTCCCCGTCCACGTCGGCGAAGGTCCCGGTGGCCGTGATGCCGGCGAACGATTCGGAGGGCGTGAACACGCCCCCGTGGTTTCGGTGGATGCGCTGCACGACGACCGATGTGAACTGCACGGTGCGGGGATAGATGAGGTCGAGATCGCCATCCGCGTCGACATCCGCCGCGCTGGGTCTTCCGCCGAACGACTGGATCGGGAAGGGCGAGGGAGCACTCACCCAGCTCGGTCCGAGGGTGAGCACGACTCCCGCACTTCCCATCGCGTAGTCGAGGTCGCCGTCGCCGTCCAGGTCGGTGATCCTCGTGTTGGGCGATCCGTTGACTGGGATGGAGAAGATGTAGGTCGCCGGGCCGAAGGCGAGGCCTCCGAGGTTCCTGAGCATCAGGACTCCCGCGGGCGAAGCCGAAATCGAGACGATCAAGTCGAGGGGACCATCTCCGTCGTGGTCAGCAACCGCGAGGGCGTCGACGTACCCGGGCAGCCAGTGTTCCACTGGAGGCTGATAGCCGCTCGGCGTGCGTTCGGACACGTAGACACGCGAGCCCTGCCCAGCAGACGAGAGGAGGAAGAGAACGAGGTCCCGATCGCCATCTCCGTCGAGGTCGGCCGCGACCACGTCGTTTCTCGCTCCCCCCGTGGCGACCGACACGGGGAGCCCGAAGTTGCCACCTCCGAGATTCTCGTGCTGATGGAGAAACCCTTGCTCGAGGATGCCGAGGTCGAGATCGCCATCGCCGTCGAAGTCCTGCGCGGCCATGCTGATGCCCTGCAGCGGCCCGGGTCCGGAGAAATTGGAGGGGAACTCGACGGGCGGCGCGAACCGTCCGGCACCAAGGCCGCGCTGCACCGCGAAGCTCGGACCCGAAGCGAGGCGCGTGCGGACGATGTCGATCAGACCGTCGCCCGTGAAGTCCTTCAGCAGGGTCGCACCCGTTCCCGAGAGCGTGGGAATCGTCTCGGGCCAGTAGAACTGTCCCGGCTCACGCTGAATCAGAAGGGTCACGTTCCGGCCGTCGAGATCAGCGACGGCCACATCGAGCCCCCCGTCTCCGTCGAGGTCCGCGACGTCCACGTCCCAGGGCTCACCGCCCGTCGGGTAGTTCTCGGGGAGGGAGAGCGCTCCTGTCCCGTCATTGCGGAGCACGGACACCGTGCCGGCTCCGGCATCGCCGGTGAGGATGTCCACGTCACCATCTCGATCGAGATCGCCCGCGGCGAGGTGATACGGTGTCGCACCGGTCGGAAAGCTCTGCACCGCGCCGAACGAGAACGAACCCCCGTTGAGCAGCACGAGGACGACGCCGGGATTGGGTGCCGACGCGGCGGAGCCGCAGACGAGATCCGGGTCTCCATCGCCGTCCATGTCGACGGCTTCCATGCGGCCGGTGGTTCCGATCGTGGGGATGGCGAGCACGGGGCCGAACACGCCTCCACCCAGGTTCTCGTGGAGGCCAATCGAAGCGGGGGATCCACTCCGATTCGTGACCAGGTCGAGGTCGCTGTCGCCGTCGAGGTCGGTCAGAAGCAGCGCTTCGACCGTCCCCGTACCGAAGACGTCCGAGCTCGTCGGGAAATTCCCGGCTCCGTCGTTCAAGAAGGCGCGCACACGACCCGAGCTCGCGGGCGCGACGAAGTCGTCGTCCCCGTCGTTGTCCACGTCCCCCACGGCCAAGTCGTTCGGGTTGAAGCTGGCGAGGTCGTACACCTGCGTCGAGGCGATCGCGCCGCTCCCGCTGTTCCGAAGAACGAGCACATCGCTCGCGGTGCGAGCGAGCACCAAGACGTCGAGGTGCCCGTCTCGATCGACGTCGCTCAACGAGAGGGCGCGCGGTCCATCCCCTGCGGGATGGGGTAGTGCATTCCCGAATTGGCCGTTCCCCTGGTTGAGGAACACCTCGATCCGATCCTCGTCGTAGACCGCGCAGACGAGGTCGAGATCGCCGTCCCGATCCATGTCGCCGACGGCCACCTCGCTCGGACCGGATCCTGTCGGGAGCGCCTGGAAGGCGAAGCGCGGGCTCGGACAGCTCGGCGCGGGCTGAGGCCACGCTCGGCGCCCTCCGGCCGGCGTTGCGCGGACCTGCTGGGCCGCGAGGGAGTCCGCGCACAGGAAGGCGAGGAGGAAAACGGAGACGGTTCGGGTCGTGACGGAGCGCAAGATCATGGAAGGGATGAGGGCCGGGAGAGGGTGTCGAAGCACGTCGGGTACCAGCCAGCGGAACAGACGCGATCGGCCAGGGCGCAGCAAGTGTCGCCAAGGCGGGAATTCGACGGTGCAAACTCGAAGAAAGTGGCACGACGGTGCTTCGGCCCCCCGCCAGGACGGCTCCGCGGCGAACGATTTGGGCGACGTACGGCGAAGCCTCGGACGTGCGACGCTCCCCGCGCACCCGGCGAGCGCACGAAGAGCACCGCTCGCAGGGAAGAGTCTCCAAGCCCGCGTCGACGTTTCACCCCGCCCGGGGCGGCCAACCGAGCTCGTTGGAACTCGAACCGATCGAGCCATCGCGACTCCTGATTCAAGTCCCGGCGACCCTCGAGTGTCTTGGCGCCGCGGTGACGCGAAGGCTCATCGCAGCGTGGGCTCGTCGCCCTCTCGCCTCAGGCGTTCCGCGGCGAGGTTGCGTCCGAGCCGATTTCCGCGGACATCGCTCCCCGCCCCACGACCTCCTCGAACCGCGCGCGGTACTCCGGCAGGTTCGTGCCGCACCATCGGTCCCAGTGCTGGAAGTAGAGCGAGTAGTTCCCGACGAAGCGCTCGTGGTGCAGCGCGTGGTGCGTCGTCGTGTTGAACACGCGGCCGCGCCAGTCGGAGAGGAAGCGGCGCGGATAGAGCTCGTACCCCTGGTGCCCGAGCACGTTGAACCCGACCTGCCAGATCATGAACGCGAGGAACGCGAGCGGGTGGACGGGCAGCGTGAACGCGACGAGCGGGAAGATGCCCGCCTGCACCGCCGCCTCCCACGGGCTGAACGCGTACGCGGCCCACGGCGTCGGGTTCGTCGACAGGTGGTGCGTGCGGTGAAACGCGCGGAAGAGCCGCGGATGGTGCATCGCGCGGTGCGTCCAATAGAACCACGCGTCGTGCACGACGATCACGAGCGCGACGCTCGCGACGAACCAGGTCCAGCCGCGCTCGTCGATCTTCCAGTACGTCCGCGTCCACCCCGCGCGCGCCGCGCCGATCGTCGCGGCGCCGACGACGCCGTACACGAGCACGCTCGACATCGACCACAGCACTTCGCGCCGGATCTGCCCCGCGTCAGGCCCGCGCTGGAGCACCTTGCGCGACCAGAGCTTTTTCCCGAGCAGTTTGTGCACGCCGAACCAGCCGATCGACGCGGCGATCGAGTAGCGCACGGCGTTCTCGACGGCGATCGTCGCGGCGACGACGAGGAGGCTCGGGGGGGTGGGCATCGTCCTCCGCGAGGCTACGCGTCGCTGCTCGGTCCAGCAACGTGCTCAGCGCGCGTCCGCAGCTCCGTCCGCTCCCTCAAACGCGATGCATGAACCGGAACACCCGCTCGTGCATCACGCGCACCACGTAGTCGTCCTGGCCGCCGAGGCACTCGAGATGCTGCTTGATGTGCCCGAAGTCGGCGCCCTGCGGCAGCTCGACCGTGATCACGAGGTGGAAGTAGCCCGCGACCATCTTCTGCGAGATGTCCATCACGTTGCCCTGCACGTGCGCGACGGCGTTCGTGATCTCCGCCAGCACGCCCGCGCGGTTCTTCCCCACCGCGGTAACGACGATGCCGGGGCCGATGTCGGGCTCGGGCTCGGGGAGATGCGGAAGCGAACGCGCCGCGCGCTCCGCGTCGGGACCGCGATCGGGCGCGGGCTCGACGTAGCCGCCGCCTTGCGTGCGCAGCGTGATCCCCTGCGCGCGCGCGTGGTCGAGCGCCTGCGGCGTCACGATCGTGTCCGCGTCGAGCACGACCTCGCGCGCGTTCAATCGCACGAGGTCGTCGACGGTGATGAAGCGGCGGGCCATGGCGGGTTCGTGCGTCGAGAGAGTGGGAACGGTGGAGTGGACGTGCGATCCAGGCGGAGCTCGCGCTCGATCAGAGGTGCCGGACGAGGTCGGGGTGCGGCCGCGGGATCACGACGTCGCGCGCGAGGAGCCCGCGCTCCTGCGCCTGGCGCGCGCCAGCGGCGACGGCGGAGCGCACGTCGCTCACCTCGCCCGTCAGCGTGAAGAAGCTCTTCCCGCCGAGCCCGTTCGCGATGCGGATGTCGACGAGGTCGACCGTCGCGGTCTTGAGCGCGAGGTCCGCCGCGAGGATCGAGCTCGCGACCGTGGTGGTCTCGACGACGCCGATCGCATCGAGGTTGCCGTTGATCGTGCCGCCCTTGCGACGCAGCATCGGCACGACCTGCTCGTGCACCTGCGGGAGCACGAGCTGGTCCACGAGGTCGCTGCCGGCGAGCTGTGCGCCGCGCGCGATGCTCGTCTTCACGTCCTGCACGGAGCCCGTGACGAGCAGCACGTACTTGCCCGGATGCACGGGCGTCGCGAAGAGCATCTCGACGCGCGCTTCCTTGAGCACGCCGTCCGCGACCTCGATGCCGCGCGCGACGCTGCAGAGCTCGAGCAGGCCGATGCACGCTTCGAGCCGCGCGTCGTCACGGAGTTCGGGGTTGTGGTCGTTGCGGTTCATGTCGCACCTCTCGTGTTCAGGCGCCGGAGCGCTCACGGGCCCTCCGGCTGCTTGCCGGTCTTCGCCGCGCGCTGGAGCTCGGGCCCCGGTCGATCCTCGGCCGCCGTCGGGCCGACGATCGAGCCGTCTTCGAGCTCCATCTTGTCGATGATCGCCGTCACGGCGCACTGGAAGCCGATGTCGTGCCCGCGCCCGATGACGTGGCGCGCGGAGCGGCCGAAGACGACGAGCACGCGCTCGCCGATCCCAGCACCGATCGGGTCCGCGGCGACCAGCGTCTCCGCGCTCTTCTTGCCGTCGGTCGTGTACGGACGGATGACGAGGAAGCGCACGCCCGTCAGCGTGGGGTCTTTCTTCGTGGCCCAGACGTTCCCGACGACGGTGCCGATGAGCATCAGCCGTCTCCCTTCGCGCGCGCGGCGGAGTTCGCGGCGCGCGCCGCGCGGTGCGCCGCGATGGTCTGCACGTCGTCCATGCGCCACGACTCGGGCGCACCGGGGATGTCGAAGTCGTCGACGATGCCGACGATCGCCGCTTCGAACGCGTAGTCTCCATCGCCGCCGAGCGCCACGCGCGCCGCCTTGCCGAACGCGACGACGACGTGCTCGCCGACATCCGCGCCGAGCGGGTCAGCCGCGACGACCGGCGTCACCTTCGGCGCGCCCGGGTCGCGGCGCTCGTCGAGCGCTTCGACCACGAGCAGGCGCAGCCCGCGCAGGTCCGCCGCCTTCTTCGTCGCCCACACTTCGCCCACGACGCGACCGAGGAACATCAGCCGTTCCTCCCTGCGCTCCGCGGAGCGCGCATGGTCCGTGCCGAGCACTGGACTCCCGCATTCGGCCGGTCGCCGTGCAACGGAAGGCGGACGCTCGCGTTCGTTCGATCGCCGTGCGCGCGCATCAGTCCGTCCCCTCGTTCGTGCGCCCGCCGACGCCGGCGAGCGCGCGCTTCACGGCCTTGACCGCTTCGTCGATCTCCGCGTCCGTGCCCGCGAGGCGCAGGCGGCCAACCGCGCCCTCCGCGCCGAGGCCCACGATGCGGATCGGCGACGCCTTCTCGGCCTCGTTCGCGGCGAGGACGACGTAGATCGCGGGGTTCACCTCGAGCGTGAACAGCGTGTCGTCGCCGAGCACCAGCATCCCGGCGCGCGTGCGGTTGATCATCATCGCGTGGTGGTCGCTGATCTTGCGGATGATCTCGCTCGTCATCACGTTGGGCGCGAGCGCGTCCGAAGCCGTGACGCCCGCAGCGCGCAGGATGAGCTCGCCCGCCTGCCGCACCATGCCCTGGTCGGGTGAGTGCACCTCGAGCGTGCCGTAGCTGCGCTCCGTCACCAGCGCCCCCGGCTTCACGTCGCAGCTCTTGAGCGCGACGTCCATCAAGCGGTTGATCACGATGCCCGGCTTCACCTCGAGCCAGAACGACGCGTCACCCGTGACGGGGAAGAACCCGTCCGAGTTCGTGGCGACCGTGGCGGCGAACTGCGGCTGCATCTGATCGATGTAGACCGCGCCGCGCAGCTCGATGGCGGGAGAGGACATGCGTGGGAGGTGGAGCGAGTGCGCGATGCGAGCGGCCTCGGCCTTCGACTCGCGCGAACGGCGCACCGAGCACGAGCTCGGGCGCGATCACGCGGGCCGTGGGGAGCGCTCGTCGCGCGCCGGGCTCACTTCGCTTCGGGCTTCTTCGGGAGGAAGCGCTCGAGGTCGATCGCCGGACGCGGGATCACGTGCGTCGAGACGAGCTCGCCCACGCGCTTCGCGGCCGCGGCGCCGGCTTCGACGGCCGCCTTCACCGCGCCGACCTCACCGGGCACCATGACGGTGACGAGCGCGGCACCCGACTGCTCGCGGCCGATCAGCGTCACCTTCGCGGCCTTGCACATCGCGTCGGCGGCCTCGACGGCGCCGACGAGACCCTTCGTCTCGATCAAACCCAGAGCGATCATGCTGTCCATGGGGAGTCGTCCTTCGTGCGCGCCCGAGCGGGAGCGTCAGGGGTGGTTCGTGCGCTCGTTCGTGATGCGCGAGCGTGTTCTCGATGCCGAGCTCGCGACGGGCGAGCTCGAGCGTGATGCGAAGGTGACGCGCGTCGAGCGCGTGGCGGCGGCGCGGTGCGCGCAGCGCGAGTTCGCCTCGGTAGCGCAGTCCGCGGAGCGCGTCCGAAGCGTGAGCTTCGCGCGACTCGCGGCGCGCGAGCGCGGTCGAAGGGCGCGCGCGCTCATGCGTGGCACGCTCCGCTCGTGACCTCGTGGTGCGGGCAACCCTTGCACGGGCCCATCGGGCAGCCGGCGCCGGCGTGCGAGAGGATCACCTGGATCTCCTGCGGCGTGAACGCGGCGCCGACGTGCGACGTGCGCGTCGTGCCGGCGCTCGGTGCGGGCGACGCGGGCCGGATCGGGACCGTCGAAGACTGCGGAGCTGGCGAGGCCTGCGGCGCGCTCGCGGGGAACGCGGCGGGCGCGGGCCGAGCGGCGGGGCGCGTGAAGCTCGCGGGCGCGCTCGGGGCGAAGCTCGCGCTCGAGCCGCCCGAGCCGCCTTGGGGCGAGGCGGTGGCGGAGCTCGGCCGCGCGGCGGGCATCGGCGCGGGCGATGACTTCAGCGCGGGCTGCACTTTCGGCGTCAAGGTCGCGGTCGGCATCGGCGCGGGCGCCGCGGCGGCAGGGCGCGATTCGACGCCGAACGCGGGGTTGCCGCGCCAGTTCGAAGCCGGGTCGGAGCCCGCGAGCGCGCTCGAGCTCGGATCGCGCACCTGCGACGACGCGAGCGCCGGATCGCCGGGGAGCCCCGAGCCGCGCGGCGCGGGATCGCCCGTCCACTGCGCGACGCGCGCGTGGTCGCGGCGCTCGATGTCGAACCAATCGCGGCGCGGGAACGCGGCGCGCTTCACGTTGACGAGGTGGCGTGCCGTGATGTTGTCGCTCGTGATGTTGCCTGCGTGCGGGCCGCAGCCGAGCGAGAACGACGGCATGAGCTGCGTGCTGTATCCGACGGCGCCCTGCGACGAGGGCCCGTTCACGACGATGCGGCTCGCGGGCTTCTCGAGGAAGAACGCGTCGAGCACCGCCTGGTCCTTGCAGTGGATCGCGAGCGTGTGGCCGAGGCCGTCCGACTCGAGCATCGCCATCGAGATCTTGCAGCCCTCCTGCCAGCCGTCGACCGTGTGCACGGAGAGCACGGGCGCGAGGATCTCGATCGAGAGCGGCCACTCCTTGCCGACGCCGCCTTGGTGCGCGAGCAGCACGGACGTGCTGCGCGGCACGCTGAAACCCGCGTTCTCGGCGATGCGCCACGGGTCGAGCCCGACGACGTCCGCGTTCATGTGCCCGCCGCGATTGCAGTACTTCGCGAGGAGCTGCGTCTCGTGCTCGTTGCACAGGTGCGCGCCGCGCTTCGCGAGCTCAGCGAGCAGCGCCTTCGCCACGGGGCGATCGACGACGATGCCCTGCTCGCTGCAGCACAACGTGCCGTTGTCGAAGCTCTGGCTCGCGACGATGCTCTGCGCCGCCCACGCGACGTCCGCCGTGCGGTCGACGTACACGGGCACGTTGCCGGGACCGACTCCGTACGCGGGCTTCCCCGAGCTGTAGGCCGCCTTCACGAGCCCCGTCCCGCCCGTCGCGAGCACGATCGCGACGTCCTTGTGCTTCATCAACGCGCCCGTCGACTCGAGCGTCGGGTTCGAGAGGCAGCACACGAGGTCGGGCGGCGCCCCAGCGCGCTCGATCGCGCGGCGGAGCACCTCGACCGTCTCGCCGATGCAGCGCCGCGCGCGCGGGTGCGGGCTGATCACCGTCGCGTTCTTGCCCTTGACCGCGATCAGCGACTTGAAGATCGCGGTCGAGGTCGGGTTCGTGGTCGGGATGATGCTCGCGACGACGCCCGACGCGGTCGCGATCTCGACGATGCCGGCGCGCTCGTCGCGGCGCACGATGCCGACCGTCTTCTCGTCCTTGATCGACGCCCACGTGCCCTCGGCGCCGAACAGGTTCTTGAGCACCTTGTAGTGGACGCGGCCGATGCCCGTCTCCTCGACCGCGAGCTTCGCGAGGTCGTACGCCGCCGCGGCCGCGGCGCGCGACATCGCCTCGCACACGCGGTCGATGTCGGCCTGCGAATAGCCGTGGATCGCCTCGCACGCCGCGTGCGCGCGGGCCACCAGGTCGCGCACCTCCTGGAGGGCGCGGAGATCGGGGTCGAGCTGCAAGAGGAACCCTCGCCGGACGGGGAGCCGCGCTCGCTCGGATCGGCGGCGTCGACGCCCGGCTCAGTCGCTCAGTCGGGGTTCTTGCCGCCGGACTTGGCCGCGGGGCCTTCCTTCGGCTTCTCCATCGGCGGGAGGATCAGTTGCAGCTGTTCGTGCGGGCGCGGGATGACGTGCACGCTGACGAGCTCGCCCACGCGGCGCGCGGCCGCGGCACCGGCGTCCGTCGCGGCTTTGACCGCGCCGACCTCGCCCATCACGAACATCGTGACGTAGCCCGCGGTGACCTTCTCCTTCCCGATCAAGTCCACCATCGCGGCCTTGACCATCGCGTCCGCGGCTTCGATGGCACCCACGAGACCCTTGGTCTCGACCATTCCCAATGCTGTCGGCTTCATGAGGGGGATTCGCTGTCGGGAGCTGTGGACGCGACCGGGTTCCGGGGTCCAGAGGAGGGCGCGGAGTGTATCGCGTCACGGTGCGATCTCAACGGCGGAGAGAGCGCACGGGCGGAAGGGAGGCGGGTGACGGGCGTTCGCGAGGAAGTTGCACGGCGGCGGCGGCGCGGGTGGAGGGAGAGGTGCGGCAGGCTGGCACCGACGGGGGCCCGTCGCGGTCGGCTCGCGGGCGCGGGTCGAACTCGCGCGGCTCGAGGTCCGCCCTTTCAACGGGTCGTTGCCCGTTCGCACGGCCGGCTCCGGGTGGTCGTCGCCGGCCAGGCGGAATGGACTCCGCTCCCTCGGCTCGATGTCCGCCCTTTCAAGCGCGCCGTGCCCCATCGCGCCGCGGGATCCGGGTGGTCGTGGTCGGTCCGGCGGAACCGACTCCGCTCCGTCGGCTCGATGTCTGCCCTTTCAAACGCTCGGTGCCTCGTCGCGCCGCGGGATCCGGGTGGTCGTGCTCGGCCAAGCGGAACGGACTCCGCACCCGCGGCGCGGATCCGCCCTTTCCAACGCTCGGCGTCCGTTCGCACGGCGTGGAGTTCGATCGGCGCCTCCCGTACGCTCCCGGACGATGCGAAACGCCGTCAAGCGCGTGCTCGCGCTGCGCCTGTGGCTCGCGGAGCGCTTCCGGCCGGGCGAGGCGACCGTGATGCTCGCATGGGCGGCGCTCGTCGGCGTCCTGGGCGGGCTCTCCGGGCCGGCGTTCCGCCGAGCGGCGCAGGGCGTCCAGTGGCTGTTGACGCAGAACGGGACGAGCCTGCTCAGCGCGGCGCAAAGCCTCGCGTGGTGGCAGCGGCTCCTCGTCCCTGCGATCGGCGGGCTCGTCGCGGGCCTCGTGCTCCAGCACGGCATGCGCCTCGCGCGCGGCAACAAGGCGCGCGACTACATGGAGGCGGTCACCGTCGGCGACGGCGTGATCCGCGCGCGCCCCGCGCTCGTGCGCATCGTTTCGTCCCTCTTCTCCGTCGCGTCGGGCGGCTCGATCGGGCGCGAGGGCGCCATGAGCCAGCTCGCGGCGCTGCTCGCGTCGCAGGTCGGCAAGCTCGGCCGGCTGCCGCGCGCGCGGTTGCGGCTCCTCGTCGCGTGCGGCGGCGCAGCGGGCATCGCGTCCGCGTACAACGCGCCGATCGGCGGAGCCCTGTTCGTGGCGGAGGTCGTGCTCGGATCGATCGCCATGGAGAGCTTCGGACCGCTCGTCGTCTCCGCGGTGATCTCGACGATCGTCACGCGCGCGACGCTCGGCGACCTGCCCCTCTTCCAGATCCAGGCCTTCGAGTTCGTCTCCGCCTTCGAGATCGCGACCTACCTCGGGTTGGGCCTCGTCGCGGGGACGATGGCGCCGCTGTTCCTGTGGCTGCTCGAGCAGAGCACGCGCTTCTTCCACTCGTGGCGCGTTCCGCTCTGGGCTCGCCTCACGCTCGGCGGCTTGATCGTCGGCGCGATCTCGATCCAGCATCCCTACGTCTGGGGCAACGGCTACGAGGCGCTGCTCTTGATCCTGAAGACGGACTGGGTGTGGTCGGCGCTGCTCATGCTGCTCGGCTTCAAGCTCGTCGCGACGCTCGCGACCGTGGGCTCGGGCGCCGTCGGCGGCGTGTTCACGCCGACGCTGCTGGTCGGTGCGGCGCTCGGCGCGCTCTACGGCGGACCGGTGCACGCCCTGTTCCCGAACGTGACGGGCGGCCCGCAGGCTTACGCGGTCGTCGGCATGGGCGCGTTCCTCGCGGCCACGACCCATGCGCCCCTCACGGCGATGGTGATCTTGTTCGACATGACGCTGAGCCACGACGTCGTGCTTCCGCTCATGCTCGCCTGCGTCGCCGCCTACGGCGCATCGAAGGCGCTGCGCAAGGACTCCATCTACGCGCGCGTCCTGCACCAGGACGAGGGCGACGAACCGGAGAAGCGGCTCGCGACGATGCTCGTGCGCGATCTCGTGAAGCCCGACCCGCCGTGCGTGCGCGAGAAGGACCGCTTCGACCTGATCACGGCGACCTTCGCACGCCACCAGCACCACAACCTCTACGTCGTCGACGACGGCGGGCGCTTCCGCGGCGTGATCCCGCTGCACGAGATCAAGCCCTACCTGCACGACGAGCGCCTCGCGTCGATCGTGATCGCGCAGGACCTCTTGATCGAGCAGTTCCCGATGGTCGGGCCGGATTCGACGCTGGAGGAAGCGCTCGCGAAGTTCTCGAAGCATCCGGGCGAGCGCCTGCCGGTCGTCGAACCGGAGGGCGGCTGGCTCGTCGGGAGCATCACGAAGACGGACCTCCTGCTGACGCTCGCGCACGAGGTCGGAGAGAAGAGTGCGAGCCCGCGCGCGACGCCGGTGAGCTGAGCCACGACGCTCGAAACGCGCCACGCCTCGCGCCCCCCCCGGCGGGCCGAACGCTCGCTCCCGAGCCACGGCTTCCAAGGATTCTCGCGCGGCGCACACAGGCACGACCACTTCGCCGCTCGATGCTGAGCGACTCCCTTCGGACGTGCCCGCGCCGCGCGCCCATCCTCGCCGCTCCGCCCGCTCGTTGCCGAGAGCCACCCGAACCCCGCGCTTGTGCGGGGTCCGGGATGCGGAGGAGCCGCTGTGTTCCGTTGCGCCCCTTCCCCCTGCATCGTCTCACCTGGCCATCGCTTCCCGACCGACACAGCGCCCCTCCTTCCGCCGGAATCCCTGCGTCCATCCCGCTCCCCGTCCGTCTCCTCGCGCGCCGACGCCACGGTGGCCTCGGCACGCACACGAACCAGGAGCACGACATGAAGCCTCTTCTCACCCCCATCTTCTTCCTCTGCTGCGCGTGCAGCGCGACGCCCTCGATCCACGGAACCGGCGGCTCGCCCGCGCGCGCCGGCGCGGAGTGCTGCACGCCCGGCTGCTGCGACGGCGACCCGAGCTGCTGCACTCCGGGCTGTTGCTCGGCCCCCGCGCCCGCGAAGCCGGCGTCCGCGCCGACGGCGTGCTGCGAGCCCGCCGCGTGCTGCCCGGAGACCATTGCGCGTGCCGCGCGGTAGCTTCATGGAGCGCGCTCCGCGCTCCGGACAGACCATGGACTCGAAGCACTCCGACGAGTTCCTCTCGCGCTTGCGCACCTGGGTGCGCAAGCGCGTGCCGTCGTCGGCGGACGCGGACGACGTCGTGCAGGAAGTCCTGCTGCGCGTCGTGTCGTCGCCGCGCGCGGCGGAGCTCGAGTCCCCGTGGGCGTGGATGCGCGCGGTCGCGCGCACCGCGGTCGCGGACTTCCACCGCACGCGGGCGCGCGGCGCGACAGAGCTCGAACCCGAGCTCGTGGCAGCGCCCGAACGCGAGGACGACGGCGAGCTCGTCGACTGCGTGCGCCAGCTCCTCGGCGAGCTCGACGCGGACGACCGCGCGCTCCTCGAACGCATCGACGTCGGCGGCGAGTCGCAGGCGGAGCTCGCGCGGGCGCTCGGCGTCTCCGCGTCGGGCCTGAAGTCGCGCGTACAACGCGCGCGCGCGAAGCTGCGCGAGGCGCTCTTCGCGCGCTGCCGCGTCGAATGCGACCTGCGCGGGCTGCCGACGGGCCCGGCCGAGTGCAAGCCGGAGGCGGGCGACTGCGGGTGCGCGCCGGAGCCGGGCTCGCGGTAGCGTTCGACCTCGCAGATTGCGACGTGTGGCCGCATGCTCCCGCGACCAACGTCGACAGGGCGGGTCGACGCTCAAGTCTCGATTCGTGCGCACACGCTCTCGAGCCCACTTGTCTGCCCAATCAACGCAGCCGCCACGCCGTGCATGCCCTGCGATGTCTCCGACCTTCTCGGTGCCCGTTCGTCACACCGAACGTCTTAGCCATGCGCAGTCGCAGTCGCAGTCGCAGTCGCGCACGCTTACGCACCTGCATCCGCCTCCGCACCCGCACTCACACCCGAGCTCACGCTCCCGACCTGGCCGCATGTCCACTCGACACAGCCCCTCTTCACGCACCGCGCCCCACCCCACGCTCACCTTCCCCGAACGCGGCGGCGCTCGACCCGGAGCCGGGCGCAAGCGACGCGCGGAGCGATCGTGCGTTCCGCACCGCGCTCGCCCAGAGCTCTCGGGCGCCACCCGCTGCACGTCACGCTCCGCCTCGTCCGCGGGCTGCCGAGCCTGCGCTCGCGCGCGCTCCACGGCCGCTTGCAGGCCGCGCTGCGCGCGGGCGCCGAGCGCCACGGGCTCCGCGTCGTGCACTACGGCGCGCTCGGCGACCACGTGCACCTCGTGTGCGAGGCCGCGGACGAACACGCGCTCGCGCGCGGCATGAAGGGCCTCGCCGTGCGGATCGCGCGCGCGCTGAATCGGCTCCTCGACCGCACGAGCGCGGTCTTCGCCGATCGCTACCACGCGCGCGAGCTCCGCGCGCCGCGCGACGTCCGCAACGTGCTCGTCTACGTGCTCGGCAATGCGCGCCGGCACGGCATCGTCGTCGAGACGACGCTCGATCCGTGCAGTTCCGCGGCGCAGTTCGACGGCTGGAAGGAGCTGGCGCCGCCGCGGGAAGAAGCGCGCTGGCTCGCGCGGGCGAGCACGTGGCTCCTCACGATCGGCTGGCGACGCCACGGCCTCGTCTCGATCCGCGAGCTGCCGCGCGGGGCGCCGACGCGAAAGACGGGCTCGGAGCTCGAGGCGGGCGCGCCGTGGGCTCCGGTGCGCGCGTGACGACGACGTGCGTCGCGCGACCTCTGCCGGAGCTCAGTACCCAAGCTCGCTCCGCCCCAGGAACACCGAATCCGCGAACCGCGCGCCCGTCTTCGGATGATGCAGCGTGCGCTTCAGCGCGAAGTCGAACACGAGCGGGTCGTAGTCGTACAGCTCCTCCAGCGCGCGCGCCTCGTCGTCCGTGAGCAAGCCCGCGCCGACGAAGCGCTGCGCGGACCACACGACGCGAATCGCGGGGAGCGGATAATCGCTTCCGTTGACGAGGCGCTCGTGCAGGTCCGTGCGCTCGAGCAGCGTCGCGACGACGGACGTGTCGCGATTGCGGAGAGTCACCGCGCTGATCTCGCCGAAGAGCCGGCCTTTCCACCGCTCCTCCCCCATCAAGCGCAGGAAGAGGTCGAAGTTCGGCACGCGGGGAAGCGCGGCGTCCGCGGCGCGCGCGGCCGTTCCTCCGGAGGACCCGCCGTCCCCGACCGCGTCGAGATCGACGCCCTCCCCGAGCGTCGCGCAATGCGCGAGCACGACCGTCGCCCCGTGCTCCAGCGCGCGCCGCATCCGCAGCGGGTTCCCGAGGTCCTGCGCGCCCTCCGCGTCGACCGCGTGCTCGTCGCCCGTGTGCGTCAGGATCGCGATGCCGACCTCCGCCGCCTTCGCGTAGAACGCGTCGCACGAGGGGTCCATCGGATCGATGCCCATCGCGTTCGGGAGCCACTTGCAGAGCTTCGCGCCGCGCGCGGCGCAGCGTTCGAGCTCCGCCAGCGCGTCCTTGCGGTACGGGTGCACCGAGCACACGGGCACGAACAGCGCGGGCTCGCGCGCGCAGAGCTCGAACACGCGGTCGTTCGGCACGTGCATCTCCGTGCGCCCGAGATCGACCGTCCCGTCCGCGCGGTAGTGCTGGTCGAACGCGAGCAGCCCGTACCGCGGGAACGCGCCGTTCCAGCCGCTCGCGCGCGCGAGCGCCGTGAGCCGCTCGACGAACTGCTCGTCGCCGCGCTCGAGGTCCGTGATCCGCGCCGCGTGCGCGTAGACGAGGAACTGCGCGTGCTTCCACGGGTGCGCCCACGTCAGCATCTCGGGTTGACAAAGCAGCCCGTGCCGCCCGCGCCGAGCCCCGCGACGTGCGTGTGCACGTCGAGCACGCGCGCGGGGTCGAGCCCGGCCCGCGCGCGGTCGAGCACCGCGCGCGCGTTCGGCGAGAGCCCGCGCTCCATCTCCTCGGGCGCGCGCCGCGACGCGCCGGCGATGCGATCGAGGATCAAGGGACTGCAGCTCCACAGCACGAGCGCGCCGACGACGGCGAACACGACGCAGCCGAGCGCGAACCGTCGGCCACGGCGGCGCGGACGCGCGGAGGACGGCACGCTTCCGGCGCGCCCCGACCCATCGTCGACTCCGTTCGCGCGACCGCCGGTTCCGTGACCGCGCTGGGCATCCGCGCGCGACGCGGCGTCCTGGGCGTTCGCTCCTCCGCCCTCGGAACGCCCCGGGGCGCCGTGCTGGTCCGCTCCGTCGCGCGCGGCACGCGGATCGCGCGCTCCATCCCCGCCCGTCCGCTCGGGCCCGCCGCTCGGGCGAACGCTCAACGTGCGCCTCCGGACCGCGCCTGGAGCAGCTTGATCTCCGCGTCGTACTCCGGCTGATCGAACGGCTTGATGCCGAGCTCCCCCGCGCGCTTCAGCGCCGCCGCGGCGTCGTCGAGCTTCCCCTGCTTGCGCAGCTGCACCGCGAGCCGCAACTGCGCGCGCACGTAGTTCGGCAAGAGCGCGAGCGCTCGTCGCGACATCGTCTCGGCCTGCGCGATCTTCCCCTGCTGCTCGAGCGCGAACCCGAGGTTGTTGCACGCCTGCTCGTTGCGCGGATCGACGTCGAGCGCCGCCTCGAAGTGCTTCTCGGCGTCGGCCCACTTCCCCAACGCGACGCGCAGGCCGCCGAGGTGGTTCAGGACCTGCGAGTTGCGCGGCGAGTGCGCGAGCGCGCGCAGCAAGAGCGGCTCGGCCTCCGCGTTGCGTCCAAGGCGCATGTACTGGTACGCGAGCCGGTCGAGGTCGATCACGCTCTCGGGGTTCGACGCGATCGCGGCCTGGAACTCGGCGATCGCCGCCTCGTTCAGCCGTTGCGCCTCCGCGCGGTCGCCCGAGGCAGACGCGCGTTCGGAGAGCACGTACCCAAGCATGCCGCGGAACTTGTAGTTCGACGGATCGATCGCGAGCCCGCGGCGCGCCATCGTCTCGGTGTCCTTCCAGTGCGTGCACTGCTTCCAGCCGAGGAACGCCGCGAGCAGCGCGACGCCCACGCCGAACGCCATGCGCAGCTCCGCGGCGAGCCGGACGCGGGTCGCGAGCTCCGCGACGCCCCACACGAGCGCCGCGAAGAACCCGATCGACGGCAGGTAGGAGTAGCGATCCGCCATCGCCTGATCGCCGACCTGCACGAGGCCGATCACGGGCACGAGCGTGCCGACGAGCCAGTACCAGCCGCTGAACGCGTACGGAGCGCGGCGGCGGAGCAGGAGGGCGAGGACGCACAGCACGACGAACACCGCGGCCCACGCCGCGACGACGCCGAGCTCGCCCGTGCGGTCGCGCCACGGCACGAACACGACGAGGTCGTACGGCACGACGAGCTTCCACGCGTACTGCGGCCAGGCCCACAGCGCGTTCGCGACGCGCGCGCCCGCGCCGATGTGGTCGACGGACGACATCGCGCCCCACCCGTGCTGCGCGGCGCTCGTCAGCCACGCCGACGCGATCATCAGCGGCGCGAACGGCAGCTTCTCGACGACGCGGCGCGCGATCGGCACGTCCGCGCGGCCGAGCGGCCACACGTCGAGCAGGAAGAGCGCGCACGGCAGCGTGATCACCATCGGCTTCGCCATCAGGCCGAGCGCCAGCAGCACCCACGCGAGCGCGTACTTGCCGAGGCCCGGCGCGCGCGTCCAGCCCGTCCACGCGTGCAAAAAGAGCAGCCCGTAGAACGTCGACAGCAGGTCCTTGCGCTCGACGATCCAGGCGACGGACTCGACGTGCATCGGGTGCAGCCCGAACAGCGCCGCGACGAGCGCGCTCCGTCCGAGCTTCCCCGTCCACCGCGCGAAGAGCGCGAAGACGAACAGCGTGTTCGCGAGGTGGAGCGCGAGGTTGTGCAGGTGGTGCCCCGGGTTCGTGCCCTGGAGGTCCAGGCCGAACAAGGACACGTCGAGCATGTGCGACCACCACGTCAGCGGGTGCCAGTTCGCCGCATAGGAGCTCGTCAGCGCCCAGCGCATCGAGTCGAACCCGAGGCCGCGCTGCACGTCGCCGTTGCGCGTCAGGTACTCCGCCGTGTCGTAGTCGAGGAAGCGGTGCCCCGCGATCTGCGCGTAGACGAGGACGACGCCCGCGACCAGCGCGAGCGCGAAGAGCCCCGCGCGACGGCGGTCGAACGGCGGCGCGGAGGAGCTCGGCGCCGCACCCGCGCGTGTATCGGCCGCGTCCGACCGCGTTGCGCGCTCCGCCTGGCTCTTCTTCCCCATGCGAGGCGGGAGTCTAGCCGCGAGGACGAGCCGCGCCAGCGGACTCCTGCGCGTCGAGCCGGTCCGGCTCGGGAGGATCCGCACGGCGATCCGTTCGACGGACCGCCCGACGCGCGTCCGCAGCTCCGCGCCGCGCGTCCGGTCGAATACGGGCCCGGGCGATCCGCGCGCAGCGGCCTCAGCGCGGCACGTCGAGGTCGACGCGCTTTTCCCGATAGGCCGCGAGCCGCGCGGCGATGCGCTTCGCCTGCTCCGCGTCGCCGAGCTCCGTCGCGCGCGCCGCGGCGGTCTCGGCGGCGGCGGCGGCCTCCGAGAAGCGGCCCGACTGCGCGTAGGCGAGCGCGAGTGCGTCGAGCAGGCCCGGCGGACGGTTCCCCTGCGCGGCCGCAACCGCCTTCTCGGCGACGATCACGGCGCGCGACACGTCGCGCAGCGCGGGATCCGCGGAGCTCGCGAGGAGCCACGCGAGATCACCCTGCGCCGGCAGGAACGTCGGGAACTGCGCGACGAGCGCCTCGAGTTCGTCCCGCGCCTCGCGATCGCGCCCGAGCGCGTCGAGGCAGCGCGCGCGCCCGCGCCGCGCCTCCATGTCGCCGGGGACGTAGCCGAGCACGGCCTCGATCTCCTTCAGCGCTCCCGCGTGCTCGCCGCGCCGCATCAGGAGCCGTGCGAGCTGGTTGCGCGCCGGCGTGAAGGACGGGAGGAGCTCGACGGCGCGGCGGAACTCGCGCTCCGCGCCGTCGAAATCGCTCGACAGGAGGAGGAGCCGGCCCTGGTTCAGGTGCGCGCCCGAGTACCGCTCGTCGAGTTCGAGCGCGCGCTGCACGAGCGGCGCCGCCTCCGCGGGGCGGTTCGTCGTGAGGAGCACCTCGGCGAGGTGGTTCAGGAACGCGGGGTTCGCGGGCTGGAGCGCGAGCGCGCGGCGGAAGGCGTCCTCGGCCGCGCCGTGCTCGTTGAGCACGTACAGCGCCTTCCCGTACATGTGCCACGCGTGCGGGTCGCCCGGTTGCGCGGCGACGGACTTCTCCAGGTTCGCCGCCGCGTCCACGAAGTTGCCGTTCACCATCTGGTGCTGCGCGACGAGGTTCCAGCCCCACGAGCTGTACGGCGCGACGCGGACGACCTCGGCGCCGAGCGTGAACGAGTTCTTCCACGTCCCGACCTGCGCGCGCGCGAGCACGAACTGCGCGGCGACCGCGAGCACGGCGACGAGCGCGACGAGCTTCCTCGCCGAGGGGTTGCGCGCGGCCCACTCGGCAACGCTCCACGTGACCGCGAGGAACACGCCGAACAGGGGCACGTACGAGTAGCGGTCCGCCATCGCCTGCCCGCCGACCTGGACGAGTCCGATCACGGGCACGAGCGTTCCGACGAAGAAGCACGCGCCGAGCCAGAGCCAAGGCGCCTTCGCGCGCGTCGCGAAGCCGCCGACGAGCGCGCCGACGAGCACGACCGCGGACAGGGTGACGTCGCGCATCGCGATCGTGGGCCCCGGGTGCGGGTAGTGGACGATCAGGTCGACCGGCCACACCGTGTGCAGGAGATAGCGGCCGTAGGACAGCACGACGTTCGCGAGCCGCCATTCGAGCGGGATGAGCTCGAGCGACTGCACCGCGCCGCTCGACGACTGCGCCCACCACGTGAGCACCGCCGACGCGGCGGCGAGCGCGAAAAACGGGAGCTTCTCGACGACGAGAAGCGCCCAGCCGCGATCGGTGCGCCGGAACGGCCACGCGTCCAGCAGAAGGAGCACGAACGGCCACGTCACGAGCATCGGCTTCGTGCAGAGGCCGAGCGCCAGGAGCACGAGCGCGAGCGCGTACCCCGCGCGCGACCCCGAGCGGGCCCAGCGCTCCCACGCGAGCAGGCTCACGAGGCCGAACGCCGTCGACAGGACGTCCTTGCGCTCGGCGATCCAGGCGACGGACTCGACGTGCTGCGGGTGCAGCGCGAAGCACGCGGCGACGAACAGCGCGCGCCAGGGATGCCCGAACAGGCGCGCGAACAAGAAGAAGGCGAGGACGGAGTTCAGCGCGTGCCAGCCCGCGTTGACGAGGTTGTGCCCCGCCGGCGCGAAGCCGAACAGCTCGACGTCGAGCATGTGCGACATCCACGTGAGCGGGTGCCAGTTCGACGCGTACTTCGCGCTCCAGGCCCACTGGACGCCCTCCCAGGTGAACCCGCGCTGCAGGTGCGTGTTCTCGAGCAGGTACTCCGACACGTCAATGCTGACGAAGTCGTGCCGGGCCGTCACGCCGTAGACCGCGAAGACCGCGGCCACGAGGACGGTGCACGCGACCGCGCTCCAGGTGCGTGTGGGAAGGGGGCCGCGTTCGACGCTCGTTCGGTCCATGGGCGAAGGGGGCGCAAAGTGTAGCGGCCGCTTGCTTCGATCGCCCGGCGGGCGGATGCTCTTCGCGCCTTGCAGCGGCGTGAGCTCAACCTGTTCGACGCGACGATGTACGTGATGGGCGGCATCATCGGCGTCGGCATCTTCTTCAACCCGGCGAGCATCGCGGCGAAGGTGCCGGACGCGGGCTGGTTCCTCGCGCTCTGGGTGCTCGGCGGCGTGATCGCGCTCGCGGGCGCCCTGACGTCCGCGGAGCTGGGCGGGTCGCTGCCGCGCTCGGGTGGCTTCTACGTGTTCCTGCACGAGGCCTGGGGTCCCTTCGTCGCGTTCCTCTTCGCGTTCGTCGCGCTCGGCGTGATCACGACCGGCGCGTGCGCGGTCGTCGCGAAGGTGTGCGTCGACAACGTGTGCGCGCTCGTGCCCGGGCTCGGTCGCGGCGACTCCGCGACCGGACGCGCGATCGGCGCGCTGCTCCTCGGCGGCGTCAGCGTGTTCGCGATGCTCGGCGCGAAGGCCGGCGCGTGGCTCTCGAATGCCTGCATGGTGCTCAAGCTCGGCGCGATCGGCGCGTTGATCGTCGGGGCGCTCGTCTTCTTCACGCCGGGCGAGGCGGCCGCTCCCGTCGTCGCCCACGGCGAGATCCGTGCCTCCGCGATCGGCGCGGCGCTCCTCCCGATCTTCTTCGCCTGCGGCGGATGGCAGCAGGTGTGCTATCTCGCCGGCGAGGTGCGCGAGCCGCAGCGCACGGTGCCGCGTGCGATCGCGCTCGGCGTCGTCCTCTGCATCGCCGTGTACCTGCTCGTGAACTGGGCCTACGTCCGCGTGCTCGGCGTCGAAGGCCTCGCGGCCAACCCTTCCGGTTTCGCGCGCGAGGTCGCGACCGCGGCGCTCGGCGGCGTCGGGGGCAAGCTCCTGACGGCCGCGATGGCCGTGTCCGCGCTCGGCATCACGGTCGTTTTGATCGTGACGACGCCGTGGATGTTCGTCGCGATGGCGAAGGAGGGCCTCTTCTTCCGGAGCTTCGCGCGGGTCCATCCGCGCACGGGCGCGCCGGTGCTCGCGGTCGCGGCGCTCGGGGCGATGTGCCTCTTCTGGTGGTTCCAGGGCAGCGCGGGGGCGCTCGTCGACGCGACCGTGTTCGCCGAGTGGATCTTCCACGGGCTGATCGCGCTCGGGCTCCTGAAGCTGCGCGTGTTCCGGAAGGAGCTGCCGCGACCGTTCGCGAGCCCGCTCTACCCGCTCGCGCCGCTCGCGTACCTCGCGATCGCTGTCTTGATCGTCGCGATGAACACGCCGACCGCGCGGACCGACACGACGTTTGCGAGCCTGGTGGTGCTCGGGATCGGCGCCCTCCTGTACGCTCCGTGGCGCTGGGTCGTCGCGCGCGCCGGCGCGGGAGCCGCTGCATGAAGGTCGAACGCAAACGCGGGCTCGTCGAGGCCCCCCACGTGAAGGACGACGTCGTCGTGATCGACGTCCTGCGCGCGTTCACGACCGCCGCGTTCGCCTTCGGCTCGGGGGCGAGCGAGATCGTGCTCGTGTCGACGCCCGAGGAGGCGTTCGAGCTCAAGAAGCGCTTCCCGCGTGCGAAGCTCGCCGGCGAGGTCGCGGGACGGCCGATCGACGGGTTCGACTACGGCAACTCGCCCGCGGCGATCGCGCGCGCGAACTTGAAAGGGCGCACGTTGATCCTGCGCTCGTCGAGCGGGACGCAGGGCGTCGTCCAGGCCGTCAACGCCGAGCGCGTCTGGCTCGGCAGCCTCCCCGTGGCGGGCGTCACGTGCGAGCTGCTCGCGGCGAAGGCGAAGCACGTCACGCTGCTCGCGCTCGGTTCGCCGCACGGTTCGGGCGAGCTCGACGGCCCCGAGGACGACGCGTGCGGCGACCTGATGGAGCAACTGCTCGCGGGTCGCACGCCGGACCTCGCGCTGATCAAGGAGAAGATCCAGAACAGCCCGGCCGGGAAGCGCGCGATGGATCCGGCAGTGGACTGGATCTCGGCGGAGGACCTCGAGTGCGCGCTCGACTACGACTTCTTCGGCTTCGCGATGCTCGTGAAGCGCGAGAAGGGCCTGTGCATCGCGCATCCGGTCGGGCCGTGAGGGGCTGGGGCGAGGCGGCGGACCGAGTCCGGGCCTCCCTCAGCGCTCCGCCGACGGCCGCACCAGCGCCCGGAAGATCAGCACGTGCGACGCGAGCGCCGTCAGCACGTACACGCACGGGATCCACACGAACGAGCTCGTCAGCACGATCGCGTTCCCCGGCTCCTCCGTGAACCGCTGCCACGGGCCCGGCATCGTCCGGACCGCGATCGTCACGATCGTCGCGAGCGTCGCGAGCCCGACCGCGTTCCAGGCGAACACGAACCACCTCGCGCGCCCCTTCCGCGCGGCCCACCACGCGAGCGGCAGCAGGAGGAGCGTCACCCACTCGGGGTTCGAGCCCTCGAACGTCATGCGCTGGGTGAGGAGCCCTTCCCGGTGGAGCCCCCACAGGATCAGCTCGACCGGCAGCCGGAATGCCTGGAACCCGACGATCCAGGCCATCGGTGTGGTGTCGAGCACGCGCCGCGCGAACGGCGACCAGCACAGCGCGAGCGTCCCGACCACCGCGGGCCCCATCAGGAACACGAAGCGCGGCGGGTTCGCCCCGGGCTCGTACAGGAGCCCCGCCTTCGCGAGCGACCACGTCGCGCCCAGCCACGCCAGCGCGAGCCCGAGGAACGCCATCCGCCGCATCGCACCGCGCGCGCCGAGGGGCATGGAGCGCTCGAACGCGAACCGACCCGCTCCGACGAGGAAGAAGACGAGCCCGGCATGGGCCAGGGTGATCGCGAACGAAGGGGAGCCCATGGTGGCGCGCCGGGCGGACCGGCCGCTTCATCCTTCCACGGCGCGCGGCCGAGGCCAATCGCGGAGCGCGACCGGGGTCGACGTCCCGCCCCGCCCGCGGTCGCGGACCGGGCGGGCCGACCCGTGGCCGTGAGGGCTCGCGCTCGAGCGACCTCCGTTCGGCGCGCCCCCTCCTCGGCACGGGACGCTCCGTCCGATGCCTCGCGTGCCCATAGCCGCCAAGGGACTCCGACTCCTTTTCCGCACCCCGAAGGAAGACCGTCCTTTCCACCGCGCCGTCCCGCCGGTAGAACACGGCGCTTCGCATCCCCGTCATGGACCACGAGCGCCCGGCAGCATCGCTCTTCGACGGTGTCGAGCCCCAGCCCCCAGCGCAGGGCGAGCCACCCAGTTCCCTCATCGCGACCGAGGGCGAGGTCCGCGCGCGCGGGTTCGTCGAGCTCCGCGGCGACGCGTTCGCCGCACCGATCGAGCTCACCCGCGTTCGCGTGCATCACGACTCGGCTCGCGCGCCGCTCCAAGGCAAAGCGCTCTCCATGACGGGTTCGGGCCATCGCCCCGCGAACGCGCGCTCGGGAGGCGCCGCGTTCCGTCCACGTTCCGCTCCCGCGCCGCTGCGCGCGCTCTGAGCGCGGCTCTCGCCCTGCACACCATGGAACGCACCCTCGTGCCGCCCGTCGTCGCAACCCGCCGCTCGGGCCGCGCGCACTACTACCCCGACGTCACCGACGCGCAGTGGGCCGACTGGAAGTGGCAGTTCCGCCACCGCCTCACGAAGCTCGAGGAGCTCGAGAAGTTCCTCCCGATCCCCGCGGCCGAGCGCGCGCTGCGCGCCGACGTGCTGCGCGACTTCCGCATGGGGATCACGCCGTACTACCTGTCGCTCGTCGACGCGGACGACCCCGCCGATCCGATCCTGCGCCAGGTGGCGCCGATCGCGGAGGAGTATCTGTTCCGCGACGTCGGCGAGGAGGACCCGCTCGGCGAGGAGCGCTACTCGCCCGTCCCCGGCATCACGCACCGCTACCCCGATCGCGTGCTGATGGTGATCTCGAACTCGTGCGCGATCTACTGCCGCTACTGCACGCGCAAGCGGATCATGTACGAGGACGCCGTGCCCGACGTCGAGATCGACCGCATGGTCGAGTACATCGCGAAGACGCCGCGCGTCCGCGACGTGATCGTGTCGGGCGGCGACCCGCTGACGTACGGAACGAAGAAGCTCGAATCGATCCTCTCGAAGCTACGCGCGATCCCCCACCTCGAGATCATCCGCATCGGGAGCCGCGTGCCCGTGTCGCTGCCCCAGCGCATCGACGACGAGCTCTGCGAGATGCTCGCGAAGTACCATCCGCTCTGGATCAACGTCCACTTCAACCACCCGCGCGAGCTCACGCCCGACGCGGCGGCTGCGTGCGACAAGCTCTCACGCGCGGGGATACCGCTGAACAACCAGTCCGTGCTCCTGAAGGGCGTCAACGACGACGTGCCGACGATGCGCGCACTGTGCACGGGCCTGATGAAGATGCGCGTGCGGCCGTACTACCTCTACCAGTGCGACCAGATCCGCGGCGCCGAGCACTTCCGGACGCCCGTGTCGAAGGGCATCGAGGTCATCGAAGGCCTGCGCGGCCACATCAGCGGCCTCGCCGTGCCGACGTTCGTCATCGACGCGCCCGGCGGCGGCGGCAAGGTGCCCGTGATGCCGCAGTACCTCCTGCAGCACGACACGAAGAACCAGCGCGTCGTCCTGCGCAACTTCCAGGACCGCCTCTTCGTCTACCACGAGCCCTCCGGCCGCGCGCGGCCGATCGGCGAGCGCTCGGGCGAGCTCGAGGTGCCCGCCGTGGCGTCGCCGATCGTCGAGAGCGCGGCTCCCGCGGCGAACGCGCCGGCACCCACCGCCGTCGAGCGTGCGAACGGCGCGGCGCCCGCAAAGGCCTCCAGCGGCACCTCGAACGGCAAGACGAACGGCAACGGCAAGTCGAACGGCCGCTCGCGCGCCGCGGACCAGCGCGTCGGCGCCGACGGCAAGCCCGTCGTCGGGAAGAGCCGCTGGGTGCACCGCGGCCACTCGCGCGAAGAGCGCGTCCGCAAGGCGAACGAGACGTGAGCGCGGGGACGAAGAGCCTCGACATCGGGCTCGCGTTCGACCTGAAGCGCGAGCTCGAGCTCCGGCCCGAGCTCGCGACCGGTCCCGACGACCGCCTGGAGGAGTACGACAGCGACGCGACCGTCGACGCGCTGTGCGCCGCGCTCTCCGAGCTCGGGCACCGCCCGCGGCGCATGGGCGGCGGCCGCGCGTTCGTGGAAGCGGCGCTCGCGCGCCCGCCGCAGCTCGTCTTCAACTTCGCCGAAGGCTTCGGCACGCGCTCGCGCGAGGCACACGTGCCCGCCGTGTGCGAGATGCTCCAGATCCCGTTCACGCACAGCGACCCGCTGACGCTCGCGGCGACGCTCGACAAGGAGATCGCGAAGACGATCGTCGCGTCGAAGGGCCTCGCCGTTCCGCGCGGCGCCGTCGTGCGCGACGCGCGCGAGCTCGCGCGGCTCGATCTCGGCTGGCCGCGCATCGCGAAGCCCCTGTTCGAGGGCTCGAGCATGGGCGTGCGCAAGAGCTCGCGCGTCGAGGACGCAGCCGCGCTCGAACGCGAAGTGGCGCGGCTCTCGAAGGACTACGGCGAGCCCGTCCTCGTCGAGGAGTTCCTCGAAGGTTGCGAGCTCACCGTCGGCATCCTCGGCAACGGCGCGAAGGCGCGCGTGATCGCCGCGATGGAGGTGGCACCGAAGGTCGACGATCCTTCGCGCTTCGTCTACTCGCTCGAGGTGAAGCGCGACTGGGAGAACCAGGTCGAGTACCACGTGCCGCCGCGCCTCCCCGCAGAGCGCGTGCGCGCCGCGGAGGAGCTCGCGCTCGCCGCCTACCACGCGCTCGAGTGCCGCGACGTCGCGCGCGTCGACCTGCGCTTCGACGCGCGCGGCACGCCGCGCTTCATCGAGGTGAACCCGCTGCCGGGCCTGAACCCGCGCACGGGCGACCTGTGCGTGCTCGCTGGGAAGGTCGGCGTCTCGTTCACGGACATCGTGCGCGCGATCGTCGACGGCGCGCGCGAAAGGCAAGGGTTGTGAGCGCGCCGCTCCGAGTGACGCTCCTCGAGAGCGGCGACGCTTCGCTCGCGCACGGCACGAGCCAGGACGCGCTCGCCGTCGCCGCGGTCGGCGAGATGGCGACTGCGATCGAGCGCGCGCTCCGTGCGCGCGGTCACACGGTCCTGCGCGCGACGGCGACGACGGACCCGCGCGCCACGCTCGAGTCGCTGCTCGCGACCGAGCCCGACGTCGTCTTCCACCTCGTCGAGTCGATCGCCGGGGACGCGCGCGCCGAGTCGCGCGTGGCGGCGCTGCTCGATTGGGCGGACCTCCCCTACACCGGCCCCGGGCCGACGACGCTCGCGATCGCGCTCGACAAGCCGCTGACGCGCTCCGTGCTGCGCGCGAAGGGCGTCCCGATCCCGCGCGGCTTCGTGATGCGCGCGGCGAACGACGCCGTGCCGCCGCTCGGCGTCGGCAAGCGCTGGATCGTGAAGCCCGCGCACGAGGACGCGAGCCACGGCATCGACGTCGGCTCCGTCGTCGCGGACGAAGCCGCGCTGCGCGAGCGCGTCGCGTGGCTCGTCGCGACGTACGCGCAACCCGCGCTCGTCGAGGAGTTCGTCGACGGCCGCGAGTTCAACGTCGGCATCCTCGGCTCCGGCGCGGCGGCGCGCGTGCTCCCGCTCGCCGAGATCGACTACTCGGGCTTCCCGAAGGGCCGCCCGCGCTTGATCACCTACGCCGCGAAGTGGGTCGAGGACAGCGACGAGTACCAGGGCTCGATGCCCGTGCCCGTGAAGGACCTCCACCCCGCGCTCGACAAGGCGCTGCGCGAAACGGCGCTCGCGGCGTACGCGGAGCTCGGCCTCGCGGGCTACGGCCGCGTCGACCTGCGCGTGTGCCAGGAGCGCGGGCCGCTCGTGCTCGACGTGAACCCGAACCCCGACCTGTCGCCCGGCGCGGGCTTCGCCAAGGCCGCGGCGCGCGCGGAGATCCCCTATGAAGAGCTCGTCGAACGCATCGTCCGCGACGCCCGCGAACGGCGCCGTCCGGCTGCGGCCGCTCTCGCCCGCTGACCGCGCGCCGATCGAGCGCATCCTGCGCGCGACGGGCGTCTTCCGCGACGACGAGATCGACGTCGCGCTCGAGCTCGTCGACGCGCGGCCCGAGGTCGGGTATCGCTTCGTCGTGGCCGAGCTCGCGGGCGCCGTCGCCGGCTACGCGTGCTTCGGCGCGACGCCGATGACGCTCGGCACGTGGGACCTGTACTGGATCGCGGTCGACCCCGCGCTGCACGGCCGCGGCGTCGGCACGCTGCTCATGCGCTCCGTCGAGGACGCGATCCGCGCCGAAGGCGGACGGCTCGTGATGATCGAGACGGCGTCGAAGCCGTCCTACACGCCGACCCGGCGCTTCTACGAACGCCACGCGGGCTGCCGCGAGGTCGCGCGCGTGCCCGACTTCTACGCGATCGGCGACGACAAAGTGATGTACGCGATCCAGCTAGGAGGAACCCGATGACGCGCCCGCAAGACGTACAGCTCCCGATCGCCGGCCTCGATACCGCACGCTTCGACTGCGTGTTCCCGACGTGCGGCGGCGTCTGCTGCAAGAACGGACGGCCGCCGGTCGAGGAGGCGGAGAACGCGCGCATCGAGGCCAACCTCGCGAAGATCCTCCCCCACCTGCTGCCGAAGGCCCGCGCCGTCGTCGAGACGAAGGGCTTCCGCACCGAGCGCAAGAAGGAAGGTCTGCGCGCGCTCGCCGTCGTCGACGGCTGGTGCGTGTTCCACAACGAAGGTTGCGTGCTGCACAAGGTCGGCGCGAGCGAAGGCGACCGCTGGAAGTACAAGCCGTGGCGCTGCATCGCGTTCCCGCTCGAGCGCTCGAAGTCGGGCGTCTGGCACGTGCGCCAGTGGAAGGTGAAGGGCGAGGCGTGGGACCTCTTCTGCCTGAACCCGAAGGAGTCGCCGAAGAAGGCGTCGAAGACGCTCGCGGCCGAGATGGCGTTCGTGCGCGAGCTCGACGGCGGCAAGGAAGCGTGGCGCTTCGAGCGCCCCGTGCGCGGCCGCGCTCAACGATCGAAACGCGCCGCGCCGCGCCGTCGTTCGAGCTCACGCAAGTGAGCGGACGCACGCGGCGTGCGCGCGCGCGCCCGACGCGAGCAGCGCGCCCGCGCCGAGCGCCGAGAGCCCGCCGACGAGCGCCAGCGCCATCGGGAACGAGCCCTCGCCGTCGAGCGCGTGCTCCGCGACCCACCCGACCTGCACGCCGAGGCCGAGCCCCGCGGCGTTGATCACGAACAAGTAGACCGCCGACGCGCGACCGCGCAGGACCGGCGGGACGAGCTCGACCACGCCCGCGGCCGCGACGCCGAACCCAGCCGCGGTCGCGATCGAAAGCGGCACGAGGAGGAAGAGCGCGAGCTCCGCGCTGCCGACGAGCGGGAACGCGAACGCGAACGGCGCCGCGACGAATCCAGCCAGCGCGCCGACGCGCACGTTCGCGTCGACCACTCCGCGCGCGCGCCACCGGTCGGCGAGGACGCCGCCGAGGAGCACGCCGAACGCGCCGCCGAGGCCGAGGACGAGGCCGTAGCTCGTGCTCGCCGTCGTCTTCGCCATGCCGAGGTGGCGTTCGAGCAGGAACACGGTCCACACGTTCACCGCGTAGCCCGACATGGAGAGGAGCGCGAAACCGCCGTGGTGCGCGACGAACGCGCGCGCGTGCCGCGCGATCCAGCGCGCGAGCTCCGCGAGCGGAGGCGTGGCCGCTCCCGCGCCGACGCGCGGCGGTTCGCGCAGCGTTCATGCGAGCGGCGCGAGCACGAGGCCCGCGAGCCCCGCGAGCACGAGCGGAAGCTGCCACGAGCGGACGTGACCGAGCACCGGCCACTCGACGGCTCCGCGCTGCGACGCGAGCTCGACGAGCGCGCCGCCGAGCACGAAGGAGAGCCCCGAGCCGAGGTAGATGCCGGCCGAGTAGACGCTGATCGCGACCGAGCGTCGGTCGCGCGGGAACGCGTCCGCGATCCACGAATACGCCGCGGGCGACAGCGCCGCCTCGCCCACGCCGACGCCGACGCGCGCGAGGAACAGCTGCGCGAAGCTCGTCGCGCGTCCGCAGAGCACGGTCATCGCGCTCCACGCGACGAGCCCGGCCGCGACGAGCCCGCGGCGGCTGCCCGTATCCGCGATGCGCGCGAGCGGGATCCCGAGCAGCGTGTAGAAGAGCGCGAACGAGAGGCCGTGCAGGTACCCGAACTCGGTCAACGACAGCCCGAGGTCGTCGCGGATCGGCTGCACGAGGAGCGCGAGCATCTGCCGGTCGACGAACGCGAGCGCGTACACGACGAGCAGTACGCCGACGCCCCACCACGCGCGCCCGCTCGAGATCGCGCTCGGTCGTCGTTCGTTCGTCGCCGGGTCCATCCCGCGAGTCTACGGCGCGCGCACGGGGCTTCCCGAGGAGGAATCGGCGGCCGTTTGCGCACGCAGGACCTCGATCGCCGCCCCCGCCGCGCGCTCGACTTCGCCGCGCGCCCGCGCGGCCTCGAGCCGAGCCGCGGTCCGCGCGCGCCGCGCCTCGAGCTCCGCGCGCTGGTGCTCGAACAGCGCGAGCAGCGTCACGTCGCCGAGCGCGTAGGCCTCGCGAGCGAGCCCGGCTGCGCGTCCCGTCATGGGAAGCAGCTCTTCCTCGACGAAGCGGGCCTCCGCCGCGGCGATCGCGGCCCGGTCGGCGGCGGAACGGACGTCCGCGTCGACGTCGCGCTCCAGCGCCTCGTGGAGCCGCTGGAGCCGCTCGAGCTCGAACTCCGCGCGACGGACCTGCGCTGCGTTCGTGTCGAAGATCGGGAGCTCCACCGTCGCGCCCAGCCCCGACAGCGCCCCGACCTCGGAGCCGCGCTCCGGCCGTTCCAAGCTCGCGGAGCCCTCGACCTCCGGCATCGCGCGGCGGCGCTCGAGCGCGACGCGCGCACGCGCGGCCTCGACGCGGGCCGAAGAGGCGCGCAGGTCGAGCCGCGCCGCCCGCGCGCGACCGACCAGATCCTCGCGATCGATCCCGAGCAGCTCCGGCGCCGGCAGCGCGTCGACGAGCGCCACGTCGCCGACCTCGCGCTCGAGCGACAGCTGCCGAGCGAGCTCGCGCCGCGCGCCGAGCTCCTCGCGCTGCACGCGGAGGGACTCGAGTCGGGCCGACAGCGCCCGCCCGCGCGCGAGCTCGACGTCGGGACGCGAAGCGACGCCGCCGCGCTCGCGCTCCTCGACCGCCGCGAGGACATCTGCCGCGATCCGCTCACTCTCGCGCGCGGAGTCGGCGAGCTCCCGCGCCGCCACGCACGCGTGGTACGCGTCCCTGGTCGCCACGACGAGCTCCGACGCGGCCCGCGCGAGTTCGAGGACGCGCTCTTCGACGACCGCCTCCGCGGCGGCCTCGCGCGCCGGGAGCTCCCACAGCTCGAACAGGCTCTGCACGAGGTCGAGCCCGAGCTTCGTCCGCCCCCCGCCCGACGGCAGGAGGACGCCGACGCCCAGCCGCGGATTGCGCACGAGACCCGACTGCACGAAGTCCGCGCGCGCGATGCCGAGCTCCGCGAAGGCGGCCTGCAGTCCACGATTCTCGAGGAGCGCGATGCGCAGGGCCTCGTCGAGCGCGAGCCCATCCGCCAGGAGCGCATCGAGCTCCGCCGCCGTCTGGGGCGCCGCCGTGGGGTCGTGGACGTCGGAACGGCCCGTCGCGGAGCGGATCAGCTCCCGCGCTCGAGCCTGGTCGGCGGTCGGATCGACGCGAGCGGTCGAGCAACTCGCCGCGACGAAGAGGACGAGGGAAGCGAGCGACGCGACGGGTCGGGGATCACGCATGGCGCACCTCCATGGGCTCGCGCACGAGCTCCTTCTCCTGCACAGGACGGCCGAATCGCAGGTAGAGCGCGGGGACGACCACCATGTTTAGGATCGTGGCCGAGGCGAGCCCGCACAGGATGACGACGGCCATCGGCGTCAGGATCTCGCTGCCCGGTTCCTCGCCGCGCAACGCGAGCGGCACGAGTGCGAGGCCCGCGGCGAGCGCGGTCATCAGGATCGGCGACAGCCGCTCCAACGCGCCCATGCGCACCGCGGTGCGGAAGTCACCGACGCCCTCGTGCTCCTGCAGATGCCGGATGTGCGACACCATCATGATCCCGTTGCGCGCCGCGACGCCGAAGACCGTGATGAAGCCGATGATCGAGGCCACGGAGAGGACCCCGCCCGACAGATGGACTCCGAGCACGCCGCCGATCAACGCGAGCGGGAGGTTGAGCATGATCAGCGCCGTGTCGCGCGCGGAGCCGAACATGAAGTAGAGCAGTCCGGCGATGCCCAGCACCAAGAGGGCGCCGAGGCCGGCGAGCAACTCACCCGTCGATTCGCCGCTCTCGAACTGTCCTCCGTACTCCACGTGATAGCCGACGGGCAACTCGACCGAGCGCTCGACCGACGCGCGTACGTCGTCGACCACGCTGCGCACGTCGCGCCCCGCGACGTTGCACATGACGACGATCTTGCGCTGCACTTTCTCGCGGCCGATGAAGTTCGGCGTGCGGTCCTCGCGCAGCGCGGCGAGCGCGCGCAGCGGCACGAGCGCGCCCCCGGGAGTGCCCACGAGGGTCTCGGCAAGCGTCGCCTCCGACAGCTCGGCGGTGCTCCCCGTGCGCACGACGAGGTCGTAGGCGTTGGGCCCCTCCAGCACCTCTCCCGCGACCGCGCCACGCGTCGCGGCCGCGAGCGCGAGCCCTGCTTGCGCGACGCTCGAGCCGTGCCGCGCGAGGGCCTCACGGTCGAACTCGACGCGCAGGGAGGGAACGAGCTCCTGTTGCTCGCTCGACAGGTCCACGACGCCCGGCACGGCGCCCATGATCCTCTCGACGCGCGCCGCGAGCTCGCGCAGTTCGCCGAGATCGTCGCCGAAGATCTTCACGGCCACGCTCGCGCGCGTCCCCGACAGCATGTGGTCGATGCGATGGCTGATCGGCTGGCCGAAGGTCGCCTGGACGCCCGGGATGGCGTGGAGGTCGTTGCGCAGCGCTTCGAGGAGCTCGGCCTTCGTCCTCCGCGGCTTCCCGAGGCGCTCGGGCGCGTCCATGTCGAGCGTCAGGTCGATCTCGCTCGCCTCGACGCCTTGCACGTGTTCGTCCTCCTCGGCGCGACCGGTGCGGCGTCCGATGGCGGCGATCTCGGCGTGCTGCATGAGCGCGAGCTCGACCTGGTGCGCGAGCTCGTCGCTCTGCGCGAGGGACGTGCCGGGCACCGTGACGAGCCCGACGACGAGCGCGCCTTCGTTGAACTCGGGCAGGAAGTTGCGCCCCATGCGCGCCCCGGCGGCGAACGCCCAGACGAACAACCCGAGCGCGGGCACGGCGGCGAGCCAGGGGTGCGCGAGCGCCCAGTCGAGCGGCCGCGAATACGCGCGCTCCAACATGCGGACGAGCGGCGGCTTCGCGCCCGCGACCACGGTCTTGCTGCGGGGCAAGAGCAGGGAGCACAGTGCGGGCGTCAGCGTGAGCGCCGTCAGCATCGACGCCGCGAGGGACACGACGAACGCGACCCCCAGCGGTCGCAAGAGACGCCCCTCGACGCCGGAGAGCAGGAAGAGCGGCGTGAACACGAGCAGGATGATCACGGTCGCGAGCACGATCGAGGCGCGCACCTCGACGCTGGCCGAGTAGACCACCTGGAGCACGGGCCGGCGTTTCGCGACCTCCGCCACGGCGTTCTCGCGCAGGCGTCGGACGACGTTCTCGACGTCGATGATTGCGTCGTCGACGAGCGCTCCGATCGCGATCGCCATCCCGCCGAGCGTCATCGTGTTGATGCTGTCCCCGAGCATGCGGAGCACGAGCACCGCGACCACGAGCGAGAGCGGGAGCGCGACGAGCGTCACGAGGCTCGCTCGAGCGCTCGCCAGGAAGGCGATCACGACGAGGACCACCATGAAGGCGCCCTCCACCAGCGCGGTCGTCGTGTTGCGCAGCGAATGCTCGATGAACGTCGCCTGCCGGAAGAGGTTCGCGTCGACCCGCATGCCTTCGGGAAGGGAGCCTTGGAGCTCGGCGAGGACCGCGTCGAGGCGCTCCGTGAGCTCGAGCGTGTTCGCGCTCGGCTGTTTCTGCACGGCGAGGATCACGGCCGGCTCGATGATCGGCTCCCAATCCGGCCCGCGGCGCGACGCCGAACCGGTCCCGCGTTGCAGCGCGCCGCCGATGCCCACGACGCCGAGGTCGCGGACCGTCACGACGCGCTCGCCGCGCCGTGCCACGACCGTGTCCTCGATGTCGGCCGTCGTGCGCACGCGACCGATGCCCTCGACGATCGTCTCCTGCGACCCGCGGACGAGCACGCCGCCCGCGACGTTCTCGTTCGCTTCGCCCAGGGCCGCGATCACGTCTTCGACGCCGAGGTCGAACGCGCGCAACCTTTCGGGCGCCAGCACGACTTGATACTGCTTCTCCGCGCCGCCGATCGGCGTCACCTGCGACACGCCGGAGACGGAGAGCAGGCGCCGGCGCACCTGCGTGTCCGCGATGGACCGGAGCGCGAGGCCGTCGTGCCGGTCGGACGTCAGCGACAGGAAGAGGACCTCGCCCATGATCGACGAGACGGGCGCGAGCTTGGGCGCCTCGACGCCTTCGGGCAGGCCGCCGACCACGGACGCGAGGCGCTCCGTGACCGTCTGGCGCGCACGGTTCACGTCGGCCCCCCACTCGAACTCGACCCACACGACCGAGATGCCCACGGCCGTGCCCGAGCGGACGCGCCGCACGTCCGCGGCGCCGTTCATCGCGGCCTCGATCGGGAACGTGACCTGCGTCTCCATCTCCCCCGGCGAGAGGCCGCGACCTTCGGTGAGGATCGTCACCGTCGGCGCGGTGAGGTCGGGAAACACGTCGACGGGCATGCGCCACGCGACGAAGGAGCCGATCGCCATGAGGGCGATCGACAGGATGAGGACGCTGAGCCGGTTCTCGAGCGACCAGCGGACGAGGAGGTTGACCACGGTGGAGCCTCAGTGCTGGTGGCCCGCGCCGAACGAGGCGGGCGAGAGAGCCGCGAGACGGACGATGTACGCGCCGCGCGTCGCGACGCGCTCGCCCGGAGCGATGCCGCGCCGCACTTCGACCCAACCGCCGTCCTTCACGCCCAGTTCGAGCTCGCGCTTCTGGAACAGCTCGCCCTCGAGCATCACGTACGCCGTGGCGAAGCCCTGATCCATCACGATCGCGGCCTCGGGGACGGCCACGGCGGCCGCGACTTCCTCGGCCGCGATCGCGAGCTCGGCCATCATCCCGGTGCGCAAGGCGCCGTCCGCGTTCGCGACCTCGCAGCGCACGCGCGCGGTGCGCGACTGGGCGTCGACCGTCGGGAGGAGGACGAGCCCGCCGGTGTCGGGTCCGACCTCGATCCGGCGCTCGGGCAGGCCGACGAAGGTCGCGACCGCCGTCGCGCCGGGACCGAAGAGGTGCAGGTCGAACTCGGACACGCGTCCCTCGATCCACACGCGCGACGTGTCGCGCAGGCGCACGAGCGCGTCGCCCGCGCCGAGCGTCTCGCCCGCGACGCGCGCGGCTTCGATGACGGCGCCGCCGATCGGCGCGAGCACGGGGAAGCGCGCGTTCGCGCCGGTCCCGAAGCGGGCGCGCACCGACGCGCGTTCGTCCAGGTAGGCCTTCGTCGCGCGCGCGCCTTCGTCCTCGCTCGCCGCGACGGCGAGCGCGCGCTCCGCACCCTCGAGCTCCTGCGCCGTGCCGAGCCCGCGCTCACGCAGCCGCGCGATGCGGTCGCGCTCGCGGCGCGCGAAGTCGAGCCGCACGGCGGCCTCGGACGCGGCGCGGACGACGCGCAGGCCTTCCAGGTCGAACTCGAGCTCCAGCTTCTGCATCTCGGCGCGGTCGACGGCCCCGAGCAGCGGCTCGATCTCGGCGAGCACCGCGCTCTGTTCCACGCGCTCGCCCGTGCGCGGGAGCGCGCCGTTCGCAGGCGGATGGAGCCGGCCGGAGACCGGCGGCGTCACGAGCACTTCGCGGCCTTCGGGCGTGCGCACCTCGGCCGGCGCGCGCACGCGCGCACGCGCCGCGCGAGCGCGCGCGGCGCGGCGGCGTGCACGAGCAGGCCGATCTTCCATTGCTGCTCGAGGAGGAAAGGCACCGCACCCGGGGGATCCTCGGCGGCATCGGCTTGCGTCGCACGGGCCGCGTCGTCGGTCGACGCGTGCACGACGACCTCGCCGAGGTCGAGGGTCTCCTCGGCTTGGGCGCTCGCGACGACGATCCGGGCGGGGAAGCGCCCCGCGGCCTCGATCGCGCCCTCGGGGATGAAGAGCCCGTCGCGTTTGGGTGCGTCGACGGTGAACGTCGCGGAGCCGATCGTCAACACGACGCGGCCCGCGCGGATGGGCTCGCCCGTCGCGAGCACGCTGAAGTGCGCGAGGAAGCGCGCCTTCTCCCCGCGCACGAGCGGCGGGTGCTCCAGGAAGACGAGGACGCGCTCGCCGAAGCGCGTCGTGGAGACGGGCTCGAGCTCGACGGCGGCGTGCGCGTGATCGTCTTCCGCGCGGGCCGAGGCCGGCGAACAGGCGAGGAAGGGCAGGACGCACGCCGCGAGGAGCAGGGCGGCGAGTTCGGTGCGGAGTTGCATGGCGGCACGTGGGATCGAGGGGGACAGCAGGGAGCCGAGGCGGACGGCGCGCGATCGAGCCCAAGGGCCGAGCGCGAGGAAACGCACCGACGACCGAGTCGCCGACGACGCCGAGACCGGGCTCGACCGGGGCGGCGGTCGGAGCCGGCGACGAGCAGCGCTCCCTCGGCGAAGCCGACGCCGGGAGCGCAATCGCGCACGTCAGGCCGCGGGCGGGGCCCGCGCGCGCGTCCGGCGCGGAGGCGGCGGCACCGGCACCTGGGTCGAGTCGCAGGTCTCGCTCCTCAGGATCCGCGGCGCGACGGCGACGACGTAGTCCGCGACCGGCGCCAGCCAGAGGAGCTCGACCCCGAGCGGAGCCTTCCGCGCGATCCACTCGCTCGCCGGATCCACGGACGTGTGCTGGTCGTGGCCGTGCCCGTGCCGCTCCCCACCGTGATCGTGCGCACCGTCCAGCTCGACGACGAGCGCCGCATGCTCGACAGGCCCGTGCTCGTGGTGCTCGTGCGCGAGGTGCACGGGCAGCCACACGAAGCGCAGCGCGACGAGGAGCACGGCGACCACGAGCCCCAGAGCTCGGAATCCCGATCGCGATGCGCTGAAGCTCGGCACGTCGCCGGGATTCTACGCGTGCCGTTCCGCGGGGCGCAAGGCGCGCAGCGGGGCCGGCGCGCGCTCACGTCCGGAACGAGTCCCGGTCGAGCGACGGCTCGTGGTGCGACGACAGGCCGAGGAAGAGGCCGAGCGCGAGGAACGTGACGAGCATCGACGACCCGCCCGTCGAGAAGAGCGGCAGCGTGATCCCGGTCATCGGCACGAGCCCGAGGTTGACCGCGACGTTGATGAAGAGCTGCGCCGCGAAGTAGAAGGCGATCCCGCCGGCTGCGAGGCGCGAGAAGCGGTCGCGGATGGCGCTCGCGCTGCCCATCATGAGCGCGATCATCACGCCGTACGCCGCGAGCACGCCGAGCGTGCCCAGGAGGCCGAGCTCCTCCGCGACGACGGCGAAGATCGAATCGCAGTCGCGCTCGGGGAGATACCCGGTCTGGTTCGCGACGCCCGCGCCGATCCCCTGGCCGAGGAGCCCGCCGTTCCCGATCGCGACGCGCGCGTGGTAGCTGTGGAAAGCGGGGCCGCCGCGCGCGTGGATGAGATCCTGCGCGCGGAAGCCCTCGACCCACGTCTGGATGCGCTGCAGCTGGTAGTCGTGCACGCCGATCTGGAACTGCCAGACACACACTCCGACGATCGCGGCGCCGAGCACGAAGCGCAGCAGGATGCTCGCGCGCGCGCCCGCGACGAAGAGCATCCCGAGCGTGATCGGCACGAGCGACAGCGCCGTCCCGAGGTCCGGCTGCAGCGCGACGAGCCCGATCGGCAGGAGCGCGATCCCGATCGGCGGCGCCCAGTCCTTCGCGCGCTCGAGCCGGTTCCTGTAGAGCACGCGCGCGAGCGCCACGATCACGCCGAGCTTCGCGAGCTCCGACGGCTGCAGGTCGAAGCCGATGGGGAGCGGGATCCAGCGCTGGCTGCCGTTGCGGCTGCCGCCGACGAACATGACGGCGACGAGCAGCGCGACACAAAGCCCGTAGACGAGCCAGGCGTGCCGCCGGAGCCACCGCGGGCGCACCGCGAGCGCGACGACGATCGCCGGGATCGTCAGCGCGACCTTCTGGAAGTGCTTCGCAAACGAGACGCCCGAGCGACCGGCGGCGAGGTCCGCGTCCGCCATCGCGCGCACGAACGCGAGGCCGAGCAAGAGGAGCCCGAGCGCCAGCGCGAGCACGTGCCAGTCGAGCTCGAACCACCGCACGTCGCGCAGCGAGAACGCGCGCCCGGGGTGGAAGCCGGCCGAGAGCGTCCCGCCGCCCTGGCGATCGTCGTTCGGTTCCTTCATCGCGCTTCCTCCGCCTGGCGCTCGGCCTCCAGCGTGCGCGCGAGCCAGCTCTTCACGGCCTCCTGCCGCAGGAACTGGGCGCCGACGTGCACGGCCGTATGGCTCGACGTGTAGAGCAGGTCGTGCAGGTAGATCACGAACACGGCGCGCGGGTGGTCGGCCGGGAACCAACCCGTGACCCACGTGTGCTTGCGCACGCGACCCTCGGCCGCGAGCGAAAGCTCGACGTCGCTCGCCTCGAACCCCTTGCGGATCGCCGCGTAGTCCGCGCTCCCCGTCTTCGCCGCGACCGTGAAGCCGAGCGCGCGCTCGTCGAGCCCCTTGCCGTGCGCCGAGCCCTCCGGGTCCGTGACGACGCGCTCCATCGCGCTGCGCACGAAGGCGAGGCTCGTCTCGGAGAGCCCGAGCTCGCGCCCCTTCTTCGGCACGGGCACGCCCTCCAGGCGGCGCGCGATCGACACGTCGGGCAGGAACCCGGTCGCGAGGCCCGCCGTCGCGCGCGCGAGCTGCATCGGCGTCGACTCGACGAACGAGAGCCCGTTCGCGAAGCGACGCTTCCCCGACGCCGCGTCGACGGCCTTGCGCCACGCATCGCCCGTGGGGAGCCGCCAGTCCTCGCGCAGGCCGCTGCGCCCGCTCGAACCGAACAAGCGGATGCCCGTCGGCTCGCCGAAGCCGAACGTGCGCGCCATCTCGAGCAGCTCGTCGGTCGTGTAGCACTCGCCGACGTGCGCGAAGAAGCAGTTGCAGCTGACGGTGAGCGCGCGCGTCAGGTCGCACTCGTGGTGGATCGCGTTGCAGTGCAGGTCGCCGTAGCCGCCGGTGCGGTCGCCCTCCTTCAGCGGCACGCAGCGGAAGCGCAGGCTCGCGTCGAAGCCGATGCGATCGAGCGCGAACGCGGCGACGAACGGCTTGAACACGGAACCCGGCGGGTTGAACGTCGGCCGCGTCAGCGTCCGCTCGCGCACGTACTCGCGCTCCTTGTCGCGCCCCGGGACGGCGGTGCCTTTCTGCGTCGGCACCGACGCCGCGGCGAGCACCTCACCCTCCACGGTCAGGAGCACGATCGCGCCGACGGGGTTCTGGAACCACTCCGTGTCCGTGCGCTCGCTCGGCAACTCGGGGTGCTCGAGCACCGCCTGCGCCGCTCTCTGCAGCTCGACGTCGAGCGTCAGGTCGAGGTCCTTGCCGTCGATCGGCGGCTCCCCGATCGTGAGCTCGTCGCGGCCCGCGAGCCCGCGCACCTCGCGCCAGCCGAAGCGCCCGCGCAGCTCGGCGTCGAAGTAGTCCTCGATCCCCGTTCCGCCCGTCCATTCGTCCGCACGGAAGAGGCGCGCGTTGATCTCGGCGAGTTCGCGCTCCTCGTCCGCGCTGCGCAGCACCTGGTACTTGAGCGCGTCGAAACGCCGCTGGTCGCGGATCTGCGCGAAGAGTTCCTCGAGCGACGGCTTGCGCACGCCGCCGAGCAGCGTGCGCGCGAACGGCTCCCCGTTCGCGTCGACGACGGTGTGGACGCGGCGCGTGGTCTCGCGCACTTCGAAGCCGCGGTAGCGCTCGGGGTGCCGCTCGATCAGGTGGACGAGCTCGTAGTCGGGCTGCGCGCGCAAGAGCACGGTGCGGCTCGCGAGGTCTTTCGACAGCGACTTTTCCTGCTGCAGCGCGGCGTCGAGGCGCGCCTTCGCGAAGGCGAGCGGTCGCCCTCCGTTTTCCTCGCGCAGCGCGAGCAGCGCGCGGTCGATCGCGGCGACGAAGCGCGTTTCGAGCGCGTGCACGAAGCGCCCGAGCTCGGCGACGCCCTCGGGGTCCTCCGCCGCGAGGCCCTTCTCCGCCAGCGCGTTCCAGCGCGCCGAGGCTTCGGCCGCGTTCACGGGCGCGGCGGGGTCGAGCGCGTGCGCGTCGACGAGCTCCGTGGCGAGGGCGACGTAGAGCCACGGGTCCTCCTCGCCCGGCTCGGAGGTCTGGAGCTCGGGGTCGTTCAGCGGCAGCGTGGCGCGGAAGTCGCGCTCCTCCGCGGGGAGGCGCACGCCCTCGAACAGCCCGTCGAGCTCGTCGAGCACCGCGAGCTCCTCGAGCTCGGTCCACGACGGCGGCGGATCGCCGCGGCCGCGCGGCGCGGCAGAGCGCGGCGCGTAGAGCTCCGCGAGGCCGTCGAAGAGGCGCGCGCTCGCGCGCTTGCGGCCTTGCTCTTCCTCGACGACGGCGCGCGCGAAGAGCCGCGGCACGACGAGGCCGTCGAGACGTTGCAGCCAGCGATCGCGCCGCGTCGCGCTCCATTCGCCCGCCCGCGCGGCGTCCCAGCGCAGGAGCGCCGCGATCCAGCGCGTGTCGAGGTCCTCGGCGAGCGCGCGCGACGAGAGGCGCCCGGCGGAGAAGCCCGCCGCGCTCTCGAAGATCGCGTCGGCGCATTGGTCCTCCACCGCGCGACGGCGTCGCTCGAGCGCGTCGACCAGGCGCGCGAGCGGCGTCGCGCCCTCGCCGCCGATCGACTCCAGGTCGTCCGCGAGCCGCGCCGCGAGCTCGTCGAGGTCGCCGCGTGCGCACGCGAGCGCGTGTTCGAGCTCCGCGGCGAGGCGTTCTTTCGTGCTCTTGCGCGCCCGCTCGGCCGCGAGCTCGATCCACGACCGCACGCGCGCGGGATCTTCCGCGTCGGGCCGCAAGGCGCGCGCGGCACGGTCGTCGAGGCCGAGCAACGCACCCGCGTAGTACCGCACGTCGATCGCGCGCTGGTTGCGCTGCTCGAGCACCGGATCCGCGCTCGCCGGCACGACGACGCCGCCGATCGCGAGCGCCTCGCCGCGGGCGAAGGCCGCGAGCTGCTCGGGCGTGATCGCGACGAGCGCGCGCGCCCAGTCCTCGAGGTGCTCGAACGCCTCCGCGAGCGGCACGGAGCGCAGCTCGAGCGCCGAGCGCGCGTGCGCGACCTGGCCGAGCACGTGGCCGCGGCGGAACGCGCGGTACTCGAACTCGACCTCGTACAGGTCCTCGTCCCGCGCGAGCACGACGCCGTTGCGGTCGCGGATCACGCCGCGGTGGTACGGGATCACGTTCGACGAGCGCACGAGGTTCGCGGCTTCGCGCCCCCACACGGGCGCTTCGAACACCTGCACCTGCACGAGCCGCGCGACGAGCACGAACAGGCCGAGCGCGAGCACCGCGACGAGCGGCAGGAAGCGGCGCTGCGCTACCATCGGCGGCTCCGCAGCGGCGAGAGGCCAGGCAGGTGCGCGAGCGCGGGACCGAGCGCCAGCGAGACGATCGCCGACGTGAACGCGGCGGGCACGAGCGCCGCGAGCACGCGCACGAACGGCACGGGGCCGATGCCCGCGTGGAGCGCGTGCAAGCCCGCGAGCCACGCGTCGAACGCGAACACCAAGGCACCCGCGAACAGCGCGCGCCACGCCGGCGCCGTGAGCTCGAACAGGCCGCGCGCGAGGAGCTCGAGCAGCACGAGGCCGAGCAGGCCCGCCGCGAGCGCCGCGCCGGGATCGACGGCGAGCGCCGCGCGCGCGACGACCGCGACGAGCACGATCCCGGGCGCGTCCTTCGGCTCGATGCGCGCGACGAGGCTGAAGACGAGCACGAGCGCCAGATCGGGCACCCACGCGGAGCCGCCGCTCCCGAGCCACGCCTGCAGCGCGTGCAGCCACACGAGCCACGCGCCGAGCACGATCCACGCGATCCAACGCTGCGCGCTCACGGCTCGTCCTCCTCGGGCTCCTCTTCGCGCGCGATCGCGGCGCGCCACACCTGCACGACGCCGAGCGCGCGGCCGTCCGCGGGCTGTGTCACGCGCAAGACGTGCAGCCCGCGCGTGCGCGGCAACACGGTCGAGCCGAGCAGGAGGCCCGCGGGCACGCTGCGCTCGCCGGGGGCCGTGAAGAGCTCGGCCGGCGTCGCCGCGACGGCGCCCGGCGGCGGCGGATCGATCGCGTTGCGCCACACGAAGAGGAGCGCGTCGTCGTCGTCGCGACCGAGCGCCACGAGCTCGCCGAGCGCGCGCGGCGCGTCCGAGCCCGCGAGCGCGGCCGCCACCTGCACGCGGAAGCCCGGATCGCCCGCGAGGCGCGCGCTGGCGCTCCACGGCCCGCTCGTTTCGACGCGACCGACGAGCTGCCCGCCGACGCACAGCGCGGCGCCCGGCTCGACGCCGTCGCGAGTGCCCGCGAGGATGCGCCGCGCTTCGCGCCCGATCGAGGCCTCGCCCGGCACGGCGCAGCGCGCGCGGATCCAGCGCTCGACCGCGAACGGATCGCGCGCGAGCGGCGGGCCCGCCTCGGCCTGCTCCGCTGGAGCGAGCACCGCGAGTTCGTACGGCTCCGCGCCGTAGTCGAGCTCCGCGCGCACCGCGAAGATCACGACGCCGTCGACGTCGTAGCGCACGAGCTCGCCGAGGCGGAAGCCGTTCGCGAGCGACGCGAGCTCGCCGCCCGCGAGCGACGCGAGCCCGCCGCTCGGGCGAGACGCAGAGCGCGCGCTGCCGGGCGCTTCGATTTCGCGCACGCGCACGACACCGCTCGTGATCGAGCGATCCTGCGGCGCGTGCACGGCGAGAAAGAGCCCCGCGTCCGCGCTCGCGCGCCGCTCGTCCTCGTCCGCGCCGTGCGAGGGCCGCGGCGCGACGCCGCCGACGACGAGGGCGGCCTTGCGTCCGTCGGGTGCTTCGACCTCCGCGCCGACGCGGAACGACTTCTCCGTGACGAGGCGCAGCGTGGCCTCGCCCGCGCGCTCGCGCGACAGCGCATCGATGCGGCCGACGTAGTGGTCGCCGTGCGTGACGGGCGCGTCGACCTCGACCGGCGCCTCCGGCGCGAACTGGATCGTCACGCAGTCGGCGCGCTGCGTCTTGCGCTCGACGACCTGCGCATGGACGGCGCCGCGGCCGCGCGCGAGCTCGGGATCGCGCGGCAGAGCGCCCGCGGCCTGGCGCGCGAGCAGCTCACGGCTCGTCGCGGCCAGCGCGGGTGCTTCCGCGGCGAGCGTCGACTCCGCCGCGCGCACGGACGAGCTCTCGAGCCAGCCGAACGGCCGCGCGAGCTCCGCGGCGAAGCGCGACGGGACGAGCGCGCGCTCGATCCAGACGTCGAGCAGCGTGCCGGGCTCCACCGCAGCGAAGACCAGCACGCACAGCACCGCGACATAGGCAAGACGCGACCGTGACGACGACATGGACGGCTCCCCTCCGCCGTTCCCGACTCGATGCGCCGATGATCCCAGGCGCTGCGCGCGGATTCCAGCGGCGCGGGCTCAGTCGTCCTCGTTGGACGAGAGCACCTTCGAGAACACGTCGAGCTTGTCGAGGAAGACCCCGGTGCCGCGCGCGACGGCGGTCAGAGGGTCGTCCGCGATGCGCGCGGGGATGCTCAGCGTCTCGCTGATCGCCTTGTCGATGCCGTGCAACAGGGCGCCGCCGCCGCAGAGCGTGACGCCGGAGTCGCACAGGTCGGCCGCGATTTCGGGCGGCGCTTCCTCGAGCACGCCGCGGACCGCTTCGCAGATGAGCCGCACGGGGTGCGAGAGCGCGTCGCGGATCTCGATCGACGTGACCTCGGCCTGCCGCGGGAGGCCCGTGACGCTGTCGCGGCCCTTCACGACCATCATCAGCTCCTGCTGCATCGGCCACGCGGAGCCGATCGTGAGCTTGATGCGCTCCGCCGACTGCTCGCCGATGAGCAGGTTGTGGTGGCGGCGCAGGTGGTTCATGATCGCTTCGTCGAGCTCGTCGCCCGCGATGCGCAGCGAGGTCGAGACGACCATCCCCGCGAGGGCGAGCACGGCGATCTCGGTCGTGCCGCCGCCGATGTCGACGATCAGCGAGCCGCGCGCTTCGGTCACGGGCAGCTCGACGCCGATGCCTGCGGCCATCGGCTCGTCGATCAGGTAGACGCGGCGCGCGCCGGCGCGCTCGGCCGAGTGGATCACGGCGCGGCGCTCGACGGCGGTGATGCCGACGGGGACGGCGATGACGACCTGCGGTTTCACCCACTTGCGGCCCTCGTGGACCTTCGTGATGAAGTAGCGCAGCATCTTCTCCGTCACGTCGAAGTCGGCGATCACGCCGTTGCGCAGCGGACGGATCGCCTCGATGTTGCCCGGCGTCTTGCCGAGCATCGCCTTCGCGGCATTGCCGACGGCCATGCCGTCGAGCAGCACCTCGCCCGTGTCCTTCTTCACGGCCACGACGCTCGGCTCGTTCAGGACGATCCCGCGGCCGCGCACGGAGACGAGCGTGTTCGCCGTGCCGAGGTCGATGCCCATGTCGACCGAAAAGCGCCCGATGGCCCATTCCAGCGGCTTGAACACGTTGCTCATCGGGGGGCTTTCACGAACCGGAACGTGCGCGGGACGGAGCGCAACCTCGGCGCGGCGCAGTCTACTTGGGTCGAGGTTCGAATCAAGGGAGCGCAAGTCGCAAGCACGCCCCCGAACCACGCGCGGAGCCGCGCGAGAAGCGCACGAGTCGTGCGACGCGCAAGGAGTGCTCATTCTCCTTCCTCGCCTCGCCTCGCCTCACCTGGCTCTCCCGCCGCCGTCCCGCAGGCTGAAGCCCAATCCAGCCCCAAGCCCGCTCGATGCTGAGAGCCCCTAGAACTCCGCGTTGGCTCGCGGCTAGTCCTCCGGCCCGAGCCAACGCGGAGTCCGGAATGCGGAGCATCCGAATGTGTTCCGTTGCGCCCCTTTGCCCTTGGTTCCCCACCTGGCAATTGCGCTCCCGACCGCCCCCCCCACAAACGCCAACGGCCGGGCACCCGCCCGGCCGTCGCGCTTCGAGACACCCTCCCGCTCAGTGCGTGAAGAACATCCCGGTGTTGAAGTGCTCGCCGAGGACCTTGTCCATCATGACGAAGGCGACGAGCAGCAGCACCGTCGTCGCGATCGTGATCGCGTCGGCGAAGCCCATCCCGCCCGACTCGCCTGCGGCCTGCGCCGGCGCCTTGTCCTCTCCACCCGCGCGCGAACGGACCTTGCTGTCGCGGCCCGCTGCGGCTCCCGTCGTTCTACGTGCTGCCATGGTGTGGCCTCCGTTTCGGGTTCGGGTGGATCAGAGCTGGGTCGAGGCGTTGTCGCCCTGACGGATGACGGCGCCTTCGACGACGTTGAGCAGGATCGCCGAGCACATCGTGTCGTGGACGAACTCCACGCGCGCCGTGCCCTTGAACTTGTTGCCCTCGTAGAGCTGGAAGGTGAAGCCGCGCTTGACGTCGTCGGCCTTGCCCTTGTTGATCGAGATCAGGCCCGGCTTGACGTCCATCGACACGGCGAGGACCTTGCCGTCGATCTTCGGCAGCGACATGACCTGCTCGAGCGTCGCGCCCGTGTAGGCCTGGAGTGCGGCGAGGTCGGTCTCGACCTTCTTCTTCTCCTTGCCGAGGCCCGTCATGCCCTTCTCGAGGTCGGCGATCATCGCCTCCTTCTGGGAGATGTCGGTCTGGGCGTCGCCGAGGCGCTTCTCCGCGTCCATCTGCTTCGCTTCCGCCGCCATCTTGGCCGCCTCGGCTTCGTTCTTGGCCGTGACCGCCTTGTCCTTCTCGGCCTGGAGCTTCTCCTTGTCGGCGACGACGGCGTTGTGCGTCGCGCTGAGCTGGTTCAGGTCGGCCGACCACTTCGCGAGGTTCTGCGACTTCTCCGTGAGCTCGTCCTTCGTGCGGCGGAGCTCGGCGTCGAGGCCTTCCTTCTCGGTGCGGAGGGTGTTCTTCTCCGTCTCGAGCTGCGCCTTCTGCGCGTTCGAGGCGGCGAGGTCCTTCTTCAGCCCGTCGCGCTCGCCTTCGAGCTGCGTCTTGACGCTGTCGTGCTTGACCTTCCAGTCCGAGTTCTCGTTCAGCGCGCGCACGGCCCAGCCCAGGAACAGGCCAGCCAGGATCACGTTGACGAACGCCAGAATCTTGCCGAGGGAGCTCATGCGACTTCTTGGGGGGGCGAGGGGCGCGCGGGGGGCGGCCCGACGGGGGATCCTAGGGGGCGCGGGCTCCGCGGAAAGGAGCGCGCGACGGTTCGAACTCGGGTGTCCGTGCCGGGCCGGCGACCGGGGGAAGGTGCACGGCAGGGCGCGGACGGAACGTGGGGCGGGAGTCTATCGACGAGCTCGAAGAGCTTCAAGCGCGTGGGCGGCTTCCCGACCCTTGGGGCGAGCCGTCTACCGGGGCTGAGGGGGGTGGTAACCGGTGGAGCGACGAGCTTCGGTCGGGAGCGCGCTTGCCGGATGGGGCGACGCGAGGGGAAGGGGCGCAACGGAACACATTCGGATGCTTCGCATTCCGGACTCCGCGTTGGCTCGGGCCGGAGGACTAGCCGCGAGCCAACGCGGAGTTCTGGGGGCTCTCAGCATCGAGCGGGCTTGGGGCTGGGTCGGGCTTCAGGCTGCGGGACGGCGACGGGCGAGCCAGGTGAGGAGGATCGGGAGGGTGATCCAAAGGGCGAGTAGGAAGCGTTCGAGGTGGACGAACGGCGTCCGGTGGGTCGGGTCGGCGGGGATGGGGACGTCGGCGACCAGGGTGCCACGCACCATCCGGTCCTTGCCCCCGACGACGAGACGGGCGAGCTCGCGCCCGTCCGGGCCGAAGACGGAGCTCACGCCGGCGTTCGTCGCGCGGACGAAGGAGCGGCCCGTCGCGATCGCGGCGAGGCGGGTGAACGCGAGCATCTGGTCGTACTCGAAGCTCTCCTCGTACCAGGCCTCGTTGCTGCAGACGAGGTGCAGGTCGACGCCCTCCGGTCCGCGCAGCGGGCGCGTGTAGGGGTCCTCGAACGCGTTGTCGAAGCAGACGGAGACGCCGAGGCGCCACACTCCCCCACCGCGCTCCGCCGGGCGGGCGCAGGGGAGCACGTTGGGCTCGTCGCGCGCCGCGAGGTCGGGGATGTAGCCCGCGAGCTCGTGCGCGAGCTCGCGCACGATCGCAAGGCGCTCGAGACCGCACATCGTCTCCCCGCCGGGCACGAGGTGGGCCTTGCTCGTCCATCCGACGCGCGTCCCCTTCGGATCCCACGCGACGACGGCGTTCCAGCGCCGGATGACGCCGTCCTGCTCCGCGAAGTAGTCGCTGCCCGTCAGGAAGGTCGTCTCCGGCGGGAGGATCCGCGGTCCGCCGTCCAGGCCGAAGAGCGCGCCGCGGACGCCGCCTTCCTCGCATTGGCGCAGGAAGTCGAGCTCGCGCGGGCCGATCTCGAACGCGGCCCAGGGCTGGGTGCGCGCGCCGGCGGCGAGCGCGGCGTCGAGCTCCGGATCGGCGAGCGAGAACGGGAACATCGCCTCCCCCCACGCGACGAGGTCGGGCGGCGCCCCGCCGTTCGCCGTCGCGGCGGCGAGGCCCTTTTGCGTGAGCCCGATCGACTCCTCGAGCAGCTCGCGCGCGTCGGGCGGACGCATCTTGCGCTGCTGCTCGAACGCGGGTTGCACGAGCAGGACGCGCGGCCCCGGCACGGTCGCGGGCGCGCGGGTGGCGAGCGCGAGGGTGACCGTCAGAGCGAGGAGCGCGGCGGGGAGCGCCAGCGCCTTCACGACGCTCGCCCGGCCGGGCCCGGCGGTCGCCGTCCCCCCCGCGTCGGCGCCCCGGCTCCGCGCCAGGTACGCCTCGGCGAGCGCGCCCGCGACGGCGGCGAGCACGAAGGAGAGCCCGGCGACGCCCCACACGCGCGCGGAGCCGGCGAGGAGCTCGACGTGGCTCGCGTGGTGGCCGAGGCGCAGCCAGCCGAACCCGAACGGCGGCTCGATCACGTACCGCAGCGTCTCGAGCGCCGTCCACGCCGCCGCGGCCGCGAGCCCGAGCGGCACCCGCGCGAGCATCCGCCGCAAGACGACGCCCGCGAACGCCATGTAGAGCCCGGGGACGATCGCGACGACGAGCAGCGTGATCCAGAGCACCTTCGTCGTCCAGAAGCACGCGGCCGAGAGGCCGACGCCCGCGCAGAGCCACTCGACCCAGAAGGCCTTCGGCCCCGGACGCCGCGCACCGAGCGCCCACGGCACGAGCGCGAGCGTCGCGAGCACGACGCTCCCCGTCGCGAAGACGAGGCCCGGCGTCGCGAGGACGAGCAGCATCCAGGCGGCGCCGACGAGGCCGAGGCGCCGGAGGGGCCCGAGAGGCGCGGGGGGCGCGAGCGGCGTCATGCGTCGAGTTCGGCGAGCGGTCGGTAGCGCGCGAGTTCGCCCGGCCGGAGCACGGCCCCCGGCTCGACGACGGCGAGGCCCTGCGCGCGCGTCAGCCCCACGATGTCCGCGGAGCTCGTCCACGCGAGCGGCTCGAGCTCCACGACCCCGTCCGCGCCCTGGCGCACGCGGCACGGGAGGTTCTGCTGGCGCGGGTTCTCCGCCGTCGGACCGCCGCGCCACCGGCCGATTCGAAGGCGCGCCGCGGTCTCGTCCGCCGCGCCCTCGAGCGCCGCGAGCGCGGGGCGCACGAAGACCTCGAAGCCGATCAGGCACGACACCGGGTTCCCCGGGAGCGCGAACACGGGCACGCGTCCGCGCATGCCGAACCAGAGCGGCTTCCCGGGCTTGATCGCCACCTTGTGGAAGACGGGCTCGACGCCGACGCGCTCGAGTACGGCGCCGACCAGGTCGTAACGCCCCATGCTGACCCCGCCCGTCGTGATCACGGCGTCGCTCGCTTCGAACGCGCGCCGGAACGCGGCCTCGAGCGCGGCCTCGTCGTCGCGCACGATCCCGAGGTTCTCGACCTCGGCGTGGGCCCGGCGCGCGCGCGCCGCGAGGTAGTGCGTGTTGCCCTCGCGGATCTCGCCCGGTCCGGGGCGCACGTGCGCTTCGACCAGCTCGTCGCCCGTCGTCAGGAGCGTCACCCGCGGCCGCGCGAACACGGGCACGGGCTGACAGCCGACGGCCGCGAGCACGGAGAGGTCGATCGGCGAGAGACGGCGACCGCGCTGGAGCACGACCGCGCCGTTCCGCAGGTCCTCGCCGCGGTGACAGACGTTCTGCCCGGGGCGCGCGCCGCCCTCGAGCGTCACGGAGGCGCCCGAGCGAGCCGTTTTCTCAACCATTACGACGGCGTCGCAGTCGGGCGGGAGCTCGGCACCCGTGTAGATCTCGACGCACGCGCGCGGCGGCACCGGCCCGGGAAACGGGGCGCCCGCGCGCGCCTCCTCCACGAGCGCCCGCACGACCGAGCCCGTCGTTCCGGCGAAATCGGCCGAGCGCACCGCGAACCCGTCCATCGCGCTCTTCTCGAACGGCGGCAGGTCGACGTCCGACGCGACGTCGCGGGCGAGCACCCGACCGTCCGCCGCGGCGAGCGCGACGAGCTCCTCACGCGGAGCTCGGTCCGCGGGACTCTGGACCCCGACGCGGCGTAGAATCTGGTCAATAGCTTCGTCGGGTGTGCGCATCGCCGCGGCGAGTCTAACGACCGCGTCGCGTTCGTTCCCCACCCCGAGTCCGAGCCAGCACCGGGTTCGCACTCCGAGCATCGAGTCCCCCATGATCGCGTCCCCCCGCGGAGCCCTCGCTCTGTTCCTCGTCGGCGTCGTCCTCCTCCCCATGTCTCTCGCCTGCAGCGGCTCCACCCCGCAGGCCGCGAAGAAGGAAGAGGGCCTGAAGAAGCGCGAACCGACCCGCGTCCGTGTCGCCGCGGTGGAGCGACGCGAGATGAAGCGCATCCTCTCGACGACGACGACGGTCGAGTCGGAGCAGGAGGTCAAGGTCTTCTCGCGCGTGAACGGCACCGTCTCCAAGCTGCTCGTCGAGGAGGGATCCCTCGTTCAGCTCGGCGACGTGCTCGCGGAGCTCGACGCGCGGGATCGCGAGACGCAGCTCGAGGAAGCCCGCGTCGCCGTGCGCGAGGCCGAGGACGCGATCGCGAAGGCCGCGATCGCCGAGCGCGAGGCCACCGCACGCGTCGAGGGGCTGCGGCTCGCCATGGAGCAGGCGACGCGCGACTACGAGCGCAACGAGAAGGCCAACCTGATCTCGCAGTCGTCGCTCGACGGGCTGCGCCTCGCGCGCGACACGAAGGTCTCCGACTTCGAGACGTCGCGCCTCGCGATCGAGCGGACCCTGGTCGAGTCCAAGGCCGCCAAGACGGCGCTCGAGAAGGCGAAGCTCGCGCTGCGCTCGCGCGAGCTCGAGTTCTCCTACACGCGCATCTGCGCCCCGTTCGCCGGCGTCGTCGCCGAGCGCTTGATCCGGGTCGGCGACGCGGTCGGCGCCGGCGGGCACGCGTTCGTGCTCACCGACCTGAGCCGGCTGCGCGCGGTGCTCTTCCGGCCGCAGCGCGAGTTCGAGCTCTTCGTCGGCGCGGCCGCGGCGGGCAAGGCGATCGAAATCCAGGCGCGCGCCGAGGCGCTGCCGAACCTCACGTTCCAGGGTGAAATCCAGCGCGTCAGCCCCTCGATCGATCCGCGCTCGGGCTCGTTCCGCGTCACCGTGCTCCTGAAGCCCGACGGCTCGGGCTCGCCCGCGCGGCAGCTGCTCCCCGGCATGCTCGTGCGCGTCGACGTCGTCACGGATCGCCACCCCGACGCGCTGGTCGTCCCGAAACGCGCGCTGCGCCGCGAGGGCGAGGTGAACCTGCTCTTCGTCGCGCGCGACGGCCGCGCGCGCCGCGTCGAGGTCGAGGAGGGCTACTCCGAGGACGTGCTCGTCGAGGTCCTCCCGCGCTCGGGGACGCTCGCGCCGGGCGACCAGGTCATCGTCGTCGGGAACCGCGAGCTCGAGGACGGCGGCGAGATCGAGCTCGAGACCGAGCCCGAGCCGAAGAACGCCGCGCCGAACGCCGCGTCGCTCGCGCCGTCGGTCTCTCCGCCGCCGGCGAACGCACCGAAGCCCGACGCGGGGACGCAATCCGCCGCCACGGACGGCGCGAGCGAGCCCGCGCAGGGCGCCCAGCCCGCGGGCGACGCAGCGCCCGCCGCAACGACGACCTCCCAGCCGAAGCAAGGCTGACCCGTGGACGCGCACGACTCGTCCCAGCACGGCGCGCGCTCGCCGCTGCTCGCCTTCGTCACCGGCCGTCCCGTCGCCGTGTGCATGATCATGGTCGCGATCGCGGTGTTCGGCGCCGTGTCGCTGACGAAGCTGCCCGTCGACCTCCTGCCCGACATCAGCTACCCGACGCTGACCGTGCGCACGACGTGGAAGGGCGCCGCGCCCGAGGACGTCGAGGAGCGCGTCTCCGAGCGCATCCAAGAGACGCTCTCGACGCTCCCCCACCTCGTCCGCGCGACCTCCGTGTCGCGCGCGGAGACGAGCGACGTCGTGCTCGACTTCGAGTGGGGCACGCCGATGACGTACGCCGTGCAGGACGTGCGCGACAAGCTCGACGGCGTGTTCCTGCCGCAGGGCGCCGAGCGGCCGATCATCCTGCGCTACGACCCGAACCTCGACCCGATCCTGCGCATCGGCGTCACGCTGCCTGACAAGAAGGGCGCGCTCGAGGAGCACGGCGCGAAGGCGCGCGAGAAGGAGCTCGTCCACCTGCGCTGGCTCGCCGAGGAACGCATCAAGCGCGAGCTCGAGTCGATCGTCGGGCTCGCCGCCGTGCAGGTGCGCGGCGGACTCGAGGAGGAGATCCGCGTCCGCGTCGACCCCTTCAAGATGGCGGCGCAGAACCTCGACCCTGCGCTCCTCGCGCAGCGTCTCGCGCAGGAGAACGTCAACGCGTCGGGCGGCCTGATCCGCGAGGGCTCGACCGAGTACCTCGTGCGCACGCTGAACGAGTTCCAGGACGTCGCCGAGATCGGCGAGCTCGCGATCGTCCGCCGCGGCGACGCCGTGATCCGCGTGAAGGACGTCGCGACCGTCGAGCGCACGCACGCCGAGCGCGACGTCGTGACGCGCGTCGACGGGCGCGAGGCGGTCGAGATCGCGATCTTCCGCGAGGCGGGCGCGAACATCGTCGACCTCGCCGACCGCGTGCAGGAGCGCGTCTTCGGCTCCGCCGAGCAGAGGGAATGGGCGAAGAAGCAGGACGAGGCCACCGGCGGCGCCGCCTCCTTCGGCGAGCGCCAGCAAGCGGACTTCCTCGCGTGGCGGCTGCGGGACGAAGCGAAGCTCGCGGTCCTCTCGGACCAGTCGACGTTCATCCGCTCTGCGATCGACGACGTGAGGAGCGCAGGCTGGATGGGCGCGCTCCTCTCCGTGATCGTGATCTGGTTCTCGCTCCGCAACGTCTCGTCGACGCTGATCATCGCGATCTCGATCCCGATGTCGGTGATCGTGACGTTCGCGCCGATGTACCTGTGGGGCGCGTCGCTCAACATCATGTCGCTCGGCGGCCTCGCGCTCGGGGTCGGGATGGTCGTCGACAACTCGATCGTCGTGCTCGAGTCGATCACGAGCCGCCGTGAACAGGGCGACGACCTCGTCACCGCGGCGATCCGTGGCACGAAGGAGGTGATCGGGGCGATCACGGCATCGACGCTGACCAGCGTCGCCGTCTTCGCGCCGATCGTCTTCGTGCAGGGCGTCGCTGGCCGAATCTTCGGAGACCAGGCGCTGACGGTCGTCGGTTCGTTGCTGGTCTCGCTCGCGGTCGCGGTGCTCTTCATCCCGATGCTCGCGTCGCGGGGCTTCCTCGCGGGCGACGTCCGCAGCACGACGGCGGCGCGGCCGCCGAAGCTACGCGAGGGTCTCGCGTTCGGCGAGGACGAGAAGGTGCGCGACACGCTCCTCGTCGCCGGACGCGCGTCGCTCCGCTCCGCCGGCATCGCCGCGTTCCTCGGCGGCGGGCTCCTGGTCTTCCTCGGCAAGTTGCTCGGCTTCGCGCTCTGGCCGCTGCACTGGATCCACGACAAGGGCTGGGGCGCGATCGAGCGCGCCTACCCGCGCGTCCTCGGCGGTGCGCTGAACCACTCGTGGCTCGTGTTGCTCGCGTCCGTGGGGCTCTTCGCGTTCAGCCTCACGCGCGTGCGCGACCTCGGCCTCGACCTCCTGCCCGACGTGCACCAGGGCGAGTTCACGCTGCACGTCGGCCTGCCCGTCGGCACGCCGCTCGAGAACACGGACGCGGTGTTGTCCGAGCTCGAACGGCGCGTGCGCGCGCTGCCGGACGTCGCTTCGACCGCCCTCGTCGTCGGCGTCGAGCCCGACACGCTCTCGCGCGACATCGAAGGCAAACACACGGCGCGCCTCACGGTGCGCATGCCCTCGACCGCGGTCACGTTCGAGAACGAGGAGCGCCTCTTGGGCGCCGCGCGCGACCTCGTCGCCGCCCATCCCTCCGTGCGCTCGATCGAGGTGACGCGCTCGACGCCGTTCGAGATCGAGGCGCCGATCGTGGTCGAGGTGCTCGGGTACGACCTCGAGAAGCTCAAGAACGTCGCGCGCGAGGTCGAGAGCCGCATGGCGCGCGTCCCCGGCCTCGCCGACGTGCGCACGACGATCCGCCCGGGCCACCCCGAGGTGCGGATCACGTTCGATCGCGACAAGACGCTCGAGTACGGCCTTGACCTGAACGCGATCTCGACGCTCGTGCGCGACCAGGTGCTCGGCAACGTCAGCACCCGCTTCAACCAAGGCGATCAGCGCATCGACGTGCGCGTCCTCGGTGACGAGGTCGAGCTGTCGAACCTGACGCGCGTGCTCGACCTCGTCGTGAACCCGTCGGCGACGACGCCCGTGCCGCTCTCCGCGGTCGCGACCGCGGACACGATCGAAGGCCCGGCCGAGATCCGGCGCATGGGCAACACGCGCGCGATCCTCGTCACGGCGGCCACGGCGGGCGTCGACCTGGGCGGCTCGAGCGCGGCGGTCGAGCGCGAGCTCGCGACGCTGGAGCCCCCGGACGACGTCGTCGTGCAGCTCGGCGGCCAGAAGCGCGAGATGGACGAGGCGCAGAAGAGCATGCAGTTCGCGCTCTTGCTCGCGCTGTTCCTCGTCTACGCGGTCATGGCGGCGCAGTTCGAGTCGCTGCTGCAGCCCTTGATCATCCTGGTCACCGTCCCCCTCGCGAGCGTCGGCGTCGTGCTCGTGAACGACGCGCTCGGGATCCCGCTCTCCGTCGTCGTGTTCATCGGGATGATCCTCCTCGCGGGGATCGTCGTGAACAACGCGATCGTGCTCGTCGACCGCGTCAACCAGACGCGCGCGCGCGGCCTCGGCGTGCGCGAGGCGCTGCTCGAAGCGGCGTCGACGCGCCTGCGCCCCATCTACATGACGACGGCGACGACGGTGCTCGGCCTCCTGCCGATGACGGGCTGGCTCGAGTGGATCCCCGGCGTCGGCGCGCTCGGCTCCGGCCAGGGCGCGGAGCTCCGTGTCCCGATGGCGGTGACCGTGTGCGCGGGCCTGACGAGCTCGACGTTGCTCACGCTGATCGTGATCCCGTGCGTCTACGGCCTCGTCTACCGCGGCCGTCGTTCCACGGCGGAGGCCGCGTCGTGAGCATCGACCGCACGAAGCACCCGTTCGTCGCGGCGCTCGTGCGCCGGCCGATCCTGCTCGCGACGCTCTTCACGACGCTGCTCGTGATCGGGCTGATCGCCTGGTCGCGCATCCCGATCCAGATGATGCCCGACGGCATCGTCGACCCGGGCCTGCAGGTGTTCGTGACGAACCCGGGCGGGTCCGCGCTCGAGAACGAGGAGCGCGTCGCCCGCGTGCTCGAGGAGGAGCTGCGCACTCTGCCCTCCGTCAAGAGCATCCAGAGCCAGTCGCGCGCCGACGACGTCGGCCTCTTCGTCGAGTTCGAGAGCACGCTCGACATGAACTTCGCGAAGGCGGAGGTGCGCGACCGCATCGAGCGCGCGCGACCGAAGCTGCCGGACACCGTGCAGGAGGTCGGCATCTTCTCGTGGAGCCAGAGCGACCTCCCGATCATGTTCTTCGCGCTGAAGCACCCCGGCGACTCGCCGCGCACGGACTTCCTCGTCGAGAACGTGATCCAGCGCCACCTGGAGGCCGTCGACGGCGTCGGCAAGGTGGACGCGTGGGGCTTGCTCGAGGACTCGCTGCGCATCCTGCTCGACGAGGACAAGGTGCGCGCCGCGAACCTCGACCTGGGCGCGCTCATCCGGCGCCTGCGCTCCGACAACTTCTCGCTGTCGCTGGGCGAGGTCGAGGACGGCGGGCGGCGCCTGCTCCTGCGCGCCGACATGCGCTTCCGCTCGCACCAGGAGATCGAGCGCTACCCCGTGGGCAACGGCCTCGTCCTGGCGGACATCGCGACCGTCGAGTCCGTGAAGAGCGTGCGCGAGTCGCTCTTCCGCATCGACGGCGAGTACGCGTACTTCGTCGAGGTGCGCAAGGACGCGCAGGCGAACATCGTCGAGACGTGCCAGCGCCTCGAGAAGGAGCTCGAGCTCCTGGAGAAGCGCCCCGAGCTCGCGGGCCAGTTCCACTTCCTCCCGATCTTCGACCAGGGCAAGTTCATCCAGAACTCGCTGAAGCAGCTGACGGACACGGCGTGGGAGGGCGGCGTGCTCGCCGTCGTCGTGTTGTTCCTCTTCCTGTGGCGCTTCCGTCAGACGCTGCTCGTCGCGCTCTCGATCCCGATCTCTGTCGTGCTCGCGATCGCTTGGTGCTACTTCACGGGCGGCTCGTTCAACGTGCTCACGATGACGGGCATCACGCTCGCGATGGGCATGTTCGTCGACAACGCGATCGTCGTGATCGAGAACATCACGCGCCTCAAGCACGCCGGCGTCCCGACGCGCGAAGCCGTCGTGCGCGGGACGGGCGAAGTCGGCCTCGCCGTGCTGCTCTCCACGCTCACGACGGTGGTCGTCTTCCTGCCGATGATCTTCATGACGCAGAATCCGATCCTGCGCCTGATGTTCGGCGAGCTCGGTCTGCCGCTCTGCGTGTCGCTCCTGCTCAGCCTGGTCGTCGCGCTCGTGTTCATGCCCGTGGCGACGGAGTGGGCGATCGGCGAACGGCCGGCGTGGCTCGAACGGCTCGGGCGTCGACTCGCGCCGCTGGGTGCGCTGCCTGCGCGCCTGGCGGAGGTCCTCTGCTCCCTAGGTGGGCGCGCGTGGCGCGGCCTCCGACATGCGGCCTGGGCCATCGCGCGCGCGGCGCTCGCCGCGATCGTGCCCATGCGTTGGGTGCTCGTCGTCGTCCTCGCCGGGCTCACCGCGTGGCGCGTCTCGACTTCGTGGAGCTGGACCTCCGCGCTGCCCGGACTGCGCACGCCGGGCCTGCTCACGACCCAAGGCGCTCCGCTCGAGGCGCTCCACCTGGGCGCCCTCGGCGCCGCGTTCGTCGGCGGGGTCCTGCTCCTCCTCGTGTTCCTGCCCCGGGCGCGCCGCCGCATCGCGGCCGCGCCGGCGGCCTCGATCGAACCGCTCGCCGCCGGCGGCGCTCCGGCACACGGCACCGAGCCGTCGCTCGTAGGGCTGATCGTGCGCGCGAACCACGCGCTCGTCGATTGGAGCCTCCAGCACCGGCTCGCCGCCAGCGCGGCAGCGTTCGTCTGCTTCCTCTCCGTGGTGTGGCCGATCGCGAAAACGCAGGTCGCCGCGTTCGGCGAAGACGACAGCAAGACGCAGATGCGCGTCTACGTCGACCTCGAGGACAACTTCACGCTCGCGCAGGCGAGCGGCGAGATGGAGCACTACGAGCGCTTCCTCGACACGCGGCGGGCGGACTACCGCGTCTCGCGCATCGGTGCGCGCTTCTCGCGCACGGGCGGCTCGCTGCGGCTTTTCTGGGAGAGCCCGCAGCCGAAGGAGCACATGGACCGCGTGCTGGAGGACCTGCACGCGAACCTGCCGCGCCTCCCGGGGCACAAGCTCCGCTTCCTCGATGACGTCCAGGCCGGCGACACGCGCAACCGCAACATCGCGACGTTCGCGCTGCGCGGTCCGGACTCCGAGGTGCTCGGACGGCTCGGCGTCGAGGCCGTGCGCATCCTCGAGCGCGTCCCCGGCCTGACCAGCGTCGCGTCGCCGCTCGAGAACGCGCCGCCGCAGGTGCAGCTCTCGTTCGACTCGGACGTCGCCCAAAAGCTCGACGTCACGCCGCGCGCGGCGCTCGAGAACGTCGCGTGGGCGCTGCGCGGCGCGCAACTCCCCCGCTACCACGAGCCGGGGCGCGAGGTGCCGCTGATCATCGAGTACGACGAAAGCGAGGCGGCTGGCCTCGACACGCTGCGCGAGCTCGAGATCTGGAACGGCACGAGCGCGGTTCCGCTGACCTCGATCGCCGAGTTCGACTTCGGCCAAGGCGCGCGCACGATCTGGCGCGAGAACGGACAGGCGACGTTCACGATCCAGGCGCGCGTCGAGAACTCCGCACGGCAGAAGGAGCTGACGGACGCGGGCTACGCGGCGTTGGACGCCCTCGAGCTGCCGCGCGGCTACTCGCTCGCGCGCGAGGACTCCGCCGCGGGGCGTCAGGAGTCGGAGCTCTCCGAGATCAAGGCGGCGCTCACGCTCTCCGTCGTGCTCGTCTTCCTGATCATGGGCATCCTGTTCGAGTCGTTCCTGCTGCCGATCTCGGTGCTCTTCACGATCCCGTTCGCGGTCGTGGGGTCGTACTGGAGCCTCTACCTGACGGGCACGACGATGGACTCGATCGGTTGGATCGGGATCATCATCCTCGTCGGCGTCGTCGTGAACAACGGCATCGTGCTGATCGACCGCGTGCACGAGCTGCGGCGCGAAGGCTGGCAGCGCACCGAGGCCGTGCTCGAGGGCTGCAAGAATCGCGTGCGCCCGATCCTGATGACCGCGCTGACGAGCGTGATCGGTCTGTGGCCGATGGCGGTCACGGAGCCGCCCGGCGAGAGCATCGACTTCCGCGCCCTCGCGACGTGCGTCGGGGGCGGCCTGACGATCTCGACCTTCTTCACGCTGTGGGTCGTGCCGCTCGCATACACGGTGCTCGACGACCTGGCGACGGCGCTGCGCGTGCAGTTCGGCTGGAGCTTGCGCCGGCGCGGGACGCGGACGGAGACGTGGGACTCGTCCGCGAGCACGTCCGGACCCGTCGAGAGCGCGTGAAGCGCGCCCGACGGCTCAAGGCCCCCACTGCACCGCGACCGAGCTCGTCCGGTTCGACGTCGCGGGCGGACAGAACGCCAGCACCGAATTGCGATAGAAGGCCTGGTAGTACCGCGGACCGCCCGCCGCGGAGAGCCCGCCGCGCACGCTGATCGAAGGATCCCCCGGGCCCGGGAATGCGCTCGCGTTCGCGCCGATCGCCTTCGTGCCGAGGCGGACCACGGTCCCTCCGACGCAGCCGATGCCGTCGTCGACGATCGCGAGCGGCAGCTCGGCGGTGCCCTGGAAGAAGGTGCAGAACGTGCCGGTCAGCCCTTCGGCGACGAGCCGAAACGTGTCGCCGCCGACGCTCGGGGATCCCGTCGCGCGCAAGAGCGCTCCGCCCGCGAACACCGAGTTCGGACACCCGTGCGCGACCGCGAGAGCGCCCGAGCACGGGCACGGCGACGCGGGTCCGTCTCCTGCGCAACCCAACGTCCAGGTGTCGCGCAGCGCGTACGCGTGCACGACGCCGTCTGCCGTCGTCGCGCCGGGTTCCGTCGTGACGACGCGCAGCTCGCCGGTGCGCGTCGAGCGGGCCAGCAGCGCGTGGTTGCCGTTCGGCGGCGCGAGGACGACCGCGTCGCGGAGCGTCCCGTCGTCGTCGTAGCGCAGGCACGCGGGCGCGTACGCGCCGGTCGCCGTCTCGCAGTCGACCGCGAGCTCGATCGCACCCGCGGGCCCGATGGAAACGCCGCGGCCGAGGTCGCTCAGACCGTAGGGCGAGTTCCACGTGCGCGACCAGCGGCGCTGGCCGTCGACGTCATAGGCCAGCAGGAGCGCGTCCGCGGATCCCGGCACTCCCGCACCCTGCGCTCCAGCGAGGTAGGCCCGCCCAGCTGCATCGATCGCGAGCGCGGCCAGACTGCCCGCGTCCGCGCCCGGCTGGACGTCGGTCCAGAGCGTGTTGCCCGCGGCGTCGAGCTTGATGACGAGGTACTCGCCCAACGCGCCCTGGCCGGCGACGTGGACGTTGCCCGCTCCATCGAGCGCGAGCGCATGGCCGACACCGCCCGGCTGCGAGCCGTCGAACGTCCGGCGCCAGAGCACTTGGCCGTTCGTGTCGGCCTTCAGCACGAGGAGATGCCCGTTGCTCGGGAAGACCGTGTCGCCGAGGCCCGTGACGTACACGTTTCCTTGCGCGTCGCAGAGGCAGTCGTACCCGCGGTCGTTCAGGCCCGCTCCGCCGTCGATCGCGACGCCGAAGCGCAGCGCTCCCGACGGATCCCAGGAGACGAGCAGGACGTCGAGGATCCCCGGAGCCGCGGGCGTCCAGGTCTCGCCGACCACGTAGCCGTTCCCCGCGGGATCGAACGCGACCCGCCGTCCGCCGAGGCGATCCTGCGGGCCGAGGTCGAACCGCGCGCTGACCCACAGCGGCACGCCGGCGACGGACGTGCAGGCCATCTGCACGTCCTCACCCGGTCCGTCGGGCAGGAACGCGGTCCACACGCGCTGCCCCGTGGGCTCCACGCCGAAGGCCGTGACGCGGACGCCGCCTTGGATCGTCTGCGTCCACGCGAGCGTGCCGTCGGGAGCGATGCGCGCGACGAGCGGATCGTCGCCGGGCCCGGGCGACGCGACGGTCGCGCCGGCGACGTGAAGCGCGGCGTCGTCCGCGAGCGCCGCGAAGCCGACCCTCCCGATCGGCGCGGACGTGTGCCACGTCTGGGTGAGCTGCGCCTCGACCGGTGAGAGGGTGCAGAGCGCGATCCACGGGATCCGCGAGAGGTGCTTCATCTGGGTCTCGTGCGAAGGGGAAGATCGGGACGAGCGGGCGTCAGCCAGCCTAGCAGCCGGAAGGAGAACGCGGCGTCCGGCCTCGCTCCGCGGCCTCGCGATCGCGGCTGCGGCCCTCACGCGAAGCGCGAAAGGACGTGGCCCGGCAGTCCGACCGGCGCGACCGTCTCGCGCCGGCGCACGCTCAACTCCCCCACACGACCGCGACCGAGTTCGTGCGATTCGACGTCGCCGGCGGACAGAACGACGCCGCGGCGTTGCGATAGAACACCTGGTAGTGCCGCGTCGCGCCCGCGGGCGGGATCGCGCCGCGCACGCTGATCGACGTGTCGCCGGGAGCGGGATACGCGCTCGTACCCGCCGCGACCGCCTTCGTGCCGAGCCGCACGATGGAGCCGCCGACGCAGCCGAGGCCGTCGTCGACGATCGCGGGCGCGAGCGCGTCGCTGCCCTGGAAGAAGACGCTGCTCGCGCCGGTCATCGCCTCCGCGACGAGCTGGAACGTGTCCGCTCCGACGGACGGGAAGCCCGTCGCGCGCAGGAGCGCGCCGCCCGCGAACGCGGAGTTCGGACAACCGTGCGCCGTCGCCGTCGCGCTCGCGCACGGACACGCGGCGCCGCTGCCGTCGCCCGGGCAGCCGAGCGACCACGTGTCCCGGGCTCGAAGCGCGTGGGTCAGGACCGCCCCGGTCAGAAGGGTCCGATTCGCCGCGAACACCACGTCACCCTGCGGGGTCGAGGCCGCGAACGAGCGGTTTCCGTTCCCGGGGAGCACGCTGAGGAGGCTTCCACGCAGCGTTCCATCGGCGTCGTAGCGGACGAGCCCCGCGAAGCTGCTGCCCTGCGGCGCGGTCGACCACAGGACGTCGAATTCGATCGTGCCCCCCGCACCGATGCCGATGGACTGCGCCAGGAAGTCCTGCGCCACCGGCGAGCTCCAGGCCCGCGTCCAGCGCAGGATCCCGGCGGCGTCGTAGGACACGAGGATCGGTTGCGTCAGGCCGGTCGGCCCGGGAGTTTCCGATGCGAGCACGACGACGCCGCCGGACGCATCGACGACCAGGTCACTCACTTCGGTCTGCACTCCGTTCGGGTGGAACTGCGACCAGAGCGTGTTGCCCGCCGGGTCGAGCTTGTAGGTCACGATCTCGTTCAGGAGTCCCGAGTTCGCGCAGACGAAGACGTTGCCGCTCGCATCGAGGCCGAGGCCGCGGCCATGCAGTCCCGCGGTGCCGGAGAACGTGCGCGTCCAGAGCAGGTTGTCGTTCGGGTCCACCTTCGCCACGAGCATCTGACCGTAGCCCGCGGTCCCCCCGCCGTTCAGGATCCCGACGAGACAGACGTTGCCCGCCGCGTCGGTGGCGAAGTCGACGCCCGTGTCCGAGTCGTTCGGGTCTCCGCTGATCGTGCGCGCGAACCGGAACGCACCGGTCGGAGCCCAGGAGAGCAGGACCAGGTCGGATCCGAGCTCCGGCGGCGTCGGCGCGCGGCGACCGAGCACGTATCCGTTGCCCGCTGGATCGAACACGACGCGGCGCGCGACGACCGACCCGGTCATGTCGGTGACGAACGAATCGCCCGCCCACTGCAGGTTGCCCGCGGTGTCCCAGCACAACATCCGCACGCCATGCGGGAACTCGTTCGCGGCCGCGACCCAGATCGCGTTGCCCGACGGCGCGAGGCCCACGGCCTCGGCGCTGACGGCCCCGTTGGTGACGACGGACCAGCTCCGACTCCACGCGATCGAGCCGTCGGCCTCGATCCGGACGAGCGTCGGGTCGTACCCCGAGCCTCCGGTCGAGAGCTGTCCGCCCGCGACGTAGAACTCGCCGGTGCCCGCCTGCGCGGCGGTGCGAAACGCGAGACCGGGGAGGGTCGAGTGGTAAACCTCGGTGAGCTGCGCGCGCGCCGACGCGGCGAGGACGAGAGCAGATGCGAGCGCGAGCGAGCCTGCGTGCGACATACCGACCTCCTGGGAGCTGAAGGGTTCGCTTCGAAGGTACACCGCGCGCGGGAGCCCGCAACGGAGGGCGACGAATCGCCGGCGACGCCGCGGAACGCCCCGCGACCGCGTTGCAGCGTCACTTCCGCTTCGCGCCGGACTCGACCTCGCCCGGCACGCGGCGCGACAACGCCTCGAGGAACAGGACGAGCCGCTCCGCCTCGACGTCCGTGAGCTCGAGCTTCTCCACGTCCAGGTCGAGGTGCTCGTTCGCGTTCCCGCCGCGGCGGTAGAACTCGACGACGTCCTTCAACGTCGCGAGGCTGCCGTCGTGCATGTACGGCGCGGTGAGCGCGACGCCGCGCAACGTCGGCGTCTTGAACGCGCCGCGATCGTTCGCGTCCTTCGTGACCGCCTCGCGTCCGGGTTCGGCCACGCCGTCCTTCACGCCGACGCCCGTGTTGTGGAACGCCTCGTCAGTGAAGTTCGTGCCCGAGTGGCAGCGCCAGCAGCCGCCCTTCGACTCGTAGATCCAGAGCCCGGTGCGCTCCTCCTCGGTCAGCGCCGCGGCATCGCCCGCCTGGAAGCGATCGACCGGCGTGTCGCCGTGCCAGAGCGCGCTGACGAAGCTCGCGAGCGCCGTCGCGAGCCGCTCGCGCGTCGGCGCGCCGCCCATCGCCTGCTGGAAGCGCGCGCTCCACGCCGCGTCCTTCGCGAGGCGCGCGAGCACGTCGTCGAGCTTCGCGCCCATCTCGTCGGGGTTCTCGATCGGCTGGAGCACTTGCTCCGCGAGCGTCGCCGCGCGTCCGTCCCAGAAGAACGAGGCGCCGAGCGCACGGTTCAGGAGCGCAGGCGAATTGCGCGCCGTGCGACGCCCGTGCACGCCCTGCGACGTCGCCTCGTCGTCCGCGAAGCCGTGGTCGGGATGGTGACAGCTCGCGCACGAGACGGTGCCGTCGACGGAAAGCTCGGGCGCGAAGAAGAGCGCGCGACCGAGTTCGACGAGCCGCGCGTCGGGCGGCGCGGGCGCGGGCTCGTCCTTGGCGACCACGCCGTAGGGCGGCGCGAGCGGGAGCTCCTTCGGCAGCGTGTCGCGCGGCAGCTCGACCGCGAGGCCGCCGAACGCGACGACGGAGGCGAGGACGACGAGGGAGCTCGAGCGGCGCATCGACCCCAAGATCGCAGACGCCGGGCGAGGACGGAAGGTGCGAGTCGAGCCCTCGGCCCGACCAGAGCGCGGAACGTCCTCCTCGCGGTGGAACTCGACGAGAGGCGCGTAGGAGGCTCGACCGTGACACGTCCCCGTAGGCCGTCGCGGTTCGCGCGCTCCGAAGCGACCCTCCCGCGCCCTCCCGGAGCGCCGCGCGGCCCCGGAGTGGACGCGCGCGCGCGCGCCGCTAGACTTCTCTGCCCTCGTTCGGCGGCGATCCGCCGCGCCCCCCGCGATCCGATCCTTCTCCCATGGTCTTCGACGAGCACCGCCGATCGAGCGCGTCCCACCCTCGGGCCCGGCCCGATGCCCGCATCGCCATCGTGGTCGCGCGCTGGCACGAGGACCTGACCGGAGCGATGCTCGCCTCGGCGCAGGAGGAGCTGCTCGCCGCCGGCGTCCGCCCGAGCAACCTCCAGGTGGTCTGGGTGCCGGGCTCGTTCGAGCTCCCGATCGTCGCCGCGCGCGCCGCCGTGCACTCCGACAGCGTGCTCGCGTTCGGCGTCGTGATCCAGGGCGAGACGCAGCACGACCACTGGGTCGCGCACGCCGCCGTCACGGGCCTCGTGCTCGCGAGCCTGCAGAACGAGACGCCGATCCACCTCGGCGTTTTGACGTGCAAGACGATGGAACAAGCGCGCGCCCGCGCGCTCCCGCCCTCCAAGGGCGGCGAGCAGGACAAGGGGCGCGAGGTCGCGCGCGCCGCGCTCGAGACGCTCGCGGCGCTCGACGGGATCGACGATTGGGATTGACGCCTTGAAGAAACGCACACGATCGCGCGAGCTCGCGCTCCAGTTCCTCTACCAACTCGACCTGCGCGGCGACGACCTGTTCGCGGAAGCGAAGGACTGGGTCCGCGGCGAGGAACGCGACGACGAAACGCAGAAGTTCGCCCTGCGCCTCGTCGAGGGCACGTTCGAGCACTGGGACGAGATCGACAAGACGATCCAGGGCGTCGCGCAGAACTGGAACATCTCGCGCATGGCGGTCGTCGACCGCAACGTGCTGCGTCTCGCGACGTACGAGCTCCTCCACTGCAAGGACATCCCGCCGAAGGTCGCGATCAACGAGGCGATCGAGCTCGGCAAGCGCTACTCGACGTCGAACTCGGGCGCGTTCATCAACGGGATCCTCGACAAGATCATGAACCGCGCGCGGCCCAACGGCGGGCCGATCGACGCGGCCGAGAAGGGCGACAAGGACGCGCGCGCGGAGAAGGGCGTCGCCGCGAAGGTCACGGCGCCCGAAGCCGCCGCCTCGATCCCCGAGCCGCAGGGCGAAATCGACGATCCGAGCGAGGATTGACCGTGGGTCTCTTCGATCGGCTCAAAGAGCGGCTCGTCAAGACGCGCACGGCGATCTCGGACAAGATCACCGGCATCTTCAAGGGCGGACGCCCGATCGACGCGGCGCTGCTCGCCGAGCTCGAGGAGATGCTCTACACGTCCGACCTCGGCCCCGTCGCGGAGCACGTGACGACCGAGCTCGCGCGCATGCACAAGCGCGGCGACGTCAAGGGCGAGGAAGACGTGCGCGGCGCGCTGCGCACGATCCTGCTCGAGCGCCTCGGCCAGGACGGCGGCGAGGTCCCGTTGACCGAGCGGCCGACCGTGATCCTCGTCGTCGGCGTGAACGGCTCGGGCAAGACGACGTCGATCGCGAAGCTCGCGCACCGGTTCAAGCAGCAAGGGAAGAGCGTCCTCCTGGGCGCCGGCGACACGTTCCGCGCCGCCGCGGCGGACCAGCTCGAGATCTGGGCCCAGAGGAACGACGTCCCGATCGTGCGCCAGAAGCCCGGCGCGGACCCCGCGGCCGTCGCGTACGACGCCGTCGACGCCGCGATCGCGCGCAAGATCGACGTCGTGCTGATCGACACGGCGGGCCGCCTGCACACGCAGAAGAACCTGATGGACGAGCTCCAGAAGGTGCGCCGCGTCATCGAGCGCCGCCTCCCCGGCGCGCCGCACGAGACTTGGCTCGTCCTCGACGGCACGAACGGCCAGAACGCGATCCAGCAGGCGAAGCTCTTCACCGCCGCGGTGCAGGTGACGGGCCTGATCATCGCGAAGCTCGACGGGACGGCGCGCGGTGGTGCCGTGTTCGGCATCCACGAGCAGTTGAAGCTCCCGGTGCGTTACATCGGGACGGGCGAACAGCTCGAGTTGCTCGAGGTCTTCGAGCCCGAGGCCTTCGTCGACGCGATCGTCGGGCGCTGAGCGAACTCGAGGGCGCGCTTCGGCCGTTGGCGCGGAGGAGTTCGCGCGGCGGAACTCGCGCGGCGGAGCTCGCGCGGCGGAGGCCGCTCAGTGGTGAAGACTCGGCGTCGGACGCTCTCGTCACTACGTGGACGGTGGCCCGCCGCGGAGCGCGCGCCCCCCATCGCTCCCGCGAAGGTTCCCGAATCAAGTCCGGGAACGGCGAGCCGTCTGGACTCCACCCGACCACGCGTGCGGCCACGCGGACGACGTACCGCACGCCAGACGTGACCCACTCGCGGAGCACACGCACCCCATCGCTCTCGCGAAGGTTCCCGAATCAAGTTCGGGAACGCCGAGCGGTCTGGACTCCACCCGACCACGCGCGCGGCCACGCGGACGACGAACCGCACGCCAGACGTGACCAGCACGCGGAGCGCACGCACCCAATCGCTCCCGCGAAGGTTCCCGAATCAAGTTCGGGAACGCCGAGCGGTCTGGACTCCACCCGACCACGCGCGCGGCCACGCGGACGACGAACCGCACGCCCGACGTGACCAGCTCGCGGAGCACACGTACCCCATCACTCTCGCGAAGGTTCCCGAATCAAGTCCGGGAGCGGCGAGCGGTCTGGACTCCACCCGACCACGCGCGCGGCCACGCGGACGACGAACCGCACGCCCAAGGTGACCGACTCACGGAGCGCGCGCACCCAACCCCTGCCGCGAAGGTTCCCGATTCAAGTCCGAGTACGGCGAGGAGTCGGTCCATCCATCGGCAACGCGCGCGTCATCCACCTCCCTCCGCCCACCCCATCGTTCCCCCACACCGCGGGAAGTAGATTGCCCGTCGCGCGTCCCCTCGCGCCCGCCGCATGCCGCCCCCCGCCGCGACTCACGACTCCGAGCCCGAGCGCTTGCCCGGCGAGCGGCTGCAAGCGCTCTTGATGCTGCTCCCCGCCGCGATCCTCGCGTGGCCGGGACCGGGATCGTTCCTGCGCGACGACTGGACCGCGACCTCGACCGGCTCCGCCGTCGCACTCTTCGCGACGCTGCCCGCGCTCGCGCTGCTCGCGTTCCGCGGCCACGCGCGCGCGGCGCGCGGTTGGTTCCTGCTCCTCCCGCTGCTCGCCGCCGGCGCGTTCCGCACCGAGGAGCTCGACCCCGTCTCGTTCACGGGCGACACCTTCGAGCGCCTGCGCGCGACGTTCACGGTGCTCGTCGCGGCCGCGATGCTGATGTCGGGCGCGAGCCTCTCCCCGGCCGGCCGCTCGGTCTTCGCGCGCGGCGCGGCGCTCCTCTCGATCGCGTTCACGGCCGTCGCGCTCTTCGACGCGTCGAACGCGCACACAGGCGCGCTCGGCAACACGGGGAGCGTCTCCCACGCGGCGCTCGCGGGCGCGGCGCTCTCGGCGTTCCTCGTCTTCGACGCCTTCGGGCCGTGGACGCTCGTGCACGGCGCTGCGCTCCTCCTCCACCTCGTCTACGCGTGGAGCGTTCCGGTCCACGCCGGCGTGCTCGCGCTCGCCGCGGCGCTCGCGGGGCTCGCGCTCTTCCGCTCCGAGCGCCGCGCGCGCGCCGCGTGGGCGGGGCTCGCACTCGTCGCCGTGCTCGGCGCGCTCGCGCCGCGCTTCTTCGCTTCGACGCCGAACGACGCGCCCGCGGCGAGCGCGCCGGCCTCGACCGCCGCAGCGCGCCCCGTCGCGGCCGGCGACACGGGCGGCGTCGCGGTCCGCGCGCTCGTCTGGAAGCGCACGCTCGCGATGGTCGCCGACCACCCGTTCCTCGGCGTCGGCCTGGGCCAGTTCGCCGCGCGCTTCCCGCCGTACCGCGACACGGCGGAGATCGAGCTCTCGTCGCACCAGCGCCGCCTCGCGCAGGAGACCGAGGTCGAGCACGCGCACTGCGACTACCTGACGCTCCTCGCGGAAGGCGGCGTCGTCTTCGCCGCGGGCGCGTTCCTCCTGCTCGCGCTCGTCGCGCGCGCGGCGGTGCGCCGCCTGCGCGGCGACGACCGCGTCCAAGCGGCGCTCGGCGCGGCGGCGCTCGCGCTCCTCGCGAACGGCCTCGTGCACGGCGTGCTCTTCACGGACCCCGTGTCGTCGTCGCTCGCGTTCGGCGCGTTCGGAATGCTGCTCGGGCCCGTGCGAGCGGACCGGCCGACGCTCGCGCGCCGGCTCGCGCCGTGGTTCCTGCTCTTCTGCGCGGCCGTCGCGGCGAGCTTCGCGTTCGAATTCGTCGCCCAGTCGCGCGTGCTCGCGCCGCTCGAGCGCGGCGACGAGCTCACGACCGAGGACGTCGGCCGCGTGATCGACCTCGCGCTCGAGGAGGCGCCGTACGCGCCGCTCCCGCTCTCGCTGCGCGCGCGGTGGCTCGAAGCGCGCGGCGCGGAGCCGCAAGAGGTCGCGGAGGCCTGGCGCGCGCTGCTCGCGGTGCGGCCGTACCGCGTCGAGGTCTTGATGCAGCTCGGCCTCGCGCAGCTGCGCGGCGGCGACGAGGACGGCGCGCGCGGGATGTGGGAGCTCGCGCAGCGACTCGACCCCGGCCACCCGGGCCTCGCGTGGAACCGGATGACGCTCGCGCTCGACGAGGACCGAGTGCCCGACGCGACCACGCTCGCGGACGAGCTCGAACGCGCGCATCGGCTCGATCCCGATCGCCTCCTGTCACTCGCGACGCGCCTCGAGCTCGAAGGCAAGGACGCGAGCGCGCAAGCGCTGTGGACGCGCGTCGCGCCCGAGATCGCGAACGCGACGCCCGACCAGTCCTTCGCGCTCGCGAAAGCGCGCCGCGCCGAGAACGACGAGCGCCTCGCGCGCGCGCTCGAGGTGCGCGCCCAACGCGGCTACGCGCGCGAGCACGCGCTGCACGGCGCGTGGAACGATGCCGTACGCAGCTACCGCCAGATGGTGCGCGCGTCGGGCGCCGATCCCGCGCCCGTCCGCATGCAGGTCGAGCTCGCGGCCGCGCTGCTCGCCGCGGGGAAGAAGCCCGAGGCGGAGGCGCTGCTCGCGGACCTCGGACACTGGGAGCAGGAGCTCGCGGCGCTGCCGAAGTGGGTCGTCGAGACCTTCGCGCGCGAACGCTGGTCGTCGCGCTGACGTCCCCCGTGGCCGCGCTCCGTCGCGTGCGGTACAAGTCCCTCATGGAGCCCACGGACGAGACGCGCGCGGCGCTGCGGCGCTCCCTCGCGCGCGGCGATCGCCTCCACGTCGCGCACCTCGTGCTCGTGGCGACGATGGCAGTCTGGCGCGGCGCGCTGGCGACGCCGGCGCTCGCGGCCGACCAGGGCGCCACCTGGACGTCGAGCCCGCTCGGTCGCGCGCTCGCGCTCGCGAGCGTGCTCGTCGGCGTCGCGGCGCTCGCCGTCGCCGTCGCGACGACGCTGAAGCTGCGCACGGACCGCGCGGCGTGGGCGCTGCTCGCGGCGATGGTGCTCGCGCTCGCGTGGCGCGAACGGGTCGACGTGTTCGACCTCGTGTACGGCGCGCTGGCGCTCGCGCTCGGCGCCTACTGGTTCAGGGAACGCCGTGGCGCGCTCGCCGAGGCCGTGCTCGAGCGTGCGCCGATTTCGCCCCGCGCCTGACGACGCGCGCGGCGCCGCGAGCGCCGCGGATCAATAGACGAGCCAGGGCACCGCGCACCACGCCGCCGCGAGCAACCCGAGCGCCGCCGCGCGCGTCCGCGGGCCGAGCGGCGCCGCGAGGAGCAGCGCGAGCGACGCCGCGAGCACGAAGAGCGCGCCGAAGCGATCCGCGACGCCGCCCTCCGCGCGCACGACGCCGAGCACGCGCGTGCCGAGCACTTCGTCCGTGCCCGCGCGCCGGAACTCGACGCGCACGCTCCACCATCCGGGCGGGATCGGCCCGAGCGCGCCCTCGCGCAACGCGAACCCCTGCGCGCCCGCGGGCGCGCGCGGCGAGGGACCGTCCGCGGCGGGGCCGGGGTCGAGCGCGCGAAAGAGATCGACGCGCTCGAGTGCGACCGGCGCGACGCCGTTGCGAGCGTCGGCGCAGCCCTCGCCCCGCTCTAGGCCTTCGACGAACAGCGTCGCGTCCGCCTTCAACGCCGGATGCAGCCACACGAGCACGTCGCGCGCGCCGAGCGTCGCGTCCGCGAGCTCCTCCGGCGGCCGCCGCGGCGCGCCGACGAGCTCGTCGTCGGGGTCGACGCGCGGGAGCTCGCTCGGGCGCGGCCCCGCCGCGGACGGGAGCTGTCCCGTCGCGAGCACGAAGCCCGCGAGCGCGAGTGCCAGCACCGCCGCCGCCGCGCGCGCGCGCGCCGGGGCGAGGTCGAGCGCGCACGCCGCGCACAGCGCGACGCCGAGCGCCGCGAACGGCGCGACCGTCTCCGCGCGCGCGTCGCCCAGGAACGGCACGGCCGCGAGCACGCGGTCGAACGAGCCCGCGCCGAGCGCGAGCACCGCGAGCGCGAGCGTCCACGTCCCGACGCCCGCGAGCGCGCGCTCCCTCCGCGGCGCGAAGCCCCACGCGAGCGCGAGCACTGCCGCGGGGAGCACGAGCCACGCCGACGCGCTCCCGCGCAAGAACGCCTCGCGCACGAGCACGTCGCCGAAGCGCGCGCGGTCGAGCGCGACCGCGGCGACGAGCGCCACGACGACGCCCGCGAGGCCGAGCGTCCACGCGCCGGGAGACGCCGCGCGCAGCTCCGCGCTCGAACCCGGCGGCGCCGCGGAGGAACGCTCGGCGTCGGGCGCGCGCTCCGCGGGCTCGACGAGCGCGCGCCACCGCGCCGCGAGCGCGATCGCCACGAGGAGCAGCCCGAGCGCGACGAGGTCGACCGGCGCGTGTCCGAACCGCGGCGCCGCGCGCGGCCCCGCGTGCGCGAGCTCCGCGCTCACGCCCCACGCGATCCCGACGGCGGCGAGCGCGGCCCACGTCGTCGGACGGCGCGGCGCGCGCGCGGCCCATCCGGCGAGCGCGAGCGCAGCGAGCGCGCGCGGCGCGGGGTCGCTCTCGAGCGTCGCGAGCGCGAACGCGACCACGCCGGCGAGCGCCGCGACGAGCCGGCCGCGCCACGGCGCCGACGCGTGCACGCGCTCGATCCCCCACGCCGCCCAGGGCGCGAAGGCGAACGTCGCAGCGAGCGGCGTGCTCGGCGCCACCGGGTTCCCCCCGCCCCGGCGCGCGCCCTCGGCCGCGACGAAGGCCGCGACGAACGCTACTCCCGCCGCGAGCGCCGCGGGGCGCGAGCGCGCGAGCTCCCGCGCGAGCCCGTACGTCCCCACCGCGGCGAGCAGGGCGTGGACGACGAACGAGGTCGGGTCGGGAGGCAGCGCGTCCACGCCCGAGGTGTAGCGCGCCTCGGTCCGGAAGCCCAGGGCGCGCGCCGCACGCGACGCTCCCCGACTGCGATTTCCTTTTACGTACGGAGCGTTGTTTCCGAACGACTCGAGGGGCGTAACGGGGTACCTCTCTCCCAGTCGGGGCCACGGCAGGTGTCCCTCGACGCAACCCCGGATATCCTCCCATGGCAGAGCTCATGAGCACCCAACCCGCCCCCTCCCGTCCTCAGACCCAGACCCACCGCGTCCTCGTCGTCGAGGACGAGGAATCGATCGCCTTCGGCGTCCGCGACGCGCTCGAGCACGCCGGCTTCGAGGTCTCGGTCGTCCACGACGGCCCCGCCGCGCTCGACGCCGTCCGCAAGGCGCGGCCCGACCTGATGGTGCTCGACCTGATGCTGCCGGGCATGGGCGGGCTCGAGGTGCTCGGCACGCTGCGCAAGGAGCGCCACGACATCCGCGTCGTGATCCTGACGGCGCTCGCCAGCGAGAACGACCTGATCCAAGGCTTCGAGCTCGGCGCCGACGACTACATCAAGAAGCCGTTCAGCCCGCGCGAACTCGTCGCGCGCGTCGAGGCGCAGTTCCGTCGCAAGGAACTCGACACCGCTCCCCCGCCGCGCCTCGAGCTCCCCGGCGGCATCTCGGTCGACCTCGCGCGCCTCGAAGTGCACCGCGACGGCCAGGTGTTCGCGCTCACGCCGCGCGAGGGCGACATCCTCGAGTATCTGATCAAGAACCGGAACCGCGTGGTGACGCGCGACGACCTCCTGCTCGACGTCTGGCACTACAAGAGCGCGAACGTCGAGACGCGCACCGTCGACATCCACATCGTCGGACTGCGCCGCAAGGTCGAACCCAACGCCGCCGAGCCGACGCTGATCCAGACGGTGCGCGGCAAGGGCTATCGGTGGTTCAGCTAGGGACCCGCCGTACCGCGCTCGTCCTGTACGGCGTGCTGCTCGTCCTCCCTACGCTCGTGTTGGGAGGTCTGCACTGGCGGCAGCTCGCCATCGACCACGAGAGCCAGCTCGAAGCCGTGCCGCTCGGCGTCGCCGACGCGGCACGGCGGCTTTCGGGCGCGCTGAAGGAGGAGCTCGACTCGCTCCTCGCCGCCGAGCAACGCCGCGACCTGTTCGAGTACCGGGAGCTCCACTACCCGCCGCGACCGATCCTGGGCTCGATCGGGTTCTATCGCTCGCCGCTCTCGACCGAGGCGCGACCGAAGGGGGTGCTCGGCTGGTTCCAGATCCACGTCAACGACCGAACGCAGCACGACCCCGAGATCCAGGTGGGCGCGGTCGAGGACGCGGACGCGGCGCGCGCGCTGCGCGGCGAACTCCTCGTCGCGACGAAGGAGTTCGCGCGCATCCTGCTCAACCCCTCGCTCGTCCCGCGCTTGCGGCCCGTGCCCGCGTCGCAGTCGATCCCCTACTCGGTGCCGGTCATCGCGATCAACCTGAGCAGCGAGGAGGACCTGAACTGCCTCAAGGAGGAATCGCAGGCGCTGCGCGGCCTGGAGAAGATCGAGAAGCTCGCGCGCGTCTACGACTTCGAGCTGCGCCTCTTCCGCGACGCCCGCGGCCAAGCGCGTCGTCGCGTTCCGCAGCGTCAAGATCGAGGAGCTGCGCGAGCTCGCGAACATGCCCCGGTGCTTCGACAGCGCCCGCAACGCGCCGGAGTTCATCCAGGGCTTCTTCATCGACGGCGATTGGCTGTTCCGCGGGCTGCCGGCGGAGCTGGCCGCGCGCACGCTGATCCCGGACCAGGAGTTCTACGGACCCGACCAGACCGGCGCGCTGCCCGGCGAGCACGTGAGCCAGTCGCTGCGCCCCGTGCACGAGCTCGGCATCGAGGCGGACCTGCGCGATCAGGCGTTCGGCACGATGCGCGTCGCGGTCGACATCGGGCTCCTGGGCGAGCGCTTCCGTTCGCAGATGCTCCACCTCGCGGGCGTCGGCGCGATGTTGATCCTCTCGCTCGCGACGGGGCTCGCGCTGCTCCTGCGCAGCGTTTCGCACGACCTCGAGTCCGCGCGGCGCACCGAGAACTTCGTCTCCGCGGTCACGCACGAACTGCGCACGCCGCTCTCCGCGATCCGCCTCTACGCCGAGATGCTCCAGGACGGGTGGGTCGAGGACGACGCGAAGCGGCGCGTCTACTACCAGCGCATCGTGCGCGAGAGCCAGCGCCTCGAGACGCTCGTCGAGCGCGTGCTCGAGAAGGGCCGGCTGACGTCGAAGGAGACGCAGGTCGAACCCGGCGACCTGAACCGCGTCGTCGACGGCCTGCGCGCCACCTTGATCGGGCCCGACGAGGACCCGGCGCGCGATCTCGTGTTCGAGCTCGAGCCCGAGCTCCCGTCCGTCTTGCTCTACCCCGAGGGCGTCCGCTCGATCGTCGGCAACCTGGTCGAGAACGCGCGCAAGTACGCGCCCGTCCCGCCGGGCGGCGAACCGATCCGCGTCGTCACGCGGCGCGCGGGGAGCGCGGTGTGGCTCGAGGTGCAGGACCGCGGGCCAGGCATCCCGGAGAGCGAGCGCGACCGCATCTTCGAGGCCTTCTACCGCGTCGGCAACGAGACGACCCGCACGGCGAAGGGCACGGGGCTCGGCCTGCACCTCGTGGCGCTCCAGGCCGATGCGATGGGCGGGCGGGTCGAGGTCGTCGCACGCCCCGGAGGTGGAACGATCTTCCGGGTGCACCTCGTCCAAGCGGACGAACCCGCGACCTGACCGCGAGCCCGCGCGCCGCGGCGCGATTAAGGACGGGATCGGCTCCAGCACGCCGGTCCCCTGGTCGATCCCGAAGCGGACCTCGGGAACCGCTTCGATGCACGTCGTCGTCCTCGGTGCTGGATTGGCCGGACTCTCGGCCGCGTGGGAGCTCGCCCGCGCGGGCCGCGCCGTCACCGTGCTCGAGCAGGAGTCCGCCGTCGGCGGGCTCGCGCGCAGCGTCGTGCGCGAAGGTCACGTCCTCGACCTCGGGCCGCGCGTGCTCGAGACGCGCGACGCGGCGCTCCTCGCGCACGTGCGCGATGACCTCGGCGTGCCGCTCGTCGAGCGGACGCACGCGACGAGCCTCGCCCTCTTCGGCGCGACGCTGGACGCGCCGATCGCGTTCCGCGCGCTGCTCGGCATCGCGCCGGTCGAGTTCGCGCTGCGCGCCGCGCGCGATGCGCTCGTGGAGCGGGCTCGCGCCGCGCTCGGCCCGCGACCGGAGCTCGACCTCGCGGCCTGGCTCGCGCACCGCCACGGTCGCGCGCTCGCCGAATCCGTCTTCGCGCCGTGGGCCGCGCGAGCGCTGGGCCTCCCGCCCGCGCACCTCGACGCGCGCGCGTCGTTCACGGCGGAGAGCACGGAGCTCCTGTCCGGACTCGGGAGCTCGTTCCACGCGCGCAACGACGCGCCGCGCACGTACTCCGTGCCCGCGGAAGGCGGCATCGGCGCGATCGCGCGCGCCTACCAGGCCGCGATCGAGGCCGCGGGCGGCGAGATCCGTCTGTGCGCCCGCGCCCTGGCGCTCGAACACCGCGCTGGGCGCGTACGACGCGTGGCGTGGGAGCGCGAGGGCGTCGTGCGCTCGCTCACGTGCGACGCCGTCGTCGGCGCGGTGCCGCTCGGCGGGCTCGCGCGCGCGCTCGACCCCGCGCTCGACGCGCGCCTCGGCGCCGCCGCGCTCGCCTCGGAGCACGTCGCCGTGCTCTACGCGCACCTCGAGGTCGACGCGTGCGAGCGGACGACCGCGCCGTGGACGCACGTCCTCGATCGCTCGTCGCGGCTCACGCGCGTGTCCGCGTCGCCGCTCGCCGCCGCGCCGGCGCTCCCCGGCGGGCGCGCGGCGCTCTGCTGCGAGCTCCGTGCCGTCCGGGCGACGCCACGTGGAATCTCGGCGCGCGCGACGCAGCGCGCGCTGCGGAGCTCGAGCTCGTGCGCGCGGGTCTCGCGATCCCGGGGAGCACGCGGCTTCTCGCGGTCACGCGCGCGCGTCACGCGCGGATCGTGCCCGACCGCGGCCACGCGGCGCGTGTGCACGTGCTCGAAGCCGCACTCGACGTCCTCGACAACCTGTTCCGCGCGACCGGCGAGCCCGACGCCGCCGCACGCGAGAGCGCGGCCGCGGCCTCGATCCGCGTCGGACGTGCCGCCGCGCGCGCCGCGCTCGAACGGCTCGCGCAGGAGCGCGCGCCGCGCGGACGGAGCCGCCGAGCGCTTCGAGCGGCGCGACCGGAGGAGTCCGCTTGAGCTCCGCGCGCCGCTCGCTCGCGCGTCTCGAGGGAGAGCACTGGTGGTTCCGCGGACGGCGGAAGGTCTACCTGTCGCACCTGCGCGCCGCGATGGGCAGCGTGCGCGTGCCGCGCGCGCTCGACGTGGGCGGCGCGGACGGCGGCTTCGCGGAGGCGCTGACGGCGTTCGCGGAGAGCGTCGTCGAGCTCGAGCCCAACGACGCGGGGGAGCGCTCCGTCGCGGTCGAGCACGCGGGACCGCGCCTCGTCGGCGACGTGCGCGCGCTGCCTTTCGCCGACCGGCGGTTCGACCTCGTCACGCTGTTCGACGTGCTCGGTCGCGCGGAGGACGAGACGCGCGCGCTCGCCGAAGTGCGACGCGTGGTGCGCCCGGGCGGCCTCGTGCTCGTCAGCGTGCCGGCGCACGACTGGCTCCACGCGCACGGCGGGGATGTGCCGCGGCGCCGCTACACGCGCGCTCGACTGCGCCGCGCCCTCGAGGCCGCCGACCTCACCGTCGAGCGCATCACGCACGCGAACGTCGTGCTCTTCCCGCTGCTCGCGCCCACGGTGATGCTCTTCAAGGTGCTCGAGCTCCTGCGCATCGTCCCGACGTCCGACCGGCACACGAACCTCTCCGTCCCGACGCCGAAGTGGCTCGCCGCGCTGCTCTACCGCGCCTTCACGTCCGAGCTGTCGCTCTCAGGACGCTTCGACCTGCCGTTCGGCCACTCGATCGTGGCGCTCGCTCGCCGCCCCGTCCCGTCGCGCACGAAACGCGTGAAGCGCCGCGTGCAGCTCGTGCAATGCCCCGCGACCGAACCGACGGCACCGCTCCCCTCCACGCCCGTCCGAACCGAAACTCCGACGCCCGCCCAACTCTCCCCGACCCAGTCCGCCCCGCCCCGCGCCCCGCTTCCGAGCGAGCCCCCGTCGACACCGATCGAAGCGAACGACGCGCGCCCGTCACCCTGAGCGCCCCCCCCAACGCACCGCGGGCGCGCCAGGAGCCAAGCCCCGAGCACGCCCGCGGATTCGAAGCACACGCCCGCTCAGGGAGCCGCCGGCTCCTGCTTCGCGTCCCAGCTCTTGAGGTGCAACCCAAACGCCTTCGTGAGCTCCTCCCGCGACGCGAGCACGCGCGTGCGGAAGTCGGTCACCGCCGTCTGCGCGGCCTGCTGGCCGAGCGACTGCAACTCGAGCGGCGTCATCTTCGACAGGTCCGCGTCGCGGATGCCGGCGACGCGCACGAGGTAGGCCTTCGTCTGGTCGCGCGACGGCTCGGCCTTCGCGACGGAGCCTTCCTTCATCGAGTAGAGCGCGCCCGCCTGCTGCAGGAACGTCTGCGCCGGCGCCACGGCCTCGCCCGGCTTGGGCGGCGTCGTGCGCTCCTGGAAATCGCGGCGTTGGACCTGGAAGCCCGCCTCCTGCACGACCTTCGCGAAGGTCGCCTCGTCGGCCTCGGGCCGCCAGAGCGCGGCGCCCGGATCCGTGTCGGCGGGGCGCGCGCCGAGCTTGTCGCGCAGCGCTTCGAGCTTCGTCACGGCGAGCTCGCCCTGCTTCTTCTTGATCCAATCCTCGCGCACGCGGGCCTCGATCTCGGAGAACTCGGGCATGCGCGCGTCCTGGCGCTCGATCAGCTTCACGATCACGAACGCGTTCTTCTCGACGACGACGTGCGGTTGGATCGTGCCCGGCTTGAGGTTCGGATCGAAGATCACGTCCGCGACGTAGCGGCCCCAACCTTCGACGCCTTCCTTCGACCAGTCGGCGCGCGACATCATCTCGGGCTGGTTGCGGACGCCGAAGCGATACGACTGGCCCTCCATGAGGAAGTCGACGGTCTCGTTCTTGTCCGTGCGCGCGATCATGTCGGCGATGAACGCCTCGGCGGCCGTGTAGATCGGTTCTTCGACGAGGCACTGCTCGCGCGCCTTCTCGAACGGCAGGTAGAACTGCGACGGGTCGAAGTTCTTCGGGTCCGGCTTGAAGTCGGGGTTCGGGAAACGGACGTAGTAGAAGCCGTCGTAGTAGGTCTTCGCGCGCGCTTCGAGGTCGAGCGAGGCGGGCGGGTACTTGGCGACGAGCTCCTCGGCCTTCATCTGCGGGCCGATCGTCTTGAAGAGGACCTGCGCCTTCGCCATCTCCTGCGTCTTGTACTTGTTCTTCTCGGGCTCGGAGAGCGCGTCGAACCAGGCCTTGAGCGCGTCGCTCGCGGGCACGGCCGCGGTCGCTTCGGCGGCGAGGGAGTCGGCGGAGAGCTCGACGTAGTCGAACGCGTACTCCTGGTGGCGCGCCTTCCAGAGCTTCTCGACCTCGGCCGGATCCGCGATGGAGACGCTCGAGGCGATCAGCGCGCGGTAGCGATCCGCGCGCAGGATCTTGCGCAGCGTCTCCTCGAACTCCTTGGGCGTCGTGCCGGCGCGCTTCGTGAGCTGCTGGTAGACCTCCTGGCTGCCCATGCGCGCCAGGATCATCTCGCTCAGCTCCTTGTTCGTGATCCCGACGCCGGCGTTCTGCGCCAGCGCGTCGAACAGGATGAGCTCGGCGACCTCCTGCTCAAGGTTCTGCCGGTTGCTGCTGCCCGTGAACACGTCCCAGACCTTCGCGTACTGCCGCTGGAGGAGCAGGAAGTCCGCGTAGGGCACCTGCTTCTGGCCTTCGGTCGGGTGGTTCCAGACCATGTACGCGCTGCGCGCGGACGGACCGCAGGAGAAGAACTGCACGATCTCGCCGGAGATCGAGAACGTCGTCAGCGTGAGGAACGCGAGCAGCACGCCGAGCAGGAACCGGCCCTTCTTCGTGCCCTTGGGCGCATGGATGACCTCGTCCTCCGGATGGGGCTGGGTCACCTGGGCCGGGTCCTCGTCTTTGAGTTCTTCCTTGGACATCTCTGGTTCCGTGGGGCGCGATCGGCGGCGGACGCCTGGGGCGCGGGGGGCCGGCCGGAGACCGGGGGTGGCTCCTGGGCGCGGGATCGATCGGGAAGCGTGGGAGTCTACGGGCGCTCCTTCCCACGGCGCAAGCGAAGCCCGGCCCCGGTCCGGGCGGCGGAGCGCCCGCGGGAGGGGCAGAACGGATGGCCGGGCGGCCGGGGAGCCGGCCGAAGGTCACACGGGAGCGCGGCCTGCGCGGCCGCTCGCCGGTCGGTCCGGCCCGCGCGCGAGCCCGAGGCGGTCAGTCCTTCGCGAGCTCGGTGTCGCGCGGGAGATCCTCGAGGCTGCCGAGGCCGAAGCGATCGAGGAAGCCCTTCGTCGTCCCGTACTGGAGCGGGTGCCCCGGGACGTCCGCGCGGCCCGTGACGCGAACGAGGCCGCGATCGACGAGCGTGCGCAGGATCGGACCGGCCTGGACGCCGCGGATGGCCTCGATCTCGGCCTTCGAGACGGGCTGGCGGTACGCGATGACCGCGAGCGTCTCGAGCGCCGCGGCGGACACGCGCTCCGCCTTGCGCGCCTTGAAGAGCCGCTGGACGACCTCGCCCATCGGCGGGGTCGTCAGGATCTGGTAGCCGCCCGCGAGCTCGCGCAGCTCGAGCGGGAGGCCGCACTGCTCGAGCCGCTCCTTCACGCTGGCGATCGCGGCGCGCACGCGCTCGAGGCGCGGGCGGTCGAGCAGCGCGAGCAGGCGCTTCTCCGAGAGCGGCTCGGGCGAGGCGAAGATCAGCGCGGAGACGGACTGGAGGAGCTCGTCGTCCGTCAGGAGCTCGCCCTGGCCCGGCTCGCCGTCCGGCTCGGGCGCCGCTTCGATCGCCGGCGAGGGCGGCAGCTCGGCGGCGAGGGCCGCCTCGGTCGCGGTCTCGCCCGGCGCGCTCGCGTCCGACGGAGCCTGAGTCGCCGCGTCGGCGCCCTCCCCCGCTCCGGTCTCCACCGGGGCGTCCGTGACGAGGACGGCGGCCGTCTCGGCGTCCGCCACGCTGCTCTCGGGGGTCGTGCTCATGGCGCCCGAGTCTCCCCGATTTCGGCCGGACTTCAAGCGCGCGCGGGGCGAAGGGTGGCGCTCAGCGCACGGGCTGGCCGGACAGGTTCAGGAACGGGCTGATGTCGACCTGGTAGCGGCGCAGCATCGCCGAGCGCCACTGGCTGAACTCGAGCTCCTCGATCCCGCGGGCCTTCAGGTCGGCCTCGACGGCGGGGCCGAGCTCGCGCCACGTGCCCTGCTTCGGTTCCGGGCGCGCCTCGACCTTCGCGATGAGCCACGCACCCTGGTTGTAACGCGGCTCGCTGACCTTCCCGACCGGCGTCTCGAAGGCGAGCTTGCCCATCGCCGTGTCCGAGCGCACGACGGGCGGAACGCGGCCGCCCTCCTTCGAGGAGCCGTCGACGCTGAAGCGCTTCGCGACCTCCTCGAAGGCTTCGCCCTTCCCGAGGGCCTCCTGCACCGCGCGCACGTCCGCCTCGCTCTTCACGACGATCACGCGCACGATCGCGTGCTCGCTCTGGAGCAGGAACGCGCGCGTCACGCGCTCGGCGAGCAACTGGTTCAGCGCGTCGGCGCGCATCCGTTCGCGGTACGCGAGCGGGTCGAGCCCGAGCACCTGGTCGACCCACGCGTCGAGCCCGACGCCGGGGCGGCGCTTCTGGATCTCCTTCTCGGTCTCCGCGACCGCCGCCTCGTAGGTCGACTTCTGGAGCTCGGCGGACACCTCGACGCCGAGGCGCGCCGCTTCCGCGGCGACGAGGCGCGTGAGGACGATGTGGTCGAGCTCGTCGAGCGCCTCCGCCGACTTGTGGTGCACCCACTGCGCGAGGAGCTCGCGCACGTCGACGGGCTTGCCCGCCACGATCGCGACGGGGAGCCCGGCGCCGCTCGGCGCGCTCCCGCTGCCCACCGCGCCGGCTTGCGCGCTCCCGCCGCTCGGCGCGTTGTTCTGCGCGTTCGTGTTCGCGTTCGCGCTCGGCGCACCGGTCGCCGCACCGGGCGTCGTCGCGCCGTCCGTCGCGCGCGCGGGCGCGGACGGTCCCGCCGCATCCGGCTTCGACGCCGCGGGCTGCGCCGCGTTCGTGTCCGCGGCCTTGGGCGGCGCCCAACCGACGGGCTGGTCGACGGGACGCGGGTTGGGAGCGGCGCCGCACGCGGCGAGCACGAGGAGGACGGAGTGGAGCATGATCGGCGCGGGGGACGAGAGGTGGAGCGCAGCGCGCGCCGGACGCCGGCGGTTCGGCCGGCACGGCGCGCGCATCGGAGCGGCGTGGGACATCAGCGGTACAGGATGCGACGGACGGCCCCGATGCCGTGGCACGAGTCGCACTCCTTCTTGAGGTCCGTGGACTGCTTGCCGACGGCGCTGCGCGAGACGTTCGCGCCCGCGAGCGCGTACTCGAGGATGCCCTTGCCGCCGCAAGTCTGGCAGGCCTGGATGATCGGCTTCGGCGCGACCTCGAAGTCGCCGGAGTTCTCGACGTAGTACGCGACGATCCAGTTCGTGCGCGCGGTGAACGGGAACTCCTTCCAGAAGCCCTCGCGGTCCTCCTTCTTCTCGTCGGCGGAGAGCGCGCGCCGCGCCACCTCCTGCGCCTCGAGGAAGCGCTTGATCTTGTTCGCGAGGTCCGCGCGCGCCTTGTCCTGCTCGCTCTCGGGCTTGTTCTCCCCGTCGTTCCCGCTCTCGTCGTAGCCGCGCAGCGCCGCGGCCTTGCCGAGCAGCCACGTGCCGAGCCCGTAGGACGCCGTCAGGTAGCGGATCTTCTTGCGCCCCTTCCAGAGCTGGCGCGCGGTGTCCTCGTTCGCCTCCTTCGAGATCTTGACCAGGTCCTTCGCGGTCGCGGCCGCGATGTCCTGCTTCAGCTTGTCGTCGAGGTAGGCCATCACCTCCTCGAGCGGCTTCGACGCGGCGTCGCGCGCGAGGCGTCCGAGGTGGAAGTTCCACGCGCGCACGACTTCCTTCGAGAGGAACTCGGTGCGCGCCTTGATCACGCGGTCGTGCTTCTTCTTCGCCTCGGGCAGGAGCGCGCTCTGCGGGAACTTCTCCTTGAACGCGTCGGCGCGGGCGAGCGCTTCGTCGAACTTGTTGCGCTTCGTGAGCTGGTCGACCTCGGAGAGGTACTCGAGCTCCGCCTGCGCCTTGGCCTTCTCCTCGGCGCGCGCGAGGGCCTGGGCGACGTCCTGCGGCTTGAACGCGGGGTCGAGCTCCGCGGCCTTCTTGTAGTGCTGGATCGCGTGCGCGAAGTCGAACACGCCCTCGCAGTCCTGCGCGACGCGGAAGTTGCCCTCGGCCTTCGAGACGTCGTGGCGTCCGAGCGCTTGTCCGTACAGCTCCTCGAGCGTGTACACGTCGCGCGCGGGCACTTGCACCACGTCGCTCGCCTGCGCGACCTCGGACTTCGGGATCGGGATCGTGGCGCTCGCCGTCTTCATCAGGATCGCGTCCGCGGTGCGGTCGACGATGCGCCCGACGAACTCGAGCCCCTTCACCGTGACGATGCGGTCGGCGGAGACGAGCGTCTCCTCGCTCGTCAGGTCGACGTAGCCGAAGCGCTGGCGCAGCTCCTTCTCCTCGACCGGATCCAGCAGCGACCAATCGAGGCGCACGACGCCGCCCGTGTCGAGCCGCTGGAACACGAAGCCCTCGGGATCGTGCGACTGGATCGTCCCCCACTGGATCGCGCCGGACTTGAGGCGCAGCATCGCGGTGGAGGGTGCGGTCTCCTGCGCGCGGAGGGCGGGAGCGACGAAGGCCGCGAAGGCGGCGAGGAGCGTGGAGCGGAGCTTCATGACGTCACCAGCATACGGGTTGCGCCTACCGCGGCGCGTCGGTCGGGGCCGCGCCGGCCGGAGCGGGAGCGACAGATCCAGGCGGAGCGGGAGCGACAGATCCAGGCGGAACGGGCGCGGTGGAGGCGGGCGGAGCGCCGCCCTCGATGAACTGACGGCGCAGACGCTCGCCGAAGGGGAGCTCCTGCACGAGCAGCGTCGTGAAGCGGCGCTCGCGGCGCACGCCGGCGCTCGTCCAGGTGAGCTCGACGTCGACGCGCCACTCCTTCGCGCGCGCCGGGTTCGCCTTCGCCGTCGCGGAGTAGACGACGCCCGAGGACCCCGGGAGCGGCCGGTCGACGATCGGCTTCGGCGCGCCGAGCTCGTCGCCGCCATTCGCCGCGACGTCGGGCTGGAACGGGAAGAGCGTCTCCTCGAGGTCCGCGAGCACGGCCTCCGTCGCGGCGGCGGCCTCGGTGCGCAGCTGCGCGGTGCGCGTGAGCGCGGCACCCGTCGTCAGGAGGCCGAGCACGGCGACCATGCCGAAGAGCAGGATCGCGAGCGCGAGCACGACCTCGAGGATCGTGAAGCCGGCGCGGCGCGGGCGCGCGCGGACGAGGGCGAAGCGCGTCATCGCAGGTCCCACTCCTCCCGGCACGTCGCGACGGGAACCTCGCGCACGAGCCGCTCGCCGAAGTGGACCATCGCGCGCGCCTCGTGCAGCACCGCGGTCGTGCCGCGCTGCGCGCGCTGGACGCCGACCGTGTCGCCGTCGATCGACATCACCTTCATCCACTCGGCGTCGATCAGGACGTAGCGGTCCTCGCCGAACGGCAGGTGGCGCGCGTCGTCGACGCGGAAGGAGCCGTCGCCGGTCTCCATCGGGTCGAGCGTCACCGTGCGGCGCACGCGGTCGATCGGACGCTCGAGCTCGAGCTCGATGCGCACGCGGCGCGGCAGGACCGCGCGCTCGCGCGGCTTCGCGAGCCCGAGCAAGGGCTCGTTCCACACGTGGACGTCGGGGTCCGGACGGCCCTTGCCCCACGCGTCCCACGACGCCGCGACCGAGTCGAGCCCCGCCGTGCGCTCCCAACCGTCGTGGACGATCGAGGTGTGCGACGCGCAGAGGATCTCCATCCAAAGGAGCCCGCCCGTCACGGGCTCGGTCGCGCCGGCGGGCGGGCGGTTCGAGGCGCCGAAGAAGTCGTTCGCGAAGAGCGACTTCGTGCGCGCGTCGCCGACGAGTCGCTCGCCGCGCCAGAGGAGCCCCTCCGAGCGCGCGTTGCGGTCCTTGAACGACGCGGGCGCCACCATCCAAAGCACTTCGACGAGGCCCGGCGACGCGGGCGCGACGACCAGCGAGCCGTCGTCCTTCTCGGCGCGCGGCGGCGCGTCGCGCGCGACGATGCGCTCGACGTCGGCGGCGCCCGCCTGGCGCACGAGGCGCAGGCGCGGCCACTTCGTCTCCAGCGTGCCGTTGCCGTCCGTGTCGAACGCGACCCATTCGAGGACGAGGTCGCCGCGCGCGCCGGGCTCGAGGCCCGCGAGGTCCGCCGCGAGCTCCTCCTGCACGGAGCTCGACATCTCGAGCAGGCTGCGGCGCGTCTCGCCGTTGCGCCACGTCGCGAGGGAGCGGTCGACGAGCTGGAACACGGCGACGAGCAGGAGCGCGAAGAGCCCGGAGCGCAGCGTCGATCGGCGTCAGGCCCCGCGTCGCGGCGCCGCGCGGACGCGCGCGTTCCGGTCAGCGCCGAGACCGCGTCGCGCCGAACCCGCGCGGACGGCGGCACGACGTCTGGGCGCTTCATCGCTCGACGCTCCGCAGCGTCAGGCTCGGCGCGTACGAGGTCACGCCGAACAGCTTCAGGCGCGGCGTCTGCCGCCAACCGTGCGGCATCCCCGTCTTCAGGTCGAACGCGCCCTTCGCGTACTGGACGAAGATGCGCCAGTCGACGCGGTCGGACTGCTTGCCGATCCCGTGCGGCTTCCCCTTCTCGTCGCCGCTCCAGAAGAGCGCGATGCGCGCGTCGCGCTCCGGATCCGCGTCCCACGGCGCGTCGGGATCCGTGCGCTGGAGCACGCCGATCTGGGCCGCGTCCGCGTCTTCCTTCTCGAAGAAGCACCCGGTCCAGAACGCCGACGGCTGCGCGAGCGAGAGCCCGAAGTACGCGAGCTCGCTCGCGTCCGCGCGCTGCGCCCAGCGATCCCAGTAGCGGAACGGGAACAGGATCACGGCCTCGCCCGCCGAGTGCGCGGCCGGCGTCGTGCCGAAGCGCCCGCGGAACAGGCCCTCGGCCTGCGCGTCCATCGCGCCGGGCACGGACGAGCCGCGCGGCATGCCGAGCCCCGCGCCCTCGAGCCGCGTGTAGTGGATGAGCTCCTCGCCGATGAGCACGGTCCCCTCGTTGGGGAACTCCGTCCGTGTTCGCGAGCGGGACAGCGTGGCGTCCCTGGCACCGATGCCGCTCGCGAGGAACGACACCGTGGCGTGCTCGAGGAAGATGACGGGCTCGGTGGGCTCGTGCGGGCTGCGCGCGCGTGCCGAGCAGCCCGCGGCCGCTCGTGCAGAGCTGGATCGTGCCCGTGTCGGCGTCGCGTTGGTCGTAACGCGACGATCTCTTCGCCGATGCGCAGGAGGCCGGCGTCTTCGGGGAGCTCGCCGAGGAACCCGTAGTCGAGGAACGGTCGACGCCCGAGATGCGCACGGCCTTGGGCAGGACGCGCAGCGACAGGTCCTGCTCGCGCACCAGCGGGCCGTCGAGGATCAGGCTCGCGCCGAGGAACGGCCGCGCGGCGCCGATCGCGACCTGGAAGCGCCGCGTGTCGCCGAAGACGACCTCGTCGACGAGCGCGCTCGGCACCGCGCCGCCGCGGCCATCGTACGTGCCGCCGACCGCGGCGCGCGCGACCTGGCGCGGCAGCTCGCCCGACGGATAGGCGACGAGGCGCGTCATCTCGCGCGTGTCGTACACGGGATCGTTCGCGGACGCGGAGGCGGAGCCCGGCGTCAGCGGCTCGGGCGAGCGCTGCTGCAGGCCGACGTAGATGTACGGGAGGAGCTCGACCTCCTGCACGTTCGAGTCGTCGGGCGGATCCGTCGGCGGATCGGCGACGGTCGCGGCGCGCGAGTCGCCGACCTGCTGCCACCACGCGAACTCGTTGACGGGGCTCGGGCGGTGCACGTGGTGCACGCGCACGGGCCAGCCGGGGTGATCGCTGTTCGCGCCGACGAGGAACGCCGCGTCGAGCGCGCCCGGCCGTCCGCCGGAGATGCCGCGCTCCGCGAGCGCAAACACGGGGAGCACCTCGAGCCCGCGCGGGTGTGTGTGCGTGAACGTCCCGAACACGCCCGGAATTGGAGGCGCGTGACGCGGCGTCGCTCAGCGCGAAGTCCTTGTTCGAGGTCTTGCCGAGGCGGGGCTCCCAGTTGGGCGAGTACTGCGCGGCGCTCGAGGCGGGGCTCGCCGCCACGCTCGCCATCGGCGCGGCGAGGAGCAGCGCGTCCTTCGCGTCGGGCTCGGACTCCGCGCCCGCGTCCGCGACCGCCACGCGGCCGAGCCTGCCCGCTTCTTCCTGGCGCCGGGCCGCCCCCGGCCCCCCGGGCCTTCGTCCGCGAGCATCCCGTTGCCGACCGGGCCGCCGCCCGGGATGCCTCCACCACCGCCCGTCGGGCCGCCGCCGGTCGGACCTCCGCCCGTCGGCGGTTGGTAGTTCGGCGGCGCGTTGCGGCCGGTGAGCACGTTGAAGAGCCAGCGGAGCGCCTTGGGCGCGCTGCGCACGAGCTGGCCCTGGTTCACGACGAAGTCGTCGTAGCGCACCCACTCCGTGTTCTCGGCGTCGTCCTTGTGCGTGATCTGCGCGAAGTGCGACTGGCCGTCCTGCGGATGGTAGTCCGTCGCCGTCGCGCTCGGCACCGCGAGCGAGATCGGCACGACGAACGTCGACGCGCTGATCTGCGCGTTGAACTGCGTGAAGAACGACTGGTAGTTCACGACGAACGCGCGCCGCGTCACGCCGCCCGTGATGTCGAGCAGGTTCGTGAGCCAGCCCTGCGCGTCCGCGGACAACGTCGGGAGCTCGCTCGGCGGGATGCCGCGCGCCGCGAGGTTCAACGTCGTCCCGGTCCAACCGCTGTAGCGCACGATCTCGATGCCGCCGAGCGCGCCGCCCGGCACCGTCTGGCGCACCTGCGCGGGGTTCGCCCACTGGATGATCGCCGCGTAGCCGCCGCCGGCGTCGTGCGTCGTCGATCGTCCCGAGGTCAGCGGGCAGGTCGTTGCCCGGGTACTCCGCGGTGGCCGTCGTGTCCGTCGACGTGTACTGCTCGCGCGCGGTGCGGCCGCCGAAGCCCGCGAGGCGCCCCGTCTCCTGCCGGCGCGCGCTCATCGTGCCGTTCTGCACGAGCACCTCGACGAGCTCGTTTCCGATGCGCACGCAGCACTCGGGCGGGAAGCCCTCGACGGACTCGACGGGGAGCTCGCCCGTGCTCTGCGTCACCGTGCCGGTGAGGCGCGTCAGGCCCGGTCGCCGCACGCCGTGCGCGAGGCCGTTGACGCGCAGGTCCATCTGGCTCGGTCGGTTGCCGCGCACGTCGACGGACAGATGGCTCCAGACCTCCGCGGGGAGTCCGGGACCTTCGCCGCGCGCGAGCTGGTAGCGCACCTCGCCGACTTCCTTGAACTCGGTCTCGGGGTGATCGCCCACGCCGTCCTGCACGCGCAGCACGAGGTCCTCGCCCTCGAGGAGGAGCGACAGTCGATCGATCTCCTGCGACGAACCGCCGACGTCGAGCAAGCGTCCCGCGTCGAGCGAGCGCGGCTTGACCCACAGGTCGAGCGCGAGCGGCTTCAGGAGCGGCGGACGGCCGCTCTGCCCCTGCTTCTCGGTCCAGCGCAGCTGCGTGTCGTCCGTCGGACGCCGCACGGGCTGGTCGGGAAGGTAGCGGCCCTCCAGGTCGCGCGTCTCGTGGTCGAAGTGGAGCACACGCCCCTGGCGCTCCCCCATCTCGTCCCCGCGCGCGGCCCACAGCTGGATCCACGCAGTCTTCTCGCGCGACGCGAACACGTGCTCGACGGTCGGCGGAGACTCGCGGTCGTTGAACGCGCTCGTGTCCGTGACTCCGGGCAAGTAGGCCTGGCCCTCGGCGGTGCCCATGTGCGCCCAGAGGCGCGAGGGCGGCGACGCGCCGTTGTCCCAACGCGTCGTCGCGTTCGGCCCCGTCGTCCACCACGGCGCGTCGGTCGAGAGGCGCAGCTCCTCGTCGAAGTCCTCCTGACGCGCCCAGAGCTTCAGGAGCTCGCGCTGCGGCACGACGACCGCGACCTCGTCGCGCACGGCGCGCGCGCGTTCGACGCCGGAGAGCGCGCTGACGCTCGCGCGCAGCTCGAACTCGTACACGTCGCGCGTCGTGAAGCAGTACGGCATCGTCGAGAACGCGAGCCCGCCGTCGTTCGCGTTCAGGCCGTTCCTGTAGAGCGCGTACGCCTTGTCCGGCGTGACGAGGCCCGCTCCGGCCGCGAGCGCTTCGGGCACGATCGGCGCGTCGCTCGGCAGCTTCTCGAGGCCCGCCGCGGGCAGCACGACGCGGCGCAGGAAGTCCTCGAAGCCCTCGATCGGGCGCGACTGCTCGACGAGCTCCGCGAGCTTCTCGGCCTCGTCGCGCAGGATGCGCGCGTTGCGGCCCTCGAGCTGGAGGTTCGCGAACAGCGCGACGAGCACCGGGCGGCTCGCCGTGTTCAGGTTGACGGGCCGGCGCGCGAGCACGCTGAGCTCCGCGCGCCACGCCGCGTAGTCGTTGACGAGCACGCGGTCGAGGAACACCTCGCCCGTGCGCTCTTCGTGCGCGATGACCGCGAGCTCCGTGTTCGCGCCGTCCGTGATGCGCACCGTCGAGCCCGGGTTGATCCAGCGGTTCGAGGCGAGGCGCAGCTTGCCGTCCTTGCCGCCTTGGATCGGCGACGTGATGCGCACGGGGTGCTGCCACACCGCGCCGGCGGTGACGCCGCCGTGCACGCTGCCGAACGCGAGGAGCGGGCGCAGCTCCTCCGCGTCGAGCTCGCCGCGCCGGCCCTCCGCGTTCGCGAGCACGCTCGCGAGCTCGAACTCGCCGGCCTGCCGCAGCTCTTCGAGCGCCTCGAACGGGCGAAGGCGTCCATCCGGCGTCGCGAGGCGCCAGAGGATCGGCGCAAAGGCGCGCTGGTCGAGGACGGGCTCGCCGATGCCGTGGTCGCCCGGCGGTCGCGGTCCGCCGAGCCAATCGACGCCGGTCGGCGGGCCGAGCACGCCGCGGGTGAACTGCACGACTTCGTTGTCGACGAGCTTCTCGTACTGGACGAGCTCGCCGCTCGCCCACAGGAAGCCCCGCGGCTCGAGCCCGGCGGCCGAGTTCAGCTTGAGCGTCTTCGAGTCCGGCGCGACGGCGTCCGTGAAGCGCTTCGCGACGCCCATCAAGTTCGCGATGACGTGCGGCGGGCACGAGTTCAGGTCGATCTTTGCGGCGAGGTCCTCGACCTCGGCGTCCCACTGCGCGCCGTTCGGGTCGTTCGCGTCCAGGAAGGCGGGGTCGAGGGCGTTGTCGATCGCGACTTCGTCGCGCGCGTCCCAGTACGGCGTCGCGTCCGCGGTCGAGTGGCTCTCCGCGAGCACCGCGCGCGCGTGCCGGCCCGCGGTGTCGAGCGCGATGCGCGCCTCGACGCGGTCGGCGATCGCGGAGGATGCGCTGTCCGCGTTGCGCGCCATGAGCAGGAACGGCGTCGCGAGCACGAGCAGGACGAGCAGCACGACGAGCACGATCACGAGCGCCATGCCGCGCCGCGCCGAGCGCGCGGGGACCGTCGATCGACTCGCGAAGGCGCGCTTCATTCGACCATCCCGAACAGGCTGACCTGCGCCGTCTGCGTCCGGCCGTCCTCGTACTCGAGCGCGATCGCGACGGGGCCTTCGTGCGCGTCGCGGTCGAGGCCGCCGCCGGCCGCGAAGCGCACCTCGGCGGGCGTGCTCGCGGCGAACGACACCTTGGACGGGAGGCGCAGCTCGTCGCCCGCGTGCACGCACGCGACGACGAGGTCGTCGAGCGTCCCGGGCCACGGCTCGTTCGCGGGCGAGAGCGCGAGCGCGCCCTCCGCCTTCCACACGGGCGCGTCCTCGCGCCGCGCGGCGCACGCGACGCGGTCGACCTCGACCACGAACGTCGCACGGTCGTACGCGATGGCGAGCTCGGACCAGCGCCCCGCGCGCAGCACGTTCGCGTCCGTCTTGAGCGTGATCTTGCCGCCGCGCATCGTGCCGCCCTTGTCCTCGACGATCTCGGGCGCGAACCACGCCTGGATCGAGCCGTCGGACGACGTCTCGACGCCGATCGACTCGCCGAACGCGAGCAGCGTCCCGCCGCCCTCTTGTTCGCCATCGGCCGGACGGATCGCGAGCGTGATGCGGAAGCCGTCGCGCAGCACGCACGCGGGGTCCTGCTGCAACGGGAGCTCGACGCGCGAGCGCGGCGGCTCGCCGGCGAACGACAGTCCCTTGCCGCGGAACCCGCCGTCGACGAGCTTCCCGCCGGTGTGGACGCCCGCGATCCCGAACGCGCCGTCGAGCGCGTCGGACTCGAAGCGCCACGTGCCGATCGTCGCGAGGCCCGACGCGCGCATCGTGCCGGTCGCGCGGTCGAACGTCGCGCGCGCGGGCGAGCGCTGCGCGACGGCGAAGTTCCGCGCGGAGCGCAGCGTCGTCTGCACCTCGGCGAGCGCCACCTGCTCGCCGAAGTCGAGCCGCAGGATCGCGCCGAAGCCCAAGCCGAACACGAGCGCGAGGATGCCGATCACGAGCAGTAGCTCGACGAGCGTGAACCCGGCGCGCGCGAGCGAACGCCGCGCCGTCGAGCGCCTGCGCGCACGCGCGCTGCGCCGCAGCCCGCGCTCTGCGCGCGCGCGGGATCGACGCCGGCGCTCCGCGTGCGCGACGCGCCGAAGTCGCCGCCTCCCGCGCGCGCGGGATCGACGCCGGCGATGCGCGCGCTCCCCCTCATCTCATTCCTTGGGCTCCGCGGCCCAGTTGCCGAGGTCGTCGTCCGTGCCGAAGCGCCCGTCGGCGCCCGCGGAGACGAGCTGGTACTTGTTCGGGTTGCGCGGGCTCTTCGTCGTCGGGTTCGTCGCCGCGGTGACCGTGTTGTCGACGAGCTCGCCCGTCTCGCCGTCCTTCGTCACGTAGGCGTGCTGCTTCCCGTAGTCGCGGCGGTGGAGGTAGGCGATCGGGTTGTCCCACGCGTCCTTGAGCTCGAACAACTTGCCGGTCGGCAGGCGCGAGAGCGGCTTCTTCGACTCGTCCTCGTCGAGGTTGACCAGGCCGTCCTCCGACAGCGTCGTCCCGCCCCACTGGTTCGACCAGAGCGACTGCACGAGACACTCCGCGCCGACGTTGGTCGCGTTCGGCGCGGTACCCCACGCGTCGACCCACGCGGACGGCGGGTAGTCGCCGAACTTGTGCTCGTACTCGTCGATCGACGCGCCGATCTGGACCAGCGACGCGCGCACGAGCTGCTCCTGCGCCGTCTTCTGCGTGCCGAGCAGCCGCGGGAGGAGCACGATCATCAGGATGCCGAGGATCACGATGACCGCGAGCATCTCGAGCAGTGTGAAGCCGGCGCGCGCGCCGCGGCGCCGGGGTGCGGCGCACACGCTCACGATCGCGGACGGACGGACTCCGGGGCGCGCGAGGGCTCGGGCTCCGTACGGCATCACTTCTTCTCCCGGTACGTGACCTCGACGTCGTCGACGTCGACCGTGACCTGGCGGCCCGTCTGTCCGTCGGCGAACACGCCGAGGTACAGGTTGCCCGTCGTGCGCGCGAGGTTCGGGAACGACTTCGCCTCGACGATCGGGAAGCCGTCGAAGAGCACGCGCACGCGCGTCCGCCGCGTCGCCCATGCGCTCGATGCGCAGCGTGACGGTCTGGTCGAGCTTCCACTCGAAGCCCGGCACGTCCGTCCAGGGGAGCTCTTCCTCGCCGCGCTTCATCGCGCGCCACTGCACGCCGTTCTTGCCCGGATCGTTCGGGCGCGCGATCGCGAGCTCGGCCTCGATCTGGCTCTCGCCGCCGCGCTGCGTTTCGCGCGAGACGAAGAGCCCGACCTTCGCGGTCGTGCCCGCCTTGATCGTCACCTTGGCCTCGAGCGCGACGAACTGGCCCGCGCTCTTCGTCTGCCACAGGCGCGCCTTGCCGTTCTGCTTGAACGCGCCGGACAGCGTCACGACGCCGTCGTGGATCGCGACCAGGGGGCCGCTCTTCTCGTCGACGTCCCAGCCGTTCAGGAGGCTCTTGCGCTCGAAGCGGTCGCTCCACACGACCTTCTCGAGGTGGTCCTTGATGCGCTCGATCTGCGCGCGGGCCCACACGCGATGCGCGTCGGTCTCGGGGAACGCGCGCCGCGCGTCGTCGAGCTCGCGCAGGCGCGTCTGCGCCTCGATCGCGTTCGCCTCGCCGCCCTTAGCGTACCAGCACCACGCGAGCGCATTGCGCGCGGTCGGGTGCTCGGCGTCGAGCGCGAGCGCCGCCTTGAGCGCGTCTTCCGCCGCGCGCAGGTCGCCCATGCGCAGGAAGTTCATCCCGCGCAGCACGACGGCGCCGACGAGCTTCGGATCGAGCAGCATCGCGCGCTCGAGGTACTTGTCCGCGGCGTCCCAGCGGCCCTTCTTGTGCATGAGCTCGCCCAGCGCCGCGAGCGCGTCCGGGAGGTCGAGCTCCTGGTCGAGCGCGCGTTGGAACGACTCGATCGCGCCCTCGAGGTCGTCGCGCGCGGCCTGCACGCGGCCGCGCTGGTAGAGCGTCCACGCGTCGGTCGGATCGTTCTCGAGCGCGAGGTCGGCGTAGCGCTGCGCTTCCTCGGGGTTGCCGGCGACCTCGGCGAGCCACGACAACGCGCGGAGCGCCGCCGCCGCGCGCAGCGGGTCCGCGTCCGCCGCCGCCGTCAACGCCGCCTTCGCCTTCGCGAACGCCGCGGCGTCCTTGCCGGCGAGCGCTGCGAGGCCGTTCGCGAGCGCGAGCTCGAAGCCCTGCGCGCCTTCGACCGGCGTCGCGGCGGCGCCGCGGACGATCGCGACGGCGAGCAAACCCGCCTGCGCGCGCGGCTCGTTCGCATCGGCCTGCTGCGCTTTCTGGAACCACTCGTTCGCCTGGTCGAGCTCGCCCGTCGCGAGCAGCGCGGCGCCGAGGTCGCAGCGCAGGAGCGCGCGGTCGTGCTTCGCCTCCGGCGCGGACGGCTCGTGCTGGTTCGCGAGACGCAGGCTCGGCACGGCCTCGTCGGCGCGGCCGCGCTCGAGCAGGAAACGCCCGAGCGCCGCCTGGACCTGCCACAGCGTGCGGCCCGCGCGCTCCGCATCGCGCAGCCGCGCTTCGGCCGCGTCGTACATGCGGAAGCGCGCCTCGAGCTCCGCGAGCCGCGCCAGGACGAGCGCGTTCTTGCTCCACGGGCCGTTGAGCATCTCCTGGTAGGTCTGGAACGCCTTCTCGAACTGGAAGCCGGCCTCGTAGACGCGTGCGCGGCCGAGGCGCGGCGCGGGATCGTCCTTCAGCGCGGCGGCGGCGCGACCGTAGAGCTCCTCGGCCACCTCGAGCGCGCGCGGCGTCGCGTGCCGCTCCTCGACGCAGCTCGCGGCGAAGAAGAGCGCCTGGTCGTACTGCGACGCGGGCAACGGGTCGGCGAACTCGATGCGCTGGACCTCGATTCGGTTCGCGACGGTGTCCGCGAAGCCGAACTCCTGCACGACGTTGCGCGCGACGGGCACCGGCGGTTGGCCGGGGAGCTTGGGCAGGCCCGTCTCCGGGTTGACCTCGACGAAGAGGATCGGGTCGTTCGCGCGCTTCGCGAGGCGGTAGCGGTCGTCGTTCGCGATGCGGCCGAACTTGAAGTCGTTCGAGCGGTACCAGTCGTAGAGCTTCTTCCACGCGTTGACGCGCTCGGCGCGCTCGGTCGCGGTGAGCTCCTTCGTCGCGGTCCGCGCGGGCGCGGCTTCGTCGGCGGCGGCCGCCGCCTCGAACAGGTCCGGCACCGGCACGACGCGCGGTTCGACGCGCAGGAACTTGCCGTAGAGCGCGGGCGCGGGCCCCGGCACGGGCGGCGGACGCAGCGCGGCGAGCGCCACCATCGGCGGCGGCTGGAAGTCGAGCGGCGGGAGCGGGCGTGTGTCGCTCGGCGGCGCGAAGAGCTCGCGCGTGCCGGCGAGGTCGAGCGCGCGGCGCTCCGACTCGACGAGCTTCGCGTCGGGCACGGCGGGCCGCTCGAGCACGGGCGGCTCGGCCGTGCGCGCCGCCGTCGCGCGCGTCGTCGTGCGGGTCGCCGAATACACGAGCCACCCGAGCGCTCCGGCGGTCAGGATCAGGACCAGTTGTTCCTTGCGCAACGCCACGTCGTTTCCTCGGAGGTCCTCTGGGATCTCGCCTGGTTCAGGGGGTGCCCGCCGGCTCGGCTTCGTGCAGGCGCGCCGCGACGAAGGTGACCTCGAGCGTCGCCTCGTCCGTCTTGTTGCGCGCCGGCGCCATCTCGGACTTCTCCACGAGCAGCGGTCCGCCCGCCTTCGCGTCCTGCGCGAGGAGGAGGAGCTGCACGAGCGGACCGGGTCGGCCCGAGAGCGCGATCTCGACGCGCGTGCGCTCGATCGCGCCGACGCCGTCCTTCGAGTTCAGCTTCGGGTCGAGCTTGATCTCGAGCTTGTCGATGCGCTCGACGCCCGCAGCGAGCGCCATGTGCACCGCGCGGTCGACGAGGTCGAGGCCCTCGAGGTAGCGCACGATCTCCGGCTCGCGCGTCGGCGACAGCGCGGGGAGGCCGAGTTCCTCGGGCAGGCGCATCCCGGCGCGGCCCGCGAGCGTGAGCAGGTTCTCGCGCACGCCGGACACGACCTGGAAGTACTGGCTGCCCGCGGCGCCGGTCTTCGGGTCGGGTCGGAAGCCCTCGCGCGGGACGAACGCGACCTCCTTGCGCAACGTGTCGGTGACGCCGACCAACGCTTCGTTGTCCGCTTGGAGCGACTTCAGCTGCTCCGACGAGTACAGCTTGTCCGTCGCGAGCTTCGAGCGCGCGCGCGTGAGCGCCGCCTGGTTCGCCTTGAGCTCGGTCGTGAAGAACTTGTCGACGAGCATCGTGCCGATCACGAAGACGAGCACGCCCGACGCCGTGACGACGGCGAAGCGCTTGTTCTCCTGCCACCAGTCGTTGAACGTCATCGCGTCAGCTCCCCTTCTCCGTCGTCGCGCGCGCGACGGTCGCGCTGCGCGAGCCGGCCTCCGCGCCCTTTTCGTTCGGGACGATCGCCGTGCTCTTCGGCGCGTCGGCGACCGGCTTGGGCGGCGAGAAGAAGCTCACGTCGAGCGTGAACTTCGAACCCGACGGCGTCAGGCGCTCCTTGAGCGCGTGTCCCGGCGGGAGCTTCGCGCGCACGCCCTGCACGAAGGCCTCGTACAAGGTCGCGAGCGAGTTCGCACCTTCGCGCGCGCGTCCGGCGACGGAGACGATCGGACGCTCGTCGCCGCGCGGGATGCCGAGCTCGGGATCGGCGCGGCGCTCGGTCGAGAGCTGCGTCACCCAGAAGTCGGCGGGCAGCTCCTTCTGCATCAGCGCCACGACGCGCGCGAGCTGCTCGCCCGAGCCCTTCGTCGTCTGGAGCTCGCGCGCGAACGTCGCGAGCCGCTGGTTCTCGAGGACGAGCTCCTCCGCCTTGCGCGAGGTCTCGCTGGCCCGCTTGTACTGCTGCTCGGCCGCGCGCGCCTCGCCGCGCACGCGCGAGGTCCTCGCGCGTCTTCCACGCGTCCCAGCCGAGGTAGCCGACCGCGAGCACGCCCGCGGCGATCATCCAGGCGTGCTGCTCGGCGAACGCGCGCTTCTTGCGTGTCGCCGCGGGCAGGATCTCGACGCCGTAGGTCGACGAATCGGACGCCATCGTCGCGAGGCCGAGCGCGACGACGGACTCGAGCGCGTACGTCTCGAGCTCCCTCTTCTGGTCCTCCGGCAATGCCGTCGTGTCGACGACCTTCCACGGGTCGAAGAGCTCGACGGGCACGGAGAGCGCGTTCGAGAGGTACTTCGGCAGCCCTTCGAGCGCCGCGCCGCCGCCGCAGAGCACGACGCGGTCGAGCTTGAGCCCGGTGAGCTTGACCTGGCTCTTGCAGAAGATGACGGCGGACTGGAGCAAGCTCGTGAGCTGCCCCGCGGCCGCGAGGATCGAGCGGCTCGCCTTCTCCGCGTTCGAATCGGTGTGCTTCGCGGCCGGGTCGAGCGTCGCGATCGTCTCCTTGAGCTCGCGCGCCTTCTCCGTCGAGACGGAGAAGCGCTGCGCGATCGCCTCCTCGAAGAGGCGCGAGCCGCCCGTCAGGTTGCGCGCGAAGAGCAGGTCGGGTCCGCGCGCGATCACGACGTCGACGTGGTCGTGGCCGAGGTTCGCGACGAGCACGGTCTCGTCCTGCAAGACACCGTAGCGCGTCCACGCGTTGTAGAGCGCGATCGCGTTCGGCGTGAACGACTCCAGCGTGCCGCCGAGACCCGCGAGCCCGTCCATGTGCGCTTCGAGCAGGCTCTCGCGCGCCATCGCGAGCAGCACGACGTCCTCGCCCTCGATCTCGGGGAGCTGCGGGAGCAGGTTGAAGTCGCTCGCGAGCGCGGCGCCGCCGCCCGATTGTCCGCCGATCTCTTCGACCTCGAAGCGCATCAGGTTGCGCAGCTGCCAGTCGGGGACGCGCGGCACGCGGACGTACCGCACGTTGACGTCGCGGCCGGTGACGCCGACGCGCGCGTTCGTCGGCTTGAACGGCACCTCGCACGCGCTCCAGCCGTCGGGGAGCTCCTTGCTCGAGAGCGGCGAGTTCGCGAACGCCGTGACGTGGAACGTGTTCCCCTTCGCGTACCCGCGCAGGAAGCGCGCGTTGCAGAGGCCGAGGTCGATGCCGGTGACGGTGCGGGGCATGGGATCGGGCGGGGTTCGCGCTCGGAGGCGAGCGGGTCAGTCTTTCGCGGCCGCCGCGGGAGCGGGGCGCGCGTCGAGGTAGCTCTTCACCTCGGCCGCGAGGCCGGTGGCATTCTGCGCTTCGAGCACCGCGAGGATCGCGGCGAGCCGCGCGCGCTCCGCGCGGTCGAGGTCGGCCTCGAGGCCGGCGAGGTCGCGCTCGACCTCCGCCGCGAGCGCGTTCGCTTCGCGCTCGACGTCGCTCTTCGCGTAGCGCCGGCCGATCGCGAGCACCTTGTCGCGGCACTGGCGGTACAGGTCGACCAGGCGGAAGAAACGCGCGCGCTCGCTCTCGGCGCGCACGTCGCGCACCTCGGAGAGACCCTTCGCGTAGAGCCGCACGCGCGCGGCCTCGGCCTCGGCGACGAGCGCGTCCTCGTAGGGGTACGTGTCGAGCAGGGTCGACCACTGCGCGAGGCTCTCGCCCAGTTCGCCCTTCTTCTCCGCGTTGCGCGCGGCGTAGGCGAGGTTGCCCGCGGCCTCGCGCTCTTCCTTGAACTCGAGCTGGAGCACGAGCTTGCCGGAGGCGAGGCCTTCGATCGCGACGCGCACGGCGGCGCCCTCCGCGCGGCCGACGACCTTCACGGGCGCGTCGAACGTGAAGCGCACGAAGTCGCCCTTGCCGCCGAGCAGGAGGTCCTTCACGCCCGCGCGCTCGAACTCGCTCGCGTGCGTCTTGAACCCGGCGTCCGCGCCGCTGCCCAACGTCGCGATGCCGCCCGCGACGAGCGGCGCCTCGCAGCGCAGCACCGCGACCTCGTGCGCGCCCTTCGCGGCGAGCACGATGCGCTTCCCGTCCGCGCTCGCCTCCATCGGGACGGCGTCCCACACCGGCGTGGCGCCCGGCCGCGTGAACTCGAGGCCCGAGAAGAGGACGCGGTCGCCCTTGAAGAGGAGCGCGTGCGTCGCCGGCGCGCCCTGCGTGAGCAAGCGGTACTCGGTCACCTGCGCCGCGGGCGGCGTCTGGTTCGCGCGCTCGACGACGCTCGCGTCGTCCGCCGCGGTCGAGCCGCCCGCCGCGCTCGCGCGCGCGAGCAGCACCGCGTGGACGACGTCGTAGCCCGGAGGCGCGACGGCGACGACCTCGCGCTCCTCGAAGCCGCCTTCGGCGACCGCCTCGGAGAGCGCGACGAACGGACCGGGACCGGCGAGGGCGGCGTCGCCGGCGCGGGTGAACTCGAGGCCGACCTGGAGGCGCGCGCCGCCATCGGCGCGCAAGGCCGCGCGCACGACGTACTCGCGGCCGACGTCGGCGTGGAGGTCGCGCGAGCGGTAGAGCGCCCACTCCCCCGCCGCGAGGTCGGTCGACACGCCGAGCCCGCCCGAACGCCGCGCGCCCGCGGTGCGGTAGAAGCCCTGCGGAGCGTTCTCGGCGTTCGACCACGTGTCGTGGTCGGACTCGAACGAGAACTCGTCCGCGAGCAAGTCGCCCGCGACCGGTTCGGGGAGCTTCTGCGCGGGCCCGCTGCCGCCGCCGCCGCGGTTCAGCCACCACCACGTGCCGCCGGCCGCGACGGCGAGGACGAGCACGACGATGCCGGGGCGCGACACCTTCTTGGAGCGCGCGACGAGGTCCGCGCTGACGCGCTGCAGGCCGTCGGGCCCGGGGACCGTCTTCGTCTTCGCGAGCGCTTCGAGCGCGGTGCGCGCTCCGCCGAGCTTCTCGTCGAGGAGGACGAACTCGACGCTGCCGAGGAACACGTGGTCGCCGTGCGTGATCCGCTGCTCGAGGATCCGCATCTCCCCCACGCGGGTGCCGTTCGTGCTCTCGAGGTCCCGGACGGTGACGCCCTGGTCGTCGATCAGGAACTCGGCGTGGCGGCCCGAGACGGAGTTGTCGAGCACCTGGAGCGAGCTCCCGGGCCGACGGCCGATCGTGAAGCCGCTGGCCGAGATCGGGATCGTCTCGCCGCGCCGCTCGCCGGACTCGAAGCGCAGGGAGTAGCGGGATTCCATGTGGCGGGGGCGGTGGGGCCCGAGGACGACGGTGCACGGAGGCGCGCACGGAGGGCCAGAGCGCGACGCCGCGGGGTTGGGGGGAGGAGGCCCGGGCCGTCCCTACCCCCGGGAGCGGGGGGGGTAACGGTGCGCGGGCGCGCAGAGGATAGCGGAGGGTGTGCGGCGGTGCACGCGCGGCGCCGGGCCGGCGAGGCCGTTGCCCGCGCTCCGGCCGATCCTCAGAATCTCGACATGAGTGCTCTGCGAGCGGCTCCCCCCGTCGACGGCGCGTCGGAGCGTCGTCTGTTTCTCGCCGCGTCCCCCCGCGACGGGCGCGCCGACCTCCTGGAGGACGACGTCGAGCACGCGACGCGCGTCCTGCGCCTCGGCGTCGGCGACCGGATCGTCGGGCTCGACGGGCGCGGGCGGAGCTGGCGCTGCGCCGTCGCGGCGATCGAGCGGCGCGCCGTGCGGCTCGAGGGCGCGGAGCTCGTCGCCGAGGAGCCCGAACCGGGCTCGGCGGGAGCTCTCGACCCGGCGATCACGCTCCACGTGGCCCTCCCCCGCCCCGGACCGGCCGAGGAGCTGCTCGACCGCGCCGTGCAGCTCGGCGTGACGCGCTTCGTGCCGCTCGTCACGGAGCGCAGCGGCCCGCACGCGCGCGAGCTCTCCCCGGGCAAGCGCGAGCGCTACGAGCGGATCCTGCGGACGGCGCTGAAGCAGTCGGGGCGCCTGTGGTGCCCCGAGCTCGCGGAGCCCGAAGCGGTCGGGGTGCTCCTGGCGCGCGGGTTCACCGGCCGGGCGGCGGTGCTCGCGCCCCGCGGCGCGACGACCCTGCTCGCCTGGGCCGGCGCGGACCGGTCGGCGCGCTCCTTCGAGCTCGTCGTCGGCCCGGAGGGCGGGTTCACCGAGGCGGAGGAGCAGGCGCTCGTCGCCCGCGGGGCGACGGCGTGTCGCATCGCACGGCACGTCCTGCGGATCGAGACGGCGGCCGAGGCGGCGCTCGCGCTGCTCGCGGCGGTGGCGCTCGAGCGGGGGTCGCTCAGGTAACGATGCACGTTCCTGGATAACGCCGACTTGGCCAAGTTGACTTGGCGACACATGCCCCCTGAGTTCGCTCCAGAGGAGCCTCGCCCCCGCGCGTGAGCTTCCGTCGGGCGCCCCGGGTCACCGCGGCCCGAAGCGGTCGAGGCCCTCGAACGCGCCGCCGCCGAACGGTCCGTCGGCGAGGCCGAGCCACGGGTCGTCGAGGTCGACGTGCAGGACCTCGCGGAAGAGCCGGCGGTCGAGCGCATGCGGCGTCCACGCGCGCTCGAGGAGCCACGCGTGCACGAGCGGATCGCGCACCGCGCGGTTCGTGTCGGAGTCGAGGTGCAGGAGCTCGCGATCCGTGAGCGCTCGCACGGGCTCCCTGGCGATCGGGTCGCGCGGCGTCAGGCGCGGCTCGAGCTCGAGCTTGCTCAGGTCCGGAAGCCCGGGCGCCACCGCCGGCGTCGCGTTCGCGGCGCTGGACGCGACGGGCGGAGCAGGAAGCCGTGCGGGGCCGCCCTCGACCCTCGACTTGGAGAGATCCACGCGCACGGCGTCCCCCGCGCTCCACGGCGGCACCCGGTGCAGGCTCGCGTACGCGGCTTCGAACGCGGAGCGGTCCTTCCCGTAGAGCTCGGCGAGCGCGCTCGCGTGCTGCAGGCGGAACAGGAATGCCTGTGGGTCGCACAACCCGGGCACGACGTCGATCACGCGGCCGTCCGGCGCGCACAGCCACGTCGCGACGTTGCCGCGCAGCGTGCGCTCGAGCTTGCGCCCGTCGCCGAAGTCGATCGTCACGCGCGGCACGGGCCGCACGCTCTCGTACGCCGCTTCGAAGTGGTCCGCGACGAACCGGCTCACGGCCGGATCCGCGAAGAGCACGCTCCTCGCGATGCGCGCGTTCGTTCAGCAGTGCACCTTCGCGAAGTCGCCGAGCAGCTGGAACAGGAGCACGGGCTTGCCGCGGTGAAGCGCGGCGTCGAGCCCCGCGCGCCACGCGATGCCGGTGCGCGCGAGGTCGTAGTCGGGGGAAGGGAGCTCGGCCAGCGCCGGAGCCGGCCCCGAGGACGCGACGGGGACGCCCACCGGCGCCGAGGGCGCGACGGATTCGTGCGCGGGCGAGGCGAGCGCGTCGTGATCGCGATCGAGGGCCGAGACCGCGAGCGAGACGAGGAGCGCGGAGAACACGACGCCTCCGCGGAGCGCGACATCGATGCGTTGGAACATGGCGAACCTCCGCGCCGCGCATTCCAAGCCCCGTGCCCGGCGGGCTCCGCGCACGCAGTCCGACGGACGGCGTCCGCGAGCTCGAGCGCGTACCGAGTTCGATACTCAGCGCGTATCGGGGTGGATACCGAGCTGCTTGATCAGGCGCGCGAGGTACGTCCGCTGCAGACCGAGCGCTTCCGCCGCGCGGGTCTGGTTCCCGCCGTGGCGCGCGAGCGCCTCCTTGAGCACCTGCTTCCTGAACGCCTCGACCTGCCCGTGGAACGACGTCGGCGCGAGCGTCCCCACGGCGTGCAGCTCGGGCGGGAGGTCGCCGACGCCGAGCGCGGGGCCCTCGCCGAGCGCCACGGCGCGCTCGACCACGTTGCGCAGCTCGCGCACGTTCCCCGGCCAGTCGTAGCGCTCGAGCGCGCCGAGCGCTTCCGCGTCGAAGCTCCACGCGGGCCGCAGCGCGCCCAGGAAGTGGAGCGCGAGCGCGCGCACGTCCCCGCGGCGCTCGCGCAACGGCGGCACCGCGAGCGGCACGACGTTGAGGCGCCAGTACAGGTCCTCGCGGAACGAACCGTCGGCGAGCTTCTGCTTCAAGTCGCGGTGCGTCGCCGCGACGAGCCGCACGTCGACCTGGAGCGTGTCGCCGCCGCCGACGCGCTCGAACGCGCGCGTCTCGAGCACGCGCAAGAGCTTCACCTGCATCGCCGCGCTCATGTCCCCCACTTCGTCGAGGAACAGCGTGCCGCCGTGCGCGAGCTCGAAGCGCCCCGCGCGTCGCTTCTCCGCGCCGGTGAAGGCGCCCTTCTCGTGCCCGAAGAGCTCGCTCTCGAGCAGCGTCTCCGGCACCGCCGCCGTGTTCAGCGCGACGAACGGGCCGTCGGCGCGCGCGCTCCACTGGTGGATCGCGCGCGCGAGCACCTCCTTGCCCGAGCCGCTCTCACCCTGGAGCAGCACGGTCGCGTCGCTGCGCGCGGCCTTCTTCGCGATCTCGGCGAGCGCCGCGAGCCCGACGAGCTCCGGGTCGCGCCGCGCGGACTTCGCCGCGCGCGCGGAACGGACGAGCGTCGTGCGCTCGAGCGCGCGGCGCACGGTCTCCTCGACGAGGCCCGGCTCGAACGGCTTCACGAGGAAGTCCCACGCGCCCGCGCGCATCGCCTCGACGGCGCGGCCGACGCTGCCGAACGCGGTGATCACGATCACGGTGACGTCGAGCCCCTCCTCGCGCAGCGCGTTCAGGACGGAGAGCCCGTCGCCCTCGGGCAGTTGCAGATCGAGCAGCACCGCGTCCGGCGCCTCGCGGCGCAGCTTCGCGAGCGCCTCGCGCCCGCTCGAAGCACTCGACACGGCGAAGCCACGCCCGCGGAAGCGCTCGACGAGCGACGCGCGGATGTTCGGGTCGTCGTCGACGACGAGGAGGCTCGGCATGGCGTCAATTCGCTCCTTCGAAGCGGACCACGAAGCCCGCGTCCGTGCAACGGATCGTCCCGCCGTGCAGAAGGACGAGCTTCTTCGCGATCGAGAGCCCGAGGCCGGCGCCCGGCGTCGTGCCGGCGGGATCGAGGCGCACGAAGCGCTCGAAGACGCGCTCGCGCTCCGCCTCGGGCACGCCGGGGCCGTCGTCGCCGACGACGAAGCCGCGCGGCTCGACGACGACCCACGCCCGCGTTCGCGCGTGCTTCGCCGCGTTGTCGAGCAGGTTGACGAGCACCTGGTGCACGCGCGCCGCGTCGAGCTCGAGCTCGTCCGAGGCGCCGCGCACCTCGATCTCGACGCGCGACAGCGGCTGCACGGTCTCCGCGGCGGCGCGCGCGGCGTCCTCGAGCCGCATCGGCGCGCGCGCGAGCTCGATCCCGGCCTCGATGCGCGCGAGGTCGAGCAACTCCTCGACCATGCGCACGAGCCGGTCGAGGTCCGCGCGCACCCGTGCGAGCGCGTCGGGCCCCGCGAGCCCTTCCTCGACGTTCGCCAGCGCGAGCCGCGCGCTCGTCAGCGGCGTGCGCAGCTCGTGACTGACGTGCTCGACGAACTCGCTCTTCAACCGGTCGAGCTCCGCGAGCGACGCCGCCATGCGGTCGAACGCGGCCGCGAGCTGGCCGATCTCGTCCCCGCGTGCGATCCCGCTGCGCGCGTCGAACTCACCGGCGCCGAAGCGCTCCGCGGTCGCCGCGAGCGCGCGCACGGGCGCGACGATCTTGCGCGCGAACAGGACCGAGAGCACGACACCGAGGGTGAGCGCGAGGCCGAGTGCGAGCCCCAGCGCGCGCCGCGCGTTCGCGAGCGGACGGAGCGTCTCCTCGCGCGCTTCGCTCACGCGCAGCGACCACGCGCCGTGCCCCGCGGGGACGCGCGTTTCGAGCGCCGCGGGTCCGTCGAGCGGCCGGCCGGCGGAGAGGATCGGCGCGCCGGCCGCGTCGACGAGCTCGATCCCGCGCGCCGCGTCGGCGCAGAGGCCTTCGAGGAGCACGCGCACGGGCTCGAGGTCGAGCCGCGCGGTGAGCAGGCGCTCGCGATCGAGGGGTTGCGCGAGCGCGAGCGTGCGGAGCTCGCCCGCGCGCTCGACGTCGGCGGCGATCCAGGACTCACCGCGCCGCGCCGCGGCGACGCGTGGGTCGTCCGGCGGGAGCTCCTCGACGAACTGCTGGAGCCCCGCGTCGAAGTTGCGGTTCAACGGGAGCGAGTTGTTCGAGAACGCCTCCTGCTGGGTCGCGCCGAAGTCCTTCGTCTGGGCTTGCGCGAGCATCGCGTTGGGCGCGACGAGACGCCGCACGCCGAGCTCGAGGAAGACGTCGCGCGGCGCGAGCAAGCCGTCGAGTGCGCGGGCTTCGTTCGGGACGTAGGCGTTCCGCTCCAGCTTCGTCATGGCGTCGGGCTGCCCGAGCACGGCCGCGATCGCGGCGAGCTTGTCGCGGCCGGCTTCGAGCTGGTTCGCGAGCACGGCGCGCGCGGCCGCGGCGGTTTGCGTGCGCACGCGCTCCGCGCCGTCGAGCGCGCTCGACTCCAGGACCGAGAACGTCGCCCACGCGAGGACGGCGAGCGGGATGCACGCCGCGGCGAGGATGGAGATCGTCCAGGAGACGGAGAGGCGCGCGCGCATGGGCAGGGGGGACTGTACTGGGCAAGGTGCGTGCCCGGCATGGGTGTGTGGGGAGGGGCGACGGGCGGGGTGGCTTGCGGCGGGGTGATCAGCTGGGTCGAACGCGTGCGCCGCCGAAGGGGAGGTCGGGGAAGCGCTCGCGCAAGCTGGTCCAGGCTCCGTCGGTGAGGACGACGTGGTCGAGGAGCGGGATTCCGAGCAGGTCGCCCGACGCGAGGAGGCGGCGCGTCACTTCGACGTCCTCGGCGGACGGAGTCGGGTCTCCTGAGGGGTGGTTGTGCGCGACGATCACGGCCGCGGCGGCTTCGCGCACGGCGGGGCCGAAGACCTCGCGCGGGTGGACGAGCGACGCGGTCAATGTCCCGAGGCCGACGAGTCGCGACGCGCGCAGCGCGTGACGCGCGTCGAGGAGCAGCGCGAACACGTGCTCCTGGGCTCGCCCGCGCACGCGCGGCGCGAGCAAGGCGTGCACGCGCGCCGGTGCGTCGAGCCGCGCACGATCGCGAGCCGTCTCGCGCTCGACCATGCGCCCGAGGGCGAACGCCGCGGCGAGCGTGCGCGCAGCGCGCGGCGCGAGTTGGGCCTCCTCCACGAGCCGTCGCGGTCCGAAGCGCGCGATCTGTGCGAGGTCGCGCGTCCCCAGGAGACGCGCAAGTCCGCTCAGATCCGCGTCGGCGCCGAGCAGCGCCTCGAGTTGGTTCCAGGACGACGGCCCGCCGGACGCGCGGCGATTTTCCCGAGTTTCATAGCGCGAGTCGCGCCGTTCGAGCGTTCTAGCTAGGACCGCGCCCCGCTCGTGGGGCGCGTGCTCGTTCGAGGCTTCGGGTTTCGTTCCCATCGTCGTGCGGCCAACGGCACGACGCTCGGGTGCGCGCTCGGGCACCGAAAAAGCCCTGAAAATCGCACGAAATCAGCTCCCGCCGTCGGCAGGAGCCCCTTCGCTTTCGTCCCGCCGCGTCCGGTCCCGCGCGCCTCGCGCGCAGGGAATCCGTAACCGAGGGACGGAGCTGGGTACTTCCTGCCGAAGGACAAGAGGTCGGGTTTTCCCCCCGACTCCCGCTCCACTCCATGGAACTCCTCCCCACTCTTGGTTGGATCCTGCTCGCGCTCTGGGTCGTCGAGACCGTCGTGTTCTTGCTCAGCTACCGAATGAGCAAGAGCTCCTGACGAGCTCGACACCCGGCTCCAACCTCTCGTCAACGTCCAACTCACCTCCACCCCAAGCCTCCATCCACCGAGCAGGCGCGCGAGCGCGGGATTCGATCTCGCGAACGCGCGGCCCGCGGCCCCAGAGGGTCATCACGCGCTCCTGACGTGATGCGGGGCCCCGCAAACGGCCGTGCTCCTGACACGGCCGTTTGCCCATTTCAGGAGGCGCTCGTCGCGCGCCCGCCGGAGACGACGCGAGCCGCGCCCCGGAGGACGCAGCTCGCTTGGGACCGACGCGATCGGCGACGGAGGAGCAGCGCTCAGCGCGCCTTCGCGACGGCGCGGCGCGCGCTCGCGCGGCGGCGCGCGGCGGGCTTCGAAGCGCGCGGCGCCGGCTGACGCGGCGCCGACTTCTTCGAGCTCTTCGCGGGCGACAGGACGGCCTTCGCGGCGGTGGACGGCGCGCTCGCCGCAGGAGAGGTCGCGGTCGTTTGGGCTTCGGCGGGCGCGGGCTTCGCGGCCGGACGCGGCGTCGCGATGCGCGCGAGCGTCTCGGCGATCGCGACGGCGGCCTGCTTGCGCTTCGCACGCGGCAGCTCGCCGAAGGTCTTCGTCGCCAGGTCCTGCAGCGTGATCAAGCCGACGAGCACGCCCTTGGCGTCGACGACGGGCAGACGACGGAGCTGGTGCACGCGCAGGAGCTCCTGCGCCTTCTTGAGCGAGTCCTTCGGCGCGAGCGTGAACAGCTTCGTCGCCATCGCGCTCGCGACGGTGTGCTCCGCGAGGCTCGCGCCGCGCGTGAACGCGGCCATGCAGAGGTCGCGATCCGTGATCATGCCGACGAGCTTGCCGTCGGCGTCGGTGACGGGCACGGCGCCGACGTCGTGCTCCCAGCAGAGCTGCGCGGCGCGCGCGAGGGAGTGTTCGGGACGGCAGGTGATCAGGGTGCGGGTCATCCAGCGGGAGACGTTCATGGCGGTACCTCGGGAGAAGAACCAGCGCGCCGGCGGGTGTGGGTCGATGGAGGGCGCGAGCTGGAAAAGGGGCGGAGACCTTACCATCCGCGCGCGCTCGGGACGAGTTCGGCGCTCGGCGCTCGGCGCTCGGCGCTCGGCGCTCGGCGCTCGGCGCTCGGCGCTCGGCGCTCGGCGCTTGGCGCTCGTCGGTGGTCGGCCGTCGGCAGTCGGTCGGGGGTGGTCGGTCGTCGGCATTCGGTCGCGCGCGACGGCCATCCTCGTCGGTCGAGCACGTCGGTCGCGCTCGTTGGCCGTGCGTCGGCCGCGACTCGAGCGCGCCGCCGCCCTCTCCTGCGCGTCAGTCCAACCCGCGCGCCAGGTCCGCGAGCGCGACGTCGAGCTCGACCGCGGTCCGCGAACGGAACGTCGCCTCGCACGCGACGCCCGACGTACACCCGGCCACCATCTCGTAGAGCACGCGCTCGCCGTACGTGCGCTCCAGGTGGTCGACGAACGCGAGCGACTGCTGGTAGGCGCGGTGCATCGTCTCCTCGTCCTTCAACGAGGCGAGGCTCTTCTTCAGCTCGGCGAGCGAGAGCAGCGTCTTCCCGCGCAAGCCCGCGCGCGCCGCCTGGATCGCGCGCTGTTGGTCGCCGAGGTCCTTCTGCTCGAGCCACTGCGCGAGGCCCTCGTTGAGCCAGCCCGGCACGCCGCGCCCGCCCGCCTCGGCCACGAACGCGTGCACGGTCTCGTGGCGCAGGACGCGCGCGAGCTCGCGTTTCTCGCGCCCGAGCTCCTCGACCGGCACGCGGATCGTCCCGTCGTAGAGCCCGCCCGCCCAGTGCCCGATGCCGGTCGCGTCGAGGAAGCCCGCGCGCCGGTAGAGCACGACGCGGATGCGCGGCCGGCCGTTCTCGACCGGCCAGCGGCCGAAGCGCTCGCCGAGGTCCTGGTACGCGGCCTCGAGCTCGCTCGTGATCTGGTAGGAGCTCCACAAGAGGTCCTGCCGCTCGCCGTCGTAGGCGAGCTCGAAGTGCTCGGACGTGTCCGTCCAGAGCCCTTGTTCGGACTGCGCGAGCTTCTCCGCCTGCCGCAGTCGCGCCTCGATGTCGTTGCGGGCGGGCGCGAGCTCGAGCGCGCGCTTCAGGGCCTCGATCGCCTTCGACCGCGCCGCGGGGTCGCCGGTCTCGAGCGCGCGCGACGCGCCGCGCGCGAGCGCCTCGGCCTGGTTCTCGGCGAAGACCTTCTCGCTCGGGTTCGCGACGCGGCAGGCGTCGAAGAGTTCGGCGGCCTTCTGCGTGTCGCCCGCCTCGAGGGCCTGGATGCCCTGGCGGTTCGTCTCCACCCACTGCGCGTCGACGAGGCCCGCCGCCGACTTCGGTGCCTGCTTCGGGAGCGAACCGAGCGCCTCGCGCCGCCGCGGCGGCTCGTTCGGATCGGGCTCGTAGCGCGGCGCCGCGACGCGCGTGGGCGCGGGCTCCGGCTCGGGGCCGGCGAAGGCACGCCACAGGCCGACCCCGGTCGCGAGCAGCGCGAGGCCCGCGAGCGCGGTGAGTGCGGGGCGCTTCACGGCGCCCCCTTCCGCGGCGCGCGCGTCGCGAGGAGCTCGTCGAGCGGGCCGTACGCCGCCGGGTAGTCCGTCTCGCGCTCGATCGCGCGCACGCGCGCGAGCCAGCGCTCCCCTTCGCCGTGCTCCGCCGCGCGCGGGCCGAGCCGGCACGCGACGGGCGCACCCTCGCCGAGGCGACAGCCCGCGGCCGGCGGCGTCCCCGGCGCGTGCGCGAGCGCGTGGTCGGCCTCGAGCCCGGTCGCGTAAACGCGCTCGACGGCGCCGCCGTCGAGGCAGCACCGCTCGGCGCGCGCGGGGCCGAGCTCGGCGAGGAGCGCCCCGAGCCGCGCGCTCGCGCGCTGGAAGCGGGCGGGGTCGGGCACGACGGCGATGCCCGGACAGGTCGCGCGCGCGGCCTCGAAGCGGTCGCGGTCGTTCAGCACGCCGTCCCAGTACGGGAACTCGGCGCAGTGGCGCGGGCGCGCGTTGTAGGCGCGGCAGGTGTTGCGCCCCTCGAGGAGCACGCACGGACCGCCGCGATCCCCCGTGCCGCCGCCGGGCGCTTCGCGCAGCGCGGAGCGGAGCTCGCCCGTGCGCGGATCGGGCACGCGCCGGACGAAGCGCTCGACGAACGCGGTGACGGACGTTCCGAGGGCCGCCGCGAGACGCGCCTCCTCGCCTTCCTCGAGCCACACGTGGCCCTCGCCGCCGCTGCAGCAGTGCCCGCAGCGGTGGCACGCGAAGCGAAACGGGACGACCCCGCGGAGACCGCGGTCCTCGGCGCGCACCTCCGCGCGCGGGGCGCTCGCTCCGCTCTCGACGTCCACTAGAACCTCCGCCGACGCGGCGGCGGCGTGCGCGGACGCTCCGCGGCGTCCTTCTCGAAGTCGAGGTGCTCCCGGCCCGCGAGCTGCGACTGGATGTCGTCGACCAGCTCCTTCCACGACTGGTATCGGATGTCTGCTTCCTTGGCCATCATCTTCTGCACGAAGTAGGCGAGGTGCGGGGAGAAGCCGCGCGACTTGAGCTCCGGCGAGGAGAGCGCTTGCGTCACCTGTTTGCGCAGCACCTCGCTGTCCTTCGAACCCTCAAAGGGCAGGCGCCCGACGACGAGGTGGAAGAGCGTCACGCCGAGCGAGTAGACGTCACTGCGCAGGTCCGCCGCGGCCCCGCCGCGCGCTTGCTCCGGCGAGAGGTACGCGACCGTCCCGACGGCGGTGCCCGGCGCCGGCGCTCCGGCGTCGCTCCCCGCCCCCGGCGCCGCGGCGTCGGTCGAGGCGGCGAAGCCCAGGTCGATCAGCTTCACGCGGCCGCTGGAGTCGAGCATGACGTTGCCCGGCTTGACGTCGCGGTGCACGAGCTCCTTCCCGGCGAGGTAGCTCATCGTCTCCGCGACGGAGAGGACGATGCGCAGCGCCTCCTCTTCGCCGAAGGGGTGGCCCTGGTCGAGGATCTCGAGCAGCGTCGAGCCGTCGATGCACTCGAGGCGCGCGAAGTAGGTCGTGTTGTGGCGCGCGACGCCGAAGCCCTTGACGAGACCGGGGTGCTCGAGCGCCTCGAGCAGGCGCGCCTCGCGCACGAAGGCCTGGCGGATCGCGTCGTTCCGGACGCACTCGGGCTTGAGCACCTTGAGCGCGACGATGCGCCCGCTCTTCTTGTCGAGCGCGCGGAATACGTCCGCGGTCCCGCCCGTGCCGAGCTTCGCGATCACGTCGTAGCCCGGGATCTCCGGGATCTCGCCGGCGTTCGTGCGCCGCAGGCGGGCGATCTCGGCTGCGCTCCACTTGAGGCGCGTCGCGAGCAGGCCATCCAGGGGCTCCCCTCCCTTTAATAGGGGCAGCAGGAGCTCGGCCTCGCCCCGGCCGATCCAGCCGCGGTGGACGAGCAGGGCGAGGAAGCGGGTGTCGTCGGGAAGGGTCATCGTCCCTGAATGTAGCGGGCCCGTGCGGCGGCGTCGCCCCCGCATCGCTCGGGCAGCGCGCGGTCTTTTCCACGTTCCGTCAAGGCTCGCCGCAAGCCCTGCCGAAGGTAGGCCCGAAGCCGGGCACGCCCCCGCCGCGCGCCGATCCGCTCCGAAGGGAGCACGGTCCGCGGCGATCCCCCGCGCGCCCCGCTTCGTCCCGCGTGAACACGAGCAAGAGTCGCAGCGTCTACCGCTACTTCGAGCCGGCCGATGCGTTCGTCCAGATCCTCGTCTGCGACGGCAGCTCGCTCGACGTCCAGGGTCAGTCCGGCCTGAACCGCGCGACCTACCGCCGGCTTGTCGTCCAGAGCTGCTGCCCGGAGTTCCGCCAGGACTTCCGCGCTCGGCTCGAGAAGTGGATGCCCGAGGATCCGCTGCTCGCCGAGGACCTGCTCTACCAGTTGTGCATCGAGGTCAACCCGAGCCTCGACATCCACACGGTGCGCCTGCGCGGCGAGACGCGCGGCGAGGGCGAGCGCGAGCCGCAGGCCGAGCGCCGCGGCGGAGCGAACGAGGAGGAGTTCCACCTCCGCCTGCGCCGCAAGATCCACGACCTCGACCGGCGCCTCCTGCGCCACGTCATCGGCCAGGACCGCGCGGTCCAGAGCGTCGCGAAGGCGCTGCAGAAGGCCGCCGCGGGCCTCTCCGCGCCGAACCGGCCGCTCTCGACGTTCCTCTTCCTCGGCCGCACGGGCACGGGCAAGACGGAGCTCGCGCGCTCGCTCGCGAGCGAGGTCTTCGCCGACGGCAAGTCGAAGGGCCTCGTCCGCATCGATTGCAGCGAGTTCGCGCTCGCGCACGAGTACGCGAAGCTGATCGGCTCGCCGCCGGGCTACGTCGGGCACGAGGAGGGCGGACAGCTCACCGAGGCCGTCGCGAAGCACCCCGAATCGGTCGTCCTCTTCGACGAGATCGAGAAGGCGCATCCGCGGATGCACAACCTGCTGCTCCAGATCCTGGAGGACGGCGGGCTCACCGACTCCAAGGGCCGCCGCGTCAGCTTCGAGCGCGCGTGCGTGATCCTCACGTCGAATGCCGGCGCCTCCGAGATGGTCGACGCGCGCCGTCGCGTCGGCTTCGAGCGCACGCAGGTGCTCGGCGACGTCCGCCTGCGCGAGATCGCGATCGAGGCACTCGAGCGGCAGTTCACGCCCGAGTTCCTGGGCCGCCTCGACGAGACGCTCGTGTTCGCCGAACTCGATCCGGAGGCCGCGCGCGCGATCGCGCAACGCCAGCTCACGGAGCTCGCCGCGCGCGCCCGCCGTCGCAGCCTGCGCGTCGCGTTCACGCCCGCCGTCGCGCGCTGGGTCGCGCAGCGCGGCTTCTCCACCGACTACGGCGCGCGCGAGATCCGCCGCGTCATCCAGCGCGAGGTCGAGTCGCCGCTGTCGAGCTTCGTGCTCGCCCACGAAGGCCGCTCGTCGCGCCTGATCCGCGTCCGCGTGCAAGACGACGCGGTCGCGTTCGCGTTCGAGCGCTGATCGCGCGGGAGCTGGACGCGCGAAAACCGCGGCGCTCTCCGCGGCGCGCGTCGAGCGTGAAGGACGCGCGGTATCGATGGGCGCGGAGCCACGAGCGCTTGCGCTGTTCGCGACGACACCACGAGCGCTAGCGTGCTCCCGCTCGCGCGCCGGATCGTCACTGCGCGTGCCGTCCGCGACGCTCGACGCGACGCGCGTTTCGAGCTGGATTTCCAGCGAGAAATCGCCGGCGCGTCGCGCGAGGTGAGCGCAATTCACAACGCTCGTGCGCGCGCGGGCTTGCTCGCGTCGATGCGCGCGCGCCGAGCACGCGACGCGCGCGCCGCGCGTGCTCGCGACGCACCGCGCGCTTCACGCCGCGCCGACGTGCTCTACACTCGGGGCACGCGTTGAATCTCGGGGGGCTCGCGCGCGTTCGGCAAGGCGCGCGAGGTGGGTCGCGGCGGGGAACCGCCGCCCGTTCAGGAGCCAGACCGCCGCGTGCGGAACTGCGCCGGAGCGTGCTCGCAGGGAGCTGCCTTCGTCCCGCCCCGGGCTCGTCGCCGCGCCTCCGTCGTCCCGGGGGCGCGTCCAGGTGCGTCCACGCCGCCGGTCCGCGCCTCGAACCCCGCTCCACCCGCACGGGCTCCGTCCCTGCCCGTGTTCCCTGCCATGTCCGAACCCGAGCTCTCCTTCCCCTTCGAAGACGAGGCCTTCCTCGCGTCGAACGAGGCCCTCCCGCGCCGTCCGCGGCGTTCGCTCGAGGGTCTGCACGGCGCGGCACGCCTCGCCGACGAGCCGCTGCTCCTGCCGTGGCTCACCGCCGATCCGTGCGCGAAGCACGTGACGCGCTTGAACGGCTTCTCGCCGATCGTCGAGGACTTCGACGCCGATGGCGGCCTGCGCCCGCTCTTCCTGCGCACGCTCTGCATCCCCGAGGAAGAGCGCAACCGCCACGTGCTGATCGTCGGCCAGCCCGGCACGGGCAAGACGACGGGCTTCATCCTGCCGTGGATCGCGTCCGACCTCGCCGATCCCGAGCGCAGCCTGATCGTCTTCGACGCGAAGGGCGAGCTCGCGCCGTTCGTGCGCAAGGCGGCGAAGCGCGCGGGCCGCGAACGCCCGGTCCAGGTGCTCAACTTCGCCGACCGGACGCGCTCCTCGGGCTGGAACCCGCTCGAGACGCTGCCGACCGACCCGGCCGAGCTCGAATCGCGCACCTACACGCTCGCCCACGCGCTGTGCTGGGCGACCGAGGTGCGCGAGCACGGTCACGACTCCGTGTTCTTCCTCAACTGCTCGATCAACCTGATCGCGGGGATCCTGCAGGGCCTCGTGCTCGATCCGTCCGAGCGCGCGTGCCTCGCCCGCGCGCGCGAGGTGCTCGAGCTGCCGCGCGAGGAGCTCCACGCCTGGATCCGCGACCACGCGCAGGTCCCGGGGCTCGTCACCTTCCATTCGTACCTGAAGACGGCGTCGTGGAACGCCGAGACCGTCCTCGCGGACGCGCAGAGCCGTCTCTCCGCGCTGCGCGACCAGGACCTCGCATCGGTGACGTCGCGGAACGAGCTCGACCTCGATGCGCTGGTCGACGGCCCCGGCGTGCTCGTCGTCGAGATGCGCGAGGCCGACATCCCGCGGTTGCGCCCCTTCTGGAACCTCTTCCTGACGCACCTGATCGACCACCTGACGCGGCGTGCCGTCCGCGAACCGCGCGCGCGCCTCCCGCGGCCCGTCTCGCTCTTCCTGGACGAGTTCGCGAGCTCGATCGGGCGCATCCCGCACTTCGAGGTCACCGTGAACACGCTGCGCGGCCCGCGCGTCGCGATCGTCGCCGCGACGCAGAGCCTGGGACAGATCGCGCACCTCTACCGCGACGCACGCGACACGGTGCTCGCGGGGTTCAACACGAAGATCTTCCTCCCCGGGCTCGAACGCATCGACGCCGAGTACGCCTCCGCGCTCGCCGGCACGATGAGCGCCGAGATCGTCACGCGCATCGACGAGACCGACCGCCGCTCGACGCGCGGCTTCCGCGAGTCGGCGCGGCACCGCTCGTCCGGCCCGCGGCCGCTCTTTTCCCCGAGGAGATCGCGCGGCCGCCCAAGCACTTCGTGTTCGGGGCGCCCGCGACCTTCTTCCTGCCGGGCACGCCGCCGTTCCAGGCGTTCGTGAAGCGCGCCTACGAGCTCCCCGAACTGCGCGACGTGCTCCGCGCGGTCGCGGACGAGCCCGCGTCGGCGGGTGCGCGCGCGGAGCCGCTCCTGTGGCGTCCGACGCGGCGCGCCGGGCCGGCGCTCGGCCGCGCGATGCCGCAATCCGTGCTCGAGGCGCGCATGCAGCGGCTCAAGCACGAGCTCGCGTTCGAGCGCGCGAGCGTCGCGGCGCGCGCGTGGTGGTCGCGCTACGAAGCGCGGCACCAGAAGGCGGTCCAGGGCCTCGTGCAGTTGCTCGAGAGCTTGAAGGAGGAGGCGGGCAACCTCGACGACCTCCACGGCGCGCACCGGATCACGTGCCGCGACGAGCCGCGCGTGCTCGCGAACTACGTGCGCTACCAGCGCTCGGTGCGCGATGTCGACGCGCTGGACCAGCTGGCGCTCGGCTGGCCGCCGGAGCCGGACGAGACGCGCGGCGCGGACGGGGCCGGACCGGGAGCGCACGACGCGCCGCCGGGCGGCGACGGTCCGAACGGCCGGCCGAAGGGACCGCGTCGCAACCCGCCCCAGGACGGAGCGAGCGGCGCGTCCGGATCCAAGCAGGGGTGACGAGCATCGCGGGCGGTCCGGTTCGGTCGAGCGTTCGGGGGGACGCTCCCGGACCGGGCCGCCCCGATCTCACTCTCGGAGGTGGCGCGGACGTCGGCAGGCGTCCGCGCCGCGGGTCCCGGAGCGTGATGGATGCACTGCCCGGAGCGTTGCGACTCACGAGCCCGTGCGTGGGCGTCGCGCGGCACGGAGGATCCTGCACGACCGCGCCGCGACGACGATCAGTGCGCGTGCAGGTCGACGTCGATGCGCTGCACGTCGGGGCCGAACGCGAACGAGCCGTTGCCTTCCCACGTCCCGGCGGTGGCGCTCCACGTGTAGGTGCCGGCGGGCAGGCTGAGGAACATGGAGAGAACCCACCGATCTCCGGCCCGCATGCGCGGACCGTAGTAGGTCGACATCGAGGATGCGCCGGATCGAATCTCCGCGCGCAGGCGCTCCGGCATGAGCGCCCCCTCGGGCAGGTGGAACGTGAGCACGCCGAACGTCGCGGGTTCACAGACGAGGTCGAGGTGCGTCTCCTCGTTCGCGCGCACCTCGACGTCGCGCTCGGGCAAGTGCGCGTTGCGGAACGTGCCGCGCAAGCGGTACGCGCCGATCGGGACGCGCCGCGACGCGAAGGGCCCGACATCCTCTCCCTCGAGCAGGTTCGCGCGTCCGTCGCCGTCGACGAGCCACAGGAGCGGCACGTCGAGCGCGACGCCGTCGCTGCGCTGGACTCCGAGCGTGAACCGTCCGAGTTCGGGGAGGCGCACGTCTCCCGCATCGTGCGTCGCGTTCCCCGCGAGCGCGATCGCGCCCGGCACTCGATGGTTGTTGCGATCGGGGAGCACGGCGACGAGCTCGTAGGTGCCGGCTACGACCGGACCGAGCCGGAACGTGCCGTCCTGCACGTCCGATTCGCTCGTCGTGACGCAGCGTTCGGGTGTGCAGAGCTGGACCTGCACCCCCGTCGCGGGCGTCCCATTCGAGTTCAGCACGCGGCCGCGGACGAAGCTCGAGGGTTCGGTCATCGGCGTGACGCGCAGCTCGAGGTCCGTCTGGTCAGGCAGAACTCCAACGGCTTCGGCCCGTGCTTGGATCCGCGGGCCGGGCGCATAGACCCACACGGTGTGTTGCGTCACGACACACCCCGAGATGCGGAAGCGGCCGAGTGCGTCCGTGCGCGCGGACTTGGGCGAGTGTCCCGGTCCTTCGAGCGCCCCGGCCTGCACGTCCCACCCCGCGAGCGGCGCGCCGTCCGCGTCGAGGACGCGCCCCTGGATCGCGTGCGGCTCACCGAGCACGACGTCCCAGACGAGCTCGCTCCCGTCGACGGCTTCGAACCACCGTCCCTCGCGCGTGCGCAGCTCGTGCGCGTCGTCGCGCAGCTCGGCGACGAGAGCGAAGCGGCCCGGCGGGAGCGGACCGACCTCGTAGTTCCCGTCGGCGTCCACCCGCGAGAAGCGGTAGCAGACCTCGTCGTCGAAGAGCGATTGGCTCTGGTCGTGCTGCACGCTCGCGCCGAGCGCTGGCGCGCCATCGGCGCGCGTGAGCCGCCCGCGGACGGTGACGCCGCGCGCGAGCCGCAGCTCGATCGTGTTCAGGACGCCGGGCTGGAGCGTGAGCTCCTGCGAGGTGCACGGCCCCTCGGGCGGCGCGGTCGAGAGGCGCACGCCGCCCGCGCGCAGCCCCTCGGCCAGGAACTCGCCCTGCTCGTCGCACTCGAGCCACAACGACGGCCACGCGCGCTCGGGATCGCGGGACGCAATGCGCACCCACGCGCCCGCGACGCGCTCGCCGTCCGCGCCGAACACCGTCCCGCGCAGCGCCGTCTCGCCGTCGCGCAACGCGAGTTCGACCGTGCGCAGCTCGGGCGCGGGTGCCGCCGCGTCGCGGAGCCACACTTCGGGCGAACCCGAGTGCTGCGGAGTCAGCGCGGCGAGCGCGATGTCGGGCCGGAGGCTCCGGAACGCGAAGCGCCCGTCGGCGCCCGCGCGCCCGATCGTCTGCATCGCGCGCGGCCAGTTCGGCCAACCGTAGAACACCACGGCGCCCGCCACGGGCGCGCCCGCGGGATCGACGACGCGCCCCGTCACGTCGACGCCGCGGTCGAGCACGAGGCGCAGCGTGCGCTCCTCGCCCACGACGACGACGACCGTTCCACCGGGCTTGCGACCGGACACACCGACCTGGACCGCTCCCGCCTCGATGTGGTCGGTCCGCCATCGGCCATCGGCTCCCGTGTCGCCGCGCTGGTAGCGCACTTGCCGCGGCTTCGGGCCATCGGACTTCGAGGCGACCACCTCGACGCCGGCGGCGGGCGTCCCGTCGGACCACGCGACCTCGACGGTCAGCGCGCCCGTCGCGCCGAGGAGCAACGCGGGGCCGGATCCGTCCGGATTCGACGCGCGCGACGCGACGTCGGGTGCGGCGAGCTCGGCTCGAGCCGCCGGTTGCGCGACCTCCTCGGCCAGCGCGGGTTGCGCGACGAGAGGCGCCACGCTCCCACGCGAAGGACGAAGGCCGATCCACGCTGCGACTCCCAGTAGCGCGGCGACGGACACGATCAACACGAGCTTCGACGACATCGTTCCACCTCCCGAGGTTCCCCCGACTCCACTTCCCGTCGCGGTGAGCGGTGCGAACTCCGCTCCGCGCGACAACACGAGCTCTCGCACGGTCGCCAGACCGCGCGGCCGCGCGACCAGCGCGAGCCCACCCACCGCGAAACCCGCGGGCAGGAGCCGACGCAGGTGCTTCAATCCGCGGTGCAGTTGCACGCGCACGGTGTTCGGGGAGCGCGCGAGTTTGCGCGCGATCTCCTCGGGCGACCGGCCGTCGGCGAGGTGCTCGCGCAGGACGGCGCGGTAGGCCTCGGGCACGCGTGCCAACGTCGCGTCGAGCGTCGCGACGAACTCGGCGAGCTCCGCGCGTTCGACGGGATCGCCGTCCTCGGGCAGGACGAGCCGCACGGGGTCGGGAGTTCGCGCCTGACGCGCGCGCAGCTTCTGCGCCTGGTTCGTCGCGATGCCGACGAGCCAACTCTCGAGGTCGCGCTCCGCGTCGAAGCGCTCGGCATGCTCCAGCGCGGCGAGAAACGTCGCCTGGACGACGTCCTCCGCGCTCGCTTCGTCTGCCGCGAGGTGGCGAGCGACCGCGAGCAGCTTCGGCGCCGTGCGATCGAACACGAGGGCGAGCGCGGTGAGGTCGCCGCGCTCGCGAAAGCGGACGAAGAGGGCTTCGAGCTCGCGCGGGCGCGACGGTCCGAACTCGGCGGGTTTGGGCTGCATCGCTCCAGGTTCCGCTTCGCGCCCGTTCGCGTTCCCGCATTCCGCGCGCCGCGGGTGAAGCCTCGTCGGGCGGAACGGAGTCTCGCACGACGCGCCGGGGACGGTGCACTGCGAGTTCCGCCCCTCGACGCGGCCGGTGGCGTGGTCTCCGGGACTCTGGGGCGAGCCTCCCGCCTTCCGCCCCGCCTCCCCCCCCGATATCCTGCGCGCGCCCGTTCCGGCGCGCGTTCGGCATGCTGCCCCTCACCCTTTGGATCTCGTCGGCCGCGATGGCCTTGTGCGCCGGCCTCGGCGGATCCGCGGGCGAAGGTCCGACCCCCGCGCTCCAGGCCGAGCCCGCCCCCGCGGTCGATCCGAGCTTCGCCGACACCGCCGTCGTCGCGAGCGCTTTCGACACGACCGTCACGTGGAAGGAGCTCGAGCCCGTCTTCGTCCTCCGCCGCGTGCTCGCGAAGGACGGGCGCGACGCGCTCGAGCACCTCGCGAAGTCGCGCCTGCTCGAGGCGATCGCCGCGGAGCAGGGCCTCGTCGTCCCCGACAAGGAGATCGACGCGCGCATCGCCGAGATCGAGCAGCAGCTGCGCGCCTCGGGCGATCCCGACGGCCTCGCGGGCCAGATGAAGAAGGCGCACATGACGCCGGCGGAGTTCCGCCGCTACCTGCGCCTCGCGACCGTGCACGAGGTGCTCACGCGCCGCGCGCTCGGCAAGAAAGACGGTGAGCCCGTCACGACCGAGCAGCAGGAGCTCTACCTCGAGCACGTCCTCGAGGAGCGCAGCTTCGCGATGTTCTCCCCGCCGTGGGCCGACGGCGTCGCGGCCAAGGCGGGCGCCGTCGTGATCACCGCGCGCGAGTACCTCGTCCACCTGCGCCGAAGCCTGCGGCCCGAGACGCTGCACGAGGACGCGTACCAGGTGCTGCTCCTGAAGCGCATCCGGCAGCGCATGCCCGACCTCGCTCCGGACAAGCACGCGAAGGCCGTCGAAGACGAGCTCGCGCGCCGGCGCGACGCGATCGCCGCGGACCCGCGCTACAAGGGCATCCCGTACGAGAAGCTCCTCGCCGCGCAAGGCGTCCTCGCGGACCGACTGCGCGAGGACCCCGATGTCCAGTGCCAGGCGCTCGCGCGCCTGTGGGTCGAGCGCAACTACGACGACGCGACGTTGAAGCGCGTCTACGCCGACGAGCGCGAGCACCTGGACGCGCTCTACGGCCCCGCGATCGAGACGCGCATGGTGTTCCTGCGCGCGGCCGACTTCTCGCGCGAGGCCGACCTGCGCACGTTCAAGGACGCCGAGAAGCGCCTCGTCGAGCTCCAGCCGCGCGTGAAGAGCCTCGAGGACTTCATCCGCCTCGCGAAAGAGGCGAGCGAGGACGCCGCGACGCGCGAAAAGGGCGGCGACCTCGGTTGGGTGACCGTCGGCAACCCGCGCGCGCCGGAAGCGGTGCGCCAGGCGGTCGAGAAGGAGTTGAAGCGCTCCCCCACGCTCGTCGCGTCCTCCGCGGGCTCGATGACGGGGCCCGTGCGCCTCCCGAACGGCGCGGCGCTCCTGTGGCTCGGCGCGCGCCGCGGCGTGCCGTCGTGGGAGCAGATGGCCTTCTTCGTCCAGCGCGAGCTGCGCCAGCGCTTCCTCGACGAAGCGCTCCCGCGCACGAAGATGGTCGAGGTGTTCCAGTGAGGCGCGGAAGCGAGGAGTCGCGATGCTGATCGGCAAGGTCGTGGGGAGCGTGGTCGCCACGCGCAAGGACGAGAAGCTCGAGAGCCAGAAGCTCCTGCTCGTCCAAGTGCACGACCACAACAACAAGGCGAAGGACCAGTACGTCGTCGCCGCCGACTCGGTCGGCGCGGGCCCCGAGGACATGGTGCTCTACGCGACGGGTTCCTCCGCGCGCCAGACGCGCATCACCGAAGGGAAGCCCGTCGACGCCGTGATCATGGCGGTCGTCGACTCGTGGGACCTCGGCGGCGCGAACGTCTACGAGAAGTGGAGCTGAGATGTACCTCGCCCGCGTGATCGGCCGCGTCGTCGCGACGACGCGCTACGAAGGGCTCGACGGCGTGGCACTCCAGTGGATCCAGCCGCTCGACGAGCACGGCGCGCCGATGGGCGACGCGATGGTCGCGTGCGCGGTCGTGTCGACGGGCCCGGGCGACCTCGTCCACTTCGTCGACGGGCGCGAGGCCGCGCTCGCGTGCCCCACGACGTTCGTGCCGGTCGACGCGTCGATCCTCGGCTTCGTCGAGCAAGCGCTGTCGAACGGGAAGGACCTCGCGGACGCGCCGGTCTCGAGCGGAGGAGCGCGCTGATGTTCCTCGCGGACGTGATCGGCACCGTCGTGGCGCCCGTGCAGATCCCGATGCTCGACGGGAAGACGCTGCTCCTCCTGCGCCCCGTCGGCCCCGACGGAAAGCCCAGCGGCAAGACGCGCATCGGCATCGATCGCGCGCAGGCCGGCGTCGGCGACCGCGTGCTCGTGCTCGACGAAGGCAACGGCGCGCGCCAGATCCTCGGCGACCCGAAAGCCGCCGCGCGCACCGTCGTCGTCGGCGTCGTCGACTACGTCGAGCGCGGCGGGAAGCTCGACTACGACCACCAGCGCTCGCCGCGCACCTCGAGCTGAGCATGGACCTCGACGCACTCGCGAAGCAGCACGGTTGGAGCGCCGAGGAAGCGCGGCTGCGCAACGCGCTCTGCGAGATCGGCAAGCTCTGCTACCAGCGCAACTACATCGTCGGTGCCGACGGCAACCTGTCCGCGAAGCTCCCCGACGGCACGATCCTGATCACGCCCGCCGGCGCGATGAAGGGCTTCCTCGCGCCGCACAACCTCGCGCACATCGACGTCGAGGGTCGCGTGCTCGACGCGGGGCCGAAGCCGTCCTCCGAGGTCGGCATCCACCTCGTCTCGTACCGCGAACGGCCCGAGATGAAGGCCGTGCTCCACTGCCACCCGCCGCACGCGGTCGCGTTGACGCTCGTCGGGATCGACATGCAGCTCCCGATCATCCCCGAGATCATCGTGACGATCGGCGGCATCCCGACGGCGCCGTTCGCGACGCCGGGGACGAGCGAGCTGCCCGAGTCGATCCGCGGACTCGTCAAGTGCTCGGACACGCTCGTGATGCAGAACCACGGGTCGGTGACGCTCGGCACGAGCCTGATGGACGCGTACAAGAAGCTCGACATGCTCGAGCACACGGCGCGGATCCTGTGGCTCGCGCACTCGATCGGCCACGTGAAGCCGCTCTCGCCCGAGGCGGTGAGGAAGCTCCTCGAGACGCGCAAGCTGCTCGGGATCCAGACCACGAACACGCTCGAGAACCGCTGCGCGCGGTGAGCGAGCGAAGCGCGCATCGGGTCCGCGAGCCGGCCGCGGGCGCGGCGCCCTCCGCGCGTTCGGGACGAGCGCTCCCTCGATGCGGAGCGGCCCGAGCGCGCCGGAGACCTCGGATTCCTGCAACCCGCCCGTGTCGGGCTCGGTAGGAGGCGCACGTGGAAGGAGCCTGGTCCCTGGAGAGCGATGCGAACGTGCCCGCGCGGACGGAGCCGAGCTTCGGCGCGCGGCTCGAAGCCGAGCTGCCGCCGCTCGCGCGCCACGCCGCGGCGCTCGTCGGACGCGCGGGTCCGGACGCGGACGACGTCGTGCAGGAGGTCCTCGCGCGCGCGTGGCGCTCGCGCGAGTCGTTCGACGCGCGCCGCGCGCTCCGTCCGTGGCTGCGCGCGACGGCGCTGCGCGCGTGGATCGACCTCTGCCGCGCGCGCGCACTCCGCGCGGACGTCGAGGCGCGGCGCGGCGCCGACCCGCAGAGCGACGCGGGCCCCGCGCGCGACGTCGAGGCGCGTGAGGAGCTCGAGCACGCGCTCTCCCCCCTCGACGCGGTCGAGCGCGAGGTCCTCGTGCGCTTCCACCACCGCGGCGAGTCCGTGCGCGACATCGCGACGGCGCTCGCGCTCGCGGAGGGCACGGTGAAGTCGCACCTGCACCGCGCGCGCAAGAAGCTCACGGAGCGGGAGGAGCGGCCGTGACGCGCGCGCTCGAGCCCGTGTGGGAGCCGATCCAAGCCGCGCTCGACGCGCGTCGCGATCCGCTCGACGACCCGCGCGTCGCGGAGTTCCTCGCCGAGCGGCCCGACGCCGCGCGCGAGTACGCCGAGCTCGTCCTCGCGCTCGAGCGCGTCGGACGCGTCTCGCCCGAGCACGCGCGGCCCACACCTCTCGCGCGACCGCGCGACCGCGTCGCGGCGGCCGCCGTACTGCTCCTGCTGCTCGGCGCGCTCGCGTTCTTCGCGACCCGCGCCGCGCGCCGTCCCGAGACGCCGATCGCGGAGAGCCCGCGCGCACCCTCGGAGGTCGACGAGCCGCGTGCTTCGCCGCGCAGCGCTCCGTCCGCGCCGACGCACACGCCGGCGGACTCCGCGTCGGACGCGACCGCGTTCGGCGTCACGCACTACCGCATCGAGCGCGTGCGCACGACGCCGAACGGGCGCGAGGTCGTCGTCCTCGAGGACGGCCGCGTCGCGCGCTGCACGACCACGGCGAGCGAGGCTGCCGCGCTCGCCGTCACGATCGAACGCACCACGTGGGCCGCGCGCGGCCAGGAGCTCCGATGATCTCGAACCTCGTCACGTCCCTCGTCCTCGCCTCGCTCGCCCCGGCGCCGCGCCCGTTCGCCGTCGCGCAGGATCCGCGCGTCGAGCTCGCGCGGCCCGAAGCCGCACGCGAACGCTCGCCGGCCGCGCAGGAGCGCGTGCTCGTGGTGTACGACGTGCGCGACCTCGTCGGCGGCGCGGAGGCCGAGCTCGCGCCCGTCGACCGCCGGCCCGGAGCGCTCCCGCTGCTCGACGGCCTCTTCGTGAAATCCGTGGAAGACGCATTGAAAGGCGCGGGGTCCGACCTCGACCGCGCCGCCGCGAAGCAGGCCGCGCGCGCTTCGACGCTCGACCTCGCACGCTTCGTGCTCGCGCGCCTCGCGCCGAAGCCCGAAGCGAGCGACTTCCAGCTCGAGTGCCCGTCGCCCGGCTCGATCGCGCTCGTCGCGAAGCCGGAGCTGCAGAAGCGCTTCGAGGCGTTCGTCGTCGAGCAGCGAGCGAGCGCGAGCGTCGTCGACCTCCAGGTGCGCTACGTCGAAGGCACGCTCGCCGACTTCGCGCCGCTGGGCGTGACGCGCGAGTCGGGCCCGAAGGCGCTCTCGATGTCGCCCGAGGAGCTCGACCGCGGCCTGCGGAGCGGCCGATTCGACGTGATCGCCGCGCCGCGCCTCCTCTCGCACCCGCTCCAGCGCGCGTCGATCTCCGTCTTCGACGAGTCGAAGTACGTGCAGGACTGGACGGTCGAGAAGGTCGTGCCCGGGCCCAAGGAGATCGCCGTGCCCGTGCTCGGGACGTTGCGCGTCGGCCAAGAGATCGCCGTGCGCGCCGCCGTGCTCGCGAAGGGCGACATCGCGCTCCAGCTCGCGGTCGAGCGCTCGCAGCTCGTCGCGCTGCGCAACGTGCCGACGACGTTGAAGGGCGCGGGCAACCCCGTCGTCGAGATCGCGCTGCCCGAGGTCGAGACGACGCGCGTCAGCGCGGACGGGCTCGTCGCGAACGGCGGGACGCTCGCGTTCCTCGTCTGCGACCCGCAAGGCGGCGCGGAAGCGAAGGACGCGCGCGAGCTCCTCGTGCTCGTCACCGCGCGCCTCGTCGCCGGGACGAAGTGACCGCGCGACGCGCGGACCGCGTCACGGCGCGAGCAGCACCTTGAGCACGCCGTGGCGCGCGGCCGCGCGGAAGGCCGCCGGCGCGTCGGTGAGCGTGAAGCGTTCGGACACGAGCGGCAGCACGTCGACCGCGTGCTGCTTCAAGAGCCGCAGCGCGGGCTCGAAGCGGCCGCAGCGCGAGCCGACGAGCGTCAGCTCGTTCACGATCACCGGCGCCGTCTCCAGCGCGACCGTACCGTGCACCGTCGACTTCATCACGATCGTGCCGCGCGGTTCGGCGAGCTCGACGGCGCGCGCGAGCCCGCGCGCGGAGCCGGTCGCTTCGACGACGAGCGGGAAGCGCTCACGCGTCTGCGTCTCCGCGAGCTTCGTCCGCGCGCCCGCGCGCTTCGAGTGCGCGAGCTTGGATCGGTGCCGGCCGACGTGGAGCACGTCGAGCCCGCGCGCGACGAGCACTTGGGCGACGAGCAGGCCGAGCTTGCCGTCGCCGAGGACGCACACGCGCGTGCCGCGGCGCGCACGGACCTGGTCGAGGAGCTCGCAGGCGGCGGCGAGCGGCTCGACGAACACAGCGGCTTCGTCGGGAATCGACGCGGGGACGACGTGCAGGTTCTCCTCGGGGAGGACGAGTTCTTCGGCGAACGCGCCGGGGTGCTTCACGATGCCGAGCACCGTGCGGCGCGGACAGTGGCGGCCGAGTCCGCGGCGGCACCATGCGCAGCGGCGACAGGCGAGGTTGATCTCGCCGACGACGCGCTGGCCGACGAGTGAGCGGGTGTCGGCTTCGAGCACGTCGGCGACGAACTCGTGGCCGGGCGTGCCGGTGAAGCCGTAGTAGCCGCGCTGGAGTTCGAGGTCGGTGTTGCAGAGGCCGGCGAGGCGCAGGCGCAGGCGGGCGTGGTGGCGCGGGCGGCGGGGTGGCGGCGTGTCGAGGACGCGTATGCGGCCGGCGGTGAGGTCGACGGCGATCATCGGGGCACGCTAGCACGAGGGGGGTGGTGGTCGGGAGCGGTGTGGGTGGAGGGGCTCGGGGTCGGTCGGGGGCGCAATTGCCGGGTGAGACGACGCGGGGAAAGGGACGCAACGGAACACATTCGGATGCTTCGCATTCCGGACTCCGCGTGGATCCGGGCCGGAGGACCGGCCCGGATCCACGCGGAGTTCTAGGGGCTCTCAGCATCGAGCGTCGGCGGGGAGGAGCGGGGGCGCGACGTGGGGCGGTGCCGGGGGCGTGGCGCGCGCTCTGGCTGGAACGTCGCGTGGGCGGGTCGGTGTGTCCCGGCCCGCCCACGCGTTCGTGCTGGAGGTTGCTGCTCGTCGGCGCGCGCCGCGCGCGCCGAATCAGTCGCGGCGGCGCGAGAGGAGGTAGAGCAGGGTCGCGATCGCGGTGAGTGCCGCGGCGACGTAGGTCATCGCGGCGGCGCCGAGGACCTTGCTCACGCCGTCGGCCTCCTCCTGGTTCGACACGATGCCCGTCTGGGCGAGGACGGCCTTGGCGCGGTTCGAGGCGTCGAACTCGACCGGGAGCGTGACGAGTTGGAAGAGGACCGTCGCGCCGAACAGGAGGATGCCGCCGTCGATCAGGAAGGTCCCGATCGGGCTGCCGCCCTTGCCGGCCTGCGTGGAGAGGATCATCCCGATCATGAACATCCACACCCACGACATCGACCCGATCTTCGCGACGGGGACGAGCTGGGAGCGGATCCCGAGCCACGCGTAGGCCTTCGCGTCCTGGATCGCGTGGCCGGCCTCGTGCGCCGCGACGGCGATCGAGGCCACCGAGCGACCGTCGTAGACCTCCGGCGAGAGACGGAGCGTGCGCGTGGTCGGGTCGTAGTGGTCGGACAGGAAGCCCTGGTGGCGCTCGATCGTGACCTCGGCGCCGCCCGCGCGCGCGACGGCGGCCGCGGCCTGCGCGCCGGTCATCCCGCTGCGCACGCCGACGTTCGAGAACTTGAGGAAGGTGCTCTTCACCCGCCACGACGCGAACATCGCGAGCAGGAGGAAGGGGCCGACGTAGAGGAGGTACTGGAGGTCGAAGAAGAAGGCGAGGTTCATGGTGGGACCCACCCGTGCAGGGGGGGCCCTCTATACGGCGGCCGGCCGGGGATGGAAAGGCCTGGATGCGGACGAGCGGAGCTCGCGAGGCGTTCTCAGCCCGACTTGCGACGCCGAGGCGGGGCGACCTGGTCGTTCCGGCCGGTCTGGCGGAGCACGAGATCGTCGATCAGGCCCCTCGCTGTCTCGCGAACCCGCCCACAGCACCCCTTGATGCCCCTGACGTGTGCGGTAGAGTTGGGTTGGGTTGCGAAACGAGTGACTTCCCCACTCGCCTCGGATCCGTTCCATCCGAACTCCGCTGGAGACCCCGTCGACATGACCGCACAGCCTGACCTGTTGAAGATCGGCGACTTTGCCAAGCTCGCAAACACGAACCTCCGCACGCTCCGCTACTACGAGGAGCTCGGCCTGATCCAACCCGCCTCGCGCAGCCAAGGCGGGTTTCGGTACTACCGCCAGACGGACATCCACCGCGTCCAGATGATCCGTGACCTGCAGGAGCTCGGCCTGCACCTCGACCGCATCCGCGAGCTCATGGCGGTGCGCGCGGACGTCGAGAACCGCGACCTCTTCCTCGAGCGCGTGCGCGAAGCCCTCGTCGAGCAGGACCGCTTGCTCCAGGAGAAGATCGCGGTGCTCGAAGGCCAGCGCAAGAAGGTCGCGCAAGCGCTGCACAAAGCGAACGAGTGCCGCCACTGCTCGCACTCCCCCAGCACGGACAACAACTACTGCGAGCCGTGCTGCACGACGGGCGAGCGCCTGCCGGACCACCTGAGCGCGCTGTTCCAGTAGGCTCCACGCCGCCCTCGCGGCCTTTCGATCCGATGCGGGCGCAGAGCGATCTGCGCCCGCGTCGTTCCCACCCAGCGCACGATGCGAATCGACTTCGATCACAACGCGACGACCCCCTGCGCGCCGGAGGTCGTCGAAGCGATGCTACCGTGGTTCACCGCGCACGGCGCGAACCCGTCGAGCACGCACGCCGGCGGCGAGGAAGCCGCGGACGCGCTGCGCGCCGCGCGCTCGTCCGTCGCGCGACTCGTCGGCGTTTCGCCGCGCGAGCTCGTGTTCACGTCCGGCGGAACGGAGGCGATCGCGACCGCGATCGACGCGGCGCTGCGCGCGCGGCCCGAACGCCAGCGCGTCGTCGCGACGAGCGTCGAACACGCGGCCGTGCTCGAGAACCTGCGCGCGAGCGGCCGGGAGCTCGCGCTGCTCGACGTCGACGTGGACGGCGCGCCGCGTCCCGACGCCGCGCTCGCGGCGCTCGACGAGCGTTGCGCGCTCCTGTGCGTGCAGTGGGCGAACAACGAGCTCGGCACGCTGCCCGAGCTCCGCGCGATCACCGCGCGCGCGCGGGAGCTCGGCGTCCTCGTGCTCGTCGACGCGGTGCAGGCGGCGGGCAAGGTGCCGATCGAGCTCGCGGGCGCGGCCGCGCCGCACGCCGACTACGCGGCGTTGAGCGCGCACAAGCTCTGCGGCCCCAAGGGCGCGGGAGCCCTCTGGCTGCGCGCGGGAGCGCCGTTCGCGCCGCGTCAGCGCGGGGGCGCGCAGGAAGGTGGACGCCGCGCGGGCACCGAGAACCTGCCGGCGCTCGTCGGCTTCGGCCGCGCGGCCGAGCTCGCGCGGACCTGGCTCGCCGGCTCGGGCCCCGAGGCGCAGGCCGCGCTGCGGGACCGGTTCGAGGCCGGGCTCGCCGAGCGCGCCGGTCCCCTCCGGTTCCACGCCCGCGGCGACCGCCGCCTCCCGAACACTTCGAACGTCGCCTTCGAGGGGGTCGAGGCCGAGGCGCTGCTCGCCTGGCTCTCCAGCGCCGGCCTCCTCGCCTCGGCGGGATCAGCCTGCCACGCCGGTGCGCGCCGGCCGTCGCACGTCCTGGAGGCGATCGGCCTCGCCGACGCCGAGGCCCGGTCGACCGTGCGGTTCTCCCTGGGCCGTGGGGCGACCGCCGCAGAGGTCGAGACCGCCGTCGAGCTCGTCGCCGGGGCCGTCCATGCGCTTCGCCAGGCGTGAGCTCTTGCCGTGGAAGGCCCGGCCGTCGACACTCGTCGACTGGTCTCGGCCCCCCACGCCCCGCGAGCACAAGCGCGCGGGCCCGGACGGCCGATGAGTCCCCACCCGCATGGCTGACGTGATCGCCCACTACCGGACCGAGGTCTCCGGCCTCTGGACCCGCCGACACACGGTCTGGAAGGACCAGGAGAAGCTCGGCGTCCTGACCGTCGAGCGCCGGGGCCTGCTCGTTTCGCTCGCCACCTGGCGGCCGGAGAAGGGTGAGGTGCTCACGTTCCGCCGCGACCCGGGCATCCTGCGCTCCCAGTTCTCGCTGTGGACCGAGGGGCACGAGTGGTTGGGCTCGTCGCTGCGCTGGAGCTTCCTGCGCCGCGAGATCTCGATCTCGACCGGCAACAAGCCCCACCGCGTGCTCCCGCTGCCGAGCTTCCGCCGCGGCTGGCGTCTCGTCGCGCCGAAGACCGGCGAGCTCCTGCGGATCCTGCCCGGGCTCCTCGGTCGCTCCGCGCGCATCGAGGTCTACCGGAAGGTCGACTTCGAGCTCCTGCTCTTCGCCTACCTCCTGGGGTCGCTGCTCTACACCGAGTCGCTGTGGCCCGCGCACGCCGCCGAGGACGAGGCGGAGAACCTGTCCGCGAGCGCGGGCTCCGCGGGCGGGCGCTGAGCACGCCACGCGGCTCCGGAGGACGCGAGGGCGCGCGCTGGACGCCTCGCAAGCGAGCCCGCGGGCGCGAAGGGGCTCGAGCGTTCGCGCGGAACGGAGCCCCGTCGGCGCAGGGACTTTTTTCCGGCCGCTGGCTACCATTCCGCGCCTTCGGGGAAGCTTCCCCGAAGCCCGGCGTCCCTCGGCGCCGAAAACAGGCCACCGGTCGGGCCTCGGCTTCGCGGGCTCTCCGCGACCGGCGCCCACCGACCGTTTTCCACCTGGCCCGCCGCACCCCTCCTGCTCTCCGGCCGGGTCCGAACCGGAACGCACTCCAACGCCATGCAACGCCCCATCCTCGTCCTCGTGCTCGTCCTGGCCGCCCTCGGCGCGCTGCTCTTCGGCGTCTTCAACCTGCTCTCCGATCCGAGCCAGCCCGAGCCCGGACCCAACCCGGCCCCGGTCCAGCAGAACGACAAGCCCGCGAACTCGGGCGGCACCGCGCTCGAGCGCGACACGAACCGCAACCCGACCGCGCGCACGACGTCGCCCGACGCGGAGCGCGACACGGTCGACGAGGGCGCGAACTTCCAATACGACAACGGCCTCACCGGCCTCGTCGTGAACAAGGAGAACGAGCCGATCCCGGACGTCGAGCTCACGCTGACGCCGGTCGGCACGCAGGAGATGTTCTTCGTCAACGACCCGGTCGACCACTCGAAGGACATCGTCCGCCGCACGGACAAGGACGGCCGCTTCGCGTTCCGCAACATCGAGCCGCGCGGGAAGTACAAGCTGATCCTCAAGCACTCCGACTACACGCGCAAGGAAGAGACGACGGTGCCGGTGCTCGCGCAGGGCCTCTCCGAGGAACCGCCGATCACCCTCACGATCGGCGCGAGCGTCGCGGGCCACGTGCGTGACGAGGGCGGCAACGCGGTGCCGAACGCGACGATCCACCTCGACGGCATCCAGTTCCAGACGTCGCCCTACGAGCCGCCGGACCGCATCACCGTGACCTCGAACAACGAGGGCTACTTCACGATGCGCAACATCCCCGCCGGCAACCGCGTGCTCACGGTGCAGGCCTCCGGGTACGGCATCGTCACCGTGCCGGGGCTCATGTTCCAGAAGGACGAGCTCCTCACGCGCGACGTCACGCTCAAGATCGCGGAGATGATCTGCGGCCGCGTCGTCGGCCCCGGCAACGTCGGCATCCCGAACGCGACCGTGCTCGCGATCGGCTTCAACAGCACGTCGCAGAGCGCGCGCGGCCAGGCCGTGACGAACGCGAACGGCGAGTTCTGCGTCGAGTCGCTGATGCCCGGTCCGTACAACGTCCTCGCGACGAGCAAGGGCTGGCGCTTCGACAAGGCGCAGCGCGTCAACTCGAACTCGCAGAACATCGTCATCGAGGGCTTCAAGGAAGCCGACGCGTGCGGCCGCGTGCTCGACGCCGAGACCGGCGCGCCGATCCCGACCTTCCGGGTCCGACTGCGCATCGCCTACCCCGGCAACCCGCAGACGCAGCCCATCCCCGAGAGCGAGATCGCCGTCGAGGGCGCCGCGAACGGCGAGTTCTGCATCCCCGGCGTCCAGGCGAGCGGCGACGGCGGCTACGTCGTCGAAGCGCAGGCCCCGGGCCACGCGCCGGGCTTCTCCGCGATCTTCAGCGTGTCGCCGGGCAAGTCCGTGAACGGCGTCGACGTGCGCCTCGGCCACGGCGGGACGCTCAGCGGTCGCATCGTCGACGCGGACGGCAAGCCGGTCGCACGCGCGCTCGTCCAGACGCACGACAACGAATGGACGATGGACGCCTTCACCGAGGCGATCGGCGCCGAGTACCCGACGCAAGCGACGAGCGCTCAGTCGCGCACGAACGCGCAGGGCTACTTCACGATCAAGAACCTGAACCCCGAGGTCTACCAGATCACGGTCGAGGCCGCGGGCTTCTGCGCGTACGAGCAGAAGGACATCAACGTCGCCGGCGCGCAGAACAACAACATCGGCGACGTGCGCCTCTCGCGCGGGGGCTCGATCTCGGGCCGCTTGGTCGACCCGTCGGGCAAGCCGCTGGCGGGCGGGCGCGTGCAGCTCGACATCCTCGAGGGCGATCGTCCGCGCACGTACCGCGCGAAGACCGCGGGCGACGGCACCTACACGATCTCGAGCATCGTGCCGGGCCGCTACCGCCTGTCCGGCTCCTCCGCAGGCGAAGGCGGCGCGAACCCGTTCGAAGACCTGCGCGACATGAAGAACTCCGAGCGCCAGATCTCCGTCGCCGACGGCGATCAGCAGCGCGGGGTCGACGTGAACCTGACTCAGTGAGCGCCGTGGCGGGAGCGCGCCGCGCGCTCCCCCGCTCGCGCCACCACGACGCCGCCGGGACCACGCACCGGCGGCGTCGCTCCGTTTCGGGGCCGCGTCGAGCGCGCTCGGGAGTTCCCTCCACGACGCGGTGGCCCAGAGCGTGCGCTCGGAACTTCTTTCCACCGCGCGGAGGAGGTCGAGTCGCGCGCCTCGCCTGGCCGATCCTCACCTCGCACCTCATCCTCCCGTACCTGGGAAGAGGGACGCATCCGATGCGTCCTTCGGGAGTCAGCGCTCCGTGGAGCGCGCTCCACCTGCTCCCCACCCCGCCGAGATCGAAGGCCCTGACGCTCCGCTCCGCGCGCACCTCGCCATGCAACGCCCCATCCTCGTCCTCGTGATCGTCCTCGTCGCGCTCGTCGCGCTCTCCCTCGGCGTCTACACCTTGCTCGAGAAGCCGGCCCTGCCCGGCCCCGAGACGCCGAGCGTCGTCGACCCCGGCGCGACGCCGAAGCCCGCGAACCCCGGACGCGCAACGCTCGAGCCCGAGACGCCGCGCGGAACCGCGCAGCCCGTCGACCAGCGCGCCGCGGCGAACCAAGCGACGAGCTTCCGCTACGACAACGAGCTCGTCGGCGAGGTCGTCGACGCGTCGGGCAAGCCGATCGCGGGCGTGAACGTGACGCTCACGACCTTCGGCGCGCAGGTCATCTTCTTCCACAACGATCCGCGCACCGGGACGGAGAACGACCGCCGCGCGGAGACCGATGCGAACGGACGCTTCGCGTTCCAGAGCCTCGAGCCGCGCGACCGCTACCGCCTCGTGCTCCAGCACGCCGAGTACGCGCGCTACGAAGGCGACACGGTCCCGATCCCCGCGCAAGGCCAAGTGCGCGAGGCGCCGATCGTGCTGCGCGCCGGCGCGGTGCTCTCCGGCACCGTGAAGGACGAGGGCGGGAAGCCCGTCGCCGACGCGACGGTCGAGCTCGACGGCCTGCAGTACCAGATCTCGCCGTACGAGGCGCCCGATCGCCTCCGCGCGAGCACGAACGCGGACGGACAGTACGAGCTGCGGCACGTCGCGCCCGGCACGCGCATGCTGACCGTGAAGGCCGCGGGCTTCGGCACCGCGAACGTGCCGGGGATCGAGTTCGACGAGAAGGAGAGCGCGGTGACGCGCGACGTCGTGCTCAAGCCCGCGCAGTCGATCTGCGGCAAGGCGATCGCGGCGAACGGCCAGGGCATCCCGGGCGTCAAGGTGCTCGCGATCGGCTTCAACAGCGCACAGCAGAGCGCGCGCGTCGAGACGATCACGAACGACAAGGGCGAGTTCTGCCTCGAGGCGCTCCAGCCCGGCAAGTACAACGTGCTCGGCAGCTGCCGCGGCTGGCGCTTCAAGGCGCTGCCGCTCGCGGCGAACACGACGAACGTCGTGCTCGAAGCGGTCAAGGAAGCCGAAGCGTGCGGTCGCGTCGTCGACGCGGACACGAACCAGCCCATCGCCGACTTCCAGGTGCGCCTGCGCGTGACGTACGCGGAGAACCCGGTGACCCAGCCGATTCCGGACAGCCTCGTCGCGGTGACGAAGGCCGTCGACGGTGCCTACTGCATCCCCGGCGTGCAGGCGACGATGGACGGCGGCTACGTCGTCGAGGCGATGGCGCCCGGCTACGCGCCCGGTTTCTCGGCGACGTTCAGCGTCGAGGCCGGCCGCACCGTGACGAACCTCGAGGTGCGGCTCTCGCACGGCGGGACGCTGACCGGGCGCGTCGTCGACGCGGACGGGAAGCCGATCCCGCACGCGCTCGTCGCGACGCACGACAACGAGTGGACGCTCGATGCGTTCACGATCGGGCTCGGCAACGACTACCCGACGCAGGCGACGAGCGCGTCGGCGCGCACGGACGCGCAGGGCCGCTTCACGCTGAAGAACCTGACGCCCGAGGTCTACCAGATCACGATCGAGGCCGCGGGCCACAGCGCGTTCGAGAAGAAGGACCTGCAGGTCGTGTTCGGCCAGGCAAACGACATCGGAGACGTGCGGTTGTCGAGCGGCGGGACGGTGCAGGGGAAGCTGCTCGACCCGTCCGGCAAGGGCTACGCGAACGGGCTCGTGCAGCTCGAGGCGCTCGAAGGCGACCGCCCGCGCAACTACCGCACGCGCACGGCGTCGGACGGCGCGTTCACGCTGTCGAACGTCGTCCCCGGGACGTACCGGCTGACGGCGTCGAGCGCGACCCAGGGAGTGAACCCGTTCGAGGAACTGCAAGGGAAGCGCTCGAACGAGCGCCAGATCACGGTCTCGGACGGCGAGGACCAGCGCGGGGTCGAGATCAGCTTGAACCCGTGACGGGACGTCGACGCCGGAGCCCCGGCGCACGATCCCGGAAACGACCGCGAGAGCGCAGCCGAGCTGCGCTCTCTGCGTTTGCGGAGGCCGCGCGCCGCGAGGTGCGCGACGCTCTTGTCGCCGCTCTCGGGCCCGAGCACACTCTCCCCGTGCCCGACGCCCCGACGCCTCCGCACTCCGCGCTCCGCGCGTCCGACGACCCGACCGCCCGCTGGCGCGAGTTCCTCGCCGCCGAGCTCGACTGTCCCGTCACGGTCGTCTACACCCGCGCGCGCAAGATGCCGATCCGCATCCGCACGTTCCGCACCGAGGCGCGGGGCGCGCGCGGCGCGCGGATCACCGGGCTCGAGGTGCGCATGCACGCGATGTTCGACACGGCGCCGCCGGACGTGCACCAGGCGGTCGCGAGCTGGATCCGCTCCGGCAACCGCGCCTCGCGCGCGTGCCGCGTGCTCGACGACTGGATCCAACACGGGCTCGCACAGCTCCCCCCGCCGAAGGAGCGCTCCGAGCGCCTCGTCGCGCGCGGACACCACCGCGACCTCGCCGAGCTCTTGAAGGACGTGCTCGCGACCGACTTCGCGCGCGATGCGTCGCTCCACGCGCGTCCGCCCCGCATCACGTGGGGTCGCCGCGCGCCGTCACGGTCGCGCGGCGGGTTGCGCCTCGGCAGCTACGACCCCGACCTGCACCGCGTCCGCATCCATCCCGCGCTCGATCAGCCGGCGGTGCCGCTCTGGTTCGTGCGCTACGTCGTGTTCCACGAGGTCCTGCACGCGCTCCATCCACCGGTGAAAGACTCAGACGGCCGCTGGATCCACCACGGCCGCGAGTTCCGCAAGAAGGAGCGCGCATACGCCGACTACCGCCGCGTGCTCGCGTGGGAGAAGGAGCACCTGCGCGCGCTCGTGCGCAGCGCGCGGCGCGGCGAGCCGATGAAGCTCGGCCCCGAGCCGTTCGCGCTCGCGCGCCCGATCGCGGCCAACGTCGCGCAGCCCTCTACCGATCGGACGCCGCGAGCGAACGCAGCGGTGCCGAGCTCGCCCCCCAGCGCGGGCGCACTTCCGGCCGCGAGCGTGGCTCCGAAAGGCCGCGAGCCGCGCCCCGCCGGGGACGGAGCACTGCTCCCGCGCGCCGTGCGCTACCTGCAGCGCCTCTTCTTCGACTGACCGTCAGCGCTGCGCGTAGCGCGAGCTCGTCTCGCTCTCGCCCGCGCCGGTGAGGCACGTTCCGAGCACGTTCCCGCCGAGCGCCTCGAGCATGTTGTGCGCCTGCTCGACGAGGTGCCGGGGCGTCGAGTTCATCCGCACGACGAGCAGGATCCCGTCGGCCTGCGAGCCGAGCAGGCTCGCGTCGCTAATCGTCAGCGCCTCGGGCGTGTCGATCAGGATGTAGGAGTAGCGCTGCTTGAACTGCGCGAAGAGCGCCTTCATGCGCTCCGACCCGAGCAGCTCGGACGGGTTCTGCGGGAGCTCGCCCGCGCCCAGGATCCACACGTTGTTCGCGGACGTCGGACGCACGGCGCGGTCGAGCGGACACGCGTTGCGGATGAGTTCCGTGAGCCCCTGGCGGCGCGGCAGGCCGAGGTAGTGCTCGAGCGACGGCCGGTGCAGGTCCGCGTCGACGAGCAGCACGCGCGTGTTCGGAACTTCGGTGAGCGCGAGCGCGAGGTTGATCGCGGCGACCGACTTCCCCTCCCCGGCGACGGCGCTCGTCAGCACGAGCGTGCGCGGCGCGCCGTCGGGGTTGAGCGCCTGGACCGAGTTGCGCAGCGCGCGGAACTGCTCGGCGATCGGACTCCGGGGCGCGACGGCGAGCGCGATCTCCTCGCGCGTGATCGGCGTCTTCTTCGCCTCTTCGGGATCGGCGACTTCCAGGGGACCGGTGGCGGCTCGTTGGGTTCGAAACAGGGACATGCGTCGTCGGTGTGGATTGGGACGCCGGACAGCATGTCATCGGCGCGGGACGGATGCGACCGAAGGAGTTTCCGGCGAGCAGGGATCCGGGCGCGCACGGCCTCGATCGCAGCGCGCGGAGCGGCCGTTTCTCCCGCGCACGGCCTCGCCGCGCGTCCCCGAGCCGGGAAGGAGCTACCCCGCGCTGGTCTCGGACGCCGGCGCGGCCGGCTCCGCGCCGTCCACCGCTCCCCTCCGCCGCCGGAACAGCGCCCCGAGGTCGTCGAGGAACGTGTACGCGACCGGCGTCACGAGCAGCGTGACGAGCAAGGACAGCGTCTGTCCGCCGATCACGACGACCGCGACGGCGCGCCGCTCCTCCGCGCCCGGACCGCTGCCGAGCCACAAGGGCAGCATGCCGGCGACGAGCGCGAGCGTCGTCATCAAGATCGGCCGCAGGCGGTCGCGGTTCGCCTGCAGGATCGCGGCACGCCGCTCCATGCCGCCCGCGCGCAGCTGGTTCGTGTGGTCGACCTGCAGGATCGCGTTCTTCTTCACGACGCCGAACAGCACAAGGATGCCAAGCGCCGAGTACAGGTTCAGCGTGTTCCCGCTCGCCGACAGCGACCACAACGCGAACGGCACCGACAACGGCAGCGACAGGAGGATCGTCAGCGGGTGCACCAAGCTCTCGAACTGCGCCGCGAGAATGATGTACATGAGCACGAGCGAGAGCAGGAACGCGCGCAGGAACTCCTCGAACGTGCGCTCCAGCTCGCGACCGCGTCCCGACACGCGCGTCGAGTAGCCGACGGGCAGGTGCAGCTCCTCCGCCGCGGCGCGCAGCGCGTCGAGCCGGTCGCCGAGCGCGTAGCCCGGGCCGACGCTCGCGCGCAAAGACACCTGGCGCTGTCGGTCGAGGCGGTCGATGCGCGACGGGCTCGTCCCCGCGACGAGCTGCACGACCTCGGACAAGGGCACGTTGCGCCCGTTCGCGGTCCGCACGGTCATGTCCGCGATGCGCCCGGCCTCGACGCGGTCCTCGGGCCGCAGGCGGAGCTGCACGTCGTAGTCCTCGGACAGCGCCGCATCGCGGAAGCGCGACACGCGCGTCTCGCCGCCGACCATCAAGCGCAGCGCCGTGGCGACGTCCGCGACGTCGACGCCCAGGTCCGCCGCACGCCGGCGGTCGATCACGGCGCGCAGCTCGGGCTTGTCGAGCTTGAGCGTCGTGTCGGCGTCGACGATGCCGCCCACGGCCTGCGCCTTCGAGCGCAGCTCCTCCGCGTACTTGGCCAAGGCCTGCAAGTCGGGCCCAAGGATCGAGAAGTCGATGTCGAAGTTGCCGCCGCCGATGTTGAACGACGGCGCGTTGCGCACGGAGCAGCGCAGGCCCCGGAAGCCCGACAGGCGCTTCCTGACCTCGACCATCACGTCGCGCTGCGCGTAGTTGCCCTCGAACGCCTTCGACGGATGCCCGGCGAGCGTCTCGCGCCAGAGACGGCCGATCGAGAAGACGCGCTCCTCGTGCGGCGCGATGCGCACGTAGACCTCGCCCTGGTTCACCTGACCGAGGAAGCTCCCGCCGACCGTCGACAGCACCGCGCGGACGCCCGGCGTCGAGCGCAGGAGCGCCTCGATCTCGCGGAACGTCGCGTCCATCGCGCCGAACGACGTCCCCTCCGGCGCGGAGACGCGCACTTCGAACTCGGCTTCGTCGACGTCACCGGGCGTGTACTCCTGCTTCACGCCCTTGTAGAGCGGCACCGACGCCGCGACGACGAGCACGGCGCCGACGAGCACGAGCCAGCGCCACGCGAGCGCTCGCGCGAGCATCCAGCCGTAGGCGCGCTCGATCCACGCATAGAAGCCGGCGCGCGAGGCCGGAGCGGCTTGCTCGCCCGCCTTCGAGCGCCGCAAGAGCCGCGCGCTCATCATCGGCGTCAGCGTGAACGACACGAGCAGGCTGACCATCACCGCGGCCGCGGCGGTGATGCCGAACTGGTAGAGGAAGCGGCCCGAGATGCTCGACATGAACGACACCGGCACGAAGATCACCGCGAGCGACAGCGTCGTCGCCGTCACCGCGAGCGCGATCTCGGCCGTGCCCTCGCGCGCGGCGTCGAAGGGCGAAAGGCCCTTCTCCTCGACGAAGCGGTAGACGTTCTCGAGCACGACGATCGCGTCGTCGATCACGATGCCGACCATGAGCACGAGCGCCAGCATCGTCACGCTGTTCAGCGTGAACCCGAGCGCCTGCATCACGGCGAACGTGGCGACGACGGAACACGGGATCGCGATCGCCGCGATGAAGGTCGAGCGCCACGAGCGCATGAAGAGCAGCACGACGAGGCTCGCCAGCACGCTGCCGAGCACGAGGTGCACGTCGATCTCGTGCAGCGCCGCGCGGATGTAGCGCGACTGGTCGCGGATGACCTCGAGCCGCAGGTCGGCGGGCAGCTCCGCGCGCAAGCCGTCGAGCCGCGCCTTGACGGCGTCGATCGTCGCCACGGTGTTCGCGCCGGACTGGCGGCGGATCTCGAGCGACACGCACGGCTGTCCGTCGAGGCGCGACACCGAGCGCACCTCCTTCGTGCCGTCCTCGGCCTGCCCCAGGTCCCGCACGCGCACCGGCACGCCGTCGAGCACCGCGACGACGACGTCGTCGAACGCGCTCGGATCGGCGATGCGTCCGAGCGTGCGCAGGGACGCCTCGCGCCGCTCGCCCGTGACGTTCCCGCCCGGCGACTCGGCGTTCTGCCGCACGAGCGCGTCACGCACGTCCGTGATGGACAAGCCGTACGCAGCGAGGCGGTCGCCGTCGACCTGCACGTCGATCGCGCGCGGCACGGCGCCGACGAGCAGGACCTCCCCCACGCCCGTGCAGCGCTCGAGGTGCGGCTTGACGAGCTTGTCCGCGATCTCGGTCAGCTCGCGCAGCGGCCGTTCCGCCGACAGCGCGATCGTGAGCACCGGCGTCTGATCGTTGTCGAACTTCGAGATGATCGGCGCTTCGGCCTCGCGCGGCAGGTCGCGCAGGACCGTCGCGACGCGGTCGCGCACGTCCTGCGTCGCGGCTTCGATGTCGCGCTCGAGCGCGAACGTGATCACGACCACCGACGAGCCGTTGGTCGAGATCGAGCGCAGCTGGTCGATGCCCTCGATCGTGTTGACCGCCTCCTCGATGCGCTGGCTGACGAGCGTCTCGACGTCCTCCGTCGACGCGCCGGGCAGCGTCGTGCGCACGCTGACCGTCGGCAGGTCGACGGACGGGAAACGGTCGACGCCGAGGTGGAGGAAGCTCGCGATGCCGACGACGACGAGCGTCGCGATCAGCATCGTCGCGAACACCGGGCGGCGGATGCAGGTGTCGACGAGGCCGCGCATCGTCCGTCTACTTCGTCACGCGCACGGCGGCGCCATCACCGAGGTTGCCGGGCGCCAACACGGCCTCGTCGCCCTCGACGGCGCCTTCGAGCAGCTCGACGCGCGTGTCGTCGCGGCGCCCGAGCTTCACACGCCGCTCGAGCACCTTGCCGTCCTTCACGACGAGCAACTTGTCGATCCCGGCGAACGACACGACCGCGGCCAGCGGCACCGTGAGCGCGTCCGCGGCCGCGTCGACGACGATCTGCGCACGCACGAACGCGCCCGGGCGGAGCACGGCCGCGTCCGGGAGGCCGGTGCCCATCGGACTCGACGGTCCGTCCGCGCTTGTCGCGGGCTCCTTCGGCGCGGGATTCGCCACCTCGGCCTCGACGAGGAGCGCGCGGCTCTGCGCGCCGAGCGCGGGCGCGATGCGCGTGATCCCCGCGTTCGGCTTCCACGTGCCGAGCGCGTCACCCTCCGCAGCAAAGCGGACGGTCTGACCGACGCGCACGAGCCCGGCCTCGCGCTCGGGCACGCGCAGGCGCACGCGCAAGGGATCCGTGCGCACGAGCCGCGCGACCGGAGCGCCCGCCGCGAGGTAGTCGCCCGTGCCCGCGAGCCGCGCCGCGACCTCGCCGTCGAACGGTGCGGTGATGCGCGTGTCCGCGAGCTGCTGCTTCGCGAGCGCGAGGTCCGCGCGCCGCGCCGCGAGCGCCGCCTTCCGGTTCTGCACGTCCTCGCGCGCGGCCGAGAGGCGCGTCTCGGCGAGGCGCAGCGCCGTCTCGGCGTCGTCGAGCTGTGCCTGCGTGCTCACCTTGCTCTTCAGGAGGTCCTGCGCGCGCTCGTGGTCGCGCCGCGCGGCCGCGAGCTGTGTCGCCGCGAGCTTCACGCCCGTCGTCGCGTCGACGTCGACGGAATCGTCGTCGCCCTCGGGTGCGAGCCCGAGCGCCGTGCGCGCCGCGGCGACGGCGGCCTCGGACTGCTTCACGCGCAGCTCGTAGTCGCGCGCGTCGAGCTCGGCGACGAGCGCGCCCTTCGCGACGCGCGACCCGAGGTCGACAGCGAGGTGCACGAGACGCCCGGGGACCTTGACCGAGAGCTCCGTCTCCTCGAAGGCGGCGAGCTCGCCCGTGACACCGATCGTGCGCTCCCACGCCTCGCGCGCGACGCGCGCGGTGCGGACCTCGCGCGGCGCCGCGTTCGACGCCGCCGGCGGAGCCACCGCGCCCGACTTGGGCGCCTCCGGCGCGCAGCCCGCGGCGCACGCGAGCGCGAGCACGAGCGGTGCGGCGAACGTGGGGAGCGGGCGCGATCCTGCGGAGGCCATGCGCAGGAGATCATGCCGTGCGCGCGGCCCGCTGCCTACGCTCGCGCACCTCGCCGCGGCGCCTCCGACATCGATCGTACGCTCCCCCACGCGGTCGTCCCGCGACCACCGCCCCGGCGGAGCCGTTCCAGCACCGCGATCAGCGCAACTCCGCCGGCGCCTCGCGCGCGAGGTCGTCGAGGTCGGTGGGCGGCGGGGACGACGCCACGGGCCACGCATCGGCGCGGAAGCGCGCGCGCAAGCTGGCCGTGCCCTCCTGCGTCGCGGAACGCACGCGGCGCACGAGCTCGCGCTCGCCGTCGTCGTCGCGTCGTGCGCGCAGGCTCTCGACGGCCCAATCGAGGCCGTGCTCCGCGAAGGGAAGCGCGGTTGCGTCCGCGAGCGCGCTCACGAGCACGACGAGCGCGCGCTCGTCGCCGCGAGCGGCCCGTTCGCCGAGCGCGAGCGCGTGGAGGAGCCCGCTCGGCGGCTCCACGAGGACGGCGTCCGTTCCCGCGTCGAACCCGAGCGCCGCGATGAGCTGCGCGGCCTCCGTCGCGCCCGCGCCCCCCGCCGTCGCGACGCTCGCGAGCGCCGCACGGACGCGCTCGCGCTCGCTGCCACGCGCGAGCGAGCGGAGGAGCTCGACCCCGCGGCGCAGCTCGGCGAGCCGAGCGCCCTGCGCTCCGCGCGCTTCGGTCGCGCCGCGCCGCTCCGCGGCCGCTTGGGGCGCCACGAGCGCGAGCGCGTGCCGTGCGAACGCCGCGTCGGGCCGCGACGAGCACGCGCTCCACGCGCACGCCTCGCGCACGAGCGGGGCCGGCCAGCCCTGCGGCAGCGCGGCCGGATCGTCCCAGCGCTCGGGCGGAGCCGCGCGCGCGTCCGCGAGCAGCGCCCCGAGCCCGTCGGCGCGCCCCGTGCGGCTCGCCCACTCGAACAACGCTTCGGGCCGCTCGATCACGAACGCGTCCGCGTCTGCGCCGCGCGCGGCCGCGAGCGCGCGCAGCGCCTGGTGCAGCAGCGCGGAAGCTGCGGGCCGCGCGTCCCGCCCCCATTCCGACGCGCGGAGCGCGAGCTCCGTGCGCTCGGCGCTTGCGACCCCGGGCGCGCGCGCCCAGCCTTCGCACGCGACGAGCCGCGCCCAGTTCGCGAGACCGCCCGCGTCGTCCGCAAGCGCCGCTCGCGCCCGCGCGTCGCCGCCCTCGGCGTCGCGCGGTCCGGCGAGCGCGAGCGCGCGCGCGATCCCGGCGACACGCTCCGCGCGCAACGTCGGCGCGGGTTCGAGCGCGGGGTCGGCGACGTAGCGCCAGCACCACGCTTGTTCCTCGGCGCTGCGCCAGCACGGCGCGAGCGCGCCGCGATCGGCCGCGGCGATCAAGCCGTCGAGCCACACGAGGTCGCGTGCGGTCGCGGAAGCGCTCGCGCGCCAGCGCGCCTCGAGCCACGCGACACCGTCGGGCCAGCCGCACGCGCCAACGACGCGCGCCGCGTCGCTGCGCTCGCTCGACGCCGAGGCGCCGGCCGCGGCGAGGCACGCGTCGCGCACGAACTCGAGGCCGCTCCGCGCGTCGTCCTCGGACAGCCCGAGCACGATGCAGCGCGCGGCGCGATCCTCCAGGTCGTCGTCGAAGCCGAAGCCGGCGACGGAGAGGCCGTGCGCGCGCGCGAGCTGCGACAGGAGCGCGTCGGCGCTGCCGCGCAGCACGTTCGCGCCGGCGCGCGCGCCGCTCGACGAGACCGCGCCGGTCGTGACCGATCCCGGAGCGAGCACGATCGGCGGCAGGCTGCGCGTCCCGCGCGCGAGCGCCGCGAGCGCGCGGTCGACACGGCCGCTCGCCGTGCGCGCGTCGAGCGTGAAGAGCTCGCCGGCCTTCCCGAGGAGCGCGCCGATGATGCGCCCCCGCGGACTCGGCGCGCGCTCCCAGCCGGGCGTCCAGCGCGCGATGCGCTCTTCGATCGCGTCCCTGGCGAGCGCGCGGACGTCGCGCGCGCCGGAGCCCGCTCCAGCGCTCGCAGGAGCGGACGATGCGCCGTCGAGCGCGATCCGCACCGCGAGGTCGAGGCCGCGCGGCGCGACGGCGAGCGCCGAACGCACGCGCAGCGCGCGCTCGAACGAACCGTCGGCGAGCAGGGCGCGCACGCGCGCCTCGTGCTCCGGGCCCAGCGCGCGACCGAGGTCGAGCTCGGCGCGCGCGCGCTCCGACGCGGAGTCGGAGTCGAGCCGGCGCGCGGCGTCCTCGAACGCGTCCGCGAGCGCCTCGACCCGCGTCGGCGGTCGGTCGACGGCTCCGCCCGCGAGCGGCGAGGGCAGAGCCACCCGCGGGAACCACGCGGCGAGCAGGAGGGCGATCACGCGCGCAAGGTAGCCGCCCGGACCGGTCCCCGGAAGGCGCGCTCGCCCCCGCGACGGAGCGCGCGCCCGACCGCTCGCTCCCGCGTCGGCGCGCGCGGGACCGACGGCTCGACCTCGCGGCGGCGCGTGTGCAGTCGGCCGCTCGATCTCGCGGCGGAGCGTAGGCGACCTGTTGCTCGATTCCGTCCCGGGGCACCCGCGACCGGCCGCTCGCTCCCGCTGCGGGGCGCGTGCGGCCAACCGCTCGCTCCTGGTGCGGCTCCGGCGGGCGCCGTATCCTCCCGCGCGCATGTTCCAGAAGCTCCTGATCGCGAACCGCGGCGAAGTCGCCGTGCGCATCGCGCGCGCGGCGCGCGAGCTCGGGCTCCGCACCGTCGCCGTGTTCTCCGAGGCCGACCGCGGCGCGCGCTGGCTCGGCCACATGGACGAGGCGGTCGGCATCGGCGGCTCCGCGCCGCGCGAGAGCTACCTGCAGCTCGAGCGCATCGTGCAGGCCGCGCTTTCGACCGGCGCGAGCGCCGTGCACCCCGGCTGGGGTTTCCTCGCCGAGAACGCGCGCTTCGCCGCGTTGTGCGAGCAGCACGGCGTGACCTTCGTCGGGCCGTCGCCCGAGGTCATGCGCAAGATGGGCCTGAAGTCCCCCGCGAAGGCCGCGATGCGCGCCGCGGGCTTGCCCGTGATCCCGGGCTCGAACGGACTGCTCGCGAACGTCGACGACGCGGTCGAGTGCGCGCGCGCGACGGGCTTCCCGGTGATCCTGAAGGCGGACGCGGGCGGCGGCGGGCGCGGAATGCGCCTGTGCCGCGACGAGGCCGAGGTGCGCGCCGCGTTCCCCGCGGCGAGCGCGGAGGCGCAGTCGGCGTTCGGCAACGGCGCCATGTACCTCGAGAAGTACCTCACGGGCGGCCGCCACATCGAAGTGCAGATCCTCGGCGACCGCTTCGGCAGCGCGGTGCACCTGTTCGAGCGCGAGTGCTCGATCCAGCGCTCGCACCAAAAGCTGATCGAGGAGAGCCCGAGCCCCGCGCTCGACGCGAAGGCGCGGATGGAGCTCGGCGCGATGGCCGCGCGCGCCGCCGCGTCGATCGGGTACGCCGGCGCGGGCACGATCGAGTTCCTGCGCTCTGCCGAGGGCCCGATCTACTTCATGGAGATGAACACGCGCCTCCAGGTCGAGCACCCGGTCACGGAGATGATCACGGGCATCGACATCGTGAAGGAGCAGCTCGCGGTCGCCGCGAACCGGCGCTTGTCGATCACGCAGAGCGCCGTCGTCGCGCGCGGGCACGCCATCGAGTGCCGCGTCAACGCGGAGGACCCCGAGCAGAACTTCCGCCCCGCGCCGGGCGTGCTGACGGCCTTCGAGTTCCCGAAGGACCGCGGGCCGGGCCGCGTGCGCGTCGACACGCACCTCGTCGCGGGTGACGAGATCCCGCCGTTCTACGACTCGTTGATCGCGAAGGTGATCGCGCACGGCGACACGCGCGAGGAAGCGATCGAGACGATGGTGCGCACGCTCGGCGCCGCGAAGGTGCAGGGTGTCCCGACGACGATCGCGCTGCACCTCGCGGTGCTGAAGAGCCACGAGTTCCGCCGCGGCGAGTACGACACGCGGTCGATCCCGGGTTGGACAGCGGCCGCGGCGCTCGCGCGATGATCCGGGGGGGCCGCGCGCCGGCGTTCGTCCTCGCGCTCCTGCTGGCGGGCCGCGGCGCTCGCGCGATGATCCGGGGGGGCCGAGCGCCGGCGTTCGTCCTCGCGCTCCTGCTGGCGGGCCTCGATGCAGGCTGCCTCGCTCCGCCCGTGATCGTCCCTCCGCTCCGGACGCTCGCGGTCGACCCCGTCGAAGGCTATCCCGCGGGCACGCGCACCGTCTCGCTCCCCGCCGGAGAGGGTGCGCTGCTTTGCGGCCTCTTCGTGCCGGCCGACCCGGGCGCGCCGGTCGTCTTGCATCTGCTCGAGTCCGGAGCGAGCGCGGGCGAGTCGAGCGGACGCAGTCTGCTCGCGGAGGAGCTCGCCGACCTCGGCTTCGCCTCGCTGATCGTCGACTACACCGGCGTCGGCCTCTCGACGGGCGAGCGCGGCGCGAAGCACCTCGAGCGCGACGCGCGCGCGGCGTTCGACGAAGCGGTGCGACGCGCCGGCGCGCCCGAGCGCGTCGTGCTGCGCGGCACTTCGATCGGCACGCTCGCGGCGGCGACTCTGCTCCGCGATGGTGCGCGGCCGATGGCCGTCGTGCTCGTGGCGCCGGTACGCGCGGACACCGTCGTCGCGCGCGCAGCGGAGTCGTTCCACGGCACGCTCGCCGGATGGTTCGCCCACCTCGCGTTTCGGCGAGTCGCCGACGTCGACCTCACGGCCGAACTCGCGCGCGTTCGCATGCCGCTGTTCGTCGCGGGCTCGCGGAGGGACGAGTTCGTCGGCGAGGAGCACACGGCGCGCTTCGAGCGCTCCGTGCGCGCGGCGGGCGGCACGTGGTTCGGGCCGCAGGACTCGGGACACATCACCCTCGCCGCACTGGGCCATCGGCTCCTCCCCGGCGAGCTCGATTTCCTTCGGAGCGCACACGTCCCGCCGCTCGAGCCGCGGCGCGCGGAGCTCCTCGCGAGTGTTCCCGACGCGCTCCGCGCCCGCATTCCCTTGGGCTCCGAGGCGCGCGCACGCCTCGAGGAGCTCGCGCGCTTCGTGCGACCGGGCCGCCCGGAGCTCGACGTCGCGGCGGTGCTCGTATCCCGCGACGCCGCCGACGCCGCGCGCCGCCGCAAGGTGTTCCTCGACTCGCGCCACCAGGACGACGTCGACGCGCTGACTGCCCTGCTCGACCTCGAGGACAGCGCCGGCGCGTTCGACTGGGAGCGCGTGGAGACGATGCTCGTGGTCTTCGCGGGCCTGCGCACCACGCTCCAGGGCGTGCGCCAGCCGCGGATCGACGCGCTGCTCGCAAGCGCCGGCGAGGACGAGGTCCAGCTGGGCGTTCTGGGTGCGCTCGACGGCACGAACGTGAATGCGACCGTCGCGGTCCAGATGCGCCGACTGGAAGCGTGCGTCTCCGAGCCGGGCATGGACGCCGAGACGCTGCGCCGTCGCGCGTTCCGCCTCCTCTGCAAACTGCTCGACGTGCCCGAGCGCCCGCTCCCGGGGAGCGACTCGACGTTCGAGGTCCTGGAACGCGGCTGCTGGGTGGAGAAGCGCTACCCGGCGCCGAAAGACGAAGTGGTCCCGCGGAAGGACTGAGTCGCGGACCGCCTTCACGCCACGCGCCTCCGGTGCTCGTCGATGTGCACCGCCGGCCCGAACGACCGACGCGCGACGGCGAGCAGTCCGAGCCGAGCGCGAAGCACTCGAAGGAGGACCCAGGCGGAGAGGACGCTCGCCGCTCACGTCCTGGATGGGCGTGGCGGGGAGACTCCGTGAAGGCATGCATCTCCGCCTGCTTTCCACGGCCGCACGAGAGCAGGTCACCGGGCCTTGCGATCTCGGTGAGATCGAAGCGTGGCCGCGACGAAGAAGCGACCGACGGACTGGACGCCTTCTTCTCCTGCCCCGACAATCCCGCCCCCCATGGCCCGCGTCCCGCTCTCCCCCATCGGTTCCCCGCGCGATGCGTTCCTCGATCGCGCGACCTTCGACAAGAACAAGGCGCAGCTCGCCGAGCGCGAGGGTGAGCTCGCGAAGCGGCGCGCGAAGGTCGCGGAGGGCTGGGGCCCGACCTACGCCGCGCGCGTCCACGAGAAGCAGAAGCTGACGGCGCGGGAGCGGCTCGAGCACCTCAAAGACCCCGGCACGCGTGCGTTCGAGGTCGGCACGTTCGTCAACCACGGACGGATGTTCGGCAAGCTCGAGAGCCCCGCCGCCGGCGTGATCACCGCGTTCGCGCTCGTCGAAGGGCGCTGGACGATGGTGATCGCGAACGACAACACGGTCGCGTCTGGTTCGTGGTGGCCGCGCACGCCCGAGAAGATCGAGCGCGCGCAGGAGATGGCGAAGCGCCTCGCGATCCCGGTCGTCTACCTCGTCGACTGCTCCGGTCTCTATCTGCCCGAGCAAGCGCAGAGCTTCCCCGGCGCCACCGGCGCGGGCCACATCTTCAAGAAGAACAGCGAGCTCTCCGCCGCCGGCGTGCCGCAGATCGCAGGCGTGTTCGGCGATTGCATCGCGGGCGGCGGCTACATGCCGATCATCAGCGACCGCGTGTACATGACCGAGGGCGCGTACATGGTCATCGCCGGCGCCGCGCTGATCAAAGGCGCGAAGAGCCAGCATCTCTCGAGCCTCGACATCGGCGGGCCCGAGGTCCATGTGGCCCAGTCGCGTTGCGCCGACGTGCGCGTGCCCGACGACGCGACCGCGATCGCGCTGATCCGCGCCGAGATCGCGAAGCTCCCGAGCTCCGGCGCCGCGTTCTGGCGGCACGGTGCGGACGCCGCGGCGCCGTTCCAGCCGGCGCACGAGCTCGCGGGGCTCCTGCCCGCCGACCACCGCATGACGTACGCGGTCGAGGAAGTGCTCGCGCGCCTCGTCGACCACTCCCTGTTCTGGGAGATCCTGCCCGACCGCGGCCGCGAGATGATCACGGGCGTCGCGCGCGTCGACGGCCTCTACCTCGGCTTCGTCGCAAACCGCCAGGGCGTGATGGACGACCCCGAGCATCGCGGCGCGAAGAAGCCGCTCGGCATCCTCTACAAGGAAGGCATCGCGAAGGTCGCCGCGTTCAGCCGCGCGTGCAACGACGACGGGATCCCGATCGTGTGGCTGCAGGACGTGTCGGGCTTCGACATCGGCGTCGAGGCGGAGCGCCTCGGCCTGCTCGGCTACGGCTCGAGCCTGATCTACGCGAACTCGACCAACACGGTGCCGATGTTCACGGTGCTGCTGCGGAAGGCGAGCGGTGCGGGCTACTACGCGCTCGCGGGTCTGCCGTACGAGCCCGTCGTGCAGCTCTCCACCACGATCGCGCGCCTCGCGGTGATGGAGGGCAGGACGCTCGCGATCGCCGCGTACAACACGAAGCTCGACGACGACTTCCAGATCGCGACGCAGGACCCCGCCGAGCGTCAGAAGATCGAGCAAGGCATGCGCGACACCGAAGCGCGCATCGAGAGCGACATGGACCCGTACAAGTCGGCCGCGCAGATGGACACGGACGAGATCGTGGCGCTCGGCGAGCTGCGGAGCTGGCTCGAGCTCTTCGCTCAGGCCGCGTACCAATCGAACGCACGCCGCACGAAGAACCCGCGCATCTGGTCGTTGCACGACCTCGCGGCGCTGACGGAGCCGAGGGGATGAGCGCGCGCCGCCGAGCGCTCTCCGGAGGACGAGGGCGGGCGCGGCGAAGACTGGAGACCACACGATGAGCGCGAACACGACGATCGAACTGCGCGTGCGCCGCGACGGCGCGAAGACGGAGCTCCTCTCGCCCGGCGTCGGACTCTTCACCGAGTCCCGCGGCGCCGGAAACGTGCTCGTCGCGGGCGAGACCGCGGGCGCCCTGCTCGTGCTCGGCCGCGCGGTGCGCCTCGTCGTGCCCGAGGGCGTGTCGGGCCGCGTCGCGAACGCCGCGAAGGACCGCGTGCACGCGCCGGTCGGATACGGCGACGTGCTCTACGAGCTCGAGCCGATCTCCGCCGCCGACGCGACGGGCGCGAACGACGCGAAAGAAGCGGGCGCGCGCGCCGGAGCGCTCGTCCTCCGCTCACCTCAGAGCGGTCGCTTCTACCACCGCCCCGCGCCGGGCGAGCCCGCGTTCGCGAACGCGGGCTCCGTCGTCGCGGACGGACAACCCGTCGGCCTGATCGAGGTCATGAAGACCTTCACGCACGTCGTCTACCGCGCGAGCGCGACGCTGCCTGCGCATGCAACGCTCGCGCGTTACGTCGCAGTGGACGGCGGCGAAGTGCGCGCGGGCGACGCGTTGATCGAGTTCGAGCGCGCGTGAGCGCGGGCCGTTGCGGCTTTCGCGCGGCTCGAATACGTTGAGCGAGCAGAGCGCGGCCCGTCCTCCGCTCCGGCGCTCGTCCCCTTCCGAGGCTCGCTCCATGAAGCTCGCTCTCTCCGCGTCCGCTCTCCTCGTCTCGCTCGGCGCGCCCGCGTTCGCCGGTGTGCTCACCGTCGGTCCTTCGGGCCAGATGTTCACGACGCCGCAAGCCGCGGTGAACGCCGCCGTCGACGGCGACGTGATCCTGATCCGCAGCGGCAGCTACTTCTCGTTCACGATCGACGGCAAGGCCCTCGCCGTCGTCGGAGGCCCAAGCGTCTCGATGCGGCCGCCGCTCAGGATCCGCAACCTGTCCGCGAGCCAGACCGTCACGATCTCCTCGATCGGCATCGTCGGCGTCGCCGCGGACCCGGCGGCGCCCGGGATCGCGATCGACGCCTGCGCGGGCCCCGTGCGCGTGCAGGACTCGACGATCAACAGCATCGACACGGAGCCCGCGGCGCGCGTCACCGCGAGCACGCAGGTGAGCTTCGCGCGCTGCGCGCTCCTCGGGGCGTCCGGCTTCTACAACGACTTCGATCCGGTCGGCCCCGGCGCGGGTCTCGTCATCACGAACGGCACGGTCGCGCTTTACGCGACGGACGTGTCGGGCGGCTGGGGCGGCTCGGGCACGTACGGATCGCAAGGCGCGGTGCAGCGCCCGGCGTACGACGGCGCGGACGCGTGCGTCGTGGGAGCGGGGGCGCAGCTCTTCGCCTCCGGCGGCACGTTCACCGGAGGACGCGGCGGCAGCGGAGCCTCGGCGTCGTGCAATCCCGTTCCCTTCCCCGGTGGAGCCGCAGCCACCGGCGCGAACGCGCTCGTCGTCGATCCGACCGCGCACGTCGACACGCTCGACGTCGCGTTCGTCGCCGGGGTCGCGGGCAATCCGGGGCCCGGCAACGGTACGTGCGGTCTCCCCGCCGGCGCCGCGGGTGCTGCCGGCGGCACGATCGTCGGCGCGACCGCGAACGTGACCGCGTTGAGCGGGCTCCACCGCGGTCTGCGCGGCACGGTCACCGTGCGCGAGCTGCAGAGCGCGACCTTCACGTTCACGGGCACGCCGGGCGACAGCGTGCTGCTCGTGTGGGCGCCGCAGCCGCAGCACCAGCTCTACCTGCCGTTCCTCGGCGTGATCGCGTACGGAGCGCAAGCGCGCCGCATCCCGATGGGCTTCGTTCCGGGCAGCGGCCTGCTGACGGTCTCGCTGCCGATCGCGGACCTCGGCGCGGGCGTCCAAGCGCAGAAGCGCTACCTCCAGGCCTTGTTCCGCGACGCGTCGAACCAAGTGACGCTCTCGGATCCGCTGACGCTCGTGCTGCTCGACGCGGCGTTTTGAACGCAGCGCCGCGCGTTCGCCGGCGAGCTCGACTCCAGCGCGCTCGAATCGCCGGCGCCGACCGCGGACGTCTGCGACGGTGCGTGATTGCGCCGCGCCCCGCGCGCGTCCATGATCTGCGCGCATGCCCATCGTCGCCCTCGGGATGGACCTCGCGCAGATCGCGCGCTTCGAAGCCGCCTACGCGCGGCACGGCGATCGGCTGCTCGAGCGCGTCTTCACCGACGGCGAGCGCGCGTACTGCGACCAGCGCAAGTCGCGCATGACGAACTACACCGGCCGCTTCGCCGTGAAGGAAGCGGTGATGAAGGTGCTCGGCACCGGCTGGGCCCAAGGTGTCGCGTGGCGCGACATCGAGGTCGTCCGCAAGTCGGGCGAAGCGCCGACCGTCGCACTCCACGGCGTCGCCGCGCGCATCGCGGCCACGAAGGGCATCGCGCGGATCCACGTCACGATCACGCACGACGCCGGCATCGCGGCGGCGGTCGCGGTCGCGGAGAGCTGAGAGCCTGTGAAGAAATCAGAGACACCCGTCCCGCTCGCTCGGAGGCGCCCCGGCGGCGTTGCGATTCCTCCGAGCATTGCCGGCGAATGCGCGTCGTCAGCGCGCCTTGCCGGAACGCCTCAGGACAACCCTGCCGGGCATCCCTGATTTCTTCACAGGCTCTGAGCGCGCGTCCCCCGACCGCCCCGTGCGACGGGTTCATGCCCGAACGGGCCGCGGGACGATCGTCGAGGCGCCCGGATGCGCCGCGCCTCACTCGCGATAGCCGAGCACGACGAGCAAGCACGGCCCGTTCGCGATCACCGAGAGCCCGAGTTCCTTCGCACGCTCGATCGCGCGCGGGCTCTCCGCGCCGGGCTGCATCCAGAGGCGCGTGATCCCGAGGCGCGCGGCCTCCTCGACGAGCTTCTCCGTCACCGGCGGCGGCGTGATGATCGAAAGCCCATGCACGCCCTTCGGCAGCGACGCGAGGTCCTTCGCGCACGCGACGCCCTCGATCTCCGTCTCGCGCGGATGGACGGGGATCGCCGTGCGGCCGTGCTGCAGGTAGCAGCGCAGCACCTTGTTGCCGTACTTCGAGCGGTCGGTCGACGCGCCGGCGACCGCGTAGGTCGTGCCGGCGAGGAAATCCTCGATCGTCGTGTCGTTCGTCATGGCGCGGCGCAGTGTAGCCGCGCCCCGTGGCCATCGGGCCTCCGCCTCGCCTCGCGTTCGTCACGAACGCTCGCCCGTCGCTCGCCCCGCGTACGACCAGGGCTCGACGGCTCGCGCAGCCCGTGCGCCGAGAACGCGTGCAGCTGGGGCGCGAGTGGCTATCCTCCCGCACCATGAAGCCGAAGGAGAAAGCCGCGCGCATCGAGCAGGTCCTCGCGGAGCTCTACCCCGATCCGCCGATCCCGCTCGACCACACGGACGCGTTCACGCTGCTCGTCGCCGTGCTGCTCTCGGCGCAGACGACGGACAAGCGCGTCAACCTCGTGACGCCCGCGCTCTTCGCGCGCGCGCGCACGCCCGAGGCGATGGCGAAGCTCCAGGTCGACGAGATCCTCGCGCTCATCAAGACCTGCGGCCTCGCGCCCGCGAAGGCGAAGAACCTCGCCGCGATGGCGAAGCTGCTCGTCGCGAAGCACGGCGGGAAGGTGCCGCGCACGTTCGAGGAGCTCGAGGCGCTCCCCGGCGTCGGCCACAAGACCGCGAGCGTCGTGATGTGCCAGGCCTTCGGCCGGCCCGCGCTGCCCGTCGACACGCACATCCACCGGCTCGCCGAGCGTTGGGGGCTCTCGGACGGCAGCTCGGTCGAGCGCACGGAGCGCGACCTGAAGGCGCTCTTCCCCGAGTCGTCCTGGAACGCGCTCCACCTGCGCATGATCTACTTCGGCCGCGAGCACTGCCCCGCGCTGCGCCACGACCTGTCGCGCTGCCCGATCTGCGCGTGGGCAGCGGATCCGAAGATCGTCGCGCGGAGGGCGGCGGAGCACGCCGAACGCGCCGCGACCCCGGCGCGAGGGACGCGCGCGACCTCGGCGAGCCGCGCGCCGAAGACCCCCGCGCGCTCGCGGCCGACGGAACCCGCACCGTCCGATCCAGCGCACGCGAAGCCACGGCGCGGCGCTCCGCGCGCGATCAGCGACCCCGGTGGACCGTCCTCCGGCGCGCCGCGCGGGAAACGACGGGCGACGTAGCGACGGCGTCGCGCACGAGCACGGCGAGGCGCGTCCGGCGCGCTTCGGCTTCCTCGAACGCGCGCTCGAACTCGGAGCGCACGAGCTCCCGCGGCGTCGCGAACAAGAGCGCCGCGCTCGCCGGAGCGCCGCGCTCGAACCGTGCATCACCCGCGCGCAGCACGGTCAGCCCGCGGAAGAACCGCAAGCCGGGCGCGAGCTCGTGACGCGCGCCGCGCCACAGCTCGAGAAAGTCCCCGCCGAAGCCGAAGCGCGCGCCGTGCGGCTCCCCCACGGCGAGCGCGCGCCCGAGCGCCACCTCGTCGAGCCGATCGTGCACCGCGAAGATCCGATCCGCGTGCTCCGGACCGCCCGCGGTGACGACGAGGCGCTCGCCGCCCGGATCACGCGCTTCGTCCGTCGTCGGCCCGGCGAGATCGAACGCGATCCACCCGTCGCGCGCGCGTTGCGCGACGAAGAGGACGGGGCCGCCGTGGGGTCCGTAGACGTGGGCGAGGCGCGGGATCGTCATGCTGGCTCCTACCGCGGCACGCGCGGCAGCAGGACGACGCTCGCGGTCGGCCGCGGGCGTCGATTTTCCGACGACGACGCGGCGCGCGCGGGCCCCGTGCGCTTCGCGGCAACGACTTACGTTGCCGGCGAGCGCGCACGCGCGGCCCGGAGCCGTCGCGCGCGCTCGCCCGTTTCCCCGGAACGCGACGCGTTCGCGCGCGCGCCGACCGTGGACAAGGCGCGGGACGCTGGAGTTTCCCCCGCGGCGAAGGAAGAATGCTCGCCCCCTTTTCCGCCCGAGCCCGACAGCGAGACGCCCGTGACCAACTACGACATCGAGGACGACGAGGATCTCGGACCCGAAGACGAGATCCTCGACCGCGCGTGGGACGCGCTCGACCGCGAGGAGCACGAGGAGGCGCTGGCGATCCTCTCCGAGCTCGATCCGGACTGGCCCGAGCGTTGGATCCCCGAAGCGCTCGCGCGCATCGAGCTCGGTGACCTGCGCAAGGCCCACAAGCTGATCGAGCACGCGCGCGAGATCGCCGACGACGACCACCCGGACCTCCTGTGGGCGCGCGCGCAGCTCGCGCTGCGCGAATGGCGGCTCGAGGAGGCGGAGCAGCTCCTCCAGAAGCTCCTCGCCGTCGAATCGAGCCCCGGCGTGCTCGAGCGCCTCGCGCTGCTCGCCGACTTGCGCGGTGATTTCGAGGGCGCCGACCGCCGCCTCGGTGAGGCGCACGCCGCGGATCCGCGCTTCCCGATCCCGCCGCGCCTCGACCACGACGCCTTCGAGGCCGTCGTCGACGAAGCGATCCAGCTCCTCCCGAAGGACTTCCAGGCCCCGCTCGAGACGACCGAGATCGTGATCGAGCCGGTGCCCGCCGAGTGGATGATCGACCGCTCGGATCCCGCCGAGACGCCGCCCGATCTGCTCGGCCTCTTCGTCGGTTCGTCGGAGATCGAGAAGACGGAGCTGTCCGAGGACCTCCTCCCCCGCCGCATCTACCTCTTCCAGCGCAACCTGGAGCGCGCCGCGCACGACCGCGCGGAGCTCGTCCAGGAGATCCGCGTCACGCTCTACCACGAGATCGGACACATGCTCGGCTTCGACGAGGACGGCGTCGCGGAGATGGGGCTCGAGTAGCGCGTCGGCGGCCGACCCGGGACGGCGGAGCGCGATTCCCCAGTTCCCCGGAGGCCCCCGGAGCGTCCGAGCGGTGCGGAGCGGAGTCCGCGCCGTCCATTCGATGCACGGCGCAGGGCCGTGCTGGAAAAGGCGTAGACCGGGTGTCACCTTTTCGCCCGGCGCCGCCATCCAAGCGGCCCACGACTCCCGTATTCCACGCGCGCCGCAGCCGGCCGAACCGGGCACGAGCGGCGCCACGAACCCCAAAGAACGAGAACACCCATGGCTCAGAAGAAGCTCCACATCCTCACCGCCGCGGCGATCGCGGCCATCGTCGCCGGCGCCCCGCTCACGAGCTGCAAGTCCGCCAAGGACGGCAGCAGCGCCGCCGCGTCCAAGAACGCCTGCAAGGGCATGAACGCCTGCAAGGGCATGGGCGGCTGCTCGAGCGGCGACAACGGCTGCAAGGGCAAGAACAGCTGCAAGGGCAAGGGCGGCTGCGCGACGGACAAGAACTCCTGCAAGGGCGCCAACTCCTGCAAGTCGAACGCGTGCAAGTCGAACTCCTGCAAGAGCGGCGGCTGAGCCCGTCCCGCGGCGGCCTCCAGCGCCGCGGAACCGAAACACGCGGGCGGAGGCGGTCGATCGACCTCCTCCGCCCGCGGTGCGTAGAGCCCTCCTCCTTCGTGCCCGACTAGAATCGCGCGCCCCAGCCCATGTCGAACGCCCCCTCGCGATCGCGCTCTCCCCTGCCGCACCTCGGCTACGGCGTCGGCCTGCGCAGCGTCCACTTCCAGCACGTCCTCGACGCGCAGCCGAAGGTCGACTGGTTCGAGATCGTCTCCGAGAACTTCATGGATTCGGGCGGACGGCCGCTCGCGGTGCTCGACGCGGTCGCGGAGCGCTACCCGATCGTGCTGCACGGCGTGTCGCTCTCGATCGGCAGCACGGACCCGCTGAACCGCGCGTACCTCGCGAAGCTGAAAGCGCTCGCCGAGCGCGTCGAGGCGAAGATCGTCAGCGACCACCTGTGCTGGACCGGCGTCGCCGGGCGCAACACGCACGACCTCCTGCCGATGCCGTACACGGAGGAAGCGCTCGCGCACACGGTGAAGCGCGTGAAGCAGGTGCAAGAGCTCCTCGGGCGCCGCATCGCGATCGAGAACCCCTCTTCCTACGTCGAGTTCGCGAGCTCGACGATCGGCGAGGCCGAGTTCCTCGCGCGCCTCGCGCAGGAGGCCGACTGCCTGCTCCAGGTCGACGTGAACAACGTCTACGTCAGCGCGTTCAACCACGGCTTCGACGCGCGCGCGTGGCTCGACACGATCCCGCAAGAGCGCATCGCGTACTACCACCTCGCGGGCCACACGAACCGCGGCACGCACATCATCGACACGCACTCCGACCACGTGATCCCCGCGGTGTGGGAGCTCTACGACCACGCGGTGGCGCTCTCGGGCGGACGCTCGACGCTGCTCGAATGGGACGAGGACATCCCCGCGTTCGACGTCGTGCACGCCGAGGTCCTGAAGGCGAAGACGCGGGCCGAGCGCGTGCTCGGGAAGTCCGCGGCGAAGCGCAAGGTCGCGAAGGCGGGTGCGCGATGACGACGACGAATTCGAAGCGCGGCGCGGGTGCGACGCGCCGCGCGAAGGGAGCGCGCGCCAAGGTCGCTCGCTCGAAGCGCCCTCGCGCCGAACACGCAATGCCGCGTGCGCACGCCTCCCGCTCCACGAGCGTGACACTGCGTTCGAAGGGCGCGCGCGCCGGCGGCGCGACGCAGACGAAGCCCGCTCGCCTGAAGGACCTCCAGGCCTGGATGCAGCACGAGGTCGTGCGCGTCGTCGAACGGACTCCGTCGAAGGCGCCCGCCGCGCGCCACGTGCTCCCGTCGAAGTCGCTGGCCCCCGATGAGCGCGTGCGGATCTACACAACGATGTACCGCCTGCGGATGATGGAGGCGCTCGAGGTCGACTACCCCGCGCTGCTCCACCACCTCGGTCGCGAGCGCTTCGAGGCCGTGATGCTCGCCTACCTGCGCGCGCATCCCTCGCGCCACTACTCGCTCAACTTCCTCGGCTATGCGCTGCCGGAGTTCCTCGCGCGCGCAGCGAAGGTCGCGCAGCGCGGCTTCCTCGCCGACGTCGCGCGCATCGAGCACGCGATCACCGAGGTCTTCGACGAAGCGCCGTCCGAGACGCTCGACCGCACCGCGCTCGCGACGCTGCCGCCCGCCGCCTTCGCGAAGGCGCGGCTCGAGTTCGTCCCCGCGTTCTGCCTGCTCGCGCTCGATCACGATGCGAACAAGGCCGTCACCGCGCTGCGCCACGGCCAGAGCGCGCCGTCGACGAAGCGGACCCCCGCGTGGGTCGCCGTCTACCGGAAGGACCACGTCGTCTGGCGCATGGACCTCGAGCGCCCCGCGTTCGCGATCCTCGACGCGCTCCAGCACCGCAAGACGCTCCCGCAGGCGATCGCCGCGGGCGCAAAGGCCTTCGACGGCGACCCGGAGGACCTGCAGGCGAAGCTGCAGGCCTGGTTCGCGGAGTGGGCCACCGAGGGCTTCTTCCGCGCCTTGCGACGCTGAGACGGGCGGCCGGCGGCACGCCGGACCCCGCCGAACGTCGTCGGAGCGCGGTCGAGCACGCCTACAATATGCCTCAATCGACATACTCGCATAGGAGCGTATCTTGACGGACGCGCTCCGATCCGAGAGAACGGCGGCATGCGCGCCTCCCTGCCGACGCTCCCTCCCTGGATCCTCGGCGCCGCGCTCCTCGCGGCGTGCGCGGGCCCCGATCGCTCGCCCCCCTCTCGCTCGCACGAGCTCGCTCCGCAGGCCGTGCCACGGCCGCTCGTCAGCGAAGACCCCCGCGCGCTCCCCCCGGGTCCGCTCGGGCCCCGCGCCCTGCTCGACGCGCTCGCGCGCCGCAATCCGTCGCTCGCGAGCGCCCGCGCGCGCATCGACGGCGCTTCGGCGCTGCTCGACCAAGCCGAGGCCGCGCTCCGCCCGCGGCTCGAGCTCTCGACCGCGCTGATGCGCAGCGACGCACCGTCGACCTTCCTGTTCCAGACGATCGACGCGCACCGCCTCGCGCCGGGCCAGGACTTCAACCACCCCGGCACGTTCGACGCGCTGCAGGCCGGCGCCGCGTTCCGCTGGAACCTGTGGCGCGGCGGCCAGGACGCGCTCGCGCGGGACGCGGCGGCGGACGAGGTCTCCGCGCGCGCCAGCGACGCGTTCGCGCTCGAGAACGCGCTCGCTTCGGCAGCGATCGCGGCCTGGCTCGACGCGCGCGCGGCGGCGGAGCTCCTCTCCGCGGACGACGCGAGCCTCGCCAGCCTTCGCGCGCAGCTCGAGGACGCGCGCTCGCGCGTCGCCGCGGGTAGTGCCTTGCGCTCGGACGAGCTGACGCTCGCCGTGCGCGTCTCCGAAGCCGAAGAGCGCCGCCTTCGCACGGACAGCGCGCGCAAGCTGGCGCTCGCGGCGCTGCGCGCGCTGCTCGCGCTGCCGCCGAACACGCCGATCGAACTCGCCGCGGACGGCGCGGACGACGCCCTCGAGCTCGGCCTCCTGCCTCGAGCCGAGGAGAGCGCGCGCGACGAAGCGTGGCGCGTGCGCCCCGAGCTCACCGCCGTGCGCCGGCGCCTCGACGCCGCCCGCGCCGCGCGCGCGTCCGCCGAGCGCGCCTGGATGCCGAGCCTCGACGCCGAAGCACGCGCCTGGGCGGTCGACGAGCACGGCGGCCTCGACGCCGGCACACCGAACGCGGAGGCGCGGCTCGCCCTCTCGTGGGTCCTGCTCGACGGCGGCGGCCGGCGCGGCGCGGCGCGCGGGCGCGACGCCGAGCTCCGCGCGCTCGAGCACGAGCGCGAACGCCTCGAGCTCGCGATCGGCCTCGAGATCGAGGCCGCATGGATCGGGCTCGAGGAAGCGGAGGCCCGTCGAACGGTGACCGCGGGCGCGCTCGCGGCCGCGGAGGAGACGCTCGTGCTCGTCGAGAGCCAGTTCCGCGGCGGCGCGGCGCCGGTGACGCGCTTCCTCGAAGCCGAGGCAGACCGCACCCGAGCGCGCGCCGAAGCCGTGCGCGCACGCATCGACGTCCAACGCGCCCGCGCGGAGCTCGCGCGCGCGCTCGGACGCTTCGCACCGGGATCGAAAGGAGTCGCGCGATGAGTGCCCAAGGATCCGCCGCGAAGCGGCTCGTCGTGATCGTCCTCGCGACGGTCGTCGTCGTGGTGCTCGTCCGCGTCGCGAAGCGCGCGCCCGAGGCCCAGGTCGGCACGCCGGTCCTGGCCGCCGGCGAGAAAGAGCCGCGCTCGGTCGCGGAGGCCGTGCGCGTGCGCGTCCCTGACCACGAAGAGGTGGTCGGCAGCGTGCGCTCACGCCGCGTCGTCCGCGTCGCCGCGCAGGTCTCGGCGCGCGTGCTCGAGGTCCCGCGACAGGCCGGCGAGCGCGTGCGCGCGGGCGAGGTGCTCGTGCGTCTCGACGAACGCGAGAGCGCCGCGCGCCTGCGCCAGATGCGCGAGACGCTCGTCGCCGTCGAAGCCGCGGGCGAGAGCGCACGCCAGCGCGAGGCGCAGGCCGAAGCGCGGCTCACGCAGGCCCGCGCCGCCTTCGAGCGCACGCGCGGGCTCTTCGAGCGGCAGGCCGCGACGCAAGCAGGGCTCGAGGACGCGGAGCGCGCGCGCATCGAAGCCGAGGCCGGTCTCGCCGACGCGAAGGCCGCCGTCGCGTCCGCCGCGGCGCAGCGCGAATCCGCGCGCGCGGCGACGACGGAGGCCGAGGCCGCGCTGTCGCACCTCACGCTCACGGCGCCGTTCGACGGGCTCGTCTCCGAGCGCCGCGTCGAACCCGGCGACCTCGCGAACCCGGGCGAGCCGCTGCTCGTCCTGCTCGATCCCGCGGCCTTGCGCGTCGAGGCCGCCGTGCGCGAGGGCTTGATCGCGCGCCTATCGCGCGGCCAGGCGCTCGAGGTCGAGCTGCCTTCGAGCGGCGCGCGCATCGCGGGGACGGTGAGCGAGCTCCTGCCCGCCGCCGATCCGCGCACGCGCACGTTCGAGGTCCACGTCGACCTGCCGCGCCCGGAGGAGCCGCGCGACGGCGCGGCCGCGTCCCCCGCCGTGCACGCGGGCATGTTCGCGCGCCTGCGCGTCCCGCTCGGCGACCGCGAGGTCGTGCGCGCGCCTGCCGCGGCGCTCGAGCGTGTCGGACAGCTGTGGACCGTGCTCGTCGACGAGCGCGGCACGTGGCGGCGGCGCGTCGTGACGCGCGGCGAGGAACTCGGCGACGGCGCGGTCGAGGTCCTGAGCGGCCTCACGGGCGGCGAGCGCATCGGGCTCGCGGACGGTCGGCCGTGAGTGGCGACGCGCGCGAACGCGCCCGCGCGGGGGCGGAGCACGCGGCCGCGAACGCCGCCGAGGACGCGCGCGCCCGCGTCGCGGCAGCGGCGAGCGACGACGCGCCCTCGGGGCTCGTCGCGCGCATCGTCGAGCAGGCCGTGCGCGGTCCGCTCTCGCCGCTCGTGCTCGTCGCGGCGGCGCTCGCGGGCGTCGCGGCGCTCCTGCTCACGCCGCGCGAGGAGGAACCCCAGATCGTCGTGCCCACGGCCGACGTGCAGATCGCGTTTCCCGGCGCGAGCGCGGCCGAGGTCGAGACGCTCGTCGCCACGCCGCTGGAGAAGCTCCTGTGGCAGCTCGAGGGCGTCGAGCACGTCTACTCCGTCTCGCGCCGCGAGGGCGCGGTCGTCACCGTGCGTTTCTTCGTCGGCCAGGACCGCGAGCGCGCGCTCGTGCGCCTCGCGTCGGCGATCGAAGCGCACAAGGGCGAGGCTCCGCCGGGCGTCGCGGGCTGGAGCGTGCGCCCCGTCGACATCGACGACGTGCCGATCCTCGCGCTCACGCTGCACTCGGATGCGCTCGACGAGGGCACGCTGCGCCGCGTCGGCGAGGAGCTCCTCGCGCGCCTCGAGACGGTCGAGGACGTGTCGAAGACGAGCCTGATCGGCGGTCTCTCGCGCGAAGTGCGCGTCGAGCTCGACGCGGACGCGCTCGCCGCGCGCGCGCTCACCGGCGCCGACGTGCAGGCCGCGCTCGCGCGCGCCGACGCAGCGGTGGTCGCCGGCGGGTTCGACCGCGCGGACCGGCGCGTCGACGTGCTCGCGGGCCCGTTCCTCGAGAGCGCGCGCGACGTCGGCGCGCTCGTCGTCGGCGTCCACGACGGGACGCCCGTGCACCTGTCCGAGGTCGCGCGCGTCGTCGACGGTCCCGCGGAGGCGGACGCGCTCGTCCACGTCGCGTTCGGACCGGCGGCCGAGGTAGCGCAGCGCGGGCTCGCGCGCCGCGCCGTCACGCTCACCTTCGCGAAGAAGCGCGGGACGAACGCCGTCGCCGTGTCCAAGGGCGTGCTCGCCGAGCTGGAGCGCGTGCGCGCGACGGTCGTCCCCGCCGGCGTCGACGTGCTCGTGTCGCGCGACTGGGGCCGCACGGCGGACGACAAGGTCGACGAGCTCTACGGGCACCTCCTGCTCGCGATCGCGACCGTGATCGCGCTCGTGTGCTGGATCCTCGGCTGGCGCGAGGGCTTCATCGTCGCCGCGGCGGTGCCGGTGACGTTTGCGCTCACGCTGCTCGTGAACCTCGTCGCGGGCTACACCGTGAACCGCGTCACGCTGTTCGCGCTCGTGCTCGTGCTCGGCCTCGTGTGCGACGACCCGATCGTCGACGTCGAGAACGTGCACCGGCACCTCGCGCGCGGGAAGCTGCGCCCCTTGCGCGCCGTGCTCGTCGCCGTGAACGAGGTGCGACCGCCGGTGATCGTCGCGACGCTCGCCGTGATGCTCTCGTTCCTGCCCTTGTTCTTCATCACGGGCATGATGGGCCCGTACATGCGCCCGATGGCGCTGACGGTGCCGGTCGCGATGGCGATGAGCCTGCTCGTCGCGTTCACGATCACGCCGTGGATGGCGTACCTGCTGCTCGCGAAGAAGAAGGGCGCGCACGGCTCGACCGGTGCAGCGCGCGACGCAGCCGGTGCGCACGGCGCTCCAAGCGGGTCCGGCGACCCCGGCGACCTCGGCGACCTCGGCGAGCGCGCGACGCGCACCCCGGCCGACGCGCCCAAGGCGCACGCCGACGAGCCGGACGACGGCGCGCTCCTGCGGATGTACCGCCGCGTGCTCGTGCGGCTCGTCGAGCGCCGCGGCGCACGCGCGGTGCTCGGGCTCGTGCTCGCGGCGCTCACCGCGCTCGCGGGCGTGCTCGTCGTCACCGGCCGCGTCCCGCTGAAGATGCTCCCCTACGACGACAAGCAGGAGCTCGAGCTCGTGCTCGACCTGCCCGAGGGCTCGACGCTCGAAGCGACGGACCGCGCGGCGCGCGACCTCGAGCGCGTGCTCGTCGCGACGCCCGAAGTCGAGCACGTCACGTCCTACGTCGGCCGTGCCGGCCCGATCGACTTCAACGGGCTCGTCCGCCGCTACGACCTGCGCCGCGGTCCGCACCTCGCGGACCTGCGCGTCGGCCTCGCGCCCAAGCACGCGCGCGAGCGCAAGAGCCACGTCGTGGCACTCGCGATGCGCAAGGACCTCGAAGCGGCCGCCGCGCGCCACGGCGCGCGCCTGTCGATCGTCGAGATCCCGCCGGGGCCGCCGGTGCTCGCGACGCTCGTCGCCGAGGTCCACGGGCGGCCGGAGCGCGCGCACGCGGAGCTCGTGCAGGCCGCGCGCGACGTCGCGGGCCGCATGGCGAACCTGCGCGGCGTCGTCGACGTCGACGTGCTCGCGGAGGACGAGCACGAGCGCCTCGACTTCCGCCTCGACCGCGAGAAGGCGGCGCTGCACGGCGTCACGGCCGACGAGGTCGCGCGCACGCTGCGCCTGGCGCTCGGCGGCGTCGCGGCCGCGACCGTGCACGAGGCAGGCGAGCGTCAGCCGCTCCTCGTCCGCGCCGTGCTGCCGCGCGCCGAGCGCAGCGGCGAGAGCGAGCTCGGCCGCCTGGGCGTGCGCGGCGCGGAGGGCGGGCTCGTCCCGCTCGCGGAGCTCGGGCGCTTCGGCCCCGCGCCCGCGGACGCGCCGATCTATCACAAGGACCTCGAGCGCGTCGTCTTCGTCGTCGGCGAGATCGCGGGCCGTGCGCCCTACGACGCGGTCGCGGCGCTGCAGGAGGGCCTCGCGAAGAAGCCGCTCCCGGACGGTATCGAAGCGCGCTGGACGGGCGAGGGCGAGTGGAAGTTGACGCTCGACGTGTTCCGCGACCTCGGCCTCGCGTTCGGCGGCGCGCTCGTCGGGATCTACGTGCTGCTCGTGCTGCAGACGGGCTCGTTCGGACTCGCGGCGATCGTGCTGCTCGCGATCCCGCTCGGGCTGCTCGGGATCCTGCCGGGCTTCTGGCTCCTGCAAGCCTTCGGGAGCACGGAGGTCGGCGGGTTCCACGACCCGGTGTGGTTCACCGCGACCGCGATGATCGGCATGATCGCGCTCGCGGGTATCGCGGTGCGCAACTCGATCATCCTGATCGACTTCGCGCGCGAGAAGGAAGCCGCCGGGATGCCGCTGCGCGAGGCCGTGATCGAGAGCGGCGTGCAGCGCCTGCGGCCCATCGTGCTCACGGCGGGCGCGGCGATGCTCGGCGCGTGGCCGATCACGCTCGACCCGATCTTCTCGGGCCTCGCGTGGAGCCTGATCTTCGGCCTCGTCGCGTCGACCGTGTTCAGCGCGCTCGTGATCCCGCTCGCGTACCACGCGCTGCGCTCGCGCGCGCTGCGGCACGCACGCGAGTCCGGCGACGACCTTTGACGCGCGCGCGTCGACTCCCGCGGCCCGTCCCCGCACGCCTTCAGCGGATGGGCCGCGCTCGCAACCCCGCACGCCTCCACGACCCGCGCTCCCCTTCCCTCGTCCACCACACGTCGAGCGCGCGCAGGGGCGCGATCGGTGTCGCTGTGAAGTCCAAGTCGAGTTGCGCGCCGTGCGCGTCGAGCTCGTAGCGGGTCGGATCGAACGTGTAGCCGTCGAGCGCAGGCTCGACGACGACGTGGCGCCAGTCGAAGTCCGCGACGCCGGGGTCGCCCCACGCCCAGGTCCACGTGCCGTCGGCCGCGCTGTACTCGATGCGCTCCAGGTTCACGTCGTCCGGCCACGAGATGCGGAGCGATGCGCCCTGCACCGGTTCGCCCGAGGGCAAACGCACGTGCCCGCCGATGCGCACGTCCGCGCCGCCGGCGCCGCCGCAGGCGGCAAAGAACAGGACGGGCGCGAGGATGGCGACGCGGCGCATGACGTGACGAGGGGACGTGTGCTCGAATTCTCCCCGCTCGCGTTCGCGCGGGCCATGCGCTCAACGGCCGACTCGAGCGCGCGGCGGCCGTCCGGTGTAGCCTGTCGGCCGCGCGCCGGGTGCGCGCTTCCTCCAACCCGATCCGATGGATCGATCCGCCATGCGTCGACGCCTCCCCCTCCTCGCCCTCCTCCTCGCGCTCGGGTCCACGAGCTGCCGCGCGATCGAGATCAAGAAACTCGAAGACCGTCAGCGCGAGCTCGAAGCGCGCGTCGCGAAGCTGGAGGGACAGGTGGAGCTCCTGTCGCGCAAGTGATGCGCCGCGGAGCGCCGCCTCATCCCGACGCACGACTCGCCATCGCGCTCGTGCTCGCGTCCATGGCGGCTTGCGTGTCGCCGAAGCACCCCGAGCCGCCGCCGAACGAGCGCGATCCGGCCGACGCGCGCAACGACTGCCGAGTGCGCGGGGCGGGCGGCTTCCTGAACGGACTGGCTGGCTACGCCGCGGCGAAGAGCTGAAGCTCCGCGCCTGTTCGCCGACCGCGCCGCGCGCTACCCTCGGGCGCATGGACCGCCAGGAGTTCCTCCGCCGCGCCGACGCGTGCCTCGCCCGCGTCGAGGACGCGCTCCAGGACTTCGACCCCGACGAGCTCGACTACGCGTCGAGCGACGGCGTGCTCACGCTCGAGTTCGCGGACAAGAAGCGCTACGTGCTGAACCGCCAGACCGCGACGAACCAGATGTGGTTCGCGGCGGGCGCCTCCGCGTGGCACTTCGCGTGGGACGCGGCGAACGACCGTTGGATCGACGACAAGGGTGGGCGCGAGCTGTTCGCGCTCGTCGCCGACGAGGTCGCGAAGAAGCTCGGGCGCGGCGTGAAGATCTGAACGACGCGGCTCGCCGCTCGTCCCGCGCGCAACCCCGCCCCCTGCCGCCTACGACATGCCTCGCCCCAAGTGGAACCCGCCGACCCAGCCCCAGCTCTTCGCCGCGAGCGAGATCGCCGGCCTCGTCCGCAAGGCTCTGCGCACGCCGCAGGGCGTCCCGCACGAGCGCGCGATCCTCACCGGGTCGCTGCTCGCGGGCTCGTTCCTCCTGCGCGCGCTCGACGTGCCGCTCGCGGGACTCGCGCCCGGATCGATGGTGCTCTCCGACGCTGCGAACGAGCAGGGACCGCTGCTCGTGCAGACGCTCGGCACCGGGCTCGCGGTGCTGAAGGTCCCGATCCAGATGGGCTGGCTGCGCGGCGCGCGCGAGCCGGGCGAGGCGGCGCTCGTCACCGTGACCGAGGCGCAGACGTTCGTCGAGCGCGAGATCCTCGCCGCGTCGGCGCGGCACGCGCTGACGATGGAGCAGACGGCGCACGCGTGCGCGCTCGCGGTCGCACAGATGATCCAGATGAGCGCGAACGAGCTCGACCCGCACCGCTCGTTCGAGCTCGCGACGTGGGGCTTCGTCGCGGGGACGAAGACGGTGCCGGGCGGAATCGCGGGCTGAGAGTCCGTGGTGCGAACAGGGATGCTCGTCCGGCTCTGAGCTCGCGCGCCGATCAGTCCTTCTTCTTTTTCTTGTCGAAGAGCCCCTCGAGCAACCCGCCGAGGCCCTTCTTCGCCGCGTCCTCGACCAGCTTCTCCACGAAACCGTCGCCGAGGCCGACCTTCGGCTTCTTCCAACTGCCGCGAATCTCGACGGGCACGATCAGGTCGGGGCTGACGTACTCGCGCACCTTCTCGGCTCCTTGCTGACCTTCTTGCCGAGCAGCTTGAGCGGCACGCCCGTGTCGAGCTTGATCGAGAGGTCGACCAGGTCGAACGAACCGCTGAACGAGCACTCCGTGCCCGCGATCTTGAGCTTCAGGTCCTTGTAGCCCGCGACGCCCTGCTTGATCGGCACCGTCATCGCCGGGAGCTTCGTCGGCTTCAACTCGACCACGTTGCCGAACACCTGCTCGAGCCCGGGGAGCAGCGCGTAGGTCACCTCGCCGAGGTCGATGCGCACGTTCGCGTCGAGCGCGCGCAGGTTCCCGTCGAGCGGGAAGCTCATCGCGTCGACCGCGAAGATCGTCGGCGCGGAGCCGTCGGGTTTCTTCAGGTTGACGAGCATCGGCACGAGCCGCCCGACGACCTTCTCGTTCATCACGGGACCGAGGCCGACCTTCGCGTCGAGGCCGTTCTGCTTCGTGATCACGAACGCGCCGTCCTGCATCGCGCCCTCGAGGTGCACGTGGTGCAGGTCGCTCGCCATGTCCGCGACGAGCGCGCCGGCCTGCATCGAGAGGCTCTCGCTCTTCACGCTGACCTCGACGCGGCTCCCGAGCGCTTCGACGAGCAGCCCGCCTTGGCCCGCGAGCGCGTCGACGAGCGCGGTCGGTACGCCGCTCGCGCGGACGTCGCACGCGACGCGGAAGCGGTCGAGCCCGTGCTCCTCCGCCAGCTGCTTCAGCGGATCGAGCGCGCGCACGTCGGCCGCGAGCACGCCCGCGCCCAGCGACGCGTCCGCGGTGGGCGGCGCGTTCGGATCCGCGACGCTCCCATCGCCGATCGTCGCCGCGACGTGCACGAACGGCAGCGCGTCGGGCCCGAGCTTCGCCTCGGCCTTCAACCCGCGGATCGTGACCGGCCGGCCCGCGGCGTCCGTCTTCGCGTCGGCGTAGACGAGCTCGGGCACGGTGAGCTCGACGTCGAACGCGAGGCCGCTCACGAGCGCGAGCGTGCTCGCGAGGCCGTCGTCCGCGGCTGCGTCGGCGCTCGGACTCGCCGCGCTCGCGTCCGCGGCGCTCTTCGGCGCGCCTTGCGCGACGTCCGCGGGCTTCACGCCCTTCAGGCGGTCGCCGGGCGCCGACTTCCGCTCGCCGCCGTCCGGCGTCGGAGCCTTCGGCGCGCTCGCGTCCGTCCCCGGTGCGGCTGCATCAGTCTTCGGGAGCGGCACGCGCACGTGGTTCACGCGCAGCGTGAGCGGCTTCTCGTCGGTCGGCACGGAGAGCCGCGCGCCCGCCGGCAACTGCGGCGAGAGCTGCTCCTCGAGCCAACCTCGCGGCAGCTTCAGCGCGAGCTCGAGCCCCGCGTCGCCGCGCGTGACGAGCGCGCCGTCCTGTAGCGCGCCCGCGAACGCGAGCTGCATCGACGCCGAGTTCGCGGCGAGTTGCACGCTGCCTGCGTCCGGCGCGACGCCCGCGAGCGTCACGTCGACGTCGAGCGCGGGCCCGAGCAGCTTCGACACGAGTCCGTCCGCGCCCGCGAGCCCGTCGAGCGCCCGCGTCGAGAGTCCCGTGAGCTTCACCTGCGCGTCGATCGGCGGCATCGGCTTCGCCGGAGTGCGCAGCGCGAACCACGCGTCGGCGCACGCGACCTCGGCGTGCAGTGCACCGCGCTCGCCCGCGAACACGAACGCGTCGAGCGTCGCCGCGAGCGGCTTCCCGGGCTCGACGCGCACGACGAACTTCGTCTCGTCGAGCGACACCGCGACGTTCGCGGCCTCCGTGCGCTCGTCCGCGTAGCCGACGGAGGGGAGCGCCACCTCGAGCTTCGCGCGCAGCCGCTCGCAGAGCACGAGCGCGGAGAACGGCGTGGTGCCGCCGAACTCGGGGAGCGCGACCTCGAGCCCGTCGAGCGTCACGCGCAGGTCCTGGTCGGCGTGCGGGAGCGCGACCTTCGTGCCGGCCGGCAGGTACGGCGCGAGCTCGCGCTCGACGAACGCGCGCTCGAGGCCGAGGCGCAGCGCGAGGCCCTCGCCGTCCTTCGAGCGGAGCACGTTCTTCTCGACGCGGCCCTGGAAGCGCGCGTCGGCGCGCGGCGCCTTCAGCTCGAGCGCGAGCGTCCCGTTCGCGAGGTCCGCGAGCTGCGTCTCGACGTGCAACGCGAACGGACCGCCGAGTGCCTCCTGTGCGCGGCCGCCGGGGCCCGCGTACGCGTCGACGAGCGCCGGCGCGACGTTCGTGAGGTCGATCGACGCCGTGATCGGCGGCAGCGCGAGCTTCTCGCCCTTCGGCATCAGCGCCCAGGCGTCGTCGACCTCCGCGCGCAACGAGAGGTTGCCCGCGGGACCCGTGTCGACGCCGAGCCCGAGCACGAGCTCCGCGCGGCCGCTCTCCGCGAGCTTCACGACAGCGCTGCCGCCGAAGAGGCGCAGCGGCGTCTTCGCGGCGCGCGTCTCGGCCGTCGAGACGCGCACGCTCGGCAGCTCGAGCTCCACCGTCGCGCGCGTCGCCCCGCGCAGGAAGGCGAGCGCGTCCGTCGCGTTCGATGGGGCGGACTTCGATCCGCCCGCGCTCGACGCGTCCGAGGGCGGCAGCGGCACGCGCAGGTCCTTCACCGTGAACGCGACGTGCCCGTCGTCGCTCGCGAGCTCGATCCCCGCGGGCAGGACGCCCGCGAGCCAGCTCTCGATCCAACCCGCCGGCGCGTCGAGCTTCGCGCGCACGACCTGGCCGTCGGCGCAACCGAGCACGCCCTGCGCGAGCTGCAGGGGCGCCGCGAGCTCGAAGTTCGGCGCCGTGACGCGCGCGTCGATGCGCCCGCGGTCGAGGCCGGCGTCCTCCGCCTTCACGGCGACGCGCAGCGTGGCGCCGAGGCCGCGCGCGAGCTTGCCCTCCGTGCCGCACGCCGCGTCGAGCGCCGCGACCGGCACGCCGTCGAGCGCGAGGTCGAGGTCCGCGTGCGGCGCCGCGCCGCTCGCGAGCGCCGTCCACAGGTCCTTCGACGACGCCGTGAGCGCGAGCGGGCTCCGCGTGTTCGCGACGAGCGTCGAGCGCAGCGCGATGCGCGGCGCCGTCTTCGGTGCGAGCACGACCTCGAGCGCCGTGCCCTCGAGCGCGCACGCGCGACCGAAGGCCTTCTGCGTCTCGGCGTTCTCGAAGCCGATGGCGCTCGGCATGGAAACGGACAGACGCGCGGTCGCGGCCTCGAACACGGGTGCGAGGTGCGCGAGGTCGAGCGCGTCGAAGCTCGGGAGCGCCGTCTCGAACGCGTCGATGCGCACGCTCCACGGCTCGGCCGCCGCGCCGAAGTCGAGCTTCGAGCCCGGCGGCAGCGCCGGCACGACGAACGCGTCGAGGTACGCGCGCGGCAGCGCGATCGACGCGTCGAGGAAGCGCTCGCCGCTCGCGCGCACGACGCCGCGGTCGATGCGCGCGGCGAGCGCGACCTTCGTGCCGGGCGACGCGAGGTGGAGCGCGAGCTCGCCCTGCTCGCGCGTGACGTCCTGTGCGCGGAACTCGAGGTCGAACGTGGGCCCGAGGAGCTCCCTCAAGCGGCCCTGTTGCCCCGCGAGGCCGTCGACGAGCGCACCCGAGAAGCCCTTCACGCTGCCCTGCGCCTCGATCGTGCCGAACGGCCACGCGGCGCCGGGCGTGATCGGCCCGTTGACCTTCGCATCGATCGCGAACGAACCCGGCGCGTCGCCCGCGACCTTCGCGTCCGCCTTCACCGTGATCGGAGCGCCCGGCTTCGCGCTCGCGCGCAGCACGAGGCCGGTGAGCTCGAACGACTTCCCGAGACGCCGCGTCTCCGCGTCGGACCAGCGCAGGCGTTGCACGGTGACCTCGAGGTCGAGTTCGAGCTCGGCGAGCACGTCGAGACCGCTCGAGGACGAGCTCGAACCGCCGTCCGCGTCCGCTTCACCGCTCGTGTCCTTCTTCTCCCCGCGCGGCGCCAGCGCGCGCGCGAGGTTCGTGACGCCCGCGTCGTCGGCGACGAGGTCCGCCGACGCCTGGATCCACACGGTGCCGAGCTTCGTGCCGCCCGAACGGAGGAGCGCCAGGAGCGACGGCAGCGTGACGGACGCGCGCGCGACCTCCTTCCCTTCCGGATCGAGGAGCACCGCGTCGGTGACGCGTTGCTCGGAGAACCACGCGAGCGAGACGTCACCGACCTGCAGCGTGCCCTGGTGGTGCTCGCGCACGAAGTCCTCGGCCATCCCGCGCACGGAGCCGCTCGCGAGCATCGGCAGCGCGAGCACGGTCCCGAGCAACAGCCCGAGCGCGAACACGAAGCAGCCGAGCACGCTCTTGAAGAAGAAGGCGAACAGCCCGCGGCGCTTGGGCGCCGCCGGCGACGATGCGGATTCGGACACGAGGACCTCCGGTGCCGCGCCCGCCCTGCCGCGGAGCGCGTCGGCTTCATTGTCGCGATCGGCGGTCAGGATCCAAGCGCGAGCGAGCGCAGAGCGCGAGCCGCACCCCGTGCGCGACGCGACGCAACCGGATCCGCGGTCGAAGTGGCCCGCCGTCTGATCAGCGCACGAAGCGGACGTGAGCGGTCCTTCCGGCCTCGATCGTCACGCGCACTGGGCCCGCCAAGCGGCGGTCCCCGGCGACGACGCCGGGGACGGGCGCTTGCACGAGGGTGACGTCGTAGAGACCGGGGAGCACGGTGGCGATCCGGAGCGTGCCCGCGGCGCGGCCGATCGACGAGCCCTCGACCGCTCCGCCCGTTCGATCCACGGGCTCGAGCCGAAGTCGGATCTCGCGCCGGGTTTCCGCCGGTTCGAGCTCCCACTCGACGTCGCACGCGCCCGACTGGGGCACGCGGAGCTCCACCTCGCGCGCGTCGGACTCCACGCGCGTCTCGAAACTCCGTCCGGCGAGCTCCAAATGCGCCGTGCACGGCCGCGGCTCGAGCCCCGACAACCGCCAGATACCGGCCGCCACGGGAGCGCAGGCGACGGCGAGGCGTCGGCCGTCGACGTGGACCTCGAGCGCGCCCTCGGCGACGAGCGCTCCGGCCGCATCGACCACACGCAGCACGACGTCGCGTCCCGGCTCGAGCACGAAGTCCGGCCTCGTCGCGCCGGGAACGAACGACGCGAGTTCGAGCGGGACGAAACCGTTCGCTCGCACGGACACTCGGATCGGACCGGGCACGAGCCGTTCGAACTGGAACGAGCCGTCGCGCCCGGTCTCGACGACGCCCGTCGCGGCCGGCTCGTGTTCGGCGCCGGGCGCGGGCTCGGCGGTCGCTTCGATCGTCGCCGCGGAGAGACCGCGCCCATCGGGCCCGAGAACGCGGCCGCCGAAGCGCAGCAAGGCGTCGGGCAGCACGAACTCGAGCTCCCGCCGTTCCGTCGCGGACGCGAACCTCACCACCTCGCTCAGGACGACGCGACCGAGGTCGTCGAGCACCGCGAGCCGGTACGGAGCACCGATCTCGAGTCCGTCGAAGCACGCCGTGCCCTTCGTGCCCGTGGCGAGCTCGATCGAAAAGCCGCCCTCGAAGGCCTGGATCCCGCGATGACGAGCTTCCCCGGGACCGCGATCGAGCCAGGCGCCGAAGAGCCGGGCTGGGTCCTTCGGGAGCGCGGTCTCGGACACGAGCTGCACGCGCGCGCCGGAAACGAGCGCGCGGTCCGCACCTCGGACCGTGAGCCGGAGCAGCGTCGTCGGTTCGAGCACGACGTCCACCACCTCGAGCCCTCCGAGCACCGGAGCGGGAGGTGTCGCGGACAGTCGCGCGTTCCGCGGCTGGTACCCCCACGCGCGGACCAGGACCTCGCTCACCGCGAGGCCGAGCTCGCGATCGCCCGCTTCGCCGCGCGCGTTCGTGACGCCGACTCCACGCACGGTCGCACCCTCGATCGCGGCTCCGCCGGGCTCGCGCACGCGGAAGACCACGTTGCGCGCGCCGCCGATGACGAGCTCGCCGAGATCGAGCTCCTCCGTTTCGCTCGGCCAGTGGCGCTCGAGGCGGCCGTCCTCGGCCTCGTGCCCCTTTCGACCGAACGAGACGTTGACGCGCGCGGGCTCCCCCGCGACGTGGAGGACGAACGCGCCGCGTGCGTCCGTGCGCACCGTCCCGAGGCCGTGGTCCCCCGCCACGAGAACCACGTCGAGTCGCACCTCGGCCTCCTGGACGGCGGCCCCGTCCGCGACGACGCGACCGCGCACGCGACGCAGTCGTTCGAGCGAGAACTCGAGCGCGCTCTCGTCGTGGGGAGCGGAGACGACCGTGCGCACAGCTCCGCCGTACTCCGGCACGGTGCCCTCGAGGAAGTACCCGAGGGGCGCGACGAGGTCGTGCTCGCCCGCGCCGGCCCCGTGGAACCGGAACGATCCATCCGGCGCCGTCGTCGCGCACGCGCGGTCCCCGAACGGCATCGGGTCGTGCTCGTCAAGCGCATCGAACGCGCCGCGCGGCCACAGCTCGAGCGCGAGCGGTTCGTCGGGCGGGTGTCCGCGGACGGTGACGCGACCTTCGACGACGCGGCCGCGAGCGAGGTCGATCGTGCGCTCGCCGGGCGCGAGCTCGACCTCGACCCGCGTGGGAAACGCGTGCCGACGTTCGAGCACCAGCGTGCGAGTGCCCGTGCCCGCCGTGAACGCGACGCGACCCCGCGAATCCGTGCGCGCGCTCTCCAAGACCTCGTTCCGGGTCGTGTCGACGAGCCACGCGCGCTGCTCCACGACCGGCGCTCCGTCCCACTCGCGCACGAGGAAGCGCGCCGTCGCGGTCGCGATGGACGCGTCGAGCGGGGTGCGCCGCGTGGGATCCGACGCCACGGAGTTCGGATCCCTTTCCTCCGCGGCCTCCGCGTTCGGCGCAACGTGCGCGGAGCTCGAACGTGGCGTGGAAACGGACTGCGGTCCGCTCTCGGCGCTCCACGGCGCGGCGCGGAGCGCGACGAAGAGGCACGCGGCGATGCCCACGACCGCCGCGAGCCACGCCCACGCCGCGACGGCGACTCCCGCGCCGCCTGCGATCGACGTCGTGCCGGGCCAGCGCGCGAGATCGAGGAGCACGACCGCGAGCGCGCGCTCGCCGCCGAACTCCTTCTGCAAACGTCCGCGCAGCTCCTCGAGGCCGGCCCGGATGCGGGAGCGAACCGTGCCCTCGGGGAGCCGCTCCCGCGTCGCGATCTCGGCCGAGGTCAGTCCCTCGTGGTAGCGCAGGAGAAGCACCGTGCGCAGTGGCTCGGGGAGCGCGAGCACCTCACGCGCGATGCGCTGCTCGGAGTCGACGCGCTCGACGACGTCGGCGGCCGAATCGGAGCTCGGCTCGAGCTCGCGCGCACGCGCCGGCGCGGCGTGGCGCGCACGCGCGCGCCAGCGATCCCGCGCGAGGTTGCGCGCGATCCCGGAGAGCCAGCTCCGCAGATCGCGCGCGCGATCGGGCGGACGCTCGAGCGCGACGACGAGCGTGGCCTGCGCGAGGTCGTCGGCGTCGCTCGCTCCGACGAGGCTGCGCGCGAGAGCCTGCAGCCACGCGCGCTGCTTGGCGAGCTCGAGCGCGAGTTCGTGAGCCCCGGAAGCGTCCATGGACCGTCCATTGGAACCGACGGCCGCGCGCGTCGATGCGAACCGAAAAAAAGCCGCTCGGTGTCGCGCCCAGTCCAGGGCCGCTGCCGCTGCTGCCCGCCGTTGAGTGCACGGCCACTGCCGCGTCGATCCGGTGGAGCCGCGTGCGAAAGGACGGGTCGGCACCTTCTGGGCCGCGGGCAAACCGGGGATCGGAGCTCGAAGGCAGACGGTCCCCGCACGAACTCGGTGATCGTCCGGGCGGCGCCCGAGGAGCTCGCGAAGCTCCGCGAGCTCATCGCGCGCCTCGACGTCGAGGGCTGAAGGCCGCGCGGGGAGTCCGACGGGCCGATCGCGTCCTCCCGGGTCCCCGCAGGCCCGCCCATCCGGCTCCTGTACGACTCCGCATCCTGTGGAGAACGTCCCAAGCCCGCGCTCGACCGAGGCTTGATCCGATGGCCCCTCCACCACCACCGCTCGCCTACTTGGCCGCACCGCCCCCAAGCGGTAGGGTTCGCCGCACCCCCATGCAGCCCCCCCTCCGGATCTACCTCGTCGGCGCCCACGCCACCGGCAAGACCACCCTGGCCCGCTGGATCCGCGACCACTACGGGATCCCGATGATCTCCGAGGTCGCCCGATCGGTCCTCGCGGAGATGGAGGCGCAGCTCGACGGTCTGCGCTCGAACATCGACCTCGTGAACCGCTACCAGCACGAGGTCTTCGTGCGGCAGATCGAGGCCGAGCGCGCGCAGCCCGGCGCCTTCGTCAGCGACCGCGCGTTCTGCAACCTCGCGTACGCGTGCCACCACGCGACGATCCTCGGCAACATCGCCGGCGATCCGCGGTTGCTCGAGTACATGAACTCGGTGCGCTCGGGCCTCGTGTTCTTCCTGCGGCCGCACAAGGAGCTCGTCGTCGCCGACGGCGTGCGCGCAGGGCTCGAGTGGGAAGAGGTCGTGCGCATCGACGGCATGGTGAAGCTCATGCTCGAGATGTTCGCGTGCCGTACATCCCGGTCGAGTCGCTGTCGATGCAGGAGCGCGTGCGCCTCTTCGAGCGCGTGCTGTCGCTCGCGGGACACGAGCAGCGCTCGTCGTCGAACGGCAACGGCTTCGAACCGCCGCGTCTGCGCTCGCAGAACGGTGCGGGGGCGGAGAAGGTCCTCAACTAGCGCGCGACCGATGGCGCGTGCCCCGAAGTCGAAGCCGGAGAGCTCGCGCGACGGCGAAGCCGAGCTCGCCCTGCGCGTGATCGTCGTCGCGCCGCCGCCGGGCTACGTGTTCTGCGTGCAAGGGAAGGCCGGCGAGTTCCTCGGAGCCCGACGCTCGTCGACGACCGACCTCGTCTTCGACGTGACCGTGCGCGCGACGGACGACGACCCGCCGCGGCTCCTCGGTCCCGTCGCGCAAGGCAGCCCCGCCGAGCGCTTCCTCTACGTCTGCACGGGTTCGTACGCCGGCGAGCTGCATGCGCTGAGCGGCCGCCGCGCGAAGCTCCCCTTCGCGACGATCACGCGTGCACTCGTCCAACGCGCGAAGAAGGGCGGCCGGCTCGTCGCGCGCATCGCGGGCACGGCGAAGGACGGCGGGCCGGCGTGCGCGACGGTGCCGCTGCTCGACGGCGGTTGGCGCTGGCAGGAGTGATCGAGCCGCTCACCCCACGCCGAGCGCGCGCTCCGTCCGCACGTTGCGCTGCGCTTCGATGAGGCGCAGGTACCGCACGACGGCCGGCACGAGGCGCTCGCGGTCGAGCTCCGGCTCGTGCACCACGAGCTCGAGCAGGTGCGGCGACAGCTCGCGCTGCAACGCGAGCGCGCGCTCCAGCGCGTCCTCCGTCACGAAGCCGCGCTCGAGCGCCAGCTCGCCGAAGCGCGCGCCCTGGCGCGTCGCCTGCAAGTCGAGCAGCTCGAGGAGTTGCTCGCTCGTGAGCGCGCCCTGCTGGCGCAGGATCTTGCCCAGCGGGAGCCACGCTTCGCGCGCGCGCGCACGCACGCGCTCCGCGGCGGGCGGGGAGAGGGCGCCTTCGGTGACGAGGACGTCGAGGAGGTCGTCGGTTTCGGACTGGCCGATCATGGGAGGACGCTCGCGGGAGAGAGCGCGCCACCGCGGCTCGCGGGGTCGAGCGCTCGCGGAAGACGAGTCACGCCTGGATCGGTCGCCGCGCGACGCTCGTCGCACTACGACTCCGTTATCGGAAATCAATTCCAGCTCGGATCCGGCGGCAGATCCTCGAGCCCCGCCGCTTCGTCGCCGAGCGACCGCACGACGTGGCGCCACACATGCTCGGGCTCGGGCTCGAAGATCCACTCCGGCCGCGACGCGACGGGCAGCCACGATCCGCCGGCGAGCTCGCCTTCGAGCTGGTCCTCGCCCCAGCCCGCGTAGCCGACGAGCAGCTTGACGCGTTGGAGCGCTTCCTTCGGCCGCGCGGCGAGGTACTTCGCGAGCGCGTCGAGCTCGCCGCCGAGGTAGAGCCCGTTCGCGATCTCGATCCCGCCCGGGATCTTCTTCGGCGCGCGGTGCACGAACTGCAGCGTGTCGCGTCCGACCGGACCGCCTTGGTGCACGGGAAAGCGCTGCATCGACAGCACGGGATGATCGGGGAGGAGCACGTCCACCGTGACGCCCGCGGGGCGATTGACGATCAACCCCATGGCGCCTTGTTCCTCGTGCGTGACCATCAGCACGACCGCGTGCATGAAGTTCGGGTCGAGCAGATCGGGTGCTGCCGCGAGCAAGCTTCCCGGTGCGGTGCGGAGCGGTTCCATGCGGACCGCGAGAGGTTACCGCTCGTGACCCGCGCAGGAAACGACCGGCTGCGGCGGGTACTTCGGGAAGCGCGGGTCCGCCTTCGCGCGGCCGCACATCCAGAAGACGGAGCCCTTCGCGGACTCGACGCGCTGCACGTGACGGCACGTCGGGCAGAGCGAGTGCCGCGCGGGGCCGGTCGGCGCCGGATGCGGCGTCCGGCTCGAGCGCGCGGCGTGCGCGTCGGAGCCCGACGACGCGGCGTCCTCGCTCGGCGACGGGTCGCGCTCGTCGCGCGCGCTCACGCGCCGCCTCCGTGGCGCTCCCGTCGCGCGCTCACGCCGTCCTCCGCTCCAACGTCAGCACGCTCTCGACGTGCGGCGTGTGCGGGAAGAGGTCGACGGGCTGCACGCGGACCAGCGCGTACCCGAGCGCCTCGAACAACGCCGCGTCGCGCGCGCCCGAGCGCGGGTTGCACGACACGTAGACGACGCGCGGCGCGCCGAGCGCCGCGATGCGCGCGGGCACGTCCGGGTGCAGGCCCGCGCGCGGCGGGTCGACGATGCAGACGTCGGCGCGCTCCACCGAAGAACGGTCCACGAAGGGGCTCGCACTGCCCGCCTGGAGCCGCGCGAGCGAGTCGAGGACGTCGCCCTCGACGAAGCGCGCGTTCGTGAACCCGTTCAGCTCGGCGTTGCGGCGCGCGTCGAGGACGGCCGCGCTCACCTGTTCGAACCCGACGATTTCGCGCGCGTCGCGCGCGAGCGCCAGGCCCAAGGCACCCGTCCCGCAGTAGAGGTCGAACACGCGCTCGACGCCGGTCAGCGCGGCCGCCTCGCGCACCAAGCGGAAGAGCTCCTCCGCCTGCGCGCTGTTCGTCTGGAAGAACGAGTTCGCGGAGATCGCGAAGCGCACGCCGCCGAGTTCCTCGACGACGAAGCCGGGGCCGTGGAGCACGAGCTCCCGCTCGCCGATCGCGACCTGCGCGGCGCGCGCGGTCACGTTCTGGACGAGCGTCGTGATCTCGGGGTGGCGCGCGAGCAGCGCCGCGACGTACGGCCCGACGCGCTCGGGCGACTCGGTCGACGTGACGAGGTTGACGAGCACCTCGGGCGCGCGCGTGCCCCCACCCGCCGTGGTAGGTCCGCGCGTACAACGAAACGCGAGGTGCCGCAAGAGCCCGCGGTGCGTCTTCAAGTCCCACGCCTCGAGCCCCTGCTCGAGCGCGAGCTCACGCGCGCTCGACACGATGCGGTCGGCGACCTCCGCCTGGATCGCGCACGAGCGCACGTCGATCACCTTGCTGAAGAGCTCCGCCGCGTGCAGGCCGAGCGCGAAGCCGCCGTCCGCGTCTTTCGGCTCGTCCGGATGGATCCAGCGGCGCGTGCCGAAGCCGAATTCCATCTTGTTGCGGTAGCGGAACGGCTCCGTCGCGCCGAGCACGGGCTCGATCGCGACGCGGCCCGCGAAACCCGCGGTGTCGAAAGCCTCGCGCACGAGGCGCGCCTTGCCGTCGAGTTGCGCGGCGTACGCGAGCTCCTGCAGCGAACAGCCGCCGCAGTGCGGCACGTGCTCGCAGCGCGCGGCGACGGCGTGCACACTCGGCACGACGGTCGCGAGCAGATGCGCCTCGACGTCGTTCTTGCGTCGACGCAGCACCTTCACGCGCACGCGCGCGCCCGGGACGCCGCGGCGGACGGTGATCGTGAACTCGCGCCAGCGGCCCTCCGCGCGGCCCTTTTCGTCGAAGCGCTCGAGGTCGAGCTCGAGCACGTCGCCCCAGCGCGGCTTGCGCTCGCCGCGCTCGAGCATGGGGTCGAGCGCAGACTCCAGACCCGAGTCGAGCCCCCCGTCGAGCTCGGCTCTCGAAGGCGCGGAGCGCTCGCGCTCTTCGCCCTCCGCGCCGGAGTCGAGCCCGGTCGGATGCGCGCGCGCGAGCTCGTCGGTCTCGTCGAACGTGCTCATGCCCGCCTCGCGCGGCTTCGATCCATCACGGTGCTCACGCGTCGATCCGCCGCGTGCGCGACAGCGGCTTCACGTCGTCCTTCATCTCGGGCAACGGCGTGTGCGCCCCGTCGTTGTCCGGGAGCGAAAGACCCGCCTTCACCATCGCGGTGTAGGTCGCGAGGCACACGACGTTCGCGAGGTTCAAGCTGCGCACCGCGGGCCGGATCGGCACGTAGACGCGCCGCTCGGCGTGCGCGGCGACGAGCGCGGGCGGAAGCCCCTTGCTCTCGCACCCGAACACGAGCACGTCGTCCGCCGCGAAGTCGGTCGCGAAGAGCGAGGTGCCGCCGCGCGCGGTGAAGAGGCGCAGTCGCTCGGCGATCGGCCGCGCGGCGCCCTTCGACAATGCCGCCTGGAGCGCGTCCCAGTCCTTGTGCACGACGAGGTCGACGAGCGGCCAATAATCGAGCCCCGCGCGCTTCAGGTACTTGTCCTCGAGCGAGAACCCGAGCGGCTCGACCAGGTGCAGCGGGAGCCCGAGCGCCGCCGCGAGGCGCGCCGCGCAGCCCGTGTTGTGCGGGATCTCGGGGTGGACGAGGACGAGGTCCATGAAAGGGCGGAGATCATGGCATGCGCCGGTCCGCCTGTCGTCCCCCGTGAACCCGTCCGCTATCTTCCCCTCTCCACGGCGAGGCTTCCCCCCCGATGATGGAGAGCGACTGGAACCACGACGCGATCCTCCGCCTCTACGAGGACGGCCGCGCGCTGCAGGCGCTCCGCCTGGGCGAAGAAGCGCTCCCTCTCCGGCAGTGGCCCGGGGCCGACGGTCGCATCCTCGCCGCGCGCGTCGCGAGCCGTCTGGGCGGTGAGCGACTCGCGCGCGCGCTGATCCTGCGCGCGCGTCGCGCGGAGCCGACGCACGCCCGCGTTCACTACTACCACGCGTCGTATCGGCTCTCCGAGGGCGGAGCGCACGCGGCGTGGGAGCTCCTGCGCGGGTTCGAGCCCCCGACCGACGCCGACGCGACGCTGCGCGCGGACTTCCTGGCGTTGCGCGCGAGCCTCCTCGCGACGTTCCGCGACTTCGAGCGCGCCGAGGCTGTCTTGGGCGAAGCGGACTCGCTCGCAGCGGACCGACCTTGGCTGCTGGTCACGCGCTCGCACGTGCTAGAGCTCGAGGACGAGTACGCGAAGGCGCTCGATGCGGCCTTCGGCGCGCTCGAGCTGCAGCCGACCTACGTGCCCGCGCTCGCGCAGGCGGCGCACCTCCTTCACCTCCAGGGACGGGCCGAGGACGCGGTCGACTTGTGCGGCCGCGCGCTCGAGACCGTCGAGGCCGTCGGCTTGTCCGCGCTGCGCGCCACGCTGCTGCGCGAACTCGGCCGCGAGGACGAAACTTGGGCCGAGCTCGACCGCGCCGAGCGCCTCGCCGCGCTCGCGGACTCGCGGTTCGCGCGCTGGATCGCCGGCGAGCGCTCGCGCCTCGCGTTCCTGCGCGGCGACGACGCGACGGCGCTCGAGTTCGCGCGCCTCGTCGAGACGGGCTTCCACCGGCGCCTCGCCGACAGCCTCGAAGCGCGCCCCGAGGGACGCCGCCGCCTCCTGCGTGTGCCGTTCGTCCGCCAGCACGAACGTACGTGCGGGCCGGCGACGCTCACGGCGCTCGGGCGCTACTTCGGAGAGTCGACGGAGCACCTCGACGTCGTCGAGCGCATCTGCTACGGCGGCACGTCGAACTACAGCGAGCGCGCGTGGGCCGAGCAGAACGGCTTCGTCGCACGCGAGTTCACGATCACGGAGGAGGGCGCGCAGGCGCTGCTCGACCGCGGACTCCCCTTCGCATTCTCGACGGTGGAGGCGTCGTCGGGCCACATGCAGGCCGTCGTCGGGTACGACAGCCGCCGCCGGTCGCTGCTCGTCCGCGATCCGTGGCTCCCGTACCTCGCCGAGTGGCACGCGCCCGCTTTCCTCGCTCAATACCGCTCGAGCGGGCCGCGCGCGCTCCTGATCGTGCCGCGGAGTCGCGCGTCGGAGCTGGACGGGCTCGCGCTCTCGGACGCGGAGCTGCACGACCACGGACACGCGGTCGAGGATGCGCTGTCGCGCCACGACCTCGAGGCAGCGTACGTGGAGTACCACGCGCTGCGCGAGCGCGCGCCCGAGCACCTCCTCACCCGGCTCGCGCGCCTCGCACTCTGCAACTACGAGCACGACGCGCTGGGGCGGCTCGCGGCGGTCGAGCTCCTGCTCGAGGCGCACCCCGACGCTGGCCGGTTTCTCCTCCTGCGCTTGATGGCGCTGCGCGAGCTCGGCCGGCGCGCGGAGCGCATCGCCTTCCTCCGCGACGTCGTGCGCCGCCCGGGCAGCGACCCGTGTTCTCCCTGCACCTCGCGACGGAGCTGCTCGAAGACGCGCGCGAACTCGACGCCGCGGAGCACGAGCTCCAGCGCGCGCTGCGCCGGAGTCGAGTCGACCCCCATGCGGCCTGGATCCGCTCACGAATCGCGTGGGAGCGCGGCGCCGCGGAAGAGGCGCGCGAGTGGCTGCGCTTCGCCGCGTGCCTCGACGAGTCGGGCGACGAGCTCGCATTCGCGTACTTCTCGATGTGCACCGCGCGCGGGAAGCCGGAAGAGGCGCTTGCGCTGCTGGAGAGGCGCTTCGAGCGGCTCGGACGGCGCTCGGGACAGCCCGCGCGCGTCCTGTCGTCGGCGCTCGAGAGCCTCGGGCGCGCAGATGCGGGGCTCGCCGTGCTCGAACGCGCCCGGGAGCTGCGACCGGACGACGCGGAGCTCGCGCTCACGTCGGCGGGCGCGCTCGCGCGCTGTGCGCGCTTCGACGCGGCGCGCGCGATGCTCGACGCGAGCCGCGGACGCGCGCGCGCCTCGGAGTGGCTCGCCACCGCGGCATGGACCGCGCGCTGCGAAGGCGACCTGCCTCGCGCGCTCGCTTGCTGGCGCGAACTCACCGAGCACGAACCCATGAACGTGGAGGCTTGGCAGAGCATCGTCGAGCTCGTGACCGTGGTCGACGGGCAGGAGGCCGGGTGGGCCGAAGCAAGGGAGCTCGCCGACCGGCATCCGCACCACGTCGGCCTCCAGCGGACGTGCATCCAGTGGCTCGAGGCTGCCGATCCGCGTGAAGCGGACGCATTGCTCGACCGACTGATCGAACGTCACCCCGAAGACGCATGGGCGCGTCGTCAGCGCGCGATCCACGCCCTGAACCGCGGTGACACCGCCGCGGCGCTGCCGTGCGCGCGCTTGGCGTACGAGCTCGAGCCCACTTCGACCTCTGGCGCAGTGCTTCTCGCCGCCGCGCTCGAAGGAACGAGCGGGTTCGAGTCGGCCGCGATGGCACGCCGCGCGATCCAACTCGACGTCGACAATGCACGGGCGATCGTGCTCGGCTTTGGCCTGGCGCGCCGCGCCGGGTATGCCCGCGCGTTCCTCGACGAGATCGAGCTCGAGCTCGCGCGCCAGACGACGAACGGGGCAGGGCTTCGAATGTGGAACTCGCTCGCTCGCGACACGATAGGCGACCCGGAGCGGATCGAACGCTTGCGTCGCCTCGCGGAGGCCGCGCCGCTCGCCTGGCGCGCGAGCGTCCTGCACGCGGAGGAGCTCGCGCGGGCGGAGCGCGCCGACGAGGCGCTCGGGGTCGCTATGGCTGCGTCCGAGCGCTTCCCGCTCGTCGCCGAGACGTGGAGCGCGCTCGCGCGGGTGCACGGAGCGCTCGGGCACGAGGCGGAGCAGCGAACGGCGCTCGAGCGCGCGGTCGTGGTCCAAGCGCGCGGCAGCGGGGCGCTGCGCGCGCTCGCCGCGTTCCACCGGCTCCGGGGAGAGGTGGACGCGACGTGCCTGGCGCTCGAACGCGCGCTCGCGCGCGAGCCGCTCGACTTCGACCTGCACGCCGAGCTCACGATCGAGCTCCTCCGCAACGAGCGCTCGCTCGCCGCGCTCGCCCGCGCCGAGCACGCGCTCCGGCTCTTCCCCGAGCGCGACGAAGCGTGGGCCCTCCTCGCCGAGTGCGCCGAGACGAACGGCACGCCGGAGCGCACGCGCGAGCTCGCGCGCGCCGGAACGGACGCGCACCCCGAGTCGGCGCGGAGCTGGACCGTGCTCGCGCGCTTCCTCGACGCGCCGGAGGACCTCGACGAGCGCTGCGGAGCGCTCCAGCGCGCTGCGCAGTTGTCGCGCGGCGACCACGAGGCGATCGACCTTCTCGCCGAGACGCTCACGAAGGCCGACCGCCACGACGACGCGCTCGCGGCGCTCGACGCGCACGAGGGAGCGCACGGCCCGAGCCCCTTGCTCCAGGGCCGGCGCGCCTGGGTCCATGCCGCGCGCGGCGAGTATGTCCGAGCGATCGAACTCGCCGGACCGCTCGTCGGCGCGCGGCCGGACTACGTCTTCGGCTGGGAGATCCTCGCGCGCAGCCACATGCGCCTCGAGCAGTGGAAGGGCTGTCGCGACGCGGCCCGCAACCTCGTGCGCGAGAGCCCTGATTCGGAGCTGGCGCACGTGTACCTCGGCTACGCCGAGGAGGGGTGTGGCGACGAAGCCGCGGCCAACGCCAGCTATGAGAAGGCGCTCGCGCTCGCTCCCCAGCACGCGTTCGCGGGTGGACGCGTCTTCGAACTCGCGCTGCGGAAGAGTGACCTGGTTCGGGCGCGCGCGACGCTCGCGGCGATCCGACCGAGCCTGGACGCGGACGATTCCGCTCGGTACGAGCTCGACTTGGCTTGCGCAGAAGGAGACCACCCCCGCGCCAGAGAGCTCTTCCGCGCCGAGCTCCGCGAGCAGGGCCGTACGCGCGATCACCTGGCCGCGCTCGCCGACCGACTCGTTCGATGCGGACGGGCGCGAGACGTGCGCGAGGAGCTCGAGCTCGCGACGTTCGACGCCGGCGCGAACCCCGCGGCGGGAGCGCTGTGGATCCTCGACTTCACGCATCGCCGCCAGTGGCTGCGCGGCCTGCGCGCGGGGCTGCGCGTCCCTTCGCCGAGCGCCGCGGGCGCGCACGCGGCGCATGCGTACGTCGCCGAGCTCGTCTCCGCGAACCGACGCGGCCTCTTCTTCGGCATCGCCCGTGAACGCGTGCTCGCGCGGCACCGCACGGCCCTCGTGCAGAACGCATGGCTCTGGGGCGACGTCGGCCGGCTCCTGCTCGACGACCGCGGCGCGCGCCGCGTCGTGCGCTGGCTCGAAGAGTGGAAGCGCGACGACACGCAGCCGGCGGTGCTGCAGAACCTCGCCGTGGCCCTGCGCTGCCTGAAGCGTCGCGCGGAGGCGCACGCCGTCTCCGTGCGAGCGCTGGAGCTCCCGCACGATCCGACGACGCACCTGCACGAACTTTTCCTCGCCGTCGACGCCTTCCTGGACGGCGACCTCGCCCGCTGCCGCGAGCTCCACACGCGTGCAGCCCGGGGGAAGCGCGGCGCGTGGCATGAGCACCTCTTCCGCGTGCTGCGAGTCGTGCTCGAGGTCGACACCGCCCCCGACCCACGCGCCGCGGCGATCGCACGGTGGTCCGAGGTCTGGGCCTGGCACCAGCACGTGAGCACCTACGAGCTCGAACGCCCGCTGCGCGACGCGAGCCGCGCCGCGCTGCGACACCTGGCCGTCCACTGCGGCGGTGTGCGTGGCGCGTGGATCCGCGTGCTCGCCCGCGTGTGATCCAGGCTCTACACTCCCCCGAATGACGACGACCCCGACGACCGAGCTCGCCCGCTTCCTCGCCTCCCCCGCCGCGACCGCGCTCGGCCTCCCGGAGGCCGACGTGAAGACGATCGTCGAGCGCTTCGTCGACTCCTGCGCGACGTTCGGCGTGGCGCCGCGCTTCCTCGACGGGAGCGAGCTCCACGCGGTGGTCGGCCACGTCCTCCCCGCGCGCTTCGCGATCGGCGATCCGCTCGGGAGCCACGTCGGGAAGGTGCTCGAGGCCTTCGTCGAGTTCACCGACGCGCCGCGCAAGGCGGAGCAGCTCGATGCGCTGCGCCACACCGTGTTCGAGGCGCAGGAGGCGATCCGCACGGGCCAGGCGGTGCACCACGGCCACGGACACGACCACGGGCACGAGGAGCGCGGCACGCCTTTCGTGCGCGACATGCCCAAGGTCGGCCGGAACGACCCGTGCCCGTGCGGCAGCGGGAAGAAGTTCAAGGCGTGCCACGCGAAGGGGTGAGGCGGAAAGCCCTTCCCGGAGCGCCGGCCTCGACGCGTGGAGCGGGTGGCAAGGAACCCGGGACCGCGCCCATCCGTCCTCTCGCGCGACGAATCCCGCGCGCCCGACCGGCGACGCACCCTCGGCGGATGCGGAGCCCCGGGTTCTGAGGCACACTTCACGGGCGCTCGCCGACCCGCCGGACATGCCCACGCACCATCGCGCCCTCCTTCCTCTCCTCGCGCTCGCCCTCGGCGTCATCGCCGAGCCGGCGCGCGCGCACGACGGCGACCGCAAGCTCGTCGACAAGCAGCCCGCGTTCCAAGGCTCCAGGTGGCGCAACGCGCTGCGCCGCGGGCCGGTGAGCGCGCGAGCGAGCGCGGGTCCGACGACGACCGCGACGCCGAACCCGAGCGCACGACTCGCGCTCTCCGCGCCCGCCCCCGCGACGACCACCAGCCTCCTCGCGAGCGGCCCCGCGATCGGCTTCACGTCGCACGACGTCACGCTGCTCTCCTGGCTCACGCTGCCCGACTTCGGCGTGAACGCCGCGGGCAACGGCAACAGCTGCTACGGCTACACGTCGCCGTCGGGCCGCGAGTACGCGCTGATGGGCCTCTCGACCGGCACCGCGGTCGTCGAGATCACGCAGCCCGGCGAGCCCGTGATCGTCGCGCAGATCCCCGGGCCCGTGAGCCTGTGGCGCGACATGCGCACGTACTCGCACTACGCGTACGCGGTGAGCGAGGGCGGCGGCGGCATCCAGGTGATCGACCTCGCGAACGTCGACGCGGGCACGGTGACGCTCGTCGGCAACGTCAGCGACGACGCGTGGGGCCAGACGCACACGCTCGCCGTCGATCCCGTGTCGGGCTATCTCTACCGCGCGGGCGGAGCGGGTCAGGGCCTGCGCATGTACGACGTGCACACGAACCCCGCCGTCCCGACGCGCGTCGGTTCGTGGAACGACCGCTATGTGCACGAGCCCACGATCGTCTCCTTCGCGAGCGGCCCCGCGGCCGGCAAAGAGATCGCCTACTGCTGCGGCGGGCTCTCGAACGGCTACATCCAGTCGGGGCTCTACGTCGTCGACGTCACGAACAAGGCGGCGCCCGCGCAGCTCGCGTACGTCAACTACCCGAACTCGTACTACGCGCACCAGTGCTGGCCGTCCACGGACAAGCGCTGGCTCTACCTCGACGACGAGCTCGACGACCACTACCTCGGCGTCACGAGCGTCACGCGCGTCTTCGACCTCGCGAACCCGCTCGCTCCCGTGCTCGCGAGCACGTTCTCGAACGGCAGCACCGCGGTCGACCACAACCAGTACACGCGCGGCGACCAGCTCCTGCAGGCGAACTACCGCGCGGGGCTGCGCGTGTTCACGACGAGCGCGCCCGGCACGCCGACGAGCCCCGTCGAGAGCGCGTGGTTCGACACGTGGCCGGAGGACGACGGCACGTTCTTCAACTCGCTCTGGAACGTCTACGCGGACTTCCCGAGCGGCACCGTGATCGGCAGCGACCTCGAGAAGGGCCTCTTCGTGTGGTGGGTCGGCGCGCCGCCGATCGCGTTCGACGTCCCGGGCGGAGCGCCCGCCGTCCTCGCGCCGTCGGGCGACGTGCTGCGCGTCGCGATCACGGGCAGCGTCCTCCCGGGCAGCGCCGAGCTCCATTACGACGCCGGCGCGGGCCAGGTCACGGTCGCGCTCGCGCAGGCGCCGAACGGCGACTGGATCGCGCCGCTCCCGCCGACCGCGTGCGGCACGGACGTGCGTTGGAGCTTCAGCGCGCGCTCGGCGAACGGCGTGATCTGGAGCGCGCCCGAAGGCGCACCGGAGACGTGCTTCGCCGCGACCGTCGGGTTCGCCGAGACCCTCGTCGCTGCGCACGACTTCGAGAGCGCCGCCGGCTGGACCGCGAGCCCCGCGGGCGACACGGCCTTCGAAGGTCAGTGGGTGCGCGGCGATCCGGACGGAACGGACCTGCAGCCCGAGAACGATCACTCGCCGCTCGGCGCGGCGTGCTTCTACACGGGCGCGAACCCGCCGGGCACCGTGCACCTGGGCGACGTCGACGGCGGCTTCACGACGCTCGTGTCGCCCGCGTTCGCGCTCGCGAACCGCGGCGAGGCGCGCATCGCGTACTGGCGCTGGTACGACAACCAGCTCCCGACGGGCTCGCTCCCCGACGATCCGTTCCGCGTCGACGTCACGAACGACGGCACGACGTGGGTCAACGTCGAGACGATCGGCCCCTCGGACGCGAACTCGCGCGGCGGTTGGATCCATCACGCGTTCCGCGTCGCCGACTTCGTCACGCCGACGAACGCCGTGCGCGTCCGCTTCCGCGCGCAAGACCTGAACCTGGACACGCACGTCGAAGCCGCGATCGACGACGTGCGCGTCGTCGACGTCGAGTGCGGCGGCTACGCGACCTTCTGCGCGGGCGACGGCTCGGGGGCCGCGTGCCCCTGCGGGAACCACGGCGCGAGCGGGGCCGGCTGCACGAACTCGCTCGGCCGCGGCGCGCAGCTCGCGGCGAGCGGCGGCGCGTCGATCGCGAACGACACGCTCGTGCTCTCGGCCTCCGAGATGCCGGCGAACGGCACGATGATCTTCCTGCAGGGCGACGTCGCGGACGGCGCGGGCCTCGGGCTCGCGCTCGGCGACGGGTTGCGCTGCGTCACGGGCAGCGTCGTGCGCCTCGGCACGAAGCAGAACGCCGGCGGCGCGGCGCAGTTCCCCGCACCGGGCGACGCAGCGCTCCACGTCGCGGGCGGAGCGACGCCGGGCGCCACGCGCTACTACCAAGCGTGGTACCGCAACGCCGCCAGCTGGTGCACGAGCGCGACCTTCAACTGGTCGAACGCGGTCGCGGTCGGCTGGACCCCCTGACCGTCGAACCACCGGTCGACGCACCCGAACGGAGCCGGCGCCGGAGCCCCCGAGCCGGCTCCGTGACGTTCCGCCGCGAGGTCGCCGCTCCGAACGGACTCGCGGCCGTTCCGACGCGGCCTAGGAGCGCAGGACCGGCTCCACGGGGTTCGGGCGCGAGGTCGTTGCTCCAGCCGGACAGCTTTCCGGACTTTTCGTTCCACGCGCAGCCGCAGCCCTCACCTGTCGGATGAGCTCCCCGCCGAAGCCGTGTCATGGAGGCCGGCGCGCGCGGGGAGGGAAGAGATCCAACATGGTCCAGAGCCCCCGACTGTCCGTTCCGTCCCCCGCGCGCCGCGCCGCACGCCGCGCGCTTCCCCTCGCCCTGTTCGCGACGGCGCTCGGCGTCCTCGCCCGCGACGCCAGCGCGCAAATCCTGTTCTCGATCGACTACCGCGGTCCGTCGAACGCGGCGGGTGCCGCTTGCGCGCCCGGCGCGCTCGGACCGGGAGACGTGCTCAGCGTGCTCCCCGGCGCGATCTGCGCGCCCGACGCGCCCGCGTACGGCCCGCTGCCCCCGGCGGACCTCGTGATCCCCGGCGGCCCCGGCGGACTCGGCGTCCCCACGATCGGCGCCTGCATCGGTCTGCCGCCCGGCGCGGCCTGCCCGCGCGAGCTCGACGCGATCTCGCTCGGCTTCGACCCCTTCCCGCCGCAGGGCCAGCTGCCCGCGGGCTTCTACGTTTTCTCGGTCGACGAGTGCTCGGTCGGCGTCCCCGGCGGCGCGCCCGCGCCGAGCACGGGCTCGTCCTTCAGCGAGGGCGGCGGCATGGGTGAGGCCGCGGCCGACGTCTTCGAGAGCCTCGTGCTCCCGCTCTATCCCGCTCCGTGGCCGCCGATGGCCGTGGCGCCGCTCAGCAACCTCGGCATCGTCGACGGCGACGGCATGGTGAGCCCGACCTCCGCGCACTACCCCGGTGTGGGCCTGCGCGAGCCGACGATGCCGCTCCCGGGAGCCGGCCCGCGCCCTGGCGACAACCTGGACGCGCTCGACCTCGACATCGGTCCGGTGCCCGCCGGCGCGCCGATGTACTTCTCGCTCGACGGCTTCGTGCCGAATCCGTGCACGGCGGGCCTCGGCACCGCGCAGGCGAACGGCTTCCTGCCCGGCATGGTGCTCCAGAGCACCGGCGGCGGCTTCCCGATCGTGTACGCGCCGCCGGTCGTCCTCGGCCTCGACCTCGCGGGTCCGGGCACGGACGACCTCGACGCGCTCGCGATCTTCGAGAACGGCATGGCCGGCTACCAGGTCTCGCCCGCGCCGTTCGCGTGGGGCCCGGGAGCGTTCGACATGCTGCTCTTCTCGGTGCGCCGCGGTTCGGCCGTCGTCGGCATGATCGCGAGCGGCCCGATCGCGATCCCGATCGAGCCCGGCGACATCCTGATCCCGCCGCCCGCCGCCGGCATGCCGCCCCAGATCTTCATCCCGGCCGAGTACCTGGGCCTCGCGACGATGCGCATGGGCCTCTCGCCGATCGGTGACGACCTCGACGCGCTCGACACGAAGCGTCCCCCGCTGACGGGCGTCGGCTTCTGCCACGGCGACGGCACGCTCATCCCCTGCCCCTGCGGCAACAACGGCGCGAACGGCAACGGCTGCGCGAACTCCGCGTTCGCGGCGGGCGGCTCGCTCACCGGCACCGGCACCGCGAGCGTGGTCGGCGACTCGGTCCAGCTCCAGGCGACGAACATGACGGGCGCCACCTGCGTGTTCTTCCAGGGCGCTTCGACGATCGCCCCGATCGTGGTCGACGACGGCATCGGCTGCGTCGGTGGTCCGGTGATCCGCCTCGGCACGAAGCCTGTCGTCGCGAACAGCTCGGCCTATCCGACCGGCGCGGACGTGATCATCTCGATCAAGGGCGCGATCCCGGCGCCGGGCGCCACGCGATGGTACCAGTGCTTCTACCGCAACGCGTCGGCGGTCTTCTGCCCGCCGGCGACGAGCAACCGCACGAACGGCTTCGAAATCGTGTGGGCGCCGTGACCTGACCCGGAACGGAACCCGCTGGATCTCGAAGGCCCGGCGTCGCACGCGCGACGCCGGGCCCGTTTTCGTACGGGGAGCGCGCGCGCGCGCCGCGAGCTACGATGCCCGACCGCCCCGCGGGCGACGACGACGATGAAGAGCCCCTGCACGACGAAGACGGAAGAGCGCGCGTTCGAACCCGGGACGAGGATCCGCCGCTCGCGCGTCGGCAAGTGGCGCGCGCTCGTGCTCGTGCTCGTGAACGCCGCGATCGTCGCGCACTTCGTCCAGTGGTACCTGCACGGCTCAACCGTCGCGCCGATCGAGCCGTCGGAGGGCATGCAGTTCGCGAAGGAGGGCGTGATCAACCCCGGGTTGATCTTCTTCCTCGTGATGATCCTCTCGACGCTCGTCGTCGGGCGCTGGTTCTGCGGTTGGGCGTGCCACATCGTCGCGGTGCAGGATCTGGCGGCGTGGATCCTGAAGAAGCTGCGCCTGAAGCCGCGGCACGTCGACCTCGGCGTGCTCGGCTGGGTGCCGTGGCTCGCGTTCGTCTACATGTTCCTCGCGCCGATCGTGTGGCGGCTCCTGCAGGGCATGGGGCTCGAAGAACCCACCGTGCAGCTGATGACCGAGAGCTTCTGGGCGACGTTCCCGAACTGGCTCACCGCGCTGCTCACCCTGCTCCTCGCGGGCATGGCGATCGTCTGGTTCCTCGGCTCGAAGGGCTTCTGCTACTACGGCTGCCCCTACGGCGGGATCTTCGGCGTCGTCGACCAGCTCGCGCCGGGCCGGATCCGCGTGACGGACGCGTGCTCGGGTTGTGGGCACTGCACGGCGGTGTGCACGTCGAACGTCAAGGTCCACCAGGAGGTACGCGACTGGAAGATGGTCGTCGACGCCGGGTGCATGAAGTGCATGGACTGCGTCAGCGTCTGTCCGAACGACGCGCTGTACGTCGGCTTCGGCACGCCGGCCCTCTTCGCGACGCGCCGGACGCCGGAGCCGGTGAAGGCGAAGCCGGAGCGCAACGAGCGCGGGCCGTGGACGCAGTTCCTCCTGCTCGCGACGTTCTTCGTGCTGGCGCAGGCCGCGTTCCTCGCGTCGAACACGGGCCGCAGCGACTACGAGTGGAAGTTGACCCTCGCGCTCGCGGGGCTATCGCTCGTCGTGGCACTCCCCTTCCGCGGGCGTCAATCCGCGCGACGCGAGTACTCGATCGGCGAGGAACTCCTGCTCGTCGCCGTGTTCCTCGTCGCGCTCTTCGGGATCCGCGACCAGCACATCCCCGTCGGGCTGCCGGGCGCCGAGACGATCGACTTCCCGTTCCTGTTCGCGCTCGGGCTCTCCGCGATGTTCTCGTACGCGTTCGTGCAGCTCGTGCGGCTCGCGCGGCGGCCGAACCTGCTCGTGCAGAAGCTCCCGCTGCGCGCGAACGGACGCGTGCAGCCGGCGGGCGTCCTGTTCGGGGTAGCACTCGCACCGCTCGCCGGGCTCGTCGCATGGCGCGCCTGGGTGCACGTCGACACCGTCGTCGAGCAGCACGCGCAACGCGCCCAGCACCAACAGACCGAGGCCGAGTTGCGCGAACGCGCCCAGCGCGCCGATCGGTTCTTCCAAGACGGCGTCCGGGCCGCGAGCGAGAACCGCCTCGACGACGCCGAGCGCCTCTTCCGTGCGACGCTGGAGCTCGCGCCGGGCTCGCGCGAGGCGCGCGAGAACCTCGCGGGCATGCTCTGCGCGCGCGGACGCTTCGACGAGGGCATCGCGCTCTTCCGCGAAGCGCTCGCGCAGGACCCGAACGACCCCGACACGCACGCGTTCATCGCCCGCGCGCTGATCGGCAAGAACGACCCGCGCGGCGCGCGCGTCGAGCTCGAAGCGGCGCTGGCGCTCGCTCCGGCGCGCGGCGACCTGCATGCGTTCCTGGCGGAGCTGTGCGCGGCGCTGGGCGACGAGGCGTGCGCCAGCGAGCACGCGCGACGCGCGGCGGAGCTGCCGGGCGCGCCGCGGTGAGCGGGCAGTTCACGGCCGGGGCCCCTGATCGCCTTGAATCTGATTCGACTCATAGACGTACACTTCCACCAGCGACACACAACGCTCAGCACCTCGAGTATCCTGCGGCGCCCTGGGCACGAGAGAGCGAAATGATCCGCACCTCGCGAACAGGAACGATGCGAGCACCGTTCACCCGCGGCCTTGCCCTCGCGGCTCCCATTAGTGAGAACGTCATTAGAACGCCTTGCGAGCCGGCGCCACCTCGCGATAGCCTCCCATCTAGCAGCCTCCCATCTAGCAGCCTCGCATTGAAGCTGCCTCGCGTTCTTGGCTCGGCGCTTCCAGTCAGAGCCACATCAACAACGAGGTGTAGCATGTCAGCAATCAAGCGGATCTTGGTCATGTTCGCGTCCTTCGCCTTCGTATCCGGGTCACATGTCCTTGCCCAGACTCAGATCGACTGTGCGAGTTTCATCGAGCAGGAGGAGACTGAGATCGTCTCCAACAACGAGTGCTCCTCGAGCGCGACCCAAGCTGAGCGTCGGGCACTGAGGGACCTTTCTGCCTACTTGGTCACGCTCAACGGGTTTTCGTGCAAGGATGATGAATGTGATCCTGACAGCTGCGACATGACCGTATCGTACGGAACCGGCGCCTACAGCCTGAGTAGCTACCAGGACCCGATTACGGGCTGTTGGACCGGTGTCGCCTCCGTTACCGGAAAGGTCGTCTACAGCTGCTCTGAGTGCCTCTAATCGACGAGTGCCGGGGCACGTGAGGGCAGCGCCCGGGCACCGAGTGAACAGAAGCAGTGTGGGAGCGAGCGGCGCACCGCCGCCCGCTCCATTCTGCATGGCGACGCCAATCCACCGTACTCAACAACTTGCGCACGACTCCCGCACGCCTGAACTCCCATCATGGGGCTACGCATTACACGCACAGATAGACAGAAGGGCGTCGTACTCCTACTGGCGGTAGCCACCGTCGTTGGCTGTGCAACCGGGCACATGGGTAACAGTCATGACCGGGCACATGGGTGACACTTTTTCGGGGGTACGAGGGGCGGAGCCCCCTGCCCTCGGGCGGGATCGACGTGTCGATCCTGCGGCAGCTGCCCCGAAGGGCCGCAGGCCCGGAGGTCCCCCCATGGGGGGCGCGCGCGCACGGCATCCGGGGAGGCTCTCCCTCGCGCGATCGACGAGCTGTCGGAGCTCATCGCTTGATCCGTGTCCGGGCACATGGGTGACAGTCGCTCAATCGCCGCTTGCCGTGATCGGCAAGAGTGTTCGCGAGCGCTCGTGGAGCACACCGAGCCGCATCGGTCCCAAGTGGACGCGCCACCGTCCCTCTTCGGTCTGCTCGACGCCGACACACTCGTTCGCGAACGCTTCGCCGACGAACACGTAGCCGCCAGCCCACTTCATCGTGCCGTCGCGACGAATCCGACGCGTCTCGAAGCTCGACGCATACTCGTGGTCCGGCAGGTGACGCGTCATCGGTCTCGGCGAAGGCGTGTACAGCTGCGCAGGCACGCGCATGCCAAGCGCCTCGTGCGGACGCTCTTCGTTGTAGTGCTTCTGGAAGCGAGCGAAGGCGTCTTGCTGCGCGCGGATCGACGCGCGCGGCGGCATTGCGGTTTCGGCCTTCAGCGTCTCGTGGAAGCGCTCGTGGCGTCCGTTTTGGTCCGGACGGCCTGGCTCGATCAACACCGGCTGCACGCCCAGGCGCATGAGCCACACGCCCAAGCGAGACAGCTTTTCCCAGCCCGTTCGAGCCGAAAGGCGGGCCGTTGTCGCTGAGCATGAAGCGCGGGAGTCCGACGCGCCAGAAGACAGCCTCGAGCCGGTGACGCACGTCCTCGAGCTTCGGCGACACCAGCGCGCGGCACTCCAACGACACTCGACTGAAGGAGTCGTTCACCGTCAGCGGATCGCAGCGCGTGCCGTCGCCGACACGAAACCAGCCCTTGTAGTCGATCGACCACACGTCATTGGCCGCTGCGGCCACCACGGTGGGCGCGGAGCTCGGCTGACGTCGCACACGACCGCGTCGAGGACAAACGACACCAGCGCGGGTCAGGATCGCGTCCACCGTGCTGCGCGCGGGCAGCTCCTCGTGCGCGCTGTCGCGAGCGAGGATCGCCAGGATCTTCTTCGAGCCCCACGTCGGGTGCGCCTTACGCACGCGCAAGATCGCGGCCTCGAGCTCCGCCGACGTCTGGTTCGGATGCGTGCGCGGAGCCCGCGACTGATCGCGAAGCGCGTCAGGACCGTCGCGCTCGTAGCGACTCAGGATCTTGTAGCCGGTCTTCCGGCTGATCCTGTAGCTCGCGCACAACTCGGTCATGGAATGACGGCCGCTCTGGGCGGCCGCGACGAACTTCAACCGCTCGTTCACAGGCTGGGTCTCGTGCCAAGGCATCCGGGCACGAGACACGGCGCCGCGACCCGCGTCACCTGGAAGTGTCACCCATGTGCCCGGTCACTTCTGTTACCCATGTACCCGGACCGGACCGGCCTTGCACTCTTGTGGCGGTCGACTGGCCCCCCCCCGATTCGTCCAGCCTCGGAACACGAAGCCATTACGGCCCTGACGCGTGCTAATGCGCAATCACTGACCTCCACTCAGTTTGAGGAAGACTCACCGCACTCTCCGCAAGCCAGTCGCAGTACCCAGGAGTCGCAAGCCGAACCGAAGGTGACATTGACCGGAACGGTGGCAATGCGAAGCGAGTCAAGCAGCGCCGAGGCTGTTCGACTAGGATCGCTCACCATCAACATCTGGCAGAATGGTCGCATCGTCGAGCAGAACCGCACACTAGAAGTATCAGGTCAGTCTTCATGGGTTGTTTCTGTTGGACGAACGGCTGTAGTGCAGCCAACCTCGTACCGCACACGATTTGGTAGAGTCGCCGTGATCACAGATGTCTGGCTCACGCCGACTACTGACCAAGAGTGCCCTGTATTAGGGACTTGGATCACTGGTCCGACACTGAGCGTGATCGACGCGGAGACGGGAACACCAATATCCGAGGTCACGGTCACATGTGAAAACGGTGGAAGTCCGCTCGGTGAGTGCCCACGTCCATTCGAAGCACACAGCGTAGACTCCGACCGAACGACAAGGGGATCCTCACCACTTAACCTACCTTGCTATGACCACCCGACGGAAGCATGGGTCACATGCCAGGGATATACACCGCGTCGGATAGGAATGGCGGGCTGCAGTGGAACTCGTACAGTCATGCTCGAACGGGCAGCGAGCGTGAAGGTCTCTATCGATCGCGGGCAGGAAACCCGCCCACTGGGAGTCAAGATCTGGGACATACGCGGCTCACAGACCACTTTGCTCCGCTCCGTTCGTGTGCCCCCGGACGCATTGGACCTGCACATCGATGGCGTTCCATCCAGCGGAGCACTGCTTGGCCTCGTCGTTCGTCAGGCATCAAGCGGGCCTAGCCTTCTCGATACGGCCATCCCGACCATTCCTGCCGGCGGGAGCGGAATACTCAGCGTCTTCCTGTGTGCGGATTGTCCAAGCGCGGCGTCGAAATGGGGCTCACTGGAACTGGAGGCCTATCTGCAGGGCAGACAGTCACTGGAGTGTGTGAGACTGGTCCCCGAAGGCGACGCGGTCGTCGAACCCATTACTTTTGACTTGAGCCACACAGATCAGCAGGGGCAAGTGCAACGCGCCCTCATCGAACGCCTTCAGCCAGGCCGGTACATCCTCGACACGAGACCGTCGACGGAACCATTGACCGTTGACATCCTCGCAGGAAGCAAGTCCGTTGCGAGTGTGAATGTGTACGAACCGGTCCGAATCGCAGTCGACGTCATGGCACCGCACCCAACACAACTGCGCAGAGATGCCACGGTTCTAATTCGTCGATCGGGAATCCTCGACCCGGGCGGATGGAGCCCTGTTCCGTTCGACCCCACCCGAAGCGCATTCTCCACGCTTACCCCCCCTGGGGAGTACGAAGTAGCGGCCAGTCTGCCATCTCTCCCGACGCAGAAGGCCCTTGTCTCTGTAAGCGGGCTGGTCACTAGAGTTACTCTTGATTTTCCTCATTGCGTTCCGGCGACTTTTCGACTGGAAGCCATTGAGCAAGGCGCCTGCGTAGTACTTCCAGTAGACTGGTGGTCGCGCTGTACAATCGAACCTGACTCGGCTGGCTTTGGGGCCTTGATGCGAGGCGCAATGCTACAGCTCGATCCGACGACGGGCCGAGTCGCTGTTGAGTTTGTGGTCACGTTCCCTGCTTCGTATCGGGTTTCCTTTCCACCCTTGCAGGGCTACCGCCCCTTGCTGCCAATCGATGTAACCGCTCGCAGTTCTCATCCGAGTGTTACGACCCTCGAGCTCGTGCCGAGTCGGTAATGGTATTATCTAACTCACTGCCAACAGTACTCAGCCAAGCAACGGCCTTCCTCTGAGCCCGTTGGCAGGGCGGCACCCAGATTCTTTGGCTCGCGCGCACGCCGGTACTCACTCCCGTAGTTTGAGCACGAGGTTCCTGAACCGCACCTCGGTCGCCCCTCCCGAGTGCAGCTGCAGCGCGACCACCCCGCGCAGCGCGCCGGGCGCATCCTCGAGCTCCGCGCACGACTTCCCGTTCAGCCACGTCCGCACGCGGTGGCCCCGCGCCTCGATCGCATAGTGATTCCAGCCGTCCTTCACGACGTGCGACTCCATCTGCGCGTCGACGAGCACGCCGCGGCCGTTCTCCTCGTAGAGCTTCCCCCACCAGCCCGGTCCGACGTCGGCCTGGTAGCCGGCGACCTCGCCGTGCTCGAGCGCCTTCGTGCGGAACTGGACGCCGGAGTTGCCGGCGTCGCCGACGAGACGCACGTCGAACTCGAGCCGGAAGTCGCCGAGGTCGAGCTCGTTCACGAGGAACTCGTTGTGGTCGAGCCCCTGCGTGCGCCCGACGATCTCGCCCGCCTCGACGCTCCAGCACGCAGCGCCCTTCCAGCCCGCGAGGCTCTTCCCGTCGAAGAAGCGCTTCACGTTCGCTTTCGTCGCGCGGATCGGCGTCTGCGCCGGCCCTTGCAGGTACGCGACGAGGTCACGCACCTCCTCCATCGACAGCGCGTCGAGCAGGCCTTCCGGCATCGTCGAAAGCGTCGTCAGCTTCACTTCGTCGACGTCCGCCTTCGCGATCACGACGACCTCGTTCTCGGTCGCGAGCGTGATCGACGAGTCCGTCTGCGACTGGAGGAGCCCGCTGACGACGCGCTCGTCCTTCAGGAACACGTTCGTCGCGAGGTAGTCCTTCGGCACGACCGCGTTCGGGTCGACCACGTTCGACAGGAGGTACGCGAGGTCCGCGCGGTTCGAGCCCGTGATGTCCGGACCGACCTGGCCGCCCGCACCGAAGAGCGTGTGGCACTGCTCGCAGGTGCGCGAGAACACCTCGCGGCCGCGCGGCAGGTCCGCCTGCGCGAGCGCGTCCTTCCCCAGCGCCGCCGTGAGCTCCGCGATGCGCTTCGACTTCGCTTCGTTCGTCGTGCGGACTTCGCCCCACACCTCCTTCAAGCGCGCCGTGAGCGCCGCGTCGCCCAGGTTCTGGAGCGCGCGCACGACGAACGCGCCGAGGTCCGTGCGCGGCACGCGGCCGTCCGCAACGGCGTCGAGCAGCGCGCGGGCCGAGCTCGCGCGCGCGGCGAGCGTGTTCAGCGCGTCGCGCTTGTCGTCGACCGAGTACGCCGCGTAGCGCGCGAGCACCGCGGCCGGCGCCTCCGGGTCGTCGAAGCTCGCGAGCGCGCGCAGCGCGGGTCCGCGCAATGCCGCGTCGTCGAGCAACGCGCGCAGGATCGGCGCGCACGAGGCGTCCTTGCCGCGCACGAGCGCGTCGAGCGCGTCGCGCCGTTCTTGGAGCGGCGCTTTGGGATCCGCGAGGCGCGCGCGGAGCTCGGGGTACGCCGCCGTCGAGCCGAATGCGAGCGAAACTCGCTGCACGAGCCCGCGGAGCTCCGCGTCACCGCGCGTGCTCCACTCCGCCGCGAGCGCCGCCCACCCCGCGGGCTCGGCGAGCCCGCGCTGCTCCTCGAGGCCCGCGAGCGTCGCCTCGAGCATCCACGCGCGCCGCGCGCCGTCGTTCTCCTTCGCGAGCGCACCCACGAGCGCCGCGTGCAGCTTCGGCTCGCTCGCCGCGCGGCGCACCAGGAACCGCGCGACGCTCGTCAGCTTCGCCTTGGGCACGAGCGCGAGTGCGCGCTCCGGCTCCAGCGCGACGAGCGGTTCGAGCGCGAAGCCGAGCATCAGCGGCAGGTTCGCGTCCTGCGCGTCCTCGCCGCGCGCGAGCAGCGCCTCCGCCACACCCCACCGACGCTCGGGCGGCAGGCGTTGCAACGCGGACGCAAGGTAGAGCCGCACGCGCGGCGACGCGTCGTCGCGCGCCGCGCGCTCGAGCTGCGCCACGCTCGCCGCGTCCGCGTCGCGGTCCTCGAGCATCAACTGCACGGCCCACGCGCGCACGGACTCGCTCGCGCCCGCGAGGAGCGCGCGCCCGAGCGGCTCGCTGACCCCGCCGACCGCGTGCAGGGCCCACAACGCGCGCAGCTCGCGCGGCTCGTCGCCCTTCGACTTCGCGAGCAGGTCGCGCAGTTCGCGCTGCGTCGCGGCGTCGGGCCCGCGCTCCTGGAGGAGCTTGCGCGCCTGGCGCACGGTCCATTCGTCGCGGTTCGCTTGCAGCAAGACGAGCTCACTGCTGGCGAGCGCGGTCAGATCGCCGCGCGGTCGCGCTGCCGCGCCGTGGGTGATGCGGTAGATGCGACCGTTCGTGCGATCCCAGATCTCCGGCCGCGTCTCGTGGCACGCCTGCTGGTCGTACCACTCGATCACGTACACGGCGCCGTCGGGGCCCTGCTTCATCGCGATCGCGCGGAACCAGCGGTCGTTCGCGAGCAGGAAGTCGGGCGCGTGGCGGCCGACGAAGCCCGAGCCCGAGCGCTCGACGACGTCCATGTTGAGGCGGTTCCCGTGGATGTTCCCGAAGAGGAGCGCGTTCCGGTACTCCTTCGGGAACGCGTCGCCGAGGTAGCAGAGGAGCCCGCAGTGCGCGTGGCCGCCGCCCGCCGCGTTCGAGCGCAAGTTGCCGCCGTGCGGCGTGTCGCCGAGGTAGTGGCGGTGGTCGGCGATCGTGCCGATCTCGCCCATCAGGTGCGCGTCGAAGTGCGCGCCGGCCTGGCGCTCGTAGCGCGCGCCCTGGATCACGTGCCACAGGTGCGGGATGACGCACGCGGTGACGAACGCCTGCCCGTCGTCGTCGAAGTCGACGCCCCACGGGTTCGACGTGCCCCACGCGAAGACCTCGAACGTCTTCTTCGTCGGGTGGTAGCGCCACACGCCCGCGTCGATGGGCACGCGCTCGGCGTCGCTCGTCCCCGGCGCGCCGACGCGCGAGTGCGTGAACACGCCGTGGCATCCGTAGAGCCATCCGTCGGGACCCCACGTGAACGCGTTCAGCGTCTCGTGCGTGTCCTGGTACCCGAAGCCGTCGAGCACCTTCACGGGCGGACCGTCGGGCACGAGGTCGCCGTTCGCGTCGGGCACGAACAGCAAGTAGGGCGCGGCTCCGATCCACACCCCGCCGAAGCCGACCTCGAGACCGCTGACGAGGTTCAGGTGGTCGAGGAAGACGGTGCGCGTCTCGAACGAGCCGTTCGCGTCCTTGTCTTCGAACACGACGACGTCGTCCGCGCCCGCGTTCCAATCGCCCTCCGCGCGCTTGGGGTACGTGAACGCCTCGGCGACCCAGAGGCGCCCCCGCGCGTCGAACGTGAACGCGACGGGTTGGTGCACGTCGGGTTCGGCGGCGACGAGCTCGACGCGAAAGCCCTCGCGCGTCGTCATCGCCTGCGCGGCCTCCCGCGGAGCGAGGCCCGCGTGCTCGACCTCGTCCATCGGGAGGATCGCGGGCACGCCCGCGGGCCGCGGGAACGACGGCTTCGTCGCGTGAAAGCGGAAATCGTCGAAGTTGAGGTGCCCCCAGCCGCCCGAGGCGTCGTCGACGAGGCGCACGACGACGTCTTTCCCCACGGCCTCGTGCAGGTCCGCGACGACGCGCTGCATCGATTCGTAGTTCGCGCCCGGCGTCACGAAGAGCACGCGCTCGCCGCCGAGGCGCGCCTCGGCCGGCGCCTTCGGGGGCTTGGGCTCGAGGACGTGCTCCGTGCCCGCGAGCACGATCTCGACGCGCGTCGCGCGGCTGCCTCCGCCGCCGACGAGGAAGCTCGCCCACGGCTGTTCGCAGCGGAACGGCTTCGACGTCAGCGTGCCCGTCGGCCCATCGCCCGCCCTTTCGTACCCCCCGATCCACCACTCGCCCGCGTGCAGGCTCGCCTCGCGGCCGCGCTTCGTCACGGTGTCGCCGCGGATCGGTTGACCCTCGAAGGCCTTCTCCTGCGCGGTCCAACCCGACAGGTTGCCTTGTTCGAAATCGAGGTTGTCGTGCCCCGCGGGCTTCGTGCCCGGGGATGCGGCGCCCGACGGACCGCTTTTCGTGCCCTTCGCGGTGCTCGCCGTGTCCGCCGGCGCGCTCGAGGTCGGGCTTCCGATCGCCGCCGAGCGCGCACCGCTCGACAGGAGCTCCTTCGGCGTGCGCTGCAAGAGCACGAACGCGCCGCGCTTGTTCCCGATCACGACGTCGCGCCGTCCGTCGCCGTCGACGTCGCCGGTGACGAGCTGCGTGCCGACACCGCTCGCGTCGTCGGCGAGGTGCGGCACGAGGTCGACGCCGTCCTTCTCGCGCACGAGCTCGAACCACCACACCTCGGGCTTCGAGCCCGGCTGCGGGTCGCCCGCGGCGCCGTGCGCCCACCAGCGCTTGCCCGTGACGACGTCCTGGAGCCCGTCGCCGTTCACGTCCGCGAGGTCGATTGCGTGGAGCTCGCTGAAGCACACGCCGCGCGCGTTCTTCGCCGACGGATCGTCCATGATCCGGTGCTCGACGAAGTCGACGGCGCCGTCCTTCTTCGTGTGTTCGAACCACGACAGGCCGAAGTGGTGCGCCGCGAGCGACGTGATCACGTCGCGGTCGCCGTCGCCGTCGACGTCGTACGTGAACATCTGCGCGCCGCCCTCGCGGTCGCTGAAGCGGAACGCGTGGAACGTCCACTCGGGGTCGTTCGCGAGCGACGCGGGCTGCTCGAACCAGCCCTCCTTCCACAGGACGTCCGCGCGCCCGTCGCCGCTCACGTCACCGACGCCGAGCCCGTGCGTGAAGCGCCCGATGTCGAGCTTCGCGGAGAGCGGGTGGAACGTCCACGGCGCGCGCGGGTCCGACTTCACGGGCTCCGCCCAACCGAAGCGGCCGCCCGTGTGGAACACGAGCTCGGGCGCGCCGTCGCCGGTGAGGTCCGTGAACGCGGGCGATTCGTTGTCGACCTCGGGCGCGACGAGGAAGCGCTCCCACTGCGCGTCCTTCGCGTCCTTCGCGGCGAGCGCGTTCCGGTACCAGAACGCCTCCCTGCCCGGGAACCCGACGGTGACGACGTCGATCCACCCGTCGCGGTCGACGTCACACGGCCACGCGAAGAATGCGTCCGAGTAGCCCGCCGGATCGAAGGGCTTCGGCGCGTAGAGCGCGTGCCGCGTCGTCCACGCGGGTCCTTCGTACCACCACGGTCCCGCGATCACGTCCTGGTCGCCGTCCTGGTCGAGGTCGGCGAACGTCGCGCCCTCGCACGTGAACTCGTTCGAGAGCTCGCGCCGCTCGAACGCGACCTCGCTCGCGGGCCGCGCGGCAGGAGCAGGCGAGGTCGCACGCTCGGACGCGGCGCAGCTCGCGAAGGAAACGAAGGGGAACACGGTGCGCGCGGAGAGCAGCATGCGGAGCTCGCGTGACGAGCGATGGATCCGCACCGCGCGCGCTCGTCCGGCGCGCGGCACGCGGGGCGTTCAACTCGCCCAGTCGAACGCGATCACGCCGTCGAGCCCGCCGTCCAGGAGCTCGAACACCATCGACTTCACGACCTCGTGCTCGGGGTGCGGCAGGTACGCGTCGCGCGCCGCCGCGTCCGTGAACGTCATCACGAAGCCGTGCGTGAAGCCCTTGTGGAGCCCTTCCGGCGAGGAGTACGGGCCCCAGGAGTACGAGAGGATCCCGTGGATCCGCCCTTTCAACGCGCCGATGGCGCCGAAGGCGCGCTCGACCTCCTTCGCGGGCACGGTCTTCTTGACACGCAACAGGACGACGTGGGTGATCACGGGCAGCCTCCGGGGAACGAGGCGCAGAGGATAGCGGCCGCGCGCGCCGCGACGAGCCCTCGGCCGGTCCGCGCGCGGTATCTTCCGGAAATCCCCCCACGGGCTCGCGCGCCGCGCATCGGGGACGCGCCATGCAAACGGATCCCATGCGTTGGTCGACCGAGGAGCTCCTTTCAGAGGCCGAGTGGCTCGGGACGCTCGCTCGGAGGCTGGTCTCCGATCCCTCCGAAGCCGACGACCTCGCGCAGGACACGTGGATCGCCGCGCTGCGGCGTCCGCCCGAGCGCGAACGGCCCCTACGCCCGTGGCTTGCGCGCGTCGCGCGCAACTTCGCCCGCATGCGGGGCCGCAAGGTGGCACCTCGGGCGAGCTTCGACGACGCGGAGAGCGCCGGTCTCGGACCCGACGAGCTCTCCGCGCGCCTCGAAGCGCAACGAGCGCTCCTCGACGCGTTGCGCGAGCTGCGCGAGCCCTACCGTTCGACGGTGCTGCTCGCGTACTTCGAGCACCGGTCCTCGGAGGAGATCGCGGAGCGTCAGGGTGTGAGCGCGAGTACGGTGCGTTGGCGGCTCAAGACGGCCGTCGACGAACTGCGCTCGGTGCTCGATCGCGGACACGACGGACGTCGCGGCGCGTGGACGGTCGCGCTCGCGCCGCTCCTGCGCACGGATTCCGCCGCCGCGGCGACGGTCGCCGTGGGCGCATGGCAAGGAGCGCTTTGGTTCATGCCCATGTTGAAGCTCGCCAGCGCGGCCGCGATCGTCGTCGCGGCGCTCTACTTCGCCTTCGACGCCCTCGCCCCCGACCCCGCGCGGATCGCGGTTGGATCGAACGAGCCGCTGCCCGTCGCGTTCGCGCCGATGGCGGAGCGCGGCGTCGAACCGGCGCCGGACCCCGCCACGCGCGCGCCCGCGAGCACAGCGCCCCCGGCGGAGATCGACACGCAGGCGGGAGCGGTCGCCTCCGCGACGATCGAAGCGCGCTTCGTCGACGAGACGGGCCGGGCGATCGCCGGCGTCGAGCTCGCGAGCGCGCGCGGACCGGATCACGAGCGGGCGCGCGCGGAGAGCGGCGCCGACGGCCGCACGTCGCTCGTGTTCGAGCTCCGCGCGGACACGAGCGAGCTCGTCCTGCGCGCCGCCGCGCCCGGTTGGGCCTCTCGCTCGGCGCGCATCACCGCGCGACGCGGCGAAACGGCCTACCTCGGCACGCTGACCCTCGTGCGCGGAGGCGACGTCGCCGGTCGCGTCGTCGATGCGCTCGGCGCCCCGGTCGTCGGCGCCCGCGTCGGCCTCGTCCGGCCGGACGTGCCCGAAGCCGAGCTCGAGCACGCGAGCGTCGACGACGACACGTCTTGTTCGGTGAACGACTCCGAGGGCGCGTTCACGCTCCGCGGCGCGCCCGTGGGGAGCGTCCGGCTCGTGGCCGTGCACCCCGACTTCGTCACGACGGTCAGCCGTCCGATCGAAGTGCGCGTGCTCCAGGTGAGCCGCGGCGTCGAGCTCGTGCTCGCTCCAACCGCGGACGAGCACCGCATCGCCGGCGTCGTGCTCGATCCCGATGGCACGCCGGCGCCCTTCGCGAGCGTCGCCTACTCGTTCAGCTCCCTCCGCGGCAACGGCAGCGGCGCCGTCGTATCGGACGCCAAAGGGAAGTTCCGGGTCCTGGTGAACCGCGGCGCCGAGTACAGCCTCACGGCGAGCGACTTCCAGGGCCGCCATGGCGCGGTCCGGGTCGACGGCGTCGAGGCCGGCACGCTCGACGTCGTGCTGAAACTCGCACGGAAACGCGAGCTCGCGGTCCGCGTGCGCACGCGCGACGGACGCGCGATCGAGCGCTTCCGCGCCGTCGCCATGGAGCCCGAGCCCGGCCGCTCGGGCGGCTCGAGCAGCGAAGGCCCCCACCCAGAGGGCATCGCGCGCTTCGTGCCGCAGGTCGCGCGCTTCGAGCTCGAGGTCCTCGCGGATGGCTACGCGCTCGGCCGTGCGGGCCCGTTCGACACGGTCCCGAGCGAGCCGGTCCTCGTCGAGCTCGACGCGCTGCCCGGCGTCCGTGGCCGAGTCGTGTACGACGGCGTCCCCGTCGGAGACGCACGCATCGAGGCGTACCGTCGCGGAACGGGCCGCTACGCGCGCAATGGGCTCGCCGTGCGCTTCGATCCACAGACGCGCGCGCGGACGACCACGAACGCGGACGGCGCGTTCACGCTCACGCTGCGCGACGAGGGCGACATGGTGCTGCTCGTCGTCGCGGACGGGTTCGCCACGGCGGAGGTCGCGCTCGATGCGTTCGTGTCGGAGCGCGGCCGAGACGGCCTCGCGGTGGAGCTCCTCCGCGGCGGCGTGATCGAAGGCCGTGTGCGCGCGCCGGCCGGTCGCGACGTCGCCGGGACGATCGTCGCGTTCTCGCGCGGCGACGGACGCGGGTTCACGCAGCGTGTCGGCCCGAACGGCGCCTACAGGCTCGAGGGGCTCGCGCCCGGGCGTTGGCACGTGATGGAGCACGTCACGGAGATCGATGCCGATCGAGTGCTCTCGATGTCCTTCCTCGAAGGACCGGCGCGCGAATTCCCGTGGAGCTGCACGGTCGCCGACGGGCTCACGACACGCTTCGACCTCGAGCTCGGCCCCGGTCCCGAGTGCGAGCTCGCGGTGCACGTCCTCGTCGACGGCGCGCCGGCCGCCGGTTGGAGCGTTGCCGCGGGGTCGGGGACCAGGATCGCCACACTGCTCGAATCGAAGGGCGCGAAGCTCGACGGCGAGGGCCGCGCGCGTATCGCTCCGCGCGAGCTCGGCCCCGGCTTCGTCGTCGTCACCGCGATCGGCGGCGAGCTGGACGGACTGCGCTGGGTGCGGCGCATGGAGTACGCGGTCGGAGGCCACGCGCTCGAGCTCGACCTGCGCTCGGCGCGCGTGCGCGTCGAGCACGCGACGATCGACGCGCCGCTCGCCGTGGTCACGCTGTTCCAGAACGGCGACTTCGCCGTGCGGCCCGTGCCGAAGGCAGGCGACCCGGAGCTGGCGGTCCTCGCCGGCCGCTCGAAGCTGTGGCGCTTCGACCCCGCGGTCCTCGACGACGATCCGCGGACGTGGACGGCGCTCGACACGGCCGACGTGCGCGCGGGGGTGCTGACGACGCTGCGTCGTCCTTGAGGGCCGGGGGACCACGGGCGCTCCACGCTCGGTCGGGAGGAAATCCCGGAACGGGTGAAAACCGCCGGCGCGCCCCGGACAGACAGGGTGAACCTCCCGATCCCACCCGGGCTCCGCCTCCCCCGTCTCCATGCCGGGCGCAGGCGGGCCTCCTGGCCCCAACCCAAGCACCCATGCGCCTACACCTCGACTCCTTGCCCCTCGCCCTCGCAGCCCTCGTCCTCGGACTCCCCGCCGCGGCCGACCAGCTCGTCCTCAGCCCCCTCACCCCCTTCGACATCACGGCGGTGGGGCTGAGCAGCGTCGGCGACCTCGCGTTCGAGAACGGGGCGGTCAAGCTCTGGATCTGCGACGGATCCACGAACGGGCTCGTGCACGAGCTCAATCCGCTCACCGGGGCGCTGCTGTCGACGGTCGATCCCGTCGTGATCCCGGGCTTCAACCTGGGCGCGGACGCGCTCGCGATCTCGCCGGCCTCGGCGGCCCACGACGTCGTCGTGTTCAGCGCGTTCGGCGAGTCGGAAGGCGGGCGGGTGAGCCAGGCCGGTGCGCTCGTCGCCGATTTCGGCGCGGGCCGCGAGGCCACCGGCGCCGCGTTCGACACGGCGGGCAACCTGTGGGTCACCTCCGGAACCGTGGCGGGTGGCGGCACGACGCTGCGCCGACTCGATCCGTCGACGGGAGCGATCCTCGCGAGCGTGCCGATCCTCGGCACGACCTCGCGCATGATCGACCTCGCGTTCGACCCGCACACGGGCGCGTGCTACGTGCTCGCGGAGGACACGGGCTTCCTGATCGAGGTGAACACGTCGACGGGCGCGCAGATCTCGGGCGTGGACCTCTCTAGCTTCCTCCCCGCGCCGCGCGCGATCGCGGGCGGGATCGCCTTCGACCACTTCGGCGCGAACTTCTTCGTCGCCGGCGCGGGCCAACCCAGCTCGACGATCCTGCGCTTCCGCCGTGAGTTCGGCATCCTCGCTTGCGACGGGTCCGGCGTCTTCGCGCCGTGCCCGTGCGGCAACACGGGCGCGCCCGGCAGTGGCTGCGCGAGCTCCGTGTCGACCGCGGGCGCGGAGATGGTCGCGAACGGTCTCCCCACGGTCGGCAACGACACGCTGTTCCTCGTCGCGTCCAACGTCCCGGCGACGACGTCCGTGCTGTTCTTCCAGGGCACGACGCTGATGGAGTCGACGCCGCTCGCGCTCGGCGACGGGTTGATCTGCGTCGCCGGCGCGATCATCCGCCTCGGCACGAAGACCGCGTCCGGCGGCACGGCGCAGTACCCGGACACGGGCGACCCGGACCTCCACGTGCGCGGTGCGATCCCCGCGACCGGCGCGACGCGCTACTACCAGGCGTGGTACCGCAACGCGGCGAGCTTCTGCACGCCGTCGACCTTCAACTTCACGAGCGCCGTCCAGGTCCGCTGGGCGCCGTGATCCGTCCGCGCCGGCGGTCACGACCGTCGGCGAGGGGTTGTCTCGAAGCGCGCGGAGCGGGGTGAGAGAGCGCCCCGCTCCGCGCTTGTTCCGTTCGCGGCGCGCGTCACGCGCGCGGCCAGACGACGACGCGGCGCACGTCGAACGTCGGACGGAACCGGTCGCCGGCACGGAGCGCGCAGTCGCGCGGCGCGAGGACGTGCAACGCGTGCGCGCCGACGTGCGCGAAGAGGACGCGCGAAGGGCCCCAGTCCTCGACGACGTGCACGACCGCGTCGCTCGGCCCGCCGTCGAGGAGGACGTGCTCGGGCCGCACGCCGATCGTCGCGCGCTCCGGCGCGCCCGCGTCCGCGCGCGCGAGCTCGACGCCGTCCGCCGTGATCCAGCGTTCGTCCTTCCGTTCGACGTCGAAGAGGTTCATCGGCGGCGTGCCGAGCTCTCGCGCCGCGAGCGGCGAGTTCGGTCGCGCGTACACGTCCTCCGGCGTCCCCGTCTGCACGATGCGCCCGTCGACGAGCAGCGCGACGCGGTCCGCCATCGTCAACGCTTCGGCCTGGTCGTGCGTCACCCACACCACGGGTGTTTCGAGCTCCCGCGCGAGCTCGCGCAGCTCGACGCGCAGCTCCTCGCGCAGCTTCGCGTCGAGGTTCGTCAGCGGCTCGTCCATCAGGAACAGCTTCGGCCGCCGCACGATCGCGCGGCCGATCGCGACGCGCTGCATCTCGCCGCCCGAGAGCTTCTTCGCGGGGCGGTCGAGCAGGCGCTCGACGTGCAAGAGCTTCGCCGCCCAGGCGACGCGCTCGTCGATCTCGGCGCGCGAGAGGCGTCGCGCGGGCGCGGCGAGCGGGAACGCCAGGTTCTCGCGCACGGTGGCGCTCGGGTAGAGCGAGAAGTTCTGGAACACGAGCGCGACGTCGCGGTCCGCGGGCGCGAGCGCGCGCGCGTCGCGGCCGTGGAGCGCCACGCTTCCCGCGTCGGGCGTTTCGAGACCCGCGATCGTGCGCAGGAGCGTCGTCTTCCCCGCCCCGGTCGGGCCGAGCACGACGAGGAACTCGCGCTCGCCGAGCACGAGGTCGACGCCGTCGAGCGCGCGCGCGCCGCGCCCGGCCGAGGCGCCGGCGCCGAAGCGCTTCGTCACGCCTCGGAGCTCCAGAGCCGGCGGGCGCACGAACGCCTCGCGATTCTCCGGCGCGCTCATGACCGCCTCCCGATTCCCCGGCGGGCTCCTGACCGCCTCCTGATTCCCTCGTGCACGGCCGCGCTCACGCGAGCCTCCCGCCCGTCGCCGGGTCGAAGAGCCGCACGCCCGCGGGGTCGAACGCGAGGCCGACTTCGTCGCCGAGGCTCGCGCGCTCCTCCGCGCCGCGCCGCGCGGCGACGCGGCCGAACACGCCCTCGACGTGCGCGTAGCGGCACGGGCCGTGGAACGCGTCGACGGCGACGCGACCGCGCAGCGGGCTCGACGCGTCGAAGCGCACGAACTCGGGCCGCGCGCCGAGCACGACCGGGCCGGACCGCGCGCGCGCCGCGAGCGGGAGCGGACGCGCCATGCCCGCGGTCCGGAACGCGCCGCCGCCGTCGACGAGCTCGCCCTCGACGAGGTTCATGCCCGGACTGCCGACGAAGCGCGCGACGAAAAGCGTCGCGGGATCGGAGTAGACGACGGCGGGCGGCGCCGCCTGGAGCACGCTCCCCTCCGCCATGACGACGACGCGATCGGCGAGGCGCATCGCTTCTTCCTGGTCGTGCGTCACGTACACGGTCGGCACGCGCTGCTCGAGCTGCTGCTCGCGGAGGAACTCGCACATCGCGAGGCGCTCGGACGAATCGAGCGTGCCAAGCGGCTCGTCCATGAGCCACACCGCTGGCTTGCGCACGAGCGCGCGCGCGAGGCCGACCTTCTGTTGATCGCCGCCCGAGAGCTGGCGCGGCTTCTTCGCGAGCAGCGCGGTGATCCCGATGCGCTCGGCGACGCGCGCGACGGCCGCATCGCGCTCGGCGCGCGCCACCTTCGCGCACGCGAGCGGGAACGCGACGTTCTCGGCCACGGACAGGTGCGGGTAGAGCGCGTAGAACTGGAACACGAAGCCGATGTCGCGCTCGGCGGGCGTGCGCCGCGTGACGTCGTCGCCCGCGAGGAGCACGCGTCCCGCCGTCGGCGTTTCGAGGCCCGCGATCATGCGCAAGGTCGTCGTCTTCCCGCAGCCCGACGGGCCGAGCAGCACGACGAACTCGCCGGGCTCGATCGCGAGGTCGATCGCCTTCACCGCGCGCGTGCCGTCGGGCCACGTCTTCTCGAGGCGCTCGAGCACGAGGAAGCTCACGCGCGTCCCCCCCGGTCGCTTTCCCTCGGGAGGTGCCCCGCGACGATCTGGAGCACGGTGAACGCGAGCGTGGCGAAGAAGCCGACGCGCAAGCCGCCCGCCCACCACGGCTGGAGCATGAGCGCGACGCCGAGCGCCATGCCGAGGAGCGCCGCGCGTTCGATCGCCGCGGCCTTCATTGCTTGATCGTCCCGAACGTCATGCCGCGCAGCAGGTGTTTGCGCACGAGCACGGTGAACACGACGATCGGCGCGACGAACACGATCGCGCCGGCCGCGACCTGCGGCCACGGCATGCCCTCGATGTTGCCCGCGAGGCCCGCGAAGTACGCGGGCACCGTGACGGCGCCGGAGCTGTTCAGCGTCATCGCGAAGCCGTACTCGTTCCACGCGGAGATCAAGCAGAACACCGCCGTCACGGCCATGCCCGTGCGCGCCTCCGGGAGCACGACGCGCACGAAGGCCTGCGCGCGCGTGTAGCCGTCGACCATCGCCGCTTCCTCGAACGCGCGCGGGATCTCGTCGAGGAAGCCCTTCATCAGCCACACCGACAGCGACAGATTGAACACGGTGTAGAGCAGGACGAGTCCGAGGTGCGTCCCCGCGAGGTCGAGCTGGCGGTACATGAGCAGCACGGGCACGACGACGGCGAGCGGCGGCATGAAGCGCGTCGACAGCACGAAGAAGAGCCAGTCCTTCTCCCCCGGCACGCGGAAGCGGCTGAACCCGTACGCGCACGCGGTGCCGAGCACCACCGAGCACAAGGTCGACAGCACGCCGATCAGCACGCTGTTCCCGAGGTGCTCCCAGAACGACGCCTGCGCGCCGGCGTGGACGACCGCGAGCTCGCTCCACGAGCCCGTCGTCGGCGCGAACACGAGCGACTCCGGCGCGGGCGTCGTCGTCGCGAACGGAAGGACCTTCGGGTGCTGCGCGATCGTGTCGGCGCGTTCCTTGACCGAGGACAGCGCCATCCACGCGAGCGGCAGACCCGCGCACAGGAAGCCGACGACGAGCACGAGGACGCGCACGAGCCTCATCGCGCACCTCGGCGTCCGCGTGTCGTCGCAGTCCGGCCCCGCACGCTCGCTCTCGACCGGATCATCGCACGGCCTCCGCGCCGCGCAGGCGATCGACGTAGCGCGTGAACACCGTCGCGAGCGCCATCACGACGACGAGCACGAGGATCGCATAGGCGCTACCGAGTCCGACCTTCCCGTCGCGGAAGACGATCTGGTAGAGCAGAGCGGACAACGTCTGCGTCCCTCCGTCGTTCGGCCCCGTGATCGCCATGACGAGGTCGAACTGCTTCAGCGCGTCGGTGGCGCGCAAGAGCACGGCGAGTCCGAGCAGCGGCGCGCACAAGGGCAACGTGATGCGCCGGAACGTCGTCCACGCGCCCGCACGGTCGATCGCTGCGGCCTCGTAGATCGACGGCGGGATCGACGAGAGCCCCGCGAGCGCGATCAGCATCATGAACGGCGTCCACATCCAGACGTCGACGAGCACGATCGACCAGAACTTCAGGTCGCGGTCCGTCAGCCACTGCGGCTCGCCCAGGCCGAGCCCCGCCAGAACCTGGTTCAGGAGCCCGTAGTTCCCGTTCAGGATCAGGCTCCAGTACAGCCCCATCACCGCCGGCGACAGCATCATCGGCACGAGCAGCGTCGTGAGCACGAACGCCTTCCCGCGGAAGTCGCGCTTCAGTGCGAGCGCGAGCCCGAAGCCGATCACGAGCTCGACGCCGACGGCGACGACGACGAACAGGGCCGTCCGGCGCAACGCGGCCGCGAACAACGGGTCGTCGAAGACGCGCGCGTAGTTCGCGCCGCCGACGGAGCGCGCGCCCTCGCCGACGAGCTCCGCGTTCGTGAAGGAGAGGAAGACGTTGTACGCGAGCGGGAAGACGTTGAACGCGACGAGCAAGAGCAACGTCGGGCCGACGAGGGCCCAGCGGAGTGCGCCACCACCTTCCGTTCGCATGGGGCCCGTTCATACCCGCTCGCGATCCAGCGGCCAAGGCACTGGCGGCGTCCGTGGTCGCCGACGGACCGCCCTACAGCGCGCCGCGGGCCGCGCCCCTACAATCGGAGGCGCCATGGACGCCGACCGCACGGATGGACTCTTGACGCGCGCTCGCGGCGGCGACGCGGCGGCGCTGTCCGAGCTCTTCCAGGCGCACGAAGCGCGGCTCCTCCGGCTCGTCGAGCTGCGCCTCGACGCGCGCCTCCGCCGCCGTCTCGATCCCGCTGACGTCGTGCAGGAGGCTTGGCTCGAGGCCGCCCGGCGCTTCGAGGCCTGGAGCGCGCGCGGAGAGCCGCCCTTCCGCGTGTGGCTGCGCCTGACGGCGGTGCAGGCCCTCGCGACGGCCCAGCGACGCCACCTCGGCACGGGCGCGCGCGACGCACAGCGCGAGGAGTTCACCGAGAGCCGCCCCAGCGTCAGCGCCGCGAGCGCGGCGGAGCTCTTCGTCGCGAGCGCGACCTCGCCATCGCAGGGAGCGCACCGTGCGGAGCTCTGCGCGCGCGTGCTCGCCGCGCTGGAGGAGCTCGACGAGCTCGACCGCGAGATCGTCGCGCTGCGCCACTTCGAGGGCTTGTCGAACGAGGACGCCGCCGCGGAGCTCGCCATCGAACCCGCCGCGGCGAGCAAGCGCTTCGTGCGCGCGCTCCTGCGCCTGCGGCCCGCGCTCGAAGCGCTGCATTCCGGCGTCGTGTCGGAGGGCGCGTGAACGACCGGCCCGATTCGGTCGAGGCCGCGATCGAACGGTTCCTCGCCCTCCGCAAGTCTGGCCGGCGCGTCGACCCGCGCGCGTTCGCGAAGGAGCACGCGGAGCTCGGCGCCGACCTCCCGGCCGCGCTGGACGTGCTGCTCGCGCTCGAGGAGGCCACGTCCGGCACGGACGACGCACACGAGCTGCCCGAACGCGTCGCCGACTTCCGCGTCGTGCGCGAGCTCGGGCGCGGCGGCATGGGCATCGTCGTCGAGGCCGTCGAGGAGCCGCTCGGTCGGCGCGTGGCGCTCAAGCTGCTCCCGCCCGACGCGCTCGCGAGCCCGTCCGCCCGCGCGCGTTTCCGCCGCGAGGCGCAGCTCGCGTCGCGGCTCGACCACCCCGGGATCGCGACGGTGTACGGCGCGGGCGTCGAGGTCGACCAACCTTGGATCGCGATGCGCCTCGTCGAAGGTCGCACGCTCGCTCAGGCGATTTCGGAGGCCCGCGAACGCGCGCTGGGCGTCGCGCAGGTCCTGCCCGGCCCCGCGCGCGGACGCGAGGACGTGCTCGCGCTCGCGTCCTGCCTCGCCCGCGTCGCCCGCGCGCTCCACTACGCGCACGGCCAAGGCGTCGTGCACCGCGACGTGAAGCCGTCGAACGTGCTCGTGGCCGCGGACGGCGCGCCGGTCCTGCTCGACTTCGGGCTCGCCATCGGCGAGGAAGGCGAGGCCGCGACGCTGACGCGCACCGGCCAGACCGCGGGCACGCCGGCCTACCTGGCGCCCGAGCTCGTCAGCGGCGAACGCACCCGCCCCGACGCCGCGAGCGACGTGTACGCGCTCGGCGTCACGCTGTACGAGGCGCTGTCGCTGCGGCGTCCGTTCGAAGGCGCGACGCCGGTGGCGCTCTTCCGCGCGATCGAGTCCGCGGCGGCGTCCGACGTCCGCGCGTGGAATCGCGACGTGCCGCGCGACCTCGCCGTCGTCGTCGCCACGGCGATGGAGCGCGAGCCCGCGCGGCGCTACCGCACCGCGCAGGCGCTCGCGGACGACCTCGAGGCGTGCGCGGAGGGCCGGCCGATCCTCGCGCGTCCCGTGCCGATGACGGGACGCATCCTGCGCTGGGCGCGCCGCGAGCCGCGTCAGGTCGTGCTCCTGTCGCTGCTCGCGGTGGCGGCGCTCGCCGCGGCGCTGTCGACGGGCATCTGGCTCCAGGGCCGTGCTGCGGTGCGCGCCGCCGAACGGTTGACGGACGCGCAGCGGCTCGAGCAGGCGCTCCAGGACGGCTACGGGCAGCTCGCGTGCTTCTGGCTCCCCGAGGCGTTCGAGTCGTTCGAGCGCGCCGAGGCGATCGAGCCGGGCAACGCCGAGGCCATCGCGGGCATGGCGCTCGTTCGGCTCCGCGAGAAGCGCGCCGCCGACGCCGCGCGCGTGCTCGATGCGGCGCCGAGCACGCCGGCGTTCCTCGCGCTGCGCGCGCTCGCCGCGGGCGAACGTCCCGACGTGATCTTGCCCGAGGACTGGTACGCGACGGCGCCCGCGTTGGAGCTCTTCGTCGACGGCATGCGACTCTCGAATCAGCTCGAGCTCAGCCCGCGACACGAACGGCAGCCGCTCGCCCAGCTCGCCCTCGCCCGCTTCGAAGAGGCCGTCGCGCGCTCGCGCACGTCGCGGCTCGTGTACCAGCTCGAGCGTGCCCGCGCCGCGATGGCCGCGCACGACGAGGCCGCGATCCGCGCGGCCGCGGGCGCGCTGTGCGTCCTGTGGCCCGACCAGGAGCGCGCGCTCTTCACCGCCGGCTCGGCGCTGTACGCAATCGACCCCGCGCGCGCGATCCCGATCCTCGAGCGCGCCGTCGCGCTCGATCCGGACTGGGGCGCGCCTCACCAGGTCCTGGGCAACGCCCGCATGGCGGTGCGCGACCTCGACGGCGCCGAGAGCGCGCTCCGGCGCGCGATCGAGCTGGATCCCGGCGACGCGGACGCGTGGAACTCGCTCGGGCTCGTGCGCTGGGAACAAGGCTGCCTCGACGACGCCCGCGCGGCGCTGTCGGGCGCGCTCCGCGTCCGACCGATGTTCGAGACGTGGGCGAACCTCGCGCTCGTCGACCGGGAGCGAGGCGACGGCGCGGCGGCGGAGGTGGAGCTCGCGGCAGCGCTGGGCTTCTCGCCGCGCGAGCCGCTCTTGCTCTCCGCGCTCGCGCTGCTCCGCCTGGAGCGCGGAGCAGCGCCCGAAGCGCTCGAAGCGGCTCGCGCGTGGGCGACCTACCGACCCGACGACGTCGCGGCCTGGACGGTGCTCACTCGCTGCCTTGCGGCCGTCGGCGAGCCGGAGGCGGCGCTCGAGGCCGCGCAGACCGGGCTCGGCATCGCACCCGAGCACGCGGAGCTGCGAGCGCTCGCCGACGCGGCGGAGCTCGAGCTCTCGCTCGACCGCTGACGCTCTCCGCGACGAATCCAAGAAGTTCGGTCGCGAGCCGCGGCGCCGTGCAGGTCCGACTCCAGGGGCCACGGCCGCCGGCTGGAGCCGGAGGGACCGCCCCCGTCCCAAGCCCACGAGCGACCTCCATGCGATCTCACCAGCCCCCTGCGTCCCGCCCCTGGATCGGCCCCCTGTCCGGAATCGTGCTCCTCGCCCTCGCGGCGTCGGCCGACGAACGCACCGCACCGACCCGCGACCGCTCCGCGCTGCGCGCGAGCACGACGACCGTCGACGCGCCGCCTGCAGCGCCGACTCCGCAAGCGCTCGCCGCGCTCCGCGCCGCGCCGGACGAACAGGTGCACTTCGACCGGCCCGGCGACGGCGCCCTGTGGGCCGCGGGCACGAACTGGAAGATGCGCTTCGACGCGGCGGGCGCCACGTGGTTCCCGCGCCTCGGGCCGCGCGCGCCGCGCAACGTCCCGTTCGACTTCACGCCGGAGCGCGTCACGGTCGGCGGCGAGGAGCTCGCGTTCGCGCGTGGAGCGGCGGCCGAGCGGATCGGCGAGCGCGTCGAGCTCGATCGCGGAGCGTTCGTCGAGGCGTACGAGCTCGATCCGAAGCAGATCGAGCAGCTCTTCGTGTTCGACCGCCTTCCGCGCGCGGGTGAGCTCGTCCTGCGCATCCCCGCGACCGGCGAAATGGAGGCCGTCCAGGAAGGCGGAGGCCTCGCCTTCCGCTCCGAGCTCGGCGTCGTGCGCTACGGCCGCGGAACGGTGATCGACGCGCGCGGGCACAGCGCCGAGATCGAGCCGCGCTTCGACGACGGCGCGATCGTCTTGCGCGTCGGCGCCGAGTTCCTCGCTCGCGCCGCGTGGCCCGTCGTGATCGACCCCGTGATCAGCCTCATCCACGTCGAGAGCACGACCTCGGACACGTTCTCGCCCGATGTCGCGTGGGATCCGACGGAGCAGGGCTGGCTCGTCGTCTACGAACAGACGTACTCCGCGACGGACACGGACATCTACGCGAAGTTCCTGTCCGCGAACGGCGCCGTGCTGCTGACGGGCACCGTCGACTTCACGACGGTCGCCTGGCACTCGCCGCGGTGCGCGAACCTCGCAGCCGCGCAGCAGTTCTTGGTCGTCGCGGAAGTCGAGAGCGGCCTGAACCGGATCGTGAAGGGCCGCACGATCGAGCCCTCGGGGGCGATCTTCGTGCAGAGCGCGCAGTTCGACGTCTCCGACGCGAGCGCGGGCAACAAGATCCTGCCCGACGTCGGCGGAGACCCGTTTCCGGGTGAACCGTCGTACTACTGCGTCGTGTGGGAGCAGGACGTCTCGTCCACGGACAAGCGCGTCGCCTACCGACTGGTCAACTCGGCCGCGCAGGTGAGCACGAACGTCGCGTTCATGGCGTCGGTGCCGCTGACGCCCGACGTGACACCGAGCATCTCGAAGTCGAACGACACGAACGAGTGGCTCATCGCGTGGACGCGCTCCGACGTCCTCTACCATGGCGACATCTACGCGGCGCACGTGCGCTACGACGGACTGCTCGTCGACGGTCCGTTCGGCGTGACTTCGTTCGGGATCGCGTACGACAGCCGGCCGACCGCATCGAGCCCGATGCGCGGGACCCGTCGATCGGTGATCGCGTACCAGCGCCGCCAGAACGCGGGCTCGAACCCGGACATCTGGGCCACGGCGTTCGACGGCACGACGTGGCTGCAGACCGCGAACGTCACGGCGATGGAGAACTTGGGGCTCCAGTCGCTCCAGCAGATCGAACCGGACATCGACTGCGACGGAGAGCACTTCTTGCTCGCCTATGCCGAGACGGACACGTTCTACCCGACCTTCTTCGCGGTCCACGTCACCGACTTGTTCCTCGCTGGCAACACGATCGCGCTCTCGCAGCCCCACCAGCTCCTCTGGAACTTCGGACTCAGCGAGCGGCGACCGCAAGTCAGCGCGCAGCACTCGCTCGGCAGCTCGACGCATCGTTTCATGGCGCTGTACGATTTCGAGCAGAATTCGCAGGACCACGACGTGGACGGCGCGCTGTTCGACTCGACGGTCGGCGGCACGTGGAGCTTGGCCTGCCCCGGCGACGGGACGGCCGCGCCCTGCCCCTGTGGCAACGTCGGCGCGACGGGCCGTGGGTGCGCGAACTCCGTGTACTCGGCGGGCGCGTCCCTCACCTACCTGGACGGTCGCGTCGCGACGAACGGCGACACGACGCGACTGCGCGTCGACGGCGTCCCGTCGAACGTGCTCTGCCTCTTCTTCCAGGGCACGAGCGAGGATCCGGGCGTGCCCTTCGGGGACGGCGTGCGTTGCGCTTCGGGCACGCTGGTGCGCGTCGGCGCGCACGCGGCGACCGGCAACGCCGCGACGATCCCGCAGCCGGGCGACCTGCCGATCAGTCAGCGCGGCGGCGTCCCCCCGGAAGGCGGCTACCGCATCTACCAGGTCTGGTATCGCAACGCCGCGAGCTACTGCACGAGCGCCACGTTCAACACGGCGAACGCCGTCGTGCTGAACTGGTCGCGCTGAGCTCGCGCGATCTCGCTCGAGCGCGCCGTGCGGCCCAGGGTCGCGCGGCGCGCTCGTTCACGGGGTCTTCGCGAGCGTCTTGTACTTCGCGGACTCCTCGGCCTTGCCGAGCCGGTCGTACAGCTTCGAGAGCCAGTTCGCCGCGCCGCGGTAGGCCGGCGGGTTCGCGTCCTTGAAGCGCTCGAGGACTTGGAACGCCGCCAGCATCGTCTCCTCCGACTCGGTCCACTTCTGCTGGAAGGCGAACAGGACCCCAAGGTTCAACCGCACCATCGCCGTGCGGAGGTTGTCGTCGCCGAACTCGCGCTCGTAGACGTCGAGCGCCTTCTGCGTCCACTCCACGGCGGCGGCTTCGTCGCCGAGCGCGTGTTCGATCTGCCCCATGTTGTCGTAGCAGTCCGCCGCGGCGGGCGCGTCGATCGGCGTGATCGACTCGCGGATCTCGATCGCTTTTCGGCACGCGTCGCGGGCCTCGGCGAGCTCCTTGCGCTTCAGGCGCAGCTTCGCGAGGTTCTTGTACGCGACGCCGAGGAGCGCGAGCTGCGTGTCCCGGTGCTGCTCGCAGATCGCGATCGCCTTCTGGTAGTGCTCGAGCGACTCGTCGAGCTTCCCCGCGACGTCGCACGCCCAGGCGAGGTTCGAGTGCGCGCCCGCCAAGGACGGGTTGTCGGGCCCGAGGATCGCGAGGTGCAGCTCGTACGCCTCGCGCACGAGCGGCTCGCCCTCCGCACCCTTGCCGCGCGCGAGCTTCGCGAGGCCCAGGTTCGAGATCGCGACCGCGAGCCGCAGGCTGCGGCCGTCCTTCTTGCGGCGCTGCTCGACGAGCTCGCTCGTGAGCGCCTCCGCCTCGTCGTCGCGGCGCTGCTGGTGCAGGACCATCGCAAGCGTCGACTTGGCGCCGAACATGGCGTCGCTCGTCGTGTCGCCGAAGCGCTCGCGCATCGCGATCGCTTCGCGCGTCCGCCGCTCCGCCTCGACGATGTTGCCGGAGAGCTTCTCCAGCTGCGCGAGCATCATGGTCGCCGACGCGCGCCCGAGGCCTCCGTCGGGCTCGATGCGCTCGTAGATCGCCATCGACTCCGCGTGCGCTTGGCTGGCGGCCGCGAAGTCGCCCGATGCGGCGTGCAAGACGCCGAGTTGGCTCAACGACTCCGCGAGCGGCGCGGGATCGGCGTCCGGGAGCGCGCGCCGCAGTTCGACCGCGCGCTCGAGCAGCGGGCGCGCGTCGCGGTAGAGCCCGAGGTGCATGTACGCGGAGCCGAGCACGCTCGCGATCGCGGACCCGACCTCGGGCTCGTCGTCGAGCTCCGCGATCGTCTTCGCCGAGCGATCGAGCATCTCGCGCGCGGTGACGTCGCCCTGGTCGAGCTGCTCGGGGTCGGCGGCCTCGAACAGCTGGAGCAGGAAGTCGCGCACGCGCAGCGCCGTCTTCGCCTCCTTGTGCGCGCGGTCCGCCTCCTTCTCCGCGCGCCGGGCTTCGTCCTGCGCGCGCGTCTCCGCCGACTGCGCGGCGAGCTTGGCCTGTGTCTCCGCGGCGCGCGCGAGGTCCGCCTCGCGCGTCTTCGACTCGGCGTCCGTGCGCAGGTCCGACTCGCGTGCGTAGAGCAACGACGTCCACACCGCGGTGCCCACGGACACGACGAAGAGCGTCCCGAGGAGCGCCGCCGCGAGCTGGTGTCGCGCAACGAGCCGCGAGAGCTGGTACACGCCGCTCGGCGCACGCGCGAGGATCGGCTCGCGCGCGAGGAAGCGCCGCACGTCCTCCGCCAGCGCCGCCGCGCTCGCGTAGCGCCGCGCGGGCTCCTTCTCGAGCGCGGCGAGCACGATCGTCTCGAGGTCGCCGCGCAGTGCCGCGTCGAGCGCGGAGGGCCGAGCGGGCGCCGTCTCCGCGATGCGGCGCGCGGCCTCCGCGAGGTGCACGCCCGACACGTCGATCGGCAGACGATCGGTGAGGAGCTCGTAGAGGATCACGCCGAGCGAATAGACGTCGCTCCGCAGGTCGATCGCCGCCGGGTCGCCGCGCGCCTGTTCGGGGCTCATGTACGCGAGCGTCCCGCGGATCGCGCCGACCTCCGTGACGAGCGACGACTGCGCGACGTCCTGGTCCGTGATCTTCGCGAGGCCGAAGTCGAGCACCTTGAGGCGCCCCTCCGCGTCCACCATCACGTTCGACGGCTTCAGGTCGCGGTGGATGACGCCGCGCTGGTGCGCGCAGTCGATCGCGGCGCACAGGTCGAGGAACCGCTCGAGGCGCTGCGCGCGACTCAAGCCGCGCGCGGCGCGCGACAGCGGCTCGCCGCGGACGAGCTCCATCGCGAACCAGTGCTCGCCCGCGCTCGTGCAGCCCGCGTCGTAGAGCGCCGCGACGTTCGGGTGCTCGAGGCGCGCGAGCACGCGGATCTCGCGCTGGAAGAGCTTCAAAGTCGTCGCGTCGACGTACTGGCTGCCGCGCACGACCTTGAGCGCCACGCGACGCGGCGGAGAGAGCTGCTCCGCTTCGTACACGACGCCCATGCCGCCGCGGCCGAGCTCGCGCACGATGCGGAAGCCGTCGACGTCGGGGAACGCCGCGCGCACGGGTCCGGAGCCCGCGAGCACGCGCCCGAGCTGGTCCTCGAGCGCGAGGTTCTCGCGCACCTGCGCGAGCTTCAGCGAGCACGACTCGCATTCGTACGCGTGCGACGAGTGCCGCGTCGCCGACTCGTGGTCGAGACGGCCGCGCACGAGTTCCTCGAGCTCGAAGAGCTCGGGGCAGCGCTCCGGGATCACGGCCGGACCTCGTCGCACTCGCGCACGAGCTCGCGCAAGCGCGTCGACACGCGGTGCTTCGCGATCGCGAGGGCGTTCTTCGTCATCGCGAGCTCCGCCTCCGCGGCTTCGATCGGGTGGTGTTCGAGCACGAGCATCTCGAACGCGCGGAACGTCGCGGGCTCGAACTCCTTGCGGACCTGGCGCAGGCAATGCTCGAGGATCGAGCGCTCCCAGAGCTCCTGCCACTCGGCGCTGCGCGCGGGCGGTCCTTCGACGCCGCCGTGGAGCTGGCTCTCGAACGCGCCTTCCTCGTGTGCGCCGCGGCGGTCGAGCTTGCGGCGCGCGTGATCGATGCGACGCCATGCGATGCCGAAGAGCCAGCTCGAGAGACGGCCCTTCGACGGGTCGTAGTCGCCGCGCCGGTAGGCCTCGGCGAACGCGAGCAGCGTGTCCTGCGCGACGTCCTCGCACTCGTTCTCGGCAAGCCCCTGCTTGCGCGCGAAGGCCTGGATCGGCTGGTGGAAGCGCTCGGCGAAGCGCTCCCACGCGCTGCGGTCGGTGAAGTCGGACAGACGGTGGAGCACCGTCGAGGTCGTGATCCACTCGTCGTTTCCGGAGGACGCCATGCGCGCAGCGAGGCCCGCGAGGGCCTCGGAGCGATGCTAGCCGCCGCGCTCGACGCTGTCGATGCGAGCGCACGACGCGCCGCGCCCTCGTCGAACGCCGGCGATTCGACGCGGCGCGCGAAGGAGCGAATCGAGCTCCGCTCCCGGATCACGGCCAGACGATCCGCAAGCCGCTCGAGACGTTGAAGGTCGCGCCCGGGCAGAACGTCGAGCTGACGTCGCGGTAGTAGGCTTGGTAGATGCGGAACGTGCCGTGCGCGAGCGGCGCGCCGAGCGCCTGCGAGCGCTGTCGGATCGTGAGGTCGCCCGGGCCAGGCGCCGAGGCGACGCCGCCGATCGCGCTCTTCACGTAGAGCCGCTGCAGCGTCCCCGCGAGGCAGCCGACGCCGTCGCCGAAGGGGCTCGCCGCGCCGAGGCCGCCCTGCACGAAGATCGTGAGCGACGTCGGGCGCTCGCCGGTCGACGTGAGGACGATCGTGTCGGGCGTGAACGTGCCGCTCGCCGTGAGGATCGCCCCGCCGGTGTTCGACGAGTTGTTGCAGCCGTGGGCGGGAAGCCCCGTGTTCCCGCACGGGCACGGGAGCGTCGTGCCGTCGCCGAAGCAGGTCGGCGTGATCGAGGGGCGTTCGCCGCTGATCGCCCACCCCGTGAAGCTCCCGCTATTGCCCGTCTCCCAGTCCCACACGAAGAGCGTCCACGTCCCCGCGAGGCCGAACACCCCGTTGAGCGGCGTGTTGACGACCCCCGCCGTCCCGTTGGGCCACGGCGCGGGCGGCGCGCCGGAGGTGCCGAAATCCTGCGTGTAGTTGCCCGTGACGATGTTCGTGTTCGTTCCGCCGGGGAACGGCGTGGCACCGTTCGTGAGGAGCACGAGGCTCGAGTTGACGAAGTCGCCCTGGTTCCACGTCGACGCGCCGTCGAAGCCCGAACGGACGAAGAGGTTGTGGAACACGCCGTTCGGCGCGCGGAGCGCGGCGTGGAGCTCCCCGGCGCTCGTGTGCACGAGGCCCGAGATGGTGATGCTGTAGATGGCTCCGACCTCGTGCGTGAGCGTGATCGACGAGGTCGCGGGGTCCGCCGGAAGCGTCGTCGGCCACGCGCCGCCGCCGCCCGTGCCGACCGCCGGGATCGGGCCGCCGACGTTGGTCGAGACGAAGAACTGCTCGGCGTGGAGGGCCGGGGCGAGGAACAGGAAGGCGAGGGTGGGGACGAGGTGGCGCACGAGTGCTCTCCTGGGGACGGGGTTCGGGGTCGTCCTCGTCTGTCCCCGCGCCGGCGCCGCCTTTCAGGGAAAGCGCCCGATTCCGCGCACTCGGTCGCCCCGAGCCCGCGCACCGCGGTCTGGCCCGCGGGCGTCCGGGGTGCGAGGATCCCCGCGCCGCGCCGGACGACCGCACGCATGACCGCTCCCCTCCCGTCCGCCCCGAGCGCGCCCGTGCGCGGCATCCGCCGGTGGGACCTCGTGGCGCTGTTCCTGAACGGGATCATCGGCGCGGGGATCTTCGGGCTGCCGTCGCGCGTGCACGCGCTCGTCGGGGCGTACGGCCTGTTCGCGTACGCCCTGTGCGCGCTCGTCGTGCTCGGGATCGTGCTCGCCTTCGCCGAGGCGGGCAGTCGGTTCGACAAGAGCGGCGGCCCGGGCCTCTACGCGCGCGAGGCGTTCGGCCCGTGGGTCGGGTCGAGCGTGAGCTGGCTCGTGTGGCTCTCGCGCGTGACCGCCTTCGCCGCGCTCGCGAACCTGTTCGCGGACTACCTCGCGCACGTCTTCCCGGAAGCGAAGGAGGGCGGAGCGCGCGCCGCGGTGATCACGGTGCTCGTGCTCGCGCTCGCGGCGGTCAACCTGGTCGGCGTCCGGCGCGCCGCTCTCGTCGGCGACGTGTTCACCGTCGCGAAGCTCGTCCCCCTCCTCGCCTTCGTCGTACTCGGCCTCGCGCACGTCGAGGGAGCGCGCTTCGACTTCTCCACGCCGCCGAACGTCGAGTCGATCTCGCAGGCGGTGCTCCTGCTCGTGTTCGCGTTCACCGGCTTCGAGTCGGCCGTGATCCCAGCGGGCGAGGTCGTCGACCCGCGCAGGAACCTGCCGTTCGCGGCGTTGACGTCGCTCGCGATCGTGGCGCCGCTCTACCTCGCGGTGCAGTTCGTCTGCATCGGCACGCACGAGGGCCTCGCGGCCTCGACGCGGCCGCTCGCGGAGGCCGCCGAGCGCTTCCTCGGCCCGGCCGGCGGCGTGTTCATCGCCGTCGGCGCGCTGGTGTCGATCTCGGGCACCTTGAACGGGATCACGCTGGCGACGCCGCGCATGCTCTTCGCACTCGGCGAGCAGGGCGAGCTCCCGCGCGCGTTCGCGGCGACGCACGCGCGCTTCCACACGCCACACGTCGCGATCCTGGCGACGACGGCGGCGGTGCTCGCCCTGTCCTTGTCGGGCTCGTTCCTGGGCGCCGTGTCGATGAGCACGCTCGCGCGCCTCGTCACCTACGCGGCGACGTGCGCGGCGGTGCCCGTGCTGCGGCGGCGCGCGGGCGAGGACGGAGCCCGCTTCCGCGTGCCGGGCGGGACGATCACGATCGCGGGCGCGCTGCTCGCGATCGCGTGGTTGTTCACGAGCGTCGCGGGCGTCGAGTTCCGCAACGTCGGGATCGTCGTTGGGCTCGGGATCCTCGTTCGGCTCGCGATGACGTGGAGCCGCGCACGGAGCACGACGCGCTGACCGCGCCGCGCGCGGGCGCCGCGGCCTCGTCGACGAGCAGGCGGCGCGGACGCAGCAGCTTCGTCGGCGAACGGACGCCGCGGGCGCTCCGACGGCCGTCAGAGGAGCCCGTTCTCCTTCAAGATGCGCTCCTTCTCCTCCGCGAGCTTCTTCAGCGCCTCCATCGTCGGCATCTCGCCGTCGACGGCCATGCCGACGTAGCGCTGCGTCACCGCGAGCAGCTCGTTGAAGCACGGCACGTTCCAGAAGTCGCGCATCGTGTCGACCGACGCGGCGAACGGCGCGTTGTACGGCGTCGCCTTTCGGAACGCGTCGCTGGCCAGGATCTCCGCGTTCGCCGTGAAGCCCGCGGGCTTCGTGATCCACTGCTCCTGCGTCGAGCGCTTCAGGAACCACGCGATGAACTGCTTCGCCGCGTCCTGCGACGCCTTCGGCGCCTTGGTCGAGATCGACAGGCCCTGCCCGCCGAGCGACGCGACGCGCTTCCCGCCGTGACCCGGCACGACGGCGAACCCGACCTTGTCGCCCCACTTCTTTTCGATGCCGGGGAAGAACGCGAAGTAGTTGAGCAACATCGCGGTCGAGCCGTTGTCGAAGGCCTCGAGCACCTGCCCGTAGTCGAGCCGCTCGCAACCGTTGGGGCCGAGCTTCATCAGCGTCTTGAAGAACTCGATCGCGTCGGCGGTGCCCTGCGTGTCGAGGTGGCCCTTCACGGCGTTCGAGCCCTCCGCGTGCCACGCGCCGCCGAAGCTCCACAAGAGGTTCTGCACGCCCATCGTGAGCCCGTCGTAGCTGCGGTCGCTCGGCATCGCGCAGCCGTAGCGCTTCTCCGCAGGCCGCTGGAAGAACGTCGCGACGTCGCGGAACTCCTCCCACGTGTCGGGCACCTTCAATGCGCGGCCGTACTGGGCCTGGAACGCGGCCTGTTCCTTCGGGTCCTCGAACCAGTCCTTCCGGTAGGCGAGCCCGATCGCGTCCGTCTCGCACGGCGCCGCGAACCACTTGCCGCTGCCCTCGGGGTACTCGCAGAGGTACTTCGCGGCGCGATCGTGGATCGTCTTCAAGTCGACGACGGTCGGCAGCCAGTCGGTGAGCTCGAGGTAGAGCCCCTTCGAGGCACCCCGCCCGATCCACTGGCTGTCGCCGATGAGGATGTCGAAGCGCGAGCGCGCGTTGCCGAACTCGAGGAAGCTCTTCTCCTGGTAGGACGCGAGCGGGATCTGCTCGACGTTGACCGCGATGCCCGTCTCCTTCTGGAACTCACGCCCGAGCTCCGCGAGCCCGTCGGCCGGCGCCCACTGGAACCACCAGATCGTGATCGCCTTCGGCGGCGAGTTCGTCGGCACGTTCGCGGTCGAGCCCGCGTCCTTCGAGCAGGACGGAGCGAGGGCGAGGAGGGCGGAGGTCGCGAGGAGCGTGAGGAGGTGCTTCATGGCGGAGGGGGGGAGCGCGGTCGCGCGCGGTCGATTCCGCGCGCGCCGGGATCAGCGGGGCTTCTTCGTCGCGGAGCGCATCAACTCGAGCAGCTTCGTCGCCATCGCCTCGGCGAACGCGGCGTCGTTGACGTGCAGGTCGAGCTCGTGCAGCGGCACGGCGCCGTGCGTCGCGCGCAGGCCGGCGAGGAGCTCCTTGCGCGCGGCGGGGTCGTCGAACGGTTGGCCAACCTGCTCGATCGCGCTGACGCCGCGCAGCGGGAAGAAGAGCTCCGTGGGGCCGCGCGACGCGGCGAGCTTCGCGCCGAGCCGGCGGCCGAGCTCCGCGTTCTCCGCGGGCGTCGTGCGCATCAGCGTCACGTTCGCGTTGTGCGCGTAGAATCGGCGGTCCGCGAACTTCGCGGGCACCGTCGCGCGCGCGTGGAAGTTGACCATGTCGAGCGCGCCGACGCTGACGACCTGCGGCACGCCGCGCTTCCCCGCCGCGGTCACGCGGTCGGGGCCGGCGCTCAACACGCCGCCGACGAGCTCGTCCGCGAGCTCCGTCGTCGTCACGTCGAGCACGCCGTCGAGCATCCCGCTCTCCGCCAGCGCCTCGAGCGTGCGACCGCCGCTGCCCGTCGCGTGGAAGACGAGTACCTCGTAGCCCGCCGCCTCGAGCACCGCGCGCGCGCGCTCGACGCACGGCGTCGTGACGCCGAACATGGACGCGGCGACGAGCGGCCTGTCGCCCGCGTCCGCGCGCAGGGGCCCCGCGAGCGCCATGCCCGCCATCGCCTGCGCCGCGCGCGACAGCACCGCGCGGCTGATGCGGTTCAGGCCGGCAATGTCGGCGACCGCGTGCAGCATGCACACGTCCTTCGTTCCGACGAAGTGCGACGTCTCGCCCGACGCGAGCGTGCTCACCATCAGCTTCGGCACGCCGATCGGGAGCACGCGCATCGCCGCCGTGCCGATCGTCGTGCCCGCGCCGCCGCCGAGGCCGAGCACGCCGTCGAGCTCATTGCGCTCGTGCGCCGCGCGGACGAGCTCCGTCGCGCCCTGCGCCGCGAGCGTGACGGCCTCGCCGCGGTCGCCGCGCGCGCGGACCGCATCGAGCGTGGTGCCCGCGACCGCGAAGACCTGCTCGCGCGTCACGTCCGCGCGCACGCGCGGCGCGCCGAGGCACCCCGTGTCGACGAGCACGACCGCGACCCCGCGCGCGGCGAGCTCGCGCCGCACGAAGTCGGCCTCGTCGCCTTTCGTGTCGAGCGTCGCGAGGAGGTAGACGGCCATGGGGAGCGCTCGATCCCTCGAGCGCGCGCATTCTAGGGACGCGGCGCGCCGCGGGCGACCCGTCGACGCGCTCCGTCGCTAGACTTCCGCCACGATGCAGCGCCTCCCCCACGCCGTCCTCGTCCTCCTCGTCTTGGTCCTCGCGGCGCTCGGCGTCGCGACCTGTGCGCGGCCGAAGCCCAAGGCCGAGCGCGCACGCGCCGGCGCGGAAGCCCGGGAGCGCGGGGCGGAGTCGAGTTGGAGCGAGCACGCAACGTCCGCGGCGCGGGGCGCGTCGCCGGCTCCCGCGGCGTCCGCGAGCGACGCGACGGCGCCGAGCGCGGCGACGGAGCGCCCTGCGTCGGCGAACGCCGCAGCTCCGCTGCGCGTCTTCCTGCGCGGCGGCCCGAAGACGCACGGCCCGGGGCAGCACGACCACCCGCGCTTCGTCGCGGAGTGGGAGCCGTTGCTCGAAGCGCGCGGCGCCGTCGTCGAGGGCGCGCTGCGCTTCCCGACGAAGGAGGAGCTCGAGCGCACGGACGTCCTCGTGAGCTACGCCGCCGATGGTGCGTCGATCCGCGGTAACGACCGCACGCACCTCGAGGCGTACCTCGCGCGCGGCGGCGGGCTCGTGTTCCTGCACGACGCGGTGTGCGGCGACGATCCGCAGTGGTTCAAGACGGTCGTCGGCGGCGCGTGGGAACACGGGCACTCCAAGTACAAGGAAGGCACGACCGACCTCTACTTCACGGACACGACGCACCCGATCACGGACGGCGTCGCGAACTTCCGCTTCGAGGACGAGCTCTACTGGGAGCTCCACGTGGATCCCGCGGCGCGCGTGCTCGCGAGCGGCTTCCACAGCGTGTTCGACATCACGCCGCAGATGTGGACGTTTGAAAAGGCGGACTACCGCGCGTTCGTGTCGATCCAGGGGCACCTGCACGACTCGTTCTCGCACCCCGCGTGGCGCACGCTGCTCCTGCGCGGCCTCGCGTGGGCCGGGAAGCGCGACGTGGGCGCGCTCTTGAAGCCGGGCGAAGCCGAGGAGCTGCGCTATCCGCGCGGCGGGCCGACGAAGCCCGAGGACGCGTCGAAGCTCCTCGAGGTGCACCCCGACTTCGACCTGTCGCTCGTCGCGTCGGAGCCGCTCGTCGAGAAGCCGATCTCGCTCGACTGGGACGCTCGCGGACGGATGTGGGTGGCGGAAAGCCGCGGGTATCCGGACAAGGAGCGCTTCTCGGGCGTCCCCGCGCGCGACTCGATCACGATCCTCACCGATGCGGACGGCGACGGCCGCATGGAGACGCGCAAGGAGTTCCACCGCGGGCTCGACCTCGTGACGAGCTTCGTCTTCCACGAGGACGGCGTGATCGTCAGCGCGGCGCCGGAGATCCTGTGGCTGCGCGACACGAACGGCGACGACGTCGCGGACAAGACGGAGCGCGTCTTCACCGGCTTCGGCTTCGGCGACACGCACGCGGTGATGTCGAACTTGCGCTGGGGCCTCGACGGGTGGATCTACGCGACGCAGGGCTACTCGGGCGGCGATTCGCGGCACGTGACGAACTCGGGCGGAAAGGACTTCGGCCACATCGGGAACGGGATCTTCCGCTTCAAGCCCGACGGCAGCGCGATCGAGATGGTGTCCTCCTACGGCTCGAACACGTGGGGCCTCGACTTCTCGAGCGACGGAGAGCTCTTCTTCTCGATGGCGAACGGCGACCACCTGCGGCACGTCGTGATGCCGGAGAAGGCGCTGGCGGAAGCGCGCTACGGCGACGCGCGGAGCTGGGCCAACGTCGCGGACCACGACCGCGTCGTGCCGCTGCTCTCGCACACGGACGCGCCGTACGCGCAGATCGACTTCGTCGGCGGGTTCACGGCGGTGTCGGGGTGCTGCCTCTACACCGGCGGCGCGTGGCCGAAGGAGTGGGAGAACGCGGCGTTCGTGGCGGAGCCGACGGTGCACCTCGTGCACCACGACGTGCTCACGCCGGACGGCGTGACGTTCAAGGCGACGAAGGCGCGCGAGGCGGAGTTTTTCGCGGGCAAGGACCTGTGGTTCCGCCCGATCCACATGCGCGTGGGGCCGGACGGAGCACTCTACGTCCTCGACTTCTACAACCAGGCCGTCGTGCACAACGACACGCGCGGCCCGCAGCACGGACCAACCAATGCCGCGAAGCGACCGGACCGCGACCACAGTCATGGACGCATCTGGCGTGTGCAGCACAAGCAGGCGAAGACGACTCCGCCGCCGCGGCTCGCCGGAGGATCTGGAGACGACCTCGTAGCCGCGCTCGATCACTCGAATGGCTGGGTTCGAGAGTGTGCTCAGCGCCTGATCGTCGAGCGCGGCGACAAGGAACTCCTCCTTCCCCTGAAACAGGTCGCCTACCACGGCACTCGTCCGGCGGCGCGGATCCGCGCTGCTTGGTGCCGCTGGATGCTCAAAGGGAACGAGGAGGAGGTCACCGCCTTGCTCGCCGACTCGGACCCCGGCGTGCGACGCGCGGCTTTGCGCATCGAGGCACTCCACGAACCCCGGCACGGCGAAACGAGCGCGAGGCCCCAACCCTCGAGCACACTCGCCGACCCCGATGCTCGAGTGCGCCTCCTGACGATGATCACCCTCAGACCGGGCGCGTACGAGCTCGTCGATTGCTGGCCGACACTGAGCGACGACTGGACTCGTTCAGCGTGCCTCACTGCTATGCTGCGCGGCGCGCCGTTCGTGCTTCGCAGATTGCTCGCACCCCAACCGAAGCCGCGCTTCACGGGCGAGAACAGGATCCTCGTGCTGGAGCTCGCTGGCGAGCTTGCGCGTCGCAGCGAGGCTCGCAACGACGGGGTGTCGGGCGTCCGGCTCCTGGAGGAAGTAGCCTTCGCCACCGGTGACGGAGACGACCTAATCGTTGCGACATTGCAGGGCCTGCGCAGCGGCATGCGCGCTGACGCGCAGCACGCGATCGACGGAGAAGCCTCACGCGCTCTTCAGGCTCTGCTCGAGCGGCCTTCCCCCTCCATTGCGCGTGCCGCGCTGCCACTCGCGACGGCGTGGGATCCCGAGAACACGAAGGAAGCGGTCGGCAAGCTCGGCCGCGTGCTCCTCACGCAGGCGAAGAACTCCGCGACTGCGTTCGACGACCGCATGGGGGCGCTCGAGAGCCTCGTCGGCGCGGGCGTGCTGCTCGACGACGCGATCCCCGCCTGCGCGCTGCTCCTGCGCGCGGACGTCGCGCCCGAGAACCAAGCGCGCGTGATCACGTTCCTCACACGCGGCGCGATCGACGCGCGCGCGGTCACCGTGCTCGTCGACGCGTGGCCCGATCTCGGTGGCAAGGCGCGCGACGACGCTTTCGACGCGCTCTACGCGCGCCGCGCGTCCGCGCTGCTCGACGCGCTCGCGGCGAAGACGATCGCGCTCGCCGACCTCGGTCCGCTGCGCATGCACCGCCTGCGCACGCACCCCGACGCGCAGATCGCGCAACGCGCCGCGAAGCTCTTCGACGAGCTCGGCTACAAGCCCAGCGCGAAGGTGAGCGAGCTCGTCGCGCGCTTCCTCCCGATCGCGTCGCAGCCCGGCGACGCCGCGAACGGCAAGCTCGTCTTCGAGAAGAACTGCATCCAGTGCCATCGCGTCGACGGCCAGGGCGCCGAGATCGGCCCCGACCTCACCGGCATGGGCACGCACGGCGCTGCGGACCTCCTGCCGATCATCCTCGACCCCAACCGCACCGTCGAAGCGGGCTACAGCGAGTGGCAGCTCGAAACAAAGGACGGGAAGCTCGTCACCGGCACGATGGCGCGCGAGGACGCGCGCTCGGTCGTGCTCCGCTCGACGAACGGCGACGCCGAGGTCGCGCGCGACGACATCGAGTGGATCAAGAACACCGGCCGCTCGCCGATGCCCGAAGGTCTCGAGTCGATCGGCGCCGAGGGTTTCCGCGACCTCTTCGCGTATCTCTCCGGCGGCTTCGCGGGCTGGCGCGTGCTCCCGCTCGTCGACGTTGTGAGCTCGAGCTCGCTCGCGGGCCTCTACGACACGAAGCGCGACGACAAGCCGATGGTGTTCAGGCGCTGGGGTATCCAACCGATCGCCGGCGTGCCGTTCGACGTGCTCGATCCCAAGCGCACGCCGAGCGGGTTGAACGCGCTCGTGCTCAAGGGCGGGCTCGCGAAGGACTGGGAGTCGAAGCTCCAGAAGCCGAGCGTCGTCGAGGTGAAGGTCGGCTTCGCGCTGGAGCGCGTGCACGTCCTCGGCGGCATCGGCGCGTGGGCGTTCCCCTACTTCGACGACGTGCGCCCGATCTGCACGTGGACATGGGTCTACGCGGACGGGACGAAGGAGGACGTCGTGCTGAAGAGCGGCGTCGAGTTCGGCGACTGGATCGGCCGGCACGACGTGCCGGGTTCGGAGTACGTCGAGGACGCGCTCGCCGAAGACAGCTGGGGCCAGGTGCGCACGTTCGCGCTCGAGCCGAAGAGGAAGGACGCGATCGTCGAGAAGATCGTGCTCACGAGCCCCGACGGCGACCAGGCGGCGACGTTCTTCGCGCTGACGGCCGAGCTGAAGGGCGCGGTGAGGAAGACCGCGGCCGCGAAGCCGCCGGTGAACATCGAACCGCTCGAGCTCCTCGTCGTCGGCGGCGGTTCGAGCCACGACTTCAGGCGCTTCTTCGGCGACGCCGATCTCGCGACGCTCGCGAGCGCGGGCGCGGGCTTCACGAAGACACGTTTCACGGAGAAGGTGAGCGAAGTCCTGCCGCAGCTCGCGATGCTCGACGTGCTCGAGCTCACGAACAACCAGCCGCTCGCCGATCCCGCGCTGCGTGCGGGGATCATCGACTTCGTCGCGCAGGGCGGCGGCCTGCTGATCGTGCATCCGGCGTGCTGGTACAACTGGGCCGACTGGCCCGAGTACAACGCGCGCCTCGTCGGCGGCGGCGCGCGCGGCCACGGTCCGTTCGGCGAGTTCGAGGTGCGCGTCGTCGACGCGGCGCACCCGCTCGCGAAGGACGTCCCCGCGACGTTCCGCATCGAGGACGAGCTCTACCGCTTCGAGGTCGACGAAAAGGGCAGCGCGATCCACGTGATCGCCGTCGGCCGCTCGCTCGACGGCAAGGAAGAGTGGCCCGTCGTGTGGACCGTCGCGAGGGAGAAGGGGCGCACGGCCTGCATCACGCTCGGCCACGACGAGCGCGCGCACGCGAACGCGAGCTACCAGAAGCTCTACGTCAACGCCGCGCGGTGGGTGCGCGAGCGCTGACGCCGGGCGCGGTCTCCGCCGCGCGGAGGTCGCGCTGCGCGCCCTCGTCGTGAGGACGCAGCGCGTCCCGCTCACTCCGCGGCGCTGCGCATCGCCGTCCACAGCTCCGCGACGTGCTCGCGCTCGGTGGCGAGCGCGCCGATCGACACGCGCACCATCCATCGGCCGTCGAGCGTCGCGGGGGTGACGTAGGCGAAGCCTGACGCGTTCAGGCGTTCGGCCCACGCCTGCGTGTGGCGGTCGAGCGCGTCGCCCTCCACGCCGGGCGGCTCGTGGCGCACGCAGATCGTCTGGAGCACGACGGGCGCGAGCACGCGCCAGTGCGGCGTCGCGCGCACCTGCTGCTCGAACCACTTCGCGTTCTCCAGGTCGCGGCGCAGACGTGCTTGGAGACCGCTCACGCCCTGCTCGCGGATCAGGCACCACAGTTTGAGCGCGCGGAAGCGGCGGCCGAGCGGGATGCCCCAGTCGCGGTAGTTCGTCACGCGCGCGTCGACGCTCGACTGCAGGTAGCTCGGGTTCGTGCTCATCACGCGCACGAGGTGCTCGGGGTCCTTCACGTAGTAGACGGAGCAGTCGAACGCGGCGCCGAGCCACTTGTGCGGGTTCACGACGAGCGAGTCGGCGCCCTCGATGCCGTCCCACATCCATCGCAGCTCGGGCAGGATCATCGCCGAGCCTGCCATCGCGGCGTCGACGTGGAGCCAGAGGTGCTCGCGCTTCGCGAGCGTCGCGATTGCCGCGATCGGATCGATCGCCGTCGTCGTCGTCGTGCCGGTGGTCGCCACGATCGCGCACGGGACGCGGCCGGCGGCGCGGTCGTCCGCGATCGCGCGCTCGAGCGCGTCGGGGCGCAGCGCGAACGAGTCGTCGACGTCGATCGCGCGCACGTTCGCGCGGCCGAAGCCGGCGAGGAGCGCGGCTTTCTCGACGGAGCTGTGCGCGTGCTTCGAGACGTAGACGACGAGCGGGCGCTCTTCCGACTGCAAGCCGCCGCGCGCGATCGAGAAGTTCGTCGTGCGCTCGCGGGCGCAGATCAGCGCGAGGAGCGAGCTCGTCGACGCCGTGTCTTGGATCACGCCCTTCCACGCGCTCGAGAGCCCCGTCATCTGCCGCAGCCAGTCGACGGTGACTTCTTCGAGCTCGGACAGGGCGGGCGAGGCTTGCCAGGAGAGGCCGAGCACGCCGAGGCCGGTGGAGAGGTAGTCGCCGAGGACGGAGGAGAGCTCGCCGTTCGACGGGAAGAAGCCGAAGAAGCGCGGGTGGGCCCACAGCGTGAGCCCCGGCACGAGCACCTGGTCGACGTCGGCGAGCACGCGCTCGAACGGCTCGGGCTCGGCGGGCGGCGCCGCGGGAAGCCGCGCCTTCACGGCGCCCGGCTCGACCTGCGCGCGCACCGGCCGTTCAGCGAGGCCTGCGCGGTAGTCCGCGATCCAATCGATCAGCGCGTGCCCTTGGCGGCGAAATTCCTCGGGGTGCATGGGGGTGAGTCTAGCGAGCGCGGAGGGTGTCGGTCGGGAGCGCGATTGCCGGATGAGAAGATCCAGGGGGAAGGGACGCAACGGAACACATTCGGATGCTTCGCATTCCGGACTCCGTGTCGGCTCGGGCCGGAGGACCGGCCCGAGCCGACACGGAGTTCAGTTTTCTCTCAGCATCGAGCGTGGGCGGGGCTCGGTATGCTGCGCGCGATGGCACGCACGAAGGGAACGAGTGGGCGGGAGGGCGCGACCGCGGAATCGCGCACGAGCATCCTGAAGCGCTTCCGCGCGCAGATCGCGCGCGGCGAGCCGATCATCGGCGGCGGCGCGGGCACGGGCATCTCCGCGAAGAGCGAGGAGGCGGGCGGGATCGACCTGCTCATCGTCTACAACTCGGGGCGGTATCGGATGGCGGGGCGCGGCTCGACGGCGGGGTTGATGCCGTATGGGAACGCGAACCAGATCGTGAAGGAGATGGCGTTCGAGGTGCTGCCCGTCGTGAAGAAGACGCCGGTGCTCGCGGGCGTGTGCGGCACGGATCCGTTCATGATCCCGCGGCTCTTCCTGCGCGAATTGAAGGAGCTCGGCTTCGCGGGCATCCAGAACTTCCCGACGGTCGGGCTGATCGAGGGCGAGCTGCGCGCGACGCTCGAGGAAACGGGCATGGGCTTCGGCCTCGAGGTCGACGTGACGCGGATGGCGCACGAGCTCGACCTGCTGACGACGCCCTACGCGTTCAACGTCGACGAGGCGAAGGCGATGACGAAAGCCGGCGCGGACCTCGTCGTCGCGCACATGGGTTGCACGAGCGGCGGCACGATCGGTGCGAAGAGCGTGAAGACGCTCGACACGTGCGTGGAGCGCGTGCAGGCGATCGTCGACGCGTCGAAGAAGGTGCGCAAGGACGTGATCTGCCTGTGCCACGGCGGTCCGATCGCGATGCCGGAGGACGCGCAGTACGTGATCGATCGCGTCGAAGGGCTCGACGGGTTCTACGGTGCGAGCTCGACGGAGCGCCTGCCGACGGAGATCGCGATCAAGAAGCAGATCGAGGACTTCAAGCGCATCCGGCTGCCGAAGAGGCGCAAGGTGCGGAGCTGACGAAGGCGACGATGCACTCCCCCCACTGCCTCTGCTTCGTCACCTCCAAGGACGCGCAAGTCGAAGTCCTCCCCTGGGGTCCGCACGAGTGGCTCGCGCGGCCCGGGCTCACCGCGTCGAAGCACCTGCAGATGGTGCGCGTCACGATGCCGCCCGGCGCGGCGCACGCGTTCCACCGCCATCCGTGCATGGAGGAGCTCCTCTATTACGTGTCCGGCCGCGCGGAGCAGTGGGTCGGGCGCGAGAAGCGCGTCCTCTCCGCCGGCGAGGTCGCGCACGTGCCGATGGACGAGGTGCACGGCACGTACAACGTGTTCGACGAGCCCGTCGTGTTCCTCGCGATCCTCTCGCCCGCCGTGTTCGACGGCCCCGCGTTGATCGACGTGTCCCAGGACGAGCCGTGGAAGTCGATCCGCGGCCGGAAATGAGCGCTGCATGCCTGCCCCCCGCGTGAACCCGACCTCGCACCCCGACCATCCGCGCCGTCTCAGGGCGCGCGCCGCCGCCGCCCGTCTGCGCCATCTCGTGAAGCGCATCGATCCGTCGTTCGCGTTCCTCGGCGCGATCGTGCTCTTCCTCGGCGCGTGCCTCGCGGGCGAGCGCGTCGCCGAGCACCGCACGCGCGCGCGCACGGTCGAGGCCGCGCGCGCGTTTGTCGCGTCGCTCGAGGCGAACCAGCGCGAGCGCGGCGTGCTCCCCTTCGACGCCGCGAACCGCCGCGACTGGCACTTCGTGCCGCGCGAGCGCGCCGGGCTGAAGCTCGCGGAGCTCGGCGACGTGCAGAAAGAGCGCCTGCACGAGCTCGGCGCGTGCGTGCTCTCGCAGGACGGTCTGCGCAAGGTGCACGGCGTCGTGGAGCTCGAGTCCGTGCTCGCCGAGCTCGAAGGCACGCCCGGGAAGCCCAACGCGAACCGCGACCCGGGCCGCTACGCCGTCACGGTGTTCGGCACGCCGGGCGAAGGCGCGTGGGGCTGGCGCTTCGAGGGCCATCACGTCGCGTTGAACTTCACGTGGGACGGGGACGCGCTCGTCGCGACGACGCCGTTCTTCCTCGGCGCGAACCCCGCGCACGTCCCGAGCGGGCCGCGCGCGGGTTTCGCGCTGCTCGGGCGCGAGGAGGAGCTCGGGCGCGCGCTCGTGACGGCGCTCACGCCCGAGCAGAAGGAGCGCGCGACGCTGCCGGGCGCCACGCCGAGCGACGTGATCCTCGGGCCGGGGCGGCAACAGGGCTTCGAGCAGCACCTCGGCCTCCCGCTCGCCTCGATGACGGACGCGCAGCGCGCGCAGGCAGAGCAGCTCCTGCGCGCGGTGATCGACGACCTCGAGCCCGAGGCCGCGCGCGCCGCGTTCGCGCGCTTCACGCAGCGCGGCCCCGACGCGCTGCGCTTCGCGTGGAGCGGCGGCGTGCAGCCGGGCGAGCCGCACTACTGGCGCTTCGACGCCGTCACCGCCGCGATCGAGTGGGACGACACGCAGGGCGGCGCGAACCACGCGCACCTCTTGTGGCGCGACCTCGCGAACGACTTCGGCGACGACGCGTTGCGGCGGCATCGCGAGCGCGAGCACGCGGCTCCCCGCGCGCGGTGACGCTCCGTCGAGACGGTCACGCCGCAGCTCGCCCACGGTGAGGTTCCGTCGAGACGGTCGCGCCGCAGCCCGAGCCCGAGCCCGCGACGGTCGCGCGGTGCGAGCGCGCCGCACGCCGTGACGGTCCCACGGTCGTGCCCGGCGACCCCGGTTCGATTCGTCGCGGAGTTCGGCAACGAATCGACTCCGTGCGACAATCCCGGAGTGCCCCTGGGCCTCGCGTCGCGAAGCGAGGCCTCCGCTCACTCGCTCCGGAGATCGTCCCCATGCTCCCGCGCTTCCTCGCTGCGCCCCTCGTCCTTTCGTTCCTCGCCGGCACGCACGCCGCCGCGCAGTCGCTCGTGTTCCGAGCGAACGCGAGCGGCGCGTACGACCACGCGCGCCAACTCGTGCTGCCGCCCGGCTTCGGCGCGGGCGAGTTCACGCTCCAGCTCTTCGTGAAGTTCGACACGAGCTTCCCCGTCGGCCCCGCGACCGGCGCGGACACGTTGACGCACTGGTCCGACGCGAACATCGCTCCCTTCAGCGCGCCGGATTGGTGGCAGCACGACAACTGGCTCGTCGACGGCATGAACTACGGCGACCCGAAGCAGGGCTCGTTCGGGATCCAGATCTACGGCGGCGGCAGCGTGCGCGTGCTCATCGGCGACGGAACCGACGCGGGTCCGGGCGGTTGCTACACCGTGCAGTCGCCGACGCCGTACTACTCGATCCTCGACGGCGGCTGGCACGAGATCACGGTGTTCCGGAAGTTCTTCGGCGTGAACGAGGCGACGTACTGGCTCTACGTCGACGGCGCGACGATCGCGGCGACGGACACGTTCGTGCGCACCGACCTGTCGGCGCTGTGGAGCACGTGGAGCGGCTTCCCCGCGGGCGAGGAGGGCTGGGTCTGGGGCGCCGGCAAGCGCGCTGCGCTCGGCACCGGACCCGACGCGCCGGATGTAAAGGGCCAGCTCGACGAAGTGCGCTTCTGGAACGTCGCGCGCTCGAACGCGACCGTCGAGTACCTGCTCGTCGCGACGGGTACGGAGCCGGGGATCGCGAGCCGCTTCCGCTGCACCGAAGGCGCCGGCACGACGACGTGCGACGCGCAGCCGACGGGACAGTGCTGGTCGCTCGTGAACTGGGACGCATCGCACTGGAGCGCCGAGGACGCGTCCAACCAAGGCCCCAACGGCACGTTCGAGGTCTTCTGTCCGGGCACGGCGCTCACCTGTCCGTGCGGCGTCGGCGGCGATCCCGCGCACGGCTGCCCAAACTCGATCTGGGCCTCGGGCGCGTACTTGTGGGCGGAGGGCCGCGCGAGCGTCACCGACGACAGCCTCACGCTGATCACGCGCCACCTCCCCGCACAGACGTCGTGCTTCTACTTCCAGGGCGATCTGCGCGAGAACGGCGGCGCGGGCGTGTTCGCGGGCGACGGGCTCCTGTGCATCGGTGGCAACCTGCGACGTCTGCAGCCCGTGACCGCGTTCCAGGGCAACGCGTACTTCGGGCGCCAGGTGAACACGAACCCGCCGATCCACGTGCAGGCGCAGATCCCAGCACCCGGTGCGACGCGCGAGTACCAGCTCTACTACCGCAACGCGGCGGCGTGGTGCACGCCGGCGACGTTCAACATGTCGAACGGGCTGGAGGTCGTGTGGATCCCGTGACGTTCGCGTCCCGTGAGCACCGGGAGCGCGCACGGCGCGCAGCGGGCGCCTAGGCTGTCCGGCGACCCGCGCGTAGGGCGCGGTGGAGGTGCACCATGAAACCGTTCGTGCTCGCCGGGTTCGCCCTGCTCGTCGCCTGCGTCGCGCTCGGGCTCGCCGTCCTCGATCGCCCGGCCCCGCCGGCTCCGGCCGTCGACCTCGCGCCGATCGCGGCGCGACTCGATGCGATCGAAGCGCGCCTCGCCGAGGCCGAGACTCGCGGCGCGCCGACGGACCTCGCCCCACCGCGAGCCGCGGAAGCACCCCGGGTCGCACCGAGCGCGGAGCGCGAGCTCGACGGGCGCATGCGCGAGCTCGAGAAGCGGCTCGAGAGCTTCTCCGCGCGCGAGACGCGCGTCGGCGTCCCCGTGGGCCAGGTCCGCCCGTCGGGAGCGCGCGACGAGCCGCGGCCGGACCTCGCCGAGCTGCAAAAGCGCGCGCGCGACACGGGGTTGAGCGAGCTCGAACGGCTCGCGGCGCTACGCGAGCTGCGCGGACAGCGCGACGCGAACGGCGCCGACGCGCGGCTCGCGGTGCTCGACGAGATCTTGCGCCTCGCGCAGGGCTCGACGGACGGCAACGTGCGCGCGGACACGTGGCGCCAGCTCAGCCACGTGACGGACCCGCGGCTGAAGGCGCCGCTGCTCGACGCGCTCGCGCTCGACGTGCACGCGAAGTCGCGCGAGGAGGCGGCGGAGACGCTCGCGGACTTCCTGCCGGACGCGGGCGTCGAGGCGGCGCTGCGCCACGCCGCCGAGAACGACGCCGACGATGCGGTGCGCCGTCAAGCGCGCGTGTCGCGCGCCGGGGGACGCTGAGCGGACTGTCCGCCGAACGCGCGCGTCGACGCCGCGCCGAGCCCGACCCTCGATCTCCTCGTCGACGACTCCGAGCCAGGTGATGCGCGTTCCTCGCCCGTTTCAGGCCGAGGACGGTCGAGAGGGCGGGATCGAGTGCACCGGGAACCTGGAGGCGCCTTCGGGGCGGCGATCGGCGCCTCGGGCACGATTGCCGGTTCACGTCGACCGCAGTACGTTGCTCCAGGGCAGAGGCAGGAAACGCGGCGGACATCACGTGCCCGACGGAGCGGAGCTCCACATCGCACGCCGATCCGCGTTCGCGCGCGCACCGAGGTGCCGCGAGTAAAGAGGGACTCGGAAGGGAGACGTGATGAAGGTGTCGAACGCTGTGTCGCTCCTGGCTTCGATCGCGATCGTGGTGTCGTGCTTCGCGTCGTCGAAGCAGGAGACCGGCCGCGAGAGTGCGATCGCAGCCCCGGGCCAAGTCCTTCGAGATCACCCCGATTGCAAGGTGGACCTCACAGGCGCGGTGTCGTCGAGCGACATCGTGTCGAACGCCCTCGTCCGCGGCCTGAGGCTCCCTGCACGAGACGTCCGGGAGTTCCTGGACGGCGCGAAGAAGAAGTACACGACCGTAGCCGAACTCATGAAAGCGACCGCCGCTCGCTTCCAGTTGAAGGAGGACGTCCTCGCCGCGAAGGTCGAGAAGTACAAGCACTGCAACTGCTCCCATCCGGTCGAGAGCAAGCTGCATCCCATCTTGCGGGTCGACATGCAAACTCACCCGAAGTGCCCTCTCGACCTCGAGCTCGGCGGGATGATGAGGGACACCATCTCGAACGTTCTCACGCTCGCACTGAAGGTCCCGGAGCAGGACGTTCGGGAGTTCCTCGACGCATTCAAACCCGGAGTCGATGATGGCCCCGAGTTGTTCCAGGCAGCCGCGGTGCGCTTCGGGTTCAGCGAGGATGCGCTCGCCGCGGAGGTCCAGAAGTTCCGCCACAGCGACTGCATGCACGACGGCGGTGGACGCAAGGGCGGAGCTGGTCGAGAAGGAGGCGATCGACTGCCCGACGACGGCCGCCCCGTCTCGACGTTCGCGAAGGACGTCACGCTCCACGTCGTCCTCCACGAGATCGGCCACGGTCTCATCCGCGAGTTCGATCTCCCGGTCCTCGCGAACGAAGAAACGATGGCGGACGCCTTCGCGACGTACTACCTCACGACGCAGCTCCCGAACCGCGCGCTCGACGTCCTCGTCGCCCGCACCCAGTCCTGATGATCGAAGCGAACGAGTCGCCCGAGGTCGACTGGCGCGGCGAGCACGACGACGACGGTCGCCGCGCGTACCAGATCGCGGCGCTCGCCATCGCAGCCGATCCCGCGAAGTACGCCCCGGTGGCCGACGTCGTCGGGATGTCCGAGAAGGAGCGCGACAAGGCGCGCGACTACGGCAGCGAGATTCGCCGGGCCTGGCGCCGCATCCTCGCGCCGCTGTGGATGCCCGAGGGCCTCGCGTCCTCCGAAGCGCGCGTCCAGTTCGACGCAGGCGACGGGTTCCTGCAGCGCGCGTGTGGAGACGGGCTCGCGGACGAGCTCCGCTCCGCGGTGAAGCGCTTCGACTGGCACTCGCAGGTGACCATCCGCTTCGTGAACGGCAACGGTGGAGCAGCGTGGAGCCGATCGAGCAGGACGATCACCGTGAACAGCGAGTACGTGCGCCGATTCGTGAAGCAGGGCGAGCGCGGGCCCGCGTCCGAAACGAACGCGAAGGGACCCGCGCTCCGATGACGAGCAGCAGAGTGACCAACGCCCCGGGGACCAGCGCTCCGATGACGAGCGCCCCGGGGACCCGCGCGGCCGCCGCGTCGATCAGATCTCGGCGAGCGTGTACTTCCGCCCCTTGTTCTGCACGACGAGCCACTTCCTGAGCGGCTCGAAGTAGTCGACCATCGCCTTCGCGCTGAGGTCGGAGCCCGTCTTGTCCTTCAGGAGCTTCCGCCAGTCCGCGCTCGCGCCTGGCGTCATGATCGACGCGAGGAACGCGCCGACGTCCTTCTTCCCGAAGTAGTTCGTGTCGTGCGGGTCCTCGTGCAGGAGCTCCTTCGCGATGTGGTCGTGGAGCTGAAAGAGCAGCACGAACGACAGCGCGTAGTCGTAGTACCCCGCCGGATCGTCGTTGATGTGCGTCTTCGTCGCGGCGTCGCAGAGCTCCTCGCCGCGCTTCGTCGGCGGGACGATGCCCTGGTACTTCTGCGCGAGCTCCCACCACCGCGCGTTCCACTTCGCGGGCGGCAGGTTGTCGTGGTAGAGCTCCTTCTCGAACGAGAACATCGTGCCCGTCGACCACGGGATGAAGACGACGTAGTTGAGCGCCTCCTTCAGGAGGAGCTGCATCGGGTCGGCCTTGACCTCTCCCACGTCGAGCCCGACGGTCCGGATGAAGCGCGGCTGCATCGCGGCGAGGCCCATCAGCGAGCCGACCGCCTCGTGGTACGCGCGGTTCGCGCCCTCGCGCAGGAGCGGCGGCACCTTCGGGTTCGTGTAGGAGAGGTAGTAGTAGATGTGGCCGAGCTCGTGGTGCGTCGTCTCGTACCACTCCTGGTTCGGCTCGACGCTCATGAGCGAGCGCACGTCCTGGTCGAGGTCGATGTGCCACGCCGACGCGTGCGTGTTCTTCTTGTAGCCGGCGTCCTTCGCGACGGGGTAGAGCGACGACTTCTCCCAGAACGACTTGGGCAACGACGTGAAGCCGAGGCTGACGTAGAAGCGCTCCGCTTGCTCGATCACCCACACGGGGCCCTTCTTCGCGACGGCTGCGTCGAGGTCGAAGCCCGGAACGTCGACGAGCGCGTCCCAGCCCTGTCCCCAGCGGTTCGGCAGCCAATCCGCGGGGATCTGGTCGGGCACGGGTTGTCCGTAGCGCTTCGCGAGCTCGTACCGCGCCCACGTGTGGAGCTCCTTGAACACGGGCCGCAGCTCGCGGTTGAACTGCTCCACCTTCGCGGCCATCTCGTCGGTGGTCATGCCGTACTCGCTGACCATGTACGAGAAGAAGTCCGGATAGCCGAGCGCCTGCACCGTCTGGTTACGGAGCTTCTGCAGCTCGACGAGGCCCGGCTTGAGCACCTTGCCGACGTCCTTCGACGCCTCCCACACTTTGCGGCGCTTCGCGAGGTCCTTCTCGGTGCGCAGCGCGTCGTCGAGCTCGTTCGGCGTGATCTCCTTGCCGTCCAGATGGAACGTGTAGCCGTACAGAGTTTCCGTCTGCTTCGCTTCGGCGGCGATGCGCTGCTTCACGAGGTCGGGGATCGTCTGCGGGTTCGACGCGGCCTTGAAGAGCACGGCCTCGAACTGCTTCTGCTGCAGCGGCGTGAGCTCCTTCGCGCGCTTCAACCACGCGCGCGCCGTCTCGATGTTCTCGACGCTGCCCGTGTAGGCGGCGCTCGCCTCGTTCGCGGCCTTCAGGCGGTTCGAGTTCGTCTCGTCCCCTTCGACGATGCGCGTCTGCGACGCCCAGTCCGCTTCGGACGACGCGGTCGCGAGCTCGCGGTAGCGCTGGTTGTAGCGGTCGAGGAATGCCTGCGCTTCCTTCTGCACGGCGGTCTCGGGACGGCTCGGCCGTCCCTCGCCGGTGGAAGTGCACGATGCGGACAGCGCCAGCGCGGCGACGATCGGAAGGCGATGAAGCGTGCTCATGCGCCAGACGGTACGCGGACGCGAGACGCGGGCCAAGGCGCGACGCGACGCGTGCACGCGTGCCGCGACGCGGCGGAGAACCGTCGCGCTCCCCTCCGCGCCCACAGGCCGGTCCCATCGCCGTAGGTCCGCGTGTCGCGCGCCTCCTGAGGTGCACGCGCCCTGTGCTACACTCGCCCCCGACCGCGCCGACAAGAGCTCCACCTCCCCATGCGAAGCCCCCACGTGCGACGAGCGTGCTCGCCCTGGAACTGGATCGGGATCGCGCTCCTCGCGAGCGCCCTCGACGCCCAGTCCCCGCCCCCGGCTCCGAATCCGCTCCCGACCCCGGCGCCGGGCGCCCCGCCGCCGGTGCTCACGCCGGAGGAGGCCGACTGGAAAGCCGCGCTCGACCTGAAGGCGCAGGCGAACGTCGTCAACGAGCCGAAGCGCGGCCTCGACGCCGCCGCGGCCTTCGTCGCGTACCGGGAGAAGCACCCGAAGTCCCCGCACGCCGTCGAAGCGTTCGTCGAGACGGGCGTCTGCTACATGATCGCCGCGCGCGCGCAGCAGCGCTGGCACCGCAACCGACCGGAGGGCGTCGCGCAGTTCCGCACGGCGCTCGAGTGGTTCGGCAAGGTCGCGACCGAGGCGCCCGGCGACCCGGCGCTGGCGCGTTCGATCTACTGCCAGGGCCTCGTGCACATCCAGCTCGACGACCTCGCCGCGGCGGAGCGCGCGTTCACCACGGTGGTCGAGAAGCACGCCGCCGATCGCCTCTACTTCGGCAAGTCGCTCGAGCGCCGCGGGGCCGTGCGGCGTCATCGCTTGGACACGGCCGGCGCGCGCGCCGACATCGAGCTCTACAAGCGGTCCTTCGCGACCGAGAACGCCGACGCGGCGAAGCAGACGGACGAGTTCAAGCTCGTGTCGCGGTTCGAGAACTACCTCCGCGCGTTCGACAAGCCCGCGCCCGCGCTGAAGCCCGAGACGTGGCCCGGCGGCACGGCCGTGTCGCTCGAAGGCCTCAAGGGCGAGGTCGTCGCGCTCTACTTCTTCGCGCACTGGTGCCACAACTGCCTGAATGAGGCGCCGTTCATCAAGGAGATGAGCGAGCGCTGGGGGCCGCTCGGCGTGCACTTCGTGGGCGTGACGGACTTCAGCGCCGCCGCGCAGGGCAGCCCGGCGGGGCCCGAGCCGCGCTCCCGCGCGGAGACGCAGCGCGGGATCGACACCGTGAAGGCCTACCTCGCGCAGACCGGCTTCGCGTTCCCCGTGATGATGGATCGCGGCGCGTCGGCGCAGACCTACATGGCGCGCAAGTACCCCGAGATCGTGCTGATCGATCGCCGCGGCAACATCGCGTGGCACGACCACGCGGCCACGCTGATGGACTCGACGCTCGAAGCTCTCCTGTTCGGCAAGCCCGCCGAGGAAGCGCCGAAGAAAGGCGCCGCGGCCCCCGCGAAGGAGCCGAAATGAGCGCGATCCGCCGGCTCTGCGTGTTCTGCGGCTCGAACCGCGGGACGAAGCCCGTCTACGAAGCGCGCGCGAAGGAGCTCGGCCGCGAGCTCGCGCGAAGGAAGATCGGGATCGTCTTCGGCGGCGGCAACATCGGCCTGATGGGCGCGCTCGCGGACGCGGCGCTCGCCGACGGCGGCGACGTGACGGGCGTGATCCCGTACGGCCTCGTCGCACGCGAGGTCGCGCACGCGCACCTCACGAAGCAGCACGTCGTGCGCAGCATGCACGAGCGCAAGGCGCTGATGGCCGAACTCTCCGACGGCTTCGTCGCGCTCCCGGGCGGCTACGGCACGTTCGAGGAGCTGTTCGAGATCGTCACGTGGGCGCAGCTCGGCATGCACCGGAAGCCCGTGATCGTTCTCGACGTCGAGGACTACTACGCGCCCCTGTTCGAGCTGCTCGACCGCGGCGTGCGCGAGGGCTTCCTCAAGCGCGAGAACCGCGGCCTCGTCGCGCGCGTGACGAGCGTGGCGGCGCTCTTCGAGCACCTCGATCGCTTCGTCGCGCCCGAGCTCGAGGCGTGGATCGACGCCCAGAGCACGTGAGCTGACGACGCGCGCGCGAGCGGGTCGAGGATCCCGAGGCGGGCGCGGAAGCCGGGCGGCGTGGGCCGCTACTTCGTCGAGCGCGGCCGGTACTCGATGCGCGCCTGGTTCGCGAGCACGTTGCGGTACGTGCGCACCTCGAGCAACCCCGGACGGAGCTGCTGCAGCTCCGCGCGCAACGTCTCGCGCACGTCCTCGAGCGCCGGCTTGCGCAGCGAGCGCACCCAGAACACGAGCCAGGTCGGGCCGAGCGGGATCGGATCGCTGATGGCACCCTCGGGGAGCGCGAGCACGGCGCGCGCGACGTCGTCGGGGTAGTCGTCGCTCTTGAACGCGCCGGACAGCACCCCGCCCTTCGAACGCGTGCGCGGGTCGTCGGACTCCGCGCGCGCCAAGGTCGCGAAGTCCGCTCCCGCGCGCAGGCGCGCCACGAACTCGACCGCGCGGAGGCGGGCCTTCTCCACCGCCGTCGCGAGGTCGCGCACGAGGTCCTCGCGCGGCTGGCCGTGGTCGAGCTCCTCGTAGCGGCTCGAGACGAGGAGCTTGGAGACCTCGCGCCACGCGCCGTCCGGTCCGAGCGAGGCCTGGAAGCGGCGGCGGATTTCCGCGTCGGTCACCACGCGCTCGCGCAGGACGAGCTTCTCGACGAGCAGCGACGTGCGCATCCGGACGCACTGCTCGCGCAAGAACTCTTCCTCCGTCTGGCCGCGCACGGCGAGCTTGTCGTACCAGCGCTGGCGGTTCTCCATGAAGTCGCGATCGACGATGTCCTGCACGTACTCCCGCGCGCGCGCTTGGACCTCGTCTTCGTCGACGCGCACGCCGAGCGCCTCCGCCTTCGCGTGGACGAGCAGGTCCTCGGCGAACGTGCGCGCGAACGTCTCGCCGTAGAGGTCGATCACCCACGTCGCGTACTCGCCGCGCGAGACGGGCACGCCGCCGATCGTGAGCGCCGTCGTGTCCGGCGCTTCGAGCTCGGGGTCGCGCTGGGCCGCCGTCATGCCGGGCAGCACGCGCACCTCGGCGCCGTCCGACAGCGCCTGGCGCACGGCTTCGATCTCGTCGTCCTCCGGACCGCGCGCGAGCAGGTCGGCCGCGAGCGCCTTCTCGACGTCCGCGAGCGGCGTGACGGTCACGCCCTTCACCTGCACGAGCCACCAGCCGCCGCGCGCGTAGAGCGGCTTCGACACGTCGCCGGGGCGCAGGCCGTCGAGCGCGTCGAGGAACGACGCGGGCCAGCCTTGGTGATCGAAGAGCCCGCTCGCCGGTTTGCCGCGGCGCGCGCGCGTCTCGGCGTCGCTCGAGTGCTCCTGCGCGAGCTGACCGAAGTCGGCGCCGGCCAGCGCGAGCTCGCGCACGCGCTCCGCGTCCGCGAGGCGCGCCGCGCGAACGCGCTCCTCCGCCTTCGTCCGCGCAGCCAGGTCCCCGTCGGACGGCGTCTCGACGCGCACGTCGAACTGGATCAGGCGAAGGTCGTACTTGCGGCCGCGGCGGCCGTAGCGGAGCCCCCATTCGCGCTCGATCTTCTCGCGCGGCACGACGCGGTCGATCGCGGCGAGCGCGCGGCCGTTCAAGCGATCGCGGACCTCGACGCGGCGCTGCAGGCGGAGACCGCCTTCCGAACGCCCGGTGCGCGAGCTCCTCGAGCCACTCCGCGTGCGCGCCGTGGAACGCGCCGGCGATCCGCTCGGCGTTCACGCGCTCGATCTCGGCGTCGACGGCCTCGGGGTGGGCGCCACGCCGCGGCGTCGGGCTTCGCGCTCGAGCAGCCAGTGCTCGCGCGCGAAGACGGGCGCGAGCTCCGCGCCTTGCAGCTGCAAGAGCCACTCCGCGTAGCGCGCGGCCGGGATGGGCTTGCCGTCGACGACGAGCACCGTCGCGTCGGCCGCGATGCGCTCGGCGTCGGGCGCGGGCCGGGCGCCGGGCCCCTGGGCGGCGTCGACCGGCGTGACGGCGACGGTCGTTCCCGCCGCGGGAGCTCCGTCACCGCCTTGCGCGACGGAGGACGCACGCCCCGAGGAAGACGGGGCCGAGAGGACGAGGAGGAGTCCGAGCAGGAGGACGCGCATGCGGTGGGCCGCGGGCCGAGGTTGCCGCGCGTGCGTCGAGTATGGCAAAGCTACGGCTCCTTCCCGAACGGGTCTCCTCCGAAGCCGCATGCCCCCGCCCGACCAACGTGCTCCCGCTGCGCCCGAGGGCGCGGGCTCCGCTCGCGCGCGGGGCGGCGGAGCTTCCGGTGCCGGCGGGCGCGGCGCGGGGCCGGAGTCCGGGGTCCCGCGCGCGACTGGCGCGGACCCTGGCGGCCGCCGCCTTCAGAGCTCGCACCTCGCGCTCGCCCTCGGCGCCGCCCTCGCCCTGATCGTGGTGCTCCTCGGCGCCTGGGCGCGCGTGCACGCTGCGCTCGGCGACCCGAACTTCGACGCGCAGACGGTCGAGGGCATGCTGAAGAGCGATCCCGCGCTCCTCTACTACTTCATCGAGCGCATCCTCGAGGCGGGCGGTGGGCTCCCGGCGGACTTCCGCGCCGACCCGCGGATCCTGCACCCGGACACCGTCGACGTGCTCGCGCTCTTCCCGCTCGGGATGGAGTTCGTGATCGCGTGGGCGCGCGAGCTCACGGGCTCGACGACGCCGCTGCACGTCTTCTGCCTTCAGGTGACGAGCCTCCTCGCGAGCCTCGCGGCGCTCGGCGTGTACGGCCTCGCGCTCGAGCTCACGCGACGCGTCGAGTGGGCGCTCGTCGCGCTCGTCGCGTTCGCCGCGACGTGGGCCAACTACCGCACGGTCGGGTTCGTGCTCGTCGGCGAGGACTTCAGCGTCCCCTGGTTCGCGCTCCACCTCTACCTCCTCGCGCGCGCGCGACGCCTGGGCACGCGCGGATCGATCGTTCTGGCGGCGGTCGCCTGGATCGCGGCCGTCGCGACCTGGCACGCGACGAGCTTCTTCGTCGCGATCGAGGCCGCGCTCGTGTTCGCGTGGTTCGTGCGCACGGGGCGCAACCCGCTCGCGCGCGGCGCGGGGCTCTTCGTGCTCGTCGCGGTCGTGCTCGGCTGCGCCGTGCCGATCCTGTGGAGCACGCGCTTCGTCGCGTCCCTGCCGATGGCGCTTCTGCTCGGCCTCTACGCGGCCGCCCGGCTCGCACGGGGCGGGAGCGTTGGCCGACCCCGGCTCGTCGGCGCCGCGCTGGGCACGGCGGCACTGGTGCTCGCGGCGTCCTTCGCGGCTTCGCGCCTCTTCGGCGGCGGACTGACGGAGTACAGCCACGTCTGGGGTCTCTTCGCGCAGAAGCTCGCGCACCTCGGGACGCTGCCCGCCGACCCCGCGGAGCTCCCTGGGGAAGTGCGCCTGATGTGGCAGGGCCCGTTCGCCACCGCGAGCGTGAGCGAGCTCGCGAGCCAGCTCGGGTTCGGGCTCCTCGCGCTTCTCTGGGTCCTGCCGCGCGCGTGGCGCGTGTTCCGGCGGGGGAGGGCGATGCGGGCATCGCACTGGTCGGCGGCGGGCTCGTCGTCGGCCTCGCATGCTCGTGGCTGATCGCGCGCACCGTGATCCTGCCCGGGCTGCTGCTGCCCGTGGCGCTCGCCTCGTCGGCGGCGGGGATCGCGGAGCGCTGCTCGAGCGCCGGGCGCAGGCAGCTCCTGGCGGTCGGCGTGGGAGCGCTGCTGCTGGTCCAGGTCGCCGACGTCGCCGATCGCGTGCGCGGCTTCCAGAGCTCGTGGTACGAGCCCGCCGAGCGTCAGCAGGAGATCCGCGCGCTCGTCCGTGCGCTCCCCGCGCTCGTGCCCGAGGGCGAGGCTGTCGCGAGCGACTTCATGAACTCGACGGCGATCCTCGCGCACACGAAGAGGCCGATCCTGCTCCAGCCGAAGTACGAGGACCGCGAGAGCCGGGAGCGCGCGGTGGAGTTCTTCCACCTCCTCTATCGAGGTACGCCCGCGGAGCTCCGCACTCTGCTCCTCGAGCGGTACCGATGCCGCTACCTCGTCCTCGACCGCTACCTGTTGGCGATGTTCGCGTCGCGCTACCTCGGTGGGCTCCGCCGCGACGAGGCGCCCGCGCCCGGGAGCGTCTGGGAGGAGCTCGCGGTCTCGACGGAGGCCGAGCTGCCGGCCGTGCCGGGGTTCAATCTCCTCTATCGGAGCCCGACTTCGATCCGCGGCCCCGACGGTCGGGCGTGGGATGCGACTGTCGGCTCGCGCCGAGTTCCGCGCCCGATCCGGTGCCCGCGCGCGCCCTTCGATGACGCATTTCGGTCGACGCCCCCCTCCCGGAGCCCCAACCACCCCCTCTAGAGCGGTCCATAAGTGGCGGACTTGGCTAGGTTTATAGAAAGTCGCAGTTTCGACCGTGCGGGGTATTGCGCGCTCCCCAGGGGCCTCTAGAATGCAATCTCTTAGAAGGCCGGGTCGACCGCGCGAGCGCGTGGCTCGCAGAGACGGACCGACCTGTTCCCGTTCCCCACCGAGATCGCCGCCTGGCGTATCGGTCTTGCACCACGGATTGCACCATGACTTCGAAACTGTTTGCCTCCCTGGCCCTGGCCGGCAGCGCCGTCCTCGGTCTGAGCCTCAACGCGGCCGCGGGTCTCCAGACCCCGTCGTCCCTCCTCGTCTACCCCTGCTTCGACTCGTACGCGCGGCGCGGAGACCCTGGTGACGGTCACGAACACGAACCTGGATCAGGCGAGGGGCACGATGGAAGTCGAGTACGTCTACATCAACGGCGAAAACTGCCTCGAGACGAACCGCACGCGCCGCCTCACCCCGGGCGACACCCTCACGGTCGTCGCCTCGGTCGACAACCCGAACTACGAGTCGGGATACCTGTACGTGTTCGCGAAGAACAACGTCACGGGCGCCGCGATGTCGTTCAACCACCTCGTCGGCGCTTCGCTGACGCTGGCGGCGGAAGACAGCCGCGACTACGCCCTGGCCCCGATCGTCTACAAGGCGATCCCGGCGCAAGGCGCGAACACGGACCTCGACAGCGACGGCCGCCGTGACCTGAACGGCGCCGAGTACAGCCAGGCCCCGGACCAGCTCGCGTTCGCGCGCTTCCTCGGCCAGCGTCAGTCGGCCCAGCAGGAAGACAACCTGATGAACGGCGCGAAGAGCCAGCTCGTGCTCATCAACCTCGCCGGCGCGCCCAGCTCCCCTGGCAGCTCGGCGAGCAGTCGAACGGCGACCTGCTGAACCTCAGCATCTTCGCGGACAACAACTGATGCTCGGTTGAAGGCCAGATGCTCCGGCTGCAAGCCGCGGAGCACCGCCGGGGCGATGCGGGCGCGGCGCCCCGGTTCTCTCGTGGGGCGAGGGACGTCCGCGCGGCGATCCACGAGCGTCGCGGGCCACGGCCGGCGCTTGCCGCGGACAGGAGGGCGGGGCAGCGGGACAATGGGTGGCCCATCGCTCCCGCGCGAACGGACTCCTGCCCCCACCCGAGACCCCCGAGGCCCCCGCACCGTGTTCAACCTGATCCCCAAGGAGGAGGCCTTCTTCGACCTGTTCGAGAAGGCAGCAGAGAACGCGCACCAGTGCACGCTGGCGCTCCAGGAGTTCCTCGAGCGCTACGACGACCTCGAGCAGCGCATGCGGCACATCAAGGAGCTCGAGCACATCGGTGACGAGCTCACGCACGAGACGATCGACCGCCTCAATAAGACGTTCATCACGCCCATCGACCGCGAGGACATCCACGACCTCGTCTGCCGCGTCGACGACATCCTCGACCGCATCGACACCGCGGTCGACCGCATCTGCCTCTTCAAGCTCGACAAGCCCATGGAGGAGTCGAAGCAGCTCGCGCGCTGCCTCGTGCGCTCGACGGCGTTGATCAAGGAGATGATGCCCTACCTGCGCGACATGAAGGGCGCCACCGAAGTGCGCCAGCGCGTGCGAGAGGTGCACCGGCTCGAGAGCGAGGCCGACACGATCGAGCGCCAGGCGCTCCTGCGTCTCTTCGAGAACAACCCCGACCCGATCCACGTGATCAAGTGGAAGAACATCATCGAGGTCCTCGAGTCGGCCACGGACAAGTGCGAGGACGTGGCCAACGTGATCGAAGGCATCGTGCTCAAGAATGGCTGACACCTGGATCGTCGTCGGCATCATCGCCCTCGCGCTGGCGTTCGACTTCATCAACGGCTTCCACGACGCGGCCAACTCGATCGCCACGATCGTCTCGACGCGGGTGCTCACGCCCACGAAGGCCGTGATTTGGGCCGCGTTCTTCAACTTCATCGCCTTCCTCGTCTTCGACACGCACGTCGCGGCGACGATCGGCAAGAACACGGTGCGGCCGGAGACGGTGACCCTCGCGGTCGTCGCTGGCGGCCTGATCGGCGCGATCGTGTGGGACCTCCTCACGTGGTGGTGGGGACTCCCTTCGAGTTCCTCGCACGCGCTCGTCGGCGGATTCGCCGGCGCGGCGCTCGCGGCGGCGGGCCCCGAGGCGTTGATCTGGGGGAGCGCGACGCAGAAGGGCCTGATCCAGACCGGCATCTTCATCTTCGTCGCGCCGGTCCTGGGCCTGGCGCTCGGCTGGATCCTGATGGTGATCACCTACTGGACCTTCAGGCGAGCGTCACCCTCGCGCGTCGGGAACCTCTTTCGTCGGCTGCAGCTCGTCTCCGCCGCGGCCTACAGCCTCGGCCACGGCGGGAACGACGCACAGAAGACGATGGGCATCATCCTCGCCGTGCTCATCGCCTCGGGCAGCCTGACGCCCATACGACCCGATCCCCACCTGGGTCCTGTTCGCGTGTTACGCGGCGATGGGGCTCGGGACGATGATGGGCGGATGGCGCATCGTGAAGACGATGGGCCAGAAGATCTGCAAGCTGCAGCCCGTCCACGGCTTCGCGGCCGAAACCGGCGGAGCGCTGACGCTCTACGGCGCGACCTGGCTCGGAATCCCCGTCTCGACGACGCACACGATCACGGGCGCGATCCTCGGCGTGGGCTCCACGCGCGGATCCGCGCCGTGAAGTGGTGTCGCGACGCGCGTCTTGTGGGCGTGGGTGCTCACGATCCCCGCCGCCGCGCTCGTCGGCGCGCTGATGTGGCACGTGTTCTCGCTGTGTGGCTGGCGCTGAACCTCTGCGGCGCGCAACGCGATGAAAAAGGCGACCCTGGGGGTTTTCACACCCGGGGTCGCCCTTCTGACCGGCGGTTTTCTCAGCCGGCCGTGGTCTCGGTCATCGCGTCCTTGCTCTCGCTCGCCTTCGTGGACTTCGTGCCCGTCTTGTGACCGGGGTCGACCCACGAGCGCGAGAGCTCGGGCTTCGGGAACAGTTTGCGGGTGATGCGGTGGTAGAGGTCGAACGCGCGCGCCTCGGTAAGCGCCGACGGGAACCCGCCGACGAGTTCGCCGCGCGCGAGCCTGCGCCGCGCGCGCTTCTCCCACCACCCGATCTTGCCGCGCGCGAGCCCGTAATCGAGCGTCGCGTAGTGGTGGTACATCTTGCGCGCGAGCATGACGTCGTCGGGGATGCGCCCCATCCACGTCTCCTCGAGGTGATACTGGCCGAGCGACCCAAACGCTTCGAGCTCGGTCGGCGGCACGTAGCCCTCCGCAATCGCCTGGTCCCACATCGCGGTGCCGGGGATCGGCCGGTAGGGCCACACGGTCGCGCGCGAGAGCGGCGCGGCGACGTGCACGCGGCGGCACTGGTCGATCGTCGCGAGCATCGACTCCTTGCTCTCGCCGGGGTACCCGATGATGTACGTCAGGTTGGCGCAAATGCCGCGCTTGTCGAGCTCGACGGCGCCGAGCACGTTGTCGTCGCCGAAGATCGGCTTGCCGATCTTCTTCATCATGTCGTCCGTGCCGGCTTCGGCGCCGATCTCAGCGACGTACATGCCGCTCGCCGCGAGCAGATCGCGCGTCGATTCCTGGTAGTGCAGGATCGAGTGCGTCTCGATGAACGAGTTCCACCAGATGCCGAGCTTGCGGTCGACGAGCCCCTGGCAGAACTCGCGCGTGCGCTTCTCCATCACGCCGAAGTTCGCGTCGTGGAAGCGCAGGACCTGGAAGCCCCAGCGCTCGTGCATCTCCTGGATGTCATCGAGCATCCGGTCCGCGGGCATCGCCTTCCAACGGCGATCCGTCACGAAGGGCGAGCAACAGAACGTGCACGGCTCGGGGCAACCGTAGCTCGAAAAGTACGTGACGCCGAAGTACGGCTGGCGCTGACCGATCGCGAGCGGCGTCGGCATGCGGAGCACGTCGCGGTGGCTCTCGGCGCGCAGCTGGTGGCGGCGGTACGGCTCGATGTCGAGCAGGTGCCACGGGCAGTTCAGGATCTTGTCCCAGCCGGCGACAGGACGCTTCTCCGTCTTCACGACCTGGCCGTCGCGCCACAGCGCGAGACCCTGGACTTGGTCGAGCGGCGAGCCCGCGTCGATCGCCTGCACGAGGTCGCGGAACGTGAGCTCGCCTTGACCGAGCACGACGGCCTGGTAGAGACCGGTCGAGAGCTGGAGGTCGGGCCGCACGCTCGCGAACCACCCGCCGATGACCATGGCGAGGTCGGGGAAGCGCGCGCGGACCTTGCGCGAACACGCGAGCCCGTCGAACACCATGAAGCCGAGGATGCCCGTCGTCGCGTAGAGCAGCGCTCCCTCGCACGCCTCGAGCACCTTGCGGTGCGCTTCCTCGGGTGTCGAGATGCTGCCGTCGACGATCACGACCTCGTAGCCGTCCCGCAGCGGCCACGCGGCGATGGTCAGCATCTCCAGCGGGAGCAGGTCCTTGCTGGAGTCCAAGCCGAGGGTCTCGTCGACCTGGGCCGGCTGGTAGAGGACGATCTTCTTCTTGCGGCCGAGCATCCGAGGCGGGGGCAGGTGTCGCGTCCGAGGGGGTCCCCTCCGCCACCGTGGGATCCACGGCGCGGCAGGGAGTTTTCAAAGTGTAGCAGCGACCCTGACGTGGGGGGTAGGTTGGGACCGGCCCCGGGACGGCGCTTTTCGGCATTCCCCGCGCGGGTCTGGAGCTTCGGCGTCAGGCGGAGTCGGACCGCTCCCGCACCCAGGCCGCAGCGCGGAGCAGGGCCTGGATCAGGTTCTCGGCGGAGGCGACACCCCGCCCGGCGATGTCGAAGGCCGTGCCGTGGACGGGGCTCACCCGCAGGTAGGGCAGCCCGGCGAGGACCGTGACCCCCCCATCGTCCGAGAGCAGCTTGACCGGGATGAACGCCTGGTCGTGGTAGAGCGCGAGCACGCCGTCGAACCGGCCGCGGGAGGCCTGCAGAAAGACCGTGTCCGGGGACAGGGGCCCGCTCACGTCGAGCCCTGCCGCGCACGCGGCCTCGACCGCGGGGAGCAAGAGCTCGTCGTCCTCGCGCCCGAGGACGCCGTGTTCCCCCGCATGCGGGTTGAGACCGGCCAGCGCGAGCCGCGGACGCGCGAACCCGAGGCGCACGAGGCTCTCGTGGAAGAGGTGCAGGTGGTCGAGGACGCGCACGGTCGTGATCGAGTCGATCGCCGCGCGGAGCGGCAGGTGACGCGTCAGGAGCAGAACGCGCAGCTCGCCCGCGACGGCCAGCATCTCGTAGCGGGTGACGCCGCACCAACGGCCCAGCAACTCGGTCTGCCCCTCGACCCGTTCTCCGGCGAGGTGCAGCGCTTCCTTGCTCACCGGAGCGGTCACGAGCGCGTCGACCTCCCTCGTAAGCGCGAGCTCATGCCCCGCTCGCAGCGCCGCCAGGGCGGACCGTCCACAGTCGGCCTGGACCTCCCCCATGGACCAGCTCGCGGGCGCCCAGGTCGCGTGCCAGCAGAAGGGCTCTCGACGCCCCGCGGGGGCCAGCGGCACGTCCGCGGGCCTCAGCCGGTCCGGCCCGATCAGCTCGAGCTCCAGCGTCGCGCGCACCCGCGGGTCGCGCAGCGCGGCGAGAGCGATCTCCGGTCCGATGCCGGCAGGATCGCCGAGGGTGAGGGCCAGTCGAGGACGTCGGTTCATGGGGGCGTCGCGCGCATCCTCTCCGGCGCCCGGGGCAGCGTAAAGCCACGCTGCGCGAGTTCCTCATCGGCCGGGCACATTCCCTCTGCACGGGAGGGACGCGGCGGGATGCTCCGAGACGAGCCGGCCTCGAAGCGCAACGCCCCGGCGCGGCGAAAGCCGAGTCGGGGCGCGCGTGTCGAACCCGTTGTGCTTCGGGTTCAGTGAGTCTGATCCAGGATCAGGTAGCGACGCGTGGCGTGGACGGCCAGCACGGTGTGCGCGCCGTTCTGCCCGTCGAGCACGAACCCGCGCCGCGGCGCCGCGGGGCTCGTGACCCCGAGTCCCGCCAGCGCGAGCTCTTGGGCCCCATGCGACAGAACCTGCTCCGCGCCGACGCGCTGGCCGACGAAGGCGCGCAGGCCTCCCTGACCAAACTCCATCGGCACGTTGACCCCGACCCGGATCGCTCCGGCGTCGACCATCGAGCGGTCGAGCACGAGGTGCGGACGGCCATGGAAGGTGACACGCACCGTGTCCGTGGCGGCGTCCACCAGTTCCAGCGTCGCGACCGTCCTTCCCTCGACGTTCACGATGGAGCTGAAGAGGTCGAAGCGGTTGCCCTCGAGGTAGAGGTTGGCCTCGCGGTCCATGAGGAACCGCAGGAGATCGAAGAGCGGCGGAGGTGCGAAGATCGGCAGGGTGCCGATCGTCTCGTCCCCGAAGACAGACGGGGCGTCCGTGGTGGAGTTCGTCGGCCGTTCCGCCGACGACGGCGATTCGATCGCAAGGACCGGGGCGGTCGCCAGGGCGAGGGCGGTCAACGCGCGCCCGGCACGCTGCAACCAGCCGGTGTGGGCTCGCTTCGAGCTGTCGTGGGTTTCGAACATGGTCATTCTCCCTCAGGCTCCGTGCCGGCCTGAGCGATGGGTGCCGTGAAGAGTTCAGGACAGGTCTTCACGAGGGCTTCGGGGAATCCAGGCTGTTCATCGATCGCTTCGCGCAGCTTCGGCGATCGGAAGAAGAGGTCTGCCACCTCTCCGATCCGCTGCGGGTGGCGATCGAGCAACTCGCGGAAGTAGTGCAGTGACCGCTTCGAGTTCCGCATCAGGGCATAGACCATGCCCAAATTGAACCTGGCCACGAAGAAGCGATCGTCTTGCTCCGCCAGGCGCGAGATCGTGACCCAGCGCCAGCAGGCCACGGCTTTCTTGTAGTTCTTCTCAGCCGAATAGAGCCGTCCGAGCTGGATGGCCGCATGCCCGCGGTTCGCGTCGTGGATCGCCGTGTTGAAGACTTGGCGGTACTCCTCGGCGGCGGTCACGCGGCGGCCTTCGTGCCCATGCAGGAAGGCCATGTAGAGCAGCGCTTCCTCGTGCGAGGGATCGACCGCGATCGCCTCCTCGAGCAGACGCCGCCCCTTCTCGAGCGGGCTTTCGATCTTGTCGAGGCGGCCGTTGAGCATCGCGCGCGCGCGCTGCCAGTCGAGGCCGCCGGTGGTGTTCTTGCCTTGGAGCAGCACGCCGTCCACGAAGCCGCGGCCGCGGCTCTGCGTTGAGTCGACCGGCACGGCCGCCTCGAACACGCGCTCACGGTACCCGGCGTCGATGCCCGCGAGGACGTAGGCCTTGCCCAGCTGATAGAAGAGCGTCGCCAGCCGATGGACGAGGTCGATCCCCTCGACCTGCCTCAGCGCCTCGACACCGGTGAGCTTGAGCATCGCGAAGCGCGCGAAGAGCCGCTCGGGATCCGCGACGTCGCGGTGCAACGCAACGTGCGTACGGGTGTCCTCGAAGAACTCGCGACAGCACGTGCACGCTTCCATGTGGACCATCGCGCGTCCCGCTGCGGGCTCGTCGAGCTCCGCGTCGATCAGGCACGACAGGTCCTTCTGGAAGTTCGTGCAGACCTCGTCGAGGCCTTCGCTCCAGCCATGGGGTTTCATGCTTCCACCTCCGGACCGTCCTCGAAGAGCTCGCCGGCCTCCGCCAGCGGGTCCCGGGCCGATCTGGGTTCGCGCGCGGGCCGACAATCGGGAGACATCCCGTCGAAGACCCGCCGCATCGCACGGTGGATCTTCCGCCGCGCGCGGAAGATCACCATCTTCAGGTTCTCGAGCTTGATGCCGAGCTCGTCCGCGGCCTGCCGGTAGCTGTACTCGTCGACCTCGACCATGCGCAGAGCGGCTCGCTCGCGCTCGGAGAGCATCGCGTAGAAGCGCAGGTAGAGGTGCAGGTAGGTCATGTAGACCCGCCCACACTCCTCACGGCTCTCGGCTTCGATCGCCCCGGAGAGCGGGCTCGCGCTGACCACCTCGGGCTGCTGCGCGAGGTCCTCGATCGCCACCTCGGAGCGCCCCGCACGGCCGATCGCGCGCAGGTGCTTGAGCACCGTGTTGCGCACGATCATCGCCGACCAGACGCGAAAGGCGTCCTCGCGCTCCGCGTTGAACCGGTGCGGGTAGCGGTAGACGTTGAAGAAGACCTCCTGCAGGACGTCGCGCGGGTCGGCCTTGCTGCCGTAGCGGCGCAGGCGACCGGCGACCTGGACGAGGAGGTGCTGGGCGTTCAGCTCGTAGAGCAGACCAAAGACCGCGCGACCGCGAGCGGTCCGGAAGCTCTCCATCAGGCGCGTCGACACCGCGTCGCGCACGGCCTCGACCTCGCGCTTCGGGTCCGCGACGAGGAGCGCGAGCCCGCTGATCTCGGTGGCTCCCAGCTCGCCCGCGAGCTCCGTGAGCCGCCCCCCGAGACGCTCGCGGAAGGAGGCTCCCGCCGCACAGAGGTCCGCTTGTTGGGGATCCGAAACCTGCATCTTCGACGATGCCTGCGACGAGGGGGAACCGCGGGTGGAGGGGGAGCGCGCTCCCTGGGGAGGGGTCGCGCCACTAGTCGAATTCTAGAAGGGTGCCGACGGGAGGTAACCGGGGCGGAACGGCTTCTTTTCCGGAACTTGAGGGATCGGAGAGGGAATCGCCGGAAGCCCGCGGCTCGGGCCGACTTGGAGCTCGGCGAAAGGACCGTGAAGCCGGAATCGACGGCGCGACGAATGTCCGACGTGCCGGATTCGTTGAGACCGACGGGGTGCACGAGGCGCGCGCGCTCCGCGGAGGTTGCAGCCGCCCTGCAGACCGCGCATCTTGCGCCCATGTCTCGGTCTCAGCTCGTCCTCGAGCGCGCCCTTGCCGCCGGGTTCGACCTGGCGGGGCTCACCCCGCTGACCGCACCGCATCGAGCGGGCGAGTTCCGCGCGTGGCTCGCCGCGGGTCGCCATGGCGCGATGGAGTACCTACGGGAGTTCGAACCCCGGATCACGGCGCCGCAGGTGGACCTGCCCTGGGCGCGGACGCTGCTCGTCGTCGGCCTCGGGCACGCGCGCTCGGCGATCGCCACGGCCGACGGAGCGCGGATCGCCCGCTACGCGGCCGGACGGGACTACCACAACGTGATCGGGAAGCGGCTCAAGCGCCTCGCCCTCGGGCTGAAGCGCGACGGCCTGATCCGCGACTTCCGAAAGGTCGTCGACGCGGGCCCGCTGCTCGAACGGGCCCACGCCGCGCGGGCGGGCCTGGGCTTCGAGTCCAAGGCGGCCAACCTGCTCCACCCCCGCTTCGGTCCGTGGTTCTTCCTCGGCGAGCTCGTCCTCGACGTCGAGTTCGAGCCCACCCCGACCCCGCCGACGGGCTCGTGCGGGACCTGCACGGCCTGCCTCGAGGCCTGCCCGACCCACGCCATCGTGGCGCCGGGCGTCGTCGACGCGCGCTGGTGCATCAGCTACCTCACGATCGAACACCCCGGTCCGGTGCCGACCGAGCTGCGCCCACAGCTCGGGAACTGGGTGTTCGGCTGCGACGTCTGTTCGGAGGTCTGCCCGTGGGGGCACCGAGCCCCGGATCTCGCGGAGCGGTTCGGGACGCACGCCGCGGTCGAGGGGGCGGGTGTGCTCGGCTGGCTGAAGACCGGGCTCCGGGACCCGGAGGCGCTCGCCGGTTCGCCGCTCCAGCGGGCGGGACCGGAACGCCTCCTGCGCAACACGCTCCTCTTCTTCGGGAACCACCCCGTGGAAGAGGCCCGCCCGGTGCTCCTCGAGCACCTCGAGCGCTCCCCCGCGCCGCTGCTGCGCGAAGCCGCGGGCTGGGCGCTCGTGCGCGGCCACGGACGCAGGCCGGACGTGCGCCTCGCCGTCGAGCGAGCCGCCGGACGCGACCCCGACCCGGAAGTTCGTGCCGAACTGCGCGGCCACCTCGATCGCGGTCCTGGACCGGGCTAGGGAGCGCGGCGTTCGGGATCTGGGCCCATCTCGGCCCAGAATCGAACACGGACGGGCGAACTTCCGTCTCAAGGACGGACCCGCGTCAAGCTTTCGCGCCCATCGGCCGAAAGCGACTCCGATCGATGCCTCTCCGACGCACGGAGGCGCCGCGTTCGCCTCGAACGCAGCTCTCCGCGCTCCCTTCCTGCAGCGTTCGCGCTCGGCGCGCGATCGCAAACCCACCCCGATTCGGATGGACGTCCCCGACTACTACTCCGACCTCAAGTTCTGCCCCAAGTGCGAGAAGTACGTCTCGTACCTGATGGGCATGGAGCACTCGTACTGCGTCGAGTGCGGGTCGCGCGTCCGCCTCTTCTCCGAGCAGGACTGGATCGCGTTCAACGAGAACATCACGCGCCAGAAGCCCAAGGGCGGCCGTCCGAAGAAGGACAACCGCGGGCGCGAGTCGGCCTGACCTCGGGCCCGTCACGGGAACGGTCCCGCGAGCGAGGACCGAGCCGGGCCTTGCGCGCGGCCCATCGAATCGAGAGAGGAACGCGAGCCCGGCGCCACGCCTCCGAAGCCGAGAGCCCTCCGGCCTAGCGCCCCAGTCGGCGCAGCCGTTCCCCGGCGCGCGCCTCGCCCGCGCGGTCTCCGACGGCGGCGTAGAAGCCGAAGAGCACGGACCAGACCTCGACGCGGTCCCCGAAGCGCTCCTCCAGCGTCTTCGCGGCGGAGCGCGCGCCCTCCAGGTCCCCGAGACCGCGCAACACCTGGAGCGCGCGCAGGTGCACCTCGAGCGCGTCCGGACGCTCGCGCCCCCAGCGCTGGAGCGCCTCGCGCGTGCGCGCGATGCTGCCCGTCGCCCGCGTCGCCTCCACGAGCCGCTCGAGCAGCGCGACGTCGTGCGGTTTCAGGCGCAGCTCGGCCTCGATGCCGCGCGCGGCCTGCGTCGCAGCCTGCAGCTCCTCGTAGCGTCGCTGCGCGGCGCGCGCTTCGTCCGCGCGGCCGAGTTCGCCCTCGATGCGCCCGAGCAGGAACCACGGCTTGGGCTGGCTCGGGTCGAGGTCGCGCGCGCGCAACGCAGCGGCGCGCGCGGGCTCGAGCTCCTCCTGGTCGTACAGGAGCTGCGCTTTCCAAGCCGCGGCCTCCGCGTGCTTCGGATCCAGAGTGAGCACGCGCTCGAGCAGCTCGAGCGCGCGCGGCGCGTCGCCGAGGCGCATGCGTGCGAGCGCGAGGCCGCGCACGGCCTCGACCATGTCGGGCTCGCGGGCGAGGACGCGCTCGTAGTGCGCCTGCGCCTCCTCGTAGCGACCGAGCGAGTAGTACGCGTGTCCGAGCACGCGCGTGTCCGCGACGCGCTCGGGCAGGACGTCGAGGTACCGTTCGAGCGGCACGATCGCGTCGCCATAGCGTTGGAGCCGGAAGTAGACGACGCCGAGCTCGTGCAGCGCCAGTGGGTACTCGGGCTCCGCGCGCAAGACGCGCTGCAGTCCGAGGAGTGCGATCGCGTACTCGCGACGCGACAGGGCGACCGCAACCTCGCGCATGCCGGCGGGCAGGTCGAGCTTCACGCGCTCCGGGTCGAACTCCTTCCAGCGTCCTGCGGCGGCGCGCGGGAGCGTGCGCGGGTCCACTCGCAGCGCCGCGAGCACTTCCGGCGGCTGCCGGGCGTCCGCGACGAGCCCGGGGCCGCGCCGATCGTCGGCCGACTGTGCGCTCCACGCCGGCGCGCACGCGAGGACGAGCGCGAACGCCCGCGCGAACGACGCGCCGCGGATCACGGCGCCTCCTCGACGACGAGCACGCGGTCCACGTCGACGCCTTCGAGCACCTGCTCCTTGCCCGACGGCCAGCGGATCACGAGCCGCTCGAGCTTCGCGACGGCGCCGAGCCCGAAGTGGACCTCGGGCGGGACGCTCGCCTGGTAGCCGCCGGACGTACGGAGCTCCGCCACCTGCTTCAGGTTCTTTCCTTCCGCCGTGATCCGCGCGCCGATCCCGAAGCGATTCCCGCCGCGCGCGCGGAGCGCGACGCGCAGCCAGTGTCGCGCTCCGTCGTGCGCAGCGGCGTTCGAGAGGACACGCACGGATCCCTCGACGCGCAACGCGACGAGGTCGAGGTCGCCGTCGTCGTCGAGGTCGGCGAGCGCGCTCGCGCGCGACACGGCGGGCCCGGCCGCGCTGAGCGGCTCGGCCTGGAAGCGGCCCTTCCCGTCATTCCGCAGCAGGAGGTCGCGCTGCGCGTAGCTCGTGTCGGTGCCGGGCAGGTCGGCCTCGGGATAGACGTGGCCGTTCAACGTGACGAGGTCCAGGTCGCCGTCGAGGTCGAGGTCGGCGAGCGCAGTCCCCCACCCGAGCAAGGACAAGGTCGGCCCCGCGAGTCCGGCGGCGGACGAGCGCTCGCGGTATCCGCCGCTCTTGCCCGAGACGTAGAACGAGTCGGACTCGCCCGAGAAGTTGGTCACGAAGAGATCGGGCCGGCCGTCGGCGTTCCAGTCCGCGCACGCGATGCCCATGCTCGCCTGCTCGCGTCCGTTGACGTCGTGGCTCACGCCGCGCGCGTAGGCGACCTCCGCGAAGGTGCCATCGCCGCGGTTCTCCCAGAGGTGGTTCGGCGTCGAGTCGTTCGCGACGAAGAGGTCCGAGTCGCCGTCGGCGTCGTAGTCGAGCGGCATGACGCCGAGCCCGAATCCGGCCTCCTTCGGCGTCATCCCCGCCTCCTTCGTGCGCTCGACGAACGTGCCGTCGCCGCGACCGCGGTAGAGCTGGTCGAAGACGGGCGCGAGGCCCTCCGGGCCGCACATCACGTCGTGCCCTTTCCAACGACAGCCTTCCGCTCCGCGCTTCGGCACGACGTCCGGATCGAACACGAGGTAGCGCACGACGACGAGGTCGAGCTTGTCGTCGCGGTCGAAGTCGAGGACGGCCGCGCTCGTGCTCCACTCCGCGCCGACGAAGCCGGACTCCGCGCCGAGCTCGCGGAAGCCCTTGCCCTGCTGGTTCAGCAGCACGCGGTTCGGCCCCCACTGCGTGATCACGAGGTCGAGCCAGCCGTCGCCGTCGAGGTCCCCCACGGCGGCGCCCATGCCCCAGCGCCCGCCCGCCATCGCCCACGCCTCGCCGCCCGGCCGGAACGTGCCGTCTCCGTTCCCGAGGAACAGGCGCGGCGGATGCCCCGGCGCGCCGCGCTTCACGCGGTCGAGATCGGAGCCGTCGACGACGACGAGGTCGACGCGCCGGTCGCCGTCGAAGTCGGCGAGCGCGAGGCCGCCGCCGTTCACCTCGACGATGTAGTCCTTCGTGGTCGCGCCGCAGTGCGTCACGACGCCGGGGAGCGCGCGCTCCGAGACGTCGACGAACGCGGGCGACGCCGAGGGCGCGCTCGCGGCGGGTGGCGCGCTCTGGAGCGACAGCGCCCTCGCGGCCGCCATCGCGCGCGACGTGAGCACGAGCGCGACGAGCGCGAGGATCACGGAAAAACGACGCGCGTGCATGCTGGAGGATTCCGATCGCCGCCGGAGGCCGTCGATCGAACTCCAGCTTCGCCGCGCGAGACCGCTGAGCGCAAGCCCGCGGCGATCACCACGTCATCGCGAACCCGTTCGTGACGTTGAACGTCTCGGGCGGGCAGAACGCGCCCGCGGCGTTGCGGTAGTACGTCTGGTAGATCGCGGTGAGCCCGCTCCCCGGCGGCGTGGCGCCGCGCACGGAGAGCAGCGGGTCGCCGACCTCGGGGAACTGCGACGCGCCCGCGACGTTCGTCTTCGTGCGCAACCGGATCAGCGTCCCGCGCGTGCAGAGCACGCCGTCGCCGAACACCGAGCCCGTCGCGTCGAGCACGTCGCCCTTGAGGAAGATCGCCGTCGCGGTCGCCGGCATCCCGGAGCCGAGCAGCACGGCCGTGTCCGGATTCACCGTGCCCGCGGCCGAGAGCAGCGCGCCGTTCGGATTCGAGGAGTTCGCGCAGCCGTGCCCGTTCGCGCCGAGGTTGGCGCAAGGACACGCCGTCGGCGACGAGGAGTCACCAGGGCAAGCCGCGGTGCCCGGGACGCTCAACACGAGCGGGATGCAGTGGGAGTTCGTGATCGTCACGTTGCCCGCCCAGTCCTGGAAGCGCAGCTCGTAGCAGAGCTGCACGCCGAGGCCCGCCTTCATGTCCGTGAACTCGAAGCGGTAGATCTGGCCGCCCGAGTACGTCGTCTTCGCGGCGAAGTCGCTGCCGGTGACCTGCACGCTGCCCGCGAGCGCGCCCGGCTGGCTCGCCACCTGGTAGGTGCCGGGACTCACGAACGTGTAGGAGTACGTGCCGCCGACCGGGATCGAACCCGAGTCGAAGCTCCACGGCGCCGTCGCGGACTGGACGTTGCGCGGCACGGAGCCGTTGTTCGTCCACGTGACGGTGGTCCCCGCCTGCACGACGACGGGGCTCGGGGCGAAGCCCGCGTCGGTCAACGACACGTTGACGAGGATCGGCGCAACGTCGATCACGTAGCGCGCGCTCGCGCTCACGTAGTTCACGCCGTCGTCGAGCACCTGGTCGCGGACCTTCGCGCGCACGACGACGGGTCCGGCCGCGGGAGCGCTGCCCGGGCTCGCGTGCGCGACGACGACAGGCTTCAACGTGTCCGCCGCGCCGGTGTTCCGATAGAACTTGTTCGCCCACTGCGCCGCGTTCGACTCGCCCTGGACGGTGATCAGGTCGTACTTGCCGTCGTTGTTCAGGTCCGCGACGGTGCAGTCGAGCGTCGAGTCGCTGACGGACTGGATCTGCGCGGACTGATCCGTGAACGAGAGCCCGCCGTTGTTGCGGTAGAGGTACTCGTGCGTGCCGAGCGAGCCGACGAGCACGTCGTAGTCGCCGTCGACGTCGTAGTCGAAGAGCGCGATCTCGTTGTCGTCGACGGTGCCGCCGAGGCCGGCCTGGTTCGTGAAGCCGAGCGTGCCGACCCCGACGAGGTTGTTGCGCGACGCGCCCTCCTGGAAGCCGAGCAAGCTGACGAAGAAGAGGTCGAGGTCCGTGTCGCCGTCGAGGTCGCCGACCTCGGCCTCGTAGGCGTTGCCGCTGTTCACGGCGATCAGCGTGGACGCGTCCGTGAACGTCGCTGCGCCGTTGTTCAGCATCAGGTACTGCGCACCCGACGCCGCCGTCGACTTGTTCGCGCCCACGAAGTCGAGGTCGAGGTCGTTGTCGATGTCGACGAGCTGCACGTCCATCTGCGACGCCTTGAGCCCGGCGCCGAGGGCCGCCGCGTTCTCCGTGAACACGCCCGCGCCGTTGTTGATGTACAGGTGCGGACGGCCCGTGCTCGCGACGTTGTAGGCGTCACCGAGGATCACGTCGAGGTCGCCGTCGTTGTCGAGGTCGCCGAACTGCGCCGAGCCCGAGTTGTAGGTGGTCGTGAAGCCGCGGGTCGCGCTCCCGTAGGTGAAGAAGCCCGGGTTCGCGGCGCCCTGGTTGACGTAGAGCGCCGGCACGAGCGTGTTGAACGCGCTCGAGTACAGCGCGTCGACCCAACCGTCGCCGTTCACGTCGCCGGTCGCGACGCCCTTCGCGACGCTCGTGCGCGCGCCGAGGCGCGCGACGCTCTCGTCCGCGAGCGTCCAGGCGCCGACCTCGACGAGCTTGTTGATCACGAGGACGTGCTGGCGCGCCAAGCCGGCGCTCGCGAAGCCCTCGCCGTCCGCGACGAAGACGTCCAGATCGCCGTCGCGGTCGACGTCCGCGCACTCGACGCCCTCGGACCACCGCGCGGTGCCGGGGAAGTTCGTCACGGTCTGGAACTGCTGCGCGGCAGCCGGGAGCGCGAGGGACGCGACGAGCGAAGCGACGGCGGCGGTGCGCCGGGTGCGGGGGTGGAGCATGTGCGACGAGGGGGCTCGGAGGTGGACCGGTCGATCGAGTTGGGGAGCTGGGCGTTCTGGGGAGCGCGAGCTCGACCCCAACGGAAGACGCAGGCCGAGGGCCGTCGGTTCCTTCGCACACGGACGCGAGTCCCCTATCCTACCCCGCTCTTGCACGAGGGCTACCCGTCCGGGGCGACCTCGGAAACGAGTTCCATGCAGCGCGACCCCGACGCCGACCGCGAGCTCCTCGCGAACGCCCGCCTCCTCCTCTTGTTCACGCCGGAGCTCTGCGGCGCGCGCGCGCCGGAGTCCGTGCTCGAGGCGGTGCTGCCCGAGGTCGACGTGCTCCAGCTCCGCATCAAGCCGCTCGGGGCGGGGCGCGGACCGGAGCTCGCGCCCGCGGACGCGGCGGGGACGCGCCGCTGGGCCGAGCGTGCGCTCGAGCTGCGCGCGAAGCTGGGCGCGCGCACGCTGCTCTTCGTCGACGACCGCGTCGACGTCGCGGCGCTGCTCCTCGACGCCGGCCTTTCCGGCGTGCACCTCGGACAGGACGACTGCCCGGCCGCGATCGCGCGGGAGGAGCTCGGCCCGCGCGCAATCCTCGGTTGGTCGACGCACTCCGTCGAGCAGGTGCTCGAGGCGGACGAGCTCCCCGTCGACTACCTGGGGTTCGGGCCCGTGCACGCGACGAAGACGAAGGGCTACGAGCGCGGCCTCGGCGCCGAGCTCGCGTGGATCGCGAGCCGAGGCACTTCGAAGCCGGTCTTCCCGATCGGCGGCATCGACCGCGAAAACGCGCAGGAGCTCGCGCGCATCGGCCGCGCCGCGGTGAGCTCGGCGATCCTCGGCGCCGTCGATCCCGTGCGCGCGGCGCGAGAGCTGCGCGCGCTGCTCACCCCCGCCGACGACGAGCGCTGATCGACGCGCGACGGCCTCGACCGCGGCGTTCCAGCGGGCCCGCGGCGCGCGTCACTCGCGGCGCGCGAGGAGCATCGCGTCGCCGTAGCTGAAGAAGCGGTACTCGCGCGCGATCGCTTCCGCGTAGAGCGCGAGCGTCCGATCGCGGCCCGCGAAGGCGGAGACCAGCATCACGAGCGTGCTCTTCGGCAGGTGGAAGTTCGTGAAGAGCACGTCGACCACTCGGAACGGCGCTCCGGGCGTCAGGAAGATCGACGTGCTCCCGCGCGCTTCGCGCAGCCGTCCCTCCGCGTCGCACGCGCTCTCGAGCACGCGCACGCTCGTCGTGCCGACCGCGACGACCCGCCCGCCCGCGCGCCGCGCGCGCTCGATCGCGGCGACCGTGCCCTCGGAGAGCTCGTACTCCTCGGAGTGCATCACGTGATCGTCCACGCGCTCCGCCGTGACGGGCTGGAACGTGCCGAGCCCGACGTGCAGCGTGACGCTCGCGCGGTCGACGCCCGCGTGCGCGAGCTCCGCGAGGAGCCCCGGCGTGAAGTGCAAACCCGCCGTCGGCGCCGCGATCGCGCCGGTCGCGCGCGCGAAGACGGTTTGGTAGCGATCGCGGTCGTGTGCGCGAGCCGCGTGCGCGTCGCGCGCGCGACGGATGTACGGCGGGAGCGGCATGCGTCCCTCGTCCTCGAGCAGCGCGGGCACCGCGCGGCCGCGACCGGTCGCGTCCTCGATCGCGAGGTGCCACTCGGGCCCCGGCCGACCGTCCGCCGCGGCGGGCCGCGCGACGGCGCGCGCGCGGAGCGCGCCGGACTCGAGCTCGAACTCCTCGCCTGCGTGGAGCCGCCCGCCGGGCTTCACGAACGCGCGCCACAGGACCGGCGCGCTCCCCGGCACCGGGCCGAGCACGAGCACGTCGAGCGCTCCGCCGCTCTTGCGCGCGCCGCACAGACGAGCGGGGACGACGCGCGTGTCGTTGACGACGAGCAGGTCGCCGCGCCGCAAGAAGCGCGGGAGGTCGCGCACGTGCGCGTGCTCCGTCCGCCCCGACACGAGCCCGTGAGCGAGGAGCCGCGCCGCGTCGCGCGGCTCGACGGCTTCCTGCGCGATGCGCTCGTCGGGGAGCTCGAAGTCGAAGTCGGAGAGCTTCATGCAGCGGGGAAGGATGCGCTCTCGTTCCGCGCTCGGGAAGCCGCGAGCGGATCGCGACCCGAGCACGCGGCGACGAGGAACGCGGCGAACGGCAGCGCGACGACGGGCCACAGCCAGGCCGGCTCGCTCCAATCGCCGCGCGCTCGTCCAGCCGCCAGCGTCGAGTACAGGAGCGGACCGGCGGCGACGAGCCACGCGGTCGCCGCATCGGGGCGCAGCGCGAGGAACGGCACGCTCCACGCGAGGTACCACGGATGGAGCACGGGCGTCAGCACGAGGAAGGCGAGGATCGCGACGCGCGCGAACTCGAGCCCGTCTTTCCACCGCCACCACGCGAACGCGAGCGCGCCGAGCCAGAGGGAGCCGCAGACGACGCGCGCGTCGTGCGCGAGCTCGAGCGCGGGCGCGTCGGGCCCGCGGAAGCGCGTGAGCGCCGCGTGCACGCCTCGAAAGACGACGTTGAACCCCTCCCAGCGCGTCGCGTAGTCGTCGAGCCCGCCGAACGCGCGCTCCGAGAACGCGAGTGGCGCGAGCCCCGCCGCGAGCAGGAGCAGCGCGGCACCGAGCACCGGCCACGCGGGCCGTCGTTCGCGGACCCAGCCTGCGAGCGCGACCACGGGGAGGAACTTGACGAGCACGGCGGCGGCGAGCGCGAGCGCCGGACGCAGCCCCGATCCACGCAGCGCGAACGCGGCGAGCACGAGCAGGACGCCGAGGGCGTCGAGGTGCCCCGAGCCCGCGAACTCGAAGGCGAGGAGCGGACAAGCGCCCCACGCCGCCGCGCAGGCCGGCGCGAGTCCGCGGCGCGCGCACAGCGCGAGCAAGAGCGCGAACACGCCGAGGTCGCAGGCGAGGTAGGTCGCGCGCACGAGCCCTTCCGCCACGGGCACCCAGTCCGAGCTCGTCGCACGCGCGACGGCGACGAGCGCCGCGTGGACGGCCTGCGCGAGCGGCGGGTACGCCGCGCTCACGTCGGGGTGGTTCACACCGGCGTGCAGGGCGGGGAGCTCCGCCCGGACCGCCGCGAGCTCCGGCGCGTTGGGCGCCAGCGCGTAGGGGTCGAGGCCGCGGAGGACGAGCTCTCCCTCCCACACGTAGCGGTGGAGGTCGTCCGAGAGTACCGGCCCCGTCGCGAGCCCGGCCAGTCGCAGGGCGAGCGTCATCCCCCACAAGGCGAGGAGCGGCACGCGCGCGCGGGGCGCGGAGGCGAGCACCGTTCCGTACCCGACGATCGTCAGGCCCGCCGCCGGGAGGGAGAGCTCCGGCCAGCGCCCGGCGAGCAGGACCACCCCCACGAGGAGGACGGCCCAACCACCGAGGAGGCCCGCGGTCGCATGCTTCGGCGGCATCGCGCCGGATTCTGTCACCCCCGCGCGGCGGGGTCACGGCCGGGGAAGGCGGGAGGTCCGGGCACGGGGCGAGCCGGTGTCCGGCCGTCGCGGCGTCCGCCGGAGGGCCCGCGAAAGAAAATCCGAGGGGCCAGGAGCCGCGCTCCGCCACCACGCACCGGCCGCAGCGCGCTCCCGAGCCTCCAACGGCGGCCATCGCGGGGCGTGGCCGGAGCGGAAGGACGGTCCGAGCGCCCCGGGACGGTCCTTCGACGGTCACGAACGACGCCGAAGAAAAAAAGGTCCACCACTGGGCTTCAACTTTCGGGGGGGAGCGCCGTACAGAGGGTCGGAGTCTCAGGGACTCCTCGACTTTGCTCCGCGCCCGGGGGGGCCCCGGAACGAAGGCGAGACCTTCCCCTCCTCTTGGAAGGTGAATCCGGGGCCGCGAGCTTTGGCTCGCGGCCTTCTTCTTTTCGGCATGAGCTGGCCCGGCGAGCCCGCGCCGCGGAGGGCGAGCCCGGGAGCACCCACCGGTGGACGGGACGGCCTAGCCCAGCTTCGCGAGGCTCGAGGCGGCGCGATTCGGCGGCCTGCGCTCGGTCGCTCGGACCTGGCGTGCGGTCGCCCGGATCCGGCGCGTGGTCGCTCGGCTCCGGCGCGTGGTCGCTCGGCCCTGGTGCGAACTCGACTCCGCGCACGCTCGCGAAGGCCCTGGACGCATCCACATCATTCCGCCCCATCCCCCAGCGGTGCTTCGGTCGTTATCGCTTCCTTCGGGAACTCGGCGCTCCTCCCCAGCACCCCATTCTCCGACACCGCCTCGCGCCCACGCCCCTCGTCCGGCTCCGGCGGGAGCCAGACGTTCTCGGCCTCGATCGCCGCTTCGTCGATCCGGGCCTCCTCGACGCGGGCCACTAAGGTGTCTGGGTCCCGTGTCCGGATCTGGAGGCGTACCGATCCGGGGAGCACGTTGAAGCCGCGCCGGAGAAGGCCTCGACCGTCCCCCGCGTAGACCGCTATGCCGTCGCCACTTACGCCACCGGCCTCATCCCCCGCCGCTCTCGGTTGCGTCCGTCCAGGGTCGGGTGCCCACCCAGGAATCCACCGTGACGGGGGTGAACCCCGACCCTGAAGGTCCGACCATAGCCTCCGCCGACCACCGATGTGTGCCCGCCAACCAGTGTGCGGTTGGCGCTGCCGCCAACGATGACGGACCGGACCCCTTCACTGACATTGCCCTCCGAAAGATCGAACGCATGACCTCCGCCGACGATCACGCTCTCCTCTGCAAGGGCCTGATTGCTCCCACCACCCAGTACCGTGGTCCTCAAACCCGAGGCCACATTCAGCTGCCCACCCGTGATCGATGCGTTCTGCCCGCTCGCCACGCCAGCGTTGCCTCCGCTGATGGAGGCCACCAAGCCGCTAGCTCTTCCCGACGATCCGCCGCTGATGGCTGAGAACGCCCCGCTCGCGAAGTTGTTCAGGCCACCGCTAACGCTGGCGTATGCACCCGACATGCGACTACGGAATCCGACGACCTGTCCTCCAAATCCAGATGTGCTCAGCTGCGAGCCAAAGATCAACGTGTGCGATCCCGTGCGATCGTCCCCGACAGGGTTGCCGAGTTCGTTGTAACCGATGATGAGATTGCCTACGCCGTTCGTACTTGTCAGAGCCGGATCGAATGTGGAAGGATCCGCCGGATAGCCGTTCGTAGCGCCAAGTCCATTAACGATCTGGACATTCACACCCGTGAACCGAATCGTCTCGCTGCTCCCGCCCTGTCCGTCCGGGATCTGCACGATGCTCATCCGCGACAAGATCGCGGCCTGCTCGGGCGTCAGGGTCGGGATACGGTGCGCAGATATCGTCTGCTGCATGCTCAGGGTGGTGAATGTCAGGCCGACGATGAGGGCCCCGGCGAGCGCGGACGGAAGGTGGATGCGGTTCTTCATGATCGGACTCCTTGCCCGACGGGTCCGCGCGCGTCCCTATGCCTAGGGGTCCTTTTCCCTCGAATTCGCGCTACAAGGCAGCCGTCGTCAGAGATGGTCGCCCACGAGCCGCGACCGTCCACGCCCCTGGCGAGGTTCTGACTTGCCATCCCGGCGGGTTCGAGGTGATATCTCTGGGGCACCACTTCCCCCCACCCACTTCCATGAAACTCCCCACCTCGGCTCGGATCCTCTTGTTCGCTGCCATCAGTAGCTCGTTGCCCACGACTACCCAAGCGCAAACGCAGATAGCGGCGTGGGGTGCAAACACCAGTGGGCAGTGCAACGTGCCCGCTCTACCTCCCGGAGTCTCATACGTTGATGTCGATGCCGGCTGGGATCACACAGTTGCGAGGCGAGACGACGGGACCATCATCGCGTGGGGGCTCAACGGCAACGGCCAGTGCAACGTGCCTTCCCTTCCCGCCGGACTCACCTACGTCGATGTGGCCACTGGCGCATACCACACCCTCGCACGTCGAAGTAATGGGTCACTCGTGGCCTGGGGACGAAACGATGCTTCCCAGTGCAACGTCCCGGCACTTCCCGCCGGCCTGACCTATGTCGAGGCTGACGGGGGTTTCGCGCACACAATCGCGCGGCGTAGCGATGGCTCAGTCGTGGCGTGGGGTGCGAACAACTACGGCCAGACCGCCGTTCCGCAGCTTCCCCCGGGGCTCTTGTACGTCAAGATCGCAGCGGGGTACACGCACAGCGTGGCACTTCGCAGCGATGGATCGGTAGTGGCATGGGGTAACAACGGCCTCGGTCAGTGCAACGTCCCAGCTCTACCCGCAGGCATCACTTTCACGGATGTGGCTGCAGGAGACGCCTTCACCCTCGGATGCCGAAGCAACGGCACTGTGGTCGGCTGGGGGTGGAACGCTTACGGCCAGTGCAATCCTCCTCCATTGCCCGCCGGCCTTTCCTATGTCGACGTTGCGGCCGGCTTCTACCACGGAGCTGCTAGGCGCAGCAACGGATCGATCGCTGCCTGGGGCCTGAATAGCGCGGGGCAGTGTACGGTCCCTTCCTCGCCACCCGGTCTCGCCTATCTAGACGTCGCGGGCGGCAATGCTCACTCGGTGGCGATCGCTGGCGATGTGGACTGCAACGGTAACGGGACGCTGGACATCATAGACATCCAGTCGGGCACGAGCTCGGACTGTGATGCCAACGCGTACCCGGATGAGTGTCAACTCGCCAGTGGAACCTCGCTCGACTGCAACTTCAACGGCATTCCGGATGCTTGCGACATCGCCGCCGGATCGAGCATTGACTGCAACTTCAACGGGGTTCCTGACGATTGCGACATCGCAGCCGGCCTGACACCGGACTGCAACATCAACGGTGTGCCTGATGCCTGTGACATCCTCAGTGGCATGGCCGACAGCTACGGCCTCAACCCACCGAGCTGCACCGGCAATGGCGTGCCGGACTCATGCGAGCCAACAGCGGACTGCAACGGTAATGGCCAACTCGACGCGTGCGACCTCGCGAGCGGCTTCAGCCAAGACTGCAACGGCAACACTGTTCCTGATTCCTGCGATCTTGCCACGGGGCTGAGTCTCGACTGCGATGGGAACGCTGTGCCCGACGAGTGTGAGCCAGACTGCAACGCCAATGGAGTCGCAGATGCCTGCGATGTCGCGGGCGGAGCGAGCCTGGATTGCGACTCCAACGCGGTCCCCGACGAGTGCCAGGCGGACTGCGACGGGAACGGCGTCGCTGATGTGTGACTTGACCAGCGGAGCCGCTCCGGACTGCAACGTGAACCATGTCCCGGATGCCTGCGACATTGCGGTCGGCACGAGCCAAGACGCCAACGGCAACAGCGTCCCGGACGAGTGTGAGGCAGCGGCAGGGGCCGCGTTCTGCTTCGGGGACGGCAGCGGCGCACCGTGCCCGTGCGGCAACAACAGCGCGCCCGGCCTGAACGCTGGATGCCTGAACTCCTCGGGCACGGGCGCGTGGCTCACCGCGACGGGGCAGCCGCGTGTGAGCGCGGACTCGCTCGTCCTCCACCTACAGGGCACGACGCCGCTGACGACGTCCCTCTACTTGCAGGGCACGGGGCAGGACAACGGTGGCCTCGGGACGGCCTTCGGCGACGGCATCCGCTGTGTCGGCGGCTTCATCATCCGGCTCCGGGACGAGGAACTCAATCGGCGGTGCTTCCGACCTACCGAGCTTCGGTAGCCAGTCGATCTCGCTGCGTGGTCAGATCCCCGCAGCGGGTGGCACGCGGTACTACACCGTCTGGTACCGCAACGCGCTCCCCCTACTGCACGCCGAGCACGTTTAACTTCTCGAATGGGCTGGCGATTGCGTGGGTGCCCTAGGCACAGGACCGGACACTAGGGGCAATTGCAGCACACATCATCTGCATCCTCATTGCACCCGTCAGCAGCCTGAGTGATCTGCACTAGTGTGTAAGCACAAGCGGGATAACTACATCAAGATCACGTTTCACTAACTCCTGACCTGACCTGCTCTTGTAGCTGATATCCTTCCTCCAGCGACGGACGCCGTCCGAAAAGACGACTTGGCAGCCTTTTGTCTTAGAGTCGAGGATGATCGCTGGGAGGGCAATCTCGAAGTGCGTGAAGTCGCTGATATAGGAGTAACCGCCCCCATTCTCAAATTCGGCACGTGCAGATGACACGTGATACAGCCCCCCCGAGCCCCCCCGGCCACCGCCGGTTCGCTTGTATGTAACGGCCACATCGCCCCATTCCACGTTCTCTGATACATCGTTGGGGCCTGTCAGTTCACTACGAATCGATTCGCACTTGATTTCATCACTCGAATCCGCCTGAACCCAGTCTCGCGATATCCAGATCTCGACCGACCATTCACGCGGACGCATAGCAAGGGATTGCTGCTGAATGGCCTGCAGCACTGCGTTTGTAGTTCGCTGCTCTCGCTCAATGCGTTCTTCTCGATCTCTTGATTCAGCCAGTTCGCGCTGCGACTCGTGTGATTGACGATAGGCCTCACGCGCAATCTGACCCGCAGACATGATAACGCAGAAGGCAAACAGGGCTTCGACGCGACCAAACTTAAACGACTCGCGATCGCGCACAAGCCCAAGCCCATCCAAGAGAATTGCACAGACGGCGCACGCTCCGACGAACACAATCAAAGCTACGTCATGCTCACCGAGAGTAGAGTACCACAGAATAGCTGAGCACACGATCGCAGCCAGCAGCGTAAGAACGATCTCCTTACCCCCCCTGACCACTGACGGGTTTGCAACAACTACTGACGACTGGCTAACGGGCCGATTCACGGCGGGAACGTTTACGTTCTCGTCTCGAACGGTAGCGACATCTTCATTCGAAGACACAACATACCGACGATGACGCCCCGAACCATGCTTGCGCACCTTACCAGCGAGACACAAGTGCTCAGCGGCCGCGATTACCACAGGAAGGTCATAGTCCAGGTTGCGAGCCAGCTCTTTGCGCTTCTGTCCTGGCTTGCGACGTAGTTCGCGCAAGACCATTGACTGAATATCATCTGGATTCGGGTGCGTCGATGACTCTACTTGGTCCATATGGAATATAACGGAGACTCTAGTTCGCGTTCAACCCGTGCTGTCGGCTCAACAACACACGTTTCCAGTGAGCTTCGCGCGCGAGTACTCGTTCCTCGCTCGTCGCCACGTCGGCGATCTCCAGGATGGAGTACCTGAACGAGGTGCAGCGCGCGGGACCGTAGCAGCGAATCATCTCCTTCAGCTCGACGTTCCCGCCGTGGCCGTTCTCGGCGTACTGCGTCCACCGCTGCCAGAACCCGCCCTCGCCGTACGCGCTCCCGACGTAGAGCTTCCCTGTCTCCTCATCGCAGATGAGGTAGACACCACCGACGCTGGAGAGCGCCGATCGCCACGACGGCGTCTGGTCCCGGACGATCGTTTCGAGCTCGTGCTTCTGGAGGTGCACGAACTTGAAGCCAGGGAACTCCACGATGCGCACCGGCTCGGCCCGTAGCTCGGCGACCACGATCTGATCCGCCCATGTCTCCGATAGCAGGTACGAGGTTCGCCCAGGTCGGGTGAAGTTTGAGACGAGACGGCCACGCAGCTCGTCACACGCGGTCAGGCGCTCCAGCTCGTAGACGAAACCGTCGCGCGTCTCGCCCTTCGTCGGTGTCGCCCCGTGGCTGCGGTATGCCCCAGCCGAGCGCCTGGAGCACCGGCTCGATCAGCGTGGCCTTCGTGTCGTTCTCGTTGAGCTTGGGGCGCTTCGTGATGCGCTTGCGGACGTCTGCGAGGGTCGTGGCGAGCATGGGGAGGAGGCTACCGTCGGGCCGTTGCGGGCGCTACCTCACCCCGTGGGGCCGCCTCTGTACGGCCAGCAAGACAACGAGCCCGAGGACGAACGCCCCCGGGCTCCATCAAACCATGCTCACGCGAGCGCGGAATAGCCGCGCTCCACCTCGCGCGGCGTGGCTATGAGATCCGACGCAACCTCTCTGCGCCGCGACGGCCCGTTACCCGGTACCTGGCAAGGACCCCGTAGCTGTTCGCCACGATGATGGTGCGCCCACGCTGAACGCAGGCATCGCGTGCGGGCTGCATCGGCACGCCTCCCAAGCGACGGGCGTAGCGGATGTGGGAAGCAACGGCACGCTCGACGAGTTCACTCTCGAAATAGGTCACGGACTGTCTCCTGGGGCATTGCCCTCAGAGGCCTCTTGGAATCACAAAGGGCACGCTCCATCCGGAGCAGGTGTAGCCAGGGTCGCGCCGACTCCCTGGTACCCAAGGCCAGTCCGTTCTCGGGGCGCTGATTGGTCGTGCCGGGCGTGACGATAGGGGCGTAGCCCAGCCTCGTCAAGGCGTCGCGTTCGGTTGGGCCGACTCGCAGTGCGCTCCGATGCCGCCTCAGTTCCGCGAGTAGTAGCCGATCAGCGAGTAGCCCAGCACGTCGTACGCGAGACCGGTGCCTGCGTTGTGAATCACGATGCTCGACCCGGGGGCGAATGTCCAGCCGAGCGGCCCACCGCACGCGACCGGCGTGGCCTCCGGTGCTCCCCACATCGTGGTCGGGCCGCCCGCCGCCGGGTTGACGGGCCAGCCTGAGATCACCACCCCCTTGTCGATCGGTGCTCCTCCTGACGGAGCCTCAGACCAACGCATGATCGAGGGTGCGGTTGTCCTCGCCGAGGCCCCAGTGATCGTTAGCCATCGATCGCTGGGAACAGTGAGCACCGTGTACGTTCCGCCCGCAGGCACCGAGATGGCGACAGTGGGCTCCTCGAATACGTTCACGATCATCGCCTTCGGCGGCAGCCACGTCGTCTGCGCCGGTGCTGTGGTCTGAGCGGTCAGCACGAACGCAGCCGTGACGGCGATCGCGCCGACAGCGAGCGACAGGGGGTGGATCTGGATCGTGCGCATGGTGGGCTCCTGGGAAGGGACAAGACCACCATGCTGCCACAGCAATGCCCGAACGGGGCATGCCTCCAGCACCCTGATACGCGCGGCCCTGCCCACACCGACCAGCGGCTCGACGATCCCACCCTAGCCCCGGGGGAGCGGTTACAGTGATCGCCCCGGACCTTCCATCCACGAGGCGACCCATGAGCCGACCCCACACGAAGCCACACGCACTTGTTCATCTCGCCTGCTCGGCTCTATTCGCGCCGATCCTCACGCTGGTGGCTACGACGTCGATGACAGCGGCACAGGGACCAGTCCGTGTGAGTGTCAGTTCGTTCGGGGTCCAAGGCAATGGTCCCAGCGGATCCCCATCAGTATCGGCAGACGGTCGATACGTTGCATTCGCAAGTACGGCAACCAATCTCGTCATCGGCGACACCAACGGTACCTCAGATGTGTTTGTTCATGACTCCTTGCTAGGTACCACCCGCCGCGTCAGTGTTGACTCCCAAGGTATTCAGATTGGTGGCGGCAACCCTTCATCGGCCAACAGCGTGCAACTCTCCGCAGATGGCTCCGTTGTGGCCTTCACGTCAGCTGGCATCCGAATTCACGATCTAACAACTGGACTGACAACTGGGCCAGTGTTTATTAGTACAACCTTCAGTCTGTCCGCCAACGGACGACACTTGGCAGCCAAGGTCGGAACAGGACTTCGTGCACATGACCGCGTGACGGGAATGCTCACCGACTTGCTCGTTTCCCCTCAGGCACACGAGGACGTTGACGACTTCGTGTTGTCAGAGACAGGCAGATATCTTGCCTACATCACGAATCCAACAACATCGACGGGACCGAACGCACAGGTCCGCGTCCTCGACAGGGACGTCGACGGCAATGGCGTGTTTGATGAGCCAGGGTCTACAACTCGAATCGTCATTGCGGTTCAGGTTCCACTACCGCCTCCTACTTGCTGCATTGGCTATTCTTTCCTTCGCATGTCGGCATCGGGCCGTTTCATTCATTATCAAGACGACTACTTCGGCGACTTTTACCGCTATGACAGAGATGCAGATGCTAACGGTGTGCTTGATGAGCCTGGGTCGTCACTATCTCCTTGAATGGCAGTCCCGGTAGCCTCATCGAATGGCATGAGGTCTGCAGCTGGCCAAGGCGTGTTTGACTATACATTAGGCGCAGGGCGCAATTGGGCCATCAATCCTGTCACAGGGGAGATTGGAAATGGCCAATGGGACCAAGCAGCTATTTCTGGCCAGGGTGACGTGTCTGCGGTTCGCACAAACACTACGAATATTGATCCCGGCGACACCAACGACATATACGACATCTACGTCGCCTCTGAGCCCAGTGCGATTTGCACAGTGCCGACGACATACTGCATCGGCTCTCCTAACTCCGTTGGTTTTGGAGCTCAGATCGGCTGGACGGGTTCACTTCGCCTGGCCGACAACAGCTTCTACCTGACCGTCTCTGGCTGCCCACCGAACACAACGGGCCTGTTCTTCTACGGACCAGATCAGCAGCAGGTGCCCTACTTCAGCGGCTACCTCTGCGTGAGCCCCGGCACGCTCGGGTTCTTTCGTGTTGGAACGAACTCAGCCAACGCACTCGGCCAGGTAGCTCACCAGGTTCGGTTCGACTTCCCGCCTGCCGCCTTCGGCACGGGCCAGATCACCCCAGGGTCTGCGTGGAACTTCCAGTTCTGGTACCGCAATCCCGGCGGCGGTGGTGCCGGAGCGAACACGTCCAATGCGCTGCACGCGAGCTTCTGTCCGTGACAGGACTCCCGCCGTCTACCACACGTTCCCGGCTGATCCCCCTCCCTGTTTGTGTTTGGACCGCGAACGCAAGCGCCGGCCCCTCTGATTTCGTACAGCATGCGAGCGCGCCGAAACCAGGCGCGCACATCCTAGACGGAATGGGAAGCTATCGGCGGGGCCGGGAATGTCCAGCGGGTCTCGCGCCACCCTTGGACCAATGCCTACTTCGCGACGAGAGTTGCAGTCTAATCGCAAGGCTAGGGCACACGTTCGATCACGAGTTCATCTCCGGGTTTGATGCCTACCTCGGACAGTGCACGCTCATCGTGAACAGGCGTTCCGGCTGGAAGACCTGAACTCATGCCACGTGTCTTGAGTACCTGGCCGCTGGCCTTGTTTCTAAGCACCCATGTATGGCCGTAGAAATATGGCCGCGTGTATTCGTTGATCTTGAAATAGACCTCGTCGCCGAGGGCGCTAACCGAATCCAACATTGCGACGGGGAAACTGTATACCGCCGATTCATTGCCGGTGAACGTTCTTCCATCGACGGTAATGTTGGTGGCCTTGTCCACGGCACGTGCAACTTGGACGGCCAACGAATCTGCTTCGGCGCTGTCGTCCTTGCGGTGCTTTCCGTAGGCCACAACGAGCTCTTGGATCTGAGCCTTTAGTTGTTCTTGTTGCGTTTCTAGTTCTGCAGCATGACGCTCGCGTACGTCCTTCCGCACCAGGAACACATCGTCAGACCGATAATCACCTGGTGCGTACAACTTTTCATGGTGACGGCATACGAGCCAGCTAAACACTCCCAGGACGAGGAGGGGAAACGTTACGAGGAACCACACGAGCGGCGTTCTCTCCGTGCCTTGCAGGCTCGTGTTCAAGCCAAGCGTTAACGCCGCGATTCCGTAGATCAGTACGATGAACAAGGCAATGACCCCGAGCGGATTACGTGCCAGTCCCCTCGCGGTTGTACCCATTGCGGATAGCTCAGACATCTGGTCCTTTCCCAAGACTGCGGTTGAGCACGCGTCGTCGCCCTTTGATACATGGCCTAGCGGTACGGATGTGACTCACACTTGAGACGCGAGCGAACCTTCATCCCTTCTCCGGCGATTGCTGATCCTCGTTCCAGCGATCGGCGCGAAGAAGTATAACGACGCAGTCCCTCCTCTACCAGCCCCACGCCCAAGACCCCGCCCCGCACCTCCCTCGCCCGGGACCTGTGACTAGCCACGCCCTCGGGTCCGCGCCCCCCGCGATCGCACGGATGGCTTTGTAAACGCGCCGCCTCGGCCTCGTGCTTCACTCCACCCTCGTCCGCGTCGATGCAGGCTGAATGGACCTCCGCGTCTACATCCTGAAGACCATCGCCGACCACCATGGGCGCTACTCGTTCCGAGCCGATGGCGAGGACCTCGCCTACTTCCAGGTGGTCGCGTCCACCGTGGTCGCTCTACACGCGGACGGGTTGTTCGAGGTGATGATCCCCCACTACTCGTCGCGCCACCCCGGCGAGATGCTCGACTGCGTCACGGCGAGCACGCTGACCCCGGCGGGCGAGGCGTGGCTCCGAGCGCGCCTGCGTGCCGCGTAGGTCCCACCAACGCCCAAGACCCCGCCCCGCACGTCGCGGGACCGGGGCCGGGCGCGTCAGCCCGCTGGGTACCGGTCCAGCCGGTCGCTACCCTCCCCTCGTGGCGCGCAAGCCACAGGGAGGGAACGTACGCATGAACAAGTCCGTCCGCACCGCAGCCTGTGTGATCCTCATCGCCGCGATCTTCGGGTCGCTCGGGGTCGCGCTGGACCGCACCGAGTCCTCGATCACGCTCGCCGTCACCGGGCTCGGGCTCTTGCTCGCCTGGTACTCGATCCTCGACCTGCAAGAGCAGCGGAAGGAGCGGTTCTGGCCCCACACCGTGGACCGTCTCGTGCGAGCGACGTTTGTGGCGGTGACGCTCGCGTTCGCCGTCCACATCGCGCTGCCGAATGCGGAGAAGCCGCAGGTGGCAACACCTCCGAGGCCAGCGGAACCGCAGCGGCTGTTCGGCGACGAGGTCTACGCGATGTCGCGCGAGGGGAAGTTGGACGACGCCGCGCTCGGCGCTCTCGTGAAGGATCACTTCACAAACCTCACCGCCGTCGACACCCGGATCGAGATGACGATCGGCACGGGCCAACGGATCACCATCGGTGCTGGGAGGAAGGGGCCGATCGAGGGACGTGTGCTGCCGTAGCCACCGCCTCCGTTCCCCCACCAACGACCGAGACCCCGCAGCCGCGAGGCCCCGGGGTCCATGGTGGACGGGGTGGTGCGTCTCACGCCGCCTTCGGCTTCCGCCCCCGCTTCACCGGCACCTGCGTCGCGGCCCCCGCCGTCGGCACGGCCCAGCCCTGCGTCGCCACGTACGCGCCGAGCCCCTGCCGCGCCTCCTCGATCGTCTTGCGCGCCACGGCGTCCTGCGTCGCGTTGAGCGCCTTGTCGAGCAGCTTCACGGCGTTCACGGTGAGCCGCACCGCCGGGTTCGCGCGAACCTTCTTCCGCTCCCCCCTCGTCTTGATGGCCTCGACCTTGGCGAGCAGCTCCGCGATGCGGTCGTCGTCAGAGCGGCGGTTGTACTTCTTGGTTTCGTGCACGGTGGTCATGTTCGATCCTTGCGATGGTGGCCCGTTGGGTTTCCCAGTCCGCCGAGCGCAGGGCCACCCGTAGATGGATCTCGGCGAGGGTTAGGGTTCCCAGGAGCACGCGCTCCTGGATGTCGGGGGCGAGCTGCGTGAGCGACACGAGCTGGGAGACGCGCGACTGCGTGTGCCGCAGGCGGATCGCGGCGTCCTTCATGTCAGCGAGCTCCCCGCGCTCGAACATGTCCTGCACGAGGTGCCCCAGCGCCAACGAGTGCGCGGTGCGGTCGGCGTTCGTAGCCTTGGGTCGCTTCTCGACAACCGGCGCGGGACGCCGCACGGGCCGCGCACGCTGCGGGACGAGCACGTATTCGAAGGTGAGGCTCATGCCGCCCCAGGCCCTTCAGGCCCGTCGTGCGAAACGTCAGCCGCCGCGCGCCCGTCGTCGAGGCGTACGTGATCCGCTCGATGAGCAACGCCAGGACGCGCGCTCGCTCCTTGGGGAACAGCGCGTCCCACAGCCCATCGAACTCGCGCAGGGCGTTCGCGAGCGCCTCCTCGTCGATGGCCTGGCTCGACGCCTTCGCGATCGCTTGGTGCGCCTCCCGTACACGCGCCTCGCTCTTGGTGAGCCGCTCGTCGAGCTCGGCCACGCGCTGCATCAGCGTCGACGCTCCGGGCCCCCACCGGCGACGGCGTTGATCAGGTTCGTGCGCTCGTCCCGCGCTCGACGCCGCTCCAGCTCTTGTACGCGCACCTCGGCTTCGAGCTCGGCAACGCGTGCGGTGAGCGCCTCACGGGCAGCGGCTGCGGTAGCGCGTAGCAACGCCGGGTCGGCCCCGATGGCACGCACCCTGTCCACGACGAACGGTTCGATCTGGTCGGTCGGCACGGGCCCGCACGGGCACTGGGTCCGCCCGAAGCGCCGCGAGCGGTTGCACGCGTAGTACCGGCGTCGGCGCGTCCCGCTGCTCGACACCGAGTGGTTCATCGTCGAGCCGCAGACGCCGCACAGGAGCACGCCCTTGAGCAGCGCGCCGTACTTGTTCTCGGCGTTGGCCCTGGGCTTCAGGCGTCGCTTCTGCGCCTGCACCGCATCCCACAGCTCCTGGTCGACGATCGCCTCGTGCTTCCCGGGGTAGGTCTCCTTCCCCGACTTCACGCCCGATGTAGACGACGCGGTCGAGCAACTGCCGAAGCGACTCGACGGAGTACAGGTAGCTTGCGACGTGCTGGCCGCGCTTGCCGACCCAGCTCTTCGTGCGCCACCCGCGAGCGTTCAGCTCGTCCACCGTCGAGTGCAGCGAGCCCTTCTCCAGGTACAGACGGAAGGTCGCGCGCACCTGCTCCGCCTCGACGGGATTCACGACGAGCTTCTTCGCGACGATGTCGTAGCCCAGCGGCACCTGGCCCCCGGCCCACATCCCCCGCTTGCGCGTCGCGGCCATCTTGTCGCGCGTTCGCTCGCCGATCGTCTCGCGCTCGAACTGCGCGAAGGTCGCGAGCATGTTGAGCATCATCCGCCCCGCGCTCGTCGACGTGCTGAACGCCTCCGTCACCGACACGAACGCGACGCCGTGCTTCTCGAACTTCGCCGTGATCGCGACGAAATCCGACAGGCTGCGCGACAGGCGGTCGATGCGATGCACCACGACGACGTCCACGTTGCCCGCATCGACGTCCGCCATCAGGCGCTTGAACGCGGGCCGGTTCGTGTCGCCCCCCGAGAATCCCGCGTCGTCGTAGCTACCGGGAACGAGCGCCCAGCCCTCTGCGCGCTGAGACTTCACGTACGCCTCGATCGAGTCGCGCTGCGCGTGCACGGACTTGAACTCCATGCCGCCCTCGTCGAGCGACTGGCGCGTGTACGCGGCAACGCGAGTGGTTGCGGGGGTTGCAGGGCGCGGCTTCACTTGCGCTTGCGCTCCCGTAAACCAAAGAAGACCGGCCCGTTCCACGCCGTACCCGTCACCGCTTTTGCGACCGCCGACAGCGACGCGTACGGGATACCGTTCCACTCGAAGCCCGAATCCGTGACGACGACGTCGATCTTCTGGTTGCGCCACTCGCGCGAAATCAGCGTCCCCGTCGGCAGCACCTTCGTCGGAAGCGTGACGCGAACCTCGACGGGGAGATCGAACGACTGCTGGAGTTCGGCGAGCTTCGCCTTCGCGACGTCGGAGAGCCCGCCGTGCGCTCGCACCTGGAGCTCCCACGCGATGCGCTTACGGAGCTGGCCGGGGAGCTTGTAGCGCGCCGGTCGCCCGAACAGATCGGCGTAGCGCACGCACAGCGCGACGTAGTCGAGGTCGTTCAGCGCCGCGATCTCGACGGCGAGGCTGACGTCCGTATCGGGCGTGGCCGGAGTGCCGCGAGGGCGCGCGGGTTCGTACTCGGTCGTCACCCTTCCACCTCGTCGAACACGGAGCGCGGCGCGTACGGCGACATGCCAGGCGGCGTGCCACCGATCGCGAGCCACACGACGGTCTTCTGCGCCGCAGCGCCGAGGACGACACCGGCGAGCGGGTACGACTCCTGGTGCGCGGCGACGACGTCCGGATCGAACCGCGCGCCGTGGACGAACCGCAGCTCGTCCTGGAGCTCTTCGAGGCGGGCGACCAACGCGGAGAGCTTCACTCGTCGCCCTCCAACACCTTCGTGATGGTGTCGAGCTCGCGGCGCTTCGTATCAAGGTCGGCCTGCGCCTCGACGAGTTCGCGTACGTGTCCCGCGAGCCACACGGGAAGGATGTGGTCCGGCCCGCGCTCCTTGAGTTGGGCTTCGAGCACGCGCAGGTCGTGGCCGAGCTGCTCCACGAGCGTGCGGATCACGCGACGCCGCGACTCGACGTCTTGCGTGATGCCATCCGCGAGCGCCTGCACAGCGCGACGCAGCTCGCCGTAGGGGCTGATGGTCATCGTGTGACCCTCCGCGCGATGGCCTTGCACATCTCGCACTCGGGCGCGTACCCGACCTCGGCTTCGAAGTCGATGGCGTCGTTCAAGGTGATCGTCTGCCAGCGCCCCGTGGCGCGCGTGTCGGATCCCACGGGCGGCGCATGCTTCTCGCACGCGATCTCGCCCTGCTCGTTCCACAACAACCGGTTCATGCGACCTTCGGCTTTCTCGCGGGTTCGCCCGCGTTGTCGTCGCATGAGGGCTCGTGTTGCAGAACACCTCCACTCGGTTCGCGCAGTTCCAATGCTTCGGTTGTGCTAACGCGATCGGACGTGCACGTTCGAGTCAGGCGCGCGCGAACAGAGATGCGATCTCCGCGACGCGCTCGTTCGCGTTCATCACGTCGGGCGATTTCACGGCCTGCACGCCTTGGCCGCGCCGGGCCACGACATCACCCTCGGTAGATCGCATCTTTGATGGCCTTGCGCATCGAGGGATACTGCAACGACATCGGGAGCATGAAGTTCCCGAAGCGCGCCGCGAACACGACGTGAAGTCGGTCCTCAGCACCCACCATCAGCATCAGAGGAATGGGGTCCGGCTCGGTCGAGATGAACGCGGCTGCTGCGCCGATGATGCCCCGCTTGTGGAGATCCTGACTCGTAGTCATTACGTCGACCCCGAGCAGAGTTGCCGCGCCGGATTCGCCGCGCTCTTCTCGCTCGACGGCCTCGGAGAGGGCCTCTGCGACTCGCTCCTGAATCTCTTCGCGCAGGCCGAGATCCTCTAACCAGTTTGGCGCACCATCCGAGTCGAGTTGCACTGGGAAGGCGTACTTGATCTCGGTTGGCGAGATGCGAACGACCTGAATGGGCACCGGCTTCGGGATGCCCGCGATTAGGCAATGCGCCATCGCTATCACGTCGACGCGCTCGAAGTCGGGCGACATCAACTCGAACTTGACGTGCAGGACACGGTTTCCATTCTCACGAGAGACCTCCACGCGCTCTGATTTCCTGAAGAATGCGACTCTCGAACTCTGCCCGCTCCTTCGCGGACACGACCCAGACGAGAGCGTGACGGATGCCAGCGCGGTCCACGTGCTCGGGGAAGAAGACGCGCAGCTCGCCCGCCAACGTGCGCCGTAGCGCCAAGCGATCGATGCGGATCGATCCGCCGATGACAACGCGTGCCCAGCCTTCGAGGCCGCCGCGTTGCTGCTCGGCGCTCGCCCGCACGAAGCTCACCTCCGTGATGTCGAGCGTCAGCATGATCAGCCGACCTCCACGGGCACGCTCGGCGCGGGCTCCGATTCCTGGCGCAGCGCGGCGTGGGCTGCGAGCGCCTCGACGATCCGACGCGCGTCCGCCTCGTGTTCGTGCGCGGAGTCCGGCACGATCGCGAGAAGCACGCCGTCCGCGTCGCGGATGTTCCAACCGGACGCGACGAAGATGTAGTTCCAGAGTGATTGCTTCATGAGTTCGATTCCTTCAGGTGCGCCGACTCAACCGTCGGCTGGGTTTGACTGCGACCTCGGCTCCGCGCTGCGCGCTCTGCTTCCTTGCGACTGAGCCCACCGTCGAACTCCTGGATGGCCGCGCGCTCCAGGAACTCCGGTGAGTCCGTGACGACGTTCGGGAATCGGAAGTGACGGCGGGACTGCGGCTCAACGAGAACCAGCGTGTCCCTCGTGCGCGTGACCGCGACGTAGAACACGCGCGTCTCCGCCTCGCTTCCTTCGTCGCCGGAGCGTCGGTACTCCTTGAACGTCGCGCGCGTCATGTCCGGGATGACGACGACGAGATCCGCCTCACGCCCTTTCGAGCCGTGGATTGAGGTCAGCACGACCTGGGGATGAGGGAGCTTGCCTTCGACGAGCACCTTCGCGAGGTAGCGCCGCTTCCACTTCGGCAGCTTCTGGAGCGCGTCCAGCGCTCCACGCTCGCGGATTCGATCCACTAGCGATCCGAGCGCCAGCGTCCCGACCAGCTCGTCCATGGAGTACATGCGACGCGTGGCCGTTGTGGTGCGGAGCAGTTCTCGCGTCGCTGGAGCCACGAGTCCGGTTGCGTCGGGCACGAAGGCCAGCAAGTCGCGCAGCGGACCGACGTACACGTTCCCCGCGCCGCTGCGGAGCAGCTCAGCCGCCTGTAGAGCGCGCTGGAGACGTAGGTCACCCAACGGGTCGGGAGCACCCGACCCCTCGACGCGGAACGGCACGCCCGCTTCGATCAGGAGCGTCCCCGGCTTGTGCAGCGAGGTCCGATTGCGAGCGAGCACGAACGTGCTGCGCAACCCATCGACCAAGGCCATGGCACGGCGCAGGTCCGTCGCCAGCACGCGCCCGGCCCGGTCGTCGGGGAAGTACTCCTTCGCGATCCGGTTCTTGTTCTTGCCGATGACGCGCTGCGCCAACGCATGGGCAGCCCACGGCACCCGCCGCGACTGGGTCAGGATCCGAGGTGGCCTGCGCGCGCAGAGCGAGTGCATCCAGGTGGGGTCGGCTCCCTGGAACTGATGGATCGCCTGGTCGTCGTCACCGGCGGCGTACGAGCGGTCACATTGGGCGAACCAGAACTCGACGACGGCAACCTGGAGCGGCGACAGGTCCTGCATCTCGTCTAGGAAGGCCACGGTCACCGGAGGACGTATCCCTGCCGTCAACACGTCCTGGATCATGTCGATGAAGTCCCGCAGCTCCCGCTCGGCCTTGAACCGCTCGTAGCGGCGGATGAACACCTCGAAGTCGGACTGCCGGACCCGCTCGACTGGACAGCGCCCCAGAGACCGCAGGGGGTCAAGGCGACGGTTCCGACACCAGTCGTAGGCGTAGCGCAGCAGGTCGTCGCGCGTCGTCACAGGCGGCTCCTGAAGCCCGTCGTCCTCGTCGGACTCCAGCTCGCTGAACTCGTACGCATGAAGCTCGGCGAACTCCTCCCAGCGCTGCTTGGTCATGAGCCCGCCTGGGGCCATGCCGAGCAACGTGAAGGCCATGCTGTGGATCGTCCGTACACAGCACCACCGAGCGCGGGACACGAGGAACTGGAGCTCGAGGCGGCTCAGCACTTCCTGGCGCGCAGCCCTCCCGAAGGTCACGAACGCGATTGCCTCGGGCTGCACGCCACCGTCGAGCTCGGCTCCGACCTGGAGGAGGCTCGTCGTCTTCCCGCAGCCGGGCGGCCCGATGGTCACCTCGGGGCTGAACATGACCCTCCCCCAGAGACGCGCGCGGGAGAGCCACAGCCCCTTGTCCCTCTCTCCCCCCCAAAGTCGTGCGCGGACGCTCGGGGGTAGGCGGATCTGTTGCGGTGTTGCGGCTGTTGCGGTGCAACACGACAGTGAAATCGCGCGATCACGAAACGTCTCCCGCGCGCGTATTACGGGCAGTCCACAGGCGCAGGGATTTCTCCCCGATCCGGTGCGGGACGTAGGTCAGGCCCAGGTCGTTGAGGGCCCGGTTGACCTGGTGACGCTTCACCTCGGGCATGTCCTCCTGGACGAGGGCGAGGACCGACTTCGCCTTGAACCCGAGCGTGTGCTCGTCGATCGAGATGGCCTTCCCGCTGTCCAGGTCGACGGCCTCGTCCCCAAGCGGCAGGTTCTCGATGGCGAGTTCCAGCGCCTCCCGTAGCGCGCCCTCAACGGACGCCTCTGCGGGCAGGTCGACGAGCTCGCCCTTCGCGAGCCAGCCGTTCACGAGCTCGACCCACTCCTGCTTCTTCCGGGGGAGGGCCGGGATGCGGTGGAACGTCGCCAGGAAGCGCTGGCTGAACGCGGAGCTGTTCATGAGCTCGCGGCTTTCCAGACGCAGCTCAACACCCGTGATGGCGAGCACGTACGTCGGCGGGTCGGACTTGAAGATCACGACCCGCGTGACCTCGAAGTCGATGCCGGGCGCTGCCGCGTCGGACCCGGTGATCAACGCGAGGACCTTCCCTACCGTCGTCTGGAGGTAGGCGAGCCCCTTCCTTCGTGCGTGTCCGTCCGGACGGCTGGCGAGAGCAGCGGCGATCTCGGAGGGGTCCACGATCCCCTTGCGGGCGATCGACATCGCGAACGAGAAGTCGAGGCCGGAGCCGGAGCGATCCGTCGCCTTGCCGTCCGGGCCTTTCTCAGGCTTGCCGGTGCCCATGAAGAACGCGCCGACCTTCTTGTCGGAACGGATGAGCTCGCTGACGGCCGTGCTGATGCCGCGCGACAGCACGTCGGGAGCAAGCGTTACCTTTGGCGTGCTGCGGTCGGACTCGTTGGCCGATGCCGCCTTCGGAGCCTTGGCGATCTCACGTGGAGCCGGCGGTGGCTTCGCGGGCGCAGCCTCGAGCGCCGCTTCGACGTCGCTCGCGCTGTAGCGGAGGTCGGGCTCAAATGTGCGAAGCTCGACATCCTCAAGCGCATCAGGACGCTTGCGGTTGACCGTCCCGGGGAGACGAAGCACACGCGCGCGGTCCCAGGCGTGATCGCCGCCGAGCTTCGCCGCGATCCGCTCGTTGCAGTGCGCGATCTTGGCAGGCTCCGTGACGGCGTCGAGCAACCAGAACAGGTGCACGCCGTGCCCGGACCAGACGATGATCGACGGCTTGAGGGGGAACGCGTTGACGCGCGCGCGCAGATCGTCGATGCCGCCGGGGTAGTCCTTTGTGTCGAGGTCGGCCCACAGTACGCGCCCAGGGAGCACGTGCTCGGCCTTGCCGACGCCCTTCGAGCTGCGCGGCAAGACGCCGTAGAAGATGCCCGCGCTCTTCTTCAAGCTGAGGGCCAGCAGACGCGGTAGCTCCTTGACGAACTCCTCCGGAGTCGGGAACCAGTCGCGGTGCACGGGCGGAGCGTCCTTGTCGACATCCGAGAACATCCGGAGCTCGATCACCCCAGGGAGGTCGCGGAAGAGGACGCTCAGGAAGTCCAGCGTCGTCGGCTGTGGTGCGTTCGCCGCGCCGCTGGCGGGTGCCAGGTACTTCTCAAGGAGTGCGGCCTCGTCCGTCGTGAGGTACTGGCTCGTGTAGCTGGCGAAGGCGTCCAACGTCTCGGCATAACCGAGTTGATCGCCGACAAGGTCAGAGATCGCCGCGTTGCTCATGCCGCTCGCCTGGTGACGTGCGACAAAGGCGTCGAACTCCTCCTGCGGCAGCGAGTCCGGCAAGGTGAGGTACCGGAGCTTCGTCGGCTCGTTCTGCCGTACCAACCGAGCACTCAGCCGGATCGCGAACCGGTCGGACTCCAACCTCCCGTCTCGGACGAAGTACAAGCACGGGGCTACCAGCGGGCTCAGTCGATCTCGTCGAGGGCTTCGAGGCCGTTCGGCGGAGCGATCGTGTGGAATCCAAGTGCGCGTCCCGCATCGGCCGAAGCCGGGGTCGTCACGAGGAACGCAGGGATCCTGTGGTTAGGGTCGAGCTGTCCGTAGAACGGACGGAGATTTACATCGCTCACGCGCCACCTCGTTTCCCAAACGTCGTGTCACCGCTGTCTTTGCGGACGAAGCTAATGAGCAGCCCCAGCCCGACCGGCGTCGCAGTGCTCTTCGCGAACGACGCCCAGACCGTGGCGCAGTACTCGGCCGTGTACTGGTGCGTCGCCGCCCAGCTAACCCAGTCGCCGTAGAGCTCGGCCGAGACGCCGTGCAGGATGCGCCCGATAATTCGCACCTGGTCGAAGTCGTCGGCGCGCCGAGGACTGAGCCTCGTCAGTGCCTCGCGCGCAATCTCAAGGGGACGTTGCTCTTCGCGTGCAAGGTGTTCCCATGCCTTCGGCGGAATCTGGATGACCGTCGCGTCTTGGCCTTCCCGCGCCTGCGAGCTAGAATGCGTGCCTGCCGAATTTCTCCCTCGGCTGTTTCCCCACGCGCCCTGGTCCCCACCGGGGCGCGCTTGCTTCTCAGCCGACATGGCGGACCTCCTCGCCGTTGACGGCGGGGCATCCCTGGGCGATCCATGACTCGATCGCGGCGCGGGGCCAGCGCGCAAGGGATCCCAGGCGGACAGGCGGCGGCATCGCGCCACGGTCCACAAGGCG
>JADJNY010000002.1 GCA_016714045.1 Planctomycetota bacterium | reverse complement strand
GATCGGGTTCTCGATCGTCGTCGTGGACGACTGGTACCTGCGGCGCGAGGGCTCGAAGCTCGGCGCGGGTGCCGTGAGCACGCTGACGTACGCGAAGAACCTGATGAAGGTGCCGATGGGCATCTTCGGACTCGCGGCCGGCGTCGCGGCGTATCCGACGCTCGCGCGGCTCGCGGCGGAGAAGAAGCTCGTCGAGCTGCGCACGACGCTCGTGGGAACGCTGCGGCACCTCGTCTTGCTCTCGTTCGCGGCGCAGGCGGCGCTGTCGGCCGCGGGACAGCCGATCGCGGCGGCGATCTACGGGCGGCGCGTGCTCGAGGAGCGCGACGTGCGCGAGATCGCGACGTGCCTCGTGCTCGTGTCGCTCGGCCTCGTCGCGTGGTCGGCGCAGACGGTGATCGCGCGCGGGTTCTACGCGCTCGGAAACACGAAGCTGCCGGCGATCCTCGGGACGGTCGTCGCGGCCGCGGCGTTCCCCGTGTACTGGTTCGCGGGACGGAGCGGCGGCACGCACGCGCTCGCGGCGGTGAGCCTGCATGGCGATCTCAGTACGTCGCGCTGCTCGCGTGGAAGCTCTCGAAAGAGCTCCCGGCGTTCGACGCGGAGGAGCTGCGCCGCCTGAAGCTCTTCGGCGCGAAGTCGGTCGTGGCGCTCGCGGTGGGCTGGGCCGTCGGCACGGTCGTGAGCATCGCGATCCCGACGTCGAGCTCGTTCACGGGCGCCGTCTTCCAGACGCTCCTGCTCGGCGGCCTCGCGAGCGGCGCGTTCGTCGCGGCGGCGCACTTCCTCGCGATCCCGGAGATCCTGGTGTGGAGGACGAGGATCCTGGGCCGGTTCGGCGCAGGCGGATCGGACGCGGGATCTTGACCCGTTCGGACGGGACTCCAGGGCTCGGAGCACAGTCCTGACGCCCCGCGATTCGTGCCCTGCCGGGCGCTCGCGGTGTAGCCTGGACGCGCTCTCCCCGGTAGAGAGGGTCGAGGCTTCCCCATGCTCACGCTCAACCGCTCCAGGTTCCTCGTCGCGCTCGCGGCGCTCCTCGCCGCCTCCACCGCGCGCACCTCGTTCGCACAAGACCCCGCGCCGACGCGCGCGCCCGTGCAGCGCGTCCCGCCCGAGACGCTCGTCGCGTTGCGCGCGAAGCTCGCCGACGCGCCGACGTCCGCGGCGGTCGCGTGGGGTGCGTGGAAGACGGCAGAGGCGGGCGCGCGCGAGCTCGTGCCCGACCTCGTGAGCGCGCTGCGGCGCACGCTCGGTGCGCGCGTCGACGACGCGACGCCGTTCGTGTTGCGTGCGGAGGTCGATGCGCTGATTCGGCTCGACGCGCGGCTCTCCGCGGAGGACTTGGCGCGCGTGACGCAGGTCGGAAGCGTGCGCACGCAGGCGCTCGTGCTCGCCGCGCGCGACACGACGCTCCACGCGAACGCGATCGGCTCCATGCGCGCGGGCTCGCGCAACGAGGAGCGCATCGCGATCGACAACCTGCTCGCGGCGGGCGCGCCTGCGCGCCTCGTCGCGCTCCTCCTTCCCGATGCGCGCGTGCGCATCACCGTGCGCGTTTTCGACGAAGGCGGCGGCAGCGGCGGCGGGTCGCACATGTCGGGCACCGGCTGCGGCAGCTTGAAGGCGCCCGAGGGCTTCCCCCCGACGGTGATCTACTCGCTGCGCCGCGGCGCCGCGAAGGACGTGCCCGTGTTCGCCGACGGCCCGCAGCCGATCGCGTACGCGCGCGAGGTACACGGCGAGCGCGAGTTCGGCGTCGGTGGACGCAGCGAGGGCCTCGACGACGCGGAGCACGCGCTGCGTCTCCTGCGCTGGGTCGCGAAGGACCCCGATCCGAAGAGCTTTCTCGCCGCGCAGGTCGACGTCCGCCACGCGTGGAAGGACCGACAGCACTACATCAACGAGGTCAGCGTCGCGATCGAGGCGCGCACGAAGGCGTGGCGCGCGCTCGTCGACGAGCTCGTGCGCACGAAGCTGCTCGACGCGAAGCAGGTGCCGACGAAGGACCCGATCGACGTCGTCGTCGAGGACCACCGCGAGAACCAGAGCGTCGCGCTGCCGGCGCTCGTGCGCTGACGCGCGGCCGGACCGTCGCGCGCGCCCGGACTCCGCCATGACGATCGCCCTCACGACCACCGAGGCACCGCACGCGAGCGCGCGCGCATCGGGCGTCGTGCTCGCGTTCGCGATCGTCGACCTCGCCTGGGCCGTGCTCGGCTTCCTCGCGACGTTGCTGCTCGTCTTCGCGGGCCTCGCGCTCCTCGTCCGCGCCGCCACCGAACCGTCGCTCGGCCGCTGGGCCTCGGAGACGTGGGCTGAGCTCTCCGGAGTCGATCGCGGACGCGTCGCGACGCTCGCGGTCGAGGCCCTCCTCCGGCGTCGTATTCAATGCGCTCCTGCTCATCGGAGCCGTCCGGCTGCTGACCCAGCGTCGCGGCGCCTTCGGCTTCGTCCGCGCCTGGGCGATCGGCGTGTTCGCGATGTCGGCGATCGACCTCGCGTGGGTCGTTTCGACGTGGGTCGATCCGTGGAGCTGGATCGCGGTGCCGGTCGTGCTCGTCTCGCCGCTGTGGGCCGCGGCGAACGTCTGCGCGTTGCGCGCGGTCGAAGGACGCGCGACGAGCTCGGGCGGAGCGCCGGCATGAACGAGCGCCCCGGAATCGCGGTCTCCCGCCCCGCGACCCGCGGCGCCGTCGCGCGCCTCTCGAGCTCGCGCGCGCGCTTCGCTCATCGCGTCCCGAACCGTACGATCGCCGCATGATCGAGATCGCGCGCTTCGACGCGAACGCGGCCGAGCTCCACCTCGCCGCGCTCACCGAGCTCCTGATCGACGCCGTCGACAGCGGCGCCTCCGTCGGGTTCGTCCCACCACTCGCCCCCGCCGACGCGGAGACCTACTGGCGCGGCGTCGTCGGCGCCGTGCGCGACGGCGCGCGCGTCTTGCTCGCCGCCGTCGAGGACGGACGCGTGCAAGGCTCCGTGCAACTCGCGCTCGAGCTGCGCGCGAACGGTGATCACCGCGCCGAGGTGATGAAGCTCTTCGTTCACCGCCGCGCCAGGAAGCGCGGGCTCGCGCGTGCCCTGATCACGGAGGCCGAGCGCGCCGCGCACGCTCTCGGACGCACGCTCCTCACCATGGACACGCGCCAGGGCGGCGACGCCGAGCGGCTCTGCGTCGCGCTCGGCTGGCGCAAGTTCGGCGAGCTCCCGCGCTACGCGCGCAGCGCGGACGGCACGCTGCACACGACGTGCTTCTACTCGAAGGAGCTCGGCGACGGCCTGCGGTAGCGCGCTCGCCCCGCGTCGACCCCATCGCCGCGCACCCCGCCGCGCGCCGCGGCGTAGGCCGGGCGGACGGCGCGGTCAGCCCAGCTCCACGCGCGCTCCGTCCACGGGCACACCGCGCGTCGCCCGCACGAAGAAGAGCGCCGACACGATCGACAGCACGAACGCGCCGCTCCACAGCCACGCCGGCCCCGCGCGCTCGAGCACGAGCGTCCCGAGCGCCGGTCCCGTCGTCGACGCGAGGCCGAACGCCGTGTGGTACAGCCCAAGGTACTCGCCGCGCCGCCCTTCCGGAGCGAGCAGCGTCACCTCGGACGTCAGTGCGGGGAAGAGCAACATCTCGCCCGCGGTCCACACGACGATCGTCAGCGCGACGAAGACGACGCCCGATGGAATCGCGAGCGCGCCGAAGCCCGCGCCCACCGCCAGCGTGCCGAGGACGAGCGAGCGCGCGGAGCTCCACTTCGACGTCCACACGTTGAGCGGCACCTCCGTCAGCACGATCAGCACCGTGTTGATCGCGAGCAGCGCGCCGATCGCCGCCTTGGAGAGCCCGAGCGCATGCGTCATGTGCAGCGTGAACGCGCCCTCGAGCTGGAAGAACACCATCCCGATCGGCACGGTGCCGAGCAGGAACACGATGTAGCGCCGGTCGCGCAGGGCGCCCCACGGCGGAGCGTGCGAGGAAGCGCGCGAGGCGCCGCGCGGTGCGAGGAGGCCGCTCTTCCGCGCCCACACGCCGAGGATCACGCCCGCGAGCATCGTCGTGACACCGTCGATCACGAAGAGCGCCTGGAACGAGACCTCGGCGAGCAGGCCGCCGACGACGGGGCCGATGCTCATGCCGAGGTTGATCGCGAGCCGCAGGAGCGCGTACGCCGGCCGCAGGTCCGCGCCGGAGACGAGCTCGGACATCACGGTCGTGCTCGCGGGGCGGTACGCCTCGGACACGAACGCCCACGCGCCGACGGACGCGGCCATCGCGCCGAAGCTCTCCGGCAGCGCGACCAGCGTGCAGGCCAGTCCGCCGACGAGCAACGCGGCGACGAGCACGCGCCACGGCGACACGACGTCGCACACGCGCCCCGACGCGAGCGGAACCCGCGAGCGCGCCCGCTCCGAACAGGAACAGGACGAGCGCCGTCTCTTCCGCCGAGAAGCCGAGCGCTTGCGTGAGGTACAGCGCGAGGAACGGCCGCACCATCGTGCCCGCGCGATTGACGAGCGTGGCGCCGGAGAGCACCCACACGCCGCGCGGCAGCCGCGCGAGGTCGCGCCACGGGTTCAGGAGCGCGCGCATGGGACGGGGACGGTGCGTTCGATCCGGCGCGAGGCCGCGCTCACGCCTCGAGCGACCCCGCGGCCTTCTCGACCGCGGCGACGAGCGCGCCGCTCGCGATCAGCTCGCGGGCCGCGACGAGGTCGGGGTGCAGGAACCGATCGCGGCCGAGCGCCTTCACGCGCGTGCGCAACAACCGATGCGCGGCGTCCGCGCCCTTCCCCGCGCGCAGCTCGCCGTGGAACTCGCGCGCCTGCGCGGCGCAGACCCACTCGATCGCCAGCACGTGTTCGGTGTTCTCCAGGATCGCGAGCGCCTTCCTCGCCGCGGTCACGCCCATCGACACGTGGTCCTCCTGGTTCGCGCTGGTCGGGATCGTGTCGACGCTCGCGGGGTGCGCGAGGCCCTTGTTCTCGCTTGCGAGCGCCGCCGCGGCGACCTGCGCGATCATGAAGCCCGAGTTGAGGCCCGGCTTCGGCGTCAGGAACGCGGGGAGGTGCGACAGGTCGGGGTTGACGAGCTGTTCGATACGACGCTCGCTCACGTTCGCGAGCGTCGCGAGCGCGATGCCGAGGTAGTCGAGCGGCATCGACAGGGGCTGGCCGTGGAACTGGCCCGCGCTGACGACCTCCTTCGTGTCCGGGAACACGATCGGGTTGTCCGTCACCGAGTTGATCTCGCGCGCGAGCACCTCGCGCACGTGCGCGAGCGCCGTCTTGAACGCGCCGTGGATCTGCGGCACGCAGCGCAGCGAGTACGGGTCCTGCACGCGGTCGCAGTTCGCGTGGCTCGCGAGGACCTCGCTCCGCGCGAGGCACGCGGCGCACGTTCTTCGCGACGGCGAAGTGGCCCGGATGGCCCTTCAGCTCCGCGAAGCGGTCGTCGAACGGCTTCAGGCTGCCGAGCAGCGCCTCGATCGTGAGCGCGGCGAGCGCGTCGGCGGCCTTCGACAGGTTCTCGGCGCGCGCGAGCGCGGTGACACCGACGGCCTTGATGATCTCGGTGCCGTTGATCAGCGCGAGGCCCTCGCGCGCCTTCAAGCGCACGGGCGCGAGCCCGAGCTTCTTCAGCGCCGCGCTCGCGCGCATGCGCTTCCCGCCGACGAAGGCCTCGCCGTGCCCCATGTACGCCGCGGCCATGTGCGCAAGCGGTGCGAGATCGCCGCTCGCGCCCACCGAGCCCTTCTTCGGCACGACGGGCACGAAGCCCTTCTCGAAGAACGCGACGAGGGCGTCGACGAGCTCCATCGAAAGCCCCGAATGACCGCGGACGAGCCCGTTCAAGCGCAGCACCTGCGCGACGCGTACTTCGTCCTCGGGCATCGGGTCGCCGACGCCGCAGCAGTGCGACAGGATCAGGTTCTCCTGCAACTCCTCCAGGTCCTCGGCGGCGATCGCGACGTGCTTCAACTTGCCGAAGCCCGTGTTCAGGCCGTAGACGGGCTCGCCCTTCGCGACGACCGCCTCGACGAGCGCGCGCGCCTTCGCGACGCGCGCGCGCGCGGCCTTCGAGACGACGAGCGCGCACCGCTCGCCGCGGGCGATCGGATAGAGGTCTTCGAGCGCGAGCGACGTGCCGTCGAGCGTGAGCGTCTTCATGAGGGCGGAGAGGATAGGGAATCGCGCGGCGGCAAGGCAGGGCCCGCGGGCCGGATCCGTCGGCGCCCCAGGGCGCGGCGCGCGGCCTGCAGCTCCGTTCCACGACGACGGCGTTCCGAGCGTGGCAAGCTCCGCGCGCCCCCCGCGACTGGGGTATGGACTCGCCGCCCCCGAGCCCCGATCCTCGGGCGCATGAACTCGCCCGCCACGACGCAGGCCGCGGGCCTGCAGCTCTTCGCTCTGACGCCGAACGGTCCGCGCTCGCTCCCCGTCGCCGCGACGACGGGCACGATGCACGACGCGATGGATCCGCTGCCCGATGGCGTGTACTCGGCGCTGCGCACGTTTCGCGGGAACCGCTTCCTCGAGCTCGGTCCGCACCTCGAGCGCACGCAGCGCTCGATGGACGCGCTCGGCTGGAAGAAGACGCTCGACCAGGCGGCCTTGCGCGCCGCGCTGCGCGCGATCGTGAAGGCCGGCACGCAGGACGTGCGCGTGCGCTTCGACGCGCTGCCCGCGCCGTTCGAGTACGCGGGCGTCGCCTCCGACGTCTTCATCGGCGTCTCGCCGCACGCGGAGCTCCCCGACGCGTGGGTGAAGGACGGCGTGCGCGTCGACTACGCGCGCCACCTCGCGCGCACGCTCCCGAAGGTGAAGACGACGCGCTGGGTGAAGGACCGCCGCCCGTTCCCGATCGGCACGCAGGACCGCTGCGACCAGCTGCTCGTCGATCGCGACGGGAAGATCCTCGAGTTCACGAGCGCGAACATCCTCTTCGTCCGCAAGGGCGAGCTGCTCGTCGCGGGCGACGGCGTGCTCGAGGGCATCACGCAGCGAATCGAGTTCCGCCTCGCGCGCGAAGCCGGTCTCACCGCCCGCTACGAGCGGATCCACGAGCGCGAGCTCGGCACGGTCGAGGAAGCGATCCTGACGAGCTCGGTGCGCGGCCCGGTCCCGATCGTGAAGATCGAGGACGTCGTGATCGGCACGGGCCGCCCCGGCCCGAAGACGCAAGCGCTCGTCGCTGCGTACTACGCGTGCGCCGAACGCGAAGCGCAGCCGGCGTGAGCGACCCTCTGAGTGAGACGCTGCCGGCCTGAACGACTCTCAGCGCGACCGCTTGGCGTGCGGGCCTCCGCACGCCCTACCCTCACTTCCCCGCCCGCCGCCGCGTCTCGTCATCCTGCCCGATCACCGCCCCCTCAGGCAGCTTCACCGACAGCGTGACCTCCGCGCGCAAGTCCACCAACTGCGGCTCCATCACGTTCCCGCCCTGCCACGTCACGCGCACGCGCCACTCCCCCGCGACGAGCCCTTCGACGTGCAGATCGCGCTCCGGCGGCAGCACGACGCGATCGCGCGGCGTCCCGTCGACCGTGACCTCCACCGGCAGCCCCTGGAAGCGCGGGCTCGTCTGCAGCACGAACTCGGCCGCGCCGTCGCTCGCGGAGATCGGCTGCATCACGATCTCGACCTTCTCCTCGCCGCCGCGCAACACGACGCCGCCCTGCGCCTTGCCGTCGGCGGAGCGCGCGACGAGGTAGCGCACCTTCGAGACGCTCTCGTTCGCGGACAGCTGGAACTCGCCGGACGCGTTCGTCGTGACGCGCTGCACGGCGAGCGGCGAATCGGGCAGGACCTCGCTCTCGAGCAGGAGGAAGTTCGACTCGCCGAGCCCCGTGAGCGTCGCGGCGACGCGATCGGGGACCTCGAGGCTGACCTCCGCGTTCGCGGCGGGCCGGTCGCCGAGCTTCACGATGCCGACGACGACGGGCGCGGGCTCCATCGCGAGCTCGACGGTCTGCGGCGCGCCCGGATCGAGCGTCACCTCGCGCTGCGCGGGCTTCGCGATCGCGCCGGCGTGGTAGAGACGCAGCGTGACGCGCTGCGGCGGGAGGTCGTCGACGGTGACCGTGCCGCCCGGGTAGATCTGCACGGGGTTCAGCTTGAACCACGGGTACGAGCGCTGCGCCGACAGGCTCGACGGCAGCACGAACACCTGCGCGGGCACGCCGGAGTTCACGCGATCGTTCAGCGAGATGACGAGCCGCGCGCCGCGCTGCAGCCGGAACTTGAGCCGTCCCTTCTCGATCGCGCCGCCCGCGGGCACGGGCACGACCTGGAACGTGGAGGCGAAGCCCTCCTTCTCGACGAACAGCGTCGTCTCGCCCGCCGCGACGTAGGGAAAGCTGAACGTGCCCTGCTCGTCCGTCTGCGCGACGAGGCCGTCGAGCGTGACCTTCGCGCCCTCGAGCAGGTTGCCTTCGGCGTCGTACACCTCGCCGATCACGCTCGCGGGCCGGCCGTAGCCGATGTGGAGCAGCGTCTCGCGCTCCTGGCGCAGGACGACCTCGCGCAGCGACCCGAGGATGCCCGGCCCCGTCACGTCGAGGAGCACGCGCCCCGGGTAGAGGTCGTTCGCGCCGAACTGACCCTTGCCGTCGCAGTAGAAGACGCGCCCCGCGTTCGGGCCGGCGCGGACCTCGACCTGGCCGCGCACGGGCTGGCCGTTCGAGTCCATGATCGAGCCCTTGATGCGCGCCGTCGCGCTCGACCCTCGTCGCGGCGCGCCCTCGGCCTGGAGCTCCGAGGTCGCGCGCACGAGCTCGAGCTCGACGCGCAGCGGGTACACGACCGTCGTCGAGGCCTCGGGCGTCGCGAGGAGGTCGCTCTCGTCGACGAGGGGCGTCGCTTCGCGCCGCTCGCCCGATTCGGTTTCGAGCGGAGCGCCCGCGCGCGCATCGGGGTTCGCGAGCGGTCGCGCGGCGCCCGCGTCGGGCGGCGTCGAGAGCAGCCAGAACGCACCGCCCGCGAGCACGAGCCCCAGGCACGCCACGAGGGCGAGGAGCAGATTGCGGCGCGCGTTCGTGGCCATGGAAAGGGCCGAGGATAGCCTCACGCGCGCGGGGGCACACGCCTCGGACCGGGCGATCGCAGGGGGACGCATCGCGCCGGGCGAGGCGAAACGCGCGCCACGGGCGCACGGCGCGTCAGAGGCCGCGGCGCGCGAACCCGGGTCGCTGGAGGAGGATGCGCCGCGCCGCGCGTTCGATTGCGCTCGCCGTGCGTTCGACGGCGCTCGCTCACGGCGGCCGCGCTCGCTAGGCCCGAGCGCGCGAACTCGGGACGACGGAGCTCGGTCTCCGCGACCAGGCTCGCTTGCGGCGACTGCGCTCCCTCGCGGCAGCCGCATCCTGTGCCCGAATCGGCCGCGGTGCGCCTCCGCGCGGGCGGCTCCGCCTTGCCCCGGGTGCGCGAGCGCCACCATACTGCGACCATGGAACGAGCTCCGGCGACGTCGTCCGCACCGCGGATCCTCCTCGTGCTCGCGGCGTGCTGCGCCGGAGCGGCGTCGAGCGCCGCGTTGGCCTCCGCGCAGACGGCGGCCGGCTCCGGGACGACCGAGGCCCGCAAGCCGGGCGATCCGTCCGCGAAGGTCGCGCGCGCGCCGCGCCTCCGCACGCGCCTCGAGTTCCCCACCGCGAACGGCGGCGAGGCGAAACCGATCGCGCTCCTCCCCTACGACTTCGACGGCGACGGCCGCGACGAGCTGCTCGTCACGACGCGCGGCCCGGGCTCGCTGCAGCTCCTGCGCGGGCTCTCCCCGGAGCTCGACGCGCCGCGCGCGCCGAGCGTGCTGCCGCTCGAGGACTATCCGCTCGGCCCCGTGTTCCTCGGCGCGCGTCCGAAGCCCGGCGCCGCGCGCGTGCCGATCGTCGTGGCACCGCGCGCGAGCCGACCGAGCGACGGCGTGCAGCCTTCGATCGTCGTCGTCGACGCCGCGCCGTTCGCGCGCGGCGAGCCCGCGCCGGTGCTGCGCACGATCGCGCTCGAGCGTCGGCCGCGCGCGCTCGCTTCGGGCGACCTCGGGAACGACGGCGAGCCCGACGTCGCCATCGCGAACCTCGACGATGAGCTCCTCGTCTTCGGCGCGGGCGAGGCGTCGTCGCGCGTGAAGCTCGGCGCGACGATCACGACGTGCCTGCACGTGCTCGCGGACGGCAGCGGCATCGTCTCGGGCTCGCAAGCGGAGCGCACGGTCGCGCTGTGGACCGCCGCGAAGGGCGCGAGCGGCTTCACGTTCACGCGCGCGGCGAGCGCGGGGCTCTTCGAGCGTGCTCGCGCGCCCGGCGAGCCCGACGCGCTCCCGCGCGACCTCGACGAGTTCGACGTCGACCAGGACGGCGACACGGAGCTCGTCGTCGCCGGCGGCGACGAGAGCGTGTGGATCTTCGGCCACGGAACGCCGGGCGGCGTCGCCGCGGGGCTCGCGCGGCCCGCGCAGCGCTTCACGACGAGCTCGATCCCGATCGACCTCGAGCACCACGCGCTCGGCGCGGGCAAAGGGCACGAGCTCGGCGTGCTCGGCCTGCTCGGGCTGTCGTACAGCCTCTACCACGCGGCGCCGGAGGGGTTCAGCGCGACCGGCGACGCCTACGCGGGCCAGTCGCCCGTCGACCTCGCGTTCGCCGACCTCGACGGCGACGGCGCGACCGACCTCGCGCTCGCGAACACGGACGCGGGGCGCGTCAGCGTCGTCTTCGGCGACGGCAGCGGCGGCTTCCAGAACGCGCGCTTCGCGAACACGGGCCGCACGCCGCACTCGCTCGCGGCCGGCGACCTGACGGGCGACGGCTTCCCCGAGGTGCTCGTGCTCGACGCGGTCGACGGCACGTTGTCGATCGCTCCGAACGCGAAGGGCGTGCTCGAGCACGCGCGGCGCAAGGCGCTCGCGAAGAGCGCGGACGCGCTGCGCGTGGCCGACCTCGACGGCGACGGGAAGCTCGAGGCCGCGTTCGTCGTGCAGCGCGAGCACGACGCGGTGCTCACGGTGCTCTTCGGCGACGGCGGCGAGCTCTTTGAACGCGCGGCGTTCCCGCCGGTGCCGCTCGGCGCGAGCCCGGGCGACCTCCTCTTGCAGGACTTCGACTCCGACGGGCGCGTCGACGCGCTCGCGACGGATCCGCAGACGAACCAGCTGATCCTGCTCCACAACGGGACGCCGAAGAACGCGAACCCGACGAACCCCGCGTCGCGCGCCGACTTCGCGTTCGACGCGCGCATCCAGGCCGAGGTGATCGCGGGTCCGAAGGGCCTTGCGCCGCTCTCCGCGCCGAGCGAGGTGGCCGTGGCGCTCGCCGGCCCCGGCGCGCGCATCGGCGTCGCCATCTTGCGGCTCGAGAAGAGCGCGGAGGGCGCGCTGTCGTGGCTCGAGCTCTCGTCGATCGACACCGAGTTCCTCCCGCTCTCGATTTCGAGCGGCGACCTCGACGGCGACGGGCGCATCGACCTCGCGGTGCTCGTCGCGGAGAAGAACGCGGACTCGACGTGCTTCGTGCAGCCGTGCCTGCGGCAGGAAGACGGCAACTGGAGGAAGCTCGAGCGCTTCCAGGTCGGATATCGGCCCTATCGAGTCGCGTGCGGCGACCTCGACGGCGACGGCAAGGCGGAGATCCTCGTCAGCGCGCAGAACAGCCACCACGTCGAGCTCTGGTCGCCGCGTGCCGTCGAAGGCGGAGCGCTCGCCTTCGTGCGCGCACCGGACCTCGGCCTGCACGCGGGCTGCCTCGACCTCCTCGTCTTCGACGTCGACCGCGACGGACGCCTCGACGTGATCGTGGCGAACGGGTTCAGCAACGACCTCGGGGTCGTCGCGTTGCGGTGACCACGCGCGGAGGTCCACGGCACGCGCCGCCGTCCGTGCGGTGAGGGCCCAGCGCTCACGCAACGTCCCGCGACCTCCCGGGGCGTCGACGCGCTCGACGTCGCGGCCCTGGCCCGACCTCGCGCCGTGTGAGCGGTCCGGGAGGGAGCCGTTTCCCCACTCGCTTGCCCGGCGATCGCGGCACGCGCCGAGTTTCTCCGGGGGAGTTCGTGCCCGGCGCGAGCGCGCGACGTCGTGCGAGCGGGCGCCGTCACCGCATGCCGGCTCCTCGAACGCCGAACTCGGCCGGCTCGAGCAGCCGGCTTGCCCTCATGCCCAATCGGACATAGGCTCCATGCACGATGATCCTTCGGACAAGCCGCTCGTCTGGCTCGCGGCCAGGATCCACACGCCGCCCTTCGATCGCGAGACACGCGTCGAAGCCGGCGTCCTCCTGCGGCGGCTCCAACGCGGTGAATCGCTCGCGATGCCGCACGCTCGCCCGATGCCGAGCCTTGGCTGGCGCTGCTTCGAGCTCCGCATCCGCGGCCCGGTCGAGAACTGGCGCATCGTCCTGCGCGTCGATCCGGATGCCATCGTGATCGTGGACGTGTTCGCGAAGACGACGAGGGCGACGCCGCACCTCGTCCTCGAGCGCTGTCGGCGGCGATTGCGGCGCTACGACGCCGACTGCGGAGGACGGACGTGAAGAAGTCGAAGCAGGACAAGCTCCGGGCCAGCGGCTGGAAGCTCGGGACACCTCGGGAGTTCCTCGGCCTGCGCGACGAGGAAGCACTCCTGATCGAGATCAAGCTCGCGCTCGCCGCGGAGGTCCGCAAGCGCCGCACCCGCCTGGGTTGGACGCAGGAACGGGCCGCGCGCGAGCTCGGTTCGAGTCAGTCGCGCGTCGCCAAGATGGAGGCCGCCGACGCCAGCGTGTCGATCGACCTGTACGTGCGAACGCTGCTCGGGCTGGGCGCGAAGCGAAAAGACCTCGCCGAGGCGATGCGCGGCTCCGCGTGAGCGCGGGCGAGCGGCTCGCACTCCGGGAGCTGGAGCGCGCGAGAGTCGCGGACGACGTCGAGCCCCGGCGGCGCGCGCCGAGGCTCGATCGTCCTCATCCACGTCGGAGCGCGCTCGCTCGAGCGCGCCCCGTTCGTTCGCTCACTGCGAATCCGGGTTGAAGAGCGCGAGGAGCTGGCCGCCTTCGACGAGCTCCGTCCCGTTCGGGTAGTGCGCCTCGCTGTCGAGCAGGAACCAGCCGCGCCCGAGGATCGACGACGCGTCGATGATCCCGGACGACTCCTCGTCGCGCGTGAGGAGCGACGGCGAGCCCGCGCCGAAGTACACGGCGCTGTGCTCCGCGATGAGCTTCAGCGCGTCCGAGGACGGCGTGTACTGCCAGATGCGAGCGAGGTGGTCCTGGTTGCCCGGGTCCTCCTGGATCAGGAGGTTGCCGTTCCGGTCGATGGTCAGGTTGTCGAACATCTACTGCCCTTCCGTACCGTCGAGCAGCGCCGTGATCGTCCCGCCGTTCTGCGGGGCGAACGCGGAGTCGAAGCGCAGCATCCACAGGCGGCTGCGGCCGTCCTGCGTCGAGCTCTGGAAGCGATCCGTGGTCACGAAGTAGAAGACGCGCGGATCGCAGGGATCCCACACGCCGTCCTCGGGGCGGAGGAACTCGGTGACGCTCGCGGCGACGCTGTCCGACTGGAGCTGCGCGCCGGTCTTCGCGGAGACGTCACCGAGGTTCGCGAGCTCGAACCGCGTGGCGGCGCCGATGCCCGTCGCGCGGTCCTCGAGCGCGACGCCCGGCACGCGCACGCCGTACAGCGCGCCGCCCGTGAGGCCGAGACGGTCGATCAGGTTGCCCGACCACCGCTTCGTGCCGAGGTAGAAGTAGACCTGGCCGGGCGTCGTGTCGTCCGTCGCCGCGACGACGGTGCGGAAGCCCGGGAACGGACGCACGAGCACGTTCTCGAAGCTCATCTTGCCGAGCGCGGGGAGCTCGAAGCTCTGACCCTCGAGCGCCCCCGTAGCGACGTGCGCAAAGGCGCGACCTTCCGCGCCCGTCTCCTCGCCGCTGAAGAAGATCTGGGGGAGCGGGCCGTGGTGCCCGGGCAGCGGGAAGAAGGCGCGCTGGCTCGGGAGGTCGCCGGAGCACAGGCGGCTCATCTGCGCCGTGCCCGTGACGTTGTTCACGGTCTCGATCAGGTCTTCACCCTGGAGCACGGACAGGTCGTTGCGGCGGATGCGCCACTTCGAGACGAACGCACCCGTCTGTCCGTGCGCGCGCACGACGCCGGCGGTGCCGACGATTTCGTGGTTCGCGAGCAGGGTGAACGAGTTGCCGTGCGTGCGGTACGCGCCGAGCCCGTCGGGGAGGCCGACGAGCCGGTAGCTCGTCCCGCCGCTCGTCACCGTGTCGCCGACGGTGAGGATCGACACGGTCTGCACGCCGGACGCGACGGGCAGGACGTAGGGCGCCTGGGAGCTGCTCGGGCCCTGCACTTGGGCGAGGGCGAGCGGAGCGAACGTGGACGCGACGAGTGCGGTCGCGAGGGAGAAGCTCTTCTGCATGGTGGTTCGTTCTCGATGCGTGGACTGCGGGTCTGGCGAAGTCGCCGGAGCGCAGAGTGCGCGTCGAGTGCAAGCGCGCGACGGAGGCGTCGCGAAGCGCGCGTCAAGCCGAGCGCGATCGAGCCCGAACCGAGCTCACTTCAACTTCGAGAACATCTTCGCCAGCCCGAGCAGCATCCGCATCGAGCCGAGCGCCGTGTTCGGGCCTTTGCGCTCGAAGCGCTCCATCAGGAAGCCGTGCGGGCGCTTGTACGTCTCGATCGAGCTCCGCATCACCGCCGTGAACATCGCGCGCACTTCGTCGGTGCGCAGGTAGCCCGGCTCGTAGACGGCCGACAGTCCGTGCAGGAGGTTCTGCGGCGCGCCGGGGAAGTCGCCCACCTTCTGCGCGAAGGTGAGCTGCGGGTCGTAGTCGATGACCGTCAGGTCCTCCCACGCGCCGCGGCCGCCCTGCTCGCCCTTGAAGTGCCCGCGCAGCGCGGACCACGTCGCGCTCCGGATCGCTTCCTTCTCCTCGGGCGCGAGCTCGGCGACGTCCATCAGGAGCACCCAGCAGCGCACCTGGTCCGCCGCGCACGTGCCGCCGAGGCGCACCGAGTCCGTCCACAACGGCTGGAAGTGCTTCCAGCCCTCCAGCGCGAGCTCGCGGAACACCTTCTCCTGCGGCGCCGCGCGCCACGACGCCGCCGCGCGCGCGCCGTAGTGCCCGTACTCGTCGTCGAACGCGGGGTCGATCTGCTGCCACGTGCCCGACCACAGGTGCGAGTACTCGAACGTCCACAGCGCCTCGCGCGACGCGGCCTCAAAGCGCGCGTCGCCGGTCAGCTTCGACAGCCGCGCGAGGTGCACGAGCACGTCGAGCCGCCGCAGGCGCCCGATGTTCAGGTTGACGCGCGCGTCCGCCGGCAGATAGCTCGCCGCGACGTTGCCGTCGGGCAGGATGCCCTTCTCGAGCACCGTCTCGCCGATCTTGATCGCCGCTGCGCGACAGCGCTCCTTCCACCGCTCGGGGCCGCGCTCCGCGACGTCGATCAGGAATCCGAGCGTGAGCCCGATCTCGAGCGGCAGGTCGTCGCGCGCCACGTCTGCTTCGCAGTCCCATGCGCGCGGGAGGCCCGTGACGGGGTGCAGGCCGAGCTCGAGCAAGCTCGTGAGGAACACGTCGAAGCCCGCGCGCCACTCGGGCACGTCCTCGCCCTCGAGCGCCATGCGGAGCAGGTCGAAGAACGAGTAGAAGGAGACGGCGCGCACGGTCGTGATCCGCTCGCCGGTCACCGCGTCGAAGTCGTGGCAGAACCAGCCGGTCTTCTTCGGGCCGACGGAGTCGATGCCGCGCGTCAGACACTCGTGGAAGATCCACTCGAGCACGCCGCGCAGCTCGGCGCGCAGCTCGGCCTCGCTCGGGCACGGGAGCTCCGACGTCGCGGAGAGCTCGCTCCAATGCGCGGTCGCCGCGGCGTCCGCCGGCTCGAAGCGCACGACGAAGCGCGGCATCGGCTCGCGTCCGAGCTTCGCCGCGAGCGCGTCGCCCGTGATCTCGAACGGCGTCCACGACGGCGCGTCCTCGAGCGCGAAGACGGCCTCGCCCTGGCCGTCGCGCACGATCACGCGCCCGGCGCCGAGCACCTGGCCGGTGACGCGCACGCCGCGCGCGTACGGCGCGAACGCGGGCGCGGGCTGCTCGACGAACTCGTCGCCCTGCGTGCGCGCCGCGCGCCGGGCGCGCGATCCCGTCGGCGCGGGCGTCTTGCGCGGGCGCAGTTCGTCGTCGAGCTCGACGACTTGCTCGAGGCCGAGCTTCGAGCGCCACCACGGGATGCGCCGCACGCCGTCGCGATCGAGCGCGGCGGCGTTGTCCTCGACGAACGCGCCGTTGTCGAGGAGCTCGACCCGGAGGCGCCCGTCGACGACGCCGCCGAGCGCGGACGTGGGCGGCGGAAGCGAGGGCGCGCGCGCGGAGACGGCGGCGGACTGAGCGCCCGACGAATTCGCTCCGCCCCCGGGCGCGACCGCGGCCTGCGTGCCGCACGCGAGCACGGTCGCGGCGAGGAACGCGCCCGCTGCGAAGCACGCGACGGCCGCGCGCGTCCACGGCAGAGCGACTCGGGGCGAGGGCGTAGCGGTCGGGATCGTCACGGCGATCGCATCCTATCGGCGGAGGAGGCCGCACGCTCCGCATCCGCCGCCGGTTCTGCGCGCCGGACGCGCGCCGGGGCGTCCCCGTCGCCTCCGAGCACGTTTCCGCCTCCGACCGTGCCGCCTGGAACCCACGCTGTACGGCGAGGTCGCGTGGTGGGGTCGTACGGCAGGGGCGCGCGCGAACGAGCGCTTTCCCCGCGCGCGCTCTACCCCTCGCGGGCTCGCTCGCGATAGAACGGCGCGCGCCATGAAGACCTACCGCGTCGTCGAGTTGCTCGGAGACGGCATCAGCGCCGAGCTGTCCCAGAGCGTCCACACCGTCGCCGAAGCGCTCCCCTGCCGCCTCGACTTCCAGGTGATCGACCTGTCCGAGCCGAACCGGACGAAGCGCGGCTCCGCGCTCTACGACGAGGCCGTCGCCGCGATGAAGGCCGCGCGCGTCGCGCTCAAGTACCCGACCGCGACGGTCGCCGAGAGCCCGAACCAGGTGCTGCGCGAGCGCTGCGACTTCGCCGTGATCCACCGGCCGGTCGCGACGATCCCCGGGATCCCGACCAACTTCACGAAGCAGCTCGACCTCGACATCGTCCGCATCGCCACCGGGGGCACGTACGACGATCCTGGCCGCCGCGTCGGCCCCGACGCCGCCGTCAGCGTGCGCGTGATCGAACGACATCCGTCGCAGCACGCCGCGCGCTACGCGTTCCAGCTCGCGGAGAAGCGCAAAGGGACGCTCGTCTCGGCGAGCAAATACACGATCCAGCGCGCGACGGACGGGCTCTTCGAGGAAGCCGTCGACCACGTCGCGCGGTCGTTCCCGAACGTGCCGCGCCGGAAAGAGCTCTTCGACGCGCTCCTCTGCAACATCGTCATGCAGCCCGAGCGCTACTCCGTGATCGTCACGCCGAACGAGTACGGCGACTTCCTCTCCGACATGGCCTGCGGACTGATCGGCTCGCTCGGCCTCGGCGACAGCACGTCGCTCGCGTTCGACGACGCGGGCAACGTGACGCTCGCGATGTTCGACCCCGCGGGTGGAACGGCGCCCGACATCGCCGGGAAGGACCTGTGCAACCCGACCGCGGCGCTGCTCGCGCTCGCGAACCTCCTGCGCCACGTGGGCGAGGACGCCGCGAGCCGCGTCCTGCGCGACACCCTGTGGAGCGAGATCGGCGCGGGCCGCGGCACGCGCGACGTCGGCGGGAAGCGCGGCACGCGCGAGTTCTCCGCGGCGGTCGCGGGCGCCCTCGCGCAGCACTTCGGCCGCGGCGCCGGCGCCCGCTGAAGCGCTCGGGGCACGGAACTTCCCGCCGGCGGGCCGCGCCCCGCGCGCGTGCAGCGGTTGGAACGGATTTCCGGCCTCCCCGGGACCGGTGCATCAAGGAGGGCTCGAACCCGCGACGATAGACCCGATCCCTCATGTCCGATCCCCATCCCGCCCCCATCGCGCCCCGGCTCCTCGTCTCGAACCCCGACCCCGGGCTCGCGCTCCACGTCTCCGAGGCGCTCTCGGCGCTCGGTTTCCACGCGACGGTCGTCAGCTCCGCCGAGGCGGTGCAGACGATCCAAGGCCTCGCGAACTCGCTCGTCGTCACGGACACTGAGGCGTTCCTGCGCGAGCTGCACGAGCGGCTGACCACGGTGCGCGACGTGACCGAGGACGACGCGCCCACGACCGAGGAGCCCGCGTTCCTCGCGCGCGCCGCGCGGATCCTGGCCGCGGCGCAGCCGCCGAACGACCACGTCGCGCTGCTCGTCGTGCACCACGACGTGCCCGGCCTCGCCGAAGCCGAAGCCCACGCCGTGTCGACCGAGCTCGCCCGTCGGCTGCGCGCCTGCGTGCGCGACCGCGACGCGATCGGACAGACGTTCCAAGGCGAAGCGCCGAGCCTCGCGCGCCTCGGGGCCGAGGACGTGATCGTGCTCCTCCCGAGCCTCCCGCGCGCCCATGCAGCGTACAAGATCGCGCGCCGTCTGCACGACCGGCTCGTCGAGCCGATCCCGACGGCGTCGGGCGAAGTCGTCGCGCGCTGCTCGATCGGCATCGCCGTCCACCCGGGCGACGGGCCCGAGCCCGCGCAGTTGCTCGAGCGCGCCCGCGCGGCACAGCGTTCGAACGGCAACGCCGGGACGCCGGACGTGCGCTTCCACTCCGCCGCCATGAACGCCGCGGCCGAGCGCCGCCAGCTCGTCGAGAACGCGCTCCAGCACGCGATCGAACGTCGAGAGCTCTCCGTCCACTACCAGCCCAAGGTCCAGATCGCGACGAACCGCATCGTCGGCGCCGAGGCGCTCGTGCGTTGGACGCACCCGGAACTCGGGTTCGTCTCGCCCGGCCAGTTCATCCCGATCGCCGAGGAAATCGGCCTCATCAGCGCGATCGGCGAGTACGTCCTGGAGAGCGCCTGCCGGCAGAACCGCGCGTGGCAGGACGCCGGACTCCCGCCCATCCGCGTGGCCGTGAACCTGTCGACGGTGCAGCTGCGCGAAGAGCGCCTGATGCCGACGCTGCGCCGCGTGCTCGCGGAGACGAAGCTCGACCCGCAGTGGCTCGAGCTCGAGATCACGGAGAGCGTGCTCCTGAACGGGGTCGACGCGGTCCTGAAGCGGCTCGAGGAGCTCAAGAAGCTAGGCATCCGCCTCTCGATCGACGACTTCGGCACGGGCTACTCGTCGCTCGCGTACTTGAAGCGGTTCCCGATCGACACGCTGAAGATCGACCAGGCCTTCGTGCGCGACCTCACGACCGATCCCTACGACGCGGCGATCACGACGTCGATCGTGCTCATGGGGAAGAGCCTCAAGCTGCACGTCGTCGCGGAAGGCGTCGAGACGCGCGGCCAGCTCGAGCTCCTGCGCGTGCTCGAGTGCGACGAGGCGCAGGGCTACCTGTTCAGCAAGCCGATCGCGCCCGCGGACTTCGCCGCGCTGCTCGCGCGGGGCATCGACCCCGGCCTCACGAAGCCTTGATCGCCTCGTTCGCGTGCCGGCACACGTGCTGCACGCAGAGTTCGACGAGCGCCTTCCGGCCGAGCGGCTTGCTCGCGTAGTCGTTGCAGCCCGCAGCGAGGCACGCTTCGCGGTCGCCCGTCATCGCGTGCGCCGTCACGGCCACGATCGGACGCGTGTAGCCGCGCGCGCGCAGCTCGCGCGTCGCGGCGTGCCCGTCGAGCTCGGGCATCTGGATGTCCATCAGGACGACGTCGAACGGACGCGCGGCTTCTTCCGCCTGCTGGACGAGCTCGAGCGCTTCTCGACCGTTCTCGGCGAGCACGACCTCGGCGCCCGCGGTCTCGAGGAACGCGCGGAAGAGCTTCTGGGTCGACGGTACGTCCTCGACGAGCAGCACGCGCGTCTGTTCCAGCGCAGGGCCGCCGGGCGCCTCGTCGTGCGCCGTCGCCGGAATCGGCGCGCGCGGATGGTCGACGAGTTCGGCGCCGCTCAGGCTGCCCGCATCGATCGAGAAGCGGAACGAGCTCCCCGCCCCCGGCTTGCTGTCGACAGCTAGCTCGCCACCGAGCCGGCGCGCGATGCCCCGCGCGAGCACGAGCCCCAGCCCCGCACCGCCGCGCTCGCGCAGCGTCTGCGCGTCGGCCGCGGTGCAGGCCTCGAACAGGCGGGACTGCTGCTCGGGCGACAGGCCACAGCCGGTGTCCACCACGGTGATCGCGAGGCGCGGCTCGTCGAACCGCGCCGTGTCGAGCGCGAGCTCGACGCGCACGCCGCCCGTGTTCGTGAACTTGATCGCGTTCTCGACGAGGTGGTGCAGCACCTGCTCCACGCGCTCGTCGTCGGACTCGATCGTCTTGGGGATCGGCGTCGTGCAGACCACCGCGAGGTCGAGGCCCTTCTCCTTCGCGCTCCCCGCGAGCGAGCGTCGAACGCGCTCGACGACGTCGAGCAGCTCGAACGGGGCGCGTTGGACCTGGAGGCGTCCCGCGTCGAGCGCGGCGAGGTCGACCACGTCGGAGATCACGCGCAGGAGCGCCTCGCCCTGCTTCTGGATCTCATCGGCGTGCCCGATGCGCTGCGTGTCGGGCACGGCGAGGCCGTGCAACAGGTCGGCGTACTCGAGGATCGACAGCAGCGGCGCGCGCAGCTCGCCTCCGAGGTCCGCGAGGAGCTGCGTCTTCGCCGCCAGCGCCGCCTCCGCGCGGGCGCGCGCGAGCTCGAGCGCGCGGTTCGTCGTCTCGACCGTCGACGCGTAGACGCGCGCCGTCTTCTCCGCCTGCACGACTTCGGAGAGCCGCGCGCGCTCACGGCGCGTTGAGCACCACTTCTCGGTCATCGCGCTCGCGATCTGGCACGCTTCGATCGGGTCGAAGGGCTTCTTCAGGATGAGGAGCCGGTCCGTGCGACCGAGCTTCGCGATCATCTCCTCCCACGAGTAGTCGGCGAACGCGGTGCAGATGACGCACTGCAGATCGGGATCCGCCTCCCAGAGCCGCGCGATCGTCTCGACGCCGTCCCAACCGGGCGGCATGCGGACGTCGACGAACGCGAGCGCATACGGAGCGCCCTCCGCCAGCGAAGCTCGCACGCGCTCGAGCGCCTCGCGTCCCTGGCTCGCCGCGTCGATCTCGTAGGGCTGCTCGACGTCCTTGACGGCGGCTTTCCCGAAGAACGCGGCCTTCGCGTCTTTGAGGCCCGCGTTCGGCTGCTCCTTCGCGCCGAGGATCTTGCGGAAGTCCGCGTGGATCGCCGGATTGTCGTCGACGACGAGGATGCGGCGACGTTCCTGGTTGCTCATGGGGTCGCTCCGGCGGTTGCGATGCTGCGGATGGGGAACTCCAACGTGAATCGAGCGCCGCGCCCCGGCCCGTCGCTGTGCGCGGTGAGCTTGCCGCTCATCTCCGTCGCCGCGTTCGCGGAGGCATGGAGGCCGAAGCCGTGCCCGTTCTTCTTGGTCGTGAAGCCGTGCACGAAGATCTGCTCGAGGTTCTCGGGCGGGATGCCCACGCCCGTGTCCTCGACGTCGATCGCGACGCGGTCCTCGTCCGTGGAACGGAGGCGCAGCGTGATGCTGCGCTCCGTGAGCGTCGGATCGTGAAGCGCCTGACGCGCGTTCTGCAGCAGGTTCACGAGGATCTCGAGCAGCCGGTGGCAGTCGACCTCGCACACCGGGATGTCGGCGTACTCGCGCACGATCCGCACGCTGTCCTCGCCGACGGTCCGGCCCGTCATCGACACCGCGGTCTCGAGTTGCTGCGCGAGGACCGTCGGCTCGAGCACGCCCGAGTGTCCGGCGTAGCTCTGCTGCGACTGCACGAGCAACTTCACGTGGTCGAGGCCCTCGGTGAGGCGCTTCAGCTCCTGCTCCACCGCCGAGTGCTCGGAGTCGAGCTGTTCCGACAGCGCGACGAGCAGCGGGTAGAGGTGCTCCCCGCGCGGGTCTTTCTGGAGGAACGCGGCGAGGTCGCCCGCGCTCTCGCGCACGGCCCCCATCGCGAGCCGCAGGTCGGAGACGCTCGACGACCGCGTCTTCTCCGCCAGCAGCGAGGCGGAGACGTTCACGCTGTTCAGGACGTTGCCGACGTTGTGGAGGACGCCCGTGGCGATCTCCGACATGCCGGCGTGGCGCGCGGCCTTGACGAGCGCCGCGCGCGACTGCGCGAGCTTCTCCATCATCCCGTCGAACTCGTGCGCGAGGATCCCGAGCTCGTCCTCGCGGCGCAGGTCGAGCTTCTTGGTCGGGTCCTCGTTTTTGCCGATCTCGACGGCGTGTTCGGTGAGCTGCGCGATCGGACCCAGGACGTTCTGCTGGAGCAGGCGCAGCAGGACGAGGAGGAACAGAGCCCCCGCCGCCATGGTCGAGATCAGCGCGGAGAGCACGGCTCGGTCGCCTTGCGCCGTCACGAGCCGCGGGAGCGTCGCGCAAACGACGAGCGCCGGTTGCCCGCGGATGTCATCCAGCGCCGCGAAGGCGCGCAGCTGCGTCTCGTCGCGCACGCGCACGAGCGGCTCCTTCGAGGCGACGATCTCGTCGATCGACACCTGTTCGGTCTCGAGGATCGGGCCGTTCGCGGTCCACAGCTCGAACTGGACCTCCGTCTGGCGTTGCAGATCCTCCAGGTTCTGTTCCATGTCCTGGAAGAGGCCCGTGAGCATGCGCCCGACGATCACGGTTCCGCGGACGGGGCCCTTGCCGCGCGCATCGGTGATCGGCTTCGCGCTGACGAGCATCGCGCCGTGGTCCGTGAGCCAGACGCCCGTGTCGCGCAGCTCGACGCTCGAGTCGATGGGACCGACGCCGCTGACCAGCAGCGGATGCTTCCCACCCAGGTCGTCGGGCGGGAAGTCGGCGAGCCGCAGCGGCTTGTCCTCGCCGTCGACGCAGCGGCCCCAGAGGACCTTGCCCTTCATGTCGCAGACGTAGAGCAGGTTGATGCCGTTGCGGCGGAGCAGTTCCGTGTCGAACGTCTCCTTCGCGAAGCGCGCGTCGCGGTCGAGCGCGTAGCGATACACGCCGTCCGAGGACGCCCAGTCCTTGCAGCGCGACGCGAGCTCCTCTTTCTCGCGCTCGATCGCGTTGCGCACGCGCAACACGTTGCGACGCGCGTCCGCCTCTTCGAGCTGGCTGAAGCTGCGCATCACGAAGACCTTCTGCACGATGTGGTGCAGGCTGGCCCAGACGAGGACCACGGCCGAGAGGTACCAGACGATGCGAGTCCGCAGCGACATGCTCATCGTCCTCGCCAGACGCTGTGGACGACGATTGCGGCGCGCAACGATCCCGCGCGTTCCGTTGTTCGTCCACCGCCGGTCATGCGGCCTCGCTCAGGCGCCGCGGCCCCTCGCCGCCTTCGAGCTTCGACGACGCAGGCTGGCGCAACGCACGAGTCGCCTCGTTCAGGGCCCGGGCGAGGTCCTTCAACTCGTCGTCCTTGCGCAGCGTGCACTCGCCGGGGTCCTCGCCACGCGCGAGCGCCTCGAGGTGCTTCTGGATCCGGTGCAGCGGCCCCGCGATGCGGAACGTGACGATCACGCCGACGCAGAACGTCAGCGGCAGACACAGCCCGACCGAGAGCAGGAGCACCCACCACAGCATCGACGGCAGCTCCTGCATGAGGAACGGACCGTCCTGCGGCAACTCGCTCGCGATGTTCGTCAGCATCGCGGCCAGCAGGATGAACTGGAGCGCGAGCGCGAGCACGGAGAGCCCGACGAAGCTGGACACGAGTCGCAGCTGGAGCCGCGGCTGGATGAGCCGCTGTCTGCGGCGCGAAGTCGGCATGGGGCACCTTCCGGGGCGGGACAGGGTTGGATCGACGCGCGGATGCGCTCGTCTTGAGGAGCGGGGACCATCCGAGTGCCGCGCGGAAAAACGTTCCGGCCGTGAGCGACCTCGGATCGCTCACGACCGTCGGCGCTTGCGGTTCAGTTCGCCGCGGTCCGGGTCCGCTGGCGAGCCGAGGTACGCGGCGCGTCGGAAGCGGGCGGCGCTTCGATCGACGCCAGGGCGAGCTCGATGGCCTCGCGCAACGCGAGGGGCGCGCCCTCGTGCGCCGCCCGCAAGCCCGGCAGAGCCGCGCGCGAGCGCAGCGCTCCGATCGCCGAGGCCGCGATCACGGCGGTGCCCGTCTCTTCGTGAGCGAGCACGGGGACGAGCTCCAACGCGAGCCGGTCGCGGTCGAGCCGGCGCCGGCCGAACTCGAGGACCGCCTGACGCGCTTCGTACGCGTCGCGTCCGTTGAGCGCGGCCCGCACGTGCTCGTACCGCTCGCTCCACCAGGCGCGTTCGTCGCGCAGCCAGGCTCGCCAACGCGGTGCGTCGTCGCGCAGCCCCAGGCCGCTGATGCGGCGCAGAGCCCAGTGCGCGTTGCCGCGGATCGAGGCCGACGGGCTTTCGAGTCGTTCGACGAGCGCTCCGGCGGCGCCGGCGTCCTCGAATCGACCGCACAAGAGGACGGCCTGCGCCACGACTTGCTCGTCGGAATCGTCGAGGACGCGGCGTACGGCCTCGCGCACGCGCTCGTCGACGGGGTGCGCCGCGCGCTGGCTCGCGACCTGCAGCGCGACGAGCACGTCGACGCGCCGGCTGCGCAGTGCGTCGAGGCACCGCGCCAGCATCCCGAGCGCGTCTTCGCCCGCGTCCGAGGCCGCGGCGCGCAGCAGCGCGAGCTGCGCGGCCGTCGAGAGCGTCGGCGCGAGCGCCGCGGCCCGCGCCCATGTGGTCGCGTCGCGCCGAGCGAGCTCCCGGCACGCCTCGCCGACGCGCGCGTCGAAGGCCGTCTCGAGGCCCTCCGCATCGAGCGCGGGTTCCCCGATCGCGAGCAGCGCGGCGAGTTCGCCGCCGTCTCCGAAGGCCGCGAGCGCCAGCATCGCAGCCGCGCGCACTTCCCTGGAGGGCGCGCGCGCGAGCCGGCGCTCGGCTTCGGCCCGCACTTCGGCGCGCGGCAGCTCCGCGATGGCGCCGAGCAGCACGGCGAACCCGCGCTGCTCCGGCCCGGAACGCTCGGCGTCCGGTGCCGCGAGACGCGTAGCCGCGTCCTGGGCGAGGCGATCGAGTACGACCGGCACGGCCGGCCGACCGAGCGCGCCGATCCGTCGAGCGAGCAGCACGTCGCTCCCCTCGTGCGCACCGCGCAGTTCGGCGAGGACGCGCTCGATCCGGAGCGCCGCGGGATCCTCCGCCCCGGAGCGGCCGTGGAGCGGCGCCGCGGCGAGCGCGGCGAGCACGACGCACGCCGCCGCGCCGGCATGTCGGCGAGGTCGGTGCGCGTCCGAGCTGCTGGGAATCGTCATCGGCTGCGGCTCACGGCGCGACGGTCACGCGCGACCACGGCTTCGTGATGCCGGTCAGGGGCGTGACCCCCGCGTCGTAGTGGGCGTCCTTGGAGGGAACCGGCGTGATGCCCCGCAGCTTCAGGTAGAGCAGCGGATCCGTGCGCTCCTCCACGATGCGCGCCGGCGGGAGCTGGACGAGGCGCCAGCACATGGGCTCGGGGTCGGCACCCTCGTCGCCCGGCAGGTCCAGGAACGCGCGGTCGAAGTGGATGCGACCTCCGCCGGCGATGGTCAATCCGCGCGCAGCGATCGCGCCCCAGATGTTGAACGTGTTCGCGAGCGTGAAGGTCGCGCGCGGCGCATAGACGAAGCCGTAGTAGGAACTCGTCGCGCCGATCGTCACCGGCGGGTCGGCGATGCCGTCCGCGTCGCGATCGACCGTCTCCATCCCGCCGCAGACGATCGCCGTCTTCGTCGGGTCGGTCGACGCGCACGTGATCGTCGAGCCCGGCGCGAGCTTGAGCCAGTCGCGCACGAAGATCTTCACGGCCCCGTTCGTGGTGTTGATCGTGAGTCGCGTGCCCGCGTCCAGGATGAGCCGGTCGAGGACGAGCGTCAGCGGACCCGCGAGCGTCGCATTCCCCGTGCCCGTCAAGTGGAAGGACTCGTATCCCGCGGTGCCGGTCGGCAGCACGAGCGCGGGGCTCGCCTTGTCGTAGGCGATGTTCCCGCTCTGCGCGACGTTCGGGTAGCGAACCTCGGGCAGAGCGAGAGCCGCCTCCTTTGGCGCCGTGGAGCCGGTGATCGTCGAGCCCGTGCCCGCGACCACGACGCCGCCCGGTCCAGGATGGACGTCACCCAGGACTCGGGCACCATCCGCGCGCGCCGTCGTTCCCTGAACGGTGATGTTCGCGTTCGACGCGACGCGCGCCGCGTTCGCTCCCGAGCCCGACGTCGTCGAACCGCCGGCGAGTGTCATTCCTCCCACCGACACGCCGCTCGCCGTCGTGCGCGAATCGTAGCTGTCGATCACGGCGCCGGCCTGGACCACGATCGCGCTATCGGCGAACACGCCCTGCGAGGCGACGGAGGGACGCTTGTTTTCGACGACGAGCGAAACGGAAGACCGCCCCGTCCCGCACAGGCCGGTGCTCGTGAGGCACGTCTTGTTGTCCCCGAGGTTTTCCGCGACGACCCAGAACACGCCGTTGCCGAAGCGCGCGGGCAGGAGGTCGCTGCCGACGTTCCCGCTCTTCCCCGCGACCATGCCGGCATACGCCTCCGAGAGCCCGGCCTCGGCCATGTAGAGCGCGCGCTTCGCGTCGGCCGCGCCTTGCTGCTCCTTGTTCTTGCTGATGCTCATCTGCAGGTACGCCATCGAGAGCGTGCCTACCATGAGCACGACGAATAGGGCCGCCATGAGCGCGGACCCGCGCTTCGCCGACGACCTCCTCCACGATCGATTCCCCATCCTCATCGCATCCTCCTCAGTTCCTGCATGTGACCCGCGTCTCGAGCGTCTTCGTCACCAGCTTCCCGTCCGGCCCGGGCTTCTCGATCGTCAAGCGGATCGCGACCATCCGGCCCTGGACGTCGAACGAGAGCCCGCGCTCGTCGATCAGGCCGTTCCCGTTGTCGTCGATCCCGTTCTGGAGCTCCCCTTCGAGGAGCGTCGCGGCCGCGCGCGTCCACGTGGCGTGCCGCTCGTCGACCTCGCCTGGGTTCTCGCGCCAGCTCACCTCGTGTCCGTTCTGGTGTGCGATGCGGCGGCCAGGGCTCCACACGACCGCGCCGTCCTCGAAGCCCATGTTCACGCTGTAGTCGATCGCGCTCGACGAGTTCGGCGCCGAGTTGGGCACCTGCAGCGTCTCGAGCTCCGCCCCGATGACGGCAAGCGCGATGCGGTCGAGCACGCGGCGTGCTTCGACTTCCGTGTCGAACTGGGCGGCCTTGCGCGTGACCGCCTTGCTCGAGTCGCCGAACACCATGTACATGTTCACCAGGACCAGCGTCAGCAGGGTCAGGGCCAGCATCACTTCGAGCAGCGTGTATCCCGCTCGAGCCGTTCGCCTCGAGGTCGAGCTCATAGCGGGGAGAACATCGCGTACGTGTCCAGGGAACGCCGACCGCGGCGCCCAGTCGCGCTCGCCCATTCGATGCGCACGCGCACCGGCAGCAGGAGGTAGTCGTTCGCGCGACTCGCGGCGTCGATGACGCCGTCCCCGTTCAAGTCGCGCGGCATGACCAGCGTCTCGTCGGTCGCCGTTTCGCGCAGCGTTCCGTCGACGACGGGGAAGTCGATGCGGCCCACGATCGCGCCCGTCGTGGCGGGCGCGAGCCCCTCGACGCTGAACGTGTTCCCAGGCGCCGTGCCGGGACCGCCGGGATCGTCCGTGGGATCCGCGTTGTAGAGCGCGAAGACGTCCTCGAAGTCCTCCGCCTTCATGCGCTCGAGCACGAGGCGCGCTCCCTCGGCCGCGAGCATGGTCTCGTTCGCGACGGGGTCGAGCCGCGCCGACGCGGTCAGCGTCTGCGCGTACATCGCCATCGAGATCGTCATGATCGCGATGACGACGACGATCTCGACCAGCGTGAGGCCGGCGCGACGCCCCGCGCGAACGAGGCGCTGGCTGAGGTTCGAGGCTCGAGGGTGCATGGACTGGCGGCGCGCGTGCGCGGAGAGCTCCCGGTGGCGCGCGTCTCACCGGTATCGGTGACGCTGAAATCCAAAGTGGAGTGCAGGACCAGAAAGACCGGGAAAAGAAGTCCCGACTTCGTGCGTTCGGCGCGCGGCCCGCGCGCCGTCGAGGTCTCCGCGGGGTCGAGCGGAAAGCACTTCCCGTCGGAAGCGCGAAGGAACTGCCCGAATCGTCGTCTCGCGGCCCTCCCGAGCGTTGGATCCGCACCGGCGTATGGGCCGAGCCTTCGTGCGCCGTGTGCGCGCGACGACGGCCATCGCTCCGTCGAACGAGCGCCCTGCAGCGCCCTTCCCGCGCGGACATCACGCGCTCATTGACGCGAGTGGAGGTTCGACGCGTTCGTCGGGCGGCGATGCGCGCCCGTCGGCGCTCGACGACGATCCCGCGCTGGATCGATGCGGCCGATCCGCCCGCCGCGCCTTCGCTCAGGCCGTCCCGGCGAGCCCGACGTCGCGGCGTCCCGGCGCGCGCGACGGCGCGGTCGAACGAAGGAGCGCAGCGAGCTCCTCGATACGGCGCCGCGGAAGCTCCGGGTACACGGGCAGGTACACCATGCGCGCGAGCGCCGCGCGCGCTTCGCGCGGATCGAGCGCTTCCCGACCGGCCGGCGGCGTGAGCGCGGACATCGTCGCGACGGACGTCGCGTCGTAGCCGTGCGCGCGCAGGTGCTGGACGATGCCCGCCGGATCGTCGACGAGGATCGTGAACACCCAGTAGCTGTGGAAGGGCGCGTCGATGCCCGGAATCTCGGCCGCGTCGCCGAGGAGCTCGACGAGCTCGCGCGACAGGGCCGTGCGCCGCGCGACGCGCGCACCGTCGAAGCCGCACACGCGCCGCTCGATCACGGAGAGGAGCGGCACGGAGGGCTGGTGGCGGATCTTCTGCCAGAAGTCGCCGCCCGCGAAGCCGCGCACGGTGCTCTGGATCACGGCGTCCTGCGTCGTGCCCTTGAGCTCGCACCACTTCACGAACCCGCTGTACAGCACGGGCGTCGTGACCGCCTTGAGCCCGGCGTACTTGAGCACGCGCTTCGCGTAGAGCCCACTCCCCTGCACCGGCCACGCGGCGTGCGCTGCCCGCATCGGGGTCAACACGGACGAGTCGCGGATCACGAGCACGCCGCCCGCGAGCGCGGCCGACGTCTTGATCGGCCCGAAGCTGAACATCGCGACGTCCGCGGCGGGGTGGCCCTTGTAGTCGGGGCCGGTGAAGGCCTGGGCGCAGTCCTCGAGGAGCAGCCAGCCGCGCTCGCGACACACCTTCGCGATCGGGTCGAGGTCGATGCGCGTTCCGAAGAGGTGCGCGACGATCACCGCGCGCGTCTTGGAACTCGCGGCGCGCAGGAGCGCGTCCATCTTGGGCGCGAGCGTCCTCGAGTCGACGTCGACCGGCACGGGGACGAGGCCGTGGTGCTCGACGACCTTCCACATGTCCGGGATCGTCAGCGCGGACATCAGGACCTCGCTCCCCTTCGGCAGCGCGAGCTGCTCGAGGTAGAGCTCGAGCCCGCTGCGGATCGAGAGCGTGCAGAGCGCGCGCCCCTCGGGCGAGAACCACTGCTCGATGCGCCGAGCGATCGACTCGCGGTCGCGCGGGAGCCCCGCGTTCACGAGGCCGCTCGCCAGATCCATCCACCCGATGTCGAGTCGCTTGCGTGCGTACATGCGTGGGACCCCGCTTCCGGCCCGGGACGGGCGTGCCTGCGCGCGAGGCGCGGCCATCCTACCGGCCCGCGCAGGCGCTCGCGATGCGCTTCCTTCCGTGCGAAACGTCTCGTACAGGGGAGTTTCCTCACAGCGAACGCGTCGGACGGGGCGCGCGCGGCCCGCAGCGGCCTCCCGCGGCGCCGGATTGCACCTCGATCGCTGGGCTGGAGCCGCGCGGAATCGGCGCCGGCCGGCCGAGGACGGTGGACACGGCGCAACCCGCGCGCGAGCCTGGACGCGACTGCATGGCCTCCCACGAGCGATCCCCGAACCGAGCGCGCGCGCGGCAGGGCGTGGCGGTCCGCCGAGCTCGCCGGTCCGGTCGGGGCCGACGGAACGCAGTCCTCCGCGCGCACGCGCCCGCCCTGGGCAGAGAGCGCCCCGCACTCGCGGTCCACGCGGCATGAGCACGGCTCCGACCTCGACGACGGCGCCGGCGAACGAGCCGCCCGAGTCCAGCCGCTCGGTGCCGGGGCGCGTGTGGCGCGGAACGGTGCTGCTCGTCCTCGGGCGCGTGTGGGGCAGCGCGTGCACGCTCCTCACGTGGTTCCTGCTTTCGCGCCACCTCGCGCAGGACGACTTCGGCCGGTTCACGTTCTACCTCGCGGTCTTCATGCTGCTCGACACGCTCGCCGACTTCGGCACGGGCCAGGTCGCCGTGCAGAGGACCGCGCACGACGAGGAGCGCGTACCCGAGGTGCTCGCGGCCGCGCGACGGCTCCGGTTCCTGCTCGGATCGCTCGGCGTCGTGCTCGTCGGCGGCGGAGCGTTCGTCCTGGGCGAGCGCGGCGCGATTTGGATCCTGCTCGCGAGCCTGTACCCGGTGACGCACGTGTGCGAGCTGTCGACGCTCGTGTTCCGGAACCGCATCGCGTGGGGCATCCCCGTGGCGGTGCGCGCGTTCGCGGCGGCGCTGTCGCTGTCGATCGTGCTCGTCCTGCGCGCGCAGGGCGACCTGGAGCCGTCGCACTACGTCCTCGGCATCGCCGCGGGCAGCGCGACGGCGAACTTCGTGCTGCACGCGGTGTCGAAGAAGCACCTCCCCCAGCGCGCGCCGCACTCCATCGACGTGCGCGGGCTCTTCCTCGCCGCGCTGCCGCTCGGCGTCGCGAGCCTGTGCCAGCAGGCGTACTTCTACGTCGACAACCTGTTCGTGCGCCCGATCTGCGGCGAGGCGGAACTCGGCCGCTACAACACCGGCGTGCGCGTGATGAGCTACGGCATCATGGTCGCGATCTACGCGACGCAGGCGGCGCTGCCGTGGTTCGCGCGCGCGCACCAGAAGAAGGAGCTCCACCACGCGGTGACGAAGCTGACGCCGCCGCTCTTCGCCGCGGCGAGCTTCGTGCTCGGCGCAGCGTGGCCGTGGGCCGGCGCGATCCTCGGGCTCTTCCACCCGGACTTCGCGAGCGCCGCGCCGAGTCTGCGCTGGCTCCTGCTCGCGACGGCGACGGTCTACGCGGGCGCGGGCTTGATGACGGCGCTCGTCGCGGCGGGCGAGCGCAAGTCGATCCTCGCGATCGCCGTCGTCGGGCTCGCGATCAACCTCGCGCTGAACGCGTGGCTCGTGCCGACGCAGGGCATCACGGGCGCCGGCCTCGCGACCTTCGCGACGGAGCTCGCGGTGGCCCTCGGCGCGTCGATCGCGCTCGTACGCGTCGGCGCGTCGCCATGGTCGGGCGCGCGAGCGTGGAGCTGGCTCGGCGGGCCGATCGCGTTCGCGGTCGCGGCGTTCGTGTCGAGCGCGGTGCGCGCCGGGTGATCGCGGGCGGGTGGAAGGTCTCGCGGCTGAGCTCGCTGGGGAGGAAGGTCCCCGACTCCAGTTCGGGAAGGGGTGCGTGTGCTCGCTTCGGCTCTGAGTCGCGTTGCGTCGTGCACCTTCCCCGACGACTTCCGGACGCCGATGTGTTCGATCCGGGGCCGCTCGGCAGCTGGAGAGCGTGCTCCCACGAAGCTCGATCGACGGATCGTGAGAACGACGACGCGTCCACCGCCCGAGTCCCCTCCACACAGAAGGTTCCCGAATCAAGTTCGGGACTCCGACGCGATCGAACCGCGGATGGAGCGCGAAGCGAATCGCGCAACCCTCCGTGATCGTGTGGGTAGGCTCTCCTCACTTCCCAGAGCAGAGTCCTCACATGCGTCTCATCCTCCTCCTCGCCTTGCTGCTCGCCGGATGCTCGACCCAGGTTCCGACGCCTGCGCCCTTGCCGATCGCCGCCGACGCGACGTCGAAGCCGCTCCCGCCCGAGCTCCAACGCTGTCTCGATTTCACTCGGCGCATCGACGCGATCGAGCGACGCTTCTTGCCGCCGGGCGCGCGCGAGGGGGATCCCGTCGCCACGCTCCTCGCCTTCGTGGAGCGCGAATCTGGACGCAGCGTCGTCGTCGGGGACGGCTGCGCGATCGATGCGAACGCCGCACGCGCCGCGCTCGATGCGATCGACCACGGACCAGCCGCCGTTCGTGGCGTCCTCGACATCACGCTTCGCGACGCTGAGCCGCCGCTCGCGTGGATCACCGACGGAGGGCGGCTCCATCTCGTTCACGAGCGAGACGTCGATCTCCTGCTCAAACGGCTGCCTGAGTCCGAAGCCACGCGGACGGTGAGGAACCGACTGTGCGTCGAATGGACGGCGGTCGTCGACGATCCTGCGGCGCTCGAATCGAATGACGGCAGCGTGCTCGTCCGCGGTCGGCTCGCGTGGCTGGACGACGACGGGTCTTCGCGCCCCATCGCTTGCTCTCTACTCGTCGTCGTCCAGGTCGCCCTCGACGACAGCATCGAACTCAGGCCGTGTCCGTGGGACGTCAGCCGCTCCCTGGACGTGCACTTCGGCACCGATCTGAGTCGCTTCGTGTTCGACGACCAGTCAACCCGAACCCACCGCATCGTCGAGACGGACAGTGCTCCCGACGGAACGCTGAGTTGGACCATCGGCGCCCCCATGTTCGCGGACCGAAGCGTCGGCCCCACCGAGCGCGCCGTCGTCGTTTGGCTTCCCTGCGCCGACTCCGTGGTCGCTGGAAGGGTGCGCGCGAGGATTCGGTCCACGCCTCGGACGCTTCGTCTTCCCTGAGTCGTACCCGCGGACCTCTGGGCTTCGCTACTCCGCCCTTACGCGCAACGCATCGATCGCGATCGCCGCGTTCGCCCCGCCGCCCGTCACTGCGATCTGCACGTACAGCGTCCCTTCGTCGTCGAGGAACCTCCCCGGGTTCGCCGGCAGCACGATCACCGAGCTCCGCTCGCTCGCGTTCGTCACCGTCGTCGTCGCGACGTTGACGAAGCTCCCGTACGGGTAGCTCCACGTGCTCCAGTCGTACACCTCGACCGACTCGACCGCGCCGATCGAGTCCGCGCACGCGCGCGTCCACTCGATCGTCGTCGGCACGCCGCGCACCTTGCGCACGGAGAGTTGCGCGAACACGCGCCCCGTGTTCGTGTCGAGCGAGCACGTGAACCGCCGCCCGTCGACGTGCGCGAGCTCTTCGAAGCCGCCGCTCCACGCCGCCGTCCCGCGGCCGTTCGCGTCGCTCGGCGCGTAGAGCCAGCCCGTGCCGCGTTCCCACGCGCCCGCGAACAACGGGCTCCCGCCGAGCTCGACCTCGACGCGCCGTCCGCCGCCGAACCCGAGGTTCGCCGCGATTTCCGCGCGTCCGCGCGCGAGGATCGGAAGCGCGACGCCGTCGACCGCGACGCGCGCAACGCGCGGCGGTTCGAGACCGATGCCCTCGACGAGGAGCTCCGGCGCCGGGCCGAACACCGCGCTCGCGCCGCTCGCACGCGCGGACCCGCCCGCGACGGGGCTCGTGAAGAGGACGCGCGCGCGCTTCGACCCCGGCGTGTTCCCGAGCAAGCGATCGAGCGCCGCGCGCGCGTCGACGCGCCCATAGCTCGTCCACGTCCCGATCATCGGCTGCGTCAGCGTCGTCGCGGAGTCCTCGATCGCCGCGCGCACGTCCGCGTTCGTCGCGGTCGGCAGCGCGGAGCACAAGAGCGCCGCGACGCCCGCAACGTGCGGCGCCGCCGCCGACGTGCCCGTGAACGACGTCGACCATCCGCCGCCGGGCTGCGTCGCGACGGTGGACTCGCCCGGTGCCGCGACGTCGACCCAGCTCCCCCAGTTCGAGAACCACGAGCGCTGATCCGTCGCCCCGTGCGACGCGACCGCGAGCACGTTCGCGTACGCGCCGGGGTAATAGGGAAGGACCTGCGCGTCGTTGCCCGCCGCCGCGACGGGCAGCGCGCCGTGCGCCCAGCAGTAGTCGATCGCGGCGCGCTCCGCCGGCGTCACCTGGTCGCCGTAGAAGCTCATCGAGATCACGCGGCAGCCGCGGTCCGCCGCGTAGAGCAGCGCGGGCACGACGTACGAATCGAAGAGCAGCCCCTGGTCGTTGCACGCCTTGAGCGGGACGAGCGTGCAGAGCGGCGCCACGCCGCTCATGCCGAACGCGTCGTCCTGCCGCGCGGCGACGATGCCCGCGCATCCGGTGCCGTGGCCGAAGAGGTCCTCGAGCGTCCCGTCGCCGTTGACGAAGTCCCACCCGCGCACGTCGTCGACGAAGCCGTTCGAATCGTCGTCGACGCCGTTGCCCGCGATCTCGCCCGGGTTCGTCCACACGTTCGGCGCGAGGTCGGGGTGCGTCACGTCGCAACCCGTGTCGATCACGGCGACCTTCACGGAGCTCACGCCGCGCGTCACGTTCCACGCGTCGGGGCAATGCAGGCGGTCGAGGCTCCACTGCTGCGGATAGAGCGAGTCGTTCGGCACGTGCGCGAGCTTGCGCGCGGGGTCGAATGTCGCGCGCGCGACGAGCGGGCTCGCCGCGTACGCGGCGCGTGCCTCGTCGAGCTCCGCCGGCGCGACCTCGACGCACAGCCAGCCGATCCGCGCGAGGTCGAGCACGACGCGCGCGCCGAGCTCGGCGTGCAGCGCACGGAGCGCACTCGCGCTCGCATCGGGCGCGGGCTCGACCCACAGGCGCGTCGGATGCACGACGGGGCCGGGCTCGAGCGCAGCGGGGAGGAGCGCGGGCGCGCCGCCGCTCGCGAGGAGGAACGTGAGGACCGGTAGGGGGAGCATGCGGGTTCCGTGCGAGACGTGGCCGAGGGCGACTGTACTCCGCCGGGCGCGGAAACGGCAGGGTGCGCGCGCGTCGGCGGTCAGCTCGTCCGCCCGTACGCGCGCTGGATCGCGCGCCCGTACGCGACCCCACGAGCTCCTCGACGGGAAGCCCGTGGCGCCTCGCGCGTCGAACCGGTAGGAACTGCCGCGTGCGCATCGGCCTCGACTACCGCCCCGCGTTGATCAACCGCGAGGGCATCGGACGCGTCACGCGCGAGCTCGTGCGGGCGCTCTGCGCGCTCGACGACGCGGCCGCCGGAGAGAGTGAACTCGCGCCCGGCGCGCAGCCTCGGTTTTCGAACGGCTCGACTCCACTCGACCTCCGCCTGTTCGGCTGGTCGCTCGCCGGGTCGAAGTTCGAGCGCGCGGAGCTCGGGCTCGACGCCCGCCGCGCATCGATGACGCGCCTGCGCTTCCCCTCGCGCTGGATCCCGAAGTTGTGCGCGCTCACGGGCAAGGGCGCCGACGACCTCGCGGGCGGCGCCGACGTGTGGCACCACACGCAGCCTTCATCGCTCCCCGTGCGCGCCGCGGTCGAGACCGCGACCGTGTTCGACTGCATCTACCTGCGCGACGACGGGTTCTTGTCGAAGGACGCGGCCGCGAGCATGGAGCGCTCGGTGCGCGGCCTGATCGAGCGCTCGAAGCTCGTCTTCGTGCCGAGCGCGTTCGTCGCGGACGACGTCGCGCGCTCGTTCGGCGTCGCGCGCGAGAAGCTCGTCGTGACGCACCTCGGGTGCGACCACGTGCTGCGACAGATGTCGCAGGAGGACCTCGCGCGCGCCTGCGACCCGCGCGAGCGCACGGCGCTCGCGGGCGAGAATCCCGGCCGTGCCGGCGCGAGCGCCGGAGCCTCGGGCCCTGCGCGCGCGCCCTTCCTGCTCACCGTCGCGCGCGTCGACCCGCGCAAGAACCACGCGCGCATCCTCGCGGCGTTCGAGCGCCTCGTGCGCGCCGGATTCCCCCACCGCTGGATCGTCGCGGGCCCGCAGGGTCACCGCGCGGAGGACTTCGAGGCCCTCCTCACGCGTTCGCCCGCGCGAGAGCGCGTCGACTGGCGCCGCGACGTCGGCGAGCGCGAGCTCGCGGAGCTCTACGCGCGCTGCGCGCTGTTCGTCTTCCCGAGCCTCGACGAGGGCTTCGGCCTGCCGCCGCTCGGAGGCGATGGCGCTCGGGGCCCCCGTCGTCGCGAGCACGTCGGGCTCGCTGCCCGAGGTGCTCGGCGACGCCGCGCTCCTCGTCGACCCGCGCGACGAGGACGCGCTCCATGCGGCGATGGCGCGCGTACTCGCCGAGCCCGAGCTCGCGCGCGACCTGTCGCGCCGCGGGCTCGAGCAGAGCGCGCGCTTCACCTGGCGCGCGTGCGCGCAGGCGTCGCTCGCGGCGTGGGCGCGCGCGCTCGAAGCCTGACCCCGCCGCCGCGGGTGCGTACGGCGCGCGCCCACCTCGGTCGGAGCGCGGGCGAAAGCGCACGCGCGCCGTGCGCGCGCTCGAGTCGGAACGCGCGCCACCCGGCGCCTCGGCCTCCGAGCCGGGGGGAGGAGCTCGGCATCCAGGTTGCGTTTCGCCGCGCCATGACGACGCGCTTCCCCCTAGTCCTCGCTCTCGTCCTCGCCGCCCTTCCCGCCGCGGCGCAGGTCCACGTCCTCACCGTCGGCCCGCAGGGTTCGCAGTACGCCGACCTGCAAAGCGCCGTCGACGCCGCGCAGGACGGAGACGTGCTCCTCGTGAGCGACCTGCCCGCGTGGGCGCCCGGCCCGCGCGTCGTGATCGCGGGGAAGGATCTCACGCTCGTGGCGCGCGGACCGGGGCCGGTGCGCGCGCAGGCGCTCCTGGTGCGCGACGTCCCGGCCGGGAAGCACGTCCTGGTCCAGGGAATCACGCCGCTCGCGCCGACCGCGGGCGGCGGCGGGCTCGCGCTCGAGGACTGCGCGGGAGCGGTGCGCGTCGTCGACGCGGCCTTCTTGCCGATCGACCCGCTCGCTCCGCACTCGATCGAGGTGCGCGCGTGCGCGGACGTCGAGTTCGCGAACGTCGACGGGCTGCACGGCGCCGCCACGCCGCCCGAGCCCACGCTGTCGGTGCGTTCGTCGCGCTTCGTGCTCTCGCAATCCCGAGTCGAGGGCGCGCTCGGACACCCGAGCAGCGGCGGACAACCCGGCGCGAGCGGCGGATCTGCGATCGGCCTGCGCGCGAGCGAGCTGTGGCTGCACGGGAGCTACATCCACGGCGGTCCCGGAGGATCGGGCGCGAGCGGTGGGTGTCCTCCCCTCCCGGCGCCGACCAGCGGCGGCGACGGAGGCGTCGGCCTCGTCGCGGGCGCGGGGTCGATCGTCCACGATCGCGGCGCGATCCTCGAAGGCGGCGCGGCGGGAGTCGGTGGCCCGGGCGGCGCGTGTGGCGCGGCGCCGAACGGGAGCGTCGGCGTCGCGGTCGCGGTCCCCGCGGGCGTCGTGCAGACCGACACGGCAGGAACCTGCTCGCTGTTCGGTCCGCCCCGCGCCGTGCGCGAGGTTACGAGCTTCGACCTCATCGTCTCGGCGCCGCCAGGGAGCGCCGTGTTCCTGCTCGTCGGCGAGCGCGCGCAGCTCGTCGACGTGCCCGCGATCCACGGTCCGCTGCTCGTCGAGAACACGCGCGGGCGGTTCCCGATCGGGATCACGAACGGCGCGGGCCAGGTCGTGCTGCACGTCACCGTGCCGCAGCTGCCGCAGGGCGTGCAGGCCGCGCGCCGATTCGTGCAGGCGCTCGCGCTCACGCCCAACGGAACGGTGCTCTCGAGCGGCTCGCGCCCGCTCGTGTTCGTCGACGCCGTGTTCTGGTGAGCGCGTGACGCTCAGCGCGGCCGCGCCAGGTCCTCGAACGCCTTCGCGAGGTCCGTGAAGCGGAACGTGAAGCCCGCTTCGAGCGCGCGCACCGGCGACACGTGCTGGCCCGTCAGCAGCGCATCGGCCGCTTCGCCGAGCGCGAGCCGCACGAAGGGTTCGGGCGCCGGGAAAAACGCCGGGCGGTGGAGCGCATGCGCGAGCGCGCGCGCGAACTCGATCTGCCGCACGGGGTTCGGCGCGCACGCATTGAAGACACCGCGCGCCTTCGCGTCCTCGACGAGGAACACGAACAGGCGCGCGAGGTCGTCGACGTGGATCCACGACATCCACTGCGCGCCCGAGCCGACGCGGCCGCCGAGGCCCAGCTTGAACACGGGGCGCAGCTTCGCGAACACGCCGCCCTCGCGGCCGAGCACGAGCCCGATGCGCACGATCGCGACGCGCGCGCCGGCCTTCGCCGCGGGCTGCGTCGCGGCCTCCCACGCGCCGCACAGCTCCGCCAGGAACCCCGCGCCGCGCGCGTAGCCCTCCGCCATGCGCGTGTGGTCGCTCGCGCCGTAGTAGCCGATCGCGGACGCGCTGATCAGCGCCTTCTCCGGCGCGCGCGCGACGAGCTCCGCGAGCTTCGTCGTCGTCTCGACGCGGCTCTGGACGAGCTCGCGCTTGAACGACGCGCTCCAGCGCTTCCCGAAGAGGTTCGCGCCCGCGAGATGCACGATCACGTCGGACGCCGCGACGCCGCGCGCGAGGTCCGCGTCGCTCCACGAATGGTCGGAGCCGCGCCCGCGGCCCACGGTCGCGACGGAATGCCCCGCGGCCTTCAACGCGGGCACGAGCGCGCCGCCGACGAGGCCGCTCGCGCCGGTGACGAGCACTCTCACGCCGACCTCCCGCTCAAGCACGTCGTTTCCATGCGCGCAGGGATCGCAGATCGGGCCGCGGGATGCAACCCCGAGGACTGTGGAGTCCGACGCCGCGCGCTCGCTCCGCGCCTCACTCCTGCTCGAGCCGCCGCCGCACGCGGTCCTCGTCGATGTCGTCGGCCTCCCACAACGTGCGCCCTTCCATGCCGCCCGCGACCGTGATCGTCTCGCCGGTGACGTGGCGCGACGCCGCGGGCGACGCCAGGAAGACCGCCGTGCGCGCGATGTCCTTCGCGCGCGCGAGCTGACGCAGCGGCATCGTGCGCACGACGCGCGCGATCGTCCCCGGCTCCTGCAGCGCGGGCCGCGCCATGTGCGTGACCGTCCACCCGGGCTCGATCAGGTTCACGCGCCCCCACGGGTCGAGCTCGACGATCTCGTTCTTCAGCGTGCGCACGAGGCCGTGCAGCGCCGCTTTCCCGGCTGCGTACTCGGCGTGCCCCTTCTCGCCGAAGCGCCCCGCCGTCGAGCCGATGAACAAGAGGCACGCGCCGCGCCCGTCGCGCCGCGGCGAGCTGCGCGACAAGGCGTCGAAGAACGCGCGCGCGGTCCAGATCGAGCCGAACAGGTTCACCTCGAGGTTCGCGCGGATGCGCTGCTCGTCGGCGCGGTGCAGGAGCTTCGCCTCGGGCGTCCAGCGCCCCGCGTTCGCGATGCACACGTCGACGCGGCCGAAGTGCTCGCGCGCCTTCTCCATCGCGACGTCGACCTCCAGGGTCGAGGTCGTGTCCGCGTGGAGCGCGAGCGCGCGCTCGCGCCACGGCTGCGCCGCGAGCCACGCCTCCATCTCCGCGTGCTTCGTGCCGCCGACGAGCGCGAGCTTCGCTCCCTCGGCCGCGAACTCGAGCGCGAGCGCGCGCCCGATGCCGCCCGACGCGCCGGTGAGGAAGACCACGTTGTCGGTGAGCTGGAGGTCCATGGCGCCAGGGTAGCGCTCCCGGGCGCGGCGGCCCAACGGAGCCCGGTCGTGACGCCGCGTCCGATCAGCTCTTGCGCAGCGTCCGCAGCGCGTGCCGCACGGTCCACTGCGTCTCTTGCGTCCGCGACTCGCGCGTCCACCGGGCGCAGAGCGCGCGCGCCCAATCCGGGCGTGACTTGCTCGCGTCGTTGACCCAGTTCGCGACGGAGCGCCGCACGTAGTCGCTCGCGTCCGACCGCACGGGCTCGAGCAAGGGCTCCGCGCGCTCCGGCCGCTCCTTCAGCGGTTCGCAGTGCGCGGTCCAGACGCCGCGCGGCCGCGTCGCCTCGATCGCGCAACGGCGCACGTTCGGGTCGGCGTCGACGGTCCACGGTTGGAGCAGCGCGAGCGCGCGGTCGAGCTCCTTCACGAGGTGCGGCCGGAGCGCCTCCCACGCGCACTCGCGCACCGCCATGTGCGAATCCGCCGCGAAACGGCGCATGCGCGCGAGGCGCTCGTCGAGCGCGAGCTCCTCGGCGCGCACCGAGTACGCCGCGAGCTCGCGCGCGACGTCCGATCGGTGCGTGGCGAGGCGCTCGTACACACGCTCGCCCGGCTTGCCGCGCGGGAGCTCCGCGCGCACGGCCGCGCCGAGCCCGCGCACGCGCTCCATCACGCCCTCCTCGGCGAGCTCCGTCGCGCGCGCGACGAGCCGCCGCGTCGCCGCCGCGTCGAACCCGGACTCGGGCGCCACGTGGGCGACGAGGGTCGCGAGATCGACGGCGAGCCACTCGACGAGCGTGACGGTCTCGAGTTCGCCCCGGTTCATCGCGGCGAGGACGTCGCGCGGGATCTCGCTCCGCCGCCGCGCGCCCTTGCGGCGCGGCGCGGGAGCAGCGTCCCACTCGTCGCTCTCCGACGCGCGCGTTGCCGCCACGCGTCCGCCCGTCGAGAGCCTGCGTGCGCGCGCCGGCTCCGCCGCAGTCGTCGCGCGCCGCCGCGCGCCCTTCCGACCGCTCACTTGGGCGCCGGTCCGCCCGGCTGCGCGTTCTCGGCGTCGGTTTCGCTCTTCTTCGCGCGCAGCGCCCGGAGTTCGCTCATCGCGCGGTTCGCCTCGAGCACGTTCTCGGAAGCGATCGCCGCGCGCGCACTCGCGACGAACAGCGACTCCGGCACCTTGCCCGCCTTGCGCGCGACGTCGATCGCGCGGTTCACGATCTTCACGTCGTCGGGGAACAGCCGCACCGCCTCGTCGAGCACGGAATCGCCGGCCTGCAGCTCCTTCGCGCGCCACGCCAGGTTGCGCTGCGCGACGCGCGGGTCCTTGTAGCGACCCCACACGTAGCCCTGCCATTCGACGAGCTTGTCGGGCAGCTTGTCCCATCCGTCGAACTTGCGGACGATCGATTCCTCGTACAGGTCAAGGAGGAGCAGCGCCGCGTCGAGGTCGCCCTTCTCCGAGGTCGCGCGCTTGCGCAGCTCGCCGTCGAACCAGCCGACCCACTCGGTCGACACGATGTCGCCGTCGAGGAAGAGCATGCGGTAGATCGCCGGCGCGAGCACCGACGACACGGGGAAGTTCTTCTTGTCCTTGCCCCAGCCCATGAAGCCGAGCTTGCGCCCGCCCTTCTCCACGGCCGAGGGCGGGCGCGCGGCGCCGAAGCCCGTGCCCTCGCCGCGTCCGAGCGGCACCTCGGGCTGCGGCGGCGCGTCCTTCGGGCGCGGCTCCATGCCCATGCGGCCGTTCGCGAGGAACTCGAGCTCGACGTAGCGCCGCGATTCCTTGCCGAGCTTCTCCGCGGCGAGCGCGAGGTCGCGCGCGACGTGCTCCTTGTTCGAGAGCGGGTAGTCCTTGTCGTCGTTCGTCCACGCGAGGTCGAGCACGATGAGCGGCTCCAGCGCGTCGAGGTCGCCGGCGTGCACGCGTGCGAGGAGCCGGATGCGCTGGAGGTCCTTGTCGCCGTGCTGGTGGACCTCGCGCAGCGCGATCTCGAGGTCCGTGCGCGACTGGAACGCGCTGCACGCCTCCCACGCGGCGATCGCGGCGTCGAGCTCGCCCGCGCGCAGCAAGCACGCCGCGCGCAGCCCGTTCAGCACGAGCGCGTCGACGTGCCCACCGTCGATCGCCGCCTGGTACGCGTGCGCGGCCTCCGCGAGCCGCCCTTCGCGGTGGAGCTCGCGCCCCCACGCGGCGAGCACGCTGCGCTCCTTCGGCGCGAGCTCGTACGCCTTGGCGTGCGCCGTGCGCGCCTCCGCGGGGTCGAGCACGAAGAGCGCGTTGCCGAGCGCGAGCGCCTCCGCCGCGTTCGTGCCGCTCGACGGGACCGCGGCCTTCAGGGCCGGAAGCAGCGCGGCGAGGTTGCCCGCGGCGAGCGCAGGCTTCTGGTCCGCCTGCGCCGCGGCGAGCCGCGTGCGCGCGGCCTCGACGGCGAGCTCGAAGTCGTTCGGCTTCGGCCGCGCGGCGAGCTTCTCCAGGTCCTTGAGCTCGCGCGTCGTGAGCGGCGCGCCGGTCGGACCGACGCCGGGCTCCGGCCGGGCCGTCGGCGGCTGGACGGGAGCCTGCACGGAGGCGGGCGACGCCGCCTGCGCCCCGGTGGACGAAGGCGCGGACGACGGGGACGCGACGAAGAGCGCGCAGAGCGCGACGAACGGCGAAAACGGCATGCGGGGACCTGCTGGGCCTCGAGGGTACGGGCATGCTACCCGGTCGTTGGCCGCGAGCCTCCTCTTCGTCGCGGTCGAGCGCCCGCGCGTCGGCGCCGCACGATTCCCCTCCATGGCCCGCGCACGCGGTTCCTCCACGCGTTCTCCAGTCGCGCGCCGCTCGCGGCGAGGTGTGACCCAGCGCGTCCGGCCTGCTACAACGCGCTTCGCACGCACCCCCCTCCTGGATCCTCGATGACCCCTCGCCGCGCCCTCGCCCTCGCCGCCCTGGCGTCCCTCGCCCTCCTCGGTTGGATCGAAGCCTGTGCCTCCGGGCCCGAAGGCCCCGCGCATGCGTCGCTCGCCTCCGCCGACGCCGCGCCGGAGCGCTGGCTGCACGCCCAGGAGGTCATGAGGAGCTCCTACTGCGCGTCGTGCCACCCCGACATCTACGCGGAGCACGAGATGAACACGCACGGCCGCGCGTTCACCGACGAGGAGGTGCGCCTCGGCACCGGACGCTTCAGCCAGGCCGACTGCATCATCTGTCACACGCCGCGCCCGATCTTCGAGAGCGGCATCGGGATGAACCCGATCCGCCGCCACCACGACCTCGAGGAAGGCAACACGTGCATGACCTGCCACTGGCGGCCCGAGGTCGACTACGGCGGCTTCCAGGGCGGCGCGGACTGCAAGACGGCCTTCGATCCGCGCGTCGGCAGCGTCGAAGCGTGCGCGTCGTGCCACAGAAACCACGGCACGCCGTACCAGTGGGAGCTCGCGCCCAAGGGCAAGGCCGCGGGCAACGAGTGCATCGACTGCCACATGGCGCTCGTCGAACGCCCCGTCGCCGTCGGCGAGAAGCCGCGCGCGGTGCGCAGCCACGTGTTCCCGGGCGCGCGCAGCGTGACGCAAGTCGCGCGGGCCTACGACTACCAGGCGAAGGTCGAGGGGAACGAGGTCGTCGTCGCGATCACGAACAAGGGCGCGGGCCACAACTTCCCCACCGAGCTCAAGCAGCGCTCGCTCGAGTCGGTCGTCGTCGTGCGGGACGGCGAAGGCAAGGAGATCGCGCGCTCGCGCATGGTCTTCCGCGACCCGTACAAGCGTCCCTACGGTCTGACGTTGCCCGTCAACACTCAGATCCCGTCGGGCGAGACGCGCACGCACCGCGTCCCGATCGGCGTCGCGGACGGCAGCGTCACGTGCGAGCTCCACTACAAGCACTACTTCCCGATCGAGGACCACCACCCCGAGCTCGCGCGCCTGCTCGAGATGCGCGAGCTCCCCTTCAGCGGCCTCACGCCGTCGACGAAGCCCGTCGAGAGCGCCCCCGACGTGCGGATCGTGACGCCCGACGGCATCGCGCCCGAGACGGCGGGCGTCGCGAACCTGGTCGACTACGCGCGACCGAAGATCGACAAGGTCGAGGTCGACGTACCGAAGGGCGACACGCAAGCGGACATCGACGCGCTCGTGCAGCTCTTCCAGTTCCCCGTGCTGCAGGCGAACCTCGAGGCGCGCAAGCGGCTGAAGGAGCTCGGCGTCAAGGCCGTGCCCGCGCTGATCACGGCGCTGGGCTCGTGGGACAACAAGACGTGGAACCAGGCGATGGCCGTGCTCGAGGGCATCGGCGATCCCGCGGGGCCCGCGGTCGCGGACGCGATGGCGCATCCGGAGCTCTACGTGCGCCTCCACGCGTACGAGCTGCCCGGCCGCATGGGTTGGAAGACGGACCGCGCGAAGGTGCTCGCGCACTTGAAGACGGCGCTCGGCCGGCCCAACGCGCTCGACCGTTCCGTCGCGGCGCTGGCGGTGGGCGCCCTGCACTTGGAGGAGCTCGAGCACGACCTCGAGCACCTGCTCGGCGACGGCGATCCCGACGTCACGCGGGCCGCGGCGCGCGCGCTCGCGCACCTCGGCGTGAAGTCCGCGGCGCCGGCGGTCGCGAAGGCGCTGCGCCGCGCGTACTGGGACGAGACGAAGCGCGACCTCGCCGAGTCGCTCGCACGCCTCGGCGATCCGTCGGGCGTTCTCGTGCTGCTCGCGGGGCTCGACCACGACGACGACCTCGTCCGCGAGAGCTTCTTCGAGGCGTTCTTCAACGTCACGGGCAAGCACCTCGGGTACGAGCCCCTCGCGCCGCGCGACGAACGCCTCGCCGCGATCGCGCGCCTGTCGGGTTGGTGGTCGAAGGACGGCGGCGTGTCCGCGCTGCGCCCCGTGCCGAGCGTGCCGTGGAAGATCAACAGCGAGGCGCGCCGGCTCGTCGACGCGTTCGGCGGCTCCGACGGTTCGGCCGCACCGGTGGACGACGACGTGGCGCGTGCGCGGCTCGTCGAGCTCGGCGAGAAGGCCGTGCCGGCGCTCACGCTGCTCGGACTCAAGTACCCCGCGGGCTTCTCGGAGAAGCGCGCGAAGATCTGCGGCGTCCTCGCCGAGATCCGCCACCCCGACGCGGTGCCCGCGCTGATCGCGACGCTGCGCGACCCGGTCGTGTCCGTGTCGGCGTGGGCGTGCTACGCGCTCGAGCGCATCGGCGACCGCGACGCGGTGCCCGCGCTGCGCCGCTACCAGCAGCGCCTCATGTCGCTCGCCTCGCAGGGCCGCATCCCGGCGAACGCGGGCACGCCGGACGATCTCGTCGCGCAGGCGCTCAAGGCGCGCTTGCACCTCGGCGACGAGACGGCGGAGCCGGAGCTCGTCTCGCTGCTCCTCTCCACGGACCCGACCGCGCCGAAGACCGCGGCGACCGCGCTGCGCGAACGCCACGGCGCGGAGATCGACGTCGATCCGGCGGCGCCGCTCGCCGAGCGACGCGCGTGGGTCGAGCGCTGGCAGAAGCAGCGCTGAGGAACGGAACAAGGTGCCAGAGCCCTTGTTCACCAGATCGGACCGCCGCGCCGGGCAACTACGCGACGGTCCGATCTGCTGAAGAAGGCCGTGGCACCGTTTTCACCCTCCCACCGTCTCGTACCGCACGCCCGCGGGGATCGGCACCGACACCGGCACCGTCACACCGTGATCCCCGGCCGTCCGGGACAGCGAGTCGACCGCGATGAAGGCCGTGAACGCGCTCAGGAGCCCGTGCTCGAGCGCCGTCCGCTTGATCTCCGTCGCGCACGCGCGACGCTCGTCCGCGCTCGACGCGAGGCGCGCGCGCGACGCGAACTCCGCGATGCGAGCGCGGGCCCACAGCCACGGCAGCGCGTCCTTCTGTGCGCCCGACTCGAGCACGCGCACCGGCGCCGCGAACTCGCGCCGCGCGCCGCCCGCGCGGCCGCGCACCGTGATGCCCGCGCCGTCGAGCCCGTCCGCGTCCTCGATCCGACCCGTGACGATGACCGCGCGGCCGAGCAACAAGTCCGGCACGCGCGCCGGATACACGTCGCGCACCGCGAGGCGCCCGAAGTCGAGCTGCACGTCCGCGAGCGCCGGGTGGCTCACGCGCTCGAGAAACCGCCGCATCGTGCGCGCCGTGTCGCCGTCGTCGCGCAGCCACGCGGCCGCGCCGTCGCCCGCGGTCGCGAGCTCCTCGAGCAGGAACCGATTCGGCGCGCTGCCCACGCCGAACGAGAAGACGCGCGCGTCGCCGCGCTCGGCGTGGATCGCGCGCAGGATCTCGTCCTCGTTGGATACGAACCCGTCCGTCAGGAAGCACACGACGCGCTCGCGCTCGGGATCGCGCTCGAGCCCGAACGCCGCGCGCACGCCGGACATCACCTCGGTGCCGCCGTCGGCCTGCAGGCGCTCGATCCACGCGTGCCCCGCCGCGACGCCGCGCGCGTCGGCCTCGATCGGCCGGCGCCCCGCGACGACCGCCTCGTTGCTGAAGCGCACGAGCTGGAACGCGTCGCCCTCGCGCAGCTCGCCGAGCGCCGCGTGCAGCGCGCGCTTCACCGTCTCGAGCGGCGCGCCCTGCATCGAGCCCGACGCGTCGACGACGAAGACGAGCTCGATCGGCGCGCGCGGGATCGACGCCAGGTCGGCCGGCGGCACGAGCGTGAGCTGGAAGAAGCGCTCGCGGCCCCTCCCGCCGACGACGAGGCCGGCGCGCGGGCCGTTGCCCGCGGGCGGGAGGCGCAGCACGAAGTCCTTGTTCGGGATGCGGTCGCGCTCGTCGAGCACGTAGGTCGCGAACGCCATGTCGGTCGGCTGCTGCTGCCCGCGGCGAATCGCGTGCGTCGGCGAGTCGACGCGTTCGAGCGGGAGCCCGCTCATCACGCGCACGGTGATCGAGACGTCGCGCCCGCTGCGCTCGTCCGCGCGCAGGTACGGGACCTCGTGCGGCGCGCCGCTCGAGCCGAGCGTCGCCGCGGTGACTGCGCTGATCCCGTTCGGCGTCCCGCGCGGGTCGTAGCGCGGGCCGACGACCATCGGGAACACGAACTCGAAGGCACCGTCGACCCAGCGCAGGCCGTGCAGGTAGCGCAGCGTGACGTCGACGCGCTTGCCGGGCTCGAGGTTCGCGACGCGCTGCGTGAAGACGTTCGGGCGCTCCTCGGTGAGCAGCGCGGCGACCTTGCCCGCGCGCTTCGCGGCGGCGTAGATGCGCTCGGCTTCCTCGCGCTCGCGCACGATGCCGCGAATGACGCGCTGGCCGACCGTCAGCGTGAAGTCGCGCACCGCGCCGTTCTCGGGCAGCGGGAACACGTACACCGCTTCGATCTTCGACGCGTACGGGTTGCCGAAGCGCTGCGTGACGACGACGTCGCCGAGCGCGCCCGTCACCTCCGCGACGACGTCCGTGTGCTCGAGCGGGAGCACGACGTGGCGCCTCGACGCGGGCTCGCACGCGACGAGGCCGCCGCAGCCCGGGAGCTCGTCCTGCGCGAGGCCGTCCATCTGCGCGGCGAGGCGGCGGCTGTCCTCGGCGGAGCGTTGCGGCGCGGCGGACGTGTCGCGAGGGAGGATCCAGAGCTCGTCGGCTTCTGCATCGCCGCGGTACGCATCGCGCTCGGCGATCGGCGGCGCGCTTTCGCGAGGCTCCTCGAACACGGCACCCGCGGCGCTTCCCGACCGCTCCATCGCGCACCCGCCGACGAGCCCCAGAACCGCGAGCGCGGCGACGACGATTCCCAACAACACCTTCATACGGAGTCTCCTCTCGATTCCCTTCACGGACGCACCTCGACGCGCGCGTCGAGCGCGCGGCCCTCGGGGTCCGCGGCCGCGGCAAGCCGCGCGGAAACACGCGGCTCCTCCGGGCCCTGCACCATCACGTGGATGCGCGCGACGCGCGCGCGGCCGCTCGGGAGCTCGCTCCCCGTGTCGAACGCGGCGAGCACGATGCGCTCACCGTGCGCGAGCGCCTTGGGGTCGTAGTACGGCGGCTTCGCGAACGCGCCCGCGTCCCCGCCCTCGACGCCGACGAGCTTCGCGCGGCCAGCGGGGAACGCGAGCTCGACCTGCCACGCGGCGAGGGGCGCCGTCCCCGAGTCGATCCACACGTCGTAGGCGGCGAAGCGCTCCTCGCCCGCTTCGAGCGACGCGCTCGCGTCGTCCGCGCCGGGGAGCTCGGCGGCGTCGCCCGAGCTCGCCGCACCCGCCGCTCCCACCGCGTCCGACTCGCCAGCGCCGCGCGCCCCGAACGTCGCACCGCGCGCGCTCGCGAGCGCGAGGACCGCGGACGCGATCGCGAAGACGACGACGAGGAGGACGAGCGCGCGCTTCACGACCCGGTCCTCACCGCTTCGCGCGCGACCGCGTCCGCGTCGTTCCGATCGACGCGCCCGTCGCCGTCGACGTCCCATTCGGGCTTCGTGGCGCCGCGCGCGACGCCGCGCGCGACCTGGAACGCGTCGAGCACGTCGACGCGCCCGTTCCCGTCGAGGTCGAGCCGCGCGACCTCGTGCGGCCGCGGCGCGGGCGCCAGGACGCGCGCGAGCATCCACCCGCCGAACGCGACGAGCACGGCGGCGGCCGCGCGCAGCGCCCAGACGCGCCGCACGCTCGGCCGGGCCGGTGCTACCTTCTGCCGCCGGGCGAACCGCGTGCGCGCCGCGCGGCCGATGCGCTGGTCGAGCTCCGCCTGTTCGGCCGCACTTGGTCCGAACAGGCCTCCGAGCCCGTCCTCGAGGCCGCGCGGGAGCTTCGGGTCGTCTTCGTCGCGTCGTTCCACGCCCCGAGAGCGATCATGGCGGCCGCCGGGTTCGACGACTTCGAAGAAACCTCTCCGCGAGCACCGACCGTCCCGCGCGACCTCGACCTCCGCGACCGCTTGACGCGCGCTCCGCCCGCCCCCGGCCAGGCCAAACCAGGCCCGCGCGCGCCCGCACGCCTACTCGACCTCGAAGAACCGCGCGACGCGCGGATCGGCCCGCAGGTTCGCCACTGCCTGATGGAGGCGCGACTTGACCGTCCCGAGCGGCATACCGAGGGCCGCCGCGATCTCCGCGAGCTCGAACCCGTCGACGAAGCGCAGGAGCACGACCTCGCGCTGCTCCGCCGGGAGCCCGCGCAGGACGCGCGCGAGGTCCGCGCGCTCCCCGCCGTCCTCCGCGGCGCGGTCGAGCACGTCCCCGAGCACGTCCTCGGGCGCCACGTCGACGCGCCGCGCGCGGCCCGCGCTCCGCCCTTGGTCGATCGCGCGGTGGAGCACGACGCGCCGCAGCCACGCGCGCAACGAACCGCCGGGCTCGAACCGCTCGAGCGCGCCGAGCAGCTCGACGAAGGCCTCCTGCGCGAGGTCGAGCGCGTCCTCGCGTCGCCCCGTCGCCCGCAGCGCGAGCGCGAACACCCAGTCGCGATGGCGGCGGTAGAGCGCGTCGAACGCCCGTTCGTCCCCCGCCGCAGCAGCGCGCACGAGTTCCGCATCGGTGCACTCGCCGTTCACCGCGGCCAGGATAGGCGCCTCCGTGACGCGCCGCTCCCCCGACCCGCGCGCGGTTTTTCCAAGGACGATGTCGTGAGGAAGGAAGCGGCTCCGACTCGACGGCGAGCCCCGTCCCAGAGACCCTCCATGCGATCGATCTTCCTCCCTACCCTGCTCCTCGCCGGCGCCGCGGCCCTCGCGGCCGCGTTCGTCCCCGCGACCTCTCACCAAGCCCCGCCTGCCGTGACCAAGCCCTCCCCCGCCGCCTCCCCGTCCGAATTCGTGCCCTGCCTCTGGTTCGACGAGGAGGCCGAGGCCGCCGTGAGGCACTACGCGTCCGTGTTCGAGGGAGCCCGGATCACATCCGAGATGCGGTCGGGCGGTGCGCTGATCTCCGCGAAGCTCGCGTGGCGCGGGCACGACCTGATCGTGCTCAACGGCAACACGAAGCACGCGTTCAACGCCTCCGCGTCGATCGTCGTCAGCTGCAAGGACCAGCGCGAGATCGACCGGTACTGGGACGGGCTCGTCGCCGGCGGAACGCCCACGATGTGCGGCTGGCTCGAGGATCGATTCGGCGTGTCGTGGCAAGTGATCCCGGAGTCGCTAAGTGCCTTGCTCGGCGATCCCGACCCCGCGAAGGCACGGCGCGTCGCCGAGGCGATGTTCCAGATGCAGAAGCTCGACCTCGCCGCGCTCGAACGCGCGCGCGACGGCCGATGAACCCCGAGACGAGACGAGGACCCACGCCCATGAAGTTCATGTTGATGATGCACGGTACCGCGGCCGGATTCCGCGAGCTCTCCAAGTGGAAGCCCGAGGAGTTCAAGGCGCACATCGAGTTCATGATCGACTTCGCGAAGAAGCTGCGGGCGTCGGGCGAGCTCGTGCTCGCCGAAGGCCTCGAGATGCCGTCGAGCGCGAAGATCGTGCGCAGCGGCGAGGACGGCCGGGCGATCGTCAGCGACGGTCCGTTTGCCGAGACCAAGGAGTTCCTCGCGGGCTTCTGGATCGTCGAAGTCCCCGACGAAGCGCGCGCGATCGCGATCGCCGCGGCCGCGTCCGCCGCGCCGGGACCGGGCGGGAAGCCGATCCCGATTCCGATCGAGCTGCGCGCGGTCGGCCAGGCTCCGAAGGTCTGACGATGGAGAGCGGTCGGTCCCGCGACGACGTCGAACGCGTGCTGCGCGAGCTCACGCCACGCGTCGTCGCGTCCGTCACGCGGCGCTGCGGTGACTTCGCGGCGGCCGAGGACGCCGTGCAGGAGGCGCTGCTCGCCGCGCACGGCGCGTGGAACGAGGCAGGCGTGCCCGCGAACGCGGGCGGCTGGCTCTACCGCGTCGCGTGCCGGCGTATCGAGGACCGCCGCGACGACGAGCGCGCGCGCAAGCGCCGCGAGCGGCGCGCCTGGACGCGCGCGCCCGAGGCCGCGCCGGCGGCGGACGAGGCGCTCGCGGCGGACCGCGACGACGGTCTCGTGCTGCTCTTCCTCTGCTGCCACCCGTCGCTGGCGCCGAGCACGGCGATCGCATTGACGCTGCGCGCGGTCGCGGGGTTGACGACGGCGGAGATCGCGCGGGCGTTCCTCGTCCCCGAGGCGACGATGGCGCAGCGCATCCACCGTGCGAAGCGGTCGATCGCGGACACCGGGGCGGTCTTCGAGCTCCCGGAGCCCGGCGAGCTCGAGGCGCGAATCGGGAGCGTGCTGCACGTGCTCTACCTCCTGTTCAACGAGGGGTACGACGCGAGCTTTGGTGCCGAGCTCGCGCGCGACGACCTCGCCGAGGAGGCGCTGCGGCTCGCGCGCGGGCTGCACCGCGCGTTCCCGACGCACGCGGAGGCAGCGGGGCTGCTCGCCCTCCTGTCCCTGACTCACGCGCGGCGCGCCGCGCGCACGAACGCGGCCGGCGAGCTCATTCCGCTCGACGAGCAGGACCGATCGCGGTGGGACCGCGCCGCGACGGCGGAGGGCACGCGGATCCTCACGGAGGCCTTCACGCGCGGCGCGGTCGGCCCGTACCAGCTGCAAGCGGCGATCGCGGCCCTGCACGCGGAAGCGACGACCGTCGAGGCGACGGACTGGCCGCAGGTGCTGGCGTTGTACGACGTGCTGATGCGCGTGACGGGCGGGCCGGTGGTCGCGCTGAACCGCGTCGTGGCGGTCGCGATGGTGCACGGCCCGCGGCGCGGGCTGGAGGAGCTCGTCGGGATCGAGCGCGACGCGCGGATGGCCGACGGCCACCGCATCGAGGCGGTGCGCGCGCACCTCCTCGAGCGCGCGGGCGAGCGCGATGGCGCTCGCAGGAGCTTTCGCTGCGCGGCGGAGCGCGCGACCAACGCGGCGGAACGGCAGTACCTCCTCGCGCGGCTCGCGCGGCTCGATTGAACTCGCCCGCGGACCGGCTGCATTGACATGCCCCGCGCGCGCCCTACCCTCCGCCACGGCTCCCGTCCCCCATCGAAACCATGCGCCTCACACTCATCCCCCTCGTTCTCGCGGTCTCGGTTCTCGCGGCTGCCTGCGCCGGTCCCGGTCCTTCCCCAGAGACTCCTCGAATGCCGCCCCCCAGCACGATCGCGCCCTGCATCTGGTTCCAATCCGAGGCCGAAGCGGCCCTCCAGTTCTATGCGTCCGTGTTCGAGGGCGCGCAGGTCGCGAGCGTGATCCGCGCTGGCGAAGGCGGCCCCATGCCGAAGGGAACGTTCATCGCCGGCCGCCTCGCGCTGCGGGGGAACGAGCTGATGGTGCTGAACGGGAATCCGCAACCCGCGTTCTCGCACACGAACTCGATCATCGTCGCGTGCCGCAATCAGGCCGAGATCGACCGGTACTGGACCGCGCTCACGAACGGCGGAAGCGAGATCGACTGCGGCTGGCTCACCGACAAGTACGGCGTCGTCTGGCAGATCGTCCCCGACTCGCTCGAACGCATGCTCGCCGATCCCGACCCGGCGAAGGCGCAACGAGCGATGGCCGCGATGATGACGATGAAGAAGTTCGACATCGCCGCGCTCGAACGCGCGTACGCGGGCCAGTGATGCGCGCGGCGCCCGAGGCCCCGCGCGCGCCGCACGTCACGCGCGTCCTCCGACTCGCGTCGCCCCTCCTCGGCGCGTTCGCAGCCGTAGCGTGCTCGAGCGCCATGGACTCCTCGCGCACGGAGCACGGCAAGCCGCCGCGCGCACCGAACGTGATCGTGATCCTCGCCGACGACCTCGGCGTCGGCGAGCTCGGGTGCTACGGGCAGACGAAGATCAAGACGCCGCACCTGGACACACTCGCGCGCGAGGGTGTGCGCTTCACGCAGTACTACGCGGGCGCGCCGCTGTGCGCTCCGTCGCGCTGCGCCTTGCTCACGGGGAAGCACGCCGGGCACGGCTACATCCGCGACAACAAGGAGTTCCAGCCCGAGGGCCAGGAGCCGCTCGCCGCGAGCGAGGTGACGCTCGCCGAGCTCCTGCGCTCGCGCGGCTACGCGACCGCGTGCATCGGCAAGTGGGGCCTCGGCGGACCGAAGAGCGTCGGCGAGCCGAACGCGCAGGGCTTCGATCACTTCTTCGGGTTCCTGTGCCAGCGGCGCGCGCACGACCACTACCCGACGTACTTGTGGCGCGACGGAGCGCGCGTCGTGCTGCCGGGCAATCCGGGCGACGCGCCGGGTGCCTCGTACGCCGAGGACCTGTTCGCCGACGACGCGCTCGCGTGGATCGAAGCGCAGCGCGCGCGGCCCTTCTTCCTCTACTTCACGCCGACGATCCCGCACGCGTCGCTGCAGGCGCCGGCGGAGGACGTCGCGGCGTACCGGGGCGCGTTCGAGGACGCACCGTACGACGGGACGCAGGGCTACATCCCCGTCGCCGAACCGCACGCGACGTACGCGGCGATGGTGACGCGGCTCGACCGCGACGTCGGGCGCATCGTGGCGAAGCTCGAGGAGCTCGGCCTCGCGCGCGACACGTTGATCCTCTTCGCGAGCGACAACGGGCCGACGTACGGCCGAGTCGGCGGCGCGGACTCGGACTTCTTCGCGAGCTCGATGGGGCTGCGCGGCCGCAAGGCAAGCGTCTACGAAGGAGGGATCCGCGCGCCGCTGATCGCCCGTTGGAGCGGGCGGATCGCGGCGGGACGGACGACGGACGAGGTCGTCGCGGCGTGGGATCTGTTGCCGACGATCGTGGCGCTCGCGGACGAGCGCGCGACGAGCACGTCGGGCGCTGGAGGCGCGTCGCACGCGTCCTCCGCATCGCCGGCAGCGCACGAGCTCCCGCTCCCGCGCGATCTCGACGGCACTGACCTCGCGCCGCTCCTCTTCGGCGAGCCGTTCGCCGCGAAGCGCCACCTCTATTGGGAGCTCGCGAGCTACGGCGGCCAACAAGCCGCACGCTTCGGCGATTGGAAGGCCGTGCGGCGCGACATGAACAAGGGCAATTCGCGCGTCGAGCTCTACGACCTCGCGCGCGACCCGAACGAGACGCGCGACGTCGCGGCGGAGCACCCCGAGCTCGTCGAGCACGCGCGCGAGCTCCTCACGAGCTCGCGCACGGACTCGGCGCTCTTTCCGCTCGGCCGGTGACGCGCCTCTCCCGACCGGGCTTCGTCATGAGCCTGACCTCCAGCAAGGTCGTCGCGCATCGTCGTCAACCCGCCCGCGCGTCTCCTCGTGTACGAAGCGTGCAGCTTCGTCAGCGCCGTGTTCACGCGCGCTCCACGCGAACGACGGTCTTACCGCGTGACTCCGCCCGCGATCGATCGGCTCCGATAGGCTCCGCCGCGTGCTCCGCGATCGGCGCATGAGCACCGCGCGCTCCGCGTGGTCGCGCCGACCGCCCACCTCCCTCTCGACACCGTCGCGCCCCCCCATGATCTCCGCCCTCGCACTGCTCGCACTCGCTCCGTCCGCTGCGCACATCGCCGCGCTCCCGCCCTCCCCGCTTGCGCTGGTCTCGCGCATCTCGTCCGCTCCGCACACCGTCGCGCTCCCGCACTCCGCGCTCGAAGAGATGCGCGCCGACGCCCCGCTCCCGCGCCGCGGCGCGCTCGGGCTCTCGTTCAAGTCGCTCGGCAAGAAGGACGCGGAGAAGCACGGCCTGAAATCGGGCGAGGGCCTCGTCGCGAACGAGCCCGTACCCGGGCTCACCGCTGCGGCGCTCGGCATCCAAGCGGGCGACGTCGTGCTGAAGATGAACGGCGCACCCGTCTCCGCCGCGACGATCGGCGACGCGATCCGCGCGACGCCCGCGGGGACGAAGCTCGTGTTCGACGTCGTGCGCAAGGGTGAAGCGATGAAGCTCGAAGGCCCGCTCGCCGAGAAGCTGCGCGATCCGGGCACCGACACGTACTCGGTCGAGTACACGCATGTCACGCACGCGGGCCAGCGCATGCGCACGATCGTCACGAAGCCGAAGACGCCCGGGAAGCACCCGGGCTTCCTCTTCATCCAGGGCTTCTCGCCGATCTCGTACGACTACGTGCTCTCGAAGGCGACCGGCGACGTCGCGACGATCGACGGGCCGCTCCTGCACGCGTTCGCGGATGCGGGCTTCGTCACGCTGCGCGTCGAGAAGCCCGGCGTCGGCGACAGCGAAGGTGGGCCGTTCGCCGAGCTCGACTACCAGGGCGAGATCGGGATCTACGCGGAGGCCTTGAAGCAGCTCAAGGCGCTCCCCGAGGTCGACCCGAACGACGTCTTCCTCTTCGGCCACAGCATGGGCGCCGCGTTCGGTCCGATGATCGCGGTCGACGACCCGGTGCGCGGTATCGCGGTGTACGGCGCGGCCGCGCGGACGTGGTTCGAGTACTTGATGGACACGCTGCGGTACCAAGGGCTCGTCGCGGGCGACAGCTTCGAGAACGCCGACGAGAAGTCGCGCCAGGGCGCGCGAATGATGGCGCTCGTGATGCTCGAGAAGCAGTCGCCGGCCGAGGTGAAGGAGTCGCATCCCGACCTCGCGCCCTACGTCGACGCGTACTTCCCGGGCGGCCTCTTCAACGGCAAGACGCTCGACTTCTGGCGGCAGCTCAACGAGATCAACTTCGCCTCGTACTGGAGCCGCATCGAGTGCCCCGTGCTCGCGGTCAAGGGTGCCAGCGACTTCGTCGTGTACGAGGTCGACCACAAGCTGATCGCGGACATCGTGAACCAGAAGCACCCCGGCCACGGGACCTTCGCGATCGCGCCGAACTCGGACCACTTGTTCCACGCGTTCGCGACCGAGCAGGAGAGCGTGCGCAACTTCCAGCGCGGGACGTTCAGCAACTCATTCACGACGATGCTGAAGGACTGGATCGCGAAGGTGCGCGGGAAGTAGGCGGCGGCCTCGGTTTCTTCGAGAATCTCGCCACGCGCGGCGCAGCGCTGGGTCCATTGGGGTGAAGACTGGCTACGATCGAGGACCACGTTCCCCGGCTTGCGCTCGGGGTGGTCGCCGCGACGCGGCTCTCAAGTCCCACCGCTCGAGGTGCGCTCATGATGTTCACGTTCGCCCGCTGGCTCGTCCTTCCGCTCGTCGCCGCGCTCACCAGCGCCGCGAGCGCCCAAACCGTCCTCTTCTCCGACGGATTCGAGAACGGTCTCGGCCACTGGGTCCCGAGCGGGCTGTGGAACGCCGAGGCCGCGACCGACGCGTGCGGCGCCGCGCGCGCACCGTTCCCCGAAGGCACCCACGGCGCGTACTACGGCATCGACGGCGTCTGCAACTACGACACGGTCGGTGTGGCGAACGCGGGCACGCTCACGCTCGCGACGCCGGTCGCGATCCCCGCGACGACGCCGACGGCGTGGCTCCACTTCTGGCAGCACCTGGCCGTCGAGGACGACTCCTGCGTGCACCAGTACGACCTCTCGTTCGTCGACGCATCGACGGATGGCGGTGCGACGTGGGAGAACCTCTCCACCAACTGCTTCGGCAACCTCCAGCAGCCGCCGTCGGCCTGGTATCCGCGCTCGGTCAACCTGTTCTCGTACCGAGGACAGTCGATCCTCGTTCGCTTCCGCTTCGAATCGCGGGACGAGCAGCTCAACCACCCCTTCGGCTGGATGATCGACGCGGTCGAGTTCACCGCCGAGCCCGGCCTGCGCAACTGCGGCGCGTTCTGCCCCTGCGCGAACACGTCGCCGGGCTCACCGACCTTCGGGCCGCTCTCGCGCGGGTGCAGGCACTCGTTCGGGGGGTACGGCGAGCTCGCAGGCGACGGGACCGCGAGCGTCTCGAACGACTCGCTCGCGCTCCACGCGAGCGCGCTCCCGCCGAACGCGGGGGCGATCCTGCTCGAGTCCCTCGCGGGGTGGGTGCCGGAACCGTTCGGGGACGGGACGCTGTGCCTGATCGGGTCCTTGCGCCGCGTCGCCGCGCACACGGCGTCCGCCGGAGCCTCGACGTGGCCGGGACCGGGCGATCCGCCGCTCTCGGCAGCGCTGCAGGCCGTGGTTCCGCCCGCGGGGCTCCGGGTGGACTACCAGGTCTACTTCCGCGACGTCGCGAGCTTCTGCACCCCGGCGACGTTCAACGCGACGAACAGCTACAGCGTCGTGTGGACGCCGTAGCCAACGGGCGAGAAGGCCGCGAAGGCGGAGCGCCGAGTTCGTGAACCAAGCGCACCCCGGCCACGCAGCGCTCGCGACCGCGCCGCACTCGAACCACCTGTTCCACGCCTTCGCGACCGAGCGGGACGGCGCGCGCCGTTTCCAGCGCGGCCCGGTCGGCGACGCGTCCACGACGATGCTGGAGGACCGGATCGCGGTGCTGCGCGGGACGTCCGCGGCGCGCGCGGTTTCCGCGAGAATCTTGAAGCGCGAGGCGCGGCGGCGGTGTCAGGAGGTGGACCCGACGGGGCGCGATCGAGGACCACGGACCCCGGGCTGTCGCCTGCGGTGGTAGCCTCGACGCGACTCACCCGTCCGGCTCCCATCGAGGTGCGCTCATGATCTCCACGCTCCGCCGCGGGCTCCTCCTCCCGCTCGTCGCCGTGCTCGCCAGCGCCGCGAGCGCGCAAACCGTGCTCTTCTCCGACGGATTCGAGAACAGCCTCGGCCAGTGGATCCCGAGCGGGCTCTGGAACGCCGAGGCCGCGACCGACGCGTGCGGTGCCCTGCGTGCACCGTTCCCTGAAGGCACCCGCGGCGCGTACTACGGCATCGACGGCGTCTGCAACTACGACACGGTCGGTGCGGCGAACGCGGGCGCGCTCGCGCTCGCGACGCCGGTCACGATCCCCGCGACGACGCCGACGGCGTGGCTCCACTTCTGGCAGTACGTGGCCACCGAGAGCGGCGTCTGCCAGGACGGCTTCGACGCCTCCTTCGTCGACGTGTCGACGAACGGCGGAGCGACGTGGACGAACCTCGCCGTGAATTGCTTCGGGGACAACGAGCAGGCGCCGGAGGTCTGGTATCCGCGCTCGATCGACCTCTCGGCCTTCCGCGGGCGGTCGATCCTCGTGCGCTTCCGGTTCGAGACGCAGGACGGGGTGTTGAACGCTCACTTCGGCTGGATGGTCGACGACGTCGAGATCACGGCCGAGCCCGGAACGCGCGGTTGCGCCGCGTTCTGCCCGTGCTCCAACACGGCGCCGGGCGCGCCGACGTACGGTGCCGTTCCGCGCGGGTGCGGCCATTCGTTCGGCGCGTACGGCGAGCTCGCGGGCGACGGGACCGCGAGCGTGGCGAGCGACACGCTCGCGCTCCATGCGACGGCTCTCCCGCCGAACGCGGGCGCGATCTTGCTCGAAGCGCTCGCGGCATCGACACCGATCCCGTTCGGCGACGGAGCGCTCTGCCTGATCGGCATCTTGCGGCGCGTCGCCGCGCACACGGCGTCCGCCGGGGCCTCGACGTGGCCCGGACCGAGCGATCCGCCGCTGTCGACAGCGCTTCAGGCCGCGGTGCCGCCCGCGGGCCTTTCGGTGACGTACCAGGTCTACTACCGCGACGTCGCGAGCCACTGCACGCCGGCGACGTTCAACACGACGAACTCGTATCGCGTCGTCTGGAGTCCTTGATTTCGTGCAACCGAACGCGCGGTCGAGGCAAGGACGTAGGACGCGGCGCGATCGGACCGAGGCCCGCTCCCCCCGTGATTCCTCCGCGGGTCGTGGCCTCGACCCCGGTCGCGCGTCTCCCCCCCCTCCGAGGTGCGCTCATGAGTTCGAACGTCCGCCGCTCGCTCGTCCCCCCGCTCGTCGTCGTGCTCTCCAGCGTGGTGAGCGCGCAGACCGTGCTCTTCTCCGACGGCTTCGAGAACGGCCTCGGCAACTGGATCCCGAGCGGGCTCTGGAACCCCGAGGCCGCGACCGACACGTGCGGTGCCGTGCGCGCGCCGTTCCCGGAGGGCACGCACGCTGCGTACTACGGCATCGACGGCGTCTGCAACTACGACACGCCGCCCACGGCCAACTCGGGCGCGCTCACGCTCGCGACGCCGATCGCGATCCCCGCGACGACGCCGACGGCCCGGTTGGAGTTCCACCAGACCTTGCGCGTGGAGCAGGACACGTGCTGGGGCCCCTACGACTACTCGCAGATCGACGTGTCGACCGACGGCGGCGCGACGTGGACGCACGTCGCAGCGAACTGCGTCGGCGACCACACGCTCGCGCCCGTGGCGTGGCACCAGCGCGCGATCGACCTCACCGCGTACCGTGGACAGTCGATCCTCCTGCGGTTCCTCTTCGAAACGATGGACGAGCAGCTGAACGACCTGTTCGGCTGGATGATCGACGACGTCGAGGTGCTCGCCGATCCAGGCATCCGCGGGTGTGCGGTGTTCTGCCCGTGCAACACCATGCCGCCGGGCTGGCCGCACTTCGGGGGACTCCCGCTCGGGTGCGGACACTCCTTCGGCTCGTTCAGCCTGCTCGAGGGCAACGGAAGCCCGACGCTCGCGAACGACACGCTCGTGTTGCACGTGAGCGCGCTCCCGCCGAACGCAGGGTCGATCCTGCTCGAGTCCTTGGACGGCACAAGCGTCACTCCGTTCGGCGACGGATTCCTGTGCTTGACCGGTGCGCTGCGCCGCGTCGCCGCGCACACGGCCTCCGGCGGTGCGTCGACGTGGCCGGGACCGAGCGATCCGCCGTTGTCGACCGCGCTGCAGTCCGCGGTCCCGGCCGCGGGGCTCACGGTGTCGTACCAGGTCTACTTCCGCGACGTCGCGAGCTTCTGCACGCCTGCGACGTTCAACACGACGAACAGCTATCGCGTCGTGTGGATGCCGTAGAGCTCGTCAGCTCGTCCGGCCGTTGCGCGCGATGCGCACCACACCGACGAGCAGCAGCGCGAGACCGACGAGGCCGAGGAGCAAGCCGATCGCCGTCGCGATCAGGCCCGCGTCCACGCCCACCGCGAGTTCGTCCGGCGTCGGCGCGGGCAGCGCTTCGATCCTGCGGAAGGACGACTCCATGCCGACGATCGTGACGACGGGCGCGACGAGCTGGCCGAACACGAACAGCGCGAGGCCCGCCCAGAAGAACCTCCAGCCGGGCGAGCGCGTCGACGATGCGTGCGAGTCGTGTGTCGAGGTGGGGAGCATCGAGGGAACTGCGTGCACGGAGGACGAGTCGCGGTCGAGCGCGGGCTGCGCGCGTCCGCATCCAGGGTAGGCACCGGTCGCGAGGGCGCGAGCGTCGCGCGTCGACTCGTGTCGAGCCGCGTGCCAGCGTGACGAGTCGTGCAGGACCCGTGGCGATCGCGCGCGCTCGGGACGGGCTCAGCGCGGACGACGGAGATCGAGGTGCTCTTCGAAGAACTCGTCGGGGCGTTGAGCGCGGACGTAGAACCACTCCCCGTCCACTCGACGCCAGGACTCCAACATTTCGATCTCGAGCGAGGGCTCGCAGTCGGACAACGGGTCGGAATCGCCGAGCACGTGCATCTTGCAGTTGCCCACGGGCTTCCAGGTGACGAGGGCGCGCGTGTACGCCTCGTCGCCCTCGACCGCGACCACCGACTCGACGCGGGGGGTGCTGTACTCGTGGTACTGCATCCGCTCCAGGAACCGCTCGAGCGGTAGCGACGCGCGCTCATCCGCGGTCGAGTACTCGTACGCCGCGCTCCAGTCCTTCGCCACGATCCGCGACCATCGTTCGTTCGCGCGCTTGAGCAAGCGCTCCTCCGTCGGCGCGACGTTCACGACCGGCTGCGCGTGCGCCATTTCCACGGCTGGCGCCGGATCCGAGCCCCGACGACACGCCGTCGAAGCAAGGGTGGTGGCGAGCGCGAGGACGAGGACGAGGACGACGGGATGGGAGCGCATGAAGATCCTCTTCGCAGGCGCGGTCCCTCGGGCCGCTCTCGTCCCAGAGTACGCCGAACGCTGGAGGATCGTGTGCGTGAGCGGGTCGGCAGGGTGCGCCTCGACGACGGCGGCGGATCCGGCCCCGCGACGCACCCGAGGTGGCTCGCGCGCGGTCGGCCCCCTCGTCGCGCGAGCCGCCGTGTCACCCCACGCGATCCGATCGCCCTCGGAGCGCGTCCATGGCATGCTGCGCGTCCGGAGGATCCGCATGTCGTCGCGCCTGCACGTGTCTCTCACGCTCCCCCTCGCCGCAGTCGTCTGCGCGTCGCTCGCGCACGCCGACCTCAAGTACACGAAGCGCGAGGTGAAGATCCCGATGCGCGACGGCACGCAGCTCTTCACCGCGCTCTACGAGCCCGAGGGCGCGACCGTCGACCTGCCGATCCTCCTGTGTCGCACGCCGTACTCCGTCGGGCCGTACGGCGAGGGAAAGCTCAAGGACACGATCGGGCCGAGCGAGCTCTTCGAGCAGTCCGGTTGGATCGTCGCGTACCAGGACGTGCGCGGTTGCTACCTGTCCGAAGGTCAGTTCGTCGACGTGCGCCCGCACGTCCCGCACACGCCGGACGTCCAGACCTGCAAGGCGATCGACGAGGCGACGGACACGTACGACACGATCACGTGGCTCGTCGCCAACGTCGCGAAGAACAACGGCAAGGTCGGCATGTGGGGCATCTCCTACCCCGGCTTCTACGCCGCGGCCGGCATGGTCGACGCGCATCCCGCGCTCGCCGCCGTCTCGCCGCAGGCGCCGATCGGCGACTGGTGGTTCGACGACTTCCACCATCACGGCGCGCTCTTCCTGCCGCACGCGTTCAACTTCCTCTCCGGTTTCGGCCGCGCGCGCCCCGAGCCGACGACCTCGCGCCCCGGCGCGCGCTTCCAGCACGGGACGAAGGACGGCTACGCGTTCTTCCTGCGCATGGGCCCCTTGTCGAACGCGAACGACAAGTACTTCCACGGCGAGATCGCCTTCTGGAACGACCTCGTCGCGCACCCGAACTACGACGCGTTCTGGGAGGAGCGCAACCTGCTCCCCGACCTGAAGAACGTCGCGCCCGCGGTGATGACCGTCGGCGGCTGGTACGACGCGGAGGACCTGTACGGCGCGCTCAACGTCTACCGTGCGATCGAGCGCCAGGACACCGACGCGTTCAACGTGCTCGTGATGGGCCCGTGGGCGCACGGCGGCTGGGCGCGCGGCGACGGCGAAGCGCTCGGCGTCGCGCGGTTCGGCGCGAAGACGAGCGAGCACTACCGCGAGAAGCTCGAGCTCGCCTTCTTCGAGCGCACCTTGAAGGGCACGAAGACCGCGGAGCTGGCCGAGGCGAACGTGTTCGAGACGGGCACGAACCGCTGGCGCGCCTTCGACGCGTGGCCGCCGAAGGAGACGGTGACGAAGACGTTCGCGCTCCAACCGGAACGCGCGCTCGCGCTCGACGGCGCCGCAACCCGGGCGGGCTTCGACGAGTTCACGAGCGATCCCAACGAGCCCGTCCCCTACACCGAGGCCGTCGCGATCGGCATGACGCGCGAGTACATGACCGACGACCAGCGCTTCGCGGATCGGCGCCCGGACGTGCTCGCGTGGGAGTCGGCGCCGCTCGCCGAGGACCTGACGCTCGCCGGCCCGATCGACGCGGAGCTCGTCGTGTCGACGAGCGGCACGGACAGCGACTGGATCGTGAAGCTGATCGACGTGCTCCCCGACGACGTGAAGGACCCCGAGGACCTGCCCAAGACGATGCACTGGAGCGGCGCACAGCTCCTCGTGCGCAGCGAGGTGCTCCGCGGGCGCTTCCGCGAAAGCTACGCGACACCGGAGGCGTTCGTGCCGAACGAGCCGACGCGCGTCACGGTGCGACTGCAGGACGTCCTCCACACGTTCAAGAAGGGCCACCGTGTGATGGTCCAGGTGCAATGCACGTGGTTCCCGCTCGTCGACCGCAACCCGCAGACGTTCGTGCCGAACGTCTTCCTCGCGCGCCCGGAGGACTTCGTCAAGGCGACGCAGCGCGTCTACTTCGGTGGCGACAAGGCGTCGAAGCTCCGCGTCGGCGTGCTGCCGCGGCAGGGGTGAGCAGAGCGTGAGGAGGAGCGCGCTTTCACCGCAGACGGTGCGGTGCAAGGCGACCGATTCGCCGCGGGAGGTGCGGTGAATGCAGGCAGCTCTGCTGCACGCTCCGGTGCGCCCCGTGCCGGTTCGATCGAATCGGCCGAGCCCCGGTCCCCGCATCCTCGAGCCCCTTCGGCGGCTGTAACGCCGTCCGCCGCCCCGCATCCAACGCAGGCTGGCGCGCCCGGCGCGGACCGGCGCCGCCCGGGGCGGCCTACGCGCCCCCGTGACCGCGGGTCGGGGCCGCATCCTCCACCGCCTGCGCGCCGTATGCTGGGCGCCCGACGAACCCGCGCTGCCGAGGGAACACGAACATGCACACGAAGACGCTCCTCACCCTGGCCTTGTCGATCGCCCTCGCGAGCTGCAGTTCCTCCGTCTCCTCGACGCACACGCTGCCGTCGGGCGCAGGCGGGAGTTCGACGACGGAGTCCGCCGCGAGCGCCGGCTCGGCCGCGAACGCATCGAACACCACGAGCGCCGGCGACACCGCCGCGCTCGACAACCCCAAGTGGAAGCCGACCATGGAAACCAAGGACGATCTCAAGAAGCGCCTCACCCCGCTCCAGTGGGAAGTCACGCAGGAGAGCGGCACGGAGCGGCCGTTCAAGAACGCCTACTGGGACAACCACGAGCCCGGGCTCTACGTCGACGTCGTCGACGGGACGCCGCTCTTCAGCTCGATGGACAAGTTCGACTCGGGCACGGGCTGGCCGAGCTTCACGAAGCCGCTCGCCGAGGACGTCGTCGTGCGCAAGAGCGACCGCACGCACGGCATGGTGCGCGTCGAGGCGCGGACGAAGAACTCGGACACGCACCTCGGCCACGTGTTCGACGACGGCCCGCGGCCGACGGGCGAGCGTTGGTGCATGAACTCCGCGTCGATGCGCTTCGTGCCGCTCGCCGAGATGGAGAAGGAAGGCTACGGCGCGTGGGTCCCGTACGTGACCGGCCAGGCCGCGGCGAAAAAGGCGGGCGAGCCGAAGTCGACGAGCGACGCGACGAAGGCGACCGACACGGACGTCGCGATCCTCGCGGGCGGCTGCTTCTGGGGCATGGAGGAGCTGATCCGCAAGGAAGCGGGCGTGCTCGAGGTCGAGGCGGGCTACACGGGCGGTTGGCTCGAGAACCCGAAGTACGACGACACGCACGACAGCAAGAGCGGGCACGCCGAGGCCGTGAAGATCACGTTCGACCCGAAGAAGGCGAGCTATGGCGCGCTGCTCGACTTCTTCTTCAAGATCCACGACCCGACGACGAAGGACCGGCAGGGCAACGACACGGGCACGCAGTACCGCTCGGCGATTTTCTACGCGAACGACGCGCAGAAGGCGGAGGCGGAGAAGGCGATCGAGCGCGCGCAGAAGTCGGGTCGGTGGAAGAAGCCGATCGTGACGACGCTGGAGAAGGCGTCGACGTGGTGGAAGGCGGAGGACTACCACCAGGACTACCTGCAGAAGCACCCGGGCGGGTACACGTGCCACTACGTGCGTGACTGAGCGCGAGCTCCACGCGCTCGACCTCGACGAGACGGGCCGGCGATCGTCGCCGGCCCGAACCGTTGAATGGGCGGACATTGGCGTCCGCGCCCTGGCGTCACGGCGCGATCGCGACCCCGTTCGGGAACGAGCTCGTCGGGATCGTCGCGACGACGGAGTTCGAGGTCGTCGAAGCGACCTTCACCCCACCGGCCCCGGGCACGACGACGTACACGCGCGCGCCGTCCGGCGTGATCGCCAGGCCGCGCGCGGGGCTGCCGACGCTGAAACCGGTCGACAGAGTGCTCGTGGCGAGGTCGATGCTCGTCACCCACGGGCTGTTCAGGTAGCCCGCGCCGTAGCCCGTGTCCGACCACGCGTAGGGCGTCGCGACGAAGGCGCGCGAGCCGTCGGGCGTGATCGCGATCGACATGGGCAGGCCCCAGACGTTGACCACGCTGGCGACGCTCTCGCTCGCCGTGTCGACGATCGCCGCCGTGCCGTAGAAGCCGAACGGGCCGTAGCCGAACTGCGCGCCGACGACGATGCGCGCTCCGTTCGCCGACAGCGCCATGCCCGTCGGGTTGTTGCCGGCGTAGATCGAGTTCACGACGAGGTTCGTCGTCGCGTCGATCACGACGAGGCTCCCCCACAGCGCGTACACCTTCGATCCGTCGGGTGCGATCGCCAGGCCCTCGACCGAGTACGTCGGCGACGGCGCGCCGATCGAGAAGGACGTCAGCATCGCGCGCGACGCGACGTCGACGACGGTGATCATGCCGTTCGAACCGCCGACCCAGACGCGCCCGCCGTCCGGCGCGACCGCGACGCTCGCGGGGCCGTCGAGGACCGGGATCGTCGCCACGACGACGTTCGAGGCGGTGTCGATCAAGGAGAGCGTGTCCGCGCTCGTGTTCGCGACGAAGGCGCGCGAGCCCACCGGGCTGATCGCGACGCGCGACGGACCCGCGCCGACGGGAATCGTCGCGACGACCAGGTTCGAGCTCGTGTCGATCACGGACACGGTGTTCGCGCTCGAGTTCGTCACGTACGCGCGCGGCGCCTGAGCCGGAGCGTTGGGTACCTGCGGACGCGCGCGCCGTTGAGCCGAGGCGTCGGGTGCGAGCGCGAGCATCGCGAGCACGAAGCCGGCGGTCCAGAGCGGCCGCAGGGCGGCGAGGCGGGGAAGGTCGGAGCGGAGCATGGGATCGTCCTCTCGGTTCGGGTTCGGTGGGCACGGGGAAGCACGACCCGCCGCTGGGATCGACAGGCCGTGCCGACGCGCGCGAGGCTCCACCAGCCGCGCGCACGACGCGTGAGCTCCAACAAGGCGGGTGCCGTGAGGTGCCAACCGCAGCCAACCGCCCCCAGGCCACCTCAGGGCCGTCAGCAACCCGCAGCGCCTCGTACGTCTCCGAATTCTGGACTTCGGGTCCATCGCCCGCACCGCGGGCGCCCACTCCGTCCCGAATCGGCGAACGCGCAGCCGATCCAAGGTCGAGTTCAGCCTCGATCAGGGACAGCGAAAGCTCGACGGAGCTTCGGAGTTGAGGGAACGTTTCGGTCCGCTCGCGCGCCTGATCCGGCAAGTCGCAGCGCACGCGGGACCGAACCACGGGCCGCCTCGCCGCGGACCGCGAATCGAGCGACCAAGGATCCGCGACCGAATCCATCGCGGACGGGTCTCACTGACGACGAAGCGCTTCGCCTCCCCGCGCACACTCGCTCACGTCCCAACTCACCTCGCTCCGGAGCGCGGCACAACTCCCTTCCCAACACGACACCCTGTCGGACGTTCCTTCCCCAACGACGAAAGGACCTCCCATGCCCACTCGCTTTTCCATCGTGTGGATCGCGCTCGTCATCTTCCTGACCGCCTCGACTGCGCTCGGAGCGCAGCAGAGCATCGTGCTCCGGAACGACTTCGAGTCCGATCGTGTCGGCGACACGCCGAAAGGCTGGCTCCTGCCCAAGCCGTGCGCGAAAGCAGGCTACGCGCTCTCGGTGACCGAGGCGTCCTCCGCGAGCGGGAAGCACAGCGTCGAGCTCCGCGGAAAGTCCGTGGATGCGGGCATGTTCGGCAACTGCATGCGGTCGATCGACGCGACCGCCCTGCGCGGCAAGCGGGTGCGCTTCTCCGCGCAAGTGCGCTGCGAACCCGACGGGGACGCGGGGGGAGCGATGCTCTGGTTCCGTGTCGACCGCGCGGATCGAGAGATGGGCTTCTTCGACAACATGGGTGACCGTCCGATCCGGAGCAGCGAATGGAAGCGCTACGAGATCGTCGGCGACGTCGCCTCGGACGCCGAGGCGATCGCGCTTGGGATGATGCTGCTCGGCGAGGGGAAGGCGATGTTCGACGACGTCCTCGTCGAGGTCGTCGATCCCGCGACTCCGACGACGGGGAAGCAGCAGCTCGAGGGCGTGCCCGGACTCGCCGTCGCGCTCTACGAGGCGAAGCTGCACGTTCGACGCGCGACGAAGTCGGCAACCTTTCGCTTCCCGCTCCCGCTCGCGTACCGCGACCAGACGCCGCTCACCTTCAACCTGCGGCTCGAACCCGACGTCGTCGATGCGCGCGTGCGGATCACGGAGGGTCCGGGCCCGAACCGCGTGCTCGAGCTCGAGCTGCGCGACGTCGAACCGCGCGACGACCTGGTGCTGCGCTACGAATCGGTCGTGCTCGTCGCACCGACGGCGTTCGATAAGGTCCCCGCCACCGCGCCGTATCCCGAGACTTGGCCCGAGGAGGCGGCTCCGTGGCTCGCGGCAACCTGGTGCTGCGATGCGAAGGACGAGCGCATCCAGGCCATCGGCGCCTCGATTCGGGCGGAGGCGAAGGACGTGCGCGCGGCCGTCGACCTCGTGCTGAAGCGCTCCCAGGACATCTTCGAGAAGGCGCAGGGGCGCGTGCGCACGCTCACCGCCGTCGAGGCCCTCGACAAGCAGGGCTCGTGCACGAGCTGCGCGAACCTCGTCGCGGCGCTTCTGCGCGCGTCTGGAATCCCAGCGCGCATCCTCGCTGGGTATCCGCTGTGGAGTGGACCGCTGCAGACGCACTACATCGTCGAGGCGTACGTCCCTGGCTTCGGCTGGTATCCCGTCGAGTCGACGCTCGGTCGCGCGGCGTGGCCCAACTGCCAGCAGGTCAACGTGAGCCTCGTGCCGATCGAACACGAGGCCGAAGCGCGCGCGGGCCAGCGGCCGGGCGCGGCCGGCGCCGTTCCGTTCCTGACGCTCACCGAGTACGGCGAGAAACCGACGATCAGCTTCGAGGGGACGTTGAAGGATTACTGCGATCACGAAGCCCGGCAGGTCCGAACGATCGACGCCGATGCGGCGGCGTGGAAGCAGACACAGGATTGGGCGCGCGCGCGCTGGGCGAAGTGGCTCGTGTCGAAGCCCGAAGTGCGCGGCGGGCGCGTGCAGTTCGGCCCGCGGCACGAGGCGCTGACCGCAAAGTCGCTCGTGGAGCTGCGCGCCGAGCTCTGAGCGTCCTTCGCGGACGGAGCGTGCGTCGAGCCGATCCGACGCACGCTCCCGACGGCCGTCACGGCGCGAGCCGCGAACCCGACACGATGCTGATCCAGCTCTTCGCGCCGAAGACGAGGTCGCCGAGCTCGAAGTCGTACGCGGAGCGATCGCTGCGCGGATGGAGCACGGCACACTCGCCTTTCCCGTCGCCGTCGAGGTCGCCGAGCGCGATCACGCGGTCCATCGTCTCGTACTCGATGTCGTCGTCGTCCTCGAGCAGGACGCGACCGCCGGGCGCCGTCAGGAGTCGAACGAGGCCGCGGCGAGGATCCACGCCGGGCTCGACCACGTCCTGACGCCCGTCGCCGTCGAGATCGAGCGCGGGACGATCGCTGACGATGCGCTCGCGCTCGGCGCGCACCTCGCGCTCGGCGTCCGCGCCGGCGAACGACTCGAGCACGCGGCCGCTCGGGTAGGCGTGGACCGTGAACGATGCCGGGATCGAACGCACCTCGCGTCCATCGAGGTCGGAAACCTGGAGGTCGCGCGCGAACACGGCAAAGCCCGGTCTCGCGCCGGCGCGCGGGAAGACCTCGAAGCGATCCCAAGGATCGAACACCTCGCGCGCTTCGATCCGACACACGGCGCCCGAAGTCGTGGGCGCGGCGCGGTGCCCCGAGGTCGTCGCGACGGCGAGCACGCCGAACGCGAGCATAGCGAGCAGGAACACGACGCCCGCCCGGACGAGTCGGCGTGTTCGACGCACGGCAGCGGGTTCGAGGCGCGAGTTCGACATGGGAATTCCCTCCACATCGAGTATTCCCGCCGCGGCGCGACTCGTCCAGTCGAGCGCGCCTTCGCGCCCATCACCCGGCGTACGGGCGCACGTCGACCCGCGTGCTGTACAGCACGCTCCCATTCCCGAGGTCGCTCACCGCGCCGCTGACGAGCGCGTTCACGCCCACGCCCTCGGGGATCTCGCTCCGCAGCGGCAGTCCGTCGATGCGCACCGCGTGGCGCGGCGTGTCCTCGCACAGCGCGACCGGCAGCGTGATCGACGCGCGCGCGTTCGACAGCGTCACGCGCTCGCCCGCGCGCACGCCGAGCGCTTCCGCGTCGCGCGGGTTCACGAAGACGCGCGCGGGGCCCGCCTTCTTCGCGTGGCGCGCGCTGTGGCTGTAGGTCGAGTTGTGCGTGTGCACGCTCGGGCAGGAGAGCAGCACGAAGGCGCCCGTGTCGCCGCACCAGTCGTCGGGCACGAACGTCGCCATCGCGGGTGCCCCGAGCGCCCGCATGCGCTCGCTGACGAGCTCCACCTTCCCGCTCGGCGTGCCCCAGTCCGTGTGCGTCCGGTTCGCGGGCTTCACCGGCGCGCCCGTCTCGAGGCGCGCGAGCTCGTCTTCGTTCAAGCGTGAGCGGCTCGCGTCGAGCAACTCCGCGCACACGCTCGACGCCGTGACGTCCCAGCACTCCTTGCGCAGCCCGAGCGCCTTCGCGAGGCCCGAAAACGTCTCCACGTTGCTGCGCGGTCCGCTCGAGTTCGCCGTCGCCGGCCACGTCCCGCCCGGCGCTTTCACCGCGGGCAACGCGTGCTGCATCCACCGATGCCCGTAGCTGCGATACACGTCCTCGTGCTCCGGGAACATCGTCGCGGGGAGCACGACGTCGGCGAGCTCCGCCGTCTCCGTCAAGAAATGCTCGTGCACGACGAGGAACAGATCGTCGCGCGCGAGCCCCTTCCGCACGAGCGCACTCTCGGGCAGCACGACCGCCGGGTTGTGGCACCACACGAACGCCGCGCGGAAGCGGCCCGCGCAGAGCTCGCGCCCGAGCTGCACGTGCGTCACGGGCGCGTTCGCGGAGCCTTGCGGCCGCAGATCCGGCCGGATCACCGCGTCCTCAGCGAGCGCGAAGTGCTCGAAGCTCTCGAAGTGCACGCGATCCGCATGGCCGAGCACCGCCGCCATCGAGCACACCGCGCGCATGCTCATCCCGCCGTTGCGCCGGCGCGCGAAGCCGATCCCCGTCTTCACGAACGGCCGCTCCGCGCGCATCAGGAGCCCCGCGAGCTCCGTGATCGACTTCGGATCGAGCCCGGTGATCTTCGCCGTCGTCTCCAGGTCGCACCGCGCGCGCACGTGCGCTTCGAAGGCATCGGCGCCGACGCACTGCTCGACGAGGAACTCCTGATCGACCTCCCCCACCTCGAACGCGATGCGCGTGACGCAGAGCGCGAGCGCCGCGTCCGTGCCCGGCTGCACGATCAGGCCGAACCCGCCCCACGCCTCGAGCGTGCGGATCGTCTCCGTGCGCCACACGTCGATCGCGACGACGGGGACGCCGCGCTCGAGGAGCTTCTTCACCTTCGGCTGCAGGTGCTGATGCGTGCGCGCCATGTCGCAGCCCCAGAGGACGAGGAGATCGCACTCGAGCACCTCGTCGAGGTCCGGCCCGAGACAACGCCCGAGCACGGCCTCGAACCCCGCCGTGCCCGTCGCGTCGCACACGCCGCCGTCGTGGAGCGTCGCCCCCATCGCGTGGAACATGCGCAGTGGGAACTTGCGCTGCACGAGCCCCATCGAGCCGCCGTACGACAGCGCGAGCACGTCGGGGCCCGCGAGCGGACGCACGCGCTCGACGATGCGCGCGATCGCTTCGTCCCACGTCGCGGGCACGAGCGCGTTGCCCTTCGTCCCGTCCGCGCGCGCACGAGCGGCGTCAGCAGACGATTCGGCGCCGAGAGCAGCTCGCCGTAGAGCTGCGTCTTGCCGCACAGCACGCCCTGCGACCAGCCGTGCGCGGGGTTGCCGCGCAGGCGGACGAACGCGCCCTCCGCGTCGCGCTCGACGAGCACGCCGCACGCATCGGGACAATCGAGCGGACAGGTCGTCGGCGTGGTGGCGTGCGCGGTCATGGGAGGCGTGCGAGCAGCCTACGAGCACGGGCGCCGCCGTGCCAGGCGCGCTTTCACCCGTCACCGACGACGATGTCGAGGTCGAGTTCGTCGTCTTCCGGGAGCACGCGGAACCGGTGCTCGCCGCGAGGAACGCCTTGGATCGGGAGGCCCGGGCTGACGAGCACGTGCTCGCCCGGGAGGAGCCCGAGGAAGTACGTGTGCCCGTCCGCTGCGCGCTGTCCGCGGTGGTCGTACGGCCCGTTTACCTTCAGCGCGAGCGCGAGGCGCGCGAGGCGTTCCTGCCCTTCCGCGCCCGGCACGGAGGACGTCGCGCGGACGCGGACCAGGCAGCGCGGGACGGCGACGTCGCGCCCGAGGTCGTGCTCCGGCATGACGAGCTCGCCCGCGTCCACGCGCCGCATGTGGCCGTACTCGAGCGCAAGCCGCAGGACGCCCGGCGCGATGCGCAGGCGGAACTGCGCGTCCGCCTCGAGCGGCCACTGCGCGCGCACGCCGTTCGACTCGACGATCAGCGCGAGGGGTGGCTCGAGCAAGAGCGGCGCGCCGCGCGGCGTGACGATCCCGCCCGACCACACGTGGCCCGCCTCCGCGGTCGCGCCGAAGTCGACCGTCCGCCATTCGCCGGGCGGCAGATCGACGAAGGCGACGCGCCGCCGCGGGTCGTTGAAGTTCGTGGCGGGACAGATCGTGACGACGTAGGCGCCGCCGGTGAGGCCGGCGAACTCGAATGCGCCGCGCGCGTCGGTCACGGCGCCGGCGACGAGCTGCTCGCCCGCGAGCATGCGGCCCCAGTTGTTCACGGCAACCTGCCAGCCCGCGCACGGGGCGCCGAGGTCGTCGAACACGCGGCCCCGCAGGCCCCCGTCGCCGAGCACGATGCGGATGCGGCGCGAGCTCTGGTCCCCCGTCACCGCGACCCACGTGCGCCGCGTCGCGCCGTCCTCCGCGCGCGCGCACACGGCGTAGTCGTCGGACGCGAGACCCTCGAAGCTGAAGCGTCCGTCCGCGCCGATCGACGCGCTCTGCACGGCGCCCGCGTCGGTCCACGTCTCGGGCGCCCCCCACGGCAGTCCGCCGGCGGAGCTCGCGGCGATCCAAACGCGCCCGCCGCGGATCGGCACGGCTCCGCGGAGCACGATGCCCTCGATCGTCTTCGGCGGCGCGCTCCCCGCGAACGCCTCGAGCTCGGCCTCCGTCGGATCGGCGGGCGCGATCGGCGTCGCGCTCGGCGGTTCGGAAACGGGCGCCTGTGGGCGCGCTTCCACCGCTCGCGCATCGTCCCGCTCCGGCGCGTCGACGCCGCCGGGCGGCGCGGGCAGCGGAGGCGCGGGGTGGGCGCCCGCGACGCCCTCGCGTCCCGGCGCCGGTGTCGGCGCGCGCTCGCAGCCGGTGCGCGCGAGCACGAGGCCGAGGAACGCGGCGACGAGCAGAATCAGGATCCCGGGGAGAGCGCGGCGCATGCCAAGGCGGGACGACGCCACACGCGCTTTCGTCCCGCGCGCAGGCTACCGCGCGCGACGCGATGCGCGCGAACGCTCGGTCGAACGGTCGTGCACTCCCGATCCGGAGCGCGGGTTCCTGCTCGAGCCCCTCCGGGACCACCCCGGCGAGCGCGCAAAGCGTTCCCGCGCGCTGCGCGGAACCGAGCTCGCGCCCCACGAGCGATTCGGAGGGGAACTGCACGCGCGGCCCCTGCGCCGGGAAGGCCGAATGCGCTGGCACGCGTCGCGATCGTGTCGATCGACCTGCCACCGGGTGCCCATGCCGACCCACTGCGCGCACTTTGTCCTCGCGCTCTCGCTCGCCACGCTCGCCTCCGCCCCCGAGCACCTCTCCGTCGGCCCAGCTGCAGGCGACCGACGCGCCGTCCGTCTGAGCCAAGGCGTGTGATTCCCGGCACGGGGCACGAGGGAATTGGAAGGCTCCGTCAACCGTGCCCTCGGGCGGGAACAAGCACGGAGCAAGACGTCCGGCGAGGCGCGACCCAGTCTTCGTCGCGCGCGGGACGTCGCTCCGTTCCTTGGTCCCAGTTTCCAGGAGCCCCCATGTTCCCTCTCCATTCCCGGTCACGTTTCCTCCTCGCGCGAGCTTCGCTCCCGGCGATGCTCGCGCTCGCCCTCGTGCCCTCCTCCGCCCGAGCCCAAGGCGCGGAGGCCGACTACCGCGAGCTCACGAACACACGTCGGAGCTTCACGAACTTCAACGTCGAAGTCGTGCGCGGTTTCGCGGTGACGGACGACGGGAGCGAGCTGTTCGCGATCAACGCGTACGAAAGCTCGATCCTCCGCTTCGCCAACCTGACCGGCGCGGCGACCGCGCACTGGAAGACGATCGACAACCCGGTCTCGATCGTCCGGTACGGGACGGACCTGCTCGTCGTCGGCCAGGGGACGCACGCCCTCGCGCGCCACGACGCGACGACCGGGTTCATCACCGACGTGCTCCAGCTCCCGTCCGAACCGTCGGACATCGTCCTCGATCCCGAGAACGGCCAGGCGTGGATCGCCTGCATGGGCGCGGACGCGGTCGTCCAGGTGAACCTCAACGGCGCGCTGTCGATCGTCAAGGTGTGGAACAAGGCCGATGGGCTGCAGCTCAAGCGGCCGCGCTTCCTGTCGATCGATCTCGGTGCGTCCAACGATCCGAGCGACACGACGGTCTACGTCGCGCCGCTCGTGTCGGGGAACAACACGCTACTCTCGAGCATGATCGACGATCCGAACCTGCGTGGAGTCATCCTCGACGGCTCGGACGCGGCCATCTTCCCGAACGGAGGCCTCCCCGACGTCGACCTCTTCCGGATCCGGAGCGGCGCCGTGGCGCCCGTCGTGCGCTCGGCGGGCTCCCTTCTGCTCGGGCACGCGCGCAACCCGTCGACGGGCGACTACTGGATGCTCGCGGTCGACGAGTTCAACGTGCCCAGTGATTACCGCGGGCTCGTCGGCGACACGGGCGAGGGCGTCGTCCGTGGGAAGTTCGCGATGAACCAGCTCTCGATCGTGGACTCGGCGAGCTTCGTCGCCGCAGGCCCGACACCCGCGCTGCCGTTCAAGGTCAAGGACCTCGACGACAACACGCCGGCGACGGCGCTCGCCACGTACAGCGCGGCGACCTCGCTGTCGTTCCCCTACGCGATCGACTTCCATCCCACGGCGGGATGGGCCGTGGTCGCAGGCTCCACGTCGCCGCTGATGGCGAAGGTGAGCCCCGCCGGCAACCGCAACTTCGACTTCCAGCTCGCCAACTCGGCGCTCGGCATCCAGGGGGCCGTCGTGCGGACCGTGAGAGTGCTCCCCGGGGCGAACCGGATCGTCGCGTACTGCCAGCAGACGAACAACCTCCTCACGTGGACGCTGAGCCCGCTCGCACCTGCGCCGACGGTAGCGCTGTCCCTCGGGAACGACCCGACGCCGCCGGCCGTCCGACGCGGCCGGGCGATCTGGTACGACGCGACGCGCTCGATGGACGGGCGCACGAGCTGCAACACGTGCCATCCGCAAGGCGGCGCAGACGGTCTCGTGTGGCAGATCTCGGACACGAACGTCGACCAAAAGGGGCCGATGGTGACGCAGCCTCTGCTCGGGCTCGAAGACACCTTCCCGTACCATTGGCGCGGCGAGCGCGAACTCGCCGACTTCAACGACGCGTTCCCTGGACTGCTCGGCACGGCGGCGCCGCTCAACCCGACGAACGGGGAACTCGACGACTTCCTCGAGTTCGTGTTCTCGCTCGTCCCGCCGGCGAACCCCAACCAGGACTTCGACCGGAGGATCAAGGACAGCCTGAGGAACGTGCAGCCCGGGATCGACTTCGGATTCGCCGGGGTCGGATCCCCCGTCGAGGGCTCGCGCATCTTTCACGACGACCCGTCGATTGCGAACACCGGCAACCGGTCGTGCTCGATGTGCCATGCCGGACCGACGGGCTCGAACGGGGACTTCTTCGAGGACAGCGGGACGCGGATCGCAACGCGCAACGTGATCGAGGTCGCACAGCTCGACTCGCATCTGCCGCTCAAGGACCAGCCGATCGTCGTCGTGCAGGCGTTCGACGCCGGGGTGCCGAAGAACTTCAAGACGCCGCTGCTCGGGACGGGATTCCTGCACGACGGATCGAGGCAGAACCTCTTCCGGTTCCTCATGACGGGTTTCGCAGGCATGCAAGCCCAGACGGCCGCTGACGTCGCGACCTTCCTGCAGTTGTTCGACACGGGCACCGCACCGGCAGCGCACCGCGTGCTGCGCGCCACGGCCTCGAGCCCGGCTACGTTGAAGGCGCAGATCCGATCGGAGCTCATCGACCAGGCGGGGAGCGGATGGATCGGGATCGTGGTGCTCGGCAAGCACACGACGGCGAGCGGTCCCGTTTCCCTCTCCTGGTACTGGAATCCGAACACGCTGCTCTTCGTGTCGGAGAACGCCGCGGTGTTGGGGAACAAGACGTTCGACCAGATGTGGAACGACGCGCAGAGCGGCGCGGCGGAGCTCGTCTTCCTCGGCGTCCCGCCGGGCAACGAGCGACGGATCGGCTCCGACGTCGACAACGACGGCAGCTCGACCGGCGCCGAGCTCACGAACGGCACCGATCCCTGGTCGCCGGACTCCGATGGCGACGGGTGGCTCGACGGGTACGAGGTGGCGAACGGCGGCAATCCGCTCTCCGCGTCCTCCGCGCCCGTGGACACCACGCCGCCGGCGCTCGTCGGTGCGATCGAGTTCGATTTCGCGAGCGCTTCGGCGGCGAAGTTCTTCCTGAAGGCGAATGAGCCGGTACGCGTCTCGATCTCCGCGCAAACGGCGAACGCGCCGATGCACACGAACCAGCGCGCGACCTTCGACAAGACGCACACTGCGGTCGTGCAGAAGCTCGAGGCCTCCACGTTCGGATCCGTGCAGACCCCGCCGGCTCAGTCGACGATCCACACGAACTCGTTCACGGGTTCGATCACGCTCACCGACATGAGCGGGAACTCGACCGTGGTTCCGCTGCCGGCGTTCCAGACGCTGAGCATGGAGCACAAGACGGCGGCTGGGGCCTACCAGCACGTCGTCGTCGGCGACCTCGCCCTCTCGAACGAGCTGCGCATCCTGACGCTGCCCTCGGGGTCCAGTTCGGCCTACCAGGCGCGCATCGACGCGCGGGTCGACTTCCGCGAGGAGGCCCCGCCCTTCGTGCCCGCGCAGAACCAGGTGATCATCGGCCAGTTGCTGAAGGAGGGCGCACTCGCCGGCACCTGGGACATCATCCCTGCCGCGGACATCCTGTCGCACACGGGTTCCAACCAGGCGAGCCTGGACTTCCTGTACGGCGGGACGTCCTACGCGAACGACCCGAAGGGCCTTCCCGGTCCGTTCCTCGTGTGCGACGCGACCGACGCGAACGGCCTGACCCATATCGAGTTCCAGGTGACGAACCTCGGCCCGACGCAGAAGGTCCGCTTCAACGTCGTGAACGTCCTGCAGCCGGACGCGAACTACGACCCGCACGCCCCTGCGTTCGGGAACAACGGCATGCCGTTCTTCTTCCTCCCGGCGACGAAGATCGTGCATCGCAACAAGACGAGCACGCTCTGACCACCGAGCAGCTGGTCCATGCGTGAGGCACGAGGCGTGGCCGACCCCGGCTGCGCCTCGTGCACGTCCTGAGCCGGCCACGGCAGGGATCCTGCGTCTTGCGGAATCGTCGAGCCAGCCGATTCGCTCGCGGGGCTCGGTTCGGCGGTCCCTGGAGCACCACAACGCGGTCGCCCCCCCCTGCACCCGCCAGTTCGGAACCGCACGGGCGCCGCGCGCGATCGCCCATTCGAGTTCGATGGGCGATCGTCCCTTCCCTCGCACTCATCCCCTCGATGTGCGGTCCTGCACGCCGTGCGGCCGTGATCCGCACCCACCGCTGCAAGAAGCCCCTCCGCAGGGACTCACGCGGGTGCTCCCGGAGACTCTCGGCGCGCTTCCCGGCGAGAGCGCCACGATCGAGTGTCCGTGGCACGCTTCGCGATAGGTACGGACGCCTGGCCCGGAGTCCCGCATGCTCATCGAACGCTCGCATCGACCTCTTTCCTTCCTCGCCCTGCTCCTTGCCCTTGGCGCCTGCGCCCCAACGAGCGCCCCGCCGCCCGAACCGCGCGTCGCGACGCTCGCCGGTCCCGGCGCGCCGTCGGGCCTGGGCTACTCGGCGCCGAGCGCGGTCTACCGCCAGCACCATTCGATCGCGCCGAACGTCCCGACCGTCACGGGCACGGTGACGAGCTTCTCGGTGCAACCCGCGCTGCCCGCGGGCCTCGCGCTCGATCCCGTCACCGGCGTGATCGACGGTCGCCCCGCGGCCCTCGCGCGTCCGAACACGTACACGGTCACCGCGAGCAACGCGAACGGCTCGACCTCCGCGCAGATCGCGCTCCGCATCGTGCCCTTCGCGCAGGAGCTCGACCTGCACCAGGACGGCCAGGCGCCCGCCGTCGGGCTCGCGAGCCTCGCGTGGGGCCGCCTCGTCGACGTCTACGACACCGCCGCGAACGGCGAGCACCGCCTCGTCGCGCGCAACCTCGCGATCGGCGAGGACGTCCAGACGGACGCCGTCGACTACGAGCTTCGCAAGCAGCTCTTGACCGGGCTCGAGGAGCTCGTCGTGCGCCACGAGCTCGGCTCGAGCGCGTTCGAGCTCGCCTACGATCGCCTGCAGACCACGCTCGTGTCCGTGTCGGTCGCCGACCCGCTCGGACTGCCGCCGTTCACGACGATGGCGCGCAACGCGGTGCTCGTCGCGCGCTTCGACGATCTGCTCGACGCGAACACGATCGGCGCGGACACGCTGCGCCTCGTCGCGAACGGGAGCGCGGCGCCGCTGCGCGCGATCCCGGACGCGAACCACGTCGGGCTCGCCGACCCCGACGGGGACGGGCGCTTCACCGCGCACCCGACGCGCGTGCTGCTCGACCCGGCGCTGACGTGGATCGACGTGCTCGCGACGCAGGGCGCCGTGTCGTTCCAGCCCGAGGGTCTTCCGCCGTCCGACGGCACGAACGTCGCGAACGTCGTGCTGCGCATCCCGACGGCGACGCACGCGCCGAGCGGCCAGACCCGCGTGCTCGCGAACCTCGCAGGAAACGCGCTCGCGACGTCGGGCAACGGGCCCGTCGACGTCGGCTCGCCCACGTTGGACGTCGTGCGCGGGCTGCGCAGCGGCGGCGCGACGGACGTCACGGGCGACGCGTTCGAGGGCTTCCTGCGCGACCTCGAGCCGCCGCAGCTCGTCGGCAGCCTGGCGGGGAGCATCGTGAGCTCCGCGCCCGACGCCGGGCTCGGCCGCGGACGGCACGTGATCGCGTACGCGTACGCCTCCGCGAGCTGCGCGCGCGCGGCGCGCCGCGGCGACGTGCTCGCGCAGCTCGATCGCTGGATGGAGGTCGTCGAGGACGGCGCCGCACCGTCGGGCAACCTCGTGACGGGCGTGCGCGTGCGGATGATCGCGGGCTTCGCTCCCGCGGTCGGCGGTGCGCGCCTCACGACGCGCTTCGATCCGGCGACGGATGCCGCGCGCGCAGCGTGCTTCCTCGCGACGGCGGCCGATGGCTCGGGCGTGCCCGCGGCCGGCCTCTCGCCGAGCGCGCAGCTCTTCGTCGGCTTCAGCGAGCCGCTTGCGCGGGCGGATCTCGCGTCGCACGACGGGCTCTTCCTCGCGCGCGTCCAGACCGGCGCGTCGGGCACCGACGTCGTGCCCGCCGACCTTCAGCTCGGAGCGGACGGGACGATCGCGACGCTCACGCCGCTCCTGCCGCTGACGCACGCCGCCGGAGCGAGCGAGAGCTATTGGTTGAACGCCGTCGGAGGAGCGCACGGCCTCGCCGACCTCGCGGGCAATGCGCTCGCCGCGCCCGCGATCCAGGTGCCGCTCTCGATCGACCCCGCGGCGCCGGCGAGCTCCACCGGGGGCGTCGTCCTGCGCTTCGACTCGAACGACGAAGTGGGCAACGACGCGCGCCCCGAGCTGCGCGGCCAGTTCCTCTTCGACTTCGCGAACGGAACGCTGCGCCCGCGGCCCGTCACCCACTTCGTGGGCCACGTCGATCGCACGCAACCGGTGCCCGCGCAGATGACGGCGTTCGCGCCGGGCGTGCGCGGGCCGTTGAACCCGCTCGGCGCGAAGCTCCAGCACCTGTGGCGCTACTGCGATGCCGGCTTCCAGCTGCTCGACGAACAGGGCCACAACGTCGACGTCGAAGGCCTCGCCTGGGCGCCCGTCGGCGGAGCCGCCATCGCCGACCAGTTCTCGCAGTTCGAGATCCGGCTGTCGCACTCGTTGCACCTGCCGGACGAGTCGCTCAACGCGGCGCTCTTGCCGTCGAACGGGAGCTCGGGCCTCCTGGTCACCTACGCGAACAACCTCCTCGACCCCGCCGCCGACCCGCAGCGCGTCGTGCACCCACGCGCGCGCGGCTACACGGTGAATCCCGCGGAGCGCTACCTCGGCGCCGGCGGGACGTTCGTCATGCCGTACCCGCTGAACCGCGGCCTCCCCGCGGACCAGCGCGAGTACTACACGTGGCGCGACACGGCCGTGCTCGCGAAGGGAGCACCCGTGGGTCCCGGCGCGGAACTCCCCATCGTCATCCAGACGCTGGGCCTCTCCGTCGCTCCGGGAGTCCCGTATGCGCCTGGACAGGTGCCGACGATCGGACTGCCGCTCCTGCTCGAGTTCCGTTGCTTCCCCGACGGCAGCGCGCTCGGACTGAACGCGTTCGACGTCAACCTCGGGGCGACGAGCTCGGCGCAGCCCAACTTCCGCGCGTTCTCGACCGGCGGCACGAACGCGAGCGGACAGGTGGTGGCCCTGAATCCCGACTTCGCAACGGTCGCGACCGGCGGCTTCAACCCGGGTTCGATCCCGCCTGGCCTGCCGACGCTCGGGGTGGACAACACGCTCTTCCTCGGCGAAATGAACCTCGTGACGCGCGTCAGCCGCGCGCACACGATCTTCTTCCCCACGGGCGGTCCGGCGACGTACGCAGCACCGCTCGTCGTGGCGAAGTCCCTCCCGCCGGGCACGTCCATCCAGCTCGCGTACCGCGGGGCCGCGAGCATCACCGGCGGAGCGAACAACCTCTCGAACGACGCACGCACGGTCGACTTCTACGGCGAGCCGCGCACGAGCCTCCTGCCGCCCGCCGGCGGCACCGCGACCTTCGCCGGCAACGATCGGTCGTACCGGAGCACGATCGCCGCGGTGAACGGCAGCAGCTATCTCCAGGCACGCATCACGTTCGTGTCGAACGCCGTGACGAACCTGTCGCCGGAGCTGACGGCGCTCGGCCTCGCCTGGGCGCGCTGAGGAACTCGGATGCACGAACGCCGCGGCGGAGCGCGCGCTCCGCCGCGGCGTCTTCGTTCCGCGCGCCGTTCGCGCGAACGCGAGGCTCGGCGCGATCGTTCAGCGTGCGGGAGCCGCGCTCGCCTCGACCGGAGCGGGACGCCGACGACGCGCCTCGCGGAAGTCGTTGAGCGCGCCCTCGCGCACGTCGACGAGCCCGCCGTCCGCGTCGAAGAAGAGCACGACCCCGCGCAGATGCCGCGCGAGCTCGTCGTAGGACGCCTGCGCGGATCCGCCCTGGTCGAGCGGCACGCTGACCGAAATTCCGCGCACGCCGTCCTCGCTCCAGCCCCACGCGAGCGCCATCCCGTCGCCCTTCCACTCCCACGCGAGGAGCGGCGCGCCGAGCGTCTTGAGCGCCTCGGCCAGCGACGTCTTCCCTGGCGCCATCGCCGCGACCGTCTGCTTGCGCGGCGGCCCGTTCACCGTCGCGCGATCGAAGCGGAAGCTGACGCAGCTCGCGAACAGGAGCGCGCCGGCGAGAAGGAACGCGGGCTTCAATCGCGCTCCTGGTCCATCCACGGCATCGCGTACTCGGCACCCTCCGCTTCGAGCGACGTCCCGACGTGCGTCAGGACGTCGTGCGCGTCGAAGAAGAGCCACGCGCGGTCCTGCCGCGTGTCCTGGTTCAAGAAGCTCACGATGATGATCGAGAAGCCCGCGCGCTTCGTCGTCGTGTAGTCGTAGCGATACGCCGTGCGCTGGCCGAGTTGCACGACCTCGTGCGGCGAGCCGAGCAGCGCGGTCGCGTCCATCGCGGTCGTCTTGCCCGGGACGAGCGCGGAGACCTTCTGCGCGACGAGCGGGACATTGACGGTGTCGCGCGAGATGAAGCAGGCCGGCGCGAGGAGGAGCGGGAGGACGAGGAGCGCGTGGGACGTTCGCATGGCGAGTGTCGTACCCGATCGCGCGTCAGCGTTCCACCGCCCGGCGCACGCCGAAGAACGCCGGGAACTCGACGTCGGCGCGCAGGACGACCGCTTCGCCCCCTTCGTCCGCCGCGCGCACGCGCTCGGGCGTCACGAGCTCGACGTCCGTGCCCGTGTGGAACGGGCGCGTGCGCCATAGCACGAACGCCCGGCCGCACCCGGCGCGGTCGAGCGCCTCGAGAAGGCCCCAGTTGAAGACCGGGATGTCGTCCTCCGCACCCCACACGTCCGGCGCGTCGACGATCGCGACGGGGACGGTGGCGGGCGTCCGCGCGCGCGTCGCGCAGGCCGCGTCGACGATGCGCTGAGCCACGCGGCCGGCTTCGTCGTACTCCTCCGCGTCGCGGAGGGTGTCGAAGGCCCACGCGCCGCCGAGCACGATCACGCCGAAGAGCGTCCACGGCTTCCACGTCGTCGCGGCCCACGCCGCGAGCGCGACGGCGGCGAACGCGGAGCCCAAGTACGCATAGCGCTGGTTGAAGCCCGTCGAGAGCACGGGCAGCACGAGATCGATCGCGACCGCGACGAGCGCGAAGCGCGCGACGAACGGACCGCGCCGCAGGATCCAGACGGCGAGCGCGCCGAGCGCCGCGAAGAGCGCTCCCGCGGCCGCGATGCCGCCTGCGCCGGGATGCGCGCGCAGGAACGCGACGACGTTTGCGCGGAGGAGCTCGGGGAACAGCGCGAGCGACGCCTTGACCGCGTTCGCGGGGAGGGAGTCGAAGCTCTTGAGGCCGTGGTGGCGCTCGGGTCGCAGGAACGCGATGTAGACGACGTACGCGAGCGTCGCGAGCACGACCAGCGCGAGCTCCGGCCGCTTCAGCGCGCACCACGCGGCGCGCGCGCGCGCGGCGAGACGCGTCGAGGCCTCGGGCGCGAACACCGCCCACGCGAGACACAGCGCGGGGAGCACGATCGCGCTCTCGTGGAAGGCGAGCGCGAGCAGGAAGCTCGCGATGAACAGCGCCGCGTCGAGCGCCGAGCGCCGGCGCAAGCCGCGCGCGAACAACACGAGGCCCGCGAGCACGAAGCACGCGCGCCCGGGCGTCGAGATCGCCGCCGTCCACGCGAGGCCCTTCACGTTCGGCGCGAGCGCGAAGAGGAGCGCGGCGCCGCTCGCGGCGCGCACCGCGGTCGCGTCCAGTCGGCTCTCGCTCGCGGGGCCGTCGTGCCCGGCGCGGTCGATCGCGCGGCCGTCGCCCACGGGACGCTCGTTCGTTCGCGTCGCGACACGCGCAGCCTCGAGCGCGAGCAGGAACACGAGGAGCGCGCTCGCCGCGTGCAGCGCGAACGAGAGCGCGCGCGCCGCGGTCGCGTTCGGGACGCCGGGTGTCCCCGGGGCCCCGGGCGAATCGGCGAGCACGTGGAAGACGAGGTGCTGCAACGGCCGCAGCGGCTCGCGCGCGAGGTCGAACGCGTCGCGCCACGACGCGTCGCGGGCCGCTTCGGCGAGGTGCGTCCAGTCCTCCGACAGGAACGGCGCGCCGCGGACGCCCGACCACACGGCGAGGATCGCCGCGATCGCGAGCACGAGCCGCACCGCGTCCATCCGCGCGAGCTTCATGCCCGCACGCGCTCCGGCGCCTTCTCCGCGCGCACGTCGGCGAGGAGCGCTTCGAACGCGTCGAGCCACGGACCGAAGCCGCGCGTCGCGACGGCGGCGCGCGCGGCCTCGCGCAGCGCGCGGTCCGCGGTCGAGGCGCAGGCATCCGAGCCGTGCCCCGCGCGCGCGGCTGCCGCGTCTGAGCTTGCGCCGTCCGCCGCGCCCGCGACGCGCGCGAGCCATCGTTCGAGTTCGCGCGCAAGGAGCTCCTTGTCGCCCGACCGCGCGAGCACGCTGCCCGCGCGCGGGTCCGCGAGGCACTCCGCGGCGCCCGCGCGCGCCGTCGTGATCGCGGGCGTGCCGCTCGCGAGCGCCTCGAGCACGAAGAGCCCGCACGTATCGCGCCACGTCGGCAACACCGCCACATCGCACGCCGCCGCGAACGCCTGCGCGTCGACGTGCTCGACGATCCGCACGCGGCCCGCGAGCCCGAGCGCGCGCACGCGCCGCTCCCACGGCGCGCGCTCCCGCGGGCCGGCGACGACGCACGTCCACGGGAGGCGCGTGATCCGCGCGAGCGCATCGAAGAGCACGGGGACGCCCTTCAGCTCGGGGTTGCGCGCCGCGCAGCCGATCAGCAAGACGGATTCCCCGCGCTCTACGTCGACGCCGAGCGCGCGCCGCAGCTCCGCGCCCGATCGCGCGCGCTCGCGCGGGTCGAAGCGCTCGAGGTCGACCGCGTTCGGGATCGTCACGAGCCGGTCGATCGACGCCGGGTAGAGCTCGGCGAGCTCGCGCCGCACGAGCTCGGACACGCACACGACCCGCCGCGCGCCCCGTCGAGCGCCGCGCGCTCCAGCGCGAGGAACGCGCGGTGGCGGCTCCACGGCGCGGGCGCCTTCGCCGGCACGTCGCGCCCCGCGCGCATCGACCGCAGCGCCGCGAGCGTCGCCGCGTGCGCGCCGCCGTGCGGCCACAGCACGTCGACGCGCGCGAGGTGGCGCACGCCGATCACGACGTCGCAGCCCGCGTCCTCGGCGCCGCGCACGAGGCGCTCACCGAGCGCGCGCTCCGTCCGACCGCGCGTGAGCGCCCGACGCGCGGGAAGGAGCCGGAGCTCGACGTCGTCCAACGAGGCACCCGCCGCCGCGCACGCGACGACACGGTGCCCGCGCGCCGCGAGCCCGCGCGCGAGGTCCGCGAGCGCCCGCTCCGCCCCGCCGCGCGCCTCGTCCCAGCGGTCGATCACGAGGCCGACCGCGAGCTTCTTCCGCTCCATCTCCAAGGCGATCACGATACCCTCTCGCCCCTCCGCGACGGACCCCGCATGCGCATCGGCTTCGACGTCTCGCCCCTGCATCGCCCCCACCCGCCGGGCGTCGTGCGCGCCACGCGCGGGCTGGTCGAGGCGCTGGAGCGGCGCGGCGTGCTGGAGGTCGTGCGGATCGCACCGCGCCCGAACGCCGACCTGCGCCGCTGGCGGCACCACTCCATCGTCCTCCAGCTCGCACGGAACGACCTGCTCGCGCTCCACTCCCCCGTGTCCGCGTTTCCGATCCTGCCGGCTTGGCGCACGCTGCGCCGCGTCCACACCGTGCACGAGCTGCCGTGGAGGCACGACGCCGAGGAGAACGCGGGCTTCGGACATCAGTTCTGGAGCAGCCTCGCGACGCACCGCGCCGACGCGGTGGTCGCGCCGAGCGAGTTCGTCGCGCGCGACCTGCGCTCGGGCACGCTGCCGCCCGCGCGCGACATCCGCGTCGTCCCGTGGGGCGTCGACGCGTGCTTCGCGCGCGCCGACGAGGACGCATCCGCAGGCGACGCTGCGCGGGCGCGCGAGCTCGGCGACGCCGTGCGCACGCTCGGCGACTTCGTGCTGCTCCCCGGCGCCGCGCGACCGAAGAAGAACGCCGAGGCGACGCTCGCCGCCGTCGCGACGCTCGCGCGCGAGCGCCGCCCGCGCGTCGTGATCACGGGCCGTTCGTCCACCGAGGACGACGCGCGCCTCCGTGCCGCGGCGTGCGCGCTCGGTGTCGAGGACGCGCTCGTCTTCACCGGCCCGCTCGACGACGCCGCGCTCGCCGCGCACTACCGCGCCGCGCGCGCCGTCGTCGTCCTGTCGCGTTCGGAGGGCTTCGCGTTCCCCGTCGTCGAGGGCTTCGCTTGCGGCGCGCCCGTCGTCGTCGCCGAGGGCACGGCGCAAGCCGAGATCGCCGGTGACGTGGGGCTCGCTGTGCTCGCGCACGAGCCCGAGGACGTCGCGCGCGCGCTCGAGCGCGCCGGGGCAGAGCGCGCGGAGCTCGCGCGGCGCGGAGGCGAACGGGCGAGCGCCTTCACGTGGGACCGCGCGGCGGAACGCATCGAGGCCTTGTGGAAGGAACTCCTCGATTGAGCGCTCCGCGCGTCCTCGTCGCCGGCGCCGTGCTCGGCCAGCCGATGGGCGGCGTGCGGCGGCACAACGCGGAGCTCCTCCCGCGGCTCGCGCGCCTCCTCGACGAGCGCGGCGGCGGGCTCGCGGTGCTCGAGGGCAAGGAGCGCATCCCGTTCGAGCTCCCCGCGCCGATCGAGCGTCTTTCGAGCCGCGTCCCCGCGAGCCCGCCCTTCGCCCGCGGCGTGCACGAGACGGGCGCCTTGCGCGCGGCGCTCGCGGAAGCGCGCGCGCGCGGGACGCCGTTCGACCTCGTCCACACCGCGCACCTGCCCGTGCCGCGCGCGCTCGGCGTGCCGCTCACGCTCACGATCCACGACCTGCGCGCGATCCACGGGGACGTGTCGACGCTCGCGCGCCGCTTCGTCGCGGCGCACGCGTTGCGCGACGCGGCGCGCGGCGCACAGGCGTTCTTCACCGTCAGCGAGAGCACGCGCGCCGCGATCGTCGAGCACCTCGGCGTGCCGCGCGAGCTCGTGCACGTCGTCCCGAACGCCGCCGATCACTTCGAGCCGCTGCCGCGCGTCATCTGCGCGGGTCACCCGACGCTCGGGAGCTCCGGGCCCGATGCGCGCGGCGCGCGCGACGCGCTGCTGTGCCTGGGGCACCTCGAGCCGCGCAAGAACCTCGCTCTCGTGCTCCACGCGCTCGCGCACGACCGCGCGCTGCCGCGCGTCGTGTTCGCGGGCGCGGCGAAGAGCCGGCACGCGGAGGAGCTCGACACGCTCGCGCGCTCGCTCGGGGTGCGCGAGCGCGTCACCTTCGCCGGACCGTTCGAGGATGGGGACCTCGCGCGGCTGTACGCGACGTGCGCGGCGGTCGTGTTGCCTTCGCAGCTCGAGGGTTTCGGCATCGTCGCGCTCGAAGCGCAGCGCGCGCGGGCGCCGCTCGCGATCGCGCGCATCCCGGCCCTCGTCGAGGTCGCGGGAGCGGACGTGCCGAGCTTCGCCCCGGACGACCCCGTGGAGTGCGCGCGAGCCCTGCGCCGCACGCTCTTGCGCGACTCGAACGCGCTGGACCTCGACGCGCGGAACGCGGCGCGGTTCACTTGGGACGCCTCGGCGCGCGCATGGTGCGACGCGCTGTGCGCGCTCCACGGCGCCGCGTGACGCGGCCAGCATCGGCCCCTTCCCTTGAAGACGACCGCCCTCCTCGCCCTCCTCGCCGCCCTCGCGTCCCTCTCGCCGCTCGTCTCCGCGCAGACCGCCATGCCGCGCGAGGTCAACGAGGAGCGCATCGCCGCCGCGTTCGCCGACGCGCGCGCGGCGCTCGCCGAGCACCTGAAGGTCGAGGTCGACGCGAAGTTCGCGCCGCGACTCGTGAGCTCGAAGGACGTCGCCGCGCGCGTCGCGGAGGAGAACCTGCCCATCTTCCGGCTCCGCCAGCCGGACGCCGAGCTCGCGAAGGCGGAAGCGGAACAGGCCGGCGCTGCGTTCGGCCAGTCCGCCCTCGCGAAGTACACGTGGACCACGCGCGAGCTGCTCGTTTCCGCGAAGACGTGGCGCCGCCAGGCAGTCCAGCTCGGTCGCCCCGAGCTCACGAGCGACGAGACGCTGCGCGCCGTGCTCGTCCACGAGCTCGTGCACGCGCTCGACGACGCGCGACACGACATCGGCAAGCTGTTGGGCGGGATGACGACCGTCGACGCGTGCTTGGGCTTCACGGGCGTCCTCGAAGGACACGCGCAGCTCGTCGCACGGCGCGTGTGCGAGCTGCGCGGCTGGTCGAAGGGCTTCGAGACACTGACGGCGAACATCGGCGGCCTCCCCGCCGGCGCCGAGGCGATGGATCCGAGCCAGCTCGAGGTGCTGCGCGCGCAGGGTGCCATCAACGCCGCCCCGTACGTCGCGGGCGAGCGCTTCATGGCCGCGGTCGAGGCGCGCGGCGCGGAGTTCGTCGCGCGTGCGTTCCAGTCGCCGCCGGACAACCCCGATCTCCTTTACCACCCCGACTGGTACCTCGACCCGAAGACGCGCCCGCAGCCGAAGTTCGCCCTCGACGCGGCCATCGACGTCTTCGCCGCGCCCCGTTCGCAGGACGAATGGCAGGTGCTGCGCATGACGCCGCCCGAGGCGCAGCTCGAGTCGTCGCTCCTGCGCCTCCCTCCCGAGCGGGCGCGCGAGGCGCTCCGAGGTCGCGTCGCGTCGCGCACGATCGTGCTCCAGCCGCGTGCAGACCTGAACTCGAAGCTCCTGTCCGCGGTCGTGCACGAGTTCGCCGACGAAGCCGCGCTCGGACGCTTCGTCGCGGCGGGCACCGAGCTCTCGGCGCTGCGCGACGACGACATGCGCAAGGCGGAGCGCGTCGTGCGCCTGAAGGAGCTCACGACGCGGTCGATCGACGCGGCGGCGCACAAGGGCCGCATCGACCGGCGCTCGCTCGCGAACGGGACGTTCGAGTTCGTCGCGACGCTAGCGCTGCTCGCGCGCGGGCCGGTCTACATCGAGCTCGTGTTCTCGAACGAGGCGATCGAGGACGACGCGCTGCTCGCGCTCGCCGACCGCATGTTCGACGCGGCAAAGCCGGCCATCACAACGCGCTGAGAGTCCTTCCACCGGGCCGCGCGGCGTGCACACGTGCGCTGCGCCGACAGCTCGCAGTCGAGCCCGCCTTCGAGCAAGGCTCCCGGGGCAGTCTCGGCACGCGCCAGGCGGCTGTGAAACCAACCCGGCCCCCCACCGGACTCGTGGGTCCATGGCCGTGTCTTCGACGCGCGGCCTCCGATTCGTGCCTTGCAACGACGCGAGGTCGGCGCTCGTCGTGCTGGTGCGGGCGGGCACGCCCTTCGGGGATCCGGCCTCTCTCTCCAGCCTCTGAGTTCCACTTCGAGCTACCGGGTTCCATCGATGCCCGCACGCGCGCGGCACGACTAGGTTGACGCGGTTGCGCGTCCCCATCGCCGCGTTCGTCGTTTCGCGACCGAGCGCGTCGGTCCTGCTCCCTGCATGGGCGTGCTCCTCCGCGTGACCACGCCTTCCGTACTCCCCGCGCACCCGATCGAGCTGCACCGCAGCGGGCGAGCAGCTTGGTTGCGCGCGGCGGTGCTCGGCGCGGACGATGCGATCGTCTCCACCGCGAGCCTGATGATCGGCGTCGCGGCCGCGAACGCCGATCGGAGCGCGATCCTCATCGCCGGCGTCGCCGGCCTCGTGGCCGGCGCGATGTCGATGGCCGTAGGCGAGTACGTCTCGGTCAGCTCGCAGCGCGATACGGAGCGCGCCGACATCGCGCGCGAGACGCGCGAACTCACCGAGGCACCCCAAGCGGAGCTTGCCGAGCTCGCCGCCGTCTACGTCCAGCGCGGTCTCGATCCCGCGCTCGCGCAACAGGTCGCGCTGGCGCTCAGCGCGAACGACCGCCTCGGCACCCACACGCGCGACGAGCTCGGCCTCGAACCCACGGCGCTCGCGCGGCCGCTGCAAGCGGCCTGGATCTCCGCGTTGAGTTTCGCTTCGTTCGCGATCGTTCCGATCGCAGCGTTGCTCGCAGCCCCCTTCGCGCTGCGCGTCCCGTTCATCGCGGCGTTCTCGCTCGTGAGCTTGGCAGCCCTGGGCGCGTTCGGTGGACACCTGGGCGGCGCGTCCAGGGTTCGCGCCGCGGTGCGGGTCACGGCCGGCGGAGCGCTGGCGATGATGGCCACCGCGCTGATCGGGCGGCTGCTCGGGGTCACGGTGAGCTGAGCGATGATCGCCACCGACCATGCCACGCGGACCCAGCTCCCGCTCGCCGTCGACACGCGCGGACGCACCGAGAGGCGTGCGCCGCGCCGTTTCGCCCGCCTCGTCCGGCACCCGGGGGCGTGGACCGCCCTCGCCGCCCTGATCGCCGTCGCGACGTACTCGCTCCTCCGCGCGCGCGGGCCCGAGGTGCGCACGGTCACGGCGGTCCGCCGCGACCTCGAGCAGCACCTCGTCGCGAGCGGCCGCGTGTGGGTCCCGACGCGGGTGCGCATCTCGGCGCGAACGAGCGGGCTCGTGCTCGTGGTCGCGGCCGTCGAAGGACAGCGCGTGCGGAGCGGCGACCTCCTGCTCCAGCTCGACGACGCGGCAGCGCGCGCCTCCGTCGACGAAGCGGAGGCGCTCGTCGAGCAAGCGACCGCGCGCATCGAGCGGCAGGCCGGCGTCGGCGCCGTCGTCGCCGCCGAGGAGCTGAGTGAAGCCGCGACGAACCTCGAGCGCGCCGAAGCGAACCTCGTGCGCTCCCAGCCGCTCGCGACCTCCGGCGTGATGGCGAAGTCCGAGCTCGAGGAGGCCGGACGCGCCGTCGCAATCGCGCGCGCGCAGTGGACGGCGGCGAACGCGCGACAGCGCGCCGCGGTGCCGAACGGCACGGACGCGCGCCTCCTCGTCACGGCGCTCGTCGAGATGCGCGCGCAGCTCGCGGCCGCGCGCTCGCTGCTCGCGGAGACGCGGCTCGTCGCGCTCCAGGATGCGACGGTGCTCACGCGCGCGGTGGAACCGGGCGACGTCGTCCAGCCGGGCACGACGCTGTTCGTCCTCGCCGCGGAGGGCGCCCAGGGCGAGCTCGCCTTCCAGGCCGACGAACGCACGTTCGCCGCGCTGCAAGTCGGACAGCACGCACGCGCCTCAGCCGACGCGTACCCGACGCTCGTCTTCGACGCGGTCGTCCGCACGATCGCGCCGTCCGTCGATCCTGAGCGCGGCAGCGTCGAGGTGCGCCTCGTCGTCGCGGACGCGCCGACGTACCTCCTGCCCGACATGACCGTGTCGATCGACGTCACGGTCGCCGCGAAGAAGGACGTGCTCACGCTCCCGAGCGCTACCGTCCACGGCGCGACGACGTCCGCGCCGTGGATCTTCATCGTGCGGGGCGGTCGCGTCGCGCGCGCGACCGTCACGCTCGGCCTGCGCGGCGAGGGAACGCTGGAGCTGGCGGCCCCGCTCGGCGAAGACGCGGCCGTCATCGTGCCCGATGGCCGCTTGCTCACCGTCGGCCAGCGCGTCCGCGGCGTTCCCGCCGCGATGGAGCCCTGACGTGCCGTTCGCGTGGTTCGTGGCGCTGCGCTATTTGCGCGACGCGAAGGGACAGACGGCGCTGATCCTCGCCGCGGTCTCGGTCGGAGTCGGCGTCGTCGTCTTCCTCTCCGCGCTGATCGACGGCCTGCAGGTCTCGTTGATCGACAAGACGCTCGGTTCACAGCCGCACGTGACGCTGCGCGTGCCGCGCGAGGCGCCACGGCTGCTCACGCTGGACACGCGCGAGCTCGCCATCGCACGCATCGTGCTCCCCGCGCCGCAGCGTTTGCGCTCGATCGACCGCTGGCTCGCCGTGATGGCCGAGGTCGAGGCCGTCGCCGACGTCACAGCGGTCTCTCCGGTGGTTTCGGGCGCGGGCTTTGCGGTGCGCTCCGAGGCGAAGGAGCCGATGGTCCTGCAGGGCGTCGATCCCGATCGTTTCCTCGCCATCCTCGACTTGCGACCGAAGATCGTCGCGGGCCGCTTCGACGTCGCGGGCGACGGTGTCGCGATCGGTTCGACGCTCGCGCGCGACCTCGACGCCGTGGTCGGCGATCGGCTCCGCATCGAGACGACCGAAGGGCGCGAGGACGTCGTTACCGTCACGGGGATCTTTACGCTCGGCAACGAGGCCGTCGACCGGACGTGGGTGCTCGCATCCCTGCGCCACGCGCAATCGCTCTACGCGCTGCCCGGAGGGGCGACCACGCTCGAGTTGAAGGTCAGCGACGTGTTCGAGGCCGAGCGGGTCGCGACGGACCTGCGCGACCGCACGGGGCTCGACGCGGACAGCTGGATGACGCTCAACGAACAGCTCCTCGCCGGCCTCGCCGCGCAGGAGCGCTCGAAGACGATGATCCAGGTCCTCGTCGTGATCGCTGTGGCCTTGGGCATCGCCAGCGTCCTCGCCGTGTCCGTGGTGCAGAAGTCGCGCGAGATCGGCATCCTGCGCGCCGTGGGCACGACGTCGAGGCGCGTGCTCGCGGTGTTCCTGATCCAGGGTGGCGTCCTCGGTCTCGCGGGTTCTTTCCTCGGTTTTGGGCTCGGCGCGCTGCTCGCGAAGCTCTTCGAGAGCACGGCACGCCGTCCCGATGGAACGCCCGACTTCCTCGTGCTGCTCGACGCCGCGCTCTTCGCCAGCGCGACCGTTCTCGCAACCGTCATCGGCGTGCTCGCCGCGACCATCCCCGCGTGGCGCGCGGCCCGCATCGACCCCGCGCAGGCGATCCGCAATGGTTGAGACGCTGTTGCGCGTGGAGGCCGTAGTCAAGGAGTACGGGACGCGCGTCAAGACCCGCGCTCTCGCCGGAGTCGACCTCGTGCTCGAGCGCGGCGAGTTCGCGGCGCTCGTCGGGCCGTCGGGCTCGGGGAAGAGCACGCTACTCAACTTGATCGGGTTGCTCGATTGGCCGACTACCGGGCGCATCGTCCTGGCGGGGCAGGACACGAGCGGCCTCGACGATCGCGGGTTGACCGCGATGCGCGCTCACACGCTCGGGTTCGTCTTCCAGTTCCACCACCTGTTGCCCGCGTTCACGGCACTCGAGAACGTGATGCTGCCCGCGTGGAGCGTCGAGGGCGTCCCGAGCCGCGCGATGCGCGACGCGGCGGCGGAACTCCTCGTCGCTGTCGGCCTGGAGCACCGCATGCACTACCGCACAACGGATCTGTCGGGCGGCGAACAGCAGCGCGTCGCGATCGCGCGCGCGTTGTCGTGTCGTCCGCGGCTCGTGCTCGCGGACGAGCCCACGGGCAACCTGGACACGCAGTCGGCCAACGCCGTGTTCGAGCTCTTGCGGCGCTTCGGCGCGGACGAGGCGACGACGTTCCTGATCGTCACGCACGACCCGCGCATCGCCGACCGCTGCGACCGCGTCATCGAGATGGTCGACGGCCGCATCCAATCGGATCGACTCCGACAGCGAGCGTGACCCACGACCCGCGAGCGCTCAACGAACGGCTTCGTCCGGGACGGTTCCCTCGACGTCGACCGCGTCCGCGCTCGTCTTCCCCTTGAAGAAGCTCGCGGTGTGGAACGCGGCCCAGAAAAGGCCCGCGAAGAGCGCCAACGCGACGACCGCGATCGCGAGCTTCACCCAGGCCGGGAGCTGCGCGAGGTCCGCGTGCGCGAGGCCGGCCTGCGCCTCGACCTTGTTGTACTGGAGCACGGCCCGCGTCGCGGCGGCGCCGCCCTGTCCGCGCTCGGGCGCGCGCATCTGCACGCCGCGCGCCGCGGGCGCGCGTGGTGCGGGACCGGGACTTGCGCTGGGCGCCCGCGACGTGGCAGCGGCGGGCCCCGGGCGCGGCTCGCCCCCGAGCGCGAGATCAGGCCGCGGCTCGCTTCCGAGCGCGGGCTCCACGCGCGGCTCCACCGGCCGGGGCATCGGCCGCGCGGCGGTGCGCTCGAGTTCGCTCGTGAACGAGCGCGGCGCCTCCGCGGGGCGCGCGGGCGCGGCGGAGGGCGCGCTCCAATCTCCTTCGAGCACGATCTCGTCGGGGGCGTCGGCGGCGGACCCGGAGCTCCCGCTTACCGCTGCCGCGGGCGCAGCTCCGCCCGCGCCCGGAGCGACGTCGGCCTCGCCGGTTCGCGACGTGGACGAGCCGGCCGCCGACCGCGCGTCGAGGCCGAAGCGGAAGCGCACTTCGCCGAGCTGGAACTCCGCGCCGTCCTCGAGCGCGGCGCTCGTCACGCGCTCGCCGCGCACCGCGAGGCCGTTGCGCGACTGCGTGTCGTGCACGCGCCAGGCGCCGTCCTCGAGCGCGACCCGCGCGTGCCGGCGGCTGATCGAGACGTCGCGCATCGGGATCGTGCACGACGGATCGCGTCCGACGGTGGCGCCGTCCGCGACCTCGAAGCTCCGTCCGGCGTCGAGGCCGCTCTGCACGTGGATCCAGGGCATGCGGTCTCATCTTGTCGCGCGCTCCTGCGGCTGTCCACGCGCGAACTTGTGCGCTCCGCTCCTCCAGGGGTAGCTTCTCGTGCAGGATGAACCGGAACGTGCTCCGCCTCGTACTCCTCGTGCTCGCCACCGCGGCCGGACTCTACGCCGCCGCGTGCGCCGCGCTGTGGATCGCGCAGGAGCGGCTCGTGTTCGCGGGCGGCCCGCCGGCGACGACGACGCCGAAGGACCACGGGCTCCCCGGCGAGGCGCTGTTCCTGAAGACGGACGACGACGTGCGGCTCTACGCGTGGCTCGTGCCCGCGGAGCGTCCGCGCGGCGCCGTGCTCGTGCTCCACGGCAACGCGGGCAACGTCGAGAACCGCGCCGAGCACGCACGCGCGTTCCACGAGCTCGGCTTCACGACGCTGCTCCTCGACTGGCGCGGCTACGGCGCGTCGGATGGCCGCACCACGGAGGAGGGCACGTACCTGGACGCGACCGCGGGGTACGAGTACCTCGTGCGCGCGCTGCGCTTCGAGCCCGGCCAGATCGCGGTGTTCGGCGAATCGATGGGCGGCGGCCCCGCGGTCGAGCTCGCGCTGCGGAAGCCGTTCGGGGCGCTGATCCTGCAGTCGACCTTCACGTCGATTCCGGACGTCGGCGCGCGTTTCTATCCCTGGCTGCCCGTGCGCCAGCTCGCGCGCGTGCGCTACGCGAACCTCGAGAAGCTCCCGCGCGTGCCCATGCCCGTGCTGCTCCTGCACAGCCGCGAGGACGAGCTCGTCCCCTACGCGCACGCCGAAGCGCTGCTCGCCGCCGCGCTGCCGCCGAAGTCGCTCGTCACGACCGCAGGGAAGCACGACGACGCGCAGTTCTTCCTCCGCGAGGAGTGGAAGACCGCCGTCGGCGCCGCCCTGAACAACATGCTGCACGGGAAAGCGCCGCGATGAACGGGACCGCGCCGCGGAGCGCGTGCGTGCGGATCGCCGGCCTCGAACACGCCTACCCGGACCTCCTCGGACGCCGGCGACGCGCGGTGCTCCGCGGGATCGACCTCGAGCTCGCCGCGGGGAGCGTGCTCGGGCTCGCGGGACCGAACGGTTCGGGCAAGAGCACGCTCTTGCGCGTGATCGCGGGCCTGGAGCCGCACACGCGCGGCCACCTCGAGGTGCTCGGCGGGCATCCGCTCGATCGCGACGTGCGCCGCGCGATCGGTTACCTGCCCGAGGACTCGCCCTTCCCGCGCGAGCTCGGCGCGCGCGGGACGCTCGACCTCGCCGCGGCGCTGCAGGGCATGCCGCGCGCGGAGCGCCAGCGCGAGTGCGACCGGCTGCTCGAGCTCGTCGAGCTCCGCGACCGCGCGCGCACGCCGCTCGGACGGTTCTCGCGCGGGATGCTGCGCCGCTTCGGGCTCGCCCAGGCCTGGATCGCGCGGCCGAAGCTCCTCCTGCTCGACGAGCCGACCGCGGGGCTCGATGCGCCGGGCTTCGCGGTGCTCGACCGCGTGCTCGCGGAGGCGCGCGCGAACGGGACGACGGTCGTGCTCGCGTCACACCTGCTCTCGGACCTCGTCGACGGCTGCGAGGAGCTCTGCGTGCTCCTCGGCGGACGCATCGTCGAGCGCGGCGCGCCGCGCGCGGTCCTCGGCGCGGGGACGCTGCTCGAGCTCTACCGCCGCCACGCGCACGACCCGGAGCACCGCGCGGGGTCCGCCGCGTGAGCGCGCACGGCTGGGCGACGACGCTCGCGCGGCTCGCGCTCTTCCGTGCGACCCCGCCGCTCGCGCTCGCGATCGTCGCCGTGCTGGCGGCGCTCCTGCGCTGGCGCGAGGAGTCGCGCGCGGCCGAGCTCGCGACGCTGCTCGCTGCGAACGCGCCGAGCGCGGCCGCGGCGGCGCGCGAGGCGCTGTGGACCGCGACGGCGCTCGTGCTCGTCCCGTTCGCGGTGCTGCGCGCGGCGCGCACGTTCGCCCTGTGGCGCGCGGGGGAGCTCGACTTCCTCGCGCCGCGCGCGGCGCCGCGCGCGGGCATCGTCGGCGCGACGAACCTGGGGCACGTCGGCGCGTGCGCGCTGCTCGTGGCGCTCGTGGCGGCCGCGTGCGAGCTCGGTCGCGCGCGCGAGGCGAGCCTGCAGGACGCGGGCGAGCTCCGCCTCCCCCGTTCGGGCTGGATCACGGGCCGCGCGCCGTACACGGCTTCGCTCGGCCGCGCCGAGCTCCCGAAGGGCGCGCGGCTCGAGGTCGAGCTCGTGCTCGGCACCGGCGCAGGCCCCGCGACGGAGGTCGTGCTGCGCCTCGAGCGCGCGGGCGCGTCGCGCTCGTCCGCGAGCGAGGCCCGCGAGCCGAGTTCATCCGCGCGCGAGGCCCGCGCGCGGGTGGGCGCACGCGGACGCATCGAAGCGGAGGTCCCGGCGGGCGCGGGCGAGCTCGTCCTCGCGCTCTCGCTCACGGATCCCGACGCGCGCGTGTTCCTCGCGGCCGAGACCGCGCGCGCGTGGCGCCCCGTCGAGGACGCGCGCGCGGCGAGCGTCGTGCTCGCGCTTCGGCTCCTCGCGCTCGTCGTCGCCGCGAGCGCGGTCGCGCTCGGCCTCGCCGCGTTCCTCTCGCCCGCGATCGCCGCCGCGGGGACGTTCGCGCTGGCGCTCGTGCCGGGCCTCGCCGGGTTCGATCCCGCGTGGCTCCCGGGCCGCGGGCTCTTCGACGCGCTCGACGTCGCGAGCCGCGCCCGTGTGCCCGCCTGGCCCGGCGTCGAGCTCCTCGCCGGCGCCGCCGTGCTCGCGGCGCTCGGCGTCGTGCTCGCGTCCGCGAGCCGCGCGGCGTGGAGGCGCACGCGATGACGCGCCTTCGCGAACGGCTCGAGCGGCTGCGCACCGGTCCGGCGCGGTTCGCGCTGTGGGGCGTCGCGGTCGCGCTCGTCGCGGCGCCCTTCGCGTTCCGCCCGCCGGAGGAGACGGAGCCCGTGCCCGTGCTCCGCCGTCTGCTCGGCCCGTTCGCGAACACGGCGGCGAACGTGCAGTGGGCGCGCGCCGACCACGCGTGGCGGCGCGGACGCCACGCGGACGGGTACGCCCTCGCCGCGAGCGCGCTCGACTTCGCACCCGACGCGCCCGGCGGTTGGATCTTCCTCGCGCGCCACTTCGCGTACGAACGCGCCGCGGTCGAGCGCGAGGCGGATCCCGCGCTCCGACGGCTCTGGATGCAGGCCGCGTTCGACGCGCTCGACCGCGGCGCGGCGACTGCGGACGGACACGGCGCGCTCTCCTTCGAGCGCGGCGTGCTGTTCGCCTACCTCGCGGAGGTCGCAGCGGCGGGCGTCGTGCCGGAGAGCGAGCGGCCGTGGCGCGGCACGCCGGACGAGCTGTACGCCGAGGCGGCGCGCGCGTACGAGCTCGCGGCCCGAAAGGGCGACCCGGACGCGGCCGAAGCGGCCAGCGCGGCGCGCGCACGGCGCGAGGAGCTCCACGCGCACGACCGGTGACCGCGGGAGGAGCTCCCGCGCGCCGCCGCCCCCCCGCGCGGCCGGCTCGAGCCGCCTCGAAGCGCCTCGGGAACCGCGCTCCCCGGACGCGCCGTCCGCTTTCCGCTGGCCGGCGATCGAGATGCCGCTAGCATCTCTGCCCCGTGTTCTTCGCCTACACCGACACGCTGGACCGAGTGCTCGGGGTCTTCACGGAGTTCCCGTACCTCGCGCCGTTCGCGTTCCTCTTCCTCTGCGGCCTGGGCCTGCCCTCGCCGGAGGAGGTCGCGCTGATCGGCTCGGGCATCCTCCTCCACAAGGGCGAGGTCGAGTTCGTGAAGATCACGCTCGTGTGCTCGTCCGCGATCTTGATCGGCGATTCGATCCCGTACTGGCTCGGACGCCGCTACGGCCTCGGCGCGCTCAAGTCGAAGTGGATCGCGAAGGTCCTGCACCCCGAGCGCTTCGCCGCGCTCGAACGGCGCTTCGCGGCGCACGGGAACCAGGCCGTGTTCACGTGCCGCTTCCTGCCGGGCTTGCGCATCCCGGGCTACTTCGTCGCCGGCACGATGAAGATGAGCTACTGGCGGTTCCTGCTCCTGGACAGCCTCGGCGTGCTCGTATCCGTCCCGGCCTCGATCTACCTCGGGAAGCTGTTCGGCGGGCAGATCGACGTGCTCAAGGATCGCGTGCACGACCTGCACCTCTGGCTCTTCTTCGCGGTCATCGCGCTCGTGCTGATCGTGCTCGGCCGGGCCTGGCTGAAGCGCCGCGAGCGGGCCGCGCTCGGCGAAACGCCGCCCCCCAAGCCCTGAACACGCGCCGCGTGCCGCGAAACGCCCTTTCGGAGCGGCAGGCGGGCTCGCGACGCTTGCCCCCTCGCGGGCGGAGCTTCCGACGGTAGAATCCCCGCCCTCGTTCCCCAAGGAGCCCGCCATCACCCCGCTCGAGATCGCCGCCGCAGCCGCCACCCTCGCCGACCGCAAGAAGGGCACGGACATCCAGGTCTACGACGTCGCCGAGCAGATCAAGGTGGCCGACTACGTCGTCGTCATCTCGGGTCTCTCGCGTCCGCACGTGAAGGCGCTCTACGACGAGATCCACATCCGCTTGAAGGCGCTGGGCGAGACGCACCCGCGCGCCGAGGGCGGCGACCTCGGCTGGTGGGTGCTCATGGACTACGTCGACGTCGTCGTGCACATCCAGCAGCCCGAGGCGCGCGCCTACTACGAGCTCGACCAGCTCTACGCGCACTGCCCCAAGGTCGATTGGGCGAGCGTGCCGCTGCCCGAGTTCGTCGAGCCCGGCCAGCGCCAGGCCGAGTGACGCGCTCGTCCTCCGCCGTGAGGATGGAACCTCCGCGGCGCGAGGCGTAGCTTCTCCGACGATGGCGGCCTCCCTGCGTTGGTGGGATTGGTGCGACGAAGCGTTCGCCGAAGCGCGAGCGCGCGGCGTGCCCGTGCTGCTCTTCGTGCGCGCGGCGTGGTGCCGCTTCTCGAAGGAGCTCGACCGGCAAGTGTTCGCGGATCCGCGCGTGCAAGCGCTCGTGAAGGACCGCTTCGTCGCGATCCAGGTCGACAAGGACCGCCGGCCCGACCTCGACGCGCGCTACTCGAAGGGCGGATGGCCGACGCTCGCGTGGCTCGACGACACGGGCGAGCTCCTCGCGGCGGACACGTACCTCGAGGCGGACGAGCTCGTCGCGCGGCTCCAGCTCGTCGCCGACTACTACGTGAAGAACCGCGAGCTCATCAAGCTGCGCATCGCCGAGCTCGAGGAGCGCCAGAAGCAGGAGGACGGCGCGCGCGGACCGCGCGTCGGACCGCGCACGCCGCAGCTGTCGCTCGAGATCGTCGAGCAGGTCGCGCGCACCGTGCTCGAGAACGCCGACCCGCAATGGGGCGGATGGGGACGCGAGCACAAGTTCCCCAACACGGAAGCGCTCGACTTCGCGCTCGTGCGCTGGTCGCAGACGGGCGATCAGGCGATGCTCCAGCTCGTCCGGCGCACGCTGCGCTGCATGCAGGAGGGCGAGATCCACGACAGAGTCGAGGGCGGGTTCTACCGCTACGCGACGCAGCCCGACTGGAGCGTGCCGAACCACGAGAAGATGCTCGACTCGAACGCGCAGCGCCTGCACGTCTACCTCGAAGCGCACCAGGTGTTCGGCGACGAGTCGTACCGGCAGACCGCGGAGGGCATCCTGCGCTGGATGTACGGCACGCTGCTCGACCTCGAGCACAAGGCGTTCAAGGGCAGCCAGGACGCGCACCCCGCGTACGCGCGGCTCCTGACGCTCGAACAGCGCAAGGCGATGGGCGCGCCGCCGTGCGATCCGACGCTCTTCGCGAACTGGAACGCGATCGCCGCGTCGTCGCTCTTGAAGGCGTCGATGGTGCTGCGCGAGCCGAAGCACAAGGAGCAGGCGCTCGCGACGCTCGACTTCATCGTCGAGGAGCTCTTCGACGAGCACCGCGGCGTCTACCACTACTGGGACGGCATGTACCACTTGCCCGGGCTCCTGTCGGACCAGGCATACGTGCTGCGCGCGCTCGTCGACGCGCTGCAGTACGCAGGCGAGAGCCGCTACCTGCGCCCCGCGAAGCGCCTCGCGGATTGGACGATCGAGAACCTGCAGAGCCCGACCGGCGGCTTCTACGACACGCCGTACGACCCGAGCGCCTACGGCGGTCTGCGGCGGCGCAATCGGTCGATCCTCGAGAACTCGGTCATGGCCGAGGCGCTCCTGCGGCTCGCGGCGCTCGTGCGCGAGGACGATTACGCGGACACGGCGCGCGCGACGCTCGAGAGCTTCGCGCAGGACTACAAGCGCTACGGTCACTTCGTCGCGGGCTACGCGCGCGCGGTCGACCTGCTCTTCCACGAGCCCGTGCACGTCACGATCGTCGGCCCGCGCGGGTCGGAGCTCGTGCGCCAGCTCGTCGAAGCCGCGCTGCGCCCGTACGTCGCGAGCCGCATCGTGCAGGTGCTCGACCCGGTGCACGACAAGGAGCTCTTCGAGCGCTCGGGCCTGCCCGGCCCGCGCAACCTGTTCGAGCCCGCGCGCGCGTACGTGCAGCGCGGCCGCGGAAGCCTCGCGGAGACGGCGGATCCCAATCGGCTGCCGGCGTTGATGACGCGGGTCGAGCGCGGGAGCTGAGGCGGCGCACCCTCACGCTCGCGAGGCGCGCGGGCCACCGTTCAGTCCCACGCCTCGTTCGACCGCGCCCGGAGTCCGGAATGTGCCGCGAATCGGCGCCCCAGGAAGGACTCCTGTTCGGATGCGAACTCGCCTGAATCGCGCACGAGTTCGCGGCTCACGGCGAGGGCGTGCCGCCTTCGCAGAGGTGAAGGCCGCGATCTGCCTCAGACGGGGAGCACCGCGGTGAGGTCTTCACCACCGGGAGCGGGGCGTGAAGTCACGATGACGAGGCAGTCACCGCAATCGGTGCGTCCGTCCAGAAGGGCACGAACGCGCACGACGGGGCACACGCTCATCGACGACCAGGACACGGCGTCCGGGCGGCACCAGCACGAATCAGGACGTCGGCGAACCGCGCCCCGCTGCCCTTCCGATCACGGCCGCGCCGTCCCCCTCCGCAGCGAGCGCGTGACGTCCTCGAATGCCTCGGCGACCTCGAGCGCAGTCGGGCGCTTGCCCGGCTTCTTCGCGAGCATGCGGTCGAGGAGTTCGACGAGCTGGATCGGAAGGCCGGGCCGCCAATCCTCGATCGGCGTCGGCTCGCGCTTCCGCAGCTCCTCGGCGAGCTCCGCGAGGTTCGTCCGTGGCAAGCGGATCGGACGCACCCCCGTGAGCCACTCGTACACGACGACGCCGAGCGCGTAGACGTCCGCCCCTCCCTCGACGCTCTTGCCGGCGGCTTGCTCCGGAGACATGTACTCGATCGTCCCGACGATGAAGCCCTCGGAGAGCTGGTGTCTCGGGTCGGGCACGTGTGCAATGCCGAAGTCGATCAGCACCGGATCGCCGCTCGCGCGGCGCAGGAGCACGTTCTCCGGCTTCAGATCGCGGTGCACGACACGCTGGTCGTGGAGGAGCGCGAGCGCGTGCGCGATCTTCGCCGCGTTGATCACCACGTCGAGGGGCGCTGCGATCGGACCGCGCGGGATCCGCGCGCGGAGCGGCTCGCCGTCGATGAACCCTGCACGACGTAGGTGGCGCCTTCGGCATCGGTCCCGAAGGCGTGGACGCGCGCGATCCCGGGGTGACGGAGCCGAGAGACGGCCTCGAGCTCGAGCCGCGCCGACGTGATCATCCGCCGGCGGCGGTCGAGGTCGTAGACGCCGTCGAGCGCGAGCCGCTTGATCGCGACGTCATGGCCGCGGAGCGGGTCGTACGCGCGAAACACTTCGCCGAATGCGCCCTTGCCGAGCGAACGGACGCGCACGTAGCCATCCGCGGTTCCTCCACCGGCGCGTGCGAGGTCTGCGCTGGCCTCCGGCGTGAGCGCGAACCGACCCCGTTCTTCGACCGTGCTCTCGACGAGGTCGAGCTGCGCCATCGCCTCACGGATGCGCGGCAAGTAGCGAGCATAGCCGTCCGAGCGCGCGCGCTTCCCGGCGCGCCGCAGACACGCTTCGGCATTCTCCTTCAAGCCAGTCTCGGCGAACGCGCCGGCCAGCGCGATCAGGAACGGGATCTCGAGGTCGGGCAGATCCGCGGCCTCGAACTCGCGCGCCACGCCAGTCAGCGCCTCCAGCGCCCCGGGCTCGCCGCGCCGAAACGCGAGCTCGCCCTGCACGGACGCGAACAAGGTGCGCAGATAAGGCTCGCCGTCGCCGAGGAGCGACTTCGCGCGCGCGAGGCTCGACGCCGCGGGGTCGAGGTCTTCGTCCGCCATCTGCACTCGGGCGAGATCGACGAGCGCGAAGAACTCGACGTCGCCGAACCCGTGCGCGCGCGCGTGCTCGAGCGCGCGCTCGAGCGCGGCACGGGCACGCCCCCCGTCTTCCAGGAGATGGTAGGCGCGGCCGAGGTCCTCGTGCATGCGCGCGACGCCGCGCTCGTCGCCGAGCTCACGCGCGAGCTCGAGATCGAGCTCGAAGCACTCGATGGCGTCGCCGGCACGGCCGGCGCGCAAGTGCAGGCGACCTAGGTTGCCCAGCGTGACCGCCGTTCCGTACCGGTCCCCCGTCCGGTTTTTCCCGACGAGCGAGAGCGCGTAGTGATTCACCCCCACTTCGATCCGACCCTGGGCAGCGAAGACGGAGCCGAGCGTGTCGTGAACCTCCGCGGCGCCCTGACGGTCGCCCGCGGCGCGATAGAGGTCGAGCGCGGAGAGCAACGCTTCGAGGGACGCCGACGTGCGCCTCAACTTGCCCTCCGCCAGCCCGAGGACGTGGCGCGCGCGCGCAGCGATCCATGCTCCTGGCGGCGCGAGGTCCGCGATGCGCTCGGCGGTGTCGCGGGCCGCGGGCAGCGCGCTCCGCTGGCGGATGTCGAGCAGGGCGAGCTCGATCCGCGCGCGGTCACCTAGTGCGGGGAGGCAGGCCTCGAAGTCCGAACGAGCCTCCGCCTCTCGGCCGGCCATCGTTCGGGCATGGGCCCGGGCGTAGAGCTCTTCCGGCTCGCGCGCCGCGGCGGACGACGCGTCCGCGAAGAGACCGGCGCGGACGAGCGAACGATACGGTTCCACGTGCAGGTCGGGCACGCAACGAGTGTATGTCGCCCGACGAGGCCGCGCACACGCGGGCGCGCGCCGAACTCGAACCCCCTCACCACCCATCGAGTTCCGCCCCGACGCTCACGTTGGCCTTCAGACGAACCTGCTCGCGCGCCTGCGCTTCCCGATGGCCCCGGAGGACGAAGCGGACGCCGTCCGATCCGTCAGTCGTTCGGGGAGACGCAGTCCAGCGCGGAGGCCGAGGACGGTCCCGAGGCTGGGGCGATGCAACAGCAGGGTGGGCGGAACGGAAGAGGAGCGGAACCCCGCACGGCGCGCGTACGGTCGAAACGTCCTGTGCTCACCGCACGTCGTGCGCGGCCTCGATCGGGAGCTCGCCTCCCGGCGCGTGGCAGCTCGCGCAGTCCTCGACCCCGTCCGGCGCCGTGTGGAGGTCGACGTGCGCGCTCGCCGTGCTCGAGTCGTGGCAGCCCGCGCACGACGTGCGCCACAGCTGCGTCGGCGCGCTTTGCCCGTCCGGGTGCGCGGGCGGATCGAGCTCCGTCCACGCCGTGTTCGCGGCGCCGTGGCACTTCGCGCACGCCGCGCTGCGCGCCGGGAGCGCGGGGAACAGGACGTCGCTCCAGCTGCGCGTGCCGAACGAGTCGGGCCACGGCGCGCTGCCCTTCGTCACGACGTCGAGCGCGTTGGCGCGGAACGAGCTCCCGTGGATCGCGTGCAGCAGGTGGCGGAAGTCGACCGTGTTGCCGGGCGTCGCCGGCGCGTTCGCCGCGACGTACGCGGGCACGTCCTCCGCGCCCGCGTTGCCGTGGCACGCGATGCACGCGTCGAAGCCGCGGTAGTTCTCCTCGTGGTAGTAGAGCTCCTGGTGGCACGCCGTGCAGTTCGCGCCCGCGCTCACCTTCGAGTACGGCGCGAGCGTCGTCGCGTCGCCGACGAGCAGCTCGACGCTCGCCGCCGGCGTCGACGCGCGGTAGCGCGTCACGATCCCGGGCGAGAAGTAGTCGAAGTCCTTCCACGCGGAGAGCGTCAGCCGATACGTGCCGTCGACGAGCGCCGAACCCGCCCACTCGCCGCGCTCGGAGCCGACGTCGGGCGATCCGTTCGCGGCCTCGGGGTACCGATCGGGCACGCGCAGCGCCGCCGTGTAGCTCGCGACGAGCACGACGCCGTCGCCGACCTCGCCGACCTCCTGCACGGCGCCGCTCGCCGCGTCCAACGCGTACTGCGTCCCGCGCGCGAGCTCGGCGAGCCCGACGAGGCGCACCTCGGAGCCCGCGGCGTGGCCCGAGCGCAGCCCGGACGCGTACGAAGGCGTGCGCGGCGACGAGAACCACACGCGGTTCCCCTCGACGTGCTGGACCCGCAGGTACTCCTCGAGCCCCCCGCGACGCCGTCGTCGATCACGAGTCCGTCGTCGCGCGCGAAGCTGGCCGCGTTCGCGACGTCGACGAAGTTCTGCTCGGCGTGCGTCCGTTGTCAGCGTCGTCGAGGGCCCGCTCGCGACGCGCGCGAACACCTGCGTCACGGCTCCTTCGACGTCGACGTGCGGAGCGCGCGACGTCGTGAACGTCTCGTTCGGCGCCGCGGTCGAAGCTCCGAGGCGCTCCAAGTGCACGCGCTCCGGCACGTCGAAGGTCCATGGCGGCGCCCCAGCGAGGAGCGCCTTCGGGATCGAGAGCTCGCGCACGAGGTTCGCGTTCGTGCTCGGGCCCGACAGGACGGCCGTCAGCCCGCCGAGCGTCGACGCCGCGACGTCCGCGCCCTGGTCGTCGACGAGCCACAGCGCGAGCTCGACCGTCTCACCCGGATCCAGCGTGCCGTCGTGGTCGCTCGCGGAACCCTCGCCCGCCGTGAAGAGCGCGACCCGCAGCGCTTCCCCGACGAACGGGTTGTGAGTCGGGTTCACGAGCGGGTGGTAGTGCGCGCTCTTCGTCGAGATCGTCGGCACGAAGTCGTCCTCGACGAAGTGGCACTCACGGCACACGCCGTCGTCCGCCTGCGGCGGCATCACGCTGAAGTTGCCCTTGTCGTACGGCAGCGCCCAATCGACGTCGTCGTGGCACGCGCCGCAAGCCGCGCGCGACGGCTGCGCGTGCACCGTCTCGCCCTGCGACGGCGCTTCGATCGGCCCGTCGCCGTCGGGATCCCCGTGGCACGCGTCGCACTTCGTGATGCCCGTCCGGAAGAGCTCGTCCTTCGCCTTCGCTTCGTCGGTGAGCGCGCCCCAACCGAAGTTGCGCGGCATCGGGATCGATCGGTTCGGCCACACCGGGAAGCCGACGTTCGAGTAATCGTGCGCGCCGGTCTCGCCGTCGACGACGACGTACGGCGTGCCGGCGGGCGTGTAGTCGCGCGAGCCGTCCGCGAGCGTGCGGATGCCGAGCACGCTCGGCAGGTGCCGGCCCGAGTGCAGCTTGTGGAAGAGCACTTTCGACGCGATCGTCACCCCGGGCGTGCCGCCCGCGATCGCGGAGTCGTTCCGGTCCTCGGCGCCGACCGTGTGACACAGGACGCAGGCGCGGACGTCGCGATGCAGTCCGCCGTGCGCCGAGAGCTCGACGTGGCACGCCTCGCAGTTCGCCTGGCCGACCACGTCGCGTGGGACGAGCGTCGTGCCGCCGCCGATGCGGAAGTGCGCGACGGTCTCGCCCGCATCGAGCTTCGGCGCGCCGTCGTACTCGTGGCGCCACGCGAGCGTGAGGCCGACCGTGTACGTGCCGTCCTGGAGCGGCGTCCCCGCGAGCTCGCCGTCGTTCGGACCGAACGCGTCCGTGTCGTTGTAGGGCGTCAAGTACTCGTCGGGGAGCGGCGTGGCGAACGTGTAGGAGTAGCTCCCGTCGCCGAGCTTCGCCGCGCGCGCGACGACGTCCGTCTGCTCGGCGATCACGCGCTGGTACGAGAACGTCGGGCCCGACACGAGGATGCGGCCCTCGTCCATCTCGCCGAGCCCCCACGACCCGCCGTCGCGCTTCGTCAACGTGAAGCGCACGCGCGGGCGGTCGCCGGGGCGGAAGCGGCCGGACGGCCCCGAGCCGCCATCGACCGCGACGATCGAAACGACGACGCCCGGCGCGGGCGCGCCAAGCGCGAGCACGTCGGGCTCGGGCGCCGGGTCCGCGGGCGCGCTCGCTCCGCCGCCGCCGCACGCCGTGTCGCCGAAGAGCGCCGCGAGGAGTGCGGCGGCGAGCGCGAGGAGCGAGAGCGACGCGCGAGTGCTGCGCTCCCTCGTTCGCGTGCAGGGGACGAACGCGCCCGGGTCGAAGGCTCGCACGCGCATGGCGCACGATTCCGCGCCCGGGAGTCGCGCGACCGACGCGCCGCGCTCAGGGGTGGCACGCATTGCAGTCGTCTCCCTTGTCGGCGTGCGGCAGCGCCGCGACGATGCCGTGGCACTGCCGGCAGTTCATCACCGGCGTGTGGTCGTCGGGCTTCGGCGTCGCGCGGTGTCCGGGCGTCGACTTGTGGCACGTGACGCACCCTTCCTCGCGCAGCGGGAGGTGGCACCCGAGGCAGTGTCCCGCGAACGAGCCGCCGAAGCTCGCGGTGTGGCTGCGCGGCCGCTCCTCGCGGTGACAGCGATCGCAGGTGTCCGGCGTGTGGCACGCGGCGCAGTTCTGACGGTCGAGCGCCGCGACGACGCCGTGCGCGCGCTCGCGGAAGAGGAGCGTGTGGTTCTTCGGCTGCTCGTCGGCGTGACAGGCGAGGCACGTCGACTCCTGGTGGCACAAGGAGCAGCGATCGGCCGTGCGCTCGCTCGCCGAGCGCGCGACGAGGCCGTGGTGCGCGGTCCAGGCGGTCTCATGGCTCGGCGGCGTCCAGACGTCGTCGATCGTCGTGTGGCACGTCGAGCACGCATTCGGCGCCTTCTCGCGCGCATGGCAGTCCGTGCAGGCCTGCATCGCCATCGGCTCGAGTGCGCGCACGTCCTCGTTCGAGGAGAGCCCGGGGTGGCACTCGGCGCACGTGAACCGCTGCGCGTGGAGCCCGTGCGGGAAGCGCACCTCGGCCGATTGAGCGCTCGCGTGCGCCGCGCGGAAGCCGCTCTCGCCGAAGAGGCTCGCGACGCGCCGATCGGGCTCGGCCTGCGCGTCGAGCGCGTCGTGGCAGCTCGAGCACGTCTCCGCCCGCGGCGCGGCGAGCTCGTCCATCGCGAGCGCGTCGTCGTGGCAGTCCGCGCACGAGAGCCCCTCGCCCTTCACGTGCGTCGCGTGCTCGAACGCGTAGCGCCGCGTCCCCCCGAACGCGTCGAGCAACATGCAGCCGCTCGCGCTGAGCAGCATGCCGAGCACGCACGCGTACCGCGCCGTCCGCGAGCGGCGCGCCTCCGGACTCTCCTCGACGCACAGCGGAGACGACGTGGCCCGCGCGAGCAGCGAACGCGTCGCGCCGTCCGCCAGCGAACGCGCCGCGCGCCCCGGCGGACGAAGGACGAACGACCAGGCCGCGCGCGCGCGCGCGATCGACGAGACGAACCCACGTCGCAGCGTGCTCAAAACGTCCACGTTCCCCCCACGCGCAGAGTCTGCAAGTCCTGCCCCGGATCGTCCTCGTATTCGTAGCCGAGGTCCCAGCTCCACCCCGCGCCGCGCTTCTCGCGCCACCGCGCGAACCACGTGCGCACGTCCTCGCGCTCCTCGAGCTGGAACAGGTCGAGGCGATAGAGCGCGTAGGCCGTACCGATCGAGAGCTGCGCGCCGTCGTCGAAGCGCCGCGACAGGTCCGCGCCCCACGTGTCGACGCCGTCGCCGCCGCCGTCCCAGCGCTCGCCCGTGAGCGCGAGCTCGAGCTCGAACGGCAGCCGCGCGAGCGTCGTCGTCGCCCACACCCGTTCGTACTCGTGGTTGTAGAGCCCCTCGTCGCCGTCGTCGACGAGCCGGCGCAGCTCCGCGCCCGCGGACGCGCGCCAGCGCGTGCCGAAGCCCTTCGACACGGTCACGCGACCCTCCCAGTACGGCTCGAGCTCGAGCAGCGCGTCGCTGAACGGATCGAGCTCGCGCGCGAGGACACCCTGCGTCTCGAAGAGCCGCGTCCACGACGCGAGCACGGCGAGGTCGCGCTCCGCGTCGCTCCACGCCGCGCGCACGCGGACGTCGCGGTCGGAGCCCTCGAGGCGCGACCACGACGCGTCGACGCGCGCGTGCTCGCCGAGCCCCTGTCCGAGCGCCAACTGCAGCAAGTCGTCCTGCTCCGCGCCGAAGCGCTCGTCGTCCTCGACGTGCAGCCAGTCCAGGCGCAACCGCGCCGAGCGCCACGGCCGCCAGCTGCCCCACAGTCCGAGCAACGGATCCCCGCCGACGTCGTCCGCATGCTGGCGCACCGTCGCGCCGCCGAAGCCGCCGAGCTCCGCGCGCGCCCTCCCGCCGGGCCGCGTCACCGCGCGCACGCCGTCGAACGCGACGAGCACGGGTGTCTCCCAATCCGTCTGTCGCCCCACGCGCAGCGACGCGAACTCGGGCGCGTCGTGCCGCTCCGCGTAGGCCTCGTACACGTATCCGCGCACGTCGCCGCCCTCAGCGTCCGCGATCGAACCGAAGCCGGACCCCGCCGCACTGCGTCCGTCCAGGTCGCCAATCGCCTGCGCGTCGAGCCGCCACGTCCACGCGTCGCGCGCCGAATCCCCGCCGTCGAGCGCGAGCGATGCGTACGCGTCCTGATCGCTCTCGTCGTTCGTCGCGCGCCCGCGCCAACGCAGTCGCAGGGCGCCGCGGACGGAGAACGGCGCGGGCGCGACGGGCTCCTGCGGCTGCGGCGCGGCGAGCGCACCGTCCGGAAGCGCGCCGTCCGGAAGCGCGACCGCCGGCGTGGACGCCGCGGCGACGGGCTCCGTCTGCGCGCGCGGCCACGCGAACCCGCGCGCGGCGAGTCCCGCGGCGACGACACCGGCGACGAGCATGCGGGAGCGCCGACGTACGCGGTGGAGCGGGAGACCCTGGGAACGACGCATCCTGTGGCTCGACGTGCGCCAGGTCCCCCACCCGGCGCGCCCATCATAGCGCGCGACCGCGGAGCGGGGACGGCGAGATTCGATTGGATCCGCGCGGGCGGGAGCGAGCGTGCGCGCCCACTCCCCGCCCGCCTACAACCCGACCTCGACCCGGTGTCCGAGCGCCTCGAGCACGATCCACGTCGCGTGCGACTCGACCTGCCAGCGCCCGTCGACGCGGAGCGCGTGGCCTTCCGCGTCCGTCGCGAGCACGGGGCGGCCGTAGCGGTCGTGCGCCTCGCCCGCGCGCAGCTCCGTGCGCAGGTCGAGGTCGACGTGGAACGGGCCCTTGACCACTTCGAGGTCGCCCGCGCGCGCACGCCGGCGATGCCGTGCGCGTCGAGGCGGAAGCGGAGCTCGCGTCCGATCCGCAAGCGGTGCTCTTCGCTGCGCAGCGCGACGGCGCGGCCGTGGCGGAGCGGGTCGGGATCGTCCTCGTCGGCGTCGAGCACTTGCTCCGTCCGGCCCGGGATCGTCACGACGAGCGCGTCCTCCAGGCCGGTGTCGAACGAGAGCACGAGCTCGCGCTCCGTGCAGCGGACGTCGCGGAGCGCGTCGAGCGGCAGGAGCTCGAGGAACGGCTCACCCGCGTCGGCGAGCGCGCGCAGACCGGGCTGGCGCGCGGTGCGCAGCGCGTTCAAGAGCTCGTCGGCCATTGCGGAACTCGCTGCGGAGCCGTGCGGCGCGAACCGTGCTGCGCGCTCGTCGTCGCCCGCGGTCGGCGCGGACGACGTGCGCTCGTCGTCGCCGACGCCCTGCGCCGCGCGCTCACCTTCGTCGGAAGAGCGCGGCTCGAGCTCCGCGCTCCGCTTGGGGGTGCCTCCCGCGAACTCGGAACGGGCGCACCGCGCGCGCCACGGGTGTGCGGCGCTCGACGACGCGAGCGACGAGATCGAGCGTGCGCCTGCGACGCGGACGTGCGCCGAACGCGCCTGCGCGTCGAGCTCGCGCTCCACCGAGCGCGGCACGGGTTCCGACGACAGACCGACGACCGCGGTGGCGGCGACGAGGAACAGGGGACGGACGATGCTCATGGGGCCTCCGGGGAGCGTTGGGGGGGTCCTCGAAGGGCGCGCCGACGGCGACCGGCCGGCGGCGGGAGAGCACGAACGCCCGCTCCTCCGCGCGCACGGATCGGAGCGGGGCAAGGAAGGTCGAAACGAGCGCGGAAGGCCCGTCGCACCGCCGCCCGGTGCCGGAATCGGGCCCGAGAGCGCTCGCGCGCACACTTCACCCCTCCCCCCAGAATCCGCGTCGGTCTCGGGGCGCCGCGCGCCTCGCGAGCGGAGCCGACGTCAGTACGACCAGGAGATCGCCACGCCGTTCGTCCGGTTCGACGTCGCCGGCGCGCAGAACCCCGGAGCGGCGTTGCGATAGAAGACCTGGTAGTAGCGCGTCGCTCCGGGCGGCGGGACCTGGCCGCGCACGCTCACTCGCGCGTCGCCGCTTTGCGGGTACGAGCTCGCCTTCGCGGAGACGGGCTTCGTGCCGAGTCGGATCAAGGCGCCGCCGACGCAACCGAGGCCGTCGTCGATCGGCAGCGGCGCGATCACGTTCGTCCCCTGGAAGAAGATGCACGCGGGACCGGTGACCGAACTCGTCGAGAGGACGACGGTGTCCTGGCCCAGACTCGCGTTCCCCGCCACGAGGAGCTGCGCTCCGCTCGCGAAGCTCGAGTTCGGGCAACCGCGTCCCGTGGCACCGACGTTCGGGCACGGACACGGGCCCGAGCTGCCATCCCCGAAACAGAAGGGCTGGAGCGTCGATGCACAGCCCGCCCAACGCGCGAGGTTCGCGGTCGTCTGGTTGTCCGCAGAGTTGAACGTGCCGCCGACGAAGACCGAGTTCGGGGCAGCTCCGGACCCGTCGTCGTCGAAGATGCAGAGCGCCCGCACGACGCCATTCGTCCCCGCCCCGAGGCTCGACCAGAGCGCGCCGTCCCATCGCGCGATGCGGTTCGCGCTCACACCACCGGCGCTGGTGAAGTCACCGCCCGCGACCAGCGTCGAGCGGTCGGGACCCGCGCCGTCGGCGTCGAACGCGATCAGCGCGCGAACGTTCGCACTCGTTCCGATTCCGACACTCGACCACGCCGCGCCCGACCATTTCGCGACATGGGACGCGCCGACGCCGCCCGCGATCGTGAACGCACCGCCGGCGTGGAGCGCCGGCGGATTGGGCCCCGCATCGTCGTCGTCGAAGACGGCGAGCGCGAAGACCGCCGCGTCGACGCCGCCTCCGACATCGGACCAGCTCGTTCCGTTCCAGCGCGCGACGTGCGAGACGGGGACGCCGCCCGCGACAAGGAACTCGCCCGCGGCGAACAAGGCGGGAGCCCCCGGGCCCGCGGCATCTTCGTCGAAGCTCGCGAGCGCGTGCACACGGCCTGCGAGGCCCCCGCCGACGGCGGACCACGCGTGGCCGTTCCATCGGAGGAGCCCGAAGGCACCGGGCTGACTCGCGATCCTGAGCCCCGAAGCGAACAGGACCGCGGGCGTCGGTCCGGAACCGTCCTCATCGAAGACGACCATCGCCGTGACCTCGGGCGAAGGCGAGGGATCGATCTGCGCTCCGGGGAGCGCGGACCACGCCGAGCCGTTCCACGCCGCGATCGAGCCGACCAGGACTCCTCCGGCCGATCCGAACCATCCCGCCGCGATCAACTCGGGGAGGTCCGGCCCGCCGGCGTCGTCGTCGAAGACCGCCAGCGACCGCACGCCTGGACCGGACGTGCCGATCATGCCGGAGTCGAAGCCCGACCACGCGTCGCCGTTCCATCGCGCGACGCCGCGCGCGAGCGCGCCGCCGGCGAAGTAGAAGTCGCCGCCGGCCACGAGCGCGGGCGCGTTCGGCCCCGCTCCGTCGTCGTCGTAGGCGCTGAGGGCGTGCACGGATCCGTTCATCCCGGCACCGAGGTAGGACCAGTCGGCTCCATCCCACGCGGCGAGCGTGGCGTGGGCGAGTCCTCCGTCCCACTCGTACGTGCCCCCGACGAGGAGCCGCGCGGGATGCGGGCCCGTGCCGTCGTCGTCGAAGGGCACGAGCGACGCGACGTGATTGCCCGGCTCCGTGGGGCACGGGCCCGAGGCCAGCGTCGACCACTGCGATCCGTCCCAGCGCGCGACGAAGTTCGCGCTCGCGCCGCCCGCGGAGCTCAATCCGCCGCCGGCGCACAAGGTCGAGAGCCCAGGCCCCGCGCCATCCTCGTCGAACACGGCGAGCGCAAGGACCGAGGGGAAAGGCCCGCCGTCGACACCGAGCCCAAGCGGACTCCACGCGCTCCCGTCCCAACTTGCGATCCGGACGGCCGGATTCCCTCCCGCATGGCCGAACAGGCCGCCGGCGATGAGCCGAGGCGCGTGCGGTCCCGCATCGTCATCGTCGAACACGGTGAGCGCGAACACGTCCGCGTCCACGCCGCCGCCGACCGCCGACCACGCGCCACCGCTCCATCGCGCGAGCGAGCTCGCGCCGGAGCCTCCGGCCGTCGTGAACGACCCGCCGGCGAACAGGGCCGACGGAAGCGGGCCCGCGCCGTCTTCGTCGAAGACCGTCAGGGCCGCGACCCTGGTGTCCATCCCCGATCCGAGCGCCGACCACGTCGCTCCATCCCATCGAGCCATCCGGTTGGCGCTCGCGCCTCCCGCCGTCGTGAAGCTGCCGCCGACGAAGAGCGCGGGCGCGTTCGGTCCCAGTCCATCTTCGTCGAATACGGTCAGGGCGAAGACGGCTCCGTTCGTGCCTGCGCCGAGCGGCGACCACGTCGTCCCGTTCCACTTCGCCACGCCGTTCGCAGCGACGCCTCCCGCCACGGTGAAGCTGCCGCCCGCGATGAGCTCCGCCGGGTTCGGGCCTGGCCCGTCGGCGTCGAACATGCACAAGGTCGAGACATGCGTGTCGACGCCGGTCCCGAGCGGACGCCACACGGCACCATCCCAACTCGCGATCGTGGTGAAGGAGCCGTCGGGCAACCGGAATCCTCCCCCTGCATGGAGCAAAGGGCCTCCCGGCGCCGCCTCGTCGACACACAAGACCGAGACCTCCTGCAGGAAGCCACCGACCGTCCCGGGTGGGAACGACTCCCAGACGGGCGTGCACTGCGCCTTCGATGCCTGCGCGAGAGCCAGCGCGGCCACGATCGAGACGAGGAAAGCCAGGACGCCGCGAGACGCGGCGATGCGAGCGGGCTGGGACATGGCATGAACTCCGCGGGAAGAGGAGCAGGTCGTTCCAGCAGACGGGCGGGGAGGAGCCCGGGTTCCCGAGCCACTCGGCTTCCTCGCACGTCGCGCACGGGGACCTGCGCGTTCGAACGCGCAGATCCGACGTGATGCGGCAGGCGCGCCTTCACGGCCGAGGCTGGGCCGCTGTCGGACGCCGCGCGCCACCGGGCCGCTGCCCGGAGGCCCGAACGGGAACGGAGACCGTAGGACGGAGCCCCCAGCCCACCGTCCCAAACCGCCCCTGCGCCGTGCGAGCGCCCCGACTACGCCGAGCTGCGCACGGGCGGCGGGCCGGAAACGGTAGATCTTGGAGGGACTCGGCCCGGGTCCGCCTCGTGCGCACCGGCGCGAGCTCCCCCACTCGATGCCGACCCGCCCCACCGTCGTCGCGGTCCTGCCCGCGTACAACCTCGAGCGTTCGATCGCGGAGATCGTCGCGCGCACGCGCCCCTTCGTCGACCACGTCGTCGTCACGGCGGACGGCTCGCGCGATGGCACGGGTGCCGCGGCGCGCGCGGCCGGCGCGGACGTGCCCGAGGCCGAGAACGTGCGCGGCAAGGGCTTCGCGCTGATCAAGGGCATCGAGCGCGCGAAGGCGCTCGGCGCTGGCGTCGTCGTGATGATGGACTCCGACGGGCAGCACCTGCCCGAGGAGATCCAGGTGCTCGTGCAGCCGATTCTCGACGGGCGCGCGGAGCTCGTCTCCGGCTCGCGCATGCTCGGCACGCTGCGCACGCGGCCGATCAACCGCTTCGGCAACCACGTGCTGCGCATCCTGTCGTTCCTGCTGACGGGCAGGTGGCTGACGGACACCGAGACAGGCTTTCGCGCGTTCACGGCGGACACGATCTTCCGCATGCCGCTCACGGCGCGCGGCTACGAGATCGAGAGCGAGATCATGATGCGCGCGCTCCACTCGAAGCTCCGCATCGTCGAGGTCCCGATCCACGTGCCCTTCGCGGTGAAGGGCGCCACGGCCTGGGATGGCGTGCGCGTCGCGTGGTACAAGGTCAAGCTCGGCCTCGCGCTGAAGACGGGGATCGTGAAGGCATGAAACACGTGGAGATCGCGCGCCGGGCGCAGGATGCGCGCCAGCGCGGCGAACGAACGGTGGGCGTCCTCGGCCTCGGCTTCGTCGGCACGGCGACGGCGGCGAACCTCGCGCGCATGACGCAGGGCGGGAAGCGCTCGTTCTTCGTCGTCGGCGTCGAACAGGACTCGCCTTCGGGCATCGCGAAGGTCGACAGCGTCGAGCACGGCCGCCCGCCGATCTGGGCCGACGATCCGGCGCTCGCGGGCGTGTTCGCGACGGCGTGCCACGAGCCTCGGAACCTCGTCGCGAGCACGGATCCGCACGCGCTCGCCGAGTGCGACGTCGTCGTCTGCTGCATCAACCTCGACCTCGTGCGCGCGCCCGGCCAGACGGAGGAGCTCTCGATGCCGATCGAGGGCTACGAACGCGCGATGCGCACGATCGGTCGGCACCTGCGGCCCGGCGCGCTCGTCTGCGTCGAGAGCACGCTGCCCGTCGGGCTCTCCGACACGAAGCTGTACCCCGCGCTCGTCGCGGGCTGCCGCGACCAGGGCCTCGACGTCGAGCGCGATCCGCCACGCTACGCGTACTGCTACGAGCGCGTGATGCCCGGACCGGGCTACCTCGATTCGGTGAACCGCTTCCCGCGGGCGTACGCGGGCATCGACGAGCGCAGCGCCGACCTCGCGCGCGACTTCCTTTCGAGCTTCGTCGACGTCGAGCGCTACCCCCTGTGGCGGCACAAATCGACGCGCGCGGCGGAGATGGCGAAGCTGCTCGAGAACTCCTACCGCGCGGTGAACATCGCGTTCGTCGAGGAATGGGCGCGCCTCGCCGAGGGCGCCGGCGTCGACCTGTTCGACGTCATCCACTCGATCCGCGTCCGCAAGGGCACGCACGACAACCTGATGCTCCCGGGCCTGGGCGTCGGCGGCTATTGCCTGACGAAGGACGCGCTGCTCGCGGCCTACGGCGCGGAGAAGGTGCTCGGCGTGCGCGCAGAGCTGCCGTTCTCGCGCCGCGCCATCCTGACGAACGAGCGCATGCCGCTGCGTGCGATCGAGCTCGCGCGCGCGCACTTCGGCGGCGCGCTCGCGGGCCGCAAGGCGGCGCTCCTCGGCGTCACGTACCGGCCCGGCGTCGCGGACACGCGCAGCTCCCCCACCGAGACGCTCGCCCGCGCGTTCCTGAAGGAGGGCGCGTCCGTCGTCGCGTGGGACCCGCTCGTGTCGAGCTGCGACGAGATGCCCGAGCTCGCCTTCGCGCCGGATCCGCGCACTGCGCTGCGCGGCGCGAGCGTCGTCGTCCTGTGCCTGCCCGATCCGCTCTACGCGCGCGAGCTGCCCGAGGTGCTCCTCGAGCTCGTGCCGACGGGCGCGCTCGTGATCGACCCGTGGAACGTGGTCGCGCCCGTGCTCGCCGGACCGCTCGCGTCCGCGGGCGTGCGCATCGAGGTGTTCGGACGCGGTGATCTCGGCGACCGAACGGAAGAGAAGCGCCCCAAACACGTCGGAGGTCCGCGATGAACGCCCCCCACGCGCTCGAATGGGCGCGCCCTCGCGCATGAAGCCGCGCGACCTCGTCACCGGAGCTTCCGGCCTGATCGGCTTCGAGATCGTGCGCCAGCTACTCGCCGACGGGCGATCGGTCGTCGCGCTCGACAGCGGCTTCAAGGGCGGGATGGACGACCTCGACCGGCTCGCGGAGCGCTCGAACGGCGAGCTCGTCGTCGTGCGGTGCGATCTTTCGGCCGCGCGGCCGCACGCGCCGGCGGCGACCGGCCCGTTCGATTGCATGTACCACCTCGCCGCGATCGTCGGCGTGAAGTACGTGAATGAGCAGCCGTGGGACACGCTGCGCGTCAACCTGCGCAGCACGCTGTTCGCGCTGGAGCACGCGCGCGAGGTCCGCGCCCGCGCCGTGTTCTTCGCGAGCTCGAGCGAGAACTACGCGAGCGGCGTCGACGCGGGCACCGTGCCGATCCCGACGCCCGAGGACGTCGCACTCTCCATCGGCGACATCGAACTGCCGCGCTGGTCCTACGCCGCGAGCAAGATCGCCGGCGAATCCGCCACCTTCGCGATGGCGCGCGAAGCGGGCTTCGCGCCCGTCGTCGGGCGCTTCCACAACGTCTACGGCCCGCGCATGCCCGCGACGCACGTCATCCCGGAGCTCGTCGCGCGCTGCGTCGAAGGGGTGGACCCGCTCGTCGTGCTCGGCCCCGAGCAGACGCGCTCCTTCCTGCACGTCGAGGACGCCGCGCGCGCGGTGCGCCTCTGCATGCGCGCCGGGATGCAGGGCGCGGGGGGCGTCTACCACATCGGCTGCGGTGAGGAGACGCGCATCGCGGACCTCGCCGAGCTCGTCCTGCTCGCGAGCGGCCACCGCGCGCGCATCGAGCCGCGTCCCGCTCCGCCCGGATCGGTCGCGCGCCGAGTGCCGAACGTCGCGAAGCTCGGGCGCCTCGGGTTCGCGCCGACGATCGGACTGGAGCAAGGCGTGCGCGAGTGCGTCGAGTCCGCGCGCGCGCGCGCGGCGGCGCGGTGAGGAGCGCGCGTCCGCGCCTTCCGGCGCCACGACGGGCACGCATCAGCGCGCGCCGGCGCGTTGCGCGAGCTCGACGTACCACGTGAGCTCCTTCGCGCGCGCTCCGTACGCGCGCGTCGCGCGTTCGAGGCCCTTCCGCGCCGCCTCTGTCGCGCGCGCCGGGTCGCCCGCGCGTTCGTGCGCACGCGAGAGATCGAGCCAGACGAGGGGTTCGTCGGGGACGAGCTTCGCCGTCTCCTCGAGCAGCGTCAGCGCCTCCTTCGCGCGCCCGAGCCGACCCAGCACGTCCGCCGAGAGCCGGCGCAGGTCGGCGTCGTTCGGCCGCGCGCGTAGCGTCTCGGTCGCGATCGCGAGCGCGTCCTCCCACCGTGCTCCGTAATAGAGCGCCATCGCGTGGATCACGCCCCACTTGGGCTCGATTCGCACGCCGAGGCGCTGCGCGAGCGCGCGCGCGTGATCGGCGGTCTCGACGGCGCGCTTCACGTGATCCTCGCCGTGCTCGGGGTCGTAGTCGGCGAGCTTGACGTGCGTGGCGGCGAGGTTGAAGAAGCGGCGCGGGTCGGGGTGGAGCTCCGCCGAGCGCGCAGCGTGCGTGCGCGCGTCGAGGAGCATCGCCCGTGCGCGTCCGCGATCGGCGAGCGTCTGGGCGGTCTCGAGCTCGAGCACGGCCAGGTTGATCAGCGCCGTGTCGTTGTCGGCGTCGACGGAGAGCGCGTGCCTCCAGAGCGACCACGAGTCGTGCCACGTCCGCGTCAGCGCGTTCGCCCGCCACGCAAGGGCGCCCGCGACGACGAGGACGACGGCCCACGCGGCGCTCGGCGCGCGCCGCAGGCCGGCGACGATGCCCCAGGCCGCGAGGAGCGCGAGCGGCACGCACGCGAGGTAGCTGTAGCGATCGGCGACGAGCTGCGCGCCGCTCTGCGCGAGGCCGCTCACGGGCGACAGGATCACGAGGTACGCGCACCACGCCCACGCGGGAGCGCCGAGCCGCCTCCAACGCGCGACCGCGAACACCGTGAGCGCGAGCGCGACGCCGGTCGGGATCAGGTAGCTCGGCTCGAGGAGGCGCTCGACCGCGGGCATGCGGTGCATCGGCTGCAAGTCGGCGGGCCACAGCGAACGCGATGCGTAGAACCACGCCGAGTAGAAGGCCTGGACCACGCGGGTCGCGAGCCCGTGGATCTCGGCCCCGATCATCGTCGAGTCGCGCGCCTGTCCCACGGCGGCGATCCAGGCGAACGGGACCACGATCGCGAACACCGGCAGCTTCTCCAGCACGATCCGGCGCATCCCGCGCGCGCGCGCCGCGTCGCGGAGCGGTCCGAGGTCGAGCAGCACGAGCAGCGCGGGCATCACGATCGCCGAGGCCTTCGCGGAGAGCGACAGCACGAGCGCCGCGAGCGCCAGCGCGTACGCGCGCCGCCCTCCTCCAACCGGAGCCAGCGCGTAGCGCCACCACGCGAGGAGCGACAGGAAGAAGAAGGGCGCGCTGAGCACGTCGCGCCGCTCAGGCGCCCGGGCGACGGACTCGACGCGCAGCGGGTGCACGGCGAACAGTAGCGCCGCGACGAAGGCCGCGAACGCGCGCACCGAAGCCTCTGCGCGCTCCGGCGCGCCCTCCGCTCGGCGCCCGAGGAGGTCGTCGAGCACCCTTCGCGCGAGGAAGTAGAGCGCGATCGCGCCCGCCGCGTGCAGCACGAGGTTCGTCCGATGGAAGACGCGCGCGTCGAGCCCGCCGACGGCGTGGTCGAGCGCGAACGAGAGCCACGCGAGCGGCTGGTACGGCCCCATGTGGGTCGTCGTGAACATCCAGCGCAGGTGCTCAGCCGTGAAGCCACGGAAGGCCGTGTTCTCGACGAGGAGCTCGCGATCGTCCCAGTTCACGAACTCGGCGCCGAGCGCCGGCCAGAAGGCGATGCACGTCGCGACGACGAGCGCCACGAGGTGCAGCGCGAGCTCCAAGCGGCCGCGAGGCGGTGCGACGGACGCCTTCACGTCGTCGGTCCGTGGAAGTCGCGCGCCCGCCGCGCCGCGAGGTCGCGGTCGCGGTCGCGGTCGTTCCGGGCGCGCGGAAGCGGCGGGTTCGGGCAGGCGCTCAAGGCGCGGGAGGATAGAGCGCATCCTTCCGGCGGCCAACCGTGCGATGCCGCCGGCCGAGCTCCACGACGCTTCGAACGCCCGGCCTCGCACGCGCTCGATCGCCTATCGGAACGGCGTCGTCCGTTCGCCGACCTCCCTGCGCAACAGCGCGCGGCCCGCTCGCAAACCGGCGTCGTCCGCTCGCCGACCGCCCTGCGCAACAGCGCGCAGCTCCGGCGCCCGCGGCCTGCGCACCTGCGCACCCCCCGTACGCCGTGCTGGGCCCCATGCCGAAGGGGCGCTCCGTCGAGCGCGGAATAGGCTTCATCGGACCCGTTGCCTCGACCGCCGAGATGGGAGTTCGCCGTGCCTCGATCGACACCCCGCCCTGAACCCGACGCCGGTGCGCGCGCGCGCACCGCGCCCGGCGCCGACGCCGCGGGTGTCGCCGCGCCCGAGCTCGCGACCGCGCGCCCCAAGTCCTACGGACGGCGGCGCGCGATCGTCCTCACGTGCACCTTCTTCCTGATCATGATGCACGTCGCGCACTGGAAGATGAATGGGCGCACCTTGGCGCCGCTCGAGCTCAACGAGGCGATGTACACGTTCGAGCTCGGCATCGTCACCGCGGGCTTCCTCATGTTCGCGGTGCTGACGCTGGCGACGCTGATCTTCGGTCGCTTCTTCTGCTCGTGGGGCTGCCACATCCTGGCCCTCGAGGACCTGTGCGCGTGGCTGCTCGCGAAGCTGCGGCTGCGGCCCAAGCCGGTCCGCGCCCGCCTCCTCGCCTGGGTGCCCGCGCTCACCGCGGGGTACATGTTCGTGTGGCCGCAGATCCACCGCCTCGCGCTCGGCCTCCCGCCAGTGGAGCTCCACTTCGCCTCCGACGAGGAGGGCTGGGCCTCGTTCCTCACGAGCGACTTCCTGCGCAACTTGCCCGGGCCGTTCGTGTCGATCCTCACCTTCGTGCTGTGCGGGTTCGTCATCGTGTGGGTGCTCGGCTCGCGCTCGTTCTGCACGTACGTCTGCCCGTACGGCGCCGTGTTCGGGCTCGCGGAACGCGTGGCCCCGGGGCGCATCGTGGCGAAGGGCGACTGCACGAGCTGCGGTCGCTGCACGGCCGCGTGCTCGTCCGGGATCCGCGTGCACGAGGAGCTCCAACGCTTCGGCACCGTCGTCAACCCGGCGTGCATGCGCGACCTCGACTGCGTCGCGGCGTGCCCCGACGGCAATCCGCGCTTCGGTTTCACGGCGCCGCCCGTCGTGCGCGGCCGGTTCGGCTCCGCGAAGCTCTCCTACGCTTACGACTTCGCGCTGCACGAGGAGCTCTTGATGGCCGCGGTCCTGCTCGGGACCCTTTTCGCCGTCCGCGGGCTCTACGACACGTTCCCCTTCTTCCTGGCGCTCGCGCTCGGGGCAATGTTCGCGTACCTCGCCGTCCTCGCGCTGCGCGCGTTGACCCGGCGCGACGTGCGCTTGAACGCGCTGCAGATCAAGCGCTCGGGACGGATCACGACCACCGGGCAGGTCTGGCTCGCGTGCACGGCCGTGCTGTTCGCTCTGCTCGCGCACAGCGCGTGGATCCGATGGCACGAGGTCGAGGGCCGCGCGAGCCTCGCCGAGGCGCGCGACCGCGCCGCGCACGGCGATCCGCTCGCGGCGTCGGCGATCGCGCGCGCGAAGGAGCACCTCGGGCGCTGCGAAGGAGCCGGCCTGTGGATCTCGCCGTCGATGCAGCACGACCTCGCGCTGCTCGCCGACCTGGAGGGCGACGAACGCGGGTGCCGCGAGCGCCTCGAACGCGCCCACGAGCGCGCTCCGTCCGACCTGACGATCACGCAGTCCTACGCGCAGGCGCTGACGCGCGCGGAGCGTTGGGACGACGCGTCCGCGGTGCTCGCTCCCGCGCTCGCGAGCCTTTCCTCGTGCGACTGGCCGCGGCCGAACGTGCGCGCGTTCCGCCTCGCGGGCTCGTGCCTGCTCGGCGCGATCGAAGCCACGCGCGGCGACCTGCGCGCGGTGCGCGCCGCGTTCGAGCTCGCCCTGACGGTGGAACCGGACTCCGCGCCCGCGCACCAGGGCCTGGGACAGGTGCTCGCTGCAAGCGGCGAATACGAGCGCGCCGTCGAGCACCTCGAACGCGCCGTCGCGGCCGTGCCCGACGACGGGGCGACGCGCTACAACCTCGCCAGCGTGCAGATCGCGCTCGGGCGCCGCGCCGACGCGCTGCGCGAGCTCGCGCGCGTCGTCGAGCGGCTCCCCGACGACCCCGACGTGCGCAACAACCTCGGCTTCCTGCTCGTCGAGGAGGGACGCGCGGCCGAGGCCGAGACGCACCTGCGACACGCGGTCCGCGTCGCGCCCTCGCACGCGGCGGCGCACTTCAACCTGGCGCGGGCGCTCGAGGCACGCGGCGCCGCGGGGGAAGCGCGCGAGCACTTCGACGCGGCGCGGCGGCTCGACGCGCGCTACGCGCAGCCGGTGCGCTGACGGGCGCGCGGCGCAGTCGGCCAGGCGCTGCGCCACCGCGCCCGGCGCTCGGCACACCCGGCCCATCCTGCCCGGCGCGCGACGCACCCGGCCACGCAAGGCCCGCCCTGCGCGGCGTCTCGAGTCACGGCCTGTCGGCCGTGCCCGCCGCGGCGGTGGAACGACGGCGAGTTCGCGCGGCGCGCGCGCCGGTCGTCACTCGCGACGCATCGTGCGCGTCGGCTCCATGCTCGCCGCGCGGAACGCGGGCCAGGCTCCGCCGAGGAGTCCGAGCACGATCGAGAAGCCGACGGCCTGCGCGAGCAGCTCCGGCGTCAGGCGGAACGCGAACGCGACCTCGGTGAACGTGTTGAAGTTCATCGTGCCCGTTTCGGTGCCGTGGATCGGATAGGCCAGCACGCAGCCGACCACGCCTCCGAAGAGACCGAGCAGCATCGACTCGAACAGGAACGACAAGAAGATCGCCCACGGCTTGAAGCCCAGGCTGAGCAGGATGCCGATCTCGCGCGTACGCGCCGCGAGGGCGGACAGCATCGTGTTCGTCGCCGTGAACACCGCGGCAATGCCCATGATGATCGCGAGCACCTGTCCGAGGACCAGGAGCACGGCCCCGAGCGCCGCCGACTGCGACATCAGGTACTGCCGCTCCGTCATCACCTTGCACGGCACCTGCGGGTCCGCGTCGAGTTGGAGCGCGAGCCCGCTCTTCGGCTTGTCGTCCTCGTCGTCCCAGCCGATGTCGACGCCCGGCTTGATGCGGCCGATGACGCGGTTCAGCACGGGGCGCTCGAGCGCTTCCATCAGACGATCGCGGTCGCCCCAGATCTCCGACGAGAACGCGCCCGCGTGGTGGAACACGCCGACGACGCGGAACGGCGTCGTGTTGAACTGGATCGTGTCGCCGAGGCCGCCGTCGCGCAGGCGGCTTGCGATCTTGTCCCCCACGATGACCTCGTCCGCGCCCAGCGTGAACGTCCGGCCCTCGAGCACGCGGACGTCGTCGCCGAAGATCGCGAACGTCGTAGGCTGGACGCCGCGCACCGGCACGTTCGTCTCGCCGCCGTCCGTCTTGAACATGCGCACGGCCAGATACGTCTCGGTAGACACGAGCGGCTTGCCCGACGCGTCCTGCTCGAAGACGTCGAGCGTCTTGGTCAGGATCTCGGCGCGCTCGCGCGTGAAGGCGCTGTCGCCCTCGTTCGTCGATCCCTGACGCAGGAACACGGCGATGTCGTCGCGTCCGTTGTCGCGAAAGAGCCCTTGGAAGCCGCTGCGCAGCGCGAGCACGCCGGCGAGCACGGCGACCGTCGCACCGATGCCGAGCACCGTCAGGAAGGTCGCGCTCTTGCGCACCCACAGACTGCGGACGTTGTAGGAGAGGGGTACGAGGGCCATGTCACGCCGTGGCGCGGAGCGCCGTGATCACCTGGAGGTTCTTCGCGCGCCACGCGGGCGTGATGCCCGCGAACACACCGATGCCGAGCGTCACGAACACGGCGAGTTGCAGCGTCTCGCCCGTCACGGCGTAGCCCGGGAAGGTCGTGCTGAGGAGGTAGATGAGCACCGGTTCCGTCGCCTTCGCGAGCAGGATGCCCATCGCTCCGCCGAGCCCGCACAAGATGAGCGACTGCGTGATCATCAGGCCGAACACCGACCCGTCCGAGAAGCCGAGCGCCTTGAGCACGCCGACGTCGCGCGTCTGCTCGCGCGCGGCCATGAGCATCGTGTTCAACGCCGCGAGGAGGATCGCGATCATCACGCCCATCCCGATCGAGGACACGAACAGCGGCACGTTGCCCACCATGGAGACGAACTGCGCTTGGAACTCGGCCTCGGTGTTCGTCTGCGTGCGCTGCGGACCGCCGGCGAACTGCTCGTCGATCGCGCCCGCGACCGCGACGCGGTCGGCGCCGGGCTCGAGTTGGACGACGAAGATCCCGACGCCGCTCGGACCGCCCGACTCGCCCGACTCGAGCGCCTTCTCCAGGTACTCGGTGTGGAAGAAGAGCGTCGAGTTGTCGACGTTCGTCTTCTTGGAGCGGTAGATCCCGGCCACCTTGAAGTTCCACGGCTGCCCGTCCGTGCGCGGGAAGAGCGCGCCGATCAGCGGCACGTTGTCGCCGACCTTGAACCCGAAGCGCGACGCGGTGTCGGCGCCGACGAGGCAGGCCTGGCGCTCCCTGCGGAAGTCCTCGACCGAGCCTTCGATCACCTCGACCTCGGGGTAGGCCGTGAGGAAGTCGTCGACGTCCGTCGCGAACTGCGCGAAGAAGTTGGAGGGCTCCTGGTAGTAGCCGCCGAACCAGTTCCAACGGCAGACCGTCCGCACGCCGTCGACCTCGGCGATCTTCGCCTCGTACGACTCGGGCAGGTACACGAACAAGCTGACCGACGACTGCACGACGAGCCGGTCGACCGCGGACGCGCGCACTCCGGCGTCGAGCGCGACGACGAGCGAACGCAGGAGGCAGAGCAGGAAGATCGCGAGCACGATCGACCCGACGGTCAGCGTCGAGCGCAGCCAGTGCTTCGTGATGTTCTTGAAGACGAGGCGCCAGGGCATGGTCGGCTCCTCAGCGGCCCGCGACGCCCGCGGCGGACGGCTTGCGTGGTTCGCGCGTCTCGATGCGACCGAGGCCGCCCTTGTCCATGTGGACGATCGTCTTCGCGCACTCGGCGGCGTGCGGGTCGTGCGTGACCATGAGGATCGTCTTCTTGAGCTCGCCGTTGAGCTTGCCGAGGAGCTCGAGCACTTGCTCGGCCGACGCGCGGTCGAGGTCGCCCGTCGGTTCGTCCGCGAGGATCAGCGTCGGGTCCGTGACGATCGCGCGCGCGATCGCGACGCGCTGCTCTTGTCCGCCCGAGAGCTGCGACGGGCGGTGGTTCATGCGATCGGCGAGCCCGACGAGCTGGAGCGCGTATTCGGCGCGCTTCTTCCGCTCCGAACCCTTGAGCGGCGCGAGCAGGAGCGGCAACTCGACGTTCTCGCGCGCCGTGAGCACGGGGATCAGGTTGAACCCCTGGAACACGAAGCCGACGGAGCGGGAGCGCCACTCGGCGAGCTCCCCCGTGCCCATCTGTGCAAGGTCGTCCTCGCCGATGCGGATCGAGCCCGTGTCCGCGCGGTCGAGGCCGCCGATCAGGTTGAGCAGCGTCGTCTTCCCCGAGCCCGACGGGCCCATGAGCGCGAAGTAGCCGCCCGCATCCATGTCGAGGGCGAGGTCGTCGAGCACGGTGAGCGTCTCGCCGCCGCGCGAGTAGGTCTTCGTGACGTTGCGGAGCTGGATGAGCGGCTGGGACATGGTTCTTGCGCGCCTCGTCGGCCGGTGCGTCTCGTCTCGGGATGCGCGCGTGGCCGCCGCGCGCGGGCGGAGAGCATAACGGCGGTGGGCCGTTGGCGCACCCTTGAAGCGCGCTCGTTCACCGGTGGAACGGGATCGCCGCGCGCGTCAGCTCTTCACGCGGACGCGCTGGCCGTCCCTCAGGTCGGTCGGCGGCGCGGTGACGATCGACTCGCCCTCGGCGAGGCCCGTGGTCACGATCACCTTGCCCGCCTTCGCTTCGCCGAGGACGACGCGGCGCAGGCGCACGACGTCGCGCTCGAGCACGAACACGTGGTCGGCGCCGTCCACCTTCGCGACCGAATCCTGCGTGATCACGAGCGCGGACTCCGTGGCCGTCGGCTTGCGCGCGGCCTCCGCCTCGTCGACGAAGACGACGCGCACGCCCATCTCGGGCCGCAAGCGCTCGTCACGCTCGTCGAACACGACGCGCACCTCGACCGTCGCCTTCGTGCGATTCGCGGTCGGCCAGATGCGGTCGACGCGGCCGGCGTAGGGCTTCTCCGGGTACGCGTCGAGGAAGATCCGCGCCGGCGCGTTCAGCTTGACGTTCGCGAGGCTCGTCTCGGGCACTTCCGCCTGCACTTCGAGCGTGGCGAAGTCGACCATCGTCACGACGGAACCGCGCGCCGTGGAGCCGCCTTGGCTGTTCGGCGAGACGACCTCGCCCACTTCCGCGTCCTTGAGCACGACGATGCCGTCGAAGGGCGCCTTGACCTCGGTCTTGTCGAGCGTCGCCTGCGCGAGCTCGCGCGAGGCCTTCGCGCTCGCCACACGCGCCTCGGCTTCGCGCACGGCGCTGTTCGCCGCGGCGACGCGGCTCTCCGCCGTTGCGACGGCGCCGCGTGAAGCGTCGAGCCCCGCGGACTGCGTCGCGAGGCGCGCGCGCGCGGAGGCTACGCCGTTCTTCGCGCGATCGAGGCGCTCCTGGTTGCCGACGCCGGCCTCCATGAGCTTGGTCGAGCGGTCGAGCTCGATCTGCGCGAGGTCGAGCGCGGTCTTCGCCTCGTCGATCCCGACCTCGGCCGCGCGCAGGGACGCGCGCGCTTCCTCGACCGACTGCGAGCTCACGCTCACGTCCGACTGCGCGCGCACGCGTCCGGCCTCGGCGACGGCGAGCTCGGCTTCGGCGCGCTGCAACGACGCGCGGTACTCGTCGGCGTAGAGGCGCGCGACGACGTCGCCCTTCTTGACGACGGAGCCTTCTTGCACGAGCATCTCGACGATGCGGCCGGGCGTGTCCGCGGAGAGCGCGGCGCGCGTGCGCGCGACGATGTAGCCGTTCGACGACGTGCCGCTGACCGTGGCCGATTGGGCGGCGGAGCGCTTCACGACCTTCTGCATGCGGACCTCGACGAGCCGCATGCTGTCGACGAAGCCCAGGATCTGGCGCTGGAAGACGAAGAAGAAAAGGAGGAGCAGGGCGAGCACGACGACGGGCCCGATCCAGCGCGGGCGGCGTCCGGCGCGCTTCCTCGTTTGCGCGCTGCGATCGATCTTGAGCGGTTCGACGTCCATGTCTGCCTCGACGAAGGTGCGCGGTCCAAAGCTCTCGATGCCCTGCCGCGAGTCGGGCCAGGATAGCGAGAGACCGTGGTTCGCTGAAGGGGCTCGGACCACGAGCCGGCACTCCCGACCGTCTTGCCCGGCTCGTGCCGGCCGAGGAGTGCGGAGCGGCCCATTCGGGCCGATGCGTTAGGGTCCGTGCGCGTGAGGCTCCGTGCGCGTGGGCCGACGCGTGAGGACCGGTTCGAGCGGACGCTCGCGCGTGGGATCGTCGCGCGTCTTGGTACGCGAAGGGAGCGACGCGCCCCGGTGATCTCGATCGCGAGACGTGGCTTGCCTCCGAGCGCGCCCCCGCGGAGACTCCCCGCGTGCTCCAGCATCAGACCGTGATCGAGCTCGAGACGCGCGGGCGCGGCTTCTCCGAGCTCACGCGCGAGCTCGCTGCGTTCGTCGAGCGGAGCGGCGTGCGCGCGGGCTTGTGCGTCGTCTTCTGCCAGCACACGTCCGCGAGCCTCTTGATCACTGAGAACGCGGATCCGACGGCGCGCGCGGACGTGCTCCGCCGCCTCGGCCGGATCGCGCCGGACGGCGATCCCGCCGACGAGCACGACGACGAAGGGCCCGACGACAGCTCCGCGCACCAGAAGAGCGCGATCACGCGCACGAGCGAGACGATCCCGATCGTCGACGGACGGCTCGCGCTCGGGACGTGGCAGGGCGTGTTCCTGGTCGAGCACCGCGTGCGCGCGCATCGACGGCGCGTCGTCGTGCACGTGCAGGGCGTGACGTGAGCCCATTCAAGTTCCGTGCGCTCGGAGGCCGATGAAGGAGCGGCGATCCAGCTCCGCAACGCGCGGAGCATGAGGCCGGGGCCCCCCCACTCGGCAGACGGAGGGGGGCATGAAGGCGGCTCGGACGAAGGATCAACGCGCGGACCCCGCGCAGGACAACGCCTCGGGCGTCAGCGTCTCGATCCGCTGGCGACGCGGCGGTTGGGCGCTCGCGGCGGTGATCGCCGCGCTCGTGCTCGCACGCGTGCTCGGGTTCCTGTGAGTGCGCGGCAACCGCGCGCGGCGTGACCGGCCGAGCTCGCGCTCGGAGCCTGTGAAGAAATCAGGGATGCCTGGCTGGGTCGTCCAGACACGTTCCGGCAAGGCGCGGTGACGACGCGTATTCGCCTGCAATACTCGGAGGAATCGCAACGCCGCCGGGGCGCGTCTGGGCGAGCCGGACAGGCGTCGCTGGTTTCTTCCCAGGCTCTCAGCCGCGCGGCCCGCCCTTGAACAGCGGCAGCATCGTGCCCTCGAGCTTCGAGTAGAGCTGCGCCGTCGCGCGCACGTCGCGCAGGCAGTACTCGCCGATGTCCTCGATGCGGCCTTCGCGGTACGCCCGCGCGACCTGCGAGCCGTCGATCGAGCCCTTCGGGCTCTCGATGTCGAACCGGCGGCACCAGTAGTCGAGCGAGTAGCGCTCGTTGTACGAGCCCTGGAACGTCAGCACGTCCGCGAGGTCGCAGTGCTCGCCGATGTCGTAGCGGTACGGGACGAGGTCGCGCGTCGGCTTCACGCCGAGCTGCGCGCTGCGGATCGTGAGGATCGGCCCGTCGTAACCGCGGCCGTTGAACGTCACGAGCCGCGGGAGCCCGCCCGGCTTGCGCGCCACGAGCTCCCAGAAGCGCGCGAGGAGCTGCTTCTCGTCGGCGCGGAAGAGCTTCGAACCGGGGACCTTCTCCCACGCGTGCTCGTCCTCCTTCGCGCCCTCGAGCAGCATCATGCCGCGGTCGAGCGGCTCGCCCTTCGCGTCGCGTCCGACGAGCCACATCCCGATCGCGATCACCTTCCCGAGGCCGGGGAACAGCGCCGTGCGGTCGGGCACGTTGTCGCGGCGCGCGGGGTCCTTCTCGCGGTTCACGAGATAGCCGCGCGTGATCTCGTCGACTTCCTCCCACGCGAAACCGGCGACCTCGATGTCGAAGACGATCGTGGGCGTGCTCATCGCGGCAGTGTCGCCGCGGGCGGCGCGCCGATCAACCGTGAGCGCCGCTCGCGCGCACCACCGGGCTCGACGGCCGCACGATGTAACGCGCTCGCGCCGGCGAAGGCCACACACGCGGCCCGATGCGGGCCAGGAGCACCGTCCGGCCCCCCGCCCGGGTCGTTCAGCGGCGCGCGCGCTCGAGCCGTCGCGTCCGCGCCCATGCGACGGAGAACGCGAGCGCGATCCACGCGAGCCCGAGCGCCGCCTCGCGCAGCGGATCGCCGCCCGACGGCCTCCCAACGGGCGCGATCGAGCAACCGCCGCCACCGCCCGACGAACGGAACATGTAGGCCGAGGGCAGCACCGCCGCCTGGCCGGACGCACCGTCGCGGACGAGCACGCTCTGCGCTCCGCCCGAGTGCGCGGGCGTCACGACGACGAGCGTGTTCGCGTCGACGTACGTCACGGACGGCGCGGGCGTGCCGCCCGAGCCCGTGTCGGGATCCGCGCCGAACTCGACCACCGTCGACGGCTCGAAGTTCGCGCCGTGCACGACGATCTCCTCGCCGCCCGACGCGCTCCCCTCCGCGGGATCGAGCGCCGTGATCGCCGGGTCCGGCGCGGCCGAGTACGCGAAGGCCGCGCTCGCGCTCGGACCGCTCGGATTCTGCACGTCGAGGACGTACGGCCCGCCCGCGGGGTACGCGTTCGTCAGGATGCGCAGCGTCGTCGAGCTCTCGCGCGTGACGATCGTCTGCACGACGCCGTCGATCGCGACGGTGACGCCGTCCTCGAAGTCGGAGCCCGTGACCGTGATCAACGTGCCGCCCGCGGCGCTGCCCGACGGCGGGAAGACGCTCTCGATCGCGGGCACGAGCGCGAACTGGAACGCGTCGTCGAGACGGCCTTCGACGCCCGTCGGATCGATCACGACGACGTCGTACGTCCCGCCGGGCGTCGCGCGCGTCGCGAGCGTGATCGTGGACGCGTCGACGACGACACAACCGTCTGCTTCGCCGTCGACGTAGACCTCCGAGCCGAGCACGACGCGCGATCCGGGCTGGAACCGGCTCCCCGACAGCACGAGCACCGTCCCGCCGCTCGACGTCGCGAGCGCGGGAGCAATCGAGTCCACGACGGGATCGCGCGGCGTTACTTCGAGCGCCGCCGGCAGGATCGAGCGCTCGCCCGCCACGTTCTCGACCACCAGGTCGACGTGCCCCGGCGCCTCGCCCGCGGGCACGGTCACTTGGAAGTTGACCTGCGAGCTCATCCAACTCGTCGCGTTCACGACGAAGTCGGGATCCGACGCCGTCAGCGTGCAGCCCGCGACGAGGCCGCTGCCGCGCACCTGGTACGAGCGCGTCTGGCCCGCGATCGCGCGCAGCGGATACACGTCGTAGTTGCGGCCCAAGGACAACGTCACGTCCGGATCGACGTGCTGTGTGCCGATGGAGAGCTCCTCGCCCGCGTCGACGTGGTACGTCCCGAGGATGGTCGAGGCGAAGTCGATCGACACCGTGTGACCGTTCGTCAGGTTCGACTCGGAGACGGGCTGGTCGAGCGGCACGGCGTAGAGCTCGTAGTCGCCCGCGTCGAGGCCGCGCAGCGTGAACGCACCGAGCGTGTTCGTGAGCGCGCTCGCCCGCGTGCGGCCCTCCGCGTCGCGCGCGACGACGTGCGCGCCGGCGACGACGAGGTCGTTGCTCGCGCGGCGGACGATGCCGGTGAGTACGGCGCGCACGTCGCTCGGGTACGCGTCGCGCAGACCGTGCTCCTCGTCCGCGGAGAGGCTCCGGTGGAGTACGACCGTCGGATCGACGTACGGGAACATCGTCGCCCCCGCCCAGCCCGAGTGGTCGAGACCGACGAAGTGGCCGAGCTCGTGCGCGGCCACGTCTTGCACGTCGAACGCGCCGGGTTCGCCGGACGTCGTGAACGTGAAGTCGGCGCCGTTGAAGAGGATGTCGGCGTCCGTGACGATGCCGTTGTTCGAGAACCACACGGGCGTGAGCGCGACCGTCCCCGATCCGCCGGGGAAGTACCCGGACGAGTCGTCCTCGTCGAAGGTGACGAGGTGGATCGAGTCGGAGGCCCAGTCCGTGCGCTGCATCTGCGCCGGGGACGTGTTCTCGTGCAGGTGGATCGCGGCGCCCGGCACGTCGTTCCATGCGTCGATCGCGTTGCGCAGCGCGCTCAGGTGGCTCCCGTCGTGCACGTCGTCCGAGCCCATGGACGACAGGACGATCGAGACGTCCTGCGGGCGTCCCCAGCGCAACGACTTGCCGTTGCCGGGGTGGATCAGGCGCACGTGCGCCGTGACGATCGCGCCCGCGAACGCGGCGAGGGCGAGCAACCCGACGAGGAGACGACGCGGACGCATCAGCGCCGTCCTCCGCGCGCGGGCGCGGACGAGCGCTCCGCGGCTGCGCGCGCAACGCACGCGGCCTCGACCTGCGCCACGACGGCGGCGTAGTCGAACGTCTCCTGCGCCGGCGGCGGAGGCAGCGCGCGTCCCGCGCCGTCGACGAGCTCCAGATCGCCGTGCTCGCGCACGAGCCGACGGGCTCCGTTCGGCGCGCGCACGATGCGCAGGTGACCTTGCGACAGCCCGACGGGCAAGCGCACGCCCGCGCGGCTCTCCCTCGACAAGAAGAGCAGCGCTTCCTCGCCCTGCGTCAACACGGGCACGCCGGGAAGCACGAGGCCGCGCCCGTCCGGGAGCACGCCGCCCGGGAGCACGACGTCGCGCACGGGCGCTCCCGCGCCGCGGAACGTGCGCGCAACGGACAGCGTGTACCGCGTCGCGGGCCGACCGCGCGTGTCGAGCGCCGGTTGCGCGTCGAGGACGCGGCCCTCGAGCACGAGCTCCGATCCGTCGACGAGACCGGTGAGGTCGAGCTTGCGAGCCGTGCCTGCTTGGACCGCGGCGCGCGCGAAGAGCGCCAGGAGTGCGAGCACGAAGACGAAGGAGCCGAGGAGGAGCGGCCTGTGCATGATGTCGAGCCAGGTGGGGAACGGACCGGCATGGAGCCGGGCCGCGGCGAGCCGGCGCGGGGTTGCGCTCGGCCGCGGCGCTCATCGACGCCGCATCTCCGCGTTCTTGAGAAACGGCGTGGTCGCGCGGAAGTCCCGCGGAGGTCGCGGTCCGCGCAGGCGGCGTGCGTGCGACCTCCGCGCTCCAGGGACGCTTCCCCCGCGGTTCGCGACGTCCGCGTTCAAGGACGCGGTGGATCCGCGCTCGCGCTTCGTTTGCGCCGACGCGCGGCACCGCGCATTCGAGAGGCCGGAGTCCACACACTCGAATGCGCGCGGAACCTCAAATGCGCCCGGCGAAGGGACCGATAGCTGCGATCCACCGAACTACCGCCCCATGGGCCAGCTCGTTCCCTCCACCGGACCATGAGCAACCAGCGCGCACGCCAACTCCTCCAGAGCAAGAGCATCACGATCCCGACGCTTCCGGCCGTCGTCCAAAAGGTACAGCACCTCTTGGAGGACCCGAACACCGGCGCGAAGGAGCTCGGCGACGTCGTCGCCTCCGACGCGCCGCTCGCGGCGAAGGTGCTCAAAATCGCGAACAGCGCGTACTACGGCCTGCGCGAGCGCTGTCTCGCGCCGCAACACGCGACGGCCGTGCTCGGCGTGCGCGTCTTGCGCAACGTGGTCACGCAGGCGGCTGTGATCGGCAAGTACGACCACTTGAAGGGCAGCAGCTTCGACCTGAACGCGCTCTGGAAACACTCGATTCTGGTCGCTCAGGCGTGCAGTTTCCTCGGGAAGCGCTGTCGAGCCGCGATCGGACTGTCCGGCGACGAACTCTACGTGTGCGGCCTCCTCCACGACCTCGGCCAGGTCGTCCTGCTCGACTGCATGAAGCAGGACTACATCGACGTCGTCGACTTCGCGCGCGAGCGCAACCTGCCGCTCTACGCCGCCGAAATCGAGCGGCTCGGCTTCGGTCACACGGACGTGGGGCACGTCGTCGCTCAGCAGTGGGGTCTCCCGCCGCAGATCGGCAACGCGATCCTCCTCCACCACGGCACGCGCGAAGAGATCGCGTCGGATCCGGTGGTCGCGCTCGTCGCGAACGTGAACCTGCTCGTGCACCGCGTCACGGAAGGGAACCTCGGTGCCGCCGCGACGGCCTTCGACGCCTCGATCCAGTCGATCCTGGGCATCCAAGCCACGGACGTGACCGACCTCGTCCAGTTCGTCGACAAGGCGAAGGCGAGCGTCGTCGTCTGACGCCACACGGGCCCGACTCCGCCCGTAGCGCGCTCCACCCGCGCGCAGGGCCCTGCTCCACCACACATGAGCACCTTCCGCGCCAAACAGATCATCTCGAAGTGCCCGAACCTGCCCACGCTGCCCGCGATCGTGCAGAAGGTCTCGCAGATGCTGCAGGACCCGAACGTCGGCACGCTCGAGATCGGTCAGCTCGTCGCCCAGGACCCGCCGCTCGCCGCCCGCGTCCTCAAGATCGCGAACAGTCCCTACTACGGACTGCGCGAGCGCTGCGTGTCGACGGAGCAGGCGAGTGCCGTGCTCGGCCTGAAGGTGCTGCGGAACGTCGTGACGGCCGCGGCCGTGATGCGGCAATTCAGCCACCTCTCCGACCGCGGGATCGACCTCGATGCGATGTGGAAGCACTCGATCCTGGTCGCGCAGGCCGCGACGCAGCTCGCGCGCCGCTCGCGTGGCGGCGTCGGGCTCACGCCCGAGGAGTTCTACACCTGCGGCCTGCTGCACGACATCGGCAAGCTCGTCCTGCTCGAGAACGTCGGCGACGAGTACATCACGATCCTCGAGCGCGCCCAGCGCGACGGGCTCCCGCTGCAGACCTGCGAGCGCGACGTCCTCCTGTTCGACCACACGGACGTGGGCTCGATGATCGCGGTCCAGTGGGGCCTGCCCGCCGCGATCGCGACCGCGATCCAGTTCCACCACGGTCCGCGCGAAGCAGTCGAGCTCGACCCGGTCGTATCCCTCGTGGCGCACGCCAACCTGCTCGTGAAGCGCGTGCAGGCGGGCAACCTGAGCGCCGCCGCGTCGAGCTTCGACCCGGCCACGACGCGCATGCTCGCCGTGACCCCGGAAGACGTGACCCAGGTCGTCACGCTCGTCGCCGAGCAGGTCGCGACCGCGAGCGTCTGATCGATCCAACCGAGGATCCCCGCGCGGCACGCGCACGCCACGCGCCCGCCGCTCGGAGCCGAACGCCGCGGTCCCTCCCGCCCGGACCCGCAACCGATGCCGAGCCACTCCTTCCGAAGGTGCTCGCACGGCGCGACCACGTTCGCCGCTCCACGCGCCCGATGCTGAGAGCCCCTCGAACTCCGCGTCGTCACGGGCCGGTCCTCCGGCCCGTGACGACGCGGAGTCCGGAATGCGGAGCATCCGAATGTGCTCCGTTGCGTCCCTTCCCCCGTGTTTCCCCATCCGGCAATTGCGCTCCCGACCGACACCACCCCCTCGCATCACCCTCACCACACCCCCACACCCGCCACCGATGCGGAAGCGCGTTCCAAGCGCGCGCGGGAGTTCTTTCCGCACGTCGATTTCACGGCGAAAACGTGCGTTCGGAACGCCACGAACTCCCCCGCGCGCGTTCGCCCGTTCGAGGGAGCTGGGATAGCCTTCGTCAGAGTTCCCAGCGGCCCCGGACTCCCCTGTCCCCCCGTCCCCCCGGGGCCCCCCCAGCGCCATGAACGCCGAGAATTTGCTGCGAGCGATGTGCGAGCGCCACGGGCTTCCGCCCGACCACGGTGAGCGCCTCCTGCCCCTGGTGCGCCGTGCCCTTCAAGCCCCCGAGGAGGTGCGCGACCGGATCCTGCGCCTCGTCGACGGCAACCTGAAGAGCTGTGCGGACGGTCGCATCGATGCGGAGAAGCTGTGGCGCGATCTCGACGGAGAGGTGCTGATCGCCGTGGCGCGCGTCCTCCACAACTGGACGCCCTCCGAGCCCATGCTCGACCTCGGCACGCACCTCGGCGGACTCGGCGGGCTGAAGGGGCTGGGACTCGACGAGGCCGATCCGGCCGCTTGAAAGGGCGCGGCGCGCGCAGGCGGAAGTGATTTCCGACCTGCGCGCGCCGCTCGTTTTCCGCGCGCCTCGCGCGCCGCTCGATCAGAAGAGGTCGAGGATGCCCGTGCCCGAGCTCGGCTCGTACAGCGTCGCGGGCGGGACCGCGTAGTGCACCGTGAAGCCGATCGGAGCGTTCCACGGGATGCGCTCGCGATCGCAGACGCCGCCGAGCGCGGCCGCGGCGAAGGACCGCATGCGATCGGGGCGCTTGCCCTTCTCGAGCAGGGCGAGGAGCGGATCGATCGCGCGCGCGTCGCCGACGTAGGAGAGCGCGCCCGCGATCGCGGACTGCCACGGGAGCGACTCGGACTCCGCGAGCGAGCGCACGAGCGTCGGCACGACTTCGTTCGAGCCGAGCAACCCGAGCGCGATCGACGCCTCGCGCAGGAGGAGCGGACGGTTCTTCGCGTCCAGCACCGCCTTGCGCAGCGGGAGCACGCCTCCATCCCAGCCGAGCAGCCCGAGCGCGAGCGCCGCGTACGGGCGCGCCTCCGACTCCTGGTTGCCCACGGTCCACTCGACGATCGAATCGCGAGCCTCGGGCGCGCGCGTCAGCGCCGCGGCGAGGCAGAGCGCGCCCGCGTCGCCTGGGCTCTTGCGCTGCGCGAGCGCCTTGACGAGCGCCGCCTGCACCTCCGTCGACGCGTCCGCGCCGGAGCGCAGCCGAAGCGCTTCGCAGGTGCCGAGCGCCAACGCGAGCCACGGACGGAGCGTGCTCGACGCGCCCTCGAACTCGCCGAGCAGGAACGTGCGCGTCGCGCGCAGGTTCTCGCTCGTGTGCGCGCCCTTGCCGTCGCGCGCGCCGACGCGTGCGAGCGAGATCGCCGCGAATCGGCGCGTCAGCCCGTCGCCGTCGCGCACGGCGCGCTGGAGCAGGGCCCGCGCGCGCGCATCGGCCTCGTCGTCGTCGTTGTCACAGCACGCGCCGAGCGCGAGCGCGGCACCCTGCCGCAGGATGCCCGGCACGGTCGCCGTCGGCTCGAGCGCGTCGCACAGAGCACCCTTCCACGGGAGAGCGGCGGCCGCGGGCGCTCCAGGGGCGAGCCGCGCCGCGGTCGTCGCCGCGTGCACGCGCACGAGCTCGCTCTGCTGCGGATCGCGCCAGATCCCGAGCAACCACGCGAGGTCGGACTCGAGCGAACTCGAGGGCGCGTAGGTCGCATCGCCGCGCGCGCTCGGCGCGATCTCGAGCTGCGACATCGCGACGAGCACGGCCGTGCGGACGTCGCGCGTCGCGGCCTTGTCCTTCTCGAAGGTCTGCACGAGGTGGTGCACGACGAAGCGGCGCACGTCGGCGTTCGCGCGCGCGCCGAGCAGGCCGAGGCCGTAGCAGGCGAAGGCCCGCGTGCGCGTCGGAACCTCCGTCTGCTGGACGAGCGCGCGGCCGCGCTCGTCGTCGCCCGCAAGCCCGACGAGCAACATCGCGGAGGACGGCGCCGCGTTCAGACCGAGCGCGAGGGCGGCGGTTTCGGCGACCTCCTGCACGGGGTCCGCGAGGAACGGCCGCAGGGCCGTCTCGATCGCCGCGGCATCGGCGGGGCACGGGCCGCGCCCGAGCTTCGCGAGCGCCATCATGCACGACGTGAGGACGTCGGGGTTGCGCTCTCCACGGAGCGCGGCGAGCAGCGCGGGCACGACGACGTCGTGGAGCTTGCGCGGGTCAGGCCGCTGCGCGCCCCCCGCGCTGGTGCCGCCGAGGAGCTCATCCTCGCCGGTCGTCAGCGCGTTGCCGCGGTCGAGGGCGTCCTTCAGGTCGAGGAACTCGTCGCGATGGAACGTCCACCACACGCGCCAGTCCGCGATGTCCTGCGACGAGGGCTGCGGGGTCGCAGTGCCGGCGCCACCGCTCCCGCCCGCTCCGCCCGTACCGGGCGCCTTCGGCGCGCCGACGCTGGGCGAGCCCGCGCCGGTCGGTTGGGCGGGCGGCGCGGGGTTGGGCGAGCGCGGGCCAGGCGGCGGGTTCGAACTCGGCGGCGGCACGTTCGGGCCCACGGGTCCGGGGTCCGCCGGCGCCACGGGCGGGACCGGGACGTTGCCGTGCGGAGGCACGGTCACGGTCGCCGCGGACACGAACGCCGCGCCCAGGAACGCGGACAGGAACCACTTCATGAAGACCTCCGACCGCACGCCGCCGACGAGACCGCTCGTGATGGCGCGGCTCCGGCCGCGAGACGATCACCAGCCTCGGAGGTCTCCTAGCAACGCTGGGGCCCCGAGGTCACCAAGCTAGCACGCGAGCACGCGGAGCACCGTCGGCCGGCGTGCGAGCGCGCTGGACGCCGGAACCGGGCCGGAGGGCGCATGCCCCGCTCGCGGCGCGCGGGCGAAAGCGCTCGCACCGTGTGCGGCAGGGCACGCGCGGCGCGCGTCAGCCCTTCTTCTTGAAGGCCAGCTTGAGGTCGCCAGTCGTGCCGTTGCCGCCCTCGCCGACCGTCAGGTCGAACTTCAGCTTCCCGAGCTGCTCGTGCCACACCTCGGCCTTGTACGTGCCCGGCTTCAGGCCCGCGATCTCGAACGTGCCGTCGGCCTTCGTCAGCGCGGTGAACGGCGTGTCGGTGACGAAGACATAGCTCGACATCCACGGGTGGTAGTCGCAGCGCACCTGGACGACCTCGCGGTGCTCGAGCTTCATCTCTTCCTTCCCACCCGTCGAGACGGCCTTGTTCATGCCCTCCGACTTGCGCGCGAAGGTGTGGATGTTGTGCGTGCAGGTATCCGAGTTCAGGAAGACGACCGTGCTGCCCTGCGTCGCGACGACGACGTGCGGTTCGAAGTGACAGCCCTTCTGGTCGATCGTGTACGGCTCCTTCGCGGGCTCGACCTTCGCGCCCTCGACCGCCACGGTGACGACGCAGTTCGCGATGCCGCCCTTGTCGTCGATCACGAGCGTCGGGTCCTTCGTTACGACGGACTGACCTTCGGGGCAGCAGCCCTTCGACTTGTCGCCCTCGATCTTGAGCGGGCCGACCTCGGGCGGCTTCCCGTCGTAGACGACGCGGCCCGTGACCTTGCCCGCGGCGGTGGCGGGCGCGGCAGCGGGCTTCTCGTTCTGCGCGAAGGCCCAGGTGGCGGTGACGAGCGCGGCGGAAGCGGCGAGGAGGACGACCTGCTTGTTCATGGTGGTGCGCAGTCTAACGGGACGTCCGAAGAGGAGCACGCGGGCGCGCAGGGAAGGACTTTCCGGGGGCCGCATCGAAAAAGGGAGGGCTCGCCCTCAGTCCGCGCCCCGGAACCGGCCGAAATCGCCGCGTGGCCGGAGCTCGCGACCCCTACCTCGACGGCCTGCGCGCCGTCTCGGTCGTGCGGGTGATCTTGCTCCACCTGCTCCAGCGGGTCGAGCACCCGTTCATCGCGACGTTCTCCTTCTTCATGCCGGGGATGCCGCTGATGTTCTTCGTCAGCGGCGCGCTGGTCGGGAAGAGCCTCGCGAACGCCGACCGGGCGAAGCTGCGCCGGTTCTGGAGCGAGCGCGCGCGGCGGTTGTTCCCGCCGTTCTGGGCCTTCGGCGCCGTCGTGCTCGGCGTGTGCGCGATCGGCGCGATCGCGTGGCCGGACGCGCGGCACGCGTTCCCGTGGAGCTCGCTGTGGCGCTGGATCTTGCCGCTCGCGGGTCCGCAGGCGAGCGCGGCGTACGACGAGCTCGATTGGCACACCTGGTTCCTGTCCGTGCTGCTCTTCATGCTCGCGGCGGCGCCGTGGACGCTCGCGCTGCACCGTCGGTGGCCGTGCTCGGGCGCGCTCGCGTGCCTCGCGGCGGGCGCGACGATCGAAGTGCTCCGCGTTCCGGTGCCCGACGTCGTGCGCAACCTGTGCTTGTACGGCGCTGCGTTCCAGTTCGGGTTCGCGTACGCGGACGGCAGCGCGCAGAAGGTCCCGCGCTGGGCGCTCGTCACGGCGTTCGCGGCGCTCGCGACGTTCGCGGTGGCGTTCCACGCGGCGCGCGCGCCCGGCGCGATGCTGCACATGACGCCGCTCGCGCTCGTGGCGCTCGGGTTCGGGTTCGTGGCGCTGTGGCTCGCCGTGCGGCCGGTCGCGGCGCGCGTGTTCGAGCGCGCGGGGGTCGAGCGGTGGATCCGCGTGGTGAACTCGCGTGCGTACACGATCTATCTGTGGGGGCCGATCGCGAACGACGTGGCGTTGCGCGTCGTGCGGCCGAAGAGCGGGGTCGAGTACGCGCTCGACTTCGCGCTGGCGCTCGCCTTGCTCGCGGGCGCGGTGAAGGTGCTCGGTCCGATCGAGGATTGGGCGGCGCGGCGCGGAGAGAAGGGGAGGAAGGCGGTCGTGCGGAGCGTCGAGGCGGAGGAAGTGCGTCGCGCGGCGTGAGAGGCGTGCCGATCGGTCGCGTCCCGCGGGGCTGCGGGAGCGTTGGGCTCAGCGTGTCGCGGGCTTCGTCTTCTTCCGCTTCGGCGCGAAGTCCGAGAGGCGTGCGACTTCGGGGAGGTCGCCGACGAGCGGGCGCACGTAGTCGAGGAAGGCGGGCGTCACGTCGTGGTCGCCCTTCAGGAAGCGGGGTTCGAGGGGGCGCGTGTCCTTCGCGACGTTCGCGATCGCCGTCAGGTCGCAGCTCGATGCGTAGCGGCCCTTCTTGCCCTTCTCACGGACGATCACGACCGACGCCGAGTCCAGCTTGCCCTTCAGCGCCATCTTCGCCGCGAACCGGCCCACGGCGCGCGCCTCCTTCGCGTCGACCTCGCTCGTGACGCCGACGTAGCTGCGCTGGAGGTAGCCGAACGTGTCCGCGCGCACGCGCTTCGCGCCAAGGCGCGTCTTGATCTCGGCGGCGAGCAGGTCGCCGAGCGCGCCGGAGCCCGAGAGCTGCACGTTGCCGTGCGAGTCCCGCTCCTTCGCCTCGACCAGCGTCTTGCCGTCGGGCCCGTGGATGCCCTCGGACACCGCGACGACGCAGCGCCCGTGCTGCTTCACGACGCGATCGACGTCCGCGGCGAAGCGCGCGAGGTCGAACGTGCGCTCGGGCACGTAGATCAAGTGCGGACCGTCGTCCTCGAAGCGCCGCGCGAGCGCGCTCGCGGCCGTCAACCAGCCCGCGTGGCGGCCCATGATCACGTCGATCTTGATGCCGGGGAGCGATCGGTTGTCGAGGTTGTCCCCCATCATCGCCTGCGCGACGAACTTCGCCGCGGACGGGTAGCCCGGGCAGTGGTCGGTGACGCGCAGGTCGTTGTCGATCGTCTTCGGCACGTGGAAGACGAAGAGCTCGTACCCGTCCTCCTGCGCCATGCTCTCGATCAGGCGCGCGGTCTCGGCGGAGTCGTTGCCGCCGATGTAGAAGAACCAGTGCACGTCGAGCCGTTCGAGCTCGTCGAGGATCTTGCGGCACTCCTCCGGCGTCGGCTTCTTGCGCACGGAGCGCAGCGCGGAGGACGGCGTGCGCGCGACGGCCTCGAGCGTCTTCGCCTTCTCGCGCGACAGGTCGATCAGGTGACCGCCGAGCACGCCCTGGATCCCGTGCACGGCCCCGTAGATCGTCCGGACACGGTCCGAATCGAGGAGCGTCTCCACGATGCCGACGAGGCTCTGGTTGATGACGGCGGTCGGTCCGCCGGACTGGCCGATGAGCGCGTTGCCGCGGGAACGGGGCATGACTGGGTCTCCGTGCGTGAGTGCGGGGTCGAGAGGGCGCCCACGCTAGCTCCCCCGCGGCGGGAGTCCATTGGCTGGAGGGTGCGCAGGCCGCGGGGCAGAGGACGCACGCGAAACCGGTCACCGGAGGCGCTTGCAGCCCCTCCGAGCCGCCGATACACTCCCCGCCCAACTCGGTGCCCCGGTGGCGGAATTGGCAGACGCGCTAGCTTGAGGTGCTAGTGGGCTTATCACCCTTGCTGGTTCGATCCCAGTCCGGGGCACCAAATCGACCTTGCCGGGACGTCGCTCGCGACGTCCCGGCCGTGTTTCCGGGGTGGTCACGGGGTGCCGCGCGCGGGCGCCGCCCGGGCCGGCGAAGACCGCACGGATGGGCCCCGCGCGCCGCGGTCGAGCGCTCCGGGAACCGATCGGCGACCTAGTTCGCCGCCGCGGGCCGCGCGAAGGGCGCGCGGACGACGAGGTCCCAGCTCTTGGGATCGAGCGCGAGGAACAGGAGCACCGTCTCCGCGCTCTCGAGGTACCGCACCCAACGCTCCTGCTTGGCCATGAAGGTCGGCACCTGCTCCTTCGCGAACTTCGACTCGATCTCCTTCAGGCGCGCGTCGAGCTTCGCTTCGAAGCTCGCGCGGTCCTCCGGCGAGAGCTCCTCCTCCTTCTTCCCGCCGAACTCCGCGCGGAGGAGCTTCTGCGCCTCGAGCGGCGTGATCGAGTTCCAGTCGACGTTCACGCTGCCCGCCGCCGCGACCCTCGCCTGGTCGCGCAGGATCGGCCCGAGGATGCGCGGGTTCGCGTAGACGAGCAGGTTCGAGCGCGCGGGCGCGGACTGCATGAGCGCCTCGAACGCGGGCTCGTCCGCGAGCCGCGGGTAGCGATCGCCGCCCTGCGTCTGGACCTTGAGGATGTGGCCCATCATCTTCGACATGTTCGTGACGATCGTGATCTCGCCCGCGTTCACGGTGCTGATGCAACCCGTGCCCGGGATCGAGCCGGACCAGTACTCGCGCGTCTCGTAGCCGGCCTCGAAGTACTTGAAGAAGCCGACCTCGGTCTCGGTGCGGCCCTTGAGCCCGAACTTCGAACCGTTGTTTCCGATCGTCTCGCGCAGGTCGATGATCTGCTTGGGGTCCTGCGACCAGAACACGAGCGCGATCGCGGGCACGGGCTGCTCGTCGTGCGGAGGCCCGTCGGCGTCGAACCCGTAGTCGTTCTTGCGCACGAGGATCGCGACGCGGTCCTTGAACGCGCCGTCGAGCTGCGCGACGACCTGCTCGAGGTTCTGGTACTTGCCCGTGCTGCGGAAGACGTCCTCGATCGCCTGGCGCATCGCGGGCTCCATCGAGGCGAACACCTGGCGCGCGAGGTCGCCCGTGCCGCCGTGCAGGAGCAGGAACAGCGCGCAATCGGCGGGCGCGAGCTGCGCGGCCTCGCCCAGGACCTGCGCGCGGTCGAAGCCGCGCGTGCGGTAGAACTTCTCCTGGTCGCGCGTGATGAGCTCGCTCGAGAATTCGCCGTGCAGATCGACCTGCAGCCCGCCGTCGAGCCCGACGATGCCGGTGACGTTCTTCGCGGAGCGCGCCTGGAACCAGCGCCCGAGGAACGCGGGCGTGAAGTCCTGGCTCTTCGTGTCGGGGAGCTCGCCCTTGAAGCCGAGGTTGTCCATCAGCTTCATCGTGTTCACGTAGACCTCGAGCTCGTCGCGCGCCTTGTTGCGCTCCTTCTGCTGGATCCAGTCGTGGTACGTGGCGCTCTGGAACAGCGAGTCGGCGAACTGCTTGCGCTCGAGTTCGTGCGCCTTCTTCGCGAGCTCGGGCTTCGTGGCGACGACGACGACGTCGCGCAGACGCGTGATGTAGAGCGTCCGCGAAAGCTGCCCGCCGGAGAGCGCGACGCACTCGTCCTGCTCGACGGCCTGGAGGCCCTGCTTCTCGAGCCCGAGGAGCCCCGGATGGTGCAGCGCGGACGCCGCGAGCTTGCCCATCCAGTTCGCGCGCCCGTAGAGAACCCAGTCGGCCTGCGCGAAGTCCGCGCCCTTCAGGTAGCCCGCGACCGCGAGGTCCGCGCCGCCGAACACCGAGAGCAGGTCCGCGCCGAGCGGGATCTGCGCGAGCTGCGGCTTCAACTCCGCGAGCGTCTCCTCGAGGCGGGCCGACTTCGCCAGGTCCTTGTACTCGGGCGACGACGTCCACGCGTTCCAGCCGGGGTGCTCGTCGAGGGTCTTGCGCGCGGCGAGCTCCGGGAACGGGTCGAACAGGGTGCGCAGGTCGGCCTTCGACACGTAGAAGTCGACGTCGCGGGGCGCGAGGGCGGCCACGTCGTACTCGAGGTCGCTCTCGAAGGGGTCGAACAGGAACGTGGCGAACGCGAAGTACCCGGCGAAGCCGAGCACGCCGAGCACGATCAGCGCGATGCGCAGGAAGCGGGACTTGAGGCTCATCGAGGGGCTCGAGACGCGGGGCGGGCGGGACCGGGCCGGGGGCGCGGTCCGGCGCGGGAGCGCCTGTAGCTACCGAAAGCCCGCCCGTCGTGCACGCGAAACCCCGGCGGCGGTCCGCGCCGGGCCCCGGAGACGCCGCGGAGGCGCGCTTCTTCCCTCGCGAGCGCCGTCGCGCGCGGTCCCTCCTTGATCTTCGGCGCGCCGGATCCCGAGAATCAGGCGATGCGGCCGAACCAGCGCGTCCAGAAGGTGTCCCTCTCGACCACCCTGGCCCTCGATGCCCGCGCCAAGGAGCTCGCGTCGCAGGGCCGCGACGTGATCAACATGGCGGTGGGCGAGCCGGACTTCAACGCGCCCGAGGCCGTGCAGTCCGCCGCCGTCGCGGCCGTCCGCGGGGGCAAGGTCCGCTACACGCCGGCGGAGGGCACCGCTTCGCTGCGCAAGGCGATCGCGCAGCACCTCACCGACACGCACGGCGTCGCCTTCACGCCGGCGGAGGTCACGGTGTGCCACAGCGCGAAGCACGCGCTCTCCGGCGCCTGCCTGACGCTGATCGAGCCGGGCGACGAAGTGCTCGTGCTCCTCCCGGCCTGGGTCTCCTACGTCGAGATCATCCGCTTCGCCGGCGGCGTGCCGGTCGAGGTGCCGCCGCGCGCCGACCTCGGGCCCGACCTCGCGCGGCTCGCCGCGGCCGTGACGAAGAAGACGAAGGGCATCCTGATCAACTCGCCGTGCAATCCGTCGGGCTACGTGATGACGGCGGCTGAAGTGCGCGCGTTGTCCGAGCTCGCGGAGCAGCACGACCTGTGGATCGTCTCCGACGAGATCTATCGCCGGCTCGTGTACGAGGGCGAGCCGAACGCGTCGCCCGTGCAGGTGTCCGAGCGCATCCGCGCGCGCACCGTGATCATCGACGGCGCCAGCAAGGCGTTCGCGATGACGGGCTACCGCATCGGGTTCTGCGCGGGCCCGAAGGACGTCGTCGCCGGCGTCGCGAAGCTGCACAGCCAGCTCACGGGCTGCCCGAACCTCGTGTCGCAGCAGGCCTACGAGGCCGCGCTGCTCTCCGAGCCGCGCGAAGTGGCCGAGATGTGCGCCCAATTCGATCGGCGCCGGCGCGTGATCGTGGCGGGCTTGCAGAAGATGGGCCTCGAGACGCCGTGGCCGCGCGGAGCGTTCTACGCGTTCCCGCGTGTGCAGTCGTTCCTCGACGCGCGCGGCTCCGGCGGATTCTGCGAGGACCTGCTCGAGGAGCAGAACCTCGCCGTCGTGCCGGGCAACGCGTTCGGCGTCGACGATTCGATCCGTCTCTCGTACGCGACGTCGCTCGAGACGATCGAGCGCGCCCTCGAGCGGCTCGCGGCCTTCCTCGCGCGCCGTCGCAGCCCCACGAAGGCCGGTCGCTGACGCGCGGCGCCACGCGGCTTTCGAGAGCGCGCACCCCGGCACGGAAGATGGACGCGAGCGAGACGACGACGCCGGGGGACCCGAAGCGCGCCTCCTTCACGCGGTGGGCGGTGATCGGCGCGTGGTTCGTGCTCACGCTCGCGGCGCACGTCTACGTCGCGCGGTACGGGAGCGCGATCCCGTTCATGGACGACATGGAGCTCGCGAGCGCGCTCCTGCCGGGAGCGGAGCTCGACTGGGCTTGGTTCTGGGCCCCCGCGAACGAGCACCGCATCGTCATCCCGCGCTTCGTGTACATGCTCGGCCTGTGGACGACGGGCGACTTCCGCTCGGGGATGTACTTCCAGGTGTTCGCGCAGGCGCTGACGGCGCTCCTCCTGATCCTCGCCGCGTGGCGCCTGCGCGGCCGTCCGAGCCTCGCCGACGCGTTCTTCCCCCTGCTCCTCCTGCACTGGGGCAACTCCGAGAACTTCCTGCTCGGCATGCAGATCACGATCGCCGTGCCGATCGCGCTGACGGCGGTCTTCGTCGCGACCGCGCTGCGTCGCCCCGGAGCGCCGGGCCACGGCAGCGCGATCGTGATGGTGCTGTGCGTGCTGCTCCTGCCGTTGAACGGCGGGTTTGGCTTGATGCAGATGCCGCCGCTCGTCGCGTGGATGCTCGGCGCGGCGTGGTTCCTGCGCCGCTCCGAGTCCCCGGAGGAGCGCGCCGCCGCGCGTGTGTTCGGCATGGGTGCCGCCGCGGCGTTCGCGCTCGTCGCGTACTACTTCGTCGACTTCCGCTTCCCGGCGCACACGGCGCGCACGTACGAGCCCTGGCCGATCCTCCGCACGGCCGTGCAGTTCCTGAGCCTGAACGTGGGGCCGATGGCCGAGCGCCAGCGCTGGCTCGCGCCGCTCGGTGTCTTGGGCTTCGCGGCGCTCGCGGCGGTCGTCGCGCTCGTGCGGTGGAAGCAGCGCGAGGAGCGCCTGCGCATCGCCGCCGTGCTCGCGGGGCTCGCCGCGGCGTGCACGATCGCCGCCGCGATCGGCGTGTCGCGCAGCCCGACGGGCACGTCGGCGGGCCTCGCGAACCGCTACGTGATCCTGCCGACGACGCTGTGGATCACGGCGTTCCTCGGCCTCTGCGTGTTCGGTCCGAGGAAGCTCGCGCTCGCGGCGCAGTCGTTCGCGTGCCTCGCGCTGGCGGTCGTGCTCCTCCACGACTTTTGCTACGGCGCGTGGTACGGTGCGCGTCACCACGGCGCGGCGACCGCGCTCGAGGAGTCGATCCGCGCCGGCTTCCCGTACGAGGACGTCGTCGAGCAGAACTGGCGCGCGTTCTACCCCGATCCCTACGGGTTCGGCGCGCGCCTCCTTCAACTGCGGCAGGCCGGCTACCCGCCGTTCGACGACCTCGCCGCGGGGAGTTCCTGGCCCGCGAGCGACCCGTGGTTCATGTTCCGGCCGCGCCCGCGGCGCGTCGACGCGCCGGAGCCCGCCGCGCCGCGCCGCGTGCCGGGCGGGAACGCGCTCGTCCTGCGCGCGGACAGCACGGTCGAGCTCGTGCCCGAGAGCGGCGCGACGCGGCTCACCGCGCGCTTTGGGCTCCTGCCCAACGCGTGGAAGGGCGCGGGCCCGGGCGAACCGCACAGCGACGGCCTGCGGTTCGTCGTCGAAGCCGTGACGCCGGGCGAGGCGCCGCGCGTGCTGTTCGAGCGCACGCTGCGGCCGCACGCGGAGGCCGACGATCGCGGCATGCAATCGCTCGACGTCGAGCTGCCGCGCGCGGCGAAGCTCGAGCTCTTCCTCCGCACGCAAAACGTCTCGGGGGAGCACCGCGAGTTCGACTTCGGGTTCTGGGCCGACGTGCGCGCCCAGTGAAGTCCGCGCGCCCGCTCGCGCGTCGCCGTCCGGCCCCGGAGGACGCGCGCGAGGCGTGGTAGCATCCTGGGCCCGCGTTCGATGAGCTCCCCGTCGGATCCGCCCCCCACCGCGACCCCTTCGCGCCGACGCCTCGTCGAGGCGTTCGTGCTCCTCGTCTGGGTCGTGCTCGTCGTCCACGCGGCGTACTACGTGACCGTGTACGGCTCCCCCGTCGCGTCGCGCGACGACATGGAGATCCTGCCGGCCTTCGAGCCGTCGGCGACGCCGCGCAGCATCCTCGACCACTTCTGGCAACCGCTGAACGAGCACCGCATCGTGCTCTCGCAGTTCCTCCACTACGCGGCGGCGGGGGGCCTGCGCGACTTCCGCGGCGGCGGCTGGATGCAGGTGGCGCTGCTCGCGATCACCGCGCTCGTCTGCATCGCCGCGGTGCGCCGGCTGCGCGGACGCACGTGCCTCGAGGACGCGCTCTTCCCGCTGCTCCTCTTGCACTGGAGCAACGGCGAGAACCTGCTGCTCGGGACGCAGGTCTGCGTCGCGCTCGCGTTGCTGCTCGCGACCGTCGCGACGTGCGCGCTCGTCTGGGCGCCGGGCCCGCCGACCCGCGGCCGCGTCGGCGTCGTCGCGGCGTGCGTCGTGCTCCTGCCGTGGTGCGGCGGGTTCGGCCTCGCGCAGGCGCCTGCGTTCGCGGCGTGGATGCTCGTCGCCGGCGTCGCCGCGTGGCGCGCGCGCCGGAGCATGGACGCGGCGGTCGCGCTCGGTGGCTGCCTCGCGTTCGCGGGCTGCGTCGCGCTCTACTTCACCGACTTCGCGTGGCCGCCCTCGCCGCCCGTCGACCGCCGGCTCGACATCGGCCTCGGCATCGTCGTCCAGGTCCTCTCGATGACCTTCGGCGGCCTCGCGCCGTACGAGCCGTGGGTCTCGGTCCCTGCGGCGCTCGCGCTGCTCGCCGTGGCCCTGGGTTGCGCGTTCGCCGGCCTTCGCCGCTCGCCCGATCAGCGCTGGCGCGCGCTGGGGCTCGCGACCGCCGTGGTCGCCGTGCTGCTGCTCGCGGCGAGCATCGCGTGGTCGCGACAGTCGAGCTGGCCGTACTCCGGCTGGGCCGCGCGCTACTCGCTCGCGCCGGGCGTGCTCGCCGTCGCGGCCGTGTTCGGCGCGCTCCTCTTCGGCGGGCGGATCGTCGCGCGCGCCGTCCCCGTCGGACTCGCGCTCCTGCTCGCCGCGGCGATGCCGCTGCACGTCGAGCGCGGTACGTGGATGGCGGCGCAGCTCGAGCTGATGATGCGCCCCTTCCTCACCGCGGTCGAAGCCGATCAGACGGTCGACGAGCTCGCGCGGACGTACACGGGCCTCCTCTACCCCGACGAGGTCGGACTGCGCTACCGGCTCGGCGTGATGCGCGCGGCGCGGCTCCCTCCGTTCGACCACGTGCCCACTCCGACGCCCGTCGACGAGGCGCGCCTCGACGTCCGCCCCACCGTCCTCGCGACGGCGTCCCCGCCCATGGAGCGCCGCGTCGGCGGGCTGACGCTCACGAGCGTGCTCGCGCCCGGACGGCTCTCCGTCGAGCTGCCCGATGGCGCGCGCACGGTGTTCGGCCGCTTCGCCGCGCTGCCGATCGACTTCGCGCCGGAAACGCCCGCGGAGCTCCGGACGCTCGGTTTCCGCGTCCGTGCCGTGCACGAGCGCGACGGCCACGCGCCGCGCGAGCTCCTCAGGCGCACGTTGCAACCGAATGCGGTCGGCTCCGATCGCGGCCTGCAGGAGTTCACGTTCGACCTCGAGCCGGGCGGCGGGCGCGTCGTATTCGAGGTCGAGAGCCTCGATCCGGGCGCAGGGCGCAAGGACTGGCTGGGACTGAGCGCGCTGGGAGTGCGGTGACATGGACACGTCGACACACGCTGGAGCACGGAACGCAGACCTTCGCGACGAGACGCGCACGGATCGCCTCGCGCTCCTCTTCGTGGCCGTCGTGACCGTCGCGCTCCTCCTGCGCACGCTCGAGTTCGTGTCCACGTGGGGCAGTCGCATCCCGGTCCAGGACGACATGGAAATGGCCTGCTACCTCGTCCCGGGGTGGCAGGTGAGCTGGGGGCAACTGTGGGCGCCAGCGAACGAGCACCGCATCGTGCTCCCGCGGCTCGTGTTCCTGGGGCTCTTGCGGCTGACGCACGATTTCCGCTCGCCGCTCTTCTTCCAGGTGTGGACGCACGCGGCGCTCGCGATCGGCATGGCCCTCTTCGCGCGGCGGCTGCGCGGGCGGTCGAGCTACGCCGACGCGTTCTTCCCGCTCTTCTGGCTCGGGCTCGCGAACGCGGAGAACTTCCTGCTCGGGATGCAGGTCGCGACCGACCTCTCCGTCGTGTTCGTCTGCGTCGCGCTCGCGAGCTTCTGCTGGTCGCGCGAACCGATGGGCATCGCGCGCGCGAGCGTCGTCGTGCTCGCGATGCTCCTCCTGCCGTTCAACGGCGGCTTCGGGCTCTCCCAAGTGCCGGCGCTCGCCGCGCTGTGCGCGTGGAGCGCGTGGACGCTGCGCAAGGACCCCGCGCGGCGCGGCGCCGTGCGCGTGCTCGCCGCGGGCGTGCTCCTGCTCGTTCCGCTCTTCCTCGCGTACTTCCACGGCCTGCGCTCGGGCACGATGGAGCGCGCGCCCTTCGAGGTCGGGAAGATGCTCGTGATCGCCGGACAGGTGCTCACGCTGAACTTCGGCCCCGCGGCGCACGTGTTCCCGTGGCCCGCGAGCGTCGCGACGGCGCTCGTCGTGCTCCTCGCCGTTGCGTTCGCGGTGCGGGCGCTCGTGCGCGAGCCGGGCGAGCGTCGGCGCGCGCTCGCCGGCCTCGTCGTCATGACGGCGCCCGTCGCCACCGCGCTCGGCATCGGGATCGGGCGCCAGGCCGCGTGGCCGGACGCGGGTTGGGCGGACCGCTACGTGACGCTCCCGTCGGTGCTCTTCGCGACCGCGTACGTCGTGTTCGTGCTCCACGGCGGCGCGGTGCTCGGACGCGCAGCGCAGGGTGCCTTGTACTCGGCCTTCCTGCTGCTCGTGCCGTTCCACGTGCAGTACGGGGAGTACTTCGGCCGCAAGCACGCCGAGCCCATCACCGACCTCTACCTCGACGCGCAGGCGGGCACGCCGCTCGCCGTGCTCGTCGAGCGCTATCACCAGAAGATCTACGCGGACCCCGAGGGCTTCCGGAACCGCCTGCAGTTCCTCGCGAGCGCGGGCATGCCGCCGTTCGAGCAGCAGCGTCGCCAAAGCGTCGGCGTGGAGGCCGCGCTGGGCCGCCCGATCGCGGCGTTCGCGTCGCCGGCCGAGCCCCGCTCCCGGTACGTGGGCGGCAGCCCGATGCTCATCGCGGCCTGCGACGCCGAGATCGAACTCGACGTGCCGAGCGGAGCGAAGCGCGTCCGCGGACGGCTCGCGGTGCCGTACGGGATGGTGCTCGCCGCGGGCGAAAGCGATCCGAGCTCGATCGCCGTGCGCTTCGAAGTCCTCGCGCGCTTCGCCGATGACGCGCGCAGGGAGCTCCACGCGCTCCAGCTGGAGCCGCTCCTGCGCGAAGAGGACCGCGGCCCCAAGGACTTCTCGCTCGAGCTCCCCGCCGGGACCGTGCGGGTCGTGCTCCGCGCGCTCGATCGCGCGCCGAAACGGGACGCCCCACCCTGGGCCGGCTACGGCGGGCTCGCGTTCGAGTAGCGCCTCAGCGCCGCCAGACGCCGACGATCGACTTCCCGACGCGCCGCAGGAGCAGCGGATCGAGCACGCGCGACACGGGCACCATCAATCGGTCCCACGTGCGCACCTGCCCCAAGCTCGGCGCGCTCTGGTGCAGCAGCACGCGGTTCGCGAGCGAGGCGCACAGGCCGACGCTGTCGAGGTAGAAGAGCGCCTCGCGCCGCAACGTCGCGGGCCCCGCGGCCGCGAGCGACGCACGGTCGTAGCGACGATGGTGGCCGATCGCGCGGTCGAACTCCGTGAAGAGCCCCTGGTGCGCCGGCGACAGCACGACGACGCGCCCGCCGTCCTTCAACCGGCGCGCCGCGAGCTCGAGCTCGCCCCGGTCGTCCTCGATGTGCTCGAGCACGTCGAGGTAGAGCAGCGTGTCGAAGCGCTCCGCCTCCGCCAACGTCGCGAGCGTCCCCGCCACGTGGCGCGCGCCGCCCGCGAGCGACGCGTGCGCGCGCCGGGCGCGCTCGAGCTGGGCCGCGTCGGGCTCGAGGCACGTCCACGCGCCGGTCGTGAGCTCGCGTAGGAGCGGCGTGTTCGTCCCGATGCCCGCGCCGACCTCCAGGACGTCGCCGCGCACGAAGGGCGCGAGCATCCGGCGCCAGTACGCCTTCCAGTTCGTCGCGTGCGCGAAGAGCTCGAGCTCCGTGCCGCTGTACTCGAACTCGGCGCTCACCTGGGCTCCGGGAAGAAGCGGGTCGCGCCCGAGACGAAGTACTTGTAGTCGCGCACGGGCAGGAAGCTGAGCGTGTTGCGCGCGCTCAAGATCGAGAACGTGATCACGAACGCGAGGATCACGAACTGCGCGCAGAGGAGCATCGACACGAGGCTCCACACGCCGACCCAGCTCGGGAGCTCGAGCAGCCCGGCCCATGCCAGCGCGAGACTGCCGAAGAGCACGGCGAGGAACGTCACGAGCCCCGCCGTCGCCGCGACCAAGAGGCGCCCGCCGACGACCTCCCCGAACACGGAGATCGCGGAGAGCCCGTGCAGTGCGAGCGACGAAGTTCATCGTCGAGTGGCCCGCGAGCCGCTCGCCGCGCGCGATCGGAACGTACGTGCGCGGCAGGCGCGACTTGAACACCGAGGCCGCGTAGTGGTTCCACGCCTCCGACACGACGACGAACGTCGAGAGCGCGCTCCACGGCAACGCGCTGAAGTTGCCGACGCGCACGGAGATGCCCGTGAGCAGGTAATGAAGCGCGCGGTAGACCTGATAGAAGACGCGGAAGACGAGCCCTTCGCTGCGCCGTGAGCGCTCCGCGAAGACGACCTTCGTCCGCCCGTGCCGCTCGAGCTCGTCGAGGAGCAGCGGGACGTCCTCCGGCCGGTCCTCGCCGTCGCCGTCGAGCACGACCACGGCGTCCACGGGCGCGCGCTCCTGGTGCAGGAACGTCAGACCGATCGCGATCGCGCGCTGATGGCCCATGTTGCGCGCGAGGCGGAGCACCTCGACCTCCTCGAGGCCGCGGTATGGCCCGCGCAACGCGGCTGGAGGCGGCGACTGCGAGCCGTCGTCGATCAGGAGCACGCGCCCCGCGCGACCGTCCGCCGCGCAGACGGCGTCGAGGCGCTGCAGGAGGATCATCGCGGCCTCCCAGTCGTCGAAGATCGGGATGGCGGCGACGAAACGCATCGGGGCCCCGGGCTTCATGCGGAGGCGCCGTCCGCGCCCGGTCGACGCGCGGGACAGCGCACCGGGAAGGGATTTCGGGGGTCCATGCGGGCCTCCAATCGTACCCGCTCGAGTCGCCTCGAGAGCGCGAGCTTCCCCCTACGATCCGGCCCGAACCGGGGGTAAGCTCAGTCGTTGCTCGGCGTCGAAGGCGACGCTCCACACCCCCATGGATGGAACGGCCCAGAAGACGCCGCGCGAGTTCGTCGAAGCCGTCACCGGCGACGACGTCCAGCGCATCTACCGCCACCGCTTCAGCGAGGCGGACCGCAAGGCCAAGGCCGAGATCTGGCGCGTCGTCGTCGAGGCGGGCCTCCAACGCTGGATCCCGGCCGATGCAACGGTCCTGGACATCGGTTGCGGGTACGGGGAGTTCCTGAACCACGTGCGCTGCAAGAAGCGCATCGGCGTCGACCTGAACCCCGACTCACGCTCCGCGCTCGAAAAGGACATCGAGTTCCACGTCGGCGACGTGCGCGACCTGTCCTTCCTGCCCGACGCGAGCGTCGACGTCGCGTTCACGTCGAACCTGCTCGAGCACCTGCCGACGAAGAAGGACGTCGAGGCGCTCCTGCGCGAAGCGCGCCGCGTGCTCAAGCCCGGCGGTCACGTGATCGCGCTCGGGCCGAACCTGCGCTTCCTCCCCGGCGACTACTGGGACTTCTGGGACCACCTGACGCCGATCACCGATCGCTCGCTGGTCGAGGTGCTCGAGAACCTCGACTTCCGAACGACGGACTGCATCCCGCGCTGGCTCCCCTACACGACGCGCTCCGCGCTCCCGCAGGCGACCTTCCTCGTGCGGCTGTACCTCAAGGTGCCGCTCGCCTGGCGGTTTCTCGGCGGCCAGTTCCTGATCCGCGCACGGAAGCCATGACGGCCGAGCGCATCAGCGTCGTCCTTCCGGTCTACAACGAACGCGAGAACATCGCCCCCTGCCTGACGGGCCTCGCGCGGGCCCTCTCGGAGGTCGAGCACGAGATCCTCGTCTGCTACGACTTCGACGAGGACACGACGCTCGAGGGCATCCGCGCGATGGGCGCCGCGGCGCCGAAGTCGGTCCGCCTCGTCAAGAACACGCTCGGCCGCGGACCGCACAACGCGCTCAAGGCCGGCTTCCAGGCCGCGAGCGGCGACGTCGTCGTCACGACGATGGCGGACCTGTCCGATCCGCCGGAGCTCATCCCCGCGATGGCGGCAAAGGTCCGCTCGGGCTGCGACGTCGTCAGCGGGTCGCGCTACATGCACGGCGGCACGCAGAAGGGCGGGCCGCTCCTCAAGCGGACGATGTCGCGCGTCGCCGGCGTCTCGCTCGCGTGGATCGCGGGCATGGGTACGCACGACGCGACGAGCAACTTCCGCGCGTACTCCACGCGCTTCCTGCGCGAGACCGTCATCGAGGCGACCGCGGGCTTCGAGATCGCGCTCGAGCTGACCGTGAAGGCGCACCTCGCGGGCCGCGGCGTCGGCGAGGTCCCGAGTTCGTGGGTCGATCGCGCAGCGGGCGAGAGCCGCTTCCGCCTGTGGAAATGGCTGCCGAACTACCTGCGCTGGTACGGGCGCGCGATGCGCGAACCGGCGTGCGCGTGGCTCGCGTGGGTGGTCGCGCTCGCGGGCGGCCTGTGGAGCGTCGGCGGCGCCGGTCACGAGCTCGCGCGCATCGTCGTGTGGGCGTGCGCCTTCGGGGCGGCGGCGTCGATCCTGTGGGCGCGCTCCGTGCGCGGGCGGAACGCGTGGAGCGACGCGCTGTTCCCCGTGATCTGGCTCGCGCCCCCGCGAAGCTCGCGGGCGCGGCCACGGCGCTCCTCGTGGGCGGACGCGCGCTGGCCGCGCTCGGCCTCCTCGCCTGGACGACGCCGCGCGGACGCTGGCTCGCGAACCTGCGCGGGGCCGCGGGGCGCGTCGACGAGCGCGCGCTGGGCGTGCTCGTCCTCGTCCTGCTCGTCTGGAGCTCGCACCTCGCCCCGCTGATGGAACGCGCGGGCGGCGAGCTCGACCCGTCGTGGCAGCAGTCGCTCGGACGCGCGCTGCGCGAAGGCCTGCGCTTCGGGCACGACGTGCTCTTCACGTACGGCCCGCTCGGCTACTTCCTGCAGAGCCCGCACGACCCCGGGCTCTTCTGGACGAAGGTCCTCGTCTTCGAGGGCGTGTTCAAGCTGATCGCGGCGTGGTTCGTCGTGGCCGTCGCGCTGCGCATCCCGGGCGTGCTCGAGCGCAGCGCGTTCCTGTTCGCGGCGATCGTGCCGATGGGCGGCGACGACGCGTGGGCCTTCCTCGTGATCACGTGCGTCGCGGCGTGGATCGCGATCGACCCCGAACGGCCGGTGCTGCGCGAGGCGATCGGGCTCGCCGTGCTGGCCGTGCTGGCACTCGTCAAGTTCACCTACTTCGTCTACGCCGGCGGCGCGCTCGTGCTGCTGGCGCTCGTGGCGCTGCGCGCGCGCGGACTGCACCGCGCGCTCCGCACGCCCGCGGTCTACGGCGTCCTCGTGCTCGCGCTGTGGGTCGGCGTGGGGCAGTCGCTGCTCGACGTTCCGGCGTACGTGCTGACGTCGCTGTCGATCGCGGGCGGATACAGCGAGGCGATGGGCCAGGCCGCGGCGCCCTTGACGCTCGAGCTGGGCCGGATGGCGCTCTTCGCGTGCTTCATCGTCGCCGCGCTCACACTCGCCGCGCCGTGGCGGAAGAGCTTCGCTCCCGCGATCGCGCTCACGCTGATCGCCGGGGCGTTCCTGGCGTTCAAGGCCGGCTTCGTGCGCCAGAGCGGCAACGCCGTCACCACGTTCGGCTTCGCCGCGGCGGCGCCGTTCGTGCTCGCCGCGTTCGAGCGGCACGACGACGAGCGCGCTCTCGCGCGGCTCCGGCGCGGCGCAGGCACGGTCCTGCGGCTCGCGCTCTGCGGGCTCGCGGTGTACGGCTACGGCGTCGCGCGCGAGCACCCGGGGCAGACCTTCGAACGCCTCTTCGTCGAATGGAGCCACGAGACCTCGACGCGCGCCGCGCGCGCGCTCGATCCGTTGCGTCAGCGCGCGGAGGTCCAAGAGCTCGACGCCTCCAAGGCCGCGTCGGTCGCGCTCCCGAACATCGCGCAGCGCGTCGGCCTGGCCCAGGTCGACCTGATCGCGAACACGCAGGGGCTCGTGCACGCGAACGGGCTCGCGTGGAAGCCGCGCCCGGCGTTCCAGAGCTACGTCGCGTACACGCCGGACCTCTTGCGGCGCAACGCGGAGTTCCTCGCGGGCCCCGACGCCCCGCGGTACGTGCTGTTCCAGTTCGAGACGATCGACCAGCGACTGCCGAACCTCGACGACACGCTCGCGCTGCAGGTGCTCTCGCGCGACTGGCGGCCCGTGATCGAGGAAGGCGGCTAACTGCTGCTCGAACGGCATCCGGACGCCGCGCGCGCAGCGGCAGCACCCGCGGCGCGCGAGGTCGCGCTCCAGCGCTCGCTGCGCTTCGGCGAGTGGCTCGAGGTCGACGAGAGTGCCGGCGCGTGCCAGCTCCTCGTCGCGGACATCCGCCGCACGACGCTCGGGAAGCTGCGCACGTTCGCGCTGCACGCGCCGCCGTGTTGGATCGAGATCGAAGACACCGACCGCCGCAAGGGGACGTTCCGCGTCGTGCCCTCGATCCTGTCCCAAGGCGTGTTCGTGCGGCCGTTCCTGCTCTCGAACGCGGAGTGGATGGCGTGGTTCGAAGGCGGAGCGTGCGCGCGCGTGAAGCGCCTGCGCTTCACCTGCGAGGAAGAGGACGCGCCCGGCCGGCTGCTCGAGGACGCGATCGACGTGCGCATCGTGCGCGCGGACGACCTCGTGCCGCGGCCCGTGACGGACGTCGAGCGCGTCGCGCGCTACCCGATGTTCACGACGGCGCCCGTGCGGCTCTCGACGCGCTTCCCTTGGTATCCGGCGGAGGTCGCGGGCGAGTCCGTGCTCGTCGTGCATGCGCCGTCCGACATGACCTTCGACGTGCGTCCTGGTCGTTGGAAGGTGACCGGGACCTTCGGGATCCTCGACGGCGCGTGGGAAACCGGCGTGACGGACGGGGTCAACTTCGCCGTCGTGCTGCTCGACGAGCGCGGCAAGGAACAAGCGCCGGTCTTCAAGCGCCTCCTGCAGCCCGTGGGCGTCGAACGCGACCGCGGCCCGCAGACGTTCGAGCTCGAGCTCGACGTTCCCCGCCGCATGCCCGTCTATCTGCGCACGCGCCCCGGCCCGATGGCGGACACGAACTCGGACTGGGCCTGGTGGTCGAAGCTCGAGTTCCGCCGCCTCGGCGACGTGGCGCCCCGCTGACGCGCTCGTAAGCTAGCCCCATGGCCGAGCCGCACGCCCCCGCTCGACACGTCGTCCAGGAGCGCGTGCTGTTCGCGCTGTTCCTCGGCCTCCTGTGGCTGACGCGCTACGCGCCGTCCGAGCACCCCGCGGTGCCCGAGCTCGATCCGTCGTGGGCGCAGGCGCTCGGGTACGCACTGACGCGCGGCCTGCAGTTCGGCGTCGACGTCGTGTTCACCTACGGGCCGCTCGGCTGGTTCGCGCACGCCGCGTGGCAGCCCGAGCTCTTCGGCTGGAAGCTCCTCGCGTTCGAGCTCGCGTTCAAGCTCGCGCTGTGCGCGGTCCTCGCGCGCGGGATCGCGCGCGTCGACGGCCCCGCGTCGAAGCTCACCTTCGCGCTGCTCCTGCTCGTGCCCGAGCCGGGCGCCGAAGCGTTCTATTTCACGTGCGTCGTCGCCCTCGGTGCGTGGCTCCTCGAGCGCACGCGCGCCGCGGACTCGAACCGCGCCTCGGCCCGCGAACTGCTCGCGACGGCGCCGGTCTGGCTGCTCCTCGCGGGCGTCGCGTGGATCAAGTTCACGTACCTCGTCCTCGCGGTCGCCGCGATCGCCGTCGTCGTGGCGCGGCTCGTCCTCGCGAAGCGTGCGCGAGCGGCTGGAGCGCACGCGCTGGTCGCGTTCGGAGCGCTCCTCTTCCTGTGGTGCGCGTGCGGACAGAACCCGCTGAACCTGTGGGCCTACGTGTCGACGTCGTGGGAGGTCGCGCGCGGCTACGCGCAGGCGATGTCCGCGCCCGCGGAGAGCACCGACGTCGCGCTCGCCGTCGCGAGCCTCGCGGGCGGGCTCTTCCTCGTCTGGGGCAGCGCGCGCGACGCGGGAGCGCGCGTGCTCGCGCCGCGCCTCGCGCTGTTCGCCGCGGGAGCGTTCGTCGCGTTCAAGGCCGGCTTCGTCGCCGCCGGCAGCACGACGCTCACGTGCTTCGGCTACGCCCTGTGGACGCCGTGGTGGTTCGCGAACGACGCCGTGGCGGCCCCGCGGCGCGCGGGCGCGCTCGCGCTCGGACGCGTGCTCGTCGCGCTGCTCGCGCTGTGGGGCTACCAGCGCGCGCAGCTCGCGAGCGGCGTCGGGACGACGCGCCCGCTCGCGGCGTGGAACCAGATCCTGGCGGACCACGCGAACTCGATCGCGGAGCTCGACACGCTGCGCGAGGCGTACACGCTCGAACGGGCCGCGCTCGCCGCGCAACACGCGCTCCCCCGCGTTCGCGAGCGCGTTGGCGACGCCGAGATCGACGTCTTCCAGGTCGAGCTCGCCGTGCTCTTCCTGAACGACTTGCGCTGGAGGCCGCGGCCGGTCATCCAGAGCTACGCGGCGTACACCGAGCGTCTCGCCGAGCTCAACGCCGCGCACTTCCGCTCCGAACGCGCGCCGCGCTTCGTGCTGTGGCGATTCACGACCATCGATCACCGGCTGCCCGGGCTCGACGACGCGCCCGCGCAGTGCGAGGTGTTGCGCCGCTATCGGCCCGTCCTCAGCGAAGGCGGCTACCTGCTGCTCGAGCGCGACGACGCGCGCGGAGCAGCGCCAGCTGCCCGCCGCGTGCTCGAACGCGACGTGCGCTTCGGCGAGCGCGTCGAGCTGCCCGAGCTCGACGGACGCGGAGGCGTGCTCCGTCTCGACCTGCGACCGACGGCGCGCGGGGCACTCGAGGGCTTCCTCGCGAGCTGGCCGCGCGTCGAGCTCGAGATCGAGACGGACGGCGCCTTCACTTCGACGTTCCGGATCGTGCCCGGCGCGGCGCGGGCCGGCGTGCTGATCGACCCGTGGATGTGCGGGCAGGACGCCGTCGAGAACGCGTGCTCCGGCGGCAAGAGCCAGCGCGTGACCGCGATCCGCGTCGTGTCCTCCGAAGCCGCCGAGCGCGCGTTCGCGCCCGAGATCGGGCTCGTGTACGAGCACCACGCCGGCCTCGTCCCGCCGTTCGACCCGGAGAAGGCGCGCGCGCTCGCCTACTCGATGCTCGACCGCGCGCCCGTCTCGACGCGCGAGCCGATCCCGTTCTCGCGCTCCAGCATCGAAGGACGCTCCGTGCTCGTCGTCCACGCCCCGTCGGAGCTCGTCTACGAGCTCGAGCCCGGCCGCTGGCGCGTCGACGCGCGCTTCGGGATGCTCCCGCCGAGCGACGAGACGATCTGCACGGACGGCGCCGTGTTCGCGTTCGTGCTGCGCAACGAGCGCGGTGACGCCGCGTTCTGGCGCCAGGCGCTCGATCCGCGCGCCCGCACAGCCGACCGCGGGCTCCAGCACGTCACCCACGAGTTCTCGCTCCCCGAGAGCACGCGCTTCGTCCTGCGCACGAACGTCGGCCCCCGCGGGGACGGCGCGTGCGACTGGTGCTACTGGACGGACGTGCGTTTCGTGCGCGTCGACGCGGAGGAGCCCAAGTGAGCTGGCGTGCGCGTTGGGACGCCCTGCGCGGGAGCGCGACCGGCCAGGAGTTCGCGCTCCAGGTCCTGCTGATGCTCGTGCTCGCGGTCTCGCTGACCTCGCCAGCGACGACGGTGCCGACGACGGCGATCGACGCGGGCTTCTGCGCGGCCTTGAACGAGCTCCACCTGCGCGGAGCGCGCGCGGGCGTCGAGTGGATCTACACCTGGGGCCCTTGGGGCTGGCTGCAGGGCGTCGCGTTCGACGAGCGGACGTGGTTCCTGCGATGGCTCGTCGGGGACGTGCTGGTGAAGCTCGTGTGCGCCATCGTGCTCGTGCGCGCGGCGTGGAGGCTTCCCCCGCTCGAGCGCGCCCTCGCGATCGCGGCGTTGTTCCTGCTGGACGTGCCCGGCGACGCGGTGCTCTACCTGGCGGTGTTCGCGGCGTTCGACCTCGCGCTCGACCGGCCCGAGCGCGGCGCGCGCGTGCTCGGCGCGGGCGCGTTCGTGCTCCTGCTCGGCACGGTGAAGTTCACCTTCCTGCTGCTCTCCGCGCCGCTCCTCGGCGTGCTGCTCGTCGCGCGGGCGAAGGCCACGTCCGTGCGCAAGGCGCTCGCGACCGCGGGCGCGCTCGCGCTCGTGCTCGCCGCAGCGTGGATCGGCGCCCGGCAGTCGCTCCTCGACCTGCCCGCGTGGATCGCGACGTCGCTGCGCGTCTCCTCCGGCTACGACGCCGCGATGTCGAACGAGGCGCCGGAAGGCATGCTCGAGCTCGCCCTCATCGCGCTCGCGTGCGTCGCGGCGCGGGTCGCGCTCGCGCTCGGCGGACGCGGCACGCCCCGGGTCGAGTACGGGCGCGCCGCCGCGTACGCGGCCTTCGTTTTCCTCGCGTTCAAGCAGGGCTTCGTGCGCGGCGCCGACCACACGCCGATCTTCTTCGCGATCACGGGGTGCACCGCGTTCCTCTTGCGGCGCGAGGCCGAGCGCGGGCTCCGGACCGCGGCGTCGTTCGGCTTGCGCGCGTCGACGCTCCTCGTGTGCTTCCTCGGCGCCCTCGCGTCGCGACCGGTCCCGCTCCCGATCTCGGCGCAGGTCGGCTCGCGCGCGACGTGGACCGAGACCGGCTTCCGGATCCTCGCGCGGCCGCAGTGGATCCTCGAGGAAGGCCATCGCGAGCGCGAGTCCGCCGAGAAATCGTGGAGCCTGCCCGTGCTGCAACAGCGCGTCGGCGAGGCTCCGATCGACGTGGTCCCCTGGCAGGTCGGCCTCCTGCTCCTTCCCGGATGGAACTGGCAGCCGCGGCCCGTGTTCCAGTCGTACCTGACCTTCGATCCGGAGCTGCAGGAGCGCAACGCGCGCTTCCTCGACGGCCCGCGCGGTCCGGACTGGATGCTCTTCGGCCTGACGAGCCTCGATCAACGCCTGCCGACGCTCGACGACGCGCTCCTCCTGCGCTCGCTCGCGCGCGACTTCGAACCGGTCGAGGCGGAGCGCGGCTTCCTCCTGCTCGGCCGGCGCGCGCTCGATCCGGCGCGCGAGAGCGCCGCGGGACCGAACGCTCCCGAGGCGCGCGTCGTGCTCGAGCGCCGCGTGCGTTTCGGCGAGGGGATCGACGTGAGCGAGCTCGGCCCCGGCCTCCACTCGATCGCCGCCGAGATCCGTCCGAGCCTCACCGGGCGCGCGCGCGGCTTCGCGCTGCGTTCGCCGCAGCCTTGGATCGAGCTCCACGCGCGCGACGGCCGCGTGACGCGCCATGCGGTCGTCCCGGGGATGCTGCGCGCGGGCGCGATCGTCGATCCGGTGCTCGAGAGCACGGCGGATTGGCTCACGCTCCACGACGTGGTTGCGCAGCGCCGCCTCGCGCGCATCGTGTTCCTGCCGCCCGTCGCGGGACCGGAGCTCTTCGAGGCCGAGATCGACGTGCGGATCCTGGAAGAGCCGCTCCCGCCCGCGATCGAGCCCGCGCGCCTCGCCGCGATCAAGAAGAGCCTGACGACGCCGGGGCTCGACCTGGTGCCGTTCCAGAGCCCCCTTCCGCTCGCCGGGGGCGTCCGGCGGGCCGGACCGGGCACGGTGTTGCTCGCGCACGCTCCGGCGCGGATGCGGCTGCGCCTGCCCGCCGGCGCGCACAAGCTGCGCGGCGTGTTCGGCGTGCTCCCACGCGCCGGCGACCGCGGCTTCTCGGGCCCCATCGGGTTCCGCGCGTTCCTGATCCGCACGGGCTCGTCGAACCCGGAGGAGCAGCTCGCCGTGCGCCTCGACCCGCACACGATCGAGGCGCAGCGCGAACCGCAGCCGTTCGAGATCGAGTACGTCGCGCCGGAGGGCGGCGAGCTCGTGCTGAAGACGCTGTCGCTCGCACCCGACGGCGCGGTGCTCGAGGGCGCGTACTGGGGCAACTTGAAGCTCGATTGATCCGGCGCGCGCGAGTTGGAAGCGCGCGCGATCCCGTGCATGCTGTGCGCGCGCGCGTTCCCCTTCGGGAGCGCCGCGATCGTCGATCGACGTCCCGAGGTGCCCCGATGCACGCCGTTTTCCTCGCTCCCCTGCTCGCCTCCCCCATCCTCGCCGAAGAGCCTCCGGCCCGCAGCGCGCACGTCGTCGTCGACGGACAGGCGCAGGTCGTCGACGCGTTCAAGGACTCGAAAGAGTGGATCGAGGAGTTCCTGTGGGTCGAGACGACGTTCGACTCGGACGGCGACGGCAAGCTCGATCGCATGCACGTCGACGTCACGCGCCCCAAGCAGACGAACACGGAGGGCTTGAAGGTCCCCGTCGTCTACGAGACGTCGCCGTACTTCGCGGGCACCGGCCCCGACGACAAGAGCTTCTTCTGGAACCCCGAGCAGGAGCTCGGCGAGACGCCGAAGGAGCGCAAGACGATGGCGCACGTCCCGCGCAGCGAGAAGCCCGGGATGATCGCGCGGAGCGAAGTGCGCACGTGGGTGCCGCGCGGGTTCGCCGTCGTGCACTCGTCGTCGCCCGGCACGGGTTGGTCCGACGGATGTCCGACGGTCGGCGGTGACAACGAGTCGCTCGCGCCCAAGGCCGTGATCGACTGGTTGTGCGGCCGCGCGAAGGGCTGGAGCGCGCAAGAGGGCGGCGAACCCGTCGTCGCGACGTGGAGCGCGGGCAAGGTCGGCATGATCGGCACGTCGTACAACGGCACGCTGCCGCTCGCGGCGGCGACGACGGGCGTCCAAGGGCTCGAGGCGATCGTGCCGATCGCGCCGAACACGTCGTACTACCACTACTACCGCTCGAACGGCCTCGTGCGCGCCCCCGGCGGCTACATGGGCGAGGACGTCGACGTGCTCTACGACTTCATCCACAGCGGCGACCCCGCGCGCGACGCGTGGTGTGACGAGCACGTGCGCGACGACGTCATGCGGAAGCTGCAGGATCGCGAGCACGGCGACTGGAACGCGTTCTGGGCGGAGCGCGACTACCTGCTCGACCTCGGGCCGATGAAGGCCGCGTGTCTCGTCGCACACGGCTTCAACGACTGGAACGTGATGCCCGAGCACGGCACGCGGATCTACACGGCGCTGCGGAAGAAGGGCGTGCCGTGCATCGGCTACTGGCACCAGGGCGGACACGGCGGGCCGCCGCCGGGCGAGCTCTTGAACAAGTGGTTCACGAAGTACCTGCTCGGCGTCGACAACGGCGTCGAGAAGGGCCCCGCCGCGTGGATCGTGCGCGAGGGCGACAAGGCGTCGAAGCCGACCGCGTACGCGGAGTGGCCGAACCCCGACGCGAAGTCGGTCGTGCTGCATCCCAAGCCGGGCGGCAAGAAGGTCGGCGAGCTCGCGTTCACCGCGGCCGCGGATCGCGCCCGCGAGACGCTCGTCGACGACGTCGCGCACGCCGGCAAGGAGCTCGCGATGGCCGAGGAGTCGCCGAACCGCCTCCTTTACGCGACTTCCGTCCTGTCGGAGCCCGTGCACGTGTCGGGCACGGCGCGCGTGACGATCACGTTCGCGTGCGACAAGCCCGCGACGAACCTGTCGGTGTGGCTCGTGTCGCTGCCGTGGACGGACAAGGCGCCGATCCTCGAGAACGTGATCACGCGCGGCTGGGCCGACCCGCGGAACCGCACTTCACTCGAGAAGGAAGCGCCGCTCGTGCCCGGCAAGCCGGTGACGGTGACGTTCGACCTGCAGCCCGACGACCAGGTGATCGCCGCGGGGGAGCGCATCGGCCTGATGGTGTTCGCGAGCGACCGCGACTTCACGCTGTGGCCCAAGGCGGGCACGAAGCTCGAGCTCCACCTCGCGGACACCCTGATCGAGCTGCCGGTCGTCGGCGGGAAGAAGGCGCTGGAGGCGGCGTTCGCGGTGAAGGGGAAGTGACGCGCGGCGTCCCGTGCATCGGGCACATCCCTGCTCGTGGGGTCGTTCAGTTGCCAAGCAACTCACGCAAGTCGCGGCGACCACTCACGACGCGCACGATCACGAGTCGACGCCGATCCTGACGGTAGACGACGAGCCATGCGTGCACGGGCCAGAACAACACGTCGAGATCGGTCAGGTCTTCGCGTGTGTGTCCGATCCGAGGTCGCGCCGCGAGACGATCGAACGCCCGGACGAAGTCGTCGAGGACGCGCTCCGCTCGAACAGGACCACTCTCCGACTCGACGAAGTCGAGGGTCTCCCGGAGATCGCGCTCGGCGAGTTCGGTGAGCTGCCAGCGGGTCACGATCGCTTGCCGCGGCGGGAGCCGATCCGACGGCGAAGCTTGGCGACGGCCCGGTCCCCCTCCACGAGCCGGCCCGCGCGAACCTGGGCCATTCCCGCTGCGATCTTGCGGCGCACGCCGGCCCGCCACTTCCGATCCTGAGCGAGCACGCGCAGCGCTTCGCGGACGACGTCGTTGGCCGAAGCGTAGTGACCCGCCGCCCGCTCGTGTTCGACGAGCTTGCGGAGCTCGGAGGGCAGATGGAGATCCATGGCGAGAGCTTCGCTCCGATCGCCGACTCTGTCCAGGTCGAGCTCCAAGCCGCGCGTCGGCGTCGGGGAAGTGCGAACGGGCGCCGCGTGGCGCCCGTCCCGCTCGAACCATCGCGTCGCGCGACTCAGATCGTCCCGCGCTCCACCTGCTCCTGGATCCACGGCACGACCTCGTCGAGGATCTTCTCCAGCGGGGTCGTGGCCTCGAAGCCGAGCAGCTTCTTCGACTTGCTCACGTCGGGCGTGCGCAGCTGCACGTCGTACTCGAACGGCTTGTCCGAGACGAAGCGGAACGGCTTCTTCGCGCCGTGGATCTTCTTCCAGATCGCCTCGGCGAGTTCGAGCACCGTCGTCGGCACGGGCGTCGAGATGTTGAAGTCCTCGTTGAGCGCCTTCGGGTGCTCGAGGCACACGCGGATGCCGCGCGCGAGATCGCCGCCGTACGTGTAGTGCCGCACCTGCTTGCCGTCGCCGAGGATGTGCAGCGGGTCCTGACCCTTGACCATCTTCTGCACGAGGTCCGGCACGACGTGGCTCATCGCGAGCTTGACGTTGCCCGAGTAGATCTCGTGTTCGCCCTGCGCGCGACCTTCGCCGATGCCGACGCAGTTGAACGGACGCACGATCGTGTACGGCAGCTGGTACTGCTCGAACGCGCCGCGCGCGTAGTACTCGCACGACAGCTTCTGGAAGCCGTACGTCGAGAGCGGCGGCGGCGACGTGAGCTGCGCGCCCTCGGGCGTCGGGAACACCTTCGTGCTCTCGTACACCATCGACGAGCTGAGGAGCGTCGCCTTCTTGAGCTTGCCGTTCTTGTGCGCCCAGATCGCGGCGTCGAACGCGGCCGCGGTGATGCGGTCGTTCTCGGCGATCAAGTCGTAGGCGTACTTGTGGAAGTAGCTGATGCCGCCGATCATCGCCGCGCAGATCACGAAGTGATCGCAGTCGGCGACGAGCTTCTTCAAGAGCTCGACGTCCTTCGCATCGCCCTCGACGAGCTTGTACTTCGGGTGCGTGTCGTACGACTTCGCGACCTTGCCGTACTTGCTGAAGTTGTCGATGCCGACGACTTCGTACCCGTTCTGGAGCAGCTCGGCGACGAGGTAGCCCGCGATGAACCCATTCGAACCGGTGACCAGGACCTTCATACGACTGTCATTCCTCCCGGGACGGACTTCCAAACGTCGATCACCGGCTTGCCTTTGAAATCGAGCTTCTTGTACGCGCTGTGCGGCGTGCCGATGAAGAGCAGCGCTGAACGCGCGACCACTTCCTCGGCGGGCAGGATCCACGGACGCTCGAGGTACGGATCGGCGCAGAGCACCTCCTTCGCCTCGAACGCGAGCGACTTCTTCAACTTGTAGGAGAGCGAGTCGCGCGGGTCGTCGCAGTCCGACTTGAACGTCATGCCGAGGATGCCGACCGTCAGGCTGCGCAGGTCGTACTTCTGCGCCGCGCGGCGCACGAGGTAGTTCGGCAGGCCTTCGTTGACGAGCATCGCGGAGTGCCCGAGGAAGAACGCGTTGTCGTTGAACGTCGACAACTGCATCGTGTCCTTGAAGAGGCACGGCCCCGCGGCGAACCCGGCCTTCGGGAAGCCCTTCCCGCGCGGGTACTTCTCCGTCATCGCGCGGTGGATCTCGTAGAAGTCGAGGCCGTAGTCGTTCGCGATCATGTAGAACTGGTTGGCCGCCGCGAACTGGATGTAGCGCCAGGCGTTGTTGTAGAGCTTCGTGAGCTCGGCGCCGACCGTCGGCAGCTCGATCAGGTCCGGCGTGAGCAGCTTGAAGAGCGCCTTCGCGCGCTCGACCGCCCGCGGCGTCGTGCCGGAGACGATCTGCGGCAGCGAGTGGATCTCCTCGAGCGCGACGCCCTGCGCCACGCGCTCGGGGCAGAACGCGACGTCGACCTCGATGCCCGCGGCCTTCAGCGCGTGCGCGACGTGGTCGGTCGTGCCCGGGTAGACCGTGCTGCGCATGATCAGGAGCTGGCCGTTCCGGAGGAACGAGCGATCCTTGCGGAGCATGTCGCCGTAGACCTCGAGGCGCGGGTTCAGGTGCTCGTCGAGCGGCGTGCCGATCACGGTCACGACCACGTCCGCCTGCTGGATGCACTTCGCGTCGGTCGTCGCCTCGAAGTTCTTCGACTTGCGGACCTCGAGCAGGAGCTCGTCCGCGCCCGCGTCGATGAACGGCATCTTGCCGGCGTTCGTCTCCGCGACCTTCTTCGCGTCGATGTCGAGGGCCACGACCTTTTTGCCGGCTTTGGCGAAGGCGAGTCCGAGCGGGAGGCCGACGTGGCCGCAGCCGCCGATGATGACGATGTCGGTCATGGTTTCGGTGCGCGAAGCGCGGAGGGACGCATCTCGGGGGGCCGGTCCGCGCGGGTTGCGCAGGTCGACCGGAACACCGAAAAGGTTGAGCAGGATACGGCGGTTCGGCGGAACGGCGCAAGGTGGCGCGCGGCCCCTTCCCGACGATGCGCCTCCGAGCACCCGCAGCGCCGCGCCGAAGCGGGGTTCCACCCCGGATCCTCGCCGCCCGGGCGGCGGCGGAAGCACCCCCGGAACGCCGATGCGGGACCGAAGTCCTCGCCCGCTCGGCGCAGCCTCACCCGCGCACGGCGAGCGAGTACACGTTCGTCGCGCCCGTGAACTCCGTCGCCGCCGCGCGCTGCACCTCGCGCAGGAGCTCGGGCTCCGTCGTGTCCGCGAAGACGTAGAACTTCCACAGGTCGCGGTACGACCGCTCCAGGTCCGCGAGGCGCGGCACGCGCTCGGCGAAGTTCGCGAGCGGCTGCACACCGGCGGCGCCCGGCCAGCGCACGTGCATGCGTGCTTCCTTGAGCTGCATCCGCTTCGCCGGGCAGTACACGATCACGTCGACGCGCTTCCCCGTCGCGAAGCGCACGAGGTCCGCGATGCGCGCCTCCGCGTCCGCGCGCGCCTTCGCGCCGCCCGCGGCGAAGTACGTCTCGACGAGCTCCTCCTGCACGGCCGCGTTCTCGTAGCGCGGATAGACGCACGCGCGCTTGTAGAGCTGGCGCCCGCGGAAGCGCTCGACGAGCGTCTTGACGCGCTCGCGCGCGTCGCGCGGCGCCTTCGCCATCGAGCGCTCGAGGAGATCGAGCACCGATGCGTCGTCCTGCGTCCAGAAGTCCTGTTCGCGTACGGCGCCCGCGGCGAGCGCCGTCTCGACCGCGCGCGCGACGAGCGCTCCCGCCGACACCTTCGCGTGGTGGTAGTAGACGCGCTCGCTGAAGTAGTAGCGCGCCTCGAGCAGCCGCACGACCTCGGACAGGATGTCCTCGCGCAGGAGATCGTGCTTCGCGAGGTCGATGAAGAGGTTCCCGCTCTTGCGGTCCACCTTGAAGTAGCTCGTCACGCGCGGGTCGACGGAGAGCTTGAGCCCCGTGAAGTACGCATCGCGCGCGAGGTAGTCGAGCAGGTCGCTCGCGATCGTCCCGCCGACGATCTGGATCCAGTACGGCGGAATGCCGCCCTCCCCTTCCTTCGCGGTCAGGATCTTGAGCACGTCCGCGTGCACGCCGAGCTCGCGCAGCACGCGCCCGAGGCCCGTCGACGGCTCGAACATCGCCTCGAAGCGCCGCGCTTCGTCGTGACGGCCGAAGATGCCGTCCTGGTCCTCGATCGAGTGCCCGAACGGGATGTGCGTCGCGTCGTGGACGAGCGCCGCGATGCGGATCACGCGCGCTTCTTCTTCGCTGACGCCGACGCAGCTCGCGGGGTCGAGCTCGAAGGACAGGTTGATCGCGTCGATCATCCGCCCCGCCATGTGCAGGCTGCCGATCATGTGATCGAAGCGCGTGTGCACGGCGCCGGGGTAGACGAGGTAGGCGGTGCCGAGCTGCTTCACGCCGCGCAGCCGCTGCATCTCGCGCGTGTCGAGCACGCGCATCTCCTCGTGCGTCAGGTAGACGTCGCCGTGCACGGGATCACGGAGGACGCTGTAGCGCTTGCGACCGGCCAAGGGGCGGGGATCGTAGCAGCTCCCCGGCCGCGCTTCCCCTGCCCGGAGGGCGCGAGGAACGCCCCGCCTACGCGCGCTGGAATCGGTTTCCGAGTCGACGGGGAGCGCAGGTGCCAGGAACGGTGCGCGCTCCTGGCGACGAACGGGAAAACGTTCCAGCCCGGCGCGGCCCGGGTCGATGAACGAAGGTCGAGCCCGCCATCCGGCGCTCCACTCCCCAGACCAGGTCCCTTCGCCCATGGATCAACAACCGTCGTCCCAGTCTCGCACCGGCCCTCGCCCCGAAGTCACGGCCCTGATCGAGGTCCCGGGCGGACCGGCCGTGCGCGGCAAGGTCGTCAAGGTCGACCACCACGTCGTGTCCGTCGAGTTCCCGCGCCAGGGCGCGCCGCTGATCCCGATCGCGCGCCAGGCCGTGGTCGCGTTCTCGAGCGCCGACCTCGACAAGCCCCTGTCCGCTCGATCGCGCGTCATCTACCGCCGCGACGAGCCCGATCTGCTGCACTACGAGTTCCAGTTCAGCGCGATCGACGGCGAGACCTTGAACGCCGTGTTCCGCCGCCGTACCGCCGCGCGCGTCAAGCCGCCCGAGGTCGTGGGTGTCACGATCCGCGCGGGCTACGACGACACGTCGCCGGGCACGAGCTCCGTGCTGAACGACATCTCGCTCACGGGCCTCTCGATCTCCCTGGGCAGCCAGGGCGAGACCATGCTCCACGACAAGGAGCGGCTCTTGATCAGCTTCAAGCTGCCCAACCAGGACAAACCCATCGAGGTCATCGGCATCGTGCGCTACCGTCGCATGGCCGGCACGATGATCCGCTACGGCATCGAGTACGACCCGAAGGGCACGCGCGACTACGGCTCTCAGGAGGAGCGCATCGCCGCGTACATGGTGAAGCGCAAGATCGAGACCGTGCAGCAGACACTCGGGACGCGCGCCGCCTGATCGGCTCGCCGTCGACCCCTCGCAGCCGGCTACGTCCACGACGTCGCCGGCTGCGGTCGTTCTCACCCGCAGTCAGTCGCGTGAGGCCCGGTATCGGCCGGGAAACCTGCACGGCAAGGCGAAAGACGCGCGGCGCCCGCGACCCGAAGCGTCCGAAGCGTCGGGGCCTGGCCGTCCGCGATCCGCACGGAGCACAGGCTCCAAGTCCGACCGGCGAGCGGTCCGCTCCCACTACGCGATCGGTACCCGCCCCCCGCTCGCCGCACGTTCGACAGGGCCGTAGGCTGCGCTAGACTCCGCCCCGCCCCACGAGGTTCCGATGCTCCTTTCGTGCGCTCTCCTCTTCGCCCTCTTCGTCCCGAGCAGCGCCCCGGCGCAGAACCCGCGCCCCAAGGCGCGCGAAACGGACGGGAACAAGCTCGTCCAGGTCGCGCTGAAGTCCGACCGAGACGGACTGCGCGCCGGCGACACCTTCCAGTTGTGCGTCGTGCTCGACGTGAAACCACGCTGGCACGTGTACTGGGAGAACGCTGGCGACGCCGGCACCCCCACGAACGTCGAGGTGTCCGGGCCGAAGGGGTTCGAGTTCGGCACGCCGCGCTTTCCCTGCCCGGCGCGCCACGAGGAAGAGGGCGACATCGTCTCGTACATCCATGAGGGGCAGTTGCTCGTGCTCGTCGACGCGAAAGCGCCCAAGGACCTCGTCGCGGGCGCGGCGCTCGAGTTCCGCGTCGACGCCGAGTGGCTCGTCTGCACGGAGTACTGCCTGCCGGGAACCGGACGCGCCACGCTCACGCTCGCGTCCGCGGCCGCGGACTCGACCCCGAAGCCCCTCGAGACGGAGCTCTTCACCAAGGCGCGCGCCGCAGAGCCGCGCGCGTGGAAGGACGTGCTCGGCGACGCGAAGCCCGTGCTCGAGACGCTCGGGGACGGCCGCTCGCGCGTCGTGATCGACGTCCAAGGCGCGACCGAACTCGAGTTCTTCCCCTGGACGAGCGCGCACACGAAGCTCCTCTCGCGCGAGCGCTCGAAGACGCAGACCGGCGCGCGCATCGTGCTCGAGCTCGAGCAAATCAACGGGTCCGCCGACGTCGACTACCGCGGCGTGCTCTGGATTCGCGACGCGACGGGCGCGAAGAGCTGCCTGCAAGAGGCGTGGCGGCCCGCGAAACGTTGAACACTCCGGGCCGAGGCCCGAGACGAAGGAGAGAAGCCCCATGAAGAAGATCCTCATCCCCGCTTTGATCGCCGTGTTCGGCGCGAGCCTCGTCGCCCGCGCCGAGGACAAGCCCGCGCCGATTTCGTCCTCTCAGGGCGAGAAGAAGGATGCGAAGAAGGACGAGAAGCCGCTCGCGAACGCCGAGATCGGCAAGCCCGCGCCGGACTTCACGCTCCAGGACGTGAACGGCAAGACGGTCAAGCTCTCGGACTACAAGGGCAAGGTCATCGTGCTCGAGTGGTTCAACCAGGACTGCCCGTACTGTCAGTTCGTGTACGGGGAAACGGGGCCACTCAAGGAGCTCCCCGAGCGCATGACGAAGGCGGGCGTCGTGTGGCTTTCGATCAACACGGGCAACTCGGCCAACGCCGAGGCGGCCAAGAAGTTCATGGAGAAGGTGAAGATGACGACGCCGATGCTCCTCGATCCCGACGGCAAGGTCGGAACCGCCTACGGCGCGAAGACGACCCCGCACTGCTACGTGATCGACGAGAAGGGCGTGCTGCGCTATCGCGGCGCGCTCGACAACGCGCCGATGGGCAAGGTCGCCGACCGGGAGGCGAAGACGAACTACGTCGAGGCGGCCGTCAACGAGCTCAAGAACGGCAAGGCCGTGACCACGACGGAGACCAAGTCGTACGGCTGCTCGGTGAAGTACCCGAAGGGCTGAGCCGGTCCTCCGAACACGCTTCGAACGCGGCGGCGGCCCCCGAGGCCGCCGCCCGCGCTTCCGCCCGAGCCGCCCCGGGACCGCGGCGAAAAAGTCGGCCTCGGACACAGCTCCCGTTCAGGTCGGCTCCGTACGATTTCGACGAGAGGCCCAGGCCCGTCCGAATCGTTCGGACCCCGCGCGGCCTCCTCGGGCGGACCGACGTGGATCGCTCCCGCGTGCTCGCCCCGGACCCCGACAAGGAGAGAAGTCGATGAAACGCATCGTGTGCATGACGGCGATCGCCGCCGTCGGCCTCGCGCTGTTCTCGAACGCGATGGACACGCGACCGGCGACGCCGGCCGCGACCGTCGCGCAAGAGCCCAAGCCCGAGGCGAAGAAGGAACCGCCGAAGGAAGAGAAGAAGGACGAGGTCAAGGCCGCGGAAGTCGGCAAGGCCGCGCCCGACTTCGAGCTCGCCGACCTCGACGGCAAGAAGGTCAAGCTGTCGGACTACAAGGGCAAGATCGTCGTGCTCGAGTGGTTCAACCCCGACTGCCCGACCTGCGACCGCATCTACTCGAAGGGCGGTCCGCTCACGGAAGTGCCCGAGCGCCTGAAGAAGGACGGCGTCGTGTGGCTGGCCGTGAACTCGGACGGCGCGACGGCAAAGGAGGTCGACAAGAACAAGGACTTCCTCAAGGAGAAGAAGGTCTCCGTGCCCGTGCTCCTCGATCCCACCGGCAAGACCGGCAAGGCGTACGGCGCCAAGTCGACGCCGCACTGCTTCGTGATCGACGAGAAGGGCGTGCTCCGCTACCAGGGAGCGCTCGACAACGCGCCGAGCGGCAAGCCGAAGGAAGGCGAAGCGCTCGTCAACTACGTCGAGAAGGCGGTCGGCGAGATCAAGGCCGCCAAGCCCGTGACGACTTCGGAGACGAAGTCGTATGGCTGACGGGTCCACTACGCGAAGTCCTAGTTTAGGGCTTCTTGAACCACCAGGGCGGCCCTCACGGAGCCGCCCTGTGTGTTTTCGGGCGCGGAGCACGCGTGCTCGAACGCACCGGCGCGGACGACGTCACGCGAGCGGCACGAACGCGCTCGACACGCGCGCGTGCAGGCGCTCCGCGAGCTCCTTGCGATCGGAGTGCTGCTCGAGCTCGGGATGGAAGACGAGACGTGCGTCGATCCGCGCCTGGGATCCGAGCGCGAGCGCATGCGGCAGGAACGGGTCGTGGACCCACGCGACCGTGCTCGACGCGGACGGCGCGCCCTCCATCGTCGCGTAGCCGAGCGTCGCGCACGCCACAGGCACGCCCGCTCCCGCCGCGTGCTCGAGGAGCGACGGACGAAAACGCTGCACGGCGTGGCCGCGCGAGTTCTCGCCCTCGGGGAAGAGCACGACCGTGTAGCCGCGCGCGATCCACTGCTGCATCTCTTCGTTCGCGACGACGAGCTCGCGCTTGTTGCGCCGGTCGAGGAACACGGTGCCGAGCGCGCGCGCCATCAGGCCGAAGAACGGCCAGCGCCGCAGCTCCGCCATCGACACGAACACGGCGTCGACGCGCGCGGCGATCACCCAGATGTCGACGTAGCTCGTGTGGTTCGCGACGAGGAGCACGCCCTCCTTCGGCAGCGCGCCGCGCGTCTCCAGCCGGATCGCGAAGCACCACAGGGACCACCTCCCCCACCCCTGCATCGTGACGCGGCGCATCCGCCGGCGCACGGGCTCGAACGCGAGCGAGAGCGGGAGCGTCAGGAACCAGCCGGCCGCGAGCAGCCCCGTGCCGCCGAAGTAGAGCGGCATGCGCCAGGCAAGCCGGGCCAACTGCCGCGCTCCGAGTCCGTACCCCGGTGTGGCCTTCGAGACGTCTTCCTGCATGCGGACTCGCGGATCGCTATCCTGCCGCATTCGAGCCGAGACGTCCGCTCCGAGCAACCCGCTCGCGCAGCCCGCTCTCTTCCCGAGGAATCCAACCATGCTCACGAAGCTCACGCTCACCTTCGCCGCGCTGGCGTTCACGTCCACCCTGGCCTTCGCGCAGGACTCGAAGCCCGTCGCCGCCCCCGCGGTCGAGGCGAAGCCTGCGAAGGTCGACGACAAGCAGGTCGTGTCGACGGAGAAGCCGTCCTACCCGCTCGAGACCTGCCCGATCAGCAACGAGGCGCTCGGCGCCGACGCCGTCGACGTGGTCGCGGGCGGCCACCTCGTTCGCGTGTGCTGCCCGAAGTGCGCCGCGAAGGTCGAGAAGGACCCCGCGCCCTTCCGCGAGAAGGTCGTCGCGGCCGTGATCGCGCAGCAGAAGGCGAGCTATCCGTTGACGACGTGCGCGGTGACCGGCGAGGAGCTCGGCAAGGACGCCGTCGATCACGTGTACGGCTCGCGGCTCGTCCGCTTGAAGGACAAGGCGACGCTCGCCGCGTTCGAGAAGGACGCCGCCGCCGCGATGGCCAAGGTCGACAAGGCGCTGATCGACGCGCAGCTCAAGACCTACGCCGTGCACGCGTGCCCGGTGACGAGCGAGGCGCTGACGAAGGACGCGGTCAACGTGCTCTACGGCACGAAGCTCGTCCGCCTCTGCTGCAAAGGGTGCGTGCGGAAGTTCAACGCGGCGCCGGAGAAGTTCCTGAAGGAGCTCGCGACGATCAAGTGAGCGGCCGCAGCGACGGCGAACGACGTTGCGCGATGGAGCGAGGCGCGGTGCGAGCCGCGCCTCGCTGCGTTGGGTGAAGCGCACAGCGCGCTACGCCGAGAGACCGCATGGACGAGTTCGAGCTCCTGCATGAGAATCGGGCCCGTCCCGCGCGCCCGCACTCGTGACCCGGCGAGCTCGCGCGACCTCCCCCATGAAGTCGTTGCTCGCGCTCGTGCTCGCACTTTCGTTCGCTCCTTCGACCTCCGCCCAGTGCCTCGATCTCTCCGGGAGCTTCGGCTATCCGGGCACGAGCGGTTGGGTCTACGACCTCCAGACCCACGACGACGGCTCCGGTCCCGCGCTCTACGTCGCCGGGGAGTTCCTCTGGGCCGGTGGAGCGCTCTCGAAGGGGCTCGCGCGCTGGGACGGAGACGGCTGGAGCTCCGTCGGCGGCGGCGTCGGCACGAGCATCTTCACGACGATCACGAACCTCGCGGTCTTCGACGAAGGCGCGGGCGAGTCGCTCTTCGTCTGTGGTTCGCTCACGCAGGCGGGCGGTCAGCCCGCGAATCGGATCGCGCGCTGGAACGGCACGACGTGGAGCACGCTCGGCAGCGGTCCCGCGGGCTCGTCGAGCGCGACGGTCTCCCGACTCGCGACCGTCGACTTGGGCGCGGGCCCGGCGCTCTACGCCGCGGGAGTGTTCACGTCGATGAGCGGTGTCTCCGCCACGAACATCGCGCGCTGGAACGGGACGAGCTGGAGCGCGCTCGGATCCCCGGCGACGTTCGCCGTCTCGAGCGTGACCTCGATGATCGGATTCGACGACGGCACGGGACGAGCGCTCTTCGTCGCGTGCACGTTCAGCCAGAACGGCGGCCCGCAGGAGCGCGGCATCGCCAAGTGGGACGGGACGAGCTGGTCGTCGATCGGAGCGACGCTCACGGGCTCCAACCCGTTCGTGAACTCGCTCCGCGCCTTCGACGACGGATCCGGACCCGCGCTCTACGCGGGCGGGACGTTCGCGTCGATCGGCGGAGCCTCGCAGAGCACCGTGGCGCGCTGGAGCGGAACGACGTGGAGCTCGGTCGGCAGCCTCACGAACTCCGTCTACACGCTCGAAGCCCTCGACCTCGGCGCGGGGCCGAGAGTCACCGCCGGTGCAGCGTGGGGCAGCACGGTATTCCAGTGGGACGGGACGAACTGGTCCGCGCTCGGCGACGCGAGCACGGGCCACGTGTTCGCCCTAGCCGCGTTCGACGACGGCGCGGGGCCGAGGCTCTACGCGGGCGGGAGTTTCTACTCCATCGGGACGGCCCAGACGCGCTCCATCGCGCGCCTCGAAGGTGCGCAGTGGAGGGCGCTCCCGCCCGGTGGCGGCATGCTGCAAGGCTACGGAAATGCGCTCGCGACGCACGACGACGGCAACGGCGCGCGCCTCGTCGTCGGCGGCTTCTTCATCGGCATCGGCGGGATCAGCGCGAACCGGATCGCGCGGTGGGACGGGCAAACGTGGAGCCCGATGGGTAGCGGCTTCAACGATTCCGTGGAGGTGCTCGAGCACTTCGACGACGGGACGGGATGGAAGCTCTACGCCGCGGGGGGCTTCGCGAGTTCGGGCTCGGTCCCGGCGAGCCGGGTCGCGGCGTGGAACGGATCCTCGTGGAGCGCGGTCGGCGCCGGCATGAACAGCACGGTCTCGGCGCTCGCGGTCCACGACGACGGCTCCGGTCCGGCGCTCTACGCCGGCGGGAGTTTCAACCTGACCGGCAGCGTCGTCGCCGAACGGATCGCACGCTGGAACGGAACGAGTTGGTCGCCGGTCGGGCTCGGATTCGGACCGAGCGTGAACGTCTCCGTGAAAGCGCTCGCGGTGTACGACGACGGCAACGGCGAAGCCCTGTATGCCGGCGGCACGTTCACGACAGCGGACGGTCAGCCCGCCAACGTGATCGCGAAGTGGAATGGGACCTCGTGGTCGGCGCTCGGGAATCCGTTCCGCGGCGGCGTGACCAGCCTGCTCGTCTTCGACGACGGTTCGGGGCCGGCGTTGTTCGCGGGCGGCGTGCTCGTGACGTTGGCAGGACAGCCCACGAACAGCGTGCAGCGCTGGAATGGATCGCAGTGGAGCCCGGTCGGAAACCTACCCGGGTCGTGCAGATCGTTGCATGCGTTCGACCCCGGCAACGGGACGTGGCTCTACGCCGGAGGGAGTTTCGGCGTGGACGTGAACGGACACACGCGTGCACTGGCGGTCTGGAATGGAACGAGTTGGAGCCTCCCCACGGGGGTCTTCCCGGGCGGAGCCCTGATCACTGCGCTCGGCACGTACGACGACGGGACGGACGGGATCCCGGACCTCTACGCGGCGGGCTCGTTCGATCAGCATCTCGACACGGCGGCGTTCGGCCTCACGCGCTGGTACGGATGCGCGCACCCCGGCGTCGACTTCTGCCAGGGAGACGGACTGGCGGGAGCGTGTCCATGCGGCAACGGCACGCCGTCGACCGCGCGCGCCGGGTGCGCGAACTCGACGGGCGCCGGTGCGCGGCTCACGACCACGGGCGATCCCCACATCGACTCGGACACGCTGCGCTTGACCGTGCGCGACGTCCCGAACGTCTCCGCCGTGCTCTTCCTGCAGAGCGACCAGGCGACGGACGACTGGCAGGGCTTCGAGGTCGGCGACGGACTTTCGTGCCTCTCGGGCCAGATCCTGCGCATCGGAATCGTCGCGGCGAGCGGCGGCGTCGCGAGCTACCCCGCCACTGGACAGGCGCCGGTCTCCGTGCGCGGGCAACTCGGCCCCAACGGCGGCGTGCGCGTGTACCAGGCCTACTACCGGAACGCGGTGCCGTTCTGCACGGTCGCGACGACGAACGCGAGCCAGGCGCTGCTCTTGCACTGGACGCCGTGAGGCCAAGTCGGCGTCGAGGCCGGCATCGTCAGCGAACGCAGCCCGTCGGCGAGCTCCGAAACGAGCGCGCGCGAGCTCCTGCGACGTCGCAGGAGCCCGCGCGGCTTGGACTCGAAGTGGAAGGAGATCCCGTGTCCCATGGGCTCTCCCCCAGCGGATCAGCCGACTCGCGCCGGCACCTTCCGCAGCTCGCCCGCCACGAGGTTGCCGAGGAAGTCCGTCGGGTGGTCGCCCGTATTCACGCCCGTGATGCGGCGCGTGCGCACGAGGTCGACGACGATGTCCTCGATGCGCGCCCCGGCCTGCTTCTCGCCGAGGTAGTCGAGCATCATGCCGGCCGCGAGGATCGCGGCGACGGGGCACGCGACGTTCTTGCCGGCGTACTTCGGCGCGGAGCCGTGGATCGGCTCGAACAGGCTCACCTTGCCCGGGTGGATGTTCCCGGACGCGGCGATGCCCATCCCGCCTTGGATCATCGCGCCGAGGTCCGTGATGATGTCGCCGAAGAGGTTCTCGCACACCGCGACGTCGAACCACTCGGGGTTCTTCACCATCCACATGCACGCGGCGTCGATGTACGCGTGCTCGGTCTTGATGTCGGGGTAGTCCTTCGCGACGTCGGCGAAGACGCGGGTCCAGATGTCCTGCGAACGGAGCGCGTTCGCCTTGTCGATCATCGTGACCGTCTTCTTCTTGTTGCGCGTGCGCGCGAGCTCGAACGCGTAGCGGATGATGCGCTCCACCGCCGGACGCGTGTGGACCATCACCTGCGTCGCGACCTCGTTCTCGAGGCCCTTGTGCGTGTAGCCGTACGAGCCCGAGTACGCGCCCTCGGTGTTCTCGCGGCAGATCACCATGTCGATGTCCGCGGGCGTCTTGCCCTTCAGCGGGCACAGGCGCTCGTCGTACAGCCGGATCGGCCGCAGGTTGACGTACAGGTCGAGCTCGAAGCGCAGCTTCGCGATGATGCCGAACTCGATCATCCCGACCGGCGCGCGCGGGTCGCCGATCGCGCCGAGGTAGATCGCGTCGTGCCCGCGCACTTCGCTGAACGCCTGCTCGGGGAAGATCTCCTTCGTCTTGAGGTAGTGCTCAGTGCCGAAGGGGTACTCGGTGCGGCGCGTTTTGAAGCCGTACACCTCGGCCGCCGCGTCGAGCACCTTCATGGCCTCGCGCGTCACCTCGGGGCCGATGCCGTCGCCACCGATCACTGCGATCTCGTATTCCTTCATCGAACGTTTCCCGTCTCTCGTTCCGGGGCCGCTTGGGCGCCCTTCTCGAACATGCCCGGCCGATAGGCCCGGATCTTTCCTTCGATGGCGCTCGCGGCGACCGTCAGGGGCGACGCGAGGTAGAGCTGTCCGGGGCCCGAGCGCCCCGTGAAGTTGCGGTTGATGGCGCTGATCGAGACCTGCTCCTTCGTCTCGGACACGCCGGGGCCGCAGCCGATGCACGCGCCGCAACCCGGATTGATGACCTCGACGCCCGCCTTCTGGAACACGTCGAGGTACCCGCGAGCGCGGGCGTAGTCACGCACCGCCTCGCTTCCGTACTGGATGAACATGCGCACGCCGGGCGCAACGCGCCGACCGTTCGCGACCGCGTCGCGCAGGACCGTGGCGTAGAAGTCGAGGTCGTGCTCCTTGCCCGCGGTGCACGAGCCGGCGTAGGCGATGTCGATCTTCACGTCGCCGAGCGCGCGCACGTCCTTGCCGTAGGTCGGATCGCCCGGCGTCGCGACCATGGGCTCGAGCTTCGACAGGTCGATCGTGTGCACGCCGCCGTCGTACTTCGCTCCCGCGTCGGGCTTCACGAAGCGCGCGCGGATTTGCTCCAGCGTCGAGCCGGCGCGGCGCTCGAGGAGCCACGCGGCGGTCGCGTCGTCGGCTTCGCAGATGCCCGACTTCGCGCTGCACTCCGTGGCCATGTTGCACAGCGTCGCGCGCTCGTCCATCGACAGCGTCGCAAGGCCGGGACCGCCGAACTCCATGACGCGGTCGAGCGTGTCCTCCTTCACCGCGTACGTCGCGAGGATGTGGAGGATCAGGTCCTTCGCCGTGCATTCAGGACGCAACTTGCCCGTGAGCTCGAAGCGGATCGACTCGGGCACCTGGACGAACGTGAAGCCCGAGTGGATCAGGCCCGCGTACTCCGTGGCACCGACGCCCCATGTGAGCGCGTTGTTGCCGCCGCCCATGCACGTGTGGCTGTCCGTCGCCTGGATGAAGTCGCCGGGGTCGACGAACTGCTCGCGCGCGACCTGGTGGCAGATGCCGGGCGACACGCCGTCCTTCGCGGAGTAGTCGCGCACGCCGGTGTGGCGCTGGAACGCGCGCTGCAGGTCGCGCAGCGTCTGGATCTCGCGCGCGAACGGCGCCATGCGCTTCACGCCGTCGGCGTAGAGCAGGTGGTCCTCGAACACCGCGAACTTGGACGGGTTCGGCACGCGGTAGTCGGCGCCGTACTCTTGCTGCAGGAAGTGGTGCACCTGCGCGGTCGTGAACTCGTGGCTGTAGCCGCCGTCGACGTTGACGAGGCACGGATCGCCGGGCTTCAGCGCGACCTTCTTCCCCGCCGCGCCGACGAGCTTCGCCGCGAGGATCTTCTCGGCCATCGTCATCGGCCGCGCCGCGTTCGCGGGCACGGGGACCTGGACCTTCCCCGCCTTGTAGAGCGCGCTGAACGGGAACAGGCCGCCCGCCTCGAGGATCGCGCGCGTCACGGGGTCGTACTTCGCCGTGAACTCCTCGAGCGGAATCGATTCGCCCTTCTGCAGGCGCGCGAGCTGCTCGTACGTGCCGAGCAGCTGCCCGAGGTTCAGGTTGTTGCGCTCGTGGATCGGCGCGAACGAGTGCGCGATCACGAGGTGGATCCCGCTCCACTTCTCGCACTGCGGCGCTGTCTCGCGCGACGAGCCCGTGCCCTTGCGCTGGCCGGAGACGATCACCTCGAAGCCGCCGTCGAGGAGTGCCTTCGTCGCGAAGACGCGCTTGCCGTCCTTGTGCACGACGCCGGCGTAGGCGTCGAGCGCGATGTCCTCCGGCTTGTGGCGGAAGCACACCCACGCGGGCGTCATCGCGTCCGTGTTGATGTCGTCGAGCAGGTCCTTCGGCGCGACCTCCGTCATGCGGAGGTCGAGCTGGCGCGAAAGCTGCGCCTCGATCTGCGCGTAGTCCTTCGTGAGGAACAGGACGCGCTTCCCCGGCGTGAGCCGGACGACGCGCCGTCCGTCCGACTGCGTGTGGATGAGCGGGTTCATCGAGGGTTCGCTTGGTGTGCGATCAGGCCTGCGGGTTCTCGAGCAACACCGCGATGCCCTGTCCGCCGCCGATGCACGCGGACGCGATGCCGAAACGCTTGTTCGAACGGCGCAGCTCGTACATCAACGTCAGGATCAAACGAGTGCCGGTGGCGCCGAGCGGGTGGCCGAGCGCGATCGCGCCGCCGTTGACGTTGACGCGCGCGCGGTCGAGTTCAAGCTCCTTCTCGCACGCCAAATACTGCGCGGAAAACGCTTCGTTGATCTCGATGCGGTCGACGTCGCGCATGTTGACCTTCGCGCGGTCGAGGCACGCGCGGATCGCGGGCACGGGGCCGATGCCCATCTCCGTCGGGTCGACGCCGGCGTACGACCAGGCCTTGACCTTGGCCCAGACGTCGAGCTTGTCGGCCTTCGCGCGGTCCGCCGTCGTCAGCACGACCGCCGCGGCGCCGTCGACGATGCCGCTCGCGTTGCCCGCGGTGACGGTGCCGTCCTTGCCGAACGCCGCGCGCAGCTTCGCGAGGCCTTCGAGCGTCGTGTCGGGCTTGATGTGGTCGTCCGTCGCGATGACCTCGTCGCCCTTCTTGCCCTTGATCGTCACGGGCTCGATCTCGGCGGCGAAGCGGCCTTCCTTCACGGCGACCGCGCCGAGCTGGTGGCTGCGCAGCGCGTACTTGTCCTGCTCCTCACGCGTGATGCCGAGGCGCTTCGCGACCTTCTCCGCGGTCTGCGCCATCATCAGACCCGCGATCGGATCGAGCAGCGCGCCGAAGAGCGTGTCCTGCATCGCGGGCTGCACGCCGAACGGCACGCCGGAGCGCAGGCCGTACACGGCGAACGGCGCCTGGCTCATGTTCTCCATGCCGCCCGCGATCGCCGCGCGCGCTTCGCCGAGCTGGATCATCTGCGCCGCGCTGACGACGGACTGCAGACCCGAGCCGCACAGGCGGTTCACGGTGAGCGCAGGCACGCTCTGCGGCAGGCCCGCCTTCAAGCCGACGTGGCGCGCGCCGTAGAGCGCGTCGATCGACGTCTGGAGCGCGTTGCCGACGACGATGTGGTCGATGGAGCCGCCGTCCATCTTCGAGCGCGCGAGGGCCGCCTTCGTCGCGTGCGCCGCGAGCTCCATGGCGGACAGGTCCTTGAACCGGCCGTAACCCGGCGTGCCCACGTACTCGCACATGGGGGTGCGCGCTCCGCCGACGAGGACGACTTCGGTGCTCATGGTGTGCTCTTCGTTCTGCTGTGGGTCGTTGGGATGGATCGCCGGGCTCTACGTGCGGGTGCGGTGGCGCGTCCCCGGCCGGCCGGGCGGGCGCGGCGCTCGCGGGCCTGCGCTCACTTGCCTTGGAAGTTCGCCTTGCGCTTCTCGAGGAAGGCCGCCATGCCCTCCTTCATGTCCGCGGTGGTCGACGCGAGCCCGAACATGTCGGACTCGATGATCTCGCCTTCCTGCTGGCTCATGTTGAGGCCGCGGCGGATGGTCTCGATCGCGAGGCGCACCGCGACGGGGCCCTTGGACAGGATCGACTGCGCGAGCTTGTGCGTGCCCTCACGCAGCTCTTCCGGCGCGAACAGGCGGTTCACGACGCCGACGCGCCAGGCTTCCTCGGCCGGGATCATGTCTCCGGTGAGGACCCACTCGCGTGCGATGCCGGGGCCCGCGATGCGCGCGAGGCGCTGCGTGCCGCCGTAGCCGGGGATGATGCCGAGCGAGACCTCGGGCAGGCCGAGCTTCGCCGTCTTCGACGCGGTGCGCAGCGTGCACGCGAGCGCGAGCTCGCAGCCGCCGCCGAGCGCGAAGCCGTTGATCATCGCGATCGACGGCTTCGTCATCGTCTCGAGGCGCGCGAACACCTGCTGGCCGAAGAAGGCCTTCGACTTCGCCTCCATCGCCTCCATCTTCGCGAGTTCGTTGATGTCCGCGCCCGCGACGAAGGCTTTCTCGCCCGCGCCGGTGACGATCACGAGCTTCACCGCGGCGTCCGCTTCGGCCGCATCGAACGCGTGCGCGAGCTCCGTCAGCGTCTGGTGGTTCAGCGCGTTGAGGACCTTCGGACGGTTCACGGTGACCGTCGCGATGCCGCCGCTCGTCTCGAAGAGCAGGTTCTCGTAGCTCATGGCTGGTCTTGCTCGTCTCGTGGGCTGTGGGGAGGTTCCGCCGGGCGCTCGGGGCCGCGTACGACGCGGCGAACGCCCGGCGGAGTTCGCGCGAATGCCGAGGGTCGGGCGCTCGCTCGGGCGAGAGCAGCCGTTTCCGGCGCTCGCTCGGGCGGGCGCCGGTCACGGCGCTCGCTCGCGCGGCCGGAGCAGCCGGCCGCGCTCGGGATCACTTGCCGACCTGGATGACCGTCGCCTTGACGATCGTCTGCGGTTCGATCGGCTTGTCGCCGCTGCCCTTCTTCGAGTTCACGATCTTCTCGACCGCGTCGAGGCCGCTGACGAGCTTGCCGAAGGCGGAGTACTGGCCGTCCAAGTGCGGCGACGTGCCGTGCATCACGAAGAACTGGCACGAGGCCGAGTCCGGGTTCTGCGAGCGCGCCATCGAGAGCACGCCGGCGACGTGCTTGTACTTCGGATCGCGGCTGAACTCGGCCTTCAGCGAGCGCGGGCCGTTGCCCGTGCCGGTGCCCGTCGGGTCGCCGCCCTGGATCATGAAGCCCGGGATGACGCGGTGGAACGTGAGGCCGTTGTAGAAGCCCGTGTAGCAGAGGTCGAGGAAGTTGCGCACGTGGTTCGGAGCGGTCTCCGGCCAGAACTCGACCTCCATGTCGCCCCGGTTCGTCTGCAGGATCACGTGGTACTTCGCGAGTTCGGCCGGCTCCATCTTCGTGAAGTCCAGGCCCTTGGCGGCTGCTTGCATCTTGGTCACTTCGATTTCAGGGGTGGTTGCGATCGAGGAAGCGAACCCGAGCTTGAAGCTCCCGTCCGCGTTGGCGCGCGCGAGGAGCGGCGCGAGGTCGATGTCGGTCACGATCTTCTGGCCCGGCGCGAGGTCGAGCTTCACCATCTCCTGCTTGCCGAGCGGCTTGCCATCGACGGTGAACGCGGCGCCGGTGACGGCGAACGCGGGGCACGATCCGCCGTCGGCGGGTGCGGTGATCTCGAGGTGCGCAACGAAGGAGTTGCCCTCGAGGAAGGACTTCGGAGCGCTCCAGGTGACCTGGAGGTCCGCCGCCGGCGCGGAGGCCGACGCGAGAACGGTGAGCAGTGCGGTCGCGAGCATCATTGCTTCTTGTCTCCTTGCCACTTGTAGAAACCTTCGCCGGTCTTGCGACCGAGCTTGCCTTCCTTGACCTTCGTCTCCAGGCAAGCGGGGATCTTGAACGCGGGCTCGTTCGGGTACGCCTTCACCCAGCCCTGCAGGATGGCGAGCGTCGTGTCGAGCCCGACGTAGTCGGTCAGCTCGATCGGCCCCATCGGGTAGCCGCAGCCGAGCTTCATCGCCGTGTCGATGTCGGCGGCGGTCGCGTCACCGCGCTCGAGCATCAAGAGCGACTGGCTCATGTACGGCACGAGCAGGCGGTTGACGACGAAGCCCGGCGTGTCCTTGCAGCCGATCGCGACCTTGCCGCACGCTTCGCCGAACGCGCGCGCCTGCGCGAAGACCTCGTCCTTCGTCTCGTTCGTGCGCACGACCTCGACGAGCTTCATCAGCTGCACCGGGTTGAAGAAGTGCAGGCCGACGAACTGCGACGGACGGCCCGAGGCCGCGGCCATCGCCGCGATCGGGAACGAGCTCGTGTTCGACGCGAAGATCGTCTCCTTCTTGCAGAGCTGGCCGAGCTCCGCGAAGAGCTGCTTCTTCACGTCGAGGTTCTCGACGATCGCCTCGACGACGAGGTCGCAGTCCGCGAGCGACTTGCGGTCGAGCGAGCCCGTGATGCGCGCGCGCACGTCGGCGCTCTGCTGCTTCGCCTGGTCGGCGGGGGCGCCCTTCTCGATCGCCTTCTCGGCGAGCTTCGCGAGCGACTTGTCGATGCGGCCGAGCCCGGAGTCGAGGAACTTCTGCTCCGTCTCGCTGACGACGACGGTGAAGCCGCCTTGCGCGGCGACTTGCGCGATGCCGTGGCCCATCAGGCCGCAACCGACCACTCCAACCTTCTTGATTGCCATGAGGACTTCCTTTCGTTGGCCGTTCGTTCGATCGGGTGGGGAGCGCCGCGGGGTGCCGGAGTTCCAGGCTCCCTACCGCCTGTGGAAGGCGGTGGCGACGCCCATGCCGCCCGAAATGCAGAGCGTCGCGAGCCCGTTCTTGGCGTCGCGGCGCGCGAGTTCGTGGAGCAGCGTCACGACGACGCGCGTGCCGGTGCACCCGATCGGGTGCCCGAGCGCGATCGCGCCGCCGTTCACGTTGAGGCGCTCGCGGGGCAGCTTGAGCTCGCGATCGCACGCGAGCACCTGCGCAGCAAAGGCCTCATTGAGCTCGATCAAGTCGTAGTCGCCGACGCCCAGGCCGTTCAGCTCCTCGAGCTGGCGCACGGCCGGCACGGGACCGATGCCCATGATGCGCGGGTCGACGCCGGTTTGGGTCGACGCGCCGACCGTCGCGAGCGGGACGAGCCCCAAGGCCTTCGCCGTCTCGGCGCTCATGACGAGCAGCGCGGCGGCGCCGTCCGTGATGCCGGAGCTGTTGCCCGCGGTCACCGTGCCGGTCTTCGCGTCGAAGACGGGCGGGAGCTTCGCGAGGCTCTCGAGCGTCGCGTCGGGCCGCACGTGCTCGTCGGCCGCGACGACGACGTCGCCCTTCTTGCCCGGGACGCGCACGGGCGAGAGCTCCGCGGCGAAGCGCCCGGCCGCGATCGCGGCGCCGGCCTTCTTCTGGCTCTCGAGCGCGAACTGGTCCTGCTCCGCGCGCGTGATCCCGAGCTCCTTCGCGAGCGTCTCCGCCGTCTCGCCCATGATCTGGTTCGCGAGCGGGCACACGAATCCGTCTTTGTACATCGCGTCGACGACAGGCGCATGTCCGAGGCGATATCCGGTGCGGAACCGGGGCAGGTAGAAAGGCAGCCCCGACATGCACTAGACGCCGCCCGCGACGCAGACGTCGGCCCGGCCGAGCTGGATCGCCTCGACGGCGAGCGTCAGCGCCTTCAGGCCCGAACCGCACGCCATGTTCACCGTCCACGCGGGGACGGACTGCGGAATGCCGGCGCGCACGCTGATCTGGCGCGCGACATTCGGCCCGCCGCCGGCCTGGCGACCGTTGCCGATGAGCACCTCGCCGATGCGCGCGGCATCGAGGCCGCTCTTCGCGAGCAGGTCCTGGACGACCGACGTGCCGAGGTCAGCCGCCGAGAGCTCGCTGAACGCGCCGAGGTACTTCCCGATCGGCGTGCGCAGGGCGTGGGTGATCACGACCTCGCGGAGGCCGGCGGAGCGGGGAGGGATGCGCGGGGACTTGGGCATGGGCCGGGAGCTCGTCCGGGGCCAGGGTCCCCTCCTTAAGGTTGCGGCCTCGTGGAGGGGCGGCGGGGGTGGCCGGACTTGTGAGGCGAAACAGGATAGGGAGGTCGCTCCGGGCCTGCAAGACAAGCCGGGCGCGAGGTCCCACCCCGGGACATCCTTCCGGGCGGGCTCCTTCGTAGGAATAATGAAGCGGGCGTCGTCTCGCCCCACCCGCGCGTGAACTCCTGCTCCTCCCCCTGTGATGCCTCGACGCTGGTCCCCGCCGCTCGGCGGGCGGACCGCGAGCGCGACCGGCGGCTCGCCGCCCTGGTCCAGCTCCTCGGGGACGAGTCGGACTTCGTCTGGGAGCGCATCCGGCCCGAGATCGCGCGCGAAGGCCGCCGCGCGGCGGCGCTCCTGCGGCGCGAGACGCAGTCCCAGGACGCCCGCGCCCGGAGCCGCGCCCGGACACTGCTCGCGGAGCTCGACCGGTCGGCGGTCGTCCGTCGCCTCGTCGGGTACGCGTCGCGCGAGAAGATCGAGCTCGAGACGGCGCTGTTCCTGCTCGCGCGCTACCGGGCCCCGGCCCTCGACCCGCGCCCGTTCCAACGCGCGCTCGATTCGATGGCCGCCGAGCTCGTCGAGCGTGGTCGCCGCACGCAGGACGAGCTCGAGCGCGTGCGCCTCATCCCCCGCTACCTCGGCGTCGAGCTCGGCTTCGGCGGCAGCGCCGGCGAGTTCCACAACCCCGACAACGTCCACCTCCCGCGCGTGATCGAGAAGCGCACCGGGATGCCGCTCTCGCTCTGCGCGGTGTACCTCTTCGTCGCGCGCCGCATGGGCTTGCGCGGCGGCGTCCTGCCGCTCCCGGGTCACGTGATGCTGCGCCTGTGGGCCGGTCCGACGGGGATCATCTTCGACCCGTATCACAAGGGACAGGAGCGCACCGAGCGCGAGTGCCGCCGCTACGTCGAGCAGAACCGCATGCGCTTCGACGCGAGCATGCTGCGCGAGGCGAACGATCGCACGCTCTTCAAGCGCCAGCTCCTGAACTTGACGCGCAGCGCGGAGAAGCGCGGCCTCAAGCGCGAGATCGACGACCTCGCGCTCGTGCTGCACGCGCTCGAAGCGCGTACGGCCGCGACGGCGCGCGGAGCGGGGCCCACGCGTGGTGCACGCAGCTGACGGGACCGGCGGAGCGAGCGAAAGCGGACCCGCCACGTGCGTGGCGCCGCTGTTCCCGCTGCCCAACGTGTTCCTGTTCCCCGGCACGCGGATGCCGCTGCACGTCTTCGAGCCGCGTTACCGGCAGATGGTGCTCGACTTGCTCGACGGACCCGGACGCCTCGTGCTCGGCACACTGCGCGATCACGGCGGGAAGCACAAGGTCCCGGAGCTCGGCGCGAAGCCCGATCCCGCCGCGAAGCCGCCCTTCCTCGCGATCGGCGGCCTCGGCGAGATCGTGCAGCACGAGCAGCTCCCCGACGGGCGCTTCTACATCCTCGTCGCGGGCCTCGCGCGCGTGCGGATCGAGGAAGTGCCGTGCGACCGGCTCTACCGCCGCGTGCGCGTCGTCCCGGTGCGCGAGACGCAGGTGTGTCTGTCGTGCGAGAAGCTCCTGCGCGAGAAGCTCTCGTGCGCCGTGCTCCAGCGCTGTCGCGAGCTCGCGGCGCTCCCGTCCGACGTGCCGCTGACGCAGCTCGCGGACCTGCTCCTCCTGCGCTTGCAGCTCCCCCAGGCGACGATGGAGCCGCTCTTCAGCGAGCTCGACGTCGAGAAGCGCGTGCTCGCCGCGCTCGCCGAGCACGCGCGCCGGCCGATGCCGCCGACCGGCGGAACGGCGTAGGATCCGCGCGTGGAGCCGAACCCGAACGACCGCGACGCGACGCGGGAGGCCGGTGGGAGCGAGCACGACGCGCGCCGCGAGCGCGAGCTCGTCGCGTGGCTCGACGCGCACGCGGGTTCGATCTGCGCGCGATGCGCGACCGCCCTTTGCGCGCACGAGCTGCTCTTCGCGAGCGCGCTCGGGCACAAGCGGGCCCCCGTGTGCAGCGCGTGCGCGGCGTGCGAGTTCCACGGCGCGTCGAGCGCGGCCGCCTCCGACGTCGACGCGCTCCGCGCGCACCTGCGCGCGCACTTCGAGCGCCGCGCGTGCTACGGCGGTGCGTGGCGCGTCGCGGACGGACGCGAGCCGGGCTGCGCGCTCGTCCGCGTCGTGCCCGCGGGCGCCGAGAAGGGCCGCGCGCCGGAGGAGCTGGAACCCGCGCACGAGACGTGGGACGCGGGCGACCTCGGCTGCGGCGAGCTCGTGCTCGAGCTGCGCGTGCGGATGCGCGCGTTGAAGGCCGGCGAGGTGCTCGAGCTCGTCGCGCGCGATCCCGGCGCGAGCGAGGACCTGCCCGCGTGGTGCCGCATGACGGGCCACGAGCTCCTCCATGCGCGTGCGCCGCGCTTCCTGCTGCGCCGCCGCCGCGACTGAGCGTCGGCTCGCGGACCTGCGCGGCGCCACGGCACACTCGTTTGACGGCTTTCACGGCTGTCGCTAGCCTTTCACCCGTGTTCCCCTGGGCGATCCACAAGGTCCCGTTCGGCTGAATGGCCGGCGACGCGATGCGGCGAGGAGCGACTCGCACGCTTCGCACGGGACCGGTCGGGTCCGTGATCGCCTGAAGACGCGCCGCGACGCGCGTCGCGATCCCGCTCCTCCTTCTCCTCGTGCCGCGTGCAGGTCCTCCGCGGCGCACCCGTCCGGGTGACGACGAGAAACCCCCACGAGAAGGTTTGGAGGAGTGATGAACCGTTCGCTCGAATCGATCGCACGCACGAGCTCGATGCTCGGCGTGCTCGCGCTCACGACGCCGTTGGCCGTCGCGCAAAACGCTCCGTCGCAGGACGCGGCGAAGGAGCTGCAGGAGCTGCGCCAGCGCATGGAGCAGCTCGAGACGCAGCTCGCCGCGCAGAAGCAGGCCGTGCCTGCGTCGGCGCCGGCCCCGCAGTCCGCGCCCGTCGCCGCCGCGAAGGAAGAGCCCTCGCCGGCGTGGAAGGACCTGATCAGCGCGGGCAACCGCTTCAAGGTCTACGGCTTCGCGCGCCTCGACATCCAGCGCGACGACTCGCGCCCCAACAACACGCAGACGATCGGCTGGATCCTCTCCGAGGATCCGACCGCGCCCGCGGCGGGTCCCGTCGGCGCCGGCGGCTCGAACAAGAGCGACCTCACGATGCACCCGCGCCTCTCGCGCCTGGGCTTCGACTTCGACGGTGGAAGCGTCGAGTCGCTCGGCAACGCGAAGGTCACGGGCAAGATCGAAGTCGACTTCTTCAACAACGGCCTCGCCGGACAATCCGAGTCGCGCTCCGCGCTGCGCATGCGCCATGCGTGGTTGAGGATGGCTTGGGACCGCGTGTCGCTGCTCGCGGGCCAGTCGAACGACATCATCTCGCCCCTGTTCCCCATCGTGAACTCGGACCTCGTCATGTGGGGCGCAGGCAACCTCGGCGACCGCCGTCCGCAGCTGCGCTTCGAGTACGCGCCGCCCGCGAGCGAAACCGGCTTCATTGCGCAGGCCGAGATCGGCCTCTCGGGCGCCGACGACAACGCGGACCTCGACACGGCCGGCACGTACGGCGCCGGCTTCCGCGACGGTGAAACGTCGGACAAGCCGACGCTCCAGGCGCGCGTCGCGAACCGCTTCGAGCTCGGCAAGGGCAAGGCGGAGGTCGGCGTGTGGGCCCACCGCGCGTGGGAGCACCCCGACACGTCGTTCGCGGGCGAGAACCGGTTCGACAGCGAGGCGTACGGCCTCGACGTCAACCTCCCCGTCTACGAGGACATCGTCGGCTTCAAGGCGGAGTGGTGGACCGGCAAGAACGTCGATGACGTCCGTGGCGGCATTTTCCAGGGCATCAACCGCACGACCGGCGACGAGATCGCCGCGAAGGGCGGCTTCGCCGAGCTCTCGTACAAGGTGAGCGATCACCTGACGAGCTACGTCGGGTTCAGCAACGACAACCCCGACAACGCGGACGTCGGCGCGCAGGGTCGCGCCGAGAACGTGATCAAGTACGCGGCGCTGCGGTGGAACTACAAGCCGCTGTCCTTCGGGCTCGAGTACCTGGACTGGACGACCAAGTACGTCGGCCTCACCGACGGCGACGACAACCGCGTCGCCGGCTTCCTGCAGTACTCCTTCTGAGGAACACGACCATGCTGATTCCCATCACGTTCGCGCTCGCCTCGATGGCGAGCTCCCCCGCCCTGGTCGTCCAGTCCGCGAAGACCGCGACGTTCCAGGCGACCAACGAGATCGCCCTCACGCCGTCGAAGGACGCGAAGGAGCTGCGCGCGTGGATCGCGCTGCCCCAGGACGACGCCTTCACGAAGGTCGCGAATCTCGAAGTGAAGTGCCCCGTCACGCACCGCGTCGTCACGGACTCGGAGGGCTCGAAGGTGCTCTACGTCGAGGCGAAAGCCCCGTTCCCCGCCGACCTGAAGGTCGTCACGACCTTCGAGGTCACGCGCACGGAGCAGAAGGCGAAGATCGACGCCTCCGCGACGCGCGCGATCACGGACGAAGAGCGCAAGGCGCACGCGAAGGACCTCGCGCCGAACACGAACGTCGTGATCGACGAGAAGATCCAGAAGCTCGCGAAGGAGATCGTCGGCGCCGAGACGAACCCCGTGAAGGCGTCGAGGAAGGTCTACGACTGGGTGCTCGCGAACATCGAGTACTGGGTCAAGGACCCGGCAAACAAGAAGGCGTCGCCCGTCGGCTCGAGCGAGTACTGCCTCACGAGCAAGACCGGCAATTGCACCGACTTCCACTCGCTCTACGCCGCGCTGTCGCGTGCCGCGGGCATCCCGACGCGCTTCTACTACGGCTCGTTCTTCAAGGCGGAGCTCGACGGACAGGACACGGACCAGAGCTACCACTGCTGGCTCGAGTTCTGGGCGCCTCAGCTGGGTTGGATCCCGATCGACGTGGCGATCGCGGACATCTTCGTCGGCGACTTCCAGCTCACGAAGGAGAACGAGACCCTGGTCAAGCGCACGACCGCGGCGGGTTACACGAAGGCCGACCCTTCGATGGTCGACTACTACTTCGGCAACCTCGACGAGCGGCGCGTGCTCTGGAGCCTCGGCCGCGACGTGAAGGTCGAGCCGGCGCCGAAGGTGGGCGCGATCAACGCGCTCCCGAAGGCCTTGGTCGAGATCGACGGCGCGGTCAGCGCCGAGAAGACGGGCTGGACCCGCAAGCTGACCTACAAGCAGAGGAAGTGAGTCCGATGGAGAGAGACGCGAACGCGTCCTGATGGACGCACGGACCGCGGCGCGCCGCCCGGCTCGCCGCGGTCCCCCCGCGCTCCCTCCGCAACCAAGCCCCGAACACCGAGAGGACGACGAACATGGCTGGACGATTCTGTGTGAGCCTGACCTGCGGCAAGAACGACACCGACAAAGCGACGGTCGCCTTCGTCGTCGCAAACGCAGCGGTGGCGAGCGACAAGGAGACGTTGGTTTTCCTGAGCATCGAGGGCGTGCGCCTCGCGCAGCAGGACTACGCCGACGAGATCAAGGAGGAGGGCTTCGCGCCCCTCCAGGAGTTGATGACGAACTTCGTGAAGGGCGGCGGCACGATCTACGTGTGCTCGCCGTGCTTCAAGAAGCGCAAGCTCGACGAGACGAAGCTCGTGCCCGGCGCGACGATCGTCGGCGGCGCGAAGCTCGTCGAGTTCCTCTCGGGCGGCAGCCCGTGCGTCAGCTACTGAGCGCGCGATGAGCGACATGGAGCCCGTCCCGAACCACGCCCTCGCCGCCGACGCAACCGTCGACGGCGGGGACCTCGACTGCGGAGGCGGGCTCCTGCTCCTCATCCGCCGTTCGATCGACCCGCTGCCGCGCGGCGGGCTGCTCGACGTGCGCTCGACCGAGACGTCCGTCGACGTCGAGCTGCCTGCGTGGTGCCGCATGACCGGCAACGAGCTCGTGTCGTGGACGAAGCACGGGAGCCAGCGCAGCTTCCTCGTGTGCAAGGGGCGCCTCGCGGAGCGCGCCCGACCGACGAACCCCGCGGGCGTCGCGCCCGCCCCGGCTCGCGCGCACGCGGACGGCGCGCCGACGCTCGGCGCGCGTGGAGCTCCCGCGGCGCGGACAGCGACCGTCGCGAGCACGGCGCTGAACCGCGCGCGCGTGCTCCCGGCTGCGGCGCCCGCCGCGAGCATCGCGCCGCTCTCCGTGATGGGCATCGGGAGCTGGCCGCGGCCCAAGTGGCTCGTGCGCGTGCTGCACGAATTCCTCGAGGGGCGGCTCTCCGAGTCGGAGTTCCACGCGAGCGCCGACGACGCCGTGCGCCTCGCGATCGCGGCGCAGGAGCGCTCGGGCGCGCACGTCGTCAGCGACGGCGAGCAGCGCCGCGACTCCTACGTCAGCTTCGTCGGTTCGCGACTCGAGAACTGCCAGCTCGTGCCGCTGACCGACCTGCTCCCGATGGTCGACCAGCCCGAGAAGCTCGCCGCCGAGTTCGCGCGTCTCGACGTGCCCGCCGAGCACGTGCGTCATCCCGCGATCCTCGGGCGCATCGCGCGCACGCGCCCGATCGCGCGCCACGAGCTCGACTTCGCACGCGGCGTCACGCAACGCCCGATCAAGGTCGCGCTGCCGGGCCCGTACCTGCTCTCGCGCGTGCTCTTCCTCGAGTGCATGGCCGAGAAGACCTACGCGACGCGCGAGGAGCTCGCCGTCGACGTCGTGAACGTGCTGCGCGAGGAGCTCTTCGACCTGCTCGCGGCCGGCGCGTCGATCGTGCAGTTCGACGAGCCCGTGCTGACCGAGGTCGTGTTCGGCGGCGAGAAGCACGGGACGAGCTTCATGTGCGGCGCTCTGAGCGCGCGCGGCGACGCGGACCGGGAGCTCGCGTTCGCACGCGAGCTCCTCGACGCGGTGACGTCCGGCGCACCGCGCGAGCGCGTCGCGGTGCACGTCTGCCGCGGCAACTGGACGCCCGACGAGTCGGCGGCGCTGCGCGGCGACTACCGCCCGCTGCTCGACTACTTCGCGCGCGTCGACGTCGGGACGTGCCTGCTCGAGCTGTGCACGCCGCGCGCCGGCGAGCTCGAGGTCCTGCGCGCGCTCCCCGACGACAAGCGCGTCGGCGTCGGCGCGGTGAACCAGAAGGCGCCCCTGGTCGAGGACGTCGCGTCGATCGTCGCACACGTCCGCCGCGCGATCGACGTGCTCGGGAAGGAGCGCGTGCTCCTGGTGCCCGACTGCGGGTTCGCGACCTTCGCGGACAACCCCGTCGCGTCCGCCGCGATCGCGGAGTCGAAGCTCGCGGCGCTCGTGCAGGCGGCGGCGCGCATCGCGGGCTGATCGCCGCGGAACGGATCGCCGCGGCGCGGGCCCGACCTTCCCTCCGGACCGCGCGCTCCGTAGTCTCCCGCGGATGTCCGCCCCCGACGAGCTCCCCCACGCCCCCGAGTTCCATGCCGGCCTCGCCTGGTTCAACACCGGGCGCCCGCTCGCGCTCGCCGACCTGCGCGGCAAGCTCGTCCTGCTCGAGTTCTGGTCCTACGGCCGCGTCGACTGCCAGCACGACTTCGCGCCGCTGAAAGAGCTCGCGCGGCGCTTCCACGAGGAGCTCGTCGTCGTCGGCGTGCACGCGGGTCGTTTCGACCGCGAGCGCGAGCCCGCGGAGCTCCGCGCGGCGCTCCTTCGGCACGGCGTCGAGTACCCGGTCGTCCAGGACGCGGACCACGCCATTTGGAACGCCTACGGGGTGCGCTCGCGGCCCACGGCCGTGTTGATCGACCCGCGGGGCCGCACGCTCGGCGCGCTGCCGGGCGAGATCGACGTCGACGAGCTCGCGCCGATGCTCGAGCGGCGCATCCACGAGCACGCGCGCGCGAAGGAGCTCGACTACGAGCCGCGCGCGTTCACTCCGGAGAGCGCGCGCGAAGCCGATCGCGTGCTCGACCATCCCTCCAAGCTGTTCGTCGCCTCCGAGACGACGCTGTTCGTGTCCGACACCGGCCACCACCGCGTGCTGCAGCTCGAGTACGACCACGCGCACCGCCGCGCGCGCATCGCGCGCGTCTTCGGCGGCGGCGGGAGCGGCTGGCACGACGCGAGCGGCGAGTCTGCGCGCTTCCACGCCCCGCGCGGGCTCGCGCGCAAGGGCCGCACGCTCTACGTCGCCGACACGCTGAACCACGCCGTGCGCGCGATCGACCTGGAGCTCGGCGACGTGCGCACGGTCGCGGGCACCGGCGTGAAAGCCGACCACCGTCCGCGCGTCGCGCGTCCGCCGGGCGAGACCGCGCTGCGCTCGCCGTGGGCCGTGTGGGTCGAGCGCCCGAACGTGTACATCGCGATGGCGGGCAGCCACCAGGTGTGGGCGCTCGAGGACGAGCGCGCGCTCCACCCGCTCGCGGGCAACGGGCACGAAGCGCTCGTCGACGGCTTCGCGCCGCAGGCGTCGTTCAACCAGCCGAGCGACCTCGCGAGCGACGGACGGCGCCTGTTCGTCGTCGACGCGGAGGCGAGCGCCGTCCGCGCGGTCGACCTCACGGGGAAGCCCGTCGTGCGCACGCTCGTCGGCCGCGGTCCGTCCGAGTGGGGCGACCAGGACGGCGTCGGCGACGCGGTGCGGCTGCAGCACCCGATGGGCCTCGCGTTCGACGGCCTGCTGCACATCGCGGACAGCTACAACCACAAGCTGAAGCGGCTCGACCCGTCGACGCGCGAGGTGCGCACGCTCGCGGGCACGGGCGAGCGCGGTCACGAGGACGGCTCGGTCGGCGTCGCGCGTTTCGCGAACCCGGAGGGCGTCGCGGTGCGGAACAACCTCCTGTTCGTGGCGGACACGGACAACCACGCGCTGCGCGTCGTCGACCTGGGGCGCCTCACGGTGCACACGATCGCGATCGTCTGAGCGCGAACTCGCGCGCGCCGACATTCCGCAGCCGCCATCTGCTTGCCTCGCGCGGCGGGCGCGTCACACTCTCGCGACCGAGTTACCCATGAGCGCCGCCGTCACGTTCACCCTGCTCCCGATCGACCGCCTCGAGGCCGCGTGCGCCGCCGCGGAGGCGGGCACGCTCGCCCTCTTCCTCAAGAGGGAGGGCAAGACCGCCGCGCAGTTCGCGGGCGACGGCGGGATCTACGGCGCCGTGTTCGCGTACCTCGACGAGGAGCGCGGCATCAACGTCAGCTCGTCGGAGCACGACGAGCTCACCGCGCGGCTCTCCGAGGCGACGAACGGGTCGTGCTACCTGCTGACGGCGGACCACCGCGCGGCGCACTACGACGCGCTCGATCCGGCGCGGATCCCGAAGGACGAGTTGCAGGAGTACTACGAGGAGTACAACGAGTCCGACGAGCCCGGCGCCGGCGGCAAGATGTGGAGCGCGATCCGTGCGCTGCGCGAGAGCTTGAGCCGCGTCGACGCGACGCGGGTAACGTTGCTCGCGATCGGGTGAACGAGCGGAGCGCATGGGCCCGAGCGCACGAGCACGGAGACCGGCGCGCGCCATCGCCTCGGTTCAACGCCCGGGAGCGGCGTCGGAGGCCGCGGGAAAGCTCGCGCGCAGCTCGCCCTCGCGCCCCGTGCCGCTCTGCGTGAACTCGAGCTCCGGGCCGCGTCCGTTCGGGCCGAGGACGACGAGCCGGTACGCGCCCGGCGGGACCGACAGGAGCACGGAAGCGCTCCGGTCCGCGCCCACGCGCGCGCTGCGCAGGCAGACCGTCGCGCGCTGAGCGTCGAGCGCCGCGAAGGTGAGCCACTCCGGCGCCGGCGCGTCCCCCGGCACCGTGCACACCGCCGGTCGCGTGCCCGTCGCGACGAGCACGAGATCGATGCGCGCCTCGCGCCCGGCCGCGACCTCCACGTCGCGCTGGACGTCGAGGATCCCGTCTCCGCGCGCATGGAGCCGATGGGTGCCCGGCGCGAGCGCGCCCGAGCGGTACTCGCCGCCGGCGATCGAGGCCGTGCCGGACCACTGGCCGCGATCGTCCGAGAGCGTGAGCTCGACCGCCTTCAGGAGCTCCTCCCGCGCGCCGCCCGCCACCGTGATCGTGCCGCCGACGCGGCCCGCGTCGTCGAGCACGATCGCGCCGAGCTCGAGCGTCTCGCCCGCACGCACCGCGCGCGTGCCGAGCTTCTTCCACGGGTGCGCGGCCGAGCGCACCTCGAGCGTGACGTCGCCTGGCGGGACGAGCTCGAAGGCGAAGCGCGCCTCGGGACCGCTCGGGTGCTCCTGGTGCCAGAGCGCGAGCGCCGGATGCCACAGGAGCACGTCCGCATCGGCGACGGGCGCGCCCGCCGCGTCCGTGACCGTGCCGACGACGCGCCCGCGCGTGCGCTGCGCGTCCTCGACGACGAGGCGCAGCGGTTCGCCGCCGGCGCGCGCTCCGTCCACGAAGGCTCGCGGGAGGAGCGCCCACTCGTCCGGCCGGCACACGAGCACGCGGTAAACGCGATCGGGGCGGACCTGGAGCGCGAACGCGCCGCGCGCATCGGTGGAGGGCGCGGTGGCCGAATCGGGATCGGCGACGCCCTGCGCGAGCGCGGAGACGCCCATCCCCGCGAGCGGCGCGCCGAGCTCGTCGACGACGACGCCGCGGATCATCGGCGGGCCGCCGGCGTCGTCGAAGCGGAGGTTCCATTCGCGCTCCTCGCCTGCAGCGAGACGGAACGTGCGCTCGAGCCCGCGCTGGTCGAGCGTGCGCGCCGTGACGAGCACGTCGCCGGGTGGAAGGCCCGCGAGCTCGAAGCGCCCGTCGTCGAGGCTGTGCGTCAACGCCGACGCGAAGCGCCCGGGCGGGCCGTGGCGGAACTCGACCGTCGCGATCGGCGCGCCCGCGGCGTCCATCACGCGGCCCGCGACGCGCGCGCCGCGGACGAGCTGGAGGTCCGCGCGCCCGCCGCTCTCCGTGATCACGGTCTCGACGCGCGCCGCCGCGGTGCCGGGAGCGCGCGCCTGCACGACGCACGTGCCGAGCGGCACGCCATCGACCGCGTACTCGCCGCGTTCGTCCGTGCGCGCACCCTGCGGCGCCGTCGCGCGCGTGGAGAGGCCCGTCTCGAGCACGCGCGTCGGCAGCGCGCCCTCCTCGCCCGCGAGCACGAACACGCCGGCGAGCGGGAGCCCCGCGGCATCGACGACGCGCCCCGCGAGCCGCGCGCCGGTGCGGTCGAGCACGATCGTCGGCCGCGCGACGTCGCCAACCGCCCCGCGCACCTCCTGCAGGTAGGAGAGGGCGAACCCAGCGGCCTTCGCCGCGATCCAGCGCCGCTCGCCGACGTCGCGCAGGCGGAACGCGCCATCCGACGCCGTGGTCGCGACGACGCGACCCGAGTCGAGGTTCGCGACGTCGGAGAGCCACACGTGCGCGCCGCCGACCGGCCGGCCGCTCGCGTCCGTGACGCGGCCTTCGACGTCGACGCCGCGCGGGAGGACGAGCTCGAGCGCGAGCTCGCCACGCGCGGGCACCCTTCCGTGCGCCGATCCGCCCTGCACGCCGCGCGCGTAGACGAGGCCGGGTGCGAGGCCCGCGAGCTCCGCGTCGCCGCGTTCGTCGGTGACGAGCTCGACGTCGTCGAGCGGGTAGCCGCCGGCGAATGCGCGGCTGACGAGCACGAGCGCGCGCGCCGCGGACTCGCCGGTCGCGGCGTGGAGCACGTGCACGCGCAGCCGCGTGCCGGAGGAGCTCGGCACGGCGGGCGCGGACGAGGACGGCGCTTCCGACGCGGCCGCGGTGCGCGGCGCGGCTTCGGACGCGCGCGCCGCGTCGGACTCGAGCGCGCGCTCCGCGGGCGGACGCTCTGCGGCGACCGGCGGGTCGGGCCGCGCGGACGCCGCGTCGTCCGACTGCAGGAGGAACCAGCTCGTCGCGACGAGCGCGACGGCGACGACGGCGGCAAGGGCGAGCTTCACGGTGAGCACTCCGAGGACGGTGGTGGTGGTGAGCGCCGCGGGTGCCGCCGCCGACGCGTGCTCGAGCAGCGCGGCGCGGACGGCGTCGAGGCCGCGCGCGGGGCGCGCCGCGAGCGCGGCGAACGCTCCGGCGAGGCTCGCGGGGAGCAGGCGGCGCACGGCTTCGAGCCCGCGCGCGAGCTGCGTGCGCACCGTTCCCGGTGGACGGCCGAGCGCCGCCGCGATTTCCGCGGAGGTGAGCCCGTGCCGCAGGCGCAGGACGAGCACGGGCCGGAACGCCTCGGGCAACCCGGCGAGCGCCGACGTGAGCGCGGCCTCGAGCTCGTTTGCGCTCGCCGCGTCGTCCGGCGCCTCGGCGCGCTCGGGAGCGAGCCGCCGTTCGTCGGGGACGCGCGCTCCGCTGCGCGCGGCGTTCCGCGCGTGGTTGCCGAGGATCCCGACGAGCCAGGGCTCGACCCGCGTGTCCGCGCGCCACGTCGACGCGCGCTCGATCGCGGTGACGAACGTCGCCTGGAGCAGGTCCTCCGCCTCCGCCGCGTCGCGCGCGAGGTGCAGCGCGACGCCGAGCAGCGCCGGCGCGAGCGCGTCGTAGACCGCCCCGAGCGCGCGCGGGTCGCCGGTGCGGGCGAAGCGCTCGAAGAGCTGCTCGACGCTGCGGGGGTCGGTCATGCCCTTACCTTGTCGCGAAGGAGCGGGAATGCGCCCCGGAAAATCGAGCCCGCGATGCGCGAGGGCGACCTGGGCCCGCTCGCAGCCGCTCCGACGCCTCGAAACCGACGTCCGCAGCTCCGCCCCCGCGCAGGGCCCCGGACCGGAGGCCGACGAATCGGGCCGACGCTAACCCGGAGATCGCGCACGGGTACGCTGACGCGGCATGCGCAAGGTCCTGCTCGCGATCCACCTCGCCGTGATGGCGTGCGTGCTCGCCTGGTGGCTCGCTCCCCGCACACCCGACGCCAGCGACGCGCGGCTCCAAGGCGCGACCGTGCTCGACGACGAGCGCGCGGACGAGCTCGCTCCACCGACTGCGCTCGCTCCGCCTACGGAGCGCGCCGACGGACGCCGGCCCGACGCGGGCGCGAGCCTGCGCCTCGTCGCGCTCGATCCGGACGGCGCCGTGCTCGCGCGCACGCGCGTGCGCGTGCGCAGTCCGATCCTGCCGCACCGCGAACCCGCGTTCGTCGCGGAGCTCGCGACCGACGAGCGCGGCGAGCTCGCGCTCGACGTGCCCGCGGACACGCCGCTCTTCGTCAAGGCGATGGACCGCTTCGCGCGCGACACGCTGCAGGCGCTCTCCTGCGCCGCAGTCGACGTCGCACCGCTCACGCGCGGCGAGGCGCGCACGGTCGAGCTCCGCTTCCACGCCGGGTGCGAATCGGCCTACCGTCTGCGGTTCGTCCGCGCCGAGGACGGCGCTCACGTCGCGCGCGGATCGGCGCGCGCCCTGGTCCCGGTCGATCCGCCGCGCCCGACCCCCGTCGCGCCGGGCCCCGAAGTCGCGCGCGTCGACGCGGAAGGCCGCGCGGAGTTCTGCATCGGTGTGCAGGGCCTCCAGTTCGTCCAGGTCGCTTGCGAGGATCGTTCGCCCTGCGTCGTCTACACCTGGTCGAACGCGGAGGAACCGCGCGAGCGCGACGTGCGCCTCGAACGCGCCGCCACGCTCGTCTTGCGCGTGCACGATCGTTCCCGAGCGGCGAGCGACGTCCTGCGCGCGACGACGGCGTGCCTCGCGGCGTCGCTGGTCCCGCTCGAACTGCGCGAAGAGCGCGCTCCGACGGGCTGGATCGAGTGGGGCGCATCGGTCGAGGACGATGGTCGGGCGCGCCTCGAAGGGCTGCCCTCGCTCGCGCCGCTGAAGCTCGCGCTCGCTCACGACGGTTCGCCCGACTACGTCCACCCCGAACCGATCGTGCTCCAGCCCGGCGAGGCGCGCGAGCTCGTGATCGTGCTCGACGGCGGCACCGATCTCGCGGTGACCGTGCTCGATCAGGACGAACGGCCGGTCGCCGAGCGCCGCGTCGGTCTCCTGCGGCGCGGCGTCGACGCACGCCCCGGCGACACGCGTGCGGTGCTCCCGTCGAACGACGTGCCGCAGTTCGAGCAACGCACCTGGACCGACGAGCACGGTGTCGCGCGCTTCGAACACGTCGCGCCGGGCGCGTGGTGGGTCGCGCTCGCGCCGACGCGCGCACCGTGGAGCCCTTCCGATCCCGACGCCGTCGCGCCGATCGCGGAGCGCATCGAGCTCGCGCCGGGCGAGCCCGCGCGCACGTTCGTGCTGCACGCGCCGCGCGGTCTCTACGTGCGCGGCCGCGTCGAGACGCCCGACGGCAAGCTCTTTCCGCCCGACGCAGACAAGGACACCGCGCCGAACGTGATCCTGATCGCGCAAGCGGTCGAGATCGGCGGCGGGTTGACCGGACAACCGGAGCTCGACGGCTCCTTCGCGATCGGACCGGTCACGACCGGCGAGTTCGTGATCGAGACCTTCTCGCGCGGCTACGCGCCGATCGAGCCCGTTTGCGCGCGCGCCGGCGGTCCGCCGATCGTGATCCGCATGCAGCTCGGCGCGCGGATCACGGGCCGCATCGTCGACGCCGCGACGCGCGAGGTCGTGCGCAGCGAGGTCGTGCTCACGCGCGTCGACCGCGACGAGGCCGAGACGCTCGGTTCGGGCGACACGGACGGCGCGTTCGCGTTCGACGGGCTCGCCGCGGGCGAGTACGTCGTCGGCGCGTTCACGCAGGACGGCCGCATCGGTGCGAGCGCGCGGGTCCGCGTCGCCGCGGGCGCGGCGCTCGGCGACGTCGCGATCGAGCTCGCGCCGCTCGCGCGGACGAGCCGCGTGCGCGTGGTCGTCGAAGGCGACGTCGAGCCCGGGCGCATCGGCCTGTGGCAGGACGGCGCATGCCGCTCCGCGCAGTTCGTGAACGGCGCGGGCGTGTTCACGCTCTCGGGCGGCGCCGGCGCGGCGGAGGTCCGTCTCGCCGACGCGCGCACCGTGCTCGTGCGCCGCGCGGTGGTCCTCGTGGACGGCGCGACGACGGACATCCGCATCGAGCGCTGATCCTCCGCGCCCCCGCCGCCGAGGCCCCGATGCTCGTACGCGCTATCCTGCGCGGCGATGAAGCTCGTCCTCCCCCTCTGCACGCTGCGCGACTGGCGCGACTCCGACGCCGAGGCGCTCGCGCGTCACGCGAACGACCGCGACGTCTGGCTCAACCTGCGCGACGCGTTCCCGCATCCGTACCGGCTCGAGGACGCGCACCGTTTCCTCGCGATGGTCGCGAAGCAGGACCCGATCACGTTCTTCGCGATCGAGGTCGACGGCGAAGCGGCCGGCGGCATCGGTCTCATGCTCCACACCGACGTCGAGCGCCTCACCGCCGAGCTCGGTTACTGGCTCGCGCGGCCGCACTGGGGCCGCGGGATCATGACCGCGGCCGTCCGCGCGTTCGCGCTCGACCGCATGCGCGAGCACGGGCTCGTGCGACTCGTCGCGCTGCCGTACGCCCGCAACGCCGCGTCGTGCCGCGTCCTCGAGAAGGCGGGCTTCGTGCTCGAGGCCCGCATGCGCCAGGCCGTGATCAAGGACGGCGTCGTGCAGGACCAGATGCTCTACGCGCTCGTGCGCTCGGAGCCGGTGGGCCGTGCCCGCACGTGCTGAGCACGTTCCCGCCGAGCGCGCCCCATGGACGCGCCGTCGACTCGTCGTCAGGCTGACCCACCTCTCCCCGAGGATCCCATGCCGCACACCCAGCCCGTGAACGACCCCGCCCACCTCGCTCGCATCGCGCAGGTCGCCGTCAACGCGCGCGACCTCCCTCGCGCCGTCGCGTTCTGGCGCGACGTGCTCGGGCTGAAGCTGCTCTTCGAGGCGCACGGTCACATGGCCTTCTTCGACGTCGGCGGCACGCGCGTCATGCTCGCGCTGCCGGAGAAGAAGGAGTTCGACCACCCGTCGTCGATCCTGTACTTCGCGGTGCAGGACATCCGCGCGGCGCACGTACGACTCGTCGAGCGCGGCGTCGCGTTCCGCTCCGACCCTGTGCTCGTCGCGAAGATGCCCGACCACGAGCTATGGATGGCGTTCTTCACCGACAGCGAGGGCAACACGCTCGCGCTGTCGAGCGAAGTCCGAAACTGAAGGTCTCGCGCTCGCCGTCCAGCCAGCGCGCGCAGTACCGCACGCGAGGCCGCGCGCCCCGGAGCCGGCGGCGCCGCTCACAGCTCGGCTCGCAACGCCATACGACACGCCCGATGAAACGGCGCGCGGCGCGCTCCCGCTCGGGAACGCGCCGCGCGCTTCAAATCGCGAACGATCGACGCGCTACTTCGTCGCGTCCTTCTTCGCCTCGACGATCAGCTCGTCGATCAGCTTCTCCATCGCGGCTTCGTCGCGCACGTCGCGCGCGCGGATCACGCCCTTGTGGTCGATGAAGTACAGGGTCGGCCAGCCGTGCACGTTCCACGTCGTCGAGATCGGACCGCTCGTCCCCTTGGGTCCGTTCCAGAACGAGCGCCACGTGACGCCTTCGTCCTTCATCTGCTGCACCAGCTTGTCCTTGTCGCTGTCGCTGTTGACGCCGATCAGCGCGAAGGGTTCGTTCTTCAGCTTCTCCACGAGCGACCGCTCGTGCGGGATCATGGCCCGGCAAGGGCCTCACCAGAATCCCCAGAAGTCGAGCATGACCACCTTGCCGCGGTAGTCGCTCAGTTTGAACGCGACGCCCGCGACGTCCTCGCCCTCGATCTCCGGCGCGGTCTTGCCGACGGCGAGGTTCTCGATCTCGAAGATGTTCGCACCGGACTGCTCGCCGAGCGTCGACTCGTACGGCGTCCCGACGTGCAGCTTCACGGAGCCGTACTCCTTCTGCACGCGCTGGAAGAGCGCCAGCGCGTCCTTCTCCGCCTGCGCGGCGTCGAGCAGCATCAGCCTCGCGAAGCGCTCCTCACCGAGGTAGCCCTTGTAGCTGTCCTTCTCCGGACCGTCGGCCATCGACTTCACCTCGGCGGCGAAGCGGACGTCCTCCATCGCGGAGGTCGCGCACTGGAAGAGCGCGCGTCCGCGCACGGCCTCGTGCGGGCTCTCCTTCGAGAGCCGTTCGATCAGCTGGTTGCCAGCGGAGCCCGAATAAGCGAGTGGGCGCAGGAGCTCCGCGACCTCCGCCTTCGCAAAGTGGTGCTTCTCGACGATCGCGCACAGACGCTCGGTCTGCTTCTCGTCGCGCGAGTTGTCGAACATCCACTGGAGGGCGGAGAACGCCGTCGCGTCCGTCGGATCCTCGTCGAGCAGCGCGTTCGCGCGCGCGAAGAACGGCGCCGTGTCGGGCGCCTTCGCGGTCTTGGCGACCGCCTGCATCTCCGCTTCGCTCTTCGCGTTGCGGAACAGGTCGTAGTACGCGTTCATCGCCTCGTCGAACTCCTTCTGGAGCGCTTCGAAGCGTTCCGCGCGCGTGCCGACGGGCGCGGCGGCCTTCGGCTCCTCCGCGGGCTTCGCGGCGGGGAGCGCGGGCACGGCGAGGTAGACGTCCTCTTTGGGAGCGGCCTTCTCGTCGGCCTTCTTCGCCGGGACGATCGGCAGCGCGGCAACGGCTTGGGCCTTCGGTTCGGCTGAGTGCGCCCCAGCGGGCGGACTCGCGGCGGGCTCGTCGGTCGACCGGCACGCGGTCGACGCGCAGAGCAGCGCGAGCAGGAGGAGACTCTTCTGCATCGTTGGGTTCCTGGTGGAGCGAGGGGGGGACGAGGGGAGCTCGGTCGAACTCCATGAGACCTCGCCGGGAGTGTACTGGATGCGACGCGCGGGGAGCTCGGCTCGGAGCGGGGCCTGCGTGACGCGGGTCGTCTCCCGCATCGGGCCGGAAAGCCGCCCTACGCGCCCTTGATCGCGCGCGCCGCGAGCCGCACGCTCGCCCCCTGCCGCGCGATGCGGCGGGAGGAGCTCCATGGCGAAGTCGAATCCGTCGAGGTCCGGGACGTCCGACGTGCGCGGCATGCTGACCGTGAGCGAGCTCACGGCGCTCGTGCGCGCTCGAGAGATCGAGACCGTCGTCGCCGCGTTCACCGACCCCTACGGCCGGATGATGTGCAAGCGCTTCGACGCGGGCTTCTTCGTCGACGGGCCGCTCGCGGACGGATGGCACGCGTGCGACTACCTGTTCACGGTCGACATGGAGATGAACCCGGTGCCCGGCTACCGCTTCGCGAACTGGGAGCGCGGCTACGGCGACGTGCACCTCGCGTGCGACGTGTCGACGCTGCGGCGCGCGACGTGGCTCGAGAAAACGGCCCTCGTCCTGTGCGACGCGCTCGCGATCGAGGACCACGCGCCCGTCGCGATCGCGCCGCGCACGATCCTGCGCGCGCAGGTCGAGCGCGCGGCGAAGTCGGGCTTCACGGCGATGACGGCGTCGGAGCTCGAGCACTTCCTCTTCCGCACGAGCTACAAAGACGCCGCGGCGAGCGGCCACCGCACGCTCCAGCCCGCCGGCTGGTACGTCGAGGACTACCACGCGCTGCAAGGCGCGCGCACCGAGGACTTCCACGCGCGCGCGCGGCGCCACCTCGCCGACTCCGGCGTGCCCGTCGAGACGTCGAAGGGCGAATGGGGCCTCGGCCAGCACGAGCTCAACGTGCGCTACGCCGAAGCGCTCGCGATGGCGGACCGGCACGTCGTCTTCAAGCAGTGCATGAAGGAGCTCGCGGATCAGCTCGGCGTCTCCGTCACGTTCATGGCGAAGCCGTTCGCGGACCAGGCGGGCTCGTCGTGCCACATCCACCTGTCGTTGTGGAAGGACGGCGCGAACGCGTTCGCGGGCAAGAAGGAATTCGGCGGCGTCCTCTGCTCCGATCTCTTCCGCTGGTTCCTCGCGGGCTGGATCGCGCACACCGAAGAACTGATGCCGTTCTACGCGCCGACGATCAACAGCTACAAGCGCTACCAGTCCGCGTCGTGGGCGCCGACGCGTCTCGCCTGGAGCCGCGACAACCGCACCGCGGGCTTCCGCGTCGTCGGCGAGGGCTCGAGCCTGCGCATCGAATGCCGCATCCCGGGTGCGGACGCGAACCCGTACCTCGCGTTCGCCGCGTCGCTCGCGTCGGGCCTCGACGGCATCGCGCGGAAGTTGGAGCCGCCGCCGCTCTTCGACGGCGACGTGTACGCGGCGCGCGAGCTCCCGCACGTGCCGCGGACGCTGCGCGAGGCGCTCGCGCGTTTCGAGTCGAGCGCGTTCGCGAAGCAGGCGTTCGGCGCGGACGTCGTCGAGCACTACGCGCACTTCTTCCGCACGGAGTGCGAGGCGTGGGAGAAGGCGGTGACCGACTGGGAGCGGGCGCGGTACTTCGAGCGCATCTGAGGCTCGTCGGGCCGACGCCGACGGCCGGGTTCCTCCCGGATCGGCCTGAAGCCCCGTCCGCGCGGCGAGTAGTCGCCCCGACTTCCCCCTGGAGGACCGCATGGAACGAGCTCGCCCCCCGAAGACCGCCAACGTGATCCGCGAAGGCGCCGCCCTGTCCACTCCCGGCGCCCCGGGACCGATGTGGTCAGCGAAGGGCCGCATCGGCCGCGTGCGCTATCTCGTCCGCTGCGGGCTCGCGGGCGTCGCCTACCTGCTCGTCGTCGGGCTCGTCGGGATCGTGCTTGGGAGCGACGTGGACGCCCCGAGCATCCGCGACGGGGCGATCTTCGCGGCGCTCGGGCTGCCCGTGCTCGTGTTCGTCCTGCTGCAATCGACGCAGCGCGCCCGGGACCTCGGCTGGTCCGCGTGGACCGGCGTGAGCGTGATCGTGCCGTGCATCGGCTCGCTCGTATCGCTCGTCCTGCTCTGCGCGCCCGGCTCGCCGATCCGCAACGAGAACGGCCCTCCGCCGACCCCGAATGGCCGCGCGCTCGTGATCACGGCGTGGGTACTCGGCGCGGCGTGGGTCGCGATCACGATCGCAAGCGTGTTGGAGTCCTGAGGTCGATCGCAGCCGAAGGCACCAGCGGACGAGTGACTCGCGCACGGCGATTCGGCAGTCTCTCGCGCGCATGGACACCTTCCACGTCTTCACCGACGGCGCGTGCATCGGCAACCCCGGCCCCGGCGGCTACGGCGTCGTGATCGTCGGCGCGAGCGGGCGGCGCGAGCTCTCCGGCGGCTTCCGACGCACGACGAACAACCGCATGGAGATCTTCGCGGCCGTCGCGGCGCTGCGCGCGCTCGAGAAGCCGTCGAAGGGCGTCCTCCACAGCGATTCGCGCTACGTCGTCGACTCGATCGCGAAGGGCTGGGCGGTCGGGTGGCGCAAGAAGAACTGGATGCGCACGAAGACCGAGCGCGCGCTGAACAGCGACCTGTGGCAGATCATGCTCGAGCTGCTCGAGCCGCACGAGATCCGCTTCCAGTGGGTGCGCGGCCACGCGGGGCACGCGGAGAACGAACGCTGCGACCACCTCGCGAACACCGCGGCGCGCGGACGCGAGCTCGTCGTCGACGACGGCTACGAGCGGCCGGCCGTGAACGCGCCGAGCTCGTCCTCGCCGCGCGCGGAGTCCCCGCCTTCCCCGCGAACACGCACGAGCCCGCCGCCGAAGCCGAGCCCGCGCGCGAGTGGCGGGTTGTTCGGCGACTGAGCGCCGGCACGACCGGCGTCGCACACGGAGCGCCGCTCGCTCGCATCACGCGCCGAGCTTCGCCGCTCCCGTCGGCCCGATCGGCGCGTTCTTCACGACCGCGAACCCGAGCGCCGCCGCGACGGCGAACAGCGCAACCAACGGCAGGAGCTCGAGCCCGCCTTCCACCAGGCCCACGACGCCGAGCGCGAGCGCGCCGAGCACGTCCACCGCGAGCAGAACGAGCAGCGCGCGCCGTCCCTTCGCGGGTCGCAGCGCGGCCAAGAGCCCGATCCCGGCGTGCGGCAGGCCGAAGACCGTCCCCACGAGCAACACGAACCCCGCGAGCAGGTCCTGCACCATGCCCGAGCAACCGCTCGCGTCGGAGCCGTGGAGCACGTCGGGCAACACGGTCGCCGTCGCGGCGAGCGCGAGCGCGCCGAGCGCAAACGCGCTCCACGCGACGGCGCGTGCATCGCTCCCGCGGCGCCTGTTCGGGTCGGAGAGGTCCATCGTGAACCCGGTTGCAGCCTACCCGCCTTCCCGTTTCGGATGATGTCCGCCCAATCGAACCGTGCAACGAGGCCCGTCACGGCCTCTCGCTGCCTCGCGAGAGTGCAGGTGCGCCCCGCGTTGCTCCCTCCGTCCGCGCCCGCTAGCCTCCGCCCCATGTCCGCCCCGCGCATCGGCATCACGACCTACGGACGCCACGGTCCCGCGAGCCTCGAGGGCCGCTTCTACCTCCCGCGAAGTACGTCGACGCCGTGCGGCGCGCGGGCGGCGTGCCGCTGCTCCTCCCGCCCGGCGAGCCGCGCCAGGACGAGCTCTTCGCGCTCCTCGACGGCATCGTCTTCACCGGCGGGCCCGACGTCGAGCCCGCGCGCTACGGCGGCTCCGCGCACCGCGAGGTCTACGGCGTCGACCCCGAGCGCGACACGACCGAGATCGAGCTCGTGCGCTCCGTCGTGCGGACGGGCCGTCCGACGCTCGGCATCTGCCGCGGCGCGCAGGTGATCAACGTCGCGCTCGGCGGCACGCTCGTCGAGCACCTCCCCGACCTGGTCGGCGAGAACGTGCTCCACCGCGGGCCGGAGCGCGCGTACGTCCCGCACCTCGTGCACGTCGACCCGAGCTCGCGCCTCGCGCGCATCCTCGAGACGACGTCGCCGAGCCCCGCGTCGTCGCACCACCAGGCGATTCGCCGGCCCGGCACCGGCCTTTCGATCGTCGCGCGCGCGCCCGACGGCACGATCGAGGGCGTCGAGCTGCGCGGTCACCCGTGGCTCGTCGCCGTGCAGTGGCACCCCGAGCACACCGCGGCGGAGGACGCGGCGCAGCAGCGCCTCTTCGACCAGCTCGTCGCGGCGGCGGCCGAGCTACGACGAACGTAGCAGCTGGAGCGAGCTGCCCGCCCGGCGCGCCGCTCGCGATCCTCCGGACCCGGCCCGCGCCCTCCGCCCTTCGGCGCCTGGTCGATTTGCACGACGGACCCGAGAATCCCGACTACCCTGTCCCGGTCGAGCGCCCTCCCGCGCTCGTGTCCTGCAGGCATCGCGTACCTCGGCCCTCACCATGACGCTCGCACACCTTTCGCTCTTCGTCGTCACCTCCCTCGCGACCTCGACGACGCCGCAGGCACCTCCGCCTTCCTGCCTTCCGACGTGCCCGCCCTCCGCCGCGTGCACCGGAGGGACGTTGCAGACCGTGTGCTTCGAGGTCGCGACGGACGGAGGCGCGGCGTCGAGCACCTGCGCCGCCGGGCTCGGATCGCCGCCTTGGGACAGCGCGCTGCCGCCCCCGAGCCTCGCCGCTCCGCCGATCTTGCTGCCGCGCTTCGATCCAGCGAGCGTTCCGAGCTGCGCGCGGCTCATCCAGGCCGAGCTGCAGTTCGAGTGCGACGTGCAGGGGTCGTTGGCCTACTACAACGGCTCGACGCTGTCGGGCTGCAATACGATCCTCACGTCCGGCGAGACTTTCCACGTCGCGCACCCGGTGCTCGGGCCGGCCGGTCTGGACGCGACCCTGCAGATCACGCAGTTCGCCACGCTCGCGCCTGGCGCCACGTTCACCGTGGTGCTGCCGACGACGACGCTCTTCGAGCCGGACCTCGCACAAGGCGAACTGCCCGTGTGCATCACGGATCCCGTCGTGCTCGCGAGCGAGTTCCTCGTGAACGGAGCGAACACGACCCTGCGCATCGACCACGCGGCGCAGATCGTGACGAACGGGGGCTGCGGCTCCGGGGCGCAGGTGATCTCCTCCGTCTGCGGCGCGATCCGCGCGCGCGTCCTCTACACGTACTGCACCGCGAGCGCGCCGGGAGCGAGCTTCTGCGCCGGCGACGGGCTCGATCCCGCGGTGACGACGCCGTGCCCGTGCGGCAACGTCGGCGCGGCGGGGCATGGCTGCGCGAACTCCGCGAACGCGGCGGGGGCCTTGCTCGACGCGACCGGGTGCAGCGTCACGCAACCCGACACCGTCGCGCTGCTCGCGAGCGGCATGAGCGGCACGACGCCGGTCACGTTCTTCAAGGGCGACCAGTCCGCCGCGGGCGGCGTGCCGTTCTTCGACGGCGTGCGCTGCGTCGACGGAGCGCTGGTCCGCCTCGCGACGAACCCGAGCAGCGCGGGGACGTCCTCGTATCCGCTCCCGGGCCAGCTCGCGCTCTCCGTCCGCGGCAACACGCCGGTCGGGAGCGGGCTCACGGGCTACTACCAGGTGAGCTACCGCAACGCCGCGCTCGCGTTCTGCCCGCCCGCCACCGCGAACGTCACGAACGGGTACAGCATCGTCTGGTAGCGCAATCGGCGCACTCGAGGACCGCGACGCAGATGGGTCGCGAGTCGCTCGTCCCCCCGGACTTCGCCGCCCGCTGGCTTCGGCACGCTTCAAGTTGACGGGGTGCGGTGGCCGGCAACGTATTGTTCGCTCCCACGGAATGGATGACACTCCCTCACGGCGTTCGGCAGCAGCCGAACGCCCTGACGTCCCATCGACCTCACCGCATTCCCTCACGAGGTGCTCGTTCGCGAGCCCAGTTCGAACCCGTGATGCGGTGCCTTCCCACGAGGTCCTCGCATGTTCATTCGCACCCTCGCGCCCGCCGCGCTCGTGTACGCGGCGGTTCCAGCGCTGCTCGCCGTGACAGCCTCGACCCCGGTCCACGCCTGCGCCCAAGTTGCGCTTTGCGCTGCACCTACCCCGTCGAACTGCACGCCCGGATCCGTGCAGACGCAGTCGTTCGTCGCTGAATTCCCGAGCGCTCCATCCTCGTCACCCTGTCCGACAGGTTCGGCGGTGCCTCCGTCGGGATGTCCGCCCGACCCCGCGTCGGTGGGCGCGTACTTCACGAACCAGGACTGGAACAGCGCCGCTGTACCTCCACCTCCACTCGTTCCGCCGTTGCTCCTGCCGAAGTTCACCCCTGCCCCGGGCACCTGCGCCCGCCTGATCCAAGCGGAGCTCCAGTTCGAAGGTGGCTTCCAAGGGGAGTTCACGGTCATCAATCACTCCGTCACCTTCCCCTGCACAGCGACCGTCACGGCCCAGGTCGCTTTCGAGGTGACGAACCCGGCGATCCTGCCCGCCCCGTGTGCCTTCCTCACGACCTCGACGAACACGGCCGGCATCGCACCAGGATCGCAGCCGCAGACCTTCCTCCAGTGCCCCGTGAGCGTGGCCTGCCCCGATGTGACGACGGGTGCCCCGCCGTTGTGCTTCACGGATCCCGTCCTGCTGGCCAGCGAGTTCACGGGTCCTCCGGGGAGCACGCTCCGCTTCGACCACCTGGCGACGCTGTCGTCGTGGCACTCGGGCTGTGGCCCCGGCACGTTCATCATCCTCACGTGCGCCCGAATCCGCGCGCGCGTGCTCTACACGTACTGCACCGCGAGCACACCGGGCGCGAGTTTCTGCGCCGGCGACGGGCTCGATCCCGCGGTGACGACGCCGTGTCCGTGCGGCAACGTCGGCGCGGCGGGGCACGGCTGCGCGAACTCGGTGAACGCGGCGGGTGCCTTGCTCGACGCGACCGGGTGCAGCGTCGTCCAGCCCGACACCGTCGCGCTGCTCGCGAGCGGCATGAGCGGCACGACGCCGGTCACGTTCTTCAAGGGCGACCAGTCCGCCGCGGGCGGCGTGCCGTTCTTCGACGGCGTGCGCTGCGTCGACGGAGCGCTGGTCCGCCTCGCGACGAACCCGAGCAGCGCGGGAACGTCCTCGTATCCGCTCCCGGGCCAGCCCGCGCTCTCCGTCCGCGGCAACACGCCGGTCGGGAGCGGGCTCACGGGCTACTACCAGGTGAGCTACCGCAACGCCGCGCTCGCGTTCTGCCCGCCCGCCACCGCGAACGTCACGAACGGGTACAGCATCGTCTGGTAGCGCGGCTGGGGAGCGACCGGCGCTCGTCGAGCGTTGAGCGCTTCGAGCGGCACGTGGAGCACGCCGCCGCGCTTCCGCGCGCGCCCGACCGGCAGCCGCCGCGCTGCGATCGGCGCGCGCGAGTCCTTGACACGCGCGCGCCGATTGCCGACACCGACGCGCGGAGGTTCCTCACGATGCGTTTGAACGGCAAGGTGGCGTTGATCACGGGTGCGGGCGGCGGGATCGGCGGCGAGTGCGCGCTCCTGTTCGCCGCGGAGGGCGCGAAGGTCGTCGTCAGCGACGTCAACGAGGCCGCAGGGCGCGACGTCGTCGAGCGCATCACGAAGGCCGGCGGCAAGGCCGTCTTCGTGCGCTCCGACGTCTCGAAGGACGCGGACTGCGCGGCGATGGTCCGGCTCGCGGAGACGAGCTTCGGCAAGCTCGACGTGCTCATGAACAACGCGGGCATCATGGACTCCGACGACGACGGCGCCGTGACGACGAGCGAAGCCGTGTGGGAGCGCACGATGGCGATCAACCTGAAGGGCGTGTTCCTCGGGTGCAAGCACGCGATCCCGGCGCTCTTGCGCGCGGGCGGCGGCTCGATCATCAACGTCGCGAGCTTCGTCGCGAGCCTCGGCGCCGCGACGCCGCAGCTCGCGTACACGGCGAGCAAGGGCGGCGTCTTGTCGATGACGCGCGAGCTCGCGGTGATCCACGCGCGGCAAGGGATCCGCGTGAACTCGCTGTCGCCCGGCCCGCTGCGGACGGAGCTCTTGATGAAGTTCCTGAACACGGACGCGAAGAAGCAGCGCCGCCTCGTGCACATCCCGATGGGCCGCTTCGGCGAGGCGAAGGAGATGGCGAAGGCCGCGCTGTTCCTGGCGAGCGACGATTCGAGCTACATGACGGGCTCGAACCTGCTCGTCGACGGCGGGATCACGGCGGCGTACGTGACGCCGGAGTAGCGCTGGATCGCGGCGAGCGGCGCGACACCAGAGCGGCGCAACGCCTCACTCCCCGCGCCGCTTCGCCTGCTCCACCACCAGCTTCGCGATCTGGTTCACGTTGTAGCCGCCGGGCGCGCGCACGAGCGGCTTCCCGTGCAGCTCGCACAGCTCCGCCACCTCGTTCAGCGCGTGGCGGATCCAGCGGATCAGCAGCACGACCGCCGCGACGTCGGCGCGCGCGATGTAGGGCTCGAGCACGACGTGCGTTGGCTTCGTCTCGCTCGTCTCGGGCCAGACGACCTCGCTGAGCTCGAAGGTCGAGCGCAGGTTCTCCATGTGTTCGGGCCGCGGGATCCCGCCGATCACGAGCAGCGCGCGGCCGCGCAGGAGCTCGCGCGCCGCGTCCGCGTCCGTGCGCGGGACCTCGACGGCCTTCACACCGGCGCGCGGGAGCTTCTCGAGCTCGCGCACGAGCTGCACGTAGCTCGCCGACACGCGCCGTTCGGCGAGCGCGGGCCGCAGCTCGTCGAGGAACCGCCGCAGCATCCCCTCGCCCGCGCCGACCGGCTGTCGCAGGAGCTCGTCGACGCACTTCACGAGCTTCGCGCGGTGACGCTCCTGCTCGTCGTCGTCCGCGTTCAAGTAGCGGTCGAGCTCGAAGCGCAGCGTGTTGAGCAGCTTGAGATCCATGGCGCGTCCGATCAGTCGTGCACGACGCCGTGCGTCCACTCGATCGCGTTGCCGTCGGGATCGAGCACTTCGAGGATCCATCCGTCCTTGCCTTCGACCTCTTGCAGCGCGTTCTCGACGCGCGCCCCGACTTCGCGGGCGATCCGCGCGCGCTCCTCGAGCTCCGCACGCGACGCGCACACGAACCCGAGGTGCTCGCTGCTGCGCATCTGCCGCGGCACGAACGTGTGGAACGCCCACAGGAGCCACCGCACGCGCCGCGCCATCAGAAAGACGAGCACGAAGTCGTCCTGCCCCTCGGGCCGCAACGTCGCGATCTCGGTGCGCCAGCGGTCCGCGTGCTGCTTGCGCGACACGAGCGTCGCGGGCAGGAGGCGCTCGTAGAACGCGACCGTCCGATCGAGGTCGGCGACGCGGAAGACGGCGTGGTCGCACCGAGGCATCGCGCCACCATAGCGCAGTGAACACGCGATCCGTCCATTCCGATCCCGCGACATCCGCGGCGGACCGGAGTTCGTACGCAGCGGCCTCGTCGAGCGGGCCGCGCGCGTAGGATCGTCGCGCGGTGCGCGCCTCACGCGCCTCACGCGCTCGCCGCGCCTCACGCGCTCGCCGCGCCCCACGCGCTGCACGCGATCCGAGCTCCCCCATGACCTCCACTCCCGCCGCCCCGCTCCTCGTCCTCGCCCTATTCACCGCCTGCGCCGCGCACGAGCGCGCACTTGAGGCCGCTCCGCCAGCACCGAAGCCGGCCGCGCCGTGGCCGACCGCGAGCGAGCCCGTGCTACGCGTCGGCGGCGATCGCGAGGCGCGCGTCACGTCGGAGCGCGCGACGAAGGACGGCGAAGAGCTCGTCGTGTGGCGCCACGACCGCTGCGCGATCGACACGCCGCTGCCCGAGGGCTACCCCGCGCCGACGCCGCCGGGAGCGATCGAGCTCAAGCTCTACCCGCTCGTGCGCCGCGCCGAGGTCGACGCGCCGAAGAGCTCGACCGGCGCGTTCTACCCGCTCCTGCGCCACATCCAATCGCGGCAGATCGCGATGACGAGCCCGGTCGAGATGGACTACGCCGCCGAGGACGACGGCGCGCTGCGCACGCAGTCGATGTCGTTCCTCTACCGCCGCGTCGAGCAAGGCCCCGCGGGCGCGACCGACTCGAACGTCGTCGTGCGTGATCGCGAGGAGACCGTCGTCCTGTCGATCGGCGTGCGCGGACCGCTCGGGCCCGAGGCGTTCGAGCAGGCGCTCGCGGCGTTGCACGCGACGAAGGCCGAGCATCCGGAGTGGCTCGAGACCGGCACCGTGCGCACGTTCGAATACAACTCGCCGTTCGTCCCGCCGGCGGACCGGTGGGCGGAAGTGCAGCTGCCGGTCCGTCGGTGAGGCGCGACGAGCGCGCCCCGCCTACCGGCCCCCCTCGAACACGACGACGCCCTCGATCACCGTCGCGATGCAGTGCGTCGTGTACTCGAACGGATCACCGTCGTAGAGCGCGAGGTCGCCGTCCTTGCCGACCTCGAGGCTGCCGAGGCGCTTCTCCAGGCCGAGGATCCTCGCCGCGTCGAGCGTGATTGCGCGCAAGGCACCGTCGAACCCGAGGCCGCTCGCCGCGGCGACCGCCGCCTCGTACAGCACGACGCGCGTCTTCGGCACGTAGGCCTCGTACCCGCTCTGGAACGCGAACGGGATCCTCGCGTCGCGCAGCTTGAGCGGCGTCGAGCGGCTCGCGTTCTCGAGCTCGCCCGCGAAGCGCGCCATCGGCGCGTGCGCGATCACCGGCACGCCCGCGGCCGCGAGCTCGTCGAGCACGACGTACGCCTCGGAGGCGCCGTCGAGCACGAGGCGGAAGCCGAACTCCTTCGCGAGCCGCAGCGCCGACGAGATGTCCTGGTGGCGCTGCGCGGTGACGAGCAGCGGCACGCGCTTCTCGAGCACCTCGATCAGCGCCTCCTTGCGCAGGTCGCGGTCGGGCTTCTTCGACGCGTCGCTGCCGGCCGCGGCGAGCTTCTTCTGGTGGTCCTGCGCGCCGAGGAACGCCTCGCGCAGGAGCGCCAACTGCTTCGCGGCCGTTCCCGGCGACTTGCCCGGGCCTTCGTCGCGCGAATCCGCGCCGAGCGTCGCCGCGATCATCGCGCACGGCACGATCACGGCCTCGTCGACCGAGTCGCCGCGCGTCTTCGCGACGAGCGTCTGCCCGGAGATCAGCGCCGTCGGCGCATGCCCCGTGTGGATCGTCGTCACACCGAACCCGCGCACCCACTCGACGAGCCGCTCGCGAGCGTTGTACGCGTCGATCGCGCGCAGCTCGGGTTGGATCGGCGCCGTGGGGTCCTTCTGGTCTTGGTCCTGCGGCTGGTTCAGGTAGCCCGCGAGCCCGACGACGGAGTGCGCGTCGACGAGGCCCGGCATCGCGACCTTCGCCGTGAGCACGCGCAGACCGGCGGGCACGGCGACGTCGGCCGCCTTGCCGACCGCGGCGATCTTGCCGCCGCGAACGAGGACGACACCGTTCTCGATCACGGCGCCCGACACGGTGTGCACGCGTTCGGCGCGCACGGCGAGGTCCTGCGCACGCGCGACACCAGCGACGACGAGGAACGTCAGAGCCTGGAAGAGCTTCATCACCGGTCCTCCCCGTCACCGAGGCAGCAGAGCGCGCCCGCGCGCCGCAGGCCCGCGCCCCATCCGCCTTCCGCCCAGAGCCTGTCCTTCGCGTCCGCGTGGTCGAACACCTTGTCGCCACCGGCCCACGTCTGTTCGACGGTCGTGTACACGGAGAGCGGATCGCCCGAGAGCACGAGGAAGTCCGCGTCCTTGCCGCGCTCGAGGCTGCCGACGCGATCGCCCAGGTCGAACATGCGCGCCGGGTTCAGCGTGAGCCCCGCGAGCGCCGTCTCGCGCGAGAGCCCAGCACGCACGGCGAGCCCGGCGCTGCGCAGGAAGAGGCGCGAGTCCGTGATCCAGTCGTCCGTGTGGAACGCGACGAGCTCCGGCGCGCCGCGCTTCTCGAGCTCCGCCGCGGACCGCGAATCGAAGTCGGCCGCCTCGAGCTTGCCTCCGGGCGAGTCGATCTCGATCAACGAGCACGGGATCTTCGCCGCCGCGATCTCGCTTGCGACCTTCCACGCCTCGCTGACGTGGTGGAGCACGACGCGGAAGTTGAACTCCTTCGCGAGGCGCAGCACGGTGAGGATGTCGTCGTGCCGGTGCGTGTGGTGGTGCACGATGCGGCGGCCGGAGAGGACCTCGAGCAGGCCCTCCATCGCGAGGTCGCGCGCGGGCTTCTTCGACTCGTCCGTGCCCGCGGCGCGGAGCTTGCGCTCGTATTCCTGCGCCGCGACGAAGCTCTCGCGCACGAGCGCCGCCGACTTGCCGCGCGTGCCGGGGAACGGCGGGTCGCGGTGGCTGTTCGTGCCGTTCGCCATCTTCATGCCGCCCATCGGCGCGCCGTCGGCGAAGCGGTAGCACATCTCCTCGATCGAGCGGACGTCCTTGTTCTTCAGGTAGAGCGTCTGCCCGCCCATCAGGTGCCCGCTGCCGCTCATCACGTTGACCGTCGTGATGCCGCCAGCTTGCGCGCGCTGAAAGCCCGCGTCGCGGCAGTCGATCGCGTCGAGCATGCGCACCGAGGCTTGGATCGGCGCGCTTTCGTCCGCGCCCCACCCGCCGCCGACGTGGCTGTGCGTGTCGACGAGGCCGGGCATGAGCACCTTGCCCTTCACGTCGACGACGACCGCGTTCGCGGGGAGCGCGACCGACGCGCGCGTCCCGACCGCTTCGATCTTGCCGTGGTGGACGAGCAGGACGCCGTCGTCGATCGCCGGGCCGGAGATCGGGAGCACGCGCGCGCCGACGAAGGCGTGCGGAGCGTCTTGCGCGAGCGCGGACGGCGCGAGCGCGGCGACGAGGAGGAGCGCGAGGGGGGGGCGATGCATGCGCGCCATTCGAGCCGATCGCGGGCGCGGTGTCACCCACGGAGCCGGGACGACACGCGCGTTCGCGGGGCTCGTCGAGCCCGTTCGGGCCGCGGCGGCGCCGGCACTCACGGAGCGCGGTCGCGGAGCCCGACAGCCGCGCTCACGAGGCGTGCAAGGAGGTTCACCGACTCGGAGGTCGGGAGAACGAGCCTGGGCTCACTTCGGCGCCTCGAGCACGAGCTCCTTCGTCTCGCCCGGCGCGAGCTCGAGGCGCTCTTCGGAGAGCACGTGGAAAGCGACGCGCAGGCCGTCGCGCTCGACGCGCGCGAGTTCGACACGCACGCGACCGGGCGGGACGCTGCACTCGAACGGGGCGTCGACCTCGACTTTGTGCGCCCGCACGAGGGCGTCCTCGCTGCGGACGAGCGCGACGACCTTTCCCGCTGTCGTGCGCAAACGGAGGCGCGCGCTCGCGCCGAGCGCGACGTCGCCGAGCTCCGTCACGCTCCCGCCGCGCACGTCGATCGCGCGCCGCACGCCGACGTGCCCGCGCGCGCACGTCGCGACGAGGTCGTAGCGGCCGCCGACGAGGCCTTCGATCGAGAACGTGAGCTCGCTCGCGAGCGTATCCATGCCCATCCGCTCGAACTCGAGCCGCGCGCCGGACGGCGACACCTGCACGTCGACGGGCAGCGCGCCGCAGCCCTCGTCCACGATCCGACCGCGGATCGTCCCCGCGGCGGTGAGCGCGAGCACGAGGTCCTTCGCGCCGGCATCGGCCTCGAGCTCCGTGCTCGCGCCAAAGCCCTGCGCGTGCGCGACGAGCCGGTAGCGATCGCGCACGAGCGGGCCGCAGCGGAAGCGGCTCTCGACCGGCCCGGCGCCGTGCACGGCCCGTTCGGCGAGCGAGCGGGCCTCGACCGTGGACGAGTGGAATTCGTCCTGCGTCGTCACGCCGCGCACGAACAGGTACGCGCCCTCGACCGGCGCGCCGTCCGGTCCGACGACGCGGCCTTCGACGAAGAGGTCACGGTCGACGCGGAGCTCCACCGTGCGCGTGCGATCCGTCGGAGCGACGTCGAGCCGCACGCTCGTGCCCGCCAGGCCGGTGGTGGGCGGGCTGTACGTCCGTCCCACGATCGCGGCCGGGCCGACCTGCCACGCACCGGCGCGCACGCCGTCGAACTCGAAGCGACCGGCGTCGTCCGTGGTCGCCGTCGCGCAGCGCTGCTGCGCGTCGGAGTACTCGTCGAACACGTGCACGCGCGTGTTCGTCTCGCGCACGAGCCACACCTCCGTCGCGGCGACGGGCGCGCCCGAGGCGTCGAGCACGCGGCCCTGCACGACGCACGTCCCCGCGAGCGACCACTCGACGCGCCGCGTCTCGCCGGGTTCGAGGCGCACCTCGTCGCCCAGGTTGACGGCCACTCCGCCGTCGGGCCGGAACTCGGCGCGCAGGTCGACTTCGGGCGGGAGCGCGTCGAACGCAAACTCGCCGTCGGCGCGGAGCGGAGCGCGCCATACGACGTCGTCGAGGTCGCCGTCGAACGCGAGCTCGTACGTGGCGGCGGCGTACAGCGGGAACACGCTCGTCCGCAGACAGACCTCGCCTGCGCCCGCACCCGCGAGCCGGCCCACGAGCCGCGCGGCCTTGGCGAGCTCGACGTCGAGCGCGGACTCGGGCGTCGCATGCGCGCCGCGCGGCTGCACGAGCCTGCGCCCCCAGCCCGCGCCCTCGAGCTCGAGGTACGCGCGCTGCCAACTGCGCAAGGGAACCCGCGCGAGCCCGTTCGCGTCCGTCGTCATCGCATGGAGCACTGCGCGCTCGGGCGGGAGCGCGAGCTCGTCCGGGTCGGAGCCGAACGCGCCGCGGTCGGGCCGCGCGAGGACGCGCACGTTGGCGATCGGTGCGCGACGCGCACGGTCGATCGCGCGGACGTAGACGTCGCGATCGGGCTCGAAACAGAGGCGCACGACGAGCTCGCGCCGTTCGCCCTCCGCGAGCGGCGCGACGTCGAGCTCGAACGGCCGGCTCGCGACGTCGCCGACGGTCGCCGAGGCCTCGAGGACGAGCGCGACGTCCTCCGCGCAGTCGAACTCGACGCGGCCGTCCGCGCCGGTCGCCGGGAGCTCGCGCAGCTCGGGCTTCGACGGCGTGGAGGAGTTCGGGCCCGTCGTGGCGGCGCGCACGCCGTGGCGCACGTGCGCGCCGTCGATCGGGGCCCCGGTGTCGTCGGCGACGACGCGCACGAGGACGCGCGCGCCCGAGGGCTTCGTGTCCACTGGAGCGGGAGCGAGCGGCGCGCGCGAGGCCTCCGACTGGACGCGCTGTTCGGCGTCTAGCGCGCGCGCCAGCGCGGCCGAGTCGCCGACGCCGAGTGCAGTCGCCGCCGACTCCGCGGCGCCGCCCGTTGCCCTCTGGTCGCCGTCGACCCGCAACACGCGCACGAGCACCGCCGCGCCGAGCGCGAGCAGGATCACGACGAAGAGGACGCGCGCACGGCTCACTTCGGCGCCTCGAGCACGAGCTCCTTCGTCTCGCCCGGCGCGACGTCGAGGCTCTGCTTCGTGATCGTCTCGGTGCTCCACGTCCCGTCCTTCTGGACGTACTTCACGAGCTCGACGGTGATCCGCCCCGGAGGCAGCGCGCACTCGACGGCCGTCTTCGGGTCGGGTTGCAGCATGTGGATCAGGGCGCCGTCGCTGCGCACGAGGAGCGAACCCTGCTCGTACGCGCTCCGCACCCGCAGTCGCACACCCGCGTCGAGCTCGAGCGCGACCTCCGCCGTCTTGCCCGGCTGCGCGACGATCCCGCGCTTCACGCCGTAGCGCCCGCCGGTCGTGCTGGCGACGACGTCGTAGGTGCCGGCTTCCAGGCCGTCGAGCTTGAACTCACCGTTCGGATCCGTGGTCGTCGCCATCATCGCGAAGCGCACCTGGCTGCCCTCCGCGGCCGCGAGCTGCACTTCGTACGGCGGCGGCGCGCCCGACGCGTCGACGACTCGGCCGTGGATCGCCGCGCCGGCCGTGAGCGTCAGCACGACGTCCTTCGCGCCGGCTTCGACCTCGACGACCGGCGTCGGCGCGTGCGGTTCTCCGGAAGCCGACAGCCGGTAGCGTCCGCGCAAGACCGGTCCGACGTGGAACGTGCCGTCCGACGTGTTCTGCGTGAACGACGCCCGTCCGTCGACTCCGTTTGCCTGGACGAACGCGTGCGGAGGAGCGGAGCCGTCGGGAGCGCGCACCACGCCCGACACGAACAGGCCGCGGTCGACGCGCAGCAGGAGCTCGCGTTGCGTCTCTCCCTGCGCGATCTCGAAGCGTTCGGAGAGGCCGACGACGTCGAGCGCGGGGTTGCCGAACCGCACCTCGACGTCGGGCGCGAGCCCCGCCTGCCACTTGCCCGCGGGGACGTCCGCGAACGTGAACTCGCCCTTCGCGTTCGTCCGCTCCTTCCCGATCACGTTGCGCCCGTCGTCGTACTTGCCGAACACGGACGGTTGCGGCGACGTCTCGGCGACGAGCCACACCACGGTGTCCGTGACGGGCACGTCGGCGCCGTCGAGCACGCGCCCGTGCACCGTGCAGCGGCCGGAGACGTGCCACTCGACGACGCGCTCTTCGCCGGGCGAGAGCTTGACGCTCGTGCCGACCCGCATGGGCTCTCCGTCGCTCGGCCAGTGCTCCGCGTTCAACTCGCAGCCCGCGGGCAGCGCGTCGAACGCGAACCGGCCGTCCGGAGCGAGCTTCGCGCTCCACGTCGCGTCGCTCGTGTCGACCGCGACGAGCATCGAGCGCTGGTCGCCCGGCAGGAGCTCCCAGGCGCGCGTGCGCAGGAGCACCTCGCCCGCCGAAGCGCCGACGAGCGTGCCCGAGAGTCGCGCCGCACGCGTGAGCAGCACGTCGAGCGCCGTCTCGGGCGTCGCGTGCCCGCCGTCGACCGAAGCGAGCGCGCGGCCGAAACCCGCCGCTTCCACCTCGACGTACGGACGATCCCACGAGCAGAGCTCGAGCCGCGCGAGCCCCGTCGCGTCCGTCGCGGCGTCGCCGAGCTCGCGGTCGGCGACCGGACGGCGGATCTTCTCGGGGTTCATCGACCAGGAGGAGCTCTGCACGCGCGCGCGTACCCGTGCGCCCGCGACCGGCGCGCGCTGGTCGAGGTCGAGCACGCGCACGAAGAACACGAGATCGGCGCGCGTGGGCACAGCGAGGACGAGCTCGCGCTGTTCGCCCGCGGCGAGCGGGAGCACGCTCGCCGAGGTCGGCGCGCCCGGCGCGCGCGCGTCGTCGCTCCACGCGCTGAGGGCGTAGCTCGTGCCGGGCGTGCACTCGAACTCGATCCACCCCTCGCCCGCCGTGATCGGCTCCGCGTGCGCATCGCCGCACTGCGCGTCGACCTCCTGCGTGCTCCATCCCGAGCGCGGCGCCGGCTCGGGCACGAGCCGAACACGCCAGCCGGTGAGCGCGGCCCCCGTCTCCTTCGCGACGACGTGCACGCGCAGGACGCCCGGCGCGTCCAGAGGCAGCGAGCTCGCGGTGCTGCGCGCGTCCTTCGGCTCGACGACGACCGGTGCGTTCGTCGCGCCCTGCGCTTCGTCGCGCGCGGGGACGACCGCCGGCGCCGACTCGGGCGCCGCGCCCGTCGCGCGCGTGTCCGGAGCGGTCGTCGGACTCGTCGGCCGCCACAAGACGAGCGCCGCGAGTCCCGCGAGCACCACGAGCACGATTCCGAGCAGAACGATTCGGCGCATGCAACCTTCCTCCGCGGACACGACGCGCGGGATCGGCGCGTCGACTCGCCCTTGCGTCGCGCAACGCTCGCGGCGCGCTCGCAGTCTACGCTCGCGACTCGCGCGAGGCAGCACCCGAGCGCTTCGCTCCCAAACCTCCGCGCGCGCTGCCGGTCGGTCCTCGCGAGATGGAGCGACACGGCCACGCTTCGCGACCCGCACCGCGCCCGGTATCCTCGCGGCCCGAGCGCGCCCGTGCGTGCTCCGCCGCGTCTTCGTCACCGACTCCCCCCTCCATGTCGCACACACCCGCTCCCGCGCTCCTCCTCGCCTTCGTCGCGTCCCTCGCGCTCCCGAGCGCGCTCGCGCAAGCCCCCGGTACCGGCGCGCCGAAGCCCGCGCCCGCGAAGGCCGACGAGGCGGTCGAGATGCCCACGCTCTACGTCGGCGACGATGCGCCCGCGCTCGCGATCGCGAAGTGGATCGCGGGCACGCCCGTCGAGAAGCTCGAAAAGGGCAAGGTCTACCTCGTCAGCCCGTGGGGCTCGAGCACGTTCCTCGTCGACGACGTGCTCGTCGCGCTCTCGAAGCTGCAGAAGGAGAAGGGCGCCGCGGGCCTCACCGTGATCGCGACGGCGTGCGACGGCCTCAAGCCGGGCAGCGCGAGCATCGAGAAGTACGCGAAGGAGCACGCCGCCGAGATCACCTTCGCGCTCGGGTACGAGAAGGACTCGCTCGTCGACAAGACGTGGCGCGAGGCGGCGAAGCAGGTCTTCCCGCCGAACTTCTTCCTCGTCGACAAGCAGGGCAAGATCGCGTGGATCGGCGACGTCGACCAGATCGAGCCGACGTTGACGCAGGTGCTCGCGGAGAAGCACGACCTCGCGCAGGCCGCGGCCGCGTACAAGGGGGCGATCGCGCTCGAGCTGCGCACGCGCAAGCTCGTCGTCGCGCTCAGCGCGGCCGAGGTGATGGAGAACTGGGAGAAGGTCGTCGACAACGCGAAGAAACTGCTCGAAATGGAGCCCGTGAGCATGGGCGAGCACGTCAAGGCGCTCCTGCACGCGCTCGGCGTCAAGCTCGAGAAGCCCGACGAGGCGTACGCGTTCGCGAAGGCGTACCTCGACGGCGCGGGCAAGGACAGCCCCGACGGCGCCATGGGCATCACGATGGCGATCCTCGACGCGGACGAGCCGATCGTGCCGCAGGACTTCGAGCTCGCGCTCCGCGCCGCGCGGCGCGCCGTCGCGATCACGAAGGAGAAGGACGCGGAGTGCCTGATCGTGCTCGCGACCGTGCACGCACGCATGGGCAAGTACGACGAGGCCGTCGCCGTCGCGAAGCAGTGCGTCGCGATCGACGCGGAGTACGGGCCGAACCTCGAGAACCTCGAGCTGCGCGCGCGCACGCACGTGCAGACGGACGCGCTCGAGGCAGCCATGCGGAGCGATGACTGGAACGGCGTCGCCGCGGCCATCGACCAGCTCCTCGCGCTCGAGCCCGTGCGCATGGGCGGCTACGCGCACCTGCGGATGATCGCGACCGGCGTACGGCTCCGGAAGCCGGACGAGGCCTACGCGTTCGCGAAGGCGTTCGTCGACGGCGCGGGGAAGGACAGCGCGAACGCGTTGAACGCGATCGGCTGGTCGATCGTCGATCCGGGCGACGAGCACGTCGAGCCCCGCGACCTGGTGCTCGCCGAGCGCGTCGCGAAGCGCGCGATCGAGCTCACGAAGGAGAAGGACGCGGACTGCATGGACACGCTCGCGTTCGTCTACTTCCACCAGGCGAAGTGGGACGACGCGATCGCGTGGGCGAAGAAGTGCGCCGCCCTAAACGAGGAATACGCGGAGCGCGTCGAGCAGTTCGAGCGCGAGCGGAAGGCGAAGGGCGGGAAGTAGCGCGGCGCGCGCCGCGTGCAACTTCGTCTGCGCACCAGGTACCGAACACCACTTGGAAAGGAGCTGGGGCCGGATCGCGATTCGCCAAGTGACCTGAGAACGGCAGATCATGCCAGCGACAGGTGCTGCGCGCAGGCCTCCCACGCATCGTGGTGCCGCTCATAGAGCGTCCGGAACGGCTCTTCGCGTCGCCCGCGGACGGAAAAGCACCAATCGACCAGGCCGTGATCGTCGGCTGCAAGCAGTTCGTGCATCAACCCGACGGCGTCGACTCGCCCTGATGCGGTGGCTCGCTCGACGACTCCGCACAGTCGCCGGAACGTGCGAGAGTGGCCACGGCTCAGAACTTCGCGCTGATCGAGTCGCAGGATCTCCACGGTCGCCACCCCGATCGGCGATGGCGCTCCTCTCGCAGGATCGAAGCGAGCCGTCAGGATCCCCGTGGCTGGATCGAAATCGAGATGCTCCCAAGGATCGACGGAGGTGGGATCGATCAACTGCGGCACGCCGTGCTCGTCGACTGGGAAGCGATTCCCCTTGAAGCGCCCACACTCGGTACAACCGAGTAGGAGGTTCGCCCAGCGAAACATGCTCTCTGGGTAGACGGACTTCGGTCGGAAGTGCTCAACGTCCGTTCCATGCGAGTCAAGACAGTACATGCAGCGCCGCGCGTGCCCGGACATGTCCTGCAACGCCAGCAGCACGGGCCTGAACTCGCTGGAATCGCGGGCCGCCCTCCAAGCGGCGTTCACGTCCAACATCCCCGAAGCGCGTGCCGAATCCGCCTCCGCCTGTCGCCGCTCCAAAGCAGCCGTCGTCGCGGGAGTCAGTTCCTTGCGCACGATACGTCGCATCGACTCAGGGCTCTTCGTCGGACCTGGTGAAGAGCTCGAGCTGCTCGAGGGTCAGCTCTTCCTCCGTGGTGAGACGGGCGCCGGAACGCTGCTTCGAGCGCAGTCTTGCGGACATGCGCAGCGCTTCGACCGCACGCGGTGACCGCGTTGCTTCCAGGCCGAACGCCGGGGACAACAAGATCGTGTCGGGGCGCGAAGCGATGACGCGCTCGTACTCCTCGGTCGTGAGAGGACGCGGACGATCTTGGCCGCCGGGTTCGGGCAGCACGAAGAGCCCGTTCTCGTCGGCGGCTTGGCAGATCAGCGGGCTGTGCGTCGTGACCAGGAACTGGATGTTCGGGAAGTGACGGGTCAGCCAAAAACCGATCTCCCGCTGCCACTCCGGATGTAGGTGCGCGTCGACCTCGTCGATGAGCACGACGCCGCTTCGAACGATGCGGAGTTTCCCATCCACACCGCGCTCGGTCAGCCCTTCCGTGCCGAAGGCGTCGATCAGGTGCCTCAGGATGTCGCCGAGCAACGCGAGCGCAGAGCGATAGCCGTCACTCATTTCGTGCCAGGAGAGCTGCACGCCGTTCCGGTCACGGAGCCACAGTCCGTCGGAGTCGACACGGTCGACTACGATCTGATTCGGCATGAGTTCGTCGTTGAGGATCTCGAGCAGGATCGAGAGCTGCTCGGTCTCGTCGGTGCGCTTCTCGAGTTCCTTATGCTTGAGGTTGCGCATCCACTGATCGACCTCGGCCAGGGACGCCGCCTCCTCGAACATCGTCACGAAGCGAGCGGTCGTGGGCACCGCCATCAGACGCGCGGCCTCTGGCGAAGCACCGAACACGCGACGGAACGGTCCGTAACCGCACGCGAACCACCCACGAGCCTCGGTCGACCAGATGCTGCGCTCGGGCGCGCGGTACTTGTCGGGACGACCCTCCGGAACGACGGGTTCAAGCGTGACGTCGCGCCCGCCGTTGCGCAGTTTGAGCTTGGCCGGGAAGGAGGAGTCTGCGGTTCGCCCCGACTCTGCGAACAGGTCGTCCGTGGCCTGACGGACGATCTCAACCTGAATGAAGCCCTCGTGGGGCTCCGCTCCCAGGCGGATCCAACGATGGAGACTCGGTTGGAGCGAGCGCGCCGTGTCGCGGCCCGCGAGCCCGAGCGCGATAGCCTTGAGCAAGGCGCTCTTCCCCGACCCGTTGTCGCCGGTGAACACGGTCCATCCCGCATAGCGGCCATCGGGACGAGCGAGATCGAACTCGAGGTGTTCGAAGCCGCGGATGTTCGTGAGTGTGACTTTGCCGACGTACATGGTCGGGAGGGATCGAACCAGAGTTGGCCAGGGCGCGGCAGTCTACAACATGCTCACGACTCCGTCCCAGGGTGCGAACCCAAGACCCGGGTGGGCTCTCACGGTCAGTGGCAGAACCTCCGGGATTCCCGTTCGGCTCACGCCCGGAAGTGAATCGACTTCTTCCGCGTGAACGCCGCGAACCCGAAGCGCGACAGCGTCGAGCCGAGCCCGCTCTCCTTCCAACCCGTCCACGCGAGCGCCGGGTCGAGGTAATCGCAGCGGTTCTGGTACACGGTGCCCGCCTGGAGCTCGCGCGCGAAGCGCTCGGCGCGCGCGGCGTTCTTCGTCCACACCGACGCGGTCAGGCCGTAGCGGCTGTCGTTCATGCGAGCGAGCGCCTCCTCGTCGTCACCCACCCGCGCGACGGGCAGGATCGGACCGAACGTCTCCTCCTGCATCACGAGCGCGTCGTTCGGCACGTCCGCGAGCAGCGTCGGCTCGAAGAACCAGCCCGAGAGATGCGACGGCCGCTTGCCGCCCGTCACGAGCCGCGCGCCGCGCTGCAGCGCGTCCCGCACGTGGAGCTCGAGCACCTCGAGCTGCTCCTTGCGCGCGATCGGCCCCATCGTCGTCGTCTCGAGCAGCGGATCGCCGAGCACGTACTCCTCCAGCGCCTTCTTCGCCTTCACGAGGAACGCGTCGTAGTGCGCGTGGTGCACGTACGCGCGCTCGACCGCGCAGCAGCTCTGCCCCGCGTTGTAGCAGGCGCCGTCGACGACGTTCGCGGCCGCGAAGTCGAGGTCCGCGTCCTCCGCGACGTACGCGGGGTCCTTCCCGCCGAGCTCGAGCCCGACGCCGACGACGCGCTGGCTCGCGGTCCTGTAGACGCGTTTCCCCGTCGCGACCGAACCCGTGAACGACACGTAGTCGATGCGCTTGTCCGCGACGAGGTGCTCGGCGTCCTGGTTCGACACGACGACGTTCTGCACGAGCCCCTGGATCGACAGCGTCTCGAACGCGCGCTCGAAGTGCGCACCCGCGAGCGGCGTCAGCGGGCTGTGTTTCAAGAGCACCGCGTTCCCCGCGAGCAGCGCCGGCACGACGACGTTGACCGGCACGATCAACGGGTAGTTCCACGACGCGATGTCGAGCACGAGCCCGACCGGCGCGTGCTCGATCCGCAGCGTGAACCCCGGCTTCCCCGGCACCGGCACGGGCGCCAGCGCCTCGCCCGCGAGCGCGCTCATGCACTCGGCGCGCGCGAGCAGCGTCTTCACCTCGCCGCGCGCCTCGCGGATCGGCTTCCCCATCTGCTGCGACACGTCGCGGGCGATTTCCGCCTCGTGCGCGGCGAAGTACTGCACCGCGTGCTGCACTTCCCGCACGCGCTCGGCGAGCGGCACGTGGCACCACGAGCGCTGCGCGGCGCGCGCGCGCTCGATCTTCCGGTCGACGTCGCCGAACGAGTCGAACGGAACGTCTTTCAACGGAGCCACGCGGAACGGATCGACGAGTTGAAGCGGCATGCGGACCTCCAGGGGATGGCAGTGTTCCGCAGTCGGCGAACGAACTCAATCCCGCATGGTTCGGGGAACGCGGAAGCGCAGTCCCAGTCGCACGAGCGCAGGCTCGACGCGGCAGCCGAGGTCCTCGAGCCAGCTCGCCGTCGCGTCGTGGCAATCGTGGAAGATCCAGTAGCGCTCGCCGCTCCGCACGAAGTCCGTCTGCCATGCCTCGGAGTGGTGCAGGCTCTCTCGCGCGCGATCGAACTCCCGTTCGAGCTCCTCCCCGAGTCGGCGGACAAGCTCGGGATCCGCGCGGAACGCGACGACGTCACGCGGAGCTCGGCGTGCGCGCTCGTCGGCTCCCCACGCGCGACGGGACAGCGCGCCATCCCCGGGCCAGAGCACCGTCCCGGGGACGTGGTACCAGCGGTTGTGCTCGAGCGCGTACCAGCCGTGGTGTCCGAACCCCCATTCGACGAGCTCGCCCGCCGCGCCCGGAAGCACGAGGCCCTTGTGGCACGCCTCGTCGACGACGAGCACCTCGACGAACCCGTCGCGCGCGAGCGGAGGCTCGACGACCGCTACGCAGGCCGAAGCGCCCGCGAGAGCGGCGCTCGCGAGCGCGAAGCGACCGGTCTTGGTCGCGCTCAATCGTCCTCCGCGCCCGTGTAGCCGAGGTCGGAGAGTTTCCCCCGCGCGCCGCCGTCGAGCCCCGCGGGGCGCGCCGTCGCGCCGAGTTCCAGCGCGGACTCGGAGCAGCGCGCCCGCTCGCGGGCGAGCAGCTCGCGGAGCTCGCGCTCCACCGCCTCGGCCTCGGGCGCGCCGGCGAGGTTCTTCCGCTCGAGCGGATCGTCGCGCAGGTCGTAGAGCTCGCCCGCGCCGACGTCGAGCCACTTCCAGCGCGCGGTGCGCACCCCGCGCGGCGTGCGGTCGAGGTCGAGTTGCACGTGCGCGCGCCGCCCCGGATCCGCCTCGCCGCGCGCGAGGCGAGCGAAGCTCTCACCCTGCATCGTGCGCGGGATCGGCACGCCGGCGAGGTCGAGTAACGTCGGCGCGACGTCGACCAGCCCGACCGGCGCATCGACGACGCGCGCGGCCGCTTGCCCGGGCAGGCGGACGAGCAGCGGGACGCGGACCGACTCGTCGTAGGCCCGGCCGTGCAGCGGCTTGCCGTGCTCGAAGAGCTCCTCGCCGTGGTCGGCGGTCACGACGACGATCGAGCGGTCGAGGAGCCCGCGCTGGTCGAGGTCGTCGAGGAGCGCGCCGACGAGCCGGTCGAGGCTCGCGACGCCCGCGTCGTACTGGCTCGCGACGAAGCGCACGATCTCGTCGTCGGGTACCACGCCGCTCTCGTGCAGCTCGAGCAACCAGCGCGACGCGCAGCGTGCTCGAGCATCGCAGCCGTCGAACGACCCGCGGTACCAGCCTGCGAAGCGTTCGAAATCCTGCGCCTCGGAGTCGTACGGAAGCCGGTTCGTGTCCGAGTGCGCGTCGAAGTAATGCACGAGGAGGAAGAACGGTTCGCCGCCGAGGTCCTCCAACACCGACTCCAGAGCCTCGTTCTTGACCGCGCCATCGTCGGCCACGGTCCGATAGACGTCGAACCCCCGCGCGAAGCCGAAGCGCGCGTCGAGCCACGGCACGTCGTCGACCTGAGCCGCGGTGAACCGTCCCGACGCACGCAGGGCCTCGGCGAGCGTCGTCACGCGCGGCGACAGTGCGGCCTCCGGAGCGACGCGGTGAACGCTCGGGGCGAGGCTCGTGAGGAGCGTCATGTGGCTCGTCAACGTGAACGACTCGGCCGCGAACGCCTGATCGAACCGCGTCGCGCGCGTCGCGAAGCGATCGAGCGCGGGCGTGATCCCCTGCGCGTTGCCGTAAGAGCCCAGTCGATCCGCGCGCACTGTGTCGAGGGAGATCACGATGATGCCGAGTGGCTCGCGCTCCCCTCCGCGGCGGGAAGCGAGGAGCGCGATCGGTGTGGCGCCCGCGAGGAGCGCCGCCGTGGCGAGGACGCCGGCGCGAGAGAGCGCTCCGATCCGCGACCAGGCGAACACGAGCGCCGCGAGGACGAGCACGCTCCCGAGCGCCAGCGCGTGCCCGACCCGTCCCGCCGTCGTCGTGAAGCCGACGCGGTGCACCTCGACCGCGGGCCATCGCCCCGTGAGGAACCCCCAGGCCGCGATCGCGAGCAAGACACCGGCGACCGTCCGCAGGGCGCCCGCGCGGCGCGCGAGGACGCACCCGACGGAGACGGGGAGCGCCGTCCAGGCCGCGCCGAGCCAGAAATCGCTCGCGAAGCTCCGCAACCCCACCGAGCGCGCGCCGGCGGCCAGGTACCCGTCGTGAACGGCGAACAAGAGCGCTCGCGCCGCGGCGAGGCCGACGACAGCGACGAAGGCGCTCGCGAGGACGCCGGTCACGTTCCCGTCGAGCGGGCCGCGCGAGCCTGGCGGTGAGTTCGGGCGTCCCATCGCGGGTCACCCTACTCGTGACGTCGGAGAAGCGCAGCCCACGATCAAGGCCCCAGCGTCGCGATCACCGGCGCGTGGTCGCTCGGTTTCTCCCCCGCGCGCGGCTCGAGGTCGATCACGACCTCCGTGCAGGTCGCCATCGCGGGCGGCGAGAGCAGCAGGTGGTCGATGCGCAGGCCCTGCTTGCGCTGGAAGCCTTTCGTGCGGAAATCCCACCACGTGTAGTGCCCGCCCTCCTCGTGGAACTTGCGGAACGAGTCCGCGAGCCCGAGGTCGGTGAGCTTCGCGAGCGCCTCGCGCTCGAGCGTGGAGCACAGGATCTTCTCGTGCCACAGGCCCGGGTCGTACACATCGCGGTCGTCGAACGTCACGTTGAAATCACCGCACACGACGACCTTCTCCTTCTTCAGGTCGAAGCGCCGCGCGACGTCCTTCGCGAGCCGGTCGAGCCATGCGAGCTTGTACTCGTAGCGCGGGTGGCCGACCTCCTGCCCGTTCACGACGTACGCGTCGACGACGATCACGTCCTCGATCACGGCGGAGATCACGCGCGCTTCGAGATCCTCGACGTCGTCCTGCATGCCGCACGCGACGTCCTCGATGCGCTTCCTCGAGAGGATCGCGACGCCGTTGTAGGTCTTCTGGCCGTACACGGCGCACTGGTAGCCCGCGTCCTCGATCGCTTCGCGCGGGAAGGCCTCCTCGAGGCACTTCGTCTCCTGGAGGCACACGACGTCGGGCTTCGCGCGCGCGAGCCAATCGAGCAGGACCGGCAGACGCGCGCGAACGGAGTTCACGTTCCAGGTGGCGATGCGCATGGCGTCGTTGTACCGCGTGCGGAGCGGGCCCGTCGACGTCCGCCGCCGGGCCGTACCTCGGGCGCGTGGACGCGGCTCGCGGCCGGGGTCTCGCCCGACGAGGAAGTGCCCGTGGACGAGCGCGCCGAAGGCGTACGGTGGGTGCGCATGCCCACGACCGCGAGCGCGACGACGCAGGAACGCTTGCGGTCGCGGTCCAGCGCGAAGGGCTCGACGTGCCTGCGCGCGGCAGAGAGCTCGATCGAGCGCACGAGCCCAGGGCGCGCCGTCGGGACGGGGCCCGGTCGGACGGCGGAGCGCCGATGAGGACGGATGCGGGCGGTCCGCGTGGGAGGCGGCGAGCCCTCCGAGTGCGACGGTCCCCGGCGGGCGACGGGCACGGCGCGCGCACTACGTCGAGGCGTACGTAGCGCGCCTTCACGGCCCTTCGCGCGGAGTTCTCGCGCCGACGCTGCGCCGCGCGCTCGCGCCGGGTAGAATCCCCGCCCTACCTGGCGCCTCCACGACTCGGTCGTGCCGCGCCCGGCCCCCGGCCCACGCGAGCGTCCCGAACCGGACCGCGCCCCGGCGGCCGACCCACGCGAGACCCCGCGACGCCGTCGGCGCGAAAGCCGTGCGCGCGGAACGTCCTCCGCATCCTTTCCATTTCAGAAGACGCTGAGACTTGACTCCTCCTCCGATGCAATCCGGCCGCCGTAGCGGTGGCCACTCCGGCGGCCGACGCGGTGGCCGCTCCGGCTCGAAGCCCACGACCCCCAAGAGCCACGCCGCGATCGAGCCGCTCCACCCGACCGAGATCCCGCCCGACATCGAGTCGTTCCAGCACTGGAAGCTCGGCGACGAGATCCAGAAGTCGATCGCCGACATGGGCATCACGACGCCCACGCCGATCCAGCGCCTCGCCATTCAACACGTGTTGGACGGCCGTGACGTGATCGCGAAGGCCGAGACCGGCACGGGCAAGACGCTCGCGTTCGGCGCGCCGATGATGGCGAAGATCGACCCCGCGCGCGCGAGCGTCCTCGCGCTGGCGCTCTGCCCGACCCGCGAGCTCGCGGAGCAGGTGCAGAAGGTGCTCGCGGTGCTCGGCGCCGCGCGCGGTGTGAAGACCGCGCTGATCGTCGGCGGCGAGCCGATGGACCCGCAGGTGCGCGCGCTGAAGGCCGGCGCGCAGGTCGTCGTCGGGACGCCGGGGCGCATCCTCGACCTCTACCGCCAGAAGTTCCTGTCCTTCCCGTGGACGGAGTTCGCGATCCTCGACGAAGCCGACGTGATGCTCGAGATCGGCTTCATCGACGACGTGAAGCAGATCCTGTCGTACATGCCGGACGAGCGGCAGACGCTGCTCTTCTCCGCGACGTTCCCGCCGGAGCTGCTCAAGCTCGCGCGCGAGTACACGAAGAACCCCGCCGAGGTCGCGACCTCGTCCGGCGTGAAGACCGTCGACACGATCCGGCAGTCGTGGATGGTCGTCGACGAGGACGATCAGGCGCTCGCGTTCATCCGCCTCATCGAACAGAGCGAGCCCGAGGACGTCTTCCTCGCGTTCTGCCCCCGCCGCGGCGACGTCGATCGCCTGATGCGCCGGCTCGAGCGCATGTCGTTCTCGATCAAGGCGCTGCACGGCGGCTACGACCAGGCCGCGCGCTTCCGCGTCATGAGCGCGTTCCGCACCGGCGAAGTCAAAGTCCTCGTCGCGACCGACGTCGCCTCGCGCGGACTCGACGTCGCGCACGTCACGCACGTCGTCAACTACAGCTCGCCGCAGGACATCACCGACTACACGCACAGGATCGGCCGCACGGGCCGCGCGGGCCGCAGCGGGTTCGCGCTGACGATCGTGTCGGGCAAGGACATGCACAAGTGGAAGCGCGTGCTCCACGAAGCGACCTGGGACATCCCCGAGATCGCCCCGCCGACGTCGTCGCGCGGCCGCAGCGGTCCGCGGATGGGCCGCGGCGAACGCGACGAGCGCGGTCCGCGCGGCGAACACGGTCGGGACGAGCGCGCATCGCGCGGCGGTCACGAACGCGGCGAACACGCACCGCGCAGGGACGGCCCGCGGCGCGACGAGCGTCCGGCGCACGTCGAGCTCCCCGTCGAGCGCGAGCGCACCGCACCGAGTGAGCGCACGACGCGCGGCGGCGACCACGCCGTGCGCGGCGAGCGTCCGGCGCGCGAGGAGCGCTCCACGCGGAGCGAGCGACCGATGCGCGACGAGCGCGCGCGCCCCGCGCGGGACGAACGTCCCGCCGGCGACGCGCGTTCGCGCCCCGCGAGCGACCGCGACACGCGGTGGCCCGAGGACCAGTCCGAGCGCAAGAGCGAGCCCCGTCCCGCGATGCGGGAGTGGGACCCGCGCGACAGCCACGTCGGCCCCGCGCCGACCACCACCCGGCCCGAGCGCGCTCCGTCGGACTCGCGCCGCGGGGAGTCGCGCGGCCCCGAGCGCGCACCGCGCTCGGAACGCGAGCCCTCCGCGCCGCGCCGCACGTCGGACGACCGCCCGACTCGCGCGCCGCGCTCGGACCGCGCCGAAGCGCCCCTGAACTTCGAGCGCACCCCGTGGGTGGGGTCCGCGCCGCGCTCGGCCCCCACTCCGCACGGCGACCGCGCGCCGTGCGGGGGCGCGTCCGAACGCCCCCGGTCCTCCGAACGCTCGGAACGCCCCGCGCGCTCCGAGCGCCCGCTGGCGCGCGACGAGCGTCCGGAACGCACGGACCGCGGCCCGCGCACCGGAGGTCCGGCGCGCGAGGAACGCGCCGCGCGCGACGACCGGTCGCCGCGCGAGGAGCGTCCCGCCCGCGAGGAGCGCGCACCGCGGGAACCGCGGACGCCGCGCGAGGAGCGCGCCGCGCGCCCCGAGCGCAGTCCGAGCGAGGAGCGTCCCGCACGCGAGTCACGTCCGGAGCGCGCGCCGCGCGCCGAACGCGCCGCGCCGACGGAGCGCGCACCGCGGAGCGAGCCGACACCGCCGCTCGAACGCGCGCCGCGGAGCGAGCGTCCGCCGACGGCGGAGCGCGACGTCGCCGCGACCGACGCGCCGCGGAGCGTGCCGCGCGAGCGCCGGCCCACGGCGAAGGACCAGCCGCGCCGTCGCCGCACGACGGCCCCGGAGGAAAGCGCTCCGCTCGCCGTCTCGGAGCCGACGCCCGCGCCGGAACCGCCGCGGACGCGGACCGACCGCACGCCGGAACGTACCGAGCGTCCCGAGCGCGCCCCGCGTCCGACGCGCGGGGAACGCCCGGAGCGCGCCGAACGCGCTGAGCGTCCCGAGCGCACGGAACGCCCGGAGCGTTCTGAACGCACCGAGCGTCCCGAACGCGCCGCGCGTCCGGAGCGCGACGCCGCTGCCGCGCCCGAGGAGCGCGTTGAACGTCCCGCGCGCCGCGAGCGTCCGGCACGCCCCGCACGCTCGGCCGAGAGCGCACCCGAAACGCCCCCGCGCGCTCCGGAACGCACGGAACGCGCTCCCGCGCGTCCGGCGCCGCGGCGCGCGGACGACGACGCCGGCGGCTTCGGCTCCGGTCTCTAGCCTCGGGATTCGAACGGCCATGGGCGGAAGCAACCCCTACATCCAACCCGCGGCGGTGCGCCTACCGTCGAAGAAGTACACGCTGACGATCCTCCCCGCGCAGCGCGTGATCGAAGTCGACCCGGCGAAGCTCCCCTACTCGCGCGACGGCGTGAAGGGCTCGATCCTCGAGATCGTGCTCGGTCACGGGCTCGAGCTCGACCACGCCTGCGGCGGCGTGTGTGCGTGCTCCACGTGCCACGTCATCGTGCGCAAGGGGCTCGAGTCGATGCAGGAGCCGAACGACGCGGAGCTCGACCAGCTCGACAACGCGCGCGGGCTCACGCCGAGCTCGCGCCTCGCGTGCCAGGCCGTCCCCGACGGCACGAGCGACGTCGTGGTCGAGATCCCGAGCTGGAACCGCAACATGGTCAGCGAGGGCGCGCACTGACGCCGGCCAGTCCGGGGCGACTTGCGCGCACGCGGCCGTCCACCGCATGATGCCCCGACCGACCATGGAAGTCCGCCTCGCCAACCCGCGCGGGTTCTGCGCCGGAGTCGACCGCGCCATCGAGATCGTCGAGCGCGCGCTCGAGCTCCACGGAGCGCCCGTGTACGTGCTCCACGAGATCGTCCACAACCGCCACGTCGTCGACGACCTCGCGTCGCGCGGCGTGAAGTTCGTCGACGCGCTCGAGGAGGTCCCGGCGGGCTCCGTCACGATCTTCAGCGCGCACGGCGTCTCGGACGAAGTCGTCGCCACCGCCAAGGCGCGCGGCCTCTCGATCATCGACGCGACGTGCCCGCTCGTGACCAAAGTGCACCAGCAGGCGCAGCGCTACCACGACAAGGGCCGGCACGTGATCCTGATCGGCCATCCGGGCCACCCCGAGGTCGAGGGCACGCGCGGGCGCATCGAGGGCCCCGTCACCGTGCTCTCCACCGTCGACGAGGTGAACGCGCTGCAGGTCGTCGACGAGAACCGCCTCGCGTACGTCACGCAGACGACGCTCTCGATCGACGACACGCGCGAGGTCATCGACGCGCTCGTGCGCCGCTTCCCGAGCATCCAGGGCCCCGAGCTCAAGGACATCTGCTACGCGACGCAGAACCGCCAGAACGCGGTGAAGCGGATGACGGACGAGGGCATCGACGTCCTGATCGTCATCGGCAGCAAGAACAGCTCGAACTCGAACCGTCTCGCCGAGCTCGGCACGCGCAGCGGCGTGCGCAGCTACCTGATCGACGACGCGAGCGAGATCCGCCCGTCGTGGCTCGTCACGACGAAGAAGATCGGCGTCACGGCCGGCGCATCGGCGCCCGAGGGCCTCGTGCAGGAGGTCATCGAGCGCCTGCGCGAGCTCGGCGTGTCCGACGTGCGCGAGATGGCGGGCGAGGTCGAGACGACGGTGTTCCGGCTCCCCGACGAGCTCCTGCAGCGTTGAGCACGGCTCGCGCTCGCGACGAATCCCCACGGACGTTCCAAAGGACCCCGCCTCGACGCGGAAGAGCTTCCTGTCCACCCCAGGAGTTCCCACCCCATGTTCCTCTCCACGCTGACGACCGTCCTCGCGCTCACGTTCCAATCCGGAGCGGCACCCGCACCCGCGCTCAAGGGCCTCGACCCCGTCGAACTCGGCCGCGGCCGGGAGGTCCCGGGCGATCCGAAGCTCGGGGTCGACCGCGGCACCCACCACTACGTGTTCCAGAACGAGGCGAACAAGCAGGCGTTCCTCGCCGATCCCGAACGCCTGGGCATCCAGTGGGGCGGCGCCTGCGGACGGATGGGACCGGGCTCGGGGCGCGGCTCGCCCGATCGGTTCTGGGTGCACGACGGCCGCATCTACGTCTTCGCGTCGGAGCCGTGCCGCGAGAGCTTCAAGAAGGCCCCGGCCGCGCACCTGGACCCGGACGAAGCGCCGGTCGAGGGCGACGAAGCCGCGTTGAAGGCCGGACGCGAGTGGATCGAGCGCGCGGTCGCCGCGCATGGCGGCGCGAAGGCGATCGACGGCATGCAACGCCTCGCCTTGATCGACCAGTGGGAGGAGAAAGACCAAGACGGCCCGACGCTGCGCGTGCGCGCGCTCCTGTGCTCGTTCCCCGACGACTTCTGCCTGCAGGAGGCCTGGGGTGACTCGGAGTCGAAGACGGTCGTCCGCAAGTCCGAGTGCTTCGCGTGGTACACCGGCGGCAAGACGGAGGACGAGCACGCGAGCGCGCGCCGCGACTTCGAGCGCCGTCTGGCGCGTGAGCCGCTCCTGATCCTTCGCGCGCGGACGCGGAGCGACTTCCGCGCGGTGGTCGAGAGCTTGCCGAAGAACGACCCGCTCGCCCTCGCGCATGTCGTCGTCTCGTTCGCGGGCACACGGACGAAGCTCAGCCTCGATCCGCGCAACGGCGCGATCCTCGAAGTCGGCTACCGCGGCCGCGGCCCGCGCTCCTCGTACGGCGCGATGAAGCGGCTGTACGCCGCGACGACGATGGACGGCAAGGCGCTCACGTCCTCGAAGGGCGTCGTGATCCCCTACGAAGCCGACGTGGAGTTCGAAGGCAAGTCCCTGCCCTCGCGCGAGAAGCTCCAGCGCCGCGCCGAAGTGGACGTCGCCTTCGAGCGCGACGTCTTCGCCCGACCGTAGCCTCCCAGGAGGACGGTCGTCGGGTAGGCTCGGGGTCGCTCGCATCACGGAGTCCCCCATGCTCGATCGCGCGTTCGCCGTCTTCGTCACCCTCACGATCGCCTCCACCGCCTGGGCCGGCGACTGGCCCAACTCCGGCGGCAACTCCGAGCGCAACGGGCGCACGTACGAGGTCGGCCCGGAGACGCCGAGCGTGCTCTGGTCCGGAGGTCGCAGCTCGATCATCGCGTGGCAGCCCGTGATCGAGGGCCGGCGCGTGTTCCTCGTGCGCCAGACCGGCTTCCCGCCCTCCGGCGAGCCCAACGGTTCGCCCGTCGTGTGCATGGACCTCGACACGGGCGCGGAGCTCTGGTTCCGGCACATCCCGTTCAACACGGGCGATTGGACGACGTGGGTCGCGGGCGTGAAGGACGGGCGCGTGTACGCGGCGCGCTCGGGCAACGGAGCGAGCGTGAGCGCGAAGCTCCACTGCCTCGACGCCGTCACCGGCGCGACGCTGTGGCAGTCGGTCGACTTGATCGACGCGGGCGCCTACGACGGAGTCGTTTTCGCAGACGACGGCGACCCGATCGTCGGGAGCTTCCGCAAGATCTGGCGCATCGACGCGCTCACCGGCGCCACGGTGTGGGTCGCGAACCGCACGGGCTCCGTCAGCGGCAACTGCGGCGTCGCGCGGCACGGCGACGCGGTGTACGCGGTCGACACGATCGCCGGCGGCCAGGCCGTGAAGCGCTTCGACGCGAACACCGGCGCGTTCCAGTACCAGGGCTCCGTCATGCCGGGCTTCCTCGTGCAGAACACGCCGTTCGTCGGGAGCGACGGGACGATCTACTTCCAGCGCGTGCAGAACAACGTCGCGGTCGACTTCTTCTACGCGTTCGAGGACACCGGCAGCGCGATCGTCGAGAAGTGGCACGTCCCCGCGGGCTACGGCACGCGCATGGAGATGGGCGTCGGCCCCGACGGCGTCGTCTACTGCGTCGAGCCGGGGAAGCAGCTCACGCGCCTCGACCCCGCGACCGGCGCCGCGACGGGCACGACCGGTCCGCAGGCGGTCGACTTCTTCGAGCCGCGCATCGCGACGGACGCGCTCGGCCGCGTCTACATGAACAACGGCGGCTTCACCGGCGGCGCGTTCACGTGCTGGGAGGCCGATCTCACGCCGCGGTGGAGCGTGCCCGTGGCGAACGCGAACATCGGCTCGCCCGCGATCGGCGCGGACGGGACGCTCGTCGTCGCGGGCATCGGCACGAACGTCGTCGCGTACCGCGCGACGCCGCCGATCGTGCCGTTCTGCGCCGGCGACGGCCTCGATCCGTCGCACACGACCGACTGCCCGTGCGCGAACCACGGCGATCGCGGCCGCGGCTGCGGGAACTCGGTCAACCCGACGGGCGGTTTCCTGACGGCCTCGGGCAAGCCCGTGCTCGACACCGTCGTCCTGCGCGGCTCGGGCATGCCCGCGACCGTCGCGTGCATCTACCTCCAGGGCGACGCGCTCGAGGACGCCGTGTTCGGCGACGGCGTGCGCTGCACGGGCGGGACGCTCCTGCGCCTGCGCACGCGCGTCAACGCCGCCGGCGCGAGCACCTTCCCCGACTCGACCGACACCGTGACGCTCGCGCAGCGCGGCGGCGTCGTGCCGGGTTCCGGCGCCACGCGCGCTTACCAGACCTACTACCGCAACGCCGCCGCCGGGTTCTGCCCGCCGGAGACGTTCAACGTGACGAACGGCGTGCGGATCACTTGGTGAGCGCGCGCTCGACCTCGCGCACGATCGGGTAGCTCACCCACCGCAGATCCCGCGGTCCGAGCAGTCGCAGCACGGGGACGTGGACCGCCTGGAGCCGCGTGCGTCGCTCCGCGTCGCGCGGGACGATCCGCACGACCGCCGGGCCGGCGAACGGCTCCGTCGTCCGCAGGTCGATCGCCGCGCCGTCGACGTCGACGAGTTGGATCCCCGCCTGCGGGTCGTCCGTGCGCGCGAGCGAGAGGCCCGTCGCGAGGTCCACGAGCTCGATCACGGCGACGCGGCCTCGGACCGCAGCGCTCGTGGCGAGCTCGAGCCCCTCGGCGATCCAACGCGCGCGGTCGAGCTTCGGCCCCGCGTGCTCCCCGCGCTTGTAGATCGTCCAATCGCCCCAGCACTCGAACCTCTTGCAGTGCGTGGAGATCCACTGCGCGAGCGGCGGCGCTCCCTCGCCCCGGAAGTAGAGCTCGACCGTGCCCGGTCCGTCGCAGGCGACGAGGAGCCGCGGGCAGCGCTCGAGGTCGGCGACGACGCGCCGCTGCTCCTCGTCGCGCAGGAGATCGAGCCGGAACGTGACGTTGAGCCGCGTGGGCGGCGCGACGTCCGCGAGGAAGTACACGCCGTTCTGCGCGGGGAAGGAGTAGAACCCGTCGCACTCGCGTGCGAGCGTCGCGAGCCACGTGAGCCGCGCCGCCGTCGCTTCGTCGGGCCGCAGGCGCTCCCCGCCGTGCAACCCGAGCGGCGGCGTCACGCGCCCGTACCACGCCGCGAAGGTGGTGCTCGCCTCCGTCCTGGAGCGCAAGACCGAGGCCGCGATCAGCGCGGCGCCGACCCACGCGATCGCCGCGAGGCGCGGCAGCTCGCAGTCCTCTTCGATGCGCTCGCGGACCCAGGCGGCGCTCTGGTAGAGCGCCTGCGCCGCGAGCGGCGCGAGGAGCAGCACGGACCACGTCACGTGCGTTCCGCCGACCGGATACTGCTGCAGGAGCTGCAGCGCGGCGAGCCCGGCGAGCATCCACGGACGCTCGGACGCGATCCCGTTCGAGCCCTTCGACTTCGGCAGCGCGACCGGGACCCAGAGGAACGGCGCGGCGTACGAAAACAGGAGCCCGACGTGGTTCTCCGCGAGCCACGTGAGCACGGCGCCGCTCCACGCGAGCGCCAGCACCACGCACGCGCCGTCGACCCAGCCCCGAATCGAGGGCATGTGCCGCGACGCGCACCAGCCGAACGCGAGCAGGACGGAGACGAGCTCGACCACGCTCGCGCGCGGGTGAATCAGGGGAGCGGCCGGCGCCTCGATCAGGCGCGCGTGCTGGCCGAGGAGCCCGTACCACGCGCCGGCGAGGGACGTCCCCGTCGCGAACAGCACGGCGAGCACGAGCAACGACGCGACCGCGCCGCCGAGGGCGACGCTGCGCAGCAAGGCGCGCGTCGGACCGGGCTCGCGTTCGGCGCCGAGCGCGACCGCGAGCAATCCGAGGAGCGCGCACAAGACGAGCTGCGCGTACGGACGCAGGTCCGGCGCGGCGGCGTGCCGCGCGAGCAGCCCCGTCGCGAATGCGATCGTCACGGCCCATGCTCCCCACCAGGCGATGCGCGCGCTCCGCCTCTTTGGCATCCCGCCCGCGAGCCCGATCGCTCCGCCGAGAACGACGAACGCGCCGAGGTTCACCTTCGTGAGGGCCAGGAGCGCGATCAGCGCGCCGAGGCCCCACGCTCCGGCGCGGCCGAGCCCCGCGGCCCCGCGCGAGCCGAGCACGGCGCAGGCCGCGAGCAGCACCCAACCGACCCCGTGCGGATGCAGCGGCTCGACTCCGAGCGCCGTGAGCGCCAGGAACGACGTCGCGAGCGCCATCGCGCCCGCGAACACGCTGCGCGTCGAGCGTCCGACCGCGAGGCTCAGGAGCGCCGCCGCGACCACCCAGGTGATCGCGGTGATCGTGCGCGAGAGCTCGTGGTCGACGCGCAGGTGCAGGAGCTCGAGCGGGAGCCCGACGATCGCGAACCAAGCCGGGCCGTACTGCGTGAAGACCTCGTCGTAGAGCGCGCCTCCGTCGAGGAAGCTCTGCAGACCGATCATCACGTAGCCCTCGTCGTCGATCGGACTCGTGGGGAACCAGCGCTGGTCCACGGCCTGTCGCGCGAGCGTCACGAGGAGCGCGAGCGCGAAGGCCCAGGAGAACACGGCGACGGCGCCGCGCGCGAGGCGCGACCCGAGGGATGCGGGTTGGGGGTCCATGGCGAGCCCAGCGCGCGCCCGGGGGGAAGTCCCGGCGGGACGGCGACGCGCTGCGACCTGCTTCCCTGGCAACCAAGGCGCGCAGTGCTGCGAGGATTCCGCTCACGATCGTCGCGCTCCGCCGCAGCGCGCGGACGGAACGCTGCGAGGCCGCCCCGCGGGACGACCTCGCACGTCCGATGGAAAGAGCGCGCGGGACGCGCGCGATGCGATCACGGATGGAGGTTCGCGAAGCTCGCGTAGTGATGGATCGCGAAGCCGCGCAGGTTGGGCTGGTTCAGCCGCGCGAGGACGACGAGCGCGAGCTCGCGCTCCATCGCGATGCGGCCCTCTTCCCAGAAGGTGAGCGCGTCGCCGCTCGCGCCGAGGTCCTGCGTCTCGACGCCGAGGATGCACGGCCCCGTCGCGAGCTCGCCCTGGCTGTGCGCGAGGATCCCGTCCGCGCCGAGCGCCTGATCGCGGTTCTCCATCAGCACGGTGACGTCGACCAGCGGCTGCACGTACTGGTTCAGCGGGCGCGCGATGCGCGAGCCGCCGAGCCGGAGCACGAGCCGCGGGTCTTCGTCGTACCAGTACGGCATCGCGTGGTAGAGCGGCAGGTTGCCGATCGCCCCGCGCATGCCGCGCAGGAAGTCGACGAGTCCCTGCGCTGCGGCGGCCGGCTCGTTCCAGAACGCCGCCGGATCGCGCTGGTACGGCTCGGACACGTCGAGCACGCCGTCGAAGCCCGCGTTGCTCGCGCGCACCGCGGCGTAGAAGGTCCAGCCCGTGAGCTGGCTCCCCGCCTGGTTCGGCAGCCCCGCGTTCGCAGGCACGGTCCACCACGAATCACCCGCGAGCGCGAGCACGCGGAGGTCGCGACCGTGCGCGCTCTCGATGAACGAGCGGTAGCGGGCCGCGTGCGCGCCAGGCGTCGAGCCGAGCGGAGCGCAATCGAGGGCGATCGTCGCGACGCCGTTGCGGCGGCAGAAGTCGAAGAGCTGTCCGGTGCGCGTGGTGTCGCCGGGCAGCGTGTTGTCCCAGACGTAGAGCAGGCGCCGCGCGATCGCCGGCGTGACCGAGTTGCCGCCCCCCGACGTCAGGCGCGAGGCCGGGCTGTTGCGCGGCGTGCGCTCGCGCGCGCGACTCGGCGCATGGAACGACGCGAGGAGGTCGATCGAGGCGAGGGCCAGGGTCAGGGCGGCGAAGCGTGCGAGGCGCGAGGGCGAGTGCATCTCTTTCCTTCCGTTCCTTCGAGACGACGTGGGCGCCGCGTTCGACGGCGCCGCGGAGCCACCATCGGCGGGTCCGCATAGGAAACTGCATTTCAAGATGCCGAAATCGGCGCGTGCGCCGCGACGCCACGGCTCCCAGACGGGAACGAAATTCCGCTCCTGCGGCGCAACGTCCTGCGCCAGCGGAGCCACTCACCCTGGACACCCCGAGCGAGGACGCCGGCACCGGGTTCCCGTCGGGATTCGGGCGATGCGAGCGACCGGTCCGCGCCCGGGGTGTCCACTTCCCCCGCTCCGAGCACGCTTCGGCTACGCTCTCCCGTCGCGCGTCGCTCTTCCGCGCGCGCTTCACCGCATGCACATCGCGATCGTCGGCGCCGGAGTCGTCGGGCTCACCTCGGGCGTGCGCCTGCGCGAGCTCGGCCACGCCGTGACGATCTTCGCGGAGCGCCGCACGCCGGAGACGACCTCCGATCGCGCCGCGGCCGCGTTCACGCCGCCGCGCGGGCCGCTCGCGGAGCGCACGCTCGCGTGGGTGCGGGCGTCGTGCCGCGCCTTCGAGGAGCTCGCGCGCACGACGCCTGAGAGCGGCGTCGACCTCGCGCTTTTCCGCGAGCTCTCGACGGAGCCGATGCACGCGCTGCCCGCGTGGGCCGCCGACATCCAGGGCTTCCAGCGCCTCACCGGCTTGCCGCCCCCCCACCGCGACGGCTGGGCGGCGGTGCTTCCACGCATCGACATGACGCGCTACCTCCCGTGGCTCGAGCGGCGCTTCGAGCACGAGCTCGGCGGCGCCTTCGTGAGCGCGCGCCTGCTCGACCTCGGCGAACCGTTCGACGAGGGCTTCGAGCTCGTCGTGAACGCGTCGGGCCTCGGCGCGCGGCGGCTCGCGCGCGACGAAGCCGTCGTGCCGATCCGCGGGCAGGTGCTCCACGTCCCAAACGTGCTGCACCTCGACACCGTCTTGTGCGACGAGTCGCGCGGCCGTCCGTGCACGTACGTGATCCCGTTCCCGAGCCACGTCGTCGTCGGCGGCACCTTCGAACCCGACGAGTGGATCGAGGAATGCGACGAGCCCGCGCTCGCCTCGATGCTCGACCGCGCGCGGGAGCTCCTCGCGCAGAGCGGCGTGCAGCACTCCGAGCGCCTCGGCCGCCAGCGCCTGCGCGCGCTCGCGGGTCTGCGCCCCGGGCGCAAGATCGGCGCCCAGGAAGACTGCGTCCGGCTCGAGCGCGTCGAGCTCGCTCCTGGTCGTCCCCTCGTGCACGCGTACGGTCATGGTCGAGCGGGCGTGACGCTGTCGTGGGGCTGCGCGGAGGACGTGGCGCGCCTCTGCACGGACGGCGCGCTCGGTGGCGCGCACGAAGATCCGCCGCCCGCCAATCACGCGCGCGCGCGTTCGGCCTGAGCCGCGGACTCGGCGAGCGCGCGCCGCTCACGCGCCGAGGGTCACCGCGTCCGCCGCTCAGCCGCCCTTGTCCGGCGCGAGGTCCTTGCGGACGTAGACGGAGAACGGCCGGTCGTTCTTGTCGCCACCGACGAAGAGCTTGTCCTTCGACTTCTCCATCGCCGGGCACAGCATCACGTTGAACGCTTGCGGCGTCGCGTAGGCGTCGCCCGCGGCGGGGCGGAACACGACGACGCGCGGGTTGCCGTGCGCGGTCGTCAGCACGAACGGGAACGTGTCGCGCTCGATCTGCACCTCGCCGGCGAGGTAGAGGTCGTGCGCGAGGAGCTCCTTGTGCTTCGCCGGGATACGGCCCGCGGCCTTGTCGTCGCGCACGAACGCGAAGCCCTGCGGGCGCTTCTCCCCGCCGATGTGGTGCGTCTCGTCCTCGTGCAGCACCCAGACGCCTTCGATGCGGCTCGCGACGACGTTGTCCTTGTCGGGCTTGAGCTCGAACGCGCCCTGCACGAGCGCGGCGGAGGCGGACAGGAGCACGGCGGGAACGGCGAGGAGGAGGAGCTGCTTCTTCATGGTCGTGGTGATCCGGGCGCGTTCATCGGCCGGCGGAGGTGCTCGGCATGATGCCACGCCGCGCGCATCGGTGGCGAGCCGGGCCCAGGCTCGGGGGCGAGCGCGGGTCCATCGAAGGGGAAAGGAACGGCGCCGTCCGCAGCCGAGGCGCGCGGAACGGCGCGATTCGGGGCGCGGAGCGAGCAGGGCCGGACGGGTGGCCGTTCCTCGCTTCTTCGACGTCGAGGGTGGGGTGCCCGCTCGATGGAACGCTTCGATCGGAGAGCGGGACCGCCCTCAGCGCGGTTTCACGCCGTGCGCGATCCGCACCTCGTTGCGGAAGACGATGCGGCCCTCCGTCGTGCGCCATCGCTCCGATTCGCGCGCGACGCCGCGCCAGACGCGCTCGCGCGCTTCGGGCGGCGCGTCGTCGAGCGTGCGCCGCAGCGTCGCCGAAAGGTCCTGCAGGAACGCGACGTACTCGCCCGGGTTCGCGAACGAGAGCACGACCTCGACCCGCTCCTCTTCGACGTCCGCGAAGCCCGCGCCGCGCAGGAGCTCGGCGAGCTGCCCCGCGCGACCCAGCTTGAGCGGTCCGGGCAACTCGGGCGGCGCGGGCGCGATGCCGAGCTCGCGCTGCGCGACGTCGCCGGGGATCGTCATGAACGGCACGGTGCCCTTCGCGCCCCACACGGCGGCGACGACGCGCCCGCCGGGCACGAGCGCGTGCTGCATGCCGCGCAGCGCCGCGTTCGGGTCCAGCATGAGCATCAAGCCCCAGCGCGAAAGTGCAGCGTCGAAGCTCGCGGGCGGGAGCTCGAGCCGCTCCGCGTCGAGCTCGCGGAACTCCGCGTTCGCGAGGCCGAGCTCGCGCGCGCGCTCCCGCGCGATCGCGACCATCTCCGTCGCGAGGTCAGTCCCGAGCACGCGCCCGGTCGCGCCGACGACGCGCGCGGCCGTGACGGCGGGCTCGCCGATGCCCGTGGCGACGTCGAGCACGCGTCCGCCCGGCCCCACGCGCGCGAGCGCCACCATGCGGTCGGAGAGCGGCTGCGCACCGGCCTCGAAGATCCGCCACCACGCGCGCCAGCCGGCCGCGACGTCGCTCCAGAGCTCGCGCTGGCTCGACTTGAACGCCTGGGGGTCGGGGACGGATTCGGACGGTCGGCTCATTCGAGCCAGCGTACCCTGCGGTGCGCGAGCGGGTGCGGCCGAGATGCCATCGATCGCGCGCGCAGGGCGCCGGGCCCGCGCGCGACCGCGTCGACGCGCCGACCGACGGGCCGCGCGCCGTGGTGCACTCGCCATCGCGCTCCCGCGCGACGCCGCCCGCCGCTACGCTGGCGCGCATGCTCCTCCCCCCCCTCGTGCAGGACGCTGCGCAGCCGTCCGCGCCCCGCTTCGAAGACGTCTCGACCTCCTTCCGCGTCGATCCCGAGCTCGAAGTGAGCCTGTGGGCCGAGTCGCCAGCGCTCTACAACCCGACCGCGATCGACGTCGACGCGAAGGGCCGCGTCTGGGTGACGGAGGCCGTCAACTACCGCCAGTGGCGCGGACGGAACGCGGGGAAGCACTTCGACGCGGGCGACCGCGTCGTGATCCTCGAGGACACGGACGGCGACGGCCGCTGTGATGCGTCGAAGGTCTTCGCGCAGGAGCAGGACCTCGTCGCACCGCTCGGCATCGCCGTGATCGGGAACAAGGTCTACGTGTCGTGCTCACCGAACCTGTTCGTGTACACGGACGCGAACGGCGACGACGTGCCGGACCAGCGCGAGGTGTTCCTCACCGGCTTCGGCGGTCGCGATCACGACCACGGCCTGCACTCCGTCACCGCGGGTCCCGACGGCAAGCTCTACTTCAACACGGGCAACGCCGGGCCGCACCTCGTGAAGGACCGCACGGGTTGGATGCTGCGCTCAGGCTCGCTCTACAACGACGGCGGCGAGTTCCTTGCGGACAACAAGCCCGGCCTCGTCAGCGACGACGGCCGCGTCTGGACGGGCGGGCTCATCCTCCGCATCGGCGCGAACGCGGAGGGACTCTCCGTCCTCGCGCACAACTTCCGCAACAACTACGAGGTCGCCGTCGACTCGTTCGGCACGCTCTGGCAGGACGACAACGACGACGACGGGAACCAGAGCTGCCGCACGCTCTACTGCATGACCGGCGGCAACCACGGCTACTTCTCCGCGGACGGAGCGCGTTTCTGGAACGCCGACCGCCGGCCCGGCCAGGACGTGCGCCGCGCGCACTGGCACCAGGACGACCCCGGCGTCGTGCCCAACGGCTGCATCAACGGCGCGGGCGGACCGACGGGGGTCGCGGTGTACGAGGGCGAGCTCCTTCCCGCGAAGTACCAGGGCGCCGTGCTGAACTGCGACGCCGGAGCGAACGTCGTCTACGCGCACCTGCCGCGCGCGAAGGGCGCGGGGTACGAGCTCGAGAAGACCGTGCTGCTCACGTCGCGCACGGAACGCGCGGACGACCGCTCGAGCACCTGGTTTCGGCCCAGCGACGTCTGCGTCGGCACCGACGGCGCGCTCTACGTCTCCGACTGGTGGGACCCGGGCGTTGGCGGCCACGCCGCGGGTGACAGGCTCACGTACGGACGCATCCTGCGCGTGCAGCCGAAGGGCGCGAAGCCCGTCGCGCCGAAGATCGACGTGCGGACGCTCCCGGGCGCCGTCGCCGCGTTGTGCTCGCCCGCGGTCAACGTGCGTGCGCTCGGATGGCGCGCTCTCGTGCAGGAGCGCGCGCTCGCGCTGCGTCCGCTGCGCGAGCTCTACGCGTCGAAGAACCCGCGCTACCGCGCCCGCGCGCTGTGGGCGCTCGCCCAGATCCCCGACGAGGGCCAGAAGCAGCTCGACCTCGCGCTGCGTGACCCCGATCCGGACCTCCGCATCACGGCGTGGCGCGCACAGTGCCAGAAGCCGCCCTTCCTGACGCAGTACGCGCTGCAGCTCGCGAAGGAGAACACGACGCCCGCCGTCCTGCGCGAGGTCGCGCTGTCGCTCCGCGAGCAGAACCTCGGCATCTCCTCCGGGGCCTGGATGGAGGTCGCGAAGGCGTGGGACGGCAAGGACCCGTGGCTGCTCGAAGCGCTCGGCATCGGCGCGCAGGGGAAGGAGTCGCAGCTCTACGACCTCTACTTCCAGCACGACCCGCACACGCCGCTCGAGTGGACGCCCGCGCAGGCCGCGATGGCGTGGCGGCTGCATCCCAAGCAGTCGATCCCCGCGCTCGTCACGCGCGCCAACGCGCGCGCGCTGACGCCCGAGCAACGCCGACAGGCCGTCGACGCGCTCGCCTTCTGCAGGGAGCGCGAGGCCGCCGAGGCGATGGTCAACGTGGCGCTCGCGGGGCCCGACGACGTGCGCGACCTCGCGGCGTGGTGGGTGCGGCACAAGGACGAGAACGACTGGGCCGAGTACCGGCTCGCGAAGGAGCTCGGGCCCGTGACGCGCGACGGCGCGAAGCTCGCGTGGTCGAGCGGATTGCTCGAGGAGGGCTCGAAGGTCTGCGACGTCGACGTGACGGGCGCGCGCGCGCTCTGGCTCGTCGTCACGAACGGCAAGCGCGGCAACGGACACGACTGGAGCGACTGGCTCGACGCGAAGCTCGTCGGTCCGAAGGGCGAGACGCGCCTCGACACGCTCACGTGGACGAGCGCCTCCGCCGATTGGGGCTCCGTCCACGCGAACCGGAACGCGAACGGCGGTCCGCTCCAGTTCGACGGCAAGGCGTACGAGCACGGGCTCGGGACGCACGCCGCGTCGGAGATCGTCTACCGGCTACCCGAAGGAGCCTACACGCGCTTTCAGGCGCTCTGCGCGCTCGACGACGGCGGCGCGAAGCAGCCGAACGCGCACCCCGACGTCGAGTTCCAGGTCTGGATCGACGCGCCCGAGGACCGCAGCGCGTTCCGTGCGCTCCTCGCGCGCGTGACAGACACGAACGGCGCGCCCGCGGACCAGGCCGAGGCCGCGCGCGCGCTCGCAGCGGACAAGCAAGGCGGCCTCCTGCTCATCCAGCTCGCGAACGAGAAGAAGCTGCCGGAGGCCGCGCGTGCCGCCGCCGCGAGCGCGATCTACACGAACCCGGACATCGCGGTGCGCGCGCTCGCCGTCGACGCGTTCCCGCGCACGAATCCCGCCGGCAAGGCGCTCCCTTCCGCGAAAGACATCGCCGCGCTCGCGGGCGACGCCGCGCGCGGCGCGCAGCTCTTCCGCGGCGCGAAGGCGAACTGCGCGCAGTGCCACGCGTTCCAGGGCCGCGGCGGCGACGTCGGACCCGACCTGACGGAGATCGGCCGGAAGTACGGCCGCGAAGCGCTCCTCGACGCGATCCTGAACCCGAGCGCCGCGATCTCGTTCGGGTACGACACGTGGGTCGTCGAGACGAAGGACGGTCGCTTCTTCTCGGGCTTCGTGCTCGGAGACGGCGACAAGCTCGTGATCAAGGACACGAACGGCACGCGCAACGTGATCGAAGCCGGCGAGGTCGAGTCGCGCGAAAAGCAGAAGCTCTCCGCGATGCCGGACAACGTGGCGCTCGGCCTCGAAGCGCAGGAGCTCGCGGACCTCGCGACGTTCCTGACGAAGGGCCTCGCCACGAACCACGTGCTCGGCGCGCCGATCCGCCTGTTCGACGGGAAGAGCCTCGCGGGCTGGACGTTCCACCTGACCGACGCGAACGCGCGCATGGAGGACGTGTGGTCCGTCGCGGACGGCGTCTTGCACTGCAAGGGCCAGCCGATCGGCTACCTGCGCACGGAGAAGGACTACGAGAGCTTCGAACTCACGCTCGAATGGCGCTTCCCGCCCGGCTCCCAGCCCGGCAACTCGGGCGTGCTCCTGCGCATGCAGGCGCCCGACACGGTGTGGCCGAAGAGCATCGAAGCGCAGCTCCAGCACCGGAACGCCGGCGACATCTGGAACATCGGCGAGTTCCCGATGGAGACCGAGCGCGCGCGCACCGACGGACGGCACACGGGCAAAGCGCTCCCGTGCAACGAGAAGCCCATCGGCGAGTGGAACCGCTACCGGATCCGCCTCGACGGCGGCGACCTCGAGCTCGAGGTCAACGGCGAGGTGCAGAACCGCGCGAAGTGGTGCGAGGTCGTCCCGGGCAAGATCTGCCTGCAGAGCGAAGGCGCCGCGATCGAGTTCCGCGAGGTGATCCTGCGACCGATCGAGTGAACCGGAGCCGGCAAAGGCCGGTCACGCCCGCGAACGACGAACGGCAGCCGAGGTGGCTGCCGTTCGTCGTTCTGGATCGGTTGGCTGGGGTTCAGTCGTTGCGAACTTCACCGCTCGCGTTTCCGGCGAAGGTGTTGTCGCCGACCGGACCCTGGTCCCCGGCCGTCACGGCGTCCCAGTCGTCGCCGAACGCATCGCGACGACGCACGCCGTACTTGTCGTTGTTCGTCAGCGTGTTGAGCGAGAACAGGCAGTCGAACGTGTTGCGCGTCCGGATGCCGTTTTCCTGGTTCAGATCGCACGTGTTGCCCGTGAACTGGAGGCGCGTGACGCTCTCGACGCGGGCGCCATTGCTCACGTTGTCGTGCAGCAGGTTGTTGCGGACCGTGAGATCGGTCGCGCGCCGCGCGCGGAGCCCGTTGTCCGCGTTGTGGTGGCAGTCGTTGAGTTCGAGGACGACGTTCGCGCTCGCCGTGACGTCGATGCCGTTCGAGCCGTTGTCGCGGCCGACGTTGTTCGCGACCGTCGCGTCGAACACGCCCGACAGCTTGATTCCGCTGTGCGAGTTGTCGCGACCGAGCACGAGCCGCACGCTGCCGCCCGTTCCGCGGTTCCAATGCAGCCCCTCGGCGTTGCCGAAGGCCTCCACGTTCTCGATCGTGGCGAGGTTCACGCGCGAGAGCTCGACGCCGTCCCGCAGGTTGCCGCCCGTGATCTTGAAGTTCTTGATCGTGACGTCGTTCAGGAAGCCGCTCGTGAGCGTCTCGACGTGGAGGACGTGGGCCGTGCCGTCGCCTTGGATCGTCGGCGGATTTGCGCTCTCACCCTCGAGGATCACGCTGGAGCGGGACACGCGGACGTTCTCGTTGTAGGTACCGCTGCGCACGCGGATGTGGAGCGTCCCGTCCGTGTTCGCGTCCGTTGCGTTCGCCAAGGCGGCGGAGATCGTCGCGAAGTCGTCGGGCACCGTCGCGTCCTGGGCGCGCGCGAGCGGCGCGCCGACGGCGAGAGCGACGAGGACGTGGAAGAGGTTCAGTCGATTCGAGATCATGAATGGTCCTGGGGTTCCAAGCGATGCAGGTGCGTCGTGCACGGGCGCACCCCTCGCCCGTTGCGTCGCCCGGATCTCCTGCGATCGACCCGCGGCGCGAACGACGCCCTCGAGGCAAGGGGCGTTCCAGCCCGCGTCCACCCGGCCCGCGTGGCCCCGCCCACGCGCTCGCGTCCAAGAGACAGACCCTCCGTACGGAGTTCGGACGAGCGCCGCGAGCGCTACGGCTTCCACGCGAGCCGCACGCTCTCGATGCGCCACGCGCCGACGCGCAGCACGACGCGCTTCGGTTCGGCCTTCGGCTCGCCGAGCACGCGCTCGCCCAAGTCCGCGCGACGAACGGCGAAGATCGGGCGGTCGAAGTCGAGTTCGACGTCGCCCGCGAGCCCCGACGCGTCGAAGAGCCGCACGCACCAACCCGCGCCGTCGCTCGCGGACACGAGCTCGGTCACGATCACGTTCGATGCGGCTCCGCGCCGCAGGCGCCCGTCGTCGGAGATCCGCCCCACTTCGAGGAACGCGTGCCGCGCCGGGCGGACGCCCGGGTGTGAATCGACGGCGAAGGCACGCGCGGCGTGCCCCGCTTCCTGGCCGAACGCCATCAAGCGTCCGTCCTGCTCCGAACCTTCGAACGGCAGGCACGACCATCGGATCGCGCGCGCGGAGCTCGCTTCCTCCGGATCGGCGAGCCACAGCCACACGCGCGATCCGTGCGTGCCGCACGCCGCTGCGTCCTCGCTCGCGAGCGCGACCCCGAACCCGTCGCCCTGCGACACCCACGACAGGAGGCCGCTGCGCGCCGATTCGTCCGCGCGCACCGCGCCGTAGCCGAACGGCACGTGCCGCGGCGCCGCGTCCCGCGGCTTCACGACGTCGAACACGACGCGCAATGATCCGGCAAGCGCGCCCTCGACGCGCGTCTTCGCTTCGACGGAGGGCGAGCTCGCGCGCAGCACGAGCTCCTGCTCGACGCGCGTCGTTCCGAACACGTACGTCGAGCGCACCCGAGCGCGCACGGGACCGGCTTCGACGAGCTCGCAGCCCGTGAACGTGCCCTTCGTGACCGTTCCGTCCGCGCCGACGAGCTCGAGCCGCGCCCCTTCGCGCAACGTCTCTTGGCCTGGGACCCCGTCCGCGCGCCGGCGCAGCGTCGTGATCGCGCCCGTCTCCGGATCGATCGCGCACTGCACCTCCGCGTTCACGAGCTTCCAGCCGTCGACGCGCACGCTCGGCGGGTCCGCGAGCGCGATCCCCTTCGCGACCGCGCGTGGGACGAGCCGATGCACGGCGTATCCGAGCGACGGCACGCTCGCCTCGAACACGCGCTTGCCGTCGGGCGTGCGCTGGCTGGGCAGCACGCGCCCGAGCGGATCCTGCACCTCGAAATCGCCGTCGGTCACGCTGACCAGCGTCGTGCGCGCGAACGCGAGCGGGTTGAACACGAACACGGCCTGGCCGAGGCCCTGCGTGTCCGCCGCGAGCGAGAGCACACGCGCGGCCTCGTCGAGCAGCGCGTCCGCAGCGCCCGCGACCTCGCGCGCGTCCGCGATGCGTGTCGCGCTCGACGCGCCGCGCGCAGCGAGTCGTTCGGCGGCCGCGTGGTTCGCGAGGACGCGCTCCCACAAGGCGCGGTACAAGGGCAGGATCGGCACGTGGCCGTCCGCCGCGGCGAGCGCGCCGGCCGCGCCGGCGTCGACGAGCCGGTTCTCCGCCTTGCGCGTCCACGCGTGGAGCTCGTCCGAGCGCGTCGCGAGCTCGGGCGCGCGCTCGCCGTCCTTGTTCGCGCGCCACGCCGGCAGCGTGAAGCCCGGCGCCTTGCGCGCCTCCGCCAGGAAGTCGACGAACGTCGTCGAGCGCGCGCGCGGCCCGAACGCGTGCTGCACGATCTCGCGCTGGCGCCGGCGGTTTTCGCGCTCGAGCGCATCGTCGGCGCCGGCCGTGACGAGCGGCACGAGGAGCTCGCGCGCGCCGTTGCGCCGCGCGGCCTGATCGAGCAGGCCGCCCAGGGCCTCGACGGCGAGGAGCCCCGCGCGCCGCCCAGGCGCGTCCGCGCTGGGCGGCGTCAGGAGAGCGAGCTCCGTCTGGTCCGGCGCGCGCAGCAGGCAGACGAGCGGCCGCGGCACGGCGCTCCAGTCGATCGGCGCGGAGACGAGGGCACTCGCGCCGCCCGTCGACGCCGCCTGGGGCCACTGTCGGAACCAGCCCAGATCCTGCGGCGCCCAGGCGACGAACTCGGCCGGGAGCGGGCCGAAGGAGCGGGCGAACGCGTCGCGCGCGAGCGCGAGCTCGTGCGCGAGCGCGCCTTCGCCGACGAGGCCCCAGTCGTCGTGCGTCCACGCGACGGGCGCGGGCTCGATGCGCTTCGCGCGCGCAAGCTCGCCCAATGCGCGCAGCACGTCGGGCGCGCGCTCGGCGAGCAGGAGGAGCGTGCGTCCGTCCGGCGCCTCGCCGCGCGTCGTCGCGTAGCGCGTGAACGCCTCGAGCCGATCGCGCTCGCGCGCGAGCGCCGCGCGCTCCCACTCCGCATTCTCCAGCCCGGCGTCGAGCGCGGGCGCCATGGTCGCGAACGCGACGCGCGCCGTGCGCCATTCCGCGGCCGACGGATCGAGCGCGACGAGCCGCTCGGCGAGCAACCGATCGAAGCCCGCGCCGTCCAGCTGCAGCAGACGGCGGAAGAGCTCGCGTTCGTGCGCGCTCTCGTCGCGCCGCGCGCCAAACGCGCCGTCCAGGCGTAGCGCGCGCACGTAGCGCGCGAGCGGATCCCCCGGACGCTCCCGCTGCATCCATGCGCGGCGGAAACGCGCGTCGTTCGCCGCGTCCTTGCACCACGCCACGGTCGCGGCGAGGAGCTCGATGCGCTCGTCGTCGGGGAGCTGCACGGACGCGAGCGGGAAGGGGCTCGCGAGCGGGATCTCGAGGACGACGCAGCCCACGTCGGGGAAGCCCTGCTCGGCGTCGAGCTGCCAAACCCCGTCGGGATCGCGCGCGGGGATCGCGACGCGCACTTCGCGCTCCTCCCCGCCCGTGCCGACGACGCGCCAGGTGCTCTCGATCGGCTCGCCGGAGGCCGTCGTCACCGCGGCGTAGAGCGTGTAGAAGCTGCCGCCGTCGAGCGGCTCGAGTGACAGCCGCTGGGCGCGCGCCGCGATGGACGCGGGCTCGTCGGCGTCCGCGAACCACAGCGGCACGCCGTCGCCCGCGAGGACGAGCCCGTGCGTCGTGCCCGAGGCCGTCGAGCTCTTGCCCGACTGGCGCGCGATGCGCTTGCGCAGCGTCGAGAGATCGAGCGCCGCCCACGGGTCCCGCACGCCGCCGAGCGGCCGAGCGCGCCCGTCGGCGAGCTCGCCGGCCGCGACGCTGACGAGCGCGGCGCGCAGCGCGGGCTCGCGCGCGACGACGGGCCGTTCGGGTTCGAGCTCGACGCGCGACCCGTCCGCGCGCGCGATCGCGAGGGCGTCGACGCGCAGGAGCCCGGGCCCCGCGGCGAGGTCGTGCGCGACGAGCGCGATCGAGCGCAGCCTTCGGCCCGCGTGCGCGCCGAGATCGACGCGGCGCTCGGTCCAACCGCTCGCATCCGGCGGCGCGACGGCGAGGACGCGCTCCCCTTCCGCGAAGCCGAGCTCGAAGCCCGCGGCGCCGGCGCGAAGGCGCGACGAATCCACGCGCGCGACGAGCGCGTCGCCCGGGGCGAGCACGAGGTCCGTTTCGGCCGCGACGAAGCGCGGGTCCGCGACCTCGCGCCCCGTCGGCGCGGCGACGAGGCCGAGCGCGCGTTCGTCGAACGCGGCGGCGGGCGCTCCGGCGCAGACGAGGAGCGGGAACAGGGAGGCGAGGACGCGTCTCTTCACGGCCGGGCGGGGCAAGGGAGCCGGCCAGTGTATCGGACGCCGCGCAGCGCGGTGCGCGTGCCGATCCCGCTGCGCGCGTGCCGAGTTCGCGGCCGCCCCGCGCGACGTCCGCGGCGGGAAAAGACTTCCGGGCGACCACCGCGCCGAACGAAGGACGGCGCCCCGAGCTCTCGAGGGAGAGCGCGGGGCGCCGTCGTGCAGGGAGCTCGCGGGGGGCGCGCGCGGCTCGCTGCGAGCGCGGACCGCCGGGGGTGGAGCTCCGACGGTCCGCGGTCGGACGCTCAGGCGTCCGGTGCGATCACCACGTGACCTGCCAGCCGTTCGTCACGTTGAACGTCTCCGGCGGGCAGAAGAGCCCCGCGGAGTTGCGGTAGTAGGTCTGGTATTGCCGCACGACACCGCTGCCCGGCACGACGCCGCCGCGCACGGAGAGCGAGATCGTGTCCGTCGAGTCGGGGAACGCGCTCGCTCCGCCGACGTTCGCTCGCGTGCGCAGGCGCAGGAGCGTCCCGCCCGTGCAGCGCACGCCGTCGCCGAACACGGTGTCCGAGAGCGCGTTGCCCTGCAGGTAGATGCACGACACGGTCGCGGGCATGCCGGACCCTTGCAGTTGCATCGTGTCCGGGAGCGGGCTGCCCGTCGCGACGAGCAGCGCGCCCTGCGGGTTGACGCTGTTCGCGCAGCCGCGTCCCGGGCCGCCGGTGTTGCCGCACGGGCACGGCGTCGTCACGTTCGGATCGAGGCCGTCGCCCGCGCAGAACGAGTTGCCGGGGTTGGGCAGCTGGCAGTCGGCGCGCAGGAGGAAGTTACCGCGCAGCGTGAACGCGTCGAGGCCGGAGAGCTCCATGCGCACCGGCGGAACCGAGTTCGCGCCCAGGTTCGTCAGGTCGAAGGTCGTTGCCTGGTTGAGGCAGAGCCACGAGCGGCGCGTCGCGTAGCCGCAGCTGTCGTTGTCGCGCGGGAACGGCGCGTTGTTCAGTCCCGTGGTCGCCGGCGTCGTGTAGACCGCGCCGATGAAGAACACGCCCGTCATCGCGACTGGAGGCGAGAGCGGCGTGAGCTCCAGCGTGTCCGTCCCCGTGAATGCGATCGTCGCCGTCTGCTGCTGCACGAGCACCGCGTCGGTCGGGTCTCCATCGTCGTTCGGGTCGTCCCAGATCGCGACGGTCGCCGTCCCGCCGTTGGCGGGGTTGTTCGCAGCCGGCGCGAACGGCGCGCCCCACGCGACCGAGATCGAGCTGACGAGCGTCGTCTGCCCGATGCCGCCCTCGCGCTGCAGCGCGCACACCGAGATGTTCGCGATCCAGCCCTGGAGCGTCTCACTGCTGCCGTCGTCCGGCCCGCACGGCGTCGCCATCGGGAAGTCGGGCGCGGCGTACGTGATCGTGAACGAGCCCGCGCCGCCCGGCGTGCCCGGCGAGGTGCCGAGTTGGATCAGGTAGCTGTTCCCGGACACGGCGTTCCAGAACGCCTTCGACTGGAAGTTGAAGCCCTGCGTTCCCGCGGCGTTCACGGACAGGTCGTCGAGGCAGTCGAGCGCGGTCGCGCCGGCCGCGGGACACGTCGCGCCGTCGTACACGGCGAGCTTCGTGTCGACCGTGGTGAGACCGCACGTCGAGAGCTCGACGCTCCCGGTCTGCGGCGCGGTCCACAAGAACCAGACGTCGTTGCTCAGGCCCTGCACGCTCGACTGGATGCAGTTCGTGGTGACTTGGCCTTCCGTGCCGGTCGTCGCGACCGAGTTGTCGAACGTGAACGCGCCGGTGCCGGTGATCGGATCCGGCGCCGAGCAACTGTCACTGCCGTTGACGAGCGCCGCCGCCGAGGACTGCGGCGCGAGTTGGAGATGCGACGCCTGGCGCCCGTGGGCCGGCGACATGGCGCCGGGCAGCGCGAAATCGCGCGGCGACTGTGCGAGGACGATCGTGGGGAGGACGAGCACGGCGCCTGCCGCGCCGAGCGAACGAGAAGCGAAGGACATGGAGAACTCCTTGGACATTCGAAGACAGCCGTCACGTGGAGCGCAGGCGAGACGCGGCGAACGCCGCGCTCTCACCCCTGCCGAGAGGTGCGCTCCGGGACGACGAGGCATGCCAGGAGAAGCAGTACCCCGACGACCATCGCCGGTCATGCCGAGTTCGATACGAGCTCTGTCAGGCGTGCGTGCTGCGCGTGCAGTGCACGAAGTGCGCGTGATACGCGTCATGGAGAACGCCGCGCTCGATCCCGCGCGGAGGCGGGACGAGCGCGGCGCTCATCGTGCGACGAAGACGATCACGTGCACGGAGCTCGTGCGGGCGCGCGGATTCCGCTCGTTCTCGAGCGAAGTCGCGCGCACGCGGAGAGCTCACCACACGATTTGCCGGCCGTTCGTCACGTTGAACGTCTCGGGCGGGCAGAAGATCGCCGCCGAGTTCCGGTAGTACGTTTGGTACTGACGCGTCACGCCGCTACCCGGCGTCACGCCGCCGCGCGCGGACAGCGTGATCGTGTCCGTCGAGTCGGGGAAGGCGCTCGCGCCAGCGACGTTCGCACGCGTGCGCAGTCGGATCAGCGTCCCTCCGGCGCAGCGCACGCCGTCCCCGAAGGTCGCGTCGGTCAGACCGTCGCCCTGCAGGTAGATGCACGACACGGTCGCCGGCATGCCGGTGCCGATCAGCGACACGTCGTTCGCGACCGTGCTGCCCGACGCGTCGAGGTTCGCTCCGTTCGAATTCACGCTGTTCGCGCAGCCGTTCCCCGCCGCGCCGTTGTTGCCGCACGGGCAGGGGGTCGTGTGGTCGGCGAGCGTGCCGTCGCCGAAGCAGAACGGCGTGCCGTTCCCGACCGGTGCGCACGTCGCGCGGAGGAGGAGCACGCCGTTGAAGCCCAAGTTCGCGAGCGCCACCGCGATGTCGGAGTAGGCGGCGGGCGGCGTCGAGTTCGCCGCGAGCGTCGTGAAGTTGAACGTGCCCCCGACGTTGACCGCGCGCCAGGCGAGCTTCGGCTGGAAGCCGCAGCCGTCCGAATCGAGCGGGATCGGGAACCAGTTCGCCGGGATCGGATTCGGGTTCACGACGGAGACGCCGACGAAGTAGACACCGTTCGCCGTCACGGCGGGCGTGAGCGTGATCGGCGTCGTCGTGTCCGTGTCGACGTTCTGCACGGTCGTCGCGACCTGCTGGAGCAGCACCGCGTCGCTCGGATCGCCGTCGTCGTTCGGGTCGTCCCAGATGGCGACCGTCGTCGCGGTGCCGTTCAGGAGGCCGGAACCGCCGGTGCCCGCGGAGAACGCCGTCCCCCACGCCGCTTCGATGGCCGTGATCGAGTTCACGTCGCCCGGGTTGCCAAAGCGCTGGAGCCAGCAGATCGCGGCCCCCGCGGCGCCGGTGCGCAAGCCGTTCTCGGTGCTCGCGTCGTCCCACTGCGCGCAAGCGACGGGCGGGCGCGGCGTGAACTCGATGCTGAAGGTGCCCGTGCCGGTCGCCGTGCCCGCGCCGGGGAAGGTGCCAAGTTGGATCAAGTAGGTCGTGCCCGCGACGGCGTTGAAGAAGCACTTCGTCTGCAGCGTCGCGTTGCTCATGTCGTCGTTGCACGCGACCGGTGTCGCGCCCTGGTTGGGCAGCGGGCACGCGCCGGCGTGGACGGCGATCTTCGTGTCGACGGTCGTCTGCCCGCAGGTCGACACCTCGACGCCGCCCGAGTTGGGCGCCGTCCAGGAGAACCAGACGTCGGACGCGATGCCCTGCTGGTTGAACACGATGCAGTTCGTGTTGAGCTGCCCCTCCGTGCCCGTCGTCGCGAGCGAGTTGTCGAACGCGAACGCGCCCGTGCCGGTGATCACGTCGGCCGTCGAGCACGAGTCGGAGCCGCCGACCAGGGCCTGGGCGGAGGGCTGCGGGACGGGGACGACGCCGTGGACAGCCTTCGTCGGGCGGAACGGCGTGGTCGAGGCGCCATCGCCGGTCTGGGCGGAGGCCGCCGCGCTCGTGGCGCAGCCCAAGAGAACGAGCCAGTGCAGTTTCATCGTGAGAACTCTCCTGAAGGACGAAGGGAGCGCGCCCCTCCTTCCGCCGCCTCCCGGACGGGAGTTCACGAGTGACCGTGGGCCGGGGACGTCTTCACTCGTCACGCGGCGCGCGCTGGGGACCGGACGGGCTCCGGTTTCGAACAAGTCCCGCGTGGTGCGTTCACGGACACGAAATGTCTGCACGGGAACTGCAAGGGCTCCATGCGTCCGCGAACGTCGAGTTGACCGGGATCGTGCACTCGAGCAGCGCGTGCACGACCGAGTCGGACGAGCGCGCGAGCGAGCGCCGTCGAACGAAGCGCGCGCCGTCGGGAAGCTGCACCCGAGTGCTGGAGCGCGAGCGCGAGCCCGAACGTGTGCACGAGCACGAGCCTGAGGACGAGCCCGCGCACGAGCCTGAGCACGAGCCCGAGCCCTCGCCTGGACCCTCGCCTGGACCCTCGCCTGGACCCTCGCCTGAGCCTGAGCCTGAGCCTGAGCCTGAGCCTGAGCCTGAGCCTGAGCCCGTGCCCGTGCCTCGCCCCGCCCGACGGCACACGGAGCGTGCACCGCGGCGCCCCGACGGCGCGTTGACACCCCGTTGACGACCGCGCGCAGCGTCCCGGTAGCCTGCACGGTCGCATGGCCTCCCCCGCCCGCCTCGGCGCACCCCTCCGCGAGCGGGGCGTCCTCCTGCTCGGCTGCGTCTCGGCGGCGGTGCTCGTCGTCGCGGCCTTCCTGCCGGCGAACGACCCGGAGACCGTCGCGCGCACGGCGCTGGCCCAGCTCGCGGCGCGGACGGAGCAGGCGGTCGTCGACGAATGGCAGCGCGCGCTGCGGGCCGACGCTCCGTTGGCGCCCGCGTCGAGCGACGCTTTTCAGCACGACCCGGCCGCTCGCGTCGCCGCCCTCGCCGCCCCGCCGCCGCGCGCGCCGGAGGAGCTCGCGAGCGACCGCGACGACGTCGCGGGGGGAGTGCTCCTCGACGAGGCCCGACGTCTCGACGCGCAGGGGGCGTCCGCGGAGGAGATCGAGTCCCTGCTCTCCGACGCGCTCGCGAAGGCCCTGTCGCGCCCCCAGCGCGTCGCGGCGCGCGTGCTTCGCCTGCAGCGCGCCCGAGAGCGCGACGACCGAGCGAGCGCGGAGCGCGAGCTGCGCGCGCTCGTGCCCGACTTCGACCCGCCCGACCCGCGCCTCGTCGACCTCGGGCCGCGCGTGCTGCTCGCGGCGGGACCGCTCGCGAACGACGCGGAGCTCGTCTCGGCGCTCGCGCTGCCCGGGCTCGTCCACGGCTCCGCGCTGCTCGCCGAGCACCCCGCGCGCATCGAGCGCCTCGCCGCTCCGCGCGTCTGGTACCGGGTCGCGGACCTCGAGGAGCTGTCGGCGCTCGTCGCGCGCCTCACGGCGCTCGACCTCGACGCTTTCTCGAAGGAGCGCATCCGGACGCTCCTCCCGCTCGCCGCGATGGACGCGCTCGCGCGCTTCCTCCCCGAGAGCCAACGCACGCCGGGAACGACGACGTGGGACCTCGTCGCGATGGGAACGGACTTCTTCGCCCGGCGCGGCGCGGCGAACGGCGCGTGGAGCGGCTTCTTCGTGACGCGCGACGACCTCGGCGCAGCGCTCGTCGAGCGCATGCGCGCGGGCGAGCTCCTGCCCGAGGGCATCGAGCTCGACTTCGACGGCGCGCGCGACGCGCTCGGCGTCGCGCTGCGGCCGCGCGTCGAGCTCCAAGGAGCCGGCTTCGCGTTCACGCTGCGCCACGCCGACCCCGAGGCCCTCGTGCGCTCCGAGACGCGGCGCCAGAGCTGGCTGCGCGGCGCGCTCTTCGTCATGGCGGCCTTCGCCGCGGGCGCGGGCTTCGTCATGGCGCGTGCTCTGCGCCGCGAGCGCAAGCTCGCCGAGCTCAAGACGACGTTCATCGCAAACGTGAGCCACGAGCTGCGCACGCCGCTCGCGTCGATCCTGCTGATGGCGGAGAACCTCGAGTCGGGCCGCACGCGCGACGCCGCGACGACGGCGCGCTACCACGGCTTGATCAAGCGCGAGGCGCAACGCCTTTCGCGCCTGGTCGACGACGTGCTCGACTTCTCGCGCCTCGAGCGCGGGAAGAAGCTCGAGGTGCGGCGCGAGGACGTCGACGTGCGCGCCGTGGTCGACGACTGGTGTACCGAGTTCCGTGCGTGGGCGGCGCAGCACCAGCTCGAGCTCGCGCTCGACGTGCGCGACCTGCCGGCGACCGCCGCGCTCGACAAGGACGCGCTGCGCCGGGCGCTCTTCAACCTGCTGGACAACGCGCGCAAGCACTCGGGCTCCAAGCGGGCGCGTTTCGAGGCGCTCGGCGAGCGCCGCGCACACGCTGGAGGCGGCCACCACGCCGTGCTCGTGCTCCGCGTCGCCGACGAAGGCGTCGGGATCCCGCCGGCGAAGCGCGCGAGCGTCTTCGAGCCCTTCGAGCGCCTGCGCGAGGGCCACGACGCCGCGCCGGGCACCGGGCTCGGACTCGCGATCGTGAAGGAGATCGTGCTCGCGCACGAGGGTACGATCGCCGTTCGCGATCCGGAGCACGGGAGCGGCGCGGTGTTCGAGCTCGCGCTCCCGTGCGATCGCGGTGACGAGGAGGACGAATGACGCTGCGCGTGCTTGTGGTCGAAGACGAAGAACCGCTGCGCCTCGCCTTGTGCGACGCGCTGCGCGCGGAGGGCTTCGAGGTCCTCGAGGCGGAGGACGGCGACGCGGGGCTGAAGCTCGCGCTCTCGGAAGGCCCCGAGCTCGTGCTGCTCGACCTGATGCTGCCGAAGCGGGACGGCTTCAGCGTGCTCAAGGCGCTGCGCCAGGACCGCCTCGCGGCGGCCGTCATCATCCTGTCGGCGCGCGGCGAGGAGTGGGACCGCGTGCAGGGCTTCGAGTACGGCGCCGACGACTACGTCGTGAAGCCGTTCTCGATGAAGGAACTCCTCCTGCGCATCCGCGCCGTCGTACAGCGCTCGGAAGGTCGCGCGCCGGGCGTCGCGCAGCCCGACGGCAAAGCGCGCGTCGGAAAGGCCCTCGTCGACTTCGCCGCGTACACGGTCGAGAAGGGCCGCGAGCGCCACGGCCTTTCGCGCAAGGAGCTCGAGCTCCTGCGCTTCTTCCTCGCGCGCGACGGGAAGGTGCTGTCGCGCGACGTGATCCTCGAGGAGGTCTGGGGCGCGGACGAGTTCCCGACGACGCGCACGATCGACATGCACGTCGTCAAGCTCCGCAGGAAGCTCGAGGACGACCCCGAGGCGCCGCGCCACATCGTCACGGTGCACGGCGTCGGCTACCGCTTCTCCAAGGACGGCGGAGCGCGTTGACGGCGCGTTGACAACGCGGAGCGGAGCCCATGACAAGCTCGACCGAAGAACGTCGTCTCATGCGCACCGTCGGCGCGTCCATCACGCGCCCGGTCAAGGAGACTCTCATGCAACGCTCGATGTTCCCGATCCTGTCCCTGGTGCTCGCGCTCGCCGCCCCGTGCGGCGCCGAGGAGCGCAACTCGTCCTCCACCGAACGGGTCGCCGCGAGCGACGCGCTCGGCTACGTCGGCGCGACGCAAGACGCCGCACCCTCGGCGCTGAAGGGCCTCGCGTACTCCTCGGACGACGCCGTCGCTCGCGCGCGCTTCGCCTGGACCGGGACGACGATCGGCTCCAAGGGCGAGCGCATCGGCCGCGCTCCGATCGTGAGCGAGACGACGACGGTCCGCGGCAGCGGGACGGGACCCGGCCTGGCCCAGGTCCCGTCGCGCGCGAACCCGCGCGCGACCGCGGACGCGCTGCTCGAGGAGCTCGCCGCGGTGAAGCTCTCGATCGAGGTCGATCGCAAGCTCGACGAGGCGCAGGCGAAGCTCGACGAGCTCGCCGTCCGCGCCGCGTGGAAGGAGGACTACGTCGCGCGGTGGGACGTGCTCCAGGAGGTCGCGCTCGCGCGCTCGAGCCTCTTCGAGAAGCGCGGGAAGAAGGACGCGGCACTCGCGGCGCTCGAGCGGCTGCTCCCCGACGCCGGCGTGAAGGCGGCGCTCGGCGCGCGCTACGAGTTCGAGCTCGCGGACGAGGCGCTCGTCGCCGAGGAGACCAAGGCGATCGCAGCCCCCGCGGTCGCGCGTGCGCGCGCGCGCCTCGCTCCGAGTGCGTCGACGGCGCGGAGCACGGAACCGCAGGCGGGCCGTGATCAAGAGTCGAGCATCGAAGCGAGCATCCGCGCGTGGGTCTCCGCGGGCGACGTGCTCGCGCTCCGGGAGCTCGGCGCCCGCGCCGTGCCCGTGCTCGAGAAGGTCGTCCGCGAGTCTTTCGACTCGATGCAGGCGAACGCCCTGAGGGACGCGCTCACGCTCCTCTTCCAGTTCGACGAAGCCCGCGGCGCCGAGTTCGCGCTCGCCCACTTCGACGCCGGTGGATTCCTGTGGAAGAAGCGCATCCTGCGCAGCCTGGAAGCGGGCGGCGTGCTCCGGGACGAGAACACGTGGATGGCCGGTTCCGACAACAAGCAGAAGCCGACCTTGATCGACGCGGCGTGGGTCCCGCTCGTCGAGCGGCTCGTGCGCGATCCCGAGGTGGCCGCGGACACGCTGCGCGGCCCGGTGCGGGTGCTCTGCCTCCAGGACGCGCTCACGCCCGCGCTGCAGGCGGCGCTCGGCGCGGCGCTCGCGTCCGAAAAGCCCGGGGACGTGCAGGCCGCTTTCGAGGCGCTGCAGACGGCCTACGGCCGCTCGAGCGCGCTCGGCCTGCTCGAGCGCGCCGTCGCCTCGCCGAACGCGACGGTGCGGCGATACGCGGCCCAGATCCTGCTCGACGAGGAGCGTTCGCCCGCGCTGCTCGCGCGCGCGTCCGATCCGGACGCCGAAGTGCGGCGGATCGTGATCCAGAGCCTGCGCAACCGCCAAGCGCGCGTGGCGATGTTCGTCCCGGAAGCGAACCCGGTCAACGCATACAGGGAACTCAGGCCCGTGCTCGGCACCCAGGAGCGCGCGGCGCTCCGCGCGTTGATCGAAGACGAGAACGCGAGCGTGCGCCGCGACGCGATCGAGCTCGCGCTCGGGATCAAACCGCCGCTCGACGCCGACGCGTACGTCGCGATCGCGCGCGATCCCGATCCGGAGCTGCGCGCGCGGCTCGCCCGCTCGCTCCCGCAGGCGCTCGGCGAGGCGCCCGCGATCCTCGCGCGGCTCGCGGCGGACGAGGTGCCGTCCGTGCGCTCCGCGCTCGATCAGAGCTTGAACCGCTGGATGAAGGCGCGCGGAGACGCCGTGCTCCCCGTCTTCTTCGCCCGCATCGAGGCGCCCGGCGCGCCCGACCTGGAGAACAACGGCAACCCGGTGCTCAGCGACTGCGTGGAGCATGCCATGCAGCGGCCGTCGGCCATCGTCCGGCTGCTCACCCTCGCGACGACGAAGGAGCGGGAGTGGCTCCTGCCGCACGTGCTGAGGTCCTACCCGTGGAGCCTCACGAACCTGGCCACGCTCCAGGCGGTCGACGACGCGACCTTCGCGGCCTTCGTCCGCGTCGCGCGCCGCGTCCAGCCGAGCTGGATGCCGAGCTTCGCCGAAGGCGCGTACGGCATGGCGCGGGAGGGTCACGTGCTGCGCACCGCGTGGTACGAGACGCTGGAGGATGCCACCGCGAGCCGCGGTCTGCGGCTGCGCGCGGCGAGCATCCTGGCTCTCGACGCCGACGCGCGCTGCGAAGACGGGCTGCGCAAGGTCCTGCAGCTCGACTCCTGGACGACGCAGGCGCTCGACTCCGACGAACAGAACGCGCTCTCCGACCTCGGCAAGTACTTCCGGTCCGAGCGCCGCACCGACTACTTCCGCGGCTTGCTCCAGGACGCGCGCGTCCACAGCGTCCCGCTGGTCTGGATGATCGGCAATGCGGAGAAGGACGGGCTCGCGATGGCGATCCTCGACCGCTGGCTCGACGCGCCGGAAGCGAACGGGAGGCTCAGCTTGCTCTCGGAAGCGATCGCCGCGCTGCCCACGAGCGAAGACGCGAAGACGGTCGCGATCTTGAAGCGCTGCCTGCGGCTGGAGCGCGTCGAGGTCAGCGTCCTCGCGACGCTGGGCCGCATGAAGGCGCCGTTCGGCCTCGAGCTCCTGTCCGACGCGCTCGACGCGCGCTGGATCACCGACCGCGACGCGCGCGACCGGGTCCAGCGCGACGCCGCGGCCGCGCTCACGGGCTACATGTCCGAGGACGCGGCGCGACGCCTGCTCGCCGGCGTGACGCTGGCGGTGAGCGACACGGCCCGCAAAGCGTGCCTCGACGGGCTCGAGCAGATCCGCACCTACCTCGACGAGAAGCAGCGCTGGGACCTGCGCGACAGCGAGCTCGAACAGCGCGCGAGCGCCGTGAAGGAGCTCCTCCCGCTGCTCGCCGACCCCGACGCGACGGTGCGCGCCCAGGCCGCGAAGTCGCTCGCGACGCTCGACGCCGCCGAGCACCTGCCGAAGCTGATCGCGCTCTTGAAGGACAAGGCGCCCGAGGTCCGCGCCGCGGCGCAGCTCGCGATCGACCAGCTGAACGCGAAGAGCGCGAAGAAAGAGTGAGCTCGCGCGCGAGCCCGCGGACCGCCGGCCGGAGAGCGCCGGGGGGACGCGGGCTCGCGCTCGTTCGCGGGCTCGGGCCGGCGCTCCCTCGCCGTCGACGCCCGCACGACAGGGCGCCACGCTGCGCGCCGACACGCCCCCACGTCCGTCCGCCCTCGCGCGCCCGCGACCTTGTCAGACGACACCTGCAAGGCGTAGCGTGCCCTCCCGATGCCCCCCCGCGTCCTGATCGAGATCTGCGTCGACTCCGTCGAGGCCTGCCTCGCCGCTGCGGAAGGCGGCGCGGATCGGCTCGAGCTTTGCGCCGGGCTCGTCGAGGGCGGCACGACGCCGAGCGCGGGCACGCTCGCGCTCGCGCTCGAGAAAGTGCGCATCCCGATCGTCGTGCTCGTGCGTCCGCGGCGCGGCGACTTCCACTACACGAACGTCGAGCTCGAGACGATGAAGCGCGACGTGCTCGCCGCCAAGGCCGCGGGCGCCGCCGGCGTCGCGGTCGGCGCGCTCGAGCGCGACGGCACGGTGTCGCGCTTCGCGCTGCGCACGCTCGTCGCGGCCGCGCGCCCGATGTCCGTCACGTTCCACCGCGCGTTCGACCACGTCGTCGATCCGTTGCGCGGGCTCGAGACGTTGGTCGAGCACGGCGTCGAGCGCGTGCTCACGTCCGGCGGCGCCGCGACTGCACCGGAAGGCGCCGAGCGCATCGCCGAGCTCGTCCGCGCCGCGCGCGGCCGCATCACGATCCTCGCGGGCGGCGGCGTGCGGCCCGAGAACGTGCGCGCGCTCGTCCGCGCGACCGGCGTCGACGAGGTCCACGCGACGGCGCGCCGCCTCGTCGAGAGTGCCATGGAGCACCGCCCCGACGAGCCGCGCTTCGACTCCGACCCGATCGGCCTCTGGGAGCTGCAGGCGACGCGCGCCGAACGCGTGCGCGCGCTGCGCGCCGCGCTGTGAGCGCGATGGAGTCCGTCGATCGCGGTGTCGACGGTGCGCGCACGGCCGCTCCCGACGCCGGCTCGCCCTCCGCCCCGCCGCTCGACCGCCACGCGTTATACGAGCACTGCGTCCAGGCCCCCGAGCGCCTCGTCCCCCACCTCCGCGCGGTCCACGGCGGCGCGCCGACGGTGCTCGGCGAGGACTTCTGCGGCACCGCGGCGCTCGCGCGCGCCTGGGTCCGGCTCGTCCCGAACGGTCGCGCGATCGCGCTGGACCACGACCCGGACGTCCTCGAGCGCGCCGCCCGTGACGCGCGCCGCGACGGCGTCCTCGATCGGATCGAGCTTGCGTGCGGCGACGCCCGCGCGGCGAGCGATCCCGAGCGGCACCGCTGCGACGTGCTCTTCGTGGGCAATTTCTCGCTCGGCGAGCTCGCGACGCGCGGCGACCTGCTCGCCTACCTCCGTCGCGCACGCGCGCGCCTCGCAAGCGACGGGACGTTCATCTGCGACACCTACGGCGGCGCCAACGCCTTCCGCACGGGCGCCGTCGAGCGCGTCCACCTCCTCCCCGACGGCCGCCGGATCCGCTACACCTGGGAACAGCGCTTCGCCGATCCCAGGACTGCGCGCGTCGTGAACGCGCTCCACTTCCGGGTGGAGCACCGCGGGGAGATCGTGCAGGAATTCACGGACGCCTTCGTGTACCGCTGGCGCCTCTGGTCGCTCGCGGAGCTCGCCGACGCCTTCCAGGAGGTCGGCTTCACGGACGTACGCATTTGGCAGGAGCTCGCCGACGACGAGCTCGACGCGCGCGCGGTCGAAGCACCGGAACAGCTCGGGGAGAGCTGGATCGTGTGCACGTCGGCGCGTTCGCGCCGCTCGTGACGGCGGGACGTCCGCGTCCGTGCCGCGGCACGCCGACGCGCGCGTGAGCGCACGCGTCGGAGCTCGTCGAGCGCTCGCACAGCGCCGCGACCGCGCGTGAAGGAGAGTTCATGCGGCGCGGAGGCCTTGGGGAACATCCTTTGGTCTTCCGCCGCGCGCGCGTCGTGGATCGAGCACGAACGCCGCACGCAACCGAGCGAGAGACCCAGAGCACCGTGATCCGCCACCGCGCAGCGAGGACCTCCGTCCAGGAGCCGCACGACGTGTCCATTCCGTGGACGCGTCGTCGCGTGGAGGTCCGCGCTTGAGCTGGTCGATCCTCGCCGCGCTGACGCTCGCGCTCTGCCTCGCCGTGCTCACCTTGTGGAAACGCAAGGTCGAGCGCGAGGAGCTCGAGCGGGAGCTCGGCGAACGCGACAAGGCGAAGAGCCAGAACACACACCGCGCGCGCCTCCAGTACCCGCAGGTGGATCTCTCGCAGTGCATCGGCTGCGGGAGCTGCGTCGACGCGTGCCCCGAGGACGGCGTGCTCGGCCTCGTCCACGGCCAGGCCGTCGTGCTCCACGGCGCGCGCTGCGTCGGCCACGGTCGCTGCGCCGAGGCCTGTCCGGTCGGCGCGATCGCGATCACGCTCGGCGACCTGAGCGACCGGCGCGACATCCCGGTGCTGACGGAGAAGCTCGAGTCGACGCGCGTCACGAACCTCTTCCTCGCGGGCGAGGTGACGGGCTACGCGCTCATCCGCACCGCGGTCGCGCACGGGACCGCCGTCGCGGACGAGGTCGCGCGCCGCGTCGCGGCCGCCGAGGACGAGCGCCCCGACCTGCTCGACCTGGTCGTCGTCGGCGCGGGCCCCGCGGGCCTCGCGTGCTCGCTCCAGGCGAAGGTGCACGGCCTGCGCTTCGTGACGCTGGAGCAGTCCGACCTGGGCGGCACCGTCGCGAAGTACCCACGTCGCAAGCTCGTCATGACGCAGCCCGTCGAGCTGCCCCTCGCCGGGCGCATGGCGCGCTCCACCTATGAGAAGGAGGAGCTCGTCGAGCTGTGGACGCGCGTGGCGCGCGAGCAGAAGCTCCCGATCCAGACCGGCGAGGAGTTCAAGGACCTCGCCGTGCACGAGGACGGCTCGTTCGAGATCACCACGACGAGCGGACGCTGGCGCGCGCGCAACGTGTGCCTCGCGCTCGGCCGGCGCGGGACGCCGAACAAGCTCGGCGTGCCGGGCGAGGAGCTCGCGAAGGTCGCGTACAACCTGCTCGACGCGCACTCGTACACGGGGCGCCGCATCCTCGTCGTCGGCGGCGGCGACAGCGCGATCGAGGCGGCGCTCGGCCTCGCCGAACAGCCGGGCAACGTCGTCACGCTCTCCTACCGCCAGCGCGTCTTCACGCGCCTCAAGTCGCGCAACGAGGCGCGCCTCCTCGAGGCGACGCAGAAGGGACGCATCTCGCTCGCGCTCGAGAGCTCCGTCGAGCGCATCGACCCCGCCTCCGTCGTGCTCTCGTTCGCGGACGGCGGGCGCCGCGTCGTCGAGAACGACGAGGTCTTCGTCTTCGCCGGCGGCCAGGCGCCGCAGTCGCTGCTCGAGAAGGTCGGCGTGTCCTTCGACCCCGAGGAACGGCACCCGGGCCTCCCGATCCAGGAGCAGGGCACCGGCCTGTTTCGCGCGCTGCTCGTGGCGTTGTTCCTGACGTTGATGACGGTGTCGTGGACGTTCGTCTTCCGCGGGTACTACGGACTCGATGCGCCGGAGCGGCCCTTCGCGCGCGAGCACGCATGGCTCAAGCCGACGAGCTTCATCGGCCTCACGCTCGGCGTCGCGGCGACGGTCCTCGTGCTCGCGAACCTGTCGTACCTGCTGCGCCGAGCGCCGAAGTTCGATTGGATCCCGGGTTCGCTCCAGCAGTGGATGACCGCGCACGTCGCGACGGGCATCGGAGCGCTGCTCTTCGCGCTCGTGCACAGCGCGATGGAACCCAAGCACACCGTCGGCGGTCACGCGCTGTGGGCGATGGCGTTCCTCGTCGTGACGGGCGCGATCGGCCGCTACTTCTACGCGTTCGTCCCACGCGCCGCGAACGGGCGCGAGCTGGCGCTCGACGAGGTCAAGACGGACCTCGCGCAGCTCTCGGGCGAGTGGGACCGTCAGCGCCCCGAGTTCGCGCAGCGCGTCCGCGAGGAAGTGCAGCGCTTGATCGCGGAAGGTCGCTGGCAGGGCACGTTCTTCCAGCGCCTCGCCGCGCTCGTGCGCAGCCAGCGCAAGCTCTCGGACAGCCTCGCGCGCCTGCGCGCGGAAGGGCGCCGCGAGGGCCTCGCGGGCGAGCAGCTCGACGCGCTCGTCTCGCTCGCTCGCCGCGCGCAGCGCACGGCGCTCACCGCGGCGCACTACGAGGACCTGCGCGGCCTGCTCGCGTCATGGCGCTGGTTCCATCGCTGGGTGGCGCTCGCGATGGTGCTCCTCGTCGCGCTGCACGTCGTCACCGCGGTCCGTTACGCCGTGTTCGGAGGTTCCTGATGCGCTGGAAGAAGCCCGCCACGTGGATCGGACTGGCCTCGGCGCTGCTCGTGATCTACCTCGTCTGGCTCGACAGCGGACGCACGTCGCCCGGACCCGTGAGCGCGGTGCACGCGCAGGACCCCGAGCTCGCGGGCGACGGCTGCGAGCTGTGCCACGCCGGCGCGAACGACTCGGGCATGGCTGGCGCGTGCTCGCAGTGCCACGCGGAGATCGCGCGACAGCTCGCGACGCGCTCGGGCCTGCACGGCACGCTCGACGGCGACGCGACGCGCTGCGCGACGTGCCACTCCGAGCACCACGGCGCCGCGTTCCAGCTCGTGTCGCCGCAGGTCTTCGCGCTCGCCGGCGTCGCCGACCCGAAGGCGTTCGACCACGCGCGACTCGGCTCGGCGCCGGGCTGGAGCTACGGACTCGCGGGCAAGCACGCGGCGCTCGACTGCAAGGCGTGCCACGCGCACGCCGACGCGTCGGTGCTGGCGAAAGGCGAGAAGCGCTTCCTCGGCCTGTCCCAGCGCTGCGAGACGTGCCACGAGGACGTGCACGAAGGAAAGCTCCCCGACTGCGCGTCCTGTCACGGTCAAGAGCTCCCGTTCGCGCAGGTGGCGACGTTCGTGCACGTCGCGAGCTTCCCGCTCGTCGGTTCGCACCTCGGCCCGAAGTGCACGGACTGCCACCCGAAGGACGGCGCGCACGCGATCGAAGCGGAGCGCGTCACGGCGGCCGCCGTCGCCGGAGCACCCGCGAGCGAGCCTTCGATCGCGGCCCGCGCGTGCCAGGACTGCCACGCATCGCCGCACGCGCCGAGTTTCGTCGCCGAGATGGCCCGCCAGCACAAGATCGCCCCCGGCGCGTCGTGCGAAGCGTGCCATCCGGCCGTCCATGCGTCGTTCGCCGACACGCGGGTCCAGCTCACGGCGGCCGAGCACGCGGCGACCGGGTTCCCGCTCGACGGTCCGCACGGGAAGCTCGAGTGCAAGGACTGCCACGTCCCGGCGGCGCGCGCGGACGAGGCCGTCGAGCGCGCGACGTTCGAGAGCTTCAAGCAGGTCTACCCCGGTCGCGACGCGCAAGACTGCGCCGCGTGCCACGGCGACCCCCACTTCGGCCAGTTCACGACGGGCGCGTTCGCCGGCGCCGCCTGCACGACGTGCCATGAAAGGGCGCACTTCGCGCCCGCCGCGTTCGACCTCGCGCTCCACGAACGGACCGCGTTCCCGTTGACGGGCGCGCACCAAGCCGTCGCGTGCGCGGGCTGCCACGTCGAGCTGCGCACCGCGGTCGTGAAGGGCGAGACGAAGCCCGCGCGCGTCTTCCACGGCACGGCCTCGGCCTGCCGTGCGTGCCACGCCGACATCCACGGCCCGGTGTTCGAGCGCGCCGGGCTCCCCGCGCTCGTGGACGGCAAGCAAGACTGCGAACGCTGCCACACGACCGACACCTTCGCGAAGCCGAAGGCAGCGTTCGACCACGCGCTTTGGACCGGGATCGCGCTCGACGGCGCGCACGCGCGCGCCGAGTGCTCGTCCTGCCACCCGCCGCTCGCGAAGGCCGAAGCGAACGGGCGCACGTTCGCCCGCGCCAGCGCGCGCTTTCCCGGCGACACGACGCAGTGCGCCACGTGCCACGCCGACGTCCACGCGGGAGCGTTCGACGGCCCCGCGCTGCCCAAGGTGGTCGACGGAGAGGCCGGCTGCGCTCGCTGCCACGACGTCGAGAGCTTCCGCGACGCCCCGGACTTCGACCACGCGCGCTGGACCGCGTACCCGCTCGAGGGCGCGCACGCGAAGGCGAGCTGCGAGTCGTGCCACCCGCGCGCCGCGAAGCCCGACGCGCAGGGCCGCAGCTTCGGCCGCGCGTCCGTGAAGGCGAGCGTCGCGTCTCTTGCGTGCACGAGCTGCCACGTCGACGTGCACGCGGGAGCGTTCGACCGAGCGCCGACGCCCGCTCAGATCGATGGACGCACCGGCTGCCTCCGCTGCCACACGGTCGACTCGTTCCGCGTCGCGACGAAGGACTTCGACCACCGTCGGTTCACGGGTTTCGCGCTCGACGGCGCGCACGCGCCGCTCGACTGCGCGAAGTGCCACGAGCCCGTTCCGACCGCGGCGGGGCGTGATCCGATCCAAGGCCGCGCGCGCGGCACGGCGTGCTCCAACTGCCACGTCGACCCGCACGCGGCGCAGTTCGCCAAGGCCGGGTCGACCGACTGCGCGCGCTGCCACGTCTCGGGCCCCGACTTCAAGGCGCTCGTGTTCGATCACCAGCGCGACTCGCGCTACCCGCTCGACAAGACGCACGCGAAGGTCGCGTGCGCCGCGTGCCACCGCCCCGCTCCGCTGCCCGACGGGAGCAAGACGGTGCGCTACAAGCCGCTCGGCACGAACTGCGGCGACTGCCACGACCCGCGAGGAGCGAAGCCGCGATGAGCCCGCACCACGAGCACCGTCGTCCGATTCCGAAGCGCCAGGAGGCCGTCCGTGAGCACGCGCTCCGCCGTCTCTGCCGCGCTCCGCTCGTCGCACTCGCGAGCAGGCCAGCCGCACCCCTTCGCGAACGGACGTTCCTCCGCTTCGCGCCGGGATTCGCTCTCGCACCGGCCCTCGCCCTCGCGCCCGGCCTCGCCGTCGTGACGGGCGCCGCGTTCTCACTCACCGCGCCGGTGTACGCCGCCGTCGCTCGCGCGAGCGGCGAGCAGGACCTCGTGCGCCTCGAGGGCAAGGTCACGTCCGTCTCCGGCAACGCCGTCTACGTCGACCTCGGCCGCGACGACCACGTCGAAGCGAACGACCGCGTCGTGCTCTACCCGCCCGGCGTCACGAGCGTCGAGGGCACGCTCCGCAGCGTCGCGCGCTCCTCCGCGCGCCTCGAGCTCGACCCCGGCTCCCCCACGGTCGCCGTCGGTGTGCGCGTCGAGGTGCTCGTGCCGCGCGAGCGCGTCGCGCCGAAGCCCGCGGAACCCGCGCCGCCGGAGAAGCCGCCGGAGACGCCGCCGGCGGACGCCGGCGTCGCGTCGCCGCCGAAGCCACAGCGCCCCGACGCCGCGCAAGTGCCGCCGAAGCCGCCGCCCGTGCACCCGCCGTGGTCGCATCCGCCGGAGAGCTGGAACGCGCAGCACCCGTTGCTCGCGCCCGCGTTCGGTCAGCGCCCCGAAGAGCGCGACAGCGAGGTCCACGGACGCGCGTGGCTCGACCTGCACCACACGACGGACGACGTCGGCGGCACGAAGCGCTACCTCTACGGTCGTCTCGGCACGGACGTGCGCGTCACGAACCCGTTCGGATCCGGGGGCGAGCTCACGTTCGACGCCGAAGTGCAGCAGCGCGACTTCTCGTTCCCCGACGCGGAGGACCAGACGGACACGGACTTCGTGCTGCGCCGCTTCTCGTACGCGGTCGGCGGGACGCGCGACGAGCCGACGCGCTTCGAGGCGGGTCGCTTCCTCGCGCGCGAGTTCCCCGCGCTCGGCGTCGTCGACGGCGTCGAGTGGACGCGACGCACCGAGGGCGGGAGTCGCTTCGGCGTGAACGCCGGCGGATTGCCCGAGCCGTTCCCGGACGCGATGAACTCCTTCCACGACGTCGGCGTCGCGCTCTTCGGCCGCTACGTCCGCGGCGAGAAGGAAGAGCTGCGCCTCGGCGCCGCGGTGCAGAACACGTGGCACGACGGCGAGCAGGACCGGAGTCTCGTGCTGGCCGAGGCGGAATGGCGCCCGTCGAAGACCTTCTCGTGGCGCAACCTCGCGTGGATCGACTACTACGACTCGAACGACGTGCTCAAGTCGGCGGGCTTCGAGCTCACCGAGATCACGAGCCAGGCGCGCTGGCGCTTCCGCGACGACTGGACCGTCTCCGCGACGGCGTCGCACCGCCGCTATCCCGAGCTCCTGCGCGATGACTTCTCGAGTCTCTCCCCCACGTTGATCCAGGACGGGGAGCTCGACCGCGGCTCGATCGCGCTCGCGCACGAGATCACGAAGACGACGCGCGTCGATGGACGCGTCGACGCGTGGCGAGACCAGGACGACAGCGGCACGACGGCCGATCTGGGCATCGCGTGGCGTGATCTCCTCTACGACCGCGGCACCGTGACGCTGTCCGTGTTCCGCGTCGACGGCTCCTTCAGCTCCGGCGAAGGAGTGCGAGCGTCGGCGAGCCGCTCGTGGGACGCCGCGTTCGGGATGCTGTCGTACGAGTTCACGAACTTCGACCAGAAGGACTTCACGGGTGAGCAGTCGACGCTCGCGCACCACGCGGTGTACGGGACGCTCGACCTGCCGATCGACGACCGCTGGAACCTGTCGCTCCAGGCCGAGGAGCGCTTCGGCGACGAGCAGAGCGCGTGGGGACTCGGGCTGATGCTCCAGATGCGCTTCTGAGGTGAGCACCATGGACGGACACGACTCGAAGAACGAACGGAGCACGGCGCGCGCGCGGGCGCTGCTACTGGCCTTGTCGATCGCGCTCCTCGTCTTCGCGTGCGCCGTCAGCGGCTCCCTGCGCGGCCCGCAGGGTCCGCAGCAGGAATGGAGCGCGGACCACGGCCCCGTCGTGCCGCACGACAGCTTCCCGCGCGACTGCTCGCTGTGCCACGCGGGCGGCTCCTGGCACGCGATCAAGAAGGACTTCCGCTTCGATCATGCGAAGGAGACCGGTGTTCCGCTCGAGGGCGCGCACGCGCGCGCCGAGTGCCTGCGCTGCCACAACGATCGCGGCCCGGTCGCGGTCTTTGCGGCGCAGGGTTGCAGCGGCTGCCACGAGGACGTGCACCGCGGACGCCTCGGACTCTCGTGCACGGACTGCCACGGCGAGACGACGTGGAAGCCCGAGGGCGAAGTCGCGCGGCACGCGAAGACGCGCTTCCCGCTCGTCGGCTCGCACTCCGCCGTCACGTGCGAGCGTTGCCACGCCGGCGCGACGCAGGGCAACTTCGATCGCACGAGCACGCTGTGCCAGGACTGCCACGCGGCCGACCTCGCGCGCGCCACGAGCCCGGACCACGCCGCGCAGGGCTGGGTCGACGGCTGCCAGCGCTGCCATGCGTCGACGACATGGGGCGAGGGCGGCTTCACGCACAGCGCGTACCCGCTGACGGGCGCGCACGCGAGCGCCGCGTGCGAGCAGTGCCACGCAGGCGGCATCTACCAAGGCGCGCCGACGAACTGCGCCGGCTGCCATACGACGGACTACGACGCGACGCTGCAGCCGCCGCACGCCGCGGCCGGGTTCTCGACGGCGTGCGAGACGTGCCACACGACCTCCGGATGGACGCCGTCGTCGTTCGATCACTCGGGCTTCCCGCTCACGGGCGCGCACGTGCGCGCCGACTGCAGCGCCTGCCACGCGGGCGGCGTGTACGGGGGATTGCCGCAGAGCTGCGTCGCGTGCCACCAGTCGGAGTACGACGGGACCACGCAACCGGACCACGCCGCAGCGAACCTGCCGACGACGTGCGAGCAGTGCCACACCACCGTCGCGTGGACGCGTGCGACGTTCGACCACGCCGGCGTGACGCGCAACTGCGTGCAGTGCCACACGGCCGACTACAACGCGACGTCGACGCCGAACCACGCTGCAGCGGGCTTCCCGACGACGTGCCAGACGTGCCACACGACCACGCACTGGACGCCTTCGACCTTCGACCACGCGACGTTCCCGCTCACGGGGGCTCACGTGCAGGCCGCGTGCTCGAGCTGCCACGCGGGCGGCGTGTACCGCGGCACACCGAGCGCGTGCTCGGCTTGCCACCTCTCGGACTACCAGCAGACGACGACGCCCAACCACGCGAGCTCCGGCTACCCGACGACGTGCGAGCAGTGCCACAACACGGTCGCGTGGCAGCGCGCGAACTTCGATCACGCGGGCGTCGCCCGCGGTTGCCAGCAGTGCCACGAAGCGGACTACCTCGCGACGACCTCGCCGCCGCACGCCGCGACCGGCTACCCGCGCCAGTGCCAGCAGTGCCACGGGACGACGGGCTGGACCCCGGCGAACTTCAACCACGCCGGCGTCACGCGCAGCTGCGCCACGTGCCACCTGCAGGACTACGACGGGACGAACTCGCCGAACCACGCCGCCGCGGGGTTCCCGACGACGTGCCAGACGTGTCATGACACGGACACGTGGGACGGCGCGACGTTCAACCACTCCGACTTCCCGATCAACAGCGGCGACCACGACAACCTGACGTGCGCCCAGTGCCACCCCAACCCGCGCAACTACGGCCAGTTCACGTGCGTCAGCTGCCACGCGCACTCGCAGAGCGAAATGGCGGGCGAGCACGACGACGTCACCGGGTACTCGTGGAACAGCAACGCGTGCTACAGCTGCCACCCGAACGGCGACGCGGATGATTGAACCCGTGCGGAGCTGCGGCACCGCACCGAGCACCGGCCGCGCCGGCGCTCGGAGTCCTGACCGTCGAACGAGGAGGAGCCGACATGATCCACGACCGATCCGATCGCCGTGACCGCGCCCGCCGGAGCCTGTTCGTGCTCGCGCTCGCACTCCTCACCCTCGGCTTCGCTTGCGCGCTCGCCGGGCGCGAGGACGGCGCACGCGTCCCGCCGCAGACGTGGAACGCCGCGCGCGGGCCCGTCGTGCCGCACGATCGGTTCCCGGCCGACTGCTCGCTTTGCCACGAGGGCACGAGCTGGAACCGGATCAAGAGGGACTTCCAGTTCGACCACGCGAAGGAGACCGGCGTCGCGCTCGCGGGCGCGCACGCTCGCGCCGAGTGCCTGCGATGCCACAACGACCGCGGCTCCGTCGCCACCTTCGCGGCCCAGGGCTGCTCCGGTTGCCACGAGGACGTCCACCGCGCACGCCTCGGCGCGAACTGCACGGATTGCCACGACGAGCACGACTGGAACCCGCGCGGCCAGATCGCGCAGCACAACCGGACGCGGTTCCCGCTCGTCGGCGCGCACGCGGCCGTCGCGTGCGAGCGCTGCCACGCGGGCGCCGCGGCGGCGAACTTCGACGCGACGAGCACGCGCTGCGAGGACTGCCACCAGGAGGACCTCGCGCGCGCCACGAGCCCCGACCACGCGATGCAAGGCTGGACGAGCGCGTGCGATCGCTGCCACATCCCCACCGACTGGGTCGGCGCCGCGTTCAACCATCCCGCTTTCCCGCTGACGGGGGCGCACGCGGGCCTCGCGTGCTCCGCGTGCCACGCTGGGAACGACTACGGCAATGCGCCGAACACGTGCGTGGGCTGTCACCAGTCCGAGTACGACGCGACGACGGATCCGCCGCACGCGGCGGCGGGCTTCCCCACGGCGTGTCAGACCTGCCACTCGACCTCGGCGTGGCGGCCCGCGAGCTTCGATCACTCGAGCTTCCGATTGACGGGGGCGCACGCGACGATCGACTGCAGCGCGTGCCACGCCGGCGGGGTGTACCAGGGGCTGCCGACGGCGTGCGCGGCGTGCCACCAGGACGACTACGACGGAACGACGGATCCGAACCACTCCGCCGCTGGCTTCCCGACGAGCTGCCAGACGTGCCACGGGACGAACACGTGGGAGGGCGCGACGTTCGCGCACACGCAGTTCCCGATCACGAGCGGCGCGCACCAAGGCCTCGCTTGCGCGCAGTGTCACCTCAACCGTTCGAACTACGGGACGTTCAGCTGTACGGACTGCCACGAGCACCGTCAGTCCGCGACGGACCCCGATCACGACCGCGTCTCGAACTACGTCTACCAGAGCCAGGCGTGCTACTCCTGCCATCCGAACGGACACGCGGACGATTGAGCGCGCTCAGCGTCGCGTGTGTCTCGCGACGTGCCGGCCACTGATCGCACTCAGCGCCGCGCGCGTCCCGCGACGTGCGGGCCGACGATGGGGAGCGGGACCTCGAACGCCTCGAGATCGACGTGGGCGAAGCCGGCTGATCGAAGCGCGGGTTCGAGCTCGCGATCCGGGTGACAGCCGCAGGCAAGCGAACGCGTGAAGGGACGCGCGAGGCGCTGACGGAACCGCCGCGCGCTCCCTGCTCTCGCAGCCACGTGTTCGAGGAAGACGTAGGTTCCCCCGGGACGCAGGACGCGACGGATCTCGGCGAGCGTCCGCTCGACGTCGGACACGGAGCACAGGACGAGCGTCGTCACGACGGCGTCGAAGCTCGCGTCCTCGAATGGGAGCGCCTCCGCGACGCCGTCGCGCACGAGGGCAGCTCGTCCGAGCTCCCGCGCCGTGCGCTCGAGCTCGCGCCGCAGCCACGGGTTGGGCTCGACCGCCGCGTACTCGACGTCCGCGCACAGTCGGGCGAGGTTCGCTCCCGCCCCCGCGCCGAGCTCGAGCACCCGGCCCTTGAGCCCGGCGAAGAGCGCGTCCTTTCGCTCGCGCACGAGCACCTCGTGCCGTCCGGAGAAGCGCACGTACAGGGCCGCGAAGAGCCGCGCGCGCGGACCGCGATGCGCGAAAGGGACGGGAACGTGCGGCGTTCGAGACATGCGCCGGCAGCGTAGTGGAACGCATGCGCAGGCCCAACGCCTCGAGCGCCGGTTGTGCGTTTTCGACGGTCCTCGGCGACACTGCCGACGGCGCTCCGATGGACCGAAGGTGTGGGTTGCTGCTGATTGCGATGCTCGTCCTGGGAGCGTTCTCGTGCGCGCTCCAAGGTGGTGCGCCGATCGAGATCGGCAGCCCCCACGGTTGGAGCACGCGCCTGGGCCCGGTCGTCCCCCACGATCACTTCCCGGCCGACTGCTCGCTCTGCCATGCCGGCGGAGCCTGGCACGACCTGCGGGACGACTTCCACTTCGACCACGAGCGCGAAACGGGGGTCGCGCTCGAAGGCGAGCACGCGAACGCGCGCTGCCTGCGCTGCCACAACGATCGCGGTCCTGTCGCCGTCTTCGCGGCGCGCGGATGCGCGGGCTGTCACGAGGATGCGCACCGGGCACGACTCGGCGTCGACTGCGCGGCCTGCCACTCGACGCGCGACTGGCGTGCACACGGCGCTCGAGCGGATCACGCGCGCACGCGCTTTCCGCTCACCGGAGCGCATGCGGCCGCCGAGTGCGAGCGCTGTCACCCTGGCGCGGGCGTCCAGGAGTTCAGCTCCGCCGTCCCGTCGTGCGAGGTGTGCCACGGCGCCGACCTCGCGCGAGCGATGGCGCCGAATCACGCCACCGAGGGTTGGACGAGCGACTGCGGACGCTGCCACGACACCTTCGCTTGGCCGGACGCGCGCTTCACGCACCGACCGGGCGACTTCGGTTGCGTGCAGTGCCACCGCGACGACTTCGAACGCGCGCGCTCACCCGACCACGACGGCGGCGGCTACCCCACGGAGTGCCTCTTCTGCCACTACGGGAACGTGAGCTGGTCGGGCGCCTACTTCGTGCACTACTGGTTTCCGATCACGAGCGGCTCGCACGGTGGGCTCGCGTGTGACGACTGCCATACCACGACCCGTGTCTTCGGACACGCGAGCTGTCTCGTCTGCCACGAGCACGCCGAGCGACGCATGGCGCACGAGCACGAGGGCGTGAAGGGGTACGTGTACGAGTCCGACCAGTGCTGGGTCTGTCATCCCGACGGTGTCGCTGCAAGGTGATCGCGGGAGGTGACGGTGGTCGACGACGCCTGCACCGTATGACTCGGCACGGGCCGTGCAGTGCGCGGCCCACTGCGGTCTGGATCCACAAGACGCTCTCCCGCTCACTCACGGGTGTCGATGGCACACCCGCAACGACATTCAATCGCCATGCGGCTCCCACACCGCGGCGTCGACGAACACCTCGCGGCTCTCGCCCACGACACGCGGCTGGACTCTGCAGCGAGCGCGCACGCGATGCGAGGGGAGCGCGAGATCTCCAACCACGAACATGCGAACGGCCTCTGCGCGCTCGAACGCGAGCCAGCGCGCCTCGTCCGCGGTCAAACCCGAGATGGGAACATGGGGGATGTCGAAGACGACCATCGTCCCCGGTCCAAGATCGAGCGCAGCCACGAATCCTTCCAGCGCGCGACGTGCCTGGGCCTCGAGCGCCGTCGAGTCACCCACGAAACGAACGAGTCCAGGGACCTGCACAGCGATGGACGGCGCGACCCTCTCGAGCAACTTCGCGTCGACGAGTTCCGTCGAGGCCGCGCTGTCCAGATCGAGCGCGCGGCGCTCAGGATCCTCCTCGGGCGGCAGATTGAAGCGCACGCGCACCTCGTTGAAGATCTGCTTGCGCTCGTCCCCGGAGAGCAGACCGGGCAGGCCATGGCTCTTCAAGCGCGCTTGGAACGACCCGACGCCGCGGGCCATGCCGTTCGGCTGCTGCGTGTTCGCGAGCGAGACGAGCAGGATGAAGAACGTCAAGATCAGGGTCATCATGTCCCCGAAGGACACGAGCCATGCCGGAATGCCTGGCTTCGGATCTTCCTTGAACTCGGCCACGGGGCACTCCTACTCCGACGCGCTCCCGCGGAGCCAGTGAACGCGCACCTCGACCCGGCGGTTGCACAACCGTCCCTCCAGTGTCTCCTCCGAACACCTCGGCTCCACGGCCCCGAGACCGAGGACGTGAACTCGCTCGACGGGAAAGTCGCTGTCTCGCAGCAGGATGTCGGCCGCACGCACAGCTCGCTCGAACGCCAGGGACTCCGGACTCGAGTGCGCGATCGTCGACTTGAACCGACCGTCGACGTGCCCCTCGATCGCAAGCTCCACGGGGTAGTGCTCGAGGAGCCGTCCGAGCTCGCCAAGCTTGCGCCCCAAGATGAGCGTGACGTCGCTCGCCCCTGGACCGAAGCTGCACTCCGGCCCGAACGTCACGACGATTCCGTGACCGAGCTGACTGAAGTCGAACGCAACGTCGTTCGACCGTTGACGCTGCCCCATGTGCTCGAGGTTCTCGAGCAGATCGCGCTCCGGCCGCGTGTGGGGAGACGTCGCGCCCCGTGACGACTGCGTTTCGTCCGCGCGCACGCGGCGAGGCGGATCGCTGACCGCCTCTCCGCGCGTTCGTTCGAAGAGCCCCTGCCGCGCGCTGAGCCTCTGGTTTCCGCTCATCTTGTCGGCTGGATCCGTCGTGGCAAACGTCATCAGGAGCACGAAGAACGTGACGAGAAGCGACACCATGTCCGAGAACGTCACGATCCACTCGGGAGCGGAGGGCGGAGCTTCTTCCTCGAAGGGCATGGCGGTTCCATTCACGCCGCCTTGCGGTCCTTCGGCGGAATGAACGTCAGCAACTTCTCACGGATGATCGCTGGCTTCTCACCCGATTGAATGGACAGGAGCCCCTCGACGATCATCGCGCGCACGTTCGCTTCCTGCTTGGCACGGATGTCGAGCTTGCCGGCGAGCGGCAGACACACCATGTTCGCGATGAGCGCGCCATAGAGCGTCGTCAGGAGAGCCACCGCCATCCCACCGCCGATCTGAGAGGGGTCGGACAGCGAGCTCAACATCTGAACGAGGCCCACGAGCGTCCCAATCATCCCGAAGGCCGGTGCGAACGACGCGAACATCTCCAGGATCTTCTTTCCGTGCGCGTGACGGCCTCGCGTCGCATCGATCTCCATGGACATGATCGTGCGCACCATCTCCGGCGCGTAGCCGTCCACCACCGTCTGGATCCCCTTCGCGAAGAACGGGTCGTCGAGCTCGCGCGCGACGCGGACTCGAGCGCGATGATCCCTTCCTTCCGCGCCACCTGCGCGTAGCGGATGATCCGTTCGATCTCCTCGGCCGGTTCCGCGAGGCGAAGGCGGTACGTGCGAATCACGATGCGCACCAGCTCCTTCATGTCCCTGAACGTGAAGTGCATCAGGATCACGGCAAGCGTTCCGCCGAAGACGAGGATGGCGGAAGGCGCGTCCCAGAACAGGATGAGCCCGCCGTTGCCCATGAGCATGGACCAGGCGACGAACACGACGACCAGGATCGTGCCGACGAGAGTGCTGTTGTCGAGGCGCACAGGAAGGGGTGGTGAGTCCACGAGCCGATTCGGAAGACGCGCGCCAGGGCTTGACCTCCTCACTCGCCACGAGTTCGTCTTCCCCTCGCGGGTCCAAGAGGCGGGAAGAACACAAACCGGAGCTGGGGATCGGTCGTTCTAACCGGAACCAAAGCACCACGCAGTCGCGCCCGGCCGCATCTTGCCCGGACCCGCTCCTCCGCTATCCTGCGCTCGATGAGCACGACACCGTCCGCGATCGTCTACACCGGCGGCCGGTTCCACACGTCGGACGCGAAGACGGCACACGGACTCGTTCGCGGACCGTGCCGCTACGACGTGCGCGCCCTGGTCGACACGGAGAGCGCCGGGAAGGACGCGGGCGTCGTGCTCGACGGGAGACCGCGCGGCATCCCGGTCCACGCCTCGTTCGACGCGTGCCTCGCGGCCTTGGCGACGCCGCCCAAGTACTGCGTGATCGGCGTCGCGACGAGCGGCGGCGTGCTCCCCGACGACATGAAGCGCGCGCTCCTCCCGCTCGTGCAGCGCGGCATCGGCGTCGTGAACGGGCTCCACGAGTTCCTCTCCGACGATCCCGCGTTCGTCGCGGCCGCGCGCGCAAGCGGCGCGGAGCTCCTCGACGTGCGCAAGCCGAAGCCGCGTCGCGAGCTCCACTTCTGGTCCGGCGCGATCCGCAACGTGCGCGCACCGCGCATCCCCGTGCTCGGCACGGACTGCGCGCTCGGCAAGCGCACGACGTGCCACATGATCGCCGACGCACTGAAGGCGGAGGGCGTGCGCGCCGCGATCGTCGCGACGGGCCAGACCGGCTGGCTACAGGGCATCGAGCACGGCTTCGTCCTCGACTCGACGCCCAACGACTTCGTCAGCGGCGAGCTCGAGCACGCGATTCTGCGCTGCGACCGAGACCTCACGCCCGACGTCATCCTGATCGAAGGCCAGTCCGCGCTGCGCAACCCGTCCGGGCCGTGCGGCGCCGAACTCCTCCTCTCGGCCGAATCACGCGCCGCGATCCTCCAGCACGCGCCCGCGCGCGAGTTCTTCGAGGACCAGGAGCACCTCGGCAACCGGATCCCGCCGCTCCCGAGCGAGCTCGCGCTGATCGGGATGTACGGTGCGCGCGTGCTCGGCCTCGCGCTGAACCAGGAGCACCTCGCCGAGCACCAGTTCGAACCCGCGCGCGCCGCCGTCGAGCGCGAGACGCACCTGCCCGCCGTCTATCCGCTGCGCGAAGGCGCGGCGCGCCTCGTTCCCGCGATCCGCGCGCACCTCGAGGCCGAGCGCCGCAGATGAGGATCCAGCGCCTCGACGTCCGCTCGGTCGACGTGCCGCTCGTGCGGCCCTACTCGATCGCGGGCGAGCGCACCGAGGCCGTGCGCATGCTGCGCGTCGAGCTCGTCGCCGAGAACGGCGCGAGCGGCCTCGGGAGCGCCACGCCCGAGGTGTCGATCACCGGCGAGAGCTTCGACGCGTGCCGCGGAGCACTCGAGAAGGCGCGCTGGCTCGCCGGGTGCGATGCGCTCGACGTCCACGTGCTCGTGAAGCGCATCGACGACGCCTTCCCCGCTGCGCCGGGCGCGCGCGCGGCGCTCGACATGGCGCTCCACGACCTGTGGGCGAAGCTGATGGAGGCGCCGCTCGTCGACCTACTCGGGCGCGCGCACAAGGAGCTCGAGACGTCGGTCACCGTCGGCATCGCGGACGTCACGGAGACGCTCGCGCTCGCGCGCGAGCACGTCGAGCGCGGTTATCGCTGCCTCAAGATCAAGGTCGGCGAGGACCTCGCGCTCGACGTCGAGCGCCTGCGCGAGCTCCGCGCCGAGTTCGGCGCGCGCATCGTGCTGCGGGCGGACGCGAACGGCGGCTACGCCCCGCACGAGGTGCCGCTCTTCTTCGAGCGCACGCACGCGTTCGGCGTCGAGTTCCTGGAGCAACCCGTGAACCGCGCCGACTTCCACGCGCTGCGCCGCCTTCCGATGGAGATGCGCACGCACGTCCTCGCCGACGAGAGCCTTCACGGCGATGCCGACGCGCGCGAGCTCCTGCGCGATCCGCGGCCGTGCTCCGGTTGGGTAGTGAAGCTCATGAAGTGTGGCGGGCTTGCGTCCGCGCTGCGCCTCTCCGCGCTCGCGCGCAACGAGGGCGTGAGCCTCATGTGGGGCTGCATGGACGAAAGCGTCGTCGGCATCTCGGCCGCGCTCCACGCCGCGTACGCGTCGAGCGCCACGCGTTGGCTCGACCTCGATGGGCACATGGACCTCGCCAAGGACTTCGCGCGCGGCGGCTTCACGCTCGAACGCGGACGGTTCCGCACGCTCGCGGAGCACGGCCTCGGGGTGCACGCGACGTGAAGCACGCCGCGACATGCGGGCGCGATGCGAGCGCGCCGTCCCCTGCCGCCCGCGCTTCCGCGGATCGTGACGCGCTCAGTCCTCGCGCTCATCCGGATTCGGCGGGAGCGCTCGATCGCCGCGCGTTCCTGCGCGCCGCCAGCGCGCTCGGTGGCGCGCTCGCCGCGTCGGCGTGCGCGCGCTGGACCGTCTCGGAGCCGTTCGACCTCGTGATCCAGGGCGGAACGCTCGTCGACGGATCGGGCGGTCCGCCGCGCGTCGCCGACGTCGCGCTGCGGGCCGGCGCGATCGCCGCGATCGGCTCCTTCGCGCGCTCGTCGGCGCGCGAGGTGCTCGACGCGCGCGGTCTGTGCGTCGCGCCCGGCTTCGTCGACATCCACTCGCACTCCGACCGCGAGATCCGCTCCGTGCCGACGGCCGACTCGCGCGTGCTGCAGGGCTACACGTGCGAGGTCACGGGCAATTGCGGCGGCTCCGCCGCGCCGCGCACAGCGGACGGGAAGGAGCGCACGGAGCGCATCTCGGTCGCGCAATACCTGCGCGAGGTCGAGGCCGCGCGCCCGTCGATCCACCAGGCGCTGCTCGTCGGGCACGGAACGCTGCGCTCGAACGCGATCGGTGACGGAGATCGCAAGCCGAACCCGGACGAGCTCGCGTCGATGGTGCGCGAGCTCGAGGAGGCGCTCGACGAGGGCGCCGTCGGCCTGTCGAGCGGGCTCGAATACGTCCCCGGCATCTACACGCCGCCCGACGAGCTCCACCCGCTCGCGCGCGTCGTCGCAAGGCGCGGCCGCCTTTATGCGACGCACATGCGCAACGAAGACCAGACGCTGCTCGAGGCGATCGACGAGGCGATCGCCGTGTCGCGCGCGACGGGCGTGCGCCTGCAGATCTCGCACTTGAAGTGCGCCGGGCGCGGCAACTGGTGGAAGCAAGAGCCCGCGCTGCAGCGGGTCGTCGACGCGCGCGCGAGCGGGCACGACGTGCTCGCCGACGTCTACCCGTACACGGCGTACTCGACGACGCTGACGATCTTGTTCCCGGCGTGGGCGCGCGAAGGCGGCAACGCGGAGCTCGCGCGGCGCATCGCCGACCCCACGCTGCGCGCACGCATGCGCCCCGAGATCGTCGAGAAGGTCGAGCAGGAGCCGGGCGGGTTCGAGCTCGTTCAGATCGCTAGCGAGCTGTCGGGCGAGCTGGCGCCCTTCGGCGGGAAGACGATCACCGACGTCGCGACGGCGCGTGGGTGCGAGCCCGTGGACGCGCTGCTCGACGTGGTCGCCGCCGAGCACGGCAGCGCGAGCTACATCGGACACGCGATGAGCGTCGAGAACGTCGCGCGGGTCCTGGCTCACCCGCTGGTGATGGTCGGCTCCGACGGCTACGTCCAGAGGCTCGTGCGGCCCGCGGGCGAGAGCTCGAACCCGCACCCGAGGAGCTTCGGCACGGCCGCGCGCGTGCTCGGCGAGTTCTGCCGCGACCGGAAAGCGCTCGACCTCGCGAGCGCGGTGAAGAAGCTCGCCGCGATGCCGGCTGAGCGCGCTCAGCTCGTGCGTCGCGGACGGATCGAGCGCGGGTTCTTCGCGGACCTCGTGCTGTTCGACTTCGCGCGCGTGAAGGACGAGACGACGTTCACGGAGCCGCGGAGGAAGCCGACGGGGATCGAGTATGTGTTCGTCGACGGGGTGTTGACCGTGCGTCACGGCGAGCACACGGGGGCGCGAGCGGGAACGGTGTTGCGCGGGTGAGGGCAGGCGCGGGAAGGTGGCGGCGGGTATGGGTGCCGAGTGCGCGTGCCGAGTGCTCGCCCCGAGTGCTGGTCCCGAGTGCGAAGCCAACCGTTGCTGAGAGCAAATAGAACCCCGCGCAAGCCCGGGCCGGTCCTCCGGCCCGGGCTTGTGCGGGGTCCGGAATGCGGAGCATCCGAATGTGTTCCGTTGCGTCCCTTTCTCCGTGTTTCTGCATCTGGCAATTGCGCTCCCGATCGACATCGAGTGCGAACCCTTCCGCGATATGACCGCCAGGCGGAAGGCAGGGTCGGTCGGGAGCGCAATTGCCAGATGGGAAGACAAGGAGACTGAAAGCAAAGGAACACATTCGGATGCTCCGCATTCCGGACTCGGCGCTCGCACGGGCCGGAGGACCGGCCCGTGCGAGCGCCGAGTTCCATTAACGGAGCAAGCGTTCGGCGTAGTCGATGCCGGCTGGCGTTCGGCTGCCGTGCCAGGAGAGGTACTCGCCGTCGGCGATCACGAAGCGATCAGGCGGGAGGTGTGTGAGCTGCGCGAGCTCCTCCACGTGCTTCGCCTCGAACGGGAACGGCTCGGTGCAGAGGAACACGCGGTCTGGCGCCGCACGCGCGAGCTCTTCTGGCGTGATCTCCGGATAGCGCTCCCCGCGCGACGCGAAGACGTTCTCGCCGCCCGCCTGCGCGAGCAGCGCGCTCGCGAACGTGTCGCCGCTCGCGGCCATCCACGGCTTGCGCCAGATCAGGTACGCGAAGCGCATGGGCTTGCGGCCCTTCGCGTTCGCGACGACGCGCGCGCTGCGCTGTTCGATCTCCCGCGCGATCTGCTCGGCCTCGTGCGGACGCTCGAGCGCGTCGCCGATCGAGCGCACCATCTCCGCCGTCCCCGCGCAGTCGCGCGGCAGACTCGAAAGGATCCGCACGCCTGCCGCGACGAGCGCGTCCGCGTCCTCGCGCCGGTTCTCCTCGTCGTTCATCAGCACGAGGTCGGGATCGAGCTCGACGATGCGCGCGACCTTGGGGTTCTTCGTTCCGCCGACTTTCTCCACCTTCGCGACACCCTCCGCGGGGTGCACGCACCACTCGGTGATCCCGACGAGGTCGGGACCGCGGCCGAGGTCGAAGACGAGCTCCGTGAGGCTGGGGCAGAGGGAGACGAGGCGCATTCCTGAAGCAGACCTGGAAGGGAGGGAGCGAGCGCGACCGGAAGATCGGCGGGAGCATACACTCCGAGAGAGCCCCACGAACGGAGCACGACATGCAGAGCCTCCCGACGCTGTTCTTCCTCGCGGCCCTCGCCGCGGTCGCCCCCGCGCAGATTTGCACGAACACCTCGGTCGGCTTCGTGCCGCTCGACGACCTCGGCGCCGGCTTCCACCTCGGCTACCAAGGCGGTCTGTATCCGGGCGGCACGAACGTCCGCCCGAGCGCGCACGAAGCCGCCGGGCTCTCCGAGGCCACCTATGTGGTGCCGCGCGACGCGAGCGGCGCGCCCTCCCCCACGGGGCGGATCGTGTTCGCCTCGATCGGCATGTCGAACACGGTCAACGAGTGGAGCCAGCTCATGCCGCTCGCGAGCGCGGACACGCTGCGCGATGCGCACGTGCAGCTCGTCCAGTGCGCGCAAGGCGGACAGTCGGCGGCCGTGATCGCGGACCCGACCGCGCCGTACTGGAGCTACGTCGATTCCCAGCTCGCCGCCGCCGGCGCGTCGCCCGCGCAGCTGCAGGTGATCTGGCTCAAGGAGGCGATCGCGGGGCCGGGCGGCGGGTTCCCGCTCGCGACGCAGCAGCTCCAGGGCTACCTCGTGACGATCCTGCAGATCGTGAAGAGCCGCTACCCGAACGTGCGCCTCGCGTACCTTTCGTCGCGCATCTACGCGGGCTACGCGACGACGCTGCTCAACCCCGAGCCGTACGCGTACGAGAGCGGCTTCGCGGTGAAGTGGACGATCGAACAGCAGATCGTGGGCTCGCCCGCGCTCAACTACGACGCGAGCCTCGGCCCCGTCGTCGCGCCGTGGATCGCGTGGGGCCCGTACACGTGGGCCGACGGGACGACGCCGCGCAGCGACGGGCTCACGTGGCTGTGCTCCGACTACAACTCGGACGGAACGCATCCCAACCCGACCGGTTCGCTGAAGGTGGCGACGCGCCTCCTCGATTTGTGCCACACGGATCCGACCGCGGCGCTCTGGTACCTCGGCACGCCCTCGACGCCCGGACCGTCGTACTGCGCGGGCGACGGCGCGGATCCGTTCCTCACGGTCGGATGCCCGTGCGCGAACTTCGGCGCGCTCGGCCACGGCTGTGCGAACTCCGCCGACGCGGCGGGCGGCCTCCTCGTGCAGACGGGGACGACGAACCCCGACACGATCGTGCTCACGGCGTCGCACATGCCTCTGACGTCGACGTCGCTCTTCTTGAAGGGCGGGTCGAACGTCGCGACCGGGATCCCGTTCGGCGACGGCGTACGCTGCGTCGAGGCGCCGATCGTGCGCCTGGGCGTCGTGCAGAACGTCGCGGGGACCGCGAGCTATCCGCAGCCGAGCGGCGTGCCGGTGTCCGTGCGCGGCGGGACGACGCCGGGGAGCGGGCTCACGGGCTACTACCAGAACTACTACCGCAACGCGGCCGCGTACTGCGCGCCTGCGACGTACAACATCACGAACGCACTGCAGATCACGTGGTGACGCGCGCGCACTGGGCCCTGCGCGTCGTTCGCGACCGACACTGTTCGTAGCCCCACGGCGAGGTGCGCGGCCTCTGGTGAGCGCGCTCCGCGTCGTGGATCCTCGATGAAAGCGCGCGACGCGTCACGAGGACGCGCTCCGCGCCTTTCCCCCGCGGACGAACCATGCGTACACCCCGACTCCTCTTCGCGTGCGCGCTCGGCGCGCCGGCGCTCGCGCAGACCACGTTCCCCGAGCTCGAACCGAACGACACGAAGCCGGCGGCGAACGCGCTCGTCTGCCTCGCACCCGGCGACGTGATCACAGGCAGCTCCACCGGCACGAACACGGTGACGCCGGGAGCGGCCTCCGCCGACTACTTCGACGTTTCGACCTGCGCGCAAGGCGCAGGGCTCGCGCGCTTCCGCCTGACGCTGACGAGCGCGACCCCGGGGCAGGTCGGGACGATCCGCGGTCTCGCGCAGATCGCGGGCGTTCCGACGCCAGGCACGGACAACGTGCTGCAGACGAGCGGGAACACGACCAACCCGCCCTACCTCGTGCAGTGGTACGGAGCGAGCACTTCGTCGAGCCGCATCGTCTACCGCGTGGCCGGCAATGCAACGACGACGGCCGACTACGCGGCGACCCTGAGTTCGTCGAGCGTGACGCCGGTCGTGGTTCCGACGGCGTTCACGCCCGGCTTGATCACGGTCTCGACGATCGGGACGACGACGTCGGACACGGAGATCTACCTGTACGACGCCGCCTTCGCCCCGGTGCCGACGGCACACAACGACGACGCCGGCGGGACGATCCAGTCGCGCGTCGCGCGCGTGCTCGCGCCGGGGACGTACTACGCAGCGATCTCGAACTACAACACCGCGAACTCGAACGGGGACGCGAACGTCGACGAGAACTACACGGGCGGAGCCGTGCTCGACTTCCCGAACGCGCTCTCGAACAGCAACGTGCTCGCGAACGTGACGTGCGACTGCACGATCTCGGACGGAGTCATCACGACGCCGGTGACCCTCGTCAAGGCCGGCGCGTTCGACGTCGCGTGGGCCTGCTTCATCGTCACGGCGCCGACGCCGGTGTTCGCGGCGTTCTGCGCGGGCGACGGGCTCCTCGCCGACCACACGACGCCGTGCCCGTGCGCGAACGACGGTGCGGCCGGGAACGGCTGCGCGAACTCGGTGAACGCGAACGGCGCGAGCCTGGCGGCGACCGGAGCGGCCGCGGCGGACGACGTCGTGCTCCACGGCGCGGGCATGCCGGCAGTCGTGTCGTGCATCTACCTGCAGGGCGACGCGCTCGCCGACGTCGTGTTCGGCGACGGAGTGCGCTGCGCGGGCGGGACGCTGCTGCGTCTGCGGACGCGGGCGAACGTCGCGGGTGCCTCCGCGTTCCCCGACTCGACGGACACCGTGACGCTCTCCGCGCGCGGCGGCGTGACGGTCGGGAGCGGCGCGCGGCGCTACTACCAGACGTACTACCGCAACGCGGCCGCGGCGTTCTGCCCGCCCGAGACGTTCAACGCGACGAACGGGTGGACGATCGACTGGTAGCGCGCTTCCCACGCGGCGCGCGGGCCCCTACCATCCCGCGCGCATGCCGACTCTCGACCCCGCCCGCGACCTCGCCGCGCTGAGCGCGCTCCAAGGAACGATCGATGCGCTGCTCGCGCTCGATGCGAACGTGCTTTCGACCGTCGTGCCGAGCGTGTCGGGCTGGTCGGCGGAGCAGCACATCGCGCACGTCGCGCTCGCGAACGAGCTCGTGCTGCGCAACCTGAAGAGCCTCGTGAAGGGGAGCGGCATGCTCGTCGTGAAGGGCGGCGAGCCGCATCCGCGCGCGCTCGAGCTGCTCGCCGCTGGGAGGCTCCCGCGCGGCGAAGCGCAGGCGCCGCGCATGGTGCGTCCGCCGGAGAGAGTGGAGCGCGCCCTGCTCGTGCAGTGGCTCGAGGACGGCAAGCGCGAGCTCGCGACGATCGACGCGGCGCAGCTCGTCGCGAGCGAGCTCAAGGTCCCCCACCAGATCCTCGGGCCGCTCGACGCGCGGCAGTGGCTGCGCTTCGGAGCGGTGCACACGCGGCATCACCTCGTGATCGCGTGCGACGTGCTCGCGAGCGTCGCGCCCGGCGCGCGCGTGCCGCAGCTCGTCGAGCTCGCCAGCGGCGCGTGACACGCGCCCGTCAGACGAGCTCGCACCGATACCGCTTCCCGTCCTTCACGATCCGCCCGAACGCGTGATCCGCGTCGTGGTAGAAGAGCCCGATCCACCGCTCGCTCGCAGCGCATTCGAGCCATGCGGAGCGCACCTCGAAGCTGCGCACGACGTCGAGGTCGTACGCCATGATGTACGGCGGCTGGATGTGGTGCGCCGTCGGCACCACGTCGCCCCAGAAGATCGCGCGCTCGCCCGGGCCGCGTTCGTTGAGCGTGATCACGGACACGCCGTCGCTGTGGCCGCCGAGGACGTGCATCTCGAGGCCGGGGAGCAGCTCCCGCGAACCCTCGACGCCCTCGTACAACCCCGCGCGCTCTATCGGCGTCACGTCGTCGGCGCGGTAGCTCCCCGACCGCGCGTGGCCGGGCTTCTTCGCCATCGCGAGCTCGATCGCCGGCGCGTAGTGCTTCGCGTTGGGGAAGAGCGGCGCGAGCGCGCCGTCCTTCTCGATCACTTGCGCGCCGACGTGGTCCCAGTGGCAGTGCGAGCCGATCACGTGCGTGACGTCGGCCGGCGCGACGCCGCACGCGCGCAACGTCGCGACGAGCGTCTCCGTCGGCAGCAAGTGGTAGATCTTCCGCCACTTTTCCTCCCAGCGTTGTCCGACGCCGGGCTCGATCACGACCTTGTGCGCGCCGTTCACCGCGAGGAACGGACGCAGCGCCATCAGGATCGTGTTGTCCTCCGCGGGCGGCGTCCACGCGCGCCACAGGTTCGCGGGCACGACGCCCCACATCGCACCACCGTCGAGGCGCAGGAAACCGTCGGAGAGCGCCGTGATCGTCCACGGTCCGGCCTGCAGCGTGCGCGGCATCCACGGGACGGGCGCGTTCGACGCGGGGCCGCTGACGACGCGCGCGAGGGCTTCGTTCGACGAGGAAGACGGCGTTGCGTTCATGTCGTGAGGACTCCGGCTGGCGGGCTCGCGCTCGACGTGCGCGCGGGGACGAGACGAGGACCGAGCAGCATCGCGACGAGCAGCACGAGCGCCATGCCGGCAGGATGCACCCACTGCGGTCCGGAGACGAAGAGGCAGGGCACGTTCACGAGCGTGTGGAGCCCCACCGCGAGGAGCAGGTTGCGCGTGCGCAGGAACACGCCGCTGAAGCACAACCCGGAGACGAAGAGCGCGAGGAGGTCGAGCGCCGCGCCCGCGGGATCGGCCCACTGATCGAACGCGACGCGGTTGGGCACGTGCTGCAGCGCGAAAATCGCCTGCGACACGACGAGCGCGAGCACGAGACCGCCTCGACCGCGCGCCGCGAAGAGGAGCGCGCACTGCGTCAGGAGCACGCCGCGGAAGAGGAGCTCCTCGTAGAGCGCGTTCCCGAAGAGCTGCCCGAGGACCTCGCCGAGGAGCGGGAGCGCCGCGCCGTCGGCCGCGACGACGCCGGACCACTCGATCGGCGCGCCCGCCGCGACGACGGCCCCGAGTGCGAGGACGTTCAGGACGCCCCACGCCGCGAGCGTTCCGCCGAGCGCCGGGAGGAGCGTGCGCGCGCGGAGACCGAGCTCGGGAGCGCGCGCTCCGCCGACGCCGACGAGCACGCCCGCGACGACGACGGCGATCAGAACGAGGTTCGCGACCAGCGTGCCGTTGACGAGCTCGCCGCTCCACGCCGTCGACGCGCGGAGGAACTCGCTCCCGAACAGCACGAAGTTCGCCGCGCACGAGAGCCCGACGGACACGCCGAGCGCGAGGACGAGGACGAAGGGCCGCAACGGGCGCGCGCCGGCGATCACCGAGTCCTTCCTCCTCGTCGTTGCGTCGCTTGCGTGGCTCATGCTGGGGTCGGCGCCGAGTGGCCACGAGCCTCCTCGATGCGGCGCGCGGTGTCCAGACGCGGCGCGTGGAAGCGCGCGACGGCTCGATCCGCCGGCAGGTCGGCGCACGGTCGCGCGCAGGACCGCTCTCCGCCGAGCGCGCCTCACCGCCGCGCGCGCAGGAGCTCGATGTGCTCGACCAGCGCGCGCGCCTCGACGCGCGGCGTGCCTTGCGCCCAGCGCCGCGCGAACTCCGACGCCTCGTCGAGGTCGCCCCCGGTGTCGACGAGGAGCCGCGCGAGCGGTCCGAGCGCGTAGAGCTCGCCCGCCTCCGCCGCGCGGCGCAGGACGACCTCGGCCGCGTGCGCGAACCACCTCGCCTCGTCCTCCGCCCCGAGAGCGCGCGCCGCCCGCGCCGCGAGCGCGTTCGCGATCGGCGACGCGGCTTCCGCGCGCAAGCGCGTGCAGCGTTCGAGCGCCGCGCGCGCGAACCGTTCGTCCTTCTCGGCCTCGGCGATCGCGAGCTCGGTCGCCGCGCGCGCGAGCTCGAGCACGCGCCGCGCCTCGGGCCCGTGCTCCGTCCGCCCGGCATCGCGCTCGAGCCGTTCGAGCGCCGCGCGCGCCTTCCCGTCGCGCACGAGCGCGGCGGCGAGCTCCGACTGCGCGCGCGCGGCATTCGCTGTGCCCGGCGCGCCGTCGAGCAGCCGCCCGGCGGCCTCGACCGCGCCGTTTGCGAGCTCGACCCGCGCGCGGAGCTCCGCGTTCGGCGGCCCGTTGCGTTCGAGCTCCTCGAGCGCGGCGCGCGCGTCCGCCGGGCGCTCGCTCGCGAGCAAGGCGACGATCCGCGCGGCGACGAGCCCGGCGTCCGACGGGAAGTCCGCGCGGGCGCGCTCGGCGAGCGCGAGGGCGTCCGAGATGCGCTCGCGGAACACGTCGACCTCGATCTCGCCGCGCCGAGCGCGCGCCGCGTCCTCGCCGCGCGCCAGGACGCGCGCGCGGACGAACGACGCGCGCGCGCGGCGCACGGCCTCGAGCTCGTACGAGCCGCGCGCGGCCGCGAGCCACGCCTCGCCGAGGTCGCACCACGCGCGCGCCGAGCTCGACGCCGACTGCAGCGCGCCCTGCGCGACCCGCAGCTCCGATTCGACGTCCGCGGAGAGCCCCGGAACGCCGAGACGCAGCGCCGGTTCGGGCCCAGTCGCCGCGCATGCGGCGGCGAGGGCGACGAGGATCGGGAGCAATCGACGCATCAGGGAGGAACGCGCAGCGTGCCGGGCGCGGCGAGGCGGGGCAAGGGCTCGTCCCACTCGATTGGGCGCACATCGTGTGCCCCTCGGCGGGTCGTCGCTCCCGGAGCGCTCGCTTCGTACGATCCCGCCATGCGTCCGTCCGACAAGCGGCTCCTGCAGCGCCTCGTCCTCTCCCTCACGCTGGGGCTCGCGTGCGGCTGGATCGTGTTCTCGTTCCTCGGCCGACAGGCGGCGCCCGGCGGGTCGGACGCGACCGCGAGCGCGCCCGACCCGGTCGAAGGTGCGGAGATGGAAGGGCGTCCCCCCATCCCGGTCGCGGACATCGAGCGCATCGTCGCGGCCGATTCGGAGCCCGCCGCCGACGCGCCGAGCGCCGAGCGCCCCGCCGCCGCGCCGACCCAAGCGACGCTGCGCGCGCGGCTCGTCGACGCGTCGGCTCGGCCGCTCCCCCGCGTGCCCTGGCTCCTCGTCCCGCGCGACGCGGCGGGCGCGCCGGGCCCGATCGAGCGGTGGAAGGGCGGGCTCGGCAGCGACGAGGGCGTCGTGGAGATCGCGGGACTCGCGCCGGGGAAATGGCTCGCCTGCTTCACGCCGACGGGCCGCGAAGGGCTGCGCTACGACCTCGAGCTCCCGCCCGGCGTCACCGACCTGCACGACGTCGTGTTCGCGGACGCGGGCGAGCTCCACGAGCTCATCGCGCGCCTCGACGGTCCGGGCTTCGACAACGAGACGCGCGGCACGCTGCACCTGTGGTCGACGGATCACGGCGCGATCGATCGTTGGACGACGATCGGCGCGGGCTCGTGGATGAAGCCGTCGCTCGAGCGTGACGGGACGCGGCGCTTCGCGGACCTGCCGCGCGGCCGATACGCGCTCGCCTTCCTGCGCGAAGATCGCGCAGCCGAGCCGGAGTTTCGCGAGCTCGACGTGCCGTGCGATCCCGTCGTGTTCGAGCTCGGGGCAGACGCGCTCCCGGTGCGCGTCGTCGTGCGCGAGGCATCGGGCCTCGCCGTCGCGAACGCGACGCTGCTCGTGCTCGCGGATCGCCACGCCGCTCCGTTCCTCACCTCCGTCCCGAACGGCGACGCGGTGATCGGTTCGGATCCGGGCCCGCGCTGGCGCTGGGCGCTCCTCGCGGACGGCTGCGCGCCGCGCCTCGGGACGCGCGCGGACCTGCGCGAGGTCGAGGGCGAGCTCGTGCTGCTCGCCGAGCTCTCCCCGGGCCGTGGCGCGCTCGTCGTCGCGCGCGATGCCGAGCCGCTCCTCGATCGAGCGCGCGGGAGCGAGCTCGACTCCGCGCTCGAACACCTGCCCGCCCTCTCCGGCGTGGAGCTCTCCGTCGGCGGCCGCGTGGTCGCGCGTACGGACGCGGACGGGGTCGCGAGCTGCGAGCTCCCGTCCGAGGACGCCGTGCTCGAGCTGTCCGCTCCAGGCCGCGTCCTCGTGCAGATTCGGAACCTCGCGTCGGGCCGCGTCGTGAACACGAGCCAGCCCGTGCTCGCGCGCTTCGCGCCCGTGAACTGATCGTGCGATCGGCGCGGGGAACTCCGCGCGCGACGACTGCGGCGAGCGCGCGGCGTGAACCTCAGTCGAGCGCGAGCGCGCGCAGCACGCCGGAGAGATCGGCGACGACGTATCGGTCGGCGACGAGCGCCCCGCCGCCCGCGTAGCCCCAGCAGAACGCGCCCTCGGGGCGCGCGAACGGACGACGCCAGAGGAGCTTCCCCGTGCGCCGGTCGAGGCCCGTGAGCGCGGCGACGTGCCGGATCGAGTACGGCGCGACGCCCGTCGTCGCGACGAGCACGACGTCTCCGCGCACGATGGGCCGCCCCCACGACCAGCCGAACACGTCCGCGCGCCACACGGCGCGGCCGTCGCGCGGATCGAACGCGAGCACGCGGCGCAGGTCACTCGAGCCGACGACGGCGAGGCCGTCGCCGAGCTCGACCGGGCTCGACTCGACCCACGAGCCCCAGAAGCCGATGCGCCAGCTCGTCTCTCCCGTCGCGGGGTCGAGACCCGCGAGGACGCTGCCGCGCGTTCCGACGACGAGGCGGCCGCCGAGGAGCGTCGGCGCGCTCGTCACTCCGCCCGCGGCGTCCTTGCGCCAGACGTCGCGGCCGCTCGCGCGCTCGACGCACGCGAGCTCGCCGTCGAGGGTGCCGAACACGATTCGATCGCCGCACACGGCGGCGCTCGCGCGCACCTTGCCCTTCGCGGGCGCGCGCCAGACCTGCGCGCCCGTCGCGGCGTCGACCGCGTGGAGCGCGCCGTCGGCCGAGCCGACGTAGAGCACGCCGTTCGCGAGCACTGGGGTCGGTGCGTCGTGGTCGTAGTCGTAGACGGAAGGATGCGGGAGCACGCGCGGGACGCGCGCGTCGCCGAGGTCGTGGCGCCACAGTTCGCGACCGTCGTCGGGCGCGCGCGCGTGGAGGTAGCCGTCGTCGGCGACGACGAAGACGCCGGTGTCCGTCGCGAGCGGCGCGCCGAACATCGGGCGGCCGATCGGCGCGGTCCAGGCGAGCGAGCCGTCGGTCGCGTTCACGGCGTGGAGCACGCCGCCGGTGGTGCCGAGGTAGATCACGGTCTCGCGCGCGGCGGGCGTCGACCATGCGGCGGAGCCGAGTTGGAGCTCCCAGGCGAGGTCGGGGCCGATGGGAAGGTCGGTCGGGAGCGGAGCGTCGGTTGGGAGAGTGTGGCTGCGCGACAGCTCGATCGGCGCGCCGTTGGCGAGCGTGCCGCGGAGAGTGCTGCCGTCGAGGGTGAGTTCGAGGCCGAGGTCGGGGAGGGCGTAGCGGCCGGCGCCCTTCGCGGTGAAGGACGAGAGCGGCTCGCCGAAGGTGTTCATCGCTTCCAGCGTGAGGCGAGCGGTGAGCGTGCCGTCGGAGCTCGCGCGCACGTCGAGGCCGAAGACCGTGCGGTTGTCGGGGCAGCCGGCGGTGCCGAGCCAGGTGCCGAGGATGGGGTCGGGGGCTTGGGAGCGCGCCGAGATTGGAACCGCGAGCGCGACGAGGATCGCGAGGCTGCGAAGGGGGCAACCGCGTTGGAGGACTCGGGACATGGCGCGCGTCGAGGACAGGCCGGTGGGAGAGAGGACTCGTCGTGTTGTCGTCGACTCGACGACGGTCGGTGTTGGAGTCCTCGGCGCGCGCGGGCGGGCGCGGCGAACTGGAGGTTTTTCTGTCGGAGCGAAGGAGGTGGTGTCGGCCGGGAGCGCAATTGCCGGATGGGGCGATCAAGGGCGAAGGGAAGCAACGGAACACATTCGGATGCTCCGCATTCCGGACTCCGTGCAGGCTCGGGCCGGAGGACCGGCCCGAGCCTGCACGGAGTTCAAGTTGCTCTCAGCATCGAGCGAGAGGCGGGGAGGGAGTGGCGCGCGGTGCGCACCCTCTCGAATGGAGCCGCTCGGGGGCGGGCGCGGTGGAGAGCGTGGGCTCAGCCGCGCGACTTCAGGATTTGGCGCGAGATGATCAGGCGTTGGATTTCGCTCGTTCCTTCGCCGATCACGCACAGCTTCGCGTCGCGCCACATGCGCTCGACGGGGTATTCGCGCGAGTAGCCGTAGCCGCCGTGGATCTGGATCGCGTCGTAGGTCACGCGCATCGCGCACTCCGACGCCATCAGCTTCGCCATCGCCGCTTCCTTCACGTACGGCTGGTTCGCGTCCTTCAGGCGCGCGGCGTGGTAGACGAGGTGGCGGGAGGCTTCGATGTCGACCGCCATGCTCGCGAGCTTGAATTGCACGGCTTGCTGGTCGCTGAGCCGCTTGCCGAACGCCTCGCGCTCCTGCGCGTACTTCAGCGCGACGTCGTACGCGCCCTGCGCGATGCCGAGCGAGAGCGCACCGATCGAGATGCGCCCGCCGTCGAGCGTCTTCATGAAGGTCTTGAAGCCCTCGCCCTCGGGCCCGAGCAGCTGGTCCTTCGGAATGCGCGCGTCCTGGAAGATCAGGCTCGCCCAGTCGCTGCCGCGCATGCCGAGCTTCTTCTCGCCCGGTTCGACGCTGAAGCCCTTCGTGTCGCGCGTGATCACGAACGCGCTGATGCCCTTCGCGCCGAGCTTGGGGTCCGTGACCGCGGTCACGATGAACGTGCCGGCGTAGTTCGCGTTCGTGCAGAAGCACTTCGCGCCGTTGAGCACGTAGAAGTCGCCTTCGCGGCGCGCGGTCGTCTCCGTGCCGCCGGAGTCGGAGCCCGCGTTCGGCTCGGTCAGGCCGTACGCGCCCATGAACTCGCCCGCGATCAGCTTCGGCACATACGTGTTCCGCAGGCGATCGCTCCCCCACTTGAAGATCGGGAACGTGCCGAGCGAGACGTGCGCCGCGAGCGTCAGGCCCGTAGAGCCGCACACGCGCGAGAGCTCCTCGACCGCGAGGCAGTACGAGAGATGCCCGCCGTTCGAGCCGCCGAGCTCCTCGGGGAACGGGATCCCCGGAAGGCCCATGTCGACGATCTTCTTCCACGTCTCGACGGGGAAGCGGTGGTTCTCGTCGATCTCCTCGGCGATCGGCGCGACCTCGTCGAGCGCGAATTGGCGCACGGAGTCGCGGATCATCCGCTGGTCCTCCGTCAGGTCGAAGGCGTGGCGGATCGCGGGCAGCGTGTAGGGCGTCGGGGCTTCGGTCTGCATGTCGAGGGGGTTCGTCGGGCTCGGCGCGCGGGACGGAGTGCCCTCGGAGCGCGGAGCGGAACGTGCGGGGTGTGTGGAGAGGAGCGAGCGGTCGAGTCGGTCGTGGGGAGCGCGGCGTGTGGGGTGAGTGGCGTCGAGGGCTCGAGTCGCGTGTTCGTGAGCGTGATGAGCGTGATGGGCTTGCTAAGCGTGGAGCGTGAGAAGCGTCGGGAACGTCGTGAGCGTGACGCGCATCGCGCGCGCCACGCGCTCGCTCAGTCGAGGTCGATCGACCAGCCCGCGGTGCGGCGCTCGCGCGGCTTCGCCGTCGTGCCGTTCGAGTCGTCGCGCGCGTGGGTCGAGTTCGGGCCGGGGTGCGGGAGAAGCTCGCGTCGCGGCTCGCCCGCTTCGTCCGCCGGACCGTTCACACCGTCGTAGAAGTCCTGCGAGCGCCCGCTGCCGACCCAGTCGATCAGCGCCTGGCGCGAGAACTTCCACTCGCGGCCGATCTTGCGCGCGGGGATGTTCTCGGTGTGCAGGACCTTGTTGAACGTCTTGACGCTGACGCCGAGCAGCTCGGCGGCCTCGTCGATCGTCAGGATGTCGCGCGGCTCGCTCATCGCCGTCCTCCGGTCGCGGCGCGACGACGCGCCATCTCGGCGATCACGTACTTCGCGATCTCCTCGGTGTTCGTGCCCGGGCCGAAGAGCTTGGCGAAGCCCTGGCTCTCGAGCTTCGTGACATCGTCGCCGGGGATGATGCCGCCGCCGATCAGGAGCACGTCTCCGAGACCGCGCTTCACGAGCTCGTCGCGCACGCGGGGGAAGAGCGACATGTGCGCGCCGGACAGGATCGAGAGGCCGACGACGTCGACGTCCTCCTGCTGCGCGGCCTCGGCGATCATCTCGGGCGTCTGGTGGAGGCCCGTGTAGATCACCTCCATGCCGTGGTCGCGGAGCACGCTCGCGACGGTCTTCGCGCCGCGATCGTGGCCGTCGAGGCCGGGCTTCGCGACGAGCACGCGGATCTTCTGGTCGTTCATGCGGGGGGTCCGGGGTCTAGCGCTGAGAGCTCTGCGCCGCGCGCTGGTTCGCGAGCGCGCGTTCGCGGATCGAAGTGGAGGGCTCCGTCGCGCTCGACGCGCCGGGGAGGATGCGCCAGGTGCGCGCGAAGCGCACGAGGCCAAAGAGCGCGAGCGCCGCGCCGAAGAGCTGGAAGAAGCCGAGCAGGAGGTAGACGCCCTTCGTGCCGTCCGAGAGGCCGGCGGCGTCGTCGAAGCCGTGCGCGATCGACTTCACGCCCATCCAGCCGAGGAGCACGGAGAGAACGGCGAGGATGGAGAGGACGATCGACCACGCGAGCTTCATCGAGCGGAGCTCCTTTCCGCGGTCGTCGGAGCGAGGGCGTGGTCGGAGTGCGTTTCGTACGCGTGCGTGTGCAACGTGTCGGCCATCGAGCGGCGATCGCGCGCGAACTGGCTCTCGCGCCGCGTGCGATACCCGCGCCAGACCGCGAGCAGGCACCAGCCGAACACGGCGAACGACATCACCGCGGCCGCGGTCGAGCCGACGAGGTCGAGCAGCCCGGCCTTCTCCGTCCCGGAGCTCGAGAACGCGCTCGTCCACGTCGCGATCGCGCGTCCGCCGGCCCAGTGCGCGCCGAGGTAGGCGAACAGGGCGCCGAAGCGGACGAGGACGAGGCGCGACGTGCTCACAGGATCCTCGGCTCCTTGTACTTCCCGAACCGCTCGCGCAAGACGTCCGCGATCTCGCCCAGCGTGCAGTCCGCGTGCGCGGCCGCGATGAAGCGCTCGAGCAAGTTGTCCTTGCCGCTGCACGCATCACGCACGTCGTCGAGCGCCTTCTTCGCCTTCGCGGCGTCGCGGCGCTTCTTCAACGCGGTGAGCCGCGCGTGCTGCTCGCGCTCGACGTTCGGATCGATGCGCAGGATCTCGATCTGCGGGCCCTTGCCCTCGTCTTCCTGGTAGCAGTTGACGCCGACGACGCGCTTCGTGCCCTGCTCGAGCGCGCGCTGGTACTGCACGGCCGAGCGGTGGATCTCGCGCTGGATCCAGCCCGCCTCCGTCGCCGCGACGACGCCGCCGCGCTTCTCGATCTCCTTGAAGTACGTCTCGGCCTCCTGCTCGAGCCGATTCGTCTGCGCCTCGACGAAGTACGAGCCCGCGAGCGGATCCGCGACGTGCGCGACCTCGATCTCCTCCGCGATCACTTGCTGCGTGCGCAGCGCGATCTTGACGGCCTTCTCGGTCGGCAGCGCGAGCGTCTCGTCCATCGAGTTCGTGTGCAGCGACTGCGTCCCGCCGAGCACCGCCGCCAGCGCTTCGAACGCCGTGCGCACGATGTTGTTCTCGGGCTGCTGCGCGGTGAGCGACACACCCGCGGTCTGCGTGTGGAAGCGCAGCATCCACGAGCGCGGGTCCTTCGCGCCGAACACGTCGCGCATCTTGCGCGCCCAGATCCGGCGCGCGGCGCGGAACTTCGCCACCTCTTCGAAGAAGTCGAGGTGGCTGTCGAAGAAGAACGAGAGCCGCGGTCCGAACTGATCGACGTCGAGCCCCGCCGCCTGGCCGCGCCGGACGTACTCCATCCCGTTCGCGAGCGTGAACGCGAGCTCCTGCGCCGCCGTCGAACCCGCCTCGCGGATGTGGTAGCCGCTGATCGAGATCGTGTTCCACTGCGGCACGTGCTTCGCGCAGTGGCCCATCACGTCCGTGATCATGCGCAGCGCGGGCTCGACCGGGACGAGCCACGCGTGCTGAGCCTGGTACTCCTTCAGGATGTCGTTCTGGACCGTGCCGCGCAGGTCCTTCGGCGACACGCCCTGGCGCTCGCCGCACGCGATGTAGAACGCGAGCAGGATCGGCGCGGGGCCGTTGATCGTCATCGACGTCGACACCTCGCCGAGCGGGATGCCGTCGAAGAGCGTCTGCATGTCCTCGAGCGAGCTGATCGCGACGCCGACCTGCCCCACTTCGCCGCGCGCGTACTCGTGGTCGGAGTCGTACCCCATCAACGTGGGGAAGTCGAAGGCGGTCGAGAGGCCCGTTTGACCGTGCTCGAGGAGGAACTTGAAGCGCTCGTTCGTCTGCTTCGCGCTGCCGAAGCCCGCGAACTGGCGCATCGTCCACAGGCGCCCGCGGTACATCGTCGGGTGGACGCCGCGCGTGTACGGGAAGGCGCCGGGTAGCCCTAGGTCGCGCGCGGGGTCGATCGGCGCGTCATCCGGCCCGTAGAGGGGCTTCAACGGCGTGCCGGAGAGCGTGGTGAACTCGCAGTCGCGCAGCTTCGAGGAGCGGTAGGCGAGCTCCCACTCCGCCTGGGCGTCGACGGACTGGACGGGCGTCGTGACTCGGGTCGCGCTCATGGCTTCGGGGCTCCTCGGGACGAGACGTCGCCCGCGAGGATCGCGGCGACCAGGGTCTCGACGACATCGTACGGTGCGCGCCCCCCGTCGAGGAGGGCCCCCGCCCGTTCGGCGAGGCCGCCCCGGGTCCAGAGGGCCTCGTCGAGGCGCTCCTCGACGACCTGGCGCACGTGGGCGAGGCGTTTCGAGCGCCGGACGGCCGCGAGGCGCCCTTCCTCGAGCCAGGCGCGATGGCGCGCGACGTGGCCGGCGAGGAGGTCGAGGTGCTCCCCCTTCCCCGCGCTGACGGCGACGACGGGGACGCTCCAGGCGCCGTCGGGGCGCTTCTTCGTGTGCTCGCGGATGTGGACGGCCTCCTCGAGGTCGAGGACCAGGCGGTCGGCGCCCGCGAGGTCGGCCTTGTTCACGACGAGGACGTCGGCGACCTCGAGGATCCCCGCCTTCATCGCCTGGATGCCGTCGCCGGCGCCGGGGCAGAGGACGACGAGCACGGTGTCCGTCGCGGCGACGATGTCGTACTCGGCCTGACCGACGCCGACGGTCTCGAGCAGGATCTCCTCGATGCCGAAGGCGTCCATCGCGTCGCATGCGTCGACCGCGGCGCGCGCGAGGCCGCCGTGCGACCCGCGGCTGGCCATCGAGCGGATGTAGATGCCCGGGTCGGTCGTGCGCTCCTCCATGCGGATGCGATCGCCGAGCAGCGCGCCGCCGGTGAACGGCGACGAGGGATCGACCGCGAGGATGCCGAGCGAGCGTTTCGTCGCGCGCTCGTAGCGCGCGAACTCGTTGACGAGCGTGCTCTTGCCGGCCCCCGGCGGCCCGGTGACGCCGACGCGCCAGGCGCGACCGACGCGCGGGTGGAGCGCGCGCATGACGTCGGCGAAGCGCGCGTCGGCGTTCTCGGCCCAGGTGATCAGGCGCGCGAGGGCGCCTTTGTCGCCGGCGAGGAGGCGCTCGGCGAGGGGGGCTTGGGGCGGTTGGGGGGAGGTCACGAGCCCGGGATGGTACCAGCCGACGGGCTCGGATCGCACGCGGGCCAGCGCCCCTGGCCGGCGGGAGACGGAGGAGCTCGAACCACCCCCACCGCCCCCCCCGCGGCGGTCCGGGCGAGCGCGCGCTCCGCCGCCTGGGCCCCCGGGCCCGCGCGCCGCTTCACTCCTTCACGACGAGCACGTGGATCGCCTTCACGATCAACTGCACCTTGTCGCCGGGCTTCAGGCCGAGCTCCTTCAGCGAGTCGGTCGTCAGCACCGACGCCATCGTCGCCTTGCCGACGACGTCGAGCTCGACTTGCGACATGACGTCGCCCTTCTTGACCTTGGTGACCTTGGCCGTGATGCGATTCCTTGCGCCGTACTTCATGCGCGCAGTGTGCAGGAGCGCGCGGGGCAAGGCACCTGGCGCGTCGGCGGCGAGGGCGCGAGCGCGGGCGGCGCAACGGACTCGGGCGGGAAGGACTCGGGTGTGAAGGACTCGGGCGCGAAGGACTCGGGCGCGAAGGACTCGGGTGTGAAGGACTCGGGTGTGAAGGACTCGGACGGGAAGGGCACGCGACTCGAAGGGCTCCGGCGCGAGGGTGCGCGGCAGCCGCGCTCCGAGCGTGGACACGCGCGCTAGGCACTACCCGATGGAGAGAAAGCGCGGGGCCGGCTCCCCCGAGCCGACCCCGCGCAGCAAGCGAGCCTCTCCGACTCGGGCCTACCACTGCACCTGCACGGCGTTCGTCACGTTGAACGTCGTCGCGCACGCGAAGTTCTGGGCGTCGCGGTAGTACACTTGGTACCCGGTGCGGTCGCCGGGCAGGATCGTGACGCCCAGCGCCGCGCTGCGCGTCTTCAAGCTCGGGTCGGTCGCCTGCGGGTAGATCAACATCCCGCTCGCGTCCGCCGCGCGCACCGCCATGCGCAGGAGCTGGCCGTCGATGCAGCGCACGCCGTCACCGAACGGCACGCCGGCCGGCGCCACGGTGTTCCCTTGGAGCACGATGCACGCGTTGTTCGGCTTCAGCGCGATCGCCCACAGGAACGCCGTGTCCGCGTCCGGGTCGCCGAGCCCGGAGAGGAAGGCTCCGCCCGTGTTCGACGAGTTGTTGCAGCCGCGCCCATTCGCGCTCGGTCCGTTGCCGCACGGGCACGCCACGGCCGCGTCGAAGCCCGGGTTGCAGTACGTCGTGAACGGCGTCACGCCGTATGCCGCGCCGTACACGTCGTGGTCGATGCCCGACTGGAGCCAGTGCCACACCGCGTACGCGCGTCGCATCGGCGCGCCGGTGGACGTGCGCGCCGCGCACACCTCGACTTGGTCCTCGGAGTCCGCGAACGTGCCGAGCGGCGACACCGAGCCCGACGCGGTGAGCTCGTCCGCGAGATCGACGAACGCCGCCATGTACGTGTCCGTGGCGCCGCCGCCCGGCGTCGTCTCCGTCCACGCGACGAAGAAGTCGCGGCCGTCGCAGTCGACGCTCGACGCGCTCTGGACCTCGGCGACCGAACCGCCCGCGAGCCCCGTCAGGTTCGCCGTGTCGACGACCGTGCTGTCTTCGATCAGCGAGCCGTGGATGTCCGGGCTGCCGAGGAAGACGTTGCGCGTGTACGTGACGAGGTTGCGCCGCGGCGAGTCGTCCGTCGGCGACGAGACGCAGGGCGCGAACGTGTTCGCGGAGCTCGTGTCGACCGGGAACTCCGGCACGACGATGCTGCCCGAGCTGGAGAGCTTCGCGGCCCAGATGTCGTGGTTCGAGACGGTGACCTCGCGCTGCCACGCGACGGTCCAGGCCTGGGCGACGCCGTTGCGCAGACCGTTCGTCTTCGAGACCGAGGGGAAGCGGTCGTCCCCGGCCCCGTTCGCGATCGGGAACGGAGCGCCGACGCCGGCGCCCTGCGAGATCAGCGCGCCATAGACGTCGTGGTTCGTCGCGGAGAGCTCGACGTCGAACGCGACGCAAAAGCCTGCCGTCGCCGTCGTCGACGGATCCCCGCCGACGTCGGGCGGACCGAACAGTTGGCCGCCGATGCCGGGCGTGTTCAGGTCGGCGACGAACAACTGCGGACTCAGGTTGCCGTTCGAGTCGTAGAAGACGCGCGCCATGATGCTGACGAGCGTCGACACGATGAACGTGGACTCGACGGCGGACACGACGCAGAAGGCCCGCGCGGTCTGGTTGTACGCGATCTTGGGCGCGAGCCAGTCGTGCGTGGTCGTGTCGATGACGATCGATCCCTGGTTCGCGCCGGCGGAGTCGAGCAGGAGCAGGTAGCAGTCCTGGTCCGTCGCGCTGATCTGGCGCTCGACGACGACGCCCTGCCACGCGAGCGCCGCGTCGTACGCGACGTCGGGGTTCAGGTCGTGCGTCGCGCCGCTCCCGAGCACGGCGTAGCTCGTGATCACCGGATCGATCACGAGCGTTCCGCGCGCCGCGCGCGCGAACGCCGCGGGCACGACGAGCTCGATCCCGCCGTCGACGAAGCGCGACTCGATCGCGATCGGCGCGCGATGCTCGTCCCACGCGACGGCGTTCGAGTAGCGCACGCTTCCGTGCTCGCCGACGAACGCGAGGCCCTGCTCGTCGCGCACGCGCTCGAGCTCCGTCGCGACGTCGAGGCGCACGATGACGTCGCCGTCGACGCGCGCGAGGTCGAGCTCGAAGGTCTGCTCGAGCTCCTTCGGACGCGCGTCCCACACCTCCCGCACGCCGCCGTGGTCGAACACGACGCGGTCCCCCGCGCGCTCGGGGTGCGCGGCGGCGCCGAGCGCCACGGGCTCACCCGCGACGGTCACGGACGCGAGCGCGAACTCGACCGGCGTGTTCTTCGGCGCGCTCGCGCCGAGCACGGGCACGAAGGTCGACTTCGCGGCCGTGAACGACGCCTTGTACGTGAGGCCCGCGACCCACAGCTCGCCGTTCCCGGGCTCGTCCCAGAGGACGCGCTTCGAGAGTTCGGCCTCGAGGCTGTGCCCGACGGACGGGACGGTCTGGGCGCGAAGGGGCTGCGCGACGAAGACGAGGAGAGAGAGGAGGCCGAGAACGTTTTTCATGGTCGTGGTCGTCCGACGCGGCGCGAGAGGGCGCGGAGTGCGTCGTCGTCCTCCCGGGCGACTTCCGGCGGCGCGCGTGGCGCGCGTTCTCGGGGAAATCGGAGCGGGCGCGCGTGATAGGCTTCCCTCAGCGTGCCCCAGGACGTCGAAATGCTCGTGAAGGAGGCCTCGAAGGGCAGCGAGAAGGCCCTCGGAGCGCTGCTCGAGCGCCATCTGCCCGGGTTGCTCGCCTACGTGCGCGCGCGCGCCGGGGCGAAGCTCCTCCAGCGCGACGCGAGCCTCGACCTCGTCCAGTCCGCGTGCCGCGAGGTGCTGCAGGACGTCGGCGCGCACGACTACCGCGACGAGGCGGGCTTCAAGCATTGGCTCTACCTCGCGGCCGAGCGGAAGATCCTCGATCGCGCGCGGTACCACGGGCGCGAGAAGCGCGCCGGCGCGGTCGACGCGACGCCGAGCGAGGCGGAGGAGCGCGCGCTCGTCGCCGGATACTCGGGGCTTTGCACGCCGAGCCGCGACGCGGCGGCGCGCGAGGAGCTCGCGCGGGCGGAGGCGGCGCTGGCGCGCCTCTCGGACGAGCACCGCGAGGTGATCGTGCTCGCGCGCATCGTCGGGCTGTCGCACGCGCAGATCGCGGAGAAGCTCGGGACGACGGAGGTCGCGACGCGCAGCCTGCTGCACCGTGCCCTCGCGCGGCTCGCGGTCGAGATGGGCGGCGAGTCCGCGTGAGCACGCGGCCTCGCTAGGGATCGAGCGCGCGCACCGGGCGCAACCCGGTGACGTTGCCGCGGTTCCCGCGCGGCGTGCGTTGGCGCCAGGCGGAGCGCGCGGCGTCGGCGATGCTGGTGCACGCGCCGCCGCGGAACACGCGCAGCTTGTCGTCACCGCCCGAGCGCGCGCCGTCCGCCGCGCGCGGCCGCTCCGCGTAGTCGACCCAGGGGTCGCTCGTCCACTCGTAGAGGTTGCCGACGACGTCGTGGAGGCCGAAGGGGTTCGGACGGAACGAGCCGACGGGAGCCGAGTTCACGAAGCCGTCGTCGAGCCAGGCTTCGTACGGGCGGCCCGCGGACTTCGCCTGCGGCGCAACCGTGGCGTCGAAGAGGTTCGCGTGGCCGGCGAGGGACTCCTTCTCGTCGCCGGTGAAGTAGCGCGTCGTCGTGCCGCCGCGGCACGCGTACTCCCACTGCGCTTCGGTCGGCACGCGGAGGCCGCGCCGTCCGAGCGCGAGCACCGCGTCGTCGAAGCTCATTCCGCCGGCGGGGCAGCGCGGACAGTCGTCGCTCGGCGCGAGCGGCGTCTCGTTCAAGCGCGCCCACTGCGTGCGCGTCAGCTCGTACTTCGACGCGAAGAACGGCGCGAGCGTCACGTCGGTCGCGGGGAACTCCTCGGGCCCGGCTTGCGGGTCGAAGCCGGATTGCGTCGCATCGTCGACGCTGCCCATGCGGAACGTCCCGCCGGGGAGGAGCACGAGCACGATGCACGCGGCTTCGTCGATCACGAAGCGACCCTCGGCGTCGCGCGCGGGCAGCGCTCCGCTCTCGAGGTGCGCGAACTCCCACAGGCCCGAGGCAGCGTCGCGACCGAGCGGCAGGAGACCGAGCTGCGGCGACACACGCTGGCCCTCGTAGCGCGGGCACGCGGCGCGGTCGCCGATCGAGCGCACCGCTTCGTCCCAGCGCGCGCGCGCGTCGGCGCCCGCGCGGCTCCGCTCCTCGATCGTGCGCGCGAACGCGAAGCGCGCCTCGATTCCGGCGACGAGCCCACGCTCGGGCGTCGCGAGCCGGTCGAGACCGAGGAGCAGGTCGACGAGCGCGTCGTGCTGCCACTGTTCCTCGGTTGTGGCGAAAGTCCAGGCGCCCTGCGCGCTCCGCTGCGCTCCTGGGCGCGAACGCAGAGCTTCCAGCGTCGCGGCGTGCTCCGCGCGCCGGGCTTCGAGCTCGCGCGCGCGAGCGAGCCACGCCTCGTAGTCCGTGACGCGTTCGGGCAGCGCGGGCCACATCGTCGACGCGTCGCGCTCCAGGTCGGCGAGACGCTTCAGATCGGCGAGTTGGAGCAGCTCGTCGCGCGCCTCGCGCGCTTCGCGCGCGCTCGCGTCCGCCTCGTGACGCAGCTCGGTCTCCCGCGCGCGCCGCGCGCTCTCGCTCGCCGCGAACGCGAGCGCGCCCGCGAGCACGAGCGGGACGGCGACGAAGCACGCCGCGCTCGCCTTCGGATGCCGCTGGGACCAGCGCACGATGCGCAGCGCGATCCCCGGCCGCCGCGCCTCGATCGGCCGGCGCGCGAGCACGTTCGAGAGGTCGCGCGCGAAGTCCTGCGCCGACGCGTAGCGCCGGTCACGCTCGCGCGCGAGCGCCGTGAGGCACACCGTCTCGACGTCCCACGGGATGGCCGTGTTGCGCGGCCGCAGCGGTGGCACGGCGCCGGCGAGGATGCGCGCGCGCGTGTCGTCCCACGTCGTCGTCGGGAATGCCGGCGCGAGCGCGAGCAGCTCGTAGAACGTCGCACCGAGCGAGTACACGTCCGCGCGCCCGTCGAGTGCGCCCGCGCCGCGCACCTGCTCCGGCGACATGTACGGGAGCGAGCCGGGCTGGCTGCCGTGCTTCGTCAGCGGATCGACGGCGTCGGCGCGCGCGAGGCCGAAGTCGAAGAGCATCGCGCGCCCCGTGCGCGTGAGCGCGATGTTCGACGGCTTCACGTCGCGATGGACGAGGCCGCGGCCGTGCGCGTGCTCCAACGCCTCCGCGACCTGCCGCGCAAGGTGCGCGCACGCGTCGACCCAGCTCGATTCGAACAGCGCGCCCTCCGCGGGCACGTGCTCCGTGCGGCCGCGCAGCGCGAGGTCGAGCGCGCGCGCGAGGTCGACGCCGTGCAGCGTCGCTGCGTCGCGTCCCGCGAGTTCGCGCAGCACGTCCGCGAGCGTGCAGCCGTCGAAGAGCTCCATCGTGAAGAACGGGATGCCGTGCTCCTCCCCCACCGCGTACACGGGCACGATCCCGGAGTGCTGCAGGCGCGCAACGGCCTCGACTTCGCGGCGGAAGCGCTCGCGCGCGCCGGGGAAATGGAGCTGGTCGGGCCGGATCATCTTGAGCGCGACGCGGCGGCCGAGTGCGAGCTCCTCCGCCTCCCAGATCAGGCCCATGCCGCCTTCGCCCAGGCGCCGCACGAGGCGGAAGCCGCCGAGCACCTCGGGCACGTTCGACGCGGAGCCGGAGGGCGAGTCGCCGAGCAGGCCAAGGCGCGCGAGGCGCGCGAGCTCCTTGCGCACGCGGGCGGCGTGCTTCGGCGCGCCCGCGAGCAGCTCGTCGACGCCGCGCGCACCGCTCGCGGCGAACCGCTCGAGCGCGGAGCAAAGGAGCTCCTCGAAGTCGTCGTCGTCCGTCACGGAAGGACCGGTCTCCATCGCTTCATCGTGCCGTCGGTGCCTGGCGGATCCCAGCCCGCGCGAACTGCCGCGACGGCTCGCCGCCCGCCCCCCAGGCGACGTCGCGCCGCGCGCGTGGCGGCGAATCCGGAGAAGATCGCACGGAGTCCACGGTTTGCGGGCCGCTAGACTCCGCCCCGTCCGGAGGTCCGCATGCCGTCTCTTCGTCTCCCCGTCGCGCTGGTCGGCGCGTGTCTTCTCTTCGCCCCCTCCTGCGCGTCGCACGCGCCGAAGCCGGCCGCGGCCGCCGCGGTCGAGCTCTCGCCGTTGATCGGCAAACCGCCGCCGCCGATCGAGGTCGCGCGCTGGGTCCGGGGCGAGCCGCTCGCGCGCTTCGAACCCGGCAAGGTCTACGTCGTCGACTTCTGGGCGACGTGGTGCGGGCCGTGCAAGGCGGCGATCCCGCACCTGACGCGCCTCGCGAAGGAGCACGATGGGAGGGTCGAGGTGATCGGCGTCGCGATCTCCGAGAAGCAGAAGGACGAGCACGACACCGAGTACATCGACAAGGTCGCGCGGTTCGTCGCGTCGCAGGGCGAGCGCATGGATTACCGCGTCGCCGTCGACACGCCGACGAAGACGATGCACGCGACGTGGTTCAAGCCGACGGGCACGGGCGGGATCCCGACTGCGTACGTGATCGACCAGAAGGGCAACGTCGCGTGGATCGGCATCGGCGCGCCGAAGGACGTCGAGCGCATCGTCGAGGCGGTGCTCGCGGGCACGTACGACCCGCGGAAGGAAGCGGAGCTCCAAGCGCAGGCCGAGCGCGAGGCGGAAGAGCGCAGCGCGCGCGACATCGCCGCCGCGAAGGCGGAGTCGGGCAAGACGGACGACCGCTACCCCGGCTACCGCGCAGCGATGGAGCGCGGGGACACGGCGGCGGCGCTCGCGTCGCTCAACGCCGCGTTCCGCGCCGATCCGGCGTCGGAAACGAGCGGCGCGTACCAGTGGAAGCTGATGCTGCTCCTCCAGGGCAAGGACTCGCGCGCCGCCGTCGAGGAGTACGCGAAGGACCTGCTCGCGCGCTGCCGCACGAACGACGACGTCGTCGGTTTCGTGTCCGCGATCATCGTGTCGACGTCGGAGGAGCTACGCTTCGACGCGGCGCTCGCGTACGACGCGGCCGAACTCACCGCAAAGCAGGCGAAGCCCGACTCGCGCTGGCAACAGTTCGCACTCTGGCGCCTCGGCTGGGCGAGCTTCCACACCGGGAAGCGCGAGCAGGCGATCGCGTCGGTCGAGAAGGCGCTCGCGAACGTGGAGCGACTGAAGGGCACGGTCGAGTTCGAGGACCTCGCCGACGGCTGCAACGACGCGCTGCGGGTGTTCAAGAAGGCGGCGAAGTAAGGCTGACCGAGGGCCGAGGTCGCGGTGCACGGCCGGAGCGGAGTCGCATGTCGCGCCGACGCCGCCGATCGGCGCCGACGCGACTCACTCCATCGGACGCGGAGTCTCAAGGCGGATCGAGCTCCTCCCACAGACGCAGATAGAGTTCGAACCGCGCCCGCGAAAGCGCGCCCGCGTCCAGCGCCGCACGCACGCCGCACGCAGGCTCGACGACGTGCGAGCAGTCCTTGAAGCGACACGCGCGCGCGAAGACCTCGAACTCGGCGAAGTGCGCGCTCAGGTCGGCGCGCACGAGCCGCCACAGCCCGAACTGACGCACACCAGGCGTGTCGATCGCTTCCGTGCCGGGCCACAACGTGAGGAGCTCGCCGCGCGTCGTCGTGTGCTGGCCCTTGCCGTCCGACGCGCGCACCGCGCCGGTCGCACGCGCGAGCTCGGGCACGAGCGCGTTCACGAGCGACGACTTGCCCACACCGCTGTGCCCGACGAAGACGCTCCGCCGCCCGTCGAGGGCCGCGCGAAGGTCCTCGAGCCCCTGCCCCGTCTTCGTCGACACGCGCACGAATCCGATCCCTTGCGCCGCGTGCGGCGCAAGCGCGGACTCGACCGTCTCCGCCGCGCCCGCGGGCGCGAGATCCCACTTGTTCACGACGACGAGCGGACGAACACCGCTCGCGCCGAGCGCCAGCACGATCCGGTCGACGAGCGCGGGCTTGAACGCCGGTTCGGCGATCGAAGTGACGATCACGACGACGTCGACGTTCGCCGCGAGCAAGAGCGCGCGCCGTGCGCCGCTCGGATCGGGACGCGCGAGCACGCTGCGGCGCGGGAGGACCGACACGACGCGTTCGCGCCGCTCGACGTGCACGTCGTCCCCCACCGCGAGCTCCTCCGCCTGCCGCGCGCGCAAGTCCGGCGCGAGCGGAAGGTCGAGCTCGATCCCGTCGTCGCGGCAGCGCACGCGCGCCCGTCCCGGCGCGAGCGCGATCACGAGCGCTGCGTCGCAGGGCGCGGAAGCCCGGCCATCGCGCGGGGGCGCGCTCGGATCCGCGCGCGAACCGGCACCCTCGTGCCGCGCCTCGCGCCCGCCCGCAGTCCGCGGCGCGCGCGGCGCGGCGTCCTCGTCTTCCTCCCACTCCTCACCGCGCCGCTTGGGCTTGCGCACCTCGGCCTTGCGGCGCTTCGCGAGCTCACGCAGGCGCTTCTTCTCGTCGTAGCTCTTCTCTTTGCCGATGCTCCGAGCGAGGTGCTCGCGCAACTTGTCCTTGTCGTTCACGTCGGTTCGTCCGTCTCATGGGTTTCGCTTCGTCCTTCGATCGAACGCGGCCCAACGGCCGCGCAACGGAGCTCGCGCGGCCCTCCGAGCACGGACGGACCGGGAGCGGAGCGCAGGGCGCTCGAACGCTCCGAACTCGCGGCGACGACTCGCTACGCGAGCACGGAGGACGCGACGACGGACTCGGACTTCGTCATGGGTGCCTCCTGGATGCTCGGGGATGCGCGCGACGCCGACGTGACGTCGCGCGAGAGCTCGAACCTACTCGACGGCGCGCGAGCGCGCCAGTCACGAAGGGACGGACGCTCCTTCAAGCGATCGCGGACGAGCCGAGCCCTGGGAGGAGGAAGAGCGTGCCACGCGACGCCGCGAAGCTCCGCCGATTCCCCTGCAACGCACGACGCCCGCGCGACGGGTCGCACGGGCGTCGTTTCGATCGAGAGCCGCTCGACTCAGGGCACGAAGCGCACGCCGATCGCGAACGAATCGACGTCGTCGCTGCTCGAGAAGCCGGCCGTGAAGCCGATGCGCTTCTCCAGGTAGTACGCGCCCTGCAGGTAGACCGTCGTCACGCTGTCGTTGTCCTGCCAATCGGTGTAGATCGCGCCGGCGCCGAGCTCGCCGCGCTCGCCGAGCGCCGCGCGGATGCCGGCGCGCAGCTCGAGCGCCTCGTCGTTTCCCGATCCCGGAGCGGACGAGTCCGCGTCGAGGAACGCCATGCCGGCGCCGAGGACGAGATCGACGTTCGTCGCGACCGAGGTGCGCAGGCCGAGGCCCGCGTGCCACGTGTCCACGTCGACGTCGTTGCCCGCGACCTCGCCCGAAAGCGCGTCGCGGCTGCCGAACGCGAACCACATGTCGTTCAACGCGACGGACGCGTCGATCACGAGGCCGTCCGGGTCGTCGGAGTAGCCGTCGACGCTCGCGGAGAGATACGAGACGCCGATGTAGGTGTACGGAAGCGCGAGCGCGGGCTCGAACGGCTGCCGGGGATCCTGGTCGAAGGACGCGACGGTCGCGGGCTCCGCCGCCGGAGCCGCGGGGATCGAGAGCGCGAGCAGGAGGATGGAGTTGGTGATCATGGTTGGATCTCGTGGGTTCGGGCCGAGGTCAGGTCTTCACGAAGATGCAGCCCGCGGTGACGAGCGCGATCGCGACGGCGAGCAGGGAGGCGACGAAGAACGCGGAGTACTTCCAGGAGCAACAGTCGTTCATGATCGGAGTTCCGTTCTCGATGGGGAGCGGCAGGATAGCGCGCCACGACGCTCGACGCAGCGCGCGCGGCGCCCCCTACGCGAGACTGACCCGCGGGCGGACGCGCTTTCCCCCCGCCTCACCCCGCGCCGGGGAGGCGATCTCGTAACCGCTCAACCAGCTCGACCGCTTCGCGCTGCTGCACCGCGGAGCGACACCGGGCCAGAGCGCCTTTCCTCCAGATAGCGAGCCACCGAGCCTCACGCGCGGGGTGTGGCGCAGGATGGGCTACTTGGTGAAAGTGCTCTGGCGCGGCTTCCCGGCGACCTCAGACCCCGTTCAACACCGCGCGCGAGATCACGATGCGCTGGATGTCGCTCGCACCCTCGTAGATCTCCGTGATGCGCGCGTCGCGGAAGAGGCGCTCCACGTGGAAGTGGTCCGTGTACCCGGCGCCACCATGGATCTGCAGGCACTCGTCCGCGCAGAAGTTCGCCGTCTGCGACGCGAACAGCTTCGCCTCCGCCGCCTGCTGCGAGCACCGCTCCTTCTTGTCGCGCATCCACGCCGCCTTGTGCACGAGCATCCGCGACGCATCGAGGCGCGTCGACATGTCCGCGAGCTTCCACTGGATCGCCTGGAAGTTCGCGATCGGCTGCCCGAACTGCTCGCGCTCCTTCGCGTACTTCACCGCGGCCTCGAGGCACGCGCGCCCGATCCCGATCGACTGCGCCGCGATGCCGATGCGCCCGCCATCGAGCGTGTCCATCGCGATCGTGAAGCCGTCGTCGAGCTTGCCCATGAGCGCGCTCTTCGGCAGCCGCACGTTCTCGAGCAGGATCTCCGTCGTCGAGCTCGCCCGGATGCCGCACTTCTTCTCGTGCTTGCCGACCGTGACGCCCGGCGTGTTCTTCGGCACGACGAACGCGCTGATGCCCTTCGCGCGCGACTCGGCGGTCCCCGTCCGCGCGTAGACGAGCATCACGCCGCACGTCCCGCCGTTCGTGACCCACACCTTCGTGCCGTTGATCACCCACGTGTCGCCGTCGAGCTTGGCGCTCGTGCGCAGCGCCCCCGCGTCCGAGCCCGCGTTCGGCTCGGTCAGGCAGTACGCGCCGATCGTCTCGCCCGTCGCGAGCCGCGGCAGCCACGTGCGCTTCTGTTCCTCGCTCCCCCACTTGTGGATCGGCGCGCCGAGCAGGCTGTTGTGCACCGACAGCGTGACGCCCGTCGACGCGCACGCGCGGTTCACTTCCTCGAGCACGAGCGCGAGCTCGACGTTGCCCATCCCCGCGCCGCCGTAGGCCTCGGGCACGGTCAGGCCCCACAGGCCGAGCTCGCCCATCTTCGCGAACACCTCGGGGTCGATGAACGCCTGGCGGTCCATCTGCGTCGCGCGCGGCATGAGCTCGCCCTCGGCGAAGCTCCGGGCCATGTCGCGGATCAGGGTCTGCTGCTCGGTGAGCTGGAAATCCATGGAGCGCGCTTTCAGTTCGTGGCGTAGTCGTAGAAGCCCTTGCCGCTCTTCCGGCCGAGGCGACCGGCGGCGACCATGCGCCGCAGGAGCGGGCACGGGCGGTACTTGTCGTCGCCGAGCCCGGTGTGCAGCACGGTGAGGATGTCGAGGCACACGTCGAGGCCGATCAGGTCGGCGAGCGCCAGCGGCCCCATCGGGTGGTTCATGCCGAGCTTCATCACCGTGTCGATGCCCTCGCGCGTCGCGACGCCTTCCATCAGGCAGAACGCGGCCTCGTTGATCATCGGCATGAGCACGCGGTTGCTGACGAAGCCCGGGTAGTCGTTGGCGGCCGCCGGCACCTTGTCGAGCGCCTCGCAGCACGCCGTGACGCGCGCGGTGGTCTCGTCGCTCGTCTCCTGGCCGCGGATGACCTCGACGAGCTTCATCAGCGGCACCGGGTTCATGAAGTGCATCCCGATGACGCGGTCCGCGCGCTTCGTGAACGCGGCGATCTGCGTGATCGAGATCGAGCTCGTGTTCGTCGCGAGGATCGTCTCCGCCGGGCATTGCGCGTCGAGCTGGCGGAACACCGCCTCCTTGACCTCCTTGCGCTCCGACGACCGCCTCGACGACGAGCGGCACGTTCGTGATCGACTTCAGGTCCGTCGACGCCGTGATGCGCGCGGAGATCGCCTTCGCGTCGGCCTCGGCGAGGTTCCCCTTCTTCACGATGCGCGCGAGCGAGCCCTCGATCGCGGCGACGCCCTTCTTCAAGCCATCGGGGTTCACGTCGACGAGTTGGACGGCGGAACCGAACGTGGCGAACGTCTGGGCGATGCCGTTGCCCATCGTGCCCGCGCCGACGACGGCGACTCGATCGTAGAAGGGCTTCTTCATGGCGTGTGCGTGTGCGGAGGCGCTGCGGGGGGCCCGCCCGGGGCGTGGCGGGCTCAGAGGCGTTCGACGGCGACGGAGACGGCGTTGCCGCCGCCGAGGCACAGGGACGCCATGCCGTTCTTCGCGTTGTTCTGCTCCATCGCGTGGAGCAGCGTGACGAGGATGCGTGCACCCGACGCGCCGATCGGGTGGCCGAGGCCGACCGCGCCGCCGTTGACGTTGACCTTCTTCGGGTCGAGATCCAACACGCGCGTCAGCGCGATCGCGGCGGCGGAGAACGCCTCGTTGATCTCGTGCAGGTCGAAGTCGCGCGGCTGCTTGCCGAGCTTCGTCGCGCAGTTCTTGATCGAGATCTCCGGCGCCATCATCACCCATTCGGGCGCGCAGCCGCCGGACGCGTAGGCCGTGATCTTCGCGAGCGGCTTCAAGCCGAGCGCCTTCGCCTTGTCCGCGCTCATGACGACGAGCGCCGCGGCGCCGTCGTTGATCGAGCTCGCGTTCGCGGCCGTGACGGTGCCGTCCTTGACGAACGCGGGGTTCAGCTTCGCGATCGAGTCCGCCGTCGTGTCGCCGCGGATCGTCTCGTCCGTCTTGAAGAGGACGGGGTCGCCCTTCCGCTGCGGGATCGACACCGTGAACTTCTCCTTGTCGAGCTTGCCCGCGGCCGTCGCGGCGCCCGCCTTCTGGTGCGAGAGCGCGGCGAACTCGTCCTGCTGGCGGCGCGTGATCTCGTACTTCTTGGCGACGAGCTCGGCGGTGTTGCCCATGTGGAAGTCGTTGAAGGCATCCCACAGGCCGTCCCACACCATCGAATCGATCAGCTTGCCGTGTCCGAGGCGCACGCCGGCGCGCGCTTCGGGGAGCAGGTACGGCGCGTTCGTCATGCTCTCCTGACCGCCCGCGACCGCGACGTCGATGTCGCCCGCGCGGATCGCCTGCGCGGCGAGCATCACGGACTTGAGCCCCGAGCCGCAGACCTTGTTCACGGTGAAGGACGCGACCGTGTTCGGGATGCCCGCCTTGATCGCGGCCTGGCGCGCGGGGTTCTGCCCGATGCCGGCGGCGAGGACGTTGCCGAAGATGACCTCCTGCACTTCGTTCGCGGACAGGTTCGCGCGCTTCAACGCCTCCTGGATCGCGAGCGCACCGAGCTGCGGCGCGGTGAACCCGGCGAGTCCCCCTTGGAACTTGGCGATCGGGGTGCGGCAGGCGCTGACGATGACGACGTCCTTCATGGCGATGACCTCGGTGAGGGGTGCGGGACGGGAACGGGGCCGAACAGGATAAGGAAGGAGCGCGCGGGGGCCTAGCCCGGGACGCCGCGAACCGGCCTTTCCGGGCCGCAGGACCGCGCGCTTCGGCGCCCTGGCGCGCCAGGAGCCTCCGACTCCGACCGAAGCGTCAGGCGAGTTCGTCCACCGGCGGATGGAGCGCAGGCTCGCGCCCCTCCCGCGCGGCCCGCAGCGCGAGCTTCTTCACGCGCCAGGTCGCGAACATCGAGACCAGGATCGCCGCCGCGAACAGGTAGATCCCGACGCGCGCCTGCACGTCCGCGACCATGCCGAGCTTCCCCGCGACGACGAGAATCGCGACCGCGAACACGTCGAGCATCGACCAGCGCCCGACCTGTTCGAGCCGGCGCAAGAGGCCGAAGCGCTGCTCGTGCGTGAACTTCCCCCACCACAAGGTCGCGAGCACGCCCAGCTTCGCGATCGGGAACACGATCGAGAACAGCAGGATCACGAACCCGAGCAGGTACTCGTTCGCGTCGAACAAGTTCGCGACGCCGGTGACGACGGAGTAGTTGCTCTCCCAGAACACGAACTTCTCGACGTCGAGGATCGGGAGCGTGAGCCCGAGCACGAGCGTCGCGGCGGCGACGACGAGCAACGGCGCGACGTCCCACGTCGACTTGAAGCGCGCGCGCAGGGCGTGAGGGGCATCGTCCACGCGGGACATCCTGGCGTCGGGAGAGGCCGAGACCAAGGACTCGCCCGCGGTGCCCCGCGGGTCCGGGACGTGCCGAGCGCGCAGTGACGAGTCGCGCCCCACGCTCGTGCTCGTTTCCCCGGACTCCGCGGCGCCCGGGGGGCGAACGGTCGGATACGCTCGATGCATCGACGGAGATCCATGCCGATGCGCCCCCTCACGCTCCTCTCCACGCTCCTCCTGACTCTCCCCGCCGCCGCCGGCTGGCCCTCGAACTTCATCCCGCTCAACGTCGCGAGCGGCTGGACGCAACCCGTCGGCCTCACCTTCGCCGCCGACGGCCGCATGCTCGTGTGGGAGAAGTCGGGGCGCGTGTGGCTCGTCGAGAACGGCATCAAGAGCGCGACCCCGCTGCTCGACCTCTCCCAAGAAGTCGGCGATTGGCGCGACTACGGCATGCTCGGCTTCACGCTCGACCCGAACTTCCTGTCGAACGGCTACATCTACTGCGCCTACGTCGTCGACTGGCACCACGCGCGCTGGTTCGGCACGCCGACCTACAACCCGAACGCGAACGAGTACTTCCACGACACGATCGGCCGCGTGACGCGCTACCAGTGCAACGCGAGCGACGGCTACCGCTCGGTGAACTACGCCTCGCGCACGATCCTGATCGGTGAGTCGCTCTCGACCGGCGTGCCGATCTGCCACCAGTCGCACGGCATCGGCTCGCTCGCGTTCGGCGCGGACGGCACGCTCCTGCTCTCCTGCGGCGACGCCGCGAGCTACGACGAGGTCGACGTCGGCCAGAACACCGGCGGCAGCAGCAACACCGCGTTCGCCGACGGCATCCTGCAGTCGAAGGAGCGCATCGGCGCATTCCGCGCGCAGCTCGTCGACTCGCACGACGGCAAGCTCCTGCGCCTCGACCCCGCGACGGGCAACGGCGTCGTGAGCAATCCGTTCTACGACGCCGCGTTCCCTCGCGCGCCGCGCTCGCGCGTGTGGGCGCTCGGCCTCCGCAATCCCTGCCGCATGTTCCGCGTGCCGAACACCGGCGTCTCCGACCCCGCGGCGGCGAACCCCGGCGTGTTCCTGATCGGCGACGTCGGCTGGAACACGCGCGAGGAGTTCATGACCTGCGACGCGCCCGGACAGAACTTCGGGTGGCCGCTGTACGAGGGGCTCACCGCGACCGGCGGCTACTTCACCGCGCAGGTCGAGAACCAGGACGCGCCCAACCCGCTCGCGGGCGGGAGCTGCAGCGCGTTCTTCAAGTTCCAGAACCTGCTCGTGCAGGAGACGCTCGGGACGCCCTCGTGGCCGAACCCGTGCAACACGAGCGTGCAGGTGCCGAGCTCGATCCCGCGCTTCATGCACGAACGCCCGTGGCTCGAGTACGGTCACGGCGGCGTCGCGAACACCGGCATCTTCTCCGGCAACAACGCCGCGGTGATCAGCATCTCGAACGCCGCGTCGCCGATCGCGGGCTTCCAGTTCAACGGCAACTGCGCGATCGGCGGCGCGTGGTACACGGGCACGAGCTACCCCGCGACGTGGCAGAACTCGCTCTTCGTCACGGACTACGTCGGGGGCTGGGTGCACTCGATCGCGTTCGACGCGAGCCTGCGTCCGACCGCGGTGCGCGCGTTCGGCACGAACCTGACGGCCGGTGCGCCCGTCGCGATGGCGACGGACCCGATCACGGGCGACCTGCACTTCATCGACTACACCGGGAGCGGCGGCCAAGGCGCCGTGAAGCGCCTCGCGTACGTCGTGAACACGCCGCCCGTCGTCGTCGCGACGCCCGCGGTGAGCTGGGGCGCGTCGCCGCTCTCCGTGGCGTTCTCGAGCGCGGGCACGTTCGACCCCGAGAACCACGCGCTCTCCTACCTGTGGACCTTCCAGGACGGCACGACGAGCGCGCTCGCGAACCCGACGCACGTGTTCGACCGCTTCGACGACGTCACGTCGACGGGCACCGTGATCGCGCGCGTCCTACAACTCGTCCCGCCCGGCCCGCAAGGCGGCGGCTCTCACGACCCGAACGTGATCAAGGACGGCGTGTTCCCGCCCGTCGGCAGCAACGACGACCTCGCGCAGTACGACACGTATCACGCAGGCGCGCAGGGGAACGACGACTGGATCGGCTACTCGTTCGCGTCGCAGCGCACGTTCCAGCGGCTCGTCTTCCAGGAAGGGAAGCACTTCACGGACGGCGGCTTCTGGGACACGTTGCAGGTCGAGGTGTGGAACGGCAGCGCGTGGACGCCGGTGAGCGGACTCGTGGTCTCTCCTGCCTACGCGGGCAACAACGGCACGAACTACGAGACGTACGTGCTCGACTTCGCTCCGCTGGCGGGCACGCAGATCCGCCTGCGCGGCGATCCGGGCGGTACTTCGGGGTTCATCAGCGTGGGCGAGCTGCGCGTGCTGGTCGCCGCGACGCCCGCGACGGGGCCGCTGCGCCGCAACGTGACGCTGCGCGTGACGGACTCCTTCGGCGCGAGCGCGACGACGACGATCCTCGTCTCCGTCGACAACACGCCGCCGCAGGTGACGATCCAGAGCCCGGCCGCGGGCGCGCTCTATCCGCTCGACGCGCCGTCGAACGTCGACCTGATCGCGTCCGTCGTCGACGCGGAGCACTCGAGCGCGCAGATCTTCTGCTCGTGGCAGGCGATCCTGCACCACGACGACCACGTGCACCCCGAGATCGGCGAACCCGAGTGCATCTCGAGCGCCGTCGTCGACCCGCTCGGCTGCGACGGGCACGCGTACTTCTACGAGTTCCACTTCGTCGCGCAGGACGCGGGCGGTCTCGTGACCGAGCTCTCGCGGTACATGTTCCCGAACTGCTGCGCGTCGGACGCGGCGCCCGACTACTGCTTGTTCTGCAACGGCGACGGCGCGTCGACCGCCTGCCCCTGCGGCGGCACGGGCATCACGGGCAACGGCTGTCCGAACTCGGTGCACGCGGAGGGCGGACACCTGGGAGCGATCGGCCTCGCGCAGGTCACGAACGACTCGCTCGTGCTCGACGCGAACCACCTGCCCAGCTCGACGGCGCTCTTCTTCCAGGGCACGGACATGGAGAACGGCGGCGCGGGCTCGGTGCTCGGCGACGGGCTCCTGTGCGTCGGCGGGTCGCTGATCCGGCTGCGCACGAAGCCGATCGCGGCGAACAGCGTGTCGTTCCCCGAACCCGGCGACCCGAGCGTCTCCGTGCGCGGCCTCGTGCCCGCGGCGGGCGCCACGATGAACTACCAGGTCTGGTACCGGAACTCCGCGAGCTACTGCACGCCCGCGACGTTCAACACGACGAACGCGGTGCGCGTGCTGTGGGTCCCGTAGGGCGCGGCGAAGCGCGGCCTCGAAGGATCTCGTGCGCAGGGCGCGCGTGAAGCCGAACGTGCCCCACGCGCCCGCGAGCTCGCGCGAACGCACGCGACGGGATGGCGCGCACGCCTCGCTTCCACGACGTGCGCCGGACGCTGCGAGCCGTGCGAGCTAGCCGCCTGAAACGCCGCGAGGCGCCCCCTTGGGAGCGCCTCACGCGTTTCGATCACGACGTTTCGATCACCAGGTGATCGTGAAGCCGTTCGTCACGTTGAACGTCTCCGGCGGGCAGAAGGTCGACGCCGCGTTGCGGTAGTAGGTCTGGTAGAAGGCGACCTGCCCACTGCCCATCGCCGTGCCGCCGCGCACCGAGACCGACGCCTGCGACCCGGTCGGGTAGCTGCACGCGCCGCCGACGCTCGTCAGCGTGCCGAGGCGGATCAGCGCGCCGTCGACGCAGCGCACGCCGTCGCCGAACGGAAGGCCGCCGGTGGCGTTCGCGTTGCCCTTGAGGAAGATCGCGCTCGCCGTCGTGGGCATGCCCGACGCGTTCAAGTGGATCGTGTCCACCGGATCCGTCTGCCCCGTCACCGCGAGCAACGCGCCCGCCGCGTTCGTCGAGTTCGCACAGCCGTGGCCGATCGTGCCCGGGTTGTCGCACGGGCACGGCAGGAAGAAGATGTCCTGCTGATCGCCGGCGCAGAACGAGCTGCCGATGAAGTTCTCGCACTCGTCGGGCGTGGCGTTGCCGTTGTTGTCCAAGCTGGTCCCGTTCGCGATGTCGCAGCTGTCGCGGACGCCGTTGCCGTTGCAGTCCGGGGCCCCCGAGCAGTTGTTCTGCACCGTGATCGACAGACGGTAGTTCTGCGTCGTCGACGGCGCGTTGACCTCCGAGACCCGGATGTAGACGACACCGGCCGAGACGTTGATGTTCGTCACCGACTCCGCCGTGCCGGCGGGCTGCGTCGGCGCCGTCGCGAGGACGGTCGTGCCGTTCGACGCGAGCAGCTCCAGCTTCAGGTCGGCCGCCGTCAGGGAGTTCGTCGTGCTGTTCGCCTGCGTGCAGTTTGGGTTCGCCTGCGTCTGCTGCGTGTTGTCGTAGGTGAAGCCGAGCGGCGTCAGCGTGACGCTGACGGCCGAGCTCGCGGTCACCGTGAACTTCCAGAAGTCGAGCTCCGCATCGGCGTCGATCGAGCAGATCGAGGTGTTCGCCGGGTTCACGCCCGTCGGCGGCGTGGGCATCGTGCAGCTGTTCGAGAGCGTGGTGCCCGACGCGATCGTGCCGAGATCGTTGGCCGTCGCCGCGGTGTTGTCCGCCTCGTGGAAGTCGCCGTACAGGCGCTGGCACGCGCGCACGTCGTCGTGCTGCGGGCCGTCGAAGCTCGTGTCGAGGAACGGCTCCATCAGCTGCGCCGAGTTGTTCGAGCACACGTGCTCGATCGCGAACGCGTGACCGAGCTCGTGCATGAACGTGTTGCGGAAGAACCGGTGCTGGTTCGTGGAGCTGCCCCACCCTTCGGCGCTGTCGATGACCATGTCACCGCCAGAGGGGAACTCCGTGTAGGCGAGGACGCCGTTGCCGCCGTCGATCGCGTGCATCGAGATGCGGATGTCGCCGCGGGCGCCGGCTGCGCCGCCGGAGCCCCACGCCGCGCCGTCGTCCCAATCCTGGCCGGCAACCTGGACGCGCGTGAACGTCAGGCCGGTCAGCTGCTGCCAGCGGTCGAAGCTCGCCTGGATGCGCGCGATCCACGTCGCACGGCCCCCGGAGGCCGCGAACTTCGTGTCCATCTGCGCGAACAGGTTGTTCGGAGCGGTCGCCTCACCGATGCCGCCCGGGATGCTCACTCCGTCCGGTGCGAGGCTCCACGAGAGCGCGCGCGGGCTGCCTTGCGCGCCCGACCAGCGGTTGCCGACGTAGTAGTTCGTCCCGTTGAGCAGCATGACCAGGTTGTTGACCTGATCGACGTAGGCGGGATCCGTGCCCTCCTCGTAGCAGACGACGATCGGCCCGCGCTGCATGGGCTGGATGTCGAGGTCCATCTGCTGCGCGGCGGCGGCGGGCTGAAGACCCGCGACCGCGGCGAGGCTCAGGACCGAGGAGCACAGCGCGCGCAGGAACGTGCGGGGAGTGGAGAGCTGGGTCATGGGGGATGCGCGTAGGGACGTGGAGAAAGAATGGCGCGGGGCGGGGGTGCCCGCGACGGGCTTTGGACGCACGGAGCGCCCTGGGGAGTTCCCTTCAGCTTGCCCGTCCGAGTTGAAGAGTACCTTTCGCGCGCCGGGTGGGTGGGGCCGATCGTGGGGTGCGAGGCGCGGGCGGCGGTGTGAGGAGGGGGGGGAGGGTTGGATACAAGGGTAGGACGGGTAGGGATTTGAGATGGTGGAATGGTCGGAGCTCCGAGGTGCGTTCGAGCGACGGTCCGGGCGGGGGGAGGGCTCTCCCGGGTTCGAGAGCGGCTCAGGCGACCTCCGGGGGGCTGAGCGCGGGCGGGTGCGGTGAGGTGGGCGGTGGGGACGGGGATCGGTCGGGACGCGATGGCCAGGTGAAGCGATGCAGGGGGAAGGGGCGCAACGGAACACAGCGGCTGCTTCGCGTTCCGGCCCCCGCGCACGCCCGGGCCAGAGGGCTGGCCGCGGTCTTGCGCGAGGTTCTAGCTGCTCTCCGCTTCGAGCGGGCGGAACGGCGAGCGGGTGCGCGCCCTGCGAAGAGAGTCGCTCAGCAGTGAGCGGCGGGCGGGGTGGAGAAGTCCGCGCCGCGCGGGCCGGATTGGGAGGAGCGCTCGGCAGAGGGTCGGCTGGGGAGGCCGGACGGCCGAGCCGCTCTCCCCTTACTTGTGCGGCGCGAGCACGGACGGCTTCGCTCGCTTCCATCCCCCTCCCCTTTCCATCCTGGGTGCGGCGCTCCCCCCGCGAACGGCGCCTTGCATTGGGCTTCTAGATTCTCTATCCCCCACATCTCGGGTGCCGCATCGGTGCGGTGGCCGTGGTCGAGGGGCGCACGGAGCCGAGGGGACGGTCGGAAGCCGGGTGGACGAGCTGGAGCTGGTGCAGGGTTGCGCGAGCGGCGCGAGGACGTCCTCGCGCTGTTCCTCGAGCGGTATCGGCCGCTCTTCTATCACTGCATCACGCACTTCGAGTCCGACCACTCGGCGCGCGAGGACCTCTACCAAGAGGTGGTGCTGTATGTCCTCGAGCGCCTCGACAAGGACCGCTTCGACTCGACCAAGGGCTCCTTCGGGACCTGGCTGTACCGCGTCGCGTGGTGCCGCTGCGTCGACCTGAAGCGCAAGCAGGGCGCGCGCCGGAACCCCCGCCTGACCACACTCGGCGAGAAGATCCCCGAGCGCGTCGACCCCACGCCGAGCCCGCGCGATCAGGCCGCCGACGGCGAGATCAGCGATCTCGTCCGGCGCGGCATGGCGACGCTCGAGGTCGAGGAACGCGCGCTCCTCGAGCTGCGCTTCGTCGACAACCGCACGATCGGCGAGATCAGCGACGAGCTCTCGATCTCGCTCGAGCAGACCAAGTACCGCTTGAAGCGTGCGTCGACGAGCTTGCGGCGCGTCCTGCTGAACGAACTCGCGCTCGAGGAGGCGGCCGATGAGCGTTGATCGACGAGAAAATCACGAGCCGAAGGCACCGTTCGTGCAACGGCGCGCGGATTCGAAGCCGGATATGACGACCGCGCCGCAAGGTCCCCGCTTCGGGTTCGACGATCTCGACCACCCCGAGCGGTCCCTCGAAGCCCTGGCGCACTGGGATGAGCTCGAGCCCGAACTCCTGAGCGCGCTCGAAGCTCACCCGCATCACGGCCCCCGCCTCGAAACCCTCCGCGCCGCCGAACGTTGGCTGCGCGAAGGAGGTCTCCGTTCCGACGGGACCTCCGGGCGCGTCTTCGCGAGCTCACGACTCCAGCCGCTGCTGGACCCCTGCCCGAGCTCCGAGGACCTCTACGACTTCGGTCGCGGACCCGGGTTCGCTCAGCTCGATCCCGAGCACCGAGCGCGCATCGAGCGGCACGTCCAGGCCTGCGACGAGTGCCAGGGCCTCGTCACCACCTTGTCGGCCCCGCCGCCGGTTCCGCTCGACTTCGACCCCCTCGACGTGGAGCGCTCCCCCGAGCGCCCCGCCCCCGAGTGGACCGAGACGCGCGCGGACGAGCGCAGCGATGCGCAGCCCGGCCTGCGTCCCGCGGCGATCCCCTCGGTCCATGTCCACCCGACCCGGCAGGCCGTTCCAGGCGGTCTGCCGGGTCTTCTTCCCAGCGTCGAGGAGATCGCCGGCGAGACGAGCGCACCGTCGCACGCCGCGCCGCTGCCCTCGATCGCCGCGGCGCGCACCCGCCGCTCCACGCGGCCGTGGCTCCGCTTCGCGGCGGCCGCGAGCCTGCTCCTCGTCGCCGGCGCCGCGCTCGTCGCCACGCTCGGTCGGGACGACGGCCGCGGTCCCCTCGCGGGTCCCCTCCTGCGCGGTCGCTCGCTCGAGACGCTGCTCGCGCCGCGTGGCGCCGTGCTCGCGCCGAGCGCGGGCCTCGTCGAGCGCTTCCCCGCGCTCGCGGGCGGAACCGTCTTCGAGCTCGCGCCCGTCCCGGACGCCGAGGCGTACCGCGTCGAGCTCGCGAAGTCGGGCGCGGATCCGTTCGCGCGCGGCGCGTTCGTGGCCGACGCGACGAGCGCGTCCCCGCTCGTCACGCTGACCGCCGCGCTCGAGCCGGGCCGGTACACCTGGGACGCGTGGGCGACGGTGCACGGCCTCGAGACGCACCTCGGCTCACGCGACTTCGAGGTCGTCGAGGCGCGCGAGTTCGCGGACTCGCTCGCGACGCTCGACGCGGTCTCGGATCCGGCGGAGCGGCTCCTCCGCGCGCTGGAGCTCCTCGACCGCGCCGGCTTCACGGCCGACGCGCGCGCACTCGCCCGCACGCTGCCCACGGGCGCCACGCGCGACCGCTGGCTCGCGCCCGTCCCGGTCCGCTGACGCGGAAGCGCCCCGCGACCGCGGGAGCGCGCCGTCCCAGGCTCCACGTCGCCCCATGCGCCTTTTCCGACTGCTGCCGCTCGTGCTCGGCGCCGCGCTCGCCGCGTGGGCGTTGGGCCGCGGCGTCCTCCGCGCTCCGGGCGGCGCGTCCACGTCGGGCGAGGCGCACGCGAGCGCCGCACGGCGCGCGGACGCGTTGACGCGCTTCCGCGACGTGCTCGAGGCGTGGCGCGCGGGCGAGGTCGCGGCCGAGCCCGAGCTCGGCGCGCTCGCGGACGAGCTCGAGGCGCTCGGCCGCGGCGACGTGCGCGCTGTGCTCGCGCACTACCGTGCGCTCGGCGCGGACGGACGCCGGGCGGGGCTCGAGCTCGAACGGCGCCACGCGGAGCTCTGGACGCGCCTCGCGAGCCTCTCGGACGAAGCGCCGTCGGAGGAGGAGTGGGCCGCCGAGCGCGAAGACGTGCTCCACGAGCTCGACCTCCTGATCGCCGACGCGCGCGCGTGCGCCGACCCCGTCCCGCTCGGACGGACGCTCGCGCTGCGCGCGCGCCTCCTCGTCACGCGCGCGGAGGTCGACGGCGAGGACGCGCTGCGGCCCGACGAGCTCGAGAAGATGCTCGACGCGGCGCGCGAGGACGCCGCCCTGGCGCGTGGCGTGTTCGAACGCTGCGGCCTCGAGACGCCGTCCCTCGAGCCCTTGTGGATCGAGGGCCGCGTCGAGGCGCGTCGCGGAGCACCCGCGCGCGCGATCGAGCTCTACGCGCAAGGTCTCTCACTCGCGCGTGCGCTCGAGAACACGGACTACGAGCGGCACTTCCTGCAGGGCGAGCTCGACATCGCGCTCGAGGAGGGCGCGTACGAGCACGCGGCGCACCTGCTGCAGCGACTCGCCGCCATCGTGCGCGAGCCGGGCGACTGGGAGCTCGTGCGCGTCCAGTCCGACCTCTTGCTCGCGAAGGACCACGCGCGCCGCGCGGTCGAGCTCCTCGAGCGCCACCCGCCCGACGACCTGCGCTCGCGGTGGAACTGGCGCCTGCGCCTCGCGAACGCGCTCCTGCGCGCGAAGGACCTCGACGCGGCGAGCGCGTGGCTCGACGGGGGGCGATCGGCGGGGGAAGGCGAGAGCGACGACGCGGAGGCGCTCGCGGAGCTGGCGCTCGGCCGCGCGTCGATCGAGCTCAACCGCGGCGACCCGGCGCGCGCGCTGGCGAACGTCGAGGACGTCCTGCGGCGCGAGCACTTGCCTGCGAAGGACCGGCGCAGCGCGCTGTGGCTCGCGGGCGAGTGCGAGCTGCGCCTCGACCGTCCCGACGCCGCGTTCGCGCGCCTCGCGCCGCTGATCGGCGAGACGAGCGCGGACCAGGAGCGCGAGATGCGCGCGCTCGGCTCGCGCGAGCTCGCGGCGAACCTGTTCGGCGAGCGCGTCGGCCTGCACAGTGTCGCGCTCTTCGCCGAGGCGTGCCTGCGGACGAACCGCGCGCTCGACGCGGCCGTGGCGATCGAGCGCGGGCAGGGACACCTCGTGCGCGGCACGCTCGACGACGGCGGCGCGCGGCTCATCCGCCAGAGCGACGTCGCGGCGTGGGGAAGCGCGTACGAGGCCGGACTGATCACGTGGGTCGTCGGCGCGGACTCCAGCGCCGTCGTGTGGGTCGGCGCGCGCTCCCGCGCCGCATCGGACGCGGCTCCGATCGCGAAGGACGCGCGCGGCGCCGAGCTCGCCGTCGACGCGCGCGGAGCCACGATCCGGCGCTCGCGCGCCTCGATCGACGACGCTGTGCGCCGTCTGCGCGAGGCGATCACGAGCGGCGACGAGGCACGCGCCGACGTGCTCGCGCAAACGCTGCAGGACGAGCTCTTCCCCGCGCCGATCGCGGAGGAGCTCGCGGCGCGCACGGGCCGCGTCCTGTGCCTCGTGCACGGCCCGGTGGAGAAGCTCGCGTTGGAACGATTGCCGCTGTTCGCGTCGGGCGTGCTCGTCCCGGTGTGCCTGCCTGGCCTGCCCGCGGCGAACGCGCCGGGAACGGACGGCGAGGTCCCGCGCTTCGACGCGCTCGAGTGGACGCTCGCGGGCGCACCGCTCGACGCGGACGGGCGCGAGCTCCTGCCCGGCGCGCGCGCGGAGCTCGACGGGCTCGCCAACCTGCACGCGGGGAGCGCGCTCGCGTTCGGCGCGGAGTTCACGCGCGCGAAGCTCGACGAGGCGCTGCGGTCGGGGCGCGCGCTCCACGTCGCGACGCACCTCGTGCGGAAGACCGGCGACGAGCTCGGTGCGTTCGCGCCCGTCGGACTGGAGCTCGCGAAGGGCGACGCGTACGGCGCGAGCGAGCTCGTGCGCGCTGCGCGCGCGCTGCCGTTCGTGTACCTGTCCGCGTGCGAGACGGGCGGCGGCCAGTTCGTCGACGCGCAGGGGCTGCACGGCGTCGCGCTCGCGTTCTTGAAGACGGGCACGCGCGACCTGCTCGTGACGTTGTGGCCCGTGGAGGACGGCGCCGCGCGCGACTTCGCGCTCCTCTTCCACGCCGAGCTCGAGCGCGGCGCGCAGCCGTCCGTCGGTGCGGCGCGCGCGCGCAAGGCGCTGCGCGAGAAGGGCTACGCGAGCTCGGAGTGGGCCGCGTTCCGGGCGTTGGGGCGGGACTGAGGCGAGGACGGGCTCGGCAACGCCGAGCCGCGGACCAGCTCCGCCGGGGACCTCTCGGTCCCACCCTCGGATCGGTCGGGCCGGAGACGTGGGGCCGAACCGGTGGGGCCGGACGGGTCGGACCCGACCGGCCTGGCCCTGCGGGAAGGGCCCAGAGGCCGAATCTCGCCCCAAGGAAGGAACGGGCCGGCGGGCGTGGGGTCTCGCTCCCGCTCCTCGCGCGAGATTCCCGCATCCCCCCCTCAAGTCACCCAGCCATTTTTTCCGAAGGGGTCCGTGCCGAGGAGAGTCCCCCTCCCCCGGCATCGAAGGAGACCTCATGTCGTTCAGCCTCTTCGCGTCCGTGCTGTGCACGGCGCTCCCGTCCGCGACGCCGCTCGAGTTCCCCGCTCTGGCGCAGGACGGCCGCGTGGCCGTGCAGGCCGGCGTCCACGTGACGCCGACGCACCTCGTCGCGCGCAACTACTCCAACGTCCCGCAGCTCTTCGTGTTCGTCGATGCGCGCAACGACCAGAAGAGCCTGCGCGCGCTCGGCGCCGGCGCGTCGTTCGAGTTCGACTACCCGCGCGAAGCGCTCGAGACCGTGCGCCTCGAGGTCCTCACGAGCGACCTCGGCGTGTGGAGCTTCACGGGCGTGCTCGACCTCTCGGGCGCGCTCCAGAGCGGCGAGCAGACTTTCTGGATCCAGAACCGCGCGGGTCGCGCCACGACGTGGCTGCAGAACGGCGCGGAGCTCGTCGAGCTCTCCCCCGACACGACCGTGCTGCCGGACGTCTGGCGCGCGAACGTCGATGCGAACCTCGCCGCGCCCGCGTGCGCTCCGACGCACGTGCCCGTGGTGACCCCGAGCAACAGGCCGAAGGGCGACGCGCCTCCCAAGCTGGAACGCCGTCCGCTTCCTCCGGTTTGATGCACTCCTGAGACAGAGACGATGTGAAGAGAGCGCGGGAGCTGGCAGCGATGCCGGCTCCCGTCGTTTCGGCGGGAGCCAGCCGCGCGATCGGCCCCCGGCGTCCTGCCGGTGAGCGGGCAGCGTTGCCGCCTCGCCCCTTCGCCCGGAACCGGCGGCGCTCCGCTCTTCACTCGACGTCGACGACCGCCGGTGCCTCCGCGCACACGTGCACGACGGCCCCCGTCGGCTCCGCGTTGCGCAGCACCGCGTACGTGCCCTGCGGCACGCGCTCCGAAGTCCACCGCTCGTCGTCGCCCGCGACGAGCTGGCGCTCGACGCCGTCCGCGCCGCGCAGCGTCAGCGGACCGGCGCCGCGCAGCTCGACACGGCCCGTCGGGAGCAGCTCGAGCGCGCCCGTGTCGTGCTCCTCGCGCTCGACGACCTCGAACGTTCCGAGGCCGATCGGCGGCTCGCCCGGCCGGCACAGGTTCATGCGCACGGTGCCCGGGAAAAGCGGCCCGATGCGGAAGCAGCCGTTCGCGGCGTCGATCACGGCGCGAGCGGAGTCCGTGCGCGAGTCCGAGAGCACGAGCACCTCGCCCGCGACGACCGGCTTGCCGTCGTGCTCGAGCACTTGGCCGACGAGCCACCCGGAGCGCGCACCCGCGACGAGCTCGACGTCCGTGCGGCCCGCGGGCACGTGCTGCATCCGCGCTTGCACCGGGCCGCGCCAGTGCGCGCGTCGGCGGAACTCGAGCGTGTGCAGACGGCCCGCGTAGGCCGGCAGCTCGAACTCGCCGCGCGCGTTCGTCACGGCCTGCAGCAGGTCGTCGGGATCGGGCTTGGGATCGGCCCACGGCTCCGCGCTGCTGCGCGCGGGTTCCTCGGCGAGTCGTTCCCGCGCGCAGCGCACGAGCACGCCCGCGAGCGGCGTGCGCGTCGGGCCGAGCGCGACCCCGCGGATCGTCGGTGCGAGCGGGAGCTCCGCGTCGAACGCGCGCGTCTCGCCGTCGACGAGCAGCACGTGCGACTCGACGGCCGCCGCGAAGCGATCACGGCGCGCGCGCAGCACGTGGCCGCCCGACGGGACGCGCGCTTCGAAGCGACCGTCCGCGCCGGCTTTCGCGCGCACGAGCCCATCGTCGACGACGACCTCGGCGCCGACCGCGGGCCCGCCCGAGGCGAGCGTGAGCCTTCCCGAGACGAGCGCGCCGCGCTCGAGGCGCACGTCGCGCCGCTCGACCGCGCGTCCCACCGGGGCGGCGCCGAGCGTCGTGCTCCACGGCGCGAAGCCGTCGAGCCGGACCTCGAGCTCGACCGGCCCCTGCGCGAGCCCGACGAGCGCGTAGGCGCCGTCCGCCGAACTGGTCGTCTCGACGGGCGGCGCGTCGCGTTCGGCGAAGCCGTCCGCGCGCCAGACGACGCGCGGCGGCTGCGCGCGCGACGCGCGAATGCGCGCGCCCGCGAGCGGGCTGCCGTCGGCGTCCAGGACGCGGCCCGAGAGCGAGCGCGCGCGCCGATCGAGCACGAGCACCGGTGAACGCCGCGCGGCATCGGTGAGCGTCGGCGAGGAGAGACCGAGCAGCGCGCTCGCGCCGAAGCCCTCGGCGCAGGCCCCCAAGTACCGCCCCGGTTCTGCGCGCGCGAACTCGAAGCGACCGTCGGGTCCCGACCGAACGGGTTCGGCGCCCGTGCGCGTTCCGTCGTCGAAGTAGAGCGCGACCTCGGCGTTCGCGACGGGCGCGCCGCGCTCGTCGACGACGACCCCGGCGAGCGCGATCGTCGGGTGGATCACGACCGTCAGCTCGACCACGCGCCCCGCGAGGACCTCGACGCGCGATTGTTCGCCGCGCTCGACGTGCACGCCGGCGAGGCCGGGCACGAGGTCGGTGAACTCGATGCTGCCGTCCGCGCGCGTGCGACCTTCGCGCACGGCGTCGTACCAGCGCTCCTCGCTCCACGGGAGCACGCTGACGCTCGCGCCTTCGACCGGCGTGTCCGTCCCGAGACGGCCGACGCGGACGACGATCGAGCCGCGCTCGGCGGCGACGCCCGCGACGCCGGGCTCGGCAGCGAGGACGCGCACGCGCGCCGCGCGGGCGGCGCGCACGTCGGCCTCGAGCGGTTCGAGCGCGGCGTCGGCGGTCGACGCGCGCTGCGCGACCTCCTCCGCCGGCGCGGGCGGAGAGGGCGCGGACATGCGCACCCAGAACACGATGCCCGCGGAGAGCAAGACGAGCAGCACGGCGAGGCCCTGCGCGCCGATCGACGTGCGCAAGGCCGGCTCGACCGCGCCGCGCCCGACGCCCGGCGCGGCCGCGGTCGACAGCTCCGCCGCGCGCCGACCGGCCTCGAGCAGCACGTTGCGCCGCGCCGCCGCGAGCGAGTGCGGCGCGAGCAGGCCGATGAAGCCCAGCGCGAAGCTCGCGGGCAGCAGGTCGCGCATCAACCGCAACCCGCGGTGGAGCTGCGCCCGCACCGTGCCCTGCGGCCGGCCGAGCTCGCGCGCGATGTCGCGCGGCTTCTTGCCTTCCTGCAGGTGCGCGATCAGCACCTCGCGGTAGGTCTCGGGCAGCTCCGAGAGCGCCTTCGCGACAGCCTTCGCGAGCTCGCTCGACTCCATGTCGGACTGCTGCGTCGACTCGGAGGACGTCTCGTGCTCGCCGCCGTCGACGAGCTCCTTCCGACGGCGTCGCGCGATGCGCGACTGGTTGATCAGGATGCCCATCAGCCACGGCACGAGCGGCCGCGTCGCGTCGTACGTCACCGAGCGCTCGATGGCGACGAGGAACGTGGTCTGGACCAGGTCCTCCGCTTCGCCGCGGCGCGAGTCGATGTGCCGCGCGACCTTGAGCAGGGACGGGGCGACCTCGTCGAAGAGGCGGGCGAGCGCTTCCACGTCGCCTTGGGAGCGGTAGCGCTCGAACAGTTCGATCCAGCGTGCGTCGCGCATCGTGCGAGTGGATTATCCCCGGGATCGGGGGCGTTGCGGGGAAAGTGGGTTCCGAGGCGAGATCCCACCGGGCGGGCGCGTCCAGCGACTCCGCGCGCCTGTGGGCATCCACGAGGTCGCCCCCGCCGCCCGCAACGCCGGCTTTCGGAGTTCGAGCCTGTGAGGGCGTGAAGTCTGGGTGCGAAGACCGCTGTACGGGACGCGGCGTCGTCGTGATCGCCTCGCGCGCACGGAAGGCGATCCCCCGACCCACGGCTCGAACTCCTCGAGCCGTGCACTCCCCGACTCGACTCTTCTCGAGGCTACGACATGGAATCGAATCGCCTTCTCCGATGGTCCGCCATCGGCGCTCTCGCCCCCCTCCTGCTGGCCCCCTCTTGTGGCGGATCCAGCGGAGGTCCGCCCTCTCCCCCACCCCCGGTCTGCGCCGCTGGTCCGCAAACGGGCATGACCGGCCGCTGGGAGTTCACCGGCGAGTACCTCAAGCAAGTTCCCGGCGAGGACGGAGTCTTCGTGTCGCCCGAGTTGGAGCTGCTCGTTCTCGACCTGGAGCATGCGTTCCGGGATCCGGATTCGTGCATCGAGCTCTACGTAGCGGGCGGCCCCGGACTCGATACCGCGAGCGAGATCGGAGCTCGGACGACGCTCACCGGGTTCTTCGCACCGCCCGCAGCGGGTGAGATCACGGGCGGGTTCCTTGGGCTCTATCACCTTCCGGGTAGCGACATCTCAGTCGAGGTCCAGGCCTTCATCATGCCCGCCGCGAACGACTACACCGTGGATGCGTTCGTGGTGGAATGCGAGTTCGAGGTGTATCCGGGTGATGCCATCATCGCCGGGAGTCTCGATACCCCCGACTGGGACGACGATGGCGATGGTGAGATCGACGAAGCCGACGAGACCGAACTCGACGACATCATCGATCCGACCGTGATGGAGCTTTCACGCGGCCGCATCCGGCTGATCGGCTCGCGCGTCGGCGCGCTCGCGCACATCGAATCGCCGCAGGTTCACGCCGTGGGCAGCATGGTGGAAGCTGGCATGGGTGGGGAGCGGCCCTTCGCAGTGTCGTTCCAGGTGCCGAGCGCGCAGATCATGCTCGATGCGGGAGAGCTCGAACTCGCGCACGGCAAGGAGCGCGTGCGAGCCGCGGCGCGCATCGCGGCCGGAGGCTGTTTCCGCGCCGAAGTGCCTCTGAAAATCGGCTTCGGGCTCTTCGAGGGATGCGTCGTCGCCGGCGAGGTCGTCTCGGGACGCCTGCGCATTCTGGGCGAGGATCGGGCCGCGCTGCGCACGTTCGGCTTCGAGGTCGATCTCGTCGACGAGGGCGAGTAATCCCGACGACCTGGCCCGCGCCGCGCGCACGGGAACTTGGCCGCGAACACCGGGCCGATCGCGTCACTGCGGTCGGCCTGCGTTATTCCTCTACATCGACCGTGAAGAGAACACCGGCGTCTCTCCTCTCTTTCATCCAGCTCGAGCCCAAGGTCAATTCGAAGCGTGCTCGAACAGAAAGACCCCGTCCCATGCTGCCTCGACAACAAGGATTTCCGTCCCGCCTATTCCTCGTGCTCTGCCTCGGCCTGACGTTCGCGTGTGGCGGAGGTGGAGGCGGCACGCCGCCCGGCACGCAGACACCTCCGCAGGTCGCGATCATCGAGCCCGCCGAGGGGGCGTTCCTCAACACCGCGCAGCCGCGGCTCTTGCTCGAGTACTCGGGATCGGGCTTGGACCTCGCCGGGTTGCGAGTGTTCGTGAACGACGAGGACCGCACGCTCGAGCTCACGGAGCGGACCTCGATCGCGACCGGTTCGACGGCGCTCTTGCCGATGTTGCCGGACGGCGTGCACCGCATCGAGGTTCGGGTGAGTGGCACCCTCGGCGAAGCAAGCACCGTGCGTGGATTCGAGACGTCGACGGGCGGCGGAACGACCGTTCTCCGCGGTCAGCTGCTCGATCCCGAGGGCAACGTGCCCATCCCGGGAGCGCGGATCTACCTGGACGAGGATCCCGGCCGTTCGGTGCTCACCGACGCCGAGGGCGCCTATCGGATCGAGGACGCGCTCGCGGGCAGCGGCCTGCACCTCATCTTCGATCCGAGCGGGCTGCGCTTCCCCGACGAACAGGGCGGCACGTACGCCTACCCCGTCTACAACCGCCGACTCGACGTCGTCGCAGGCGCGACGAACCAGACGGCGTCGTGCTTCCTGCCCAAGGTGCGCGTCCTGGTCACGTTCGCGGAGCTCGAAGAGCTCGGCGTGTTCCAGTGTGCATTGCGGCGCTTCATCCAGCCGTACACGCTGGCGACGAACCTCGGCGGCGATCCGACACGACGTGTCGAGCTCAGGATCCCCGCATCTCCCACAGCGCCGATCTACGTCAGCTTCCTCGACTCGTCCGTCGACTCTTGCGAGGAGATCGGCGCGCAGTATCTCTCGATCGCGGCAGTCGACGAGGACACCCCGCCCTCGAACCTGCCGCCGGGCACCGATCCGAGCGACCTGATCACCGTGCAGCCGACGGGGATGAAGTTCCACACGCTCTCGTGGCTTGGTCCGCTCGCGAGGCTGCCGATCTCGTTCGCGAACCGCGATGAGCTCGCGCCGGGCACCGAGCTGACGCTGTTCTCGGTCAACCATGAGACCGGTCAGTTCCAGGCGATGGGAACGATGGAGGTCTCCGAGCTGGATCCGACGCGCATCGTGACGATCGACGGCGGCCTGCAAGGCGGGAGCTGGCACTGCGCGTGCCCGCCTGGACTTCCTTGCGCGCCGCAAGGTGACAACGACGCGGATCCGATGGACTGCGCCGAGAGCGTCGCCGTCAACCCGCGCGTCCAACTGCGCACGGGCCTCGTGACCGAGAGCTTCGAGCTGCCGGCGCGACGCGTGTTCGACGAGACGTTCGGATCGACGCTCGTCTATTCCAGCGCGGCCGTGGTGCCGACGGCCATCGAGCGCCTCGCGGTCACCATCCCGCAGCGCGCCGCGGTGCCGCCGAAGCTCTCCATCGCCGCGACGATCGCGGGCATCCCGGCCGGACCGACGGTCTGGTACGACGCGCGCGGTTTCCCGGAGAACGCCGACACGGCGCTCAACCTCGGGTACGAGTTCGACCTGGCCGGGCTTTCGACCGGTGCGCATGCGTACGAACTGGCGGTGACCAGTCACTACGGGACGTCGTCGGCCACCTCGTTCATCCGAGGCACACTCGACGTCGTGCGCGGTGCGGACAGTGCGTTCGGTCGCGGGTGGAGCCTCGCCGGAGACGACCGAATCGTGGCCGCGAACGAGAGTCGCGCGACGCTCATGCGCTCCGACGGGAGCAGCGTGCACTTCGGTCCGGATCAGGGCAGTGGACTCCGGCTGCGCATCTTCGACGACGCGACGGACACGAGCCTCGCCAGCTTCTTCGCTGGCCAGCCCGGTGATCCCTTCATCGTCCGTCGCGCGAGCACCGCGCCGGAGACGGTGCTCGAGTTCAACGTGCCCAACGTCGACTTCCGTGATGTCCCAGGCCGCAACTTCTGGCACGCGGGCGCGGACGGGATTCCAGGCAACGATCCCGATGGCTCGACGACCGCACAGCCGACGGGAGACGACCTCGTCTTCACCACGCCGGAGAATGCGTTCGGTGCCTTGCTCGAAGGCTTCCTCGAGATCCCCGACGACGGCACGTACTCGTTCACGCTCTGCATCGACGACGGCTGTTATCTCGAGATCGATGGCACGGTCGTGCTGGCTCATCCGCAGAATCAGGCACCCTCGCACTTCTCCTCGACGCCGCACTTCTTCACCGCGGGGTGGAAGCCGATTCGGGTCGCGTTCAACGACGCAGGCGATCGCGCGGCGCTGACGCTCAAGGAGTCGGGCGGTACGTGCAACGCGGGCACGGTCATCCCCCCGAGCCGCTTTCGTTCAGGACCGGCCCCGTCCGGCCCGCTCACGCTGCGCGGCACGGCGGGCGACTTCTCGCGCCTGACTCGCATCGAGGACGGGACCTGGTTGCGCGAGCTCAGCGATGGCGGAACGGAGACCTACGACACGGCGGGACGGATCGCCGCGCGCACGGACCGGCGGGGACGCGTCACGCGCTACGAACGCGACCCCAGCGGGCGCATCACACGGCGCATCGATCCCGCCGGCGGAGCGACGGAGTTCGTCTACTCGGGCACGCTCGTGTCTGAAGTCCGTGATTCGGCAGAGCGCAGCACGCGCCTCGTCCACACCGGAACGGATCTCACCTCGATCGTGGACGCCTCCGGCGCGAGCTGGGGCTTCGGCTACTCGAGCTCGGGTCTGCTCACGTCGACGCAAGACGCGGACGGTCCCACGAACACCCACCGCTACGATGCGCGCGGGCGCTACCTCGAGACCACGTTCGCCGACGGAACGAAACAATCGATCACGGCCGCGGCCCGCCTCGGCCTCGCCGCGGGCAGCTCGAGCCAGTCCCCAGCGGCGCCGCTGCGCCAGTCCAGCTTCGTTTCGACGCACGACGACGAGCTCCAGCGTCGTCGTCGGGTGGCGAACGATCTCGCAACCGGCTCGTTCTCGATCTTCGATGCGCTGGGTGCGGCCCGCACGCTCCAACGCGATCCCTCGACGCGACTCCCCTTGGTGAGCGTGGAGGTCGACGGCGCGACGCGCGTCACGCAAGAATGGGACGTGCAGCGCGGCCTGCTGCTCTCGACGATCGAGCACGGGAACACGAGCGACCCCAGCGACGACCGCAAGACCACCTACGAGTGGCACGCGGAACACGCCTGGCTCATGGCGATGACCCGCGCGTACGGCACTCCCCTCGCGTACCGCATCGAGTTCCGCCGCGACGCGCGCGGGAACGTCACGGAGATGCGCGAGCCGTTCGCGCCCGGCCAACCGGCGATCACGACGTTCACCTACGACGCGGCCCTCGGTGACGTGCTCACGTCGATCACCGACCCCGACGGCGTGCACACCGACTTCAGCCACGACCACCCGAGCGGCTCAACGACCGCGATCACGGTCGACGGCGTCACGACGATACTCGAGTTGAACGCCGCCGGCATGGTCGAGCGCTCGACCGCGCCCGCGCCGAGCAACGGTGGCCTCGCCGTGACGCGTACTCTGCGCGACCCGCTCGGCCGAGTCCGCCACGTGATCGACGCCGAGGGCGGCGACACGGAGTACTTCCGCTCCGCCGCGGGACGCATGCTCTGGGTGCGCGACGCAAAGACGCCGCCGGGCGAGAACGCTCCGCGCAACGTCTTCGAGTACGACCTTCGCGGACGCTTGCGGCGCTGGTTGGATCCGCTCGAGTCCGCCGCCAACCCCGCGCATGGAGTGCGCTACACCTACACGCCGACGGGCCTGCTCGCGACGACGGTCGACCACGAAGGTCACGTCACCACGAACTCCTACGACGCGCTGGGACGCCTGACGCGCGTCGAGTACCGCGCGGCGAACAACGCCCCGGTGACGGATTGGAGCGAGTTCACGTACACGACGCTCGGCCAGCTGCGCCTCGCCAGGAACCCGACGAGCGAAGTCGAGCTCGCGTACGGTCCCCATGGTGAGACAGTCCAGGAGCGACAGAGGCTCGACAACGAGCCCGAAGCTGTCGTCGACTCGACGATCGACCGCCTCGGCCGCCGCACGCGCATGCAGGCGCGTCTGGGGACGAACACGTTCCAGGACGTGACCTACGTGTTCGACGCGACCTCCCACCGGCTCGAGGAGGTGCGCGGCGGACCGGTCTTCGGCACCGCGGTCCTCTCTACCAGCCCTGGCGGCCGCCGAACGTCGCTGCAGCGGCCGAACGCATTGACCACGACGTGGAGCTACGACCCGGGTTCGGGACAACTGCAGTCCGTCGTCAACCGCATCGGAACGACCGTGATCTCGCGCGACGACATCACGTTCGACTCCTCCAACACCATCGCCTCGATCGCGGACTTGCGCGTGGGTGCCGTTCCGGAAGCGAGCACGACGGATTACACGCACGACCGACTCGGCCGCCTCGTCTCGTCGAGCAACTCCCTCATCGAGGGGATGACCCAGTCCTACGCCCCCTACGACGCCGTCGGCAACCGCCGGACGAACACACACGTGTACGACGCCGCCGACCGCATGCTGTCGGACGGCCGCTTCACGTACACCTACGACAGGAACGGAAACCAGCTCACGCGCCACGACACGACGGGAGCGACGCCCGACCGTCTCATGGTCTGGAACCTGCGCAGGCAGCTCGTGCGCACTGAAGACGGTGGGAGTCAGACCTTCACGGCGACATATGACGCTCTCGGCAGGAGGGTTCTCGCAAGCTCAAGCAGAGCGCTCTACGATCGCCAGCGCATCATCGCAGGAGCCACGGCAACCAACCTCGCCTACGTGCGCCTTAATGGGGACGGAATCAACGACTGTTGGTCTGAGCTTGACGCTTCGACTCAGCAGACTCGAATCCAAGTCACCGATGCGCTTGGCAGCATTGTTGGGACTTCATCCACAGGGTCTGATTGGAGCATGATTCGATGGTCAGCCTTTGGCGAGATCATTTCCGACCCAAACTCTGTGGACCAAGCGTCGATCTCTCTTGGCTACCGCGGAATGGAGTACGACCAACAGCTGAGTCAACACCATGCGTCTGCGCGCCAATACGACATGCGCGCTGGACGATTCATCAGCGCGGAGCCACTGAGCCTTCCCTTCCTCCTGAGCCAGGCGAACGATCAGTCGAATGGATATGCATACGCGCTAGGGAGTCCACTAATGCTCGCCGACTTGAAAGGGCGACAGGCCATTCCATGGAGCCCAGGAGTCCGTGGGCCGGAAGGCGATCTCATCTGCCCGCCCACGGCCTCTGATCTAGCTTCTGACGAAGCGCAGCGTTGGACTGCGGAGCAGTGGCCAGGCGAAATGTCATTCCACTGTGGCTATTCATGCTATCGAGAAAATCGGCGCGGTGGTGATGAGTATCGCGCACAGTGCTGCTACGACGAGTGCGGTGTGCTGGCCACGGACTGGTGCGCCGGAACGAAGGATCGATACTGGCAATCGGATCCCCGGCACTACGGCTGGCCGTTTGACGATGGAGGACCAATCTCAATCAATGGCTTGTGTGGGCTCGTTGGATCAACGACCACGCACATGATCACGCTCTTGGAGCGACTGACAATTGGTGGACATCCCCTTTGCGACTGAAGCTAACCCGGCCAAGTCCACAGACCTGTCTTTCAGGAGCGCGTCTCTTATTCATGGTTGAGTGGACAGGTGGATCAGACAGCGTCGCTCGTACTCGGGATCCCCGAACGGTGTCAGCTCGAAGAGCTCGCGTGCAAGCACTCGGGCTTCTTCGCGCTGGCCGGTTCGCAGGAGGATCTCCACGAGCCGGCGCTGGGCCAGCAGGGTCAGGCGGTTCGTCGGGCCCAGTGCCCGGCGCCGGGCGGCCAAGACATCGCGCATGATCGGTTCGGCGTCGTACCACAGCCCGAGATCCTCATAGAGGCCGGCCAGGTTGTTCCGTGTGAACACCGTGTCCATGTCCTCAGGGCCCAACGTCCGCTCCCGGATCTCGATCAGCTCGAGGTAGTGCGCGAGCGCTTCCTCGGCCCTGCCCGCGTTGGCGCAGGTGGTCGCGAGGTTCTGCAGGGCATTCGTTGTCTCGACCGCGTCCGGTCCGGCGGTCGCGCGCCGGTTCGCCAGGACCGCCTCGTGGAGCTCGATCGCCTGGTCGAACTGGCCGCGCTCGCCCCACAAGACGGCGAGGTTCGCGCGCGCGATCTGGGTGGCCGGATTGGTTTCGCCGTAGAGCTCGAGGGCCCCACGGAGGCACTCCTTTAGTACGGGCTCGGCGGCGTCGAGCTCGCCCAGGTTGAGCAGCACGACGCCCAGGTTGAAGCGCAGCGGGAGCAACTTCTCCGGCCGCTTCACGGCGTCGCGCTCGTGCAACTCGATGAGCTCCTCGAGCAGCGGCCGCGCTTCACGCTCCCGTCCGCGCTGCCCGTAGGCTTCGGCCAGACGGCCGAGCGCCAACCGCACATCCGGATGGTCGATGCGCTCCTTGCCGCGCACCGTGAAGAAGCGCTCGTAGAGCTCGAGAGCCTTGCCGAACCTGCGTTCCTCGTCTTCGAGTGCGCCCAGTCCGAGCAAGACGTTGGCCTCCTCGAGGCTCCCCTCTCCGTAGCGCTGACGAGCGAGAAGAAGCACCTCGTCGTAGAGAGCGCGTGCCTCTTTCCGCTCCTTCATGCGCCGCAGGACGGCCGCTAGGTTCAACGTGTCAATGATCGTCGTCCGATGATCCCTCCCGAGTCCGCGCCGACGCTCGCTGATGTTCGCCTGCAGCAGGTCGCGCGCTTCGGGATAACGCCCCAGGTCGCCGTACAGCGTCGCAAGGTTGTTGCGGAAGTTGAGCACCCAGTGGTGACCGCTCCCCAGGACACGCTCGCCCGTACGGATGAGCTCGTGGAACTTGCGCTCCGCATCCTCCGCCTTGCCTGATTTCTGCAAAGCGATCGCGACGTGGTTCTCCGCCACGAGCGTCTTCGGACTCTGCTCGCCCTCGGCGGCACGGATCGTGTCTCGGACAGCATGGAGGAGCGGCAGCGCCTTCTCGACTTGCCCATCCTCCAGATAGGCCGCGGCCAGGTTGGAGCGATTGGTCAAGGTCTGTTCATGGGCCTCGCCCAGCGCGGCTGTCTGCTGAGCGAGAAGCCCGAGCCACTCCTCCTCGACCGGCCCGAGGCCCTCCTGTTCGCAGCGCAGGAAGCAACGAGTCGCTCGCAGCGCGAGCAGGTCGGGTTCATCCGGCGGCAGGGCTTCCACCGCGATGCGCTCCGCCTCGTCGATCCACGCCATGCAGCGTGCCTTGTCGCCGGCGAAGATCGCGGTCGTGCAGGCCTCGTTCAGGAGGTGAATCCTCGAGCGGCTGTCGACGCCGGCCAACCCGGAGTGCTGCGCAATCGCTGATTCGTGCAGCTCGAATGCTCGGCCGTACTGTCCGAGCCCGCGGTAGGCGCTGCCGATCTCCAACGTGAGCCTGGCGCGAACTCGCGGTTCGAGTCCTACCCGGGCATCGATCAACGCGAGGCCATTGTCGAGCAGCTCTCGCGCATCCAGGTCTCTTCCGCGCGCGAAAGACGGATCGGAGGCCCGGAACAGTCCGACGAGGAACTCGAGGGACGCATCGGATGTATCACGTTGGAGCCGCGCCTCCCGAGTCTCATGCTCCGCCAAGTCGCGCGCGTCCTCGGCCTCGTGCGCCTTGATCGCAAACGCGACCGCGCCGCCGGTGACGGAGAGCACGACACACACGAGCGCCGAGGCGAGCGCCTTGTTGCGCTTCACCCACTTCCGCGTCTCCGCCCACGTTCCGGTCTCGATCGAGGGCACGACGCGGCCTTCGAGGTACGCGCGGAGGTCGAGCGTGAGCCTCTCCACGCTCACGTGCCGACGCGCAGGGTCGCGCGCCATCGCGCGCTCGCAGATCGCGACCAACTCGGACGGCGTGTCTCGTCCGAGCGGCTCGGGCGGACCGACCACGAGCTTGCGGAGGACCTCGCGCGGATCCGAGCTCTCACCGCGCCGCCGATACGGCGCATGACCGGCGAGGAGCTCGTAGAGCATGGCGCCGAGCGCGTACACGTCGCTCAGGGCTCCGCCGACTGCGGCTTCACCGCGCGTGAGCTCCGGCGCCATGTAGGACGGCGTGCCCGCGCCTTGTCCAGTCCCCGTGTGGAGCTCGGGGCTCGCGCTCGACGACGAGCCGCGAACCGTCTCGACGCGGCGCGGCGCGGCAGCACTGCCCGCATGGTCGGGCTCCGCGCGCGACAGCACGCGCGCGAGGCCCCAGTCCATCACGTACACCTGTCCGAACGCCCCGACCATCACGTTCGACGGCTTGAGATCGCGGTGGAGCACCCCGCGCGCGTGCGCGAAGGCCACGGCTTCGCACACGCGCAGCAGCACTCCGAGCGCACGCTCACGCGTCCAGCCATCCTCGCCGTCCCACACGCGCTCGAACGCGCGCGCGAGCGTCTCGCCCTCGACGCGCTGCATCGTGTAGTAGACGCGACTCTGCTCGTCGATGCCGAGCTCGTACACGGGCACGATGCTCGGATGCTCCAGCTGGCCGGTCACCTGCGCCTCTTCGAGGAAGCGCGCGAGCCGGCGCGGCTCCATCAACGCGGCCGCGGAGAATTCGTCGCGGATGAACTTGATCGCAACGGTGCGACGGAGATCCTCGTCGAAGGCCTCGTGGACGATGCCCATGCCGCCATGACCGAGCTCGCGGCGTAGCGTGTAGCGCGATGCGACAGGTCCGCGCGATCGCAAGTTGCGCAGGACGGAACCGAGCTCCGGCGGCAGCGCGACCGGCCCCGGCTTCATGTCCAGTCCATGCGCGAGCAGCTCCTCGGCGCGCCGCAGGTCGCGCAGCTCTTCGGCGCGGCTCTGGTGCTCGCGGCACCACCGATCGAAATTGATCGGCTCGCCGCGCGCCTGGGCATCGCGGTATGCGCGCCACAGCGAGTCGCTGTCGGGCTCGGAGGATGCGTCGTCGGAGGCGCTCATGGCAGCGGAGCTCGCGCTGCGCGTCGTCGACGGCGGCGCGGTGGACCAGACTACTTGGACTTGGCTCCATCGCGTGCGGCGATCGCCTTGCGGGCCTCGTCGCGCGCCGTCTTGACCTTGGGGTGGTCGGGATGCGTGGCGAAGAGCGCGTCCGCCTCGCTCGCCGCGAGGTCCAGCGCGCCGAGCATGCGCAGGACGTTGGTGCGCGACGCGCGCGCGCCGACGTCGTCGGGGTGGAGCTCGATCCAGTCGTCGACGAGGCGCAGGCCTTCGGTGCCGACTCGACACGTCATGGACAGGCTCGCGACGAGGCCGATCTCGTCCCAGTCGCTGAGGGGGCCGACCTCCGTGGCGCGGATCATCTCGATCGCCGCCGGGCGCATCGAGTCGTCCTTGGCGTGGGCGATCAGGTCGTTGTACGCGCGGGCGGCGAGGTAGCGCGCCATGTGCTCGAACTTGGGCACGATGCACGGCGTGCGCCAGGCGCGCTCGAACGACGCGAGGGCGCGGCGCTGCTTGTCGGCCTGAACCTCGCCCTTCGCGAGCGGCGAGGTGATCACCGCGACGCCGTGGAAGAAGTGGAAGACGCCCTCGTCGTGCCGCTCCACGATCGCCTCGAGCTCCTTCGCGCAACGGGCCGGATCCACCAGGATCGGCACGTCGCGCCACTCGCCGGCGAGGAGCGGGCCGAGCATTCCTGGACGTACTCCGCCCTTGGGCAGGATCATCCCCGCCAACGTCTCGTACGCAGCCGCGACCGTCGCCACCTGGGGTACGAGCATCGAGCGCGTGTGCTCGGGGTCATCGGCCGGTCGCATGGCGAGGAGTTCGCCGAAGCGCGCGAAGACCGGCTCCAGGTCCTCCTTGCGCAGCTCGCCCATGAACGTGGTCGACGGAAGTCGGTCGAACTTGGCGACGATGTCCCCTGGGATCCTGACGAGGTCGACCACTTGGGAGCCGAGCTCGCGCTCGAGCTCCGCGTAGAGCCGCTCCGCGCGCTCGGCTTCTCCGCGGGCGGAGGCGACCAACGCCTGGAACGCGCGCGCGGCTGGATCCTCGGGGAACAGAGACGCCTGCGTTCGCGCCGCCTCCTCGGCCTCGTCGTACCGCCCGAGGAAGAAAAGCGTCGACAGCCGCGCGTTGCGCGCGCCGAAGTGGAACGGATCGAGCGCGAGCGCTTCGTCGAACGCGGCGAGCGAATCCGTCGTGCGCTCCGCCAGCATGCCCCGGGCGTAGGCGCGATCGGCGGGAGCCAGTTCTTCATCGAGTGCCGAGCGCACGAGGTCGAGGGCCGTCCGCGCGCTCCCCTGCGGCGTCTGCTCGATCTCGCTTTGGAGCAGGCGCAGGCGGCCGCGCTGGCCGCTCGGCATGCGCTCCACTTCCACCGATGCGAGGACCGCTCGCGCGGAGCGGCTCTGCCCCTTGGCGAGCAAGGCCTCGGCGGTCAGGAGCCCGAGCTCGCTCGAATCCTCGTAGCCCGCTTCGCGCGCACGCTCGATGCTCTCGAGCACGTCCGCCCAGGCTCCGCGCTGAGCGCCAAGTCGCGCTCGGGCGAGATGGCTCTGCGCGAGCGCGCTCTGCTTCAAGCCCGACTCGGCGAGCGCGTGCTCCTTCGCCTGCACCTCGTTCACCGAGCGCAGCCAAGCGAAGACGCCGGCACCGAGCGCGACCGCGGCGACCGCCGCGCCGAGGCTCGCCGCCGTCGCGCGGTTGCGGCCGACCCACTTGCGGAGCTCGATCCACGCCCCGGTGCGATGCGCGCGCACGACACGGCCCTCCAGATAGGCTCCCAGGTCGGCCGCGAGCTCGACCACGCTCGCGTACCGCACCGCGGAGTCGCGCGCCATCGCGCGTTCGCAGATCGCGACCAGCTCCTCGGGCGCGCCGCGCGCGACGCTCGCGATGGGCTCGGGCGGGCCGACAACGACGCGGCGCAACACTTCGTGCGGGTCGGAGCTCGACCCTTCACGCAAGTACGGCGGGTGGCCCGCGAGCAGCTCATAGAGGATCGCGCCGAGCGCGTACACGTCCGAGCGCGCGTCGAGTCCGTCGTTCGCCCCCGCGGCTTGTTCGGGAGACATGTAGGCCGGCGTGCCGAGCTTCTGCCCCGCCTGTGTCTGCAGCACGGGACTGTCGGCCGAAGAGGACGAGCGGCGCGCGGTCTCGACCTCCGGCCTTTTCTCGGTGCCCGACTCGACTCCAGACCTGCGCGCGAGCACCCGCGCGAGCCCCCAATCCATGACGTACACCTGCCCGAAGCTGCCGACCATCACGTTGGACGGCTTCAAGTCGCGGTGCAGCACTCGGCGCGAGTGCGCGAACGCAACCGCGTCGCACACGCGCTGCAACACGCCGAGCGCGCGCTCGCGCGTCCATCCGTCCGTGCCGTTACGCGCCCGCTCGAACACACGCGCGAGCGTCTCGCCCTCGACGAGCTGCATCGTGTAGTAGACGCGGTCCGCTTCGTCGAGGCCGAGCTCGTACACCGGCACGATGCTCGGGTGCTCGAGCTGGCCGGTCACCTGCGCCTCTTCGAGGAACCGTGCGAGCTTGATCGGCTGCGCGACCGCGGCCGCGGAGAGCTCCCCGCTCAGCGTCTTGAACGCGATCCTGCGGCCGAGGTCTTCGTCGAAGGCGGCGTAGACGATTCCCATTCCGCCGCGTCCGAGCACGTGCTCGATGCGATAGCGCGAGGAGAGCCGGCCGCGCGACCTCAGACGTTCGAGGAGCGCTTCGAGCTCGGCCGCGCTGACGGGCTCATCCTCCTCCGCTGCGAGCCCGCGGCGCAGGAGCTGGTCCGCGCGCCACAGATCGCGCAGCCTCTCCGCGTGCTCGGGATGGTCGGCGCAGAAGCGCTCGATGTCGTCTGAGCCACCACGCGCGCGCGCTTCCTCGAAGCGCTGCCAAAGGTCGTCGGTCTGCGAACGGGGTTGGGAGGGGTCGGATGCGTTCATGCGAGTGCAGGATGGGAGCACGAGAGGTCGACGCGCCGCAACCGCGGCCCCTCGGACAGGGCCGGCTCGTCGAGGGGAACACATGCATGTGCGCGCTCACGGCACGGTGCGGTACTCGCCAAGCTGTCCTTCGGCGAGCTGCCGCAGGCGTGGTGCGTCCGCGCCGAGCGAGAACGTGTGCACGCGCACCCGGCGGAAGTCGTCGAGCGATTCCGCGGACTCGCGCAGTCTTTTCTCGTGATCGTCCTTTTCATCCTTCATGTCGCCCTCGGGCACGAGCCGAAGCCCGTCGGAGACGAGGAGGATCGTGTCGGCCTCGGTCTGTTCCCAGGCCGCTCTCAGCATGGACCACACCGGCTTGTGCTCCCCGCCCTCGACAGGCACGTTCGGCCCCAACTCGTCGTCCAGGAAGCGCCGGAGGAGCTCGAGCTCGAGCTCGCGCGGCGGGAGGTCCTCGAGCGCCTTGCGCGCCGCCGCTGCGCGCACGCCCGGCTTCTCGCCGTTCGCCTCTTGCGCTGGCGCCGAGAGGCTCGGTTTCCACGCGACCGGGTTCGCGCGCCCGACGAGCACGTTCCATCGCGAACTCTCGTGCAGCGACCGCAGGTACTCCTCCAGCGCGCGTCGCACGCTCGCGATGCGCTCAGGCACCGTCGGATCCGTGCTCGTGCTCCGGACGAGGTCGTCCAGGTCGAGGACGACGAGCACGCGGCTCGAGCTCACCATCGTGCCGAACAACGTGGAATCCGAAAGGCCGTGCGGGGGCGGGGTCTCGTCCTTGCCCGCCGGGACGAAGCCCTTCTTCCCCTCGCTATCCCACCAGAGCTTCCACGCGGCCGCGTCGCGAGCGAAGCTCCGGCGGCAAAGCCGGGTCAGGCTGCGCGCGCCCCCCGCGCCGATGCGCGAATTCGGTTCCTCGCGAGCGAGCATCGCGACGAGCGCCTCCACGGCGCCCGCGGAACGAAGCGCGGCGAGCCCGTCGAGCGCTGCCCGGCGCGTCGACCAGTCCGCGTGCTTCGAGGCCTCGAGCAGCATCGGCAGATCACTGCTTCCGAGGTGCTCGTACAAGTAGGCGTGCACCTGTCGGCGCAGTCCATCGCGCGGATCGAGGGCGAGCTTGCGCATCGCGGCGGCCCACTCGGTGTGCTTGCCCGTGCCGCGGCAGAGCTCGCGCGCGCCCCGCATCAGATCGCGCAGGATCCCGGCGTCGGTTTCCTTGGGGTCGGCGATGCGCGCGAGGATCTTCGGCATCGCCGCGCCGTAGCGCTCCTGCGCAAGGAACCAGTCCCCCCAGCCCCACGCGAAGCCGCGCGGGTCCTTCAGGTACTCCCGCAAGACGACCGTGGCGAAGCGATCGTCGCCCCAGCCCATGGCTGCGAGGAGGATGAGCGCGCTCTTCTCACTCGACGCGCTGGCCTCGAGCTCGCGCAGCAGGAACGTGCGCACACCTGGCGAATCGCATCCGTGGACGGCATCCATGAGCTCGCTGTCGATCGCATGGACGTGGTCGGTGGACACCGCGATGCCCAAGAACTCCTGGGCCAGCTCGACGCACTCGCTGCGCTGCTTCGCACGCTTGGCGAGGTCGGCCACGATGGGCTTGCAGGCTGCGTGCGTCAGCTCCGGATCACGGAGCGGAGCGAGCTCCTTCGGACTGCGCCAGGAGAGCCGCGGGCCCGCGGACTGGGAGCCGGTCCACGTCGGATGCGGATGGAGGGCGAGGGCGAGGAGTAGGGCGAGCATGGGTTCCTCCGGATCATGAAGGACCGAGAGGGGCCGGAGCATCAACGGGTTCACGGGGATACCGAAAGAACCGACCTTTGGGCGGTCTCGGTGGCGCGAGCGCTCCAGCGCCGGGCACGCCACCGATGGAAACGGATTGCGAGACCCGGGCGCGCAACGCATTCCGGCAAGACGATTCGGAGCCCTCCGCTCGACGCGCTGGCCTCCTCCGTCGACATCCCCCATTCCCCCCGGCCGCGCCCGCAACCGGATCTGGACGTCGTCTTCGAGGGACCGATGCGTGCGCGCAGGGTGAGGCTCGTGCGTGTCAGCGATGCAGTCGAGACGCGTGTTTCGAATGGACGTTCATGCGAGCGCGGCCAGCGCGGCTTCCACCCTGGAATGGAGCAGGCGCGGAGCGATTCTCTCGAGTCCCGCGGACTCGATCAGGGCACGGACGGCCGCCGCCGTGCGGCCCGTTGCGACGAGCTTGGTGCGCAATCGATGCGGCGAGTTCACGACCCACACCGCGATCGTGTCGCCCCACTCGTACTCGAGCGCCGTGAGGTCCAGCACGATTCCCGAGTGGTCCGCCGTCGCGTGCTCGCCGAGGTAGCGGAGCCCGAGCTGGGATTCCGCCCGCGCCGCCGAGCCGGCCGGGAGCACGCCAGCGATGCGAACGACGAGCACGCTGCGATCGCCGACCGGGACGTCCTCGTGCGCGAACTCCACGCTCGCGAGTGTACTGCTCCGGCCGCAGCCAGAGCGCGGCGCGTCAGGCCCGAAACGCCCCCCATGCCACCACTCCGCCGACGATGCTCGGCACCATGACCGGGGTCGCAGCGAGCGATAGACTCGCTCCGCAACATGCCCGATCCGTCGAACTCGACTCGGCATGTTCGCGCCCTCTTCGACGACGAGACGATCCGGGTCTATCAGGCCTACCGCGACGAAATCGCCGATGCCGCGCTCGCGGCCGGGCGCTTCGTCCCGCCGTTCCGTCGCTCGCGCATGACCTGGATCAAGCCTTCGTTCCTGTGGATGATGTACCGCTGCGGCTGGACGGAGAAGGACGCTGGACAGCGACGCGTGCTCGCGATCGACCTGTCTCGCTCCGGCTTCGAGTCGGCGCTGAGACAGGCCTGTCCAAGCGACGAGACGAACCCCACCGCGCGCAAGGCCCACGTGCGCGTGCAGTGGGATCCCGAGCGCGATCTCTACCTGCGTCGGCTTCCCATGCGCTCGCTGCAGGTCGGTCTCTCGGGCCCTGCGATCGCGGCGTACGCTGACGAGTGGACGGTTCGGCTCAGCGAGGTCACGGAGCTGGCCAAGAACATCCACGAGCATCTTCGTCGGGGCGAGCGACTCGCCGCGGAGCAGCTGCTTCCTCCGGAACGACACTATCCCTTGCCGCTCGACGTCGCCGAACGAATCGGCGCCGACGGGTGATGCGCTGGCGCTGCTGAGGTCGAAGCCTTTCCTCATTGAGGAATCCCCGCATTCGGTGTCCGAACTCCACCGAAGCTGGTGTCGCGAACCCGCGCCATGACGACTCGAGCGAACACGCCCAATCCTCGCACGTCAATCGCATGGCCCGTCGGGTGGTCCAAAGCCTACTCGTCGTCGTAGTCGACGATCACGAGCGTGTCCCGCCCCTCCGCATTCCGCAGCACCCCCAGCAAACGCAGGTGGTGCGACACGAGCCGGACCGGGAGGAGCTCCGTCACGGGCACGCCGAGCGCCGCCGCGAGTTCGCGCGCGCCGCTGTCCTCTTTGTCCAGGTAGCGCGTGAACAGCTTCTGCATCATCGAGTTCACCGGCCGGTGCGCGCGTGTGAGCAGGAAGATCCCGTCCGCGCCGCCGGGGCTCAGCGCGCGCTTGCGGTCGAAGCCGTAGCCGGCGTTCTTGACTGCGGTGAGGAGGGCCTTCGACTTCCACACCCGTCCGCGCTTGCACAGACGCCGCGCGCGGGCCGTGAACGCGAGCGCGAGCTCGCGTTCATCGCGCTCGAAGACGTGCGCGACGACGAACGGGGCGCGATCGAGCTCGTCCTCGATGCGGTCGACGGCGGCGCGGGCGGCGGTGAGGTCCATTGCGGAGGAGCTGACCCTGTGGCGGAAAACGAAGGTAGCACCGCAGGGGGGTGGAATGACCGAACTCGACGAGTCGACTCAATGAGCCAGATGGGCAGGTTGTAGCTTCAGTGCGAGACGCATTGCCGGCGCTCCGCACTGGTCCAGTTCAGACCAATAGCGGAGCGCCTGCCGTTGACGATCACCGTGCTCGGTACTCGCGGGTCAGGTTCAACTCGAGCACCGTGGGCAGCCCAACATCGACCAGCAAGTAGGGCATCCACTCTGCAGGCACCGGCTCCACCTCGACGGGCGCTGCCGGGAGGGTCGCGAACGAGGAGGGTTCCAGCGTGAAGGCCGCGGGCTCGGTGAGCGTTCCGCATTCGGCGGAGACCGCGGCCTCGACGATGACACCGCGGCTTCCACCCAGGCCCGTGAAGTTCGTCCCGACGAGGTCGAGGCCGCCATCCTCCCGTGCCGCCAGGGCCTGCAGGAAGAGCACAGCAAGAGGTTGGGGAAGTCCACTGGTCAGGTACTCGGCGTTCCCGTGCGTGACCCCGTCCTCGCCCACGACGTGCAGGATCACTGAAAGACCGACGGACGACGAGTACAGCGTGCCAAAACGCCCCCCGCCGAGTTCAACCATCTGCGTCGTCTGAAAATTCACCAAGACGTGGCGAGCACGCTGCTGCCACACGACATGACCGTCTTGATCGACCCGCAAGTACAGCGGATCGTGGGCCGGCGGCGTACCCACCATGCCGAGCGCGAGGAAGCCCCCGTCCGCTGTTTCCACCACGTCGCGCGGATAGATGATCTCCCCGAACGGCGTGCCGTAGTTTCGCGCCCAGACGATCGTGCCGCTTGCATCGAGCTTGACCAGCCCGAGCGCCAGGAAGAGCGACGCGTCGTGGTGGCGCCCGTCGAGGAGTACGAGCCCGCCGTCAGACGTCGCGCGCAGAGAGAAGGGGAAGGTGGCGTTGGGCAGCCCACCGATGCTCCAGGCGGACGCAAGGTCGCCGTTGACAGTCATGCGCAAGAGCAGGCTCCCCTCCAGGGGAAGAGAAGCGACCGATCGACCGTACAGGTAGAGCTCGGGTGAGTGACTGGACACGGCGACCCGACCGACCTCGATGCCCGAGTATCGGACGCGCAACGGATTGCCGGCAGCATCGAGGAACAGGAGCAGGCGAGTGCTGTCCACCGAGGAACTGCCCACTTCGAGGACGACCAGGAGCTCGTCTCCGAGTAGCGCGTGCATGGACTGGACCCGCGACACGACCACTGTGTCGGTCCTCGGATAGGCGCGGCACCACAGCACGGCGCCCGCCGCATCCAGCTCCGCGACCACCGGCGCGCTGAACGAGCCACCAAAGATCCCGTCCGCCATGCCCGCGACGACCCGTCGGCCATTGCGCGGCACGACGCTCGTCCAGTCGATGCTCGCATCGATCGAACCGTACACAGACCAGTCGCAGGCGTCCGCGAATAAGGGATCCGTGCGCGCGTCGACCTGGTTGGAGTAGGCGGAGAAGGCACCTCGCGCATGAGCGCGGACGCGGAACCAGTAGGTGCTGTCGGGAGCGAGCGCGTCGACCGTGTGCTCCGTCGTGTCCGCCGCCAGGCTCGCGACGACGACGAAGGTCCCGGGGACGCCGCCCGAATCGGGTGCGCGCTGCAATTCGAAGCCGTCCTCGTCGTCGGAAAGGTCGGCCCACGAAAGCTCGACCTCCGTCGTCGTCGTGTGGGTCACTGCGAGGGTGGCCGGCGCCGCGGGAGGCTGGAGATTTCCCGGGCCGGGGCCGCCACAGCCGGTGAGGAGAGCGGTGACGAGGAGCGCGGGGCCCCAGGGGTTGAACCGAGGGGTCGAGCAGGAAAGGTCCGAGCGTCTCATGGGCGTCGCGTGCGTGTTCAAGGAATGGGCGCCGACGTGAGCCGATGCGAAGGCAGGCGGCCCGAGGCGTCGGGATCTCCAGGAGACGGTCGCCCTCTGTTTCACGGTCGCCCCCGGGAATTCCGGGGTGTAGGTGAGGTCCTCCTTCGGTTGCACGCGCGGCGAACACACCGGAGCGACCGGATCCACCTCAAGTGGACCGCACCCCAACTGGCCGGTATCTCGTTTCGCGGCCGACGCGCCAATTCACCGATAGAGCCGCAGGAACTTGAACGACTTCGGCCACTCCGCGCGCGGGCGGACGGCGAGGGCGACCTTGCGGCCTTCGAGCGCGGACTCCGTGAGCGTCACGCAGTCGCCAGCCAACTTGGCCTGCTCCCATTCTCGTCGACGCGGCAGACCACCTTGTGGAAGGGGCCGTCGATCCAAGCCTGCGTGTCGGGGTGCTCGCGGAGGCGGAGGTAGGCGGCGAGCGATGCGTGCGCGATCGCCACGGCGGCGAAGCCGAGCGGGACGTCGTCGCGGACGAGGAGGTTCATCTTCATCGGAAGAACGGGATGGTAACCGGCAGCTACAGAGAGGGAGCCGCGCACTCCTTCACGTCCGATTCGCGCCGCCTGCGGGTGATAGGCTTCCCCGAGCGCCGGCATCACGCCTCGTCCGACCGACGTGGACTGCAAGCTCCCTCGCGGAAGGACTCGCCCTGGTCCCAGCGACCGCAGTCGACGGTTGCGGATGCCTTGACGAGCCCATGTCGTTCGACCGTCAGCCATTCAGCTGCGACAGACAGGGCCGGTCCAGCACAGCCCCGAGTCCCGTGATTCTGCGTGGTTGGCTCGCACGGTCGACAAGGCCTCGAGCAGGGACCGCTGTCGATCCCTACCCGAGACTCCGTCTCCACGTCGCGATCCGTCGATCACTGCGGACCGTGCCCCTGCCGAGCCGGAGGCAATCGCTGGATGCGCGCGATGTTGGGGATCGGCACTCCGGTTGGCCACGGGATGCTGTGGTTGCGCGTGAAGCCGACCCAGTAGGCGTAGGCGTGCGGCGTGCCGTTCAGCAGGTTGCCGTCATCGTCGTCCTCCTCCAGCAGGAGCAAGAGATAGTCGGGCTCGTCGAGCGGATGCAGAGCAAGAACGTTGCGCAAGCGCCGCTCAGGCAGACCGCTCAGCCGGCCCTGGGCAAGCAGGACGAGTCGCGTATCCCACAGCGCGCCCGAGAGGATTCGGCCCTGGAGGTGCGGATCCTGGTTCCAGACTGGCGGGTACCGGACGTAATTCAACACGCTCCTCGGGAGCGTCGGTTCGGATCCCTGAGGCGGCATTCCGACTCCGATGAGGTGCGTTCCAGCGACGTAGGCGCCGAAGAAGTCCGCAAGCCCTTCGCTGAAGCGTTCCCAGCCCGGATAGCCCAGCGAGTTCCAATTCAGGAAGGTGAGGTAGTGGGCGATCTCGTGCGCCATGACCGTCAAGTGACGCGGTGCCTGGACGCCGTCGATGTCTGGTGCGACGCCCCACCACGGAGGGCCCTCGGGGCAGTTGATGTGCAGCGTGGCCGAGGAGTACTGCATGCTCGCGCTCGTGGGTGTGTCGTACGGGCGAAACGCGACCGTGATGACCTGGTCCGTAGGCCCGAGCCACGGTTCGAGCGCATCCAGGGCCTCGAGCGCATTCAGGTAGGCGCTGACGTGTCCGACCTTGATACCGGCGTTCTGCGTCGGGAAGTTCGTCAGCACCGGTGTACCCGAGAGGAAGTTGACATGGACGACCGGATTGAGCGTGGTGAAGGTCGTGGGCTGGCTCGTGGAAGCATGCTCCTCGCGCACGTAGACGCGCGTGCTCCGTGGCCCGGCCAGATTGAAGTAGTAGGGGTAGTACCCGGCCGGAATCGGCACCTCGCCGTTGGCGTCGGCGTACTGGGTCAACCCCAGTCCGGAGGCCGTGCTGGGTGGAAGGGGCAGGTACGCCGCGTCCACGGCCATTTCACGCAGCGGCTCGTAGCTCGCCGTCGAGCTCGAGTACTCACGCACGCGGTACCCTTCGATGCGGACGCTGGTGCCGTTCAAAGTGACCCTCACGGGCGCCTGCGCTGGCGCACGGCCGCCCACGGTGCACGCGGCGACCGCGGAGAGCAGATACGCGCTCACCGGTTGCGAGAAAAACCATCGGATCCAGTTCATTCGATTCACCTCTCTTCGTGCTGGGGCGCATTCCCTGCGCTCGAGAAGGAGAGAGGGGTTCCCGCGGGGACAATTCACGCGCATTCGCGCGAACCCGTCTCCGTTCACCGCGGCTGCTCGCTCAGGCCGTGCGCACCGCCCCGAACACCCGCTCCCGCACCTCCATCAGCGCAAACCCGAGCAGGTTGAGGCCGCGCCACGTCCGCGGGTCGCGCGCTTCCGGCGCGGATCGATCGAGCCCAATGCCCCAGATCCGGTCGAGCGGGCTCGCCTCCACCAGGACGTGCGGGCGGGTCGAGCGCAGGTACTCGCCCATGGGCGCGAACTGCTTGAACTTGTGTACGTTCCCGCGAACCACGATTTCAGAGCGGTGCGCGTTCCAACGCCCCGCGTCGAAGCAGCGCACGGTGCGGCCGAGCTTCTGCGCCTTCGCCGGCGACGGGTCGGCGAGGATGCGTTCGAGCGTGCCCGCGTCGCCGAAGAGCCGCGCCTTCTCGGCCATCATCCAGTGCTCCGCGGTCGCGTAGCGGATCCCGTCGACCTCGAACGGCGACGGGTACCACTGGCTCAGGCAGTGCTCCGTCATCCGGCCGTGGTCGTCGTGCGTCGGGCCCCAGAAGAAGACGTACTCGAGCTCCTCCCCGGCTTTGGCACGGCGTCTCAACTCCTCGATGTCCATGGGTGGTCCTCTCGCGCGTTGCGGGCGAGCCCGCGAGTGAAGCGCAGTGAGGGGCAGTCTCGCGCGCGGGTTCATGCTCCATCGAGCTTTCAAGTTCGCTGGTTCTCGTTCCGGGCGTCCTTTGCGAGGCATTGCAGCGGCGCGCGCAAGACCTTGCAGTCCGGCGAGGCCCCTCCCCGAGAGCGGAGCACGCACCGCGTGTCCATTCCGGCCGTCAGCCATCCGGCCAGAGCGCCTCGAACGCAGCGCGCTCCCAGGCCTCAGCGAGCCGCACGCGCTCGCGGTGCGGTGACGCCGCCCACGCCGCCCGCTCCCGCGGCAGCGGGCGGAACAGGTAGAGGTGCTCGAGGTGCAGCAAGTGCTCAAGCACGCTGAAGCGGTCGTCGACGAAGGCCGTCAGACCGTGCGCGTCGCACAAGGCACGCTTCGCGTGGCGTTGGAGGCAGAAGTGCACTTGCTCGGGCGGCACGCCGGTCTGCGCGTGGAAGGCGTGGTGCGCGAGCCACTGGCGCGTGCGGACCTGGGTCGACGGCGAACACTTCGAGACGAGGTGGATGGACTCCGCGCCGTGCAGGCGCGCGAGCGCGGCCACGGCCTCGAACGCGCCCGGGATCGCCCGGGCGTCGAGGAAGTTCGCGCCGAAGAACGAGCGCGCCGGGTCGGTGTCGCTCTCGACGAGGACGCGGCCGATGTCGATGCCGATGCGGAGGTGACGGTGTGACGTGGACATAGGAGGAGCGGGGGTGAGCGTACGCACAGGGGCATCCGTCGAGCGGCTTCACGCGCGCCTGCCCAAATGGCTCGTCCCGAGTTCGGTGGCGAATGCACGCAGTGTCGGGACACATCGATCTCGATGGACGCAAAGGAAGCTGGCGGGGTTCAGGCCGCGGTGGCGAGAGAGAACGGCGACGCACGCTGGCGCGAAGTCGCTGCCGTCGGGAGGCTGCCGAGGAGACCGCCTCCGTCCGAGCGAAGGGCCGACAGCAGAGCGGCCGCGCGCCGCCGAAGCACGCAGCCGCCTTTCACTTCGCGGGCTCGTCCGAGAACCCGCGCAGCGTCACCGAGATCCGCCGGCCCGTGTCGCCGGGCCGGTGCGGGACCGAGTGCGCGTGCTTCTTGTTCGTCGCGTCGGGGATGACGACGACGTCGCGGTCCCCCACCACGAAGGGGAGCTCGCGCTTCCTCACGTGCATCAGGAACGTGCGCGTCGCGCCGAGCGAGATGGTCACGATCGGACAACCCGGGATGCGCCCGATGGGCGAGTCCTTGTGCTGCGCGATGCGGTGCTCGCGCTCGCCGTCGTACCAGTTGACGAGCACGCCGTTGATGCGCTCGTCGACCTGCGCGCGCGTCCATGCGAGGAGCGGCGCGAGGATCGGCGGCACCGGCGCCGCCCGGCTCGTGAAGCCGGCGAACTCGTAGTCGCGGCCGAAGGCCTGATGCCAGCGCGGCGCGACGAGACGCTTCTCGCCGAAGGCCACGACGGGCGGATCAGCGGGGTGCATGGCCCACAACTCCTCGAACCGATCGCCCGCGAACAGGAGCTCGCGCGGGAGCGCGCCCGTGTAGACGGTGTGGCCGGTGCCGAGTGCGTGTGCGTGGAAGTTCGACGGGAAGGACATGACGAAGTGCGGCAGGCCGCCGCGGGCTGACGTGCGTCCGCCGGGACGCCGAGGTCGTGAGGACCCTCGGCGGCCGGCGCCTGCCGAGGGGGTCAGAGTTCGAGCACGAAGCCCGGATCGAAGTCCGGGTTCTCCTCCACCTCCGGGTACCCGCGCGGGTTGGACACGACGCGCGTGCTCCCGAGGCGATGGTCGGCCGAGTGGTGGATGTGCCCGTGGATCCAGAGATCGACGCCGCGCGCCGCGACCTCCGCGAGGTCGCTCGCGTAGGCCGGGTTGAGCGACTTGCCGCGCTCCTCCGGTGGAAACGAGGCCTCCGAAGGCGCGTGGTGCGAGACGACGACGGTCTTCCCGTCGAACGGTTCCGCGAGGCGCGCGTGGAGCCAGAGCCGCGACTCGGCGTGCTCCGCAGCAGTGTCCCTCGGCCGCAAGCGGCGATAGGTCGTGCCGCAGCGGATCACGCGGTAGTCGTTCTTGAATTCGCCCGCGAGCGCGCCCCCCATCCGCGCGTCGCCGTGGAGCGCGAAGTCGGTCCACAGCGTCGCGCCGAGGAAGCGCACGCCCCCGAGCACGACCGCGTCGCGGTCGAGCACGTGCAGGTTCGGGAGCCAGCTCTTCGCACGGAGCTTCTCCACCGTCCGATCGAGGTTCCCGCGGTAGTGCTCGTGGTTCCCGCACACGTACACGACCGGGACGTCGTGGTGGTGCCGCGCGATCCAGGCGAGCGCCCGCGTGCCGACGTGGACGTCCCCCGCGAGCACGACGACGTCGCGCTCCACGCGCGGCGGCGTGAAGTCGGCGAACTCGAGGTGCAGGTCGGAGTAGATCTGGAGCTTCATGGTCGGAGGCCGAGAGGATGCAGAGCGGCGGGTGTGCGTGCGAGAGGTCGGAGCGCTGGCGGGAGGGCGCGCGCGCGGCGTTCTCCTGCCCCAGCTCGGGGGTGGGGCGCGCCGGGCATCTCGGATGTGTCACCGCGAACGCGCGTGGCCCCGCGTGGATCGACCCCGAGAGGAGCGCCCGCGGGGATCCTTCACCCTTCGAATCGATCCGGTCGCTTGAACGGCCAACGCCGCCGCGCGCGCCCCGCGCTCCCCGGCTCGCCGAGCAGCGCGTCCATGCGCCGCAGCTCGGTGTAGAGGCGTTGGAGCTCGCGCTCGAGGTCGGGGTGCGTCGCGCACAGCTCTCGGAAGCGACGCTCCTCCGCGAGGCTGCTCTCCGTCAGGAACCGCAGGAGCAGTTCCTGCGCCTCCGCTTCGGGGCCGCGCCTGGGTTTCACGCGCGCGCTTCCCTTCTCGTCGGGCGGCGGCGCGGCGCGGCGTTCGTGCGCGGCGCGATCCAGGGGCGGTTCATGGTGGATGGAAGAGGATTCGTCCGGATTCCTTCACGCTCGTCTTCTCCCAATTCGCCGCGAGCGCGCGATCGCGCCGATCGGAGACGTTTCCTCGAGTTCGTGCATGAACCCTCACGTGATCCCCCGCTTCCTGCGGCTGTCGATCCGCCGGGTCGCCGAACGGTCACGGGCGAGATCGAAGTGGTCTGGGTTTGGGGCACGGGCGGCGGGACGAAGGGCCCCGCCGCCCGTGTTCTTTCCTTCGTGACGCTCGAACGCACCGCGCCACTTCCCGCGCGATTCGCCGTGAAGCTCGGCGCCGCTCCCCTCTGCCGGCATCGACACGCTCCCGCGCGCCGCGGCGAGCCCCCACCGAACCGGAGACCACCATGAAGATCCCGCTACTCGCCGTGCTCGGCACGCTCACTTTCCTCGGAACCCTCGGCTCTTGCGCCGCGACCTCGTCCGCATCGGCGGACACGTCGGCTGACGTCAAACTCCCGCCGTACAACGGGCCCAAGGCCCGCATCGTGATCGACGCCTTCGAGTGGGGCGTGAGCCAGAGCGGCTACGAGGTCACGAGCGAGTACGAGGACGAAGACGGGGACCGGCGGCGCACGACCTGGTCCTCGCGCGGAAGCAACGTGACGTCCGGGCTCGAAGCGTCGCTCAAGCAGTCGCTGATGTCGACCGACCGCTTCATCGTCGCCGACCGCAAGGGCATCAAGAAGTTCAAGGACGAGCTGAAGCTGAAGGAGGAGGGCTTCATGCGCTCCGAGAACGCGCCCGAGAAGGGGCAGATCCACGGCGCCGACCTGCTCGTGCGCGGAACCGTGCTCGAGTGGGAGGAGGACGCGGGCGGCTCCGGCGGCGGCGGCGGGTTCCTCGGCGGGATCATCCCCGGCATGGGCGGCGGACTGTTCAGCAGCGAGAAGGGCAAGTGCGTGATCCAGGTCGAGATCATCGACTTGAACTCGATGGACACGCTCGTCTCGCAGCAGGTCAAGGGCGAAGCGAAGAGCACGTCCTTCGGCCTCGGCGCGATCGGCTGGACGGGAAGCGCGGTCCTCGGCGGCGTCTTCTCCGAGTACGAGAAGAAGCCGATGGGTCAAGCCATCCGGCAGGCGATCGCAGAATCGATTCGGCTGATCGCGGCGCGCGTGCCGCAGAGCTACTACAAGCACGGTTGATCCGGTTCGGGTTCTGGGGAACGGGCGGCCGGTCCGCGAGGGCCGGCCGCCCGCCCAAGCGCGTGTCGAGCAGAGAGCGCGAGTGGACGTGTCCGCCGCACTCCGCGCGCGATCAGCATGCGCAGTCGATTCGGCAAAGACCCTGCACACTTCTCCGCTCGAGTCCGTTCGGTACTTCATGGTGCCCTCGCACGCTATGGTTTCCGTTCACAGAAGCCCTCCCATGCGATCGTCCCACCGCAGCGTTATTGGCCTCCTCGCGTTCGTCCTCTCCGCCTCCCTCGCTCGCGGGCAAGCGACAGCCCCGCTGGTCGATTCCCGGATCCTCGCCCCACTCGAGGCCGCCGCCCGGCAGATGGCGGGCGCAGGGCACGCACTCGAAGTGACCGAACTGCTCGAAGTCCTGGAGAAGCTCGGTTGGCCGGCTGCGAAGCGGACCGAGCTCGCCGCGGTGTGCGACAAGGAGCTGGGACGCGCAGGCGAGGTGCCGCGCACCTGCCCGGAAGCGGGGAAGACGCTCACAGCCGCGGCACGTCAACTCGAGGCCGTCGCGATGAAGTCGCCGGGCGCCGATGGAGACGAGATCGCACGCTGCGCATTGCGGCTCGACGCCCGAATCGAGGGCCTGCAGAAGCGCCTCGGCAACGAGCGCGTCGGGGAGCTCTGGCTCCCGGTCGAACACCGCGACCTGCGCGAGCGGCGCGTCGAGATGCTCGACGCCGTTCGGCTGGCGCGTGAGCTCGCAGTCGATTTCGAGTGCGGCGAAATCCAGGACGAACGGCTGAAGCTCGCGGGCGCCGAGCGCGGGATCTTCGTGCGGCGCGAGCCCTTCGAGATCCGCACGACGCTGCCAAGGGGGCGCGCGGAACAGATCATGCGCGACGTGAATCGATGCATGGCCCTCTCCCGCTGGCTTCGCGGGCAGCCGCTCGAGATCCCCGCGCGTCCCAAAGTCCCCAAGGTGAGCCGCGTGTACTGGGTCTTCGACTCCAACACAGGCTACGACCGCGTACGCCAGCGGTTGAAGGCGGACGGGCGGATCTCACCCGAGGACCGCGAGATCGTCGATCAGCTCGGGAGCTTCAACGACGACGCAGGCGGCACGCTCTTCGGTTGGTCGGACCAAGCGCGCCAGACCGCCGAGCTCTTCACCTACATGTCGTTTCTGCCGCAAGGTCGGGCCTGCGCCCTCACGGCCGGGCACTTCAACTGGATCACCACCAACCTGCTTGGCACGCCGCTCCCCAACTTCGTGTGGGTGAATCGCGGCGAGCGCGACGGCGACACGATTGCGCCCGGGCGCGCTGCCGAACGCCATGCGCGGGTTGCGCGCGAGAGCCTTGCCTGGTCGGGGGTGGAAGGCAACCGGACATGGATGCGTTTCCTCGCCGAGCGCCACGAGGATCCTCCATTTGCACGCTCGTTCGTCGACCAGATCGGGATGATCCGAGGCGACGACCTCCTCAAGTGCACGTCGATCGCAGAGTACCTGTGCGAGACAAAGCAGTTCGCCGCGCTCTACGACAAGCTCGGCCCGACGCAGGAGCCCGGCGACACGAAGGACGTACTGGCACGGTCGGCGTTCGCGAGCGTCGGGGAGCTCGAGGCGCGCTGGCGCGCGTGGATCCTGGCGGGTAGGCCGAGCCTCGCCGAGCGCATCACCGACTCAGGCGGTCACGCGATCCTGGATTCGGCGCGCGTGCTGCTCGAGCTCCTCGAGGAGGTGCGCTCCAGCACTCGCTCCGGCGGCGCGGCCGAGTTCCGACCGCTGATGGCAAGCCCCGAACTCGGACAGCGCGCGGCTCGGCATGCCGCGTACATCGCACAGCTCGGCCGACCGCCCGAGAATCCGACGCGCGAGGAAGCGGTGCTGGGCCCGCGCACCCCCGAAGGCGCATGGGCGGCCGCGAACTCCATTGTGCTGAACGCACGGGACAAGCGGCTCGACGCCGCGTTCATGCGCGCGTTCGAGGATCTGGGCCACCGCGTCGCACTTCTCGACCCTGGTCTCGGGGGCATTGGCGCGGCGGACCAGGGCGCGACGACGGTGCTCGACGTCCGGTCGCTCCGCGGGCCGAGACCCTGGTACTTCGAAACGACCTGGCCCTTCGACGGGCAGACCGGCGTCCCCGTCGCACACCCTGAGTTGGGTCCGTGGTCTTCGCCAGAAGCGCGAGCAGCGGCGCAGCTGGGGAAAGGGATCCCCATCCTCCTGCTCGCACGGGCCGAAGACGCGACATACTCGCGGCGCGGCGTGGACCTGCGCCTCCTGCTGGGCGCGGCCGAGGTCGAGTGCACGGCCTCCTCTCCCGACGCCCCGGCCACTCCCGCCCTCGCGCTTTCCGATGCTTGGATCCTCGTGCCGAAGGAACCGCTTCGTGCAAAGGCGAGATACACCGTCCAGGCGCGATGGTCGGACGGCACAGCGAGGACCTGGAGTTTCCGAACCAAGTGAGCGTGGGAGCGACCGCGTGTCCAGAGGTCCCGCGTGTCGAAGCAGCTCCTGATGGATCCCCCCAGCCAGATTCCGTTGGGTACCCCGTCGTCCCCGCACGCCCCCTGACCAGGCGCTCACCGGCGCGCCCCACGCCCCCCCCGCCATGACCAAAGGTCCGCTTCCGGATCCGGACTCGCTCTCCCCCGCCGAGTCGCTCTTCGCACAGTAGCTCGCCGAGGTAGAACTCGGCGCCGCGCCCGACCTCGAAACCCCGTGACGCGCGTTCCCTGGCTGCCCCGCGGTACTGCGCCGGACAGGCGAGGAGAGATTCTGGAACGAACGTGAATCGCGAACACACGGCCCCCTTACTCGAGTGCAGATCGACCCGAGAACCGATCAGAACGCAGCGCTCACTCACCACCGAGGCATGAAGCCGCACCCGCGGATTCCCTTGGTGCACGCGCGCTCGAGGCATCTCGGCACCGGCTGCTCCCCATGTCCACGACGACCCTCTGGGCTTCCTACGTCCGACTCTTCGCCAGCACTGTCGGCATGGCGCTCGCGATCCTGTCGACGACACGGGCCGCGAGCGGGATGCCGCAGGAGACGCCGCTGAGGTTGGAGGACTGGTTCCATGGCCTCAGCATCGCAGCACTCCCCCCCATGCCGGAATGGACGAGCGGGCTCCCGGCGGCCGAGTTCCGCGGGTTCCAGCGCGAGTCCATGCACGACGGCGACATCCGGGGGCGCTCGCCTACGCCTATTTGGCGGAGTTGCGAACGCTCGAGAGTCAGCGGGAGACCCGGGGCCGTCCATTGAGGCGCCAGATCGAGAAGCTCGAGCGCGAGATCGCAACGCTCGAGCCGAGTTCGAGGGCGGTCGCCGACCTCAGGCGCCAGCGGGACTCGACCTGTCACGAGTTGAGCCAACTCGATGCCGTGTGCTACGCGGGCATGGATCGCAGTGCCTTCCCGGACGGCAGGTGGATCGTCGATTTCACGGCCGATGTCGACCTCGCCGCGCTCGCGAAACGGGGCCTTCACCCGGGGTTCCGCACGACCGGCGACGGGCTCGAGCCCTTCCACGAGCTCGAAGCACTCGAACGGATGGTCGAACAGGTCCGGGCTCCGCTCCAAGGTGGCGCGCGCACCCTGGCTGAAAAGCGCTGGAGGGAGGCCTTCCTCGCGGCCAGCGAACGTGCGCTCCTCTACGCCACGGGGAGGGACTGGACGCTGGCCGACAAGGAGGTCGCTCAGCTGCATCGATTGCTCCAGGAAGCGGTCGTGGACCTCACGGCACTCCGGGAGGTCGACCTCACGACGAACGCCGGGCTCGAGCTCTTCCTGGCGGATCGGAAACCCGAACGAGTCGCGCGACTCTGGTTGAGTTCGCTCCGCTCCAGGCAGTCCAGCGCGCTGCCCGCGAGCACGCCGGAGGACTTGCTCTCCGCTCTGGCCAAAGCCGAGCGCGAGGGTGATTTCACGACCTTCGCCAGGGCGCTCCATCTCGAGGGCTCGGAGGGAGAGCGCTGGGCGCTCGCGATCGTGCTCGTTCAACTCCGGCGACACCTCAACGATCTCGCGGCCTCCGAGATCGAAGCACGCTCGACTCCGGAAGCCGCGCTGCTTTCGGCCGTGCGCGCGGCACGTGCGCAGCGACCGGATCTTCTGGGCCGTGCCGTGGTCCGTACCGATCCTTCCGGGTTCGTCATGCCGGACGTGCCGCTCCCGGCTGGATTCCTGCTGGCCACCAAGCGCACACCTGCAGGCTGGAGAATCGTCCCCGGGTCGATCGACGAGCGGGATCGCATGCCGGGCAAAGCGCTCCCGGAGATGCTGGCGGATCTCGCGTACTGGGGCCGAGTGCTCGTCGAGGTCCGGTCGGCGGACTCCGCCAGCGTGCTCGATGAGGCACGACTCGTGAAAAGGGCCGTGCAGGCCCAGACCGAGGTCCTGGAGCGGGCGAGCCGGCGCTGACCCGCGGAGGATCTTGCTCTCGCATGCCGGGGGACGATCGGGCGATCGCCGAAACCAGTACCGACCGACGTCGCGGCGCGGCCGCACGTCAGCGGTCAACGGAGGATCAAGCGAGCTCAACCAACGGCGCCGAACCTCGCGCACGTCGAACCGATCGAGCGGTGGAGCCCGACTTCGGAGCGCCGCGCTTGGGCGCTGCACCCTCATGCACTCGCCGGCGAAGCCAGTCCAGGACCTTGACCAGGTCCGCGCGATTCTTCGACGCGAGCAGCCAGGCCGGCAAACGGTTCCCCGCGCCGGGGTTGCGTGAGCGCTCGCGCAGCTTCGCGCCGATCAAGCTCTCGAGCTCGGCGAGGTGCTCGGGGTTGCACGCCCACACGGTCTCGCCGCGGAAGGCGCGCTGCAGCCAGAGCTGTGCTTCGAGCCGGCCGATCACGCGGCGGGTGCGAACGGTCTTGCCATTCGGTCCGCGCTCGCGCGTGACCAGAACGTGCTCGATCACGAGCGTCGCCGAGCGAGTCGGCAACCAATAGCCGATCTCGAGGCCGGATCGGCTGCCAGCCTTCTCGGAGCGAACGTGCCCGCAAGCGGCACACGTGATCTTCCACTCCGCCCCAGACGCGCCTTCCGCCGGGATGCGCAGCGTCGCTCGCTCGCGGCACACCGGGCACTCGATCCACCACGGGCTCCAGCCGTGGATCCCGAAGGGTCCGGAGCGCAGGCGGGACGTGGGCTTCCGTGCAGGCGACATGGCTGGTCTGCGCGGAGTCTATCCACCGCCGGCGTTCCGTGCTCCGGTCCGGAGGATCACCTGCGGGCAGGCAGGCCGCGACCCGATCGCCACTGGCCAGCCCCACGGAACCCGTCTCGTTCAGCATCGACTCGACGAAACGCGGGTACAGGGTCGCCTGGCTCATCTCGGCTGATCGCAAGGTCCTCCGTCGGCTGATCGCAAGGTTGGAGGGCGGCCATCCGAAAGGTCCAGGCTCCTTACCGCGGACCGAGTGGAGTTCGGGGAGCCCCGCCGCGGAGCGTCCCGGCGGGAGCTCGATTGCGCGGGGGGGAGCGGACGACGCGCGGGTTGCGGCGCGCCCGAACCGCCCTGGGGATCGGGTGGGTCGAACGCGCGCGCCGAACCCCGCGACGAGCCCCGTCGGGAGCCGGGTTGATTCCCCCGCACGCTCCCCGGCCGGAAGCCGTTGGGTACGCTGTCGCCCCCGAGCGCTCCCCACGGCGCCAGCCCGCGCGCCTCACGTCCCCCCCCATGACCCAAGGCTCGCTTCCGGATCCCGGTTCGCTGTCCCCCGCCGAGTCGCTCTTCGCGCAGTACCTCGCCGAGGTCGAACTCGGCGGCGCGCCCGACTTCGAGGCCGTGTGCAAGGCTCACCCCGCCGCGGCGCGGGAGCTGCGCGAGCTCAAGTCGCACTGGGAGCGCCTGCGCACGATCGAGCACAAGGCCGGGCTCGGCGGGAAGCCGCGCGCATCGCTCGCCGACGAGCTGCGCTCGCGCTTCGGCAGCGACGTCGATCCGGGCGTATCGCTCTCCGGCGCCGAACCGAACGAGGACTCGGGCACCTCGAGCGAGCTCCTGCGCCGGCTGCAAGCGCACCAGCCCGCGAACTCGCGCTACAAGCTCTTGGGCGAGGTCGGCCGCGGTGGGATGGGCGCCGTCTTGAAGATCTGGGACGAGGACCTGCGCCGCACGCTCGCGATGAAGGTCGTGCTCGGCAAGGACGACCCCGCGAAGCCGGGCAGCACGCCGTCGGTCGATTCACGCACGCTGGGCCGCTTTCTGGAGGAAGCGCAGGTCACGGGCCAGCTCGATCACCCGGGCATCGTGCCGGTGCACGAGCTCGGCCTCGACTCGACCGGCCGCGTCTACTTCACGATGCGCCTGGTCAAGGGCGAGGACCTGCGGCGCATCTACGAGCACGTCGAGAGCGGCCACGACGGCTGGAACGAGACGCGCGCGCTCGGCGTGCTGCTCAAGGTGTGCGAGGCGATGAGCTACGCGCACGATAAAAACGTGGTGCACCGCGACCTGAAGCCGGCCAACGTGATGGTCGGGAAGTTCGGCGAGGTGTACGTGATGGACTGGGGCCTCGCGCGCGTCTTGGGCGAGAAGGACCGTCACGACGTGCGCTTGAAGCCCGAAGCCGCGACGAGCGCGTCGATCCGCACGGAGCGGCGCTCCGAGCGCGACGAGACACCCGACTCGCCGCTGGTGACGATGGACGGCGACGTGGTGGGTACGCCGGCGTACATGCCGCCCGAGCAGGCGCGCGGCGACGTCGACCAGCTCGGCCCGCACTCGGACGTGTACGCGGTCGGCGCGATGCTCTACCACCTGCTCGCAAAGCAGATGCCGTTCGTGCCGGCGAATGCGCGCGTGTCGGCGCACGCAGTGCTGATGCGCGTGCTCGACGGACCGCCGCGGCCGCTCATCGAGCTCACGCCGCGCGCGCCAGCGGAGCTCGTCGCGATCTGCGAGCGGGCGATGGAGCGCGACCCCGCGCGGCGATACCACAACATGGTCGAGCTCGCCGGCGACCTGCGCGCCTACCTCGAGCGGCGCGTAGTGAAGGCGTACGAGAGCGGCACGTGGGCCGAAACGAAGAAGTGGGTGCTGCGCAACAAGCCGCTCGCCGCGGCACTTGCTTCGGCGGTGCTCATCGCGATCGGCGGCTTCGCCTGGGTCAGCGCGAAGAACGCGGACCTTGCCGCGGCGAACACGACGATTCAGGCGAAGACCGAAGAGGTACAAGCCAAGAACGCGACTCTCGTTCTCAGCGAGCGAGAGGCACGCCTGCGAGGAATGATCTCGGAGCTCACGTACTTCGAGACGCTGGACGACGACGTCTACGCGTACGCACGCAAGCAGTCGCGTCCGGCGTCGGAGTGGTGGCTGGAGCGCGCACACGAGCTCGTCGACGGTGTCGCGGAGGATCCCGCCAGGAACAAGGCGTGGAGCCCAGGCCTGCGCGACGTCGAGGAGGCGCTGGTCAAGGTGCGCGCCGGCGCGCTCGAACGGACCCCCGAAGAGGTGGCCCAAGATCGAAGCTCCAACCCGCGTCTCCAAGAGTTCGAAAAGAAGCGTGAGGAGTTGCTCTGGTACTCGCGCATGTTGGGCACGGCGGCCTGGCCCGTGCAGGCTGCGGTCGAGGCGGAGTTGTCAAAGGACGAACTGCCGCGCGAGGCCAGCGAGCTGAACAGCCTCGCGTGGAATCTGGTCGACCCCGCCGCCCCTGTTCTTGGCCAGGAAGTCAAGGCGCTGCTGCTCGCGCGGCGCGCAGTTGCGGCTGCTCAGGACGACGAGCGGGCCAGGGTCCGTGACACGCTGGCCTGGGCCTTGTACCGCTGTGGTCGCCTCGAGGAGGCGCTCGCCGAGGAACAGAAGGTGGTCGAGGAAGCGGCTGATGCGGAGAAGGAAGAACTGACGACCTCAAAGAGGAGGTTGCACGAGCTGGTGAGTTCGTGGCGCGGCGCCGATTCACGCTCGAAGCGCGAGGAGGAAGCGACGCTGCTCGCTTCGCAGGTCACGACGCTGGACGGCGAAGTCAGTCAGCGTCGGACGTGGCGCTTCGCGTCGAGCCAGGACGAGTGGTGGAATCAGCAGCTAACAGAGCTCGAGGCGGGTCTGCACCGATTGCAGAAGCAGATCGAGTTGGGTGAGCAGAGCGTCCATGGAGCGGAGAATGCACGAGCCTGGAGCGAAGCCATCGCGGCGATAGCGGCGAGTGAGCAGTATAAGGGGCAGAAATGGCCGGGCGGGGACCGGCTGACTCCACAGCTCGGGCTCGTGCCGATCGGAGCGGATCCCGAGACGGGTATGTGGGAGTTCGCGCACCTCGCGACGGGCGAGCCGGCACGACGGGGCCTGAATGGGAAGCTCGTCCTGGATCCCGAGATGGGTCTCGTGCTCGTGTTGCTTCCGGGGGATCGAGTGCCGGTCGCCGATAGCGCAGATCAGCACCAGGATGCGTCGCTGACCAAGATCGACCTCGATCCGTTCTTCCTGTCAAAGTATGAGATGACGATGGGACAGTGGTATCGCATCGGCGGCCGTGTGCCTGCGGACAGAACAGAGTGGTTTCCCAACGATCTGTTTCCCGCTGCTTCCGTTAGCTGGTACGACTGCCAATCAGCCGTCTCGCGTGCCGGTTGGTTGCGCTTACCGAGTGAAGCGCAGTGGGAGTACGGCTGCCGAGCAGGCACGACGACGAGGTGGTGGCCGAGCAACAATGCGCAGGACCTGCATGGCGTGGCGAACCTCCGGTTCGATCCGAAGGAGAAACGCGCAGTGATGCCCATAGGCAAGTTGCGCGCAAACCGATTCGGTCTGCACGACGTGCACGGGAACGTCTCAGAGTGGTGCGGCGATTCCCATGGAGGAAGCAACGGCGCCCGTCGAGTAGGTGACGGTCTCTGGGACACGTCCGACACCGAGAGTCGCATACTCCGTGGCTTTTGCAGCGATGCGGCGGGGGCCGAGTGTGCGCTCTCGTCATGGGGGATGGGATTTGACCCTGTCAACCGCTTCACCGGCACTGGCCTTCGGCCCGCCAGGGGCGTCAGCCCGTAGGAATGAGGTGGTTCTCCATGCCGGAACCCGGCGCTCTGATGCGGCGAATCTGTTCGCCGCGGACGCGCGAGACGACGGTGCTGCGCGTGACCACGAGGCCCTCACCAACCGGACACGACAATCAGCCTGCGACCGCCATGTTCATTTCTGAAGAATTCTATGCCAGAGCACTTTCTCAATAGACATTCAAACGAGCCCTCGCCGAGATCCGGCGCGACTCGACGATTGCCACTCTCAGCACCAGTCCACTTCGGCGACCGCGCGCCAAGGCATGAGTCGGCCCGGTTCGCGCGCTTGGCGTTCGTTTCCACCGTAGATCACGAGCGACTCGACCTTCTGCCGGCGATCACCGCGCTCGCGCGCGAGTTCCTTCAACCGCACGAGGTTGGTGAAGAAGTCGCTCGACACCGTCTCGCCCGACTTGACCTCGATCGCGGTCAGCTCCTCGCCCTGCTCGGAATACCGAGCCAGAGCACTTTGTGACCAGATAGCCAGCCGCACTTCTCGCGATGACTCGCGCTCGTCGCGAATCGCCGATCACCCTCGACCAGCAACCACTCCTATTCCCGGGTGACACCGGACCATCGCTTCGCACGCCAGTTCCGCGACCCTCCTCGCGTAGGGTTCTTCCTCCTGCATCCAGCGGCGATGCCCGTCGTCCAGGGTCCCGGCATTCCCCGACGTCCGGGCCGTTCGCGCACCGGCTTCCGCGAGCGTCGATCCGCACAGTTCGCGCAGGAGCGCCACCGTCGCCACCGGCCATGCGTCCACGAGTTTCCTCGCGCCGCGCACTTCCCAGCCTCCCACGCGCGTTCGCGCTTCTTCCACCACCGCGCACACCGTGTCCTCGGCGCACACCGGTAGCCCGATCGTCGTTCCGTCGGCCAGCGCTGCCTTGCGCTGCATCCCCGCCCGCGCCTAAGCGAGGTCAGGCACTTCGTAGAAGTCCCCTGCGCGCTGCCCCGCGAGACGCCGTTGGTTACCTTGTCGTCCCCGCGCACGCCCCACTTCCGACGCGCGCGCAGCTCGAGCCCCCGCCATGCCCCAAGATCCGCTCCCCGATCCGGGTTCGCTCTCCCCCGCCGAATCGATCTTCGCGCAGTACCTCGCGCGCCTCGAGCTCGGCGAGTCGCCCGACTTCGACGCCCTCTGCCGCGCGCACCCCGAGGGCGCCGCGGAGCTGAAGCAACTGAAAGCCGAGTGGGACCGCCACCGCTCCTTCGCGCAGCGCGCGGGCCTCGGCCGCGAGGGCCGCGCTCCGCTCGCCGACGAGCTGCGCTCGCGCTTCGGCAGCGACGTCGACCCGGGCGTGTCGCTCTCCGGCGCCGAACCGAACGAGGACTCGGGCCCGTCGAGCGAGCTCCTGCGCCGGCTGCAAGCGCACCAGCCCGCGAACTCGCGCTACAAGCTCTTGGGCGAGGTCGGCCGCGGCGGGATGGGCGCCGTCTTGAAGATCTGGGACGAGGACCTGCGCCGCACGCTCGCGATGAAGGTCGTGCTGGGCAAGGACGACCCGGCGAAGCCGGGCAGCACGCCGTCGGTCGATTCACGCACGCTGGGCCGCTTTCTGGAGGAAGCGCAGGTCACGGGCCAGCTCGACCACCCCGGCATCGTGCCGGTGCACGAGCTGGGCCTCGACTCGACCGGCCGCGTCTACTTCACGATGCGTCTCGTCAAGGGCGAGGACCTGCGGCGCATCTACGAGCACGTCGAGAGCGGCCACGACGGCTGGAACGAGACGCGCGCGCTCGGCGTGCTGCTGAAGGTGTGCGAGGCGATGAGCTACGCGCACGATAAAAACGTGGTGCACCGCGACCTGAAGCCGGCCAACGTGATGGTCGGGAAGTACGGCGAGGTGTACGTGATGGATTGGGGCCTCGCGCGCGTGCTCGGCCAGAAGGACCGGCACGACGTGCGATTGAAGCCGGAAGCGCCGACGAGCGCGTCGATCCGCACGGAGCGGCGCTCCGAACGCGACGAGACGCCGGACTCGCCGCTGGTGACGATGGACGGCGACGTGGTGGGCACGCCGGCCTACATGCCGCCGGAGCAGGCGCGCGGCGACGTCGATCAGCTCGGCCCGCACTCGGACGTGTACGCGGTCGGCGCGATGCTCTACCACCTGCTCGCGCGGCAGATGCCGTTCGTGCCGCCGCACGCGCGCGTGTCGGCGCACATGGTGCTGATGCGCGTCTTGGAAGGCCCGCCGAAGCCGCTGATCGAGTTCGCGCCGCACACGCCCGCCGAGCTCGTCGCGATCTGCGAGAAGGCGATGGAGCGCGATCCGAAGCGGCGCTACCGCGACATGGTCGAGCTCGCGGAGGACCTGCGCGCGTACCTGGAGCGCCGCGTGGTGAAGGCGTACGAGAGCGGCACGTGGGCCGAGACGAAGAAGTGGGTGCAGCGCAACAAGCCGCTCGCCGCGTCGCTCGCCTCCGCCGTGGTCGTGCTCGTCGCGGGCGTGATCACGAGCCTGCTCTATGCCGAGGAAGCGAACGCGGCGCGCAAGGACCTCTCCGAGAAGAACACGGCGCTCGCGGAGGCAACGCAGCTCGCGGAGAAGCGCGCGGAGGCGGAATCGCGCCTGAAGAACGAGGCGCTGAAGCGCGAGCGCGAAGGCAAGGTGCGCGGGCTAATCCAGGAGCTCGAGTACTTCGACTCGCTGGACGACGACGTCTACACCTACGCGCGCAAGCAGACGCGCCCGGCGTACGAATGGTGGATCGAGGGCGCACGCAAGCTCGTTGACGGCGTCGAGGAGGACCTGGCCCACAACATCCCGTGGAGCCCCGGCCTGAAGGACGTGGAGGCCGAGCTCGCCAAGGTTCGCGAACGCGCGCTGCCGCGCACGCCGGAGGAGATCGAGGCCGACCGCCGCGCGCACCCGAAGTTCGCGGAGTACGAGCAGAAGCGCCTGGAGCTCCAGTGGATGTCGCGCATGCTCGGCAAGGAGCCGTGGCCGCCGGAGGAGGAGGTCGAAGCGCAGCTCGCGAAGGAGGAGCTGCCGAAGACAGCGAGCACGCTGGTCGACCTCGCGTCCGAACTCGTGAATCGCGACGAACCCGCGTACGGCTGTGAGCTCCGCGCGATGCTCCTCGCGCGTCGTGCCCTCGCCGCGGCCGAGAAGGAGCTCCTCGACACCGCAACGAAGCGTGCCGAATGGGAGCGCAAGCAAGCCGACGCGCCGTCTAACGCGGGCTCGGCCGAACCAACGCACACGAACGCCGAAGCTGGGTTCACGAATTCGAAGGACCGCTCCTACTCCGCCGGCCAGGCGACTGGCGCGCCAGACGCGAACCCCGAGAGCGACGATCAGCTCGCGTGGGCCTACGCCAACCCAGGTTCGGGATCCCAATGGTTGGAAGTGCGCTTCGATCCCCCGGCACGCGCGACGCACTTGCGCATCCACGAGGTTCACGCCGCCGGCGGCGTCGCGATGGTGCTCGCCACGGATGCTGAGCGCGGGCTCCACACGCTTTTCGTGGGCCAAGATCCGACACAACATCCCGGTGTGTTCGAGCTTCCGGTCGGAGTCGAGGTCGGTGCGATCGCGAGCCTTCGCATCGTGATGGACGCGAACCGGTCGAGCACTTGGCAGGAGATCGACTCGGTGGAGCTGGTCACGACAAAAGGTCCTGTCTGGGCCAGCTCCGCACGCGCGAGCAGCGAGTACGGCGCGGAGTCCGACCCGGACGAGGAGGACAGGCCGGTGTCCGACGCCGACGTCGCAGTGGCGCAGGGTAGGCGGGATCGAGCGTTGGGGGCTCTTGCGTCGGCGCAAGTGCGCGCGGGCCGACTCGAGGACGCGCGCGAATCCCTTAAGCGGTTCTTCGCTTCGAGTCTGCGCGAGCCCTGCGGCTGGGAGGCGATCCGCTACGTCCCCGTCGAGGCCAAACCACCCGCACACTCGAAATGGAAGGCGCGCGTGTTCGCCTGGACCAACGACCCGTCTCGCGACCCCGGAGGGTGGCTCGCGGAGTCGGAAAGAGGGACCGCGTTCGAGGTAACGAGTTTCCACTCTCCCGATGACGCGCAGGGCAGCGTGAGCACCTGGCATGATGTGTCGGAGTCGATCGCGCAATCGGAGCAGCCTCAGGACAGGTTCGGCGTCGTCGCGGAGCTGCGCGAGGTCTTCCCCGCGGGAACGTGGCTCCTAGCGACGACCTCGGACGACGGATTGCGGGTCTGGGTCGACGATCGGCTCGCGATCGATGTGTGGTGGAGGGAGCATGCTTCCCTAAACCGCATCGCGTGCTGGTCGAGCGACGGGACAACAGCGACGACGCTTCGCCTGCACTACTACGAGTTCCTGGGCGGCGCAGTGCTGCGGACCCGGATCACACGCGTGGAGCCGGCGCCGGAGCACGCACTGCGCTCGTGGACGGATGCGAAGGATCTCACCCAACGCGAGATCGAGCATGCGGAGAAGGAGCAGACCCTCGCCGCCCTCCGCGCAGAGACGGAGGCGCGCGCGACGTGGAGATTCTCGGCGAGTGATGACACGTGGTGGCACAAGCAACTTGTGGGACTGTCCACAAACCTCCGTAGGGTCCAGAAGCGGCTCGACTTCGCGGTCGCGAGCGTGGTCGAAGCCGAGTCCGCGCGTGCGTGGGACGCGGCAGTCGAGGCGATCGCCAAGAGCGAGCAGTACCGCGAGTCGAAGTGGCCAAGCGGGAAACGGCTGACGCGCCAGTTGGGCCTCGTTCCGATCGGCCCGGACCCCACCACGGGGCTGTGGGAGTTCGCGCACCTCGCGACGGGACGTCCAGCATGGCGTGCCGCCGACGGGAAGATCGCGCTCGAACCGGAGACGGGGCTCGTGATGGTGCTGCTTCCCGGCGGCCGAGTGCCGCGCGCCGACAGCGCGGACCAGCATCAAGACGAGACGCTGACACGCGTGGACCTCGACCCCTTCTTCTTGTCGAAGTACGAGATGACGCGCGGGCAGTGGGACCGCATCGGAGGCTGGACTCCTCCCGGTCGAGAGGCCGGAGACCCGCTGCTGCCAGCCGCTGACTTGTCCTGGGAGGATTGTCAGAGCGCGCTGTCGCGCCCGGGTTGGCTGCGTCTGTCGACAGGCGCGCAGTGGGAGTATGCATGCCGCGCGCGCACGCGAAGCATGTGGTGGACGGGCAATGACCCGAGCCAACTGATTGGTGTCGCAAACATCGACTTCACGAAGGACGACCGAGCGCAAGGCGGAGCCCACCGCTGCGGCAGTCTTCGCGCGAACCCCTTCGGCCTCCACGACGTGCACGGAAACGTACAAGAGTGGTGTCAGGATCCCTGGATTGGAGGCGAACGACGCGCAGGTGATGGGTTGTATGAGGGAATCACCGCCGCTGGCCCCGCGCTCGCAAGCGGCCCCAACTGGGATGATCCCAGTGCCGCGGCTTCGTCGAGTCGGGACGGCTTCCCCCCCGGGTACCGCAACGATGACTTCGGCCTTCGTCCCTCCCGAGGCATCACCCCTTGAGCTTGGACCGCGCTGAGCGATCGATTCGAAGCCTCGAAGAGGCCAATGAAGCCATGAATACTGAAATACTGTGCCAGAGCACTTTTTCAACAGATGGCCAAGCGAGCACTCGCTGCGATCCACCGCAACTCCCCGAGTGCCGCGCTCAGCACCGGTCCACTTCCTCGACCGCCCGCCAGGGTATGAGTCGGCCCGGTTCGCGCGCCTGGCGTTCGTTCCCACCGTAGATCACGGGCGACTCGACCTTCTGCCGGCGATCACCCCGCTCGCGTGCGAGCTCCTTCCACCGAACGAGATCCTCGAAGAAGCCGCTCGACACCGTCTCGCCCGAGCTGACCTCGATCGCGGTCGGTTCCTCCCCGCGCCTCCCCTGCGCTACTCATATCCGCGTCCCGTCCCGCGGGCTCCGCTTTCGCGGCCGAAGAATACTGTGCCAGAGCACTTTTTCAACAGATGGTCAAGCGAGCACTCGCTTCGATCCACCGCAACTCGCTAAGTTTCACTCTCAGCACCAGTCGACTTCGTCGACCGCCCGCCAAGGCATGAGTCGGCCTGATTCGCGCGCTTGGCGTTCGTTTCCACCGTAGATCACGAGCGACTCGACCTTCCGCCGGCGATCACCGCGCTCGAGCACGAGGTCGACCTCCATCCCGCCCCGATCGCGGTAGTGCAAGAGGTCCGGCTGGAGACCGCGGTTGCGACGCGCCTTCACGATCTCGCTCGCCACCCACGACTCGAACACCGCGCCGCAGAGCGCGTGGTGCCGCAACGATTCGCTGTCACGGATGCCGAGCAGCCAGCACGGGAGCCCCGTGTCGTGGAGGTACAGCTTCGGCGCCTTCACGAGCCGCTTCCCCCAATTCCGATTGGAACGCCGGCGATCGGAACACGATGAAGCTCGCTTCCAGCTCCGACATCCACGCCTTCGCCGTCGGATGGGTCATGCCGCAGTCGGCCGCCAGTCCCGCCAGGTTGGTGATGTGCCCTGCTCGGCCGGCACACAGCTTCAAGAAGGTCTGGAACGTGAGCAGGTCCGTGACCTTCAAGATCCGCCGCACGTCGCGCTCGATGTACGTGCGCACGTCATCCGTGAGCCACCGCGGCGAGTCGAGCTATCGATCGTGGATGCGCGGATAGGAGCACCTGGAACTGGGAGAGGAGGCGCGGAACGCTCTGCACGTCGTCGAGTCCCCCCTGCGCCCGAGCTGATCGAGGAGCTCCTTCAGGGCCGCGCTGGCGAAGTCGAAGGCATCGCTGTCCCCGAGGTTCACGCAAGGGTTCTCCGGGGAAGCGGCCTCGCAAAGGGCGACTTGCCCGACTGCCCCGGACCCGAGTGCGTGATCACGGGGTGCTGGCCCGCCACTCTTCGCGGGAACGGAGCTGAGTCGCGCTCGATCATCGAGATCAAGGCAGCCTGCCGCCTCGGCTACATCAAGATCGGATCTTGAATTGGCCGACCAGCGCATCCGAGCACCGCCTCCGCGGGCGACCGATCACCCTCGCGCAGGCGCGCGCCACGGAGTTCGCAGGCCCCGGAGTCTCACTCACGATGACGAGAAGGCATCGCGCGGTCTCGAATCCCGACGTCCGCAGTGTCGCTCCTGCGTCCAGGCACGGCCACGGTGCCGTGCCGATGCAACGAGCGAGCTCTTCCCCGCTCACGGCACCCGCCGATACTCCCCCCACAACTCCTGTGCGAGCTTCTTCAGTCGCGGCACGTCCTCGCCCAGCGCGAACGTGTGCACGCGCACGTGGCGGTTCTGGTCGAGCTCCTTGGCCGTGTAGGAGAGTGCACCTTCGTTCGGGTCCTTCTTCGACGCGTCCGCGAGCTTCGGCACGAGCGCGTGGCCGTCCGAGATCAGCAGGATCGTGTCGGCCTCGCTCTGGGCCCACGCGGCCTCGAGCGTGCTCCGGAGGGTCTTCTTCTCGACCCGCTTCGCGGGGAGGTCCTTCTCGAGCTGCTCGTCGAGGAACGCGCGGAAGAGCTCGAGCTCGTGCTCGCGTGCGTTCGCGCCGGCGCCCTTCTTTGCGGCACTCGCGGCACGCGCGTCACGACGGTTCGGGGCGAGCGCGACGGTCAGGCTCGGCTTCCACGCGACGGGCTTCTCGCGGGCGATGATCACGTTCCACGCGGAGGTGTCGGATAGCTGTCGCACGTAGGCTTCGATCGCTGCGCGCACCTGCGTAAGGCGCTGACCTAGGAGCGGGTCGCTCTTCGCGGTCACGCACAAGTCGTCGACGTCGAGCACGACGAGGATCCGGTTGGACGAGACCTCGGTACCGAGGAGTTCAGGATCGACGACGCTGTCGTCGATGGGGACGGGCGCCTTGGCCGCGACGTCCTTCGCGGGTTCGTCCTTCGGCGACACGTCCTTCCCCGGCGGGTCGTTCGGCGGCCCGTCCTTCACGGGTGCGTCCTTGCCCGGTGGATCGATCGCCGGCCCATCCTTCGCCGGTTCGTCTTTCCCCGGTTGGGCCTTCGCCGGCGCGGCCTTCGCGGGCGCGTTCTCCGCCGGTGCGGGCGGCAGCTTCTTCCCGGCTCCGCTCCACCACCGCGTCCAGGCCTCGACGTCGCGACCGAAGCGCTGCCGCGTCAGACGAAACAGCGCCCGTGCGCAACCCGCTCGAAGACGCGAATCGGTTTCCTCGCGCGCCATCGTCTCCAGGATGCCGTCAACCGCTGGCGCGCTCCGGAGCTTCGCGAGAGCGTCGATCGCCGCGCGGCGCGTGCTCCAGTCGGAGTGCTGCGCGGCCGCGATGCAGGCCTGCAGGTCGCCGTCCTCGACGTGCTCGCACAGGTACTGGAGCGCGAACCGCCGCACGACGTCGCGCGGGTCGACGGCGTACCGGCGCATCGCGAACTTCCACGTCGAGTACTGGCCCGTGCCGCTGATCAGGGACTTCCCCATGCCGAGGAGCTCCAGCAGGAGCTCTTCGTCCTTCACCTTCGGATCGTCGACGCGCTCGACGATCCTCGGCACGAGCGCGCCATACCCGTCGGACGCAAGGAACCACCGCCACCAGCCGCCCATCCCCCCGCGCGGTTCCTTCAAGTACTCCTGCGCCGCGTACTCGTCGAGCTTCGGGTCCTTCCATGTCACCGCGGCCTGCAGGATGCGCTCGATCTTGTCGACGTTTGTGCTCTGAGCGAGCTCGCGCAGGAGATACGCGCGCACGTTCACCGCGGGGCAACCGCGCACCGCGAGCATCAGCTCATCCGCGAGCTCATCCTCGGTGTCGCGCTGCACCGCGAGCGCGAGGAACTCATGCGCTAGGTCGAGGCACTCGTCGCGCTCTTGCGCGCGTACGCCGAGCTCGTGCGCAAGCGTCTTGCGCTCGGCGAGCGGGGTGGAATCGTCCTTCAGGCGCGCGAGCTCCTTGGAGTTCTTCCAGGGCAGCGTCGGCCCCTTCTGCGGCGTGTGCTTGGAACCGATCAGCGCGAAGAGCACGAGCATCGAGGCGGCGAACATGAGCGACTCCTGGGATGGAAGTCCGGCGGCGGACGGAGGACCGTGCAGAGGAAGTCCTTCCACGTGCCGCGAGCGCGCGGCCTACGGCCTGCGCTGTGAGCGAGGGAAGGAGATGGCAGTGGGGACTTCGCGCGTTGAGAGGAAGGCCCGCGCGTTCGTCCGCGCGAGGTGTACGCCGGGTCGTCGAGGACGCCGCCCGCGGGCTTCGACGATCAGGGGCTCGCGCCGCCGTTCTTCACGCGCGTCCGCCGAATTCCTCCCGTGTGGAGCGCGCGATCGCGCCCCGGACACCACGTTCGCACCCGCAAGGCTCTTCGTGATGGGCGTGCACGACCGCGCGACGGCGCCTTCGACGCCGTGCTCGCTTCGTCGAGGTCTCCAGCGGTGGACGCACGACACCGCCATCGGCCTGTGCCGAGAGCGACCGCTGACGGAGCGTGCGCTCCGCGATAGAGTCCTCCACGTCTTCCCGACTTCGAGCGCTTCCCGCGCCGGGCTCCGTCCCTCCCCCGCTATTCCCCGATGAACTCGCCGCTCCGCCTCCTCGCCGTCGCCGTCCTCGCCCTCGCCGTCCGCGCGCAATCCGCTCCACCGCAGATCGATCCACGCGTCCTCGCACCGCTCGAGGCCGCGGCGCGCCAGAGCGCGGCGGCAGCGCGTGCGACCGAGGTCACCGAGCTCCTCGAGCTCCTCACCGACCTCGGCTGGCCCGCGGACAAGCGCGCCGCGCTGACGAAGGCGTGCACGCAGGAGCTCGCGCGGGCCGGCCCCACGCCCAAGGCCTGTCCAGACGCAGCGCGCGCGCTCACGACGGCGGCGCGACAGCTCCAAGCCCTGGCGCTGAAAGACACCGGACCGAGCGGCGACCGTTTGGCGGCGTTGGCGCTCCGGATGGACGGCCGCCTCGAGGACCTGCAGAAGCGCTTCGAGCGCGACCGCGTCGGCGAACGTTGGCTACCCGTCGCGCACCGCTTTTTGCGCGAGCGGCGCGTGGAGATCCTGAACGCGCTGCGCGACGCGCGCGAGCTCCCCGTCGACCTCGAGAGCGGCGAACTCGCCGACGAGCGACTGCGCATCGCCGGCGTCGAGCGCGGAGTCTTCGTACGGCGCGAACCGTTCGAGCTGCGCACGTCGCTCTCAAGACCGCGCGCGGAGCAGCTGATGCGCGACGTGTTCCGCTGCATCGCGCTCTCGCGCTGGCTCCGCGGCGGCGCGCTCGAACTCCCGCCGCGCCCCAAGGTGCCGCGCAGTCGGATCGTCTTCTGGGTGCTCGACACGCGCAAACGCTACGAGCTCGTGCGCGAGCGCCTCAAGGCCGACGGTCTGGTCGCACCCGACGACCTGGAAGTGCTCGAGGATCTCGGGAGCTTCAACGACCTCGACGGCGGCACCGTGATCGGCTGGCGGTACCAGGAGTACACGACCGCCGAGCTCCTCACGTACATGTCCTTCCTCCCCGCACGGCGCGTGACTCCGTTCACCGCAGGACACCTGAACTGGATCACGACGAACTACCTCGACACGCCGCTACCGAACTTTGCGTGGAAGGACCCCGGCTCGCGCGGCGGCGACACGATCGCCCCGGGAGCTTCGGCCGAGCGCGCAGCGCGCATCGCGCGCGAGAGTCTGGCTTGGGCGGGCGTCGAGGGCGGCCGGACGTGGATGCAGTACCTCGCCGAGCGACGCGAAGACCCGCCGATCGCGCGCTCGTTCGTGCTCCAGCTCGGCCAAGTGCGCGGCGACGACCTCCTGAAGTGCACGTCGGTCGTCGAGTTCCTGCAGGAAACGAACCAGTTCGGCACGCTCTACAAGGCGCTCACGTCGAAGGACGACGGCGACGCGGCGGCGATGCTGAAGCAAGGCGTTGCGTGGAGCGTAGGCGAGCTCGAGCAGCATTGGCGCGATTGGCTCCTCGCCGGACGCACGGGGCTCGCGGAGCGGCTCGCGTACGCGGGTGCGGAGTGCGTGACGGACGACGCGCGCGCGCTCGCGTCAGCCCTTGACCGCGTCCGCGCTGAAGCGTTCGGCGACCGTGTGCCCGAGGCGCAGACGCTCGTGCTCTGGCCCGAGCTCGGCGCGCGATGCACGCGACATGCGGAGTACCTCGCCGCGCTCGCGAAGACTGGGCGCTCCAAGGAAGGCCCGACGCGCGAGGACCCGGCGGTCGAGACGCGCACGCCGGAAGGGGCGTGGGCGGCGGCGCAGTCGATCGTGCTTGCGGTGCGGGATAGGCAGATCGAGAGCGCGCTCCTGCGCGAGCTCGACGACCTGGGCCACAGGATCACGCTGCTGGATCCGGGGCTCGACGCAATCAGAGTGGGGAGCGCCGACGCAATCATGCTCGTGGACGCGCGTACGCTTTGTGCGCCGCACCCGTTCGCGCAAGGCGTCACGTGGCCATTCGAAGATCAAGCGCAGGTCCCACTCACCGGGCCGGTGCTCGGCCCAACGTCCTCCCCAGAAGCACGCGCGGCCGCGAAGCTGGGCTTGGGCTACCCGATCCTGCTGATCGCACGCGCGGAGGACTCGGAGTACTCGCTACTCCAGATCACGCTGCGGCTCCTGCAGGGCTCCGGTTCGAACTTGACCGAGGTCGAGTGCGCGAGCTCGAACCCGGACGCGCCAACCGACCCGGCGCTCGCGCTGCACGACACGTGGGTGCTCGTGCCGAAGGCGCCGTTGCGCGCGGGCACGAAGTACACAGTCGAGGCGCAGTGGTCAGACGGACGCACAAGGAAGTGGAGCTTCAAGACAAAGTAGGAGCCGGGGAGGCTCGGTGGCTCCGGTCCCGAACCTGGCGTGCGCCCCATCTCAGGCGGGCAAGGGGTGAGTCGGTACGGCCGCACGGTACCGCGATCGGATCGCGCAACGAATGGACCGAGGGTTCAGGAGTCGAGCAGCTTGTCCAGGATTGGCGTCGGCTCCCGGTGCCTGCCCAACTTCTTGGCCTTTCTCGCGGCGTCCTTGCCCGTCGCGATCATCTTCTTGGCAGACTTGTCCAGTTCCTGCCTGGCTTTCTCGCCGCGAACCCCGTTCCCGGACCCACTCGTGCCGGCCATCGAGAACATCTTGGCGCCTAGGTGGCCGAGGAAGGCGATCTTCCAGTAGCACTGGAATTGGAGAGCATCGTCCCGAAAGCCAAAGGCCTTCACGAAGGCGTCCAGTTCCTTCAGCGCGGCCTCCTGCTCTGCGATGAGAGCAGCCGCAAGGGCTAGAATTTGCTCTTCGCTGGCGATGGATTGCCTTTGAGCCTCGAGCGACGCTCCGAGAGCGCTGTTCTTATCGACCAAAACCAGTTCGAGCAGTCCCAGCTCGTTCTTGGGGTCGAGCCGCTCGGCCATCGCCTTGGTCGAATCGTCCACGCACTTCGTCTTGATCAGAACTTCCAGCGCACGGCGTTTCTTGCCGAGCTTGTTGTCCATGTCGAGCTCGATCGCGGACCGTATCGCGGGAGCTAGGACGCGCGCCTGCCAGGGCCATACGGCTTCCTCCGACTCGACGGCGAGCTTGTCCCACGCCGCCCAACGACTCGCCTCGTCCGTCTTCTCGTACATCGACACCAGCTCTAGCATCTTGCCCAGCACCGGCTTGCCCATGGACCTCCACTCGGCAACCCACTCTGCACAATCCGTGGGTCCTTCGTACTTCATGCGGGCTGAGGAGACCCAGTAAGCATGCCCTGCGGGCGTCGCCTGAACGGTCACAGGGTACTCCGCCACGCCGTGCAGCTTGCGCAACCCGCGGTTGGTCGACGCCCCAGGTACAGCGACGGAGCCATCCTCCTGGAAATCCAACCGAACGAGGACATAGTCCTTCTCCACCGCCGAGATGAACGCCTCTTGCGCGTAGAGCTCCGACTCCAGCTGCTTGCAGACCGGCGAGTCCGACTGCGTAAAGAGCAGGAGGAGGTCCTTCTTCGACTCCCTGGCCTTCGTGAGGGCTTGGTCGTAGTCCGTCATCCAGCCATCGCTAGCCAGGAGCGTCGGGCTCGTGAGGAGAATGCCAATCGCAGCGCGGAGCATTTGAAACAAGGGAGCCTCTCGGGAACTCGGCGTCGCCCGGAACCTATCGGCGGCCTTGCAGTGGCGCAAGGCCGCCTCGTTGGACACCCGAGTCATGTCGCCCTCGAGCCAGGACACTTCGCCCTCCGCTCGAACGCGGGATGCCATAGAAGGGGATCTCCATCACGAAGTTCTCGTGGTAGCTGACCTTTTTCGCCCCTCCGTCGCCCTGCTCACACTGCATCCGCGCGGGCTCGACGACGACCCATCGTCGGACACCACACCACGCGGCACGAGGTGAGGTGCGTGACCTTCGTCAGTTGCCAGGCACGCTCGAGAGGGCCGGTGTCCACGTGCAGCACGAGCGACGGCACCCAGGCGCGCCATCCGCATCGCTCGGGAACTCCCGACAGCGGGTGGCTTGTCTTCCGCCTCGGTCGACGGGTGTAGGAGGGCCTCCCCGCCTGGCCCGCGCTATCCTCGTCCGCGATGACCTCCCCCGACTCGAGCTCCCTTCCCGACTCCGAAGTTGTCCGCGCGCGGCGCTCCGCCGAGCATCAGCGCACCGTGAGCCTGATCCGCCGCTTCCAGGACGGCGAGTTGCAGGCGCTCGACACGCTCTTCGCGCGCTACTACCCGCGCGTGCTGCGCTACGTGCAGCTACGCATGGGGACGCTCGTGAAGAGCCGCTTCGAGGCCGAAGACATCGTGCAGGAGGTCTTCGCGGCAGCGGTGCAGGACCTCCGCTCGGTCGAGGTCTCCGAGCCCGGCGAGCTCATCCATTGGCTGGCCACCGTCGCCGAGAATCAGATCCGCGGCAAGGCCGACTATCTGAAGGCGAAGAAGCGCGACCCGCGCATCGAGAAATCTCTCGAGTCGATCCGTGGCGGAATCTCGACGGGGAGCTTCCGCTTCGATCCAGCCGACGACGGCACGCCGCAGCTCGAGGAGCTCTCGAAGCAGGAGCTCATCGTGCTCGTGAACGAGTGCATCGGCGAGCTCTCAGCCGACCACCGCGAGGTGATCCTCTTGCGCAACGTCGCCGGCTGCTCGTGGGCGCTCGTCGCCGAGAAAATGGGCCGCGATACGGAGCAGGCCGTGTGCATGCTCCACGCCCGCGCACGCGTCGCCTTGCTCAAGCTCCTCGCGCCCAGGCTGCGCGGGCTGGATGAGCAGGAGTGGGCGCCATGAGCGGGTCCAGCGTCCCCAGGGCGAGTCACGATCGATGTACGCCCTCGAAGTTCCCGGAACGCACCACGGATCGAAGCCCTGCTCGTGCGCTGGCTCCCAGACCTGCTCGACGACGCGAGCGAGTTGAGTCCGAGTAGCCGAGCGCGCTCGACGGCCGAGCTCAGAGGCTCTCCCCCTCCGAGGAATGGAACAGGCCCTGCTCCGGCAGCGCGCCGCCCCAGCACGGGCGAGTTCCGCGGAACCCACGGCCGAACGAGACGGATTCCGTAGGCGTGGACGGCAGAGCTCTGAGCACGCATCCTGTCGTGACTTCGCCGCCCCTCGTGGCCCGGCTCCGCTGTGATGCTCCTCGGTCTAATGCAAGCGCTCCTCGTCCTCGTCGTCCTCGCCGCGGTCGGACGGGTCGTGCTCGCGCTCCTGCCGGCCGGGGCGATCGGGGGCCACGGGGTCGGGGAGCTCCCGGTCACGTGGGCGGCGAGCCATCTGCTCGGGATGGCGGTGCTCGCGTTCGAGGTCCTTTGCGCGCGAGCGTTCGGCCTCGCGACCGGGGTCTGGATGCTCGCGCCCTGGGTGTTGATCGCGCTGGGTCGAGCCGCACTCCTTCCCGGCGCGCTCGTCCCGCGGCACGCTCCGCGCACGGCTCCACGGAGCGCGCTCGCGCTTGGCCTCTCCCTGGTCGCGGCCGGGCTCGCGACGACGCCGTGGTGGATCCAACGGAGCGTCGGCGCCGCGTACTCGGCCGAAGGCTTCGACCTCGGCGCGCCGCGCCACGGGATCGTGAGCCGGCTCGGGGTGGAGCTCGGGCTCGCCGAGCCGAGGGCCGGCCTCGCGCTCCTCGGCGTCGCGAGCGTGCTCGCGCTGCTCGTGCTCGTCGCGGACGCGCTCGCGGTCGCGCGCCGCGCGCCGATCGCCCGCGCGCTCGTGCTCGCGTGGCTCGCGTGGCTCACCTACCTCGCGGGCGAGATCGTGGTCCTGGGAGAGGGCGCGAGCGCGCTCCTCGCGCTCGGCGGCGGAGCGGCGGCCAGCGTCGGTTGGATCCGGCGCGGCGATCGGCGCGCGCTCGCGCTCGCGGCGCTCGCCCTGTCGGCCTCCGTCGTCTTCGAGCCCGTCGCGTGGAGGCAGGCCGGCGCGGCGCTCGTCGTGCTCGCGCTCGCGAGCCCGCGCGCGGCCTGGAAGACGACGCTCGTGTGGTGCTCCGCGGCCGGCCTCGTCCTCGTGCTCGCGGCGGGCCGCCGGATCGCTCCGGCGCTCGACGTGATGGCGACCCCCGGCACGACGCTCGTCGCGTTCCTGGTGCCGGCGCTCGCGATCGCGGCGTCCGCCTTGGCGATGCGCGTGATCGCGTTGCGCAAGCCGGATCCGCGCGAACGGATCCATCCGACGGCGCGCGAAAGCACCGTGATCGCCGCGATGCTCGTCGGCGGCGCGCTCGCGGCGCTGGGCGAGGACGGCGAGCGCTGGCAGCGCTTCGCGCCCGGCATGCCGCACGTTCCGATGGCCCTGCTCGCGCTCCTCCCGCTGGTCCCGCTTCTCGTCGGCCTCGTCGGCGCGCCCGACGAGCGAACGCTGCCGCCCGCATGAGCGTGTTCGACGACGCGCGGTGCCCCGCGTGCTCCGGCGCCCTCGCGACGGCGGAGCCAGCATCCGGCGGCGAGCCGCGCCCGCACGCACGCGCCCTGCGCTGCGCCGCGTGCGCGCGCGATTTCCCGCTCGACGGTGCGCTGCTCGACCTGCGCCTCGATCCGACGCGGGACGACGCGCCCGCGCCGCTCGCCCGCGGCGAGTTCGCGCGCGCGTTCGAGCTCCGCGCGGCGGGCGTGCCGTTCAAGAAGGCGCTGGAGGAGCTCCTGCTCGGCCTCGACGAGGTGCCGGCCGATCGCTTGATGCAGCTCCTCGGCGAAGGGCGCGGTGCGTGGCTTGTCGAGCTCGCGGCGCACGGAGGCGAGCTGCTCTTCGCGGGCAACGCGCTCTCCGGCGCGATCGCGCCGCTCGTCGACGCGGGGTTCCGCGTCACGGTGCTCGAGACGTCGATGGAGCGCGCGCGCTTCGCGCGGATGCGCGACGATGCGCACAGCGCGGGCAGGACGCGCACGGTGCTCGTCGACGGGGCGCGGATCCCGTTCGCGGACGAGCGCTTCGACGTCGTCGTGCACGAGGACGGGCTGCCGGGGACGCGTGTTGAGGAGCGCGCGTCGGACGCCGACGACGCGCGAGGCGCGGACGGCACGCCCGAGGAGCGCGCGGCCGAGCTCCGCGCCGAGCGCGCCCGCGATCCGCACGGCCGCATCGCGGCGACGCGCGACGCGCGCGGGCGCTGGCGGCACTCGCTCGACGAAGCGGCGCGCGTCGCGCGCGGCGAGTTGCTCGTGATCGCGGACAACCGCCTCGGGTACAAGCGCTCGACCGGCCGCCGCGCGATCCTGTGGGTGCCGCAGCCGATGGAGTACGCGCGCGCCGTGCTCGCGCCCGCGGCCGGCGAGCGCACGCTGCGCGGCTACCGCTCGGCGCTCGCGCGCACCGCGTTCGACCACGCGCGCGCGTTCGCGCTCTACCCTCACCGCAACGACTTCACGCACGTCGTGGCGCTCGACGCGGCGCGGCCCGAGCTCACGGTCGGTCCGATGGAGCAGAAGAACCGGATCAAGCTCGCGGGGCGCGCGCTCGGGCTCTTCCCCGTGTTCGCGCCGTCGTTCGCGCTCGTCGCGCGCAAGCGCGGCGCCGACGCGGTGCTGGCGCGGCCGCGCGTCGAAGCGATCCTCGACGAGCTCGCGACGATCACGCGCGAGCCGCGGCCGCAGCTCGAACAGCTCGTCGCCACGCGCGGGAACAGCGCGGTGCTGCACACGTTCGTGCCCGGCGCGCGCGAGGACGAGCCCGCCGGACGCTGGACGCTGCACGTGCCGCTCGCGCCGAAGAACACGCCGCAGTGGCGCCGGCACGTCGAAGCGCTGCGCGAGGTGCGCGCGCGGTTCCCGAGCGTGCCCGTGCCCGAACCCCTCCACTTCGGCCGCGTCGCGGGCGTGACGCTCGCGTGCGAGCGCCGCATCGGCGGCTGGACCGCTCCGCAGCGCGCCGGCGACCTGCCGCGCATCGCGCGCATGCTCGACGACGCGGCGGCGCACTTCGGGCGTCTCGTCGTGCGCGATCCGGCGCCGCTCTCGGACGCGGAGTACGACGAGCAGTTCGTCGCGCGCATCGCGCTCGTGCAGGAGCACGCGGCGGTCCCTTCGACGGTCGCGAACCTCGAGCGGTTGAAGCGCGACATGCGGAAACGCCTCGTCGGTCGCAAGCTCGCCCGCGTCTACTACCACGCCGACCTGCGCGCGAAGCACGTGCAGATCGACCGCGGCGGGCGCGTGCTCGGGTTCCTCGACTGGGGCACGTCGGAGAAGGAGTGCGTCCCCTACTTCGACCTGCTCCATCTGCTCGTGCACGAGCGCAAGCAGGAGGTCGGCATCCGGACGGGAGCGGCGTGGAGGATCGTGCTCGACGGGAATGAGCTGCGCGAGCACGAGCGCGCCGCGCTCGCGCGCTATCGCGCCGCCGTCGGCCTCGACGAGGAGACGGCGCGCGACTTCGTCGAGCTCTACCCCGTGTTCGTCGCCGCGATGGCGGAGAAGAACTGGGACTACTCGCGCCCGCGCTGGCTGCACCGCCAGTTCGGGCTGTGAGCGCGGACCGCCGTGCGTGCTCGCGAGGACGCGGCGCTCGCACGCCGTTCGAGCGCGTTCCCGCCGCGCCTCAAAACGTCCACGTGAGCTGCAGCGCGTTCGTCGCGTTCGACGTCCCCGGCGTGCAGAACGCGGCGGCGTTGCGGTAGATCGCCTGGTACGTGCGCGTCGCTCCGGGAAGCGCGCCGCCGAGCACGCCGATCGCGGGGTCCCCCGCGCCGGGGAAGCTCACGCCCCCCGCGACGACCGGCCGCGCGCGCAGACGCGTCAACGTGCCGCCGAGGCACAGGAGCCCGTCCGCGAGCGGCGAACCGAAGCCGCCGTTCTCGACGCCGGTCCCCTGCACGAACACCGCGGTCGAGTTCGGCAGCCCGGTGGCGACGAGCACGAGCGTGTCCGCGCCCGCGCTCGGCGTGCCCTGCGCGACGAGCCGCGCGCCGAGACCGAGCGAGTTCACGCAGCCGCGTCCTTCGCCCGCGGGCGAGTCGTTCCCGCACGGACACGGCGTGCCCGCGCCGTCGCCGAAACAGAACGCGGACCAGCGCGGCGCGCCCGCGCGGACGAACACGTCTTCGCCGAGGTTCGTGTCGGCCGCGACCAGGTCGGTCGCGAGGCTCGTGAAGGCGATCACGGAGCCGTCGCCGGAGAGCTCGGCGTACGTGCTGCCGTCGTTCGCCTCGAGCGCGGCGTCGTCGACGCTCGCGCGCAGAGTCACGGTGTCGACTCGGTCGTAGAGGAAGACGTCCGTCGCTCCGTTCAGGTCGCCCGCGACCAGGTTCGTCGCGTAGCTCTCGTAGCCGATCCACCGTCCGTCTCCGGAGATCGTCGCGCGCAAGCTCGGTGCGTCCGCTTGCAGCGCGCCGGGCCCGACGCTGACGCGCTCGGTCACGCCGCCGACGGCGTCCCAAAGGAACACGTCGCGGACGAGGTTCGTGTCGGGCGCGGAACCGAGGTTCGTCGCGTCGCTCTCGAAGACGACGAAGCGGCCGTCGGCCGAGATCGCGGGGCCGAAGCTCGCGTCGTCGCCGAGGCCTTGCAGCGGGTGGAAGCTGACGAGGAGCGTCGCGCCCAGCACGACGTCGCGCACGTACACGTCGGGGATCCCGTTGACGTCGCGCGCGTCGAGGCCCGCGTTGCTCTCGAACGCGACGAAGCGGCCGTCGCCCGACACGCTCGGGTAACGGGACGGACCTCCGCCCTGCGCACCGCTCGAGTCGACGCTGACGAGCACGGTCGTCCCGAGCACGCGGTCGCGCAGGTACACGTCGTCCGTGTTGAAGTTCACGTCGCCCGCCGCGAGGTTCGCGCGGCTGTCGAACGCGACGAAGCGCCCGTCCGCGGAGATCGACGCGTTGCGGCTCGCGCGGAAGCCCTCTTGGCCGGCGCTGTCGACGCTGACGCGGTCGAGCGTGCCCGAGAGCAGGTCCTTCACGTACACGTCGAGCCAGCCGTTCGTGTCGTTCGGATCCCAGTTGTCGGACCAGCTCTCTAACGCGACGTAGCGGCCGTCGGCGGAGATGCGCGGGTTGGAGGACTCTTGGGTGCCGATCGAGCCGAACGCGTCGGCGCTGACGAGGCGCGTGAGGCCGTTCGCGCGGTCGCGGACGAAAACGTCGGCGGAGGCGTTCGAGTCGCCGGCGGCGAGGTTGGTGGCGGCGCTTTCGAAGGTGATGAACTGACCGTCGCTGGAGAGGCGGCCGCGCGTGGAGGGAGCGTCGGCTTCGGCGCCGGAGTTGGTGAGGCTCGCGCGTTCGATGGATTGCGCTGCGGCGGGCGGGAGGAGGAGGGTGAGGAGGACGAGGGTGCGCGACGGGATCATGGTGGGCTCCGACGCGGGCTTGATGGGCGGCCTGGTTGGCCGGGGGCGCGCGTGCTGTGGGGTTGAGGTCGCGAGGGAGCGGTGTGGCTGTAAGGAGGTGGAGAAGGTGGTGTGTCGTGCACGGCGCGGGTGCGGGGGGTGTCGGTCGGGAGCGCAATTGCCGGGTGGGACGACCAAGGGGAGAGGGACGCAACGGAACACATTCGGATGCTTCGCATTCCGGACTCCGCGTTGGAACGGGCCGGAGGACCGGCCCGTTCCAACGCGGAGTTCTAGGGGGCTCTCAGCGACGAGCGAGGGGCGCGGTGAGTGGGTGCGCCTTGCGTGGGCGGGCTCGGCTGGGGTGGCGCGGGGTTGGGGACGCGACTTGGGTGCGCTCGGCTCGGGCTCAGCTCGTCTGGGCGAGGTGGGCGAGCACCAGCTCTGTCCGACGTTCGAGGTCGGCGTCGAGCGGCATGCGGAGGATGCGTTGCGCGTCGCAAAAACGCTCGAGGAGGCCTTCGAGCGTCGTCTGGTAGCGCAGTTGCGCCCAACGATTCGTCGAACGCACGCCGTCGTCGACGATCGGGGGTCCGCCCCACGGACAGAGCACGATCCGGTCGTAGTGCTGGGAGTCGGCGAAGCGGCGCGCCATCCAGCGTTCCGTCGTCTCGCGGTCGTCGTGCAGGCCGTAGTGGAGCCAGAACGCGGCGAAGTCGATGCTCGAGCGATCCGCGACGAAGCCGTGCACCGCCGCGTCTTCCGCGGCGCGCTGCGCGGCCCAATCCTCCTCCATCAACTCGCGCCACTCGCCGTGGCCGAGGCGGGACGGATCGAAGCCTTGTTCGAGGCGGCGGCGCATGCGCTCCTCGAGGTACGGCACGCCGAGCGCGTCGGCGAGGCGGCGACCGAGCGTCGTCTTGCCGGTGCCGGCCGAGCCCGACAGCGCGATGCGCACGGGGACGCGGTGCGTCGCGGACGCGCGCGTGGAGGCCGCGCCGCGCTCGTCCGCTCGTGGAAGAGGCGCGCGGACCCCGCTCGCGTCGCGCGCAGCGACGCTCGGCCCCGGGGCGATCGTCGTGGGCTCGCGCGCGCCCTCGAAGCGCCACGGCCGCTCGCCGAGCGCGTTGAGCACGGCGCCCGCCTCGCCGAGCTGCAGCGCAGTGTGCGACGCGACCGCGGGCGCGAAGCGCAGCGCGTCCTCGCCGGGGACGCCGAGCAGCTCGCAGAGGAGCACGCGAATCACGCCGATGTGCGTCACGACGACGATGCGCTCGCCCGCGTGCTGCGCGAGGAGCTCGTTCCAGAACGTCGCGACGCGCAGCGTGAGCTCCTGGAACGACTCGCCGCCGCTCGGCTGCACGTGGAAGTAGTCGTTCCAGTAGGCGCGGACGTTTTCGGGCTCGGCGGCGGTGATCTCGGCCCACGTCAGGCCTTCCCACCGGCCCATCGACTGCTCGCGCAGCCGCGGGTCGAGCTCGAGAGGCGCGCCGCTCTCGCGCGCGACGAGCCCAGCGAGCTCGCGACAGCGCACGAGGTCGCTCGACACGATGCGGTCGGGCCGCGGCTCGTTGCGCGCGAACCAGCGCGCGAGCGCGGCGCTCTCCGCGCGGCCGGCGCTCGAGAGCGGCTCGTCGAGCTGGCCGCGCACGATGCGCTGCTCCATCCCTTGGACCGTGCCGTGCCGCAAGAGGTGCACGTGCGTGACGAGGCTCGACGGCAGGATGCGCGCCGTGATCGCGTCGAAACGGCCGGTGAACGCCTGCCCCGAGCGCGTCGGTTCGGAGCCGGCCTCGTCGCCGGTCGCGCCGTCGGAAGCGCTCATCGCGGCCCGCGCGTCATTGCTTGCGACCGGCGAGCAGGTCGTCGACGCGCAGCGCGAGCAAGTCGGCTGCGTCGACCATCGTCGGCGAGTCCGACGAGAGGAGCGCGTCGGGCACGAACACGAGCTTGTTCTCCTTCAGCGCGCGCAGGCTCTGCGCGGCGGGAGCTCCTTGCAGCGTCGCGAGCGTCGTGCTCGTCGCCTGGCCTTTCGCCGCTTCGGTGAGGACGAGTACGTCGGGGTCGAGCACGAGCAGGCGGTCGAAATCGACCTGTGCGTGCCCGGTGAGCCCGGCTTCGGTCGCGGCGTTGCCGAGGCCCGCCATGCGGAGCACCGCGTCGGCCGTCGTGCCCTTCGACGCCGCCCATCCGCCGTTGCCGTCGTTCGAGTAGACGAGTGCGCGCAGCTTCGGCCGCTTCGCCGCGTCGCGCGCGAGCCGCTCGACCGTGTTGCCGCGCCGCAGGATCTCCGTCTCGGCGCGCTTCTCGCGGTGCAGCACCCGGCCGAGCGTGCGCATGTTGCGCGCGATGTCGTCCCAGCCGTTCGCCGAAACGAGCACGAGGACCGGGACGTCCTGCTTCCTCAGCAAGCTGGTCGTCTCCGGCTCCTGCCACGGGTGCGTGACGACGAGGTCGGCGCGCGCCGCGAGCACGGGATCGGCGGAGTAGCGCGGGAGCCGCTCGACGTTCTCCCAGCCGCTGTCCGCGAAGGACACGCTCGAGTACGCGCCCACCTGCTCGGGCACCGCGGCGACGCGGTCGGCCGGCACCAGGAAGTAGAGGTACTCCGCGGCCGCGGTGTTCGCGGCGACGATGCGCTTCCCTTCCGTCGTGAAGTGGACGTCGTCCTCGACGCTCGCCCCTGGGGTCGTGGTCGGCGTCGGTCCCGCCGCGGGCTTCGGGTCGCAGGCCTGGAGTGCCAGGAGCGTGAGCGCGCCGCACGCGAGGCGGAAAAACGTCGGGAGTTGGGACATGAGGCGGGCCATCCGATCGCGGGCGCGTGCGGCTGTCAACGGCGGGTTCGGCGGGGACGAGGCGGACGTGCGTGCGCGCACGCCGCCCGAGCAGGAACGCTCGGCCGTCGCGCACCCGAGGAACAGAAGCGCACCGCGGGCTCCGCTCGCGGACACGAAGCACGCGGCGGGCCACGGCGCGCGCGGACACGGAGCCCGCGGCGGGCCGCGGAGTGGGAAGCCTCGAACGCGGGCCTCGGCGCGCGTCCGTCCGCGCACCGAGGTGGACGACGAGCGCGCGGCGGGTCGCGGAGCGTGCGTGCCTCGCTCGCGCGATCCGAGCGCTCGACGCCGGTGCCCGCTCGACGCGCGCACCTCCCCCGCCGCGGGTCAACGGTAGGCGAGCGCGGAGAACTCGCCGATCCCGCCGAGCATCGCGAGCCCGATCGGACCGTCGTACACCGCGATCGAGCCGAGGCTCGTCCCGTCCAGCGCGAGCTTCACGCTGCCGGGACGCTCGGCGACGCGCTTGCGAATCGCGTTCGCCTTCGTCTCGAGCTGCTCCATCGACACGAGGACCGAGTCGACGGCGCTCGCGGGCAGCGCGAACTTCTGCTGGTCGACCTGCCCGCCGTTGCGGACGAAGTCGATCACGAAGTGCGGAGGGAGCGCGTGGCCGAGCACGTAGTTCGCGTCGTCCTGCCACGCGAGCACGACCGAAGGCGAACTCCCCGGACGCGCGATGCCGTGGAGACGCACGTCGAGGCTCGTCCTCGGCGCGCGCAGCAACGCGGCGGAGAGGAGCTTGGGATCGTGCGAGCCGCCGAGGACGTACCCGTCGGGCCGGTCCTCCCAGTCGCCGTTGCAGACGGCGAGCGGATACTGCTCGGCGACCAACCAGTCGTGGAACTCCTTGGTCACGTCCTTCTCCCGCCCGAGGCTGCGCAGGAAGTCCGCGCCCGACAGCTTCGAGCCGGTGTGGCCGAGCGCGAGCTTCTGGTACTTCGCGCGGTACTTCTTGCCGACGCCTTCGAGCGCGAACCGCACCGCGGCCCAGTTCACGTACGGATCGCGCATGCGCTCCTCGTTCCACGGATCGACGCCGAAGCGCTCGCCGCCGAGCGCCGCGAGCGCCTTCGCCGGGTAGTCGATCACGCAGAGACGCGGCTGGACGGCGAACTCGATCCGCTTCCCGTCCCACTCGTGCACGCACAACGTCTGCGCGAGACCGTGCACGAACCACGTGGCGTCGAGGTCGAGGTTCTTGTCCTTGCACAGCCCGTGGAACTGCAGCACCGCGCCGTAGATCACCATCATGCGCGCGTACACGACGCTCGGCGTGCGGTACGCGTACACCACCTTGTCGATCGGCGAGAACCACACGGGCACCGCCGCCGTCGGCGCCGCCTGACGCACCGCGAGCAACGCCTCCTTGCGCGCCGCCTCGTCGGGATACATCCGGAACTCGAGCCGCTTCCCCGCCTCCAACTTGGGCCGCGCCTGCAACACGCCATCGAGCTCACCCCACGCCGCCTCGAGCACGACGCTCCACCCCCGCACCTCCTCCTCCGTCCCCCAACCGACGAGGTCGTAGTGCGGCGTCCGCACCTCGACGCGCTGCCACTCCTGCGCCCAGCCGAGCCCAGCAAGCCCCCACGCCACGACCACACCCCAAATCCAGCGCATACCACCCTCCCACCCCAGCCAACCCCCACGCCCCCAACGAGTCACCCCTTTTCTCCCCCCGTCCCCCAAAGCCCCCCCTTCTCCCCCAGAACCCCGCGCCGCACCCGCGCGCCGGTTGAGCCCTCGGCCGCGCGCGCAGCGCGCGCCGGGGGCGACCCGGCGTGCGGGTGCGGCGCGGGGTCAGTTATGCGGAGCAAACTCTTGTGGCGCGTTGCTCCCCTCCGCCCCGTTGCCCCCCACCTCCCTCTCGCGCCCCTTCGTCACCCCCCTCCGTCCTCCATCCCCTTGACCCCACCCCCGAGAAAGACCGACAACCCCAACCCACCCTGCGCGACACCCCGCCCTCAAGCCTCCCCCACCCCCAGCCGACACCGGAGAGGCCCCATGCTCCACCTCGCGCTCCTCCCCCCGCCCTCCTCCTCGCCCTCACCCTCCTCTATCTCGGCCGCGGCTACCTCGCGTGGGTGCTCCCCCTCGCCGCCGTGTTCGCCACCTGGGCGCTGTACCACCCGAACTCCGCGACGACGCCGCTCTTCCTCGCGCTCGCGATCCCGTTCCTCGTCCTCGCCGCGCTCTTCGGCTTGCCGCCCCTGCGCCGCGCCGTCGTGACCGCGCCCGTGATGCGCGCGCTCTCGCGCATCTTCCCGAAGATGTCGGACACCGAGCGCACCGCGCTCGACGCCGGCACCGTGTGGTGGGACGCCGAGCTCTTCTCCGGCAAGCCGAACTGGTCGCGCATCCTCGAGTTCACCCCGAAGCCGCTCTCGCCGCGCGAGCAGTCGTTCCTCGACCACGAGGTGCGTGAGCTCCTCGCGCTCGTCGACGACTACGACGTGCACCAGAAGGGCGACCTCTCCCCCGCCGCGTGGGACTTCATCAAGAAGAAGAAGTTCATGGGGATCATCATCCCCGAGAGCTACGGGGGCCTCGGCTTCTCCGCGCTCGCGAACTCGACCATCGTCACGCGCATCTCGACGCACAGCACGACCGCGGCCGTAACCGTGATGGTCCCGAACTCGCTCGGCCCGGCGGAGCTCCTCCTGCACTACGGCACGGATGAGCAGAAGAAGACGTACCTGCCGCGCCTCGCGGTCGGCGACGAAGTCCCGTGCTTCGCGCTCACCGAACCGCACGCGGGCAGCGACGCGGGCGGCATGCAGGCCGTCGGCGTCGTGTGCAAGGGCACGTTCCAGGGCCGTGAGATCACGGGCATGCGGCTCTCGTGGGACAAGCGCTACATCACGCTCGCGCCCGTCGCGACGCTGATCGGCCTTGCGTTCAAGCTGCGCGACCCCGAGCGCCTCCTCGGCGGCGAGGTCGAGCTCGGCATCACGTGCGCGCTCATCCCGCGCTCGACGCCCGGTGTGGAGATCGGCGAGCGCCACGACCCGATGTCGACGCCGTTCCTGAACGGTCCGACGCGCGGCAAGGACGTGTTCGTGCCGCTCGAATTCATCATCGGCGGCGCGAAGATGGCCGGCCAAGGCTGGCGCATGCTGATGGAGTGCCTCAGCGCCGGCCGCTCGATCTCGCTTCCCGCGAACGCGTGCGGCGGAGCCCAGCTCGCGACGCGCGTCATCGGCGCCTACGGCACCGTGCGCGAGCAGTTCAACCTGTCGATCGGCCGTTTCGAGGGCGTCGAAGCCCCGATCGCGCGCATCGCGGGCACGACGTACTGGATGAACGCGATGCGCAAGGTCACCGCGGGCGCCGTCGACGCCGGCGAGAAACCGGCCGTGATCTCCGCGATCGCGAAGCACTGGTCGACCGAGGCCGCGCGGCGCGTGATCGCCGACGCGATGGACGTCCAGGGCGGCGCGGCGATCTGCAAGGGGCCGCGCAACACGCTCGCGTACGCGTACCAGGGCATCCCGATCGGAATCACGGTCGAAGGCGCGAACATCCTGACGCGCACGATGATCGTGTTCGGCCAGGGCGCGATCCGCTGCCACCCGTTCGCGTTCCAGGAGATGGAGGCGGCGCGCAAGAAGGACCTCGCGGCCTTCGACACGGCGTTCTTCGGGCACGTCAACTTCGTGCTGCGCAACGGCGCGCGCTCGTTCGTGCTCGGCCTCACCGGCGGCGCGCTCGCGTCCGTGCCGAAGGGCGGCGAGAGCGGACGCGTGCTGAAGGAGCTCGCGCGGCTCAGCGCGTCGTTCGCGCTCGTCGCGGACGGCTGCATGGGCACGCTCGGCGGCTCGCTGAAGCGCAAGGAGATGATCACGGGCCGTCTCGCCGACGCGCTCGCGTGGATGTACGTCGCGGCGTGCGTCGTGAAGCGTTTCGAGGACGACGGGCGGCCGAAGCGCGACGAGGCGTTCTTCCGCTGGTCGACGCGCGAAGCGTTGTGGCAGGTGCAGGAGGCGCTCGCGGGCGTGCTCGACAACCTGCCGAACCGGATGGCTGCGATGACGCTGCGTCCGGCGGTATTCCCGCTCGGGAAGCGCCTCTGTCCGCCGGGCGACCGCGTGGTCGCGGCGTGCGCGCGCGCGATCCTCGACGGCGGCGAAGCGCGGCTCGCGCTCACGCCGGATGTGGCGACGCCGGAGGCGACGAAGCCTGGGCTCGGGGCGCTCGAGAACGCGCTCGCGCTCACGGTTGCGTCGCACGGCACGCGCGAGAAGCTGCGCAACGCGGTCAAGGCGGGCACGCTGGAGCGCGCGGCCGAGCTCGACCTCGTCGCCCCCGCGCTCGCGAAGAAGGTGATCTCCCCCGACGAAGCGAACGCGCTGCGCGCCGCCGCCGCCGCGCGCGACGACGTCATTCAGGTCGACTCGTTCGGGCCCGAGGCGTATCGCGCGCTGCGCGGGTGAGCTCAGTCAGCGGTTGAGCCGCCACAGCTCCGCGTTGAGCACCGTCGCGAACCCGACCCACGCGAGGTAGGGCGCGAGCAAGAGCGCCGCGATGCGATCGTGTCGCGCGAAGCTCGCGATCGTCGCTGCGATCGCGACGAACAGCGCGACGATCACGACGAGCGCGGGGCCCGGCGCGTGCAGTCCGAAGAACACGGGCGTCCACGCGGCGTTGAGCGCGAGCTGCACGAGGAAGCACGTGAGCGCGCGACGCCGCCCGCTCCACCCGGGTCGGCCCACGCGCCAGACCGCGACCGCCATCGCGGCGTAGAGCGTCGTCCACACCGGCCCGAACACCCACGCGGGCGGGTTCCACGCGGGCTTCGCGAGGCTCGCGTACCACTCGCCCGGAGGCCACGCGGCCCCCGTCGCGGCCGCGAGGAAGCAGAGGACGATCCAGGCGGCGAGGGCGAGGACGCTCGAGCGAGGGGAGGACGGCACGCGCCCACCATCGCCGCGCGCTGCGCGCGGAACAAGGACGAAGGGGAGTCCCACTCGATCCCGCATGGCGCCCGTCACGCCGGTCCCTACAATCCGGCCGTGATCCTCAAGCAGTACTACCTCGGCTGTCTCTCCCACGCTTCCTATCTGATCGGCGACGAGGAGACGCGCACCGCCGCGATCGTCGATCCGCAGCGCGACGTGCAGCAGTACCTCGACGAGGCGAAGCTGCGCGGCCTCGAGATCCGCCACGTCATCCTGACGCACTTCCACGCGGACTTCGTCGCGGGCCACATCGAGCTCGCGCGCGCGACGGGCGCCACGATCCACCTCGGCGCGCGCGCGACGGCGCAGTACCCGTTCCACGCGTGGAAGGAGGGCGAGCCGCTCCAGTTCGGCAAGGTCCGCCTCGACGCGCTCGAGACGCCGGGCCATACGCCCGAGGGCCTCTCGATCGTCGTGCGCGACCTCGCGAAAGAGAACGGTCGTCCACAGGCGGTGCTGACGGGCGACACGCTCTTCGTCGGCGACGTCGGCCGGCCCGATTTGATGGCGTCGATCGGCATCACCGCGGAGGAGCTCGCCGGGATGCTCTACGACTCGCTGCACGAGAAGCTCCTGAAGCTCCCCGACGACGTCATGGTCTACCCGGCCCACGGCGCGGGCTCGATGTGCGGCAAGAACCTGTCGTCGGACACCTACTCGACGATCGGCGCGCAGCGCGCGACGAACCTGATGCTGCAGCCGATGACGAAGGCGCAGTTCGCCCAGCTCGCGACGACGGACCAGCCCGCGGCGCCCGCGTATTTCGCGTTCGACGCGCAGAAGAACCGCGAGCAGCGCTCGACGCTCGACGAGACGTTGAAGCAGTCCTTGAAGCCGCTCGCGCTCGATGACGTGCTCGCGGCGCAGGCGAAGGGCGCCCTCGTGCTCGACGTGCGCGAGCCGGGTGCGTTCGAGACGGGGCACCTCGCCGGCAGCCTGAACATCGGCCTCTCCGGCAAGTTCGCGACGTGGGCGGGCTTCCTGATCGATCCGACGCGCGAGGTCGTGCTCGTCGCGGACCTCCTGCGCGAGAACGAAGCCGCCCTGCGCCTCGGCCGCGTCGGCTTCGACCGCGTCGTCGGCTTCCTGCGTGGAGGCCCCGCGGCCTTCGCTGCGCGGCCGGAGCTCCTGCGCAAGATCGAGCGCATCGAGCCCGCGGCCATGAAGGAGCGCGTCGCGACGAAGGAGCGCGAGGTCGTGCTCGACGTGCGCGGCGCGGGCGAGTGGAACGACGGACACATCGAAGGCAGCGTGAACGTGCCGCTGCCGGAGCTCGAGCGCCGCATCGCCGAGGTCCCGCGCGGGAAGCGCATCGCGCTCCACTGCCAGTCGGGCTACCGATCGTCGATCGCGAGCGGAATCCTCGAGCGCCACGGCATCACGGGCTTCACCGACCTCGTCGGCGGGATCGCGGCGTGGCGCGCCGCGGGACTCCCGACCGTCTCCACGACGACGGCGCGGAGCTGAGCATGTCGCAGTCGAAATCGAACGGACACGAGCGCATCCTCGAGCTCCTGCGCGCGCTGCCGCCCAGTCGCGTGCTCGACATCCCCTCCGGCGGCGGCCCCGTGGTCGACGGCGCGCGCGCGATGGGCCACGACGTGATCGAGGTCGACCTCTTCCCGCGCAAGGGGATCCGCGGCGTGCTCGCAGACGCGTGCGCGCCGCTCCCGTTCCAGGACGCGAGCTTCGACGTCGTCGTCACGATGGAGGGCATCGAGCACTTCGAGAACCAGACGGGCTTCCTGCGCGAGTGCGCGCGCGTGTTGAAGCCCGGCGGCAAGCTCATCCTGACGACGCCGAACATGTTGCACCTGTCGTCGCGGATCAGCGGCTTCTGGACCGGTCAGCGCCTCTTGAAGCACGGCTTCATCAACGAGGTGAGCACGCTCAACGCGCGAATGGAGAAGCGCCTCTACCACGGGCACGCGTACCTGATCGACGTGTTCCGCCTGCGCTACATCCTGCGCGTGATCGGGATGAAGCTCGAGAGCGTCGACTCGACGACGAAGAGCGGGAGCTCGCTCGCGATGGCGCCGCTCGTGCCCGTGTTCTGGGCCGTGACGCGCTGGTCGATCCTGGCGAGTCGCAAGCACCTGCCGCGCGTCCGCCAGAAGACGCCGCCGCCCGAGGTCGAGGACGAACTCGCGCGCGTCGCGATGTCGCCCGCGGTGCTCTTCGGCAAGAAGCTGATCGTCGTCGCGCGCCGCGAGGGCGTGATGGCCCCGCTCGGCGCGCCCGCGCGCGCACCCGGGAACGCGACGGCGAGCTGATCGCGCGCCGTTCAGCGCGCGTCGGAGAGGGCGGCCAACCCAGGCGTCGTGCACGTCGGACCGCTGGGCCGCGGCATCACGAGCCTGCACCGAAACGCTGCTATCGGCGCGCTCGCGCCCACCGCTCGCCCTCACCCACGAACCGGTCGCACGAGCGCGAACGCGAAGTCGCGCCCGTGCTTCATCGGGTACGCGAGGTGGATCCACAGCATCGCGAGCGGCTCGAGCAGCCGCGCGATCTGGAGCTTGCCCGCGTCGACGGCTTCGAAGCCCGCGTCGCGCGCGAGTTGGAGCACGACGGGCTTCTTCGCCTCGTCGTCGCCGCACACGAACATCACGGGCGCCGCGGCAAAGCGCGTCGCGGCGGCCATGTTCTCGGCGCCGGTCTGATTGAAGGCCTTGAACACGCTCGCGCCGGGCGCCCAGCCCGCGACGAGCTCGCCGCCCGAGCTCGTGTGTCCAACGGCGAGGCCCGACAGGTCGGACTTCAGCGGGTTCGTGCAGTCGACGACGACCTTGCCCACGAGCGAGCCCGCGGCGGCGAGCGCCGCCTGCGTCGCGTCCCACGGCGTCGCGAGGACGACGACGTCCGCTCCACGCACGGCGTCGGCGAGGCTCGCCGCGCGTGCGCTCGTGCCGAGCGGCTTCAGCGCGGCGAGCGTCTTCGCGCTCGACGGCTCGCGCACGCCGAACACGACCTCGTGGTTCGAACGCGTCCACGCACGCGCGAGGGCGGCGCCGACGTTGCCGGCGCCGAGGATGGCGATCTTCATGCGGACATTCCTAACGAGTGACGGCACGCGGAGCGAGCGGGAGCACCGGGCGAGCCCGGCCTCCTCGCGCGGCGCGTCACTCGACTTCGACGCCCGACAGCATCACGACCGCGACGGCGCCGACGACCATCGATCCGATCAGACCGGCCACGCCCGCGACGAACGTCGAAAGTGACCACGGCAAGTGCTCCTCGGCGCTCTTCGCCCGCAGCGCGATCAGCCCGAAGAGCCCGGACAGGGACAGCGCGAGCCCGACCCAGCACGCGAGGAACACCGTCGCGAGCGGGATCCACCGCGTCGTGCCGTGCAGGGCGACGAGCGCCGCGCTGCCGACGAACCATGGCGCGCACGACAAGCGTGCGCACCACGTCCAGACGGAGTGCCAGCGGTTCGTCACCGCGTCCGACCTCGCTCGCTCACTTCAGGAGCCCCCGCAGCACGTACTGCAGGATGCCGCCGTGACGGTAGTACTGGGCTTCGTTCGGCGTGTCGATGCGCAGGAGCGCCTCGAACTTCGTCTCCTTGCCCGCGGCGCTCTTCGCGACGACCGCGATGCGCTGGCCCGGCGAGAAGTCCCCTTCGATCGCCTTCGCGAGGCCGGTGATCGAGAACGTCTCGTGACCCGTGAGCCCGAGCGATTCCTGGTTCTGCCCCGCGAGGAACTGCAGCGGGAGCACGCCCATGCCGACGAGGTTCGAGCGGTGGATGCGCTCGAAGCTCTCGGCGATCACCGCGCGCACGCCGAGCAGCATCGGGCCCTTCGCGGCCCAGTCGCGCGAGCTGCCGGTGCCGTACTCCTTGCCGGCGAGCACGATCGTCGCGACGTTTTCGGCCTTGTACTTCATCGCGGCGTCGAAGATCGACATCTTCTCGCCGGCCGGGAGCCACAGCGTGTCGCCGCCCTCCGCGCCGCCCATCAGCTTGTTCTTGATGCGCGTGTTCGCGAACGTGCCGCGCACCATGACCTCGTGGTTCCCGCGGCGCGCGCCGTAGCTGTTGAAGTCCTCGGGCTTCACGCCCTGCGCGACCAGGTACTTGCCGGCGGGGCCCGACGCCTTGATCGAGCCCGCGGGCGAGATGTGGTCGGTCGTGATGCTGTCGCCGAACGCGCAGAGCACGCGCGCGCTCGCGATGTCCTTCACCGCCGACGGCTGCGCGGGCAGGCCCTCGAAGTACGGCGGGTGCTTCACGTAGGTCGACTTCGCGTCCCACGCGTAGGTGGCGCCCTGCGGCACCTTCAACGCGTTCCACCGCGCGTCGCCGCGGTAGACGTCGCCGTACGAGCGTTGGAACATCGCGCTGTCGATCGTCTTCGCGACGGCGTCGCTGACCTCCTTCGCGGTCGGCCACACGTCCTTCAAGAAGACGGGCTGGCCGTCCTTCCCGAGCCCGAGCGGCTCCTTGGACAGGTCGACGTCGACGCTGCCGGCGATCGCGTACGCGACGCAGAGTGGCGGCGACGCGAGGTAGTTCGCGCGCACCTGCGCGTGCACGCGGCCCTCGAAGTTGCGGTTGCCGCTGAGCACGGCGCTGACGACGAGACCGGCCTCGTCGATCGCAGTCGCGATGTTCTTCGGGAGCGGGCCCGAGTTGCCGATGCACGTCGTGCAGCCGTAGCCGACGAGCTGGAAGCCGAGCTGGTCGAGGAACGGCTGCAGGCCCGACTTCGTCAGGTACTCCGTGACGACCTTCGAGCCCGGCGCGAGGCTCGTCTTGACCCAGGGCTTCTTCACGAGCCCCTTCTCGACCGCCTTCTTCGCGAGCAGGCCCGCGGCCATCATCACGGACGGGTTCGAGGTGTTCGTGCAGCTCGTGATCGCGGCGATCACAACGGAGCCGTGCTCCAAGACGCAGTCCTGGCCGTCGATGACGACGTGCGCGCAGGGCTCGAGCTCCATCGTCGCGGCGCCCTTCGCGCCGCCGCCTTCGCCTTCCATGCGCGCGAGCGCGCGGTCGGAATTCGCGGAGGCGCCGACCGGGTTCGAGGGCAACTTGGGCGCCGCGGGCTTCGGCCGCAACGACTCGAGCTGCGCCTCGAAGCCTGCCTTGACGTCGACGAGGCGCACGCGGTCCTGCGGACGCTTCGGACCGGCGAGCGCGGGCTCGATGGTCGAGATGTCGAGCGTGAGCAGGTCCGTGTAGTTCGCCATCGGCGCCTTCGCGTCGAACCAGAGCCCCTGCTCCTTCATGTACGCCTCGACGAGCGCGATGCGCTCGGGCGGACGGCCCGACAGCTTCAGGTAGTCGAGCGTGAGCTGGTCGACGGGGAAGAGGCCGCACGTGGCCCCGTACTCGGGCGCCATGTTCGCGATCGTCGCGCGGTCGGCGAGCGGCAGGTCCGCGAGGCCCGGACCGGTGAACTCGACGAACTTGCCGACGACGCCGTGCTTCCTGAGCATCTCCGTGACGCGCAGCACGAGGTCCGTCGCGGTGGCGCCCTCGGGCAGGCGCCCTTCGAGCTTCACGCCGACGACCTGCGGGATGAGCATCGACACGGGCTGGCCGAGCATCGCGGCCTCGGCTTCGATGCCGCCGACGCCCCAGCCGAGCACGCCGACGCCGTTGATCATCGTCGTGTGCGAGTCGGTGCCGACGACCGTGTCGGGGTAGGCGAGCTCCTCGCCCTTCGCGTCCTTGGCGTTCATCACGACGCGCGCGAGGAACTCGAGGTTCACCTGGTGCACGATGCCGGTGTCCGGCGGCACGGCCTTGAAGTTGTCGAACGCAGTCTGGCCCCAGCGCAGGAACGCATAGCGCTCGCCGTTGCGCTCGAACTCGAGGTCGGCGTTCTGCTCGAACGCGAACTTCGTCCCCGCGAAGTCGACCTGCACGGAGTGGTCGATGACGAGCTCGACCGGTGACAAGGGGTTGATCTTCTTCGGGTCGCCGCCGCGCAGCTTCATCGCGTCGCGCATCGCGGCGAGGTCGACGACGCACGGGACGCCAGTGAAGTCCTGCAGCACGGTCCGCGCCGGCGTGAACTGGATCTCCTTCGAGGGCTCCGCCTTCGGGTTCCACTTCGCGAGCGCCTCGATGTCGCTCGCGGTCACGGCCTCGCCGTTCTCCGTGCGCAGCAGGTTCTCGAGCAGGATCTTGTGCGAGAACGGCAGGCGCTTCGCCTCGGGGAAGCGCTCGTAGAGCTTGGAGAGCCGATAGATCGAGTAGGTCTGGTTGCCGACGTTGAGCTTGCCGCGGGTCTGGAAGGTGTCGTGCATGGCGTCCTCGTGGGTTCGGGGGCAAAGAGGATAGAGTCCGCGCGTGCGAAGGGACAGTAGCGCGCGCTGCGGCGGCGCGGCGCTCGCGAACCGGCCCACTCCGCCCTACGGCGCGGGTTACCCGGCCCGACTCGCGGCGTATCCTGCGCGCGCGGCACCCCGTGCGGGTCCCTTTCCACGATCGCGGCGCGCCCCGGCGCGCGCGACGCCCGCTCGAAGGTCGCTCCGCCCAGGACACCCCTTGCCATGCGCACGCATCGACGCCTCGCCTCGGTCCTCGCCGCGCTCCTCCTCGCGTCGCTCCCGGCGCTCGCCTGCACCGCGGCTGTGGGCACGAACGGCCAGGCGTCGACGACGGAGCGCTCGCGGCTCCCGGGCGACGTGCGCGCCGCGATGGTGCGCGGCGACTGGAAGGCGGCGCGGACGGCGCTCGACGAACGCCTCACCGTCGCGCCCGAGCAGGGCGACCTGTGGCTCTTCCTGAAAGCGCTCGCGTTCCAGTACGACGGCGACGCGGACGGAGCGCTCGCTGCGCTCGCCGAGCTGGAGCGGCGCTTCCCCGACGGCGCGTTCGCCGTCAAGGCGCGCTTCCAGCGCGCGGAGCTCCAGCGCGCCGCGGGCCGCATGGCGGAGGCGGCCGAGGTCTGGGAGCGCGAAGCACGCCGCTTGCGCTCGGAGGAACGCCAGGGCGAGCTCGCGCGGATCTACCTCGACCTCGCGGACGCGCTGTCGACGCCGGCGACCTCCCCCGCCGCGGAGCCGCCGCGGATCGACTACGCCGCGGCGCATGCGCTGTACTCGGCGGCGCTCGAGCTCGAGGCGCCGGCGAAGGACCGCGCGAAGGCGCTGCGTCGCATGACGGTGTGCCGCGAGCGCAAGGAGGAGTTCGCGGCGTGCGTCGAGGACTGCGAGCGCTTCCTCGCGAGCTTCGACCCCGCGCGCACGGCGACGACCACGGCGGAGCGCGCGCCCGGTGCAGCCGGGCTCGAGGACGTCCTCGACGTCCGCTTGCGCCGCGCGCGCGCCGAACTGCGCGTCGAGCGGCGCCCCGACGCGCGGCGCGGGTTCGAGGACGCCGCCGACGACGTGAAGGAGGCGCGCGCGGGCCGCGGGCCTTACGCCGCGGCGTTCCAGGCGCTCGACGACGCGGCGCGCGCGCGCGTGCAGCGGCTCGAAGGCGACGCGCGGCTCGCGGTCGCCGACGCGTTCCGCGAGAGCGACGCGCGCGAGGCCGCGCTCGCCGTCGCGGCGCTGCGCCGCTTCCTCGCGAGCGCGCCCGGTCATCCGCGCGCCGCGTTCGCCCTGCGCCGCATCGCGACGATCGAAGCGGCCCACCGGCGCACGGAGCAGGCGATCACGGCGCTCGACGAGCTCCTGGCGCTCGCGCCAGCCGCGACGGAGGCCTCCGAGGCGCGCGACGAGGACGCGAAGCTTCGCATGCAGGCCGTGATGGAGAAGGGGCGGCTGCTCCTAGGGCAAGAGCGCTTCGACGCGGCCGCGGCGGTGTTCGACGAGTACACGAAGCGCTTCCCCTCGGGCCCCGAGTGGTCGAACGCGCAGACGGCGCTCGTCGAGTGCGACTACCAGCGCGCGGTCGACCACGAGGAGCACGAACGCTTCCCCGAGGCGCGCGCGGCCTGGAGCGCGTTCCTCGCCGCGCACCCGCTCGACCCTCGCGCGGCCGAGATCGCGCTCGGACTCGGCGCGACGTACGCGAACGAAGCGCGCGTCGCGCTCGAGCGCGGAAAGCGGCCCGGCGCCGGCGACGACGGCAGGGCGCGCGCTCAGGAGCTCTTCCGTAGCGCCGTCGACGAGTGGCGCAGGCTCGTGCAGCGCTTCCCCACCGCGGATCCGTCCTCGCAGGCGCTGCTCTCGATCGGGACGACGCTCGAGGAGCGCCTCGGCGACCTGGAAGGCGCCGTCGCGGCCTACCGTCAGTGCGCGTTCGGTCCGGGCGCGCCCGAAGCGGCGAGACGCTTGCGCGCGATGACGAAGCCGTCGCTCGCGCTGGCAACGCAGGGCGTGTGGCGGAAGGGCGGGAAGCCGCGCGTCGTCGCGCAGGTGCGCAACCTCGAGACGCTGCGCGTGCAGACCTACCGCCTCGACCTGGCGACGTACTTCCAGAAGCACCGCACGTACCTCGGCGTCGAGGACCTCGACCTCGACCTGATCGCGGCCGACGCCACGTCCGAGGTCGCCGTCGCGAGCTTCGCGCGCTACGCGCCGCTCGAGCAGGCGATCGAGCTCCCCTTCGACGGCCCCGGCACGTGGGTCGTCGCGGTCACGGGCGGCGACGTGCGCGCGACGACGCTCGTGGTCGCGAGCCAGCTCGACGTGATCGTGAAGTCGTCGCTGCGCGAGGTCTTCGCGTTCGCGCAGGACGTCGCGCGCGGCGAGCCGGCCGAGAAGGCGCGCGTGCTCGTCGCGCTGCAAGGGGCGAACGGTCCGCGCACGGTGGAGCTCCTGACCGGGGCCGACGGCATCGCGCGCGCGACGCTCGACGAGCCGTGCACGCCCGGCCCCGCCTCCGTGTTCGCGGAGCGCGCGGGGCACGTCGCGACGATCGGGCTCGACCTCGACGGGCTGCGGCTCGCCGATCCGATGGTGCCGACGGCCGCGGTCTACACCGACCGTCCCGCGTACCGGCCCGGGCAGACCGTGCACTGGCGCGCGATCGTGCGCGAGGTCGAGAAGGAGCGCGAGACGTTCCAGGCGGGGCTCGCGTACCGCGTGGAGGTCTTCCACGGCACCGGACGGACGATCGAGTCGCGCGAGCTCGCGCTGAGCCCGTTCGGCACGTTGAACGGCGACGTCGAGCTCGACGACGCGGCGCCCGCGGGGGTCTACGGGATCTCCGTGCGTTCGCCGAAGGGCGGCGTGTTCCAGTGCTCCTTCCAGGTCGAAGCGTTCACGACGCAGAAGGTCGACGTCGAGTTCGCGTTCGCGCGGCCCGTCGTGCAGCGCGGGGAGACGGTCGAGCTCGACCTCTCGGCCGAGTTCTACTACGGCGAGCCCGCGGGCGACGCGCCGTTGCGCGTGACGCTGCCCGACGGAAGGCAGCTCGACCTGCGCACGGACGCGCGCGGCAAGGCGCACGTCTCCTTCCCGACGCGCGACCTCGCCCGCGAAGGGCAGCTCCGCTTCACGGCCACGCTGCTCGAAGAGGGCGTCGAGCGCTCGGGCACCGTGCGGCTCGCGCAGGGCGAGTACACGGCGACGCTGCGAGCGCCGCGCGCCGTCGTGCTCGCGGGCGACCGCTTCGAGGTCGAGCTCGACACGCGTGATCCCGAAGGGGAGCCGCTCGGGCGCGCGCTCGTGTTCACCGTGTTGCGCCGCGAGTCGTCGCCGCTCGGCGTCTGGAGCGAGGTCGAGGTCGCGCGCCAGGACGCGACGACCGACGCGAAGACGGGCAAGGCGCGCGTCCCGGTGACGCTCGAGCGCGGCGGGCAGTACGTGCTGCGCGCGGAGGCGCTCGACCGCTTCGGGAACCCCGTCACCGCGCAAGCGAGCGTGCTCGCGTCGGGCGACGAGGACGACGTGCGGCTGCGCCTGATCGCCGCCGACGGCGAGGTCGAGGTCGGCGGCGTCGCGCGCGCGCAGGTCGTCAACCGCACCGGCGCGGGGCTCGCCCTCCTGACCCTCGAGGCCGACGGCGTGCTCGAGCACCGCCTGCTGCGCCTGCCCGCGGGTGCGAGCGACGTCGAGCTGCCGATCGACGACCGCGCGTTCCCGCGCGCGTGGATCGCGATCGCGCGCATGGACGGCGACCGCCTCCACGCGCACACGGCGGAGTACGACGTCGTGCGCCGGCTCGACGTGACCGTCGAGGTCCTCGAGCCCGTCTACGCGCCGGGCGCGCGCGCGAAGCTCGCGGTCAGCGCGAAGGACCAGCTCGGGCGGCCCGTCGCAGCCGAGCTCTCGGTCGCCGTCGTCGACGAAGCGATCTACGACCTCTACCCCGACCGCGCGCCGAAGCTCGCGTCGGTGTTCCAACGCGTGCGACGCGGCGAGCTCGGCGTGCGCACGGCCGCGAGCAGCGCGTTCGCGTACAAGGGGGCGGTCGCGAAGATCGCCGAGGAGGTGCTCGCCGAGGAGCGCGCGAAGCAGGAGCAGCAGAAGTGGGACGCGCGGCGCGCGCAGGTGGAGCAGGGCCTGAAGGACCTCGTCGCGGGCGAGCCCGGCGCGGCGCCGGCGCCGCGGGAGGAGCTCGCGGCCGAGGACGAGAAAGCGGGCGAGCAGGCGAGCGCGTTCGGCGGTCGCAGGCTCGGCACGACGAAGAAAGGCCGCGCCGGCGGACCGACGGAGGGCGGACGCCGCAACGCCTCGTCGCGCGACGCGCTCGACGAATCCGAGACCGCGTTCTGGACCGCGGCGCTCGTCACCGGCGCGGACGGGCGGGCAACGGCCGAGTTCGAGCTGCCGGCGCGCAGCACGCGCTGGCGCGTCACGACGCGCGGCGTCGGGCCGGGCACGCTCGTCGGCGAGGCGACCGCGAGCTTCCGCACGCGCGCCGAGCTGTTCCTCGAGCTGCGCGCGCCGCAGGGTCTCGTCGAAGGCGACCGGCCGCGCTTCGTCGCGCGCGTGCACGACTCGACCGGCGCGAAGGGGTCGCTCGCGCTGAAGCTGCGCGTCGTCGCCGGCGAGCGCACGACGACGCTGCCCGCGACCGTCGAGCTCAGCGGCAGCGGCGTCGTCGAGCACGTGTTCGAGCTCCTCGAGCCGCTCCCCGCGTGCGAGCTCGTCGAGCTGCGCCTCGAGGGCGCGGGCACGCTCGGCGGGAAGGAGCGCGCGCTCGCGACCGAGGCCCGCGTCCCCGTCCGTCCCTGGGGCATCGCCGGCGCGGACACGGAGTCGGGCGTCCTCGCGTCGAGCACGACGTTCACGCTCGAGCTCGACGCCGATCGCGCGTGGCGGAACCGGTCGATCGAAGTGCACCTCGGTCCGAGCCTGCAAGCGCTGCTCGTCGCCGAGGCCCTCGGCGCGGGCGACGCGCTCGCGCTGCGCGCGGGCTGTCTGCCGCCGAACACCGTCGCCGACGCGGCCGCGCACCTGTACGGCCTCGCGCGCGTGCTCGAGCTGTCGAACGCGGCCTCCAGCGCCGCGGCGGAGCGCGATCGCCTCGCGGCGCGCGCGCGCGGCAGGATCACCGAGCTCGTCGCCGCGCAGAGCCAGGACGGCGCGTGGAGCTGGTCGCGCGGCGCAGGCGCCCCGGCGAACCTCGAGACGACGTGCCTCGCCGTGGCCGCGCTCGCGCGCGCCCGCACCGCCGGGCTCCTCGTGCCGGCCGACGTGCTCCAGAAGGGCGTGAGCCGGCTGACGCAGGAGTTCCGCACCGCGTCGCACCGCGACGACGAGCTCGAGGCGCTGATCGTGTGGGCGCTCGCCGTCGCCGACGAGGACGACTTCGCCGCCGCCAATCGCCTGCACCGCGCGCGCTCGTCGCTCTCGCCGGCCGCGCTCGCGTACACGGCGCTCGCGCTCGTCGAGATGGAGCGCGCGCCGATGGCCGCGGAGGTCGCCGACGCGCTCGCGACGAAACTCGCCTCCGGCGGCGCCGCGGCGAAGACCGCGGGCAACCGTCCGTGGAACGCGTCGACGGTCGAGATGACGGCGCTCGCCGCCTACGCGCTCGGCCGAGCGCAGCTGAGCTCGACGCGGATCGCTCCGCTCGTCGACGAGCTCCTCGCCGCTCGTCCGTGGGCGCCCGCGCGCGCGCGCGGGTTCGCGCTCGCGGCCCTCGCATGGCACGCGCGGAGCACGCAACCCGCGCAGGACCGCTCGACGGTCGAGGTGCGCGTCGAGGGCCAGGCGCCGCAGCGCGCGACGCTCGCGCCCGACGCGCCCGGCTCGACGCTCGAGTTCGAGCTCCCCGAGAGCGCGCCGAAGAAGGTGAAGGTCGAGCTCGTGCTCACGGGCGGCGGGCGCCCGCACTTCGCGGCGGTGCTGCGCGGCTTCAGCCCCGACGCGGCCTCCGGCTGGCGAACCGGGCTCGTCGTCGCGGGTCTGCACTTCCTCGCCGCGCCGCCGATGCACCGCGGTCGCGAGCTCCAGACGGGATTCTCCGTGGTGCGCAACCAGGCGACGTTCTGGCGCAACGAGGTCGCGCACCTCCCGCTCGGCTCCGTCTCGACGTGCCAGGTCATGGTGAACGCGGAGCCGCGTGGAACGAGCGACACGACGACCTTCGACTACCTCGTGCTCGAGGTCCCGCTGCCCGCGGGCACCCGCGTGCTCGAGGACAGCGTCCGCGGCGCCGTGGAGGGCTGGCGCGTCGAGGACGGGCGTCTGATCGTCGATCTGGGCCAGCGGAACTCCGCGGCGGCGTTCGTCGAGTTCCGCCTGCTCGGCACGCTGCCCGGCCGCTACCGCGTCCCGCCGACGATCGTGCGCAGCGCGTACGACCCCGCGCGCTGGGCGGCCGGCCCCGGAGTCGAGTTCGAGGTCCTCGCGCGCGGCGAGGCGAGCACCGACGTGTACAAGCCCACGCCCGACGAGCTCTTCCACCTCGGGCAGGCTTGCTTCGCCGCGGGCGAGAAGGACCGCGCACGCGGACTGCTCGAGGAGCTGGATCGTTCGTACGGAGCGCTGCTCGGCGACGACGCGCTGCGCGACACGGCCGAGATGCTCCTCTACCTGTCGATCGAGCGCGGCGACGCGCGCGCGATCGTGCGTCACTTCGAGGTGTTGCGCGAGAAGAACCCCGACCTGACGATCCCGTTCGAGCAGATCCTCGCCGTCGGCGCCGCGTACCGGAAGCTCGACGAGCACGAGCGCGCGCTGCTCGTCTTCAAGGCCACCGTCGAGGAGACGTTCGGCAAGGACCTCAAGGTGATCGGCGCGCTCGACGCGGCGAAGGACGCCGACGCCGCGCTGCGCACGTTCGCGCGGCTCCTGCGCGACTATCCCGACTACCCGGGGACGCTCGAGGCCGAGCTCGCGCTCTGCGATCGGCTGCTGACGACCGCGCCCAGGGCCGCGGACGACGCGAGCCTGCGCAAGGCGGGCCGCGATCGCGCGCCGCGTTGACGCTCGAGGGAGTGCAGCGGCTGCAGCGCTTCCTCTCGATGCACCCGAAGGATCCGCTCGCGCCCGAGGCCGGGTTGAACCTCGTCAACGCCTACCTCGGCATCGAAGACTACGAGCGCACGTCCGCGATCGGGCGCGAGCTCGCCGCCGTCTACACGGACCGCAAGTACGCCGACGCGTTCCTCTACGCGGCCGCCGTCGCGGATTGGTACCGCGGCCGCGACGACGAGGCGCAGAAGATCCTGTGGCCGATCTCGTCGTCGACGTGGAAGGACGAGGCCGGCGTCGAGCGCCACTCGCCGAACCGCGACCTCGCCTTCTACATCCTCGCGCAGATCCACCACGCCCGGAAGGAGTTCGCCGATGCCGCCCGGTTCTACTCGGCGGTCGAGACGGTCTTCGCCGACGCGCACGACACGCTGCTCGCCCTGCGCGAGAGGTCGATCGCGTTGCCCGAGGTCACGACCGCGCGGCCCGGCGCGAAGGTCGAAGTCGCGCTGTCGCACCGCAACGTCGCGCGCGCCGAAGTGCTCGTGTACCCCGTCGACCTGATGACGCTCTACCTGCGCGAGAAGACGCTCGCGAACGTCGCGGGGATCGAGCTCGCGGGCATCTCCCCTACCCTGCGCCGGACGGTCGAGTTCCAGCAAGACGCCCAACTGCGGATGCGCGAGGAGCGGGTCGAGCTCGCGCTCGCGGACCCGGGCGCCTACCTCGTGATCGCGCGCGGCGACGAGCAGCACGCGACCGGGCTCGTGCTCGTCAGCGACCTCGAGATGGAGGTGCGCGAGGACGCCGACGCGGGACGCCTGCGCATCCAGGTGCAACGCCACTCCGACGCGCGCTTCGTCCGCGGCGCCGACGTGAAGGTCGTCGGATCCTCCAGCCGCTCGATCGTCGCGGGCAAGACTGACCCGCGCGGCTCGTTCCAGGCGGACGGCGTCGCCGGCACCTCGACCGTGATCGCCCGCCTCGGCGAGCGCGAGTACGCGTTCTTCCGCGGGCAGAATGCGCTCGGCCCCCGGGACGACAAGCCTCGGGCCCCGAGCAGCGGCCAGCAGCTCGACGCGCAGTCGTACTTCAAGAACGTGGGCGACCAGAACGTGTTCTCGCAGAACGAGCGCGCGAACCGGCTGCAAGAGGAGATCCAACGCGACCGCAAGGGCGTGCAGGTGCGGCAGGTGAAGTGAGAGACTCGCGCGCACCGTTCCGCTCGTTCCGGCCCCGCGATCGCGGGGCGAGGACAGGAGAGCACGCTGTGCGCGGGAAGTTCGCGCCACCGACGCCGTCCCTCGCCGCCGCATGAACTCATCGGAAGGCTCGATCGCCGCGCGACGACCGCGGATCCGCTGGAAACGGCTCGCGCTCTACGTGTTGCTCCCCATCGCGGTCGCGGGAGTCGTCCTGTGGGCGCTGTGCGCCTCGATGCCCGGGCGCTCGTGGTCCTCGGCGCTTCCGCCGCTGACGGAGGACGAGCGCGCCCTCGCGGCTGAATTGCGCTCGACGGTCGACCGCCTGTGTGAACGCGGTCCGCGCAACCTCGACCATCCCGAGGCGCTGGCGCGCGCCGCGGACCTCGTGCAGGAGCTCCTGGAGGGTCCGACGCAGCTTCCCGTCTGGCGCGAGAGCTACGCGGCGCGCCCGTTCGGCATCGACTCGCACAACCTCGTGCTCGACCTGCCGGGCACGCGCGCGCCGCGCGAAATCGTCGTCATCGGCGCGCACTACGACAGCGCGGGGGATGCACCGGGCGCCAACGACGATGCGTCGGGCGTCGCGGCCTTGTGCGCGCTCGCGCGGCGCTTCGCCGAGCGCGGGAGCGAGCGCACGCTGCGCTTCGTCGCGTTCGCGAACGAGGAGCCGCCGTACTTCGAGACCGAAGCGATGGGGAGCCGCGTCCACGCGCGGCGCGCGAGCGAACGCGGGGACAGGATCGTCGCGATGCTCGCGCTCGAGACGCTCGGCTGCTACTCGGACGCGGAAGGAAGCCAGCGCTACCCGATCCAGCTCCTCGCGCTCGCCTATCCGTCGCGCGGCGACTTCGTGGCGTTCGTCGGCAACCTCGGCTCGCGCGCGCTCGTGCGCGAGTGCGTCGGCGCCTTCCGCGCCGCCGCGTCCTTCCCGAGCGAAGGCGCGGCACTCCCCGAGCCGATCCCCGGCGTCGGCTGGTCCGACCACGCCTCGTTCTGGCCGTACGACGTGCCCGCCGTGATGGTCACGGACACGGCCGTGTTCCGCGACCCGCACTACCACGAGCGCTCGGACACGCCGGAGAAGCTCGACTACGAGCGCTTCGCACGCGTCGTCCTCGGTCTCGAACCCGTCCTCACCGGCCTCGCCACACGCTGAACCACTTGCTCGAAAACCCCGACGATCCCAACGCACCCCCGCTCGTTAGCTGAGGGCCGTGGAACCCCGTGCAGGCCTAAGCCGGTCCTCCGGCCCAGGCCTGTGCGGGGTCCGGAATGCGAAGCATCCGAATGTGTTCCGTTGCGTCCCTTTCCCCGTGTCGCCCCATCCGGCAATCGCGCTCCCGACCGACACGACTCCCCCCGCTCGAGCCGCGCCCGCCCCGCCAAAAACTCGCCCACGTCCGCCGCCCGCTACACCCAGCGGCGTAGGGCTCGCCGAGCTCCGCGGGCCGATGATCGGATCCAAGCGCGCAACCCCGCGTTCATCTCAGCGCGCGAACGACCCGCCGCCGATCGCGCGAAGCCACGCCCGGGAGCGAGCGAAGTCATGATCACCCTCAAGTCGAACCCCCAGGCCGCCGCCACCCGGCCGTTCCACAAGTCCTGCGGCGCCGACGTCATCGACGCGATCTACGAGCGCCGATCCGTGCGCTCGTACGACGACTACAAGCTCGGCGTGCGGACGATCGAGCACCTGATCGACGCCGCCATCCAAGCCCCGAGCGCGCGCAACGAGCAACCCTGGTGCTTCGTCGTCGTGCAGGACAAGGCGCTCCTCCACCGCATCTCCGAACGCGCGAAGGCGCTCGCGCGCTCGCACCTCGAGCCCGGTGCGCCGATGTGGGAGCACCGCGCGATGCTCGAAGACCCGCGCTACGACGTCTTCTACGGCGCGAGCACGCTGATCGTGCTTTGCGCGCGCTCGCGCGAGTCGCAAGCGGCCGAAGACGTGTGCCTCGCGGCCCAGAACCTGATGCTCGCGGCGCACGGGCTCGGGCTCGGCAGCTGTCCGATCGGGTTCGCGCGCGAAGCGCTGAACGAGCCCGAGTTCCGGCGCGAGCTCGGCCTCGACGGACCGGAGACCGCCGTGTTCCCCGTGATCGTCGGCATGCCGAGCTCCTTCCCCGCGCCGACGTCGCGGCGCCCGGCGATCATCGTGCGCTGGCGGTAGCGGAACGACGCACGCGATCGAGCTCGCGGTGCGCGCTTCGTCGACGCCCCGCGTGCAGGGCGCTCGCTCAAGCCCGCGGCGCGAGCTCCGCCGCCGCGGCGCGGTCGACGATCCAAACGAGCTCGCCGTCGTCGGGCTGTACGAGCTGCGCGGGCAGGCGCTGCGGGTCGCGCGGGCCTTCGAGCACCTCGCGCAGCACGCCGGCCTTGTCCGCGCCCGCCACGAGGAACACGACCTCGCGCGCCGCGTTGATCACGGGCGGCGTGAACGTGATGCGCCACGCGCCGAGCTTCTCGACGTGGTTCGCGACGACGCGCTTCTTCGTCTCGGCGAGCGCCTGCGTGCCCGGGAAGAGCGATACGGTGTGCCCGTCGGGCCCCATGCCGAGCAGCACGAGGTCGAAGCGCGGCATCTCGTGGTGGATCAGACCCCACACGCGCTCGAGCTCGTCCTCGTACTCCTGCGCCGCCGCACGGACGTCGCCGCTCTCGGCGTAGATCCGGTGCACGTTCGATCCGGGGATGACGACCTTGGAGAGCAGCGCCTCGCGCGCCATCCGGTAATTGCTGTCCGCGTGCGTCGGCGGAACGCAGCGCTCGTCGCCGAAGAACACGAGCACCTTCGACCAGTCGATCGGCGCGCCGACGAGCGCGGCGTAGAGCTTCTTCGGCGTCGAGCCGCCCGCGAGCGCCACGCGGAACACGCCGTGGTCGCGGATCGCGCGCTCCGCCGCGGCGAGGAAACGCTCGCGCCCCGCCGCCGTCACGGCGTCGAGGTCGTCGAGCACGCGCACCGTGCGCCGCGCTCCGCCGGCTTTCGTCTCGGGCGTCTTCATCGAGTGGGGCATCGTGCCTTCGATCGCGCTCCGTGTCGACGGTCGCGCGCGCTCAATCCTCGATGCGACGCCACGTGCGGCCGTCGCGCTTGAGCATCTCGTCCGCTTCGTCGGGCCCCCACGAGCCCGCGTCGTAGTTGGGGAACGTGCGCGGCGGGAGCGCGCGCCAGACCTCCTGCACGGGGTTCACGATCGCCCAGCCCATCTCGACCATGTCGGCGCGCTGGTAGAGCGTCGGGTCGCCCTTGATGCAGTCGTAGATCAGCGTCTCGTACCCGGTCGTCACGGTCGAGCCGAACGCGTCCTTGTATTTGAACTCCATCGCGACGTTGCCCATCCGCACCGTCGGCCCGGGGATCTTCGCGCCGAAGCGCAGTGAGATGCCCTCGTCGGGCTGCACGCGGATCAGGAGCACGTTGCGCGAGAGGTGCTCGACGGGCGTGTTGCGAAACAGAAGCTGCGGCGGTCGGCGGAACTGGATCGCGATCTCGGAGACGCGCTTCGCCATGCGCTTTCCCGTGCGCAAGTAAAACGGCACGTCCGCCCAACGCCAGTTGTCGACGGCGAGCTTGAGCGCGGCGTAGGTCTCGGTGCCCGAGTTGCGCGGCACCTTCTCCTCCGCGCGGTAGGCGGGCGCGGGCTTCCCGCCGCACATTCCCTCGTCGTACTGGCCGCGGACCGCGTTCGAGAGCACCTTCTCCGGCGTCATCGGCGTGATCGCGCGCAGCACCTTGGCCTTCTCCTCGCGCACGGCCTCGGCCTCGAACGACGTCGGCGGCTCCATCGCGACGAGCGTGAGGAGTTGCAGCAAGTGGTTCGGGATCATGTCGCGCAAGGCACCCGAGCCGTCGTAGTACCCGCCGCGGCTCTCAACGCCGAGCGATTCGGCGACCGTGATCTGCACGTTGTCGATGTACTGGCGGTTCCAGATCGGCTCGAACATGCCGTTGCCGAACCGGAAGACCATGATGTTCTGCACGGTCTCTTTGCCGAGGTAGTGATCGATGCGGTAGATCTGGTCCTCGCGCAGCGTGCGGCGCAGTTGCTGGTTGAGCATGCGCGCGCTCTCGAGATCGGTCCCGAACGGCTTCTCGACGATCAGGCGCCGCCACGCGCCGTCGGTCTCGCGCGTCAACCCGATCGCCGCGAGCTGGTCCGCGATGATCGAGAAGTAGTTCGGCGCCGTGGAGAGGTAGTAGAGGACGTTGCCGCGCGTCCCCTGCTCGCGCTCGACGGTCGCGAGCAAGGTCGAAAGGCGCGCGAACGTGTCCGCGTTCTCGAAGTTGCCGGAGAGGTAGTACGTGCGCTTCGAGAGGAACTCGATCACCTTCGGATCGACCGTGCCGCTCGTCGCGTACTGCCGCATGTCCTCTTCGAGCTTCGCGCGGTACGTCTCGCGGTCCATGTCGGCGCGCGCGACGCCGACGATCGCGATCTTGTCGCTGAGCAGGTTCGCGGCGGCCAGGTTGTAGAGCGACGGGAGCAGCTTGCGCTTCGTCAGGTCGCCGGCGGCGCCAAAGATCACGATCGCCGCGGGCCCGACGGGCGCCGCGAACGGGTTGACGAGGCCGGTGAGGTCCGACGTGGCGCTCAGGATCTGTTCCATGACGTCTCGGGTCGAGGGCGGGTTCGTGGTGGACATGGCGGAGAGCTCGGCGTGGTGCGTGCTCGCAACGCGGTCGGTGGTCTCGACGGGCGATGCGCTCGTCGTTCGGTGGAACGCGCCACGCACCCGGTGCGATGGACGCGCGAGGTTCGAGTCGTCCGCGGGACGTGAGCCGAGGCTCGCGGTCCGCGGCGACGCGTCACTTCGCCTTCGCCGGCTCGACGTGCCCGCCGAACTGGTGACGCATCGCGGAGAGCGCCTTCTCCGCGAACGTGTGCTGCTGGCGCGAACGGAAGCGCACGAAGAGCGCCGCCGCCAACACATCACAAGGCACGGCCTCGTCGATCGCGGCCTGGATCGTCCAGCGGCCTTCGCCGGAGTCCTGCACGACGCCTTCGAACTTCGACAGCGTCGGATCCTGCGTCAGCGAGCGCGCCGTGAGATCGAGCAACCACGAGCCTACGACGCTGCCGCGCCGCCAGAGCTCGGTGATGTCCGCGAGCTGCATGTCGTAGCGCTGGTCCGCGGGGAGGTTCGGCGAGTTCGCGTTCTTGAGGATGTCGAGCCCCTCCGCGTACGCCTGCATGATCCCGTACTCGATGCCGTTGTGGATCATCTTGACGAAGTGCCCGGCGCCGACCGGGCCGCAGTGCAGGTAGCCGTGCTCCGCGCTGCCGCCGTTGCGGCCTTCGGTCGGCTCGACGTCGCCCATGCCGGGCGCGAGCGTCGCGAACACCGAGTCGAGGCGCTTCACGGGCTCGGGCTTGCCGCCGATCATCAGGCAGTAGCCGCGCTCGAGCCCCCACACGCCGCCGGACGTGCCGACGTCGACGTAGTGGATGCCTTTCTTCTCGAGGACGTGCGAGCGGCGCACGTCGTCCTTGAACATCGTGTTGCCGCCGTCGATCACGCAGTCGCCGGGCTCGAGCAAGGTCGAGAGCTCCTCGATCGCCTTCTCGGTGACGTCACCCGCGGGGAGCATCACCCAGACGTGACGCGGCTTCTTCAGCGCGCCGACCAGCTCCTTCAGCGACGTCGCGCCGCGCGCGCCGACCTTCCTCAACTCGTCGACCTTCGACAGGTCGCGGTTGTAGACGACGACCGAATGCCCGCCGCGCACGAGGCGCCGTGCCATGTTGCCGCCCATGCGGCCCAAGCCGTACATGCCGAGTTCCATGTGGTTCTTCTCCGTGCTGCTCTGATGTGCGCGACCCTCGGACCGTTACGTCCGTTGGGGCCAGGGTAGCCCTCGCGAGTCGGTGCGGCCACGCGACGACCGAGGCCGTCGACGAAGCGTCGCTTCCTGCATCGGAGTTCGAGCGCGGGAGCGGGAGGGCGCTCCGCGCGGACGCCAGCCGAGCGCGCCTCGAGCGATACCCTGGGTGTCACGCTCGGGACGGCTCGCCCGGGATGGGCACGCGCGGGCCGGAATGCCTCATTCGAGAGTCGTAGCTCGTTTCGAGGGGCGGCGCGCTCAGCCCCAGTCGACTCGATCGAGTTCGTTCCACGGAACGAACTCGGTCCCCTGCGCCGTGAAGCGCTCGCTGCCGGCGTAGACGACCCCGCTTCGTGACCGAGCGCGAGGCGCGAAGCTCGTGCACGGCATCGTTCCCTCGAGCAGAACGAGCGCGCCGGCCGCCACTCAGGCCATGTCGAGCTCATCTCGAATCGGACGGCGAGTCGTAGCCCTTCGACCTCAGACAGGCCGCAAGGTCGTCCCACGCCCGGTCGTAGATCCCCCTCGCCGCATCACCGCTGGGGGCTCCGACCTCCTCGGCGATCTCCAGCCAGTCCATTCCCGCGTAGTCCTTGAGGATCACGACGTCGCGGTAGCGCTCCGCAAGACCGTGCACGCACTCGTCGTAGGTGCGCTCGAGTTCTCTCCCAGCGAAGGCCTTGGATGGGCTGGGCTCACGCGCAGGAAGAGGAATGGACGAGTCCGTTCCATCGGCTGGTCGCAGAGACTCGATGGGGACGGTGCGATCGGAGCCGCGCTTCTGGCGCCCCCGCTCCTTCTCCTTGTCCAGGATCCGGTTCTCCAGGATGCGCGAGAACCACACGCGCAAGCGGGGCGCGTCCTTGGGATCGAAGCGGTGGATGCTCCGGAACGCCTCGATCATCGTCTCCTGAACGAGGTCGTCTTCCTCGATGTACAGGGCGAGCTTGGCCCCGAGCCGCGCGCGAGCCATGCGCAGGATGCGCGGGATGTAGCGCGCGAAGAGCCGGTCGAACCCCTTCCGGTCTCCGTTGCGGATGCTCCAGAGGTCGAACTCGGTGGGCGTGCCGCCCTCCCCCACGCCGCCCTGGGAGTCATCGGGTTCGTCCGAGTTCGAGTCGTCCTCCCCCTTCGAGAGTCGTCCCTTCCCTTCCCCTGCGCCGGCATCTCCCAAACTGGACGCGCCCTGTTCGTCGCCCGAAGGCTGCTCCTCGGAGGAACCGCTCGAGTTCTCGTCCTCGTCATTGGGATGCCGCTCCTGCATGTTTCGCTCGTCCTCGTGGTCGGATGTGGTTGCTCTCGCTCGGGCGGCGGGACCGAGCACCCACCGGTGGGCCTCGGTCCGCTTCCCCTTCCTCCGAAGAGACGTCGCAAGTCGAGGCGCTGCCCTTTTTCCTCAATTCCGTTGTTGGCGTCGAGAGTTCTGCAACTGCACCCCTTGGCGGCCGTGGGCCACCCGGCTCGGGATCCCTGGCCTGGAGCGGTACGAACCCCAGCGAGGAAGGCCCGCAGCGCGTCCACGCTTGCGTTCCGTCCCAGCGTGAGAGCGGAACACGCGCGACGGATTCCCGCTGTCCCGCTACCCTGATCTCCCCTTCGCGCCTCGCCATGTCCGTCCCCCCCCAGGCGAGTTCCCCGCATCCGTCCGCCCAGGACGTGTACGACGAGTACCACCGTCGCACCCAAGGCGGCGAGACTCTCGACTTCGAAGCGCTGTGCGCCCGCCATCCGGAGCACGAGGCCGAATTGCGCCGCCTCCACGCTCGTGAGCAGCAGCGAGCGAGAATGCGAGCGTTCGGGGGCCTGGACCGCTTCGAGGAGCCCGACCCGCGCGCGACCGCGATCCTGAGCGAGCTGCGCTCGCGCGGCGCGACCATCGACCGCTACCGCCGACTCGAACTGCTCGGCGAAGGCGGGATGGGCAAGGTCTACGAAGCCGAAGACACGCTGCTCGGCCGGCGCGTGGCGTTGAAGGTCATCTCGGATCGAACACGCACGGAGGAGCTCCTGCCGCTGTTCGACCGCGAGATGCGCATCGCGGCGAAGCTGAACCACCCGGGCGTTGGTCAGGTGCTCGACGCCGGTGTCGACGGCACGGGACGCGCGTTCTTCGCGATGACGCTCGTGCGGGGAACGGACTTGTCCAAGTGCCTCGAGCTCGCGCGGCGTGAGAAGGACGGCTGGTCGATCACGCGCGTCATCGGCGTCCTGCGGCAGGTCGCCGACACGATGAGCTACGTGCACTCGTGCAAGATCCTGCACCGGGATCTGAAGCCCGCGAACATCCGCGTCGGGAAGTTCGGCGAGGTGTTCGTGATGGACTGGGGCGTGGCGAAGGCGCTCGGGGAGGCGGATCCGAGCGTGAGCGGCTCGGACGCGAGCAGCGCGGGGTCGGGCGCTCTGTCCGGAACGACGGTCAAGGGAACGCCGCAGTACACGAGCCCCGAGCTGCTCCGCGGAGAGGTGGAGACGCTGGAGGCGGTGGCCGACGTGTATTCGCTGGGTGCGATCCTGTACGAGGTCCTCGCCGGATACGCGCCGTACACGACGCCGGGCGAGAAGACGTCGAGCGAGCGCGTGCTCACGCGCATGTCGGCGGGCCCGGTGGATCCGCTGTCGGAAGTGGCCAAGGCTCAGCCGAGAGAGCTCGTCGACATCTGCGAGAAGGCGATGGCCGCGCGAGGTTCGTCGCGGTACCGCGACATGGCCGAGCTGAGCGCGGACCTGCGTGCGTACTTGGAAGGCCGCCCCGTGCCGTCCATCGAGGGAGGCGCTTGGGTCGAGCTCCGCAAGTGGGTGCTTCGCAACAAGCCGCTCGCAGCGTCGATGGCGGGTGGCATGCTCGTGCTCGTGCTGGGAATCGTGTACAGCACGATGAAGACGCGCGAGGTGGTGGCCGCGAACCTGCAGCTGAGCGCAGAGACAAAGCGCGCGAACGAGAAGACTGTGGAGGCGGAGCGCAACGCGACGGCCGCGCAGGACAACGCGGCCCTGGCGCAGCGCAATGAGGAGGCGGCGACGCAGAAGGCGCGCGACGTGCTGTCGCTGTCGGCGATCCAGGACTTGCAGGACTTGGTGGACGATGCGGATCGGCTGTGGCCGGCGCATCCGGACATGCTGGATAGCTACGAGGCGTGGCTCGAGAAGGCGCGCGTATTGATCGAGGGCCGAGCAGGCGACGCGGCGCGCGGAGTGAGCCCAAAGCCGAGCCTCGCGGACCACCAGGCGAAGCTGCGCGAGTTGGAGGCTCGCGCCTTGCCGCAGACCGAGGACGAGCGCGAGCGGGAACGGGCGGCGCATCCGCGTAGCGCCGAGCTCGCGTCGATGCGCGCAAAGGCGCAGTGGATGGCGCGGATGCTGGGCAGGGAACCGTGGCCGAGCGAGGCGGAGGTCGAGGCGGCGCTCGTACGCGAGAACTCGCCGAAGGCCGGCGCGGGCGCGCCGGACTCGGAGAACACGGCACGGCCGCTTCCGACAGACGCGAACGGCCTGAACGAGCTCGCGTGGCCGCTCGTGGATCCCGATGCGGCGAGGGAGGTGTTCGGGGATGAAGTGAAGGCGCTGATTCTGGCGCGGCGCGCTGTGGCGGCGGCGAAGGAGGGCGAGCGGCACACCTACCGCGACACACTGGCGTGGGCGCTCTTCCGCAACGGGCGGTTCGACGAGGCGCTGGCCGAGGAGAAGACGGCGCTCTCGGAGGCGCCTGACAAGGAGAAGGAGGCGTACGAGGGCCACCTGAAGATGCTCGGGGCGGCGGTGGAGGTGTGGCGCGCTCCGTCGGGAGAGCTGCGCGAAGCACGCACAGAGGAATGGCAAGAGCTTGCGTCGGTGGTCGCTGAGCTCCAGCGCGACGTGAATCGCCGACTCGACTGGACGTTCGCGAGCAGCGAGGACCGCTGGTGGCACGTACAGCTCTCGAAACTGGTGCGGGACCTACGCGCGTTCACAGACGACGCGACGGGCGGACTCTACTCGTCGGGAACGTCCGCAGATCACTCATGGGGCATCATGAAGCGCGCGGAATTCGCGCGAACGATTGAAGAGCGCACCGTAAGCGGCCCTGAGGCGCAACGCCGATGGAACGAAGCGATCAAGGCGGTCGCAGACAACGAGAAGTATGCGGGTGTTAGCTGGCCATCGGGCGCGCGGCTGACTCCGCAGCTCGGCCTGATCCCGATCGGCGAGGACCCGCATTCGCGTCTCTGGGAGTTTGCGGAGTTTACGACGGGCGATGAGCCCAAGCGCGGCGCCAATGGAAACGTGCGGCGTGACGAGCAGGATAGGCTGTTGCTAGAAGACTCTACCGGCCTTGTGTTCGTGTTGGTGCCGGGCGGGACGTTTACGATGGGTGCTCAGAGTAACGACCCGACCACCGCCGACTACGATCCACAGTCGGAGCCCGACGAATTGCCGCCGCACGCGGTGACGCTGTCGCCGTACTTCGTTTCAAAGTATGAGATGACGCAGGGCCAGTGGCAGCGACTTACGGGGAGGAATCCGAGCCAGTACACGCCGACTGACACCCGAGGGAACAAGCGCGTGACGCTGCTGCACCCGGTCGAGCGCGTGAGTTGGATTGACTCGGATGCCGCGCTATCACGAATAGGTCTATCCTTGCCGACTGAGGCGCAATGGGAGCATGCGTCGCGGGCGACAACGACTAGCGCCTGGTGGACGGGAGACGACATTCAGACACTCGATGGTGTCGAGAACCTGGCCGACGGTACTCTACAATTAAACGGCGCACCGGCTTCGTGGGACTATGAGGATTGGCTGGATGGGTACGTGGTACACGCGCCAGTGGGCACCTACCGGGCCAATCCATTTGGACTCTTCGACGTTCACGGCAACGTGCGCGAGTGGTGCCGGGATGGCTACGGCCACTATGAACATCCCGAGCGTTCGGGCGACGGAGAGCGACAAATGTCGGACCCGGGCGACCGCGTGATCCGAGGCGGAGGCTGGGACATAACCGCCAAGTCCGCGCGATCGTCGAATCGGGATGCAGGTTTTCCATCGGCAACTGACGGGTATCTCGGGCTCCGTCCATCTAGGGTCATCACGGGCCCCATCACCGATTCACATTCGGTGCTCAAATTCCGCTGAAGAATACCGAGCCAGGAATACCGAGCCAGAGCAAGTTGTCAACAGATAGCCAGTTCCTCCAGCGTCTTGAGACGCTGGAGGACAGACCCGCTGCACTGAACAGTTCTCGTTAGGCCTCTCTCTCACTCAAGGCTATTGGAACGTGACCGCCAAAGTGTTCGTGCGAATCGAGCCGAGTCCACACGGCCCCGCCGGACTGCGGTAGTGCGCTTGGAAGTGCCACGTCGTGCCCGGCAGCAGCGCGCCCGTCGTTCCGAACGCTGCCTGCGCGAAGGCCGCGATGCCGGGCCCCTCGACGAACGCCCCCGCGCCGGCTCTCGCTCGGATCGGGAACCGGAACATCCCCGTTCCGGGCGGCGACTGGTTCGGCCCGGGCGAGACGCAGCGTAGTCCGTCCGCGAACGGCGCGTGTGCTGCTGCTTGCCCCATGAAGATGAAGCCAAAGGTGCGCGCGGGTAGTCCCTGAACGGTCAGGACGAGGTCGTCGCTCGCGAGCGAGTTGGTCCCGCTCGCGAGGAGACGGCCGCCGGCCGGTGGGCACTGCACAACACGCGGCGCCATGCCTCCATCGGAGCACGGCGATAGCAGGCTACTCGTAGACCTTTCCGCATCGAACGAAGGCCAACAGCCACCCCCACTCCACCACCGTGTCAGGCCATGCCTCGGCATCGTGAAGCTCGATCGCGCCCCGGTGCCCCGCCTCCACATAGCTTCTGGGAGAGAGGTTCACCCAGCCGCGAAGCTCGGTGGTGTGACCGTCGTGAGCTAGTGGTCGCCAGATTCCTTGCTCGCGAAAAGCCTGGATCTCCGAGATCTGCAGTGCAACTACCTCGGAAACAGAGTGAAGGTCCGCACCGAGCAGTTCTTCCCGCCGGTACGCCATCATGCGTTCGAGATCCATACGGCCATTGCGGAAGAAACCTTGAATCGTCTTTTCGAGCGCCTTCTCCTTCTGCGCGGCGAGTGTGGAATAGCGGCGGACCTTCTCCTCCAGGGCCACAGACCCGCGAAATCCCCGCTCGATCAGCCAAGCGACCTCGTCAGCGTTCAGTGAGTCACGCGCGTCGAATCGCTTCAGTCCTTCGAGCAAGCTGCTCAAATACACGTCGAGAGATCGATCGGTTGCTGTGCAGGCGAGCGACTGGAAGGTCTGAGGCAACTCACCGGGGCGCATAGCCGGAGTCTACCGAGGGTGATTCGCAGAGGCCAGGACATCGAAGCCCATGCCCGTGGGCTGAGCCAACCCCTTGCGCTATCCAGCGCCCAACTGGATGTTCGCGGGATGAGCTCCCTCATTCCTCAAACGCTCTCGGAGGCCCTTGGTCGGTCCAGCGCCCGATCCTTGCAGTGGCCTCCCCCTCCGGCCTCCCCGAAGGGGCGAACTCGAGACGCGAGCGAAGGTCGCGAGCTACCAGCCGAGCTCGGGCTCCGGCGGCTCACGGGCCTGCGCGAGTCGTGTGAGCTCCGTCGGCCAGCCGAGATGGCGCTGCAGTACCGACGTCGGGGCGAGTGCTTGGGCACGACTGGATCATGTGGACGCGGCGTGTAGAGCGATGCAAGCTAGGCCACTGGGCACCTCCACGTCCATCCTCATGGCCAAACCGAAACCAGCGTTCCTGTTTCGCCAGGCGGGAGCCCTTGTGCTTCGGGGCGAGCCAGGGGCTCTCGAAGTGTTGCTGATCTCGTCTTCGGGCTCGGGCAAGCTCGGCATTCCGAAAGGGATCATCGATGCCGGCAACTCGGCGGAAGGGACCGCGGCACAGGAGTCGTTGGAGGAGGCCGGAGTCGAAGTGCGGGTCGGTTCCGAGGTTGGTGCGTTTGAATACGCGAAGTGGGGCGGGACCTGTCGCGTGCGCGTCTTCCGGGCCGAATTGGTGCGGGAGCTCGATGAATGGCCCGAACGTGCGTTGCGCACGCGTCTGTGGGTTCCGTTCGCGACGGCGTCGCAGCGCGTCGGGGAGCCATCTCTGGCATCGCTCTTGGCCGAACTGGCGACGTCGTCCGGCCCGGGTTCCTGACCGCATCAACGTGCGTCAGCCGTGCGCGCACAACAGGCGCACGTCGCGCACGTTCGTGCCGGTTCTTTCCTTGCCTACGTGAGCGCACCCACGAGCCGAGGAGCTCGTGGGTGCGGCCGTGAACCAAGATGGTCGTTCAGCTCACTGAAACGTGACCGCCACTGCATTCGTGAGGTTCGATTCCGATCCACACGGCCCCGCCGGATTGCGGTAGTGCGCCTGGAAGTGCCACGTCGTGCCCGGTAGCAGCGTGCCCGTGGTGCCGGAAGCAGCTTGCGCGAAGGCCGCGATACCGGGCCCCTCGACGAAGGCCCCCGTGCCAGCCGTGGCTCGGATCGGGAAGCGGAACATCCCCGTACCCGCCGGCGTCTGGTTCGGCCCGGGCGAGACGCAGCGCAGTCCGTCCGCGAACGGCGCGTGCGCCGCGGCTTGCCCCATGAAGAGGAAGCCGAAGGTGCGCGCGGGAAGGCCCTGCACGGTCAGCACGAGGTCGTCGCTCGCGAGCGAGTTGGTCCCGGTTGCGAGGAGCCGGCCGCCCGCTCCGGTCGAATTCCGGCAGCCCGCGTTCGCATCGTCGTTGCCGCAGGGGCAACCCACGCCGAAGCAGTAGGGCTGGATCACGGTCGGCGTCGCGGAGCTGATCGCTCCGACGGCGTCGATGTCGGCTCCCACCGTCGAGCTGGAACCACCGTTCAGCACGTCCACGATGCGAACGGCGTCGAACAGCAGGCTGCCGGGCGCGAAGCCGGGGAACACCGCGTCGAGGTCGACTCCCACGGGCTGACCGCTGACGCGCCCTACGAAGTAGTAGCCGTCTCCGTCGGGGTCCAGCGCGGGGTTCAGCAGGGGGAGCGTCGTCGACAGCGGATGGACGAACACGTCCATGGGCTCCGTCACCCCTCCCGCCTCGTAGATCCACAGGTCGAGGTTGCTGTAGCTCGGGTTGGACTGAACCGGGTTGCCGTTCGTCAGCAGGTTGTTCGTGAAGGCGAGCTCGATCAGGCCGCCATTGCCGAGCGACACGGCGCCGGTGCTGCTCGAGCCTCCCCCGCACGAGGAATAGTCCGGCGCGCCGAGCGCGCGCAGCGGGTCGATGAAGTTCGGAGCCGTCGGGCCGGGCCCTCCCCCAGCGAGGGGGTCGTAGCGCAGGACCTGGTCCGCGAAGCTCAGGACGCCCTGCGGGTAGTCGATGCAGACGTTGCAGACGTCGCAGATCTGCGTCCCTCCCTGGACGGGGCTGGCGGCACCGAGATTCGCGACGGCAGCCGTGCAGGCGAGCAAGGTCAGGGTGCGGACGAGGGTCGTGGAGATGAATTGGGTCGGGTTCATGAGGATCCTCCGTGGGTCGATGGGCGGGCCAACGGAGGACTCAGAGACATCCATGCGCGTGCTCCACGGACTTCTCAGATTCGATTGGCCTTGCACACTGGACGGCACGTCGGAGGTCTCCCGGCCTCGGCGCGGGCGTTCTTGGACTGCACCGCGCGGTGCCCCAGCCAGACCTGACGCGATAGACACCGCGCGTACGTGAACACCTCGTGTGGCCCCCCTCGTCGAGCTGAGCTCAAGCAGCGACGGCGCGAACCCGTGTGGTCGCGGCGGGAACGGCTCGAGCCCCTGCGGGTCCTCTCCGACCATCGGGACCTGAAGAGGCCCGTCCCGACTGAAGGCCAGCAGGGTGTGCTCCGGCTCGGGCTCGAGTCGAGGGTGCTCACGGCTCGACCCTCCGCACAGGCCCTTACACTGAACCTACCCAGGAGGCGCGAGCGGGTAGGTCGGCGACGTCTCTGTAGAAAGCAGCCGGTAGCCGCCCCACTCCACTTCGGTGTGGGCGCGCCCCCGAACCCGACCAAGTGTGCACCCCATGCGACCCCGCCTCTCGCTCCTCACCGTCCTCCTCGCCTCCCTCGCGGCCCCTGCGGATCTCGAGGCACAGACGGTCCTCGTCAGCCGGTCGACCGCCGGGCAGCAAGGCCTAGCCGACTCCGATCAATGCCGCGTGACCCCGGACGGCCGCTGGGTGGTGTTCCGGTCGGCCGCCGCCCTGGATCCCAGCGACAACAACGCCACGACGGACGTGTACCTCCGGGACGTCCAGACCTCGACGACCTACCTGGTGTCCAGGGGAGCCAACGGAGCGTCAGCGAACGGGACCTCGAACCGGGCCTCGCTCTCCGACGACGCGGTGTGGGTCGCCTTCACGAGCTCGGCGAGCAACCTGGTTCCCGGGTCGCCCTCGAACGAGCAGGTCTATCTGTGGAATCGCCTCACGCTCGTCGTCCGGCTCGTGAGCGTCAACGGCGCCGGCGGCGTGGCCAACGAGGCGTGTCGCAATCCGGAGATCTCTGGGGATGGGCAGTTCGTCGCCTACCGGACCGCGGCGAGCAATCTGGGCTGCAGCACGGGCGGGCAGTACCAGATCGTCCGCTGCAACGTGAGCACGCCCCAGGTGACGCAGGTCGAGCTCGTGAGCAGGTCCATCAACGGCGCAGCGGCGGGGAGCGGAGTGTCCGAAGGTCACGCCATCTCACGCAACGGGAACTTCGTCGCCTTCTACTCGGACACCACGAACCTCGTGAGCGGGGACACGAACGGTGCGGACGACGTCTTCGTGCGCGACATGGCGGGCAACGTCACGACCTGCGCCAGCCTGAGCGCGCTCGTGCTCGGGGCGCACGCCAACGCCGGCTCGAAGTTCCCCAGGATCTCGGCCGACGGCCGGATGGTCGCCTTCACGAGCGCGGCCACCGACCTCGTCCCCGGAGACACGAACGGGTTCACGGACGTCTTCGTGCACGATCGCCTGGCCGGCTTGACGGCGCGGGCCGACGTGACTTCGAGCGGAGCGCAGAGCAACGGAACCAGCGGCAACGTGAGCACCACCGAGCCGGGCGTCGCGATCTCGCCCGACGGCCGGTTCGTGTCCTTCCGGAGCAGCGCGAGCAACCTTGATCCGTTGGACACGGGAACGACGCCGGACATCTTCCTCCACGATCTGCAGACGGGGATCACCCGGATGATCGGCCTCGGTAGCGGCGGGCAGGTTCCCTCGGGCGGGTCCTCCACGGACTGCTCGCTCTCCGATCTGGCCCAGCATGTGGCCTTCGTCAGCGGTGCCGAGAACCTGATCAGCCCGGCTCCCTACGTGAACAGCGGCGTCTCCGACGTGTTCCTGCGCTCCGTCGGCGACCCGCTAGCTCCGAGCGGCACGTGCTTCGGTGACGGCTCCGGCGCTGCTTGCCCTTGCGGCAACACGGCCCCGGCGGGAGCCCGCAACGGCTGCCTCAATTCACTCGGCCTGGGTGCACGGCTCGTCGCCACCGGCACGGCCAGCGTTGCTGGGGACACGCTGGTCCTGCGCGCGGACCAGATGCCCAACAGCACCTCGCTCTACTTCCAGGGCACGACCGCCGTGGGCGGCGGCGCGGGGACGATTCTCGGCGACGGTCTCAGTTGCGCGGGGGGGACCCTCATCCGGCTGCGCACCGTGCAGAACGCCGCCGGCGCGTCGCAGTTCCCGGGCGCGGGCGATCCGCTGCTGTCGGTGCGCGGGAGCGTGACGATCCCGGGCACGCGCGTCTATCAAGCGTGGTACCGCAACGCCGCGGCGTACTGCACGCCGAGCACGTTCAACCTGACGAACGGCTTGGTCGTCGTGTGGCAACCTTGAGTGCGCCTCGGGCCCCAAGGCGGGGCTCGTTCGATCGCAAGGAGCGCTGACGCCGGGCCGCGCCGAGTCGACCTCGGTGCGGCCCGGCTTGCTTCTCTCGATCACCCGTTCCGGCCCTGAAGGCCTCTCGTTCTCTCGATCGCAGCCTCGCAACAGCGCCGACGACCCTGTGGTCGCGTCAAGAAAGGTGGAATGAGCGAGAAGAACGCGCAGAGATGTCTCTCCTCTTCGTGTGCGCCTGCGTGGGTCCCGCGGTGTTCAAGCGAGCACCCCGTACCGGCCGTTCCCCGACCTCCCGATCGTCGCTTCCAAGGATGGAGATTCCGATGCTGCGCTACCTCACCAAACTCGCGTCCGCACTGCTGACGGCTGCGTTCGCCCTGGCCCCGATGCCTGCGGCTCACGCGCAGTCGCAGGGCATGATGCTCGCGACGCTGAACCCGACCCCGGTCATCCAGCAGGACGTGGCCCGGTTGCACACGCTCGGGGCGGACATGGTCCGCTTCCCGGTCTACTTCAGCTACGAGCCGTCCGTCACCGTGTGGCTCGACAAGGCAGACGCCGTGCTCGCGACGTGCGAGTCGAGGAACGTGACCTGCGTCGTCGACTTTCACCACCCGACGCCGGGCCACTTCAACTCGGACATCGTCGACGTGAACGACTTCGTCGCGAAGTGGCAGGCCTTCGCCCAGCGGTTCCAGTCCAGGACGCGCATCTGGTACGACCTCTGCAACGAGCCGAACCACCCGCAGTGGCGGAGCGTGGCGCTCCAGGCGGCCCAGGCGATCCGGGCCATCGATCCGGTGCACAAGATCGTCTTTGCACCGCGCGGCACCACCACGGCTCCCGCCACCACCTTCAACCCGCTCGCCGGGATCACGAACCAAGTGCTGGAGTTCCACTTCTACAACTGGACCGACGTTCAGTTCCATCCCTACTCGCCGGCCGGCGACACTCAGGTCACGGCCTATCCGAGCCCTGGCCGGACGGGAGCCGATCTGGATGCGCTGCTCAATGCGGTGCGTGACGCGGGACTGCGCACGGGCTTGCCCGTGCTCATCGGCGAGGTCGCGATCTCGCGCGAGCACCCGAACGCGGGTCGCTTCCTGCGCGACTTCGCCGCCAAGTGCCGCGCCCGGAACATCAAGCTCATCCTCCACGCGTACCGCGAGGCGGACATCTGGAACTACGAGCTGAACCCCAACGCCTGGACGCAGATCACGAACTGGCTGGCGCTCTAGCCAGCCTTGAACGGAGGCCGACTCCGCGAGCATACGCCCCACTCTCGCGGGCTCTTCCTCCCGACAACCCGAAGACCGCGGGCGTTCCGGAGACTACCGCCGGAACGCTCGCGCGTTGCATTGATCCTGCGGTGCCCGCTTTGCGGCGCTGGGGCGGACATCGAGCCTTGGGCGTCGCCGACCCGCACGCGATCGTCCGAGGTCTGACTGCCGGTTGGCCTGCTGACTCCCCGGCGTTCATTCCCACGCGACGTCGGCGACTTGGTTCCAGGGCACGAACTCGGTCCCCTGCGCCGTGAAGCGCTCGCTGCCGGCGTAGACGACCCGCTTCGTGACCGAGCGCGAGGCGATGCTCGCTTTCTCCAGAGTCTCGACGGCGGGCTGCAGGGCGCGCGCCGCGTCGAGCGGCGGTGTCACGCTCGACTTGATCTCGACCACGATCGGGTCGAGCCCGCGCTCGACGACGAGGTCGACTTCGCGCCCCGCACCCTCGCGGTAGTGCACGAGGTCGGGCTGGAGCCCGCGATGGATGCGCCCCTTGCGGATCTCGGAGACGACCCAGCTCGAAGAGCGCGCCGCGGAGCGGATGGAACGCGAAGTCGTCCTCGTTCCGTATCCCGAGCAGGTGACACGCGAGCCCGGTGTCGAGGAAGTGCAGCTTGGGGCTCTTCACGAGGCGCTTCGTGACGTTGCAGTGCAGCGGCGGGAGCCGGTGCACGATGTAGCTCGCCTCGAGCGCGGGGAGCCAGCGCCGCGAGGTCGTGTGCGTCACGCCGGCATCCTCTCCCAGGCTCGCGACGTTGAGCACGCGACCGAGTTTCAGCCTCGAACGAGGTGGACGAACGACCGCTGTCGAGCCTCACCGACGTCCCGACCGCGCAGCACCGGGGCCGAGCGGTCGTGCCAGTCGAGCCCGCATTCCGTGCATTGACGAGCCGTGGGTGACCGTAGGGCCTGTTCGCAGTAGGGACACCGGCCACGTCGCAGTTGCTCGGGAGCCGCGTCGATCGCGCGCGTCTCGACTCCTTCGAATCGCTCGCGGAGATCGGCTCGGTCTGGATGCCGAACGAGGTTTCGGAACGCGTCGTGGTAGGCGAGGGAGTCCACGCGGGGGCACGCGAGGACGGCGTCCACGAACTCGGCTGGAGGCAGGTAGTCGTGGTCGTAGAGCATGTGCACGAGATTGCGAGGCGCGACATAGGCGCGGGTCCAGGCGGGGACCCAAAGGACGCCCCTCAATGTGTGTGCGCTGAGCGAGTCGGACTGGACTGACTTCTCGGAAAGCCCCGCCTGAAGCGCCTGAGCCTGACGCTCACGAAGGCGTCTGTTGCAGCGAACACACCCGGTCTTCCTTCCAGACCTACGATCCGGAACAAAGGTCGCTGGCTCGAACTCGTGCAGGAGCCGCTCGAGGAACCAGAGCGGGGTGCGCCCGGTCGGATGCTCCGTGGACGGTCCGAGCCACCCGACGGCGAGCACGGAACGAAACTCGCCCAGCAGGAGATCGAACGGACTCAGATCGGGCACACCTTGCTCGAATGCGTCTCGCCATTCGCGCGAACCCGTGCTGTCCATGCGCCGGTCCGATTCCGAACTCTCCGGCATGTCTCACCGCGCCGCCGTCGCCGGTTGTGCGAGGGCTTGGTGCAGCGCGTCGGCGAGCTTCGCGAGGCCCTGGCCCACATCGCCCGTCACGTGGACGCGCAGGCAACGCCGTCCGCGTTCCGAGAGCACCTGGAAGTCGCCGCGCGCCTGCGCGCTCTTCACGACGCCGAAGGTGTACTTCGAGCCGGGCACCTGGAGATCCGCCGCGTCGTTCGCGGTGATCTGCAGGAACACGCCCGAGTTCGGGCCGCCCTTGTACGCCTGGCCCGTCGAGTGGAGGAAGCGCGGGCCGAAGCCGAGCACCGTCGCGATGCGACGCGTGTCGCGCACCTCGGTGCGCGCCTTGTTCAGGAGCTCGACGTGCTTGGCGTTCATGTCGACGTACGCGAGGACGCCGAAGTAGTCGCCCGCCTTCGTCTCTCCGACGAGCGCGCGCAGGACGCTCGAGAGCGTCGGATTCGCGCCGGCGGCCTTCGTCAACGTCGCCGCGTTGCGCGCGTCCGTGAAGAGCTCGAGCCCGCCCTCCGCGAAGAACGGCTGCTCCGCGGGCAGCGAGCCCGACGCCTCGTACGCGCTCGTCAGCGCCTTCGTCGCGACCTTGCTCGCCTCGACGTCGGGCTGGTCGAACGTGTGGATGCCGAGCACGGAGCCCGCGACCGCGGTCGCGAACTCCCACCGGAAGAAGCCGGCGCCGAGGTCCATCACGTCCGGCACCTGGATGCGCACGACGGCGTGCCCCGCCTTCTCGAGCGCGCTCACGCCGCTGTCCTGGTAGCCGTTCGGCGAGTTCGCGAGACGGATGTACACGAAGAGGCGATCGTTGCCGTACACGGACGGCGCGCCGATCGGCTCGAGGTCGACGGGGATGATCCCCTTGCCCAGCTTGCCGGTCGACTCCGCGATCAGCTGCTCGAGCCACGCGCCGAGCGACGCGAACTCGGGGCTCACGACGAAGGTGAGCTTGTCCCGCCCGCTCTTCGCCGCGACGCCGAGCAGCGTGCCGAGCACGACGCCGGGGTTCTTCGCCGCGTCCGCGTTCTTGCACGCATCGCGCATCTCGCACGCGCGCGCCGTGAAGCGCTCGAGGTCGAGCCCGGTCAAGGCCGCGGGCACCATCCCGAAGTTCGACAGCGCCGAGAAGCGCCCGCCGATCGACGGAACGCCCGCGAAGATGCGGCGGAAGCCCTTCGAGCGCGCGCTCGCCTCGAGCTTCGAGCCCGGATCCGTGATCGCGACGAAGTGCTTGCCGGCGTTCGCCGCGCCGACCGTCTTCACCGCGCGATCCCAGAAGTACTGCTCGAAGATCGTCGGCTCGAGCGTCGAGCCCGACTTGCTCGCGACGACGAAGAGCGTCTTCGCGAGGTCCAGGCGTTTCTCGAGCGCGGCGATCTGCTGCGGATCGGTCGAGTCGAGCACTTCGAGCTTCGGGAAGCCCGGCTTCGAGCCGTAGGTGAGCTTCAAGACCTCGGGGCACAGGCTCGAGCCGCCCATGCCGAGCAACGCGACGTGCGTGAAGCCCTCGGCCTTGATCTCCGCGGCGAACACCGTGAGCTCGCGCGCCGACGCCTTCGCCTGTTCGGGCGCGTCGAGCCAGCCGAGCCACTTCGCCTCGTCGCCGTTCGTCCACAACGTCGCGTCGTGCTTCCACAGGCGCTCGACCTTCTTGCCCGCGGTCCAGTCGGCGAGGTGCGCCTCGAACGACTGCTTCAGACCGTCCGAGAGCGTCCACGACAAGGTCGCGAGCGGCGCCGTGGGCGACTTCGCGCTCTCGATCGCCTTCAAGATCTTCGCGAAGGCCTCGTTGAACTGCTTCAAACCGTCCGCGAGCAGCGCGTCGGTGACGCTCTGGAAGACGATCCCCTGCTCGGCGAGCGCCTTGAGCGCGTCCTTCGCGCCGTCGAGGTCCGTCTCGAGGCTCGCGCGGCAGCGCCCGTGGTCGCGGAACGCGTCGATCGTCGCGGGCGGCGCCGTGTTCACGGTCTCGGGCCCGATGAGCTCCTCGACGTAGAGCACGTCGGAGTAGTTCTTGTTCTTCGTGCCGGTCGACGCCCAGAGGACGCGCTGCGTCATCGCGCCCAGCTTCGACAGAGCTTCCCAGCGCGGTCCGGCGAACACGGTCTTGTAGTGGGCGTAGGCGAGCTTCGCGTTCGCGATGGCGGCCTTGCCCATGAGCGAGCGGATGGCGAAGCGCTCGGTCGCGCTCTTCGCGCCGGCGAGCTTCGACTCGAGCGTCTTGTCGATCGTGGAGTCGATGCGCGACACGAAGAAGCTCGCGACGCTGGCGACGCGCGAGACGTCGCCGCCCTTCCGCGCGTACTGCTCGAGCCCGGATACGTACGCAGCCGCGACCTTCGCGTAGGCGTCGACGGCGAAGAGCAGCGTCATGTTGACGTTGACGCCGTTCGCGGTGAGCTCCTCGAACGCGGCGACGCCTTCTTCGGTGCTCGGCACCTTGATCATCACGTTCTTGCGACCGACGGCCTGCCACAGGTGCTTCGCCTCGGTCAGGATCGACGCGCGGTCGTCCCCCTTGTGCGTCGTGACCTCGAGGCTGACGTAGCCGTCGCGGCCGCGGGTCTCGTCGTAGAGCGGCCGCATCACGTCGCAGGCAGCCTGGATGTCGCGGATCGCGAGGGCCTCGTAGACCTCGAAGGTCGTGACCCCGCTCTTCGCCTTGCGCAGACGGTCGATCTCGGGCTTGTACTCCGAGCCCTCCGAGATCGCCTTCTCGAAGATGGACGGGTTCGAAGTGACCCCGCGGATCCCGTCCTGCTCGACCATGCGGGCGAGCTCGCCCGTCTCGAGGAGCTTGCGGCTGATGAAGTCGAACCAGATCGACTGTCCGTGACCGGTGAGTTGCTTGAGCGGGTTCGTGTGCATGGATCGAGTCTCGTGAGGTCGGTGCGCGACGCGCGAGCTCCGCGCGGCCCGACAGGATGCGAGCGCGCGCGGGCTCCGTCCAGGAAGCTCGCGTCGGAGCGGTCGCGACGTGCGCGAAGCATGGATGACGCGAGCGGGCTGCGCGTTTCGGTCCGAGCGAGCTCGCGCTACGCCGATCGCATGCGCTCGGCCCTCGCCCTGGACCCGCGAGGTCGTTCCAGAGCCCGCGCTCCGGCGAGCGTCCGCTCTCGCTCCGCGACCGAGAATCGCCGTTTCCAGCCTCGAGCGGCCGGTCCGGCGGGGAAGTCGGCGCCCGGATTTGCCTTCCGGGCCGGCCCTCGGCATGATCTCGCCCCTCTGACCTGGAGGCCGCCCCGCGCTTCGTGCGCTCGAGCGGACCCGAGGGCAGGGCGCTCATCCTGTCGGCGAGCGCTCCTCACAGAGAACCGTGCCGACCGACGCGCGCCTCCGATCCTTTCCGCTGTTGGACGGGTAGAAGACGCCCGCAGACTTAGGAAAGAACAGATTCAGATGGGTACTCGGCTCTACGTTGGCAATCTCTCGTTCAACACCACCGAAGACACGCTGCGCAAGGCGCTGTCCGAAAACGGTCGCGTGGTGAAGGACCTCCATCTTCCCTCGGATCGTGAAACCGGCCGCCCGCGCGGCTTCGCCTTCGCCGAAATGGCGAGCGAGGCGGACGCCAAGGCCGCGATCGAAGCTCTCGACGGCAAGCAGCTCGATGGTCGCCCCCTCAAGGTGAACGAAGCCCAGGAACGCGCTCCGCGTCCCGGTGGCGGCGGCGGTGGTGGTGGCGGTCGCGGCTTCGGCGGCGGCGGCGGTGGTCGTGGCGGCGGTGGCGGCGGCTTCGGCGGCGGCGGCGGTGGTCGCGGCGGCGGCGGTGGCGGCGGCGGCGGCTACGGCGGCGGTCGCGGCGGTCGCGACTGGTGATCGATCTCCTGCGTCGCGCCTACGCGTGACGCGGTGACCGAATGGAAGCGAGGCCGGGTGACCGGCCTCGCTTCGTTCGTATCCAGGCTGGTCGTCAGCCTGCGCGGCTGCGCACGATGCGCTGCGGACGAATCCGCCACTCCCAACCGGGGACGAGATGCAACCCGCGTGTGGGCACGTGCGCGACGGTGGTGAAGCTCGACTCGGGGAGGAACGGGATGAGCGGCGGGAACGTGAGCCGCGTCTCCTCCGTGCGCGCCGCGCCGGTGCGTGGATCGACGAGGTCGATCTCGATGCGCACACCGTCGATCGGCTTGCCGGTCGTGTTCACGTAGGAGTAGTCGAGGAACACCTCGACGTGGTCCTCGTAGCCGTGCAGCGCGCATTCGTGGACCTGGACGGTGCCTTCGCCGGGGAACTCGAGCTCGAACGGCGCCTTCCAACGGCGCGCGAAGGCGTCCTGCGCGTCCTGGAGCCTCGAGCGCTCGGTCGCATGACGCGCCTCGATCTCGGCGAGCGCGAGCTTCTTCTGGGACGCGTCGCTGGCGCAGGCGGCGAGCAGGAGGCCGACGGGGAGGAGCAGGGTCAGGGTGGGTTTCATCATGGCATTCCGGCGGATGAGGGGCGGCGCCGTCCCCGTTGGGACGGGGGCCGCGGGCCGCGCCTTCCCGCGAGCTCGGAATTCTAGCGTGATGGCCGTTCGCGGCCCGGGCTCACAGGGCGAGCTCGATCCGGCGGGTCGCGGTGTCGATGCGCTGGAGCACGACCTCGAGCGGGTCCCCCACCGCGAAGTCCCGTGGCGAGCGGCCGGACATCGCCTTCTCGTGCAAGAGGCCCGCGAGCCCGGGCTGCACGTCGACGAGGAGTCCGTAATCGAGGCGCTTCACGACCCGGCCCGCGATGCGCTGGCCGGGCACCAGCGCGAGCACCTCCGGCCGCGTCCACGCCGCGAGGGGCGCGTGCGTCGAGGCCGGCTTGGCGCCGGAAGGACGCGTTCCGTGCAACACCCCGTCCACGTCGGCGCTGGGGAGCGCGGCGGTGTACCAACGCCGCTCCTCGCTCGCGTCGAGCAGGAGCACCTCGAACTCCTCCCCGGAGGCGGGCACGCGTTCGGGCGCGGCGCCGAGCAGCACGTAGACCTCGACGCCCGACTCCGCGACGGCCCAGCACGCGCCGCTGGCGGGGCTCACACCGCGGACGCGGACGAGCGATCCCGACGGGTGCGCGCGACGGAAGACCGACCAGTCGTCGTCGGACGTCGTCGGCGGCGCGGCGCGGCGATGCTGCATGCGACCGTCGCGCCTGGATGAGTCCTGGCCGAAGCGGTCCTCGTAGGCGCGCAGGAGACGCGTCGAGCGCGCGGCGGAACGATCGACCCACTCGCGCACGAGCTCGCGCAGCGGCGCGGGCACGCGCGCGAGCGGACCGCGCGGGTCGGAGGCGCGGTCCTGCAGCGCGTTCTGGAACCGCTGGCCGAAGTCGTTCACGAGCTCGAGGACGGTCGCCGGCGTGCCGACCGCGCTCCACAGGCGGTTCAGGAGCTCGCGGTCGAGCGGCGCGTGGAACGGATGGCGCCCGTGCAGCTCGTCGTCGACGAAGCGCGCGAGCTCGATGGGCGACAGGAGCACGATCTTGTCGCGATGATGGATGCGCGCGCGCTTCTCGTCGTGCAGGACGACGCTCGTGAGCGACGTCACCTGCACGCGCGCGCCGCGCTGGCGGCCGAGGCCGCGCGCTGTGTCGTAGCGCAGGTCCGTCTTCTGCGAGTAGTCCTGCGCGAGCGGCGCGAGCACGGCAGCCTCGCGCTCCTCGTTCAGGAGGTCGAGCATGAGGCGCTCGAACGCGCGGTTCTTCAACGTCGGGACGAGCGTCGGGAAGCGCTCGTCCGCGCCGATGCGCTCGAGGATCCTCGCGAGGTCGGACAGGTCGACGGCGAGGCTCAGCGCCGAATCGCGCAGGACCGCGCGCGCGAGCAGGTCGGCGTGTCCGGGCGCCTCGAACGCGAACGCGATGCCCCAGAAGCGCGCGGAGAGCGCCTGGTCGAGGCGCAGCACGGGCTGGTCGCCGTGCAGCACGCGCAGGCGCGCGCGCGTCGAGCTCACGACCGTCGAGGAACGACTCGGGCACGAACTCCGCCGGATACGTGCGCTCGACGCGGACGAGCTCCGCGCGCGTCTGCTCGAGCAGCTTCTGCACGGTCTCGGTGCGCCGCGCGCCGGCGAACGGCGGCCGCGCCGCACGCAAGAGCGCCTCGTATGCCTGGACGAGCGCGGGCCCGATCGCGGCTCGCACGTCCGGCCGCGCGAGCTCGCGCGCCAGCTCGCCGGCATAGAGCCCGGCCTCGAGGTCGCGCACACCGGCGAAGAGCGCCTCGAACGCGCGCTCGAGTTCGCACGGCCCGGTCGGCGGCCAATCCCAGTGCAGCGTCGTCACGTCGGGGTCCCCGCCCATCATCCCACACGACCACGCGCGAGCAGCACGCCCTCGCCGGGGATCCGCGTGCGGGACGGGCTCGAGCCGGCCCTGCCGAACGCGCCCCGACTCGAGCTCCGCGGACCCGAGCGCAATTCAGGAGGCCTGCCGCGAACGGGCGCGTCCGAAGCCTCACGGCCATGCGGCCACGAGACCCTGTTCGAGACGCAGTCGTCCGCACCCGGACCGGGACGGCGGAATCAACTCGCCGTCGCCAGCGCGAGCTGCTTCTTCGCCGTCGCGACGACGTTCTCGACCGTGAAGCCGAACGTCCGCTGCAAGTCGGGCAGCGGCGCGCTCGCGCCGAAGCTCGTCATGCCGATCACGGCGCCGTGGTCGCCGACCCACTGCTTCCAGCCGAACGTGCTCGCCATCTCGACGGCGACGCGCGCCTTGCAATCGGGCGGGAGGACGGAGTCCTTGTACGCCTGCGGCTGCTTCTCGAAGAGTTCCCACGACGGCAGGCTCACGACGCGCGTCGCGATGCCTTCGGACTCGAGCTTCTCACGCGCGGCGAGACACAGGCTCACCTCGCTGCCCGTGCCGATCAGGACGAGCTGGGGCGCGCCCTTCTGCGCGTCCACCAAGACATAACCGCCCTTCGCGAGGCCCGACGCGCTCGCGTACTTCGTGCGGTCGAGCGTCGGCAGCGCCTGGCGCGTCAGCGCCAGCGCGACCGGCTGCGTGCGCGACGACAGCGCGACCTTCCACGCCTCCGCCGTCTCGTTCGCGTCGCACGGCCGCAGCGTGATCAAGCCCGGGATCGCGCGCAGCGACGCGAGCTGCTCGATCGGCTGGTGCGTCGGACCGTCTTCTCCGACGCCGATCGAGTCGTGCGTGAAGACCTCGATGATCGGCAGCTCCATCAGCGACGCGAGGCGCAGCGTCGGGCGCAGGTAGTCGCTGAAGATGAGGAACGTCGCGCCGTACGCGCGCAGGCCGCTCAGCGCCATCCCGTTCAAGATCGAGCCCATGACGTGCTCGCGGATGCCGAAGTGCAGGTTGCGGCCGCCGTACGCGTGCGCCGAGAAGTGCCCGGCCTCCGGGAACGTCATCAGCGTCTTCGTCGAGGGCGCCAAGTCCGCCGAGCCGCCCACGAGCCACGGAATCGCCGGCGCAACGGCGTTGATCGCCTTGCCGGACGCATCGCGCGTCGCGAGACCCTTTGCGTCGGCCGGGAACGTCGGCAGCGACTTCTCCCACCCGCTCGGAAGCTCGCCGGACAGGACGAGGTCGAGCTCGGCCGCGAGCGCGGGGAACTGCTTCTGATACGCGTCGAAGAGCTGCTTCCACTCCGCGGAGAGCTTCGCGCCGCGCTGGCCGACGTTCGCGGCCCAGTGCTCGCGCACGCCGTCGGGCACGAAGAACGGCGCCGTCTCGGGCCAACCGTAGACCTTCTTCGTCGCCTGGATCTCGTCCGCGCCGAGCGGCTCGCCGTGCGCGGCGTGCGAGTCCTGCTTCTTCGGCGAGCCGAAGCCGATGTGGCTGTCGACGATGATCAAGGTGGGCCGGTCCGTGCACTTCCGCGCCCACTCCATCGCGCGGCGCAGCATCGCCGTGTCGTTCGCGTCGGCGACGCGCGTCACGTTCCAACCCTGCGCGACGAAGCGCGTCGCCACGTCCTCGCTGAACGCGAGGTGCGTCTCGCCCTCGATCGTGATCCGGTTGTTGTCGTAGATCCACGTCAGGTTGCCGAGACCGAGGTGGCCCGCGAGCGACGCGGCCTCGTACGACACGCCTTCCATGAAGTCGCCGTCGCCGTTGAGCACCCACACGTGGTGGCGGAACAGTTCGAAGCCCGGCTTGTTGTAGCGCGCGGCAAGCCACTTCTGCGCCATCGCCATGCCGACCGAGTTCGCGACGCCCTGTCCCAGCGGCCCCGTCGTCGTCTCGACGCCGGTCGTGTGCTTCGCCTCGGGATGGCCCGGCGTGCGCGAGCCGAGCTGACGGAAGCGCTGGAGCTCCTCCATCGGCACCGCGAGCCGTCCCGTCGGCTTGCCGCCGTGGTCGAGCTCCTTCACGCCGGCGAGGTGCAGCGTCGAGTAGAGCAGCATCGACGCGTGACCGCACGACAGCACGAAGCGATCGCGGTCCGCCCAGCGCGCGTCGGCCGGGTCGTAGCGCAGGAACTCCTGCCACAGCGTGTGCACGACCGGCGCGAGCGCCATCGGCGTGCCGGGGTGCCCCGAATTCGCCTTCTGCACGCCGTCCATGGAGAGCGTGCGGATCGTGTCGATGGAGAGCTTCTCGATGCCGGTGGGATAGGAATTCATCTGGCTCATCGCGGTCGGGGTCCTGGCCGGCGTCGAGCGTATCGAGGCCCGGCGTCACGCACTCGTGGTGGAGGGATCCGGCTGCCTCGGATGCTCGCTGGGCAGCGCGGGTTTCGGTTCGGCGGGCGCATTCTGCCGACGCGCGCGGGCTCGCGCGAGGTCCTCGAGGCATTCCACCGCGAGCGCCGTCCAACCCGTCTGGTGACTCGCGCCGAGACCGCGGCCCGTCTCGGCGTGGAAGTACTCGTGGAAGGAGACGAGTTCGCGCCAGTCGAGCGCGCGGGCATAGCGCGGATCGTCCGCGTGGCACGGTCGATACCCGTTCTCGTCGGGCAGGAAGAGCCGCGCGAGGCGCGCCGAGAGCTCCTCCGCGACCTCCTTCAGGTTCTTCTTCACGCCGGAGCCCGTCGGGAACTCGACCTGGAACGCGTCGCCGAAGAAGTGGTGGTAGCGCTCGAGCGCCTCGATGAGCAGGTAGTTGACGGGGAACCACACCGGCCCGCGCCAGTTCGAGTTGCCGCCGAACAGGCTCGTCGTCGACTCGCCGGGCTGGTAGTCGACGCGGTGCGCCGCGCCCGCGATCTCGAGCTCGAACGGGTGCTCCGCGTGGAATCGCGACAGCGAGCGCACGCCGAACGGGGAGAGGAACTCGCGCTCGTCCAGGACGTAGCGCAGGACGCGCTCGAGACGCTCGCGCGTCGGGATCGCGAGCAAGCGCTCGCCCGCGCGGCCGCGCTCCATGTACGAAACGGTCTGCGCAAGGTCGGAGCGGTGCTCGAGGAACCACTCCATGCGCTTCTTGAAGCCCGGGCGGAGGTCGATCAGGTCCTGGTGCAGGATCTCTACCGCGAAGAGCGGGATGATCCCGACCATCGAGCGGACGCGCAGCGGCACGGGGCGGCCGTCGACCGCGAGCTGGTCGTAGTAGAAGCCGTCGTCCTCGTCCCAGAGGCCGCTCCCGCCGAGCCGGTTCATCGCGTCGCAGATCGCGACGTAGTGCTCGAAGAACTTGCTGGCGACGTCCTCGTACGCCGGGTCGACGCGCGCGAGCTCGAGCGCCATCGCGAGCATCGTCGAGCAGTAGAACGCCATCCACGCCGTGCCGTCGGCCTGCGTCAGATGGTGTCCGCCGGGGAGCGGCTGCGAGCGGTCGAACAGCCCGATGTTGTCGAGCCCGAGGAAGCCGCCCGAGAACACGTGGTTGCCCTCGGGGTCCTTGCGGTTCACCCACCACGTGAAGTTGATCAGGAGCTTGTGGAAGCACCGCTCGAGGAAGTGCACGTCGCGGAAGCCGCGCGGCGCCGTCGTCTTGTAGACGCGCCAGCACGCCCACGCGTGCACCGGCGGGTTCACGTCGCCGAACGCCCACTCGTACGCGGGGATCTGGCCGGACGGATGCTGGTACCACTCGCGCAAGAGCAAGAGGAGCTGGTCCTTCGCGAAGCGCGGGTCGACGCGCGCCATCGGCAGCATGTGGAACGCGAGGTCCCACGCCGCGTACCACGGGTACTCCCACGCGTCGGGCATCGAGAGCACGTCGCGGTTGTAGAGGTGGCGCCAGTCGCGGTTGCGGCCGCGCTTGCGCTCGACGGGCGGCGCGGGTTGCGCGGGGTCGCCCTCGAGCCAGGCGTCGACGGCGTAGTGGTAGAACTTCTTCGACCACAGGAGCCCCGCGAGCCCCTGCCGCGCGGCGTTGCGCTCCTCCGCGCCGAGCTCGCGCGCGAGGGTCGCCGCGTGGAACTGGTCGCACTCGTCGCGACGCCGCGCCACGAGCACGTCGAACTCCGCGCCGAAGCGCGCCGCCGCGTCCGCGTCGCTCGCGACCGCGGCGTCGGCGAGCCACAAGCACGCGCGGAACGTCCGCCGCTCGCCGGGCGCGAGCACCGCGTGGTGCACGGCGGCGCACTTCGTCCCTTCCTCGCGCGGGTTGACGGCGCCGCGATCGCCGCGCACGACGAGCGCATGGAACGCGTCCTTCGTGTACGGCGCCGGGTTCGGGGCGCCGAAGAGGCGCTCGGCGTTGGTCTCGTTCTCGGTGAACACGAGCTCGCACGGGCCGTTCGCGGGGTCGAGCGCGAAGCGCAGGCGTCCGAGCGACTCCTCGTGCAAGAGCACGCCGTGCTCGCTCTCGCGCCGCAAGCCCGGCTTCGTGCGCGTGTCCTCGAGCGTCTTCCCCCACGACCACGTGTTGCGGAACCACACGGTGGGTAGGAGCCACAGCGGCGCCGCATCGTCGCCCCGGTTCGTGCACGTGATGCGCACGAGCACCTCGTCGGGGCCCGCCTTCGCGTACTCGACCTCGACGTCGAAGTACCGGTCGCCGTCGAACGCGCCCGTGTCGGCGATTTCGTACTCGGGCTCCGCGCGCGTGCGCTCGCTGTTCACGCGCACGAGCTCGGAGTACGGGAACGCGCGCTGCGGGTACTTGTAGAGGGCGCGCGCGTACGAATGCGTCGGCGTGGCGTCGAGGTAGTGCCACACTTCCTTCGCGTCCTCGCCGTGGTTGCCTTCGGGGCCGGTGAGCCCGAAGAGCCGCTCCTTCAGGATCGGATCGCGGCCGTTCCAGAGGGCCGGCGCGAAGCACACGCGGCACTGACGATCGGTCCAGCCGAGGAGCCCGTCCTCGCCCCACCGATAGGCGCGACTGCGCGCGTGGTCGTGAGGGAACGCGCCCCACGCGTCGCCGGAGGCGGAGTAATCCTCGCGCACCGTGCCCCACTGCCGCTCGGGAAGGTACGTGCCCCAGCGCTTCCAGTTGTGCTCGCGGCGCGCGTCCGCTCGAGGCGCGCGGATTCCGGGTCCTGCGAGTTGCGGCGTCGGGTCATGGAGAAGGCTCGGGGCCGGAGCGCACCGTCGTCCAATGCGCGAACGAGCTTGAGGCGCGCGCCTCGTGGGGACGCGACTCCACGGGCGTGCGCCAGACGCGGGACCTGCGGAGGTGCGTCTCCTCATTGGACCGCTCGAGGGCGCATCAACTCCGCGCACCGCGCCGACCGACAACGGGATGCCCGCAGGAAGCCCCACGATCCCATGCCCCTCCTCCATTCGGACCTCGCCGCCTTCGACGCGCTGCGCGCGGAGCTGCTCGAGCGCGTCGCCTCCGGGACGATCGACGTCCCGCTCCTCCCCCAAACGGCCTCGCAGGTGCTCGCCTCGTGCAACGAGACCGCTTGCGACTCGCGCCACCTCGCGAACCTGATCCAGCGCGACCCCGCGCTCGCCGGACACGTGCTCTCGGTCGCGAACTCGGCCGCGTACGCGCCGCGCGAGCCGATCGTGTCGCTCGCCCAAGCGATCTCGCGCCTCGGCTTCCGCGTGATCTGCGACATCGCGCTCGCCGTCGCGCTCAAGGGCAAGGTCTTCACCGTGAAGGGCCGCGAGGACCGGGTCCGCACGATGTGGGGGCACTCCGCCTGCGCCGGAGCCTGGGCCAAGTAGATCGCGCGCGCGACGGAAGAACGTCGAGGGCGCGTTCCTGTGCGGGCTCCTCCACGACGTCGGACAGCCCGCCGTGCTCCAAGCGAGCCTCGAGCTCTTCGCGAAGCACCACCGCGAGCCCGACGAGGGCGTGCTCGACGCATGGACGATCGAGTTCCACGCGAAGGTCGGCGCGCTCATGCTCGAACGCTGGAACTTCCCGCAGTGGATGGCGGCCTCGGTGCTGCATCACCACGCCCCCGAGGCCGCGGGCGAGCACATCGAGCACGCGCTCACGGCCCAGATGGCCGACCTGCTCGCGCACGCGTCGACGCACCCCGATCCGATCGCGGACGCGACGCTCGGTCAGCATCCCGCGCTCGGCGAGCTCGGCATCTACAGCGACGAGTTCCAGACGCTGCTCGAGCGCCGCGACAAGGTGCTCGAGCTCGCGAAGGCCTTCCAGTGACGCACGCGTCCGCGGCGCTCCCCGCGCGGCGGACGACGTCCTCCTACCGTCCCCACGACGCTCCTCCACCGTGAACGCACTCCCGCCCCGCTACGACTTCCTCGTGCTCGGCGCCGGCCCCGCCGGCCAGAAGTCCGCCATCCAGGCCGCGCGCGCGGGCCGCAAGGTGCTCCTCGTCGACCGCGAGGCGCGCGCCGGTGGCGAGTGCGTCCACCGCGGCACGATCCCGTCGAAGACGCTGCGCGAGAGCGCGCTCTACCTCGCCGGATTGAAGCAGCGCTCCGTGGGCTTCGTGCCGAACGGCCTCGGGCCGCAGACGAAGGTCGAGAGCCTGATGAAGCGCCTGCACCACGTGCTCATCGCGCACGAGGGCTACATAGGCCGCCAGCTCGATCGCGTGGGCATCGAGCGCCGCCGCGGGCGCGCGCGCTTCGTCGACCCGCACACGGTCGAGATCACGGCCGTCGGCGGCGCGAAGGAGCTCGTGCAAGCCGACGTGATCGTCGTCGCGACGGGTTCGCGCCCGCGCACGCCGCCGGAGATCCCGGTGGACCACGAGCACATCCTCGACAGCGACTCGATCTTGTCGCTGATCTACCTGCCCGAGTCGCTGGTCGTGCTCGGCGCGGGCGTCATCGCGTGCGAGTTCGCGACGATCTTCCAGGCGCTCGGAGTGAAGGTGACCATGGTCGATCGCGGCGCGCGGCCGCTCGCGTTCCTCGACCAGGAGATCACCGACCTCTTCGTGCAGCAGTTCGAGCGCATGGGCGGGCGCTTCGTCGCCGGCCAGAAGCACGAAGCCGTGGAGCACGACGGGCTGTCCTCGTGCCACGTGAGGCTCGCGAGCGGCGAGGTGCTGAGCGCGGAGAAGGTGCTCGTCGCGCTCGGGCGCACGGCGTGCCTCTCCGGTCTCGACGTGCAGAACGCGGGCCTCGCCCCGACGGACCGCGGCTTCCTGCAGGTCGACGCGAACTGCCGGACCAGCGTCGAGCACATCTACGGCGCGGGCGACGTGATCGGACCGCCCGCGCTCGCCGCGAGCTCGATGGAGCAGGGCCGGCGCGCCACGCGTCACGCGCTCGGCGTGCCCCTCGGCCCCGCGCAGGACACGATCCCCGCGGGCATCTACACGATCCCGGAGATGTCCTGCGTCGGTCTCACGGAGGCGGACGCGATCAAGCGCTTCGGCTCCGCGCTCGTCGGCCGCGCGCGCTTCGACGAGCTCGCCCGCGGCCAGATCAACGGCGAGACCGAGGGCCTGGTCAAGCTCATCTGCGACCCCGCAGGCGAACGACTCGTCGGCGCGCAGATCCTGGGCGAAGGCGCGACGGAGCTGATCCACCTCGCGCAGATGGCGATCGTGGGCAACCTGCCGATCACCACGTTCGTCGAAAACGTCTTCAACTTCCCGACGCTCGCCGAGGCCTACCGCGTGGCCGCGCTCGACGTGCTCGAGCAACGCGCGCGCGTGCGCTTGGCGAGCTGAGCTCCTACTTTCGTGAAGTGTTCGCGCCGCGCGAACATTCTCGCCGTGCCCCGCGCTCGATGCTGAGAGCCCATGGAACCCCGTGCAAGCCAGGGCCGGTCCTCCGGCCCTGGCTTGTGCGAGGTCCGTGATGCGGAGCACACGCGTGTGTTCCGTTGCGTCCCTTTGCCCTTGGTCGCCCCATCCGGCAATTGCGCCCCGACCGACGTCCGTCCACCCGCATTGGGTTGCGAGCACACGCCCGCGCTGAGGGCCTCGCGACGTGCTCGGCGGCGCTCGTGCGCGAGTCAGTCGGCTCCGTACGGCAGCCGCACACCCGCGAACTGATCCTCGTCCCCGACCGCGCGCTTGACGCGCTCGAGTTCGCGCTTCAACGCCTCGAACGTCTCCGCGTGCTCCGGCCTGCCGGCCAGGTTCACGAGCTCGCGCGGGTCGTTCACGAGGTCGAAGAGCTCCCACTGCCCCTTCGTCCAGTAGTGGACGAGCTTGTGCGTCCGTGTCCGCACGCCGTAGTGCGCGCGCGTGTCGTGATCGCCCGGGTCGTGGTAGTAGCGGTAGTAGAAGCTCGTCCGCCAGTCCCGCGGCTCTTCGCCCGCGAGGAACGGCGCGAGCGAGCGCCCCTGCATCTCCCGCGGGACCTCGAGCCCCGCGAGCTCGAGGAACGTCTCTGGCAGATCGAGGTTGAGCACGAGCGCGTCCGTCGTCCCCCCCGCCTCGATCGCACCGGGCCAGCGCGCGAGCAGCGGAACGCGCAGCGACTCCTCGTACATGAAGCGCTTGTCGTAGAGCCCGTGGTCCCCGAGGAAGAAGCCGTTGTCGCTCGAGTAGACGACGAGCGTGTCCTCGGCGAGCCCGTGCGCGTCCAACCAGTCGAGCACGCGTCCGACCGACTCGTCGACGCCCTGGACGCACGCGAGGTAGTCCTGCATGTAGCGCTGGTACTTCCAGCGCGTGAGCGCGTCGCCGCGCAGCGCGTTCCCATCGCCCGCGTCGAGCTCGCCGTCCTGCGGCGCCGTCGCGAACCAACGCCGACGGTCCGCGTCCGAGGCGAACGCCGCGGACGGGACGAGCTTCAAGTCGAAGCGGTTCAGGTCGCGCGCGATCGTCTGACGGTTCTCGCGCAGCGCGTCCGTGCGCGTGCTCCCATCGTCGAACAAGGTCGACGGTTCCGGCACGACGCGCCCGGCCCACCGCGCGCGGTGCCGCTCGGCGGGCGTCCACTCGCGGTGCGGAGCCTTGTGGTGGAGCATCAGGAAGAACGGCCGGTCCTTCGGGCGCGTCTCCAGGAACTCGAGCCCGCGCTCCGTGATCACGTCGGTGACGTGCCCCGGCACGACGCGCCGCCCCGCGGGCGAGACGAAGGTCGGATCGACGTACACGCCCTGCCCCGGGAGGATGTCCCACACGTCGAAGCCCGTCGGCTCGCCGCCGAGGTGCCACTTGCCGATCATCCCGGTGTGGTAGCCCGCCGCGGAGAGCCGCTTTGCGACCGTGTCGCGCGCTCCGTCGAAGCGGTTGAAGACCGGCACGCCGTTCACGTGCGAGTACTGGCCCGTCAGGAGCGAGGCACGGCTCGGCGTGCAGATCGAGTTCGTGACGAACGCGCGGTCGAAGCGCAGGCCGCCGCTCGCGAGCCGGTCCAGGTTCGGCGTCGCGTTGACCGCCGAGCCGTAGCACGAGAGCGCGTGCGCCGCGTGGTCGTCGGACAGGATGAAGAGGATGTTCGGCCGCTTCGGGAGCGCGCGCCGCGGCTCGTTCGGCGCCGACGCGCGACACGCGACCGCCGCGAGGAGCACCAAGGTCCAGAGCGCGCTCACGAACCGCGTTCGATGCGGACGCGCGCGCCCAACGAGCCGTCGAGAGCGCGGGGGTGCCAGCATCGCGCTCCAGTACACCAAAGGGCCGCGGGACGCGCTCCGCCCCATCCGCGCGCGGGCCGTCGCACGCCCTCGGCTCCCGCCGCTGCTCTCGGACGTCCCGGGGCCACGCACGCTGCGTCCCGCCCCGTCCTGCGTCGAAAAACGGCCCCCACGAGCCCGAAGCGCCCCCTTCCCCTCCGCCCCGCGAGCCGCTAGGATTCCCGCCCCATCGTGGGGACGTAGCTCAGTTGGTAGAGCGACGCGTTCGCAATGCGTAGGTCGAGGGTTCGACTCCCTTCGTCTCCACCACCGCACACCGCCCGGTGCCTCCTCGAGGCCCGGGCGGGTTCGTTTTCGCTGTCGCCGTGCCCGTCGCTGAGCACGGCCACGATCAGGAGCGGCGGGCGCGCCGCCCCGCGACCGCCCCTGTGGCGAACGGCACGTTCGCCTTCCGCGCGACGCTCGGGCCCGCGAGCTCGGGGTGTTGCTCGTAGCCGAGCGCGCGCAGGTCGCCCTGCACGGACTTCACGAGCGCCTCGAAGGTCGGCGGCGCGCTGCGCGGCGCCTTCCGGCGATTGCGCACGTTCTTCGCGAGCGAGTACGTGAACGCGCCGTGCGAGACGGCGCCGTGGCGGTACTCCATCGCGACCTCGTCCTCGCGACACGCGTACAGGAGCAACGGCATGTACGGCCCCTTGTGGCCGAGCGCCGCGCGCCGCCGCGTGAACGCGCGGTCCTCGAGCCCGCGCAAGCTCATCGAGAAGCCCAGACGGTTCGTCATGCGCCCCGCGCGCTGCTCCGCGCCGCGGGCCTTCGACTTCACGGTCGCGGTGTGACGGTCGAGGAAGTCCTTGTTCAGGGGCTCGAGGTCGCGCGGCTGCCACATCTCGACGTCCGCGTTCCAGCGGAGCGCGCGGTGACGGATGTCGTCCGGCGGCGTGAGACCGCGCACTTTCGGTCCGCCGTCGCGCGTCATGCCGCCCGAGTGACAGCAGTCGAAGATCGTCAGGAACCGCAGGCCGTAGGGCAGCTGCGCGTAGAGGTCGTGGAACGCATCGTCGGTGAGCGCATGCTCCGGCGACCAGTCGAAGTCCCACGGCACGAGCGTCTCGTCCATCCGGTCGACCTTGTCGCCCTGGCCGTAGGTCGGCATCTGCGCCCCGTGACCGCTGTAGTAGAAGACGCGCTCGACGGCGTCATCGCCCTCGGTGTCGTCCGCTTCGATGCCGTCGAGGAGCCACTCGAGGCGCTCGCGGATGCCCTTCGCCGTCGCGCGCTTGTCGAGCACGATGCGGATGTCCTCGGCCGCGTAGCCCGACTCCTGCAGGAGCGAGCTCATCAGGAACACGTCGTTCACGCAGCCCTCGAGACGGTCCTCCGGTGCCGCGTACTCGTTGATGCCCACGAGCAGAGCGCGGCGGCGCGGCGAGGTCCTCCTGCGCGACGGCGTCGCACGCGCGGCGCGGCGCGGAGCGGCGACGGCGCCGAAGCCGCGCATCCCGCCGGCGACCGAGGTGCCGAAGCCGGCCCACAAGCCCGCCTGCGTCGCGGGGTGCGCGAGGTAGCGCGGCGCCGAGTGGTCGAGCATCCCGGGCTCGTCGAAGAACGTCGTGAGCTGCTCGAAGCGCGCGTCGGAGAGCCGGATCGGCGCGGCGAAGGCGGCGTCCTCCGAGTTGTAGAGGTGCGTCCACGCCCCGAGCCCCTTCGGGACCTCGATGCGCCCCGCGAGGAATTGCCCGGAGACGAACGGGTTCGCGATCTGCGAGCCGAACGTGACGAGGCGCGTGCGCGTGAGGTCGAGCCCCGCGACCGTGGTCAGCGTGTCGTACGCGACGAGCGAGCCGAGGCTGTGCGCGAGCACGACGTCGGGCGGTCCCGCGTGCGAGTCCGAGAAGCGGCGCAACCGGGCGGTGAGCAGCTCGCGCGTTTCACGCCGGAACCGGTCGGACTCGACCCACTTCACCACCATGCCCGCCGTCCAGCGCAGCGAGCTCGTGAGCCCGCGCTCGAGCCCGCGCGCGCGGAACGGCGCCGAGATCCCGCTCGCGGTGAGCTTCGCGAGCGCCTCGATCGTGTCGAACAGGCCGACCTTGTGCTTCTGGAAGAGCGCGTCGTAGTGGACGAACTCGAACTCGGGCCGCACGGACGGCGCGACGCGCGCGAGCGGCGCCTCGATGGCGTCGCACCATTCGCGCTGCCACGGACCGCCGACCGGATGCTGGCCGATGCCGTGGACACAGAGGATGCGGAGCGGTTGCGGAGCGGGCATGGTCGAGATCCTCGTGGAGATGGCGCACAGACGTGGGAGCCCGCGCGTCGGCCCCGCGTCGGAGCGCGCCGCGCCGTGCGCGCTCCCACGGGCGACGCCCGAGCGGTGCGGACTGGACGGAGCGCGCGCTCGGGGTGGAGCGACGCGCGGAGAGCTACACGGCCGAGTGTCGTGGCCTCCGCCACGAGATCAAGATTCGTGCGTCCGTTCCACGCACGATTCCCACGGCCGAACCGCGCGCTCGGATCACCCGCGCCAGGGACGCCGGCGCTTCGATTCGACCTTGCCCGCCTGCACGTCGGCGCGGAAGCGCGCGATCGCGTCGAGCAGCTCGTCGCCGAAGTCGTCGAGCTGCCAATCGACGAGCCCGGGCAGGCGCTCGAGCGCGTCCCACGTCTGCGGTTGCTCCTTCGCGAGCCGCAGGAGGACGTGGCGGTTGATCACGTACGCGGGGTCCGTATCGAGCTGGTCCGCCCACCGCTTGCGGAGCGTCTTCAGGCGCTCGTGCAGCTCGTACTGCAGCTCGTCGAGCTCGCCCGTGCCGTCGCGGCTCTCGAGCTCGGGGAAGTTCTTGATCGGCGGGAGCTCCTTCGCGCGCGCGATCGTGGCGAGGACGTCCTCGCCCAGGCGCCGGACCTGCTTCCACGTGAAGCCGTTGACCTGCGAGAGCTCCTGCGCGACGTGCGGACGCCGGCGTGCGAGCTCGAGCAGCGTCTCGTTGTTCATGATGCGGAACGGCGGCTGGTCGCTCTCCTCCGCGAGGCGCTCGCGCAGGACGAAGAGCTCGCGCAGCACGCGCCGTTCGAGCGGACCGAGGACGCGCGCGCCCTTCAGGCGCACCCACTCCTCGGGATCGAACGCGTTCGGCGGCGGCTCGAGCTGTTCGAGTCACCGGCATTCGCCCTCGACGATGCACAACCGGTCGCGCTGCTCGAGCTCGACGCGCTGTTCGCGCATCAGCGTGACGAGGAAGCGCGTGTCGAGGCGCGCGTAGCGGATCTGGCGCTCGGAGAGCGGTCGCTCGCCCCAGTTCGACCGCTGCATCGACTTGTCGAGCTCGATGCCGAAGCGCTGCTGCAGGACCGAGGCGAGCCCCGGCGTCTTCGACCCGAGCGTCGCCGCGGCCACGCGCGTGTCGAACAGGTTCTGGAAGCGGAACCCGAGGCACCGCTTGAGCAGCAGCACGTCGTACTCCGCGTCGTGGAACACCTTGACCTTGCGCGGGTCGGAGAGGAGCGCGCCGAGCGGCGCCAGGTCGAACCCCGCGAGCGGATCGACGAGGTAGTCGCGATCCTCCGCCGTGATCTGGATCAGGCAGACCTTCTCGCGGTAGCTGAAGAAGGAGTCCGCCTCGGTGTCGACGGCGATCTCCGACTGCCGATCGAGGTCGGCGACGAGCCGCCCGAGCCCCCGGGCATCTTGGACGAGGGTGGGCGGGGGCAGGTCGTCGAGCATGCGGGCGTGGTTCGGGTCGGTGCGCGCAGAGCGTAGCTCCCGCGACCTCGGTCGCAACGCTGCCGTGGGCAACTTCGGAGCGGGGAGCGGGCCTTCGCAGCGTCTTCGACGTCGAACGAAGGGGCCGCGGCCGCCTCGGGCGCGCCGGCCCGTGCGCGGGTCGGCGCACGGGCGGGAGCGCGACGCAAAGGTCGTGGATCCGCGGCGGAGGGCGCTCGCTCAACCCCGTCCGCGCAGCTGCGACCGCCGCTCGCGCAAGAGCGCCGCCCGGTCGCGGCCCTCGGCGCGCGCCTGGACGCGCGCTTCGCTCTGCTCCTCGCGCGCGGGGTCCGCCGCACCGCCGCCGAGGTGGAGCGCGAGCGTGCGCACCGTCGGGAAGCGGAAGAGGTCCGTGATCGGCACCTGGCGGCCGAGCAGGCGCCGCAAGCGGCCCTGCACCTGGACGGTCAGGAGCGAGTGCCCGCCGAGCTCGAAGAAGTTCTCGTCGCGGCCGACGTTCGGCACGCCGAGCACCTCGCACCAGATCGCGGCGACGCTCGCTTCGAGCTCGCCCTCCGGCGCCACCGGCGCGCTCGCCGCTACGGGCTTGGCGAGCGCCGGGTCGGGCAGCGCCTTGCGGTCGATCTTCGCGTTGGGCGTCTTCGGCAGCTCGGCGAGCTCGACGACGTGGCCGGGCAGCATGAACTCGGGGAGGCGCGTCGAGAGATGCGCGCGCAGCTCGCGCGCGTTCCACGCCGAGCCTGGCACGCGCACGACGTAGGCGACGAGACGCTTCTCCCCCGCCGCGTCCGCGCGCACGACGCACGCGGCCTCGCGCACGCCGTCGAACGACGCGATCGCGGCCTCGATCTCGCCCAGCTCGATCCGGTAGCCGCGCAGCTTGACCTGCTGGTCGCCGCGCCCGAGGTACTCGAGCACGCCGTCGGCGCGCCAGCGCACGAGGTCGCCGGTGCGGTAGAGCCGCCGCATGCGCGCCGGCGCGTCGGCGGGCGCGAACGGATCGGCCACGAAGCGCTCGGCCGTGAGCTCGGGCCGGCGCAGGTAGCCGCGCGCGACGCCCTCGCCGCCGATGTAGAGCTCGCCGGGCAAACCGATGGGAACGAGCTCGCCGTGCGGGCCGAGCACGCGGAACGTCGTGTTCGCGATCGGCCGTCCGATCGGCACGACCGCGTCGCTGCCCGCGGCGTCGTGCGTCGACGACCACACCGTCGTCTCGGTCGGGCCGTACATGTTGACCACGCGGCCGCGGACGAGCGAACGGAGGCGCTCCGCGAGCGGGCCGGGCAGCGCTTCGCCGCCGACCATCAACGTGTCGAGGCCGCCGAGCGCCGCTTCCGCGCCCTCCTCGGCGAGGATCATCGTCGCCATGGACGGCGTGCACTGCAGGTGCGTGATGCGGTGCTCGCGCAGGAGCGACGACACCGTGTGCGAGGCCGAGGGCGCGGCGACGCGGCGGCGGACCTCGTCGAGGAGCTCCAGGTGCTCGAGCACGACCGTCGACGGCACGCCGAAGTCGATCAGGCAGGCGAACTCGTCGATGCCGACGGCGCGCACGCGCTCGACCTGCTTCACGCACGTCTCCACGGAGCCGAAGAGGCCGCTCGTCTCGAAGTAGCGCTCGAACGCGTGCTCCGTGAGCGCGCGCACTTCGTCGGGCTGCAGCGCCTCGAAGTCCGCTTGTTCCTTCGCGCCCGCGCCCGGCGTCTTGAACGTCGGGAACGACGCGATCACGTCCTTCACGAGGCCGACCGAGCTCTCGAGGTAGCCGATCATCGGCGCGCGCACGAGCTCCTTCACCTCCGCGTCGTCGCGGCCGACGAGCGTGTGCAGCATGATCGTCACGCGGCCGGGGCCCGCGTGTCCCGCCGCCGCGCGCGCTTCGCGGTACGCCTTCACCTTCGCGGCGAGCTCCTCGATGCGCTGCCCGAGCAGGTGCGTGAGCACGTTCGCGCCGGTCTCACCGGCGATGCGCCACGTCTCGATGTTTCCGGCGGTCGTGACCCAGAGCGGGAGCTCCTTCTGCACGGGGCGCGGCAGCGTCTGCACGGCGTGCATGCGCCCGTCGGGGCCGCGACGCTCGAGCTTCTCGCCGCGCCACAGCCGGCGCAGCGTCTCGACGCCCTCGGTCATGATCTCCTTGCGGCGCGCGTGGTTCTCCGGCGCGAGCACGAAGTCGTGCGGCTGCCAGCCCGACGCGACGGCGATGCCGACGCGGCCGTTCGACAGGTTGTCGACCATCGCCCACTCCTCGGCGACGCGGATCGGGTCGTGCAAGGGCAGCACGACGGAACCCGCGCGCAGGTGGATGCGCCGCGTGATCGTCGCGAGCGCGGCCGAAGCCACGGACGGGTTCGGGTAGAGCCCGCCGAACGCGTGGAAGTGCCGTTCGGGCGTCCACACGGCCTCGAACCCGCGCTCGTCGGCGAAGCGCGCGCCCTCGAGCAAGAGGCGGTACTTGTCCGCGGGGTTCTCGCCCTCGTCGCTCGCGAAGTAGAACAGGCTGAACGCGGGTCCCGTGCTCGCGCCGTTCGTCGCGCGCTCGCGCCCGGTGTGGAGCACGACCTCGAAGCCGCGCGCGAGGGTCCACAGGAGCTCCAGGACGGAGATGTCGAACGACAAGCTCGTCACCGCGAGCCAGCGGCCGGGATGCGCGCCGAGGCGCTCGTCCATGCCGACGAAGAAGTTGACGACGTTCGCGTGCTCGACCTGCACGCCCTTGGGTTGGCCCGTCGAACCCGACGTGTAGAGCACGTACGCGAGGTCGGCCGGTTCCAGCGCGCGCGGCGGAGCCGCGACGTCCCCGTCCTCCAGCGCGAGCGCGTCGAGCAGCACGACCTGCGCCTCGCCCGGCGGCACGCTGCCTGCAAGCGCGCGCGTCGTGACGAGCACGCGCGCGCCCGAGTCCGCGAAGATGAACGCGAGGCGTTCCTTCGGGTAGTTCGGGTCGAGCGGCAAGTACCCGCCGCCCGCCTTGTGCACCGCGAGCAGCGCGACGACCATCTCGGCGGAGCGATCGAGGCTGAGCCCGACGAGGACCTCGCGTCCGACGCCGAGCGACACGAGGTGCCGCGCGAGCGCGTTCGCGCGCCGATCGAGCTCGCGATAGGTCAACGTCTCCCCGCCGTGCGTCAACGCCGGCGCGCCGGGCGAGCGCGCGACCTGCGCCTCGAACAGGTCCGGCAGCGTCGCCGCGCGGTCGTGCGCGCGCTCGGTCGCGTTGAAGCCGCGCAGGAGGAGCTGGCGTTCCTCGGCGCCCGCCATCGCGAGCGTGGACAGCGTCTTGTCGGGCGCCGCCGCCATCGACTCGAGCAAGGTCGCGAGGTAACCGAGCAGGCGCTCGCCGTCGGCCTCGCGCAGACGGCGCTCGTCCCACGCGAGCTTCAGGTAGAGCTCGGGCTCGCCGTACGCGTACACCGTCAGCGGGTAGCCCGTGCGCTCGAGCATCTCGAAGTGCCGCTTGCGTCCGGCGCCCGGCACGCCGTCGTGCACGAGCGTGTCGAGCAGCGCGTGGTCGTACACGAGCAGGAGCTCGAACGGCTGCGTGCCGGCCGAGAGCTTCGCCCAGCGTTGGATCTCGGCGAGCGACGCGAGCTCGTGCGGGCGCACGGCGGCCTGTTCGGCGCGGAAGCGCTGCATCCACGGGATCCACGGCTCGTTCGCCGCGACGCGCGCGCGCACCGGCAGCGTGTTGATGAAGACGCCGACGATCTCGTCCGCGCCGGCGACCGTCGAACGCCGGCCGGCGCGCACCGCGCCGTACACCACGTCGTCCTCGCCCGAGCAGCGCGCGACGAGCAGCGCGAGCGCGCCCTGCACCAGCGTGCCGAGCGACAGACCGTGTTGCTCGCCGAGCTGGCGCAGACGCGCCGTCGTCTCGCGCGCGAGGCGCGTGACGCGCTCGTGCCGTGCTCCGGCGCCGGACGCGGAGCCCGACTCCGGCGCCGCGAGCGCCAGCGTGGTCGGCATGCGCGCGCCGTGCAGCGCCTGGCGCCAGAAGTCCTCGTCGCCGGCGCGCTCGCGCCGCGCGAGGGCGTCGACGTGCTCGCGGAACGGCCGGGCGGGCGGCAGCGCGACCGCGCGTCCCGCGACGCGCGCTTCGTAGAGCACGAACAGCTCGCGCAGCACCTGCGGGAACGATCGCCCGTCCATCAAGAGGTGGTGGAACGTCAAGAGCAGGCGGTGCCGCGCGGGGCCCGTGCGCACGCAGAGCGCGCGCAGGAGCGGCGCGCTCGTCAGGTCGAAGCCCCGCTCGCGCTCGGCGAGGAGACGGTCGCTCCAGCGCGGCTCGACGTCGTTCGGCGCGAACGTGCTCCAGTCCTCGAACTCGAACGGCACGCGGACGGCGGCCTGGACCTCCTGGCGGGGAGACTCGAGGCCTTCCCAGCGGAAGCTCGTGCGCAACGCTTCGTGGCGGGCGACGACGTCGTGCAGCGCGGCCTCGAGGTGCGCGGCCTCGATCGGTTCGTCGAGTCGACCGACGATCTGCTCGACGTCGACGCCGGCCACCGCGTGGGAGAGGTGCTCGAAGAGCATCCCCTGCTGGAGCGGCGTGAGGGGCAGGAGGATCGTCGCGTCGTTCTGGTTCATGGGTCGGGTGGCGCGAGGAAGCCGCGCGCGAGCGGTGCCGAGGAAGCGCGCGATGCTAGCCCTCGCGTTCGGGGCCAACAACGCCGAAGGGAGCGTAGCGCGAAGCGGCGCACGGGATCGTCACGCGACACTCCAGCGGTCGAGGACGAACTCGCGGGCGGCGACGTCCTCGGTCAGCGCGAGCGCGGCCGCGCGCTCCGCGCCGACGTCGAGGTCGAGCACGCAATGGCCCACGTCCTTGCCGTCGACGAGCGCGCGGTCGCCGTCGAGCCGGACGCGCTCGGGAGCGAGCGAAAGGCCGGTGCCCAGTGCCTTGAGCACGGCCTCCTTGCGCGCCCAGACACGGACCATCCACGAAGCGCGCTCGCGCTCCGCGAGCCGCGCGAACGCCGCGCGTTCCGGCGGCGCGAGGACGCTCTCGGCGAGCAGGTCGAGGTCGCCGAGCGCGGCGAGCTCCTCGACGTCGACGCCGACGCGGCCCGCGCGGCTCGTCGCGACCAGCGCGAGCGCGCCCGCGTGCGCGAGGTTCGCGTCGAACTCGGCGCCGAGGCCGTGCTCGACGACCGCGGGACGGCCGTGCGGGCCGAGCTCGAAGCAGAGCGCGCCCGCCGCGCGGCCGCTCACGCGCGCGAGCACGCGCCGGAACCCGGCGTGCGCCGCGACGAACCGGCGGCGGTCGAGCTCGCGGTGGAAGCGCACCGCGCGCCCGCGCTCATCCGCGTCGAGCGTCGCGTCGTCGAGCGCGCCGGGGTCGAGTTCGACGCGCCAGACGGCGATCGCACCCGGGGCCAGCGACCAGCCCGACGGCGCGAGCGGCCAGCGCGCCGCGGCACCGGCCACGCTCGACCGAGCCGCCTTCGCGTTCGCGCAGTCCTCTGCGTCGCTCCCGCGCTCTTCCGCGCCGTTCGCGCAGTCCTCTGCGGCCCTCACGCGCCCCTCCCGCGCACGCGGCGCCACGCGGCGCGTGCGAAGAGCACCGCCGCGAACGGCAGGCCCTGCACGAGGTAGCGCCGTGCGAGCCGTCGCGGCTCCTGCACGAGCCGGTGCAGCCACTCGAGCCCGAGCTTCTGCACCCACGGCGGCGCTCGCCGCACCGTGCCCGCGACGAAGCTGAAGCTGATGCCGATGCCGAGCCACCACGCGTGCGGCAGGTGCGAACGCAGCGCGCGGATCAGGCGCTCCTGCTTCGGCGAACCGAGCGCGACGAACACGACGGCGGGCTCCGCGCGGACGAGCGCGTCGACGATCGCGGCCATCTCCGCGGGGTCGTCCTCGAACCCGAACGGCGGCCGGCGCGTGCCCGCGCACCGGAAGCCCGGGTAGCGCTCCGCGAGCACCGCGGCCGCGCGCTCGGCCGTGCCCTCGTCGCCGCCGAGGAAGTACGCGCTCCGTCCCGTCCGCGCGCACGCCGCGGAGAGGCTCCAGATCAAGTTCGAGCCCGCGACGCGCTCCGAGAGCGGCGTCCCCTGCACGCGCGCGGCCCACACGAGCGGCATGCCGTCGGGCACGACGAGGTCGGCGCCCGCGCAGAGCTCGGCGAACTCGCGTTCGCGCACGAGCCGGCGCAGGTGGTCGAGGTTCGGCGTGACGACCCAGCCGCCGCGGCCCGCGTCGAGCTCGCGCACGACGTGCTCGACGCACTGCGCCTCGGTCAGCGCGTGCAACCGCACGCCGTAGAGCTCGATCGCAGGCAGAGTGGCCTGCGCGGGAGCGTCCACGGATGCGGTCGAGCGCGCCATGGCTCAACGGGTCGAGCCGGCGGAGCTCGACTGCGCACGCGCGTGCGCCGGCGCGCCGCCGCTCCACGCGGCCGCCTGGCGCGCGTCGAGCCGCTCCGTCGCCGCGCGCTTGCCGCGCACGAGCGCGTCGAGCTGGTACGCGCGCAAGAAGCGGCGGAACTCGGGGTCGTCGTAGCGCGGCGCGCGCTCGAACGCCGCGCGCGAGTAGCCCCAGCCCATCGCGAACCCGCCGACGACGAACGGCGGCCGCGTCATGCGGAACAAGGCACTCGCGAACATGTAGAGCGGGCCCGTGCCCATGAACCACTGCCCGCGTCCGTGGCGCACGCGACCGCGCCACAAGCCGCCGTCGCTCGAACCCATCGCGCGCAGGTGCAGGAAGCGCAGCTCCTCGTCGTCGAAGCTCGCCGCCTTCCAGCCGAGCATGCGGCAGCGGTGACAGTCGATGCCGTCCCACATCACCGCGTGCACGAAGCCTCCGATCGCGTCGAAGCACGATCGACGGTAGAGCTTCGTCATGCCGACCGACATCTCGTCGCCGCAGCCCTCGCTGACGAGCGCGCCCTGCTCGTCGACGAACCACGGCTTGCCGCTGCACGTGCCGAGGCGCGGATCGGCCTCGAAACGCGCGAGCAGGAGCTCGAAGTAGCGCGGCGGGAGCTCGAGGTCGAGGTCGAACTTGCACAGGTACTCGTGCCCGAGGTCGCGCACCGCGTTCCAACCGTGGTCGAACGCCTCGATGACGCCGGGGCCGACGCTGCGGCGTCCGCGGTCCTCGCGGCGCAGCACGCGGATCCACGGATGGCGCGCGGCGTACTCGGCGAGGATCGCCGGCGTCGCGTCCGTCGAGCCGTCGTCGACGACGAGCCACAGGTCGGGCCGCCGAGTCTGCGCGACGACGCTGTCGAGCGTGCGGCGCGCGAACGCGGCCTCGTCGCGGCACGGGGTGATCAGCACGTACTGTCCGGGGCGTTGCATGGGCTTCGGTGCGTTCGTCACGGCAGCATGCGGTGCGCGCGGCACCAACGCGAGAGCACGAAGAGCGCCCAGACGCGCGACCAGTAGAGACCGGGCGCGCCGGACGAGAACGCGGACCACAGGCGCGCGACTGCGCCGGGCGCGAGGCCGAGCTCCTCCCAGCGGGCCGCGTCCAGGAAGGCACCCTCGACCTCGCCGGCGAGCTCCGCGCGGCACCAGCGCTCGAACGGGAGCACGAAGCCCGACTTCGGGCGCTCGAAGAGCGCGCGGTCGAGCCCGCAGGCCTCGAGCACGTGCTCGCGCAGAAACTCCTTCTTCCCGAGCGGCGCGAAGCGCGCGCGGGGGCCGAGCGCGCACGCGCGCTCCACGACGATCGCGTCGACGAACGGCGCGCGCGCCTCGAGGCCGACGCTCATGCTCGCGGCGTCCGTGTCGCGCAGGAGCCGGTCGCCGAGGAACGTCTCGAGCTCGAGGTGCGCGATGCCCGCGAGCTCGGGCTCGCCTTCGACGGCGCGCGCGAGCTCGGCGCGCCGGTCCGCGAGGAGTCCGTCGCGCACGCCGGCCGAACGCGCGAGCGCGGGCGCGAGCTCGGCGAGGAACGCGCGCGTGTAGAGCGCGTACGACACCTGATACGACGCGACGAGGTCGCCGCGCGCCGCGAGCAGGTCGCCGAGCTTCCCCCACCGGGTTTGCGGCGGCACCGCGCCGAAGCGGCCGACCTTCGCGCGCGCGACCGCGCGCGCGCCGGCGCGGAGCAGGTGCTCGGGCACGTTCGCGGCGCGCCGGGCCCAGCGCGCCGCGCGCGGCAGGTCTTGGAAGCTCTTGTAGCCGCCGAAGAGCTCGTCGCCGCCCGCTCCCGCGAGCGCCACGACGACGCCCGCGTCGCGCACGGCGCGGCTCACGAACCACGTGTTGACCTGATCGAACGTGGGTTGGTCGAGGCTCGCGAGCGCGTCCGGGAGCCGCTCGCGGAAGCGCGCGGACGTGAGGCGCAGCTCGACGTGCCGCGTGCCGAGGTGCTCCGCGACCGCGCGCGCCCAGCGCGACTCGTCGAACTCGGCTTCGTCGAACGCGACGTTGAACGTGCGCACTTCGCCGGCGCCCGCGCGCACGGCGAGCGCGGCGACGGCGCTCGAATCGACGCCGCCGGAGAGAAACACGCCGAGCGGCACGTCGCTCTCGAGCCGCAGCGCGACCGCGCGCGCGAGCTCCTCCGCGAGCGGACGCGGGTCGTCGTTCGCGGCCGCGGGCGCGCGCGGGATCGACCAGTAGCGGCGCGGTTCGACGCGCGGGCGGTCGAGCTCGACGCGCGCGAACGTCCCGGGCGGGATGTGCCGCACGCCGCGCACGATCGTGCCCGGCCCGGGGACGAAGCCGTTCCACAGATAGGTCGCGAGCCCCGCGGGGTCGAGGCGGCGCTCGACGTGCTCCGTCGCGAGCAGCGCGCGCACCTCCGACGCGAAGAGCACGGCGCGCCGTCCGTCGCGCTCCACCTCGGCGACGTAGAGCGGCTTCTTGCCCATGCGGTCGCGCGCGAGCAACACTTCGCGCCGCTCCGCGTCGTACCAGGCGAACGCGAACATGCCGCGCAGCCGCCCGAGCGCGTCCGCGCCGTGCGCGCGCAGCGCCGCGATGAGCACTTCGGTGTCCGAGCGGCCGGCGAAGCGCGCGCCGCGCGCCGTGAGCTCCGCGCGCAGCTCGCGGTGGCCGAAGAGCTCGCCGTTGTACGCGATCATGCTGCGCGGCGCCGGCGAGCGCGCGGGGGCCGCACCATCGAGCGCGTGCTCCGGCCGCTCGGCCATCGGCTGCGCGCCGAGCGGCGACAAGTCGAGGATCGCGAGGCGCCGGTGCTGCAAGAGCACGCGCGGCGCGTCCGCGGCCCCGTCCGAGAGCCAAGTTCCCTCGCCGTCCGGCCCGCGGTGCGCGAGCGCCGCGTGCGCGCGTTGGACGCCCGCGACGAGTTCGGGGGAGAGGATCCCGATCGCTCCGGAGATGCCGCACATCGCTCAGCGCGCCTTCTGCGCGAAGCGCTGCACGGGCTCCCACGCCGCGATCGCCTGCGCGGCGACGCGATGGCCGGTCGCGTTCCAGTGCGTGTCCGCCGGGAACCACGGCACGTCGTCCGCGCGCGTCGCGGCGCGCAAGGGCTCGGTCAGGTCGAGCACGGGAATGCCCGAAGTCGCGCTCCAGCGCGCGAGGAACTCGGGGATCGGCCCGCAGTGGCTCTTCCAGTCCGCGACCTCGCTGTCCGCGGGGAATCGGCACGACGGACCGAGCACGCGCAGCTTGTCGGGGACGATCACGACCGCGTACTCGCCGCCCGCGGAGCGCACGCGGCCCGCGAGCAGCGCGAGTTTGTCCGCGATCGGCTGCAACTCGCCCTCGAGGCCCTCGAACGAGTTCTTCAGCCAACCGAAGCGGTACGCCTCGTCGCCGATCCAGCCCGTGCGGCGCTCGACGTACGCGGGTTGCGGCTGCGTCAGGAGCTGCGCACGCACGACGAGCTGGTTCGCGAGCGTGCGCTCCTTCCACGACGGCGCTTCGCCCTTCTTTCCGCTGCGCCAGGCCGCGGAATCGAGCAGGTCGTTCCCTTCGAACACGAAGTGGAGCACGAGCCGGCCCTCGAATGGCACCTGCGTGTCGAGCAGGAGCTGCGCCTCCGCCTGCGGCGACAGCCCGACGAGCGCGACGCCCATCGTTGGGCGGCGGAGGTCGCGCTCGAGCACCGCGGGCACGATCGCGTCCTGCGCGACGAGCCCCGCGACGAGGAACGAGTCGCCCAGGCAGTAGATGTCGGCCGCATCGCGGTCCTCCGCGTTGCGGAAGCCGCGGTGGTCGGTCTGGAAGTGGAACGGGATCGGCTCGCGCGGCAGGTTCCACGACGTCGCGAGGTCCTCGCGCGCGACGCCCTGCACGTCGACGTTCGGCTGCGGCCGCGTGCCGAGTTGCTCGTGCGCGACGCCGCCGAGGAGCTTCGGGTACGAGACGACGCCCGCGAGCCCGACGGCCTCGAGCAGGAGCCAGAACCCGGCGAACGACACGTTCAGCGCGACGAAGCGCGCGCGGGCGCGCGGTCCGAAGGACCACACGACGAGCGCGATCGAGCCCCACGCGAGCGCGAGCGCGACCACGACGTGCCGCGTGCGCCACAGGCCGAAGAGCTGGCGTCCGTGGCCGTCCATCGGCGGCGGACCCGCGCTCACGGCGAGGTACGCGACGGCGAGGACGACGAGCACGAGCGCGGCGACGAGCGCGCGACGCGGCGTCCAGGCGGAGGGCTTGCGGTCAGCGTCCATGCGCGTCCTTCCGCCGCAACACGGCGAGGTTCTTCTCGCGGTCGTGCACGAGCACTTCGAAGCGGCCTTCGAATTCGGGGAGCTCGGCCCAGCCCGCGACGCCTTCCCAGTCGGCGATGTACTCGACGGGCTTCCCGAGGACGTACTGCGGGATCCTGCGCGCGAGCACGGCCGCGAGCGCTTCGGGGTTCACCTTGCCGTCCAGGTTGATCGTGCGGTCGTGGAAGTAGCCGACAGTGCCCGTCTGCACCGCGGCGACCCACGTCGACTCGGGGACGTTCGCGGTGACCCACTCGACGACCTGCAGGTGCTGGTGGTCGAGACCGCGCCGCCACGTGCGCACGTGCAGGAACGTCGCCGCGGCGACGACGAGCGCAGCCGCGGCGGCGACGATCGCGCGCGGCGGACGCTGCTCGAGCCCGCGCGCGATCGCCGCGCCGAGCACGATCGCCGTGAAGGCGGAGAGCGGGAAGAAGTAGCGCGACAGGAACCACGGCGCGCCGAACACGAGGCCGTAGTAGCCGCACATCCCGAGCGCGTAGAGACCGACGACGAGCGCGACGAGCCGCGGCGCGGCGGGCGCTCCGCGCAGTGCGCGCACGACGAGCGCCACGAACGCGACGGCGACGACGGCGCCGCCCGCGACCACCGCGGGGTGGAGCTCGAGCCGCGCTGGGATCTGCACGACGAGCAGCACGTACTCGGCGAGCACGGCGGCGAGGTGCGGGAGGTTCGAGCCGAAGCCCGCGGCCCACGACTCCGCACGGCCCGAGATCGGCATGAAGCTCCCGAACTCGATGCGGTTGTGGACGAGCCACGGCGCGATGACCAAGGTGGCGACGACGCCAAGCGCGCTCGCCTGCAGGAAGCGCGCGCGGTCGAACGAAAGCCGCGCTCTGCCGTCGAGGAACGCCCACGCGAGGCACGCCGCGGCGAGCAGGAACACGGCGTCGAGCCGCACCCAGAGGACGAGACCCGCGCACGCGCCCGCCTCGAGCGCGCGCCGATAGCCGCCTCCGCCGCCGACCGGGTGCCGACGCAGGAACGCGTCGGCGAAAAGCACGACCGCGAGGCCGTAGAAGCCCGTCTCGAGGCAGTTCAACCCGTGCGCGGTCGCGAGCGGGCTCACGTACCAGAGCACCGCCGCGAGCCCGGCGGCGAACCCCGCGCGCTCGCCTTCGCTCGCGAGCAGCCGGCGCGCGAGCCGATGGAGCGCGAAGACGGTCGCGAGGCCCGCGAGCACCTGCAGCACGAGCGCGAACGCGACGCCCGCGACCTTGCCGCCGTCGAAGAGCGCGTAGCCCGCTGCATAGAGGAAGGTCGCGAGCGGCTGCGTCCCGTTCGTCGGGATCGTCCCTTCCGCGGTGCTCATGCCGTTCCCGAGCGCCAGGTTGCGCCCGATCGTGAGCATCAGATAGCCGTCCTCCGTCGGGTACTGGCGCAGGAGGCGCGTCGACGGCTCGAGGAACGGGAGGACGCGCACGAGGAACGCAGCCGCGAGCAGCGTCCACGCAACGAGGCTCCATGCCCGCGAACGGGGAGCTCGACTCGTGGAGGTCGTGGACGGGGCGGTCATCGCGAGCGGAGCACGGAACAGCGGAGCGGGAGGAGCTCGAACGGGCCGGAGAGGGTAGAGGGGCGGTCCGCGCATCGCCATGGACGCCGTTCCGAGAACGGGGACTCCGCACGTGACGTGGGACTCCGAGCGCGCGGAAGCTCCACGACGATGCGTGCGGATCGGGGCCCGTTCTCGGCGTGGTCCCGTCGGTGCGGCTGGATAGAATCCCGCGCGCTCAGGATCGGCACGGGTTGCAGCCGATCCGGAGTCTTCCCGCCCCTCTTTCGTCGCCCGAGGCAGGCTCCGCGGCCGCGGACCGGCCGGACGGGCCTTCCGGTCGTCGGACCGCGCCCTCGCACCGCCTCCCTTGCCCATGTCTTCGTCTCCCGGCTCCGAGCCCGAATCGCCCGGCTACGACCTCGCCGTCGTCGGGATCGCCGTGCACCTCCCGGACGCCTCGTCCCCCGAGCAGTACTGGGCGAACCTGAAAGGCGGGGTCGAGTCGATCCGCGACCTGTCGGACGAGGACCTCGCCAAGGCCGGCGTTTCGCCCGCGCTCCTGAAGCGCCGCAACTACGTGAAGCGCGGCGTCGTGCTCGAGGGCATGGAGCACTTCGACGCCGCCTTCTTCGGGTTCAGCCCGAAGGACGCCGCGATCACGGACCCGCAGCAGCGACACTTCCTCGAGTGCGCGTGGGAGGCGCTCGAGGACGCCGGGCACCCGCCCGAGGGCTTCGCGGGCTCGATCGGCGTGTTCGCGGGCTCCGGGATGGCCGCGTACATGGCCTTCAACCTCCTCACGAACCCGAAGCTCGTCGAGGACGTCGGCCTCTTCCTCCTGCGGCACACGGGGAACGACAAGGACTTCCTCTCGACGCGCGTCTCGTACAACCTCGACCTGCGCGGCCCGAGCGTGAACGTGCAGACGGCGTGCTCGACGTCGCTCGTCGCGATCCACCTCGCGTGCCAGAGCCTCTTGAGCGGCGAGTGCGACATGGCGCTCGCGGGCGGCGTCAGCATCCACCTCCCCCACCGCACGGGCTACCTCTTCCACGAGAACGAGATCCTCTCGCCCGACGGACGCTGCCGCGCGTTCGACCACCGCTCGCGCGGCACCGTGTTCGGCAGCGGCGCGGCCGTGGTCGTCCTGCGCCGGCTCGACGAAGCGCTCGCCGACGGCGACCACGTCTACGCCGTGATCCGCGGCTCCGCGATCAACAACGACGGCGCGATGAAGGCGGGCTACCTCGCGCCGAGCGTCGACGGCCAGGCGGAAGCCGTGCGCCAGGCGATCGGCGTCGCGGGCATCTCCGCCGACACGATCGGTTACGTCGAAGCGCACGGCACCGGCACCGCAGTCGGCGACCCGATCGAGGTCGCGGCGCTCACGCAGGCCTTCCGCGCGACGACGGACCGGCGCGGCTTCTGCGGCCTCGGCTCGGTCAAGGGCAACATCGGCCACACGGACACGGCCGCCGGCGTCGCGAGCTTCATCAAGGTGGCGCTCGCGCTCCGCCACGGCGAACTGCCGCCGAGCCTGCACTACGAGGCGCCCAACCCCGAGATCGACTTCGCGTCGAGCCCGTTCCGCGTCAACGCGGCGCTCGCGCCGTGGAAGCGCGGCGCGTCGCCCCGTCGCGCGGGCGTGAGCTCGCTCGGCGTCGGCGGCACGAACGCGCACGTCGTGCTCGAGGAAGCGCCCGAGCGCGCGCGCACCGCACCGACGCGCCCGTGGCCCGTCATCGTGCAGAGCGCGCGCACGAGCACGGCGCTCGACGCCGCGGCGGCGCGCCTGCGCGCGCACCTCCTCGCGCACCCCGAGCTCGAGCTCGGCGACGTCGCGTGGACGCTGCAAGAGGGCCGTCGCGCGTTCGCGTGGCGCCGCGCGTACGCCGCGCGCGACCGCGCGGAGCTGCTCCTTCTCCTCGAACGTCCCGATCCCGCGCGCACCGCGACGAACCAGGCGGCGCAGAAGGCGCCCGGCGTCGTGTTCCTCTTCCCCGGCGGCGGCGCGCAGCACCCGGCGATGGGCCGCGGCCTGCACGCGGACGAGCCGGTCTTCCGCGCGGCGATCGAAGAATGCCTGGCGCTCGCCGAGCCCGCCCTCGCCGCGACGCTGCGCCGCGTGCTCTTCCCGGCCGACGCGGACCGCGAGTGGGCCGTGCGCGAGCTCGAACGGCCGTCCGTGCAGCTCCCCGCGCTCTTCGCGACGGAGTACGCGCTCGCGCGCCTGTGGATGGCGCACGGCGTGCAGCCCGCGGCGCTGCTCGGCCACAGCATGGGCGAGAACACCGCGGCGTGCATCGCGGGCGTCTTCACGCTGAAGGACGCGCTCGGGCTCGTCGCGCTGCGCGGCAAGCTGTTCGAACAGGTCGAGCCCGGCGGCATGCTCTCCGTGCAGCTCGCGGCGGACGAGCTGCGTCCGTTGCTCGACGCGGAGCTCGCCCTCGCCGTCGAGAACGCGCCGGGCCTCAGCGTCGCGTCCGGCCCCGCCGCGGCGATCGAGCGCCTGCAAGCGCGCCTCGCCGAGCGCGGCGTCGAATCGAGCCGCATCCACATCGCGATCGCGGCGCACTCGGCGCTGCTCGAGCCGATCCTGCCCGCGTTTCGCGCGTACCTGCGCTCGCTGAAGCTCTCCGCGCCGAAGATCCCGTTCCTGTCGAACCTCACGGGCCGCTGGATCACCGCGGAGGAAGCGACGGACCCCGAGTACTGGGTGCGGCACCTGCGCAACACCGTGCTCTTCTCGCGCTGCGTCCAGACGCTGCGCGCGGAGCCGGGGCGCGTGTACGTCGAGCTCGGGCCGGGCACGACGTTGTCGTCGTTGACGCGCCTCTCCGGCGACGCGGCGTTCGGCCGCACCGTGCTCGCGTCGATGCGCGCGCGCGACGACGCGAGCGAGGACACCGCCGTGTTCCGCCTCGCGCTCGGCCGCGCGTGGACGCTCGGCGTCGCGCTCGACTGGAAGGCGCTCCACCGCGGCGAGGCGCGCGCGCGCGTTCCGCTGCCGACGTATCCGTTCGAGCGCCAGCGCTTCTGGATCGAGCCCGGCCGCGCGAGCGACGCGGGCGCGGGCAGCGGGGACGCGCTCGAGAAGCTCGACGACCTCGAGCGCTGGATCCACGCGCCCGTGTGGCGCGCTGCCGCGCCGTCGGGGGCGGAGCGCGACACCGGCTCCTGGCTCGTGTTCGCGGACGAGGACGGCCTCGCCGACGCGCTCGCGGAGCGCCTGCGCGCGAGCAGCCATCGCGTCGTGATGGTGCGCGAGGGCGAGTTCTTCGAGCGCGTCGCGGACGACCTCTACACCGTCGTGCCGCAGGAGCGCGAGCACGTCGCGTGGCTCTGGGAGGACCTCGCGAAGGAAGGGCGCCTCCCGGACACGATCGCGCACTTGTGGCTCGCGCGCCGCAACGCCGAGACCGAGGTCACGACGACCTTCTTCCACTGGGTGCAGGAGCACGGCTTCTACTCCCTGTTCTTCCTCGGCCAGGCGCTCGCGGCGAACCCGCTCGAGGGCCCCGTGCGCCTCGTCACCGTCACGTCGGGGCTGCAGAGCGTCGCGGGCGAGCGGATCGAGGAACCTGCGAAGGCGCTCGTGCTCGGCCCCTGCCGCGTCCTGCCGAAGGAGCTGCAGGGCCTGTCGTGCACCGCGGTCGACGTCGAACTGCCCGCGACGGCGGACGAGCGCGAGCTCGCTTCCGCGCACGCTGCGGCGATCGACGCGCTGCTCGCCGAAGCCGCGCGCGGCGAGGCCGAAGCGGTCGTCGCGTGGCGCCAGGGAGCGCGCTACGTGCAGAGCGTCGTGGCCAGCGCGAACGCCGCGCCCAAGGCCAGCGCCCCCGCTGCGAGCGCGAACGGCACGAGCGCGAAGCCCAGCACGCACGGCGCGAGCGCGAACGGCACGAGCAGCACGAGCGCAAAGCCCGCGAACGCCGCGGCGACGAGCGCCGCAAGCGCCGGCGCGCACGCTCCGCGCCTCGGCCCGCTCGCGCTGCGCGAAAAGGGCGTCTACTGGATCACCGGCGGCCTCGGCGGCATCGGGCTCGTGCTCGCGGAGCACCTCGCGCGCACGCGCCGCGCACGGCTCGTGCTCAGCGGCTCGTCGCCGTTCCCCGCGCGCGAGCGCTGGCCGGCGCTCCTCGCCGACGAGCGCACCGAACCGGAGCTGCGCGAGCGCATCGCGAAGCTCGTGGAGCTCGAAGCGCTCGGCGCCGAGGTCCTCGTCGCGCGCGCCGACGTCGCGAACGTCGAAGAGCTCCGCGCGTTGCTCGACGCCGCGCACGCGCGCTTCGGGCCGCTGAACGGCCTGTTCCACGCCGCGGGCCGCGTCGAGGACGCGCTCCTCTCCGCGAAGGATCCCGCGAGCATCGACCGCGTCTTCACGCCCAAGGTGCACGGGACGCTCTTGCTCGACGAGCTCCTGCACGGCGAGCCGCTCGACCTCTTCGTCGTGTTCTCGTCGACGAGCAGCGTGCTCGGTCCGGCGGGCCAGGTCGACTACGCCGCCGCGAACGCGTTCCTTCTGTCCTTCGCCGAGGCGCGCACGCAGTCGGGCAAGCCGACGCTCGCGCTCGCGTGGGGCGTGTGGCAAGAGGTCGGCATGGCCGCGCGCCAGCTCCCGCGTGACGAACGCCCCGATGCGCGGTTCGCGACCGGGGCGCGCTCCGCACCCGGCGCGTGCGCCGTCGACGCCCGCCCGCGCCGGCTCCACCCGCTGCTCGGCGAGCGCGCGTCGACGACCGCGCGCGAGACCGTGTTCGAGAACGCGCTCGATGCGCGCACGACGTGGGTGCTCGACGAGCACCGACTGAACGACGGAACGGCCGTTCTGCCGGGCACGGGACAGCTCGAGCTCGCGCGCGCGGCGCTGCGCGAGCTCCTCGCGGCCCGCGACGCGCAGGACGCGGGCGTCGAGCTCTGCGACGTCGTGTTCCTGGCGCCGCTTGTCGTCCCGGACGGCGCGCCGCTCGCCGTGCGCTGCCGCGTGACCGAGGACGCGGGCGAGCTCGCGTTCGAAATCGAGAGCGGCCCCGCGAACTCCGCCGTCGTGCATTCGCAGGGCCGCGGCCGTGCGCTCCGCGCCGCACCCGCCGCGTTCGACCTCGCCGCGACGCGTGCACGCTGCGCGCGGCCCGGCCCCGCCGAAGCGAGGAAGCTGGGCGCGCAAGCGCCGCAGGAACGCCATCTGCGCTTCGGTCCGCGCTGGCAGGTCTTGCGCGAGGTCGCCCACGGCGACGGCGAGGTGCTCGCGCGCTTCGAGCTCGACGCGCGCTTCGCCGCCGATCTCGACGCGTACGCGCTGCACCCGGCGCTCCTCGACCTCGCGACGGGCTTCGCGCTGCCCGCGATCCCCGGCTGGACGCCCGACGCATTTTGGGCGCCGCTCGCGTACGGCGCGGTGCGCGTGCACGCGCCGCTCCCCGCGCGCGGCTTCAGCCACGCGCGCCTGCGTCCGAGCCGCGCGACGACCTCCGACCTCGCGTCGTTCGACCTCTCGATCACCGACGAGACGGGCCGCGTGTGCGTCGAGGTCGACGAGTTCAGCGTGCGCCGCCTCGCGGACACGAAGGCGCTCGCCCGACCGGCGGCGGCTCGCGCCGAGCCGCGCAAGAAGGAACCAGCCGCGCACGTCGACGCGACGTTCGTCGAGCTCGTGCACCACGGCATCCTGCCGAGCGAGGGCGTCGAGGCGTTCGAGCGCGTGCTCGCCGCGCCACCCGGCCCCGCGGTGTTCGTGACGTCGATCGACCTCGGCGTGCTCGCCGCGCGCCTCGCGCGCACGAGCCGCGAGGCCGCCGAGACGCCCGCGCAATACGAGCGCCCCGTGCTCGCGTCGACCTACGTCGCGCCGCGCGACGCGATCGAGACGAAGCTCGCGCAGCTGTGGCAGGAGCTCCTCGGCGTCGACAAGGTCGGCGTCCACGACGACTTCTTCGAGCTCGGCGGGTACTCGCTGATCGCCGTGCGCCTCTTCGCGCGCATCAAGAAGGAGTACGGGCTCGAGTTCCCGCTGTCGCTCCTGTTCGAGGCGCCGACGGTCGAACGCTGCGCCGAACGCGTGCGCGCCGAGCTCGGCGACGCCGCGGCCGCGATCGACGCGAAGTCGGCGCCCGGCGCGAAGCCGGCCGCGGCGGAGCGCGCGAAGAAGCTCCCGTTCCTCGTGCCACTGCACTCGTCGAGCGCCGCGCGCAACGCGGGCACGGCGCGCACTCCGTTCTTCCTCGTCGCGGGGATGTACGGCAACGTGATGAACCTGCGCCACCTCGCGGCGCACCTCGGCGCCGATCAACCGGTCTACGGCATCCAAGCGCGCGGGCTCGACGGCAAGGAGCCGCCGCACGAGACATTCGAGGAGATGGCGCGCGACTACCTGCGCGACGTGAAGCAGGTGCAGCCCGAGGGTCCCTACCTGATCGGCGGCTACTCCGGCGGCGGCATCACGGCGTTCGAGATGGCGCAGCAGCTCACCGCGCTGGGCGAGGAGGTCGGCCTGCTCGTCCTGCTCGACACGCCGACGACGAGCGAGCCGCCGCTCACGTACTGGAAGCGCCTGCGCCTCGCGCGCCAGCGCCTCGCGAAGCAGGGCACCGCGTTCTTCTCCGACGCGATCAAGCGCAAGCTCGCGGACAAGCAGCGCCAGCTGCGCCTCCTCGTCAACAAGCCGCTCGGGAAGCTGCGGCCCTACGAGTTCCGCACGGCGAACATCGAGACCGCGTTCTACGCGGCGCTCGCGCGCTACGAGCTCCGCGCGTACGCGGGCCGCGCGACGCTCTTCCGCCCGCCGCTCGACGAGGCGTACGTGCTCGGTCCGGAGCACGTCGTCAACACGCAGGGCACGTGGGTCGAGCACTTCAACGGCTGGAAGCCGTACGTGCAGGGCGGCGTCGACGTCGTCGTCGTGCCGGGCAATCACGACAACATGGTGCTCGAGCCGAACGTGCGCGTGCTCGCCGCGCGGTTGCGCGCGGCGCTGCACGCGGCGCAAGCGGCCGCTCTGGCGGCGCCGAAGCGGGCGCGGCAGACGACGTGAGCGTCCCGCGCGAACCCGGAACCGGGTCAGCGCACGAAGGCCGCGAGGCGGGCTTCGTGCGGACTCCCCGGCGCGATCCACGCGAGGTCGTCGGGCAAGCCCGGCGCCGGCGCCTCGATCGGCGCGAGCGCGAGCTCCTTCCCGAGCCCGCCGCGCCGCGACGCGAGCACGTGCGCGCGGTAGCCCTGGCCCACGAGCAGCGCGAAGAGCTCGCGCAGGCTCGCGCCGGCGCGGACGAGCTGGGGCTCGATCGCTTCCGTGAGCAGCGCGGGCCGGTGCTCGCGCAACGTGCGCTCGAGGCCGCGCAGCACGCGGCATTCGAAGCCCTCCACGTCGATCTTGATCGTCCACGCGGCCCCCGCGGCGCCGCGCACGTCCGCGAGCAGGTCGTCGCCGCGCAGCACGGGCACGCGCCTCGCGAAGCTGACCTCGCGCTCGCTCCCCGCGTCGACCGCGGCGAAGGAGCCCGCGCCGGTGTGCGCGCCGACGACGCGCAATTCCAGTACGTCCTCGCGATCGGAGAGGCCGACCTCGCGCACGTCGACGTGCTTCAGTCCGTTCGCGGCGAGGACCCTGCGCAGCCGGTCCGCGGGGACGGGGTTCGGTTCGACCGAGATGACGCGCCCGCCCGACTCAGGCGGCCCGACGCGGTGCGCGCCGAGCAGCGTGATCATCCCGATGTTCGCGCCGACGTCGACGAAGACGTCGCCGGGGCGGAGCGCGGCGCTGAGGAAGAGCTGCGTCTCGAGCTCGTAGTACCGGCCCAGGAACCACGACTTGCGCTCCGACCAGTTCGAAAGCCGAACGGTCATGCGGTGCGGGTGGAAGCGGCTCTCGAACACGCGCTCGCCGGCGGACGTCCAGCGCGTTTCGTCCTCGCCACCGATGGCGCAGTAGACGCGGTACCAGCCGGGGAGTTCGGCCCGCACCCAGGGCCGGGCGAGACGCGCGAGGAGCGGGAGGTCGTTCATGCGGGGAGCCGCGCGGATTCTGCGCTCGCGACCGGCGCGCGTCGAGAGTGCATCGGACGCGACGTGGACCGCGGCGCACGGCTCACGCGCCTCGGTGGGCCCGCGTCGCCGCCGAGTCGGCGCGGCTCGGCGTCGGGATCGCCGACCTCCGTCGATCCGGACCCGCGCGACGCACGCCGCTCGGGTTCCCCCGCCCCTTCCTTGCGAGCTCTGCGTCCACGACACTCACCAACCCGATGATGATCGTCGAAGCACGCTGGCTGCGCGCCCGCTTGGAGCGCATCCCGGATCGCGAGCTCTTCCCCGTGCTCGACGTAGGCTCGTCGACGCTCGAGTACCGCACGCGCGAGCAGCCGTGGGTCGAGGAGAACATCCACGCCCCGCTCGCGGCGCGCGGTGGGCGCGTCTGGCACACGGACATGAAGGAGGCGCCGGGCATCGACCTCGCCGGCGACCTGCTCGACCCCGCGTTCCACACGCGCCTCGCCGAGCTCCGCCCGCGCACCGCGATGATTTTCAACGTGCTCCACCACGTCACCGACCGGAAGGTGCTCTGCGACGCGATCCGCTCGCTCGTGCAGCCCGGCGGGCGGATCCTGGTGTCGGGTCCGCACGACTATCCGCGGCACTTCGACCCGATCGACACGTTGTGGCGGCCGGGCGTCGACGAGGTCGCGGCGCTGTTCCCCGGCGCGCGGGTCGCCGACGCGGCGATCCTCGACGGCGGCAACTGGCGGCAGTGGAACGCGAACGAGCGCGGCGGGCGCTCGCTCCCCCGCACGCTCGCGCGGCTCTGCACGCCGTTCTATCGGCCGGGAAGTGGCTCGAGGTCGCCTGCCACGCGCCGTACCTCGTGCGGCACATCCGCTGCTTCGCCCTGATGCTCGAGCTCCCATGACGTCCGTCGGCGCATCGCCGAGGAACGACCTCGGACTCGTCCTGATCGGACGCAACGAAGGCGAGCGCCTGCGTCGCGCGCTCGTCGCGACGCGCGGACAGTTCGCCGCGAGCGTGTACGTCGACTCGCGCTCGACGGACGGCAGCGTCGAGCTCGCGCGCTCGTTCGGGATCGACGTCGTCGAGCTCGACCTCTCCGTGCCGTTCACCGCCGCTCGCGCGCGCAACGCGGGCTTCGAGCGGCTCGTCGCGGCGCATCCGGAGGTCGCGCTCGTGCAGTTCGTCGACGGCGACTGCGAGCTCGATCCGCGCTGGCTCGACCGCGGGCTCCTCGAGCTCGAGCGCGATCCGCGCCTCGCCGTCGTCGCGGGTCGTCGGCGCGAGCGGCACCCCGACGCGTCCGTCTACAACCTGCTCTGCGACCTGGAGTGGGACACGCCGATCGGGCCGGGCTCCGACTGCGGCGGCGACGCGTTGATGCGCGTCGAGGCCTTCCGCGCGGTCGGCGGCTTCGACCCCGCGCTGATCGCGGGCGAGGAGCCCGATTTGTGCACGCGCCTGCGCGCTCGCGGCCTCGGCGTGCTGCGCGTCGACGCCGAGATGACCTTGCACGACGCCGCGATGACGCGTTTCGGACAATGGTGGAAGCGCGCGGTGCGCACGGGCTACACAGCCGCGGAGAGCTGGGCGCGGCAGGGATCGAGCATCGGCGCGCGACATCGGAGGCACGTGTTCAGCGCGCTCTTCTTCGGCGCGTGCGTGCCGATCGCGATACTCGGGCTGCTCGCGCTGCCCGCGTCGATCGCGCCGTGGACGCCGCGCCTCGTCGCCGTCGGCGTGCTCGCGTCGGGGTACGGCGTGATCTTCCTGCAGATCCTCGCCGCACGGAAGCGCCACGGCGATCCGCCGCGCGCGCGCCGCGTGTACGCGACGTTCTGCCTGCTCGGGAAGCTGCCCGAACTCGAGGGCATCGTACGGTACGTGCTGAACCGTGTCCGCGGACGGCGCGCGCGCTGGATCGAGTACAAGGACGTGCCCGCGCGGCCGGGCGGGAGCGCGCGGCCGTCATGAGCGCGAAGCACGCCGTGCGCAGGCTCGTCGACCGCGCCGCGCTCCTCGCGGGCGTCGTCGGCGCGCTCGAGCGCAAGCGCCGGGACGGGCTCACCGTCCTCATGTACCACCGCGTGCTGCCGCGCGAACGCTGCCGCGACCTGCCGTTCCCGACGCTCGTGATGCCCGCGGACGCGTTCGAGGACGAAGTGCGCTGGCTCGTCGAGCACCGGACCGTGCTGCCGCTCGGCGAAGCGCTGACGCGCCTCGACGCGGGGCGCGGGAGCGAGCGGCCGCTCGTCGTGCTCACGTTCGACGACGGGTACGGCGACAACCACGCGGTCGCCGCGCCGATCCTGGCGCGCCACGGCGCGCGCGCGACGTTCTACGTCACGACGGGCTTCGTCGAATCGGGCGGGCTCCTGTGGTTCGACCGCGCGGCGCTCGCGCTCGCCGCGGCGGGGCCGGACGCGCTGGAGCGGCTCGCCACGCGCGCGCGTTCCGTCGCCGAGCGGAGCGCGGCGCGTGCGCTCGCACCGGACGAACGCTCCGCGGTCGCGCCCGACGCGCGCGCTGGCGCGGGCGTGTGGCCCGACGCGCGCACCGGCGCCGGTGCTTGCCCCGACGCACGCGCAGGCGCCGGCGTTTGGATCGAATGGATGAAGCGCGTGCCCCGCGCGGAGCGCCTTGTGTGCCTCGACGCGCTCGACGGCGGCGCGCCGCCCGCCCGTGCCGCGGAGTTCGCGCCGATGACGCGCGCGGAGGTCGAAGCGCTCGCGCGCGCGGGCCACGAGGTGGGATCGCACACCGTCGACCACGAGCTCCTGCCCGAGCTCGACGACGCCGAGCTCGAGCGCCAGCTTTCCGAATCGCGCGCGACGCTCGAGCGCTGGACCGGCGCACCGGTGCGCGCGTTTTGCTACCCGAACGGCGACCACGACGAGCGCAGCGCGCGCGCCGTCCGTGCGGCGGGCTACGCGCACGCGTGCACGACGGGGCCCGCGCTCCACTGCCGGGGCGACGACCCGCTGCGCGTCGGACGGACCGACGTCACGACCGTGCGCGTGTGCGGAGCGGACGGCCGGCACCACGCGGCGTCGTTCCGCGCGGAACTCAGCGGGTTCCACGAGCTCCTGCGATGAAGGTCGCGTACCTCGTCAACCAGTACCCGAAGACGAGCCACTCGTTCGTCCGGCGCGAGATCGCCGCGCTGGAGCGCGCGGGCGTCGAGGTGCTCCGCTTCGCGATCCGACCCGTGGAGGAGCCGCTCGTCGAGGCCGCGGACCAGGCCGAAGCAAAGCGCACGCGCGCGCTGCTCGGCGCCGGACGCGGCGCGCTCCTCCGCGCGGCGCTCTCGACGCTCCTCACGCGCCCGTGCGCTTCTCGCGCGCGTTCGGGCTCGCGGTCGCGCTCGGTCGGCGCTCGGACCGCGGCCTCGCGCGCCACCTCGCCTACCTCGCGGAGGCGTGCCTCCTCGAGCGCTGGCTGCGCGGGAGCGGCGCGACGCACGTCCACGCGCACTTCGGCACGAACTCGACGGCCGTCGCGCTCCTGTGCGCCGCGCTCGGCGGGCCGGGCTACAGCTTCACCGCGCACGGGACGGAGAGCTTCGACGCGCCGCTCGCGATCGGGTTGCCGAGGAAGCTCCAGCACGCGCGCTTCGCGGTCGCGGTCAGCGACTACGGTCGCCGCGAGCTCGAACGCCTGCGGCCCTCTGGCGCCGACACGCCGATCCGCGTCGTGCGCTGCGGCCTCGCGGAGGACTTCCTCGCGGCGCGCGCGACGCCCGTCCCCGCGGCGCGGCGCCTCGTGTGCGTCGCGCGGTGGAGCCCGGAAAAGGGCCTGCCCATCCTGCTCGAGGCCGCGCGCGCGCTCGCCACGGAGGGCGTCGAGTTCGAGCTCGCGCTCGTCGGCGACGGTCCGTTGCGCGGCGCGATCGAGCGCGCGCTCGCCGACCCCGAGCTCGCGCGCCGGGTCGTGCTGCGCGGCTGGCTCGACGGCGCCGGCGTGCGCGAGGAGCTCGCCGCCGCGCGCGCGCTCGTGCTGCCGAGCCTCGGCGAAGGGCTCCCCGTCGTGATCATGGAGGCGCTCGCGCTCGGGCGGCCCGTCGTCGCGACGCGCGTCGGCGGCGTGCCCGAGCTCGTCGAGCCCGGCGTCGACGGATGGCTCGTCGAGCCAGGCGATGCGACGGCGCTCGCGAAGGCGCTCCGCTCCGCGCTCGAGGCCCGGCCGGAGGAACTCGCGCGGCTCGGCGCCGCGGGCCGCGCGCGCGTGCTCGAGCGCCACGACGCCGACCGTGAAGCGCGCGCGATGCTCGACGCGTTCACGCCGTTCCTCCGCGCGGAGGGTCGAAGCCCTAGGCCCCGCTCGCGCGGCCGGCGCGCGCGGACTATCCTCGCGCGCCGAGTACGATGCCCCCTTCCCGAACGTCCCGAACGTGACCGCCACCCCGACGCCACCCCCGCCGCGCCCGCGAACAGCGGACTGCCGCACGCGCGCCTCGGCGAGCGCGCGGTCAGCGGCACGCTGTGGACGGTGATCGGCTACGGGTCAGGGCAGGCGCTGCGTCTCGCGAGCAACCTCGTGCTGGCGCGCTTGCTCGCGCCCGAGCACTTCGGCGTGATGCTGCTCGTCAACGTGTTCATCCAGGGTCTGACGATGTTCTCGGACATCGGGATCGGGCCGAGCATCATCCACAGCTCGCGCGGCGACGACCGCACGTTCCTCGACACGGCGTGGACCCTGCAGATCCTGCGCGGGGTCGCGCTCTGGCTCGTCGCGTGCGCCTCTGCGCCGCTGCTCGCGGGCTACTACGCGACGCCGGAGCTCGCCGTCGTGCTCCCGTGGGCCGCCGGGTCCGCCGTGCTCGCGGGCTTCAATTCGACGAAGGTCTTCACGACGAACCGGCACATGCGCTACGCGCGGCGGACGCTCGTCGAGCTCGGCGCGCAGGTGTTCGGCGTGGTCGTCATGCTCGCCTGGGCGTGGTACGAGCGCTCGCTCTGGGCGCTCGTCGCCGGCGGGCTCGCCAACGCGGCGGGGAAAGCCGTGCTGAGCCACGTGGTCCTGGAGGGACCAGGCAACCGCTTCGCCCTCGATGCGGGAGCGCGGCGGGAGCTCTTCCACTTCGGGCGCTGGATCTTCGTCAGCACGCTGATCACGTTCTTCGCCGCGCAGATCGACCGCATCCTGCTCGGCAAGCTCGTCCCGAACGACGAGCTCGGCGTGTACGGGACGGCGCTCAACCTCGCTTCGCTCGCGCCGCTCGTCGGTTCGATGCTGTCGGGCAGCGTCGTGTACCCGCTGCTCGCCGCGCGCGTCCGCGCGGACCGCTCGAGCCTGGCGCACGAGCTCGCGCGAGTGCGGTCGTGGTTCCTGCCGTGCTCCGAGTTCGTGCTGCTCGGCATGGCGCTGCTCGCTCCCGCATTCTTCGACGTGCTCTACGACGACCGGTACGCGGACGCGGGCTGGATGACCGTGCTGCTGATGCTGCCGTTCTGGTTCCTGATGCTGACGCACGCTTCGGATCGCGCCCTGCTCGCGCTCGGGAACACGAAGGCGCTCGCGGTGTCGAACGCGGCGAGCCTCGCGGGCAAAGTCGCGGGCTGCCTCGTCGGCTATCACATCGGCGGGGTCGCGGGCTTCATCCTCGGGATGACGGCGGGCTGCGTCGCGGGACACGTCGTCGTGCAGGTCGTCCTCCAGCGGTCGGGCGTCTCGGTCTGGAAGCAGGACTGGATCGCGACGCTGCGCATCGCGGCGCTCTTCTCGGGCGCCGCGCTGCTCGCGCGCTGGCTCTCGTCCGATCGTTCCGACGCGGCGAGCACGTGGATCCACGTCGCGGTCGGCGCCGCGCTCCTCGTTCCCATGGGCGTCGCGCTCGCGCGGCGGATGCGCCTCGCGCTCTCCAAGCGATGAACACCCTCGTCCCCATCGCGCTGTACGGCTGGATCCCGTTCGCGGCGGTGCTCTTCGCCTGCATGCCGGCACGGCGCGCGGCGATCTACGGGACGATCGCGGGCTGGCTCTTCCTGCCGGTCGCGACGCTGCCGCTGCCGGGGCTGCCCGACTACGACAAGACGTACGCGATCGACATGGGCGTGTTCCTCGGCGCGCTCTTGTTCGACACGCGCGCGCTGACCTCCGTGCGCGTGCGCTGGTACGACCTCCCCATGCTCGCGTGGGTGCTCAGCCCGGCGATCAGCTCGCTCCTGAACGGGCTCGGACCGTACGACGCTGGGGCGCAGTCCGTGCGCGTGATCATCCAGTGGGGCCTTCCCTGGTGGATCGGACGCGCGTACCTGCGCGATCTCCAGGCGCTGAAGGAGCTCGCGACGGCGATCGTCGTCGGCGGGCTCGCCTACGCGCCGCTGTGCTTGTGGGAGATCCGCATGAGCCCGCAACTGCACGGCACGGTCTACGGGTTCCACCAACACGACTTCTCGCAGACGGTGCGCTGGGGCGGCTTCCGCCCCACCGTGTTCATGCACCACGGCCTGATGGTCGGGATGTGGATGGCGAGCGCGACGCTCGTCGCCGCGGTCGGCTGGCTCGCGTGTGGCTGGCGCCGCCTCGGGCCGCTCCCGATGGGCGGGGTCACGGCGGTGCTGCTCGTCACGACCGTCCTGTGCAAGTCGGTCGGTGCGATCCTCCTGCTCCTGATCGGCGTCGTCGTCCTCCTCGCCCTCGCGCGCGCCCGCTCGCGCGCGCTGCTCGCCGTCCTCGTGACGGCCCCCATCGTCTACCTCGGCGTGCGCGCGAGCGGCGCCTGGTCCGGGCGAGACCTCGTGCAGATCGCGGGCGCGATCTCGACGGAGCGCGCGGACTCGCTCGCGTACCGGCTCGGCTCCGAGGACTTGCTCGCGGCGCGCGCGCGGCAGGCGCCCTGGTTCGGCTGGGGCGGTTTCGGCCGCAGCTTCGTGACGCGCGACGAGGAGGGCTACGAGGCCGTCATCGTCGACAGCCTGTGGGTGCTCGTGTTCGGCCAGCAAGGCGTGTTCGGGCTCGTCGCGCTGCTCGCCGTACTGCTCGTGCCGGTCTACCGGCTGACGCGCACGCTCCCGTCTCGGCGCTGGTTCCAGGGTGGAGCGGGCGCGGCTGCGATCCTCGCGGTGCTCTTGCTCCTGTTCCTCGTCGACGACCTGGCGAACTTCATGTACCACCCGGTGTACATGCTCGCCGCGGGCGGGCTCGCCGGCCTGCGGCTCCCCCGCGCCGTGCCGAGCGTCGAGCCCGCGCGCGCTCCCCACCCGATCGAGGTCGCGGCATGAACGCGATCCGGCTCGCTCCCGATCCGATCCCGCCGCGCGCCGAGCTCGCTCCGCGCGCCGCGCGCGTGCTCGTCGTGATCGTGAACTACCGCACGCCGGAGCTCGTGCTCGACTGCCTCGATTCGCTCGAGGACGAAGTGCGCGCGCATCCGGGGACCCGCGTCGTCGTCGTCGAGAACGGCTCGGGCGACGCGTCGGCGGCGATCCTGGCGAAGGGCATCGAAACGCGCGGTTTCGGCGCGTGGGTGGAGCTCCGCATCGAGGCGCACAACGGCGGTTTCGCGGCCGGGAACAACGTGGCGCTCGCTCCGGCGCTGGAGCTCCCGCCGAGCGAACGGCCCGACTGGTTCTGGCTCGTGAACCCCGACACGATCGTGCGACCGGGAGCACTGCGCGCGCTGCTCGAATTCTTCGACGCGCACGCCGACGCCGGCCTCGCGGGCAGCCGGCTCGAATACGAAGACGGCACGCAGCACGATTCGCGCTATCGCTTCCCCACGATCTGGTCCGAGATCGACGGCGCGCTGCGCCTCGGTTTCGTGTCGCGGCTCCTGCGACGCTGGGAGATCTCGCCGCCCCTCGTGCTCCACGACCACGAGATCGGTTGGGTCGCGGGCGCGAGCCTGATCCTGAAGCGCGCGGTGCTCGAGTCGATCGGGCTCTTCGACGAGCGCTACTTCCTCTACTACGAGGAGACCGATCTGTGCCTTCGCGCGCGCGACGCCGGCCATCGGTGCTGGTACGTGCCGAAGAGCCGCGTGGCGCACCTCGTCGGACGGAGCTCCGGGGTCACGAGCCTGCGCGAGCCGCCGAAGCGCCGCCCGCGGTACTGGTTCGAGTCGCGCCGCTACTACTTCGAGAAGCACCACGGGTACATCTACGCTTTGGCGACCGACGCGGCCTTCGCGGCCTGCTTCGCGCTGTGGCGCGTGCGCCGGCGCCTCCAGGGCAAACCCGACGAGGATCCGCCGCACTTCCTCGGCGACTTCCTGCGCGCGCGTTTCGCGAGGTCCTCGCGATGACGCCGCGCGCTCGAGCCCTGACTCCGCGCCTTGACTCGGGTCCGGAGGCCGCGTTTACTCCGCCCGCGAGGCCGCGCGGGCCCACGAACCTCCTTCACGACGTCCGTCGCTCGCTCGAGTGTGGACGCCGCTCGCGATGAACCGCACCGACGCCATCGAATACCTGCTCGTGAACCACTCCCCGTTCGGGACGTCGCCGACGTCCGGGCGGTTCGTGGTCGGCGACATGTGGCTCTCCGACCTGCGCGCGCAGACGAAGGCCGTGAACTCGGCCGGTGGGCGGCTCGTCGTCGCGTGTCCGCTGTGGAACCCGTTGCCGGTGCAGGAGAGCGGCAGCTTCGGCCTGGCGACGATCGATCCGCGCGAGGAGGGCTTCGACTACGTCCCCCTGCCGCCGTATCACTCGTTCGGCGGCTGGCTGCGCGCGCGAACGCGAGCCCGAGCGAGCCTCGCGCGCGCCGTCTCGACCGCGGCCATCGTCCACTTGGGCGACGGCGCGCACCCGGTGCCGCTCGATCAGCTCGCGTGGCCCCTCGCAGCCGGTGGTGGTCGCGTGCGCGCGTACGTCTTCGACGGCGCGGAGGTGCTCCCGCGCCTCCAAGCGCACGCGGACAGCCGCAGGAACCCCGCGAAGCGCGCGGCCCTGCGCTGGCTCGTGCGTCGGCGCGAGGCGTTCTTCCGCCGCGCGATCCGCGAGGCGGACCTCGTGTTCGCGCACAACGCGGCGACCGTGAAGCGCTTCCGCGACGTGTGGAACGAGCGCTGCCACTTCTTCGATCGCTCGTTCGTCACGGACGAGAACCTCGTCCCGCTCGATCGCCTGCCCGCGCGCGAGGCGGCGTTGCTCGATCGCTCGCGCCCGCTGCGGCTCGCCGTCGCCGGACGCCAGTTGAAAATGAAGGGCACGGACCAGGTGCTCGACGCGATGAAGGCGGCCATGGACCGGGGCGCGAATCTGGAGCTCGACGTCTACGGCGAGGGCGAGGACTTGCCCGCATTCAAGGCCCAGGCGCAGTCGCTCGGCCTCGGCGCGCGCGTGCGCTTCCACGGCGCGGTCCCGTACGGAGCGGAGATCTTCGCACGCCTCGCCGGATCGCAGATGATGCTCGTCACGAACCTGACGCCCGAGATCAGCCGCAACGTGCTGCTCGCGATGGCGCTCGGGCTCGTGCTCGTCGCCTACCAGAACCCGGGCACAGACGACCTCGTGCGCGACCATGGCGCGGGCTTGCTCGTGCGCGCGGGATCCGTGGACGAGCTCGCGCGCACGCTCCTCGAAGCGGAGCGCGATCGTGCGCCGCTCGTCACGTGCTTGCGCAACGCGCGCGAGCTCGCGAGCCGGAACACGCTCGAGGCCACGCACCAGCGGCGCGCGCAGCTCGCGGTCGACCTCGCGCGCTCTCGACGGCGCTGAAACCGGCCGTCACAGGCCGAAGCCGGCCCGAATCCACGCGCTCGCGGCGCTCGTCGAGTACTCCGGTCGCCAGAACGAGCGCGACTGCCGCCGCGCCTCGGCGAGGAAGTGTTCGAGCGTCCCCGGTCCGCCGAGCGTCGCGTCGTACGCGCCGAGCGATCGGTCCGGCGCCGGGTAGTTCGGCGTCCAGACGATCGAACCCGTGTCGCCGACGGCGGTGCGCCAACCCTCGAGCGTGAGCCCCCCCCCGCCCGATCGGAAGAGCGCCCCGGGCTGCGCGTGCACGCTGAAGAACCGGTTCTGCGACGAGGTGATCGCACCCGTGCTCGCCGCGTCGAGGTGGGTGAGCAGCGCCTCGGAAGTGCGCGCTTCGCCGACGTCGTTGGCTTGGAGCACGATCGAGCCGAGCACGCTCCGCCCGCCTTGCAGGAACACACCCCCGCCCCAGTTCCAGATCACGTTCGACGAGAAGAGCGTGTCGAACACGCCGATGCCGTTCGAGTTCCCGTGGATGTCGAGCGCGATCGGGAGCTGCCCGAGCACGTTGTTCGCGATCACGTTCTCGGAGACGTTCCCGCTGCGCAGGTTGTGGACCTCGATCCCCCACCCACGCCGGTTCGCGGGGTCGATGTCCTTGCCTTCGAGCACCGTGTTGCGCAACGCCGTGACGTCGACGCCGCCGGGGTTGGGCTCGTTCCCGCCGCCGAGCTCGAGCGCGATGCTGTTGCGCACGAACAGGTTGTCGTTCGCAACGCCGCCCGGACGCAGCTGCAGCCCGTGCGACGCCGCGCGCGCGAGCAGGTTGCCACGCGCGACGACGCCCGTGCACGTGCCAGAGCCGCTCTGGACGTAGACGTTGTGACGGAACACGGTCGGGTTCGCGCCGGGGACGGTCTCGCTCCACCCGTTGTGGTCGATCACGTTCTCTTCGATCAGCACGCCGTCCGTGTTCGACACGTAGAGCCCGTGGCTCGACGGCGCCGTGCCGGTCGAGAACGCGTCGACGAGCACGCAGCGCCGCACCTGCACGGCCGAGTGGCGGCCGAAGTACCCCTGGAGGAGCACGTTCGTGTGGTAGCCCTCGACCTTGCAGTCCTCGACGAGGAGGTCGTCCGTCCCGAGCAACCACGCGAGGCCCGACGGTTCGCCGCTCCCGGTGTAGCCGTTCGCCTGGAAATGCAGGCCGACGATCGCGACGTGCGCGAGGCGCGCCGGCGAGGCACCGCCTTGGAACGTCTCGACGCCGTTCGCCGTGCCGGTGCGCAGGAGCGGTCGCTCCGTCGCGGGCCCGTACGCGCCGACGAGCGCGCGTTCGTTCGCGGAGCGTCCCGACGTGATCCACTGACCGAGCGCTTCGTTCCACGTGTCGCCGCGCGCGAGCAGCAGCCAATCCGGGTAGCCGTGCCGAAGCAGCGCCTTGCCCGCGGCGATCGTGCGCTTCGCCGTCTTGGGCGAGAGGCCGTCGCGCGCGTCGTCGCCCGTGCTGCTCGAGACGTAGACGGTGCGCGTGTCCGGGCTCGCCGTGAATTCGGTCCACCCGCCGGAGAGCACGAGCAGGAGCGCGCTCACCGTCGGCTCGGGCGCGCCCGGCGTCGGACCGTGGAAGCGCAGCGACGCCGAGTAGCTCCCCGCGTCGAGCGCCGCCGCCGCGGGCGCGTCGATCGCGGCCAGCACGGAGGTGCTCGCCCCGGGCGCGAGCGTTCCGCTCGTCGGCGTGACGACGAGCCAGGCCACGCCGGGGCTCACGGCCCACTCGATCGGGGCCGTGCTCGTGTTGCGGAGCTGGAGCGTGCGCGTCGGCCGCGTGAACGGACCGCCTTGCGGCCCCTCGACGAGGAACGGCGACGCGTCGGCGAGCTGCAACCCGGGCAGCGCGGACGACCCGCCGCCGCCCGCGCACGCGAGCGCCACGAAGGCGAGGACGGCGACGCACGTGCAGAGCGCGAGTCGGAGTCCGTGTTCGAAAGGGGCGGCGAGGGAAGGAGAGCGCATGGGAGGTGTCGGTGCGAGCGAGGTCGAGGGCACGCGGCGAGCCGCGGTGTGCGAGGGCGGCGAGTCTACTGGTGTGGGGTGGGGGCTCTTGTGTCGAAACCGGGGGGCGGTCGGGACGCAATTGCCGGGTGGGGAGACCAAGGGCAACTGGGCGCAACGGAGCACATTCGGATGCTCCGCATTCCGGGCCCCGCACAAGCCCGGGCCGGAGGACCGGCCCGGGCTTGCACGGGGCTCTACTGGCTCTCAGCAACGAGTGCTCTGCACAGCCTGAGTGTTCGCGCGGCGCGAGGACTTTCGAGAGTAGTAGCTCAGCAACGAGCGAAGGGGCGGGGCGGATCGGTACGCGTTGCGGGAGCGGGCTCGAGCGGAGTCGTGGAGGCCGTGGACCCCGCTTCGACTCGTCAGGCGTCCATCGACGAAACGAGCGCCGCAGATTGCGGCGCTCGTGTTCGGGCTCGACGGGTGTGACTTGGGGTCACTGCAGCGCTTCGAAGCCGTCCACGTAGAGGCCGCCGACGACGCTGTTGCCGAAGGCGACGGACTGGAGTTCGGCCGCGTCCGTGCCGGAGTTGCCGCGCGCGACGAGGAAGCTCTGGAACGTCGTCCCGCGGACGACGAGCTGGTCGTTGCCGTAGCCGAGGTAGAGGGCCGAGCAGCTGCCGACCGTCGAGGCGCCGCCGTCGAGCGTGCCCACGCGAACGACGTCGTTGCCCGAGCCCGCGTCGACCACGAGGCTGCCCGCGATCGTGTTGCCGACCGCCGGGCCGAGGCTGCCGACGTCGATCAGGTCGTCGCCGCCGTTCGTGTCGACGAAGACGTCGTCGCCGACGACGCAGCCGTCGATCTTGACCTGGTCCGCGGCGCAGCCCGTCTGCACGCGGATGTCGTGGCCGACCTGGCTGCCGCGCACGACCACGGTCGCGCGCGCCGCGCAGACGGCGAGCGTGCCGGTGACGACGTTGCCGATTCCGTCGCCGTCGCTGAGCGCGATCAGGTCGCCCGCCGGCCCCGCACCGCCGCCGTCGACGAGGAGGTGGCCGAAGATCTGGTTGCGGGCCGCGAACACGAGGTCGTCACCGCTGCCCATCGCGAGGAGCGCGCCGCAGTGGACTTCCGCTTCGCTGAAGAAGAGCTGGTCGTCGCCGCCGCCGAGGCCGACGAGCAGCGCGCCGGTGACGTTCTCGAACGTCACCGCCGGGAGTCCGTTCACCGTGGTGCCGCCGTTGCCGATCACGGTCAACGTGCCGCCGGTGCCCGTGATCGAGACCGACTCGGCCGCGCTCCCGCCCCAGACGAGGAGGTTGCCGTAGAGGACTGTGCCTTGGACCTGGGCGGCCGAGAGCGGAGCGAGGACCGCGGCCAGGAGGCCGCACGAGAGGAAGCGGGTGAACGTCATGGAGTAGGCTCGGAGGAAGGACGAAGACGCGCTCGATCCCCCCAGGAAAGTCCTTCCACGGGTTCGGTCCAGCGCTCCCAAACCTACCCCGTCCGTTCGTCGGAGGTCGTAGAGGCGACACGCTCCCGGCCTCTCGTCGGTCGCGCGCACGCGAACGGGACGGAAGGCGGGCGAAACGTCCGAAAGAGCTTCCGAGGTTCGTCACCGCCCGACTCACATGGTCGTTCGCTCCAGCAGGACTTGGACACGTCGGCTCGCGGCGCTCGCCGTGGGCTCGTGCCTGGCACTCCTCGCCGCGGAGTTCGGCGTGCGCCTCGTCCTGGGCGAGCAGCCCAAGTTCCCGCGTCACGTCGTGCGCGCTCCCTGGGGCCTGCGGCGCAACGCGCCGAACGCGGTCTACCGCCACGCTTCCGCCGACGTCGACGTCGAGTTCCGGATCAACTCGCGCGGGCTGCGCGACGACCGCGAGCACGCGTACGCGAAGCCCGATGGACTGCGTCGCATCGTGTGCCTCGGCGACTCCTTCACCATCGGCTACGAAGTGGACGAGGCGGACTGCTTCGCCCGAGTCCTCGAGCGCGAGCTGCGCGCGAGCGGCCTCCGCGTCGACGTCTTGAACGCCGGCGTGTCCGGCTTCAGCACCGCCGAGGAGGTGCTGTACCTCGAGCGTGAGCTCGCCCGTTACGAGCCCGACCTCGTGATCCTCTCGTTCTTCGGCAACGACCTCGCCGACAACGTCCGCACCGGCTTGTTCGCGCTGCACGAGGGGCGTCTGGAGCCCGCGGCGGACGAGTACGTGCCCGCGGGCCGCCTCGGCGACTTCCTGAACACGAACGTCGTCTTCAACTGGCTGTCGGAGCACTCCGACGCCTTCGTCGTGCTGAAAGAGCGCCTCACAAAGGAGGTGAAGCGGGACATGGTCGAGAGCGAACGGACGGCCCGGACGCCGGCGCTCGACCCGGCCACGCACGAGCGCAGGCTGTGCGCGGCGCTCTACGAGCGACTCTACGCTTGGACGCGCTCGCACGAGATCCCGCTCGTCGTCCAGAGCATCCCGTTCCCCGACGACGCGGACGAGAAGGTGCTGGTCGATTCCTTCCCGCTCGAGGATTTCGACGTCGATCGCGAGGGCCTCGTGTTCGTTCCGGCGCGGACGGTGCTCCAGCCGCTCACGGGGAAGGAGCTCCTGTACTGGCGCCGCTCGCATGCGCACTGGACGCCGCGCGCGCACGAGGCGAGCGGACGCGAGCTCGCGCGCGTGGTCCTCGACGCGAACTGGCTGCGCTGACCGAGCCCGGTCGGTCCCGAAACGGAGCGAGGCCGGCACGGGCCGGCCTCGCTCGTCGGACGACGTCGTCGGCGCTCAGGGCACGACGAGCCCGAAGCCGGCGCGGAAGTATCCGATCGCGGCCGACGCCGAGTACTGCGGGCGCCAGTTCGCCTTCGACTGGCGGCGCGCTTCGGTCATGAACGCGGAGTACGACGCAGCGCCGCCGAGGCTCTGGTTGTACGTCGCGATGGTGCGGCCCGGATCGGCGTAGGCGCCGGTCGGGATCGTCGTCGACGTCGTGTCGCCGACGAGGTTCTTCCAACCAGACAGCGACAGGTTCGTGCTGCCACTCCGCATCCACGCCGTCGGGACGTTGATGCTGAAGAAGCGGTTCTGGACCGAGTCGATGGCCGCGGTGTTCGACGCGGTCGTGTGCTCGATCAGCTGGTCCGTGTCGATCGTCGAGTTGAAGTCGTTGTTGCGGAACAGAATGCTGGTGAGCTGCGTGGACGTGCCCGCGACGTTCACCGAACCGCCCCAGTTCGACACGATGTTGTGCTCGAAGACCGTGTCGTGCACGCCCAGGCCGCTCGAGTTCCCGTACAGGTTGAACGGGATCGGGAACGACGCGAGCGTCTGGTTCGCGACGATGTTGTAGGCGACCGTGCCCGAGTTGATGTTGGCGAGGTCGATGCCCCACCCACGCGGGTTCGCCGCGTCGATGTTCTTGCCGTCGAGCACGACGTTGCCGCGCGCGACGACGCTCACGCCGCCCGGGTTGGGCTCGTTGCCGCCGCCGAGCGACAGCGAGATGCTGTTGCGCAGGAAGAGGTTGTCCTCCGCGACGCCGCCCGGACGCAGGTGCAGCCCGTGCGACGCGCTGTTCGCGATGATGTTGCGGCGCACGGTCACGTTCGAGCAGGTGCCCGAACCGCTCTGGATGTAGATGCCGTGACGGAAGATCGACGGCGTCGCTCCCGGCACGGTCTCGCTCCAGCCGTTGTGGTCGAGGACGTTCTCCTCGATCAGCACGTCGTGCGCGTTCGCCATGTAGATGCCGTGGCCGACCGTGCCCGTCGTCGAGAAGGCGTCGGCGATCACGTTGCGGCGCACCTGGATGGCGTACTTGTGGCCGCCGTAGCCGGGCACCGAGACGTTGATCTGGTAGCCCTCGATCAGGCAGTCCTCGACGAGCAGACCGGACGACTGGATCATCCAGTTCACGCCGCTCGGCTCGCCGTTGCCGACGTAGGTGTGGGCCTTCATGTGGAGGCCGACGATCGCGACGTTGTTGATCGACGAGGGCGACGTGCCCGCGGCGATCGCGGTGATGCCGTCGCCGTTGCCCGTGCGCAGGTACGGACGCTCGCCCGTGCCGTAGTTCGTGATCACGGTCGGCTCGGTGCTCGAGCGGCCGGACACGATCCACTGGCCGAGGGACTCGTCCCACGTGTCGCCGCACTTGAGCAGCAGCCAATCGGGGTACCCGTTGCGCAGGAGCGCCTTCGCGGCCGCGATCGTGCGCTTCGGCGTGCCCGACGAGAGCCCGTTGTTCGCGTCGTTGCCCGTGGAGCTCGAGACGAACACGCTGCGCGTGTCCGGGCTCGGCGAGAGCGGAGTCCAGCCGCTCGCGGGCGCCGCGGGATCGACCGTGAGGGCGATCGTGCGCGACCCGAGCAGCAGGCCGTCCGAGCGACGACGGAAGTCGAGCGTCGCGGTGTACGAACCGACCTGGAACGCGTTGAGCACGCCCGAGTCGAGGTCGACGTGCACGATGGCCGACTGGCCGGGGCTCAGGAGGCCGACGTTCGAGCCGGCGATCGACGCCCACGTCTGGTCGCTCGTGGCGCCCCACGAGACGGGGACGTTGCCCGTGTTCGTGAGCGTGTAGTTCGCGCCCATCGGCGAGAACGGACCGCCCTGCGGCCCTTGGACCTGCAGCGGCGCCGCGGGCGCGACGTCGACCGCGAGTTGCGCGGGTTGCACGTCGAGCACGAGGTGCCAGAGGACGTTCCACTGGAGCGTCGCGCGGTCGCGGTACGCGATGTCGGCGGTGTACGACCCCACCGCGAGCGACGCCGCCGCGGTCGGATCGATGCCGACCGTGATGTCGAGCGTCCCGTTTGGAGCGATCGTTCGCGAGGTCGCCGTGGCGGTGAGCCAGGGTGTCGACTGGAACGCGCGCCAGCGGACGGTCAACGCCATGGGGTTCGCCACGGGCAGGACGGTCGTCGCCGTGGGGAAGGGTCCCCCCTGCGGGCCCGACCAGTTGATCGTCGGCGGCGTGCCTTGGGCCGACGCGTTCGGCGCAGCGATGCCGATCGCCACGACGGCGGCGGCGAAAAGTGTCCGAACGCGTGCGCCGAAGCCTCGGCGCGGCGCGCACGGCCGTGTGCAAGAACTCATGCTGTCTCTCCCGTTGCGGTTCAGGACGGCCGTCCGTCCCGGGAGTGGCGTCGCTCGAACGTGCTGGAGTGCTCCAAGGCGGACGGCGGACGAACGCAGGCCGAGCCTGCCCTCGCTCGCCCCGCGGTGAGGTCCCGCGGGCGCCGCACGGCCCCGGAGAGTCGGAAGGAATTTCCAACTCCGGAGCTGTTCTACTTGGAATTCTCATTCTTGCCAGAGGCGCCTCGGATTCCTCCGCGGCGTCCCCGGTCGCGAGCCGGGCCCCTCAGCCCGGCCACGCGCAGCGCGTGCTCGTGATCCTGCCACCCTTCATGCCCTTCGTTCAGGATCCGGCTGGGTCCGGGACGTGAGTCCCGCTGCCTTGACCCGCCGATCTCTCTGCGACTTCCTATCGACGGGCGGAAGGACGGGCCTTGATGCCCGCTGCGATGGAGTCGACCGTCAGCCCCCGACGCCCAGACCGGCGGCGAGGACGAGCGCGGCGTTCGCGATCGCATGCGCCCAAAACGCCTCCCCTGCTCGCCCCCGAGCGACGTACAGCCCCCCGAAGACGAGCCCCGCGACCGCGGCTGCGAACCAGGACTCGTGCAGGGCCGCGAAGGCGAGGGTCGAGACCAGCCAGGCCGTCACCGGCAACCCCGCCCGCTCCGGAGCGCTCCCGCCGCCCAACCGGCGGAAGAGGTGCACGCGGAAGGCGAGCTCCTCGGCCCAGGGCGTGACGAGCACGAACCCGATCGCCTGGGCCGCCGCAAGCGCGGCACCGAGCCCCCCCTCCGCGGCGCCCGGGAACAGGGGCAGGCGGTCCCGCGGCCCGGCGAGCAGGAACCAGCTCCCCGCGACCAACACCCCTGCACCGCAGGCTCGCGCGCTGCAGCGCCGGTCGAGCGGACGATAGCGCGGGAGGAGGAGCAGGCTGACGATCACCGCGGCGGCGTACCCGGCGAGCCGCCCGGCGCGCGGATCGAGCTGGAGCCCGCTCGTCAGGAGCCCCGCCCCGAGGAGCACGAGGTACGGACCGAGCTCGGCGAGTCCGGAGCCCGCGCCGAGGTCGTCGCCTTCCAGCTCCGCCGCGCTGCCCGCGCCGGAGCGCACCACGGGACGCTCGAACCAACGGAACCGCTGCGCGAGCCGCACGCAGCCGAGAGCGAGACCGATGAAGAGCACGAGCCCCGCGAGCGAGTGGAAGCCCTCGACGGCGAGGTCCGAGGAGACGCGGCTCCCGAGCAGGACGAGCACCGCGATGCGCAGCGCGTTCGCGAACCAGGCCAGGAACGCGCCGGCGATCGGCAGGATCCACGCCGCCGGGAGGCGGAGCTCCCTCCGCCGCAAGAACACGTAGGCGGAGAGGAAGACGGCGAGGAGCCCCACGCCTTCGAAGCCGGAGCACTGCGGCGCGATGCAGACCTCGAAGGTGTCCGTGCCGAGCACGAACTCGGCCTCGTCGACGCGCGCCTCGGGCTCGACGAGACCGACGACGCGGCTCGCGACCCAGAGCGTCGGACCGCGCAGCACGCGCGTCAGGTCGTCGGCGACCCAGCGGCCGCACGCCCACGCCGCGAGCCCGAGGCCGAACGCGACGAGGCTCGGCCCCGCGAGCCGCGCTCGATCGCGCCACGCGACCTGCACGGGCAGGACGAAGTCGAACGCCGACACGGCGGCCGCGCACACCGCGAGCCCCGTGAGCACGACCCACGGTCCCGCGGTCTCCGCGCGGACCTCCGCGGCGCCGAGCACGCGCTCGCAACCGAGCACCACGACCGCGAAGGCCGCGACGTGCACGGCGGCGGCGCGTAGGAGCTCGTTCATGCGCCGCGACGGAGCCCTTGGGTCGTCGAGAACGGCCTCGAGCGGCGCGCGCGCGACGAGCAAGAGCGCCGCGAGGAACGACAGCACGATCTGCGGCGCGACCCCCGCCTCCGCGGCCAGCACGTCCCAAGCGTTCGCCGTCGGCGGACGTTCGAGCGCGCGGTAGCGGACCGACAGCGCGAGCACCTCGCCAACGATCGCGAGCAGGACGAGCAGCGCACGTCTCCGCGCCGAATGCGCGAGGCCGAGCCGCTTGATGCCGCGGCCCTCACCCGGAACTCCCTCCACGTCGCGCACCGTGGGACCAGGAGATGCGCGTTCCGCCGTCCCGGGTCAAGGGGCGGCTTGCCTTGGGGAGCGCGCCCCCCGGCGTCAGCGACGACGCCGCACGCGGTCGGTGAGGAGCAGCGCTCCGCCCGTCACGAACGCGATCGTGCCCGTGAGCAGCCCGGGATCGATCTCCGGCGCGTTTACGAGGTTGCGGCGTTGCGGGAAGGCGTGGCTCGCGGAAGCGAGCGCGGCCGCCATCACCACGAGGCCGAACAGGCGCTGAGAGCGCACTCGTTTCACCGCGCACCTCGACAGGTCAACACGGCGGGAATCGTCCGGAGGATCAACCCGAGGTCGAAGAACAGCGAGCGCTGCTTCGAGTAGCGGATGTCCATACGCACCCAGTCTTCGAACAGCACGGTGCTCCGGCCGCTCACCTGCCAGATGCAGGTCAGACCACCCGGGACCTCGAGCCGACGCAGCTGCCACGTGGCGTAGTCCTGCACCTCGGCCGGGATCGGCGGGCGCGGACCAACGAGGGTCATGTCGCCGCGGAAGACGTTCCAGAACTGCGGGAGCTCGTCGATGCTCGTCCGGCGAAGGAAGCGGCCGATCGGCGTGATGCGCGGGTCGTGCGTCATCTTGAAGACGGGGCCGGTCTGCTCGTTGAACTGCAGGAGCTCCTTCTTGCGCGCTTCCGCGTCGATGTACATCGTCCGGAGCTTGAGGATCTCGAAGGGACGCCCACCGAGGCCGCAACGCTTCTGACGGAAGAACACGGGGCCCGGCGAGGTCAGCTTCACCGCGATCCCCGCGAGCAGGATCACGGGCGCGACGAGCATGAGCGCGAGTCCGGACCCGAGGAGGTCGAGCCCGCGGCTCGTCCACGAGGACGGCTGGAGGAAGAGCGCGCGCAGCGGTTCGACCTCGCCGCTGGTCGCGTCGTTCGTGGTCGCGACGGATTCACCCTCGGCGTCGACGTCGGGCTCGATCACCTCGATGTCGGTCGCGTCCAGCGGATGCGGAGCGACGGAGCGGTGGCCGCGGCGGTCCCCGGAATTCCGCTTCGAGGGCGGGTTCGAGTCCGCGCTCGGCACGTCCGGGTAGGCGTAGAGGCGCCAGGGAGACACCCCGGGGCCGCGCTCGAGCAGACCGTCGAGCGCCGCGACGACCGCGCGCGCTCCATCGAGGTCCGTGTCCGTCAGGAGGACGCCGAGCTTCTTGGGGCCGAACCAGCCGAGGACGTCGGTCGCGCGCAGACGCGAACGAAGGCGCTCGACGGCTTCGGAGGGGATCCGACCCTCCCACCGGACGACGGGGAGGTTCAGGACGGCGAGGACCAGAGGGGCGCCGGTGCGGTCGGACCGCAGGCGTTCCCGGATGAGCTGGTCTTCGAAGGGGGCTTGGTCGAGCACGCCCGGCCTCCAGGCGCGCTGGGGTACGGAACGGCTCCGGCGAAGCTCGGGAAGGAGCTTCGCCAAGCGGGTGGCGAGCGTCATGGCAAGTTGGCGAAGTGAGTGCGGAGCTGCGGATCTGGATGAAGAAAGGCCGCAGAATTCTACCCCTACTTCAGGATGCTGAGACGATTGAATGGCAGCTCGGCCGCCATTTTCTTTATGCGAATCTGCGCGCCAGCACTGGAAGTTGACGTGCGATTCGAGTCGGACAGAGCGGTCTCCGGAGGGAACTTCTTTCCTCTCTGGAGAGGGCGAACGGCGTCCGCGACGTCCTCTCGACCCTTCGGTGCGCGAGCGCTCGACGCGGCTCAGTCCGTCGGCGCGGCGAGCCACTGGGCCTGGGAGCCGCGGTAGTGGTTCAGCACAGTCGTCAGCACGCGCACCCCGGCCTGGTCCGCGGCCTGAGCGAGTCGGCGCGCGTCGCGCTTGCGAGTCCGGCCCTCCGCGAGCACGAGCACGCTCCCCGTCGACTGCATGAGCAGCGTTCGCGCCTCGGGATGATCGAAGAGCGGGGGCAGGTCGAGCAGAACGAAGTGAAAGGCCCCGCCGAGTTCGCTCCACAGTCGCGACCAGGCGTTCGCCGCGAACACACCGGGGCCGAGCTCTCCCACGTCCCCAGCGAGGAGCACGCTCAAGCCGGCCACGTCGGTCGGACGCACCGCTCCTCGACAGGACGCCGCGCCCGCGAGGACCTGGGCCAACCCCGGACCCGGCTCGGCCCCCGTCGCGACGCCGAGGCTCGGGGAACGCAGGTTCGCCTCCACGAGCAGGACGGAGAGACCGACGTGGCGCGCGAGCCCGACCGCGGCGCACGCGGCGATCGTCGTCGCGCCCGCGCCGGGCTCCGAGGCGACGAACGCGATGCGCGCTGAGCGCTCTTGCTCGCCGCGCGGAGCGAGCTGCGGCCACAGCCCCGCGCACGTCGACGCGAAGGGCTCGCAGAGGTGTTGGATCGCGACGGGGTTCATGGAGGCTCGCCTCAAAGCGCGGCGCGGCGGCGGAAGAGCGCGACCTTGCGCGGCGATCGCGCGGCGCGCGGGACGACGAACACGCCGCCGTGACCGGCCCACGCGAGCACGTCCGACGGGTGGCGCACGCGCGGATCCAACGCGCGCCGAAGCAGCGCGACGAGCGCGCCCAGGCCGAGCCCGAGCAGCGTCCCGATCGCGAGCAGCTTCCCGCGCGAGGGGCCGCTCTTCGTCCCGGGCAGGTTGGGGACCTGGAGCAGCCGCAAGTTGGTCAGGTTCACGCTGTCGAGCAGGTTCATCACGGCGGTGCGATCGCGCGACGTGATGAGCTGGGTCGCGCGCGCGCGTTGCTGTTGGGCGTCGGATTCGAGCGTGCGCAGGCCGGGCTCGCACTGCTCGAGGCGAATGAGCTCCTCGCGCAATTCGGAGAGCCGCGCGTTGTGGCCCTGCGCGCCGGCTTCGAGCGCGACGAGGTCCGCGCGCGCCTCGTCGAGGCGTTCCTGAAGCCGCGCATGGCGCGCGCTCGGGAGCTCCTGCGTCGTCGAGCCGGGGTAGACCAGCTCGGGCTGGGCGGCGAGCTGCGTCGTGAGCTCGCCGAGCTGCTTCTCGAGGCCCTGCCGCCGCGCCTGCAGCTCGGCCGCGGTCAGATCGAGCCGGCCCTCGAGCTCCGAGACCTGCGTGCGCAGCTCCTGGATCTGCTGGCGGAGCCACAGGTGGTTCGGGTTCGCGATCGGCGGGCGCTCGACGACCTGCGTCGTCTTCGCGGGCTCTTTCGCGAGCTCCTCCGCGAGCATGCTCGTCTGCGCGCGGAGCTCCGCGAGCCGCGCGCCGTCGTCGCGCGTCTTGTCCTCGGCCTCGTAGATGGCCGTCAGCAAGCCGCTGCGGCGCGTCTCGATGTCGAACACGCCGCACGTGATGCGGTGCTCGGTCAGGGCGTCGTCGGCTTCACTCGCGGAGGCGAGCGCCTGCTGGACCTGCGTGTTCAGGAACTCGAGCGACGTGTCCGTCGCGAACACGGTCTGGTGGTGCTCGATCGCGACCTTGGAGTACGTGTCGAGCACGTCGCGCGCGAGGTCGGGCGAGCTCGCCGTGTAGTCGAGCGTGATGACGCTCGAGCCGCTCTCGGCCTGGCGGTGCAAGCCGTCCTCGAGCACCTTCGCCGCGAGCTGGACGCACCGCGAGCAATCGTCGAGCGGGTGCCCGACGGCCGCGTCGGACGCGCGCGATCCGAACCACCACGACTGAGCGCGGTGGAGGAGCCGCGTCGGCGTCGAGGTCCACTCGTCGTCGAGCGCCGCGGGGTCGTACGGCCCGAGGATGCGCTTCGGCGTGATGCGCCGCGCGACCTCCTGGAACACGAGCGGGTCGCCGAGCAGGTGGAGCTCGTTCAGCACGGCCTCGCGCGGGCTCATCACCGGGCTGCGATCGCTGCCGACGAGCCGCGACTCCGGCGTGCTCTCCTCGCGCGCGCCGGCGCGCACGAGCAGCTTCGCGGTCGACTGGTAGACGTTGACCTGGTTGAAGCCCAGGAAGCCCCCGACCAGCGCGCCGAGGGTCACGCCCGCGACGACGAAGCGCCAGCCGCGCATCACGGGCGCGATCAGCGTTTCGTACGGGGAAACGGCCCCGCGATCGTCGTCGTTCGAATCCTGCATGGCGTCGAGCCGCTATACGCCGGGGCTCACGAGGTACGGGAACGGGATCAGCCGACGGATGTACTGGTCGACCCAGATGTCGACCTCGTCGATCGGCGTGTTCGGCACGAAGATGACGTCGTAGGGTTGCAGCACGAGCGGCGCTCCGCGCCCCCACTGCTCCTCGCGCGCGTCGATCCGCCACGTGAGCTGCGAGCGCTGCGCGGGATCCCAGCGCAGGAAGAGCACGGACTTGAGCAGCGCCGTCTCCTTGAGCGGACCGCCCGCCTGCGCGAGCGCCTCGACGAAGGTCAGCCGGCCGTCGAGGACGATCTCGCCCGGCTCGTGGACCTCGCCCATCACGTACACCTTGCGGCTCGCGAAGGTGGCGACGCCGAGGTCGACGCTGGGTTGCGTCAGGATGCCGACGTAGTCCGCGAGCAGGCGCTCGCGCACCTCGGGGAGCGTCTTGCCCTGGACCTCGAACTCGGGCAGCGCCGGGAACGTCGCGCGGCCGTCGGGGCGCACGCGGACGAGCTGGTCCCACTCCTTCTTCGAAGGGAAGCGCACGTCGACGACGTCGCCGGGCGCGAGCACGACGGTGGTCGGGGCGAGGACGCGATTCGCTTCTTCGGCGACGACGGGGAGCGGCCGACCGGCGGACGCGCAGGCCTGGAAGACCGCGAGCCCCGCGAGGAGGAGGACGCGCGCGACGCGGGACGCGGCGCTCGACAGAAGGACGGTCATGGTTTCGGAAGGGGCCGGCGGGGACGAAGGCGCCGCGAGAGCATACCCGAGGGGGCTCATCGGCCCGAATGGGCGCCGCCCTGCGGGCAGGGAGCGTCGAGGGCACGTCCGCGCGCGCCCCGAGCGGACGGGAGGCCCAGATCCGAGACGGACAGCGTGCACTTCCCTCGTCCGATGCCGGCCATTCCATCCGACCGCCTCCGCCCTACACCGTGCCCCTCGTCCTCCCCATCCGCATCACCAACCAGGCCACGATCCCCGCAGCGGCGATCAACGCCCCCCCGAGTTCGAGACCGCGAACGAACGCATGATCGATCGCGCGCTCCCCGCGCAGCGCGGTCTCGTCGAGCGCGCGCTGCACCTTCGGCAAGCTCGCATCGAAGGTCGCGAGGAGCCCGTTCAACTCCTTCGCGGCGCTGCCCAGACTCGTCGCCGCCGCGCCGTACTCGGTGACGTCGAACGGGCGGCTGCTCTTCGTCTCCGACGCCGCGGAGCTCGCGACGGGACGCGCGCTCGTCGCTGCCATCTGCGCGTCCCCCGCCGTGGCGGAGACCGTCTCGGCCGCGTCCGGCGCGCCCGCGCGTTCGCCGGTCGCGGACGCGGCGTCCGGCGCGCCCGCGTCGAAGCGCCCGACGAACGTGTCGAGGTCGTGATCGTCGACTGGAGCGCAGTCGACATGCGCGTTCCGGCCTCCAGCGTCGCGCGCGCCTCGCCGAGGAGCTTCGCCGACGGCCCCTCGGCGGACTGCAGATCGGCGACGAGCCCCTGGCGCTGGAACACGAGTTCGTCCGAGATCTGCTTCACCGCGGCCTCGCGCTCGACGCGCACCGATTCGGGGAGCTTCGCGGCGGTGTCGGCGAGGCTCGCAGCGGCCTCCGAGATGCGTTGGCTGTCGCGGAGGGCCGACTGGACCTCCGGGATGCGCAGGAGGCGCAGGCTGAGCAACTCGACCTGGTTCGAGAGCAGGAGCGGCGCACGCTGGACGTAGAACATGGAACGTTCGGCGAAGAGGCGCGTGCGCTCGATCTCGCGCACGGCGGGCTCGAGGCCCGCGAGCGGGTCGACCGTCAAGAGATCACCGAACAAGCCGCCGTGCGCCGGGTCGGAAGCCCCGCGCGCGCGGAGGATTTCCTCGAACATCGGCAGACGCACGAACGCGGTGAGGCCCATGTCGGGGTTCTGCTCGCGCCACTCGCGCAACGTCTCACGCACGGCGTCGCGCTGTGCGGGCTGGAGCACCGTCTCGGCGAACTCCCACAACTTCGCCTCGAGCTGGGTGAACGCGACCAGCATCGGCCGATCCGACTCGCCCCACACCTTCGGCAGCCAATACTCCTCGTGCGTCATCCGGCCCAGCGTGACCAGCACGATCATGTCGAGCACGGCGAGGCGCGGGTTCGAGCCGCTCGCGATCGTGTACGCCGAAGAGCTCTGGCCGATTGACCACGAGAGCGCCTGAATGCGCGCTTCGGGCGTGCCGACCCGCTCCGCGAAGTCGGTCGACGCCTGGTTGATGCTCGTCGCGAACGTGTCGGCGAACCGCATCAAGTCCGTCTGGACCTCGCCGAGCTGCACTTCCGCGCGCGCCGCTCCTCCGGCGCCGAGCAGGTTGTCCGCGAGCTTGCCCGGCGCGTTCACCGCGCCCGAGACGAGCTTGCACGCCGGAAGCGTGGCGAGGAACGAGACCGCGGCGAGCAACACGGCCGCGCGCAGGTGGATCAGCGGCGACGAAGGCGATTGAGAGAGACGCATGGGGCCCAGGGTAGCGCTACGTCCGACACGGAGCCCCTGCGCCTTCGCGCGCAGACCGAGCACGCGATGGACCGCTCGTCGCGCCAGCTCCGTGCGCGCTCGCGTCCGCCCTCACTCACGCGGCTCCGATTGCGTGTTGTTGGGTAGGACGACCGAGGCGCGCGCCTCGTCAGCGCAGGTCCGTCGCTCCGTTCAGCATCCGATCCGTCTCTTCTCCGACCTGGTTCACGAATCGGATCGTGTCCGCGAGCCGCAGCGCGAGCCGGCTCGCGCGCTCCGATTCGGCCGGGAGATCCGTCGCGTCGAACGTCGCGCCGAAGCGCACGGACCAGACGCCCGCCTTGTCCCGGTGGAGGTAGAACTCGCCGAGCTTCTTGGACGTCGTGAGGAGCTTCACGAGCACGGCCTCGTCCGGCGGCTGCGTCGGGTGCGTCCACACGGCCGTGTACACGGCGTGCGCGACGAGCCCGTCGACCTGGGACGGCTCGATCGACACGAACACGGTCTGTCCACGATCGCCCTCGTTCGTGAAGGGCACTTGGAAGCTGAGCCCGCTCGCGCTGCGCACGAACCCGAGCTCCGTCGCCTTCATCGCGCTCTCCAGGCGCGCCTTCGGGTCCGCGTCGCCCGCGACGGGCGCGAACGACAGGGTGAGCGCACACGCGCACGCGAGCCATCGGTTCATCGCGATCACAGGCGGTCCTCCGCACCGGGGTTGAACTCTTTCTCGAGCGCGTCGGCGGTGCCCTGGACGAGCTGCAGGTAGTGGCTCCACCGCTCCGGCGGCGCGTCGCTCGCGATCAGGATGCGATAGCGGATGCGCCAGTTCTCCTGCCCCTCCGTCGGAGCCTCCAGCACGAGTCCTCCGAGCGCGAACCGGCGCTGGAACCACTGCACGAGCTGATCGGGCTTCGGGGCGACCTTCGCGTCGTAGCAGAGCGACAGGAGCTCGTGCACGGAGAGGCTCTCGTACTCGTAGCGCTCCTTGCGCACGAAGACACGCTGCGCTCGGTTCGAGTCCGCGTCCGAGTACGGGAGCTCGAAGTAGTCACCGATGTCCTCGAAGTTGAGCTTCGCGCGCGTCAGCGCGCTCCGTGCGGGATCCGCGGTTGCCTTCGATGCGCCGCGCTCGAGCAACGCGAGGATCCCCGCGTCGCCTTCTTCCTGCGCGACGCCGAGCGCGGACAGCTCCCCACGGAAGATCGTGTCCCACGTCTTCTCCGGGTCGGCACCGGCGGCGAGCAGGAGCTGGATCACGGGCTCGCTCCGCGCGCGGACCGCGGCGATGAGCGGGCTGTCCTCGTCGGATGACGCGGGTTGGTTCGCGTCGGCTCCAGCGCCGAGCAGCACCTTCACGCAGTCGACGCATCCCGCGCCGATCGCGGCGATGAGCGCCGAATCGAACGGTCCGGCGCGATGGGCGAAGTCGATGCGGCCCTTCCCGCGCTCGCACAACCACGCGAGCCCCTTCGCCGAGCCTTCGCGCGCGGCCTGCGAGACCGAACAGCTCAGCGCCTCGTCCGTCGTCTTCGCGAAGAGCACCTCCAGCACCTGCGCATGCCCGCGCGTGGCCGCGGCGCCGAGCGCGTTCGTGAACAGGTACTCGTACGTGGCGTTCGCACCGATCGCGAGCAATGCGCGCGTCGCCGCGAGCGCCTTGGCCTCGTCCTCGACGCCGGCCGCGCGCACGAGCGCGTGGTCGACCGCGCGCTGGTCCGCGCCCGCGGCGAGCAAGAGTGCCATCGTCGCGAGGTCGCCGCGCGCCGCGGCGCCCGGCAGAGCGGGCGTCTGCAGCAGCATGTCCGCCGCGGGATCGGCGCCGGCCGCGAGGAGGAGCTTCACCCGCTCCGCGCGATCGTCGCGCTCCGCTCCGGCCGCGCAGGCGAGCGCGTCGTCGAGCGCGGCGCGGCCCGGCTGCGTGTCCTTCAGCAAGAGGCGCAGGAGTTCGAGGCTCGCCGACTCCGCCGCGACGCCGAGCGGGGTCTCGACCACGAACCCCGCCGCGTGGAGCAGTCCGGGTCGGCAGCCGCCGGCGATCAGCGTCGCGACGAGGCCGTTGTCGCCGGCGCGCACGGCGGCCATCAAGAGCGAGCTCTTCCCGTCGTTCGCGTTCGGACTCGCTCCGTCCGCGACGAGCTTCCACGCGTCCTTCAGTTCCCCCGCGGCGACGCGCTCGAACAACGCGGTGTTCTTCGCCGCAACGTCCGCGAGGAACTGCGCGAGCGGTTCGCCTTCGGGCGCGTAGGCGAGCGCGACCTGGCCCTCTCGATCCTCCGCGTCGAGACGCGCGCCGATGCGCACGAGGTGCCGCGCGAGCTCCAGGTCCTTCGTCAGCGCGGCGTACATGAGCGGCGTGTGCTTCGCGTCGTCGCCGTCGTCGAGCCGCGCGCCGTGCGCGAGCAGCAGGTCGACGAGCTCGGCCTTGCCCGCGAGCACCGCGTGGATCAGCGGCGTGCGCCCCTTCGTCGTCTCTTCACCGGCACCCATGCCGACGTTCGGGTTCGCGCCGTCGACGAGCGCCTTCGACGCGGCCTCCGCGTCGCCGCGGTCGAGCGCTTCGCAGAGCGCGCGCGCGAGCTCCGCGCGACGCTCGTCCGCGAGCGGGGGCTTCGTCGCGACCGGTTTCGGGAGCGGGAACGGAGCGTCCTCGCGCGGCCGAAGTCCGGCGCCGAGCAGGGCGAGGAGCGGGAGGACGAGGGTCAGGAGACGGACGGGCATCGAGCTGGCATCGGACGGATCGTCCGCGAGGTTGAGCGCGACGCTCGAGCGCGGGCCGCGGGGCGCTCCCCGGCGTCGAAAGCGGGCCGACGGCGTCGTGCGGGCCGGATGGGAAGCGTACGCCGCGCGCGGCGCGCCGAAAGCGCTCGGGCGCCGGCCCCGAGGCGAGCCCCTCACGGGAGTGCGGACTCCGGCCACCGCGCGCCGAACGCGATCTGCGCCGCTCGATCCGCGATGCGGGTCTTCGCGGGATCGGCGAGGTACGCGGGTGGATACCCGGGAGCCAGGCGCAGCACGTGGACGACCTCCCCCGCGACGTCGAAGAACACGCGCCACGCGCCGCACGACATGCGGAGCTCGCTCCCGAGCCGCTGGATGCGCCGCGTGCGATGCGGGCTCGGGTCGACGGCGAGGCGCGCTGCGGCGCGCTCGACGACGTCGAGGCCCCAATCGTCGCGCAGGAATGCGGCCTGCGCCTCGGCGAGCTCGGAGAGCACGACGCGGAAGCGCGGAGCGTCCGCTCGCTCGCGCTCGAGCTCGTCGACCCAACCCGCGCGGCTCCCCGGGAACGCGTCGATCGCGGGGACGTACGGTTTGATGTCGAGGATCGGCGTCCCGTCGACGAGGTCGACCTCCCCCACGACGAGCCGGCGCTTCTCGACGGAGACGAGGCGCACCGGCGTGATGCCGATCGGGTTCGGGCGATGCGGCGAGCGCGTCGCGAAGACGCCGCGCTTCTGCCTGCCGCCGCGCGGCGGGAGCACCTGCGGCTTCCAGCGCTGGTTGCGGTGGAACCAGAAGACGAGCCAGATCCGCTCGAAGCCCGCGAGGTCCTGCACGGCCTGCTCGAGCTGCTTCCCCGGCACGAGTTCGACCGCGTTGCGCTCCTCCTCGTCGCCGAGCGGCTGGTGCGGGAGCGCGAACTTCGTGCGCTTCCCGCTGCGCAGGAACCCGATCGGCTCGACGCGGAGCGCGGGCGCGAGCTCGGGCTCGACCCAGGACGAGCTCGGCTCCGGGGGGCGGCGGTCTTCGCTCGGACTTTCCTTCTTCATGTGCGCGGAACGCGACTCTAGCTCGAACGTGCGTTCGTTGGCGCAGCAGCTTCCGAGATCGCGCACGGGCCAGCGTCGCCCACCCGAGCTTGGAGTCGAAGCGCGGGGCGATCCCGCGGTCCGAGGTGGCCCGGGGCCGGGCTGTTTCGCGGTCCCGCCGAGCCTCACTTGATCGGCCGGTTCTGCGGGCGACGAAGCGCTCGTGCGCGCGACACGACGACCTCGATGTCCACGTGCGGAATCGCGGCACGCGCAGGAATCGGCGCTCGTCAGCGCCGCGTCGCCTCGACCGCCTTGCGGCAGGCCTCCAGCGCCTCTCGATAGGTCCGGAGGCGCGACGAACCGGCAGCGAACACGGCAGTGGCCAGCGGCACGAGCTCCTCGAGCTCCGTCAGCGCCCCGCGCTGGTCGTCGGCGGCGAGGCGCAGTTGCGCCGAGCTCCAGATCAGCTCGCACATCGGTGCGCGGCCCTCCGGCATGCGCCGCAGCATCGCCAGCGCCTCATCGTAGTCGCCGCGGGCGCCGGACTCCTTGCCCGTTTGCGCAGCGCGGGCGCGGCCGCGCTTGGCCAAGCTCATGGCGGTGCCGATGTGATCGCCTTCGAACAACGCGCGGTGCATCGTGAGGGACTGGTCGAAGGCCTCCTCCGCCGCCGCGGCGTCGGCGAGAGCGAGCCGCGCTGAGCCGAGCGTGTAGAGGCCGTGCGCCACGTTGGGATGCGCGCCCGGGAACAGCCGCTGATTCATGGCCAGCGCCTCTTCGAGCAACGGAACGGCCTCCTCGGGCTTGTCGTTGGTCGCGCGCAGGAAGGCGAGGTTGAGCAGCGATTCGGCGACCACCGGGTGATCGCCATGGAACATGCGTTGCCGCATCGCGAGCGCCTCGGAGAGGAGCGCATCTCCGCGTTCGACGTCGCCCTTCCCGGCGCAGAACACCGCCAGGTTGTTGATCGCGACGGCAAGGTCTGGGTGGTCGCCGCGGTCCTCGCGCCGCTGGACCGCGAGCGCTTCCTCGTAGAGAAGCTGGGCCGCGTCCTTGTCGCCCAGCGCTTCGCGCAGCTGCGCGAGGTTGCCGAGCGCCTTCGCCAGCTCGGCGCCGCGGTCGAGCCGCCGCATCATCGCCACCGCGTCCTCGAGCAGCGGCCGCGCCTCGTCGATGCGACCCTGCTGGTGCAGGCGGTCGCCGAGATTGCTGCGCAGCGCGGCGATGTGGTAGTTGTCGCCGCTGTAGAGCCGTTCGTACATCTCGAGCGACTCGCGCGTGTGGCGCTCGCTCTCCTCGCGCCGGCCGAGACGATCGAGGATGTTGCCGACCTCGCACAGGGCCTCGGCGACCTCCGACGCATCGCCGGCGTGCAGCTCTTGCAGCGCCGCCAGCGCGGCTTCGGACTGCACGAGCGCCGTGTCGAAGCGGCCGTTCGTGCGCAGGATGTTGGCGATCGTCAGCCGCAGGTCGGCAGCGGTGGCCGGATCGTCGCGGAAGCGGTCCGAGTCGACGTCCGCGATCGCGTTGTCCATCGCCTGCACGATCGTCGCGTCGGCGCGGCCGCCGCTCCGCGATGCGTCCCCGGCTCGCAGCGCGGCGACGACGAAGTCGCGAATCGTCTCGGCCCGCTGGCGCGCCTTGGCCTCCTTCTCCTGCGCGATGGCCGCGAGGCGCGCCTGTTCGCGGGCCTCCCGCTCGTTCTGCTGCGCCGTGGTCTTCGCCTGGCCCTCGGCGAGCACGGCCGCGTCCGCGCGCGCCTTCTCGTCGAGCGCGCGCACCAGCGCGATCGACGTGCCGATCACGCCGAGCACGAGCGCCAGCGCGACCGCGGCGATCGCCCCGACCAGAGTGCGATTGCGGCCGACGAACTTCCGCAGCCGATAGGCAGTGCTCGGCGGCGCCGCGGCGATCGCCTCGCCGCGCAGATGCCGTTGCACGTCGAGGCCCAGCGCGGCGGCCGTGTCGTAGCGCCGCTCGCGGTCCTTCTCGATCGCCTTCATGACGATCCAGTCAAGCTCGCCGCGCAAGCGCATGCCGAGCTGCCGCGGTTCGCTGCGCCGCTGCCGCGCGATGTCGACCACGCGCTCGTCGGACGCCGACATGCGCGTCGACGGCCGCGGAGGAGGCGTGTCGCGGATCAGCTTCGGGAGGTCGCTGGGCATCGCGTCGCGCAGCCAGCGCGCGTCGAACGGCGTCGAGCCGGTCAAGAGCTCGTAGAGCAGGATGCCGAGCGAGTAGACGTCCGTGCGCGTGTCGAGGTCGAGCGACCCCTCGGCCTGCTCGGGGCTCATGTACTGCAACGTGCCGATCATCTGCCGATGCTCGGTCTGCAGCGTCTTGTCGGTCAGCCGCTGCGACGTCGCCTTGGCGACGCCGAAGTCGATCACCTTGGCGTGCGGCCGGTCGTCCTGGATCGCGACCAGCACGTTGCTCGACTTGATGTCGCGGTGGATCACGCCCTTGCCGTGCGCGTGCTGCACGGCGTCGCAGACCTGGACGAAGAGCTCCAAACGCGCCTCGATCGCGAACTGATTGCGGTCGCAGTGCTCGACGATCGAGAGACCGCGCACGAGCTCCATCACGAAGAACGGCCGACCCGCCGCCGTGGCGCCCGCGTCGATCACGCGTGCGATGTGCGGATGGTCCATCATCGCCAGCGCCTGCCGCTCCTGCTCGAAGCGCGCGACGACCTGGCGCGTGTCCATGCCGAGCTTGAGCACCTTGAGCGCGACCTGGCGCACGACGGGCTCGTCCTGCTGCGCGAGGAAGACGCGGCCGAAGCCGCCTTCGCCGAGCTGCTCGAGCAGTCGATAGGGCCCGATCTCTGCGCCGACGTCTTCGTCCCGCGCCGCGGTCACGGGCACCGGGCGCTCCAACGCCTCGTCCGCCGCGGCCTGCAGCATGGTGTGCAGGCGTCCTTCCAACACCGGATCGCCGGCAGAGCGCGCCGCCACGAACGCCGCGCGTTCGTGGGCGGGGAGGGCGAGCGCCTGATCGAACAGCGCCTGCAACTGGCGCGGATCAGGTGAGGACCGGGAATCCGGGGGCATGAGCGGGGGCAGGAGAGCCCACCCAGCGTAGCGCCGTTCAGGAGTCCGCGTGCGCGGCGACACCGAGCGTCCGTTCCGGTAGCTCGCACCGCGGGATTCGACAGGCTTCGCCGGTGCTCAGGGTCGGCTGCGCCACCGAGCGAAGACGACCGACACTGGCCGACGAGGGCACCCAGGTCGATGCGCTCCCCACGCTGCGGCCGGTCGTGAACGGGCACGTCATCCCTCGGGTCGAAGCCACAGAAGGCGGGGGACTCCGACCGGCTCAAGCGGCCACGGTGGGCCACCGGCCCCCCTCACGGGCACGCTGCCAGTGCCGATTCGAGGGAAGGAGATGGCGAGGACGACGGGACTCGAACCCGCAACCACCGGCGTGACAGGCCGGTACTCTAACCAATTGAGCTACGTCCCCGCTCTTGGGGGTCGGGAGTATACCCATCGGCTCTCCGGGTGCAATCCTTCAGGGAGTTTCGGCCCCGAGCCGATCCGGCGCCTGATCCGCGGGGCCGATCGGGGGCCCGATCCTGGGGGCGTGCAAAGGCCTCGACGGAGCGAGCCTTCCTTAAAGAAGCGCGGCGCGCGCCCGAGGCCGGGCCCGGTCCCCCTCGGGCCCCCTGTACCCGCCCGCGCGGGTCACCCCGTCCGCACCGCCGCGACCGCGTCCATCCGCTGCATCCGCAGGACCGGGTAGAGCGCGGCGAGGACCGCGACCACGACCGAGCCGAGCGGGCACAGGACGAGCCAGGGACCGGCGCCGACGTGCGGGAGCTCGAGACCCGACAACCCCTCGAGTGCGCGCACGATCACCGGCGTCAGCCCGGCGCCGAGCGCGGTCCCGAGCAGGCCGCCGAAGAGCCCGATCACGAGCGCCTCGCACAGCACCATGCCCGCGATCTGGCGGCGGCTCGTGCCGAGCGCCTTGAGCACGCCGAGCTCCTTCGCGCGCTCGAGCGCAGCGAGCAGCTGTCCATTCAACACGCCGAGCCCCGCGAGCAGCGCGGTCAGCGTCAGGATCAGGTCGAACAGCCGGAAGTCGCGGTCGATGTCCGCGAGGTGCGCGTCGAGCAGCGCGCGTCCGGGTTCGTAGCGCAGGACGCGCAGGTCGGGGTAGAGCTCGCGCACCGCGGCCTTCACGACGTCCGGATCCGTGCCGGGATGGAGCACGACGGCGCACTCGCTGACGCGCTCGACGTCGATGCAGAACGCGCGGCGCACGTACTCGTCGGGTACGACGCCGTAGATGCGCTCGTCGGGATGCGGGAAGTAGCCGTACGCGTCGCTGATCGCGAGCACCTCGAGGTCCTGCACGCTCCCGCTCGCGTTCGCGACGTGCACGCGGTCGCCGACGTGGTAGCCCAAGTGCTTCGCGAGGCGCTTCGACACGATGACGCCCGTTCCGCTCGCGAAGCGCGCGGCGAGCGCCGGGTCGTCCTTCAGCGGTCCGAACGCGGCGACCTCGCTCGCGCGCTGCCCGAGCAAGAGGAACGGCACGTAGCTGCGCGCTCCGCCGTTCTCGAGCGCGACGAAGCCAGGGTAGCGCGCGAACTGCGCGCGCAGCTCGGCCATGGGGACGTTCGCGAGGCCGCCCAAGTACACCTTGTCGACGATCGCGCCCTGCGCCCACTGCTCGATCTCGGCGCGCAGACTGCGCGTCATGCCCTTCAGGCCGACGAACGCCGCCGCGACGAGCGCGAGCGCCGCGGCCGACACGGGCACGCGCGTGCGGCTCTCGCGGATCGAACGCGCCGCCATTCGGCCGGAGAACGTCCACAGCGCCGCGAGCGGCCGCGCAATGGCGCTCGACACGCGGTTGAACAGCGCCGGCACGACGAGCGGAAGCACGACGAGCAGCGCGAGGAACCCGACGCCGACGAGCACCGCGCCGACGAGCTCGCCCTGCGCCTCCCCCACGACGGGCACGATCACGAAGTAGAGCCCGGGCAAGAGCCCGACGAGCAGGAGCGCCGCGAACAAGTGGAATCCGCGCGCGACGCCCGCGTTGCCGAGGTGCTCCTCGCCGCGCAGCGCCTGCGCGCTGCTCGTGTGGCGCGCGCGCAGGAGCGGGTACACGGAGCCCAGGAGCGCGATCCCGACGCCCGCGGCCGTGAGCGCGGCGACCTCGGGCCAGGGCACGTCGAACAGCGTGATCCGGTGCCCCGTGCCGAGCGTCGTCACGCCGAAGAGCAGGAGCCCCGGCGCAGGCCCGAGTCCGCCTGCGATGCCGACGACGGCCGCAAGCCCCGCGATGACGAGCGCCTCCGACAGGAAGATGCGCGTGATCTGCCCGCGCGTCGCGCCGAGCGCGTCGAGCGTCGCGACCTCGCGCACGCGCTCGACGAGCGAGATCGACAGCGTGTGGAAGATGACGTAGAGACCGAGCACGAGCGCGAGCAATCCCGCCATGCGCACGCCGTTGCGGAACGCGCGCTCGTCCGCCGCCGCGCCGACGAGCACGCTCTTGTTCAGGTCGTACGAAAACGACGCGCCGAGGCTCGTGCGCAGCTTCTCGATGTCGACCTTCGGGTCCTGCTTCACCCAGTACACGGGGTCGAGGCGCGCGCCCTTGTAGAGCTCCTTCGCCCACGCCGAGTCGATCACGAGCACCACGCCCTGCGCGCGCCGGCCGAGGTTCTCGCGCGCGAGGACGCCGACGACCGTGAAGTCGAGCTCGGGCGCGAGCTCGCCGGGCTGGCGCTCGGGCGTCTTGAGCTCGCCGTCGACGCACTGTTCCGCGGGCGGACGCCGCGGACGCGACAAGAGCACGCCGTCGCCGACGGAGAGCCCGAGCGACTCCGCGAGCCCGGTGCCGATCAACACCTCGCGCTCGCGCGCCGTCGGATCGAGCAGCCGACCTTCGAGCAGGCGCACAGCCTCGATGCGCTCGAGCGCGTCGCCGTCGAGCGCGAAGAGCCGCGCGCGCGTCTTCAGGTCGGCGTCGCTCTCGCTGGAGCCCTCGCGCACGCGCCGCGCGCTCGTCCCGTCGGGGAGCGGCGTCCTGCGGCGCACGACGGCCTCGTTCTGGAACACGCTCGACACGCCCGCGACGCCGGCGGTCTGCTCGAGCTCCCCCTTCGGATCGGCGACGCCCTCCGCGGGGCGCACTTCGAGCGCGGGCCGCCAGTCGCTCGTGCCGGGCAGCGCGAGCCCGAGCAGCGTGTTGTGGTCGAGCGTGAACACACCGACGACCGTCGCGATGCCGAGCGCGATGCCGAGCACCGAGAAGAGCGTGCGCGCGGGGCGCTGGCGCAGGCTGCGGCCCGCGATCGTGGAGGTGAGCGACATGCGCGGTCAGATGTGGAGCGCGGCGAGCGCCGCATGGACGTCCTCGACGGCCAGGTTCGGCCCCCGGAGCTCGCGCTCCGTCGCGAGCTCGCCGTCGACGAGGAACAAGACGCGGTCGGCGAACGCCGCGTCGCGCGGGTTGTGCGTCACGAGCAGCAGCGCGCGTCCCTCGTCGTCGCGGCACCTGCGCAGGAGCTGCATGACCTCGAGCCCCGCCTTCTGCGACAGATTGCCGGTCGGCTCGTCGCACAGGAGCAGCGGCTGCCCGCCCGCGAGCGCGCGCGCGAGCGACACGCGCTGCATCTCGCCCCCGGACAGCTGGTGCGGGAACGAGCGCTCCTTTCCCGCGAGGCCGAGGCGCGCGAGGAGCTCCTTCAAGCGCGCTTCCTCGCGTTCGGGCCCCGTCCCGGCGATCGCGAGCGGGAGCCCGACGTTCTCGAGCACCGTCAGGTTCGGGAGCAGGTTGAAGAACTGGAACACGTACCCGACCGTGCGCCGGCGCTGCAGCGTGCGCTCGTCGGGCGCGAGCTTCGCGAGGTCCTTGCCCGCGAGCGCGATCTCGCCCGCGGACGGCTGGTCGAGCCCCGAGATCAAGTGCAGGAGCGTCGACTTGCCCGAACCGCTCGGTCCCATGATGCAGACGAACTCGCCCGGCGCGACGGAGAGCGAGATGCCGCGCAGGATGGCCTGCTTCTCCCCGCTCGCTTCGTGGAACTTGTAGAGGTCGCGCGTCTCGACGATCGGCTGCATGCGTTCGACTCCGTCCTCGCGGGCCGGGAGCGCGCGCGCCGAGTCCGGCGGGCTCGCGATCGCGGCGCGTCGGGCCCAGTGTGCTCCCTCGCGGGCCCGCGTCCAATCGTCGAGGCGCGGCGAGTCGGGCGCGCGCTGCCCGGCGAGCAGGGCTTGCGCTGCGGGACCGGCCGATGTGCGCTCAATCGAGTTCGTAGATCTCGATGCGCGGTCCCATGCGATCGAGCGCGAAGAGGCGCGGGATCGGCTCGGGGATGTCCTGGTAGAAGCTGCTGCGCGTCCCGTCCTCGTCGCCGGCGGACGCGAAGACCGGGCCGCGGGCGACCACCGTCGTCCACAGCTTCGACGAGAGCGGAATCCAGCGGTTCCAGCGCGTCGCCTCGATCACGACGAACCGCGGGCGGAGCTCCGCGAGCAGACCCTCGACGACCTCGGCCGCCCGCGCGTCGTCGCTGGCCGTCGCCTCGAGCGGGAGGTTGCGCACGCGGAAGCGCGGCTGGATCGAAGCCGCGAGCGGGTGCCGTCGCTGCCAGACCGTCAAGCCTGCGCGCGCTTCCACTCGGGCACCGTGAGCTCGGGTACGTCCGCGTAGGCGAGCGGCAGGTTGAGCTGCGGCGTCGCGAGCACCGTCGCACCCGCGCCCTCGGTTGCGCGCACGAGCCAGTCCGCAGCCTCGCGCACCGTGTCGGGTCGTCGCGCCAGCGTCGCGAAGCGCGCGGCGACCGCGACGGGAACGGCGAGGAACACCGCCGCCCCGAGCCCGGCGACGAGCGCCGGCCACCGCGCTCTTCGCGCGGCCGCGGTCAAGAGCGCGGCGGCACACAGCGCGAGCACCGGGTAGAGCGGCAGCCAGTAGCGCTCGTACACCCAGGCGTACATCCCCCACGTGACCCCGTACGGCACGGCGTGCGCGGCGAGCACGAGCACGCGTGGGTCGCGCGCGGCCGACCGGAGGCGCGGGAGCAGCACGACGAAGCCGCAGCACGCCGCGACGAGCAGCGCAGGGTCGTGCACGAAGACCTGGCGGAAGCCGCGCGCGAACCCGAGCCCGTTGAACTTGACCAGCTCGAACAGGAGCCCGCCCTGGCGCACCTGAGTGCCGTCGACTCCGCCCTCCGCCGTGGCGACGCCCGCGTCGGGCTGCTGCCCCGTCGGGAGGAACGCGAGCGCGACGCCAACGGCCAGCGCGAGGGAGAGGAAAGGCAGAACCAGCGCCTCCGCTTCCACGCGGCGTCGCCCACGCCGGGGGCGACGTGCGCCGCGACGAGCGCGGCGAGCGTGAAGCCGCCGGTCTGCAGCGTCGCGCACGCGAGCGCGCACGCTCCGCCCGCCGCGAGGGAGCGCGCGAGGCCCGGACGCCGCGCCAGCGCGAGCGTCGCGACGAGCGCCAACAGCACGAACGTCAGGTGCGGCGCGTGCGGTCGCGCCTCTTGCGAGAACAAGAGGTGGTTCAAGCTCGTCGCGAGCCAAGCCGCGGCGAGGAGGGACGGCCACGGCGGGAGGAACGAACGCGCGAGGACGAAGAGGAGCGGGATCGCCAGCGTCGCGAGCAAGGCAACGATGCAGCGCAGACGCAGCGTGGGCTCCGCCGCGGCGCGGGCTGGTCGTCGAGCGGCGCGTCGGCGTTGGCGCGCGCGACCTCGGGCGCGATCGTGCCCAGCGTCGCGAGCAGCAGCGGATAGCGACCGAAGACGGAAGGACGCTCCGCGGGCGGGACCCCGGCCTCCAGCTGCACGAGCTGCACGACGGCGTGGTCGTCGGGCTCGGGGGAGGACGGGAGTTGGCGAGCGAGGCCGTCGAAGCGCAGCCAGCCCGCCGCGAGCGTCAGCACGGCGAGCAGGACGAGCACGAGCCCCGGCGCGCCGCGCTCGCTCGCATCGCCACGGTCACGCATCGTGGACGTGGGGCTCATGCGCGCGGCTTGCGCCAGATCTCGATGCGCGATCCGAGCCGGTCGAGGGTCAGTACGCGCCGCAGGCAGCCGAGCACGCGCTGGTACAGGTCCGTCCGGCGGTTCAAGTAGCCCAGGCCGAGGTCGGGGCTCGCGTACACGCGCTCGTAGCCGCGCTCGTGCACCTGGGCGTAGAGCATCTGCACGACCTCGAGGTCGCGATTCAGAAGCGTCGCCTCGTGCACGACGTAAGCGGGCTGCACCTCGTCCATCCACGCGATCAACGCCGCCGCGTCGGGGTGCTCTTCCTGCGCCGCGAGCGCCGTCGGCAGGTTGACGAGGTCGAAGCGCGGCCCGCGCTCCGCGCCGAGCTCGTGCGTGCGCTGGTAGCGCATCCATGCGCTCGCGAGCTTGGGGACCTCGGCCGCGCGGAGCGCTGCTCGTCACCACACCGGAAGGTTGAGCTGCGGCGTCACCGCGATGCGCCCGCGACCGGGTCGACCTCGCGCTCCAGCCACTCGGCGGCCTCCTCGATCGTGTCCGGCGCGACGCGCAGGCGCGCGCACGCGACGCTCGCCCACACGGGCAGCGCGAACGCCGCGATCACGCACGCGACGGCGACGGTGCGACGGAGCGCACTCTCGCGCGGTCGCACCCACGTCATCGCCGTGACGAGGATCCACGCCGCGAGCAGCGCGAGGAACGGCACGAGCGGCAGCCAGTACCGATCGTAGGTCCAGCCGTAGAAGCCCCAGAACCCCAGGTAGACGAGCGGGTACGAACCCGCGACGCACGTCGCGGGTTCGCACTGCCACCGGCGCCACGACGGCAGTGCGAGCGCGACGCCCGCGAACGCGAGCACGAGCAGCACCGGGTCGTGCATCCAGAGCTCCTCGATGAAGTCGAGGAAGCCGCGCCCATTGAGCAACGTCGCCTCGAAGTAGTGGCTCCCGATGCGCAGGCTCGTGCCGCGCACGCCCGATTCGGTCGCGAGCGCCGGACCCTCCGCGCGCGAGGCGATGTACGCGAGGAGAACGAGCGCGAACGCGACCCCGAGGCCGACCCACGCGCGCGAGCGCGCGATGCGCCGCTCGCGCAGCACCCAGCGGTGCGCGACGACGAGCGACACGAGCCCGAACACGCCCGTCTGCAACGTGCTCGTCGCCACGGCGACCGCGGCGCCCGCAAGCACGTACGTGCCGAGCCCCGGCGCGCGCAGGAGTCGCAGTGCGGCGACGACGGACAGCGCCGCAAGCGCGACGAGCGGTCCGTGCGGCCGCCCTTGCGCTGCGAAGAGCTGGTCGAGCAGCGACGTCGCCGCGAACGCTGCCGCGGCGAGCGCGCCCCACGGCGGGAGGAAGCGCCGCGCGAGGAGGAACGCCGCCGGCGCGAGCAGGCTCGAGAGCAGCACGGCGACGATCCGCGCGCGCAGGGACACATCCGAGGCGGCGCGCAGGTGCTCCGCCTTCGTCGCGTCCGTTCCGGCCTCGAAGCGCGGCAGCGTGCGCGCGAGCGCCGCGATCAGCAGCGGGTACGAGCGGAACTTGTCCATCCGCTCCTGCACGGGCACGCCGGCCTCGAGTTCCGCGACCTGCACCGCGCAGTAGTTGTCCGGTTCGGGGTCGTACGGGAGCAGGCGTCCTATGCCGAGTGCATTCCACGCGAGCGACGCGAGGAAGAGCGCGACGAGCGTCCAGCGTTCGGCGCGCGCGCTCATGCGCGGGGCCTCGCCGCGACGTAGACGCGTGCCCCGCTCGCGCTGCTCGCGAGCAGGGAAGCGTCGATCTCGCGGGCCGTGCCGGACATCGATCGGGCTCCGTCAGCGGCGCTCGGACCCCGCGTGCTCGCGCTTCGCACGCTGCCACGCGGCGACGAGCTCCACGAGCGGCAGGTCCTTCATCGGACGGCCGAGCGCGCGCTCCATCGCGCGGAAGCGGCCTTCGAAGCGGCGCGCGGCTTCGCGACCCACGCGCTCGGGGTCGACGTCGAGGTACTGCGCGAGGAACGCGGCCGCGAGCAGCACGTCGCCGAGCTCGTGCTCGACGTGCGCGCGCTGCTCCTTCGTCGCGGGCGCCTTCGCGTCGCGGTCGAGGCCGCTCGCGGCGAGCGCTTCGGCGAGCTCGCGCTGCTCCTCGACGAGCTTCTCGACCGCGCCGCCGACGTCGGACCAACGGAAGCCCGCGGAGACGGCCTTGCCGCACAAGCGCGCGGCGCGGTGGAGCGCGGGCAGGTTCGTGGGCACTCCGGCGAGCGCGCTCGCGTCCTCTTCCTTGCCCTCGCGCTCCTGCTTCTTGATCGCCTCCCAGTTCGCGAGCACTTGCTCGGCGCCGTCGACGTGGACCTCGCCGAAGACGTGCGGGTGGCGGCGGATCAGCTTGTCGCTGACGGCGCGCCCGACGGTCGCGAGGTCGAAGCGCCCGCCTTCCTCGGCGATCTTCGCGATCAACGCGACGACCATGAGCAGGTCGCCGAGCTCCTCCGCCGTCGCGCCGTCCTTTTTCGTCTCGATCGCCTCGACGGCCTCGTGCGCTTCCTCGACCAAGTGCGGCGCCATCGTGTCGACGGTCTGCTTGCGATCCCACGGACATCCGTCCGGCGCGCGCAGACGATCGACGATCTCGACGAGGCGCGCGAAGGCCTTCACGCGCGGATCGGCGAGGGTCTCGGGGCGCGGTTCGAGGGTGTGCGGCGCGGCGGAGCTCATCCCTACAGCATGCCGCGCGCCTCTGGACCGCGGTAGCGCCGGCTGCCTCGGGCGCAGGCCGCGCCGCCGCGCTCGAACGCGGTGGGCGGGCAGGTACACGCTCTCGACTCGGCGTATCGGTGGAGTTCTGGATGAGGCGCAGGAGGCGCTCGCCCTACATCCGTGGCCTGAGCGACGTGCTCACGCTCGTCACTGGCCCTCGGACGTCCAAGAGCCCTGGGCGACGTGGGCACTCGACCTCCCGCACAGGTGCTCCCTCGTCCCTGGTCCACGCATCGACGCGCACGTCGCAGCAGGCCGGTGAGGTCGGTCCTCCGCGTGCGAGACCGAATGCCCTCCGGAACGAGGGCCTCCACCGAATGACCACGAAGACACGATCCCCATGAACACTCCCGCGATGCTCCTCCTCCTCGGCGGCGTCCTGATCCCGTCCAGCACGGCTCCGATCGCCCAGTCGATCCCTGCGACGCCGACGCTCCAAACGGCACCCGACCTCGGCTCCGCGGAGATCTACTGCCCTGCCGAACCCAACTCGATGGGCATCGCGGCCACGATCGGAACGTTTGGCTCGCTCGCTCCGACGAACGAGACCTTCGGCCTCAGCGTCACGGGTGTTCCGGCCGTTCCGACGAGCTGGGGCATGTTCACCTGCGGCACCGAACAGACGAACATCCCCTTCGGCAATGGCCGCCTTTGCGTCAGCCCGTTCTCTCAGGGCATCTTCCGCATGACGACGCAGTCGCTCGCGCAGGGCACGATCACGCTGTCCATGGAAACGAGCCTGCAGGACTTCGTGCTCTGCACGCCGGGCTCCACCTGGAACTTCCAGTTCTGGTACCGCGACGTGGCGGCGGGCGGATCGAGGTTCAATCTGAGCAACGCGGTCCACGTCCGCTTCGCTCCGTGAGCACGCGCTGACTCGTCACGCCTGTGCGACGGCAGATCGCTCCTCAGGCGCGATCCGACGCCGCATCGGCGGCTGGGTTCAGTGCGTGCGGTTCACGCTCCCGCCGCGAGTGCCGGCGTCGGCGAGGTCGAGCTCCGCGATCAGGTCGCGCGTCTCCCGCATCCACGGCGCGAGGCCCGACAGGATTACGGTCCGGCCGTCGCCGACCGGGACGACGACCTCGAGGTTCGGATCGCGCACGAGCGCGCGCAGCGAGTTCGCGAGCGCGCGCCCGTCGGCATGCTCGAGGCGCACGAGCGCCCTCAACACGAAGCCCGGGTGCTCGCGCTCCCAGCGTTCGAGGTCCGCAAGCTCGACGTCGACCGGTCCCGCGCCGGAGCGCGACAGCGACGCGCCAGGGCCGCGCAACGGGACCACGCGCAGAATCCGGGGCTCGCGCGCGCTCGCGAGCGAGAACGCGTAGCCGTGCGTGACGAGGACGGACTCGACGAACGCGTGGACCTCGTTCGCGGGGACGTCGCGCCGACCCTGGAGCCCGACCTGCGTGTTCGCGAGTCCGCGCTGGTCCCCCGCGTCCGCGAGCACGGCCCAGCCCGTCGCCTCGGAGAAGTCGTCGAGCAGGTCGGAAAGCGTCGTACTCGGCTTCACGTCGAACCCGCGGGTTGGCGGCGTGAAGAGCGCGTCGACGGCGGAGGGACGCGCGGCATCGGGCGACTCGTCCACGGGCGCGGTGTTCGTGCAGCCGAGGGAGAGAGCGAGCAGGAGCGCGCTCGCGGCGGATCGAGCGGTCCGTGCGCCGCGGAGGTTCGGGGTGGAAGCGCTCATCGCTGCCTCACTTCCCTTTCGCGCCGGCGCGGATCTCGACCGACGGAGGCTGAGCCGCCGGATCGACGCGGGACAATCCGTCGATCGTGCGCAAGAGGCGCACGAGGCTCCGGACGCTCGGAGCGAAGCCCGTGAGGATCAGGCTGTTCGATCCGACCGGGATGATCTGCTGGGTCCTCGCGTCCGTGAACAGCATGCGCATCGAATTCGAGAGCGTGCGCACGTCCGTGTTCGGCAAGTCGATCGTCGTCGTGACGAGCGCGGCGGGATGGTCGGTCCAGAGCGGTAGGTCCTTCTCGTCGACACTGACGGCCTGGTCGCGCAGCGTGGAGCTGCCCCGTCCTCCGTCGGCGTGAAGGGACTGCACGATCCAAAGGCGTGGCTCCTTGTCCGAGGTGCGGAGGAAGATGAAGTCGTTCGCGATCATCAGGGTCTCGACGATCCGGACGACCTCGGACGCGGGCACCTTCATCGTGCGATTGAGGCCGGGCTGGACCTTCTCGACCACGCCCCGCGTCTCTCGGTTCATTTGGAGCGTGACGCCGGTGACGCGGGAGAACTCGTCGAGGAGCTGCGCCAGGGTCGTCGAGGCCTCTGGATTCGCACGATCGACGTGGATGGTGAGATCCTCCTTCGCGATCGGGAACAGGGCCGCGGGAGCGGCGGACGACTGCGCGGGGTGCGCGGGGTGCGCGGTCCGAGCGGGCGCGATCGGCGCCGGGGCGAGCGAAAGGGCGAGGAGCGTCGCGAGCGTTGCGGGCTGGAGCATGGTTCGGCCTGGTCGTTGGACGGGTGGAATCGCCGTGGGTTCGCGGTGAACCCTGGCGCGAGCACGTCGTTCTGACCCCCACCGAAGCGGCTCGGGGGTCACGATTCTCCCGAGATCGTGCACGCCTGTGAGGAAGCATGCACCTGGGCGGGGCGAACCGGCACCCGAGACGGCTCGAGGAGCCACGGACTGGGCCGGCCGCTTTCGCGCCTCGGTCTTCTCGGGCACCTCGGGCGGTGCTTCCGGTCGATGGCGCAGATCCCTAGGGACGCTCCGAAGCTCCGCTCCGGTCACGGACGTAGCGAACCGGGTCGGGGACGTCCGCCTCCGCGAAGCCCCTGAGGCGCAGCTGGCACGCATCGCAGCGGCCGCAAGCGAGCACCGTCGCGTCGCGCACGATCGGGTCGTAGCAGGTGTGCGTCAGCGCGAAGTCGACGCCAAGGGCGAGCCCGCGACGCACGATCTCCGCCTTCGAAAGCGAGAGCAGCGGCGCGCGGACCTCGAAGCGCTCGCCGCGCTCCGCTCCGGCCGCGGTCGCGACGCTCGCGAGCGCCTCGAACGCGCGCAAGAACTCGGGTCGGCAGTCGGGGTAGCCCGAATAGTCGACGGCGTTGACGCCGATCCAGAGCTCGCGCGCGCCGAGCACCTCGGCCCAGCCCAGAGCGACGGCGAGGAAGACCGTGTTGCGCGCGGGCACGTAGGTCGGCGGGACACCCCGTCCGATGTCCGCGTGCGAGCGCTCCTTCGGCACCGCGATCGCGTCGGTCAACGCCGATCCTCCGAGCGTCGAGAGGTCGACGCGCACGGTGCGGTGCTCCCGCGCGCTCAGCGCGCGAGCGACGCGCGCGGCGGCGTCGAGCTCGTGGCGGTGGCGCTGCCCGTAGTCGAAGGAGAGGGCGAACGTCTCGCGCCCCGCGGCGCGGGCTTCGGCGAGCGTGACGGACGAGTCTTGCCCGCCCGAGAGCAGGCAGACGGCGCGGACGGCGGAGGACATCCCGGAAGTCTAGCGCGGCACTTCACGAACGACTGCGCCTTCCCTCCACGCCCGCGCGCGAGCTGCGCGGGCGAAGACGGAAGGCGCGGTGTGCTCGACGGGCCCCGGTCGGAGTCCGCGCGCACTCAGGTCGGCGTGTTCGTGACCTTCGCGAGTTCGTGCCGGCCGATGCCCGCATCGTGGATGAACTCCTTGAGGAGGCTCGCCATCTTCTTCGGCGTGAGCGCGCCGTTCTTGACGAGCACTTCGCCAAGCGGCTCGTACTCGGTGCGCTGCAGGTCGAGGAGCCGATCGCGCGTTGCTTCGTCGATGAAGCCCTTGACCATCGCGATCTGACCGAAGTGCGTGCCCGACGGACCACAGCGGTTCAGCTCGTCGAGCACGGCGAGGACCTGCTCGACCGTCATCACGCCTTCCGTCACGGCGATCGTGCCGAGGAACGGCATCGTGCGGCGCTGCTCGTCGAGCGCTTCGAGGGCTTGACGCGGGGTGATCGCGCCTTTCTTCAGGAGGTATTGACCGAAGTGCATGGTGTGGTGGTTCCCCGGGAATGTGGACTGCGTGATCGTCGACATGCAGTGATCGGACACGACCCGCGCGGAGCTCAGCATCAGGTTCGTTATGTCGCAACCCCGCATCTCGCGACGCGACGCTCTGATTTCGAGCCTCATTCCGGACCGTTCTGCGAACAGATCGAACTCGCACGGAAGGCTCAAGCACGTCCTGTGCAGCGTCGATGGGGAGGCACCCACACGCGCTCCCCGCGCACCGTCTCCAGATGACCGACCCCATCGTTCAAGCCTTCCTCGAGGAGGCCGACGACCGTCTCGCCGAACTCGAAGAGGATCTTCTGCGCCTCGAGCAGAATCCCGCCGAGCCCGAGATCGTCAACCGCATCTTCCGCTGCGCCCACACGCTGAAGGGCAACAGCCGGATGCTCGGCTTCGAGGACATCGCGCGCTTCACGCACTCCCTCGAGGACTTGCTCGACCAGCTGCGCAAGCAGTTGCGCGTCGTCACGCCCGACATCGTCGACGTCTTGCTGATGTCCGGCGACGTGCTCAAGCAGCTCGTCGGCGTTGCGCGCGGAACCGAGGCGCCGAACCCGGATGTCTCGGAGGGCGTTCTCCACCTGATCAACAACTTCTTGAGCGGGGAGGCGATCGCCGCGCCTGCACCGAGCGGGACCCCCACGTCGACGACGGCGCAGGTCGCGCCCACACTGACGCCCATCGCGCAGACCGCGCCCGCAGCACGGGTCCAGCAGGCCGCAGAACCCATCGCCGAACCAGTACCCGCGCCGTCCGCACCGTCTGCCGCGACGAGCCCCGCGCCGGCGCCGACGACGGAGGCCCCACGCTCGAATGCCGACGCCGACTCCTTCTTCGGGTTCTTCGAGGAGACCGCTGCTCCGGCCACTGCACCGGCCGCCGCGGCGCCCATTGCGCAGGCGCGCGCGGCGAGCCCGGCGGCGGAACCCGCGGCTCCATGCTCGCCGCCTCCCGCCGTCGCCGCGCTTCCGCCGCCGACGCAGGACGCTCCCGCGAAGAGCACACTCACCCCGTCGGCGAGCATGCTCGCGCGCGCCGCAGAACCAATCGCGGTCCCGCCGAAGACGAGCTCGCTGCCCAAGCCCGAAGCACCGCGCGCGCCCGCCACGCCCGAGACCGCGAGCATCCGCGTGCCCGTCGAGAAAGTCGATCGCCTCATCAACCTCGTCGGCGAGCTCGTCATCACGCAGTCGATCATCGCGCAGACCGTCGACCACTTGACGCCCGAGCGCATGCAGACGCTGCAGGAAGCCGTCGCGCAGATGGATCGCCACGCGCGCGAGCTCCACGAACGGATGATGGCCGTGCGCATGGTGCCCATCAAGTCGCTGTTCGCGCGCTTCCCGCGCCTCGTACGCGATCTCGCCGGCATGACGGGCAAGCAGGTCGCACTCGAGACCTCGGGCGAAGACACCGAGCTCGACAAGACGGTCAGCGAGCGCATGTCCGATCCGCTCACCCACTTGCTGCGCAATGCGGTCGACCACGGCGTCGAGACGCCTGACGAGCGCAAGGTCGCTGGGAAGAACGAGACGGCGCACGTCAAGCTCAAGGCGTACCAGCGCGGCGGCAACATCTACATCGAGATCCAGGACGACGGCAAGGGCATCGACAAGGAGCGCGTGCGCGCGAAGGCCGTCCAGAACGGCCTCGTGTCCGCGGACGCGCAGCTCACCGACGAGCAGATCGTCAACCTGATCTTCAAGCCCGGTCTGTCGACGGCGGCGAAGGTGACCGAGGTCTCCGGCCGCGGCGTCGGAATGAACGTCGTCAAGCGCAACATCGAGGCGCTCGGCGGCGTGATCACGATCAAGACCGAAAAGGGCAAGGGCACGCTCTTCCAGATCAAGCTGCCGCTGACGCTCGCGATCATGGATGGCCAGACGATGCGCGTCGGAGAACAGATCTTCGTCGTGCCGCTCGTCGCCATCACCGAGTCGGTGCGTCCACAGCGCGAAAGCGTGCACCGTCCGGCCGGAGCGCCGCCGCTCGTGATGATCCGCGGGCAGGCACTGCCGATGCTCGCCCTGCACGAACTCCTCGGCATCGACCCCGAGGCCCGCGATCCGCACGACGGGCTGCTCGTCGTCGTGGAGAACGAGGGCCGCCTCGCCGGCCTGCTCGTCGACGAGTTGCTCGGGCAACAGCAAGTCGTCGTCAAGAACCTCGAGACCAACTTCAAGAAGACCGAAGGCATCGCCGGCGCGACGATCCTCGGCGACGGACGAGTCGCGCTGATCCTGGACATTCCCGGCGTCGTCGAGCTCGCGCGCAAGCACGAGCTCGTCGCGTCTCACTGAGCCTCACGCCATGACCCTATCGATTCGCACACGGCTGTTGTTCATCGCACTCGTCGGCGGAATCGCCTGCATCGGCGTTTCCATTCTCGCGTGGCAAGGCATCGAACGGCTCCACTCGGGCGACGGCGCGATCTTCACCAACCTCCAGGCCGTCAAGAACCACTTGGAGGGCGACATGATGCACGACGCCCTCCGTGGCGACGTGTCCATGGCGCTCCTCCACTCGCAAAAGGGGAATGAGGAGAAAGCCGCGGTCCTGGCGGCCGTCCAGGAGCACTCCCAGAACTTCCGCGACCGCCTCGCAGCGAACGAGCAGCTCGAGCTCGCACCCGAGCTGCGGAAGGCCCTTCAGGAGGTCCACACACCGCTCGAGAACTACATCCAGCAAGCCAACTCGGTGGCGGCGCTCGCCTTCGAGGACCGCGAGAAGGCCCTGGCGGCCATGTCCGCGTTCCAGGCCAGCTTCGAGGACCTCGAAGCGCGGCAGGAGGTGGTGAGCGAGATGATCGAGACTTCGACCGCGGACACGAAGAAGCAGGCCGAGGCGCGCTTCGAGGCGACCCGCAACACGATTCTCGTCGCGCTCGCGTTCGCGGCCGCTATCGCGATCCTCTCCGGACTCTACGGCGTGACGTTCGCGCGAAAACTCGGGCGCACGCTCGAAGACGCGGCGGAGGCCCTCACAGCCGTCGCCGATGGCGACCTCACGCGGCGCCTCGACTATTCCAGCAAGGACGAGATCGGCCGCATGGCCGAGGCGTTGAACAGCGCGCTGACCCAGATGGGCGACGCGCTGAACACCGTCAACCAGGCCTCGCGCGACATGGTGCAGGCCTCGAGCGACGTGTCGGGCGCGACCGCGCAGATGTCGGACGGCTCGCAGCAGCAGGCGTCGGCGCTCGAGGAGACCGCGGCGTCGCTGGAAGAGATCACAGGCACCGTGAAGCAGAACGCGGACTCGGCGCGCCAGGCAAACCAGCTCGCCGCCGCGTCTCGCGATGTCGCAGAGAAGGGCGGCAAGGTCGTCGCCGAGGCCGTGCTCTCCATCCGCGAGATCTCGAAGTCGTCGGAGAAGATCGCGGACATCATCACGACGATCGACGAGATCGCGTTCCAGACGAACCTGCTCGCGCTGAACGCCGCCGTCGAAGCGGCGCGCGCGGGCGAGCAGGGCCGCGGTTTCGCGGTCGTCGCGTCGGAAGTGCGCAACCTCGCGCAGCGCTCCGCCTCCTCCGCCAAGGAGATCAAAGCGCTGATCGAGGAGTCGCTCCAGAAGGTGCAGGTCGGCTCCGAGCTCGTCAACCGCTCAGGTCAGTCGCTCGACGAGATCATGACCAGCGTCAAGCGCGTCACCGACATCATCGCCGAGATCGCCGCCGCCTCGCAGGAGCAGGCTACCGGCGTCGACCAGGTCAACCGCGCCGTCACCCAGATGGACCAGGTCGTCCAGGCCAACGCAGGACAGGCGAGCGAGCTCGCCGCGACCGCCAGCACGCTCGCGGGCCAGGCGAGCGAGCTCCAGACGCTCGTCGGACGGTTCAAGCTCTCGAGCGACGATCGGAACTCGACCCATGCGCAGAGCGCGCCGATGCCGGCTCGCTCGCCCGCCGCGACGGCCCCCGCGCTGCCCAGCGTCGGACAACGCCGCGCCAGCGCAGCCGCATCCGGGCAGGCCCTGACGCGCTCGCACGCGCCCGTCTCGTCCGCCGCGGACGAGGGCTTCATCGAGTTCTAGTCCAACGCGGCCCGCTCGGCCGCGTGCCCGGCCCGCCCACCGGCGCGGCGCAGCGCACCCGACGCACGTCTCCCCTCGCATCACCCCATCGGTTCACCATGACGAAGTCGTTCCACTTCAAGAGCCTCCGCACGAAGCTGTCGCTCTGGTTCCTCGCCCTCGGCCTGATCCCGATGTTCGTGCTCGGGAAACTGGCCTCGGACAACTACGCCGAATCGCAGGTGAGCTCGAACGGCCAGCACATGGCCGACCTCGCACGCTCCGTCACGGATCGGATCGACGCGACGATGTTCGAGCGCTACGGCGACGTTCAGGCTTTCGCGTTCCATCCCGGCGCGCAGGGTGAGCGGGCAGAGATCGAGCGGACCGCGAACTTCTACGCGCAAGCGTACGGCTGCTACGACCTCCTGATGGTGACCGACAGCGACGGCACAGTCCTCGGCTGCAACACGATCACGTGGGACGGGAAGCCGCTCGACACCGGCAAGCTCGTGGGCCAGTCCGTCCGCGGGGATCCGTGGTTCGAGGACATCCGCGCCGGCCGCGTCACCGCGGGCAAGAGCTGGTACTCCGACCCCGCGCCGAACAAGTGGGTGATCGCCAGCGGCGCCGACAGCGGCCCAACGATGACCTTCGCCGCGCCCGTGTACGACGAGCAGGGCAAGCTCCAGCGCATCTGGATGAACCAAGCCTCGTGGGTGCGCCTCGCCGGCAGCCTGCTCGAGGAGGTGCGCAAGAAGGAGAGCACGAGCGAGTTCAACGTGATGACGAGCGTCATCGCCAAGAACGGCCTCATGCTCGATGACGACAACCCTAACCACGTGTTCACCGAGAACCTGGTCGAAGGCGGGAATGGCGCCGCTCGCGCCTCCGTGTCGGGCAAGGACGGCTTCATCGTCGAGCTCGACGCCGAAGACGGCGAGGAGATGATCGAGGGCTACGCGGCCTCGCGCGGCTTCGGCTCCTACCCCGGCAACGGCTGGGGCGTGATCGTCCGCAAGCACTCGGCGCAGGCCGTCGAGGAGACGCGGGCCTTCCAGCGTTTCCTGCTCCTGGTCATCGGCGCGGCGGCCCTCTTGACGCTCTTCGCTGGCCTCACCGTCGCCCGCAAGATCTCCAAGCCGCTGCAGGAGTCCGCCACCGTGCTCTCGGAACTGGCGAAGGGCGACTTCACGCACGAACTCCACGTCGATACCGAGGACGAGGTTGGCCGGATGGCGAGCTCGCTCAACTCGGCGACGAAGGACATCTCCCAGGCTCTCCATCAAGTGCGCGAGGCCGCGCTCTCGCTCGTGTCCGCCTCGACGCAGGTCTCGCAGACGACGACGCAGATGTCGGACGGCTCGCAGCAGCAGGCGTCGGCGCTCGAGGAGACCGCGGCGTCGCTGGAAGAGATCACCGGCACCGTGAAGCAGAACGCGGACTCGGCTCGCCAGGCAAACCAGCTCGCCGCCGCGTCCCGCGATGTCGCAGAAAAGGGCGGCAAGGTCGTCGCCGAGGCCGTGCTCTCCATCCGCGAGATCTCGAAGTCGTCGGAGAAGATCGCGGACATCATCACGACGATCGACGAGATCGCGTTCCAGACGAACCTGCTCGCGCTGAACGCCGCGGTCGAGGCCGCGCGCGCCGGCGAACAGGGCCGCGGCTTCGCCGTCGTGGCATCGGAAGTGCGCAACCTCGCGCAGCGCTCCGCCTCCTCCGCCAAGGAGATCAAAGCGCTGATCGAGGAGTCGCTCCAGAAGGTGCAGGTCGGCTCCGAGCTCGTCAACCGCTCAGGTCAGTCGCTCGACGAGATCATGACCAGCGTCAAGCGCGTCACCGACATCATCGCCGAGATCGCCGCCGCCTCGCAGGAGCAGGCCACCGGCGTCGACCAGGTCAACCGCGCCGTCACCCAGATGGACCAGGTCGTCCAGCAGAATGCCGGACAGGCGAGCGAGCTCGCGCAGACTGCGCAGTCGCTCTCGACGCAGGCCGAAGAACTCCAGACGCTCGTCGCACGCTTCAAGCTGGGCGAGTCCGCCGCTGGAGGACGCAATCACCAACCGACGGCGCGCAGCTCCACCCCTGCGGCCCCCACTCCCTCCGTCGCTCCGCGCGCTCCTCGCCCGGCGCCCACGTCCAAGCGAGCGCCGAACGCAACGACTCCCGAGTCGGCACCCGTCCATGCAACGGCCAGCGACGACGGCTTCATCGAGTTCTAGGAGCCAGCCATGACCCTCGAGACCTTGAGTACACCGAAGAGCGCCGCCAGCTTCACGCAGGACGGCAACCAGTACCTGACGTTCTCGCTCGGACGCGAGACGTACGGCATCGAGATCCTGCGCGTGCAGGAGATCCGCGGCTACTCGCCGGCGACGCCGATCCCGAACTCGCCTTCATGGGTCCGCGGCGTGATGAACCTGCGCGGCACGATCGTTCCCGTCGTCGACCTGCGCGCGAAGCTTGGCCTCGAGCTCGCGCAGTACGGCCGGTTCACGGTGATCATCGTCGTCAACGTGGGCACGCGCGTCATCGGCCTCATCGTCGACGCCGTCTCCGACGTGCTGAGCTTCTCGCCCGAAGACGTCCAACCGGCCCCGGACCTCGGAGGTTCGGGCGATGGACGCTTCGCGCGGGGGATCGCGCACGTGCAGGAGTCCCTCGTCGTGCTCCTCGATCTCGAGCGCGTGCTCGGCGGTGCGGAGCTCGAGGCCTCCTCGAGTCCCGCTGCCGCCTGAGTTCGACAGGAGCGCCCATGCCCGACTTCGAATCCGGTGCCAGCGGAGAGATCCTGAACTCCCTGGGCGCGCCGCTCATCACGACGGCCGAGTTCGAGCTCCTGCGCGACCTCGTCCGCGAGCGCGTCGGGATCACCTTGGGCCCGGAGAAGAAGTCGCTCCTCCAAGGGCGGCTCCAGAAGCGACTGCGCGAGCTGTCGCTCCCGGACTTCCACGCCTACCACGAGTATCTGCTTTCCTGCGGCGATCAGCACCAGGAGCTGCAGCAGTTCGCGAACGCGGTCACGACGAACAAGACCGACTTCTTCCGCGAGTCGCACCACTTCGAGTTCATCGCGAAGTCGTGGCTCCCCCCCATCGTCGCGGCCGCGAAGCAAGGCCGGCCGAAGTCGCTGCGCATCTGGAGCGCCGCGTGCAGCAGCGGCGAAGAGCCGTACACGCTTGCGTTCACTCTGCTCGACGCGCTCGGGAGCGACGCGCGCAGTTGGGACGTGTCGATCCTGGCGACCGACATCAATACCCGCGTGTTGGAGACCGCGGCGAACGGGATCTACTCGATGGAACGCGTCTCCACGGTTCCCCGTCCCGTCCTGGAGCGCCACTTCCTGCGCGGCACGGGCAAGAACGACGGCTACTGCCGCGTGCGCGCGAACGTGCGCGCGTTGGTCACGTTCCGCAAGCTCAACTTCATGGATGCGGCCTGGCCCATGAAGAAGCCGTTCGACCTCGTCTTCTGCCGCAACGCGCTCATCTACTTCGATCGCAAGACGCAGGAGAACCTCGTGCGACGCTTCATGCAGAACCTCGTTCCGGAGGGCTACCTGATCCTCGGGCACTCCGAATGCGTGCACGGCTGGTTCACGGACCTCAAGAACCTCGGCAACACGGTCTACCGCAAGACGACGTGATGTCCTCGTCCATGTCCTGACACGCGACTCCGCGTGGCGGCGTCTCCACCGCTCCACATTCGGTCAAGGGCCTCATGAAGCGGGGCCGAATAGGCCAGAGCCCACCACGGACATCTCCACCATGAATGCCAACGTCCTCATCGTCGACGACTCCCGCACCGTGCGCATGATGGTGCGCAGCGCACTCGAGCAGGCAGGCCATCGCGTCACCGAGGCCTATGACGGTGTCAACGCGATCGCCACGCTCGAGAACGTGAAGCCCGACCTGATCATCACCGACGTGAACATGCCGGAGATGGACGGGATCACGCTCGTGCGCGAGCTGCGCGGCAAGCAGGGCTTCCCGCGCATCCCGATCCTCATCCTCACGACGGTCCAAGACGCCGAGATGAAGGAGAAGGGGCGCCAGGCCGGCGCCACTGGCTGGATGTGCAAGCCCTTTCAGCCCGATCAGCTCACGGCGGTCGTGCAGAAGGTCCTGTCACGATGAGCGTCGTCCAAAGCGGTCAGGGTGAAGTGACCATCTACATCGGTGGCGTGTTCGCGTCGCCGGCGCCAGTCACGATCAAGACGCTGCTCGGCTCGTGCATCGCGGTCTGCCTCTGGGACCCCGTGCTCAAGGTCGGCGGCATGAACCACTTCATGTTGCCCGCGGCTTCGGCAGCAAGGACGACGCCGACAGCACCCGCTTCGGCGCGTACGCGATGGACGTTCTCATTGGCGAGCTGATGATGAAGTGCAAAGCAGACCGCCGGCGCCTCGTCGCCAAGGTCTTCGGCGGCGCGCACGTCGTCGGCATGAAGGAGAGCTCCGAGGGCGTTCCCCAGAAGAACATCCGCTTCATCCGCCAGTTCCTGCAGGACGAGGGCTTCCCGATCCTCGCCGAGGACCTCGGCGGCTACTCGCCGCGCCTCGTCGTCTTCCGCAGCGGCGACGGCAAGGCTCGAATCAAGCACCTGAACGGTCCGAACGCGAAGCAGCACCTCGTCACGACCGAACGGAAGGTCGTCGAGACCACCAAGCCGGCCTTCGGCGACGTCACGCTGTTCTGAACCACGGAGATCGCTCCATGCCCCGCATCCGCGTGCTCGTGATCGATGACTCGGCCCTGGTGCGCCAGCTCCTGACCACGATCCTCTCCTCCGACCCCGAGATCGAAGTGGTCGGATCGGCGCCGGACCCGTACGTCGCACGGGAGAAGATCATGCAGCTCTCACCGGACGTGCTGACGCTCGACGTCGAAATGCCGCGCATGGACGGGCTGACATTCCTCGAGAAGCTGATGCGCTCGAGACCGATGCCCGTGGTGATGATCTCGTCGCTCACGGAACAGGGAGCCAACGAGACGCTGCGCGCGCTCGAGTTTGGCGCCGTCGACTTCGTCGCGAAGCCGAAGAGCGACGTGAAGGACCTCTTGCCGCTGCTCACGTCCGAGGTCTTGATGAAGGTGAAGACGGCCGCGTGCGCTCGCATGCAGCGCGTGAATGCGCCGCCAGTCGCCATCCAGCGGGTCCAGTCGACCCAGGCAATGCGCATCGGCGCGTTGGAGCGCTACATCTGCGTCGGCGCCTCGACGGGCGGCACCGAGGCGCTCAAGCAGTACCTCGCTTCCTTCCCCGCGGAGTCGCCGTCGGTCCTGATCGTCCAACACATGCCCGAGAAGTTCACGCGCGCGTTCGCGGACCGCTTGAACGAGCTGTGCGAAGTGCGCGTGAAGGAGGCCCAGGACGGCGATCGCTGCGTGCCGGGCCGCGTGCTCATCGCGCCGGGCAACTACCACATGAAGATCGTGCGCGACGGCGCGGGCTGCATCGTGCGCGTCGTCGAAGGGCCCTTCGTGAACCACCATCGCCCGTCCGTCGACGTGCTGTTCGACTCCGCGGCCGAGGTGATCGGCTCGCGCGCGGTCGGCGTGATCCTCACGGGGATGGGCGACGACGGAGCGCGCGGGCTGCTCAAGATGCGCCAGGCCGGCGCGCGCACGCTCGGCCAGGACGAGGCGAGCTGCGTCGTCTACGGCATGCCGAAGGTCGCGTACGACTTGGGCGGAGTCGAAACGGTGCTTCCGCTCGATCGGCTCGCGGAAGCGACGCTGAAGGCCGCGTCGATCGGCGCTTCGGCCGCGTAGCCCCGAGCCGCCGGGGACCGCCAGCGGGAAGTCGGTGTCCGTCCCTCCGCGACCGCGGGCGTCGAAACGCCCGCTGCAACGGCGTTTCGGACCGTGTGGGCGAGCGGGTGGTCCTCCGCGCTTGCCGCCTTGGGCTCGTCCTCTACAGTAGGCAGCTCGCTAGAGCGTCCGACCGGCGCGACATCCGCTCCGGCCCGCTCTGCCCTCGACGGCGGTACTCGTGCGCGAAACGACCAAGGAAGAGCTCCTGGACGCCCTGCGGCAGATCCAGGACCCGGACCTCCATCAGGACATCGTCTCGCTGGGCTTCATCACCCAGCACACGATCTGCGACGGCATCGTGAAGGTGACGATCAACCTCACGACGCCCGCGTGCCCCGTGAAGGACCAGATGAAGGAGCAGGCGGAGAAGCTGCTCCGTGCGCTCCCCGGCGTGAAGCAGGTCAACGTCGAGATGACCGCCGTCGCGCGCGCGCCCGTGCAACGCAACATCGCGCCCGACATCCAGCACATCGTCGCGATCTCGAGCGGCAAGGGCGGCGTCGGCAAGAGCACGGTGAGCGTGAACCTCGCGTGCGCGCTCGCGAAGACGGGTGCCAAGGTCGGCCTCGTCGACTGCGACGTGTACGGCCCTGACATCCCGATGATGATGGGTCTCGGCGGCGAGCCGCAGCAGTTCGCCGGCAAGCTCCTCCCGAAGGAGCGCCACGGTGTGCGCACGATGTCGATCGGCTACCTCCTCCCCGAGGAGAAGCCCGTCGTGTGGCGCGGACCGATGGTGCACAAGCTGATCGAGCAGTTCCTGTCCGACGTGTTCTGGGGACCGCTCGACTACCTGCTCGTCGACATGCCGCCGGGCACGGGCGACGCGCAGCTCTCGCTCGCGCAGATCGTGCCGCTCTCCGGCGCCGTGCTCGTCACGACGCCGCAGGCCGTCTCGACCTTCGACGTCGGCAAGGCGATCGCGATGTTCCGCCAAGTGAACGTCGAGTTGCTCGGCATCGTCGAGAACATGGCCGGCTACGCGATCGAAGGCACGATCGACGGCGCGCGCGCCGGCACGAAGGTGCGGCTCGAAGCCGGTGGCAAGCCGATCGAGCTCGTCACCGACGCACACGGACGCTTCGCGACGGTCGTCGACGTGTTCGGCAAGGGCGGCGCGCAGAAGCTCGCCGAACGGCACGGCTGCCCCGTCCTGGGCCAGATCCCGCTCAACCCGAGCGTGCGCGTCGGCGGCGACGCGGGCGATCCGATCACGATCGCGGAGCCCGACTCGCTCGTCGCGCGCCGCTTCCAGGAGATCGCGGGCCGGCTCGCGCAGCGCATCGCGGTCAAGTCGCACCAAGCGCTCCCGATCCTCCAGTAAGGCAGCCCCCGCGCGTGGAGCCCCGCATGCAACACCTGATCGAAGGCGTGCACCGCTTCCGCAGCGAGGAGTTCGGTCCGTACGAGGAGCTCTTCGAGCGCCTCTCGCGCGAGGGCCAGAAGCCGCACACGCTGTTCATCACGTGCTCGGACTCGCGCGTGCTCGCCGAGCTGATCACGCACAGCCGCCCGGGCGACCTCTTCGTCGTGAAGAACGTCGGCAACATCGTGCCGCCCGCCGGCGAGAGCGGCGCGTCGTCGACGTCCGCCGCGATCGAGTTCGCCGTCGACGTGCTGCAGGTGTCCGACGTCGTCGTCTGCGGGCACTCGCAGTGCGGCGCGATGGAAGCGATCGTGCACGGGACGCCGCCGGGACGGAAGCTCGAACACTTGGAGCGCTGGCTCGAGCTCGCGGCACCCGTGCGCACCGTCTTGAAGCAGAAGTACGCGCACCTCTTCGACGCGGAAGCGCGCACGACGGCCGCGGCGGAAGAGAACGTGCTCTTCGGCCTGGAGAACCTGCGCTCGCACGAGTGCGTGCAACGACGCCTCGCGGACGGCTCGCTGCGCCTGCACGGCTGGTTCTTCAAGATCGCGACGGCGGAGCTGTTCGCGTACGACCCGCGCACCGGGCAGTTCGCTCAGCAGATCGACGCGCACGTATTCGACGCCGACGAGCCCTGATCCAAGTCAAGGCTCGCGCACGAGGCGGAGCTCGAGGTCCTTCGTCCCCGACTCGACCCGCTCGACGATCGTCGTCCACACCCGCTCTCCACCGGAGCCCGTCAGCGCTTCGACGCGCTCGGCACGCAACTCCGAACGCGTGCGCGGCGGGACGAGCACGGCGAAATGCCCCTCAGCATCGGTCCACCCGACCGTACCCGTGCGATTGGGAAAGCCCTCGACCGTCGCGACGACCATCGTCGACGTCGCGGCGGAGCCATCGGGCAGGAGGGCGCGCCCGCGGATCGGCTGCGCGTGCTCGAAGACGATCTCCATGCCGCGCCGCGGCGCGGTGACGCCGCGCAGGAGGATCGGCGCCCAATCGGGCACGCGACCGGGCGCGATCTCGCTGAAGCCGCGGTCGACGAACAGCACTACCGATTCGACGGCGAGGCCGCCGAGACGGAAGCTCCCATCGACCTCCGTGACCGTGTAGGAGAGTTGCTCGTTCTCGTTGGTCGGCGAGAGCGCGGAGATCACGGCCTGGAAGACGGGACGACGCTCCGGGTCGAGCAACACGCCTTCGATCGCGAACCCCGGATCGACCGTGATGTCGCCGAGGTCGACGACGTCCGTCTCCGCCACCAGGAACGCGCGCTCGGCGTGCGCCTTCGAGCCCTTGATCCAGCCGTCGATCGTGTACTCGCCCACGCACAAGTCGTCGAAGCCGAAACGACCGCGCTCGTCCGTGACGCAGGAGCGCACGCTGGCGCGCCTTCCAGCGACGTCCTCGAGCTTGCCACCGAAACGGCCACGGTCCGCGTTCTCGCCGTCGAGCTCGACGTTCCACCCGGACAACGGCCGTCCCGCGGGGTCGGCGAACCGGCCGATGACGCGCCGCGCGGGCTCGAGCACGAGGTCGCCGAACTCGACGATTGCGCGCGCGGCCTCGTCGTCGGGGAACTCGAAGACGAGCGTGCCGTATCCGTCCTTCACGATCGAGAGCACGTGATGATGCCCAGGTCCGAGGTGCGCGAGCTCGAACCGGCCCTGCTCGTCCGTGCGCTGGACGACCTGCTCGGCGATGGCTGGCAGCCCGAGCGTGAACGTGTCCGCGTTCGCGGCGACGCGCGCGTCCGCGACCGGCGCGCCCGATCGATCGAGCACGCGACCGCGCGCTCGGTGGCCGGGCGAGAGCGCCACGTCGGCCTCGACGTCGGCGCGACCGTGCGTGAGGAACGTCGACCGTCCGCACGCGAAGCCCTCGGCCGTCACGCGGAGCTCGACGTACGCCGTCGGTCCGCGCTCGAGCCCGAGGAGCTCGTAGCGCCCCAGCGCATCGGTGCGCGTCGACTTCGCGGGCCCCGTCGTGCGCGTGTCCACGAGCGCCCCCTCGATCGGCGCGCCCGTCGCCGCGTCCGTGACGACGCCGTGCACGCGCGCGCCGTCGGCGAGCACGAAGTCCTGCGCCCAGTCCTCGCCCGGTCCGAGCCAGCGTTCGAAGCCCGTGATCCCGACGAGCCGCGCGTCGGACACGTCGATCCACGCGGTGCCGGCGAAGAGCCCCGTGAGTTCGTACTCGCCGCGCTCGTCGGAGACCGCCGTGAAGGCCTGCATCGTCTGCGTTCGGCGCGGCCGCAGGCGGACCGTGACCTGCGCTCCGGCGACGGGGCGGCGATCGGATTCCGTGAGGACCCGACCGTGGATGCGCGCGCCGGGAGCGAGCTCGACGAGCACGAACTCGCCCGCGCGCCGCTCCTGCGTCCACTGCGTCGCGAAGCCACGCGCCGAGACGCAGAGGAGGTGCGGCCGCGCCGGCGGCAGCTCGAACGCGAACCCGCCGTCGGCCTCCGTGCGCGCGACGGCGATCGTGCGCTGCTCGCCTTCGCGATGGAGGGACAGTCGATTGCGCCCCGACCACTCGTCCCGCACGACCTGGACTTCGGCCTCGGCGACGGGCTGCCCCTGCGGATCGACGACGCGCCCCGAGAGCACGCGCTCGGGATCGACGGCGACGACGGGCGCGGCCGGCACGGGCACGGACGAGGCCGTGCGCGCGTCCAAGTCCGGCGCAGCGAGCTCCGTGGTGCTCGGCGATGCGGCCGATCCGGCGACGACGCGAACGTCCTCGTTCGGGCGCTCCGCCGTTCCCGACTCGGCGATCCGCCACCACGCGAAGCCCAAGATCAGGAGCACGAGACCAGCGAGCGCGAGCTTCTTCACGGCGAGACCTCCGAGGATCCACGGCGGAGCGGACGGCGGATCGAGCACGAGCACGAGCGCCGAAAGCCAATCCCCGCTCCGTCCGGGCGAGCGGCGTTCGAGATCGCCGCGCAGGAGTTCGAGCCCGCGCGCGAGGCGCGACTTGACTGTGTCGAGCGGCACGTGCTGCGCGCGCGCGATCTCGCCCGGCGAGAGCTCGTCGAACCAACGCAGGAGGAGCGTCGTCCGGTACGGCTCGTCGAGCGCCAGCACGCGCGCGGCGAGCTCGCGCTGCACCTCCGCGCGCTCGAGGACGCGCTGCGGGCTCCAGTCGCCTTCGCTGCGCGCGACGGTCTCCTCGCGATGTCGGCGGCGCGCCTCCGACCGGCGCCGGTCGCGCACGAGGTTCCGGAGGATGCCGCGCAAGAGGGCGCGCAGCTCGAGCCCGCTCGCGCTCCCCCGCCGCGTCGCGACGAGCCACGCTTCCTGCGCGAGGTCCTCCGCGGCGTGCGCGTCGCGCACGAGCCGCCGCGCCAGCGCGCGCGTCCACGCGGTGTCGGCGAGGAGCCCTTCGAGCTCGGAATGCGACCGTTCCATGTGACCTCATGAGTCTGGGGCCGCCGCGCCGAGTCGAGGGTGCGCGATTCTCCGAAAACCGGCCGCGCGAGAGCTCGCCCAGGGCCGCGGCGGAGGTGCGCACCTCGAGCCCGAACGCGGGCGAACGCTCGACGCCCTCGGGACGGGTGGTCGCGACCCGCGCGGCGGCACGGCTCGCTCGACGCGCGAAGGTCCGCGCCCGGCTCCCCGAACGCCGCCGAGTCGACGCGCGGGTGGCCCCGTCCTCGTCGCCCGCTAGGATGGCGCGCGATGACGCTGACGTTGGTCCTCGGGCTGCTCGTCGCCGCGCGGTCGGAGCCCTCCGCTCCGCCGCTCGCGCTCGTGCGCTTCACGTGCGACGAGCGCGTCGCCGCGCGCCGCGCCGAGCGCGCATGGCGCGCGCCCGCCGTCGTCGACGAGCTCGCGCGCGGCTGGAGCGTCGACGTGCGCGACGCGTGCGAGCACGCCGAAGAGTTCGAGCGCCTGGTCGGCGAGCGCGGCGTGCTCGCGGCGTGCGCGCTCGATGCGCGCGGCACGGTGGTCGGCGTGCTGCGCGGGCCCGCTCCGGCGGAGCAGTGCGTTGAGTTCCTCGACCGGTGCCGCGACGAGGCGCGGCGCGCTCACGAGGCGCGTTCCGAGGACGACACGCTCGCCCGCCTCGACGCGCGCATCGCGCTCGGCGCGTGGAGCGCGGCGCGAGCGGAGCTCGACGTCCTCGACTGCGCCGACGAACGCGCCGCGCGCCTCTCCGAGCGGCGCGCGCGCCTCCACGCGCTCCAGGGCGACGTGCGGCGCGCCGAACACGCGCTCGCGGCCTCACGCGCGACGGGCTTCGGCGACGATGCGCGCGCGTCGCGGCGCGCCGACGTGACCGCGGCGCTGATCGCGCTCGCGGCGCGGCGGCTCGACGCGGTGCGCGCGCTCCTCCCGATCGTGCTCGCGGACGTCGAGGACGCGCCGTGCGAACGGGACGCGCTCGTGCGCATCGCACAAGCGCTGCACGAGAGCGGCGCGGACGAGCTCGCGCTCGACGTCGCAGCCGCGCTCGAGGCCGCGCGACCGACGACGGGCGTGCTCCGCGCGCTCGACGCGCTGCGCGAGCACGTCGCGCGCGGTCCCGTCGGACACGCGCACTGAGCCGCGAGGAACACGGCCCGAACCCGCCCCAACGACACGCTCTACATCACCTGCACGTGTCACCCATGTGCCCGGTCACTCCTGTCACCCATGTGCCCGGACAAGACCAACTCGCGCGACGCGCCCCACTCCCTCACCAGCCCCCCCATGCGCAACCCCACACTCGCCTTCGTCGCCACCTTCGTCCTCGCCACCACCTTCGCCGCGAGCTGCCGCCCCGCGGGCGCAAGCTCCACCCCGGCCGGCGCCGGGGCAGCCGTCGAGCTCGTCGCCGCGCCGCACGCGACCACCGACGAGCCGGTCGTGATCGGCGAGGGCGCGCACCGCTATCGCTGGGTGAAGGGTTGGGGCGCGCGGCCCGACGGGAAGGACCTCGGCAACACGCACGGTTGCGTCGCGCACGATTCCGCGGGTCGCATCTACGTCAACACGGACACCGCCGACGCGGTGATGGTGTACGACGCCGCGGGCAAGCTGCTGAAGACGTGGGGCAAGGACTTCGCCGGCGGCATGCACGGCATGCAGGTCGTGAAGGAGGAGGAGCGTGAGTTCCTCTACGCCGTCCACACGTCGCGCCATGAAGTGCTGAAGTGCACGCTCGACGGCGACGTCGTGTGGACCGTCGGCTGGCCCGAGACGTCGGGCGTCTACGAGAAGAAGGAGCAGTACAACCCGACGAGCATCGCGGTGCTCCCGGACGGCGCGTTCTTCGTCGCGGACGGCTACGGCCTGTCGTGGATCCACAAGTACGACAAGGACCACAAGTACGTGAAGTCGTTCGCGGGCCCCGGCACCGAGCCCGGCAAGTGCCGCACGCCGCACGGCCTCTTGCTCGACACGCGCGTGACGCCGCCCGTGCTGATGGTCGCCGACCGCGAGAACGGACGGCTGCAGACGTTCGACCTCGAAGGGAAGCACCTCTCCGTGATCACCGGCATGCTGCGCCGTCCGTGCCACATGCACCTCCACGGGAAGGACCTCGTCGTCGCCGACCTCGCGGGCCGCGTCACGATCCTGAACGAGAAGAACGAGCTCGTTTGTCACCTCGGCGACCAGCCCGACGAGTCGCTGCGCGCGCAGAACGGCGTCCCGAAGGAGAAGTGGAAGGACGGCGTGTTCCTGTCGCCGCACTGCGCGGAGTGGGACGCGAAGGGCGACCTGTACGTCCTCGACTGGAACGCGAGCGGGCGCGTGTCGAAGCTCGAGCGGGTGCAGTGAGCGCGAAGCGCGCTCACCGCTCGAGAGGCGAACTCAGCGCGCCACCACGCGCAGCCAGCAGAGCAGGCACGCGAGATAGGCGCGAGCCGACGGCTCCTTCGCAGGCGACGGCCACGCGCGGATCGCGGTGCGCACGCTGCGTGCGTGGCTGACGGCCGTCTCGCGCGCGAAGCGGCACGCGGTGTCGTAGTCCGCTGCGTGCCGCGCCTCTTGGAGCTTCACGAACGTGTCGGCGACCTGGACCACGCCCGGGTGGAGCCGGCTGTCGGGGATCGTGCGCTGGACACCGAGGGGAAGACGTGCCCAACCTCGGAGGAAGGCCTTCGAGGCCTCCGCCATCTCGCCGTGCTTGAACGTGCGGCCCAGGAGGTCGCGATGCGCGCGCCAGCGTCGGCCCTGACCCGCGTGCGCGCCCGCGGACTCGCGCACGAGGAAGTGGAACAGCGCGTAGTAGGAAGCGCTGATCGAGCGGCGCACGCTGGCCTGCAGAGGCCGATGCGGGGCCTTCACGGCCAAGTGGAGCGCCTGGTCGAGCAGCTGATCGTGAAGAGCCGCACGCAGGACGTCGATGCCGGTCACGACCTCACGCGATCCGCTTCGAACGCAGTTGGAAGTGGACGTACGGGTACGGCGGATCGTCGTGTTCCCGAACGCGCTCGCCGATGCGCTTGTATTTCGGGTGCAGCCGCTCCCACGTGCACTCGGTACCGCGCGTCGAAGGATCGAGCACGACGGCGACCTCGATCTCCTCGTCGCCGAGGTGATCCAGATACGGATGGACCTCGATGCGGCGCACGAGGGGCTTCTTGGGCAGGCGGAGCGTGCACGGCTCGAGCCGGCGGCTCCATTCGGATGCGGAGACCATGCACCCGAGTCTGCTCGTGCCCGCCGAGTCCGTCAATCCGTGGAGAACGCACGCCCCTCGGCGCCGGGACCGAGAGTGGGGAGTTCCTCCGCTCGCCGTCGCTCGAACGCGACTCGCACGGCTCTTGAGCGCGCTCCGAGGCACGCACTTCGGCGATTGGCATTCGCCGACGGAGTCCTCCGCGCGTCGTCGTCGCGTAGGATTCCCCGCTCGCGAATCCGCTCGCACGCACTCGTCTTCGCTTCCCCCCACACCCGCATCGCATGCACTGGCTCCTGATCGCGCACGCCGTCGTCGTCGCGCTCGTGCTCCTCGTCGTCGTCGCGGGGCCGTTCGTGCCGCGCAAGCACACCGTGACGCGCCACGTTGTCGTGCAGAAGGCGCCCGAGGACGTGTGGCGCGTCCTCACCGACTTCGCCGCGTATCCGGCATGGCGCAGCGGCATGAAGAAGATCGAGCGCCGCCCCGATCGCGACGGGAAGCCCGTGTGGGCCGAGGACTCGAAGTTCGGGAAGATCCCGTACGTCGTCGACGCGTCGGGCGCGCCGCACCGCCTCGTGACCGTGATCGCGGACGCGTCGCTGCCGTTCGCGGGGCGCTGGACGTACGTGCTGTCGCGCGAGAAGCACGGCACGCGCGTCGCGATCACCGAGGACGGCGAGATCAAGAACGCGCTCTTCCGCGTCCTCGCGCACTACGTGTTCGGGTACACGCGCACGATCGACACCGTGCTGAAGGACCTGGGGAAGCGTCTGGGCGAAGACGTCCTCCCCGCCTGACGCATTCGAGGCGGATCAGCCGGCGTCCGCGGGCTTCGAAGCGCGCTCGGCCTCGCGCCGCAGCGAGCGCGAGAGCGCGAGGAGCACGACGCCGGCGACGAGCGACGCCATCGACCACGAGAGGAACCCGAACTCGATCGAGCGGGATTCGACGACGGACGTGGTGCCCGCGGCGCCGCGCTCCTGCGTGCTCGTTTCGTGCACGACGACGAGCGGCGACTTCGGCCAGCCGAGCGACCAGTGGCTCGACGTCGTCACTCCTCCGCCCGTGCCCTCGATCCGCGGGCCCACCGCGGTCACGAGCAGCACGAGGCCTGCCACGCGCGCAAGGCGCGCGATCCACGAGGGGAGGGAGGACGTCGTCATCGCTGGTGTCTCCGCGGCGGGGTCGCGCGCGTCGAGGCGCGCCCAGAGGGTGCGCTCCACGAGAACGGCGTCATGCGAAGCTCCGGTGGAAGAACTCGATCGCCTCGGCCCACGTCACGTCCGATGCAGCCGGATCGTAGCGCGGGCCTTCGTCGCGCATGTAGGCGTGCTCGCCGTCGTACTCGCGGACGAGCGCGCGCTCGCCCAGCGGCGCGAGCGCCGCGCGGACGACGTCGCGCCCCGCGAGCGGCACGTGCGGGTCCTGCGCGCCGAACACGACGAGCACGCGCCCGCGCAGCGTCGAAAGGCGCGCGAGCGTGCCCGCGTCCGCGTCGCTGCCGAGCTTCCCGTCGTGCACGCCCGTCGGATAGCACGCGACCGTCGCGCGCACGCGCGGGTCGAGCGCGGCGCGCAGCGCGAGGTGGCCGCCGATGCAGAAGCCCATCGCGCCGAGCGCTCCCGGAACGACGCGCGCGTCGCGCTCGAGCCAGTCGAGCACCGCGTCGCGGTCGCGGTCGTACTCGGCGACCGACGTGCGCCGCGCGTCGGCGAGCCCGCGCTCGCGCCCCGCGTCGTCGTACGCGATCACGGCACCCGGCGGCTCGACGCGGTGGAAGATCTCCGGCGCCGCGACGACGAAGCCGTGCCCTGCGAGGCGCTCCATCGAGCGACGGATCGGCCCGGTGAGCTGGAAGATCTCCGAATCGAGCAGGATCCCGGGGAAGCGCGCGCTCCCCCGCGGCTCGGCGATGCGCACGCGCATCGGATGCCCGTCGACCGTGAGCTCGAGTTCGCGCGTGGTGATTTGCATCTCGCCGTCCTGCGTCGGGTTCGTCGTGTTGGGCTCGAGGCTCCCGAGGGCTCCGGCGCCCCCCGGGCTCCCGGGAGCTCCGTGCCCGCGTTCGGAGGCCCGGCGTGCTGCCGTGGGCCGCGCTCCGCTCAGTCGCGCCGCACCGCCGCGAGGATGCAGCGCGTCGCGTGGCTCTTGTTCAGCGTGTAGAAGTGCAGGCCCGGCGCGCCGCCTTCGAGGAGCTTGCGGCACTGACGGATCGCGTGCTCGATCCCCGTCGCCATCACGAGCGCGGGGTCGTCCTTGACGCGCTGCAGGCGCTCGGAGAGCTCGCGCGGGATCGACGCGCCGCACATCTGCGTGAAGCGCTCGACCTGCGCCACGTTCGTGATCGGCATGATGCCCGGTACGATCGGCACCTGGATGCCCGCGCGCCGCGCGCGGTCGACGAACGCCCAGTAGCACTCGTTGTCGAAGAAGAGCTGCGTGATCAGGAACTGCACGCCCTGCTCGACCTTGTGGCGCGTCCACTTCAGGTCGTCCTCGGCGTTCTTCGACTCGACGTGCGTCTCGGGGTAGCACGCGGCGCCGATGTCGACGTCCGCGCGGCTCTTCAAGTAGCCGACGAGCTCGCTCGCGTGCGCGAAGCCACCGGTCGAGGTCTGGAACGTCGCCCCGGCTTCCTTCGGCGCGTCGCCGCGCAGCGCGAGGATGTTCTCGATGCCGCTCGCGCGCAGGCGGTCGACGGTCTCGCCGATCTCGGCGCGCGTCGAGCCGACGCACGTGAGGTGCGCCATGGTCGTGATGTTGAGTTCTTTTTGGATGCGCCCGACGACCTCGATCGTGCGGTCGCGCGTGCTGCCGCCGGCGCCGTAGGTCACGGAGACGAAGTCGGGGCTCCACGCGGATTTGAGGTCCGCGACCGCGGTCATCAAGTGGCGCGCGCCGTCGTCGGTCTTCGGCGGAAAGAACTCGAAGCTGAAGATCGGCCGGTAGCGGCCGTGCATCTGGGTGATTCGCAAAGGGGGGGGCTCCGCGGCGGTTTCGCCCCAGCATAGGCGTTCGACGCGGGGCGCGCGACGGAGCACGCACCGTGCTCGCTCAGCTCGCCGGACCGCTTTTCCGGTCGGTGAGGACGGGGAGGAAGGCGCTCCACGGCCCGACGTCGCGCTCGTAGCGCTTCGCCATCAGGCGCGCGATCTGCGCGACGTGGCCGAGGTCGTGCACGACCCAGGTCGAGAGCAGCTCGCGCAGCGTCACCGGGCCGAACTTCGGGTGCACGCCGCGCCGGTCGAGGTCCGCGGGGCGGAGCGCGAGCGCGTCGAGGCGCGCGAGGCTCGCTGCGCGCTCGGCGCGGAACAGCGCGAGGAGCTCGCTCGGCGTGCCCGCGATCTCGGCCTCGCGCACGAACGGATCGAACGGGACGCGCTCGCCGTCGCGCAGGATGCGCTCGACGCGCGGGAGCCAGTCCGTCTGCTCGCCGTGGACCAAGTGCGCGAGCACCGTGCGCACCGTCCACGTGCCCGGGCCCTCGTCGCGCTCGAACCACGCCGGGGCGAGGCCGTCGAGCAGGATCGTGAGCTGCCCGGGCGTGCGCTCGAGCACCGCGCGCGCCTCGCGAAGGTCGAAGTTCGTCACGCGGGCAGGTCCTCGCGGATCGCCTCGAAGCGCTTGCGCCACGCGTCGGGCATCGGGCGGCTCTTCATCGTGTCGAGCTCGATGCACGCGGTCGTCTGGCGCGCGTCGACGCACACGGCGCCGTCGAGCTCGAACACGTAGCGCAGCCCGAGCGAGCTCGTGCCGAGGCGAAAGCAGGTCACGCGCACGGTCGGGCGATCACCGAAGCGCAACGGGTGACGGAAGTCGACCTCGCTGTGCACGAGCGGAAACCCGAGCTTCTGCTCGCAGAGGATCTGGTAGTAGCGCTCGCCGACGTGCTGCTCCCACAGCTCCTCGAACACGTCGTGGAGGTAGTCGTAGATGCGCGGGAAGTACGCGATGCCCGCGGGATCGACGTGGCCGAAGCGGACCTGGATCCGGGTCGTGAAGGCACTCATGACGTGCCACACAGCGTGACGCGCGCGCGGCCTTCCTCCAAGCGGGCTCCGTCCGCCCTCGAACAGATCGGGCCCGCGCACGCGGGCACCGTCAGCCCGCGAACAAGTCGGGCCAGCGCTCGCGCGCGAGGTCGACGACGATCCGCGCCAGTTCCTCGGTGAGCGCGCGTCCGGCCTCCGCGCTCGCGGCGCGCGGGTCGCCGCAGTAGGCCTGGCTCGCGCCCGCGGCGGCGAAGGTCGTGATGCCGACCTTCATCTTCGCGATCAGATCGATCTTCACGGGCGCGAGGCCGCGCCGCGCGTCCTCCCGCACCGCGCCGGGGTCGGCGTGCTGCACGAGGCTCGTCTCGTAGCTCCCCGCGTGGCAGTCACCGCTCTGGAACTCGGTGCCCAGGCGCGCCGCGTTCTTGCGCCGCGTCACGTCGGCAAGCACGGCCTCCGCTCGGTGCACCGAGCGCACGGCGTGGTCGAGCACGACGCCGCGCAGGACCTCGACGTGCGCGGGCTCGAGGTGGCCGTTCACGAGCACGATCTGGCGCACGCCCTCCTGCTCGAGCGCGCGGAGGACGTCCTCGACGAGCGCCCACAGCGTCCCGGGCCGCAGCGACACGCGACCGGGGAAGCCCTCGGTGTAGTTCGTGACCCCGTACGCGATCGGCGGCACGACGAAGGCGGGCACGCCGTGCTCGTGCAGGAGCTCCGCCGCGCGCCGCGCTTGGGCGAGGGCGATCGTGACGTCCGTGTCGAGCGGGAGGTGCGGGCCGTGCGGCTCCGTGCTCCCGATCGGGAAGAGCACGATCGAGCGCGCCTGGAAGCAGGCCGCGGCTTCGGGCGAGGTGAGCTTCGCGAGGTCGGTCATCGGCCCCATCGTGGCAGGTGCACGGCCGCGCGGGAACGAGCTCCCGGCGCGGCTTCGAGTTCGAGCCCAGTCGCCGCCCGCTTCGAAATCCGACGTGGCGAGCACCGACTCGAAAAAAGGTGTGTGGCGCGCTCCCCCACTCGATTCCACGCGCTGTTTCAGCAATGCCCATTCGGCATCGCGCGCGGACTGTGATTGCAGATTCGTGAGAAGTGGCGTGACGGCGATGTGTCATTCACGACACTCGCGAAAGTGCAATCGCCGTGCAGAAGCGAACTCGATCTCGCACGCACTCCGACGTGCGCTTCGAGCGATGCAACTGCGTGAGGAACGGCGCTCGCGGCTGCTTGCTCGCCACTTTCGACGTGGCTAGAGTCCGCCGCGGTCACCCCCGTCGCGGTGGTGACGTCCCGACAGACAACAAGGTTTGCATCTCGAGCTGCAGAGGGACGTTCGCAGCGGATTCGCTTCGGGAGAGCTCGCCACTCCAGCCCGCGCACGCCGTCGTGCACGACGCACGACGGTGCGGGATTCGAAGGCCGCCTTTCCCGGAACCCAGGGTGAAAACGCCCCGGGCAGAGTTCCGCTGCGCATCTCGCGGGCTCGTCTACGAGGAGTGCTTCAGGGATGGTTGCAACAAGAACTGCGTGGATCCGTGCGCTGGGCGTCGTGTCCTCGAGCAGCTTGCTCTCGAGTCTCGTCGCCGCGTCTGCCGCGGCTCCGTTCCAGGGATTCCAAGCCGACGCCGTCGGTCGCGCGCCTGGCGCGAACCAGGCGAGTCTCGGCACGACCGGGCGAACGCTGGGGCCGGGCCCCACGCCGTGCGTGCCGCGGAACAGGAACGAGTGCGGGAGCTTGCTCCTGTTCCCCCAACTGGACAACCGTCCGGGCGAGCGCACGCTCTTCACGATCTCGGACGGCTGCTGCAACGGCGTCGGCGGCAACGTCTCGATCGAGGTGTTCTACATCAACAAGAACACGTGCCTCGAGCGCAACGCGGTGCTCACGCTGACCCCGTGCGACTCCGTGACGTGGCTCAGCCGCTTCGTGATCCCCGACGACATGGAGGGCTACGCGTATGCGTACGCCCGCACGACCGGCGGCCCATTGGGCACGCCGATCGTCTACAACCACTTCGTCGGCATCGAGACGATCCTGAACGGGATCGAGAACTTCGACTATTCGATCAACGCCGTTTCGTTCAAGGGCATCGGGAACGAGCTCGCCTTGAACGACGACGACAACGACGGGATCCGCGACCTGAACGGTCCGGGTGCGACGCTCCCCGAGTACGAGGAGGCTCCCGCGCAGATCGTGATCCCGCGCTTCTTCGGCCAGGATCCCCCGGGCACCACCGCCCCGCCCTACGACAGCGAGCTGATCCTGATCGCGCTGTCCGGTGGCGCGAGCTTCACGACGATCGCGCGGCTCTCGGCGTTCAACGACAAGGGCACGCTCACCGGGCGCTTCACGCAGAGCTTCTTCTGCTGGGACAAGCGCCCCTTGCGTGACTGGAACCCGGGCACGCTGAACACGGCGCTCAACGACGTCGACGACCCCAACGACGACGATCCGAACGAGCCGCTGGGCCTCGGCGCCCGCCAGGCCGGTTGGCTGTTGATCGACGGTGTGACCTCGTCGAGCACGGGCCCGGAGACGATCCAGGATCCGGCGCTGTACGCGGTGCTCATCGACCGCGCGAACGGAGGCACGGCGGCGACGCTGCCCTTCGAGCTGTGCTCCCAGACGAACGGCGACCTCTTGCCGGTCAGCATCTTCGGGGACGGACCGAACCCGAGCAATGGTGACAACCAGTGATGGAAGCGAGCAGAACACCCACACAGCACACGAGGAACACCATGAACATCTTCACTCGCGCCGCGCTCTCCATCCTCGGCCTCGCCGCGCTCGCCACGGGCGTCCACGCCAACGGCCGCAACCCGGGCAGCATGCTCGTCTTCCCCGAGTTCACGCAGGGGAACGGCACGGACACGATCCTCACGATCACGAACACGAACCAGACGACCGGCGTGCGCGTGCACCTCTGGTACATCAGCGGCGACACGGCCACGCTGTGCCAGGAATCGAACCGCGTCGTGAACCTCGGCATCCGGGACACGTTCACGACGCTCGTCTCGGCGCAGATCACCGTCCTCGGGCCGACGAAGGGCTTCGTGTACGCCTACGCCGAAAACGCGCAGGGCGCGCCGATCTCCTTCAACCACCTCGCCGGCGACCTGTTGATCGTCAACGGCTCGCTCGCGAACCAGTACTCGGTCGAGGTGCTTCCCTTCCGCTCGCCGAAGGCGGAAGGCGAGACGACCCGGTCGGACCAGGACACGATCCTGGACATGAACGACACCGAGTACGAGAAGGCCCCGGCCAAGGTCATCGTCCCCCGTTTCATGGGCCAGTCGGCGACCGCGCCGTTCCAGAGCGACCTCGTGCTGATCTCGCTGAGCGGCGGCCGCAACTTCACGACGATCGTCGACTTCCTCGCGTTCAACGACAACGAGGAGGTCTTCTCGGCCCAGCACCTGTTCTCGTGCTGGAAGAAGACGACGCTGCTCAACGTGAACGGGATCTTCAGCAAGACGTTCCTGCAGAACTTCACGAACGACAGCCCCACGGAGATCCGCGGTTCGGAGTCGAACGAGGCCGGCTTCTTCACGATCGACGGCAACGTCGCCTACTCGACCACGGTGGACATCCTCGACCCGGTCGTGATCGCGGTGCTGATCGAGAAGAGCGGCACGGGCGAGATCGGCGCCGAACTCCCCTTCTTCCAGGGCACGCAGCTCAAGGGCGACCTGCTCCCCGGCGGCAACACCTGGGACGGCGACTGAGCTCGATCCCGTTGTGACCCATCCACCGCGGCGCGTCCGGCAGCAACCGGGCGCGCCGCGCGCATTTCACGCGGCCGCCGGAGCGCCGCACCGCGCTCGTCTCGACGCCGAGCTCCGCGCGCGGCCGGATCAGCCCGGTCGAGAGGCGAGCTCGGCCTTGAGTACCTTGCGCGCGACCTTGCCCCGGTCGTTCTTCGGAAGCGCGTCGCGCCACTCGAACCAGCGCGGGTACTTGTACGGCGCGAGGCGCGACTTCACGTGCGCCTTGAGCTCGTTCGCCGTCGCGTCGTCGCCCTTCCAGCCGGGCTGGAGCACGACGAGCGCGAAAGGCTTCACGAGCTGCTCTTCGTCCTCGCGCCCCACCACGCACACCTCGGCCACCGCGGGGTGCGCGAGCAGGACGTTTTCGATCTCGAGCGGCGAGACCCAGATCCCGCTGACCTTGAGCAGGTCGTCGTCGCGCCCCTCGTAGGTGTAGTAGCCCTGCGCGTCGCGGCGGAAGACGTCGGCGGTCGTGCACCACTCGCCCTGGAACGTCTCACGCGACTTCTCCTTGTCGGCCCAATAGCAGAGCGCCGTCGAGCCGCCGCGGATGCGCAGGCGACCGGGCTCGCCCTCCGCGACCGGCCGGCCCTCGGGATCGACGATCTGCGCCTCGTAGCCGGGCACGATGCGGCCGAGGCTGCCGAGCTTCACGTCGCCGGGGTAGTTCGAGATGTAGATGTGGAACATCTCGGCCGAGCCGATCCCGTCGAGGATCTCGACGTTCGTGCGGGCCTTCCATTCTTCGTAGAGCCGCGCGGGCAGCGCTTCACCGGCCGAGAGGCACACGCGCAAGCTCGACAGATCCGCGCCCGCGATGCGCGGCGAGCGCAGCATGTTGTTGATCATCGTCGGCACGCTGGTGAGGAACGTCGGCCGATGGCGCGCGATCTGGTCGAAGAGCTCGTCGGCGGTCGCGCGTCCGGGGAACAACACGACCGTCGCGCCGACGCGGAACGGGAACATGAGGTTCGTGCCCGTCGCGTAACCGAAGAAGAGCTTCGGCACGGAGAGGCACACGTCGCTCTCGCGGTAACCCGCGACGCGCAGCGCGTACGTCTCCGTGTTGTAGGCGAAGTCGCCGTGCGTGTGGACGCACGCCTTGGGCAGGCCCGTCGAGCCCGACGTGAAGAGCCAGCCCGCCAGGTCGTCCGGGCCCGTAGGCTCGAGCTCGGCGAGCGCGGAGTCGGGCGACTCGGCCGCGAGCACGTCCTCCCACGGCGCGAAGCCGCCCGCGTCGGAGCCGACGACGAACGCCTGCGTCGGAAGACGCGCCGAGCGGATCGCTGGCCCGATCGCGGGCAGCACGTCCGTGTGCGTGATCACGACGCGCGCTTTCGTGTACGCGAGGTACTCGGCGTACTGCTCCGTGTGCAGCAGCGGGTTCACCATCGCGAACACGCCGCCCGCGCGCAGCACGCCGAACCAAGCCTCGGCGAACTCGGGCAGGTCGGGGAGCACGATGAGCACGCGCTCCTCCGGCCGCACGCCCGCGCGCCGCAGTGCCGCGGCGACGCGCTTCGCGCGCTCGGACACCTGCGCGTAGGTCGCGGTGCGGTCCCCGCAGCGCAGCGCGACCTTCGCCCCGCGCCCTTCGCGCAGGTTGCGGTCGAGGAAGTAGTCACAGAGGTTGAAGCGCTCGGGGAACGGCGCGACTGCGGAGTAGAGATCGGGGGAGCTCATGGCGCGTGGGAAGTCAGGCTAGCACGCGCCCGGCTGCGCGCGGCGCTCCCGAACGGAGCGCGGTGCGGACGAGCGCTCGACGTGCTCGCGGGCACTCGGCCCGCCGCGGTGCCGGACGACGGTACCGCCGAGAGGCGCATCCCCGGGCGTGGCGCGCGCGTTCGCGCGAGCGCGGGAGGGTCTTGCGAGACCGAAGGGCGCGGGCTCGCGACGCGAGACTTGGTCGTCGGGGACGAGATCCGGTAATCATGGCGCGTGGACACGGCGCCGATCGTGACCATCCCACACGACACCGCGATCCCGCGGTCGTCGTCCGCCGCGCAAAGGAGCGCACTCCGACCATGACGATCCTCGTGAAGAGCCGCACGCGCCTCGACGCCGCGCTCGCGCTGCCCGATGCGACCCTGTTCCTGGTCCTCGACGACCGCGACGAGACCGCCGCCGAGGGCGTGCACGACAAGGCCGAGGAGATCGCTGCCCCGCGGCCCTGGCGGCGCGTGTTCCTCGTCACCGACGATTCGATCCTCACCGACGACGAGCGCATGCTCTGGTTCGACGAGCCGGGTCACTACGCCGTCGTCGGCGGAAGGAAGAAGGTGGTCGCCGTGCGTGGATCGCTCGACGAATTGACCCTGGACGACGGAACGCCGATCGCCGCCATGATCCGCACGGCGTTCAACCGCGGGGATCAGCTGAAATGAACCGTCTCGTCCTCGTCGCGCTCCCGCTCGTGCTGCTCGCCGCCTGCTCGGCCCCGAAGCGGCACCGCTACTCACCGGCCGAGATCGACAAGCTCGCGCGCCTCGAGCGCGGACTCGTCTACGTCGAGCGCACGGAGCGCGGCGTCGAACACCCGATCAGCCGCGACCCCGGCGACCAGACGCCCGTCCCGCCCGGCGGCACGGCGGTGCAGCGCGTTGCCGACGGTGCCACCGTCGACGTCAACAGCCGGATCCGCGTGCAGCTCGACGACTCGCTGGTGCCGCCGAACTCGCGCGGCACGGTGGTCTCCGCCCACGAAGTCGAAGCGCTCGTCTCGGACGCGAGCGCGTTGAGCGACGCGATCACGGGCATCGCCGAGTATCGGACCGCCGAAGCCGACGCGGTGCGGCTCTGGAGAGCCTTCGATTCGACGCGGACGCTCCCCGAGGGCGACAAGGCCTACGCGGCGTTCACCGAGGCGCGCGACGCGCTCGTCGAGAAGGAGCAGCCCATCCTGGATCGGATGATGCGGCTCTGGCCACAGAGCTCGCCCGAGTTCAAGCAGGTGGACGAGGAGGTCAACGGCATGCTCCTCGGCGCCCAGGAAGCCACCTCGAAGTTCGCAGCGCGCGTGCAAGCGCGCCTGAACGCGTTGTCGGCCGAGCTGCAGTCCTTCTCGAATCGCACGCGCCGGCGCGCGGAGGGCAATGCCGAGCACCTGGTCATCGAGGCGGTCCTCATCCCGTCCGCTGAAGGCAAGAAGGCGACGAACGTCCACGTCGAGAACTACGACACGCTCGACGCGGGCGCCGTCCAGCGCATCGACACCCTGGGCCTGCGGCTGACCGAGAGCGAGCGCGCCAACCTCGCCCGGTTGACGAGCGAAACCCAGCGCGTCGCCGACGCGCTCGAGCGGCTCCGGGCGGGCGAAGCGAGCTTCGAGCAGGTCATGACGGAGCTGAGCGCCGAGACGCTCCAAGGCCTGGACGAGCTCGTCGCCGACCTGCGCGCGCTCCGGGATCCCGAGTTCCAGCGGCGTGCAGACGCGTTGAAGAAGGCCGTCGACTCCTTCGTGGGCGAGCTGGGCGCGCGACTGAAGGAATACACCGACGCGAAGAAGGGCGCGTGGTCCGACGCCGCGCAGACGTTGATCACCGACTCGAAGGCGCTGCAGGCGATTGCGGGCAGTGTCGAGGCGCTCGAAGCGCTGCGCGCCCGCTGGGGCGCGCTCCAGCCGGCCGATCTGCCGAAGCTGATCGCGGACACGCAGGCCGCGCTGAGGTCGCTGCGCGACGCGGTGCAGCGCTTCCCCGAGATCGTCGCGGGGGCGCGAGGACTGCTCGAACGGCTGCGGGCCGACGTCGAAGCCGCTCCGCCCGAGGTTCGCGCCCTTGCGCGCGACACGTGGAAAGAGAGCGACCTCCAGCGCGAGCTCGAAGCTTGGCGGGCGTGGTACGACCGCATGCGATCACGCGCGACGGCGCTCGCCGACCTCCTCGGGTTCGCACACGCTCCGGTCCGCAGCGACCTGACCAACCCGAACGCGCTCTCCGTGCCGCTGACGGAGGCACGCGACGCGAGCATCGATCTACGGCGCACGCCGCGCAAGGCGGGTGATCACCTCCAGGTGCGGGCGAGGTTGCTGCGGGGCAAGGACTCGAGCGACACCGTGGAGCCCGATTCCGTCGTCACGCTCGAGCTCGAGAAGCTGGGCTGGCACGCGGACCTGATCCCGAGCGTCGTGTTCGTCGAAGGCGATCGTGTCGCCGGCGCCGACGACAGCGGCGGCTTCTCGACCGCGCTCAGCTGGATGTGGAGTTATGGGCCGCGCGACGACGAGGGAGATCCGTACTTGTCCAGGTCATTCGACTGGGCGTTCGGGCTGCACGCGGTCTTCTTGAACTTCGGTCCGGACCACGACGCGGAAATCGGGCTCGGGGTGACGGCGGGGCTGTGGGACCAGCGGATTCAGGTCGGTGCTGGGTACAACCCGATGGCGGAGAGCGAGGCGGATGGGCGCTTCTACTACTTCATCGGATCGAATCTGATTCCGTTGTTGCAGGCGCTCTCGAAGGGGGATTGAGGACGCGCGAGCCCACTCGAAGGCTGAGGCTCAGGCCTTCTTCGCCGCCTTCAGGCGCTTCGCGAGCTCGTCCGCGCTCTTGCAGCGTTCGCGCTTGTCGGCCATCAGGCCGCTCGTGATCGCGGCTTCGAGCTCCTTCGGCACGTCGCTCTTCGGCGCGCGCGTCTTCATCGCGGGCGGGGACTTCTGCAGCTTCGCCTGGAAGACCTCGAGGAAGCTCTTGCCCTTCCACGGCAGCACGCCCGTGGCGAGCTCGTACAGCACGGTCGCGACGTTGTAGACGTCCGACTGCACGTCGGGCGACTCGCCGCCGAACTGCTCGACCGGCGCGTAGAACGGCGTGCCGATCAGCGCGGTCTTGTCGCCGAGGTGCTTCGCGCTCCACAGGCCGGGCGTGATGCCGCCGTCGACGAGCACGATGTCGAGCTTCTTCTTGCCGTCCACGTGGATCGTGTGCGGCTTGATGTCGCCGTGGACGAGCTCCTGTTCGTGGATGGCGGCGAGCGCGTTGCAGAGCTGCAGCCCGATCTCGATCACCTGCGCGGGCTCGAGCACCTTGTCGCCGCGCCAGTCGCGCAGGGACGACTTCGGCGGCAGGTCCGTCACGAGCAGGATCGTGCCGTCGTCGAGCGCGTGCACCTCGCGCGCGCGGGTCACGTGCGGCGATTCGACCTCCATCCAGCTCATCATCGAGCGCGCGAACTCGGCCGACTGCTTCTTGTTCTCGAAGAGCGCGCCGGGGAAGAGCTGCAGCTCGCAGGAGCCCTTGCCCTTCGTGTCCTCCGCCTGGAAGGCGGTCGACATTCCGCCGTGGCGGCTCGTGCCCGTGATCTTGTAGCGGTCGAGGAGCACCTTGCCGGGAGCGAGGTCGAACAGAGTGATCGTCTTGAGGGCCATACGGGGCGTTCCGAGAGCGTCGCGGACGTGAGGGAGCGCGTACCTATATCACGCTTCGCGCGGCTCGGCACGTTTGGCGTCCGCGCGACGTCCGGGACACGCTCACTCGGCCCTTCGTACGCGAGCTCCGGCGCGTCCAGGTGCGGTGCGACTTCGCCCGCGAAGAACTCCGAACGCTCGAAACCGCGCAGGAGCTCCGCGAGCGCGTCCGCGCCGCTGAGCACGGCCGCATGCTCGAACGCCGGCCGAGGGTCGAGCCCGGCGCGCCGAGCGCGATGCCAGGCGACGCCGAGCACCTCGACCGCATCCTCGATCGACAGCGCGCCCCCTTCGAGCGAGAGGGCAGCGAGCGCGTTCTCGAGGTCCTCGCCCCCGCAGCGCTCGGCGAGCCCCCGCGCCCACTCGCCCGCGATCCAGTAGAGCCAGGTCTGGACGTCGACCGAGCGACGCCACGAAGAGCGCATGCGCTCGCGCTCGGTGTCCGCGGCCGATCGGTAGGCGGCGACGAGCGCCGCGAGGACGGGCTGGACGTCCTCGAGTTGTGGGTACTCCCGCTCGTTCTTGCGCATGCGCGCCTTGCGCGCGCGTTCGGCGAGCGCCGCGAGGCGCGCCTCCAGTTCGGCGACGTTCGTTTCCATGGTCAGTACGCCGCCGTCTTGGCGAGGTGATCGCGCCACGCGCGCTTCTCGCGCAGCTCGCTCAGCATCTGCGCGAACTCGTCGAGCTCTTCTTCGCGCGTGTAGAAGTGCGGCGAGACGCGCAGACCCGCGCCCGGGCGGTGATCGACGAGCACGCCGCGCGCTTCGAGCGCCTTCACGAACGCCGGGCCGTTCTCGTCGTCCTTCAAGCCGACGGTCAGCGTGCCGCCACGGCGCGCGACGTCCTTCGGACTGTGGATGCGGAATCCGCGCGACTCGAGGTTCGCGCGCAGGCCCTCCGTGAGGCGCACGGAGTGCTCGCGGATGTTCTTCACGCCGGCCTCGAGCACGATCTCGTACCCCGCGGTCGCCGCGAGGAAGCTCGACACGGCGGGCGAGCCGTGGAGCATGCGCCGGATGCCGTCCGCGTACCGCTGCGGCCCTGTTTCGAACGCGAACGGCGCCGCGTGCGCGGCCCAGCCGGTGATGCGCGGCTCGAGCCTCTCCATCAGGCCCTTGCGCACGTACAGGTAGCCCGCGCCCGGTCCGCCGCAGAGCCACTTCACCGAGCCGCCGCAGACCATGTCGACGTCGAGCGCCTGCACGTCGACGGGCACGGTGCCGAGCGCCTGGTACGTGTCGAGCATCACGAGCGCGCCGACTTCCTTCGCGCGCTTGCAGATCGCGGCCGCGTCCTGGACGAAGTGGCTCTTGTAGCTGACGTGGCTGATGGGAACGATCAACGTGGTCTCGTCGATCGCGGCGAGCAGGCGTTCCGTGTCGCACGTGATGCCGTCGGTCGGCACGCACTCGATCCGCGCGCCGTACTTCTTGAAGCCCTCCCACACGTACATGTTCGTGGGGAACTCCTGGTCCGTGTAGACGACCTTGTTGCGCTTCCCGGAGAAGTCGAGCGCGCTTCCGACGAGCGACTGGATCACGGACACGTTCTGGTGCATGACCACCGTGTCCGGGGGCGCGTTCATGATGCGCCCGACGACGTTGCCAACGTTCACCGGCGCGTCCCACCACCCTTCGGCCCACGCGCGCACGCCGCGCGTCGCCCACTGTTCGGCGAACGCCTGGAGCTTGTCGTAGACCGCCGCCGGCATCGCGCCGAGGCTGTGGTTCACGAGGTAGGTCGTGTTCGCGAGGATCGGAAAGCGCGAACGCCAGCGGTCGGGGTCGTGCGTCATGGCAGTGGTCGTCGAGCGGCGAGGAGGATACGCGGAGCTCGGCGTCCGGGCACGGACGGGTTCGCGGAAAGCCCAACGGAGCGCGGACTCGGCCGGCGGAGCGAGGCGCGCACCGCCCGGGAGCACGCCGAGGTCCTCTGCCGTTCGCGAAGGACTACGCTGCGCCGAGCCGGCCCGGATGGCGCGAACGCGCCCTCACCTTCCCGCCACGACCGCGACCTCGCTCGGCAGTTCGACGCCGAGCGTCGCGCCGGACGGCAGGTGCAGGTGGCAGCGATCCATGAAGGGCTTGAGCTCGTTCAAGTACTCGCGCACCGACTCCGCGCAACGCTTCGACCGCAGCCCGAGCTGCACCGCGCGCGTGTCGCCGGGCGTCGACGGACGACCGAGCGACAAGAGCGTGATCGACAGCCAGCGATTGAACATCTGCTGCGCGGCCGGACGGTTCGTCGTCTCGCGGCAGAACTCGGCGAAGAGCGTCTCCGCGCGGTCGGTGAACGTGCGGTCGGCGTCCGAGAGCGAGCGCGCGATCGCCGCGATCTCGCGGCAGCGCGACTCCAGGTAGCCCGACGTCGCGATGCGCTCCGCGCGATCGCACAGCGCGAGACACACGGAGAGCTCGAGCCGCGTCGTCGGGTACGGGATGCGCTCCATGTGCGGACGCACGGCGAGCGGAGTTCAGTGCCCCCGAGGCTCGTATGCAGGCGCTCGACCTCCTTCAGAATGCGGAGCGAGTGCTCGAGGTCCTGCGCGAGCACGAGCTTCTCCTCGACCTCGGCGACGAGCTTCAATCCGTGGCCGCGGATGTTCGCGGCCATGAACTGGCGGTAGGCCTGACGCTCCACGATCTTGCGGAGGAGATTGCGCGACTCTTCGTCGAGAACCAGCGTGTCCATGGGGAGTCCTTGGGGATCAGGTCGAGCTCGCCGGAGCACGCTCGCTCCGAGCGCGTGCGCGTCCGAAGGCGGCGCGCGACGACGTGCGGAACGTGGGCGAGTCCATGCGCATGCGCGGCGAACGGGGACGGGTTCAGGAACGGGCCGGCGGTTCGAGGCCGGTGAGCTTCTCGGAGGGGATCACGAGCCGCTCGACGGGCTTCCCGCCCACGATGTGCTGCTCGATGATCTCGTCGACGTCGGCGGTCGTGACGTGGCCGTACCACACCTGTTCGGGGTAGACGACGACCGCGACGCCGAACGCGCACTGGTCGAGGCAGCCCGCCTTGTTCGGCCGCACGATGCGCTTGAAGCCGCGGGCGTAGAGCTTCTCCTTGAAGGCCTCGGCCACCTCGGCCGCGCCGCGCGCCGCGCAGCAGCCCTTCGGGTCGCCGGGCTTGCGCTCGTTCGTGCAGATGAAGACGTGTCGTTGGAATTTGGACATGCGGGTCAGCCGCGGGGCGCGTCGAAGAGCTTTTTCGCGAGCACGAGCTTCTGGATCTCGCTCGTGCCCTCGTAGATGCGCAGAGCGCGGACGTCGCGGTAGAGCCGCTCGACGATCACGCCGCGCTTCACGCCGAGGCCTCCGAAGTGCTGGATCGCTCGATCGCACACGAAGGAGGCGTTCTCGGTGGCAAAGAGCTTCGCGCGCGCGACCTCGACGGCGGCTTTGGAGCCATTGTCCACCGCGTCCGCGGCTTCCGCAACCAGGAGCTGGCTCGCGCGCAGGCGTACGTCCATCTCCGCGACGTCGAAGCGCAGCGCCTGGAACGTGGAGAGCGGTTTCCCGAACTGTTTGCGGCTCGCAAGACGCGCTTTCGATTCGTCGAGCGCGCGGCGCGCGAACCCGTTCGCGGCCGCGGCGACCGAGGTGCGGAAGCGCCCGAGCGTCGCGAGCGCGAGTTCGAGACCTCCGCCTTCCTTGCCGAGCAGGTGGTCCGCGGAGACCTCGACGTCGCTGAAGCGCACCTCGCCGATCGGGTGCGGCGCCATGACCTCGAAGCGCTCGATCGCGAGCCCGCGCGTGCCCGCGGGCACGAGGAACATCGAAAGCGTCCCGTCGCCCTCCCCCACGGCGCCCGAGGTACGCGCGAGCACCGTGTAGAACTCGGCGATGCCCGCGTTCGAGATGAACGTCTTTGCCCCGTTCAGACGCCAGCCGCGCGCGGTCTTCTCGGCGCGCGTCGCGACCTCGCCGAGCGACGAGCCCGCGTCCGGCTCCGTCAACGCGAACGCGGCGATGCGCCGGCCGCGCACGACGCCGGGCAGGTACTCCTTGCGCAGCGCGTCGACGCCGCCCTTCGCGAGCGGGTACGAGCCGAGCCCCTGCATGACGAACATGACGTCGAGCATGCCCGAGTGCCACGCGAGCTCGTCACGCAGCTCGCAGAGCGCGCGCACGCTGACCGTGTCGGGCGCGCAGAGCCCGTTCGCGTCCGCTCCACCGTCGCGCTGCGGCACCGTCCACGCGAGCAGATCCTTCTCGGCGAGCAGCGCGAGCGCCTTGCGCGCGGAGTCGTCCTCGGAAAGGCCTTCGACGCGCGGCGCCGCGTCGCGCCCGAACGCGCGCGCGCGCTCGCGCAGCGACGCGAGCAGCGCGCGACGCGCGGCGGCCGCGCGGACTTCGAGCACCTCGCGCTCCGATCCAGCGCCCTCGCTCGCTTTCGCGCCGCTCACGCGCGCGCTCCCTGCTTCTTCGCCGCGCCGTGCCCGGGCCAGTTCTTCACGAAGTCGGCCTTGCGCTTCTCCTTCCACGCGTCGTACGACTCGCGGTAGTCGGGGTGCGCCATGCACTCGGCCTGCACCCAGCCCTCGGCCTGCATCGCTTCGCCGAGCGTCATCGAAGCCTCTTCGTTCAGCATGCGCTTCGTCATCGCGAGACCCAGGCTCGGGCCCGCGGCGAGGCGCTGCGCGAGCTCCGCGGTTTTCGCCGCGAGCTCCGCGTCGGGCACGACGTGGTTGTAGAGACCGATCTCGCGCGCCCGTTGCGCGGAGATGAAGTCGCCGAGCATCAGGAGCTCGGTCGCGTGCCCCAAGCCGACGATGCGCGGCAGGAGCCACGCGGCGCCCATGTCCGCGCCGCACAAGCCGACCTTGGTGAAGAGGAACGCGATCTTCGCGCTCTCCGCCGCGACGCGCACGTCCGCCGCCGCCGCGATCACCGCGCCCGCGCCGCACGTCGTGCCGTTCAGGGACGCGATCACGGGCTTCTCGAGCAAGCGCATGTTCTCGATCAGGCGGCACGTGAGCCGCGTGAACGCGTGCACCTCGGCCTCGGTCTTCCCGAAGAGCGCGCCGATGATGTCCTCGACGTCGCCGCCGGAGCAGAACGCGCGCCCAGTGCCGGTGATCACGACCGCGCGCGCCGAATCGCGCGTGCGCAGCGCCGCGAACGTGTCCGCGAGCTCCTTGTAGGAATCGAAGGTGAGCGCGTTGAGGCGCTCGGGTCGGTCGAGGCGCAGCGTGGCGACGCCGTCCTGTTCGCTGTAGCGGAAGTGCTTCGTGTTCATGCGTTCGTCGCTCCAATGGAGGGAGCGGTGCGAGAGCATAGCGAACGGACCGGGCTCGCCTCTGCGCGCCAGGGGCTGGGCGCCGGGGCTCGGCCGGACTTTTCTTCCGAACCGGGCGCGTTCCCGAGCCGCCGTGCGTCCCCGGCGCAGAGGAAGGGAACGGACTCCCGCCGGAATGCGTCCGATCGGGCATGATTCCAGGGTGCGAGCCGGGCCCGGCCGCACCTCCGCTCGGCGTACACCCGCCGTGGACCGCATGCGCATCGCTTCGTTCACCGCCCTCATCGCGCTCGTTCTCTCCGCACCGAGTGTCGCGCGCAGCGCGCCCGCGTCGTCATGGACGCGCGCCGCGGAACGGCCCGGCGGCGCGGCGGCCGAGGGGGCGAAGAGCAGCCAGGACGTGCGTGTCGAAGAGCTCGTCGCGCTCCCCCACGCGCCGCGCGTCGACCTCGCTCGCGCGCAGTCACTCGGTCGTGTTGCGGCTAACGAACGCGTCGACGTCGCGATCAGCTTGCGCGTGCCGCGGGCGCGCGAGCTCGCCGCCTTCGCCGACGCGGTCAGCGATCCGGATTCGCCGTCCTACCGCCGCTTCGCGACGCCGGACGAGCTCGGGGTGCGCTTCGGGCCTTCCGAGCAGGACGTCGAGCTCGTCGTGCGCCACCTCTCCGAGCACGGCCTCGCGATCGACCACGTCGCGCGCACGCGCTTCACGGTGCTCGCCTCGGGAACCGCGCGTGACGTCGAGCGCGCGTTCGACACGGAACTCGCCGAGTTCGCGCTCGCTCCGCGCGACGCCGAGCTCGCGCAGGCGCCCGAACGCTTCCGCGCTCCGACGCGCGCGCCGCGCCTCCCCCGCGCCGTCGCGGACGTGGTGGCGGACGCGAGCGGCCTCGACGGGTCCGCGCGCGCGAAGCCGTGCATCACGCAGCTCACGCCGTCGCTCGTCCGCGGGTTGTACGGCGCGAGCGCTCTGTGGAACGGCGGCGCGCGCGGCGCAGGCCGCACGATCGGCATCGCGAACTTCGACGGGCTGCGGCTCGCGGACGCGCAGCTCTTCCTCGCGCAGTACGCGCTCCCGCTGCCGCCCGGCGGCGCGCTCTCGAACGTCGCGATCGTGCCCTGCAACGGCGGCGGCGCGGCTGCGGGCACGCCGTTCGGCGAGGGCGACCTCGACCTGCAGATGGTGCTCGGCGTGGCGCCGCTCGCGAACGTCCGCGTGTACGACAGCCCGCCCGGACAGAACCGCGTCGCGGTGCTGACGCGGATCTCGAGCGACGACGCGTGCGACCTCGTGACGGAGAGCTGGACGTGGAACCTGCCGTCGAGCACCGTCGACGCGCTCCACGTGCTGCAGCTCGCGCTGACCGCGCAGGGCATCACGTACGTCGTCGCCAGCGGCGACAGCGGCACGACCCACGCGCCGTTCGGCTATCCCCAGTACGACCCCGAGCCGCTGCTCGTCGGCGGCACGACGGCGAACGCGCTCGTGCCGAGCGGCCTGCGCTTCACCGAGATCGGCTGGAGCGGAAGCGGCGGAGGTTGGATCGACAACGCGGCCGCGTTCAACGTGCGACCGAGCTGGCAGACCGGGAACGGCGTCCCGGCGCTGACGCCCGCGACGAACCGGCGCTTGATGCCCGACATCGCGCTCCACGCGGCGGGCAGCGGAACCGGCGCGTATCCGTTCTTCACGGGCGGCGGCCTCGCGACGAACCGCACGGGGACGAGCTTCGCGGCGCCCGTGTTCGCGGCGTCGCTCGCGCTCGTCGAAGAGGAGCTCATCACGCGCGGTGCCTTGCCGCCCGACGCGCTCGGTCGCCGGCGGCTCGGCCGCGTGCAGGACCTCGTCTACGCGCAGAACGGCCGCCCCGACGTGTGGTTCGACGTCGTCAGCGGCGGCAACGGCACGCTCCCGAACGGCGCCGCGTCGACGTGCGCGAGCGGGTGGGACACGGTGACGGGTTGGGGCGCGTGCAACGTCGAAGTGCTGACCGCGATCCTCGCCTGCCCGGCGGGCGGGGCGTGCGGCGGCTCGATGCGCTCGTTCTGCGAAGGCGACGACACGCTGGCCCCGTGCCCGTGCGACAACGTCGGCGACGTAGGCCGCGGGTGCGCGAGCTCGACGTCCGCGAACGGCGCGCGGCTCGCCGCGAGCGGCGCCGCGGTCCTGTCGAGCGACACCGTCCTGCTGGAGGCGAACGACCTCACCGGTCGGGTCGCGCTCTTCCTGCAGTCGAGCGCGCAGACCTTCGCGCTCGCCGCCGGCGACGGGCTGGGCTGCCTCGGCGGCACGATCGTGCGCCTCGGCGTGAAACCGATCGGCGGCGGCACGGCACAGTACCCCGAACCCGGCGACCTCCCGCTCTCCACGCGCGGAACGGTGCCGCCGCTCGGCGGGACGTTCTACTACCAGTGCGTGTACCGCAACGCGGCTGCTGGGTTCTGCACGAGCGCGACGTCCAATCGGACGAATGGGATCGTGATCACGTGGTCGCCGTAGACGGCGCGGCCTCGTCCGGCTCCGGCGTCAGCCCGCCCGCGAACGCGCGGTAGAGCGCGGGCAGCACGACCAGCGTCAGCAACGTGCTCGACACGAGCCCGCCGATGACGACCGTCGCGAGCGGCTTCTGCACCTCGGCGCCCGTGCCGACGGCGATCGCCATCGGGACGAAGCCGAGCGACGCGACGAGCGCCGTCGTCAACACCGGACGCAGGCGCGCGAGGCATCCGCGCTCGATCGCCTCGTCGAGCGACGCGCCAGCTCGCCGAAGCGCGTGGATCGCGCTGACGAGCACGAGGCCGTTGAGCACCGCCACGCCGGACAACGCGATGAACCCGACGGCCGCCGTGATCGAGAACGGCATCCCGCGCATCCACAGCGCCACGACGCCGCCGCACAGCGCCAGCGGGACGCCGCTGAAGACGACCAGCGCGAGCCGCAGCGACCGGAACGTGCCGACGAGCAGCGCGAGCACGAGCGCGAAGCAGAGCGGCACGACGATTCCGAGGCGCTCGCGCGCGGCCGCGAGGTTCTCGAACTGCCCGCCCCACCGCACCCAGCCGCCGGGCGGGAGCTCGATCCCCGCGACGCGCGCCTGCGCCTCCTGCACGAACGAGCCGAGGTCGCGCCCGCGCACGTTCGCCTGCACGACGATGCGGCGCTTCCCGTCCGTGCGGCTGATCTGGTTCGGTCCCTCCGCGAGGACGATGCGCGCGACGGCGCCGAGCGGTAGGAAGCCGAACGGCGGCGGCTCGCCCGCGTCGTCGCGCAACGACTCGAGCGGGTCCGCGTCCGCGCGCGCGAGCGGGTCTTCCAACGCTGCGTCCTCGCGCGGGAGCGGGATCGGCAGGCTCTCCCACGAACGCGGGTCCATCCGCAGCCGCTCGGGCATGCGCACGACGAGGTCGAACCGGCGATCGCCCTCGAACACCTGTCCCGCCGTGCGTCCTCCGACCGCGATCGCGACGACCTCCTGCACGTCGGCCATCGAGAGGCCGTGGCGAGCGATCGCCGTCCGGTCGATCTCGACGTTCATCGCGGGCAGGCCCTCCGTCTGCTCGACCTTCACGTCGGCGGCGCCGGGGATCGCGCGCACGCTCTCCGCGATCGCCTCGGCGCTCGCGCGCATCCGGTCGAGGTCGTCGCCGTACACCTCGATCGCGACGTCGCTGCGCACGCCGGCGACGAGCTCGTTGAAGCGCATCTGGATCGGCTGCGTGAACTCGTACGCGTTGCCGGGCAGGTCGGCGAGCCCCGCCTCGAGGCGCGCGACGAACGCGGCCTTCGTCTCCGCCGGGTCGGGCCACTCCTCGCGCGGCTTCAGGATCACGAACGTGTCCGACACGTTCGGGGGCATCGGGTCCGACGCCATCTCGGCCGTGCCGGTCTTCGAGAAGACGAACGCGACCTCGGAGAAGCTCCGCACGCGCGCCTCGACCGCGCGCTGCATCGCCGTCGACTGCGTCAGGCTCGTCGCGGGGATGCGCATGGCGTGCAACGCGATGTCGTGCTCGTCGAGCGTGGGCACGAACTCCTGCCCGAGGCGCCCGAAGAGGAGCAGGGCGGCCGCGAAGGCGACGCTCGCGCCGCCGAGCACGCGCGCGCGTCGCGTGACCGCCCAGCGCACGACGGGCGCGTAGGCGCGCCTCGCGCCGCGCAGCAGCACGTTCTCGCGCTCGCTGACGCGGCCCGTCACACACAAGGCGACCATCGCCGGCACGAACGTCAGCGACAGCACGAACGCGGCGCCGAGCGCGAACAACACCGTCGCCGCCATCGGGTGGAACATGCGTCCTTCGACGCCCGTGAGCGCGAAGATCGGCACGTACACGGTCACGATGATCGCCTGCCCGTACACCGACGGCCGCGCCATCTCCTTCGACGCGCCCGCGACTGTGGCGAGCCGTTCCTGGAGCGTCAGCGCCCGGCCGAGCGCGTGCTGCCGCTCCGCGAGCCGCCGCAGGCAGTTCTCGACGATAATCACGGCGCCGTCGACGATCAGGCCGAAGTCGATCGCGCCGAGGCTCATCAGGTTGCCGCTGACGCCCGCGCGCACCATCCCGCTCGCCGTGAACAGCATCGACAGCGGGATCGCGAGCGCGGTGATCAGCGCCGCGCGCAAGTTGCCGAGCAGCAGGAACAGCACCGCGACCACGAGCGCCGCGCCCTCGATCAGGTTCCGCTGCACCGTGCGGATCGTCGCGTCGACGAGCTTCGTGCGGTTGAGCACCGTCTTCACGACCACGTCGGCCGGGAGGCGCGGACGAAGCTCCGCGAGGCGGGCCTCCACCGCCGCGGCCACCGTGCGGCTGTTCGCGCCCACGAGCATCAGCGCCGTGCCGACGACGACCTCCTCGCCGTCTTCGGTCGCGCTCCCGGTGCGCAGCTCGCGCCCCGCGCGCACCGCCGCGACGTCGTGCACGTGGACCGGGATCCCGCGCCGCGTGCCGACGACGAGCCGCTCGACCTCGCGCGCGTTGGCGATCCGGCCGGCGGCGCGCACGACGTAGGACTTGCCCTCGTGCTCCACGAAGCCCGCGCCCGTGCTCACGTTGTTGCGCTCGAGGGCCTCGATGACGTCGGAGAACGTGAAGCCGTAGCTGACGAGCTGCATCGGCTCCGGTTCGACGTGCAGCTCCTTCACGTAGCCGCCGATCGCGTCGACGCCGGCGACGCCCGGGACGTTCGCGAGCTGCGGACGCACGATCCAGTCCTGCACCGTGCGCAGCCAGGACGCGAGCTCGACCTCCGTCGCGAGCACGTCGCCCTCGGGCGTGCGGTACGTCCCGTCCGACTGCCAACCCGCGCGCCCGTCCTCGCGCGTCGCGCCCTTCCCGCGCGGGTGCGCGTACTCGACCGTCCACATCGCGACCTCGCCGAGGCCGGTCGTGATCGCGCCGAGCTCCGGCACTGCGGCGCCGGGCAGCGTCTCGCGCACGCGCCCGAGGCGCTCCGCGACCTGCGTGCGCGCGAAGTACAGGTCGACGTCGTCCGCGAAGACCGCCGTGACCTGCGAGAACCCGTTGCGCGAGAGCGAGCGCGTCGACGCGAGGCCCGGGATGCCCGCGAGCGACGTCTCGATCGGGAACGTCACCTGCGTCTCGATCTCGGCGGGCGAGAGCTCGGCGGCCTGCGTGTTGATCTGCACCTGGACGTTCGTGATGTCCGGCACGGCGTCGATCGGCAGCGCGCGCACCGCGACGAGGCCGAACAGCGCCGCGACGATCGTGATCAGCACGACCGCGTGACGGTGGCGGACGGAGGCTAGGAGGACGGTGTCGAGCATGTCGCGCTCCGTTCAGTGCTGGTGCACGGCGCCGGACTTGCCGAGCTCGGCCTCGAGCAAGAACGCCTGCTTCGCGACGACGCGCTCCCTCGCGGCGAGGCCCGATCGGATCACGACGTGGGAGCTCGTCGCGACGCCGACGACGACCGGACGCGCGACGAACGCGCCCTCCTCGCCCGCGACGGGCACGAAGACGACGGTCGTCCCGCGCACCATGCGCACGGCCTCGGCAGGGACGACGACGGCTTCGCCGCCCGTCTCCGGCGCGGTGATCTCGGCCTCCGCGAAGACGCCGGGCCGCAGCTCCGGGTGGCGGTCGAGCGCCTCGATACGGACGCGCACCGACCGTGTCCGCGGATCGAGCGCCGGCGACACGAAGGTCACGACGCCCTCGCACCAGTGGTCCTGCTCGGCGCCGAGCAGCACGCGCGCGCGCGATCCGACCGCCGTGGAGCGCAGCTTCGCCTCCGGCACGTCGGCGAGCACCCACAAGCGGCTCGTGTCGGCCAGGACGAGCAGCGCGTCGCGCTCGGGGCCGACGAGCTCGCCGAACGTGACCTCGTGCTCGACGACCTGGCCGCGGATCGGAGCGCGCACGAGGAAGCGCGGATCGACGACGCCGGTCGCGACGAGTCGCTCCAGGGCCTCGTCCTGCACGCCGAGCAGCGTGAGACGGCTCTTCGCCGCGCTCATCGCCGTGCGCGCCGATGCGAGGGCCGCTTCGGCGGCATGGAGCTCGGCTTCGCGCCGCTGGACCTCCGTCAACGCGATGCCCTGCGACGCTTCGTACAGACCCCGCGCGCGCTCGTGCGCGTTGCGCGCGAGCTCGACGGCCGGTCCGGCCGTCGCGAACGCGCTCGACTTGGAGAGGTAGTCGCTCTGCGCCTCGGCGAGTTCCGCGCTCTCGACGACGAGGAGCACGTCGCCCGCAGCGACCTCGTCGCCGAGGCGCACGCGGATCTCGGCGACGCGGCCCTTCACCGCGCACCCGACGTGCGCCATGCCCTCGCGGTTCAGCGCGACTTGCGCGGGCGCGCGGAACGTCGCCGCGAGCGCGCGGCGCTCGGCCGCGACGAGCTCGATCCCGCTCTCCGCGAGGGCGCGCGCACCGAGGACGACCTCGTTCGCGTGGTCGTCCGCGGGGTGCGAGCTCGCTTCACCCGCGTGCTCGGCGTCACCGTGATCGTGGTCGCCGTGCGCGTCCGCGCCGTGGTCGTGAGCGACCGCACCGTGCTCCGACGCGTGCGCGGCGGCGGCGCGGTCGGGCTCGGCGCTCGTGCCCTTCGTCGCGCCCGCGCCGGACGGCGGGGCGTGCGTGTGTCCTGCGCCACCGGGCGCGTCGTGGTGCGAGCACGCCGCGAGGAGGAGAGCGAGCGCGAACGCGCCGGCCCATCGGCGCGAGGCACGCGCCTGGGACCACGCCGCGCGCGCGGAACGCGAGGATCCTGCTTCGAGAAGGAACACGCTCATGACCCCGACCCTCCTTCGACCCGACCCTCCGCATCCCCCACGGGCTCGCGCGCGAGCTCGCGCACGACGCTCGCTCCACCGACCGCGCGCTCGAGGCGCACGCGCTGCACGGTCACTTCGCGCTCGAGCTCGACGAGGCGCGCCTGCGCGGCCTGCAGGTCCTGCTCCGCGAGCAGCACGGCGGTGAGGTCCGTCTGCCCGGCGAGGTAGATCGCCTCGACCTGCTCGCGCCGCGCGCGTTGGACGGGGACGAGCTCACGCAGCACGCGCTCGAGCTCCGCGCGCGCCGCGCGGCAGGCCGCGTGCGCAGTGCGCACCTCGGTGACCACGTCGCGCTCGACGCGCACGAGCTCGTGCCGCGCCGCGACGATCGACGCGCGCGCGCCCGCGCGCCGCGACTCGCCCGAGTCGAGCCACGGGAGCGGTACCGTCGCGGCGGGACCGACGGCCCACTCGCCGTCGTGCTCGCCGGAGAGCCCGACGCCGAAACCGTCGAACGCGGCCCACGACGCGAGCGACTCCTCGTCGCCGAGCGCCGCGAGCTCCCACTTCCGCTCCGCGATCTCCGGCCGGTTCCGCAGCGCCGCGTCGATCCACGCGCGCTCGTCCGCGAGCTCGCCCGCGAGCGGCGCCCAGTCGTCGAGCCGCCAGTTCGCCGCGCTGGACGGGACACCCAACGCGCGGGCGAGCGCCAGCCGCGCCGCGCGGCGCTCGGCTCCGCGCCGCGCGCGCTCGAGGTCGAGCTCGGCCGCCTGCGACTCGAGCGTCGTCACGTCGAGGCGCGACGCCTCGCCGAACGCGAGCCGCGAACGCGCGACGTCGACGAGCTTGCCGACGAGCGTGCGACGCTCGGCGAGGCGCGTCGACAGCTCGTCCAGCGCCTGCACGTCGGCGTAGCGCTCGACGAGCTCCGCCGCGGCATCGAGCGCGGCGCCGACCGCGCGTTCGACGGCCGCGCGGAGCCGCGCGTCGGCCGCGGAGGCGCGGCGCGGGCGCTCGAACAGCGCCGTGAGCCCGACGGACGGCGCGACCTCGACGACGGAACGCCCGCCGCTCGTCGGCCAGCGCACGAGCACGTCGAGCACCGGGTTCGCGAGGGCGCGCGCTCCGACGGCTTCGGCGCGGGCGCGCTCGACGTGCGCGAGCGCGATCTGGAGCTCGGAGCTCGCGACCAAGCCCGCGCGGAGCGCGTCGGGCAGCGCGAGGCGCGGCCGCTCGGCGTCGTCGAGCGTGGGGCTCGCCACTCCTGCGCTGCGCTCCCTGCGCGCGTCGTCACCCGCGCGTGAGGCGTTCGCCGCGTCCGACGAGCTCGCGGAACGCGTGGAGTGCGCGACGGGCTCGGCGCTCTCCGTTCCCGGTAGAGCGGGGTCCGGTAGAACGGGCTCCGGCGTGAACGGCTCCGCTGCGTCGAGCGGGTCGGACTCGACGCGCAGCGTGATCCACGCGTCGACGGCGACGACGTCCGCGATCGAGCGCTCGGGCTCGACCTCGGGTACGGGGGTCGCGCACGCCGTGAGCGCGGTGGCGATGCCGAGTGCGCTCGCGAGGACGCGGGCGCGGAGGACGGTGGGATGCAAAGGGAGACTCCGTGCGGGACGAGGCGGTTCCAAGCCGCAGTCGACGCCGTGCGACGGCGTGACCGCGGAACACGACCTCCGCGCGCGGAGGTCACCGGAACGCGCGTCCCTACACGCGCAGCACGACGCTCGCGACGTGGTCGCGGAGCGGCGGCGGGCGCGGAACGCCCGAATCGGAGCACGGCGCCGACACACTCGGCGGCGGCGGCGCCTCGCCCGCGTACGCGCGCGCCGCGAGCGCGACGAGCGAGCTCATCTCGGGCGACGACGCGGCGACCTGCGCACGCTTGGGCTCCGTGGTGCCGGGCACCTCGACGTCGAAGCACGGACAGGGCGGCTCGTCGCCAGTCGCGCGCTCGTCGACGCCCTCCGTGTCCGACACGGCGAGCGCATCGTCGTGCGGCTCGCAGTCGGTGCAGTGCTCGCGTTCGAGGGAGGCCGCGACCGAGACGCACCCGTCTGCTTCGATGCAGAGCACGAACGCCTGCCGCGGCGTGACGCTCAGAACGAGCGCCAGCACGAGGCCGAAGCACGCGATCACGCGGTGGAGGAAGGGGACGCCCACGAGCATCAGCGTACGGGCATCGGTCGGAGAGGGATAGGGACTGGAGACTCCGTTGGTCTTCCCGCCCCGCGCGGCGCCGGCTCCGCGCATAAGGTCGACGCGTCGGGGGCGCCGCGTTTTGCGCCTCGGCGCGCTCGAGCTCCCACCAGCACGCGCGGCTGCCGATCCAGCAGGGGTCCTCGGGCGGGTCCGCCGGATCGAGATTGGATTGGCCGCGTGCCGCCGCGCCGTCGATACTCCCGCCATGCTCCTCACCCCCGTGCTCCTCGGCCTCCTCGCGACGCAGGACACCTTGCGTCCCGTCTCGCGCGTCCCGTCCTGACCCGTGTGACCCGGCGAGGGTCGCACCGTCCGTGCGACGGCGAACGAGGAGCTCACGAACCGCTGGACGTTCGCGACGCGCGTCGTGCCCGGCATCGACGTCGACCGCGCGCGCTGGCGCACGACGCTCGCGTACCAGGTGACGCCGACTCTCTCCGCGGGCCTCGAGTACAACCCGATCGCCGAGGACGTCGGCCTGATCGCGAACTGGCTCGCGCTGCCCGAGACGGACGACGCGCCCGCGCTGATCGTCGGGACGAGCTCCGACCGCATCGGCACGCCGGAGCGCCGCGCGGTGTACGCGACGTTGTCGAAGGACCTCGAGGGGTGGACGAACCTCCCGATCGCGCCCTACCTCGGACTGTCGTACAGCGGCTACGACGAGGAGGTCGACGTGATCGGCGGCGTGATGGTGCGCTGGAGCGAGGAGTGGTCGAGCACGCACATCTGGGACGGGCACAACCTGCACCACCTGCTCGAGACCACGTTCGAAGAGCGCCACACGGTCGGACTGCTCGTCGTCGAGTTGGACGGCGCGTACGACGTGGGCCTCACGTACTCGATCAACTTCGCGATGCCGTGGGAGGAGTGACCGAAGAGCGGCACGGAATCGTGCACGGGCATCTGCGCGACGGCCTGCAGCACGAGGTGCCTGGGGGGTGGTGTCATTCGGGACGCCATTGCCACCTGAGACGATGCAGGGGGAAGAGACGCAACGGAACACATCGGCTGCTTCGCATTCCGAACTCCGTGCCGGCTCGGGCCGGAGGACGAGCCGCGTGCCGGCACGGAGTTCACTTGGCTCTCAGCATCGAGTGACTGGCAGGCCGTGAGTGCGCGTTGCGCGAGAACTCGCGGAACGAGTGCTCCGCATCGAGCGTTGGGCACGGCGGAGATGGGCGCACCGCTCGAGCCTTTTCGAGAGTAGGTGCTCAGTCGAGCGAGACTCGCGCGAGCCGCAGGCTGTTCAGCACGACACTGACCGAGCTCAGCGCCATCGCCGCACTCGCGAGGACGGGCGACAATTGCAGGCCGAACGCTGGGTAGAAGGCCCCCGCCGCGATCGGGATCATCAGCGCGTTGTAGCCGAAGGCCCACCACAGGTTCTGCCGCATCGTCGCGAGCGCTTTGCGCGAGAGGACGATCGTGCGCGCGACGCCGTGGAGGTCGGAGCGCATCAGCGTCACGTCGCTCGCCTGCACCGCGACGTCCGCGCCCGCGCCGAGCGCGATGCCGACGTCCGCGCGTGCGAGCGCCGGCGCGTCGTTCACTCCGTCGCCCGCCATCGCGACGACGCGGCCTTCGCGCTGCAGACGCTCGAGCTCCGCGACCTTGCCCGCGGGGAGCACCTCGGCGACGACGCGCTCGATGCCAAGCTCGCGCGCGACGGCCTCGGCGGTGCGGCGCTGGTCGCCCGAGAGCAGCACGACGTCGAGCCCCATCGCGCGCAGCTCCGCCACAGCGGACTTCGCCTCGGGCCGCAGCGGATCGCGCACCGCGACGAGCCCCGCGAGCGCGCCGTCGATCGCGACGAACACGACGGTCGCGCCGCGGTTCGCCTCGGCGTCGGCGATCGACGCGAGCAACGCGGGATCGACGCCCTCCTCGCGCAGATACGCCGCGTTGCCGACAAGCACACGCGCGCCTCTCACGCGAGCCTCCGCGCCGCGCCCCGGGCGCGACGCGAACGCCTCGATGGGCTCGCGTGCGAGTCCGCGCTCATCCGCCGCGCGCACGAGGCGCTGGCGAGCGGGTGCTCGGACGACGCTTCGAGCGATGCGACGCGGCGCAGGAGCTCGTCCTCGCCGAGCGGGGCGTCCGGCGCGAGCACGACGCGCTCTACGCGCGGCGCGCCCAGCGTCAGCGTGCCCGTCTTGTCGAACACGACCGTGTCGACCTCGCCGGCGCGCTGCAGCGCGGCGCCGCCGCGCACGAGGATCCCATCGCGCGCCCCGCGGCCGCTCGCGACGACGATCGCCGTCGGCACGGCGAGCCCCATCGCGCACGGGCACGCGATCACGAGCACGGCGACCGCGGCGCCGAACGCGCGCGGCAACGCGTGCTCGTCGCCGAACGCGAACCAGACGAGGAGCGTCGCGAGCGCTAACCCGATCACGGCCGGAACGAAAATCGCGGCAACGCGGTCGGCGAGCGCCTGGATCGGCGCGCGCGAGGCCTGCGCGCTCTTCACGAGCTCCACGATGCGCGCGAGCACGCTCTCCGCTCCGAGCGTCGTCGCGCAGTAGCGCAAGGCCCCCGTCCCGTTCAGCGTGCCGCCGATCACGCCGTCGCCCGCGCCCTTCGCGACCGGAATCGACTCGCCGGTCAGGATCGATTCGTCGATGGCGCTCGCTCCAGCGACGACGACGCCGTCGACGGCGAGGCGCTCGCCCGGCCGCGTGAGCACGACGTCGCCGGGATGGACCTCTTCGAGCGCGACGTCGAGCTCCTTCCCACCGCGCTCGACGCGCGCGCGCGCGGGCTGCAGCCGCACGAGCGCCCGCAGGGCGTCCGACGTGCGTCGGCGCGCGCGGTGCTCGAGCAGGTTCCCGCACAGGACGAGCGCGACGAGGAACACGACCGCCTCCCAGTACACGTCGGGCGCGAGCCCGCGCGCTCGGAACCAGTTCGGGAACAGGGTCGCGACGAGCGACCAAGAGTACGCGGCGCCCGTGCCCGTCGCTACGAGCGTGTTCATGTCCGTCGTGCGGTTGCGGAGGCTCGACCACGCGCGCACGAAGAAGCGCCGACCTGCCCACGCGAGCACGAAGGTCGTCAGGAGGACCACGCCGACCGTGAGGACGCGGGCGTCGAGCGCGTAGAGCCACGGCAGCGCCGCACGCGCGAGCGGGTCGACGCGTTGCATCACCCACGCCATCAGCGGGTCGATCCCGTGCGCGTGCTCGGCTCCGCCCATCAGCGGTAGGCTCGCGACCATCACGACGACGCCCGCGGCGAGCGCGACGGACGCGTGGAGCCGCAGCGCTCGGTACTCGCGCTCCTCGAACGTCTCGCGCGCGTCCTCCTCCGCGAGCGCGCCGCGGTCTGCAGTCGGGAGCGCCGCTGTGTACCCGCTCGCCTCGACGGCGCGTACGAGTTCGTCGCTCCCAGTGCGCGCGGGATCGATGCGGACGCGCGCGCTGTTCGTGAGCAGGCTGACGCTCGCGTCGACGACGCCTGGGACGCGCGCGAGCGTCTTCTGAACGTGCGCCTGGCACGCGGCGCACGTCATCCCCGTGACGTCGAGGCGCACTTCGATCGCCAGCGCGGAGCGCGACGGCGCGGGGCCGCTCGAGGGCGTCGGGGCGGAGCCCATCGCGCTCCTCAGCCGGTCGCCAGCGTGCGCGCCGGGAAGCCCGCGTCCGCGAGCGCGACCAGGACTTGCGCGAGCGGTTCGGCGCCCGGTTCGAGCGTCACGCGCGCGGAGCCGACCTGCACGTCGTCGACGCGCACCGCGGGCACGCGCTCGAGCGTCTTCTTCACGCGGCCCACGCAGTGGTTGCAGGACATGCCTTCGATTGCGAGGTCGACGGTCTTCATGCTGGGATCTTCGTCTTCGGGCGCACGGCGCGCGAGGGGGCCTTTCCTGGACGACGTGGGTGCATGCCGACAGGGGTGGAGTCTGGGTAGTGTCAGGTCGAACGCGCGCGCGTGCGTGAGCGCGCTCGACGCACGGGAGATTGCCGACAACCCAGTGTGCGGGGGGGCTGGTGTCGGTCGGGACGCAATTGCCAGTCGAGACGATGCAGGGGGAAGGGGCGCAACGGAACACATCGGCTGCCCCGCATTCCGGACCCCGCACAAGCCCGGGCCGGAGGACCGGCCCGGGCTTGCACGGGGTTCTATGGGCTCTCAGCAACGGTCGGCCGGCACGGTGAAGATGCTTGTGCCGCGCGAGCCCTTTGGAAAGGAATGGCTCAGGGCAGCGTCGCCGTCGCCTCGATCTCGACCAGCGCGCCCTCTTCGAGCAGCGCCGCGACCTGCACGAGTGACATCGCCGGATACGTGCGGCCCATGAGCTCGCGCCACGCCGCGCCGATCTCCTTCGTGCGTGCCAGGTAGAGCTGCTTGTCCGTGACGAACACGGTGAGGCGTACGACGTGCTCGGGCTTCCCGCCCGCGGTCGTGACGACGTCGATCACGTTGCGCAAGGCCTGCTCGAACTGGAGCGCGAAGTTGCCCTTGCCCACGATCTTCTGGTCCTTGTCCCACGCGACCTGGCCGGCCACGAAGAGCAGGCGCCCCGCGCCCTTCACCAGCACGCCGTTCGCGTAGCCGCTCGGCTTCTTCCAGTCCTTCGGTTGGATCGTCTCGAGGTTCATCGCCAGCGCACCGTCTCTTCCCTGGGTTTCGTCGCGCGACCGCCGACGAGCTCGGCGATCGCGCCGTTCCTGTCGCTCGTGAGCAGCTCGAGCACCGTCTCGGCGACTTCGTCTTCCGTGACGAGCGAGCCGCCCGGGTTCTGCGCCGCGAAGAACGCGCGCGCATCGGCCTCGGAGCGCTGCGTCTTCTGCACGACGCGTTCGATCGAGGCCGCGGTCATCGGCGAGTCGACGTAGTGCGGGCAGACGAGGTTCATCGTGACGCCCGTCTTCGCGAGCTCGCGCGCGGCGCTCGTCGAGTATCCGACCAGCGCATGCTTGCTCGCGCAATACGCCGCGACGTACGCATACCCCTGCAGTCCGGCGGAGGAGGCGACGTTGACGACGCGGCCGTACTTGCGCTCGATCATCCCGGGCACGAGCGCTTCGATCAGGCGGCGCGGGCCGTGGAAGTTGACGTCGAGGTGCTTCTGGTAGAGATCCTCGCCGCCCGCACGGCCGTGTTGGAGGAAAGGCGCGGAGTGCGCGATGCCGGCGTTGTTGACGAGCCAGTCGATCGGTCCGACGGCGGAGGCGAGCTCGCGCGCCTCGGCGAGCACCTCGTCGAACATCCCGAAGTCCGCGACGTCGAGGTAGAGCGGCCACGCGGTCCCGCCGCCATCCACGATCTCGTCGACGACCTCGATGCACGCCTCCTGGCTGCGCGCCGCGACGAACACCGCGGCACCCGCGCGCGCCGCGCGCAAGGCGATGGCGCGACCGATCCCGCGTCCGCCGCCGGTCACCAACGCGACGTGTCGTCGTTCCATGGGGTCAGTCTGAACGACGCGGGAAAGGCCGTAAAGCGCGCGGCGTCAGTTGCGGCGCCAGCGACGCCAGAGGGGGGCGACCTGTTCGTGCTTCTGCACGCCCGCGTAGACCTGCTCGCGCCACGTCGCGGCGCGCTCGCCGTCCACCGTCTGGCCCGCCGCGACGAACAGCGCGTCCCCGAGGACGCGGAAGCGGCCACTCGTGTTGGGTTGGTAGGCCTGGATCAGCGTGATCGCCTCGCTCATCTCGTGCGACCACGCGTCGATCGCGAGCACGTCGACCTTTCCGGCTTCGCTCGACTCGACGCCCGAGAGGCCGAAAGCGTTCTCGTCCATCAGTCCCTCGCGCGCGAAGGCCCACGCATCCAGCGTGCTCTGCTGCTTCAGGAGCGCGGCTCGGCCGCCCTGGATCGCCAGGGCCTGGGACGACGCCTCGAAGCGCATCAACTGGAGCTCGGCGCCGCGGCGCACGAACGCGATGGGATCGAGGGCCACGCCCTTCGCGCTTCCGCTCGCCGCCCACGCCGCCTGGGCCAAGGCCAAGCCCCCCAGATGCAGCGTGCTCTCCGGCACCTCGACGTCCCCCTCCACGCGCGCAACGTACCCGCCCGACGTGGTGAGGCCAAGCGCGAGCCAGCGACCTCGTCCGCCGCGAGCCTCCTGCTACGCTCGTCGTAGATGCACCCCGCCACGCGCCATCTCCCGCCCGCGAACTGGCCCGCCCGCTCCGCCTCCGCCGCCTCGCTCTTGTTCGCTCCGGCCCCGCTCGGCGCCGCGACGACGCGAACGCGCACCTGGATTCCGGCGATGGTCCCCTGGCGCGCGACGGAGTCCGGCCACGTCACGCCCGACGTCATCGCTTGGTACACACGCTTCGCGCAGGGCCTTCCCGGCGTGCTCGTGGTCGAGGCCACGGGCATCCGCGACGTGCCGTCCGGGCCGCTCTTGCGCATCGGTGACGACCGGCACGTGCCCGGCCTCGGTGAGCTTGCGACCGCGGTGCGCGCGACGTCGGGCGGCCGCACGAAGCTCCTCGTCCAGCTGATCGACTTCCTCGCGATCAAGCGCCGCCCCGATCCGGCCGCGTGGTTCCGCCGCTTCCTCGTGATCACGCCGGCGCACCGCGAGCGCCTCGCCGTCCACGCGGACCTGGCGCACCTCGCGAACGCCGGCGAGGGCGAGCTGCGCGAAGGCCTCCTCGCCCTTCCGATCGAGCGACTCACGACGATCCTGGCCGCGCGCGAGCTCGACGACCTGTCGCGCGGCTACCGCGAGCGCGTCACCGACACGCACCTCCCCCACGTCGCCGCGCTCCCACGCGACCTCCCGCCGCTCTTCGCCGCGGCCGCGCGCAGGGCGGAGGACGCGGGCTTCGACGGCGTGGAGCTCCACTACGCGCACGCCTACACGATGGCGTCCTTCCTTTCGCGGCTGAACACGCGCACGGACGGATACGGAGGCTCGCTCGAGCACCGCTCGCGGCTCGCGATCGAGGTGTTCCAAGCCGTGCGCGCCGCCGTGAGCCCGCGCTTCGTCGTCGGCTGCCGACTGCTCGGCGACGAGGTGATCGAGGGCGGCTCGCGGATCGAGGACGCGGTCTTCCACTCGCTCGCGCTCGCGCGCGCCGGGATCGACTTCGTGTCGGTATCGAAAGGCGGCAAGTTCGAGGACGCGAAGCAGCCCAAGGTCGGCGAGGCGATCTACCCGTACACGGGGCCGAGCGGTCACGAGTGCATGCCGACGACGAAGCTCGACGCGCGCGGACCGTTCGGACGCAACCTCCACCTCTCGCGCGCGATCCGCGCAGCGCTGCGCTCCGCCGGCTTCGAGACCCCGGTCGTCGGCGCGGGCGGGATCAACTCGTTCGAGCTCGCGGAGGATGCGCTGCGCTCCGGCGCGTGCGACTTCGTCGCGAGCGCGCGCCAGTCGCTCGCCGATCCGGACTGGTGGCGCAAGATGGAGCTCGGGCGCGGCGCCGAGGTGCGGCGCTGCGTCTTCACGAACTACTGCGAAGCCCTCGACCAACGCCACGAACAGGTCACCTGCCAGCTGTGGGACCGCGACTTCGCGGCACCGGACCCGACGCGGCCCGACGGCACGATCGCGCGCTCCAGCGACGGAAAGCGCAGGCTCGTTCCGCCGGCGTGGGAGACGGGCGCGATCGACTGAGGTCGATCGCGGCTCGCCAGCGATTCGAGTATCTTCCCCGCATGGATCCCGTCTGGACGGTCGTGATCGGTCTCGCGGCGCTCGCGCTCGGCGCGGCGCTCGGCTGGCTCCTCGCGCGTCAGCGAGCGTCGAGCGAGCTCTTGCCACTGCAGCAGGAACAGGCGCGCCACGTCGAGCGGATCGCGGGCCTCGAACGCGAGCTCGCGCGCACGGTCGCGCGCGCGGACGAGCTCACGGCGCAGGCGAAGGAGCTCGAAGCCGGTCGCGACGCGTCCGAACAGGGCCGCGCGCGCGCGGAGCAGCGCGCCAGCGACGCCGATCGCCGCGCGAGCGAGCTCCAGCAGCGCCTCACCGACCACGAGAAGGCGCTCGCGACCCAGCGGGTCGAGCTCGCCGAATCGAGGGAAGCGCGCGGACGGCTCGAGACGACGCTCGCGAAGGAGCGCCAGGCCACCGACGAGAAGCTGCGCGTCCTCGACGACGCGGGGACGAAGCTGCGCGAGGCGTTCCAGTCGCTCGCCGGCGAAGCCCTCAAGCAGAGCAACGCTTCGTTCCTCGAGCTCGCCAAGGCGCGCTTCGACGAGACGCGCGCGCAGGCGCAGGGCGACCTCGAGCTCCGCAAGAAGGAGGTCGAGCAGCTCGTGAAGCCGCTGCAGGAGACGCTCGGCAAGCTCGACGTGCAGGTGAACGCGCTCGAGTCGAAGCGCGAGCGCGCGTACGGCGAGATCGCGAACCAGGTGACGCAGCTCGTCACGTCGCAGCAGGGCCTGCAGAAGGAAACGCAGAACCTCGTGCGCGCGCTCCGCGCCCCCGCCGTGCGCGGCCGCTGGGGCGAGCTCCAATTGAAGCGTGTCGTCGAGCTCGCGGGCATGCTCGACCACTGCGATTTCCACGAGCAGGCGTCGAGCGACACCGACGACGGACGCCTGCGCCCGGACCTGGTCGTGCACCTCCCGGGCGGCAAGACGATCGTCGTCGACGCGAAGACGACGCTGTCGGCCTACCTCGACTCGCTCGATGCGACGGACGACGCGACGCGCGACGCGCTGCTCGTCGACCACGCTCGGCAGGTGCGCACGCAGCTCGTCAAGCTCTCCCAGAAGGCCTACTTCGAGCAGCAGGCGACGTCGCCCGAGTTCGTCGTGCTGTTCCTCCCTGGCGAGTCGTTCTTCAGCGCCGCGCTGCAGAAGGACCCCGCGCTCATCGAGGACGGCGTCGAGCAGCGCGTGATCCTCGCGACGCCGACGACGTTGATCGCGCTCCTGCGCGCCGTCGCGTACGGTTGGCGCCAGGAGAAGATCGCCGAGAACGCGCAGGAGATCAGCGACGCAGGGCGCGAGCTCTACACGCGCGTCGTCAAGTTCTGTGAGCACCTCGAGAAGGTGCGCAAGGGCCTCAACTCCGCCGTCGACGCGTACAACGACGCCGCGGGCTCGCTCGAGCGCCGCGTCCTCCCGCAGGCGCGACGGTTCAAGGAGCTGGGCGCGTCGCACGCCGAGGAGATCGAGACCGCGCGCCCGATCGAGGGCGTCGCGCGCGCTCTCCAGGCGCCGGAGCTCCCGCTGCCGGCCAGCGACGCGGTCTCCGGAATGCTCATCCCCGCGCCACGCGGCGCGCACGCCCCGGAAACGACGCCGCCCGAGGCCTAGGCCCCGGGCGACGCGTGAAGAACGAAGCGTGAGCGCAGCGACGAGGGTCGCCGCGCGGTGGGATCAGTTCGGGTTAGGCACGCAGCCGCCGTTGAACACGCGACCGTCGATCGCGCGGATCACGGGCGTGATCGTCGTCGACGCGCCCTCGATGAAGCTCGTCTTGTCGATGAGGCCCGTGAAGCCGAACCCGGCGTTCTCGTGGAACCCGGAACCGCACGCGTTCGACTGCTGGTCGTCCTGCAGCTGGATCACCTTCGCCTTGAAGTCGGCGTAGGTGTTCAAGTACTGCATGTCGACCGCCTCGGTGATCGGGTCGCGGTTGAAGTAGAAGAACTGCGCCTGGGAGAGGTCGACCCAGACGACCTCGTGCACGTTCGCGCAGCTGTCCGTCGCGTCGTCGAACGGGTACATGTCCCCGTCGAAGTCGATACCGAGCAGCACGCGCTCGTTGACGTCGTCCCATCCCGCCGTGTCCGATCCGGTCGGGATCGTCGCACCGGGAACGCGCGCGCCGGCGTTCAGGATCGACGTGCCGAACGCGCCCGCGCCCGTCTGCGCGAAGTTGACCCAGTTGGGGTCGAGCGTGTCGCCGAGAACGAGCGACTGACGGTGCTTCGAATCCGTCGCGATGCACGGGTTGTTCAGGTGCGCGTTGTTCACGGGCGTCGAGCAGGCCGGAACGCCGGCCTCCCACGACACGTACTTCTGCGTCGCGTCGGAGGCGACCTCCACCTGGAGCCGGTGAACGGTCCACACGTTGCTCGCGTCCGCGCGGTGGTCGACGAACGCCGAGAGCGGTCCGACGTCGATGTCGAAGTCGATGCCCGTGTTGTCGGGGCAGGGTGCGAAACCGAGGCCCATCCCGTCGTGCGTCGGTCCCTGTAGCTGGTTGTCGTACCAGGGATCGACGACCTGAGTGAGCGTCCAGCCCGTCTTCGGACCGACCTTGATCTCCGTGCCGGTCCCCACGACGACGTCCGTGTCCGCTCCCAGCGCGACTTGCTGGGCCGGGCCCGGCCCCGGTCCGGCGACGAACGCCGCGGCGGCGAAAGCGTCACCCGAGTCCTTCTTGGTCCCCGTGCCGTCGAGCACGAGGTGCTCGTCGTCGACGGCCTTCACCATGCCGCAGAGGCTGGACACCTCGAGGAACCCGAGGCGCGCCGTGCCCGTGAAGTCGCCGGGGGCGGATTCGATCAGGTCCTCGACGCCGAGCCCGATGCGTTCGCCGGGTTGGAGGCGGTCGGCATGGCCGGTCAGGTCTTGGACTTCGCCGTGGCCCGTGTAGAGCAGCGTGCTCGTGAAGTCGGCGGTGAAGTGCTCGCCCGCGGCGACGTCACCCGGCGCGCCTGTCGACGCGTTCGCGGAGCTCGAGACGAGCAGCGTCACCTCGGTCGAGTCGACGCCCACGACGACGGATTCGACGAGCCCGTTCACGACCGTGATGCCCGTCGTCGTGAACTCGCCGCGCACGAAGCGCGGATGGAAGAACGTCGACTTCTGTTCGGGATCGTCGCAGCCCGGGTCCGTGCCGAGCGTGCCCGAGAGGTTGAGCACGTCGCCGACGGACACGTTGTCGAAGAGCGCGCTCGCGCCGACGCCGCTCGTCGTCGCGTCGAAGCCGCCGACGAACATCGTGCACGTCGTCGGCTGGACGACGTAGAGCGAGCCCTTCGCGTCCTCGACCTCGAGCACGCCGTTGGCCGCGTCGATCTGCGTGACCGTCGCGTCGAACTCCATGGTGATGCGCGTGGAGAGGAAGATCTGCGGCGCGACGACGATCGTTCCGTCCGTCGCCCCGGCCGTGACCGAGTTCGCGACGTCGATGTGCAGGAAGAGGAACGGCTGGTTGTCCTCCGCCGGATCGGCCACCGTGAACTCGTTGGGCCCGAGCGGGAAGACCGTCTCGACCGCCGAGTACGTCGATCCGTTCGGATCGAACATCGGATAGACGGGCACGTCGACCTCGGCGAGGTCCTTGGCCGTCATCGTGACCTTGAAGAAGAGGGTGTCGTACGAGCCCGCGCCGAACAGCTTCTTCCCGAGCGTGGCCGCCGTGTCCTGGTAGTCGAGCGCGTTGACGGTGACCGGATCGTCGACGCCCTCCTGGATCACGTATGCCGTGACGCCGGGACCCGAGACGCCGAGTTCGAGGAAGGTGATCGAGAGTTCGGAGAGATCGCTCGCGCCCGTGTCGCCGAGCGCGACCGTCGCGGCGGGCGTCTGGATCCCGCTCCCGCTGCTCGAACCACCGCCGCCACAAGCGACGGGGAGCGCAGCGAGGAGGAGGAACGCGGTGTGACCGAGAATGGACCGTTGCATCGTTCGAAGCTCCTGGGGTGGAGGTCCTCCGCAGCGTGGTGGCCGCTGGGACAGGACCAGGAGTGAGGAGCTTCGGCCTGCCGCGGATCGTGCTTGACCACCGCGCCCGGCCCGAGTCCGACCTTCCCGAACGTGCGATCAACGGACGCGCCTCTCCGGACTCTCCGAAGCGGACGCCGCGAGGCGCGCCTGCGATCGACGCCTGGAACGACGAAGCGCGCGATCCCGTGCGGGACCGCGCGCTTCGTCGCGATCGAACGTCGTCGTCGTTACTTCGACTCGACCTTCTCCTCGGAGACCTTGACGCTGAGCTTGAACTTGCCGTTGCGCTCCGTGTGGATCTTCATCGTGCCGCCCTCGCGACCCTCGCGCTCCATGTCCATCGTGTTCGAGAGCTTGCCCTCGACCGTCAGGGACGCCGGACGCTTCGCGGCGAGATCGAACGCGAGCTTGCCTTCGAGCGTCACCTCGTAGCTGTTGCCGAACGGCGCGCTCTCGGGCGAGAGCATGCGCTCGCGCCGGCCGCCGGCGCGCATCTCGGGCATCGGCAGCTCGCCGCTCGCGGTGAGCTCGAGCTCGATCACGGCGCACTTCACACCGCCGACCTCCTCCTCGGCGTCGGTGAGCTTCGCCTTGCCCTTCCAGTCGGCGCCGAAGAGCAGGCTCAGGTCGCCGCCGCCGAAGCCGCCCATGCGACCGCCGCCGCGACGCCCGCCGCCTTCACCACCCTCGCCGCCTTCGCGCTGCGGAGGCGGGAAGAGGCCGCGGTGCGCGTCGAGGCGCAGGATCGAGAGCACCTGCTCCTTCGAGAGGTCCCACGTAGCGCCCTCTTCGACGTCCTTCGTCGGGAGCACGCCGTCGAGGAAGAGACCGATGCGCTCCTTCTCGAAGGCCTTCTCGTCCTCCGGCTTCTTGCCGTCGACGACCTCGACCGTCGGCTCGGCGTCGTCGCCGCTGAGGAGGATGGTGAGCCCCGCGATCGGGGTCTCGACGTCGTTCGAGCGCTCTTCCTCGCCGAAGCTCATCGTGCGCGTGCCGCCGAGCTCCTCGAAGTGGCGCTTCACCTTCGACGGCTTGCCGTCTTCGGCCTCGACGACGTGGTCGACGTGGACCTCCTTGTATTCGGAGTCGCTCGACATCCCGCCCATCCCGCGGCCTTCGACCGGCTCGCCGTCGCGCTCCATCTTGGTCTCGGTGTCCATCGACATGGACATCTCGACCTCGACGCGCACGGCGCGGTCCTTCTCGTAGCGGGAGTGGAGCGAGAGACCACCGGCGGCGAGCACGGCGGGGACGATCAGGAGTGCGAACGGCTTCATGTCGGTTTCCTCGGTGTGCGCGCACGTCGCGCGCTGCGGGGATGATACTCCGCGCCCGCGCGAGCCGATCCGCCGCCTTCCGGATCCCACCAAGTCTCAAGCCGGACTTCAGGAACGCCCGTGGAGCACGACCTCGACGAGGTTGCCCGCACGATCGAACCCGAAGACGAGCGCCGAATCGGCGTCCGCAGAGCGTCCGAACGTGAGCACCACGCCGCCGCCCGCGCGCTCGAGCGCGAGGACGCTCCACTCGCGCTCCACGCCGAACGTCTCCGGGTTCGCGCGGATCACGTTGCGGGCGAAGAGCTCGATCGCGCGCGCGTCGTGTTCGCCCGGACCGAACGCGCGGTCGAGCGCGAGGCCGAGCAGCGCGCCGTGCGTGCGCGTCCAGCGACCGTCGTCGCCATGCTCGAGGAGCACGACGTGCGGACGCAGACCGTAGGCGTCCTCGAAGTCGGCAGCGAGCGCGTGCGCGCACGTGACGCGGCAGTGGCATACCTGGAAGCACGGGTCGCAGTCCTCGTCGCAATAGCGCACGCCGACCTCGCACGTGCCGCCGAGGAACAGGCACGAAGCCAGCACGGCTCCGGCGCAAATACGAACGATCGATCGACGATGCATGACGGCCTCCCCTGCCAGGGCTGCTCCAAGCTAGCTCGCGCAGCGCGCGCGGCCTACAGGCCGTCGTCCGGATCGAGGATGGCGAATCCTTCGGTGTTCTTCACCGCCAGCACGCGCGGCCCCTGTCCGAAGTCGTAGACGTGCGCGTCCTGCAGCTCGCCGTCGACGCCGTCCCCGACCCAGGTCGAGAGCAGTTGGAGCGCGGTGGGCATGCTCGCGCCGACCTCGAGCAGGCGCGCGTTGCGGCACGGCACGTAGAGGCGCCGCGTTCCGTTGAAGAAGCGAATGCGACCGACGCAGCCCGGATACTGCGGCCCCGTCAGCACGGACAAGGGCCCCGTCATCGCCCCCGTCGCGGGATCGAGCGCGTAGCTCGCCACGCCCGCGATGCTGTCCGTGGCGACGAACAGCACGGTGGCACTCGCGTTCGTCGCGATCCCGCTGACGGATTCGCCGTGACCGTCGCCGTTCAGGTCGACGAGCTTCGTCGAAGCCGTGACGAGCGCGCTCGGGAGCGTGTCGAGCCGCACGGACCACACTCCGCCGTTGCACGCGAGGAGCGCGAAGTCGCCGGCGACGCAGACGTCCATCGTGTTCGGGTGCAGGAAGCTCGTGTTCGTCACGACGTGGACGCACGCGCCGGTCGCCAGGTCGTAGGCCTGCAGCGCGAGCTCGTGCGTCGCCAGATTCGACAAGTCGCAGAGCGCGTAGGCGTGGCCATTGCGCACGTACGGCTCCGCGTCGTTCTCGTACACCGGCACGCCGGGCGTCCAGCTCGGAGGCCGCTCGCGATGGAGCACGGGCGCTCCCGGATCGGGCTGCGTGCGCGCGATCGGCCACACCTGGACTCCGCCCGCGCCCGTCGCCGTGAGCAGCAGCGCGTGGTCGGGATCCGCGGGGTTCGGGCGGACGAGCTCGATGCTCTCCGTCAACCCGCCCGCACCGCGGTAGCTCCCGTGAACGGGCACGGGCTGCGTCTCGTTCGAGACGTCGTAGCGCACGAGGCCGCCGAAGGTCGGCAGGTAGATCGAGTCCCACTCGGGCACGGCGACGGCGCCGTCGCAGCTCGCGATCCACCAGTCCTGGCGCAGCAGCGTCGGCTGCGGCGCTGCGACGTCGATCGCGTTGAGCACGTAGTCGACGGCGTGCGGCGTCGCGGTCCACAGGATCCGCGTGCCGTTGCGCTTGCGCACGAGCGCCATGTCGCGCTTCCCCGCGTCGACGAAGTCGATCGGCGCGCAGCCGAGCGGAGCGAGCGACGGCAACTGGTACGTGTAGAGCATGTTCCCGCCCGCGACGAACAACCGATTGCGCGTCGGATCCCGCGCGAGGTTGTAGACGGCGCCGGTCGCGCCGCAGCCCATGTCCGGGGAGAGCACGCCGATCAGCGAGGGGTTCGACGGATTCGTGACGTTCAGGATCGTCAGCTCGCCCGTGTTGTCCGCGATGAACGCGACGTCGTTCGTGCCGTAGAGGTTCGGGACGGCCTCGACCGCGCGCGAGCTCGCGTAGTCGTCGTTGTAGGCGAGGAACGCGCGCCAGTCGTTCGTGTGGAAGAAAGGCTGCGCGTAGCCGTGCGTGCTGTCGAGGTCGACGATCACCATCGACGACTTGCGCGGCAGCGTCGGGCTGGCGAGCGCCGCGATCAGGTACGCCATCATCTTCCCGTCGACCGACTGCACGTGGAGGCGGCGGAAGAGGTTCACGTCCGCGATCGGCGTCTCGACCTGCGAGACGCGCACGAGGCTCCCGCTCGCCCAGCTGAACACGGCGATGCGACGGCCCGCGACGGCGAACGCGGCCTGCGCGCCGGGCCACGTCTTCACATCCTGGAACTCGGGGAACGGGTCGTTCGCGGCGGGTTGCCACACGAGGCTCGCCTGGTTCGGCCGGTGGACGTGGAGCGAGCGCTTCGTCGCGACGACGCGCGTCGAAGTCGCGAGGTCGAACTCGATCGCCTGCACCGTCGACGGGTACGGCGAGCTCGCGTCGGTGCCCATGCGCGCGCCGGTGACGGCGTCGAGTTGGAAGACGTTGCGGCCTTCGGCGAGCCAGACGAAGTTCGCGCTTGCGCAGAGGTCGTTCGGCGCGCCGTCGTAGACCTCGCCGACGATCGCGGGCGGGGCTTGGAACGCGCGGCAGGGAAGCGCCGCGACGAGACAGGCGACGAACGCGAGGAGACGAAGGAGCATGGACGTTCCGGAGGGGGCGGAGGGCGCGAGGAGGCGCGGAGGATAGCACGCGACGACGCACCTCGTGGGAGCCGCCCCGGGGCCGCCCGCCGCAGTCGCCAGCTCACGCGGACTCCGAACTCCTACAGCGTGGATCGGCGAACGATGACCAGAGTCGCGTCGTCCTTCTCGACGTCGGAGGACCCGAAACGCTCGATGGCATCGAAGCACTGGGCCACGAGCTCGGCGGCAGGCCGATGGCGTCCCTCCTCGAGCAGGGACTTCAGTCGTTCCAATCCGAAGAGCGCGCCATCGGCGGCGCGGCGTTCGATGACGCCGTCGGTGTAGAGTGCAAGCAGGGCTCCACGGTCGAGGTGCTCGAATCGGCGACGGAAACGGACCTCCGGCAGCGGACCGATCACGGGATCGCCCGAGCCGAGTTCCTTGGTGCCCGAAGCGTCGACCACGAGCGCCCGCTCGTGTCCGGCGTTGTAGTAGAAGAAGCTGCCGTTCTCTTCGAGTTCGCCGTAGAAGAGCGACACGAACCGACTCGTGAGCGCGCTCGCGTGGATCACGCGGTTCAACTTGCTCAGGGCGTAGCCTGCCTTGAGCTCCCGCTCGATCCCCATGCGCAGACCGATCACGACGTCGCGCGCCATGAGCGCCGCGGGTAGCCCGTGACCGCTCGCGTCCCCGATCGCGAGGCCCAAGGATCCTTCCCCCAGCGGCAGATAGTCGAACCAGTCGCCGCCCACCTCGGACGCGGGCTCGCAGCGCGCGGCGATGTCGAAGCCAGGGAAGCTCGGCGCCTCCGACGGGAGCAGGCTGCGCTGAATCTCGGCGGCTTCGGCCAAGGTCGTTCCGAGCTGCTCCTCCACGAGACGCAGCGCGAGGATCGACGCGATCGTGTTGAGGAGCACTTCGACCCGGGGCCACAGCGTGCGTGGAGCGAATCCGAACACGAGCGTGCATGGCCTGCGCACCGTGATCACCGTGAAGTGCGCGACGCACGCATCACCCTGCGCGAGGAGGAACACCCGGTTCGGCTGGCGCGGAACCAACTCCCCCGAGGACGTCAGGCCCCCCGAAGGATCACCGAGCGATGTGATCCACTCCGTGCTCGTCCCGTTCGCGACGAACGCCGCGGCGCTCGTCAGGGAAAACTCCGCGGAGAAGCGCTCGAACACGTCACGCAGAGCGCCAACGACGAACGCCTCGCCGCGCTCCCGAACGTGGCGCGCGCCGATGAGTACATCGAGCCGGCGATAAAGACCCTTCGTCGGAGAGTGGACGGCAGATTGCGGCGAACGCGAATCGTCATGGTGCGGTTCACGCGTCAAGGCGAGATCTCCTGGCTGCAAATGCGATGGAACTTGGTGGCGGGACACGCAGAGCACGGCGGGAGACCCGCGCCAGCAGCGGCCTGAACTCCGAAGCCTACGACGTGCGTGTGTGTGTGTCGCGACAAGGTAGTCGAACGACTCGCCGACGACTTGCACCAGTTCGAGGGCGCTCCACGGCCTCGGGTCGCTCCTGCGCACACGATCTCCGCCTGCTCCTGTTGAGTCCTTCATCGCGCCTGAGGCTTGCGGCCTACCGTGCGGGAATGAACCTCCGTCCCGACCACGCGTCCTCGTCCCGCCCCTCTCAACGAGACCGAAACGCGCCCGACCCCGTCTGGCGAACGATCCTGGAGGCTGCCACCATCGCCTTCGTCCTCGCAGCCACCGGAGCGGCGCAAGTCCCCGCGAGTTACTACGCGAGCGTCGACACGACGAACGGTGTCACGCTGCGTTCGACGCTCCACGCGGTCATCGACGATCACACACGCTTTCCCTACACGTCCTCGGCGACGGACACCTGGAACATCCTCGAGCTCGCCGACGAACAGACCGGGAATCCGGCCAACGTCCTCGACGTGTACCAGAACGAGTCCCACCCGAAGCAGGGCGCGGGGAACGCCTTCTACGACCGCGAGCACTCGTGGCCGAACTCGTACGGGTTCCCCAACGACGGTGCCACGAACTACCCGTTCAGCGACTGCCACATGCTCTTCCTGTGCGACTCGAGCTACAACAGCTCGCGCGGGAACAAGCCCTACCGGGCATGCGCGAGTGCGTGCACGGAGAAGGCAACCGTCGCGAACAACGGCCAAGGCGGCGGGAGCGGCTCGTACCCCGGCCAGTCGAACTGGACCTCGGGCTCTGGGCCGTCCGGTAGTTGGGAGACGTGGATCGGCCGTCGTGGCGACGTCGCGCGGGCGATCCTGTACGCGGACGTCCGCTACGAAGGCGGCGCCCACGGCGTCACGGGGATCGCCGAGCCCAACCTCATTGCGACCGACAGCGAGACGTTGATCGCCGCGTCGAACACGGGGAGCAACGAGAGCGTCGCCTACATGGGCATGCTCAGCGTCTTGCTGGCGTGGAACGAACAGGATCCGCCCGACGATCGCGAGCGGCACCGCAACGACGTCATCATGAGCTTCCAGGGCAACCGCAACCCGTTCATCGATCATCCCGAGTGGGCGCGCTGCATCTTCACGGGCACGTGCAGCGCGAGTCAGCCGATTTGCGCTGGGGACGGCACGCTCGTCGTTGCGTGCCCTTGCGCGAACACGGGCGGAGCGGGGCGCGGCTGCTCGAACTCCGTGAACGCGGCGGGAGCATTGCTCACGACGAGCGGAGCAACGAACCCCGACTCCGTCGTGCTGCACGCTTCCGGAATGCCGTCCGTGGCGACGACGGCTTCGATCTTTCTTCAGGGGGACGTGCTCGCCGTCGGAGGTCTCGTGTTCGGCGATGGCGTGCGCTGCGCGGACGGCAACCTGATCCGCATCGGATCGAAGCCCACGCCGGGCGGGCTCGCGCAATACCCAGAACTCGGCAATGCATCCGTCTCCACGCGTGGGCTCGTGTCGCCGGGGAGCGCCGTGAGTCGCTACTACCAGGCGTATTACCGCAACTCGGCGGCCGCGTTCTGTCCGCCAGCGACCTTCAACGTGACGAACGGCCTGGTCGTGGTCTGGTAGCGGAGCACGACCGCGATTGACTGGGAGCTGATCGAGGGCTCACCCCACGAACTCGAAGCGAGGGCACCTTGGTCGCACTTCCTCCACGACTTCTGGCCCCACACCACCGGAGACACCCATGCCTCTTCGCTTCGAGCTCCTCGCCCCTACTCTGCTCGCGGTCGCGACCGCGGTCCTCGCGCCGGAAGCGCACTCCCAGGTCAACCTGACCGCAGGCGACGTCGCCGTCATCGGCTGGACCGACAACGGAACACCGAGCGACGTCCTCACGATCGTCAACCTCGCCCCGCTCCCCGCGGGGACCACGATCTTCCTCACCGACAACGGATGGACGGGCACCGCATTCCGCAACACGGTTGCGGACGGGGACGGGAACGAGCAGCTCCTGCGCTTCACCGTCGTGAACACGATCGCCGCGGGCCGCGTCATCAGCACGACCGACGTGAGCGCGGACTTCACGTGGGACGTCGGCATGACCCTCCCCGGCGCGACTGGAGTGTTCAGCGTCCCGGCGCTCGCTCAGGCCGGCGACCAGATCACGCTGTTCCAACACGACACGGGTCTCGACCCGATGAACACGGCCACGCAGGCGATGATCTTCGTCATCGACGATACCGGGACCTTCGAGCCCGCGACGAGCTCGAACGAAGGCGATGTCGCGACCGGTCTCTCGGTCGTGTCCAACACGGCGGTCACGTTCGCGCAGAATGGTACGGGACAGAACGTGATGTCCTTCAACACGGCTGCGCTCACGTGCGGCACGAAGGCGGATTGGCTCGCCGCGATCGCGAACGTCGGCAACTGGACGTTCGGCTCTTCGGGCACGCTCCCCTCCGGGACCATCCCCGTGGGACCGTGCACGGCCTTCAACGCGTACTGCTTCGGCGACGGTATCGACGTGAGCCACACGACGGCCTGCCCGTGCGCCAACACGGGCGGGGCAGGGAACGGCTGCGCGAACTCCGTGAACCCGAACGGGGCGAACCTGACGGCCACGGGGGCCGCTTCGAGCGACGACGTCGTGCTCGCGGGTTCCGGGATGCCGGCGACGGTCTCGTGCATCTACCTCCAGGGCGACGCGCTCGCGGACACCGTGTTCGGTGACGGTGTTCGCTGCGCGGGGGGCACGCTGATCCGACTCCGCACGCGCGCAAACGTGGCCGGCGCCAGCTCCTTCCCCGACAGCACGGACACGATCACGCTCTCGCAGCGCGGCGGCGTGACGGTCGGGAGCGGCGCGGTGCGCTACTACCAGACCTACTACCGCAACTCGGCTGCACTGTTCTGCCCCCCGGAGACGTTCAACGTCTCGAACGGCTGGCTGATCGCGTGGTGAGCTCCTCGGAGCACGAAGCTCCGTGAGTCCACACGCCGAGCACCGCGCGGAGCCGATCACCAAGGGTGGTCGGCTCTGCCCTTTGCAGGCCCGACTTCAGGCCACGCAATCTTCCTCACTCGGGAACCAAGCGCACTTCACCGCTCATCCGAGCCGTTGCCCGGCGAGGCACGACGCCACGCGGAAGGGAGGAAGCGCGGTGCCCAAGACTCCTGTTCGCGCGGCCACGCGATGAGCTCGACCTGGCAGGCTCCGGGTTCGAGCTCGCGCGAAATCGATTGCGCAACCTGCGCTCGAATCCGTCGCCGCGGCTCGAGCGCAGCGAGGCGAGCTCACGCCCGCCTCGCTCGCGATCACTGCACCTTCGAACCGGTGCGCGTCACTTGTCCTTCGGATCGAGCCCCATGCCCTTGCGGTCGGGATAGGGCGGACGCTTCGGCGCGACGTACGGCCGCGTCTTCAGCGCCTCGAGCATCTCGTCGATCGCGCGCTCGAGCTGCGGGTCCGCGCCGTCCTGCATCTTCGAGGGATCGTCGATCACCTCGACGTCGGGATCGACGCCGTGGCCTTCGATGCCCCACGTCCCGTCGTTTTCGTAGAAGGCGAAGCTCGGCACTTCGACGTCGCCGCCGTCGATCAACGCCGGGTAGCCCGACAGGCCGACGAGCCCGCCCCAGGTGCGCGTGCCGATCAGTTTCCCGAGGCCCGCCTGCTTGAAGTAGAAGGGGAACGCGTCGCCGCCCGAGCCCGAGAGGCCGTTGATCAGCATGCACTTCGGGCCGAAGTGCGCGTCCGGCGGCCACGGCCAGTCCTTGCCGTCGCGGCGCGCCCACGCGTTCGTCTGCGGGCGGTTCAGGAGCTCGACGAAGCGCGTCGGGATCTGCCCGCCGGAGTTCCAGCGCTCGTCGACGATCAACGCGGGCTTCCTGAACTGGCCCTGGAACTGGCGGAAGAGGTCGTTCTGCCCGTCGAGGCCGGTGCTCGGCACGTAGACGTAGCCGACGCGGCCCTGCGTGCGCTCCTCCACGTGCTTGCGGTTCCGTTCGATCCACGCGCGGTAGCGCACGTCGCGCTCGCTGCCGAGCGCCTTCACGACGACCGTGCGCGCGTCGGAGTCGATCGCCGGCTTCGCGCCGACCGTCAGCGTGATCGTCTGATCGGCGAGGCCCTGGAAGGCGGCCCACGGGTCCTTCGCGACGTCGAGCGGCCGCCCGTTCACCGCGAGCAGGTAGTCCCCCGCCTTCACCTTCACGCCGGGCTGTGAGAGCGGTCCGCGACCGTCCGCATCCCAGGGCGCGCCCTGGTGGATGCGCGCGATCCGGTACGCGCCATCGGCGAGCTCGAAATCGCAGCCGAGCATCCCGACGCTGCGCTTGGGCTCGTCGCCGACGTCGCCGCCGCTGTAGTAGGCGTGACCGACGTTGAGCTCGCTGATCATCTCTTTGATGACGTAGCTCACGTCCTCGCGCGACGCGCAGTCGTCGAGTAGCGCCTGGTACTGCTTGCGCACCGCGTTCCAGTCGACCGCGTGCATGTTCGGGTCGTAGAAGAAGTCGCGGTAGAGCCGCCACGACTCCTCGAAGAGCTGGTACCACTCGGCGCGCGGATCGATCTCCGTCAGCATGCCCTCCGTCGGGACCTTCTCGAGCTTCGCGTCGGCCTTCGCGTCGCCGATCTGCGCGCCGCCCGAGCCGAGCACGAGCACCTTCTTCCCGTCCGCGGACAGCGCGTAGCCGCCGACGTCCTTCGCGACGAGCTTCTCCTCGGGCTCGTCCGCCTTCGGGTCGAAGACGTGGAGCGCGCTCTCGCCCTCCTCGCCCTGGACCGTGCCGCGCACGTAGAGGAGCGCTCCGTCGCCGCTGACCTTCAACTGCGAGAGCACACCGGGCTCGATGGGCAGCACGACCGCGCGCGCCTCGAAGCCCTCGAACGCGATCTCGACGGGCGGCTCTTCCTTCTTCGCGTCCGACGGCTCTTCGTCGTCTTCCTTCGCGTCGTCCTTCTTGGCGTCGTCCTGCTTCGCGTCAGCGGTCTTCTCGTCCTTCTTCGCCGCTTCCTCGTCGCTCTTCGGAGCCAGCGGCGACGCGGCTCCATCGCGCAACGGAACGAGGTAGAGCTCGTGCGTGCCCGCGTAGAGGAACGACGAGTCGTACTCGCCGTACCGCGGCGAGAAGTGCGAGCCGCGCACGAAGTAGAGGTAATCGCCGGCGCGGTCGAACGTCGGCCAGCCGTCCTCGAACATGCCCGACGTGACGACGTGCTTCGCGCCGGTCGCGAGCTCCTGGATCACGATGCGTCCACGGCCCGAGGCTTCGTCGGCGATCACGTACGCGGCGAAGCGCGAATCGCGCGAGAAGCTCGGCGCCACCCGGATCAGGTCGCCCGCCCACGGATCGCGGTCGAGCTCGCGCGGCGCGCTGCCGTCGGCGTGCGCGAGCCACAGCGTGCCCGTGTTGTCGGAGTAGACGAGGTGCTTCGAGTCGGGCGTCCACGCGAGCAGCGTGCGGAAACCCTTCGTCGCCGGCGCGATCACCTTGGGCGCGGCGCTACCGTCCGCGGGAGCCGCGACGACGGCGTATTCGCCGCTCGAATCCTCGAGCCACGCGATCGTGCTTCCGTCGGGGCTCCAGTTCGGGTCGCGCTCGGCGACGCCGCTCGTGCGCGAGAGATCGCGCGGGCTCCCCTCCTTCGCCGGCAGCGACCACACGTCGCCGCGCGCGCTGACGAGCACGCGCTTGCCGCTGGGCGAGATCTCCCAACCCTGCGCGAACTTCGCGGCGTCGACGGCGCGCGGCGCGAGCTTCGGTCGCGCGCCGGGGATCGCGACCTGGACGACGCTCGTCGCGCCGGTCGCGAGGTCGAGAAGCGCGAGCTCAGAGCCGTGCTGGAACACGATCTCGCCCGCCCCCCCCTTTCCGGCAGATCCCGGCCCGATCGAAGGCCACTTCACGTCGTAGTCGGAGTAGCGCGTGAGCTGCTTCCGCTTCAGCGTCGCGGGGTCGAGGCTCCACAGGTTCTGACGGTGCGACTCGCCTTCGTCCGACAGGTAGTAGAGCGCTCCGTCGTGCCACATCGGCGCGGTGTCCACGCCCTCCCACACCGTCGCCTGCTTCGCGGCCTTCGTCTGCAGGTCGAAGAGCCAGATGTCCGTCGACATCCCGCCGCGATAGCGCTTCCACGTGCGGTTGTCGACCGTGTGCGGCGTGTAGGCGAGCCAGCGCCCGTCCTTCGAGATCGAAGCGAACGCGCCGTAGGGCACGGGCAGTTGCGCGGGCAGTCCGCCCTTCGCGTCGACGGTGAACAGCTGCACCTGCCGGTCACGGCCCGCGAGGCCGTTCGTGAAGAACATCAGCTTGCCGTCGGGCGTCCAGTCACAGAGCGTCTCGCCGCTCGGGTGGTGCGTCACGCGCGACGGAACGCCGCCGCCGACCGCCACGGTGTAGAGGTCCCGGTTGCCCGCGTAGTTGCCGACGAACGCGATCGTCTTGCCGTCGGGGCTGAAGCGCGGGAGCACCTCGAGCCCCGGCGGGCTCGCGAGCGGCGTCGCGACGCCGCCCTCGCGCGGGACGAGCCACAGGTCGTCAGCGTAGACGAACACGATGTGCGTGGCGCTGACGTCGGGGAAGCGCAGCATCGCGGCGTGCGGCGTGACCGCGTCCTGTCCGGGCAGTGCGCGCGCGACGGGCGCGGGCGCGACCTCGCCCGGGCGAGCCGGCTTCGCCGAACTGGGCGCGGCGGACGCGGACGGCGCCGGCGCGTTGGACGCGTTCGAGGCGCAGGCGGCGAGGAGCGAGACGAAAACGAAGGCGCTGGGGGTGCTCGGCTGGAACATGGGGGCAAGAGCGTAGGGACGGAGGACGGGGAGCGCGAGCGATCGCGGGTTCGAAGCGTGTGCAAGTGCGCGGACGAGGGGGCGCGATTTCCCGCTCCCTCGCGGTTCGTGCAGCTCGCGCGCCGAGCGCCGCTCGGAGCCGTGCGCACCGAGCGGGCTTGATGCACGCGGGCGGGACATGTCACGCTCGTTCGCTCCTTCCCCGTGCACGGAACGCGGGCCCGGTTCACTCGCTCCATGCCCCATCGCCATCGCCTCGAGACGCCCGCGAGCCGCCCGCTCGTCCTGCGCGAACTCGGCCTCGCGCTGCGCGCCGCGCTCGCGCGCGGGTACGGCGTGCGCGACTTCAAGGCAGACCTCCTCGCCGGCGTCGTCGTCGGCATCGTCGCGCTCCCGCTCTCGATGGCGCTCGCGATCGCCTCGGGAGTGCCCCCGCAGTACGGGCTCTACACCGCGATCGTCGCGGGGGCGATCATCGCGGCACTCGGCGGCACGTCGAGCAATGTCAGCGGTCCGACCGCGGCCTTCGTCGTGCTCCTCTCCCCCGTCGCGGCCAAGTTCGGCCTCGGGGGGCTGCTCGTCGCGTCCGTCCTCGCGGGCGTGATGCTGCTCGGGATGGGGCTGATGCGCTTCGGCCGGCTCATCCAGTACATCCCGCACCCCGTCACGACCGGCTTCACCGCGGGCATCGGCGTCGTGCTCGCGACGCTGCAGTTGAAGGACTTCTTCGGGCTCGAGATGGGCCCCTGGCCCGAGCATTTCCACGAGCGCGTCGTCGACCTCGCCGCGGCCCTGCCGACGGTGCGCTGGCAAGACCTGTCGATCGGCGTCTTCACGCTGGTCGTACTGCTCGCGTGGCCGAAGCTCACCAAGCGCCTTCCCGCGCCACTCGTGGCGATCGCGTTCGGCGCCGGGTTCGCGGCGCTGCTCGGGTACCTCGTCGACGGGTTCTCCGTCGCGACGATCGGGAGCCGCTTCCACTACGTGGTCGACGGCGTCGAGCACGCGGGCATCCCGCGCATGCCGCCCGCCTTCGACCTCCCTTGGCTCTTCCCTGGCGCGGACGGTCAGCCGCTCGCGACGGACTTCGGCGGGCTCTTCGGCGTCGTGCGCGAGCTGATCGGCCCCGCATTCGCGATCGCGGCACTCGGCGCGATCGAATCGCTCCTCTGCGCCGTCGTCGCCGACGGCATGGCGGGCACGAAGCACGATCCGGACGTCGAGCTCGCCGCGCAGGGTATCGGCAACATCGTGGCGCCGTTCTTCGGCGGCTTCGCGGCGACCGGGGCCATCGCGCGCACGGCGACGAACTTGCGCGCGGGCTCGCGCACGCCGATCTCGGCCATGGTGCACGCGGGTTTCGTCCTGGCGGCGGTCCTGGCGCTCGCGCCGCTGCTCGCGTACCTGCCCATGGCGTCGCTCGCGGCGCTGCTGCTCGTGGTCGCGTGGAACATGAGCGAAGCGCGGCACTTCCTCTATCTGGCGCGCGTCGCGCCGAAGAGCGACCTCGTCGTCCTCGCGACGTGCTTCTCGCTGACGGTCCTGTTCGACATGGTCGTGTCGGTGAGCGTCGGCGTCGTGCTCGCGGCGCTGCTCTTCATGCGCAGCATGTCGGAGATCGTCGAGACGCGTCGCGACGAGGACCATCCGCACCTGCGCGATCCGCACCTCGAAGGCCTGCAGGTCTACGAGATCGCCGGGCCCATGTTCTTCGGTGCGGCCGAGAAGGCCGTCACGCGCCTCCTCCCCGTCGCCGGCAAGGCGCGCGCGATCATCCTGCAGATGGACGCAGTCCCCGTGATCGACGTCACGGGCCTCGTCGCGCTCGAATCCGTGATCGAGAAGCTCGCGAAGGCGCACACGTTCGTGGCGCTCGCGGGCGTGCGTGCGCCCGTGCGGGGAGCCCTCGAGCGCGCCGGGATCGTCAGCACCCCCGGTCGACTCCACATCGCGGCCACGGACGAGGAAGCGCTCGACGCGGTCCGTGCGCACCTGGCACAGACGCCTCGGCCGCGCACGTGAGCGCGCACCTGACGCAGGCGACTCCGCCCCGCAGCTGAGCACCCACCCCGCGCGGGGGTTGGCGCGTGCCATGCGGTGCTCTACGCTGCTGGCTTGTTCGTCAAGCACGCACACTCGTACACGCAGCAGGCGCGGCTCGCGATCACGCTGTCCTGGATCGCGGGGTACACGAACATCCTGACGCTGATCACGTGCGGCCAGGCGACGTCGCACATCAGCGGCACGGTGTCACAGCTCGGCCGCGACGTCGCGGAGGGGCGCCTGCGCGGAGGGACCTACCTGCTCGCGCTGATCGGAGCGTTCGTGATCGGCGCGGCGCTCTCCGGGTTCCTCACCGAGCTCGGACGGCGGGCCCGCTGGCGCTCGATCTACGTGCTGCCGATGGCCGTCGAGGCCGGGATGCTCGCCGTATTCGCGCTCCTCGTCGACTGGGAGATGATCGAAGGTCTCGATCCCGACTACGCGAAGCTGTGGCTCACGGTGCTCCCCGCCGCCGCGATGGGGTTGCAGAACGCGACGATCACGCGCATCAGCGGCGGCGTGGTGCGCACGACGCACGTGACCGGCGTCACGACGGACCTGGGGCTCGAAGGCGGGCAATGGCTGCTGCGCAAGCTCGAACGGAACGCGCCGCCGCCAGCGATCCCCGTGTCGGGCGGTCGACTGCTGCTCTTGTCGAGCATCCTCGGCAGCTTCCTCGTCGGATCGGGCCTGGGAGCGTTCGCCTTCGCGTACTTCCCGGCGTGGTCGATGATCCCCGCGGTGCTCTTCCTCCTGTGGATCATCCTGCAGGACGTCTGGTACCCGATCGGCGACATCCACTCGAGCGCGGACGCCGGCGGCCACTACCACGAGGTGCTGCCCGCCGAGATCGCGGTGTTCCACGTGAAGGCCGGCTCCGATGGACGGCGGCGCAAGGCGCGCATGCCCGACCTCGTCAGCTGGGCCGATCACTTGGACGAGAAGGTCGAGATCGTCGTGCTCGACATCGCCGAGTTCGCGCACCTCGACATGAACTCGGCCCTGGAGATCCGCGCGCTCATGAAGCGCCTCGAGAAGACGAACCAGGGGCTCGTGCTCGCCGGCGTGCACCCGGGCGATCACGCGCTGCTGCGCGAAGCGGGCGTGGAGGAGGCGCTCGACGCGAGCAACATCCTCGGCAACCTGGACCTCGCGAGCGCGCGCGCGCTCAACTTGCTGGAGGAGCGCGCGGCAAGCGCCGAGTCCGCCCCCCGGCGCGGACTGGGCAGACCGTCGGGCGCGCCGTAGCCTGAGCGCATGCACACCCTGCCCATCACGGCTCGCGCGCAGTCCGTGCTCACCTGGTACCGCGTCTACTGCGGCGCGATGGCCGCGATGTACCTGCTGTGCATCCTCGGCGGGATCCTGATCCTCGCCGTCGACGAAGAGACGTTCGGGAAGGACGCACTGCAGCTGCGCTTCACAGGCATCGCGCTGGCGGTGTTTTCCGCGCCAGCGATGGCGGCCTTCGCGCTCGGCCTCTTCCTGCCGCGCAAGCCGTGGACGTGGACGTACGGGCTCGTGCTCATCTGCCTCGGCTTGACGAGCGTTTGCTGCCTCCCTGCGTGCATCCCGCTCCTCATCACGTGGCTGAAGGACGACGTCAAGTCGGCGTTCGGCCGCGTGGAAGCCAAGCACGATCCGCGCGACTTCTCGTCGGGCGCGCCGAGCTGAAGCCGGTGCCGGCGAGCGGCCCGGACGTCGGTTCGAACCGGACCTTCGCGCGGCGAAGACCAGGCGACTCCAGCGCCTGCGATCGGCGCGGCGCGAGCTGGGCGCACACCGGCGAGGCGCACTCGGGAACGCGCGCCCGCGATCAGCGCTCGCGGGCGCCGAGCTCCACGTCGTCGCTCGCGTGCCCTCGCGCGGAGAGCGCGGCGAGATCGCCGAGCGCGACGTCCTTCGCCCCGAACACGAAGCCCTCGAGCGCGTCCAGGATCGCTCCTCCCCATTGGATTCGGAAGCGCACGTCGCGCGCGTCCGTCGGGACGTCGTAGACGAGCCAGCGTGTCGCGCGCTCTCCGGCGGCGACAGAGCCCTCGAGCCGCGCGCACTCGCCGTGCAACGTCTCCAAGGCGCCTTGCGCGGAACCCTCGGGCGCGTGCACGCGTCCCGACGCGTCGAAGAGCACCGGCGTCCACGACCGCAGTTGGAAGGGAACGCGCTTCGCGTGGTTCGCGATCGCGAGCTCGACGACGACGAAGCGACCGCGCGGTTGGAGCGCGCTCCCGCCGAGCGCGCCCTCGGTGGAGACGTCCATCACGCGGAACCCGAAGTCGTCGTGGCGCAGCTCCTCGCCGACCGCGACGTGCACGTCCTCGTGGACGAACGCGCCGAGGACGAGCACGAACGCGGCGCTCAGTCCGAAGAGGACGAGCGCCGCGCGCAGGAAAGGACCGGTGCGTCGAGGTTGCATGGTGTTGGTCCGGGCCGGGCGAAGCGCGCGCGGGTTTGCGAGTGCGGCTCAGGAGAAGCGCCGCGCCCCGATCACGCCTCGTCCGGTCCGTGCGTGGTTCAGCCGGCCTTCTCGCGCAACTGCGCGAGCCTTCGCGCGCGCGAACGGTGCGCGATCAACGCGCGCCGCAGCGCGACGGAGTCGAAGTCGGGCCAGAGCCGCTTCGTGAACACGATCTCGGCGTGCGCGCACTCCCACAGGAGGAAGTCGGAGAGGCGCTGCTCGCCGCCGCAACGGATGAGCAGGTCGACGTCGGGCACGCGCTCGACGCCCGCCTTGCTCTGGCAGAGGAGGCTCGCGAAGCCCTCGCGTCCCCCGCCGAGCGCTTGCGTGACGTGGAAACGCCGCGCGGCGCCGACGATCGCGTCGCGCGCCGAGTAATCGATCGCGAGCCGCAGGTGGAGCTTCGTCCCGCCCGCGGTGAGCTTCTCCGCGAACTCGAGCATCTCGAGGAGGTCCTCGTCGATGCGATCGCGACGACCGATCACTTCGATGCGCACGCCGCGCTCGGCGATCTCGTCCATGTCCTCGAGCAGGTAACTCTTGATCAGGTCGAGGATGTCGTACGTCTCGTCGTCGGGGCGATCGAAGCTCTGCGCGGAGAGCGCGAACAACGTCAGCGTGCCGATCCCGATCGGCGGCGCGGCACGGACGACCTTCTTCACCGAGTTCGCGCCCGCCCGATAGCCCGCGGCGCGGGGCTTCCTGCGCTGCTCCGCCCAGCGCGCGTTCCCGTCCATGATGATCGCCACGTGCAGCCCATCCGGGCGGCGCGACACCGGTCCACTTTGCAGCATAAAGTGCCTCCCCACGAAAAAAGCGGTCCCGAGAGAGTGACTCACTTCTCCCGCACCGCCTTGATCAACGATTCCATGTGCGCGAGGTAGCGCTCTAGCGAGCGCCGCCCCGATGGCGATAGCGAGAACTCGGTGCGCGGCACGCGGCCGTCGTAGCCCTTCGTGCACACGATGTAGCCCGCGTCCTCCAGCTTGCGTGCGCACGGACAGGTTCCCGTCCGTGGTCCCGACGAGGTCCTTCAGCTCGTTGAAGGAGAGCGATTCGTGCACCGCGAGCGTGCTGACGATCGCGAGGCGCAGACGCTCGTGGATGAGCTTGTCGAAGCTGTCGGCGCCGGAAGAGAGCGAGAGCCCGCTCACCTTGCGCAGACGGCCGTTCGATCCGCCCTTTTCCGTCTTCCGCTCACCCATCGTGGTGCCTCGTGATCCACAGCCCGAACAGGACGTGGAAGCCGCCGAAGCCGATCGCCATGCACGCGTCGCCCCAGGTCGACGGCGCGAAGAGCGCGAAGACGCCGAGCAGCATGAAGGCGAGGCCCATGTAGCGCACGGCACGCACGGAGAACGCGCCGGCGGCGATCGTGCCGGCGCCATAGGAGAGGAGCCAGAGCCCGGGCAGGTCGCCGTACAGGCCGTGACGGTAGAGGACGATCGAGAGCAGCGCCGCGACCGCGAACGGCGCGATCAAGCTGCTCACGAAGCGCAGCGCGGGGCCGCGGAGGAGCGAGGAGCGCGACTCGGCGGCCTTGCGCATCATGTCCGTCGTACCGACGAGCGACGCGAGCACCGCGGCGCCGAGCCAGGTCAGCACCCAGTCGCGCGGATCCGTGGTGCGCGCGGCGGTGAAGCTCGCGGCAAGCGCGACGATCCCCATCAAGACGCCGCCCCAGCCGGGGAGGGCCGTCACGCCGACGGCGCGTTCGCCCGCGCGCTCCATCGTGGCGCGGATGTACTTCAAGTCGTCGAGCGCTCGCGAGGCCAGGGAAGGCGTGCGAACGGCGGTGGAGTCGAGGCGCCGGGGTGAGCGCATGAGCGAAGAGTCCCACGGGGGGCGAAACCCGTCAAGTGCTTTGTGGCACAAAGTCACCACATCCCGGACACCGACTCGATGCTGCGGCGAGCGCGGATCAGCCCCGGATCGTCGTGCTCGTCGCGCGGAGCCTGCGCACGCCGGCCGCCACGAGGAACAGTGCGAGTCCGATCAGGACGCCCGAGGCCACGGCGTTCATCAGCGCGGCGTCGAAGCCCTTCGATGCCGCCAGGCTCCCGATCAGGAGCCGTGTGAGCGCCCACAGCGTGATCGTCAGCAGGAACACGAGCGGGATCCAAACGAAGCGCGAGGGGCGCCCCTCCTGCTTCAGCCAGACGACCACGGAGATCAGCGTGAGCGCGGCGAGGAGCTGGTTCGACGCGCCGAACAGCGTCCAGAAGGTCCGGTACGCGCCCGCGGGAGCGGACACGAGGAAGAACGCCGCCGGCGCGAGCGTCAGCACGGTTCCGAGCATCGCGCCCGCCGTCCCGCGCCACCCGAAGAGCTCTTGGACGAGGTAGCGTCCGAGCCGCGTGCCCACGTCGATCGTGTCGAAGATGAACGTCGACAGCGCCATCGCGCCGAACGTGATCGCGAACGGCAGGTTCTCGGGCCCGATGAGCAGCGTCATGAAGCGCCCGATGCCGTTTCCGTAGATCTTGTTCGGCGTCAGGTCCCCCACCTCGGCCGGCGAGAGCATCATGATCGTGACCAGCGCGATCAGCGCGACGAAGCCCTCCGCGAGCATCGCACCGTAGCCGACGAAGTGCGCGTGGCTCTCGCGGTCGATCTGCTTCGACGTCGTGCCGGAACACACGAGTCCGTGGAAGCCGCTGCACGCCCCGCACGCGATCGTCACGAACAGAAACGGGAACAGCGAGCCCGTCGCGCCGCCGACGTCGAAGCTCTTGAACGCGGGCTGCTGCACCTCGTACCCGCCGAAGAACACGCCGACGAGTCCGAGTGCGAGCGCCGTGTAGAGCACGAACCCGCCGAGATAGCCGCGCGGCTGAAGGAGCGCCCACACCGGCACGACGGACGCGACGGCGCAGTAGCCGAGGATGACGAGCGCCCACGTCCCCTGGTCGAACAGGAGCCAGTCCGAGATGCGCGTCCCGAGCCAGGCGGTGCCGAACGTGGCGGGCACGAACACGATCGTCAGGAGCCAGAGCGGCGGCGCGAGGAAGCGCTGGACGACGCCCATGAGGGCGGCGAGCAGGAGGTAGAGCACGCTCGCCGCGGCCACGGCCCCGCCGGGGTTGAATGTCGCGCCCGTGCCGGCGAGCTCCTCCGACCCGCTCACGAAGGTGCCCGCCGTGATGTCGACGAACGCAACGATCACGTAGACGAGCGCGATCCAGATGAAGGCCATCATCGCGCGCCCCGCGGGGCCGCCGAGGCGCTCGCGCGCGATCTCCGCGATGGAAACGCCGCCATGGCGGACCGACGCGACGAGCGCGGAGAAATCGTGCATGGCGCCGATGAACACGACGCCGAGCGCGATCCACACGAGGCACGGCAACCACCCGAAGTTCTTGCAGGCGAGGATCGGCCCGACGATCGGTCCGGCCGCGGCGATCGCGGAGAAGTGCTGCGCGAACAGGTAGAACGGCGGCGTCGCGACGAAGTCCGCCCCGTCCGCGCGCTCGTGCGCCGGCGTCCGCCGGCGGTCGTCGAGCACGAAATGCCGCGCGATGAAGCGCCCGTAGAGCCGGTAGCCGACCACGAGCAGCGCGAAGAAGGCGAGGGCGAGGACGGAGAGCTGCACGGGGATCGCGGGTCCAGCGAGGGCGCGGCCATGAGAGCAGGCCCGTGCCTCGGCCGCAATCGAACGCATTCGACGTCGCGACGGAACGCGCGTGTCGATTGACCGCCCCGGCGCGCCCCCCTAGCATCCGCCGCGCATGTCCGGAGGAGGAAGCTCGCCGCTCCACCGCAAGGTGATGATCGGTCTCGCCGCGGGAGCGCTGCTCGGCGCCGCCGCGAATCGGCTCGGCGCGGGGATCGACGGCGGCAAGGAAAAGGTCGCCTTCGTCGCGGACGCGATCGCCTATCCGATCGGCCAGGTCTTCCTGCGCCTCTTGTTCCTCGTGGTCGTGCCGCTCGTGTTCGCGTCGCTGGCCGTCGGCGTCGCGAACCTGGGTGACCTGAAGCGGATCGGCCGCATGGGTGGGCGCACGATCGTGTTCGTGCTCGTCACGTGCTCGTGCTCGGCCCTGATCGGCATCGGTCTCATGCGAACCTTCACTCCAGGCGACGGCTTCGACCCCGAGACGAAGGCCCACCTGATGCGCGACTTCGCCGGCGACATGGCGAAGATCCAAGCGAAGTCGGAGGCGCAGCACGCGGGCACGACGCTCGAGCTCGTGAACAACGTCCTCAACATGCTCCTTCCGCGCAACGTGATCGGCGCGATCGTGAACATGGAGATGCTGCCGCTGATCGTCCTCGCGCTCCTGTTCGGGATCGCGCTGACGATGCTCGACGAGGGGCGCCGCGCCGCGATGGTCGCCTGGCTGGAGACGATCGGCGACGCGATGGTCAAGATCGTCGGGATCGCGATGAAGCTGGCGCCGTATGCCGTCGCCTGCCTGATCTTCGCCGTCGTGTCCAAGTTCGGCCTCGACCTGCTCCAGAAGCTCGCGTTCTACGTCGCGATCGTCTTCTGTGGCTACCTGATCCAGCTCGGGGTGCTCTATCCAGCGCTCCTCAAGTTCCTGTGCCGCCGCAGCCCGATCGAGTTCTACCGCGGCGCGATTCCGGCGATCGTCACGGCGTTTTCGACCTCGTCTAGCAGCGCGACGCTTCCGACGACCCTGCGCGTCGCGCAGCAGGACCTCGGCATGCGCAAGAGCGTCGCCGACTTCGTCCTCCCCCTCGGCGCGACGATGAACATGAACGGGACTGCGCTGTTCGAAGGCGCGCTCGTGCTGTTCATCGCGCAGGTCTTCGGCGTCGAGCTCGCTTTCCAGCAGCAGGTGCTCGTCGTCGTGCTCTGCGTGTTCGCCGCGATCGGAGCCGCGGGCGTGCCCGGCGGATCGCTGCCGCTGATCATGATCGTGATGGCGCAGGTCGGCGTGCCGCCCGACGGCATCGCGATCGTGCTCGGCGTCGACCGGTTGCTCGACATGGGCCGCACGGTGGTCAACGTGCTCGGCGACCTGATCGGCGCCGCGTGGGTCGACCACGCCGAAGGGCCGCTCGCGCGCGAGGCGCCGTAGCGTCCTCGACGGCCGCGCCGATGGCTTCGTTGGCGCGGGGCGGCGCGCGACGTGCTCCGCGAACGACGGAGCCCGCGCAGCGCTCGGCTCCGCGGGCTCCGCTCGCTCGCGAACGTCTCAGTGCAGGATCGGCACGGCGCAGCCGCCCTTGCCCTTGCAGCTGTTCTTCGCCTTGCAGCCGTTGTCGCCGCTCGCGCAACCGCCGAGCGACTTGCACTCGTTCTGGCCCGCGCAGCCGTGGTGCGCGACCGTCGCGCAACCGCCCTTGCCCTTGCACGAGTTCTTGCCCGCGCAACCCGCGTCGCCGGACTTGCAGCCGCCCTGGCCCTTGCACGCGTTGCGTGCCTTGCAGGCGTGCTTCGCCATGGCGGCGAGCTCGTTCGCCACTTCCTTGACGGCCTCGGCGGCGCCCTTGGCCGCTTCGCCGATCGACGCCTCCTTCTTCGGCGTGGACGCCTCTTCCGACTTGGTGCAGGCCGTGTTCAAGCCGGCGAGCAGGCCGGCGACGGCGAAGGGAACGAGCGCGGCGTTGGCGCGCTTGGAACGGGATTGCTTCATGGATCGAACCTCGTGCGGTGTTCTCGGGACTCGGAGCGCTGCGCTCCGCGACTCCACAGCATGCCAGGAAGGGCGCCGTGGAGCACGGGCGGGCTGCCAGCCGACAGGAAGCCGGTGTTCGTCAGGCCCGCTCGGGCACGACGACGACGTTCGTCCGCGCGCGGTCGATGACGCCGTGCGAGACGGAGCCGTGCCAGAAGCGCGCGAGTCCGCCGCGCTGATGCGTTCCGACGACGACGAGTTGCGCGCGACGTTCCGCCGCCGCGAGCGCCACGTGGTCCGCCGTGCGGCCGAGACCGCCGACCAGCTCGAGCGGGAGCTTCTGCCCGCCGGCGTGCAGCGCGATGCGCGCGGCGAGCGCGCGCGAGAGCGCCTTCTCGGCTTCGGAGTGCTCGTGGCCGATCGGCATCGTGCCCCCGGTGTGCTTCGCGACGAGGGACGGCGGCCAGAAGACGTGGAGGGCAGTGAGCTCGACGCCGCCCGAGCGCGCGAGCGCCGCGGACCACGCGACGGCCGCGTCGGACGTCGACGTGTCGTCGACGGCGACGATCGCCCGCATCGACGCACGCTTCGCGCACCAGGCCTCGATCTCTGCCGCGTCGCGGACGACGAGCACGGGACGGTCCGCGGACTGCGCGACGCGGTCGGCGGTGCTGCCGAGCGTGAACGGCGACCCCGCGCGTGCGCCGACGGCGGACACGACGACGAGCCTCGCCCCGCACCGCCCCGCGTGCGCGACCAGCGCCGCGTCGGCGGCTCCCTCGAGCACGCGCGCGACGATCGAGACGCTCGATCCTGCGAACGCGGCCGCCTCCGCGGCGACGCGCTCCTCCGCGCGGGCGCGCCAGCGCGCGAGCTCCTGGTCGACGGGCACGAGCGCGCCTTCGCCGCGCGCGAGCAGCGCGAACGCCCCGTGGAGGTCGACGACGTGCACGAGCTCGACGCCCGTCCCCTCGCGACGCGCCCAGGCGATCGCCGCCCGCAGAGCCTGCCGCGACGCTTCGGAGAAATCGGTACCGCAGAGGATGGTCATGACGACGCGCCTTTCCCGTCCTCGTCCTTGTCCTTCACGAGCCACGCCCGCACGACCGACGCGACGATGGCGAGCACGAGGATCCCGCCCACCACGCCGAGCGCGATCTGGACGGGGATCTTGTGCTCCTCCGGAAGGAGCATCTTCACGCCGACGAACGCGAGGATCGCCGAGAGCCCATGTTTCAGGTAGTGGAGGTACTTCAGGAGGCCCGCGACGGCGAAGAAGAGCGAGCGCAGGCCGAGGATGGCGAAGATGTTCGACGTGTAGAGGACGAACGTGTCCTGCGAGATGCCGAGCGCAGCCGGCACGGAATCGACCGCGAACAGCACGTCCGTGGACTCGACGACGAGCAGCGCGAGGAACAGCGGCGTCGCGTACTTGCGCCCCTCGCGCACGACGAAGAAGCGCGAGCCTTCGTACGAATCGGTCACCGGCAGGAAGCGCTTCGCGAGGCGAAGGACGAGGTTCTTCTCGGGCTCCATCTCGTCGTCGCCGGAGAAGAGCAGCTTGCCCGCGGTGAGGATCAGGATCGCCCCGAGGACGTACACCGTCCAATGGAAGCGCTCGATGAGCGCGACGCCGCTCACCAGGAACACCGCGCGCATCACCATCGCGCCGAGGATGCCCCAGAAGAGCACGCGGTGACGGCTGTCCGCCGGCACGCCGAAGTAGGTGAAGATGACGAGGAAGACGAAGATGTTGTCGACGGAGAGCGCGTACTCCGTCAGCCAGCACGTGATGTAGCTGACCCACAAGGGCTCCGGCAGGACCGCACCCGACGCGCGTGCCGCTTCGATCGCTGGAGCGTCGATGAAGAAGCGGATGTAGCCCGCGAACGCGAGCCCGATCGCGACCCACACCGCGGTCCAGCCGAGGGCCTCCTTGACGGTCACCTCGTGCGCCTTCCGGTGGAAGACGCCGAGATCCAGCACCATCATCCCGAGGACGAGGACGCCGAAGATCGTCCAGGGCAACCAGCCTTCCATCACCGAGCTCTCCGTAGCGACGTCAACCGTAGAGGAGGAGGCGCACGCCGGGCGGCAGACGCTTCGTGAGGCCGGCGAGCACGTGGCCGCGCAGCAAGTGATAGATGCCGCTGCGCTGGCTGACGCCGATCATGACGGCGCTCACGCCCAACGTCTCCGCCGCGCGCACGATACCCTCGACCGCGTTGTGCGAGATCGTCCAAACCGGGATGAGCGTCACCCCCTCGCTCTCGGCGGCCTTGACGGCGTTGCGCAGGGCGGTGACGCCCTCCGACTGCGGTTCCCAGCTCGCGGCGCGCACGAAGAGCCCCGTGCGCTCCTCGACGTAGAGCGCGTAGAGCGCGGAACCGCCGCGGCCCTTCTCGCGCGCGATCGCCTCGGACACGAGCCCCGGGCTCGACGACCGCATCGCGATCATGGTGCTCGACGGATAGAGCCGTGCGATCGTCTGCGCCTGCGACAGCGAGAGGATCTCGATCCCCTCCTTCGTCTCGACGGTCTCCTCCGAAGCGTGGATGCGATCGGGCGTGCGCGCCTTGACCCAGCCGAAGGAGTAGAACCAGTCCGTGAACCACTTGCGGCGCGTGCCGACCGCCATGACCAGGCCGGTGCCGACGAGCAGGCAGCCGAACAGGGTGGCGTTCGGCTTCTCGTGCAGGTTGACGCCCCAGGCCGTCACCACCATCACCGTCGTCAGCACGCCGATCCAGAAGCGCCAGCCGCGCACCTTGCTGCGCCAGCGCAACACGTCGAGGCCCGACGAGCTGAGGACGAACGCTCCGAGCAGGCCGAACGCGTACAGGTCGCCGAGGAACTCGACGTCGCCGTGCGCGAACACGATGACGAGGATCGGAATGAACGTGGCGACCAGGATCGCGACCTGCGGCGTTCCGAAGCGCCGGTTGCGCAGCGCGATCGTCGACGGCATGAAGCCGTTCTCGGCCAGCGAGAGGAACACGTGGTAGCACCCGATGATGGCCGTGTTCGCGGCGAACAAGAGCAGCGTGGAGCCCGTGATCACGACGGCGTACTTGACCCATGTGCCGCCGAACGTCCCACCGAGCTCCGACATCAGCCGTTCGTAGTCGTGGAACTTGACGTCCGAGGACAGGAACGAGATCGCGAACAGCGTCAGGATCGGCGACGTGAGCAGCATCGTCGCGATCACGTAGCGCATGCCGTGCTTCGCCGTCTTCTGGATCGGCAGCCGCATCGCCGGCGAGAGCTGGCTGATGCTCTCGAGCCCTGAGAATGCGAGCCAAGCCCCCGAAAAGCCCACCAGGAACTTCCACGGCGTCACGGTGTCGACCAGCTGGACGTTCGCCCGCACCGCACCCCACTGCTCGCTGTTCGCGTTGACGAGCACGACCCCGATCAGGAGCAGCGTCACGAGGAACGCCGCCGCCGCCATGAACATGGAGAGCATGGCGCTCTCGCGGATACCGATCGTGTTCACGATCGCGAGCAAGAGCAACGTCGCGATCGAGAACGCGACGACGTGGTGCTCCACCTCGGGGAACACGCTCGCGAGGTAGTTCATCCCCGACACGGCCGAGATCGCCGACGTCAGGAAGTAGTCGACGCAGATCAAGAGCCCGCCGAAGCAGCCGACGATCGGTGAGAACGCCTGGTTCGCGATCGACACAACGCCGCCGCCATCGGGGTTGCGCCAGCAGATCTCGACGTACTTCGACGCGAGGAACAGGAACCCGATGAACGCCGCGGCGACGAACAACGGCGCGAGATCGCGGACCTGGTCGTTCCGGTACAGGATGCCGGGGACGTAGTAGAGCGACGTCCCGATGTCGCAGAACACGACGGCCCAGACGAGCAGCGGGGTGAGCTGCCGCAGGTGGCTCTCGCTACGGGGCGAGGTGGGTTCGGACTCGGCGACCGGTTGGGTCACGGGTTGCGACGCTCGCGGCCGGCCGGTCGATCGCGCTCGGGGCCGAACCGGGGCGGTGCGGCACAGTCGAGCGGGAGGGACGGAGGGGTCGGACGGCTCCGCGAGCGCGGGGGGTAAGTCGGAGAGGATAGGGAGCGCAGGCCTCGCCGCGCAACCGGAGCGGCAGCCCGCACCCAGCTCGAAGCGCGCCCGCGCGGGTCCAGAGGCCCTCATCGACGGCCCGGCGCGCGTGCCGAAGAGCGCGGCCCACCCCCTGCTCCGGGGCGCTCTCCCACCGCGCCTCCCGGGGCATCCCCGGCGTTCCTCACCCGAAGCCTGCTCCCCCGTCCGTCCCACTTGCGGCGCGTGTCAAGTTCGGGACTGCCGGATCTCGATACCCCGAACTCCCCGCCCGGCCTCGCCGGGCCCCTTCTCCCGCATGCCCAGCGCCCCGCCCCCGGCCGCCCGCCCCCCCGGCGCCGGACCGCTCCCCGCCTCGACGCCGGGACCGGTCCGGATGCACGGCTATGCCCGCGCGCGGCCGGCGACCCCGGCGCCCACGCAGGAGAAGCCTCCCCCCGCGCCCCCGACCCCGGTGCAGAAGCGCCCGAAGGGCCGCCTGTTCTTGGGCGCCGTCCTGTGCGCGGGGATCCTGTGGCCGGCGGTCGAGGTCTGGAACGCGTTCTTCCGCTACCGCGGGTGGGGCACGGTCGAGGGCCGCGTGATCGAACTCGCTCCCCCGTGGGACGGCGAGGTCGCGTCCGTCGAGGTCCGCGAAGGCGAGTGGGTCGAACAGGGAGCGCTCCTCGTGCGCCTGCGGAGCCTCGAGCTCGAACAAGAGCGCACGCGCCTCGACGACGCGCTGCGCATCGAGCGCGCGGCGATGGAGGCGGCGCTGGGAGAGCTCCAGCTCACGGCCGCGCTCCGCGCGGAGGAGCGCCAGGATCGCCGACACAAGGCGGCCGCGGATCACCTCGCGGCGCTCGGCGACCTCCTGCGCGAGAAGACCGTGCTCGAGTCGCTCGAGCGCCAGCGTTCGCGCCGCGACGGGCTGCGCGAGCAAGGCATCGTCTCCGACGAGAGCTACAGCGACCTCCTCCTCCAGGAGCAAGGCCAGCGCGCGAAGGTCGAGAAGCTCGAAGCCGCGGTGGAGGAGCTGCGCTTGCGCGCGGACGTCTCGTCGCCCGACGAGAGTGCTGCGGCGCGCACGCTCCGCCCCCATCTCCTGCGCCTCACCGCGCTGCGCGAGGAGAGAAAGCAGCTCGACGAGCGCCTCGCGCAGGGCGAGATCCGCGCGCCGGTCGGCGGTCGCGTCATCGAGCGCGCGTGCTTCGTCGGCGAACGCGCGTCGAAGGGCCGTGGGCTCGTCTCCGTGCTCGAGAACGACTCGATGCACGTGCTGCTCTACCTCGACCAGGAGCAGAGCCGCGCGCTCGAGGTCGGCGACCGCATCCCGCTCCGCGTCGAGCCGCATCAGGAGCTCGTGCATTGCACCGTCGAACACAAGGGCGTCGAGCTCGAGCCCGCGCCGAAGAGCGTGCAACGCCACTACGCGAGCGACGCACGGCTCCTGCCGGTCGTCCTGCGGCCGGAACCCGACGTGCGCCGCGCGGGGCTTCTGCGCATCGGCGAGGTCGCGACGTGGCCGCTCGAGTGGCGGTGGCCGTGGAACACGCGGCGCGAGAGCGAGGACGAATCCGGTCCGCGCGACGCCGCCGCGACGGCGCTGCGAGGGCAGGATGCACGCGCGCGGTGACGAGCGCGGCGCGCAGCCGTCTGCCGCCGATCCGTCGGCCGTGCGCCCGGAGCGCGCGGTGAGCCGCCTGTTGCTCGTCGGCGGCACCGTCGAGCTCGTGGCGGCCGTGCACGGCGTCCTTCAACGCCGATGGCCCGGCGTCGAGCTCGTGCACGCGGCGCATGGCGATCACGCGCGCGCCGCGCTCGAGCGCGACACGCCCTCCGCGATCTGCATCCGCTTCGATCCGCCGTACGCGCGGCCGATGTCGCTCCTGCGACGGCTGCGCGCGATGGCGCGCTCGGTCCCGATCCTCGCGCTGGGATCGCAGCGCGAGCTCGCGTTCGTCGACCTCGTCCTGCGCTCCGGCGCGAGCCTGTGGCTCGTCGACGAGCCGTTCGTCGCCGCCGAGCTCGAACAGGCGCTCGTTCCCGCGTTGACGCCCGCTCCACGGCCCGAGCCGATGCGCGGCGCCGCGCGGGGTCCGTCGCGAGCGAGCCTCTTCGCCCTGGACGCGGACGAGCTCGCGAGCGCTCGTCGCGGCGACGGCGCAGGGGCTCCGATCGAAACACCTGCGGAACGGCAGGTGAGCTCGCCGTCGTCGTCTCCGTCGACCGCGCCGGTCCGCGAGCCGGAACGTGCGCAGGCTGCAGAGCTCGCGTCGACGGCCGCGCCCAGCGACGCGCATGCGCTCCAGGCACGGGCGGAGCGCGAGACCGCGCCGCGGCCGCGACACGAGCTCGCGCAGGGGGGTTCACCCGTTCCGGCGAGCGAGCCTGCGCACGGGCGTGCGTGCGAGACCGAGCTCGGGAGCGCGAGCACGATCGAGCGCGAGACCGCGCAAGCCCCGCGGCCCGCTCCGCCGCTCGGGGCACCGCTCGTACCCGACCTCGGCCACGCGCGCACGCCGGAGCCCGAGTCGACTCGCACGCACGCGCCCGATCCGGATGGCACCGCGGAGCTCGAACGCGCCGTTGCGAGTTCGATGAGCACGACGAACTCGACGAGCGCGACGGGCTCAGCGGGCGCGACGAACGCGCCGGAGCCGGCCGCGTCGCTGGAGCTCGTCCTCGCGCGCGCGCGGCGCATCGTCCTCGTGCCGATCGGAGCACGCGGCCTGCCCGATGCGAGCGCCGTCCTGCGCGTGCGCTCGCTCGACGTCGCCGCGGGCGCTCTGCGCGCGACCTTGGACGGCTGGACGCCGCTCGCTGGCGGACACGCGCTCGCGGCAGCCGAGCTCGGCGACGCGCGCAACGAGTTCGCCTGGGTCGAGCACGATCTGAGCGCGAGCGCCGCCGAAGGCCGCTGCGTGTTGCGTCTGCGCGGGACGATCGAGGACCTGCTCGACCCCGCGCGCCTCGAGCCCGTGCTCGACGCGACGACGATGCGCTACCGCTACGGACACGCAGAAGAGCTCGTCGCCGCGTGGTGCGAGCTCGGCGTGCTCGTCCCCGAGCTCGTGGACCGCGTGCTCGTCTGCCCGCGCTGCGAGGCGTTGCCGACGATTCGGCTCGGGTGCCGTCAATGCGGCTCCGCGCGCATCGAGTGCGAACGCCTCATCCACCACTTCGCGTGCGCCAACGTCGCGCGAGCGAGCGAGTACGAGACGGCGCAGGGTCTCGTCTGTCCCAAGTGCCGCGCGCGCGAGCTCGTGGTCAACGCCGACTACGAGTACCTCTCCGGTCCGTGGGACTGCCGCGACTGCGGCTACCAATGCGGCGAGCGCGATCCCGTCTGCCACTGCCTCGTGTGCGCCGAGCGCTTCTTCTCCCGTGACGCCAGCGAGCTCGAGCTCGTCGCCTACCATGCTGCTCGAATGGAGCCACTGGCTCTCCTCGCTGCACCCTGAGGAGCTCATCACGTTCCTGTGGGCGCTGATCCTCGTCGACGGGGCGCGCTACGGGCTCTTGAAGGTCGCGTTCACGCTCGGCGATGTGCTCCGCACGTTCTTCCAGGCCTTCGCCGGCCGCAAGCCGAAGCCCGAACCGTACGTGCCGCGCGTCTGCGCCCTGCTCGTCGGCTACAACGAGGCCGACACGATCGCGCATACGCTGAAGAGCGTGCACGGCGCGTACCCGGACCTGGAGATCATCGTGCTCTCCGACGGATCGACGGACGAGATGGAGCGCGTCGCCCACGACTTCGCTCGCACGCACGACGGCGTGCTCGTCATGTCGCGGCCGCACCGCAGCGGGAAGTCGTCCGCGATGAACTTCGCGCTGCAGTACACGAACGCCGAAGTGATCGTCGTCATCGACGCCGACTCGGAGCTCGGCCCCGACGCGCTCGTGAAGATCGTGCAGCCGTTCTCGGACCCGCGCGTCGGCGCCGTGTCGGGCACGGTGCTCGGCCGCAGACCGTTCACGAACCTCGTCACGTGGCTGCAGAGCTACGAATACCTGAACGCGATCCTCGTCGGCCGCCTCTTCGCGGCGCGGATGAACCTGCTCGGCATCGTCTCGGGCGCGTTCGGTGCGTTCCGCGCGAGCGCGCTGCGCACGATCGGCGGATGGGACGTCGGTCCGCCGGAGGACCTCGACCTGACGCTCGCGATGCGCCGGAAGGGCTATCGCATCGCCGCCGCGCCGTACGCGAACGCGTTCACGGACATGCCGACGACGTGGTACGCGCTCCTGCGGCAACGAATGCGCTGGGACCAGAGCGGCATCATCCGCAACCACTGCAGGAAGCACATCGACATGGGCCTCCCGTGGAGCGCGAGCTTCAAGTGGAGCGACTTCGTGCTCACCGCGGGGATGTGGATCACGAACATCGTGTGCCTGATCGGCATCTGGATCTGGATGATCTGGATGGCGTGCACGCACGGGCTCGAGATGTGGAAGCCGCTCTTCACGCTGTACGTCGGCTACCTCGTGATCGAGGCCGCGCAGGCCGCGACGATCGTCTACTACTCGAACGACAAGCCGCGCGACGCGTGGCTGTGCCTGTGCTTCCCGATCATGCCCTTCTACCAGGCCGTGCTGATGGTCGAACGCACGTGGGCGTTCTTGCGCGAAGCGTTCTGGCGCGCGTCCTTCGAGGACAACTTCGTTCCGTGGCACGTGCGACGCGCCACGTGGAAGTGGTGATCGCGTGCGACTAGCCCGCCGTCCGCGGCCGGTGCATGCGCACCGGTGGTGAGCCCGCGCGCCTGGCCCGCCGTCCGCGGCAAGTGCAGACGCAACGGTGGCGAGCGCGCGCGACTAGCCCGCCGTCCGCGGCAGGTGCAGGCGCACCGAACGCACGCGGCGCGCCGACGTCTCGAGCACCTCGAGCTCGACCCCGCCCTCCGCCTCGAGCCGCGCGCCCTTCAACGGCAAGTGCCCGTCGTTCAGGAGCAGGCACAGTCCCGCGATCGTGCTCACCTCGTCCTCGCCGGGGAGCGCGAGCTCGAGCTCGCGGTTCACGTCGCGCACGTTCGCGCTGCCCTGCACGACGAACGAGCCGTCGGCTTCACGACGCACCTGCGTCGTGGGGGTCGTGTCGTGCTCGCTGACGATCTCGCCCACGAGTTCCTCGAGCAGGTCCTCGAGCGTCAGGATCCCAGCCGTCCCGCCGTGCTCGTCGACGGCGATCGAGAGATGGATGCGTTTCTCCTGCATCTCGCGCAGGAGGTCGACCGCGGGCGTCGTCTCGGGCACGAAGTGACACGGACGCACGATGCCGTCGAGCGTCACGGGCTTGCCGCTCCACGCGCGCGCCATGACGTCGCGCCACGAGACGTAACCGACGATGTTGTCGAGGCTGCCCTCGTACACGGGCACGCGACGGTGTCCGACGTCGAGGATCACGCGGCGGATCTCGGCGTCGCTGGCGCTCGCCGGGAGGCCGACGACGTAGCGGCGGTGGATCATCACGTCCTCGGCCGTCAGCGTGCTGAACTCGAGCGCGCGCGACGCGATCTCGCTGACGTCCGGGTCGACCGAGCCCGACTCGCCCGCGTCCTCGACCATGCGCCGGATCTCGTCGAGCGAGATCTTCGACTCCATGAAGTTCGTGCGGTCCCGGAACGGCTTGAGCACGACGTTCGAGCTCGCGGTGAGGAACCACACCACGGGCTTGGCGAACGACGCGAGCCCGAGCAGCGGCCCCGCGACGAAGAGCGCGTAGCCCTCCGAATGCCTCAGCGCGAGCGACTTCGGGCAGAGCTCGCCCAACACGAGCGACAGGTACGAGATCGCGGCCACGATGACGGCGAGGGCGGCCTCGGATGCGTACGGCGCGAGCCATTCGACCCGCGCGAAGACCGGCGCGAGCTCCTGCGCGAACGACGCGCCGCCGAACGCCGCCGCAGCCGCGCCGACGACCGTGATCCCGACCTGCACGGTCGCGAGGAACCGCTCGGGATCCTGGCGCAGCTTGCGCAGGGCCGCGGCGCCGCGCCGACCCTCTTCCGTCAACGCGTCGAGCCGCGCCGGACGCACCGACACGACGGCGATCTCCGCGCCGGAGAGGAGGCCGTTGATCGCGATCAGGGCGAGCAGGATCCAGAGTTCGGTGAGGATGGGAGGGGCTCCGGACCCAAGGTCGCATCCGGCACGGCACGGATCAACCGGTCGAGGGCCGAACGCAGCCCAGCGACCGCCCGAGATGTTCCCACCGCATCGCACCGGTGTCCTCGTCCCCGAGTTGCTCCACCTCGCGCGCGGCGCGGCATGCCGGAGAGGACGCGCGGCGCGCGAGCTCGCGGCAGCTCCGCGCGTCGACAGGCCGAGTCCATCGCCCGCGCTGTATCCTGCGTGCATGCAATGCCTCGGGCTCGCCGCTGCCGCTTGGGCTGTACTCCTCGTCGCGAGTTGCGGCCGAAAGCCGCTCCCGGTCGCGCCCGCTGGAAGCCCGACGCCCGCCTCGACCTCTGCGCCCGACGTCGCGCCCGACGCCCCGGTCGAAGCCTCGACGGAGCCGGCGCGCGAGCTCCGCTCGCCCGCCGCGTCGCCTCCGAGCGCGGAGCGCGACGCGCGCTACGTCCCGAAGGATCCCAACTCGGTCGTGATCTCGCTCGAGCGGACTTCGTGTCGCGGATCCTGCCCGGTCTACGTGGTCACGCTGCGCGGGGACGGCACGTGCGCGTGGAACGGGAAGAGCAACGTCTCCATCGAAGGCGTGCACGAATACGTGATCGACCGCGCGCGGATCGCCGAGCTGCTCGCGGGCTTCGAAGAGGTCGATTTCCTCGGCCTGCAAGGCTCCTACGCGGACGACGTGGTGGCTGCACCTTGGGGACCGGCGCGTCATCGAACGGACTCCGCAGCTTCTACGCTCTCGTGCGTCGGGCAGGAATCGCCCGCAGGCACGACGCCTCGACTGGCTCCCTCGACATCCATGCCCTACGGACGACCTTCGGCTCTCGCTGGACGCGTGAGGGAGTACCGCCTCAGGTTGTCCAGTACCTACTCGGCCACAGCGACATCCGCGTGACGATGAAGCACTACGTGTTCCTCAACACCGAGGACGCGCACGCGGCTCTGAAGCACGCGACCCCGCTGCCTTCGCCGCGCGAGCTGGGGACGCACGCCGACGCGAGCGCGGTGCGATTTCCCTGGAACAAACCTGGAACGGCCGATGCCGAACCCCCGAACCCCCGAACCCCCGAACCCCCGAACCTCGCGAACGTTCACGCGCAGAAGCGCGCGGACGTCAAGCGTGGTTTGAGTGGTGGGCCCCGTAGGACTCGAACCTACGACCAAGCGATTATGAGTCGCCTGCTCTAACCGACTGAGCTAGAGGCCCCCCGTTCGCGAGCATACCGTCGCTCGTTGCGCCTTGCAGCACGCTCGGTGCGCCGCGCGCGACGGAATCCGAACGCGGGAGCGCGCTCCGGCGGGCTCCGGCTGCACGCGCGGCTGCTAGACTCCCGCGCCCGAACGGCGGCGACGTCCCGCCGTTCGTCCCCGCGGACCCCTCGTGGTCCGCTCGATCGAGGAGCGCCCCCCATGCGAGTCGTCGCCGTCCTGTCTTGCGTCGTCGTGCCCGTCGTCCTGGTCGCGAGCTGCACGTCGCCGTCCGCGCGCGATGGGAGCGCGTCGAGGTCCGAGGCGAACCCGGCCTCCGCCCGCGAACAGGCCGGACCCGGCGGCCCCGCGCGCAAGACGAAGCCCGATGCGGAGATGGTCGAGCGACTGAAAGGCCTCGGCTACGTCGGCGACGACCGCTCCACCGTGATCGACCGCAAACCCGTCGCGGGCGCCGAGGCCGAGCTCGTCGCCGCCGACAAGCCCGCCTCGCTGCGCTTCGGCGACTCCGCGACGCCGCGCGCGCTCGCGCCGATCTTCCCCGGCACGACGTACGACGCGAGCGTGCCGACGCCCGACTCCGCGCTGCGCCAGCCGCTCGGCACGTTCACGGCGCACCACGCGGAGATCCTCGCGTACGTCAAGTCGCTCGAGCGCCCCGGCTCGCGTCTGCGTTGGACGAAGACGGGCGTCACGCACGAAGGCCGCGAGCTCGGCTACGCCGTGGTCGCGTCGAAGGAGAACCTGGCGAAGCTCGACGCGATCCGCGCCGCCATTGCGAAGCTCGCGGATCCGCGCACGACGAACGACGCCGAGGCAGAGCAGCTCGCGAAGGACACCCCCGCGATCGCGTGGCTCTCCTACTCGATCCACGGCGACGAGATGTCGGGCAGCGACGCATCGATGGCCGTCGCGTACCACCTCGTCGCGGGCACGAGCGCCGACGTCACCGACCTCCTGAAGGACGTCGTCGTCGTGATCGATCCGTCGCAGAACCCCGACGGACGCGAGCGCATCCTCTCGATGCTCGAGCAGTCCGCGGGCTACGTGCCCAACCTCGACGTGGACTCGATGAGCCGCGGCCGCTGGCCCTACGGCCGCGGCAATCACTACCTCTTCGACATGAACCGCGACTGGATCTGGGGCACGCAGCCCGAGACGCGCGCGCGGTGGAGCGCGATCCAGTCCTTCCATCCGCAGCTCCTCGTCGACGCGCACGAGATGGGCGCGAACGACACGTTTCTCTTCTACCCCGCCACGGATCCGCTCACGCCGTGGTTCCCCGCGCAGACGAAGAAGTGGTGGCCGCGCTTCGGCAACGACCAGGCGGCCGCGTTCGACGCGCACGGCTGGAGCTACTACACGCGCGAGTGGGCCGACTCGTGGTACCCGGGCTACACCGACTCGTGGGCGACGTTCGCCGGCGCGGTCGGGATCCTGTACGAGCAGGCGCACTACCGCGGTCAGGCCGTGCGCCGTCCGTCGGGCGAGATCGCGACGTACCACGACGCGGTCGCGCGCCAGGCGACGGGCTCGCTCGCGAACGTGACGACGCTCGCGAAGAACAAGGTCGAGATCCTGCGCGACTACTACGCCGCGAAGAAGGCCAACGTCGCCGCCGAGACGCCGGGCAACGATCGCATGTTGGTGCTCGCGCGCGGAAAGCACCCCGAGCGCGAAGCGGTCTTCGTGCGGATGCTCGCGGCGCAGGGCCTCGAGGTCTTCGAGGCCGAGCAGGAGTTCACGGGGAAGGACGTCGAAACGACGCTCGCGGGCAAGCTCGCGGAGCGGAAGTTCGCCGCCGGCACGATCGTCGTGCCCGCGCGCCAGCCGCTCGCCCCGATGGTCAAGGCCTTCTTCGCGTTCGATCCGCGCTACGACAGGGCGTCGCTGGAACGCGAGCGCAAGGAACTCGAGCGCAAGCAGCGCAGCAAGGCCTACGACGTCACGGGCTGGTCGCCGGCGCACGCGTGGGACCTCGACGCCGTCTGGTGCTCCGCCGACGACGTCGCGCACACGCGTGTGACGGAGCTCGACCCCGCTCCGATCGGCATTGTCCCGCTCGACGACGCGAAGGCGCCCGTCTACGCGTGGGCCGTCGACGGCAAGAGCGACGGCGCCGTCGTGTTCGCGGCGCGCGCGATGGAGCTCGGCGTCGCCGTGAACGCCTGCGACGAGCCGTTCACGGCGCGCGGCCGCACGTTCGCGCGCGGGAGCTTGCTCGTGCGCCGCGTCGAGAACGCCGAAGGCGTCGCGGAGAAGGTCGCGGCGGCGGCGGTGAACAGCGGCGTGCGCGCCGTGGCGCTCGGCACGGCGCGCAGCCCCGACGAGACGCCCGACCTCGGCGGACAGCACTTCGACCTGCTCGCGCGGCCGCGCGTCGGGCTCCTGTCGAACTCCCCCATCTCGACGTCGGACTTCGGTGCGACGTGGCACCTCCTCGACCACGAGCTCGGCCTGCCGACGACGCTCGTCGACGCGCAGGGGCTCGGCGGGTACGACTTGCGCCGCTACAACGTGCTCGTGATCCCCGAGGGCGGCCTCGGCGAGGTCTTGCGCGAGAACGCGGACGCGCTGATGACGTGGGTGAAGAGCGGCGGGACGCTGATCGCGAGCGGCAGCTCCGCCGCGCAGTTGTGCGACGCGTCCCTGAAGATGACGACGACGCGCCTGCGCCCCGACGCGCTCGACAAGCTCGACGAGTACGCGCTCTCCGTGCAGCGCGAGCGCGAAGCGGGGAAGACGGCGATCGACGAGGGGCTCGTGTGGGACGGCAAGCCGTCGGCGAAGGGCGACGGAAAGGAGTCCGCGGGTTCCGACTCGAAGGTCGCCGCGGATTCGTCGACGAAGGACGCCGCGAAGAAGTCCGATGTCGCTCCGGGCGCCGAGTCGCTCGCCGCGAAGGAGGACAAGAAGCGCCGCGACGCGTGGCTCTCCACGTTCTCGCCCCAGGGCGTGATCCTGCGCGGCGAAGTGAACCCCGACGCGTGGCTCACGTTCGGGTGCGACGACGAGCTCCCCGTCTACTTCGAGGGCTCGGACGTGTTCCTCGCGCAGCGTCCCGCGCGCACCGCGGTGCGGCTCGCGGCGAGCGAGCGCGTTCGCCTGTCGGGCCTCTTGTGGCCCGAAGCGCGCGAGCGCATCGCGGACTCGGCCTACGCCGTCGTCGAGAAGAAGGGCGCGGGACAGATCGTGCTCTTCGCGAGCCCGCCCGACTTCCGCAACTGGTTCCGCGGGACGATGCGCCTCCTGTCGAACGCGATCGTGTACGGACCCGGCCTCGGATCGGACCAGCCGAACCCGTGGTGAGCGAGCTCGCTCCGGCGCGCGCGGCGTAGCGGGGCACCGCGCATCACGCCTTCGGGAAGCACGTCCTGCTTCAGCTCGTCCCGGAAGGCGTGCAGGAGTGCTCCGCCGCGCCTCACGTCTTCGGTGGCAGCACGTCCTGCTTCAGCTCGTCCACGAGCGACAGCACCGACGTGCGCAGCGGCTTCATCAGCGGGAAGCCCGCGATCGAGACGAGCTTCGCGATCATCTCGACCGTGCGCTCGATCAAGTGCCGCGTGCGCGCGCGCCCCTCCGACTCGTCGTGGATCCAGAACAGGATCACGCTCATCTCGTGCAACCAGAGGAGCTCGGGCAGCTTCTCGTTCAGGTCGGCGGGGAGCTTGCTCGAGCTCCCCTCGATGACGCGCCGCATCAGCTCGGTCGCTTCGCGCCGCACGGGCTCGGAGGCGGACGAGAACGGGTTGAGCGGGCTCTTCGGATCGGCCGCGGTCTTGAACAGGATCCCCGAGATGCGGTGGTAGGGCTCCGCCGTGTCGATCTTCGCGAGGAGCACGCCGCGCAGGCGGTCCTCCAGCTTCTTCTCGCGCGCCAGCACGGCCTCGCATTCGACGAGGTGCTCTTGGTGCGTGCGCTCGTAGAACGCCTGGATCAGGTGCTCCTTCGACTCGAAGTAGTAGTAGGCGTTCCCGAGCGAGACTCCGGCCGCGCGCGCGATCTCGCGCATCGTCGTGCCCTCGTAGCCGTGCCCGTGGAAGAGCCGCAGCGCGGCGTCGACGATTGCAGCGCGGGTGCGCTCCCCCTTCGTCGCGGGCGGGGTCGTCGGCGGCGGCTTGGGCTTCTTCGGCATGCGCAAGAGCCCAACCTCGCCGCCGCGCGAGCGCAAGGGGGAAGCGCGTCGAGCCCGCGCCCGACGCGCGTGCATCAGGCGGAGGCCGAGCTCCACGCTCCGCCCGCCGGTGCGACCGGCGCGGACGGCGGGATGGACGGGCCGGCGGGCTGCGGCCGCGACTCGTCCATGCGCTGGCGGCGATGCGCGCGGCCGCGGATGACGCTGAAGACGAACAGGTTGAAGAAGTGCATCAGTCCGAGCACGACAAGGACGCCGCCGAGCTTGCCGGAGAGGAGCTCGATCGACTCGCGCAGGGTGTCGATCCGCCGCCCCGTCGCGAGCGCGAAGCTGATGAACCCGAAGTTGATCAGGTAGAAGCCGACGACGAGCAGGTGGTTGACCGAGTCCGCGAGCGGTTCGTTGCCGCAGAAGACGTCGACGAGGAACAACCGGCCGTTCTTGTGGAGCGTGCGCGCGACCCAGACGGTGAGCGCGAGGCTGATCAGGACGTAGGCGACGTAGGTCTGGACGATGTAGGCGTCGGGGGTGACGTAGGCATCCGTAGCGGCGTTCATGGGGCCTCCTGGCTGTGTTGAACGTGTTCAACTCCAAGTATCGACGCCCCGCGGCCGCTGTCCAGGGGAATTCTTGAACATGTTCAACCTGACGGCGCCCCGTCGGGAGCGTGCGCCTCCGCGGGCGGCCGGAGCGCAAAGCTCAGGGCGAAGCCACGACGGGCACCAGCCGCTCCCCCGCACGCGCGTGGGTCGCGGCGTTGGGGTGCGCGTCGAGGCGGTTCACGATCAAGTCGCGCGACGGGATCGGCGCGAGCTCGTTCGTCAGGTCCACCACCGCGACGCCGCGCGCGCGGAAGTGCGCGCTCACCTTCTCGGTCGCGCCGCGCGAGCCTTCGACGCCGTCCAGCCGCGGCCACACGAGCACGACGAGCTTCACCCCCTGCGCGGTCGCGAGCTCGACGAACCGGTCGAGGTCCGCTGCGTGCCGGCTCCACAACGCGGGATCGTCGTACTCGGCGAGACGCTTCTTCGCGTACTGCTCGTGCACGCGCTCCATCCCGCCTTGGAGCGTGTGCCAGTAGAGGTAGCTCGTCGAGAAGAAGCCGTTGGCGAACCAGCCAAGCCCCGGAGGCGGCGCGCGGAAGTCGTCGTCGTCCTTCGGCAGGAGGTAGCTCATGTCGTTCACGTAGTACGACAGGACGATCACGTCGGGCTTCAGCGGGTACTTCACGAGCGCGGCGTACTCCGCGTCCGTCGACCACCCCGGCCGCGCCGCGATGTTCACGCGCCAGCCGGCGCCGAGCCCGCGCTCGAGCACGCGCGCGAACGCGTCGTCGAGCTCGTCGAGCCCGTGACCGGCCGCGAACGAGTCCCCCACGACGAGCACGCGCTTCACGCCCGGCTCGTCGACGGGTTCGCGATCGCGGTAGCGCAGCGCGTTGATCGGCTTCCAGTGCACCGCGACCCACGCGCGATGCATCGCGGTGACCGCGAAGCCGTCGGACTGGACATAGAACGTGCGCAGCACGGCCTCGACGGCGAAGAACGCGAACGCGAAGGAGGTCGCGACGAGCAGGAGCTTCGCCACCGCGCTACGCGCGAGCCGCTCGCGCTGGAGTGCGCGCTCCGCGGGCGACGGAGCGGCGACGAACGGCGCGAGCGCGACGACGAGGACGGCAGCGAGCGCGCCGAGCTCCGGTCGCGATGGCCACCGCCCCCACACCGGCTGCGCGTGGCACGTCCACGCGCCGAGCGCCGCGACCGTCGCGAGGAGCGCGACGCACCAGCACGCGATCGGCCGCGCACGGAGCCAGCGCCACGGCGCGTTCACGGGCCCGAACGACGCGCTCGCCGCCAGGACGAGCGCCGCCGCGCCCGCCCACGCCTCTTTCGGGAGCTTGCCCGTGACCGGCACGAGCGTGCACGCGCCCGCGGCGAGGCCGAGGAGCAGAGTGAGGAGCCGGAGGCGCGGGTTCATGGCGCGGTCACGCGCATCGTGCGGCGCGCGCGGCGCGGTGTCCAGCACCGCGGCGTCCAGCACCGCGGCGTCCAGCACCGCGGCCGTAGCGCGGGCGCGCCGCCCGCCGCCGCTCCGCGCTCACCGACGCTTCGTCTCGACCTCCCTCAGGGCGCGCTCGACGAACTCGCGCACGCCCGCGTCCTGCGGCAGGAGCTTCGCGGCCGCCTGCGCGTACGGCAGCGCGCGCACCCAATCGCCGAGGCTCGCGTGGTGCTGCGCGAGCGCGAGCGCGGCGTCCGGAGACGCGGGATCGAGGCGCACCGCGCGCGCGAGCGCCGCTTCGGCCTCCTTCGAACGTCCCGCCGCGGCGAGCGCGAGTCCGGCGTCGTACTGCTTCCTGGCCTCCTCGGGCGCGAGCTCCGCCGCGCGGACGAGCGCGTCCGCGGCCTCGGCGCCGCGCGACAGCTCCGCGAGCAGGAGCCCGAGCGAGTGATGGAGGTCGCTCTGCTCGGGAACGCGAGCGATGCCCTCGCGGAAGACGCGCTCGGCCTCGGCGCTGCGCTTCAGGCGGTGCAAGAGCTGCCCCAGGTCGAACCGAGCGGGCAGGAAGGCCGGGTCGAGCTCGAGGGCCTTGCGATACGCGCGCTCCGCCGCGTCGAACTCGCCGCGCTTCTCGTGCACGAGCGCCAGGTTCAGGTGCGAGCCCGGCAGATCCGCCATCGCCGCCTGCGACGCGCGGAACTCGGCGAGCGCCGCGTCGAACAGCTTGCGCTCCTCCGTCGTGAGCGCGCGCTCGTCGAGCGCGGACGAGAGACGCGCGGCCTCGATCCGGATCGCGCGCAGCGGATCGGAGAGGAGCGGCAGCACGCCGCTCCATGCACCGACGTCGCGCGCGTCGAGGCCTTCGCTCGCGCGCAGCGCGCCCAGGCGCAGGGGCGGATCCGCGTCCGCGTAGAGGCGCGCGGGAGGACGCAGACCGGTCGACGGGTAGAGCTCCAGTGCCGTCGCCTTCACGATCGTGGGGATCTCGGGATCGTCGACGAGCCCGGGCAGGAGCCGCCCGTCGCCCGCGCGCGCGAGCGCGACGGCCTGCGACCAATGCGGCCTCGTCTGCGCGCCGGGCCACAGCGCGCGCACGCGCTCGGCTGCCCAGGCGGCCCCTTGCTCCGCGTGGCACGCGCCGCAGGTGTTCGGCACGCCGAGCGCGACGGACAGATCCGGTCGCGGCACGCGGAACGAATGGTCATGGCGCTCGTCGATGCCCATGAACGTCTTCGACGGCATGTGGCACGCGACGCAGCTCGCGCCGGGCGAGCCCGCGGGGTGGTGGGTGTGCTCCGGCGCGTCGTAGACCTTCGCCTTCAGCGTCGGGAACCGGTTCAGGGGCGGCGCGAGCTGGTGGCACTGCGCGCACACGGCGTTCCCCGCACCCCGCGGCGCGCCCGAATGCGGCTCGTGGCAGTCGCTGCACGCGACGCCGCGCTGGTGCATCTTGCTCTGGAGGAACGAGCCCCAGTTGTACGACTCGCCTTCGAGCTGGCCGTCCGCCGTGTACGCGCCGGGGCGCAAGAGCTCGGGCACGAAGTGATCGAGGAAGGGCTCGCCGTGCACCCATCGTTCGGTGATCGGGCTGCGCAGCGCGTGACAAGGGCCGCACGTGTCGAGCTGCGCGCGTGGCTCGCCGTGGCGCAGGTGCACCGTGAGGCCGTCGTCGTTCGCGGTCAGGCGCTTCGCGTTCGCGAGCTCGACGTGTCGCGCGCCCGGACCGTGACAGGCCTGGCAGCCGACGTCGATCGCGCTCCAGCGCGTCGAATAGGAGTCCTTCGCAGCGTCGTAGCGCTTCTCGACGTCGGTCGAGTGGCATTGGGCGCACATCGAGTTCCAGCGCTGGTAGCGGCCGGTCCACGCGAGCTCGTCGTCCGGCGCGAACGCCTCATCGGGGTACAGGTCGTACCAGCGCCCCGCGCGCGCGTCCCACGCGACCGTCGCGCACTGCAGTCGGCCCCGGTCGAGTTCGACGAGCACTTGCTGCAGCGGGGAGACGCCGAACGCATAGCGCACGGGCTTCGGACCGCCGCCGCCCGGCGCGTCGAGCGTGAACGCGTCGCCCGAGCGCGCGAACGTCGCGGGACCGCTCTTCGTCGGGACGGGCACGCTGTCGAAGCGGCCGAGGAGCGTGTCGGAACTCGCGGGCTGCATCGCGAGGTCGTGCTGCGAGCCGGTCCACTGGCGCGCTTCGGCGGCGTGGCAGGCGACGCAGGTCGCGTCGTCGACGTAGGCGACGGGGGCGGGAGGCGGCGTTGGGGTGCGGGAGCAGGCGGCGAGGAGGAGGAGGAGGAGGAGCAGGGGCGGTCGAGGTGCTGTGGCCGGGGAGGACGGTGTGGGGCACACCGGCGGCTCCACGATTCGCACGCCGCGCGAGTACGGGTGGGAGGACCGGCCCGAGCCCGTGCGGTGCTCAGCGCGGCTCGGCGCGGGCGGACGTCGGCGGTCCGAGCGGTGGGGACGGAGGTCGGTCGGGAGCGGCACTGCCAGATGGGACGACACGGGGGAAGGGACGCAACGGAACACATCGGCTGCTCCGCATTCCGGACCCCGCACGAGCACGGGCCGGAGGACCGGCCCGTGCTCGTGCGGGGTTCTAGGGGCTCTCAGCGACGAGCGACGGGTGGAGGGACGCAGATGCACGTCGTGCGGAGCGCCCTCACTCTAGTCCGCTCGATCGGACGCGCGCCAGCGTCACACGCCCGCGATCATGCGCGGCAGCATCTTCCGGCGGGGCGGTTCGCCGAGCCCGAGCGGGAAGTCGCGCGGCATCGAGCGCGGATCGACCCAGGTCCCGAAGAGCTTGTCCCACAGCGCGAGGATCGGCGCGAAGTTCTTGTTCTGCGGCTCGATCGCGGCGTGGTGGATGCGGTGGTACTTCGGGGTGATCACGACGTGCCGGAGGATCCCGATGTCGACGTCGACGTTCGAGTGCTCCCACAGTTGCACGAGCACGCCGAACGCGAAGCCGAGGCCCGCGGCGAGCGGCGACAGCTGAAACACGAAGAGCGGCACGATCGCCTGCGGAACGTTGTAGAGCAGGCTGTGGAGGAAGCTCGTGCGGAAGCCCGAGAACCACCACAGCTGATCGACCGAGTGGTGGAAGCTGTGCGTGCGCCACAGGAGCTCGAACCGGTGCTGGGCGCGGTGCAGCCAGTACAGGAGGAAGTCGACGACGACGATCGCGGCGATGAGCTTGAGCCAGCTCGGCCACGCGCGGAGCGCCGCGAGCGCGGTGAGCGACTCTTCCCCGGCGAGAGCGGGGAGCGCGGCCTCGACGCTGCTCGTCGAGATGCGGCTCATCACGACCGCGAGCCCGAAGCAGAGCACGTCGAGCCGGCCGTGCGCGCGTCGATCGACGCGGCGCGCGGGGCGCAGGCGCTCCCAGAGCTCGAACAGGGCGACGAGGCCGAAGAAGGCCAGGATCTCGAGGTCGTGCGGATCGTGGAACATGCAGCTCTCCCTCCCAGGAGTGCTCGTTCACGTGCGCGAAGATCTCCGGAGCGCGACTCACGGACGGGTCGACCCGTTCGCCGCGATCCGAGTGGGGATTCGACGGGTTCACCCTACTCGGGGGTCCGCAACTTGTCGATTCGACGCGGATTCCGGGCGCGGACAGCCCCTGGTGGGAGGTCGAATTCGCTGTCCCACCCCGCGCGCCGCGACGCGCGCTCGAGTCGCAGTCCGGCGCGTCACGCGGCGGCCGGAGGCGGTCGTTCGTGGCGGGCTTCGGAACGTCACGCCGCGGCCGCAGGCGCGCGCTCGTGGCGGAACTCGGCGCGTCGCGCGGCATCCGCAGGCGCGCGTGCGTGGCGGGCTTCGGCACGTCGCGCGGCGGCGCGGAGCCGGCCGATCACGACTCCGACATGAGCTTCGCGCGCGCAGCCTCGAGCTCCGCCTTCGCGCGCGCGTCGACCTTCGGGTAGGCGAGCCCGAGCTCTTGGAGCCGCTCGACGATCGCCGCGGCGACGACGCAACGCGTCACCCACTTCTTGTCGGCGGGCACGACGAACCACGGCGCGTGCGGGGCAGCGGTCGCGCGGATCGCGTCCTCGTACGCTGCGTGGTACGCGGCCCAGTGACCGCGCTCGACGATGTCGCGCGCGCTGAACTTCCAGTTCTTCTCGGGCTCGTCGAGCCGCTCGAGGAAGCGCTGCTTCTGCTCGTCGCGCGAGACGTGGAGGAAGAACTTGAGGATCGCGGTGCCGTTGCGCGCGAGGTGGCGCTCGAACGCCGCGATGTCCTCGAGGCGCTCCGTCCAGATCGACTGCGTCACGAGCGCGGGCGGGAGCTTCTGGTCCTCGAGGATCGCGGGGTGCACGCGGACGACGAGCACCTCCTCGTAGTGACTTCGGTTGAAGACGCCGATGCGTCCACGCTCGGGCAGGCGCGTCGCGCACCGCCAGAGGAAGTCGTGGTCGAGCTCTTCGTCCGACGGCGCCTTGAACGAGTGCACCTGACAACCCTGCGGGTTCAAGCCGCTCAGCACGTGTCGGATCGCGCCGTCCTTGCCCGCGGCGTCCATCGCCTGGAAGACGAGCAGGACCGACCAGCGGTCCTGCGCGTAGAGCTGATCCTGCAGCTCGGCCATGCGCTCGCCGAGCCCGCCGAGCAGCGCCTGGGCTTCGTCCTTCGCGAGCCCCGCTTCGTCGGCGGGATCCCAGTCCTTCAGGCGGAACTTCGCGCCGTCGTCGACTCGGAAGCGGTGCGCGAGGGACTTCGGCACGGCTCAGAACGCGATCACGACGCCGAGGTAGGGCCCGTCCGCGGTGATGTCGAGCTGCACGTTGTCCGCGCCGTCCTCGTAGTCGAGGTCGACCTTCCAGCGCTTGTAGCCGACGAGGACGTGCGCGTGCTCGAACACCTCCCACCGCGCACGCAGGTCGAGGTCGTAGAACGTCAAGCTGTCGCCGCTGTAGTCGATCTTGATCCCCGTGAGCAGGCCGTCGACGGCGATCGGGCCGAGGTCGACGCCGGCGCGGAGCGCGAGCACGGGTACGGGCGCGTTCTCGTCCGTGTCGATGCCGGCGCCTAGCCCCGTGGGCCGCACCTTCGTCTGCACGCTCGCGGCTTCGGCGCCGAAGCCCAGGCCGACCTCGACGGCATCGCTCGGGACGAGATCGAACGTGACGACGGCCGTGCCGTACGTGAGGTCGACGGAGCTGTCGACGTTCGTGCCCGCGTTGATCGTGACGCCGCCTTGCGTCAGGTCCGCCGTCGTCGTGCCCGTGCCGTCCGTGTTCATCTGCGCGACGGAGATCGTGAGATGCGGCGAGCCCCACGAGAGGTCGACGCGCGCGCCAGGCGAGCCTTCTTTGTCGTCGAGACCGAGCTCCTTCAGGTCGTTCGTGCTCGACACGGAGCCCGTCGCGATCGCGAAGTCGCCCGAGAGCTTGCTGAACCCGTAGGAGGGCGTCGCTTCGAAGCGCGGAGCGGAGCACGCCGCAAGGAAGAGGAACGCGAGGCAGAAGAGACGGTTCGTCATGGTGAGACCGAGCCTAGCGCTGCGCGTTGGTCCGAAGGAAGGCGGTCATGCCCTCTTCTTCGAGCACGACCTCAGCCGTGAACGACGCACAAGCACGACTCGGCCCGCCCATCCAAGCGAGACGCAACACCCAGCTCGCTCTGAGCTGCCCCTCGAGCGTCCTCGCGCCACGCACACAATCCCCCCTGCTCGTCGAGCGACTCCTTCCGAGCCTGCTCACGCACACACCCCTCCTCCCGCAGCCCTCGCTCGTTGCTGAGAGCAACCAGAACTCCGCGTTGTCTCGGGCCGGTCCTCCGGCCCGAGACAACGCGGAGTCCGGAATGCGGAGCATCCGAATGTGTTCCGTTGCGCCCCTCTCCCCTGGATCGTCCCACCTGGCAATTGCGCCCCGACCGACGCCACTCCCCGCCCGCCCCCCCCTCACACCTCCGTCGAGATTCCCGACACCCACCGCGCTATCGTCTCACCCATGGAACTCCCGCGCTTCGATCTCGTCGTCCTGGGTGCGGGACCGGCCGGGTTGTCGGCGGCGATCGAGGCGGGGCGGCTCGGGCGTCGCGTCGCGCTCGTGGAGCGGCAGCGTGAGCTGGGCGGCGCGGGCCTCAACACGGGAACGATCCCGTCCAAGACGCTGCGGGAGACGGCGCTGCACTACTCGGGTGCCTTGCAGCGCGGGCTCTATGGTGTCGACTTCGCGTTGTCCCACGAACGGATCCCGGTCGAGCGCTTCATGGTGCGCAAGGAGCAGGTGCTCGCGTCCGAGCACGAGCTCCTGCGCCGCGAGCTCCACGAGCACCACGTCCAGATCGTCCGTGGGACGGGCGCGTTCGTCGCGCCGAACGCGCTCGAGGTCCGGACCGCGAATGGGACGATCGTGCCGCTCCACGCAGATCGGTTCCTGATCGCGACCGGCAGTTCGCCGCGCCATCCCGCGGGCTTCCCTTTCGAGGATCCGGACGTCGTGGATTCCGACACGATCCTCGCGCTCGACCGGATCCCCGAGTCGATGACGGTCGTCGGCGGCGGCGTCATCGGATGCGAGTACGCCTCGCTGTTCGCGGCGCTCGGCGTGCCGGTCACGTTGATCGAGGGGAAGAAGGACATCCTCGGGTTCCTCGACGCCGAGATCACCCGCGTCCTGCGCGAGCGCATGCGCCGCCTCGGCGTCCGCTTCCGCTTCGAGGACGCGGTCGAGCGCGTCGTCGACGAGCCGGGTCACGGCGTCGGCGTCATCACCCGCCAGGGCGCCACGTTCCGCGCGGGCAAGCTGCTCGTCGCCGCGGGTCGCACGGGCAACGTGACGGGCCTCGGGCTCGAGGCGATCGGCGTGCGCGTCGACGACAAGCAACGCATCGTCGTCGACGAACGCTTCCGCACGAGCGTCCCCCACGTCCTCGCGGCCGGCGACGTGATCGGGCCGCCCGGCCTCGCGTCGACGAGCATGGAGCAGGGCCGCCTCGCCGTGCAGTGCCTCTTCGGCGTGTGCGAGCGCGCGGACCTCGCGCGCGTGCTCCCCTACGGCCTCTACACGATCCCCGAAGTCGGCACGTACGGCCCGACGGAGGACGAAGCGCGCGCGAAGGGCCTCGACGTCGTCGTCGGCCGCGCGTGGTACCGCGAGAACGCGCGCGGACAGATCGTCGGCGACGTGTCGGGGCTCTTGAAGCTCGTCGTCGAGCGGCCGACGCGCAAGTTGCTCGGCGTGCACATCGTCGGCGAGAAGGCGACGGAACTCGTGCACCTCGGCCAGGCCGTGGTCGAGCTCGGCGGGACGGCGGACTACCTCGCGCGCGCCGTGATGAACTTCCCGACGCTGTCGGTGCTGTACAAGCGCGCGGCGCTCGACGCGCTCGCGGAGATCGATCCCGCGCGCGCGACGCGCTGACGACGCGCATCGTCCACCGAGCCCGCGCGCGCGGTGCGCACGAGCTGCGCGCCGTCAGTTGCGCGCGACGTTCACCAACACGGCCTGCCAGCGGTTCACGGGCGCGAGCTGCATCGACACGACGAGCTCTCCGCCCGCGAAGGGGCAGCGCAGCTCGGCGTGGTCGTACGGGAGGGCGCGGGGCGTGCACCCGAGGATGCTCGGACGCGCGCCGGACCAGCCCTCTCGCGCGCCCAGCTCCGCGAGCGCCGCGCGCACCGTCTCGGCGCGCTCCGGCGCGAAGCATGCGAGCACCGTGTCGGGATCTGTGCTCCTCCACGCTTCCGCGAAGCGCGTCGCGAACTCGTCCATCGGCGGACGCGGGAGCTCGGGCTCGACGAGGCGCCATTCGTACGCGGGCTCGTCCGCCCGACGCTCTTCGCCCCGAGCCGCGCGCGCGCCTCGCCCGCGTCGAGCGTGAGCACGAGCTCGGCGTTCAGCGCGCCCGTTTCGAGCCTCTGCCCGCGGATCGGCGGGAGCGCTCCGCGCCAGCCGCGTCGCGCGAGGCCCTCGCGCAGTTCGCCGCGCGCCTCGACGCCGTCCTCCCCGCACAATTCGCCGAGCGCCTCGACATCGGACGCCCGCCATGCGCGGTCGAACTCGGCGGCGAGCTCGCCGAACGACCGCGGCTCCTCCACCACGGGCTCGGGGCGCCGTTCGATCCCCGCCACGCGCCAGGCCGCCGCGCCGATCGCGAGTGCGAGCACGACGAAGCCGCTCACGAGCCCGCGTACGAGCGCTCGCTTGCGGCTCTGCTGCAGGATCTCGCCCGCGCCTTTCTCGTCCCCACGGGCCTTCCTCCACTCCGAAGGTGTGCCGGCCAGGGCGCGAGCGACGTAGGAGCTTGGATCCCGCGTGACGAGTTGCTGCACCCAGCGCGCGGTCGGCAGTCCGAGCCAAAGGGCGCCGGCGATCGCGAGCCGCATGACCGGGACATCCCCCGTCGCGAGGATGCGCGCCGCGTCGATCGTCACGACCGTGCCGCTCGCGACGACCCACGCCACCGGGTGCGACGTCAGCAGGAACAAGCCCGCGACGAGGAGCGCCGCCTCGACCGCCAGGAACCCGTACTCGACGCCCCACGGCTGGACGTGTCGCTCGTCGACGAACAGCACCAGCGCGAAGAGCACCAGGATCGCGACCACCGCGAAGAGCACCATCCACCCGCGCAGCACGACGACGGCGTCGAGGAGGAGCCACGGCGCGCCCCTGGAGCTCGATCCGTCCGCACGGACCCCGGAGCTCGCAGCGCCCGAGCACTCGGGGCAATCGTGCACGCCGAGCGGAAGGACGGTCCGGCAGTGCACGCAGGCGTAGCCACCTGACCGAGCGGACGCGGAGTCGGCCGTGGGTTGCGAGCGGGGTCGAGGGTCGGTCATGGGGGGGCGGGAAGCCGACGTGAGCGCGCGGCCCTACGGCCGTGGATGTGCGCCCATTCGAGCCGATTTCGGGCGCGCGTCAACTCCGTCGCGGGCCCGCGGTCCGACAGCGGTCGCCCAGGACGGCCTCGAACCGGTCGAGGCGGGCCGCTCTCCGTCATCGAGCTCAGACCGGGCCCTCGATGCGGGCTCGCGTCGAATTCGTCCTTCGGGCGGCACGCGCGCCGACGGCAGTCCGAGCGCACGGTCCGTCACGACGAGTCCGGTCCGGAGCGCGCGCTCCTCGTCAGCGCCGAGCGGGTGCGGACGGGAGCTCCAGGTCGTCACCGCCGCCCACGACGCCGTCGACGCCAAAGGACCACACGCGCGGACGCGCGCGGCTGCCTTCCTCCGGCGGCGCGTACTGGTAGGCGTGCTTCCACGGGTCTTTCAGGCGCTTCGCATCGTCGAGCGCGCTCGCGCCGGACGCGTCGGGCTTCGCGAGTACGTCGAGCTTCGCCGGATAGCGACCGTCATGCTGCTGCGCGTAGGCGTCGAGCGCGCGCTCGAGCACGGCGAGGTCCTCGAGCGCCTTCGCTTCGGCCGCCGCGCGCGCGCGGTCGAGCACCTGCGGCGCGAAGAGCGTCACCGCGAAGCCGATCGCCACCGTGATCGTCGGGCAGCCGACGATCAAGCCGAGGACGATCCACAGCCAGCGCGGCGGCTTGTTCGCGGCCGACTTCGGCTCCGCGGCGAACGTCGCGCGGCAGTTCGAGCACGCGCGCGCTCCGGGCTCGATCGGCGCGTCGCAGGAAGGACAGGCCGGCGTGCTCATGCGCTCTCCTGGCGCGGAGCGCCCTTCACGGGGTGGTCTCCCATCGATGCCGGATCGGATGACGTCATGTCCTCAACTCCTCGTGCTCGAGCTCACCGCGCCTCGAACGGCGAGCCGAGGCCGAGCGAGTCCTTCCCCAGCGGCATCTCGAAGCGCTCGCGCGTGCGGCAGTACGCAAGCCCGCCCATGCGTCCGATCGCGGCGAGCGCGTCGGCGTCGACGTGCAACCGCTGCGCGTCGACGATGCGCTCGTCGAGGTGCACGTGCACGACGCGGCCAATGACGACGTTGCCGCCGCTCGCGCGTCCGGGGTTCGTGCGCACGACCTGCAGCGTCTCGCACTCGAACGCCCACGGCGCGCGCGCGACGCGCGGTGGCTTCACTTTGGCGCTGGGCGCGGTCGCGAGGTGCGCGAGCTCGAACTCGCTCTCGCCGTACGAGAGCGGCTCGGCCGCGATCGCGACCTCGCGCGCGTACTCCTCGGTCGACGCGTTGACGACGAACTGGCCGGTCCCGCCCTCGCTCACGGGCTTGCAGTTCGCGAGCGTGTCCTTCTCGCTGCCGTCCGCCTTGTTCGCGGGGCAGAAGAGCACGGTCATCGGATCGGAGCCGATCCCGTTGAAGAACGAATACGGCGCGAGGTTCGGCCGGCCGTCGGGCGCGATCGTCGACACGAACGCGATCGGACGCGGGACGATGCAGCCAATGAGCAACTTGTAGCGCTCGCGCGGCGCCAGCGTGTCGGGGTCGAGCTCCATGCGCGCGATGCTAGCGCGCGGAGGGCGAGCGAAGCGATGCGCAGCCTGGAGCAGGCAGGAGCACGGCGCACGCCCGCGTCATCGCGCCGAACGCGCGGCGACGACGGACTTCGTCACGGCCACAGCGTCACGCCGAGCGCGTCGCTCAACCCGATGTCGTCGGGGGGCGCGAATCCCGCGTCGCGAAACCACGCCTGCACGAAGAAGACCTGCCCGGGAGCGAGCCCCGTCGCCGCGAGCCTCGCGCGCGACACGCGCACCGACAGCGTCCCCGTCTGCTGAGAGGGGCACGGGCTGATGCTGCTCGGACCGCTCGTCGTCACGGTCGGCCAGCGGTGCAGTGCGCCCCCCAGGCAGAGCGTTCCTCCTCCGAATGGAATGGGCGCCAGCGTCGTGCTCCAGAGCACGGTGCCGTAGGAACTCGGGACGACGCCGGCCGCGATGAACGCGAGCGGATCGCCGATCGTCGGGCTCGGCGCTCCCGTCATGCCGATGACCGGCGTGCAGCCCTGCGAAGTCGTCTTGCCGGGGCAGCCCGTGGGCCACGCTCCCGGTTGGGCATGGAGCGCGAGTGCGAGAGAGAGCCCGGAGGCGAGGGAGACGCCGGGCGCGATGAAGTCCTCGATGCCGTCGCCGTTCGCGTCGGGAATCGTCGTCAGCCCAGGCGACGAGACGAGCCCCCACTCGAGTAGCTGGCCCGTGACGCTCGAATGGACGCGAGCTTCCGCGGGGTAGAACCCGTTCGCGCCGAACCGGTAGAGGCCCGCGCCGAGCAGCACATCCGCGCGCCCGTCACCATCGAGATCCGGCGCGCGATCGACGCCTTCGCCGAAGTGGATCAGATTGGGTCCGTCCTGGATGGCGAGGAGCTGCGCTCCCGTCGCGCCGGAGTACAAACGTGCACGGCCCGAGTTGAACGAGGGTATGATCGGCTCGTTGGGCGCACCGACGACGAAGTCCGGGACGCCATCGCCGTCGACGTCGCCGAGTCCGGCGACGTCGTTCCCGAACGCTCCCCCGGGGACAGGGCCGACGATCGTGTGCACGACGAGCCCTGTGGCGCCCGAGTGGAGCGTCACCCGCCCGATCGAGGCCGCGCCGCCCCCAGAATCGGGATCGCCGACCAGAAGGTCCTCCACGCCGTCCTGATCGACGTCGCCCGCATTCGCGATGGCGCGGGCAAAGCTCGACGTCGCGCCGGCGGGGGGCGAGATCGTGGTCAAGACCGCGCCGCTCACGCCCGAGACGACCAGCACGCGCCCGGTGCTGACGGAGTGCATGAACGCGATCGCGAGCTCGTCGACGCCGTCGCCGTCGACATCGCGCAGACGCGCGAGCGCGTGGCCGAAACTCGTTGCGGGCGCAGGCGAAGCGAGCTGCCAGAGCACGGCGCCGGCGAGCCCCGAGCGGAGCTGGACGTACGGCGTAAGGACGCCGCCGAGCGGATTCGCCGCGGCAACGACGAAGTCCGCGCGGCCGTCGTGGTCGACGTCGCCGATCCCCTGCAACCCCGAGCCGAAACCGTCGCCTGCAGACAGTCCCGCGAGCGAGTAGAGCTCGGCCCCGGTGCTCCCCGAACGCACGCGTACGACGCCGATGGACGCCGAGCTCGACCCGGGCTCGCCCACGAGCACGTCGGGAATCCCGTCCGCGTCGACGTCGCCGGCCGAAGCGGCGTAGGCCACGCCCGGACCGGTCGGCCACGCGTATTGGATGCCCTGAGGTCGCGCGAGCGCGACGTTTGCGCAGGCGATGGCAGCGGCGAGCGCGGCGCAGTCGGACGGACGAGTCATCGATGGCTCCCGGGGCTGTCTCCCCCTGTCCACGCCGGCCGAGTGGTTGCGAGCGCGCGACCGCGGGCACGGGGACGACTAGCCGGATCGGAGGGAGCGGTCACACCGATGCGGAACCGTCGGTGCGGCGCGAGAGAGCCTCAGCGCACCGTCTCCGCCCTCCACGAAGGACGTCGGTCGGTGCCTCGGGGCGCACGGACGAAGAACGGAGCGCGTCAGCGAGCCGAAGCGACCCCTACGTGGAGCGCGTGACCGGCAACACCTCGGCCGCTACGTTGCCCGCGAGCGCATGCACCTCCTCCGCGCCACTCCCTCGAAGTCCGCAGCCGCGTGGTTCGCGCTCGCTTTCGCCATGGGTTCCGTTGCGCAGACTTCTGCCGCGTGCCCCGTCGCGGTGGGCTCGGTCGCGCACGGTCTTGCCGCGTGCCCCGTCGCGCGGGAGCCCGCGTCCGCGCGTGTCGACGGAAGCTCGCCCGCGCCGCAGATCGAAGCGCGCGTCCCCTTCGCCGCGGACGTCCTCTTCCCCGACGCGGACACGATCGTCGTCGCGGACTGGGACGAGCGCGCGCACGTCTCGCTCGATCGCGGCGCGACGTGGGAGACGCATCCGCTCCGTCTGTGGTCGCGCGACATGACCGTCGGCGCGAACGGCGTCTACTGGAGCCTCTACTTCTGGCGGCGCATGCACGGCGAGGCCTCGATGGCGACGCTCGCGTACTCGCGCAACCGCGGGCGCGTGTGGACGGAGGTCGAGTGGCCCGTCGAGGTCGGGCACGGCGTCGAGCTCGCCGTTCCGGTCGACTTCCTGACGCCTGCGGGCGAGGAGCCGATCGTGCTCGACGACCTCGGCCGCTGCTGGCGGCACGAGAGCTGGGGACCGGAGTCGTTCGCGAGTTGGAAGCCGATCGGCGAGTCCATCCCGCGCGAAGCCGGAGCGCGCGGGTTCCGCTTCGCCGTGTGCGGCGTCGCGAGCGCGACCAACATCCTCGTCTCCGCCGGCGGCGATGTGTGGCTCGGAACGCGCGGCGCGACGACGTGGACGGCGACGCATGGGCCGAGCGCCGTGGCGCTCGAGGCGATCCCGCGCGCGCACGACGAAGAGCCCGAGCGCATTGCCGCGGCGACGTTCGACGGCGAGCTCTTCGTGTTCGATCCGTCGACGAACGCGTGGCGCCGACTCGGCGCGGTCCCGCTGCGCAACGCGCGCGTGTTCGGGTTCGCGACGACGACGCAGGGCCTGTGGCCGTGCGGCGAAGCGGCGGGCAAGCCGATCGGCGGCTGGATGGACTTCGCGGGGCGCTGGCACGCGCTCGACGGGCTCCCGGAGCACGGCCAGAGCAACGCGATTCGCGCCGCTCCGAACGACCGCGTGGCGATCGCGTGCGGCGGCGTGTACGTCGCGAGTGCGGACAGGACGCGGTGGGAGCATGTCTGGCCGAAGTGACGCGCGCGGGACGTCCGCGCGTCACGACGTCGGGTGAGCGTTCGCGTTCGAGTCGGGCCGCTCGTGCTCGTTCGATTCCGCCGACGTGCGCTGCCGAACGTCGTTCACCCGATCGAGCTGGAGACGCCGCATGCGCTCCTCTTGGGGATCGAGAAAGCGGATTTCACGCAGCGCGATGCCGAGGTCGTAGAGCTGCCCGAGGATCCGAAAGCGCTCTTCGAGCTCTTCGGGCGTGGGGAATTCGGGCCGCGGATCAGCCATCCGTCTGCTCCTCCGTTCCTCGCTCCAGCGATTGCACGTCGACGAGGTCCTGAGGACGCCCCGCGGCGCGCTTCATCCGGAGGAGACCGCTGCGCGAGATGAGCCCGAGTTGCCGATCGCGCCACCTCACGCGCTCACGCTCCTGCCAGGTCGCGTCGTGGGCCGCGTCGATCGTGACGAGCTCGAGCTTCATCACGACGGCGCCCTCCGTCTTCGACATGCGGTGGATCGATCGCTCGCGCTCCGTCCCCGCGCCGAGGGAGCTCCTCCGGCCGACGAGCGTGAACCCTCGACGCCTTGCAGCCTCCACGGCCCGCGCGAGCTGCTCCTCCGGGATCAGGAGCTCGATGTCGCCGGTGTATCGCACGTGCCCGTGCGCCGCGAGAGCGAGACCGCCGCACACAGCGTAGTCGAGCTGACTCGCCTCGAACTCGGTGACGAGCGCGAGCAGTTCGTCGACGATGTTCATGCGTCGTCGAGATGATCCCACGCGCGCTGAACGGCGTCGAGATCGTCCCTGGCAGCGGGACGAGTCCTCGCGGGCCGCGCGAGAGAGCGCAACGGTCAGCCGTCGTCCATCGTCCGGTTGTCGATGTCGTCGTCACCGCCGGGCTCGCCGTCTCGGCCGTGACTCCATACGTGCGGACCGAGCTCGGGCGCGTCGGCCGGCGGCGGTTCGTAATGGTACGGCTGCTTCCAGGGATCGAGCGGGAGGCGCTCCGTCGCGAGGTAGCGGTATCCGTTCTCGTCGGGCACGACGAGGATCTCGAGCGACTCGGGGTACTGGCCCGCGTTGCGGATCGCGTACTCGTTCAGCGAGTTCACGATGACCGCGATGTCGGTGCGGGCCTTCTCGGTACTCGCGTTCCGGAACTTCTCCATCACGTTCGGCACGATCAACGTCGCGAGCAGTCCGAGCACGACGATCGCGGCGGGACAGCCGCATCCGACGCCGATCAGGATCCAGGCCCACGCGGGCCAGCGCTTCTTCGCTCCCGCCGCCGCGGACGACGAAGGCGCGGGCACGCCACAGCGCGGACACACGGCGTCGTTCGCAGGCACGTCGGCCTGACACGCGGGGCATTGGCGAGACTCCATGGTCACCTCGGGTCGGTGGAGGACGATTCCTCGCAGACGATCTTCCCTCATCAGCGCTCCGGGCTCCATCGTCACGTCGCGGACTCAGCCGTCCTCGAGCGCGCGACTGTCGATGTCGTCGTCACCGCCGGGCTGGCCGTCCTTCCCGTAGCTCCACACGTGCGGGAGGAGCTCGCTCGAGCCCGCTGAAGGCGGCTCGTAGTGGTACTCGTTCTTCCACGGATCGCGCGGCACCTGCAGCGGCGTCAGATGGCGATGGCCGTTCGCATCGGGCAGCACGAGTTCGACGAGCGTGCGCGGGAACTTCCCCGCGTGATCTGCTGCGAACGCATCTAGGGCGCGTGTGATCTCCGCGATGTCCCGGCGAGCGCACTCCTTGGCGGAGTACGTCACAAGGTCCATTTGGTTCGGAACGACCCACGTCACGAGGCTGACAGCGATGACGAACAGCGCAGCCCACCCGATGCAGCCGATCTTGGCCTGTCGAGGCGGCCTCGTGTCCGTGTTCTCCTCATCGACGCTCATGCACGGCCTCTCGCTTCACTCGTCGTTCATCGTGCGACTGTCGATGTCGTCGTCGCCGTCGGGCCCGCCGTCCTTCCCGTAGCTCCACACATGCGGGAGGAGCTCGCTCGAGCCCGCTGAAGGCGGCTCGTAGTGGTACTCGTTCTTCCACGGATCGCGCGGAACCGCCTTGCACGTCAGGTAGCGCTTGCCGTCCGCATCCGGCGTCACGAGGAGCACGAGCGAGTCCGGGTACCGCCCGTCGTGATCGATGGCGAACTCGTTCAGCGCGCACACGATCGACGCGATGTCAGCGCGCGCCTTGGGTGCGCTCGAAATGTGGCACACGATCCGTCGGGGCCAGAACAGCCAGACGAGTACCATCACGAACGCGACCGCCGCGAGCAGCGCGCCCCACGCCCGCCCCGCGCGACGAATGCGTGCGCGCGACGGCGATCCACGGGCGATCGTCGCGCGCGCACTCCCTTGCATCCGGTCTCCCCCACGACCCGCCCGCGACGTCAGGAGAACGTCGCGGGCGGGCACGAGGAGCTTCACCACGCGCTCACCGACGAGCACAACTCGCGGCTCTTCCCGTTTTGCGCTCGATTCCGGCCTAGAAAACACTCGGCCCCCGCGCTCCGTCGAGCGCAGGGGCCGAGTTCGTCGTCGTCGCTCGCGCGACTACTTCGCGCCCGCGAGCGCCGGCTTCTTCGCCGTCGCCGCGCTCGCCTTGCCGTTCGCCGCCTTCGCGGGCGCCGGCGCCGCACCGTTGCGCTTCGAGTGCTCGTGCACGACCTGCGCGACGCAGCACGTGAGCTTCTTGCCCGTCGGGATGTGCAGGAACTCGTTCGGGCCGTGCGCGTTCGAGTGCGGACCGAGGACGCCCGTGATCAGGAACTGCGCCTTCGGGAACTTCTTCCCGAGCATCCCCATGAACGGAATCGAGCCGCCCTCGCCCATGTAGCACGCGCCCTTGCCGAAGAACGTCTTCGACGCCTTGTCGACGCTCGTCTCGAGCCAGCTCGCGAGCTCCGGCGCGTTCCAACCCGCAGCACCCTTCTCGGCCTTGAACGACACCTTCGCGCCGTACGGCACCTTCTTCGTCAGCGTCTCTTCGAGCTTCGCCGTCGCCTTCGCGGCGTCGCACGTCGGCGGGATGCGCACGCTGAGCTTGAACGTGGTCTTCGGACGGAGCACGTTCCCCGCGTTCGAGAGCGGCGGGATCCCGTCGACGCCCGTGATCGACAAGGTCGGCTTCCACGTGCGGTTCAGGATCTTCTCTACGTTGTCCTTGCCCATCGGCTTCAGCCCGTCGATCAGCGGGAACTTCGACCACACGTCGTTCTTGAGCACCTTCGCCGTGCCCTTCGCCTGCTCCGCGCGCTGCGCCGGGATCTTCACGTGCAGTTCCCTGAGGAGGATCTCGCCCGTGTCCTGGTTCTCGAGCCGCGAGAGCAGCGTGCGCAGGATGCGGAAGCTCGACGGCACGATGCCGCTCGCGTCGCCGGAGTGCACGCCCTCGCGCAGCACTTCCACGGTGAGGTCGCCCGCGATCAGACCGCGCAGCGACGTCGTGCTCCAGAGTTGGTCGTAGTTGCCGCAGCCCGAGTCGAGGCACACGACGAGGCTGACGTCGCCGATGCGCTTCTCGAGGTGCGTCGATGTACGCGGGCAGGTCGTAGCTGCCGCTCTCCTCGCACGCTTCGATGAGCACGACGCAGCGGGCGTGCTCGAGGCCCTGCTTCTTCAGCGCCTCGATCGCGGTCAGCGACGCGAACGCCGCGTAGCCGTCGTCCGCGCCGCCGCGGCCGTACAGGCGGTCACCCTTCATCACGGGCTCCCACGGACCGAGGCCCTTCTCCCAGCCGGTGAACTCGGGCTGCTTGTCGAGGTGGCCGTAGAGGAGCACGGTGTCCGTCGAGCTCGCCGTGCCCGGGATCTCCATGTAGATGAGCGGCGTTCGGTTCGGCAGACGCACGACCTCGACCTTGAGGCCCGCGATCGCGCGCTTCTTGCACCAGCCCTCGACCAAGGCCACGGCCTTGTCCATGTGGCCGTTCTTCACCCAGTTCGGGTCGAAGAAGGGCGACTTGTTCGGGATCTTGATGTACTCGGTGATCGTCGGGACGATCGACTTGTTCCACGTCTCTTCGACGAACTGCTGGATCGCTTTCGTGTCCATGGTGGCGCTCGCGGGGTCGGCCGGATGGGTTCGGAGGAGCGCGACAGCATAGCGTCGACGACCACGCGTCGCATGCGCGCTGGAGCTCGTTCGCGGCTCCGGATCCGTTCGTACGGGAGCCCGATGACGCGCCGTGAACGGCCCTCGAACGCGAGCGGCCGGACTCCAGGTCCGGCCGCTCGTTTCGAGCCGTGTCTTCGGCGTCACGCAGGCGCGGGAGCGCTCGTCACGGCGCGCTCTCGGCGCTTCGACCAGCGCCAGGCGAGGAACGCGACGACGAGCACGACGAGGACGAGCGCCAGGATCGGCGCCACCATCGCGGCGATCGACACGCCGGTCGACCCGGCGAGCTCGCCCGTCGCGACGAGCGGGTTCCCCAGGCCGAACGTGGTCACGCCGGAGACGGTGCGCGCGGCCACGGTCGCGACCTGCACGACGCCGGCGACGCCGCCGCCCACGATCATCGCGAGCGACCACCGCAGCCACGGGTCGATGTCCGTGATGAACGCGGTCGAGAGCAACGCTCCCGCGACGACCGCGGACGGCGTCGCGACGAGGTCCAGGAAGTGGTCGACGCCGGGCACGTAGTACCCGGCGATCTCGAGCACCGTCGCCGCACCGAGCGCGATCATCGCGGGGGTCGATCCGATCCAGGCGAACTCGGGCGCGACGTGGATCGCGTCGGCGTGGATCCCGATCGACACGAGCAGCATGGGGACGAAGACGCGGAAGCCGCAGGCCGCCGAGAGCCCGAGGCCCGCGATCAGGCCGAGCACGGCCTGCAGGATGTCTTGGGTGGATTCCATCGTGGGGTTCCTCGCAAATGGGGCCGACGACGGCCCCCATGCGCCCTACGCCGGCTGGCGCTCCACCTTGCAGCTCCCGGGCGAGAAGTTGCGGCCGGCGCCTACTTCGGAGCCCGCGCACGGGCCTGGAGTCCCGAGCACATCCGGGCGAACTGCTCGAGCTCGATCTCGACGTGGGAGTCGGAGAGCTGCCCCTTCGCGCAGGACTCGAGCCGCGCCGCCTGACGCGTGAGCTCGGGGAACCCATAGCTGCCGGCGCTGCCCTTCAGCTGATGCGCGAGGAACGCGACCTGCTTCAGGTCACCGGCTTCGAGCGCGCGCGTCAGCTTCTCGAGGTCCCGGGAGAGGTCCGCCACGAAGAGCTGCACGAGCTCCGCGAGCTCCGGATCGTCCTCCTCCATCGACGGCGTCGCGATCGGCAAGGGCGACGCCGCGCGCGCGGCCAACAAAGCTGCCGGCGACGCCTCCGCCGCATGCCCTGCCGTCGGCGCCTTCGACGACGCGGGCGGCGAAGCGCGCTTCTCTTCGGCGCGGAGCTCGGGCTTGCGCGCAGCGGGCTCGATCGAGCGCGACGCGACGTCGGCGAGCGTGCGGAACTGCGTCCTCGCCATCGCCGACGCGTCCATCGGCCGCGACGCGCCCCCCGCGACTCCTCGGCGAGCCACGGACGACGACCAGCGCGCGACGATGGAGAGGAAGCGGTACTTGTCGACCGGCTTCGTGCAGAAGTCGTCGCAGCCGGCGTCGAGGCACCGCTGGCGATCGTGCGCCATCGCGTTCGCCGTCAGCGCGACGATCGGGCGGCGATACCCGGCTGCGCGCAACCGCGAGGTCGCGCCGTAGCCGTCGAGGCGCGGCATCTGCATGTCCATGACGACGACGTCGAACGCTTCGCCAGCTGCCTGCGCGGCGAGCGCGCGCTCCACGGCCTTCTGACCGTCACCGACGACCTCGACCTCGGCGCCGGCCTTGTGCAGGAAGTGCACGAGGAGGCGCTGGTTGTCCTCGCCGTCCTCCGCGAGCAGGACGCGAGCCGAGAGCTTGACGCCGCTCTCCCGCATGCGCTCGGCTTCGCGCCCGAGGCGGAGCTGATCGATCTCGAGCGCGTCGATCCAGTCCGTGGATGCGATCGGGCCCGTGCTGATTCCGAATGAGAAGCGGCTGCCCCGACCGGGCTCGCTCTCGACCGTCAACTCCCCTCCCATGCACTCGACGAGCGTCTTGCAGATGGAGAGCCCCAGGCCCGTCCCCCCGAATCGGCGCGAGGTAGACGAATCCGCCTGCGTGAACGGCCGGAACAGGCGCTGCATCTGCTCCGCGCTCATGCCGATGCCCGTGTCGGACACGGTGAACGCGAGCAGTCCCCCGTGCTTCGATTCCGCCTTCGCGGGCTCGTAGCGGACGCACACGGTGACCGTCCCACCGTCGGTGAACTTGATCGCGTTCCCGACGAGGTTGATCAGCACCTGCTTGAGTCGGATGGGATCGGTCACGATGCGCTGCGGGAGCCGTTCGGGGAACTCGAACTCGAGCGTGATTCCCTTCGACTGCGCGCGCAGCTCCATCGCGCCCTGGACGTCGAGAATGATCTGGGCCGGGGAGCACGAGATCAGCTCCAGCGCGAGCTTGCCCGCCTCGATCTTGGAGAGGTCGAGGATGTCGTTGATCAGCTGCAAGAGGTACTGACCGTTGCGCTGGATCGTCTCGATCGCCTCCTGCTTCTCCGGCTCGCGCAGTTCCTCGTCGCCGAGCCGCTCCGCGTAACCGAGGATCGAGGTCATCGGCGTGCGGATCTCGTGGCTCATGTTGGCGAGGAAGTCGCTCTTCGAGCGACTCGCGGCCTCCGCCGCTCGACGCGCGGACACGAGTTGCTCTTCAGCGGCGCGGCGCTCGCGAATCTCGTTCGCCAGCCGATCGTTGCGGTTCGACAGCTGAGCCGTGCGGCGGCGCACGCGGGCCTCGAGCGAGTCGCGGACCTGCGCGACGTGCCCCAGCAGGGCGTCACGCGACCGCAGTTCGTTCACGAGCAGGCCGAGGAGCAGGACCGCATAGCCGCAGAAGAGGAGCCGATAGACGTTGCGACGGGATTGGTCGACGAGGATCCACTCGTCGCACGCATTGACCATCGCCGTGCTCCGCTGCCGGAGCTCGATCCCACGCATGCGCTCGAGAAGGGCCTCGATCCCCATGTCGAGCTGAGCGATGCGCGCCGCCGTGTCGACGGCGCGCTGGACGGTTTCGCGCTCGACTGGGTTGGTGATGTCCGCTGGATTCACGACCCCGCGCAACGCGCTCTCGAGCTCTCCGCGCGTCTCGAGATCACGCCGCAGGCCGATGCGGACGAACTGGGCCAGGGTGACGAACAGCGACCGCACGGCCTCGGGGGAACGCGCGTCCAACTGGCTCAGACCCTGCTCGAGGGCGGCGTCGAGCGCCTGGACCTCGACCGCGAGACGCATCTCCTGATCGTGGAAGTCCTGCACGAGTTCGCGTTCACTGCGCAGAGCCGCGCGATAGTCCTCGCATGCGCTGGCCACCGCGGGGTCCGCGCGGACGAGTTCCCAGCCCTCGGTGTCCATCGCCTCGGTCAGCGCGGATTCGAGTTCGTCGAGCATCGGCGGCACCGGGCCGCCGCCTCCCGGATCTCGCGCTGGATTGCTCTGGATGTTCGAGAGGAGCTCGACTTCGAGCGTGCGGAGCTTGCGCAGGCCCGCGAGGAGGCTCGTGTGCGCCCTCACGTCCGCCGGCTGCGCAGCGACGAAGAGCCCGACGAGGAGGCCTAGTGCGATCCCCCCGAAGAGGTACGTCCTCCATGCGGCGCGGATCATCGCGTGCGTGCACGCCGTCCCACGCGAACGGGAACCGGAACGGGCGCCGACTGCTCGGGTCGGACCCAGCGCGCGAGTTCACGCGCCGCGCCGGTCAAGAGATCACGCACCCACTTCATCGCGCACCTCGCCTTCAGGCGGACCTCAACTGGGACTCGTTGCCACCCGCGAGCTTGCACGCATTGCGGCCTGCGGCCTTCGCGACGTAGACGGCCTGGTCGGCCGCTTTGAGCAGTGAGTCGATGTCGCGCATCTCGGTGGTTCGCTCAGCGACGCCGAGGCTGACCGTCACACGACCATGGAATGTCTCGAATTCGATCGTGTTCGCTTCGACGGCCGCGCGGAGACGCTCGGCGCACATCATCGCGCCTTGGGCGTCGCTGTTGACGTTGATCACGAGGAACTCCTCGCCGCCGAGACGACAGACGATGTCGCCACGCCGCGTGAACTCCCGCAGCGTCGTCGCCGTCTCGCGCAGCACGTGGTCTCCCACGGCATGGCCGAAGCGGTCGTTGATCTGCTTGAAGTGGTCGATGTCGACCATGACGACGGAGAGCGGCCTGCGGAGGAGCAGCGCGACCTCCCACTCCTCCTCGAGCCGGCTCATCGCGAAGCGGCGGTTCGGCAGCTCCGTCAGCACGTCGGTGAGCGCGGCGGAGCGCAGCTTGCGCGTGAGCAGCCCCATCTCGGCGACTTGCTGCTCGCGGATGCGCTTGTCGGCGTCGACTTGGAGTTGGAGCTCGACGAGGCGCTGAGCGGCCTGGACGCGTGCGAGCAGGATCTTCGGATTGAAGGGCTTCGTGACGTAGTCGTCGACGCCCGCGTTGAACGCGTCCACGATGCGGTCTTCGTCTTCACGCGCCGTCAGGAGCAGAACGTAGGTCTTTCGCCCCACGTCGGTGCGACGGAGCGCATGACACAGCTCGAGCCCGTTCAGCTCCGGCATCATCCAGTCGGTGACGACGATCTGGGGCGACTCCGTGAGCGCCATCCGCAGGCCGTCGTTGCCGTTCGTGGCCATCGTCACCTGGTAGCCCGCGCGCGTCAGGTGCAACCCGACCAGGCGTCCGAGCTTCTCGTCGTCGTCGACGACGAGCACACGAATCGGCCCCTGAACTCGCACCAACGCCCCATCGGCACGAACCCCCTCCCCGTTCGGTTCCTCGGGGATCGAAGGGCATCGGGGAAAGGACGAGTCGTCCACGTCGATGCCGTGGAACCCGCTGGCGTCGCTGCAGGGGAGCCGTACGAGCTCGCACCAGTCCCGCCAGTGCCGCGCGGCGATCTCGCACAGGCGCGGGAACTCGTCGACCTCGATCCCGTTGCGACGCGCGATCTCGAGCGCGGCGGCGGACGTGCGCTCGAACTTCGCGGTGTCTTTCTCGCGGTCGAGGCCGAGCAGGTCCGCCATGGCGAGTGCCAACTCGAGCAAGCTTCCGGAGGAATCGGTCCCCGAGGCTTCGCGCGACGTCATCGACTCGTGCGCCGATTCGCGGTGCGCGGCCGCCAGCAGGCTGCCACAGAGAACGTCCGGCAGGCCCCAGTCCGAGAGCATCGCCGCGGTGACCTCCCAGTGGTCGATCCCGAACTCGCGCTGCTCGGCTCGGCACAGCTCGTGGCTCGGGCGGTCGGCACCTTCCTCGAGGATGCGCCCGTACGCGTCGGGGTGAACGCCCGCGAGCGCGAGCATCCCGACGCGAGCAAGCAAGCCCAAGGTGAACGCATCATCCGGTTCGAGCGTCCGCAAGCTCCGCGCGAGGAGTCGAGCCGAGACCGCAACCGCGAGGGACTGGGCCCAGTAGCGGTCGTACTGGAATGTTGAGCAGGCCCCCCCACGATGGCTCGACATCAACGTGAAGCCGAGCGCAACGCCGCGCACCTGGCGCATGCCGAGGCGCCGCGCGGCCGAAACGACGTTGGTGCTCGGGTCCTCCTCAGGACGGCGCGCGGTGTTCGCGAGCTTGAGCAAGCGGCCCGTCAATGCCGGGTCGGCCTGGAGGCACCAGAGGAGCTCCTCCATCGAGGACTCCTCGCGCTGCGTGAGCCGAAGCACGGAGAGCCCGACCCCGGCCGGCGAGGGCAGGCTTCCCGAGAGCTTCAGCTCTTCGAAGCGGTGATGGATCAACCCTGGGCTCCGTTCATCCGGCTTTCGCGTGCGTCGAGTTCGTGGAGAGCGATGGGCTCGCGCACACGCGGTTTCTGCCGCCGCTCTTGGCCGCGTAGACGGCCTCGTCGGCGCACTTGATCAGCGCGTCCGGCGTCGCGGTGTCGGCCGTGCGCTCCGCGACTCCGAGGCTTGCGGTCACGTGCCCGTCGAACGATCCGCCGCGAATCTTGTTCGCCTCGATCGCCGCGCGGAGTCGCTCGGCGCAGGCCTTGGCCTGGACCAGGCTGGTATTCGGGCAGAGGACGAGGAACTCCTCGCCCCCGAGCCGCGCCGGCTCCTCGCCCTGACGCGCGGTCGTGCGCAGGACGTTCGCCGTCTCCTTCAGCACGACGTCGCCGATGTCGTGCCCGTGGACGTCATTCACCTTCTTGAAGTGATCGATGTCGATCATGATCAAGGACAGCGGACGGTTGTTGCGGATCGACGAGTCCCACTCCTGCTCGAGCTTCTTCATCGCGTAGCGTCGGTTGGGAAGCTCCGTGAGCACGTCCGTCAGCGCGGCCGTGCGGAGCTTTCGCGTGAGGACGCCGAGCTCCGCGACCTGGCTGCGCACCGTGCGACGCTCCGTCTCGACCTGCTCCTTGAGCTCGATGACGCGCTGACCGCCCTTGATCCTGGCCATGAGGATGCGCGCGTTGAACGGCTTCGCGATGAAGTCGTCCACGCCCGCATCGAAGGCCTCCACGACGCGATCTTCTTCGTCACGCCCCGTCAGGAGCAGGAAGAAGATGTCGCGCCCCGACTCGATGCGCCGCAGCGAGCGGCAGAGCTCGAGGCCGCTCAGCCCCGGCATCATCCAGTCGGCAATCACGACCTGCGGGTTCGTCTCGAGCGCGAGCTGCAGTCCTTCGTTGCCGTCGCGGGCGCACAGGACCTTGTGACCGGCCTTGGTAAGCTGACGCTCCAACAAACGGAGCGACATCGCGTCGTCGTCGACGGCCAGGATGCGCAACGATGCCTGCGGAACGCGTGCTTCCTGGGTGAGGTCGCTCTTCGAGCCTTCGACGACGCTGGTTCCACCCGATGGCGACGAAGGCGTTCCATCGACGAGCGCGGACGCGTCGACGAGCTCGTCCGTCGGCAGCGGCTGCTGTGCGGCGAGCAACGCGATGCGTGCGATGTCGACGCCCTTCTGGGCCGGCACCTTGAGCGTGGCGCCCCACTCCACCCACTCGCGGATGATCGCGTTGCAAAACTCGTTGAACGCTTCCTCGGCGAGGCCGAGCTCGGTGCGCATCCGTTCGAGGCCGCTCGCGAGGCTCGCCCAGTCGACCTTCTCGCCTTCCGTCGTGAGGCACACTTCGGCCAGGCAGTTCGCGTGACGCAGGATGCGCGTCAGGTCGGTCTCCTCGCGTGACTGTGTGCGCTCCTCGTAGTGCTGGATCGCATCCGCGAAGGCCGTCGGGAGGCCCCACTCTTCGAGCATGTACGAGCCGACCTCGGCGTGGTCGATCTCGAAGCGCTTGCGCTCCGCCTCGCGCAACGCACGACGGTTGCCGCCGGTGGACGCGAGGAGCGAGGCGTACTCTTCGGGATAAACACAGACGAGCGCGAGCGTCCCGATGTCGGACAGGAGGCCGAGGATGTAGGCCTCGGGCGGCTGTCCGATGCGCATCGCGCGGCTGATCGACTGCGCGGCGACGGCGCGGGCTAGGGACAGCGACCAGTAGCGGTCGTAGCTGAAGGCGCTGCACGCCCCCGCGCGGTAGGACGAGATCAACGACAGACCGAGCGCGACGTTGCGCACGGCGCGGACGCCGAGGCGCATGGTCGCCTCGCTCACGGTCGTGACCGGACGCGCGCCCGCGGACTGCGCCGAGTTCGCGATCTTGAGCAGGCGTCCCGTCAAGGCCGCATCGGCCATGATGGTCCGACCGATCTCGTCGGCGGAGAAGTCCTCGCCCTGCGTGAGCTTGAGGATCTTCATCCCGACGCCCGGAGGCGACGGGAGTTGGCCGGTGAGTTTCAGCTCTTCGAAGGTCTTCTTGATCATGGCTGGCTGCGTGTCGGGGTCCGGTGGAGGAGGTCAGGACTTGGCCGCGCGGAGCGCGGCTTCGACATGCGGCCAGAGCTGGCGCGAGCTGTCGTAGAGCTCGGCCAGGCCCGCGTTCTCGTGTTTGCGCGCCTGTTCCTCCATGCGCCTGCAGAGCGTGGAGAGCGACAGGGCGCCGATGTTGGCGCTGGACGACTTCAGCGTGTGCGCCGCGCGTTCGAGCAGGTGGATGTCGCCTTGCTCCAGACCGCGCCGGATCTCGTTCATCCGCTGCGGAGCGTCCTGCAGGAACAGATCGATCAGTTCGAAGAAGAGACCCGGGTCGTCCTCGCCGCCGAGGTCCTTCAGGCTCTGGAGCACCGCGGCATCGAGCACTCCGGCCGCTGCTGCGCTGCCCGAGTTCGAGTCGTGGTCGTGATGAGGGAGGGTGGAGCTCATGACATCGTTCTCGCAAGGTGGGTGCGCGCCGTCCTCACGGGCTCAGCACTCGCCGAACGCACTCCGTGCGCACCGAGAGAGGTGGAAGCGCGCGTCGGAGCCATCGGGGAAGTGCATGCGGGCCGGGAGGAATGCGCTCGCGAATCGATCCCGCGTTCATCGGGAATCGTGACTCCGCAACTTTTGCGGAAACGCTCGGCGGATCGGGCCGGCGGAACTTCTTTCGTAGTGCTGCGCCGGGGAAGTCGGGGCACCGGTGGAACGCGCGGGGCGAGGAGGAAGGGCCCGTCGGCGCCTGCAGGCTGGAGGCCGAGTGCGCAGTCACACCGGCCGTCACCCGCTCGCCCATCTCTCCCTTGCGACCGTCACCCGCCTCGGCCTCCCACCCGGGCTCGGCCTCCGGCCGTCGTCACCGCTCCTCGCGCCTCGACCTCACCACACCACGCGCCAACCGTTCGTCACGTTGAACGTCTCAGGCGGGCAGAACGCCGCGGCCGCATTGCGGTAGTACGTCTGGTAGTGCCCGATGCTCGCGCTTCCCGGCGGCGTCTGGCCGCGGACCGAGACCGACGGATCACCCGGCTCGGGATAGGTGGCCACGCCTCCGCTGCTGAGCTTGATGCGCAGGCGGATCAGCACGCCATCCACGCAGCGCACTCCGTCCCCGAAGGGCGTGCCGGGCAGGGACTGATCGCCCTTGAGGAAGAGCGCGTACGCCAGTCCCGGCATCCCGCTCGCCTGCAGCACGACCGTGTCGGGGTTCGTCGCCCCCGTCGCCACGAGCAGCGCTCCTTGCGCGTTGGCTGAGTTCGCGCAACCGCGTCCAGCTCCTCCGTTGTTCCCGCACGGGCAGGGCTGCGGCTGCGTGCCGTCGCCGAAGCAGAACGGCTCGAAGAGCGGCGGAACGACCTCGAAACGGAACCACGCGACCTCGTGCGACTGCGCGCCGACGCTCGCCGTCACGGGCACGACGTGGCCCGCGTCCGACAGCGCGAACGAAACGTCGACGCCCGACAGCGTCGAGCTCGTCGCCGTGACGCCGGCGAAGTCGCACAGGTTGCCTTGCACGAAGTCCTCGTCCGGCGGCGACGTCCGATGGTTCGCGAGGTTGAACACGGACAGCGCGACGTAGTACGTCCCCGGCGCGAGCGTTCGGACGAGGCGCGACTGCACGGATGGCGACTGGAACACGTCGTCGTTCCCCGCGAGCGGAAGCGGCGCGAAGTTCGCGTCGTAGAGCCAGAGGTCCGTGTCCGTCAGGTGGCCCTGGCCCTCGGTCGTGATCGTGATCGCGCCGGCGGCGAAGTTCCCGACGAACGCGGGCGTCACGGGCGTCGTCGAGAGCGCCGCGGTGTACGGCTGCGTCGTCGAGGGCAGCCCGGCGACGCGGTAGTAGAGCTCCCCGCCCGCGCCGTTCGCGTACCACGCGAGCGCGCGCGGCCCCGCGCCGACTCCCACCGCGGTCGAGAGCGTCGCGTCGATCGTCGTCGCCGTTCCACCGACTCCGACCGTGCCGGCCTGCACGAGCCCGCGCAGCGTCGCCGTGTGCCCCGGCGTCGCGCTCGAGAGCGAGAGCACGTGCCGGTAGAGCCCCGGAGCGAGCGCGCACGTCTGGAGCCGGAACGTGTCGGCCGAACCGGACGACGCGTTGCCCGGCGTGACGACGCCACCCGTCGAGACGCCCGTGATCGCATCCCCCGCCGCCAGGCAGACGATCGCATTGGCCTCGCCCTTGTCCGCGTTGGGCTCGAGCTCCGCGAAGCTCGTCTGCGCGTGCGCGACGGAGGCGGACGCGAGGAGCGCGCACAGCGCGGCGATCGAGGGTGAACCCATGCGGCGTACCGGAAAGACGTTCCAAGACGTGGCCCCGGGCGAGATCGGAAGTCTACCGCAGCTCGTCGAAACGGGTCCGAGCCGAGGCCGCCAGTACCGCTACCAGTCGACGACCCATCCGTTCGAGACGTTGAACGTGGCCGGAGGACAGAACCCCGAGGCCGCGTTGCGGTAGTAGACCTGATACCAGCGCCGCACTCCGCTCCCGGGTACGCAGCCGCCGCGACTCGAGACGCTCGGTTCGCCCGCCACGGGGTACGTGCACGCGCCCGCGGCGCCGACCTTGGAGCTCAGGCGGATCAAGGAGCCGCCCGCGCAGCGCACGCCATCGCCGAAGACGGTGCTCGTCACGGCATCGCCCTGCAGGAAGATGTTCGACACGACCGCGGGCGTCCCCGAGACGGAGAGCACGACGGTGTCCGGGTTCGTCGCGCCGCTCGCGACGAGCACCGCGCCCGACGGTTGCGCGCTGTTCGCGCAGCCGCGGCCCGGCCCGCCGAAGTTCCCGCACGGACACGGTGTCGCGACCTGAGGATCGAGCCCGTCTCCGGCGCAGTTCGGCGCGAACACCGGCGGGACGCCGACGTCGAACCGGAACCACGCGATCTCGTCCGTCTGTCCGTTCGTGTTCAGCGTCACGCTGACGGGGACGGTGCCGAGCGCGTCCGTGACGGCGAAGCTCGCGTTCGTGCTCGGCAGCGTGGGCTGCACGCCTTGCACCACGACGCCGGGGAAATCGGCGAGCGGCCCAGCGGGAAACCCGTCGTCCGACGGCGCGGGCTCCGCGTTGGCCAGGTTGTAGCGCGCCACGGCAAGGAAGTACGTGCCGGGCGTGAACGGCCGGACGAGGCGAGACTGGAGCGTTCCGAGCGGCCACTCGTCGTCGTTTCCGTAGCCGGGGAGCGCGCGCCCCTGCGCGTCGAACAACCACAGGTCCGTGTCCGTGCCGTGGCCCTGATTGACCGACGTGATCGTGATCGTGCCGGGCGCGAACGGGCCGAGCTGCGTCGGCGCGACGCTCGTGCTCGTGAACGTCGCCACGTACGGCGCGGTCGTCGTCGTCGAGCCGGTGACGCGCCAGTAGAGCTCCTCTTCCGCCCCGAACCCGTACCACGCGTTCATGCGCGGGGCCGCGAAGGGCGTCGACTGCAGCTCCACGTCGAGCGTCCCGGGGACTCCGCCCGAGCCGGGTGTGCCGCTCTGCGAACGGCCGCGGATCGAACCGCGGTACGCGTCGATCGCCGTCGTCAACGTCAGCGCGTGGCGCCACGGGCCCGGGGCGAGCGCGCAGGTGCGCACGCGGAACGTGTCGGCGGACGCCGGTCCCGGGATTCCGGTCGAGCTCCCTTGGCTCGAGCCCGTGATCGTGTCGCCCGCGGCGAGGCACACGACGGGCGTCGCCGTCGCCTTCGTCTCGTTCGGCTCGACCTCCGTGAACACGCTCTGACCGCGCGCGACGGACGCGACGACGAGACCGAGCGAGAGGAGTACGCGGCGCATGGGGCGATGGGATCCGTGTCGGACGGCTCGGCGCTGCGCGGGGCACGGCCTGCGCGGCGCGATCGAGCGCCTACCGTGTCGTTCCGCGTGCGGACGAGGCACCGCGCGCTCGCGTCCGCTCAGCGGGCGCTCACCAGACGAGCACCCAGCCGTTCGTGACGTTGAACGTCGCCGGCGGACAGAAGAGCGCCGCGGCGTTGCGGTAGTAGGCCTGATAGTAGCGCGTCGCGCCGCTGCCGGGCACGACGCCGCCGCGCACGGAGAGCGAAGGATCGCCCGGCTCGGGGAACTGCGCCGCGCCGCCGGCCGCGGTCTTCGTGCGCAAGCGAACGAGCGCGCCGCCCGTGCAACGCACGCCGTCGCCGAACACGGCGTCGTCGAGCGCGTCGCCCTGGAGGAACAGCACCGGCGCCGAGGCCGGCATGTCCTGCGCCAAGAGCACGCTCGTGTCCGGGTTCGTCTGGCCGGAGAACACGAGCTCGGCGCCGCTCGCGACCACGCTGTTGCCGCAGCCGCGTCCGGGCGCGCCGAAGTTGCCGCACGGGCACGGCGTCAGCACCGCGGCATCGAGCCCGTCGCCCGCGCAGAATGCGTGATTCGGGGGCGAGTCCATGCCCTCGAGCGTCCAGCCCGCGAGGCTACCCGTGTCCATGTTGGCCCAGTCCTCCACGACGAGCCGCCACGTGCCCGCGGGCCCAGCGATCGCGGCGAGCGGGACGTTCTGGAAGCCGTTGTTCGTCCACTGACCAGCGCCCGTGCTGAAGTACGGCGCGTAGTCGCCGGACACGAGGTTCGCGCCGCCTTGCTGGAGGCTCGCTCCGCCGTCGACGAGCGCGAACTCACCGAGCACGAAGTCGCCATGGTCGCCGACGCTCGTTCCGTTGAACCCGGGGCGCACGATCAGGTTGAAGCGCGCTCCCGTCGGAGACTGCAGGTAGGCGCGCACGTCGCCGCGCCACGTGTGGCGGAATCCGTGCAGACGCACCGCGGTCACGCTGACGATCGGGTTCGCGACCTGGACGTCCGACGTCAACGCGACGCCGCTGAACGAGACGTTCCACACGCCCGGCTGCCCCAGGGGATCCGGGACGTTGCCTCCCGGACCGGAGACCGAGAAGGAGCCGGCCAGCGCGGACGAAGCCGTGACGAGGGCCGCGAGCGCGGCGTGGGCGAGTCGGTTCATGGTGGTTGAGTCGAGGTGAGACCGCACGCCTCCGCTCCGCGCGGGGCGCGGGAGCACGAGACTGCGGGAAGCCTGCACCTCGAACTCTCCCCCACGATCCGCGCCGGGGCAAAGCGCGCGGCCGCGAACCCGAACGATCGCGCGGGAACTTCTTTCCGCCTCGAGCGCGCGCTCGAGCGAACGCGCGTGCGGCACGGCGTGGATGCGCGCGCGCCTCGTCGCTGGCGAGGCCCTCCTTCGCGGCGCGCGTCCGAGCGCCGTCGGTTCCACCCCGCGCCGGAACGCGCGCGGCCGGCCGCCGCCTGCGAAGGCGAGCGACCGGCCGCGTGGAGTCCGAGGGAATCGACGCCGGCTGGCCTCAGCGGCCCGGAGCCCCGACGATCTCGTCGGCGAGCGCTCCGCAGCCGTAGACCTTCCGCAGCGACTCGATGATCGCACGCGAGTCGACGGACACGGCGCGCGCCTGCTTGTCGTCGTACGCGATGTCGAGCACGAGGCTCTGGATGTTGCCGTCGAAGATGAGCCCGACGACCTCGCCCGACTTGTCGACGACCGGCGAGCCCGAGTTGCCGCCGATGATGTCGCAGGTCGAGACGAAGTTGTACGGCGTGTTCAGGTTGATCACGTCCTTCGACTTCGCCCAGCGCGGCGGGAGCTCGAACGGGTACTTGTTGTCGCGCTCGTCGGCGCGCTCGTAGAGCCCCGCGAAGTTGGTGTAGGGCGCGACCTTCTTGCCGTTCTCCTCGTAGCTCTTCACCGTGCCGTACGAGAGACGCAGCGTGAACGTCGCGTCGGGGTACTGGTCCTCGCCGTTCACGGCGAAGTTCGCGGCGGCGATCTTCGCGTAGCCGAGTTTCTCCGGCCCGTCGACCTCGTCCTCGAAGCGCTTGCGGAGCTTGCGGCTCTCCGCGTCGAGCGCGGACGCGAGGCGGATCATCGGATCCTTCGACTCCTGGATCGCCTTCTTGCCGCCGGCCGCGACGGACTTGCGCTCGGCGACGTCGAGCAGCTTCGTGCCGTGCACGAGCTCTTCCGCGCGCGCGCGCGGGCTCTTGCCGTCGAGGATCTGCACGACGGTCGCGTCGTTGCCGCCGAGCAGCTCGACGAGGTTCTGGAGACCCGCCGTGAGGTTCTCGACCTCGAGGTCGGGGTAGATCGGCGCCGGCGAGAAGAGCTGGAGCTCGAGGGACTCCATGTTCGAGCTGCGGAACTCGCGCAGGCGTTCGCCGTTCGGCTTCTCCTTCTCGTCGGCGAGGCGCGCGAGCGTCACGGCCTTGCCGAACAGCTGGCCGCCGAGCGCCATCGAGCTGCCACCGAGCGCCGCGAAGCGCACGGCGAACTCCTTCTGCGTCTTCTTCGCCTGCGCGACCATGTCCCAGCCGTCACCCCACTGCTTCTTCCACTCGGGGTTCGCGTCGACCGCGGCGCGGAGCTTCTTCTCCGCCTCGAGCTTCGCTCCCATGATCGCCGGGTCCATCAGGCCCGCGTAGATCCCCGTGCGCGCCTTGCGCGTGTTCTGGATGCCGAAGTAGTCGCCCTCGGCGATGCGCCGGTTCTCCTCGCTGCGGCCCATGAACGTGGCGAGCTGCACCTCGCGCCGCCAGATCGAACGCATCGAGAGCGGGTAGCTGAAGTCGCGCAGGTACTCGAGGTGCTCGGTCGTGAACAGGCGCTCCGTGCGGCCCGGGTGGCCCGCGACGAACACGAGGTCGTTCTCGGTCGTCCCGTTGCGGCTCCACTTGAGGTAGTGCTCCGGACGCAGCGGCTTCCCGCCGTCGTAGATGCGGAAGAAGCACATGTCGAGGTCGAAGCGCGGGAACTCGAAGTTGTCGGGATCGCCGCCGAAGAACGCGATCCCCTTCTCGGGCGCCATCACGAGCCGCACGTCCGTGTAGCGCTTGTACGAGTAGAGGTGGTAGCGGCCGCCCTGGTAGAGCTCGACGGTCTCGCAGTGCAGCCCCGTCTTCGCCTTGGCCTCTTCCTCGAGCTGCGAGCGCGCCTGGCGCTTCGCGCCGTTCGCGTCGGCGCTCGACATGCCGGGCTTCACGCCCGCGAGGACCTTGTCCGTCACGTCCTCGATCGTCCAGAGGACGTGCATCTCGATGTCGGGGCACTTGATCTCCTGGTCCGCCGACTGCGCGTAGAAGCCCGCCGCGATGAAGTCGTTCTCCTTCGTCGAGAGCTTTTCGAGCATGTCCGAACCGACGTGGTGGTTCGTCATGACGAGGCCGTTCGAGGAGACGAGCGAGCCCGAACCGCCGGTCGAAATGCGCACGGCCGACTTCTGCACGTGCTCGAGCCACGTGTCCGTGAGGTCGAAGCCGTACTTCGACTGGATCTGCTTCTTCGGCGCGCGATTGAAGAGCCACATGCCCTCGTCCGCGCGGGCGACGGCGCCGGTGGCGAAGCAGAGAGCGGCGAGGAACGCGAAGCGATGCAGCGTGGAGGTGCGTTTCATGGGTCGATCCGGGGGAGGTGGGCGAGCGGAGATCCTGCGGGCCGAAGAGGATACGGAGCACGCGTGGAGGCGGGAAGCGCGTGCACGAGCGCGCGCTCCACTTGACGCGGAGCTTGCGATCCCTCGCCCGGGACGCGGAGCCCGCGCGCGCCGAGCGTCCCGCCGTGACGCGCGCCGAGGGCGGTCTGCGCACCGCGGCGGGGTCGCGCGCGGCGCGCTCGGGAGCTCGAACCGCCCGCGACAGCCAGCGGTCCATTCGCTAGCTTCTGCGCATGGTTCGCACCGTCCCCTTCCTCGCCGCCGCGCTCGCGGCGAGCCTCCTCACGGCCTGCATCCACACGCGCAAGACCAGCGTGCCCCCGGACGGTCCGCGCTCGATCGCGTACGGCTACCACACAGGCATCCGTGCACCGACGCAGAAGGTGATCCGCACCGCCGAGGATTGGTACCGGCTCTGGATCGATCACCACAGCAACGTCGTGCCCGTCCCGTTGCCCCCGAAGGTCGACTTCACGCGCGAGATGGTGCTCTGCGTCGCCGTCGGTCAGCGCCCGACCGGCGGCTACGGAGTTCGCATCACGCGCACGTACCTCGAGGGCGGCCGACTCCACGTCGAAGCGCACGAAACGCGTCCGCCGCAGGGCGCGATCGTCCCGATGGTCCTCTCGCAGCCGTACGAAATGGTCCGCGTACCGCGCTTCGACGGCGAAGTCGTCTTCGAGATGAAGTGACGCGCCTCAGCGCGCCGGCTTGACGACGCGGAACACGCGACGCTCCGGAGCCTGCAACGGCGCGGGGATCGTGCCCCCGGTCACGGGGAAGTCGAGCCCGGTGAGCTCCGTCCCGCCGACCGCGACGGCCACGGGCTCGTTCAGCGTCGGATAGAGGCCGCAGTACGTGTCGCCGTCGCCGCAGATGAAGTCGTCGAGGTCGTCGTCGGACCCCGCGACGATCACGTAGTCCCCCGCCGGGAGCTGCGCCAGGACGTAGTCGAGCGTCGTCGCCGGGTTCGCGACGAACTGCGCGACGGACTCGAACGAGTTCGCGTCGACCGCGAGCACGAACAGGTCGACGTCGAGCGGCACGGACGTCGTGTCGACGCTCATCGTGACGTTCACCACGAGCGTGCCGCCGTTCGACGCGACCTGGACCGTGCCCGAGTAGTTGCCGTCCGCGAGCCCGGTGCGATTCACGAGCACCTGCACGGCCGACGTGTCCGTCGTGACGGGGGTTCCGACGGCGATCGGCACGGCGGAGAGCCAGCTCCCGCCATCGCCGGTCGTGATCGTCAACGTGGTGACGTCGAGCAGCCCGCCGCCCGCGTTCGTCACCGTGACGAGCGTCGACGTCTGCGCCGTGCCGAACGCGAGCACCAACGGCGACAGCGCGAGCACGGGCGTGCCCGAGGGCGCGGTGCCCGATGCGGCCTGCACGGCGCGCTCCGCGTGCACGAGCCCGTGCCCGTACAGATCATCGCGCCCGGGCGCGCCGAGGTCGGTCGCCGTGTCGACCAGGATCGTCTCGACCTCGGCCGGCGTCAGCGTCGGATCGACCGCGAGCATCAGCGCCGCGACGCCCGCCGCGTGCGGACAGGCCATCGACGTGCCTTGGTAGAAGGCGAAGATCGGCGTCAGCGTCGGGCCCGCGTCGTCCATCAACGTCGACAGGACTCCGTCGACGTAGCCGTCCTGGTCGAGGTCGGCCGACGTGTCGCCGCCCGGCGCCGCGAGGTCGACGGTCGCGCCGAAGTTGGAGTACGGCGCGCGGTTCGCGTTCGGATCGACCGCGGCCACCGAGATCACGCCCGTGTACGACGCGGGGTAGCTCGGCGTGCTCGTGTTCTCGTTGCCCGCCGCGGCGAGGACCACGACGTTCTGCGCGCGCGCGGCGGTGACGGCGCTCTGCACGGTGGAGCTCGCGCCCGGACCGCCGAGGCTCATGTTGATCACGTTCGCCTTCAGCGCGGGGAGCGCGCCCGAGACGTTCGAGAGCCGCGCCGCGTAGCGGATCGCGTTCGCGATGTCGAAGTCCGTCCCGCCGCCGACGCCGAGCACGCGCAGGTGCATCACCTTGCCGGACCACGTGACGCCGGCGACCCCGTCGCCGTCGTTCGTCGCGGCCGCGATCGTGCCCGCGACGTGCGTGCCGTGGAACGAGCTCGGTTGCACGCCGTTTCCGTCCCCGACGTCCGTCGGATCCGTATCGCGCCCGTCCCCGTCCGCGGCGATCGTCGCGCTCGAGATGAAGTCGTAGCCCGCGATCTGGCGACCGGCGAGATCGGGGTGCGCCGTCTCACCCGTGTCGATTACCGCGACGATCACGGCGTCGTCGCCGGTCGTGATCGACCACGCCTCGGGCAGGTGGATCAGCGGGTAGTGCCACTGCAGGCCGTAGTACGTGTCGTTCGGCGTGACCCCGCCGCCGTACGCGCGACGCATCAGGTTGCGCTCGGCGTACTCGACCGCCGCGTCGGCGGCGAAGCTCGCGGCGAGCGCGACCTCGACGCGCGCGAGCTCCTCCACGCTCGCGGGCCGCGCGCCGTCGAGCTCGACGCGCACGACGTCGCCCGGGATCGCGTCGAGGCGGCGCAGGCCGCGCGCGTCCAGGGCGAGGTCGAGCGCCGCGCCCGCGCGCGGTCGGACGAGCAACTCGCCCGGCATGGACGCGAGCCGCGGACGCCCCCACTCCGCCCCCGCGGGCGCCTGCTCGAGCGCGAGCGCGGGCACGACGACCGCACGCCGCGCAGGCGAGGGTGCCGCCGGAATCGCGCCCGCCGCGGTCCCCGGCTCCGCGCGCGAGCGCGCGCGGACGCGCAGGACGCCGGGCGTGGCACGCACGAGCTCGACGCGCGCGAGCGCCGGCACACGCACGCGACCGTCCGCGTCCGCGACGAGGCGCGCGCCCGACGGGAGCGCGCGCAGCTCGTCGGTGCCGAGCTCCGCGGCGTCGAATGCGAGCTCCTCGCGCGCCGTGAACTCCGCGCTTTGCGCGTCGACGGCGAGCGCGAGCTCGTCACCAACGCCGAGCTGCGCCACCGACGGTGCGGAGCCGAGCTCGCTCGCCGCGCGCACCTCGAGGCGCAGCGTGTACTGCGCCGCCGCGTCCGTCGCGCGCACGACGACGTCGCACGCCCCGCGCACGAGGAACTCCTGCGTTCCGCCGGCTTCGATCGCCACCGGCTGCATGCCGACCGGGTCGTACGCGAGGAGCTCGGGCGCGCGCCCGTCGCCGGCGAGCCGCTTCAGGCTCGCGCGCACCCGCACGAGCTCGCGCGAGCGCAGCCGGTAGCCGTCGAGCGGATCCGAACCCGGCGCGACCGCGTCCGCGAGCGTGCGCACGTCGCCCGCGCGCAGCGACTCGAGCTCCTGCGGCTGATCGACCGAGTCGTTGGGCTCGATCACCGGGAGCGCGGCGCCATCGGGCACGAAGCCGAGCGTGCCGGAGACGTCGGCGGGCCCCGCGCCGCTGCCGCCTCCGCCTCCGCAGGCCGCGAGGATCGTCAGAAACGTGAGGGCGGAGGTCGTGGAGAGGACGCGCGCGTGCTGCATGGCGTGGAGTGCGCCGCGGTAGAGCAGAACTCGTCCTGCACGAGCCCGAGCGGCGCTCGGCGCGAGTCTAGCGAGCACGCGTGGCGGATCCACGTCGCGGCTCGCAGGCCGTGCACGCGGCTCGAGCGAGGCGCCGACGGATCGCTGCGTGTCAGCTCGCGCGCTGCTGGCGCTCCTTCACGATCTCGATCACGTCCTCGTGGTCGGGCCACCCGCCGCCGAGCAGGCGCGTCAGGAAGCCCTTGCCGCGCGACGCGACGACCGTCCCGTCGATCAGGACGTCGAACTGGCCCGTCGAGCCGACCTGGATGTCGCACTCGACGCCGGTCGCCTTCCGAATGTCGGCCGCGAGACCCGCGGCCTTCTCCCGGTACCCTCAAGCATTGCAGAACAGGATCTGGATCTTCATCCGGGCAGTGTAGCGCGCCCAGGCTCGCGCCGAGCGGTCCGCGCGAACCCGCCGCGATCGGACGAGACCGCTCCAGCGAGGTGCGAGCGCTTTGGGCGCCGCGCCGCGACCGCGGTCACGGCTCTTCGACCCACTCGCGGCCGAAGGTGCGCGCGAAGCTCGCGAGGAGCGCGCGCTCCGTCGCCGCCAGCGTGACGCCCTGCGCGTGGTCCGAAAGGCGCGTCATCACGTTCGGGTCGAGGCCGCACGGCGCGAACGCGCGGAAGTCGGCGAGGTCGTTGTCGACGTTGAGCGCGAGCCCGTGCCACGTCACCCAGCGCCGCACCGCGACGCCGATCGAGCACACCTTGAGGCCGCCGATCCACACTCCGGTCTTGCCCTCGACGCGCGCGCCCTCGACGCCGAACGACGCGAGCACGCCGATCACGACCTCTTCCAGGTCGCGCAGGTAGCGGTGCAGGTCGCGCTGCGCCTCCGGGAGCAGCAGGATCGGGTACGCGACGAGCTGACCCGGCCCGTGCCACGTCGCCTCGCCCCCGCGCTCGACCGGGACGACGGGCAGCGCCGTGGCGCCCTCCGCGCCGCGCGGCGAACCGCGGCCGAGCGTCACGACGCGCTCGTGCTCGGTGAGCAGCAGCGTGTCGCCGATCGCCCCGTCGAGGCGCGCGGCGAGCAGCTCCTGCTGCAGCGCGTGCGCTGCTTCGTAGCGCGTGCGACCGAGGCGGCGGACGTGGATCGGGTCCATGGACGATGCGCGGAGGAACGTGGGCGAGGGACGAGCTGAGGCACCGTTCGATCGCTCGCCGCCGTGCGGGCGCCGAGGATCGAGCGCGGCGCGGCGAGTGCGGCCCCGGGATCGAGCGTTGCGTGCTTCGAGCGAGGGGAGCGCTGCGTGCGCGCGTCCGACTGCGATCGGGAGGCCCCGAGGGCGGCCGAACGGTCGCGCGCGCGCCTCACTTCTTCTGGTAGATGTGCACGGCCATCCCGTGCACGGCCTCCGCGGCCTCCATCATCGCTTCGGGCAGGGTCGGGTGCGCGTGGATCGTGCGCGCGAGGTCCTCGCTGGTGGCGCCCATCTCGATCGCGAGCGCGGCCTCGGCCACGAGCTCGGTCACCTCGGGGCCGACCATGTGCACGCCCAGCAGCTCGTCGGTCTTCGCGTCCGCGATGATCTTCACGAAGCCCTCCGTGTCCATCAGGCTCATCGCGCGACCCGACGCGGCGAACGGGAAGGAGCCCGTCTTGATCGTCTTGCCCGCGGCGGCGCACTGCTCCTCCGTGAGGCCGACCGACGCCATCTCCGGCGACGTGAAGATCACGGCGGGCACGCAGCGCGCGTCGTACTCCTCCTTGTGCCCCGCGATGACGCCGGCGGCGACGAGGCCCTCCTTCGAGCCCTTGTGCGCGAGCATCGGCTGCCCCGCGATGTCGCCGATCGCATAGATGTTGGCGATCTTCGTGCGCATCTGCTTGTCGACGGCGAGGAAGCCCTTCGCGTCGACCGCGAGGCCCGCCTTGTCGAGCGCGAGACCCTCGCTGTACGGCTTGCGACCGACCGTCGACGCGATCTGGTCGCATTCGATGGTCTTCTCGCCTGCCTTGGTCTTGATGCGGACGAACGACTTCCCGTCCTTGTGCTCGTAGCCCTGCGCGAAAGTCTCGGTCAGGAGCTCGATCCCGAGCTTCTTCATCGAGCGCTCGATGACCTTGACGCAGTCGCGCTCCTGTCCGGGCAACGCGCCCGCGGTCGCTTCGAGCACGGTCACCTTCGAGCCGAGCTTCCTGTACATCATCCCGAGCTCGAGTCCGATGTAGCCGCCGCCGATCACGACGAGGTGCTGCGGCACGCGCTTCGGCGCGAGCGCGCCGGTCGAGGACCACACCTTGTCCTCGTCGAACGCGAAGCCGGGGATCGCGATCGGCACGGAGCCCGTCGCGATGACGATGTCGTCGGCCTTGATCGTCTTCACGCCCTCCTTCGTCTTCACGTTGACCGTGTTGCGGTCGACGAAGCTCGCCGAGCCCATCACGACCTCGACCTTGTGGTTCTTGAGGAGCCCGCCGACGCCGCCGGTGAGCTTCGCGACGATGCCTGCCTTCCACGAAACGAGCTTCTCGACGTCGAGCTTCACGCCCGTCGCCGTGATGCCCATCGTGCTCGCCTCGCCGATCTTGTGCAGCAAGGAGCCCGCGGCGATCAGCGCCTTGCTCGGGATGCAGCCGACGTTGAGGCACGTCCCGCCGAGGTACTCCTTCTCGACGACCGTCACCTGGAGCCCGAGTTGGGCGAGGCGGATGGCAGAGACGTAGCCGGCCGGACCGGCGCCGATGACGAGGACCTTCTTGCTCATGGGGCGATGCTCCGTTCGAGGGCGAAGCATTCTAGGGACGCGTCCTCGGCCCGGCGAGGGTGACTCGAAGGTAGGACGGGGTCGGCACCGAGCGACGACGTTCGAGGACCTTCGCGCGGCGCGCACGTCCTCCCCTTGGCTCTCGCTCGTTGCCGAAGTTCCATCGGTCCCCGCGCGAGCACGGGCCGGCCCGTTGGAGCGGGCTTGCGCGCGGTCCGCGATGTGGAGCACATGCCGCGCTCCATCACGTCCCTTCCCCGGCGGCTTCTCCGCTGGGAGCGCAGCTCCCGACCGCCCTCCATTCCCACGACTTGGGTGGCGAGCGCCGGCGGCGAAACAAGGACAACTTGATTGCAACCGTCTGCTGGACCCGCGCCACCATGCGGGGGAGCCGTCCATCTCACGGCTCCCAACCACCGCCTTCCAATCGACCGCGGAGTTCCCATGCGTCCTTCCCTGTTCGCGCTCCTCGCCCTGAGTTCGCTCCCGCTCCCCGCGTTGCACGCGCAGACGACGTGGTTCGTCGATGCCGGCGCCGTCCCTCCGGGGATCGGCACCCCGACGAGCCCCTACGCGAGCCTCCAGTACGCGATCGACCGGCCCACGACTTTGGATGGCGACACGGTGCTCGCCGCCCCAGGGACCTATGTGGAGTCGCTGCTCATCACGAAGTCGATCACGGTCAAGAGCAGCCAAGGTCCGCTCGTGACGACGATCCTCGCGACGTCCGGGGACGACGGTGTGGTGCTGTCGGGTTCCCTCACGGCGACGGTGCTGGAGGGCTTCACCGTGACCACGACGACGCAGGTTTCGGGCGTCTACGGCGGACCGGGTACCGTGCGGCGCTGCATCGTCCGCGACTGCACGTCGCTCGCCGGCATCGAGTGCACGACCTGTCGCATCGAATCGTCGACGATCATCGGCAACCTGGAGGGCATCGTGGGCCAGCCCTACGGAGGCACGATCGAACTCGAGAACTCGATCGCGTGGGGCAATGCCTGGGGCAACGTCTCCCCCGCCGGAGCGCTCTTCTTGCCGAGGTACAGCGCGGGCTTCGGTTCGACCTCGGACGGGAACGTGCCGGGCGATCCGGGTTTGTGGGACGTCGCGTCGGGCAATGCGCGCCTGAGGCCCGGCTCGCCGTGCATCGACGCCGGCGATCCCACGAGCCCGCTCGATCCCGACGGCTCGCGCGCGGACATCGGCGCGATCCCGTACGACGCGACGTACGCGCCCGGACCGAGCGTCTACTGCGAAGGCAAGCTCAACTCGCAAGGCTGCGTGCCGTCGATCGGTTTCAGCGGCAGCGCGAGCGCATCGAGCGCGACTCCGTTCCTCGTCACCGCGACGAACGTCGTCCCGCACCGGCGCGGCTTCCTCTTCTACGGCTTCGCGAAGGACGCGCAGCCGTTCCAGGGCGGGACCTACTGCGTCTTGCAGCCGACGCGCAGGACGCGCGGTCAAGACTCGCTCGGCGGCCCCGCGCCCTGCACCGGCGCGTTCTCCTACGACTTCAACGAGCGCATCCAGTCGGGCGCCGATCCCTTCTTGGTCCCCGGAGCGCTCGTCTACGCGCAGTACTGGTACCGCGACCCCGCCGATCCCTCGGGCTTCGCCAGCGGGCTCTCCGACGCGCTCTGTTTCGGCGTCGCACCCTGAACGCGGACTTCGCGACCTTGGCCTGCGGACCGTTCGATCTTCCCGGGATTGTTGGAAGCGGTTCGAGTCCCCGCAGCCATGCGTGTCGGACTCCGCCTCTGCACCGGGCAACGGCCCTGAGCCCAAGCGAGCCTCTGCATGAACACACGATCGCTCACCACCGTGTCCACCGTTCTCGTCGTCCTCGTCTCGGCGGCGAACCTCCAGGCCCAGACCACCTGGTACGTCGACGCGAGCGCCGCGGCGCCGGGGAACGGAACGGTCGCGAACCCGTACACGAGCATCCAGTACGCGGTCCAACAATCAATGACCGTGAGCGGCGATCGCATCCTCGTCGCACCGGGGACGTACACCGAGAACGTCGACTACCAGTTCAAGGTCCTCACCGTCGAGAGCAGCGCGGGTCCGCTCGCGACGCGCATCGCGGGCTACGTGCAGCTCGGCGACGACGTCCCGCACTCGTCCTCGCGCCTCGTCGGCTTCCGCGTCGACTCGGTGGCGCTCTTCGGCGCTTCACTGGAGCAGTGCATCCTCCTCGCCACGCCGACGACGTTGGGAGCGGCCGTGTTCTTCTCGGATCTGGCGCGCATCGACCACTGCACGGTCGTCGGGTACTCGTGGGGAACGTGCCGGGCGATCCGGGCCTGTGGAACGTCGCGTCGGGCGACATTCATTTGAAGCCGGGCTCCGTCTGTATCGACGCGGGCGATCCCGCGAGCCCGCTCGATCCCGACGGCTCACGCGCCGACATCGGCGCGATCCCGTACGACGCGACGTACGCGCCGGGACCGAGCGTCTACTGCGAAGGCAAGCTCAACTCGCAAGGCTGCGTGCCGTCGATCGGTTTCAGCGGCAGCGCGAGCGCATCGAGCGCGACTCCGTTCCTCGTCACCGCGTCGAACGTCGTCCCGCACCGCCGCGGCTTCCTCTTCTACGGCTTCGCGAAGGACGCGCAGCCGTTCCAGGGCGGGACCTACTGCGTCTTGCAGCCGACGCGCAGGACGCGCGGTCAAGACTCGCTCGGCGGCCCCGCGCCCTGCACCGGCGCGTTCTCCTACGACTTCAACGCGCGCATCCAGTCGGGCGCCGATCCCTTCTTGGTCCCCGGAGCGCTCGTCTACGCGCAGTACTGGTACCGCGACCCCGCCGATCCCTCGGGCTTCGCCAGCGGGCTCTCCGACGCGGTGTGCTTCGGAGTCGCGCCGTAGCCAGCGGGACGGGCCTTCGCCCGGATCGAGGGCGCTTGCGACCCGTCCGCCGCACGCGATCGGCGGTCCAACACCGTGCAGCCTTGGCGGAGCGGGGATATGCTTCCTCGCCCTCATGAGCACGGACACCGCGAGCACGGACTCCGCCCTCCGCACCCACTGCCCCAACTGCGGCGCGAAGCTCAAGCGTCCCGACCTTTCCTTGTGCGCATACTGCGCGACGCCGCTCCAGCTCGGCGGCAAGGACGTGTCGGGGCGCGACGAGACCGTCTTGCGCCTGCGCCGCCTGCGCGAGAAGCCCGAGTTCGCGCTGCTCGCGCTGTGGACGCCGTCGGACCAGCAGACGCTCGCCACGTATCGCAAGCTGCGCACGCTCGCGGGCGTGTTCTTCGCGATCGGCCTCGTGACGGGCCTCGTCGGTTGGGCGCGCCACGGCGACACGGGCGAGCTCGCGTGGAACGTCGGCACGGGCGTCTGGATCTTCGCCGCGATCGCCCTGCTCGCGCGCGCATCGGCCGTGAAGAAGGTCTCGGACGCGCGATCGATGCTGCGCCGGCCCGCGATCGTCGTCGAGCGCCGCAGCGAGACCGCGGTGAAGGGCAAGGGCAGCACGACCGTCTATTTCTTCACGCTGCGCTTCGACGACGGCTCCGAGGGCGAGTTCGTTTGGCCCGGCCAAGGGACGATGTACGAGCCGCTCACGAACGGCATGACGGGGCTCGCCTACACGCGCGGCGACAAGCTGATCGAGTTCAAGAGGCTCTGACTCGCGCCGCGAAGCGGGCGACCGCGCGCCCCGACCGGCGCGACCACGACGCGTGCTCGCGCGCGATGCGCGTCCAGACTCGCCGACCGAGCCGGGCTCCGCGCTCGCGAGCGCGAGCTGCGACGACCCCCGCGCTCGCGAGCGCGAGCTGCGACTACCCTCGCGCTCGCGGGCGCGAGCTGCGACTACAATGTGCGCCCGATCATGGCGCTCACCCCGTTCCACCCGACAATCCGCGCCTGGTTCGCGCGTGACGTCGGCGCGCCGACCGCGCCGCAGGTGCGCGGCTGGCCCGCGATCCGCGCGGGGATGCACGTCCTGATCGCGGCGCCGACGGGCTCGGGCAAGACGCTCGCGGCGTTCTTGTCGGCGCTCGACGCGTTGTTCGTCGAGGCGGCGGAGCGCGCGAAGGGCGTCGGAACGAACGATTCGACGCTGGACGAGCAGGTCGCAGGCTCCGTTTCAGGCGCCGGGATCGCCTCGAATGCGCGCGCGGCGTCCGCGCTGCCCGACGAGACGCGCGTGCTCTACGTCTCGCCGCTCAAGGCGCTGTCGAACGACGTGCAGAAGAACCTCGCGGCACCGCTCGCGCGCTTGCGCGAGCTCGACCCTGCGCTGCCCGAGGTGCGCGTCGCCGTGCGCACCGGCGACACGCCGGCGAAGGAGCGCGTTGGAATGCTGCGGACGCCGCCGCACGTCCTCGTCACGACGCCGGAGAGCCTCGCGATCCTCCTCACGAGCGAGAGCGGGCGCAAGCTCCTTGCGACGGTGCGCACCGTGATCGTCGACGAGATCCACGCCGTGATCGGCGACAAGCGCGGCGCGCATCTCGCACTCTCGCTCGAGCGACTCGACGCGCTCGCGCCCGGCGCTCAGCGCATCGGGCTCTCCGCGACGCAGAAGCCGATCGACGTGGTCGCGCGCTTCCTGGGCGGCGCGGGACGCGACGTCGAAGTGATCGACGAAGGGCATCGGCGCGAGCTCGACCTCGAGGTCGAGCTTCCGCCCTCGCCGCTCGAGACCGTCTGCTCGCACGAGACGTGGAGCGAGATCTACGCGCGCACGGTCGAGCTCGTCCGCGCGCATCGGACGACGCTGGTCTTCGCGGGCACGCGCAAGCTCGCCGAGCGCGCTTCGGCGGAGCTCGGCAAGCTCCTGGGCCCCGAGCGCGTCGGCTGTCATCATTCGAGCCTCTCGAAGGAGCGCCGCCTCGCCGCGGAGGAGCGCCTGAAGCGCGGCGAGCTCGCCGCCCTCGTGGCGACGGCGTCGCTCGAGCTCGGCATCGACATCGGCGACGTCGACCTCGTCGTGCAGGTCGGCGCGACGCGCACGATCGCGACGTTCCTCCAGCGCGTCGGCCGCGCGGGCCACGGCGTCGGGCGCGTGCCGAAGGGCCGCATCTTCCCGCTGACGCAGGACGAGCTGTGCGAGACGGCCGCGATCCTGCGCGCGGTGCGCCGCGGCGAGCTGGATCGGCTGCGGATGCCGCGCGCGCCGCTCGACATCCTCGCCCAGCAGATCGTCGCCGAGTGCGCGTGCGCCACGTGGGACGAAGACGCGCTCTTCGCCTCATTCACGCGCGCGGAGCCGTACCGCGGGCTCGCGCGCGAGCGCTTCGATGCGCTCGTGGCCCTCCACACCGACGGCCGCAAGGCGCTCCTGCACCGCGCGCTCGTGCCCGCGGAGCCCGCGGAGCCCGCGGAGCACGCGGAGCACGCGGAGCACGCGGAGCACGATGAGCGCGGGGAGCCCGATGTGCGCGGCCAGCGCGGGGAGCACGGCGCCCCACGCGCGCGGTTGCGCGGCACACGGCGCGCGCGCCTCGTCGCGATCACGTCCGGCGGCGCGATCCCCGACACGACGCAGTACCGCGTCGTGCTCGAGCCCGAGGGCACGCTCGTCGGCGCCGTCGACGAGGACTTTGCGATCGAGTCGAGCGCGGGCGACGTATTCCAGCTCGGCGCGACGTCCTGGCGGATCCTACGACTCGAGCGCGGCACGTTGCGCGTCGCGGACGCGCACGGCGTGCCGCCGTCGCTCCCCTTCTGGTTCGGCGAAGCGCCCGCGCGCTCGAACGAGCTCTCCGCGTCCTTCTCCGAGGTGCGCGAGCGCGGCCACGACCGCGAGTGGCTCGCGCGCGAGTGCGCGCTCCCGCCCGCGGCGGCCGACGCGCTCGCGACGTACCTCGAAGAGGCGCGCGCGGCGCTCGGCGCGATGCCGACGACGAAGCGCATCGTGCTCGAGCGCTTCTTCGACGAAGCGGGCGGCACGCAGCTCGTCGTGCACTCCGCGTTCGGCAGCAAGGTGAACCGCGCGTTCGGGCTCGCGCTGCGCAAGCGCTTCTGCCGCCACTTCGGGTTCGAGCTGCAGGCCGCGGCGAACGAGGACGCGATCGTGTTGTCGCTCGGCCCGCAGCACTCGTTCGCCCTCGAGGAGGTCTTCGACTACCTGCGTGCGGCGACGGTGCGCGCGCTCCTGGTGCAAGCGGTCCTCGCGACGCCGCAGTTCGGCACGCGCTGGCGCTGGAACGTGACGCGCGCGCTGCTCTTGGAGCGCAGCCAAGGTGCCAAGCGCGTCCCGCCGCCGATCCTGCGCATGCGCGCGGACGACCTGCTCGCGCAGGCGTTCCCCGACGCCGTCGCGTGCGGCGAGAACCTCCCGCCCGGCGACCTCGACGTGCCCGAGGAACACCCGATGGTCGGGCAGACGATCCACGATTGCCTGCACGAGGCGATGGACCTCGACGGGCTCGTTGAGCTCCTGCAGGGCCTCGAAAGCGGCGCGATCGAGCGCGTAGCGCGCGACGTCGACGAGCCGTCACCGCTCGCGCGCTCGGTGCTCGCCGCGCGGCCGTACGCGTTCCTCGACGACGCACCGCTCGAGGAGCGACGCACACAGGCCGTCCACGCGCGACGGCACGCGGACCCGCGGCGCGCGAACCCGCTCGGCGCGCTCGATCCCGCCGCGATCGAGGCCGTGCGCGCCGAGGCGTGGCCCGATCCGCGCGACGCGGAGGAGCTGCACGAGGCGTTGCTCTGGATCGGTTGGATCCGCGACGACGAGGCGGAGCCGTGGCGCGCGTGGATGGACGCGCTGCATGCAGAGGGCCGCGTCGAACGCGCGCGCTCCGCGTGGATGGCGCGCGAGTCGTCGCGGGATCCGCTCGTGATGCTGCGCGGTCGCATGGAAGCGCTCGGGCCCGTCTTCGCCGACGATCCGCGCATCGATCCGTTCGAGGTGCTGGGCAGCGCTTCCCATGCCGCCGGCGTGAACGAGCGCGAGCCCTCGCCGCGCTCCGTCGCGCCTGTGCCGCACGAGCGCGCTCGCGACCTCGCAGCCCTCCTCGCGCAGCTCGAGAGCGAAGGCCGCGCGATGCGGACCTCCATCGGCGGCCGCGAGGCGTGGTGCGACCGGCGTTTGCTCGCGCGCATCCGCAACCGCACGCTCGAGACGCTGCGCCGCGCGATCGCGCCCGTGGCGACGGCGGAGTGGCTCCGTTTCCTCGCGCGCTGGCAGCACCTCGACGTCGAATCGCGCGTCGAAGGCCCCGGTGGCGTGTACGCGCTCGTTCGGCAGCTCGCCGGCGTCGAAGCGCACGCCGCCGCGTGGGAGAAGCGCCTCTTCGCGCCGCGCGTGCGCGAGTACCGCCCCGAGTGGCTCGACGAGCTGTGCCTGACGGGCCGCGTCGCCTGGGGCCGCTTGTGGGCGAGCGGCAAGACCGCGCCGCGCGCGACGCCGATCGCGCTCGTGCCGCGTGACGAGCTCGAGCATTGGCTCGCGCTCGCGCCGCCCGCCGACACGACCGCGATCTCGTGGCCCGCGCGCGCCGTGCTCGACGTGCTCGAGCAGCGCGGCGCGCTGTTCCAGGACGACCTCGCGCGCGCGGCCAAGCTCTTGCCGAGCGACGTCGAGCGCGGCCTGATCGAGCTCGTCGGACTCGGAGCCGTCACGAACGACTCGTTCGCCTCGCTGCGCGCGCTCCTGAAGCCGAGCGACCAACGCCGCACGCCGCTCGTCGGCGGCGGGAGATGGAGCCTACTCCGCCCCACGAGCTCGGGCCCGGCCCCCCGACGGGCACTCCGCCGCGCTCTTCGGCGCGCGCGTCCTCTTGCGCCGCTACGGCGTCGTCTTCCGTGCCGCCGTCGCTGACGAGCGCTGGCCGTTGCCTTGGCGCGACCTCGTGCGCGTGCTGCGCGAGCTGGAGCTCTCGGGCGAGGTGCGCGGCGGTCGCTTCGTGAGCGGCTACTCGGGCGAGCAGTACGCTCTGCCCGAGGCGGTGACGGCGCTGCGCGCGGCGCGTAGCGGGTCCACGAGCGACGCGAGCGCGTTGCTCGTGCGCGGCTCGGCGGTCTCCAACCCCGTCGACGACGCCTGAAACAGAGCGAGGCCGACTGCACTAGGCAGCCGGCCTCGCCGGAGCGTGATCACCGTCCTCCGCAGGGGGGCGGAGGACGCGCGAATCACCAGTCGATCACGACGCCGTTCGAGACGTTGAACGTCTCGGGCGGGCAGAAGAGGCCCGCGGCGTTGCGGTAGTACACCTGGTAGTAACGACGATCGCCGCTGCCCGGCGTGACGCCGCCGCGAGCGGACAGCGTGATCGTGTCCGTCGAGTCGGGGAACGTGCTCGCTCCCGCCACGTTGATGCGCGTGCGCAGACGGATGAGGCTGCCGCCCGTGCAACGAACACCGTCGCCGAACGTGGTGTCGTCGAGCGCGTCGCCCTGGAGGTAGATGCAGGACGAGGTCGCCGGCATGCCCGACGCGGACAGCGTCGCCGTGTCGAGGAACGTCGAGCCGGTGAGCGCGCAGTTCGCGCCGTTCACGTTCGTGGAGTTCGCGCAGCCGTTGCCCGCCGCGCCGTTGTTGCCGCAGGGGCAGGGCGTCGTGTGGTCCGTCGCGATGCCGTCGCCGGCGCAGAAGCTCATGGACGAGTTCGGCGGGTCGACGACGATGATCGCCGCGGAGCCGTCGGAGAAGTTCTGGCGCGTGACGAGCTGGCCCTTCGAGTTGAAGTTCAGCGGCGAGCCGTTGCCGTTGTTGAACTGGAGCGTACCGGTGCTCGTCGTGCTCTTGAACACGCCAGGACGGACCTCGAGCGAGTCGTTGTAGCGGTTCAAGAGGTGCAGGCCCGACTGCGGATCCCACAGGTAAGCGCCCGCGAAGTTGCTGGCGCCCGTGTCGCCGCCGGCGAAGTCGCACAGGAAGACGATCTGGCCGCGCGGGCTCAACTGCATCGACTGCGCGAGGAAACCCGAGATCGTCGCGCCGACGGTACCCGGAGCCGGGTCGCCTTCGCGGACGATGATCTGCAGGCTGCTCGGGTTGTTCGCGTCACCCGTCATGATCACGCCGTCGTTCGCGGTCGTGATGCCGCCGCCCGCGAGCGCGCACTGGAACGCGATGCGCCCGGAGTTGACGAGGCACATGCTCGAGGTGTTGACGTTTCCATACGTCACGCCGGGGAGCGAAGGCACGTTGTCACCCTTGCGCAGGATCAGCGTCAGGCCGCTCGTCCCGCCGTAGTAGAGGCCGCGGTCGTTGACGCCGGAGAGGACGTCGCCACTGAAGAGCTCGAGGTTCAGGAGGGTGTTGCCGCTCGCGTTGAACGTGTTCGCGGCCGTGCTGACGGACCAGCTGCTCGAGCTGTTGGCGAACAGCGCGCTGGCCGTGCCGGGCGCCGAGTCGCCTTCGCGGAGGACGAGCGCGTTCCCGACGCCCGGCGTGTAGACGAACAGCGTCTTGTCGTTGGCCGTCGTCGCCGGCGTCGTGCCGAGCGTCGTCGACAGCGACTCGTCGTGGAGCACCTGGCCCGACTCGTTCATCTGGCTGATGAAGCCGAGCGCGCTGACCACGGCTCCGCCGAGAACGGTGTCGCCCTTGCGCTGGACGAGCTCGAGCGCGCCCGGGGCTCCGGTCCACCAGCCTGCGTTGTTCGACGTGGCCGTGTCGCCGCCGAGCGTGGAGCTCTGGAACAGGATGCGGCCCGCGCTGTTGATGCCCGTCGGCTGGTGGCTGAGGTTCGAGAGGCTCGAGCTGAACGTCGCTCCCACCGTTCCCGGGGCGGCGTCGCCTTCGCGCACGAAGAGCGCCAGGCTTCCGACCGGACCACCGAAGATCGCAGTGTCGTTCGCCGTCGTCACGCCCGCGCCGGAGAGCGGCGCGCACCAGAACGTGTCCCCATCGGCGCTGAACCGCGGAGAGCCGCCGACCTGCGTCGTCGTGCCCGTGTTCATCGTGACACCGGGCAGACCCGGAGCCGCGTCGCTGCCGCGCGCCAGGATGGCGAGGCTCCCCGCCGTCGAACCGACGAAGATCGCGCGGTCGTTCAGCGGCGTCACGCCGAGCAGACCCGTCGGGTCCGTGAATCGGCCGCGGAAGAGGACGTCGCCGCTCTCGGTGATGCACGGGATGTCGAACGTGCTCGTGCCGCCGAAGACGATGCCGGCCGCGAGGCCGGGGACCTGTCCGTCGTTCGTGGCGATGACGCGACCGTTCGTTTGGAGGAGACTCTGCGCGTTCGCGAGAGAGGCGAGGCCCGCTGTCGCGGCGAGCGCCGTCGCGAGCGTCCTGAGGTGCTTGTTCGACATGTTCCGACTCCTGATGCTGGTGTGATCGTGGGTTCGATGCAGATCGCCGCGCGCGGACACCGGCGGTGTCCGGGGGCGATCCAATCGCCCGCTGTGCTTCGCCCGGCAGGGCGTGGGAGAACATCCGGCGGGGTCAGGGTGATGGCCTGGATCCACGCGCCTCGCGACCGCTCGCTCCTGCCGGAGAACGCGCGCCGCTTCCGAATGCTCCGCCGTTTCGCGCTCGCCGACCATTGCACCTTCGGGCAGTCCGGCGCCGGATCGAGCGCTTCGCCGGCCCGCGCGGAGCACGGCCGAGGAGGACGGACTCCTCGTGCGAGACGCCTGCTCGAAGGCGCGGGACGCGAACCCGACGAGCGCCGAACGCGCTCCGACCGACCTCAGGTCGCGGCCTGGAGCGACGTCGAGCCCGGGTCGGCGTGCCGGTCGAGCGCGTCCTTCGCGAGCGCGCGCTCCAGCGCCTCGATCAGGCTCTCCTCGCGGACGGGCTTCTTCAGGAACGCGACGGCGCCCTTCTCCAGCGCGTGCTCGCGCGCGGCTTCGTCCGCGTGTCCGGTGAAGAACACGATCGGCGGCGACGTGCCGCGATCGAGGAGGAGCTGCTGGAGCTCGAGCCCGCTGAGCCCCTGCATGCGCAAATCGAGCAGGATGCAGCCCGGTTCGGCGTGGTCGAAGGCGCGCAGGAACGCCTCGGCCGACGCGAACGCACGCACTTGGAAGCCGCAGGCCTGGAGCAGGCGCTGCGTGGCGCGCCGGAGCGCGTCGTCGTCGTCGACGAGAAAAATGGTGCCTCTGGACTTCACGGGTGAGCCGGCCCGTGTCCACCGAAACTGCGGTGGAGGCGGCGAGCGCACCCGAAGCGGAGCGCTTCGAGCACGCCGTCGCGGGCGTCTCGTGAATCCTCCACCGCGAGCGTGCGCGCGTCCATTGCACTTTCAGGCAGGGCGCGTGTCCGCGAGCTCGGGAACGCGCGCGTCCCACGACCGCTCCCCCGCCGCGGTCGGATCGAACGGAGCCCCCGTCAACCGGTGGCAGGCTTCACGCCGAGGCGCCCGGCCATGCGCACGAGCTCCGGCAGCGAGCCCGCGCCCATCTTCTCCATCACGCGCGAGCGGTGGAGCTTGACCGTGCGCTCCGCGATGCCGAGCGAGTACGCCGCCTGCTTGTTGAGCTGACCCGCGAGCATTTCTGCGAGCACCTCGCGCTCGCGCGGCGTCAGCGCGGCGTAGCGACGCTCGAGGGCCTCGAGCTCTTCACGCTGGATCCGCTGCTCCTCATCGAGGGCGAGCGCGCGCTCGATCGCCGCGACGAGCTCCTCCTCACGCACCGGCTTCTCCAGGAAGTCGATCGCGCCGCGCTTCATCGCCATCACGCTCGCCGGCACGTCGGCGTGGCCCGTCAAGAACACGATCGGCGGAGGAGAGCCGCGGCGCGCGAGCTCTTGCTGCAGCTCGAGGCCGCTCGTGCCCGGCATGCGCAGGTCGAGCAGGAGGCAGCCCGCGGCGCGCGGGTCGAATGCGGCGAGGTACTCCTCGGCCGAGCCGAACGCACGCACCTCGAAGCCGTGCGCCGCGAGGAGACGCGCGGTCGCGCGCCGCAACCCGTCGTCGTCGTCGACCAGGAAGACCGTGCTCCGTGCGCTCATGGGTTCGCACTCTCGTTCGGGCACGCGGGAAGCTCCACACGGAACGTCGTCCCACCGCCGGGCGCGCCTTCCGCGGAGAGGCGCCCTCCATGAGCTTCCACGATCGAGCGGCAGATGGCGAGCCCCAGGCCCATCCCGGTCGGTTTCGTCGTGACGAAGGGCTCGAACAGCCTGCGGGACACGTCGAGTGCGAGGCCCGGCCCGGTGTCGCGCACCGCGAGCTCCACGCGGCCCTCCACTCGTTGCGTCGCGAGCGTGATCCGGCGGGCGCCCTCCTGGCCCGCCATCGCCTCGCAGGCGTTCTTGATCAAGTTCACGAGCACCTGCTGGAGCTGGACCGGGTCCGCATCGACCGCAGGCAGGTCCGCATCGAGGTCGCGCACGACCTCGATGCGCCCGTCGGCGAGCTCGCGACGCACGAGCGGCAGCGTGTCGCTGACGACCTGGGCGAGATCGAGGCGCTTGCGCTCACTCGCGTGCTTGCGCAGGAACTCGCGCAGCCGACGGATGACCTCGGAGGCCCGCTGCGCTTCCTGCGAGATGTCCCGCAGGATCTCGTCGAGGTCCTCGCGCGCGTACGCGTCGCGCGCGAGGAAGCGCCGACCCGCTTGTGCGTTCGTGGCGATCGCGGCGAGCGGTTGGTTGACCTCGTGCGCGAGCGACGTCGCGAGCTCGCCGGCGGTGGCGACGCGGGCGACGTGCGCGAGCTCCTCGCGCAGGCGCGACTCGCGCTGCTCCGCGTCGGCGCGCGCGCGCGCGAGCTCGAGCTCCACCCGCGCACGGCGGTCGAGCACGGACACGCGCATGCGGTGCGCGCCGAAGAGCAGAGCAGCGAGACACGCGACCGCGGCCGCGCCGAACCAGCCGGTCTGCCACCAGCTCGGCAACACCACGACCGCGAGCTCCGCCGGGCGATCGCCCCAGACGCCTTCTTCGTTGCGCGCGAGGACGCGGAACGTGTAGCGACCGGGCCACAGCCCCGTGTACGCGGCGCGGCGCTGCTCGCCGCCGTCGACCCAATCCTCGTCGTAGCCCGCGAGTTGGTAGCGGAACCGGACGCGCTCGGGCGCGGACAGCGCGAACGCGGTGTACTCGAACTCGACGCGCCGCGTTCCGTCGGAGACCTCGGGCGTCCCGCCGGTCGGGAGCTCGAGTTCGTCCGCGCGCACGTGTTCGATGCTCGCCACGGGCGGGACCCGGTTGCACGGGAAGCGCTTCGCGTCGACGCGCACCGTCGACTGGATCGTGCCGAACCACAGCTCGCCGGAACTCGAACGGAACCCGGCCGGCAGGCCGTAATTCGCCTCGTTCATGCCGCCTTCCGGGCCGATCACGACGGGCGAGACGCGCGATCGGCGACCCGACAGCGCGTCGAGGAGGTCGTCGCGCTCGGCGACCATCAGCCCGAGGTTCGACAGGATCCAGAATCGTCCGTCGCCATCGTCGAGGATGCGCGTGAGCGAGTTGTCCTGCAGGCCTTCGAGCCGCGAGAGACGCTCGATGCGGCCGTGCGCAAGGCGCGCGAGCCCCCCGCCGTACGTCGCGATCCACACGGAGCCGTCCTGGTCGACGAGGAGATCGCGCACGCTGCCGCCCGGCAGTCCTTCCGCGCGTGCGTACCGTTTCGCGGCGCCGTCCGCGGCGCGGTGGATGAGCACTCCGTCGGCACCGATCCACAACGAGTCGGAAGCTCCGTTCACGATCACGTTCGGCGTGACGTGGAGCGCGTCTTCCTCGACCACGCGGTCGTCGGTCGCGACGCGCACGAGCGCTCCCGTGTTGCTCGAGAGCCACACCTCGCCGTCGGGCCGCGCGACTGCGGGACCGGTGCGAGACTTGAACACGCGCCCGTCGAGCACGAGGGCAAAGCTCTCGGTCTCCCCGGGGTTCTTCCGGTACCAGTGCTGGTTGACACCGGCCCAGACGCGTCCGCGCGCGTCGAAGAGGAGCGAGTGCACGCTCGAGTTGGAGCCGGGTGGGATGCCGAGCGCTTCGAAGCGCATGCGCCGCTCGCCCGCGTCGATGTGAGCGAGACCGCGGTTCCCGAGCGCGACCCAAGCGCCGCCCGTGCCGTCGTCACAGAGCGCGCTCACGGGAAGCTGCCCCTTCTCGAGCCCCGGCGTGTCGATGCGGTTGGGGCGCAGTCGCATCAGACCCGCGTTCGTGGAGCCCGTCCACAGGTTGCCCTCGCGGTCGAAGAGCAGGGCGCGCACCTCGAAGCCCGGAGGCAACTGCTCCGCCGAGCCGACGACGATCCGCGGTCCGCGAGAGGCGTCGATCGCGATGCAGGCGGCACCGCGCGGGGTGCCGAGCCACACGTTTCCGCGTCCGTCTTCGCGAAGCGCGCTGACCTTCAACGTGATCGGCGGAACGCTCGAAAAGCGCTCGATCACTCCCTCACGTAGACGCGCCGGGCCGTCCTCGAGGCCGATCCAGAAGCCGCCGTCGCTGCGCGGTGCGACGGAGAGGATGCGCGCGGGCGCTTCGACGCGCTCACGCTCCGAGCCATCCGCTCGGAACAAGACGAGTTGGCGACCGTTCGCGACGGCGACCGTGCCGTCGGCACCCGTTTCGATCCCCTCGTACTCCCCGCCGCGGCCGGGAGCGAGCAGCTCGGTCCACGCCTCGTTCGCGAAGCGGTGCACGGAGCCCATGCTCGTCTGGACCCACACCGCGCCGTCGGCGTGGCGCACCAGAGCGACGACCTCGCGCCGATGGTCGAGCCTCGTCGACTCGACGATCCGGTCGTGCTCGAGCCGCGCAGCGAAGCCGGATTGCGTCGCGAACCAGACCCCGCCGCGCGGATCGGCCGTCAGCGCCGTCACGCGGATCGAGTCGAGGTCGGGCAGCGTGGTGAGGTCGAAGCTCCGGAAGGAGACGCCGTCGAACCGGAGGAGCCCGCCGAACGTCGCGATCCACAGCTCGCCGTCCTGCGTCTGCAAGAGGTCGTTGATCGTGCTCTGCGGCAGGCCGTTCGAGATGTTCCACCAGCGCGCGAGCCACAGGTCGAGCGGACGTGTGTCCTCTCCCTGCGCGAGCGCGGAGGTCACCGTGAACGCGCTCACGAGCACGGCGAGGAGCGCGCGAGCGCAGCGCGCCCGAAACGTCCGCGCTACCGGAACGGTCATGCGCGTCGCCCCTCTCCGCGGAATCCGCTCATGCACCGCTCCTCCCCGCGGGGTGCGTGGGGGGAGCGCTCGTTCGAGGAAGAGGCGACCGGGGCACACGCCCAGTATTGACGATCCCGCGGCCTCCGCCCATGCCCCCGGTGCGGTGCGGGGCTCCACCGTCCTCCGAAACCTGTCCGCGCTGTACGCGGCGCCACCGTCCCCCTGAGCGGCCCGCGCGGTGCGGGGCGCCACCGTCCCCCTGAGCGGCCCGCGCGGTGCGGGGCGCCACCGTCCCCCGAACCTGCCCGCGCGGTGCGGGGCGCCGGGCCCATCGCCCCAAAGTGCAATACCCGCGCCCCTCGGCCCGCCGCACACTTTCCCGTGGTCCCCCAACTCGGCCACGTCACGACCTCGCGCCCTCCGCCGGCGCACGGGAGTTCCTTATCATGCGATCCTCCTCCCTCCTCCTCTCGATCGCCGTGCTCGCGGCGACGGCCTCGGCACAAGCGCCGAACTTCTACCAGTTCCCGAACGGCTCCTCACCGATGGACGCCACGACGGCGGGCGGGGTGACGCTCGTCGCGGGCGTGGATGGATCGGGCGCGTTCCTCTGACTCCGGCCGGTGGCTTCGTGTCGCTTGGCGCCGTCGCGAGCGGCACGAACGTCAAGGTCTCGACCGACGGTCAGACCGTCGTCGCGGACACGGTCGGCCTCGACGGCATCAAGCGCGCGTCGTACTGGCGCCAGGCGACGGGCTGGGTGCAGCTCCCGGGCATCGGCGGCACCTCCGGCGGCTCGGAGACGAGCGTCTACGCCGTGAACGCGGACGGCACGGTGATCACCGGCCTCGGTTGGACGGCGAGCGGCTCCGGTCACGCGTTCCGGTGGACCGCGTCGACGGGGACGTCGATCGACCTCACGCCGCCGTTCTCGCAGCCGGCTAGCCGCGGGAACGACATCAACGGAGCGGGCGACATGATCGTCGGATGGCAGGACAGCCTGAGCGGTCAGCGCCTCGGCTGCCGCTGGCTGAACGGCGTCAAGACGAGCTTCACGTACACGGACCCGAACAACGTCACGTTCAGCCTGGGCGAGGCGCTCGCGACGAACACGGCGGCCTCGGTGGTCGTCGGCTACAACGTGTTCGGCCTCCCGGGCGTCGCGTGGCGTTGGAGCGCGGGAACGAACACCGTCGCCACGCTCACGAACCTGCCCGGTGAGACCTCGTCGCCGATCCCCACCGACGTCAGCGACGACGGCACGATGGCCGTCGGCATCCACTGGTCCTCGCCCTTCGATCGCAAGTCGGTGCTCTGGCTCGACGGGCAGCCGACGCAGAGCCTCTACTCGTACCTGCTGAACCTCGGCGCGCCGATCGGCACGTTCACGGACCTCGGCACGCCGTTCGGCATCAGCCGCGACGGCCGAGTGATCGTCGGGCGTGGCTCGCTGTTCAGCACGACGCAGCCGCAGGCGTGGGTGATCGAGTTCACCAAGGCCGGCGTGCCGTTCTGCGCGGGCGACGGTATCTCGACCGACCACACGACGCCGTGCCCCTGCACGAACAACGGAGCGGTGGGCAACGGCTGCGCGAACTCCGCCAACGCCGCGGGCGGCAAGCTCGACACGACCGGCGGTCAGCCGACGGACGACGTCGTGCTCGTCGGCACGGGCATGCCCGCCAGCGTCGCGTGCATCTACCTCCAGGGCGACGTCCTCGACGACACGACGTTCGGCGACGGCGTGCGGTGCTGCGGCGGCACGCTGCTGCGACTGCGCACGAAGATCAACGTGGGCGGCGCGAGCTCGTTCCCCGACTCCGTCGAGACCGTCACGCTGTCGCAGCGCGGCGGGGTCACGCCTGGCAGCGGTGTTCGCCGCTACTACCAGACCTACTACCGCAACGCCGCCGCGGGCTTCTGCCCGCCCGAGACGTTCAACGTCACGAACGGCGTCTACATCGACTGGTGATCGCACGCGGAGAGCGCGCACCGGGAGGACGACCGCGGAATGAAGAGCCCGCGCCCACCGCTCCCGAGTCGGCGCTCGACGCCTTCATGGTGACCTGAAGGGAAGGCCGAGGCCGGATCCACGCGGATCCGGCCTCGACTGCTTTCGGGGGAAGGAGCCCTCGGAGCTCCGATCGAGTTCGCTCTCAGCCGCGCCGACCGCTCACGCCGGCAGACGCGCGATCCAACCACGGTGCTCGAGCTCGGCGAGCACGCGCGCGACGTTCGCCTCGACACCGACGCCCGCCGTGTCGAGGCGCAGATCGGGGCGCACCGGCGCCTCGTACGGCTGGTCGACGCCCGTGACGTTTGCGATCTCGCCCGCGCGAGCGCGCGCGAACAGCCCCTGCTGGTCGCGCCCCTCGCACGTCGCGAGCGGCGCATCGCAGAAGACCTCGAGGAACCGCGGGCTCTTCGCGAGCCCGCGCGCGAGCGCGCGCTGCTCCTCGGTCGGCGACACGAACGCGGCGATCACGATCAGACCCTGCTCGTGGAAAAGGTGGACGAGCTCGGCCGCGCGCCGCACGTGCTCGGCGCGGTCCGCCTCGGCGAAGCCCAGGTCGGACGAGAGCCCGTGGCGCAGCGTCTCGCCGTCGAGCACGAGCGCGTGCTGGCCGCGCCCGAAGAGCGCCTTCTCGAGCGCGTACGCGAGCGAGCTCTTGCCCGACCGCGGCAGGCCCGTGAACCAGACGACGAACGGCGTCTGGCCCGCGCGCGCGGCGCGCGCGTCGGGTCCGATCGAAGACGAGTGCCGCCGCAGGTTCGTGCCCGCATCGTGCGCTCGGCGCGTGCGATCGACGGCTTCGTCGGACGGCGTGCGCTCGACGATCATGCCGGCGCCGAGCGTCGCGTTCGTCAGGCGGTCGACGAGGATGAAGGCACCCGTCTGCCGGTTGCGCGCGTACGCGTCGGCGGCGAGCGGCCGCGCGGTCTCGATGCGCACGCGCCCGATCTCGTTCAGGCCGAGCTCCGTCGCGTCGTCCGAGCGCAGCGTCTCGACGTCGATCCGGTAGCGCAGATCGGTCACCGTCGCGGGCACGGTCTGCGTCGTGTGCTTCAGGAGGTACGACTTCCCCGGCTCGAGCGCGGCCTCGTTCATCCACACGACCATCGCTTCGATCACGTTCGAGAGCGTCGGCGCGTTGTTCGGCCGCACGAACATGTTGCCGCGCGACGCGTCGATCTCGTCTTCGAGCGTCACCGTCACGGCCATGGGCGCGAAGACCTCGTTCCGCGGCGCGCCGGCCGAAAAGAGCTCCTTGACGCGGCTCTTCTTGCCGCTCGGCAGCACCGCGACCTCGTCGCCGACGCGCAGGACGCCCGCGGCGAGCGTGCCGGACCAGCCGCGGAAGTCGAGGTCGGGCCGCACGACGAGCTGCACGGGCAGCCGGAGATCGATGAGGTTCTTGTCGCTCGCGATGTGGACGTTCTCGAGGTAGTCGAGCAGCGGCGCGCCCTGGTACCACGGCATCGTCGTCGCGCGCTGGACGATGTTCTCGCCCTTGCGCGCGCACATCGGCAGGAAGTGCACGTCGCCGACGGGGAGCTTCGCGAGGAACTCGACGCACTGCTCGCGGATGCGCTCGAAGACGGCTTCGTCGTACTCGACGAGGTCCATCTTGTTGACGGCGATGACGACGTGTTTGATGCCGAGGAGCGAGCAGATGAACGCGTGACGGCGCGTCTGCGGGAGCACGCCCTTGCGCGCGTCGATCAGGATGATCGCGAGGTCGGACGTCGACGCGCCCGTCGCCATGTTGCGCGTGTACTGCTCGTGCCCTGGCGTGTCGGCGATGATGAACTTGCGCTTGGGCGTCGAGAAGTAGCGGTACGCGACGTCGATCGTGATGCCTTGCTCGCGCTCGGCCTGCAGGCCGTCCATGAGCAGCGCGAAGTCGATCTCCTCGCCCGTCGTGCCGTAGCGCGTCGAGTCCTTCTTCAGCGCCTTGAGCTGGTCGTCGAAGACGCCGGCCGCGTCGTGCAGGAGGCGCCCGATCACCGTCGACTTGCCGTCGTCGACGGAGCCGCACGTGAGGATGCGCAGGAGCTCCTGGCGCTCGTACTGCTCGAGCCAGCCTTCGATGCCGCCGCGCGCGAGTTCGTCTTGGTGGCGCATCAGCGAGCTCCTTCGTCGCGGCGCGAGCCCGCGCCGATCCCGATGCTCGAGCGGATTCGCGCCCAGAGCCTGCGTGTCACGTGGCGCATCAGAAGTACCCCTCGCGCTTCTTCTCCTCCATCGAACCCGACTCGTCGTAGTCGATCACGCGGCCCTGGCGCTCAGACATGCGCGACACGAGCATCTCCTCGATCACCTGAGGCAGCGTGCGCGCCGTCGACTCGACCGCGCCCGTCAGCGGGTAGCAACCGAGCGTGCGGAAGCGGACGTCCTTCATCACGGGCTTCTCGCCGGGCTGCAAGCGCAGGCGTTCGTCGTCGACCATGATCAACGCACCACCGCGCTCGACCACGGGCCGCGGCTTCGCGAAGTAGAGCGGCACGACCGGGATCTGCTCCTTGTGCACGTAGAGCCAGACGTCGAGCTCCGTCCAGTTCGACAGCGGGAACACGCGGATCGACTCGCCCTTGTTCACGCGACCGTTGTAGACGTTCCACAACTCCGGCCGCTGGTTCTTGGGATCCCACTGGTGGAAGCGGTCGCGGAAGGAGAAGACGCGCTCCTTCGCGCGGCTCTTCTCCTCGTCGCGACGCGCGCCACCGAACGCGGCGTCGAAACCGTAGTGGTCGAGCGCCTGCTTCAACCCCTCCGTCTTCATCACGTGCGTGTAGCGCTGCGTGCCGTGGTCGAACGGGTTGATGCCGGCCTTCACGCCCTCCGGATTGATCCACTCGAGGAGCTCGAACCCCACGTCCTTCGCGAGCTGGTCGCGGAACGCGATCATCTCCTTGAACTTCCACGTCGTGTTCACGTGGAGGAGCGGGAACGGCAGCTTGCCCGGCGCGAAGGCCTTCTGCGCGAGCCGCAGCATGCACATCGAGTCCTTGCCGATGGAGAACAGCATCACCGGCTTGCTGAACTCCGCGACCACCTCGCGCAAAATGTGGATGCTCTCGGCCTCGAGCTGCTCGAGATGGGTGAGGACGTACTGGCTCATGGGTTGGAGCCGAGCAGATTAGCGTCTCGGTCCATCGAACGGATGTGGTGAGGTCCGGTTCGAGGCCCAGCTCGAGCCTCGGATCGCAGGCATCGGCGGCCAGAGCCCTCGGCCGCTCTCCCTCGTCCATCGACCCGCCGGTACACTTTGGTTCGATGGAAGCCAGACGCGGCTCTTGGCGGTGGATCCTGGTCCTGCTCGCGATGCTCGTCGTGGCCTGGGGCGCGAAGCTGGTCCTCCTCCCGGGGCGTGGGTTCGATGCAGCCGCGTGGGCTCTGGACGCGGAGTACGGGCGTGGTCCGCGGCTCGAGATGGCCGACCGGCTCGTCGCGCGGAGCGCGCTCCTCGGCAGAACGCGGGCGGAGGTCGTCGCCCAGCTCGGCGAACCGCCGCCCACCGCGTACTTCAGCGACTGGCACCTCGTCTACTGGCTCGGCCCGGAGCGGGGATTCCTCTCTATCGACTCGGAGTGGCTCGTCGTGCGGTTCTCCCCAGCGGGCACGGCCTCCGACTGCCGCATCGTGCGGGACTGACGCGCGCGGGCTCGAGGCCGCCGGAGTTCAGCCCCCCGCGCCGACGCCATTCTTCTTCTTGCTGGGCTTGGATGGCTTGCCGGACTTGGCCGCGCCAGAAGCGTCGGCGGGCATCGCCGTCGGCGCCTTCGCTACGAGTTGTGCCACGTCGAGCACGAACGCCTTCTCGTCGAGGCCGGTCGGCTTCTTCGCGAGCCAAGCATCGACCGCGAGCACCCACAACGCACACGTCCCCTCGAGCGTCGTGTGCAACCCATCCTGTTGCATGATCCGCCCGCGCGCGTCCTTGCCGAACTTGTTCCCGCGCACCTCGAACTCCTCCCCCGCGTTCACCTTGCGGAACATCTCGCCGATCGGCACGACGACGACGTTCGCATGCTGCTTCGCCCACTCCGCGATGCGCGCGTTCAACTTCGCGAGCACCTCCTTCGAGGGGATCGCCTCCGGCGACAACATCATCCGGCTGACCTCGACGCCGTTGAAGTCCGGCAGATCTCCGAGCAACAGCGGCGCCTTGACGGGCTCGAGCGCCTTGAACCCGTCCTCGAGCCGCTCGAGCCGCGCCTTCTCGTCCCCAGGCCCGAAGCCCAGCCAGAACAAGTAGTCGAGCGCGACGACGACGCTCGGCTTCGCTTCGACGACCTCCTTCGCGCTCTTCTTCGCCGTCGGCTTCGGCGCGGAGAAGAACATGAAGCTGGAGAGATCGACGATCGCGTCGTGCCCGCCGACGATCGACGCGTCGACGACGTTCGCGAGGCGCAGCTTCGACTCCTGACCCTGGAACGCATCCGCCGTCGGATCGAGCCCGACTCCGGCGCTGACGCTCGCGCCGACGATCGCGGGCTTCGCGAGCGGCGCGGGAGCGGGCCCGTTCGGCCCGGGCGAGTCGGCGCGGAGGAACGGGACGAGGACGAACGCGAGCGACGCGAGGAGGAAGAGTCTCGGCTTCATGGTGTCGGTTGTAGCGAGCGCCGGCGAAACCGTCACGCCGGGCGCTCGACGGGCTACGCAAGGCGTACCTGCGACGGGAACGAGCGGAGGAGCCGGCGCGGGCGCTTCCTCCTCTGCGCGGAAAGCAGGGCCCTCCGCGCGCGGGAAGCACGGCTCTCGCCCCCTCGCTGTCGCGGCGCACGCCGCGAGCGAACCGCTACAGCGGGAACGCCCCGTCGCCCGGCGTCGCGTGCCCGAGGCGCTCGGCGATCGTGATGAAGGCGTTGTACTGCTTGCGCAGGTGCAGCGGCACGTCCGCGTAGACGTCCTCGACCAGCGTCTTCAGCGCCATCTTCGGCGCCGCCTCCTGCACGTGGATCTCCGCGTCGATCTCGGCGGTGATCGCGAGCTCCAGCTTCTCACGCTCGCCCGCCGCGAGCAGCTTGCGCGCCGTGAGGAGCTTCTCGAAGCGCTCGAGCGGGTCCTTCGCGGCCCACGCGGCGACCTCGTCGTCGCTGCGATACTTCGACGGATCGTCCGAGCTCGAGTGCCCGAGCATGCGGTACGTCTTGAGCACGATCAGCGACGGCTGGCCCTTGCGCGCGAGCTCGTGCGCTTCCTTCGCGGCCTGGTGGCACGCGAGCACGTCGTTGCCGTCGACGTCCTTGCCCGGGATGCCGTACGCCTCCGCCTTGTCCGCGTAGGACTCCGCAGCGGTCTGGTTCTTCGAGCACACCGAGATCGCCCAGCCGTTGTCGATGCACACGAAGTAGCACGGCGCCTTCCACACGCCGGCGAAGTTCATCCCGCTGTGGAAGCCGTTCGACGACGTCGCGCCGTCGCCGAAGTAGATCGCGTGCACCTCGTCCTTCCCGCGCTGCTTCGCCGCGTACGCCGCGCCGACGCCGTGCGGGATCTGCGTGCCGATGACGCTCGACCAGCTCGGGTAGTTCGACCCCTTGTGCTGGAAGTGATTGCACATCTGCCGGCCCTTGGCCGTGTCGTTCGAGTTGCAGTACATCTGCGCGATGTACTCGCCGAGCGGCAGCCCCCGCATCACCGCGGCGCCGCCCTCGCGCAACCCCGACCACAACCAGTCCGTCGGCCGGAGCACGCTCGCCGAGCCGATCAGCGCCGCCTCGAGCCCCTTCGCCGTGCCGACGAAGCCGACGCGGCCGGCGCGCTGGAGCTTCAACATGCGCTCGTCGAGCACGCGCACGCGAACCATGTGCACAAAGAGCTCCTTCATGCGCGCATCGGACACGGGAGAGGCGCCGCTGACGAGCGTGCCGTCCTGACGGAGGACTTGCTGGAGGGTGCTCACGGTGGCGAGAGAGGTTAATCGCGCGCAGTCCGGAGGGCCAGCCTCCGCAGGGTCCGACTGCGGACGAAAGGCCTGCTCGCGGCGCGCGGACGGGTTGGACGCGCTCGTTGCGCGCGTTCCGCATGGAATTCGGCGTGCACGGTTCGGCGGCGCGGCACGCGAGGAACGCTACAGTCGCCGCATGAAGAGCGAAGACTACGTCCTCGGCACCGACGCGCAGGAGCTCGCCCGTCTCTCGTTCCAGCACGAAGCGTGGGTCGCGCACGCGTACGCACTCTGGCAGCGAGCGGGGTTGCGCACGGGCATGACCGTGCTCGACCTCGGCGCCGGGCCGGGCTTCACGTCGCTCGATCTCGCGCAGGTCGTCGGGCCCACGGGCAAGGTGATCGCACGCGAGCGAAGCGCGCGTTTCCTCGAGTTCCTCGCCGCCGAGAGCCGGCGCCGCGGCCTCGCGTGGATCGAACCGAGCCTCGGCGACGTCGAGACGCTCGAGCTCCCGCCGGACAGCGTCGACGCGCTGTACGCGCGTTGGCTCTTCTGCTGGGTCGCCGATGCGGGCGTCGCGCTCGAGCGCGCGATCCGTCCCTTGAAGAAGGGCGGCGTCGTCGTGCTGCAGGAGTACCTCGACTGGTCCGCGATGAAGCTGCTCCCGCGCGACCCCGCGTTCGAGCGCGGCGTCGAGGCGTGCATGCACAGCTGGAAGGCCGCGAACGCGACGATCGACATCGTCGAACGCATCCCCGAGCTCGCCGAGCGCTGCGGGCTCGTCGTCGAGCAACTCGCGCCGATCGCGCGCAGCGGCGCCGTCGGCTCGCTCGAGTGGCGCTGGATGGACGAGTTCTTCTCGCAGTACCTGCCGAAGCTCGTGCCCGCGGGTCTCTTGTCACCCAGGGAGCTCGAGGCCGCGCTCGCGGTGTGGAGAGAACCGCGCTCGGGTCCGTCGCGCCGCTGCGTCACGCCGACGATGGCGGACGTGGTCTTGAGAAAGGCGTGATGTCGATCATCGCACTCGGCCGTATTACGATTGCGCACGGCATCGCCCCCCAGCCCTCGGTGAAGGTGCGAGGTGTCACCGAACCACGAAAGCTCCCCGCCTAGCCGCGGCCCGCTTTCTTGCGTGAAGCTCGCGACGTGCGCACCCGGTAGGGTCGTTTCGCCGAGTCGCGGGCGAGCATGGAATCCGTGGTTGGATTCGAGCGGGGGTAGCGGCGCGCACCCTTCGGCAGAGAGGTGCCCTGCAGGAGACCTGCGACGCTCAGATCCTCGTCGATCGCTGTCCAGTGGATGCCGATGCCGCCGCCGAGGAGTTCCCAGCGAGCCCGATCGCGCACCGAGGCGCGTGCGAGCCGCGGGAACCAGCTGATCGGCGTGCTGATGCGCCGTCCATCGGCGAGCTCGACTTCCAGAGCCTTGCTCGTGACGCGAACTCCGACGGCCTTCGGATCAGGCTTCATGGAAGGAATCCTGCCATGCACTCAGGAATTCGACTCGGTGCTCGACGACGAGCCGCTCGATCTTCCGGCGCTCCGAACTCGAGAACCCGGAGTTCATGGCAGGACGGACTGGCTGGAGCCAGAACTTCGCGAGCTTCGCCCCGCGCTACACGTGGATGTGCGGAGGCTCGTTTCCGTCGTTGCTGAAGAAGAACCGGTAGGGTCCGATCCGAGCGACGGTGGGCATGCCCGCGAGCTCCCGCCGTCACATCGCGAGCAGCCCCGGGTTCTCCAGCAGCTTCTTCAAGTACACGAGGAACCGCGCGCCGTCCGCGCCGTCCGCCAGGCGGTGGTCGACGCTGCACGAGAAGTTCATGTACTGGCGCACTTCGATCTTGTCGCCCTGCGGTGTCTCGACGACGCCCGGCTTCTTCATGATCCGATGCACGCCGAGGATCGCGATGTCGGGGAAGTTGATGATCGGCGTCGCGAGCGTGCCGCCGATCGAGCCCGCGTTCGTGATCGAGAACGTCGAGCCCTTCAGGTCGTCGGGCCGCACCTTGCCGGCGCGCGTGCGCTCGGCGAGCTCGTTCAGCTCCGTCGCGATCTGCAGGATGCCCTTCGCCTGGACCTCCTTCACGACGGGCACGATCAGGCCCTGCTCGGTGTCCATCGCGATGCCGAGGTTGACGTAGGCGTAGCGCACGAGCTCCTGCGCCGCCTCGTCGAGGTGCCCGTTCAGCATCGGGTACTTCGCGAGCGCGAGCGCCGTCGCCTTCATGATGAAGGGCATGATCGTGACCTTGACGCCCTGCTCGGCGCCGAAGGCCTTCGCGCTCTCGCGCAGCTTCAGGAGGTCGGTGACGTCGACTTCCTCGACGACCGTGAAGTGCGGCGCGGTGAACTTCGAGCGCACCATCGCCTCGGCGATCTTGCGACGAACCCCGCGGAACGGCGTGCGCGTCTCGCGCTCGCCGGCCGCGATCGAAATCGGTGCTGCGGGCGCGCGCGGGGCGCTCGTCGGGGCCGGCGTGACGGCCGGCGCGCTCGTCTTCGCGCGCGCGAAGGCCTCGACGTCGCTCCGGCGCACGACGCCGTTGCGGCCCGAGCCCGCGACCTGCGTCAGGTCGACGCCCATGTCGCGCGCGACGCGGCGCGCGCTCGGCACGGCGAGCACCTTGTCCTGGCCGGCGAACGAAGTCGCGCTCGCGGCGGCGCCGACGAGGGCGGGCGCGCGCGCGGGCTGCGCGGCGGGAACGTGCGCCGCCGGGGCGTGCGCGGGCGCCGCGGCGGGAGCGCGCGTCGACGCGCCCGTCGCGAGGACGAAGATCACGCTGCCGACGGGCACGCGCTCCCCTTCCTTCGCCTTGAACGCGGTGATCGTGCCGGCCGCGGGTGACGGCACTTCGACCGTCGCCTTGTCCGTCATGACCTCGACGACGCTCTGGTGCTCCTTCACGACGTCGCCGACCTTCACGAGCCACTTCACGATCTCGCCCTCGGCGATGCCTTCGCCGATGTCGGGGAGCTTGAAGTCGAGCGACGGACCGCTCGCGGCCATCGCGGGCGCCGAAGCGTGCGACGGAGCCGGCGCGGGCTTCGCGGGCGCCGGAGCCGCGGGCTTCGCCGGAGCGGGCGCGCTCGGCTTCGCCGCGGGCGCAGCGTGCGCGGGCGCGGGCGCGGCCGGGGCCTTCGCCGCGGCGCCCGTCTCCATGACCCAGATCACGCTGCCCACCGGCACGCGATCGCCTTCCTTCGCCTTGAGCGCGGTGATCGTCCCCGCCGCGGGCGCGGGCACTTCGACGGTCGCCTTGTCCGTCATGACCTCGACGACGGACTGGTGCTCCTTGACGGTGTCCCCCGCCTTGACGAGCCACTTGACGATCTCACCTTCGGCGATGCCTTCACCGATGTCGGGCAGCTTGAACTCGAGAGCCATGGTCGGACCTGCGGGATGTCGTGCGTTGAGGTGGTGGTGCGGGAACGCGGAGCGCGCTCGGGCGTCGAGGCCGCGAACGCGCTCGTCGGCGGCGTGATCAGTAGTTGTGGACGTGCTCGATCGCGTCGAGGACGCGGCGCTCGTCGGGCATGTAGTGGTGCTCGAGCGTGTTCGGGAACGGCGTGTCGAAGCCCGTCACGCGCGCGATCGGCGCTTCCATGTACTCGATCGCGTTCTCGGCGATGATCGCGCTGATCTCGCCGCCGAAGCCGCAGAAGCGCGGCGCCTCGTGGACGACGACGACGCGGCCGGTCTGCTTGGCGGCCTCGATCACGCCTTCCTCGTCGAGCGGGAGGAGCGTGCGCAAGTCGACGATCAACGTCTCGATCCCCTTCTCCGCCGCCTGGACCGCCGCGCGTTCACACACGGGCACCATCGCGCCGTAGCAGAACACGGTGACGTTCCGGCCCTCGCGCACGGTGCGCAGCGTCGAGAGGTCGACCTTGTACTTGCCCTCGGGCACCTCGCCCTTCACCTGGCGGTAGAGCGCCTTCGGCTCGAGGAACAGCACCGGATCCGGATCGTCGATCGACGCGAGCAGGAGGCCCTTCGCATCGTGCGGCGTCGACGGGATCACGACCTTGAGGCCCGGCGTGTGGCAGAAGTACGCCTCGCCCGACTGCGAGTGGTACAGCCCGCCGCGGATGCCGCCGCCATACGGGGTGCGGATCACCATCGGGCACGTGTACTGTCCGCCGGAGCGGTAGCGGAACTTCGCGGCCTCGCTGACGATCTGGTCGAAGGCCGGGAAGATGAAGTCCTGGAACTGGATCTCGCACACGGGCTTCAACCCGTTGAGCGCCATCCCGATGCCGGTGCCGATGATGCCGTCTTCGCTGAGCGGCGTGTCGAAGCAGCGGTTCGCGCCGAACTCCTTCGTCAGGCCTTCGGTCGCGAGGAACACGCCGCCCTTCGGGCCGACGTCCTCGCCGAAGACGACGACGGACGGGTCGTCGCGCATCGCGGTCTTGAGCGCGTCGTTGACGGCTTGAAGCAGGGTCAGGGTCGCCATGGTGCGGTGGTTCTCGTTCAAGGGAGCGCGCGGCGCTCGTCGGTGAGGTCTCTCGTTCGCGGGGCGGGCGCGCGGCGCTCGCCAGTCGTTCGTTGCGTCGTCCGCGCGAGCGCGCGGGGCTCGCCGGTGGTTCGTTGCGTTCGCAGCGCGAGCGCGTCGGGCTCGCCGGTCATTCGGGTGCAGGGTTTGTTCGAAGGGAGCCCGCGGTCGCGGATCAGAGCGGGAACTTCCCGTCGCCCGCGCTCGCGTCGCCCTTGCGAGCGGCGAGGTCGAAGGCGGCTTCGCCCTGCTTCCGGATGTGCGCGGGCACGTCGCGGTAGACGTCGCTGAAGATCGTCTCGATGCCGGGGCGCGGGGTGCCCTCGGCGAGCTGCACCGCCAAGTGGATCTCGGCCGTCGCTTCGTCCGTGTACTTCGCGCGCACGTCCTCGTTCCAGAGCTTCTTCTTCGCGAGGAACTTCTCGAAGCGCAGCACCGGGTCCTTCTTCTCCCACTCGGCGAACTGCTCCTTCGGCACGTAGCGCGTCGGATCGTCCGAAGTCGAGTGCCCCGCCATGCGGAACGTGAAGGCCTCGATCAACGTCGGGCCGAGCCCCTTGCGCGCGCGATCGACCGCCTCGAGCATCGCCTTGCGCACGGCGAGCACGTCGTTGCCGTCGACGAGGACGCCCGGCATGCCGTACGCCTTCGCCTTGATCGCGTAGCTCTCGCTCGCGGTCTGGCCCGAGCTCGGGCAGGAGATCGCCCACTGGTTGTTCTGGCACAGGAAGACGACGGGCGACTTCCACACGGCCGCGAAGTTCAGTCCCGAGTGGAACCCCAGGCTCGAAGTGCCGCCGTCGCCGAAGCTCGTCACCGCGACCGTCTTCTCGCCGCGCAGCTTCATCGCGTACGCCGCGCCGACCGCTTGCGGGAGGTGCGTGCCGATCGGCGAGCTGATCGAGACGAACTTGATGGGCTCGACGAAGCTGAAGTGCACCGGCATCTGCCGGCCCTTCGCCGAGTCGAGCGCGTTGCCGAACATGTTGTGGAGCATGTCCGCCATCGGGACGCCGTGGTACAGCGCCATTCCGAAGTCGCGGTAGCTCGGGAAGAGCCAGTCCGTCTTCTGGAGCGCGCTCGCGGCGCCGACCTGCGTGGCCTCGACGCCCTTGTTCGGGATCGAGAAGCCGATGCGGCCCGAGCGCTGCAGCTTCATGCACGTGTCGTCGAACGCGCGCGTCCGCAGCAGCGTGCGGTAGCAGTGGAGGAGCTCGTCGTTCGTCATCCCGACGTCGTGACCGTTCACGCCGCCGTCGGGCTCGATGACCGTGAGGAGTTGGGTGGCTGCCATGGTGATCTCGAACGTTCAGGCGCGCGGCGCCAGGTCGTGTGCAGTGTCGGCGTCGCGGCCGGAGCGCGGGGATGCGGCCCGCGCCGTGGAGTCTTCGGTGGAGCGCGCGGCGAGGGCGCGCCCGGCGGTCGCGTGCGCGTCGCCGCGGTGTTCGGCGGAATCGTGCTGCGCGCGACGCTCGCGCACGAGGCGCGCGGCGAAGAACTCACCCGCCTTGTAGGAGGAGCGCACGAGCGGGCCCGACGCGACGTACAGGAAGCCCATCTCGAGGCCGAGCCGCTGGTACGCGTCGAAGCGCTCCGGCGTCACGTACTCGCGCACGGGCGCGTGCTGGAGCGTCGGCCGCAAGTACTGCCCGAGCGTCAGGAACTCGACGCCGGCGCCGCGCAGGAGCTGCATCGACTCGACGATCTCGTCGTGCGTCTCGCCGAGGCCGAGCATGATCGACGACTTCGTGAAGACGCGCGAGTCGTGCTCCTTCGCGCCCTTCAGGGTCGCGAGCGAGCGCTCGAACGAGCAACGCGGGTCGCGGATCTTGCGCTGGAGGCGCGCGACGACCTCGACGTTGTGCGCGAGCACGTCCGGCCGCGCCGCCATCAAGGTCGCGAGGTCGGAGCCCTGGTAGTCGGGGATCAACGTCTCGACGACGGTGCTCGGCGCCTGCGAGCGGATCTCGCGGATGCACTCGGCGTAGTGCGCGCTGCCGCCGTCCGCCAGGTCGTCGCGGTCGACGCTGGTGATCACGACGTACGCGAGGCTCATCGCGGCGACGGCCTCGCCGACGTGCCGCGGCTCGTCCGGGTCGGGCGGCGCGGCGCGGTCGACGGTCTTCACGGCGCAGAAGCGGCAGCGGCGCGTGCACTCGTCGCCGAGGACCATCAAGGTCATCGTCGCGTGCTCGCCCTTCCAGCACTCGCCGATGTTCGGGCAGCGCGCGGACTCGCAGACGGTGTGGAGCTTCCGCTCGCGCGCGAGCCCCTTGAGCTTGCCGTACGCCTCGCCGCCGGGCAGCGGGACCTTGAGCCAGGCGGGCTTGGGCATCCGCGCCTTCGTCCACGACGCGGCGCCCTTGCCGGACGCGGATTCGCCGCCGCCGGTCTGCGGCGGTTCCGGGCGAGCGTTCGAGGACGTTGCGTCGAGGGGGTCCACGTGGACTTGGCGGGGCGGTTCGAAGGCCAGCTAGGATAGCAATCGGGCGCCCCCGCGTCCGGCCCCCGCGCGCGCTTTCCGCCCGGCCCGGAGCCACCACCGCGCCCGTGAACGGAATGAGCGCACGGGATCACGACACGGAGCTCGGCGGCCGAGGCCGCGCCTTCCCGCCGACGCGGGCCTCGGCCGTGCGCGAGCTGCGCGCGGACGCGCCCGACCGGCGACGCGCGGCGCAGGAGGCGCTCGTTCGGGCCTACTGGAAGCCGTGCTTCGCTCACGCGCGCGCGAAGTGGTCGGCGTCGAACGAGGACGCGAAGGAGTTCGTGCAGGGCTTCTTCACGCGGCTCCTGACGCCGGACGCGCTCGCGGGCTTCGACCCCGCGCGCGGGCGCTTCCGGACCTTCCTGCGCGCCGCCTTCGACCACCACGTCCAGCACGAGCGCGAGGCGGCAGCCCGCGACAAGCGTGGCGGCGGCCGCGCGGCGGCGTCGTTCGACCTCGCGGCGCATGACGTCGCCGACCGCGCGCCGACGCCGGAGGAGGAGCTCGACGCGCGCTTCCGCCGCGAATGGGCGCGCCGGCTCTTCGAGCTCGCGATCGAAGGCCTCGAGGCGCGCTGCGCGGAGCTCGACAAGCGCGCCGCCTTCGAGGTCTTCACGCGCTACGACCTGCACGACGCGGAGCGCGGACCGCGTCCGTCGTACGCGCAGATCGGCGCGGAGCTCGCGCTGCCCGAGACGCAGGTCACGAACCACCTGCACTGGGCGCGCAAGGAGCTGCGCGCGCTCGTCTACGCCGAGTTGCGCGCGATCACTGCGGACGAGCACGAGCTGGCGGAGGAAGCGCGCTGGCTCCTCGGAGGCGCGGACGCGTGAGCGAGCTCTCCGACTCAGCCCTGCGGCACCTGCGCGGCGCGCTCGAGCGTCCCGAGACGATCGGCGAACGCTACGACGTCGCCGAGGAGCTCGGACGCGGCGGGATGGGCGCCGTGTTCCGCGCGTACGACCGCGAGCTCGACCGCGACGTCGCGATCAAGGTGCTCGCGCGCGCCGAGCTCGACCCGCGCGCGACCGAACGGCTGCAACGCGAAGCGCGCATCGCGGCGCGGCTCGAGCACCCCGGCATCGTGCCCGTGTACGACGTCGGCGCGCTCGACGACGGCCGGCCGTACTACGTGATGAAGCTCGTCGCGGGCGCGCGGCTCGACGAGCTGATCGCGTCCGAGCGCGCGAGCGACGAACGCATCGACGTCTTCCTCAAGCTGTGCGACGCCGTCGCCTACGCGCACGCACGCGGCGTCGTCCACCGCGACCTGAAGCCCGAGAACGTGCGCGTCGGCGCGTTCGGCGAGGTCCAGGTGCTCGACTTCGGCGTCGCGAAGGAGCTCGGCGCGGCACGCGCGGAAGGACGTGAGCAGGCTGTTTCGATCGCGAGCACGGGCTCGACCGCGCACGAGCACGCACCCTCGAGCTCCACACCCGGGCCGTCGAGCACGCCTCCGCGGTCCAGCTCGCTCGCGCGAGCCCAGACGAGCGCGGTTCCCGCGACGCGGGCCGGCGCCGTCGTCGGCACGCCCGGCTGGATGGCGCCCGAGCAGGAGCGCGGCGAGCCCGACGTCGACGCGCGCGCGGACGTGTACGCGCTCGGGAGGCTGCTCCACGCCCTGATGGGGCCGAACCCGCGCGTCCCCGCGCGGCGCCTCGCCGCGATCGTCGCGCGCGCGACGGCGGACGCACGGGACGCCCGCTATCCGACCGTCGAGGCGCTCGCCGCGGACGTGCGGCGCCTGCGCGCGGGCGAGGCCGTCTCCGCGCACCAGGAGAGCTTCCTCGAGCGCGCCCTGCGCGTCGCCGAGCGCCATCAGACCGCGATCGCGATCGTGCTCGCGTACCTCGCGCTGCGGATCCTCTTCGTTTTCTACGGCCGGAGCTAAAGGCCGCGCGCCGCGCGCGTCACAGGACGACGTCCCCTCGTCCCCTACCCACGGAAGCCCTCCACCATGAACAAGATCGTCCTCGGACTCCTGCTCGGCCTCGTCCTCGGCGCGCTCGACGGCCTCACGTCCCTCGCCACGGGCTCGGAGGAGGTGAAGAAGGAGATCGTCACCATCGTGATCGGGTCCTCCTTCAAGGGCCTCGTCGCCGGCGCGCTCGCGGGCTGGTTCGCGCGCAAGGTCGATTCCGTCGCGCTCGGCGTGCTGTTCGGCTTCGTGGTCGCGCTCGCGTTCGCCTACGCCATCGCGTCGATGCCGGCGGTGGACGGGAAGCACTACTACTGGCAGATCATGATCCCGGGCTCGATCGTCGGCGCGATCGTCGGCTTCGCGACGCAGAAATACGGCAAGCGGAGCGCATCGAGCGCGCGCTGAACCGGCAACGACGCCGCTCGTCTTTGGTGCCCGCCACGGCGAGCGTCCCCGCGCCTCGGCGTGCGGAGCACGGACGCTCACGCTCCGGAGCGCTCGCGGGGCCGCGGACACCCCGGCAGGGACGCGATCAGCGCGGCGGGAGCACGCGCTCGCGCACCGCGCGCGGCAGCGGGAGTTCCTGCTCGTCGACGATTCCGTCGCCGTCGAGGTCCCAGCGCGCGAGGAACGCATCGGGCGTGCTGTCCGTGCCGTAGCGTGCGACGAAGTCGACCTGGGCATCGAGCTCGTTCCTGCGCAGCACGCCGTCGCCGTCCGCGTCGAGGTCCGCCGCGAGGTCGGGCCGGCGCGTGAGCTCGCGCTTGTTCAGTGCGCCGTCGCGGTCCGCGTCGAAGGTCGCGAGCAGGCGCTCGACGTCGATTTCCGGCGGCAGGAAGGTCGGCTCGACGACGCGGTACGGCCACTCGATCGTGCCCGTCGTCCCGCCGCGGCGAGCGTTGCGCGCGCCGCGCTGCATGCGCAGCTGCACGGCCCCGTCGCGGTTCGCATCGAGCGCGAACCAGTCCTCGTCGCGCAGGCGCACTTCGCGCGGATCGAGCGCGCGGAAATCGTCTCCGCCGAGCCGCTTCCAGGCCGCGTCCGCCCGCGGGCCCGAGTAGCGGATCTGGCGCGGCTCGCCCGGTAGTCGCGACGCCTCGGCGCGCGAGAGCTTTCCGTCGCGATCCAGGTCGAGCGCCGCGAACAACGCGCGCTCCGCGTCCGCGCGCGCGAGCCGTCCGTCGGAGTCCTTGTCGTGGGCGGCGGGATCGACGCCGTCGAAGAGGCGCGCGAGGTCGCCGTCGAGCCCCGTCCTCCCGCCCGCGTACGGTGTGACGACGCCGGCCGCCGAAGCCTCGGACGCGACGCCGGCCGCGATCGCGTACTCCAGCAGCGACACGCGCCCGTCCGCGTCGCGATCCGAACGTGCGACGCTCTCCGCGCTCGTCTCCTCGCCCTCGAGGAAGGCGTTCCCGTCCCGATCGAGCTGCGCGAACGCGAAACGCGCCGTCCAGACGGGCGGAGCGCTCGCCTGTGTCGCGGGCGACAGCGTCCCGAGCCGATCGCCGCGGACGGAGAGCACGCGCTCGATCTCGTCGAGCTTCAGCCAACGCGACTCCGCGTGGCTGACGTCCTTCGTCGGGCGCCCCGCCGCGTCGAGCATCTGATCGAGCGGGAACTCCTCCACCGCGATCGCGTAGCCGCCGCGCAGTCCGAGCAGCGCGCCCTTCGTGTCGACCTGCGACGACACGGTCGCGTCGACGACCTGCGCGCCGTCGTTGCCCGCGACGAGGAGTTGTCTTTGCAGGAACGGCGCGTTGTAGACCGACATCGACGCGAGCGTCTCCGCGGAGCCGAGCAGCCGCTTGTTTCCGACGCGGCGCGGACGGCCGGGCTCGCTCACGTCGACGCTGCTCACGTAGTTGACGTAGAGCTGGCCCTCCTGCACCTCCTGCAGGACGTACGCGTAGTCGCGCTCCGTCGTGCGCTGGCCGCCAGCGGGCTGCGCGAGGTCGACATGGCTCGCGAGGAGCAGGCTCTTGTACTCCGCGCGCTGCGCGACGCGCGTTTCCTGACCCGTTCGCGGCTTCGGGTTCGGCCAGAGCTGCGCGAGGCGCTCCGGTTCGGTCGCGTCGACGAGCAAGAGGCCCTGCTCCGCGTCGAGCACCGCGCAGAGCATGCGCGCCTTCGTGCGCGCGTCGCCCGGCGCCGAAGCGGCGTCCCTCTTCGCGGGGAGGGGGCGGCTGTACTGGAAGAGCACCGCGACGTCGACGAGCGCGCGCGCCTCGCCCCGCTCGCCGCGCGGGACGAACCCGCCGAGCAGCTTCGGCGCGGTCGGCGCGCGCACGTCGACGACCACGAGACCGGCGGGCCCGTCCGCGACGTACGCCCACGGCCACTGCACCGCGACCGCGCGCGCGTCGCACATCGGCACGCGCGCGACGACGCGCGCCGCCGCGGGATTCGACACGTCGTACACGGCGAGCCCGCCCGCGCCCTCCGCCGCGTAGAGGAAGTCGCCGCGCAGCGCGAGGTCGAGCGGTCCCGGCGAAGGCACGAACGCGACGCGCTTCGGCGCCGATGGCGCGCGCACGTCGAACACGTGCAGCCCGCGCTGCCCCTCGCCCGCGTACAGGAACCGAGCGTGGCCCTGCAGCGGATCGCAGTCGAGCTCGAGCGCCGTCACGTCGGGCTGCACGACCTTCGCGACCGGGAGCGAGCTCGCGAGCTTCGCGCGATCGAGCGCGACGACCTCGATGCCGCGGCGGTCCGCGACGAACGCGAGCTGGCGCGCGAGGCGGAAGTTCGGCGAGCCGAGGCCCCACGTGGCGCTCGAGCGGTGGCACTCGACGCAGGAGCGCGCGCTCCTGCGCACCGTGTGCATCTGGTGGTGGATCATCGTGACGCCGGAGAGCCCCGCCTGCGTCACGGGCAGCACCTGGTCGAGCACTTTGTCGCCCTTCGCGTCCGTCACGCTCCCCATCGTCGAGAAGCCCGTCAGGTACGGGGCGACGAAGCCGCGCTCGTCGAAGCCCGCGTAGAAGCTCTTCCACGTCGCGAAGACCTTCTCCTGCGTCGTCACGCGCCCCTGCGTGCGCTTACCGGAGAGCAGGTCGAGCTGCGTCAGCGACTCGTTGCGGTCGAAGTGGAAGCCGAGGAAGTTCGGGTTCCAGCTCGAATGGCAGGTGTGGCACGCGACCTTCGCGTGCTCGCCCGTCATCGCCTTCGCGGCATTCGCGTTGAACTCGGGGCGCTTGGGATCGAGCGCGTGCACGAGCTGCTTCACGACGTGCTCCTTGCCGTCGACCTTGCTCGTGAGCACGACGCGGTCGCCGTCGCGCTTCAGGTGCTTCAACGGTGTGCCGCGCTGCGTGACGAACGTCGCCGGTGCCGTGAACGTGCCGTGGCAGTCGATGCACTGGATCTCGACGGCATGCTCCATCGCGCCGACGAGCCGCCCGTCCCCCATCACGTCGTCCGCCGTGTGACAGTCGATGCAGTGCATCCCGCGCTCGTGGTGGACGTCGGGCGGGTTCAGCGCGGCGTCCTGCAGATAGAACTGCCGGTTGAGGAGCCGATCCGTCGTGCCCGCGATCTCCGGGCCGCCGGGCGCGCCCGGCGGGAGCTGCGAGAGCCCGCGGAAGTTGAGCCCGATCGACGCGTCGCCGTAGTGGCAGCTCGTGCACGTCTGCGTGGTCGGCTTCGCAGTCATCGCGTGCTTCTTCGGATGCCCCGGCTCGCCGTGGATCGCCTTCGCGTCCGCGCTCTCCGACAGACCGTCGAGCGCGTACTCGACGTGGCACGCGGCGCAACCTTCGCCGCGGTAGTCGCCGTCGAAGCCGACGCGCCCCTTCACCGCGCGGCCTTCCGACCACAGGTGGCACTGCATGCACTCCTTGCGCGCGAGGTCGGCGTAGTGCGACGCGAGCGCGCGCGGCGGAGCGTCGGGGTCGAACGCGGGGACTTGCTGCAGACCGTTGAGCGTGGGCGTCGCCCCGTCCTTCGCGGAGCTCGCATCGGCGCCGTTCGGGCCGTTCGCACGCTCCTTCGGCGCCTCGGTCGGGAACACGCTCCACACGGACTGCTTCTGCGCCGTGATGCCCATCTCGTAGTAGCCGTCGGAGAGGTGGCCCGCCGTCGTGCCGTGGAGCGAGAGCTTCACGTGCTCCGCGAAGTCGGGGTGGCAGCGGTCGCACGAGAGGTGCGCGACGCGCAGGTCCATCGGGTTCACGAAGCGGCGCCAGACGAGGTCCTCGTCCTTCGGTGCGACACGCTCGTCGTCGTACTCGCGCGCGCGAGCCACGTGCGCCGCGCTCTTCGACTTCGCGCTCGCGTCGCCGCCGTGGCACTCGACGCATGAGAGCTTCGCATCGGGGTGCATCGGCTCGATGCCGGCGTGGCACGCGACGCAGCCGCGCGAGCCGTCGCCCTGGAGCGCGAGGTCGGGCTCCTGCGCGGAGGAGGCGCGCGCATCGAAAACACGGGAGGCCACGAGGTCGTCCCCAGTCGTGCTCGGATCCGCGGAGCCGAGCGCCACGTCTCGATCCTGCGCGGAGACGCCATTCGAGCCCGCGCGACCGAACGCCGCCCCGCGGTCCTGCGCCGGCCCCGGGACCGCGTTCGCGAGACCCAGCGCCGCGAGCGCGAGGACGAGCACGACGACGTGGAACCGCGTCGGGAGCGTGCTTCGTTTCGGCGCCATCGTCGCGGGATCCTACCGGGCTTCGCGCGCGCGGCTACGGTCTCGGGCCCGCGCTCACGCGAACAGACCGGGGAGCCGCTTCCCCTTCGCGAGCTTCGCCCGCGCGCCGAGCAGCTCGCACACGGTCGGCGCGACGTCGACGACCTGCACGGCCTCCTGGACGACCTTCCCGCGCTCGAAATCGGGCCCCCAGCAGAGACACGCGACGTTCGAGAGGTCCTCCGAACCGTCTCCGTGGTCGAGCCCGCGCCGCGAGTTCAGGTCGCGGTCGCGCCCGAATTCGGGCACGACGATCACGGCGGTCGACGTCGCGAGCTCCCGGTCGTCGCGCAGCGCCTGCACGAGCTCGCCGAGCGCCGCGTCGTTGCGCCGGATCACCTCGACGTAGCCGTTGTACGAGCCATGCGCCGTGTCCGCCTCCTGCAGCACGACCGCCGTCAGCTTCGGCTTGAAGAGCGACACGAGGTTACGCGCGAGCCGCAGCGCCTTCGCGTCGCCCGCGTTCGCGCCGGTGAGGTCGGCCGTGCCGCGCGTGAGCTCTTGCAGGATGTAGCGCTCGACCTGCGCCGCGCTCTCCGCGGAGTTGAGCCCCGCCTCGCCGCCCTTCGCGAGCGACGCGCGCAGCTTCTTGAGCGCCGCCTCCTCGTCCTTCGGCATCTCGCGCGGTCGCCCGAGCGTCTCGAGCACGCGCTTGAACTCCTTGTTGAACACGCCCTCGCCGTCGAGCGTGTTCGCGCCGTACGCCGCGCCGTACTCCGCGTGCAGGCCGTACGCGTAGTTCACTTGCTGCGCGCCGCCCGAGGTCGTGATCCACACGTCGTTCGCGGCGAGGCCGAGCTCCTTGCGCGCGTACTCGAACACGGTCGGGTACGGACCGCGCGCGTTCTCGCGGATGCCGCGCTGCTCCGCGACGCCGGTGAAGATGGACAGCGCTGCGCCGAAGTGGCCGAGGTTGGCGGTGCGCGCGCGGGTGTAGAGCACGCCCTCGTCCGCGAGCTTCTTCAGGTTGGGCACGTTCTCCGGCGACCCGAATGTGTCGCGCGTGCGCACGCCGCCCGCGAACGCGACGAGGACGACGCGCTTCGTCTTGCGCGCGCCGGGGAGCGCGGCCGGCGTCGGTTCGAGGCTCGAACACGGCGCTCCGTTCGCGCGCAACGCGAGCAGACCCGCACCGGCCGCCGTGAGCCCGAGAAAACGGCGGCGATCGAGCGCGGACAAGGCACTCGCGCCCGTGTTGGCCCCTTCGTCGTTGCCTCGCGGTTCGTCCATGGCTGGCCTGGCTCAGTATCGAGCGTACTCGGCGCCCGACACGATGGCATACACCACCGTCTGCGTGCGGCAACCGGGTTCGGCGAGGGACCCTACGAAGGTCGCGCGCTCTTCCGTGGACGGCGCGCGGCCGAGCAGGCGCGCGAAGAGGCCGTCGATCCAGGCGCCGGCATCGGCAAGCTCCTCGCGCTTCGGGAGCTTCACCTTGTCCGAGTCGATCAGGAGCCGCGCGAAGACACCGCGCAGCGGGGTGGGATCGGCGAGGCCGTCAAGCGCCTCCCGCAAGGGCTCCGCCTCCTCGTCCGTCGGCGCGCGGCCGACGAGGTCGACGTAGAGCGCGCGCACGAAGAGGCGGTTTTCCTGCGGCGCCCCGCGCGCGACGCGGGCGTCGTAGGCGGGCGAGAGGAGCCAGTCGCGCACGATCCCGCGGAACGACTTGGGGTCGGCGTCGAAGCGCGCGGCCCACGTCGCGAGCTCCTTCGGATCGGGCTTCGCGTGGACGTAGCGCGCGTACTCGCGCGCGAGGAAGTGACGCGTGAACTGCGGGCTCTGGATCGCGATGCGCACCAGGTCCGCCTGCGTCTTGCCCGACGCGCCGAGGAACGTGCCGTCGGCGCCGTCGTAGACCTTCTTGCCGATCTCGAGCTCGCGCGCGTTCTTCTTCACCTCGAGGCCGCAGAGCTGCTCCATCACGACGGTGACGAAGGTGTCGGCGCCGGGGTTGCGCTGGTCGAAGCTCGAGCTGAGCGCGATACGGTGCGTCGCGGCGCGGACCTCGAGCTGTCCCTCGGCGAGTTCGGCGGAGATCGCGGCGACGCGGTCGGACTTCGGGCGGAAGTTGTTCAGGAGGAGGAAGTAGTAGAGCTGCTCTTCCTTCCAGTGGTCCCAGAACGCGCGCGTCGCGAGGAGCGCGTCGACGAGTTCGGCGCGGGACTTCGTGCTCCATTCGGCGCGCTCGGACTCGAGCGGCGGACGGCCGAGCGCGTCCATCGCGAGCGTGCGGAGGAGGCGAGGCGCGAGGAGTTCGGACGGACGCATCGCATTGCCCTCGACGACGGGTACGCCCGCGCGGACGCTCATGGGTTCGAACGCGAGCAGCGCAAGTGCCATCACGGCGGTGAGCATGCCCCAACACGATAGCGCGCGACGCGTCGACTTCGGATCGAGCATCGCAGCACCCCAAGGAAAACGAGCGGGAGCCCCCCGGCTCCCGCTCGCTCGTCGAACCCGCCCCTCGTCAGTTGAGGAACGGATCTACTTCCTTGCGCAGCTTCGGCGTCCGCAGCTTCCCGAGCGCGCGCACCTGGATCTGGCGCACGCGTTCGAGGCTCACACCGAGCTTCTCCGCGACCTCGGACAGCGTGTGCTCGTGGTCCGTGCCGATGCCGAACCGCAAGCTCAGGATCAGCCGCTCGCGGTTCGAAAGGCGATCCATCGCTTCGTGCAGGCTCCCCTGTAGCGTGTGGTCCTCGAGGTCGGTCGAGTACGGACCTTCCTCGCCCACGCGCGGACCGATCAAGTCGCGCAGCGTCGTGCCCTCGTCGCCGCCGATCGGCGCGTCGAGCGAGCGCGACGAACGCACGTTCGAGAGCGCCATCTCGACCAGGTTCTCGCCGAGCTGCGACTCCTGCGCGATCCGCTCGACCGACGCGTTCGGATCGCCGAGCCGCTCGATCGCCTGGTTCACGTGCTTCATCGCCTTCTGCAGGTAGACGGGCACGCGCACCGTGTTCGTGAAGTTGTAGAGGTACGCGCGGAAGGCCTGGTTCAGCCAGTGCACCGCGTACGTGCGGAACAGGAGCCCGCGCCGCCAGTCGAAGCCGTCGACCGCGCGGTAGAGCGCCGTGGCACCTTCCTGGATCAGGTCGGGCCGCCCCGCCGTCGTGTGCGCATAACGCTCGACGTTGATCAGGACGAGATAGAGGTTGCGCTCCACCATCTCCGTGCGCAGCGCATGGAGCTCCGCCCACCGGCGGCACACCTTCGGCGGCAGGCTGCACGTGAGCTCGCCCTGGCCGATGAACGACTGCGGCGAACCCGCGACGCCGTGCTCCAAGTCCTCCATGGTGAGGCCCGTCTCGGACAGGAGCTTCTCGAGCCGCAGCCGCGCGAACTCGATGCGACGCGCGAGGCGCGCTTCCTCCTCGCGGTCGAGGATCACGATGTTGTCGATGTCGGCGCGAAGCTGGTTCTCGATCGACGCCGGCGTGACGGGCTTGCCGTCCTTGTGCCAGCGCGCGGGATCCGTGATCTCGAGATAGATGGCCTTGCGATCGAACTGGTCGATCAGCTCGAGCGCCTTGCGCTGGAACGTGTCCGGAGCGGTGGAGAGCTCGTCCAGGTATCCGTCGAGCTCGGAGTGGGACAGGACCTTGCGTGCCATGAGTTGCCTCCTCGAGGCCGTGGGGCGGCCTCCCCCAGGGGGCGATGATGGTTGCGATTCCAACCGAGTCGGAGGCGAGCTCCGACCCGGCTGCGTGTGGATCGGCGGGAGTCGGCGGTTTCGAGCCGGGCTCCTGCATGCGTTACGACAGACTGCGAGCCGAACGATGTCCGAGGTCAGGACTTTTTCTTCCTTGAACTTGGGCGTCGGCACACTCCCTGGGCACATCGCGTGCCCGGAGTCTGTTGCCGCGAGCGGATCCATCGCTGCACACCCAGGACATGCAAGCGGGCCGCTCCCACGCGTGGGGCGGCCCGCTGCGGCGCTCGAGCCCTCCCGAACGCATCGGGAAGGACGGATGGGACGATCAGCTCGCCGTGCTCGCCGTCGAACGGGTCTGTGTGATCGCGGCCGCGCCCGTGTAGGTCTGCTGCGTTTCCTGCGGGATGTAGGCCTGCAGGTGCTCCAGGTCGGCCACTTCCTTGATGAGGTGGCGCGCGATGACCATCCGCTGGATCTGGTTCGTGCCTTCGTAGATCTGGAGGATCTTCGCGTCGCGGAAGTACTTGGCGATGGGGTAGTCCTCCATGAACCCGTACCCGCCGAACACCTGCACGGCGTCCGTGGCGACCTCCATGGCGACGTCGGTGGCGAAGCATTTGGCCATGGCTGCCATCTTGGAGGTCATCGGGCTGCCACTTTCGACACCCGCCGCCGCCGCGTAGACGAGCCACCGGGCGGCGTCCGTCTTCATCGCCATGTCGGCGAGCATCTTTTGCACCATCTGGTGGTTGCTGATCGGTACCCCGAACTGCTGACGGCGGTTCGCATAGACGTTGGCGAGGTCAAGCGCTCCCTGTGCCGCTCCGACCGCCTGCGCGGCGACGCCGGGACGGGCGAGGTCGAGCGTCTGCATCGCGTGCTTGAAGCCCATCCCGGGCCGCTCGCCAATCAGGTTCGCCTTGGGCACGCGCACGTTGTCGAAGTGCGTCTCGACGACGGGCACGCAACGGATGCCCATCTTGTTCTCGACCTTCTTCACGCTGAAGCCGGGCGTCCCCTTCTCGACGACGATCGCGCTGATGCGGCGCGACTTCGAGTTCGGGTCCGTGACGCAGAACACCGAGTAGATGTCCGCCACGCCGCCGTTCGTCGTCCACTTCTTCTCGCCGCTGATCACCCAGTGGTCGCCGTCTTCGACGGCGCGCACGGCGAGGCCGCTCGCGTCCGAGCCCGCGAACTTCTCGGAAAGGCAGAAGGCGACCATCTTCTCGCCGCGCGCCACGGAAGGGAGCCAGCGCTGCTTCTGCGCCTCGGTGCCGCCGACGAGGATCGGGAACGAGCCGAGCGCGTTGACCGCGAACGCGACGCCGAAGCCGGAGTCGGCCTTCGCGAGCTCTTCCGTCACGCGCGCGAGCGCCAGCAGCCCCGCGCCCGATCCGCCGTACTCCTTCGGGATGAACGTCTTGAACAACCCGGCCGCCGCGACCGCGCGCGCTGCATCGAAGTTGTACTCCTGGAGCTTGTCGTACTTCGACGCCAGCGGACGCACGTGCTTGTCCGCGATCTCACGGGCCTTGGCGGCGAGTTCGTTGCAGAGCGGGCTGAAGTGGATGTCGTGGGGCATGAGCAGGGGTCCTCGAGCGCCCGTAGGGGGCGCGGTGACCCGGGAGTATAGCGAAGGCCCCCCGCGCCGTTCCCCCGCTCGCGACGCCGAATCCGCGGTCGGCACGGCCGCAGTGCCTAGGTCCTACGCACCACGACGATCTGCCGCGGCGACGTAGCCGAGTGCTGGGTCGCGTCGAAGTCCCCATGCACGCCCGTGGGCCCGAGCCCGTGCGCGCGGAGGGCGCGCTCGAGCGCACCGAGTTCGTAGAGCCCGACCCGCTCCGTCCAGCTGCGCGACACGCCGCCCGGCCCGGTGAGCACGACGTCCTTCACCACGATCGAGCTCGGACCGCCGTCCGCCGCACCGGGCTCGATGCGGCGGCGCTCGTCCACGACCTGTTCGCCGCGCTGCGTCACGGAGTGCGGCACGAGCGCCGCCCGCACGCGAGCGGGGTTCATCAGGTCGAGCACTGCGCGCCCTTCAGGGCGCAGGACGCGGGCGATCTCGGCGAGCATCCGCGCGTCGCCGTCCCGACCGAAGTAACCGAAGGACGAGAACAGCACGACGACGGAGTCGAAGCTCCCGGTCGCGAACGGAAGCTCGCGCGCGTCCCCGCGGACGAGCCGGTGGGCGATCGCGCGCGTGTGCTCGTCCGCGTGCGCAGCGCGGAGGAGGTCGAGCGACAAGTCGAGCCCGAACACGTCGCAACCGTACTCCGTGAGGGCGAGCGAGTGCCGCCCGAAGCCACAGCAGAGGTCGAGGACGCGACCGCGCACGTCGTGCGCGAGGAGCCAGGCCGCTTCGCGTCGCGCCGACGCGAGGTCGCGGTGCGGATAGACGTCGCGGTACCCGCCGCGAAAGGCCGTGACGTACCAGGGCTCGCTCGCGGCCATCCGCCTAGCGCGGCGAGGGCGCGTGGGCACCGGCCACTTCGGCCGCCCCGTGGAGCCGGAGCTCGACATCGAGCACGCCCGGCTCCGCGAGCACGACCACGCGTTCGTCCGCCGCCGAAGGCTCCGCGGCGACGCCCGCGGGCAGGTGGACGGCCTCGAGGACGATCGGCGCGTGCACGGGCGGTTCGGCGTCGAACGCGCTGTCCGGCGTGAGCGCGAAGTAGAGCGACTGCTCGGCGGCGCGGCGGTCCCAGAGCGGATCGCCCAGGTCGTAGATGCGCCGCAGGACCACCCGCCCGGTGGCCTGCTCGACGAGCCGCACCAGGACGCCGCCTTCGCGCGCGCCCGCCAACGAGCCCGAGAGCGAGAGCCGGCCTGCGAAGCGGAGCGGCGCTTGGACGGTCGGCCCGAGCGCTCCGCCCCGGGGCGGCTGCGAGGAGCCCCCGCAGCCGGCGGAACCGAGGAGCAGCAGGCCGAGGAGCGCGGTGCGTGCGATGGAGGAGCGCATCGGAGGTGGAGAAGATCCTATCCTAGTCATCGGCAGGAACGCCTCGCGCGCTCGCGTTCGAATTGCGCTAGGTCGCTCGAGCGCGCACCCCTCCCCACGGATCCCATGCACGAGCCCCACCCGCACCTCTTCGATCGCCGCGCCAAGGAGGCACGCGAGGAGCGCGACCTCGCGCCGTGCGCGACCCGCAGCGCGGCGAGCCTGGGGCGCAAGCACCCGGAACCCGACGACGAGCTCCGCACCTGCTTCGAGCGTGACCGCGACCGCGTCGTGCACAGCACGGCCTTCCGGCGCCTCATGTACAAGACGCAGGTGTTCGTGAACCGCGAGGGCGACCAGTACCGCACGCGCCTCTCGCACAGCCTCGAGGTCGCGCAGGTCGCGCGCAGCGTCGGCAACGCGCTCGCGCTGAACGAGACCCTGTGCGAGGTCCTGGCGCTCGCGCACGACATCGGCCACCCACCGTTCGGCCACCGCGGCGAGGTGGCGCTCGACGAGCTGATGCAGGCGCACGGCGGTTTCCGCCACAACGCGCAGGTGCTGCGCGTCGTCGACTTGCTCGAGCGACGCAATCCCGAGTATCCGGGGCTCAACCTCACGCGCGAGCTGCGCGAGTCGCTGCTCAAGCACGAGAAGGACGAGGACTGGCCCGACGAGTTCGCGCCGCGGCCGCAGCGGCCGTACCTCGAAGCGCAGGTCGTCGACCTCTCCGATTCGACCGCCTACGACATGCACGACGTCGAGGACGGTCTGCTCGCGGGCATGTTCACCGAGGACGTGCTCTTCGGAGGTTCGGAGCTGTGGCGCCGCTCGTGCGAGACGGTCGACCGCCGCCATCCGGGATTTCGCACGACGACGTACGACCGGAAGCTGCGCATCAAGCGCGTCGCGACGGAGCTGATAGGCACGTGCATCAACGACTTGATCACGTCCTCCGCGCAACGCATCGCGGACGCGGGCGTGCGCTCCCCCGCCGAGGTCCGCGCACACGCGCGGATGCTCGTCGCGCACGGGAAGGAGCTCCACCCGCTCGTGCAGGAGCTGCAGAGCTTCCTCTACGAGCACTTCTATCGGCACCCGCACCTGAAGGAGCTCTCGGAACACGCGCGCCGGGTGCTCCAGGCGCTCTTCACCGCGTACGTCGGTCGTCCGCAGGAGATGTCGGCGTGGTACCAGGGCTGGGCCGACGAGGTCGGGCTCGAGCGCGCAGTGTGCGACTACCTCGCGGGCATGACGGATCGGTTCGCGGAGCAGGAGTTCGAGCGGCTCTTCGGCAAGCCGCCGTTCGAGCGACGAAGCGGGGGGTGAACCGTTCGAGTCGGCACTCGTGGCCTGGACGGGCCGCGGTTCTCTCCGGGTCACCACGAGCTGCGGACGAGCTGCGCGGACGCGTCCCCTCTCGGACGGCAAACCGCCTTCGTCCCATCGAATCCTCTCCGCGCGACCGACCGCCCCCACCGCCTTCCTCGAGTCCCCGATCGCACGCGGCAAACCGTTCGGCTGCCTTCCGCTCCCATTCTTCCTAGTAGAACTCTGCGTTCGCCTCGGGCCGGTCCTCCGGCCCGAGGCGAACGCAGAGTTCTACTAGGCAGAAGCCAGGCAGGTCGAGGACCCAAGGCAAACCGGGAAGCCAAGGCCGCTGCAACGACGGCGCGCGATGGACCGCTCGTGCTCGACTTCACGCGTTGGCATCGGTGGTCCGACCCACTCGTACCGAGGCGCCGGGGCGCTCCAGCGGGCCGAGGACCTGTTCGGCCGTCTGGATCCCCACGCAGGGCCTCGGTGCGCAGGTGTGTTCTCTTGGTGCGGACTCGTGAGGCCGAGCGCTAGTACGCCTGCTTCACCACGAGCCACACCAGCGCGAGCGCGACGACAAGCACCAGCGCGAGTCGCACCCCGAGCCCCGGCCCATCCCGTTTCTCACGCTCCGGCTCCACCGCCGCATACAACGGTTCCACGTGCCGATCGTCTGGTCGATGCGAGTCGCTCATGCGTTCGTGGCGAAGCGCCGGTGCCATCCGCGCGCCGCCAGGGCGGCCATCGTACCCGCGATCGCGAGGAGCACGAGCACCTCGAGCCAAACGCCTCCGAGCCCCTTCTGGTACCAGAAGAGCCCCTGGTAGGCGTCCATCGCCCATGCGTTCAGCGTGAAGTGCCCGAGCGTGCGGTACCACTCCGGCGTGATCGCGAGCGGGAACCAGCTCCCGCCGAGCGCGCTCATCACGAGGATGATCAGGGTCGAGAGGCCCTCGAGCTGCTTGCGCGAGTTGCACGACACCGCGAGGAAGAGCCCGAGGCTCGTCGCCGCAGCGCACACCGACGCCGAGACGACCAGCACCGCGAGCGGATCGCGCCACACGGGCACGTCGAAGACGAGCGTGCCGAACGCGAACAAGATCACGAGCTGCAGCATCCCCGAGAGGAAGGTGAAGAGGAACTTCCCGAGCAGGACCGACGCGCTCGACGCCGGCGTGAGCAGGAGCCGCGTGAGCGTGCCTTGCGCCCGCTCCTCGAGGATCGACCCGCCCGCGGCGACGAGGCCGAACAGCAGCATCATCACGCCGATGCCCGACACCGCGTGCGACTTTCCTGCGCGACGATTGTCCTGATCCTCGCCGCCCGCGACGTCCTCGACCTCGAGGCCGAGGAAGTTCGGCAGCCGCGTCAGGAAGTCGGGGTCCGCGCTCGCGTCCTCCTTCGCTGCCGTCGTGCTCCCGGTGGCCTCGACGGAGCCGCCGTTCGACTGCGCGGTTTCCGCGAGACCCTGCATGAGCTCCCACGTCGAATCGAACGCCGCGTCGAAGCCCGGGATCGCATCGACGGAGAGCCCGAGCTCGCTCATCCCGCGCTTCACGACGTCACGCGACAGCTTCGAGCCTCCGGCGCGGAACAGCACGGGGAGCAAGTTGCCCGCGATGATCTGCTGCTCGATCTCCTGCGCCGGATCGCGGTAGAGCTTGAGACGCATCCCGCGCCCGGCGTCGAGATCCGCGCCGTAGCCCGAAGGCACGACGAGCGCCGCGGGCGCCTTGCCGTTCGCGACGCGCTTTCGGACGTCCGTCTCGACCTGCACGCGCAGCCCTTCGGTCGCGGTGAGGAGCTGCACGAGCTCCTTGGAGCGCGGAGTCCCATCGAGGTCCTCGACGAGGATCCGCACCTTCCCGATCGTGTTCTTCCCGCCGAACGAGCCCATCGCGGCCCCGAAGATGCCCGCGAGGAAGAGCGGGAGCAGGATCGAGAGCGCGAGCGCCGTGCGGTCGCGCAGATAGAGCGTCAGGTCCTTCCGAGCGAAGGTCCAAGCGAGCGCGATCATCGTGCATCCTCCGTCGTGCGTTCGAGAGCGCGCCGCGCTCCAAGTGCGCTCGGCCCCGATCGGAGCCGGAGCCCCGCGCGGGTTCGACGCGAGCCGCGTGCGCAAGAATCGAGCCCGCTCATCCTTCGTCGTCGCGCAAGGCGCGCCCCGTCAGGCCCAGGAACACTTCTTCGAGGCTCGGGAACTCCTCCTCCACGCGCGCGGCGATCCCGCGCTCGGCGAGGAGGGCGCGCGCGACTTCCGCGTCGGACCCCGCGTCGAGCCGGAGCGCGTGCGTGCGGCGGTCCGACGCGAGGCGCTGCAGGTCGCGCAACGCGCCCTCGGCCAGCTTGCGTCCGCGATCGAGGACGACGATGCGCGCGCAGAGGCGCTCCACCTCGCCGAGCTGGTGCGTGGTGTAGACGATCGTCGTCCCGCCCGCGACCAGGCGCTCCACCATCTCGAAGACGTGATTGCGCGACTGTGGATCGATGCCGACGGTCGGTTCGTCGAGGAAGACGAGCTCGGGCTCGTGCAGGAGCGCCACGACGAGGTTCAACCGGCGCTTCATGCCGCCCGAGAACGAGTTCACGCGATCGCTCGCCCGGTCGGCGAGTCGCGCGAGCTCGAGCGCCCAGTCGACGCGCTCCGTGCGCCGCGCGCCGTCGAGCCCGTGGGCACGGGCGAAGAACGCAAGGTTCTCGCGCGCGGTGAGGTCGTCGTAGAGCGCGAGCTCCTGCGGCACGACGCCGATGCGCCGGCGCAGCTCTGCGGGTTCTCGCTCGGGATCGAGACCGAGCACGCGCACGTGCCCCGCGGTCGGGCGCGCCAAGGTCGACAAGATCCGGATCGTGGTCGTCTTCCCGGCGCCGTTCGGCCCGAGGAGCCCGAGGCTCTCACCGCGTCGGACCTCGAGATCGAGTCCGTCGACCGCGCGCCGGTCCCCGAAGGACCGAACGAGCCCGCGGACCTCGATCGCGAGGCCCGCCGTGGAATCGGCCGGAGCGCTCATGCGACCTCCGAGGCGGTCGCGGAGCGGCGTCCAACCGCCGGGGGGAGCACAGGGCGGAAACGACGAACGTGGGGACGGTGGAGCATGGGGAGAGCCCTCGCCGGGCCGTAGACTGTGCCACCGACCTCGGCGATCCTTCGCGGAAAATGTCCGGCCACGCCCCCGAGCTCCCCTACGACTTCGCGCACGTCGAACTGTGCGAGCTCGCGTTGACGCACTCGTCCGTGGGGCTCTCCCACGACAACGAGCGGCTCGAGTTCCTCGGGGACGCCGCGCTCGACCTCGTCGTCGCCGAGGAGCTGTACCGCCACCACCAGGACCTGCCCGAGGGCGACCTGACCGAGCTCAAGGCGAGCGTGGTGTCCCGCCGCACGCTCGCCGACGCCGCGCGGCGGCTCGATCTGGAGCGGCGGGCGCGCGTGGGGCCCGGGCTGCGGTCGCGCACGCTCCCGCGCCCGTGCTCGCGAACCTGTACGAGGCCGTGCTCGGCGCCGTGTACCTCGACGGCGGGCTCGAAGCGGCGCGCGCGTTCGTGCTGACGACGCTGAGGAGCCCGCTCGAGCGCGTCCGCGCGCGCACGCGGACCTCGAACCCGAAACAACGTCTCCAACAGCTCTGCCAGAAGCGCTGGAACAACCTGCCGAAGTACGTGCTGCTCGAGAGCCGCGGCGAAGCGCACGCGCGCGCGTTCCTGGTCGAATGCGAGGTCGGGGGCGAGCGACACCCGCCCGCGTGGGGCCGCACGCGCAAGGAAGCGGAGAGCTGGGCAGCGCACGAAGCGCTGCTCGTGCTCGAGGAGCTCGCCCCGGATCTCGCTCCGCCCGCGGACGGCGAAGACGAGGCCCACTCGTGAGCGTGCGCGCCGACGCGCCGCGCGAGCTCGCGAAGGAGCTCGCCAGCGCGGGCTTCCCCGACTTCGAACGCCTGCTCGCCGCGGTGGGCGCGCGCCAGCACGTCGGCGCGGGCAACCTGTGGGGCTCCGCGCAAGCGCTGGTGCTCGCGTTGCTCGCGGAGCGCGCGCAGGGACCGTGGATCGCCGTGACGGCGTCGGACGCCGAAGCGGAGGCATTCGTCGACGACCTCGAGGCCTTCGGCGCGCGCGCGACGTGGCTCCCGGCGCGCGATCCGCACGGGAAAGGCGGCACGGCGCACGCGGACCTCGACCTCGTCCGCCGCCGGCTCCAAGTCGCGCAGCAAGTCGGCGGTCCGCCGGAGCGTCGTCCGCGCCTCGTCGTCGCGTCGTTGCTCTCGCTCCTGCAACCCCTGCCGAGCCCCGGCGACCTCGAACGGGACTACCTCGGCCTGCAGGCGGGGCAGAAGCTCGACGCGGAGGGGCTGCTCGAGCGGCTCGTGTCCGCGGGCTACGCGCGCCAGCCGCTCGCGGAACGTCCCGGCGAGGTCAGCCTGCGCGGCGAGATCCTCGACCTCTATCCGTTCGCCGCGGAGCTGCCCCTGCGCATCGAGCTCTTCGGCGACGAGATCGAGTCCTTGCGCACGTTCGACCCGCTCGACCAGCGCAGCGTCGAGAGCGTGAAGCAGGTGCAGGTGTGCCTCGCGACGGACGCGGGCGGCGTCGAGGACGGCGACGGCGTGCTCCTGTCGTCGCTCGCCTCCCCCACGACCACGTTCGTCGAGATCGAGCCGCTCCGCGTCGAGGACAAGGCCGGCGGCCTGCGCATCCAGTCGCCCGCGCACGCGCAGGCGCTGCTCGAGTTCGGGCGCACGCTCGAACGGCGCCGCCGCATCGACCTGCAGAGCCTGCCCGCCAAGGACGTCAACTTCGACACGCGCTCCGTGCAGTCGCTCGCGGTCGGCATGCGCGAAGCAGCGCGCGCGCTGCGCGAAGCGACGCTGGACGAATCGCACGCGCTCGTCCTGTGCCAGAACGAGGCCGAGGAGCACCGTTTCCGCGCACTGCTCGCCGAGGCCGGCAGCGTCGAACGCGTCGAGACGCGCGTCGGTTCGATCGCGAAGGGCTTCCGCATCCCCGCGCTGCGGCTCGTCGTGCTGAACCACCGCGAGCTCGCGGGCATCCTCGGCCGCCGCGCCGCGCCGAAGGCGGCCGCGCACTACCGCGTGCGCGCGCTGCAGAGCTTCTTCGAGCTCAAGCCCGGCGACCTCGTGGTGCACGCGGTCCACGGGCTCGCGCGCTTCCACGGCCTGAAGCGCATGGAGCGCGCGGGCGGCGAGGAGGACCACCTCCACCTCCTGTTCGCCGACGAGGTCAGCCTGTTCGTGCCCGTGTCGCGCATCGACATGGTGCAGCGGTACGTGGGCTCGGGCTCGCTCTCGCCGCCGCTCGACAAGATCGGCAGCCAGTCGTTCCGCAAACGCAAGGAGAAGGTCGAGCGCGCGCTGTTCGACCTGGCGACGGAGCTGCTCGAGGTGCAGGCGAAGCGCGCCCTGCGCACGCGCCCGGCGTGGCCCGGCGACGACGAGATCGTGCGCGACATGATCGGCGCGTTCCCCTACGTCGACACGCCCGACCAGAAGACCGTCGACGCGGAGATCCGCGCGGACCTCTCGAGCGACAAGCCGATGGACCGGCTCCTGTGCGGCGACGTCGGCTTCGGGAAGACCGAGCTCGCCGTGCGCGCCGCGTTCCGCGTCGTGAACGGCGGCGGACAAGTCGCCGTGCTCGTGCCGACGACCGTGCTCGCGGAGCAGCACTACGAGACGTTCAAGGAGCGGATGGCCGACTTCCCCGTCGAGGTCGCCGAGCTGTCGCGCTACGTCACGGGCAAGGACGCGCGCGAGGTGCTGACGAAGGTCGAGCTGGGCGAGGTCGACATCGTGATCGGCACGCACCGCATCCTGTCGAGCGACGTGCGCTTCAAGAACCTCGGCCTCGTCATCGTCGACGAGGAGCAGCGCTTCGGCGTGCAGCACAAGGAGCACTTCAAGAAGCTCCGCGCGCAAGTCGACCTGCTCACGCTCACCGCTACGCCCATCCCGCGCACGCTCCACATGTCGATCTCGGGCGTGCGCGACATCTCCGCGTTGACGATCCCGCCCGACGGCCGGCAGGAGATCGACACGGTGCTCGGCTACGTCGAGGACGAGGAGCAGATCCGCGAGGCGCTGCTCTTCGAGAAGAACCGCGGCGGACAGGTGTTCTTCCTGCACAACCGCGTCGAATCGATCCAGCAGACGGCGCTACGGCTCTCCCGCCTCGTGCCCGAGTGTTCCTACGCGATCGGCCACGGCCAGATGGGCGCGCGCGAGCTCAAGAAGGTGATGGACGCGTTCACGCACGGCGAAGTCGACGTCCTCGTCGCGACGACGATCATCGAGAGCGGCATCGACATCCCGAGCGCGGGCACGATCGTGATCGACCACGCGGACCACTTCGGCCTCGCCGAGCTCCACCAGCTGCGCGGCCGCGTCGGGCGCGGCAAGCACAAGGCGTGGTGCTACCTGCTCGTCGAGAAGTGGAAGCCCCTGAAGCAGGACGCGAAGGAGCGTTTGAAGGCGCTCGAGGAAATGCGTCAGCTCGGCGCGGGTTTCCAGATCAGCATGAAGGACCTCGAGATCCGCGGCGCGGGCAACATCCTCGGCCCGCAGCAATCGGGGCACATCGGCGCGATCGGCTACGACATGTACTGCCGTCTCTTGAAGCAGACGATCGACAAGCTGCAGGACGGACAGACGCTCGAGCAGATCACCGAGTCGAAGGACGAGGAGGGCGGCGCGGAGCTCGAGCTCGGCCTGCGCGCCTACTTGCCCGAGGAGTGGATCCCCGACGGCAAGGCACGCCTCGAGGTGCTGCGCCAGCTCTCGACCATCCGCAACGAAGAGGACCGCGCGCGCGCGCACGACATGCTGCGCGATCGCTTCGGCCGCGTGCCCGACCCCGCGAACGATCTCCTGCTCTTGTTCCGGCTCAAGGCGCAACTCGAGGAGCTCTCGATCAAGCGCCTCGCCTGGCGCAAGGACGTCTACTTGCTCGAGTACGGCGATCGTGTCGCGCTCGAACAGGGCCTCGACCTGCGCCTCGCCGAGCTCCGCCCGCTGCGCACGGGCATCGCCCACCTCGTCATCCCCACGAAGCACACGACCGCGCGCGCGGCGCTCGCTTGGTTCGAAGGTCTCTTGAAGGCCGGCGCCGAGGCCGGGAGAATGCGCGCGACAGGCCGACGATGACGTTCCTCCCCTTCGCGCTCCTCGCTGCGCTCGCCCAGGCTCCGACGCCGGCGCAGGCGGCGCCCGCTCCGACACCGACGTCGACCGCTCCCGTGCCGCAGGAGCCGGCGGCGCCCCATGCAACCGATGCAACGGATGCAGCCGATGCGGCCGGGGCAACCGGGGCAACCGATGCACCGGGCGCCAAGGCAGACACCGGAGCTCGAACGCCGTCCGAGCCCGACGGCGCCGTCGCGCAGGGCCCCGCGAGCGGCTGGCAGGAGGCCGACCGCATCCTTCTGGTCATCAACGACGACCTGCTCACCCGGGGTCAGCTCCTGCGCGCCTTCGCGCGGCGCGCTCGCGAGCAGAACGTGCGCACGCCCGAGGACCAACGGCGCATCTGGAACGAGCTCTTCACGGCCACGATCCGCGACCGCGTGCAGAAGCAGGCGGGCGAGGCGATGGGCTTCGACAAGGCGCAGATCGACCGGTTCGCGCGCGACGATTTCGAGCGGCTGACGCAGAGCCGCGGCGGCGTCGTCGGCCTCACGAAGGCCCTCGAGAAGGACGGCATCACCGCGGAGGAGCTGAAGGAGCTCCGCCGCGACGCGATCTACGCCGACCTGTGGAAGGACTCGATCACGGGCCGCGGCGCCTCGACGGCGGCCCGTCAGAGCCGCGACCGGTACGTGCGTCCCGGGCTCGTGCGCTTCGAGTACCAGCTCGCGGTCGATTCCCCCGCGCGCCTCGCCGCCATCGGCGGCAGCGAGGGCGAGCTCCGCGTGCAGCAGCTCGTCGTCGACGCGGCGGGCTTCGACACGCTCGAGCGCGCGCGCGAGCTCGCGACGCAGCTGCGCCGGCGCATCGTCGACGGCGAGGACATGAGCGCGCTCGTGCGCCAGTACTCGCGCGTCACGGACGGGGACGGCGTGCTCGTGGCGGCGAGCCCCTCGAGCCTCGTGCGCCTCTTCCCCGGCGCCGCGGACTTCGTCGAGCACGGGAAGAATGGCGACGTGTCCGACGCGATCCTCGTCGAGAACCCCCGCGCCAGGGCGTTCGTCATCCTGCGCCTGCTCGAGCGCAAGCCGGCGGAGGTCCCGCCGCTCGACTCGCACGAGGTCCAGCGCATGGTCAGCGAGAAGCTCCAGAAGGAGATCGACGACTACCGCATCGAGCTCGCGCTCCGGCGCGCAATCGCGAGCTCGTACATCTGGCAGGCCGATCCGCCGAAGGCGCGCTGAGCGAAGCAGAGCGCTCGACCGACGTCCCGCCGACTCCGATCGGCGCCTTCCGAATCGACGCGCGCAGGCAGCCTCAGCCGGCCGGCTTCAGCAGACCCGGCGGTGGAACGGGGTCATGAACTCCTGCACGTTCTGCTTGTCGCGCGCGAAGATCCCGCCCGAGCTCTCCGACGTGCAGTTCACCGTCGCCGAGGGGATTCCGTCCGGGCCCTCGACGCGGATCGTCACCTTCGACGCGGGCGCGACGAACCCGCCCGAGCGCTCGCACACGAGCACGAGGGCGCGCTCGTCGGCGGATTCCACGCGCCAGCCCGGCAGCTCGCTCGCCAGGTTGCGCGCTTCCTCGAAGACGGACTCCTTGCGAATCGGCACGCGCACCGGCTTCAGGCCCGGATGATCGTGCGCGTCGCTCGTGCTGAAGCTGGCGCCCATGGACGGCCCGGCGCGCGCGCCTCCGGGCCGGCCGCGCGATCGCTCGCACGCGCCGGGCCCAGACCCGCGCTCACTTGCCCATCTTCGCGATGCGCTTCGCCATGCGGCTCTTGAGGCGCGCCGCGGCGTTGCGGTGGATCACGTTCTTCTTCGCGGCCTTGTCGACGCGCGACATCGCGGTCGGGAAGGCGGCGGCGGCGACGTCCTTCGTCTCGGCCGTGACGACCTTCTTGATGGCCGTCTTCATCGCACTGCGCTGGCGCAGGTTGCGGACGCGGGCCTTCTCGTTCGTGCGGATGCGCTTCTTGGATTGCTTGAGGTGAGCCATGGGTCAGCGGAACCGTTCCATCTTCTGAGCTACGTCTCGGTAGCCAATGTCGACTTCGAACACCCGGGAATAGTACGCCCTCGCCGCGGCCGCGTCGTTCTCGGCTTCGGCGAGCGCCCCCAGGTTGTACAGGATCTCCTTCGCGCGCTCGTCGTTCTGCGGAGCGCCTTCGAGAGCGTTGTTGTATTCCTTGCGCGCCAGGTCGCGGAAGCCCTTCGCCTGGAAGCACTGCGCGAGCAGGAACAGCGCCTCGCGACGGTTGCGCGGATCGGCGCTGGCCTTCTGGAGCTCGGCCATCGCGCCGTCGTGCTCCCCCATCTTGAGGAGGCGACGCCCGAGCTGGAGCCGCGTGCCGAGGTCGCCCGGGTTCGCGGAGACGCGACGGCGCAGTTCGTCGGCCTCGAGGCGCCAGAGCTCGCGCTCGAGCTGCTCTGCGCGCGCCTCGTTGCCGTCCTTGCCGGCCTGCGCGATCTGCTTCTTCAGCGCCTTCGCACGCAGGTCCGCGGCGCGCACGACGAGCGAGGCGTCGTCCTTGCGGTACGACATCGCGCGCTCGATCCACTCGAGGGCGGTCTCGGGGTCCTTGAGCTTTTCGTGCACCTCCGCCATGCGGACCATGAGCTCGGGCTCGCGGTTCTCGGCATAGCGCTCCTCGAGCCTCGCGAGCTCCGCGCGCAACTCGTCGTCGGTGTGGTAGAGGCGCTTGTCGCGCTCGAGCTCGGCCGCGCGGTCCTTGTCCTTGATCTGCTCGCGGCTGTGCCCGATCGGCAGGCTCGAGCGCGCCATCGCGCGCTCCGCCGCCATGTCCTTGCGCGCCTTGATCGCTTCCTGGTCGCGCGGGTCGACGGCGAGGGCGCGCTCGTAGTACTCGAGCGCCTTCTCGTGGTCGCCGAGCCGCGCCAGCATGGCGCCCGCTCGCTTGAGGCCGTTGCAGTTGCGCGGCGCGATCTCCGCGATGAACTCGTAGACGGCGCGCGCGGACTGCACGTGGCCCGCGTCCTCGAGCGCCATGCCGAGGAGCAAGTTCGCGTCCTCGTCGAGCGGGTTCGACCCGAGGTAGCTCTCGAGCGTCTTGGCGCACGCGTCGAACTTCTTCGCCTTGTGCAGCCCCTTCGCCGCGGCGAGCTGCGGCGCGCCGGAGAGAGCGCGGAAGAGGCCGCCGCCCTTCTTCAACTCGTGCCGCTTCTTGAGCGCCTGCCGCAAGCCCGCGCGCGCGTCGCCCTGGTTCGGGTCGATCTCGAGGATCTGCTGATAGAGCTCCACCGCGAAGTCGTAGTTGCGCTTCTTGGCGGCCTCTTCGGCCTTCTGGATCTGCTTCGAGAAGTCCACGCGGAACGGCGAGCCTCCGGCCGCGCGATCGGCCGAGACGGGCCGCCGGGCGGGCCTGGCCCGATGGGGGCGAAAAGTGTAGGAGTCGGCCTCGGAACCGTCAACGCGGGGCTATGCTCGGGGACTCGACCGCGCGGACCGAATGCTCCGCACCCGGGCCCTGGACCTGGATGAGGCCGACATGACGAACGCCTTCGAATTCGACCTTACGCTGTACCCCGATCCCCTCCTGCGCAAGCCCTCGGAGCCCGTCGCGGCCTTCGACGAGGAGCTCCGCGCCATCGTCGAGGGCATGTTCGAGCGGATGCGGAAGTCGAACGGGGTCGGGCTCGCGGCGCCCCAGGTCGGCCTGAAGAAGCGCATCCTGGTGCTGAATCCGACGGGCGAAGCGCAGGACGACCTCGCCCTCGTGAACCCGACGATCGTCGACCGGTTCGGGCAGGCGACGCTGTTCGAGGAGGGCTGCCTGTCCTTCCCCGGCATCTACGCGGAGATCAAGCGCCCCGAGCGCTGCAAGGTGCGCGCGTTCACGGTCGACGGCAAGCCGATCGAGAGCGAGTACGACGGGTTCGTCTCGCGCATCGTGCAGCACGAGTACGACCACCTCGAGGGCGTGCTGCTCGTCGATCGCATGTCGCCGGCGGACAAGCTCGCGAACAAGACGCGGCTCGAAGAGCTCGTCTACAAGTACAAGCGGAAGCAGGAGAAGGCCGCCGCGCGTTGACGCGCCCAGGCCGCGAGGACGGAACGCGCGTGCTCGTCTCGCTCCAGGAGGAAGAGCTCCCCCTACCCGCTCCGTCGGGCTCGGTGGCGAGCGTCGGCGTGTTCGACGGCGTGCACCGCGGACACCGGGAGATCCTGCGCACGAACGTCGCGCGCGCGAGAGAGCTCGGAGCCCGTCCGACCGTCGTCACGTTCCGCGAGCACCCGAAGACGGTGCTGCTCGGCCGTGCGCCGCGGATGCTGACGAGCCTCGAGCACAAGCTCGAGCTCTTCCGACGTGCCGGGATCGAGCATGCGGTCGCGCTGCAGTTCGACGCCGCGCTACGCGACGTGTCCGCGGCCGAGTTCGCGCGCGGCTTCCTCGTCGGACGACTCGGTGCGAAGAAGCTCGTCCTCGGCTTCGACAGCAAGTTGGGCCACGGGCGCGAGGGCACGCCGGAGTTCCTGCGCGCGCTCGGCCTCGACGTCGAGGTCGTCGGCCAGGTGCTCGTCGGCGAGCGCCCCGTGTCGAGCACCGCGATCCGTGAGGCGGTGGAGCTCGGCGACCTCGAAGGCGCCGCGCGCATGCTCGGTCGGCGGGTCGCCGTCTACGGGGACGTCGTGCGCGGCAATCAGCTCGGGCGCAAGCTCGGGTTCCCCACGGCGAACCTCGACCTGCACCACGAGCTCCGGCCCCCGATCGGGGTCTACGCTGGCTTCGCGCGGCCGATCCTCCCGCCGGGACGCACGCCGGGACGCCGTTGGCCCGCGGTCGTGAACATCGGCTTCCGGCCGACCGTCACGGGGGTCCGCCCGGAGGCCCCGCACGTCGAGGCCCACCTGCTCGGCTTCGAGGGCGACCTCTACGGCGCCCACCTCGAGCTCGAGTTCGTCGGGCGGCTGCGAGACGAGCAGCGTTTCCCCGACGTGGGGAGCCTGCAGCGCCAGATCGAGCTCGACGTCAGCCGGGCGCGGGCGCTGCTCGCTGCCCAGCCGACGGACGAGGGAGGTTGACCAGCTTCCGGCGCTCCGCGCGCCGACCGCGCCCGGATCCGCTCAAGACGGCGTCGAACTCCGGTCGAGAGGGGCGCGGATTGGATTGACGCCGCGACCACGTCGCCGCCATAATCCCGCCCCCTTCGATCCGTCCGAGGCTCCCCGGAGCCGCGACGGAACGCGGGGCTTCGAACGCGGCCAGGTAGCTCAGTTGGTAGAGCATCTGATTGAAAATCAGAGGGTCACCGGTTCAAGTCCGGTCCTGGCCACCAGCCCACGAGGTCGCCTAGCGCCCTCGGCCGCGCCCGCGCTCACGCCGGCGCGCGCGTGGCCCGCGGGCACCCGCATGGGGCCGAGTTCGTCGCGTCGTCCGGTCGGCCGCACCTCCCCAGGGACGTCCATGAGCTCCACGAGTCCCAAGGCCATCACCCGCAGCGACCCGACCCGCATCGAGATCGAGTGGGCGGATGGGACCCGGACGAAGTACAGCGCCGCGCAGCTGCGCCGACTCTGTCCCTGCGCTCGGTGCGTCAACGAACTCACAGGAGAGCGCATGCTCGATCCTGTGACGGTCCCGGACGAACTGACGCAATCCGATCTGGTGCTCGTCGGGCACTACGCGGTCTCGCTCCGGTTCTCGGACGGGCACCACACGGGCATCTACTCCTTCCCGTTCCTGCGCGCGAACGATCCGAGCCCGGCGGGTCGGGCCGCGAGCGGGTCCTGAGTCATGGCGGAGCGCGAGCCGCTCGAGATCCGGCCCGGCGTGGTCATCCCGGAATGGGAACTGCGCCCGGAGTTCTCGCGGGCCAGCGGCCCCGGTGGCCAAAATGTCAACAAGGTCGAGACGCGCGCCGTGCTCCGCTTCGACGTCGCGCGCTCGACCGCGTTCCGTCCGGAGCAGCGTGCGCGACTCCTCGAACGGCTCGCTTCCCGATTGACGAACCAGGGTGAGCTCCTGGTCGCGTGCACGGAGCATCGTTCCCAGGAACGGAACCTCGCGGGCGCGCGGGAGCGCCTCGCGACCATCCTGCGCGCGGCCCTGCATGTGGACGCGCCGCGCCGACCCTCGCGCCCGACCCGCGGCTCCGTGCGCCGACGCCTGGAACAGAAGCGCAAGCGGTCGGGAACGAAGCGAGCCCGCCGAGGAGAGGGCGACGAATGAACGAGAAAGTCCAGGAGTTCGAGTCCGCGCTGGCCCTGATCCGTGAGGCCCAAGCGGTGCGACAGCCGCTCAACCGCTACCACGCACGGGCGGTGCTCCTGCCCCTCGGTGAGCTCTTGAGCGCCGAGGATCCGGCCGCGGGGCGGTCCGGCGTCGAGGAGCTGCGGCGCCTGATAGGGCCCGTTCGGGCTGGCTGGCGCAAGGCAGTCGAGGACGAGCTCGAGATGGCGATCACCGAGTTCGCGATGTCGATCGACCAGCGCTACCTAGCCCGCCCCGATTACGACTTCGCCTACACGCTCGAGGCGCGGCGCCGGATCAGCGTGCGACTCGCGGCCGCGCGCGCCCTGGAGATCGAGCTCCCGGCGATCGGCGAGCGCGCGCTTTCGATCGCCGACCGCGAGTTCGCGCCCTACCTCGATCGCGCCCGCCCGGGCTGAGGTCGAGACCGCGGGCGCCGCGGATCCGCGTCGAGGGGAACCAAGCTGCATTTCCAGCGGGTGCCGCATGCAAAGATGGGCCGGTCCGCCCGCGCTCGCCCAGCCGCGCACGGATGCGCCCGATCTCGCTGACAGACACGAAGCAAGCCACTTCTCTTTCAGTACTTCCGATTTGCAGCTTCGTTGCCCACAAAACAAAACCAAGTGTGGGAAGGGCCCCGAGCCGACCTCGAGGGCCGCAGATACTGCCGAAAAAAATGGCCCTGGGCCTTTTCCTCGCCGCAGAGGAGCGGCATTCTCTGCGCGCTCTAGACCCCCCATCCCCACGTCTCTGACTCTCTGTCTCTCTCATCCATTTTGGAGTGCATTCCACATGAACAAGCTCGTCTACAGCGCCTTGGCGATCACGCTCTGCAGCGTGCCGGGCCTCGCCTCGGACAACTGGTCGGCTCTCGATCAGGAGCTCAACAGCCTGTCGGCCAGCCTCACGGCGCAGAACCAGAGCGGCCCCAAGATCGGTGGTTGGGTGATTTCCTCCTTCCGCGCCTCGAGCGATGACGCGCTCCAGGTGGGCGGCAACGACCTCCAAGGCTTCCAACTCGACTCCGCCCGGATCGAGATCACCGGCGACGCCGGTTCGGACTACTCCTACAAGGTGTCGTTCGACCTCGAGTCCGGTACGGCCTCCATCAAGGATGCCTACGCCAAGTGGAAGATCGCGGAAGGCGTGAACGGCAAGATGGGCCGCTACAAGACGGCCTTCTTCCAGAGCTCGCTGATCTCCGAGAACCGCCTGCTCTTCCTCGAGCGCAGCGCCCTCGGCGAAGTCTTCTCCTCGCGTGACCTCGGCTTCGAGATCAGCGGCGAGTTCGACACGATCCAGTACTGGGCCGGCGTCCAGAACGGCACGGACAACAACGGCGACGAACACCTGTTCTCGGCCCGCGTCCGCGCCTCCCTCATGGGCAACGGCACGGGCAAGGTCGAAGGTGCCTACGGTTCGGGCGACGAGTCCAACCTGTCGGCCGGCCTCTCCTGGCAGGACGACGGCAACGTCGACAAGGGCACGGTCATCGGCCTCGAAGTCCAGATGACGACGGGCCCCTTCTCGATTGCCGGTGAAATCGCCGACTTCGATGAAGGCACCGCCGGTGCGTTCGGCATCACGAACGCGACCCTCGACCAGTTCGGCATCGTCGGCAACGACGTCGCCGAGACGACGCCGTGGGGCCTGACGGGCAGCTACATGTTCACGGACATGTACGAAGCCGCCGTTCGCTACGAAGACGCGGACGACGACGAAGACACGAGCTCGATCAAGGTCGGCGTCAACCGCTACGTCCAGAACCACGACATCAAGTGGCAGCTCGAGTGGCAGCACGTGAAGACCGAGAACGCCTCGGGTGATTTCGACATCCTCGGTGTCGGCCTCGCCGTCTCGATCTGACCCCACCCCGGTTCTGGCCGCGCGCGTCGCGGTCGAGCCGGTTGCAGACACCAGGGCCCCGCGCGCGTCGCGGGGCCCTGTGCATTTCCAGGGAGCTCCACCGCTCCCCTTCCAGCCTGATCACCGCGCCATGTCCCACTCGCCCTCCGCCGATCGCCCGTCGAACCGGCTTGCCCGGGAGACGAGCCCGTACCTCCTGCAACACGCGCAAAACCCAGTCGACTGGTATCCGTGGGGCCCCGAAGCGCTCGAGCGTGCACGCCGGGAACAGAAGCCGATCTTCCTTTCGGTCGGATACTCCGCGTGCCACTGGTGTCACGTCATGGAGCGCGAGTCCTTCGAGGAGGCCTCGATCGCCGCGCTGATGAACGAGCACTTCGTCAACGTGAAGGTCGATCGGGAGGAGCGCCCCGATGTCGACGAGATCTACATGAAGGCCGTCCAGGCCATGACGGGCTCGGGCGGCTGGCCGATGAGCGTGTTCCTCACGCCGGACCTCGAGCCCTTCTTCGGCGGGACCTATTTCCCCCCTCGGGGACGCTACGGTCGGCCCGGTTTCGCGGACCTGCTCGTGTCCCTGGCTCGCGCCTGGGAAGAGGATCGTGAGCGCGTTCTCCAGCACGGAAAGCGGCTCTCCGAGCGCATCGTCGCCGAGGGCCGTGTCGACACGCGCGGAGAGATCGACCCGCGCGTCCTCGACGAGTCGCTCGCGGCGCTCGAGCAGAGCTTCGACCCCGTTTGGGGCGGCTTCGGCGGAGCACCGAAGTTCCCGCATGCGCTCGACCTGCGGCTCCTGCTGCGCCACGCGCGCCGAACCGGATCCGAGACGGCGCGCCACGCGGCGCTCCATTCGCTCGATCGCATGGCCCGCGGCGGGATGCACGACCAGCTCGGTGGCGGGTTCCACCGCTACAGCGTCGACGAGCAGTGGCTCATCCCCCACTTCGAGAAGATGCTCTACGACAACGCTCTGCTCGTGCCCGCATACCTGGAGGCCTACCTCGTCAGCGGCGAGCCGCGCTTCGCGACGCCGGCGCGTGCGGCGTGTGAGTGGATGCTGCGCGAGATGACCACGCCCGAAGGCGGTTTCGCGAGCTCGCAGGATGCGGACAGCGAAGGGGAAGAGGGCCGGTTCTTCGTCTGGACACCCGAGGAGCTGGCGCGCGTCCTCGGCGCCCGCGACGGCGCGTGGGCCTGCGCCTGGTTCGGCGTGACGCACGAAGGCAACTTCGAGCACGGGACGAGCGCCCTCTGGCACAACGAGCCCGCAGGCGAGGTCGCGCGCGCGCTCGGAGTGGCGGAAGCGGAGCTCGTGGAACGCATGGAGAGCGCCCGCACCCGGCTCCTCGAGGCGCGTGCGAAGCGGGTGCGGCCCGCGACCGACGACAAGGTGCTCGCGGCCTGGAACGGACTCGCGATCAGCGCGCTCTCGCAGGCCCACCAGGTGCTGGAGGAGCCGCGCTACCTCGCCGCCGCGCAGCGCGCCGCGCGGTTCGTGCTCGACCAGATGCGCCAACCGGACGGACGCCTGTTCGCGACGGCCCGCCACGGTCGGGCGCACCTGAACGCGTGCCTCGACGACTACGCATTCCTGATCCAAGGCCTCCTCGATCTCTACGAGAGCGACTTCGACCCGGCGTGGCTGCGCAGCGCGCTCGAGCTCGAGGCGGTCGTCGCGACCCGCTTCGAGGACGCCGAGTTCGGCGGGTTCTTCACGACGGGACACGACCACGAGGTGCTGCTCGCGCGCCTCAAGGGGCCGCACGACGGCGCGCTGCCCGCCGGCAACGCCGTGCAGGCACTGAACCTGCTGCGGCTCGCCGAGCTCACGGGGCGCGTGGAACTCGCTCGACGCGCCGAGCGCACCTTGCGCGCCTTCGCGGGACTTGCCCATCGCTACCCGGCGGCGTTCAGCCAGTTGATCCTCGCGCTGGACTTCCTCGCCGTCGGACCGCGCGAGATCGTCGTCGCCGGCGCGTCGGACGACCCCATGACGGCCGCGCTCCTGCGCACCGTGCGCACGACGTTCGCGCCCCAGCGCGTCGTCGCGCGCGCGGATGAGCGCTCCGACGCCGAGCTCACGCCGCTCGTGCGCGGCCGCGACGGGGTCGGCGCCCCGAGGGCCTACGTCTGCCGCGACTACGCCTGCGCGCTGCCGGCAGAGAGGCCCGAGGAACTCGAACGCCAACTCTCCGACTCCTAGCGTCGCGCGGTCTCGTCGCGGACAACCCTGCGCCCCGCGGCGCTGCGGAGTGCTACGCTACCCCTTCGAACTCGAACGAGCGCCGGTCGCGCTCCCCCCATCCCCATGAGCACCCCCCGCGTTCTCGTCACTGGCGGCGGCCGAGGCATCGGCCGCGCGATCGCGCTGCGCTTCGCGCGCGAAAAGGCCATGGTCTGCGTCGCCGCGCGCACGTCGAGCGAACTCGACGCGGTCGTCGCCGAGGTCAACCGCGCCGGGGGCCAAGGCCGGGCGCAGCAGGTCAACGTCGCCGACCACAGCTCGGTCGAAGGCGCCGTCTGGCGCGCGGTCGAATACCTGGGCGGGGCGATCGACGTCCTCGTGAACTGCGCCGGCGTGTTCGACGTGAAGCCGTTCGAGCAGATGGACCTCGCCGTCTGGCGGCGCAACATGGAGGTCAACCTCTACGGCCCGTTCTTCGTGACGCTCGAGGCGTTGGAGCCGCTCCTGGAGAGCGAGCGCGCGCACATCTTCAACGTCGCGTCCGTCGCGGCGAGGAAAGGCTTCGCCGGCAACACGGCCTACTGCGCGTCGAAGTACGGTCTGCGCGGCTTCGGTGACGCGCTCCGGGAGGAGCTGCGCGCCAAGGGCGTGCGGGTGTCGACCGTCTACCCGGGCCCGACGGACACACGCATCTTCGACAACGTGCCGGGCACGTGGGACCGCGCGAAGATGAACCAGCCGGAAGACGTCGCCGAGGTCGTCTGGAAGGCGTACTGCGCCCCCGAAGGGACGAACGTCGACGACCTGGACGTGCCGCCGCGCGCCTGATGGGCGCGCGCACGGCTCCCGGAACGAGCCGGCGACGGCGAACGCCTCGGATCAGTGTCCGATGCTGCGCACGAGGCCGAGGAACTCGTTGCGCGTGCGGAAGTCGCTGCGGAACGTGCCGAGCAGGCAGGAGGTCATCGTCGACGAGTTCTGCTTCTGCACGCCGCGCATCATCATGCAGAGGTGCGCCGCATCGGCGACGACGCCCACGCCCTTGGGCTGGAGCACGTCTTGGATCGCCTGGGCGATCTGCACCGTCATGCGCTCCTGCACCTGCAGCCGCTTCGCGAACACGTCGACGATGCGCGGGATCTTTGAGAGACCGATGATGCGGCCATCTGGGATGTAGGCCACGTGCACCTTGCCGAAGAAGGGCAGCATGTGATGCTCGCACAGGCTGTAGAACTCGATGTCCTTCACGAGGACCATCTCCGAGCAGTCCTCGTCGAACACGCCGTTCCCCACGACGTCCGCGACGGTCTGCGTGCTGCCCTGCGTGAGCTCCGCGTACGCGCGTTCGACGCGCTCCGGCGTCCGGGCCAAGCCGTTGCGCTCCGGGTCCTCGCCGAGGTTGACGAGCAGCTGGCGAACGAGGTCCGAGGTCTTCATGCGCCCGCTCCGTGGTAGTCGGCGAAGTTGTCGCGGCTTTCGTACACGCGCACGCGCCGAAGGGAGCACCCCTCGAACTGAGCGAGCCGCGGCTCGATCCGCTTCCAGAACGCGACGGCGACGTGCTCCGCCGTCGGGACGATGCCCGCCAGCCAAGGCACGTCGTGGTTCAAGTGCTTGTGATCCACCTGGCTCACGATCTCCTCGCGCAGGAGGACCATCAGCCGATTCAGGTCCATCACCATGCCCGTCTCGCGCGGAACGGGGCCGCGCACGGTCACCTCGAACGCGTAGTTGTGCCCGTGACCGTTCGGGTTGTTGCACACGCCGTAGAGCCGTCGGTTTTCCTCGTCGGAGAAGCGCGGGTTGTGCAGGCGATGCGCGGCGGAGAACTCCTCCCGGCGCGTGATCTCGACGAAGGGCTCGGTCATCGGTGGCTCCCCCGGCACGAAGCGACGCGACGGGGTGGAAGACTCTACTGCTCTCCCCGCGGCCTGACCACGCCGCGAGGCCCGGGAGGCCGCTCCGCACCCATCGACCGCAAGCGGAACGGGTTTTCCTCCCCGCAGGGTGCGGAAACCTCCGACGAGTCGGCTTAGGAACGCGACAGGAGGGTGCTGAATGAACACGCACAACTACGACCGAAGCCAGGCCGAGCGTCTCGTGCCCCTGTTGAAGGCGATCGCCCGCGAGCTGCAGGAGCGAAGCGGTCACATCGACCAGCTCGAGCGCGAGCTCGAGACGCTGCGTGGGGACGAGCGTTCGGGTCCGAAGGGCAAGCTGCTCGTTCGCCTCGTCGAGCACCGCCGGGCCCTGAACGAGGCCGAGCGCGAGCTCGCTGCGCTCGGCTGCGCTCTCGACGAAGATCACCCGCTGCGGGTGCTCATCCCGGGTGATCGCGGCGAGTTCGAGGGCGGGTTCGCGTTCGACGCCGTGCGCAACTCGCTGGAGCCGCTGCCCGTCGACAGCGTCCGCTGAGCCAGACTTCACCACGCGGGCCCGCGCGCCGAGATGGCGCGTGGGCCCGCTCTCGTTGGAACGCGTGTCAACGCGCGTCGACCGCAGTGCGCAGTCGGTCGAACGGCTCGCGCAGCGCCGCGCCGTGCTCGGCGGACGAAACGAGCGCCTCCCACGCCGAACGCGCCGCGGGGCTCACGCCGAGGAGCGCGCGCGACTGGTGCAACAGTCGATCGATCGGCTCGTTCGCGGCGATCGCACGCTCCAGCTCCGCGAGCACGGCTCGAAGCCGTCCGGAGCGCAACCCGCTCGCGAGCGCACCCATCGAGTCGGGGGTCGGCGCTCCGCGCGGCGCCACGCGGGCCGCACGCGGCGCGCCGTCGAGGCCGAGCAGCCGGCGCAGCTCACTGAGCAGGGCGACGGAGCGCCGACCGCGCGGCGGCTCGTGCTCGAGCGCGCGCAAGATCGAGCGCAGGGCGGCTTGAGCATCGCGCTCCGTGGACGCGGCGAGGACGATCGGCGCGCGATGCAACGCTTCGTTCAGCTGCGCGCACGTCGGACCGACGGGCTCACCGACGAGCACGCGTCGCTCGAGCTCGGCGAACGCCCGATCGAGTTCCGTGCTCCCGGTCTCTCGCCGGGAAGCGTCCGCGCCGAGCCGTTCCGAGGGAGCTGCGGTCAGGCGGCGCGACGAGTCGAGCCCATCTTGCGCCGAGCAAGCGCCGATGCAGCACGAGGAACTCCCCGCGCACGAGCACGCCGTCGTGGTCCAGATCCGCGGCCGCCAGCTCGACGGGGGCGACGCCTCGGATCCGGCGGCGCTCTTCCGCGCCGAGTCGGCCGTCCCGATCGACGTCCAACGCCGCGAAGATCGCGAGCGCGCGGGCCAGGCTGTTCGACGCGGGGTGAGGTTCCTCACCCGCACCAAGCACACTCCCAACGAGGAAACAAGGAACCAGGAACATCAGAGGCGCACCGTTCGGAACGTGCGCCGAGGCGAAGCTCATGCCAGCCTCCGGGACGTGCGACGCCCGCCAGAACCGCGTCGCCGCGACGCAGGCGAGGCCCGCCGAGACGCGCGCTCGGACCGGACGTCCTTTCGGGGAGACAGGGCGTCGAGGCTGTTCGCTCCGAGCCCCGCGCTCCAGGAGCGGACCGCCGCGCCTCGGTTCGCGCAGCGGGGACCACGGCACGACGGCGCTTGTCCCCGTCGGCGAACAGGGAGTAGCTTCTCTCCCGTCATGTCGCGCCCGCTCGTCTTCTGTCTCGGAGTCCTCGTCGGCGCGGCCGGCGGCGCCCTCGGAGCCTGGCTGCTCCCGGGGGACCGCGAGGAGCTCTCCCGCTATCGCACGGTGCGAGAGTTCGCGGAGCAGCGCTACGTGCGCGCACCCGATCGCGCGAAGCTCGCCGACGACGCCTTGCGCGGCATGCTGTCGGGGCTCGACCGCTACTCGCGCTTCTACGACGCGGACGAGACCGCGGCGATGGAGCGCGAGACCGGCGGACGCTACCGCGGCATCGGGGTCGTCCTCAAACGACCGATCGCCGACGGTCGCGTGCTCTTCCCCCTGCGCGGCTCCCCGGCGGAGAAGCACGGCCTGCGCGTCGGCGATCGCATCGTCGAGCTCGACGGGCGCGCGTTCGGTGGCTTCGAGGAAGCCGACGTGCGCGAGGCCCTCTCGCGCGACACCGACGAGCCCGTCCACATGGCAGTGATCGGCCTCGACGGAGCGCGACGCGAGCTCGTCGTTCCGCGCGAGTCGGTCGTCGAGCCGACGCTGTGCGGTGAGCGCATGCTCGACGCCGAGCGCGGCATCGGCTATATCGCGCTCCACGCCTTCAGCCGCGAGACCGCGGCCGAGTTCGACGCGGCATTCGAACGCCTCGAGCGCAGCGGAATGCGCGCGCTCGTGCTCGATCTGCGCGGCAACGGCGGCGGGACCCTCGGCAGCGCGATCACCATCGCGCGTCGCTTCATCCCGGAAGGACTGATCGTCTCGACGGAGAACCGCCGCGAAATCCAGCCCTACCTCGCGGTCCCCGAGGAAGCGCTGCACGCGGGCCTGCCCCTCGTGGTCCTGGTCGACGGCGAGTCCGCGAGCGCCAGCGAGGTGCTCGCGGGTGCACTGCAAGATCACCGCGCCGCCGTCGTCGTCGGCGCGCCGACGTGGGGCAAGGGCACGGTGCAGACGGTGATCACCTTCCCCACCTGGCACGCCTCGGCGAAGGTCACGACCTCGTTCTACTTCACGCCCGCGCACAGAAACCTCGAGCACGGCGAAGACGCGCCGTTCGGGATCGCGCCCGACGTGCTCGTCGAATTGGCGCCCGAAGAGGCTCTGCAAGTCCACGCGTTCCTCGATCGTCAGCCGCCGCCCGTCGAGGCGCTCGCGGCGCTCCGCGCGTGGGAGGAGCGCGAGGACGTGCGCGTGATCGACGAGCCGCCGGACGATCGCCAGCTCGCGTGCGCCGTGGACCTCCTGCGCGGCAAGCGCCCCGACGCGAGGGCCGGACGTCCGTGAGCCGCGAACTCGTGCTCGGGATCGAATCGTCGTGCGACGAGACCGCTGCGGCGGTCGTCGACGCGGGACGGCGCATCCTGTCATCGCGCGTGCACAGCCAGGCCGAGATGCACGCGGTCTACGGCGGAGTCGTGCCGGAGATCGCGGGTCGTTCGCACCTCTCGAAGATCCTGCCCGTCGTCGACGGCGCGCTCGCGGACGCTCGGATCGAGCTCGACGACCTCGCCGCGATCGCGGTGACGACGCGGCCCGGTCTGATCGGGTCGCTGCTCGTCGGACTCTCCGCGGCGAAAGGCCTCGCGTTCGCGCGCGGGCTCCCGCTCGTCGGCGTCCACCACATCGAGGCGCACGTGTACGCGGCGACGATGGAGGCGGAGTCCTTCGAGTATCCGTGCCTCGCGCTCGTCGTCTCGGGCGGGCACAGCTCCGTGTACCGCGCGAATGGGCCGCTGGACCTCGTCCTGCTCGGCACGACGCTCGACGACGCCGCGGGTGAGGCGTTCGACAAGGTCGCGCACCTGCTCGGCCTGGGCTACCCCGGCGGCCCAGCCGTCTCGAAGCTCGCGGAGTCGGGCAACCCGCGCGCGATCGAGCTCCCCCGCTACAAGTCGAAGCGCACGGACGCGCCCGAGTTCTCGTTCAGCGGCATCAAGACCGCGATGCTCTACCAAGTCCGCGGCCAAGACGCGCGCGCGGCGCTCCCGCCGCCCGAGTCGATCCCGAACCGCGCGGACCTCGCCGCGTCGTTCGAACAAGCCGTCTGCGACGTGCTCGTCGGCGAGTGCGTGCGCGCGGCGGAGCGCGAGGGCCTCGACACGATCCTCGTGGCAGGCGGCGTGGCCTGCAACCGACGCCTGCGCGCCGAGATGACGACGCGCGCGGCGGCGCGCGGCCTGCGCGCACTCTTCCCGTCTCCCGCTTACTGCACGGACAACGCCGTCATGATCGCCGGCCTCGGCTGGCACGCATGGAAGTCCGGCACGAGCCCCGGCCTCGCGCTCGAAGCCGCCCCGCGCTGAGCCACGCCCCCCGAGGAGGCGCGCGCAGAGCGCATCCTCTCCGCGTGCCGAACGCTCGATGCCGAGCCACGCGTTCCGAACCCGCGCGCTCAGCGCACACACCTCCGCCGCACCGAGCACGCGTCGCTGAGCTGTTACGTTCGAACGTGCTCGCGCCACGCGCACCGGTTCGCATTCCCGCCCGCTCGTTGCTGAGAGCCAGTAGAACCCCGCGCGAGCCCGGGCCGGTCCTCCGGCCCGGGCTCGTGCGGGGTCCGTGATGCGGAGCACACGCGTGTGTGCCTTTGCGTCCCTTCCCCCGTGTCGCCCCATCCGGCAATTGCGCTCCCGACCGACACCAACTCCCCCGCTCACACCGCCCCCCACTCCAACCACCGGCTCCGGGAGAATCCCCGCCAAACCCACCCTCCCCACGCCCAACAGCTGCACTCACCCCCCTCATCCGATAGACTCTCCGCCCGCCTTGAAAAGCACGAGCTCCGCGCGATCCTCGAGTCCATCCGCGACGGCCGCTTGGACGTCGACCAAGGCGTTTCCCGGCTCCGCGCGTGGCCCGTCCGCGACCTGGGACACTCGCAGCTCGACACGCACCGCCGCGTGCGCTGCGGACAAGCCGAAGTCGTCTTCGGCCAAGGCAAGACGCCGCAGCAGATCCTCGAAATCGCGCGCGCGCTGCTCGACCACCACGACCGCTTGCTCGTGACGCGCGCCGCGCCCGAAGCCGCGCTGCTCCTCGCCTCCGAGCTCCCCCACGCCGTTCACCACCCGACGGCGCGCTGCGTCACGGTCGAGCCCGAGAACGGCCTCGAGGAGGAAGGTCTCGTGCTCGTGATCAGCGCGGGCACCTCCGACGAGCCCGTCGCCGAAGAAGCCGCGATCACCGCGCGCCTCTCCGGTGCGCACGTCGAGCGCATCCGCGACGCGGGCGTCGCCGGGCTGCACCGCCTGCTCGCGCACACCGAACGCCTGCAAGCCGCGCGCGCGCTCGTCGTCGTCGCGGGCATGGAGGGCGCGCTCCCCAGCGTCGTCGCCGGCCTCGTCGACCGCCCCGTGATCGCGGTGCCGACGTCGGTCGGCTACGGCGCGTCGTTCGGAGGCGTGGCGGCGCTGCTCGCGATGCTGAACAGCTGCGCCTCGGGCGTGGCCGTGGTGAACATCGACAACGGATTCGGAGCTGGAACGATGGCGGCGATGATCAACCGCCGAACCGAGGTGACGAAGCGATGACCCGCAAGGAAGCGTACCTGGCGCTCGAGAACGGAACCGTGCTGAAGGGCTGGTCGGCGGGCGCCGACGGCGAGCGCGGAGGCGACCTCGTGTTCAACACGGCGATGACCGGCTACCAAGAGATCCTCACCGATCCGTCGTACGTCGGTCAGGTCGTGATCATGACGTACCCGCTCATGGGCAACTACGGCATCGCGGAAGAGGACTCCGAGAGCGGAAAGGCGTGGGCCGAGGCGTTCGTGATGCGCGAGATGTCCGCGATCCCGAGCAACTTCCGCGCGACGATGTCGCTCTCCGACTGGCTGAAGAAGCAGAAGGTCGTCGCGATCGAGGGCGTCGACACGCGCCAGCTCACGAAGCTCGTGCGCACCGAGGGCTCGCTGCGCTGCATCGTGTCGACGACGGACTCGAACCGCGACTCGCTCGTGAACAAGGCGAAGAACGCGCCCGCGACGGACAACCGCGACCTGACGGTCGGCGTGACGTGCAAGTCGCCGTACCGCTGGACCGACGCGTACGAAGCGAGCTACCCGAACTTCCTCGCCGGCGTGAACGGCGGGAAGCGCTACCGCTGCGTCGCCTACGACTTCGGCGCGAAGCGCAACATCCTGCGCAGCCTCGTGCACTGCGGCTTCGACGTCACCGTCGTGCCGGGGAACACGAAGGCGAGCGACGTGCTCGGGATGGACCCCGACTGCATCTTCCTCTCGAACGGCCCCGGCGACCCGGCGGCCGTGAAGCCCGCGATCGAGGCGATGGACGCGCTCGTCGGGAAGAAGCCGATCTTCGGCATCTGCCTCGGGCATCAGATCCTGTCGATCGTGCTCGGCGCGAAGACGAGCAAGATGAAGTACGGCCACCACGGCGCGAACCACCCGGTGCGCGACATGCTGACGGGCAAGGTCGAGATCACGTCGCAGAACCACAGCTACGCGGTGGACCCGAAGACGCTGCCGAGCCACCTCGAGCTCACGCACGTCAACTTGAACGACCTGTCCGTCGAGGGCATGCGCCACAAGAAGGCGCCGGTGTTCAGCGTGCAGTACCACCCGGAAGCCGCGCCGGGGCCGCTCGACAGCGCGCATCTGTTCCACCGGTTCCGCGACCTGTGCGAGGGGCGGACGCTGGTGGCGGTCGGACGTTGACCGGCACAGGGCGCGTCCGACGACGCGTTCTTCCCGCAGGGAGAGCGCGCGGAGTCCGTCGGACGCGGTGCGCGGGTGGAGCGCGCACCGGGCGCCGTGCACGAACGACGTGCACCACACCACAGCTTTGCACAGCCTCCGCTCCGCCGTGCGTCACCGGCTCCGACCGCGGTAGTAGCATCACACGCTCGAGAGTTCCCCGGCGTTCCGTCCATCACCACCCCATTCGCTGACGGCGCCATGCTGACCGTTTCCCACCTCCTTCTCTCCCTCGCCTTCGCCACCACGCTCGCACAGGATCCCGTGCCGCTTCCGCCGGTGCCGGACCCGTCGCTCCCCGGCGCGCCGAAGCAGGACGCACCCAAGGAAGACGCTCCGGCGCCCGTGTGGCAGGTCGGACAGCCCGCGCCCGCGTTCCAGGTCGACCGCTGGGCCGGCGCGGCGCCGAAGGACGGCAAGACGGAGAAGAGCTCGAGCACGTCGAGCTCCGGCGGCGGCGCGGAGCCGGACGTACTGCTCCAGCGTATACAGAAGCTGAACGGCGAGCCGACGCTCGACGCGCTCCACGGCCTCGTGCTGATCGTCCACCGCACGCCGAGTTCGAACTCCGCGCGCTGGAACGCGCTCGTCGAGCTCGTCGACGCGAACCGCGATCGCAACGCCGCGATCGTGTCGTTCGTCGAAGAGAGCGACGCGCAGTTCGTGCAGGACCGCTTGAAGGGCGAGGAGCTCCCCTGCCCCGTCGGTGTGCTCGGCCCCGAGTCGAAATCGATCTGGGCGCACGACGAGATCGCGGTCGTCGGACGCACCGGCGAGCTCGTGTGCTCGTCGACGAAACTCGACGAGGTCGCGAAGGCCTTCGAGAAGGCGCTGGATTGCTGCTCCGCTGAGCGCATCGAACGCCCGCTCGCGCCGGCGCTGCTCCCGGCGATGGCGGACTACTTCGAGAGCCGCTACGCGAAGGCGCGCGACGGCGCGGAGTCCGTGCTCAAGAAGTCCGAGTCCGGCAAGCTCGACGACGCCGCGCGCGTCGCGGCCGACGCGAAGCACCTGCTCGCGCGCATCGACGCGCAGGAGAAGGAGCTCGTCGCGGCGTGCGCGAAGGCGCTCGCCGAGGGCAACGTCGAACGGCTCGTCGACCTCGACCTGGTGCTCTCGAAGGGCTGCAAGGGCGACGTCGCGAAGGCCGCGAGCGAGCAGCTCAAGAAGATCCAGGCGCAGTCGTTGCTCGCGAACCGCGTGATCGACTACCGGAAGTACCTCGGCCTCGTCGACAAGCGCCCGCTCCTCTTCCCGCGCCGCGACGACGGCGCGGCGAAGAAGCTCGTCAAGGAGCTCGAGTCGTTCCTGAAGCAGACGGCGAACGACGCGACGTCGCAACAGCGGGCGCGCGGGCTGATCCAGCGCTACAAGGCGCGGCACGGGTAGGCTCCCGCGGCTCCGCGCCGGCCGAGCTCGGCCCGCCGACGGGCAACGGCGCTCGACCAGGGCGTCGGCTTCGCCCTCCATCGAGCGCGCCCGGCGACCGGGAGGACGCGGGCCCCCCTGTCTCGCTCCGCGCACGAACGCGCCTCGGCCCGGGGGCACGCGCGGCAGGGGGAGGGCCCTCCTGTCTCGCGCCGCGCACGAGCGCACCCCTCCCCGCCGAGCGTGGCGCAGGCCCGAGGGGGCCGCCGCGCGGCCCAGGGAAACTCGCGGATATCTCCGCATTGGCTGTCCACCGGGCCCCCGCTGCTCCCATGTAGGTGCATTGGGCGACCACGCGCCCGCCGCGCGCTCCGACCTTCCGGAGCGCCGGCGCGGAGCCCGCCACTTCGAGGACCCCGCCATGCTCCGCACGTCTCTCCCCGCTCTCCGCTCCTGGTCACGGCCGCTGCGCGCCCTCGGGGGCGTCGCGTTCGCGCTCGCTTCGGCGACGATCGCCTCTGCCGACGTCGTCACCTTCTACGACGGCACGTTCGGGGCGCCGTGGTTCTCCGCGAAGGTCACCGACACGACCCCGGGCGCGCTCGCGACCTTCGCGAGCGTCACGACGCTCGGCGACGGCCTCCTGCCGCCCTGCCGCGAGACGACCCACACGTTCTCGAACGGCGCGATCGAGGTCGTGCACGTCGACACGAGCGCGAACTACAACCCCGCCGACGCGGCGATCTGCTCGATCGACTTCGCGTTCGATGGCATCCACTATCCCAGCCCGGCGGGCGGTGCGGTGCGCTACAGCCTGCTGATTTCGCAGGCGGGCTCCTACTACAAGCAGACGCTCGGCACCGACGTGTTCGTCGGTCCGTGGACCTCGTACATCTCCGTCGGCATCCTCCCGCAGGGCTTCACCAAGCTCTCGGGCCCGGGCCCCGCGATCCCCGACTTCTCGTGCTCGGGCGGCCTGATGACCTTCGGCTTCGTCACGGGCAACTCGGCGGGCGGCGGTCCGTGGACGAAGGTGAGCGCGCTCGACAACTGGCTCGTGACTCTGAACGTCGCGAAGCAGACGTTCTCGGATGGATCGTTCGGCGGCCCGTGGAGCTCGACCAAGATCCTCGACACCACGGCCGGGGCTTCCGCGACCTTCGGCACGGTCGTGCAGCCCGTCGCCGGCAACCCGGGCGCGTACCGCGAGGTGAGCCACACGTTCTCGACCGGCGCGATCGCCGTCGCGCACTTCGATCCGACGAACACCTACGACCCGAGCACGATGCCGGTGTACGAAGTCGACTGCTCTTACGACCTGCGCCACTTCACGCCGGCGCTCGGCGCCGTGCGCTACTACGTCGCGGTGCTGCAGGGCGGGAACTACTTCGTGGCGCCCTTCGACGACATCTTCCCGAACACGTGGACGAGCTTCACCCACACGGGCCTCGCCGCGAGCGACTTCGACAACTACCTCGGCGGCGTGCCCGCGCACCCCGACTTCACCGCGACGGGCGCGATCTTCCAGCTCGGGTACATCACGTCCAATTCGGTCACCGGCGGCCCGATCACGAAGTTCAGCGGCATCGACAACTGGACCGTCGTCCTGCGCCAGTCGCCGCACTGCAGCCAGGTCACGGGCACCGGCTACTGCTTCGGCGACGGGACGGGAACGCCTTGCCCGTGCACGGCGGGTGGAGTGGGCCGCGGCTGCCCGAACTCGATCTTCCCCACGGGAGCGCTGCTCATCGCGCAGGGGACCGCCTCGCTCTCGAACGACACGGTCGCCCTGAAGGCGTCGGCGATGCCGAACTCGTCGTGCGTCTACTTCCAGGGCACGTCGACGAACAACCTGCAGTCCTTCGACGGCCTCGTGTGCGTCGCGGGCAACGTGATCCGGCTCGGGACGAAGACGAACGTCTGCAACTCGTCGCAGTTCCCCGACGCGACGAACCCGACCGTTTCCGTCCGCGGCGGCGTCACGGCGCCGGGCGTGCGCTACTACCAGGTCTGGTACAGGAACCCGGCGAACTTCTGCACGCCGGCGACGTCGAACTACACGAACGGGCTCGCGATCACGTGGGTGCCGTGAGTCGCGCGTGACACGCTCCCGGCCGCGGCTGGACTCGTTCCCGCCGCGGCCGGTTCGCTTCGGGAGCGGGCGACCGCGGCGGACCTCCGTTGCAGCGCGCGACGCCGGTCTGGTCGATCCGGGAGCGAGCGACCGCGTTGCGCGCCGCGCGTGCACGAACTTCACGCCGCCTCGACGGCGTCACAGCATCGACACCGGGTCGATGTCGATCGTGACGCGCGTCTTCGTCTCGGCGCCGGCGAACTCGAGCAGGAGCGTGCGCGCCGTCGCGATCGCCGGGCTCGCCGCGGGCGCCTTGACGAGCAGGTGCTGGCGATGGCGGCCGCGCACCTGGCTGATCGGCGCCTCGGCGGGGCCGAGCAGCACGAGCCCGCCGCCGCTCGCCTTCTCGCGCAGGAGCTTCGCGCACGCGGCCGCGACGTCGTGCACGCGACCGAGATCGTCGTCCTCGAACACGACGCGGATCAAGCGTCCGTGCGGCGGATACCCGAGCTCGGCGCGCAGCCGGCTCTCGGGCCCCGCGAAGCCCTCGAAGTCGTGCTTCGCCGCGCACACGATCGCGGGGTGTTCGGGCGTGACGGTCTGGATCACGATGCGGCCGGGGAGCGCGCCGCGGCCCGCGCGACCCGCGACCTGCGCGAGCAACTGGAACGTGCGCTCCGCCGCGCGGAAATCGGGCAGGTGGAGCGAGCTGTCCGCCGACACGATGCCGACGACCGTGACGCGCGGGAAGTCGAGCCCCTTCGCGATCATCTGCGTGCCGACGAGGACGTCGATCTCGCCGCGGCCGAACGCGTCCAGCGCTTCTTCGTAGTCCTCGCGCCGCAACATCGTGTCCGAGTCCATGCGCCGCACGCGCGCGGCGGGGAGGAGCTTCTTCAGCGCGAGCTCGACGCGCTCGCTGCCCGCGCCGAGGTAGTGGACGAGCGGCGCCGTGCACGTCGGGCAGTGCTTCGGCGGCACCTGCTCCTCGCAGCACGAGTGGCACACGACGCGCCCGATCTTCCGGTGGAACGTGAGCCCGACGTCGCAGTGCTTGCAGCGCAGCGTCTCGCCGCACGCCGCGCACCAGAGCGTCGGCGCGAACCCGCGGCGGTTCAGGAACAGGATCGATTGCTCGCCGCGCTCGAGGCCTTCCGCGAGCAACTGTCGCAGGCGGTGCGAGAACAAGACGGGCTGTCCGCCCTCGCGCTTCTCCGCGCGCAGGTCGACGACCTCGACCTTCGGCAGCTGCCCGCCACTGACGCGCTGGCGCAGGTGGAGGTGGCGATAGCGCCCCTGCTTCGCGTTGTGCCACGTCTCGAGCGCCGGCGTCGCACTGCCGAGGATGCACACGGCCTTCGAAAGCCGCGCGCGCATCACCGCGACGTCGCGCGCGTGGTAGCGCGGCGAGCTCTCCTGCTTGAACGAAGGCTCGTGCTCTTCGTCGACGACGACGACGCCGAGGTCCTTCACTGGTGCGAACACCGCCGAGCGCGCGCCGACGACGACGCGCGCTTCGCCGCGCTGCACCGCGAGCCACATCGAGCGCCGCTGCACGTCGGTCATGCGGCTGTGGAGCACCGCGACGGAGCCGAAGCGCGAGCGGAACCAGCCGACGGTCTGCGGCGTCAGCGCGATCTCGGGCACGATGACGATGGCGCCCTTGCCGCGCGCGAGCGCGGCTTCGATCGCACGCAGGTAGACCTCGGTCTTCCCGCTACCCGTGACGCCCTGCAGCAGGAACGTCGTGAACTCGCCGCCCTCGAGCGCCTTCCCGAGCGCGTCGAGCGCCGTCGTCTGGTCCGCGGAGAGCGCCTCGGGTCGCACGCGCGCCGACGGCACGGGCGCCGAATCGAGCGGGTCCGCGTGCGCCAGCACCTGCGTGCGCGTCGCGAGCCCGCGTCGCACGAGCGTGTGCACCGAGGAGTCGCTCACGTTGAGCTTGCGGCACAGGTCGCGCGCCTCCGCCGGCGCGCCGATGTCGTGGAGCGCGCGCAAGAGGCGGAACGCGGCCGCCGAACGCTTCTCGAGGTCCTCGAGCTCCTCCGCCGTCGCCGCGCGCGCCTCCGCGATCATCGCGACGCGCCGTCCGCCGCCTTCCTTCTTCAGCGCCGCGGGCATGACGGCGCCGAGCGCCTCGCCCCACGAGCACGCGTAGTAGGACGACATCCAGCGCGTCAACTCGAAGAGATCGGGCCCGATGCGCGCGTCGGGGTCGAGCACGGCCGCGACGGACTTGAGCTTGTCCGTGGGCACGTCGGTCTCCTCGCGGACGCGCGTCACGACGCCGATCTCGCGCCGCGGTCCGAACGGGACGGCGACGCGCACGCCGAGCGCGATCTCGGCGCGCAGGCGCGCGGGCACGGCGTACGTGAACTCGCAGCGCAACGGGCGCTGGACTGCGACGTCGACGTAGAAGCCGTGCTCGAGCGGCGCGGGCTCTTCCTGCGCGCGCGGCTTCCTGCCGCCGCGCTTCGGCGCGGAGGGAGCGGGCTCGGGCTCGACGGGGAAGAGCCCGGGTGTTTCGAGCTTGCGTTTCACGCGCGCCTCCGCGGCGCGGCCAGGCGGCGACGACGCGCGCGCTCCAGCGCGAGCCAGCTCCGCGGCGCGGCCAGGCGGCGACGACGCGCGCGCTCCAGCGCGAAGCGACTCCGCTGCGCGGCCGCGCGAGGACCGGGTGCGCGCGCCCGCGCGAGACGCTTCCGCGGCGCGCGGCGCGCGCCTTCGCTCGGTTCGACGCGCGACACGGTGCTCCCGCCGCCCCTCAGGGGCACGCGCAGGGCGTCGCCTTGCAGCGCGGGCAGCCCTGGCCGTACTTCTTCCGCGCCGCTTCCTCGAGGTCGATCTTCGCCATCGATGCGAGTGTCGAGAGCCACGCGAGCACGTCCGCGAACTCGCCCTCCAGCTCCTCGCGCTTGTTGCGCCGGAGCGCGCGCGTGAGCTCGCCGACCTCCTCGCAGAACCACATGTGCGTCCCGTGGAGACCGCGCGCGCTGTCGCGCTCGTAGTAGATGTCCTCGATCCGCTTCTGGAAATCGGCGATGCGCATGTCGGCCTCGTTGGCTCGGGTTCACGCGCCGCGCGCGAGCGCGACGAGCGAGATGTCGTTCGGGAAGGGCTCGCCGTCGGCGTGGCCCTCGAGCGCCTGCTTGACCTGATCGAGCATCGTGTGGCACGGGACCTTCGCGTGCTGAAGCACGAAGCGGTAGAAGGCCTTCTCGCCGACCTCCTCGCCCGCGGCGTTGCGCACCTGGACCGCGCCGGTGGTCGAGATGACGATGCGGTCGCCCTTCTCGATCGGGATCTTCTGCACTTGAAGCGTGCGGTCGAAGACGGGGCCCTTGTCGAAGCCCAGCGCGATGCCCTCGGGGTGCACGACGCGGATCTTCGAGTCCTCGGCCGTGAAGCGCACGATCGGGAGCTTGTGGCCGGCGCACGCGACGGTCGCGATGCCTTCCTTGGGATCGAGGAGCACGTACATCGCCGTCACGAACATCCCGCGTCGCGCGTCGCGCGCGATCGAGCGGTTCGCGCGTGAGAAGGCACCCGCGACGTCGTCGCCGCACTTCTCGAGCTCGGAGCGCAGGTACGAGCGCGCGATCGCACCGATCATGGCGCCCGGGATGCCGCGGCCCGAGACGTCGCAAACGAGCAGGCCGACGCGACCGTCGGGGAGCTCGAGGAAGTCGTGGAAGTCGCCGCCGGGCGTCGGGCAGTCGACGTGGAGCGCGCCGATCTCGTAGCCCTTCACGACGGGCGTGGTCTGCGGCAAGAGCGCCTCACGCACCTCGCTCGCGACGCCGATCTCGCGCTCGCGCACGGAGAGCTCGAGCTGCGCCTCTTGCGCGGCTTCGAGGTTGCCCGCCATCCGGTCGATCGACTTCGCGAGCAGGAGGATCTCGCCGCCGGCGCGCACGCGCGTCCGGTGGCGCAGGTTGCCGCTGGCGATCTGGTTGATGTCGCTGACGATGAGCTGGAGCGGCGCCGAGACGCTCGCCGCGATCATCCACGCGACGAGGGCGCCGACCAGGATGACGCACAGCGTCACCGCGAGGATCATCCCGAGCAGGCCCTCCCCCGCGCGCTCCTTGAGGTCCTTCGAGACGACGAGCGGCGGCTTCACGTCGCCGTAGACGTACATGTACCCGGGCTTGTCCGTGTTCTCGCCGTACATCACGTCGACGCGGCGCACGTTCGTGCCGGGGAACTCCTTCGTCGTGCCTTGGACGGGCTGGAGGATCTCCCGCTTGCCCTCGCGCGGCGGGAGCCCCTCGGCTTCGCGGCGCATGTCCTCGAACGTGGTCTTCTGCAGCGGGCCTTGGAAGGAGACGGCCTCGACGAACGCGCGCTCCTGGATGTCGCTCGCCTTGCTGACGATCCACGAGTAGAGGAACGCGCCCGCGCCGATCATGACGATCGCGAGCGCGAGGCTCATCGACATCGAGAAACGCGTCGAGAGCGTCGAGCCGGAGGGCTTGAGGTCGGATTCCTTCTTGGGCTTGGCCATCGTTCACGCTCCGCCCACGGTCCAGGGAACGTCGATCAGGAGCCGCGCCACGACCATCGTCGCGAGCCCCCACAGCCCGGCCATCACGTCGTCGAGCAGGATGCCGTGACCGCCGCCGATGTGCTCCATCTGCCGCGCGGGGGGCGGCTTCAGGATGTCGAAGAAGCGGAAGACGAAGAACGCGACGACGAGCGCCGTCAAGCTCGGTCCGCGCGTCCATGCGACCGTGATCAGGTACCCGATCACCTCGTCCATGACGAAGATGCCCGGGTCCTTCTTCTTCGCGTAGGTCTCCGCCCAGCGCCCCAGCGGCGCGGTGATCGCGTAGAGCACGGCGCACGTCACGAGCGACCACACGAGGTAGTTCTCGGTGTCCTTCAAAAGGAACGCGATCGCGACGCCGCCGAGCGTCCCGACCGTGCCGGGCGCGAAGGGCGAGCATCCGAGGAAGCCGCAGGACACGATCGCAAGCTTGAGCAGGTTCACGCGAGGACCTCCGCGCGAGTCGCGCGCTCCGAGCGGTCTTCGAACGGGTTCAGGTCGAGCTCGCGGATCACGCGGTCCCCTCCAGGATGAGCCGCCGCGTCTTGAAGAGGTACTGCACGCAGGAGCCGATCGACGTGAGCAGCGTGAGCCACACGAAGACGTGCCCCATCGCGCTCCAGAACGACGTGAACAGGTCGAACGCCTGCATGCCGAGCACGATGCCGACCGCGAAGCACTGCGCGAACATCTTGACCTTGCCGAACCAGTCGGCGGCGAGCTCGGCGCCCTGGCTCTCGACGTACCCGCGGATGGCGGTCACGAGGAACTCGCGCGAGAGCACGACGACGACGATCCAGGCCGGGAACCACTCGCGCGACCAGCTGATGACGGACAGGAACACCATCGTCCCCATCACGAGCACCTTGTCGACGAACGGGTCGGCGATGCGGCCGAAGGCCGTGACGTGGTTGCCCTTGCGCGCGAGGTAGCCGTCGAGCACGTCGCTCGCCGCGACCAGCACGAACATCCAGAACGCGGTCTTGGCCCAGCCGCCGTGGAGGAGCCGGTCGGCGGCGTTCAGCTCGACCTCGCTCGCCAGCACGCCGAAGAGCACCAGCGCGCCGACGAAGCGCAGCGCCGTGATGCGGTTGGGCCAGTGCTGGAAGACTCCCATCAGGTGCGTCGGGGCGCCGTCTTGCAGACCAGGTTCGACTCGCGATCGACGTCCTCGACGCGCGCCATGATGCAGTCCCCGACCTTCGCGCGCGAGCCGCGCACGACGGCGATCAGGTCGACCTCGGGCGCGTCCATGACCGGGCGGCCGACGACCATCTTCGAGTCGGGGTGGCTCTCGTCGACGAGGATCTCGAGGTCCTTCCCCACCCACGACCGCTGCTGCGCCTGGAGCACGGCGTCGCGGGCCTCGATGACGGCCTGGTAGCGGGCCTGCGCGACGTCCGCGGGCACGCGCCCTTCGAGGTCCCAGCCGTGCGTCCCTTGTTCGGGCGAGTAGGTGAAGGCGCCGAGGCGCGCGAGCCCGTACTCCTTGACGAACGCGACCGCCTCCGCGGCGTCGGCGTCGGTCTCGCCGGGGAAGCCCATCAGCAGCGTCGTGCGCAGCGTGATGCCGGGCACCTCGCGCCGCAGGCGGTCCAGGATCTGGCGCACCTGGTCGCCGCTGCCGTGGCGGCGCATGGCGCGCAGGACGGGCGTCGCGATGTGCTGCACCGGGATGTCGAGGTACGGCGCGACCGTCGGGTGCGCCTTCATCACGTCGAGCAGGCGCCAGGGGAAGCGATTGGGGTACGCGTACATGACGCGGACGCGCTTCACGCCCTGCACCTGCGCGAGGGCCTCGACGAGGTCGGGGAGCTCGAGCCCGTGCTCGCGCCCCCACGCGGTCGAGTCCTCGGCGACGAGCACGAGCTCGCGCGTGCCACCCTCGACGAGGTCGCGGGCCTCGGAGACGACGGCGTCGAGCGGCTTCGAGCGGTGCTTGCCGCGGATCGAGGGGATCGCGCAGAAGCTGCACAGGTGGTCGCAGCCGTGCGAGATGCGCAGGTAAGCGTACGAGCCCGGCGTCGAGACGAGGCGCGCCCCTTCGCGCTCGGGAGCGCGCTCGAGCGGGCCCTCGAGGTACTTGGGCGTGCCCTTCCCCTGCGTCAGCGCGCGCACCGACTGCGCGAGCTTCTTGTAGTCGGAGATCTCCGCGAAGAGGTCGACCTTGGGGAAGCGCGCGGCGAGGTCGTGCTTGTAGCGCTGCACGAGGCAGCCCGCGACGACGACGCGCTGGATCTCGCCCTTCTTCTTCCGCTCCAGCAGGTCGCGGATCGCGTTCTCCGACTCCTCGCGCGCGGGGCCGATGAAGGAGCACGTGTTCAGGACGACGGTGTGCGCGCTCGCGGCGTCGTCGGTGATCACGAGCCCCTCCTCCGCCATGCGGCCGAGGATCAGCTCCGAGTCGATCAGGTTGCGGGCGCAACCCAGATGGACGAGCGAGACGAGGGCCGGGTCGTTCTTCAACGGAGGCGTTCGGAGGGCCTGCACGCGGGGGCAGGCGTTCGCGGGGACGAAGGGGCGGGACTCGACGGACCGGAGCGCGGCGACGAACGGCGCGACGCCTCCATCGACGACGCGGCCGCGCGTCCCGGGGTGGTTCGCGCGGCCGCGGCGGGTGCGGGGCGGGTGGAGGTCAGCTCACGCCGACCTTCTCGAGCCACGCTTCGCGGGACAGGAGTATATCGCGGCGCTGACCGCCGAGGTACGGACCGATCAGGCCCATGTCCTGGAGCTCGTCGAGCACCTTGCAGGCGTCGTCGAAGTCCATGCTGTACTGGCGCTGCAGCATGGAAACGGCCACGCGGCCGCGATCGATGAAGAGGCAGCCGACCTCGGCGAGCAGGGCCGTGCGCTCGGTCGACTTCGTGCCCGTGGGCGTCTTGTGCGTGAGCTCGGCCGCGACCGGATGCGGCGTGAGCACGACCTCGGGCTCCGTTTCGACCACCGCGGTGTCGGCGAGCGCCTCGACGGGCTCGGTCCTCGCCGCGCGCCGCGCGCCCTTGCGCTTCGGCGCGGGCTCGTCGGCGGTCTCGAAGACGCTCGAGGCGGGCTCCTCGTCCTCGACCGGGCCGTCGAAGAGGGAGGGCGCTTCGACCTTGGGCTTGCGACCGTTCGAGCGCGTGTCGGGCGCGGCGAAGGGCGTGAGCTCGGCGGGCGCCTCGTCCGCCGCGACCAGCTCGGGCGCGGACTCGGAATGGACGGGCTCCTCCGCGAGCGGGGTCGGCGCGCTGGAGGCGCTCACGGGCTCGTCGACGACGGCGGCCTGCGGGGCTTCGTCCTCGAGCGGGTCCGCCGCGCGTGCGCTCGCAGCGGGCTCCGCTTCGGCGGGCGCTTCGGCCTCGACGCCGGCCGCGAAGTCGGACACCGTGATGCGCACGGGCTCCGGCTCGGCGACCGGGGTGGCGGGCGCCTCGGACTGCGCGTCGAGCGCGCGCACGGCGCGGGCGAGCTCGTCCTCGAGGCTCGTGCCCTCGGCCGGCTCGTCCGTCTCCGTGACGAAGGTCAGCGAGCGGAGCTCGGCGCGCAGGGCCTCGCGCTCGTCCGCGGTCGGGTCCGCTTCGTCGTCGCGGTCGTCTTCGTGGAAGACGGCGGCGGGCGCGGGCTGGAGGTCGGTGAGCTGCGTCGGGACGGGCTCGTCCTCCGCGTCGGCGGCGGCGGGCTCCGCTTGGGCGGCGACGGCACGCGTCGACGTAGCGTCGACGAGCTCCGCTTCCGCGAGCTCCTCGTCCGCGTCGAGCTCCTCGTCCGGGGCGACCGCGCGGGCGGCGAGCGTCTCGTCGTCGTCGTCGGCGTCGGAGTCCTCGTCGTCCGAGTCGACCGCCGCGGCGACGAGCGTCTCGTCGGCCGTGGTTTCGTCGTCCTCCGCTTCGTCTTCGTCGTCGTCCGCGGCGCTCGCGGCGAGTTCCTCCGCGAGCTCGTCGTCCTCGAACTCGTCGTCGTCGTCCTCGGCGAGGCGCGGCTCGAAGTCGTCTTCATCGACGTCCGCCTCGGCTTCGTCGTCCTCGGTGACGACGGCGACCGGCTCCGCGTCGAGCGGTTCGTCGTCCTGGAGCTCGTCGTCGACCTCGACCACGGGCGCCGACTTCGCGGCCGCGAGCGGCCGGGCCTCGGAGACCTCTTCCTCGAAATCCGGCTCGGCGTCGGCGCCCTTGCGCAGCGACTCGACGAGCGAGCGCGGCGTGCCGTACGCGTCGACGATCGGGTCCTCGTCGCCCGCTTCCCACACCGGGCGCGGGAGGTTGCCGAGCTTCTGCGCCGTCGCGGCGTCCGCGCGCGCCTCCGTGGTCGGGACCTCGTCGTCGGCGAGCGTGTAGCGGTCGTCGGTCGTCTCCGGCTCGTCCGCCGTCTCGAACGTCGCGGGCACGGGCGAGGCCGCGCCCGGAGCGTTCTCCTGGCGCGCGCCGGGCGCGGTCCAGCGGTACACGGACGGCGCGAACGCGGCGGCCGGAATCGCGGGCGCGTTCGAGGTGCCGCCGAGCGGACGCGTGCCCGCGGGGATCTCGCCCTTCTTGCGCACGTCTTCGGGATAGGGCGAGGGCGGCGGCACCGGCTTCGGGAGCGGCTGCGCCACGGGGAGGAGCGCTTCCGCTTCCTCGTTGCTCACGCCTTCGTCGCCTTCGGTGGCGACCGCGAGCTCGGGGTTGCGCACGGTCATCGGCTCCTCGTCGGGGAGCTCGTTCTTCTGCACCCACACGAACCAGACGGTCGCGACGGCCGCGAGCGCGCCGACGAGCGCCGCGAGCGCGACGTGCGTCAGGTCCGCGAGCGCTCCGCCCGTCCGCGCGCCGAACGTCCCGCCCGCCGTCGCGCCGAACGCGCCGCACAGGATCGAGAGGCTCGCAGTCAGGAACCCGGCGCCCACGAGGTGCCGCACGAGGTTCGGGAGCGCGCCGGCGAGGAACAGCCGCGCTCCGAGCGCCGCGAGCCCGGCGTTGAACACGAGGCTCGGGAACGCGCCGATCGAGTTGACCCAGAGCGCGGCGACGACCTTCACGAACTGGGTCGGCTCGTCCTCGACACCCTTGATCATCGCCTGGACGACCAGCACGGCGCAGAACACGCCGAACGCGAACAGCCCGATGCCCAGGCCGTCGCTCTTCATCTCGAATTCACGCTTCGTCATCGGTGTGTTCCTGGTGAGCGGTCACGGAATCGGGGGTGGGACCGTGCATCTCTTCCCACTGATCGAGCGTCATCATGAGCTCGCGCGACTTGCTGCCCTTGTGGGGCCCGAGCACGCCCTGCTCGCTCATGATGTCGATGAGGCGCGAGGCGCGCGTGTAGCCGACGCCGAGCGCGCGCTGCAGGAGGCTCGCGGAGCCGCGCTTCGACTTGAGCACGACGCGCACGGCCTGGTCGTAGAGGTCGTCCTCCTCTGGCACCGAGCCCGACTGCTCGCCGGGCTGGCGCTGGCCGGTGGAGAGCTGGACGAGCTCCTGGCTGAAGTTCGGCGCCGAGTGCTGGCTGACGAACTCGACGATCTTCGTGAGCTCGCTGTCCTCGACGAGGGCGCCCTGCACGCGCTTCAGCCTCGCTCCGCCCGGCGGCATGAAGAGCATGTCGCCGTTGCCGAGCAGCTTGTCCGCGCCGCTGTCGTCGAGGATGACGCGGCTGTCGATCTTGCTCGCGACCTGGAACGCGATGCGCGTCGGCAGGTTGCCCTTGATGACGCCGGTGATGACGTCCGTCGACGGGCGCTGCGTCGCGACGATCACGTGGAGGCCCGCCGCGCGCGACTTCTGCGCGAGGCGCGTGATCGCGAGCTCGGCTTCCTTCTTCGAGGTCGCCATGAGATCCGCCATCTCGTCGACGACGACGACGATGTACGGCAGGTGGCGCGGCGTGCGCTCGGCGTCGAACGCGTCGCCGAGGCGCTGCTTGAGGCCTTCCTCGCCGAGCGCGTTGTAGCCCTTGATGTTCTTGACGCCGGCGTCTTTGAAGAGCTCGTAGCGCCCTTCCATCTTCTCGACGGCCCACAAAAGCACGTTCGTCGCCTGGCGCGCGTCGGTCACGACCGGGCACATCAAGTGCGGCACGGACGCGAACATCTGCAGCTCGACCATCTTCGGGTCGACGAGGATCATCTTCACGTCGTGCGGCGAGCGCGTCATGAGCAGGCTCGCCAGGATCGTGTTGATGCACACCGACTTGCCCGAGCCCGTCGTGCCGGCGATCAGGAGGTGCGGCATGCGCGCGAGGTCCTCGACGATCGCGCCGCCCTCGGCGTCCATGCCGATGAACAGCGGGAGCGCCATGAACTTCGGGTCGTAGGCCTTCTCGGTGACGAGCTCGCTGATGCGCACGACGCGGCGCTTCTGGTTCGGCACCTCGATGCCGATCGTCTCCTTGCCCGGGATCGGCGCGATGATGCGCACGCTCTGCGCGCGCAGCGCCGCCGCGATCTCCTGGGAGAGCTGCGTCACCTTGTTCATGCGCGTGCCCTGCGCGACGGTGAGCTCGAAGAGCGTCACGGCCGGGCCGACCTGCGCCGCGATGACCTCGGCGTCGACGCGGAAGCTCGCGAGCGCGCCTTGGAGCTTCGCCGCGCTGCTCTCGAGGAACTTCTCGTCGAGGCCTTGGTTGCCTTCCGGCGGGATGAGCACGTCGAGCGGCGGGAACTGCCACGGACCGGGCGGCGGCGTGAACACCTCGACCTCGCGCGAAGGCGTCGAGACCTTGGGCTTCATCGGCGGCTTCTTGACGACGGCGGGCGGCGTGAGCTCGCGCTCGGGCTCGTCGTCCTCGGCGGACTCGTCGTCCGCGTCGTCGTGACGGTCGCCCTTCGAGCGCGGCGCATCCTCTTCGTCGTCGCCCTTCGCGCGCGGCTCGTCCTCGTCGTCGGACGCGGCCCCCTTCGCCTGCGGCGCGTCCTCGTCCTCCGCGACGGCGGCGAGCTCGCTCTCGGCGGCCTTGCCGCGCTTCTTCTTCGACTTCGCGGGCGTCTCGGCCGCGAGCGCGGCGGCGGCCGCGGCGGCCGCTTCGGCCTCGCGCTGCAGTCGCTCTTCTTCTTCGAGCTCCGCCAGCTCCTCGGGCGTCGGATCGGGGTACTCGAGGTCCTCCTCGAGCTCCTCTTCGTAGTCCTCGAGCAGGTCGTCCTCGTCGACCTCGGGCGGCTCGCCCTTTTTGCGGCGCTTCTTCTTCGGCGCCTCGGCGAGCGCCTCCGCTTCCTCCGGACCGACCTCCATCACGGCCCCCGGCGCGCCCGCCATCGCGGGCGTCAGGCCCTCGCGCAGGTCCGCGCCGCGCAGGAAGTTCCACAGCCCGAGCGCGCCCGTCTTGAGGCGGTTCGAGAGCGCGGTCCCGAGCGTCTCGCCGCGCTCGTTGCGCCGTTCGGCGAGCCAGTTCCGGAACGCGAGGAACGTGCTGTAGAAGCCCATCTCCGTCGCGAGCATGAACGAGACGGTGACGACGAGCAGCAGGAGCACGAAGAGGCCGAGCCCGCCGAACTTGTCCTCGAAGAACGGGCTCGTCTGGAGCGCGATGTAGCCGCCCGGACCGTAGGGCAGGTGCGCGCTGACCTGGTCGCGCAGGCTGGTCACGGTGCTCGGATCGGGCCCGAAGCAGAACTGGAGCAGTTGCGCCGTCGACAAGAGGAACAGGAGCCCCCCGAACGTGCGCAGGATCGGCAGCGAGACGGCGCGCGCGGAGACGAGCACGCAGCCCCAGACGAGCGCGAGGATCACGCCGAGGTAGCCCGCGAGCCCGATCGCGCAGAAGACGCCGTTCGCGAGGTACCAACCGACCTGGCCGGCCCAGTTCCAGCCTTCGGCGCCGACGTCGTGGTACGGCGCGTAGAAGCTGACCATCGCGACGAGCGTGAAGAGCGCGAAGCCGACGAGGCAGAGCCCCTTGATCTCGCGCAGGTGTCCCGCGGCCGCGTCGCTGACCGGCGGACCGAAGAGGAAGCCGCGCAGGGCGCCCGCGATGCGCGCGACGAAGCCGCCGCTCGCCTTCGAGGCCTGCGCCCCGCGGCCGCCCGCGGACTTCTGGGACTTCGCGGACCTGGCGGGCTTGCGCTCCTCCAGTTCGTCCTCGACGTTCGACGGTTCCTCTGCGTTCGCCGCTCTGCGCGCCATGCCATCCCTCACGAGCCCAACGCAGGGACGAGCGCTCGATGAACTCGCGCTTCCAGCCCCCTCGTTCGGACCGCGGGCCGTCGTAGCAAATCGCCGGAGTCGATCCAAGCACGCAGACGGTCACGTCGCGCGGGTTCGCGCCGGATCACGGCGTTTCTCGCGCGGCCCGTGCTCTCGCGGCCAGGGCTCGAGTGGCCTCGAAGACGCGCGAGCGCCGCACGTCGCTTGCTTCGGAGTCCACTCGTCCGGCGCGCGCCCCCCGGCGTCGGACGTCGCGAAGCACGCGCTCGGTGACGGCGCCGTGGACCGCGCGCCTTCGACGCGCGGACCGCGCGCGCGTCACGGCGTCCAGGAGACGGACAGCCCCGACGAGACGTTGAACGTCGCCGGCGTGCAGAACGCGGCCGCGTTGCGGTAGTAGGCTTGGTAGTGGAGCGTCTGTCCGGGCTGCGCTCCGCCGCGCACCGAGATCGTCACCGCGCCCGGATTGGGGTACGACACGCTCCCGGCGGACGCCGTGCGGGTCGCGATGCGGACGAAGCTGCCGCCGAGGCACAGGAGGCCGTCGCCGAGCGGCGCGGCGGGCGACGACGCGCTCCCCTGGAAGAAGACCGTCGAGGCGCTCGACGGCAGGCCGCTCGCGTCGAAGCGGACCGAGTCGCCGGACACGCGCTCGCAGCCCGACGCGACGAGCAAGGCGCCGGAACCAGTCGAGTTCAGGCACCCGCGCCCGCTCCCCGGCGCGCTCGAGTTCGAGCAGGGGCACGGACCCGAGGTCCCGTCGCCCGCGCAGAACGCGGTGCCGACGGCGGGACGGTCCTGGAGCAGCGTGACGAGCTCGTTGGTGCTGAACGAGAGCGCGACGAGGTCCGGCAGCGCGTCGCGGTCGAAGTCGCCCGGGAGCAGCGCCCGGGTAACGTTCCCGAGGCTGTAGCGCGTCCCAGGGCTGAACAGTCCCGTGCCGAGACCGAGACGCACCTCGAGCGTGTCCGAGCTCCCGAGGCCGATCGAGAGATCGATGCGTCCGTCGCGGTCGAGATCCGCGAGGGAGATCGAGGTCGCCTCCTCCTCCGGCAACGACCCGGGTTGGAACGGGCTGAGCGCCGTGAACGTGCCCGTTCCCTGGTTTCGGAAGACGGAGACGAGGCGCGTCGAGCCCGACGTCACCACGAGGTCGTCGCCGAGCACGCCGTCGAGATTCGCGACGGCGAAATTCGTCGTGAAGGTCGTGACGGGGAGGCTCGTCCCCGGGACGAAGGCTCCGCCGCCCTGGTTGACGTACCAGGTGACGGACGCGGTCGCTCCCTTCAGATAGACCGCGAGATCGAGGTCGCCGTCCTGGTCGATGTCCCCGGAGGCGAGCCCCGAAGGTTGGAAGCCCACCGGCGTCGCGATCGTGGTCAGCGTCGCGTAGACGCCCGTCCCGTCGTTCCACCGGAAGGCCAAGGTCTGGCCGAGACGGTTCGCCGTCGCGAGATCGACGTCGCCATCCCCGTCGAGGTCGCCCGCGACGAGGCCTTCGGGCCGGTTCCCAAACGTGTAGGTGACCGGCGCCGCGAACTGCCCCGACCCGAGGTTGGCCAGGATCAGCACCGCGTCCAGGTTGCTCAACGCGGCGACGATGTCCGGAAGGAGGTCGCCGTTCAGGTCGCGGACGACCAGCGCGCGCACCGCGTCCGTCGTCAGGCTGAGCTGGCCCGTGAAGCGGCCGGAGCCGTCGTTGAGGTGCACTTGGAGGGCGCTCTGCTGGAACGACAAGCTGTTGTTGCTCGCCGTGACGACGTCGAGATCGCCATCCAGGTCCAAGTCGCCGGACGCGGCTCGCTCGGTCAAGGTCGGGACCGGGGCGCGCGGGGGTTCGGCGTAGACCTGCTGCCCCGGATTCAGGAAGACGGTCAGCGTGTCGCTGCCCGAGTTGCACGAGAGCAGATCGAGGTCGCCGTCGAGGTCGAGGTCGAGCGCGCTCGCGGACTCGGGCATGGAACCGGCCGCATGCCACTCCGGCGCGCCGAAGCTGCCGCCGCCCGCGTTGCGGACGACCGCGATCTCGGCCTGATGGAACGGCGCGCCCCCCGCGAGCAGGAGGTCGCGGTCGCCGTCGCCGTCGAGATCCTCGACGCGCAAGCCCGTGACGGTGCGGGTCGAGCCGGTGGTCCAGGTCGTCGTCGGCCCCGCGTCCGGCGTGATGCGGACGCTCGACGTCCCATCGACGGCCAGGACCTCGCCGCCCGGAACGCCGTCGACGTCCGCGATGCAGACTTGGGTCCCGCTCCCGCCGAGGGGCTGAGCCGCACCCGGGACGAAGGTCCCCGCCTGGTTGCGCAAGAGCGCCCACACTCGCGGCGGGTTCAGGGTCGCGGGCTCGCCGGACACCGCGAGGTCCACGTCGCCGTCCGCGTCGACGTCCCCCACCGCGACCGAATGCGCGAAGACGACCGGGCTCGCGAGTCCCAGGGCCGGGCCGAAGTTCGCGCTCCCACCATTGAAGAAGAGGTGGAGCGACCCGCCCCCCGACGTGCTGCGTTGCGGAACGAGCAGGTCGAGGTCCTGGTCCTGGTCCAGGTCGGCGAGGACGACCTGGGACGCCTGATCGACGGCCGTCGGCGCCCCCACGTTCGGGAAGTGCGCCGTCCCGTCGTTGAGCAGCACGCGGAACCCGGAGAAGTACCCCCGCGACACCAAGTCGAGGTCGCCGTCCCCATCGAGGTCCCCGAGGGCGAGCGAGCGCGGTTGCTCCAGGTCGCCGAGGAGCACCGTGCGCGCCTCCCAATGCACACCGTTCGTGGCATCGAAGAGGAAGAGCATCAGCCGACCCCGGGCGAAGCCCACGCAAGCCGCGTCCGCGTCCCCGTCGCCGTCCAGGTCGCCCGTGACGAGCCCGAGCGGGTTGATGTCCGCCGTGATGTCGAAGCGGGCGAAGAGGCGCTCGCCCGAGCCCGCGTGCGCGGAGAGGGTCGCGAGGGTTGCCGAGCCGAGAGCGAGCGCGAGACGCGCCAGGGAGGGGCGTGCGAGGGGCATGGCGAGACCGTCTGAGAGGGGCCGTCGGGAGGAGACCCGTTCCAGCTTACCCGCGCTGGACCGGTTGCGCGGGAGCCGCTCCCGGCGCTCTCCTCCTCTCCCGTGGCCGTCCGGACGCTGCGTGAAACAGGCGCATTTCCGCTGCCCCGCAGCTTCAGACCGATCCGAGGAGCTCCACGAGTGATCGGGCGACCGCGCTCTTCGTCCGGTCGCGGAGCTCGATGTGCTCGCCGTTCGCGCCGAGCAGCGTCACGGAGGTCCGCTCGCCGCCGAGCGCGGAGGGATCGTTGAGCACGATCCAGTCGGCGCCTTTCTTCGCGAGCTTCTTCTTCGCGCGCGCGACGCCGGCGCCGGTCTCGAGCGCGAACGCGATCACCGTCTTCGACGCGGAGCGCCGGCCGCGCGTCAACGTCGCGAGCACGTCGGGGTTGCGCGCGAGGAGGAGCGTGGTGCGCTCCGCGCCGGAGTCCTTCGCGCGCCACTTCGCCGCGAGTTTCTTCACGGGGCGCCAATCGGCGACGGCGGCGGCCATGACGAGCGCGTCGCAGCGGCGGAACTCGCGCTGGCAGACGGCGAGGAGCTCGCGCGCGCTCACGACGTCGATCCGGCGGACGCCGCGCGGTGTCGCGAGTGTCACCGGGCCTGCGATGAGCGTCACCGCGTGGCCGGCGCGCGCGGCGGCGGCGGCGATCGCGAAGCCCATTTTCCCGGAGGATTCGTTCGTGAGGTAGCGCACGGGGTCGACGTGCTCGCGCGTCGGGCCGGCGGTGACGAGCACGCGGAGGCGCGGAGCGGAGATCGATGCGCGCTTCGGGTCCGTCGTCGTTGAAGCGCGCGATCGACGCGCCGTGCTCGAGGTCACGGGGTGAGCTGTCGACCGCACCGCGGTCGAAGCTCGGGAGCGCTTCGTCGCGCTCGCGGCCCGGTCTCGTCGCGTCGCGCGCGCCATCGGGCGGCTCATTTGCGCAGCGCGAGCGCTTGACGCACGCGCAGGACGAGCGCTGCGGGGTCGGGCAGGCGGCCTTTGCCGTCGTCGCCGCACGCCATGTGGCCGGCGTCGGGTTCGATGACGTGCCAGCCGTCGGCGGCGAGTTGCGCGAGGTTTCGCTTCACGGCGGGCTGCGCGAGCATGTTCGGGTTCATGGCTGGCGACACGAGGCGCGGCGTCGAGGCGGGGAGTGCGAGCGCGGTCGTCGTCACGAGGTCGTTCGCGAGGCCGTGTGCGAAGCGCGCGACGAGGTCGGCGCTCGCGGGGGCGGCGAGGAAGAGGTCGGCCCACTTCGCGAGGTCGATGTGGTCCATCGCGGTGCGGCGCGTGGAGGTGAACTCGTCGACGTAGGCGGGTTCGCCGGTGACGGCTTCGAAGAGTTGCGGGTGGATGAGCTCGGCGGCGCGGGGGGTCAGGAGCGCGCGGACTTTGTGGCCGTCCTGGGTGAGTTTGCTCGCGAGGTCGCAGGCTTTGTAGAGCGCGACGGAGGCGCTTGCGGCGAGGAGGAGGTGGGCCATGGGCGTGTGAGTGTCGGTCGGGAGCGGCGCTGTCAGATGGGACGACCACGGGGGAAGGGACGCAACGGAACACATTCGGATGCTCCGCATTCCGGACTCCGCGTTGGCTCGGGCCGGAGGACCGGCCCGAGCCAACGCGGAGTTCTAGGGGCTCTCAGCAACGAGTGGCGGCAAGGTTCGGATCGGCGCGCCGCACGCGGAGGGTTCCTGGCCTGGGCTCAGGAGCGCGCGGGTTCGGAGAGGCCGATGATCTCGCGGACGCGTTGGACGGCGTGGTCGAGGTCGTCGTTCACGACCACGTGATCGTACTTCACGCGCTCGCGGTACTCGTCCTCGGCCTTGTGCAGGCGGCGTTCGAGGGCTTCCGGGGTCTCCGAGTTGCGCTGCACGAGGCGTTGGCGCAGGACCTCGAAGTCGGGCGGTGCGATGAAGACGTAGATGCCGGGCTCGCCGATCGCCTTCAATTGCAGGGCGCCTTGCACGTCGATCTCGAGCAGGCAGGTCTTGCCCGACTCGAGCGTCGTCTGCATCGGCTTGCGCAGCGTGCCGTAGAGGTTGCCGTAGACCTCGGCCCACTCGATGAACTCGCCGCGTTCGACCTTCGCGCGGAACTCGTCGCGCGAGAGGAAGTGGTAATCGCGTCCGTCGACCTCGCCCTGGCGCTGTTTGCGCGTCGTCGCGGAGACCGAGAACACGATGCGCGCGTCCTGCAGGAGGCGCTTGCAGATCGTGCTCTTGCCGGCGCCCGACGGGCCTGAGACGACGACCATTTGTCCGCGGCGCGTCATACGCGTCACTCCACGTTCTGCACCTGCTCCCGCAGGCGTTCGATGAGGGTCTTCAGCTCGACCACCGTGTGCGCGATCGTCGCGTCGCTGCACTTCGCGCCGATCGTGTTCGCCTCGCGCAGGAACTCTTGCACGAGGAAGTCGAGCTCGCGTCCGACCGGTTTGCCCTTCGAGAAGAGCGCGTCGAGCTGCCCGAGGTGGCTCGTGAGGCGCTGGAGCTCCTCGCTGACGTCGAGCCGCTCGGCGAGCAGCGCGAGCTCGCGCGCGAGGTCCGCCTTCTTCACGACGTCGCGTCCGCCGAGCAGCTCGTCGACGCGCTTCTTCAAGTTCTCGTGGTGCTCGTCGACGACCTTGGGCATGCGCTCCTCGATCTTCACGACGAGCTTCGCCACGCCGTCCGCGTGCTTCTTCAGGTCGGCGAGCAGGCTCTTGCCCTCGGTCTCGCGCATCGTCACGAGCGCCGCGAGCGCTTTCTGCACCGCCTTCTCGACGAGCTTCGCTTCGTGCTCGACCTCGGCGCGCAGATCCGGGCTCGCGACGACGCCGGGCAGGCCGACGAGCACATCGAGCCGCACGTCGGGCGCGATCCCGAGCTCCTTGGCGAGCGCGACGAGCTGGTCCCTGTACGCGCGCGCCGCCGCGTGATCGAGCTTCGCGACGTCGGCGCCCGCCGAGCGCTCGACGCTGACGTGCAGCGTGACGGCGCCGCGCTCGAGCGCCTTCTTCGCGAGCGCCTCGACGTCGCTTTCGAGGTGCGCGAGCTCCGCCGGGAGCCGCGTCTTGACCTGCAGGAACCGGTGGTTGACCGAGCGCGCCTCGGCGCGGACCGAGAGGGCGCCGTCCTCGACGGCCGCGGCGCCGAACCCGGTCATCGAGCGGATCACGTCCGCCCGCCTCCGGTGCTCGCCGGGGCCGGCGCGTTCGCGGCGCGCGAGCCGGGCTTGATCGCCTTGCCGCCCGCCTTGCACAGCGGGCAGTCTTCCTTCTTCCACTGCTTCACCTCGACGTCGGCGAGCGCGAAGAGCGGGAGGCCGTCCGCTTCGAACGGGTTCTTGCCCGAGCGGTTGACGATGCCGCCGACGGCGAGCGGCTTGACGCCCTGCTGCAGGAGGACCTGGATCACCTCGCGCGCGGAGCCGCCGGTCGTGATCACGTCCTCGACGACGAGCACCTTGTCCGTCGGCTTCACGACGAAGCCGCGGCGGATGCACATCGCGTCGTTCTGACGTTCGGCGAAGAGGCCGCGGGCGCCGAGCGCGCGCGCCATCTCGTACGCCCAGGTCACCGCGCCGAGCGCGGGCCCGATGACGACGTCGAAGGAGTGCCCCTTCGCGCGGAACTGCTCCGCGAGCGCCTGCGCGAGCGCTTCGGCGCGGCGCGGCTCCTCGAGGAGCAGCGCGCACTGGAAGTAGCGGTCGCTGTGCATGCCCGACGAGAGCTCGAAGTGGCCTTCGAGCATCGCCGTCGACGAACGGAAGAGATCGAGAACGCGCTTCTGGTCCAAGCTGGGCCTGCCGGGGGGACGGGTGCCGTGGTGCGGGGAACGGACGAACGCTGCGAGCGATCGGCGCGGGAGCGCGCGGGACTACTTCGGCTGCTCGGCGGGCGGCGTGTTCGTGCCGCTCGGCGGAGCTCCGGCCCCGGTCTCGCCCGGGAGGAGCGGGGCCGAGCTGTTCGTCGCGGGCACGATGCTCTCCTCGCTCGACGAGCGGTTCACGACGTGGAGCAGGAGCGCGCTCACGAGGAACACGGCGATCGCGCCGAACGTGAAGCGGTTGATGCCCGCCGCGCCGACGCCGAAGGTCGCCTGGCCCGAGGTGCCGAGCGCGTCCGTCAGACCGCCACCGCGACCTTCCTGGAGCAGGATGACGACGACGAGGACGATCGCCGCGAGGACGAACAGGATGTAGAGGAGAGGGGTCGCGTAGGCTGCCATGGCTTCGGGCCTCCAGCGGAGCGCGCCGGGCGGGGAGCCGGCCCGGGAGTCGGGCTCGACCGCCGCCGCCGGGGTCGCCGGGACTGGAGGGCGGACTGTTCTACCCGATCGGGGGCGGGGGCAGAAGCGGGTGGAGGGACCGCTCGGGCGGGATCGGAGCTCCTGGGGGGGGGCCCAACGGGAGGCGGTCCGCTGGCGGGTCGGGCGGCGGGGTCGTTCCCGTCGTGGTCGCCGACGAGGTGGCGCGGTCATCGGTCGGCCTCGGTGCGGACGACGACGGGCGCGTGCGATAGCTTGATCCCCCCCCGGCGGCCCCCGGGCTCGAGCCGCATCGAGCGCCGGGAATCCCCCCCACCGCCGAGCGCGGGGCGAGGAGCTTCCCATGGCGAACGAGTGGTCCACTCTCGAGCCCGAACAGGTCTCCGCGGGCCCCTCGACGTTGCGCGTGCACGACCTCGTCGGCTGGGGGCCGCGCGTCGGCGCGATGCTGGTCGACCTCGCCGTGTTCTGGGCACTCGTGATCGCGGCCAGCCTCGGCGCCGGCATCACGCTCGGCCTCCTCGAAGCGTTCGGGTACGTGGCGGACGGATGGGACCAGCGCCTCGACCGGCTCGACGAGGTCCCGGGCACACGGCTCCTCGGACTGCTCGGACTCGTCGTCCTCCGCTCGGCGTGCCTCGCCATCGGAAGCGCGACCCCGGGGAAGCTCCTCCTGCGTCAACGCGTCGTCGAGTTGCGCCACGGCACGCGCGCGCACCGCGGCGAGGGCGAGGTCGAGTTCCGCGTTCAGGTCGAGCCGATCGGGTGGCGCGCAGCGGTGATGCGCGAAGTGCTGACGCCGATCGACGGGCTGTTCTTCGGGCTCGTCGGAGCGCTCTTCATGAACCGCTCGGCGCTGGTGCAGCGCGCCGGAGACCAGGCCGCGCACACGCTCGTCCTGCGCCGCGACGCCGTGCCGCCCTCGGCGCGACGCGCGACGTTCCAGGCGTGGATCGGCCTGGGCTTCGGCGCGGGAGCGATCGTGAGCGCGCTCGTCTTCGCCCTCGTGCTGTTCGCGCGGTGAGGACGGACGGGCGACGTCGGATGCGGGGCGTGACGGGATTCGGTGTCGCGCGACGGGTGACGCCGTTCACCGCGGCGCCGAGACGCTCACCGCCCGCCGAGCAACGGCAGGAACGTCTCCGCCTTGAGCGACGCGCCGCCGACGAGGGCGCCGTCGACGTCGCGCACGGCGAGGAGTTCCTTCACGTTGTCGGGCTTCACGCTGCCGCCGTATTGGATGCGCGTCTGGTCGGCGAGCGACTCCGTGAAAAGTCCGCCGAGCACGCCGCGCAGGTACGCGTGCGCTTCGCCGGCTTGCTTCGAGGTCGCGACCTTGCCGGTGCCGATGGCCCACACGGGTTCGTAGGCGATCGTGATCTTGAGCAGGTCGCGCGCGCTGATGCCTTGCAGACCGAGCGTCAGTTGGGCGCCGATCACCTTCTCGGTCTGCTTGCCTTGGCGCTGCTCGAGCGTCTCGCCGACGCACAGGATGACCGCGAGGCCTTTGTCGAGCGCTGCGTGGACCTTGCGGTTCACGAGCGCGTCGGACTCGCCGTAGACGTGGCGGCGCTCGGAATGGCCGAGGAGGACGTGCGTCGCGCCGACGTCGACGAGTTGGGCGGCGCTGATCTCGCCGGTGAAGGCGCCGTGCGGTTCGTCGCAGCAGTTTTGGGCGCCGACGGCGATCTTGGTGCCCTTCAGCGTGCGGGCGATTTCCTCGACGTAGACGAAGGGCGGGAAGACGGCGACGTCGACGGTGTCGCGGTTGGCGAGGTGGTCGCGGAGCTGGTGGACGAGGGCGAGCGCGGTCTTGCGCTCGAGGTTCATTTTCCAGTTGCCGGCGATGAAGGGCTTGCGCACGGGGAGAGCCTTGGGCGGGGGGTGGAAGTGGAGAGAGTAGCGTGCGGCAGAGCGCGGGCCACGCGCATCTCGACGGAGGGAACGGCGACCGAGGGCGCGCGCGTCGAGGTCGAGCCCCGGGGAGGTCGCGCTCATCGCGCGCGCCGTGGGACGCGCGCTCCCGGAGCCTCCGTCTCGGACTCGATCCGGCGCACGTCAAGCGCTCGATGCGCAACGAGGTCGAGTTCGAAGCCGCGCAGGCCCCACTCCGGGACGTGCGGCCCTCCCCGGGCTCGCGAGCTGCTCCGCGGGAACGACTCGAGCGAGGTGCGCGCGTCGAGGTCGAGCCCCGGGGAGGTCGCGCGCATCGCGCGCGCCGCGGGAAGCGCGCTCCCGGAGCCTCCGTCCCAAACTCGATAGGGCGCACATCGAGCGCTCGATGCGGAACGAGGTCGAGCTCGAAGCCGCGCCCTCCACTCCGGGACATGAGACCCGCCCCGGGCTCGCGAGCGGGTTCGCGGGAACGACTCGACCAGGACGCGCGCGTCGAGGTCGAGCCCCGGGGAGGTCGCGCGCATCGCGCGCGCCGCGGGACGCGCGCTCCCGGAGCCTCCGTCCCAAACTCGATAGGGCGCACATCGAGCGGCTCGAGGAGCCGATCGGCTCGCGCGGATGGACCGTTCGCGCGGTCCGACCGTTCGCACCGCCTCAGCGGCGGGTCGTCGCGCGAGACGGCAGCACGACCGTCTTCTTGTCGAGCGCTGCGATCGCGATCGCGTCGGCGCGGATCTGGCCGAACACGTCGGGGCTGATCGCTTGCGCGCCGTCGGAGTGGACTTCGTCCGGGGCCGTGTGGACCTCGACGATCAGGCCGTCCGCGCCGGCGGCGAGGCCCGCGCGGGCGAGCGGGCGGACGAGGTCCGCGCGGCCCGCGGCGTGCGACGGGTCGGCGATCACGGGCAGGTGCGTCGCGCGCTTCAGGTGCGCGATCGCGCCGACGTCGAGCAGGTTGCGCGTCGTCGGGTCGAAGCCGCGCACGCCGCGCTCGCACAGGACGACCTCGGTGTTGCCCTGGGCGAGCACGAACTCGGCGGCCATCAGGAACTCGCGGATGCTCGCGCCGAAGCTGCGCTTCAGGAGGACGGGCTTCTTCGCGCGCCCCACTTCGATCAGGAGCGGCGTGTTCGTCATGCTCCGCGCGCCGATCTGGAACATGTCGGCGACCTCGCCGACCTTCTCGACGTCGCGCGGATCGAGTACCTCGGTCACGATGCCGAGGCCCGTTTCGAGACGCACGCGCGCCAAGAGCTCGAGCCCCTCGTCCTTCGATCCCTGGAACGAGTACGGCGACGTGCGCGGCTTCCACGCGCCGCCGCGCAGGAGCGTCGCGCCCTGGTCGCGCACCGCGTGGGCGATCTCGAACAGGCGCTCTTCGTCCTCGACCGCGCACGGACCGGCGATCAGCACGATCGAGCCGCCGCCGAAGCGCGCTTCGCGCACCGCGACGACCGTGTCGGCCTGGCCGGGTTTGCGCTCGTGCCGCTCGCGCGCGTCGCCGGCGTCGAGCACGCTCTGGACGCCGACCAGGTCCTCGAAGGCCGAGCGGTGTTCGGGCTTGCCGCACCCCGAGAGCTCGAGCAGCTCGCGCCGCTCGTCCAGGAACCGCGTGCGGTACCCCAGGCTCGAGGCGAGGGCGAGGAGGGCGTCGAGTTGGGCCTGGGGCAGGGCGCGTCGCAGTCGCAGGAGCATGCGTGGAGACCGCGACGGGCGCGGTGCAATCGGGACATGATGGAGTCGCGGGTGGAAGGCGTCAATCGAGCCGGGCCCGCGAGCGCCGATCCGAGCGCTCCCCGCGGCCTCGATCCGGCCGGGACGAGCCCGGGGACGCCGGCGGGACGCGTGGAGCGCGCTCCCGCTCGCCGCCCGGAGGGTGGAGCGCGCGCCGCGCAACCGGCACGCGGGCGGAGCGCCAACCGGCCACGCGCCCGAGGGTGGCGCGCAAACCGCTCGCGGTCTCGTGCGTGGAGGGCGAAGCGCGCACCACCTCCAAGGCGGGAGCACGAGCCAGGCTCCGCCCTCCCCCACGAGCACGGCGCTGGACGAGCGCCGCGCGCGGGACACCGTCGTGCGCTGGACACGACGGAGTGGGACCCGCCAGGCATCGCGTTCCTGTCGGCGGGACGACCCGCCCAGCGTATGCGTCGCGGACCACACTTCGCATGGCGCTCGGCCGCGCGCGCGCCGTAGCCTCGGAGCGCGCGTACGGAGCGTCCGGGGGCGGACGAACACCGCGCGCACGGAGGCGACGATGACCAGGGGACCTTCGACGTGGGGACTCGTGCTCGCGGCAGGCGAGGGCGCGCGCTTGCGCACGCTGACGACGGACGGCGCGGGACGCTCCGTGCCCAAGCAGTTCTGCTCGCTGCGCGGCGGGGCGAGCCTCTTCGGCGACGCGATCGCGCGTGCGCAGCGCGTCGCGGCGCCCGAGCGCATCGTGACGATCGTCGCCGCGGAGCATCGCGCGCACTGGGAGCACGAGACACGCGAGCTCGCGCCCGAAAACGTCCTCGTGCAGCCGCGCAATCGCGGGACCGCCGCCGGGCTCCTCTACCCGCTGCTCGCGATCCACGAGCGCGAGCCCGACGCACGCGTCGTCGTGTTGCCTTCCGACCACCACGTGCGCGACGAGGGCGTGCTCGAGCGCTCCGTGCGCGAAGCGCTGTCGAACGCAGACCACGACCCCGACGAGGTCGCGCTGCTCGGCATCGAGCCTGACGCGCCGGTGACGGACTACGGCTGGATCGTCCCCGGCGCGCCGCGCCCCGGCTGGCGCCGCCCGCGCCGCGTCGCGGAGTTCGTCGAGAAGCCCGACGCGGCGGTCGCGAGCGACCTCTTCGCGCGCGGCGCGCTCTGGAACAGCTTCCTGCTCGCGGGCAAGGTCGAGGCATTCCTCGATCTCTACGCGCGGCGGCTCCCCGAGCTCGTCTCCGCGTTCACGACGGCGCTGCTCGCGCGCCCGACGCACCGCCCCGCGTTCATCGACATGCTCTACGCGGGGATCACGCCGAACGACGTGTCGCGCGACGTGCTCCAGAACGTCTCCGACCGCCTGAACCTCGTGCACGTGCCGCCGTGCGGGTGGACGGACCTCGGCACGCCGGAGCGCGTCGCGCGCTGCCTGCGCGAGGAAGGCGTGCGCGCGCGGAGCACGGACACGAGCCGCGTCGTGCTCGCGAACGCGGTGCTGCGATAGCGCGACGACGCGCGCTCGGGCTCGATCAGCTCGGCGCGCACGCGCAAGGTGCGCTGCGGCTCGATCAGCTCGTCGCGCGCACGTGTACCCGCGCCACGGCGCGCTCAGGTCGCCGCGTGCACGCGCAAGCTGCGCCACAGCGCGAGCGCGTGCTCGACGTCGCGCTCTTCGTCGAAGTAGACGGCGACGTCGACGAAGTGGCCGGGCGCCAGCACGAGGCCTTGGAACGCGGGACGGCGCTGGTCGGGCGCGGGCTCGTGCACGCGGTACGCGAAGCGAACGAGCTCGCCTGCGCGCTCCTCGACGCGGTCGAAGGCGCTCTCGGGGATCCCGGAGCGCAGCGTGTCGGCGTCCCAGCGATCGCGCTTCTCGCCCGTGTCGTACGCGCAGACCCACGCGGTGATCCCCGGGCGCCACAGGACGAGCGCGCCGTCCTCGACGCGCCGGCGAAACCGGCCAGGGAGCGTCGCGACGAGCCCGTCGGAGAGTTCCGTCTCGCCCTCGGCGTCGGGCAGCGTGCGCACGTCGAGGTCGTCGCCTTCCGGACGTTCGACCACGCGCAGGACGCCGGACTCGTCGCGCCCGCATGCCGAGCCGTACGGCAGGTCGAGGAACGGCACGACGTCCGCGCAGTAGTTCGCGATCGTGTTGACGTTGTAGAACTCGTAGTTGGAGGGCGTCTCCGCGTACTCCTTCGATTCGTCGCCGGCGAAGAAGCGCCAGCCGCTGTCGGAGTCGTCGTCGGGGGTTTCGCGGTACATCCAGTTGACGCGCGCGCCGTCGACGGTGATGCGGTCGGTGGCGAGGCAGCTTCCGCGCTGGAGGACGATGTCGCGGATCGCGTCGGTGGAGAGGCGGAAGGGCTTGGAGCTCATCTCCGCGTGAGGATAGCTACGGGCGTTCGTTCCTCGAAAGGCTGCGGGGGGCGAGGTGCTGCAGCGGTGGCGGGAGTGCGGGCAGGTGCCAGCGATCCGAGCGGCGGGGTTGGGCGTCGGTCGGGACGCAATTGCCAGGTGAGACGAGGCAGGGGGAAGGGGCGCAACGGAACACAGCGGCTGCTCCGCATTCCGGACCCCGCGCAAGCCAGGACCGGAGGACCGGTCCTGGCTTGCGCGGGGTTCGATGGGCTCTCAGCATCGCGCGCGGGGCACGGTGAGATGGGGCGCGCTGCGCGGGCGATTCTGAAAGGGGTCGCTCGGCGACGAGCGGGTGGGAGGGTGAGAGTGCCGCGAGCGACCACCTTCTGAAGGCGTGGGTCAGCCTGCCTTGACCGGGATCTTCGCGACCGGCGTCGGTTCGACCTTCGGGATCGAGATCTCGAGCACGCCCTTCTTGCACGTCGCGACGAGCGTGTCCGGCTCCAACTTCGCGTTCGTCGGCAGCTCGATGCGACGCTCGAACGCGCCGTAGTGCGACTCGACGCGGCGGAACTCCTTGCCCTTCTTCTCTTCCTCCCACTTCCGCTCGCCCGTGATCACGAGCTCGCGGTCGCGCACCTCGACGTGGACGTCCTTCTCGGTCATGCCGGGGACCTCCACGCTGACCGTGAACGCCTTGTCCGTCTCGGCCAAGTTCATCGGCGGCAGGAAGGTCCTCTTCCCGTTCGTCGGCACGAGCGCGCTGAACGGCTCGTCGGTGAAGAAGCGGTTGAAGAGTTCGTCGAACTCGTCGCGGAACGCGCTCATCTCGTCGTTCCGGCGCCAGGGCATGAGCTTCATGATCGGTCTCCTCGTGGATCCACGGTTCGCGGCGACCGGAGCACGCACCGCCGACCCCGTCGGTCGACAGCCCGCGCGCGTCCGTCCTCGCCTCGGTTTCCTCTCGACCCGCGCGCGCGCTGCGACACTTCCGCTTGGTCGGTAGCTCGCGACGCGCTTGGAGGTAGCGCGTCCCGCTCGGTATCCGACCTCGAGGGCAACTCGCGCTGCCTCTTACAGCACGCGACATGCGCACCTCGGCGTACGGAGGCGGGGAAATCGGGTCGATGGCCGCCGCCCCTTGCGCGCGCGACCATGACGATGAGGACTGCTACCCATGAAGACGATCATCGAGCCCTTCCGCATCAAGAGCGTCGAACCGATCCGCATGACGACGCGCGCCGAGCGCGAAACCGCGGTCGCGCGCGCGGGTTGGAACCTGTTCGGGCTCGATTCGCGCGACGTCGTGATCGACCTGCTCACGGACAGCGGCACGGGCGCGATGTCGAGCGAGCAGTGGGCCGCGATCATGCGCGGCGACGAGTCGTACGCTGGCGCGCCGAGCTTCACCCGCTTCGAGAGCGCCGTCCGCGAGCTCACTGGGCTCCCCCACGTGATCCCGACGCACCAGGGACGCGCGGCGGAGCACCTCCTGTTCCCGGCCATCGCCAAGCCCGGGCAGGTCGTCCCGAACAACACGCACTTCGACACGACGCGCGCGAACGTCGAGCTCGCCGGCGCCGTCGCGCGCGATCTGCCCTGCGCCGCGTCGCGCGACGCGCAAGGCCTCGCGCCCTTCAAGGGCGACATCGACCTCGCCGCGCTCGAGCGCTGTCTCGCCGACGAACGCGACAACGTCCCGCTCGTGATGGTCACCGTGACGAACAACGCGGGCGGCGGCCAGCCCGTGAGCCTCGCGAACCTGCGCGGGGTGCGCGCGCTCTGCGACCGCTTCCGCGTGCCGTTCTTCCTCGACGCATGCCGCTTCGCCGAGAACGCGTACCTGATTCAGCAGCGCGAGCCCGGCCAGCGCGAACGCCGGATCGCGGACATCGCACGCTCGATGTTCGACCTCGCCGACGGCTGCACGATGAGCGCGAAGAAGGACGGTCTCGCGAACATCGGCGGCTTCCTCGCGTGCCGCGACGCGAACCTCGCGGACGAGCTGCGCACGCGCCTCGTCGTCACCGAGGGTTTCCCGACGTACGGCGGGCTCGCGGGCCGCGACCTCGACGCGATCGCGCAGGGGCTGCGCGAGGTCGTCGAGCAGGACTACCAGGAGTACCGCCACGCCAGCATCCGCTACGTCGTCGAGCGCCTCGCCGCGCGCGGCATTCCCGTGCTGCAACCCGCGGGCGGACACGCGATCTTTCTCGACGCCGCGCGCTTCCTTCCCCACCTCGACTGGCAGGACTACCCCGGCCAGGCGCTCGCGATCGAGCTCTACCTCGCCGGCGGCATCCGCGCGTGCGAGATCGGGAGCGTGATGCTCGGCCGCGTCGACCCGAAGGGCGTGGAAACGCCGGCGCCGCACGAGCTCGTGCGTCTCGCCATCCCGCGCCGCACGTACACGCAGAGCCACATGGACTACGTGATCGAGGTGCTGGAGGAAGTCTGGCGCGATCGCGAATCGATCGGCGCCGTGAAGATCGAGCACGCGCCGCGCGTCCTGCGCCACTTCCGCGCGCGCTTCGCACGCATGCCCGCGCGCAAGGCGGCTCCCGCGAGCCTCGGGGGTCGCGCGTGATCGCCACGGACCCGCGCGCGCGCCTCGCGCAGTGTTGGGCGCTCGTCGGCGACACGCCGATGGTCGCGATCCGCGCGCGCGTCGGCGGGCGCGAGCTCATCGTGCACGCGAAGCTCGAGAGCGAGAACTTCACGGGCAGCATCAAGGACCGCATGGCGCTCTTCATGCTCGAGCGCGCGTACGCGGATGGCGCGCTCCAGCCCGGTGACACGATCGTCGAGGTGTCGAGCGGGAACACGGGCATCTCCTTCGCGGCCCTCGGCCGCGCGCTCGGCCACCCCGTGCGCATCTACATGCCGAGCTGGATGAGCCAGGAGCGCCGCGCGCTGATCGCGAGCTTCGGCGCCGAGATCGTGAGCGTGACGAAGGAAGAAGGCGGCTTCGTCGGCGCGATCGAGCTCGCGGATCGCTGGCAGCGCGAACACGCGCGCACGTTCCGCCCGCAGCAGTTCTCGAACCAGGCGAACGTCGAGGCCCACCGGCGCTCGACGGGCCCCGAGATCCTCGCGCAGCTCGCGAGCCGCGGCCTCGTCCCCGACGCGTTCGTCGCGGGCGTCGGGACGGGCGGCACGGTGATGGGCGTCGGCGCGGCGCTGCGCGCCCGCGCGCCGGCGGTCACGATCCACCCGCTCGAACCGGCGAACTCGCCGACGATGCGGACCGGGAAGAAGGACGGCACGCACCGGATCCAGGGCATCAGCGACGAGTTCGTGCCCGCGATCGTCGACCTCACGTCTCTCGACCCGATCGTCGACGTGTGGGACGGCGACGCGATCTGGATGGCGCAACGGCTCGCGCGCGAGCTCGGTCTCGCGGTCGGGATCTCGTCCGGCGCGAACTTCCTCGGCGCGCTGGAGCTCGCGCTCGCGCGGCCGGGCGCTCCCGTCGTCGTCACGGTGTTCCCCGACTCGAACAAGAAGTACTTGTCGACGGATCTGGTGCGCGTGGAGCCCACGCGCGACGACTACCTCGCGCCGCAAGTCGAGCTGCTCGAGTTCGAGGCAATCGCGCGCGCGGGGTGCTCGGTGAAGACGCTCTGCGGGACGTGTCGCGACGGAGCGTGACGCTGCGCGGCACGAACGCGCCAAGAGCCGCGCGCGGCGCGGCGAAGGTTCCCGCCACCATGCTCCACGCGCTCCTCGCAACGACCGCGCTGCTCCTCCCCACCCCCGCCGATCCCGCTGCGCTCGCGAAGGACTACGCCGCGGCCGTGAAGGCGTTGAACGACGCGCACGTCGCGAAGCCCGCGGCGAAGAGCGAGGAGGAGCTCGCGAAGAAGCTCCCCGCGGGGGCGTCCAAGGCACTCGCCGAGCTCGTGAAGTCGAAGGACGCGCCGGGGCTCGCGGCGGCGCTCGTCGTCGCGGGCGAAGCGGCGCTCGACCTCGACCGTATGGACGACTTCGAGACCGTGCGCGTGCGATTGCTGAAGGTCGCGCCCGACGACGCGAAGGCGCTCGGGATCGCGCTTCACGATCGCGGTTCGTCGCGCGCGGAACGGATGGCGTCGAGGCCGAGGGGCTGAAGGCGCTCGCGGACGCGTTCGACGCCGTGCTCGACGGGTACGCGGACGTGTTCGGGCTGACGAACTTCAGCAAGGTGCCGGGGAAGAAGCTGCGGCTGCGCGCTCATCTCGTCCCGGTGATCACGAAGCCGCCGCACTTCGCGCCGCAGTTCGCGTGGCACTCGGAGATCGACTTCCCGGTGGTCGACGCGAGGGGGTTTTCGTCGCCGACGGAGCAGGGGCAGTTTCTGTTCTACGGGTTGTGTCACGAGCTCGGGCACGTGATCGCGATGTGGGGCGACACGAAGGACGAGGAGGACCGGCATGCGTGGGCGCACTACACGGGGGTCGTGCTCGTGGAGGAGCTCTCGAAGCGGAAGTTGCCGGCGCTGGAGAAGGCGCGGGATGGGAAGTGGCGGTCGCTCGCGAAGGAGCGAGAGGAGCTCGTGAAGGAGCCGGTGGAGGCGAAGGAGAGGGAGCGGTGGAAGAGGATGAAGGCGTTCGTTGGCGTGCACGACCTCGTCGGGGCGCGGGCGGTTGGCGAGGCGATCAACGCGATGGAGGCGGCGGGGAAGGTGCTGCGGGTGAATCGGGTGAGGTACTACCGCGTCGGGGACTTCGAGGAGGCCGTGTGTGCGACCGAGGCGGGGAGGAAGAAGGTGAAGGAGCTGCGCGGGGTGATTGGCGGGAAGTGAATTGGGGTCGGTCGGGAGCGGTTCTGCCAGATGGGACGACGAGGAGAGAGGGACGCAACGGAGCACATTCCGGTGCTTCGCATCCGGGACTCCGCGCCGTCACGGGCCGGAGGACCGGCCCGTGACGGCGCGGAGTTCTAGTTGGAGAGGGGATCAGCAGCGGAGGTAGTCGGGGCGCCACGTCTGGATGCGGCGTTTGATCTCGCGCGGGTCGGTGAGCTTCTGGTCCAGGACCTCGCGCGCGAGGGTGGGGAGTTCGGCGTCGCTTGCGAAGCGGAGGGCGACGAGTTGGCGGGGCGTGAACTCGGGGATGCGGGGTCGCAGGTCGGCGGGGAGGAGCCGTTCCATGCGCAGATGCTCTTCGAGCCGGATGATCCGGTCTTGGACGGAGAGCGAGAAGACGCGCATCGCGAAGAAGAGGACGATCAGGGAGAACGCGAGCGCGAAGGAGAGCGCGCTCTCGAACGTGGGTGAGAGGAAGAGGGCGCGGCCGGACCACACGAGGTTCACGACGAGGATCGGGAACGCGACGAAGTGGTAGATCGGCTCGAACTTGGCGTGGTTGGCACGGGTCTGCGGGCGGCGTTCGAACTTGAACATGCGGCCCAGCCTAGCGCGCGCGCCTTCAAGCTCCACCCGCCTTCGGGCCGATGCTAGCCTGCGACCGGAGGCCCCCCTGAACCCGTCCACCTTGTCCGCGCTGCTCGCGCTCATCCCGCTCGAAAGCCTGCCGCGCACCGGGTGGATCCTGCGCAACGTGCCTGCGCCCGAGACGATCGCGGGCCACATCCTGAACACGTGCTACGTCGTGCTGGCGCTCGGGCCGCGTGTCGCGCCGGCGATCGACGTCGACCGCGCGGTCGTGCTCGCGACTTTGCACGACGCGCCCGAGGCCTTGACCGGCGATCTGCCGCGCATGGTGAAGGCGCTGCTGCCCGACGGCGCGAAGGCGCAGGCGGAGGAGCGCGCCGCGCGCGAGCTCCTCGGCCCGTTCCCGCCCGTCGCGTTCGACCGCTGGCGCGAGTTCCAGGAGGCTCGCACGCGCGAGGCGCGCTTCGTGCGCGTCTGCGACCGCCTGCAGATGGGCGTGCGCGCCGTCGCGTACCGACGGCTCGGCCTCCGTGGGCTCGACGACTTCGCGGTCGCGCTCGCGGAGCTCGACTGCGGCGAGTTCGCGCCCGCGCGCGAACTTCGCGACGAGATCGTCGCCGCCCTGCGCGCCTGACGCGCGGCGGCACGCAGTCGACACGGCGCTGTGTGCCGGACGCGCGACGCGCGTGCGACACCGAGCCGTTCCCGGGCGCGTCCGTGCGCTTGTGCGGCTGGCGCGGGACGCGCGCTCGACACGTGACAGCCCCCGCGCCCGTCCGTACGCTCGCGCGCGTGAAGAAGCTCGCTTGGATCCTGCCGCTCGGAGCGCTCGCCGCGCTCCTCTTCGCCGTGCTCGTCGCGCGCTGGTCGGATCCCCTGCCGCGCGTGAAGCCCGTCGCGGCCGCGGCGGGCGCGAGCCTGCCTCCGATCGACTTCCCCGTGCGCGGCAAACGCCTGCAAAGCCGCGTCGAGGACGCGCAGGGCCGCCCCATCGCGCGCGCGACGGTGTGGCTCCTCTCCGGTGCGGAGCTCGCCTTCGTCGAGAGCGGCGCGGACGGCACGTTCACCTTCGACCACGTGCAGAAGGGCGACCGCCAGCTGTTCGTCGTCGCCGAGAACTTCGCGCCGGCCCGCGCGACGATCACGGGTTCCGAAGCCCTGGAGAAGATCGTGCTCGGGAATCCGCTGCCCCCTCCGCCGTCGCTCACCGCGATGAAACGCTCGACGCTGCGCGGCGTCGTGCGCGCGGAGGGCTTCGATGCGAACGGATGCCAGGTGTGCCTCGCGCCGCGCGCGCCGATCGAGACGCTCGGCGCACCGATCCCCGTGCGGGTCGAGTGCGGCCCGGACGGAGCCTTCGTGTTCGAGGAGCTGATCGAAGGCGCGTACACCGTGCAGGTTTTCCCGCGCTGGGCCGTGAACGGGAGCTGGCCCGATCTCTTGCGACCGCTCGCTGGCGCCGACCTCCGGACGCTCGACCACGCGGAGGGCGCGCACGTCGACGGCCTCGAGCTCGCGCCCGTCTGCGCACGCGTGAGCGGGACGCTGCGCGACACGCTCGGCGGAGCGCTCGAAGGCGCGTTCGTGCTCGTGGCGCCCGCCGCCGATCCCGCGCGCGTCTGGCCGCCCGCGACGAGCGACGCGCGCGGCGCGTTCGTCGTGCGCGACCTCCCGCCCGGCAAGTACGTCGTCGGCGTGCGCGCGGGCGGCGACGCAGCCCAGCTCGAGATCGAGCTCGGACCGAGCGAGGTCCGCGAGCTGAACGTCCGACCGCTCGACGTCGCGAAGACGCGCTGACCGAGGGGTGCCGATCGAGCGGGCACGGCGCGAGCGCACGCCGTGTCCGTGACGCGAGGGGGAGTTCGCCGCGTGCGCGCTCGTCTCGGGCGGATCGCGCCCGCGCCCGACGCGCCCCTCGCGCGAGCCCGCGGGATATCATCGACGGGAGTGACCACGCCCTTCGTCTACCTCGATCACGCCGCGACCACGCCGCTCGATCCGCGCGTGCGCGACGCCCTGCTCCCCTGGCTCGGCGAGCGCTTCGGGAACCCGTCGTCGCGCCACAAGGCCGGCGCGGCGGCCGCGCAGGCGATCGATGCGGCGCGCGGCGAGGTCGCGCGGGCGATCGGAGCGCGGCGCGAGGAGGTCGTGTTCACGTCGGGCGGGACCGAGGCGAACGCGCTCGCGGTGCTCGGCGGCGCGCGCGCGCGGCGCGAGCACGGACGACACGCGCTGGTCGGCCCGACGGAGCACGCCTGCGTGCGCGAGTGCGTCCAGGCGCTCGCACGCGAGGGCTTCGAGGTCGAGACGCTGCGCCTCGACGCGCGCGGCGCGCTCGACCTGGAGCACGCCGCCGCGCGCCTGCGCCCCGACACGATCCTCGTCGCCCAGATGCTCGTGCAGAACGAGGTGGGCACGATCTACCCCGTGCGCGAGCTCGCGCGCCGCGTCCGCGCGCGCTCGAAGCACGCGCTCCTCCACGTCGACGCGGTGCAGGCGCTCGGAAAGCTCGAGCTCGACGTCGTGGACCTCGGCTGCGACACGCTCGCGCTCTCCGCGCACAAGGCGCACGGACCGCAAGGCGCGGGCGCGCTCTTCGTGCGCGAGGGCGTCGTGCTCGAACCGCTCGTGCACGGCGGCGGCCAGGAACGCGGACTGCGCTCGGGCACGCCCAACGTCGCGGCGATCGTCGGCTTCGGCGCCGCGGCGAAGCTCGCCGAGGAGCTGCGGCCGAGGCACGCGCACGCCCTGCAGACCCTGCGCACACGCCTCGTCGAGGGCCTCGCGCGCATCCCCGGCGCACGCGCGTTCGAACCCGGCGCCCCGCACGTCGCGCCCCACATCGTCGCGCTCCTGATCCCCGGCGTGCCGTCCGAGGTGCGCATGCACCACCTCGAGGAGCTCGGCGTCGTCGTGAGCGCCGGCAGCGCGTGCCAAGCCCAAAAGCAGTCGATCAGCCCCTCGCTCCTCGCCCTCGGCCTGACCCCCGACGAGTCACGCACGCTCCTACGCATCTCGATGTCGCGCACGACGACCCCCACCGACATCGACACCCTCCTCACCGCGCTCGCGCAAGTCGAAGCGAAGCTCGCGCCGCCGAAACGCTGACCCACCTCCAAGGTGCTCGCGCGCCCACGCAAGCTCTCCGCGTCCCTCGCTCCCCGCCAAGCTCCCACTTCCGAACGTGCTCGCGCCACACGCACCCGTTCGCCACGCCGAACGCTCGAAGCTGAGAGCCCCTGAACTCCGCGTTGGCACGGGCCGTTCCCCCGGCCCGTGCCACCGCGGAGTCCGGAATGCGAAGCATCCGAATGTGTTCCGTTGCGTCCCTCCGCCCTGGATCGCCCCATCCGGCAATTGCGCTCCCGACCGACACCATCTGCTACGCTCCCCCCTCGCCCGATGTCCACCACTCCGCCCCTCCCCCCCGCCCCCGCCCTCCTCCTCCGCTACGGCGAGCTCACCCTCAAAGGCCTCAACCAAGACCAGTTCATCTCCCGCCTGCGCCGCAACATCCTGCGCCAGACCTCGACCATCGCCCCTGTCCGCGTCGAGCGCCTCTACAACCGCATGCTCGTCTTCCCCGAGCAGCGCACCGAGCAGATCGCGCGCAAGCTGCAACACGTCTTCGGCCTCAAATCGATCTCCCCCGTCTGGATCGCGCCGCCAACTCCCGAGGCCATCCTCCCGCTCGCCCGCGCCGTCTTCCTCGACGCGCTCGAGTCCTACCGCGGCACCCCCGACGTCGGTTCACGCGTCGTCACCTGTCGCGTCGAGACGACGCGCGCCGACAAGCGCTTCCCGATCCCGTCGAACGTCTTCGACCGCCAGGTCGGCGAGCACGCGCTCGCGAACGTCGCCAACATCCAGGTCCGCCTCGACGACCCCGAGCTCACGCTCGGCATCGACATCCGTGCAGAAGGCGCCTACCTCTTCGCGCGTCGTCTCCCCGGCGCCGCGGGCCTGCCGCTCGGCTCGAGCGGCCGCGGACTGTGCCTCCTCTCCGGCGGAATCGACTCGCCCGTCGCCGCGTGGATGATGATGAAGCGCGGCATGTGGATGTCGTTCGTGACGTTCCACTCCTACCCGTACATCGGCGAGCCGTCGAAGCAGAAGGTGCTCGCGCTCGCGCGCAACCTCTCCAAGTGGCAGCCGAACTCGCGCACGTACGTCGTGCCCTTCAGCGCGTGCCAGGAAGCGATCCGCGACGGCGCGCCGGAGAGCTACCGCACCGTGCTCTACCGCCGCATGATGCAGCGCATCGCGTCAAAGCTCGCGCGCGCGCACGACATCGACGCGCTCGTCACCGGCGAGAGCCTCGGCCAGGTCGCGAGCCAGACGATCGAGAACATGACCTGCATCGCCGCCGCGAGCGAGCTCCCCGTGCTGCGTCCGCTCGTCGGCTACGACAAGGACGACACGATCCTGCTCGCGCGCAAGATCGGCACGTTCGACACGTCGAGCCGTCAGGAGCCCGACTGCTGCACCGTGTTCATGCCGGAGAAGCCCGTGATCCACGGCGACCTCGAGCTCTGCACGAAGTTCGAGGACGCGCTGCCGGTGTCCGCGCTCGTCGACGCGGCGTGCGCGGGCGTCGAGCTCGTCGACTTCGAGGCGGAGGTCTGATCCGCGCCGCTGCGGGACGAGCGGGAGCCCGCTAGACTCGCTCGCGTGCCGCTACGCGCGCCCATCCTCGTCGCGACCCTCGCCCTCGGCGCGAGTTGGGCGGCGTCGACGGCGCCGTGGTCGGAGCACGAGTCGCGCGAGGGCGAGCGCGTCGACTTCGGCCGGGACGTGCGGCCGATCCTCGCGGACCGCTGCTTCCGCTGCCACGGGCCCGACGAGGGCGCGCGCAAGCGCGGCTTGAGGCTCGACACGCAGGCGGGCTCGCGCGCGACGCTCACGGACGGCGAGCGCGCGATCGTGCCCGGCGATCCGAAGGCGAGCGCGCTCGTCGATCGCATCACGAGCGACGACCCCGACGCGATCATGCCGCCGCCGTCGCTCGGTCGGCCGCTCACGCAGCGCGACAAGGACGTGCTCGCGCGCTGGATCGAACAGGGCGCCGAGTACGCGCCGCACTGGGCGTTCGTGCCGCCGCGCGCGAGCGCGCCGCCGGCGGTGAAGGAGGCAGCGTGGTGCCGCGATCCGCTCGATCGCTTCGTGCTCGCGCGGATGGAGCGCGAAGGGCTCGCGCCCGCGCCCGAGGCGGACCGCGCGACGCTCCTGCGCCGCGCTTCGTTCGTGCTGACGGGCCTTCCCCCGACGTCCGAGGAGATCGGATCGTTCGAGCGCGACACGCAGGACGGCGCGTACGAGCGCCAGGTCGACCGCTTGCTCGCTTCGCCGCGCTACGGCGAGCGCATGGCCGCGGACTGGCTCGACGTCGCACGCTTCGCGGACACGTTCGGGTACCAGAGCGACTGGGAGAACCACGCGTGGCCGTGGCGCGACGGGGTGATCGCGGCGTTCAACGCGGACCTCCCCTACGACCAGTTCGTGCGCGATCAGATCGCGGGCGACCTCGTGCCGAACGCGACGCGCGCCCAGATCGTCGCGAGCGCGTTCCAGCGCCTGCACCGCATGACGAACGAGGGCGGCTCGATCGACGAGGAGTTCCGCCAGGAGGCGATCGCGGACCGCGTCGCGACGACGAGCACGGCGTTCCTCGGGCTCACGGTCGAGTGCGCGCGCTGCCACGACCATAAGTACGATCCGATCGAGCAGCGCGACTTCTACTCGCTGGGGGCGTTCCTCGGCGCGATCGACGAGCCGGGGACGTACGCGTACTCGCACTCCGCGCTGCCGCCGCCGACGCTGCGCCTCTCGAGCGCGGAGCAGGACAAGGAGCTCGCGCGCCTCGCGGCGAAGGAGCGCGAGGCCGAGGCGGAACTCGCGCGCGTGCGGCGCGAGAGCCAAGCTCGGTTCGAGGCCTGGCTCGGGAATGCGCCGGTCGTGACGGCTCCGGCCCCCGTCTTCCGTCTCCCGCTCGACGGAGCGATCGAGGGTCCGAACGCGGGGTCGAAGGCGACCGCGTTCGACGGCGACACAGGCATCGACGCGTCCGACGTGCCGACGTTCCGGCGCTGCGATCCGTACTCGCTCGCGTTCTGGATGCGCGCGCCCGACGCGAAGGAGCGCGCGGTCGTGCTCCACACGGCGCCGTTCACGATCGAGTCCGACCCGCAGGGCTACCAGGTGCTCCTCGACCACGGGAAGCTCGCGTGGCAGGTCGTGCACTTCTGGCCGGGCTCCGCCGCGGCGATCGCGACGCGCGCGCCGTTCCCGGTCGGACGCTGGGTGCACGTCGTCGTCACGTACGACGGTTCGTCGCGCGCGAACGGGATGCGCATCTTCCTCGACGGGGAGCCGCTGGAGACGGAGGTCGTCCGCGACGCGCTCGACGGGGGCGCGACCTCGCGCGTGTTCCAGCTCGCGCACCGCGACCGCGACGTCGGCTTCGCGAGCGGCGCGCTCGACGAGCTCGCGCTCTACGACCGCACACTCACCGGCGCGGAGGCCGCGGAGCTGTTCGCGCCCGGGACGGGCGGAGCGCGCGTCCTCGCTCGCGCGCGCGGCGGGGCCGCGGACGCCGCGAACGAGCTGCGCGTGCACTGGCTCCGCGAGCTCGATGGCGAAGGACGCGCGGCCGCCGAGGCGCTGCGCGGCGCGCGCGCGGCATACCAAGAGCTCCACGATGCGCTTCCCGAGCTGATGGTGATGCGCGCGACGCCGTACACGCGGCCCGCGTTCGTGCTGCGGCGCGGGCGCTACGACGATCCCGATCCCGCGCGGCCCGTGCGCGCCGATCGCGCGATCGATGCGCTGCTCCCCTTCGACGCGAGCTGGCCCCAGGACCGCCTCGGGCTCGCGCGCTGGATGACGGACGCGAGGAACCCGCTCGTCGCGCGCGTCGAGGTCAATCGTCTCTGGGCGCAGTGCTTCGGCCGCGGGCTCGTCGAGACGCAGGAGAACTTCGGCCTGCAAGGCGCGTCGCCGACGCACCAGAAGCTCCTCGACGCGCTCGCCGTCGACTTCCGCGCGGACGGATGGAGCGTGAAGCGCATGCTCCGGCGCCTCGTGCTCTCCGCGACGTTCCGGCAGAGCTCGACGAGCGCCGCGTCGCGCGAGCGCGACCCTTCGAACGCGCTCCTCGCGCGCGGGCCGTCGTTCCGTCTCTCCGCCGAGATGCTGCGCGATCAGGCGCTGTGCGCGTCGGGCCTGCTCGTCGAGAAGCTCGGCGGTCCGAGCGCGAAGCCGTGGCAGCCGCCGGGGCTCTGGGAAGAAGCGGGCGCGACGGGCTCGTACACGCCGGACACGGGGGAGGGCGCGCACCGCCGCAGCCTCTACACGTATCGCAAGCGCACCGCGCCGCCGCCGAACCTGACCGCGTTCGACGCGGGAAGCCGCGAGACCTGCCTCGCGCGCCGCGGGGCGACGAACACGCCGCTGCAGGCGCTCGTGCTCCTGAACGACCCCGTGTTCGTCGAGTGCGCGCGCGAGCTCGCTCGACGCGTAAGCACCGAGCGTGCGACGACGACGGAGCGCGTCGAGCTCGTCTTCCGCCGCCTCGCGAGCCGCGCGCCGCGCGACGCCGAGCTCGCGACGCTCATCGAGCTGCACGCGCGCGAAACGGCACGCTTCCGCGGCGACGAGGCCGCGTGCAAGCTGCTCCTGGCGTCCGAACGCGCGGAGCCCGAGCTCGCGGCGCTCGTGCTCACGGCCTCGACGCTGCTCGCCGCGGATGCGACGGTTGTGTTGCGATGAGCGCCTTCGATCCGCATGTTCCGCGCCCCGCGCCGGAACGCGAGCTCCTGCGAGCGGGCGACCTTGCCGCGTTCGCGCGCGATCCGCGCCTCGCGCGACGCCATGTCCTCGGGCTCGGCGCGCTCGGGCTCGGCGCGCTGGCGTTGTCCTCGATCGCACGCGGGAACGCACGCTCGAACGCTCCACGACCGGGCGATGCACGCCCCGCGCGCTTCCCCGCGAAGGCGAAGCGCGTGGTCTATCTGTTCCAAGCCGGCGGTCCGTCGCAGTTCGAGACGTTCGACCCGAAACCGCTCCTGCGCGAAAAGCACGGCGAGCCGCTGCCCGACTCCGTGCGCCAGGGCCAGCGCCTCACCGGTATGAGCGCGAACCAAGCGCTGCTCCCGCTCGCGGGCTCGTTCACGGACTTCCGCCGTCACGGCGAGAGCGGTCTGTGGGTCAGCGACCTCCTCCCCCACACCGCGGGACTCGCGGATCGCCTGTGCGTCGTGCGGTCGCTGCACACCGAAGCGATCAACCACGACCCCGCGATCACGTACTTCTGCACCGGTCACCAGCAACCGGGCCGACCGTCGATGGGCGCATGGCTCTCGTACGGCCTCGGGAGCGACAACGCGAACCTGCCCGCGTTCGTCGTGCTCGTGTCGAAGGACGCGAACCGTGACCAGCCTCTCTACTCGCGTTTGTGGGGCCCCGGTTTCCTGCCGAGCGAGCACCAGGGCGTGCAGTTCCGGAGCGGCGCGGAGGCCGTGCTCTACCTCGCGAACCCCGACGGCGTGTCGCGCGACGCGCGGCGGTCGATGCTCGACGCGCTGAAGGCGTTGGAGGCCGAGCAGCGCACGCACGCGCTCGACCCCGAGATCGACGCGCGCCTCGCGCAGGCCGAGCTCGCGTTCCGCATGCAGACGAGCGTGCCCGAGGCGACGAGCACGAAGGGCGAACCGGACGCGACGTTCACGCTGTACGGCGAGAGCGCGCGCACTCCGGGAACCTACGCGGCGAACTGCCTGCTCGCGCGGCGCCTGCTCGAGCGCGGCGTGCGCTTCGTGCAGCTCTTCCATCAGGGCTGGGACCAGCACGGCAACCTGCCCGCGGGCATCACCGCGCAGTGCAAGGCGACGGACCAGGCGTCGGCGGCGCTCGTGACCGACCTCGCGCGGCGCGGACTGCTCGACGACACGCTCGTCGTCTGGGGCGGTGAGTTCGGCCGCACCGCGTACTGCCAGGGGAAGATGACGCCCGGCGACTACGGCCGCGACCACCACCCGCGCTGCTTCCCCGTGTGGCTCGCGGGCGCGGGCGTCAAGGCCGGGCACGTCCACGGCACGACGGACGAGTTCGGCTACAACGTCGTCGACGGCGCGGTGCACGTGCACGACCTGCACGCGACGCTGCTCCACCTGCTCGGGATCGACCACGAGCAGCTCGTGTACCCGTTCCAGGGGCGCTACTTCCGCCTGACGGACGTCGCGGGCGAGGTCGTGCGCGAGCTCCTCGCCTGATCGCGGTCGGACGCGGCTCGGCTTTCGGAGGACGTCGGAGCGGTGTGGGCTCGCGCGCTCGGTTGTGGTCGACGAGCACGGTCCGTCCTCCGCTTCGCGAGAACCACCCGTTCCGCCGACGAGGGCGGCGCGCCCGCGCGCTCGTGACGCTAGGCTCTCCAGCTCGATGAACCGCAGCATCGCGCTCTTCGTCGCGCTGGCGATCCTGCTCGCCCACATCCTCGCCATCCACAACGACGGCTCGGGCGGCCTCGCGTTCCCGTACGACCAGGCGCACGCGGCCTATCGGCTGGCGCGCAACCTCGTCATGGACGGGCAGCTCCAGTGGAATCCGGGCTCGACGGCGTTCGAGAGCTACTCCTCGCCCGTCTGGATCGCGGTGTGCACGATCGGGGAGCGCCTCTGCGCGACGCGCCTCAACGCGAACCTCGACTGGCTGTCGATCAACTTGTTCTGCCAGACGATCGGCGTGCTCGCGATGCTCACGTGCGTCGTGCTCGCCGCGCAGTTCCGCGAGGAGCGCATCGCCAGCTTGATCGCGCCGCTCATGCTCGTCTCGAGTGGTTGCATCGCCGCCGCGGCCGCGAACGGGCTCGAAACGGCGCTCTTCACGCTCTTCGTCGTCGCGACGTTCCTCGCGTTCGAGCGCGGCCGCAGCGGAACGACGGCGCTGTTCGCGTTGCTCCTTTGCCTGACGCGGCCGGAGGGCGTGCTGTTCGTGCTCGGACTGCTCGCGCTCCGCCCGTTCGCGCGCAAGGCCGTGGTCGGGACGGAAACGCGCACGCGCGCGGCGTGGCCGCTCTTCTTGGGACTCGCCGGGTTCGGCGCGACGTGCGGGCTCCGATTCCTGACGACGGGTGCCGTGCTGCCGCCGTCGTTCCACGCCGTGCTCCATCCCGAGCCGCTGCAGTTCGGCGGCGGGCTCGAGTACCTGCTCGACTTCGTGCGCACGTGCCCGGCCGTCTTGCTCGTGCTGCAACCGATCGCGCTGCTCTCGCTGCGCCGCCTGTCGGGACTCGGCGCGCGCGCGCTGCTGCTGGGGCTCCTGTGGCTCGCCTTCGTCGCGCTCCAGGGACGCGCCCCGCTCCCCTTCTGCGAGCTCTGCGTGCCTGCGTTGCCGTTCCTGGGAATCGCGATCCAAGAGGGACTGATCGAGGCCTTCGACGCCGCATCGCGCTTCCGCCGCCGCGTCGCACTCACCGTGTTCGCCGTCGGTCTCGTCGCGAGCGCCTTGCCGAGCCGCGAGCCCGCGGACCTCGGCCCGCTCCCGCTGGAGCGCATCCAGAATGCGTGGCTCGCACCGAGCGGATCGGGACGCTTCGGCTACGCCCAGCCGCTCGGGCGCACCGGTTTGGAGGAGGAGATCGAGCGCACGCACCTCCTGCGCGGCGTCGGGCTCTTCTTGCGCGATCACGTCGATCCGAGCACGAGCGTGCTCACACCGTGGCCCGGTGCCGTCGGCTACCTCGCGCGCGGCGCGGTGTACGACCTCGGCGCGCGCGCGAGCGCGATCGGCCGCAACGATCGCGCGTTTCCGTGGTCGCGGCGCTCACGCATCGACGTCGTCGAGGCGCTGCAGAGCGAACCCGGCTTCGACCTCGTCGTGCCGCTGCTCGGCGTGCCGGAGCGCGTCCCGACGCCCGAGGAGCTCGCGTTGAAGTGGCGTGACGAGCTCGACGCGAGCCCCGCAGCGACGGGCCGGAAGGAGGCCATCCAACGGCAGCTCGAGCGCTTCGAGCTCGTGACCGTGCCCGTCGTCGTCGATTCGCGCTCGCGCACTGCCGTCCGCGAGGAGCACTTCCTCCTGCTGCGTCGGCGCGATCTGGGCCTCGCGCCGCGCGTCGCCGTGGAGCGTGAAGGTGAGGAGTTCGTCGTGCGCATCGCGCACAAGACGCATCACCAGCTCGCGGACTTGCGCGTGACGTGCGTCGACGATCGAGGTCGCACGTGGTGGATGCGGCCGACGGGCGAGCTCACGGAGCGCGGGCCGGTCTCGGCGCGGCGGGAGCTGTTGCTGTACGACACGGGGACGCGGCGGGTGGATGCGCTGCGGGCGAGGGTGCCGGAGCTCGCGGAAGGAGCGCGCGTCGTCGAGGTGCGGGCGTGGCTCGTGAATCCCGATGCGCGGGAGGATCAGTCGTTCGCGGTCGTGGGCGAGACGGCGAGCTCGACGTGGTGAGGGCCGTGCGCTCGGACAGCAGGGATCAGTGGATCCCGAAGCGCTTGAGCTTGCGGTAGAGCGTGCTCTTCCCGACCTTCAGCAGTCGCGCGGCGGCGAGCTTGTCTCCGCCTGACTGCGCGAGCGCGCGCAGCAGCGCCTTCTTCTCGTAGAGATCGAGGCTGACCGGGTCCTCGTCCGTGATGTCCCACTCGCGCAGGGGTTGGGCGGAGCCCGTGAGGTGCGGCGGGAGCGACGGCTGGTTGCCGGGCGCGGCCTGCACGAGGTGCGTGCCCGGGGTCTGCGGCCCCTGGGGACGCTTCGCCGGGATGAGGTCGCGAGCCGGCAGCTCTCCGGCGCGCTCCGCGAGGACGTTGGGCAGCTGCTCGGCGTGGAGCACCGGACCGTCGGCGCGCGCGATGGCGCGCTCGATCACGGACTCGAACTCCTCCAGGTTGCCCTTCCATTCGTGGCGGCGCAGCACGTCGAGCGCATCCTCGCCGAGCTCGCGCACGCCGTGCGTGGCTCCGAGGCGGCGCACGGTCTCGCTCGCGATCAGCGGCAGGTCCGCGAGGTGCTCCGCGAGCGCGGGGACGCGGAGGACGGTCTCGGACAAGCAGGCGGCGAGGCTCGAATCGATCCGGCCCTGCGCGACGAGCTCGTCGAGCGGGGTCGTCGACGCGGCGACCAAGCGCACGTCGAGGCGCTCGTTCTTGCGTGAACCGACGCGCTGCACGACGTGGTCGCGCACGAACTGCGCGAGCTTCTGCTGGACGGGCAGCGGGAGCGCGGTGACCTCGTCGAGGAACAGCGTGCCGTCCTGGGCGAGGTGGAGCAGCCCGCCGCGGTCGGAGAGCGCGCCGGGGAACGCGCCCTTCGCGTACCCGAACAGCTTCAGGTCGAAGTCGCCGCCGAGCGCCGCGCTGCAGTTGAGCTGGAGGAACGCGCCCGACGCGATCCCGCTGAAGTGCAGCGTGCGCGCGATGCGCTCCTTCGCCGAGCCCGGAGGCCCGACGACGAACACGGGGCCCTGGGCCTGCGCGGCTTGCTGCACGCCCTCGCGCAGTGCGCGCACGACCGGCGCGTCGCCGAGCAACCGATCGGCGCGGTAGACCTCGCGCGCGGCCTCGAGGAGCGGGCCGTACTCGTCGCGCGGGATGCCGCGCTCGGGAAGGCGCAGCAGGTCGGCCGCGAGCCGGCGCTTCGCCGCGTCCTGGAGCAGCACGACGCGCAGACCCTGGTCCGCGCGCCCAGCGACGAACATGAACGGGATCACCGTCGCGGTCAGCGAGCGCGGCGCGCGCCCGCGACGGACGAACTCGAAGCGGAAGCCCTCGCGCACATCGGTGCGCGCGTCGCGGACGTAGGCCTCGAGCCCGGTCGCCGGGAACAGGCTCCCGAGGTGCCGGTCCTCGAGCCGGACGCCGAGCAGCTCGCTCGCGCCGCGGTCGGCGTGGCGGACCGTCCCCTCGCCGTCGACGAGCAGCACACCGTCCGGTCGACCGGCGGCGAGCTCGCGCAGGACGTTCTGGTGCTCCGCGGAGTCGCGCGGAGGCGCGTCGGCCTCGCGGCCGCGATCGCCGCCGCGACGGAGCTGCTCCTGCATCGCACGGAGCTGCTCCACGAGGTCGAGCAGCTGCCGACGATGCCGAAGGAGCAAGCGCGAGACGTGATCGAGCCCGTTGAGCTCCTGCCCGAGCAGGTACGCGTCGCAACCGGCCTCGAAGCCGCGCTCGACGTGATCGCCGGAGCTCGACTGCGTGTGGAACAGCACGACCGGGACGGAGGTCGTCTCCGGGATGCTCTTCAGCCGACGGCACACCTCGTAGCCGTCGATGCCCGACCCCAGCTGTGCGGACACGAGGAAGAGGTCGAACTGCCCGCCGCGCGCCTCGACTAGGCCCTTCGCGCCCGAGTCCGCGAGGACGGACTCGAACCCGCGCTCGCCGAGCCGGTTCTTCAGGATCAGGCGATGACCCGAGTCATCATCGACGACGAGAATCCGGTGCATGCGACCACCCACTTGGGGCTCGAACTCGGGGACGGGGGGAAGCCCTCGAGAGCGGACGTGCGTGCGCGAGTCGGCGACGCTCTCGGGACCAGGGCGTCGCTGACAGTAGCGGTCTGAAATCGATCTGCAAAGACCTGGGAGCGAGCGATGTGGGCGCGGACTTGGAGGCGCGTGTGCCACCGAGCTCAGGAGTGCGCACCTCGTCGACGCGCGCTCCGCGCGGCGAGCGCAATTGCAACCTCGAAAAAAAGGGCGAGCACTCGGCGTGTCGCGCTTCAATGCGATCTTGTACCGGGCGCGACGGTGAGCGCGCTCGGGGTGGGCGATGAGGGATTCGAACCCCCGACTTCCTCCTTGTAAGGGAGGCACTCTAGCCGCTGAGTTAATCGCCCTTCTTCCCCGCGCGGTGGCCAGGGTATCCTGCCGCGCCCGTTGGCTCCATGCCCCGGCAGGCCGCTCCCCCGAGCCGCCCGCTCGATGCCAGGGCGGCGTAGCGCCAGCGCGATCCCGTGCGGAACCCCGGTTCTCCGCGCGTCTCCTACCTCGTCTCATTTCCTCCGAAACGGATCCTTCATGCGCATCGCAGTCGTCGGCACGGGCTACGTCGGACTGGTCGCGGGCACGTGCTTCGCCGAGAGCGGCAACAACGTCGTCTGCATCGACATCGATCAGAAGAAGATCGACGGTCTCAAGCAGGGGGTGATCCCCATCTACGAGCCGGGCCTGAAGGAGCTCCTCGAGCGCAACGTCCACGACGGCCGCCTCTCCTTCACGACGAGCTACGCCGAGGGCATCGCCCGCGCCCAGGTCGTGTTCATCGCGGTCGGGACGCCTCCGGGCGAGGACGGCTCCGCCGACCTGCGCTACGTGCTCGACGCCGCGCGCTCCATCGCAAAGGCGATGACCGGCTACACGGTCGTCGTCGACAAGTCGACGGTGCCCGTCGGCACGGCGAAGAAGGTCAAGGAGGCCATGCGCGGCCACACGCAGCACGAGTTCGACGTCGTGTCGAACCCCGAGTTCCTCAAGGAAGGCGCCGCGATCGACGACTTCCTCAAGCCGGACCGCGTGGTGATCGGCTCGGACAGCAAGCGGGCGGAAGAGGTCATGGACGAGCTCTACTCGCCCTTCGTCCGCACGGGCAACCCGATCCTCCACATGGACGTCGCGTCGGCGGAGCTCACGAAGTACGCCGCGAACGCGATGCTCGCCACGCGCATCTCCTTCATGAACGAGATCGCGAACATCTGCTCGCGCGTCGGCGCCCACGTCGACATGGTGCGCAAGGGCATCGGGTCGGACGATCGCATCGGCCCCCGGTTCCTGTTCGCCGGCTGCGGGTACGGCGGTTCGTGCTTCCCGAAGGACGTCAAGGCGATCGTGCGCACCGCCGCCGAGCGCGGGTACACGTTCCGGATCCTGGAAGCGGTCGAGGAGGTGAACGAGCTCCAGAAGCGCGTCCTCGTCGACATGATCCACGCGCACTTCGGGAAGGACCTGAAGGGCAAGCACTTCGCGCTCTGGGGCCTCTCGTTCAAGCCGAACACGGACGACATGCGCGAGGCGCCGGCGCTGGAGATCGTCGAGGGTCTGCTCGCCGCGGGCGCCACGATCACGGCCTACGACCCGGTCGCGATGAACGAAGCACGTCACCGCCACTTCGGCGACCGCATTCGGTACGCGGAGGTCCCGATGGGCGCGCTGCAGGGCGCCGATGCGCTGGTGCTCGTCACGGAGTGGAACGAGTTCCGTCGCCCCGACTTCGACGCCGTGAAGGCCGCGCTGCGCCAGCCGGTCGTCTTCGACGGGCGCAACGTGTACCCGCGCGCGTCGCTCGAGAAGCTCGGGTTCACCTACTACGGCATCGGGTGCTGAGCTCCCGCTTCGCCCCCCGAGGTTCCATCGCGGCCGCTCCATCGGGGCGGCCGCGGTGCGTTCCGGGGGAGCCGACGGGCGAGTGGAGCTCGTTCGAGCGCAGTCGGAACAGTCGGACGCTCCCCGCGACGCGGCGCGCCTCCGCACGCGGAGGCCGCGCCGATCCGCGCCGTGACACCGGCGCGATCCACGCAGGATTCCCCGCCTGAAACGACAGGGCGACCCGTCCTTGTGCAGGACGAATCGCCCGATGATGTCGTGGTCGTCGAAGCTCGTTCCCTCGCGTCCCGCCCTTGCCGCCGAACGGCGACAACACCCGGGCGGAGCGCGCGAACGCTCCTCGACGACGTCTTCATACCGGAAGACGAGGCGTGAAGGGAAGAGGCTGTGTGCGACGCACGTAGTTTTTTTTCGGCGAGCCGATCACCCACCGCGAGCGTCGACACGCACCGGTGATGCGCCTCAGACGTCCTTGCGCGTCTTCTCCCGCGCGCGATCGCGCTCGGCGACGGCGCGCTGCAGTTCGTCGTGCGCGCGCATGCCGCTCAACGAAGCGCGCACGCGTTCACCGAGACGCGTCTCCTCCGCCGCCGGGTCCGCGAGCGCGTCTCGGCAGCGCTCGAGGATCCCCGCCGCGGCCTCGAGGTCGCCCTTCGCGACCGCCATGCACGCGAGCAGGTCGTACGCACGCACGCGATCGAGCGGGTCCTCTCCCGCCTCGGCGACGCGCTGCCACGCCCGTCGCGCGTCGTCGGGGCGCTCACCGTCCGCATGGACCGTGCCCGCCCACAAGGACGCCTCGTCCTTCTGCCGCTTGGTCGCGCCGGCATCGGTGAGGACGGCTTCGTACGCCGTCAACGCCTCCTGCGGATGCTTGGCGCGTCGCTGCAGGTGCCCCTGCTCGAGCATCGCGCGCACGCGGAAGGGCGACTCCCCGCCGTGCTCGCGCACCCAGGCGAACTCGCCGAGCGCCCCCACGACGTCGCCGCCCGCGCGCAGGAGCTCCGCCGCGCGGAACGCGCCCTCGGACGCGGCCAGCACGTCGTCGGGGAAGTGCTCGCGCACCGCGCGGTACGCGCGCACGGCGGCGTTCCGTCCGTCGCGCCGGCCATCGCCGTCGAGACCGCGCAGCGCGATCTTGAGCGAGGTGGCGTAGCGGAGCTGCTCCTGCGCGCTCTCGAGCTTGGGCACGGGGCGCACGGAGTTCGGATCCTCGAGGCGCGAAGGCTCGGCCGCCGGTACGGCGGGAGCGAGCGCGCAGAAGGAAAGACAGGTGAGAAGGGCGGTCGCGAGACCGCCGCGGAAACCCGACAGCATCGTCGTCATCCAATCCCGGCGCGCACGGCGCCGTCTCGAGCCTCACGGTCGGCCGCGGAACACCGTGTTCCCCGGCCGATGGTTCGTGCACGCGCGGCGGACGATCCGCGGCCTCCGCGCGTGGGGCCGTCGGCAGGCGTGCGCAACTCGCCCGAGGCCTCGAAGACGGGCTCGAGGTCGAGCTGCACCGGCAGCTCGCGCCGCACGATGCGCGACAGCTTCCGGCGCGCCCGGAACAGGCGCGCCTTGACGCGCGCGGGGTCGAGCTCGGCGGCGCGCGCGATGTCGCTGCACCGACCGAAGCCCGAGTAGTAGAAGTCGAGGACCCTCTGGTCCTCGGGATGGAGGCGGCGCAGCGCGCTCGCGAGGCACTCGAAGAGCTTCTTCCGCTCCAAGGTCCGCCGCGCGACCGTCAGGCGCTCCTCTTCGGGGTCCTCGCCGGGGGTCGACTCGCGGCCTTCGAAGCGATCGAAGACCTCCGCCTCCACGTGCAGCGCCGGACGGCGATGCCGACGACGCAGATGGTCTTGCAGCGTCGACTCGGCGACGCGGATCAGCCAGGCAAGCAGTCGCTCGGGCTCGCCCTCCTGCGCGCGATGGCGAGCGGCGCGCAGGAAGCACTCCTGCACGACGTCCTCGACGTCGTTGTCGTCGCGCAGCTTGCTGCGCAGGAAGGTGACGATCTGCGGGCGCAGGAGGTCGAGCTCACTCCAGGGACAGGGCAGCGTGGGGTTCATCGGTGGGGTCGGCGCCAAGGGACGGAGCCAGGCGTGCGAGCCGGCTCGGGACGGGGACGCAGCGCGCACGCGCCGGACCAGCGCGGACGAGCTCGCGAGCGCACACAGGACGCTCGAAGCGCGCGCGGGTCACGCGCTCGGCGCGCTGTGGAGGGAGCGCGGCGTCCGCGGGAGCGCGCGAAGCGGGGAAGCGCGCGGCACGGCTCCCCAGCGCTCCGAGCTCGAGCGGGGAAGAGCAGTCGACGACGACGCGCTCCATGGCGCGCGAAGCACTCCCGGCCTCAGGCACGAGCCGCGCGCGACCACGACGCGCGCACGATCCCCCGAACTCGAGCACCCGCGCGCCCGCGGCGAGCCGCGGAGTTCGGTCGTTCGGGTTCCGGTGTCAGATCGATCGCGCGCCCCCCCCACTCTCCACGTTCCGGTCGTGGAGAACGGTGCTCGGGACCGCGCCCCGTGCACACCGCCGCACGAACGACGCCGCGACGTGTGACGAACCCGCTCCGGTCCACGAGTTCTCCACAGACCCGGCGCGCTCCCACGACGCGCCGCGCGGGAGCGAGCTCCGGGTTCCGGCCGCGCGGGCGCACCGAGCTCACGACGCCGACCGCGTCCTGCGGACTCCATCGACCGGCGCGCACGCGAGCGCTCGCCGCGCCACGCCCGCGCGCTCCCGTCGGTCGGTTCCAGGTCGCGGCTCGCGCGAGCGCGCGCCGATCAGCCCGCGACCATCGCGCGCGCGAGCTCCGCGGCGCGCTCCGGACCGCGCACGTCGGCGACGAGCGCGAGCGCGAACTCGAGCGCCGTCCCGACGCCCTGGCTCGTCGTCACGGTGCCGCTGTGCACGACGCGCGCGGCGCCGTCGACGGCGGCACGAGCGAGCTCCCCTCGCACCGAGGGATGCGACGTGATGCGCAGACCGTCCGTCACCCCCGCGGCATGGAGCACGAGCGGCGCGGCGCAGATCGCCGCCGTGCGCCGCCCCGCGGCGTGGAGCCGGCGCGCGAGCGCGACGACGCGCTCGTCCGCCATCAGGTTCCGCGTCCCCGGCATCCCGCCGGGCAGGACGAGCATCCCGACGCGCTCCAGGTCGACCGCGCCGAGGTGCGTGTCGGGCACGACGACGATCCCGTGCGAGCCCGCGACCGGGCCGGGGACGAGGCCCGCGACGACGACGGAGAGCCCCGCCCGGCGCAGGACGTCGACGATCGTGATCGCCTCGATCTCCTCGAAGCCCGCGGCGAGCGGGACGAGGACGGGCTCGTGCTCGGTCGGAGCGTTCACGCGAAGAGCGGGAGGAGCGGCCGACCCGCGCCGGTGATCGGCGTCGCGTCGAGCCCGAGCCAGCTCTGGACGACGCTCGCGTACACGGAGCGGAAGTCGATACGCGCGACCGGATCCTGATCGACCAGCGCCGCGAGGTCCGGCGCTTCGCCGACGAGCCCGCCCTTCACGCCCGGCCCGACGACGAACATCGGACCGCACGTGCCGTGGTCCGTGCCCTGGCTGCCGTTCTCGGCGAGCCGGCGGCCGAACTCGCTGAACGTGACGAGCACGACGTCCTGGGCACGACCCGAGGCCTCGAGGTCGTCGAAGAAGGCCTCGATGCCGTCCGAGAGGCTCGCGAGCAGGCCCGCGTGCGCGTCCTTCTGCCGCGCGTGCGTGTCGTAGCCGCCGGTCGTGACGTAGTAGAGGCGCGTCGCCTGACCGCCGTCGATCAAGCGCGCGACCTGCGCGAGCTTCGTGCCCGCGCCGCGCGGGTAGTTCGAACGGTTCTTGCCGGCGTGCAGGCAGTCGAGCAGCTTGTCCGCGGAGCCGATCCCCGACGCGGCGGTCGCGCGCACGCGGTCGGCGTACGTCGCGGACTCGGCGACGGGCGCGCAGAGCTTGCGGAAGGCCTCGACCTGCGCCTTCTTGCCCTGCGTGAAGCGCTTGTCGGGCTGGAGCGTGAAGCCCTCCTCGTTGTCGAACGACAACACCGGCGCGCTCGCGCGCTGCAGCGCGAACGGGGTCGGGCTGGCGAGCGAGACGGCGATCGCGGGGTCGGCGCCCTGCGCGTCGAGCGCGTCGGCCGTGCGACCGAACCACCCGGTCCGCGGCGCTCCGTCCTCCGTGTCGGCGGAGTGCCAGATCGCCATCGAGCGGAAGTGCGAGCGATTGGGCCGCGCATAGCCCACCGCCTGGACGATCGCGACCTGTCCGAGGCCGTAGCGCGCGTGCAGCGCCTTCATCGACGGGTGCAGTCCGGTGCCGTCGTCGATGCGCAGCACGTCCTTCGCGCCGTAGGCGAGCTTCGGCCGCGCCTTCTGGTACGCGTCGTCCGCGTACGGGACGACCGTGTTCAGCCCGTCGTTGCCGCCCGAGAGCTGCACGACGACGAGGATGCGACGCGACGGGTCGCCGGAGGACGCGGGCGGGGTGGAACTCGCGCTCCCCTCCTGCGCGCGCGCGCGCGAAGCGAGGCCGAGCACGCCGAGGCCGGCGATCGACGTTCCGAGGAATCCGCGGCGGTCGAGCATGTCGTCGTCCTCAGGAGAGCTGGTACTCGGGGCTGGAGAGCATCAGGCGCACGACGCCGCGCACCTTCTCGTCGAGCGCCTCGCGCGTCGGCTTGAACGCGACCGGCTTGCCCTCCTTGTCCTTGCCCATCAGGTAGGCCTCGAGCGCCGCGCGCATCGGCGCGGGGACCTCGCCATCGAGCAGCATCGAGGCGAATGTCTCGATGACCTTCGTCGCGTTGGCGTCCTTGGGCACGAAGCGCTCGGGCTCGAACCGCCCGTCGCCCGCGACGCCGCGCTGCGTCGCGAGGTGGTTCGCGAAGTTCGCGCGCTCGAACAAGGTCGCCGTGTTGATCCACGCGAGACCTTCGTGCCATCCCTCGACGCTGGGCGGGTTGAAGAGCGTTTGCCCCATGCGCGCGAGCATCGGCGGGAGCGAGCGCAGCGGCACGCTGGCGTCGAGTTCGCGGATCGCGGTGCAGACGAACTCGCAGGGACTCTTCACCTTCGCACGGCGCGCCTCCGGCGCCAGGAAGCGCGGCGAGGTGAAGAGCGCGCGCAAGACCTCGCGCAGCTCGCCGCCGCGCTCGAGGTACGTCCGCGCGAGGACGCCCTCGAGCTCCGGATCGCCCTCGTCGCGCACGAAGAAGCGCACGAGCTTCGCGGCGAGCCGCCGCGCCGTCGCCGGGTGACGCGCGAGCGCCGCGAGCACGTCGTCGCCCTTCCACGGCCACGTCTCTCCGAAGAGCGTCTTCGGCTCGCCGTCGTGCTCCTTCGCCTCGAAGACGAAGGCGCCGTCCTTCTGCCGCCAGCCGGTGAACGCGCGCGCGACCGCACGCACGTCCTCCTCGCCGTAGTTGCCGATCCCGAGCGTGAAGAGCTCGAGCAGCTCGCGCCCGTAGTTCTCGTTGGGCTTCTTCTTCGTCGACTGCGTGTTGTCGAGCCAGATCAGCATCGCCGCGTCCTTCGAGACGGCGACGAGCAGGTCCTCGAAGCGGCCGAACGCGCGCTCGCGCAGCGTCCGGTTCTGCTGGAGCATGTACGCCGCGCGCTCGACCTTGGACGCGCCGGTCGAGAAGTGCCCGTGCCAGAAGAGCGTCAGCTTCTCCTGCAGCGGACGTTTCGTGTGCAGCATGCGGTACAGCCACCACGCCTGCGCGTCCTCGAGCACCGTGAGGTCGAACAGCTCGCCTTCGAGCTCCTTCAACCGCTCGTCGAGCGGATCCTGGACCTTCTCCGGGTTCAGGAGCTCGTCGACGCAGGCCGCGTAGCCCTTCTTCGTCGCGGCGGCGAGCTCGGCGCGCGCGAGTCCGAAGCCCGCGCGGCGGTAGAGGTGGGCGATCTGGAGCTCGAGTTCGCTGGGCATGTCCGTTCCTCGCGAGGCGAGTCCGTTGTACGCCGCGCGGCCTGAATCGGCAATGTGGGCCGAGTGCGAACGGTGCCCGGCGTGCTCCGGATCGCTACGCTCGCTGCATGGCCCAGTTCGTCCGTTCGTGCCGAGTCGCGGCCCCGCGCGCCGCGCTCTTCGCCTGGCACGCACGACCACGCGTGTTCGCGCGCCTCACGCCACCGTGGGAGCGCGTGCGCGTCGTCGTGGACGAAGGCGGCATCGAGGACGGCGCGCGCAAGGTGCTGCGCGTCGGACCGCTCGGTCTCGAATGGGTCGCGCGGCACGAGGGCTACGAGCGCGATCGCCGCTTCGTCGACGTGCAGGAGCGCGGCCCGTTCCGCGCGTGGCGCCACGAGCATCGCTTCCAGGACGACGGTCCGGATGCGTCGATCCTCGAGGACGCGATCGAGTACGAGCTCCCGCTCGGCGCGGTCGGTGCTTTGTTCGGCGGCGCGCTCGTGCGGAGGAAGCTCGCGCGGATGTTCGAGCACCGCCATCGCGTCACCGTGCACGACGTCGAGCTCGCGCACCGCGCGCCCGCGGGAACGCTCGCCTTCGATGTGCGGCCGCGTCCGGGCGCCGACGCGCGCCGCACCGAGCTCGTCGCGGCGTTCCTCTCGGGCGTCGGGTGGGACGCGCGCGTCGTCTCGGAGCACGCGGACCGGGCGCGGGGCCGGCTGGCCCTCCACGTGCTCCCGCACGGCGTCGAGGCCGACGACGGAGAGCGCTCGATGGCGTGCGGCGTCTCCGACGCCTCCGACGAGTCGCTCGCGTCGATCCACCGTGCGTTGCTCGCGTTCGAGCGCGCGCGGAGCTAGCCCCTCGCGCGGGAGCGGGTCACAATCCCCGCATGACGTCGAGCCCCTTCCTCCTTGCGATTCTCGTCCCGCTGACCTTCTCGTCCCCGCTCGCGGTGGCGGCGAAGGAGACCCAACGTGCGTCGACCACGCAGCCCGCGGCTCGCGACCTCGGCCCCGTGCTCGAACCGCTGCGCACGAAGGCCGACCTGCCCGGCGTCGTCGCCGCGGTCGTCGAGCACGGTCGCGTCGTCGCGATCGGCTGCTCCGGCGTCCGCAAGCACGGCGATTCGACGCCGATCACCGTCGACGATCGCATGCACCTCGGCTCGTGCACGAAGGCGATGACCGCGACGCTCGCCGCGCGCTTCGTCGAGGCGGGCAAGCTGCGTTGGGATTCGAAGCTCGCGGAACTCTTCCCGGGCGTCGAGATGAAGCCCGCGTGGCGCGCGGTGACGCTCGAACAGCTCTTGACGAACCGCGCGGGCGCGCCGGCGGACCTCGACGCGGACGGCCTGTGGGCGCGCCTCTGCGAGCCCAAGGGCACGCACGTCGACCAGCGACGCGAGCTCCTCGTCGGCGTCGTCGCGCGCGAGCCCGTCGCGCCGCCCGGGACGAAGTTCCTGTACTCGAACGCGGGCTTCGCGATCGCGGGGCACGCGCTCGAGACGCTCGCGAAGTCGCCGTGGGAGGAGCTGATGCAGAAGGAGCTCTTCGCCCCGCTCGGCATCACGACCGCGGGCTTCGGCGCGCCCGGCACGCCGGCGAAGCTCGACCAGCCGCTCGGGCACGTCGGGAAGCACGCGATCGACGCCGGCCCCGAAGCCGACAATCCGCCCGCGATCGGCCCCGCGGGGACGGTGCACATGTCGATCGCGGACTGGGCGAAGTTCGTCGCGCTGCACGTCGAGGCCGCGCGCGCTCGAATCGCAAACGAGCCGTCGGCCGAGCGGGGCGGCACCGATGGCGGCACGCGCCCTTCGTCGCCGGGCTCCAGTGCGAACTCACCGGGCTCCGGGAAGGCGTCGGCCGAAACGAAGCCGTTCCTCACCACGGCGAGCTTCGCGAAGCTCCACGCGGTGCCCGAAGGCGCCGAGAACGACTACGCGATGGGTTGGGGCGTCGCGTCGCGCTCGTGGGCGGACGGTCCGGTGCTCACGCACTCGGGCAGCAACACGATGTGGTTCTGCGTGACGTGGCTCGCTCCGAAGAAGGACTTCGCCGTGCTCGTCTGCACGAACGCGGGCGGCGACGACGCCGCGAAAGCCGTCGACGGCCTCGTGGGCGCCGTCCTGCAGGACCACCTCGCGCGCTCGAAGCCCGCGGCGAAGTGAGCGGGAGGCCGATCGGCACGCTCGACGCTCGGGAGGCAGGGAGCGGACGGCGCGGCGGCACGTTCGGTGCGCCGCGGAATGGGGTCGTCCGCCAAAGCTGCGACGTGCTCCCTACCAGTCGATCACGACGCCGTTCGTCACGTTGAACGTCGCAGGCGGACAGAAGCCCGCGGCGGCGTTGCGGTAGTACGTCTGGTAGTAGCGCCGCGCGCCGCTTCCGGGAACGACCTGGCCGCGCGTCGAAACGCTGGGGTCGCCGGGGAGCGGGAACGAGCTCGCGCCGTTGGTCACGGCCTGCGCGCGCAGGCGGATCAAGCTCCCGCCCGTGCACGCGACGCCGTCGCCGAACACGACGTCGCCGAGCGCGTCGCCCTGGAGGAAGATGCACGCCGAACCGGTGAGCTCCGAACACGCGAGCACGACCGAGTCCGGCTCCGGCGAGCCCGCGCCCGAGAGCAACGCCCCCGCGGGCTGCGCCGAGTTCGCGCAGCCGCGCCCCGCGGCGCCGACGTTGCCGCAGGGACACGCGGTCGTGTGGCTCGTGTCGACGCCGTCGCCGAAGCAGAACGCCGGCCCAGGGATCCCGCGCACCTCGTCGACGTGGCGGATGAGCGTGCGCAGCGTGACCCCGACCGCGGCTTCCGCCGTCGGCCACGCGACGCCGCTGCCGACGTGCACGTGTCCCGCGGCGATGCACCAGTCGGGATCGAGCGGCGAGGCGTGCAGCGATTGGTACCAGACGCCGTGGTACGCCATGAAGCCCGACAGGAACGCGCCCGCGCTCTGACTGAAGCAGATGAACGCGTTCAGCCCGAGGTTCGCGGCCGTCACGTCGTCGACGATGTCCTGCGCGGGCAGCGTCGTGAGGCGCAGGAAGTCGGCCGGCACGCTCGCGTCGGGCGGCGTCGGCGTCGGCTGGAGCGGCGCGACGTAGTCGTTCGTCCAGACGTCGTTGTTGTACTGGTTCATCTCGACCTCCCAGCTCAGGCTCGCGTTCGTGCGGCTGAACGTGACGATCGCGATGGGCTTGACGGCGGCGACGATCGCCCAGAAGTCCGCGGACGTGTCCTGGTAGTCGACCTCGAGGTCGCCGCTGCCGCGTCCGCAGCTCGTGCACGTCGGCGGGGAGAACTCGGGGAAGTACGACACGACGTCGTACCCGCGCGACTCCCAGTTCGAGCCGATCCAGCCGAGCGGGTTCTGCGTCGGGCTCGGGCTGAACCGGCGCACGGCCTCGTTCGACGGCGGCCAGTAGCCGGTGAGCAGGATCGCGCGCCGCGGACCACCCGCGGCGGACGCGAACGAGGCGAGCGCGCCGACGAGCGCGAGCACCGCGATGCAGCGCGCGGTGAAGCGGGCGATCGAGGGATCACGCGCGACGTACGGGGACCTGGGCCTCGGGCTCGACTCGTGCATGGGGGCTCCTCTCCGATTTCCTCGGCGCGCGACCGGCGCGGCCCTCCCGAGGCTACGCGCTCGCGTCCAGGACGCCACCCCTGCTTTCGTTCGAACTCGGAGAACGAGGCGTGACGAGCCGCGCGCGAGCTCCTCGAACGGGCCGCGACGCGCCTCGAACGAGGCTTGGACCGGTGCGCGGCCCCGGTTCGGCGCCGACTACCAGTCGATCACGACGCCGTTCGTCACGTTGAACGTCGCAGGCGGACAGAAGCCCGCGGCGGCGTTGCGGTAGTACGTCTGGTAGTAGCGCCGCGCGCCGCTTCCGGGAACGACCTGGCCGCGCGTCGAAACGCTGGGGTCGCCGGGGAGCGGGAACGAGCTCGCGCCCCCGGTCACCACCTGCGCGCGCAACCGCAGCAAGCCCCCTCCGACGCACGCGACACCGTCGCCGAACACGAAGTCCGCGCGCGCGTCGCCCTGCAGGAAGATGCACGTGAGCCCGGAGAGCCCGTCCGCCTGGAGCACGATCGAGTCCGGCACGGAGAAGCCGCTGCCGCTGAGGCGAGCTCCGTCCGGCTGGACCGAGTTCGCGCATCCGTGGCGCGCCGCGCCGACGTTGGCGCACGGACACGCTGACGTGACGGACGGATCGAGCCCGTCGCCGAAGCAGAACGCCTCGCGGATCCCGCGCGCGTCGTCGACCCGGCGGATCACGCTGCGCAACGTGACCTGGACCGCGGCCTCGGCGATCGGCCACGACACGTTCGTGCCGACGTGGATGTGCCCCGCCGCGACGCACCAATCCGGATCCACGGGCGACGCGTGCAACGACTGGTACCACATGCCGTGATACGCGATGTATCCCGAGAGGAACGCGCCGGAGTCCGCCGCCGTGCACACGAACGCGGTGAGACCGAGGCCGGCCGCGTTCACCTGCTGCGCGATGTCCTGCGCGGGCAGTGTGCTCGTCCGCATGAAGCCCGCGGGCACGCTGGAGTCCGGCGGCAACACCGGCGGAGCGAACGGAGCCACGAAGTCGTTGGACCACGTCGCGAGGTTCGGCATGTTCATCTCGACCTCCCACAACAGGCCGGGGAAACCGCGACTCAGCGTGACGATCGCGATGGGCTTCACGGCGGCGACGATCGCCCAGAAGTCGTTCGACGTGTCCTGGTAGTCGACCTCGAGGTCGCCGCTCCCCGGCCCGCAGCTCGTGCAATTCGGCGGCGTGAACTCCGGGAAGTACGACACGACGTCGTAGCCGCGCGACTCCCAGTCCGAGCCGATCCAGCCGAGCGGGTTCTGCGCGGGGTTCGGGCTGAAGCGCCGCACGGCCTCGTTCGTCGGTGGCCAGTAGCCGGTCAGGAGCACAGTTCGGCGCGGAGGCGGCGGGCCGGCCGGGAGCTGGGCGGCCGCCGTGCCCGCGCCGAACGAAGCGAGGGAGAGCATGGCGAGGAGCGCGAGCGGAGCACGCGAAGGTAGGAGCAAGGACGGAACGAGCATGACGGGACCTCTCGCTGAATCGGGGTTCGAACGCCTTCACCAAGAGGCGCGCCAAGTTCGTGAATCGTTGCGGCGAAGTCGGATTCCCGTGGAAGGACGCGGTGGTTTCAGGATTCCGAGGCGCAGGGCGCGTGCGTTCGCGCTCTCGCCGCGTGCGGAGCTGCACCCGAAGCCCATCCTGGAGCGGCGGGTCCGCGCCCGCTACGTTGCGAGCATGAGCGCTGAGAATCGCCCCGCGCCGCGAGACGTCGTCTTGGTGAGCGCTTGTCTCGTCGGCTCGTTCTGCCGCCACGACGGACGCACGAAGAAGGACCTCGTGCTCCTGCGCGAGCTCGCGCGCGACGGCGTCGAGATCGTCCCGTTCTGCCCCGAAGAGGAAGGCGGCCTCGGCACGCCGCGGCCAGAGGCGTGGATCGAGCGCGAGGGCGCGCACGCCGTGCTCGACGGCCGCGACCGCGTCGTCGCGATCACCGGCGCCGACGTGACGCGCGAGTTCGTGCGCGGGGCGGAGCTCGCGCTCGCGCAGTGCCAGCGGCACGGCATCCGTCGCGCGTTCTTGAAGGAACGCTCGCCGTCGTGCGGCGTGTGCCAGACGTACGTCGGAGGCGAGCTCGTCGACACGCCGGGCGTCACGGGCGAGCTCCTGAAGCGCAACGGGATCGCGGTCGAGGGCATCGAGGGCCTGCGCGAGTAGCGCGCCGACTCGGAGCCGCCGCGATGTCCGCCCAATCGAACGCTCCGCGCGAGAAGGTGCTCGTCAGCGCGTGCCTGCTCGGCGCCTACTGCCGCTTCGACGCGCGCACGAACGCGGACGCGGCGCTCGAGCGCGAGCTCGCCGAGCGCGGACTCGAGGCCGTCCCGTTCTGCCCCGAGGAACACGGCGGCCTCGGCACGCCGCGCCCGCCCGCGACGATCGAGCGCGCGGGCGCCGCGGAGGTGCTCGACGGGACGGCGCGCGTGCTCACCGACACGGGCGCCGACGTCACCGCGGGCTTCGTGAAGGGCGCGGAAGGCGCGCTCGAGACCTGCAAGCTGCACGGCATCCGTCGCGCGTTCCTGAAGGCGCGCTCGCCGTCGTGCGGCGTGCACCAGACGGAGGTCGACGGAAAGCTCGTCCCCGGCCGCGGCGTGACGAGCGAGCTCCTCGCGCGCCACGGGATCGAGCTCACGAGCGTCGAGGGGCGCCGGCCTTGATCCTCGCGCGCCCCTACGCGTGCCGGTGAAGAACAACGAGGCGACGGGCAACGCGCCCGGAACCGCGCCGGTGACGGAACGCTCGGCGGCGCGCTGCGCGCGTGCTCACGGCTTCCCCGGCTTGCGCTCCCCCGCCGGCAGCTTGCGCAGGAACGCGAGCGCTGCGTCGAGCACGGGGTCCTTCGCGTCAGTGAACGCGCTCGGCGGTGCGTCGACCTTCACCTTCGGCGCGACGCCGACATGCTCGATCGGATTGCCCGCGGGGTCGAGATCGCGCCAGCGCGGCAGGTTCACGACGATGCCGGCGCCCGGCTCGAGCCTCCTCGGGTTCGCCGACGAGCCCGCTGTGCGGTCTCCCATCGTGGTCACCTGCGGGCACTGCGCGAGCATGAGCGCGAACGACTCCGCCGAGCTCATCACGCGCCGGCCGATGAGCACGACGACCGGCGCTTCGTAGCGCCACGGTCCGCGCGGCGCGACCTTGCGCTCGAGCACGGGCCCGAGGTCGTCGTGCTTCGGCCCGCTGCGATACTGGTTCTTCGAGTACACGCGCTCCGCGTCGACGAACCGTCCCGCGAGCGCCTGCGCGAGCAGCTCGTCGCCGCCGCCGTCGAACCGCAGGTCGAGCACGAGCCCCGTCGTGTCCGCGAGCGACTCGAGCGCCGCGTCGAACGCCTCGACGAGTTCCTTCTTCGACAGCGCGTACACGTTCGCGTACCCGATTCCGTCCTGCGTCCGCCCCCACGCGAGGTCCTTCTCCGTGTCCTCGACCCCGCCGATCGTCGCTTCGCACGCCTTCCAGCTCGCGTTGAGCGGACGATCCGGCTGCCAGCCGGGAAGCCAGTCCTCGCCAGCACGGACCCAGACGTGCAGGTCCTCCAGCTTCACGAGCCCGTCCGCGAGCACCGCCGCAAGGTCGAAGTTCGTCTCGACGCGCGCGAGCAGCTTGCGCTTCTCCGCGCCGAGCTTCGTCCAGTCGAGCTTCGGCATCGACGCGAAGTTCGCGTACTCGCGGTCGAATGCGCTCCACACCTCGTCGAACACGCGCTTCGCCCCGTCGGCGGCGATCGGCTCGGCCGACGGGACGGGCTTCGACTCGAACTCGGCGAGGTAGAGCGCCTTTCCCGCGCCGCGATCGAGCTCGAACGAGCGCCGCGCACCCTTCTCCGTGTCCGCGTCGAACAACACGACGCCCGCGGGCACGACCGTCGGCAGCCCCGCCGGCGTGAACCACTTGTGTCCGATCTTGCGCTGTGCGATCCGCGCCGCGGCCGCGCGCCGCCACGCGTCGCCGTTCTTCTGCACGGTCTTCGCCGGGAAGAGGCGCCCGAGCTCGCTCGGCGCGAAGCGCAGGAAGATCGCGCGCGTGCTTTCGCCATCGGCGGGCGTCTTCGTCGCGCGCAACTTCGCGGGCTCGTCGGGGAACACGACGGCCCACAGGACGTTCGTCTCGTTGCGGCCGAGCGCAACGGTCGCGGATTTCGTCTTCACGGCGAAGTCGCTCCCGAGCGACAGCTCGAACGACGCGAGCTGCCACACGTCCCCTTCGTCGCAACGCCACGCGAGCCCCGTGTTCGAGTGCGCGAGCGTCCCGGGGTAGCGCTTCGCGAGGTCTTCCGCCTCGGCACAGAAGGCGAGGAGCAGGACGGCGGCGATCGAGGCGAACTTGTTGCGCATGGAGAACGCTCCTGGCGGTGACGTGCGGGCTCGAGCGAGCTCTTCGTACGACGGTCGCCGCGTGCCCGGCTGGCGCGCGGACGTCCGTGCGGAGTGGACAGCTCGGGTCCGATCAGGGTACTACGGCGCGCGATGCTCGCTCCAGACCTCGACGGACACGCGCGACCGGCGTGGGTCGACGTGGCCCAGCTCGCCGGCGCCGCGCTCGCGCTCTACGTCGTGCTCGCGTGGACGCTCGACGCGCCGGGCGGGTGGACGTTGCGCCGCTGGATCGAGCCCGCGCGCGAGCGACGCGCGCGCGAGGTCGCGCTGCACGCGAGCGAACGCATGCAGGCGTGGCGCGACGAGAACGAGCGCGCGCCGGCGGGCTCGGTCGTCTTCCTCGGCTCCTCGACGATCGAGCGCATGCCGCTCGCCGCGCTCTTCCCAGGACAGCGCGTCCTGAACCGCGGTATCGCACGCGCGACGGAGCTCGAGCTCGTGCGCTGGCTCGACCGCATCCTCCCGCGCGCCGCTCCCGCTGCGTTCGTCGTCTACGCGGGCAGCATCGATTGGCGCGAGGACGGCGCGAGCGCGCCGGAGGTCGTCGAGCGCACCCGCGCGCTCCTCGACGCCCTCGCCGCGCGCGCGCCCGCGGCCCCGATCGCGCTCGTCGGCGTCCTGTCGGAACGCGGCGCGCCGCCGGAGCGCGTGGCTCGCTTGGTGGAGCTCGACGACGCCCTCGCCGCCCATTGCCGGGCCCGGAATCCGCCCGCGGCCTTCGTCCCGACCCTCCGGCCCCCCCTCTGCACGCCCGAGACCTCCAGCTCCGCCGGCCCGCTGGCCGAAGACCTGTCTTCCGATTCCCTCCACCTTAATGAGGAAGGTTACCGAGTCCTCGCCCGGTGGATCCTGGACGACGGAGGCGCCGCGGGGCGACTCCTCTCCCCCTGAGCCCCGCCCCGAGCCCCCGCGTGTTCAAGAGCATCGGATCGACCTGGCTGCTCAACGTGCTCCAGATCCTGGCGCTGATGAAGCTCGCGCCGTACGTGGTCGGCACGCTCGGCGACGCGACGAACGGACTGTGGGTCACCGTCGTGTCGATGACGGGCATCCTGTCGCTCTTCATCCTCGGCGTGCCGATGGCTTCCGTGCGCTTCCTGACGGAGCGCGTCGCCGCGAAGGACGTCGCCGGCACGAACCGCGTCATCGCGACGTGCCTCGCGATCGCGCTGTTCCTCGGGCTGTGCGCGGCGCTGATCGGCCTCGGGCTCTATGCCGCGTTCGTGTCGCACTACCTGCGCGGCCCCGTCGGGCAGGGCTTCGACGAGGCGGCGCTGTCGGATGCGAAGAGCGCGTTCCTCATCGTCGTCGCGCAGGTGGCGCTCGGCTTCGCCATGCGCCTCCCCTACGCGATTTTCGACGCGCACGACGACTTCGTGATCCGCAACTGGATCATGGCGAGCGAGCTCGTGCTCCGCTTCGGCACCACGCTCGGTCTGCTCGCGTGGAAGGCGGAGCTCTCGACCCTGGCCTTCGTCCAGTTCGCGTCCATGGTGTTCGAGTTCGCCGTGATGACCTTCGTCATCCGCCGGCGTTACCCGGGGCTGCGCTACAACCTGATCGTGTTCGATCGGCAGCTCGCGTCCCGCATCCTGGGCTTCAGCTTGTTCGCGATGCTCTTGAACGTCGGGACCTTGCTCGCGTTCCGCGCGGACGCCATGGTGATCGGGTCGTTCCTCCCGGCCGAGGAAGCGACCTACTTCGACGTGGGCAACAAGTTCTTCGATCCGCTGACGCAGTTCCTGATCTCCGTCGGAGCCGTCGTCATGCCGATGGCGACGCGCCTCAAGACGACGGGCGAGCTCTCCGAGCTGCGCGACGTGTTCCTGAAGTGGTCGAAGATCTGCTTCACGCTCGTGTTGCTCGTCGGCCTGTACCTCGTCGTGATGGGCCCGAGCTTCCTCGGCGCGTGGATGGGGCCGCAGTTCGTCGAGCGCTCGGGGCCCGTGCTGCAGGTCCTCATGCTCTCGTTCTTCTTCTACCTGCCCGTGCGCGGCGTCGCGCTGCCGCTCCTGATGGGGCTCGGGAAGCCGCGCTTCCCCGCGTTCGCGCTGCTCGGCATGGGCGTGATCAACCTCGTCGTGTCGCTGGCGCTCGTGAAGCCGCTCGGGATCCTCGGCGTGGCGCTCGGCACGGCGATCCCGAACGTGCTGTTCGCGGGCGCAGTGCTCGTGCGCGCGGCGCACGAGCTCGACGTCGGCGTCGGGCGCTGGCTCCTCTACACGGTCGGCAAGCCGCTCGTCGGCGCGATCGTGCCGCTCGCGTTCTTGTTCGCGGTCGGTCGGTTCCTGGAGGCGCCCAACTTGCCGGTGCTGATCGCGGTCGGCGCGGGCATGGTCCTCTTGTTCGCGCTCGTTTCCGTGCTCTTCACCTTCCGCAACGACCCCTATCTCGACCTGCGCGCGATCCTCGCGCGCAAGGTGCCGGCGCTCGCGGGGAGGTCGAAGGCGTGAGCTCGGCCGCCCCCGTCGCACCCCGCGCGCCGATGTCCGCGCGGAGGTCCCGTGCTCCGCGCGCGCCGATGTCCGCGCGGAGGTCCCGTGCTCCGCGCGCGCCGATGTCCGCGCGGAGGTCCCGTCCGTGATCCTCGCGGCGATCGAAGCGTCGCAGCTCGCGGTCTTCTACACCTTCTGCGCGGGCGTCGCGCTGTCCGTCGGCGTCGCGCTGTTCGTGCTCGTCGAGCTCCTCGCGCGCGCATGGATGGCGCGCAAGGCGCCGTACTTCGTCTGGACACCGTTCGCGCGCACGCGGCTCGAACTCGACCGCGCCGCGCTGCCGTCGCTGCCTCCGACCGCGCACTGGGAGATCAACTCGCAAGGCGAGCGCGGCGCCGAACCGCCCGCCGACACGGCGCGAACGTACCGCGTGCTCGTCACGGGCGGGAGCGCGGCCGAGTGCTACTTCCTCGACCAGAAGGACACGTGGGCCGAGGTGATCGCGCGCGAGCTCGGCGCACCCGACGCGCTCGCGAAGCTCGGCGCGCAGCGCGTCCACGTCGGCAACACGGCGCGCTCCCTCGTCGCGTGCGAGGAGATCGAGCTCATGCTGCGGCGCACGCTGCCGCGCTACGAGCGCCTCGACGCCGTCGTGTTCCTCGTCGGCGCCAGCGACGTCGTGCACTGGCTTGAGAAGAAGACGCCCGCGCGCATCGAACCGAAGCCGATCCCCGCGAGCCAGGTCTTCGCATGGCACCCCGAAGGCCCGTTCGGCTGGAGCCCGCGCACGCTCGCCCTGCGCCGAATCGCGAGCCTCTGGAACAAGCGCCTGCGCCGCCCGATCGAAGTGCGCGAACGCGCCGGCAAGCGCCTCGACGACGCGCGCGCGATGCGCCAGCGCGCAAAAGAACTCCTCGACCGCACGCCGAACCCGGCGCCGATGCTCGACCACTTCGAGACGCACCTGCGCCGCCTGGTCGAGCTGTGCCGCGCGAAAGGCGCGCGCGTCGTGATCGCGCGGCAACCGTGGCTCGAGAAGCAGCTGACGCCCGACGAGCGCGCGCTTCTGTGGAACTTCGGCGCGGGCCGGCCCTACGCGGGCGAAGTCACGACCTACTACGCGCACGAAGCCGTCTGGAAACTGCTCACCCAAGTCGACGAACGCGCCGTGCGCGTAGCCAACGAGTTGGGCGTCGAAGCGCTCGAGCTGAACTCGATTGTCCCCCGCGACTTCGAGCACTACTACGACGAACTCCACCACACGCCGAAGGGCTGCGAGCTCCTCGGCCGCGCGGTCGCACGCCAACTGCTGACGCAAAGCGCCCCCCGCACCCCCGCCCGAAGCTGAGAGCCCCTAGAACTCCGCGTCGGCACGGGCCGGTCTTCCGGCCCGTGCCGACGCGGAGTCCGGAATGCGGAGCATCCGAATGTGTTCCGTTGCGTCCCTCTCCCTTGATCGCCCCATCTGGCAATTGCGCTCCCATCGTCCCCCCCGCCACCAACAAAAACAATCAGCGGCCGCGCTCTACGAGCCCGCGACCGCCGAGTGGGCTCCACCGAGAAGCCGGGAGCCAATCTGCCGTCACTTCGGCATCAACACCGCGTCGATCACGTGGATCACGCCGTTCGATGCCTCGAGGTCCGCACGCGTCACGTTCGCTCCGCCGACGAGCAGGCCGTGCTCGGTCGCCTTCAGGGCGACCGTGCGACCTTCGAGCGTCGTCGCCGAAGCGAGCGCACGCGCCTGATCCGCATAGACGCGCCCCGACACCACGTGGAACTTCAGCAGCGCGACGAGCCGCGCCTTGTTCTCAGGCTTCAACAGCCCCTCCACCGTCCCCTTCGGCAGCTTTGCGAACGCCTCATCGCTCGGCGCGAACACCGTGAACGGCCCCTCGCCCGCGAGCACGTCCTTCAACCCCGCCGCATCGAGCGCAGCGACGAGCGTCCCAAACGTTCCGGCCTTCTCCGCGAGCTGAACGACGTTCGCCGTCTGCGGCACGAGCACGCGATCGATCACGTGGATCACGCCGTTCGAGCACGTGATGTCCGTCTTGACGACGTTCGCATCGTCGATGCGCACGCCGCCCTCGACGACGCGCACGTCGACACGCTGTCCGTTGAGCGTCGTCGCGCTCGCCAACTTCACGACGTCCTTCGCGGCGACGTTGCCTGGCACGACGTGGTACGTGAGCAGCGCCGCGAGCTCGTGCGCGTTCTCCGGCCGGAGGAGCCGCTCGAGCGTACCCTTCGGCAGCTTGGCGAACGCCTCGTCCGTCGGCGCGAAGACGGTGAACGGGCCTTTCGCCTGGAGCGCGTCGACGAGCTTCGCTGACTGAAGCGCCTTCGCGAGCGTCGTGAACGAGCCCGCGGCTACGGCGGTGTCGACGATCGACTTCGTGTCGCCCGCGGCGAGCGCGGTCTTGGAAGCGCACCCGTCGCCGGGCGCGACGGCTAGCGGAGCGCGAAACGTCGGAGCGAGCGCGGTGAGGAGCAGGAGTTGAGTGAGGAGCATGGGATTCGTCTCGAAGGATTGGGTGACTTGGATGCTGCTCTGCGCGGCCGCGTCAGGCGCAGCGTGGTACGCGAGCTCACGCGCCGCGGATGCGGGCTCTCGTCGGCTTCGCGCGAGCGCACGCCGTTCGTGCACGATCGCCGGAGCGCCCGAATCGGCCTTGCCACCTGCCGCGCCGCACGCGACGCTGCGTCGATGAGCCTCTCGCACCTGCTCGTCCTCTCCCTCGCTTCGACGCACGCCGCGCTGCCTGTCGTCGGGCGCCACGCCTCGCTCGATCCGACCACGACGATCGCTGGACCGGTGCTCGCGCCGCGCACGCAGTCGAGCGCGAGCACGCGTCCGATCGAGCCCGACGACGCGGCGCGCGAGCTCGCGTGGCTGCGTTCGCTGCAGGGCGGCGAGTACGCGCTCCCCGCCGACGTCGCGCCGGCGCAGGTGCTCGCGCGCGTCCGCAAGGCGCTCGGTGCGACGGACCCCGCGTTGCGCGACGACGTCACGTACGACTTGATGCGCCACTGGCTCTTCCCGAAAGCCCGCTTCGACGACGCGGTGCTGCGGGAGCACGCGACCGCGCTCATCACGCAGCTCGCCGTGCCGTCGAGCGCTCCCGCCCCGGGCGATGAGTCCGTGCTGCTGCGCTCCTTCAGCGCGCTCCACCTGTCGCTGCTCGCGGCGAGCGACCTGCAGCGACCGTTCCTCGACGACGCGGGCTGGCGCGCGCTCCTCGACGCGGCGCTCGCGTACCTCGCCGCGGAGCGCGACGTCCGCGGTTGGGTCGACGGCACGGGCTGGCATCACTCGGTCGCGCACACGGCGGACTTGCTCAAGTTCCTCGCGCGTTCGCCGCGGTTCCAACCGGACGACGAGGCGCGCGTGCTCTCCGCGGTCGAGACGAAGCTCGCCGCAGTCCCGACCGTGCTCGCGTGGGGCGAGGACGAGCGGCTCGCCGCGGTGCTCGCGAGCCTCGTCAAGCGCGCCGACTTCGACGCGGCGCCCTTCGACGCCTGGCTCGCGCGCGAGCGGACGCGCCGCGCGGCCGTGTGGAGCGCTCAGCCGTTCGACCCCGCGCGCTTCGTCACCGCGCAGAACGCACGCAACGTGCTCGCGTCGCTGCACCTCGCGCTCTCGAGCGTCGCGGAGCCGACGCCGACGATCGACGCGGCGAAGAAGGCGCTGCTCGACGCGCTGCGCGGGTGATCGCGGCCCTGTGAACGCCTGCGCGGCGGCTGGAGCTGCGCGGACGGCCTGCGACGCGGGCCCGACTGTTCGCTGGCAGGCGCGACCCTGCTCGCCGTCAGCTCGCTGATCCGCGCCGCGCGACGAGCCCCATCCCGACGTGCCCGAGCAGCCCGAACGCGACCGCGAGCCCGAGCTGCACGAGGTGCAAGCCCGTCCCCGTCGCGAGCGCGAGCTCGCGCGACACGCCGAAGATCCCGAAGCCGAGCACCCAGCCGGCCTCGAGCGTGCCGAAGTTCGCGAACGCGGAGAGCGGGACGATGCTGGTCAGGATCGCGAGGCTCGCGCCAAAGCTCGCGGCGGCGAACCCGATCGTGTCGGGCAATCCGAAACCGCGGCCGAGCACGGCGCAGAACGCGAAGACGCACAGCCACATCGGCAGCGACCACAGCGCGCCGCGCAGCGCACGCCCATCGCGTGCGGACTCGCGCAGCGCGCCGGCGAGCGAGTCGATGCGCTCGACGAGCTTCTTCCCGAGCGCGAAGCGCGCGAGACCGAGCGCGCGTGCGACGCCCGTCGCGATCCGCACGAAGACATCGCCGCGCACCGCGAGCCAGAACACGACGGCGGACGCGACGACGAGCGCACCGCCGAGCGGCGCCAGCCACGCGAGCTCCGCGTGGGACCCGGATGCGGCGAGGCCGATCGACGCGACCCCGAAGCCGAGGAAGAGGCTCGCGAAGTCGAGCAGGCGCGAAACGACGAGCGCCGCGATCGCCTGGGACGCGCCGGTGCCGCCCGCACGGTTCAGGTAGACGACGAAGGTCGCCTCGCCCATCTTCGCGGGCAGAATCAGCGTCGCCATGCCGTAGGCGGAGGTGACGGAGAGCGTCGTCGCGAACGAAGGTCGCAGCGCGGGCGGGAAGAGGGCGCGGAAGCGCTCGGCGCGCGCGAGGTATTGGAGCGCGTAGATCGCCGTCGCCGCGGCGAGTGCGGCGGGCGAGATGTGTTGCCAGGCGCGAGCGAGTTCGGCGAGGTCGACTCCGCCCCACGCCATGAGCAGGAGGACGAGCCCGAGTGCGACGGCGAGCGAGAGGAGGACGCGGAGCGCGGTCTTCAAGGGGCGGAGGGTGTCGCGCGCGGGGGGGACGGGGCAAGTGTGTGTTGGGATTCGTGTCGGTCGGGACGCAATTGCCGGGTGAGACGACGCGGGGGAAAGAGACGCAACGGAACACATCGGCTGCTTCGCATTCCGGACCCCGCACAGCCCCGGACCGGAGGACCGGTCCGGGGCTGCGCGGGGTTCAAGTTGCTCTCAGCACCTCATGCCCGACGCGACGGAAAGGTGCGCGTGGCGCGAGCCGTTTCGGAAGTCGTGGCTCGGCATCGGGCGAGCGGCGCGGGCGGCGGCCTGGCTCAGTCGAAGCTCACGTGCGTGCCGCCCGAGTCGGAGGCGAGCCACTCGAGGATCTGGAACTGTCCGCCGATCGCGATCGTGTTGATCTGGATGCCGCGGTGTTCGTTCCAGGCCTTCACGCGCTCGCGGATCACCGTTGGATCGGTGATGCTCACCGACGGCTCCCCGTCGGAGAGGATGAAGATCGTGTCGACGTCGAGGTCCTTGAACGCGTTCTCGACGGCGTCGTAGAGGTTCGTGCCACCCGCGGCCATCAGCTTGCCGACGTACTCCTTCGCCGCGCCACGGTTCTTCTCGTTGGCTACGGAGAGCGTCCCGTCCACCCAGCGATCGACGTCGCTCGAGAAGGTGACGATGTTGAAGAACGCGCTGGAGTCGAGGCCCGTGATGCACCGCTCGAGCTCGCGCTTCGCGACCTCCATGCGCGGCTGGTTCGTCTTGCCCTCGTACTCGCTGTTCAGGACCTCCTGCATCGAGCCCGACACGTCGATGATGAAGATGACGCGGTGGCTGATGATGCGGATGCCGAAGAACTTCTGCTCGACGCGCGTCGTCTGCTTGAGGCAGTACTCTTCCTCGCCCGACTTGACCGTGTTGAGCTGCTCCTCGCTCAGGAACTCGAAGCGGTCCTTCGCGCCCTGCCACCAGTTGCCCCAGCCCTTCGCGTTCTCCTGGAAGCCCTGCCCGGTGAGGCGCCAGAGCGCGAGCGAGAACTCCTGGAGCATGCGCCCTTCTTCCTTCGCCATGCGCTCGACGATCGGGCCCACGGCCTCCTTCATCTTCAGGTGTTCGAGCGCGTCGAGCGCCGCGAGCCGCACGGACCAGTTCTCGTCGTTCAACGCGACGACGAGCTTGTCGAGCGCCTTCTTCTCGCGCGTCTCGCCCAGGGCCTGCAGCGCCAGGTTGCGCACCTCGGGGTCCTCGTGCTTCGTCATCCCGAGCAGCTCGTCGATCCAAGCCGCGTCGCCCTTGCGCAGGACGGTGAGCGCGTCGAGCGCCGCGCGCATCGCGTTGCGCTCCTTCCCCTTGCCGATCATCTTCTGGAGCTTCTCGATCGACTCCTTCTGGCCGCGCGCGGCGATCGCCTTCGTGGCGGCGATGACGACGTCCGTTTCCTTGTCGGACAAGAGGTGCTCGAGCCCGTCCGCCACGCGCTTGTCCTGCAGCTTCTCGACGGCATTGACGTAGAAGAGCTTCTCGTACGGCTTGCCGCGCGCGAGGTCGGTGATCATCTGCTTGTTCAGACGATCGTCGTTCCAGCCGACGACGATGTCGGCGATGCCCCGGCGCAGCTCGAGCGGAGTCGGCTGCTGCGTCGCGATCTTGATCAGGTCCTCGGCGCACTTCGTGCCGTCGACCTTGGCGACGATCTGCGCGCCGAGCACGCGGTTCGCGGGCATGTCGCCGTCCGACTTCATCACGCGCTCGGCGATCTCGCGCGCCTTCTTGTCCGAGCGCCGGTCGAGCTCCTGCAGCGCGACGTAACGGATCTTGTGGTAGCCGTCCTTCGTCGCGTCGACGAGCTCCTCCGGCGTCATGTTCGACGCGAGCGCTTCGAACGCCATGAAGCGAATCGGGTTGATCGGACGGCCCTTGCGCGTGCCGGGCGCGTCCTCCTCCTTCCCTTCCTTGTCGGCGTCCTTGTCCTTCTTCGGGTCCTTCTTGGGCGGCTTCGGCGCGGGCTTGCCGCCCTTCTTGTTCTTGTCGTCGTCGGCGTCGTCCTTCTTCGGCTTGTACAGCTGCTTGTACCACTCGAGGTCGGGCTTCTCGTGCAGTCGGAGATGCGCCGTCATCGCGCGTTCGCGCAGCTGATCCTCGGCCGCCGACTCGACGATCATCACGAGGAAGTCCTTGCCGTGCACGCCGCACTCGCCGAGCGCGTCGATCGCCGCGGTGCGGAGCTCGATCTCCTTCGACTGCGTCGCGACGTCGACGATCTTCTGCAGCGCAGGCTGCTCCGCGTCGGCGACGCCGTCGAACTTGACGAGCGCGCGGACGACCTCGCGCTTCATGAAGATCGTGCCGAACGAGTTGTAGAGCTCGAGCAGGGCCTGCATCGCCGTGCGCGTCCTGCAATTCGCCAGGTCCTTGATGCGCTCGGGCTTGACCGAGTCGCCGGCGCTCTTGATCTCCTTGAGGATCTCCTCTTCGCTCGTCCCCTGCGCCGGCGCGTAGAGCGCTTCGAACGCGAAGCTCGCGTCCGGCGCGGAGGAGGCCGGCTCGACGGCCGCGAACACCGAGAACGAGCTCGGGCTCCCGAGGGAGCGCTGCGCCGCGGCCGTGGCCGGCGCGAGAAGGAGCGCGAAGAGGACGAAGGCGCGGCGGACGGCGGACGAAGGAGTGCGGACCATGGGGCTCGTTTTCTGGCTCGCCCGGGGCCGAAGCTCGCCCGGACGGGGTCCCGCGGGGTGCGAGTTTCGGGAAAGGGCGGGGAGATCTTGGCTGAATCACAAGACTCGCGGGGTGGACTGTCAACCGCAAGCCATGGACAGCCGATACGCCCTACCCCGCCCGACGACCGCGGACGCGAGCCTCGTGCTCCTGCCGCGCTTCACGCTCGTGCGGAGACGTGAGCCCACCGTGCTCGAACTCAACGCACACACGCTGTCCGCCGACAAAGCGCGCGCGCTGCTCCGCAAGCTGCGCGATCTGAACCTCTCCACGGGGCCGGTCGCGATCACGCGGAACCTCGCCGTGTTCCTCGGCGGCTGCCTGTCGCTCGACTTCCCCGCCGAGACGGGCGTGCGCTATCGCGTGCGCACGACCGACGGCCGCGAAGGTCAGCTCGAGCTCGTTTGGGGCCAGAAGGGCCTCGAGCTCTCCGCGATCGGACCCGTTCCGTTCGCGCCGCGCGGCAACCTGCGCATCGCGTTGAAGCAGGACCGCCAAGGCCGCGCGTTCGCGCGCGAGCTCGGCGCGCGCGTTCTGCCGGAGACGTGCGACGAGCGCGAGCTCGAGCACTTCCTGCGCCGCGTCGTGCGCACGGTCTTCCGGGCCTGACCTCGGCCCGACCGCAAGGCCATCGAGGCCGGAGCAGCTCGACCGCACGGCCTTCGCGGATGGAGCTCCACGCGATCGCGTCGAGCCATCGAAGGCGCGCGGGCGCCGCACCGTTTCGATGCGACGCCCGCTGGGAACCGCGGAGTTGCGCTGGAGCACCGCGCGCCGGCGCTTCGACCGGACCGTGCGCGCTTCAGAGGCTCGCCATGCCGCCGTCGACGTGGATCGACGTGCCGTGGACGTAGGAGGCCTCGTCGGAGCTGAGGAAGAGCACGACGTTCGCGATCTCCTCGGGGCTGCCGAAGCGGCCGAACGGAACCTGTCCGACGATCTGCTTCGCCATGCCCTGCATCGCCTCCTGCGGCAGGCCGAGGCGCGCGAAGATCGGCGTCTCGATCGGCCCGGGGTTCACGACGTTGAGCCGGATCCCACGGGTCGCGAGCTCCGTCGAGAGGGAGCGTGCAAGGGAGGCGATGGCTGCCTTCGTCGCCGTGTACACGGACGAGTTGGGCATGCCCTGATCGATGACGGAGCTCGCGTTGATCACGATCGAGCTCCCCTTCGGCATCAGGGGGAGCGCCTTCTGGATCGTGAAGTAGGCCCCCTTCACGTTGGTGTCGAACTGCTTGTCGAAGAGCACCTCGTCGCTCTGCTCGACGGGGGCGAAGAGCGCGACGCCCGCGTTGACGAAGAGCACGTCGATCCGGCCCGCCTCCTTCGACACCTGTGCGATCAGCCGGTCGATGTCCGCGAGGCGCGACACGTCGCCTTGCACGGCGATGGCGCCGCGGCCGAGTGAGGTCTTCGCCTGCGCGAGGGTCTCTGCGTCGCGGCCGAGCACGACGACGCGCGCTCCTTCCTTGGCGAACGCCTGAGCGGCCGCGAGGCCGATCCCGCTGTTGCCGCCGGTGACGACCGCGATCTTGTTGGTGAAACGCTGCTGGGTCATGGGAGCTCCGATGTCGTAACTGTTTTGGTGACGGATCAAGAAACGAAGAAAGCGATGAAGTCAGGAGCGCGAGCGCTCAGCCCGCGGATTCCACGCGGCGGAGGAAGTCCGCCAGCGTCGTGCCGCGCAAGTGCTCGCGCAGCGCGTGGTCGGCGCGCTCGAACAGCTGTCCGAGCGCGGGTTTGATGCCGCAACTCACCGTGCAGGCACGGTTCGCTGGGTTTTCGTGCACGGAAAAGAGCCCCTCGGGCTCGATCGCGACGAGCACGGCGTCGAGGCGGATGCGCGCCGGGTCGCGCGCGAGCTCGTAACCACCGCCGCGCCCGCCGGTGCTCGTGACGAGGCCCGCCTTCGCGAGCTCGCCGAGGATGCGCCGCACCACGACGGGGTTCGTGTTGACGCTGCCCGCGAGCTCCGCCGACGTGACGCTCCCCTTCCCCGAGGACGCGCGATAGGCGAGCCCGGAGAGGATGTGGAGCGCGACGGCGAGACGCGTGTTCGTCGGCATTGCGCAACCACGGTAGTTGCGCATCCATCAGCCGTCAAGCGTGAACTTCCGCCACGTTCGGATCGCGCTCGCTCCGTAGCGAGGCGCCGAGCTACGGGAAGAGCTCCGTCGGCACGCGCACGCGGGGAAGCTCCGTGGAACGGTTCCTGGCGCGGGGCGCCGGGCGCGTCCTTGCGCCGGGGGCACGGCACCTCCCGGCGCGTGCACTCCGCACGTGCGCTGCGAACGGAGTCCGTCCTCGACCGCGGCACGGCTGTGCTCGACACTTCGCTCCGCCATGCACTCCGCCCACCTCCGCCGAGTCCTGCTCCTGCTGCTCTTCGTGTCCCTCGCCGCGTGCCGTGCCGCGCGGCCGTCGGAACTGCCGCGCAACCAGGACTGGATCGTCGCCGTGAAGAGCGCGCGGCTCGCGAGCTCGTCCGCCTGGTTCAAGCGCTTCGCGCACCACACCTGGGTCGACGTGAAACGCGGCAGCGAATCGAAGTGGGAGCGCCACGAATGCCTCGGCGCGTTCTTCGGCATTGCGAAGCTCGACCTCTCCCCCGAGGAAGCGCGCCTCGATCGACGCTTCGAGGGCGCCGCCGTGCGCCTGCTCGGCGTCGTGACGGGCGAGGACGCGCGCAGCGCCGCGGAGCACATCGAAACGCGCTCCGCCGAGCTCGCGGCGCGCTACGACGGCGGCTACCACGCGTGGCCCGGCCCGAACAGCAACACGTACGTCGCCGAGCTCGCCCGCGGCGTGCCCGAGCTCGCGTTCGTGTTCGACCCGAACGCGCTCGGCAAGGACTTCGACGGCTGGTTCGGCGCGGGCCGCACCGCATCGAAGACCGGCGTGCGCGTCGACACTCCGATCCTCGGCGCGGCGGTCGGGCTGCGCGAGGGCGTCGAGCTCCACGTGCTGCAGCTGACCCTCGGCCTCTCGTTCGATCCGCCCGGCCTCTCGCTCCCCTTCCTGCCGCAGATCCCCTTCGGCTGGTCGAGCCCGGACGAACAGCGCCTGCCCGAACCCGAGGTCGCGGCGCTGCGCACGTTCGTGATCGACGAGCACACGACGTCGGAGCGCATCGACCTCGGCGTGCTGCCGGACACGGGCACCTTCGTCCTCCGCCTCGCCGACGGAAGCGCGTGGCTGCAAGTCGACTTCACCATCGATCCGATCGACGAGCACGGCGCGCGCAGGATCGACGTCGACTCCACCCGCCACGACCTCGAGGGCACGAACGACTCCTCTTCCGGCCACCGCCTCGACAAGTCGCGCATCCCGATCGACTCCCCCGTCTACCTCGGCGGCGCCCAACACCGCTTCGACTTCGTGCTCGGCCCGAACAACGAAGTGCTCGCCGGCCTACGCCTCCTCCCGCCGAAGTGACCCCCCCCAGCTCGAGCGGTCGTTTCGGTCGCAGCTCTACGACCAACAAGAAGCACCACGACTCGTCGCACACCCCGGCCCCCCCACGCTCGTCGCTGGTCTCCTCCGTCAGAGACAGCCCGCCCGGCACACACCCGCTCCCCCCGTCCCCCTCGCTCGATGCTGAGAGCCCCTCGAACTCCGCGTCGTCACGGGCCGGTCCTCCGGCCCGTGACGACGCGGAGTCCGGAATGCGGAGCATCCGAATGTGCTCCGTTGCGTCCCTTCCCCCTTGATCGCCCCATCCGGCAATTGCGCTCCCGACCGACACGCCCCCCCCGGCTCCCAACCACCAACCGCTATCCTCCCCCCATGCGCACACTCACGCGGTTCGGTGCTTGGCTCCTCGCGTCCTCCACACTCCTCACCGCCGCGCCGCTCGCCGCGCAAGAGAAGCTCCCCGACCTGACGCGCAACGGCAAACGCGACGAGACACACGACTGGACGCTCGGGCCGACGGGCGCCCGCGGCTGGATGTTCGCAGAGCACCTCGAGACGAAGTTCGCGCGCCAGATCCTCGTGACGCAAGTCGACGACAAATCCCCCGCCGACGGCGTGCTCGCACCCGGCGACGTCCTCCTCGGCGTCGGCGAGAAGCCGTTCGCGGACGACGCGCGCAAGGTTCTCGGCCTCGCAATCGACTCCGCAGAACGCGACGGCAAGCTCGAACTCCTGCGCTGGCGCAACGGCAAGCAGACCACCGTCACGCTGAAGCTGCGCAAGCTCGGCACCTACTCCAAGAACGCCCCCTTCGACTGCCCCAAGTCCACGCGCATCCTCGACGAAGCCTGCGCGCACATCGCCCAGCGCGGCCTCGGCGACGGGCTCCTCGCCGACCTCGACGCACTCGCGCTGCTCGCGTCAGGCAAACCCCACTACCTGGACCTCGTCCGCGACCACGCGAAGCAGGTCGCCCCGCGCGACCTCGCGCTGGAAGACGGCCCCGGCATGAAGGCCTGGGACTGGGGCTGGACGAGTCTCTTCCTCGCCGAATACCACCTCGCGACGCACGACGACAGCGTGCTGCCCGCGCTGCGCGAGTACACGCTGCACATCGCGCGCGGCCAGAGCGGCGTCGGCACGTGGGGCCACGGGATGGCGCTCGCGAACGAACAACGCTCGCTCGGCGGCTACGGCGCGCTGAACCAGGCCGGGCTCGGCTGCTGGCTCTCCCTCGTGCTCGCGCGCGAGTGCGGCGTGAAGGACCCCGCCGTCGACGGGGCGATCGACACCTCGCGCGACTTCTTCGCGTTCTTCACGGAGAAGGGCAGCATCCCCTACGGCGACCACCCGCCGCTCTGGGAACTGCACGACAACAACGGCAAGAACGCGCAAGCCGCGGTCGCGTTCGACGCGCTCGGCGACGTCGCACCCGCACGCTACTTCGCGCGCATGACGACGGCCTCGTACGACGAGCGCGAGCTCGGCCACACGGGCAACTTCTTCGGCTACCTGTGGGGCCCGCTCGGCGTCGCGGTCGCAGGCCACGACGCGCTCGCGGCCCACATGGAAGAGCTGCGCTGGAGCTTCGACCTCGCGCGCCGCTGGGACGGCGGCTTCACGTACCAAGGCGGCGCGGGCGAGGACGATTCCTACGCGGGCTGGGACGTCACCGGCGCCTACGCGCTCGCGTGCGCGCTGCCGCTCGCGAAGCTGCGCATCACGGGGCGTGGTCGCTCCTCTGCGGCGGCGCTCGCGCCCGACGAGGCGCGCTCGACGATCGCGGACGGACGCGGCTTCGACCCGGCGGAGCCGAAGGTCGCGTACGACTCGGAGACGACGGAGGCGCTCCTCGCGCGCCTCTCGAGCTGGTCGCCCGTCGTGCGCTTCCGCGCCGCGGGCGCGCTCGCGCGGCGTCCGGGCGATTGCGTGCCGCAACTCATCGCGCTGCTCGCATCGCCCGAGCGCGACGCGCGCCTCGGCGCGTGCCACGCGCTCGAGCTCCAAGGCAAGCGCGCGTCGCCCGCGACCGATGCTCTGCTCGCCGTGCTCGCGACGGACGACGCGTGGTTGAAGATCCGCGCCGCCTACGCGCTCGCCGCGATCGGCCCCGACGCGCGCAAGGCGGCGCCGGAGCTCCTGCGCCTCGTCGCGAAGGAAGACCCCGCCGACCCGCGCGGCACGTCGAGCCGCTACCTCGGCCTCGCGCTGTTCCTCGACGGCTACCTCGACGACGCGCCCGAGCGCGGACTGCTCGCGGACTCGTTCGAGGGCGTCGATCGCGAGCTCCTTTACGCTGCCGTGCGGCGCATGCTGCGCCTCGACGACGGGCATGCGCGCTCGACCGTCGCGTCGGTCTACAAGAAGCTCGAGGGCGCGGAGCTCGACCCGCTGCTCCCGGACATCGTGCGCGCCACCGAGCGCGCGGCGCCGAGCGGCGAGATGTTCGCGGACGGCGTGCGGCTCGCGGGGCTCGAGCTGCTCGCGCGCCTGCGTGTGCGCGAAGGGATGCGCGTCGCGCTCGACTACGCGCGCACGCAGAACCCGTGGGACAGCCAAGACCGCATGGCCGTGATCCTCGCGGCGCTGAAACCATACGGCGCGCACGCGAAGGAGCTCTTGCCCGAGCTGAAGACGCTGGTGAAGGCGTGCCAGGAGGAGCAGGACTTCCCCGACGATTGCAAGGCGAAGAAGGTCGCCGCGGTCGAGGAGGCGATTCGCTTCGTGTCCGCGGCGACGGAGAAGCCGGAGCTGCGCTCGCTCGCCGGCCCGGGCTCCGCCGCGCCGAAGCGCGCGAACGAGCCGAAGAAGGGCGCGGCGCGCGAGGACGGATCGAAGACGGGCCGCGACGAGCGGAAGAGCGCCGCGGACAAGAAGTCGAAGCGCGTGCGAGCGTTCGTGCTCGCCGGACAGTCGAACATGCTGGGTCAGGCGGTCGTCGACCTCGACGGAAGCGACTACAACGACGGCAAGGGCACGCTCGCGCGCCTCGTGAAGGACAAGGCCAAGGCGCCGCTCTTCCGCGGCCTCCTCGACGCGCGCGGGCGCTTCACGACGCGCGACGACGTGCGCGTGCGGTTCCAGCCCGAGGACGGCGCCGTCAAGACAGGCTCGCTCGACTTCGGCTTCACGGGGTACGAGGGCCGCCATCACTTCGGGCCCGAGCTCGGCATCGGGCACGTCTTGGGCGACGCGCTCGACGAACCCGTGCTGCTGATCAAGACGGCGTGGGGCGGGAAGAGCCTCTTCGTCGACTTCCGGCCGCCGAGCGCGGGCGGGAGCGTCGGGCCGTACTACACGAAGCTGTGCGCGGAGGTCCGCGAAGCGCTCGCGAGCGAGCCGAAGGGCCGCGACGTCGAGCTCGCCGGCCTCGTGTGGTTCCAGGGCTGGAACGACCTGTGCGACGACCAGGCGATCCCCGAGTACGAAGCGAACCTCGTGCACCTGATCCACGACCTGCGGCGCGAGTGGAAGGCACCCGCGCTCCCCGTCGTGATCGGCGAGCTCGGCAACGGCGGCACGGAAGCATCGCCCGAGATGCTCGCGATGCGCCGCGCGCAGAAGAACGCGGCGGAGCGCGCGGAGTTCGCGGGCACGGTGCGCTTCGTCGAGACGACCGCGTTCCAGCGCGCGGCGGAGGAGTCGCCGTGCCCCGGGCACCTGCACCACGAGTTCGCGAACGCGGAGACGTATTGGTTGACGGGACGGGCACTCGGCGAGGCGATGGTCGAGCTGATCGCGAAGCCGAAGTAGCGCGCGGTGGGGCGAGGGTCGAGTTGATCGCGAAGCCGAAGTAGCGCGCGATGACGCGATGCGCGAATGGATCTCGCAACCGAAGCGGCGCGCGGCGGAGCGGGCGCTCGCGCTCAGATCGTCTCGTGATACAGCCGCTCTTCCGGCCGCGGGATCACGACCTTGCTCACCAGCAACCCGCGCTTCGCGATCTCCTTCGCGCCGGCCTGAATCGCCGCTTCGACCTCGTCGACGGCGCCCGTCAGCATCAAGAACCCCTTCCCGCCGATCGCCATCGCGACGTGGATGCGGAAGAGCTTCACGCGCGCGGCCTTCACCGCCGCGTCGGCGCCTTCGATGATCGACGTCACCGAGAACGCCTCGAGGATCCCGAGCGCGTCCCGGTCCTTCTCGTCGAGCGACACGCCGCCGCTGATCGCGGGGAACACGCGCGAATCGATGTTCGGGATCACGAGCTCGTCAATCAGCGCCTCGCGCGACACGCGTTTCCCTTCGCGCACGCTCGACTCGATCGCAGCGACGTCGCCGCCGACCATCACGATGTATTTGCCCGAGCAGATCGTGCGCGCGACGAGCAGCTGCACGTCCGCCGCCTTGAGCATCGTGTCCTGGACCTGGTACGCGACCGCGATCGACGAGAGCTCGAGCATCCCGAGCGCTTCCATCTTCGAAACCATCATTTCCTCCGGATCACGATCTCGTCGCCGACACTGTCCACGATCCCGTCCATCGACGCGTGCACCGCGACACCGAGCCCCTCGGGCGCCGTCGCGATCGTCTGACCTTCCTTCACGCGCTCACCGACACGCACGCACGCGACCGCGGGAGCACCGACGTGCTGCTTCACCGGGATGCGCACGCGCTCGAGCTGCCAGTCGATCTCGACGAGCGGCCCGACGTTTCGGAAGTCCATCAAGCCGAGCTTCTTGATCAGGCTCGACAGCGGGACATGGCGGTACTCCTGCATGCTGTGCGGCTTGACGTCGCGCTTCCCCGTCGCGGGGTGCTGCAGGCCCTTCGCGCGCATCATCTTCTTGTTGTCCGCGCACGCGTCCTTCGGGAACAGGTCCTCGGGGCACGCATAGAGCGAGCACAGGTTGCACTCGCAGCAGAACTGGCTGCCGAGGATCATCGACTCGCCCACCATGTTGAAGCCGAGCCCGCGCATCGCGAGGTGCGGCTCGACCGGGTGGCCGATCAGGTAGCGCGGGCAGAGCTCCGTGCAGAAGCTGCACTGGTCGCACGCGGAGCGCCCGATGCGGTCGCGCTGCGGGGCCTGCGTCGCGTAGCGCTCGGGCAGGCGATGCCCGTGCGGGAAGCAGAGGAGCGCGCCGGTGGTGCGCGTGACGACCTCGTCGAAGGTCGACATCAATCGGCCCATCATCACGCCGCCGACGAGGACGTGCGCGATGCGCGTGGGCTCCGCGCCCGCCGCGCGCAGCACGTCGAAGTAGGTCGCGCCGATCGGCGCGCGGACGGTGACGGGGTTCTCGACGCCGCCGCCAATCGTGAAGTATTTATGCGTGACCGGCTGGTCGAACGCGACGTTGAGCATCGTCTCGACGTTGTTGACGAGACACCCGACGTCACCCGGCAGTCCGCCCGGCGGGATCACGCGGCCGGTCGTCTCGAAGACGGTGATGAACTCGTCGCCCGCGGGGTAGTAGTCGCCGAGCGTGTGAACCTCGATCCCCATCGGCGCCGCGGCCGCGGTGAGCTCGCGGATCAGGTCGACGTACTTGTCCTTGATCCCGATCAGGCCGCGCGTCGCGCGCACCTCGCGCATGACCTCGCGCATGCCGGCGAGGACCTCGCCCTTGTAGTGCTTGAGGATCTCCTTGTCCTTGTGCAGGAGCGGCTCGCACTCGGCCGCGTTCAGGATGACCGTGTCGACGGGGCGCTCGAGCTTCTTGTAGAGCGGGAAGCCGGCGCCGCCGGCGCCGACGACGCCGTTCTGTCGGACGCGTTCGCCCAGGGAGGTGCTGGTGGGTGCCATGGTGTCGAGGGCGCGGGAGTATACGCGCCGGACCACGGGGCTCGATAGGCCCGGCTCGGCGCGTCCGCGCCGCTCGTCACAGCCTGGAGCGCTTCTCGATCAAGTCAGCCAGCAAACCGACCGTGAGCACCTGCACCAACGCCACGAACAGGAGCACCGTCTTGTCGCTCAGGTTCGGCTCGGGCAGGAGCGCGATGTCGTAGTAGAGCGACCCGAGCAACCCGAGCAGCACCACGCACGCCACCGGGTAGAAGACCTTGAGCGGGTTGAAGTACATCACCGTGCGCACGATCAGCGCGGTGAAGCCCAGCGTGTCGCGGATCGGTCGGATCTTCGACGAGCCCGAGCGCTTCTTGTAATCGATGCTGACCCAGTCGACGCGGTGGTCGTTCGTCAGCGACGCGAGCGTGATCGTCGTCGTGAAGCTGAACCCGTTCGGGATGATCGGCCGGTAGCGCTGGACGAGCTCGCGCCGCATCGCGCGCAGCCCGCTGTTCAGGTCGGGGATGCGCGTGCCGGCGAGGTAGCTCGCGAGCATGCGCAGACACCACTTCGCGGGCCGCCGCACGAGCGGCACGTTGACCTCGGCGCCCGTGCGCGCGCCAACGGCCATCTCCGCGCCGTCGTCGATGCACGCGAGGAGCTCCACGATCTTCTCCTCGGGGTACGTGCCGTCCGCGTCCGTGATCACGACGATCTCGTGCTGAGCGCTCGCGAAGCCCGTCTTGAGCGCCGCGCCGTACCCGCGGTTCGCGTGGTGTCGAATCACGCGCAGGTTCTCGAAACGCGCGCGCAGCTCGCCGAGCACGCGCGCCGTCCCGTCCGTCGAGCCGTCGTCGACGACGAGGAACTCGAGCGGAACGTCGAGCTCGAGCGCGCTGAGCCGCTCGAGCACGCCCGCGATCCCACCCTCTTCGTTGAAGGCCGGGATCACGAACGTGACGCCGCGCAGCGTGACGCGCTCCCGGGGAGCGTCTTCGAACGGGCGCGGAGCGGTCATGGCGGAGCTCGTCGGTTCTCGATCGGCATTCGCGGCCGGGACCTTGGCCCCGCGCGCCGTCGTCGTGCCCGCGAGCCCCGCGGGACGGTCCGTTTCCTGGGAAAGCGTGCGTCGATTCACGTTCGTCGGGGCGGGTCGCCGCGGTCGTTGTAGCGCTCGCCGCGCGACGAAGGAAACGCTTTCCGACCGGCCGGCGGCCGCCGGCGCCCTTCGCGCTGGGCGGACGGAGCGCGCGCGGCCCCACTCCGACGACGCGTCGGCGTCCGCCACCTTCGCGTGCATCGCGCGCGGCGCCGCTGCGCGCACGTCGAGGGCGGCGCTAGCCGCGCTCCCACACCGCGCGGAAGAAGGGCGCGACGAGCGCCTTCCTCGTGAGACCCGTCAGCGCGACGCCCGCGAGCTCCTCGCGCGCGACGCGGCGCCACGCGGGCGGGAGCGCGCGACCGCGGACCTCACCGCGGCGCACCGTCGCGCGGATCCTGTGCCGCGTGATCGAGTGCGCGAGTTCCCCCACCGGTTCCGCGAGCACGACGCTCGCGCCATCGGGCCAGTCGAGCGGCGCCAGGTGCCCGCGCGCGCCGAGCTCGATCGTCGGGAGCTGCCACAGACCCGCCATGCGCCCGCCGTCGGGGCGCTGCTCGAGCACGAGCGCGCCGCCGGATCGAGCCGCGAGCACGACGAGCGCCACGTCGAGCGTCGCGGGTCGCGCCTTCGCGCGCGGGAGTTCGTGCACGCGCCGCGCCGCGAGCGCGCCGCACGCGTCGCGCACGGGACAGCGCTCGCAAGCGGGCTCGCGCGGCGTGCAGACGAGCGCGCCGAGCTCCATCAACGCCTGGTTCCAGTCGCCGGGCCGCTTCGCGTGCGCGACGAGCGCACGCGCGAGCTCCCACGTGCGCGCCTGGAACTCCTTCGACGCGGGATCGCCGTCGAGCACGAAGAGGCGCGCGAACACGCGCGCGACGTTGCCGTCGACGAGCGCCTCGGGGAGCCCGTACGCGATCGACAGCACGGCGCCCGCGGTGTACGGCCCGATGCCGGAGAGCTCGAGCACGCGCTCGCGCTCGCGCGGGAAGCGCCCGCCGTGGAGCTCGACGAGCTCGCGCGCCGTCGCGTGGAGCGTGCGCGCGCGCCGGTAGTAGCCGAGGCCGCTCCACAGCGCGAGCACGTCCTCGACCTCGGCCGCGGCGAGCGCCTCGACGGTCGGAAAACGCGCGAGGAAGCGTAGGTAGTACGGGATCACGGTCTCGACCCGCGTCTGCTGGAGCATCGCCTCGCTGATCCAGACGCGGTACGGATTGCGATCCGCGCGCCACGGCAGCGCGCGGCGCTCGCGATCGAACCAGACGACGAGATCGCGCACGAGGCGCGCGGCGAGCGCGGGATCGAGCTCCTCGCCCGGCGACGTCGCCGCGCCGCCGCTCTTCTTCGAGTTCCCGGGGCGCGGCGCACGGCCCGTGCGGGACTTCGCTGGCCCCACCGCTCGCTTCCCGGCCTTCTGCGCGCGTTTCGCCACGCGGCGGAGGATACGGCGGAGCGCGCGAGCCTGGAATGGCGGCGCGCGATCCTCTACCGTCGCGCGCGATGCGAACCGTGCTGCGTGGCCTCGTCGTCGGCGTGCTCCTCTCGGTCCTCCGCGCACCGCGGGGGTTCGATCTGTTCGAGCTGCCGGTCGCGAACGCTTCGAGCACGCTCCTCGTCCGCGCGCTCGCGCTCGCGCTGGCCGGCATCGCGCTCGGGTGCGCGCTGCGCCGGCCCGGAGCCGCGCTCCTCGCGTCCGTCGCCGCGGGCTACGCGCTCCACGGCCTCGTGCTCGCCGCGTGGATCGCGCCGGAGAGCCCGTGGACGCTGGCCGCGACCGTCGTGCTCGGCCTCGTGCTCGTGCTCGCGGTCTGTCTCGACGAACGCAAGCTCGACGAGCCGCCCGAGCCGGCGCACGACAACCGCGCGTCGTTCGTCGGCGAGCTCCTCGGGCTCTTCGCCGCCGGCGCGGGCGCCGCGCTCGCGATCGAGGGCGTCGCGCGCCACGTGCGGCCGTTCGGCGCGGGGCTCGCGCAGGACGACACCGTCTTCGGGCTCGCGTTCCTGCTCGTCGCGACGCTCGGCGCGTTCGGCCTCGGCTGGCTCGCGCGTCTCGCGCCGTTGCGCAACCTCACCGCCCCGCTCGGCCTGGCGGGCGCCGCGGTCGTCGGTGCATTCGCGCTGCGAGGGGTGACGGAGTTCGCGCAGATCACGACGCTCGAACGCTACGTGAAGGGCTTCGGGCTCTCGCTCTCGGAGCACGGCACCGTGCCCTTCGACCTGCTCGTCGGCGCCGCGCTGCTCGGCGCGCCCGCGCTGCTCGCCGGCGCCGCGTTCGCGGGCTTGCGCACGTCGCGCCAAGGCGCCGCGGTCCTGTTCGGCGCGGCCCAGGGGCTCTTGCTCGTCCGCTCCGTGCTCGGCGCTCCGCCCGCGGCGACGGAGCTGCGCGAGGCCTTCGCGGCCGCGCAGCTCGTGCAGATCGGATCGTTCGCGGCCGTCGCGGGCGCGGCGCTCGCGGTGTTGAGCGCGGCCGGCGCGCGCAAGCTGCCGCGCTACGGCGCGCTCGCGGCCGTGTTCGGCCTCGCGCTCGTGCCGCTGACGCGCGAGACCTTCGCACTGCCCGTGCGTGCGCCGTGGGACGACTCGAACCCGCTCTCGCCGCGGCTCTTCCAGATCACGTTCGACCTCCCCGAGGGCCTCGTGACCGTCGAGAGCCGCGGACAGACGCCGCCCGTCGCGACGCTCGACGGACACGCGCTGACGAGCGGACTCGACGACGCGCTGGGCGAGCTCGCGCGCCTGCGCGCCTCCATCGGCTGCGTCGCGAGCGAGCGGCGAGCGAAGGGCGGGCTCTCCGCGCTGCTCGTGGGCCAGCTCGACCCGTTCCGCGCGACGGTGCTGCGACAGCTCGGCGTGACGACGATCGATCGCACGGCCGCGTGGCACTCCGGCATGCAGCGCGTCGAGGAGGTGCTCTTCAAGGACATGACGTCGCCCGACGGCGCGGTCCTGACGCCCGCGGACGCTCGCGCCCGCATCGCGGAGGGGCGCTACGACCTCGTGCTCGTGCCCGCCGTCGACGGCGACCTGCCCGCGCACCGCTCCATCGACGCGCCGTCCCCGACCGTCGTCGTCGCGTGGTTGCCCGCGACCGCGCCGCTCGCCGCCGCGGAGCTCGACGACGAGGTGCTCCTCGCGTCCGACGGCATCGACACGCTTTCCGTGGCGCGCGTCGTGAACGCGGAACGCTCCGCGCAAGGCCCCGAGCAGGAGCGCCCGCGCTTCGTCCGGTCCGGCGCGCGCGCATCACGGCCGCTCCCGCTCGCGGAGCTCGCACTCGCCGATCACCATCGCTTCCGCGAGCGCGCGCTCCACCACCGGGCCGAGCTCCTCGCGCGTCTACGCGACGCCGCGCGCGGGACGAAGGACGAGGACCTCTTCGCGGGCCTCGAGGAGCTCACGCGCGCTCAGGTGCGGAGCTCGCCCTTCGAGACGCCCGAGCAGCAGTACGAGCTCTCCGACGCCGGGCTCGAAGCCCTGCAGCGACACGCGCTCGCGAACGCGCCCGACGCGTTCGTGCGCGGCGTGTGGGACGGACTCGCGCGCGTGCTCACGGGCAAGCGCGACGTCGAACGCGTGCGGCGCTTCCTCGAGCCCGTCGCGCACGCGCACGCGCCGTGGCTCGCGCTCGAGAAGGCACTCGCGCGCGCCGACCTCGAGGCGCTCGAGCCCGCGGCGGCGGCGAAGCGCCTCGAAGCGCTCGGCGTGCTCGGGCGCGACGACTTCGATTACTGGCACCTGCTCGGCGACGCGCGCAAGGCCGGGCGCGACCTCCCCGGCGCGATCCAGGCGTGGCGGCGTGCGTACGAGCTGCGCTCGACGCACCAGGTCGTGAAGCGCAAGCTCGCCATCGCGCTCGTGCGCCAGGGTGAGCCCGCCGGTCGCGAGCTCGTGGAGGAGCTCCTGAAGGCCTTCCCGAACGACGCGAAGCTCGCGGCCTTCCTCGGCCCCGGCCCGTGGCCCGAGGACGACGAGACCGCTCGTTGAGCGCTCGGCCCCTGCACGAATCCGCGCGGGGCAGGTAGAGTTCCTTGTCGGGTTTCGCGCGGTCGGAAAAGGTTTCCGGAGCGCCGGCTCCGCGCCCGGACGCGGGCTCGGCCGGACCCCGCCCGCGCCACGCCGCACCATGAGCTCACGCATCCTCTCGTTGTCCCGCGCCCTGGCGATCCTCGCGCTCGTCGCGGCCGCGGCGGCGCCCGCGCGCGCTTCGATCGAACGCCTCGACCTCGCCGCGATCGTCGCGAAGTCCGACGCCGCAATCGAAGGCACGATCACGCGCTCGCGCGTCCTCCGCGTCGACGATCCGAAGGACGGGCCCGAGCTGTACTTCACGTTCCTCACGATCGAGGGCCGCTCGCTCGCCGACGGCGCCGCGCGCACCGTCGAGGTCTTCTTCGCGGGCGGGTTCATCGACGCGCGCCACGGCGTATTCAACTCGGAAGCGCCGGCCGCGGACGACGTGCACGTCGGGAATCGCATCGTCGCGTTCTACAAGCACACGGAAAACGCGGGCGGGGGCGTCGCGGGCAACGCGCTCTATGCCGCGCACGGCGGACTGTTCCGCGCGTTCGAGGCCGCGCAGGGCACGATCGTGCAGGGCCGCGGCGACGGCTATGCGCTGCGCTCGAACGTGCGCCTCGCGGACCTGCGGTCGCAGGTCACCGAGCTCGCGCGCGCGAAAGAGGAACGACGCGACGGGACAGCGCCGACGCCTGGGGCCGCACCGCGAACGGCGCCCCAGGTCACTCCCCAGCCCGCGACTCGGAAGGCCCAACGATGAAGCCCGTCCACAAGCGCGCGCTCGAGCTGTGCGGGACGGCCGCCGTCGCCGGGCTCGCACTCGTCGTGTGGCTGCCGATGCGCGGCGCCGCGTACGCGACGAACGGCGGCTTCCTCGGCCTCGGACAGCGCGACTTCCGCGTCTTCGACAACTTCACGGCTCCGACCGCGAACGACAACGTCACGCCCGATCCGAACTTCCCCGGGTACACGGGCGCGACGCTCGCGATTTGGAAGGCGTGCGTCGAATGGGGCAGCCGCCTGCACGGCAACGGCAACGGCGACCCGCACCAGCCGGGCGGCCTCGGCTCCGGCGGCGCGAACTTCGACCCCGTGTTTCAGGGTGAAGCGACGGGCGTCGGCGGCACGGACGACAACATCCACTCGGAGATCTCGGGCTCGCAGGGCGGCGTGTTCGCGTTCACCGAGGTGCCGGGCACGGACGGCTGGCGCATCCGCTACTACCAGAACTGGGCGTGGAGCGACGGCCCGAGCGATCAGCTCCTGCCCGGCGAGTTCGACCTGCAAGGCGTCGCGGCGCACGAATACGGCCACGCGCTCGGCCTCGACCACACGAACATCGCCGGCGCCACGATGCAGGGCTCGATCCAGGGGAACGGCGTCCCCCAGCGCTCGATCGAGCAAGACGACGTGACCGGACTCGCATTCGTGTACGTCACGGCCGCGCCGACGAAGCCCGTCATCACGGGCGTCGCGACGGCGCCGGGGTCGCTCACGATCACCGGCCAGAACTTCGCCGCGAGCGGCAACGAAGTGTGGTTCACGCGCGCGACGCCGTCCGCGAACGTCGCGCTCGGCGACCCGATCAAGTTCACCGGCGTGATCTCGACCGCGGGTGGGACGCAGATTTCGCTCGGCGTTCCGCCGCTCGCCGGTCCCGGCGACGTGTTCGTCAAGGTGCCCGGCACGGCGGGCTCTTCGCTCTCGAACGGCTGGCCCGCGGACGTGACGGCCGGGCCCGCGTGCTCGACGCCGAGCACGCTTTGCACCGGGGCGCCGAACTCCGTCGGCGCTGGCGCCCGGATGGCGTTCTCGGGCGGCACGTATCTCTCGCAGAACAACTTGACGCTGCGCTGCACAGGGCTCCGCCCGGGCGCGAACGCGTTCTTCCTCGCCGGACGCACGCCGACGCAGACGCCGTTCGGGAACGGGTTCCTGTGCGTCGCGGGGCCGACGGCGCAGCTGCCCGTGCGCACGGCGGACTTCTTCGGCGAGATCGCCTACGGCTTGAACACGCAGGCGCTCCCGGCGGGACTTTCGATCGCGGCTGGAGAGACGTGGTACTTCCAGTGCGTGTATCGCGACGTCGCGGGTGGTGGAGCGCTCTTCAACGCGAGCGATGCGCTCCTGACGACCTGGTGTCCGTGAGCGCGGGCACCCGGTTCGCGAACCCGCCGCGGCCCGACCTCGCGAACGGGCAGCGGCCCGACGCTTGCAGACGAGCCGCGGCCCAACGCTCGCAAGCGGACCGCGGCTCGACCTCGCGCGCACCGCTGACGAAGACCGGTCCGCCCGCGCGCGCGCCTGAGGCCGCGCGGCCTCCTCCATCGCGCTTCCGCACGGCGAGCGCGCGGAAGCGCACGAGAGCGTCCCGCCCTTTGCAGGTGCCCTTTTCAGTCGTGAGCTGAGCGGGTACATCTCTCGCCCCGCATGAGCACGTCGTCCTCCACCGCGAACGCCCCGAGCACGAGCTCCCGCGGCACGTCGCTGCTCGTGCTCTTGGGCGTGTTGTTCGCGACGGCGTGCGTCTACGCGACGATCCTGTCGCACGGGCTCGTCTACGACGACCACTACGTCGTCGGCCGCAACCCGCTGATCACGAGCTTCGCGCAGCTCCCCGCGCAGTTCGGGAGCGGCATGTGGGACATGCTGGAGCCCGTCGAGCGTTCACGCGTCGGCTACTGGCGCCCGTTGATGAACGTCGCGCTCACGTGCGCGAACGTGTTCGGCGGCGGCAGCCCGCGCGCGTTCCACGCGCTGTCGATCCTGCTCCACCTCGCGGCGACGACGGGCGCGTTCGCACTCGCGCTGCGGCTCGCGCGCAGGCTCGACGTCGCGGCGTTCGCGGCCCTCCTGTTCGCGCTGCATCCCGTGCAGGTCGAGAGCGTCGCCTGGATCTCGGCGAGCAACTCGATGCTGTTCGGCGCCTTCGCGTTTTTCGCGCTCGAGCGCCACGTCGCGTGGCGCGAGCGCGGCTCGATCGGCGTTCCGTGGGCTTCGGGGGCGTGCTTCCTCCTCGCGCTCCTGTCGAAGGAGCTCGCGCTCGCCGTCGTGCCCGCGGCGCTCGCGCTCGACCTGTTCCTCGCGCCCGGGCGCGCCGACGCGCCGAAGCTCGACCTCGACCACTGGAGCGCGCGCCTCGCGCCGCTGCGCGCCTGGATCCCGCTCGGCGCCGCCTTCCTCCTCTACTACGTCGGCCGCGTGCTCGTCTTCGAGAGCGCGCTCGCGGGCTTCGACCTCGTCACGACCGACTTCGGCGTCCCGAGTGGCCGCCTCGGCCTGTTGCGCGTCGAGCTCCTCGGCGGCGGGCTCGCGCTGCTCGGCTGGCCCGCGCCATTGAACCTGTTCCGGCCCGTGCAGCCCGACCTCGCGGCGTTCGACGGGGCGATGCTGCCCGCGTGGGGCGCGCTCCTCGTCTGCGTCGCCGTCGCCCTCCTGGCGTGGGCGAAGCGCGAGTGGATGCTCGTCGCGTGCGTCGCGATCATACTGCTCGCCGTGGCGCCGCTCGCGGCGAGCTTGAGCTCGCTCGGCGTCTTCCCGCTCTCCGACCGCTATCTGTACTTCGCCGCGTTCGGCTTCGCGCTGGCGCTCGCGTGGGCCGCCGTCCGCGTCCTCCCGCGCGCCGCCGCGATCGCGCTGCTGCTCGTCGTCGCGGGCGTGTACGGCGCGCAGACGTACGGGCGCGCGCAGGTGTGGCGCGACGACGCGACGTTGCTCGCGGACGCCGTGCGCACGACGCCGGACAGTCCGTACGTGCTGTGCCTCTACGGCCGCCAGCAGCTCGACGTGTACCGCGCGAAGGCCGTCGATCCGACGCCGGGCGCGCTCGAAGCGCTGCGCAACGCGCACGCGTCGTTCGACACGGCGCTGACCCTCGCGAACCGCGCGCAGCACGGCGACGGCGCGATCTTCGCGCTCGACAGCGACTTCGTGCAGGCGAACGTCGGCTACGCGTGGTGCCTGCTCTACGAGGCCGAGCTCGACGGCTACAACGACTTCGAGACGCCGCTGCAGGTGCTCGAGAACGTCGTGAAGCGCTACCCCGACCAGGAAGCGGGCCACCTCGCGCGCGGCGTCGTGCTGCAGCGCCTGGGACGCTTCGACGACGCGGAGCAGGCCTTCCAGCAGGTCCTGACGATCAACCCGCTGTTCGCCGAGGCGTGGTACGACCTCGGCCTCGTGCGCATCACGCGCGGGAAGTTCGCGGACGCAGTCCAGGCCCTCGACAAGGCGCTCGCGCTGCGTCCCGACCACCTCGACTATCTCGTGTCGCTCGCGCGCGCCGAAGCCGAGAACGGTCGGGCCGAGCGCGCGCTCGAGCTGCTCCAGCGCGCGCAGGAGCGCTACCCCGACGCGTCGTCGCCCCTCGTGTGGCGCGCGACGATCCTCGCGCAGAAGGGTCAGTTCGACGCCGCGATCGAGCTCGCGCGGCGCGCGCTCGAGCTCGCGCCCGACGACGGCGACGCGCACATGCTCAAGGGCCGCCTGCACGCGCGCGTGAACGAGAGCGCCGCGGCCGAGCGCGCCTTCACGCGCGCGGCGGACCTGTTGCCGCGCAGCTTCGAGGCGAACTACAACGCGGGCGCGGTCCTGCTGCAGCAGAAGGACCTGAACGCGCTCAAGGCGATCCCGTTCCTGGTCAAGGCGTACCAGCTCCGTCCGCCGGGCAAGGCAGGCGACGCGGTCGGCGAGACGCTGCGCCGCCTCGACATCGGAGCGCCGGACGTGCTGTGGGACCTGGCGTCCGCCGACGCGGCGCGCGAGGAGAACGCGAGCGCGCTCGACTGGATCGACCGCGCGCTGGCGCGCGACGCGAAGCACGGCCCGTCGCACTTTTTGAAGGCGTTCCTCCTGAAGAAGAAGGGCGACGTCGCGGGCGCCATCGAGAACTGGACGCGCGCGTGCGACGAGCTCCCCGAGAGCATCCCCGCGCGCACGAGCCTCGCGAACGCGCTGATCGAACAGCAGCGCTTCGCGGAGGCGCTGAAGCGGCTCGAGGAAGCCCAGGCGCTGGTGCAGAAGGACGTGGGCCGCAAGCCGGAGGCTCAGGACGCGCTGGAGCAGCTACGGGTGCGGATCGAGGACGTGCGGGCGCAGGTGAAAGGGCGCTGAGGGGCGGCGAGGACGGCCGCCGCTCCCCGCTCTCGAGCCCTTCGACCGCAGCCCACACCACCGCTCCCCTCCCGCCCCCTCCTTAGCGAGAATCTCGGACTCCGCTGCAACGGTCCTCGACCGCAGTGGATTCCTGGAGCGCATGGACGCGAACCCGCACCTCGAGGACCTCCTCCTCCACGCCGCCTGGGCGCGGCGGCTCGCGCGCACGCTCGTCGCCGATCCGAACACGGCCGACGACCTGGTGCAGGATGCCTACGTCCTGGCCGCGAGCGGCGCCTACACGCGCTCCGACGCGCCGCGCGGATGGCTCGCGACGGTCCTGCGCAACTTCGCGCGTCGCTGCCATCGCGGCGAGAGCGCGCGCACCGCGCGAGAGCACCAGGTCGCGCGAGCGGAGCTCCTCCCGGGCGCCGACGACCGCCTCGAACGCGCGCAGCTCGAGCACGCGCTCGCCGCGGCGGTGCTCGCGCTCGACGCTCCGTATCGCGACACGCTGCTCCTGCGCTACTTCGAAGGCCTCACCTCGGCCGAGATCGCGCGGCGACACGGCGTGCCCGAGTCGACGGTGCGCAATCGGCTCGCTCGGGCGCTCGAGCAACTGCGCGCGCGCCTCGATCGCGAGCGCGGCGGGCGCGAGGCGTGGATGGGAGCATTCGTGGCGGCGTTCGGGAGCGGCGCGCTCGTGCCCACGGCGGCGCCGGCCGGCGCGCTGCCCGTACCAAGTTCGATCGCCGCGAGTCTGGGAGGGATGCTCGTCATGCAAGTGATCTTCGGTGTCGTGATCTTCGCGGGACTCGGTTGGTTCGCGTGGCCGAGTGAATCGGTCGTCGAGCCGCATGCCGTCGACGCCGTGGTTTCGGAACGCGTACCGGAAGAGAGGTTCGACGCCTCGAGTCCCGACGCGCCGAACTCGGCCGAGCCGCGCGTCGCGACGACGGCGACGAGCTCGCAGGACACTCCCCCCGCGGACACGCGTGCCGTCGTGCAAGGCCGCTTCGTCGACGGCGCAGGCCGACCGGTCGCGGGCGTGCACGTCGAGCTCCGTGCGACCGAGCTCGTGCAGTTCGAGGTAGTCACGCGCTCGCTCACGGGCGCAGACGTTGCGTCGACGAGCGACGGCGATGGCCGGTTCACGCTGCGCATCGCACCTTTGTCCACCTATCGCTTCTCCCTGGGTTGGAGCGCGTCGGCGTGGTTCACGGGCGATCGAGAGCTCGGTCCGCTCGAGCCCGCAGGCCTGCGCGACGTCGGTACGCTTCGACTCCTGGCGACGGCGTCGGCACGCGTCCGTGTCGTCGCGGCGGATGGGCACGTGATGGGCACCGGATGGACGATCTCGGCGGAGCCACGCGAGGCAGACGCGCAGAGTCGCATCCTCCACGCCGACGTGCCCGATGCGGAGGGCGTCTACCTGCTTCCGCAACTGTCGGAAGGGCGCTGGAGTCTTGACGCGGAGCACGCGGCCGGAGTGAGCACGAAGGAGACGGACTTCGAGCTCATCGGCGGTGGCCCGAACGAGATCACGCTGCGCTACGTCGGTGACGACCCTGCGACCGTGCTCACCGTCGACGTTCGGGCGCGCTTTCTCCGATTCCCAAGCCTGTCGCCGGACGCGATCACGCTCCGTGGACCGGGGATCGAGGCCCCGCATCCGATCGCTGTCCCTCAGACCATCTCGCAGTTCAGCTTCCACGGGCTCGCGCTCGGCGACTACGTCGTCCGCATCGACGATCCACGCTACGAGCTGTTCGAAAGCGCCCCGGTCCGACCGGGGAGCAGTCTGCTCGCGCGCCTGCGCGGCAACGCGCGAGTTCGACTCCACGTCGTCGACGGAGCGGGCGCGGCATGGACGCAGCCGATCCGAGTCCTGGTGCGCGGGCTCGAGCCCGGATCCCTCGACCACATGGACAGGGATGGCATCGAGCTCACCGTGCGCGATCAGGTCGAGGGCGCGGAGCTCACGTATGCGCTCCCCTCCGAACCGATGCGCCTCTGTGTCCAGAGCCCGGGCACGTCCCCCATCGTCTTCGAGCTCACCGACCTCGCTCCCGGCGAGACGCGCACGCTCGTCGCGCGCATGACCTCGGGGACGCGCATCGCAGGGCACGCGGTCGACTCCGATCACACCACGCCGCTGCGCGACGCGAGCGTCGGTCTTTATCGGCCCGCGCAGCGCGAGGACTCGCCGTCGAGCGCGTGGATCGCCCTGACGCAGGGCGCGTCGACCTCGCGGAGCGACTTCTTCCGCCAGCGCATCGCCGAAACGCGCACGGACGACACGGGCGCGTTCGCGTTCGGCACCGTGGTCCCGGGCGCCTACTTCGTGCGCGTCGAAGCGGGTCCAGGACGTTTCGCGACGAGCGAGCGCGTGACGGTCGCGCAGGACGACGCTCGCGACGACGTGCTGCTCGTGGCGCCCACAGCGGCGACGCTGCGCGTGAGCGTGCGCACGCCGCCCGACATCTCGACGGACGGGTTTTTCTTGCTCCTCCGGCCGACGAGCGATCGGTTCAACAGGATCTCCAGAGCGTGGTTCCTCGCGGAGGGCCGACGCCTGCCGCTCCCGCAGAACGCAGCGTGCACCTTTGCCGGACTCGGCGAGGGTTCCTTCGAGCTGCTCCTCACGGGCGAACACACCGAGGAGTTCGTCAATGCGCACTACTACCGGCTCGGCGTGCGACCGATCGTGCTCGAAACGCTGGACGTCCACGCGGGTGAGGCGCTGGAGCGCGAGTACGACCTCACGACGTCCCTCCCCGGCCGATGCGACGTGGTCGTCACCGCGAACGGCGCACCTCGCGCCGGGCGCACCGTGATCGCGACGCGCAATGGCGACTTCCGCGCGCAGGACACCGTGAGCGCGGCGACCGACGCGGAGGGCCGCGCGCGCCTCGCTCCGCTCCCGACGGGCACGTGGAGGCTACACGTGATCGGCAACGACGTGCCCTGGGTGTGGGACGTCCCCGGCACGCTCGTGATCGCGTCGGGAGAGCGATTGGAGCGCGCGATCGACGTCCCCCTCGTGCGCGGGACGCTCACGGTGCTCGACGCGAACACGCACCAGCCGTGGCCCGAAGCGCCGCTCGCGCTCGAACTCGGTGACGAGCGCTACGTCACGTACACGCCGGTGCGCGTCACGCCGGCCGGCACGGTCGAGCTCGAGCTCGCGCCGCACTCGTACGCGTTCCGGTACGCGGGCCCCGACGCTCAGATGGAGGACCCGCCGTGCCGCATCGACTGGACGGCGGCGGGACCCGCGCCGACGACGATCGAGTTGCGGAGGCCGTGAGGCGCGTCAGCCGCTCACGCGTGCTGCATCCCGCACAACGTCACATCCGCCGTCGAGAACACCGGCCCCTCGACGCAGCACTTCATGTTCGGCCACAACCCATGCCGCCCGTCCGGCACCGTCGGCACCGGGCAGCCGTTGCAGATGCCGACGCCGCAGCCCATCAGCGTCTCGAGCGACAGCCAGCATTCGAGGCCGCGCGCGTGCGCGTGGCGCTCGACGGCCTCGAGCATCTTCTCCGGGCCGCACGCGAGCAGACGGACCTTCTCCGGGATCACGCCGCGCGTTTGCAGGTGCTCGAGCAGTTGGAGCACGTGCCCCTTCAACCCGTGCGATCCGTCCATCGTGCACGTGAACGTCGGCACGCCGAGCTTCTCGAACGCCTCGAGGTCGTACAGGAACCCGCGCTTCGCCGCGCCGTACAGATAGAAGAGCTGCTCGCGCTTCGCCGCGCGCGCGCCGTCCATCCCAAGGAGCGCCTGCTCGATCGCCATGTAGAACGGCGCGGAACCGATGCCGCCGCCGAGCATGACCCACGGCGCGCCGTCGCCGTCGAGCGTCGGCCAGCCGTTCCCGAGCGGCCCGACGATCTTGAGCTTCGTCCCGCGCGTGCACGCCGCGAGCGCCCGCGTGCCCTCGCCCATCACCTTGATCAGGAACTCGAGCTCGCTCCCCTTCTAGCGGTACAGGCTGAACGGCCGCGGGATCTCGGGCGACATCCGATCGTCGCGCTTCAGCATGAAGAAGCGCGCCGCGCGCAGCGGCGGGAGCTCCGTGTCGACGCGCAGCTTCAGGATCACGCCGTCGTCGCCGGAGCGCGTGACGGACAGGGCTTCACCGGTGAGAGCGCGAGCGTCGATCGGGGGTGCGGGCATGGTGCGGGCTTCGTCGTGACGTGGGGTCGAAGGCGGAAAGCCTAGCGAGCGCGCGCGTTTCGTCCAGTTCGAGCGCGAGCGTCGCACCAACGGGGAGCGCGAGCGAGCGCTCGTCGCTCGCGACGTCGAAGCGATCACCGCGCGCGCCTACCGTTTCGTTATCCTCGGCGCATGCGCACCTTCGAAGACGTCGTCGCCGGCCGCGTCCCGCGCCACGTGCTCCACGAGGACGAGCACCACCTCGCGATCCTCGCGCCGAGCCCCGTCCGGCCCGGGCACGCGATCGTGATGACGAAGCGCCCGCACGCCTACCTGTTCGACCTCACCGAGGACGAGCACGCCGCGCTGTGGAGCTTCGCGCGCACGCTCGCGCGGCACCTGAAGCAGGCCCTCGGCTGCGAGCGCGTCTGCGTCGGCGTCATCGGTTGGCAGGTGCGCCACGTGCACGTGCACCTCGTCCCCACCGACGCGGACGGCCAATTCCCGCCGCTCCCGGGCGTTCCGGCCGATTCGAAGACGCTCGAAGAGCTCCGCGCGCGCCTCGCGCTCTCGCGCTGACGGCCACGCGAGCCGCGCAAGTCGTCCACGCGCTTTGGCCCCACGTCGATCGGACTTTGTCAAGCGCGCGCGAGCGCGACGCCGCGAGTGGCGCGTGGTGGACAGGAGCGCACAATGGCGAGTCGCATGACGCGCACCACGAACACCGCGACGAACACTCCGCTCCCCGCGACCCTCGGCGACCTGAAGCGCTCGGGCTGGCGCTCGCGCACCGTGAAGGAGGAGCTCCGCGCGAACCTGATCGCGCACCTGCGCGAAGGCCGCGAGCTCTTCCCCGGCATCGTCGGCTACGACGAGACCGTCGTGCCGAAGGTCGTCAACGCGCTGCTCTCGGGCCACGACTTCATCCTGCTCGGCCTGCGCGGCCAAGCGAAGACGCGCCTCCTGCGCTCGCTCGATCGCTTCCTCGACGCGCAGCTCCCCGCCGTCGACGGCTGCGAGATCAACGACGATCCCTTGCGTCCGGTGTGCGCGGCGTGCGCGCGGCGCGTGGCGGAGCTCGGGGACGCGCTCCCGATCCGCTGGATCCCGCGCGCAGAGCGCTACCACGAGAAGCTCGCGACGCCCGACGTCACGATCGCCGACCTGATCGGCGACGTCGATCCGATCAAGGCCGCGACGAAGAAGCTCACCTTCGCCGATCCCGAGGTCGTGCACTACGGGATCCTGCCGCGCTCGAACCGCGGCATCTTCGCGGTCAACGAGCTCCCCGACCTCTCGGCGCGCATCCAGGTCGGGTTGCTCAACATCCTCGAGGAAGGCGACATCCAGATCCGCGGCTTCCCGATCCGGTTGCCGCTCGACGTGCTGCTCGTCTTCAGCGCGAACCCCGAGGACTACACGCACCGCGGCCGCATCATCACCCCGCTGCGCGACCGCATCGCGTCGCAGATCCTGACGCACTACCCGCGCACGCTCGAGGAAGGCCTCGCGATCACCGCGCAAGAGGCGTGGATCGAGCGCGAGCACGCGCCGCGCGTCGTCATCCCGCCGTGGGTGCGCGAGATCGTCGAGGAAGTCGCGATCCAGGCGCGCGCGTCCGAGCTCGTCGACCATGCGTCGGGCGTCAGCGCGCGCCTCACGATCGCGCTGCTCGAGAACACGGTGTCGAACGCCGAGCGCCGCGCGCACGCGCACTGCGAGGACGCGGCCGTCGCACGCGTGTCCGACGTGATTGCGGCGAGCTCGTCGATCACGGGCAAGGTCGAGCTCGTCTACGAAGGCGAGCGCGAGGGCCCCGAGAAGGTCGCGAAGCACCTGTCGGGCAAGGCGATCAAGGCCGTGTTCGACCGCTTGTTCCCCGACGTGTACGCGGCGGACACTCCGGAGGAAGCGAAGGACTCGAAAGCCCCCAAGGAACCCAAGGACTCGAAGGGCGCAGGCGCGCCGGAGAAGATGGCGGACGCCGACTACGCGCCGATCGTGAGCTGGTTCCAGGGCGGCCGCACGCTCGACGTGTCGGACGGACTCGACGACGCGGAGCTCGAACGCGTGCTCGCGGCCGTGCCCGGCCTCGCGCGCGTCGCCGAGGCGTGGATGAAGCCCGCGAACAGCGCCGAGCACGCGGCGGCGATGGAGTTCGTGCTGGAAGGACTGCACCAGAGCTCGTTGCTCGCGAAAGACGAGCTCGCGGGCGGGCGCGTCTACCGCGACATGTTCGAGGACATGATGCGCGGCCTGAAGAAGGGCGGCGGCGGCGGGCCGAAGCCGAAGGGGAAGAAGTGAGTGCGCGCGAGAGGACGTGCGCCGGCTGCGAGCCTCGCCCCGCGCGCGCGAGGACGAGCGCGCGTCGCGCGCCGGCACGGGACCGACGTGCACGGAGCCTGGAGCGCGATGAGCGCTCGCCGACTCGCGCCTCTGCGCGCGCACGACTCGCGCACTCCACGGCGGTGACGTGATGCAGTGGCGTTACTCCCAGTTCGACCCCGAGCTCGAGGGCCTCGCCGAGCGCCTGAAGCACCTGAACCAGGTGTTCCGCGAGCTCCTCCTGCACACGGACGGCGACGTAGAGCGCGCGCTCCAGATCCTGGCGCAGGTCGGCAAGCGCTACGGCCTGCTCGACGAGAAGCTGACGATCGAGCAGTTCCGCCGTTGGCTCGAGCAGCGCCAGACGATCACGCGCGATCGCTCGGGCCGCGCGCGCCTGTCGAAGCGCGGCGAGCAGGAGCTGCGCGCCGGCGCGCTCGAGCAGCTCTTCGGCGGCCTGACGGCCGACGTGCGCGGCGAACACCGCGTGCCCGCGAGCGGCGCGGGGCTCGAGCGTCTCTCCGAGACACGCGCATGGCAGTTCGGCGACGCGCTGCACCTCGTCGACGCGCAGGAATCGCTGAAGGCCGCACTGTCGCGCAGCGGCGAGCTCGAGCTCACCGAGGACGACCTGCGCGTGCACGAGACCGAGCACTTGTCGTCGTGCGCGACGGTGCTCCTGATCGACGTGTCGCACAGCATGGTCCTGTACGGCGAGGACCGGATCACGCCGGCGAAGCGCGTCGCGCTGTCGCTCGTCGAGCTGATCCAGAAGCGCTACCCGAAGGACGCGCTCCATGTGGTCCAGTTCGGCGACGAGGCACGCGAGATCCCGATCGACGAGCTCCCCTACCTCAGCGCGGGCCCGTTCCACACGAACACGAAGGCGGGCCTCGAGCTCGCGCGCGAGCTCCTGCGGCGCAAGGCGCAGACGAACCGGCAGATCGTGATGCTGACGGACGGCAAGCCGAGCGCGCTGACTGAACGCGACGGGACGATCTACAAGAACCCGTTCGGCCTCGACCGCCGCATCGTGAACAAGACGCTGGAGGAAGCGGACCACTGCCGCCGCCTCGGCATCCCGATCACGACGTTCATGCTGACGACGGATCCGACGCTGGTGGAGTTCGTGGAGACGTTCACCGAGGTGAACCACGGACGCGCGTACTACTCGCAGCTCGACGAGCTCGGGTCGTACGTCCTCGTCGACTACGTGCGGAACAAGCGGCGCGTCGTGCGCGGGTGAGTTCGAACGCCGGTCCAGCGCACCGGCCCCCGAGCAGCAAGACACGCCCCGCGACCGCTGCTCCGAGGGCGTCGGGGAATCGACCTCCTCGGGCTGGCGGCGCGGAGCGTGTGCGAGTCTCTTTCAGGACGGCCGATCGCGTCGGATCGACGACCTGCTCTCACCAGACGATCACGTAGCCGCTCGTCCCGTTGAAGGTGTGCGGAGGGCAGAAAGTCGCTGCCGCATTGCGATAGAACGCCTGGTAGTACCGCGTTGCGCCGCTGCCCACGGTGATCTGCCCGCGAGTGATGATCGTGGCTTGGCTCACGAATCCAGCTCCGCCGGGGAGGAACGCCGTCGTCGAGATTCGTCGGAGGTTGCCGCCGACGCAGCGAACTCCGTCGCCGAAGGCGGTGTCTTCGAGCGCATCACCTTGGAAGATCAGGCACGTCGAACCCGACATGGAGCTCGCATAGAGGCCATCGATCGCGGAGTTGAGCCGCCCGCCTTCGGGGTAGAGCGAGTTGCTGCAGCCCGACCCAGGAGCACCGAAGTTCCCGCAAGGGCACGGAGTCGTGAAGTTGGGGTCCAGACCGTCGCCAAAGCAGAACGGCCCAGCCGACACCCCCGGATGAGGGGCCCCGACCTGGATTTGGAGGAAGCGCACACCGTGAGCGACGGCCGGCTTCGCCGTCGGGACGGCGAGCGTGCCGGCGGAATCCGTGATGGAGAGGCTCAGATCCACGCTCGGTACGACGCTGCTGCAGATCACCGCACCGCCGAAGTCGTTCACGGGGCGCGAACTCGCTCCGTCGGCAGGATCGGAAGCTTGGTCGTTGGCCAGGTTCACATCCGAGATCGCGAGGTAGTACCGGCCATCCGGCAGACTGCGCGTGAAACGGCTCCGATTCGAGCTCGTGCTCTCGTTGTCGTTGCCGCCCGGGCCGAGGATCGGGTCGTTCTGGAGCGGGAAGAAGCTCGAGTCGTAGAGCCACATGTCCGTATTCGTCGTCGCCGTCGTGGCGAAGGTGATGTTCCCGGGCTGGAAGTGGCCGCCCGTCGGTTGGACGATCGTGGGAACGGGCATGTTGGCGGAGGTGATGGTGACCTCGTAGTCGTTCGACGTCGTGGTCGATGCGTTCTGGATCCGAAGGTAGATCCAACCGACGGACGGGGGTGCGGTCTGGAGCACGTACCACCGCAGCGTCTTCGCATTCGCAGCCCCGGGCTGCACCGTCGTGGAGACAATCGGGGTATCCGTGAACTGGATCACCCCATTGACCTGCTGAAGCCCGACGATCGACGCAGTGAGGTTGCTCGTGCCGAGATTGAGGACCTGTGCCGTGCATTCGAACTGACCCAGGTCCTGATTCGCCACTTGGTAGAAGTCGGTGTCGGACGCGGCGGCCGTGCCATGGATCACGGCGGGGAACCCATCGAGGAACCAGACGTGCTGGGCCGTAGGCTTGGAGCTGTTGTCGGTGAGGATCTCGAAGAAGTCGTGAGCCTCGGCCCGCACTCCGGTTGCGAACGATGCGAACGCGAGCGCCGCCAGTCGCAGGACGAGGCGACGGGCCGCGGGCTGCTCGAGCTCGACTCGCCTTCGACGCACGCCAGACAAACGAGGTTCCGTCGACAGGACACCGCGAGCGAATGGATTCACGAGGTTCATGATGACTTCCTTGGATTCGAGCCACACGGCATGCGCACCGGGCTCCTGGTTTCACCCCGACCAGACCAACCTCCCGTGCCTGCAACGAGCGGGCTCCGAGTCCGATTTGCATCCGTGGAGGGCGACAGCTCGTTCGACGAGTTGGGCGGTCCAGCGAAGCGGATCGGGACGGGGTTCGTCTGCATCTCTCCCACGAGGATGAATTGCGGTTGGCGTCATGAAACGGACGACTTTCTGTGAGCTTCTCAACATCGAGTCGTCGGGGTTCCGCACGGAACAAGTTGCTCTGGATCCGCGTCGACCGGCCAAGGTCACGCCCGAGAACGGCCGGTACACGCTTGGCGCTCGCATGCGGGTTGCGCGTGCTTGCCGAGGAACCAGTACTCACCGTCGTGCCGAGTCGCTTCGAACGCGAGCTCCTGCGGCGCGAGACACGGACGAACCGGCAGATCGTGATGCTGTCCGGCGGAAGGCGAAACGCGACGGGACGATCGACAAGGACCTGTTCGGCCTCGACCGCCGCATCGTGAATGAGTTGCTGGAGGAAGCAGGCCACGGCCGCCGCTTCAGCATCCCGATCACGACGGTCCTGCTGACGTCTGCTCCGACGCTCGTGGAGTTCGTGGAGACGTTCACCGAGGTGAACCACGGACGCGCGTACGACTCGCAGCTCGACGAGCTCGGGTCGTACGTCCTCGTCGACTACGTGCGAAGCAAGCGGCGCGTCGTGCGCGGGTGAGGCGGCCTCGGCCGCTCGCAGGTCGGGAGAGGATCACGGTCCGCCCTCCACCCAGCTCCATGTCCGCGTCGGCGTGTCGAACCGGAACTCGCTCGTCGAGTCGAAGGGAAACGGAGCTCGACACGGGACGACGAGTTCGTACTCCGTGGACGAGACGGGCACGCGTCGGTACGTGAAGGAGCGGGCTCCGGGGAAACCGGTCTCCGGTAGCGCATCGAGATAGCCCGGCAGGAGCGCGTCCAGCGACTCGGGCGCCCGCCGATGTTCGCCCACGTAGCGATCGATGGCCTCGACGAGCGGCCTGCTCGTGCGTGCGAGGACGCGCGGGTAGCGCTGATGCATCTTCCAGTACGGCGCATACTGCAACCCGAGGTCGACGAGCGCCCACACACCGAGAGCAAGGGCGAGCTTCAGGAGCAGCGCCCCGAGGCGATTGCGTCGCGGGCGCGTGTCGAGCTCGCCCTCGGTGCTGCGCATCAGCGTCCGAAGGCCCACGACACCGAGCACGACCGCGAGCACGGGGAGGACGCAGCAGGCGAATCCGTCCACGGAGGTGAACGGGCTCTCGTCGGAGAGAAGCGAGCTCATGGGGAACGAAACGCAGGTCCGAAGCCGCGTCGGAGACGAGCGGGCGCAAGCTGCGACTCGCCGGCCGGTCGACGTCGTGCTGTCGCACGAAGAGGGACGGCGTCAGTCTACTCGGAGGTCAGTGCGCCATTCACCGCGGTTGCTGACACGTCGCACCGGGCTGACACCTCACGGCTGCGTCGAGATCAGCAACCAGCGTCGATCCGTCGAGACGAGGCGCAGGAGGTCCGGGTACGAGCTCACGCCGAACGGCTCGCAGTGCACGTAGAGCTGCCACTCCCCGTCCAGGTGATTCCACGCGGAGTAGTAGAACGTCTCGTCGCCCGGATACTCCGTCGTCGGGATCGCATCGAGGTAGCCGGGCACGAGGTCGTCGAGCCGCTCCGGCGCCGCGCCGTGCACCGAGGCGTAGCGCTCGATCGCCGCGCGGATGCGCTCCGCCTAGCGCTCGATGCGCGCGCCCCACAAGCTCGGCGCCGTCCACGGGGGCGTGCCCGCGACGAGCACGAGCGCCGCAACGCCGACGAGCGCCAGACGCCTGCGTGCGTTCGCGCCGACGCGTGAACCGACATGCTCTGCCGCTCGCGTCGTTGCGTGCTTCGTCACCAGGTGCTCCCGCTCCACTCGCGCGTCCTCGAAGACCACACGAGCGAGCTGTCGTCCTCGAGCCCGATGCCGGTCCACACGCGCAACGACCACGTGTAGGCGCCGGGGCTCGATTCGTAGCACTCGTACGAGACCTTGTCCTGCCTCGGGTAGCCCGAGTCGGGCCACGCGGACAGGTAGTCCGGGAAGAGCTCGCCCGCCTGTTGCGGCGGCCGGCCGTGATCGCGCGTGTAGTGCTCGACCGCGTCGACGATCGGCGCGCTCGTGCGCTCGAGCGTCGGGATCCACAGCTGCGGCACGACGTGCGGCGCGCACGTGACGCCGAGGCCGACGAACGCCGTCGCGAGCAGCGCGAGCGCGAACGTGCGGAGCCTCCGCCCGTGTTTCTCGAGCCGTTCCCTTTGCTCCCCTTCCTCCGCGCGCGCGGAGCGCAGCGTCGCCATCGCGACGAGGCCGAGCACGAGCGCGAGGAACGGCGCGAAGCAGCAGGCGAAGCCACGCAGAGCGTCCACGCCTCCGATGCTCGCCGCGACGCGAGCGCACCGCAAACGCGCTGTCGCAGGCCCCCTGGCGCGGCAGGGGGGCTCGCGCGCTACGATCCCGCGCCCGCATGCCGCGCTACGAAGAGCTCGACTGGTACGACACGCCGCGTTGGTACGACCTCGTCTTCGACGAGGGCACCGAGCGCGAGGCGGACTTCCTCGAGGCCGTCCACGCTCTCCACGCGGGCGGCGCGGCTGGTCGAGAGAAGCGCGTGCGCGCTCGTGGAGCCCCCAGCGACGCGACGAGGAGCTCCGCGCGGCCCCTGCGCGTCCTCGAGCCCGCGTGCGGCAGCGGACGGCTCGTCGCGGAGCTCGCGCGGCGCGGGCACACCGTCCACGGCTTCGACCTGAACGAGCGCATGCTCGACTTCGCGCGCGCGCGACTCTCGAAGTCGAAGCTGCGCGCCTCGCTCGCCGTCGGCGACATGAGCGCGTTCACGACGCGCGCGCGCTTCGACCTCGCCCACTGCCTCGTCAGTACGTTCAAGTACCTGCAGGACGAACGCGCCGCGACGAACCACCTGCGCTGCGTCGCCGACGCGCTCGTGCCGGGCGGCGTGTACGTGCTCGGTCTGCACCTCACCGACTACGCGAGCCGTTCGCGCTCGCGCGAGCGCTGGGTCGCGCGCGACGGCCGCGCGCGCGTCGTCTGCAACACGCAGGTCGAGCCCGCGGAGCGCTCGAAGCGTCTCGAGGACGTTCGCACACGCCTGGTTGTGACGACGAACGGGAAGGAGCTCCGCTCCGAGACCCGCTGGCGTTTCCGCACCTACGACGTGCGCGAGCTGAAGACGCTCCTCGCCCGCGTACCCGCTTTCGAACACGTCGCGACCTACGACTTCACGCACGACGCGACGAAGCCGCGCGCGCTCGACGGCGAGCTCCTCGACGTCGTGCTCGTGCTGCGCCGGCGCGCCCGAACTCGGGCGCTCGACCCGCGCCTTTGACCGTCCACGGCGCTGACCACGCGTGACCAATTTCCCCCAGCGCGGGCGCTCGGCGCGGCCCACCCGGGCGACCTCCCCCGTCGTGAAGGCGGCATGCGGATGGCCTCCTTTTGAAGAGAGATGCCGCGCCCGAGGTCGAAGCCTCGGGCGCGGCGGAAGAACAGCGGCCTCCGGTCGGGAACGCGCTCGGCGGAGCGGAGGTCGGCGCCGGTGCGCTCCTTCCTCCGCTCGCGTCGATCAGGCGAGCGTGTCGATCTGGTTCGCGCTCCCGCGGCGCGTGGTCTTGCCGTCGACGGTGTCGGGCTTCACCGCGGCGAGCCCCGATCCGTTGGCGGGCGTGGGCTCCTGGAGGATCGAGTCGATCGATCCGCGCAGGCTCGAGAGGATGTTGTGCATCGCCTCGTTCGCTTCGCCGCCGTCGAGGGCGCGATCGAGGCGTCCCATCTGCGAGTGGAACGTCTCCTGCGCCGCGCGCAGGGCTTCCTGCTGGCGCGTGGTCAGCTTGTTGTTTTCGAGGAGGTGGTCGATGCGCTTGTCAGCACGCTCGACGAAGTGCTCGATGCGTCGCCGCATCGCGGGTTCGACGGGAGCCGAAGGGGCGGCATCGGGAGCGGGCGCGGCCTGCTGAGAGCGAGTCGCGTTCGTTGCCGACGCTGCCGCCTTCGCCGACGTCGCCGTGGTGGAACCGGGCTGGACGAAGAGGTTGCGCTGGGGGGCGCCGAACTGCTGGATGTTCATGGTGTTTCGAGGATCGGAGTTCGGCGGCGGAGCTTGAGGGGTTTCTCCTTGCGCGGTCCTCCATCGCGACGGATGGCTCGCTGGCGACGCGACTTGCGCGTGCCGAGCTTCGCTCGAGCCCACCGGCACGCGCTTCCACTCCGCGCGCTCGCCCCGGAAAGCGTTTCCACGGCCGGGCGCCTCGCGAGAACGTTGCGCGCGCTGTAGTCTCTCCGCCCCGAAGCGCGCCCACCCGTGTCCCTCCTCATCCTCGAAGACGTCCAGAAGCACTTCGGCGCGCAGGAGATCCTGCGCGGCGCCTCGATGCGCATCGACCCCGGCGAGAAGGTCGGGCTCGTCGGCCGCAACGGCGGCGGCAAGACGACGCTCTTGCGCATGATCGAGGGCCACGAGCACCCCGACTGGGGCTCGATCACGCTGCGCAAGGGCGCGACGCTCGGTCACGTGCCGCAGCGGCCCGAGTTCGCGCCCGGCGTCAAGGTGCGCGCGTTCGTCGAGCTCGGTCTCGAGGAGACGCGCAAGGCGCTGGCTCGGCTCGAGGAGCTCACGCGCATCATGGGCGAGGTCGAAGGCCCCGAGCTCGAGCGCGCCGTGAAGGAGCACGACGAGCTCCACCACCACGTCGAGCTGCTCGGCGGGTACGAGACCGAACGCCGCGTCGAGTCCGTGCTGCGCGGCATCGGCCTCGTGCCCGAGTTCTGGGAGCGCGAGGCGCGCACGCTCTCCGGCGGCGAGAAGAGCCGCGTGGCGCTCGCGCGCGAGCTCGTCGCGGGCGGCGATCTGATCCTGCTCGACGAACCGACCAACCACCTCGACCTGCCCGGCATCGAGTGGATCGAGAACTGGATCCGCCAGCTCAAGAGCGCCGTGCTCGTCGTCAGCCACGACCGCCGACTCCTCACGAACGCGGTCGAGACGATCTACGAGCTCGAGCGCGGCACGCTCGTCCGCTACACGGGCAACTACGCGCAGTACGTGCGCTTGAAGGAGGAGCGCTTCACGAGCGACCTCCGAGCGTACGAGGAGCAGCAGGACTTCCTCCGCAAGGAGCGCGAGTTCATCAAGAAGCACATGGGCAGCCAGCGCACGGCCGAGGCGAAGGGGCGCGAGAAGAAGCTCCAGAACCTCGAGCTCGTGCAGGCGCCGTTCAACGACGTGCGCAAGCCCGTGATCCACCCGCCGAAGGCCGAGCGCGGCGGCGAGATCGTGCTCGAGACGCGCGGACTCGGCGCGTGGTTCGATCCGCAGAAGCCGCTGATCCAGGACCTCGACCTGCGCATCGGCCGTGGCGAGCGCATCGGCATCCTCGGGCGCAACGGCGCGGGCAAGTCGACGCTGCTGAAGATCCTCGCGGGCCGCCGCGAAGCGAGCGCGGGCGTCGTCGAGCTCGGCCACAAGGCGGCGTGCGGGTACTACGACCAGGACACGAGCGAGCTGCGCGACGACGGCACGCCGTACACCGAAATCCGCCGTCACTGGCCGCAGATGACGGACCAGGAGATCCGGAACCACCTCGCGCGCTTCCTCTTCCGCGGGAACGACATCGACGCGTCGGTCGCGTCGCTCTCGGGCGGCGAGCGCGCGCGGTTGTGCCTGGCGAAGCTCACGCTCAGCCATCCGTCGTGGCTCGCGATGGACGAGCCGACGAACCACCTCGACCTCGCGGCGCGCACGTCGCTCGAGGAGATGCTCGGCGACTTCGACGGCGCCATCGTGTGCATCAGCCACGACCGCGAGTTCTTGGACGGGCTCTGCAACCGCATCCTCGAGGTCGACGACGGCGGCGTGACGAGCTACGCGGGGAACTACTCGTTCTGGCGCGAGCGCAAGGCCGAGGAAGCCGGCGTCGCGAGCGCGGAGAAGGCGCGCAAGGCCGCCGCGGCGCCGAAACCCGCGCCGAAGGCCCCCGAACCCGAGAAGAAGACGCAGCCGGGCAAGATCAAGAACCCCTGGGCCTTCGAGAAGCTCGAGAAGAAGATCATGGAGCTCGAGCAGGAGCGCGACACGATCAACGCGTCGCTCGTGACCGAAGACGTCTATCGCAACGCGGCGAAGATGAAGGAGCTCCAGTTCCGACTGGCGGAGATCGAGCGCGACCTCGGCGACGCGAACAAGCAGTGGGAAGAGTGGATCGCGTGACGCGCGCGGCTCACTTCCCTCGCGCGCGGAACGGCCGCGACGGCGTCGTGCGCTCCAGGTAGACGAGCGCGTCGTAGTCGGCGCGCGGGAACGTCGGCAGGAGCTTGGTCGTGTCCGCGGATTGATCGAACGCGTCCTCCGGCACGCCGTAGCCGCCGTACCAGCGCTTTCCGTGGCCCGCGTCGAGCCATGCCGCGACCGGGCCTTCGCGCGGCGCGCCGCGCAAGTCGACGAAGAACGAGCCGGGGCGTGCGCGGTGGAACGGCTCCTCCAGCGAGCCCGCGGGCGGCGGCGCCGTGCGGTAACGCGTGAAACCCCACGTTCCCGCCGCGTCCTTCGCGAGCGCGTGGAACTCGCCCGCGCCGTACGCGAAGCCGACCGCGACGTAGTCCTTCCCCAGCGCGCGCTTCAGCACGCCGCCCGTCGCGGGCTCCTCGCTCCCGAGGTAGCGCAGCGCGCCGTTCGTCACGTGCCCGTCGTGCGCCCAGAGCACGGCCTTCGCGGCTGGACCGGCGCGCTCGAGCGCATCGAGGAGCATCTCCCCCATCGCCGCATCGCGCCCGCCCGGCGAGTGGTGCATGCCGATCCCGCGGCGCAGCTCGCGCGCGCGCAGCACGGCCTCGCCTGCCGCGGAGCCGAGCGCATCGCCCGCGCCTTCGACGGCGGCGAGCACGCCTTCCGCGAGCTTCGTGATGCGCTCGTACTCCTCCGTCTCGCCGCGCCACAGCTTCGGAACCGCGGCTTCGATCTCGGGCGCGAACGCGAGCGCCGACTTCGCGACGTCGGGCAGCACGGCGCCGACGAGCTCGGCGAGGCGCTTCGCAGCGGCCTCGGGATCCTGGACGTCGACGCCAACGAGATGCACGCGGTCGGCAGGCGCGGCGGAGCGGTTCCACGCGCGCAGGTCCTCGAAGAGCGCCGCGTTCTCCTCGACGTTCCACACGAGCATGCCGAGGCCCTTCATCGCGGCGGCGAGGTCGTCGGACTCGCCCTGCACGTACGCGTCGCTCGCGCGCGCGCGGGCGGAGCTCGCTTCGTACGCGACGACGCGGAAGCCGTGCTCGCGCACGAGGGCCAGCGTGATCGCGCGCTTCGTCTCGAAGCTCTCGTGCTGGCCGTGCGTCGCTTCGCCGAGGCCCACGACGCGCGCGTTCGCTAGAGCGCGCGCGATCACCGCGACGTCGCGGTCGGCGAGGAAGGAGTCCCTCGTGCTCGGGCCCTCGGCCTTCCTCGCGCCGACGACCGACGCGTCGTTCGCGTGCGCGCCGTCGCCGAACGCATCGCGCCCGAGCGCGCCGACCTGGGACTCGTCGAGCCCGCGCGCGTCGAAGGGCAGCGCGTTCGCTCGGATCCAGTCGACGACGGGCGCGAGCTCCGCCGGAACGTCGCGCAGGTCTCGTGCGCGCTCCGCGAGCGCGTCGAAGCGCAGGATCGGCTCCGCCGCGCGGTCGGGCCGTGCCGGGCGGTCGTCGCGCGCGCCGGGGAACGCGTAGTAGAACGCGACCGCCGAGTAGCCGAGCACGTTCCACGGTTTGCGGATGTCCGTGCCGAACGACGCCTCGAGGTCGAAGCGGAAGCGCTCGCGGAACGGGAGCGCGTCGAGCGCGCGCGCGCGCGTCGACACGTTGAAGCCGTTCGTGACGCGGCCCGGCGCGGGGCCGCCGTGCTCGTCGAGCCCGCCGACGCGCACGTTGGCGAGGAACGGCGTCGAGAATTCGTCGTCGCGCGACGGCACTTCGCCGCCGGCCCAGCCGTAGTAGTCCTCGGTGCCCGTGCCGAAGATGGACGGGAAGCCGCGCGCCCAGTCGCCGTCGACGTATTGCTTCTCGTCGCCCTCGCCCCACCAACTGCCCTGCACGTTGAGCGCGCTGAGCGCGTCGCCGACGAAGACGCCGCGGCCCACGATCGAGAGGAACTCCCAGTCCTGGAAAGGCGTGCCCGGCGCGACGTCGTCGGGCCGCCAGCGCGCGTGGAAGTGCATGGAACGGTCGTCCCACGTCCACGGCGCCGTGTCGACGGAGAGGTCGAGCTCGAGCCCCTCCTTCGACAGGTTGAGGACGCGCACGACGGCGCTGTCGGCGTAGGGCATCGTCCAGCGGCACGTGAACGTCCCGTCCGCGCTCGCGGTGCGCGCGAACGTGTCGAACGGATGGAGCTCGTCCGCGCTGCAGAAGAAGTCGCCGAGCGGGCACCAGACGCTCTCCTCGCCGTCGAACGTGAACGCGAGCACGGTCGAGCGCAAGAGCGCCGGATCGCGCACGACGTCCGGCACGCGCAGCTCGAAGCGCGTCAACGCGCGCGGTCCCGCCGGCGACGCGATTTCGAGGCACTCGCCCGCGCGCACGGTCGCGCGCGCGCTGCCCGCCGGGACCGCCGCGCCGCTCGCAGCGCTCTCGTGACCGTTGGCGGCGGTCCTCGGCACGGAACGGTCCGCGAGACGCCGCGCGGTCTCCGCGAGCGCGCGCTCGGCCGCGGCGAGGCCCGCGCGCGTGAACGTCTCGACGACGGTGCCCGGCTCGTACGCGCGGTACGCGATCGTGAAGTAGAACGGCTTCGCGCTCATCGTGACCTTGCACGAGCGCGCGAACGGGATCGGCACGTAGCTGTCGCCCGCGCGCGCCGTCTTCGTCGCGAGCGGCGGCCGGAACGTCCCCTCCCCACGCACGAGCGCGATCAAGGGCTCGTCGATCACGGGCTCGCTCGCGCCGTCGAGGTAGATGCGCACGTTGGGTCCCGTGCGCTCGCCGAAGTCGTCGTAGAAGAACGGCGTCCACAGGCGCGTCAGCGCGCCGGGGCCGTCGTGCTCCATCAGCACGAACTCGTCGCGGCCGTTCACGCGCTCCGTGCGCACGAACCCGGTGCCGTCCGAGTCGGCGAACCAGCCGCGGTCGCTTCGATCGGCCTGGTCGCGGTGCGTCGATGCGCGGTGGTAGCTCGACGCCTGGAGCGTGCGGTACTCGGGCGACGGCCAGCGCGCGAGCGCGGCGGGGTCGTTCAGCTCCGCGAGCAGCGACGGGAGCGTGATCGGCGCGCGGGTCGCGTCCGCGCTGGTCGAGACGCAGGCCGAGGAACCGAGGGCGAGGAGGAGCGCGAGGAGGCCGGAGCGCATGCTGCCACTCCTATCACGCTCTGTTGGCGCGCGGATAGGGGCGCGCGGGTAGCGGCGCGAGCAACCCTGGAAAGCACGGAGGCCGCGTGAGCGGCCCCCGGACGCGCGAAGCTCCTGATCCTCGCGCGTCGGAACGAATGAGTCGGACGGAAGGAGCGCGCTGGAACGGCCGGGCGTCCGATGGACAGAGCCCGCGCGAGCGCTCGAGCTCGTCCGAGGCTCGCAGCGCGTCAGAACGTCCGCACGACCGCGACGAGCACGCCGCGGATCTCGAGCGCGTCCTTCTTCACGCGCACGGGGTTCAGCTCCGCGTTCGCGGGCTGGAGCCGCACGACGTCGCCCTCGTCGTAGTAGCGCTTGAGCGTCGCTTCCTCGCCCTCGAGCACGGCGACGACCGTCTCGCCGTTGTGCGGGTTCGTGCGACGCTCGACGACGACGACGTCGCCGTCGCGGATCGAGTCCTCGATCATCGAGTTGCCCTTGACGCGCAGCGCGTAGAGGTCGCGCCCGCGGCCGAGCATGTGGTCGAGCTCGAGCTCCTCTTCGGTCTCGATCGTCGAGATCGGGCGACCGGCGGCGATCGTGCCGAGGATGCGCACGCCGTGCGTGCGGGCGGGCGCGGCGGCCTTCTTGCCCACGATCGCGAGCGAGCGGCTCGCGCGCTTCGCCCGCTTCTTGATCACGCCCTTCTTCTCGAGCTCGGCCACGTGCCCGAAGACCGTGACCTTGTTCACGCCGAGGTGCTGCGCGATCTCCTCGAGCGTCGGCCACAGGCCGTTGCGCTCCTGGTACTCGCGGAAGAAGTCGAGGATGTCCTTCTGACGGCGCGTGAGGGGGGGCGTGCTCATCGGAGAGGGATCAAACCAGGAACGTGGCGGCGATGACCACACAGAAGAAGACGAACGTCGTCGGATCGCGTTGGAGGACGGCCATGGCGGATTCCTTCTCGAAGGGAACGGGATGGGGATCTCGGCTGCGCTTCGTTCGGGGCCGGGTGGGTGCGACCCGGTGAACCCGAACAAGTACCGAATCTATCGGCAGCCCACGACCCGAACGGGACGCGAACTTGTAGGAGGTCGGCGCGGAGCGCGACCGCGGGCTCGAGGACGAGCTCAACTCCCTTGTTTCCAAGGGATAGGGCCGGTCCACCGACCCGAACAGAAACCGCGCATCGGCGCGTGATCCGTGCGCTGGAGGCTCCGTTCGGGGACCCGAACGGAGCCCGCTCTCAGCCCAGCCACCCCGGGGTGGCGCTCCACTCGACGTCAGGGCTTCGCGACGCTCGCGAGCTCGCCGAGGTGCACGCCGAGGACGCTCTTCGCGATGCGCTCGAGCCCGGCCTGGTCGCCCGACAGGTGCAGCGTGCGGTGCGCGTGGTTCGCGCGTTCGCCGGGCCGGAGCGCGAGCGCGGGCGAGGACGTCTCCAGCTCGTAGAAGTTCCCGAAGCCCGCTCGGCCCGGGGTCGACGGGCCGTCGTTGTAGCTGTTCACGACGTCGCCGCCGTAGGGATCGTCCTGGTGCTTCCACAGCGAGTTCACGTACTCGCCGGGGGGCTTGGGGAGCGAGTACTGGACGATCGTGAGCACGCCGCTCTTCGCGTCCCAACTGCCGAGGACGTCGTGCGCGCGCTTGGGACCGACGCCGAGCTTGCTCCGGTGGCGCGCGTCGGCGCGGAAGAGGAGCAGACCCTCGTCGTGCTTCACGCGCAGACGGTCCGCGGGAATCTTCCCGAAGTACTCGTCGTTCACGATCGGGCCGCGGATCGACTCCGTGCCCGTCTGGAACGGGACGACGACCGTCGCGGCGGGCGACGCGGGGAACATGCCCAGGATCCAGATCGAGAGCAGGCCCGTGTCCTTCTTCCACGCGGTCTTGCCCAGGTTCACGACGCTGTTCAGCGATTCGAAGGCGACGCCGCGCACGCCCGCGGGGAGCTCGACCCGCATCGTCGCGAGGACCTGGCTCGGATCGCGCAGACGCACCTCGCGCGTGACCTCGAGGTCGAACGTCGTACCCGACCAGTTCGTGAGGCCCATGCGCTTGCGGAAGATCGCGTGGTCCGCGGCGGTCTCGACGACGTCGAAGGCCTCGGAATCGATCGGCGCCGGCGTGTGCCAGTCGGCGAGCTCGAAGCGCGCGCCCGGTGCGAAAAACACCGAGAACTGGCCGCCTTCGGGCCCGATCCAGAAGCGGTCCTCGCCGCCGAACACGTTGATGTGCGGCGTCGGCGTCTTCGAGGCGATGCGCTCGCGGTGGAGGTAGCCGTGCGAGAGGCCGCTCGCGCCGCCCGAGGTGCTCGTCATGACGCGCGCTTGGAACGCGGGCACGATCGCCACCTGCGCCTCGCCCTTCGCGTCGGAGAGGACGATCGTGTCCGCGTGCTTCTGCAGGAAGGCGAGGTCGTCCCCGAAGGTCGTCGGACCGCTCGGTGGCTGAGTCGACTTGCAGGCGATCGAGGACATGACGAGGAGCGTGGAGAGGCCGAGGAGCTTCGTGTTCATCGCGATTTCCGGGGACGAGCGCGGCGCATCGTAGCGGACGGACGGTGCGCACTCGCAAGGCTCTTTCGGACGAGCTGGCCGCCGCGATCCGCCCGCTCCGGCGCGCCGATCCTCCGCGGAGCACGGCGACGCGATTCACGCGCGGCGGGGCGTCGTTCGTCCCTAGACTGGCACGACCGCACCCGTCCCACGGAGATCGCATGCTTCGTCGCTGCCTGTTGGTCCTCACCCTCGCCGCCTGCGGCACCGAACCCGCGTCGCGCGCTCCGTCGCCGGCCGATCGCGAGGTCGCGCAGCGGGCTCCGTCCTCGGCGGAACGCGAACCCGCGCCGCGCGCGCTCTTCGACGGCCGGTCGCTCACCGGCTGGGACGGCGATCCGCGCTACTGGAGCGTCGAGAACGGCGCGATCGTCGGGCGCAGCACGGAGGCGAACCCGCTCCTCGCGACGACGTACCTCGTGTGGCGCGGCGGAGAGGTCGGCGATTTCGAGCTCGCGTTCGACTTCAAGATCACGGGCGGCAACTCGGGCCTGCAGTTCCGGAGCCGCGACCAAGGCGGATGGCAGGTCGCGGGCTACCAGGCCGACATCGAGGACGGGCCGAACTGGACCGGGTGCCTGTACGAGCAGGACGGTCGCGGCGTCGCGGCGACGCGCGGCGAGGACGTGCGTTTCACGAGCGCGGGACGCACGAGCACGCGCTTCGCGAACGGCGCGGAGCTCTTGAAGGTCGTCCGTGTGCACGACTGGAACCACTACGTCGTGCGCGCGCGCGGGCGCACGCTCGAGCTCGAGGTGAACGGCGCGCGCATGCTGCGCTGCGTCGACGAGGACCCCAGGCACTTCGCGCCGCGCGGGATCCTCGCGTTCCAGCTGCACCAGGGTCCGCCGATGCAGGTCGAGTTCCGCTCGGTCGTGCTGAAGGAGCTCCCGCCCGAGCCGGACGCCGCGCCGAGCGCGGAAACGGGCCCGAAACCGCGCGCCGAGCGCGTGCCGCAGTGGATCTGGAGCCGGTCCGAGGCGCGCGAGCACGACGTCGCGGCGTTCCGGCGCGCGTTCGAGCTGCGCGCGGCGCCCACGCGGGCTCACCTGCGCGGCACGTTCGACAACCACGCGCGCGTGTTCGTGAACGGCGCGCTCGTCGCGACGGACGACGAGTGGGAGTCGCCGATCGACGTCGACGTCGCGGACCACCTGCACGCGGGCGCGAACGAGCTCGCGCTCGTCGCGAAGAACGACGGCGGCCCCGCGGGCGTGTGGTGCGAGCTCGTCGTCGACGGCGAGCGCGGGCGGCTCCTGCGCCTCGTCACGGACGCGAGTTGGAGTGCCTCCACGCTCGCCGACGTCGCGGCGTACGACGCGTGGACGCCGAGCGCGTTCGACGCGCGCGCCGCGGGCAGCGCGCACGCCGAGCACGAGCTCGGCCAAGGCGACTGGGGCACGACGGGTCTCGCGGGCGACCTCGCGGCGCTCGCGGGCGCCGCGGCGGCGACGACGAACGCGCCCGAGCCCGTCGAGGAGCGCGCGGCGTCCGGCGACACGCTCACGCTGCCCGAAGGCTTCCGCGCGGAGCTCCTGTACTCGGTGCCGAAGGCGCGCGAGGGCTCGTGGGTGTCGCTCTGCACGGACGATCGCGGTCGGCTCTACGCGAGCGACCAGGACGGCTCGATCTACCGCATCACGCCGCCGCCGATCGCGCGCGACGCGACGGACGCGAGCTCGAAGACGGACACGAACGCGCGTGCTGCGAACGGCGCCGCGGCGAACACGACGCTCGTCGAGCGCGTCCCCGTCGAGCTCGGCCACGCGCACGGGCTCCTGTGGGCGTTCGACGCGCTGTACGTCGTCGTCGGCGAGACGAAGCCGCACACGCCCGGCCTCTACCGCGTGCGCGACACGGACGGCGACGACGTGCTCGACCACGTCGAGCTCCTGCGCGCGCTCGGCGGTTCGGGCGAGCACGGACCGCACGCGGTCGTGCTCGATCCGTCCGGCCGCTGGTTGTGGCTCATCGCGGGCAACTTCACGAAGGTGCCCGAGCTCGCCGCATCACGCGTGCCCGCGACGTGGGGCGAGGACGAGCTGCTCCCCCACCTCGGCGACCCGAACGGCCACGATCCGCACATCCAGGCGCCCGGCGGTTGGGTGTGCCGCACGGACGAGGACGGGAAGGAGTTCGAGCTCTTCGCCGTCGGCTTGAGGAACTGCTACGACCTCGCGTTCGGGCCCGAAGGCGAGCTCTTCACGTACGACTCGGACATGGAGTGGGACATCGGTGCCCCGTGGTACCGGCCGACGCGCGTGCTCCATCTCGTGAGCGGCGCGGACTACGGCTGGCGCAACGGCTCGGCGAAGTGGAACGCGGACTGGCCGGACACGCTGCCGTCGGTTTTCGATCTCGGCGCGGGTTCGCCGACCGGTGTGTTGTACGGGAAGGACCTGCGCTTCCCGGAGCGCTACCGGAACGCGCTGTTCTGCGCGGACTGGGCGTACGGCAAGGTGCACTGCGTCACGCTGTCGCCGCGCGGGTCGAGCTTCGGCGGCACGAGCGAGGTGTTCGTGAGCGGCAAGCCGTTCCCCGTGACCGACCTCGTCGCGGGGAAGGACGGCGCGCTCTACGTGACGACGGGCGGACGACAGGCGCAGTCGGGGCTGTATCGCATCACTTGGGACGGCGCTGAGAAGCGCGCAGCGCCCGCCATCGACCCCGCGGACGCCGAGCAGGCCTCGCTCGCCGCGTCCGCGCGCAATGTGCGCGAGTTCCTCGAGCCGCTGCACAAGCTCTCCACCATCCGCACGGAGGCCCCCACGCCGAGCGCGCAGGAAAAGCAGTGGCTCGCGACGGCGATGGAGCGGCGCGAGGACTCCGATCCGTTCCTGCGCCAGGCCGCGCGCGTCGCGATCGAGAGGTCGGTGGATCCGAGCCTCGTCGGCCCGCTCGCCGCCGGCCCGTCGGGCCTGATCGCGCGCCTCCACGTCGCCGGTCCCGCGGCGCGCGAGCCCGCGCTCGCGGCGTTCGAGGCCGTGCACCTCGAGCGAGCGACGACGGCGGAGGCGATCGACTGGCTGCGCGTGCTGCAGCTCGTGCTGCTCCGCGCGGGACCGGTCGAGCTCGCGACGCGCGAGCGCATCGCGCAACGCCTCCTACCGGTGCTCGCGGGCATCGCGCTGGACGCGACGCCCACCGCGACGGACGCTCCGACCGAGACCACGACGCTCGACCCGCGCACGAACCTGCGTCGCGAGCTCGTCCGCGTGATCGCCGCGCTCGACGTCGAGGCCGGGCTCGAGCCCGTGCTCGTCGACCTCGAGCGCGCCGCGACGCAGGAGGACGCGATCCACGCCGCGCACGCGCTGCTCGCGCAGCACGCGGGCTGGACCGTCGAGCGCGAGCGACGCGCGCTCGTCGCGATCGACGCGTGGCGCGCGAAGGCGAAGGGTGGGCACAGCCTTCTCGAGTTCGTCGACGCGATCCGCGAGCGCCTCGTGAAGAACTTCTCCGATGCCGACCGCACGGCGCTCGGCGCGCTCGCCGAAGCACCCAAGACCGCCGACGCGACGCCCGCGCCCGCTCCCGCGCCGAAGGTGCGCGCGTGGACGCGCGCGGAGCTCGAAGCCGTGCTGCGCGTGGACGCGAGCACCGCGAGCGACGCTGCGCGCTCCACGAAGCCCTCGAGCGGCGTCGGCGCGGGCTCGACGTCCTCCTCGAGTGCCGCGAGCTCGAACTCGACGTCCACGCTCGACCTCGGCCGCGCCGCGTTCACGAAAGCGCGCTGCGCCACCTGCCACCGCATCGAAGGCGCCGGCGGCGCGACCGGGCCCGACCTCACCGGCGTCGGCCGCCGTTTCTCGCGCGGCGACCTGCTCGACAGCCTGCTCGAGCCGTCCAAGGTGATCTCCGACCAGTTCCGCGACGTCGAGCTCGTCACGAACGACGGCGAGCTCTACGTCGGCCGCATCGAGCGCGAGGACGCTACGACGCTCGTGCTGCGCCGCCTCCCGCCGTTCGAGGACCTGATCGAGGTCGCTAAGTCCGACCTGGAGGAACGCCGTCCGAGCGCGCTCTCACGCATGCCGTCGAACCTGCTCGACGTGCTCGACGAGGACGAAGTCCGCGCGCTCGTCGCGCACCTGCTCGAGCGCTGAACGACTCGGGAATGCAGCACGGCGCCGATCGCTCGACGCCGTGCCGTTCATTCATCGCTACGCACCACGCTCAGGGCGCGTACACCGCGATCACGCCGTTCGTCCGGTTCGACGTCGCCGGCGGGCAGAACGCGCCGACCGCGTTGCGATAGAAGCACTGGATGTAGCGCGTGCCGCCACCCGCCGGGATCGCCGCGCGCACCGCGATCGACGGATCACCGGGCTGCGGGAACGAGCTCGCCGCTCCGCCGACCGGCTTCGTGCCGAGGCGCACGATCGAGCCCGACACGCACCCGAGGCCGTCGTCGACCACGACCGGCCCGGCCTGCGCGTCGCCGAGGAAGAACACGCACGACGCACCCGAGAGGAAGCTCGAGTTCAGCACGACCGTGTCCGCCGAGACGCTCGCCGTGCCCGTCGCCGTGAGGAGACCGCCGTCGCCCCACACCGAGTTCGCGCACCCGTGGTTCGCGATGCCGTTGTTGCCGCACGGGCACGCGCCCCCCGAGCCGTCGCCGCGGCAGAACGTCGCGAGCACCGAGCCGCCCGACCCGTTGCCCGGGACGTCGACGTTCGTCACCGCGACCGAGTTGACGACCTTGAACTGGCCCAAAGTCGCCGTGCCCGAAGTCGGCGCCACGTTCGCGTCGAAGCGGAACGTGTACGTCGAGCCCCAGCGCAGCGCGTTCGTGCTCGGGTTCTGGGCGAACGACTGCAGCGCCTCCCACTTCAGGAACCCGCCGGAGTTCGTCCAGCCCCAGTCCGTCCCGTCGAAGTTCAAGTTGCCGATGCCGTCGCCGCCGAGGTACGCGACGTCGTTGAACCCGACGTTGATCACGCCTGCCGTCGCCGGCACCGGGACCTGGGACGAACGCACACCACGATCGCTGTTCTGGTTGTACAGCGCGTACTCGTAGTGCCACATGCCGTTGCCGATATCCGTCGCGCGCGACGACAAGATCAGCTTCGCGTTGCCGTCGAAGGGCGAGCTCGAACCCTCGGGGACGATCACGGTCTGCTGGTTCACGGCCGGATCGATCGCCTTCCACGCCTCGATCCCGGCCTTCATGCGCTGCGTGCCGCCGATGAACGCGAACGTCGAGCCGTTGTAGGAGAGCTCGCGGTACGACGTGTTGTTGTCGTTGTTGTTCGCCGCCGAGTCGTCCGGCGTCACGTACTGCATCTCGCCGAAGTAGCGGAGGTTCGCCGAGCTGTTCTCCAGGCGCGTCTGGTCCATCTGGATGCGGCCGTTGTTCCCGCCGACCGGGTGCGGCGGCGGGTACGTGTAGGCGCCCGTGTTCGCGTTCACCTGCCACTTGGGACCGAGCCCGCCCTGATCGCCGTTGCGACCCGCGGTGTACGGGTCCGAGCAGCCGACGCCGAGGTGCGTGCCGTCCGTCGCCGAGCAGTTCGAGCAGCACAGGTTATCGGAGAGCGCGAAGAAGCCGTGCTTGAGCCAGCTCTGCCCGAGCTGCTCGAAGCGGCCTGCGCCGTCGACGACCTTGTACTTGAACACGCCGCCACCGATCACCGGGTGCTGGTTCGTGCTGGCGAACCAGTTCAGCCAAACGTTGCCGATGTTGCACGAGGTCGTGCCGAGCGCGATCGCGTCGAGGCCCGCGCTCGCCGGGTAGTTCTGCACGCCGTTCAGGTCGCCGACGATGACGTCGGGGCCGTTGCTCCCGGGGACGGGGCAGACGGGGAACTGTTGGGCGTTCGCGCCGAGCGCGAAGACGGAGAGCGCGGCGAGAATCGACGCGGATCGGAGAACGAGAGCTCGCTGGATGTGCATGAGAGGGTGTGGGATTCCCAATGGGTGCAACGCGTCCTCACGGTTCGAGGATCCCCGCCCTGCCAGGCAGGGGTCGCCACGACGCGCTGACGGCCCGTGAAGGGCCGTGTACTGAAGCATATGCGGGCGGTCCGGACGCGCCCAGGGGAAGCCGCGCAACGATTCTGCGTTCCCGAGGTTCGTGGACGAGTGCGTACGGAAGTGAATTCCCGCGCGCGACGGAACCTGCGCAGCCGCGCATCCGACGTCACTTTGGACGAGCGCGATGCGCGAGCTCACGCGGCAGGGCTTCGGCGCTTCGGGCGAAGAATCCGCGCTCCTCGGCCCCGCCACGTGAGCCCCGTGCGCGACGCGCGGCTTGCCAAGCGCTCTCCGGCGTCCCTAGGCTCTCCGCCTTCATGCGCCACTTCGCCGACTCGATCGCCCAGGCCCTCTCCGCCCTGACGGGCGTCGCTCCCTCCGAGATCAAGATCGAGGAGCCGCGCGACCGCGCGATGGGCGATCTGGCCTTCCCGTGTTTCGCGCTCGCGAAAGCGCTGAAAAAGGCGCCGCCCGCGATCGCGAGCGAGCTCGCCGGCCAGCTCGGCGCGAAGCTCACCGGGATCACCGCCGTCGCGTCGGGCCCCTACATCAACTTCCAGGTCGAGCGCGCGCTGCTCGCCCGCACGGTGGTCGGAACCATCGAGACACGTCGCGCGGAGTACGGCCGATCCGACTACGGCCGCGGGAAGACGATCGTGATCGACTTCTCGAGCCCGAACATCGCGAAGCCGATGCACGTCGGCCACCTGCGCTCGACGATCCTCGGGCAGGCGCTCGTCAACCTGCACGAGGCGCTCGGCTATCGCACGGTCGGCATCAACCACATCGGCGACTGGGGCTCGATGTTCGGCGGTCTGGTGGTCGCGATGAAGCGCTGGGGCGGCGCGCGCGTCGGCGCGGACGGCAAGGTCGTCCTCGACCGCGCGAAGGAGCTCGGCATCGACATCGAGGGCGACCCCGTGCGCGGCCTGCTCGAGGTCTACCAGCGCAGCAAGAAGGTCCTCGACCCCGAGAAGCCGGAGCACGACCCCGCGTTCGCCGCGGAGGCCCGCGCGGCGTGGATCGAGCTCGAGAGCGGCAAGGACGGCGAGATCCGCGCGCTCTGGCGCTGGGTCACCGAGGTCTCGATGCGCGGCTTCTCCCGCACGTACAAGCGCCTCGGCATCCGCCACGACCTCGTGCGTGGCGAGAGCTTTTACGAGCCGTTCCTCGCGCCGACGTTCGCACGCTGCGAGCAGGCCGGGATCACCGAAATCTCCGACGGCGCCACGATCGTCGCGCTGAAAGCCATCGACAAGGGCCTCGCCGAGACGCCGTGCCTGCTCAAGCAGCGCGACGGGACGACGCTGTACGCGACGCGCGACCTCGCGGCGCTCTACCACCGCTGGGACGAGTTCCACTTCGAGCGCTGCCTCTACGTCGTCGGCGCGGAGCAGAAGCTCCACTTCCGGCAGCTGAAGGCCGTGCTGAAGCGCCTCGGCGCCGACTTCGAGCCGCGCGTCGAGCACGTCGACTTCGGCCTGCTCCTCGGCACGGGGCGCACGAAGCTCGCGAGCCGCAAGGGCGACGTGCTCGTGCTCGACGAGCTGCTCGACGAAGTCGTCGAGGAGACGTCCCGCGTCGTGCGCGAGAAGAACCCCGAGCTCGCCGGACAGCAGCAGATCGCCGAGCAGATCGGGATCGGCGCGCTCGTGTTCAACGACCTGAAGCGCGAGCGCATCAAGGACGTCGTGTTCGAGAAGGCCGAGGTGCTCAGCTTCGAAGGCGAGACCGGCCCCTACGTGCAGTACACGCACGCGCGCATGGCCTCGATCCTGCGCAAGGCCGCGGCGAGCGGTCAGGGCGGCGCGACACCCGACTGGGCGGCGCTCGCGGATGCCGCGCCGGTGCTCATCCGCCTGTCGCAGTTCCCCGACGTCGTGCGCTCCGCGGCGGACCACGCCGAGCCGAGCGAGCTCGCGCAGGCGCTGCTCGCCCTTTCCCGCGACCTCAGCACTTGGTATGTCGGGAGCCGCGTGCTCGACCAGGAACCCTCCGTCACGGCCGCGAGACTGGCTCTGGTGCGCTCGTGCAAGACCGTTCTCGCGAACGGGTTGCGCCTCCTCGGTGTCGCCGCGCCCGAGGAGATGTGAACCCCGTCCTCAAGTCGTCCAACGCGCCGGCCGATACCACGAGCCGGCCCTTCGCCCCCTTTTCCGGACCGCGGCGACCGGAAGGGGCCGGTGGGCCTCCCCGGAGCCGTCCTTGATCCACGAGTACATCCGTGACGTTCCCGACTTCCCGAAGAAGGGGATCCTGTTCAAGGACGTGACACCGCTCCTTCAGAGCCCCGCGGGCCTGAGGGAGACGATCGCAGGGATGGCGCGGAGCGTCGAACCCGCCACGTTCGACCTCGTCTGCGGCATCGAATCGCGCGGCTTCATCTTCGGTACGGCCCTCGCGCACCATCTCGGGAAGGGCTTCGTGCCCATCCGCAAGCCCGGGAAGCTGCCGTGGAAGACGGAGACCGAGAGCTATCAGCTCGAGTACGGCACGGATCGCATCGAGATCCACCAGGATGCCGTGCGCCCCGGACAGGGCGTGCTGATGGTCGACGACCTGCTCGCGACCGGGGGAACGATGGAAGCGGCGCTGAAGCTCGTTCGCAAGCTCGGAGGCAAGCCCGTGGGCTGCTCCTTCGTGATCGAGCTCGACTTCCTCGCGGGACGCAAGCGCCTCGAAGGCGTGCCCGTCCACGCACTCCTCCACTACTGACCCTTCGCCGATCCGCACGTCCGACGAACCGAGAGCCCGGCCCATGAACAAGAAGAAGCCCGTCGAACGCCAGAAGAAGGACGAGTCCAACTCCGCGCCCGAGCCGCGAGGGAAGGACCTGTCCGCTACGGCGACACGCCCGCGCGTCGAGATCAAGAAGGTGGACGCGCCGGAGCTCGAGCCGCTCCCCACCGAGGAGATCTGGGACGTCTACCGCAAGGCGCGCAAGGCGAAGAACGAGGTCGAAATCGAGAAGCTGCGCAACGTGCTCATGGAGCGGCACTACCCGCTCGTGCGCTACATCGCGGAGCGGCTCCTGCAGACGTTGCCCAAGTCGATCGAGCTCGACGACCTCGTCAGCGCCGGCCTCTTCGGCCTGATGGACGCGATCCGCGGCTTCGACCCCGACCGCAACATCAAGTTCAAGACGTACTGCACGACGCGCATCCGCGGGTCGATCCTCGACCAGCTGCGCTCGCAGGACTGGGTGCCGCGCCTCGTGCGCCTCAAGGCCGGCCGCATCGACAAGACGTTGCAGCGCCTGACGGGTGAGTTCGGCCGCGAGCCGACGCACGCGGAACTCGCCGCGGCGCTCGAGATGGACCACACCGAGCTCACGAACGAGATGAACAGCGCGAGCGCGAAGACGATGTTCTCGCTCTCGGAGAAGTGGGAGGACCGCGACGACGACTCCTCGATCGAGAAGGTCGACATCCTCGAGGACCGGCGCGCGATCGACCCGATCGGCGAGCTCCACCGCCGCGACATGATGGACTTCATCACGCGCTCCCTGACGCACAAGGAGCGCTTCATCATCACGCAGTACTACCAGGTCGGTCACACGATGCGGGAGATCGGCGAGATGCTCGAACTCACCGAGAGCCGCGTGTGCCAGATCCACTCGAACGTCATGAGCCGCCTGAAGGGGTTGCTCGGACAGAAGTCGGGGACGTTGCTCATGTGAGCGGAGCGGACTCCATGCACTACGACGCGGGGCGCCTCGAGCGCCCCGCGTTCGTTCGTGGAGGAGTGTTGGTGGTGTCGGTCGGGGCGCAATGGCCGGGTGGGCCGATCCAGGGGAAGGGGCGCAACGGAACACACGCGTGTGCTTCGCATCACTGACCCCGCGCGAGCACGGGCCGGAGCACTAGCGCGTGCTCGCGCGGGGTTCGATTGGCTCTCAGCATCGAGCGATGGCCTGGAAGGGTGGGTTGTTGGGGGCTCTCGTCTTGCCTTGGGTGGCGCTTGTTGGGGCGCCCCAATGCGCGAGCGGCGCCTCCATCGCTGGAGACGCCGCTCGTGGGAGAGGCCGGGTTGTCGATCAGGTCACGGGACGTACGTGATCTGCAGACCGTTCGTGCGGTTCGACGTCGCCGGCGGGCAGAAGCTCGCGACCGCGTTGCGGTAGAAGCACTGGACGAAGCGCGTGCCGCCGGCGCCGGGGATCGACGCGCGGACGGAGATCGTCGGGTCGCCGGGCTGCGGGAACGAGCTGTTGTTGCCGCCGACCGCCTTCGTGCCGAGGCGCACGACGGAGCCCGTCACGCAACCGAGGCCGTCGTCGACGATGACGGGCAGCATCTGCGCGTCGCCGAGGAAGAAGACGCAGGTCGCGCCGGTCATGGAGCTCGCGTTGAGCACGAGCGTGTCACCCGAGACGCTGGCCGTGCCCGTCGCGGAGAGCAACGCGCCGTTCGCGAAGCTCGAGTTCGCGCAACCGCGGCCCGTGCCGCCGTTGTTCGCGCAAGGGCAGTCCGTGAGGACGCCGTCGCCGGCGCAGTACGCCGTGACCGCCGGCTGGCCCGCGCTCGGCGCGTCGACGCCCGCGACGACGACGTCGTTCACAATCTTGTACTGCGACAGGGTCAGGTTGACCTGCTGCGGGGCCGTGTTCGCATCGAAGCGGAAGTTGTAGGTCGTGCCCCAGCGCAGCGCGTTCGCGTTGTTGTTCTGCGCGAGGGTCTGCGTCGACCACGTCAACGCGCCGCCGCTGACCGTGCCGGTCCAGTCGGTGCCGTCGAAGTTGACGTTGCCGTTGCCGTCGTTACCGAGGTAGGCGACGTCGTTGAACCCGATGTTCGACACCGTCACGCCGGCCGGGATCGGCAGGCTGAAGGCGCGGATCGAGCGGTCGCTGTTCATGTTGTACAGCGCGTACTCGTAGTGCCACTGGCCTCCGCCGAGGTTGGTGACCTGCCACGAGAGGATCAGCTTCGCGTTGCCGTCGTACGGCGCGGCCGAGCTCTCGGGGACGGAGATCGTGAGCTGATTGACCGTGGGGTCGATGACCTTCCACGCTTCGATGCCCGCCTTGCGGCGCTGCGTCGAGCCAGCCGTCGCGAAGCTGAACTCCGTCGGGCCGCCCGTGCAGGACAGCTCGCGGTACGACGTGTTGTTGTCGTTGTTGTTCCACTGCGAGTCGTCGAGCGTGACGTACTGCGCTTCCATGAAGTAGCGGACGTTGGCGGAGCTCGGCTCGAGGCGCGTCACGTCCATCTGGCAGCGGCCGTTGTTGCCGCCGCTCGGGTGCGGCGGAGCCGCGATGTACGCGCCCGTGTTCGCGTTGACCTGGTACTTCGGACCGAGGCCGCTCTGCGTGCCGTTGCGAGACGCGGTGTAGGGATCGGAGCAGCCGATGCCGAGGCCGGACACGCCGCCCGGGTTGGGCGTGCAGTTCGAGCAGCAGGTCGTGCCCTGGAGCGCGACGAACGCGTGCTTGAGCCAGCTCTGGCCGAGCTGCTCGAAGCGCCACGCGCCGTTGACCTGCTTGTACTTGAACACGCCGCCGCCGATGACCGGGTGGTTCACCGAGCTGGAGACCCAGTTCAGGACGACGTTCCCGACGTTGCAGGACGTCGTGCCGACCGCGATGGCGTCGAGGCCGCCGGTCGAGGTGTAGTTCTGCGGGCCGGTGCACTCACCGACGATCACGTCGGGGCCGGTGACGAAAGTGCACGTCTGAGCGCTCGCGGTGGCCGCGAGCGCCAGTGCGCCTGCAGCCGCGAACAGGGAACGGATCGAGAGGAGGGCTGTCTTCATCGGAGGTGTTGGAGGCAGGGAACCGAGGTGGGTCGAGGCGAAGTTAGGAGCGAGCTGTTCGTCGTCGGGTCGAGCAGTCCGACGCGATCCCCGAAGCGTGGATCGAGCTTTCGAGAATACGCGGGAGTGGCGGACCGCGGGAGGGTCGTGGGAAAAAGAGCCGGCGGCCAACGGGCTCCGCCAGGTTCCCTACCAGGTGACCTGGTAGGCGTTCGAGGTGTTCGAGGTGCCGGGCGGACAGAAGGCGGCCGCCGCGTTGCGGAAGACGACCTGGTAGTGCCCGACGAGCCCGCTCCCTGGCGGCGTGCCGCCGACGACGGACAAGGGGAGCCCGCCGGCCTGCGGGTACTCCGCCGCGCCGCCCGCGATGGCGACCGAGCCCAGACGGATGATCGGGCTCGACAGGCACAGGAGGCCGTCGCCGAAGGTCACTCCGCCGGGCAGGTCCGCACCGGCGAGGAAAAAGGCCGCTCCGCCGGCGACGAGCTCGGTCGCGAGCAGCGACACGGTGTCCGAGTTCGTCGCGCCGCCGGCCTGGAGTCTCGCACCCGCGGCGTTCACCGAGTGCGCGCAGCCGTGACCCGGCGCACCGCTGTTCGCGCAGGGGCAGGGCGCCGCCCCCGTCCCGTCGCCGGCACAGGTCGCGACCCCGGGTTGGGGCCAACCCGGCACGTCGACGCCCGCGACCGCGACCGAGTTCGAGTTGCGGTACATCCCGATCGTGATCGTCCCACTCGTGGGCGGCGCGTTCGCGTCGAAGCGGAAGTTGTAGGTCGTCCCCCACCGCAGCGCGTTCGCGCGGTTGCTTTGGAGGAAGGACTGCGTGCTCCACGTGATCTCGCCGGGGAGCTCGAGCACGGGCCAGTCCGTGCCGTCGAAGTCGACGAGCCCCGGCCCGTCCCCGCCGCGGTACGCGACGTCGTGGAACTCGACGTTGGAAAGCTGGACACCCGCTCCAACCGGCACGCGGAAGAGCCGCGCCGCCGCGTCGCTGTTCATGTTGTGGAGCGCGTACTCGTAGTGCCACGTCCCGCCCCCGAGATCGGTGACGTGGAACCCGAGGATCATCCGCGAGAGGCCGTCGATCGGCGCCGGCGTGCCCTCCGACACCGCGACGTCGACGAGGGTGACGCCCGGTTCGACCTGCGGCCAGGCCTCGATCGCGGTCTGCATGCGCGTCGTCGTCGCCATCGGCGCGAAGTCCCAGGCCGTACCCGAGCCGCTGACCGAGAGCTCACGCCAGGACGCGTTGTTGTCGTTGTTGTTCGACTGACTGTCGTCCGGCGCGACGTAGCTGGCCTCGACGAAGTAGCGCGCAGCACCCGGACCGCCCGTGACCTCGAGGTCCGCGATCTCGACCTGGATGCGGCCGTTGTTCCCACCGCTCGGATGCGGGGGCGGGTAGACGAAGGCGCCCGCGTGCGGCGAGACCTGGAACCTCGGCCCGAGTGACATCTGGTTGCCGTTCCGCGCGGGCGAATAGGGGTCGGAGCAGCCCACGCCGAGGCGCGTCCCATCGCTGGGCGCGCAGTTCGAGCAGCAGAGCGTCTGGGAGAGCGCGAAGAAGGCGTGCTTGAGCCAGCTCTGCCCGATCTGCTCGAAGCGGCCGGAACCACCGACGACGCGGTGGCGATAGATCGTGCCCCCGATCAGCGGGTGCTGGGTCGTGTTCGCGATCCAGTTCAGGGGCGCGGTGCCGACGTTGCAGGAGGTCGTCCCGGGCATCAGGGCCTCGAGCGTCCCGACCGACGGGTAGTTCGCGATGGCCTGGATGTCGCCGACGATGACGTCGGGGCCGATCGAGCCCGGCAGGGGGCACACGGGGAACTGCTGCGCCTCCGCGGTGCCGACCGCGAGGCGGACGAGGAGCGCGAGCGCAACGCTCGTCCTGAGAGCCGTCCTGAGAGGGGCGCGGGTCATGCGGACCGTGGGCCGATCCCGTGGCTGCGCGCGGGCAGACAGGAGAGCTTGCCTGCACAAGCCTATCCCGCCCTGCCGCGCCGCGGGCCCGTCGCCCGAACCGGGAGTTCCTTTCCGGGTTCGGGGGTGAAGCCACCGAGTCGTGCCGGCGCCTGGGACGCGCGGGACGGACCCCAGGTTCCCTTGGGAAGGCCGAGAGCGCATCGGCGTGGAAGTCGGAGACACCCGAAACGGAGCGCGAGGCCGGTGGAGGGGCTCCACCGACCTCGCGCGGTCGCTGCACGGGACGCGCGAGCCGATGGCTCGTCGTCCCCGCGGATCACCAGGCGATCTTCCAGCCGTTCGTGACGTTGAACGTCTCGGGCGGGCAGAAGCCGGCGGCCGAGTTGCGGTAGTACGTCTGGTAGTAGCGGAGGGCGCCGCTGCCGACCGTCACGCTGCCACGAGCGGAAAGCGTGATCGTGTCGACGCCGACTTCCGGGAAGCTCGACGCGCCGCCGACGTTGGTCTTCGTGCGGAGGCGGATCAACGCGCCGCCCGTGCAGCGCGTGCCGTCGCCGAACACGACGTCGTCGAGGGCGTCGCCCTGCAGGTAGATGCACGAGACGGCCGCGGGCATGCCCGAGCCGCTGAGCACGACGTCGTCCGACGCGGCGGCGCCGGTCGCCGTCAGGTTCGCACCCGCTGCGTTGACCGAGTTCGCGCAACCGTTGCCGGCCGCGCCGTTGTTCGCGCAGGGGCAGGCCGTCGTGTGGTCAGCGAGCGTGCCGTCACCCGAGCAGAAGGAGCTGAACGTCGGCGGCAGCACCGGAGCGCTGGGACCGTCGATGTTCGCCACGACGACGTTGTTGACGACCTTGAACTGGGAGAGCGTCAGGTTGACGGCCGTCGGGGGCACGTCCGCGTCGAAGCGGAAGTTGTAGGTCGTGCCGAAGCGCAGCGCGTTCGCGTTCGCGTTCGCTGCGAAGGTCTGCGTCGCCCACGTGAGCGAGCCGCCCGCGAGCGTCGGCGTCCAGTCGGTGCCGTCCCGGCTGACGCCGCCCTCGCCGTCGCCGGCGCGGTACACGACGTCGTGGAAGCCGATGTTCGTGACGTTCACGCCGGCGGGGATCGGCAGGCTGAAGGCCTGGATCGAGCGGTCGCTGTTCTGGTTGTACAGCGCGTACTCGTAGTGCCACTGACCGCCGCCGAGGTTGGTCGTCTTGTACGCGAGCACGAGCTTCGCGTTGCCGTCGTACGGAGCGCCGGAGCTCTCGGGCACGATGACGTTCGCGAGCGTGACGGTCGAGTCGACCGCCTTCCACGCCTCGATCGCGCCCTTCATGCGCACCGTCGCGCCGATCGTCCCGAACGTCCACGCGGTACCGCTGCCGGAGACCGAGAGCTCACGGTAGGACGTGTTGTTGTCGTTGTTGTTGTTGATCGCGTCGTCGAGCGCCACGTACTGCATCTCGCCGAAGTAGCGGACACTGGCTGAGCTCACTTCGAGGTCCGCGACGTCCATCTGGATGCGACCCGCGTTCGTGCCGCTCGGGACGGGGTGCGAAGCGAGGTATGCCCCGGTGTTCGCGTTCGCCTGGTAGCGAGGCCCGAGGCCGCTCTGCGTCCCGTTGCGCGCGGGCGTGTACGGGTCCGAGCAGCCGGGGTGCAACACCTGGAGCAGGCCGCCGGGCTGCGAGCACGTGCAGCACACGTTCTCCTGGAACGCGGCGAAGGCGTGCTTCATCCAGCTGATGCCGAGCTCTTCCATGCGACCGGCGCCGTTGACGACCTTGTACTTGAACACGCCGCCCGTCATGAGCGGGTGGTTGACCGTGTTCTGGATCCAGTTCCGGTCGACGTTGCCCATGTTGCACGAAGTCGTGCCGAGGGCGATGGCTTCCAGCGAGGAGCTGGACGAGTAGTTCTGCACGCCGTTCACGTCGCCGCAGATCACGTCCGGACCCGTCGACGGGCTGGGGCACTGGGCGTTGGCCGTCGAAGCAGCGACGACGAGTCCGCCGACGAGGGCGAGGGCTTGGAAGGACACGCTCCGATTCAAACGCATGGGGTCAACCTCGAGAGATTCGATGCCAGGGAAACCAACGCGCGGCCGTGGCCGCGCGTGTTCGAGAGAGCTGAGTTGCGGGACGCGCGAGCGCGCGCGCCCGTAGGGAGCATATAACGGTGCGCCGGGGCTGCGAAGGCGCGGTGTGCGCAATTCGGCCGCGCTCCCGCGTGTTTTCGAAATGTACACATCGAAGCAGGAAGAGCTTTCCGGAGCTTCGCGCGCGCGGAAGTAGACGCAGACCGAACCACCGAGGTTCCGTGGCGCGTGCGATCCCCTTGCGTACGGACTCGATCGAGCCCGCAGCGCAAGAACTGCTTCAGGAGCGGAGCGTTCACCACGTGATCGCGAGTCCGTTGCTCACGTTGAAGGTCTCGGGCGGGCAGAACGCGGCGGACGAGTTGCGGTAGTACGTCTGGTAGTGCCCCGTGAGGCCGCTCCCGATCGGCGTCCCGCCGCGAACGGACACGGACGCCTGCACGCCGCTCGGATACTGCGACGCTCCGCCGACGTTCTGGACGGTTCCGAGGCGGACGAGCGCCCCGTCTACGCACCGCACACCGTCACCGAACACGACGCCCGACGCGTTCGCCTGGTCACCCTTGAGGAAGATCGCGCTCACCGTCGCGGGCATTCCTGACGCCTGCAACACGAGCGTGTCATTCGCGACGATGCCCGTCGCGGCGAGGCGAGCGCCCAGCGCGTTCGCCGAGTTCGCGCAGCCGCGGCCACTCGCGCCGGTGTTCGCGCACGGACAGAGCGCGAGGCCCGGAACCGTTCCGTCGCCGCTGCAGAACACGAGCCCCGGCGGCGCCGTCGCGACGCCCGGCACGTCGACGCCGGTGACGGCGACGGCGTTCGCGACCTTGAACTGCGTGAGCGTGACGCTGCCCGACACGGGCGCAACGTTCGCGTCGAAGCGGTAGTTGTAGGTGGTCCCCCAGCGCAGCGCGTTCGCGTTGCCGTTCTGCGCGAAGGTCTGCGTCGACCACGCGATCGAGCTCGCCGTCACGGTCGTCGCCCAATCGGTGCCCGCTTGGTTCACGCCGGAGAGCCCATCGCCGGCGAGGTAGTCGACGTCGTGGAAGCCCGCGTTCGAAACGGTGACGCCGGCGCCGAGCGGGACCGAGACAGCCTGCATCGCGCGGTCGCTGTTCACGTTCTCGAGCGCGTACTCGTAGCGCCATGTGCCGCCGCCGAGGTCCGTCACACGCCAGCCGAGGATCACGCGCGCCGTGCCGTCGTAGGGCGCGCTCGTGCCCTCGGGCACGTCGATCGCACGCGTGGTCACGGCGGGCTCGGCCACCTTCCATGCGTCGAGCGCCGCCTGCCGTCGCTGCGTCGCGCCGATCGTGCCGAAGGTCCACGCGCCGCTCGCGACGCTCGCCGAGAGCTCGCGCCACGAGCTGTTGTCGTCGTTGTTGTTCGCGGCCGCATCGTCGGGCGCGACGTAGATCGCCTGGCCGAAGAAGCGGGTCGTGCTCGCGCCGCCGGTCGGCTCGAGCTCCGCGACGCCGACTTGGATGCGCCCGTTGTTCCCGCCCGACGGGTGCGGCGGCGCCGCGACGAAGGCGCCCGTGTGCGCGTTGACCTGATAGCGCGGGCCCAGCATCGACTGCGTGCCGTTGCGCGACGCCGTGTAGGGATCGGAGCATCCGACGCCGAGGTGCGTGCCCATCGGATCGCCGACGCAGGTCGCGCAGCAGAGGTTCTCGGACAGCGCGAGGAACGCATGCTTGACCCAGCTCTGCCCGAGTTGCTCGAAGCGCCCCGCTCCGCCGACCACCTTGTAGCGGAAGAGGTTGCCCCCGATGACCGGATGGTTCGTCGTGTTCGCGAACCAGTTGAGCGACTGCGTGCCGACGTTGCACGAGGTCGTGCCGAGCGACAGCGCCTCGAGCGCTCCGACCGCCGCGTAGTTCTGCACGCCGTTCACGTCGCCGACGATCACGTCGGGTCCCACGCGGCCCGGGATCGGGCACGTCGGGAACTGCTGCGCGCTCGAAACGGACGAGAGGGCGAGCGCGGCGACGAGGACGACGAGCGGACTCCGTGCGTGCGTCATGCGGTGAGCTGTCGCGGCGCGGCCGCGAACGTACCCCGGGCGAGACCGGGAGCGGTGTGGTGCGGCGCACAGGTCGCGCAGGAGCGTCGCGGGCGGGTCCGGGCCGTTGCGAGTGACGGCGGACGCGAGCGGAACTCTGCACGCGCCGGTTGCGGTCCGGCGGCGCGCCGACGAACTCTACCCCGCTGGAAACGGCCCGGACGGACCGCGCGCGCGACCGGAAAACTCTTCCACGTCGACGGGGAGCGCGCGGCACGTCCGAGTCGAGACCGTGTGCGCTCCGCCACACGGCCGAGCTGCGTGGCGCTCCGCAGGCGAGCCGGGGCGTCTCACGCGAAGCGCGCGACGAGTGGACCGAGTCGTGCGACGCCGACTCGAGCAGCTACGACTTGGGCAGCGGCGACACCGCGCAACGCACCGCGCCGTTCCGGCGTTGGCTCTCGCCCGAGAGGATCGGCACGACGCGCACGTCGGCGCCGAGCTCCTTCTCGAGCAGCGCCTTCACCTTCGCATCGATCGGCGCGAAGAGCCCGCCCCACGCCGGCATCAAGTAGAGCCCGCGCGCGTGCACGCCGTTCAGGTACGTCAAACTGCGCGCGCCTTGCGACAAGCTCGGGACCGGCACGACGCGCCAGCCTTGGGCGCGCAGGAGTTCCTGGAGCTCGCGCCGCGCCGCGTCGCGACCCTGGAACGCGTCGATGAAGCCCTGCAAGTAGCGGTCGGACACGCGCTCGGTCGCGCTGGACATCAGCAGCACGTCGAGCGCGAGCATGACGCGGTGGAAGTTGGCGACGTGCGAATCGCCAGCACCCGCCTTGAAGAGCTTCGCGAACGACTCGCGGAACGTGCCGGGCTGGATCATGCCCTGCAGGAGCGCGGGAGCGAAGCTCGCGTTGATGCCGTTCGGATCGCGCCGCTCGAGCGCGCTCCGCGCGGCGCGCACGAGGTCGGCGTCGAGCTTCTTCTCGCGCTCGAGCACGTCGACCGCGATGCGCAGCACGTCGATGGCGGCCGCGGTCGAGTCGTTGACGAGGCAGATGAGCTCGCCGTTCACGACGCGCGGGCTGACCTCGTAGTCGATGTGGTACGCGATCGCGGGCAGCACGAGGACGCGCGCGACGCCGAACTCGACGCGGAACGCCTCGATCGCCTGCGCCTGCGTGAGACCCAGCGTCGTGTTGCGCAGGATCTCCGCCTCGCCGGCGAGCAGCACGCGTTCGCTGCGCTTGGGATCGCGCACGACGATCAGGTTCCCCGCCTGGAAGAGGAGCGGCGAACGCGCGGCCTTGCGGCCCGTCGCGGCGAACGACTCGAGCGCGCGCATCTCGCCCGGCGTCCACGACGAGGCCTCGTCGCCGCGGCTCGCGTAGCGCGGGACGAGCGTGACGACCTCGCCGCCGGCGAGACCGCTCTTGCCGTCGTCCTGCGCCCACTGCGCGTTCGGCTGGTCCTGCGGGACGATCGTGATCGGCGCGGTCCGCGCGGCGAGGTTCCAGTCCTTCGCGACGGCGAGGAACGGCTCGAGGTGCTTCTGTTCGATCGTCGCGACGACCTCGACGGCGGGCAGGGCCTCGCACAGTTCGCGCGCCAGGTCGACGCCGCTTCCGTCCGTGCGCGCCTGCCAGTAGCCACCGCTCGGGATCTGCAGGCGCAGCGCGCCGAGCTCGAGCCCGCCGCTGTCGTCGCTCGCTTCGAAACCGGGCACCGACGGCCGCGGCGCGAACGGACGGAGCGCGAGCTCGGGGCCGAGCTCCGCGGCCTTCGCGCCGGACGCGATCCGCGCCGCGATCCACGCGAGCACGTCGCCGCCGTCGGGCGCCGTGAACGCGCGCGACCAGTCGAGCGGGAGGCCGACGCGCGCGAGCCACTCCGGATCGCGCGCCTCGTTCGGATGACGCTCGACGACCGCGGCCAACGTCGCGAGCAGGCCGTCGGTCGCGAGGCGCCGCGCGACGAACTCCGCGGCCTCCGCGGCGGCGGGCTCGCGGTCGCGCGCGGGCACGTTCCAGTGCGCCGAACGCCACGCACCCGGCGCGTCGATGCCGGAGCCGAGCGGCGGGAAGAAATTGCGGAGCGGCGGACGTCCCTCGCGGACGTCGCGCTCGAGCGGGCTCAGCTCGCGCAGCGTCTCGGGGCGGACGACGCGGAGCGCGTCCCCGGCGAGCGCCGTCGACGCGAGCAGCATCGACGCGGCGATGTGGAGCGCCTTCACGCGGCCCTCCTGCGCAGCGAGAGGAGCCAGACGAGCAACAGCACACCCGCGACGCCGAGCGCGATCTGCAGCGTCGTCATGCCGGACGTGCTCGCGCTGCGGCCCGCATCGCTCGTCGCGGGCGCCGGCGCGTTCGCCGCCGACGGCGGCGGCGTGGAGCTCGGAGCGGGCAGCGCGTCCTTGGACACGTGCTCGTCCTTCGTCTCCGGCTCGTCCTTCGTTTCGGGCTCGTCCGCGATGACCATGCGGAAGTTGTCCTCGAACGACGCGAGGATGATGCGGTGCGCGAAGTGGCGCAGGAACGGCTCGGGCAGGCCGAGCTCCGCGATCGTGACCGGGCCGACCGGTTGGCCGCGGATGTTGTTGAGGACCTCAACCATCACGCTGGGCGGCGGCGCGTCCTCGACTTCGGGCGGAGCAGGGACCTGCAGCGGGAGCAGGGCGAACAGGATCGGGATCGGCATGGGTGTGCTTCGAGCGCGCGCAGGGTACGCGCGGCGCGGCTTCGTCGCGAGCCCTGGGAGCGGGCGACTCACGACGCTCGGTCGGCCGCGCATCCAGCGCAGCGCGCGCGCGGGCTCGTTGGTATCCTCCGCCCGCGATGAACCTGCGGCGCATCGACCACGGCGCGACCGACTCGACGTCCGAGCGCGCGTTCGCCGCGCTCGCCGCGGGCACCGCGCGGCACGGCGACGTGCACGTCGCGAGCGCGCAGTCGGCCGGTCACGGCCGCTTCGGCCGTCCATGGCACAGTCCGGGGGGCGAGGGCCTCTACATGAGCCTCGTCCTGCTGCCGCCGCCGCCGCCGTGGCACCCCGGCGCGGTGACGGTCGCCGGCGCGCTCGCCGCGCACGACACAGCTGTCGAGCTCGGGCTCGCGCGGGCTTGGCTCGACTGGCCGAACGACTTGATGGTCGACGACGCGAAGCTCGCGGGCGTGCTCGTCGAGACGCGCGGGCTCGATCCGAAGGCGCCGCACTACGTCGTGGGCATCGGCATGAACGTGCGCCAGCGGTCGTTCCCCGCGGCGCTCACGACCGAACGCCGCGTCACGAGCTTCGCGCTCCAGGGTCGCGACGTCCTCGTCGCGGACGTCGAGCTCAGGCTGCTCGAGTTCCTCGCGCGGCGCGTCGAGCAGATCGACTCGACGCCCGCCGAGCTCGAGGTCGACTTCGTGCACGCCACGGGCCTCGCGAACCAGGACGTCCGCGTCGTGGTCGGTGACCACGCGGAGCACGGACGCTTCGCGGGCTTCTCATTCGGTGCGGGCCTCCTGCTCCATCTCGCCGGCGGGCGCGAGAAGCGGCTGCCGGTCGAGTACATCCGCGCCGTCGAGCGCGTTTGAACCGCGCTCCACCGCGCGCGAACGGGACGCACGCGGGCCACTCGTAGCCGCGGGAGCCCATCGGACGGCTCGACGCGTTCACGCGCGGCGCGCATGGAACCCACGCAGGACCCGTGACGTCGACGGGTGCGCAGCCTCGCTCCGCACCTCCACGCTGGCTAGGATGGCGCGCGAGGATCCCTTGCCCCGACCCGACGGACGTTCCAACGGCGACCTACGCCCTGTCTCCTTCCAGCGCTCGTTCACGAAGAACGCGCCCGGCTCCGTGCTGGCCTGCTTCGGCCACACGAAGGTGCTCTGCACCGCGATGTACTCGGACGGCGTGCCGCCGTTCCTGCAGGGCAAGGGGCGCGGCTGGCTGACGGCGGAGTACTCGATGCTCCCCTCCTCCACCGAGTCGCGCAAAGGCCGCGACCGCGTCGGCAGCGTCGACGGGCGTTCGGTCGAGATCCAGCGCCTGCTCGGGCGCTCGCTGCGCGGCGTGATGGACTTCACGCAGATGACGGAGCGCACGATCTGGATCGACTGCGACGTGCTCCAGGCGGACGGCGGAACGCGCACGTGCGCGATCACCGGCGCGTTCGTCGCGCTGCACGACCTCCTCATGCACATGGACGGCCGCCGCATCCTGCGCGGATGGCCGCTCAAGACGCAGGTCGCCGCAGTCAGCGTCGGTGTCGTCAACAAGGAAGCGGTCTGCGACCTCTCCTACGTCGAGGACAGCAAGGCCGAGACGGACATGAACCTCGTGATGACGAGCGAGGGCAAGTTCATCGAGGTCCAAGGCTCGGCCGAAGGCGCGGCGTTCGACAAGGGCGAGCTCGACTCGATGCTCGAGATCGGCACCGCGGCGATCCACCGACTGTTCGAGCTGCAGAAGCAAGCGCTGAGCACGAAGTGAGCGCCGCGTCGGCGAGGCCACCCATGACGCGCCCGCTGCGACTGCTCCTCGCGAGCAACAACAAAAAGAAGCTCGCGGAGCTGCAGCACCTCTTCGCAAACGCCGGCCTCGCGCTCGTCCTGCCTTCCGACGTCGGCGGCGTGCCCGACGTCGTCGAGGACCAGCCCACGTTCGCGGGCAACGCGGAGAAGAAGGCGTGCTCCGCGGCGCGCGCGAAGCAGTGCTGGGCGCTCGCGGACGACTCGGGGCTCTCGGTCGACGCGCTCGGCGGTGCGCCGGGCGTGCTGTCCGCGCGCTACGCCGGAACGCACGGCGACGACGACGCGAACAACCGGAAGCTGCTCGCGGAGCTCGCGGGGTGGCCGTCCTACCTGCGCGGAGCGCACTTCACGTGCGCGCTCGCCCTCGCGCGGCCCGACGGGACGCTCGCGACGGTGATCGAAGGCCGCGCGCACGGCCGGATCCTGCACGCGCCGCGCGGGACGCACGACTTCGGCTACGACCCACTCTTCGAGTTCACCGAGGCCGGCTTCGCCGCGTCGAACCGCTCGTTCGCGGAGCTCGCGCCCGCCGACAAGGGCGAGGTGAGCCACCGCGGCCGCGCGCTGCGCGAGCTCGCGCGTGTGCTGCCGAAGCTCCTTCGCGAGGCGTGACTCGCCGCCGCGCGACGCTGGGTGAGTTCGCGCGCGGTGTGCCTGCGCTCTTGCGCGAGGTGTGAGGTTCTGCGGAAGGGGGCCGCGACGCGTGCTTGCCGGGTCCGCGAGACCGCCTCGGCTTCGCCCGCGGGCTCGACCAGAGGTTCTGCGGCCTGGGCCGTCGGCGCACGGCGCCGTCACTCGCCGATCAACTTGATCAGCACCCGTTTCTTCCGCAGACCGTCGAACTCGCCGTAGAAGATCTGCTCCCACGGCCCGAGGTCGAGCTCGCCCTTCGTGATCGCGACGACGACCTCACGGCCCATGATCTGGCGCTTCAAGTGGCCGTCGGCGTTGTCCTCGCCGGTGTCGTTGTGGCGCCACTGCGTCGTCGGCGCGTGCGGGGCGAGCTCCTCCAGCCAGCGCTCGAAGTCCGCGTGCAACCCGCGCTCGTCGTCGTTGACGAACACGCTCGCGGTGATGTGCATCGCATTGACGAGGCAGAGGCCCTCGCGGAGGCCGCTCTTCGCGAGCGCGGCTCGCACGTCGGGCGTGATGTTGACGAACGCGCGCCGGGTCTTCGTCTCCATCCACAGTTCCTGGCGATGGCTCTTCACGGTCGCGCCAGCCTAGCGCCGCTCCCGAGTCGGTGAACGTCCTCGGCCCGGCCACGCGACCGCCGTCACGCGCGGGCTCGGGCACGATGCAACGCGACCGGTGTGTCGACCACCTCGGGTGTGCAGCCTCCTTCGTACCAGGACCTCGAGCACGGGAATGGGGCTTGCGCTAGCCCGAGCGACACGCTCGGGTGGCCCCACGAGCACAGCGTCGTGTCCAAATCCCGAACGGCGTCCAATCGCCGGACGGGACACGCTCGCCAGGCCGCGCGTTCGCGCGGCGCACGGTTCCCCTTCGCGACCTCGACCCTCATGAATCGACCGATCCCCTTCGTCTCCTCCTTCGCGCTCCTCCTTCTCGGTCTCGCCGCCTGCGGCGGCGGGGGGAGCGGCGGCGGAGGCGGCGGCAATCCCCCGCCGGACACGGCGGTCGTCCCGACGAGCCTCGGCCTCGTGTCGGCCGCCGCCGGGAACGGCGCCGTGCGCGTCGCGTGGGACGCGACCGACGCACAGGGCAGCGCGGTCGCCGTGGCGCTCTTCCGCTCCACGAGCTCCTCCACGGTCTACTCGGGCGCGCCGATCGCGACCGCGAACGGTGCGGGCGCGCAGACCGTGACGAGCCTTCCGAACGGCGTGGAGCAGTTCTTCGGGCTCGCCGTCGATCTCGGCGGCGGCCAGTACTCGGCGACGGGGGCCGTCTTCCGCGCCCGGCCGAAGGCGCCGGTGTACGTCGACGCCGCCTCGACCGCGGTGGCGCCGGACGGAGCCTCGCCCGCGACGGCGTTCCCGACGGTCGCGGCGGGCGTCCAAGCCGCGGCGAACCAGGGCGGCGGCAACGTGTGGATCGCCGAGGGCACGTACAACGGCGTCGCGCTCACGCTCACGACCGGCGTCGACCTGTACGGCGGGTTCACGACCACCTTCGACGTCGCCACGCGCGATCCCGAGGCGCATCCGAGCCTGCTGCGCGGCGCCGCGGGGCTGTTCGTGCTCGAGCTCGCGGGCGGCGGAGCGCCGCTCGTGCTCGACGGCCTCACGATCGACGGCCGCAACCTCGCGAGCTTCGGCCTGGACATCGATTCGACGGAAGCGCGCGTCTCGGCCTGCGAGGTGTTCGACACCACGAGCCACGGTCTGCGCCTGCGCTCGACGAGCGCTTCGGGCTCCGTCGACGTCGACCTCGTCGGGTCGCGCGTGCACGACTGCGGCGGCGAAGGTGTGTCCGTGCTCGGCACGTTCGACCTCGGGCTCTACGGCTCGCGCTTCTCCGCGAATCGGAACGAGGGTGCGAGCCTCGGCCAGCTCGTCGCGCCGAACGGCATCCCCGCGAGCCTCCACGTGCAGGATTGCGTGTTCTTCGGGAACGGCGAGGACGGCCTCGACTGCCAGCTCGGCCGCCCGCCCGTCGTCGCGGGTTCGAGCAGCTACCGCGTGCGCGTCGAGCGCTCGCTCTTCGAACGCAACGGCTGGCTCGGCGTCGCGGCGCCGGCGGGACTGCGCATCGACCTCGACTTCGAGCTCGTCAACGGCTGGAGCGCCGACGTGCTCGTGCGCGGGTGCACGGCGCGCGCGAACAAGGGCGACGGGTTCGCGCTCGACCTCGACGCGACGTCGACGACCTTCCTGCACCGACTGCTCGCGACCGCGAACGGCGGCGACGGCGTGCGCGTGACGTCGGAGACCACGGCGGGGCTCGCGGTGATGACGCACTCGGCGATGGTGGGCAACCTCGGCGCGGGGACCCGCGCCGCGCTCGGCAACGTCCCCGTCGCCGCCGCCCACTGCATCTTCGCGGGCAACGCGGGCGGCGGCCTCGTGAGCTCGAGCGTGACGTCGACGGCCGCGGCGTGCGTCGCGTCGCTGCAGCCCACGCCCTACACCGGCGTGCGCGAGGACTTCGGCGTGACGGTCACCGACGCGCTGACGGCGCTCTTCACGAACGCACCGGTCGAGTACGCGCGCGTCGCCTCCGCCGACGCGACGAACCTGACCCTGAGCGCCGCGGGCAGCTTCGCGGCGGGCGATCCCGTCGAGGTCGCGGACGACGCCACGTCGCGCGCGATCGCGGGCTTCGGCGCGCCGACGCAACTGCAACTCACCCCGCACCCGACGAGCGTCGACGTGCCCGCGTCGCTGATGCGCTTCGCGGTCGGCTCGGGCGTCGTGGAGGATTTCACGCTCGCGCCCGGCTCGGCCGCGCTCGCGAGCGGACTCCCCGCGCCGACGGGGCTCACGCAGGACGCAGGCGTGTTCGGCGGAGCGCTCGGCGGCGAGCCGGGCTTCGAGGCCGGCGAGCTCCCCGCGCTGTTCCGCCCGAGCTCGAGCTCGCCCGCGCCGACGACGGCGCTCGGCGCGAACACGACGATCCTCGTGTCGTTCCAGGGCGGCACGCTGGCGTCGGGCTCGATCACGGGCCAGGTGCGCGCGCGCAACCAGAGCGGCACCCTGCTCGCGATCACGGCCGGTCCGTCCGGCTCGCTGCTCTCGATCCAGGCTCCGGGCGGCGGCTGGCCGTCGGGCGACGTCGTGGTCGAGCTCCACGCCGGCCTCGCATCGACCGCGGGCGACGCGCTGCCGTGCCCGATCGCGCTGACGTTCCATCGGCCCTGACGCGCGGGTGAGCGCCTCCCGCCGCGGCGATCGCGCGCGGCGGAGGCGCAGGCCGCTCCACGGCGCTCCGAGACGTGCCCCGATCGGGCCGCGCGGGGCCCGCGCGCGGTCCGCGGTCGCCACCGCGCTCGCTCTCGGGTAGCATCTTCGCCCCCCGAGTTCGCCGCGCGAGAGCGGCCGAGATCGCCTTGGACACCCAGTTCATCCGCAACTTCTGCATCATCGCGCACATCGACCACGGCAAGTCGACGCTCGCGGACCGCCTGATCGAGCTCACGGGCACCGTCCAGAAGCGCGAGATGCGCGCCCAGATGCTCGACTCGATGGACCTCGAGCGCGAGCGCGGCATCACGATCAAGGCCTCCGCCGTCACGATCTGGCACACCTACAAGGGCCAGAAGTACGAGCTCAACCTGATCGACACGCCTGGCCACGTCGACTTCAACTACGAAGTGCAGAAGGCGCTGCAAGCGTGCGAAGGTGCGTTGCTGCTCGTCGACGCGAGCCAAGGCGTCGAAGCGCAGACGGTCGCGAACGCGTACCTGGCGGTCGAGGCGGGACTCGAGGTGCTCCCGGTCGTGAACAAGGTCGACCTCCCCCATGCGCGCCCCGACGCCGCGTGCGAGGAGATCGAGAACTCGATCGGCATCGACGCGTCGGACGCGCTGCGTGTGTCCGCGAAGAGCGGCATCGGCGTCATGGAGCTCCTCGACCGCCTCGTCGAACGCATCCCGCCGCCGAAGGGCGATCCGAACGCGCCGCTCCGCTGCCTCATCTTCGACGCGGTCTACAACGAGTTCCGCGGCATCATCGTCTACATGCGCGTCGTCGAGGGCACGCTCAAGGAGCGCGAGATCACGCACATGCTCGGCACCGACAAGGTGTACGAGGCCGTCGAGATCGGCCGCTTCACGCCGGAGATGAAGCGCACGGGCTCGCTCAGCCCGGGCGAGGTGGGCTACTTCATCTCGAACATCAAGAACCTCGGCGACGTGCGCATCGGCGACACGATGACGATCCACAAGGGCCCGAAGGTCGAGATGCTCCCCGGCTACCGTCCGCCGATGCACATGGTGTACGCGGACTTCTATCCGACGAACACCGGCGACTTCGAGAGCTTGCGCGAGGCGCTCGAGACGCTGTCGCTCTCCGACTCGTCGTTCTCGTTCGAGGCCGTGACCTCCGAGGCGTTGGGCTTCGGATTCCGCTGCGGCTTTCTCGGCCTGCTCCACATGGAGATCGTGCAGGAGCGCCTCGAGCGCGAGCACGACATCGACATGATCCAGACGGCGCCGACCGTCACGTACCGGATCCGCCTGGAGAACGGCGAAGAGCGCGAGATCCACTCGCCCGGCCAGCTCCCGACGTCGGACAAGTACGCGCAGATCCTCGAGCCGTACGCGCGCGTGAACATCCTCACGCCGACCGAGTTCATCGGCAACGTGATGACGATCGCGTCCGACCACCGCGGGACGTACGTGCGCCAGGAGCACCTGTCGCCGACGCGCGTGCAGCTCGTGTACGACATTCCGCTCGCCGAGCTCATCTACGACTTCTTCGACAAGCTGAAGAGCTCGACGCGCGGCTACGGCACGCTCAACTACGAGATCTCGGGCTTCAAGGAGAGCGATCTCGTCAAGCTGCGCATCCTCGTGAACACGAAGGAAGTCGACGCGCTGACGTGCATCGTCCACAAGGACCAGGCCGAGTTCCGCGGCCGCTCCGCGATCAAGAAGATGCGCAAGGAGATCCCGCGCCACCTGTTCGAGATCGCGCTGCAGGCCGCGATCGACGGGCGCATCATCGCGCGCGAGACGATCAGCGCCCTGCGCAAGGACGTCACGGCCAAGTGCTACGGCGGCGACGTGACGCGCAAGCGCAAGCTCCTCGAGAAGCAGAAAGAGGGCAAGCGGCGCATGCGCCAGATCGGCAACGTCGACATTCCGCAGAAGGCGTTCTTGGCGGTGCTCGGCGGGGACGACGAAGAGGGCGACAAGAAGTAGGCGCGGCGCGGCCGCGAACCGACGCTCGCAGTCGAGAGTTCAGGAACCCTCGAAGCGCGCGAGCGCTCGGCACGATGACGATCAGTCGGGGACGTTCCCGATGACCATGTAGGAGATCTCCCGCGGCAGCACTCGGATGAACGGCTTGCTCAGGTCGGCCGCAGCGTCCCACGTGATTCGCAGTTCGTCGCGAGTGATCGAGTCCCCGACCTTCAACGCCTCGGAGAAGTTGTCCGCCAGGCCGAAGACGGCGTTGACGTTGAACGTCTGGATGCCGAGTTCGCGCAAGGCCACAAACTTGGCGGGCGTCGCGGTGAAGCGCCCGCTCCCGCCGATGGCCTTGAGCTCGCTGACGGTCGTGGCCGTACTGTCGGCCGACGCCAGCCCGTGGGGTTCGAAGCGAATCGTCGCCTCGCCCCGTGGGGGGCCGACCGTGATGATTCCCGTGAGGATGCGCAGCGCCATGGTTCTCTCCTGAGGAAAGAGGATCGTCGAGGTAGGGGCCCTCGCCCCGGTGCGGCGCCGAACGAGGGCTCCGCGCGTCCGAGAGGAGCGCGCGCTGGCATGGAACGAGCGCCACCTCCTGGATCCGCCACTCAAATCCGATTGAATGCGATCGGAAGGCCGCCGACGTCAGCGCTTCACCACGAGTTGCACGCCGTCACGGATCGCGAGCAGCACGTTCTCGACGCGTTCGTCGCGCGCCAGCTTCTCGTTCAGGGCGTGGATCGCGCGCGAGGCGTCCGTCGAGGGCGCGAGCACGCGGCCCGACTGCAGCATGTTGTCGAGCACGATCACGCCGCCGGAGCGCGTGCGCTGGACGAGCTCCTCGTAGTAGGCGTCGTAGCCCGTCTTGTCCGCGTCGATGAACGACAGGTCGACGGGCTCCGTGAGCGCGCGCAGCGTGTCGATCGCCGGCCCGAGGCGTAGCTCGACCTTCTTACCGTGCGGGCTCGCTGCGAACGCCGCGCGCGCGACCTCGGCCGCGTCCGGGTCGATGTCGCACGTGATGAGACGCGCGCCGTCCTCGAGGGCCTCGGCCATCGACAGTGCGGAGTAGCCCGTGAACGTGCCGACCTCGACGACGAGCTTCGGCCGCAGCATGCGCGCGAGGAGCTTCAGGAAGCGCCCCTCGACGCGCCCCGTCAGCATTTGCGGGTCCTGCATCGACGCGTACGTGCGCGCTTCGAGTTCCGCGAGCTCGCGCGGCTCGGGTCGCGTGTGGCGGAAGGCGTAGTCCTCGAGTTCCGGCGAGAGGAGCGTGAGCATGGCGGCATTGTGCCGAGGGACGGGCTTGGGTGCTCGCCTGCATCGAGCGCCCGCGTCTCGCGCCTGCGTGATCCGTGTGGACTCGCGCCTCGGCGATGCGTGCGCATGTGCCCGCGCCTTGTGACCGCACCTTGTGCCCGCGCCTATTGCCCGCGCCTTGTGCCCGCGCCTTGCGGACGTCGCTCTCGCCCGCGTCCACGCTCTCATGCACCCGCGTCGAGCGCGTTCGCGAGCTCCCGCAACGGTTCGCGCTCCCAGCCGCGCGTGCGACGCGTTCGCGCGCTACGCTGTCCCCGATGAGCGCCCCCCACCGCGTGGACGAACCGATGCGCCTGCTCGCCTTCCTGCGGCGCGCGTATCCCGGCTGGAAGCGCACGACGCTGGAGCAGCGCATCCTCGCCGGCTGCGTGCGCGTGAACGGCGCGACGCGCGTCAAGAACGACGTGCTCGCCGCCGGCGACCGGGTCGAGGTCGTCGACCGCGCGCAGGCGGAAGCCGTCGCGCCGCCTCCGCCCGCCGGCATCACGATCCTGTACGACGACGCCGAGCTCGTCGCGATCGACAAACCCGCGGGTCTCCTCTCCGTCTCGACCGACGACGAGCGCACGCGGACCGCGCTCGCGATCGTGCGCGCGTGGCTCTCGAAGCCGCGCGCACCCGCGCGACTGTGGCCCGTGCACCGACTCGACCGCGAGACGTCGGGCGTCCTGCTCTTCGCGAAGACGCAGGAGGCGCGCCGCACGCTGCAAGCGAACTGGAGCGACGCGAAGAAGACCTACCTCGCGGTCGTCGAGGGCCGGCCGGAGAAGGACGCGGGCGTCATCGCCGAGCCCCTGTGGGAGGACGAGAAGCTCTTCGTGCACGTCGGCGAGGGCCCGGACGCGAAAGAGGCTCGCACGCGCTGGCGCGTGCGAGCGGGCGACGCACGTCGCACGCTGCTCGAGGTCGAGCTCGACACGGGCCGGCGCCACCAGATCCGTGCGCACCTCGCGTGGCTCGGCCATCCGGTCGTCGGCGACGCGCGCTACGGCACGAAAGCGCCGCGGATGCTGCTCCACGCGCTGCGGCTCGACGTGCCGCATCCGGTCGAGAGCCGCACGCTCGCGCTCGAGGCGCCCGCGCCGCGCGAGTTCCACCTGCGCTGAGCCCCGCGCCGCGGCGATCGGCCCGTAGAATCGAGCCCTGTCGACCGGTCTCGAATCGCGAGGTTCCGCCATGTTCATGCTCCACGCGCTCGTCCTCTTCTCCGCGTTCCAGGCTCCGCTCCTCCCCGTCGCGCGCGACGCGGCCGAACCCGAAGGCGCGCAGGAGCTCCACCGCGAGCTCTTGAGCGGCACACGGCCGCTCCCGGCCGCGCTCGCGAACCCGCCGGCGGCGCTGACGACGTTCTCGAGCACGATCTCGTGCAACGGCGACCCCGACGCGGACGGTCCGCACGAGCTCGCGTTCACGCCCGACGGCACGACGGTCGTCATCGCGCACAAGGACACGGACAACCTGACGTTCTTCGACGTGAACGCGCGCACGGTGACGCACACGGTCGCGATCGGCGACTTCCCCGTGCAGGTCGCGGTGACGCCGAACGGACAGTACGCCCTCGCGCCATGCGTCTTCTCGAACGCGGTCAGCGTCGTCGACGTCGCGACACACGCGCTCGTCGCGACCGTCCCCGTCAGCGGGCAGCAGCCGTTCCGCGTGATGGTGACGAGCGACAGCCAGTGGGCCGTCGTCAGCGTGATCAACGACGGCGTCAACTCGCAGTTCTCCGTGATCAGCCTCGCGACGCTGGCCGAGACCGCGGTGATCCCGAGCACCGGCCAGGGCGTCATCGGCTTCTACGGCACGCCCGAGTCGGGCGCGTCGGGGATCCTGTTCTCGAAGTGCGTGCTCGCGGCGGACGACCGCACGCTCGTCCTGCCCGACCGCGCGAACGCGCGCGTCACGCTGTACGACCGGCTCGGCGTCCTGCCGCCCGCGACGATCTCGACCGCGGCCGCGCCCGAGGGCGTCGACGCGAGCCTCGACGGCACCGTCGCCGTCGTCAGCCACGAGGGCGGCGCGCACCGGATCAGCAAGATCGACCTCGTTTCGCGCACGCTCGCCGCGAGCTTCACGACGCTGTCCGACCTGTCGGATCAGACCGTGCGCATCACGCCCAACAAAGGTCACGCGATCGCGGCGATCGCGAACAACGTGATCTTCGTCGACCTGACGACGGGCGCGCAGGCGGCGCAGCTCTCCACGGGCATCGTCGGGGACATCGTGTTCACGTTCGACGGCGCCTACGCGTTCGTCTCGAACTTCAACAGCTCGGTGATCGACCTCGCCACGCGCACGATCGTGAGGACGCTGACGCTCGCCGCGTGCGCGGAGGCCGCCGCGAGCCCCGTCGCGCGCCGCGTCGTCGCCTTGAACAACCGCTTCCGCGAGGACGCGCAAGTCTACAACGTGAACGGCGCCGCGGGCTTCGTCGAGGGCCTCGCGACGACCGGCGCGCCGCCCGAAGGCGACGCGTCGCGCTCGATCGCCGTGTCGGGAGACGGACGGATCGCGGTCGTCGGCAACAACACGTCGCGCAACGTCTCCGTCGTCGACCTCGTCGCGGGGAGCACGCGTTCGTGGGTCACGACGGGCGAGCGTCCGCTCGGCGTCGCGATCACGCCCGACGGCACGCACGCGGTCGTGTGCAACGGCGACTCGGACACGGTGTCGATCATCGACCTCGCGACGGACACGCGCGTCGCGAACCTGTCGGTGCCGCAGCGCCCGGCCGAAGTCCGCATCTCGCCCGACTCGCAGACGGCGTATGTCACGACGATCGCGGGCACGGACCGCATCTACTTCCTCCACCTCGCGGGCGCTGCGAGCAGCGTGATCAGCTCCTTCCCCGCCGGCCAGATGGGCTCGGCGAACGGCTACGCGTACATCGCGATGAGCTCGATGGAGCTCTCGCCCGACGGCTCGACGCTCGCGATCTGCATCAGCTTCGACGACCAGCTCCTGCTCGTCGACACGGCGACGCGCACCGAGATCGCGCGCGTCCTGGTCGGCGACTTCCCCTACCGCGTCGCGTGGAAGCCCGACGGGACGCGCGCCTACGTGATCAACTCCTTCGGCGACTCCGTCAGCGTCGTGAACGTCGCCGGCGCCGTGTCGAGCACGATCGCGACCGTCGCGGGCATCGACTTCCCGAGCACCGTCGACGTCGACGCCGCCGGCGCGTACGTCTACGTCGCCGACTCGAGCTTCACCGCGCCCGCCGTGCGCGTGATCGACACCGCGACGAACGCGGTCGTCGCGACCCTGCCCGTCACGGGGCGCAGTGTGCGCTCGTCGTTCCTGTCGAACCTCGAGGGCGTCCTCTACCTCGCGGCGGGCACGAACACGGGCGGCGAGCTCCTGCGCGTCAGCGCCGCGGGTCCCGCGTCGGCCGTGCTCGGCGCGACGCCGCTCTCCGCATCGCCCGGGGAGATGGGCTTCAGCGAGGCGCTGCGCTCCGCGGTCGTCGCGCAACCCATCCCGGACGCGGTCGATGTCCGCCGATTCGACCTGACGACGACGTACTGCATCGCGGCGCCGAACTCGGTCTCGCCGGGCGCGTTCATCGGCTACACGGGCTCGACGAGCGTCGGCGTGAACGACTTCCGCCTGCGCGTCACGGGGGCCACGAGCGCGCCGGGGCTCTTCTACTACGGCGATCAGTCGACGCAGATCCCGCTCGGCGACGGCTGGCTCTGCGTGACGGGCAACGCGTTTCGCCTCGGGCCCGCGACGAACGCGCCGGGCGGCGTGAACTCGCGCCTCCTGAACTTCGCGGCGCCGCCGGCGGGATCGGGGCTCGGTCAGGTGCTCCCCGGCTCGACGTGGTACTTCCAGTACCGCTACCGCAACGTGAACGGGCCGCTCGGCACCGGCTACAACCAGTCGGACGCGCTGCAGGTCACGTTCACGCCGTGAGGCGCGGGGGCGCGCGACCTCGGCCGCGGTGCCGCCATCGCGGCGCGCGAGGAGCGCGCGGCGCGCTCCGACGACCGGCGCTCTCCTGACGGCGCGGCCGAAGCGTCGTCGCCTGATGCGCGAGGAGCGCGCGGCTCCGAAGGATCGACGCGCGCCGCGCCAGGGTCGCGCTCACACGCCGAACTGCCGCAAGTGGTGGTCGAGGTGCTTCCACTGCAGCGTGTCCCACTCCTCGACCGTCAGGGGTCCGAAGAACGGGTGCGGCTTCTGGACGAGCACGCTCGGCCCGCCCCGGCCGAAGCGCGTCACCAGCGCGACGAGCGCCTCGCGCTCCGCGTCGAAGCCCCGCGTCGTCGCCACCTTGAACTCGGGCGCGGTCGGCAGGTTCTTCTTGAACGGCTCGGGGCGCATCAGCTGCTTCTTCGCGATCCCGCCGAAGAGGTAGCCGATCAGGTTGCGCTTCAGCGCGAGGTCACCCATCGCGACCTTCAGTGCGACCTGGCAATGCGCCAACATCCGCGGCGCGTCGAGCTTGCCCCACTGCGGCTTCGTGGTCGCGGTGAGGCGCTGCACACGGGCGAGGATGGCTTGGTTCCCGGCCGGGTCGAAGAGGGATTGGGCGCTCATGGGAGAGCCCACTCCATGGAGGCGCGCGAGCGACGTCAAGGCCGGTCGAGCGCGCGCCCCGGCTGCAGTGAGCACGAGCGGAGGGTTGTTCTCACACGCCCCCCGCCGATCCGCGCGCACCGAGCGCGCTCCGTCGAGCCGCGCGCCGCCGGCCGTCCGCGCGCGACGGCCGCCGGGTGCTCGGCGGTGGAGCGCGAGGAAAGCCCGCGGCGGACGGGGCCGCGCGCTCCCATCCCCCCGCTCCGCCTGCTACCCTTCCGCGCCCCGTGACGAGCCCCGCAGCGAAGAAGGAGCCGGAGCGCCCGAGCCGTTGGCGCGACCACATCGAGGCCGCGACCATGGCCATCGTCGTCGCGGTGATGCTCAAGTACTTCGCGATCGAGGCCTACCAGATCCCTTCGGGCTCGATGCAGCCGACGTTGATGGGCTCGCCCGAGGCGAACGTCTTCGACCGGATCCTCGTCGACAAGCTCTCCTTCCACCTGCGCGACCCCGAGCGCTGGGAGGTGTGCGTGTTCAAGTACCCGCTCGACCGCTCGAAGAGCTTCATCAAGCGGCTCGTCGGCATGCCGGGCGAGGAACTCCGCGTGCTGTACGGCGACCTGTGGACGCGCGCGAACGCATCGGAGCCCTGGAAGGTGCTGCGCCGCCCCGAGCCCGTGCAAGAGGTCGTCTGGAAGCGCCTCGATCCCGCGGAGCAACGCTACCTCGCCTGGAAGCCCGACCTCGGAGCGCGCACGTGGGTGATGCACGGCCGCGAAGGCTTCGAAGCGCGCGGTTCCGGCGCGGTGCGCCTCCCCGCGGAGGGTGACTCGATCCGCGACCTGTACTGCGACGGCTACCCGGAGAGCATGACTCCGAAGCTGAAGCAGTCCGACCACGTCCGGCGCGAGGTCGCGTCGGGCTTCAACGACGTCGGCGACGTGCGCGTCGAGGGCCGGATCGCCGCGAAGGCGAGCCTGAAGTCGTTCACGATCGAGCTGCGCGAGGGCGAGCGCACGTACAGCTTCGTCCTCCCGGGGCCGGCGGCTCCGCAAGGTCTTCCGCCGTGGAAGGTCGACGTTCCGGCGAGCAGCAAGGCGTTCCCGGAGCAGCCCGACTCGAACGTGCTGAAGTCGGACTCGCGCTCCGAGGACGCGAAGCGGCTCGCGGCGGGGAGCTCGGTCTCGTTCGCCGTGCAGAACATGGACGACCTCGTGCAGCTCGAGGTCGACGGCGACGTCGTCTGGCAGATCGAGGTCCCTGCGGCCTCCGACCAGCGCTCGTCGATCACGCTGCGCGTCGACGGCGACGCGGACCTCGATCGCCTGCAGCTCTACCGCGACATCTTCTACACGCAGGGTCCGGGGATGCGCTCTGAGTTCGTGATCCCGGCCGACTCCTACGTGTTCATGGGCGACAACACGCAGGACTCGAGCGACAGCCGCGAGTGGAAGCTCGCGAGCTACAAGTGGGAGGGCCCCGGCTCGAACGGCGAGTGGGTGCGCGGCAATCGCCGCGGGAACCCGAGCAGTCTGCGCGACGATCCGAACCCGAAGCGCGTGATCGAGGCGGGCGGAGCGCGCCTCTTCTTCCGCGACGAATGGGGCGAGCTGCACACGTTCCGCGAGACGCCCGGGTGCGAGGGACCGCTGACGCCGGCGTCCTACGTGCCGCGCGGGCTGATCACGGGCCGCGCCGTGCTCGTCTTCTGGCCCTGGTGGCCGATGACGCCGGGGTTCGACTCGACCCGGCTCAAGTGGATCCGCTGAGGCGCCGGCCGGCGCTCCAGATGCGATCTCGAAGGCGCCCCCGGGGCGCGGACTCCCCCGCCGGGGCGGCTGCGTTATCCACACGGAGCGCTTCGCGGCTTCCGCGGTCGATTTTCGGCCCCGAAGCGACGGTGCGAGAACGCGCAACGCATGACTCGGCAATACCGAGTCCGTCCCGAAGGTGCGGTGAGTGCTCAACCCACTGTTTCTCAGTGAGTTGCAGCTCGCACTTCGGCGCGAAGTCGGGCTCTGTTCGGGCGCCTCGTGCCCCGTTGCACGGAATGCAATCGCCCAGGAGCTCGCGTCGCTCGCGCCCCGGAGCGCTTGCCCACAAGTTGTCCACAAGCCGATCGGGGCCGAGCTCCGCCCGAGGACGGAGCCCCTCCCGTCGGGCCGGCGGGCCGCGGTTGACGCCGTCGAACGAGCGCATTCGATGCCGTCCGCGACGGGGAGGTCGCGGCGCGCTCCTCCACCGCTACACTCCCGCGCGATGAAGCGCGCCACGCCCCCCGAGCACGGGGACCTGCTGCTCGAGGCCGAAGGGCTCGTGAAGGCCTACAAGCGCCGTCGCGTCGTCGACGGCGTCCACTTCCAGGTCCGCGCCGGCGAGATCGTCGGCCTGCTGGGCCCCAACGGCGCCGGCAAGACGACGAGCTTCCGCATGACCGTCGGCCTGATCCAGCCCGACGAGGGCGTCGTCAAGCTGAACGGGTCCGAGTGCTCGAAGATGCCCATGTACAAGCGGGCGCGCCTCGGGATGGGCTACCTCCCGCAGGAGGCGAGCATCTTCCGCCGGATGAGCGTGAAGGACAACCTGCTCGCGGTGCTCGAGGCGATGCCGCTGCGCCGGCGCGAGCGTCACAAGGAGGCCGAGCGGCTGATGGGCGAGCTCGAGCTCACGCGCCTCGCGGACAACCTCGCGGAGACGCTCTCGGGCGGCGAGCGGCGGCGGCTCGAGCTCTGTCGCGCCCTCGCGACGCAACCGACGATCCTGCTGCTCGACGAGCCCTTCGCCGGCGTCGACCCGATCAACGTGCAGGAGATCCAGGGCCTGATCGAGCAGATGCGCGAGAAGAACCTCGGCATCCTGATCACGGACCACAACGTGCGCGAGACGCTGAAGTCGACCGACCGCGCCTACATCATCTACGAGGGCAAGATCCTCCGCGAAGGCACGGCGACGGAGCTCATCTCCGACCAGCGCGTGAAGGAGGTCTACCTCGGCCACAGCTTCGACGCGCCGCTGACGCAGGGCGTGTCGCCGGCCGAGGAGCGCGAGTTCTTCGACGATCGGCCCAAGGGCCAGCGCGGCCTCACGAAGGAAGAGCAGCGCGGGATCCAGGACGACGACGAGCCGCCGAGCCCGTCCGCGCCGACGAAGCGGCTGCGCTGACGCGCGGCGAGCGCCTCGGTCCCCTCTCGGCACGCTCCGCGCACCGCGGACGAGCTCACGCCCGACCGCACGGACCGCTCTCCGTGGAACGCGCGCGGCAGGGCTATTGCCGCGCGATCCGCTCGCTGCAGGGCTCGCACTCGTCCGCGCGATCCCGGTACCGGGGAGCTCGCGCCACGCGGTCCACGCGCCAGGGGGCTCGCGCTCGTGCCGCGGGGTGCGCACGATGGTCCTCACATGTCCGCCACGCTGATCCTCAGCCATCGTTCGCCGGGGAAGTACGCGCTCAACGTGCTCGCCGGCGCGCTCGAAGCCGTCGAGGACGAAGGCGGGCTCGAGCTCGTCGTGGCGAAGTCGCCGACGTCGCTGCTCGACGCGACCCGGCGCGCGGTGGAGGCGGGACGACGCGCGTGTGTCGCGTGGTCGTTCTACAGCCCGAGCCTGGCGGAGTGCGCGGCGGAACGAGCGTGGCTCGCGCGCGCGGTGCCGGACGGCTGGACCTCGCTCGCGGGCGGCGTGCACGCGAGCGCGGAGCCCGAAGAGGTCCTCCGCGAGGGCTTCGACTTCGCCGCGTCGGGCGAGGGCGAGCACCTGATCCGCGCCGTCGCGCGCGCGCTGCGCGACGGAGCACCGCTCGCGGACGTGACGGGGCTCGCGCGGCTCGAGCGCGGGGTCTTCGTCGCGAACGGACGCGGAGCGACGGTCGCGCACCTCGACGAGTTCCCCGCGTTCTCGGCGCGGAGACGGCTGTGGGGCGCGGTCGAGATCACGCGCGGCTGCATCTACGCGTGCAAGTTCTGCCAGACGCCGTTCCTGAACAAGGCGCGCTTCCGGCACCGCTCACCGGAGAACGTCGCCCTCCACGCGGGGCTCATCCGACGCGCGGGGATGCGCGACGTGCGCTTCGTGTCGCCGACGTCGCTGTCCTACGGGTCGATGGACGAGCGGGTCGACCTCGCCGCGGTCGAAGCGCTCCTGCGCGCCGTGCGCGCGGCGATCGGAGCGGAAGGACGCATGTTCTTCGGCACGTTCCCGAGCGAAGTGCGCCCCGAGCATGCGACGCCGGAAGCGCTCGCGCTGCTGAAGCGCTTCGTCGACAACGACAACCTGGTGATCGGCGGCCAGTCGGGGAGCGAGGGCGTCCTGCGCGCGAGCCATCGCGGGCACGGCGTCGAGAGCATCGAGCGCGCGGTCGAGCACAGCGTCGCGGCGGGGTTCGTGCCGAACGTCGACTTCCTGCTCGGATTGCCGGGCGAGGACGACGCGGACGTGGACGCGACGGTGGCGCTGATGGAGCGGTTGATGGCGCGCGGAGCGCGCGTGCACGGGCACACGTTCCTGCCCCTGCCGGGCACGCCGTTCCGCAACGCGCCCGCAGGAAGGGTGAGCGAACGGACGCGCGGGAGGCTGCTCGCGCTCGAAGGGCGCGGGAGGTTGTACGGGCAGTGGCGGAGGCAGGAGGAGATCGGGATGGAGCTCGTGCGGCGTCGGGAGGGACGGAGCCGGGGGTGAGCGAGAGGCCGTGCGACACAGCGAGAGGCCGTGCGGCGAGACTTGGACGCGGCCCGAGGTTGGGCTGCGGCGGCGGGCGAAGTACGCTCTCGCGCTCGAACCGCACGCTCACGAGGAAACCCATGCGCTCCCGCTCCCTCCTTCGAACGATCTTCGGCGTCCTCCTGCTCACCCTCCCCGCGCTCGCGGGCGTCCAGACGAAGGCGCTCGAGTACGAGCACGCGGGCACGAAGCTCGTCGGCTTCCTCGCCTGGGACGACGCGAAGGCGACCGAGAAGACGCCCCAGCCCGCCGTCGTCGTCTGCCCCGAGTGGTGGGGCTGCAACGAGTACGCGCACGAACGCGCGAAGAAGCTCGCGGAGCTCGGCTACGTCGCGCTCGCGATCGACGTCTACGGCGCAGGCAAGACGACGAAGGACCCGAAGGAAGCCACGGCGTGGTCCGGCGAGGTCTACGGCAACCCCGAGCTCGGCCGCGGGCGCGCGCGCGCGGGCTACGACGCGCTCCTGCGTCAGCCGCAGGTCGACAAGACGCGCGTCGCGGCGATCGGGTACTGCATGGGCGGCACGGTCGCGCTCGAGCTCGCGCGCACGGGCGCCGATCTGCGCGCCATCGTCGCGTTCCACACGAGCAAGCTGACGTCGCTCGTGAAGCCCGAGGACAACGCGAAGATCACCGCGATGATCACGGTGTGCCACGGCCAGGACGACGCGTTCGTGAATCCCGACGAGATCACGGGCTTCCACGCGGAGATGAAGGCCGCGAAGCGCACGTACCAGTTCCTCTCCTATTCGGGCGCGGTGCACTCGTTCACGAACAAGAGCGCGGACTCGTTCGGCATCCCGGGCGTCGCGTACGACGCGACGGCGGACGCGCTGAGCTGGGAGCACATGCGGGCCGCGTTCGCCCTGGCGTTCGTGAAGGGCGCGAAGCGGTGACGGGGGGCTGAGGAGTGTGCCGAGCGCCAGGTTCGAGGTGCCGCGCGCGGTCACTCGGTGACTCGCGCGAGGTGCTGAACGTCTGCGTTCGAGACGGCTCGCGGCGCGGTCCGTTCTCGGTTCGCCCGTCGCTGGTTGCTGAGAGCAACTAGAACTCCGCGTTGGCACGGGCCGGTCCTCCGGCCCGTGCCAACGCGGAGTCCGGAATGCGGAGCATCCGAATGTGTTCCGTTGCGTCCCTTCCCCCTTGATCTCTTCATCTGGCAATTGCGCTCCCGACCGATGCGAGGCGCGATCGCTTGGCGTCGGTCAGGAGCGCAATTGCCAGATGGGACGACACGGAGAAAGGGACGCAACGGAACACACTCGTGTGCTCCGCATCACGGACTCCGCACAAGCCAGGACCGGAGGACCGGTCCTGGCTTGCGCGGAGTTCTAGTTGCTCTCAGCATCTCGTCAGGGGCAGGGAGAGGCGGAGCGCTCACCCTCGAACGTCTCACTCGCCTTCCGGCAACCTCAGCCGATACCCGACCCCCGCCTCCGTCTCGAACACGCGCGGTTCGGCCGGACCGCGCTCGAGCTTCCGTCGCAAGTGCGTCATGTGGACGCGCAGGTACTGGCTCTCGTTGACGCACTGCGGCCCCCACACCTCCTCGAGCAGCTGCTTGTGCGTCACGACGCGGCCCGCATGTCGCGCGAGCGCGGCGAGCAGCTTGAACTCGATCGGTGTCAGGTGCACGTCGCGCTCGCCGAGCTTGACCCGCCGGTCGACGAGGTCGATCTCGAGGCCGCCGCTCGCGAACACGCGCTCCTCGCCCGCGCCCTGCGTGCGCACCGCGTGTCGCAGCGCGACCCGCATGCGCGCGAGGAGCTCGGGGAAGCCGAACGGCTTCGTCAGGTAATCGTCCGCGCCCGCGTCGAGCGCCTCGACCTTCGCGCGCTCCTGTCCGCGCGCCGAGAGCACGATCACGGGCACGCGGCTCCACGCGCGGAGGCTCGCGAGCACCTGCAGCCCGTCCATGTCCGGTAGACCGAGGTCCAGGAGCACGACGTCGGGCACGTACTGCACGGCGGAGCGCAACGCGTCCTTCCCCGTGCCGCTCTCGATCACGCGGTATCCCTGCGACGCGAGTCCGGTGCGCAGGAAGCGCAGCACGGGCTCCTCGTCCTCGACGGCGAGCACGAGCGGGCCCTGCGCGGCATCGGTTCCATTCGGCTTCATCGTGTCGGTGCGGCGGGCGGTTCGCCGGCGCTCGGCCGCGGCAGAAGGAAGGAGAACTCCGCGCCTCCGCCGGGCCGGTTCGTCGCGGCGACCGAACCGCCGTGAGCATGCGCGATCGCGCGCACGACCGCGAGCCCGAGCCCCGCGCCTTCCGTGCGCGCCTCCTCGGCGCAGCGGTAGAAGCTCTCGAACACGCGCGCCTCCTCGCCGGGCGGGATGCCGCGTCCGCGATCGCGCACGAGGAACTCGACGCCGCGGCCCGCGTCGCGCACGGTCACCTCCACCGGCGCGCCCGGCGCGCTGTACTTGAACGCGTTGTCGAGGAGGTTCACGAGCGCCTGCTCGGCGAGCATCGGGTCCATCCACGCCTGGAGGACGTCCTTGGGCACGTCCCGCAGGAGCTCGCGATCGCCGCGCCGCGTCTCGAACCGCCCGAGCGCCGAGTCGACGACCTCGTCCACCGGACACCACTCGCAGCGCAGCGCGATCGCGCCGGACTCGAGCCGCGTGATGTCGAGCAGGTTCGAGACGAGCAGGCTGAGCCGGTTGCCTTCGTCGCGGATCGACTCGAGCAGCGCGCGCCGCTCGCTCCCGGCGACGCGGCCTTCGCCGTCGAGCAGCACCTGCGCCGAGCCCGTGATCGACGCGAGCGGCGTGCGGACGTCGTGCGAGACGGCGCTCAGGAGCGCGCTCCGCGTGCGCTCCGTCTCCGCGGCGAGGCGCGCGCGCGCCGCCTCCTCGCGCAGCGCGATGCGCTCCAAGGCCTGCGCCGTCTGCGTGACGAGCGTCTCGAGCATCTGGCGCTCCGAGGGCGTGAGCTCGCGCTCGGCGTTCGGCGGCAGGACGCCGAGCGTCCCGAGCACGCCGGAGCTCCCGGCGAGCGGCAGGTGGAGCGCCTGCGAGCCGGGGAGCGTGTCCGTGCCGCGACCCGCGGGCCGTCCGTGCTCGAACGTCCAGCGCGCGACGGCTTCCTCGCGTTCCGTCGCCCACGCAGGCGATTCGCCGCCGTGCGGAGCGAGCCGCGGCTTCTCGAGCGTCGCGTCGGGCAAGAACATGGCCGCGTCGCCGCCGAAGAGCGTGCGCACCTGCCGCACGACGGCGTGGGCCACGTCGCGCGCGTCCTCGACCGCGCCGAGCTCCTGGCCGAGCGTGAACAGCGCCGCAGTGCGACGCTCGCGCTCCCGCGCGTCGTCCGCCTGCTCGCGCAACAAGACGGTGCGGCGGCTGACGCTGATCGCGACGAGCAGCATCACCAGGAACGTGACGATGTACGTCCGATCGGACACGGCGAAGGTGAAGTACGGCGGGACGAAGCAGAAGTCGAACGCGGCGATGCTCACGACCGCGACGACGAGCGCCGGCACGCGCGACACGCGACTCGAGGCCACGAGCACGCCGAGCAGGTACAGCATCGCCTGGTCGGCGAGCGTCAGGACGCCCCGGGTGAGGAAACACACGCCGGTACAGCTCGCGACCGCGACGAGGCCGATCATCCACTCGCGCGCGTGCGCGGTGCGCGCGACCCGGGGTTGGACCCGGACCGGCTCGTCCTGTGCCTCCCCCGAGGTCACGAGCACGTCCGCGCCCTCCGAGCCGCGCACGAGCGCGTCGACGAGCGAGCCGCGGAGCAGGTCGCGCCACCGAGAATGCCCCGGCTTGCCGACGAGGATGCGCGTCACCTCCCTCGCGCGCGCGACGGCGAGGACCTCGCCGGGCACGCTCTCGCCGCGTACGACGAGCGTCTCCGCGCCGAGCCGCTGCGCGAGCGCGAGATGCGCCGACAAGCGCTCGCGATCCGCCTCGGCGAGCCCCTCGAAGTCGGAGTCCTCGACCGTGAGCACGATCCACGGCGCGTGGAGCGACGCCGCGATGCGCTTGCCCGCGCGGATCAGGTCCGCCGACTGCGGGCTCGCATCGATCGCGATGAGCACGCGCTCGGCCGTGCGCCACGTCGCGGAGATCCCCTGCTCCCGCTTCCACTCGGAGGCCTGCGCGTCGACGCGCTCGGCCGTGCGGCGCAGCGCGAGCTCGCGCAGCGCGATCAGGTTCCCCTTGCGGAAGAAGTTCGCCGCCGCGAGCTCCGCGCGCTGCGGCACGTACACCTTCCCCGCGGCGAGCCGAGCGAGCAGGTCGTCGGGCGACAGGTCGACGAGCTCGATCTCGTCCGCTCGGTCGAGGATCGAATCCGGAACCGTCTCGCGCACGGCGACGCCCGTGATCGACGCGACCACGTCGTTCAAGCTCTCGACGTGCTGCACGTTTAGCGTCGTGTAGACGTCGATGCCCGCCTCGAGCAGCTCGTGGACGTCCTGCCAGCGCCGCGCGTGCCGCGAACCCGGCGCGTTCGTGTGCGCGAGCTCGTCGACGAGGATCAGCGTCGGATGCCGCGCGAGCGCGACGTCGAGGTCGAACTCGGCGAGCGCGACGCCGCGGTGCTCGACGTTGCGCGGCGGAATGCGCTCGAGGCCCTCCGCGAGGCGCGCCGTCTCCGCGCGGCCGTGCGTCTCGACCCATCCGATGACGACGTCCGTGCCCTGGCGTCGCGCCTGCTGGGCCGCCTCGAGCATCGCGTACGTCTTGCCCACGCCCGGCGCCGCGCCGAAGAAGACGCGCAAGCGGCCGTGGCGCTGCTTCCGCTCCTCGCGCTCGGCGCGCGCCAGCATCTCTTCGGGGCTGGGGCGTTGTTCGCGCATCGCCGAGAGCCTACCGCAGCGCGTCGAGCGCCAGATTGAGTTCGAGCACGTTGACGCGCGCTTCGCCGAGCAAGCCGAGCGTGGGCGGCTCGACGTGCGCCTCGACGAGCGCGCGAACGCGGTCCAGAGCGAGCCCACGCGCGGCAGCGACGCGCTCGACCTGGTACCGCGCCGCGGCCGGGCTGACGTGCGGATCGAGGCCGCTCCCGGACGCCGTCACGAGGTCGACGGGGATCGCGCGACTCGGATGCGGCGCGGCCTCGAGGCGCTCGATGCGCGCTCGCACGATCGCCGCGAGCGCCGGGTTCGTCGGCCCGAGGTTCGAGCCACCCGAGGCCGCGGCGTTGCAGGCCGGCGAGGTCGCCGACGGACGCCCCCAGAACCACCGTTCGCCGTCGAAGGCCTGACCGACGAGGCGCGAGCCGCGGACCGTTCCGTCGACGACGACCACGCTGCCTCGTGCGCGCTCCGGGAAGAGCGCGTTGCCGGCCGCCCAGACGACGAGCGGGTACGCGACGCCCGTGAGGAGCGTCATCACGAGGAGCATCCGCACCGACACCACGAGGTCGCGCAACATGGTCTTCCCTTCCAGCCTCACGCCAAGCCCAGCCCGTTCAGCACGACGTCGATCGCCTTGATGCCCGCGAACGGCGCGACGAGGCCGCCGAGCCCGTACACGAGCAGGTTGCGCCGCAGGAGCGCCTGCGCGCCGATCGGACGGTACCGCACGCCGCGCAGGGCGAGCGGGATCAGCACCACGATGATCAGCGCGTTGAAGATCACCGCCGACAGCACGGCCGAGGTCGGCGACGCGAGGTGCATCGGGTCGAGGCCGCCGAGCTCGGGGTAGGTCGCCGCGAACGCCGCGGGGAGGATCGCGAAGTACTTCGCGACGTCGTTCGCGATGCTGAACGTCGTCAGCGCTCCGCGCGTCATCAGCATCTGCTTCCCGACCGCGACGATCTCGATCAGCTTCGTCGGGTTGGAATCGAGGTCGATCAGGTTGCCCGCTTCCTTCGCCGCCTGCGTGCCGCTGTTCATCGCGACGCCGACGTCGGCCTGCGCGAGCGCCGGGGCGTCGTTCGTGCCGTCGCCGGCCATCGCGACGAGGTGCCCGCGGCTCTGGTAGTCGCGGATGAGCTCGAGTTTGCGCTCCGGCGTCGCCTGCGCGAGGAAGTCGTCGACGCCGGCCTCTGCGGCGATCGCGGCGGCGGTGAGCGGGTTGTCGCCGGTGATCATCACGGTCTTGATGCCCATGCGGCGCAGCTCGACGAAGCGCTCACGGATGCCGCCCTTGACTACGTCCTTCAGGTGGAGGACGCCGAGCACGCGCGCGCGCTCCGCGACGACGAGCGGAGTCCCGCCGCCGCGCGCGATGCGCTCGACGGCCGCGCGCACGTCGGCCGGGAACGCGCCATCGTGCCACGAGACGTAGTCCGCGATCGCGTCCGCCGCACCCTTGCGGATCTCGCGGCCGTCGAAGTCGACGCCGCTCATGCGCGTCTGCGCCGAGAACGGGATGAAGGTCGCGCCGAGCTCGTTCAGCGCGCGCTCGCGCAACCCATGCCGCTCCTTCGCGAGCACGACGATGCTGCGGCCCTCCGGCGTCTCGTCCGCGAGCGATGCGAGCTGCGCCGCGTCCGCGAGCGCCTCCGCCGTGACGCCGTGCGCGGGGACGAACTCCGCCGCCTGCCGGTTCCCGAGCGTGATCGTGCCCGTCTTGTCGAGCAGGAGCACGTCGACGTCCCCCGCCGCCTCGACCGCGCGGCCCGAGTTCGCGATCACGTTCGCCTGGATCATGCGGTCCATCCCGGCGATGCCGATCGCGGAGAGCAGTCCGCCGATCGTCGTCGGGATCAGGCAGACGAGCAGCGCGACGAGCACCGTCAGCGAGACGGCCCGCCCTGCGCCGCTCGCCTCCACCGCGAAGGCCGAGAACGGCCGCAGCGTCGCCGTCGCGAGCAAGAACACGATCGTCAAGCTCGCGAGCAGGACGAACAGCGCGGTCTCGTTCGGCGTCCGTCCGCGCCGCGCGCCCTCGACCAGCGCGATCATCCGATCGAGGAAGGCCTCGCCCGGGTTCGCGACGACGCGCACCACGAGCCAGTCGGACAAGACCCGCGTCCCGCCGGTGACGGAGCTCCGGTCGCCGCCGCTCTCGCGGATCACGGGCGCGCTCTCGCCGGTGATCGCGCTCTCGTCGACGGACGCGATGCCGTCGATCACGGTGCCGTCGCACGGGACGACGTCCCCCGCCTCGACGAGCACAGGGTCGCCCTTGCGCAGGCTCGTCGCCGGCGTGAGCGTGTGCTCGGCTCCGCGCTCGGGCCGCGCGAGCTTCTTCGCGACGACGTCGCGGCGCGTCTTGCGCAACGACTCGGCCTGCGCCTTCCCGCGGCCCTCGGCGAGCGCTTCCGCGAAGTTGGCGAAGTACAGCGTGGCCCAAAGCCAGCCGGCGATCGCCAGGACGAACGTGAAGCGCTCCTCGCCGCGGCCGAACGCGGGTTGAACGGCGAGCACGGTCGTCAGCGCGGCGCCGACCCAGACGAGGAACATCACGGGGTTCCGCGCCTGGCGGCGCGGGTCGAGCTTCGCGAGCGCCTCGAGCGCCGCGCGGCGCGCGAGCGGTCGATTCAGGAGCGGCGTCCGTTCGGGTTTCGGTGCGTTGCGCATGGTGAGCTCCGTTCAGCGCCCCATCTGCACGTGCTCGACGATCGGCCCCAGCGCGAGCGCGGGCACGAACGTCAGCGCTCCGACGAGCACGACGACCGATGCGAGCAGGAAGACGAACAGGGGACCGTGCGTCGGCAGGGTGCCCGCGCCGGGCGGGACGGTCTTCTTCGCCGCGAGCGAGCCGGCGATCGCGAGGACGGGCAGCGCCACGAGGAAGCGCGCTCCGAACATCGCGAGCCCGAGCGCGACGTCGAAGAACGCCGTCCCCGCGTTCAGGCCGGCGAACGCGCTCCCGTTGTTGTTCCCGGCCGAGGAGAACGCGTAGAGGACTTCGGAGAAGCCGTGCGCGCCCGGGTTGGCGATGCTCGCGCGTCCCGCCGGCGTCGCCACGGCCACGGCGGTCCCGACGAGGACGATCGCGCACGGCGCGAGGATCGCGAGCGACGCCATCTGCATCTCGAAGATGCCGATCTTCTTCCCGAGGTACTCCGGCGTCCGGCCGACCATCAGGCCCGCGAGGAAGACCGCGACGATCGCGAAGAGGATCATCCCGTAGAGCCCCGAGCCGACGCCTCCGAAGACGACCTCGCCGAGCTGCATGAGCACGAGCGTCACGAGCCCGCCGAGCGGCGTGAACGAGTCGTGCATCGCGTTCACGCTCCCGTTCGAGGCCGCGGTCGTCGAGGCGGCCCACAGCGCCGACGCGGCGATCCCGTGGCGCACTTCCTTGCCTTCCATGTTGCCGCCGGGCCGGTCCGCACCGGCCGCGACGTCGACGCCGGGCGCATGGAGCGCGGGCGGCGCTCCCGACTCCGCCGCGTACACGGCCGCGACGCAGGGCACGAAGAGCACGAGCATCGTCACGAGCAGCGCGACGCCCTGCCGTCGATCGCGCACCATCGCGCCGAACGTGAAGCACAGCGCGGCCGGGAGCAGCAGGATCGACAAGCACTCGAGCACGTTCGACGCCGGAGTCGGGTTCTCGAGCGGATGCGCCGAGTTCGCGTTGTAGTAGCCGCCGCCGTTCGTTCCGAGCTGCTTGATCGCGACCTGGGACGCGACGGGGCCCAGGACGAGCTCCTGCGCGTCGATCGGCGCACTCGCGACGACCTCGATCGGATCGAGCAGCTGCACGGTCGCGCGCGTCTCGAACGTCTGGACGACGCCCTGGGACACGAGCACGAGCGCGAGCACGATGGACGACGGCAGGAGCACGTACACCGTCGAGCGCACGAGATCGGTCCAGAAGTTCCCAAGGCCGCTCGCCGACCGGCGCGCGAAGCCCCGCGCGAGCGCCGCGAGCACCGCCATGCCGCTCGCGGCCGACACGGAGTTCTGCACGCCGAGACCGAGCATCTGCGTGACCGGGCTCATCACCGCCTCGCCGGCGTAGCCCTGCCAGTTCGTGTTCGTGACGAAGCTGATCGCCGTGTTGAACGCGGAGTGCGGCCCGATCGCGTCGGCCTGTCCGAACCCGACGGGGAGCGCGCCCTGGAGCCGCTGCAGCGCGTACAGGAACAGCGTCCCGACGAGGTGGAAGAGCACGAACGCCTTGGCATAGCGCTTCCAGTCCATGTCCGCGCGCTCGCGCAGTCCGGATGCGCGGTAGATCGCGCGCTCCAGCGGACCGAGCACGCGGTCGAGCTTCGTTTGCTCGCCGGACCACACGCGCGCGACGTGCTCGCCGAGCGGCTTGGCGAGGAGGAGCAGCGCGACGAAGTACGCGCCGATCGCGAGCCAACCTTGGGGCGTCACTCGAACACCTCGGGCTTCAAGAGAGCGACGAACAGGTAGACGAGCAGCGCCAGCGCCAGCACGCCGGAGAGAATGTCGAGGAGCGACATCAGCGGCCTCGCTCTCGCTCGCCTGCCTCGACGTGGTCCGCAAACCACAGGAGGAGCACGTAGAGGGTGATCAAGGTCGGGATCAGGGCGACGTCCAGGAGGTCCATGGCGTTTTGCCGCGCCGTTCGCGCGGAGTGCGCGGCGTTGGGCAGTCCTCGAAGCGTAGGAGCGGCGCGCGGTGAGGTGGCGTTGAGTCGCGGGGCCCGGGCGCTAAGACGGCGCTAAGGCGCGCCGCGCGGCTCGCACGCGCCGATAGCGTGCCCCGGCGCGCACGGAGCTCACGTGGGCCGTTCGACCTCCCTCCGACGCGCCTGCGAGCGTGCGACGAGACTCGACGCGCGGCCGCGGTCGGCTCACCGTCGAGGAACCGCTCGACCGACTCCTCCATGCTGGCGCACTTCACCCTCCTGGGCCCGCTGCTCCTCGTCCACGATGCTTCGATCGGCACGCCGTGTGTCGCGCTCGCAGCGCGCGATCCCAGCCTCGCGCGCGACGACGAGGAGCTCGCCCGCGAGCTGGCGCAACTCGCGGCGCCTCCGTCCGCGGGCACGCTTTCCGGTTGGCTCCAAGCTCGGTATGCGTGGTCGGCGGACGTCGACGCGAACGGCGCTCGCGCGCTCGCAGCTTCTCAGCTCGACACCGTGCGCCTCGCTTGGAGTTGGGGCGACTCCGCGCCCGTGTCGGGCACCGTGAGCCTGGAAGCGGGCGATCCCGCGACGTCCGACGCGGAGACCGGCGTCGGAACCCTCGACGCGTTCCTCGTGCTCGCGCTCTCGAGCTCCTGGAGCGTCACGGTCGGCCGCTTCAGCTCGACCGTGCTGTGGAGCTCGGGGCTGAGCGCGCGCGAGCGGCTCTTCCTCGACTCGAGCTTCCTCGGCGAAGCGTGGGACGGTCGCGACGTGGGCTTCGAGGTCGCGTTCGCACGCGGACGCTGGAACGCGTGGGCGGCCGTGCAGAACGGCAGCGATGCGACGGGAGACGGGTTCGCGCTCTCGGCCCGCGTCAGCGTCCAGGCGCTCCCCGCGCGCGAGGAGCACGATGCGCTTGGCAGCGAGTCGAGGCTCGTGCTCGGTGCGGCTTGGTTCGACGACACGCGCCTCGACGACGGAGCCGCGCTCGTCGCCGATGCCTCGTACGCGAGCTCGCGTTGGAGCATCGGCGCGGAGTGGGTCGACTTCGGCGAGGCGATCGGCCCGGAGCCCGTCACGAACGCCGCGACCGGCGCGATCGTCCCGTCGATCGCCGGGGCCGCGGGCGCGCGCTCCTCGTGGAATGCGTCCGGCGCCGTCGGGCTCATCGCAGGCGAGTGGGAGCTCGCCCTGCGCTGGCAGGACCTCGACGATGCCGCCGAGACGACGGTCGCGACCGCCGCGCTCGTGCGCCTCGTGGACGACCGCCGCACGGCCGACGGAACGCGCGGCGCGGGTCCGAGCGCGCGGTGGATCGCGCAGTTCGATCACGCTCGCTCCACGGACCGAGACCTCGAGCACGACGTTTTCGCGCTCGGGCTCGTCGTCGGGTTCTGAGCCCGCGCGGATTCGCAGGAGACCCTCGGAACGGCGCGCGCGGCGAACGAGACGTCGAAGTGTTCAGTGGCCCGCGACGGCCCACAACACGACGAACGCGATCGCGATGAGCGCGACGCCGAGCACCATCGGCCAATAGGAGATGCGTTGGGACGCGACCTCCTCGGCCTGCGCGTCGGCGCTGGAGCTCCACTTCGGATCGTTCGCATCCGGGGGCGCGCCGGGACCATCGTCCGGCAACGGTCGCGCGTCCCACGCCTCGGCGAGGATCGCCTGGGCGCGCTCCCGCTGGCCCTTCGGCACGTACACGTTCGGACGCGAGATCGCGTTGTGCACGCCCGTGCCGAGGTCGGCGAGGTCGCGGTCGAAACCGTGCGTGAAGCTCGGGATCCCGTGCTCCGCGAGCAGGTCCTTCGCGAGCGCGGCCTCGACCGGATTGGGCGCCGTCAGCAAGAGGTCGTAGTCGTCGTTCAAGGAACCCATGGATCGATCTCCTGCGGGTCAGCATGCCATCCGGGACCCGAGCCGCAACCCGCGCTCGCGCGCCTTGCCCCTCGAATGGGCCACGGATAGGCTTCTCGCCTCGATTTTCCGGCGCGAAGCCGCCCTGGAACCCGAAAGCCCGCACCCATGAAGATCGCTGCCTGCATCAAGCGCGTCCCGACGACGGAAGCGCAGATCAAGGTGGGCGCCGACGGCAAGAGCCTCGACACCACCGGTCTCCAGTACATGGCCTCTTTCTACGACGAGATCGCCGTCGAAGAGGCGATCAAGACGAAGGAGAAGCTCACCGGCGACGTGACCGTGATCACGATCGGTCCGTCCGACGCGTCGAAGGAAGTGCGCGAGTTCATGGCGCGCGGCGCGGACACGGGCCTCGTGCTCAAGGACGACGCGTGGCACGCGCGCGATGCGCGCTCGACGGCGAAGGCGCTCGCGACGAAGGTCAAGGCGCTCGGCGCGCAGGTCGTCTTCTGCGGCAAGGTCGCGACGGACCGCGACAACGCGGCGGTCGGCCCGATGCTCGCGACGTACCTCGGTTGGGCTTGCGTCACGGACGTCGTGTCGCTCGCGCTCGAGAACGACAAGGGCACGGCGAAGCGCGAGACGGAGCACGGCGTCGAGACGGTCTCGTTCGCGCTCCCCGCCGTCATCACGGTCAGCAAGGGCTTGAACGAGCCGCGCCGTCCGAACCTGAAGGGCATCATGGCCGTCAAGGCGAAGCCGATCCCGGAAGAGCCCTGCGAAGCGGTCGCGAACCAGGCCGTCGTGAACAAGGTCGAGCAACCCGCGCCGCGCAAGGCGGGCCGCATCGTCGGCGAAGGCGCCGCCGCCGTGAACGCGCTCGTCACCGCGCTGCGCAGCGAAGCCGGAGTCCTTTGAGGAACACGCCATGACCACCATCGTCGTCTTCGTCGAACAGAACTCGGGACAACCGGTGCGCGCGAGCCTCGAGTGCATCGGCGCCGCGCGCGCGGCCGGCGGCTCCGTCGTCGCCGTCGTGACGGGCGCGGGCGCCGAGAACGCCGCCGCGGCGCTCGGCAAGTCGGGCGCGGGCAAGGTCGTCTGCCTCACCGGCGCCACGCAGCACAGCCCCGACGCGCTCGCGCGGGACTGCGCGGGCGTCGTGCAGGAGCTCGGCGCCAAGGCCTTCCTCGCCGCCGCGACCGCGACCGGCAAAGACGTCGCTCCGCGCGTCGCCGCGCTGCTCGACGTCACGATCCTCTCGGACGTCACCACGCTCGCGAACGCGGGCGGCGCGTTCAACGCGACGCGCGCGTGGCTCGGCGGGAAGGCGCTCGCGAACCTCGGTTCGAGCGGCGCCGTCTTCGTCGCGACGACGCGCCCCAATGCGTTCGCCGCGTTGGAGAACGGCGGAACGGCCGAGGTCGTGAAGAAGAACGCGTCGACGGACGGCAAGGCCGTCGTCACCGCGATCGAGGCGAAGAAGGGCGGCAAGCTCGACGTGAAGGAAGCGCCCGTCGTCGTCTCCGGCGGCCGCGGCATGAAGGGCCCCGAGAACTGGAACCTGATCGAGGACCTCGCCGCCGCGTTCGGCAACGCCGCGACCGGCGCCTCGCGCGCGGTCGTCGACTCGGGCTGGCGTCCGCACGGCGAGCAGGTCGGCCAGACGGGCAAGACCGTGGCGCCGCAGCTCTACATCGCCGTCGGCATCAGCGGCGCGATCCAGCACCTCGCGGGCATGCGCACGTCGAAGGTGATCGTGGCGATCAACAAGGACGCCGAGGCGCCGATCTTCAAGGTCGCGGACTACGGCATCGTCGGCGACGCGATGGAGGTGCTCCCGGCGCTGACGAAGGCCGTGAAGGACCTCAAAGCGCAGAAGTAGCGCGCGCCCGGCTCATTTCCTCTCGGAGAGGCGGCGCAAGAACGCGCGCGCCTCTCCGACGTCGGAGAGACGCAGCGTCGCGCGCGTCGGTCCGCCCCCGACGTGTACGCCGAGCGCGCGCTCGGGCAGCGCGGCGAAGAGGTCCTCGTCCGTGCGGTCGTCGCCGACCGCGAGGAAGAACGCCTCGACGGATGAGCGCGCCGCGATGCGGTCGGCCGCGAGCGCCTTGCTCAATCCCGCGGGACGGACCTCGAGCACGCGGTCCCCGGGCAGGAGCTGCACGCCGAGCCCAGAGCAGACCTCGGACAGGTGCTGGCGCAGCTCGTTCACCTGCCGCGCGCCGAACTCGAGCGCCGCGGCGCGCCAGTGGAACACGAGCGTGACGTCCTTGCGCTCCACGAAGGCGCCGCGGACGCGCTCCGCGTACTGCTGCAGGAGCCGCGCGATCCGGTCGAAGTGCCGTGGCACGGAGAAACGCGCGCGCGTCCACGCCTCGCCGGGGAAGCGCGACCACAGTCCGTGTTCTGCGTGCAGGCCGGCGGAGAGCCGCGCGAACCAGCGGTCCAGGTCCGCGCGCGGTCGACCGCTGACGAGGTGCACCTCGGTGCGTTCGCGGCGCGCGAGCCCCTCGAGCAGCTCGAGCAGCTCCGGGTCGGGCGCCGCGAGGCCGGGCTCGACTTCGAACCTCCGCAGTGTGCCGTCGTAGTCGAGCAATATCACGAGCTCGCGCGCGGCGGCGACCCTCGACAGGGCCTCGTCCTCGCGCCGACGAGCACTCGATTGCGATGCATCGGCGCGACCAAGCGGCTCGTTGGGCGTTCCGCGCGCGATATCGGGCCCCTCCACGCCGGCGAGGTGCTCCAGGAACTCCGCCGCCCAGTGATGCACGTCGTGCGTGAACACGCGTTCGCGCATCGCGCGCATGCGCCGGCGACGCTCCTCCTTCGGCATGCGCAGAGCGGCGAAGTAGACCTCGGCTGCTTCGTCGACGTCGTACGGGTTCACCGTGAGCGCGTCGCCGAGCTCCTGCGCGGCTCCAGCGAGCTCGCTCAGCACGAGCACGCCGTCTTCGTCGTGGCGGCACGCGACGAATTCCTTCGCGACCAGGTTCATGCCGTCGCGGATCGGCGTGACCAGCGCGACGTCGGCGGCGCAGCACAACGCGGTGACACCGGCTGCGTCGAAGCCGCGCTGGAGGTAGGTCACGGGGGTCCAGCTCGGAGTACCGAACGCGCCGTTGATCCGGCCGACGAGGCCGTCGACGCGCTCGCGCAGCTCCTGGTACGCGCCGACGCCGCCGCGCGAGGGCACCGCGACCTGGATCAGGCGCACGCGCTCCCGCAGCTCGGGGTGGAGCTCGAGCATGCGCTCGAAGGCGCGCAACCGACGCGGAAGGCCCTTCGTGTAGTCGAGTCGATCGATGCCAAGCATCAGCTGCTCGCCCGGACGCGGTCGGAGCTCGCGGACGTGGGTGCGAACGACCTCGCTCCGCGCGAGCTCCTGGAAGCGCAGCGCGTCGACGCCCATCGGGAAGACGCCGAGGTGCACGTCGCGTCCTTTCCAGGGCAGTCGATCGACCTCTGCCGAGACGCCCAGGAGCCGCAAGACCGAACCCGCGAAGTGCCGCAGGTACGACGCCGTGTGGAACCCGATCAGGTCGGCGCCGAGCACGCCGCGCAGCACGTCGCGCGCGTGCGGCAGGCCACGGAACACCGCCGACGACGGAAACGGGATGTGAAGAAAGAAGCCGATGCGCGCATCGGGCACGAGCTCGCGGAGGAAGCCGGAGACGAGGAGGAGTTGGTAGTCGTGCACCCACACGAGATCGCCCGGCTTCCATTCCGCGGCCGCGAGCTCCGCATAGCGCCGGTTCACCGCGACGTACGTGTCCCAGTCGTTCGACGCGTGGCCGACATGCCCGAGCATGTAGTGGAAGAGCGGCCAGAGCACGCCGTTCGAGAAGCCCTCGTAGAAGCCCGCGAGTTCGGCCTTCGACAACTCGATCGGAACCAAGCGCTGCGCACGCAGCGCGCGCTCGATCGCCGGGCGCTCCTCGGGCTTCGCCCCGTCGAGCGCGCCGGGCCAGCCGATCCACACGCCACCCGTGCGCTCGTGCGGGCCCGCGAGCCCGGTGGCGAGCCCGCCGAGGGAGCGCTTCACTTCGACGAGGCCGCCTTCGGTGGTGACCGTCACGGGGAGCCGATTCGAGACGAGGAGGATGCGCTGCATGTCACGCCCACGCGCGCACGCGGCCGTCGCGTGCGTCCAACAGTTCGCCGATCGTCATCGCTGCGTGTACCAGGCCGACGTGCGTATACGCCTGCGGGAAGTTGCCGAGCAGCCGGCCGGACGCCGGGTCGACGTCCTCGGAGAAGAGCCCCAGCGGATTCTGGTGCGCGACGACGCGTTGGAACACGTCGATCGCATCGTCGAGCCGCCCCATGAGCGCCAGCGCTTCCGCCCACCAGAACGAGCAGATCGTGAACGCGCTCGTCGTCGCGCCGAAGTCGTCGTCGTGCCGATACCGGAGCATCATCCCGTTCACCACGAGGCGCTCGGCGTACGCGTCGACGGTCGAGACGAAGCGCGGATCGCGCGCGTCGATCAGCCCGAGGCTGGGAAGCAGCAGGTTCGACGCATCCGGGTTCTTGCCGCCGAGCGCCTGCGTGAAGAAGCCGAGCTCGCGGTTGAAGCCCTGCTCCAGCACTTCGCCGCGCAGGAGAACGGCATCTTGCTCCCACGTCTTCGCGAGTTCGCGCTCTCCGAACCGGCTGGCCACGACGGCTCCGCGGTGCGCGGCGGCCCAACACATCGCCCGTGAGAACGTGTAGTGCCGCGGTTGCGCGCGGTACTCCCAGATTCCCGTATCGGGCTCACGGGCGACGGAGAGCGCCTGCTCAACCATCTTGCGGAGCGTTGGGAAGAAGGAACGCGGCAATTCGTGGACGATGCGCGGGTCGGAGAGGAGGGTCTCGAGGCAGAGAACGACCTCGCCCATCAAGTCGTTCTGCACCTGGAGCGCGGCCGCGTTCCCGATACGCACGGGTCCGTTGCCCGCGAAACCAGCGAGGTGGCCGAGCACGCGCTCGGGGATCTCGCGCTCGCCGCCAAGGCCGTACAAAGGCTGTAGCGGACCACTCTCGACGACGTCTCGGATGAAACGCATGAAGCGTTCGCCCTCCGTGAGGTGCGAGAGCCTGCGCAGGGCTTCGACCACGAACGCGGCGTCGCGCAGCCAGCAGTACCGGTAGTCCCACGTGCGTTCGGTGCCGAGCGCTTCGGGAATGCTCGTCGTCGCCGCTGCGATGATCGCGCCCGTGTCGTGACAGGCGTGGAGCTTCAAGCAAAGCGCGGAGCGCAGTACGTCGTCCGCTGCGAACATGGGCAACGCGCACGTCTTCGCCCACGCGCGCCAGCCCAGTACGGTCTGTTCGAGGTCCTGGCGAACGCTCGCGAGCGTCGGCGCATCGTCGCGGTGCCCGTGCGTGAGCACGAAGTAGAGAGGCTGGGCGAGGACGAAGCCTCGCCGTTCCATGACATAGGGCGCAGGCAAGTTCGTGTAGAGCATCAAGGGCGCGGGACCGCCGCGAACCTCGATCCCTCGCGTGCTCTGGACGAGCTCCACGTTTGCGCGCGCATAGTCAGGGCGCGGGTCGAAGTCGACCTCGAGGACCGGTGAACCGGAGATCGGGACGACGAGGCGCGTGATCTCGATCGGCACTTCGACGTCGAGACCGCGCGGGAGTCGCGGCGCGAAGTCGAACACCTCGAACGTCCCCTCGGCCGTTCGGAACTCCGTCCGGGTCACGTTCGTGTTCGCAACGTACGCGCAATCCCCCTCGAGTTCCGCGCCGCGCGCAAGAAAGCGGAAGGTTCCGCCGCGCTCGCGATCGAGCAACCGCGCGAAGACGGAGGGCGAATCGAACCGGGGAAGACACAACCAGTCGATCGCGCTGGACGGCGCGACGAGCGCGAGTACTCGTCCGTTGCCGATGGCGGCGTGATCGAGCAAAGGAATAGTCTGTTCGTGCTTCTTCATGTCTTTGCCACGAGCTGTTCAGCGGGCTCGAACGTCGAACGGGCCGACTCGCCAAGGGCTCCGTCTCTCGGAGTGTCGTCGGCTCCCCCTCGCTTTGCGACCAGGAAGCCGGGCAAGAGCGTCACGACGAGGGTGTAGATGACAATCCCGCCGAGGAGCGCTTCGGGGACCGCGTACGACTCCCTGAGGATGCCCGTGAGCACGAGCGCGAAGACGAGCGTGGGCAGCGTCGCAACACCCAGTCGCAGCCCCGCCGTGAGGGTCTCGGTGAGGAAGTAGCGCTGGAGCGCAGCGACCTGGAACACGCGCGCAGGGAGGAGGATCGCGAGGAAGACAGCAGCACAGGCCAAGGCATCCCAGCCGAGCTCCTGGGGCTTCAACTTCAGACCGGCCGCGAAGAAGTAGAAGGGAGTGAAGACCATGCCGAAGTCTTCGACTGCGTGCAGGATCCGTTGAGACGAGAGGTCAGGCAAGCGCTCTCGAAAGCGCCGCGCGACGACTCCCACGAGGAAGGCCCCGACGAGGTAGTACACGCCGAGCTTGCGGGTCACGAACGCGCAGACGACGGCGGTCATGAGGAGAAAGGCGAACTCCGTGCGAGGCGCATAGGGAGCGATGTGCACGGCGAAGAACCGGAAGAGTGGCGGTATGGCCACGACCAGCCCCACGAGACACAGGGTCGAGAGGACGAACGTCTGGGTGGAGGTCGATTGGGTCACTCCGAACAGCGCGGCAAGTGCGAGGAGCTCTGCGGCGAGCGCCATCGAGCGCACCCAAGCGGCCTCGCGTTGCGTGAAGTTCCAGCCCCCGAGCGAGTCGAGGATGAACCCCGTGGACGGCGAGAGAAGAGCCAAGGCGATGATCAACGAGGGCCGAAACTCCAGCCGGAACCACTCCGTGAACGCCCACGCGACCAGGAACACGCCGAGGAGCAGTAGCCCCAGATGTACGGACAGGAGGAAGGCCCCGCGTTTGAGTTCCTGGAGGTCGAGTTCGAGGCCAGCCGACAGGAAGAGCGCCACGATTCCGAAGGTGCTGAGCAACCCGATCGTCGAGTCGTCGTGGAAGAACCCGAGCGCTCCGGCGAGCATGCCAAGACCCAGGCTCGTCACGGCACTCGGGATGCGCAGTCGCACCAGCAGCCTCGGCACCACGAAGAGCCCGAAGAGCAGGAGGATGTAGTGGAGGTCCGGACTCATGGCTGGCCTCCTTGCAGAGCTCGGGGTCGTTGGTGGTGGCCGCGGGATCGCCGCGAAGGCCGGGGCCGACCTTACCGGCGGCATGGAGTGGTGGCACGGGAGAGGCCCGACTTTTTTCCACGGTGGGCAACCTCGTGACGCCCGCGAGCGACGGGACGGTTTCTGCTGCTACTCTCAGTGTGTGCACACCATCCCCGTCCTCGATGCCACGGCCATTGCCCAATCGATGGCGGCGGTCCCCGCCTGGACACGCGTCGACACGCGCCTGCGGCGCGAGTTCGCGTTCCGAGACTTCTCGGAGGCCTTCGCGTTCATGACGCGCGTCGCGCTGCTCGCGGAGAAGGCGAACCACCACCCCGACTGGTCGAATTCGTGGTCGAAGGTCGTGATCGAGCTCACGAGCCACGACGCCGGCGGCCTCACGCAGCGCGATTTCGACCTCGCGCGGGAGATCGACGCTCTCGCAGGTCCTTGAACGAGCAGGGTGGTGCTCGCCTGCACGGGCACACGCCGCGATCACCGGCGCTGCATTGCCTCGCGTGCCGTGGACGCGCACAATCCACGCGCCATGACGCTCGAATTCCAAATCGAACCGCTCGAAGCCCGGGTCCTCGGCGTGCTCATCGAGAAGGAGCTCACCACGCCCGATGCGTATCCGTTGACGCTCAACTCGGTGACGCTCGGCGCGAACCAGAAGAACAACCGCGACCCCGTGCTCGACCTGATGGAGGGCGAGACGAACGTCGCGATCCAGAAGCTGATCCGGCGCGGGCTCGTCGGTTCGGTCCATCCGATAGGAAGCCGCGTCGAGAAGTTCCGGCACAACGCGCACGCGCTGCTCAAGCTCGAGACGCCGCAGGTGGCGCTGCTCGCCGAGCTCATGCTGCGCGGGCCGCAGGCGCCGGGCGAGCTGCGCGGCCGCGTCGCGCGCATGACGCCGTGCGAGACGCTCGAGCGCCTGACCGAGATCCTGCGCCCGATGCTCGAGAGCGGCCTCGTCGTGCGCCTCGACCCGATGCCGGGCACGCGCGCCGAACGCTACGCGCAGAAGCTCGCGCCGGACGCGCATCCGTTGAACGCCGTCGCGAGCGCGCCCGTGCGCCTGCCGACGACGTCGAGCGCGCCGATCGCCTCGACGCCAACCGCGGCCTACGTCTCGGCGCCCGCGCAACCCGCGCGCGATCCGCGCGTCGGCCCGCTCGAGGAGAAGGTCGAGGAGCAGGAGAAGCGCATGGCGGAGCTCGAAGGCCAGGTCAGCCGACTGCGCCGCCAGCTCGACCAGCTCGCCTGGCAGCTCGGGAAGAAGCTCGAGGCCTGACGGGGGCGACCGACCGACCGCTCGAGGCCGCGCGCGACGCCTCAGGCTCCGTCGAAACGGAACGCGGTCATCGACAGGGACGCGTACGTGAAGCTGCGGTGCAGCGCTCGCCCGTGCGCGCCCGCTCCCGCCGCTCCGAACGCCGCGTGCAGCGGGAACAGGTGCTCTTCCGTCGGATGGTTGCGCGCGGCCTCCGGCGCGAGCGAGCGGTACGCGACGAGCTCGCTCTCGTCGCCGCGTTCGGCGCGCTCGACGAGCCACTCGTCGAACGCGCGCGCCCAACCCGGCGGACGATCACCTTCGCCGAGTTGTCCGAGGTTGTGCGTCGCGCCGCCGCTGCCGAGCACGAGCACGCCTTCCTTCCGCAGGCCCTCGATCGCGCGCCCGAGCGCCACGTGGTGCGCGGCGCCGAGGTGCGGCTGCAGCGCGAGCTGCACGACGGGGATGTCGGCGGCGGGGTACATGAGCTTCAGCGGCACCCACGCGCCGTGGTCGAGGCCGCGCGTGCTCGTCTCCGCGGTGACGCCGGAGGACGCGAGCCGAGCGACGATGTCGTTCGCGAGCTCGGGCGAGCCGGGCGCGGCGTAGCGCATGCGGTAGAGCTCGTCGGGGAAGCCGCCGAAGTCGTGGATCGTCTCTGGCGCAGTCGAGACGTCGACGCGCGGCGAGCGGGTGGTCCAGTGGGCCGAGATGCAAAGGATCGCGCGTGGACGCGGGAGAGCTTGCGCGAGGCCGGTGAGGAAGGCGCGCACGGGGGCGTCCTCGAGGATCAGGCTCGGGGCTCCGTGCGAGACGAAGACGGTCGGGAGCGTCGCCTGGGTGGGTTTCGAGCTCACTTTGCCTTCCTTGGCGCTCGGGCGCGCGCAGGCCAGCGCGCTGAGCGCGATGAGCGCTTCGCGACGGGTCCACGGTTTCGGTTCGGGCAGGTTCATGGTGGTGGTTGAGCTTAGCGCGGTGTGCGCGTGGTCAGCGCGCGTGGTGCTGGCGGCGCGAGTGGTTGGGAGTAGTGTCGGTCGGGACGCGATTGCCGGATGGGGCGATCAAGGGGGAAGGGACGCAACGGAGCACATTGGCGGCTTCGCATTCCGGACCCCGCACGAGCACGGGCCGGAGGACTAGCCGCGTGCTCGCGCGGGGTTCTAGAGGCTCTCAACATCGGGTGCGCGGCAGGGAGAGGTTGGGCGCGCGACGCGGGGACGGCGCGCAGGAAGAACGGCCTGAAGGACTCGAGTGCGATGGTGAACGCGCCGAGCGGCGCGGGCAGGCCGATGGCGTTGGGTTGACTCGTCGAGTCCGTGCCGTCTGGGTTCTTCCTCGCCCGGCGAAAAAGCCGGCGCGACCGTGCCCGCGCGGGCGGCCCGCCGCCTGAGCATGAGCGCGTCACGCGCTCACGACCCCGACGTCGCGCCCCGAGGCTCCCGCCATGCTCCCGAACCCCATGCCCCGCTTCCTCGCGCTCCCCCACCGGCGCCAGCTCCTCGCCGCGGCCGCGGGAGCGCTCGCCCTCGGAACGATCGCGCGCCGGCCCGTCGAGTTGGGTGACGCCGACGAGGACGCCGAGGCGACGCCGCTCGACCTCGCCGGTTTCCTCACGCGCGGCAACGCGCTCGCGAGCCGCCTCGTCGGGGACCGCTCCGCGGTCGGGCAGGATCGGTACCTGCACGCGCTCGCCGGGCTCGCGGTCCGGCTGGCGGGCGTGCCCGTGCCCGCGATGAAGGAACAGGCGACGCCCGGCTACTCGCTCGGGTTCCACGAGGGCGGCGCTCCGTTCACGATGCTCCATTGGAAGCTCGCACCCGGCGCGGCGATCCGCGAGCACCCGCACCTCTACGGCAACGTCGTCACGCTCGTCCTCGAGGGCGACGTGCGCATCCGCAACTACGAGCTCGTCGGCGAGCGCGACTACGAAGCCCGCGGCACGTTCCGCGTCCGCCGGACGTGCGAGGCGTTCCTGCGACCGGGCGGAACGAACCTCGTCAGCCTCGAGCGCAACTACGTCCACGGCTTCCTCGCCGGTCCGAGCGGAGCACGCGGGCTCGACATCACGACGCGCATTCGCGAACGCCGCGAGACGCCGACGCTCGAGATCGCCGCGAAGCCCGTCGACGAGGCGCAGGCGCTCTACGAGGCGAGCTGGAAGAGCGGCGGCTGATCGGGAGCACGTGCGGGACGGGCTGAGCGCCGATTCGAGCCGATTCGTCCTCAGTCAGCACGCTTCGAGGCGGAGCGCGTGGGAGCATCCGCTTGCGCGCCGACGAGGCTAGACTCCGCCCGCCCATGAGCCTCCACTCCTTCCTCTATGCCCTCGCGAGCATCCCGATGTTCGCGGCGCGGCCGTTCCTCGCCGCGCTCCTCACGTCGGCGCTGGCGCGGTTCGGCGAGCACGTCCCCTTCCTCGCCGACAGCAAGGTCATCCAGGCGCTCGCGCACGCGCCCGAGTGGTTCAAGAGCTGGACGGCGCTCCTGATCCTGCTCGTGCTCGCGGTCGGGGAGACGCTCGCCGCCAAGAACGCGGACGTGCGCGCGGTCATGGAGGACCTGGACGGCTGGATCAAGTCGGGCGTGTCGCTGCTCGTGTCCTTCGCGCTGATCGACGGCGAAACCGCGAGCACGATCAAGGACATCCAGCGCCACGGGTTCGGCATCGAGAGCCTCTGGTCGGTCGTCTGCGCCGTCGGGACCTACTTCGTGGCGCTGCTGCGGCGCGGAGCGCTGTGGATCGTCAACGAAGTCGACGACGGGGACGACATCGGGTTGCAGACGGTCCTGAACTGGGTGGAGAGCACGTGGACGGTCTCCGGCCTCTTCTTCATCGTGGTGTTCCCCGTCGCGGCGATCGTGCTGTCGGCGATGACCGCGCTCGCGCTCTTCGGCGTGAAGCGGTGGCACGAGAAGCGCGAAGAGGCCTCGAAGGTCCCGTGCGCGCGCTGCGGGACGCCGACGCTCCCCCACGCGACGCAGTGTCCCGCGTGCAAGCACGACGTCGCCGCGCCGCGCGCCGTCGGCGTGTTCGGCACGCCGAAGACCGGCGTGTGCGAGGACCGCGAGCGCCAGCGCTTCGACCTGCTCGGCCGCAAGCGCTGCCCGGTGTGCGCGACGCGACTCAAGCGGCAGCAGGTCCAGCAGACGTGCGAGGCCTGCAAGACGGTGACGTTCGCGAGCGACGCGCAGTTCCAGGGGTATCTCGACGCGCTCTCGGCGCGGCTGCCGAAGACCTTGGTGATCTCGTTCGTGTTGAGCGCGATCCCGATCGTCGGGGTGATCCCGGGGGTCATCTACTATCGACTCACGTTGATCAGCGGGTTGCGGGGGTATGTGCCGCCGGTGCGCGGCTGCGTGTCGCGCGTCCTGCTCTTCTTCATCCGCTGGATCCTCGTCGCACTGCAGCCGATCCCGGTGATCGGCGCGCTCGTGATCCCGCTCATGTGCCTGTCGTCGTACCTCATCTACAAGCGCGCGCTCGTCGGTCGCGCGCGGAAGGATCTCGCCGTCGCGACGGCGTGAGCGCGCGCCGCTTGCGCGTTCGAACACACGCGGCGACCATGGCGCGCCCGACGAGAAAAGGAGCATCGACATGCAGAGCAAGGCCACTACCGTCACCGAGTATCTCGCCTCCCTCCCCGCCGACCGCCGCGCCGCGCTCGAGGCCGTGCGCAAGGTGATCAAGGCCAACCTCGACGGTTACGAGGAGGGCATGCAGTACGGGATGATCGGCTACTACGTCCCGCACTCGACGTTCCCGGCGGGCTACCACTGCGATCCGAAGCAGCCGCTGCCGTTCGGCGGGCTCGCGTCGCAGAAGTCGCACATGTCGCTATACCTGATGGGCTTGTACGTCGGCGAAGGCGCGAGCGAGCTCACGCGCTGGTTCCAGGACGCGTGGAAGAAGTCGGGGAAGAAGCTCGACATGGGCAAGGCGTGCATCCGGTTCAAGAAGGTCGACGACCTGGCGCTCGACGTGCTCGGGCAGGCGATTCGCAGGATGCCGGCGAAGAAGTACGTCGCGGAGTATTCGGCCGTGCTCGCGAGCAGGACTCCGAAGAGCCGGGCCGAGATCACGGCGGACACGGCGCGGAAGAAGGCGGAGCGTGCGGGGAAGAAGGCGGGGAAGACCGCGGCCAAGAAACCCGCGGCGAAGAAGGGCAAGGCGTCGTCGAAGCGCTGACGCGCTCGACGCCTCAGCGCGGGCGAGCGCCCGCGACCCGTGTCGATCGGGAGCGCAATTGCCGGATGGGACGATCCGGGGGAAGGGACGCAACGGAACACACGCGTGTGCTCCGCATCACGGACCCCGCACAAGCACGGGCCGGAGGACCGGCCCGGGCTTGCGCGGGGTTCTATTGGCTCTCAGCAACGGGCGGGCGGGACGGCGGAAATGCTCGCGCGGCGCGAGCACTTTCGAAGGCAGTAGCTCTGCAGTAGATGCGGCGCGCCATCTCCGGAGTCGGGCTCAGCGCGGCGTTCCGGTGCGCGCGAGCACGTCGAGCAGCTCCGCGGCGGTCGAGATCGCGATCGCGGTGGGCTCCTTCGAGTGCTTCGACACGCCGATCGGGCACGTGACCTTCGCGATCTCGGCCGGCGTGAAGCCGCGCTGCGCGAGACGTTTCTGGAAGCGCTCCCACTTGCGCTCCGATCCGATCAGGCCGACGTAGGCGAAGTCGCGCTTCACGGCCTTCGCGACGATCTCGAGGTCGAGCGCGTGGTCGTGCGTCAGGATCACGACGAGCGCGTCGTCCGGGAGCGTGTCGAGCTCCTCCTCCGGGTGATCGACGCACACGAGGCGCCACGAGCGCTTCGCGGGCAGCTCGGGCCGGATCTCGTCCTCGTCGCGCGAGTCGATCAGCACGAGATCCGTCTGCAGGTACGCGTGCAGCCCCGCGAGCGCCTGTGCGACGTGCCCGGCTCCGAAGACGACGATCTTGCGGCGCGACCAAGGGAACGTCTCGTAGAAGAGCGTCACCTCGCCGCCGCAGCACTGCCCGACTTTCTCGCTCAACGGATACGCGACGGTCTCGGTGAGCGCGCGACCGCTCGCGAGGAGCGCGCTCGCGTGCTCGATCGCCGTGAGCTCGAGCTTGCCACCGCCGATCGTCCCCCACACGAGCTCTCCGCCCGACACGATCATCCGTGCGCCGCTCTCACGCGGTCCGGAGCCCTTGACGCCCGTCACGACGACGAGCGCGCACGGCCTGCCCTCGGCGCGCAGCGCGGAGAGCGTCTCGATCCAGGCTTGGGGGTGCTCCATGGAGTCGGACCAGGATACCGCGCGCGCGTCGAGCTCGAACTGCGCCCGTCGGGGAATGGACGCTCGTCCCCAGGGTCGTAAGATCCGCGCCCATGCGCATCGCATCCCTCGGCGGAGGCCCGGCGGGCCTGTACTTCTCCATCCTGATGAAGAAGGCGTTCCCGGACGCCCGCATCACGGTGTACGAGCGCAACCAGCCCGACGACACGTTCGGTTGGGGCGTCGTGTTCTCCGACGAGACGCTCGGCAATTTCGAGGCGGCCGACCCCGAGAGCTTCGCCGCGATCCGCAAGAGCTTCGCGTACTGGAGCGACATCGAGACGTTCTACGGCGACACGTGCGTGCGCTCGACGGGCCACGGCTTCTGCGGGCTCTCGCGCAAGAAGCTGCTCCAGATCTTCCACGCGCGCTGCAAGGAGCTCGGCGTCGACGTCCGCTTCCAGCACGACGTGAAGGACGACGCGGAGGTCGCCGACGCGGACCTGATCCTCGCCGCGGACGGCATCAACAGCTTCGTGCGTGCGAAGTACGCCGAGCACTTCCAGCCGTCGCTCGACTGGCGCACCGCGCGCTTCTGCTGGCTCGGCACGACGAAGCCGCTGAAGGCGTTCACATTCATCTTCCGCGAGAACGAGCACGGGCTCTTCCAGATCCATGCGTACCCCTTCGAGGCGAACCTCTCGACGTTCATCGTCGAGACGCACGAGGACACGTGGAAGCGCGCCGGGCTCGACAAGGCGAGCGACGCCGAGACGGTCGCGTACTGCAAGAAGCTCTTCGCCGACCACCTCGACGGGCACGAGCTCCTGACGAACCGCTCCATCTGGCGCGCTTTCCCCACCGTGAAGTGCGAGCGCTGGCACCACGGCAAGATCGTGCTCATGGGCGACGCCGTGCACACGGCGCACTTCTCGATCGGCTCGGGGACGAAGCTCGCGATGGAGGACGCGATCGCGCTCGCCGACGCGTTCAAGGCGCACGGCACGAAAGACGTGCCCAAGGTGCTCGCCGCGTACGAGAGCTCGCGCAAGCTCGACGTGCTGAAGACGCAGAAGGCCGCGCAGACGTCGCTCGAGTGGTTCGAGAACTCGCGCCGTTACCAGGCGCAGCACCCGCTCCAGTTCACGTTCAACCTGATGACGCGTTCGAAGCGCATCACGTACGACAACCTCGCGAAGCGCGACCCCGCGCTCGTCGAGAAGGTGACGAACTGGTACGGCGAGGCGAACGGCCTGAAGCGCGCCAAGGACGGCACGATGCCGCCGCCGATGTTCGCGCCGTTCACGGTGCGCGGTTGCACGCTCGAGAACCGCGTCGTCGTCTCCCCCATGTGCCAGTACTCCGCGGTCGACGGCGTGCCGAACGACTGGCACGTCGTGCACCTCGGCTCGCGCGCGATCGGCGGCGCGGGGCTCGTGATCGCCGAGGCGACCGGCGTCGCGGCGGACGGGCGCATCTCGCCCGGCTGCACCGGCCTGTGGAACACGACGCAGCGCGACGCGTGGAAGCGCATCGTCGACTTCGCGCACGCCCACTCGCGCGCGAAGATGGCGATCCAGATCGGTCACGCCGGTCGCAAGGCGTCGTGCAGCCTGCCGTGGGAAGGCGACGCTCCGCTGCGCGATGCGCGCGCGTGGCCGACGCTCGGGCCCAGCGCGCAGCCTTTCAAGCCCGATTGGCACGTGCCGAAGGCGATGGAGCGCGCCGACTTCGACCGGATCACGGCCGACTTCGTGCGCTCGGCGAAGTTCGCGCACGAGGCCGGCTTCGACGTGCTCGAGCTGCACATGGCGCACGGGTACTTGCTGTCGAGCTTCCTCTCGCCGCTCTCGAACCAGCGCACGGACGAGTACGGCGGGAGCCTCGCGAAGCGCATGCGCTTCCCGCTCGACGCGTTCGACGCCGTGCGCGCGGTGTGGCCGAAGGAGAAGCCGCTCTTCGTGCGCATCTCGGCGAGCGACTGGCTCGACGCGGAGGGCGGACAGACGATCGCCGACTCGGTCGAGTTCGCGAAGGCGCTCAAGGCGCACGGCTGCGACCTCGTCGACGTCTCGTCCGGCGGCAACTCACCGAAGTCGCGCATCGACTATGGCCGCATGTACCAGGTGCCGTTCGCCGAGCGCATCCGCTACGAGGCGAAGCTCCCCGTGATGGCCGTCGGCGCGATCCAAGGCGCCGACCACGTGAACACGGTGCTCGCGGCGGGCCGCGCGGACCTGTGCGCGCTCGCGCGTCCGCACCTGTTCGATCCGTACCTGACGCGCCACGCGGCCGCGAGCTACGGCCACGACGACTTCGCGTGGCCGAACCCGTACCTCGCGTCGAAGCCGCGCCCCTCCGCGCGCGGCGACGAGAGCTGAACGAGCGCGGAGCGCGCGCCTCGCGAACGCGCGCTCCGCTCCGATGCGCGCTCGATGCGCCCTCGGGGTGCTCTCGGTGCCTTCGGCACGCCCGATGCGCTCCGTGCGCTCGGGTCGCTAGACGGTGATGCCGCGCAGCGTCGGCGTGTAGTTCGGGAACACGGTCCCGAGGTTCGGGTTCCCGAGCCGGTCGAGCACGATCTCCGCGAGGATGTCGCGGTGATCGATCGTGATCGCGAGGTCGCCGTTGTCGAGCTGGTTCGACGCGAGACCGGGCCAGTTCGACAGCACTTGTCCGCCCACGACGTGGCCGCCCATCACGAGCATGCAGTTGCCGTGTCCGTGGTCCGTGCCGCTGCTCGCGTTCTCGCCGGCGCGCCGGCCGAACTCGGACATCACGACCAGCGTCACCTGGTCGAGGTGCGTGAGCGACAAGTCGAGGTAGAACGCCTCGATCGCGCGCGCGAGGTCGCTCGTCTTCGTCGCCATCGTGCCCGTCAGCGGGCCGAGCTGCGCGTGCAGGTCCCAACCGCCGATGTCGATCGAGACGGCCTCGAGGCCGATCCCCGCCTTGATCATCGTCGCGGTCCACTTGAGCTGGTTCCCGAAGGTCGAGTTCGGGTACACGGCCCCGTTCGCCGGGACGTAGCCCGTGAAGCTGATCCCGTTGAGCAGGTCGACCGTGCCGAACGTCGCCGTCGAGGCGGGACCGAGCGGCGCCGGCTCGCCTGCGTACATGTTCGCGATGCGCAGGCGCCGCGCCGCCTTCGTCGAGAGCTGCCCCGCGAGGTCGAAGCCGTCCGGGTCCTTGATCGGCAGCGACGCCGGGCCGCCGACGAGCGCGGTCGGGAGCCCGTCCTGGAGCGCCATCGCGCGCAGGAGGCCGTTCCCGAGCGGCGTCGAGCTCGCGAGATGCCGTCCGATCCAACCCGTCGTCGTCTGACCGGCGAACGCGCCCGTGGTGCCGAGCTCCATGTACTTCTGCGCGTCGAAGTGCGAGCGCGACGGATCGACGAGCCCGGTCGCGTGCACGACGAGCAGCTTGCCCGCCTGGTACGGCGTGAGCAGCGGCGCGGCCGCGGGCGACAACGCGAACAGGGTCGTGCCCGGCAGCGCGGTCGCACCGTTCGCCGCGCCGGGCGGCGGGATCGAGAGCGTCGGACGCCGCAGGTAGTACTCGGGATCGCCTACGGGCGGGACGATCGAGAGCCCGTCCGCGCCGCCGCGCAAGTAGACGTGGACGAGCACGTCGCGCGGTCCGCCCGCGAGCGTGCGCGCGAAGCTCGCGCGCGGGAGCCAGGCCGGCGCGGTGACGAGCGCGGCGCCGGCGAGCGCCGTGCTGCCGACGAACTCGCGCCGCGAGAGGCCGCCGTGGTCGTGATCTCGACGAGGGTCGTGCTGCATGGCGAGGCTCCTCTCAGACGTGTTGGTAGCTCGGGGAAGACGCTGCGAGCGCGAGCGACTCGCGCTTCGCCTGCGTCGTCAGGCTCGGGAACGACATCGCGAACGCGTGCACCTCCGCCACGTCGGCGGGGTCCATGCGACCGCCCAACAGGAGCTGGTTGCAGCGCTCGGCGCACTGCGCCTGGCTGACGCCCGCGAACAGCGCCGTCACGTCGACCGAGATGCCGTTGAGCAAGTTGTCGAGGAGCCGCGACGCGAAGTTCCAGCGCGGGAGCACCGCATTGCCCCAGTAGTCCTCGCGATCGGGATAGCCGTCCGGCGGCCCCCACGCGTAGGGCATGTGCCCGAACTTGACGAGCTCGTTGAGCAGCGTCTGCGCGCCGGTCGTGGGTGTCCCCGTGAACGAGGCGTTCGTCGCGCGCATCAGGGACGTGACGAACGCGAACGGCCGCTTGAGCTTGGGCTGCAGGTGCGGCGCCGCGAGCTGCACGTTGTCCGGCTTGAACACGGTGCGGATCATCGTCTTGATGTCGCCGTTCGTGCGTGTGTAGGCGAGCGCGACGTCGTCGATCACCGACTGCGGCGGCGCGTAGGAAAGGAGCCACTTGCAGAGCTTCGTCGCGATGAAGTTCGCGCAAGCGGGGTGGTCGAGGAGCTGATCGAGCGCCGCCTCGCCCTCCGCCTGTCCTCCGTTCGGACCGTACACGTGTCCGAGCACCGTGTGCGCTCCGTTGTCGTGCCACTCGCTGCGATAGCGGAACGTCCCGTAGTTCGCATCGGCCTGCCGCCAGATCGTCCAGCCCGTCAGGATCTTCGCGAGCTCGCGCACGTCCGTCTCGGTGTAGTTGCCCGGCGCGAGCGTGTGCAGCTCCATGATCTCCCGCGCGTAGTTCTCGTTCACGCCCGTGTTGCGGTTCGAGAAGTTGTCGAGGTAGTAGAGCATCGCGCCCGAGTGCGCCGACGCCTTGAGCAGGTCGCGGAAGTTGCCCAGCGCGTGCGCGCGGATCACGTCGCGGTCGTCCGTCGTCTTGAGCACCTGGTTCTCGCCGTCGGACTGATCGATGTTGAAGTGGTCGGTCCAGAACTCGACCATGTGCTCGAAGAGCTGGCGCTGGCTCAGGATCGAGCGCAGCACGCACGCCTTCTTGAGCTCCGCGACGGCCACGTTCGTCATGCCGGGGACGACGTACCCGTCCTGGATCTGCTTGGACGTCATGAAGATCGAGGGGAACGCCGTGAGCACCGCGTCGAGCGCCGCGTCGCCGATCGCCTGGTGGTCGAGCTGCCACTCGAGGTAGCCCTGGTAGCCGCGCGCCGTCGCTTCGGCCCACAGCGGCTCGCTCCACCCCTGCGACGTCCGGTTCACGAGCACGAACAGGTCGCCCGGCTCGACGGGCGCGAGCTGTCGTCGCGAGCCCGCGGGTTGGGTCGAAGTCGGGAGCTGGGCCGATGCGCCGCGCGAACCCGCGAGCGCCAGGCCCGCTCCGACGCCGGCGCCGAGGAGCAGGCGGCGCGACCACATGCGCTCGAACGCGGAGGACGCGGCGCCCTCGGAGGCCGGGGACGACGAAGCGACGGGCGGGACTTCCGCAGTCATGGAACGGCTCCTTCTCGTGCGGACGCGTGGCCCGCGGGACTCGATCGATGCTCGCCGCGCTGGGAGGAGGGCGCAAGGCCGGCGGGAGGATGAACCCGCGACCCGGACGAAGTTGCGCACGATTCGCCGCGCCTCGACGCCTTCCCCGCCGTGGTACGGTCGAGCCGATTGCCGGCGCTCGGCCCGCGAACCCACGGCGCGTCGCACGGTACGATGCCGTCGATGCCCTGCCGGCCTGCTTGGCTCACGCTCGTCCTCGCCGCCGCGCCCGCCCTCCCGGGCGCGGCCGCGCTTCCGCCGCAGGACCGCGTGGAGACGACCGAGACGACCGCGTGGCCCGCCGTCGGATCGAGCGCCCCGTCGCAGACGAGCCCCGCCAGCGCGCTCCCCCCCGTCCGTGGCGGGTCGGACGCGACCGCGCGGCCGCGGGTCGTGCTCGTGCTCGGCGGTGACGGCGCGTACGGGCTCGCGAACGTCGGCGTGCTCGAGGCGCTCGAGGAGCTCCACGTCCCCGTCGACGCCGTCGTCGGCACGGGCACGGGTGCCCTCGTCGGCGGGCTCTACGCGGCCGGCAACACGCCGCAGGGTCTGCACGCGGCGCTCTCGAGCATCGACTGGGACGAGGCGCTGCTCGACCGCGCGCCGCGCGAGCACCGCACGTATCGCCGCAAGGTCGACGACCGCGACTTCCTCTTCGACCTGTCCGTGGGCTTCCGCAGCGGGACGCTCGCGCTCCCGCGCAGCGTGTTCGCGGCGAAGCGCTGGACGCTGTTCGTGGAGTCGCTCGCGCTGCCCGCGATCACGAGTCGCGGTTTCGACAACCTGCCGACGCCGTTCCGCGCCGTCGCGACCGACCTCGGCACGGGCGACGCCGTCGTCCTGGACCGCGGCGACCTCGGCGCGTCCGTGCGCGCGGCTTCGGCGCTCCCGGGTCTCTTCCCGCCGGTGGAGCTCGAGGGACGCCTCCTGACCGACGGTACGTTGTCGAACGCGCTTCCCGTCGACGTCGCGCGCGCGATGGGTGCCGAGGTCGTGCTCGCGATCGAGCTCGCACCGCCGCTCGCGTCCAAGGACGCCATCACGTCCTACATCGACGTCGGCGAGCAGATCCTGCGCCTGCACGAAGCCGAATCGCGCCGCGCGCACGCATCGGAGCTCGGCCCCGGCGACGTGCACCTCGTGCTGCAGCTGAAGCAGCGCTCGCTCTTGTCCCACGCGCAGGCGCTCGACATCGTCACCGAGGGCAAGACCGCCGTGCTCGCGCGGAAGGACGCGCTGGCGCAGCTCGCGCTCGACCCAGCTGCATGGCGCGCGCGCTCCAGCGAGCGCGCAGCGCGACAGAAGCCGTTGCCCGTCCTGAGCGCGGTGCGCGTCGAGGGCTCCGGTCGCGTCGCGCCCGAGATCGTCGCCGAGCGCATCACGAGCCCGATCGGGGAGCCGATCGACCCTGCGCGGCTCCACCGCGACTACGCGCGCGTGTTCGGGCTCGACCTGTACGAGGAAGTCGACTTCCGGCTCGAGGGCGACGAGGAGACCGCCGAGCTCGTGGTCGACGCGCGCGACAAGTCGACGGGCCCGTGGTCGTTGCGACTCGGCGCGTCGAGCCAGGCCAACCTGTCGGGCGGCAGCGGGATCACGCTCGCGGGCCTCTTCGTGCTGCGCCCCGTCGACCGCTACGGCGCGGAGTGGCGCACGCGCGCGGAATTCGGCGAGAGCGTCTTGCTCGAGACGGAATACCTGCAGCCGCTCGCGCCGGGTAGCCCGCTCTTCGTCGCGCCGCGCGTCGGCTACGAGCGCCGCCGCATCGGGCTCCCGCTCGGCACGGACACGGTCGCGGAGTTCGACGTCGATGGGGTCGAGGTCGGCTTCGACGTCGGGGCGTTGCTCGGCGATTGGGGCGAAGTGCGCGCGGGCGTCTTCCACCAGAACGGCCGCGCGGCGCTCGCGGTCGGCGATCCGACCGCGTTCCAGAGCGCGAGCTTCGACCAAGGGGGCCTCGAGGCGGCCTTCGCGTACGACACGTTCGACAGCACGGGCTTCCCGCGCCGCGGCTCGATCGGCGAGGTGAAGGTGCAGGCGACGCTCAGCGATCTCGGCGGGAGCACGAACTCGGAGCTCATGACCGCGAAGCACGACACGGCGGTGTCGTGGGGCGCCAACACGCTCGTGCTCGGCGGCGAGTTCGACACGACGCTCCAGGACGAGAGCGGCGTCGAGAACCGATACTCGCTCGGCGGCTTCCTGCGCCTGTCGGGCTTCGCGCCGAACGAGCTGTCGGGCTCGCACGCGCTCGTCGCCCGCGCGCTCGCGTACCACCACTTCGGCTTCCGCGAAGGCTGGCGCGCGCCGGTGTCCGCGTACGTCGGCGGGTCGTTCGAGCTCGGGAACGTCTTCGCGGACCGCGGCGAGATCGAGCTGGAAGGGCTCCTGTACTCGGGCTCGGTGTTCTTGGCGCTCGACTCGTTCTTGGGCCCGATGTTCGTCGGGATGGGCCTCGCGGAGCGCGGCGAGACGAACGTGTTCTTGATCCTGGGGTCGATCTTCTGAGCCGCGGTCCGCGGCGCCCATCGCGAACCGAGGTCCTTCCGCGCCCTCCTCCCCGCGGCGCGCGCCAGCGGAGCCCCCATCGGTGTGCAACGGCCGGACTGGGGCCCTGTGCTGCCGCCGTGATCGAGCCCACGCCTTGACGCCCGCGCTGGAGCGCGCTCCGATGCCTCCACGCCACGCCTCCGAGCGCGCGGCGGCGCTCGGGTGGGAGCGGTGAACGGCTCGACGCACTCCGCATGCCCCGCCTCGTCTCGAACCCGCCCAATCCCTGGCTCTCGCGCTCGATCGAATGGCTCGACGAGCCGCCCGAGGCGGCACTCGAGGTCTTCGAGGAGGACGCGCACTCGCTGATCGTCGAGAACGAGAGCCCCGACGTCGGCTTCCGCTTCGGCGTCAACCCCTACCGCGGTTGCCAGCACGCGTGCGCCTACTGCTACGCGCGCCCCTCGCACCAGTACCTCGGCTTCGGCGCGGGCACCGACTTCGATCGCCGCATCGTCGTCAAGACGAACGCGCCGGAGGTGTTCGCGCGCGAGCTCGCGCGCCGCTCGTGGACGAAGGAGCCGGTCGCCTTCTCGGGCAACACGGACTGCTACCAGCCGCTCGAAGCGAGCTACGAGCTTACGCGACGCTGCCTCGAGGTGGCACTCGAGCATCGCCAGCCCGTGATGCTGATCACGAAGAGCGCACTCGTCCGCCGCGATGTCGACGTGCTCGCGAAGCTCGCGCACAAAGGCCTCGCGCACGTCACGCTGTCGATCCCGTTCCAGGACGACGACGTCGGCCGCAAGCTCGAGCCCGGCGCCGCCGCGCCGCAGAAGCGCTTCGAGACGCTGCGCGCGCTCTCCGAAGCGGACATCCCGACCGGCATCGCGATCGCGCCGCTGATCCCCGGCCTGAACGACAGCGACGTGCCGAAGCTCCTCGAGCGCGCCGCCGACTGCGGCGCGAAGAGCGCGTTCACCGTCCTCCTGCGCCTCCCCGCCGAAGTGAAGCCCGTCTTCCTCGAACGCCTCCACGCCGCGTTCCCCGAACGCGCGAAGAAGGTCGAGTCCGCGCTGCTCGAGATGCGCTCCGGCCGCCACAACACCCCCGACTTCGGCGCGCGCATGCGCGGCTCGGGCGAGCGCTGGAACACCGTCCAACAGCTCTTCGACGTGACCTGCCGCCGCCTCGGCCTGAACCGGAGCGAGTGGCTCCCGAGCACCCCGCGCGGCCCGAGCGAGCACCAAGGCGAGCTCTTCTGACGCGCTCGTCGAGCGCGCGGACCGCGTGAACCGGTCCTCCCCACGAATTTCCCCCCGATTCGTGCCACGCCGCCTTCCTCCAGGTGGAATCGCCCCCGATGACCGAGCTCGAGCCCCTCTACGAGCGCTTCCGAACCGCGAACGACCTCGACGCCCTCGGCGAGGTCTTCGACCGCACCGCGCCCGACCTCCTGCGCCTCGCCGCGCACCTGACGCGCGACGCGAACGCCGCCGAGGACCTCGTCCAGGAGACCTTCCTCGTCGCGATCGACCGACGGGCGAGCTACGAAACCGGCCGCCCGCTCCTCCCGTGGCTGCTGGGCATCCTGTCGAACCAGGCCGCGCGCACCCGCCGCTCGCGCGCGCGCCGCGTCGACCCCGACCGCCTCGCGCCGCGCGACGAGCGCGACCCCGCGCACGTCGAGGAGGAGCACGACACCGTCGCTGCCGTGAAGACCGCCGTCGAGGACGCGCCCGCGCCGTACCGCGACGTGCTGCGCCTGCACCTCTTCCTGCAGAGGACGCCGGCGGAGATCGCGACCGAGCTCGGCCGCGCGCCCGGCACCGTCCGCTCGCAGCTCATGCGCGGCCTCGAACACCTGCGCACCGCGCTCCCCGCCGGCCTCGCGGGCGCCGCGCTGCTCGCGAACGCGTCGCGCGGTCATGCCGCGATGCGCGAGCGCGTACTCGACGCCGCGCGCGCGAGTGCGCTCCCCGTTTCGACCTCCCTCACCCCCATCGCCTGGCTCGCCATGCTCTCCCTCAAGACCTGGATCACCCTCGGAACCGCGACCGTCGCCCTCGCCGCGTGGATCGCGTGGCCGTCCTCGCCCGCCGCGCTCGAACCCGTGAACCAGGAGCTCGCCGCGCGCGCGCCCGCGAACGCCGAGCTCGAGCTTGCACGCGAGCTCGCGCCCGACGCCGACGCGAACGAGCGCGCGCGATCGGCCCCTGCGTCGAACACGAGCACGGACGCCTCCGCGCCGCGCGCTGCGCGTGTCGTCGGGGTCGTGCAGGGCCTGCGCCCCGAGGACGCGCTGGACGCCGAGGTCGTCGTCACGCTCGACGGCCGCAGCGAAGGTCCGAGCGCGCACCCCGATCGCTCAGGTCGCTTCGAGATCGACGTCGCGGCGCTGCTCGCGAAGGACGCCGCGCATGCGGTCGAGCCCGAGCCCTGGATCGTCCCCGGTGCGCTGCGCGTCGAGCTCAAGCACCCGCGCTACGTCGCGCGCCCCGAATCCGTCTCCGCGTCGGGCGTCGACGCCGCGCTCGCGCGGCCCGAGCGCGCGATCGAGGTGACGCTGCTCGCCGAGCTCACCGCGCGCGTTCGCGGCCGCGTCGTCGGGGTCACGCAGGAGGAGCTCGAGCTCGCCCACGTCACGATGTGGCCCGCGAAGCTCGACAACGACAGCCGTCCGCGCGGCGCGCAGCCCGACGAGGCCGGTCGATTCGACCTCACCACGACGAAGGCGACGACGTACATCGTGTACGCGGAGCTCCCCGGGCTGCGCTCGGCGGGCGTGCGCGTCGAGCTCCAACCCGGCGACGACGTCGAGCTGCCCGACTTCGTACTCGAACGCGGGACGACTTCGATCGCGGGGCGCGTCGTGATCCCGTCGTGGCTGCGCGACGCAACCGCGGCCGAGCGCGAGAAGCTCTCCGTGCACGCGGAGCTCGTCGAGCGTCCCGCGTGGGACGCCTGGGTCGGAGAGCTGCCGCTCGTCGGCGCCCGCGTGGCCTCGAAGCCGAGCGAAACGCGCGCGAACGTGCCGACGATGACCGCGCGCACGAAGGTCGCGGCGGACGGGAGCTTCGAGCTCGCGTCGCTCGCGCCCGGGACGTGGAAGCTCGTGCTCGTCGGCCTCGGTGCGTCTCGCGTCGCGAACGCTGGGACGGTCGTCGTCGAGGCGCCCGCGAAGGACGTCGTGCTCGGCGCGAACGTCGGCCGCATCGTGCTGCGTCTGCGCCGCGGCGAGGAGCCGGTCGCGTACCAGTCGGCGATGCTCTTCGCGGACGACCAGGGCGTCTCGGACTTCACCGACGACCACGGGAGGCTCGCGTTCGTCGTCGACCTCGGCGTCGACGCGACGCTCTCGTATCGCGTGCCGGACACCGAGCCGCGGAAGCACGAGTTCCCCGCGAACACGCGGCGCGAGGACGAGCTCGTCGACGTCGACCTCGGCCCCGCCGCGCCGAAGGCGGAGCTCGTGCTCGTGCCGCCCGCGACGGAGACGAAGCTCCCGCCGCGCCTCGACGTCGAGTTCACGGCCGAGGGCGACGCGGCGGAGCCCAACGACGCGATCGCGCAGCTCGAGGGCGGCGTGTACCACGCGTCGGGACTTCCCGCCGGCCGGTACCGCATCACGGTGCGACCGTCGCGCTTCGAGGTCCTCTCGAGCGCGCCCACGCTGCCCGAGGAGCACGCGATCGTGCTCGAGCCCGGCCGCGAGACGAAGGTCGAGCTCACGCTCGCGCTCGGCGGACGCGTGCGCGTGCTCCCGCGCGGCCTGACGGGCGACGACGCGCGCGGGACGTGCCGCCTGACGCGCGCCGACGGAGCCGCCGTCGACGGCGCCTTCCACCGCTACGTCTACACGAGCGCGAACGGAGACACGTCGCTCTCGACGACGCCCACGCCCGGCGAGGTCTCCCTGCGCCACGAGAGCCAGTTCGAACGGCCGCTCGCGCCGGGCCGCTATCGCCTGGTGATCGAAGCGCGCGACCACGCGGTCGAGCCCGCGACGCTCGACTTCGAGATCGAGGCCGGCGCGACGCGCACGCTCGAGCTCGCCGTGCGACCGCGCTGAGGCTGCCTGCGCAGGGCTGCGCAGAGCCCTGCTCCTTCGAGCGGATTCCGAGCGCGATCGCCGCGAGCGAGACTGCACGCGAAGGGCGAGCCGTCGCGCTCTCCGTGTGAGAGACGGCGTCGGCGCAGGTGCGAGCATGTTCCATCCCCGCCGGGTTTCGATCGCTTTCCCGGCGGCGTGCGTGCTCGCGATGGCGAGGTCCTGCGCGACGACCACAGAGACGGTCGAAGGAGAGGACGGCTCGGCCTTCGCCCTCGCCGCGCGCGCGCGCATCCCGACGGGGAGCGAGCCGCGAGCGGATGCAGCGGGCGTCACCACCACGTCCGAGCTCCGCGTCGAGCTGTCGACGGCGTCCGGCTCGGATGCGCAGGACGTCGAGGCGGGCCACCAGCTCGACTTCGGCGGCCTGTTCGTCGCGGGCCCCGCGCGCGTCGCGAGCGACTTCGAAGCGCGCGAGCTCGACGTCGTGTTCGCGCCGACCGTGGCGTTCGACGCGTCGATGTCGTTCACGCCCTGGTTCGGGTTCGTGCTCGTCGAACGCGACGTGCGGCTCCATTCAGGCGCGCAAACCGGACGCGACGACGCGCGCGGGTACGGCTTCGACCTCGGCCTCGAGCTCGAATGGCGCGCGTCGGACGCGCCCTTCGTCGCGTACGGCGCGTTCCGCGCAGCGTTGCTCGCCGGCGACGGCTCCGGAATGGACCGGCGCACGATCGAGCTCGGCGTCGGCTGGTGGTTCGACCCGCACGTGGCGCTGCGCGCGGGCTGGCGCCATTGGAGCTGGCGCGAGGACCCGGGCGCGGGTTCGGAGCTCGACTACACGCTCGCGGGGCCGATCGTCACGTTGGACGTGCGGCTCTGAGGTGAGGGAGCGGACCGAAGGGCGCGCGGCTCAGTTCCAGCGTCTCTGGCGCGCGCGCAGAGCGAACGGCGCGCGACGAGCGTGGCGCGCGGCTCAGTTCCAGCGGTGGTAGGCCGGATGACCTTCGGGCACCGCGACGAACGTCCCGCGGCAGGTCGAGGTCACCTTGCCGTCGCTCGAGAGCTCGGCCTCGATCACGGCGCGGTCCGCGGTCGACTCGACGACGCGCGCGACGAGGCGCACGGGCTTCTTCGAGTTCGTCGGGCGCTTCAACTTCACGTGGAAGTCGGCGGTGACGGTGCTCGGCGGCTCGGAAGCACCGCTCTTCGTCATCAGGTGCCACGCCGCGGTCCAGTTCGAGTGGCAGTCGAACAGCGCGCCGACGACTCCGCCGTTCAGCATGCCGGGAAAGGCCTCGTGGTGCTCCTCGGGCGTCCAATCGCAGACGACCGTGTCGCCCTCGACGAAGCTCCGGATGCGCAGGCCTTTCGGGTTCGCGGGGCCGCACCCGAAGCACTTGTTGTTCGGCGCGTGGCGCTCTTGGAGGGATTGGGTCATGACGCTCCGTGTCGAGAGGCGGTCGGCGCGAGCGACGTTGCACGCTGCACGACCAACGGGTCAGGACGCCCGGCGTCCGAAGGAGCGCGCTCGGCTTCGCGCTCGGAACTCGCGCACGAACGCATCGACTGCGCGCGAGAGGAGGTTGGTGGGCAACACAGGATTCGAACCTGTAACCTCCACGCTGTGAAGGTGCCTGGGCCTACCGTCCGCGAGCGACGCAACCCCCTGGATTGGAAGGAACTTGCGAGATTCTGCACAGCGGCCAGAAGTGGTCGCAAGCGGGCGCATCCACGAGCATCTGTAGGCACTCGCAGGCGGGTGGTCGTGGCGCACGCGTGGATCATCCACAGGTTCACGCCCTGGCGTTGGCGGTACTCGAACCCGAAACACGCAGCGCTCGGAGGATAGCAATCGTCCCAATTGCACAGCCACTTCTAGCGATCTTGCAATGCAAGGAACGGGGTGTCTTGGTCCCCTGCTTGCCCAACCGGATCAGATCGACACCGGACTCGCTACCGTGATCCGGTCCTGGAATGCCCTTCCGCCCTCGATCCGCGCTGCCGTCCTTGCCGTCATCGGGACAGCAGTCCGAGGAGGCACAACCAAGACTCCCGATTTGGAAACCAGCAGCCAGGCTCAGAACCCCGGGAATAGGCAGGTTACGAACGCGGCTTCTGCCCCCCCCAGCAGATTCCCCAGCAGCCCAATACCACGCGACACCGTGCGAGACGATGCGTCGGCCCGCAGACAGCTCTCTAGATCCCGAACTCGCGGAGCTTGTCCGCGGATGGCCCAGCCTGCCGCAGGCGTTGAAGGCTGCCGTGCTGGCCATCCCCTAAGAGTGGGTCCTGAGTCTGGGTCGAGCCTGAGGACATCGCGCGCTTGCCAGGAACCGCC
>JADJNY010000001.1 GCA_016714045.1 Planctomycetota bacterium | reverse complement strand
GGCCCGCACAAGCGGTCGAGCGAGCGCTCGTCCGCGCCCACGTGGACCCCGCGTGGCGGGCGGAGTGCCTCGCGGGCCTCGAACGCGCCGCGGAGCGCCTCGGACCTGCCGGCGCCGCCGAGCGCGCGGCCCGGGTGGTGCTCGCGACGGCGCTCGCAGCGGAGGGCGGGGCCTGAATGCCGACGCCGCCGGATTTCCAGGGCGAGCCCGTGAAGAAGGAGGACCTCGCCGGGTACGGGCCCGAGTCGATGGCGTACGACGCCACGCAGCTCATGCTGGCCGCCAAGGGCGGCGACCCCGCGGCGTTCGACCAGCTCGTCGAACGGCTGCGCGGCCGCGCCTTCCGCGTCGCGCATTCGCTCGTGGGCAGCCGCGACGATGCCATGGAGCTCAGCCAGGAAGCGTTCCTCAAGGTCTACCGCTCGCGCGACTCGTTCCGCGAGGGCGAGCCCTTCCTGCCGTGGTTCCATCGCATCCTGCGCAACACGTGCTTCTCCTTCCTGCGCTCGAAGGGCCGCCTCGGTGCACGCTCGGTGTCCGATCGCGCGGCGGGCGCGGACCCGGACGATGCGGACTACGACATCGCGGACGACGGGGCGAGCCCCGGCGACCACATCCTCGCCGACGAGCGCGCGGCCGCGTTCCACGCCGCGCTCCAGACGCTCTCGGCGCGCGACCGCGAGATCCTCGCGCTGCGCCACTTCCAGGAGTGCTCGTACAAGGAGATCGCGCGCTCGCTAGGGCATCCCCGAAGGCACGGTCGTCGCGCCTGTTCCACGCGCTGCCGGCGGCTGCGCGACGCGCTGGGCAAGAGCTTCCTGGACGAAGTGGGCGTCGGCGACGGAGACGGAGGCGACGGATGAAGCCGGACGAACGCGAACCGACGGCGGACGAGCTCCTCGCGATGGCGTACGCGGACGGCGAGCTCGCGCCCGCGGAGCGCGCCGCCTTCGAGGCGCGACTCGCGCGCGAACCGCGGCTCGCCAAGGAGCTCGCGGAGCTGCGCGAGATCGAAGTGCTCGCGCGCCACGCCGCCCCGCCCGGAACCGCAGGACCACGAGTGGGCGCGCATCGCCCAATCGCCCGTCACCCGCACGCTCTCCCCGTTGGCGTGGACGCTGATCGTCCTGGCGACGATCGGCCTTGCTGGCTGGCTCGTCTGGACCGAGTGCACGTGCGAGCTCGACCTGCTCCCGAAGGTCTGCGTGCTCGCGCTGACCGCGGGCCTCTTCCTGCTCCTCGGACTGACGCTGCGCAATCGCATGCGCACGCTCCCCTACGATCCGTACACCAAGGTGAAGCGATGATCTTGTGCACGACCGACACCGTCCCCGGCCGCGAGATCCGCGAGACGCTGGGGCCTTCGCGCGCGGAGCACGTCCGCGGCGGCCACGTCGGCGAGGACGTGAACGCGTGGTTCAAGAACCTCGTCGGCGGCGAGATCCACGAGTACACGAAGCTCCTCGCGCAGGCGCGCGAGGAGGCGCTCGACCGGATGCTCGAGGAAGCGCGCTTGCGCGGCGCGGACGCGATCGTCGGGCTGCGTTTCGCGGGTTGCGAGATCGCCACGGGCGCCGCGGAGTTCCTCGCGTACGGCACCGCGGTCAAGCTGCGCTGAGCCGCACGCGACAGCGGCCTCGGGCGCGGAACGAACTCACGCTTCGTCGCGGCAGTCGAGTTCGCGTACTTCCGGCAGGCAGGCGAGCTGGTAGAGGAAGTCGCGGCTGTGCCGGCGCGGCATCTCGAAGCGGATCGTCATCCGGTGGGCGCCCTCCGCGGCGGGCACGTCGTGCTCGACGACCTGGTGCACGTGGAAATCCTCGAGGAGCTTCTCGATCCGCACACGCGCCTTGCCGTGATCGGGTGCGAAGGCGAGCTCGACCTTCGCCTTCCGCATCGGGCCGAAGGCGCGCGCTTCCCAACCGTGGATGCCCGTCAGCGCGAGCCGGGTGAGCAGGCTGAGCGCGACGCCCGCCGGCCCATAGCCCGCGCCGACCGTCATCCCCGTCGCTGCCGTCATCCACACGGTCGCCGCCGTCGTCGTGCCGCTCACGCCGCTCGCGCCGTGCAGGATGACGCCGGCGCCTAGGAAACCGATGCCCGTGACGATCTGGGCGGCCACGCGGCCCGAATCGCCCGTCGTGGTCGTGAACGCGAACGAGATCATCGTGAACGTCGCGGAGCCGAGGCTGACGAGCACCAGCGTCCGCACGCCGGCGGGCTTCTCCTTCCGCTCGCGCTCCGTCCCGACGAGCGCTCCGCAGAACACCGCGACGAGCGCGAGCACGATCGGTGCCCAGGGCTTTCCGAGGAGCCCCCACCAATCGTCGACGAGGTAGTTCCACATGCGCGGTCGTCGGTCCCTGGCCGGTGAGCGCGGAGCGCGCACGGCGGACGGGCATGCTCGGGATGGCGGAGAAGAGAGTCAAGGACGAGCGCAAACGCGCCCTCGACCGTTCATGGACAGAAGCGCACGGCGAGGCCGTCGGACAGGTTCGCTCCCGTCCCCCCCGCTGCACCGTCGCGGAACCAGAACTGGAAGCGCCAGACGTCGCCGGGCAAGACCTGGACCGACGAGGGAGGCGCGGCGAGATCGAGCGCGCGGCTCGCGTGGCGGTCGCCGTCGACGACGACGACGGGCGGCAGGCGGACGAGCCCGGGCGTGAAGGGCGAGATGCACAGATAGCCGTCGAGGAACGCGAGGCGCGCGGGCTCACGGCCGCAGAAGAACAACCCGGCGTGGCCCGCGGGCGCGTCGTACACGTGGAGGCGCGCGTCGTTCGCGGCGATCGAGAGGCTCCCCGTGAAGCCCATCGTCGCAGCGTGACCCGACGAGTTCGGCGTGCTCGCGCAGTAGTTGACGGCCCAGCACTCGAACGGCGCGAGCGGGGCGCCGCCGGCGAGCCACACAGGATCGGAGGCATCCATCTCGATCGTGGCCCCGAGACGACCGTCGTGGCCGTGCGCGGAATCGTCGTGCGCGACCTGCCCCGAGCCCTCGTCGAAGCGCCAGTAGGCGACCAGCCCGGGCTCCGTGCCCACGAGCGGGCGATCCCAGGTCGACAAGATCTCCGCGGAGGTTCGCGCGCGCGCCCAGACGCGCGCCTCGTCGATGCGCCCGGCGAAGTACTCGTTCTGGAGCGTGACGGGCAGCCCCGCGCCGAGGTAGAGGTCGGTCGGTGGCTCGTGCGTGAGCGCGCCGAGCTCGTGCGCGACGTCGGCGACCTGCACGCCGTCGACGAAGAAGCGCGCGTTCGTCACGGACCAGACGCCCGCGAAATGGTGCCATGCTCCGGCGCGCGCGACGTGCGGGACCGGATCGCGCGCCTGGACGCGCAGCGCCGTTCCGCGCGTGACCAGGAGCTGCATGCGCTGGTCGAGGTCCTGATCCGCGGTGAGGAAGTACGCGTCGCGCTCGCCCTTGCGCAGGAGGCGCGTGTTCCAGTCCTGCGGACCATCGATCCACGCCCACAGCTCGACCGTCAGCTCCTCGGGTTCGAGCAGGGCCGTACGGGCCACGCGCACGAAGTCGTCGACGCCGTCGAAGGCGAGGCACGCGCCGCCGCCCTGCGCTCCGTGCGCGAAGCCCGCGCAGCACGCGAGCGCGAGCAAGCCCTCGATGGAGCGATGACCCGGAAACGGACGAACGCGAGGATGACGCGCAGACATCGCCGGACACCTCCTCGTCCTCCGCGGAGCGCGCCACACGTCGACGCGACGATCGCGCGCCCGAGCGCCCCTTGGAGCACGCCTCCACCGTAGGACGCTGCGCCGCGCACGCCATGCGCCCTTGTCCGGCACGCGCTCCGGCGATGGGAGGAGCGCCCGCTCCGCCTGAGCGCGCACGGCGCCCGAGCGCGGACCGCGCGGCGCGGGGCTCGAGCCCGTCCGCGGCGAACGCGCGCGGCCCGGTGCCGCTAGACTCGCACGCGCACGGCGTCGAGCGGCTTCCGCTCGATCGCGGGCACGGTGCAGTCCTCCGCCGGGTAGCCGACGGGCAGGAGGAGGAACGCCTTCTCGTTCTCCGGACGCTGGAGCACACGCGCGAGGAAGCTCATCGGGCTCGGCGTGTGCGTCAGCGTCGCGAGCCCCGCGTGGTGGAGCGCGGCGATCAGGAACCCGCACGCGATGCCGACGGACTCCTGCGAGTAGTAGTTCTGATACGTGCGCTCGCCTTTCGAGCTCGACACGCTCCACGGTCCGGGCTCGCAGCCGTACGCGTGACGGAAGACGACGACGAGCGCGGGCGCCGTCTCGAGGAACGGCTTCTCCCAGTTGGTCCCGAGCGGCTCGAGCGCGGCGAGCCACTCGTCGTCCATGCGCTCCGCGTAGCTCTTCCGCTCCTCCTCCTCGGCCGCGAGGCGAATCGCGCGCTTCGCCGCGGCGTCGGTGACGACGACGAACGTCCACGGCTGGCGGTTCGCGCCCGAGGGCGCGCGGCTCGCGGCGAGGATGCACGCGTCGAGCACGTCGAGCGGGATCGGATCCGCGCGGAACGCGCGCACGCTGCGGCGCGAAGCGAGCTCGTCGGCGAAGGCCGCGGCGCGGGCGCGCATCTCGTCCTCGGCGCGGCGCGGGATGGAGTACGGTCGGAAGGGGTACGGCATGACACGAGTCGGAGCCAGGTCGGGCGGAGCGCGCGAGACGCCAAGCGCTGCGCGAGCGGAGACGGGGACACCCCGATGACGCCGTATCCTAGCGCGCGAGAAGAGCGCGCCCGACGCGCTGGTGCGCAGCGCGATCGCGGAATTCTCGCGGCGCGTGCGCGACACGGGCTCGAGCGGCGGAACGGCGCGGCGCGCCGCGGTAGAACGGCCGCGCGCGAGGGGTAGAATCCCGCGCCATGAGCGCACGCACCGCCCGCTTCCTCGTCCTCCCCTTCGTCCTCGCGCTCGCCGCCTGCGGCGTCGAGTCGAGCACCACGATCGTCCCCGCTTCGCACGCCGCGCCGAGCGCGCCCCCGACCGGGGCGCCCGAATCGAAGGCCGCAGGGAGCGCCGACGCCGGGGCGAAGCTTGCAGCGGCGCCGGCCGCGAAGGACGTCGACCTGAAGGGCGAGCTGCGCAAGATCGTCGCGTGGCTGCGCGGGACGCAGGACCTGAAGTCGGGCAGTTACGCCGGCGGCGTCGAGGGCACCGCGTGGGTCCTCGCCGTGCTCGCGGACGCTCCCGACCACTACCGCCGCGTCGACGGGCCGTTCGTCGCGAAGGCGCTCGAGTTCCTCGCAGCACGCCAGGCGGTGAACGGCGCCATCCACGACGCCGACGCCACGGGCGAGCGCATCGCGGAGCAGAACGCGCTCGCCGTGATGGCGCTTTCGCGCCACGCGGACGCCGAGAGCAAGGCGCTCCTCGCGAAGGCGCTCGCGTTCGCGGGCCAGGCCGCCGCCGCGCCGGCCGCGACGGGCATCGCGCTCCCCGCGGAGAAGGACGCGCTGAAGAAGCTCGCGAACGAGCTCGTCGCGAAGCGTGGCGCCGACGGCGCATGGGACGGCCCGAAGGGCAAGGTGATCGAGAGCGCGCGCGCGGCGCTCGCGTTGTGCGAGATCTACGCGAAGACGACCACGTCGAGCGCGAGCACGACCGCCGTGAAGCCGCTCCCGGGCTTCGAGGACGCGGACAAGGCCAAGGCGCTCGCTGCCCTGCAGCGCGGCGCCCAGTTCCTGCTCGCGAAGAGCAAGAACGGCATCTTCGAGGCGCGTCCGGGCGATCCTTCGGCCGGCATCACGTCGATGGCGGTCGGCGCGCTCCAGTGCGTGCCCGAGCCGCGCCCCGCCGAGCTCCAGAAGGCGATCGACAACGCGCTCGCGTGGCTCGTCTCGCTCCAGCAGAAGGACGGCTCGATCCACGACGGACAGCTCGCGAACTACACGACCTCGGCCGCGATCCTCGCGCTCTCGCGCTCGGGCCGGCCCGAGTACAAGCCCGTCGTCGAGAAGGCTCGCGCTTGGCTGATGGCGCTGCAAGCCGATGAGGCGGAGGGCTACTCGCCCGATCACCCCTACTACGGCGGCAACAGCTACGGCGACGAGCAGCGGCCCGACCTGTCGAACGTCCAGTTCGCGCTCGAGGCGCTCGCCGCGTCCGGACTCGAGAAGGGCGACGACGCGTACAAGCGCGCGCTCGTCTTCCTGCAGCGCTGCCAGAACCGCTCGGAGTCGAACGACATCCAGATGGCCGACGCCGACGGCAAGACGATCGTGAGCGGCAACGACGGCGGCTCGGGCTACGGTCCGGGCACGTCGAAGGCGGGTTTCGTCGACCTCGGCGACGGCCGCAAGGTGTCGCGCTCGTACGGCTCGATGAGCTACGCGCTGCTCAAGGGCTACATCCTCTGCGGGCTCCCGAAGGACGACCCGCGCATGAAGGCGTGCTGGGAGTGGCTGCGCAAGAACTACACGCTCGACGTCAACCCCGGCTTCGAGAGCTCGAGCGAGCCGAACGCGCCGTACCAGGGCCTCTTCTACTACCTTCACACGATGGCGAAGACGCTGTCCCTCTACGGCGAGGAGACGATCGTCGACGCCGCGGGCAAGGCGAACCCGTGGCGCAAGCAGCTCTGCGGTCGGCTCGTCGCCATGCAGAAGAAGGAGGACGGCTCCTGGGTCAACGAGAACGCCTCGCGCTGGTGGGAGGGCAACCCGGTTCTCGCGACGACCTACGCGCTGCTCTCGATCGACGCGGCCATGCCGAAGTAGGATCTCCGCCCGCGCGCGTCCCGCGAACACGGCGCGCGGCGTCCCTCCGACGCCGCGCGCTCGACCTCCGGCGGGCGCACGAACGCCATGAGCTCCTCGAACTCCCCCGCCGCGCCCGTGCTGCGCATCTTCCGCCTCGCCTCCGGCACGAACAGCTACGTCGCACAGTACGGCGAGCACTGGCTCGACCTGTCGCGCTACCTGTCGACGCAGAAGCTCGGCATCGACCTCCTGCACCTCGTCGCGTCGGGCTTCTTCGAGCGCGCGGCCTTCGAGCGGCGCCTCTCCGAGAGCGACTGGCCGAAGGCGCAGCCCGTGTTCGGCGAGTTCGGCCTCGACGTGCCGATCCCGCCACGCGACGTGCGGAAGATCCTCGCGCTGGGCAAGAACTTCCGCGAGCACGCCGCCGAGTTCGGCGAGGCCGTGCCGGAAGAGCCGCTGGTGTTCAACAAGCTCCCGGAGACGCTCGTCCCCCACGGCGCGACGGTGCGCGTGCCCGCGTGGTACACGAAGCGCGTCGACCACGAGGCCGAACTCGTCGTCGTGATCGGGCGCGAAGGCTCGCTGATCCGCGCCGAGGACGCGTGGAAGCACGTCGCGGGCTACACGGTCGCGAACGACCTGACGGCGCGCACCCTGCAGGGCGAGGACCGCGAGAAGAAGTACCCGTGGTTCCGCGCGAAGAACCTCGATCAGTTCTGCCCGCTCGGACCCTGCTTCGTCCCGCGCGACTTCCTCGACCTCTCCGACCTGCGCGTGCGCGCGCGCGTGAACGGCGAGCTGCGCCAGGACGCGACGACGAAGGACTTCGTGGTCGACGTGCCGCACGCGCTCGAGTACCTCTCGCGGCACCTGACGCTGCGCCCGGGCGACCTCGTGCTCACGGGCACCCCGGCGGGCGTGGGCCCGCTGAAAGACGGCGACGTCGTCGAGTGTTCCGTGGAGGGCATCGGCGCGCTCGTCACGCACATCGCGCGGCCGGCGGGCTGAGCGCCCGTGTGGAATCCCGAAGCGCCCGTCAGACACTGAGCGCGGTGTGAGCCGTCGGCGCTCGGCCCTCCGTCGCGCCGCGGTGCGCAGGCTCCCGCCGTACGGGCGCGCGCCGGACCTGCGCAGTGCGACGCAGCGCATCCGTGGCGGTGCCGTCGCACGATGAGCCCCCGTCGGCGCCCGTTCGTCCGGGCCGGCGGGGAGCACGATGCGCATCCTCCTCGTCTACCCGCGCAACCCCACCACGTTCTGGAGCTTCGAACACGTCGTCCGCTTCGCCTCGAAGCGCTGCGCGTTCCCCCCGCTCGGCCTCTTGACGCTCGCGGCGTTGCTGCCGCGCTCGTGGGAGTTCGAACTCGTCGACCTGAACGTCCGCCCGCTGACCGACGCGGACCTCGCACGCGCGGACTGCGTATTCCTGAGCGCGATGATCGTGCACCAGGACTCGGTGCGCGAGGTCGCGGCGCGCTGCCGCGCCGTTGGGAAGCGGGTCGTCGCCGGCGGGCCGCTCTTCACCGCCGCGCACGACGACTTCCCGGAGATCGAACACTTCGTGCTCGGCGAGGCCGAGGACGTCGTGCACGAGTTCGCGCGCGATCTCGAGGCGGGCACGCTGCGCCGGATCTACGCGAGCGCCGAGCGCCCCGACGTCACGACGAGCCCCGTCCCGCGCTGGGACCTCGTCGACCTGCGGCACTACGTCGCGATGTCGGTCCAGTTCTCGCGCGGGTGCCCCTACGACTGCGAGTTCTGCGACATCGTCGCGATGAACGGGCGTGTGCCGAGGACGAAGCGCCCCGAACAGCTCGTCGCCGAGCTGGAAGCGCTGCGCGCGCTCGGCTGGAAGGACATGGTGTTCGTCGTCGACGACAACTTCATCGGCGACAAGAAGCGCACGAAGGTCCTGCTCGCCGCGATGATCGACTGGCGCGAACGGACCGGCGCCGGAATGGGCTTCCTCACCGAGGCCTCGGTCAACCTCGCCGACGACCCGGAGCTGTGCGAGCTCATGGTGCGCGCCGGCTTCAAGAAGGTCTTCCTCGGACTCGAGACGCCGTCCGCCGCGAGCCTGCACGAGTGCCACAAGTCGCAGAACGAGCGGCGCGATCTGGTCGAGGCCGTGCGCTCGATCCAGGGGCACGGGCTCGAAGTGCTCGGCGGGTTCATCGTCGGGTTCGACCACGATCCCGCGGACATCTTCGAGCGGCAGTTCGAGTTCATCCAGCGCTCCGGCGTCGTCACGGCGATGGTCGGCCTGCTCACCGCGCTGCCTCGGACGCGGCTCCATGAACGTCTCGCACGTGAAGGCCGACTCGCCGGCCGGAGCACCGGCAACAACACGGACGCGGTGCTCAACTTCGAGCCCGTGCTCGGACGCGCCTTCCTCGTCGACGGGTACCGCGACCTGATGCGCCGGCTTTACGAGCCGCGCCACTACTACCGGCGGGTGCGCGTGTTCCTCGCCCACCATCGACCGCGCGGGCCGCGCGTGCGCCTCTCGGGCGCGGACGTGCGGGCCTTCTTGCGCTCGCTCTGGTTCCTCGGCGTCCGCCACCGTGGCCGCTTCGGGTTCTGGCGGCTCCTCTCGAGCACGCTCGTCCGCCGCCCGCGCCACGTGCGGACGGCGGTCGAACTCGCCATCCTCGGCTTCCACTTCCGCCGCGTGGCGAGCGCGCTCGCCTGAACGCGGTGCAAGTCGGTCGAGCGCGCGCCGACGGCAGGGCTCACGAGCCCGGCGGCGGTTCGCTCTTCGCACGGTCTCCCGCCTCCGACCGAGGCGCGCAGGAGCGCGACATTCATGTCGGCACGCCGAGCCTCGGCAGGATCACGAGCTGCAGGAGGAGCCAGCCGCCGAAGAACGCGAGGAGCAGGAGGATCTGGTTCATGAGGGGTCGGGGGCGCGCCATGGGAGGACGTACGTCGAGGCGCTCATCCTGGACGACCGGTCCGCGTTCCGACACCCCGAGAGCTGCGTAGCTCGCAGCTCGGAAGGGAATTCCCTCTGCGCGGTCGGAGCTCGCCGCCGCCCGCGCGCGAGCAGCGGGGTAGGGTTCGAACGCGGCCGCGCGCCGCGCTCCACCTCCACCGCACCCTCCACCGCGCCCCGCGGCGAGGTCGCGCGCGCCCACTCCGCGCCGGCCCGCGTCGCGCGCTCGCCGCCCGCGCTCGGCCCCTCGGGCCCGCGGGGCACGCTCGACGCCTCGTGCGTCGAGCGCGGCGATCCGGCGCGCCTTCGATCCGCCGCCATGATCCACTCGCTCTCCGCGCTCCACGCGTTCGCGCTCTCGTTCCCGATCGGCGCTCCACTCGCAACCGCTGCCGAGACGCGGGAGCCCGCGCCCGAACAGGAGCTCGAGCTCGTCTGGCTCGACGTCGACGGCGACGGCCGGCTCGACCTGTACGTGCGGGATCCGGAAGGCACCGATCGCCTGCTCGAAAACCGCGGCGCGGGCCGCTTCGAGGACGCGACCGAGGCGCGCGGGCTCGGCGGCGAGCCGCGCGCGCGCGCGGTGCTCGCGCAGGACTTCGACCGCGACGGCCGCGTCGACCTCTTGCGGCTCGTCGAGGGCGCGCCGACGCGGCTCCTGCGCAACACGGCCGAGGGCTTCGTCGACGCGGGCGCGGAGCTCGGCGTCGCGCACACGGCACCCGACGTCGCGGCGCGCTGGATCGACTTCGACGCGGACGGCTGGCCGGACCTCGAGCTCGACGGAGCGCGCGGCAAGCGCGTGCTGCGCAACGTCGAGGGCCGGAGCTTCGAGCGCGTCGCGCTCGGGCTCCTCGCGGCGCGAAGTGCGGCGAGCACGGCGAGCGCGGCGCCGACGGCGGCGACGCTCGCATCGCCCGCGGGACAGCCGACGACCGCGAACGCGACGCCCCCCGGTTCGAGCGCCGCGGCGCAGCCCCTGGTCCCCGCGCCGCGCTGCGTCGACGGGGTCGCCGACCAGGCGCAGCCCGGCACGTGCCTCTCCGCGTCCACGGTGCCGGAGCTCGGGATGCTGATGCCGCTCTCGAACGACTTCTTCGTCGACCCGACCGGACAGGTCGGGCTCGGCACGCTGTCCCCCGCCGCGCGGCTCGACGTCGCCGGCGCGGTCCGCGCGCAGAGCTTCGCCGGCAGCGGGTCCGGACTGCTTGCGCTCGACGCCGCGCACGTGACCACGGGCACGCTCCCCGACGCACGGCTCTCGTCGAACGTCGTGACGTTGCTCGGCGCGCAGACGATCGGCGGACCGAAGACGTTCACGGGCACGCCGAGCTTCGCGCACCCGACCACGCCCTTCGCCGTGACCAGCGCGTCGCGCGTCGCGAACCTGAACGCGGACCTCTTGGACGGCTTCGACAGCTCGGCCTTCCTGCGCTCGATGCCCGTGCCGCTGGTCGTCAGCGGCGCGACCTCCGTGCTGTCGACGCACGCGAACTCGAGCACGGCGGCCGGAGCGATCGCGCTGCTTGGCGAGGCCTCGGCGACGAGCGCGACGCGCAGCTACGGCGTCGTCGGCCGCGCACGGACGCGCGACGGCATCGGCGTGTACGGCGAAGCCCTGACGACGGCCGCGGGCAGCGCGTTCGGCGGTTTCTTCGAGTGCGACGGCGCGAACGGCTTCGGCGTGTTCGCTCGCGACACGAGCTCGACCGGCGGATACGGCGGCTGGTTCGAGGTCTCGAGCGCGACCGGCATCGCGCTCGGCGCCTCCGCGGAGTCGACGTCGAACGCGAGCACGAACACGTCGAACGGCCTGTACGTCCGCAACCGGTCGACGAGCCCCAACTCGCACGCGGCCGTGTTCGACGGCAAGGTGCACGTCAACGGCGTGCTCTCGAAGTCGGGCGGCTCGTTCAAGATCGACCACCCGCTCGACCCGGCGAACAAGACGCTGTCGCACTCGTTCGTCGAGAGCCCGGACATGCTGAACGTGTACCAAGGCAACGTCGAGACCGACGCGAGCGGCGCCGCGACGATCGAGCTGCCCGCGTGGTTCGAAGCGCTGAACGAGGACTTCCGCTACCAGCTCACGGTGATCGACGCGGACGACTTCGCGCTGGTGCGCGTGGCCCACGGCGTGCGCGAGAACCGCTTCTCGATCCGGAGCGATCGGCCGCACGTGCTCGTCTCGTGGCAGGTGAGCGGCGTGCGCAAGGACGCATGGGCCGAGCAGAACCGCATCCCGGTCGAGGAAGAGAAGGTCGGCCCGATGCGCGGGCGCTACCTGAACCCGGAGGCGTTCGGGCTCCCGGCGGAGTTCGGCGCGAGCGCGCTCAACGCGCCGCCCGCGGTGCGGGCGGACGGGCCGGCGCCGCGCTGACGCACGCGCGCCCTCGGGCCGTCACGATCGGAGGCGCGATCGACCCTGCGCCCCCGCTCCTCAGCGCGCGTCTACTTGAGCTTCTCCCAGAACTCCGACGGCATGTCGTGCGCGATCTTGAGCGCGCCGTTCGCGCCGCCGTACACGGGCTCCTCGACGCGCATCACCTTGCCCCCGCCAAGGCGTTCCTTCATCGCCGCTTCGATCGCGACGTCGAGACCCTTGATCTGGCTGCCTCCGCCCGCGAGGAGCACGCGGTTCTTGAGCCGCTGCTGGAACTCCGGGTCGAAGGTCGAGATCAGCTGCGTGAGCCCCTCCACGATCGGCGGCACGATGCGCTTGCACGCGGCGCGCATCCCTTCGGTGAGGTCGATCGGCGTCGGCTTGCCTTTCACGGGGAGCTCGACGATCACGGGCTCCATCCGCTCCATCACCGAGCTGTGCTTCTCCTTGAGCGCCTTCACCATCTCCTTGGTGAACTGCGCATCGGGCGCGACCTTCTTGATCTCCTTCGCGAGCTGGTTGTCGACGTAGTCGCCCGCGAAGGTGTTGGTGATCTGGTCGGAGTCCTCGGGCATCGTGCCGTGCATGCGACACAGGTCCGTCGTCCCCGCGCCGATGTCGACGACCAGCACGTCGTCGAGCATGTCCTGCCCGTACGCGACGCTGAACGGCTCCGAGCACAGCATCACCGAGTCGACCGACTTGCGCGCGGCCTCGAGGATCGCCTGCTTGTTCTGGATCGACGCCTGCGCCGGCGCGCCGATCACGGCGTACACGAGCTCGTCCGCGCGCGGCTTCGCGCGGCGGATGATCTCCGCGATCAGGTCCTGTGCCGCCTTGAGGGTCTCCGCGTCCTTCCCGTCCCCTTGGATCACGCCGTGCGCGAGCGGGCGGTGGAGGCGCAATGCGAGGCGCTTCTCGAGCGCCTCCTCGCCGAAGAGGACGTCCTTCTGCAGGAGCTTCCGCGCCACGACGTCCTTCGGGTACCCGACGTAGGAGAGCACCGTCGCCCGGAGGCCGTTGCTCGCCGCGACCGAAGTGCGCGAAGTGCCGAGGTCGATGCCGAGGTAGAGGACGCCGTGGTCCTTCTTCGTGGTCGTGTCCGTCATGGGGAGTCGCTCCGAGGCCTCTGCCTCCGAGGGAAGTTCCGCCCATGTTGGCGCCGAACGGCTTCTTTGTCAGCCCGGGGAAGTACGGAGTCCGTGCGCGGCTCCGACCGTCGGTTCGGATGCGCTCAACCGCCCTGCGGCGCGTCGCCGTGGCCGGACAGGCGCTTCTTGAGCTCGAAGTTCGCGTGGAAGATGTCCTTCATCATCTCCCGCTTGCGCTCCTTGTCCGACGCGTCGTCGGAGAGGCCCTGCACCGTGCGGTAGATGGAGGCCTGGCCGAGCTCGACGTTCTTCATCGCGGCGATGCGCTTGAGCTCTTCCTCCGTCACGCCGAGCGCGTGCGTGAGCTTGCCGATGCGCCGCTCGAGCATGTCGATCGTGCGCTTCGCCTCGTCGACCTCGCCCGACGTCGCGCCGGTCTTCGCGTCGGCCATCTTGGAGATCGCGGCCGCGATCACGTCCTTGTCGAGGTCCTCGAACGAGCTGACGGAGATCCCGAGCGACTTCAGGATCTCGAGCAGCGTCTCGCCGAGCTTGTCGCCCGGCACCGGGACGGCCACCGGCTGCGCCGGCCCGCGCGGGATCACCGCGAGCAACCCGTCGAAGAGCTCCTTGCGCTCCTTCGCGAGCTCCTCCTGCTTGCGCTTCTTCTCGAAGAGCTGGTAGAGCTCGGTCTCGACGTAGCGATCGCCGCCGCCCTGGTCGGCGACGGAGAGCCCTTCCTCCGCGACGCGCACGAGCGTCTCGAAGCTGATCGCCTTCTCGTGGCGGTTGTGCGCGACGCCGATCGAGAGCGTCACGCGCAGCTGGCGTCCGTCGCGCTCGAAGCGCTGCTTCTTGATCGCGGCGAGGAGCTTCTTCGCGAGGAACGCGCCGAGCTCGGGCGCCGTGTGCGGGAAGAGCGCCACGAGGCGGTCGTCCTGGCGCAGACAGAGGAAGTCGGAGTCGCGCGTCTCGGCGCGCAGCACGGCGACGGCGGCGCGAAGGACCTCTTCCTTCGACTCGTAGCCGTACAGGTCCGCGAGCTGCGGCAACCGGTCGACGCCGATCGCCATGCACACGACCGGGTACTTGTGCCGTTGCGCGCGCGCGAACTCGACGCGCATGAGTTCCTCGACCTCGCGCGGGCTGAACAGCCCGTGGACTTCGTCGCCGGCGTGCAGGGTGCGGAACTCGGGCATGGGGGTCGTCTCGTGGGCGCGCGGCGGGCGGAGCCCTCCAGGTTGATCGGCGCCCGCGCGATGTCAACCGCGCGCCGCCGTCCGGGCAGCGCGGGGTGGCGCCGTCGGACTCGACCTGGAAGGCGCTTCCGCACGGGAGCGCTGCCTCGGGAGCTACTCTCGGAACTCAGATTGCAAGTTCTTGAGGAATCCGAAGGTTCCTGCGTCGTCCGCGCCCGCGCGGGCGGGCGTCACAGGAGCCAGCCCCCCGTCACGGCGAGGTCGACCCCCGTGACGTGCGCGGCGGCGGGCGACGCCAGGAAGAGCACGGCGTGCGCGACGTCGTCCGGCGTGCCGGCCCGGCCGAGCGGGATGCGCGCGAGGCGCTCCGCGTCGAGGGTGTCCGCCGCCGCGTGCTCGTGCGGCACGACGCCGGGCGAGACGAGGTTCACGCGGACGCCGTGCGGCGCCTCCTCGAGCGCCCACGAGCGCGCGAGCACGAACAGCGCGTTCTTCGCGGCGGTGTAGAGCGCCGTCTCGCGCCGCGCGCGCAGCGTGTCGAGGCCCGCGCAGCCGAAGAACACCGCGTCGCCGCGCGCGCGCCGCAGCGCGGGGCGCGCGGCGTCGAAGACGTGGAACGCGGTCTCGACGTTGCTCGCGAGCATGCGGCGCAGGTCCGCGGCGCGCGCGCCTTCCAGCGGACCGGAGACGTACTCCCCCACGGCGTGCACGAGGTGGTCGAGGCGGCCGTCGGTCGCGGTGACGCGCTCCACGAGCGCGTGCGCCGCGGCGGGATCCTCGAGGTCGGCCTGGTGCACGCGGCCTTCGAACTCGCGTTCGAGGTTCGCGACGAGCGCGCGGGACGAACGCCACACGACGTGCACGCGATCGCCGCGACGCAGGAGCGCGCGCGCGACGGCGAGGCCGAGACCGCGCGCGCTGCCGGTGACGAGGGAAACGGGCGGGGTGGAGGTCATGCGCGCCGCGCGTGAGGCTAGAGCGCGCCCGGGGCGGGGTCCACGGTCGAGCGGCAGGAGGGGGCGGGCGCGCGGCGGCCCCGGCTCACTCGAGCGTGCCGATGCGCTCCGGCGGCCACACGCGGACCTCGACCTTGCCCCGCAGGTTCTGGCGCGGGACCTGGCCGAACTCCCGGGAGTCGGAGCTGTGCGGGCGGTTGTCGCCGAGCACGAAGAAGTGCTCCGGCGCGACGGTGATCGCGAGCCGCGCGCGAGCGTCCTCTTCCGCGACGTAGGGCTCGCGCAGCCGTTCTCCGTTGACCCACACGGCGCCGTCGTGGATCTCGACGTGATCGCCGGGGAGGCCGATCACGCGCTTGATGTAGTCGAGGCTCGGATCGAGCGGGTACTGCAGCACGACGATGTCGCCGCGGTGCACGTCCTGGAACACGTACGAGAGGTGGTCGACCAGGATGCGATCGCCGTCGTGGATGCCGGGTGCCATCGAGCTTCCGCGGACGACCGAGAAGTTGAACATCAGGCCGTAGGCCACGAACAGCACGGCGCCGATCTTCGCGCTCGTCCAGAGCGAGCGCAGCGCGACGTTCCGACTCCGAGTCCGCGTCCCCGGCAGGCGTCGCGCGGGTGCCCACGGGAGCTCGATGGGCGCCGCCTCCGGCGCGATCGAGCCCGCGTCGAGCCGCGCGGTGTTCGCGCTCGTCACCGGCGGCACCCAGCTCTCGACACGCGGCGTCGGGAGCGCCGCGGTCGGCCCTGCGGGGGACGAGGTCGCGGTCGCGCTCGTCGCCTGCGGAGGGGCGTCCGTCTCGGGGGCCATGCACGCGCCCTATCGGTCGCGTCCGCGGGCAGGGTTGAGGCGGCGCCGAGAGCCTTCCCGCGCGCGAGGCGGGTGGCTAGGCTCACGCGCCGTCCCGAGGCCTCGTTGCAGCCGTCCGACCCCCCGATCCCGCCCGCGCCCGCGCCCCTCCGCCCGGAGCGCGCTCCCCCGCCCGTCTCCGGAGCGACGCCTGCGGAGCCCCTGCCGGGCGCAGACCCCGCGCTCCGGCGCCGGGCGCTCCTCGGCGCGGCCTCGGCGCTCGCGCTCGGGGCCTGCGCGGCGCAGCGCGGGCGTCCCGGTGCGCCCGCGGTCGCACCGGCCTCCGGGGCGGAGGCCGGCGCGCGCCGCGCCGAACGGCTCGCCGACCTCCGCGACGACGGACCCGCGCTCCCCGGCATCGACGCGCAGGATCGCTCCGCGCGCCGCGCGCGCCTCGCACGGGCGCTCGCGGAGCGCGGCCTCGACGCCTACCTCTGCGAGCCCGGCCCGACGATGACGTACCTCGCGGGCGTGTCGTGGGGCCGCTCCGAGCGCCTCTTCGCGCTCGTCGTCACCGCGGACGGCGGCGCGTTCTGGATCGTGCCCGCGTTCGAGGAGACGAAGGCGCGCCACGGCATCGACGGCACGGCCGCAGCGCCCGGACCCGGCGGCGACGTCGTGACGTGGCGCGAGGACGAGTACGCGTTCCGGCCGCTGTGCGACGCGCTGCGCGCGCGCGGCGTGAAACGCCTCGCGATCGACCCCGGCTTCCGCTTCGGTTTCGTCGATCGCATCGCGCAAGCCGCGCGCGCGGACGCGGGCTTCGGTGCGCTCGCGGAGCACGGCGCCATCGTGTCCGGCGCGGACGTGCTCGTGCGCCTGCGCGGCTGCAAGGAGCCGAAGGAGCTCGCCCTCCTGCGGCGCGCGAACGAGCTGACGAAGCGCGCCCTCGAGCGCATCGCGCACGAGCTGCGCCCCGGACAACGCGGCGCGGACGTCGGCGCGCTCGTCGCGACGGCGCACGAACGCCTCGGCTTCAGCGGCTCGTGGTGTCTGCCGCTCGTCGGCGCCGCGGCCGCGCTCCCCCACGGCGACGCGGGCGCGACGCCGCTCGCGGACGGCGAGGTGCTCCTCGTCGACTGCGGCGGCGCATGGCGCGGCTACCAGAGCGACGTCACGCGCACGTGGGTCCCGTTCGGCGCGCCGAGCGCGGACGTCGAGCGCGCGTGGCGCGACGTCCGCGATGCGCAACGCGCGGCGTTCGACGCGATCCGGCCCGGCGTCCCTTGTCGCGCGGTCGACGCCGCGGCGCGCGCGGCGATCGCGGCGCGCGGCTGGCCCGGCGGCTTCGGCGTGTTCACGCACCGACTCGGGCACGGCATCGGGCTCGAGGGCCACGAGGACCCCTACTTCGACGGCGGCTCCCAGGTCGAGCTCGAGAGCGGCATGACGCTCTCGAACGAGCCTGGCATCTACCTCCCCGGCCGCTTCGGCGTCCGCATCGAGGACGTGATCGTCGTCACGCGCGACGGCGCCGACGTCTTCGGCGCGTGGCAGAGCGGGCTCCGCTCGCCGGCGGGCGCATGAGCGGCGCGAACACGCCGGCGCGCGATAGCCGCGCGCCCTCGGTCGGACGCGCGACGCTGTGGGTCGCCGCGAAGGAGCTGCGCGCGGCGTTCCGCGACCGGCAGACGACGCTCTACACGATCGTCCTCCCGATCGCGCTCTATCCGTTCCTGTTCTGGTGTCTGATCCAGGCGTCGCTCTTCGTGCAGGGCCGCCGCGAGCACACCGAGGTCCAAGTCGGCCTCGCGGCCGCGGGCGACGCGCGGATCCCCGACGGGCTCTCCGACGCCCTCGCGCTGCGGCCGACCTCCCGCGACGACCCCGCGGCGGACGACGCGCTGCGCCGGCGCCTCGCCGCGATCGACCGCGTGCGCGTCGGCCCCGTGCGCCAGCCGCTCGACGCCGCGGCGGCGCGGGAGTGGGCCGAGGCGCGCTCGCACGCCGCGACCGAGGACGAGGCGCGCGACCTCCCCGACGCCGTCGTCTTCGTGCCGAGCGCGGCGAGTGTCGACGACGCACGCGCGTCCGCCGACGACAACGCGCGCCTGACCGTCTACTACGACAGCACGCAGACCGCGTCGGAGCTCGCGCGGCGGCGCGTCGTCGAGCGCATCCCGCCCTTCGTCGACGGACTGCGCGCCGCGCGGCTCCCGGCGGGAACTCCGTCCGAGGCGCTCGAGCCGTTCCGACTCGCGCCGCCGCGCGACGTCGCGCCGCAGAAGGACCAGGGCGCGTACCTCTTGTCCTTCGTCCTGCCCATGCTGCTCGTCGTCATGTGCGTGCTCGGCGCGTTCTTCCCAGCGGTCGACGTCACGGCGGGCGAGCGCGAGCGCAACACGGCGGAGACGACGTTGCTCCTCCCCGTCCCGCGCCGCGCCGTCCACCAGGGGAAGATCCTCGCGGTGTGCACGGGCGCGATCGTCGCGACCAGCCTCAACCTCTTCGCGCTCGCGCTCTCCGCGGGGCACCTCCTGCAGATGCTCCCGCGCGGCGGCGACGTGCAGATCGAGGTGCCGCTCGCGGCGTTCGCGTCGATCGCGCCGCTCGCGCTGCTCTTCGCGTTCTTCGTCAGCGCCGCGCTCGTCGGCATCGCGTCCTTCGCGCGCACGTTCAAGGAAGGCCAGGCGCTCCTCGGCCCCGTCCAGATGGTGTTCATCCTCCCCGCGATGGCCGGCGCGATCCCCAACCTCGAGCTCACGCCCGGGCTCGCGTGCGTGCCCGTCGTCAACGTCGTCCTGGCCTTCCGCGCGCTCTTGAACGGCGAGTCGTTGCCGCTCGAGTACGCGATCACCGCGGCGTCGCTCGCCGCGAGCGCACTCTTCGCGATCTGGGCCAGCGTGAAGCTGCTCTCGCGCGAGTCCTTGTTCGCGCCCGAGCGATCGGGCTCGGGCGGCGTCGGCGCGTGGTTCTCGGGGCTGTTCGGAGGCGGACGATGAGCGCGAGCCCGTATCCGCCGCGCGGCGCGGCCCCCATCGCGATCGAAGCGATCGGCCTCGAGAAGAGCTTCGTCGACCCCAAACGCGGCGTCGTGAAGGCCGTGCGCGGCATCGACCTCGACTGTCGGCGCGGCGAAATCTTCGGCCTGCTCGGACCGAACGGCGCAGGCAAGACGACCACGCTGCGCATGCTCGCGACGATCCTCGCGCCGAGCGCGGGCACGGCGCGCATCGACGGCGTCGACGTCGCGCGCGACCCGCTCGAAGCGCGCCGGCGCCTCGGCTTCCTCTCGGGCTCCACCGGGCTCTACCCGCGGCTCTCGCCGCGCGAGACGCTCGCGTACTTCGGGAAGCTCCACGGCCTCACGGGCGACGCGCTCGACGCGCGCATCGAGGAGCTCGTCGACGCCTTCTCGATGCGCGACTACGCCGACGGCCGCTGCGAAGCGCTCTCCACCGGACAGAAGCAGAAGGTCTCGATCGCGCGCGCGGTGCTCCACGACCCGCCCGCGCTGATCCTCGACGAGCCGACGACCGGGCTCGACATCCTCGCGAGCTCCGCGATGATCGACTTCGTCGAATCGCGCCGCAGCGCGGGCCGCTGCGTCCTGTTCAGCACGCACGTGCTCTCGGAAGCGGAGCGCCTGTGCGACCGGATCGGCGTCATCTTCCACGGGCGCGTGCTCGACGTCGGCACGAAGGACGAGCTGCGCGAGCGCACGGGCAAGACGTGGCTCGAAGACGTGTTCAAGGAGCTCGTGCGCCGCGCGGGCGAGGACCCGGACGCGGCCGCCGCGCGCGGACGGAGCGTCTGACGCGATGGCGGAGCGCACGAACGCGCGCGGCCAGTTCACCGCGGTGCTCCGGAGCGAGTTCCTGGGACTCGTGCGCGACCGGCGCGCGCTCTTCTCCGCGATCGTGCTCCCGGTGCTGCTCTACCCGCTCTTCTTCTTCGGGCAGCGCTGGCTCGAACGGGTGTCGCGCGAGACGCTCGAGGCGCGCCAGGTGGCGTCGCGCTCGATCTGTCGCGCGCGCCCGAGGAGATCGCCGCGACGATACCGCGAGCTGCTCGCACAGGAGGCACAACTCCGCGTCGTCGACGGCGACGCCTCGGCACTGCAGGCGCTCGAGCCCGAGCTCGCGAAGGGCACCCTCGAGGCGTACCAGCGCGAGCAGGCCGCCGCGAGCCAGGTCCTCGCCTCGGGCGCCGACGCGTTCGTCGCTGCGATCGCGATCGACGAGGCGCCGGGGCTCGAACTGCGCGCCTGGTTCGACAGCACGCGCGACCTGTCCAACGAGGCGCGCCGACGCGCGACGAAGGCGCTCGAGGCGCTGCACGCGGAGCTGGCGCACGAGAAGCTCGTCCAAGTCCTCGGCGCCGATCCAGCCGCGGGCCTGGAGCCGCGCGCCGTCGACGTCGCGAGCGCGGAAGACCTCTCCGGCGCGGCGCTCGGCCGCCTGCTGCCCTTGATCGCGGTGCTCGTGCTGCTCTCGGGCGGTTCGTACGCGGCGCTCTCCGCGTTCGCGGGCGAGCGCGAGGCCGGCACGCTGGAGACGCTGCTCGTGCAGCCCGTGCCCGCGCGCACGATCGTGGCCGCGAAGTTCGCTGCCGTGCTCGCGACGGCGCTCTCGACGCTCGTGTTCAACGCGGCGAGCATCCTCGGGAGCATGGCGCTCGGTCTCGGCGGCCTGCCGGGACTCGGGCCGGAGTCGGGCGGCAGCGCGATCGCCGTCGGCGCGGGGAGACTCGCGGCGGCCGCGTTCGTGTTCCTGCCGGCCGCGGTGCTCTTGTGCGCGCTCCTGTGCCTCACCTGCGGCCGCGCGCGCACGTTCCGCGAGGGACAGAACCTGCTCCTGCCGCTGATGCTGCTCGCGGTGCTGCCGACCTTGCTCGCGACGCAGCAGGACGTGGAGCTCGATCTCCTGCTCGCGGCGCTGCCGCTCGCGGGGCCCGCGCTCTGCGTGCGCGACGCGCTGCGCGGCGAGCTCGCGCCGGGGCTCGTCGCCTGGATGTACGTCGCGAACTCGGCGTGGGCCGCCCTGGCCCTCTCACGCGTCGGACACGCGCTCGACGCCGAGCGCGTCCTGTCGACAGCGGGCGACGAGAACGAGGACGCGCGCCGCGAGGTCCAGTCCCGCGCCGCGCTGCGCTGGGGCGTCCTGTGCGTCTTCGCGATCTACCTGATCGGCGGGTCGCTGCAGGCGTGGAGCCTCGTCCCCGGACTCGTGCTCACGCTGCTCGTGCTGGTGCCGCTGCTCGCGTGGCTCTCCGCGCGCGGGACTGCGCGGCGCGCGAAGGAGACGCTCGCCGAAGCGTTCGCATTGCGCGCGCCGAACCCGCTGCACGTCGCGGGCGCGGTGCTGCTCGCCCCCGCGTTGCAGCAGGTGTCGATGCAGCTCTTCGCGTGGCAGGAGCGCGTCCTGCCGATGCCCGCCGACTCCGGCACGCAGGGGCTCTTGCGCGAGCTCGTCGCGATGCCGACGTGGGCGATGGTCGTGCTCCTCGCGCTGCTCCCCGCGATCGGCGAAGAGCTTTTCTTCCGCGGCGCGCTGTACTCCGGCCTGAAACGGGATCTCCCGCTGTGGAAGTGCGCCGCGTACGAGTTCGTGCTCTTCGGCGCGGCGCACGCGTCGATCTACCGCTTCCTGCCGACCGGCGTGCTCGGCGCGGTGCTGACGTGCGTCGCGGCGCGCACGCGCAGTCTGTGGCCGTGCATCGCGCTCCACGCGAGCTACAACGCGCTCGTGGCGCTCTCCGACACGTGGCCGGTGCTCGCGCGGCCCGAGCTCGCGTTCCTGAGCATCGCCGGCTTCCTGGCGCTCCTCGCCCGGCCGCGCTCCTGACACGATTCTCCGGGGCTTCCCGAAGTCGCGACGCGCGCAAAGCGGCGGTCCGGCACGAGTTCGGACACGAGAGGCGCACGTCCGCGCGGGCCGCGCCCCGCCGAACGGAGCCCAGTTCGGAAAGCTTGGTAACCGTGCGCCGACCCCACGGCGCGCCATCGAGGAGGTTCCCATGTCCCCCGAATTCGTCCGCCGTTCCGTCGAGATCCTGCTGCTCGCCCTGCTCGTCGGCTGCTCCGTCTGGATCTCGGTGATCGCGGCCTGGTGCGTGCCCTACTGATCGCTAGCGCTGCACGAGCCAGACGATCCACGCGACACCGGCGAAGCCGAGCCAGCTGCCGATCCAGGCGCGCGCCCCGTGGTGCTCGCCGAAGAAGCGCGTGATCGGCAACGTGAAGAGCGGCGTCGTCGCGAAGAGCACCATCGCGAGGCCCGGGTCGAGCTCGCGCAGCGCCAGGTGGAAGAGCGGCAAGCCGAGCACGGACCCGAACAGCGCCGCGAGCCCGAGCGGTTTCCACAGTGCTCGGTCCGTGATCGGTCGCACGAGCCGCGCCCACTCGCGGGTCGGGCGCTCGCGCGCGATCCACGCGCCGATCGGCGCGACGGCGAACGCCGCGGCGCAGCCGCCGAGCATGCGCACGATCGTCCCACCGAGCACGCCAGCGCCCTCCATGCCCGCGTGCCCCACGAGCACCCCGAGCGACTGGAACAGCGCCGCGCCGATCGCGCACGCCACGCCAGCCCGCGCGCGCGAACTCGGCGCCGAGTCCACTTTCGGGGCCTCGCTCACGACGACCGTGACGCCGAGCAGCACGACCGCCATCGCCGCGAGGAGCCAGGGAGCGAAGCGCTCTCCGAGGAAGACGAAGGAGAGCGACGCCGTGAACGGCACGTTCAGCTCGCCCAACATCGCGCTCTTCTGCACGCCGATGCGCGGCAACGCCGCGAAGTAGAGCGTGTCGCCGAGCGCGAAGCCGAAGGCGCCCGAGACGAGCAAACGGGGCCACGCCGCGAGCGGCGGGAGCGCCTCGCCGAGTCCGATGGCCGCGCCCGCGAACAGGCCGAGCGCGAGCAGGTTCTTGAAGAGGTTCGCGGCCGCCGGCGACAGCGGCTCGCGCGCCGGGACGTGCGCGAGCGAGCGCGAGAAAAGGAGCGACCCCAGCCCCCACGTGAACGCCGCGCCCAGCGCGGCGAACGAGGCCAGGGTCGACGAGATCACGGGCGCGGCAGGGCGGCGGACGAGGCGCGAGGACGGCCCCGGGCCGCGCTCACGGGATCAACCGCGACGCTTCTTGCCCAGCGCGCGCTCGCGGCCGGACCCCATCCCCATCTTGCGGGGCAGGTACTTGCCACGGGTGGGCTTCTTGCAGCGGTAACGGGCGCGTGCCATCGGAGGTCTCCTGGGGTTCTCGTGCGGCTTCGAATGCCGATTGGAAAGCGCAACGTTGTACCGGTCGACCTCGGGGAGCGCAAGCCCGTCGACGCGCTCCGTGCTTCCGCCCGGGGCCGCCGCCGCCCACCCGGAGGCCGCCCCGGGGCCGGCGGTCGCGCGGCGCGGCGCGCCCGGCTCCCGAATCGGCGCGCGCGGGGTCCGGCGGCATCGCCTTCCGCGCGGAGCGCTCGCTACCCTCTCGGCCCGTGAACCTGTCCCCCGACGACCTCCTTTCGTGCCTGGGCCGCGGCGATGGTTCGCGCCTCGAGTTCAAGCGCCGCCTGCCGCGCGAGGAGCGCGCCGCGCGCACGCTCTGCGCCTTCGCGAACACGAGCGGCGGCCTGCTCCTCGTCGGCGTCACGGACACGGGCCGCGTCCACGGCGTCCACCACCCCGACGACGTGTGCACGAAGCTCTCCGAGCTCACGATCGAGTGGCTGCGGCCCGCGCTGCGCGTGCAGCTCCAGGTCGTCGAGGTGCACGGTCCGCGCGTCGTCGCGTGCCGCGTCCCCTTTTCGAAGGAGCGCCCGCACGCCGTCGTGTTCCCCGACGGGACGACGGAGTTCGTCGTGCGCGTCGGCGCGAGCAACCGCGTCGCGGACGGGCCGACGTTGCGCGCGCTCGAGCTCGACAAGCGCTCGCGCAAGGGACTCACGCCGCTCGAGCAGTCGATCCTCGACTGGGTCGCGAAGCAGGCGCCGAACGCCGCGCACCCCGCGGGGCGCGCGACCGTCGCGCGCTTCGGGCAGGCGTTCAACATCGGCGAAACGCGCGCACGGCGCGCGTTCGTGCGCCTCGAGTCGCTCGGGCTGCTCATCGGGCACGGTGCGGGCCGCGCGCGGCTCTACTCGACGCCGTGAACGGCGCGCGACGAGCCCGCGGCACGGACGGCGGAGCCCAGCACACGTGAGCGCGCGCCGCAGGATCTTCATCGGCGACGTGCAGGGGTGTCGCGTCGAACTCGAGCGCCTCCTCGCGCTCGTGCGCTTCGACCCGGCCGCGGACGAGCTCCACCCGTGCGGCGACTTCGTGAACCGCGGGCCCGACTCGGCCGGCGTCTTGCGTCTGTGCCGCGACCTCGGCGCGGGCGGCGTGCTCGGGAACCACGACGTGCACGCGCTGCGCGTCGCGAGGGGGCTGCGCCAGGCGGGGAAGCGCGACACGCTCGAGACGCTACTCCGCGCGGACGATCGCGACGAGCTCTTCGCGTGGCTCGCGGCGCGGCCGTTCGTGCGAGCTTGGAACGACGCGCTGCTCGTGCACGCGGGGGTTCATCCGAGCTGGAGAGACCCCGTACGCGCGCTCGTGGGGCTCGACCCGCTCGTCGAGAGCACCGAACTCTCGTTCGCGGTGAGCGCGCGCTACTGCGCCGCGGACGGCGCGCGGCCCGCGAGCGACTGGCCCGAGCCCGCGCCGCCGTTCCGACCGTGGTACGAGTTCTGGCCGCCGCGCGCGGAGGAACGTCGCACCGTCGTGTTCGGGCACTGGGCGCGCGCGGGGCTCGTCGTGCGGCCGCAGGTGCGGGGCCTCGACACGGGCTGCGTGTGGGGCGGGAAGCTCACGGCGTGGATCGCGGAGGAAGACCGCTGCGTGCAGGTCGACGCGGAGCGCGCGTGGGCCGAGCACGATTGAGGTCGCGGCGCCGCGCGCGAGCGAAAGCTCACCACGCGCCGTCGAAGACGCGCCGCGCGAGGTTCGTCTCGAGCAGCCGATCGGGGTCGAGCTTCCTCTTCAGCGCGGCGAACTCCGCGAGCCGCTGCGCGGGGAACATCCGCCGCGCGTCGCCGGGCCGCAGGACGAGGTCCTTCGCGAAGTAGAAGCGCCCGCCGCCGTCGAGCACACGGTCGGTGAGCGCGTGGCAGTGCCGCCACAGGGCGTCGCGCGTCGCGGGCGTCACCTTGTAGTCGAGCGCGAGGCTCCACCCGTCGACGGCGTGCGTCAACCAGAACGGGTCGGGCCGGTAACGCTTCAACACCGCGAGGTACGGCACGATGCCCGCGCGCTGGCTCGACGCGAACACGTCGCGCAGGACGTCGTAGGCCGTCTCCTTCGGCACGAACGCCTGGTACTGGATCAACCCGTGGCCCGCGCGCCGTCCGTAGGCCCACTTCCAGTTCGGCACGTAGTCGAGGAGGAACGCGAAGCCCGCGTGCGACTGGCGGTACCAGCCCTTCTGCTCCTCGAGCCGGCCCATCTGGTACTTGAGCGCGTTCAGTGCGCGCATCCCCGCGTCGTGGTTCAGGAGGCGCAGCGCGCGCCAGACCTCGGACTTCGGCACGCCGAGGATGTTCGGTGGGAGCTCCTGGTGCGCGACGGTGAGCGTGCGTTCCGGCGCGGGGTCCGCGCCCGGCGCGAGGTAGCGCGCCTCGTGGATCAGTCCGCGCCCAATGCGATCGCCTTCCGCGAACGCGTCGAGCCACGCGACGAGGTAGTCCGCGTCCTGCGTGCGCGCGTCCATCTCCTCCATCGCTTCGGCGAGGCCCGGCACGCTGATGCCGCGCACCTCGAGCTCGCCCGAGTGGACACGCTTCGTCTCGAGCACGATCCGCGCGAAGCTGCCGAGCATGCCGAAGCCGCCGATCGCGGCGTGGAACACGTCGGCGTTGCGCTCGCGGTCGCAGGTCAGGAGCTCGCCCGTCGGCGTCACGAGGTCGAACTCGCGCACCGCGTCGCCGATCGTGCCCACAGCGAAGTTGTTCTTGCCGTGGATGTTCATCGCCGCGGCGCCGGCGAGCGTCGGGAACATCGTCCCGCTGACGACGCGCGGCCACCACCCGTCGGCGAGGATCGTCTTCCACAATTGCTCGAGCGTGACGCCAGGCTCGCACTCGGCGATCCCGGTGCGCGGATCCCACGCGAGGATGCGGTTCATCCCGCGCACGTCCACGACCGCGCCGCGCTCGTTCACGCTGGCGTCGCCGTAGCTGCAGCCCGAGCCGCGCAGCGCGAGCTTCGTTCCGTTCTCTCGCGCGCCGGCGAACGCGGCGCGCAGCTCGTCGACGCCGCGCGGCCGCAGGACGCGCGCGTGCGCGCCGACCGCCATGCCCCAGCCCTCGACGTACTCGAAGCCCGTGCGCACGCCGCGCGGCGCGGCGTCGAAGCGCGGGGAGCTCGTCGGTGCGGCGGTCATGGCGCGCGGGACGGCCTCACACGTTGAGCTTCTTGAAGACGAAGCTCGGGATGTTCTTGATGATCGTCGCGACGATCCACCACTGGCGCGGCACGAAGCGCTCGTTGGCCTTCGCGCGCGCGGCCTTCAGGATCAACCGCGCCGCTTCGTCCGCGGAGATGAGCCACAGGAGCTTCCCCATCCCCTTCGTCATGTCCGTGTCGACGAAACCGGGCTTGATCGTGCAGACGTGCACGCCGCACTCGCTGAGCCGGTTGCGCAAGGCCTCGAGGTACGTGTTCATCGCGGCCTTCGTCGTGCAGTAGACGGGGGCGCCCTTGCGGCCGCGCTCGCCCGCGATCGAGCTGATGCCGACGAGCGTGCCGAAGCGCTGCGATTGGAAGAGCCGCGCGGCCGCGTTCCCCCACGCGATGCAACCGCCGACGTTGACGGCGAGCTGCTCGAGGTCCTTCTCCGTGTCGTACTCGTCCTTCGCGACCTTCGGCATGACCGCCGCGGCGTAGACCACGAGGTCGAGACCGCCGAGCTTCCGCGCGAGCTCCTCGAACAGCGCCGGGACCTCGTGCGCGCGCGACGTCGTGGGCGGCCGTGACGATCCCTCCGCCGCCCGCGCGCGGGAGCGCTGCGCAGTCTGCTTCCAGCGCCTTCAAGAGCTCGGCGCGCCGCGCGACCGCCGCGACCTGCCAACCCTCCGCGACGAGGCGTTTCACGAGCGCCGCGCCGATCCCGGAGCTCGCGCCGACGACGAGCGCGCGCTTCCCCGGCGTCGCGGCGCGGGAGACGGACGGGGTGCTCGTGGACGCGGGGTGGGTGGCGGTGGCGGTGGACATGCGCGGCGTGGAGCTCCGACGGACGGTGTGGAAGAGCAGAGTATCGGGCGACGGCGGCCCTTTCCCCAACGCTCTCGGCCCGCGCGGCGGCGTTGCTATGCTGCGCGCGCTCCGCTCCCCCGTCCGCACGGTCCCGCGCGCCTCCTCACCGTGAAGAACCTTCGCCTCCCCGCCCGTCGCTCTTTCACGCCCCGCGCCTCGGCGCTCCCCGTCCTCGCCGCGCTCGTCCTCGCCCTGGCCTGCTCGAAGGAGTCGAGCGCCCCGGCGCGGGTTCGGCGGACGACCTCGTGCGCGAGAAGGCCGCGCGCTTCTTCAACCTGCAGCAGCCCGAGTACGGGAGCGCGCGCGAGGCCCTGAAGCCGCTCGTCGAGCGCAAGGACGCGCGCCTCGAGGACCTCGTCGGCGCTGCGGCGATCGAGTACGCGGACGGGAAGCTCGAGCCCGCCGCGGCGTTCCTCGCGCGCGCGGCGAAGCTCGACGCGAAGGCGCCCGGTGTGCGATTCCTCGAGGGCCAGCTCGCGCGCGAGAACGGCGACTTCCAGGCGGCGCGCGAGCACTTCCGCGCCGCGCTCGCGGCTGCGCCGGGCGACGCGCCGACGAAGATCGCCTTGGCGGAGGCCGAGCACGAGTGCGGCGATCCGAAGCGCGCGGAGGAGCTCTACCGGGAGGTCGTCGAGCTCGGCATCGAGAACGGCCAGCAGTGGTACGTGACCGCGGTGTTCCGCATGACGCGCCTGCTCGTCGACCAGGACGGGCGCGAGAGCGACCTCGCGAAGTACAACGCGCTCTTCACGCAGCTCACGGCGCGCAAGCTGACGGCGCCGGACTCGGTGACGCTCGGGCTCGGCAACCTCGGGCGCATGCGCGCGCCCAAGCCCGCGGGGAACGCGGTCGCGAAGCCGACGTGTCCGCCCGCGCTCGCACTCGCGCGCACGGAGCTCCCCGAGCTCGCCGGCGCGAAGGCGCTCGAGGCGTGGGACGTCGACGGCGACCTCGAGCTCGACCTCGTCGCGTGGGGATCGACCGGCGTCCGCGTCGCGCTGCGTCGCGACGGCGGATGGAAGATCGTCACGCTCCCCGCCGACGTGGTGCGCGTGTACGCGGCCTTCGACCTCGACAACGCCGCGAGCGGCGCGAGCTGGCTTTCCTTCGTCGTCGAGGACGCGGGCAAGGTCGCGCTCTACCACCCCGACCCCGAGACCGAGGCGTGGTCGCGCTGGCCGCTCGAGCTGCCCTCGACGCCCTCGCTGCCGATCGCGATCGCGGCGGTCGACGTCGATCACGAAGGCGACGTGGACCTGGTCGTCGCCGGCACGTTCGGCGCGCGCTTCTGGCGCAACGACGGCGCGAACGTGCTGGCGAAGGAGGCGAAGGACGGCGCGCCCGCGACGCCGGCGGGACGCTTCACCGACGCGACGGAGGGCGCGGGGCTCCCGACGAACCCGCTCCAGTGGTGCCTCGCCGAGGACTTCGACGGGGACAACGACGTCGACCTCTTGTTCGGGGGCAGGAACAGCGTCCTGCTCGCGGACAGCCTGCGCGCGTGCAAGTTCCGCGACGTCACGACCGCCGTCTTCGGCGCGAGCACTCCGTCCGGTCCCGTGCTCGCCGCGGACTTCGACGGCGACGCGCGCGTCGACCTGTGGACGACGGGCGCGTTCTGGCGCCAGACCCCCGAGCGCACCTTCCGGCGCGAACCCACGAGTTCAGCCCCCGTCCCGCCCGACCGTGCCCGACCGCGCGCGATCGACCTCGACCTCGACGGCGCGCTCGACGTGCTCGAACCCTCGACCGAGAACCTCGCGCTCGCCCACCTCGCGCCGGGGCTCCCGACGGCGACGTCGTGCACGCTGGGCCGCGCGGGCACGCCCGCCGCGCACGACGCGCCGATCGTCGCGGGCGACTTCGACGGCGACAAGGCGATCGAGCTCGCCGTGCCGACGAGCGCGGGCGTGCAGTTCCTGACGTACCCGAGCGCGGGCCGCGGCGTGCGCCTCTCCTACCGCGGACTGCGCGACAACCGACGCGCGGTCGGCGCGGTCGTCGAGCTCAAGGCGGGCCCGATCTACCGCCGCTTCTACTGGCGCGGCAATCCCGAGCTCGCGGGCGTGGGCAAGCAGGACAAGGTCGACGTCCTGCGCATCACGTGGCCCAACGGCATCGTGCAGACGGAGCTCGACCTCGACCTGAAGCCGAAGGCCGGCGTCGACGACGCGGACGCGGCGTTCAGCGGGATGACGCAGCCGAACACGCTCTACGGCTCGTGCCCGTTCCTCTACACGTGGAACGGCTCGAAGTACGTCTTCGTCACGGACGTCCTCGGCATCACGCCGCTCGGTCTGCCGATCGCGCCGGGTGTGTTCGTGCCACCCGACCACGACGAGTACGTCCTCGTGAAGGGCGAGGAGCTCGCGCCGAAGGACGGGACATTCGAGCTGCACTTCACCGAGGAGCTGCGCGAGGTCACGTACCTCGACCACGCCAAGCTCCTCGTCGTCGACCACCCCGAAGGCACCGAGGTCTTCCCCAACGAGCGCTTCACGTTCCCGCCGTTCCCCGAGCACCACGTCCACACGGTGAAGGACGCGCTCGCGCCGGCGAAGGCGACCGGCAGCGACGGCAAGGACTGGACGAAGGAGCTCGCCGCGATCGACGACGCGTACGCGGTGCCGTTCACGCGCGAGGCGCCGCAGTTCGTCGGGCTCGCGAAGCCCTGGTTCGTCGAGCTCGCGTTCGACAAGGAGCAGGTCGCGCGCGCGAAGAAGCTGCGCCTCGTGATGACGGGCTGGTTCTTCTGGAGCGACGCGAGCGCGAACATGGCGAGCGCCGGCACGCCCGACGTGCGCTTCGTGCCGCCGCTCTTCCAGGTGCCCGACGGGAAGGGCGGCTGGCGCGACGCGGGACCGCCGGTCGGCTTCCCCGCGGGCAAGACGAAGACGATGGTGCTCGACGTGGGCTCGATCCTCGCGAAGGACGACCCGCGCATCCGCGTGTTTTCGACGCTGCAGCTCTTCTGGGACTCGATCCGCCTCGCGACGGATGGCGACGACGCGCCGCTCGCGGTGCAGGAGCTCCCCGTGCAGTCCGCGAAGCTGTGGATGCGCGGTTTCAGCGCGCCGCTCGAACGCCGCGGCGCGCAGGAATGGACCGCGACGCCCGAGCGCTTCGACTGGCACCACCTCGCGCAGTTCCCGCGGTGGAACCAGCACCCGGGCCTCTACACGAAGTTCGGCGACGTGCTGCCGCTGACGCAGGCGATCGACGACCAGTTCGTGATCCTCGGGTCGGGCGACGCGCTCACGCTCAGCTTCGACGCGACGAAGGTGACGCCGCCCGCGAGCGGCATGCGCCGCGACTACCTCGTGTTCCTCGACGGCTGGGCGAAGGACCGCGACCCGAACACGGTGCAGGCGCTCGAGGTCGAGCCGCTGCCGTTCCACGGCATGAGCGGCTACCCCTACGGCGCGAACGAACGCTTCCCCGACGACGAGGTCCACCGCGCGTGGCGCGCCGAGTGGAACACGCGCCCCGCGCACGAGTGGATCGCGCCCGTGTCGCCGGTGCGCGAGGAGGCGTGGCTCTTCGGGAGGCCGTGAGCGTATCCGGAGTCCGCGCGTCGATCGGTCGCGCTCGGACGGACGCGCGCGCCGCGCTTCAACCGCCCCGCTCGCACGCCTCGATCGCCGCGCGCAGCTCGGGCGGGATCGGGCGCTTCGCGTTCGTCTTCGGGTCGTAGCAGACGAGGCGCGCCTCCGCCTCGCACAGCACGCGGCGTGTCGACGCTTCCAGGACGCGATAGGCCTGCGTGAAGCTCGTCGTGCCCAGCTCCGTCGTCGCGCACTCGACCTCGACGTCCTCGCCGCCGCGGCCCGGCGACACGAAGCGCACGTTCGTCTGCGCGAGCAGGAACGGGAAGTGGTTCGCGTCGAGCCGCGCGTGGAAGTAGCGGTAGCGCGCCTCCTCGAACAGCGTCATGTACACGGCGTTGTTGACGACGCCCTGGTTGTCCTCGTCGGACCAGCGCGTCGCGATGCGCGCGCGAAAACGGATGCGGCTCGACTCGGGGACATTCGGGTTCTCCATGGAGCTCCTCTAGGCGCGCGCGGCGGCCGCCTTCGACGCGCCGGGCCGCGCGACGAGCCAGATGCCGGCGAACACGAGCGCGGCGGAGACGAACATGACGGGCGTCAGCTCCTCGTCGGCGATGAGCCAGGCGACGACGCCCGTGATGATCGGCTGGATGTAGATGTAGACGGCCGTCGTCGACGCGCGCACGCGCGACAGCGCGAACGAGTTCGCGAGGTACGCGATCGACGTCGGGAACACGAGCACGAAGAGCAGCGCGCCCCACGCCGCGAGCGACGCACCGTCCGGCGCGAAGAAAGCCCTCGTCCCCGCCGCGAGGCCCGCCGGGTTCCCCCCTTGCTCGCGCAGCACGAGCAGCGGCACGAACGGCAGCGACAGGACGAACACCCACGCGATCACGACCAGCGGCGGGTAGCTGCGCGTCAGCGGCCGCACGACGACGAGGTAGCTCGCGTACGCGAGCGCGTTCAGCGCCATGAGCAGGTTGCCGAAGCCGTGCGCGCGGATCAGGTCCGGACGCTCCGCCCAGAAGAGCAGCGACGCGCCGACGAGCGCGACGCCGATGCCGATCGCGCGCGAGGGCTGGAACGTCTCCTGCCGCGCGAGCGCCGCGATCGCGAACGTGAACACCGGGATCAGGCACATGACCAGGCCCGCGTTGACCGCCGTCGAGCGCTTCAGACCCTCGAGGTACAGCGTCATGTTCACGCTGACGCCGAGCAGCGCGCACGCGACGAAGCGGGGCAGGTCCGCGCGCCGGATGCGCCAGCGGTCGCCGTGCAGGAACCACGCGGCGACGGACAAGGACAGCGCCGCGAACACCATGCGCCACGCCCCGACCGCGAACGGCGCGAAGCCGCCGGCGCCCGCCGGGAAGAGCCAGTGCTTCGACACCGGGAAGAGCCCGAAGCACGTCTGCGCGACGAGCAAGGCCGCATGCGCGCGCCTTCGCGCGGACGCACGGCGGCCGCCGCGACGGGCGCGGACGGGGTCTCCACGGGCGTCTCGACGGCGCGGGCCATCCGCGCACGGTAGCAGCCGCCGCGCGGCGCGGGAAGCGGCCGCGGCGCCGCGCTACACTCGCGCGCGCATGCCGCACGAGCACGACGACCGCGGCCCGGGGCGCGAGCCGGGCCACCCCGAGCACTGGCCGAAGCTCGAGCACGAGCACGGCCCGCACATGATGATCTTCCGGCCGCGCTACGACACGCTGCGCAATCCGCGCACGCAGCAGGTCTTCAAACGCCTCGTGCTCGAAACGCCCGACTGGGTCAACGTCGTCGCGCTGACGAAGGAGCGCCGCCTCGTCGTCGTGCGCCAGTACCGCTTCGGCACGAGTTCGATCACGCTCGAGATCCCCGGCGGCGTCATCGACCAGGGCGAAGCGCACCAGGACGCCGCCGTGCGCGAGCTGCGCGAGGAGACCGGCTTCACGTCGGCGCGCTGGCGCTACCTCGGCTGCGTCGAGCCCAACCCCGCGTTCCACACGAACCTCTGCCACCACTGGCTCGCGGAGGACTGCGAGCGCACGCACGAACTCGAGCTCGACCACGGCGAGGACATCCAGATCGGCACGCTGTCGCTCGACGAAGCGCGCGGGAAGATCCACGCGGGCGAGATCCGCCACGCGCTCGTGATCACGGCTCTTTCGCGCGTGCTCGACCTGAGGCCGGGCGGATGAAGCCCGCGGAGCGCGTAGCCGAGGCCCGCGCGAGCGCCTACAGCGGGAGCATGCCGCACCGCCCCGCGTTCCAACGCTCGCACGGCCCGGCGCTCGATCGGCCGCGCGAGCGACGACGCTTCGCCTCCGTGGTCGTCCGCTGGACGCTGCTCGCCGCCGTCGCGTGGTGCTTCGCCTCCCGAGGCTCCGCGCAGGATCGCCGCGTCGACTCCGACGCCGGTGGCCCCGTCGCGCTCGCGTCGAGCCCGTTCGCGTGGACGGCCGAGGAAGCGCGCGCGTTCGTCGGCGAGCGCAAAGGCGAGCGCGTCCTCGTCCAGCTCGCGGGCGCCGACGTCCCCGATCCGCTCGCGGCGAGCGCGCTCTCCGTCCGCCGCTTCGTGCTCGACCCGGCCGCGCAGCACGCGGGCGACGACGCCGAGCTCGGCCGCGCGGTCGCGGGTGCGGCGACGATCGAGCTCGCGGGCGGGACGTGGGTCGCGTGGTGGCGCGTCCTGACGCCGAGCGGGAAGACGTCGCGCCTCGGCCTCGCCCTCCACGAAGCCCATCGCCGTGGGACGCCGATCCTGGGCGCTGGCGCCGCGGCCGGCTTCCTCGCCGCGTCGTCGCCCGTCGCGCGCGCCGAGCTCGAGCGCCCCGAACGCAACACGCACCGCGCGGACCCGGAGACGGCGTTCTTCGGCCTCGGGCTCGTGGCGACCGTCTTCGACGCCGACGCGCTCGCCGCGGGGAGCCTCGAACGCGGTTTCCGCGCGCTCCTGCGCGGCGGGGCGAGCACCGCGCTCCACCTCGCTGGCGACGCCGCGTGGATCGTCGACGAGCGGACGGAGCGGGCGCGCCTCGTCGGTCGCGACGGCGCGTACGCGCTCGTCGTCGACGCGTGCGAGCGCGCGGCGCATGCGCGAGGCGCTGCGCGAAAGGGCGGCTCACGCGGCTCGAGCCAGGCGCGGAGTGGGACCTCGCCCGCGGCACGACCGTGCCGCCGCGCGCGCGGTGGACGGAGCCCGCAGACCCCGCGCCCGCCGCGCCGGCCGCGACCGCGCCGGATCCGCTCGCGACGGTCCTCGCCGGCGGCGCGCTCGCGCGCGGATCGGGCCTGCGCGCGGCGCGTTGGACGTCGGCGCGCTGCACGTTCGAACTCGCGTGCGACGAGGCCACGCTCGGCGGAGACGCCGAGCCGTTCGCGCGCGTGCGCTTCGACGTCGCGTGGGAGTTCCCCGAGCCCGTGCGATGAGCGCGCACGACGCGTATCGCGACGCGCTGCAGGAGCGCGTCGAGCAGGCCTTCCTCCGCCTCGACACCGCCCTCGTCGTCGATGCGGAGCTCGCGCGCCGACGTCCCGCGCCCGAGGCGTGGAGCGTGGCCGAGATCGCCGAACACGTCCACCGCGCGGACCACAACCTGCTTTTGCTCGCGGGCAAGCTCGCGCGCAAGGCCCGCGACCGCGCCGAGCGCGGCGAGCCGATCCCGCGCCTCCTGCCCCCGCTCGCGCGGCTCGAGGAGCTAGCGAGCGACACCTTCGCCTGGTCCGCGCCGGAGAACATGCTCCCGCGCGGCGAGCTCGACCTGCGCGCCGCGCGCCGCGCTCTCGCCGCCGACCGCGATCGTTGCCGCGTCATCCTGCACTCGATGCCCGCCGGCGCGGGCGTGCTCGCTTCGGCGCGCTTCTCGCCGCTCGACACGCGCTTCGACGCGCACCAGTACCTCGCGCTCGTCGCTCTGCACGCCGAGCGCCACGCACGACAGGCGCTGCGCACGGTCGAAGTGCTCGCGAGCGCGCGCTGAGAGCCTGTGAAGAAATCAGCGACGCCCGTCCGGCTCGCCCAGACGCGCCCCGGCGGCGTTGCGATTCCTCCGAGTATTGCAGGCGAATACGCGTCGTCACCGCGCCTTGCCGGAACGCGTCTGGACGACCCAGCCAGGCATCCCTGATTTCTTCACAGGCTCTGAGCGCCCGAGGTGCGCCTCAACGCGCGTCGAGGAACAGGAAGCCGTCCTTGTCGACGGTCGCCTCGAGGCCCGTGTCGAACCACCCGTCGTCGAGCACGCGCGCGGTCTCCTCCGGCGCGTCGAGGTAGCCCTGCATCACGCCGGGACCGCGGACGAAGAGCCGACCGCGCTCGCCCGGCGGAAGCGTCTTCCCGTGCGCGTCCCGCACCCGCAGCGCGACGCCGGAGAGCGCGCGACCGACGGCGCGCGGCTTCGAGCCCGCGTGCAGCCACTTCCCGCTCTCGATGTCCTGCAGGCTGATCGTCGCGACGGGCGCGAGCTCCGCGCGCCCCCAACCCGCGTAGAGCGGAACGCCGAAGCGCTCCTTCCAGCGCTCGAACGCCTCGGGCGGCACGCGCGCGCCGTCGCAGAACGCGCGGCGGACGCTCGCGAGGTCGTCCTTCGTCGCGCAGGCGAGGAGCTCCTCGACCTGGCGCGGGGCGAGCGGGAGCACCGTGACGCGGTGCGCGCGACACGCCGCGGCGAGCGCCGCGCCGTCGAGCGCGCTCGGCAACACGACCGCCGCGCCGCAGAGGAGCGGCAGCCACAACGCCGCGAGCTCGCCGAGCGCGTCGTCGAGCGGCACGGTCGCGAGCACGCGGTCCTCCGGCCCGAAGTCGAAGGTCTGCGCGAGCGCCTGCACGTTCGAGGCGAGGTTCGCGTGCGTGAGCACGACGGCGCGCGCGCTCGGCCCGCGGCCCGTCGGACTCGCCACGAGCGGGTGCGCGGCGCCGGTCGCGGGATCGACCGTGCGCGCGAGGAGCGGACCGGGCAGGCGACGGGCGAGGGCCGACGCGAGGTCGTCGACCGGGTCGCGCGCGGCGAGGAGACGGTCGACGGAGAGCGCGGCGCCGTCGAACGACCGCGCGAGGTCCGCGCGCGCGGCGAGCGTGCGCTCGTCCGTGAGGAGGACGCGCGCAGCGTGCCGCCGCGCGTCGTGCGCGAGCTCTGCGTCGGAGCGGTCCGCTTCGAGCGGCAGCGCGAGGTCGCGCTCCAGCGCGAGCGCCACGCGCGCGGCGAACGCGAGCCGGCCTGGAGCGAGCAACACGGAGACGCGCTCGCCCGGCGCGCCGCCGCGCTCCGCCCGCGCGCGCTGCAGCGCCGAACGCAGCGCGAGCACGTCGGCGCACCGTACGTCGTGACGCTCCCGTCCGCCGCGATCACCGCGGGATGCCGCGCGTTCTTGCGCGCGCTGCGCACGAAGCGATAGCCGAGCGGGCGGAGCTCGCTCGCGCGCGACTCGCGGTGGCGCGCGAGGAGCTCCGCGACCGCGTCGCGCACCTGCCACGCGTGCGTGTCGTGCGGGAGCGGTGCGCCGAACACGACGTCGATCGGGAACGGCATCCGCCGCGGGCGTTTCCAGAAGAACCGGCCGCCCGAAAAGCTGAACAAGCTCCCCCACACGCGGTCGAGCGCGACGGGGACGATCGGCACCTTCCCCGACCCCGCGATCGTCTCGAGCCCGCGCATGAACGGCATCAAGGCGCCGCTCCTCGTGATCACGCCCTCCGCGAAGATGCAGACGAGGTCCCCGCCCGCGCACCGCGCGCCCGCGCGCTGCAGCGACGCCACCTTTTCCTCGGGCGAGTCGCTCGTCGCGACGGGGATCGTGCCCATCATCAACGTGAACCGCCCCACGATCGGCGTCTTCACGAAGTCGCGGTGCATCAGGTACGTGACGAGCCGCGGCAACACCGCCCCGACCCACAACCCGTCGATCATCGACACGTGGTTCGGGACGAGCAGCCCGCCGCCCTGCACGGGCACGTGCCCCCGCCCGAACGCGCGCAGCCGGTACATCGCCCGCAACACGCCGATCAACGCGAGCCGCGCGAGCTCCCTCCGCGCGACGTACACGCACACGAGGAGCGGCGCCGCGAGCACGATCCAACCGATCATCCGCGCATCCTGCGTCCCCCCCAGAGCACGCACAAGCTCACACCCGCTCCGTCGGCACCGCCGCGGCGAGACACCATGCCGCCCTCACCCGCCTCGGCCCCCTCGCCCCGCCCACCCGCCCTCCCAACAGCCCGCGCAGGCTCGGGCCGTCCTCGGCCCGAGCCTGCGCGGGATCCGTGATGCGAAGCACACGCGTGTGCGCCTGGGCGCCCCACTCTCCTCGGGCTCTCACCCCCCTCACCCGCGTCCAACTCGCCTCGAGCTGCGCCGCCCCTCCGCGCCCCTCCCTCACCGCTTCACGTACACCTCGCCCCCCGACTCCAAGAACTCCCGACTCTTCTCCTTCATCCCCTCGGCCGCGACCTTTCGCACGTCCTCGGTGATGCGCATCGAGCAGAACTGCGGCCCGCACATCGAACAGAAGTGCGCCACCTTCGCCCCATCCGCCGGCAACGTCTCGTCGTGGAACTTCCGCGCCGTCTCCGGATCCAAGCTCAAATTGAACTGATCCTCCCACCTGAACTCGAACCGCGCCTTCGACAACGCGTTGTCACGCAACACCGCGCGCGGATGCCCCTTCGCGAGGTCCGCCGCGTGTGCCGCGATCTTGTACGCGATCACGCCGTCCTTCACGTCCTGCTTGTCGGGCAGCCCCAAGTGCTCCTTCGGCGTCACGTAGCACAGCATCGCCGTGCCATGGCACCCGATCATGGCCGCGCCGATCGCCGACGTGATGTGGTCGTACCCGGGAGCGATGTCGGTCGTCAGCGGGCCGAGCGTGTAGAACGGCGCCTCGTGACACCATTCGAGCTGCTTCTCCATGTTCTCCTTGATCAAGTGCAGCGGCACGTGCCCCGGCCCCTCGATCATCACCTGAACGTCGTGCGCCCACGCGCGCTTCGTCAGCTCGCCCAGGGTCTTCAACTCCGCGAACTGCGCCGCGTCGTTCGCGTCCGCGATCGAGCCCGGCCGCAACCCGTCGCCGAGGCTGAAGGACACGTCGTACTTCTTCATCAGCTCGCAGATCTCGTCGAAGTGCGTGTAGAGGAAGTTCTGCTGGTGGTGCGCGAAACACCATTTCGCGTGGATCGACCCGCCGCGCGAGACGATGCCCGTGACCCGTTTCGCGGTCAGCGGCACGTGCTCGAGCAGCACGCCGGCGTGCACGGTGAAGTAGTCGACGCCCTGCTCCGCCTGCTCGACGAGCGTGTCGAGGTAGCACTCGATGTCGAGCTTCTCGATCCGCCCCTTCACCTTCTCGAGCGCCTGGTAGATCGGCACCGTGCCGATCGGCACGGGCGAGTTGCGCACGATCCACTCGCGCGTCTCGTGGATGCGCTCGCCCGTCGACAGGTCCATCACGGTGTCCGCGCCCCAGCGCAGCGACCACTGGAGCTTCTCGACCTCGTCGGCGATCGAGCTCTTGATCGCGCTGTTGCCGATGTTCGCGTTGATCTTCACGTGGAACGCGCGGCCGATGAGCATCGGCTCGAGCTCCGTGTGCCGCTTGTTCGCGGGCAGGATCGCGCGCCCCTCGGCGATCTCCTTGCGCACGAACTCGGGCGCGACGCCCTCGCGCGCCGCCGCGAAGGCCATCTCCTCGGTCACGATCCCGCGCCGCGCGTAGTGGAGCTGGCTCACGTTCGCATCGCCACGCCGCTCGCGCTTCGCGACCCACTCGGCGCGCAGCTTCGGCAACCCGTCCTTCGGGTCGCAGCCCTGCGGCCCCGACGTGTCGTACACGTCGAGCGGCGCCTCGCCGCCGCCCAGGTGGATCCTGCGCGCGGGCACGCGCAGCGCCTCGCCGTCGTGGACGGCGGTCGTCCACACCTTGTGCGACTTCGGGAAGGAGGCCTCGAACGGTTGCTTGGCGCCGCTCGGTGCGGCTTCGGTCGTCGTCTTGGGTTCCACAGCTTTTCCTACGCCGGCATGATCCGGATCAGGTTCGAGGGGTGCATCTCAGGCGCGCGATCCTGCGCGCCGCCCCCAGCAGGGAGCCCGATCCCGCCGGGGTCGGCGGGGTCGGGCGGTCTCGCGCTCTGCGGCGCGAACGGGAGAGTCTAGCGCGCCGCCTTCCCGCGGCCAGGAGCTGTGGCTGCGCGGCGCGCGTGATCGACGAGCCGCCACATCATCCAGCAGCCGACGGAGCGCAGCGGGCGCCACCGTTCGGCGCGTTCCTCGACCGCGCGCGGCGTCGGCCGCTCCGCGAGGCCGTCGAGGAGCCGCACGCCCTCCTGGATACCCAGATCGCCCGGTGCGAGCACGTCGAGCCGTCCGAGGCGGAAGAGGAGAAACATCTGCGCGGTCCACGCGCCGATGCCGCGCACTTCGACGAGGCGCTCGACGATCGCGTCGTCGTCGAGGCGCGCGAACGAACGGACAGGGAGCTCGCGCCCCTCGATCCGGCGCGCGAGGTCCTTCAGCGCCGCGACCTTCGCGCGCGAGAGCCCGGCGCCGCGCAGGCGCTCGTCGGCGAGCTCCAGCACCTCGTCGGGTCGCGGGAAACGCACGCCGGGCGTGAGCTCCGAAGCGCGCCTCCAGATCGTGTTCGCCGCCTGCGTGGAGAGCTGCTGGTACACGATCGCGCTCGCAAGCGCGTCGTAGTGCGTTCGCTGCCGCGGACTGCGCGGGTCCGGGAAGCCCGGAAATGGCTCGAGCCGCCGGAGCCACGCCCCCAGCGCGGGGTCGCGGCGCGCGAGCGCGCGCAGCTCACTCGGAGCCGGGCGCATCACGTCCCCTCGAACGCAGCGGCGCGGGGCCGAAAAGCGCCGCGCCCCGGCGGAAAGCCAGGGCGCGCTGCGCGACAGGGCGAGTGGACGCGGCCCGCGCCGTCACTCTTCGTTGTCTCCCTCTTCTTCTTCGTCGTCGTCGAGGAAGTAGTCGTCGTCCTCCTCATCGTCGTCGTCGTCCTCGTCGTCGTCCTCGGCTTCCTCGTCGTCCTCGTCATCGTCGTCGTCGAGGTCGAAGTCGAAATCGAAGTCGCCGTCGAAATCCTCGGAAGCCCGCAACACGTGCCCGGCGACGTCGGGTTCGACCATCGCGTCGTTCGCCGTGCCAGCAATCGAACGGGGAGCAGACTGCGCGTCTCGGAACTGCATGGTGGTCCTCGTTGCCGAGCCGGAAGCGATCGGTCGGCGCGGGGAGGATGCCCGCCGGTGGGGAGCTCGTGGAGGGAAGGTCGGGTGGGGGGCCGGCGGTCGGAAAGGGACCGAAGCGCCGGGAACAGCGCTTTCTTTTGCTGAGCGGCCCCCGGTTTCGCAAGCAAAAAAAACGCGCGGGGTTCCGCACTGGCGCTCGAAGGTGAACGTCCGACCGCGCGCCCGGCCTCGCGCCGGCCCGCCCCGGCCGCCCCTGGACGCGCACGTTCGGGCGCGCCATCCTCGCGGCGTGACTCCTTCCTCACGCGACTTCAGGGCTCCCGCGCTGGGATCGCCGCTCCCGCGGCGAAGCGTCGGCGGGCTGGCCCTCGTCGCGCTCCTCGCTGCGGCCTGCGCGCGTGAGGCGACGCTGGCGACGGACGACGGCCTCGTGCGCGCACGCGGAGACCGCGGCGTCCTGTCCCGTGCCCGCGAGGGGCACTGGAGCTTCCGCTACCCCAACGGCGAGCTGCGGGAGGAGGGCTCCTATTCCGCGGGTCGCCGGACGGGCTCCTGGACCCAGTACGCGCCGAACGGTCAGCTGCGTTCGCGGGGCGAACGACGCTGGAACGCGCAGACGGCGAGCTCGGAGCGCGAGGGCGAGTGGACCTTCTGGCACGCGAACGGCGTCGTCGCCGAGCACGGCCTCTATACGGCAGGTCTCCGCGCGGGGCACTGGGAGTTCACGAACGAGGACGGCAGTGTCGACGCCGCGCGCACGGGCGAGTACCACCAGGGAGTCAAACTCGATGGCTGAGCGCTCCCCCGTCGCGCCGCGCGGCGTCCTGCTCTCGAACCTCGGCACGCCGGCGAGCCCGAGCACGGCCGACGTGCAACGGTTCCTCGACGAGTTCCTCTCCGACCCCAAGGTCGTCCGTGCGCCGCGCTGGTTCTGGCTGCCGCTCCTGCGCCGGGTGATCCTGCCGCGTCGCGCGCCGCGCAGCGCGCACGCCTACGCGAAGGTCTGGAGCGATCGCGGGTCGCCGCTGCTCGCCTGGTCGATCGAGCAGCGCGCGGCGATGCAGGCGGAGCTCGGCGACGGCTACCGCGTGGCGCTGGGCATGCGCTACGGCGAGCCGTCCCTCGAACGCGGGTGCGCGGAGCTCGAGGCGCAGGGCGTGCGCGAACTCCTGCTCCTCCCCCTCTACCCGCAGTACAGCGACACGACGAACGGCACGACGATCGAGCGCGTCCGCGAGCTCGAAGCCGCCGGCCGCGTGCGCGTGCCTTGGCGCGCGGCGCCGAGCTTCCCCGACGAGCGCGGCTACATCGACGCCCTCGCGGTCCGCACGCGGGAGCACGTGCGCGGGCCCGTCGACCACCACGTGTTCAGCTTCCACGGACTGCCGGAGCGCTACGTGCGCCGGGGCGACCCGTACGCGTCCGAGTGCGAGCGGACGGCCGCGGCGCTGGCGCGCGCCCTGGACCTCGGAACCGAGCGCTGGACGCTCGCCTACCAGTCGAAGTTCGGCCCCGGCAAGTGGCTCGGTCCCGCCACGAAGGACGTGCTCGCCGAGCACGCGCGCCGCGGCGAACGAGTCGCCGTCGTGCTCCCCGGCTTCGCGGCCGACTGCCTCGAGACGCTGGAGGAGATCGCGATCGGTCTCGCGGAGGAGTTCCGCGCCGCGGGCGGACGCGAACTCGTGGTCGTCCCCGCCCTGAACGCGCATCCGAGCTGGATCCGCGCGCTCGCGACGATCGTGCGCGCGAGCGGCGGCGCGTGAACGCGCGCCGCGGGTGGGTGGTAGCGGCGGAGGGATTCGAACCCCCGACCTACGGATTATGATTCCGACGCTCTAACCAGCTGAGCTACGCCGCCCCACGAGGGGCGAGGACTCTATCCCCCTCTCGAAACGAGGTCAAGGCGCGCCTTTCGGCGGGCGCGCGCGAGAAAAGTCGAATTCCGTGGCGGGTCCGAGCCCGCACCGCGTTTCTACCTGGGCGAGGCCCGTACGCCGCAACTTCCCGCGGCTCGGAGGGTCTCGCGCTGCCACCCGTGACTCCCCGGAGGCACGGATCGGCAAGGGGGAATTACCGAGAGAGCGGCGACGCGCCTGTCCGGCAACGGAACGGCGCGTCGCCGTGTTTCGGGCCCAGACCCGCGGCCTAGCGCGCGGCGAGCACGCCGGCCACGGAGTGGTAGAGCAGCGTCTTCTCGAGCACGGCGCCGGTCGCGGGGTCGAAGACGCGGCACGTGTCGATTGGCTTCGAGTAGAGGTGCAAGGAAACGCCGAACGAGCCGGGCCCCGGTCGCACGCGGTGCAGGCCGATGTCGTCGTGGATGTAGGCCACCTTGCCGCGGGAGAAGGAGCGCGTCGCGCGCTCCCGAAGCGGACCGCCGGTCTCGGCGGGGAACTCGAACTGCGTCTCCTCCACGACCCCGTCGAGGATCCCCATCCAGCAGTGCTGCCCCGCGTGGTCGTGGATCGGGCTCGCTTGCCCCGGACTCCAGCACAGGACGAGCATTTCGAAGTGCTCGTTGCGCGCGACGAGGTTGCGGGTGTACGTGTCGGGCTTGAAGTGCGCGAAGCGCTTCCAGTCCTCGTGCGCCTCGGCGTACGCGGAGAGTCGCTGCGCCGCGCGGCGCCCGCGCGGGTCCTCCTGGAACTCGGCGAGCAGGGCTTGGACGAGGGCGTCGATCGGGGCGGGGTTCATCGGCGGGCTCCAGGGCTCGAAACGGTCTCGGCGCGCAGCACGGACTCGAGCGCGGCGACGAGCTGGGCGAGGCTCTCGCGCGTCGTGCCCGATCCGAGGCTGAAGCGCACGCTCGCGCGCGCGTCGTCCTCGGAGAGGCCCATCGCGAGGAGCACGTGCGACGGCGCCGCGGTGGCCGCGGCGGCGCCGGCGGACACGCTGATCCCGAGCGCGCCGAGCGCTTCCTGCACTTCGAACGCGCGGTGTCCTGGGAAGCAGACGTTCAGCGTGTTCGCGAGCCGCGGCCCCGCGCCGTTCTGACGCGCGGCCGGGAAGCGCGCGACGATCCGCTCCCACAGCTCGTCGCGCAGCGCTGCGAGGGCGGCGGGCGGCGGGAACGCGCTCGCTTCGAGCAGCTCGAGCGCGCGCGCGAACGCGGCGATCCCGGGCGTGTTCTCGGTGCCCCCGCGCATCCCGCACTGCTGTCCGCAGCCGTGGACGAGCGGGCGTAGCTCCGTCCCGCGGCGGACGTAGAGGATGCCCGTGCCCTTCGGCGCGTAGAGCTTGTGGCTCGAAAGGCTGAGCAGGTCGCATTCGAGCCGATCGACGTCGAGGCGCTCGCGGCCCAGCGCGCAGACGGCGTCGACGTGGAAGCGCACGCCGCGCGCGCGACACAGCGCGCCCACTTCGTGCACCGGTTGGAGCACGCCCGTCTCGTTGTTCGCGTGCATCAGCGAGACGAGCGCGGTGTCCGCACGCAATGCAGCCTCGACCGCATCGAGGCGCACCCGACCGCTGCGATCGACCGGCACGACGGTCAACATCGCCCCCGCGGCCTCGAGCGCGCGCGCCGTCGCGAGCACGGACTTGTGCTCGATCGCGCTGACGAGGACGTGGCGCCGTCCCTCGCGCGGCACGGAGCCCTGCAGCGCCCAATTGTTCGACTCGGTGCCCCCCGACGTCAGAAAGATCTCGTCCGGCGCGGCGTGGAGCGCGCGGGCGACGACGGCGCGGGCGCGGTCGATGCGCTCGCGCGCGCGACGTCCTTCCGGGTGGGCCGCGGAGGCGTTGCCGAACTCGCGCTCGTGGAGCTCGAGCGCGACGCGCCGGACCTCGGGGTGGACGGGGGTCGAGCCGTTGTAGTCGAAGTAGAGATCCGCGGTCATGTCAGCGCTCGGAGGCCCGCGCGTCGTCGAGGACCCGCACCCCGCCGCGTGCGACGGCGAAGAGGATGCAGGCGGGGTTGTCGGGGCCGGGAGGGAGGTCCTTCCGACCGAGGGCGATCGGGGCGTGCCGCGACCCGGAGGCGTAGCGCACGTAGCCCCCGGCGCGGTGCTCGCCGTACTCGTCGCGATAGCCCCCCTGGAGCAGGAAGACGTCCTCGCAGTCGAGGTGCTCGTGGGCGGGATACCCGCAGCCCGGGTCCATCCGGATCAAGACCACGGAGTCGCGCTCCGAGCCGGAGCCTTCGCCCCCGAGATGGAGCGGAGACCAGGCGATCCCCGCGTGGCGCGTCGGGCGCCAGGCGAGCTCCGACCGCCGCACGGCCAGTTCCAGCCCTTCGATCTGCATCGGGACCAGGATAGCGTGCGCTGCGGGGTCGCCGCGCGCCCCTGGAGCGAGCTTCGCCGTTCTGCCGATAGCCGCGGGGATGAACCCGCGCCTCGGATCGGCGATCGACCGGTTGCTCGCGACGGCCGACGGTCCCCCCCACGGCTGGCTGGAGCTCCTCGTGGCCTCCGGCGCCTGCCGCTCGGTCGGTCTGGCTCGTCGGCGCCCGGGTGCGACGACTTGGACGAGCGAGGTCGAGATCGACCCCCGGCGCGAGCTCCAGGACCCCGATGCGCTCCACCCCGATCCGGTCGGCCCGCTCCCGACGGCGCTCCCCTCGGATCGGCTTCTCGTGCAGGTCCCGGGGCCGGACGGAGAGCGGCTGCTCCAACTCGCGGGCTGGGATCCCGCGGTGCTCGATGCGGACGAGGTCGAGAGCCTGATGCTCCTCGCGACCGTGCTCAGGCCCCCGCCGAGCGCCCCGGCGCTGCCCACCCCGAGTTCGGGCGCGAAGGGCGAGGGCGGGGGGACGGGAGCCGCCCGGTCCGGCTTGGCCTGGCTTCTGGAGCACCTCGGAAAGGACCTCGCTCGAGAGGAACGCACCGACTGGGAGCGCGGCCTGAGCCAGATTCCCCCGCGGAAGCCCTCCTGAGGTCGGCCGCGCCCGGCTTGGACACCCACGGCGCTCGCGGGGACCGGCGCAGGAACTTGCCTGCTGCTGAAAAAAGGAGCCCCGGGGGGCTCCACTCAACTCTTCCGCTAGCTACGATTTGGGCGCGGGTGGTGATGAATCACCCGCACTGTGAGTCCCATCGAGAGGTGCCGCACTTTGCGAGCGGTGCGGTACCCGGGAAGCTCGATGGAAACTCCTCTCTCCCTCGGGCCGGTGATCCTCGGATCATCGGCCCCCTTGCTTTCCGGGCCCGGCGACGCGGGTCGGTGGAGCCGCGTGAACGCCGCCCCGGACCGGGCTCAAGGCACCAGGGTCCAGACGTGCGGCAGCGCGTCGGTCTCGACGATGCGCACGGTGTGCAGCTGCCCGTCGAACGTCGCGGAGGCCGGCTGGCCATCGCGCAGCACGCTGCTCGGGGCCTGCGCGTAGCCCGTCAGGACCACCTCGTCCCCCGTCGCGTCCACGGTCGAGAGCTCGACGCTGAGGGTGGATCCGGCCGCGAGTCCGAGCCCGGCCGTGTCGACGGTCAGCGACTGGAGGTTGCGGGTAGCGCTCAGCGTGAGACGGTTCGTCGCAACGACCGCGTTCCACGTGAAGGGCGTGAAGTCACCGGCCTGGTCCTGGTGCACCTGGAAGCGGAGCCAGCTGCCGTCCTGGTCGGCGAGCAGGCTGCCCTGCGACGGGAGCTGGAGCGTGAACTGCGCGAGCCAGTTGCACACGGCGGTCTCGTCGAGCGTGTTCCAGCTGTGCACCGTGCCCGGCGCGATCACGAGGGTGTTCTGCGTGTTCTGGTGCTGGATGTGCTTCTGGAACTCGTCGGTCTGCTCGTAGAGGTAGACCATCGGGTCGCCCGCGGCGAGCCAGTTCAGGATCGGCACGTGCGCGAGGTTGCGCGCCATGTTCGTGCCCGGCGCGACCGCCCCGGTCAGCGGGTCGAGGTCCATCATCGAGCAGCGCAGGTACGCGAACGCGTTCGTCTGGGGCGCGCCGCCGTACCAGAAGTCGAGGATGTCGGGCACCTCGAGGTTGTCGCCGAAGTTCGGCACGTTGTCGTCCGCGTCGGCGTCGTCGGGTTCGTTCGCGTAGGTGTGCGGGAGCGCGACTCCGCCCGTGTGGTTCGCGATCGCGGCGAAGAGCAGGCCGTTCGGGTCGAGGTGCCGCGCGGCGTAGCTGGTGACGGAGCCGCCACCCATCGAGAACCCGGCGCCGTAGACGCGCGAGCGATCGATGTTGAAGACACCGGTGACGTAGTCGAGCACCGCGCGGACGTTGATCTGGCTCTCGAGCGAGCTGAAGGACACCTGGGCGGCGCCGAGCGGCGCGACGCAGAACCAGTTGCGTGCCTGTGCCTCCTGGAAGAACGTCGTGCGCGTCAGGATGTCGTTCTGCGACACACCGAACTTGTGGAAGCACACGAGCAGCGGCGACGGCGTCGTGGCGGGCACGGCGGGCACCTGGAGCAGGAACGTCTCCTGCCAGCCCGAGCCCGTGTTGTTCAGCGTGATCGTGTACATCCCGGCGACGCCCGGGACGGGGTAGGCGCGCGCGACGCGGCGGCTGCCGAGGCTCTTCATCTGGCCCGCGCTGAGCATGCTGAGCGTGTCGACGCGCCCGCCGAGGTTCGCCGGCGTCTTCGTCGCGGCCGTGACGAGCGACCGCGAGCGCGGCTCGACGGTCACGCCCCGGGCGCGCAGCGCGCGCGGATCGGGCACGAGCACGCCGCCGAGGTCCACCTCGCCCGACTCGTTCGGCCCGATGGGCGCCACCTGGGGCGGCGCGGACACGCCGACGCCGGATTCGGAGACGTCGACGGGGCCGGTGGACGAAGGCACGGTCGCCGGCGCACACGCGGCAGCGACGCAGACGAGGCTCGAGAGAAGTTTGTTCATCCGTGGTGAGCGCGCGCGGGGCGGACCGCACGAGCGAAGCGAACAGCACGCGCCTTCCCGGGGCGCGCGCGAGGCAATCCCGACGTCCAACTCTACCCCGGGATCGCGGCGCGGGGACGGACGGAGGCGCCCGTAGCGCTCCGCGGCCGCCGAAGGGTCCCTCCTGGCCCGCCCGGAAGTGCTTTCCAACCGCGCGCCCGCGAAACGCCCCGGACGCGCGCGGCCGGGGCCGCCGGCCCTAGACGCGCGCTTCCGCCGGGTCGAGGAACGCGCCGAACGAGCGTCCGTCGAGCGCGAAGAGCTGCACGCGCGCGCCATCGCGATCGATGACGGCGACGCGGGCCGCGGCGTCCGAGGCGCCGGGCTCGACGGCGAGCGAGCTCGGCTCGAAGACGCAGCCGTCCGCGAGGCCGTCCTCGGCGAGCATGCGCTCGACCTGGCCGTCGCCGCGCACGAGCAGGAGCGCGCTCCGCTCGCCGCCACACGCGACGACGAAGCGGCCGTCCGCAAGCAGGGCAACCGCGCGCGGCTCGAACGCGGCCCCCGTGCCCGGCGCGATCGGGCACCGGAACGCGAAGTGGAACTCGCCGTCGCGGAACACCTGGACGCGCCCCGCGCCCGCTTCGCAGGCCGCCGCGAACGAGCCGGACAGCGCGACGCCCGCGAGGCGCCGGAAGCGCTCGTTCGGATCGCCGAGCGGCCGCAGCGAGAGCGCCGTTCGTTCGACGGGATCGACCCAGTGCAGCGCGTGCCGGCGCTCCCCCGCGCTCGCGACGAGCAGCCGTAGCTCGGACTCGACACCGCTCGCCGCCACGCCGACCGGTCGGCCGATGCGCGCGGCGCGGTCGAGCTCCTCGATCGCGTCGTCGCGCCACGCGAACAGCTCCTGGCCGAACACGCTGAACGCGCGGAGCGCGCGCGAGCCGGTGTCCGCCGCCCAAAGCCGACGGTCGACGTCGCACGCGAGCGCGGCGAGCTCCACGCGCGCGCCCGCGAGGCCGCGGACGCGGAACCCGCGCGCGAGCGGCCGGCCGTCGAGGTCGAACGGCACGATCTCCGTGCGCGCCGAGGGGCGCGCGACGTAGAGGACACCCTGAGCGAGAGCCAGCGAGCCGTGCATCAGGCCGCTCTCCCTTCCCGCACGCTCGGGCCGTCCGAGGGCGCGCGCACGAAGCGGACGAGCACGAGCTCCGCGGGCGCGCCGACGCGCAACGGGAAGCCGACCACACCGAGTCCGCGGCTCACGACGAGCGCGGTCGCGCCGAGGTCGACGCGCAACCCCGGATGCGCGGGGCCGAGCCGGCGCAGGAAGGGCAGATCGACTTGCGTGCCGTGCGAGTGGCCCGAGAGGATCGCCGCGCAGCCCGCGCGCGCGATCCGGCGCGCGGCGAGCGGGTTGTGGCACAAAACGATCTCCGGCAGGCGCGGATCGAGGCCGGAGCGGGCGCGCTCGAGGTCGACGGTGCGCGCCTCTTCGGGGTCCTCGAGGCCGACGAGCGCGAACTCCGCTCCGCCGCGCTCGAGCCGTACCCCTTCGTTGCGCAACACGCGCACGCCCGCCGAGCGCGCGGCCTCGGCGATGCGGCCCTCGAGACGTCCGCGGTAGTCGTGGTTCCCGAACACGGAGAACACGCCGAGCGGCGGTGCGAGGCGCGCCAGGTCCGGGAGGAGCGGCAGCGCGTCCTCCCATCCGTGCGTGATCCAGTCGCCCGTGATCGCGACGAGGTCCGGAGCGCGCTCGCGCGTCGCCTCGACGACCGCGGCGAGGTCGCCGCGCGCGAGGAACGCGCCGCCGTGGAAGTCGGACAGGTGCGCGACGAGGAGGCCCTCGAGGCCGTCCGCGAGCCCGGGCACGGCCACCCGCTCCTCGCGGACGACGAGGCGCCCGCGCGCGAGGTGGCGCCGGCGGTACGCCGCCCGCCCCCCCATCCACCGTGCGCACGTCTCGGCCGCGCGGAAGGCGCCCAACCGGGCCCGGGAATGCCGCCGGGGCGCCAGGCGCACGGAAGGAACAGGGGACGCGGACACCCGTCCATCGTACTCGCCGGGGCGCGTTTTCGGGGCGCTTCCAGAGGCTTCGTCGATGCGATCCTCGCGCGTGTCGCGCGCTGGCCAGGGCTCAGCGGCAGGCGGTGCTCAGCGGCAGCCAGTGCTCCGCGGTCGCTCGTGCTCAGCGGGCGGCGGCGCGCGGCGAGGTACGCGTCGCGGCCGCGCCGGCGGCGAGCTCCTCGCGCCCGTGTGCGTCCTCGAGCCGCGCCACGCCGCGCGTGCAGGTCACGGCGAGCCCGTGCGCGTCGAGGTCGACGACGGCGGCGCCCTGCTCCAGCGACACGACGCCGAGCGCGCAGGTCACGACCACTGGCCCTTCGACGAGCAGCCGCCCGTACACGAGCCGCACGCGGAACGGTTCGCTGCGCTCGAAGATCACAGCGCTCTCGGGCTCGAGCACGAGGCCGCTCTCGCCGCGCGTGATGCGCGCGCGCGCGTGCTCGTCGGTCGAGCACGCGGCGCCGCGCTCGAGCTCGTGCGCGCCCTGCGCGGGCTCGAGCGGTGCACCTGCCGCGAGCACCACTCCGCCGAGGCTCGCGAGCCGCGCGGGACCGCCCTTCTCGGGCCCGGCGATCGCGAACAGCGCGTAGAGCCCGACCGCGGGCAGCACGAGCCGCGCGAAGGGCACGCGCCGGCTGTACCGCTCGCCGACGAGGCGGCGCGCGGCGCGCTGCTCCATCCGCCGCACGCTCTCGAGTCCGCGCGCGCCGCCGCGCGCGAGCTGGGCGAGCAGCACGACCTCGGAGCGGTACTGCTCGCGGCACGTCACGCAGGCCGCGAGGTGGGCCCGCATCCGCGCGCGCTCGGCGACGTCCTCGGCGCCCGACACGAAGCGGCGCACGAGCACGAGCGTCGTCGCGCAGTCGAGCGCGCCGTCGTGCGCGTCGCCGGAGGGCGGGGTCGGTTGGGAAACGGGGTCCATCCGCGAACGACTTTCGACCCGACCTCGCCCGAGCTTGAGCAGGGCGCGCGCCGGGGCGCCGGCGCGGCCCCCAGGTGCGTGCCGCGCCGCGGGGGCTTCGGCCTGCGCCACCGCGCCCCGGTGACTCGGTCCCTGGCCGCGGCCGCGGCCACGCGCCGCGCCCGCGCGACGGCGGCGCGGACGCGGTCGCGGCCGCGCGATCAGGCGAGGCGCCGTCGCGCGTGCTCGATGCGCGCGAGCGCGCGCTCGGGGCCGAGCCATGCGATCATGTCGAAGCAGTCTGGACCACCGGCGCGACCGGAGAGCGCGCAGCGCAAGGGCTGGAGGAGCTCCGGCATCTTCGCCTTGCGCTCGGAGAGCCACGCCTTCATCCCGTCCTTCAGCGCGGCGGACGGCTCGCCCGCGGCGAGCTTCGGCGCGAGCCACGCCTGGAAGTCGCCGAGGAGCGCGACGCGCCCCGCGTGCTTCTTCGCGTTCGCCTCGGCGTCCGCGTCGTACGGGAGCTCGTCGTCCTTCGCGAAGAGGTACGCGATGCGCGCCGGGAAGTTGGAGTAGACGTGCATGCGCTCCTTCTCCGCCGCGAGCAACGAGGCGAGCCACGCGCGCTTCGACGGGACCTCGTCCGCGCGCAAGAGGCCGGCCTGGATCGCGAACGGCACGCAGTGGTCGACGAGCACGTCGATCGGTTCCTTGCGCAGGTACTCGCCCGCGAGCCAGCGAAACTTGTCGATGTCGAACACGGCGCCGGCCTTCGACACGTCGTTGATGTCGAAGTGCTTGACGAGCTCGTCGAGCGAGAAGATCTCCTGCGTCCCGTTCAGCGCCCAGCCCTGCAGGCAAAGGAAGTTGACCACCGCGTCCTTCGGGTAGCCCTTCTCCTGGTAGTCCTGCAGCGCGGTGTCGCCCGTGCGCTTGCTCAACTTCTTGCGGTCGGTGCCGAGCATCAGCGGCAGGTGCCCGAACTCGGGCGGCTTCGCCCCCATCGCCTTGTAGAGCAGCACTTGCTTGGGCGTGTTGATCAGGTGCTCCTCGCCGCGGAACACGTGCGTGATCTTCATGTCCACGTCGTCGCACACGACGACGAAGTTGTACGTCGGGTTGCCGTCCGACCGGACCATGATCCAGTCGTCCACCTCCTTGTTCTCGAAAGTCACGTCGCCGCGCACGTGGTCGACGAGGGACGTCTTCCCCTCGGGCACCTTGAAGCGCACGACGAAGCTCTCGCCCGCGGCCGCGCGCCGCTCGGCCTCGGCCTGCGGGATCGAACGGCAGCGCTTGTCGTACGCGGACGCCTGGTGCTCGGCCTCCTGCTCCGCGCGCATGGCATCGAGCCGTTCGTGCGAGCAGAAGCAGCGGTACGCCTCGCCCCGCGCGAGCATCGCCTGCGCGGCGACGCGGTGCCGCTCGATCCGCTGCGCCTGGTGGTAGGGCGCGTACGGCCCGCCGACGTCCGGACCCTCGTCCCAATCCAGCCCCAGCCAGCGCAGTCCCTCGAGGATCGCGCGCTCGTACTCCTTCGTCGAGCGCTCGGGGTCGGTGTCCTCGATGCGAAGGAGGAACGTCCCGCGGTGGCGGCGGGCGTAGGCCCAGTTGAAGAGCGCGGTGCGCGCGCCTCCGATGTGGAGCCGGCCGGTGGGGCTGGGGGCGAAACGGACGCGGACGGTGTCGGTCACGAGGTCTCCTCGCGGAAAGGGGGCGGCGAAGATACGGGAAACGCCCGCGCGGCTCCACCGCGGCGCGAGCGGGCTGTTGTGCGGCCCCGGGCCTCGACTAGAGTCTCGCCATGCAGCCCTCGACCGCCCGCCCCACACGCGACCTCGTCCGCCGCGCCCCGAAGGTCCTCCTGCACGAACACCTGGACGGCGGCCTGCGTCCGACGACGGTGCTCGAGCTCGCCGCCGCAGCCGGCTACCGCGAGCTCCCCGAGAGCGACCCCGCGAAGCTCGCGGACTGGTTCGCCGCGGGCGCCGCGCGCGGGAGCCTCGCGCAGTACCTCGAGGGGTTCCGGCACACGATCGCGCTGATGCAGACCGCGGAGGCGATCGAGCGCGTCGCATTCGAGTTCTGCGAGGACATGGCGAAGGACAACGTGGTCTACGCGGAGGTGCGCTTCGCGCCGCACTTCCACACGCAGCAGGGCCTCGGCCTCGACGGCGTGATGACGGCGGTGATGAAGGGCCTGCGCCGCGGCGAGGAAGACCACAAGGTCAAGGTCGGCGTCATCGTCTGCGCGATGCGCAACCTCTCGTCGATGCTCTCCTATCAGATGGCGGAGCTCGCGGTCGCGTGGCGCGACCACGGCGTGGTCGGCTTCGACCTCGCGGGCGAAGAAGCGGGCACCCCGCGAAGCACCACATCGACGCGTTCCAGCTCGTGAAGCGCATGAACTTCGCGATCACGATCCACGCGGGCGAGAGCTTCGGCCCCGAGAGCATCTGGCAAGCGCTGCAGTACTGCGGCGCGCACCGCATCGGGCACGGCACGCGCTTGATCGAGGACATGGTGCTGTACGGCAACGAGGTGATCCGCCTCGGTCCGCTCGCGCAGTACGTGCTCGACCACAGGATCCCGATCGAGATCTGCCTCTCGTCGAACGTCCACACGGGCGCCACGCCCTCGCTCGCGCAGCACCCCTTCCCCCACTACATGGCGAAGGGCTACCGCGTCACGTTGAACACGGACAACCGATTGATGAGCCGCACGACGATGACGGACGAGTTGATGCTCGCCGTCGAGCACTTCGGGTGCTCGCTCGACCAGCTCGAGAAGATCACGATCAACGGCATGAAGTCCGCGTTCGCGCACTACGACGAACGCATCGCGATCATCTTCGACCGCATCAAGCCGGGCTACGCGAAACTGCGCGCGGAAGCGCAGCGCGGCGCCTGATCCGCGAGCTCGTCAGTACGCGAGGCTCGCCGTCGTGGCCTGGTCGTACGCGCGCACGTACGCAGTGGCGCCCGGGGGCGCCGTCACGTCGTGGACGACGAAGAGAAGCGCCCCGCCGCCGACGCCGGTGAGCCCGCCGAGCGCGATGCGGAACACGGCCCGGCCGCCCGTGTCGGACGTGTGCAGGATGTCCTCGTGGACCATCTGCAGCGAGCCGTCCGAGCGCTGGTAGTACAGCGAGCCGCGCACGACGTAGCCGGCGTTCGCCGGGGCGCCGCCGCGGAGGAGGTCGACCACGATCTGCGCGGTCGGCCCGGCAGCGGGCTGCGCGACCGTGAGATCGATGGCGCCGATGCACGCGGGGTCGGCCACGAGGCGCGCGCGCGTGCGGAACCGGGCGCTGTGATCGACGAACACGTTCCCCTTGGGGTCCTTGAGTGTCAGGTCGAGGACGTAGTCCGTGTCGGGCTCGAGGTCGTTCAGCACGACGGAGAAGCGCGTGTCCTTGTGCGCGGCGAGGGGCAGGCGCTGCACGGGGTACTGGCCGTTGAACGCGACGAGCACCTGGCAGACCTCGTCCGTCTCGAACTCGAACTTCAGGGTGTTCGTCGTCGCATAGACGAGCTGCACGGGCCGCGCGAGCCGCGGCGCCTGCACGTCGGGGCACGCCGACGTCGGCGTGAACACGTGCGGGTCGAGTCCCCAGCGCACTTCGTAGCCGTCCGGGAACGCGTCGAGGTCCGCGTTGCCGAACTCGTCGTTCAGCCCGAGCGCCGCCTCGTCGAGGTCGTAGAGCCCGTCCAGGTCGCGGTCGCGCGCGAGCCAGAGGCCCGTCCCGCGCGGCACGCCGAGGAAGGTCACGGGGCGCCCCGCCTGCGCCTCGAGCACGAGCTGGTGCGGCGTCAGGAACGGCTGGAGCTGAGACGCGGGCAGGAAGTGGCCGGTCGCGGGCTCGAACTCCGCCGCGAGCAGCTGGAAGCCGCCCGTCGGGAGCGCCGTCGGCGTGCGCAGCGCGACGAGGTCGCACCGGCCGCGCCGCGCCTCCTCCATCAGGAAGGCGAGCTCGGCCGCCTCGACCGCCGCGGCGTTCGCGGCGTGCGCGGTCGCCTGCCACGCGGCGGCGGGCGCAATCCCGGTGTCGAACGCGAGCAGGAACGCCTCGACGTCGAGCGCCTCCTGCGCCGTCAGCGCGAAGCGCGGCTGGCCGCTCGCGTCCGCGCCGATCGCGGCGCCGTGCAACGTCGCGAAGGCCCCCGCGTGCGTGAATCCGACTCCGAGCTCGGTGCGCTCGCCGAAGCTGCCGCCGATCGTCCACGGCGGCGAGACCTTGTCCCCGACGCCGCGCAGGGCCGGCACGTCCGCGGAGCGGAGCACACCCGGCGCCGTCTCGGCGAGGACCTCGCCCGAAGTGCCGAGCGGGAGCACGTGGCAGTCCGCGCACGCGAGACCGTTCAGCACCGGCTTCTCCTGGAAGACGCGGGCGCCGCGCTCCTGTTCCGGCGTCAGCGAGCGATCGGGGCGCTGCCGCGGGTTCGGGAGGTGCGCGAGCCGGTTCACGTAGTGCTTCAAGTACTGGAAGTCGCCGCCGATGTCGCCGGGCACGCCCGCGACCTCGTGACCGAGCAGCGCGCCGAACGAGGCGTTGAACTCTTCGAGCCGGCGCCGCTCGCCGCGCCAGTGGTAGGGCCCCGTCTCCTCGAGCCGGCGCATCGACTGCGTCACGAGCGGCCCCTTCACGTCGAACTCGAAGTCGAGGAGATCGCGCGCCGTCCCCTGCGGGTCGAGGTAGTGCGAGAGCTCCCACGCGAGACCGTCCGTGTGGCCGTCCACGTGGCACGACGCGCAGGACGACGTCTTCGACTTGGAGAGGTTCGCATCGTTGAACAGGTGGCGCCCGAGGCGCTCGGCGCCGGAGAGCAGCTCGAAGCCGAGGTTCGCGCCAGGCCCGACCGTCACGTCGAACCCCGCGGTCGTCGGCAGCGCCGTGAGGTCGATGCGCGCGACCGCCTTGTCCTGCTGGAGGTAGACGTAGAGCCACTGCCCCTGCGGATCGACGAGGCACGTGCGCGGACCGCTGCCGCGCGGGTAGCTCTGCTTCGCCGGGATCCGCACGACGCCCTCCCACGAAACACGCCCGGTCGAGCCGATCCGCAGCACGAGGACGAGGTCGCTGCCGTAGCTGCAAACGTAGGCGCGCGGACGCACGGGGTCGAAGTCGAGGCCCGTCGGCTGCGCGCACCGGACGCCGGCGGGCGCGATCGCGTCGAGGTCGACGACGCGCGACGCGCCGCCGAGCGCGTCCGCGATCGTGATGCGGTTCCGGACGACCTGGCCGTCGACGAAGTCGCGCTCGCCGTTGTGGACCGCGTTCAGCGCGTCGGTGTTCGGGATCCAGAGCTCGTCCGTGCCCGGACGGGCGACGACGTCGAAGAGGATCGTGCCGAGCCCCGACTGCGTCGCGGAGGCGTCGACGCGATCCAGGTGCGGCTGAGCACCCGGGCGCACGAGGAAGAGATCGCGGTCCGGCAGCGGTTGGAGCCCGGCCCCGGCGACGCTCTCGACGGTGCGCACGTCGTTCGGATTCGCCGCCGTGCCGCGCGGGGCGGTGTTGTTGCCCGAGAGCAACGGCGCGCACCACGCGAGCCCGTTCGCGTACGCGATACCGCGCGGGCTCTCGGCCTGGATCCGGAGCGAGCGCGCGAGCGAGTAGTCCGCGGTGCGCAGGACGTCGACGCGCTCGCCCGCGGAGCACGTCACCCACGCGCGCTCGCCGGCCGCGTCGAACGCGATGCCGTGCGGCTCGGCGCCGACGCGGATCGTGCGCACGATCGCGCCGAGCGCCGGATCGACGATGCCGACGCACGAGGCGACGCGGTCGACGACCCACAGCTCGTCCGTGCCCGGCCGGCGCGCGACGGAGGCGGCCCCGAGCCCGATCGCGATCTCCCCCACGCGCTGGAACGTCGCCGTGTCGAAGATGGCGAGCCGAGCGCCCGACGCATTGATCGCGTAGAGACGGCTCTGGTCCTGCGAGAGGCACAGGGGATCGAGCGCCGACGTGTCGAAATCGAGCGCGCGCCCGAACGCGTCGTCGAACGGCACGGGCGAGTGCGGAACGGGCTGCGCGGGCGCTTGGGCCGCGGCGGGAGCCGCGAAGAGCGCGAGGACGAGCGCCGGGGCGAAGAGGAAGGGCCGGGACATCTTCCTCTCAATCTACCAGGGAAACGCCCTGGGTAACGGACCTCGACGACGGTTCGGACGCCGCCGCGCGGAGGGCGCGCTACGGGTAGCGGGCCTCGACGACGGTGCGGATCCCGCCGCGCACGTAGAAATCGCCCTCGACCACCATCTGCTGCGGCGCCACGGCCGCCACGAGGTCGTCGAGGATGCGATTCGTGACGGCCTCGTGGAAGTGCCCCGCGTCGCGGAAGGACCAGAGGTAGAGTTTCAGGCTCTTGAGCTCGACGCAACGCTCCGCCGGAACGTACCGGATCCGCAGCGTCGCGAAGTCGGGCTGCCCCGTCTTGGGGCAGAGGCAGGTGAACTCCGGGCACTCGAAGCGGACTTCGTAGGCGCGGCCGGGACGGGGGTTCGCGAACGACTCGAGCGTCGGCGTGGGGCGGGTGGTCATGCGGGGTCAGCCGGCGCGCCCGCGGACGAAAGCGCGGCGGCCGGCGAGGCGCACGAGCGTAACGCCGCCCGCGCGGTACTCCAGCGCCCAGACGAGTTCGGCGTCCGTCGGCGCGAGGCGCCGCGCCGCCGCGGCCGCGGAGCGCGCGCGGAGCCGGCCGTCGTTGGACGGTTCGAGCGGGACGCGCGCGCTCGCGAGCCCCGCCGGGTCGAGCAGCACGAGCGACCACGCCGCGTCGCCGCGCAGCGGTCGCGGCAGCGGCCCCTCCGGCCGTGCGAGCAACCAATCGTCGCCGCGCGTCTCGGGCTCGAAGGCGGCCGCGCGCGGAGCGGGCACGTCGGCCAGCAGCTCCGCGCTCAGGATGCGCCGCAGCTCGCCCTCGAGCTGCACGCGCGCGATGCGGCGGCCGAAGAGCCAGCGCGGTTCGACGGCCAGGTCGAACCACGCCTGCGCGCCGCTCTCGCCCTCGATCCAGACGCCGACCGCGCGCCCGCCGTCGAGCCGCTCGTCGCGCGCGCGCCACGCGAGGCGCGGCGCTTCGGCCGTCGACGCCCCGCTCAGCGCGTTCGCGCGCACCGCGCGCACCGTGAGCGGCTCGCAGTCGAGCTCCTCCGAACGGCCGTCGCGGCGCCAGATGCGCTCGGCGGGCGCCGCGCCCTCGGGCGCGAGGCGCAGGCTCCAACGCTCCGCGGTCCTGGACGCGGGACCGGCGACCGCGTCCGCGGGCGGGTCTTTCCCGGCGCCGTCCTCGGGCGCGCGCGCGGCGAACCCCGGCGGAAGCGAGAGCACGAGGCCTTGCGCGCGGACGCGCGCGAACTCGGGCTCGCGCGCGACGAAGAGCAGCGTGTCGGCGTCGAGCGCGCGCACGCGCGTCGAGCGCGCGAGCTCGACGGCCGCGTCGCCCGCCGCGGCGCGCGCGGAGCCGAGGCCCGGGTGGAGGATCCACGCGAACCCGCGCGGGAGGCGCGCGAGCTCGTCGTCCGCGAGCGGCGCGTCGACGACCCAGAGCTCGCCGCATCGACCCTCGCGCGCGGCCGTGGCGCGCAGCTCGCCGACGAACGCGTCCATCGCGCGCGAGCTCGCCGGCCACGGCGCGAGCAGCTCTCGGCCGTGCAGCGTCCACGCGACGGCGAGGAGGAGCGGCAGCACCTTGCGCCGCGTCCCCGCCACCGCGGTCGCGCTGCTGCCGAGCACGAGCGCCAGCGTCGCGACGGCCGGCACGAGCACGTGGGCACCCGCGAGCTCGCCCGGCTCCACGCGCACGCGCGGGTGCAGCGCGAGCGCGGCGCCGCCCGCGAGGCACGCGGCCGCGGCGAACCAGCCCCACGAGCGCGGCGCGGAACGCGCGGCGACGAACGCGGGGTGCACGACGACGAGGAGCAGCGCGCCGAGCACGACGAGCCGCGCCGCGGCCGGCGCCGCGGCTCTCGCCGGGGAGCAGCAGCACGCCGAGCTTCTCCGCGCCGGTGAAGAGCGCGCCGGCCGCGAGGTCGCCGAGTGCGCCGGGGCCGAGCTCCCACGCCTCGCGCTCGCCGAGCCCCACCCACGCGAGCGCCACGACGATCGCCGCGGAGCCGAGCGTCGTCGCCGTGCTGCGCAGGCGCGCCGCGACCGGGCGGTGTCGCCGCGTCGAGGTCCACTCGACGATCGTGATCCAGAGCACGAACACGACGGCGGCGCGCTCCGCCGCGGCGCTCGCGGCGAGCAGCGTGAACGCCGCGCCGAGCCGCCAGGGCGACTGCGTCTCCCGCGCGCGCAGGAACACGCCCGTCGCCGCGGCGCCGAGGGCGCACGCGAGCAGCACGCCGTGCGCTTCGAAGCTCGCGACCGCCGCGCCGACGAGCGGGTGGAGCGGGACGAGCAACGTCGTCGCCGCGCCGCACCACGCGGCCGTGTCGGCGCCGAGCCACGGAGCGAGCGCCTGCCGCGCCGTCGCGCCGGCGCCGAGCGCGAGCACCAGGACGAGCGCCAGGTTCGCGAGGTGCACGTTGTCCGCTGCGAGCGGCGCGCCGAGCACGCCCGGCGCCGAGAGGAGCGCGCGCAAGGACGCCGCCGCGAGCGGCGCCGGCGCGGGCGGGAGCTCCTCCGCCGCGGACGCGGGCAAGGCGCTCGCGTCGAGCGCGGCGACCACACCGAGATCGCGGCCGGTCGGCCCCGCCCGGAGCACGGAGACGTGCGCGACGAGGGCGAGACCGAGCACGAGGAGCGCGAAGGCCGCGCGGCGCAGGACGGTCGGCATCGGTCGCGGGATTCTAGGGCCTCGCCGCGCGCGACGCGCGCTCGGAGTCGCGCCGCGCCCTCGCTCCGCGTCCCGCGGCCGCCTACGCTGTCGCGTCGAAGGTCCGCCGTCCGTGCTCCCCCACGACCCGTCCAACGCGCCCCGTGCGCTCCGCTCCGATCCGGGGCCGGCCGCGGGCGCCGTGCGCTACCTCTCCGGGCGCGCCGGCCTCTTCGCGTTCCTGCTCGCGCTGCCCGTCTTCCTCGCGTGCGCGGCGCGCTACGCGTTCACCTGCGACGACGCCTTCATCTCGTTCCGCTACGCCCGCCACCTCGCCGAAGGAGCGGGGCTCGCGTTCAACCGCGGGGAGGCGCCGCCCGTCGAGGGCTTCTCGAACCTGCTCTGGGTGCTGTGGACGAGCCCGTGGATCGCGCTCGGCATGGACCCGGCGCTCGTCGCGAACGCGACGTCGATCGCGTGCGGCGCGGCGCTCGTCGGGCTCGTCGCGCGCCTCGCGAGCCGACGCTGGAAGCTCGGGTTCGTGCCGAGCGCGGGCGCCGCGCTCTTCCTCGCGACGCTGCCGACGTTCACGGCGTGGTCGACGAGCGGGCTCGAGACCCTGCCCTTCGCGCTCGCGGTCTTCGCCGTCTTCGAGCGCCTGGTCGTCGTCCCCGGGCGGCCGCGCGTCGTCGGCGCCGTCCTGGCGCTCGTGCTCGCGAGCCTCTTGCGCGCCGACGGAGCCGCGTGGGCGCTCGTCTCCGCGCTCGCCGCGGGCCTCGCGACGCCGGCGGAGTCGCGCGCGGCCTGGCGGCGCGCCGTCCTCGTCGTGGTCGCGGTGCTCGCGCTCGTGCTCGTCGCGCTCGGCGCATGGCGCTATGCGACCTTCGGCGAGCTCCTCCCCAACACGGCGCGCGTCAAGGCGGGCCTTTCCGAGCTGCGGCTCGAGCGCGGCGCGAAGTACGTCCTCACGTGGTGCCTGACGCTGCCGGGTGCGCTCGCCGCGCTCCTCCTCGGCGTCGTGGGGGCGCGCGCGGGAGCGATGCACGACGCGGCAGCCGCGGGGCACGACGCGGCAGCCGCGGGCACACGCCGCGGCAGCTGCGGGCGCGGCGCGGTGGCGGCGGGCGCGGCGATGACGCCTGTCGCGCTCGCGTACTCCGTCTGGACGGGCGGCGACTTCATGCCGTACGGCCGGTTCCTCGTCCCGGCGACGCCGTTCCTCGCGCTCGCGCTCGCCGCGGGCCTCGGCGGGTTCGAAGCGCGCGCGGCCGCGGGCGCCGGACGCGCGCTCGGCGGCCGACTCGCCGCGCTCGGCGTGCTCGCGCTCTCCGTCGCGGCGACGTTCGGCGTCGTGCCGATCCCCGACGGCGCGCGCGAGGCGCTCCACTTCCGTTGGAACGAAGCGCGCTCGAAGAGCGAGCTCGACGCTTGGCGCGGGATGAAGGAGCGCGCGGAAGCGTGGCGCGCGCTCGGCCGCGCGCTCGTCTACTGCACGCGCCCCAACGAGTCGATCGTGCTCGGCAACATCGGCGCGATCGGGTACGAGACCGAGCTCTGGATCCACGACCAGTTCGGCCTCGTCGACCGCGAGGTCGCACGGCGCGACGCCCCGCTCACGCGCGCTTCGCCCGGACACGACAAGGGCGTCGGGATCGACTTCTTCCTCGCGCGCAAGCCGGACTACCTCGGCGCGTGGGCGTGGCGCAAGGGCGAGCCCGACCCGGGCGTGCCGCCGCTGCTCGACGCACTCGTGCGCACAGGCCGAGCCACGATCGAGGACCAAGAGCTCGCTCCGTCGCCCACCCTCCCCCACGCCCTCCTCGTGCGCCTCGTCCGCTACCACGCCGAACGTTGAGCCACGACACCAGAAGCAGCCCCCCGCTCCCCGCACGGCCACTCCTAGCCGAACGTGCGCGCACCAGGCACCCTTCCTCACCGTCCCGCCCGCTCGTTGCTGAGAGCTCCTCGAACCCCGCGCAAGCACGCGGCTAGTCCTCCGGCCCGTGCTCGTGCGGGGTCGGTGAAGCGGAGCACACGCGTGGGCTCCGTTGCGTCCCTTCCGCTTGGATCTCCGCATCCGGCCATTGCGCTCCCGACCGCCCCCCCCCCAACCTTGCGACCGCGCACGCGCCCCGTACGATCGCGCGCATGCTGGACACCTTCCGCCCGCTCCTCGAAGCCGCCCAAGGCCTCGACCTCGCCGACGCCCCCTCCGCGCGCGCCGAGCTCGCGCGACGCCTCCCTCCGCAGGGCCCCGCGGCGCGCGCCGTCGAACGCGACCTCAGGGCGCTCCTCGCCGAGGGCCGCATCGCCGACCGCGGCGAGCTGCCCGTGAAATGGGGCCGCGTCGCGAAAGCGACCCCCGAGACGCTCGGCTTCTCGATCGACGTCGTGCTCATGAACGGCGCGGGGCCGCGCCACCTGCACCCGCGCGGTGAGGTCAACTTCTGCATCGCGATGGACGGCGCGCCGACGTTCGAGGGCGATCCGCCGGGCTGGGTCGTGCTCCCCGCGGGCTCGACGCACGTGCCGACGGTCGCGGGCGGGACGATGCTGATCGTCTACCTGCTCCCGGACGGCGCGGTCGAGTGGGTGCGCTGAGCGCGCCGTTCCGCGCCCGAGGGCCGTGGCGGCGACCGGCGCCCGGTCGCCGCGCCGGACGGAACGATGTTCGAGGTCCGGGTTGCTCGCCCGCGCCCGCGCGCCGATACTGAATCACGGAAGCCCGCCCCATGCCCGAGCACGTCGCCCCCAGCCGTCGATCGCCGCGCGTCCTCGCGTGGGTCGTGCTCGCGCTCGTGCTCTTCGCGCAGCCCTGCTTCGCGCTGCGCCTCACGTGCGCGGCGGTCGGACGGCTCTTCCCCACGCGCTGCTGCTGCGCGAGCAGCGTGCGCTCCTGCTGCGCCGCGCGCGCGGCCGCCGAGCATCCCGGCCGCGACGAGGCGCGCGCGCCGCGTCCGTGCTCGTGCGAGCTCGAGCTCCCCGCTCGCCCCGACGCGGAGCGCCCCGGTGCGCAGCGCACGCACGCGGGCGGCGCGCCGACACTGGAGGCGCTCGACGGACCGCCCGCGGCGGCCGCGACGGCGACGCTCGTGTTCCTCGATTCCCTCCGGCTCGCGCGGCTCTACGAGGCCGGAACGGAGCGTCCGCCGGGCGATGCGGACGCGCTCGACGCACCGCCGCGTTGCGCCGCGAGCCTCGAGCACGGGCTCGCCGGCCACCTCGCCACGTTGTCCGCGCTGCGCCGCTGAGCGCGCGAGGACCGCTCGTCGCGCGCGATCGCGCACGAGCCCGCGGACGCGCGTCGTCCGCTGCGCGTGAGGACGTCGGACCGTCACGGCCGCGTGCTCTCGCCTGCGCGGTTTCGGCCGCACCTACGGTCCGCGCGGCACGGCCGCGCTCCACGTCCGCTCTCGTCGACCGTGCGGGACCACGAACGTCCCGCGGCTCTCCCGGAGGGAGACCATGCGCAATCGAATCGACCCGCGCGCGCCGCGCTCCACGCCGTCCGCGCGCCACGACCCGCACCCTCGGGCGCGCCGCGCGTTCCGCGCCGTGACGCTCGCGGCACTCGGCGCGCTCGCCGCGTGCGCGGTCTTGCCCGAGGGCCTCGACGCCGAGCGCGAGCGCGCCGCGGCCGCGAGCGCCGACTACGCGACGCCGTACCCGGAGCGCGCGCTGCCGGAGCTCCCGCCCGCGCCCGAGCTCCTTCCGCTCTGGGCGCGCACGCTGCGCGCGCACGGCGAGCTCGAGAGCGCGTGGCACGCGTGGCAGGCGCGCCTCGACGCGGTGACGCGCGCCGCGAGCTTCCCGAACACGAACGTCGAGCTCTCCGCCGAGCACGCGCTCCCGATGGAGGGGCGCTCCGCGTGGGACCGGACCACGCTGCGCGCAGGCTTCGATCCGATGCAAAGCCTGTGGGGCCGCGGGAAGCTCGCTGCCGCCGGCGAAGCGGCGCTCGCGGAGGCCCGCGTCGCCGGGGAGCGCTTCCGTGCGCGGCGCGCGGAGCTGAAGCGCGCGCTGGTCGAGGCCTGGATCGAGTGGCTCGCCGCGCGCGAGGAGGCGCGGCTCGTCGCGGACGCGCTCGAGCTCGAGCAGCTCGCGGTCGCGTCGCGCGATGCGCGCGCGGGCGGCGGCGGCGAGGTGGCGCTGCTCGTCGAGGCCCGCATCGCTGCCGGCCGCGCGCGCGACGAGGCCGCGCGCGCCGACGTCCGCGACGCGACGCGCCTCGCCGCGCTGAACGCGCTGCTCGCGCGCGCGCCCGACGCGCCGCTCGAGCCGCCCGCCGCCTGGCCGCGGCGCGAGCTCGCGCTCTCCCTCGACGCGCTGCAGACGCTCGCGGCCGAACGCGATCCGGTGCGCGCCGAGCGCCGCGCGGAGACGGACGCGCGCGAGCGCGAGCTCGTGCTCGCGCGCAAGGAAGGCCGTCCGGACGTCGCGCCGATGCTGGGCGTCGTCGGCTCGCTCGAGACGTTCGTCGGCGCGTCGTTGTCGCTGCCGCTGAACCGCCAGCGCGTGCGCGCGCTCGTCGCCGAGGCGCGGTCGGCCCTGCGCGCGGCCGAAGCCGACGCGCGCCAGGCCGAGCGCGACCGCCGTGCGGCGCTCGCGACCGCCCACCGCGTCTTCGAGGACGCCGAGCGCGCGCGAGCGCTCTTCGCGGACGAGCTCCTGCCGCTCGCCGCGCGCGCGTGCGACGACGCGGAGGCCGCGTGCGCCGTGCTCGGGTCGTCGACCGACGAGTGGATCGAGGTGCGCCGCATGCAGATCGAGGTGCGGCGCGTGGAGCTCGAGGCGCGCGTCGCGCGCGAGCTCGCGCTGGCGGAGATCGAGGAAGGGCTGGGCACGGACCTGGAAGGGCTCGCGGAGGAGACGAACCATGAATGAGCGCACATCGCATCGGTCGGGACGCGCGCGCGTCGTGCTGGTGGTCCTGGCGGCCCTCGCGGCGGGCTTCGCGCTCGGTCGCGCGTTCCACGGCCCGGCGTCGCCCACGAACGCCTCCGCGGACGGCGGCGAGACGCTGTACACGTGCGGGATGCACCCGAACGTGCTCCAGAAGGAGCCCGGCGAGTGCCCGCTGTGCCACATGAAGCTCACGCCCGTCGCGCCGGGCGGCGCGTCCTCCGCCTCGCCCATCGAAACGGCCGCGACGCGCCGCGTGCGGTACTGGATCGACGCCGCGAGCGAACCCCCGTTCGTCGCGAACGCGCCGGGGAAGAGCCCCGCGGGCCGCGACCTGGTGCCCGTGCACTCCGAGGAGCTCGCGACGGGCGACGTCGTCACGATCGACCCGCGCGTCCAGCAGAACATGGGCCTGCGCACGAGCGAGGTGCTGCGCGGCGCGCTCGTCGCGACGCGCCGCATCGCCGGCGTGCTCGTCGAGCCCGAACCGAACCACGTCGACGTCGTGCTGCGTGTCCCGGGTTTCGTCGAGACGGTGTACGCCGACCGCGAGGGCGCGCACGTCGTGCGCGGCGCGCCGCTGTTCGAGCTCGCGAGCCCGGAGCTCTCCGTCGCGATCGAGGAGCTCGTCGCCGCGCGCAAGGCGATCGAGCGGCCGAACGCGGGCGCGAGCGCGGCGAGCCTCTACGGCCTCGCGCGGCGCAAGCTCGCGTACATCGGGCTCCCCGACGCGGAGATCGACCGGCTGGCGGCGCTCGAGCGCGCGCCCGCGACCGTGCCGATCCGGAGCCCGATCGACGGGCACGTCACGGCGAAGGACGTGAAGCAGGGCGCGCGCATCGAGGCCGGCGCCCGCGTGTACGAGCTGTCGAGCAACCAGACGATGTGGATCGACCTCGCGGTCGCCGCGGGCGAGCTCCCCGGGCTCGCGATCGGCGAGCGCATCGTCGTGCGCGTCGACGGGCTCCCCGGACGGACGTTCGCGGGCACGCTCGACTTCCTCCACCCCCACTTCGACATGGAGACGCGCACGGCGCGCGCGCGCGCGACGCTCGACAACGCCGATCGCACGCTGCGCGAAGGCATGTTCGCGATCGCCGAGATCGCGATCGAGGTCGCGCGCGACGCCGTGCTCGTCCCGCGCGAGGCCGTGATCGACACGGGGACGCGCCGCATCGCGTTCGTCGTCGTGTCGGACGGCTCGTTCGAGCCGACGCGCGTCGAGCTCGGCGCGAGCGGCGACGGCGGGCTCGTGCAGGTCCTCGCGGGCCTCGCGCCCGGCGAGCGCGTCGTCACCAGCGGGCAGTTCCTGCTCGACGCGGAGTCGCGGATCCGCGAGGGCGTGAAGAAGTTCCTCGCGAGCTCGGGCTCCGAAGCGCGCGAGGCGCCGCTCGCGCGGCTCGAGGAGCCCGAGGCGCCGGCGGAGCTCGTCGATCAGGTGCTCGGGCCGTACCTCGAGCTCGCCCTCGTGCTCGGCGCCGACCGGCCCGCGACAGAGCCCTTCGCGGCGATGCCGCTGACCGTCGCGGCGCAGAAGCTCGTCGACGCCGCGCGCGGACCGACGAAGACGCGCGCGCAGGAGCTCGTCCAGCGCGCGTTCGAGCTCGTCCCCGCGCCGATCGAGCGCCAGCGCGAGCTCTTCGGCCCGCTCTCGGACGCGATGGTCGCGATCGTGCGGCGCGCGCCGCCGTCTCGTGCATTCGGCGAGCGCGTCTACGTGGTGCACTGCCCGATGGCACCCGGGAGCTGGCTCTCGCGCGACGAGGCCGTGCGCAATCCGTACTACCCCGACTCGATGAAGCGGTGCGGCACGGTGACGGGCTCCGTCGAGTGCGCAAGGAGCCGCTGAAATGCTGCGGTCCATCCTCGCGGCCTCCGTCCGCCACCGCGCGCTCGTCCTGATCGTCGCGGGCGTGCTCGTGGCGCTCGGCATCCGCGCCGCGCGCGACATCCGTCTCGACGCGATCCCGGACCTCTCCGACGTCCAGGTCATCGTCGTCACGGAGTACCCGGGGCAGAACCCCGAGGTCGTCGACGCGCAGGTGACGCAGCCGCTCGAGACGGCGCTGCTCTCCGTGCCGGGTGCCACCGTCGTGCGCGGCTACAGCATGTTCGAGCTGTCGTTCGTGTACGTGCTCTTCGACGACGACACGGACATCTACTGGGCGCGCAGCCGCGTGCTCGAGTACCTGAACTTCGCCCGCGACCGTCTGCCGCGCGACGTCGAGCCGCGGCTCGGCCCCGACGCGACGGGCGTCGGCTGGGTGTACCAGTACGTGCTCTTCCCGGGCTGGCACTGCGCGGAGCACGCGAAGGGCGTCTGGCACGACCCGGAGGCGGAGCGCTGGTACGCGCAACGCGACGCGGCGCCCGAGGAGGACCGCGAACGCCTCGTGCGCGTCCGCGGCTTCGAGCACCCGGGCGCGTGCCCGCTCGACGGCGCGTCCCTCGTCGAGGCGCAGCACGACCTCGCCGAGCTGCGCTCGCTCCAGGATTGGTACTTGCGCTTCCCGCTGTCGTCGGTGGCCGGCGTCTCCGAGGTCGCCCCGATCGGCGGGTACGTCAAGCAGTACCAGGTCGTACTCGACCCGGTGAAGCTCGTCGGCCGCGGGCTCGGGCTCGAGGACGTCGTCGGCGCGATCGAGCGGTCGAACGCGGACGTCGGCGGCTCCGTCGTCGAGCTCGCCGAGAACGAGTACATGGTGCGCAGCCGCGGCTACCTGCGCGGCCTCGAGGATCTGTCCCGCGTCGTGCTGATGACGTCCGCGGAGGGCGTGCCCGTGCTCCTCTCCGACGTCGCGACGCTCGAGGTCGGCGGTGAGATGCGCCGCGGGGTCGGCGAATACGACGGCCGCGGCGAAGCGGTCGGCGGCGTCGTCGTCGCGCGCTTCGGCGAGAACGCCTACCGCGTGATCCAGGACGTGAAGGCCCGCCTGTTCGAGCTCGAAGACGGTCTGCCCGACGGCGTGTTCGTGCGCACGACGTACGACCGCTCCGCGCTGATCGGCCGCGCCGTGGAGACGCTCGGCGAGGCGGTGCTCGAGGAGCTGCTCGTCACGGCGCTCGTGTGCCTCGCGTTCCTGGGGCACGTGCGCAGCGCCCTCGTCGCAATCGTGATCCTGCCGATCGGGCTCCTCGTCTCGATCCTCGTGATGAACCTGCTCGGCATCAACGCGAACATCATGAGCCTGGGCGGGCTCGCGCTCGCGATCGGCGTGATGGTCGACTCGGCCATCGTCATGATCGAGAACGCGCACAAGCACCTCGAGCGCGACGCGGAGCGCGTGAAACGGGGCGCCACGCCGCGCTCACGCACCGAGATCGTGCTCGAATCGGCGCAGGAGGTCGGACCGAGCCTCTTCTACTCGCTGCTCATCATCACCGTCGCGTTCCTGCCCATCTTCGCGCTGGGCGAGGAGTCCGGGCGCCTCTTCAAGCCGCTCGCGTACACGAAGACGTTCGCGATCGTCGCGGGCGCGATCCTCGGCATCACCGTCGTGCCCGCACTCCTCGTCGGCATGCTCGGCGGCCGCATCCCGAAGGAGGAGGAGAACCCGCTGAATCGCTGGTCGATGCGGCTCTACGAGCCCTTCTTCCGCTGGGTCATGCGCCGGCCGAAGACCACGATCGGGATCGTGCTGCTCCTCGGCGCGTCGGCGGTGTGGCCCGCGTCGAAGCTCGGGTCGGAGTTCATGCCGGCGCTCGACGAAGGCGACCTGTTCTACATGCCGACGACGGACCCGAGCATCAGCGTCGGCAAGTCGCGCGAGCTGCTCCAGCAGACCGACCGCATCATCCGCTCCTTCCCCGAGGTGGAGAGCGTGCACGGCAAGATCGGACGCGGCGACACCGCGACGGACCCCGCGCCGCTCTCGATGCTCGAGACGGTCGTCCAGCTGCACACCGATCCCGCGCGCTGGCGCACGTGCACGGTGGAGCGCTTCCATTCGGGCTGGCCCGAGTGGCTCGCGTGGCCGTTCGAACGCACGTTCTGGCCGTCGAAGCGGACGATCACGCAGACGGAGCTCGTCTACGGCTGGCAGGACGCCGACGGGACGATGCACCCGGGACTGAACGACGCGGTCGACCTGCCGGGCGTCGCCAACGCGTGGCCGTATCCGATCGAGAGCCGCATCAGCATGCTGTCGACCGGCATCAAGACGCCCGTCGGCGTGAAGATCCTCGGGCACGACCTCGAGCAGATCTCCGACCTCGCCGAGCGCACCGCGGTCGCGCTGCAGTCCGTGCCCGGGACGCTGTCCGCGTACCCCGAGCGCGTCTTCGGCGGCGACTACCTCGACTTCGACGTGAAACGCGAGACCGCGGCGCGGTTCGGCATGAACGTCGGCGACGTGCAGGAGCTCGTCCGCACCGCGATCGGTGGCATGCAGGTCACGACGACGGTCGAAGGGCGCGAGCGGTATCCGCTCAACGTGCGCTTCGCGCGCGAGCTGCGCGACGACCTGCCCGCGCTGCGCGCGCTCGTCGTGACGGCGCCCACCGGCGCGCGCGTCACGCTCGGGGAGCTGTGCGAGCTCGTCCTCCGCCCCGGCGCACCGATGATCCGCACGGAGAACGGCGAGCGCACCGCGTGGATCTTCGTCGACATCGCCGGCCGCGACCTCGGCGGCTACGTCGAGGAAGCGAAGCGCGTGGCGGAGGAGCGCGTGCCCATGCCGCCGGGTGCGCGGCGCGTGTGGTCGGGGCGCTTCGAGTACCTGGAAGCGGCGAACGCGCGCCTCCAGGTCGTGATCCCGATCACGCTCGCGCTGATCGTGTTCCTGCTGTACCTGTCGAACCGCAGCTGGACGCGCGTCGCGATCATCCTGCTCGCGGTCCCCTTCTCGCTCATCGGCGCGTTCTGGTTCCTGTGGTGGCTCGACTACGACATGAGCCTCGCCGTCTGGGTCGGCATCATCGCGCTGCTCGGCATCGACGCGGAGACGGGGCAGGTGATGCTGCTCTACCTCGACACGACGTTCGACCGGTGGAAGGAGGAGGGGAAGCTCCGCACGGACGCCGACCTCGTCGCCGCGATCCACGAGGGCGCGGTGCAGCGCATCCGGCCGAAGACGATGACCGTGGCGACGGACATGCTCGGGCTCTTGCCGCTCCTTTGGGCGGCGGGCAGCGGAGCGGACGTGACGCGCCGGCTCGCCGCGCCGCTCGTCGGCGGGATCACGGTGAGCTTCGCGATGGAGCTCTGCGTGTACCCCGTCCTCTTCTATCTGTGGAAGCGCCGCGAGCTGCGACGGTGAACGGCGACCGGGAACGTGCGCACGTCTTGCACGAGGGGCCGTCGCCGGATTCGCGAGGCCGGGGTACGCTGACGGGATCCACCTCGTCCGCGGGCCCCGCGGACCTCCCCGCCCGCGCACCGCACCCGACCGACCCGTCCCCCAGCATGCTCCCCATCCCCCGCACGCTCCGCGCCCTCGCGGCCGTCCTCTTCGCCGCCTCCTCCGCCGCCTTCGCCAGCACCCGTTACGTCGACGCGAACCTCGCGACCGGCGCGAACGACGGGACGAGCTGGGCGGACGCCTACCGCGGCGTCGACGCGCTCCAGACCGCGCTCACCGCGGCCGTGTCCGGCGACCAGATCTGGGTCGTCCAGGGCACCTACAAACCGACGGCGACGGCCACGCGCTCGATCTACTTCAACCTGAAGACGAACGTGCAGGTGTACGGCGGCTTCGCGGGCGGCGAGACGCTGCTCACGGAGCGCAACCCCGCGACGAACGTCACGATCCTCTCGGGCGACCTCGCGGGCAACGACGGGTCGAACGTCTTCACCGACAACTCGTTCCACGTCGTGAACGGCGCGTCCAGCGGCGGCGACGGCCGTGCTCGACGGCTTCACGATCCAGGGCGGCAACGCGAACAGCACGGCCAACCAGGACCGCGGTGGCGGGCTGCTCATGCTCGCGGCGAGCAACGCGACGATCCGCAACTGCATCGTGCGCAACAACCGGTGCACGTTCGGCGGCGGCGCGGGCTACATCAACGCGTCGAGCCCCGTGTTCGAGGACTGCACGTTCGAGAACAACCTGGGCGGCAGCTTCGGCGGCGCGTTCGACATGGCGACGAACGTCGGCGCGATCTTCCGGCGCTGCACGTTCAGCGGCAACTCCGCGGCGCGCGCCGGCGGCCTCGAGATCTTCGGCGGTTCGAACGTCCAGGTGACGAACTGCGTCTTCCGCAACAACACCGCGACGGGCGCGACGGGCGGCGGAGCGATCCTCGTCCTCTCCAGCTCGAGCGTGACCGTCCGCGCGTCCACGATCGTCGGCAACACGTCGCCGACGGCGTCGGGCGCGGGCGTCGTGATCTCGGGCTCCACGGGCACGATCGCCGACTCGATCCTCTACTCGAACACGGGCTCCGGCGGGGCGCAAACGTCGGTCAACCAGACCCAGGGCGCCACCGTCACGTACAGCTGCGTCCAGGGCGGGCTCGCGGGCACCGGCAACATCTCGGCGGCGCCGCTCTTCGTCGACGCGCCGAACGGCGACTTCCACCTGCTCGCCGGCTCACCCGGCATCGACGCGGGCAGCAACACGGCGCTCCCCGCCGGCACGACGACCGACCGCAGCGGCGCGCCGCGCCTCGCCGACGACCCCGCGACGATCGACACGGGCCTCGGCACGGCGCCGATCGTCGACCTGGGCGCGTTCGAGTACCAACCGCCGCTTTTCCGCGCGTTTTGCGCGGGCGACGGCACGCTGTCCGATCACACGACGGACTGCCCGTGCGCGAACTTCGGCGCGAGCGGCAACGGCTGCGCGAACTCGGTCAACGCCTCGGGCGCGAACCTCGCGGCGACGGGCGCCGCGGCGACCGACGACGTCGTGCTCAACGGCTCGGGCATGCCCGCGAACGTCGCGTGCATCTACCTCCAGGGCGACGCGCTCGAAGACGCGATCTTCGGCGACGGCGTGCGCTGCGCGGGCGGTGCGCTCGTGCGACTGCGCACGAAGGTCAACGCCGGCGGCGCGTCGAGCTTCCCCGAGGCGGGCGTCGACACGGTCACGCTCTCCGCGCGCGGCGGCGTCACGGTCGGCAGCGGCGCGGTCCGCTACTACCAGACCTACTACCGCAACTCCGCCGCCGCGTTCTGCCCGCCGGAGACGTTCAACGTCACGAACGGCTGGCAGATCGCGTGGTGAGCTCGAGCTGAACGCGCGCGGGCCCGCTCGGGGCCCGCGCTTCGTTCAACGTCCGCGACGCGCGGGCGGACCGCCGTGCCCGCGCGGTCCGTGACCGCCGGACCGGCCGTGCGAACGCGGGCCGCCGTGCGAACCCGTGGACGCCGGGGCGGAGCCGCTCCCGCGCGCGGGGCCCGAAGAACGCGCGTGCGGCGCCGGAGCGCGGCTCGTGCGATGCTCCTCGTGCCCGTGTCCGCGGTGGGGACGGTGCTCCGACCGGCCCGAGCGGTCCGCGTCACCGTGGTGCGCGGGACGACCGTGGTGACCGGAGCCACCGGAGCGATGCGACGGGGCGTGCTCGCGCTCCGCGTGCGGACGCGCGGCGTGCTCGCGGCCAGCCGGAGCTCGCGGCCCGGCGTGCGCGGGACGAGCGCCGTGCCCGTGCGTGTCGCGCGCGGAGTCGCGGCGCGGCGCGCGTGCGCCGTGGTCGTGCGCCGCATCGGCGCGCGACGCAGCGCGGTCCTCGTCGGTGACGCCCGCGCCGAAGCCGGACGCCGCCGCGACGGCGCGCGCCGGCGGCGGAGACGTGTGCCCCGCGTGCGAGCGCGTCACGGGCGCGCGCGGCGCGGCCGGAGCCGTGCGTGCGTGTCCCGCGGCGCCACGGCTGGGAGCGGCCGGACGCCGCGCGTGTCCACCGCGATCGGATGCGGGCTCGCTGCGCGCGTGCGCGCTGCGGTCGGACTCGGCGCGCGCGTGCGCGCCGCGCGCGGGAGCAGCGAACTCGCCGGCAGCCACGGGCACCTTTTGGCGGATCAGGCGCTCGATGTCGCGCAGGTAGTCGCGCTCTTCGCCGCCGCAGAGCGACCACGCGACGCCGCTGGCGTTCGCGCGCGCCGTGCGGCCGATCCGGTGCACGTACGTCTCGGGCTCGTTCGGCAGCTCGAAGTTGATCACGTGCGTGATGCCCGTGACGTCGATGCCGCGCGCGGCGATGTCCGTCGCGACGAGCACGCGGCCGCGGCCCGACTTGAAGCTCGCGAGCGCGCGCTCGCGCGCGTTCTGCGACTTGTTGCCGTGGATCGCCTCGGCCGGCACGCCCGATCCCGACAGCTTCGTCGCGAGCCGGTTCGCGCCGCGCTTCGTGCGCGTGAAGACGAGCGCGCGCTCGACCTCCGGCCGGCGGAGCAGGCTGATCAACAGATCGGCCTTGCGGTTCTTGTCGACCATGTAGACGGCCTGCTCGACCTTGTCCGCCGTCGCGGCGACGGGCGTCACGGCGACGCGCGCCGGGTCGTGCAGCATGCCGTCGACGAGCTTGCGGATCTCCGGCGGCATCGTCGCTGAGAAGCACAGGGTCTGCTTCTTCTTCGGGAGCGCGCCGAGCACGCGCTTCACGTCGCGCAAGAAGCCCATGTCGAGCATGCGGTCCGCTTCGTCGACAACGAGCACGCGCAGCCCGTCGAAGCGGACGGTGCCTTCCTTCATCAGGTCGAGCAGGCGCCCCGGCGTCGCGACGACGATGTCGACGCCGTGCTTCAGCGCCGAGCGCTGCTTGTCGTAGCCGACACCGCCGAAGACGACGGTGCTCTTCAGGCCGGAGTGCTTCCCGTACGCGCGGAAGGACTCGTCGATCTGCGTCGCGAGCTCGCGCGTCGGGGCGAGCACCAGCGCGAGCACGGGGCGCGGACCGCGCGCGTGCTCCGCCTTCCACAGGCGGTGCAGGATGGGGAGCGCGAACGCGGCGGTCTTGCCGGTGCCGGTCTGCGCGCAGCCGAGGATGTCGCGGCCCTCCAGGGCGGGCGGAATCGCTTGGGCTTGGATGGGGGTCGGGTCGGTGTAGCCCTTTTCGCGGACGGCGCGGAGGAGGGCGGGGTTCAGGTTCAGCGTTTCGAAGGTCATCGAGTGCGCCCGAGTCGGGCGTTCCATTGCTTCCGCCGCGCGCGACGAACGCGCGCGAGGGGCCGGCGGTGCACGGGCCGGCGATCGAGAAGGTTTCGGACTGCGTGCCGCAGCCGGCGACCGTGCGCGTCACGAGGACGCGCGGCGTGGCCGCTCGCTTGGCCTGCGCGGGAAGCGCGCCGGAAGGCCGTGTGAGGAGGTTCTCCGCCGGGGTTCGCCAGGGCGTCCGGACTCGTGCCGGTTTCGCTCGCTGGGGCCGCGCTGGAGACGCGCTTCGCTCCGATTGGGTTCAGGTGGATCGGCCGAGCCGTTCCGAGTCCGGTGATCACCGGGCCCTGGGAGCCTGACCGCGCGGATCGGTCCTTCCGAGGTCGCCTGGGCCCGTTGGGGCCGGTTCGAGCGTCGTCGGAGGCGGATCGCGCCGTAGGAGCCTATCGGCGTTCCGCGCGCGTGCCGAGGGCAATCTCCGAATCCCGTCTCGGATTCGACGCCAGGTGGCGGGGCGGCGCCGCCCGAAGGCGCACGAAGCGCACGCGGCGGCTCGGCGCGGAGCGACCGCCCGAGCCGGCGGCCTGCTCGCGCCACTGCCACCCGCGACCGCGCACCATCCACAGCGCGGTGCGGGCGAGGATCCCGAGGTCGGTCGCGAGCGACAGCCGCCCGAGGTAGTGGTCGTTGATCGCGAGCTTCTCCGCGTACGCCTCGACCGAGCGTCCGGTGTAACCCTGCGTGATCTGCGCGTAGCCCGTGATGCCCGGACGCAGCACGAGGCGGCGCGCGAAGCCCGGCACGTGCTCGTTCGCCCAGCTCTCGACCTCGACCATCTCCGGCCGCGGACCGATGAAGCTCATCTCGCCGCGCAGGATGTTCACGAACTGCGGGAGCTCGTCGAGGTGCGTGCTGCGCAGGAACCGCCCCAAGCTCGTCACGCGCGCGCCGTCCTCACCGCTCGACCACGAGTCGTGCGCGCTCCGACGCGGCTCGCGCATCGTGCGGAACTTGAGGATGTGGAAGACGCGCCCGCGATGTCCGACACGCGGCTGGACGTACAGCACCTTGCGCGGATCGCGGAAGCAGCACAGGTTCGCCGCCGCGACGAGCGTTCCGAGCACGAGCACCGGCACGCACGCGCCGGCGACGAGCGCGAGGTCGAGCCAAGCCCGGCCGCGGCGAGCGTAGAACCCGCGCGGAAGCGCCGTGTCCCAGTCGATCGCGCGCTCGAGGTGCGCGTGCTCGTTCCCTCCGCACGGGCCGAGCTCCGTCGACGACGCGCGTGCGAGTTCCGCGACGGACGAAGGAGCGGCGTGCGCGTGAGCGAGGGACGTGCGGGGAGGACGGGACGCCGTGCGAGAGGTAGCCATGGTGGAGGGCGCGGCCGCGTCGAGGAACGCAGGGATGGAGCCGCGAGGTCGTGCGCTCTTCGGGTTCGCGCATCGACCGCATTTAAGGACGCGGATATCGAGACGTTCAGGTGCCCTGGTCTCAGCCGCGGGAGCGCTCGCCGCGCGCGCTCGACGCGCTTGGGCGCCTCACGCAGCGCGACGAAGAAGGGACACCCGTCCCCTTCACCCTCGCGCTCCCCATGCCCGAATCCCGCCGCACGTCCCGCCGTTCTTCCGGCGAATCCGACGCCCTCGACCTCGCCGACCTCGTCGCGATGCTCGAACGCAACCGCTTCGTCGCCCTCGGCACGGCGCTCGTCGTCGTCGCCGGTTGCCTCGCCTGGTCGAGCACGCGCGCGCCCGTGTACCGCACGCAAGCCACGCTCAAGCTCGAGCAGGACGGTGCGTCGAAGGGCGTGCTCGGCGACCTCGCCGCGCTGACGAGCGCGCCCGCGGCCGAAGGGGAGATGGCGATCCTGCGCTCGCGCGCCATGGTCGAGGCGACGCTGGCCGAGCCCTCGACGTGGCCCGAGCACGCCTCCGCGTTCGCGCCGACGCGCCCGGACGATTTCCGCATGGACGGCGCGCGCGAGCTCGGGCTCACGACGCGAGTCGAATGCGAGGATCGCAAGCCCTTCCGCGACCTCGGCCGCGTCTTCGGGCTGCGCGCCGCCCCCGCCGCGCGGCTCTTCGCGCGCTTCGGGGCCGACTCCCCCACCGCACCGCCGCTCGTGCGCGTGCACTTCCCGGAAGACGCGGGCGGCAAGCGCGTGCGTCTCTCGCTCCCGGGCAGCGCCGGCATGACGGACCGCGACGCGCAGGAGTTCGACTACGTGCCGCGCGCCGCGATCAACTACCAAGGCGCGCGCATCGAGCTCGAAGCCGTCGGCGACTACGCCGGGACGAGCCACCTCGTCGAGCGCCGCTCGCTCGACGCGGCCGTCGACGAGTACCTCGGCAAGCTCCAGGTCGAGGAGACGAGCCGCAACAGCGGCGTCATCCGCCTGACGGTGTCCGACTCCGATCCCGACCGCGCCGCGGAGTTCGCGAACGCGTTGTGCCACAACTACCTCCTGCGCAGCATCCGCTTGGGACGCTCGCGCGCGACGCGCACGATCGAGTTCGTCGACGAGCAGCTCACCGAGCAGAAGCGGCTCCTCGCCGAGGCCGAGCGCGAAGTCGTCGCGCTCCAGCAGGAGAACCCGGCCGTGATCCTCGTCAGCGCGTCGGCCGAGTCGATCCTGCGCCGCCTATCCGACCTCGAGTCGGAACGCGCACGGTGCGAGCTCGCGCGCGTCGCGCTCGGCGAGGCCGCCGAGCTCCTCGACCGCGGCGAGGCCGACGCCCTCGCGCGCCTGTCGCGCGAGCTGCCCGACCTCGTGTCGCTGAGCTACATCGAGGCGATCGGACGCCTGGGCGGCGAAGCGCTCGCCCTCGAGCGCAGCGACGCCGGCCCGACGAAGTCGCTCCTGCGCGCGAAGCTCGACGAGCTGGGGCTCGCGGAGCACGAATCGCGCGCGCGCCTCGACGCGATCGACTCCGCCGTCGCCGCGCTCGCGGCCGGGGACGCCGGCGCGGTCGCGCGCCTGTTCGCCGAGGCGCCGGAGCTCGTCCAGCTCGACCCGACGACCCAGCTGTACCTGACCGAATCCGCGCGCATCGACGCGGAGAGCGCGGCGCTGTCCAGCGACGTGACGCCCGAGAACCCGCGCTGGATCCAACTGCAAGGAGCGCGCACGGACCTCGGAAAGAAGCTCGCGGCGCGCCTCGAGGACCTCGCCGCGGGCCTGCGCCTCGCGCTCGACGACCGCGCGGCGCTCGCCAAACGCTACGAGGAGTCGCTCGCGTCCTGGCCGGCGGCGGAGCGCGCGCAGATCGACGGCGCGCTCGCCGAGCTGACGCGTCGCGTCTCGAAGAACCTCCACGCGCGCATCGAGAGCCTCGCCTCGCAGGAGACCGGCCTCGCGAGCGAGGTCCGCGACCTCGAGGCCGAGCTCGCGCGGCTGCCCGAGAGCGAGCGCGCCGTCGCCGAGCCTTTGCGCCGCCGCGAAGCGCATGCGCAGGTCGTGCGCCTCCTGCTCGAGAGCCAGCAACAGGCCCAGCTCAGCGCGGCCGCGACGCTGCCCTCCGCGATCTTGATCGACCCGGCGATCCCGCCGGAATCGCGCCACTCGCCGCGGCTCCTCTTCGACTTCGTGCTCGCGCTCTTCGCCGGGCTCGGGCTCGGGTTGCTCGCGAGCTTCGTGCGCCAGTCGCTCAGCGGCGCCGTGCACACGCAGGCCGAGGTCGAGGAAGCGACGGGACTCTCCGTGTTCGGCTCGATCCCCGACTTCCGCCGCGGCGCGCTGCGCGCGCTGAAACCCCGCGGGACGTTCCTCCCGCTGCGCGACGACCCGGACGGACCGCTTTCGGAGGCCTATCGTTCGGTGCGCGAGAGCCTGCGCTTCGCGCAGAACGACGGTGCGCCGCTGCGAACGCTCGCGTGCACGTCGTGCGCGCCCGGCGAGGGCAAGAGCACGACGAACATCAACCTCGCCATGTCGTTCGCTGGGCCCGGGCAGCGCGTGCTGCTCGTCGACGCGGACATGCGCAAGCCGACCGTGCATTCGACGTTCGACCTGCAGCTCGCGCCGGGCCTCGGCGAGGTGCTCGAAGGCCGTGCTGCGTGGCGCGAGTGCGTGCGCGCGAGCGGCCACGAGGGCCTCGAGCTCCTCTGCGCGGGCGCCCCCCACGCGTCGCCGAGCGAGCTCCTGCGCGGCGCGCGCACGAGCACGCTCCTCGCCGAGTGGCGCGCTTCGTACGACCTCGTCGTGTTCGACCTGCCGCCGGCGCTCGCCGTCGCGGACGCGGAGATCCTGGCGCGCGAGCTCGACCTCGTGCTGCTCGTCTACCGCGCGGGCGGCGTGCACCGCGAAGCCCTCGCGTCGATGACGCGCAAGCTGACGCGCGCCGGAGCGCGCGTCGGCGGCGCCGTGGTCAACGCCGTGCGGCCGTCGCGCGCGGGCGCCTCCGCCTACTACGGCGGCTACGGGTACGGCTACGGCGCGAAGCGAGGCGGCGCGCGACGCGCGCCCGCGGAGCGCGTGCGCTGAGCGAGGCCGCGATGGCGAACACGCTGCTCGACGGCACGCGGAGCATCGACGAGCGCGACGTGGACGTCGCGCGCGGCGACGCTCCGACCGATCACGCCGCTCCGACGGCGCCGGGTTCCGCGGCCGCGCCGAGGGCGCCCGTCCCCGAGGAGGGACGGCGCGAGCGCTTCCTTCGGGCCTACGTCGCCGCGCTAGAGCACGAGCACCTCGACTGGTGCGTCCTGCGCGGACACGACGCGTTCCCCTCCCCCGGGCCCGGTCGCGACCTCGACCTCGTCGTGGCGCCCGAGCACGCCGCGCGCGCCGTCTCGATCGCACGCGAGCTCGCCCGCGCGCACGGCGTGTCGACGTGGGAGCACCGGCGCCTCGGCGACTTGGAGGAGCTCCACTTCCACGCGTTCGAAGGCCCAGGACGCCACGCGTTCTTCGGCCTCGACCTGCACCGCGCCGAGGCGTGCTTCGGCGTGCGCTACGCAAACGCGCGGCACGTCCTCGCGGGGACGACGCTCGAGCGCGGACTGCGCCGCCCACGTCCCGCGATCGCCGCGTGCGTCGACGCGTTCGGCGCGTTCCTCTCCGGGGGAGCGCTCCCCGCGCGCCACGCGCGCGAGCTCCGGACCGCCGTCCTGCGCGATCCGTCCGCCGTGCGCGCCGAGCTCGCGCGGTGGTTCGGCGCGGCGCGCGCCGAGCGGATCGTCGCGACGGTCGCGGCGGCCGAGGACTTCGCCGGAGCGCTCGACCACCGCGCGCTGCGGCGCGCCCTCCTCGTCCGCGCCGCCGCGCGCGCCCCGCTCGGCGCGTTCGCCGGCGCGCTGCGCCACGCGTGGAACGCGCGCGTCGTCCCGCTCGTCCGTCCGCGCGGCCGCTTCTTCGCGCTGCTCGGCACCGACGGCAGCGGCAAGAGCACCGTGCTGCGCGGCGTGCTCGACGTGCTCCTCCCCGCGTTCGGGCGCGAGCGCCTCCACGACTACCACCTGCGCCCGATGCTGCTCCCTCAGCTCAACGCGCTCCTCCACGGCGGCCGCACGACCTACTCGCTCGCCGACATGGCCGATCCGCACCGCGCAAGGCCGTCCGGCCGCGTGGGGTCGAACCTGCGCGCGCTGTGGTACGCGGCCGACTGGGTGCTCGGGTACGCGCTGCGCATCCTGCCGCTGCGCCGCCGCGCGTGCGTCGTCGCGTTCGACCGCTACGCGCACGACTACCTCGTCGATCCGCTGCGCTCGCGCATCCGGCGCGACAGCCTCTTCCTGCGTCCCTTGTGCGCGCTCTGTCCCGCGCCGGACCGCCTGTACGTGTGCCTCGCGCCACTCGACGTCGTGCGCGCGCGGAAGCAGGAGCTCTCGCTCGAGGAGAGCCGCCTCCAGATCGAGCGCTACGCCGCGCTCGCGGAGCAACACCCGCGCGCGCGCCGCATCGACACGAGCACGACGGTCGAGGCCGCGGTCGACGCCATCCTGTGCGACCTGTTCGCGGAGGAGCGCGCATGAGCTCCCGGTTCGCGCTGCCGCCGCTCCTCGCGGCCTTCCTCTCGGGCCGGACCGCGTCCGCGTCGAGCGGCGTGGACGCGCGCACGGCCGCGACGCCCGGCGCCGCGCGCCCGGGCTTCCTGCGCTTCCCCGGCACGGGCGGCGGATGGGTGCTGCTCGATGCGCGCAACCCGGCCGTGTTCCGCGCGGGCACGGCCCTCCTCCCGCGGGGCCGGTTCGTCACGCGCATCGCGAGCCGCGTCGTGCGCGCGAGCTCGCACGTCGGCCTGCACGCGCGCCTCGCGCGCGGACGCGTCGAAGGCGCGAACCTCTCCAGCGCCGGACTCCACGCGCGGTTCCCCGCGCTGCCGGCGGACCTCGCGTGCAACGCCGCCTCCGGCGTGCCCGGCCGCGACCAGAAGACGATCGTGCAGCTCGTGACGCGCGCCGGCCGCGTCGTCGCCTTCGCGAAGCTCGCCGATGCGCCGCACGCCCGCGCGCTCGTACGGCACGAGGCGCGCGTGCTCGAGCTCCTCGCCGCGCGCGGGGTCGCCGCGCCGGGCGCCCTCGGCCTCGAGGACGACGCCGACGCGACCGTGCTCGTGCAGAGCGCTCTCCACGGCGAACGCGCCCCCGGGCGCTTCGGCCCGGCGCACGCCGCGTTCCTCGCCGACCTCGCGGCGCGCACGCGCGTCGAGCTCCCCGCCGACGAACACCCCGGGCGCCGCGTCGCGCACGAGCGCCTCGAAGCGCTCGCCGCGCGCGCGGATCGCGACTGGCTCGAGGCCTACGCCGCGCTCCACCGGTCGCTCGCGCCGCGCTCCGCGGACGAGCGCGTCCCGGGATCGCTCGCGCACGGCGACTTCACGCCGTGGAACGCCGTGGTCGGAGCGGATGGTCTCCGTGCCTTCGATTGGGAGCACGCGCTGCTCACGGCTCCGCTCGGCCACGACGCGCTGCATTTCGTGCTCCAGCAGGCGATCCTGGTCGAACGTGTCCCGCACGCGATGCTGCGCGCGCACGTCCTGGCGCGGCTCGCCCCGCACGCGGAGCTGATCGCTCCCCGCGCGTTCGATCGCGCGCTCGGCGCGTATTTGCTCGAGCTCGGGCTCTCGGACGAGCTGCGCCAGCTGGAGCAGCGCTCGCCGTTCGCTCAGGTCGACTGGCTGCGCGACGCCCGGCTCGCCCTCGTGACCGATCAGCTGCGGCGCGGCGCGCCGCGGGAGCGCGCGGCATGACGATCGGCTTCCTGATCCTGCTCGCGTGCACCCTCGCGGCGTGGTGGCTCTCCGGCGCGCGCTCCCTCGCCTACCTCGTCTACTACGCGAGCTTCGTCCCGTTCGTCACGCTCGACCTCGCGAGCGGCGGCGTGCAGGCGGCCGAGGACCTCGGCTCGGAGGTCGCGCGCGGGAAGATGTACACCCGCCTCGCCGCGGCCGGTCTCGCGCTGATCCTGCTCTTCTCACGCCGATCGGCATGGATCGCGTTGACGGACCGGCGCCTCTTCCCGATCGCCTTCTTCCTCGCCTGGGCGCTGCTCGGCCTCGTCGGCGTCCAGGACCCCGCGCTCCCCCTGATGCGCCTCGGCGAGGTCTTCTCGTTCGTCGCGATCGGGGTGCTCTTGTGGTGCCGCTCCGCCGACGACGGCGCGTCGCTGCGCACACGGTTGCGCTGGCACGCGCTCGCGCTCTTGCCGCTGATCGGCATCACGCTCGTCTACGCCGGGCTGCGGCCCGAACTCGCGCTGCACGTCAGCCAGGACGGGCTCGTCCGCATGGGGAATCGTCTGATCAACGCCGAGACGCTCGGCACCGTCGGGGCCCTGCTCGGCTTGTGGGCGACCGCGGAGCTCAAGGAGCCGCGCGAACACGCCGCGGGGTTGGCGCGGGAACGCCTGGTTCCGTTCCTGTGCCTCGCGCTCGCGATCGGCGTGCTCCTGTTCGCGCGCTCGCGCACCGCGATGCTCGCGACCCTCGCGGGCCAGGCGCTGCTCTGGTCGCCGCTCTTCGGCGCCACGCGCCGACAGTGGGCGACCTCGCTCGCGCTCCTCGTCGTCGGGCTCCTCTTCGTCGTGGCCAACGCCGGCGCGATCGAGAGCTGGTTCCTGCGCGGCGACAGCGTCGCGAACCTGAAGAGCGGCACGGGGCGCACCGCTCTGTGAGCCCACCTACTCACCGAGTCAACACCGCTCCACCCGATCCTCGACAACGGCTGGCTGAACCTCGGTGAGAACGGAGCCTTCGAGCACACTGGCTTCCGCTGGACGAACGCGCACAACACCTACCTCGGCGCGCTCCTCTACACGGGAGTGCCGGGCTTGTGCGCCGTGCTGCTCGTGCTCGGGCTCGCCCTGCGCTCCGCCTGGCGGCGCGCGCGGCGGCCGGGACCGGATCGCGCCGCGTGGACGCTCGTCGTGGCCTTGCTCGTCCTCACCGTGATCAACAGCGCGACGAGCTTCGGCATCGTCGGCTGGCCGAATCCGCTGATGCTCTTCTTCTACGCGCTCCTCCCCATCGTCGCGCTCGGCGCGCGCACGCCGGTCGAGACGCACGGCGCGTTCGAGGACGAGGAAGAGGACGGCGACGAGCACGACCTCGCACCGGACGTCACCGACCGCCACGGCGGGCGCTCACCCGCCGCCCACGGAGCCTGACCCATGCGCGAACGCAAGGTCCTCCTCGTCGCCTACGCCTGCGAGCCCGGCCTCGGCTCCGAGGCCGGCATCGGCTGGAACTGGGCCGTCGAGGGCGCGCGCCGCCACCGCGCGTGGGTGCTCACGCGCGAGAACAACGTCGCCCGTTGCGTCGCCGCCGCGCGCGAGCTCGGCCTCGAGGACCGGCTGACCTTCGTCGGCTTCGACCTCCCCTACGGATGCGCGCCTGGAAGCGCGGCGGGCGCGGGGCGGTGCTCTACTTCTACTTGTGGCAGCTCGCCCTCGCGCGCCGCGCGCGCGCGCTCGACCGAGCGCTCGACTTCGACGTCGTCCACCACGTCACGTTCGCGTCGAGCTGGATCCCGTCGGGCCTCGCGTTCGTCGGGAAGCCATTCGTGTGGGGCCCCGTCGGCCGCCATCCCCGCGTGCCTGACCGCTTCCTCGCGCGCGGCGACCTGCGCGCGCGCGCGGCGGAGCTCGCGAAGGCCGCGTGCAAGCGCGCGGTCGAGCTCGCGGACCCGTTCCTCGCCGCGACGCGCCGGCGCGCGGACCTCGTCCTCGGCATCGGTCCCGACGACGTCGCGGTGCTCCCCGCGCCCGTTCGGCTGCGCGCGCGCGCGTTCCTGGCGTGCGGCACGGAGCACGTGCCTCCCGCGCGCGACCGCTTCGAGCGCAGCGCGGGCTTCGACGTCGTCTTCGCGGGACGCCTCGTCGATCTGAAGGGACCGCGGCTCGCGCTCGAGGCTTTTGCGCGCCTCGCGCGCGCGGCGCCCGAAGCGCGGCTCGCGTTCGTCGGCGCGGGACCGCTGCGCGCGACGCTGCTCGCGCGCGCGGCCGAGCTCGGCCTGGCGGATCGAGTCCTGGTGACAGGCCACGTGCCGCGCGCGGAGGTGCTCGCGCGCCTCGCCCGCTCCGACGCGTTCCTCTTCCCGTCCTTCGAGGGTGCCGGGATGGTCGTCGTCGAGGCGATGGCCGCAGGTAACCCCGTGGTGTGTCTCGACTGGGGCGGGCCCGCCGCCATGACCGGCGCGCGCGAGCCCGCGCCGCGCGGCCTCGTGGCGCCCGTCGAGAGCACGTTCGAAGCGACGGCGGCCGGACTCGGCGATGCGCTGTGCGCGTTGCACGCGGACGAAGCGCTGCGGCGCCGCCTCGCGCGCAACGCGTGCGCGTGGACGCTCGCGAACGCGACGTGGAGCGCGAAGGGCGAGCGCATCGACGAGCTGTACGCCTTCGCCGAAGCGCGCCACGGCCGCGCCGCTCCGACGCCGCCCCGGGACACGGTCCGCGCGCGGGAGGCGGCATGAAGCCCTTCCGCACGCTCCACGCGCGCCTCGTCGCACGCCGCTCCCCGCGCGGTGCGGACGAGCTCGCGCTCCCCGCGCTGACGGAGCTCGAGGCGCTCGGCGTCCTCGCCCGCATCGCGTGGATGCGCGCGCGCGGCGCGCTGCTCGCTCCGCGCCTCGCCTCTTCGTCGGGCGCGCTCTTCGTCGGCCGCGGCGTGCGCGTGACGAGCGCCGGACGGATCCACGCGGGCCGCAACGTGAAGCTCGAGGACGGCGTCGAGCTACAAGGCCTCGCGCGCCGCGGCATCCGGCTCGGCGACGGCGTCACGATCGGGCGCCAAGCCTCGATCCGGCCGTCGTCGTACTACGGGACGGACCTCGGCGAGGGCCTCTCCGTCGGCGCGGGGAGCGCCATCGGCGCTTTCTCGTGGTTCGGCGCGTCGGGCTACGTCGAGATCGGCCGCGACGTGCTCTTCGGCCCGCGCGTCGTCATCGTGCCCGAGAACCACGTGCACGACGACACGACGCGCACGATCAAGGAGCAGGGCGTCGTGCGCGGCGACGTCGTCGTCGAGGACGACTGCTGGATCGGCACGAACGTCACGATCCTCTCCGGCGTGCGCATCGGTCGCGGCTCGATCGTGGCGGCCGGCGCCGTCGTCACGCGCGACGTGCCGCCCGGGACGATCGTCGGCGGCGTGCCGGCGCGCGTGCTCAAAGTGCGCGTCGACGCCGCGCGGAGGAGCGCATGACGCCGCGCACGCTGCTCTTCTTCCATGCGTCGGCCGAGCTCTACGGCTCCGACCGCACGCTGCTCCAGCTCGCCGAGGGTCTCGACCGCGCGCGCTGGCGAGCCGTCGTCGCGCTGCCGCGCGAAGGGCCGCTCGCGGACCACTTGCGCGCAGCGGGCGCGACGGTCGAGGTCGGCCCCTTGTGCACGTTCGGCCGCGCGACGCTCCGGCCGCGCGGGCTCCTGCGCGCCGCGCGCGAGCTGCCCGAGGCCCTGCGCTTCGCGCGCGCGCTCGTGCGCCGCCACGCGCCGGTGCTCGTCCACACGAACACGATCGTCGTGCTCTCGGGCGCCCTCGCCGCGCGCGCGGAGCGCGTCCCCCACGTCTGGCACGTCCACGAGATCCTGGAGCGCCCGCCCTGGCTCGCGCGCGCGGTCGCGCGCTTCGTCGCGCGCAACGCGGCCCGCGTCGCGTGCAACTCGGCCGCGACGGCCGAGCACCTCCGCGCGCGCGCCCGCTTCCGTCCCGGCGCGCTCGTCGTGATCCCGAACGGCGTCGCGCGCAACCCGGCGGCCGAGGAGGACCGCGCGCGCGCGCTCGCGACGCTCGGACTCGACCCCGAGCGCCGCTGGGTGCTGCTCGCGGGCCGCGTCAACGCGTGGAAGGGCCACGCGCTGCTGCTCCAGGCCGTGCAGCGCCTCGTCGACCGTCATCCGCGCCTCGGGCTCGTGTTCGCCGGCGGCGCACCGCCCGGGCAAGGCCACTTCGAGGCCGCGCTCGAGCGCGGCATCGCGGACGCGGGCCTCGCCGAGCGCGTGCGGCGCTTTCCCTTCACCGACGACGTCGCGACGCTCTACGCGGCGGCGGAGGTCGTCGCCGTGCCCTCGACGCTGCCCGAGCCGTTCGGCCTCGTCGCGGCCGAGGCGATGGCCGCTGGTCGCGCGGTCGTCGCCGCGGGGCACGGCGGGCTGCTCGAGATCGTCGAGGAGGGCGTCACCGGTCGCCTCTTCCGGCCCGGCGACGCCGAGGACCTCGCGCGCGCGCTCGACGCGCTCTTGTCGGAGCCAGGCGCCGCCGACGCGATGGGCCGCGCCGGCCGCGCGCGCCAGCGCGAGCACTTCTCCGTCGAGCGCTACGTGCGCGACTTCGACGCGCTGTACGCGGACGTCGTGCGCGCCACGCGCGTGCGTGAGGAGGCCGCCGCGTGAAGATCGTCCACCTCGTCCTCGGCAAGGCGAACCCCGAGCGCGCGAACGGCGTCAACCGCGTCGCGCACGGTCTCGCGAACGCGCAGCGCGCCCTCGGCCTCGACGTCGACGTCTGGGGCATCACGCCCGACCCGGCCGCCCCCACCCCCGCGCGCACGTACGCGCTGCGCCTCTTCGCCCGCGAGCGGGCTCCGTGGCGGCTCGCGCCGAAGCTCGAGCACGCGCTCGCTGAGCTCGACGGGACGTCGGTCGTCCATCTGCACGGCGGCTACCACCCCGAGTTCCATCGCGCCGCCCGCGTGCTCGCGCGCCGCGCGGTCCCGTGGGTCTTGACGCCGCACGGCGCGTACCGGACGGCCGTCGTCCGCGCGCGCTGGGTCGCGAAGCGGCTGTACCTCGCGCTCGTCGACGGACCGCTCCTGCGCGATGCGCGCGCCGTGCACGTCTTCTCCGCGGTCGAGGCCGAGGAGCTCCGAGGGTACGCGCCGTCCGCGCGCGCGGTCGTGCTCCCGAACGGCGTCGACACCGCGGAGTTCGCCGGTCCGCTCGCCGCGCGCACTCCCGGGGCGCACCCCGCGTTCGCGTTCTGCGGGCGGCTCGACGCGCGCACGAAGGGCCTCGACGTCCTGCTCGACGGTTTCGCGCTGCACCTCGCGGCCGGCGGTACGGGCGAGCTCTCCGTGATCGGCGACGGACCGGACCGGGCGGCGCTCGCGCGGCGCGCGCGCGAGCTCGGGCTCGGCTCCCGCGCGCGCTTCCACGGTCCGCTGTTCGGCGCGGCGAAGCTCGCGGCCCTGCGCGCGGCGGACGTGTTCCTGCATCCGTCGCGCAACGAGGGCATGCCGATCGCCGTGCTCGAGGCCGGCGCGCTCGGCCTCCCGTGCCTCCTGTCGCGCGCGACGAACCTGGCGGAGCCGTTCGAGGCCGCGGGCGCCGGTTGGACGCTCGCCCCGAACGACGCGCGCGCGCTCTGCACCGCGCTCGGCCGCTGCGAGCGGCTCTTCGAGGCCGGACGGCTCGCGGCGCACGGCGAACGCGCGCGCGAGCTGGTCGCGCGCGACTACGACTGGGCCCGCATCGCCGAACGTTCGGTCGAGGCGCTCTACGGAGCCCCGCCCGCGGCGGGCCGCACCGCGGCCTGACCCTCGCGCGCGAGGCGCGCCGCGAGCGCGAGCACGAGCAGCACGAGCGCCTGCTGGAGCACGATGCCCGCGAGCGCCCCCGCGAGACCGAACGTCTCCACGGTCGAGCGCGCGGCGAGGAGCGCGAAGCCCGCGCCGAGCGCCTGCGCGACGAAGACGGGCCGCGTGCGCTCCTGCGTGCGCAACCGGATCGTCACGACGCTGACGAGGAACGCGAACACGTAGAGGAGCGCGAACCCGCGGATGGCGAGCACGGTGTCGGGGCTCTCGGCGCCGTAGCACAGGCGCGCGAGCGGCGCGGCCGCGAGGCCCACGCCCACGGACGCGGCGAGCGTGCACGCCCCACCGATCCACGCGACGCGCACGAGGTAGGCCGAGGCCGCCGCGAAGGAGCTCCGCGCCGCGATCCACGCCGCCCGGACGGGCACGACGTTCTCCAGCGCGAGCAGGCCGACGTGCAGGACGCCCATCACGGTCTGCCCTGCGCGCAGCGCGCCGAGCGCGGCGGGGCCGAGCACCGCGCCGGCCGCCAGCGCGAACGCGTTCGAAGTGAACCACTGCAGCACGGCCAGCGCGACGAGCCAGCGCGACATCCCCGCGTGCCGCAGGGCTGCGCGCCGCACGGCGCCGGGAGCGGCCCGCCACGTCGCCGTGTCCGGAAGTCCCGCGACGACGCCCGCGAGGCTGCCGACGCCGAGCGCGCCGAGCGCCGACGCCGGGTCGAGCCGGCCACCGAAGCCCAGCAGCGCGAGGAGCAAGAGCTGGACGGCCGCGGCCGACACGTCGATCCGCAACGCGAGCCCGCGCGCCTCGAGGACGTACGCGCGCTGCCGCACGAAGTCGTGCGCGCAGCGCGCGAGCGCGAGGAACGCGACGGCGCCGAGCTCCGGCACGGACAACCCCGCGCCGAGGGCGCGCGCCGCGGGCACGCCGACGGCGAGTCCGAGCGCGAGCGCGGCGGCGAGGAACGCGAGCTCGAGCCGCAGCACGTCCGCGTGGTAGGCCTGCGCGCGCTCCCCCTCTTCCTTCGGTCCCAGCGTCGCCATCGGCGTCCCGACGAACGCGAGCTGCAACGCCTGCGCGAAGACGACCGCCATCCACGCGAGCGAGAAGCGCCCGAAGCCGTCGAGACCGAGCGCGCGCACGAGGAGCACCGTCGTGACGAAGCTCGTCCCGCTGACGAGCGCTTGGTCCGCCAGCACGACGCCGTGGCGCTCGATGCGCGCGCGGAACTCGTCGACCACGCTCACCGCGGGCGCCTCCGGGAGAACGCGCGGCTCGCGGCGCGGAGCCAGGCCGGCCGACGCCACCGCGTCCCGCGCAGATCGATCACTTCGTGTCGCGCGCTGCGGTCGTACGTGTGCGCGCCCACGGCGTCCGCGATCCCCTCCGGGTCGAACGCGCCGAGGACGCGCTCCTGGTACCGCGCGGGGTCGAGCTCGAGCACCTCCTGGAACACGATGCGACCGCCGTACTCGAGCGCGACGTCCTGCGCGGGACGTACGAGGCGCCCACCGAGCACGAACGGCCGGCCCGCCGGACGCGCGCCGCAGGGATCGTCGACGACCGGGTTCGCCGCGTGCGCGCGCCACGGACCGAACGGACGCTCGCTCCAGAACGCGCAGAGTTCCTCCGAGCGCGGCGCGTGCGGGCGCGCGACGCAGGCGAGCAGCCAGTAGAGGCCGCCGTGCTCGAACCACGTCGCGTCGACCGCGTCGACGCCGTCGATCAGCGTGCGCTCGCGTTCCCACTCGAACGGGAACGCGCGCGATCGCCACAGCTCGATGCGCCGCGCCGCGTGCGTCTCGGGGATCATGTACGCGGCGCCCTCGTGGGCGAACACGTACGGGTAGGACAAGTGGTGCGCGGCGCGGAGGACCTCGCGCACCGGGCCGGGCGCGCCGCGTGCGTCGAGCTCGACCGCGGCGAGCGTGCCGAGCCCGCGCGCGGCCTCGAAGTGCTCGAAGAAGAGCGCCGCGCGCCCCTCGTGCTCGAGCAGGAACGGATCCGCGTAGAACTGGCCCGCGGGCGCGACGAGCTCGTGCTCGCTCAACCACGTCCGGCCGATGGGGAGCGGCGTCTCGGCGCCGTCGGCGAGGCGCCGCCACGCGAGGCGCCACGCGTCCTCGCGCGCGAGCACCGTCCACGCGCGGCCCAACGCGCGGCGTGCGGCGCCGGCGGGCGCTCGGCGCGGGACGGGCGGAACGGACGGGACGGGCGCGTCCTCGGACGACGTGCGCGCGGGCTGTGCTTCGTGTGCGCGTTCCGGCTCGGGCTCCCGCTCGGGGGTCGGGCGGCGCGCGCGCGGAGCACGCGCTCGAGCAGCGCCGCGGCCTTCCAACCCGCGCGGCTCTGGCTGACGAACAGCGAGCGCGCGGCCTTCGTGCGCGTGCGCGCGACGACGACGTCGCGACCGTCCGCGAGGCGCTCGAGGAGCTCGATCTCGAGCACCGCGTCGCCTCGCGCGAGCTCCTCGGCGTGGCGCGTGCCGCTCGCGCCGAAGCGCAGCCACCACCGCTGCGCGTCCCCGTCGGCTGCGGGCGGCGCGTCGACGCCGAGGACGATCGACGGACGCCCGCGCGCGGCGCGCAGGCCCTCCAACGCGGGCCGCCACGCCTGTTCGGGCGCGTGCAGGATGCGGCGCGCGAGCCACGCGTCGAGCGCGACCGACAGGCGATCGAGCCCGCGCGCGCCGGGCTCGTTCGCGACGGCGGGAACCGGCTCGCGCCCCCACGCCTCGATCACGCCCTCGCCCTCGAGCGTGCGCGCCGCGGAGGCGAGCCACGCGGGCAGTGGATCGACGTCGAAGCGCACGCGCGGCGCGCGGAGACCGGTGGCGCGTTCCTGAAGGAGCTCGAGCGGGCTCACGCGATGCTCTCCATGATCAAGCGCGCGTACTCGTCGGCGATGCGCTCCCAGCCGTAGCGGTCGCGCGCTCGCGCGAACGCGCCGCGGCGGAGGCGTTCGCGCTCGTCCGGCTCGAGCGCGTCGCAGCACTCGAACGCGAGCTCCAGTTCGTCTTCGTCGCGCCAGTAGAGCGCGGAGTCGCCGAGCACTTCGCGGTTGAACGGGTTGTCGTGCGCGACGACGGCGTTCGCGACGCCCATCGCCTCGAGCAGGGAGGGGTTCGTCCCGCCGACGCTGTGCCCGTGGACGTACGCGTGGGCGTGACGGCGCAACGGGCGCAGGCGCTCCGGCTCGTACACCGAGCCCAGGATGCGCGTGCGCGGCCCGGACATCGCCGCGAGCTCGCGCGCGTACTCGCCGCCGCGCTCGAGGTTGGTGACGATCGCGAGCGGGCGCGTCGACCCGCTGATGCGGTGCGCGCGCACGATCTCGTGCAGGTGGTTCTCCGGCTCGAGCCGCGCGACGGCGAGGTAGTACGCGCCGGGCTCCAGTCCGAAGTGCTCGACGACCTCGCGGCCTGCGTCGTCGTCGTGGAGCGGGGCGCCGTACTCGATCACGCTCGAGCGCTTCGCCGCGCCGCGACGGGTCTCGACCTCGTCGCGCAACGCCGCGTTGTCGAACACGAGACGCGTCGCCGTGGCGAAGGCCGCGCGCTCCATGCACCAGAGGAAGGCCCGCGCGGGCGCGCTCCACTTGGAGCGGCGCCACTCGAGGCCGTCCATGTTGATCCAGACCTGTCGGCCGAAGAGCCGCGGAAGTGCGCAGAGGGCGCTCGAGCCGTAGCCGAGCATGTAGACGACGTCGTACTCGCGACACGCCGCGGCGAGGCACTGCGCGTCGAACGCGAGCGTCCGCAGCGGCCCGGGGGCGCGCGGACGGACGTGGACGAGCCGCACGCCGCGGTGCTCCGTCGGCGCGCCGGCGCCCGTTCCTTCGCAGAACACGGTCACGTCGATGCCGCGCGCGACGAGGCGGACGGAGAGTTCTTCCGCGAAGGTCTCGAAGCCGCCGTAGCGCGCCGGAATGCCGCGCGAACCGAGCACCGCAAGGCGCGGCTTGCGCGTGCCTGGACGGACCGCGCGGCCGCCGTCGGGCGCGCCATCCGTTCGCGTCGGCTCGTCTTCGAGCGCCGGCGGCGGCGGAGCCGCGGGCGCACCGAGCCCTGCGTCGTGGGCGGTCCGCGACGCGCTCGATTCGAGAGAGAACAGTCCGATGACGGACGGAGTCGCACTCCCTCCGTCGTCGACGGCAGGGCGGGCGAGATCTCGTTCCACGCGTGAGCTTCTCGGCACGCACTCGGCACGAGTCGAGCGCCGCGCGCCGCCGTCTCGGCTTCGGGAGTCCGGACCAGCGACTCCGCGGAGGCGCTCGTTCCGTCGCTCCGATCCGTCGATGGACGCGCGGAGGCACGCCATGACCACTTGGATCGTCGGGGACATCCACGGCTGCGCGGACGAGCTCGAGGAGCTCGTCCAGCGGCTCGCGCTCAGCGCGGACGACGCGCTCGTCTCGGTCGGCGACCTCTTCCATCGCGGGCCCGATCCCGCGCGCGTCGCGCGGCTCCTCTCTCTCTCGCGCGCGCTTCGTGCTCGGGAACCACGAGCTCCGCGTGCTCGAACGCCTGGGGCTCGCGCCCCGCGCGGTCGAGGACGCGCGCCCCTCTCCGCGCGCGGCGCTCCCCGCCCGCGCGCTCGACGCCGCGGACCTCGACGGCGACGGCCGCACGCCGTGCGACGTCGCGCCGGACGAGCGCGCGCCGCTCGTCGAGTTCCTGCTCGGACACTCGGGCTTCGTCCTGCGGCACGACGCGATCGAAGGCGCCGGGCCGACGCGCGACGGCCGTGATTGGCTCTGCGTGCACGCGGGCCTCGAGCCCGGGCTCGTCGCCGAGGAGAACTCGATCGACGTGCTCACCTCCGTGCGGCGGCTCGACGAGCCCGGCCGTCCGTGGTGGTACGAGGTGTACGGCGGGCCCGACCTCGTCCTGTTCGGTCACACGCCCTCGCGCGTGCCGCGCGTGCAGCGCCATCGCGGCCGCGCGGTCGCGATCGGGCTCGACACGGGCTGCGTCTACGGCGGCCGCCTGACCGCGTACTCGCCGGAGAAGGACGAGTTCCAGAGCGTGGCCGCGCGGCTCGCCTACGCGCGCGCCTGACCGACGCGGACGCCGCTCCGCGGCCGCGCGCAACGCAGGGTTCGCCGCGCGCAACGCAGGGTTCGACGCGCGCGAAGCACCGCTCCCGACGCAGGACGCGCCGCTCCATGCGCGGGACGCACGGCTCGCCGCGCGCCGGGTCGGGTCACTGGAGCTGGTCGTTCAAGACGAGCAGCGTCGCCGCCGAGCCGAGCGCGGACGAGATGCCGGTGAGGATCGGCAGGACCTCGTCGGAGAAGCGCCCCGCGCCGCTGCGGCGGACGAACAGGAAGTCGTCGGGCCGGAGCGCCACGAGACCGTCGAGGTTCGGCGTTTCGCCGTCGACCACCTTGACCTCGAGCGCGTCGGGCCGGCCGCGCAGGAGCACGATCTGCTCGCGGCGCGCGTGCGGCGTGAAGCCGCCGCCGAGCGCGAGGCCCTGGTAAACGTTGAGCGGCCGGTCGAGGACGTACGCGCCCGGCTTCTGCACCTCGCCGTACACGTAGACGCGCCGCGCGCCGTACTCGACGACGGAGAGGTCGACGCGCGGATCCTGCACGTACTTCGTGATCGCCTCGCGCACGCGCTCGCGCGCCTGTGCGACGCTGCACCCGCCGACCGCAACCGGCCCCGTCAGCGGCAGACTGAGGAGCCCCTCGTTGTCGACGCGCGTCCCCGTGGGGCCCGGACCGATCGGCGTGCCCGCCTCGGGGTGTCCGTACACGCCGACGCGCACGAGGTCGTTCGGCCCGAGCGTCAGCTCGTCCCACACGAGCTCGCGGGAAAACGTGACGCTCGTCGCCGTGCTCTCGGGCAGCGGGCGTTCGGCCGCGCAGGCGGCGAGGAGGAGGACGGAGAAGGCGAAGAGGGACCGGGCGAGGGCGAGGCGCATGGCGCGGACATCGAACGCATCGCGCGCCGGCTTGACGCGCGCGTCGCCGTCGAGCGCGTCCGTCCCGCGGTGGAGACGCGCGCGCTCAAGCGACCCGCGACTCCGCGATCTCGCGGATCAGAAGCCGAGCTCGAGCGCGAGCGCGACGTAGGGCGCGGGGTCGACTTCGGTCTCCGAGAGCTTGTGCCCGGCCGCGTCGAAGAACTCGAGCTCGCGCCACACGGCGAGCCCCGCGTCGAGGCGCAGCGACGCACCGGCGCGCGGGCGCCACTCGATCGCCGCTCCGACGTCGATCTCCTGGTCGCGGAAGGCACCGCCCTGCGCAGGGCCGTCGTCGTTCAGTCGGTACTGGCGCAGCTCGTACGACGCCTTGCCCGCGAGCGTCCAGTGCTCGCCGAGGTCGCACGCGAGCTCGATCTTCGAGCCCTCGAAGCCGAGACGCCATCCGTCGTCGATGCGCCACTCGAAGCCGAGGTACGGCAGCACCCACGGAGCCCCTTCGTGCAGCGTGAGCGCCGCGAGACCGGCGTCGAGCGTCAGGTCCTCGTGCGCTTCGTAGCGCACTCCGGTGACCGCGGCGAGCGTCAGGGACTCGCCGAGCGACGCGTTGTCCTCGCCGCCGAGCGTCAGCGCCGCCGAGGTGAAGAACGAAGTGCGCTGCGACGAGCGCGTGACGAGCGTCGCGCCGAGGCTCGTCTCGTAGACGTCGTTCAAGGGCTCGCCCGTGCCCGAGCCCGGGAGCAGCGACGTCGCGTTCGAGAAGCGGTAGAAGCTCGCCTCGCTCGACAGACCGAGCGTGAAGCCCTGGTCCTCACCCGCGCGCCAGCCGAGGCGCGCGTTCCAGCCGCCGCGCGCGACGTCGGTCGAGCCCGCGGCGCCCTTCAGGTTCGTGCTCGGCGACGCGAACGCGTCGAGGCCGAGCTCGACCTTCGGCCCGTCCTCCGCGGAGGCGGCGACGAGCTCGTTGCGCGGGAGCTGCGCGCGCTCCGCGGGTTCGACGCCCGCGGCGTTCGGTCCACCGCGGCGTTCGCGCGGCTCGAGGACCTCGTCGGTGAGCGGAGCGGACTCCGCGACGCGCGGCGCGGCGAGCTTCCAGGCGAGCGCGGAAGGACGCGCGGCCTCGGGCAGCGGCTTCACGCTCGATTGAGCGGCGAGCGGAGCGGCGAGACCGAAGAGAGCGAGCGAAGGACGAGCGAAACGTCGAAGCAAGGCGAGACTCCTGGCCCGTGGTGGTGTGGTGGAGGGCGGCGGTGGCGCCCCGGGCGGGGAAGGTGGCGGTTCCCCCAACGGCTGCGGCCCCTGCGGTGGAGCGCGCGAACCGGACACTCGAACCCTACCCCGTGGATCCGCGGGAGGCGGACCCGGCGCCCGCGCGGGCAGCGCGCGCGCTCGCGCGGCGAGCACGTTGCGCGCGACGCGCGAAAACGCCGGGAAAAGCCCGTTCGGCGCGCGCGGCCCGCGTCGGAAAAGCCTTCGGTCCGCCGCGGGCCTGAAGTGCGGGACGGGCGACCGAGCGTCGCGTGGGAGCGCGCTCGCCCATCGGCGACTGCGCCCGTCATCGCCGACGCCGCCCCGGGGCGCCCGGCGCCGGGGCGCACGGCACGCTACTTCGCGCCGTCGAGGTACTCGAAGAACGTCCGCACCAGGATCGAGAGCGCCGCACGGTGCTCCGCGCCGAAGGAAAGCAGCATGATGTGCTCGACGACCGACCGCACGGCCGGGTCCGCGCCGGACGCGTCCTCGGGCTCGGGCGCGTCCTTTCCCCCGCGCGCCGGCCGACCGCCGCGGCCGACGTCGAGGTACACGGACGCACCGCCGCCCGCCTTCGCGATCTCTTCGAAGGTCTTCTTCGCCTCGGGCGCCGTGTAGATCGTCGACGTGATGAACGGACGGAGCGGCTCGGCCTTCGAGCTCGGCTTCGGGCCGCCGCCCGTGCGCGGTGCCTCCGGCTTGCCGGGCTTGGGCGGACGCGCGAACGGCTCGTCGTGCGCGCGCTTCACGAGCTCGAGCAGGCCCGCCTGGCTCTCCGCGTGCGGCGGCGCGTCGCCGATCACGAGGATCAGGCGGTTCGCCTCCTTGTTCCAGTTCATCTCGGTCCCGAGCGCGAACTCGACGCCCTTCTCGACGCGCTCCGGTGCGTCTCCACCGCCGCTCGCGATGAGCCGTCCGAGCTTCTCGTGCACGGCCTTCTCGCCGCGCGAGAGCGGCACGAGCACCTGCGCGCCGTCGCCAAGGTCCCCGAGGTCCTTGTACTCGACGAGCCCGAGCCGCAGCTTCGGCGCGACGTTCGACAAGAGCGTCACGACGTCGCCGATCGCGTCACGCGCGGCGTCGATCGCGGGCTGCATGCTGCCCGTCGTGTCGATCACGATCGCGACGTCGAGCCCCGCGTCGCGCAGGTCGAACGCGCGCTCGACGAAGAGCGTCGCCGTCGTCTTGAACTCCTCCTCCATCGGCGGCTTGGGCGGCGGCACCCACGCGGGCGGCGCGTAGGTCTTCTGCGCGTCCTTCCACCACGCGCGCCACGCCTCGCGCGTCGTCGCGCCGGCCTCGGGCGCGATCCGCGCGAGCACGTCGAGCGTGCGCTCGCGGAGCAGGCGGTGCTTCGTGCGGAGCGTGCGCTCCACGAGCTCCCCGACGAGCTCGGGGGTCGCGACCTTCTTCAGCGCCTCCGCGTCCATCCCGCGCAGGAGCTCGATCGCGTACGGCGGCAGGCGCTCGTCCTTGTCCTGGGCGGCGTCGAGCACGAGCCGCGCGCCGGTCGGCGGGAAGTCCTTGCCGAGCGACAGGAGCACCATCGCGCGCAGCGTCCACGTGTCCGCGCCGTCGTACGCGCGCGCGATGCGCTCGACGTCGTCCTCGCGGAGCGGCTTCGCCTCGGGCTCGGGCTCGGGCGGGTTCGCGCCGCGGGCGGGTCGCTGGGCCGGTGCCGGGGCGGCGAAGGCGGCGACGAGGAGGAAGGAGAGGAGGGGGGGGAGGAGGGCTGTCCGATTCCCTCCTACCCGCTCCCGCGTCGAACGCAACGCTCCGCCCGGGAATCGTGCGCGTTCCGGCCGGCGCGCCGGACGAGAACGGCCCCGAGCCGTGCTCCAACCGCCGGCCGTACGCGCCTCACCCGCGCAGCGCGCGCGGGAACAGGACGTTGTTCTCGAGGTGGATGTGCTGGCGGACGAGCTCGTCGAGCTCCGCGAGCCCGAGGTAGAGCGCGCGCCACGTCCCGCAGGCCTCCGCGGGCGGCGCGAAGCCGTGCGCGAGCACGCGCAGGCGCTCCAAGTTGCGCCCGTGGTCGTCGTGCTCCTCCTCCATGACCTGGATCGGCATCGACGCCATCCGGCCGCGGCCCGCGAGGATCATCGGGAAGAGGATCTGCTCCTCCTTCTGCATGTGGGACTCGAGTTCCTCCCCCACGCGCGCGACGTGGTCGGCGAGCCCGCGCGGGCACGACGGCTTCTCCGCGTGCACGCGCTCGACCTTGCGCGCCATCTCGAGGAGGCGCGGGAGCTCCGCGCGGTGCGACGCGTGGAAGCGGTCGAGGAGGTGCGTGATCAAGTCCTCGATCGGCGCCGCGTCCCAGCGGCGGAAGTCCGTCGCGCGCGGCGCCTCGGCCTCGATCGCGCGCGCGAGCTCGTCGACGGAGAGACCTTTCTTCGCGCAGGCCTCCGCGAGCGACACGCGGCCGTGGCAGCAGAAGTCGAGGTCGTGGCGGTGGAAGACGCGCGACGCGCCGGCGCGCGTGGCGGCGAGGTCGGCGAGGGTCGACTGGGGCGTGATCGGGGTGCTCGTCGTGGTCATGGCGGGTTCGTCGTCGCTGGTGCCGGGCTCACGCGCCCGACGCGCGCGACGTGCGCGCGCGAGCGCTCGAGCCGCCGCGCTCGGAGCCGCGGCGTTCGGTGCGAGGCACCGGACGTGCCGCGTGCTCCGTTCGCGTCCGCGGCCCGCGACCCGGCGCGGGCAGCTCGTGAGCTCGGCCCGACTTGCACGCGCCGTGTCGCGCGATGACCGCGTCGCGCACGCCGCGACCGCGGGCTCGCCGACGCGTCGTCGTTGTGGAATCCACCGCGCGCGGCTAGGGTCGCCGCCACCGCGCGTTGTGATGTCCACCACGAACCCGACCCTCGACGACCTGCTGCCGATCGCGCTCGACATGACCGCGTCGCTGACGGCCGAGGATCGCTCGAAGCGCCTCGTGGACGCGGTGCGGCGCGCGCTCCCGTGCGACGCCGTGGTGCTCTTGCGGCTCGAGGGCGACGCGCTCGTCCCGCTCGCCGCGCACGGGCTCTCGCCCGACGTGCTCGGCCGCCGTTTCCTCCGCGCGGAGCACCCGCGGCTGGACGCGATCTGCCGCGGGACCGAGCCGACCTCCTTCGCGGCGGAGAGCCCGCTCCCCGATCCGTACGACGGCCTCGTCGAGGGGCATCCGCACCTCGACGTGCACGCGTGCCTCGGGTGTCCCCTGCGCGTCGAGGGCGCGCTCGTCGGCGTGCTCACGATGGACGCGCTCGCGCCCGGCCGCTTCGACGGCGTCGACCGGCGCTTCCTCGTGCACCTCGCGGCGCTCGCGGCGGCCGCGCTGCGCACGAGCGACCTGATCGAGGCGCTCGAGCGACACGCGCGGCACCAGGGCCTCGTCGCGGAGGACCTCGTGCGTGACGCGCTCGACCGCCGCGGCGGCTACTTGATCGGGAAGAGCGCCTGCATCGCCGAACTGCGGCGCGAAGTCGAGCTCGTCGCCGCGTCCGAGTTCCCCGTGCTCGTCACGGGCGAAACGGGCGTCGGGAAGGAGCTCGTCGTGCGCACGCTGCATCAGGCGTCGCGCCGCGCGAAGGCGCCGCTCGTCTACGTGAACTGCGCGGCGCTGCCCGAGTCGATCGCCGAGAGCGAGCTCTTCGGGCACGCGAAGGGCGCCTTCACCGGTGCCGACGCCGCGCGCCCGGGCAAGTTCCGCGTCGCCGACGGCGCGACGCTGTTCCTCGACGAGGTCGGCGAGCTGCCGCTCGGCGTGCAGCCCAAGCTCCTGCGCGCGCTGCAAGAAGGCGAAGTGCAGCCGGTCGGCGCGGACCGCACGGCGCGCGTCGACGTGCGCGTGCTCGCGGCGACGAACCGCGACCTCGAGGCCGAAGTGCGCGCCGGCCGCTTCCGCGCGGATCTGTTCCACCGCCTCGACGTCGTCCGGATCCGCGTTCCGCCCCTGCGCGAGCACCTCGAGGACGTCCCGCTGCTCGTCGGACACGTCTCCGACCGTGTGCGCCGGCGCCTCGGGTCGGGCCCGATCCACGGCGAGGCCGCGGCGCTCGAGGCGCTTTCCCGGAGCGACTGGCCCGGCAACGTGCGCGAGCTCGAGAACGTCGTGTCGCGCGCGGTGCTGCGCGCGTCGGCGCGCGTCGAGCGCGGCGAGCGCGTGCTCGTGCGCGTCGAGGACCTCGGCCTCGCGCTCGGAGAGCCCGCGCCCGGCGCCGCGCGTCCGTCGTCTTCCGCGCACTCGACGGCGTCCGCGCCGTCGCTCTCGAGCGCGCGCGCTGCACCGGACGAGCCGGACGCCACCGAGCTCCGCGGCCGCGCGCTGCGCGACGCCGTCGACGACTTCCAGCGCGCCGTGATCCAGAAGGAACTCCTGCGCGCCGGCGGCAACTGGGCCGCGACGGCGCGCGCGCTCGGGATGGACCGCAGCAACCTGCACCACGTCGCGAAGCGCCTCGGCCTCGGCACGACGAAGGAGTAGCGCAGCGCGCGCGACGGGGCGCCCTCAGGATGCGGGTGAACCCGTCCCGAGCAACGTCGCCACCACGTCGGCCGCGTGGTACGTCCCAGTCCCCGGACTGCGGAAGCGCAGGACCGAGCGCAGTTCGTCGCTCGCGGTGACGAGCGGCAGCTCTTCGCCTCCATCGGCGCGCGTCTGCGCGAGGCCGATCGTCGCGAGGAGCCCGTTGCAGACGCAGAGCCGCTCGCGCGCGTCGTCCGGCGCGCCGCCCTTGCGCGTGAAGTCGGCCTCCGGTTCAGCGGGACAGCGCCAGACGACGCGGCCGTCGGCCGTGGCGAACGCCTGGCGCAGGTAGCCGAGGTCGCACGCGCGCTCGCGGCGCGTCGCGCGCACGCCGGACGTGCCCGCGAGCTCGACCACCTTGAACGGAAAGCCCGTCGGCGACGCGCGCGGGTCCGTGCGCACGCGGAGCTCGCCCGCCTCGAGCGCGGCGAGCACGCGCCGGCGCAGCTCGGGCGCGAGGCCCGACTCCTCGCAGTACGCGAACGCGGTCCCGACCTGGATTCCGGCGGCGCCCTCCGCGAGCGCGGCCGCGAGCCGCTCCGGCGTCCCCTGCGAGCCCGCGAGCCAGAACGGGAGCCCGAGCGTGCGGAAGGCCGCGAGGTCGGCGCGGTCGCGCTCGCCGTAGACGGGCTCGCCCGCCTCCGAGAGGCGCAGCGGTCCGCGCGGCGGAGCGTTGTGCCCGCCCGCGGTGGGACCCTCGACGACGAAGCCATCGACGCGTCCCGTCGCATGACGCACGAAGCGCTCAGCAAGCGTCGCGGACGACACGATCGGCAGGAACGCGGGTCGCGCGAGCTCGGGCGGCGCGCCGCCGCAGAACGCACGCGGATCGAAGTGCGTCGCGTGGCGCGCGCCGTCGCCGGCGCCGTGCACGTCGAACGCGAGCTCCGCCTCCTCGCCGTGCGCGAGCCGATCGAGCACGCCCGGGATCGCGCGCGGGATGCCCGCGCCCATCAACACGCACTCGACGCCCGCGAGCAGCGCGCCGTAGAGCGCGGGCAGCGTCGGCAGCTGGATCTTCTCGAGGTAGTTGATCCCGATCGGTCCGTCGTGTCCCTCGCGCGCGAGATCGACCTCGACGAAGTTCGCGACGACGGCGAGCTCGAGCGCGTCGCGCGACGGCCGCTCGCGCGGCATCGGCGTCGCGCGGAACGGCGCACCGGGTGCCTTGCCCTCCGCGACGAACCAGCGCGCCAGCACGCGCTCCGCCATCGCGGGGAACGGGAAGCGCGCGAGCGAGCGCCGCAGGTGTCCGGCCTGGTCGCCAAGCTGCAGCCGCCGCGCAAGCACGGCGTCGAGCGCGGTACCCGACACGACGCCCATCCCGCCGGCGCGCGCCACGGCACGCGCGAGCGTCCAATTGGAGACGCCGACGCCCATGCCGCCCTGGATGATCCGCGGTATCCGCATGCCGCGCCTCCATCGCGGGCGCGGCGGGATCCTATCGCGCGCGGAGGATCCGGCGCCGGGGGCCGAATGGCGTAGGTTCAGACGTCCTTGGGGCCCTGTTCGCGCGACGAGCGGTGCTCAGGGGTGCGATCGGCGTGCTCCGCGGACGGGAGCCGCGGGGTCGCCATGCGCTCCCGCCCGTTCGACCAGTACGGCGCGCACCGGAAGTACTCGTAGAGGCGCGCGATCCAGGGCGCGTCGCAGTACTCGACTCCCGGCGGACGGCCGGCGGTTCGAGCGGGCGCGAGCTCGAGCTTCGAAATCGTCGCGTCGAGCGAGACGACGAGGTGTTCGGCATCGTTACCCGCGAGCGCGAACACAAGGGAGTCCCACGGGACCGCGGCCGTGGAAGTCCGGAACACGTCGACGGGCCCGACGGCCACCGTCGCGAAGGACACGCGGCCCCGCGCGTCGAGCGCGATCTGTACGAGTTCGCCGAGCCTATCGCCGCGCGGAGTCGCCAGGGCGAGACCGCGCAGTTCTGTGGCGCGCCACGTGAGCGGCGGCGGACGCGCCGGGCTCCCGTCCGCGGTGGAACCCGACGCCCGATCCGCGCTCGTGATCGGCGCGGTCACGGCACCGGCCCGAGCCCCGTCGCCGGCGTAGTACGCGTCGACGTCGCGCGTCCACTCCGTGTTCGCGAGCGAGGGCCACGTCGACGCGTCGAACGCGGGCGCCGCGCGAAGCCGTTCGGGTTCGAGGCGGAGCAGGAAGGAGCGCGCGCTGTCCTTGCGCATCGCCTCCGCTCCGGAAGCGCGGAGCACCCCCCAGGGCAGCGCGAACCGCCGCTCCTCCGCACCGAACCACGCGTCGTAGGATAGGACGAAGTACGCGGGGTCCCCGCCTGCGCGCACGAGGACGTCCTCCACCTGACCGAGGCGATCGCCCTGCTCGGAGACGACCGGCATCCCGATCAGGTCCGTCAGGAACCAAACGCAGGGAGCGTCTTTCGTCGTCGATCCAGGCCTCTCGGGCGCGGACACGGCGGCGAAGAAGGACAAGGTGTGGGCGGCGAACGTCTGGAGCATGGTCTCGACCTCGCGGGGTCACGGAACGAAGGGAGGGGGCGTGGGATCCCAGCGACCGCACGACTCGAGGAACGGAACTCGTCCTCTACGCCTGCGTTCGCGATCCCTGCTTCCACGCAATGGGCGCGCGGGGTCTCCCTCGCGACGCCTCGATGCGGGCGGGCGGCCTGGGCCGCCCGCTCGGGGCGCCCGGAGCACGCGGGACGAAGGACGTGCTCCAGTCGAGCGTCCGGAGCGGTGGGACCGACTCCGACGAGGCGCACTACTCGCTCCTCCGCGCCGGGCTGCGTGCAACTCTCGATGGGCTGGACGAGGCCTCGTCCCCTAAGGACGGCCCCCGGGACCTCCGGCCACTCGCACGATCCCGACCCCTTCCGAGTCGCGGCGAGTCGGCCGGAGCCCCGGGATCCTCCTCCAAGAGAATCCACCGAGGACCTTCCATGAACGACGCACCGAGTCAACCGTTCGATTCCGCCCGCGACCCGCAACCGTCGTCCCGCCCCACGTCGCCCGCCTCCCCGGGTGGGATGCCGAGGAGCCCCGATCCGGTGCGCGCCCCGACCGCGAATCCAGCGTCCGTGGATCCGATCCGTCACCCGCAAGGCGAGCCGCGTGTCGGCGGCGAGCACGATCCGGACTCCACGCAAAGCGGCAGCCGCGACCGGTGGTCCGGCGACCCGCGCTCCATCGATCCGGACGACGACGCCGGCGAAGGTCACAAGGGGCCGCGCACCGACCTGAAGCCGTCGACCACGGAGGCGCGCGCGCAGAAGGACCACGACCAGCCGGCGCCGGCGACGCATGCGGGATCGATGCCGGGCGAGCTCACGCCCAAGGCCCCGCGGCCGAACCCGCAGTCCACTCCCGGCGCGCAGGAGAAGCCCGTGGGGAAGAACTCGGAGCCCCGGCCGACGCAGACGCACGGCGGCGCTGGATCGATGTGAGAGTGAACCACGACGCGGGCCGCGGCGTTCGACGCCGAGGCCCGCCTCCCTTCGCGCTCGAGCGTTCGACGCTCGTGGAGCGCTTCGACACGTGCGCGTCGCCCGGACGCGACACGCCGTCGATGCGTGTCGAGACGGCGCCTCCGCGGCGGAGCGGCGCGCTCGGCTCTCTCGCACGATCGCTGTGGATCGTCGCCTGCGCGCTCGTGCTCCTCGCGAGCTGCGCGTCGACGGTGAGCCGGCGCGACTGGTCCCACTACACCGGGCCGGGCGCGCGCTACTTCCAGCAGGAGGAGCTCCCGTTCCCCCACGTCGACGACCCGATCGAGCCCGTGAACCGCGTGTCCGCGTACGTGAGCTACGTCGGCCTGAGGTACGTGCTCGCGCCGATCGCCGCGGTCTACCGCTGGATCGTGCCTCGGCCGGTGCGCGAGCACCTCGTGCTCGCCTGGAAGAACCTGCTGTTCCCCGCGCGGCTCCTGAACAACCTCCTCCAGGGCAAGTGGCGCGGCGCGAGCGAGGAAGCGCAGCGTTTCGCCGTCAACACGAGCGTCGGCGTGCTCGGCCTCTGGGATCCGGCGACGCGCTGGCACATCGAGGCGCACCCGGAGGACTTCGGGCAGACGTTCGCGCACTGGGGTTGGAAGGAGAGCGCGTACGTCTACCTCCCGTTCCTCGGCCCGAGCACGGTGCGCGACGGGCTCGGCCTCGTGCCCGACGCGTACGCGGAACTCGCGTTCGTCGACCGCGACCCGGCGATCGCGCTCGGCCTGAACCGGAAGAGCGATCAAGTCGAGCCGGGGTTGCGCACGATCGAGGCGAACGACGACGCGTACGAGCCCGCGCGGCTCCTCTACACGCTCGATCGTCGCGTCGACATCACGGACTACTCGGGGCGCAGCGACGCGAGCGCTCCGACGCAGACGCTCGACTCGATCTTCCTCGAGCCGCAGGACCCAGACTTCCCCGAGCGCGGCAGCACCGAGCACGTGCGCATCGCGCGCGGCGAGACGCTGCCGTACTCGCTGTGGCTCCAGCCGCATCCGGCACCGATCGTCTACCTCGTCCCGGGCCTCGGCGGACACCGCCTCGGCGATTCGAGCCTCGGCCTCGCGGAGCTCTTCTTCGCGGGCGGCAGCTCCGTCGTCGCGGTGTCGAACCCGACGAATTGGGAGTTCATCGTCGGCGCCTCGACGATCGACCAGCCCGGCTACGCGCCCGTGGACGCGCGCGACCTGCACCGCGCGATCACCGCCATCGATCGCGAGCTCGCGGGGCGCTTCCCCGGCCGCTTCGAGTCGAAGCGGCTCGCGGGGCTCTCGATGGGCGCGTTCCAAACGCTCTTCATCGCCGCCGACGAGGCGCGCGCGAAGGCGGAGGGGCTGCTCGCGTTCGACGTGTACCTGGCCCTCGACCCGCCCGTGAACCTCGAGTACGCGATGACGAAGCTCGACGAGTTCTACAACGCGCCGCTCGAGTTCCCGGTCGAGGACCGTGCGCGCCGCATCGACGAGATCTTCGGCAAGGTCCTCTACCTGACCCACGGCGATCTGCAGCCCGAGATGGAGCTGCCGTTCACTCGCCTCGAGTCCGAGTTCCTGATCGGCCTCGCGTTCCGCCTCGACCTCCAGTACACGATCCTGCGCACGCAGGATCGTCACGATCTCGGCGTGCTGCAGACGCCGCGCTCGAAGCTGCGTCGTGCGCCGGCGTACGTCGAGGCGTCGGAGTACTCGTTCCTGGAGTACATGTACGCGTTCGTGTTGCCGACGTGCGCCGCGCGCGACCCGCGCATCACGCTCGACGACGCGGGCGCCGCCCGGATGTTCGCCGACTGCGACCTCCGCGCGATCGAAGCGCCGCTCGCGGCGAACGAGCGCGTGCGCGTCTTCGCGAACGAGAACGACTTCCTCCTTCGCCCCGAGGACCTGGCGTGGTTGCGCGAGCACCTCGGGTCGCGCGCGCTGATCTTCGCGGCGGGCGGGCACCTCGGGAACCTCCACCGCGAGGCGATCCAAGCGCTCATCCAGGACGTGGTGTCCGAGGGCGCGCAGGAAGCTCCCGCGCGGGAGTGACGAGCAGGGCGGCGGATCGCGCGGCGTTCGAGGCCTTCGGCCTCCTTCACGTCGAACGCCTGCGACCTGGCCACGGTCGGGCCGTCGAGGGCGCCGGCACACGCGCGTCCGAGATCAACTCGGCGAGAGCGCCCGTCCGCGTCACGGCTCGGAGCCTCGCGGCTCACCGCGCGACGCGCAGCAGACCCCCGAGCCCGACCGCGGCGGCGACGACACCACCGATCAAGAACCACAGCGTGCGATTCGTGAGCTCGCCCGTGAAGAAGCGCGAGACGTCGTTGGAGAGCGAGTCGGACGCGATCACCCCCGTGACGAGGAGAGCGACGCCGACGATCAGGAGGACGATGGAGAGGCTCGTGTTCATGGACGACACCTGCGAAGTAGGCACCGCCCGCGAGTCGTTCGGCGCGCGGAGCGGAGCGGTGAACGGGTTAGGAGGGCGTCGTCGAACCGACGGCGCGCTTTGCTGCCGCGACCGAAGGAGCGCGTTCGCCGCGACGATCGTGCGGACTCGTCGAGGCCTGCGCGTCAGCGCCCGGCGAGCTTCCGGCCCGAGAGGAGGCGCATCACGATCAGGACGAGCGCGATCACGAGCAGCACGTGCACGAACCCGCCCATCGTGTACGACGACAGGAGGCCGAGCAGCCAGAGCACGAGCAGGACGAGAGCGAGGGTGTACAGCACGGGGCACCTTCTTTCGTGGAGCGGAGCATGGAGGCGCAACGCGCCGCTCCGGTTCGGAGACGAACGGCGACGCGAGGGCACGCTCCCGGTCGGGACCGACGCACGGGTGCGTCAAGCGGCACGACGCAGGCTCGGAACCACGGCCCGAGGCCGCCGAGCGCCGACTCTGCCGCGCTCGTGTTCGTAGTCCACCACGGGGCCGGGCCCATGGGTGGTTCCACGCAACCGGCCACGGGCGACTTCGTACCCAGGACCCCCGAACTCCGGCGCGTCCCGCCTGCACGAGCTCGACGAGCACGGCCTTGGAATCGAACGGGCTCCTCCGCCGACCACGCGGAGGACGTCGGGCTACCGCGGCGTGAGCGCGCGTGCCGCGTTGAGCGCGACCTCGCTCGCCACGCGCGCGGGGTGCCCCTCCGGCGACGCGCGCTGCGCCATGGCGACGGCTTCCTCGGCGCGCTCGAGCGCTTCGTCGCGCCGATCGAGCGCGAGAAGACACGCCGAGACGCGCGCGAGGCTCCACACCGTGTCCGGGTGATCGCCCGCGACGAGGCGGCGACGCATCGCGAGCGAGTCCAAGTGCGACGCGAGAGCCTCCTCCGCGCGTCCGAGCACGAGGAGCGAGTCGCCGCGCGAGAAGAGGCTCAGCGCCACGGCGCCGTGGTCGCCCGTGAACATCTTCCTGCGCATCGCGAGGCCCTCCTCGTGCTTCGCGAGCGCCTCCGCGTGCCGCCCGAGCCGGTCGAGCGCGAGCGCCTGGTTCGCGACGCTCGTCGCGACGAGCGGATGGCCGTTCGGGTAGAGCCGCCGGCGCATCTCGAAGGCGAGCTCGTGGTCGCGCAGCGCTTCCTCTCCCCGGCCGAGCTTCTCGAGCGCGTAGCCTTCGTTGTTGAGGGCGTTCGCGATCCGCGCGTCGTCGCCCGTGAGGAGCCGGCGGTTCGTCGCGAGCGCGCGCGCGAACTCGCTCCGCGCTTCCTCGTAGCGCCCGAGCGAGACGAGCGCCTCGCCGCGGTTGTTGCGCGCCGACGCGACGTCGAGGTGCTCCTCGCCGTAGAGCCGCACGCACATCGCGAGCGCCTCGTCGTGCAGCGCGAGCCCCTCCACGGTGCGCCCCAAGGCGCGCTGAGAGCGCGCGACTCCGTTCACACTCTGCACGACCCGCAGGTGGTCGCCCGCGTGGAGCTTCTTCGCCATCGCGAGCGCCTCCTCGAAGCGCGCGAGGGCCGCGGGACGGCGCCCCAGCGTCTCGAGCTGGCTTCCGAGCGTCTGCAGCACGTTCCAGTGGGTCGCACTCGCGGCGCCGCCGGATTGCGTGTGGATCGCGAGCGCTTCCTCGAGCCGGGCGAGCGCTTCCTCGTGGCGATTCAGCTTCGTGAGCACGCTCGCCAGGTTCGTCAGCCGGAGCGCGAGTCCGGGGGACGCACCGGGGAGCACCTTGCGCGAAATCTCGATCGCGCGCTCGAGCTTCGGCAGCGCCTCCGCCGTCCGCACCATGTGATCGAGGCACAAGCCGACGTTGTTCCAGCAAGCGGCCGACTCCGAGGTCTCGGCGCCGGAGACGCGCTGCTGCATCGCGAGCGCTTCCTCGAGGACCGGGAGCGCTTCCCGATGGCGCCCGAGTTCGTCGAGGAGGAGCCCCAGCATGTTCAACGCGCTCACCAGCACCTGGGAGCCTGCCTGCGGCGAGCGCGAGCGCTCCAACTCGACCAAGGCCTGGCGGTGCGCGAGAGCGTCGGCCTTGCGACCGAGCGTCTCGAGACACGCGGCCAGGTGCTCCGAAACGCGGATCAGGTCCGAGCTCCGCGGGGATTGGAGCCGGAGGTACATGTCGAGCGCTGCTTCGAGGCGCGGGAGCGCCTCCGCGCCGCGCCCCAGCCGGTGGAGGCAGGTGCCGACACTGTCGAGATCGCCTGCGATCTGCGGGTGGTCCGCGCTGAACGCGCGCTGATCGATCGCGAGCGCGAGTTCGAGGTGCGCGAGCGCTTCGGTGCCTCGGCCGAGCTGAGCGAGGAGGACGCCGTGGTTGCCCTCGGCGATCCCGACGGCCTGATGCTCGTCGCCGAAGAACCGTCGCGCCGCCACGAGCCGCGCTTCGCTCGCTTCGAGCGCCTCGCGCGCTCGACCGAGCTCGGCCAGCGCGACCGCTTCGTTCCCGAGCGCGGTCACGGCCTCCACGCTGCCGCCCGGGCGGATCCGCTGCGCCATCGCGCGCGCCGCGCTCAACCGCTCCAGCGCCTCCGCGTCGCGTCCGAGCCCGTGCAGCGCCGCGCCGATGTTGATCAGCGAGTTCACTTGGCCCGTCGAATCACCCGGGTGATGGGCGTTGCGGAGCTCGAGTCCGTACTCGTACGCGTCGAGCGCCTCCACGAAACGTCCTTCGCCCGCGAAGCACGCGCCCAGGTTGTTCACGAGGTCCGCGACGGCTTCGTCGTCCTTCGCCTCGATCGCGATCGAGGCGGCGAGGGCCCACTCGAACTCGCCGCGCGCCGCCGCGAAGCGCCCCAGGTTTTCGAGCACGAACCCGAGCTGGCTGCACAGCCTGGAGACGAGGATCAGGTCGTCGGGGAAGGCCGACACGACGCGCTCGCGAGCACGACGCGAGAACGACAGCGCTTCGCCGGGACGGCCGACGTCGACGAGGACGCTCGCGTAGAGCCCTTCCGCGGCTGCGAGCTCGCGCTCGTCGACCGGGACGCGCGCTTCCTCGATCGCGAGGGCCTCCTTCGCGAGTTCGAGCGCCTGCGCAGGCTTCCCCGACGCGCGCAGGTCCTCCGCCGCGTGGCGGAGCATGCCCGAGAGCAGCGCTCGCTCCGGACACCACCTCTGCTTGCGCGCGAGCGCCGACTCGAAGCGCGGCGTCGAACGCGCGTAGAGCTCGAGCGCGCTCTCGCAGCGTGCGAGGAGGAGCTCGATCGAGGCGAGCTCGCCCTCGTCAGCGTCGACGAGACGCTCACGCGTCCGGAACGCGGCCTCGACGAGCGGGAGCGCGCCGCCAGGGTCCCCGTTCCCGAGCAAGACCGCCCCCACCGTCACCTGCAGCGCAGACTCGGTCCGCGGGTCGTTTCGCAGTCGGCCGCTCGCGAGCTCCTTCTTGGCGCGGACCATCGCCTCGACGACGCGCATGTTCCGTCCGGGACTGAGGGCGGGGGTGGCCTGGATGAGCGAATCGCGCAGGAGTCCCTCGACCTCCTTCGCGCGCGCCTCCGACGCCCGCGCCTCGGCCTCGCTGCGGCGTGCGGCCGCTTCGCTCGCCCGCGCGAGGCGGAGGTTGTGCTCGGCTTCGCGCGCGCGCTCCTCGGCGCGCTTCTTCTCGATGCGCACGTCCTCCGCGGCGAGCACGACGCGCTGCGACTGCATCAGGACGGCGGCACCGCCCGCGATCGCCACTACGAACACCGCGACGAGCGCGCCCGCGAGCGCCCGGTTGCGGCGCACCCACATCGCGAGCTCGACCCACGCGCCGACGCGGAGCGCGCTCACGCTGCGACCGTCGAGGAACCGCGCGAGGTCCAGCGCGAGCGCGCGCACGTCCGCGTACCGGCGCTCGGCGTCGTAGGCCATCGCACGCTCGCAGATCGCGACGAGGGCGGGCGGCCCCGCGCTGGCCGACAGCGGCGGAGGCGGTCCCTGCTTCAGCGCGAGGAGCACCTCCTCCGCGGTCGTCGGCCGGCCTTCGCGCGCGTAGGGCGGCCGGCCGCTCAACAGATGGTGGAGGATCGCGCCGATCGCGTAGACGTCGGAGCGCGCGTCCATCCGCGAGATCTCGCCGCGCGCCTGCTCGGGCGACATGTAGGACGGAGTGCCGAGGACGCGCCCGTCCTGCGTATTCCCAGCTTGGCCGAGGAGCTCCGGCGCGCCCGCGTCCGCGGCGGACGGTTCCTCGCGCGTGAGCCGGCGCGCGAGCCCCCAGTCCATCACGTAGACCTCGCCGAAGTCACCGATCATCACGTTGGAGGGCTTGAGGTCGCGGTGGATCACGCCCCGGTCGTGCGCGAACGCGACCGCGTCGCACACGCGCACGACGACGCCGAGCACGCGCGCGATGGACCACTCCGGCGCGCCGCTCGCGCAGCGCTCGAGCGCCTCGCCGAGCGTCACGCCGCGCACGAGCTTCATCGTGAAGAACGCGCACCCGTCGTCGCGCGTGCCGAGGTCGTGCACCGGGATGATGCCCGGGTGCTGGAGCTGACCCGTGATGCGCGCCTCGTTCGCGAAGCGCGCGAGCTGCTGCGCCGGCACGCCCGGCGTCCTGCCCGTGCGTGCGGCGTCGGCCTGGCCGAGGATGACCTTCATCGCGAGCGGTCGATCGAAGCGCCGGTCGACGACGGAAAACACCGCCCCCATCCCGCCGCGGCCGATCTCCGCCTGGACCTCATAGCGTTCCGAGAACGGGACGCGCGCGCGCGCGCCCGGAGCGACGTCGCCCGCGTCGGATGGCGGAACCAGGAGCTCGCGCAAGCCGACGAGGACCGCGTGGAGCTCGCGCAGCTCGACTTCGAGGTCGGCGTTCTCGCGGACGAGGTCGCCGAGCGTGACCGCCTCGCCCTCGTCGCGCCGCGCGAGGTAGCGTTCCAGGATGCGCTGCGCGCGCACGTAGCGATCGTCGTCGGGGGGCGTCATGGGCGAGGCTCAGGTGGCCGGGGAATCCAGCACCGATTCGAGACGTTTCACGAGCACGGCGAGCTCCGGGAGCACGCGCTGCAGGCGCTTGCGCGCGGCGTCCGCGGAGTCGAGGCCCAGCTCGGCCGCGATCTCGACGAAGGTGCGCTCGTCGTGGAGCCGCAGCTCGACGAGGCGCCGATCGAGCGGAGGGAGCAGCTCGAGCGCGAGTTCGAGCCACGAGCGGAGCTCCGCGCGCTCGGCCGCGCGGTCCGGCTGGCCTGAGACACGCGCGTCGGCCGGCGCGTCGTCCGGATGGTCCGGCAGCGCTTGTTCGCGCGCGAGGTCGCGCCGCGCCGCCGACCACGCGCCGCGCTGCGAGCGCACGACGTTGACCAGGACCTCAGCCACGAACGCGCGAAACTGCGCGCGACTCGCCGGGGCGTAGCGCGGCCCGAAGCGGAGCAGTTTGACGACACCGTCGTGCACGAAGTCCGTCGAGTCGCACTTCGGTCGCAGCTCGGCCGGCATGTGCCGACGGACGTGCTCCCGCATCCAGTCGAGGTTGTCCGCGACGAGGCGCTCGAGCGCCCCGGCGTCGCCGGCATACCATCGCTGCAACAGGTCTACGGTGTCGTCATCCGGGGTGCGAGCCAACCGGAAGTCCTCCCCCGGCGAGGATAGTCGATCCCCGGCGGTCCAGGACGCGCGAGACCGAGCTTTGCGCGATGCGCGAGCGGCCGCGCCCGGCGACCGCGGGCGGAAGAGCGCGGCGGGAGGCGTCGGAACGGGAAGACGCCCCAGGCCGAAGAGCCCGGGTCGGCCCGCGAATCGGGAGCGTCGGTGACTCCGGGTCCGAGCGCGCTCCGCTGCTACGCCCTAGCCCGCCCACGCCTCACGGCGACTTCTTCTCCCCCGCCTCGTTCATGCGCGTCAACTCCGCGACCAGGAAGTCGACGTCCTGGAAGGGGTCGCCGCCCGTGCGCTTCCAGTGCACGCGGCCCTGCTTGTCGATCAGGATCGTCGAGTGGAGCTCGATCCCCTCGAAGTCGTCGTAGGACGTGAACCGCCGCGCGTTCTCGTGGTCCTTGTCGGACAGGAGCCGCACGGAGAGCTCGCCGAGCTCCTGCGCGGACTTGTTCTTCTCCGGGCTCGCGCTGCTGACCGCGAGCACGACGGTGTCGAGCTTCGCGAGCTCGCTCTTCTTGCCGTCGATCGAGCGCAGCTGCTCCATGCAGTGCACGCACTCCTTGCCGAGGTAGAAGACGAGCAGCACGTTCTTGCCGCGCAGGTCCTCGAGGCGCACGGCCACTCCCTCGGAGTCGACGCAATCGAGCTTGGGCGCCGCGAACGGCGCCCAGAGGTTCGGGCCGAGCGCGTCGAGCTTCGCGGGCTCGTAGCGGCGCTCGGGCGCGGGCGTCGGTGCGAACGGCTTCGTCACGAGGCCGAGCGCGTCGACGCTCGTGCGCCACTCGAGGCCCGCATCGGCGCCCGACCAAACGTGAGCGAGCGCGTTCGCGTGGCGCTGCGCCGCGTCCCGGTTCCCGAGCTGTGCGTGAGCGCGCGCGAGGCCCGAGAGCGTGAACGCGTCGTTGGCCTCCACCTTCAGGGCGAGCTCGTAGGCCTCGACCGCGAGGCGCGGCTCGCCGCGGCCGAGGAACACGTCGCCGAGCAGGCGGTGGACGGGCCAAGGGCGAAAGGGCGGGTCGTTCTCGTACTCGTCCGCTTCGCGGGCATGCCGCTCGGCGTCCGCCGCCGCACCGAGCAGGCGCGTCGCGTCGAGCACGTTGCCCTCGGCCGCGAACACGAGGCCCTCCGCGACCTCCAGCTCGGGCTTCGCGTGCTTCTTCGCGTCGGGGTCCTTCTTCTCGAGCGCCGCGATCGACGCCTCGAACTCGCCGAAGCGCGCCCGCGCGTCGACGGCTCTGCCGAGCCCGGCGAAGGCCAGGGTTTCGACCCAGGCCTTCATGCTCTCGTCCTCGGGGGTCTCGCCCCAAGGGATCGAACCCTTCTCGAGGATCGTGTCCCAGCGCTCGAACTTCACGAGGCCGCGCACGAGCGCGGTCAACCCCTCCGAGAAGGTCTCGTCTCCGTCCTCGTTCGTCGGGTTCGGATTGCGCGGCGCGGCGAGCAACGTGCGCGCACCGGCGCGCGCCGCCGCTTCCATGCCGAGCTGCTCTTGGATGTAGCAGAGGTAGTTGCGGTTGTGCGCGAAGTTCCACGTCTCGAACGGCAGCGCGAGGCGCTCGTTCATGTAGCGCAGCTCGACGCGCGTCGCCGAGTCCATGCTGATCGCGGCCTCGTGCCACAGGCCGAGCTTCGAGTAGTTGTGGCCGGGCATGTGGTTCGCGTGCCCGACGTTCGGCGCCGCGGGTCCGTAGCGCGCGCAGCTCGAGAGGCCCTGCTCCGTCGCGACGCCGTCCCAGTTGTGGATGCGGTAGTGGTGCGCGCCCGGGTGGTCCGGCTCCTTCGCGAGCACCGCGCGGATCACCATCTCCGTGCCGAGCGCGCCGTCGGGCCGGATCGAGAAGAGCGCGTAGAGCGCCTTGGCCTCGACGTCGTCGGGGAACGCGATCACGAGCTTCTGCAGCCGGCGCGCGAGCACCTCGGTTGGCTTCGCGACGGCCGCGTCGAAACCGTCACCCCAGGCCTCGATGTACATCCGCTCGCGCTCGCTCACGCTCCCCTTGCGGCGCACCGCCTCCTTGAGGAAGTCGCGGTAGCGCTTCAGCGCGGGATCCGCGGCCGGGCCTTGGCTCGCGAACCAGTTCATGCCGCAGCGCGCGAGCCCCCAGTACGCCATCGCGCAGTCGGGATCGAGCTGGATGCACCAGCGGAACGAGCGCTCGGCCTCCTCGAACCAGAAGGAGTGCAGGAGCGTGTTGCCCTGGTCGAACCACTCCTGCACTTCGGGCACCTTCGTGGTGATCGGGAAGTGCGAGTGGCCAATGCCCTCCATCTTCCAGGGCTTCTGCCGCAGCCCCGTGTCGAAGGCGGAGCCGTGCTTGGAGTGCCCCGGCTCATCGCTCGCGCGCAGAGGGGCGACGATGGAGAGCGACAACACGATCGAAAGCAACGCACTCACGCGCAGCATGCCCGGCTCCTGTTCCATGGAATGCCGGCGGAGTCCGCGGGCAGGGATCATCCGCAGGGACGAACCGCAGGCATGCTACACGCCGCGGTACTCGTGCTGGAGTCCGCGGGTCGGCCGCCTCGCGGCACTCCCCAGCAAGGCGCTCCATGAACGCCGGTCGGAAAACGAGGAGAGGACTCGGGCCACGTGGCCTCGGTCCTCTCGGTGAATGGTAGCGGGGGCAGGATTCGAACCTGCGACCTCCGGGTTATGAGCCCGACGAGCTGCCAGACTGCTCCACCCCGCGATTCAGGGGCGCATTCTGAGGACTCGACGCGCCAAGATCAACCCCCATCGCGAGAAGACTTGTCCTCCACGAGGTGTTCGAAGACGAGCCGCGCGAGCTCCGTGGGCGTGTGGGCGGCCGTTTCGAGCGTCCAGTCCGCGACCTCCGCGTAGAGCGGACCGCGGGCGCGCGCGAGCTCGACGAGCTCGTCGCCTGGGTCGCGGCCCGTGAGCGACGGGCGCGGCGTCGGGTCGGCGCGCAGGCGGCGCGCGAGTTCGGCTGGCCCGGCGCGCAGCCAGATGCAGCGCGCGCGCAGCGCGAGTTGCGCGCGGTTCGCGGGCGCGAGCACGGCGCCTCCGCCGGTCGCGAGCACGCGCCCCTCGCGCGCTTCGAGGACCTCGCGCAGCACCTGGCTCTCGAGGCTGCGGAACGTCGTCTCGCCCCACTGCGCGAGCACGTCGCCCGCGCTCGCGAAGCGCGCGCTGCCGGCGGTCGAGTTCGCGACGCGCGTGAGCTCGTCGTCGAGGTCGACGAACGGCGCATGGAGGAGCTGCGCGAGCTCGCGGCCGACGCTCGACTTGCCCGAGCAGCGCAGGCCAACCAGCGCGACGTGGCGGCGCGTGCGCGTCACGGCGTGCACCCCTGGCTCGTGTGCGTCACGGCGTGCATCCATCGCTCCTGCGCGTCACGGCGCGCACCCCCGCGCTCTCGCTCGTCACGGCTCCGCACCCATCTTTCGCACGCCTCACGGCACGCCCCCATCGCTCGCGCGCGGCGCGGCGCGATCGGAGCCGGCCGCGCGCGCGCGGGTCGCATCCGGCTCCGACTCCTCGCGCGAAAGGGACTCGAGCTCCGCCGCGAGCGCCGCTTCGAGCGCCTTCGCGTCGACGCGCTCGGCGCCGACTCGGCCGACGAACAGCGCCGCCTGCAGGCGCGCCTGGAGCGCGAACCACGTCGTTCCGGGCACGGCGACACAGCCGCGCGCGCGCGCGCGACGGAGGAGCTCGGTTTCCGCCGGACGGTAGACGGCATCGAGCACGCGCATGCCGGGCGACAGCCACTCGACGGGCACGGCGCACGCATCGGCGCTCGCGCGCGAGCCCGCGGGCGTCGCATGGACCAGCACGTCGAAGCGTTCACGCACCACTGCGTCGGCAGTTAGGGAGCGCGCGCCGAACGCGCTCGCGAGCGTGTCGGCCTCGGCGCCGCGGCGCGCGTGCACGGCGACCTCCGCGCCCGCGCCGACGAGCGCCCACACGGCCGCGCGCGCGGCGCCGCCCGCGCCGACGACGAGCGCGCGCGCGCCGTGCAAGGAGGTGGTGCCGAGCGGCGCTCCGCGGGCCGAAGTGGTGCCTAGCGCCGCTCCGTGGGCCTCCGTTCCGCTCGCGCTCACGGGCCCGCCCGCGCGAATGCTCGACTGGGTGCCCTTGCTCGCGCTGAAGCACGCGCTCGCCAGCGCCGCGCGTACCGCGGGCGCGTCCGTGTTCGAGGCGCGCCAGCCCGACTCCGTGCGCACGATGGTATTCGCCGCGCCGAGAGCCGCCGCGTCCTCCGCGACCTCGCTCGCGGCGCGCAGCGCGTCGGTCTTGAACGGCGCCGTGATCGAGAAGCCCTCGAACGGGAGTTCGCGCGCGAGCGCGAGGAAGTGCGCCACGTCGTCGGGCTCGCACGCGACGTAGACGGCGTCGCGCGCGAGAGCGCGGAACACCGCGCCGTGGAGACGCGGCGACCACGAATGCGCGACGGGCCGCCCGAGCACCGCGAACCAGCGCGTCGCCGCGAGCGCGCTGCCCGCCCAGACTGCAACGGGCGGCCGAAGCGTGCGCGCGGAGGCGAGCGCCGCGCGCAGCGCGCGCGCGTCGAGCTGCCCCGGCGCCGTGCGCGCGCCGTCCGCGGGCGCCGCGTACGTGAAGCGCGCGCCGGCGAGCGGCGCCAGGACGCGCGTGAACGCGCCGCGCTCGCCGGAGCAGAACGCGGTGCGCTCGCGCCCAGCGTCGCGCGCCACGCGCGCGCGGAGTTCGCTCAAGACGCGCAGCCCGTCCTCGGCGCACGCCGCGTGCGTCACGACCTTGACCACGTCGCCGCTCGCGGCCGCGCGCTCCACGCGGTCGAAGAGCGCTGCGAGTTCAGGTGGCGTCCCCTCCTTCTCGTGGTGCGACACGATGCGCCGCGCGCCCGCCGGCGCCGGGCCAAACGCGGCCGCGAAGCGCGCGTCGACGTCGACGAAGGCGGCGCCGGCATGCGCGGCGGCGCGCAGGAGTTCGAAGCGCGCTTCGAGCGGGCCCGCGAACGTCCCGAAGCCCTCCGCGCCGTGCACGGCGGCGATCACGGGTTTGCCGAGCGCGCGAAGGCGCGGCGCGAGCGCCTCGACCGCGGCTGCATCGAGCGCGTCGAGCCGCAGCTCGAGCGCGTCCGCGTCGGGCGCCGCGCGCTCGGCCGCGCGGAGCAACGCATCGGCGGAGCGCTCGAGGATCGACACGACGATCGGCATGCGCCGAAGCGTAGCGGCGCGGTGGTCGGGCTCCAACGCCGCCTAGGGCGGCGCGACCCGCACGCGGTCGGGCTCCGACGCGCCCGCGGGCTCTTCGCGCCGTCCGGCCGCGGACCGGTCGCGACGACGCCGCGGTCGAACGCCCGCCCGTCCGGGGGCGTCGGAGACCGTCAGCGCAGCGCGCGCTCGATCGTCCGTGCCGTGCGCGCCTCGATGCGGCCGTCCGCGCGGGCGAGGCGCGCGAGCTCCGTGGACAGCGCGCGATACGCGCGGCCGGCAGCGCTCGTGCGCGGGAGCACGGCAAGGTGCGCGAGCAGCGTCGCGCGGTCGCCGCGCGCGACCGGTCCGGTCAGTGCGCGTTCGGGCGGGAGCGCGCGCAGGTTCTTCGCGGTGCGCTCGAGCAGCGTCGCGAACGCGCGCGCCGCGATGCGGTCCTCCGCGCGCACGAGCCGCGCGGGGAGCAACTCGCGCAGCGCGAGCGACACGAGCGCTAGGCTGCCGTTCGACACGAGCGTCGCGGCGGCGTGGTAGCGCGCGCGCTCGCTCGCCGCGGTCGGAACGTGCGCGGAACCCGCGGACCGCGCCGCGGCGGAACGCCCGGCACCGCGCCGCGGCGCGCGGCCCTTCGTCTGCGCGGCGCGCTCGGTCGGGAGCTCGAACGGCTCGCCGCCGAGCTCGCGCGCGAGCGCCGCGGCGACCGCGCGCACGGAGCGGTGCGGCGCCTCGACCGCGAAGCCCGCGCCTTCGAAGACGCCGGCCGGGGCGTCGGGCGGCACGGGCACGAGCGGGTGCAGCGCGCCGTAGCCGAAGCCGCGCGCGCCGAGCGCCGCGAGCACGCGCGCCGACTGCGCGCCGCTCGTGTGGAGCACGACGCGCGCGCGCGGCGCGAGTTCGAGCCGCGCGACGCGCGCGACGAGCTCGGCGAGCGCCGAATCGCGCGCGCACACGAGCACGAGCTCGGCCTCGTCGACCGCGCGCGCGAGGTCGGGCACGGCGCGCGCACCCGAGCGCCGCGCGGCGGCGCGCGCGCGCTCCGCCGAACGCGACCACAGCGCGACGTCGCGCCCGCGGAGCGCGCGCGCGAGCGCTTCCCCCACGGCGCCGGCGCCGAGGATCGCGATGCGCGGCCCCATGCGGTTCCCAGCGCGCGACGCGGCCCGCGGCTCTAGAAACGCACCGCGCCGGCTCGCTCGGGAAGCGGGCCGGCGCGCGGGGGCCGGGGCGGACGTGGAGGCGGAGCGGCGGGCGGCCTTCCGCGCCATCTCAGCGCTCCTCGGCCGAGTACTCGTCCAGGTAGTCGTAGTCGAGGTCGTCGAAGCTCTTCGCGACGTAGCCTTCCTGCTTCGAGCGCTCGAGCTCGTCGTAGTAGGCGCGCAGGATCTGGTTCTGCACGAAGTCGCGCGCGTCCTGGTTGATCGGGTGCGAGATGTCCGCGTAGAGGCGCGGCCGGCCGCGCTCGTCGAGGTCGCCGCGCCCTTCGCCGAGGCGGTGACCGCAGTCGTTGCAGTAGCGCGCGCGGATGTGGTTCTTCGCGGCGCACGACGAGCAACGGTCGCAGAGCTTGCGGCTCGGCATCGCGACGAAGAGCCCGCGTCCCCCTTCGATGATCTTGATGTCCCGGATCACGAGGCAATCGTCGATCGTCATGCTCGCGAAGGCCCGCAGCTTGTCGCGCTGGTTCGCCAGGAGCTTGATGCGGATCTCCGTGATGTTCATCGCCGAGGGTGCCTGGTGGAAGTTGGGAGACGGTTCGTAGCCGGGTGCGTCCGGCGGCGCGAGGGGTTCCGGTTCAACTTTCCCGGACTTTCGCCCCGGAGCCCGCGGCCCGCACGGTCCAGCGACCGCGCAGGAGGAGCCCCTCCGAACGCGCGCGCGCCTCGACCCGCGCGCCGAACTCCTCCGCCTCGTCGCGCTCGTCGAAGAGCGCGAAGAAGGCGGAGCCGCTGCCCGTGAGCCGCGTGTGCTCCGCGCCGAGCGCGTCGAAGAGCGCGCGCCAGCGGGCGAGTTCCGGCGCGACCGCGAGGGCGGCCGCCTCCAACCGATTGCCAAGGAATCTGCGCGCGTCCGACGCAGGGGCCTCGAGCCACGCGTCCGGCAGACTAGGCGCCTCGACGGGGCGAGACAAGCGTCGTGCGAGTTCGGCGTAGACCGCGGGCGTGGGACATCCCACCGTCGGGGCGACGATCGCGATCCACCAGGCGGGCGCGCGCTCCGGCGCGGACCGGATCTCCTCCCCTCGCCCCCCGCAGAGCGCGACCCCGGCCGGTGCCGCGGCGAAGAACGCGCAGTCGGAGCCGAGGCTCGCGAGGACGGCAGCGCGTTCCTCCGCCGTGAGCGCGCAACGGAGCGCGCGTTCCGCTGCGAGCACGGTCGCGGCGGCATCGGCGCTCGCGCCGCCGAGGCCCGACTGGCTCGGGATCCGCTTCTCGAGCTCGATCGCGAGCCCCGCGCCCGTCCCGGCGCGATCGAGCACCGCGCGCGCGGCGCGCCACACGAGGTTCGACGCGTCGGCGCGGACATCGGCGGTCCCCGCGGGGCCGGTGATCGAAAGCTGGATCCCGGGCTCGGCGCGGGGCGGCAGCGCGCGCACGCGCACCTCGTCTTCGAGCCCGACGGCGAGCATCCAGGTCCAGAGCTCGTGGTAGCCGTCCGCGCGCCGGCCCAGGACCTCGAGCACGAGGTTCACCTTCGCGGGCGCCGTCGCGCGCACGACCGGCGACGAGGCGCTCACGCGGGCTCGTCCAGACGCAGGTTGTCGATCAGGCGCACGCCGCCGAGACGCGCGGCGACCAGCGCGACCGCGCGCTCGATCGGACCGACGGGCTCGTCGCGCGTCCAGCGCTCGGGGTCGCGGATCTCGGCGTACTCGAGCGTCGCGGGCCCGTCGGCGAGCACCGTGCGCATCGCCGCGGAGAGCCGCGCCGGACGCCGCTCGCCCGCGCACCAGGCGTCGCGCGCGGCGAAGAGCGCGCGCGAGAGCACCGCCGCGCGCTCGCGATCGGCGGGGAGAAGAAGCTCGTTGCGCGAGGAGCGCGCGAGCCCGGACGCCTCGCGCGCGGTCGGACACACGACGATCGCGGGGTAGCCCAGCGCGCGCGCGAGGTCCTTCACGACGAGCGTCTGCTGGAAGTCCTTGTGGCCGAAGTAGGCGCGGTCGGGACGCACGACGTCGAAGAGCCGTTCGACGATCGTCGCGACGCCGCGGAAGTGGCCGGGGCGCAGATCGCCCTCGAGACCGGTGGCGCTCGGCCCCGGCTCGCGCCAGGCCGCGGGGAGGAGCTCGCCGCGTGCGTCGAGCTCGCCCGGGAAGAAGCCCGCGAGCGTGCCCGTGAAGAGCATCGTGCAGCCCGCGCCCTCGAGCAGCTGCGCGTCGGCGCCGAGGTCGCGTGGGTAGCGCTCGAAGTCGCGCTGCTCGTTGAACTGGAGCGGGTTCACGAACACGCTCACGCACGCGGCGTCGTTCTCGTCGAGCGCGCGCTCGACGAGCGACAGGTGCCCGTCGTGCAGCGCCCCCATCGTGGGCACGAAGCCGAGCGTGCGGCCGCGCGCGCGCCAGTCCGCGCACCAACGACGGGCCGCGGCGGGATCGGGGAGCGAGACGAGCGGCGTCGGAGCGCGGTTCATGGGCGGGTGCGGCGGAGCGTGGAGATCTCGAACGCGCGTGTGCGCGCGGGTTCACGGCGAAGCTCGGTCCGCTCGAGCTCCGCGATGCGCGCGCGGATCGGCGCGCCGCTCGGGAGTACGAGTTCGGGCGCGAGTTCAGCGAGCGGGCGCAGCACGAAGAGGCGCTCCTCGAGGCGCGGATGCGGCACGACGAGGCCGGGCTCGGCGAGGCGCGCGCTCCCGTGGAGGAGCAGGTCGAGGTCGAGCGTCCGCGGACCGTTCGCGACGCCGGCGACGCGCACGCGGCCCGCCCGGCGCTCGAGCGCGAGCAGGGCGTCGAGGAGCTCGCGCGGGGCGAGCTCCGTCGCGAGCTCGGCCGCGCCGTTCAGGTAGGGACCCTGGCCGGCGGGGCCGCCCTCGGGCGCCGTCTCGATCCAACTCGACACGCGGACGAGGCGCGTGCGCGGGAGCACGGCGAGGCCCTCGACCGCGGAGGTGAGGAGCCGCTCGCGCGCGCCGAGGTTGCTCCCGAGGCCGACGAAGGCGGAGGCGTCCATCGCGCGCGGCCTTCAACCCGCGAAGACGGGCGGTTCGACCGGCGTCGAGCGCGCGGGGCCGCTGGGGCCCGACCGCGACCGGAACACCGTGCGGAGGAGGCCCGTGATCACGTAGACGTGGAACACGCAGAAGACGGAGAGCACCGGAGCCGCGAAGAGCAGGAAGGCGGCCACGACGACGCCGACGAGCGTCACGAACTGTCCGCGCCCCGTCAGCGCCGAGAACATGTGGAGGTAGCGCACGCGGCTCACCATCAGGAGGCCGAGCGCGGGCAGGAGGAGGCCCATCACGGGCAGGAACCAGACGAGGAACGGGCTCTCGTGGATGCCCGGCGCGAGGCGCAGGAGGGCACCGAGCGGGGTGCGCGTGCCGTCGCTGACCTCGAGCCCGGGATCCTTGAGCGACAGGTACATCAGCATCGTCGCGGCCATCGTCCCGGCGGCGGCGGGCGAGGGGAGACCCTTGAAGTGCTTGTGCGCCTCGGGGTCGGGGTCGTTCTCCAGGTTGAAGCGCGCGAGGCGGAGGATCGCCATGACGCTGAACACCGCTGCCGCGATGAAGTGGAGGCGCGGGTTCACCGAGTAGCCGTAGAGCGGCGCCTCGTGCTCGATCAGCACCTTCGCGAGCACCGCCGGAGCGACGCCGAACGTGAGCATGTCGGCGAACGAGTCGAGCTGCGCGCCGAAGTTCGAGGCCCCCCCCACCATGCGGGCGACCTTGCCGTCGATCGCGTCGAAGATCATCCCGAGGAAGATGAGCCAGCACGCGGTCGCCATCTTCGACTCGAAGTGCGCCGCCTCGTCCGCCTGGAAGGCGAGGGCGTCGATCCCCTTGCAGATCGCGAGCAGCCCGCAGAAGGCGTTCGCGAGGGTGATCAGGTTCGGGAGGAGGTGGACTTTGCGCACGCGGGGCCGCGACTCCGTACCGGAGTCGGGCGAGGGGGTGTCAAGCTACCCGATTTCGGCGCCGTACGGACCCACGACGCCGGCCTCCGCGGAACGACGGAATCCAGGGTGGCCTTCGAGGGCGTTCCCAGGCGCCCGCACGCACCGTAGGATCCGCGCGATGAGCGCAATCGTCCACGTCCACGGCCGCGAGATCCTCGACTCGCGCGGCAATCCCACCCTCGAAGTCGACGTCGCCCTGGAGTCCGGTGCCACCGGCCGCGCCTCGGTCCCCTCGGGCGCGAGCACGGGCGTCCACGAAGCGCACGAGCTGCGCGACGGCGGAACCCGCTACGGCGGCAAGGGCGTGCTCAAGGCGGTCGCGCACGTGAACGGCGAGCTCGCGCGCGAGCTCGTCGGGCTCGACGCGCTGGACCAGGCCGCGGTCGACCACGCGATGGTCGCGCTGGACGGCACATCCAACAAGAAGCGCCTCGGCGCGAACGCGATCCTCGGCGTGTCGCTCGCGACCGCGAAGGCCGCGGCGGAGGAGACGGGGCTCCCGCTCTACCGCTACATCGGCGGCGCCGCGGCGAACCTGCTGCCGGTCCCGATGATGAACATCCTGAACGGGGGCGCGCACGCGGACAACAACGTCGACATCCAGGAGTTCATGATCATGCCCTTCGGCGCGCCGTCCTTCGCGGAAGGCCTGCGCATGGGCACCGAGGTCTTCCACGCGCTGAAGAAGGTCTGCAAGGCGAAGAAGCTGAACACCGCCGTCGGCGACGAAGGCGGCATCGCGCCCGACCTCGGCTCGAACGAAGAGGCGATCACGCTGATCCTCTCCGCGATCGAGAGCGTCGGCTTGAAGCCCGGCGCAGATGTCCAGCTCGCGCTCGACTGCGCGTCGGCCGAGTTCTACGCGGACGGCAAGTACACGATCGACGGCAAGCCGCACACGTCGAAGGAGCTCGTCGGGTACTACGCGCGCCTCGCCGAGCGCTACCCGATCTTCAGCATCGAGGACGGCCTCGACCAGGACGACTGGGAGGGTTGGCAGCACCTGACGGCCACGCTCGGCGGGCGCGTGCAGCTCGTCGGCGACGACCTGTTCGTCACGAACGTCGAGCGCTTGAAGCTCGGAATCCAGCGCAAGGCGGGCACTGCGGTCTTGATCAAGGTCAACCAGATCGGCACGCTCAGCGAGACGCTGGCGACGATCGGACTCGCGCACAGGAAGGGTTACCGCTGCATCTCGAGCCACCGCTCCGGGGAGACCGAGGACACGACGATCTCGGACCTCGCGGTGGCGACGAACTGCGGCCAGATCAAGACGGGTGCGCCGTGCCGGACCGACCGCGTCGCCAAGTACAACCGCCTCCTGCGCATCGAAGAGGAACTCGGGAGCCACGCGCGCTACGCGGCCTCGACCCTCATCTGATCCCATGCCCGACCCGACGCAACCGAACGCCGCGACGACGCCCCACGAGGCCGAGAGCCCCGTGACCACCCCCTTGCTCGACGACGCCGCGCGCGCCGGGAGCCCGGTGGACGCGGCGCGGACCGACGCGCCGAGCGCGCCGCGCGGATCGGGTTGGAAGCACGTCGGCCGCCGGCTCCTCTACTGGACGCCGGTGTTCGTGCCGATGGTCCTCTTCGCCCAGGTCTCGTTCCAAGGCCTGCGCCCCGCGCTGTGCGAGAAGGAGCGGCTCGCCGCGGCCGAGGTCGTCCTGCGCGAACGCCACGCACGCGATGTCGAGCTCGCGCACGAGATCCAGGCCCACCTGCGGGCGCGCCAGGATCCCGTCTTCCTCGAGCGCCAGCGGCGCCTGCGCGAGCTCCCAACGGGCACCGTGGTCGCGGCCGACACCCAGCCGTGAACCGGCGCGCGCGGCGCGCCCTCGGCGGCCTTCGGACCGTCGGCACCGCGTGCCTCGCGGCCCTGCTCGCGCCCGCGGCCGCTCTCGCGCAACGCCCCGCGGCCGAGGATCCGACCGAACGGCTGCAGACGCTGCTCGGCGAGCGCGCGCTCGAGAACGACACCTTCGTCCCGACGTCGAGCGCGGCCGCGGCGCGCCTCGCCGAGGGCGATGCGCTCTTCGCGCCGGTGCGCGCGCGGGATCCGGCGGTGGCGGCGCCGGACGCCGCGCTCGACCTGTGGTACGCGGCCCTCCTCGAGAGCGCGGTCGGCGACGGCGTCCCCGCGCGACCGCCGAGCACCGCGAGCACGGCGCGCGCACGCATGTGGCTCCCGGACGCGCCCGGTGCCGGGAACGGCGGGCTCTCCGGCTGGCTCGTCGTCGGCGTCGAGTTCGCCGTGCGCGAGCGGTTGACGCTCGCCGGGCCGGCGACGCGCGCCGCGTGGCGCGCGCGGTTCGAGGCGCGCGCATCCGACGCGCTCGCGAACGCGCTCGAGTTCCCGCGCCCGAGGCCGCGCTGGCCGCCGTCGAGCGCTCGTACCCGCTCACGCTCGCCGCGGCGCGCGCGGCGCTCGTGCGCGCGGACCTCGCGCTCGAAGCGGGGCGTCCGGAGGCCGCGCGAGCCTGGCTCGAGCGCGCGCGCGAGCACGAGCCGAGCACGGTCCCGGAGATCGGCGCGCGGTTCGAGCTCGCGCTCGCGGCGCGCGCCGCGCTCCTCCCCGCGCCGCCGCGCGGCATCGCGCTCGCGACCGCCCCGACGCGGCTCGTGCCGCAGGAGTCGCGCTCCCACGAAGACGACGACGGGCTGCGCCCGGCCGAGGCGACGCGCGTGCTCTTCGGCGCGGCCGAGCTCGCCGCGGACGCGCTCGCGGTCCAGTCGAGCCGCGCCCTCCACGTCCGCGCGCCGGACGGCGCGTGGCGCTCGGTCGCGTTCGAGCCCCTGCTCGCGGCCGCGGACGCCCCGGTCCCGCCCGCGTTCGCCGACCGCGCTTCGGACTGGCTCCTCCGTCCGGCGGCCGCGGGCGACGTCGTCGCGTGCGTCGTCGGGCGCGCGTCGGACGAGTTCGACAACGCGCTCGTCGCGTTCGACGCGCGCACGCTCGCGCCGCGCTTCGTCCTGCACGGCGCGCGCGAGCTCGCTGCGTGGTCCGGCGGCGCGCTCGCGCCCGGCCGCGTCGAGTTCGAGCCCGGCCCGGTCGCGGCGGGCGGCGCGCTCGTCGTCCAGGTGCGCGCGTGGCCCACCTCGCCCGCCGCGCCCGACGGCGCGGAGACGACGCCCGCGAGCCCGCGCCCCGCGCGGCTCGCGCCCGGCCGGATCGAGGCCCTCCTCGTGGCCCTCGACCCCGCCTCGGGACGGCCGCTTTGGACACGCCTCGTCGCCCGAGGTGGATCCAGAGTTTCATTGCAAGAACGCGAGAACATAGGAATCACCATTCTCGCCCCGCCCGCCGCCCCGCTCGGCTCCGGCGGCCCCGCCGTCACGGCGCTCACCGGCCTCGGCACCGCGACCGTCGTCGACGCGCTCGACGGGCGCCTCGCGTGGACCGTCCGCACCGCGCGGTCGCGGTCCGGCGAGCACGTGCCCTCCGCCCTCCTCGCCCCGCGCCTCAACGAGCCCGCAGCGGGCGACCCGCTGTGGACGTTGAGCTCGGACGACGGGCCCGGCCTGTACCGGCTGTGCGCCGCTCCGCTCGCCCGCCCCACCGGCGCGGCGGAGTTCCTCGTGCGCCCGCCCGAGCCGCGGCGCACGGTGCTGACCCTGGCCCTCTCCGAGGGGGGGGAGGTCGGGCTCCTCCCGGGGGCCCGCGGCTGGAGCGAGCACCGGTCCGAGGCCCCCACCGCGACCAGCTTCGACCCCGGGCCGCGCGAGCACGTCCTCCCCGCGGGCCTCGTCCTCGCGGACCGGGTGGTCGCGGTCACGGACCGCGCGCTCTACCTGCTCGACCGCACGCGCGGTCTCGCCGTGCTCGACCGCGCGCCGCTCGCTCCGGGCGAAGCGGGGACGGTCGCGCTCGCGCACGGACGCCTGTGGCTCCTCGGCCCGGCGCGGATCCGCTCGTTCCGCCTCGAGTGAGCTCCGTGTCGTGCATGCGGTCGAGGGCCTGTAGCTCTTGTGTCCCGGCGCGGGTATTCGCTTCGCGCCGAGCGCGCGCCGCGCGAGCATGAAAGCCGCGCTTTCGCGCGGAAGTCGCTCACCCCGGGCACGTCCATCGAGTAGATAGACACTCGGGGCCGCGCGCCCCTTTCGGCCCCATTCCGCCGCCGGCGGACGGCGTCGAGAGGGCCGATTCCGTCCTCGACCCGGTCCCGTCCCACCCTCCGTCCCACCTCCTCCGTCCCCTGCGTTCCCCCGCGCGCGCGCCGCGCGACGGGCCCGCAGTCCGAATGGAGCGGCGCCTGGAGCCCCATCCCATGATCGAAGCGTCCCTGGAGCGTTTGCGCGCGGTGCACGCGCAGATGAAGAGCGAGCTGCACCAGGTCATCGTCGGGCAGGACGAGGTCATCGACGAGCTGCTCCTCGCCATCCTGACGCGCGGCCACTGCCTGCTCGTCGGCGTGCCGGGGCTCGCGAAGACTCTGATGATCTCGAGCCTCGCGAAGACGCTCGACCTGTCGTTCAACCGCATCCAGTTCACGCCCGACCTGATGCCGAGCGACATCACGGGCACGGAGCTCCTGCAGATCGACCCGGAGACGAACGCGCGCAGCTTCCGCTTCGCGCCCGGACCGCTCTTCGCGAACGTGATCCTCGCCGACGAGATCAACCGCACGCCGCCGAAGACGCAGGCGGCGCTGCTCGAGGCGATGCAGGAGCGCCAGGTCACGAGCGCCGGCAAGCGGCACGCGCTGCCCGAGCCGTTCTTCGTGCTCGCGACGCAGAACCCGATCGAGCAGGAGGGCACGTATCCGCTGCCCGAAGCGCAGCTCGACCGCTTCATGTTCCTCGTGCAGGTCGGCTATCCGACGCTCGACGAGGAGCGCGAGATCCTGCGCCGCACGACCGGCGGCACGACGAACGAGCCGAAGAAGGTCGTCGGCGCGGCCGAGCTCGCGGAGCTCCAACAGGCCGTGCGCGGCATCCCGGTCAGCGACCACGTGTTCGACTACGTGCTCGCGCTGACGCGCGGAACGCGCGTCAAGGGCGAGGGCCAGCTCGCGTTCCTGCGCGAGTGGGTCACGTGGGGCGCGGGCCCGCGCGCGAGCCAGTTCCTCGTGCTCGGCGCGAAGGCGCACGCGGCGCTCGCGGGCCGCACGCACGTCGCCATCGAGGACGTGCGCGCCATCGTGCACCCGGTGCTCCGCCACCGCATCGTGACCAACTTCTCCGCCGCGGCGGAGGGCATCACGTCCGACGTCGTGATCGACCGTCTCGTGAAGGAGATCGATCCCGGCGCATCCATCGGCAAGGGCGTCCCGGGGGTCGCGGTCCGGAGCTGATCCATGGCCGATGCCCCGCAGGCAAACCGGGCGCTCGATCCGGCGATCCTCGACCGGCTCTCGAACCTCGGGCTCGTCGCGCGCACCGTCGTCGAGGGCTTCATGGCGGGCCAGCACCGCTCGCCCTACCTCGGCTCGTCCGTCGAGTTCGCGCAGCACCGCGAGTACGTGCCCGGCGACGAGCTCCGCCGCGTCGACTGGAAGGTCTTCGGGCGCAACGACCGCCTCGTCGTGAAGCAGTTCGTCGAGGAGACGAACCTCGTCTGCCACCTCATGGTCGACGCGAGCGAATCGATGGGCTACGGCTCGCTCGCGTGGACGAAGCTCGACTACGCGCGCTGGTGCGCGGCGTCGATCGCGCACCTCGTGCTGCAGGCGCGCGACACGGCGGGCTTGATCGTGTTCGACAAGACGTGGCGCACGAAGGTGCCGCCGGGAAACGGCGCGCACCAGCTCAAGAACATCCTCGACACGCTCGCCAAGACCGAAGCGCAGGGCCCGACCGGCGTCGGCGACGTGATCGACTGGGTCGCGCCGAAGTTGAAGCGGCGCGGCATCGTGTGCCTCTTCTCCGACTTCTTCGACGAGCCCGAGCGCATCGTGTCGGGCCTGCGCCGGCTCGTGCACGCGGGCCACGAGCCGATCCTGTTCCAGGTGCTCGACCCGCAGGAGACGCGCTTCGACTTCCAGGGCATGCTCAAGCTGGAAGGCCTCGAAGGCGCCGGCGTGCAGAAGATCGACCCGCGCGCGATCCGCGAGGCGTACCTCGAAGAGCTCGAGAAGCACAACAAGGAGCTCGCCCGCGCGGCGCGCGCCTTGTCGCTCGACTGCGTGACGCTCTCCACCGACGTGGGCGTCGACGCGGCGCTGTCGACGTACCTCGCGCGCCGCATGGCGCGCGCGCGCGGAGGCCGCCGCTGATGGGCGGGTTCGTCAACGCGGGCTTGCTCGCGGGCCTCGCGCTCGCGAGCGTGCCGCTGATCATCCACCTGCTGAACCGGCAGCGGCACAAGCCGATGCCGTGGGCGGCGATGCGCTTCGTGCAGGCCGCGTGGAAGAAGACGCGCCGCCGCGTGGAGATGGAGAACCTGCTCCTGCTCCTCCTGCGCATGGCCGTGCTCGCGCTCCTGGCGCTCGCCGTCGCGCGGCCGTTCAGCGGCTCGAAGAGCCCGCTCGCGGGACTGACGGAGAGCCGGCGTGACCTCGTGCTGCTCGTCGATTCGTCCGCGTCGATGGGCTGGCGCGAAGGCGTCGAGACGTCGTTCGAGCGCGCGCTCGGCCGCGCGCGCGACCTCGTGCACCAGCTCGAAGCGAGCCGCGGCGACCGCGTGCGGCTCCTCTTGTGCGCGGGCGATCCGCGCCTCGTCTCGTGGACGACGCCCGAGCAGGCGCTCTCCGTGCTCGACACGGTCACGACGCCCGCGGACGAAGGCCTCGACCTCGCGCGCGCGCTCGGCGAAGTGCTGCGCTTCGCGAAGGAGGACGCGGGCGGAGCGGGTGCCAGCACGCTCGAAGTGCGGCTCCTGACCGACCTGCAGCGCCGCTCGTTCGACTTCGAGGTGCCCGCCGAGCCGGCGCGCGCGCCGGGAGTTCCCGCGCCCGCGCCGGGCGGCAAGGCGCCGCTCGACGAGGTGCTCGGCGCGCTCGCCGACCTCTCCGTGCGCGTCCTCGTCGAAGACCTCGGCCCGAGCGCGACCGAGCCGCAGAACCTCGGCATCGCGTCCCTCAAGCCGCTCTCGCCCGTGTACGGCGCGGGCCTGCCGTGCGACGTCGGAGTCGAAGTGTGGAACCACGGGGCGCTCGCGAAGAGCGGCGTGCGCGTCGTCCTCGAGGTCGACGGCGAGCGCCGCCCCGTCGAGCTCGTCGACGTGCCCGCGCGCGGTCACGCGCAGGCCTTATTCCAGGTCGTGTTCGAGCTCCCGGGCGAGCACGTGCTCACCGCGCGGCTCGAGGGCGACCGGCTCCCGGTCGACGACGTGCGCAGCGAGGTGCTCGCGGTCCCGCCGCCGATCTCGGTGCTGCTCGTCAACGGAGCGCCGGGCGCGACGCTCGAGGAGGACTCCGGTGGCACTCCTGCGCTCCGTACTCGAGCCCGTGCCGGGCGACGGCACGAACCCCGTTCGCGCCGTTCGAGCTGCGCGTCGAGACGCCGGACTTCCTCGGCGAGACCGACTTCAAGAACGGTCGTTTCGACGTCGTGTGGCTCGCGGACGTGGAGAACCTGCCCGCGGCCGTGATCGAGCCGCTCGAGCGCCGGGTCGAGCACGGCCTCGGCCTCGTGATCAGCCTCGGTCCCACGGTGAACGCCGCGGCGTGGAACGCGCGCGTGTTCGCGCGCGACGGTTCGCGCCTCCTCCCCGCCGAGCTCGGCGCCGAGGTCGCGGTCGCGTCGCGCCGCGACGACTACTACCGCGTGAAGGAGTTCCAGGCGGACCATCCCGTGCTCGCGTTCTTCGCCGACGAACGCTGGCGGCCGCTCCTCACCGAAGTGCCCGTCTACCAGTTCCTCGAGACGAGCCCGCTCGCCGCCGCGCGCGTCCTCGCGCGCTTCGACGACGACCGCGGGTCGCCGGCGCTCGTGGAGCGCGCCTACGTGCGCGGCAAGGTCGTGCTGCTCGCGACGACGATTTCGCCGCAATGGACGCGCCTCCCCGAATCGCCGCGCACGCTCGTGCCGTTCGCGCACGAGCTCTTGCGCTACGTCGCCGCGCACGACGACGCGCCGCGCAACGTTGAGCCCGGCGCCGCGCTCGCGGCCGAGGTCGCGAGCTTCCCGCGCGGGCTCGAGCTCGTCCGTCCCGACGGCTCGCGGCGCGCGCTCGACGGCGAGGCCGTGCAGAAGGACGGACGTTGGACGCTCCCGGTCGTCGACGGCAAGGAGACGACGCGCATCGGGGTCTACCGCATCGCGATGGAAGGCGCGCCGGCCGTGAACTTCGCCGTGCAGCTCGATCCGCGCGAGGGCGACCTCCAGCGCTATGCGCCCCGCGAGCTCGAGAGCCTGCACCGCGCGCTCTCGGTGATCGAGGCGGGCGCGGAGAGCCGCGGCGACGACGCCGGCGTGCGCCCCGAGCGCGGCGAGCTGTGGCGCAAGGTGGCGCTCCTGTGCCTGATCGTGCTCGTGCTCGAGACCCTGTGGGCGGCGTGGCTCGGTGCGCGCCGGACGGTGCGCCGATGAAGTCCCTCGTGCACGCGGCCCGCTTCGCGACCCTCGCCGTGCTCGGCGGCGCCGCGCGCGCGGCGCAGGAGTTTGCGCTCGTCCGCGACGCGAACGCGGCCGAGACCGGCGTCCGCGAGACGTTCCGGCTGCTCGACATGCCCGAGCCGTGGATCGTCGTCCTCGTGCTCCTCCCGCTCACCGCGCTGCTCGCGTGGATCGGGTACGCGAAGGAGCCGCTCTCGACGCGCGCGCGCGGGACGCTCGTGCTGCTGCGCTTCCTCGCGCTCGCGCTCCTGCTCGGCGTGCTGTTCCGGCCCGTCTTCGTGAAGAAGCGCGAGGAGGTGAAGCCCGCGGAGGTGCTCGTCCTCGTCGACGACTCCGCGAGCATGCAGCGCAAGGACGCGTACGCGGGCGACGAGCGCCTGCGGAAGGCGCTCCAGGACCGCACGGGCAAGGCGCCCGGCGAGCAGAGCCGCAGCGAGCTCGTGCGCGCGGCGCTCGAGAAGGACCTGCTCCCCCACCTCGCGAAGGAGGGCTACGTCACGCGGCTCTCGCGCTTCGCCGAGAACCTCGAGCCCCTGACCGCCACGTCGGCGCTCGCCGCGCGCGGCCACGCGACGCACGTGGGCGACGCGCTCCAGCAGGCGCTCGCGACGACGCGCGGACACCACGTCACCGACATCGTCGTGCTCTCGGACGGCCGCTCGAACGGCGGCCTCGCCCCGCAAGAGGCCGCGCGCGCCGCGGCCGCCGCGGGCATCCCCGTGCACACGGTCGTCGTCGGCGACACGCGCCCCGAGCGCAACGTCGTCGTCGAGATCGCCGAGGCGCCTTCGACCGCGCTTGAAGGCGACGAGATCGAGGTCAGCGTCCGCGTGCTCGCACGCGGCGTGTCCGGCGCGCCGCGCGCGAACGTGATCCTGGAGGAACTCGGGAAGGGCGGCGACCTGCGGCCCGTCGCGGAGGAGGAGACGACGCTCGGCGAGGCCGGCGAGAAGGTCGTGCTGCTCGCGCCGCCGAGCGCGGGCGACCAGCGCGTCACCGAGCGCCGCTTCCGCGTGCACGTCCCGCCGCTCCCCGACGAGACGCTCAAGGACGACAACGCGATCGAGTTCAGCGTCCACGTCACGCCGGAGAAGATCCGGGTGCTGTTCCTCGACGCGTACCCGCGTTGGGAATACCGCTACCTCAAGAACCTGCTCCTGCGCGCCGACTCGAGCCTCGAGCTCCAGTGCTACCTGCTCTCGGCGACGCCGGACTTCCTGCAAGAGAGCACGAAGGGGCTCCCGGCGCTCACGAGCGTGCCGACGGCGCGCAAGGAGCTGCTCGAGCGCTACGACGTGATCATCCTGGGCGACGTCAACCCGTACGCGATCTCGCCCGACCCCTCGCGCTGCGAGGAGTTCATGGCGTCCTTGCGCGAGTTCGTCGAGCGCGGCGGCGGCCTCATCTTCCAGGCCGGCGAGTACGACAGCCCGCGCGCGTACGCGGGCACGCCGCTCGAGGAGCTGCTCCCCGTCGTCCTCGACCCGACCGGCACGCTCGTGTTCCAGGGCGACTCGACGCGGGAGTTCCGTCCGCGCCTCGAGGACCCCGCGCGGCCGCACGAGGTCGTGCGCCTCGTCCCTGACGCGAAGGCGAACCGCGCGCTGTGGGAAGAGCCCGGCGGCCTGCGCGGCTTCTATTGGTACGCGCCGGTCGTGCGCGCGAAGCCCGGCGCGCAGGTGCTCTTGCGCCACCCCGACGACGGCAACGCGCAAGGCCGCTATCCGCTGCTCGTGACGGGGTACTACCCGAGCGGTCGCACGCTGTTCCTCGGCGTCGACGCGACGTGGGTGTGGCGCTATCGCTACGGCGATCGCTACCACGAGCGCTTCTGGCGCAATGCGATCCGCTGGGTCGCGCTCGGCCGCCTGAAGAGCGGCGACCGCCGCGTGCAGCTCGACGCGCAGCGCGCGCGTTACAACCTCGACGAGCGCGTGACGCTGGAAGCGCGCGTGCTCGACGAGGACTTCCGTCCGAGCGAGAAGCCCGAGCTCGACGTGCGCGTCGGCGATGCCGAGGGCCGCGTGCGCGACCTCGAGCTCGAGCTCGTGCCCGAACGGCCCGGCCTGTACCGCGGCTCGTTCGAGGTCGAACGCACGGGCGTCTACTCGGGTTGGGTCGAGACGAACGGCCAGCGCGTCGCGACGACCGAGTTCGAGGTCGTACTCCCCTCGCGGGAGAACGCGGACCCTGCGCCCGACCCCGCGACGCTCCAGGCGATCGCGGCGACGACGAGCGGACGCTTCGTCGACCTCGCGAGCCTCGACGAGCTCGAGGCCGAGTTCCCGGGGAAGGAGGAGCGGCGCGAGCCGATTTCCTCCGAGCTCGAGGACGCGTGGGACAACTGGGGCACGCTGCTCCTCGCCCTGATCCTGCTCGCGGCGGAGTGGCTGCTGCGCAAACGGTGGGAGCTGGTCTAGGAGGCGCCGTGCGATCCAAGACGATCCTCTCGCTCCTCGCCGCGCTCGCGCCGGTCGGCCCCATCGGAACGGCCGCGCAGCGCCCCCGGGCCGAGCTCGGTCCGCGCGGGTCCGCCGCGCCCGCGAGCGGGCCCGTGCTACAGGCGCCGAAGGAAGAGGCCTTCGACCCGCGGCCCTACCGCATCCGCGACACGCAGGCGGCGAAGTGGCAGCTCGACGAGGTCGAGGCGCACGTCGCCGGGAAGCGCTGGAGCGAGGCGATCGACGGGCTGCAGCTCGTGCTCGAGGAGCACGCGAGCGACGTGCTCGCGCCCGAGACCGCGCGCCTCCCGAACGGCCAGCGCGCCGCGCAGCCGACGCACTACGGCGCGGCGCCGCGCGCGCGCGCGCTCCTGTTCCAGTTGCCGCGCGAGGCGCGGGCCGTGTACGTCGAGCGCCACGAGGCCGCGGCGCGCGCGGCGCTCGCGCGCGCGAGCGAACGCCTCGACCGCCGCGGGTTGTGGGAGATCACGCGTCGCTTCCCGTTGACGCGCTCCGCGCAGAGCGCGGCGTGGACGCTCGGCGACCTCGAGTGGGAGCAAGGGCATGGCGCCGAGGCGCTCGCCGGCTGGGCGCACGCGCTCGGCCTCGCGCTCGACAAACCCGAGCTCGCGCCCGCGGACGGCCGCGAGTGGAACGCGGCGCTCGGGCGCCTGCGCGCGACGGAGGCGGCGGGCGCCGAGGCCGGGGCGACGCCGTCGGAGGCCTCGATCGCCGCCATCGAACGGCGCGTCCTCGCCGCGACGGACTGGCTCGCGGCGCGCGCGCGCGAGGAAGACGAACGCCCGGCGCAGCGCAGTGTTCGCGGCGTGCGGCCGCCCGGACGCGACGCGGACGCGTGGTTCGAGCCGTTCTTGCTCCCCTCGAACCCCTTCACCCGCGGCCCGCGCCTGTGGCCCGCGCGCGGCGAGACGCAGCTCTTCGTCACCACGTCGCTGCGCGTGCTCGCGCTCGACGCGTACAGCGGGGCGCTCCTTTGGAAGACCGACGAGCCGCGCGGCTGGTCGGACCTCGGCGACAACCAACGCAACGCGTTCTTCCTCGGCGTCGACCAGGCGAGCTCGATCGTGCGGCCGGCGGCGACGGAGCGCGTCGTCGTCGCCGCGCTCCAAGTGCCCGTCGCGTTCATCAAGAACGAGGACTTCCAGGGCAGCATCGCGATCACGAAGATCATCCCGGACCGGCGGCTCTTCGCCTTCGACGCGCGGGACGGCGCGCCGCTCTGGAACCACGCGCCGCCCGCGGGCTGGGACGGCGACTCGGGCGGCTTCCTCGAGCGCATGAGCATCGCGGGCCCGCCCGTGATCGCCGAGCGCCGCGTGCTCGCTCCCTGCTACCGCATGCAGGGCCGCATCGACTACCACGTCGGCTGCTTCGACCTCGACACGGGAGCACTCCTGTGGTCGACCGACGTGATCAGCGGTCAGCGCGAGCTGAACATGTTCGGCCGCCCGGAGAAGGAGTTCTGCGCCCCGCCGCTCGTCGTCGTCGGCGACAAGGTGATCGCGCAGACGCAGCTCGGCGCCGTCGCCTGCCTCGACCTCTACACGGGCGAAGTGCGCTGGGTGTCGCTCTACGAGCAGATCCCGCTGCCGCGCACGCGCGACCTCGCGGCGCCGACGCGCAGCGCGCCGTGGAAGAACCAGCCGCCCGTCGTGTCGGGCTCGACGATCGTCGCGACGCCGTACGACAGTTGGGACCTGATCGGGCTCGACCTCGACCGCGGCTCGCTCCTGTGGAGCGTTCCGAACCGCGTCAACGGCACGATCGAGATGCTCGCCGGCGCGCCCGGCGGTCGCATCGACCAGCTCGTCGGCGCGCGCGACGACACGGTCTACCTCGCCGGCGAGCGCGTGCTCGCGCTCCGTTCGCAGGCGGGCCTGCACATGGCGCCGCCCACGTCGAAGCGCTGGCCGCCCTTCAACGACCCCGCGATCGAGCGCGACGGCCCGTCCGCCGCGTGCGTGCTCGCGGACGACCGCATCGTCGTGCCGACGGACGATCGCTGCCTCTCGATCGACCTCGCCAGCGGCCGTCTCGCGGACGAGGGGCTCGCCTGGAGTGCGGGCGGCGGCGGCGGCAACCTGCTCGTCTGCGAGCGCGAGCTCTTCAGCGTCTCGAACCGCCGCGCGACGGGCTACTTCGAATGGGGCGTGCTCGTGCAGCGCGCCCGGCGCCTCGTGCAGGAGCGGCCGGGCGACGCACGCGCGGCGCTCGCGCTCGGGCGGCTGCTCGCGAACCGCGGCGCGCTCGAGCTCGAACGGCGCGGGCGCAGCCAGGAAGCGCGCGAGGCGCTGACCGAAGCGCGCGGCGTGCTCGACCGCGCGCTCGCGTCGAGCCCGGCGGGCGCGCGCGCCGAGCTCGAGGCCGAGCTGCACCGCGCGCTGCGCTCGGAGGCGCGCGCGCACGCGGCCCTGACGGACACGCGCGAGGCCGCCGCGGCCCTGAAGCGCGCGCGATCGCTCGCGCCGGACACGGAGGAGTTGCGCGACACGCTGCTCGAGGAGCTCGCGCTCCTGCGCCTGCGCGCGGGCGACGCGCGCGCCGACGCGCACGCGATCGCGGGCGAGCGCGAGGAGCTCTTGAAGGAGCTCGCGGCGCGCTGCGACGGCCTGACGATGCTCTGCGACCCCGCGACGGAGACCTCGGGCGGCGATGGCGCGGTCGCCGCCGACGAACAGCCGTTCGCGTTCGAGCCGATCGTCGGCGGCGAGGCGCGCGCGAACCTCGTCCCGCTCGAGCTGCCCGTCGGGTTGTGGGTGCTCGCCACGCGGGAGCGCGACGCCGTGCGACGCAAGGACACCGCGCGCGAGTTCGAGCACCTCCACCGGATGCTCGCCGAGTACGCGGAGGTCCCGCTGCTCGACGGAAACGTCGGCGGGCGCGCAGCGGCGCGCATCGGCGAGCTCCTGCGCCGCCCGGGCGTGCAGGGCTACGAGCCGTTCGCACAGCGCGCCGAGGCCGAGTTCGCGGCCGCCGTGCGCGAGAAGGACCGCGAGCGCCTCGTGCGGCTCGCGCACCTCTATCCGTACTCGCCCGCGTCGCGCAAGGCGAACGACGCGCGCCTCGAATGGGCCGAAGAGGCGGGCGCCGTCGGCGAGGTCGCCGCGATCGTCCAGTCCGAGCTCCCCTATCGCTGGCGCGCGCAGGACGCGACGCCGCGCGAGCTCGACCTCGGTCTCGCGCTCGCCGTGACCGCGCGGACGGCGGGCAACGTCGAGCTCGCGGACGCGCTCCTCCGCGAGTTCGCGCGCGTGGCCCCCGCGCACGTCCCGCGCGTGCGCGGCCTCGAGGCGCGGCCGCTCTCCGAGCTCGCACCCCGGCCCGCCGCCCCCGTGGCGCCGACGCGGCGCCTCCTGCCGGAGCTCGGCCGCTTCAACGCCGACGCGCGCTCGCAGCGCGACGTCGCGCTGAACGGCGAGTTCGAGCTCCTCGCCCGCAGCGTGCCGGCCGACGAGTCCGACCGGACGCGCGACCTGCTCATCGGCTTCACGCTGTCGGGTCCCGGCGGCCGTCAGCGTGCAGCGACGCTCTACTCCGTCGACGAGGACTCGGGCGGCGTGCGCTGGCTGCAGGAGCTCCCGACCGCGACGGGGCCGCTCGATTCGGGACAGGGGCCGTGGACGCGCCACGTCGCGACGACGCGCGGACGTGTGCTCGTCGCGTGCGCGGACGCGCTGCTCGCGCTCGACGAGGCGACGGGCGAGGTGCGCTGGACGTGGACGTTCCCCGTCGCCGCCGCGAGCCAGGTGCTGCTCTCCGCGCGGAGCGGCGTGGCGCTCCTGACGCTGCGCGCGGAGGACGGGCTCTCGCTGCACGCCGTCGACGCGTGGTCGGGAGGCCACCTGTGGTCGGAGGGCCCGGTCGGACCGGAGCACCACCCCGAGCCGCTCCTCGGCGAGCACTCGGCCGTGTCGCTGCCGATGACGGGCCGCACCGCGGTGCTCGTCCGCGATCTCTTCACCGGCCGGCGCTCGGCCGCGTTCGACCTCGAGCTGCCCGCGCGCGTCGGACTGTTCGACGAGGCGTGGCTCGAGGACGGCCGGCTCTTCGTGCCGCGCCTGCTCGAGACGAAGGCCGCGCTGAACCAGATCGCCGCGCACGACCTCGACACGGGCGCGCGCGCGTGGCGCGTCGCGTTCGCCGACCTGGGCGGCGAGCCGCGCTACCTGAAGCTCGTCATTCAGGCGCAGAAGCGCACGTACCTCGTGCTCCAGACGCAGCCGGGCCAGGGCGTGCAGACGTTCCAGACGGCGCTGTACGAGCTCTCGACGGGCATCGGCGCGCTGGCCCCGATCCAGAACGTGCGCCTGTCCGACCAGGACCGCATCGCGGGGCTTCCGCTGCGCGAGGGCCGCGGTGTGTTCACGGAGCCGACGCTGCTCGTGCTCTCGCCCTCGACGGGCGACGAGGCGCGCGTCCGCGCGATCGACCTGGAGCGCGGCGAGCTGTGGTCGCAGAGCCTCGGCGTGCCCTGGGGCCGGCTGATGAACGCGTCGCTCCCGCAGCCCGCGTGGTCGGACCGCGCCGCGGTGCTTTGCTTCGACCAGAAGGGCGACCCGCGCGTGCGCGGATCGGTCAAGAACACCTACCTCGCCTTCTTCGACCGGCAGAGCGGCGTCCTGCGGGAGACGCGCCTGATGGAGGATCGGTGGGCCGACAAGGCGGATTCCGTCGTGCTGTATCCTCTGGGCGACCGATTGTTCGTCCGCGGGAAGACCCGCGTGGAGGTGCTCCGTTGAAGCCGCTCGTCGTGGGTCTCCTGCTCGCCGCCGCGGCGCGGCCGCTCGCCGCGCAATCGCTCCCGGGCGCCGACCGCCAGACGCCGCTCGTCGTCACCGAGGAGCAGGCCCGCGCGGTCGAGCGCGGGCTCGCATGGCTCGCGGCGCACCAGAGCGAGGAAGGCAGCTGGGTCGCGAAGATCAGCTACAAGCTGAACAACGACTTCAAGTTCACGGCGGAGGACCGCGGGCACCTCGGCGTCACCTCGCTCGCGTGCATGGCCTTCCTCGCGGGCGGCCACCTCCCCGGCCGCGGCCCCTACGGCCAGGTCGTCGAGAAGGGCCTCGACTTCGTGCTCTCGTGCGTGCAGGACGACGGCTACATCACGCACAGCGGTACGCGCATGTACGACCACGCGTTCGCGACGCTGTTCCTGGCCGAGATCTGCGGCATGACGCACCGCGACGACGTCAAGAAGAAGCTGCAGAAGGCCGTCGACTTCATCGTGAAGTCGCAGAACGCGGAGGGCGGCTGGCGCTACGAGCCGTACGCCGCCGAGTCGGACATGTCGATCGTCGTGTGCCAGGTGCTCGCGCTGCGCGCCGCGCGCAACATCGGCATCCGCGTGCCCAAGTCGACCGTCGACCGCGCCGCGCGCTACGTCGTCGATTCCGCGGTGACGCGTGACGGCCTCGACGCGTTCCCGGGCGCCTCGTTCTACGGCAGCGACGGCCCCGGCACGTTCCACTACCAGAAGGACGTCCACTCGCGCTCGTCGTTCCCGCTGACGGCCGCCGGCGTCACGGCGCTGAACGGACTCGGCATCTACTCGGACGAGCTGATCAAGAAGGGGCTCGACTACCTGTCCGGCCGCTTCGACGACTTCAATCGCGACTACGCGCAGACCGGGCACTACTACTTCTGGTACGGCCACTACTACGGCGTGCAGGCGATGTACACGGCGGGCAGCCCGTACTGGGAGCCGTACTTCGAGAAGCTGCGCGAGACGCTCCTGCGCACGCAAGACCGACAAGACGGCTCGTGGCCGAACCAGACGGGCCCCGGCCCGGCGTTCGGCACCGCGGTCGGCGTGCTCATCCTCGAGATCCCCTACCGCTTCCTTCCCATCTTCCAACGCTGATCCCATGCGCCTTCGCAGCCCCGTTCCGTTCGCTCGCGCGCTGCTCCTCGCGGCGGCGTGCGCGCCGTGGAGCGGAGCGCTGGCGCAGGCGCGCGACCCCGACACGGGCGCCGCCGCGGTCGTCGTGACGGAGGAGCAGCGCGCGGCCGTGGAGAAGGGCCTCGCGTGGCTCGCCGCGCACCAGTCGGCGGACGGCAGCTGGACCGCGCACGTCGGCTACAAGAAGTACGACGACTTCGCGGTGACCGCGGAGAACAAGGGACACCTCGGCGTGACGGCGCTCGCGTGCATGGCCTTCCTCGCGGGCGGCCATCTCCCGGGTCGCGGGGCCTATGGTCCGGTCGTTGAGAAGGGCCTCGAGTTCGTGCTCTCGTGCGTGCAGGAGGACGGCTACATCGCGCGCGGTGGTTCGCGCATGTACGACCACGCGTTCGCGACGCTGTTCCTGGCCGAGATCTGCGGCATGACGCACCAGGGCGACGTGCGCGCGAAGCTGCAGAAGGCGATCGACTTCATCGTGAAGTCGCAGAACGCGGAGGGCGGCTGGCGCTACGAGCCGTACTCCGCCGAGTCAGACATGTCGATCGTCGTATGCCAGGTGCTCGCGCTGCGCGCCGCGCGCAACATCGGCATCCGCGTGCCCAAGTCGACCGTCGACCGCGCCGCGCGCTACGTCGTCGATTCCGCGACGACGCGCTCGGCGCAGGGCGGCTTCGCGTGGGCCTCGGACGGCGACGGCCCCGGCACGTTCCGCTATCAGAAGGAGGGCAGTTCGCGCTCGACCTTCCCGTTGACCGCGGCGGGCGTCACGGCCTTGAACGGCCTCGGCGTCTACTCGGACGAGCTGATCAAGAAGGGCCTCGACTACCTCGCGGCCCAGCACGACCTCTTCAACCGCCGCTACGCGCGCCAGGGCCACTACTACTTCTGGTACGGCCACTACTACGGCGTGCAAGCGATGTACACGGCGGGCAGCCCCTACTGGGAGCCGTACTTCGACAAGCTCCGCAGCGTGCTGCTCGACACGCAGCAGGCGGACGGCTCCTGGCCGAACGCCTGCGGGCCCGGCCCCGCGTATGGAACCGCCTCGGCCGTGCTCATCCTCGAGATCCCCTACCGTTTCCTGCCGATCTTCCAGCGCTAGGACCCGTCGAACCGCATGAACCCCGAACGCGACCCCGCACCGCGCGCCTCGACGCCGGCGATCGATCGGCTGCTCGAGCGCCTCCGCCGGCGCCTCGTCGCGCTCGTCTGGATGCACGGCCTCTCGACCGCCGTCGCCGCGACGGCCGCGTGGGTCGCGGTCGCGTTCCTCGTCGACTGGACGCTGCACGTCCCGAGCGGCGTGCGCTGGTTCCACTTGCTCGTGCTCGCGGTCGTGCCGAGCGTCTTCCTGCTGCGCGAGCTCGTCCGCCCGCTGCGCCGTCTGCCGTCGCGCGCGGAGCTCGCCGTGCTCGTCGAGCGCGCGCACCCCGACCTGCACGAGCTCTTCGTGAGCGCCGTCGACCTCGCGCGCGCTCCCGCAGGCTCCGGCGCGCCGGAGCTCGTCGCCGACGTCCTGCGCAAGGCCGAAGCGCGCGCGGACACCCTGCCGCTCGACGGCGTCCTCGATCCGCGCGGACCGCGCCGACGCTTCGCGCTCGGTGCCGCATCGAGCCTCGCGTGCCTCGCGCTGCTCGCGACGAACGCGGAGGCCGCGGGGATCTTCCTCGACCGGCTCTTCGGCGGGAACCGCCCCTGGCCGAGACGGACGCACCTCGTCGTCGAGATCCCGCTCGCGGGCGCGATGCAGCCGAGCGAGCTCTCGGAGTGCCAGCCGGAGCCCGCGGAGCTGAAGGCCAAGGTGGCGCGCGGACAAGACGTGCCGCTGCTCGTGCGCGCCGAAGGCGTCGTGCCCGACGAGGTCGTGCTGCACTTCAAGGGCGGCGAGCGCGCGGTGCTCGCGTCGAGCGGCGGCCCAGCGTTCCGCACGCTCCTGCGCTCGCTGCAGGAGGACACCGAGTTCTTCGTCACGGGCGGCGACGACACGGACGAAGTCCCGTGGGTGCGCTTGCAAGTGCTCCAGCCGCCCGACGTCGAGGCGCTCGCGATCGCCGTCACGCCGCCGGAGTACAGCGGCCTCCCGCCGCGCGTCGAGTACGACCGCGACGTCGAGGTGCTCCAAGGATCGCGCCTCGTCGTGCACGTCTTGCCGACGCCGCGCAACGCGACGGGCAAGGCGCGCTTCCTGCCCGAGGACCGCGTGCTCGAACTCGCGCCCGTTCCGTTCCCCGATCCGGCCCCGGACCCGTCCGCGTCGGGCGCGGCGCCGGCGGCGGCGCGCGCGGGCCTCGCGTGCGAGTTCGTCGCCGAGAAGAGCGCGCGCTTCCGCTTCGAGCTCCTCGACGCGACCGGCCTCGCGAACCCCGACCCCGGCCTGTTCGCGATCACCGTCGTCGAGGACCGCGCGCCCGAGGTCGAGGTCCTCGCTCCTTCGCGCACCGAGTTCGACACGATTCCGGGCGGGCTGCTCGCGCTGCGCGCGCGCGCCGAGGACGACTTCGGCCTCGTCGCGATGTCGTGGAGCGCGAACGCCGCGGGCGAGGACGCGGGCGGAGCCGCCCCCGCGGCGCGCACGCTCGAATGGCGTGCGCTGACCGAGGACGAGCTGCGCTCGAGCGAAGAGCAGGACGCGCCGCGCGCGCGCGCGGCCCGTGCGACCGGCCTCGGCGCGGCGCGCCTCGAGGTCGCCGAGCTGTTCGCCGGGGCCCCCGTCACCGAAGGCCAGCAGTTCCAGCTCGTCGTCGCCGCGCGCGACAACGCGGCACCCACCGCGCACGAGGGCCGCGCAAGCGCCGTGCGCGTCCGCGTCGTCTCCCCGGACGAGTTCGCGCGGCGCCTGCAGGACCGCCTCGCGCGCGTGCAGGCCCTCGTCAACGCGCTCGCCGAGCTCCAGCGCGACAAGAGCCGCCGCACGGCCGAGCTGCTCGCCGTGCTCGAGAGCGACCAGCTCGAAGGCCGCGACCGCGAAGCCGAGATCGGCCTCGTTGCGACCGGACAGCGCCGCGCGCAGGGTGACGCGAAGAACCTGGCGCGCGAGCTGTGCTCCGTGTGCGAATCGGTCCTCTACTCGCGCCTCGACGACCGCGGCGGAGCGCTGCTCGAGTTCCTCGACGCACGGCTCGCGACGTCCGTGCGCAAGAACTTCGACGCGGAGCCGTGGCGCGAACTCGCCGCCGCCGCCGCGCGCGGCGAACTCGGCAAGGGGGCCCTCTCGAGCAAGCTGGTCGAGATCACGGGGCTCGCGCTCGAGGTCTCCGAGGACGACACGCGCCGCGCCGTGGACGCGCTCGCGCGGGCGCAGCAGGAGACGGAGCTCGCGGCCGTGCACGCGCGCCTGCAGGAGGCCGCCAGCCACGAGACGGTCGCGCTCGAAAAGCTCGACCGCCTCCTCGAAATGCTCGCCGAGTGGGACAATTTCCAGTCCGTGCTGGTCCTGACGCGCGACCTGCTCAACGGGCAGAAGAACTTGCAGGAGCGCACCCGGGCCTCGTTCAAGGAGAAATGACATGCGCCGCACCTTCGCGACCGCCGTGCTCGTCCTCGCTTCGCTCGCCGCGACGCCGTTCGCGGCGCGAGCGTTCGCCTCGGCGCCCGCTGCACACGCGCTCGCGCAGGACGGCGGCGCGTCGCGGCAGCGCGCGGGGCTCGCCGAGGACCAGGCGCTGCTCCTGCGCCAGCTCGCGCGCCTGAAGCAGACGATGGAGGTGCTCGCCGCGCGGTACGAGTCCGAAGGCCGCACCCACGCGGTGAAGCTCCTGCGCGAAGGCTTGAAGCACCTCGACGAGCGCTCGCAGGCCGGGACCGGGCGCACGCTCGAGGAGCTGATGAAGGCGGCGAAGGAGAACCTCTCCAACGACCTCTCGGGCCAGTCGATCGAAGCGCAGGAAGAGATCGTGAAGGGGCTCGAGCGCCTCTACGCGATCCTGACCGACCGCGTCGACGTGAAGGACCTCGAGAAGTCGATCGACGACATCCAGGCCATCCGCAAGGAGCTATCTCAGCTCGCGCAGGAGGAGGCGAAGCTGCAGGAGGAGACGCGCGCGCTGCGCGAACAGTCCGCGTCGCCCGAGCAGAAGCGCCTCGCCGAGGGCATCGCGAAGGCGCTCCGAGAGGAGCGCGCGCTGCGCGAGAAGACGGAGGCGCAGGCCCGCGCGTCGGGCCAGCACGAACTCTCGGAGCTCGAGCGCCAGCTCGCCGAGCTCCAGCGCCGCGAAGCGACGGATCGCGCCGTCCTCGAGTCGTGGGACGCCGCCGAGACGCGCGAGCTGCAGCGCAGCGCCCCCGCGCTCGAACGCGCGGCGACGGAGGCGCAGCGCGCGCAACGCCTCGCGCAGGCCGCCGCGGAGCTCGCCCAGGCCGCGCAGGACGTGCGCGAGCCCGCGCAGGATCTGGCCAACGTCCAACGCGCGCTCGAGCAAGCCGCCGAGCGCGAGGAGCGCCACCAGCGCGCGACGAAAGACGCCACCGCGCAGAAGACGGGTGAAGCGCTGCGCCAGGGCGCCGAGGACGTGAAGAAGAGCGGCAACGACGCCGCCGCGCGCGAGACGACGGCGCGGGCGCTCGAAGAGAAGGCACAGGAGCTCGCGCGCGAGGCCGAAGCACAGCGCGCGCGCGCCGCCGAGGCCGCGCGCGAAGCCGAGGCCGCGCTCGCGAGCTTGAAGAAGCCCGAGTCCGCGGCCGGCCGTGTCGCCGAGGCCGTGCGCGAGGCGCTGCAGTCGGACTCGGCCCGCAAGCCGGCCGCCGCGGGCGCGAACTCCGAGCCCAAGGGACCCCGCCGCCGCCCCGAAGGGCGCGGGCGAACCGAACGCGGCCCAGCCCCCGACGCCGGCGGAGGCCGAGCGGCGCGCGGCGGAGACGCAGCGCGCGAGCGAGGCGGCGCGGCGCGCGCTCGAACGCGGCCTCCAGGACCTGAACACACTACAGAAGGCGCTCTCCGCCTCGCAGAAGGAAGCGGCCGAGGAGGCCCGGCGCATCGAGCGCGACCTCGAGACGCTCGACGCGGGCTCCACGCCCGAAGGGCAGGAGGCGCGGAAGGCGCTCGAGGAGGCCGCCAAGGCGCAAGACGCCGCCGCAGAGCAGGCCGCGCGCAGCGAAGCGCAGCCCGCAGCCCAGTCGGCGCAGAAGGCCGAGTCCGCGCTCGCGAAGGCGAGCGAGTCGCTCTCGAAGGCGCGCCAATCCGCGGCGCAGAAGTCGGCCGCGAGCGCCGAGAACAAGGCGCTGGAAGCGGAGCAGAAGGCGCTCGAAGCCGAGGCGAAGGCGCTCGAGCAGCAAGCGGACGAAGCCGGACTCGAGCCCAAGTCCGAGGACGCCGCGCAGCGCGCGCTCGAGGAAGCGCAGCAGGCGATGCAGCGCGCGAGCGAGCAGCTCTCGAAGGGACAGAGCTCCGAGGCCGCGCAGTCGCAGCAGTCCGCGAGCGAGGCCTTGCAGCGCGCGCAGCAGGCGGCTGAGCAGAGCTCGAGCCCGCAGCGCCCCGAGGACAAACGCCGCGCCGAGGAGCTCGCGAAGAAGCAGCAGGAGATCCAGAAGCGCCTGCTCGAGCTCGCGGAGCGCAACAAGAAGCGCGACAACGCCAAGCCCTCCCCCAGCATGGAGCAGGCGAGCGAGAGCGCGCAGTCCGCGGAACAGTCGCTCCAGGACGGCGACCTCGACCAGGCCGAGGAGCAGGAGAAGGAAGCCGAGCGCCAGATGCGCGAGGCCGAGCGCGAGCTCCAGGAAGAAGAAGAGCAGTACCAGAAGCTCCGCGCCGAGGAGCTGCTCTTCAAGATCGCCGACGAGGTGAAGGGGCTGCTCGCCGAGCACCAGAAGCAGATGGCGGCGACGGTCGAGCTCGACGGCCAGCGCAAGGGCGCCACGAAGCCGACGCACAACCAGCGCCTGCGCCTGCGCAAGATCGCGCAGGCCGAGTCGACGCTCGCCGCGCGCGCGCAGGAGATCCACAAGGCGATCGAGGCCGAGGAGAGCCTCGTCTTCGCCGAGATCCTCGATCAGGTGCAGCGCGACCTCGACCGCGTCAGCCGCGACATGGGCGAGACCGGCGACTGGCAGAGCGGCGAGCGCGTGCAGTCGCTCCAAGAGGACGTCGAGGAGAACCTGAAGTGGCTCGCCGAGGCGCTCGACAACGAGAAGGAGCGCCGGCGCCAGGAGCAGAAGGAACAGGAGCAGCAGCAGGGCCAGAACCGCCCCGCCGAGGAGCGCCTCGTGCCCGACGCGGCCGAGCTCAAGATGCTGCGCCGGCTCGAGGTCGAGACCCTGCGGAGCCTCGAGGAATTGCGCACGCTCCACCCGGAACTCGAGAGCGGCGGTACGATCGAGCCCCTCGTGCTCGAGGACCTCGCCCGCCTCGCGTATCGACACCAGCGCACGGCCGAGCTCTTCCAGAAGTTCAGGAAGCGCCTCGGCCTGCCCGACCCCGAACCCGAAGACCAGTGAGGAAGCTCGCCATGGACATGCACTCGCTACGCGTCTCGCTCACCGGACTCGCGCTGCTCGCGCTCGCGCCGCTCGCCGCGGCGCAGGAGCGCACGAAGCCGCCGACGCCTGACGGCCAGCCGCCCGTCGAAGTCAAGGTCCCGCCCGTCGACGTCACGCCCGAGCACGGCGACGAAGCGGACCCGCACGCGGAGATGGAACGGCTGATGGGCGAAGTCGAGCGCAAGATGCGCCGCGTGAACCGCCTCCTCGAGGAGGCGAGTTCCGGCCGACCGAAGGGCGCGGGCGCGAAGGAAGAGCTCGGCGCGACGATCCGCGCGATCGACGAGCTGCTCAAGAAGACCGAAGAGTCAAGCCGCAGCGCGGTGTCCGACATCGACAAGATCCTCGAGCTCGCGGAGCACCCCCATTCGGGGGGCACATGAAAGGGCTCCAAGTCCGGCGGGCTGTGCAAGCCCTCTGGATCGTCCGGCGGTTCGTCGGGCAAGCCTTCCTCCTCCTCGAACAACGCGAAGGGCCAGAAGCCGGGTCAGCAGCCCGGTTCGGGTAGCGAGCCGACGCCCGGGAGCCCGCTCGATCGCGCCGGCGGCGAGACCGCGCAGCGCGAGTCGACGCCCAAGGCGCCCGAGGCCGGCCAGGAGCCCGGCGGTCAGGAACCCGGCGGTCAGCGTCCGGGCGGCAAGCAACCGGGCGCGCAGAAGAACGGCGATCCGCGCGGCAACCAGGGCCGTCCCGGCCTCGGCGAGAACGTCGCGGGCGGGACCCCGCCGAGCGGCGCGAGCGAACCGACCGGCGCTCAGCCGTCGAACCTGGACCGCTGGGGCGACCTGCCCGAGCACGCGCGCGAGGTCTTCCGCATGCAGGGCGGCGGCGACCTGCCTCCACGCTATCGCGAGTGGATCGATGCCTACTACAAGCGGCTGAACAAGAAGCCCTGAGCGTCGGACGCTCGGGAGCGTCGCCGCGGCCCGCGCCAAACCGCGCGGGCCGCGGCGTTTCCGGAGCGCGCGGCGCGGATCGCTCGGCCGCGCGCCCTGCGTTTCCCTCGCCGCGCGGGACGAGGACCGCCTCGCGGACGTCGAACGCGACCCGGGCGCCCAAAGCGCTCCGGCTCCCACGCGCCCGACGCCGAAAGAACGACTGGGCTCTGCGTCGGCACGCATTCCTTGCCGTGGATTCGCGGCGGAAGCGGTGACCGAACGCAGGGCCGCTCTAGACTGCCCTCAGGAGACCCATGATGCGCATCGCCTCGTTCCTGCTCCTGTTCGTGGCCCTCCCGACCGCCGCTACGCGCTCGTCAGCGCACGCGCGCGCGCCTGCGCAGCTCTCGTCCGCGCACGCGCGCGTGCGCGTGCAGGAGCCGCACGCCGTCGGAGCGGGAGGCGGCGACGCGCAGGAGGAGCTCCGCCGGCTCTTCGGCGCGGTCGAGCGCGACCTGCGCCGCATCGACAAGCTGCTCGACGAAGCGCGCACCGCGCGGCTCTCCGCCACCTCGACGCGCGCCGAGCTCTTGAAGACGACGAAGCAGCGCGGCGAAGCGGTGCTCGAGGGCATCGACAAGATCCTCGAGCTCGCGGCGCAGAACTCGTCCTCGGGCGGCGGCGGCGGCAGCTCGTCGTCGAACTCGGGCCGCTCGTCCTCGGGCAGCTCGGGCTCGTCGCCCACGCCCCAGGGCGAGGGCGAGTCGAGCCCGCTCGATCGCGGCGGTCAGGAGAGCACGGGCCGCGAGGCGACGCCGAGCACCCCCGAATCCGGCGGGAGCGAGCCGGGCCAGCAGCCGGGCGAGTCCGGCGGGCGCGAGGGCCAAGGGAAGCCCAAGCCCAAGCCGGGTGGCGAGAAGAACGCCGGCCAGGGCGAGCAGGGCCAGGGCCGTGCGCAGAACCCGAAGGACGGCTCGCAGCCGAGCGGTCCGGACGGTCAGAACGAGCGCGCGGGCGATCCGTCGAAGCGCGCCGCCGGCCCCGGGTCGGGCGCGGACGGAGCGCGCGACCGCTGGGGCGATCTGCCGGAGCACGCGCGCGAGGTCTTCCGAATGCAGGGCGGCGGCGACCTGCCCCCGCGCTACCGCGACTGGATCGACGCCTACTACAAGCGCCTGAACCGCAAGCCGTGAGGCACGTCGAGGACGCGCCCGACCGTCCCCGCGTGGGACGGAGCGGAGCGCGCGCCCCTGCTAGCATGCGCGCGATGAACGGCGCTTCGACCTCGCGCTCCGCTCGCTTCGCCGCGTTCGTCGCCGGAACGCTCGTGCTCGCGGCCGCGGCGCGCGGCGAGGGCGCGGAGGATCCGCGCGCGACGGAGCCCGCGAAGCGCCGCGACGAACGCTCGACGCGCGTGCAGCTCGGCCCGAGCGCCGTGCCGCCTCCCCCGCCCGAGACGCGCATCGACGACGCGGCGGAGCGCTCGCTCCAGCGCGCCCTCGACCGGCTCGCGGCGCTCGCCGCCGAGTCGCCCGACGGTTCGCTGCCGCCGCACGGACTGACCGAGGCCGAGGGTCGCGGCTTCGCGCCGCTGGCGGTCGACGCGCTCGCCGCGCTCGCGTGGATGGGCGGCGGGAGCCAGCCAGGACGCGGCCCCCACGGCGCGGCGCTCGCGACGGTGATCGACCGGCTGCTCGACCGCTGCGAGCTCGACCCGAACGCGACGACGCCGGGCTACCTGTCGCAGGACGGCGACGCGCTCTCGCGCATGCACGGCCACGGCTTCGCGTCGCTCGCGCTCTCGCAAGCGTGGACGATGTCGACGCACACGGAGCGCGGCGCGCGCATCGCGCAGTCGCTCTCGCTCTCGCTGCGCTGCATCGAGCGCGCGCAAGGCCTCGAGGGCGGCTGGTTCTACGAGCCGCGGAAGTCGCTCGAACACGAGGGCTCGATCACGATCACGCTCGTGCAGGCGCTGCGCGGCGCGCGCGACGCGGGCGTCGGCGTCGACGCGACGACGGTCGGACGCGCGATCGAGTACGTGCGCCGCTCGCAGAAGGAGGACGGCTCGTTCCGCTACGCGCTCGGCGATCCGGCCTCGAGCGTGGCGCTCACGGCCGCTTCCGTCGCGACGCTGAACGCCGCCGGCACGTACGGCGGGACCGAGGTCGAGGAGGGTTGGGCGTGGCTCTTCCGCGCGCTCGAAGCGCGCTCCGACCCCGAGGCGGCGTTCGCGCCGAACCCGCTCGAGCCGTCGAGTTGGAAGAAGGACACGCGGCGCCTCTACTGCCGCTATTACGAGCGCCTCTACGTCGCGCAGTGCCTCTGGCAGCACGCGGATCCGAAGGTGTTCGAGCGCTGGGTGCGCGACGAGACGCGCTCCGTGCTCGTCACGCAGCGGGACGACGGCTCGTGGCACGATGCGCAGTTCGGCGACGCGTACGCGACGGCGATGAACGCCCTCTTCCTCGAGATCCCGCTCGGCCTGTTGCCGATCTTCCAGCGGTGACCGCGGTCGGACGCGCGCCGTTCTGCGGCGTGCGCCGAGCCAGCGCTCAGAACGCGACGCCCACGGAGATCCCGAACATCCGCTCCTCCAGCGGATCGACGCCGTGGCCCTTGAAGTAGTCGACGAACACGCCGCCGCGCACCGGACTGTCGAACTGCACCTCGAGCCCGGTGCCGAGGTAGTAGCCGCCGCCGTCCTGGTCGTAGGGCTCGGCCTCGAACGACGGGTCCCACGAGAACCGGTAGAACCACCCCATCCGGCCGTAGGCCGACAGCGGCGAGCCCTCGGGTTGGAGCGTGAGCTTCCCACCCGCGCACACGCGGTAGATCTCGAGCAGCGGCTCCTTGAACCCGACGACGGAGTGCTCCGAGTAGCCGGCGCCGGCCTCGACGGCCGGCCGCACGACGCCGGACCAGAGGTCATGCGCGAACCACAAGGACCACCCCGAGAAGGCGTCGCGCACCGGATCCTCGTCGTCGCGCTGACGATCGACCCACGCGAAGCCGAGTTGGAGCGTGTCCTTCGCGCGCGTCGCCTCGTCCGCGTCCGGCGCTCGGACGTGTACGTGCTCGGCGAGGTCGAGTCGGATCGCGGGCTCGGGGTCGCGCCGACTCGTCCGGATCGAGAGGGTCTGACACGCGCCGAGGGCGAACAGCGCGAGGCCGAACGGCGCGACGAGCGGGAAGGAGCGCGTGTCCATGCCCACGCTCGTACCGCGGCGCGCGCGCCGCGTCCAGCCCGCAGAGGCGCGCTTCGGAAACCCCTGGTAGCCTGTCCGAGGAATGCACCTCTGGACGCCCGTCTCCGTCGTCACCGCGCTCCTCGCTGGAAGTTCTTTCCTCCCGAACGCGACCGCGCAGTGCCCGAACTTCGGGCCGATGTCGGCCGACCTCTTCGTGTCGCAGTCGACGTCCTACGACCAGCTGTGGTGCGACGTGACGCGCAGCGCATCGGGCGTCTTCGCCTTCACGTGGAGCGCGGGCCAGGACGTCTTCGCGCGCTGGACGGACGCGACGCTCGCGCCGCTCACGCCGGACCTGTGGATCAACACCACGCTGAACCTCGAGGTCCAGGACGAGCCCGCGATCGCGTGGTCCTCCGGCGGACGCGTGCTCGTCGCGTGGAGCGATCGGCACGGCTACGACGGCGAGCAGATGGGCCTCTTCGCGCGGCTCCTGAACGCGAACGGGACCTTCGCGACGAACGAGTTCCAGGTCAACGTCGCCGGCGCCGCCTCCGCGTGGCGGCCGTTGATCGCACCCCGCGTCGGCGGCGGATTCCTCGTCGCGTGGTCGGCCGACTGGGATGGCGATGCGTTCTTCCGCATCTTCACGGACGCGGGCGCGCCGCTCACGGGCGACGTGCGCGTCGCGTCCTGGGACAACGACGCGCAGGTCGATCCGGCGCTCGCGCAGGCCTCGAACGGGACGATCCTCGTCGCGTTCGTCGACTTCTCCGGCACGGGCGGCGTCGGGAACGGACTCAACCTGTGGGGCCGGCGCTTCGACGCGACTGGCAACTCGCTCGACGCGACGGAGTTCCCGCTGCTCCCCTACGCGGACGGCGACCAGCGCGAGCCGCGCATGGCCGTCGACGGGCTCGACCGCTTCGTGCTCGTCTACCAGGACGCGACCGGGGACGGCAGCGGGAACGCGGTGATGTGCCGCAGGTACACGACGGCGGGCGCGCCGATCGGAGCGCCGTTCCGCGTCAACACGACGACCGCGAGCGATCAAGTCGAGGCGCGCGTCGCCGCGGCGCAGGACGGCAGCTTCGTCGTGACGTGGACGGACTGGTCGCAGGGCGCGCCGCGCATCGTGCTGCGCCGTTTCGACGCGAACGCGCAGCCGATCTCGGGCGAGGTCGTGGTGAACGAGAACGTCGGGTTCGCGACGCGGAGCAACGTGGCGCTCGCGCCCGCGGGCAACGTGCTCGCGGTCGCGTACGACGCGCAGTCCAACCTCACCGACGTGTTCGCGCGGCGCTACCGCGCGTCGAACGCGCCGACCGAGTACGGGCGCGGGAAGCCCAACTCGCAGGGCTGCCTGCCGAGCGTCGGGTACTCCGGGACGCCGAGCGCGAGCGCGCTCACGCCGTTCTGGGTCACCGCGAGCGACGTGCTCAACAACAAGTCGGGATTCCTGATCTACGGCTACGACTCGGCGTTCGCGCCGTTCCAGGGCGGCTCGCTGCTCGTCGCGCAGCCGTTCCGCCGCGTCGGCGCGCAGAACTCGGGCGGGAACCCGCCGCCGAACGACTGCAGCGGGACGTTCGCGTTCGACTTCAATGCGCGGATCCGGACGGGACTCGATCCGGAGCTCGTCACGGGTGCGACGATCAGCGCGCAGTGGTACTCGCGCGACCTGCAGGACCCGGCGGGTTTCGGGACGAGCCTGACGAACGCGCTGCGGTTCACGATCTGTCCGTGACGCGGCGGGTCGCCTGGAGGAGCGCGTCGCTGGGGCGGCGTCGCGCGCATCACTCCGGTGCGCAGCGCACCACGTAGCCGACGCCGCACGTGCGCATCCAGCGCGCGGCGAGCTCTTCCTCCGTGCACACGAAGCGCGCGTCCGCTCCGTCGCGCGCCGGGTCGAGCACCTCCACGCGGTACCCGGGCAAGAGGCCGAGGAGCGCGACCCAGTGGCGGGCGTTCTGCGGCGTCGCGAGGCGCTCGTTCATCCCCGGCGCGGGCGCCACCTCGACGACGAGCGCGCGCTCGCCGTTCAGCACGTTGGCGACCTCGTGGAAGAGCGCGAAGAACCGCGCGCGCGACGTGAGCCCCGCCGCGCGCAGGCCATCGACGACCTCCGCGGGCGAGCGCTCGAGCGAGGCGAGCCGCGCGAGTTCGCACTCCGCGAGCACGACGCCGCGCCGCGCGGCGAGAGCGGTGAGGAGGCGCCGGCGCGACGCGCACTCGGAGAGACGCGCGTGCTCGTCGTCCGCGGGGAGTGCGAGCGCGAGGAGGCCTTGCTTCGGCGCGGGAGCGAGACTGCACCCCCCTTGAGGGGTGTGATGCGCCGCCCGTCCGGGATCCACGCTCGACACGGTGAACTCGCTCACGTGGACGCGCGCCCCGAGCCGCGCTGCACGCGCGCGCAGGCGGACCTGCGTTTCCTGCACGAGCGGGTCGAGGTGCAGGCCTTCCGCATCGACGCAGAGCCCAGCCGCCACGTACGGTGCTTCCCCTTCGATCTCCGCGCCCGACCGCCCGAGCGAAACCCACTCGGACCACGTTCCGAAGCGCAACGCGCGCGCGTCCACGAAAAGCGCGGCATCGCCTTCGACGCGCGCGCCGAAGCTCGTGATCCAGCGCGCGCCCGTCACGACGTGGAAGGAGCGAACGAACACGACCTCGGCCTCCCCCTCCGCGCCGACGGCGGACGGCTCGAGCACGAGCTCCCCCGCGTCGACATCGATCCGAGCCGAGCGGTACGAGCCGTCGCGAAGCCAGTGGAAACGGTCGATGGCTTCCTCGTCGGGGACGCCGCTCGCACGCGCCGTGTCGAAGTGGATCGACCACGTGCTGCACGCGAAGTCGACTCCGACGATCTCGGGGCCGCACGGGAACGGGTGCTGGATCGGGCCCGCGGAGAGGAGCTGGACGAGCGGTGTCGCGAAGCCGAACACCGCCGCGGCTACGGGGAGCATGCCCCCCATAGCCCGATCCCCCGCGCGCGTCACGCCGTCAGGCATCGCGCCGGGGTCACGGGGCGGATGGAGCGAACCGTCGAGGAACGGACGCTCCGTTCCACGCGGCCAAGGCTCGACCGCCGGCACTCCACCGCAAGGATCCGCGCCCCGCGCTACTTCGGCTGCGCCTCGGGCCGCGGCAGGAGCACGTAGGCCGTCCCGCCGCGCGCGAGCCAGCAGGTCTCGAGCTCGGAGCGCTTGTACGTGCACCGACCGCGCTTCGCATCGACGGCTGCGGGATCGTTCACGAGGCCGTCGCCGTTCTTGTCGAAGCCGCGCAGCACGAGCAGGTGCCCGCTCGTCGACTCGTACGGCGCGCCCGTGAGCTGGCCCTTCTTCACGCCGATGCTGATCACGAGCGGCTCTCCGCGCGCGAGCGTGCGCTCGACGTCGCGCCACCCGCCGAAGCGCGTCAGGTAGCCCGGCACGCCGAGCGTGAAGGCGCCCTGGATCGCGCGCGTCCAATTGCCGTAGAGCGCGTGCTCGGCGTCGTAGCACACGCGCGCGACCTCCGCGGTCGGCACGTCGACGCCGCGGTACGCGAGCACCATCGCGAGCGACGTCGGCGAGCAGATGCGGCTCGCGATCGCTGGGTCCTCGCTCTTCTGGCTCCGGAACGGGACGTCGAGCGCGACGCCGCGGCCGGGGTGCGGGGACCCCGTCCCGCCCGTGGGCACGCAGCCGACGCCCGGGTGCTTCGCGTTCCACGCCGCGAACACGGCCTCCGCGTCGGACTCGCGGTCGCTGACGCAGACGCTGACGCGCTCGAGCACGACGGACTCCACCGTGGCGGGCCCGGCGTCCAGCTTCGCGCCCGCCGCACGCGCCGCGCGCACGCGCAGTTGCACGCGCCCGAAGAGACGCGCGCCCGTGAACGCGTCGACGTCGACCTTCCCGCCGTCGAAGGACAGCACGCGTTCGCCCGGCACGGGCTCGCCCCAGTCCCCCACGTGGAGCCAGGGCGACCAAGCCCCTGCCTCGCCCGCGACGCGCAGTTCGAAGCTCACGCCCGCGCCCGATGGCACGCGCGCGTTCCAACTGCACACGACGTCGCGGAACGGCGGCGCGTCGAGCGGCGCGAGCTCGACCCACGCAAGCTCGCCCTCGCTCGTCCCGACCGACGCGAAGTGGAGCCCGTCGCGCCCCGGCTCGACCCGCGCGCTCGGGAGCGCCTCGAGCTGCGCCTTGCCGAGCGAGCCGCGCTCCGTGCCGAGCTCCGTGCGCACCGTCCACGTGAAGAACCCGGCGCTCAGTACGTCCTCGCGCGCCGCCGACGCGGGATCGAGGCCGGGCTTCTGCGACGCCGCGAACGCGGTGATCAGCACGGAGAGGAGCGCAGGCAGGGTGGGCATCGCGGGCGACGCTAGCTCAGCCCGATCCGCGAGTCACGACCCCAGCGCCGTCCGCCGCGAGCGTGCGACGAGCCCGAGGTCCTCGTGCCGTGCCGACGCCGGCCTGTCCTAGCGCAGAGACAGACCATCCCGAGCGCGCCGGGACTGCGCTCGACCACCCGCTCGGGCCGCATGCAGCTCGCGTCCGCTCACCCCCGTCCCACGCGCTCCGATCCACGTCGATGCACACCTCGACGTGCAGCGCCGCACGCTCGACGTGCGGTTCCGCGCTCGACGCGCGCGGATCGCGGAGCCGAACTTTCTTGGCGTAGAATGTGCCCGGCCCGCGCGCCCGACGCGCGCCGACGTGGATGCCAGGCCACGTGCTCGACGGCTCGGCTCGAACCCGGAGAACCCGAACTCATGCGATCCACGAACCTGCGCTTCCTCCTCCTCCTCGCGCTCCTCTCGACCCCCGCGCCGCTCGCCTTCGCGAGCCCGAACGCCGCCTCGTGCGGCGACGCGATCGAGGGCGAGCGACGCTGCATCCTCGAGTTGGACAGCGGCCAGAAGATCCGCGTGCTCGCCCGCCAGACGAACGGCGCGTGGGAGTACCAGTCGAAGGGCCAGTGGAAGGCGCTGCGCGCCGGACAGGTGACCGGCGTCGAGCTCGAGAAGGACGCGCTCGCCGCGTTCGAGGCCGCGCGCTCGAAGGCGAACCTCAAGGTGCCCGAGCACCGGCTCGAGCTCGCGCGCCTCGCGCTCGACCGCGGGCTCGTGCAGGAAGGCCTCGACCAGCTCGAGTTCGTCCTGCGCGGTGAGCCCGACCGCAAGGAAGCGCTCGAGCTGCTCGCGCGCCGGTGGCTCTTGACCGTGCCGTCGCTCGACGTGGCGACCGAGGCGCTGCCGAAGGCGAAGGAGGAGCTCCTGCGCTTCGGCGCCGGCGCGCCCGTCACGGTCCGCGAGCTCGCGGTGAACGAGCTGAAGAAGCTCCCCGCGGACGACGCGCTGCGCGCGGACCTCGAGAAGGAGCTGCGCTCGCAGATCATCACGCGCCGCGAGTTCGCGGCGCTCGCGCTGCGCCGCCTGATGCCCGGCGAGAGCGTCAAGCCGCTCCTCCTGCACGCCGTGCTCGATCCGTCGGAGGACGTGCGCCGCGGCGCCTCGCTCGCGCTCAAGGCCGTCGCCGACCCGGCGGTGACGTTGCCCGTCATCAAGGCGATGTCGAGCCCGAACGCAACCGTGCGCCAGCGCGCGACCGAGGCGCTCGGGAACATGGGCTACGCGGCGGCGCTCGAGCCCGTGATGGCCCGGATGGCGGCGGTCGCGGCTGGCGCGGGCGGCGGGGACCGACTCCCGCACTCGCACATCTTCGTCGGCACGCAGCGCGCGTACATCCAGGACTTCGACGTCGAGGTCGCGCAGTTCCAGGCGGTCGCGGACCCGCAGATCAACACGCTGATCGAGGGGATGTCGACCGAGGCAGCGGTCAGCGGGGAGCTCGTGGTGACGTCCGTGACGGAGTCGGTGGTCTTGCGTCGCGCGGCGCGTCAGCTCGCGGGCGTCGATGTCGGCGACACGAACAAGGCGTGGCTCGAGTGGTGGGAGAAGAACAAGGCGAAGTGGCTGGGGGGTGAGGCGGGGAAGCCGGCGACGGGGGATTGAGCTGCGCGTGCGGTGCGGCGTGGGACGCGGGGCCGATGGGCCCCGCGTTTCGTTGGGCGGGGTGACTCGCGACGGAGGGAGCCGTCAGGCGGGTGCAGAGCCGAGGAGAGAGCGGCGCAACGGAACACAGCGGGTGCTTCGCATCCCGGACTCCGCGTTCGATCGGACCGGAGGACCGGTCCAATCGAACACGGAGTTCTAGTTGGGAGAGGGCGGATCAGTGGCCCTGGAACAGGACCAGGACGATGTCGACGACGAAGAGGATCACGATGATCCACTCGAGCATCTCCATGCGGAAGCCGGCCGACTGGTCGTGGACCTTGTCGTAGATGTTCTCGATCGTCTCGAGCTTGCGCAGCAGCGTCGTGTTCCACTCGTGCAGGCGGTAGCGCTGGGAGGCGGCGCGGTAGACGCGCGCGAGGTACTGGTCGCCGAGCAGCTTGAGCGCGTTGTTGACGCGCTCGAACAGGATCGCGCTGTCGACCTGGAGCCGTGCGACGCGGCCGAGCTCCTTGCGCGTTTCACCCGGCATGCGAAGCGATGCGAAGCCGCCGCGCTTCCCGATCAGCTCGTAGGAACGATCGAGCGCGCGATCGAGCTCCTCGTCGAGGAAGCGCAGCTCGAGCAGCTGGAGGTTGGCGAACTCGAGCACCGCGCGCGTGTCCTCGCTCTCCTTGTCGTAGAGCAGCGCCGCGTTCCAGTCGATCACCGCAACGTCCCGCGTGCCGAACGAGACGCGGTTCGAGACGGCCTCGACCGTCTCCTGCTCGGAGAGCTCGTCCGTCTCCGAGCGCAGGATGCGCGCGATCGTGCTCGCGTTCTGCGTGACGAGCTCGTCCGGCGCGACGTCGCGCTGGAACTCCTCGACGAGGAAGATCGTGTAGTCCTCGGTCAGCGGCGCGATCGCGGCCTTGTTCACCGCGGGCTCGATCACGGCGAGGAGCGCCTGCACGCGCTCGAGCGAGTCCTCGCGGAGCACGGTGCTCGACGCGAGCTCGCACGAGAGGCGCACGAGGTCCTCGAGCGGCCCCTCGAACGGGATCTCGTACGCGACCGAGACGCCGCCGAAGTCGTAGACGAGCACCTCGACCGCGGCCTTCGTCGTGTGCGCGTCGATCTGGATCGAGCTCACCTTCTGCGTCACGCGCAGCGGCGGCGGGTCGAACTGGAAGTAGCGCGGCGCGTGGCCGCGGTGCTTGATCTCCGCAACTTCGGTCAGGTCGGTGATGTGCTGCTTCGAGCGCGCGAGGTCGATCGAGAGGCCGACGTCGTACGCGAAGAGGACGTGCACCTCGCCGCGCTTGACCACCAGGTTCCGGGCGCTGCTCACGTCTCGATCTTAGTCGCCGCGGGCGCTCGGAGCCACGCGCGGGGAACGCTCGGTGCGAAGTAGCCTCGCCGCGCGTCGCGTGCGCGGCGAGGCGCTCGAACGCCTACCGCGGCGTACGCACCTTGACGTTGCGGAACTCGACGCGATCACCGTGGTCCTGCAGCGCGATCCGGCCCTTCCTCGCGAGGCCGTAGGCCGGCATCGACGCGAACTTGCTCGCGGCGACGAGCGCCTTCCACTCGTCGGTCCACAGCTCGTACTCGACGAGCTTCTTGCCGTTGAGCCAGTGCTCGACGTGGCTCCCCTTCACGACGAGCCGCGCGCGGTTCCACAGGCCGATCGGTCGCGTGACGTCGGACGGCGGCGCGTGCAGAGCGTAGTTCGAGCCCGCGGACGTCAGCGGGTTCTTCCCGTCGCCGTGCCGGTCGTTGTCGAGGATCTGCATCTCCGGCCCGGTCTCCCACGGGTAGCCCTTGTCCTCCATCACGTGGAAGAAGACGCCGCTGTTGCCGCCTTCGGCGAGCTTCCAGTCGAGCTCGAGCTCGAGGTCGGCGAACTCCTCCTCCGTCACGATGTCGCCGCCGCCCGCTTCGCGCACGAGCGCGCCGTCGATCACGCGCCACCCCGCGGGCAGCGCAGCCTGCTTGTAGCCGCGCCAGCCGTTCGTCGTCGTGCCGTCGAAGAGGAGGCGCCAGCCCGCCGCACGCTCCTCCGCCGTGAGCACGTTCTGCGCGGGCCCCGATGCCTGCTGGGCCTTCGCCGCTGCCGAGCGATCGCGCGCGAGGTTCTTCGGGATGCGATTCAGCGTGTACCACGCCTCTGTCGTCCACGGCGCGCGCCCGCTTTCGGAGAGCAAGCCGCCGACGAGTCGCAGGTAGACGACGCTCCCCGCCTTCAGCCCGTCGATCCACAGGTCGACCTTGCGCCGGTCGTCCGAGACGCGCACGGCGGAGACCTTCAGCGTCTCCTCGCCGACCTTCGGACCGCCGTATTCGTCCGTGGGCACGTAGTGCCACTGCTGCACGAGGTAGTTCTCGGCCTCCCAACCCACGCCGAGCGCGAGCGGCTCCGTGAACTCGAGCTCGAACCCGTCGCTCTTCGCGCGCAACGCGAGCGGCTCGAACGGCACGCGGCCGTTGAACCTCAACCGCTGGAGCCCGAAGCGCTTCTTGCCCTCTTGCCCCCAGTTGCCCGTCGAGCCGATGCCGCCGACGTAGAGCGCCTTGTCCGGGCCGAACACGAGGCGGTTCACGCCCGCTTCGAGGCCCTGCGTCCAGCGGAACACCGCGCCTTGGTACGCGCCCTCGATCTTCTCGAGCACGTCGCGCTTCACGCCGCCGTGCGTCACCTCGCCGTGGCACATCTGACCCGAGTACGGGCCGTGGCCGTCGGGGATCAGACCCGGTTGTCCGGGCGAGTTCCCGATCTCGTTCTGCGGCAGCCACAGCGCGGGCGGCGTCTCCTTCAGGTCCTTCGCCCGGTCGAGCAAGACACTGCGCGAGCCGTAGAACGCGCCGGGTTGCAGGTGGATCAGCTTCGACGAGGGCAGCCAGTCGCCCTGGTTGTCGCAGAAGAAGATCTCGCCGTCGACGCCGAGACCGATGCCATTCGGCGTGCGCTCGCCCGTCGCGACGGTCTCGACCTTGCCGTCCGTGAGGCGGATGCGGATCGTCTTGCCGCGGTCCTCGTTCTGCGGCCGCGTGCTGCGACCGCCCGGGTCGATCGCGGTCGCGAGGTTCGCGTAGAACCACCCGTCCTTGAACACGAGGCCGAAGGCGAACTCGTGGAAGTTCGCCGTGACGCCCCAGTCGCTCGAGATCGCGGCGTAGTGGTCGATGACGCCGTCGCCGTCGTCGTCGAGGAGCTCCGTCAGCTCCTGTTTCTGCAGCACGAAGAGGCGCTTACCGACGAACGCGAGCCCGAGCGGCTCCGCGAGCCCCGCCGCGATCTTCTTCGCCGTGATCTTCGAGCGGTCGTCCTGCTGCACGCCGTCGAGGACGTACACGCAACCCTCGGGGTCCCACGTCGACACGTACAGCTTCCCATCGTCCGAGAACGCGAGCCCGCCGACGCGCGGCTCGAACGACTCGGGCCGCACGGTCGAGAGGTCGTACGCGGGGTGCACGTCGACCAGCGGCTGACCGTCGCCCGGCGAGCCCTTCTCGAGCGGAAGGAGCACCTTCTTCACGCCCGGCGACGTGATGCGCATCTCGCCCGCGTGCGAGCTCAATGCCGTCTTCGGCACGACCTCCCACGCCGACGCGCCGGGCTTCTTCCACTCGAGCTTGAGGGTCCAACCTCCGTACGTCTGGAAGAACTCGATCCCGAGCGCGTGCACGCCGGCCGCGAGCTCCACATCGGCGTCCTTCGCCTTCGGCGCGTGCAGACCGTCGTGATCGATCACGGTGCGGCCGTCGAGCGCGAGGCGCGAGCCGTCGTCGCTCGTGAGCCGCAGGCCGTAGCGGCCCGGCGTCGTCACCTCGAGGAAGCCCTCGACGCGCGCGACGAACGTCGACGTCATGTCGCCGCAGCCCGGCGCCGTGCCGTTCTCGCCGCTCTCGAGGTCGAGCACGTCGAGCAGCACGGACACGTTCGGCGTCTGGTTCGCGACGAGCACGGGGAGCTTCTCCATCGGCTTCCCCGCGAAATAGAAGCGCGCCCAGAGGCCGGGCTGGCGCGGACGTCCGTCGTCCTGGGCGGACGCGCGCGGCGCGACGACGAACGCAGAGGACGCGAGGAGCAGGGCGGTGAGCGCGCGCATGGTCAGCGGTCCTGCTTGGGTTCGGCGGGCGCATCGCCGTTCGATTTCGGCGCGGCGGGCTGCTTCGCGGCCGGTTTCGCGTCCCCCTTGGCCTTGTCGGCCGCGGGCAGATCCGGCAGCGGCTCGTAGAAGGACACGACGTTCGCCAGGAGCGACGCCTGGCTGAACACGAGCTCCGACACGAACGTCTTCTTCGCCGACGCGGCGTTGCTCGCGTCCTCGAGGACGCGCTCGTTGCGCAGCACGCCGGGCGGGTAGAGCTCGCGGCGCAGAAGGTGCTCGCCGTCGCTGCGCAGGCGCGCGTAGAGCAGGACGCCGTCGGGGATCGCGTCGACGAGGAAGCTCCGGTAGAGCGTCGGCAACCCGTGCACGAGCGCGAGCTCGTCGAGCGCCGGCTCGGGCAGCACCTGCTCGCTCGTGAAGTAGTCCGGCGTCTCCTGGATCGAGAGGCGCACGCCGTCGGGCAGCACGACCTCGTACAGGAAGTGGGCGCGGCCCTCCTTGAGGAAGTACCCGCGCCAGTTCGTCTTCACGTCGAGCGCCTTCCCGTCCTTCTCCGCCCCCACACGACGCCGTCGACGCCGAGCGTGTACACGGGGCCGCGCGTGAGCGGCTGGTCGCCGTGCACGGTCGTGTAGACGGCGCCCTTGAGGTCGACGCCGCCCTTCCAGCACTTGTACAGGCCGCAGGTCTGCGCGTCGTAGGCGACCCACATCTCCTCGTTCAGCGCGAGCGTCACGATGCGCGGGCGCTGGTCGAGGACGCTACGGAACACCCACGGGTCGCGGTCGCGCGGGCTGACGGACGGACCTTGCAGCGGAGCGTGCGCGGCGAGCGCGAGGAGCAGGGCTTCGATCATGGAGTGGAACCCTCAGGCGACCGGCGCGCGCTTGCCGCCGGGGTAGAACGCGAGCAGGAGGACGAGGACCCCGAACGAGGCCCACATCGGGATCGAGAACAAGGAGCGCGTGTGCTCGGCGTTCGCGTAGTCGAGGGCCGGAGCGCCGTGCTGCGCCCACGTCGCGATGCTCGTCGACACCATGCTCCCGACGATGATGCCGAGGCCGACGATGACGAGGTTGTAGAGGCTCTGCGTGCTCGCGCGCACGTCCTTCGGCGCCTCTTCGTCGATGATCATGAACGCGAGGAAGATGAAGCAACCGAAGCACACGCCGTGCAGCGCGACCCCAAGGACGAGCGTCAGGATCGGCGGCAGCGGCAGCTCGTGCACGTACGCGAAGAGCGCCATGCGGACGGCGTAGGCGATCGTCCCGACGACGAGGATCGTCTTGCGCGACGTCCAGCGCGCGACGAGCGGCACGACCGCGAGCACGAGGATCTCGGTCATCTGCCCGACCGTCATCAGCCCGCCGCCGCCGACGCCGAACACCTGGTTGATCGCGGCGGCCGCGTCGGACTGGAACGCGGACAGGAAGCCCGACGTGTGCACGAAGTAGAACTGGTGGATGCACGCGATCGGGATCGTGAGCAGGAAGAGCGTGAGCAGCGGGTTCTTGGACACGGCCTCGAAGGCCTCGGCGATCGCGACGTTCTTCTTGCCCATCTGCGGCGGTGTGTTCGGCAGCGTGAAGCAGTAGACGCCCATCAGCCCGCCCAGGATGGACGCGAGCTTGAACGCGTCCGCGCGGCCGGCGTTCTGCGCCGCCTCGACGACCTCCTTCGCCGCGTCGGGCGTGTGCTGGTGCAGGAGCCACTGCCCCATCGCGATGCCGACCGCGATCCAGCCGATCGTGCCCCACAGGCGGACCTTGCCGAACTGCGCGTTCGCGTCGGGCAGGTGGTGGAACGCGAGGCTGTTCGTCAGCGGCATCGTCGGGCAGTACAGGAGCGAATACGCGAACGAGAACCACAAGAAGCCGTCGAACGTCGCGATCTCCGCGAGCTGCCACATGAGCACGGCGCCGCCGAGATGCAGCACGCCGAGGAACTTCTGCGTCGCGAACCAGCGGTCCGCGACCTGGCCCGCGATGAAGGGGGCGATGATCGCGCCCAGGGCCCCCACCGCGAACATCCAGCCGATCTGATCGTTCGTGAAGTGCCGGTGACCCGCGAGGAACGGGAACAGGATCGGCAGCCACGCGCCCCAGATCGCGTACTGCAGGAACATCATCAACGACAACCGGGGGAGGAGCGCGGGCACGGGCTCGTTCTTCATGCGGGGGGGCTCGAAGAGGACCGAGAGGGCGCGCGTCCGGTGCGGGCGCGCGGGGCAACTTGTACCCGTCCTCGCGCGCCCCGGCGAGCCTCCAGGCCGACTTCGCCGCGCGCTGCGGCGCCCAACACCCTTCGATGCGCAGCGACCGAGCTCCGCGCCGGTCTCGGTCACGAGGCCCCGAGCCCCTCCGCCGCACCGGAGTGCGCGCCCGACGCGCTCCTCAGCTCGGAGCCAGCACGCGATTGCCGCCCGCGCGGACCGCCGCTGCGAGCTGTTCGTCCGCGACGACGCAGAGGCGTTCGAGCTCGCCCTCCTGATCGCTGCCGTGCGCGACGCCGAGGCTCACGGTGACGGCGCTGCCGAGCCATGCGGAGCGTTCGATCGCTCCGCGCACGCGCTCGGCGCACGCGCGCGCGCCGGCGGGCGTGGCGCCGGGCAGCGCGAGCAGGAAGCCCTCCTCGCCGCGCATCGCGACGTGGTCGTCGGCGCGCAGCAGCCCCGTGGTGATCCGCGCGATCGCCCGGAGCGCGTCGTCGCGCTCCGCGGGCGTCGTGCGCCCGGGCGGGAGCGAGCGCGCGTCGATCTCCATGCGCACGAGCGCCAGACTGCGGCCTTCGCTGCGCGCCGTCGCGCGGTACGCGAGGTCCACGAGCAGGTCGCGGGCGTCCGCGAGCCCGGTGCGACGGTCGCGACGTCCGAGCTCCGGCGGCTCGACCTGGCCGCCTTGTCGGGCGCGTCGGGCCTCGATCTCCTGGACACGCACGTCCGAGATCTCGTCGACGGTTCCCACGCTGCCCTTCACGTTGCCCGCGTCGTCCTTGATGAGGACGGCCCGCCCGTGCAACCACGTGACGCGCCCCTTCGAATCACGAAAGCGGTAGTCGAGCGCGAAGGGCTCGCCGGTGTGGGTTGATCGATACCACTGTTCGTACACGCGGATCCGGTCGTCGGGGTGCAACGCGTCCGCCCAACCACGCCCGCGCGCGCGATCGGGCTCCATCCCGGCGAGCGCGCACCACTTCGCGTTGACGTAGACGCAGTCGCCCTGCGCGTCGGTCTGGAACACGCCGACCGGCGACAGCTCGACGAGCGCGCGGAAGCGCCGTTCGCTCGCCTGGATCGCGAGCTGCGCGCGCTTCTGCTCCGTCAGATCGACGTGGATCACGACGACCGTGTTCGCGTCGTCGCGCTGGCGCGTCGCGCGCTTCAGGTACCAGCGCTGCTCGTCGCCCTCGCCGACGGCGAACTCCATCGAGTGCTGCAGCTTCCGGCCCGCGAGGACGTCGCGAATGCCCGCCGCGCACTCCGCCGCGACGCGCACGCCTTCCGCGGCCGCGGCTTCGAACAGCTCGAGGTAGTCCGCGCCCGGCCCGACGTTCATCCGCTGCGCGAACGAGAACGCGCGCAACGTCGCGCGCCACCCCTCGTTCACCGCGAGGATCGTCCCGCGCGAATCGAGGACCACCGCGGGATCCGCGATCGCCTCGAGCACGGACGTGGAGCGCTCCTCCGTGCGGCGGATCGTCTCCTCCGTCCGCAAGCGCTCGCTCACGTCGCGGCACAGCGCGAGGATGCGCGGCTCGCCGTCGACGTAGATGTACGTCGCGTTGACCTCGATCGGGACGATGCGGCCCTCGCGGTCGAGGTAGTCGACGCGCAGGTTGCGCGTCATGCCGAACCGGAGGCACTTCTCGACCTCCTCCGCGTTGCGCTCCAGGTCGTGCGGAGCCGTCCACTCCGTCACGCGGCGGCCGAGCAGCTCCTCGAGGTGCTCGTAGCCCGTCATGCGCAAGTACTCGTCGTTCGCGTCGACGACGAGCCCGTCCTTGTCGAGGATGACGAAGCCCGTGTCCGTCGTCTCGATCACCGTGCGGTAGAGCGTCTGGCTCTGCTGGAGCTCCTGCTCCATCCGCCGCTGGTTCGTGACGTCGTGCGCGATGCCGATCAGGCCGACGACGCCCGCGCCGTCGCGGAGCGGGTTGTAGCGCGTCTCGAAGTAGCGCCCGAGGAACTCGGTCTTCGTCTCGAACTCCTCGCCGGCGAGCCCGCGCGCGATGTCGCGCAGCGCGATGTCGTGCCCCGCGAGCACCTGTCGGTAGTCGTGCCCGACCGTCGTCCGCGAGTCGAACGGCAGGTTCGCGATGTCGCGCCCGCCCGAGAAGGCGATCTTGCCCGAGGCTCCGATCGCGAACACGATGCCGGGCACCTGCGCGCAGACGTCGAGGAGCAGCGCGGCCGCCTCCGGGGTCGGGTTCGCGAACAGCGAGTGCAGTGCGGAGAGCGAGCGCATGGTGTGCCGGGGCGGGAAGACCCCCTCCGGCCGGATGCTACGCCTCCGAGAACGCGGCGTCGAACGCGCGGTTGCTGCGCGGGAAGTCGAGCCGTCGCACGAACGCCGCCGCCTCGGTCGCGCCGTGCTCGCGGTCCATCATCGGGTCCTCCCACTCCACCGTCAGCGGACCTTGGTATCCCGCGTGGTTCAGGACGCGCAGGATGCCCTCGAAGTCGATGCGACCGCGGCCCGGCGAGCGGAAGTCCCAGAAGCGTCCGACGCTGCCGAAGTCGCTGTGGCCGCCGAAGACGCCGGCCTCGGCGCCTTGCGCGCCCCAGTGGACGTCCTTCACGTGCACGTTCCACGTCCGCGCGCCGAACTCGCGCAGGAACGCGAGGTAGTCGACGCCCTGGTACCCGAAGTGCGACGGGTCGAAGTTGAAGCTGAAGCGCGGGTGGTCCGCGAGCGCTGCAAGCGCGCGCCGCGACGAAACGATGTCGAACGCGATCTCGGTCGGGTGCACTTCCAGCGCGAAGCTGACGTCGAGCTTCTCGTACTGGTCGAGAATCGGCCGCCAGCGGCGCGCGAAGTCGGCGAAGCCCTCCTCGATCATGCCCGGCGTGTTCGGCGGGAACGAGTACGCGCACGGCCAGATCGACGAGCCCGTGAAGCCGACGACGACGGTGCGCTTCGTCTTCTTCGCGAGGTGCTCCTTCACGTGCTTCGGCGCGGCGTCGAAGAACTTCCGCGCGGCCTTGCCCGTGTCGATCATCTCCTGCGCGGCGCGCTTGCGAACGCCCTCCGCGTCGCCCTTCCCCCACACGTGCTTCGGCAAGATCGCCTGGTGGCGCTCGTCGATGCGGTCGCACACGGCCTGGCCGACCAGGTGGTTCGAGATCGCGTAGGAGACGAGGCCGTGGTCGGCGAGGAGCTCCCACTTCTTCTTCGCGTAGTCCTTCTCCGTGAGCGCTCGCTGCACGTCGAAGTGATCGCCCCAGCAGGCGAGCTCGAGGCCGTCGTAACCGAACGCCTTCGCTTTCGCGGCGAGCGTTTCGAGCGGGAGATCGGCCCATTGGCCGGTGAAGAGGCAGAGGGGGCGGGGCATGGCGCGGAGTGCTCCAGTCCAGGGGGATGCGTGAGGTCCGTAAGTGTACGGCCCGATGCGAGGCTCACGAGGGGTCGGGGGCGAATTGCGATTCCTTGAAGAGTGTGCATCGAGTGCACAATCTTCAAGGATCGCTTCCGACCCCGGAGACCTGCCTGCGCCGGCCAGGAGCGTCGTCCCCAGGACCGCGCACGGCCGGAATCGTCAGCGCACTTCCGCCAGCTTGACCGCGCTCTTCTCGCGCGCCGAGATCAGCGCCGCTTCGAGGACGCGCTGCGTCTCATAGGCATCGGCGAAGTCGGGCAGCGCGACGACGGGCTTCTCGCCCGAGAGCACGCGCACGATGTCCGCCGCCATGTTCACGAAGCCGTGCTCGTAGCCGAGGACGTGCGCGTCGGGCCACCAGTTCGCCGCGTACGGGTGCTCGCCCGCGCTCGACGTCGCGACGATGCGCCGCCACCCGGCCGTGCGCGGCCCGAGCGTCGCGTCGTGGAACCAGAGCTCGTTCATCGCCTCGAACTCGAAGCGCAGGGCGCCCTTCTCGCCGTTCAGTTCGATCGCGTTCGCGTTGAGACGCCCGGTCGCGACGCGCGTCGCTTCGAAGCTCGCGATCGCGCCCTGCTTGAAGCTCGCGAGGAACAGCACGGCGTCGTCGACGTCCGACTTCGCCTTCTTCGCGCCGTTCTTCCCGCTCCCCGCGCCGATGCCGCCCTTCCCCGTGGAAGCGGGCACCGTGCGCTCGGTCACGAACGTGCGCGCGACGGCGCCGTGGATCTCGACGATCTCGTCGCCGGTCAGGAAGCGCGCGAGGTCGACGATGTGCGCGTTCAGGTCGCCGTGCGCGCCCGAGCCGGCGACTTTCTTCTGGAAGCGCCACGACATCGGCGTGTCCGGTCCGCCCCAGCTCTGCAGGTACGTCGCGCGCACGTGGTAGATGCGGCCGAGCTTCCCTTCCTCGATCATCTGCCGCGCGAGCGCGACGGCCGGGCAGCGCCGGTAGTTGAACCAGACGAAGGTCTTCGTCTTCGCCCGCTTCGCCGCGTCGCGCATCGCCCGCGCGTCCTCGAGCGTGCCCGCGAGCGGCTTCTCGCACGCGACGTGCTTCTTCGCCTCGAGCATCGCGATTCCCTGCTCGGCGTGCGCGTCGTTCGACGTGCCGACGTCGACGAGGTGCACCTCGGGGTCGCGTGCGAGCGAGCGCCAGTCCGTCGTCCACTTCCCCCACCCCCACTTCGCGGCGAAGGGGCCGAGTTCCTCGGCGTTGCGCGCCGCGATCGTGTGCAGCGCCGTGCGGCGCGGCAGGTCGAAGAACTTGTTCACCTGCGACCAGGCGTTCGAGTGCGCCCGGCCCATGAACTTCTGGCCGATCAGCGCGACGTTCAGCGGCGTGCTCATGCTTCGTCCTCGTGGAGAGGGCGAGAAGCTACCGGATGCCGCGGACGCCGGCCACGACGGTCCCGAAGCGACGTGCGCGCGCCACGACGACGCCGACGCGGGTGGAGGCCCCGCCGGTCCGCGCGCCGGCGCGCTCGATCAACGCATCGCCGTGGCGTGCTGCGCGGGGAGGGCGAAACGCCCGTTCTGGTAGAGCTCGTACGCCGTCTGGAACACCGCCGCCGCGTCCTTCTCGAGTTCCAGGAGCTCGGCCCCGACCTCGGCCGCGGGCACGGGCGCGAGCTCGTCGCTCGCCCGCCCCGAGCGCCGGTAGAACGACGTCTGCTTGTTCAGGCCGAGCACGACGAGCACGTCGTCCGTGAGCAACCCGATGTCGTTGTTGTGGTGCACGAAGGCGCGGCCGGGCGCGTCGGGCGTGGCGAGCAGGTCTTGACCGAAGAACGGCGCCGTGCACGACGTGCGCGAGAGCGAGAGCAGGGTCGGCGCGAGGTCGACCTGCGAGCAGAGCCGCTCGAGGCGCTTCCCCTGCCACTGCGCGTCGGGAGCGAGGAAGAGCGCCGGGATGCGGTAGCTCCCGACCGGGATCTGCTGGCGGCCGTACGCGCGCGCTCCGTGGTCGCCGACGACGAGCACGACCGTGTGCTCGAGCACGCCCGCCGCGCGCGCCTGGTCGAGGTAGCGCGCGAGCGCCCAGTCCGCGTACTTGACGCCGGCCTTCCGCGAGCGCGCGAGGTCGATGCGCCCGCTCGGGACGTCGTACGGACGGTGGTTCGACACGGACATCACCGTCGCGAACAGGTTCTCGCGCTTCGCCTCGGCCGCCTGCTGGCGCTGGAGCAGCGCGTCGAAGATGTACTCGTCCGCGACGCCCCACGCGGTGCGGAACGCGTCGGAGGGGTAGTCGGGCTGCTCGACGAACTCGTGCCAACCGTTCTGCGTGAAGAACGGCTTCATGTGGTCGAACAGGCCGTAGCCGCCGTACAGGAAACACGTCGCGTAGCCCTGCGCCGCGTACACCTGCCCGAGCGTCGCGACGCCGACCGCGCCGGGCTTCTTCACCATGGAGTCGCCCGGCAGGGGCACGAAGGAGCACAAGACGCCCTCGAGCCCGCGCACGGTGCGGTTGCCGTTCGCGACGAGGTTCGTGAGCAACAGGCCGTCCTGCGACCAGCGGTCGAGTCCCGGCGTGAGCCCCTCCTCGCCGCCGAGGACGCCGACGAAGTTCGAGCCGAGGCTCTCTTGCATCACGACGACGACGTCCAGGCGGTGCGCGTCGCCGCGCTCTTCCTGCGGGACGAGCACGCGCTGCAGCTCGAACTGGCCCGGCTCGGCCCCGAGCTCGCGCGCGTCCGGCGCGGGGAAGCCGAGCCGCCGCGCGGCGCGCGCGCGCGCCTCGGCGACGGGGAGCGTCTCGTAGTAGAGCTCGTAGTCGAGCTCCGCCGTGACGAACGCGCGGACGAGCTGGCCGAGCCCATTCTGCGCGATCTCGTTCGTGATGCGGTTCGCGCCGATCGACTCGGGCAGCGCGAACAGGGCACCCGCGCACGCACCGCTCGCGAGCGTCGCGACGAACGCACCGCGGCAGCGCGCGGCGAACCCGAGCGGGCCGAACTCGAGCCCGCGCAGCCGCCGAGCGAGCACCCACGCGATCCCGGCGCCGCCGGCGAGCGCGCCGAGGACGACGAGCGGCACGTCGTAGCTCTCCCAGATGTTCCCGAACACCTCGGTCGGGTACATGAGGTAGTCGAGCGCGATGTGGTTGTAGCGCGCGTTGAACTCCTCGAAGAAGCACACCTGCGCCGCGGCGTCGAACACGAGCGCGCTGCCGAACACGAACAGGAGTGCCCCGCGGACGACCGGCTGCCGCAGCGCGGCAAGGCGCAGCGTCCCAAGCAGGAGCCACACGGGGAAGAGCGCCGCGACCGCGCAGAGGAGGTCGAACCCGAGGCCCGCGGCGAGCGCGCCGCCGAACGCGAGCGCGTCGAAGCCGCCGTCGTGGAATGCGGCGTACAGCCCGATCCGGAGCAGGGCCCCGAGGACGAGCACCGCGAGGACGAGCGCAGCGGCGAGACGGAGACGATCGGAGGAAGGCGAGCGCTCGGGTGTGTCGGTCATCGTGCGGGGAGGCCCCCGTGGATCAGCATCGAGAGCGTGGAACTCGCCCCGGCATGACGACTCCTTCACCTTCCGCTGATCCGCCCTGCACACAGCAGGGGCCGAGAGGAAGGGTGCGCGACCAGGCTCCCCGGAGCCACAGCGCTCATCGGAGCCCGAATTCGGCCACGCACGCGCCCTCCGCCCCGTCCGGGCCGACCTCGAACTCGATCGGCGCGGCGGGATGGAGCGGGCACACGAGCTCGGCGACGTACGTGCCGGGCGCGAGGCGGAACGCGAACCGACCGTCGGAGACGCGTCCCGGCTCCGCGCCGAACACCCCCTGGCCTTCCCGTTCGAGCGTCGAGCGCACGAGCACGGCGAGCGTCGCCTCCTCGTGCTCGGGCGGGAGCCCGACGACCCGAACAAGGACGTCGCGGAAACGCGGGGCCGCGATCACGCGCTCCTCGTCCTCCTTCCACGCCCCGACTGGCAGCACGGCGCAACCGAGCGGCAGGCGGTCTGGCTCGAGCCCGCGCTCCGCCGCGCGCAGCTCCCGCGCCTGAATCGGCCCGGAGACGCGCAGGAGGCCCTCCTCGTCGAGGTCGCCGCGGAGGACGAAACGCCCCATCTCGTCGACCGCGCTGGACGCGCCTTCGGCCCGCACGTAGGCGCCCGCTCCCCACGGCCCGCCGGCGGCGTCGAGGAAGCGACCCCGGCGCGCGGGGAGCGGCTCCAAAGGGACGGTGCCGAAGTCGACGACGGCGCCCGGCGCGAGCGTGCGCGCGCCGAGCTCCGTCGCGCGGTGCCCCGCCGACTCGACACGGAGTTCCCAAGTCCCCGCCTCGATGCGGGCGGGCGCCTCGGCGCGCAGCGACCACGACCAGCTCCCGATCGAGTTCCATTCGGTGCCCCGGCGCCGCGCGGAGAGCGAGCACGCGAGCTCCCGTCCGTCCCGTGCGTCGACGCCGCGCGCGCGGAGCTCGACGCGCGCCTCGGCCGCGCCGGGTTCGGGCGGCGGACGCAGGGGACGTTCGTCGCGCTCCTCGGGGAGGACCTCGGGCCGCACGACGATCGCGCGCACGTCCGGTCCGGGCTCGAACGGCCCGAAGCGCTGCACGCGCAGCACGCCGGAGGGTCCGCGCCCGGTGACGTGCAGGTAGTACGGTTCGCGGCTCGCGACCGGGAGCTCGAGCGGCGCCGTCGCGCTCTCGCGCGTGCGCGCGCCGCGGCTGCCGAGCCCGCAGCAGTCGATGCGATTCGCCCACGCGTTCCGCACGCCGTCGGACGGGAGCTCCGCGAGCCGGCATGCGTGCACGCTCACGCTCTCGAGCGCCTCCGGCCACGCCCCCGCCTCCCAATCGACGCGCACGCGCAGCGCGGGCCTCGGCGCGAGCTCGACGCGCAGCGCGCGGCCCGCGTCGAGGCCCTCGGAGAGCTCGAGCTCCGCGCGCACGCAGCCCGGCACGGAGACCTCGAGCGCGCGCACGTCGCGCGTCGCACGCCCGAGCTCCTCCCGCACGATGCCGTCCACGCCCGGGTGCGCGTCGATGCGCTTCTCCGCGCCGTCCTGGAAGCGGAAGACGAGTTCGACCTGCGAGAACGCGCTCGACACGCGCTGTCGACCGAAGAGCTGCACGTGGTCCTCGGCACGGCGCACGCCGACGATCGAGAGCGGCGCGCCGCCCGCGAGGGCGAGCTCGAGAGCGACGAACTCGCTGCGACGGAGCACGAAGCGCAGGTCGTCCTGCCGCTCTCCGGGCGCGACGGCTCCGGAGACCTCGAGGACGCGCAGAAAGTCGGGCGAGAGGAGCAGCAGCCGCCCCGTCCACGGCCCCGAGTCCCGGGAGAGCTGCTCGAGCTCGAACGCTCCGCGCGCGTCCGTCCGCGCCTCCCCCATGCGCAGGACGAACGCGGGATCGCCCGGGAGCACGGCGGACCCGCCGGCGCGGAGCGCACCCTCGGTCTCGAACATGCGGCGCGGCTCCGCGCTGACGAGCACGCCTTCCTGCGGCACGCCGAGCTCGTCGACGACGACGCCCGAGACGCGCGCGCTGCGCGGAAGGACCAGGTCGGGGAGCGCGCGCTCCGTCCCCTCGTCCGTCTCCGCCTCGAACCGCACCGCTCCCCACCACCCCCAGTCGGCGAAGCGCGGATCGCGCGCGAACAGCGTCGGGGCGAAGAGGGCTTCGGGCCGCTCCGCGCCGTCGACGATCCAGACGCCGCGCGGGAGCGAGCGCAGATGATCGACGCGGAACCGTCCGTCGGCGTCGGTCGTCGCGACGACCACGGGTGCTTCGTCCTCGAGGCCGTGGAGCGTCTGCCACGCCGTCGCACCGCCGGGGACGACGAGCTCGACGCCCGCGCGCGGTTCGCCGCGGTCGTCGACGACGCGCCCCGTGACGGCGCCGCCGCGCGGAGGCGCACCTCGACGCGCTGCGTCGTTCCGCGCGCGAGCCACACGCCGCGGAAGCCGCATGCGGCGGCGCCGCGGCGCTCGGTCTGGATCAGCAGGACGTCCTCGGGGAGTCCTGCGCACAGCGCCCGGCCGCGCGCATCGGAGCGCCCGTGCGCCAGCACGCGATTCCCGCGGCGCTCGGACCACACGACGTAGGCGAGCTCACGCGCGGGCGCGCCGTCGGGCTCGACGAAGGCGAGCTCCAGCGTGGCGCCGTCCGCGTCCGCCGCGCGCGCGTCGAGCGCGGCCGCGCGCGCGACGCGGCCCGCTCCGCCCGTTCCGGACGCGGCGCGCTCGCCGTCGTCGACCCGCGTCGCGAGCGCGGACGTCCAGGGCGCGCGCTCCGTCTCCGCCGCGACGAGCCAGAGACCGAGTCCGGTGGCGAGCGACAGCGCGAGGACGACCGCGGTCGCGAGCACGGCGGCGCCGGAGAGGCCCGCGCCCTTCGCGGCCGAGCTCGCCAGCGGCTGCACCGGAACGCGCGCGAGCGGCACGAGCGCCGACAGCCACGCCGCGCGCCCGCCGCGCCTCCGATCGAGCTCGTCGCGCAGCTGCGCGAGCCCGCGCACGAGCTGCGAGCGCACCGTGTTCACGCTGGCGCCCTTCGCGCGCGCGATCGCCGCCGGCGTCGCGTCGCGGAAGTAGCGCAACACGATCACGGAGCGGTACGGCTCGTCGAGCGCGAGCACCGCGTCGGCGAGCGCGCGTGCGAGCTCCGCGTCCGCCGCGAGCTCGGACGTCGATGGCATCGCTTCGTCGCGCGCCGTGAGCTGCTCACGCTCCCCGCGCCGCGCGCGCGCGCGGCCGAAGCTCGCGGCGACGCTGCGCGCGACGGTCGCGAGCCAGCCGCGCGGGCTCTCGCTCGTGCGCGGTGGACGCTCGAGCGCGAGCCGCACCGTCTCCTGCGCGACGTCGTCCGCCGTCGCCGCGTCGCGGACGAGCTCGCGCGCGAGCGCGCGCAGCCAGTCGAGGTGGCGGAGCAGTTCCTGGGCGTCGAGGGTGGTCGAGGGCGTGGTCATGGCGCGTTCGGAGCGCCGCGCGCGCGCGGGAGGACGCAGCCTTCTTCGAAAAACGTCGTCGTGCAAGCGGCCGGACCGGGCGCGCGGACGCGCTCGACGTGCGACCGACGTGCGGGCGCCGGTCCGGCGGTGCGCACGGACGTCGGTCCGACAGCCCGCGCGGATGCGGCCCCTAGCCCGTGGAACCGCCGACGTCCTCGAGGCGCTTCCATTCGCTCCCCCCATCGGCGTTCGGCGCGCGCAGGAGCCGCGCGAGCGCCTCCGCGCCGCGCGCGACATCCGGCCCGGGCGTCGAAAACCAGCGTTCGCCGTCCATCAGCACGACGCGTCCAGCGCGGACCGCGCGCAGACCGTTCCACTCGGGGCGCGCGACGAGGGCGCCGAGCTCGCGCTCCGCGCGCGCCACGGACATCGAGCACGCCGCGAGCACGATCACGTCGGGATCGGCGGCGACGAGGTCGGCCCACTCGACGCGCTTCGACGCCTCGTCGGCGCGCGCGAGCACCGGCTCGCCGCCCGCGACCTCGACCAGCTCGGCGATCCACTCGCCCGAGGCCCACAACGGGTCGAACCACTCGAGCACGGCGACGCGCGGTCGCGGCTCGATCGGCGGGAGCGCGCGCAGCGCGTCGAGCCGCCGATCGAAATCGCGCGCGACGCGCTCGGCCGACGCCGAGCGTCCGACCGCGTCCCCCACCGTGCGCACGTCGCGCGCGATGTCCGCGAGGGAATGCGGTGTCAGCACGACGAGCTCCGCGCAACGTGCGCGCGCCGCGGAATCTCCGTCCCGCGATTCGAGTTCCGCGCGCGGGGTCGAGGGACCGAGCGCCGTCGCGCGCGCGATCACCGGCTCGATCTCGCCGGGTGTCACGGCGCACACCGGGCACAAGCCCTGGCTGATCACGTGCGTCGGTCGCAGCGCGCGGATCCGCTCCTCGTCGAGCGCGTAGAGCGCCGTCCCCGCCCGAACCGCGGCGCGCACCTCCGCGTCGATGCGCGCCATGCTCCACGCGTCCGAGTCGATCGTCGTCGACAGGACGCGCGGCAGCTCGCGCGTGTCCGGGCGCACGCACGTGTGCGACACGGCGACGAGGTCGCGCGCCGCGCCGATCCGCGCCAGGATCTGCGTCGCCGCGGGGAGCAGCGACACGACGCGCGGACGCGCCAACCCGGGCCGTTCGGAACGATCTTCCATCGGCGTGAGCCTACCGCACGCCCCGCTTCGGACGAGTCGCGCTCGCGCGGACTCCGAGGAGTAGGATCGGGGCATGCTCCTCCCCCGTCGCGACTTCCTCCTCGCCGCGTCCGGCCTCCTCCTCCCGCTCGCGGCGCGCCGCCAGGACGGCGAGCCCGTGCTCGCGGCGCCGTGCAACGGCGAACTGGACGACCTGCCGCAGCGCGTCCTCGGGAAGACGGGCCGCACGCTGCCGATCCTCGGCCTCGGCTGCTTCCCGCTCGGCGGGCTCGAGGACGAGGACGCAGCCGTCGCGGTCGTGCGGCGCGCGCTCGAGAGCGGCGCGCGCTACTTCGACACGGCGCCCTCGTACCACGACGGCGCGAGCGAGCGGCGCGTCGGGAAGGGCTTGAAGGAGCACGCGCGCGACGAGCTCTACGTCGCGACGAAGACGCTCGAGCGCGACGGCGACAAGGCGCTCCACGAGCTCGAACGCTCGCTCGAACGCCTGGGCATGGAGTACGTCGACTGCGTGCAGGTGCACGAGGTGCGCAGCGACGAGGACGTCGAAACGCTGTTCGCGAAGGGCGGCGTCGTCGAAGCGCTCGAGAGCGCGCGCGAGAAGAAGAAGCTGCGCTTCGTCGGCATCACCGCGCACAAGGACCCTGCGGTGCTCGTGAAGGCCTGCGAGCGCCACGACTTCGCGACGGCGCTCGTGCCGATCAACCCGCTCGACCCGAAGCATGCGTCGTTCGTGAAGGAGTTCCTGCCGACGGCGCGCGCGAAGGAGCTCGGCGTGATCGCGATGAAGATCTACGCGGGCGGCGCGCTCGTGGGCGAGGGCCGCAAGGTCCAACCCGGCGAGCTCGTGCGCTGGGCGCTCGCGCAGGACGGCGTGACGCTCGCGATCCCCGGCGCGGACACGGTGCCGTACTGGGACGAAGCACGCTACGCCGCCGCGCAACCGCTGCCGAACGAGAAGGAGCAGGCGCGCATCGTCGAAGCGGTCGGCGCGCACCAGGGGAAGAAGAGCGAGTGGTACAAGCGCGACTGACGCGAACTCCGCCGCGATGATTCTGCGCACAGGGACAGCCGGCACGAACGGACGCGGTCCGTCCAGCATCCAACCCGATGAAGAAGCGCTACGACTTCACCCAGGCCGTCGAGAACCCCTACGCGAAGCGCTTGAAGCGCTCGGTGACGATCCGCTTGGATCAGGACACGATCGCCTTCTTCCAGTCCCTGTCGCGTGAATGCGACCGCTCCTACCCCACGCTGATCAGCCTCTACCTGCGCGACTGCGCGAAGTCCGGTCGACGCTTACAGCTCAAACGGATGATCGGCTCCAAGCGGGGAACGGCCTGAGCGATCGCGACGCATGCTTCGTGTCGCACTCCTGGCGCGACCGGCCGAGATGGCTCACCCCTCCGACAACTTGTGCTTCCTGAGGTAGTACCCGAGGTTCCTCGGGTCGATCCCGAGCAGGATCGCCGCCTCCTTCTTCTTGTTGTGCGTGTGCACGAGCGCGCGCTGCACCAACTCCTTCTCCAGCGCGTCCAGGTTCTTCCTGAGCTGGAACTCCGCCGGACCCGGCGCGCCCTTCGGCACGGAGAGCGGCAGCTCGAGCAGGCTCTCGAACAGCCCCGCGTCGAGGTCGCGCCCCTGCGCCAGGATCTGCGCGCGTTCGAGGACGTTTTCGAGCTCGCGCACGTTGCCGGGCCAGTCGTAGCGGGCGAGCACCTCGAGCGCGTCCGCCGTCACCTTCAAGCTGACGCCGCCGAACGGCCGCTTCTGCGCCGCGCGCATCAGGAGGTGGTTCACGATCGCCGGCAGGTCGGCCTTCAACTCCGCGAGGCGCGGCATCGGCACCGGGAACACGTTCAAGCGGTTGAACAAGTCCGCGCGGAACGTCCCCGCCTTCACCGCCGCGCCGAGGTCCTCGTTCGTGATCGCGATCACGCGCACGTCGGCTCTACGCGCGGTCGCTTCGCCAGCCGGCTGCAGCTCCATCGTCTCGAGGAACCGCAGGAGCCGCGCCTGCAGCTTCGCCTCGAGCGCGCCGACCTGGTCGAGCACGAGCGTCCCGCCTTCCGCGCTCGCGATGCGCCCGACGCGCTCTTCCGCGGCGCCCTGCGCGCCCTTCTTGCAGCCGAACAGCTCGAGCTCGAACTCGCCCGGCACGAACGCCGCGCAGTTCACGAGCACGAACGGCCCCTCGCCGCGCGCGCTCTTGCGATGCACGAGCCACGCCGCGAGCTCCTTCCCCGTGCCGCTCTCGCCCGAAAGGAGCACGGTCGCGTCCGTCGCGGCGACCTGGGCGATCATCCCGCGCGCGCGCTCGAGCGCGGACGACGCGCCGACGAGCTGGCGAGTGGCATCGAGCTCCGCGAGCACGTTGCGCGCGCGCCGCGCCTCGACGAGCAGCCCGTGGTGCTCGGCGGCGCGTTCGACCACGCGGGCGAGCACGCGGGGGTCGACCGGCTTCTGCAGGAAGTCGTACGCGCCCTCCTTCATCGCGGTGACGGCCTCGGCGAGCGTGCCGACGCCCGTGATCATCACGATCGGGATCGGGATCCCCGCGCGCTTCGCCTCGCGCAGGAGCACGAGCCCGTCCTTCTTCGGCATGCGCAGGTCGCTGATGACGACGTGCACGGTCTCGGCGCCGAGGATGCGCACGCCCTCGTCGACGCCGGCCGCGGAGAACACGCCGTAGCCCTCGTGCTTCAGCACCTCCGCGAGCGACTCGCGGACGAAGGTCTCGTCGTCGACGATCAGGACGTTCGGCTGCTTCTTCATGCGCTTGTTCCGCGGTCCTCGGGCCAGGGGAGACGCAGGACGAAGCGCGCGCCCGCGGGCTTCGCGCCCGTCTCCGCGCCGCCGGGCGTGGGACGATTCTCGGCCGCGAGCGTACCACCGTGCGCCCGTGCAATGCCGTACGACACCGAGAGACCGAGACCGGTCCCGCCGCTCGTCGAGAAGAACGGGTCGAAGAGCCGCGCGAGGTGCTCCGGCGCGATGCCCGGCCCCGTGTCGTCGACGGAGAGGACGAGCTCGCGCTCGCCGCTCTCGGCGCCACGCTCGGCGCGCGCCGCGATCGCGATGGTCCCGTTCCCGTCCATCGCCTGCGCGGCGTTGAGCAGGAGGTTGAACACGAGCTGCTCGAGCCTTCCGGCGTCCCCCACCACGACCAGCGAGCGGTCGAGCCCGTCGAGCGACACTTCGATGCCCTGGAAGCGCTCGGTGTAGCGCACCAGCTTGAGCGCGCGCTCGACGACCCCCGCGACGTCGGCCGTTCCGCTCTCGTTCTTCGGCCGCGCGAAGCGCAGGAGGTCGCGCACGATGTCGCCGATGCGCGCGAAGCCGTGCCGGACGAGCTCCAGGTAGCGCGCGCGATCGGCGGGCGGCAGGTCCGGCCGCTCGAGCAACGCGAGGTAGTTCCCGATGCCCTCGAGCGGGTTGTTGATCTCGTGCGCGACGCCCGCGGTGAGGAGGCCGATCGACGACAGGCGCTCGTGCACCGCGAGCTGGCGCTCCATCTCCTTCTGGCGCGTCACGTCGCGGAGCGCGAGCTGGACGACGTGCCCGCCTTCGAGGTCGATGCCGACGAGACGCGCCGCGACGACGATCGTCCGCCCTCCGGCGCCGTGCAGATGCAGGTTCGAGAGCGACACGGGGCCTCCCGCGGTGGCGGCCTCGCGCACCGCGGCGTCGAGCCGCTCGAGGTCGCCCGGGAGCACGAGCTCGCGCAGCGTCGTGCGCGGTCGATCGACGCCCGCGGCCTGGCCGACGCTCGGCGCGCCCTCCGCCACGCCCGCCGCCGCGCCCTCCGCCGCGCCCGCCGCCGGGAGCCGCTCCCCGCCCGCCAGCGCCTCGCGCGCGCGCAGGTTCGCTTCGCGGATGAGGCCCGTCCCCGGCTCGACGACGAGGAGCTTGTCGGCGGCGCCCTCCATCAGCGCCCGGTAGCGATCGGACGCGCGTTGGATCCGCGCGAGGTAGTCCTGCGTCTCCTTCCAGCGCGCCTTCGCGATCGTCAGTCGGTGCGCGAAGACGCCCGCGAACCCGAGGATCGCGACGCTCCACACGCTGACGATCAGGATCCCGCCGGACTCGCGCGGCGCGCCGATCGCGACGAGCGCGGCGATGCCGAAGGCCGTCGCCCCCGCGGCGAGCAGGAAGAAGAAGGCGATCAGCCGGACGTGGCCGCTCCGCTGCACCGGAGCGTGATAACGGACCCGCGCGGACCGATCCAAGCCGGAGCGCGTCGTTTCGACGGGTCCGCCCGCAGGATCTACGCGTCCTTCGTCGCTCACGGTTCGATGCGCTCCACGCATTCCAGGTCGTTCGGCAAGAGCCCGTAGAGTCGGCGCCGCGGCAGGAGCGCGCGCGCGAGGTCTCCGAGCCCGACGGGATCGAGCCCGCGCGCGTCGAGCTCGAGCAGCACCGCCAGCAGCGCGATCCGGGCGCGACGCGCGGCGAACGCGCGCGCTCCACCCGCGCGGCCGAGCTCCGCTGCGCGAGCGCGCCACGTCCGCGCCGCGGGGAGGTCACCGCGCCGCAGCGCCTGCCACGCGAGGTCGAGCGCGACACGCACGTCCGCGAGCGCGAGCGCCGCGCGCTCCGCGACCGAGAGCGGCGCGCAGCGCGTCCGCACGCGCGCGTGCAGGTCGAGCTCCTCCACGAGCATCGGCTCGAGCGCGTGGCTCAGGTTGCGCGCGTGGACGCGGTAGCGCGCGAGCGGCCGGTCGACGAAGCCGATCGAGCCGGTGCGCGAGAGCCGCAGCGCGAGATCCCAATCCTCGAGGTACCGGAGCTCGGGATCGAAGCCGCCCGCGCGCTCGAACGAAGCGCGACGCACGAGCATCGACTCGATCGGCACGGCATTGCGCAGACAGAGCTCCGCGAAGCCGAAGCCCGTGCGCGAGCGCAAGAAGCGTCCGCGCCGGCCGTGCGCTCGACCGCGCGCGTCGACGACCCACGAATCCGCGTGGACCAGACTCCATTCCGCGTGGCGGTCGAGCTCCGGGAGGAGCGCAGCGAGCAAGCCCGGCTCCCACGCGTCGTCCTGGTCGAGGAACGCGAGCACGCGCCCGCGCCCCTCCGCCGCGCCGCGGTTGCGCGCCGCGGACACGCCGCGGCACTCCTGCCGCACGACGCGCACGGCGCCCGCGTAGCGCGCGAGCACCTCCGGCGTCGCGTCCTTCGATCCGTCGTCGACGACGACGACCTCGAACGTCGCGCCGCGCTGCGCGAGCACGCTGTCCAGCGTCTCCGCGAGGAACGCCGCTCCGTCGTGCACCGGGACGACGACGGTCACGTCAGGCGTCATCCGCGCGCCTCCGTCGCCCGCGTGCGCAGCCAAGCGAGCTCGCGCGCGACTTCGGCGCGGTCGGCGACGAGCCGCAGGAGGAGCCACGCCGCAGCGCCCGCCGCGACGACGACGGCCACGTACGCGATCGGCGCGAGCGCACCGCGCGCGAGGAACGCCACGACGCACGCGAGCGCGCTCCACGCGGCGAAGACCGCGAACGCGCCGCCCGCTCGCGCCGTCCGCCGTCCCGCCGCGTCGGGCGCCGTTCCGAAGCGCGCGAGCGCCGCCGCCGTGCTCGCGAACGCGGACAGGACGCGCGCGGCGCACACGCACCGCGCCACGTCGAGGAGCCCGCCTTGGAGTCCGACGCCGACCGCGGTCGGGAGGAAGGCGAGGCGCGCCGCTCCGAGCCACGACACCGCGCGCCCGCGACCGCCCGCTTTGAGCGCGGCGCTCGCCACGAGGTCGAGCACGCGCGCGCCCGCGCCGAGCGCGAGCCAGGGCACGAGCGCGCCCGCCGGCGCCCACCGCGCGGGGAAGGCGGCGTCGACGAGCCCCTCGCCGACGAGCGCGAGCAGGACGTGCAGCGGGAGCAGGAACACGAGCACGATGCGCAGCGCCTCGCGCCACGCTCCCGCGAGGTTCCGCTCGCGCTCCTCGTCGGCGAGCACCGGGAACACGAGGCGCTCGACGAGGTTCGACGCGTAGCCGAGCGCCGCGGTCGAGAGCTGCTGCGCGAGCTCGTACGCGCCGAGCGCCGCGCGGCCGAGGCGGGCGCCGACCGCGAGGCCGTCGAGGCGCTCCACGCCGAAGGACGAGAGCGAGGCGAGGCAGAGCGCGCGCGCGAAGCGGCGCAGCGTCGTGCTCGCGACGGGATCGAGCTCCGGCTCGTCGTGGTCGGGCGGTACGTGCCGACGCGCCGCGCGCTCCGCGAGGACGACCGCCGCGATCGCGTTCGCGTACCAGCCGAAGATCAGGCTGAACGGCCCGAGGCCGAGCGCCGCGGGGATCCACGTCCCGACCGTCAGCGCGAGCACTTGCGCGAGATCGAGCAGAAACACGCTCTTGTAGTCGCCGGCGCGCACGAGCAGCGCCGCGGGCAGCACGGAGCGGTTCGCGATCCACACCATCGGCGCGAGCACGAAGAGCAGCGTCCCCAGCAGCGGATGATCGCCGAGGCCGGCGAACAGGAGGTGCACGACGAGGCCCACGACCGCGAGCCCGCTCGCTGCGAGGAGCCCGGCGCGCGCGCTCCAGCGGCGCAGGAGCCGCCACCGCTGCGCGTCGAGCCGCGGCGCCTGCACGAGCGCCTCGTCGAGCCCGAAGATCGCGAGCTGCGCGGCGACGAGCGCGAAGAGCGACGCGAAGACGGCCTCGCCGAGGTCCTCGCTCGTCAGGAACCAGGCGAGGACGAGCTTCGACAGGAAGCGCAGCCCTTGAACGGTCGGGTGCGCGAGCAGGACGAAGCGCAGCCCGCGGCGGCGCGCGAGGGCCGTCGGCCCCGCCCCGGCGGGTGCGTCGGGAGGTCGGGACGGCTCGGCTTCCGGCACGCGGCCAGCCTACAACGCGCGGCGGCGGCGAGGGAACGGTGCGCTGCGCGCGCGGACGAGTTCGAGCCTGCGCCGGCGGCGAAGGCTCCACGTGCTCCACAGAGCTCGGCGGTCTCGGCGGGCGCTCGCGACTCGGCCCGAGGACGGCTCGCGCGCGCTCGACGTGCGCGTCGGGCGCGCGCTTCCCGCCCGGCGACCCTGCGCGCGCCGCGCCAGCTCAGGCCCCGCCGGTGGTCCCGAGCGCGCGCTCGAGGGGCGAACGATAGCGCGCGATCTCGACCGTCTCGAAGCCGAGCGGACGGAGCTCCGCCGCGACGCGGTCGGCAGCCGCGAGCGCGCGCTCGAGCGACTCGGCGCCGGCTTCGACGCGCGCGTGCGTGCCGTGGTCGCGCAGGCGCAGCTGCACGAGGCCGAGGGCGCGCAGGCGCTCCTCGCCTGCTTCGACGCGCGCGAGGCGCTCCTTCGTCACGCGCGTTCCGACCGGCAGGCGCGACGCGAGGCACGCGGACGCGGGCTTCTCCGCGACGGAGAGACCGAAGCGTCGCGCGAGCGCGCGCACGTCCTCCTTCGTGAACCCGGCGCGGGAGAGCGGCGCCACGACGCCGAACTCACGCGCCGCGCGCGCGCCGGGCCGGTCGTCGAGCAGATCGTCCGTGATCTCGCCGAACGCGAGCGCCTGGAAGCCGCGCGCTTCGGCCCACGGGCGCATCGCCCGGAAGAGCGCCGACTTGCAGAAGTAGCAACGGTCGCCCGCGTTCGCCTGGTAGCGCGCGTCGTCGAGCTCGTCGGTCGCGACGACGAGCAGCGGCGCGCCGATCGAGCGCGCGAGCTCGCGCGCCTCGGCGAGCTCGCGCCGCGGCAGCGACGCCGAGTCCGCGATCACACCCGCGACGCCGCGCCAAACGCCCGCGGGCGGCGCGCTCTTCCCGTCGACGGCCCACGGCGCGGGCCCGAGCGCGTCGAGCGCCGCCGCGAGCAGCACGCTCGAGTCGACGCCGCCCGAGAACGCGACGGCGACGCGTTCGAGCCCCGCGAGCTCCGCCCGCAGCGCCGCGACCTTCGCGTCGAAACCGCTCGCGTCCACGGAGCGCTCCCTCACGCCACGCCGGGGAGGTAGAGCCGGATCTTCTTCACGTAGCCGTCGGCGCTCGTCGCGATCGCGTCGACCTCGGCCTGCGTGAGCTCGCGCACGATCTTCGCGGGCACGCCCGCGACGAGCGAGCGCGGCGGGACGACGAACTTCTCCTTCACGACCGCGCCGGCGGCGACGAGCGACTCGTCGCCGATGACGGACCCGCCGAGCAGGATCGCGCCCATCCCGATCAAGCACCGATCGCCGATCCGCGCGCCGTGGAGCACGCAACGGTGGCCGATCGTGCAGTCCGCGCCGATCACGTTCGGCGTCCCCGTGTCGGCGTGGACCATCGAGAGGTCCTGCACGTTCGTGCGCGCGCCGATCGTGAGCGGCGCGTCGTCGCCGCGCACGACGCAGTGGAACCAGATGCCGACGTCGGGCCCGAGCGTGATGTCGCCGGTCAGGACGGCCGTGTCCGCGGCGAACGCGCCGCCCGGGACGCGCCGGAAGCGGCCTTGCTGCGTGAAGAAGGTCATGGCGGGATCCTATCCGTTCCAGAGTCCCGGCGGCGAGCCTTCGAGCACGCGCCCGACCTCGGGCAAGCCCCACAGGAAGAGGAACGTCTGCGCGTTGAAGAGCGCGTGCACGGCCCACGATGCGGCGATCCGCTGCGTCGCGTGCAAGACGCTACCGAGAATCAGGGAGAGCGCGAACACGGGCAGGAACGCGGCGATCCCGTGCAGTCCCGCGAACGCGAGCGACGCGACCGCGATCGCGAGCCACGCCGGCAGGTGGCGCGCGAGCGAGCGCTGGAGAAACCCGCGGAAGAAGAGCTCCTCGCACAGGGGCCCGACGACGACGCCGAGCAGCAGCGCGACGGGGCGCTCCGCCGCCGGCAGCGCGCGCATCGCGACGACCACCGGCTGCTCCGGCCGTCCGAGGCCGAACGCCTCGAGCATCGCGGGCCACGCGAGCGCCACGCCGAGCAGGCCGGGCACGAGCAGCACGTACCCCGCGACGCCCGCGGCGGCCGCGCGCGGCGCGTGGTCGATCCGCGCGGCGAACGCGTCGAGGATCGACGCGCCCGAGCGGCGCGCGAGCGCGGCGGCGACGAGCAGCGCGCCCGCGAGCGTCGCGATCGAGCCCGCGAGCTGGACGAGGAGCGGGACGTCGCCGAGCTCGTGCATCGCGGCCGAAACCGTCAGCGCGAAGAGCACGGCGGACGCGAGCACGCCGGCGAGCTCGCCGGGCGACCACGGGGCCGCGCTGGAGGCCGTCGTCGCGGAGGTCGAGGTCCGCGTGCCCGGCGCACTCGGCGCGTTCCCCGCGCTCGACGTGTTCGGCGTAGCCGGACCACCGCCGAGCCGCCGCACGACGTGCGCCGCGAGCGGGACGAGCGCGCTCCCGCCGGCGAGCAGCACGCCCCCGACGACGAGGCGCGGCACGACGCCGGGGACGGAGTCGTCGAGCATGGAGTCCGATCAGGCGCGCGGCGCCGCGCCCTCGATCGTGCCGTCGACGGGCGAGGACGCGTTCGCGTAGAGCTTCCGCGGGATGCGGCCCGCGAGGAACGCCTGGCGGCCCGCGCTGCACGCGTCGCGCATCGCGGCGGCCATGCGGAGCGGTTCGCGCGCGCTCGCGATGCCCGTGTTCAGCAACACGCCCGCGGCGCCGAGCTCCATCGCGAACGCGACGTCCGACGCCGTGCCGACGCCCGCGTCGACGATCACGGGCACGTTCACGAGCTCCATCAGGATGCGGATCGCGTTCGGGTTCAGCACGCCCTGCCCCGAACCGATCGGCGAACCCGCGGGCATCACGCTCTTCGCGCCGAGCTCCGCCAGGCGCACGCCGAGGCGCGGGTCGTCGGAGGTGTAGACGAGCACCTCGAAGCCCTGCTGCACGAGCTCCTTCGTCGCCTCGAGCGTGCCGACGGGGTCGGGCAGCAGCGTCTTGGGATCGCCGAGCACCTCGAGCTTCACGAGCGGCGTGTCGAGCACGTCGCGCGCGAGCTCCGCGGTGCGAATGGCGCTCGCGGCGTCGAAGCAGCCGGCAGTGTTCGGGAGCACGACGTACTTCGAGCGATCGATGAAGTCGAGCAAGGACGGGCCCGCCTTGCGATCGAGGTTCACGCGCCGCACGGCGACCGTGACGCACTGCGTGCCGGAGATCGCGAGCGCGTCGCGCGTCTCCTCGAACGACTTGTACTTGCCCGTGCCGACGAGGAGGCGCGAGGTGAAGGAGTGGGAGCCGATCACGAGGGGCGTGTCGGCAGAGGGATCGTTCACGGGGCTCTTCACGGGTGTTCCTCCGGGCTCAACCGCCGCCGACGAGCGTCACGAGCTCGACCCGGTCGCCGTCCTCGAGCTCGGTGCTCGCGCGGCGCGCGCGCGTCACGAGCTCGCGGTTCACCTCGACCGCGACGATCTCGGGGCGCAGGCCGAGCTCTTCGATCAGGCGCGCGACGCTCGTGCCGGGCGCGAGCTCACGCGTCTCGCCGTTGACCAGGACCTTCACCATCGTGCGCCGTCTCCGGGGGCTGGATGCTATCCGGTTCGCCCACGCGCAGGAAGGCGCACTTCAGGTACGCGCTCTCGGGCAGCGTGAGGAGCTGCGGGTGGTCGGGCGAAGCGCCCGCGAGCTCCTCGAGCCACGCGAAGCGCAGGGCGCGCGTCGCGGACGCGCGCAGGAAGTCGACGAACAGCTCGGGGCGCACGTTGTACGAGCACGACGCCGTCACGAGGCGTCCGCCCTCGCGCACGAGCTCCATCGCGCGCCGGTTGAGCTCCGTGTAGCCGCGCGCGGCGCCGTCGAGCTCGCGCTTGTTCTTCGCGAACGCGGGCGGATCGACGACGACGAGGTCGAAGCGCTCCCCCGCCTGCGCGCGCATGCGTAGCGCGTCCATGCAGTCGGCGCGCTCGGTCCGCACGCGGTCGGCGACGCCGTTGCGCTCGGCGTTGCGCTGCGCGCGCTCGAGGGCGGGCTGCGACTGGTCGAGGCAGACGACCTCCTTCGCGCCGGCGAGCGCCGCGCGCACGCCGAACAGGCCGTCGTAACAGAACGCGTCGAGCACGCGCGCGTCCTTCGCGAACGCCGCGGCCTTCGTGCGGTTCGCGCGCTGGTCGAGGTAGTGGCCGGTCTTGTGGCCGGCGAGGACGTCGACCTCGTAGAGGAGCTCCGATCCGTGCGAGGACGAGCTCGAACGAGCGCGCGCGTCGATGCGCTCGCGCACGACGAGTTCCGCCGGCACGGTCCCGCGCACGACCTCGACCTTCTTCTCGAGGTTCTCGAAGCGCCGCACGCTCGCGTCCGAGCGGTCGACGATCGCGCGCACCTTCCACGGCAGCGCGCGCTCGACGAGCTCGAGCACGAGGTCGCGCAGCCGATCCGCGCCCTGCGTGCCCGACTGACACACGAGGACGTCGGCGTAGCGGTCGACGACGAGCCCGGGGACGCCCTCCGAGTCGCCCGCGACGAGGCGGCACGCGTCCATCGGATCGAGGAACCCCATCGCGGCGCGCGCGGCGACCGCGCGCTCGATGCGCCGCTGCCAGAACGCGCGGTCGGGCGCCTCCTTCGAGCGCGTCACCATGCGCACGGCGATCTTCGAGCCCTGGCTGAAGAGCGCGTGCCCGAGCACGAGCCCGTTCGGCCCCTCGACGCGCACGACGTCGCCCGGCTCCGCCTCGACGGTCGCGAGGTCGTCCGCGAAGGCCCAAGGATGACCGTTTTCGAGCCAGCGACGGCCTTTGCCAGTGAGCGTGATGCGGGACATGGGGGCGAAGAGGATACGCGGGCCGCTCCCGCGCGACCAGCGTCGCCCGCCTGAGGATTGTGCCCCAGCAGCGGACCCGCGCCCCGGATCGAGCCGAAGGGAGCCTGGACCCTTGCGTGGCCATTCCGCGGCCGAGTTCGAGCGCCGCTCTCGAACTGGATTCGGGAACCTCAGCGGTGAGCCCTCAACGGCTCGCGCACCGAAGCTCGCGGAGGCGCGCTAGATCCCGCGACGATCGAACGGCCTCGCACAAGATCGCGCGCCCTCCGCGTTCACTCCGCTCCCGAACTTGATTCGGGAACCTTCGCGGCGAGGCCTCGACGGCTCGCGCACCGAAGCTCGCAGCGGCGCGCTCGAGCCCGCGACGATCGAACGGCCTCGCGCAAGATCGAGCGCCCTCCGCGTTCGCTCCGCTCCCGAACTTGACTCGGGAACCTTCGCGGCGAGACCTCGACGGCTCGCGCACCGGAGCTCGCAGAAGCGCGCTCGAGCCCGCGACGATCGAACGGCCTCGCGCAGGACCGAGCGCCGTCCGCGTTCGCTCCGCTGCCGAACTTGATTCGGGAACCTTCGCGGCGAGGCCTCGACGGCTCGCGCACCGAAGCTCGCAGCGGCGCGCTCGATTCCGCGACGATCGAACGACCTCGCGCAGAATCGCGCGCCGTCTGCGTTCCCTTCGCTCCCGAACTTGATTTGGGAACCTTCGCGGCGAGGCCTAGACGGCTCGCGCACCAAGCTCGCACCCACGTGCTCGGCACTTCGGCACGTTGGCACTTCGGCACGTTGGCTCTCGCACGACCTCGCGCAGGAGCACGCGCCGTCCGCGTCCGTTCCGCTCCCGAACCGGATTCGGGACCCTCCTTGAGAAGCCATCGTCCACCCGCACACGGTCACGGGGTCACGCGCGTCGTGCACTCGGAGCCGACGCCCCATGTCCGGATCGAGCCCTGCGTGGGAACTGCGCGCCCTGGGCGGGCGATTTCGATCGTGCGCGACGACCCGGGATCTCCATGGGGTCGTACTCTCCGTGCGAACGCCAGCCGACCCGCAGCAACCAGCTCTCGGGGGCGGCGACGGGCGAGGGGACACCGCTCGGCACCGGTTGACCGGGGACTCCCGGAACCAAGCGGCCGAGGAATGGGGATCGACTCCTCCGACGTGGATCCCGTGGTGTCGAGCATTGTTGAGCGTGTAGACGAGGCCCGAGCGCACGGCGCGGGGAGTCGGCAGTGCACGCACGTGGTAGTGATCGTCGAAGACACGGCCACGCCGCCGCCAGGTTCGATTCCACGCGCGCGCGAGGCGCACGTGCAGCGCGGTCATGCCCGAAGCCAGCGCGCGCGCGTCGTGTGCTTCCACGATCGCGTGCACATGATTCGTCTGCAGCGAGAACGCAGCGACCCGGAAACCGGCGCGTACGGAGCTCCGTGCGAGCGCCTCGAAGGCGGCAATCGAGTTCGCGGCGCAACGCAGGCTCGGGAGCTTGGCCAGAAGGCGCGACGTGACGATCAACGGCACGTGCCGCGTCACCGAGGGGCGGGCCGTGTGCGGCACACGCCCGCGCGAGCCGGCCGGCTTCCGGCCCGCGCCGTGCCGCGCGCCACCGTGCCCCACGAACGGCAGTTCGGGCGCAGAGCTCCCTCGACGCGTTCGCGCACGACCCGAGACCGAAGCCTGGCGAAGCATGGGCGACCTCCACCGCACGACGCTCGCACCCCAGCTTGGGCACCGGTTTTCTCGGAGATTTCGCGCAGGAGCACAGCGCGAGTCCACGGGGCGCAGCCGCTCGCATCGGTGCTCGGGTCGTCGACGGGAGGTTCGGCCGGCTCTTCCGCGATGAACCCGACCCCGCGCGTGCCCGCGTCGATCGTGAACGCAAGGCGTAACCAGGCCGTCCACCATGAGCGCGACGCAGGGCTCCTCCGCCCGCATGCACGCGCCCACGCGGACGTTCCCGCGAGTTCGCGCTACTTCCCCACGATGGCTTCGAACCGCGCGTCGCCGCGCAGCGACGCGAGGTCCGGGTCCGTCTTGGCCCACGCCCGCTGCTTCGCCGCGGCGCCGGGCGACAGCTGGTTCTCCTCGAACTCGCGGCGAAGGAAGTCGAGCGCGAGCTCGGTGTCGCCGCACAACGCGTACGTGCACGCCATGTTGTAGTGCGCGAGCGGCGACGGCGTCACCTCGCGCAGGATCGCACGCGCTTCGTCCGCGCGGCCCGCGCGCGCGGAGTAGCAGGCGCGCAGGACGCGCATGAACTCGTCCTGCCTCAGCGCCCACGCGCGCTCGAAGTAGCGGAGCGCCTTCGCCGGGTCCTTCTGCTTCACGTTCGCGTTCACGGCGAGCGAGACGAGCGCCGAGCTCCGCACGTTGACGAGCCGGCGCACGAGCCCCGGCCCGAGCTTCTTCTCCTTCACGAGCTCTTCGAGCTGCTCGAGCCGCTCGACCGCGCGCAGGAGCTCCGCCTCCGCGCGCGCCGGGTCGCCGCCGTCGCCCCACGTCGTGCCGAGCGCCATCTCGATCTCCGCCGCGAGCTCGAGCCCCACACGTAGCGCGCGCCCGCGCCCGAACGGTCGAGATCCCTGCGCATCGCCTCGAGCAGCGCACGGGCCTTCTCGGGCCGGCCTTCGTCGCGCCACGCGCGCGCGAGGTCGAGCGCGCTCGTCGACACGACGCGCAGCTCGGAGCAGCGCCGCGCGTCCTTCCCCGGCGGCGCCCGCGGGCGTCTCCGCGTCGCGCAGCGAATCGATCGCGTCCTGCCGCTCGAAGTAGAGCAGCGCCGCGCGCTCGGCGAGCGCGGGCTCGGCGCCGCACGGGTCCTCGAGCGCGGCGCGCAGCAGACGGCCGGAGAGCTCGTTGAACTCGCGCTGGAGAAGGTCGAGCCGCGCGAGCTGCGCGTCCTTCAACAGCGCGAGCCGCGCGGGATCCGCGAGCGGGTCCGCGCCGCCGTCTTGCGGCGCGAAGCCCGGGAACTCGGCCGGCGCGACGGCGCCGAGCGCGATCGACACGCGTTCGCGCAGTGCGAGCGCGCGGCGCGCGGGCCACGCGGGCGCGCGCGGGTTCTCGAGCACGAGCGCGAAAGGCGACAGGTCCGCGCCGAGCAGCGCGTCGAACCCGGTCGCGGCGTCCGCGTCCGCGCGCCAACCCGCGCGCAGGAGCTCGAGCGCCGTAACGTGCAGCTCGCGCGCCGCGGCGGCGATCTCCGGCGCTCGGTCCGCGCGTGGCGCGAGGCTGCCGTCGACCTGCGCCTCGGGGGCGAGCAGGAGCGCGAGCTCGCCGACGGCGACGAGCCCCGCGAGCTCGAGCGCCGCGACGTGCTCGCGTCCGGTGCGCGGCGGGCCGAGGTCGCGCCGCTCCTCGAGCACGCTCTCGACCGCGCGCTTCGCCGCCGCGAACGCGCTCCGCGCTCCTTCGTCGTCGGCCGCGGCGAACGCGGCCTGTGCTTCCAGGACGAGCGCGCGCGAGCGAGCGAGCCGCGCGTCGACGTCGTCCCCGGTGCCGTCGCGCGCGAGCGAGCGGGCGAGCGAGCGCGCGCCGTCGAACTCGGCCGCGTGACGCAGGAGGAAGCGCGCGCGCGCGAACGCGAGCTCGCGCGGCTCGAAGCCGTCCTCCGCGAGCGCGCCGAGGACGCGCTCCGCGCGCTCGGGCTCGCCGAAGAGCTCGAGGCGAGCGAAGAGCGCGTCGAGCGCCTCGCGCGCGGCGCGGCGCAGCCGTCCGTCCGGATGGAGCGCCGCCGTGCGCAGGACGCCGCGGAGGCGCGCGTCGGCCGCGAGCGCGGGCGTGTCGACCAGCGCGCGAGCGAGCGGGGCGAGCAGCGCCGCCGCGACCTCGACCTCGAACGGCCCCGCCGGGTCGAGGAAACCCGCGGCGAAGCGCGCGAGGATCCGCTCGCGCACGCGTGCGCGGCTCCCGAGCTCGCGCGCCGCCTGGACCCGTTCGGCCAGGGCGAGACCGTCGAACGCGGCTTCGAGCGCCGCGAGCGTCTCGGGCCGATCGAGCTCGCAGGCCGCGCGCACGGCGCGCGCGCGCACGCCTGGGTCGGCGTCCTCGCGCGCGAGCCGCGCCAGCGCCGCGCCGCGTTCGCCGAGGAGCGCCGCGCCGAGGTCCGCGCGTCCGAGGAAGCGCACGAGCTCGACGCGCACCTCCGCGTCCGGGTCGGCCAGGAGCGCGAGCGCGGCGGGGAGTTCCTCCGCCCCCCCGGCCTCGAACACGAGCCAGGCGCGGGCGCGCCGTGCGCGGCTCGGGGCCGCCGCGAAGCCCGCCAAGGCTGCGCGCGCCGCGGCCGGGCCGCGGGCGGCGAGGGCGCGCAGGCCTTCGATCCGTGCGGTCGCGGCGAGGAGGTCGAGGTCCTCGAGCTCCGGGCCGATCGCCGCCCCGCCCTGTTCCGCGGGTGAGAGCTCGACGGGCGCGCCGAGCGCCGGCGAGAGCTCGGCGCGCGCGCCGACCGCGGGCGGCCCCCCCGTCGTCCGCGGATCGACCGGGACCGCTCCCGCGGCGCGCCCGGGCACGAGGAGCCCGGCCGTCAGGAGCACGGCGAGGGCGGGCGGGACCGCACCGGAGCGTTCGAAGGAGGGGACGGGCATGCGTGGAGGTCGGATTCGAGGCCCGGGGCGCGCGTGGGACACGCGGACACAGTCGCACGGGTGGGCGGGATCGCGCGACCGCGACCGGCGCGAGGTTGACTCCTCCAGGCCGATCGAGCAGACTGCTCGCCCCCTCTCCCGCGCGGAGAGGACCGAGCCCTGCGTCGAAGCCCGGTGGAAGCGGGGTCATCCGCTTCCGTCTTCATTTAACATTCTTCCCTCTCCACCCGAAGCCCCGAGGCGCCGCGAGCGCCGAAGTCGCGACGGGAACCCCTCCCACGCCCTCATGAACCCCGATGACATGCTGCGGATGATCGACGTCATCCACCGCGAGAAGGACATCCCGAAGGAAGTCATCTTCCGCGGGCTCGAGGAGTCCTTGGCAGCGGCCGTGCGCAAGCGCCTCGGCGCGGGCGAGGACCTCGTGGTCAAGATCGACCGCAAGACCGGCTCGGTCTCGATGGAAGACGAGGAAGAGGAGTACGAGTTCGACATGCAGGAGCTCGGCCGCATCACCGCGCAAGCGGTGAAGCAGGGCCTGCAGCAACGCCTGCGCGAAGCCGAACGCGACGTCCTGTTCGAAGAGTACGAGGCCCGCGTCGGCCAGCTCGTCAACGGCGTCGTCCAACGCTTCGAGGGCGACTACATGGTCGTCAACCTCGGCAAGGTCGAGGCGTTCCTCGGCAAGGACGACCGCGTGCGCGGCGAGACCTTCAACCCCGGCGATCGCATCCGCGCGATCATCGTCGAGGTGCGCAAGGACGGCTCGCGCGTCCGCATCCTCGTCAGCCGCACGCACCCCGACCTCGTGCGCCGGCTGTTCGAGCTCGAAGTGCCCGAGATCGCGGACGCGATCATCGAGATCAAGCGCGTCGTGCGCGAGCCCGGCTACCGCACGAAAATGGCGGTGGTCTCGGCCGATCCGAAGATCGACGCGATCGGCGCGTGCGTCGGCGTGCGCGGCTCGCGCATCAAGGCCGTGATCGACGAGCTCCGCGGCGAGCGCATCGACATCATCAAGTGGTCGGACTCGCTCGAGACGTTGATCATGAACGGCCTGAAGCCGGCCACGATCCACATCGACAACATCTACCCCGACGTCGACACCCACTCGGCCGTCGTGCTCGTCGACGAGGACCAACAGTCCCTCGCGATCGGCAAGAAGGGCCAGAACGTCCGGCTCGCCAGCAAGCTGTGCGGCTGGGAGATCGAGATCAAGACCCGCGCCGAGTTCGAGGCCGAGGCCTCGGGCGGCGCGGCGCCGGCGAATCCTGATGCGGAAGGTGGCGACGCGAGCGACGGCGGCGCCACGCACGAGGATCAGGACGGCGAGCAATCCGCCGGCCAGAGCTGAACGCGCCGCTTCCCCCATTCCGACCGAGCACGAGAGTCCCAGGAAGACCTGAAACCCGCTTGACCCAGAAGAAGCGCATCTCCGAACTCGCCAAGGAATACGGCATTCCGGGCCCGGACCTGGTCAAGAAGCTCAAGGACCGCGGCTTCACGCACGTGAAGGGGCCCGCGTCGACCCTGGAGGACTACCAGGTCATGCAGGTCGAGGGCATGCTCGAGGCCGAAGGGAAGAAGCGCGTCGGCACCGGAGACGCTCCGCCCACCGCCGACGCCTCGGCCGAGCACGGCGCCGGGGGCCTCGTCCTCCGGAAGAAGAAGAAGAAGCTCTCGCTCACCGGGGAAGCGGAAGACGAGAAGCACGAGGCGGCGCCCGAGCCGCCCGCTCCCACGCCCGCGCGTCGTCTGGAGCCCGAGCCCGCCCCGCTCGCGTTCGAACCCGAGCCCGCCGCGGCCGCCGTCGACGAATCGCCCGAAGCCACGATCGAGCTCCAACCCGCGCCGGCGCCGGCGCCCGCTCCGGCGCCCCTCGAACTCGAACCCGCCGCCGCGCTCGCGCCCGAGCCGGTGCACGTCCCCCACTCCGCCGCGACCGCGGCTCCCGCGGTGGAAACGGCGGAGCCGGAGCCCGAGCCGGCCCTCGCGTCGACGCCGGCCCCGGGTCCGGTCGCCACCGCGCCACATGCGCCCGCCGTCGTCGAGCCGCGCCGCGCCGAGCCCGCGATGCCCGTCGAGGCCTCGAAGACCCTCGCCCCCACCACGCCGGGCCCGAACGTGCCTGTTCCGCGCAAGCCGGCGGGCAAGGTGCTCGGCTTCATCGACCTCTCGAAGCTCAAGACGAACCAGCCCAAGCGCCCCGTCCAGGAGTCGCGTCGCCTGCGTTCGAAAGACGACGTCGCGCCGAACGTGCAGCCGACGCTCGGCCACGACAAGAAGAAGGCGCTCGTCCGCGGCGACCGCGGCACGCGCGAGAACCTCTCCGCCGGCCAGCTCCGCGAACAGCAGGGCAATCGCTTCCTGCGCCGCGCGGGTCCGATCAAGCCTGGTCAGCCGGGCGCCGGGCCCGGCCAGTCGCAGGGGCCGCGCGAGCGTTCGCGCGGCCGCGAAGGCGGCGTGTCGCCTTACGCGGGCACCTCGGTCGACATCGACTTGCCGGTGACGGTGAAGAAGCTCGCCGAGCGGCTCTCGGTGAAGCCGTTCGAGGTCCTCAGCGCCGCGATGCGCGGCCTCGGCCTCAGCCCGGGCCAGGTCAACATCAACTCGATCCTCGACGACGAGACGGCGACGCTGCTCGCGCACGAGTTCGAGGTCGACCTCAAGATCCGCCGCATCGCCGCGGCCGAGGAAGCGCTGATCCAGTCGCTGACGCAGAAGCGCTCCGACGTCCAGGCCGAGTCGCTCGCGCTGCGTCCGCCGACCGTCGCATTCCTCGGCCACGTCGACCACGGCAAGACGACGCTGATCGACACGATCCGGAAGTCGCGCATCGCCGAAGGCGAAGCCGGCGGCATCACGCAGCACATCGGCGCGTACCAGGTCACGACGAAGAAGGGCCACACGCTCACGGTCATCGACACGCCCGGCCACGCTGCGTTCACGTCGATGCGCGCCCGCGGCGCGCGGGCCGTCGACATCGTCGTGCTCGTCGTCGCCGCCGACGACGGTCCGATGCCGCAGACGGAAGAAGCGCTCAACCACGCGCGTGCCGCCAAGGTGCCGATCGTGGTCGCGCTCACGAAGGCGGACAAGCCCGAGGCCAACGTGAAGCGCGCGATGGAGCAGATCTCGTCGCGCCTCGGCCTCCACCCCGAAGAATGGGGCGGCACCACCGCGATGCTGCCCGTCGCGGCGCTCAAGGGCCAGGGCGTCGAGGAGCTCCTCGAGCGCGTCTTCCTCGAGAGCGAAGTGCTCGAGCTCAAGTGCCACCCGCAGGGACCGGCGAAGGGCGTCGTGCTCGAAGCCGAAGTGCACGAGGGCAAGGGCATCGTCGCCCACCTCCTGATCCAGGACGGCACGCTGAACCGCGGCGACGTCATCCTCGCGGGCGAGGGCTACGGCAAGGTGCGCTCGATGCACGACGACCTCGGTCGCGTGGTCGCCACCGCGCCGCCGTCGCTGCCCGTCGAGGTCATGGGTCTCGACAAGCTCCCGAGCGTCGGCGAGACGTTCTACGTCCTCGACTCGCTCGCGAAGGCGAAGGAAGTCGCCGAGGAGCGCGAGAAGAAGACCCGCGCGCTGCAGATGGCGACCGAGCGCCGCACCATCGACGCGGCGTCGCTGCTCAAGGCCGTCGCCAACAGCAAGCGCCAGTCGATCAACCTCGTCGTCCGCGCGGACGTGCAGGGCTCGGTCGAGGTGCTCAAGAGCGCGCTCGGCGAGCTCAAGCACGAAGAGGTCGAGGTCAAGGTGCTCCACGCCGGCGTCGGCGCGGTCACCGAGAGCGACGTCATGCTCGCCGCGAGCTCTGGCGGAACGATCATCTCGTTCCACGCGAGCACGAACGACAAGGCGCGCACGGTCGCCGAGCGCGAAGGCGTCGCGATCCGCTACTACGAGGTGCTCTACGAGCTCCTCGACGACATCCGCGACCTCATGGAGGGCATGCTCGCCCCCGAAATGCGCGAGGAGATCACCGGCCACGCCGAGGTTCGCGCGCTCTTCAAGTCGTCGAAGGTCGGCCTGATCTCGGGCTGCATGGTGATCGACGGCTCGATCTTCCGCGACAGCAAGATCCGCGTGAAGCGCGAGAACAAGGTCGTCCACGAGGGCCTCCTCTCGTCGCTGAAGCGCGTGAAGGACGACGTCAAGGAAGTGCGCGAGGGCTTCGAGTGCGGCTTGACGCTGCGCGACTTCCCCGAACCGCAGCTCGGCGACATCCTCGAGGCCTACCGCATCAACAAGGTGAAGCGCGGTCTCGGCGACAAGTGATCCCGCGGGGACGCGCCCGGCGCGTCCCCCACGCTGCCCTTCGTCATGGCCAACCCGCGCACGATCGCCCGGCTCGAGGCGCGCATCCAGGAGCGCGCCGCGTACTGCCTGCAGTTCGAGGTCAACGACCCGCGGGCGTCGTTCATCACGATCACGCGGGTGAAGCTCTCGAGCGACCTCACGAGCGCGAAGGTGTACTTCTCCGTGCTCGGCGACGCGTCGGACAAGAGCAAGGCGCAGCACATGCTCGACCACGCCGCCGGGTTCATCCAGCGGCAGGTGAGCCGCGTGCTCGAGATGCGGCGCGTGCCGCGGCTCACGTTCTACTACGACGATTCGGCCGAGCACGCCGCGGACATCGCGCACCTGATCCACGAGGCGCGCGTCCGCGACATGGAGATCAACCCGAAGCTCAAGGACGAGCCGCCGGTGAAGCCGACGGATCCGAAGCTCGCAGAAGAGCTCGGGATGCTCGACGACGACCTCGCGCCGGAGTTCGACCTCTCGGAGGAGGAACCGGCGGAGGGTGAGGCGGAGGGTGAAGACGCCGAGGATGCGGACGACGTCGAGGACGACGCGGACGCGGACGCCGAACCCGACGGGCCGGGCTCGAAGCGCTGAAGCCGTCCGCGCCGATCGAATCGGCCGAACGGTTGGACCGCCGGGAACACACGGGACCCTGAATGCTGCGCGGCGTCACGCACGCAGTCCCCCACCGTGAACGAGCGCGGACCGGTCGCTCGCGCTACGCTCTCCCCCATGCTCAAGCACCTCTTCGGCGAGTTCTTCAAGAAGGGCAAACGCCCGATGCTCGCCGTCGGGTCGAAGGCGCCCGACTTCAGCGTGCTCGATCACCTCGGTCGCACGGTCACGCTCGCGGAGCTGCGCGGCAAACGCGTCGTGCTCTGGTTCTATCCGAAGGCCGACACGCCGGGGTGAACGCGCCAGGGGTGCGGGTTCCGTGATCGAATCCGCGAGTTCGAAGCCAAGGACACGGTCGTGCTCGGCATCTCGTTCGACACCGCCGAGGAGAACCGCGCGTTCGCCGAGAAGCACGGCTACACGTTCCCGCTGCTCTGCGACACGACGCGCGCGGTCGGGCTCGCGTACCTCGCGTGCGACGACGCGACGGAGAGCTACGCGCGGCGCTTCACCTACGTGATCGGCCCCGACGGGACGATCGAGCAGGCGATCGACACGCAGGATCCCGGCGGTCAGGCCGCCGCGATGGCGGCGAAGCTCTGAACGGCGCGCGGCGCAGCGCGGAGACGCGGCCGCACATCGCGGCGCGTTGCCGCACATCGCGAATGAACGCGGCTCTCGCAGCGCGTTGCGGCAGACCGCGGCGCCCGCGGCCCTCGCAGCACTCCGCGGCAGTGAACCGCACGGCATGTTGGCGCGGGCACCGTCGATTCGAGTATCGAGGCTCGCGTCCCGAACTTGATTCGGGAACCTTCGTGCACCGGCGCCGCGATCGGAGGATCGCGGCGATCCGCGCGCTGCACGCTCGGGGCGACGCACGTGCGCGTGCGACAAGCGTGCGGGAGCGAGCGTGGCGCGCCGGGGGCAGCGTTCGAACGACTCGCGCCCACTCGCTGCTCTCACCGCGGAGAACGTGCTCGAGGGAGTACTGCAGCCGAACTCGGCCGCGATCGGCGCGGGTCTCGGCCGGCCCCCCCAACACCGCGGCCCGCTCCATCGAGCGGGCCGCGGTCCTTCCGAGCTCGTCGCGGGGCGCGGCTCACGATGGCGTCATCGCGCGGCGCTCTCCCGCGCTACTTCGCGAACCGCAGCGGCACGCGCTCGACCTCGTCGACCTTCGCGCAGAACTGCGCGAAGCGCGGGTAGTCGCGCGCGGGGAGCAGGAACGGCGCGAGGAGCAGGTCGCGCTCCAAGTGCAGCACGCGTCCCTCCTCCGGCGTGATCGCGAGCACGTAACGCCCGCCCATCCAGCTCTCGTTCGTCGCGGGCGGGCCTTGTTCGAGGCGCAGGCCCTCGGGCAGCGTCAAGCGCACGTCGGCGAGCGACACGATCGCGCCGCGCAGGAAGTAGTCGAGCTTGCGCTCGCCCTCGCCGCCCGCGAGCCCCGCCGCGAGGTTCAACGCCGGCACGGGCAACTTGAGCGTCCACGCGTCGCCGTCCGCGTCGAGCAGCTTGCGCACGCGTCCCTTCCCGACGAGCACGAGCGGACCGTCGCCGTCGAGCCCGGGGAGCTCGACCTCGGCGAGCTCGAAACCCGGCAGGATGCGCGCGAACACCTGCCCGAGCGCCGCCTTGCGCTGCGCTTCCGGGATCTCGCGGAAGCGGTCCTTGCCCGCGTAGCCCGCGTTGCCCGTCGACTCGAGGCGCACGGTCGCGTCCGCGCCGCCGTCCTCCTTCACGTCGAGCACGAGCGTCACCTTCGAGCCCTGCCGCTCCTCGAGTGGGAGGTCGGGCAGGTGCACGACGCCGTCGCGCGTCAGCGCCTCGGCGCGCGGCGCGTTGCCGACCAACGCGCCGTACGGCAGACCGCGCACGGAGAGGTCGCACCACGCGACGGCGGCGCCCTTCGGCCGCACGCGCAGGAGCAGGCGCCGCCCGAACTTGCCGAGGTCGGGGAACGGGAGCCCCTGGTCCGGGTCGCACTCGGGCGACAGATCGGTCGACCACACGAGGTCGTGCTCGATCTTCGCGGCCGTGAGCAGCGCGGAGTAGAGGTGCACGGGGTTCCCCTCCTCCTGCAACAGCGTCGCGACCGCAGACGCGGAGCTGCGCGCGTTCGGCTGCTTCACGATGCCCGTCACCTTCGCGTGGAGCGCGCGCGCCTTCGCCTCGTCCCCGTCGACGCCGGCGCAGACCTCGGCGGCGAGCGCTTCGACCTCCGGCGTCGGACGCGCCGCGAGGCGCGCGTTCTCGAAGAGCACGTGGCGCATGACCTCCGCGGGGTCGCGGCGCTTGCCGAACTGCACCCACGGCACGATCCAGTTCGGCGGCGGCGCGCCGGGCTCGAGCTCGACGCGATCCATGTCGCGCACTTCGAAGACGTGGATCTCGAGGTCGCCCTCCTCCGTCACCTCGTGCGTGCCCGAGTAGTTGCGCTGCACGAGCTCGAGCCCGTGCCCGCGCGGGAGGATCACGACGTAGCGGCTGACGTGGTACGGCTCGTCGGTCGATGCGAAGCGCCACGAGCCGAGCCCCGAGAGCCCCTCTTCCGGCGCGCCCTCGTGGACGCGGTAGACGCGCTCGATGAAGTCGCCCGGCTTCAACGCGGGCATCACGTATTCGCCGTCGACTTCGACCGGCTCGAGCTCGACGTCCTTCGCTCCGGGCTCCTTCGCGGCCTGGATCGTGACGAGCTTCTCCACGTCGCCGATCCCGCGCTGCGTGCCTTCGCGCTTGCAGCCGTCGAGGTCCTTCAGGTGCAGGATCTCGTGCGTCAGGCTCTCCACGGAGCCGTCGGGGAAGACGCGCATCACCTGGCTGTCGAGGACGCGCACGACGGAGTCGTTCCATCGGGCGCGGTCGTAGCCCCGCAGCACCTCCGCGCGATCGGGACGGAAGCGGGCGATCAGGGCCTCGGTCGAATCGGGCACGCCGAGCGCCGCGAGGCGCGCGCGCGCCTCCCTCGAGCCGGGCGAGCGCGTGAGCGCTTCTTCCAGCCGCGCGCGCTCGTCGGCGGGCCGGCCGAGCCGGCGCGCGAGCTCCGCGCGCTCCAGCACGGGCTCGACCCAGCGCGGGTAGGCGCGCGCGAGCTCCGCGTGCAGTGCGTCGGCCTCCTCGAGGCGCCCGCGCTCGATCAGGAACTCGGCGAGCTCGCTCGTGAGCCCGAGCCGGCCCGCGCGCAGCCGCGCATGACGCAGCGCGCGCTCGGCGCCCGCGGAGTCGCCCGCGGCGGCGAGCTCCTCCGACAACGACTGCAGGTTCGACGAGTACGCACCGACGCCCTCGCACTCCGCCAGGCGGAGCGCGGCGGCGCGCGCGTGGAGATCCTCGCCCGAGAGCTCCTGCGCGGCCTCGCGCAGGACGCGCGCGCTGCGCGGAGCGAGCTTCACGGCCTCGGCGCGCGCGCTCTCGCCGCGGGCGTCGAGGTCGAGCCGCGGGTAGGCGCGCGCGAGCTCGAGCGACGGCACCGGCGATCGCGCGAAGCGTGTGCGCGCCGCTTCGAGGCGCGCGAGCGCGTCCTCCTCGCGGTCCTCGAGCACCTCCGTGCGCGCGAGCGCGACCTCGACGTCGAGCCGGTTCCCGTCGCCAGCGAGCGCCTCGAAGCGCGCGCGCGACTTCGAGCGGCGCCACGCTTCGGGCAAGTAGGGCGCTTCGGAGAGCTCTTGCGCGAAGTGCGCGGCGAGGCGCGGCTCGGCCTCGGCCGCGCGGCGCAGGAGCTCGAGGCCCTGGATCGGCCGCCCGCCGCCCGCGAGGACGAGCCCGCGCAGCGCGAGCAGCTCCGACGCGCGCCCCGCGTGCGCCGACGCGTTCTCGAGCCGGTCCTGCCACGTCGCGGGAGCGCGTCCCGCCGTGCGCGCGCCGACGCTCTTGCCGAGCGCCGAGCGCTCGGCCGCGCAGCCCGACGCGTCGAGCGCCGGGAACACGAGCGGCACCCCCGGCCCGCCGTGCGCGGGATCGGGGAGCGAGACGCGCAGCGCGAAGCTCGCGTACGCGTCGGCGCGGCACCGCACGAGCACGCGGTTGCGCCCGTTCAGACGGTCGAAGCGCGCGAGCTCGACCGGCGCGCGCTCCTCCGCGACGGGATCGATCGACACCGGCGGGAGCCCGTTGATCGAGTAGCTCCACGCGGGATCGCCGACGCTACCGCGCCACGGACGATCGCGCGCCATCAGGAACGGCAGGCTGCGCAGCGCGTACGAGCCCGCGAGGTCGAACTCGAGCACCGCGGGACCGCTGGCGGACGAATCGAACTCGAACGCGAGCACGACCCAGCCCTCGACCGGCTCCATCCACTCGGCGGGGAAGACGGACGCGCTCGACGGCTCGCGCCGGCCCGGCTGCCAGCGCACGCGCTCGCCGCGCATGCCGGCGTGGTCGCGCTCGAAGCCCGGATCACGCGCGAGGTCCTCGAGGCGCACGGCGTCGGCGCGCTCCGGTCCAGCGAGCGGCGCCAGGATGCGGAAGCTCGCGATCGACTCGGGGTGCGCATCGCGGGAACGCGCGCGCTCGAGCTCGTCGTAGCTCATCCGCGCGAGGCGGTCGTTCGTCGCGAGCCGCGCGAGCTGCGCGCGCGCGTGCGCGTCGAACGTGCGCACGGCGGCGAGGCGCTCGAGCGTCTTCGTCCAACGCGCGGGCTCGGCGAGCTCGTCCGCGCTGCTCGCGAGCAGCGCGAGCGCCGCCTCGTCGATCGGGCTCGGCGCGCCTTCGAGCGCGAGCAGGAGCTCCACGACGCGCGCGTGCCAGCCGTCGACGTCGCCCGCGGCGAGGAGCGGCGAATCGACGAGCTCGTGCACGAGCGCGCTGCGGTCGGCGACCTGCGTGCGACGGGCGGGGGGCGCCGCAGCCGGATCGGAAGCGACGGAGGATGCGTCCGGCGTCGATGCCGTGATCGTCGCGGCGGACGCGAATCCGCCGTCGACGAGCACGAGCGCGGCGCACGGGAGCGCGAGGGTGGCGAGGGCGAGGAACGGGGCTCGGAATCGGAGGAGGCGCATGGTCGGGTTCCTCAACGGCCGCCGGCGGGCTGGGTTTCGATGCGCAGCGTGCGCTGCTCCGCGAGCTCGATCGCGCGCACCGCGTCCTGGAAGCGCGCGTAGTCGGCGACGCCGATGCGGCGCACGAGGAGCTCGAAGCGCCGGCGCACTTCCACGCCGCCCTCGACGGGCGCGACGCTCTGGCGGTACGTGACGAGGCCGGGCACGGCCACCTCGACCGGCGCGGGCAGGTCGAGCGCGCGCGCGCCCTCGGGCAGGCGGTACGTGATCGCCACGTCGTGCGCGAACGGGCGGTCGAGCACGAGCTCGCGCTGGCGCGCGTCGCGCGGCTCGACGGCGAGGCCGCCGAGGCCGAGCCCGTCGAACGCGAGGCGCAGCGACGCGCCGCTCCCCTCCGCGGCCCACAGCTTCTTCGCGCCGAAGCGCGCCTCGAGCCGGGCGGGGAGGCCGAGGTCCTCGAGCTCGCTCGTCTTCACCTCGCGCACGTCGACCTGCGAGAAGCTCTCGCGCAGATCGCGCTCGAGGCGCTTCGCGATGTCGCCCTTCTCGCCGCCGTAGTTCGTGCGCAGACCGACGCCGAACGCGCCGTTCGACTCGTCGGTCAGCGCGACGTCGCCGTCGCCCTTCGCGTCGAGCCGCACGTCGTACTTGCGGACCATCTGGTTTTCCGCCGGCGGCGCGAACGGGATGTCGTGCAGGCTGCCCTTGCCGCCGTCGACGTGGAGCACGCGCGCGCCCTGGTCGTCGACGCGCAGGTAGTCGATCGGGTTCAGATCCGCCGTGCAGTCGAGGTACATCCCCGGACGTTCACCGGACGCGGGAACGTACGCGATGCAGTGGTTGAAGTGCTCGACGAGCGCGGCATCGAGCGGCTCGTCCGGCTGCAAGTAGCGCGCGTGGATCAGCACGGGATGCGCGTGCACTCCGATCTCCGCGAGCATGGTGCAGAGCAAGATCGACTTGTCCTTGCAGTCGCCGAAACGCCGCTCGAAGATCGTCGGCGCGCTGTAGGGCTCGTAGCCGTGCGTGCCGAACGGCCACATGTTGTAGCGGATCTCCTGGCCGACGAAGCGCACGAGGGCCTGGATCCGGTCGCGGTCGGTCGCGAGGCCCTGCGTGAGCTCGCGCACCTTTTCCTTCATCGCGGGCGAGCTCTCGAACTCCTTCTCGATGAAGCTCCACCACCACGTGGCGAACGCCTGCCAGTTCTCGTAGGTGCTGGCATCGACGAGCGGCGCGAACTCGACCTTGTCGGGCATGGCACTCTCGGGCTTCGGGCGCGCGAGGTTCGTCGCGACCCAACGGCGCACCGTGTTCCCGCGCGCGTCCTTAGTCTCGCTCGTCTCGAGCCCGGCGCCGTTGCGCGCGTGGAACCACAGCTGCACGTCGGGCGCCGTCACGTACACGAGCTCGGAGCGCAGCGTGGGCGCGAGCGGATCGGGACGACCCGGGTAGAAGTCGTGGCGCCGCCCGAAGTAGTTGCCGAAGACGCTCGGCACGGAGTCCTCGACGCGGTACTCGACGTCGAGCGCGTCGCCGACGCGCAGCGGCGGGAGCTCGTACACGCGCACGACGCCGCTCCCCGCCTGCTGGTCGCCGCGGCGCGGTGCGGGCACCGGATCGGCCGTGCCGTCGGCGTGGAGCACGCGCAGGTTGCGCACGACGAGCGAGCCGCCTGACGGGTAGAACACGCCGTAGACGGAGAGCGCCTTCGCTCCCCCATCGTTCTGCACGCGCCAGAGCAGATGCTCGTAGGAGGACGACGTGCCGTCGCGGTTGACGCGGTACACGGCGGTGCGATCGAGCAGGCAGAGCGGCTCGTCTTGGTCCGGCGCGGGTGCGGCGGCGAGCACGGCGCGCGCGTCCCACACGAACGGGGCCTCGAAGCGCTCCTCGGAGCTCTTCGCGAGGAACTCGCGCTGCCGGCGCAGCACGTCCTGGTTGGGATCGATGCGCAGGATCTCCGCGACGAGCGCGTCGCTCGCCTCGGCGTGTCCCGCGCGCTGTTCGAGCTTCGCGAGCGCGCGCAGCACGTCGACGTCCTCCGGCGCGAGCCGGCGGGCGCGCTCGAGGAAGGCACGCGCGCGATCGGTCGCGCCGCCGCGTTCCAAGCGCCGCGCGGCTTCGAGCGCCACGTGGTACGCGAACGGCGCGGCGGCGAGCGCCTCGTCGCAAATGCGCTCGATCGCGTCCAGGTCGCCGCGCCCGGCGAGCAGCGCGATCCGCTCGTCGGTCGACGCGCCGTACTGTCGATCGAGGTCGGCCGCGCGCGCGAGCAGCGCGAGCGCCGCGTCGGGCGCGCCGCGGGCGACGAGATCGCGCGCGCGCGTCGCGGCCCCGCTGCGCGTCCACGCCGACTCGGCGAGGACCTTCTCCCGCTCCTCGAGCACCGCGGCTTCGCCGTCGCGACCGAGGGCGCCCAAGACGCGCTCGCGGAGCTGCAGCACGTCCGGATCGTCGGGCGCGAGGCGCTCGGCCTCGGCGGACAGCGTGTCGGCGCGCGCGAGCGTCGGATTCAGGTCGAGGGCGAAGCCCGCGAGGTCGAGGCGCGCCGCGACGTGCGTCGGGTCGAGCTCGACGACGCGCTTCAAGGGCGCGATCCACGGGTTGACCTCGAGCTCCTCGCGGCTCGTGTCCGCGTCGGGCGCGGCGACGCGCGCGGCGAGGTAGACCGTGTCCGCGTCGTCCGGCGCCGCGGCGAGGGCGAGCGCCGCCGCCTTCTGCGCGCTCTTCGTCGTGCGCTCGTCGGGGTGCGCGAGGTGGTGGTAGAGCGCGAGGAGCCGCGCCGCGTCGGGGTCGGTCTTCGCGCGCGCGTCGAGGCGCTCGCGCGTCTCGAGGACGGCCTTCTCCTTCGCCTTCGCGGCCTCCGGCGGCGCGTCCGCCGCGCGCGCCGAGTCCGTCGCGAGCGCGAGCGGGCGGCCGTCGAGGGCCGTGCAGCGCGCGGTGACGATCCAGTCGTCCTGCTCCTCGATGCAGCTCTTCACGAGCAGGCGGTTCCAACCCGGCTGGAGCGCGACGACGACGCGGTCCTGATCGAACGTCACGGGCCGCACGGCCTTCTTCGCGAGCACTTCGCGGCCGTTCACGAACACCTTGAGCGGTCCCCGCGAGCTCGTCCGCAGCACGACCTCCTGCGCCGCCGGGCTTTCGACGGCCGTCGCGAGGTACGCGAAGCCCTGCGTGGACGGACGCAGGAGCGCGCCGAGGTCGAGCACGCCGCGCGGATGGTCCGCGACGGGGTTCGCGCGCCACGCGACCGCGCGCGCCTTGCCGGTGTACGTCGCGGCGAGGTCGAGCTCGCTCTCCGGCTTCTCCTTCTTCGCGAAGCCCTTGCCGCGCTCGTTGTCGAAGGGGCCCAGGATGCGCCAGTCGGTCACGTGCCCGAGCGCACGAGCGATCGCGCGCGCTTCGTCGACGCGCCCGGCGTGCTGGAGGCACTCTGCGCGCAGCGCGAGGAGCTGCGCGACGAGCTCAGGGTCCGCGCTCGTCGCGAACGGGTCGGCGCCCGCGCCGGCGAGGACGCGCTCGGTCCACGCGGCGCCTTCGCTCCAGCGCTCGCGCTGGTGGACGAGCTCGCGCCAGCCGAGCGCCGCGACGACCGCGTCGTCTCGCGCGGCGTCGTCGCCGGGCGTTCCGGACGCGAGCCGGCCCGCGAGCTCGCTCGCGAGCAGGCGGCGCGCTTCGGGGGCCTGGCCGCGCGTCGCGAGCGCGAACGCACGCAACGCGAGGCGCGGCGCGTGCGGCGCGGGGACGAGTTCCGCCGCCGTCGGCGCCGGCGCGGCGAGCGCGGCCGAGGTGCCGTCGGCGGTCGGACCGCCGTTCGGCGTGCCGCAGGAGAGCGGGAAGAGGAGCGCCGCGCAGAGCGCGGAGGTGAGCAGGGCTAGGCGTCGCACGCGGGTCCTTCCGGCTCCGGGCGGTCGAGCCCGCGACGACCGCTGGGATCCCGCCTCGGGGGCGAACAGGGTAGTGGAACGCGCGCGGAGGGCCAAGCGCGGCGGCGGGACTTCGACCCTCGAACGCGCTCCAAACGCGCGCGGCCTGCGCCCACGTGCGCAGGTCAGGACGCGCCGCGCCTCGGGAGCGCGGGGCGAGCGCTCGCCGCCCCGCGTCGTTCAGCTCTTGCGCTTCCAGACCACGCCGCTCGGCGTGTCCTCGAGCACGATGCCCTGCGCGAGCAGCGTGTCGCGGATGCGGTCCGACTCCTTGAAATCCTTCCGCTTGCGCGCGTCCTGGCGTGCCGCGATCTCTTGCTCGATGTCCGCGGGGAGGAGCTCCTCCTCCATCTGGATGCAGCCGAGCACCTCGTTCGCCTTGCGCAGGAACTGGAACGCCGCCGCGGCGGCCGACGCGCCGAGGCGCTTCTCGAGCGCGAGCCCGCGGAGCTCGTTCAGCGCCGCGATCGCCTTCGGCACGTTCAAGTCCTCGTTCATGCCGCTCTCGAACTTCGCCTTGCAGCGCGCGACGTCGTCGAGGCCGTCGTCGGACGACGCGCTCGCGTCGACGCCCGTCTGCATGCGCCGCAAGCGCGCCGCGAGGTCGTCGAGGTTCGCGAGCGCCGCCGCCGACTCCTTCAAGATGTCCCACGTGAAGTTGAGCGGCGTGCGGTAGTGCCCGCGGATCAGGCAGTAGCGCAGCTGGCGCGGCGCAAAGCCCTTCGCGACGACGTCGTCGATCGAGTAGCAGTTGCCGAGGCGCTTCGACATCTTGCCGCCGTCGACCTGCAGGAACTTGGCGTGCATCCAGTAGCGCGAGAACGCCCTGCCGGTGAAGGCTTCCGTCTGCGCGATCTCGCACTCGTGGTGCGGGAAGAGGTTGTCCTCGCCGCCCGTGTGGATGTCGAGCTGTTCGCCGAGGTGCTTCCGCGACATGGCGGAGCACTCGATGTGCCACCCGGGGAAGCCGTCGGGCCCGAAGCGGCTCGTCCACTTCATCAGGTGCTGCGGGTCGCTCTTCCACAGCGCGAAGTCGGCCGGGTTCTTCTTTTCCTCGCGCACCGCGATGCGCGCGCCGGCGTCGAGCTCCTCGACCTTGTTGCCGGAGAGCTTGCCGTACGCGGGGAACTTCTCGACCTCGAAGTAGACGTCGCCGCCGACCTGGTACGCGAAGCCCTTCGCGATCAAGCCGTCGATCATCTCGAGCATCTCGGGGACGTGCTCCGAGGCCTTCGGGTAGACGAACGCGGGCTTGCAGCCGAGCTTCGCGAGGTCGGCGAAGAAGAGCTCTGTCCACCCGCGGCTGATCTCCCACGGGTCGCGCTTCTCCTTCTTCGCCTGCGCCTCGATCTTGTCCTCGCCCTCGTCCGCGTCGTCGAGCAGGTGCCCGACGTCGGTGATGTTCATCACCTGCTTCACGTCGTAGCCCTGGTACTCGAGCCACCGCCGCAGCGTGTCCGCGAACAGGTAGGCGCGCATGTTCCCGATGTGCGCGCGCCCGTAGACCGTCGGCCCGCAGTTGTACATGCGGACCTTCCCCGGCTCGAGCGTCGTGAACGGTTCCAGCGTGCGGGTGAGCGAGTTGTAGACGGTGAACGCCACGTCGAGGGGCTCCGGCGGAGGAGCGCGGCGCGCGCGCGCCCTGGTGCGCCGCGCGGATCGCGCTAACCTCACGAGAGTAGCGAACGCGCACGCGCAACTCACCCCGCTCCGCTGGAGTCCGCTCATGTCCCCGCTCCACACGCCGCTCGTCCTCGCCCTCGCCGCCGCGTTCCCCGCGCTCGCCGCGCGCCCCGCGCCCGTGCAAGGCGGAGTGGAGCGGCGCGCGCCCGCCGAACCGGCCGACCTCGACGCGGCGGAACTCTACCCGCCCGTGCGCAACGCCGCGCTGCTCACGTTCTTCTCGATCGAGGGCAAGCTCGACCCCGAGCCCTTGCGCAAGGCGCTCGCGGCGCTCGGCACGAAGGAGGTCGAAGCGCGCATCGTGTACGGCCCCGAGAGCACGAACGCGCGCCCGGGCCGCTTCTTCCTCGCCGTCGAAGCGCCGGCGGGCGTCAAGCCGAAGGAGCTCGTCGCCGCGCTCAAGAAGGGCGCGAGCGTCGTCGAGCAGGAGGTCGCGACGTGCTTCAAGGGCCCGGTGCGCGACCTGCCCGACTCGGGGGCGGGGCGCATGGCGGGAATGACCGCGCGCGACTGGGTGCTCGGCATCTCGAACGACCTGCGCTGGGCGGACACGTCGGCGGGCTGGTACCAGTTCTTCTCGACGCCGGGGAAGCTCGATGCCGCGACGATCGCGGACCGGTTCGAGAAGCTCTTCGCGCCGTTCGGGATGCGGACGGTCGGGACGCTGGTGCGCGAGGGCTTCACGTGGAACCTCGCGGCACCGTGCGAGGCCGCGACGGCGAAGAAGCTCGAGAAGGCGATGCAGAAGCTCCCCGGCGTGCGACTCGCGCGGGTCGACGCCGACAACCGCACGCTCACGGTGCAGTTCGATCTGGAGAGCCTCCTCGTCAGCGGACCCGCGGTGCCGGATCGGATGCTCGCGGGGGCCGCCGGTCGCCCACCGGCCGAGGACGCGACGCCTCCGACCCGCGGCGCCCGCACGCCGCGCGTGCGCTTCGACGTGAACCCGATCCTCGACCTGCTCGAGAAGGAAGGCGTCGCGGTGGCCCGACCGGTCGCGCCCGCCGCCCCCGAGCCCGAGGCGCCGCCGCGCGGCGGGTGACCGTGCCGGGATGGACACGGGAGCAGACGGGAGCGAGCTCCCTACGCCCTGGAAAGTTCTGCCACCCGCACCCCCATCGCAGGCCTGAAGGTAGACTTGCGGATGGTTGATCCCAGGCCGGCTCGACCCTCAGGCCTGGGATGTTCCGTGCCTTTCATCCCACTCACTCAGGAGTACTCATGTTCGTTCAATTCCGAACGGGCGTGCTGGCCGCGGCCATCGCCGCGCTCGTCACACCCGCGTTCGCTCAGAAGAACCAGGCCGACCTGCAGCTGCCGAAGGAAGCCCTGCACGCGCAGATGCGCGACGTCGCGGACCAGATCGCGACGCTGAAGTCGCAGTCCGGCACGGCGCAGCAGATCCAGGAGCTGACCGCCTACTACGACACGATCCGCGCCTACCTCGGCGGCGACGATCCGGCGCAGCTCCACACCGGCCCCGCGCTCGCCCCGCAGGCGAGCGGCCCCCAGTACCTGAGCGCTCCGTCGTGCGGCGCTCCGCTGACGACGACGAACTTCGCGGGCGTCGGCGGCCCGATCTCGCCGCCCTCGACACCTCCGCCCTTCACGGGCACGACCTTCACGTGCTCGGTCTCGGGCGTCGGCACCTACCTGTGGGACGTCAACCTGACGACGTTCATCTCCCACACGTTCAACTCGGACCTCGACATCACGCTGCAGTCCCCCGCCGGCACGACCGTCACGATTTCGACGGACAACGCCGGGGGCAACGACAACTGCTTCAACGGCACGGTGTGGGACGACAACGTCAACACGCCCTGCGTCGACTTCGTCTACGCGAACAACGTCGTCGCGGCGTCGCTCTCGCCGGAAGGCCGTCTGTCGGCGTTCCGCGGTGAAGACCCGAACGGGACGTGGACGATTCGCTGCTTCGACGATGCGGGCACCGACTCGGGCACCATGAACAGCTGGGCGCTCGACATCACGACGGCGAGCGCGCCGGTCGAGGCAACGAATTCCTTCACGCAATCGCCCGGCACGGTCATCCCGACCACGGCGCCGCCCATCGTCGCGGCGGACACGATCCCGGTCAGCGGCCTCGGCACGTACCTGACGAAGGCGACCGTGTCGCTCACCGTTCCGCACACGAACGCGGCCGACCTCGACATCACGCTGACCTCGCCCGCGGGCACCGTCGTCGTGCTGACGACGGACAACGGCGGGACGAACGACAACGTCTTCAACGGCACACTGTTCGACGCGGATGCCGCGACCCCGGTCACGGACATCGTCTTCGCGAACAACGTCAACGTCGTCACGGCGTCGATGGAGGGTTCGTTCGACAACTTCCTCGGCCAGGACCCGAACGGCAACTGGACGCTGACGATCAACGACGACGCGACCGGTGGCGGCGGCACGTTCTCCTCGTGGACGCTCGACTTGACCACGACGGGCGCGGCCCCGACGACGGCCGGTCCGACGAACTTCGCCGGCACGACCGGCCCGATCGCGGACAACCCGGGCACGCCCCCGCCGACGCCGGTTCCGACCGTCTACACGGTCCTCGTCTCGGGCGTCGGCGCGTCCCTCTGGGACGTCGACCTCTCCACGGCCATCGCGCACACGAGCTCGGCCGACGTCGACATGACGCTGACCTCGCCCGCGGGCACGGTCGTCACGATCACCACCGACAACGGTGGCACGAACGACAACGTGTTCAACGGGACGACGTGGGACGACAACGTGAACGTGCCCTGCGTCGACAACGTCTACACGAACAACGTCGCCGTCGCGACCCTCTCGCCCGAAGGCCGCCTCGACGCGTTCCGCGGTGAGGACCCGAACGGCGTCTGGACCCTGACGATCGTCGACGACGCGCTCGCCGACAACGGCACGCTGAACTCGTGGGCGCTCGACGTGTCCACGCTGGCGTCGGCTCCGGCCGAAGTGTCCACGACCGTTTCACAGCTGCCGGGTCTCGTGATCCCGACCACGGCTCCGCCGACCGTCGTCAGCAACACGATCGCGATGGCCGGCCTCGGCACGAACGTGACGGAAGTCGAGGTCTACATCGAAGTCCCGCACACGTTCTCGGGCGACCTCGACATCACCCTGACCTCTCCCGCGGGCACCGTCGTGCAGATCACGACCGACAACGGCGGGGTCAACGACAACGTGTTCAATGGCACGCTGTTCGACGCGGACGCCGCGGACGCGGTGACGGACTTCGTGTTCGTGAACAACGTCGTCGCGCCCGCGCTCCAGTCCGAAGGGGCGCTCGGCAACTTCAAGGGCCAGGACCCGAACGGCAACTGGACGCTGACGATCAACGACGACGCGAACCTCGACGGCGGCACGTTCGTCCGTTGGGACCTCACGATCCGCACCTGCAGCCCGGCCGCGTTCAACGGCTTCTGCTTCGGGGACAACCTCGACCCGAACGTCACGACGCTCTGCCCCTGCGGCAACTTCGGCGGTCCGGGTCGCGGCTGCGCGAGCTCCTTCAACGTGAACGGCGCGCGCATGACGGCGACGGGCACCCCCGCCGCGGACGACGTCGTCCTCAACGTCGACGGCGTCAACGCGACCGGCAACTGCATCTTCATGCGCGGTGACGGGGACAACGTCTCCGGCGTCGTGTTCGGCGACGGCGTCCGCTGCGTCGACGGCGTGCTCCGCCGCCGCACGAAGACGATCTTCGCGCCCAACGTCTCGAGCTTCCCGCTGCCGACCGACACGGTGACGCTGTCGAACGGCTGGGGCGTCGGCAACGACACCCCGCCGGGCTCGGGCATCACGGCCTACTACATGGCCTACTACCGCAACGCCGCGGCGGCGTTCTGCCCGCCGGAGACGTTCAACGGTACGAACGGCTTCGTGATCACCTGGTGATCCCAACTCGCGGGGCGCGCGCTCCAGTGCGCGCGCTCGGCGACCACGGCTCGACGCGGCCGGTCCCTCGGGGCCGGCCGCGCGCGTTTCGGGACGAGGACGGCGTCACGGGCCCGCCTGTTCGCGGTCGCCGCAGGGCGCGCCGCGCACTACACTCCCCGCTTCCGCGTGTCCCTCCGCCCGCACCATCCCCGCTTCCGACTCGACCGCGAGCTCGGCTCCGGCACGACGGGACGCGTCGTGCACGGCGTGCTGACCGAGGGCTACGGCCCCTATCCGGCCGGCTTCGAGATCGCGGTCAAGTACCTCCACCCGCACCTCGCGAACGACGCTTCCGCGCTCGCGAGCTTCGAGGCGGAGGCCGCCGCCGGTTCGGCGGTCGTCCACCCGGGCCTCGTGCACGTGCTCGCGACCGGCCGCGACGAGCGCGGGCGCTTCCTGATCCTGCCCTTCGTCCCGGGCCGGACGCTGCGCGAGGTCGCCCGCGACTCCGGGCCGCTCCCCGAACCGCTCGTGCGCGGCATCGCGCGCCAGGTCTCGGGCGGGCTCGCCGCGCTCCACGCCGCGGGCTGGATGCACGGCGACGTCAAGCCGGAGAACATCCGCCTCGACGCCGAGGGCAACGCCGTGCTCCTCGACCTCGGCTTCGCGCGTCCCGCGCCGGGCGAAAACCTCACCGAGCGCAACGGGTTCGGCGCGGAGGAGCGCGCGCTCGACGCGGGCGATCCGCGCCGCGTGTCGCCGCGCCCGGGGAGCCTCCCCTACCTCGCGCCGGAACAGGCGCAGGGCGAGCCCGGCTCGCGCGCGAGCGACGTGTTCGCGCTCGGCGTGGTGCTCTACGAGCTCGCGACCGGCGTCCACCCCTTCGCATCGCAGGCCTTCGCGCCGGAAGAGGGCGAGCGCCGCACGCACCGCCTGTTCGAGAGCGCGAGCCCGAGCGGATCGAGCGGCGCCATCGCGCGCGCCGCGCTCGAGAAGCCGGACGCGGATCGGCTGCTCGCGGCGATCGCGACGGCGCGCTTCCGCCCGCCGTCCCGGCACGACCCCCAGCTCTCGCCCTTCCTCGACCGTCTGACCGCGGAGCTGCTCCAACGCGATCCCTCGCGGCGCCCGGAGGCCGCGGACGCCGAGCGGCGCTTCGCCGAACAGGAGAGCGGCGAGTGGTGGCGCTCCGTGATCGAGTTCGAAGCGGGCGCGCGCCGCGGCGGCACGGGCGAGCCCGACGCGCAGCACCACCTCCCGCTCGTCGGACGCGAGCGCGAGATGGAGGCGCTGCTCGCGCACTTCGAGCGCGCGATGGGCCGCGCGCCAGGCGCGCGCGCGGGCCACGTGGTCTGGATCACGGGGCCGAGCGGGTCGGGCAAATCGCGCCTCGTGAACGAGCTCGCCGCGCGCGTGCGCGCCGCGAGCGAGCCGCCGCTCTACCTGTACGGTCGCTGCCGCGAGTTCGACGAGGACCGCCCCTGCCAGCCCGTGCTGCGCATGCTCGAGCGCTGGCTGCGCCTTCCGCCCGGCGTCGCGCCGCGCGCGCGCGAGCGCGAGCTGCTCGAGCGCCTCGTTCCCCCGCGCATCGCGAGCGCCTTGCTCGCGGAGCTCGACCCGGCCGACGAGGACGCGCCCGGCATGCCGGTCGCGGACGCGCTCGCGACGTGGCTCGCGACGCTCGGTCGCGCGACGCCGCTCCTCGTCTACCTCGACGACGTGAAGTGGGCCGGCGAAGGCACGCTCTCCGTGCTGGTGCAGCTGTGCGAGCGCCTCCCCGACGCGCGGATCCTGCTCGTGCTCGGCGAGCGCGAGGAAGGCGAGCCGATCGCGCCGCAGGCGCTCGCCCAGCTGCGCGAGCGCATCGCGACGGCGAAGCTCGCGGACACGCTGCGCCTCGAGCCGCTCGACGAGGATTCCGTGCTCCAGCTCGTGCGCACGCTGTTCCACCACAGCGTTCCGAGGCTGCGCCTCGCGAGCGTGCTCTGGCAGCGCAGCCGCGGCAACGCCGGCCTGCTCGGCGAGATCGTGCGCGGCCTCGTCGCGCGCGGCGAAGCGGTCCCGCACGGCGAAGGCGGCGGGCTCGTGCTCACGATCCAGCCCGACGAGCTCCCGCTGCCCGGCTCGCTGCGCAAGGCGATCGCGGAGTCGTTCAAGCGCCTCCCCGCCGCCGACCGCGCGTGGCTGCGGCGGCTCGCGGTGGTCGGCGGACGCATCGAGACGGACTTCCTGCTCGCGGCGTTCCCCGAAGCGCGCCGCGCGGAGGTCGACCAGATGCTGACGCGCCTCTCGCGCTCCGGCTGGCTCGTGCCAACGGGCGCGCGCTACCGCTTCGCGCGGCCGGCGCTCCGCGAGGCGGTCTACCGGAGCCTCTCCCGCGAACAGCGGCTCGCGCTGCACGCCGCGGCGGCGAAGGCGCTGCGACCCGCGCACGGCGAGGCGCCCGGCCTCGACGACGCGTACCAGATCGCGTTCCACCTGCGCTCCGCGGACCAGCACGAGGAGCTGCTCGGGCTCCTCCCCGAGCTCATGTCGCGCCTCCTGAAGAGCGGCCAGCCACAGCGCGTGCACGCACTCGCGACGTGGGGCCTCGCCGCGATCGACCGACTGCCGCGCGACGACGCGCGCGATCGCCAGCGCATCGTGCTGCTCGAGCGCGCCGTCGACGCCGCCGATCGCCTCGGCTTCCGCCAGGGCCAGCGCGAGCTGCTCGACCGGCTCGCGGACCTCGAGTTCGACCCGGACGTCGATCCGGAGTCCGTCGGACGCGTGTACCTCCTGCACGGACGCTACGCGGTCAGCACGGGGCAGTACGGGCTCGCGCGCGGCCTCCTGCGCAACGCCGTCGAGATGTTCGAGCGCGCCGGGCGCGACCTCGAGCTGTCGGAGTCGCTGCGGCGCCTGTCGCTCGTGCAGGGGCACGTCGGCGAGCTCGCCGATGCGCGCGCGCTCGCGAAGCGCGCGCTCGCGGAGGCGCAGACGGACCTGCAGCGCGCGCTCTCGTGCATCGCGCTCGGCATCGTCGACGTGCTCGAGGACCGCTTCGAGCCCGCGCTCGCGAACTCGGACGCGGCGCTCGCGCACCTGAAGCGCGAACGCCAGCGCGCGCTCCCCGGCGCGTACGCAGCCGCGTACATGCTCCGCGCGCGCGTGCACCGGATCCTGGGCGCGACGTCGCGCGCGCTCGGCGCCGCCGCGCGCGCGTCCCACCTCGCGCGCCAGGCCGGCGAGCGCCGGCTCGAAGCCGAAGCGACGGCGCGCCTCGGCGGGCTCTTGCTCGACGCGGACCGGCCGGACGAGGCCGAAGCGCGCCTGCGCGAGGCGCTCTTGCTCGCCGAGGAGATCGAGGACCGTCGCGGCGAAGCGCTCGCGCGGCTCTTCCTCGGCATCCTGCTCTGGGAGTCGGCGGATCCCGAGGCGCGTTCGATGCTCGAGCGCGCGAGCGACCTCGCGCTCGGGATGGGCTTGAACCGGCTCGAGGCCGTGTCGTGCGCCATCCGCGCGCGCATCCACCGCGAAGGCGCCGAGCTCGCCGCCGCGCACGAGCTCTCCGCGCGCGCGATGCAGCTCGCATCGCGCTTCGGCGCCGAGCTGTCGGACCGCATCGTGATCGAGGGCACGCACGCGCTCGTCCTGCGCACGCTCGACCGCGCGAGCGAAGCGGCCGAGATCGAAGTCGCGCTGCGCGAGCGCGTCGAACGCGAGAACGGCCGGCTCGAGTCCCCGCTGGCGCGGCTGCGCCACTCGCGCGCGGGCGAGCGCCTCCTCGGCGCGGTCCTCTCCCCCGAAGGACCGGTCTACCCCCGCGCCGCGATCGAGGAGCCGCGCGCTCCGCGAGCCTGACGAGCCGGGCGACGACCCCGGCCCGGCGAGCGCCAGCATCGGCCCGCGCCCGGGCGGCCCGCGCACCGCGCACCCTGCGAACCGGGCGAGCCTGGCCCCGGGCCACCCCAGCGCCACACCGTGAGCTGCCCGCACCCGCCAGTGCACCCACCGCCGCGCTGCGCCCCGAGCGCCTGCTCCCCGCGCGCGTGCGCGATGGCTCCCCGCGCGCCTGCGGCCCACGCGCGTGCGAACGGGTGCGCAGCGTTCCACCCCCCCACGCCTACGCACCGGGACGCAGGCGCGCCGAGCCCGGTTCGTATTGAGACTGAATCTCAATTTCTCCTTGCGATTCGAGGCCCGCCGTTCGATCCTCGGGACATGCAGCCCCTCCTCCTCCTCTCCTTCCTGGGCGCCGCCAGCGCGGCCCCGGCCCCCTCGCTCCCCCCCGCCGCGCCCCGGGCGCAGGACGACTCCGCTCGCCAGCGCGCCGAGCTCGCCGAGCTCCAGAAGGCCCTCGCCGAGCTGCGCGCGGCGCGCGAAGCCGACCGCGCCCGCCTCGCCGAGCTCGAGGCGCGCCAGGCGACGCTCCTGGAAGCCCTCGACGCGCAGAAGCCGGCGACGGGCGCCGCGGCGTGGACGGAGCGCCTGCGCATCGGCGGGTACGGTGAGATCCACCTGAACCACGTCGACGGCGACGGCGGCGACCAGATCGACAACCATCGCTTCGTCGCCTACCTCGGGTACCGGTTCTCCGACGACATCGAGCTCCACAGCGAGACCGAGCTCGAGCACTCCTTCGTCGAGGATGGCAACGGCGAGATCGCGCTCGAGCAGTTGCACGTCGACTTCCGCCTCGACCCGCGCTGGAACGTCCGCGCGGGCCGTTTCCTGACGCCGCTCGGCATCCAGAACCAGACGCACGAACCGACGACCTTCCACGGCGTCGAGCGCACGCTATTCGAAACCGTCGTGATCCCGACGACGTGGTCGAGCGACGGCGTCGGGCTCTTCGGCGAGCTCGCCCCACGATCACGTACGAGTTCTACGTCGGCTCGAGCCTCGACGGCAGCGGGTTCGACGCGTTGAACGGCATCCGCGGCGGCCGACAGGAGGAGCGCCCGGGGATCTCCGAGATGGCGCTCTCCGGTCGCGTCGACTGGCGCGCGGTCCAGGCGGACGACGCCGCCCTCCGCTTCGGTCTCTCCGGGTTCGCGGGCGGCCTCGACAACGGCAACCAGGGCACGAACCCCGGCGTCGACGGCGACTTGTGGATCGCGTGCCTCGACGTGCGCGCGACGACGGGCCCGTTCGATTTCCGCGGGGCCTACGCGTACGAGAACGTGCAGGGCGCGTCGGACCTCGGCGCGGGCGTCGCGAGCGCGATCGACGGGTTCTACGTCGAGAGCGCCTGGCACGTCCTGCGCCCCGGCGCGGGCCGCGAGCGCGACGTGGCGCTCTTCGCGCGCTACGACGCAGTCGACACGCAGAAGGAGCTCCCCTCCGGCACGGCGCGCGATCCGCGCGGCGAGCGCGAGGAGTGGACGCTCGGCGTCACCTGGCTCCCGATCTCCTCCGTCGTGATCAAGGCCGACTACCAGCTCCGCGACGACGACGCCGCGGGCCTGCCCGAGCGCTTCAACCTCGGCCTCGGTTGGAGCTTCTGAGCATGCGCGTCACCGCGATCTTCGTCCTCGCGAGCGCGCTCCTCGTCGGCGCGCGCGCCGCGGCTCAGACACCCGAGGAAACGAAGGCGCTCGAGCGTGCGCTCCCCGCGGGCGCGCGCATCACGAAGGAGCTCCTTGCGTTCACGCCGGCCGAGCGGGAGCGCATCGCGCGCCGCCGGGATGACGGAGGGTCCGCGCACGCTGCGCGTGTTCGTCGCGCGGGACGCGCAGGGGCTCGCGGGCATGGCCGTGATCGCGGACGCGCCCGGGAAGTGCCAGCCGATCACGTACCTGCTCGCGACGGACGCGTCGGCGCGCATCCGCGCCGTCGAGGTGCTCGTGTACCGCGAAGCGCACGGCGGCGAGGTGCGCGACGAACGTTGGCGCAAGCAGTTCGCGGGCAAGGGGCCGACGGACGCGCTGCGGCTCTCGGACGACGTGCGCAACGTCGCGGGCGCGACCATCTCGTGTCGCTCGCTGACCGACGCCGTGCGGCGCGACGTGCAGGCCCTCGAGGTCGCGCGCGGCGAGCTCGCGCGGCGCGCGGCGGCCGCGGACGCGAAGCCCGACCCGGCGGCCGACGCGCGCGAGCGCGCGGCGCGCACCGAAGGAACGAAGCCCACGGACGACCGTGCGGACGCACCGGCGGCGGCCGTCGTGCGCACGCGCCTGCTCATGGGGACGACGCTCACGATCGAGGCGCGCGAAGGAGATGCCGCGCGCGCGAGCGAGGCGATCGAGGCCGCGTTCGATGTCGTCGCGGCGCTCGAGCGCGCCCTCTCGGATTGGGACGCGACGAGCGAGGCGAGCCGCCTCTCCACCGCCGGCGGCGCGTGGATCGAGCTGTCGGAGCCGCTCTCGACCGTGCTCCTGCGCGCGCGGCATTGGCAGACCGAGAGCGGCGGCGCGTTCGATCCGTGCCTCGGCGCGTGGACGCGGCTCGCGCGTGTGAACGCGCTGCCGGCGGAGCCCGCGGCGCTCGATGCGCTGCGTGCGACGGCGGGGCCGGGCGCGCTGGAGCTCGACGGGACGCGCGCGCGGCTCCCCCGCGCCGGGACGCGCCTCGATCTCGGAGCGATCGGCAAGGGGTTCGCGCTCGACCGCGCCGCGAGCGAGCTCGAGCGCCGCGGCGTGCACTGCGCGCTCCTCGACTTCGGAGGCCAGCTCCTCGCGCTCGACGCGCCGCTGGGCGAGCCCGGCTGGCCCGTCGCGGTGCGTGACCCCGCCGCGCCGGATTCGACGCTCGCGCTCGCGCCGATCGCGCGCCTCTCCCTCGCCTGCACGGCCGACTACGAGCGCGGGCGCGTCGTCGACGGACGTCGCGTCTCGCACGTGCTCGACCCGCGCACGGGGAGACCGGTCGAGGGCGTGCTCGGCGTGCTCGTGCTCCACCCGAGCGCGACGGACGCGGACGCGCTGTCGACGGCGGTGTTCGTCCTGGGCGCCGCCGAGGGCGAGCGGTTCGCGCGCGAGCGCGGGCTCGTCGCGCGCGTGTGGCCGAGCTCCGGGGCGTCACGGGGCACGCTCGCGCTCCCCGACGTGGACGTCCCGCGCGTCGGGTTCGCGACGCCGGGCGCGCGCGAGTCGCGGTAACGCCGTGAAGGAGATCGCCGATCGCCGCGCGGAGCTCGCGACCCTGTCGCCGGGGACGCGTCTCGCCTACTCGCTCTTCCTCGTGTTCTCGCTCGCGAGCTACGTCGTGATGGCCGTGCTCTCCGTGCAGCGCAGTGGATGGACTCCGGACTCCGTGTCGCGCTACTACCTCGGCGGCGGCGATGCGTACGGGAAGACGGCGGGCGAACTGCTCGAGGTGACGCACTTCCACCTCTTCAGCATGCCGATGTTCCTGTTCGTGCAGGGGCACGTGTTCCTGATGTCGCGCTTCCCGGCGCGGTGGAAGCGCGCGCTCGTCTGCGCGGCGTTCCTGGGCGCGGCGCTCGACCTGGCGGCGCCCTGGCTCGTGCTCGCGTACGGTCCCGGGTTCGCCTGGACCAAGCTCGCCGCGCGCGCGCTGCTCGGCCCGACGCTGGTCCTGTTCGCGGTCGTCCCACTGCGCGAGATGCTCTTCGGCGGACGGCGCGCGGCGGCCGGGAACTAGCGCGGGCTCAGCTCGCGCCGCGGTCCGTGCTCCGCGTGCGCGGCGCGTCCTCGCGCGGGTCCGTGCGCGGAGCGAGCCGTTCCTCGAGCCACCACCCCGCGCGGTGCCACGACGAGCGCTGCGTGTGCCGGGCGTGGATGGCGCGCCAGTCGTCCTTCCATCGCTCTCCTCCTGCGTCGTAGGCGCGGCAGAAGCGTGCGTAGTCCGCGCGGCCGAGCAGGGCGCCACGGCGCTCGCGTCGCTCGACGAAGCGCAGGAGTCGGCGCAGGTTGTCGCGCCGCGTCTCGTCGTCGAGCGCCGCGACGAAGCGCGAGCGATCGAGGTCGAGGATGCACAGCTCGGGCTCCGCGCCCGCGAGCGCATCGCGGTTCACGAGCACGTTGTTCGGCGTCAGGTCGGCGTGCACGAAGTCCGCGGCGTGCAGCTTCGCGACGAAGCGCCCGAGCGCCACGACGAGCCGGCGCACGACGACGCGCGGCAGCGCGCCCGCGCGCGCCGCAGCGAGGACGTGCCCGAGGTCGATCGAGTCGGGCACGCGCCGCGGCACGAGGTCGAGCTCCCAACCGAGCCCCGCACGCGTCGCGCGCGCGGCGACCACCTCGGGCGTCGCGAGGCCGAGCGCGCGCAGCCGCTCCGCGAGAACGAGTTCACGGAACGGCCGGCGCGGATCGCGAAAGCGCCGCCCCGTGACCCAACGCAGGAGACCGCCGTGGGAGAAGCGGCGCACGAGGAAGTGCTCCGAGCCGTGCACGAGCTCGTACAGCGGCTTGCGGCCGACGTTCGCGCTCGCGGTCAAGGCGCCGTTCGTGCGCGGACCGAACCCGGCGGCCGCGAGCGCGCCCTCGGCGGCGAGGCGCACCGCGTAGTGGAGCCCGGGCTCCGCGTGCTCGCGGTAGCCGGCGGGCAGGTCTCCGACCTCGCTCAGGCTCTGCAGGATCGCGCTCCGGGTCCGATCGCGGAGAGGTGCTCGACCGACGCCTCGAGCGCCGCGGCCGAGCGAGGTCGAGCCGACGGAGCGCGCAGGTCGATCGAGCGCGGGTGGCGCACGTCGCCGATCGGTGCGGGCGACGTGCGCTGCGCGCGGCTCAGATCCCAGCGCCGAAGTCGGAGGAGTCCGAGTCCGACGCGCGCGGAGCTTTGGGTTCCGGGCGCGGAGCGGGCTTGGGCGCGGGCGGCGGCTCACGCCGCACGGACGCCGGCGCATGGCCGTCGTCGAGGCCTAGGCCGAAACCGCCGGTGTCGCCGCCGCGGTCGCGACGGGAGGGCTCGGCATCGCGCGGACGCTCGTCGGAGCGCCGCGGTTCGTCGTGGCGGCCGCCGCCGAACTCGCGCTCGGGACGGGGACCGCGGTCGGGACGGCCGCGACCCTCGTCGCGCCGGGGGCCGTGGTCGTCACCGCGCTCGATCGGAGCCGCGTCCTCGCGGGAACGCTCGGGCCGGCCGCCGTAGCCGCGGTCGCCGCGCGGACCGCGATCGTCGCGGCCGCCGCCATGCTCGCGCTCGCGCGTCGGAGCGCGGTCGAATTCGCCGCGCCCTTCCGGGCGCCCACCGCGCGGACCGTCACCGCGGCCGGAGCTACGCGGACCATCGTGCCGCGGACCGTCGTGCCGCGGGCCGTCATGCCGCGGGCGTTCATGGCGCGGGCCGTCGTGGCGCGGGCCGTCGTGGCGCGGGCCGTCGTGGCGCGGGCCGTCATGGCGCCCGCCCTCGTGCCGACGCGGACCGTCGTGACGGGGCCCCTCGTGGCGGCCGCCGTCGCGGCGCGGTCCGTCGTGACGGGAGCCTCGTGGCGCGCCGCTTCCTGGCGAGGTCCTTCGTGCCGGGCGGCCTCGTGGCGGTGCCCCTCGTGGCGCGGCCCGTCCGAGCGCGGTCCGTCGTGGCGGTGGCCTTCGTGCCGTCCGCCGCCGTAGTGCGAACCCTCGTGGCGCCCGCCGCCCTCCGGAGGCCGGCCGCCGTGGCGTCCCTCGCCGCGGTCGCCGCGGGGAGCGCTCGACGCGCGCGCGGGCTCCGGACGCGGCAACTCGCGACGCGGCTCCTCGCCCTCGTCCGCGACGAATTCCTCGTCGTTTCCAGCGACGGCCGGCGCCGGAGCCGGACGCTCGTCGCCACGTCCACGGCCGCGTCCACGGCCGCGACGGCGACGTCCGCGCCGTTCGCCGTCGTCGCGCCGGGGCGCGCCGAACCCGGCGTCTCCCTCCGGTGCGCGCTCGAGGCTCTCCCCGTCACCGGGCTCGTCCGCGCTGCCCGCGACTTCCGCACTGTGCTCGTCCGCCGGTTCGTCGTGCGCGTGCGAGCGCTCGTCGTGTTCCTCGTGCTCGTCCTGGTGCGCGGGCGCCGTGCTCGCGCCGCCGCCCTCGAGTTCGAGGTACTGCGTCGGGATCGGATCCGAGAGGAAGAGCGCGGAGCGATCGTAGAAGTTGATCCCTTCCTCCCATGCATCGAGCGCGTGTACCGCGACGACGGCCGGTTCGGAGGGCTCGCGGCTCGCCATGTCGAGCGCGTCCTCGCTGGTCAGCGCGAGGTGCAAGTAGCGGCGCCGCCCCGGGCGCAGGCCGAAACGGAGCGCGCGCTCCGCGTCGCGCCGCGGAAGTCCGACGAAGAGGCGCTCGGGCGGCTTCGAAGGCTCGCCGGCCTTGACGTCGATCGAGTGCCCGTAGAGCGCGCGGATCTTCTCCTGCTTGATCTCGTACCGGATGCGGTCGCCCGACTCGACGGCCTCGGTCAGGTCCTCGAGTTCGACGGGCTCGCCGAGGCGCTCGTTCAGCGCCTGGACGACGTCGTCGAGGCTCGCGTAGCCGTACTCGTCGAGCTCGAGATCGAACTGCTCCGGCTGGTGCCGCAGCATGTAGGCGAGCGAGCGGGTGATGCGTTCGATCAAGGCAGGGTGCGTCATGTTCGGAAGTCGAGGGGCCTCGGCGCGAGACCGGACGCCGCGTGCGCCGACGGAGGTCGGCCGAGCGCGGGGGCGGGGCGGCATTCTATCTGTGGCCGAGGCGCGCTTCCAAGCATCGGGACGGGCTCACCGGCGCGGCGTCAGCCGTTCCTGCTCTCCCATCGCCGGGCCGGCGGGGTCGAGTTGCGGCCCGCAGAGCCTCAAGAGCAGGCGGAATATGCCGATGGAGGGACTTCGGGCCTCGCCCCGCCCCCATGGTCCTCGCCACCGCCTTTCTCGAACAGCTCAGCCAGCTCGACCCGACCCCGCTCCTGGTCTCGATGGTGATCGGCGGCGTGATCGGCCTCGAGCGCGAATGGCACGGCCGGCCGGCCGGGCTGCGGACCCACATCCTGGTCTGCATGACGTCGACGCTGCTGATCTTCGCGTCGCGCGAGCTCCCGACCGAGCTGGTCGAGGGCCAGGAGGTCGCGAAGCTCGTCATGGACCCCAACCGCCTGGGCGCGGGCATCCTGACCGGCATCGGCTTCCTCGGCGCGGCGAGCGTGATCCGTGCCGGCGACATCGTGCGCGGCATCACGACGGGCGCCACGGTGTGGGCACCGCCGGCCTTGGCGTCGTGATCGGCCAGGGGAGTACGCGCTCGCCGGCGTCGCGACCGGGTTGATGCTCGTCGTGCTGGCGCTGATGGACAAGCTCACGCGCAAAATCCGCCCGGTGATCTACCGGCGCATGATCGTCCGCGGCGTGCGCTCGGAGATGCCGACGCTCGCGAAGACCGTCGGTGAGCTGCTCGAACGGCACGGGATCCGCGTGCAGGACCTCTCGGGCACGCGCGGCCAGGACGACGAGCCCTTCGAGCTCGTGTTCCACATCCGTTGCCGCAACGAACTCCAGGCGCCCCAGATGATGGAAGAGCTGACCGACCTGCGCGGCGTCCTGTCGGTCGAGTGGTCACAGATCAGCCACTGACCCCGGGATCGGGGATCGCGCTCCGGCCTGCCGAACGGAGCGCGCGCGGCGATCAGGCGGCCGACGAAGGCCGGTGCTGGATCCGGACGCAGAGCGAGGAGGCCGTTTCGTCCTCGTCGAGCGTCTGGACGCGGAACCCCTGCGCGACGAGATCGTCGACGAACTCGGGCGATCCCCAGAGCTCGATCCAGAGCGTCTCCCCCTCCTCGGGATCGGTCCAGGCGAGCCGGACCGGACGGTCCGCGACCGGTGCGGTCACGGGGTCGGAACGAAGTTCAGGGTGCTGCGGGATGCCGTTCATGCTGGGTCGTCTCTCTCGGTCCGGTTCACGCCTGCCTTCGTCGCCCGGAACGGGAGGTTCCTTCTCGACGACTGCGTAAAACGAACTGGAGGTCCTACGCGCGTGGCGTTCTACGCGTTGAACCCGAGGCGCATTTCAAAGGCTCTGCGAGCAAGTCGTGAGTTCAGCGGGGAAGCGCCGGTCGACGCCCTTGCACGGAGAGCGCGCAGGCGCTCAGTAGCGGGGCACGCTCGAATCGACCTCGCGCGACCAGCGGTCGATTCCTCCCGAGAGGTTGAAGAGGGAGCCGAAGCCCGCGCGCGCGAGCAGGGCCGCCGCGTGCGAGCTGCGCATGCCGTGGTGACAGATACACACGATCGGCCGGGCCGGGTCGAGCTCCCCGTGCCGGCGACCGAGGTGCCCGAGCGGGATCGCGACGACGCCGGGGCGCGCGATCGACGCGACCGCGAGCTCGGCGGGCTCGCGCACGTCGAGCAGCACGAGGTCGTCGCCGCGCGCGAGGCGCTCGGCGAGCTCCTTCGGGGCGAGGGGCTGGATCGCGCTCATCGAGCGGCCCCCGCGCCCTGGACCCGCAGCGGCGGTCGATCGTACGCCGCGGGGATCGGGACCCCGACCAGTGCGAGCACGGTCGGCGCGATGTCGAGCAGGTGATACCCATCGGCGGGTGCGTCGACCTTGCGGTTGCAGAGGAAGATGCCCTCGACGAGCTCGTCCGCGACCGAGACGTGGTCGCCGGACCAGTTGTTCGTGTTGTCCGCGAAGGGCTCGCTCGCGAACGCGTCGTCGCGGTCGGGCGTGCTCTTGAGCTGGATGCCGCCGCGCGTCGTCTTCCAGCTGACGCGCCAACCCGCGGCGAGCCCGGGCATCAGGTCGGCCTCGAGCGCGACGTGCGGCCCCGAGTGGATCTGGTCGGGGCGCAGCACGTTGTGCACGACCTTCGCGCCGCCGTCCTCGACTCGAAGGAGCTTCGTCGTGAGCTCCGCGAGCAGCGCCTCCTTCTCCGCAGGCGGGACGATGCCGCGCGCCTCGCGTCCCTGCAGGTTCACGTAGAGGCTGCCGAGGCCGAGCGAGTAGACGCGCGTCTTCGACCAGTCGACGAAGGAGAGCAGGTCCCAGTCCGCGAGCGTCGTCCCCTCGCGCAGGACGAGGTAGCCCTCCTTCGCGAGCCAGTTGTTCAGGTGGAACTGCCGGCGGAAGCTCTGGAAGCCGTGGTCGGAGCACACGATCAGCGTGTCGCCGGGCTTGACGTGCTTGTCGAGGACCTCGCCGACGAGCTCGTCCATCGCGCGGTACGTCGCGGGGATCACGTCGCGGTACGCGACCTCCTTGCCGAAGTACTGGACGCGCGTGTCGGCGAGCTTCGCGTCGTGCCGCGGATGCTGCTCGTCGTAGTACTGATACAGCATGTGCTGCACGCGGTCGGGCGTGCTCTCGACGCTCATCAGGATGCGCCAGTCGTCGCGCGCGATCGCGGCGTCGAGGAGCTGCTTGCGCCATCCGGCGGTGAACTGGATGTCCTCGAGGAAGGTCGCGGTGTCGATCTCCTTGTCCTTGAAGGGCATGGTCAGGCACGCCCAGCCGACGGTCTCGTAGGCGGTGCCGATCGCCTTGGCGAGCTCGGCGGAGAACTCCGGCGGCTGGCTGATCGGCTGCCAGAACGGAGCGAAGGACGGGTCGATCTGCAGCGAGTCGACGTACAGCTCGAGCGGCGCGTCCGCCGCGGCGAGCGAGACGAGCTTCACGCGCGTCACGGCGCGCACCTTGATCATCGCGTTCACGTCGAAGGTGAGCGCGTACCACTTCGACCACTGCCCCGCGCCGACGTCGTGGGACTGGCTGCCGATCGTCACCTTCGCGCCGCCCGCGCGCGGCTCGATCTCGAGCGGCAGCGAGAGACGGCCCTCCTCGGATTGATCGGTCGGCCGGAGCGCGCTGAGCTCGGAGCGGAGCTCGTCCCGGCGGTCGAGGTCGGCGTCGACGGCCGTGTTCGCGGCGACCTTGGCCTCGATCGCGCGCCGCTCGTGCAGGAGCGCGCCGATGCGCGCCAGGTCCGTGGGGCCGTAGAGGCGGGACGTGAACCGGCCGCCTTGCTCCTCGAGCTTGAACACCTTGCCGCCCGTGTTCGTGGACTTGCACTGCGGCGCGATCGCCCACGCCTCGGCGTCGGTCGAGTACACGGCCCAGTCGCAGTTCGCGCCGCGCGCGTCGGGCACACCGAGGCCGGAGAGGACATGACAGCCTTCGACGTGCGGTCGATCCCACGTCATCGCGCCCTCGAGCACGATGCTCTTCACGCCCGCGCGCGCAGCGTCCTCCCAGAATCCGCCGGCCTGCGTCGGGTTGCCGACGACGCCCTCGATCACGCGCGGCACGGCCTTGGACGCGCGGTGTCCGGCCCACGCCCCGACACCTCCGAGCACGAGCGCGAGCGCGAACGCGACGCCCTTCTTCATCCGCAGGAGGAGCGCGAAGAAGAGGAAGAAGACGAGGAGGCACGCCGCGCCGACGTACGTCGCGACGAGCGCGGGCGGGTTCGTGCCGAGGAACGCCCACAGGGGCGGGAGGTCCATCGCAGCGAGCTCGCGGTCCTCGTTCGTGACGTGGCCCGCGGACGGATAAGGAGCGTCCTTGCCGAGCTCGCGTTTCACGAAGCCGGGGACGCCCGTCTTGCCCGGGTTCTGACTGCTGTTCAGCGAGGCCCACGCGACGGGCGATTCGTTCGGCGTCGTCGTGCCGAGGGGCGCGAAGGTGCCCGTCTCCGCGAGTCGGCGGAAGTTGGGCATCTGCCCGGCCTCCATGAGCGCCTTCGCCGTGTGCGCGTCGGCGCCGTCGAAGCCGAGCACGATCACCCGCCCTTCCGGCCGCGCGGGCGCGGCGAGGAGCAAGGAGAAGGCGAGGAGCGCGAGGCGCGGCGACGGCGTGTTGGGCATGGTTTGAGCGCTACCGCTCCGCGCGCGAGGTGCGTAGGATCCTCCGTTCGATGCAAGGTTCGACGAAGGTCCGCGCGAGGGCGATTCGGGTCGAGGGTAGGAGAGGCTCGCGAGCGCTGTCAACGAACGCGTGCCCGCCCGGCGGGGATCGCGCGACACGACGCGGCGCCGCGCGCGCGGGCGTGCTCGTCGGCGCGCTCGTCGTCTGCGCGGTGATCGTCGCTGCGGTGGCGCTCGTCCTGCGCGACGGCGAACGCGCGGCCCCCGACCCGCGCACGGCGGCGCAGGCCTCCCCGTCCAGCCGGGTCGAAGGCGCGCCGCTCGAGCCCGCGCTCGAACGCGATTCGCGCGCGGCGGACGCCGGACGCCCCAGCCCCGCCGTTTCGCCCTCCTTCGACGGCCGCGGCCGCATCCACGGCGAGCTCGTCGCGGGTCCCGGCACCGTGCTCCCCCAGCGTTGGACGCTCGTGCTCGAGGGCTCGCCGATGCTCCAGGGTCGCGAGCGCGCGGCTCTCCGCCGCATCGACTTCGAGCGGGGCGAGACGACGTTCGACGTGCCCGACCTCCCGCTTGCGGGGTACCGCGTGCGCGCGGAGGCGCCCGGCCTCAACGGTCCGCCCGCCGACGTGCTGCTCGTCACGACCTCGTCGGCGGCGTTCGTGACGCTGACCTTCGCGCCCGCGGGCTTCCTCGACGGGCAGGTGCGCCTCGCGAGCGGCGCACCCGCGGAGGGCCTGCGCGTCACGCTCGAGAGCTCGACGTCGCGCGCGCGCACCGCGCTCGACTGCGACGTGAACGGCGCGTTCGTCTTCCGCGGCGTCGTCGACGGCGAGTATCGGCTGCACTACGGTCCGCCCGAGGCGCCGCTGTTGCCCGCGCGCCAGCTCCTGTTCCGCGCGCCGAGCCTGCGCGTGCCCGAGGCCGTGCTGCCCGAGCTGACGGGCTTGCGCGTCACGGTCCTCGACGAGAGCAAGGCGAAGGTGCCCGGTGCCGTCCTCACCGGTACGTCCGACAACGGTGGCGCGTTCGAGGTGACCGCGGACGCGAGCGGCCTCGCGCACGCCCGCTTCCTGCGGCCCGGCACGTGGCGGATCGAAGCGCGCGACGGAGCCCGCACGAGCGGCCGGGTCACGGTCGAAGTCGCGCTCGACGCCGAAGCCGAAGCGTCCGTGCACGTGCACTGACGGCTTCGAAGCGGCGGCCCCAAGGCGCGGGAGCGCGGCCTCCTCCGTCGCGGAGGACGCGCTCGGCGAGCCCGCGCACGGGGGAGCGGCGATTCAGGCCGGGCCGGCGCGCCGCGCGCGGGCGCGCGCGCCGATCCACGCCTCGAACGCGCGGCACGCTCCGTCGAACTCGGCCGCCGTGCGCGCCTCCGCGATCGTCTCGCGGCCGTCGACGACGCGGATCGACGCGTCGAGCGCGACGGGGGTCTCTGCCGATCCGCGCGCCCGGGCCGCGCGGATCGCGGTCCGCGCCTCCTCGCGCGCCTCGTCGACGGTGCGCTGCACGCGCGTCGCGAGCGCGCGCGCCGAGAGCGGGCGTCCGATCAAGCGCTCGACGAGCGCGCCGAAGCCGAGCGCGTTGCCCGGCTGCCAGTACGCGCGCTCGAGGTCCGGCCCGATGCGCGCGTTGTCCGCGAGCCGGCCGTCGCGCGCGAGGAAGAAGTCGCGCGTCTCCTCGACCGCCATCTCGGCGAGCACGTAGCCGTGGTAGTACGCGGAGCTCTCGCCCGAGAGGAGATGCGGCACGGACAAGGTCGGCCGCGGCGCGCCGTCGTCGAGGAAGAGGAGCTCGCGCTCGACGCGCCGCAATTCGGCGAGCACGCGCTCCGCGGTGAGCTCGCGGTCGTCGAGCTCGTAGATCGCGCGCTCCGCGAAACAGATCGCGAGCATGCCTCGCAGCCCCCACGCGGCGAGCGGCTGCGTGCGCTCGATCGCTTTCTCGACGAGCCCATCGGGGAGCGCGTTCCCACCGAGATCGCGCGCGTGGAGCACCTGCCAGTCCGCGTCGCGCAAGAGGCTCTCGAGGAACATGCTCTGCGTCTCGGCGAACGCGACGGACGAGGGCGCGTACTCCTGCGCGAAGCACGGCGCCGGCATGTCGATGTTCGCGAAGTGCGCGGCGTGTCCGCCTTCGTGGAATAGCGTGTCCGTCGCGCGCCGGCCCGCGCCGACGAGGCCCGGGATCGCGTTCGCGGTGAACTGGATGCGCGCGGGGCGCAGCTTTCCGTGCTCGCGCCACGCGGGCACTGGACCGTGCATGAAGCCGTTCTCGTACTTGCCCTTGCGGTCGACGAGGTCGAGCACGAGCTCCGCGCCGCGGTAGCGCACGCCGAGCGCCGAGAAGCTCGTCCCCCACCGCTCGAGCGCCTTCTCGAACGGGAAGAAGGGGTCCTGCTCGTTCGAGACGTCGCCGCTCGCGAGGAAGCGCGCGTTCCACGGCGTCACCTTCGCGCCGTGCTTCGCGCGCAACGCGTCGAGCCCGCGGCGCGCGGCGTCGCGCGTACGCGCCTCGAGCTCGTCGAGCCACGCGAAGACCTCGGCCTTCGAGAGGCCTTCGACGCGTCGCACCTTCCAGTCGTAGTAGTCCTCGCCGCCGAGCTCGCGCCCGAGGCGGTTGCGCATGCGCACGACGTCGAGGAAGCCCTTCGCGAGGACATGCGGCTCGATCGCGCGCAGACCCTGCCACGCGGAGCGGCGCACGGCCTCGTTCGGATCGCTCGCGAGCTTCACGCCGAGCTCGACGGAGCTCGCAGGCCGCTGCGTGCCGTTGCCGTCGTCGCACGTGAGCTGCAAGGAAGCTCTCTCGCGCGCGAGCCGTCCTTCCGCTTCGACGATCTCGTCCGCGAGCGCGCGCGCCGACGCGGACGGGATCACGTGCGCCGCGAACGTCGCGCGCCAGCCCTCGAGCGCGACGCGCTCGTTCGTCTCGGCCGCGATGCGCGCGTCAGGATCGGCCGCGACGCGCCCCTCCGAACCGGCCGCGAGCGCGCCCTTCGCCTCCGCCAGCTCCTTCTCGACGCGCGCAAGGCTCGCCGGATCGCGCAAGAAGCCCTGCCAGGCGATCTCCTTCTCGTCGAGCTCCTTGCGCGCCGCGTCCGGATCGTCGCCCGTCCCCATGTAGGCGCGCCAGAACGCGTCCTCCTTCGCGGTGTGGAGGCGTTCGTAGCCGTGGTTCAGGTCGTCGAGGAGCCGCGCGCGCGCCGTGTCCGTCGTCATGCGCGCAGCATGCCGCCGGCGCGCGGCGGATGCGAGGGGCCGCGCGCGCGGGAGCTCGGGCTCGCCGTCAACCCGCCAGCGCCTGCTCGAAGTCGCGGACGAGGTCGCGCGCGTCCTCGATGCCGGCGGAGATCCGCAGGAAGCCCGGCGGGATGCCCGCGGCGGCGCGCTGCGCCGGCGACAGGCGCGCGTGCGACGTGTTGAACGGCGCGGAGACGAGCGTCTCGGCGCCGCCGAGGCTCGACGCCTCCAGCGCGAGCTTCAATCGCCGCAAGCACGCGAGCGCCGCCGCGTCGCCGCCCCTCACGACGCAGCTCACCATCCCGCCGGGTCCCGCGAGCAGCGTGCGCGCGCGACCGTGCGACGGGTGCGATTCGAGGCCGGGGTAGAGCACGCGCTCGACCTTGGGGTGTCGTCCGAAAAAGCGCGCGAGCTCGCACGCGTTCTCGACGTGCGCCTTCATCCGGAGCGGCAGCGTCTTCAGGCCGCGGTCGAGCAGGAACGCCGCGTGCGGGTCCATGCAGCCGCCCGCGAGCTGCAACCAGCGGTACACGGGCTTCAACCGCTCGCGCGACCCGAGCACGACGCCGCCGATCACGTCGCTGTGGCCCGCGAGGTACTTCGTCGCCGAGTGCACGACGAGGTCCGCGCCGAGCTCGAGCGGCTTCTGCAGGAGCGGCGTCGCGAACGTCGCGTCGACGATCGTGACGGCACCCGCCGCGCGCGCCTCCTTCGCGATCGCGGGCAGGTCCGCGACGGCGAGCGTCGGGTTCGACACGCTCTCGCAGTAGACGACGTCGCAACCCTGCGCGAGCGCCGCCTTGCGTGCGGCCGGGTCGTTGAGCTCGACGAACTCCGTCGCGACGCCGAGCGGGCGCAGGAAGTTCTCGAGCAGGTCCCACGCCGAGCCGTAGAGCTCCTTCTGCGCGACGACGCGGCTTCCCGTTCTCACGCGCGATAGCAGCGCGGCGTGGATCGCCGCCATGCCCGACGCGAAGAGGAGCGCGTGCTCGGCGCCCTCCAGCGCGGCGAGCTTCGTCTGCACGGCGTCGAGCGTGGGGTTGCCGAGGCGCGTGTAGATCTCGGCCTCGTCGATGCGGCCCTCGAGCATCGCCGCGTACGACGCGTCGTCGAGCAGGAAGGTCGCGGCCTGGGCGATCGGGAGCACGACGTCTTTCCGCTCGGGCGTCGCGCGCCAGCCCGCGTGGATGCAGAGGGTCGCGGGGTGGAGCGCGGACGAGGACGCGTGGGCGGTGCTCATGGTGGTGGAGAGCGTAGCGCGCGCGCCTCCTCGATTGCGACGCGCCCGCCGCGCCGTAGACTCCCCGCCCCGAAACCCCGCGAGCCCCCCCCATGCCCACCACGCCGCTCCTCGACCCCACGACGCTCGACCTGACGCGCGTCGCCGCGCGCAAGTCCGACATCTACTCGGCCGTTCTCCAGCACGCCGGCCGCTTCGCGCTGCTCGACGGCGTGCTCCACCGCGCCGAGGGCTCGCAGCAGATCGTCGGCTTCAAGGACATCCGCGCGGACGACTGGTGGTGCTCGGACCACATCCCGGGCCGGCCGATCTTCCCCGGCGTGCTCATGATCGAGACAGCGGCGCACCTCTGCTCGTACGACTACAAGAAGCACCACCACTCGGGCGAGGACGTGTTCCTCGGCTTCGGCGGCACGAACGAGACGCGCTTCCGCGGCCTCGTGCAGCCCTCCGGACGGATGATCTTCGTCGCGGAGCCCAAGCGCATCCGCAAGTCGCTCTTCACCTACGCGGCGCAGGGCTTCTGGAACGGCGAGCTCGTCTTCGAGTCGGAGATCATCGGCGTCGTCGTCTGAGAGCCTGTGAAGAAATCAGAGACGCCCGTCAGGCCCGCCCAGAGGCGCCCCGGCGGCGTTGCGATTCCTCCGAGTATTGCCGACGAATACGCGTCGTCATCGCGCCTTGCCGGGGCGCCACTGGACAACCCTGCCGGGCATCCCTGATTTCTTCACAGGCTCTGAGACGCCGCGTCGTCCGCCACGCGTCAGCGCAACTCCGGTCGGATGTACATCGGCGGCGGCGGCGGCAGCTCGAAGTCCCAGATCCCGCGCCCATACGTCGCGAAGCGCGCCGTGCGGCCCTGGTTCACGATCTCCACCGACCAGTAGGTCGTGATCGGCGTGCGGTTCTCGGAGATCGCGACCCAGTGGAACTGCTGCGCGTCGTAGCGGTACGGCCCGTTCTCCGTCGCGGCATACACGTCCTCGCTCCCGTCCGTCGCCCACGCGAGGTCGTACACGAGCGTCGACGGCAGTCCGTTCGCGAACGCGTTCCACGTGACGCCGCCGTCCGACGTCCTTCGCACCGGCGCCGTGCTGTAGCCCGACCCGCCCGCGACCGCGATCAGCGCGTTCGTCGGGTGCACCTCGACGTCCTGGCCGTAGAAGTAGTGCGACGTCGGCCCGACCGAGCTCGACGGCGTCCACGTCACGCCGTGGTCCGTCGACCAGAAGAACCGACCGCGGTCGTTGACGGCGTACGCGCGCTGCGGATCCGTGCGCGAGAAGTCGAGCGCGCTCAGCCACGCGGCGCCGCCGAGCGTGAAGTCCTGCGTCGACCACTGCGCGCTGGCCCAGGTGTTCGTCCCGGTGCGCGTGTAGCGGAAGAGACGCTGGCCGAGGAAGAAGAAGCGCGTGTTGTCGAGCGGATCGGCGACGACCGGCGGGAGCCACGCGTTCGACGCGCCCGCGGGGAAGGAGAGCTGCGCGACGAGGTTCGGGTTCGCCTCCCCCACCTGCACGAGCACGAACCCCGGGTACGTGCAGTACACGATGGCGTGCGAGCCATCGCCTGAAGTGAGGTGCCCGTAGTCGCCGCTGATCAACTGCGCGAAGTCCGTCGAGGGCCCGTTCGCAGCAGGCGCCTGCACGAAGCCGCGCTGATAGCCCTGGTCCTGCGCGCCCGCGAGGCACAGGTTCGGCGTCGTGCGCGACGTGTACGTCGAGTAGTACTGGCCGATGCCGAGCCCCGACAGGCACAGGTTGAGCACGTTGACGCCGCCGTTCGTGCTGACGTACGTGCCGCCGTCCGTGGCGATGTACCAGTTCTCGGCCCCGGGCACGCCGGCCGGGTCGGGCGCGACGTGGATGCCGAAGCTGTCCGCGTGCAGCTTGTGCGCGGGATCGCCGTAGTACGCGCCCCACGTGTTGATGCGCGAGAAGGACGCGCCCGAGTTCGTCGAGCGCCACACCTCGAGCCCGCCGTACATCACGAGGTTCGCGTTCACGATCGACGCGCACATCGTCTCGTAGAACGAGTTCGCGACGTCGGCGACGTAGGCGAAGCTCGTCCCGCCGTTCGTCGAGCGGTAGAGCTTCCACACGTTCGCGACCTGGAGCGCCGCGTAGAGCGTCGGCGCGCCCGCCTCGCTGCCGCACAGGACGCCGCGCGTCGCGGCCGCGTCGATCACGGCCCCCGCGACGAAGCTCGCGCCGCCGTTCGTCGACTTGTAGAGCTGCCCGCGGTCGAGCAAGTACGCGTTCGTCGCCGCGAGCGCGCCCGCGCGCGGGACCCACAGGCTGCCCGACCAGGTCTGCGTGCCGATCCAGCGCTGCGTGAACGTGCGGCCGTAGTCGTTCGAGCCCCACACGGAGGGCCGCGTGCCGCCGCCCGGGTTCGAGCTGCCGAGCACGAGCAGCGTGCGCGCCGCGTTCGCAAGCTTCCCGACGCCGCGGACGCTCGTGAAGCTCGGCAGGCCCGCGGGCACCTGCCACGTGCCCCCGCCGTCGCGCGACGCGTGCACGAGGCCGCCGTCCGACGTGATCAGGAGGAAGTCGGGATCGCCGACGGTCTCGCCCGGCAAGACGAGCAGGTCGTGCGCGCCGCCGAACACGTTGTCGCCGAGCGGCGTCCAGCTCGCGCCGGCGAGGCTTCCGCGCCAGATCCCGCCCTTGTCCGTGCCGACGTAGAGCGCGGGGTTGCCGTTCGCGTCGACGCCGAGCGCCGCGGAGTGGGTCCGGCCCGCCTGGTTCTTGCTCCCGACCTCGGTCCAACGCGTCGGGCCGGCGAGCCACTGCGGCAGCGTCAGCGCGAGCTGGTTGCGCCGCTGGACCTCGGTCTCCGCGTTCGCGGTCTCGATCGCGCGCCAGTCGACGCCGCGCGCCGCGCGGTGCAGGTCCTCGTACCAGGCGCGACGCAGCGCGTGCTGGCGCTCCTCGTCCTCGGCGTCGAGCACGTTTTCCGTCGGCCGCGGGCCGGCGTACTCGCCCTCCGCGCGGCCGCCGCCCGCGCACGCGGCGAGGGCGAGGAGACAGACGAGAGCGGACGAACGGACTTGCGCGCGACGGAGCTGCATCCGTTCAAGGTACGCGCTCGGTGTCCCGCGCGGGAGGTGGCGGCGGGCGGCGGTCCGCGTCGCGAGGCCGAGACCGCGCGCGGCGAAGCCCGTGGAGCGGCGCGAGCGCCACCCGCGAACGGGGCGGCGCGGCGGTTCCCTCGCGGCTAGTCGAGGTTCGCGCCGAACACGAGCGGCGACTTGCGCTCGGGCTCGGGCGCGCCCTCGTCGTCCAGGATCGCGAGCACGTCGAGCTCGACGCACCGGCACGGGACGCCGGCGAGCTCCGCGAGCGACGGACGCGTGCTGCCGCCCTCGCCGTTGACGGCTTCCTTGACGTACGTGCCGTGCTCGGTGCGCATGCGCACGAGCCAGTCCGTCGAGCCCTCGACGGGCGTGAACGCGAGGAACTCGATCCAGCGCTCGCGCTCCTTGTCCGCGCGGCGGTGCGCGACGCGCTCGGGCGTCTGCTGCACGATCGTCCGGCGTCCGCCGACGAGCGCGGCGAGGCGCGCGGGGTCGACGGGCCCTTCGACCTGGACGCGCGCTTCGTATTCCTTCGCGTGCGGCGTTTCCTTGATGACGCGCACGCGGTTCTTCTCCGTCCAGTGCAGGCCCTGCACCTCGAGCCGGCCCGCGTTGCGCCGGTTGATCTCCGCTTCGAGCGCGGCGAGGTCGACGTCGAGCACCTTCGGGTTCAGGAGCTCGAGCACGAACGGCCGGCCGCTGCCGAGCATCCGCACGTCGACGTCCTCCCGGCCCGCGCCGTGGAACTTGTTCTTGCGCGTCTTGAAGACGGCTCCCGCGACCCAGCCGATCAGCTCCTGCACGGAGTCGCGCGTCAACTTGCCGAAGCCCTCGCAGCGCGCGCAACCCTTGCGCCGGCGCGGGTGGCCCTTGCACTCGGGGCAGAAGAAGAGCGTCTGCGGGAGGTCGCGGCAGAGCTTCCTGTAGCGGCCCTCCACGAAGACCTTGGATTGGGGCAGCGGGTTCTTGTCAGCGGGGTTCATCGGCACGCTCCGTATCACGCACGCGGCGCGCGTCCCGCGCGCACCGCTCGGACGATTCAACGTCCGGCCGACGGGCCACCGTGGCCGCCGGATCGGGGCGAGAGGATACCGGCGCTCCCGGCGAGCGGGAAGTGCGCGCGCCGCGGCCCCCGCGCGCGGCGTTTTCCCTGCGGCGTCGCAGGTCGGCCTCCCTACAATCCGCGCCCGCCGCGCCGACCGGCCGCGCCCTGGGGCCAACCTTCCGCCCCGTCGCGCTGGAGCGCGCGCCCTCCGCATGCACCCGATCCTCTTCGAGATCCCCGGCCTGAACCTGCCGCTGCGCTCCTTCGGCGTGATGCTCGCCGCGGGCTTCCTCCTCGGCTCGTGGGTCTTCACGAAGCTCGCGGAGCGCCACGGCGACGACCCAGAGCACGACCCAGCGCGCTACTCCGCGATCACGATGTGGATCCTGATCGGCGTGGTCGTCGGCGCGCGCCTCCACTACGTGATCGTGCAGATCCTGCGCGGCGACGAGGACGAGCACTTCCTCCAGAACCCGCTCGAGATGCTGAAGGTCTGGCACGGCGGGCTCTCCATGTACGGCGGGATGTTCGGCGCGATCTTCTTCGGCATGTGGAAGGCGAAGAAGGAGAAGGTGCGCGCCCTCCACGCGCTCGACCTCGGCCTGATCGCGGGCATGCTCGGCCAGGCCGTCGGGCGCGTCGGCTGCTACCTCGTCGGCGACGACTACGGCAGCGTGGTGCCCGAGCGCTTCCGCGATCTCCCGTGGCCGATCACGCTGCGCGTGCCCGATCCGCTCCCGGACGGCAGCCTCTTCGGGGTCCAGAACGCGGGCCAGGTGCTGTGGGCCACCGAGAACTGGATGACGATCAAGGCACTGATCGTGGCCGCGATCGGCTACTGGATGCTCAAGCACCGCAAGTTCAGCGGCCAGGTCACCTTCGTGATCCTGATCGCGTACGGCGTGCTGCGCTTCGCCGTCGAGTGCTTCCGCGGCGACGAGATCCGCGGCGTCTGGTTCGACGGTGCGGTCTCGACCTCGCAGATCGTCTCGGTCGCGGCCGTGCTCTTCGGCGCGACGATGCTCGCCCTGTGGCGCGCGCGCCGCGACGAGCTGCCCGACGCGCGGAAGCGCCCCGCGCCGTCGAAGACGCCGCCGCCGACCGCGAAGCCGGGCCAGGTCGCATGAGCGCGGGCGCGCGGCGCCCGGGTCGTGCACGGCGCCGCGCGGACGACGCGACGGCGGCGCTCTTCGGCGCGGAGGCGCCGGAGGGGGCGGAGGCGACGGAAGAATCGGGGGAGCCAGCGGACCTTCGCGCGGGCTCCGCGCTCGTCGCGGGCATCGACGAAGCGGGCCTCGGGCCGCTGCTCGGGCCGCTGACGCTCGGCGCGTGCGCGCTGCGCGTGCCCGCGCGGACGCTCGACCCGTGGCGCGCGCTCGCGGGCGTCGTCAGCCCGCGGATCGAGGACGACGACGAACAGCTCGTCGTCGCGGACTCGAAGGTCGTGTTCACACGCAACGCGCGCGGCGCGCGGCGGCTCGAGCGCACCGTGCTCGCGTTCGCGACGCTCGCGGGCGGTCCGCGCGCCGTCGCGACGAGCGGGCGCGCGCTCCTGCGCCAGCTCGAGGCGGACCTCGGCGCGCCGGACGGGATCGAAGACGAGTTCTGGGTGAGCGAACTCGACGCGGCGCTCCCGCGCCACGGCGCGCGCGACGAGCTCGAAGCGACGGTCGACCGGCTCGCGCGGGCGCTGGCGGAGGCGCGCATCGAGCTCGCGTGGCTCGCCGCGCGCACGGTGCCCGTGCGGGCGCTGAACGCCTCCTTCGCCGCGACCGACAACAAGAGCCGCTCGCACTGGCTCGAGACGCGCCGGCTGCTCGAGCACCTGTGGCTGCGTTTCGGCGCGGACCCGGAGGCGCCGCTCGAGGTCGTCGTCGACCGCCAGGGCGGGCGCATGCACTACGCCGCCGCGCTCGAGGAGGCCTTTCCGCGCGCGCGCGTCGTGACCGTGCGCGAGACGACGCCCCTGTCGCAGTACGTCGTCGAGGAAGCGGCGACGTCGCGACACTCCGCGCGCCGCATGCGCCTCGCGTTCCGCGAGAAGGCCGAACGCGCCTCCTTCGCGGTGGCGCTCGCCTCCTGCTGCGCGAAGCACGCCCGCGAGCTCTCGATGGACGCGTTCAACGCGTGGTTCGCGCGCCTCGACCCGACGCTCACCCCCACCGCGGGCTACGTCGAGGACGGCCGGCGCTGGCTCGTCGACGCCGAAGCCGTGCTCGCGCGCGCGGGCATCGAGCGCGCGGCGCTCGTGCGCTCGCGCTGAGGCGCGCGGCGGTCCCCGGACGCATCGGGCGCTTGCGGGCGGCCCCCGGAGTGGTTCTCCGCGCCCCTGACAGACCGCGCGGGACGTGGTAGGGTCTCCGGCTCGTTTCACGCGCTCCCACGCGTCGAAAAGCCCCTCGGAGTCCCCCGCCCGTGAAGATCGCCATCCTCGGCGCCGGAGTGTCCGGCCTCGCCCTCGCGCGCTTCCTCGTCGAAGGCGGCGTGGGCATGCACCAGCTCTCGATCTTCGAGGCGTCCTCCGTCCCCGGCGGTCTCTGCCGCTCGAAGACCGTGCAGGGCTTCACCTACGACGTCGCGGGCGGCCACATCCTCTACAGCAAGGACGCGCACGCGCTCGGCTGGATGATCGAGCACTCGGGCGGGGACGCCGCCTACGTGAAGCAGCCGCGCAACACCCGCATCCGCTTCGAGCACCGCTGGGTCAACTACCCGTTCGAGAACGGGCTCGGCGACCTCCCGCCGCAAGCGAACTTCGAGTGCTTGAAGGGCTACGTCGAAGCCTGGCACGAGCGCCGCGTCACGCGCTCCGCCGCGCCGAAGGACTTCGGCGCGTGGGTGCGGTGGCGTTTCGGCGCGGGCATCGCGCGCCACTTCATGGACCCGTACAACGCGAAGGTCTGGAAGCGCGAGCTCGACCAGCTGACGAGCGACTGGGTCGCGGGCCGCGTGCCCGACGCGCCCGTCGACGACGTGCTGCGCGCGTCCGTCGGCATCCGCACCGAGGGCTACACGCACCAGTCGATCTTCTACTACCCGAAGCGCGGCGGGTTCCAGGCGATCACGGACGGCCTCGCGTCGACGCTCGAACGTCGCATCCGGCTCAACACGCCCGTCGCCGAGCTCGCGCGCACGAAGAGCGGCTGGCGCGTGAACGCGGAGGACTTCGACCTCGTCGTGTCGACGCTGTCGCTGACCGACCTCCCGCGCGTCGTGAAGGGCATGCCCGACGCGGTCGCGCGCGCGATGCAGGAGCTCGAATACAACGGGCTCGTCTGCATCCTCCTCGCGCTGCGGCGGCCCGCGCACCCCGAGCTCTCGTGGATCTACCTGCCGCACGCGATCCAAGGCCCGGCGAACCGCGTCACGTACATGTCGAACTACTCGAAGGAGCTCGCTCCGCCCGAGCACGCGTCGCTGTCGTGCGAAGTCACCGTGCCCGGCGGCGCGCCGATGCCCGGCGCGGAGCTCGAGCAAGAGACGATCGACGGGCTCGTGCGCGCGGGGCTGCTCCGGCGCGACGAGGTGCTCTTCACGGACCGCTCCGAGGTGCGCCAAGCGTACGTCGTGTTCGACCACGCGTACCACGACCGGCGGCGCGTCGCGTTCGAATGGCTCGAGCAGCAGGACCTGATCCCGCTGGGCCGCTTCGGCCGCTTCGAGTACGACAACTCGGACCAGTGCGTGATCAAGGCGCGCGAGCTCGCGAACGCGCTCCTGCCACGGATCGCCCGCGGGGACTGATCGCGGCGCCCGCGGGGACGCGGCGCGCCGGCCTCCGCGCCCCGAGCGCCGGCCTCCGCGGCCCGAGCGCCGGCCTCCGCGCCCCGGCCGCCGGAACCGTTCGGCGCGCGAATCCCGGCGAAAACCGGCCCTTCGGGGCTCGAGCGGGGGGCCCGCCTCCATGGCGCCCCACCGTTCTCGCCGGTCGCCCCCTCGGCCGGCGAGTTTCCGGGCCAGCGCGCACGGGATCTCGAAAAGCACCGCAACGGACGGCCGCCCCGCAGCTAGTCCAGGAGAGGCCGAGGCCGGATTCGCCCGGAAAAACCCGCCCACGGTTAGGCTGGTTCGCGACGGATCCCCACGGGCTGCGCCGTCCCTCGTCTTCCCGGCGAGCGGACGTCCCACGCGCATCCGGCCAGCTCGGTCCGTTCTCGCGATGGGCGCCATGTCGTTCTCCCCGCACTCCAGGTTTCATTCGCTCTTCACGGCCCTCGCCTACGCGCTCGTCGTCGCATGCGGTAACGGCGGAGGCCACCACGCGCCGAGCGCTCTCCCGCCGTCGGCGCTCGTCTATCCGACCTCGGCCGCGATCTTCGTCGTCGACTTGGACGCGCCGAGCCTCGCGCCGAGCGTCGAGGGCGTCGTCGAGCGCTTCACCGTGCAGCCGTCGCTCCCCGACGGGCTCGCGATCGACGAGCGCACCGGCACGGTCCACGGGCGGCCGAAGCTGGTCGCGGAGACGCGCTCCTACTCGATCACCGCGACGAATGCGGGCGGCAGCACGAGCACCGCGCTCGAGCTCACCGTCGCGCCGGCGCCGCGCTTCGCCTACGCGCTGTCGGGCGTCGACTCGACGATCACGCTGTTCGGGGTCGATCCGGAGAGCGGACGGCTCTTGCGCAAGGGCTTCGAGCCCGCGCGCGCGCCCGCTCGAGGCGCGGAGCAGCTCGCCGTGCATCCGAACGAAGCGTTCCTGTACGTGCCGAGCTCCGGCACGCAGGACGTCGCCGTCTACGCGATCGACCCTCTGGAGGGTTGGCTCACGCCGCGCGCGAGCGCCGCCGCGGGGCCCGGCCCCCATCGGATCGCGCTCCATCCGAGCGGACGCTTCGCCTTCGTCGTCAGCCGCGCGTTGAGCGAGCTCTTCGTGTTCGACGTCGACGCCGTGACGGGCGAGCTCGAGCACCCGCGTGCTCCGCTCGCGTGCGGCTCCGAGCCGACGGACGTGACCACGGACCCCGCGGGGCGGTTCTTGTTCGTCGCGTACACGGGCGACGGCGCTTCTGGCGCGGGCGTGCAGGCCTACGCGATCGACGCCGCGACCGGCGCGATCGATCCGAGCGGCGGCCCCGTCGCGCTGGACGGGCTCGAACCGTCGGGCCTGCGCGTCGATCCGGCGCGCAACGCCGTGTACGTCACGCTCTCGGGTTCGGACAGCGTGCTCCCGATCCGGTTCCATCAGACGACGGGCGCGCTCGCCGCGCTCACGCCGGACGCCACGGGCGACGGCCCCGACGCGCTCGTGTTCGATCCGCTCGGACGCTTCACGTTCGTGGCGAACGGGAGCGGCGCCAACGTGTCGAGCTACCGCGTCGACGACCTCTCCGGTCAGCTGATCCCGAGCGGCACGACCGACGCGGGCGCCGAGCCGAGCGCCGTCGCCATCGACAGCGCCGGGCGCTTTCTCTACGTCGCGAACAAGGGCTCGAGCGACGTGATGCTCTACCGCGTCGGAGAGCACGACGGCGCGCTCGCGAGGGTCGATGCGTGGGCCGTGAGGTCCGCGCCAGTCGACTTCGTGCTCGTGCGCGGGCCGAAGGCGCCGATCCTGCACACGCGCTTCCTCCACGTCGCGAACGCGGGCTCGAGCGACGTCTCGGCCTACACCGTCGACGCCACGACGAGTGCCGCGATCGAGCGGCTCCCCGCGTCGCCGACCAGCGCCGGCCCGAGCGCGATCGCGCTGCACCCGCGCCATCCCTTCGCCTACGTCGCCGAGCGCGACGGCCGCGCGCTCGGCTCGTACCGCGTCGACGGCGCGAGCGGAGCGTTGACCCCGCTCGGCCCCGCGGAGCTCGTCGACGGCCTCCCGTGGTGCGTCGCGATCGAGCCCTCGGGGCGCTTCCTCCACCTTGCGCTGCGCGACGTCGTCGCGCTCGACGACGGTTGGCTCCGCACCTACGCGATCGACGTCACGGACGGCCAGCTCCACTTCGTGAGCGGGCAGCCGATCGGGAGCCGGCCGGTGTTCGTCGGCACGGAGCCGACGGGCCGCTTCCTGTTCGTCGCGCACATCGGCGCGCCGAGCTCGATCCAAGCCTTCGCGCTCGACGCCGTCACGGGCGTCCCCACCACGAGCGGCGCGCCCGCACCGGCCCCCGGCGTGCACTCGCTCGCCTTCCATCCGAGCGGCCGGCACCTCGTCGCGGCGCTGCGGACGTCGAACACGATCGTGCGCTACGCGATCGACGAGGCGACGGGCGCGGCGACGGCGATCGCGGGCGGCTCGCGCGCCGGCCGCGAACCCGTGGCGATCGCATTCACGCCGGACGGGTGCTTCGCGTGCGCCGCGTACGCCGACTCGCTCGACGTCGAGGATGGCGGGCACGTCGCGCTGTTCCGCGTCGGTCCGGACGGCGCGCTCGTCCCGCCCGGCGTCGCGTACCACGACGGCGCGCACCCGACGTGCCTCGCGGTCTCCCCCGACGGCCGCCTCGTCTACGCGGCGAACGCCGGCACGAACGACCTGTCGACCTTCGTCCTCGACCCGGCGAGCGCCACGCTGCACGCGCTCGCGCCGGCGAGCACGGGCCTCGACCCGCGCGCGCTGGTGCTGACGCCCGAGACGCGCTGACGCAGCGCCCGGCGCGGCGACGGGCGCGGTACGCGCCGTGCCGGTGGCGAGAGTGCGCTCGGCGAGGGTGGGCTCGGCGAGGGTGCGCGGGGCGAGGGTGCGCTGAGCGAGGGCACGCGTGATGAGGGCGCGCTCGGCAAGGGCACGCGTAGCAAGGGCGCGCGAGGCAAGGGCACGCGTGACGAGGGCGTGCGTGCTCGGCGTTGCTTCCCGACGGACGCCGCCGCACGCTTGAGGCCCCCGCGACCCGCGTCGACCGCCCCATGCCGCTCCTCACCCTGCTCCTGGCGTTCCCCACCCCCGCCCTCGGCGACCGCATCACCGGCCACGCCTTCGCGACGCGCAGCGAGGTCATCGCGCGGCACGGCATGAGCGCCACGTCGCACCCGCTCGCGACGCAGGCCGCGCTCGACGTTTTGAAGCTCGGCGGCAGCGCCGTCGACGCCGCGATCGCCGCGAACGCGGTGCTCGCGCTCGTCGAACCGACCGGCTGCGGCCTCGGCGGCGACCTCTTCGCGATCGTGTGGGATCCGAAGACGAAGCGCGTCCACGGCCTGAACGCGTCCGGTCGCTCGCCCGCGGCGCTGACGCTCGAGCACTTCCGCGCGAAGAACCTGACGCGCATCCCCGCGACCGGCCCGCTCCCCGTGACCGTCCCCGGCTGCGTCGACGGTTGGTTCGAGCTCCACGCGCGCTTCGGCAAGCTCCCGATGGCGACGGTGCTCGCCCCGGCGATCCGCTACGCGCGCGAGGGTGCTCCGATCACCGAGTTGATCGCGTCGTACTGGGCGCGCGGCGTCGAGGTCCTCGGGAAGCACGACAACTTCCGCGCGACCTTCGCGCCGAACGGCAAGGCGCCCGCGAAGGGCGAGTCCTTCGCGAACCCCGCGCTCGCGGACACGCTGGAGACGCTCGGGAAGGAAGGACGCGACGCGTTCTACGCGGGCCGCATCGCGCGCGCGATCGACGCGTGGATGAAGGCGCACGACGGGTTCCTCGCGTACGAGGACCTCGCGGCGCACCGCTCCGACTGGATCGACCCGGTCTCCACGAACTACCGCGGCTACGACGTGTGGGAGCTCCCGCCCCCGGGCCAGGGCCTCGCCGCGCTGCAGATGTTGAACGTCATCGAGGCCTACGACGTGCGCTCGATGGGCTTCGGCAGCGCCGCGTGGGTGCACCTCTTCACCGAGGCGAAGAAGCTCGCGTTCGAGGACCGCGCGAAGTTCTACGCGGACCCAGCGTTCGCGCGTGTGCCGACGAAGGAGCTCGCGTCGAAGGCCTACGCCGCGACGCGCCGCGCGCTGATCGCGCCGGACAAGGCGGCGAAGACGTACGACGCGGGCAACCCCGCGCTCGAGCAAGGCGACACGATCTGCCTCTCGACCGCGGACGAGGCGGGCATGATGGTCTCGCTCATCCAGTCGAACTACCGCGGCTTCGGCTCCGGTGTCACGCCCGCGGGCCTCGGGTTCTGCCTGCAGGACCGCGGCGAGCTCTTCGACCTCGCGGAGGGCCGCGCGAACAGCTATGCGCCGAAGAAGCGCCCGTTCCACACGATCATCCCGGGCTTCGTGACGAAGGACGGCGAGCCGTGGATGGCGTTCGGCGTGATGGGCGGCGCGACGCAGCCGCAAGGTCACGTGCAGGTGCTCGTGAACCAGATCGACTTCGGCATGAACACACAGGAGGCCGGCGACGCGCCGCGCATGCTGCACGAAGGCTCGAGCGAGCCGACGGGCGAGGTGATGAAGGACGGCGGCAAGCTGTCGCTCGAGACGGGCTACGACTGGGAGGTCGTGCGCGAGCTCCTGAAGAAAGGCCACATCGTCGGCTTCAACCGCGGCGACTACGGCGGCTACCAGGCGATCCGCTACGACGCGAAGGCGAAGACGTACTTCGGCGCGAGCGAGTCGCGCAAGGACTGGATGGCGGCGGGGTACTGAGCGCGGGAGGACGCGAGAACGGGCACGCGTCGGCTCCGTTGCACTCCTCCGCTGCGCGCTTGCGCGGCGCGCCGGCGATGCGTCACGCTCCGGGGATGAAGCTCGAAGTCCTCCTCGTCGTCCCCCTCCTCGCCGCCGCCTGTCGCTCGATCCCGGACTCGCGCGCGGAGTCGCTCCTCGCCGCCGACCGCGCGTTCGCAGCGGACACCGAAGCGCGTCGGCTCGACGGCTGGCTCGCCGCGTTCGACGCGCACGGTTCGCAGGTCGACGAAGCGTTCCGTCCGATCACGGGTCGCGACGCGATCACCGCGCACATGGGCCCGTTCTTCGCCGACCTCGCGAACGAGCTCACGTGGACGCCCGACGACGCGCGCGTGAGCGAGGGCGGGAAGCTCGGCACGACGACCGGCCGTTGGAAGCTCGCGCGGCGCGAGCAGGACGGACGCGAGACGGTGCTGGCGACCGGGCGGTACTTCGACGTGTGGAGGAAGCAGGCGGACGGGAGCTGGAAGCTGCTCTACGACGTCGGCGACGAAGACGCGGCTCCGGCGCGGTGAACGCGGGGCGCGCTCGTGCGCGTCAGTGCTTCGGCGGCACCCACTCCGGGAGTGCTGCGATGCGCGCCCACTCCGCATCGGGGAGGCGCGTCCACGTGCCTTCGTGGTACGTGTTGAAGCGCACGAACTGACAGCCCCACTCCGGGTGCTCGATCAGGCGGCCCAATTCCTCCTGAGCGCCGTGCTCGCCTGGTTGCGCGAATCGGATCACGAACGGACGCACGTCAGCGCGGCCCGCTTCGGGCTCGAAGCCGGCGGAGTAGGCAATCGGGGTCGGTCGCTGCGGGATGCCGACGAGCGTCGCCGCGCCGGAGGCGACGATGCGTGGGTCGTGCTCGGTCCGCAGCACGATGTCCTCGCGCGTGTCGGCGAAAGCCCACTCGCGCTCGCCGCGCGCAACCCACGCCGGGAAGCGGAGCTTCTCGCCGTCGATCCGGAACGTGTGCCGCACCTCGTGGAGCGCGCCATCGGCGTAGAGCACGGTCCGGTACACGAACCGATCTCCGTCGACGGAGAGCGGACTCGGCGCGCCGCCGCGCCGCGCCTCGACCTCGCCTTCGTGCCGCGGCCGCACGCCGGGATGCAGGACCTGGTCCTGGCGCATCGTCCAGCCGTCCGGTCCGCGGTCGATCTCGAGCACCAGGTCCGTCGAGCGTCCGAGGATCGACTGCGGTCCGCGCCGGATCCAACGTCCGGCGCAAGCGGCGAGCGCGTCCGTGCCGAGCGCCGCGGGCGTGTCGTGCTCGACGTCCTTCGCGACGGGCGCCGTACAACCGGCGAGCAGAACGAGGACGAGAGCGGAACTCGAGCGCATGCAGCACCTCCAAGACCTTCAACCCAGCCTGGAGCGCGCGGTTTCGGCCGCGGCCGTGGGAAGGTCACCGACACGCCCAATCCGAGGTCCACCACGGGCGCAGCCTGGCACGGTCCTCCCGACGTTGTGCGCCTGGGCGAAGGCGGACGCCTCGGCACGACGACCGGCCGTTGGAAGCTCGCGCGGCACGAGCAGGACGGACGCGAGACGGTGCTGGCCACCGGGCGGTGCTTCGACGTGTGGAGGAAGCAGGCGGACGGGAGCTGGAAGCGGCTCGACGACGTCGGCGACGAGGACGCGGCGCCTGGGCAGTGAGCGTGCGCCGCGCTCCAAGTCCTGCGCCTATCCTGCGCTGCGAGTCGCGAGCCAGCGCGCCCCTCCATGCGCGCGATCGACCGCGCGCGCCGCTTCGGCCGACAGCGCGCCGGCCGCCTCGACGTTCCTCGATCGAAGCGCTCCGCGCGGGGACCCTTCGCGCTCCGTCACGCCCGCACCGGCCCCGCGCGCGATCCTTGGCATGGCCTTCGCCGATCCCCCATCGAATCTTCACGGTCGTCGAGGACGCTCTTGATCCATGTCCGACCCGACGACTTCCACGCAAACCCACCTGACCTGGCGCGAGATGGAGCGGCCGCCGACGCCGCCGCCCCCGCCCAAGTCGAACCTGCGCCTTCCGGCCGCCTTGTGCGCGATCTTCCTGGGTGCGCTCGGCGTGCACAAGTTCGTCCTCGGGTACACGAAGCAGGGCGTCGTGATGCTCCTCGTCACCGTGCTCACGCTCGGGTTCGGCGGCGCGGTCACGGGGCTGATCGGCCTCGTCGAGGGGATCCTCTACCTCGTCAAGTCGGACGAGGAGTTCACGCGCGTGTACGTGACCTCGCGGCGCGGGTGGTTCTGAGCGCGGGGCGGGGTTGAATCCGATTCGTTCCGCGGTGCTCGATCCCCCACCGGCGAACTCGGCTTCGTGATCCAGGGCAGCGCCCGGGCGGCTGTATACCTCGGCAGCAGATTTCCGGTAGATTTGCTCTCGATGGTGCAACGCCTCCTCCACCCGCCGGACGCCTCCTTCTTCCTGCTCGGTCCCCGCGCCACGGGCAAGACCACCTGGATTGGGCAGAACTTTCCGGATGCGCCCGTCTACGACCTCCTCCGATCCGACGAACACCTGCGCCTCTCGCGCGACCCGTCGGTCTTCGGCCGCGAGTGTGCGGAGCTCCCCGAGCGCAGTTGGGTCGTCGTCGACGAGGTCCAGCGTGTCCCGACACTGCTGGACGAAGTGCAGCGGCTGATGACCACGCGGCGCCAACGCTTCGTCCTCTCGGGCTCGAGCGCTCGCAAGTTGAAGCGCGGAGGAGCGAATCTGCTCGGCGGACGCGCGGAGCTCCAAACCCTCTTCCCCTTCACGTTCGCCGAGCTCGATTTCGACCGAGACCTCGACGCGGCGCTCGAGCACGGCATGCTCCCGCTCGCGGTCACGAGTTCGCGACCGCGCGCCTTCCTCAAGTCGTACGTCGAGACCTACGTGCGCGAGGAAGTCCAGGCCGAGGCGCTCGTCCGTCAGATCGGGAGCTTCGTGCGCTTCCTCGAGGTCGCCGCGCGCGTGAACGGCCAGGTCGTCAACGTCTCCGGCATCGCGCGCGACGCGGCCGTCGCCCGTCCGACCGTGCAGGACTACTTCCAGATCCTCGTCGACACGCTACTCGCCATCTGGCTCCCCGCGTGGAAGCTCAAGAAGGGCGTGAAGCAGGTCCACCACCCGAAGCTCTACCTCTTCGACTGCGGCGTCGCGCGACACCTCGCGGGCATGGGGCATCTCCCGGTGCATCCCGAAGAGCGCGGGTTCCTGTTCGAGACGCTGATCCTCCACGAACTGCGCGCGCATTTGCACTATTCGGGCGCGGACGCACCGGTCTTCTTCTGGCGCACGCACGATGGGACAGAGGTGGATTTCGTCATCGAGACCGCCCGCGGTCTCGTCGCGATCGAGGTCAAGTCGGCAGAACGCTGGGATGCGCGCTTCGGCGCGGGCATCGCGCGCTTGCGCGCCGAACACGGTCCATTGCGCGCCGCGTTCGGCGTGTACTGCGGCGCGCGCGCCGTGAAGCAGGACGACCTGCGCGTGCTGCCGTGGAAGACGTTCCTGAAGGAGCTCGCGCAGGGCGGGATCGTCTGAGGCGGAGGGCGGGACCGGCTCGCGAGCGGAAGGTCCGCCCCGGCCATCGAGGAACGACCGTGCGGCTCCGACGTTCGTCCTGTGCTCGTCGCGACTCGGAGCCATCGCCGAGGGGAGCACGAGGCGCACACTTGCCCATCCGTCCGGGCACACGTTCTCGACCGCGACCGACGACGCTAGGCTGCCCGCGACCCGCCGGTGCCCATGCCCCGCCGCCGCACCCCCACCGCTCCCGCCGTCGTCGGCGTCCTCGATCATGCCGGTTGGGCGATCCTCGTCACCGCGCGTGGCGACGGGACCGTCCTCGACCGTCGGCGCATCGAGCTCGTCGACGCGGGGCTCCCGGAGATGCCGCACCACCACGAAGGGCAGCGGCTCCCGTTGGAGGAGGCCGTCGCGCTCGTCGCGCGCGTGCGCGCGTCGGCCGAGCGCAACGCGAAGGCGCGGCTCGCCGAGCTCGCCGTCGCGGTGCCGACGGAGATCACGGGCATCGCGCTGCGCGCGCTGCAACCGCTGCCGCCGACCGTCGCGGAGCGCATCACGGACTACCGCGCGATGTGCGTCGCGGACTGGGTGATGTACCGCGAGGCGCTCGCGGCCGCCGCGGTCGAGCGCGGCTGGACCGTTTCCTGGTTCGAGCCCAAGCACGCGGTCGCCGAGGCCGCGGCCGCGCTGGAGCAGGACGACGTCGACGCCGTGCTCGACGCGCCGGGCGCGACGCTCGGCCCGCCGTGGCGCAAGGACCACAAGGTCGCGCTCGCGGCGGCGATCGCGGCGGCGCGCGGACGCAGCTGAGCCTGCGCTCGCTACGCGGTGCACGGACGCTCTCGAGCGTAGAGCATCGGTGGCGGACCCGCTCGAGCGGACGGCATCGCGTCGGGGAATGAACGCGGCGGAGCGACTCTCCGCTCCGCCGCGCACGTCCAGGGCGTCCTTCACCGCGTTGGATCGCGGCAGAGCCCTACCGGCCTCGCAGACCTCAGCCCGCGCTCGCCGCCTTCTTCGCCGGCCGTTTCCAGGCGCGGATCGCGTGGCGCAGCCAGCTCTCGATCTCGGCGACCTTGACCTTCTCCTGCAGCATCGTGTCGCGGTTGCGAATCGTCACGACGCCGTCCTTCATCGTGTCGCCGTCGATCGTGATGCCGTACGGCGTGCCGATCTCGTCCTGACGACGGTAGCGCCGACCGATCGCCGCGCTCTCGTCGTAGAACGTCGTGAAGCGCGCCTGACGCAGCATCTGGTCGATCTCGCGCGCCTTCTCCGGCATGCCTTCCTTCTTCACGAGCGGGAACACGCCGACCGTGACCGGCGCGATCTCCGGGTGGAAGTGGAGCACGACGCGCTTCTCGTCCTCGACGACGTCCTCTTCGTACGCGTCGATCAACATCGTGAGCGCCGTGCGGTCGACGCCCGCCGCGGGTTCGACGACCCACGGGAGGTAGCGCACCTTCTTCTCCGGGTCGAAGTACGAGAGGTCCTTGCCCGACGCCTCCGAGTGCCGCTTCAGGTCGAAGTCCGTGCGGCACGCGATGCCCTCGAGCTCGCCCCAGCCGAACGGGTACTCGTACTCGACGTCCGTGCAGCCGGTCGAGTAGTGCGCGAGCTCGTCCTTCGCGTGTTCGCGCAGGCGGAGCTTCTCCGGGTTCACGCCGTAGTCGACGTACCACTGGTGACGCTCCTTGCGCCAGTACTGGTACCAGTGGTCGTTCTGCTCGGGCGGAATGAAGAACTCCATCTCCGCCTGTTCGAACTCGCGCGTGCGGAACACGAAGTTGCCGGGCGTGATCTCGTTCCGGAACGACTTCCCGATCTGCGCGATGCCGAAGGGCGGCTTGACGCGCGAGCTCTCGAGGACGTTCTTGAAGTTGAGGAAGATCCCCTGCGCCGTCTCGGGCCGCAGGTACGCGACGCTGCCCGAGCCCTCGACCGCGCCGATCTGCGTCTTGAACATCAGGTTGAACGCGCGCGCTTCGGTCAGCTCGCACTTGTTCTCGACCGGCGTGCGGCTCGGCTTCTCCGTGCAGCGCGCGTCGTCGAGCTTGTCCGCGCGGAAGCGCGCCTTGCACTTCTTGCAGTCCACCAACGGATCGGTGAAGCCCGCGACGTGCCCCGACGTGATCCACGTCTGCGGGTTCTGGATGATCGCGCTGTCGAGCCCGACCATGTCGTCGCGCATCGTCACCATGCGCGACCACCACGCCTCCTTGACGCGCCGCTTCAGCTCGACGCCGAGCGGGCCGTAGTCGTAGGTGTTGCCGATGCCGCCGTAGATCTCGGACGCGGGGTACACGAAGCCGCGTCGCTTGCACAGCGACACGATCGTGTCCATGAACGTGGTGTCTTGCTTCGCCATGAGGGTCTTTCTGCCCGTCCATCGCGCCTGGTTGGGACGCGCGGAGGGCGCGAGAGCTTAGCGAGGCGTGCGGGTGGTCGCGAGCGCGGCGCGAGAACGAGCGGCGTCGTCCGAGGCGCCGCGAGCGAGCGCGAACGAGGCCCCCGCCCCTACTTCTTCCCCTTCGCCTCCGCGTCCGCGATCCACTGCTCGAGCAGCGCCTTCGTTTCGTCCCACGAGAGGTCCCGCCCGCGCAGCTTCCCCTCCGCGTCGATCACCACGATCGTCGGGTACGACGCGACCATGTAGCGCCGCAGCACGTCCTCGGACGCCGCGAACAAGAGCCCCGTGCGCCACGACACGCCGAGCTTCGCGTACTTGCCGAAGAACGCGTCGGGGCTCGCCGAGCCGGCGTTCATCGCGACGATCGAGAATGGCCGCGACGCGTTCTTCGTCGCGAACTCCTGCCACTTCGCGGCCTCGTCGAAGCCCTGGTCGAGGAACAGATTGCAGAAGAGCAGCATCACGACGCGGCCCTTGTAGTCGGAGAGCTTGAACCACTTCCGCTCGAGGTCCTCCGCCGCGATCTCCGGCGCGGGCTCGCCCGGCATCAGGCTGCGCACCGTCGCGCACGCCTTCTGAGTGCGCTGCAAGAGCGGGTCACCGGGGCACTCGCGCGCCATCCGCTCGCTCCACTCGAGCGCCGCGACGTACCCGGGCCAGCGCCCGACCGCGCTGCACGAGCGCACCATGAAGTGGAACCCGATCGCCTTCCGGTGCGAGTCGGAGCTCTCGAAGAGCGGCGCGAGGCGCGCCTCGGCGACCGACGGCGGGACGGCCGGGAAGTCCTTGAGCAGGTCGTCGATCAGCCGCTCCGTCGCGGGGTCGTCGGGAAACTGGCGCAGGATCAGCTCGCAGAGCCCGAGCCGCAGCCCGACGACGTCGGAGTCCGGCACGGGATAGGTCGAGCCGAGCGCGGACGCGAGCTGCGTGAGCGCCGCGGCCGGCCCCTGCGGTTCGAGGTTCACGTAGCCGTTGTGGACGCGGTTCACCCAGCGGACTGCGCCGGGGAGACCGACTCCGGCGAGCGGCTGGATCAGCGGATGGAGCTCGTGCACCGGCTGCGCGGGCCACGTCTTCGGATCCGCGCCCTGGCGCTGCAGCTCGAAGCAGCGCTCGAGCCACGCGGCTTCGCGCCTTTCGAACTCGCGCTGCAGGCCCGGGAGCACCACGCCAGCGGACTCCTTCGCCGCGACCGTCGACGGCCAGTTCGCGACGACGCCGCGGTGCATCTCGACCGCCTCCTCCATCCGCGCCGGATCGGCCTTCGGATCCGCCGGCGCGTGGAAGGCCGCGCGCATGTACGCGGCGCGCGCCTGGACCTCGTGGTTCGTGCTCGCCTGCACGAGCCGGTCGAGCATGGCGTCGGTCTCGTCCGCGCCGAGCGTCGAGCGGTGCACCTTCACCGCGCCGAGCACGAACATCATGTACTGCTGGCTCGCGTTGCGCGCGAGGAGCTTGTCGTAGAGCTCGACGAACACGCGCTTGCGCCCCGGCAGGTCGGAGTCCGGCGTCAGGTGCTGCAGGTTGTCGAGCCACCAGCACTGCGCCCACCCGCTGTCCTTCGCGAGCAGCGCGTCGAAGCGCGCGCGAAACGCGAGCGCGGGGTGCGGACCGAGCTCCTTCGGGTCGGGCGTCTTCCCGCCGCGCGAGAGGCGCACACGCCGCTCGTTCCACTCCTTCAGCATCGAACCGAACTCGACGACGAGCGCCTCGCCCTCGGGGTCGGGCACGGCGGTCGCGCGCGGACCGATCACGTCGCCGCCCTGGACGACGGGCGGCGCACCGGCGGCGCAGACATTCGCCGGCGCGGGCAGGGAGATCAGGGACGCGGCGATCACCGCACGGAGGAGAGAGGAGGAGGAGAGCATGGCTCGTTCGAAGCGTCGCACGGGCTACGCGACCGGAAGGACGACGTTGGGGAGCGCCCGCTCGTGGAACGGGAGGAGTTGCGTTCTACCGCACGCGACCCGGCCGGCAAACAGCGCGCGGCGGCCGGCAAACAGCACCTGGCGGCCGGAAATCAGCGCGCGGCAGCCGTGAAACAACGCGCGGCGGCCCGCGGGGAGCGCCCGCCGGACCGCCGCGCCGTGCGCATCGGCGGCTACTTGCCGCCCGACTTCGCTTCCTTCTCCTTCTCGGCCTTCATCTCGGCGAGGAGGCGGTCGACGGCCTGGTCCATCGCCGGACCACGGACGTTCTGGTAGCGGATCACGCCCTTGTGATCGAGGACGTAGATCGTCGGGTAGCTGGTGACGCCCCAAGCGCGGCATAGGGGGCCGCTCGTGCTCCCTTGCCAGGAGTTCCTCCAGCTCACGTTCTCCTTCTTGCAGCGTTCCTTGAACGCGTCGAGATCCGGGTCCGTGTTGATGCCGATCAGGGCGAAGGGTTCGTTCTTCAGGCGCTCCACGAGCTCCTTTTCGTGCGGCAGCATCGCACGACAGGGAGGTCACCAGAAGCCCCAGAAGTCGAGGACGACGACCTTGCCCTTGTAGTCGCTCAGCTTGAACTCGACGCCGTCCGCGTCCTTCGTCGTGAAGTCCGGCGCGGGCTTGCCGATCGCGAGCTGCGCCTTGTCGACCGGGCCGGCGGCGCCGGGCTCTTCGACGCCGCGCGCGCGCTTCCCGAACTTCGTGTCCGGGTACTGCTTCACGAGGCGCTCCTCGAGCCCCTTCGCGCGCTCGTCCTTCTTGGCGCGCTTCGCTTCCTCGCGGGCGCGGTAGAGCGCCTCGGCGACCGCTTCGGTCCGCTGGCTCTTCGCGACGAAGGCATCGACCAGCGGGTCGACGCGCTCGGCGCCGAAGTCGACGTAGAGCGTCGTCAGCTTACCCGTGAAGCCGTTGATCCACGCCGCGTCGGCGTGGTCGTTCGCGATGCGCGCGAACAGGAGCCAGGCGGCTTCCTTGTTCTGCTCCTTCGTGCGCTCGGGATGCGCCGTCGCCATGCGCTCGGCCATCCACAGGAGCGCGCGGCCCTCGCCTTTCGCGGCGAGCGCCTCGAAGCGCGGGAAGAAGTCGAGCGCCGGATGGCGCAGCGTCTTCGGGTCCCCGCCGGACTTCGTGAGCTCCTGCACCTTCTTCGAGTGCTCGGCGTTCGCCGCCGCGTACTCCTTGCCGAGCGCGTCGTACTCGCCCGCTGCGACCTGTACGGTCGCAGGCGGGGCGCTCGGCGGCGCCTCCCGCGCCCAGGTCGCCGGCGCGGCCAGGGCCACGGCGGCGAGGAAGATCCATCTCGACATGCGCGTTCCTCCGGGTGCGGACACGTCGGTCCGCACCGGGGAGCATACCGCGGTCGCGGTCGGCGGGTGAGCGCGCGCGGGTCCAAGTCCGGTAGAACTCGGCCCCGCACGCCGAGGAGCGCGGCCCGCGGGGCTCCGCGGGCCAACGCCGGTCCTCGGTCGCGCCGAAAACGAGCACGGGCTCCCGCGACGGCCGTCGCAGGAGCCCGCGTTCACGCTGGAAGGCGGATCAGCCCTTCTTCTTCGGGTCTGACTTCTTGGGCTCGGGCTTCTTCGCGTCCTTGCCCGCGGGCGCGTTGCCCTTGTCGGCCTTGGCCTCGGCCACGAGCTTCTCGATGAGCTCGTCGAGCTCCTTCTCGTCGGGCCCGCCGAGCCACGATTTGCGGATCACGCCCTTGTGGTCGAGCAGGTAGAGCGTCGGGAAGCCCTGCACGCCCCACTCGGTCGGGATGGGTCCGCTCGTCGATCCTTGCCAGGAGCTGCGCCACGTGACGCCCATCTTCTCCTGCTGCTTGCGGTAGTCGTCCTTGTCGCGGTCGGTGTTGATGCCCACCAGGGCGAAAGGTTCGTTCTTCATGCGCTCCACGAGCGCTTTTTCGTGGGGAATCATCGCCACGCAAGGGCCTCACCAGAAGCCCCAGAAGTCCAGGAGCACCACCTTTCCGCGATAGTCGCTGAGTTTGAACTCGACGTCCTCGACGTCCTTCGTGGTGAAGTCGGGAGCGACCTTGCCCTCGACGAGGTTCTCGACGCGGTTGACGTTCCCGCGCGCTTCCATCCCGCTCGAGGTCTTCGGGAACTTCTCGGCGACGACCTTGTACGCGGCGAGGTTCTTCGCTTCGCGCTCGGTCTCGTCCTGGATGGACTGGTTCGGCAGCGTGAGCGACGCGAGCAGGGCGGCCGCCTTGCTCTCGTCTTCCTTGGCCGAGTCCTGGACCTTCTTGAACAGCGCCTGCGCCTGATCGGCGGTCAGGTACTGCTGGCCGACGGCGCCGGGCACGACGCGCGAGAGCAGCATGCCGAGCGAGATGGGCTTCTCGGCCTTCTCGTCCTTCAACATCGCGTCGACGAGCTTCGTGTAGAGCGGCGGGACCTTCGCGGTAATGTCCGCGTTGGAGAGGTTCGCGTAGCGCAGGTTCATCACGCACCACGCGGCCGCGTCCTTGTCGCCCTTGTTGGCGATCGTCTCGAAGCGCGCCCAGAAGTCGGGCTCGACGCGCGTCGGCGCCTTCTCCTTCTTGGCGCGCGCCTCCTTGGCGGCGGCATCCCAGGCCTTGCGGGCCTCCTTGTACTCCTTCTCGAGCTTGGCGAACTCGGAGTCCTGCGCCGCCACGGTCGGCGAGGAGCGGCCGGATCGGCCGTCCTCGTCGCTGCGGTGAGCACGGGTACCGAGGACAGCGCGAGCCAGGAGCATCATCCGGCTCTTCTTCATCGTCGTCCTTCTCCTCGTTGGCGGGCCCTCCGGCGTCCGGGGTGGACGACCGCGTCGAGCGCGCGCGAACGCGGCACAGCCTACCCGGCCGCGCACGTCCGGCCCATGGCCTGCGCGGGCGGGCAGGTTCGAGCTGGGTACGCCGGGCGGACGCTCCGGCGGCGCGGCCGGGCGGCTGAAGCGCGCGGCCTCGACCGGTAGAATGGCTGGATCATGGTCACCCCGTCCGATCGCGCCGTGGCGCCTCCCGCCCTTCCGACGGCTTCCGCGCGCGCACCGTCCGCACGCCCCCAGGACTGGATCGCGCCGCGCGCGCACGGCGCGCGCCACGGTGCGCGCGCCAGCGAGCTCGAGCGCGTCTACGGCCAGATCGAGGACGGCGCGCGCATCTCGCGCGAGGAAGCGCTCCTGCTCCACGAGCACGCGGACCTGGGCGAGCTGATGCGCCTCGCGGACCTCGTGCGCGCGCGCCTGCACCCGCAGGGCTGGGTCACGTACATCGTCGACCGCAACCTGAACCCGACGAACGTCTGCATCACCGACTGCGGGTTCTGCGCGTTCTACCGCCGGCCGAAGGCGGAGGGTGCCTACACGCTCTCGCGCGAGGAGATCGACGCGAAGCTCGACGAGCTCGCCGCGATCGGCGGGCGGCAGGTGCTCATGCAGGGCGGGCACCACCCGTACATCAAGAGCGACTGGTGGTGCGAGCTCGTCGCGCACATGCGCGTCAAGTACCCCGACATCAACCCGCACGCGCTCTCCGCGCCGGAACTCGACCACTTCTCGCGCATCGAGAAGCGCCCGGTCGAGGACGTCTTGCGCGACCTGAAGGCGGCGGGCCTCGGCAGCGTGCCGGGCGCAGGTGCTGAGATCCTGACGGAGCGCGTGCGCAAGATCATCGCGCCGAAGAAGACGTCGACCGAGCGCTGGCTCGACGTGCACCGGAAGGTGCACGAGTCGGGCCTGCGCAGCTCCGCGACGATGATGTTCGGCCACGTCGAGACGGCGGCGGAGCGCATCGAGCACCTCGGCGTGCTGCGCGACCTGCAAGACGAGACCGGCGGCTTCACCGCGTTCGCGAGCTGGAACATGCAGCCCGAGGGCGTGCCGGAAGAGCACCTCTACCCCGAGAAGACGACGCCCGCGGTCTACGTGCGCGTGCAGTCGATCGCGCGCATCTTCCTCGACAACTTCGCGAACATGCAGACGAGCTACGTGACGCAGGGGCTCAAGCTCGCGCAGGCGTCCTTGCGCTTCGGCTGCAACGACTTCGGCGGGACGATGATGGAGGAGAACGTCGTCAGCGCGGCGGGCTGCTTCCACCTCGCCCCCATCGAGCGCCTCGAGCACCAGATCCGCCGCGCGGGCTTCGTGCCGCTGCGCCGCAACTCGTGGTACGGGATCGTCGACGAGCGGTTTACGGAACCGCAGCGCGGCCCGCAGTCGCGCGAGGACGGCGCCACGCACCGCGCGTGGACGGCGAAGCCGGCGAAGGGAGGCCGCGCGTGATCCAGAAGACGACGCACGCGCCGCGCTCGACGTCGAACGCGACGACGCCCTCCTCCTCGTCGATCGCGCGCCTGCGCGCCGTCGCAGAGCGCGCAGACCTCGCCGACGTCGCGGAGAAGGTGCTCGCGAAGGAGCGCCTCACGCTCGACGACGGGGCGCGGCTCTACCGCGCGGACCTGCACGCGGTCGGCGCGCTCGCGAACCACGTGCGCGAGCGGCTGCACGGCGACCTCGCCTATTTCAACGTCAACCAGCACGTCAACTACACGAACGTCTGCAACAAGCTCTGCCGCTTCTGCGCGTTCCAGCGCCTGCCGGGACAGGCGGGCGCGTACGTGATGACGCCCGAGGACGCCGCCCTGAAGATCACGGCGCAGCTCGACGAGCCCGTGACCGAAGTGCACATGGTCGCGGGCATCCATCCGAAGCTCGAGTACGGCTACTACCTCGACCTCCTGCGCGCGGTGAAGAAGGCGCGGCCCTCGATCCACATCAAGGCGTTCACGATGGTCGAGCTCGACCAGATCGCGAAGAAGGCGAAGAAGCCGCTCGCGGAGGTGTTGCCCGAGCTCGTCGAAGCGGGCCTCGGCTCCGTCCCCGGCGGCGGCGCGGAGGTGTTCAGCGAGCGCGTGCGCAAGCTCACCTACCATTTGAAGATCAGCGGCGACGAGTGGCTCGCGATCGCGCGCACGGTGCACCGCGCGGGCCTCAAGTCGAACTGCACGATGCTGCACGGGCACATCGAGACGATCGAGGAGCGCGTCGATCACTTGGACCGCCTGCGCCGCTTGCAGGACGAGACGCACGGCTTCCAGACCTACATCCCGCTGTCGTTCCACCCCGACCACAGCGAGATGGCGCACGTCCCCGGCCCGACGGCGGTCGACGAGCTGCGCGAGATCGCGGTCGGGCGCTTGATGCTCGACAACATCCCGCACATCAAGGCCTACTGGATCCTGATGGACGTGCCGATCGCGCAGCTCGCGCTCAGCTACGGCGCCGACGACGTCGACGGCACGGTGGTCGAGGAGAAGATCTACCACGAGGCCGGCGCGACGACGCCGCAGAAGGTGCAGCGCGCCGAGCTCGTGCAGTGGATCCGCGACGCGGGCCGCGTGCCGGTCGAGCGCGACACGGTCTACAACGTCGTGTGGTCCGGCGACGAGAGCCTCGCGCGGGCGGGCGAGCACGCGCCGGTGGCGGGCTGACATCGAGCGCTCGATCGCCGGTTACCGCCGTCCTCCGCCGGGGTAGATTCCAGCGCGCGGCATCCCGCGCGTACGTCGACTTCATGACGCCTCCCATCGTCCCGGCCCTGTTCACCCTGCTCGCGACGCTCGCACCCGCGCGGCTCACGGGCGACGACTTCGTCGTGCGCACCGTCGATGGAAGCGGAGCGCCCGTCGCAGGGATCGCGGTGCGCGTCGCCGGCGTCGTCCAGCCGGACGTACGCCTGGTCGGGTGGGAGACGTCCTCCAGAGAGTTCGCGCGCATGACCACGGACGAGCGCGGCGAGGCGCGCTTCGACGGCGAGCGCCTCCGTGATCGGCGCGTTCCCGGCGCCGCTCTGCGCGTGGAGCCCTGTGTGCCCACGCTCGACGCGCTCGCCGTCGCGCTGACGCCGGGGGCGCTGCCGAAAGAGCCGCTCGTGATCACGCTCCCGCCGCTCGCGCGGCTCGAGGTCGAGCTGCCCGCGAAGCCGAACGTGCGCGTGCGGCTCCTGCGCGCGTTCACCGAGCGCGAAGCGCCGCTGCGCGCGAACGAGCGCGTCGCGTGCCTGGACTGGACGAAGAGCGAGCACGGCGCGGCGGTGCTCCCCCACGTCGGGGTGGGGCTGCGCTTCGAGGCGGCGCTCGCGTGGGACGGGCTGATGGGCGAACACGTCGTCTCGTTCGCGGGGCCGACGCGCGCGGGCGAGACCACCGTCGTTAGCGACACGAGCACGGCGAAGCTCCTCGTGTTCGACGGACGCGCGCTCGACGAGCGCGGGACGCCGCTCGCGGCGGAGACGATGACGGCGCAGTGCTGGGCCAAGGACGCGTTCACGTTCACGGGCGCGTCCTGTGACCTCGAAACGGACGACCAAGGTCGCTTCCGAGTCGAGATGCTCGCCCCGGCGAACGGTGGGTCGCTCGATCGGTCCGGCCTGCGCATCGCATGCATCCGGCGCGCGACCGGCGAGCCCCCCGCCGCGATCGTGGCGGTCGAGGAGCCCGCACGCACGGGCTTCCGCGCGCTGGGCGAGCTACGGTTCGTGCCCGACGCGGAGGAGCGCTCGCTCGCGCTCTACACCGACGACGACATCGAGCAGGAGCTCCGTCGCCGCATCGACTTTCCCTTCCAGATCGATGGTCGGACGCCGGATTGGGTACGCCTGCTCGCCGAAGCCGTCCGCCGCGGCGGCGAGCGCTGGAAGCGCGTCGTCACGGAGCTCGGTGCACTGCGTGTTCACGCCCGCGATGCAGGGCTTCGTCGGCGTCACGCCGAGGACGAGCACGACTCCGTCCCTTCTCCGCCCGCTGCGCACGAGCGCCGCATCCTCACCGCGCTGCGCCGGCTCGCGGACAAGCCCGATCCGCTGGTGCTCGAGGTCCTCGACGGCCCCGTGTACGAGGCGCGCTTCCCGACGGTGCCGGTGGTCCGCTGCCGTGTGCGCAGCGTCGAGGAGACGGAGCGGGTGAAGCTCACGCTCGGGTGTCAGGACGAGAACGTCGGCGTCGTGCTCGATCCCTCGGGACGGACGGCCGACGCGCCGCGCCACGCCGCGCGCGCGACCCAACCGAGGCTCTGCCGACACGCGCCCTGGTTCGACACCGAGCTCGAACCCGGCGGCGTGGTCGATTTCGTGGTCGACCTCCCCGACAGGATCACGCTCGACGAACCGGGCGAGCACGAGCTCGCGATCGTGATCGACGAGGACCTGCGACGAGGCGTCGACGGGCCCGCGCCGGCGTTCGCGCTGCGCAGCGCTCCCTTCCGCGTGAAGCTCACCGCCGATCCGATCCGCCTCACGCGCGCGGCGTACGACGGGTTGCGCCACGAGCTCACGTCGATTCCGCGCGACAGTTGCGTGAAGCTCGTGCGCGCGCCGTGGTCGCCCGCGACGACGTTCGCGCAGGACGACCTCGAGCCGCAGGACCGCATCTTCCGCGCGGGCTGGAAGGCGCTCCCGGTGCTGATCGACGCGCTCGACGACCCCAAGGTCGAAGCGCGGCACCAGGATTGGGCGCTCGGGCTCCTCTTCGACGTGACCGGTCTGCACCAACCGGCTGGCGATGCCTACGCGGCCAGCTTGATTGGGCGGACATGTTGGGAAGACGCCTGGCCGACGACGCGGCGCGACGTGGTCTTCTCGGACGACCGGGGGAACGGCTACGTCGTCCCCGACGGAACGACGCTCGCCGACCTGAAGTCCGCGTGGAAGGCGCTGCGCGTGAAGCTCGACGTCGTGATCGAGTGAGCACGCCGGTGCGCGCCCCCACCATGCGTCGTCGGTCCCGCGTCGCGCGCGTGCCTCCGCGCGATCGAGACTGTCGCGCTCGTCGTCGCGCTACCGCCCGAGCTCGTCCGCGAGCTCGAGCACGAGCCGCTCCGTCTCGTCCCAGCCGAGGCACGCGTCCGTGATGCTCTTCCCGTGCGCGAGCGGCTTCGCGCTCGGTTCCTGCCGCCCGCCGACGAGGTGGCTCTCGATCATCAACCCGCGCAGCGCGTCCTGGCCCGCGCGCCGTTGCGCGAGCACGCCGAGCGCCACCGCGCGCTGGCGTTCGGGCTGGCGCTCGCTGTTCGCGTGCGAGCAGTCGACCATGATCGCCTCGAGCACCGCGTGTTGCCGCAGCTCCGCGCGCGCGCTGCGCACCGTCGCCGCGTCCCAGTTCGGCTTCGCGCCGCCGCGCAGCACGAGGTGCGCGTACGGGTTGCCCGCCGTCTCGAGGATCGCCGGCGCGCCCTCCTTCGTCAGCGACGGGAACAGGTGCTTCGTGCGCGCCGAACGGATTGCGTCGACCGCGACCTTCACGTCGCCGTCCGTGCGGTTCTTGATCCCGACCGGCATCGACAGGCCCGACGCGAGCTCGCGGTGGACCTGGCTCTCCGCCGTGCGCGCGCCGATGGCACCCCAGCTCACGAGGTCCGCGTAGTACTGTCCAAAGGTCGTGTCCAGGAACTCCGTGCCCGCCGGCAGCTCGCGCGCGGCGAGCTCGACGAGCAGCTTGCGCGCGAGGCGCAGCCCTTTGTTGATCTGGAAGGAGCCGTCGAGGTCGGGGTCGTTGATCAGGCCCTTCCAACCCACGACCGTGCGCGGCTTCTCGAAGTAGACGCGCATGACGACGAAGAGGCGCTCCTTCACGCGCTCGGCGAGCCCGCGCAGACGGTCGGCGTACTCGAACGCCGCGCGCGGGTCGTGGATCGAGCACGGGCCGATCACGAGCAGCACGCGCGGGTCGACTCCGTCGAGCACGGCCTCGACCACGCGCCGCGCGCGCACGACGGACCCCGCCGCCGCGGGCGTGAGCGGCAGGTCCTCGCGCAGCACCGCGGGGAGCGATCAGCGGGCGGACGGACGTGATGCGGAGGTCGTCGGACTGCATGCGGGGGTTCGGGAGTCGTTCGCGGGGCGGGGAGGCTACTCCAACGGGCGCACCCGGGCACCGGCAAGGACCGACTGCGATTCCGATGCACGAGGCGCGGCTCGAGCCCGCCGGCCTCCAGCACGTCGCTCAGGGAGCTGCGATCGCGACTCGGCCGATCACGCGCGCGGCGGAGCGGTGGTCTGGGCGGCCGAGGCACGCGAGGAAGTCGTCGCGCACCGATGCGTACTCCGCTCCGCAGTGCGAGTGGAGGAGCCGCATCCGCTCCAGGCGTGCGCGCCACGCATCGACCACCTCCGGCGGCGCGAGGCCGTCGAAGGCGAGCTCGCGATCGGCGAGCTCGAACCGCCGCTCGACCAGGAAGCCCGCTGCGGAGAGGTGCGCGTCGAGTGTGCGCCCCATGTGGAAGTCGTAGCGGCCGGCCGTGCGCGCCTCCTCCGCATACGACGCGAACCGTTCGCGCGTCCGCGCCGTGACCGGCTCGTGCGCGAAGAGGTCATCGATCTCGACGAGCGCGATCCAGCCGCCCGGGCGGAGCAGGCGCCTCCAGCGTTCGAGCACGGGCGCGAACTCGACGAAGTACGCGGCGGAAAAGCTGCACCAGATCCCGTCCGCGGCGCGCTCGAGGGGCTCGAGCGAGCGCAGGTCCGCCGCGCGGAACGCCGCGTTCGGGATGCCACGCGCGCGCGCGACTTCGACCAGCTCTTCGTTCGCGTCGACGCCGAGCACGCGCGCGCCGCGCGCCGCGAGCTCCGCCGCGAGGTCCCCCGGACCGCAGCCGAGGTCGAGCACCTGCGCGCCTTCGAGCGGCGGGAGCGCCGCGAAGGCCGTGCGCCAGTCGCGCCAGGCGAGCTGCCGGTGGTAGAGGTCGGCGAGGGACATCGGCGACGTGGAGGGTAGCGTGCGTCGCTCACGCGGACGTCCCCCCGCGAGCGGGTCCGCCGCGGGCCTGCGCTCCGCTCGGCCCCACGCGCGCCGACCGACACTCCCGGCGCCGTCCCGCCGGGAGCGGGATCCCGTGGTCCGTCGGATGTCCGACACCCCACCGAACTCGAACGCGCGCCGAGCCGGAGCGGCCGGTAGCATGCGCGCGGCGCGCGGCCCCGTGGCCGGGAACGCGCGCCGAAGGCAGGATGTGCGGCCACACCCTTCGGAGGGAGATGCATGCGTTCGACTCGCCGATTCGTCCTCGCCTCGATCCGTGTCGCGCTCGCCGCGTGCGGCGCCGTGCTCGGCATGCTTCACGCACCGCTCCACGCGCAAGCCGCGCCGCCGCCCGCCGACACCGGCCGGCCGATCACGATCCTCGTCACCGCGGCCGTCGGCGACGGCGGCGTCAAGGACGCCGAGGTGATCGTGCTCTACTGGGAGGACCTCAAGAAGGACTGGGGCGAGATGAAGATCACGCCGCTCTTCTCCGACTGGGACGAGGCGCGCCAGAAGCACGGCCACAAGTTCACGACCGACTACGGCGGCACCTGCATCGTGCCGCGCCCCGCGACGAAGGCCTACGTGACGGTCCGCATCCCCGGGCAGTTCGGGTTCAGCCAGCTCGACTCGACCGACGTCAGCCCGTTCCTGATGAAGCTCGAGGTCGACCAGGCGATCGCCGTGCAGGTCGTCGACCCGCAGGGGAACCCGGTGCAGGGCATCGCGGTCGGCGCGAACATGCCCGTCGTGCGTACGATCAAGGACCGCCTCGACGAGGACAAGGTCGTCTGGCTCGTGAACGGCATCACGGGCAGCGACGGCGTCGCGTGGCTGCGCAACCTGCAATGGTGGCGCGAGCCGCCGTTCAAGGAGCTGCGCGAGAACCCGACCTACTACCAGCTCGAGGTGGCGTCGCTCTTCAAGCAGCGCGTCTTCGCGAAGTTCGACCCGGATCGCGTTCCGAGCTCGCCCGTGCGGCTCGTCGTGCCCGCGACCGGGCGCGTCGTCGTGCCGCTCCCGACCGGACAGCGCGCGTACGCCCGCCTCCGTGCCGCGCTGCCCGGGACGGACTTCGACAAGCGCCCGTGGCCGCTCAAGGTCCCCTACCGCAACGAGGGCACGGACGGCCGCGCCGTCTTCCCGCACGTCGAGCTCGGGGTCGAGGTCGAGTACGAGGTCTGGTGGAGCGGTCTCGCCGCGCCGCGCCGCGGCAAGGCGAAGGGCCCGACGAAGCCGGGCGAAGAGGTCACGCTCCCGCGCCTCGACTCGTTCGAGGACCCGAACGCGAAGGGCGCGCCGAAGAAGGGCTGATCGCGACGGATCGTGGAGCGGGACACCGCGCGCGGCGCGGTGCGCTCCGAGCCCGAGTCGCGCGTTCCACGCACGCCCCTGTCGGCGCGAGACCTCGGCCCGCACAGCGCGCTCCCGCGCACGCTCGCGCGCCCCCGCAGCTCACCCGCGCGTCTGCACGAGCTCGACGACGCGCCCGCTCGCGAGTTCCTCGTGCCGCGCGCTCCACACGCCGTCCTCGAGCCGCAACAGCGCGACCTGGTCCGCCTCGAACGGCGCGCCGAGCCCGCCCGCGTTCACGCACAGACACGCACCGAGCTGCACGATCCCCGCCGCCTCGTGGATGTGACCGCACACGAGCGCGCCGCCGTGCCGCTCCGCGCGCTCGCGGATCGCCTCGCTCCCGACGTGCTCGGGCCGCAGCGCGAGCCGGTCGAGCGGCGTGCGCGCGGGCGGAGCGTGGCAGAGGAGCACGTCGCAGTCGAGCTCGGCTCGCGCGCGGATCGCCTCCTCCTCCCACTCGTACGCGAAACCGAAGCGCCCTGGCCCCGCGCCGCCGATGCCGCCGACGCGCACGCCCGCGACCTCGACGACGCGCGCGTCGACGTTGCCGTCGAACGCGAGGTCGGGGAGGTCGTGGTTCCCCGGCACGTAGAGCACGCGCTCCGCGACGTCACGCCCGCGCCGCAGGACCTCCTCCACGGACGCGAGGTAGCGCGCGTCGCGCTCGGGGGTCCGCCGGCGCGCGTAGGAAAGGTCGTGCGAGCCGAGGTCGCCCACGAAGAGGATGGCGTCGAGCCGCTCGCGCGCCAGGCGGCGCAACACGCGGTCGAGGCGCGCGAAGTTCGCGTGGACGTCGCCGACGACGCCGAACTGGACGGTCGCGTGCGCTCTGGACGGGTTGGTCACGGCGCGGAGGATGCCAGCGCGGACGAGCGGCGTCGACGGGGAGCGCGGCGTCCGTGCTCGCGGGTCGCGCGCGCCGCGCGGCCGCCAGCTCCTCATGCGTTCCGGACGCGGGGCTGAAGCGCTCCTTGCGGCCGGCCGCGCGCGCCAACTTCTTCGTGCGCCGACCGGAACCCGACGTAGGCTCGACGGTTGGAGAGCCCGTTCGAAAGGAACCCAATCATGCTCCGCTTCACCAAGACCACCCTGTTCGGCGCCCTCGCGCTGTCCTTCCTCTCCGCTCTTCCGGTCGACGCCCAAACGGTCGTCGACGGTCCGCAGGGCCGCCGCCCCGCACCCGGCCAGCGCCGCCGCCGCCCGCATCGCCGCCCGCCCCAGGAGCTCCGCCAGCTCCTCCAGTCGCTCCAGATCACCCAGGAACAGAAGAACCTCGTCCGCGCCGAAGCGCAGGCCGTCGCTCCGCGCGTGCGCGAAGCCCGCGACGAGGCCTGGGTGCGCGTCCAGGCCGAGCGCGCCCGCCCGGCGCCCGACCGCGAGGCGCTGCGCGCCGAGCTGCGCGAGCTGAAGCACGCGACGCTCGAGCAGCTCCTCCCCCACGCCCGCCGCGTCGTGCAGTCGCTCACGAACGAGCAGCGCGCGCTGCTCGCCGCGAAGGCCGCCGAGCACGGCCGAACGTTCGACGAGAACCGGCTCGCGGAGCGTCGCGCGCGTCCTCGCGCACCCGCGCCTCCTCGCGCGCATCGACCGCGAGCGCGGTGAACGGCGCGAAGCTCCGTCCACGCGCCGCTGATCCGCACCTCGGGACACGCCGCCGCCCCGGTCCGCCGCCGTTTCGACGCGCGCGATCCGGGGCGGCGGTGTTTCAGGAGGCGCGGGCGAGCACGCGCGGGGCGCGCGCGAGCTCCGCACGCTTCGTCTCGGCGAGCCGGAAGCGCGCGACCAGCGCGGTGAGGCGTTGCATGTCCGTGTTGAGCGCGTCCCCGGTGCGCGAGTTCGACTCCGCGAGCTCGGCGTTCTGGTGGGTGTTCCGCTGCAGCTCGGCGACGGCGGTCAGGAGGCTCGCGACGGCTCCCGTTTGCTCGCTCGACGCGCCGGCGATGGCGCTGACGAGCTCGTGCACCTCGGAGAAGGAGTCGACGCACTCGCGGAAGGTCGTGCCTGTGCGCTGGACGCGCTCGGAACCGGTCTCGACGCGCTGGACGGTCGTCGTCACGAGCTCGCGCACCTCGCGCGCGGCGTCGGCGCTCTGGCGCGCCAGGTTGCGCACCTCGTCGGCCACCACCACGAAGCCGCGCCCGTGCTCTCCGGCGCGAGCGGCCTCGATGCGCGCGTTCAGGGCGAGGAGCCCCGTCCGCGCCGCGATCGCGTCGATCAGGTCGACGATCTGGCGAACGCGTTGCGAGGACTCGCTGATCTCTGACATGGACCGCACGGCGTCCTGGGCGAGGCCATGCCCCTGCTCCGCGATGTCCTTGCAGCTCCTGGCGAGCTCGCTGGCGCGCGACGAATGGCCGGCGTTCTCCTCCGCCCGGCTCCGGACGTGCTCGACGTTCTGCTGCGTGCGCTCGAGCTCGAGGACCTCGGCCTGCGTGCGGCCCGTCAGGTCGCTGTTCCCGCGCGCGATTCCGGCGCCGGCCGTCGCGATCGACTCCGCGGTCGAACGGATGTCGGAAACGAGCTCCGAGAGATCGCGGAACATGCGCTCGAACGCCGCGCCGAGGCGGTCATGGGTTCCATTCGCGGCGATCGGCGCCGTCAGGTCGCCGCCGGCGAGTCGTTCGGCGCTGGTCGCGATCTCGCGCAACCGCGTGGACATCGCTTGGAAGGCCGCTCCGAGTCGGTCGCGCGACGTCTGCGGGCGAACGTCGACTTCGAGATCGCCATGCGCGATGCGATCCGCCGCGTCCGCCATGCCGCGGAGCGTCGTGGTCATGCGCTGGAATGCGAGCCCGAGGCGATCGCGCTCCGACTGCGGGCGGACGTCCGTCGAGAGATCCCCGCCCGCGATGGCCTCGGCCGCGAGCGCGGTAGCCTGCAGGGTCGCGACCATGCGCGCGAAGGCGCTGCCCAGGCGATCCTGCTCCGACTGCGGATGGACGTCGACGTCGAGTTCACCGCGCGAAATGCGGTCAGCCGCGTCGGCCATTGCCCGCAAGCCGAGCGTCATGCGGCGGAAGGCGACGCCGAGACGGTCGCCCTCGGACTGCGGCTGGATTTCCGCGGAGAGATCGCCCTCGGCGATCGCGTCGGCGGCGCTTGCCATGGCGCGCAGGCTCGCGAGCATGCGGACGAACGAGGAGCCCAGCCGGTCCTGCTGCGATTGGGGCGCGACCTGAACGGAGAGATCGCCGCGCGCGATCGACTCCGCCGCGCTCGACATCCCGCGCAGGTGGAGGGTCATGCGTTCGAACGCGGTGCCGAGGCGATCGCTCGACGACTGCGGTCGCACCTCGGCATCGAGGTCGCCGTGCGCGATGCGCTCGGCGGCCTCGGCCATGGAACGGAGGGAGGCGGTCATCCGCTCGAAGGCCGAGCCCAAGCGATCGCGGTCCGATTGCGCCCGCACGTCGATCGACAGGTCGCCGGCCGCGATCGCCTCCGCGGACGCGGCCATGGCGCGCAGGCTCGCGAGCATGCGCTCGAACGCGCGTCCGAGGCGATCACGGTCGGAGGTCGGCTTCAGTTCGACGCGCAAGTCGCCGGCTGCGATGCCGTCGGCCGCGTCCGCCATCGAGCGCAACGAGCGAAGCATGCGCTCGAAGGCGACGCCGAGCCGGTCGCGGTCGTTCTGCGGCCGCACTTCGGCGGCGAGGTCGCCTTCCGCGATGCGATCGGCCGCGTCGGCCATGCCGCGCAGGCTCGCCACCATCTGTTGGAACGATCGCCCGAGCTGATCGTGCTCGGAGCGCACAGGCACGTCGACGTCGAGATCGCCGCGCGCGATGCGGTCCGCGCGGCCCGCCATCGCTTCGAGGTCCTCCGATACCCGGTCGAGGGCTGCGCCCATGCGACCCACCTCGTCGCCGTTCGAATGGCCGATGCGCTGGCTGAAGTCGCCGCGCGACATCGCCTCCAGGACGCCCACGGCCCGCGAGAGCGGCTTCGCGATCGACCGCGCGAGGAGGAAGCCGAGCGCGAGCGCGCCGACGGAACCCGCGACGATCGCCGTCCAGAGCGTGCTCCGGGTCGAATTCGCTTCGAGACCGTTCGCCTCCGCGGCGAGCCGAGCCGCGTCGGTGTGCGCGTCGACGAGCGCGGAGAGCGCCGTTCGCGCGCGCTCGAAGACCGCGTTCCCCGTGGCCACGGAGAGGTCGATCGCGTCGCGCCGCGCGGCGGGCGTGTCCTCGGCGAGGACCTCGAGCACCTCGGCCCCGAGCTTCTCCCACTCGTCGAGCGCGAGCTCGAACTGAGCGCGCTTCTCCTCGGCGACGCCGGTCGGCGCGCACGCGACGAAGGCTTGCCAGCTCGCGCGCGCGTCGGCGAGGCGCGCGCGCTGCGCCTCGACCTCGGTCTTCCCGGTCTCCGAGGCGAGGCTCGTGAAGAGCAGGTTGCGCTGCGCCACAAGCGCCTGCTGCAGGTTGCGGTCCGTCTCGAGGAGCCGCGCGACCGCCGGGAAGTCGTGCTGGATCGTGCCCTGGAACGCAGCGTCCATCCGCGCCAGCCCCCAGGCTCCGAGCCCGCCGACGAAGGCCGTCAGCGCGACGAGAGCGAAGCACAGGAGGAACAGCCGGCCCTTGATCGAGAGGCTCTTCATGGCGACTGGCGCGGGGACGAGGGCGTCACTTGCCCGACTTCTTGACGTTCTCCTGGAGCAGCGTGAAGTTCAGACCGATCGTGAGCACACCGATGGGCTTGCGCTCGGCCTTCGGATCGTCGCTTTCCTTGCGCGCGGGGAAGATGGGCAGGGAGACCTGCAGCGAGTGCGTCTGCGTCGATTCGTCGAACGTCGGCTCGCCCTGCCAGGGCTTGCCCGTCGTGAACGGGGCGTCGAACTTCGACTTGCCCTTGTGGATGTAGCTCGAGGTCTTTTCGAGGAAGCAGACCTTCTCGCCCTGGGCAGCCGACACGAACGCCTCGCAGACGAGCTCGTTGGAGTCTTTTTGGCGCTGCGCGAGCATCTTCGCCGCCGCCGTGTTCTGGAACCCGTCGATCAGCGGCGTGCGCCGCTTCTGCTCCTTCCACTTCGCTTCGGTCATCTCCGGGATCGGGCCCTTCTTGTTCTGATCCTGCACCTCGTTGACGAGGGCCGGATCCTCGGCCCACTTCGATGCGTCCTTGACGAACGCGTCGATCGCGGCCTGCACGGCGGGATCGATCTTGGGCGTCTCCGCGCGCGCTTCGGTGCGCGAGAGAGCCGAGGTGAGGGCGAAGACGCCGCCGCAAACGAGCAGCGCGGGGAGGAACACGGTCCAGAGTCGCTTCATGGGGATGGCCTCGTGGGATGGAGCTCCGAGTGGGGTGAACTCGATGCGGATTTCCTATCGACATCGGTCCGCGCGCCTCTGAGGACACTTGGATCGAAGTTCGGCGGGGGACATGCTGTGCGCACGAAGCGTGTTGAAGACCATGGACTCCGCAACGCTACTCCTCGCCCTGCTCGCTGCTCTCGGAGCCGACCCGCGCACGCACTACGACGTGCAGGCCTACCGTCTCGACCTCGCGGTCGACCCGGAACGCAAGTCGATCGGCGGGACGGTCGCGCTCGAAGCCGTCGTCACGGCGAAGGAGCTCGACGCGCTCGTGCTCGACGCGGGCGACGCGCTCCAGGTCACCGCCGCGCGCGTCGTCGCGCGCGCACTCGACGGACGTTCGTCGCTCGCGGGCGAGCCGCTCGTCGTCGAGCGCGGCCCGCGGTCGGTCACGTTGCGCTTCGCGAAGCCGCGCAAGCAGGGCGAGGTCTTGCGGGTCGCGCTCGACTACGACGGCTCGCCGCGCGCGAAGGACGGCTTCGAGGGCGTGCACTGGAAGACGACGAAGGACGGCGCGCCGTGGTTCAGCGTCGCATGCCAGGGCGTCGGGTCGTCGTGGTGGTGGCCGGGCAAGGACTCCTTCTGGCACCCCGAGGACAAGCCCGAACGCACGTGGATCAACGCGACCGTGCCCAAGGGGCTCTACGCCGTCGCGAACGGCCGTCTCGTCGGCCGCGAGGTGCGGGGCGAGCGCGAGACCTTCCACTGGTCGCACGAGTATCCGTGCGCGACGTACGCGATCACGCTCGATGCCGCGCCGTACGTCGTGGTCGAGCAGAAGCTCGAGCTCGAAGGGCTGAAGGAGCCGCTCGACTTCGTCTACTACGTCTCTCCGGAAAACGCGGAGAAGGCGCGGCTCCAGTTCCAGGACGTGCCGCGCATGCTCGCGATCTTCAGCGAGCGCTTCGGGCCGTTCCCCTTTCCCAAGTCGAAGTACGCGCTCGTCGAGACCGCGTTCTGGGGCATGGAGCACTCGACCGCGGTCGCGTACGGTTCGAGCTACCCCGCGTGGTGCGCGGCGAACGGCGAACCCGATCGCTACGCCGACATGAACCGCGCGTTCGACTTCATCCTCGTGCACGAGAGCGCGCACGAATGGTGGGGCAACGCGGTGAGCGCCCGCCACTGGGGCCACCTCTGGCTGCACGAGGGCTTCGCGACGTACGCGGAGAGCGTGTACCTCGAGTTCCTGCGCGGCCGCGCGGCCGCGGACGAGTACATGGAAGTGACCCGCTCGCAGATCGGGCCGCGTTCGAAGCTCTACCGCGGCGACGCACCCGACTTCGGCGCGGCCTACTCGGTGCAGGTCTACTCGCAGGGCGCCTGGGTGCTGCGGACGCTGCGCCACTGCGTCGGCGACGACGACGCGTGGTGGAAGACGCTGCGCGCGTTCCTGGCGGAGTTCCGCTACCGCAACGCGACGACGGAGGACTTTCGCGCCGTGCTCGAGCGCGTGACGGGCAAGGTGTGGAAGCGCTTCTTCGACGAGTTCGTCTACGGCGAGGGCTACCCCGAGCTCACGGGCTCCGTGAAGGTCGAGGAGCGCGGCCTGCGCCTCGCGATCGAGAACAAGGGCTCGGGCGCCACGAGCTTCCACGTGCCCGTCGACCTCTCCTGGAAGGCGGGCATCGAGTCGGGCACGCGGCGCGTGTGGCTCGAGCCGGGGACGAACGAGCTCGTCATCGAGCTCAAGTCGCGGCCGCGCGACGTGGCACTCTCCGGCGACGCGCAGATCGTCGGCCGCCACGAGCTCGTCGTCGAGTGAGTCGGTCGCGGCGCGGCCCGCGCGAACGGCACGGGCGCCAGGGCGCGCGCTCCTGTCCGTCGACTTCCATGCGCTCCGCTCGCCGTCCCGCGCGCTCCGCTCACGCCGGTGGCGGCTCGAGCTCCGCGCCCGCCGGCCAGCGCGCGCGAGCGAGCGTCCACAGCGCGAACGTGACCGCCCACGCCGCCACGACGTCGATCGAGTAGTGCAGGTGCGCCAGGAACACGCTCGCCGTCACGAGGACGTGCGCGACGAGCGCGAGCGGCCCGAGCACGCGATCGCGCCGCACGTAGAGCCAGAGCAGGAACGTCGTGGAGACGTGCCCCGAGAAGAAGAGGTCCTTCGTCAGCGCGAGGTGCGGCACGTCCGTCGAGAGCGCGGTGAACGGGTTGACGATCCCGATCCACGCCGCGCGCAGGGCCTCGGGGCTCGCGCCCGCGTTCAGGTCCGCGCCGTGCGCGGGCCCGAGGCCGGTCAACGGCACGCAGAGCCCGCGCGCGAGGCTCAGGAACCCGCCGAGCCACAGGAAGTGCACGAACGCGCGCCGATCGCGCCGCCACAGCGCCAGCGCCAACGGCAGGTAGAGCGCGAGCCACAGGTGGTAGTTGTGCGCCGCGATCCACTCGACGCGCGGGACGTGATCGAGCACGAGGTCGGGGAGCGGCGGCGCGGCGCGGCGCTCGTTCCACAGCGCGATCGCGACCATGAGCGAGTGCGTGCCGTACCGCCACAGGAGCGCGAGCGGCACGGAGGACCGCCAGGAGGCGCCAGACTGGACCGCGCTCACGCGAGGAGCCGCAGCGCGAAGGGGTAGCGATGCTCGCGTCCCTCGTTCGCGCGCACCGCGGCCTGGATCTCGAACACGAGCGCCACGACGCCGAGCGCCGGGAGCAGCACGATCCCGACCCCGATGCACAGCGTCGGGAGCAACGCCACGGTCACGAGGAGCACCGTGATCTGGAAGTGGAGCGACTCCTTCGCATGCCGCGCGACGAACGGCCGGTCGTCGCGGAACACGAGGTAGATCACGAGCGGCGCGACTCCACGCCGCGACGAGCGCGAGCAGGTGCGCGAGCATCGCCCACGTGCGGTCGTCCGCGGCGACCGCCGGGCGGGCGCCGGGCCCGGGAGGCGGCGCGAGAGGCGAGTCGGTGGCCCCCATGGCGCCCTTCGTACTCCCGCGGCTCGCCCGCCGCAACGGGGCGCGCGCGCGACTCGGCGGCGCGCGAGGTTGACCTCGCTACCGGGTGCCGGAAAACCCCGGGCCTCCGCGCGCGGGTCCAGTCCGACTCGGATGCGCGAAGCGCCGCCCGTCCGCCGCATGCAGCACGCGCCCGGGAGCCGCGAGCTCCAAGTTCGCTGAGCGCGGACCTGGTGTACTCTGGGCGCCGGCCGCTCGCCCGGGTGGCCCCACCTTCGAACGGTCGTACACCATGCTCTCTCTCCGCTCGCCCAAGGTCCTCTTCGCCCTCGTCGCGGCGTGTGCTGCAACCCTAGGCGCGCCGCGCGCCGCGGCCCAGAGCACGAACGGGAGCGCGCTCCGTTTCCACGCGCTCGGCAACGGCCAGGACCGCGCGCGCTTCCCGATCGACGACGACGGCCCCGGCCCCGACGCGAGCGCGCCGGGCGACGTCGGGACGCAGGACTTCACGCTCGAGCTCTGGCTGCGCGGCACGAACGCGAACAACCCGAGCGCGGCGGAGCTCGAGGGCTCCTACGCGGACGATCGATGGCACGCGGGCACCGTGCTGCTCGATCGCACGCTCGCAGGCGGCGGAGGGCGCGCCTATGCGCTCTCGCTGCGCGCTGGTCGCGTCGCGTTCTTCACCGGGGAAGGCGATCCCGCGTCGAGCGACGCGATGGACACGAGCATCGGCGATCGCGACGTGCTCGACGGCGCGTGGCACCACGTCGCGGTGACGCGCGACGCGACGAGCGGAGTGAAGCGCATCTACGTCGACGGGGGCCTCGACTACCAGAGTCCTCCGCTCACGTCGCGCGCGGACCTCTCCTACCCGAACGCGGGCCTCGGCGGCGGCGCGCCGTGGGACCCGTGGCTCGTGCTCGGCGCGTCGAAGGACGACGCACACGCCGCGTTCCGCGGGGAGGTCGACGAGCTGCGCCTCTGGAGCGTCGCCCGCGCGCCGCAGGACGTCGCTGGCGCCGTGTTCCGGCGCATGCTGCCGCTGACCGTCGGGCTCGCGAGCGAGTGGCGCCTGGAGGAGGGCTACGGCACCGTCCTCGCCGACACGAGCGGCCGCAACGCGCCCCCGGGCACGCTCGTCAGTGGGCAGCCGGGCAATGGCGAGTGGGTCGACGTGCTCCTCGAACCGACCGCCGTCGCGCCGATCTCGACGTCGCTCCCGGCCGGGTTCGTCAAGGAGCTCCTCTTTCCCGTGCACGCGCTCGTCGCGCTCGAGTTCGGGCCCGACGGCCGGCTCTATGCCGCGGACCGGACCGGCAAGCTCCTGTCGTGGGCGGGTTCGGGCCCGAGCCAGCTCGTTCTGACGATCGCGACCGAGTTCGCGGGCGAGCGAGGACTGCTCGGGATCGCGTTCGATCCGGCGTTCCTCGTGAACGGGCACGTCTACGTCTTCTACACGACTCCGCAGGCGCGCAGCCGCGTGTCGCGCTTCACGATCGTGAACGGAGTCGCCTCGCCGGCGAGCGAGTTCGTCGTGTGGGAGAACTCGACGCCCTGCGACCTGTCGCACCAGAGCGGCGCCCTCCATTTCGGAAGCGACGGCAAGCTCTACATCGCGGCCGGCGACCAGTACGTCTCCGCGAACTCGCAGAACGGCGCGAACCTCGACGGAAAGATCCTGCGCCTCTCGAGCGACGGCTCGATCCCGTCGGACAACCCGTTCGTCGGTTCGCCGAGCGTCCGTCCCGAGATCTGGGCGCTCGGCCTGCGCAACCCGTTCCGCTTCCGCGTCGACGCGCCGACCGGCCGCATCTGGGTCGGCGACGTCGGCGGCAACGGCGCGGACGCCTGGGAGGAGCTGAACCTGCTCGCGCGCGGCGCGAACTACGGCTGGCCGCTCGCTGAAGGCCCCGTCTGCCACGCGCCCGACTGCTCGCCCTTCACGACGAGCCGCTTCCACTACCGGCACGACGACGTCGCGCACACGGGCGGCTACCCGCAGGCCGCGATCATCGCGGGGCCCGTCTACCGCGGCGCGACGTTCCCGCCCGAGTACGTGGGCCGGCTCTTCGTGGCCGACTTCGCTGTCGGCTGGCTCTCGAGCCTCGAGCTCGACGCGGCGGGGCAGGTCGTGGCGGAGCACCCGTTCGCGCTCGCGCCGGAGTTCACCGCGGTCTCCGACCTCGACGTCGGTCCGGACGGCGCGCTCTACCTCGCGCTGCACCACCCGGGCGAGGTGTGGCGCGTGCGCTGGGCCGGCTCCGCGAACGCACCGCCGCTCTCGCGCGCATCGGCCGCGCCGACGCTGGGCCCCGCGCCGCTCGCCGTGCAGTTCACGGGCTCGACGTCGCTCGACCTCGACCAGGGACCGCAGCCCCTGTCGTTCCACTGGGACTTCGGCGACGGAGCGAGCTCGACTGCGCCCGATCCGCAGCACGTCTACACGACGCGCGGACGCTTCGAAGCGCGCCTCGACGTGCACGACGGCGTCGAGACGTCGTCCGCGACGACGCTCGTCGAGGTCGGCACGCGTCCCGTGATCACGCGCTTCTCGCCGCCGGCGCAGGCCGCGTACGGCGCGGGCGAGACGATTCCGTTCACGTGCGCCGCGACGGACCTCGAGGACGGCCCGCTCCATCCCATCGCCTTCACCTGGCGCGTGATCCTCGTGCACGAGGGCCACGAGCATCCGTTCCTCGGCCCGCTCACGGGCGTGTCGGGCGGCTCGTTCGCGATCCCCGTGAGCGGTCACGGCCCCGAGCACACGCACTTCGAGATCGAGCTCGAGGTGCGCGACTCGGACGGGCTCGTCGTCACGGAGCGGCACGCGCTCGCCCCGCGCGTCGCGCCGTTCGAGTTGCGCTCCCAGCCGCCGGGGATCACGCTCGCGCTCGACGGCGAACCGACGACGACGCCGCTCGTGTACGACAGCCTCGACGGCTTCCAGCACGCGATCGAAGCGCCCGAGACCGCGACGATCGCCGGGCAACCGTGGGTCTTCGACCACTGGTCGACGGGCGAGACCGCGCGCTCGATCGCGCTCACGATGGTCGCCGCGGGCGACCGGTTGAAGGCCTTCTATCGCCCGGAGGACCGCACGACGATGTCGATCGCCGTGCCCGCCGTCGATCGCAACGTCGAATGGCGCGCGCCGTCGGGCCAGAGCGCGTCGAACCCGTTCGACCCGACCGCGGTCTGCTTCGGCACCGACACGTTCGCGATCGAGGCGGGCTTCGAGTTCGCGCTCCCGTTGCCGCGCGGCGCCGTGGTCGAGTCGGCGCGGCTCGAGTTCGTCGGCGCGAGCGACTCGGCCGGCTTCCCGCTCGCGCTGGTCCAGGCGTTCGCGGTCGGCGACGCGCCGCCCTTCGTCGCCGGCAGCGCGATCCCGCCGACGGCTCACGCGCCGCTCCTCGGCGCGAGCCTCGCGTGGATCCCGCCTCCGTTCCACGAGGACGACGTCTACGCGAGCCCGGACCTCGCCGCGCTGCTCCAGCCGATCCTGCTGCGCAGCGACTGGAACCCCGGACAACACGTCGGTCTCGTCGTGAGCGCGCCGCTCGCGCCGTCGGGCGCCTGGCGCTGCGTGCGCAACGTGAGCTCGGGCCAACCCGCGCGACTCGTGCTCACCTGGCGCCCGGATCCGGGCCAGGGCGTGCTCCCGCCGCGCCGCCGCTAGACGCCCCGCCGACGGCGGCCGGACCGCGCGAGCCCCTACCCGGCTCCTGCGCCGCGTGCTGCAATGCAGACGGTCGTCGGTGCTCTCCCCCCCCGAGCGCCCATGCAAAGAGCCCCCCATCCGCATCGCGACGGCGCGCGAGGTCCGGTCCCCCGCGCGCACCGCGCCGCGCGTCGCGCGGCGCGCGGCTTCGTCCTCGCGGCCGTCCTTCTCGGCGCGCCGATCGTGCACGCGCAGGATTCGCGCGCGGCGCTGCGCTTTCATGCGGCCGGCAATGGCCAGGATCGCGCCTCGTTCCCGCTCGACGACGACGGCCCCGGACCGGACGCGAGCCTGCCCGCGGACGTCGGCGCCGGATCGTTCACCGTCGAGCTCTGGGTGCGCGGCGAAGCGACGGCGAACACGACGCCGCCGAGCGCGAGCGGCTCGTTCCCCGACGCGCGCTGGCGGACGGGGCGCGTGCTCGTCGACCGCGGGCCGGTCGGACTTTCCGCGCGCGGTTTCGCCGTCGCGCTCCTCGAGGGGCGCGTCGCGTTCTACACCGCTCCCGGGGACGATGCCCCCGCGGACGCGGAGGACACGACCGTCGGCGCGCGTCCCGTGCTCGACGGTTCCTGGCACCACGTCGCCGTCGTGCGCGACGCGGCGACGGGCGAGAAGCGCATCGTCGTCGACGGTCAGCTCGACACCGTGAGCGCGGCGAACACGTCGCGCGCGGACCTGTCGTGGCCCGACGACGGCTCGCCCGGCGCTCCTCCCGGCTCGGCGCGGCTCGTGCTCGGCGCGGAGCGCGCGGACGCGAGCGCGGGCTTCGACGGCTACGTCGACGAATTGAGGCTGTGGAGCGCGCCGCGCACGGCGCGCGAGATCGCGGGGCTCGCACGACGGCGGCTCCTGCCCGACACGCCGGGGTTGTGCGCGGAGTTCCGCTTCGAGGAGGGCGCCGGAACGACGCTCGCCGACGCGAGCGCGCGCGCCTCCGCGGCCGGGACCCTCGTCGCGGGCCAGCCCGGCAACGGGACGTGGACGCGCATCGAGGACGACGCGCTCGACGTCGCGCCCGTCGAGGGCTCGCTCCCGCTCGGCTTCGATCGCGAGCTGCTCATCCCCCAGCTCGACCACCCGACGGCGATGGAGTTCACGCCCGACGGACGGCTCTTCCTCGCCGAGCTCGGCGGCACGGTGCGCACGTACGTGAACGGCGCGCTCCTCCCGACGCCGCTCTGCGTGCTCCCCGTCGCGACGGGCGGCGAGCGCGGACTGCTCGGACTCGCCGTCGATCCGGACTTCGACGTGAACGGCGCGCTCTACGTGTTCCGCACGACCCCCGCGGGACGCAACCGCGTCTCGAAGCTCACCGTCGTGGGCGACACGGCGTCGCTCGCGAGCGAGGTCGTCGTGTGGGAGACGCCCGCGTCCGTCGGCTACTCGCACCACGGCGGAGCGCTCGAGTTCTCCGCGGACGAGAAGCTGCTCGTCGCGACCGGCGACCAGCTCATCCCGAACGTGGCGCAGGACCTCTCCAGCCCGCACGGCAAGCTCTTGCGCCTCGAACGAGACGGCAGCGTCCCGCAAGACAACCCGTGGCTCGCCGTGCCGGGCGCACTGCCCGAGCTGTGGGCCGCGGGCCTGCGCAACCCGTTCCGCATGCGGATCGACGCCGCGAGCGGGCGCGTTTGGCTCGGCGACGTCGGCGGCAACGGCCCGTCTGCTTATGAAGAAATGAACCTCGTCGAGCGCGGCGCGAACTACGGCTGGCCCGTCGCCGAGGGTCCCGCGTGCTACCAGAGCGATTGCTCGACGTTTCGAGCGAGCCGCTTCGCTTGGCGGCACGACGACGCGCGCTTCGGCACGCTCCAACAGGGTTGCGTCGTCGCTGGACCGACGCTGCGCGGGAGCGCGCTGCCCGCCGAGTTCCTCGGGAACCTCGTCGTCGGCGACTACGCGAACGGTTGGCTGTGGCGGTTCGTGCTGGACGCGGCGGGCAACGTACTCGAAGAGCATCCGTTCGAGCTCGGCAACGACACGGGCGCCGTCGTCGACCTCGATCAGGGCCCCGACGGCGCGCTCTACGTGCTCACCTTCGTACGCGGCACGCTCGCGCGCGTGCGCTACGGCGGCACGGGCAACCTCGCGCCGATTCCGCAACCGCTCGCCGACCGCGTGCACGGCGTGGCGCCGCTCCGCGTCCAGTTCCAGGGCTCGGGCTCGACGGATCCCGATCAGGGTCCGGCGGGACTCACCTACCACTGGCTCTTCGGCGACGGCACGACCTCGGACGAGGCGGACCCGACGCACGTGTTCACCGCGCCGGGGAGCTACGTCGTCACGCTCCTCGTCGGCGACGGCGCCGACGTCGTGCGCGCGAGCGGCCTCGAGATCACGGTCGGGCATCCGCCGGTCCCGTCGATCGCACTCCCCGGCGCCGGCACGCTCTACGAGGCCGGCGACACGATCGCCTTCTCGGGCGGAGCGCAAGACGCCGACGAGGGCACACTCGCCCCGGCCGCGCTCACGTGGCGCGTCCTCCTCGTGCACGAACGCCACGAGCATCCGTTCGTCGGTCCGCTCACCGGTGTCGCGAGCGGGTCCTTCACCGTGCCGGCCTCGGGCCACGGACCGGAGCACACGCACTACCGCATCGAGCTCGATGCACGCGATGCAGACGGGCTCGTCGCCACCACGAGCGTCGAGCTCCTCCCGCGCGCGGCCGACCTCCACCTCGCCACGCTGCCGATCGACGTCCCGCTGTTCCTCGACGGCGAGCCGGTCGTGCCGCCGCTCGACTACGAGAGCCTCGCGGGCTTCGTGCATCGGATCGAGGCGCCTGAGAGCTTCCTCTTTGCCGGGCGCAACTACGTCCTCGACGGCTGGTCGACGGGCGACCACGAGCGCGTGATCGACGCGACGATGCCGCGTGGCGCGCGCACGATCCGCGCGTTCTATCGCGTCGACGAGGTCGCCGAGGTCGAAGCGGGCATCTACGCGCCCGACCGCAACGCCGAGTACCGCGCGGGCGGGGTCCAAGCCGCGTCGAGCCCGTCGGAGCCCCTCGCCGTCTGCGTCGGCGACGACGCCGGCGCGATCGAAGCGGCGTTCGAGTTCCCCATTCCGCTCGAACGTGACGTCGAGGTGCGGAGCGCGCGCCTGCGCGTCACCGCGGCGCAGCACGCGACGGGCTCCGTCTCGGTCCTCGTGCGCGCGTACGCCGTGGCGGACGCGCCCCCGTTCTCGTTCGGCTCCCCCACGCCGCTCACGTCGCACGCGCCGCTCGGGACCGCCTTCGTCGCGTGGTCGGTGCCCGATCTCGCGACCGGCGAGCTCGTCGAGTCGCCCGAACTCGCGCCGATCGTCCAGGAGCTCGTGCAGCGCGTCGACTGGATCGCGGGCGACCGCATCGGACTCGTGCTCTCGACGCGGCCCGCGCCCAACGGCGCGCGCCGATGCTTCGCGAACTTCGACTCCGGCGCGGCGCCGACGCTCTTCGTGCGCTGGCGGACCGTCGCGCCCGAGCCCGTGCTCCCGCCGCAGCGCGCGCGCTGAGCCCTGCGCGCCGTCGCGGAGCGCCCGCACGGCGGCTGCGGAGCTGCGCGCGAGCCGCAGAACGTGGCCTCTCGCGCATCTCCTCCCGTGGCCAGCGCCCGCCGACGAGCCGCGCTGGCGTCGCGCATGCGATCACGCCGCTCGCGCGGGGCGGCACGCGCGCGACCCATCGAGGCCGCGCGCGTCGCACTCGCCTACCACACGACGACGAGCCCGTTCGTGATGTTGTACGTGGCGGGCGGGCAGAACGCCGCCGCCGCGTTGCGGTAGTAGGTCTGGTAGAAGCGCGTCGACGCGCTCCCCGGCACGACGCCGCCGCGCACGGAGACGCTCGGGTTGCCGACCTCGGGGTAGCTCGCGCTCCCGCCCAGCGTCGGCTTGCTCCCCAAGCGGATCAGCGCGCCGTCCACGCAGCGCACGCCGTCGCCGAACACGATCCCGCTCGTGCGCTGGTCGCCCTGCAGGAAGATCGCTGCCACCGAGGACACCGACGGCATCCCGCTCGCCGCCAGCACCAGCGTGTCGGGGTTCGTCGCGCCGCTCCACGTGAGCCGCGCTCCCGTCGCGTTCACCGAGTTCGCGCAACCGCGCCCCGCGCCGCCCACGTTGCCGCACGGGCAGGCCACGGTCACCTGCGCGTCGAGCCCGTCGCCCGCGCAGAAGCTCGTGATCGCACCCAGCTGACAGGCGTCGGGGATCCCGTCCAGGTTGCCGTCCGTCGCCGCGCCCGAGGCGATGTCGCACGCGTCGGGGATCTGGTTCAGGTTGCAGTCGGAGGCACCCGCCGCGAGCTCGCACGCGTCGCCTTCCTGGTCATTGTCGCAGTCCGCCTGCGTCGGGTTCGCGATCGCGACGCAGTTGTCGCACACGTCCCCGCGACCGTCGCCGTCCTGGTCGAGCTGGTTAGCGCTCGACACCGTCGGACACAGGTCGCAGGCGTCGCCGAAGGCATCGCCGTCTGCGTTGGCCTGGTTCGCGTTCGCGAGCGCGACGCAGTTGTCGATGCAGTCCGCCACCGTGTCGCCGTCGGTGTCCGTGTCCGGCACGCCGCAGCCGCACTGACCCGGAGACGCCTTCTGCGCATCGAACGGGCAGCCGTCCGCGAGGTCCGGCGTGCCGTCGTTGTCGTCGTCCGAGTCGCACGCGTCGCCGTCGGCGTCGCCGTCGTTGTTGGCCTGGTTCGTGTTCGCAACGAGCGGGCAGTTGTCGGTCACGTCGGCAACGGTGTCGTTGTCGTCGTCCGAGTCGCACGCGTCGCCGTCGGCGTCGCCGTCGTTGTTGGCCTGGTTCGTGTTCGCGACGAGCGGGCAGTTGTCGGTCACGTCCGCAACCGTGTCGTTGTCGTCGTCCGCATCGCACACGTCGCCGTCGGCGTCGCCGTCGTTGTTGGCCTGGTCCGTGTTCGCGACGAGCGGGCAGTTGTCGGTCGCGTCGGCAACGGTGTCGTTGTCGTCGTCCGCGTCGCACACGTCGCCGTCGGCGTCGCCGTCGTTGTTGGCTTGGTTCGTGTTCGCGACGAGCGGGCAGTTGTCGCTCGCGTCGGCAACGGTGTCGTTGTCGTCGTCCGTATCGCAGACGTCGCCCTGCGCATCGCCGTCCGTGTTCGTCTGGTTCGTGTTCGCGACGAGCGCAGGCGGTTGTCGGTCACGTCCGCCACGGTGTCGTTGTCGTCGTCCGCATCGCAGACGTCGCCCTGCGTATCGCCGTCCGTGTTCGTCTGGTTCGTGTTCGCGACCAGCGGGCAGTTGTCGGTCACGTCCGCAACGGTGTCGTTGTCGTCGTCCGCATCGCAGACGTCGCCCTGCGTATCGCCGTCCGTGTTCGTCTGGTTCGTGTTCGCGACCAGCGGGCAGTTGTCGCTCGCGTCCGCAACGGTGTCGTTGTCGTCGTCCGCGTCGCACACGTCACCCTGCGCATCGCCGTCGTTGTTCGCCTGGTTCGCGTTCGCGACGAGCGGGCAGTTGTCGCTCGCGTCGGCAACGGTGTCGTTGTCGTCGTCCGTATCGCAGACGTCGCCCTGCGCATCGCCGTCCGTGTTCGTCTGGTTCGTGTTCGCAACGAGTGGGCAGTTGTCGCTCACGTCCGCAACGGTGTCGTTGTCGTCGTCCGCATCGCACACGTCGCCCTGCGCGTCGCCGTCGTTGTTCGCCTGGTTCGTGTTCGCGACGAGCGGGCAGTTGTCGCACGCGTCGCCGAGCGCATCCGTGTCTCCGTTGGCTTGCGAGTTGTTTCGCCGCCGTGACGCAGTTGTCGCAGGCGTCACCGACCAGGTCGGCGTCGGCATTGGCCTGATTCGCGTTCGTCACGGAAGGACAGTTGTCGCAGGCATCGCCGAGCGCGTCCGCGTCTCCGTTCGCCTGGGTGTTGTTCGCCACCGCGACGCAGTTGTCGCAGACATCGCCGAACGCATCGCCGTCACCGTTGGCTTGGTTCGCGTTCGTGACCGCCGGGCAGTTGTCGCAGACGTCGCCGAGCGCGTCGGCGTCCCCGTTCGACTGCGTGTTGTTGGGCACGCTGACGCAGTTGTCGCAGACATCCCCGAAGAGGTCTGCGTCGGCGTTGGACTGGTTCGTGTTCGCGACGGCGACGCAGTTGTCGCACAGGTCCCCGAACGCATCCCCGTCGGCATTGGCCTGGTTCGCGTTCGTCACGGACGGGCAGTTGTCGCAGGCGTCGCCGAGCGCATCGCCGTCGCCGTTCGTCTGCGTGTTGTTCGCGATGCTGGCGCAGTTGTCGCACGCATCTCCGAACGAGTCGCCGTCCTGGTTGGCCTGACTGGCATTCGAGACGGACGGGCAGTTGTCGCAGGCGTCGCCAAACGCGTCCGCGTCCCCGTTCGCCTGCGTGTTGTTCGCGATGCCGACGCAGTTGTCGCACGCGTCGCCGAAGGCGTCGCCGTCGCCATTGGCTTGGTTCACGTTCGCGACCGACGCGCAGTTGTCGCAGGCATTGCCGATCGTGTCGGCATCCGAGTCGAGTTGGTCGTTGTTCGCGACGGCGACGCAGTTGTCGCAGCCATCGCCGAGCGCGTCGCCGTCGCCGTTCACCTGCGAGGGATTCGCGATGGAGGGGCAGTTGTCCGAGGCGTTGACCACACCGTCGCCGTCGAGGTCGTTCGCGTTGCCGGTCGGCACGTCGACGCCGGACACGGGCTGGCTTCCAGGCGTCTTGAACAGGCCGATCGTGGCCGTTCCCGAGCTCGGAGCGACGTTCGCGTCGAAGCGGAAGTTGTAGAGCGTGCCCCAGCGGAGCGCGTTCGCGTTCTGAGCGAAGGTCTGCGTGCTCCAGGTGAGGGCTCCACCCGAGAGCGAGGACGTCCAATCCGTGCCGTCGACATCGACACCAGCGCTTCCGTCGCCGCCTCGATAGGCGACGTCGTGGAACCCGATGTTCGTCACGCTGACGCCGCTCGGGATCGGAATCGAAAAGGACTGTCCGCCGCGCTCGCTGTTCATGTTGAAGAGCGCGTACTCGTAGTGCCACTGACCGCCACCGAGGTTCGTCGACTTGAAGCCGAGGACCATCAGCCCCGTGCCGTCGTAGGGCGCGGTCGAACCCTCGGAGATCGGCACGTTGACCAGGGTCACGCTCGGGTCGACGACCTTCCAGGCGCGGATCGCGGCGTCCTTGCGCACCGTCGTGGCGCCGAAGGCGAAAGTCCAGGCTCCCCCGGCGACCGTCGTCGTCGTCTCACGGTAGGAGGCGTTGTTGTCTGCGTTGTTCGCCGCAGCGTCGTCCTGTGTGACGTACATCGCTTCGCTGAAGTAGCGCGTGGTGTTCGTGCCGCCCGTGACCTCCAAGTCGGCGACGTCGACCTGAATGCGGCCGTTGTTCCCGCCCGACGGATGCGGGTAGGTGTTGGAGAACACACCCGTGTGCGGGTTGACGGGGAACTTGGGGCCGAGCCCGCTCTGGGTTCCGTTGCGCGCCGCCGTGTAGGGGTCCGCGCAGCCGATGCCGAGCAGCGTTCCCGTGCCGGGGTTCGTGCACGTCGGGCAGCACAACGTGTTCGCCAGCGCGAGGAAACCGTGCTTCAGCCAGCTCTGGCCGATCTGTTCGAAGCGCCCCGAGCCGTTGACGAGCTTGTAGCGGTACAGCGACCCGCCGATCACCGGGTGACGGTTGTCCGTCGAGAACCAGTTGATCGTCTGTGATCCGATGTTGCAGGAGTACGTGCCGAGGGCGAGGGCCTCGAGCGTTCCGCTCGCCGTGTAGTTCTGCGGCCCGGTGATGTCGCCGACGATCACGTCCGGTCCCGTCGTTTCCGGGCACGTCGGCGGTGGCGTGGTCGAGGTCGAGAGGTTGAACGTCCCGCTCCCACCTGCGGCGGAGAAGTAGGTGCCGAGTTGAATCGTGTACTGCTGTCCAGCCGTGATGGCCCAGCTCAACTCCGTTTGCAGGCCGCCACATGCGTCGTCCGCGCAGGCGAGCGGCGCTGCCGCGGGGCATCCATTGCCCGAGTAGATCGCGATCTTCGTGTCGACGCTCGTGAGGCCGCACGTCGTCAACGTCGCGGAGCCGGTCGCCGTCGCGGTCCAACTGAACCATACGTCGTGCGCGATCGACGTCTGGCCGAAGTAGTTGCAGAGGGCCTGGCCCTGCCCCTGCGTTCCCTGGGTCGCGGCCGCGTTGTTGAACGCGAAGCTACCCGTGCCGGTGATCGAGGTCGGTGTCGCGCAGTTGTCGGCCCCTTGCGCCTCGGCCGCCACGGTCGGGAGGAGACAGGCGAAGACCAATGCGGCGGCGCGCGTCGTGTTCGAGAGGGCCATGGTGTCGTGTCGGAATCGATTTCCGGAGGGGGGGCAAAGACGCGAGCCTTCGGAGGTTAACACGAGCTCGCGAACTCGGGCACGGGTCCGATCCGAAGCCTACCCCGGGCGCCGCGACGCGGACTTCGCGGGGAGTCGAAGGAAGAACTCGATGCGCGGGAACCGAGAGGGAGGTAGGCTCCGTCGAACCGCTCGCAGCACGGCCCCTGCGTGCGCGCCCCAGGCGCACGCTCACTCTCCGGTTCCGAAGTCCCCCCGATGAACGAGCGCCAATCGCGCCGCCCGACTCGCGTCCTCCACGCGGTCGCCGTGGCTCTTGCGTTTCCGTGTCTGGCCCCCGCGGTCCAAGACTGCGTGTTCCCGCTGAATCCTGCGCCGATTCGCGCCGACGGCGTGGATGGATCCGCGCACACGCTCTACCTGCGTGGCGACGCGTACGGGTTCTGGTACGAGGACGACGAGGGCGTCGCGCTCGTCCGCAACGGGGAGCGCTTCGAGTACGCGGACCTCGCTCCGGATGGACGCCTCGCTCCGCAAGGGATCGCCCTTGGAGCGGACGATCCGCACCGCGCGCAGCGAGCGCGACACCCCCGACCGCGCGTGGCTCCGCATGGGCTCGTGCGGACGAGTCCGGCCGGCGCGACGGGGCACGGTGCGGGACACGGAGCACAGCTCGCACCCGCCCCGCAGAACCCGACGACGGCCTTCGGCATCGGCAGCGGCACGGTGAAGAACCTCGTGCTCCTGCTGCGCTTCTCGAACCACGGGCCGACGGGACAGAACCGGACGCTGCCGAGCGCGGCGGACGTGAACACGATCATGAACGCCCCGGGCGGGAGCCCGACGCTCGCGCCGACGGGAAGTGTGAAGGACCACTACCTCGAGATGTCGTACGGTCAGTTCACGATCGACTCGACGGTCGTCGGCTGGCTCGACCTCCCGCACACCGAGCAGTACTACGCCAATGGGAACTCGGGGCTCACCACGCTGACGTGGGACCTGATCCAGGACGGTCTCGCCCTCGCGGATGCGAGCGTCGACTTCGCGCAGTTCGACCAGGATGGCGACGGCTGGATCGACGCGATCACGTTCCTCCATTCCGGATACGGAGCCGAGTGGACCGGAACGGACCAGTACGGCACGAACTACGTCGATCGCATCTGGTCACACAAGTGGGAGATCCCCGACTGGACGTCCGCAGAGGGCGTCCGTGTGCGCGACTACAACATCTCCCCCGGACTCTGGGGCACGTCCGGTTCCGGACCGGGGCGCATCGGCGTCGTGTGTCACGAGCTCGGTCACTTCTTCGGGCTGCCCGACCTGTACGACACGGGCGGGATCGGCTCGAACAGCCAGGGAATCGGCAACTGGTGTTTGATGGCCGCGGGCTCGTGGGGCTTCGACGGTTCGCAGCAGTATCCGTCGCACATGTCCGCGTGGTGCAAGACGAAGCTCGGGTGGGTCGTGCCCCAGCTGCTCCTGCCGGGCGCCGCGAACGCGCCGCAGGTCGAGACGAATGCGACGGTTTTCAAACTCGACAGCGGCTACCCGCCGGGCGAGTACCTGCTGATCGAGAATCGCCAGCGCACCGGCTTCGATCTCCAGCTTCCGCAGGGCGGTCTCGCGATCTGGCACGTCGACGAGGGCAAGGGGAGCTACTCCGAGAACACGCCCAACAACGACGAAGGGTATCCGGGGCAATCGGGCTGGCCCGGCAACGGTCGGCACTACCGCGTGGCGCTGCTCCAGGCGGACGGGAACTACAACCTCGAGCGTAACCAGGGACGCGGCGATTCAGGCGACGTCTACCGGAGCGGAGGCACGACGACACTCGGTCCGGCCACGACGCCGAATTCGAAGGCGTATCAAGGCGGGACGATCGTCGACAATGGGAACACGCTCCAAGGGATCGGCGCGTCGAGCGCGAACATGGCGTTCACGCTCGTGAACGCCACGGGTCCGACGATCGGGACGACCACGGCTCCGAACGCGACGCTCGGCGCGCCCTACACGCTCAACCTTGCGGCCTCCGGCGGAACCACGCCGAGGACCTGGTCTGAGTACGTCGCCTTGCCGAGCTACACGACGACGGACCTCGGCACTCAGACCTTCCAACTCGGCGGCACCGCGCAGAACTGGCGCGCCGACGATTCGGTGTGGTCCCTCACGCTCCCCTTCGCGTTTCCGTACTTCGAGCGCACGTACACGACGGTGTGGGTGAGCTCGAACGGGTTCATCGAATTCACGCCGACCGCGCCGGAGTTCGGCAACCGCCCGGACTGGTTGCGGTTTGGATGGCGGATCGCGCCGCTCTGGGACGACCTGCGCACGGACCTGGGAGCCGAGAACATCTTCGTCGACACCTCCGTGCCCGGCGAGGTCCGGATCCGGTGGGCGGCCGAGACGGTCGCCGGGGGCACTCCGTGCAACTTCGCGGTGCGCCTCCACTCCGACGGCCGGATCCGCTTCGAGTACGGCTCCGGGAACGGTGGCCTGACGCCGACGGTCGGACTGGGAGGCGGTCGCGCCGCGCTCTTCGCCCAGCCGTCGACGCACGATGCGCAGGCGAGCCTCGCGAACGCGCACACGCTGCTGTTCACGCGGACGGGGTCGGCGCTGCCGCCGGGGATGACGCTCTCTTCGGGCGGCGTGCTTTCGGGAACGCCTACGGTCGCGGGGACGTACTCGCCCTCGATCCGCGTCACCGATGCGGCGAATCGATATGACCAACGGGCGCTCACGATCGTGGTCGGCGCGGTCGCGGACACGGACGGAGACGGGGTCGTCGACGGGAGCGACAACTGCCCGCTCGTCGCGAACGCGAACCAGGCGAACAACGACGGCGATGCGCAGGGTGACGTCTGCGATGCGGACGACGACAACGACACCGTTGCGGACGTGAGCGACAACTGCCCGCTCGTCGCGAACGCGAACCAGGCGAACAACGACGGCGACGCGCAGGGCGACGTGTGCGATGCGGACGACGACAACGACACCGTTGCGGACGTGAGCGACAACTGCCCGCTCGTCGCGAACGCGAACCAGGCGAACAACGACGGCGATGCGCAGGGTGACGTCTGCGATGCGGACGACGACAACGACACCGTTGCGGACGTGAGCGACAACTGCCCACTCGTTGCGAACACGAACCAGACGAACACGGACGGCGATGCGCAGGGCGACGTGTGCGACGCGGACGACGACAACGACACCGTTGCGGACGTGAGCGACAACTGCCCGCTCGTCGCGAACGCGAACCAGGCGAACAACGACGGCGACGCGCAGGGCGACGTGTGCGATGCGGACGACGACAACGACACCGTTGCGGACGTGAGCGACAACTGCCCACTCGTTGCGAACACGAACCAGACGAACACGGACGGCGATGCGCAGGGCGACGTGTGCGACGCGGACGACGACAACGACACCGTTGCCGATGCGAGCGACAACTGCCCGCTCGTCGCGAACACGAACCAGGCCAACAACGACGGCGATGCGCAGGGTGACGTGTGCGACGCGGACGACGACAACGACACCGTTGCGGACGCGAGCGACAACTGCCCGCTGGTCGCGAACACGAACCAGACGAACACGGACGGCGATACGCAGGGCGACGTCTGCGATGCGGACGACGACAACGACACCGTTGCGGACGTGACCGACAACTGCCCGCTGGTCGCGAACACGAACCAGACGAACACGGACGGCGATACGCAGGGCGACGTCTGCGATGCGGACGACGACAACGACACCGTTGCGGACGTGACCGACAACTGCCCGCTCGTCGCGAACACGAACCAGACGAACACGGACGGCGATGCGCAGGGCGACGTCTGCGATACGGACGACGACAACGACACCGTTGCCGACGCGAGCGACAACTGCCCGCTCGTCGCGAACACGAACCAAGCCAACAACGACGGCGACGCCGACGGCGACGTGTGCGACGCGGACGACGACAACGACACCGTTGCCGACGTGACCGACAACTGCCCGCTCGTCGCGAACACGGACCAGGCCAACAACGACGGCGACGCCGACGGCGACGTGTGCGATGCGGACGACGACAACGACACGGTTGCGGACGTGACCGACAACTGCCCGCTGGTCGCGAACACGAACCAGACGAACACGGACGGCGATGTGCAGGGCGACGTGTGCGACGCGGACGACGACAACGACACGGTTGCGGACGTGACCGACAACTGCCCGCTCGTTGCGAACACGAACCAGGCCAACAACGACGGCGACGCCGACGGCGACGCGTGCGACTCGGACGACGACAACGACGGCACGCCGGACCTCGCGGACGGCTGCCCGTTCGATGCGCAGAAGGCGTCTCCGGGTCAGTGCGGCTGCGGCGTGCCGGACACGGACACCGACGGCGACACGGTGGCGGACTGCATCGACAACTGCGTCGCGCTCGCGAACGCGAACCAGGCCAACGCAGACGGCGATGCCTTCGGCGACGCCTGCGACCTGTGTCCGACGGTGTCGAGCGCTAACCAGCTCGACCAGGACGGCGACGGTCGCGGGGACGTGTGACAACTGCGTCGCGATCGCGAACCCGACGCAGGCGGACTGCGACAATGACCAGGAAGGCGACGCGTGCGAGCTCGCAGCGGGTGCCTCCGACTGCGACCTGAACCAGATCCCCGACGCGTGCGACATCGCCTCGGGCGCGGCGACGGACGGCAACCTGGACGGGATCCCCGACGCCTGTCAGCTGGGTGCGATCACGAGCTTCTGCGCGGGCGACGGGCTCGACGCGCAGGTGACCGTGGCCTGCCCGTGCGGCAACGTGGGCGGCGCGGGGCGCGGTTGCGCGAACTCGGTGAACGCGACGGGAGCGCGGCTCACGTGGAGCGGCGCGACGAACCCCGACACGCTGGTGCTGTCGTCGAGCGGGATGCCGTCGGTGTCCTCGGTGGCAGCGATCTTCCTGCAGGGCGACCAGCGCACGGGCGGGATCGTGTTCGGCGACGGCGTGCGCTGCGTGGACGGCGCGCTGATCCGCTTGGGGAGCAAGCCGACGCTGGGCGGGAGCGCGAGCTACCCCGAGGTCGGCAACCCGAGCGTCTCCGTGCGCGGCGGCGTCGTGCCGGGCAGCGCGTCGACGCGCTTCTACCAGACCTACTACCGCAACGCGGCGGCGGCGTTCTGCCCGCCCGCCACGTACAACATCACGAACGGGCTCGTCGTCGTGTGGTAGGCGAGTGCGACGCGCGCGGCGGCAAAAGCACGGGCGTCGGATGACGCGGACCGTTCTCCCCGCGCCAACAAAACGGCGCGGGAGGCGCTTGCGCACCTCCCGCGCCTCGAGCGGATCATGGATCCGCTCCCCGCTTCCGGAGCGGGCCGTCCCCCGACGGCCCGTCCGTGGTCAGAGGTAGAGAGTCCAGAGGAGCCGGATCCGCCCGACGAGCTGCGGGGCCATCGTGTCGACCACGATGCGCGGGGCGTCCGGCGCGACGTCGGCTGCGCGGCGTTCCGAAACCGCACCGGGCTGCTGCAGCGGGAGGGGCGGATGCTCCGGATTCAGCTCGACCGAGGCAGCGTGCGCCGACCCAGCGCGAACCACGGACACGGCGGACGCGGGGACGTCCACGGGACGCTCGGCGTAGAAGGGCGGCGCGATCTCGGCCGGCACGTGGTAGTCGACGCGGAAGCCACCCTCGAGCACGCCCGCGATCTGGGGTTCCGCTCCAGCGGCCGGACGCAGGAAAAGGCCCGTCAGCAGGCCGTACCCCTCGTCATCGATCCCCCACTCCCCGACGACCTCGGCGAGGAGCACGGGCTCGTCCACGGACTCCGGCGCGACGATCGTGTAGAGGCCGCCCTGGATCGCGCCGGCCGGGTTGTGCTCGAGCAAGAAGGAGTACGGGATCACCTCGGCCTCGAGTTGGAGCGCGACCTCACCGCGTGCGTCAGCGAGGATCGCCCGCAGCGCGCCGGGCACGCTGCCGGGCAGCACGATCGTCCCGGCCCCGGGGCCGGAGAGCTCGATCGGGATCGGGCGCAGCCCTCGGGCGGACGAGGCGGGTTCGAGGCGCTGCGCGTTGGCGAGCGCGGGCAGGGCGAGGACCGAAGCGAGGAGAAGAGAGGCGGAGCGGAGGAGGGAGGACATGGCGGACTCCAGCGGGGAAGGCTGCGCTCGTGGACCGCGAGGAAGCGCGGCTCGTGAGCGAGCGGGGAATGCGCGGAGCAGCCGAGTCCGGGACACGGGAGGTCGCGAGAACTGAAAAGGAACCGAAGGAATCCTCGCGGAGCGGTGAAGCGAAATCGCCAGCCGCGACCGCGTGGGTCGCCGCGCGGAGCTCGGTACGGTCGCGAGCGCTCACCCGTCTCGAACCGGCTCGTCGCGCTGCGTCGGTTCGGACCACCCCTGGGTGTGCGCCAAGTCCCACCACGGGGCGAGCGGCGGCGCACACGCGAACGTGCGATCGGTGGCCAAGGTCGGGTGCCGAACCCGGAGGCGCACGGCGTGAAGCGCGATGGACGCATCGGCGAGCGCCTCTCGCGCGCCGTACTTGAGGTCGCCGAGCAGCGGGGTTCCGAGCGAGCGCGCGCAGTGGCGCAGTTGATGCGGCCGCCCCGTCAGCGGGAGGAACTCGTAGAGCGTCCGGCCGTGAGCCGCTGCGAGCACGCGCCAGTGCGTGCGCGCCTCGCGCGCGCCGGGGGCGCCAGCGCGAACGCCGTGCACGACGTTGCGGGCCTCGTCCTTGGCGAGGTGCTCGACGTGCTCTCCTTCACCCGCCGTGGGCCGCCCCTCCCCCACGGCCCAGTAGGTCTTCACCGCGCGATGCGCTCGCCACTGCTCGGAGAGACGCGCGGCGGCCTTGCTCGTGCGCGCGAAGAGCACCACGCCCGAAACAGGGCGATCGAGGCGGTGCACGACACCCAGGAAGACGTTCCCGGGCTTCGCGAACTCGCGCGCGAGCCACGCGCGCGCGACGTCGAACAGACTCGCATCCGCGCTCGAATCGGGGACGACCGGCATCCCCGCGGGCTTGCGGACGGCGAGCAGGTGGTTGTCACAGCCGAGCACGTCGAGTTCACGCACGCGACTCTCCCGCGGCGACCCCGCGAGTCCAACGCGCGCAGAACCCCGCGGGGAGGACGCGGGCTCCCGCGGGCCCGGCGAGACCGAGCTCCCCGGCCTCGACGTTTCCGGCGCCGAGCTCCAGGAGCAGGTTCTCGAGCGTCAGCGGCGAACAACCGATCGCGTAGGTCGAGAGCACTACGAGCGCTCGCTCGTGGAGCAGCTCACGCAGCGTGCCGACGAGCTCGGCGACGTGATCCTCGAACTGCCACGTTTCCCCCTTCGGCCCGCGCCCGTAGTGCGGCGGGTCGAGCAGCACGACGTGGTAGCGAGCCGCGCGCCGGACCTCGCGCCGCGCGAACCCGAGCGCGTCGTCGACGAGGACGCGGAGCGCGTCCGACGGCAGTCCGGACGCGGCCGCGTTCTCCCGCGCCCACGTGATCGACGTGCGCGACGCGTCGACGTGCGTGACCTCGTACCCCACCTGCGCGGCGAGCACGCTGGCGACGCCCGTGTAGCCGAACAGGTTCAGGAGGCGCGGCCGCGCGGAGTCGAACGAACGCGCGAGGCGCGCGACCAGGTTCCAGTTGTCGTGCTGTTCCGGAAACACGCCGACGTGCTTGAAGGGCGTCGGACGCACGAGGAAACGGCCCGTCCCGATGCCGATCGTCCACTCGCCGCGGCGCGCTTCGGCGGAAGCGCGTGGGCCCGGCTCCCATCGCCCGCCGCGGTCGGACTCGCGCACGAAGAGGAGATCCGCGCGCGCCCAGTCGGCGTCGGTGCCCGAGCGCTTCCACAGGGCCTGCGGGTCGGGCCGGCGGAGGAGCACGCGGCCGAAGCGCTCGAGCTTCTCCCCAGCTCCGCTGTCGACGAGCGCGTAGTCGGGGAAATCAGGCGCGGGGAACAGACTCGGACGCGTCACGGGCGCACAGGGTAGGCAGCGCGCGCCCCGAGCACGAGCCCCGAGCGCGCACCCGGTGCGTGCGCGACGATCAGCTGTCGCCGTCGATCAGGTTCCCGAGCCCGAAGGCGCGGTCGAGGACGGAACCCTCCTCGCGCCGCGCGCCGCGCGCCGCAGTGACGATGCGATCGGCGAGCCGCGAGAACGGCAAGGACTGCAACCAGACCCGGCCGGGGCCGCGCAGCGTGGCGAAGAAGAGCCCTTCGCCGCCGAAGAGCGCGGTCTTGATCCCGCCGACGAACTGGATGTCGAAGTCGACCTGCGGCTGCAGCGCGACGATGCAGCCCGTGTCGACCCGCAGCGTCTCGCCGGGCGCGAGGTCGAGCGCGTGGACGGTGCCGCCGGCGTGGACGAACGCGAGGCCGTCGCCTTCGAGCTTCTGCATGATGAAGCCCTCGCCGCCGAAGAGACCGACGCCGATGCGCTTCTGGAACGCGATCCCGACCGAGACGCCGCGCGCGGCACAAAGGAACGAGTCCTTCTGGCAGAGGAGCCGGCCGCCGAGCTGCTGCAGGTCCATCGGGAGAATCTTGCCGGCGTAGGGTGCGGCGAACGCGACGCGCTCCTTGCCCCGCTGCCCTTGGTGCTGGAACACGGTCATGAACAGGCTCTCGCCCGTGAGCAGCCGCTTGCCCGCGCCGAGGAGCTTGTCGAAGAAGCCCTGCTGCGCGGAGTTGCCGTCGCCGAACACGGTCTGCATGCCGATGGCCTGCGTCATGTACATCATCGTCCCGGCCTCGGCGATCGCGCACTCGCCGGGGTCGAGCTCGACCTCGACGAACTGCATCTCGGCGCCGTGGATTTTGAAGTCGATGTCGTGCGCCTGACGACCCGGCACGCTGGGCATCGCGGGCGGAGGGGCCCCGCCGCCGCCCCGCGCAAACGCGGCGAAGGCCGGAACCTCTTCGAGCGGCGTCCAGCCCTTCATGCCGGGCGACCAGCACAGCGTCTTGCCGTCGGCGCTGCCGTTCTCGAGGTGGTGACGGAGGTCGTCGTCGGTGAGCGGACCGACCTGATGACCGCCGAGGGCCAGGTACCAGGACGTGTTCGACATGCTTCTCTTTCGTGATTCCGAATCGACTCAGGCGCGCTGCGTGCCGGCGGGCATCGCGGCGATGCGGTAGGCGGTTTCCTTCTCGAGGCGTCCGACGTTCGCGGCGTCGAGGCCGAGACCGCTCGCGAGCTGCTGGAGCCAGGCCCGTTCCGCCGTGCTCACTTCCTCGTCGGCGCGCACGATGCTGTAGGCGTACACGTAGAGCGACTCGCGTTGCCGGCGGTCGCTGACGCCGGACACGATCTCCGTGATCGGCTTCGGTCGCTCCAACGCCGCGCGCACCATGGCCTCGGCGCCGATCTCGCGCGCCGTGCGCAGGATCGCGCCGTATTCGTCCTCGCCGAGGTCACCATCGCACCGCGCGGCGGCGAGCGTGAGATCGACGACGCGCTGCACGTCGGTCTGGATCGCGGGCGGTTTGTTGGTCGCTCCGCGGGCCCCGGCCGGCAGCGGAGGCGGCAGATCGCCGACGACGGTCGTGCCGGGCGTCACGACGGGCGCGGAGGACGCGCCGGGTGCCGACTGCTTGCTGCGCCAGATCTCGTACGCGGCCCAGCCGAGCCCACCGAGCGCGAGGAGGTTACTCGCGTTGAGGAAGGAGCTCGACGAGCCCGCGAGGAAGCTGAAGGCACGCTGGTGGCGCTTCGGGCGGGAACGCAGGGCGGAGGAAAGCAGGGGGCCGAGGAATCCGATGGCGCTCACGTGGGGACTCGCAGGTTGGGGGTCGAGCCGGGCAGCTTACCCGCTCGCCCCCGTGCGCATTCCTCATGGGCCGCGAAAAAGAGCCCGGGCTCAGAGCAGGTCGACGCGTCGGTCGGCCGCTGAAGAGCCCGAAGGACTCCCCCATCGGCCCGGCGCCCCGAACTCCCGCTCCCGGAGTCGCGCGCGTGCGTGCGGCGGGTTCCGTATGCTGGCGTGGATGCAGCCAAGCCTTGGAGAGCGCCCGCTCCGCGTCGGCAGCGTTCCGTACCTCGTCGGTCGACCGCTGGACCTCGGCCTCGAGGACGAAGACGGGGTGCACTACGAGCGCCGTGTTCCCGCCGAGCTCGTCCAAGGGCTGCGCGCCGGTGAGCTCGACGTGGCGCTGGTGAGCTCGATCGAGCTCTTCCGCGCGCCGGGCTATCGGTATCTCGCGCCCTTCGCCGTCAGCGGGGACGGTCCGGTCGGGAGCGTGCAGGTCTTCCTCCGCAAGCCGATCGAGGCGGTGCGCACGCTCGCGCTGGACCCCGCGAGCCGCGCGGCGGCGACGCTCGTGCGCGTCCTCCTCGCCAACCACGCCCCGGAGTACATCGAGGTGCCGCCCGGAGCGGACCCGCGCGAGACACCGTGCGATGCATGGCTGCGGATCGGTGATGCGGCGCTGCGGGAGCACCTCGAGCCCGACGCGCCCCACGTGTTCAACCCGTCGGCCGAGTGGACGCGGCGCACGGGGCTCCCGTTCGTGTTCGCGGCCTGGATCGTTCGCGAAGGCGTGCCGATCGAGGACCACCTCGCTGCGTTCGCCCGCGCGCGGGCCCGCGGCCGTGCGGCGATCGCGGACCTCGCCGTCGAGGCGAGCACCGCGTGGCGCGTCCCGCGCGCGGCGTGCGAGCACTACCTCGCGCACGAGTGCCAATACGAACCCGGGGAGCGCCTGCGGCCCGCGCTCCTCGCGTTCCGCGATGCGGCCGCGCGCCTCGGACTCTGCCGCCCCGATCTCGCCCCGACCGCCGTCGAGTTGCCGCATGTCCCCTAGAGTGCTCGAAGTCCGTCGCTGTCCGCACTGCAAGGAAGCGCTCAGCTCCCCGCCGCCGCGCATGTGTCCCGCCTGCGGCGGTTCGCTGCAGAAGCGCTACCTGTCGATCGGCTGTCTCAGCTCGGCGCCGATCTTCCTCCTGACCGCGGTGGCGATCGCGATCGCCGCGTCGAGTCGGGACGCGCGCGACCGACGCGCGCCCGCGAGCGCGGCCCCGCACGCCGCCGAGCGCACGCCCGAAGCCGTTGCAATCGAGCACCGCCGTCCCTAGAACGCACCCTCACACATCCGTGAGGGGACCCACGTGGAAGCATCGAAGTCGGGCGCGAACGCGCCGCTCTTGTTCGACCTGGAGCAGGATGGGAAGGCGGAGGGGATGAAGGCCAAGGAGGGACGGAAGTCCGCCAAGGGCGAGAGCTCGCGCGACACGAGCGAGAGCGAGAGCGCTCCGCCGAAGAAGGACGAAGGCGGACGCCGCGCGACGGCGCAGGAGCTCGCGACGAAGCAGCGCGAGATCTCCGTCAGCGAGTTCTTCACGAAGAACCGCCACCTCCTCGGCTTCGACTCGCCGCTCAAGGCGCTCTTGACCGCGGTGAAGGAGGCGGTCGACAACTCCCTCGACGCGTGCGAGGAAGCGGGCATCCTGCCCGAGATCACCGTCGAGATCACGAAGACGGGCGAGGACCGCTTCCGCATGGCCGTCGAGGACAACGGCCCTGGCATCGTGCCCGAGCAGATCGGCAAGGTGTTCGGGAAGCTCCTCTACGGCTCGAAGTTCCACAAGCTGTCGCAGACGCGCGGCCAGCAGGGCATCGGCATCTCCGCCGCGGGCATGTACGGCCAGCTCACGACGGGACTGCCCGTGCGCATCGTGTCGCGCACGAGCAAGAAGCAGCCGGCGCACGAATACCAGCTCTCGATCGATACGCTGCGCAACAAGCCCGACATCCACGAATCCAAGACGATGGACGAGTGGCACCAGGAGCACGGCACGCGCGTCGAGATCGAGATGGAGGCGCGCTACCAGCGCGGCGACAAGTCCGTCGACATGTACTTGAAGGAGACGGCGATCGCGAACCCGCACCTGACGCTGCACTACAAGGACCCCACGGTCGGCAGCGAAGGCGGCAGCCAGCTCGTGACGTACGAGCGCGCGACGAAGCACCTCCCGCCCGAGGCCGTCGAGATCAAGCCGCACCCGCACGGCGTCGAGCTCGGCCGTCTGATCGCGATGCTCAAGGAGACGGAGTCGCGCACGCTCTCGAGCTTCCTGCAGGAGGAGTTCGTGCGCGTCGGCCCGAAGGTCGTCGACGACATCTGCTCGCGCGCGAAGGTCTCCGAGAAGTCGCGCCCGGCGCAGATCGCGCGCGAAGAAGCGTCGGCGCTCCACACCGCGATCCAGAGCGCGAAAATCATGTCGCCGCCGACGAACTGCCTCTCGCCGATCGGCGAGGAGCTGATCCTCGCGGGGCTGAAGAAGGAGATCGAGGCCGATTTCTACTGCGCGACGACGCGCCCCGCGGCCGTGTACCGCGGCAACCCGTTCCAGATCGAAGCCGGCATCGCCTACGGCAAGCCCGGCGGCGTGGGGCTCGAGCTCACGGAGGAAGGCCGCATCCAGAAGCGCAAGTCCGTCGTCGTGACCGAGGACCTCGTCGGCGATGCGGACGCCCAGGTGCGCATCTTGCGCTTCGCGAACCGCGTCCCGCTCCTCTACCAGCAGGGCGCGTGCGCGGTCACGCGGGCGGTGATCGAGACGAACTGGAAGAACTACGGCCTTTCGCAGCCGAAGGGCTCGCTCCCGATCGGACCGTGCGCGGTGTTCGTCCACATCGCGAGCGTCTGGGTGCCGTTCACCTCCGAGTCGAAGGAAGCGATCGCGAACTACGACGAGATCGTCGACGAGATCGAACTCGCGCTGCGCGAGTGCGGCCGCAAGCTCGGCCAGTACATCCGCAAGGGCAAGCGCCTGCAGTCGGAGTTCAACAAGCGCTCGTACATCGAGAAGTACATCCCGCATATCGGGATCGCGCTGCAGGAGATCCTCGACCTTTCCGATCCGGACCGCGACCAGACTGTCGCGGTGCTCGACGACGTGCTCCAGAAGAGCCGCAAGGTCTGAACGATCGGCGCCCCGGGCGGCGCCCGTCCGGGGCGCACGCGGCTCGTTCTCACCGCGGGACCAGGAGCACGGCTGGGTCCCCGACGGGACGGGGTAGGTGCCGAGGTCGGGTCCGCGACGCGGGGCGTGCGCCCCTGCGTGCGACCAACGCTTGGCGGCGTCGGCGGCCGCGGCAGATCCGCTCCGCGGCCTGGCTCAGCCCCCCTCGCCGCTCGTTGCACGGCACGGAGAGTACGAACGAACGCCGCCGCGTCGTTCCCCGGTGGGCGATCGCCGCCCTCGAGGCCGGACGGCTCGACATCGGACGGCCCTCGCCTTGCGAACTCCTCGCAGGACCAGGAAGAGAAGGCCGGACGGCCGCGGAGCCCGAGCGCGGCGACTCGTCTGGGTCGGTGCCGACGAAGCGAGCTTCGACGAGGTTCCGTGGGCGCCGAAAGAAGTGCGCGATGGAGCTTCCGAAGCCCGTCGGAAGTCACCTGAAAACCGGCACCTTTCAGGGAGTTTCCCAAACACATGCCCAGGGGGGCCACTATCCTTGCGGTAGGCGGGTTGCTTCACACTCCCCAAACCCCTGGAACACTCCGCCCATCCTCGAGGATCACCTCGAGGCGTTCTCCCTGATCAGGAATCCAATCCAGACATCGAAAGAGTCGTAAGCAAGATGAAGCTCTCCAACCTTGCGCTTTCCTTGGCCACTGTCGCGCTCTGCGCGACAGCGCAGGCCCAGGTTTCCTCGAGCTTGCCGGTCCAGGCGCCCCAAAAGGCCCAGCCTGGTGTCAAGCAACTCCCCGTGAAGCAGCGGCCGACGAAGGCCCAGCTGGCTCAGGGTCAGTCCCACGTCCAGCCTGTCCTCCAGAGCGGAGTTCAGTTCCTCGGCGGCTCTGACGACTGCGCGACCCCCGACTTGATCAACACGAACGGCGCGTTCGCCGTCGACACAACGGTGGCGACGGACTCCCTCGCACCGGCCTCGATCCCGTGCGCTGGGGGCGTGTCCCACAACGACGTGTGGTTCGCCTACACCGCTCCCGGCAGCGGCCTCACGACCCTGTCGATGTGCGGCTCGACCGGCGCCGACACCGTCCTAACCGTCTGGGCCGCGGGCGCTCCGGCTTGCCCGGCACCCGCCACGACGATCGCGTGCAATGACGACAGCTGCGGCCTTCAGTCGCAGACGTCCTTCACGGCCGTAGCGGGCTCGACGTACATGATCCAGGTCGGCGCCTTCGGTGCCGGCGTCGGCTACGTCGGCACCCTGACGATCGCGCAGCCCATTGCGCCCCCGAACGACTCGTGCGCGACCCCGGCCATCGCGGTCTCCGGCTCGAACGCGGTCGACACGGTCGCCGCAACGACGGGCGTCGAAGGACAGACCGAAGCGTCCTGCCTCTTCTTCAGCTCGACGGTCATCGACCAGGACGCGTGGTTCACGTGGACCTCGGTCACGGGTGGTGTCGCGATCGTCAGCCTCTGTGGCGGCGTGACGGCCGACTCCAAGGTGGCGGTCTACGGCGGCAGCGGCTGCCCGACCGCGGGTACCGCGATCGCCTGCAACGACGACAGCTGCGGCCTGACCTCGGAAGTCTCGTTCTTGTCGGTGGCCGGCTCAACCTACACGATCCAGACCGGCTCGTTCCCCGGCGCCGTCGGCTACGCGGGCACGTTCACGATCACGGAATTCCCTGCCCTTCCGAACGACGGCTGCTCGACCCCGACCGTCCTCGGTCCGGGCGGCCCGTATCTCTTCGACACCACGGTCGCGACGACCGGCACGGAAGGCCAAGCCGAAGCGCTTTGCCTCTTCTTCAGCAGCACCACGATCGACAGCGACGCGTGGTTCACCTGGACCGCGCCGACGACGGACCTGTACCGCGCCTTCACGTGCAGTCAGACGGCCGTCGACACGAAGATCTCTGTGTACGCCGGTGCGGGCTGCCCGACCGCGGGCACCTCGATCGCGTGCAACGACGACGACTGCGCCCTCCAGTCGGGTGCGGTGTTCGCGGCCACGGCCGGCAGCTCCTACACGATCCAGCTGGGTTCGTTCCCGGGCGGCGCGGGCGGCGCCGGCAGCTTCGACGTCCAGGTCTTCGTCCCCACTCCGGGTGACGATTGCGCCACGCCCGTCGCCCTCGCCGGCGCCGGTCCGTACGCGTTCGACAACTCGCAGGCGACCACGGGCACCCAGGGTCAGGCCGAACCGAGCTGCCTCTTCTTCAGCTCGACCACGATCGACCGCGACCTCTGGTACTGCTGGACGGCGCCGTCGACCGGCAACTTCGAAGTCTCGACGGTCGCTCAGACCCTCGTCGACACCAAGCTCGCCGTCTACGACGGTTGCGGCTGCCCCGTTTCCGCGGCTCTCGGCTGCAATGACGACGCCTGCGGCACGCTGCAGACGAGCGTCACGTTCGCCGCGACTGCGGGCAACACGTACACGATCCAACTCGGCACCTTCCCGAATGCGCAGGGCGGCGCGGGTACGTTCACGATCGCTCCCCCGGTCGGCCTGCCGACCGGCTGCGCGATCGACGACGGCACGACCGAGAACTCGATCGGCCTCACGGCCGGCGGCAAGGTCCTGTGGATGCAGCGCTTCGGCGCGATCGGCGACGTGACGACCGTCACGGACGTCTCCACGGCCTACGGCTCCGCCGGGTTCCCGGGCTTCGCTCCGGCGAACGGTACCCCGACCGACATCCTGGTTTGGGACGACACGGACGACGACGGCGATCCGACGACGGGCCTCGTGCTCGTCGCTCAGATGGCCTCGACGGTCCAGAACGTCGACACCGACATCTTGAACTCGACGCCGATCGTCCCCGCGGCGGTCGTCAACGGCGTGTTCTTCGTCGGTGCCGCGGTCGCGCACGTGGCCAACGAGTTCCCGGCTCCGCTCGATCAGTCGACGACGATCTGCGGTGGCGGTGACCTGTCCTGGATCGCCGGCGACACGGGTGGTGTGCTCGACTACACCAACCTGAACATCGCCAACGTTCCGCCCGCGAGCTTGAACGCGATCGGCTTCGGCGGCCTCTGGCTCCTCCGTGGTGCCTGCAGCCTCGAGCCCGGTCTCAGCTACTGCGCCGGCGACGGCACGCTCCTCACGCCCTGCCCCTGCGCCAACTTCGGTGCTCCGGGCAACGGCTGCCGTAGCTCCTTCAACGTGAACGGCGCGCACATGACGGCCCACGGCGTCGTCGCGCTGGACAGCGTCGTCCTCGACGGCTCGGGCATGAACGCCACGGGCAACTGCATCTTCCTCAAGGGCAACCTGGACGATCCGAACGGCCTCGTGTTCGGTGACGGCGTCCGCTGCGCGACGGGCACGCTGATCCGTCTCCGCACGGTTCCGCTCGTCGGCGGTTCGGCGAGCTTCCCCGACTCGACCCAGACGATCACGCTGTCCGCCCGTGGCGGCACGCCGGTCGGCTCGGGCCTGACGGGCTACTACACGGTCTACTACCGCAACGCGGCGGCGGCGTTCTGCCCGCCGGAGACCTTCAACTCGGCGAACGGCTACCAGATCGTCTGGTGATCTAGAGCCTTCGACAACAGGGCGCGGGGTCGCGAAAGCGGCCCCGCGCTCGTTTCGTTTCCAGGGGACGCGGACGAGTCGCGCGGAGCCTCGGTGGCGCACAGCGCACAGCGCACAGCGCGCGGCGCGCGCCGCGCAACGTCTCAACCGTCGTCGCGGAGTGCGTCCCGGAGAGCCACGGAGTCAGGGTCTCCGCCGCGACGGCCGGCGCACCGAGTCCGCGATTCCGGCGGCAACGGCCATTCGAACGGAACGAGCGCAGCGCTCCGCGAGCACAGGGCTGCGCCGGTGCATCAGCGAGCAAAGGGATGCGCCTGGGTATCCGTGAGCGCACGGCTGCGCCTGTGCGGGGCTCAGCGAGCGCGATGCCGATGCAGGCGCGAACCTCCTCGATGTCCGTGACGCTGCGCGTCGGCTCACGCAATCGGTCCGCTACCCCGCGGAGCGTGACGCTTGCATCGCATCCTGGGATCCTCTACCTAGGCGTTCCGCTCCACGCTCACCGACGGATCCACTCCATGGCCAAGAAGAAGCCCGACGCCGACCCCAAGAAGCGCACCTACAAGCTGACCGAGCTCGACCAGCGGACGCTCAAGCTGATCGAGAACACCGCGCAGAAAGTGCAGTCGAAGATCCTCGCGCGCACGCTGCCCGAGATGCGCTTCCCGACGCGCTCGCTGTCGAACGTGAAGTACGACACGAAGGTCGGCTACTTCGAGCTCGGACGCGGCACGACCGGCCGCACGCTGACCGTGAACACGGTCAAGAACTTCGCGCAGACGCTGCGCCTCATGTCCGTGAGCAAGGACATGATCGAGAACGACGACCACGCGACGAAGCGAGAAGCCTATTACGTCTCGAAGAACTGGGGCGAGGCCAAGTTCAACGAACAGCCCGAGTCCGATGCGGCGATGGACGACATCGAAGCGCTCGCGAGCCTCGACGGCCTGACGCGCGAGCAGCTGCGCTATCGCCCCGAGGAGCACGGCGGCGCCGTCGCCGGCAACCTCGTCGTGATCGACCGCGACCGCGAGACGGGCGCGGAGGTCGAGATCGACTGCACGCGCTTCGCCTCGGGTTCCTACTCCATCCCCTCCGACGTCGAGCGCCTGCAGTTCCGCACGAACGCGAAGTTCGTCCTCGCGATCGAAACGGGCGGCATGTACGAGCGCCTGAACGAGCACAAGTTCTGGCGCACGTCGGACTGCATCCTGATCTCGACCGCCGGCGTTCCTTCGCGCGCGTGCCGGCGCTTCATCCGCCGGCTGTCCGACGAGAAGAAGCTCCCCGTCTACGCCTTCGTCGACTGCGATCCGTACGGCATCGCGAACATCTACCGCACGCTGAAGGTCGGCTCCGGCAACGCGGCGCACATCAACCAGTTCTTCTGCGTGCCGCGCGCGCAGTTCCTCGGGTTGACGCCCCAGGACATCTACGACTTCAAGCTCGAGGACGCGACGCACAAGCTGCAGGAGGTCGACATCAAGCGCGCGAAGGACGCGCTGAAGAACGACCCGTTCTTCCAGGCCCACAAGCCGTGGCAGAAGGCGATCGAGCAGCTGCTCAAGATGGGCGTGCGCGCCGAGCAGCAGGCCCTCGCGAAGTGGGGACTCAACTTCGTGATCGAGGAATACCTGCCGCGGAAGCTCGCGAACCGGAAGAGCTTCCTCCCCTGATCGGACGCGCCGCCTGGACGTGCTCGCCCACGAGCACGTCCAAGCGCACGGCGCTGCTCACTGCGTCGAGAGCACCGAGTCGGCCCCCTCTGCTCGCGACGCCGCGCACGGCGCCGATCTCACGGGGTCGGCCGGTGTTGCTTGCGAGGGCCGTGCACCGCGCCGAGAGCGCGGAGTCGGGCCTCCTCCGTTCGCGGGGCCGCTCACCGCGCCGAGAGCACGGGATCAGCCTTCTTCTCGCTCTTCTTGGCGGGCTTCGGCTCGAGGACGTCCTTCTTCCGGGCGCCGTCCTTCTTGGCCTTCTTCGCCGCCTTGCGCGCGGCCTCCTGCGCTTCGAGCGCCTTGCGCGCGGCCTTCTTCGCCTGCTTGCGCTCGCGCCGCGCTGCGTCGCAGCCGGCGAGCGTGCGCTCGATCTGCGCGTCGTGCAGGAGATCGTGGCCGGCTGCGCGGCGGACCATGAGCTCGACCGACTCGGGGCCGCGCTCGGCGTGGATCCCGGTGCGTGCGAACGCTTCCTTCGGGAGCCGCGCGAGGAGGTCGAGGTTGAGCTCGCGTGCGCGCTCCCACGCCGCGAGGAAGGCCTTCGTCTTCCGCTTCTCGAGGCCGAGGCGCGCGACGAACAGGTTCTCGTCGTACGCGGGGATCGGCGGGTTGTCCATCGCCGCGGCGAAGCGCAGGCGCGCGCCGAGGATGACCTCGCCGTCCGCCTGGTGCGCGAGGATCTCCTTCACCGACCACTTGTCCGGCGCGGGCTTCCACGCGAGCTCCTTCTCGGAGCGGCCTTTGATCAGCTTGCCGGCGCGCTTGATCGCTTTCTCCAGCGCGGCGATGGGCTTGCGGTCGCCGAGCGCGGCGAGGTAACGGTCGTGCGGGTTCGTGGTCGGGCTCGATGCGTTCATGGTGTGGTCTCCGGTGCGGAAGTCGCGCAGAGTCTACCGAGCCCGCGGCGGACGCGCGCGCCGGCGCGTCTTTACAAAGACCGCGTGCTCAACGCGGGTGCGCGTCGAGCCAGTCGAGCACGCGTCGCGCGTGCTGATCCGGTGGGAACACGGGATACCAGAGCTCCTCGATCACGCCCGTGTCGATGAACCACCCCATGCGCCTCAGGAGCGTGGTCGGTCCCCCGCTCGCCACGGGGAACTCGAACGTCGGGAGCTTCATCCCGCGCGCGAGCGCGAGGTCCGCGTCCGAGAGGAAGTGGAACGGGATCGACTCGCGCGCGCGGAACGCGCGTTGGTACTCGGTCGTCTGCGTGCTGACGCCGAAGACCTCGACGCCGCGGCGCTGGAACTCCGCGTGGAGCGCGCGGAAGCCGAGGCTCTGCGGCGTGCACCCGCGCGCGCCGGGGAGCCGGTTCCACGTCTCCCCCGGCGGTTCGCCGGGGACCCCGGTGCGCGGATAGAAGAAGAGCACGTGCGGGAAGCGCGCGAGCTCGGCGAGGTTGACCGTGTCGCCCTCCGTCGACGCGAGCTCGATCGGCGGGAGCTTTCCCCCGCGCAAGTGCTTCGCCGCCCCGTCGTCGACGGGCTCGGGGACGTCCGGCGGGAGCGCGCGCGGATCGGAACGGTCGGCGGTCATCGCGCGCGCACTCGGTGGTCGGCGGACGAGATCGGGCGCGCGCTCACTCGACGTAGCTCCGGATCACGCGCTCGAGCGCGCGCTCGCACACCTTGCAGAACGTCGTCGGGTTGCGCGTGAACATGATGCAGTCGGCTTCGGGCCGGTAGAGGCCCTTCGCTTCGTACATCGCGCCCTCGAACGCGCCGACTTTCCCGAAGTACGGCTCGCGCGCGAGGAACGGCGCGCTCTGCGTCTTCACCTCGCGCATCAAGGCCTCGCTCGCTTCCTCGCTCGCCTTGGCGTCGATCATCGCCTTGCGCTTCGCCTGGTACGCGACGTCCATCGCGTCGTAGCCCGTCTGGTCCCACGGCGTGGGCAGCGGGGTCGACGCAGCGACGAGGTCCTTCCACTTGAGCTTCGCGGGATCGAGCAGCGCGGTCACGTTCGGTTCCCACGGTTCGACGTCGTGCTTGCCCGTGCTCTCGTAGGCGACCTGCGAGCTGTAGTACTCGTCGGCGAGCCCGCCGAAGCTGTGGCCGAACTCGTGGACGAAGACGTAGGCCGCCGGCTCAGTGTCGGCGGCGCAGGTCGCCCAGAGGTTGTAGATGCCGCCGCCGCCGTACTTGCGCTCGTCGAAGAGCAGGATCAGCGCGTCGTACGGGGCCTGCGCGGCCGCGTCGCGCAGCGTGCGGTCCTCGTACGTGAGCACGTAGCGGTCGCTGTCGAAGGCGTTGAACGAGAGGCCGAACGCGGAGTCGCGCCACACGCCCTTGCGCGGGTTCGAGATGCCGCTCTCCGGCGTCGCGACGAAGAGCGCGCGCACGTTGAAGCGCGCGGCGTTGCGCGCGAAGGGCTGGGTCGAGAGGAGCACGTCCGTCAGGCGCTTCACGTCCGCGACGAACTTGCCGCGCTTCTCCGCCGTGTACCCGTCGGCAACGACGAGCAGGTCGACGTGGCTCGCGGCGGGGCCGTTCTCGCGGATCGGGATGACCTCACCCTTCCTCGGAAGAGCGGAACGATCGACGAAGCGGCTCGCGGGGTCGACGTCGCCGCGCCAGAGCTCGTGGAACGTCCCGTCGTCGCCGCGCTTCTCGAGCGCGAGCGTCGCCGGCGTCTTCGGCTCAGGGAAGCGCTGCGACTCCTCGAAGCTCCCCCACCCCGTCTTCGCGGGCCCGGTCGTCTCCCACTCGCCGTAGATGCTCGCGAAGCCGCGCGAGAAGAGCTCCGTCTTCGTCGCGGAGTCGAACACGCGGAAGCGGTACTTGCCGAGGTCCGTGTCGTCGACGAGCCGCGTGCGGCTGCCCGGCCACTCGCCTTCGAGTCGGTACGCGGCGGGCGCCACGTGCTCCTCGGTCGCCGTGCCGCAGTGCACGTAGTCGAAGCGGAGCGTGCGGCCGGTGAAGCGCGCGTCGAAGGCGGGTGTCGAGGGCGACGGAGCGTTCGGACGCGGGCTCGGGTGCGTGCTCGCGCACGCCGCCGACAGAAGGAAGGTCGCGAGGAGGGCTAGACGCATCCCGAGAGGCTATCCCGCTGCGAGGAAGCGCACCACGGCGCACCGGGTGCATTGCGCTCGCGGGGCGGGCACAGTCAGCGACGCGGGGCGGGCTCCGTGCGGGGCGCCGCTCCCGCGCGCCGCCGCGCCTCCTCCTCCGCCGCCCGCGCGGCCTGCGCCTCGTGCTCGGCTTGCAGGGCCTGCGCCTGCGCGGCCTCCGCAGCCTGTGAGCGCTGAACGCTCACGCCGAAGAAGAGCAGGAACGCGAGGAGCAACGCGCCGGCCACGAGCAGCGCGCCGACGACGCACGCGACGACGATCGCGACGATCGCGGCGGTGCTCGAGGAGCGCACGGGGACGGACTGGGGGACGATCGGTGCCATGGGAGTGTTCATCGGGGCCTCCTTGGGGCCGGGGTTCGTCGTGCTCAGACGGGAATCGACGGCGAGGTGACGCACGATCGGCCGCGAACTCGCGCTCACGACCACGTCGCTCAGCGCGGTTGGTGCTCGCGGGCGATGGCGAGCAACACGCGGTACGGCCCGCGCAGCGCCGCGGCGTCGAGCTCGGTGCGCGCGCCCTGGCGCTCGACCCAGCCGTGCGGTTCGTCCGTCAGCTCGACCTCCACGCGCCATTCGTCCAGGCCGTAGTTCGGCCACGCCGCGAGCCCCGTGTACGCGAAGAACCACGAGAGATCGGGAGCCGCGAGCGGTGCGTTCGTCCTCGCGGCCGCGCGCGCCGCGACCTCGAGCGCGTCCGTGTCGATCGACCACCGGACGACATCTGTCGCATCGACCAGGACCGAGAAGCCCTCGCCAGCAAACGAGTAACCCGTGACGACCGTCGCGCCGTCTCGCCCGCCGCGCTCGATGCCCGTGGTGGCGCAGTGCGAAACGGCTTCGAGCAGACGCTGGTGAGCCCGATGGACCTCCGGCTGCGCACGGAGCACGAAGCGCACGGTCGCGCCCTCCGCGGAGACGGCCTCGACGGAGCTCTCCGCACGCGACAGGTTCAGGCACCACGCGAGGTCGGCCATCGCGTCCGCGAGGTCCATCTGATCGTCCGTCCAGTGCAGAGAACGAGCGCGAGCACGGTCGATCCGCGGCGCGGAGCCGACCTTGCCCATGAGCGCTGAACGGGACACGCGCCCCTCGATGCGCGCGGTCGGCTCGTTCGCGCGGTTCGGCGTTTCCGAAAGCTCAGCCTCGCGTCGCGCGGCCTCCGCCAGCGCCATCTGCTCGGCCAGCGCCTCGTGCGCGGCCATCGCCTCGTGCGCGGCCCGGACCTGCGCCTCCTGCGTGGAGTCCAGCCGCGCGGTGAAGAGCATGAGCCCGCCCAAGGGAATCAGGAGCAGCGTCACGCACCCCGCCATGCTGAGCGCGATCCACGCGACGCGCTTCAGGTCATTCTTCCGCACCGGCGCTTCGTCCGCCGCGCGCGTCGGCGCCGCGAGCGGCGGCGGCGTGCTCTCGATCGAGCGCACCGCCGTGCGCACCTCGCTCGCGTGTTGGTAGCGACGCTCCGGCTCCTTCGCGAGCGTCTTCATCACGACGGAGTCGACGCGCGCGTCAGGGGCGCCCTTCTGCGACGGCAGCGCGAACGCGCCGATCGGGAGCTCGCCCGTGAGCAGCTCGTAGAACACGACGCCGATCGAGTAGATGTCCGCGCGGTGGTCGACGCTCAGCGGGCGCTCCCATTGCTCGGGCGCCATGTAGCGCGGCGTGCCCATCACCTGGCCCGTCTCCGTCAGCGTCCCCGTGCGCGGCTCGCGCCCGAGCAACTTCGCGAGGCCGAAGTCGAGGATCTTCGCGCGGCCCTTGCGGTCGACGAGGACGTTCTCGGGCTTGATGTCGCGGTGCACGACGCCGTGGTCGTGCGCGCACTGCAGCGCGTCGCACACCTGGGCGACGAGCGCGAGCGCCGTGCGCGGGTCGACCTCGTGCGCGCGGATCATCTGGCGCAGCGAGACACCGTCGACGTACTCCATCAGGAGGTACCACCACGGCCCCGCGCGGCCCGCGTCGTAGACCTGCACGATGTTCTCGTGGTCGAGCGACGCGAGCGTGCGCGCCTCGCGCTCGAAGCGCTCACCGAACGCGGGCGTCGCGACGGCGTCGAGCGCGAGCACCTTGAGCGCCGCCTCGCGCCCGAGCTTCGTCTGCCGCACGCGGTACACGGCCCCCATTCCGCCCTGGCCGACGAGTTCGAGGAGCTCGAGGTCGGGGAAGTGCCGTGCGAGCTCCTCGATCGAGGGCGCGGGACGTCGAGCGGGCTCTCCGCCCTCCTCCGCGTTCGGCTCGAGCGCCGCGATGAGCACGCAGCTTGCGCACAGCCCCTGCAGCTCCTCGGGTGCGGACAACCCCGCGCCACAGCGCGGACAGCTCTTCGTGATGCTCATACGGCCTCCGTCCGAACCAGACAGAACGCGCGGACGAGGTTACACGCCGGATCGCCCGTTCGTGCAGGATCGGCTCCGAAGGCGGGCGGCGCCCACCCGGTTCACCGGGCCGCGAGCGCGGCGAGCAGCGCGCGCAGCTCGTCCTCGACGTCCGCGGGGTCCTCGACCGTGTCCGCGATCGCCGCGCGCAGCCGCTCGCCGTACCGCCGGCGGAGGCGCGTCCCCGCGACCTTGACCGCGCCTTCGCTCATGCCGAGCTCGCGCGCGAGGCGCGGCACGTCCGCGAGCTCGCCGCCCTGGATCGCGGGCCTGATGCGCTCGAAGAGCGCGGCCTTGCCGTCCTCGGCGTACTCGACGCGCAGGAGCTCGAGCACGCGCGCCAGGAGGTCGAGCGCCCACGCGCGCTCGAACGCGCCCTCGGGCGACAGCTCGCCGCGCGCCTCGAGTTGGAAGCGCGAGTCCGCGTCCCTGGGATCGATCGAGACGTGCGCGCGGCCGCCGCCGCGCTTTTGCGCGTGCTCCCTCTCGCGCTCGTGCGAGAGATGGTGCTGCAGCGCAGCGAGCAGGAACGCGCGGAAGCGCCCGCGCTCGGGCGCGAGCTCGCCGAAGTCGCGCTTCTCGATCAACCGCGCGAAGAAGCCCTGCACGACGTCCGCCGCGCGCTCCGAGTCCAGCCCGCGCCGGCGCAGATACGCGTAGAGCGGGTACCAGTAGTCGCGGCACAGGTCCTCCAGCGCGGCGCGCACGCGCACGTCGTCGGCCGAGCGCATCGAGCGGACGAGGCTCCAGCGCGTCGTGAGGAAGCTCGCGTTCGCCGCACCGGAGCGCGCGCGGCCTTCCGCGTCGCCCACGCCGTCCGCTCGCCGCGCGGGCTCGTCGGCGGGCGGCGTGCGCGCATCCATCGCGCTCAGCGCGTCAGGTCCGCCGTCACGGACGGGACGAGGAAGAAGCGCCCGACCGCGACCTCGAACGGCGTGCCGTCCTCGCGCTCGAAGAGGTACGTCCCCTCCATCGTCCCCCAGCGCGTGCGCAGTGGGCAACCGCTCGTGTACTCGAACTCCTCGCCGGGCTTCAGATCGGGGTGCTTCCCGACGACGCCGGGGCCGCGGACGTCCTCGCGGTTGTTGTCCGCGTCGAGGATCACCCAGTGGCGCGACTTGAGCCGCGCGCGGCGGGTCCCCTCGTTCTTCATGCGGATGCGGTACGCGTAGACGAACTGGTGCTGCTCCGGCTCGGAGTCCTCCGGCAGGAACGTCGCCTCCGCGATCACGCGGATGCCTTCGGTCGTCGTATCCGATCCTGCGGGGCGATTCATGTGGGCTCGAGTCGAGTAGGGCGTTGCGCCGATGTCCAGGCTAGGAAATCCTGTGTGTCCGCGGCAAGCGCGGCCCCGCCCCCACGCCCGAAACCTCCGAACTCCGCCATGCACGAAGACCTGGAGAGCACCGTCATCGCCGAAGGCAGCACGGACAGCCTGCGCGAGATCCAACGCAGCCTCGCGCGCGCCGGGATCGCCGCCGAGATCGTCCGCCCGCCCGCGAAGAACTGTTCGTCCTGAGGGACGAAGCTGTGGCTCGCGGTCGCGAGCCTGGATCGGGAGCGCGCGATCGCCGCGATGCAGACCCAGTGGGAAGAGCAGTTCGAGGGCGACGCCCGCCGTGCGGTGCAGGCCGTGATCGACCTCGATTCGAACGAGCGCGAGTGCCCGGCGTGCGGCACGCGCTTCGCCGCGGGGCCCACGAAGTGCCCGAGCTGCAAGCTGTTCATCGGCGGCTGACCGCGCCCTTCGTCCCCCACATCGGCCGCGCGCTTCGCCGGGGCCGCGCGCTTCGCCGGGGCCGCGCGCGCGACGGAAACGGCGCGCGCCTCGTCCACGCGCGTCGTCCGAAACGCGCGGGAGACGTCGGGAGCCCGCGCACGGGGTCCCCACGTCTCCACGCAGCTCTCGGTTCGGGCGGAGGCGAGCGCTCGCTCGCCGCAGGCGAACTCGAACGTCAGGTCACGCGTTCCTTGTACTCGTACGATTCGGAGTCGAGGCGCACCTTGTCGCCGACCGCCACGATCATGCCGACGCGCACCTTGACGCCGTTGTCGAGCACCGCGTCCTTCAGGCCGGTCTGACCGGAGCCCTTCATGACGGGCGCCGTTTCGACGACGGTCGCGACGACGCTCGGCGGGAGCTGGATCGTGACGAGCTTGCCGTCGATCAAGAGGCCCTTGTAACGATCGACCTTCCACTGGAGCTGCTCCTCGACGCCGACGGCCGGGCAGCGGTACTCCTCGCCCTCGGGGGTGTAGAAGACCTCGTCGTTGCCTTCGCGGTAGGAGTGTTCGAGCTCGATCGTCTCGTTCTCGAGGACGTCGTACCGGTCGTCGCCCTGCGCGGTGATCTCGCTCACGCGGCCGGTGAGGAGGTCCTTCACGCGCATCTGCACGCGGCTTCGGCGGTCGCTCTTCCAGATGTTCCAGTGGATCACGGTGCAGATGCGTCCCTGGTAATCCACCAGGACGCCCTTGCGCAGCTCCAGCGCGTTCACTTGCATGCCGATCGGTCTCCAGGCGAGAGGGGGTGCGCGGCCGCGTCGCGCTCCGCCGTCGGCGGGCCGTGCAGCGCACGTCGTCGTCCCACCGCGCTCGACGTCCGGAATCGGCGTGCGAACCCGCGGTTGGGGCGCGAGAGCATAGGGATCGGCCGCGCCCGCGTCATCCAGGAGCGCGCTCCCGAGCTCCCGGAAGCCGTTTCCGCTTCCGGGACGCCCCCCGGGGCCGCGCGGGGCGCCGGGCCGGGGTAGGCTTCTCCGGGTACGCTCCGGGCGCGAGCCGGGGACCCGCACAGCACCCGGGATGACCCTCGCCCTCCAAGCCACGCTCGCGGGCGATGCCCGCGGGCCTTCGTTCGCTGAGCTCTGGCCCCGCATGGAGCTCGACTTCGAGCTCGCGCGCGCGCGCCACGCTCCGGTCGCGCTCCTCTGCATCGAGGTCGCGCGCTTCGCCCGCGTGGCGCCGGAGCGCCAGGCCCCCTTGCTCGCGGCGCTCGGCGCCGAGCTCGCCGCGGCCGCGCCCCCCGAGGGCCTCGTCGCCGTGCAGCGCGAGTCGGAGCTCCTGGTGCTCTTGCACGGCACCGGCGTCGACGGCGCGGAGTCGTTCGCGCGCGAACTGATCGCCGCCGCGCGCCAGCTCGCGCTGCCCGGGGAGCCAGCACCCGTGCGCGTCGGCCTCGGGATCGGCGTCGCCGCGACGCGCGCGGGGCTCGACCCCTGGTTCGACACGCTCGTCGCCGTGGCGCGCGACGGACTCGAGGTCGCGCGCTCGAACGGCGGCGAGGGCTGCGTCCACAGCGAGCTCTACGAGCTGCACCAACGCCGCATCGAGCGCACGAAGGGACCGCGCGCGCCGGTGCCGCTGCCCGCGCCGACGATCCACGCACAAGAGGCCGGAACGCGCGTCGAGCCGACGCGCACCGAGACGCCGTCCACGCCGCCGGCCGCGGTCGCGACGCCGTCGACGGCGAGCGCGCCCGCGCGCGAGCTCCCCGCACCGCCGCGCCGCACGCTTTCGGACGATCCGGTCGTGGCGCGCGTCGCCGAACTCCTGCCCGCGCCGTCCTCCGCGCCCGGCCTGGACCTCGCGGCGGTCGAGGCGCGGCTCCTCGAGCTCGCGAAGTCCGCGTTCGAACGCGCGCTCGCCGAGCGCGAGGAACGGTTCAAGAGCGAGCTCGAGCACTACGAGCGCCGCATCGCGAAGATGCAGCGCGCGCTGACGGAGAGCGAGCTCGAGAAAGACCGTCTCGCGCGCGCGAAAGGCCTCGAGAGCGGCGTCGCGTCCGTCTACCGCGACGTGCAGGGCCTCTCCGGCCGCGAAGACGACTTCGATCGGCGCTCGGGCCTTCTGCGAGCGATCGCCGAGTCGAACCTCGAGCTCCACGCGGCGCTGCGCCGGCGGACCGCCTGACGCGCGACACGCGAGTGGACGCGCGGCGCGCTGGCTGACGCCGGACGCGCGGGCTGACGCGCGACGCACGGGCTGACGCCGGACGCGCGACGCGCGGCCTGACGCATGACGCGCGGAGCCCGGCTTGATGCGCGGCGCCTGGGCTCGATCGGCCGCACAGCGTCGCGTAGGCTGCGCCCTGCGTGGACACGCCGACGAGACCCGCGACGCCCGGCCGGCCGCTCGCCGCGTTCCTCGTCGCGTCCGCGCTCTTGTTCGCCGCCGCGCCGCTCCTGCGCGCGCTCACGCGCCCGCCGCGCGCGCTCCCCGCCGACGCGCCGGCCGAGGTCGCGTCCGCGGCGCGCGCCCGCGCGTTCCACGAACGTGTCTTCGACGCTCGCACTCCGCACCCGGTCGGCAGCGCCGAGCACGCGCGCGTCCGCGAGCGCCTCGTCGCCGAGCTCGAACGGCTCGGCCTCGCGCCCGTCGTCGAGGAGCACACGGTGCTGCGCGGCAACGTGCTCGCGCGCGTGCGCAACGTCGTCGTGCCCGACGCGCGCAGCGCGCGGTCGCGCGAACGCGGCGCGGGGCGCATCCCCGCGCCCGGCGCCGTGCTCCTCTGCGCGCACTACGATTCGGTCGCGGCGGGGCCGGGCGCGGGCGACGACGGCGCGGGCGTCGCCGCGCTGCTCGAGGTCGCGCGCGCCCTGCAGACGATCGACGAGCCGCTCGCGCGCCCCGTGCGAATCCTGTTCGACGACGGCGAGGAGATGGGCCTGCTCGGCGCCCAGGCCTTCGTCGAGGAGAGCGCGTACCGCGGCGACGTCGCCGTCGTCGTCAATGTCGAGGCGCGCGGCACGCGCGGAGCGAGCCGCATGTTCGAGACCTCCGCCGGCAACGCGGAGCTCGTCGCCGCGTGCGCGGCGCTCCCCCACCCCTCGGCGAGCTCCGTGTCCGTCGAGGTGTACCGGCGCATGCCGAACGACACGGACCTGACCGTGTTCCAGGCCGCGGGCCTCCCCGGGATCAACTTCGCGTTCGTCGGCGGCGGCCGGCACTACCACACGCGCCTCGACGACCGCGAGCACCTCGACCTGGACGCCCTCCAACACCACGCCGAGAACGCGCTCGCCGTGACGCGCGCGCTCGCGGCGCGAGTCGAGCCGATCTCGATGCCGGGAGCCGCGGGCGACGCGGTCTACGCGGACGTCGCGGGCGCGTTCCTCGTGCGCTGGCCCGCTTGGATGGCGCCGTGGATCGCAGCACTCCTCCTCGGCGCCGTGCTCCTCGCCGCGCGACGCTCCACGCGCGAACGGTCTGCGCGTTGGAGCGAGCTCGCGCGCGGCGCAGGCATCATGCTCGCGTCGCTCACGTTTGCGGCGGGGCTCGCGCTCGCGCTCGACGCGCTCGTGACCTCCGGCCGCAGCGGCGTCTATCCGTGGCCGCCCGAGTCGGCGGCCGCGCGCGCGGCGATCGCGCTCGCCGGCAGCGCGGCGGTCGCGTGGGCGGCGGCGCTGCTCGCCCCCGGCGAACGAGGACTCGCCGCGCGCGGCCTCGGGCTCGGCGTCCTCCTGGCGCACGCGGTCGCGGGCCTCGCGGTCGCGGTGTTCGTGCCCGGCGCGAGCTACGCGTTCGCGCTGCCGCTCGCCGCTGCGACGGCGGTCGTCGCGCGGCCGCCGGCGCGGGCAGCGCTCCTCCTCGCGTTCGTGAGCGCGCTCTTCTGGCTGCCGTTCCTCGCCGGCCTCGAGGAGGTCTTCGAGCTGCGCACGCGCACGCTGCCCGCGTGCGCGGCGCTCGCCGCGGGCTCCGCGTGGTGCGCGGCGCCGCTGGCCATGCTGCTCGCGCCTGCGTCCCGACGCGCGCGCGTCGCGGTCGCGCTGGGCACGACCGCGCTCGCGCTCGCGAGCACGATCCTCGCGCTCGCCGAGCCCGAGCGACGCGCGGACGAGCCCGAGCCGACCTTCCTCGCGCACGTCGAGCGGGCCGGCGAGGCGCGCGCGAAGGTCGGCGTGCGCGATCTCGGCGCGCGCGACCTCGCGGCGTGGCTCGACGCGCGCGGGTTCGGCGCGGCCGCGGAGAACCCGTTCCCGTGGTGGCCGCGCTCGGGGCGCCTGCGCTCCGCCGACGCGCCGCGCCTCGGGCTCGAACCGCCGCGCGCGGACGTGCGGGCTGCCTGGGACGGGACGACGGAAGGCTGCGGGTTCGCCAACGAGGAGCGCGTCGTGCGGCTCGCGCTCGCGTCGCCGCGCGCCGCTCGCATCGTCGCGCTCGAACTCCCGAAGGGCGTCACGGCGCGGGTCCTGCGCGACGCGCGCGGCGAGCGGAAGGAGCTGCACCTGCGCGGCTCGCTCACGCTGATCGGGTTCGGGACCGAGGAGGTCGTCGTCGGGCTCGGCGTGCGCGGAGCGGAGCCCGTCGCGCTCGACGTGCTCGACGTCGACGCGTGCGACGCGGGAGCGCTCGGCGAGCTCCGCCGCGCGCTGCCCTTGGGCTTCGAGCCGCACGGCGAGGGCGCGGTCGGCGTCGCCGCGCGCCGCGCGGAGCTCTGAACCGCGCCGCGAGCGCGCGGCTCAGCGCTTCTCGCGCGGCGCCTGGAAGTCGTAGACGACGCGCAGCTTGTCCTCGACCTTCACCGCGCCTCCGACGGCGGAGTACGGGGTCATGCCGTAGTCCGTCTGCTTGAGGGCGAATTCGCCGCGCACGCGCAGGAGGTCGCGCTCGAGCTTCAGCTTGCCCGGGATCCGGACGGTGCGCTTCTGGCCGTGCAACGTGAGCTCGCCCGTCAGCGTCACCTCGACCTCCTTGCCGGCGAAGGCCGCGAGGCCGCGCTCGGCGGGCTCGCCTTGCCGCAGCGCGAGCCCGGTGCTCGCGAACTCGATCTTCGGGAAGCGCGCGCTCTCGAGCACGCCGTTGTTCATGTTCGCCTCGATCTCCTTCGCGTCGTCGGCGCTCTCCTTGTCGACGACGTGGAAGGACGTGGCGTCGACGGTGAACGCGACCTTGGAGCGGAACACGTCGCGTTCGTCGACGTCGAAGTGCGCGCTGAACGTCTTCGCGCCGAGCTCGTGGTCGTGCCCGAACGCCGAGAACAGCCCGGCGGAGCCCGTGCGCACGAGGAGCGAGCTCTTCGCCGGGTCGAGCGCGTAGGCGACGGTCGCGCGCGCGGGGTCGAGGCCCTCGCGCAGCGCCTTCAGGTCGTCGACGAGCGCGCGCGCGGCGCCGGAGAGCTCGCTCGAGAGCACGATGCGCGCGGGCCGCTCCTTCGTGCGCCACGTCAGCGCGCCCGCGCGCTCGACGTCGGACGCCGCCGGCGCGCGCGGGCTTCGAGCGGCAGCGACGCGACGCGGCCGCGCAGGCGCGTTTCGTCCTCGACCGTCGCGAGGCGCGCGACGCGGCGTCCGCCGAACTCGAGCTCGAGCCGGCCGTCGTCGTAGAGCGCGATCGCGTCGCGCGCGTTCGCGGCGCCGGGGAGCCGCAGCTCGGCGACGAGGTGCGGCGTGACGAGCTCGATCATGCGCCCCGCGGGGTCGAACCGACCCGGGTCGCGGCGCGCGTCGCCCGCGGCGGTCTCGCGGCCGCAGATCTCGACCTGGAACAGGCCGGGCGGGAGGCCGTTGACGCGCGCGGTCCAGAGGTGCGGCTTCAGGACCTGCGCCGCCGCGTTCTGCGGGGGTACGCCGCGCGGCACGAGGACGAGCTTGTGCGTGTCGAACGGGTTGCCGATCACCTGGAAGCCGATGAAGCGCCAGCCCTCGCTCGGGTCGTGGCCGTGGCCCTCGAACTCGAGCGTGGCGCCCGAGTAGGCGAGGCGCGGTCCGTCCCACGTGTCGACGTAGGTCTCCTGCGTCGCCGGGAAGACGGGCTCGGGCACGGGCGGATGCACGAGCAGGTCGAGCACGCGCGTCGTGTCGCGCAGGAGCTCGAGCTGTCCCCCGTCGAGGTCGAGCGTGCGCACGAGGCCGTCCAAACCGAGCAGGTCGAGCGTCCACCGCGCGTTGATGCCGCCGTCGTTGGCGCGCCAGCGCAGGCCGTGCTCGAGGTCGATCCAGCGGCCGCTCGCGTCGGGCTCCGCCGCGAGGTCGGAGAGCGAGAGCGTCGCCGCGTTCGTGCCCTTGAGCACCTCGCGTAGCGCGGGCGCCGTGCCGGGCGCCGCGTCGATCCGCACGAAGGCCGCGCCGTCGTCCGTCACGAAGTCGCGGCGCGTGCCCGCGGGCGCGTCGGCCCGATCCGCGGCGAGGAGCCCGCTCCAGAGCTTCCGTCGCTCGGCGCCGGGCCGCAGCTCGTGCACGACGAGGTCGATGCGGGCCGCGGCCCCGGTCTCGCCGGCGCGCGGCGCGAGCACGGCGACGTAGCGGCCGTTCGAGGAGAGGACCTCGGCCGGGGCGGCCGTCTGGAGCACGAAGAGGAACGCGAGGATCATCGGAGCACCTGCCGATCACGAGCCGCGATGCCGTCGCGGCGCGGGCTCGTTGTAGCAAGTCGCGCGCAGCGCCTCACGCGTGTTCGCGCCGGGAGGACGCGCCGATCCCATCCCGTTCGCGCCGCGGCGGCGGACGAGCGCCACGCCGACTCGTGCAGGTACGTGCGAACCTGGGTTGCGCGTTCCTCGACTCGATGCGCGGCGTTCAGCGCGCGTGCTCGAGCACCCACGCGTTCCAGCCGCGCTCCAGCGCCGCGGCATCGCCGCCCATGGCCTTCTTGAAATGTGTCGGCGATCCCTGCCCCTGGTAGGCGCCGAGCACGAACGCGAGGAAGCGCGGCCGCAGCGCGCCCCCGTCGCCGTGCAACAGGAAGTGCACGAGCGTGTAGCTCTCCGAGTACTTCAGGTCGGCCTGGCTCGAGGACGTGTAGTCGCTCGAGCCGAACGTGAGCACGCGCGCGAGGTCGTACGCGTCCTTCGCGCCGGCGTGCCGCTCGAAGTGCGCCTTCGCGACGCCGCCCGCGGCGAAGCGCGCGCGGCCCGGCTCGCCCGTGAACGACCACGCCATGTACTCCGCGAGTCCCTCGTCGACCCACGCCGGGATCGCGCCGGGGGAATTGCGCGCGCGCGTCGAGGTCGCGTGGAGGAGCGCGTGCGTTGCCTCGTGGAGCGCCGACCCGCGATCGAAGCCGCGGCTCGCGTCGACGACGAGCACCTCGCGGTCCCGATCGAACCACGCGGTGCGGCCGCCCACCTGCTCGGGAAAGGACGCCTTGTCCGCGTGGACGTCCGCGCCGAGCGGGACGAGCAGCTCGTGGAGCCCGAGTTCGCGGCCGAAGGCCGAGTAGAAGGCCTGGTACGCGTTCTCGAGGTCGAGGGCGAGCGTCGTCGCGGCCGCAACCGGGAGGTTCGTCCGCAGCGTGAAGTGCGGCCCTTCTAAGCGCCACGCCGAGCCGAACTCGCGGTGGACCTCGTCGCGCTTCTCGAACGGCCAGCGCCGCGCGCCGTCCTGGAACGTCCAACCCTCGCCGCGCCGCGCGTGTCCCAGGAGGAGGTGGGCCGCCTCGTTGCGCGGATCGAGGACGAGCGCGTGCCAGGCGAAGAGCTCCGCTTCCTCGAGGAGATCCTTCTCGCGCGCCGACTGCGCGAGCGTCACGAGCCCGGGCACGTCCGTCGGCGCGAGCGCGTTCCAGCGTTCGAGCAGCGCGCGCGACAGCGCGGCGCGGGAGCGCAGCTCCTTCACGTCGCGCCGCGCGACCTCGGTCGTCCGCGAACCGTCCTGGACGACGACGCGCGCGTCGTCCTCGTAGACGACGCGGCCGCCGAGGCGCGCTCCGCTCGCGGTGACGACGAGATCGGGCGTGCGTTTTTTTGCGTCGCCGGCGAGGAGCGCCGCGGCGAGGAGGAGGAGGGCGAGCTGCATGCGAGGGTCTCCGGGGAGCGCGGCGAGTCTAACCCGGCTTCGGTGCGCGAGCGCACGGCCCGCGCGAACCGTGCGCGGTGCGCGAACGCTCGATGCGCCGCGAAGCGCGGTTTTCATCGGGGAATCCGGGCCTCGACGCACGCGCGGCGTCGAGTGCGGCGCCGCTCGCGCGACGGCCGCTCGCTGCGCGCGCGTTCGCGATCGCGCGACTGGAAACAGCGCGCGAAAAACGCTGGAGGCGCGCTCGAAAAGTCCGGTAACAGCCCTGCGTCGAGCGGTTATCCGCTCGCGAACGGCGCCGAGGGGCCGTGCCGCGCGAGTCGTCCGCGGCGCGAGCGCTCCCGTGACGCTCTTTCGGAGAACGAACCATGAGGACCTGGAATCCGATTCGTGCCTTGAGCCACGCCGCGCGCAACGCGCCGTGGATCGTGATGGCGGTCGCGCTGCACGCGATCGTGCTCGTCGCCCTGAGCATCTGGTACGTCGCGAAGGAGCGGCCGAAGCCCGCCGAGTCGCCGATCGTGATCCACGCGCGGCCGCCGGTCGACCGCGAGCTCCCGCCCGAGGACATCGCGCCGATCGAGATCGTGCGCAACAAGATCCCGGAGAACGTCGAGGAGCGCCTGATCAAGCTCGACGAGGTCTACATCCCGACCGTCGCCGACGTGCCGACGGATCCGGACGTCACGCCGGGCAATCCCACGGCGCAAGCCGACCTGCCGCTCGGGAACACGACCGGCGGCGGCGCCATCGGCGTCGGCGGCCCGGGTCACCACGGCACGGGCAAGCCCGACTGGAAGTACGGCGACCGCCCCGGCTCGGGCCCCGTCGGCCAGCCGGTCCAGCTCGGACCCGGGCGGCGCGAGCACGAGCTCGTGCTCGGCGGCATGACCTGGCTTGCGCGCCACCAGCTGGCGGACGGCTCGTGGTCGGCGAAGCGCATGCACGAGCGCTGCGATGCGGGACGCGGCTGCGTCGAGGCGAAGGCGGACTTCCACGACCTGTACGACGAGGGCACGACCGCGCTCGCGGTGCTGACCTTCCTCGGCGCGGGCTACAGCCACGAGTCGAAGCAGTACCTCGTCGACACCGCGCGCGGGAAGCGCTACCGGATCGGCGAGATCGTCAAGGACGCGCTCCAGTGGCTCGTGAAGCGCCAGCACGAAGACGGGCGGTTCTCGAAGGACAAGGCGTTCCTCTACAACGAGGCGCTCGGGACGATGGCGCTGTGCGAGGCGTACGGCCTGACGCGCAACGCCTACTGGAAGGGCCCCGCGCAGCGCGGCGTCGACTTCCTCCAGCGGGCGCAGCGGCCGAACCCCTCGGGCAGCGGCCTGTGGGGCTGGCGCTACCTGCCGCGCGGCGAGGTCGAGGACCTGCGTACGAGCGGCACCGGCGAAGCGCCCTCGAAGGAGCTCTACGACGCGGACACGTCCGTGACGACCTGGTGCGTCATGGCGCTCAAGTCGGCGGAGCTCGCCGGGCTCGCCGTCGACCGCACCTCGATGGACGGCGCCTTCGCGTTCGTGAGCTGGGTCACCGCGGACAACGGCCTCGTCGGTTACATCGACCCCAAGGGCGCGGGAGCGACCGTCACGGGCAAGAACGACCACTTCCAGTACCACCCGGCGGTCATGTCCGCGCTCGGGATGTGCACGCGCGCGTTCGTGCGGCACGATCCGAACGACCCCGTGCTCGAGCTCTCCGCGCGCCAGCTCGTGCAGGACCTGCCGGTCGTGAAGCAGGACAAGCTCTCCGTCGACTACTACTACTGGTACTACGGCGCGCTCGCGCTGAACCAGTTCGACGGTCCGGACAGCCCGCGGAAGTCCAACAAGTACTGGGGCCCCTGGAACAAGGCCATGGTCGGAGCGCTCGAGGAGCTCGCGGAGCGGACGACCCCGGGCTGCCAACAGGGCGGGTTCCTCACCCCCGACCGGTGGTCGTACGCGGGCGGGCCGGTCTACAGCACGGCCGTCGCGGTCCTCACGCTGGAGGTCTACTACCGCTACGCGAACGCGTTCGCCGGCGTGCAGCGCGCGCGCTGAGCGCGAACCCCGCGCTCCTCGTCACCTCGCGTGCACGGGGAGCGTTCGATGCGAGGCGCGGACCGGGCGCCTCGACTCCGGGCGAGCGACCGGTCCACCACGACGCGGCTCCGAGCGGCGCGACGCGGTGGGAAGCTTGCCCTGCTCGACCCCGATCCTGCGGACGTGTGCGCCCCACGCACGGCGCCGAGGACGGCGGTGGAACCCCGCCCACCCGCGATTGCCAGCGGGTCAAAATCGGGTAACATCCCCCGCCCTCCTCGGTAGGCCATCCGCTGCGCGTCGGCAGAGGCCGCCCACCCCATCCCCAAGGGATCGTGTTCCTCCTCCCGCTCGGACACGATCCCCTGATCCCCTCGAGAGCAACATGAACCCGATCTCTTTCCTCCGGAACGCGATCAAGAACGCCCCCTGGGTCGTGATGGCCATCGCCATTCACGTCATCGTCATCGTGGGCTTGAGCATCTGGTACGTCGCGTCGGAGAAACCGAAGCAGAAGGAAGAGGCGGTCTCGATCTCCATCTCGAAGCCGCGCGAGGAGCTGCCGGTCGAGGAGATCAAGCCCGAGGAGATCGACCGCAAGGCGATCCCGAAGAACGACGAGAACGAGATCGTCACGTTCGAGGAAGACGTCTACATCCCGACCACGGAGACGGTCCCGGAAGACCTGAGCCTCGACCGCGGCGACCCGACGTCGATGGACGACGTGACGACGGGCGGCACGACGGGCGGCACCGCGATCGGCGTGGGCACGGGTGGGCACCACGGCACGCGGCCCTCGCCGTTCGGCGGGCGCAAGCTCGGAACGACGAAGAAGGGCCGTGCGGGCGGCCCGACCGAAGGCACCGAGAAGGCTGTGCTCGAGGGCCTGCGCTGGCTGATCCGCCACCAGAACCCGGACGGCTCCTGGAGCGCCACGAACCTCAAGGACCGCTGCAACCCTGAGACGCCCTGCTACGAGACGAAGGACGAGTTCCACGCGCTCTACGACGAGGGCCTCACCTCGCTCGCGATCCTCTGCTTCCTCGGCGCCGGCTACAGCCACGAGTCGAAGCAGACCATCGTCGACACGGTCCAGGCGAAGCGGCACAAGGTCGGCGAGGTGATCAAGAACGGCCTGATGTGGCTGACGAAGCGCCAGGACGCCGACGGCCACTTCACGCGCGACAAGGCCTTCATGTACAACGAGGCCCTCGCGACGATGGCCCTCGCCGAGGCGTACGGCCTGACCCAGAACCGCTTCTGGAAGGACCCGGCGCAGAAGGGCGTCGACTTCATCCAGCGCGCGCAGCGCCCCAACCCCTCGGGCAACGGCCTCTGGGGCTGGCGCTACCAGTCCCGCATGGAAGTCGAGGACTTCCGCAAGACCGGGACGGACTCCGCCGCCGCGAAGGAGGTGTTCGACGCGGACACCTCCGTCACGACGTGGTGCATCATGGCGCTCAAGTCGGCGCAGCTTTCCGGGCTCACCGTCAAGAAGGAGTCGATGGACGGCGCGCTCGAGTTCATCAAATGGGTCACGGCCGACAACGGCATGGTCGGCTACATCGACCCCAAGGGCGCCGGCGCGACGGTCACGGGCAAGAACGACCACTTCAAGTACCACCCGGCGGTCATGTCGGCGCTCGGCATGTGCTCGCGCATCTTCACGTCGCACGACCCGGACGACCCCTTCCTCGACCTCGCCGCGAAGCAGGTGATCAACGACCTGCCGACGGTGTCCAAGGACAAGCTGACGGTCGACTACTACTACTGGTACTACGGTTCGCTCGCGCTGAACCAGTTCGACGGTCCCGACAGCCCGAAGAAGTCGAACAAGTACTGGGGCCCGTGGAACAAGGCCATGGTCGAAGGTGTGATCTCGCTGCAGAACACCGAGGACAAGACCTGCCGCCGCGGCGGCTGGACCCAGATGGACCGCTGGGCCTACACCGGCGGGCCGATCTACACGACGGCGATCAACGTGCTGACGCTCGAAGTCTACTACCGCTACGAGAACGCCTTCGGCGGCGCGAAGCGCAACTGAGCGCGACGCGAGACGACGACTCCCCCCACCCAAGCCCCGCCGCCTAGCCCTCTCCTCTGGAGGCCTCACGCATGTACGTGCGTTGGATTGCACCGTTGCTCTTCGCCGCCACCGCGTCGAAAGCCCTCGCGCAGACTCCGAACGTCCTCTCTGGCAAGCCCGACTCGGACGCCGTCTTCGCGCGCAAGCTCTTCGAACGCGGGCAGACCGACATGGCGGAGGCGCTGTGCGACCTGCTCGTGAAGAGCGGCAAGCTGAGCGGCCAAGCCGAGGTCGGCGTGCGCTCGCTGCACATCGACCTGCGCCTCGAGATCGCGAAGAAGACGGCGGACCTCCCCAAGCGCAAGGACCTGCTCAAGCAGGCCCTGACCGACAAGGAGGGAGTTCATCAAGCAGCACCAGGGCTCGCCCGAGTCCGAGATCGCGGCCCTGACGCTGCCCGACGCCTACGCGCTGCTCGGCGACACGCTGAAGCAGATGGTCCAGAAGGAGACGCAGCCCTCGGTCATCGCCGACTACCAGGCGGAAGGCCAGAAGGTCTACTCCGAGGCCGAAGACCGCATCAAGGCGCGCGTCGAGGAGCTGACGAAGATCAAGGACGAGAAGGACGAGCGCGGCGAGGAAGATCCCAAGCTCGAAGAGCAGTTGATGGGCGCGCGCTTCAACCTGCCGCGCACGATGTTCGGCCACGCGCAGCTCTTCGCGAAGGACGAGTTCCGTCGCAAGGACCTGCTGCAGTCCTCGATCAAGCTGCTCCAGGAGTTCGGCCTCGACTACACGGGCGTCGTGTACAGCTACCAGGCCACGATCCTGGAAGGGCAGTGCGAGAAGGAGCTCGGCAACAACGACCAGGCGCTCCAGATCTGGACCGACCTCGCGAACGGCCTCAAGGACGGCTGGGAGACGGACAAGAACGGCCTCGTGCTGATCGGCGGCGTCGAGTGCGACCTCGTGTCCGCCGCGCTCTTGCAGAAGGCGCTCTTGCTCACGGAACTGAACCGCACGCAGGAAGGCCTGGCCGAGATCAAGGAGTTCTTCGCGAAGCTCACCGGCGCCTACGAGTCCTACTCGGGGATGGCGCTGCTCGCGCAGCTCGGCGAGATGCAGCTCGCCGCCGGGGACGCGGACGGCGCGACGAAGACCGCACAGAAGCTGATCGACCTGGACGGCAACGGGCCGTGGGGCCGCACGGGCCAGGTGCTGCAGGACAAGCTGCTCGGCAAGGGCGGCGGTGGCGGCAGCTTCGGCGCGGACAAGCTGCTCCAGCTCGCCGGCACGCAGTTCGGCCGGCGCAACGAGAAGCGCGCGCTCGAGCTGTGCCGCCAGGCGATCACCGAATCGAAGGGCGACCCCGCGCAGGCGAAGACGGGCCTCGCAGCGTTCCTGCTGATGGGTGACATCTTCCGCGCCCGCGAATGGCATCACGAGGCGACGCTCGCCTACGACGCCGGCGCGGAGCGGTATCCGAACGAAGCGGACGCGCCCGAGGCCGTGTACAAGGCCCTGCAGTCGCTGACGGAGATCAACCGCCTCGAGAAGCGGCCCTACTTCAAGCGCAAGATCGACGAGCACATGAAGGCGCTCACGACGCGCTACCCGAACCACCCGCGCGCGTCGTTCGCGCTGATCGTCGAGGGCCAGGGCTACGAAAGCGACGACGAGTACCTCAAGGCCGCGCAGACCTACGAGAAGGTCCAGCCCGGCGCGAAGAGCTACCTGATCGCCCAATACTCGGCCGGCAACGCCTACTTCCTCCACGCGCGCACGCTCGCGAAGGACGCGGCGAAGAAGGCGGAGGCGAAGCCCTTCTACGAGCAGTCGATGTCGATCCTGAAGAAGTCGATCGGCGACCTCGACGACGCGGCCTCGAAGGAGTTCGACGTGGCGCAGCAACAGCTGCTCGTCAGCACGAGCTTCAAGGCGCGCGTCACGCTCGCGCAGGTGCAGCTCGACGACAACGTCGGCAAGGCCGACGAAGCGCTGAAGACGCTCGACGGCATCGACGACGACAAGAAGTTCAACTCGAACGCCGACAACGTCGCGCGCGTCTGGCAGCTGCGCATCCAGGCCTACAACAAGCAGGGCAAGCTCGAGGACGCGGTCAAGAACCTCGACGGCCTCCACGCGAAGTCGCCCGACTCCCCCGCCATCCCGTCCGCGGCGCGCACGGTCGCGATCGAGTTCGACCGCCGCGCCGCCGAGGCGTCGGAGAAGAAGGACGAGAAGGGCTCCGAGGATCTCTGGAAGCGCGCGGGCAAGTACTACCGCATGGCCGGCCAGGCGATGCTCAAGGGCAACGCGGGCAAGGGCTCGGACGTGCTGCAGATCGCCGACCGCCTCTTCACGCTGGGCCTGATCCTGAACAAGGCGCCGGACAGCTTCCTCGGCTGGGAAGGCGGCAAGACCGCGAACAAGGAGTACTGGAGCCTCGCGGCGGACCTCTACGACCAGGCGCTGCGCCAATCGCCGTCGCGCAAGGGCACGCTGCTCATGGCGCGTTCGCTCGGCTTCCTCGGCCAATGGGACCGCGCGGCGGACTCGTACAGCCGCTTCTTCGAGGGCGTCGCGCTCGTCGACCCCGCGACGGGCAAGTTCAGCCGCGAGGTGCTCACGGACAAGGACAACCGCGAGCTCAACATCCTCTACGCCTACCTCGAGTGGGGCGCCGCCGAGAACCGCGCGGGCAAGAACGCCAGTGGTGATCAGGCGCAGGACCGCTTCGCGAACGCGCTCAAGGTGTTCTCGACGGTCGGTCGCAACTCGACCATCGTCCAGGGCGACTCGAAGGAGTGGTGGTTCTACAAGTACGAGCAGATCCAGTGTCTGTTCAACAAGGGCGACTTCACGAACGCCGGCATCGAGCTGCGTCAGGCGAAGAACCAGACGAACAAGCTCGGCGGCGACGTCCCCGGGCTCGGTGATCTCTTCAAGATCCTCGAGGCCGAGATCGGCAAGCAGAGCTTCCCGAAGAACGGCATGGCGCTCCCCGGGGCGCAGCCCAAGTAGCTCACCCCGCGCGCGCCCTCGCTCCTCGGACGCGGGCGCGCGCAACGCACTCAAGCCCCCCCCGACGCACGCACCCACGCATCGCACGAGACCGGAGAACCGAACGATGACCCTGACCCGCTGGACGACCGCGCGCCGCACGCCGAAGACGACCGTGCTCGGCGCCTTGGCCGCGCTCTTCCTCACCGCCGTGCCCGCCTTCGCGCAGGACACGGTGACGCTCAAGGACGGCAAGACCGAGCAGGGGCGCGTCAAGAGCGCCGACTACGAGGGCCTGACGATCGAGAACAAGGGCCAGGCGAAGACGATCGAGTGGTCCACGGTCGCGGGCGTGGCGTTCAAGGACCCGCCGGACGAGTACACCGCCGGCCGCGATTCGTTCGACCAGTCGAAGTGGGACGACGCGCTCGCCTCCTTCGACAAGCTCAAGGCCGACTCGAAGCTCCGCGCCCCGATCCGCCAGGACGCCTTCTACCTCGCGGCGTCGGTCCAGCTCGCGAAGGGCAATTGGGACGGCGCGATCGCGGGCTTCGACGCCCTGCGCAAGGAGTTCCCGAAGTCGCGCTACCTGATCGAAGCGGGCGAAGGCTACGTCACCGCGTTCTCCGCGAAGAAGGACTACGCGGGCGCCTCGAAGGCGCTCGACACCCTGTCGAACGAAGCGGCCGTCGCCGGCGTGCCCGCGGGCTTCAACGCCGCGGTCAGCCTGCTCAAGGGCCGCCTGCTCGAGGACCAGGGCAAGACCACGGAAGCGGCCGCCGCGTACGGCGTCGCGGAGAAGGCGACGGGCGCGCCGCTCGTCGTGCTCCAGCAGGCGCGCCTCGGCCAGGGCCGTTGCCTCCTCGCGCAGAAGACGAAGAACGCGGAAGCGGAGGCCATCTTCCGCAAGCTCACGGGTGAAGACGCCTCGAACCTCGTGCTCGCCGGCGCGTGGAACGGGCTCGGCGACCTCTGGATGCTCGACGCGATGTCGAAGGGCGAAGCGGAGAAGATCGACAAGATCAACGACGCGGCGTTCGCCTACATGCGCGGCGTCGTCCAGTACGGCCCCGGTCCGAGCGAATCGGCGCGCGAGTACAAGCGCTCGCTCGAAGGCTCGATGAGGGCCTTCCAGGCGCTCTCCCAGGTCGAGAAGAACGCGGACCGCAAGAAGGTCTATCAGCAGCGTTACCTCGAACGGAAGGAACAGCTCGAGCGCGAGTTCCCCGGCGGCAAGTAGAATCTCCCCCCGAAAACACCGGCCCCGGACTCCTGCGAGACCGACGCCGGATCTCCCCCAACTCCCCAGCATCTCCCCCCCCCCATCCCCGAGAAGATTCGATGACTCCCTCCCGCAAGAAGTACCTGGTGTCCGCCGTCGCGGCCCTCCTGTTCCTGGCCTCGATGGCGTACGCCGAAGAGGTCGTGCACAAGCAGAAGTCCGTGATGGACCTGTTCGAGGCCACCGGCATCGTCGGGTACTTGATGGTGATCCTCTCGATGGTCGGCACCGCGTGCGTCATCGAGAACTTCGTCAACGTCCGCCGCGAGAAGCTCGCGCCGACGCCGCTCGTGCAGGACCTCCAGGCCCTGATCGAAGAAGAGCAGTTCGACGAAGCGATCGAGCTCTGCGACCAGGAAGGCGGGTACATCTCGAACCTGATCGGCGCCGCGCTGCGCATGCGCCTCGCGGGCTACGAGGAGATGATCCAGGCGCTCGAAGCCGCCGCGAACGAAGAGAGCTTCAAGCTCCAGGCGAAGATCAGCTACCTGTCGCTCGTTGGCAACACGGGCCCGCTGCTCGGCCTGCTCGGCACGGTCACGGGCATGATCAGCTCGTTCCAGAAGATCGAGCAGATGAAGGCGCCGACCCCGGGCGACCTCGCGGAAGGCGTGTACGAGTCGCTCGTGAACACGACGATGGGCCTCTTCATCGGCATCGTGTTCCTCACGATCTTCTTCTTCTTCAAGAACAAGGTCACGAAGATGACCCTGTCGATGAACCTGCAGGCCGTCGACCTGCTCAAGCACATGGCGATGAAGTCCACGCACTGAGCGTGGTGGAGTCCGATCTCCTCGTCCCCTGATCCCATCCGCCGGAACCACGAGCCATGCACAAGCGCAAAGTCGCCACCGTTCAGGATCCGCAGTCGCCGAACCTGATCCCGATGATCGACATCATGTTCCGCCTGCTCCTCTTCTTCCTGCTGGGGGCGGACATGGCGGCGCGTGAGACGGCGACGATGGTCCTGGCGGACGCGGACAAGTCGAAGGAGATCGACCCCAACCGTGACGAGACCGAGCCCGAGACGACGATCAACATCCACCACGAGGTCGCGGGCGACGGCGCCTGCCCGATCTACGACAACGGTGGGGTCTGCCGCGTCAAGGAGCACTGGTTGTGGAGCATCTCCGGCAAGTCCTACACGAAGGAGACGATCGGCGAGAAGCTCAAGGAGTTGGCTGAGCTCTCGCCCGAGGACCACGTCGACCCCGACGCGAAGAAGGTCCTGTCGCGCCGCAAGGTGATGATCCGCGCGGACAAGTCGGCGCCCTACGGGGACGTGCAGAAGGTGATCGAGATGTGCGGCACGGCGACCCTCTACAAGGTCGCCGTCGTCGGCGCCCTGCCGATGCCGGAGAAGTAGCCCGGGCCCCGGGAGTGGACGCCCCCATGCGCCGCGGGGGCTTCCACGGGGAGCGGTCGTGCGCGGCGGAACGACGGAAACGGGAGCGCGACTCCCCTAGCGATGGAGCAATGCGATGGCTGGTGGTGGTGACGCCGAAGACAACCCGGTAGCGATCAACGTCATCCCGATGGTGGACGTGATCTTCTGCCTCTGCGTGTTCTTCATGTGCTCGTTCAAGTTCAAGCAGCTCGAGGGCAAGTTCGAGTCCTGGCTGCCGAGGAACAAGGGCGCGGAGGGCACGCCGTCGGACGTGATCAAGGAAATCCGCATCGCCATGTTCTGGGACGAAGCGACCAGCAAGGTCCGTCGCCAGTTCGGCATGCGCACCGTCGACGACGACGGCGAGATGACGACGCTGATCCGCGGCTCGTACGAGGACTGGCGCGCGAAGGGCGAGCCGAACGTGCCCGTGATCATCGACGGCGACGAGCGCGTTCCGTGGAGCGAGGTGCTCAAGATCGTGAACATCGCGAAGGGCCTCTCGATCGACAACATCGAGTTCGCGCTCGGGAAGAAGGACGCCTAGTCCTTCGCACCGTCTTCCGCATGCACCGCCGGGCGCCGCGCTCCAGAGCGCGACGCCCGGCGGCGTTTCCGGCCCGCGCGCACGGCATCGGACGCTGACCGCGCGCTGCAGGGTCCGGGCTCCCCCGCGCCGCCCTCCGAGCGCCGGACGGACCCGCCCTGCCGACGCGGGCCCAGGCCCGCAGGGCACGCGGTCGACGGCTCTGCGCACGGCTGGGGATCGACCGGACGCCCGCCGCGATCCACACTCTCGAGGGCCCCCTCGCCGCCGTTTTTTCCGTCCCGGCGCGCCCTCGGACGGATAGAAGGACCCGGACCATGGCCGATCCCACCCCTCCGCGCCGGCGCCGTCCCTTCGAGGACCAGCCGCAGGCCGAGCCGTTCTGGCGCTCGGGCGAGTTCCGCCTCTTCGCGCGCTTCGCCGGCCTGCTCATCTTCCTGGGGATCGCTGGCTTCTACTTCTGGCTCAGCCACCAGGGCTCGAGCCTGCCCGACCGCGCCGACGTGGGCCAGGAGGCCGCGCGCACGACGCCTGTGTCGCCCGCGGAGCTGGCGGAGCGCGAGCGCAAGCTCTACTCGGCCTTCGAGGGCGCGCTCTCCGACTCGAAGAACGGCGACGGGCTCGTCGAGACGGCGGGCTACTACAAGTTGCTCAAGACGATCGGCGACTACACGCCCGAGGAGCTGACGCAGCGCGCGCAGCGCCCGCTCTCCTACGCGGCCTGCCTGGCCGACCCCGACGGCTGGCGCGGCGAATTCGTCTGGGCGCGCGGCATCATCGGCGGCCTCGACGCGGTCAAGCTCGACACGAAGGCCTACGGGCGCGACGTCGTGTACCGGGGCTTCCTCGCCGAATCCGACGCGACGCGCGGGGTGATCTTCGACCTCACGGAGTACCCGGGCGAGAAGCCGTCGATCCAGTACGACGCCTACGACGTCGAGGGCATCTTCTACCGCCTCGTGAAGTACCCGTCGCGCACGGGCGAGCTGCGCGAGGTGCCGTGGCTGATCGTGCGCAACTTGAAACCGGTCCCGAACGCCCACGAAGGGCGCCAAGCGTTCCTGGCGCAGTTCGGGCCTTGGCTGCTCGGCGGCATGGCTCTGGTCCTGGTCGCCGTGCTAGTGTATTCGCTTCGACGCGGGCCTCGGCGGCCTGGACGCACGGCGCGTCCGGCGAACGAGAGCATCCGCGAGATGTTCGAGAGACGTCTGCGCGAGGAAGGCTCCCCCCCGCCTCCTCCCGCTTCCCCCTGACCCCCAGGGTTCGGCCGATGACGACGAACGAGAACCCCAACGATGCTTCCAAGTCCGAGCGCCCCTCCGCGGGCGCCGGAGCCAACCGCCCGATGTCCATGAAGGAGCGTCTGCTCGCCGAGCGCAAGTCGCAAGGCGAGGACGCGCCTCCGGTGCCGGCCTCGCGCCCGGCCGCGGCGAAGCCCGCGGAGAGCGCCCCGGCGAAGCCGGCGGCGAGCGCGAAGCCCGCGGCGGCGAAACCCGCCGCGGCGCCCGCTCCGAAGGCGACCTCCGCGCGCGCGGCGAAGCCCGCCGCGGAAGACGCTCCGGCGCGCGCCACCGCGAAGCCCGCGGCCGCGCGGCCGAGCGCCGCGCGTGCGAAGCCCGCGCGCGACGAGGGCGGCGGCAAGGTGCAGCACGCGGACGTGCAGCGCGAGCTGAACCTGCTCCACCAGCGCGAGAACAAGACGATGACGATCGCGTGGATCGCGGCGGGCGTCCTCGTGCTCGCGACGGGCATCACCTACTTCGTCGTCGAGTCGAAGAAGAAGGGCGAAGAGGCCGCGCGCCAGGCGCAGATCGACCTGTTCCTGAACTTCGAGAAGAAGGCGCTGACCTTCGACATCGAGACGGAGCAGGGTGCGCGAGACTTCGTCGACTTCCTCGACAAGCGCCAGTTCGAGGGCCAGACCGTGCCGTGGCAAGGCAACGACGTCGTCGGACCGCGTCTGACCCAGAAGCTCGGCAACGCGAACCGCACCGTGCAGCGCGAGGTCGACAAGACTGACTTCTTCGACAAGCTCAAGCAGGTCGAGGACGTGGTCCAGAACGCGGCGAGCAAGTCGCCCGACGACGTCACGCAGGCGCGCCGCAAGATCAAGCTGCTCGAAGAGAAGATGGACCAGTACGGCGACGACGCGAAGAAGCGCGTCGCGAACTGCCGCCTGACGATCGAGAAGGTCTACGTCGAGCGCCTGTGGCAGGACGCCAAGGACCAGGCGAAGGACCCGGCGAAGCTGCGCTCGGCGCTCGTCTCCTATGCGAGCGCGGAGGACGCGTGCGTCACGCTGTTCGAGAAGCGCGGCGGCGTCCCCGACCCGACCGGCGATCTCCAGAAGTTCGGCGGCGAGAAGATGAAGATCATCTACGACGAGTCGGACGCGGCCGCGTACCAGCTCTTCACCGCCGACACGATCAACAAGACCGAGTGGACCGACTGCCTCTCCGGCGACTTCAAGGAGCAGTGGCAGAGCGACCAGGTCGGCGGCTTCCAGATCCAGAACGGCGTGATGCAGATCGTCGGACCCGACGCGGGCTCCGGGAAGATCGGCCTCGCGTCCGTGCCGAAGAAGATCCAGTGGCGCGACTTCCAGGTCGAGGTCGAGTTCGAGATCGTGAAGGGGCGCGCGGACTTCTACTTCCGCCTGCTCCGTCGCGCGGACTCGGCCGTCAAGGGACCGGAGATCGTCGTCGGCGGAGACGACGGCCAGCTCCCGCCGAACAAGAAGGTCACGATGATCGCGACCTGCGTCGGCAGCAAGCTCTCCTACACGTTCCCCGGCGGCGAGCTCACGGACAAGACGGACGAAGCGATCGGCTGGACGCGCACGCGTCGCGGCGGCTTCGGCCTCGCGGTCCACCCCGGCAGCGAGATCAAGGTCTCGAAGCTGAAGGTGCGCCTCCTGCGCGTCGACCCGAACTGAGCGCAGACGGCTTCACGCGCGATCGCACGACGGGCTCCCACGGGGAGCCCGTCGGCGTTTTTGCGCGAGCCGTCCGCACGTCGCGCGCGAGGCCTCGCGCGTGGGCCGCGCGCTCCAGCGCCAGGTCGGAGGACGTCGAGAGCCTTCGAGCTCGGCGCCGTTCTCGACGCGCCGCGAGGCGAGGGCGAGAGGCCTCCCAGGTCGCGCTCCGAAGCCTCCGCCGCCGCGCCGCGCGCTCGGAAGCGCCCTCCGCCCGACTTCGCTCCCCCGGAGGCCACCGCGACAGCGACAGCGATCGCTGACGCGCACCTCGATCCGAACTTCGCGCCGCGCTCAGCTGCCTTCTCGTCCCCACTCACGCGCAGAGAGCGCCGCCCTCGTCCGGCGGCGGCCAGCGTTCGCCGACGCGCCCCTAGCCCGAGCAGCGCGCCGCGCCTCCTTCCCCTTTCGAGCGTCCCTCGCGGCGCGGGGAGCGGAAGCGTCGCGTCCGTCCGGGGTCCGCATTCGCTGACCCACCCTCGGCCCGACCTTCGCGCCGCGCATCGCTCTCCCGTCGAGCCGCCCTCGCCCCGCGGGGAGCGGCGTCCGCGCGCCCCCTCGGAGGGATCCCGGGGTTCCCTACCCCGGCCCGGGCCTCCGCCGACGGATTCCCGGCCCCGCCGCGGATCGCGCCCTCCCGCCCCGGCGCAGCGCGGGCCTCCGGGGGCGGCGACGCACGCCGGGGGCCTCCCTCGACCCCACCCGGACGCCTCCCGCTCCCCCACACCGCTTGCCGCGCCCGCCCGCCGGACTTCGTCCTTGCCTTGCCGCGGGCCGCCGAATAGAACCTTCGCGCCTTTTTCCGCCCATTACGGAGCCGAACCCAGCATGACCCCCCCGATGTTCCCCGCCGCGCTCGCCGCGTTCGCGGGTCCGATGGCAGCCGTTCAGGAGACCGCCCACGCGAGCGAGTTCGACCTGAAACTCCCCGACCTGTCCACGGTCACGATGCTCGGCATGAACGGGCACCAGCTCCTCATGGGCGGCATCGTGATCTGCATCCTCGGCCTCGTGTTCGGGATGGTGAGCTACAGCCAGCTCAAGAACCTCCCGGTGCACTCGGCCATGCGCGAGGTCTCGGAGCTCATCTACGAGACCTGCAAGACCTACCTGTTCACCCAGATGAAGTTCATCGGGATCCTGTGGGTCTTCATCGCGCTCGTGATCGCGGCCTACTTCTTCGGCATCCACCACAAGTCGGTCGGTGAGGTGCTGATGATCCTGGCGTTCTCGGTCATCGGCATCGCCGGTTCGGTCGCGGTCGCCGCGTTCGGCATCCGCGTCAACACGTTCGCGAACTCGCGCACGGCCTTCGCCGCGCTGCGCGGGAAGCCCTACGCCGTCTACCAGATCCCGCTCAAGGCCGGCATGTCGAGCGGGATGCTGCTGATCTCGATCGAGCTGCTCTTGATGCTCATCGTGCTGCTCTTCATCCCGAGCGACATGGCGTACAAGTGCTTCCTCGGCTTCGCCATCGGCGAGTCGCTGGGCGCCTCCGCGCTGCGCATCGCGGGCGGCATCTTCACGAAGATCGCCGACATCGGGTCCGACCTGATGAAGATCGTCTTCAACATCAAGGAAGACGACGCGCGCAACCCGGGCGTGATCGCGGACTGCACCGGCGACAACGCCGGCGACTCGGTCGGCCCGACGGCGGACGGCTTCGAGACGTACGGCGTCACGGGCGTCGCGCTGATCAGCTTCATCCTGCTGGCCGTGCCGAACCCGGCCGTCCAGGTCGCGCTGATCGTGTGGCTCTTCGCCATGCGCGTCCTCATGGTCGTCGCCTCGGCCGTGTCGTACTGGATCAACGAAGCGATCTCCAAGGCGAAGTACGGCAACGCCGACCACTTCGACTTCGAGGCGCCGCTGACGTTCCTCGTCTGGCTGACGTCGATCGTCTCGATCGTCGTGACCTTCGTCGCGTCCTACCTGCTCATCCCCGACCTCGGCGGCGACCCCAGTCTGTGGTGGAAGCTCTCCGCGATCATCACGTGCGGCACGCTCGCCGGCGCGATCATCCCCGAGGTCGTCAAGGTCTTCACCTCGCCGAAGTCGGCCCACGTCCGCGAATGCGTGGAAGCCTCCAAGGAAGGCGGAGCGTCGCTCAACGTGCTCGCCGGCCTCACGGCGGGCAACTTCAGCGCCTACTGGATGGGCGTCGTGATCGCGATCCTGATGGCGCTCGCCGCGTGGATCAGCGGCATGGGCCTGCACGCGATCATGACGTACGAGGCGGTCTTCGCCTTCGGCCTCGTCGCGTTCGGCTTCCTGGGCATGGGCCCGGTCACGATCGCGGTCGACTCGTACGGTCCGGTGACGGACAACGCGCAGTCGGTCTACGAGCTCTCCCTCATCGAAGAGGTGAAGGACGTCAAGAACGGCATCCAGAAGGAGTTCGGCTTCACGCCCGACTTCGAGAAGGCGAAGCACTACCTCGAGGAGAACGACGGCGCCGGCAACACGTTCAAGGCCACCGCGAAGCCCGTGCTCATCGGCACGGCCGTCGTCGGTGCCACGACGATGATCTTCGCCACGATCATGGCGCTGCAGAACAAGTTCGGCGAGGTCACGCTGTTCAAGAACCTGTCGCTGCTCAACCCGGACTTCCTGCTCGGCATGATCCTCGGCGGCGCGGTGATCTACTGGTTCACCGGCGCGTCGACGCAGGCCGTCGCGACGGGCGCGTACCGCGCGGTCGAGTTCATCAAGAAGAACATCAAGCTCAACACGACCAGCAAGGCCTCGATCGAGGACTCGAAGAAGGTCGTCGAGATCTGCACGCAGTACGCGCAGAAGGGGATGTTCAACATCTTCCTGACGGTGTTCTTCTCGACGCTCGCCTTCGCGTTCTACGACCCGTTCTTCTTCATCGGGTACCTGATCGCGATCGCGCTCTTCGGTCTGTTCCAGGCCATCTTCATGGCCAACGCCGGCGGCGCGTGGGACAACGCGAAGAAGGTCGTCGAGGTCGAGCTCAAGGCGAAGGGCACGCCGCTCCACGCCGCGTCGGTCGTCGGCGACACGGTCGGTGACCCGTTCAAGGACACGAGCTCGGTCGCCATGAACCCGGTGATCAAGTTCACCACGCTCTTCGGCCTGCTCGCCGTCGAGCTCGCGGTCGCGATGTCGTTCACGGACAAGGGCGAGAGCACGGGCTCGAGCCTGCCGCACATCCTGTCGGCCGTGTTCTTCCTGATCGCGAACGTGTTCGTGTGGCGCTCGTTCTACGGAATGCGCATCAAGTCGGGCAACGCCTGATCCGAGCACGAAGGTTCTGAGTCATCGCGGCCCGGGGAGACCCGGGCCGCGGTCGTTTGGCGGCGGTCGTTTGGCGGCGGTCGTTTGGCGGCGGTCGTTTGGCGGCGGTCGTTTGGCGGCGGTCGTTTGGCCGCAGTCACGTTGGGCCCCAGTCGCTCATCCGCAGTCTCTCGAGCCGCTGCAGCGCCCTCGGCCCCCCGATGCCCTCGGGCTCCCACCCGGGCTTGCCTTCTGCCCGTAGAACCCCGCGTCGCCGCAGCACGCCGGTTGAGCCGCACGCCGCGCACCGCGCGCGCAGCGCGCGGTGTGCGCGGGCGGCGACCCGGCGTGCTGCGGCGACGCGGGGTCCGCGATGCGGAGCACGCGCTGTGGCGCGTTGCTCTTCTCTTCCGCCGGCTTGCTGCCCTTCTGCCTTCCGCGTCCCGATCGACACGACGGATGAGGGGAGGATCGACGAGCAACGAGCCACGACGGGAACCCAAGGCAGAAGAGCAGCAACCCGGCGGAAGAGAAGAGCAACGCGCCACAAGAGTTTGCTCCGCATAACTGGCTCCGCGTCGCCGCTCACCGCCGGGTCGCCGTCGGCGCTCGCCGCGCGCTGCGCGCGCGGCAAGCGGGCCGACGGCTCAACCGGCGGTGAGCGGCGACGCGGAGCTCGGCTGCCGGAGGCAAAGCCGGGGTGTGGGGCAACGGAGAGAGAAGCGCAACTCGGGGGTGCAGAGCGAGCGGGCGAGCGGCATACCACTCACGCCTTCCGCTCGCTCAGCTCTTCTTCTGCGTCATCCGCAACATCGCGAAGTAGAGGAGCGCGAGGACGGCGACGCCGATCACGATCCAGTGCATGTTGCTCTTGATCGCGCGGCTCAGCGCCTCGGGATCGTTCATCAGGTTCGGTTCGTCGCCGAGGACCTTGTTCCCGAACCACGCGAGCACGGTGCACCACACGGCGGAGCCGAGGACGGTCATCGCGCTGTACGAGACGACGTTCATCCGCACGATGCCGGCCGGGATCCCGATCAGGTGCCGCACGACGGGCAAGAGGCGCGCGAAGAAGATCCCTCCGCGCTCATAGCGCTCGAGGAAGCGCTCCGTCTTCTCGAGCTTCTCCGGCGTGATGCGCACGAAGCGCCCGTAGCGCAGCACGAGCGGCCGACCGAGGTAGCGCGAGACGTAGTACATCACGAGCGCGCCGAAGAGCGACCCGAGCGTGCCCGCGACGACGACGCCCGTGAAGCTCATCCGTCCCTGCGAGGCCCAGTACGCCGCCGGCGGGATCACGATCTCGCTCGGCACGGGCAGGATGGACGACTCCGCCGCCATGAGGAGGAAGACGCCCCAGTACCCTCCGTCGCGGACGAACTCGAACACCCAGACGACGAACGCGTGGATCCACTCGTGCATGGTGCGCGAAGGGTGGGGATCCCGAGGGAGGGCTCCAAGCACGGGCTCCGGGATCCTCGCTTGCGCGTGCTCGGGCTTCCCGCGGGCGTGTGCGTTTGTCGAGGCGGCTCGGCACTCCGGACGACCTCGCGCGCCGTCGCGTCGAGCCGCCTTGCGACCTAAGCCACCCCCGTCGGTGCGAGTACGCTGGAGGGGCTCCCTTGCCAGGCCCCTCTCCACGAAGGCCCGAGCATGCCTCCCGTCTCCCGGTCCATCCCCCCTGCCGCGTCGCGCGGTGTGATCCTTCGTCCGCTGCGCGCCCTCGCCGGCGTGAGCGGGCTCGTCGTGCTCGCGTTCGGAGCCCGCGCGCAGAGCACGGCGCCGCACGCCGCGGCCGTGCCCCAGGCGCCCGCGCCGCAGGACGTGCGCTTCGCCGTCATCGGCGACTACGGCGTCGACACGCCGTCGGCCGCGGCCGTCGCGCAGCTCGTCGACGCGCTCGGCGCGCAGTTCGTCGTCACGCTGGGCGACAACAACTACACGGCCGGCGAGCAGGCGACGATCGACGCGCACATCGGCCAGCACTACTCCCAGTGGATCTTCCCGTACGTCGGGACGTACCCGAGCGTCGCGCGCAAGAACCGCTTCTTTCCGACGCTCGGCAACCACGACTGGGGCACGCCGGGAGCGGTCCCCTACCTGAACTACTTCACGCTGCCGGGCAACGAGCGCTACTACGACGTGCGCAAGGGCCCCGTGCACTTCTTCTGCGTCGACAGCGACGCGCACGAACCCGACGGCATCACCGCGAGCTCTCCACAGGCGCAGTGGCTGCAAGCCGCGCTCGCCGCGTCGAACGCGCCGTTCAAGTTCGTCTACTTCCACCACCCGCCGTACTCCTCGGCCGTGCACGGCAACACGTGGGACCTGCAGTGGCCCTTCCGAGCGTGGGGAGCGGACGCCGTGCTCGCCGGGCACGACCACGACTACGAACGCTTCGTGCACGACGGCTTCCCTACTTCGTCGGCGGTCTCGGCGGCAACACGACGTACGACTTCCGGCCGCTGCTCGTCGGCGGGAGCGAGGCGCGCTTCAACGCGGAGTTCGGCGCGATGCTCGTCGAAGCGGACGAGGCGGTCTGCACGTTTCGCTTCCTCGACCTCGTCGGCACGCAGATCGACCAATGCTCGATCCGGAGCACGCCGCTCGACGAACCCGAGACCGCGCTCGTTCCGGCGGGTGCTGCGTGGCGCTTCAAGGACGACGGTTCGAACCAGGGCACGGCGTGGCGCGCCGCGGGGTTCAACGACACGACGTGGGCCAGCGGCCCGGCGCAGCTCGGCTACGGCGACGGCGACGAGGCGACGACGATCGCCGGCGGCCCGTCGACGAACCACTTCGTCACGAGCTACTTCCGCACGACGTTCCAGGTCGCGAACCCGGCGGACTTCCGCCGCGTGCGCCTCCAGCTCCTCCGCGACGACGGCGCCGCCGTGTTCCTGAACGGGCAGGAGGTCGTGCGCGACAACCTGGCCGCGAACGCGACGTCCAGCACGTTCGCGCTCGCCGCGGCGAACGCCGACGAGAACCTGTGGCACCCCTACGACGTGGCGCCAGCGCAGCTCGTCGCGGGCACGAACACGCTCGCCGTCGAGGTCCATCAGTCGAGCGCGACGAGCAGCGACGTCAGCTTCGACCTGCGCCTCACGGGCTTCCTGCGCGGCACGGCGCTCGTCGCGCGCGGCACGACGTGGAAGTACCTCGACACGGGCGTCGACCCCGGGCCGGCGTGGACCAGCGCTGCGTTCCCCGACGCGGGATGGGCGAGCGGCGCGGCGCCGCTCGGGTACGGCGAGGGCGACGAGCAGACCGTGGTGAGCTTCGGCCCGAACCCGCTCCAGCGCCCGATCACGACCTGGTTCCGCGCGACGTTCCAGGTCGCGAACCCGAGCGCGCTCCAGGCGGTGCGGCTCGCGCTGCAGCGCGACGACGGCGCGGTCGTGTGGATCAATGGACGCGAGGCATACCGCGACGGCCTCGTGCGGACGTCGACCGCGAGCACCCAGGCCGGCTACGACCGCCTCGCACCCGAGGAGAACGCGTACGCGGAGACGCTGCTCGACCCACGGCTCTTCCTCGCGGGCACGAACGTGATCGCGGTCGAGGTCCACCAGTTCGACGCGCAGAGCGACGATCTGTCCTTCGACCTCGAGCTCTCCGGGCTCTGAGCGCGACGCGCGCGCTCGAGCGAAGCCGGCGCGTCCGCGGCCCTCACGCCGCTGCAGCGCGTGGCTCGCGCGCCTCGACCCACGTCTTCACCAGCGTCGCTCCGAGGATCACGGCCCCGCCCGCGAGGGCCCACGTGCCGGGCCGCTCGTCGTGCACGAGCCACGCCCAGAGCGGGCTGAACGCGGGCTCGACGAGCAGCAGGACGGCCGCCTCGAACGCCGGCACCTCGCGCATCGCGCGCGTGACGAAAGCGGTAGGCGAGCGCGATCTGGAACACGCCGAGGTAGACGAGCAGCAGCACGTCCGTCGCCGCGGGCGCCTCCATCGGCAGCGCGAAGGGCAGGCATGCGAGCGCGGCGATCGCGTTGCCCAAGAGGACGGCGCTCGCCCCGCCGCCCGGTCGCGCGCCGCGCGCGGAGAGCCAGCGCAGCCCCAGCATCGTGAACGCCCACGCGACGCCGGAGCCGAGCCCGATCCAGCGACCGAGCCAGGGGTCGGGCGCCGTGGCTTGCGCGGGCGCGGCCGAGCTCGACGCGAGCTCCTCGACGAAGAAGAGCGCGATGCCGACGGCGAGCACCCCCATGAACGCGACGTCGCGGCGCGTGCTGCGCTCGCCGAGCAGGAACGGCGCGAGGAGCAGGATGTAGAGCGGCGCCGCCGCCTGGAGGAAGATCGCGTCGGCCGCGGTCGTCAGCTTGTTCGCGAGCACGAAGCTCACGAGGCACGCGCCATAGCCGCACGCGACGAAGAACTCCCGCGCCGAAGGGAGACGACGCGCCTCGCGCACGAGGACGAGGAACGCGAAGACGGCGATCGCGGAGCGCAGGCCGCCGACCTGCCATCCGTTGAGGCTGCAGGCCTTGATCGCCGCGCCGCCCGTCGAAAAGAGCGCGGCGGCGGCGACGAGCTCGAAGCGCGCGCGCGAACGAGGGAGCATCCGGGGAAAGTGCCACAGGCCGCGCGGGAGAGCAACGACGGGAGCTCGACGACCGGAGCGGCGGACGAACGGCGACGGACACCGAGCCGTCGCCCCGCGCTCGAAGCCCGCGCGGAGCGGGCTCTTCGCGCGTGCATCGGATAGCCTGCGCGGGATGCGCGGAGTTCCGCCTCTCGACCCCGAGCGTTCGCGCGCGCTGTGGCGCGCGGCCGCGAGCTTCGGCGACCTGTGCGAGCTCGGCGCGCGCTTCGCCGAGGGAGCGATCGAGCACTTCCCGGGCTGGGGTTGGCCGCGGCTCGATGCGGAGTCGCTCGAGCTCGAGGCCGACCTCGCGCTCTTGAACCGATCGGGCTTGCTCACGACGTGCTCGCAACCCGGGCGTGCCGACGACGCGCGGGAGTTCGCTCAGCGCGCGTTCGTCTCCGGCTTCGCGACCGCCACGTGCATCGAACGCCTGCGCGCGATCGAGCGCCGCCCAGGCCTCCACTTCCTCGTGCAGGAACCCGACGCGCTCCCCGGCGCGGACCTCGGCGAGTGCGTGCCCGTGACGCTCGAGCGCGGCCTGGCGCGGGTCGAGCTCGGCGGTCCCGCGCACGCGGCGGAGGTGGCCTGCTTCGAGGACGACCTGCGCCCCGAGCTGCTCGCCCTCCTGGCGCGCACGCCGATCGTCACGGCGTGGGACGAGCGTTGGGGCCCCTCGACGGCGCTGTGGTCGGAGCTGCGCGCGCTCCTGCGCGAGGACGCCGACCGCCGATGACGGAGCGCCCGGTGTTCGTCCTCCTCGGAGCGAGCAACTTCGAGCTCGCGCTGCCCGACGTCGTCGAGGCGTTGGGGCGCCGCGTCGACGGCCCGTTCGACGTCCTCGCCGCGATCGGTCACGGTCGTTCGTACGGGACGACGAGCCGCTACCTCGCGCGGGAGCTGCCCTCGATCGCCGAGTCGGGCCTGTGGGGCGCGCTCGACGCGATGCGGCCGCGAACACTGCGCGCGCTCGTCGCCGACGCGGGCAACGACTTGATGTACGGCGTCGATGCGGCGCGCGTCACGCAGTGGATTGCGACGAGCGTCGCGCAGCTCGACCGACTCGGCGCCGAGGTCGCGATCGTCGGCTTGCCGCGCGCGCGGCTCGAGCGCGTGACGCCCTTCGGCTTCGCGCTGCTCTCGACGCTCGTCTTCCCGTTCCATCCCCGCCGCGCGCTCGAGGCGACGCGCGCGGAGGCCCGCGCGCTCGACGAGGGCTTGCGCGCGCTCGCCGGCGAGCGCCCCTTCGTGGAGCCGCCGCTCGAGTGGTACGGCCTCGACCCCATCCACGTGCGCCCCCGCGCACGCGCCGCGGCGTGGGAGACGATCGCCGCGAGCTTCGGACCGCCGCGACGCCCCGGGTGGCGGCTCGCGGGGCGCGAGCGCCGCGCGTTGCGCGCCGCGCACGCGGAGCGGCGCGCGTTGTTCGGCACGTGGCGCCGCACTCCGCAGCCGTCCGTCCGCCTCGACGACGGCTCGACGTTCGCGGCGTACTGACGACGCACGCCAACGGGCTCCGGCAGCCCGCGTAGAGGCGGTGCACCCAACCCGCGCCCGTCCTCGGACGCGCCGGGCGCGGTGCGCACGATGCGTCGACGGCGCCCCGTACGGCACTTCCGCCGCGGCGCCCGATCCCCGGACGCCGCGCCCGCGGCGCTCAGCTCCTTCCGAATCGCCGCCGAAGGCTGCCCCGGGATCGAACGCTTCGCCCCGCTGCGCCCGTCGGTGCCGGTCCCTACAATCCGCGCCCCGCAACGCTCGCGTGGGGCCGGAGACGGCCCTCGCCGGGCCCCGCCTGCGAGCCCACGCCACGCCGATGAACGACTCGAAGCGCCTCCTGAACCCGTCCTACGTCGCCGTGCTGCTCGCCACCGCGTGGCTCGCCGCGATCGCGCTGATGAAGCTCTTCGCCGGGAACCCGGGCGACCTGCCGCCGGTCGTGCTCGAGCGCTCGCCGTTCGGCGACTCGGAGACGTTTGCGCTCGCGATCACGGTGGAGCTCTCGATCGCGCTCCTCGCGCTCACGCGACCGCGCCTCGGCTGGGTCCTGCTCGTCGGGCTCTACGGAGTGTTCGAGCTCGTGCTCGCGACGCTGATCGCGTCCGGCGCGACGTCGTGCGGGTGCGCGGGCGGTGCGATCTCGATCTCGCCGCTGGTCATGATGGCGATCGACACGGTGCTCCTCCTCGCCGTGCTCGCGTCGCAGCCGTGGAAGCGGCTCGTCAACCCTGCGCTCCACATCGGGATCGTCGTCGCGGGGCTCGTCGTGCTCGCGGTCGCGCCGTGGCTCAAGGTGCAGAAGGACACGACCGGTCCCAGCGCGCGGTTCGTGGTGCTCCACCCCGACCGCTGGGTGAACCAAGTCGTCTACGACGTGAAGGAGCTGACGGATCAGCTCGATCCCGCCGACGTCGAGAAGCTGCCGACGGATGGGCTCGTGCTCTTGTGGCGCCAGAGCTGCGAGCACTGCCGCGACCACCTGCGCAACCTCGCGAACGACGCCGCTCTGAACGACGGAACGCATCCGATCGTGCTCGTGCAGATCCGCGACGACCTGAAGAACGCGCCCGTCGTCGACGCGCTCCCGCAGGGGCCGCACGTGACGCAGCTCCAGTTCAAGCTCGGCCCCGACTTCGCGCTCCAGACGCCGTGGGAGCTGCACCTCGAGGGCGGCGTGATCACGAAGGCGCTCGACGAAGAGCACGCCAAGGCCGCGGCCGCCGCGAAGCAGTGAGCGCCGCGCAAGCGCGTGGACCGCGTGTACCGAGCCCGCACTCGCTCGTCCGGCGACCGCGGAGGCCGCACGCGCCGATTCCGTGCGCGAACGGCCGCGAGTGCGCGAAGGCGTGCGCGCGTCGAGAGCGTCGCGCGCTCTACTTGACCGCGATCAAGTAGGTCACGATCCCCGCGCAGTTGCGCGACGTGCGCCCCTCGGGGTCGAGCAGGAACTCGCCGTTGCCCTGGTCGTCCTCGTCGCCTTGCTCGAAGTAGAGGTGCACGTCGTCGAAGCCCGCCTCGTGCAGGAGATCCTGGAGCTCGGTCAGGTGCCAGTACCGCCACGGATACGTGAACGCGCGCTTGATCGCGCTGCCGTCGCGGAACTTGAAGCCGATGTGGCACACGTACTCGCCGGTGCCGGGCAGGTACTTCGCCTGCTCCCACACGTACGTGAAGCCGGGGCAGCGGCGCGTCTCCGTGAGCTCCTCCGTCGCTTCGAGGCCGCCGTAGTGGTCGAGCGCGAACACGCCGTCGCGCGCGAGGTCGCGGTGCGCGGCGCGGAAGTACTCGAGCAGCTCCGCGCGCTCCTTGAAGACCATGTAGGAGAAGTTCTGCGCGACGCGCAGGTCCGCGGGGCGACGTCCCTTCGCGCGCACGTCGCGCTGGTGGAGCTGCACGCGCGACGCCGCGTCGCCGAGCATCGGCCGCAAGTTGTGCGCGCGCCCCCACGCCAGCGTCGCGCCGTCGAGGTCGAAGCCCTCCGCGGTGTGGAGCTCGCCCTTCGCGGCCCACGTCGCCGACAGGAGCGCCGTGCCGCAGAAGTCCTCGCGGAAGTGGTACGGCGCGCGCTTGCGCCAGCGGCGGAAGGCCTTCTCGAGGAACGCGAGGTCGGTCTCGGGGTCCTGGACGGCGATCTGATACAGCTCGTGCCGGTCCGCCGTGCGGGCCGTGAGGCGCGGGCGGCGCGTGGACGAACGGGGGGAGGACGGGGTGCGTGAAGCGCGGGTCTCGTGCATGGTGCGGATGCGGGCGGCGGGGCAGGGTAGCGTCTCGGAGCGCCAGCGGGAGGCCCGAATCCTGCGCGAATCCGGCCCTGGGTAGGCCGCGTCCGCGTGTCGAGCGCCCCGGCGAAGCACGCCTCTGCGACGGCGAGCGAGCCCGGGCCCGGACCGGCGCGCGAGCTCGTCCGCGCGCGCGTCGCCACCCGCGCGGCGCTACTTCGGCGCGCTCGGCTTGCGCTCGCCGCGCGGCGCGTTCGGGTCCTTGCCCGGCAACCAGGCGGGCTTGACCTTGCCGTCGACGACGAGCTCGACCGCCGCGACCGCGGAGCGCGTGCAGGCCTCGAGGTGCGCGTAGTCGAGCGTGTCCGCCTCGTCGCTGACGCGGTGGTAGTCCTCGTGGAGGTTGTACGTCGAGAACGTCTGCCCGACGATCCCGCGCCGCACGAACGCGATGTTGTCCGAGCGCTCGAAGAAGTGTTGCTCGGGGCGCGGGTCGATCGCGATGTCCAGCTTCGCCTCCGCGAACGCGGCGCCGAGGTTCGAGAGCTCGAACCCGGTGAGCCAGAGCTTGCCGGGGCCGCCGACCTTCTCGTCCGGGCGACCGATCATCTCGAAGTTCAGGTTCGCGACCGTCGTCTCGAGCGGGCGCGCCGGGTGGTCGAGGTAGTACCAGGTGCCGACGAGGCCGATCTCCTCGCCCGTCGCGAGCAGGAACACGACCGTGCGCTGCGGGCGCTTCGAAGCGCCGAGCCGGCCCGCGAGTTCGAGCACGGCCGCGCAGCCCGACGCGTCGTCGTCCGCGCCGTTGAACACGACGTCCTTCGGCCCTCCCTCCGCGCCGGGCTCGCCCGCGTCGGCGTCGCCCGCTTCGTCTCGCGCGTGGAGGTGGTCGTAGTGCGCGCTCAGGACCACCGTTTCCTTGCCGAGCGCGCCGTCGCCGGCGCCCGGGAGCACGCCGACCACGTTGTACGCGGGGAGCGCCTCGCGTTCGACGTGCGTCACGAGCTCGAGCGCGACGACCTCGCCCGCCTTCATCGCCTCGAGCAGCTCACCGTTCAGCGTCAGCCAGACGTCACCGGGGCCGCGCGGCGCCATCGGCGGAGACCAGTCCCCGCCCGCCGGCTTCGGCGTGCCGCGCTTCGCGCGACCTTCGCCGACGCGCAGCCCCCACCCGTTCGCACCCGGCTCGTTCTTGCGCGTCAGCAGGCGGCGCCGCTCGGAGACGGAGCCCTCGACGAACAAGGCGGCCTTGGGGTCAGGCTCCGCCGGCAGGTCGGCCGGTCGCTTCACGTGCACGACGCGCAAGGCCGTCGTCGTGAGGTCGAGCCCGAGCGGCAGGTCGAAGTCCGCTCCGAAGACGGCCGGGAGGGGCGCACCGGACTTCGTCGTCACCCGCAGCTCGGGGACGGCCTTCGCGCGGGTCCGTTCGAACGGGACGCGCTGCAGGAACGTGCCGTCGTCCCCCGCGGGCTGGACGCCCGAAGCCTGGAGCACCGCGGCGAGGTACTGCGCGGCGCGAACGGCCTCCGGCGTGCCCGTGAAGCGACCGCGCAGCTCGTCCGACGCGAGGTAACGCACGTGGTGCTCGAGCTCCGTCCGGGTGACCTCCGCCGTGAGCGTGGGGAGCGGCGCCGCGGGCGCAGCGGTCCCCGCACCGTTCTGGGGAACGGCGGAGACGAAGAACGCGGCGACGAGCGGTAGGACGTGGAGAGGAGCGACGTGCGAACGGAACGAGGCCATGATCGCAGCCTACCACGGGCCCCGGACAGGTCGCCGCAGCGACGACGCGCGAGAACCACGCGGGAAGTGCTCCCCCCGCCGGGGCGAGGGCGTCAGGCGACGAGTTCGCGCAGGGCGCGCAGCATCTGCTCGTTCGAGCGCGGGTCGCCGACCTGGATCCGGACGGCTCCCGGGATCTGGCGCGGCACGCTCATCGTGCCCGGCGCGAGCTTGCGGTTGACGCGCCGCGCGAGTTCGGCGGGATGTTCGACATGCAGGAGGATCCAGTCCCCGACCGAAGGCAGGGGGCGGACACCTGGAATCATCGACAAACGCGAATAGAAGCGGTCCTTCTCGTCGACCATCGCTCGTCCTCTCCTCGGACTGCTCGGTTCGACTGGATGGCGGTCGTTTCCAGCTCAGCCCCACGACACCCCCGGCACGCGGCCGCGGGCATGGGTCTCGTCCTGTCCCCCCGGGCTCGCGGCGCGGACGAACAGGCCTGGTGACGACGCCTCGGGCTGCTCCGGTCCCTCCGGTCGCCAGCACGAGGTGCGTCGTTCCCGTCCCCTCCAGACGTGGGCCCACAGTATCTCGTGTCAGGAGGCGCTACAAGCACAGCCTGCACGGTCTGTGTGGGCGCTGTGGAAACTTCCCGAGGCTGGGAAGCGCGCTCGTCGCTCGTCGCTCGTCGCTCGTCGCTCGTCGCTCGTCGCTCGTCGCTCGTCGCTCGTCGCTCGTCGCTCGTCGCTCGTCGCTCGTCGCTCGTCGCTCGTCGCTCGTCGCTCGTCGCTCGTCGCTCGTCGCTCGTCGTCGCTCGTCGCTCGTCGCTCGTCGCTCGTCGCTCGTCGCTCGTCGCTCGTCGCTCGTCGCTCGCTCGTCGCTCGTCGCTCGTCGCTCGTCGCTCGTCGCTCGTCGCTCGTGGCGTTCCCCGACGATCCGTCGCTCTTCCCAGTCGGGCCGATCGTCGACCTTCGCCCTCGACGGGCCCGACCTCCGACTCGACAATTCCGCCCCCCATGACCGACCTCGTCCTCCGCGGGCGGCTCGACGTCCCGGCCTCGACCTCGAACCTGGGACCGGGCTTCGACTTCCTCGGGCTCGCGCTCTCCCTCCCCCTCGTGGTCGAGTTCGAGCTCCATCCCGGCCCGGGCGAGCTCGTGCTCTCCGCGCTCGAGGGCGAGGCCGTGGTCTGGCCCGGCGGACCGGAGAACCTTCTCCTGCGGGCCTTCGCGCGGGCCCGGGAAGCGTTCGACGCGCCCCGCCTGCACGGCGAGCTGCGCGCGCGCTCCGCGATCCCGGTCGCGCGCGGCCTCGGCTCGAGCGGCGCCGCGATCGCCGCGGGGCTCGCGCTCGGCGCGCACGGCGCGCGGCGGAGCGCGACGCTCGCCGAACTCCTGCGTCTCGGCCTCGAGATCGAAGGTCACCCCGACAACGTCTGCGCCGCGCTCGCGGGCGGCTGCACGCTCTCCGTTCCGCGGCCCGACGGCGGCGTGTGCCTCGTGCGCCAAGCGCTCGCCCCCGCGCTCGGCTTCGTGCTCGCCTGGCCGCGCACGCCGCTCGCGACGGCGCGCGCGCGCGAGCGGTCTTGCCCGCACACGTCGCGTTCGCGGACGCGGTCGAGAACCCGCGGCGGCTCGCGCTCCTGCTCGAAGGGCTACGCAGCGCCGACCCCGAGCTCCTGGCACTCGGCGGCGAGGATCGCCTCCACGTGCGCCACCGACTGCCCCTGATCCCCGGCGGCGCGGCCGCGCTCGACGCCGCGCGCGCGTGTGGCGCGTGGCTCGCGACGATCAGCGGCAGCGGCTCCGCGCTGATCGCGATCGGCCCGCACGATCGACGCGACGCGATCGCGCGCGCGATGCAGTCGGAGCTCGCGCGCGCCGACGGCGAAGCGCACGCGCGCATTGTCGAGCCCGTGCTGGGCTCGCCGCGGATCACGCTCGACTGACGCGCGCCGCGCGCGGCTACTCGGGCCGCGCGTAGCCGTGTCGATAGCCGTCGACGAGCGTCTGCGTCTCCGCCACGCACGTCGCACGAGCCGCGAGCGTCGCCGCGCGCCGCGCCTGGCGCAGATCGATGCGACCGAGGTGCGCGAGGAAGTCCTTGAGCGCCACCGGCGCGACGCACACGTGCCGCAGGCCCGCACCGAGCAGGAACGGCAGGTTCGCGGGCTGGACCGCGGTCACGCCGAAGATGGAGAGCGGCCGTCCGGCCTGCTCGCACACCTCGACGATCTGGATCAGCGTGCGCAGCACGAACGGGTGCACGCTCTCGAAGAGCTGCTTGTGCGCGGCGTTTTCGCGGTCGGCCGCGAGCACGTACTGCTGCAACGCGTCGAGGCTCACGACGAGGAAGTCCGCCTCGCGCGCCAGGTCGCGCGCGCCGATCGCGGCCGCGGGCGTCTCGACGATCGCGCCGAGATCGACGTGCTCCTGGAACGCGACGCCGGAACGACGCAGCGCGTAGCGCTCCTCGAAGAGCACCTCCTTGACGCGTCGCAGGTCGCCGCAGTCCGTCACGAACGGCACGGCGATGCGCACGCGCACGTCGGGCGAGGGGCGCGGCGCGCGCAAGATCGCCTGGAGCTGGCGCCGGAGCACCTGCTCGCGCGAGAGCAGGACGCGCACGCCCGCACGACCGAGCGCGGGGTTGAGCTCGCGCCCTTCGTGCAGGTACGGCACGTCGAGGCTCGAGTCCGCGTGCAGCAAGCGGAACGTGACCGGTTGTCCGCCCGAGTGCTCGAGCACGGCGCCGTAGTGCGCGGTGAGCGCCTCGACGGACGGCTGCTCGCGCTCGAGCAGGTAGAGGAGCTCCGTGCGGTAGAGCCCGATGCCCTGCATGTTCAGGCTCGTCGCCTGGTCGACCTCGGGCAGGTTGCCGCACGTCGCGCTGACGGCGATCGACTGTCCGTCGTTCGTGCGCGCCGCGCGGCGCGCCCACGCGGGCGCTTCTTCCTGCGGCGGCGGAGCTTCGCGCTCGCGCGCCGACTGGCGGTACTGCGCGCGCACGACCTCGTCGGGGTTCACGCGCACGATCCCCTCCGCGGCGTCGACGATGACGAAGTCGCCCTCGCGCACCTTCTCGATCAGGCCGGCGATGCCGGTGAGCGTCGGGATGCGCATCGAGCGCGCGAGGATCGCGGCGTGGCTCGTGAGACCGCCTTGCTCGGTCAGGATGCCGAGCACGTGCTCGTTCGCGAGGTTGAACATGTCGACGATCGACAGCTCGCGCGCGACGAGGACGTAGTCGCGCGGCGGCTCCGGCGCCTGTTCGTCCACGCCTTCGCGCTCGAGATTGCGCAGCACGCGGATCCCCACGTCGCGCAGGTCGACCGCGCGCTCGCGCAGCGCCTCGCTCTTCACCAGGCGAAAGATGCGGTCGAAGTCGGCGATCACCTTGCCGATCGCGGCTTCGAGCCCCATCTGCTCGTTGATGATCAGGTTCTCGACGTCGGACAGGAACACGGTGTCCTTCAAGTAGGCGCCGTGGGTGTCGAGGATGCGCACGTGGTCCGAGGGGACCTTGCCCTGGAGCCGCGCCTTGAGGTCCTCGATCTGCTTGCGCGCGATCGAGAGCGCCTTGTGGAAGCGGTTCAGCTCGCGCTCGACCTGCTCCAAGGGCACGCGTTGCCGCGGCGCGTGCTCGAGCTCGTAGTCCTTCAGGTGCACGACGCCGAGCACGAGGCCCGGCGCCACGCTCGTGCCCTTCAGGGTCAAACCTCCGGGCGCCTTCGGATCCCGCTCCGCGGAGGGCGCCGGAGCGGGGGGATTCTCGCTCATGTCGGGTATCCTACGCAGCCTTGGGCCGGCGCGGCCAGCATCCGGAACGCGCCATCCCCGAAGGACACCGCATGCTTCGCACTCGCCTCTCCTCGTCCGGCGCGTACTGGCTCCTCGTCGCCCTCGTCCTTGCTCCCGTCGGGCGTGCGCGCGACGGCCAGGCCGCGCCCTCGCTCGCGCCCGCCGCGAGCACGCCCCCCGGCGCCGCGCCGCGCTCCGCGCACGAGGTCGCGCCCAAGGAGCTCTTCGAGATCGAGCGCGTCGTCGACGGCGACACGCTCTGGATCCGGCGGAAGGGCGCGGTGGAGAAGCTGCGTCTGCTCTCCGTCGACACCGAGGAGCGTCTCGGCAAGGGCCACACGGCGAGCGACACGAAGCCGCAGACCGTGTTCGGCGAGGAGACCGCGCTCTGGGCGCAGGACGTCTTCGCCAAGCTCGCGAAGGAGGGCGAGAAAGCCCGCGTGGGCCTCGTGTTCCCCGGCGGCCGCGAACAGCGCGACGTCTACGGCCGGCTCCTCTGCCACGTACTGCTCCCCGATGGCAGCGACTACAACCTGCTGCTCGTCCGTTCCGGCCGTAGCCCCTACTTCGACAAGTACGGACGGGACGAGCTCGACCACGCCGCGTTCGCGCGCGCCGAGGACGAGGCGCGCAAGGCCGAGCTCGGGATCTGGAGCCCAAAGACCAACGTCGCCGCCACGCCGGGCGAGCCGAGCGCGCGCCGCCCGTACGATCGCTTGATCCCCTGGTGGCGCGCGCGCGCCGAGGCGATCGAGTCGTTCAGGAAGCGCAAGGCCGAGAAGCCCGAACTCAGCTTCCACGCCGAGGACAAGGACGGGCTCGCCCGCGCGGTGGCGGCCGGGAAGGAGGTCGAGGTGTTCGGCGAGGTGGGCCGCACCTTCGACGAGCAGAACGGCTACCTCACGGTGCTCCTGCGCGGAGCGGACGCGGAGCACGACGTCCGCGTGCGCATCGCCGCGGACGCGAAGTCGGCGCACGCGAGCCTCGACTTCGCCGCGCTCGGCGCCGAGTTCCGGCAGAACTACGTCTGGGTGCGCGGCAAGCTCGAGGCGGGCGGTCGCGGGCTGCAGATGCGCACGGACGGCGCCCAGCGCTGGACCAAGGCGGGCCCCGAGCCGAAGTTCGCCGCGACGAACGCGCCGGCGGGCGCGGGCGCGCGCTGAGACGACGCGCTCCGAACGACGCGGCCGGCCTCGAGGGGCCGGCCGCTTTCGTTCGTCTCGTCCTCGCGCGCCTGACTTCGGCGCGCGCGGATCACCAGAGGATCTTCCAGCCGTTCGTGACGTTGAAGGTCGCGGGCGGGCAGAAGCTCGTCGACGCGTTGCGGTAGTACGTCGAGTAGTAGCGCAGCGTGCCGCTGCCCGGCACGACGCCGCCGCGCGCGGAGAGCGTCACGGTGTCCGTCGAATCCGGGAAGGAGGCCGCTCCGCCGCTCGCGGTCTTCGTGCGGAGGCGGATCAGGCTGCCGCCGACGCAGTTCACGCCGTCCCCGAAGAACGTATCGGTGAGCGCGTCGCCCTGCAGGAAGATGCACGACACGGCACCGGGCATCCCCGTGGCCGTGAGCACGACGTTGTCGGGCACGGGCACGCCCGCGCCGGCGAGCAGCGCGCCGGTGCTGTTCGCGGAGTTCGCGCAGCCGTGGCCTGCCGAACCGAAGTTCGCGCAGGGGCAGTCCGTGGTCACGAGCGGGTCGAGGTTGTCGCCGAAGCAGAACGCTTCGAACGAGCCCGCGGCGCCGGGCTGGTAGGAGAACACGCGCACCTGCCCCGCTTGCGCGTTCGCGCCGTTCGTCGTGCCCGGAGCACCCGTGGCGAACTCGCCGCGCCCATCGGCGTTCAGGTCGCCGACGAGGTCGACGGCCGCGCCGAGGCGCTCGCCGGTGTTGACGCCCGCGACCGTGTGGATGACCGTGCCCGTGGCACCGCTGAAGAGGCGCGCATAGCCGATCGAATTCGAGCTGTTCTGGTCGGCGCCGACGAGGAAGTCCGCGCGTCCGTCGCTGTTCACGTCGCGGCCGCTGCCGACGCTCCAGCCGAAGCGGTCGCCGTTCGCGTCGCCGCTGACGGTCCACAGGAGCGCGCCGCTCGCGCCGCTGAAGACCTTGGCGTACCCGGGGCCGGGCGAGAAGACGCTCCCGTCCTGCGGAGCGCCGACGATGAAGTCCGGCGTGCCGTCGTTGTTCACGTCGCCGCACCCCGCGGCGGAGGTGCCCACGCCGTCGTTGCCGACCGCCGCGATCGTGTACAGGACGGCGCCCGTGGCTCCGTTGTAGACCTTCGCGCCGACGAGGCGGGAGCCGACGATGAACTCGGAGCGGCCGTCGCCCGTGACGTCGCCGATGCCGTCGACGGAGAAGCCGAGGTTGTCGTTGTTCGTGACGCCGTTGATCGTGTAGAGCACCGAGCCGCTCTGCCCGGAATACACGCGCGCAAGCCCCTTCGCGCTCGCAGCCGCGGGCGCCCCGACGATGACGTCCTGGAACCCGTCGGCGTTGACGTCCCCCGCGCCCGCGACGGCCGCTCCGAGTTGTTCCCCCGCAGCGACGCCCGAGAAGGTGAAGAGCGGCGTGCTCGAACCGTTCGCGCCGTTGTAGACGTAGACCCGGCCCGTCTGGTTGCCGGCCGTGCCCGCGGTCGGCGCCCCGACGAGGACGTCGGGCTTGCCGTCGTTGTTCACATCGCTCGCCCCGACCGCGTTGCCGAAGCCGTCGTTCGTCGCTCCCCCGTTGAAGAGGTAGAGCGAGAGCCCGGTCGCGCCGTTGTAGACGCGGGCGTAGCCCTCGGCGACCGTGAAGACGTTTCCGTTCTCGGGCGCGCCGACGACGAACTCGGGTTTCCCGTCGGCGTTCAGGTCGCCGACGTAGGAGACCGACACGCCGAGGCGATCGTTGGCGGCCTGACCGTTCAGCGTGTAGAGCGTGGTCTGCGCGCCGACGAACGGCGCAGCGAAGAAGAGAGCGAGCGCGGAGGCGGAGAGGCGCTGGAGGTGCGGGCGGGTTTGCATGAGATCCTCGCGAGGCGGAGGTCGGTCGGGCTCCCTGCCCGCAGCGAGCGGACGATCGGAAGCCCGCGCTCCTGGAGCAGCGGGTACGAGCGGACCGGAGCCGCGGTGGCCCCGGAATTCCTTGCCGTGATGGCGGTCTTGCCCGCTTGGTTCGGGCACTTCGTAGGAAATTGTACTTTGAGAAGCGCGCGTCGGGGGGCCCTCGCGTCCGAGCTCCTCCAGGAGGCGCGTACCGGGGACGCGCTCCCCCGCCTCAAGGGCCCGGGAGGCCGTTTCCGAAACACCGGGGTCCGTCCGGCCGCGCCGCGGCCCGACTCAAGCCACCACAGGCCCCCCACCAGGCCCCCCATGACCACCGCCACCGCTTCCCCGCTCCTGGGGCTCGAGATCGATTCCGTCCTCCTCCAGGCCGTCGTCAAGGGCGTCCACGATGGCCTGTCGATGACCGGAATCGAACCGCCGCCCGTCGGCGCGTCGAAGCTGTCCTCGTCCTCGCGCCCGATCGCCGTGATGATCGGGATGGTCGGCCGGACGAACGGCATGTTGACGATCAACATGACCGAGCGGGGCATGCTCTTCATCGCCGGCAAGCTGAGCGGCGAGGAGCAGAAGACGATCAACGAGGAGAACCTCGACGCGATCGGCGAGGTCGGCAATATGGTCGCCGGGTGCGTGAAGGACAGCCTCGTCGGCACCGAATACGAGCTCGCGAACATCTCCGTGCCGTCGGTGATCCTCGGCGCGAACTACGACTTCTACCTCCAACGCGGCTTCAACACGTGCTGCGTCGAGTTCGAGCTCTCCGAGATCCCGATCGCCTACCAGCGCGACCGGTTCTTCACGGTGACGATCTCCCTCCTGCGCCGCGTCGCCTGACGCCGGCGCGCACCGGTCCGCGCGACGCGGCTCGTCGACCGACGGGTTCGCTCCGTCGGTCGCGGACGCGAGGATCGGGCCGAGGGGCCCTCGGAGCGCGCGTCACGCGACCTCCTGCGCTTCGAAAGCTCGGTGCGCGCGTCACGCGCGCTTCTGCGTCTCGGAGGCGAGATGCCCCGCCTCGGGGAGCACGAGCTTCTCGAGCGCGAGCTTCAACGCCTTCGGCGATCCAGGGAGCGCGATCACGACCTTGCCCGCGACGAGCCCGGCGCACGCGCGCGAGAGGATCGCCGCGCTTCCGATCTCCTGATAGGAGAGCCAGCGGAAGACCTCGCCGAAGCCCGGGATCGTGCTGTCGAAGAGCTCCTCGAGGGTCGGAACCGTGACGTCGCGCGGTGCGATGCCCGTGCCGCCCGTCGTCAGCACGAGGTCGACGTCGTCGCGGCCGACGGCATCGCGCACCGCTGCGGCGATGGCACCCCGCTCGTCCCGCACGATCGCGCGCGCGGTCGTCGTGTGTCCCGCCGCCGCGAGCCCTTCGACCAGGAACGGACCCCCGCGGTCCGTCGCCGCGTCCCGCGTGTCGCTGACCGTGATCACCGCGAAGCGCAGCGCCTTGGGCGCGGCCTCGCGGTGCCGTTCGAGGCTCATCGCGCGACCTCGTCGAAGAGCTGGCGCAGCGCGCGCACACGGGCAGGATCGACGGGGTTCGCCACCCGACCGTCGTGCTTCAGCGCCGTCCCGACGATCGCCCCGGTCGCGTGCGCGAGGAGCGCACGCGCGTTCGAAGCGTCGAGCCCGGAGCCGACGAGCACGGGCACGCTCCCCGCGGCCTCGCGTGCCTCGCGCACGCGGTCCGCGGTCGGAGGCCGCCCAGTGGCGGGTCCGGACACGATGACGCCGTCCGCCATCGCACGCAGCACGAGGTCGTGCACGGTCTCCGCGAGCGTCTCGCTCGAGAGCGACGTCGCGTGCTTCACCTGCGCGTCCGCGAGGATGGCGACGTCCGGCGCGATGCGCGCGCGCTCGCGCACCGTCTCGTGCGCGCGTCCCTCGACGATGCCCTGGTCCGTCACGGCGGCGCCCGTGTGCACGTTGACGCGCACGAAGGCCCCGCCCGTGACCGCGGCGATGCCGAGCGCCGCGCGCACGTCGTTGCGCAGCACGTTCACGCCCACGGGGAGGCTCCGTGCGACCTCGCGCACGGCGCTCACGCAGAGCGCGAGCGCAGCTACCGTCTCGGGCGGGACCGCGCCGGGGTGGAACGGCGTGTCGCCGAAGTTCTCGACGATCACCGCATCGCAGCCGTTCTCGGCGAGGGCGCGCGCGTCGGTGCGCGCGTGCGCGAGCACGGCGTCGAAAGACCCGACGAAGCGCGGCGCGCCTGGTGTGGGCAGGAGATGGACGACGCCGATGAGGCACGGACGAGCGAACTGCGGTCGGGGCATGCGCGGCGGAGTCTAGTGGACGGGCACGGCTCCCGCGACGCGGGACGCGCCGCGTCCGCGCCCGAAGCGCCACGCGCGGGCACGAATCGAGCGTTCGGGCTCCGGAGGATCAGACCGACGAGCGCGCGCCGGCGAGCCGACAGAGCGTCTTTCGGAGCCGCGCGTGCGCGTCGAAGGCCCGGACGAAGTCCGACTCGCGCCGGCCGCCCTTCGCACGGACGACGCGCACGAGCGCGGCGCGCTCCGAGGCGCTCCACCGCGGAAGGTCCGGCACGAGCGCGAGGAGCGGCGCCCAGCGCAGCCACGCGAGCCGCTCGCCGTCGGTCCAACCCGCGAAGCTCCGCACGCCGAGCCGGCGGGCGTTGCGAACGGCGAGCTCGTCGACGCCGCGCTCGCGCTCGGCGCCGTACTCGCGGGCGAGGAGCGCCGACACCGCGCTCCCCAGACGGTGCGAGGGAAAACGGCCGAGCACGTCCTCGCGCGGCGCGCCCGCGCTCCAGAAGACGTCGTGCCGGACGAGGCGCCGCAGCACCGCGAGCGACGATCGGTGCGCGGGGTCGCGGGCGAGGCGCGCACGCTCGGCCCGCACGAGGCGCAGGGCCTCCGGCGCGCGCGGCTGGAAGCCGAGCTTCTGGTAGAACCACCACGCGCCCGAGCGCAGCCCCTCCTCGTTCTCGTGGCCGAGCTGGTAGGGCACGACCTGGAACGTGTCCGCCGCGAAGAACGCGCGCAGCATCGCGAGCACGCGACCGTAGATCCACGCCGCTTCGCCGCCGCGGTACGTCTCGAAGACGTTGTAGGCGACCTCGCAGGAGTTCCAGAGCGAGCTCGCGAGCACGTACCCAATCGGCACGCCGTTCTTGAGCGTGAGGAACGCGTAGACGGACTCGAGGAGCAGCCGCTGTTCGGGCACGACGCCGAGCGCGGCGAACGCGAGCCCGTCGCCGCAGTCGACAAGGCGCGCGTCGCGCTCGTCGGCGTACATGAACGCGTCCAGGTCGCGCGCGCGCACGGCCATCGCGTCCTGCGCGAGCTCCACGAGCGCGCGCGCCTCGTTCGGCGCGAGCGCGCGGATCGAACGCGGCGGTTCCTGCAGCGTCGCGGCGAGCACGGGACGCTCGCGGCGGAGCTCGCGCGCCTGGAACGCGCGCGGAGCGCCGTCGAACACGGCGCGCGAACGCGAGGGCGTTCCCTTCGACGCGCGCAACACGAGCGGCGGGTCGAGCTCGTCGTGGACGTGGCGCACGAGGTCGCGCGCGGCCGGCAGCGCGTCGATCCGCCGCACGAGGAACGCGCCGTCGCCCTCGCCCCGGCCGCGCAGCGCGTCGAGCCGCTCGCGCAGCGATCGCTCGTCGTCCAGGGACTGCGTTTCGGCCCACGGCAGGAGCTGCGACAGGAGCGTCGCGCCGCGCTCTTCGGCGTCGAACTCCTCCCAGTCGATCCAGAGCGCGCCGGGGTAGCGCCGGGCGAGCCGTGCCGCGGTCGGCTGGTAGAAGCGGAAGCGCACGTCCGTACCGGCGATGCCCGTGTCCGCGATCGCCTCGCGATGGCGGCGCAGGTCCGCGCGGCGATCGAAGCGCTCGAGCCCGCGCACGACGAGCGCGAGGAGGCGCGCGTCGTCGGGGTAGGCCCGCAGGAACACGAGCGCCTCGTGCAGCCGTTCGACCTCGCGCGCGGAGCGCAGCGAGGCGCGCAGGAGTCGGGCGACGAGCGCGGTCTTCTCCCGCGCGGCGGCGAGTCCGAAGCGGTCGCGGAGGGCCTCCAGGCGGGCGAGATCGCGGTGCGGCATGGCGCGATCGTGCCGTCACCGGGCGGGGAGGTCGAGGCCGGCCGCGACGGAACCTCGGCATACCTCGGCGCCGGCGCGCGTCGTTCCGGACGAGCCGCAGCGGCCCGGAAAACACGGCGAGCCGCGGCGTGCGCCTGCGGCTCGAGAGGTGGAGCCAGAGACGGGATTTGAACCCGTAACCCCCGCTTTACGAAAGCGGTGCACTACCGTTGTGCTACTCTGGCCCGCGTTGGACTCGTTGTCGGCCGGGAAGGCCGCCGGGGCTGAGCGCCCCCGGGCGATTCCTCGCCGCCGCGCCCGCAGAAGGGACTTCCGCGTGCGCGGGGCGGGATTCTAGCGTCGCGCGGACCAGCGCGCACGCCTTCTTCGGCGCCGGTCCGCGTTTCGAGCCGCTCAGTTCGCGGCCGGCGTGCCCGCGCGCAGCTTGCGCAGGAGCTCGACGCGCGTCGCCGCGTCCATCTGGACGAGGCCGAGAGCGCGCGCCGCCGCGTCGCGGACGGGCACCGGAGCGCCCGAGGCGGCCACGGTCTGGAGCTGGCCCGCGCCCTCGGCGCCGACCGCCGAGGAGTTGCGCCCGAGGATGCCCGAGACCGCGTGCGCGGCCGCGATGCGGACGCCTTCCGAGCGCGCTTCGTCGGCGAGGACACCGAGCAGCGCCGGGACCTGCGTCGCACCACCGGCGTTGCCGAGCGCGGCCATCGCCGGGATCGCCACGCCGTCCGGACGGTTGACGACGGCCCCCTGGAGGGCGCCGAGCGTCGCACCGAGGTCGACCGCACCACCATGGGAAACGTGCGCGAGGACTTCGGCCGCGCGGCGCGCCAGGTCGTCCGCGAGGGCGCGATCGCCGCCGAGGCCCGACGCGAGCTGGTCCTGGACCACCTTGAGGTCGTCGGCGCTCTTGACGAGGCCGGCGACGCGCTCGCCGAAGGGCTGCGAAGCCTCCTCCGACTCGGCGACGACGACCACCGGCACGGAGCCGAGGCGCTCGTCCGACTTCAGCTCGTCGACGATCTCGGCGAGCGTGATGTCCTTCTGCTTGTCCGACGCGAGGACGATGTCGAGGCCGCCCGTGCGGCGCGCGAGCGCGAGCGCCTTCGCGCCCGAGTCCCAGCGGCTGACGAACATGCCCATCTTCTCGAGGCCGGCCTGGAGGGCCGCCCCGCGCGCCTCGTCGGCGTCGATCACGAACGCGAGGCGCACGACCTCGCGACCGACGGCTTCGCCGAGGAGGCGGACGTGGTCCGCGCTCGGAGCGGCGCCGGCGCGCAGGCCGATCGTCGCGAGTGCCACAGCGGCCTCGGAGCGCAGCGCGCCCTCGTTGCTCGCGAGCGCGGCGTTGAGGCTGCCGCAGGGCTCCTTGCAGAGCGAGCCGAGCACGCGGCAGAGCGCCGCGCCGGTCCCGCTGTCGTTCGTCTTCACGGCCCAGCCGAGCGCGACGTCGAGCGCCGGCACGCCGGCGGCGTGGACGGCGAGACGGGCTTCGTCGACCTTCGACTTCCACGTGCCGACGTCCTTGCCGGACTTCTCGAGCAGCTCGAGCTTCGAGGCCTCCGCGACGTAGCTGCGCGCGAGGCCCGCGAGCGCCTCGACCGAGGCCGGGTTGGCCGTCAGCGCGTGGTCGTAGGCGGTCTTCGCGAGCTCGTCGTTGTAGATCGCGCGCGGGATCGGCGTCGGGACGAGCTTGCCGCCCGTCCAGCTCCACACGACGTCGCTGTACTCCTCGTCACGGAGGTTGCGGTGGTGGTACCCGTCGCCCGCGGCGAGGAAGGCCTTCACCGCGTCGACCTGGCCCCACTTCGCGCGCTGGATCGCGTCCTGCGCGGCGGACTTGACCGAGCCGTCGGCGTCGCTCGCGGCGAGCCAGGCGAGGTAGCCCGCGGCGCGCTTGTCGCCGATCGTGCCGAGAACGTGGCAGAGGTTGCGGCGCTGGACGGCGTCCTCGCTCGCGAGGGCCGTGCAAAGCGGCACGACGACGTCCGTGCTCATGCGGTTCAGGGTGTCCATCGCGCGGACGGTCTTGTCCTGGTCGCTCATCCCCGAGCCGAGGAACCCGACGAGGAACGCCGCGGCGTACTCCCCGTGGTCGGCCGAGAGCTTCTGGATCGCGGAGCGGCGCGCGACCGGATCGTCGGAGCCCGTCGCCTCGGCGACGAGGGCCTTGATCGCGTCCTCGTTGTTCGCGCGCGCCTTGCGTTCGACCCGCGCGAGGTCGATCAGGCGCTTCGCGACGAGCTCCGCTTCCCCGCCCGACGTGAGCAGCTCGCGCCAGACCGCGTACCCGATGTCCGGATCCGTCCAGAGCGCGTAGGCCGACTCCTGCGTGGGCGACGACGCGAGCACCTTCTTGAAGAGGTCCAGCGCTTCCTTCTCGTGCCCCCGCTGCCACTGCTCGACGCCTTGCTTGAAGGTGTCCGTGACCTCATCGAGGTTCGTGGCCCAGAGCGGAGCTTGGAAGGCGGCCAGGGCGAAGACGAAGCCCATCGTCCGGCGCAGTCCGGTCATGTCGAGTTCCTTCGCGTCGAGTGCGACGCGGTGCAGTCGAGGGGGAGGGGGGGGCGCCTCCGGGAGCCGTCGCGCGCGGCGGACAAGGCCTTGGCCGGAAAGCGGTTGCGGGATGATAGCGGCGCGGGGGTTCCGGTCAAGCCGAGAAGGCGGCGGGCGGACGGTCAACGCGCACCGTTCCCGACGCGTTCGCCGGTGGGACCGGACGCCGCTCGGCCCTCCCCTACCCCGCCGCCGGCGCGCGGCAACCAGACGGCGCCCCGGAAGCTCCGATCTCACTCCGCGCGCGGTGCTTGCGGAGCCCGGGCGGGCGTGCCGTTGGCCGGCGCCCACGCGGGCGGGCTCCACTTCCCGAGCGGCCGGCCGAGCGCCGCCCCGGTGGCCCCCGGCGCGGTGACGGAGACGCCGAGCACGCACCGCAGCGCGAGCGTCGCGAAGACGAGCCCCTCGCGCGCGTCGGGATCGACCCCGAGCGCGCGGCTCGACGCGACCTCGAGCCCGGTCGCGCGCTCGAGCGCGGCGAGGAGGGCGCGGTTGTGGACGCCGCCGCCCGCGACGTGCAGCGCGCGCAGGCGCTCGGGCGACCAGCGTTCGAGCGCCAGGGCGACACTCCGCGCGACGAGCTCGACTCCCGTGGCGAGGAGGTCGCACCGTTCGACCTCGGAAAGGCCGCGGCGCTCCCCCACGGCCTCCGCGACGAAGGCACGCACCCACGGGGCGCCGAAGGTGTCCCGGCCGGTGCTCTTCGGCGGCGGCCGGTCGAAGAAGGGATGGGCGAGGTGCCGCGTGATGCGCGCCGGGTCGGCGCGGCCGCGCGCGGCGCGCTCGCCGCCCGCGTCGAAACGCGCGGCGAAGAGCTCGCGCGCGAGCCCGTCGAGCAGGCTGTTCGCGGGCCCCGTGTCGAAGGCGAGTGTGTCCTCGCGCCGCGCGAAGAGCAGGGTCAGGTTGCCCATGCCGCCGAGGTTGAGCACGGCGCACGGCCGCGGCGCGCGGGCGAAGATCAGGTCGTCGGCGAGCGCGGAGATCGGCGCGCCCTCGCCCCCCGCCGCGACGTCGCGCTGACGGAAGTCGCTGACGACGGGCGCCGCCGCGGCCTCCGCGACGAAGTCGCCGTCGCCGAGCTGGAGCGTCGCGGGCCCCGTGGGCTCGACTCCGTCGTGGTGCCACACCGTCTGGCCGTGGCTGCCGACGAGGTCGATCGCGGCCCCTGCGCGCTCCGCGACCACGCGCGCGGCGGCCCCGAACGCGCGGCCGAGGTCGCAGTGCAGGCGCGCCGTCTCGGCGAGTCCGCACGGCGCGCCGTCGAGCACGGCGCGGACGCGCGCGTGGAGCGCGGGCTCGAACGGGAGCGTCTCGAAGTGCGCGAGCGTCGGCGCGTCGAGCTCCCAACCCGCTTCCAATCCGGCGGGCGTCGTCGTCGCGGCGCGCCGCCCCGTGAAGCGCGCGAGCGCCACGTCGATCCCGTCCGCGGACGTGCCCGAGAGGACGCCGGCGACGAGCACGCCCTCGCGCGCGAGCTTCGCCTCGAACTCGTCCATCCAGCGCATCGCGCGCGACCATGCCATCGCGACGTGGCGCGATCAACCGCGCGCTCGAGGACGGGCGCGGCGCGCCGGTGATTGTGGCGCTGGAGCGGGCCTGCGATGATCCGCGCATGGCCCAGACGAAGCCGGAAGCGAGCGCGCGCACCCCGATCCTGGTCGTCGACGACGACGCGGACATCCGCCTCGCGCTCGAGATGATGCTCCAGTACGACGGCTTCGAGGTGTGGACCGCCAAGGACGGCGCGGAGGCGCTGAAACGCCTCGACGCCGAGGCCGCGCGCGGTCGCGCGCCCGCGCTCGTGCTCACCGACCTCAAGATGCCGCAGGTCGACGGGCTCACGCTGCTCGAGCGCATCCAGGAGCGCGAGTCGCCGCCGCCGGTCGTGCTCGTGTCGGGCCACGGCGACGTCGCGACGGCGGTCGAGGCCATGAAGAAGGGGGCCGCGAACTTCCTCGAGAAGCCGCTCGACGAGAGCCGCGTGCGCGTGACGATCCGCGGCGCGCTCCGCGAACAGAAGCTCGCCGCCGAGAACAAGAGCCTGCGGAAGCAGCTCTCCGCGCGGTGGGAGCTCGTCGGCGACTCCGCGGCGATGCAGCGCCTGCGCGCGCAGGTCGAGCAGGTGGCGAGCTCGATGGCGTCCGTGCTGATCACGGGCGAGAACGGAACGGGCAAGGAGGTCGTCGCGCGCAACATCCATCTCGCGGGCCCGCGCGCTGCCGGTCCCTTCATCACGGTGAACTGCGCGGCGATCCCCGACGAGCTGATCGAGTCGGAGCTGTTCGGCCACGAGAAGGGCAGCTTCACCGGCGCGTTCGAGCGGCGCATCGGCCACTTCGAGGCCGCGCACGAGGGCACGCTGTTCCTCGACGAGATCGGCGACATGCCGCTCGCGGCGCAGGCGAAGGTGCTCCGCGCGCTCGAGACGCACGAGATCACGCGCGTCGGGGACAGCAAGTCGATCCCGGTCGACATCCGCGTGATCGCGGCGACGAACGCGGACCTGAACTCGGCGGTCGAGGCGAAGACGTTCCGTCTCGACCTCTTCTATCGCTTGAACGTGGTCCCGCTGCGGCTCGCGCCGTTGCGCGAGCGGCGCGAGGACGTGCCGCTCTTCGCGCGCGCGTTCCTCGCCGACATCGCGGCGCGCTCGGGCCAGCGCCCGCGCGGCCTCGCGCCGGACGCGCTCGAGCTGCTCGTGGCGCTCGACTTCCCTGGCAACGTGCGCCAGCTGAAGAACTTGATCGAGGGTGCCACCGTGTTCGCGACCGGCGCGGACATCACGCGCGCGGACCTGGACCAGGTGCTCGAGGACGGCCCTGCGCTCGCGCAGCCCGCGGCGAACCGCGCGCGCCTCGGCGCCGATCCGTTCGACGCGCCGACGTTCGAGGAGTTCAAGGACCAGAGCGAGAAGCTCTTCTTCGAGCTCAAGCTCGCCCAGAACGAGGGCAACGTGAAGCGCACGGCCGAGCGCCTCGGCATGCAGCGCAGCCACCTCTACAAGAAGCTCGATCGGTTCGGCTTGCGGTAGCGAGTCGCGCGCGCCGCCGCCCCAGGCACAAGCCGCGGGGCCGCCGCTCGGTAGGGACGAGTCGCGCGCGCGCCGACCCGAGCGCAAGCCGTGGGGCCGCCGCTCGGTATGGACGAGTCGCGCGCTCGCGCCGCTGCGAGTGCAGCCGGCGGAGCGCGCACGCGCTGCGACGTTCAGCCCTTCGCGCTCGGCTCCGCGGAGGCCTTGTAGGCGTCCTCCGCCAGCGTGCACTCGCGCGCCGCCGCGTCGAATTGAACCTGAGCGAGCGCGAGCTCCTTCTCGCAGTCGCGCACGCGCTTCTCGTGCAGCTCGAGCTGCGTGGAGTCCGTGCTCGTGCGATCGAGTCCGCCGACGGCCCGCGCCGTGATCGCGTCGACCTGCGCGCTGGCGAGCTCGTGCTTGCGACCAGCGACGTGAACGCCCTCGTCGCGTCGCACGATGTCGCACGCGCGCCAACCGATCTCCGCGCGCGGCGCCGCGAGCCCGGCCTGCGCCTCGGTCAACGCGTCGCGTGCGGCTTCCAGCTCGTCGGTCGAGCCGGACTCGGCGACGTGCACGGAGGCTTGGGCCTTCGCGACGCGCGCCTCGGCGACCTCGAGACCCTTCTTCGCGACCTCGAGCTCCGAGCGCGAGCGCACGGCGTCCTGCTTCGCGGCGGCGAGCTCGTCGCCGCGGCGGTCGCGCTCCGCGCGGGCGTCGTCGATGCGCGTCCGGTCGCGGGCCGGCAGGCGCTCGACCATGGCCTCGTTCGACTCGGCGTGTCGACCGGAGTTCGCGCACCCGACGGACAGGGCGACGCTGGAAAGGAGGAGGGAGAACAGGATGCGGGTGGTCATGCGCGGGCCTCGAACTGAAGACGGGGGCGGCCGATGGACACGACCGCGCCACGCGCAGCGCCGATGTCCGGCCTCGGACGACGCGGACTCTAGAGCCCTCGACGCGACCCGACGATCGACGCTTCTACCCGGCTCGTTCCGGCGTTCCTGGTACTGCCGTGCCTACCCAGCGCGAAGCGCGCACGAGCGCCGGACGCGCAGCAGGCCGAGTCTCGAACGCGTGCGCGTGCTCACTGCGCGCCTTCTGCTCTGCCCGCGGAGCAGACGCGCACCAACGAAGCGCGAGGAGCGGCCCGTGAGCCGCTCCTCGCTGCGTTCCGTGCGGACGTACACTCGATCTCAGGGGATCTTGAGCTTCATGCCGGTCTTCAGGGCTTCCGGCGACTTCATCACGTCCTTGTTCGCTTGGTAGATCTTCTCCCAGAGCGCGCCGTTGCCGAGCTCGGCCTTGGCGATCTTCCAGAGGCTCTCGCCTTCCTTCACGACGTGGATCTTGCCGCCGCCGCTCGGCGCGACCGCGGTGTCGTTCGCCTTGGTGGACTTCGAGCCCTTCTTCGCGGCGGCGTCCGTCGCGGCCTTCTCCGTGACCTTGCCGGCGGCGTTCTTCACGTTCTTCGCGACGCTTGGCGCGGGTGCGGCGACGCCGGGCACGGCGTCGAGGTCGAACACGGGCACCAGGATCTTCTCACCGGGCTGCACGTTCTTGCGGCCTTCGTTCGCGCGGCGCAGGAGCGTCAGCTTCTGCCAGTCGCCGTAGTACGTGTTCGCGACGCCGCGGAACGTGTCGCCGGGCTGCCACGTGTAGAACTTCATGTCGGGCAGGTACGAGTCGGAGAGCCCGTCGGTCGAGAGCAGGATCGAGCCCTGCGGCAGGACGTTCGTCGTCGCGGGCTGCGAGAGCGCGGGCGCGCCGGCACCGGGCGCGGCGGGCGTCGTCGTCGCGGGCGTCGCGCCGGGGGTCACGCTCGAGTTCAGGAGCGCCGCGGGCTGGGCCGTCGGCGTCGCGCCCGGGGCGCTCGCGACCTGGGCGCCCGGGGCGACGGACCCGCCAGCGGCATTCCCCGCGGGCGACACCTCGGTCCCGGCGACCTTGGGCGTCGGCTGGCCCAGGACGGAGACGTTCTTCTTGTCGATCGGGTTGTCCGTGGTCAAGGACACCACGAGGATCACCGCGATCACGAACAGGACGGAGAGGACGATGACTTTTTCGAGCTTGCCCATGGAAGCGCGCGCTGTGCTCAAATCTGGATCGGACAGGGGGTTGTGTTGACGGCGCCGCGTGGGATCTCGAGGCCTGCGCCGCGCGGGCCGTTATGGCAATCGCCGGGGAGCGAGTCCAAGCCTTTTTTCCGATTCCCCACACGATGCGGTGTTGAGAGGGGGTCGTGACACAAGGACCAGGGGGCCTCCCCCGGCGGGTGAAGAACGTGTGGAAGATCCGGTGGAGAACGCATCCGGGCGGCGGAGGACGCTCCCGGTCCCCCGCGCCCGCTCGCTACCTTGGCGCCCGATGAGCGCCTCGTCGCCGGCCCCCTCGCGCACCGACGCCCCCGGCCGGTCGCCCGATTGGAACGAGCGCGCGCCGACGCTCGGGCTCGTGGATCCGGCGCTGCTCCTCGTGCTCGGGCTGACGCTCGCCCTGCAGCTCCTCGCGTGGAGCGCGCTCGACGGCTACCAGAGCGCCGATTCCGTCGAGTACCTCGAGCGCGCGCGGAGCCTCGTGCGCGGCGAGGCGATGGTCGACTCGGTCTCGATCCGTCCGATCGGCTTCTCGGCGCTCCTGATCCCGTTCTTCGTCGTCGCGGACGCGCTCGGGCTCCCCGATGGACGCGGAGTCGTGTGGGCGACGTACCTCCTGCAGATCGCGCTCGGCTCGTGCACCGCGTCGCGCGCTTGGGAGCGCGCCTCGCGGGTCGGAACGCGGGCCTCGTCGCGGCGCTGTTCGTCGGCGCGAACCCGCTTTTCCTGCAGTATTCGGCGCAAGCGGAGTCGGGCATCGCGGCGGGGCTGTGTCTCGCGCTCGGGCTCGAACGCGTGCTCGAACGCGGAACACGACGCGACGCGTGGATCGCGGGCCTGTGGTTCGGCGCTAGCTTTCTCGTCGCGTACAAGTCGATCGCGATCCTGCTCCCGCTCTTCGCACTGCTCATCGTGCGCGATCGCTGGAAGCACCGGAGCTCGTGGCTCGCGTCGTTCGGCGGACTCGGCGTCGCAGCGGTCGTGCAGACGCTGATCGACTGGGCCATGTACGGCGAACCCGGTGCGAGCCTGAAGCTCTACCTCGTGACGAACTTCGGCAGCGTGACGTACTCGCTGCTCCATCGCGTCGGTCTGACGCAGATCGCCCGGCCGATCTACGAGCTCGTGCTCGCGTACCAGGGCGTGCAATTCGAAGCGCCGCCCGACCTCGGCGCGATCGGCTACAAGGGACTCCAAGGGCCCTACTGGTACTTCGAGTACCTCCACCACTTCCTCGTGGTGCCCGTGCTCGCGTGCACGGTGATCGGGGCGGTGCTCTGCATCGTCCGAGCGAGCTGGAAGAGCACGGTCCTCACGCTCGCGTTCCTCGTGTTCGCGGCCGCGACGTTCAACAAGGGCTCGAAGGACTTCCGCCTTTGGATCCCGCTGCTCCCCGGCCTGGCGCCGGTCGGCGCGTGGGGCTTCGTCGCGCTCCTCTCGATCGTGCGCAGCGTCGCGTGGCGGCGCGCGCTCGGCGTTTTCTTGCTCGCGCCCGCGGTCGCCCTCGGCCTCGCGATGTTCCTGTCGCTGCCACACGAGCGCTTCGGCGCGTACTGGGACGCGATGGACGCGGCGAACGCGCGCGCGCGGGAGCTCTACGCCGCGGAGACCGCGGCCGCGCGCGCCTCGACGCCGCCGCGCGTGCCCGAGCCCGTGCGAATCGCGGCCGCGTACAACTGGGCGGTCTACCTGCGGCAGGAACCGGGCGTCGAGCTCGTCAAGCTCCCCCATCAGCTCACGGGCTGGCCCAAATTCGACGACGCGCAGAAGGGCCGCGATTTCGCCGTGCTCGAAGAGCTCGACCTCTTCGTCGCGCACCAGCCCGTCCTCTCGCAGCACCCGGACCTGCTCGAGTGGACCGCCGCGCACTTCGACGTGCGCGAGCTCGTGTGGGGGCACGGACGGCAGACGGAGACGGGCCCGCTCTACCTGCTCGAGCGCCGCACGAGCTCCCGCTCCGCCGCGCGCTTCCTCGACGTGCGCCGCGGCGTCGACCCCGAGCACTTTCGCGCCAAACGCGCGCTCCCGCCGCCCGCCGCGTTCGTCGCCGCGGACGGGAGCGGCGAGCGCATCGTGCTGCTCGGCTACGAGGTCCGCACGCTGCCGCCGCACGGGTGGAGCTGGATCACGTACCACTGGTACACGCCGACGGGCGTCACGCGCGACCTGACGATCGTCGACCGCCTGACCGCGCTCGACGAGCGCAACACGTGGCAGAACGACCACCGCGGCGCGTGGGGCGCCTACCCGACGTCGCAGTGGCGCGCGGGCGAGATCGTCAGCGAGGGCTATCCGCTCGTGCCCGCGACGACGCCCTTCGCCGCGGACGCGCCGTGGCGCCCGGTCGGCGGCGGGTACCGGCGCGGCGAGGCGGTGCCGCTGCGGCTTTGGATGGAGCTCGTCGAGCTCGACCCCGTCGCCTTGAAGGAGCGCGGCGAGCGCGTCGTGACGGCGCGCTTCGTGCCCGCGGATCCCGTGACCTTCGCGCCGCGCGTCCAACCCGAGCCGAACCCGGCGAGCGCCGTGCTCGAGTCCGAGGACGGCCTCCAGTGGAGCGGCGACGACCTCGTCCGCGTCGGCGCGTTCTTCCTCTCCGTGCACCCGCTCGCGCGCGTCGCGAACGACGGACGGCCGCTCCCCGACTGATCCGGCCCCGCGGCCCGCCGTCCTTGTCGCTCGCAGCGCGCGAAGTTACCCTGCGCGGATCGGGCTCCCCATCCGGGCGCGGAACGACCACCGCCCCGCCCGAACCCATGCGCCGGCACCGCCTCCACGCCCTCGTCCTGCCCCTGCTGCTCCTCGCCGGCGCGTGCTCGACGCCGCGCGGCTCCTCCGCGAGCTCCTCGTCCGCCGCCTCCGACGCGAGCGACGAGCGCGTCGACTGGAACGTGAAGCCGCCGCAGCACGCCGTCACGGGGCACCCGGTGCGCGTCACGTACCTCGCCTTCGCCTCGGGCCGCAAGTTCGAGCTCGTCAACGAGTCGCACACGAACCCGCACGAGTACTACTCGCAGAAGGTGCCGATCGAGCAGGCCTACCGGAAGATCCAGTCCGACGAGGTCGTGCAGGCGCTCCTCGACCGCTTGAAGGAGCAGGGCGCCCTCGACCAGGCGCGCGCCGGCGCCGCGCAGTCCTTCCCCGCCGGCTCCAAGGCGCAGGCGCTCGAGATCCAGATGGACGGCGGCGTCCGGCACTGGCTCGTGACGGACCAGAGCCCCGCGGACGAGCGCACGCGCTTCCTCAAGTCCGCGAACGACTTCGTGCAGCTCTGGAACGCGACGATCCAGATGCAGGCCGTCGACAGCCCGCCGGAGTGGAACGGCACGTCGCAAGGGAAGCCCGCGTCCAAGCCGAAGCGCCCCGGTTCGACCGCGGGCAAGGTGCAGTGAGCGCGTCCGCACCGGCGTCGGGTCCGCGGGCCATCGCGCTCGTGCCGGCGCGCCTCGCCTCGCAGCGGCTCCCGCGCAAGATGCTGCTCGCCCGGACGGGCACGCCGCTCTTCGCGCACACCGTGGCCAACGTCCGCTCGAGCGGCGCGTTCGCGCGCGTCGTGCTCGCGACGGACGCGGAGGAGATCCTGGACACCGCGCGCCGCGCCGGGATCGAGGCCGTGATGACGCGCCTCGACCACACGAGCGGCACGGACCGCATCCACGAAGCCTGGAAGGCGCTCGAGCGCGCGGGGGAGCGAGCGGACGTCCTGGTGAACGTGCAGGGCGACGAGCCCGAGCTCGCCCCCGAAGACCTCGCGCGCCTCGTCCTGGCCTTCACGGACCCCGCGGTCGAGATGGCGACCCTCTGCGGCCCGATCGAGCGCGCCGAGGACGCCGAGCGCCCGAACGTGGTCAAGGTGGTGCGCGACCGGAGCGGCGATGCGCTCTATTTCTCCCGCGCTCGGATCCCCGCGTCGGGCCACGCGCGCGACGGCGGAACGAACTCCGCCGACTGGACCATTCACCGACGCCACATCGGCGTGTACGCTTTCACTCCCGTGGCGCTGGAGTCGTTTCGTTCGCTGCCCACGGGTCGCCTCGAGGTGTTCGAGAACCTCGAGCAGTTGCGCTGGCTGGAAGCCGGTCGGCGCATCCGCGTGCTCGATGCCGAGCGCGTCCCCGAGGGCATCGACACCGAAGCGGACTACGAGCGCTTCGTCGCGCGCTGGGCGGCGCGCGGCGGCCCGCCTCCCGGATCCGGAGGCGTGACGAGGATCGACGAACGGGCTGCGAGACCTGGGAGCGGCGGAGCGCGATGACCAAGCACATCTTCATCACGGGCGGTGTCGTTTCGAGCCTCGGAAAAGGCCTCACCTCGGCCGCGATCGGCATGATCCTCGAGCGCCGCGGCCTGACGGTCTCGATGCAGAAGCTCGACCCCTATATCAACGTGGACCCGGGCACGATGAGCCCGTTCCAACACGGCGAGGTCTACGTCACCGACGACGGCGCGGAGACCGACCTCGACCTCGGCCACTACGAGCGCTTCACGCACGCGAAGCTGACCAAGGCGTCGAACTACACCAGCGGGAAGATCTACTCGCAGGTGATCGCGAAGGAGCGCCGCGGCGACTACCTCGGCCGCACCGTGCAGGTGATCCCGCACATCACCGACGCGATCAAGGAAGCGATCCACGAGGGCGTCTCCGCCGCCGAGAAGGCGGCGGGGAAGCCGGTCGACGTCGCGCTCACCGAGATCGGCGGGACGGTCGGCGACATCGAGAGCCTCCCGTTCCTCGAGGCCGTGCGCCAGTTCGCGCTCGAGAAGCCGCGCGGCGACGTGATCTTCGTGCACCTGACGCTACTCCCCTACCTGCGCGCGTCGGGCGAGCTGAAGACGAAGCCCACGCAGCAGTCGGTCGGCAAGCTGCGCGAGATCGGCATCCAGCCCGACATCCTGATCTGCCGCACCGAGCAGCCGATGACGCGCGAGATGGCGCAGAAGATCTCGCTCTTCTGCAACGTCCGCCCCGAGGCCGTGATCGAGGAGCGCGACGTCGAGTTTTCGATCTACCAGGTGCCGACGGACCTCGTCGCCGCGGGGCTCGACCAGCTCATCGTCGAGCGACTCTCGCTCGCAAAGGACGTCGAGACGAAGCTCGACGACTGGCGCGCGATGCTCGAGGACATCCGGACGACGAAGGACGCCTGCGAGATCGCCGTCGTCGGCAAGTACATCGAGCTCCACGACGCGTACAAGTCGATCTACGAGGCCCTGACGCACGCCGGGATCGCGAACCGCTGCAAGGTCAACGTGCGCAAGGTGCGCGCGGAGGACGTGCTGACGCAGGGGCTCTCGCTCCTCGACGGCGTCGACGGTCTGCTCGTGCCGGGCGGCTTCGGCGAGCGCGGCCTCGAGGGCAAGATCCAGTCGATCCGCCACGCGCGCGAGACGAACCTCCCCTTCTTCGGCATCTGCCTCGGCATGCAGTGCGCCGTGATCGAGTTCGCGCGCGACGTGCTCGGCCTCGAGGGCGCGCACACGTACGAGCACTCGCCGCACACGCCGCACCCGGTCATCTGCCTGATGCCGGACCAGAAGAACCTGCACGAGAAAGGCGGCACGATGCGCCTCGGCGCGTACCCGTGCACGGTCGCGCGCGGGTCGCTCGCGCACCGGCTCTACGGGTCGGAGCGGATCTCCGAGCGCCATCGCCACCGCTTCGAGTTCAACAACGAGTACCGCGCGCGCTTCCAAGGCTCGCGCCTGCGGCTCTCCGGGCTGAACCCGGAGCGCGATCTGGTCGAGATCGTCGAGCTCGAAGGGCATCCGTTCTTCGTCGGCGTGCAGTACCACCCCGAGTTCCAGAGCGGCCCGCTGAAGCCGCACCCGGTGTTCCGCGGCTTCGTCGCGGCGGCGCTCGCGCATTCGAAGAACGGCGGGCGCGGCCGGATCCAAGCCCTGGAGCACGCGTGAACCAAGGTCAACGCCGCGCGTCGGACGTGCCGCTCCCCGGCGGCAACTTCCGCCTCTTCATCACGCGCCTCTCGTTCCAGGCGATGATGTCCCTCGGCCTGATCGAGAACCCGATCACGCGCGAGCGGACGAAGAACCTGCCGAACGCGCGCATGCTGCTCGACGACCTGTCGATGCTGCGCGACAAGTGCTCGGGCAACCTCGAGCCCGACGAGCAGGGTCACCTCGACAAGGTCATCTCGGACATCGAGTACGCGCTCGAGCGCATCGAGGAGACCGAGGGTGCCGCCGTCGGCGGCGACGACGAAGAAGACGAGGACGACACGGACGTCCCGCACTGAGCGCGCAGGGCGTCAGCGCGGGCCCGTGAGTTCCATCGCCACCATGTCGCCGGCGCGGAAGCCCATCCGCGCGAGCGCTTTCGGCGCGACGCGACGTGCGGCCGGATGCGACGGATCGAGGTAGGAGAGCAGGTGCGCGAGCAGCGTCGCCGACTGCTCGTCGCGCCCGGGCACCGCGGGCAGGACGGAAGGCAGCGCCTCGGCACCGGCGCGCGCGAGGAGCCGCATCGCGATCGCCGCGTCGTCGGAGAGCGCATTGTCCTCGAGGTGTCGCACGAGCACGTCGAGCGCGGCTCGACGCGACCGCGCGTTCGGGTGGGCGAGGACGAGCCGCGCCGCGTCGAAGCGCTGCACGGGATCCGCGCCGTCGAGCCGCGCCTCGAGCGCGCGCTCCACGTGCGCGAAGAGCTCGGCGTCCGCCTCGAGCGCGCGGAACGCGACCCAGCGCTCGTCGACGTTCGCGCGCCCGACGCTCGCGTGCCAGGGGCGCGCGCTGACGGCGTGGAAGCGCTGGCCCGGTTCCGGCGTGAGGATGGCGAGGAGCTCGCGCGCGAGCGCCGGACTCCTCGGGCTGCCCTCGATCCACGCGAGCGTGCACGCGGCGAGCGCGCGCTGCTGCTCGTCCCGCGAGTCGAGCGCGCGCGCGAGCGCTGGGACGGCGATCGGCCCCGCCTCGGTGAGCGCACGGACCGCGCGCATCGCGTTCCCGCGCACGCCGTCGTCGCAGAGCGCGTCGACGACCGCGACGGCCTCCGCGTGCGTCGTCGGCGCCGCGAGGGGGGCGCGCCCGCCGGGGAGCGCGTGCTCCGCCTCGGGGGCTTCCGCGTCGCTGGCGCCGCGCGACGCCGAGCCGAGCGCGACGCGAGCGCGGCGTCCGTTCGCCGGCGCGAGCTCGGGCTCGAGCGCCGCGAACGTGGACGAGCTTTCCTCCGCGCGCCAAGCCGCGGAGTCCGCGTCCGCCGCCGCGGCGTCCGGCTCCGCGGCGAGCACGGCGAGCGCCCTCGCTGGGAGCTTCGGCAGCTCGACGTCGGCACGCGCGAGCCGCCAACCGAGGTACGCGCCTCCCGCCGCGCACAGCGCGATCCCCCCGAGCACGATGCGTCCGATCATCCGCGATCTCCCCGCCCCCACTCGTGCCGTCCCCGGCCCTTGGATGCAAGCGCGCGCTCGGATCTGGCGCGAGGTGGGGCGCGAAGCTCGAGGATCGCCTCGAAGCCGGGAGCGCGCCGGAGGTAGGCTCTCTCCATGACGCTCGCGACGCACGTCCTCCTTCTGGCCCGGGACGCCGAGCCCGCGGCCGCGTTCGGGATCGGGGCCTTCTTCTGCTGCTGGTTCGTGTTCGTGCTCGGGATGCTCGGGTTCTGGATCTGGATGCTCGTCGAGTGCGCGACGAAGGAGCCGAACACGGGCAACGAGAAGATCGCGTGGATCCTCGTCGTGGCGCTCGCGGGCGCGATCGGCGCGCTCATCTACTACTTCGCGCGCAGGCCGAAGCGGATCCGCGAGCACGGGCGCTGACGTCGCGCGCGCAGCCGAGGCCGCTCAGCGCAGGAACCGTCGGCACTCGAGCGCGAGGCGCGCGACCTCGGCGGCGTGGGCGCGGACGAAGGCGTCCTCGTCCGCGGGCCGCTTCCAGCCGAAGTCGTAGGCCTCGATCAGGCCCTTGTGCCCCTCGATCGGGATGCGGAGGAGCCCGCCGCCGCCCGCCGCGGGATCGGGATCGATCTGCAGCGCGAGCTCGTCCCACGACGCGATCGCTCGCGCGCGGCGCTCGACGGGCGCGAGGAGGTCGAGCCCCGTCGACCAGCGCTCGCGCGTCGCCGGATCGACGCCGAGCCGCCCGAGGATCGTCGGCGCGAGGTCGACGTGCGACGTCGGGCGCGGCTCGCGCCCCGGCGGCACGCCTGGACCACCGAGCACGAACGTCACCTGCGTCTGCTCCGCGGTGAAGTTGCTCGTGTGGCCGAAGAAGCCGTGCTCGAAGAACTCCTCGCCGTGGTCGCCCGTGATCACGACGAGCGTGTCGTCGAGCTCGCCCGCGGCCGCGAGCGCGTCGAGCATGCGCCCGATGTTCACGTCGGACCAGCGCACGGCGTTCCGGTACATGTTCCAGACGGGCTCGATCTCGGCGCGCGACGGCGAACGCGCGAGCTGGAGGTAGTCGACGCTCGCCGCGACGGGCTCGAACCACGTCGCCTCGTCGCGCGGCCACGCGTAGGAGCCGTGCGGTGCGTCGAGCAGCGCGAAGGCGAAGAACGGCGGCTTCGCGGCGTCCTTCGGCGCGCTCGCGCGCTCCGCCATCCAGCGCTCGAAGCGCAGGACGACCTCGCGGTCCCCGTCGATCTTCGCGGCGATCTTGTCCTGCGTTCCGCGGACGGCGACGAGCCGGTCCTCGACCTTCGCCTCCATCGTCACCCAGCACGTCGAGCGGAACTCGGGGTAGTTCTGCGACGGCCCCGAGTACACGCGCAGGTCGTACCCCGCCTGCTGCAGCGTGGTCACGAGCACGGGCGGCGCATGCTCCTCGACGACAGGCTTCCAGTACGCGCCGTGGAGGCCGTACACGATCGAGAAGATGCCGTAGCGCGTCGCGTTGCCGCCGGAGAGGTGGTTCTCGAACGTGCGCGCGCCGCGGGCGAACTCGACCGTGCGGGGCATCGTCTCCGGGGCCAGCATGTCGGAGCGGAGCGAGTCGACGACGATCAAGAGCACGTTCGGTCGCGCCCCGTTCGGATCGACGCGCGGCGGATCGAGCGGGTACTGGAGCAGGATGCCGCCGCCGGCGAGGTCGACCTCGGGCCGCGCGGCGAGCTCCATCCCGAAGACGCGGCTCGCGAGCTTGCCGACGGTGAGGCGCTGGTAGAGCGGGAACATCCCCGCGAGCGCGGTCACGGACCGCTCGCGCGCGAGGTCGGCCCACGCGAAGAGCCCCTTCTCCGCCACGATCACGGCGAGGAGGAGCGCGCCCGTCCAACGGAGCGCACGACGCGGCGCGCTCCCTTGCTCCGCGCGACCCGCGCGCGCGAACGCGCGGCGCCACAGCGCGAGTTGGAGCGCGAACACGACGACGGCGCCGAGTGCCGCGCGGCCCCACGTCCACGCGTCGATCGCGACGGCGTCCTCGGCGCCCGGCGTCGTGAGCACGTTCCACACCATGCCGTTCACGTGGTAGCGGAAGAGGCCGTAGATCACGGTGTCCGCGTAGAGCAGGAACAGGAACGCGGTCCACAGCGTCGCGGCGATCCAGCCGAGCGCGCGCGGGCTCGATACGACGAGCGCGAGGAGCGCGAGCACGAGCCCCGGCAGCGCCGCGAGCGACGCGCACGTCGACACGAGCGCCAGGTGCGCGAAGAGCACGGGCAGCGCGCCGTGCCCGAACGCCGTGCCGCCGACCCACGCGAGCCCGACGAGGCTCCCGAGGAGCGCGTTCGCGAGCACGCTCCACGCGACCGCCCGCAGGCGCGCGCCGCGCGTCCATGAGGCCGGCGAGGTCACGCGCGGGAGGATACGCGCCGTGCGCGGCGCGTCACAAGCGCGGCGCGTGCCTGACGTGGCCGACGCGCTCCTCGAACTCCTCGCGCTCCTCGCGCGGCTCGTGCACGGCGTGCGCCGCCGCCGGGCGCGTCACGCGAGGCGGCACCACGCGACCTTGAGCGGCGCGGCGCCGTCGAAGGCCGGGACGTCGTCGTCCGGCCCTTCGACCTCGATCGAGGCGAGCGGACGGCCCGCCTTCTCCGCCGCGCGGGCGAGCACCGTGGTCCAGTCCGCCGCCGCGACGCTCGCGACGTGGTTCGTCGCGACGACGAGCCCGCCCGGCTCGGTCGCGAGGAGCGCGGGCTTGAAGAGCGAGGGGTAATCGCGCACGACGTCGACCGCGCCGAACGCGCTCTTCGACCACGCGGGCGGATCGAGGAACACGACGTCGAATCGGCGCGCCTCGAAGCGCGTGTGCTTGCGCACGCTCGCGCGCCCCTTCACGAGGAGGCCTGCGAGCTGCGTCATCACAGGGAGGCAGTCCTCCTGCACGAAGCGCACGCGCTCGGGATCGAGCCGGTTGAGTTCCGCGTTGCGCCGCCCGACCTCGAGGCTCGACGCGGCGAAGTCGACGTTCCAGACTTCGCGCGCGCCCGCAGCGGCGGCCGCGATGCCCGCGCCGCACGTGTACGCGAACAGGTTGAGCACGCTCTTCCCCGCCGCGACCCTGCGCAGGCGCCGGCGCGCCGCGCGCAGGTCGAGGAACAGCCACGGGTCGAGCCCGCGGTGGCGCGCGCGCGTGACGAAGCTCACGCCGCCCTCGCGGAACACCTCGTCCGTCTCGTCGGGGACGCCGGTGTGCGCCGTTTCGCCGCGGTGGTTCCACGCGAAGCGCGCGCCCGGGCCCGCGCTGGCGACCCCGCGCTCGCGCACGAACGCGGCGAGGAGCTCGACCTCGTCCGGCGCGAGCGGCGCGCGGAACGTCTGCGCGAGGAACAGCGTCCCATAGCGATCGAGCGTCAGGCCGGGCCGCCCCTCCGCGACGCCGTGGAACCAGCGCAGCGCGGTCGTGTCCTCCGCCGCGAGGCGCGTCTCGAGCGCGGCGCGGCGCTCGAGGGCGCGTTCGAGGAGCGGGAGGAGGTCGGTCATGGGCCGCGCACTCTACCGGGCGCGCGTGCGCGCGCACGCTCGAATCGAGCCGGACGCACCGGCCCGCGCGCGGCTGCCGCGCGGCAGCCGCGCGGTCGGCGCGCGGTCGGCGCGCGGTCGGCGCGCGGTCGGCGCGCGGTCGGCGCGCGGCCGCCGCGCTCCGTGGCTACCGCGCTCCGCGGACGACGCTCGCACGCGCGGACGCGGTGGCGCCACGCGCGGGCATTGCGCACACTCCGCGCATGCTCCAGCTCGCCGGCATCGACGTCGAAGCCGTCTCCACCGGCGGCGTCGAGACGTGCATCGACCTGCCGGGCTTCCAGCTCGCGTTCGACCTCGGCCGCGGGCCCGACTTCGCGGTCGCGCGCGAGCTCGTCGCGTTCACCCACGCGCACGTCGATCACCTGTCCGGAGTCGTGTGGCACTGCGCGACGCGCGCCCTGCGCGGCATGCGGCCCCCGCGCTACGTGATCGGGCGCGAGAACGAGGCGGCGTTCCGCGACCTCTTCGACGTGTGGCGGCGTCTCGATCGCTCGCAGTTCCCCCACGAGCTCGTCGTGATCGGGCCGGGCGACGAACTCGCGCTCCAGGGTGGGCGCTTCCTGCGCCCGTTCTTCGCGCCGCACCGAGCGCCCTGTCAGGGCTACGCGGTGTGGTCGCGGCGCTCGAAGCTGCGCGCGGAGCATCGCGCACTCCCGCACGAGGAGATCGCACGCCTGCGCGCGGCCGGTCGCGCGGACCTGTTCGAGGTGCTCGAAGTGCCCGAGGTCGCGTTCTGCGGCGACACGCTGATCGACGTCGTCGAGCGGGAGGAGGTCGTGCGCAAGGCGCGGCTCCTGATCCTCGAGGTCACGTTCCTCGACGAGCGCGTCTCCGTCGAGAAGGCGCGCGCGAGCGGGCACGTGCACTTGAAGGAGCTCGCCGCGCGCGCGGACCTGTTCGAGAACGAAGCGATCCTGCTCACGCACTTCTCGCCGCGGTACACGCGCGAGGAGATCCTGATCGCGCTCGACCGCGGACTGCCGCCGCGGTTGCGCGAGCGCGCGACGCCGCTGCTCAACGGACGGGGCTGACAGAGGCAATCGAATCTATTGACGATCTGACAGGACCGTGGGCAGCTGCTCGCGCAGCCGTGTCAGGGTATTCCACAGATGGCTCGACGACTCTAATTGTTCCCAGCTCGGCGAATGTACTCTCGAATTCTGACTAGGCCGGCATGGACTCCGGCCTGGAGCTCGGACGTCATCCCATCAATTCCAGGCTCCTCCCCGACTCGAATAGTCACGGACCCTAGCAACTCCAGTCCTTCGGCCGGAGCCGAAAGAAACACGCTCAGTGCTAGCAACCACACCAGCTTCAGCTGAAACCGAAGTGGCGTCGACGAGAGCCTCCGAGGCCCCACTAGAGAAACGCGCTTCCGTGGCCAGCTTGATTGCCTCGCTACGCTCCTCTTCCTTCGAACTCAGACCCTCGTTGATCTCCTTGATCAATTCCCTCAGTTGCTCAACCCCGGCTCCATCCAGGACCAAGCGATTGGGGTTCAGCGAATTGCTCTCTAGGCAGTCCTGCACACTTGGAACGCGAAACAACCGAGTAGGTTCCATAGCGATCGGAGTTGACGGCACGTCTCCGACGTCCGCATCCCGCGTACTTGAGGGCAGTGGCCCGGCGAGGGTTCGCTCTGTACCCATCGCCCCCGAAGTCGGTGCAACTCCAGTTGGCGGAACTTCTGACTGCGCAAGAGGCCTCGACTCGACCACAGAGAGTGGACTTTTCATTCGTCGGCCTGAGAAGAGGCTCCACGACAGCGCCCCCACTAGGAGTAGTGCGCCGAGTCCGAGTACAACTGCAACTAGAGTTTTGGGCGACATGGCGACAACCGTCCCTCGATCACAGACCACCAGAACCACGAGTTGCGACACTCGTAGCTCTTCCACGCAATGCACGCGCCATTGGCACCGCCAAATTTCACATTGACTGCGTCCGACGACTCACAGTGCATATCCAGCTTGTATGTAGCCGAGAAACTAACCTGCGGAGGCAGTGGCGCTCCATTGAGCAACCCCCGCCCAATCACGCCCCCTTCGTGCACAATGACAATCCAACAGTCCGAAACTCCAGAGACCGTAGTCGTCACCTTTCCAGTGCAGTTCGAAGGAGGACCGATGCAATCAGACTGCACACAGTGCCCCGCATGCCCATTCTCGACTTGAAAATCAACTGTACCCGTGAAAGAGCATGCCTGCGTCTCTCCAACTGGTGGAGTGCAGTCCACACACGGAGCGGCAAAGAGCCCACATCCACAAGGGTCGACAGGAGGCGTGGTCGGGGAGGTCCAAATGGTCAGGGCAAGGGCGAGGATAGGTGCGAGCCAGTTCATTGCGAGTTCTCCAGTGGTCTTGATGAGAGCATCAAGCGAGCCCGGGGGAAGCGGGGGAGGCAGAGACTTCTACACCGGAGCTTGCCTCCCAGCTGTTGACGGCGCAAGCCGATCGACAGACCACGACCACGACCACGACCACGACCACGACCACGACCACAGCTGCAACCTCGCCAACTGCAACAGACTACGGCCCGCTGAACGATCCGACCCAGCAGACCGAAGTGCAGCCCCGCGTCTTGCTCCAGGCGCGGGACTACTTGACCACGCGCCCGCTCCCGCGCGCAAGCCGGTGGTACGCCTCCGCGTCGAACGGCCCGAACTCCTCGACTGCGCCGCCGGGCCAACGCACGCGCACGGTGTCCGCCTTCGCCTTCGCGGCGAGACCGACGTGCACGCGTCCTTCGTTCGCCGAGCAGTAGCTCGAGCAGAGGGCGACCAGGCGCGTGTGGCGCTTCCCGCCGGCGTCGAGCTCGACGAACGCGCCCGGGACGTCTCCGCCCTTCGCATCGACGACCGCGAAGCCGATCCAGCTCCCCTTCTTCGCCGTGACGTTGCGCAACAACTTGAGCGACCCGTGGTTGTCCGAGTACGCGACGTCGACGTCGCCGTCGTCGTCGTAGTCGGCGAACGCGGCGCCGCGGCTGTTGCCCACGAGCGCCTCCGCCGTGCCGCCCTGCGGGAGCACTTCCTCCCACTTCATCCCGCCGAGACCGCGGAAGAGCTGATTCGGCTCGGCATACGGGTCGTCCGCGCGGAACACGGGCTTCCACATGCCGACCCGTCCGTTGACGAGGAAGAGGTCCAGCTCGCCGTCGTGGTCGAAGTCCGCGAAGCCGTCGCCGAACCCCGTGTACTGCAGGCTCGCCATCGCCATGCCCGTCTGCGCGGTGCGATCGGTGAAGACGCCATTCTTGTTCACGTACGTCGTCTTCGTCTCGCCGCGCAGGTTCGTGATGAAGAGGTCGACGAACCCATCCGCGTTCAGGTCCGCGGGCACGGTGCCCATGCTCGCCTCCGCGGCGCCGTTGCGATTCACGGCGGCGCCCGCGGGCACGGCCTTGTCGACGAACCGGCCGTCCTTCTGGTTCATCCAGAGCTGGTTCGGCATGCCGTCGTTCGACACGTACGCGTCGAGCCAGCCGTCGCGGTCGAAGTCCACCAGCGCGAGCCCGAGCCCGTTGCCGAACACGGTGAGCAAGCCCGCGCTCTCGCTGGCGTCCGTGAACGTGCCGTTGCCCTCGTTCCGGTAGAGCACGGACTGCGCGGGCCGGTTGTAGTTCACGGGCGCGCAGTAGTCGCGCTCGCCGTAGTTGGACTTGCAGTCCATCTCGGCCTCGGGGCTCCAGCGGATGTAGTTGACGACGAAGAGGTCGAGGTCGCCGTCGTTGTCCGAGTCGAAGAACCCGCACGAGGTGCCCCAACCGGGATGGCCGACGCCGGCCGTGCGCGTGACGTCGACGAAGGTCCCATCGCCCTCGTTGCGCCACAGCACGTCGGGGCCGATGTTCGTGACGAACAGATCCGGGTCGCCGTCGCCGTCGTAGTCGCCGACCGTGCAGCCCATGCCGTAGGCGTTCTCGACGAGGCCCGCACGTTCGGTGACGTCCTCGAACTTGCCCCCGCCGAGGTTGCGGAACAGGCGATCGCTCGGCATCGCCTGGCCCTCGGGCGCGAGGTCGCCCGCCTGCACGACGAAGAGATCGAGCCGCCCGTCGCGGTCGTAGTCGAGCCACGCGAGGCCGCCGCTCATGATCTCGGGGAACCAGAAGCGCTGCGTCTTCGCGCGGACGTGGTCGAACGAAAGCCCGCTCGCGCGCGCGACCTCTTCGAACCACGGCGCGCCGGCCGGCGCGTTCTTGGCCTGCGCGCCGGGCGACGAAGGCGTCGGTGACGGCGCGGCCTGAGAGCACGCCGCGGCGAGCCCGAGGACGAGGACCGGGGCGAGGATGGGCGTCGAACGCCGGAGCCTGCTCATCGTCCGCGCGCCTCCAGCTCGCGCTTCATGGCCAGCACGCGCTCGTTCTGCGGCGCGAGGCGGTACAGCTCGTCGATCTGCACGCGCGCGGCGGCGAGGTCGCCGGTCACGATCAGCATGTGCGCGAGGTTCACGCGCGCGGGTAGGAACGTCGGATCGAGGTCGACGGAGCGCTGGCACCACGCGCGCGCCTCGTCGACGCGGTTCAAGCGGGCGCACGCTTCGAACAGGGCGACGTACGTCGTCGGGTTGTTCGCGTCGAGCTTCACGGACTCGCGCAGCGCCTGATACGCGGGCTCCAACTCCCCGCGCAACATGAGCGCGCGCGCGCGCATCAGGTGCGCGCGGCCGAGGTCGGGGGCGAGTTCGCAGGCCTTCAGCGCGTGCGGCAGGGCGTCCTCGACGCGCTGCAGACGGAGGTACGCGTCGGCGAGGTTCAGGTGCGTCGCGAACGCCTTGGGGTCGAGCTCCAGCGCGCGCTTCAGGATCTCGACGGCGCGCGCGGGGTTCCCGGTCTCCTGGTGACAGGCCGCGAGGTTCCCGAGCACGTCGACGTCATTCGGCCGCTTCTTCGCGACGCGTTCCAGGATCGGCAGCGCCTCGGCGTGGCGCCCGGCGAGCATGCGGCTCGTCGCGTCCGCGACCTGCGAGACGTAGCTCACGCGGTAGCCGCGCACCTCCGCCGAATACGGATCGTCGATCCACCGGAGCTTGCCGCCCATGCCCGAGGCGAGCTCGACGGCGGCCTCCTTCTCGCGTCCGAGGCCGCGGAGCGCGAGCCCGGCGGCGTAGCGCGCGGCCTTCAAGGTCGGGTCCTTCTTGAGCGCGCGCTGCGCGAGGTCGAGCCCCGGCTGCCACTCTTCCGCAGCGATGCGCAGGTTGGCGAGGCCGATCAGCACGTCGGGTTGGTCGGGCGCGAGCACGAGCGCGCGCTCGAGCGCGATCTTGGCCGTCGCGAGATCGCCTTCCTCGACGCACCACTGACCGAGGCGCTGGTGGACGCCCGCGACGGAAGGCAGCTCCCTCGCGACTTGGACGAGGAGCGCCTTCGCGCCCGCGGCGTCGCCGGCCTCGCGCAGGGCGAGCGCGCGGTAGAAGCGCCAGAGGGGATTCGCGGCGTCGAGCTCGGCGGCGTTCGTGAGCGAGCGCTCGGCCCCCTCCCACAGTCCGTTCGCCGAGTACACGAGCCCGAGCGCGCCGTGGAGCGCCGCATCGCCCGGCGCGGCGCGCACGGCGTCGACCTTCTGGCGCAGGAGCTCGAGCACCTCCGGGTCGACGGAGCTCGCGTCCGTGAGGACGAACGGCGCGCGCTCGGGACCGTGGGAGCACCCGAGCGCGGCGCCGGCAAGGCACGCCAGGAACACCGCGACGCAGCGCGCAGATGCGCGCTGGGTTGCGCACCGCGGACCGGCGGACGCGGGGGCGAGCGACATCGTCGGGGAGATCCGTCAGCGGAACGCGGGGATGCCCGTGAGTTCCTGCCCGATCGCCAGCGTGTGGATGTCGTAGGTGCCCTCGTAGGTGTTCACCGACTCGAGGTTCACCATGTGACGGCCGGTCTGGTATTCGAGGCTGATCCCGTTCGCGCCGAGCATGTCGCGGCAGACGCGCGCGACGTCGAGCGCGAGCTGGCAGTTGTTCCGCTTGCCCATGGACACGTGCTGCGGCGTCAGCTTGTCCTGGTCCTTCAGCCGGCCCATGTGCAGCGCCATCATCTGGCCGAGCGTGATCTGCGTCGCCATGTCGGCGAGCTTCTTCTGCGGGATCTGGAAGCCCGCGAGCGGCTTGTCGAAGACGATGCGGCTCTTCGAGTAGCGCAGCGCCTCGTCGAAGCACGAGAGCGCGGCCCCGAGGGCGCCCCACGCGATGCCGTACCGCGCCTGCGTCAGGCACGAGAGCGGCGCCTTGAGACCCTCCGACTTGGGCAGCAAGTTGGATTCGGGGATGCGGACGTCCTCGAGGACGAGCTCGCTCGTCACGGACGCGCGCAGCGAGAACTTGTGCTTCTGCTCGGGAGCCGAAAAGCCCGGCGTGCCCTTCTCGACGAGGAACCCGCGGATCTTCCCATCGAGGCGCGCCCAGACGACCGCGACGTCGGAGACGGTGCCGTTCGTGATCCACATCTTCCGGCCGTTCAGGACGAAGTTCTTCCCGTCCTTCTTCGCGACCGTGAGCATGCCGCCGGGGTTCGACCCGAAGTCGGGCTCGGTCAGGCCGAAGCAGCCGATCGCCTTGCCGCTCGCGAGCTTCGGCAGCCAGTGCCGCTTCTGCTCCTCGCTACCCATGCTGAAGATCGGGTACATGACGAGCGCGCCCTGCACCGAGCAGAAGGAGCGCAGGCCGGAGTCGCCGCGCTCGAGCTCCTGGTAGATCAGGCCCGCCGCGACGTTGTTCAGGCCCGCGCCGCCGTACTCGGCGGGCAGCGTCGGTCCGAACACGCCCATCTCCGCGAGCTCGGGCACTGTCTCCATCGGGAACGTGCCGTTCTCAAAGTGCTCCATGCAGAGCGGCAGGTAGCGTTCGGTGACCCAACTCCGGACCGTGTCGCGCACCATGCGCTCGTCTTCGGAGTACTGGTCATCGAGCTGGAAGAAGTCGAGCGGACGGTAGGGTTCCATGGACGTGAGAGCGGACCCGCGGGCCCGTGGAGTCGAGGGGTTGGCGCGCGGGCTCGCCGCGGCCTTCGGACGAGCCGCGTAGTCTACCCGCGCGGGCCGCACGAGCGAACGGCGCGCTGGAACGAGGCCGGATCGATCGGATCCGGCGCCGCCCGGTCCGAGGCCCTTCCGACGCGAACCGTTTGGAAGGGACATGGCTTGCCCGGTCGATCCCTGGCTAGACTGAGGACCTCTGCGTAGATCCCTCGACCCCCAGGGCCGACGAAACTCGCCGAGGTTCCGCGCAACTCCCCGGCGCCCTTCCCGCGAGAGCCTCTCGTGCGCACGCCAACGACCCCGCTCACGATCCTGCTGGTCGACGACGATCGCGACTATCGCCTGCTCGTACGCCACGCGCTCGAGAAGGCGAAGATGCGGACGATCGAGGCCCACGACGGTCCGAGCGCCACGCGGCTCCTCGAGCAGACGCCCGACGGCGCGCACATCGACCTGATCCTGCTCGACGTGAACATGCCCGGCCTCTCGGGCTGGGAGACCCTCGAGCGTTGGCGCGTGCGTGGCCGCGAAACCCCCGTGATCTTCCTGACCGGCGTCGATCGCATCGACGAGCGCGTGCGCGGCCTGAACCTCGGCGCGGACGACTACGTCGTGAAGAGCCTCGACTTCAAGGAGCTCGTCGCGCGCATCGAGGCCGTCCGCCGGCGCCACCGCGACTCGTCGCGCATCGTCCACGGCGACGTCGAGATCGACGTCGTGAACCGGACCGTGCACCGCGGGAAGAACCGCCGTCGCGTCGATCTGTCGCCGCGCGAGTTCGACCTCCTGCGCGTGATGGCGATGGAGCCGGGGCGCGTGTGGTCGCGCGCCGAGCTGCTCGACCGGGTCTGGAACACCCGCTTCGACCCCGAGACGAACGTGGTCAACGTCCACATCGCGCGCCTGCGTCGCAAGCTCGACCTGCTCGGGCCGCCGCTCGTCCATACGGTGAGGGGCGAGGGCTACGTCTTCGCGCTCGACCCGCCCGCCGAGGCGACGAACGCGGAGCTCGAGGAGCCGCCCCATCCCGATGGCGCCGGCGGCGAGGGTCTCTCCACGACGGCCTGACCCGCGCTCCGCTCGTCGCTCCTTGCCCGCACCCGCCCGCGGCGTAGGCTGTCGACATGCGCTGCCTCGTGGTCGACGACGATCCCAAGTTCCGGAGCTACGTGTCGAGCGGCCTCGAGCAGTCCGGGATCGGCTGCCAGACCGCTCCGGACGGCGCCGCGGCGCTCGAGGTGCTCGAGAAGGCCGGTGAAGGCGCGTTCGACCTGATCCTGCTCGACGTGATGATGCCCGTGAAGACGGGGTGGGAGCTCCTCCACGACCTGCGCGAGCGCGGGCGCGAAACCCCGGTGATCTTCGTCACCGCGCGCGACTCGGTCGAGGAACGCGTGAAGGGCCTCAAGCTCGGCGCGGACGACTACATCATCAAGCCCTTCGCGTTCGAGGAGCTCCTCGCGCGCATCGACGCGGTGATCCGCCGCCGCCAGAGTCTTCCACCGCTCGAGTACGCGGACTTGCAGCTCGACCTCGGCCGGCGGCTCGCGCTGCGCTCGGGCAAGAAGATCGAGCTCTCTCCGCGCGAGTTCGACGTGCTGCGCTGGCTCGTGATGCACCACGACCGCGTGGTGTCGCGCACCGAGCTCCTCCACGAAGTGTGGGGCATCGACTTCGACCCCGAGACGAACGTCGTCGACGTGCACGTCGCGCGCGTGCGCAAGAAGATCGACAAGCACGGAAGGCCGCTGATCCAGACCGTCCGCGGCGAGGGCTACATGGTCACCATGCCTGGAGCGACGGCGCCGTGACCGGTCGTCCGTGGTCGCTGGCGCGCCGGCTCTCCGGGCTGTTCCTCGTCAGCATCTCGGTCTTCGTCATCGGGATCGCCGGCGTCACGGCGTGGCTCGTGCGCGCGAGCGTCTCGAAGGACCTCGACGGGCTGCCGCATGAAGAGCTCGTCGAGCTGCGCGAGCACATCGGGCTGTTCCAGGAGCCGCGCGAGGCCCTCGAGCGCAAGTTCGACGAGCTGGCGCAAGAGCACACGCCCTGCGCGTTCGCCTGGCGCGTGTGGATGGACGACGGCCCCGTCCTCGACTTCGGCGAGACGTCGCTGCTCACCGACGACCATCCTGGGAAGCGCGAGCAGGAGGGTTCGACCGCGGACGCCTCCGGGACGCTGCGCTGGAAAACGGAGCGCGTCGGCGATCACGCGCTGGTCGGCGTCGTGATCGACGGCGCGCGGCGGTTCGAGCTCCTGTACCGCTACGAGGGCTACGCGATGGTCCTGATCGCGGCGGCGATCCTGCTCGCATTCGGCGTCGCGACGCTCGTGTTCCGCCGCGTGTCGAAGGTCCTCGCCGAGGTCGCCGCGCGCGCCCGCGCCGTCAAGGACCCTGGAGCCGAGGTCGACATGCGCATCCCGGACGCGCCCGTGGAGATCCAGGAGGTCTCCGAGGCGCTGCGCGAGATGCTCGAGAACATCCGCGGCGAGACGCAGCAAGCGCGGCTCTTCACGGCCGGGCTCGCGCACGAGCTGCGCTCCCCCGTCCAGAACCTCGTCGGCGAGACCGAGGTCGCGCTGATCCAGGACCGCGACGCGGCGACGTACCGCGAGGTGCTGCGCTCGAACCTCGACGAGCTGCGCTCCCTCGGCGACGCGATCGACAACCTCGTCACGATCTGCTCGGTCGGGGATCGTCAGCGCACTCGCGCCCGCGAGCACTTCGACCTCGCCGCGGAAGCAGAGCTGCGTCTGCGCCGAGAAGGTCAAATCGCCGAGCGCCACGGCATCCACTTCGAGCTCGAGACGCGAGGCGACTGCCGGCTCGTCGGCGATCGCGAAGCGCTGTTGCGCGCCGTGCGCAACATCACGGCGAACGCGATCCAATGGAGCGAGCGCGGCGCCCGCGTCGAGGTCCGCATCGAGGGCCGCGACGACGAGCTCATCGTGACCGTCGACGACGCGGGACCGGGCGTGCCCGAGGAGTTGCGCGAGCGCATCTACGAGCCCTTCTTCAGAGGGCCTTCAGCCCGCGGTCGGCGCATCGGGTACGGGCTCGGGCTCGCGCTCGCGCGCACGGCCGTCGAGGAGCAGGGCGGGACGATCTCCATCGACCGATCGCCACTCGGGGGCGCGCGCTTTCGGCTCGCGCTCCCTCGGCGCTCGTCGTCGGTACTGGTCGCGGCCGGCCGCTGACGCAGGTTTCACGGCCGAGGTGTCCGCGTGGCCGGACGAGCCCCGCTACACTCGCGCCGCTCCGGAGGTCGACGTCGACCTTCGTTTCTCCGCTCGATCCCCCTCCAATCCCCCATGAAGACCCAGCACTCCGTCCTGCTCGCGCTCGTCCTCCTCGCTCCGGCCGCCGTGTTCGTGCTCGCCCCGAGCGCCACGGCCAACGACCCGGCCGCGTGGGGCGGCGGCAAGATCGGGCAGGCGATGCAGACGCTGCAAGGCGGACAGCAGAAGATCGGCAAGGCCCTCGAGAAGAAGGACATGGCGACCGTGCTCGCGCAGACGCTGGAGATGCAGAAGGCCGTCCAGGAGGCGAAGCTCGAGACGCCCGTGACGGCCGGCCAGGTCAAGGAAGCGGACAAGAAGAAGGAGTTCGTCGTCGGCTACCGCCTCGAGATGATCGAGCTGCAGAAGGCGCTACTCGACCTCGAGGCCGCGTGCGTCCAGGACAAGGCCGACGAGGCGAAGAAGGTGTTCGACGAGCGCCTCAAGTCGATCAAGAAGGAAGGCCACGGCAAGTACAAGGGCGACTGATCAGCGCGCCTCGCCCGCGCGCTCCGGCGCGCCGAGGACGAGGATGTCCCGCGAGCCCACGCTCCAGCTGCCGAGCACGCGCAAGCGTGCTCGCAGCGTTTCGGGGAAGGTCGCGAAGTTCTTCTCCGCGACGAGCGCGAGGAACTGCTCTCCTTCGCGCGCCAGGACGGTCTCGAGCTGCTCCTCCACCGTGAGCGCGCGCTCCGCCGGCGACGCCGCGGGCTGCGCGCTCAACTTGACGGCCGGCACGCCTCCGTAGAAGCGATAACCCTCGGGCTGGACGCCGATGCACGGGATCTCGGTCGGCTTCTCGGGGCGCGCCGCGAGCTCCTCCGCCAACGCGCGCGCCGACTTCAGGGGATCGACCGCGGGCACGACGAACAGGGCGGCGAGCGTGAGCGCGACGGTGCTCGCGAGCGCGATCGAGTCGAGCCCGCGCACGAGCCGGCCGCGCAGGAAAGCCGCGGTCGCCAGCGCGCCGCCGACGAGCAGCGCCGCGAACACGGCCGCGAGCCCGAGCGCGTGCGCGGCGACGAACGCGGCGGCCTCGTCGAGGTCGTTCGCGGGAGCCCCCGCGGGCGCGCGCGACGCGAGCACGAGCACCGCTCCGAGGCCTGCGACGCCGAGCAGCGCCCACAGTCCTCCGCTGACGAGCCCCCACGCGCGAGCGAGCGGCGCTTCGCCGCGCAACGCCTGAGCGACCGCGCGCGCCGCGAGCAGCGCCGCCGCGGGATAGATCGGCAAGAGGTAGAGGTCGCGCTTCGGCGGCATCGCGCTGAACACGAGGAACAGCACGGCGAACCAGACCGCGACGGCGACGAGCGCGCGATCGTCGATCCGCCGGTGCCCGCGCCACGCTCGCCACGCGCGCGCAAAGCCCGCGACGAAGAACGGCGTCAGCGGCAGGAAGAACAGCGGGAAGTTCACGAGGTGCTCCCACGGCGGCCCGCGATGCTCCGTGCCCTCGATCACTCGGCCGAAGTGCTGGCCGAAGAAGAGCGAGCGGAACAGGTCCCACGAACCCGAACGCCCGTGCTCGACGAGCGACGCCGCGGCGCCCCACGCGAGCACCGGAAGCACGGCGAGGAACGCGAAGAGCACCCAGCTCGCGCCGCGCGGCGCTTCGGCGTCCCGGTCGCGATCGCGCGCGATGCGGAGCGCGAGCACGCCGACGCCGACGTGCAGCCACGCGACCGGACCCTTGGCCAGGGCCGCGAGCCCGGCGCAGAGCCCCGCGACGAGGCGCGCGCGTCCGCGCTCCGCGCGCGAGCCGCGATCGTCGGTCGCGCGCTCGATCGCGGCGAGGCAGAGGCACGCGAGCACGGGATCGAGCTGCAAGCGCCCGCCGATCTCGAGCACCATCGCCGTGCCCAGCACGAAGAGCGGCGTCCAACGCGCTTCGAGCTCGCCCCAGAGCCGACGGGCGAGGCGCGCGGCGATCCACGCCAGGAGCACCGTCGCGACGATCGACGGGATGCGGAGAGCGAACTCGTGCCAGCCGCCCAGCTTCCCGAAGAGCCCCGCGAGCCAGTACACGAGCGGCGGCTTCGAGACGTACACCTCGCCGTTCAGGTGCATCACGAGCAGGTCGCCCTCCCACGCTTCGCGCGCGACCTCTGCGTAGCGCGGCTCGTCGGGCGCCCACAGGCCGCGCACGGCCGCGAGGAGGAGGATCGGCACGACGTACGCCCATCCGCCCAGCCACGGCCCGGCGCGATCGAGGATTTCTCCGCGCGGAGCGCCCAGGCCCGGCCCGTCGGCTTCCGCGCTCGGCGCGCCGCCCGAGGTCCCGCCCTCGGCGCCGGCGACGGCTTGCGAGGCCCCCTGGGGCGTCGGAGCGGAGGTGCGCGCGAGCCCGCTCACGCGTGGAGCGCTCCAGAGGCTCGCAAGGCGTTCATGCCGAGCGCATCATGTCACACGTGACCCGCCTCGCGAAAGCCGAGTCCGGCACCGCGCCCCTCCGCCCCGCCGCCGTGACCGCACCGCCCGCTCCCGCCACGCCCTCGGGCGACCTCCTCCAATCCCAGGTCCGCTGGCGCTTTCGCCGGGAAGGCGGCGTCGCGCCGGCGTTGTCCCTCGTGGCGCCCGTCTACAACGAGGTCGAGAACCTCGAGAAGCTCCACCAGCGCGTCGTCGAGATCTTCGGCGACGGGATCGCGTGGGAGCTCGTGCTCGTCGACGACGGGAGCCGGGACGGATCGCCCGACCTGATCCGCGCGCTCGCCGCCCGCGACCCGCGCGTCGTCGGCGCGTTCTTCGCGCGCAACTGCGGGCAGACGGCGGCGACGACGGCCGGGCTGCAGCTCGCGCGCGCGCCCCTCGTCGCGACGCTCGACGCCGACCTCCAGAACGATCCGGCGGACCTGCCGAAGATGCTCGAGGTCCTGCGCGCGGAGGGCCTCGACGCCGTCGTCGGCTACCGCATCAAGCGCAACGACAACTTCGTGCGGCGCGTTTCGTCGCGCTTCGCGAACGCGGTGCGCAACTGGATCTCGAAAGACTCGATCCGCGACACGGGCTGCTCGCTCAAGTTGTTCCGGAGCGAGGCGATCCAGGCGATCCCGCTCTTCGAGGGCATGCACCGGTTCCTGCCGACGCTGCTCCGTTACCACGGCTTCCGCGTCGCGGAGCATCCGGTGAACCACTTCCCGCGCGTCGCGGGGGTCAGCAAGTACGGCGTGTGGAACCGCGCGTTCCGCGCGCTGAAGGACCTGATCGCGGTGCGCTGGATGCGCGGACGCAGGATCCTGCTGCCGATCCGCGAGGTGACCGATGCGCGTTGACGTCCGCTCGGTCGGATCCCGCGCGCTCCACGTGTTCGCGGTCCTCGCCGTCGCCCACGCGCTGGCGCTCGGCGCGCTCGCGCTCTTCACGCGCACCGCGCACGCCGGCCTTGCGCACGCGGAGCCGCTCGCCGCGGCCAGCGCGGTCGCCGAGCCCGCGCGCGAGACGCTCGCGCAGCGCGACGTGCACGCCGCGCCCTCGGCCGCGTCTTTGGCCGCGACGCCCGCCGTCGAGTGGGGCGGCGTCCTCGACCTCCAGAAGCGCTTGAAGGACGTGCCCGTCGAGTACGACGCCACGGGCAACCCCGTCTTCGTGCTCGACACTCCCGAGGGGCCGCTGCGCCTTTCGCCCGACGAGTTCGCGGCGCGGCTCGCGGATGTCCAGCAGGGTCAGCGCGAGCACGGGTTCCTGTACGTGCTCTTCAACATCACGACGCCCTGGGGCTTCGTCTGGGTGGCCCTCGGCTTCCTCGGCCAGGCGCTCTTCACCTTCCGCATGGTGCTCCAGTGGTACGCCAGCGAGAAGGAGAAGCGCTCCGTCATCCCCATCGGGTTCTGGTGGGGCAGCCTGTTCGGCGGCGTGATGCTGTTCGTCTACTTCGTGTGGCGCAAGGACATCGTCGGCATCCTCGGTCAGTCGACCGGCGTCTTCGTCTACGCCCGCAACCTGGTGCTCATCTACCGCGCCCGCGCCGCCGATTCCTCCGCGCGCGCGACGAGAGCCCGCACCGCCTGATCGCGAGGTCTCGCCCTTGGTCCGCTATCTCGTCACGAGCGCGCTCCCCTACTGCAACGGCCCGATCCACTTCGGCCACGTGACCGGCGCGTACCTGCCGGCCGACGTCTACGTGCGCACGCTGCGCATGCAGGGCGAGGAGGTGCTCTACGTGTGCGGCGGCGACGAGCACGGCACCGCGATCACGATCAACGCGGAGCAGGAAGGCGTCCCCTACGCGGAGTACGTCGCGCGGTGGCGCACGGCGATCAAGGACACGTTCGACCGCTTCGGGATCGAGTTCGACGTGTGGTCGGGCACGAGCCTCTGTGAAGAGCATCGCGAGACCAGCCAGGAGTTCTTCCGCCGGCTCGATCGGAATGGCTACCTCGCGAAGCAGTCGAGCGAGCAGCTCTACTGCCCGAAGGACCGCATGTTCCTCGCCGACCGCTACGTCGTCGGCACGTGCTACCTGTGCGGCCACGACAAGGCGCGCGGCAACGAGTGCCCGCGCTGCGGCCAGGAGCTCGAGCCGCTCAAGATGAAGGTCGTCGCCTGCAAGGTGTGCGGCACGACGCCCGAGAAGCGCAGCACCCTGCACTGGTACCTCGACCTCGCGAAGCTCCGCGACGACGGCATCGGCGCGTGGTTCCGCGAGCACCCGTGGAAGCCGAACGTCATGGGCTTCATCGGGAACCAGCTCGCGGAGATCGGTCCGCGCCCGATCACGCGCGACATGAGCTGGGGCATCCCGGTGCCCGAGGATCGCGCGGGCGGCGAGCGGGCAAGGTGCTCTACGTCTGGTTCGACGCGCCCATCGGGTACGTGTCGTTCACGAAAGAATGGGCGCGCGCGAAGGGCGACCCCGACGCGTGGAAGCGCTGGTGGAAGGACCCCGAATCGCGCCTCGTCCACTTCATCGGCAAGGACAACATCGCGTTCCACTGCCTCATCTTCCCCGCGATGCTCTTCGGCCAGAAGGACGACTGGATCCTGCCGTGGCAGGTGCCCGCGAACGAGTTCTACAACCTGCAGGGCGGCAAGTTCTCGACGTCGGAGAAGCGCACGATCCCGATCGAGGACTTCTGCGCGCGGTTCGACACCGAAGCCGCGCGCTTCTACCTGCTCGCGAGCGCGCCGGAGACGGCGGACTCGGAGTGGCGCTGGCAGGACTTCCAAGCGTGCAACAACGCGGGGCTCGCCGACACGATCGGCAACCTCGTGACGCGTGTTCTGCGCTTCCTCGACAAGAACTATGAGGGCCGGATCCCCGCCATCGAGGGGGCGCACGAGGCGCAGCTCGACCGCGCGATCCTCACGGAGTGCGGCGCGTTCGGCGATCCCGGCGCGCACGTGCGCGAGTTCAAGTTCCGCCGCGCGGCGGAGCAGCTGCTCGAGAACGCGCGCGTCGCGAACGTGTTCGTCGACCGCACGGCGCCGTGGACGCTGCGCAAGACCGACCCCGTGCTCGCCGCGTCGACCTTGAACACGTGCTGCCAGTGGCTCGCGTGGGTCGCGCGCTGGATGGCGCCGTTCATGCCGCGGAAGGCACAGGCACTCTGGACGATGCTCGGCGAGACGAGCGACGTGCGAAAGGAGCCGTGGCCCGGCGTGCCGCACGCCGGCGCGTGGCGCACGCTCCCCGCGGGCCGCAAGCTCGGCGTCGTCGAGGGCCTCTTCGCGAAGATCGACGACGCGACCGTCGCCGCCGAGGTCGCGCGGCTCGAGGCGCCCCGCGCCTAGCGCGCGGCTCAGGCGAGCGGACATGGAGACGAGCACGCGGCGCGACGTCCTCCTGCCGGCGCTCGTCGTCCTCGCGAGCGGTCTCGTCGGGCTCGCGCTCCGCCCCGGGCTCCCGCTCGACGAGACGCGCTACCTGCAGGTCGCGCGCGAGATGGACTGGAACGGTCCGTGGCTCCTGACCCTGAACGGCGAGCCCTACTCGCACAAGCCGCCCCTGCTCCTGTGGCTCGGCGTCCTGCTCGGGAAGCTCGGTCCAGGCCTCGAGTACGGCCTGCGCACGATCCCCGTGCTCGCCTCGGCGCTCACCGTGTACGGCACGGCGCGGCTCGGCCGGCGTCACGGCGCACCGCTCGCTGGTTGGGCACAGGCGGCGTTCGTCGTGCCGCTCGTCTACGCGCACGTCCTCTACTTCGACGCGCTCCTCACCGCGTTCGTCGTGCTCGCGGTCTGGGCGTGGTCCGCGGGCCGGAGCGCTTTCGCGTGGGTCGCGGCGAGCGCGGCGTTGCTCACGAAGGGGCCGGCGGCGCTCCTCTCGCTCCTTCCGCTGCTCTGGGCGGCCGAGCCCGCCGACTCCGGGCGCGGCGGGCTGGCGCGCGCAGGGCGCGCCGTGATCCTCGGGCTCCTCGCGTTCGTTCCGCTCGCGCTGTGGGCGCTCTTCGCCGGCTGGCTCGGCGGACCCGAGTTCCAGCGCGAGCTCTGGTGGCAACAGACGGCGGAGCGCATCGCGGGCGCCTCGTCGCACGAGCAGGGGCCGTGGTTCTTCCTCGGGGTGCTCGCGGTCGGCCTGCTCCCCGCGACGGGCGTCTTCTTCGGACGCTGGGACGTCGAGCCGCGCACGGCTTTCGTGAGCCGTTTGCCCTGGGCGATCCTCGTGCCGCTCGTCCTGTTCTCGGCCTTCCCGGGGAAGCTCCCTCACTACGTCCTGCCGCTCTTCCCGATGCTCGCGGTGCTCGTGGCGCGGAGGATCGAGCGCGCGCCCCGCCTGCTCGTCCGCGCGCCGGTCGTGGGGATGGGCGTCGGCTTCGCCTCTGCGCTCGCTTACACCTGGTCCCACCGCGGCGAGCTCCTCGATCGATACGGGCCCTCGTCGATCGAGCTCGCGGCGTCGCGCGGGTTCGGCATGCTGCTTGGGCTCGCGTTCGCAGCGGGGATCGCGGCGGCGGTCGTGGGTGCGCACCCGAACTCGCGCCCGCGACACCTGCTCGCCGCGACCTGCCTGTCGATCGCGGCGCTCCTGCTGCCCGTCGAACGCGCCTTTGGCACGCTGCTCCTGCCGCACGAGTTCGCGCGCGAGCTCGAGCGGGAGCCGACGACCCCGCTCGCGACGCTGCGCTCGGCGCAGGCGGGGTTCTACAACTGGATGACGGGGCGGCGCCACGTCGACGATCTGCGCGAGGTCGAGGAGCTCGCCCGCTGGTCGGATCGGCACCCCGGTGGGCTCGTGATCTTCGAGGACAAGCTCTGGCGGGACGAACCTCTCGCTCAGGCGCTCGAGCGCGTCGGGCTCACGGCCGTGCGACACGACAACGTGCGCGGCACGCCCTCGACCCTGTGGCGGGTGCGCGGCGGACCTGCGCCTCGTCCGTGAGCGCGGTCTCCCCACCGCGTCTGCACGCCCTTGGCCGCGCGCGTCCGACGGGGCGCGTCGAGCCGCATCGAAACAGGAAGGCCCTGCGGACGGGTTATCGTCCGCAGGGCCTGTGATACGACTCGGGGGGTCCGTCGGTCCTAGAAGGAGTCCTTCAGCGCCTTCCCGACGCGGAACCCGACGCGTTTGCCGGGTGCGATCGAGATGGGCTCACCCGTGTGCGGGTTGCGGCCCACGCGCGCTTTGCGCGGCTTGAGCTCGAAGGTGCCGAAGCCGGTGAGCGTGACGCTCTGATCCGACTCGAGCCCCTTCTGGATTCCCTTGAGAACCGTCTCGACCAGGAGCGCGGCCTGCAGTTTCGAGGTTCGCAGCTCCTCCGCGACGTGAGCGATCAGGTGGCTCTTGTTCATATCGAGCCTCCCGAACGCGTCTCACTTCTTGCCGCGCTTGCCCTTGCGGGCGGCCTTCTTGCGGCCACCGACCTTGCGAGCGCCCTTGCGGCCAGCCTTCTTCCTCGTCGCCTTCTTCATCGCCATGAGAGAAACTCCTTAGGACTCGTGGTCCGTGTTGCTTGGGTGCGTCCTCACGACGCACGCCCACGACATCACCGAGTCCATCGGCGTGCGTGCGCGTTTCCTTTCCAGGCTTTTGAAACTTTTTGATCCATGGCGCCCGCGAACGCTTTCGATCCGAGCAACGAAATGCAGATCAGAAGCTTCGCGCGCGCACGATCTCACGCGCGCGACGATCGTCGGATCGCGCCGCACACGCGAGGGCGAACGAGGCCTTCGACGACGGCGAGAGTGCGCTTCTAAGTCGTTGCCGAACGCAAGCTTCGTGGTCTCGTGCAATGCACGCCGCGAGCGCCAGGACGCGCGTTCACATGCGGCGACATCGCGCCGCGGGTCTGCACCGTCGAGGCCCGTGCGCGTTGCCGCACGCTCGCACTCGGGGACGAACTGCGTCCGCACAAAAAAAGTCGGCGTGGCTCGACGCGCCGATGTTGCGTGCTCGGGTCTGCGTGCTCGGGTCTGCGTGCTCGGGTCTGCGTGCTCGGGTCTGCGTGCTCGGGTCTGCGTGCTCGGGTCTGCGTGCTCGGGTCTGCGTGCTCGAGTCTGCGTGCACGGGTCTGCGTGCACGGGTCTGCCTGCGCGGGGCAGCTCGCGCGGGTGTCCACGCGCAGGTCTCACCGCGCGCACCTGACGAAGTCGGGCGACACGGACGATGAACTGCCCCGCGCGCGAGGCTCTCCCGGTCGGCCCTAACGTCGCCATCCACGACACGCGGCACAGCCGTGCTCGTACTTCGGTCCAGACCGAAGCGCCACCGCGCGGCGGACCTCCCGGAGAAATGCACACGGAGCCCGCGCGTGGGGACGCGCAGGCTCCGCAGTTCGAGTGAGCGCCCGGCCGGCCTAGCCGGCGGCCTGGACGCGGCCGCGAACGGCCTTGACGATCCGGCCGGCCTTCAGGCACTTCGTGCAGAGGCGCACGCGGACGACCTTGCCGCCGACGAGCGCGCGGACCTTCTGCACGTTCGGCTTGAACTTGCGGAACGAGCGGCCGGTGCAACGCAGACCGACACCGCCATCCTTCTTCGCCAGACCGCGACGCGCGACCATGCCGCCGCTCTCGGTCCTCTTCTCGCAGAATTCGCAGACTCGTGCCATGTGGGTTCCGTTCCCCGGGGGACTATCCCGGACGAGGGCGGAGAAAGGTATCCGAGCCCGCCCCGGGCTGCAAGCCCCGGCTGGGGGTCCCTTGACGCCCTCCCGGAAGGCGGCCCGTGGGTCCCTCCCCCAGTAAAGGGAGCGCGGCGGCCCACCCCGTGGTGCTCCGCCGCCCAAGACCTCCCGCGCGTCGATCAGAACAGCTTGTCGAGCGCCGCCGTAGCCGACTTCGAGAAGTCGCTTGCGAGCGACTCCTCGCCTTCGCCCTCGGCGCGGTTCGCGACCTCGTTCAAGACCACGTCCAGGCGGCGCGTCGTCTCGGAGGCGTAGTAGCGGACCATGCCCAGGTTCGTGCGCTCGTCGAAGACGACCGCGAAGAGCGCGCGATCGCCGACGAGCGAGACCTGGATCGAGTCACGCTGTCCCTGGTGGTAGAGCGTGCTGAACTCCTCTTCGCCGAGGAGCCGCGCCATCTCGCGCGTCGCGGCGAACGAGCCCGCGACGAGGGCGGAGATGGAGTCGAGCGAGTTCTGCTGCACTTCGCCGCGTTTGGTCACGAGGTGGCCTTCACGGTCGATGAGCAGGGCCGAACGCGCCCCCGAGAGCTCGAGGAAGCCGTCGAGCTCGCCTTCGAGCTTGGTCACATCGCTCTTGTAGAAAACAAGGCGATCGCTGCGGAGCTTTTGTTCGCGAGTACCCATGTGCAACCTCGATCAGAAGACCTTGAGAACGACCTTGGCCACCACCGCGCCGATGCCCAGCGCCACGAACACGAAGATCGCGGCGTACATCATCCCCTTGCCCTTCTTGGGCTGGGTCTGAGGCGTGGGCGCCGGCGCCGGAGTGCCGCGGCCAGCGGGAGGCGTGGAGGAACGCGCGTCCGGCTTCGCCTGCGGGCGCGCCGCGGGCGCGGAGCGCTTCACGGGCGTGCCGACGTCCGGACGCATCATCTGGAGCGACGTCGGCTGCGGCGCAGAGCCACCCATGTGGCTCATCGTCGCCGTGGTCGAGTGCGACTCCATCGCGGGCTGTTGCCCCGCCATGCGCAGACTGCCGTTCGCCTGCGGGATCGGCCCCGCCGGCGCTTGCGGAGACGACATCATCGGCGGCGCCGACGGCGATGCCATCTGCGGCGCACCGCCATAGCCCGCCTGCGGGCCGCCCATCGGGACCATCCCCGGCTGGGGCGTCCCTGCCAGGCCCTGCGGCATGCCGTGGGTCTGAGCCGCGATCGGCATCGGCTGCGCGAGCGGCGGCGGAACCGCGGCCATGCGTTGCGGGATCCCCGCGGGCGCCTGGACGGCGGCGTGGTACCCGGTCTGCTGCAGCGCGCGCTGCGCCGCGGCCATCGCGCCGGGCGAGGCCGTCGGCGCGCCGTAGAAGCCCGTCTTCGCGGCGGCGATCGGCGCTTGCGCCACGGGCGCCGCGGGGGCGGGCTGCGAGTTCGTCGAGCGAGCGCCGCTGTGAATCGTCTCCAGCACGCGCGCGGCGAGTGCCTTCAGGGTCGGGAACACGCCCTGCCCCGTGTTGGCCACGGCTTCGAAGAACGGCGCGTTGTGCACGTTCAGCATGCGGTTCAGATCCTCGATCGACATCGCGTCGGGGAGGTCGCGCTTGTTGAACTGGATGACGTGCGGAACAGTCGCGAGGCTCTTCCCGTACTCGTTCAGGTTCTGCTCCAGGTTCCGGAGCGACTCGAGGTTCTCCTCGAGCATCGCGGTCGAGGAGTCCGCGACGAACACCACGCCGTCCACGCCCTGCAACACGAGCTTGCGCGTCGAGTTGTAGTAGACCTGGCCGGGCACCGTGTAGATCTGAAAGCACGTTCGCATGCCGGCGACCGTTCCGAGGTCGAGCGGCATGAAGTCGAAGAACAGCGTGCGATCGCCGTCCGTCGAGATGCTCGTCAGATCGCCGCGGTTGTTCGACGGCGCGCGCTGGTGGACGATCTCCAGGTTGGTCGTCTTGCCCGACATACCGGGCCCGTAGTAGACGACCTTCGCGTTGACCTGCTTCTGGGCAAAATTGATCTGGACCATGCTTCACTCCCCAGAACCCTTGGGGACCTCGTTGCCTTTCGCGTGGATGGGTTCCGCTCCCTTCGAAGCGGTCTTCTGAGCCGGGAAGATCCCGGGCGGGTCGGTTGGCGCGCGCGACGGATCGGCGGCCTTCGGCTCGATGGCGCGCAGGTGGCGCTCCATGCGTGCGATCGCGACGCCCATGGGGAGCCGCATCTCCTCCGGCCGCACGCCACCTTCGAGCACGACGAGCAGCAGCGCTCGCGGTGCTTGCACGACGATCAAGGTCCCGCGCGCAGCGTGCAGCACGAGTCGCTTCGGGACGTCCCAGGACATCGGCGCGACGGCGCGCGTGACCTCGGAGATCCAGCTCGACGAGAGCGCCGCAAGCGCATTCAGGTCCTCCGCGCTCCCGTCCGGAGCGTCCTTCGAATCCTTCCCTTCGCGACGGGCGTGCGTCGATTCGTTGCGGCGCACGTCGATCGGAACGCCGTCCGACGAGATGAGCGCGGCGAGGCGCACTCCGGGGATGCGCGCCAGCGGGTCGAGTACGGTCTTCACGCGTCCACCTCCGATTCGGTGCCGCTCCGCGCGAGGATGTCGCGCAGTCCGGCTTCGTGGTTCCGGCCGACCTCGCCCGCGCACCAGACGGCCGCGGAAGCGACCTCGTCCGGACGGATCTGCAGCGTGCCGAACTCACCTTCGAGCGAGACCTCGATCGCTTGGCCGAGGCCGAGCCGGCGAGCGGCGGTGCGGCAGCTGCCGACGACCTCGCGCACACCGCGGGCCATGCGATCGGCGGTCGGCCCCTTGGGACCTTGCACGAGCGCGGTCGCACCGCGCACGTAGAACACGCCTCGGACCCCCGACTCGCGCGCCAGGTTCTGGAGTAGCGGGCGGACGTCGCCACCCGTGGCCGGCCGCGCGTCGCTGGGCTCCTCGTCGACGAGTCGGCCGGTCTTCTCGACCTCGCGCAACGCCTGATCGACGGTACGGGCCTTCTCGGCGAGCGTCGCCACGGTGCGGAAGCGCGCCTCGAGCGCGGGATCCCCGGGCTGGAGCTCGAGCAGCCGCGCGAGCGCGCGCCGCGCTTCGATCCACGCCCCGCAGCGCGAGGCGAGCTGCAAGCGCAGCCGGTGCGGCCGCGGATCGCTCGGGAGCATCTCTTCCGCGGACGAGATGAGCTCGAACGCGAGACGTCCGTCGTCGCGGCGCTTGTCGGCGAAGAAGCGCTCGGCGCGAGCGCGCGCGCGCCAGTAGCTCGCCTCCGCGTGCTTTGTCGTCTGGTACCACTCGATCGCGAGGTCCTCCGCGCGGGCGACGCGGCCCGAGTCGACGAGGATCTCGCAGAGCTCCGACCACACCGCGGGGCGCGGCGCCGTCTTGAGCTGCTGCGTGAGCTCACGCATTCGGCCTTCGAGCGAGACCTGGCGCACGCGCTCGTGCACGCGCTTCAGCTCGCCGTCCTGCGGGTGGAGCTTCAGGCCCTCCTCGGCCACGCGCAGCGCGTCGCCGATCTCGCCGTGCACCGCGTGTTCCTGGGCCAGCTCGGCGTAACTCTTGGAGCTCGGGTCCTCGGAGAGGCGCTTCTCCGCGGAGCGCACGCGACCGTGGGACAGGAGTCGTTTCAGGAAGCTCATCGCGCACCCTCTCCGGTGGACTTCGGTCGCGCCTTGAACGCCTCGATCGCCTCGAGGTCGGCCTTCACCCTGCGCGCGTGCTCCCAGTTCGCGGGGGCGAGCTGGAGCGCGAGCCGCAGGTCCTTCAGCGCTTCGTCGAACTTGCCCTGCTGGGCGTACATCAAGCCGCGGACGCGAGCTGCGTCCGCCTCCTGCAGGCGCTCTTGCGTCTGCATGTTCTCGTCGTGCTTGACCGCATCGACGCGGTCGGCGAGCCGGCGCAGGCGCTCTTCGATGGCCTGCTTCTCGCGCAGCGCGTCGCCCATGCCGAACCAGGCGATCTGGCCCTGCACGAGTTCGTCGATCGCGACGAGGCGCGCGCGCAGCGCGGCGACGTCCTCGCCCCGAGCGGGCGGCAGGGCGGCGAACTCCTCGCGCACGTGGAGCTCGCGCTGCCAGACGCCCCACGCGGCCAGCGCGACGAGGCCCAGGACCCCGACCCAGCGCAGGCCCCGCAGCAGCTTCCAGCGGCGCACCTTCCGGCGCGCGCGCAATTCGCGGATCATCCGCGTCACGTCGCGTCGACCGGGTTGGAGCGCGTGGATCTCCTGCAGACACGCGATCGCCTCGCGCGTCCGGCCCGCGAGCGCGGCTTCGTCGGCCTGGCGCAAGTAGCGCTCGACCAGTTGATCGTGGTCCGCGCGCTGCTTCGTCGGCGCCTCGCCGGTAGCGACCTCTTCGACCGTCAAGCGGTCCGCGAGCATGTCCTGCAGCGACTCCGCGCGCTCCACCTCGCCGGCGCGCTCGAGCAGGAACGCGAGGCGTTCGGCCTCCTTGTCGAGGGAGATGCGGTGACGCTCGAGCACGTGCGGGTGCGCGAGCCCGAGGATCACGAGCGCTTCGAGCTGCCGCGGATCCGTGGGGTTCTGCGTGAGGCTGTCGAGCAGCGCGCGCGCGAAGGCCTCGGCTGTGCGCTCGTCGAACTCCGTCGTCGCGCGGCGCATGCGGTCCTTCAGCGCGGTCCGGGCACTGGGGCCGGACGCGACGTCACCCGTCAAGGCCGTGACGACGTCCTCGACGATCAGGGGGCTCCTGGTGTTCGCTGCGCTCAATCCGCTCTCACCTCGCACGACCGCCCCGGGATGGGCGGAACTTCGTTGCGAGGTCCTGATCGAGAGAGCGAGGACCGGACCTGAAGGTCGAGACGGAATTGTCCAACTCCCGCGTACGATCGAGGCCGCAGTCGCTGCGCGCGACGCGCGTGATGGAAAAAAAGACCGCCGGTCGCGCACGTTGCGCGACCGGCGGTCGTTTCGACGCGAGGAGCGTCACTCCTGCGGATCGATCGTGATGGCTCCCGACGTGTTGCCGGCGATGTCCGGCAGGCCAGTGAGGCCGAGCGTGCCGCTCGAGCCCAGCGCCGCCGCAAGCGTGACGCGGCAGTGGTTGCGCTCGAGCACTTCCACGGAGCTGATGCTCGTGCCCGTCGCGGACCAGTTCGTCGTACTCGTGACGAAGGTCTCGTCGACGTCCTCGTTGAACTGGACGTCGATGATCGTGCCCGCCGCGTCGGCGCGGTAGTTCACGAAGGCCCGATCGAAGTCCGGATCCGCGGAGTCGCCGCTGGTCGAGCCTCCGACCGTGACCGCGGCCCCCATCGTGTTCCCGAAGAGGTCAGCGACCCCGCTCACCGTCACGGTGAGCGCGGCGCCCGCGACGAGCTCCTGGCCCGACGCGAACGTGACGCGGATCGTGTTCGAGTTGCCCGCATACGAGAGCGTGGCTCCCGTGAGCGACAGCGTCGTCGCCCCCGTCTGCACGACATAATTGGCCGAGCCGAGCGCGGTGGCGGTGTCGACGGGCTCGTTGAACGTCACGGTCACGTAGTCGCCGCCGAAGCCGGGCACGATCGTGCCCGCCACTGAGGAGACGAGCGGGGCCGAGGCATCCGCGGCCGTGATCGTGCGCGTGATGGCGCCCGAAGCATTGCCGGCGAGGTCCGACACGGTGAGTTCCAGGCTGTTGCCCGCGGTCGGCGTGACGCCGAACGTCACGCGGATGGACCGCGGACCGATGCGCTCGGCCAGCGTCGCCAGGTTGCCGCCGTCGTAGTCGTAGTTCGCGGCGGTCTCGGCTTCCGTCGGGTCGACGTCCTCGTTGACCTCGACGATCAGCGCATCCGCCGTCGTCGGATCGATGCGCACCTTGCCGACCTGCACGCTCGGCGCCGTCGAGTCACCGCCGCAGACGATGCCGACTTCCGTGTCTGCAACCGTGCGCTGGGTGCCCTGCGCCGACCAAACGTCGACGACGGAAAGGTCGTACGAGTCGCCGGTCTGCAGGTCGTTCGCCGCGCCGTTGCCGAGCACGATCGTGACCGTGTCCGTGCCGTCGAAGCTGAAGGCGGCCCCCGCGAGGTCGACCGCCGTGATCCCGGTGGTCACGGTGTACCGGTCGGAGTCGAGGAGGCCCCAGGGGCTCATCGGGCGGTCGAACTTCACGGTGATCGTGTCGTTCGAGGCCCCGGTGACGGTCGTGAACACGGAGAGGCCCGTGTCGAGCGAGGGCTGCGTGAGGTCCTCCGCTTCCGTCGTCGCGGCGAGGACGGGGAAGCACGGGTTGCCGGCGAGGTCCTCGACGCCGAACACGTCGAGCGTGTACGTCGAGTCGACGACGAAGCCGTACGTGATCTCGACGCCGAGGCCGTCGTCCAGGACGGTGGCGGTCGTCGGATAGCCGCGCAGCGTTCCGCCCGAGTCGCGCAGGACGTAGCGCGTGCCGGTCGGGTTCGTCGACGCGTCGTAGAGGTCGTCGAGCTGCCCGCAGGGCTCGCTGAAGCGGAGCACCAGCGTGTCCGCGGACGACGACGAACGGTAGATCGTGTGCACGGTCGGGATCGTCGTCTCCGAGTCGACGTCACCGGTGAGCGCCGTGCCCTGCACGATGTTGCCAGCGAGGTCGCGGGCGTTCGCGAAGGCCACGGAGAAGTCGTCACCGCGGCGCAGGTTGACCCCGTTCGCGAAGACGAGCGTCGCGGTCTTCGTGGCGTCGTCGTACGTGATGGTCGCGCCAGTCGTGGAGAGCGACGTGCCCGTCGGCGATTCGACGGTCCAGTTCGTCTCGTCCTCGATCTCGGACTCGATCATGTCGTCGTCGAAGGTGACGGCGAGCACGTCGTCGTTCGCGCCCTCGACGGCCGTGGCCGTCGCATGGTCGATGTCGGGCGCCACGGCATCGTCGGCGTGGATCGCGAGGAGCGCCTGGGCCGAGGCCATCGTGTTCCCCGCGAGGTCGGACAGATTGTCCACGGTGAGTGTGTAGTCGCCGGGGATCACCGCGGCGTCGAACACGAGGCGCACGGTGTCGAAGCCCGGGAGCAACGTCGCCGACTGAAGCGTCTGGCTGCCGGAGATGGTCCAGTTGACCAGGGTCTCCGCAGTCGTCTCGTCGACGTCCTCGTTCATGACGACGTCGAGGGTCTTCCCGCTCTCGTCGAACGTACGGTTCTGCGTGACCGTGGAGGCCGCGGGCGGGGCGGTGTCGCCGGTGACCGTGGCGCTGTCCGTGCCGGTGAACGTCTCACCGTCGACCTCGAGCACGTTGTTGCCCGTGAGCGTGAACGCGTCGCCGTTCGACAGGTCGAAGTCGAGCGCGATCGTCAGCGTCTTCGTCAGGAGGTCGTACGAGAGCGTCTGGGTCGAGAGGTCGATCGTGTTCCCGTCGACCTCGAGCGTCCACGAGGTCGGGTCTTCCGCCGACTCGGGGTCGAAGGCCTGGGTCGTGACCGCGACGACGTAGTCGTTGTCCGCGTTCGGGACCGTGACCGCCGCGGGTTGGCCGTCGAAGGCGTTCGCGACGGGCGAGGGCTGATCGATCGACTGGACGGTGTCCGCGAAGGCGTTGCCGTGGCGGTCGACCAGACCGGCAAGCGTGACGTCCTCGACGCCCGGCACGATCGGTCCGTTGAACGTCACGCGGAGCAAGTCCGTGCTGACCTGTTCGACGGAGACGGCGACGTCGGGCAGCTCGACGCCGAAGCGCGACAGCTGCGTCGAGACGTCCGCGTCCATCGGCTCGTCGAAGGTGAAGTCGACGACGCGGCCGAACTCGTCCTCGGTCAGGTTCTGCTCGGCAGAGAGCAGCGTCGGCGCGACGGCGTCGCCCGCCGCCGTGCCGTCGACGACGTCCGAATCCGCCGCGATGTCCGCGACGGAGAGCACGCCGCTCGCCGCCACCGAGAACGTGGAATAGAGCCCCGCGTCCGTGGGCAGCGTGAACGCCAGCGTCTGCGTCCCGGCGTCGAAGGTCAGCGTCGCGCCCGTCAGGTCGCGTGTGGTGCCGTCGACGGTCAGCGTCCAGTTCGTCACGTCCTCCGCGGTTGCTTCGACCACGTTCGGACCGCTGAACTGGAGCTCGAACTCGTCGCCCGTGGTCCCGGAGTTCTGCGTCCCACTCGTGATCGTGAACGTCGGCGCCGTGGAGTCGCTCGTCGTGACGCCGACGAAGTCCTCCGACACGCCGGACATCGACACGGCGCGCACGTCGTGCGACGGCGTGACGCGCTCGTCCCACGTGATCGTGACGTCGGTGCCGTCGACCGTGACCGACGTCGGGGTCTGCCCGCCGTCGGCTTCGAAGTTCGCGATCGTCGCGCCGTCGAGACCAGAGCTCGACGCGAACGAGATCACGGTCGTGAGCCCGTCCGCATCGGCGTCGAGGTCCTGCAGTGCGGTCTGGATCGTGTTCGGGCCGGAGGACGAGCTGCCGCTGGAGCAGGCGCCCAGCAGGAGCGCCAGCGCGGCGCAGGAGAAGAGACCCAGTTGTTTCCCAAGAGTCATTGCGGGGATCCTCGTGGAATTCGAGATCGAGCAGGCCTCGCGGCCGCGGGACGGAAAAGGGGTGAATCGCGCACAGCGGGGGAGTGCGCGCGGCGCAGGTATCGGAAGCCGATCACCGGACTCTTGAGGCGCTAGGGGGGCGCGTCCTCGAGCGCACGCCGTTCGACACGGCGAAACCGGAAGTCCTTTCCGGATCGAGCGGGCGCGATCGAGACGGGAGCGGCGCCCCCATCGACGCGACGCCGCGTCACCAGAGCAGCGGGTCGACGACCGTGCTCGAGAAGTGCAGCGCTCCGCCGATGCGGAACGCAGCCTGCACGTGCCACACCCGGCCGTGCAGACCCGGATCGGCGGGCAGCGGATACGCGAGGTCGGCGCGCCCGCTTGCGTCCGTCGTCGCCGGGACGACGAAGAGCCGCGTGCGACGCAGCGCGAGCTGGCCGAACGTCCCGGGCACGCGCGTCGGAGACGAAGCGCGCGGGCCGAACAGGAAGAGGACCTCGGTCGCTCCCGCGCTCCGCGCGGCGAGCTCGAGCGCCCCGCCGACGGTCGGGACCCCGCGCACGGCGAGGTCGCGCTCGCCCGTGTCGTACAACCGGAACTGTCCGGTCGTGGCGAACTGGTTCGCGTGCGCGTTCTTCATCCCGACGGCGATGCGCGTCCCGCTCGCGTCCAGCGCGAGCGCCTGCACGCTGCCCGGCAGGTCGACGGCGAGCACGGGCTGCGCGCTGGAACGATCGAAGAGCTGGAGCTCCGGCGCGGCCGTCCCATCGCCCCACGTTCCGAGCGCGATGCGCCGTCCGTCGGGGCTCACGCGCACGACCTCGGGCAGGTTCTGGAGGCCGCCGAGCACGCCGTGCTGCGCGACGTCCCACAGCGGCGCGCGCGCGGGCGCGTCGAGCACCTGGAGGCGCAGATCGACACCGGTCGCGGCGTTCCACCAGCCGATGGCGAGCGTCGAGCCGTCGCGCGCGAGCTCCGCGCGCGCCGCGAGCTCGTTCGCGGCGCCGGGCACGGTGAAGGCGAGCGCGTACGGGCCAGCGTTCTCCTCGTAGATCCGGAGCTCGCTCCCCGCGCCCGCGACGAGCCGGCGGCCGTCGCCGGACAGCGAGAGCGCGCGCGTCGCGGCGGAGAGCGGGAACGTCGCGAGAGTGGCTGCGAGCCCGTCGCCGACCCACAGCACTCCGCCCGCGGAGACCGCGACGCGCGTGCCGTCCGCGGAGAACGCGAGCTCGGTGAGGCTCGCCGCGGGGACGTCGGCCGCGCCGAGCACCGCGCCGTTCGTTCCATCCAGCACCTCGACGTGCACGACGTGCGCGACGTCGTTCCACAGCGCGACGGCGAGGCGCGTCCCGCCTTCGTCGCACGCGATGCGCGCCGGACCGTTCACGAGCCCGGGCAGCACGCGGAGCCAGACCGGGCCGAGCGCTCCGCTCTGCGCGGCCTGCACGGGGCTGTAGCGCGCGACCTCGGTCCGGCGATGCGTCGCATCCGGCGCGGGGTACTGCGCGACGCCGAAGCAGGCCGCCGCGTCACGTCCCGCGGCGACGGAGAGCACCGAGATCGCGGCCGCGACCTGGTCGTCGCGCGCGAGCGGCTGAGTCCCGCCCTCCGCGCTCGCGGCGAGGAGTTCGAGGTGCGGCGCGGTGCCCATCGCCGACGCCCACACGAGTCCGTCGGAGGCCCCGAAGGCGACGGAGCGCGGGAGCCAGGCGTCGCTCGAGGTCGCCGCCCGAGTCCAGCGCAACCCGGGGCCGAATGGCACCTGGGCCGGGAGCGCCCGCCCGAGGAGCACGAGGGCGAGAGCGACGAGGGCGCCCGAAGCGACCCTCCACGAGCCCGGGGCGGGGCGGCGGGGAGCGGATTGCACAGGGAACTTTACCCCGCGGGAGGAGGTCGGGCGGCGCCCCCCCCAACGGCGGCTTGGCTCGTCCTCCTCCTCTCTGTAGAGTGTCCGCCCTCACAACGGATCCGCTTCCAGCACGGGGAGAGTTCCAGGGCGCGACGCGTCCGGACGCCGAAGGGGCAAGCGCGAACGCGCGAAACTCTCAGGCCCCAGGACCCGGGTTGGACCGACCCTGAACGCGCGGCCACGCGAGAGAACAGGGGCGCAGCGAGAACGCTCTCGCCGTGCGCCCCTGTTTCGTTTTCCACGCCCCCGACCCGCCCCCGGGCTCATCGAGCGCCCATGAAGAACACCCCGCTCCACGACGTCCACGTCCGCCTCGGCGCCAAGATGGTCGAGTTCGGCGGCTGGTCCATGCCGGTGCAGTACGGGCCGATCCTCGACGAGGTCCGCACCGTGCGCACGAAGGCCGGGCTGTTCGACCTGTCGCACATGGGCCGCGTGCGCGTCACCGGCCCCGAGCGCGTCGCGTACGTCGAGGGCCTCGTGACGTGCTTCGTCGCGAAGATCCCCGAGAGCTCGATCCGCTACGGCCTCTTCTGCAAGGCCGACGGCAACCCGATCGACGACCTGCTCGTGTACAAGGGCAAGGACGAGGTGTTCCTCGTCGTCAACGCGTCGAACACGCAGGTCGACCTCGACTGGATGCGCGAGCACGCGCGCGGGAAGAACGTCGTGATCGACGACCAAACCGACGCGCTCGCGATGCTCGCGCTGCAGGGCCAGGCATCCGCGGCGATCCTCCAGCCGCTCGTGAAGGACTGCGACCTCGCGAAGATCGGCTACTACAAGTTCGGCTTCGGCACCGTGTGCGGGATCCCGAACACGCGCATCAGCCGCACGGGCTACACGGGCGAGGACGGCTTCGAGGTCTACGTGCCGAAGAAGGACGGCGTGCGCGTGTGGGAGGAAATCTCCGCCGCCGGCAAGGCGCACGGCCTCGCGCCGATCGGCCTCGGCGCTCGCGACACGCTGCGCCTCGAGGCGGGCATGCCGCTCTACGGACACGAGATCGACGCGACGCACAATGCCGTCGAGGCCGGTTTGAACTTCGGCATCTCGTTCGCGCCCGAGAAGGGCGACTGGATCGGCCGCAGCGCGCTGGAGCGCGTCGCGAAGGCGCCGACGAAGCGCCTCGTCGGCCTGAAGACGGACGGCCCGCGCGTGCCGCGCCAGGGCTACGAGCTCTACCGCGGCGCGGAGAAGCTCGGTTACGTCGTCTCGGGCTCCGTCTCGCCGACGATCGGCGCGAACATCGGCACCTGCTATGTCCCCGCCGGCGCGGGCAACCCCGGCGAGACGTGCGAGATCGTGATCAACGGCAAGCGCCAGGCCGCGACGTTCTGCGCGCTCCCCTTCTTCTCCCGCACGCGCAAGTGACGCACACGGAGCGCGCCGCGAAGGCACGCGCGCTCCGTTTCCTTCCTCACCTCCAACCCCAACGCTGCGCACCCCCACGATCCCCATGCGCCCCAACGACCGCCGCTACACGGAAACCCACGAGTGGATCAAGCCCGACGGCGAGACGATGCTCATCGGCATCACCGACTTCGCCGTCGCCGAGCTCTCCAATGGCAACGAGGGCGACCTCGTCTACTGCGACCTCCCCGAAGCGGGCCGCATGCTCGACGCCGGTGAGACCTTCGGCGAGATCGAGTCCGTGAAGGCCGTCGCCGACCTGAACACGCCGATCGCGGGCGAGGTCGTCGAGTCGAACATGGCGACGGAGGAGCACCTCGAGATCCTCTCGAAGGACCCCTGGAACCAGGGCTGGCTCATCCGCATCCGCCCGAACGCGAAGAGCCTCGACAAGCTGATGGACGCCGCTGCCTACGAGAAGTTCCTCGCGGCGCACAAGCACTGAGCCTTCCTCCGGGGAGCGCGCGGAATGCGCGCGCCGAGCCACGCCGACGGCGCCCGCCGACGGGCCGAGCCGGGCGTCGCGCCCCCCCCCCACGCCGCGGACCGAAACCAGCTCGCGCGCGCCGTTCCGACGCTCTCCCGGGACCTGCGCCGCCCTCGGCGCGCGCGAGCCCCGAGCCTCGATCCCACGCTCTCACTGCCATGCAGCCGACGCTCACCGAGACCCACTCCACCCCGCTCCGCTCCGGTATGAAGATCCACGATCCGTTCCCGCAGGACCGCTTCGCCGACCGCCACATCGGCCCCGACGCGCGCGAGACGAAGGCGATGCTCGCCGAGCTCGGCTACGAGAGCCTCGACGCGCTCACGACGGCCGCCGTGCCGGCCGTGATCCGCGCGAAGAAGCCGCTCGAGCTGTTCGAGGCCGCGAGCGAGCGCGACGCGCTGCGCGAGATCGCGGAGATCGCCGGCGAAAACCAGGTCCTCCGCTCGTTCATCGGCATGGGCTACCACGACTGCGTGACGCCGCCGGTGCTCGTGCGCAACATCCTCGAGAACCCGGGCTGGTACACGCAGTACACGCCGTATCAGCCCGAGATCAGCCAGGGCCGCCTCGAGGCGCTCCTGAACTACCAGACGATGATCGTCGACCTCACGGGGCTCGAGATCGCGAACGCGTCGATGCTCGACGAGGGCACCGCGGCGGCCGAGGCGATGGCGCTCTGCTACGACGTGGCGAAGGACAAGCAGGCGAAGGCGTTCTTCGTCGCCGCCGACTGCCATCCGCAGACGATCGAGGTCGTGCGCCAGCGCGCGCTCCCGCTGGGCTTCGACGTGGTCGTCGGCGATCCCGCGACGTTCGACTTCGCAACGAAGTGCTTCGGCGCGCTCGTCCAGTACCCGGCGACCGACGGCCTCGTGCGCGACTACCGCGGCTTCGTCGAGCGCGCACACGCGAAGGGCGCACTCGTCGTCATGGCGTGCGACCTGCTCGCGCTCCTGTTGCTCGAGTCGCCCGGCAAGCTCGGGGCCGACGTCGCCGTCGGCAACACGCAGCGCTTCGGCGTGCCGCTCGGCTTCGGCGGCCCCCACGCCGCGTTCTTCGCCACGCGCGAGGCGTACAAGCGTTCGATGCCCGGCCGCCTCGTCGGCGTGTCGATCGACCGGGAAGGCAAGCCCGCGCTGCGCCTCGCGCTGCAGACGCGCGAGCAGCACATCCGCCGCGAGAAGGCGACGAGCAACATCTGCACGGCGCAGGTGCTCCTCGCCGTCATCGCCGGATCCTACGGCGTCTATCACGGTCCCGACGGCTTGCGCCGCATCGCCGCGCGCGTGCACCACATGACCGCGGTGCTCGCCGAGGGTCTTCGCCGCGCCGGCAAGAAGGTGCGCCCCGGGCTCTTCTTCGACACGCTGCGCATCGACTGCCCCGCGTCCGAGGCGCGCAAGCTCCTCGACCGCGCCGTGGATCGCCGCATGAACCTGCGCCGGTACGACGACGGCGTCGGCATCGCGCTCGACGAGACGACGACGGCGGCGGAGCTCGCGGAGCTCCTCGCCTGTTTCACCGGCGAGAAGGCGGACCTGTCGGCGCTCGAAGCGCTCGTGGCCGACGTGCGGCCGCTCGACTTCGGCGGCCTCGTCCGCACGGGCGACGTGCTCACGCACCCGATCTTCCGCACGCACCACTCCGAGACGGAGATGATGCGCTACCTCAACGTGCTGATGGCGCGCGACCTGTCGCTGACGACGTCGATGATCCCGCTCGGCTCGTGCACGATGAAGCTGAACGCGGCGGCCGAGATGCTGCCGATCACGTACCCGGGCTTCGGCAAGCTCCACCCGTTCGCACCGTCGACGCAGACGAAGGGCTACGCGCGGCTCTTCGCGGACCTCGAGCGCTGGCTCTCCGAGATCACGGGCTTCGCCGCGTGCTCGCTGCAGCCGAACGCGGGCTCGCAGGGCGAGTACGCGGGCCTGCAGGTGATCCGCGCCTTCCACGAGGAGCGCGGCGCCGGCCAGCGCGACGTCTGCCTGATCCCCCACTCCGCGCACGGCACGAACCCGGCGAGCGCGGTCATGGCCGGCTATCGCGTCGTCGTGGTCGACTGCGACGAGCAGGGCAACGTCGACGTCGGCGACCTGAAGAAGAAGATCGCCGAGCACGCCCAGAAGCTCGCGTGTCTGATGGTGACGTACCCGTCGACGCACGGCGTGTACGAGGCCGCGATCAAGGACATCTGCAAGCTCGTCCACGACGCGGGCGGACAGGTGTACATGGATGGCGCGAACCTGAACGCGCAGGTCGGCCTGACGCGTCCCGGCGAGATCGGCGCGGACGTCTGCCACATCAACCTGCACAAGACGTTCTGCATCCCGCACGGCGGCGGCGGGCCGGGCATGGGCCCGATCTGCGTCGCGAAGCACCTCGCGCCGTACCTGCCCGGCCACCCCGCGGTGAAGACCGGCGGCTCCTCCGCGATCGGTCCGATCTCGGCGGCGCCCTGGGGCTCGGCGAGCATCCTCCCGATCTCGTGGATGTACATCCGCATGATGGGCGGCGACGGCCTCACGAAGGCGACGCAGGTCGCGATCCTGAACGCGAACTACGTGGCGAAGAAGCTCGCAGCGCACTACCCGGTGCTCTACACCGGGGCGAGCGGGCTCGTCGCGCACGAGTGCATCCTCGACACGCGCGTTCTGAAGAGCTCCGGCATCGAGGTCGACGACGTGGCGAAGCGTCTCATGGACTTCGGCTTCCACGCGCCGACGATGAGCTTCCCGGTCGCGGGCACGCTGATGATCGAGCCGACGGAGAGCGAGTCGAAGGACGAGCTCGACCGCTTCATCGAGGCGATGATCACGATCAAGCACGAAGCCGACGCGGTCGGCAGCGGGAAGCTCGACAAGAAAGACAACCCGCTCAAGAACGCGCCGCACACGATGGCGATGGTCACCGCCGACGCATGGTCGCACCCTTACTCGCGCGAGACCGCCGCGTTCCCCGCGGCCTGGCTGAAGGCGCACAAGTTCTGGCCGCGTGTCGCGCGCATCGACAACGCGTACGGCGACCGCAACCTCGTGTGCGCGTGCCCGAGCGTCGAGACCTATCGCTGACGGCGGAGCGGAGCGCGAGCTCCACGATCTGACGACGCGGGCGGCACGAGCCGCCCGCGTCGTTTCACGTCCGCGTGACCGCGCACTCGGTGCGTCCTGCCCCGGTGCGCAGCCCGCATTCGGGAAACAGGGGACGACGGTCGGACTCCGACGCCGCTCGCGCTACGCACGGGGGCGCGCGCACTGCGCACACGAGGAGCGCGTCGTGCGCCGTTCGGAGCCTCCTCCGCGACGCGCCGAGGAACCAGGAAAGGGAGCAGCCAGCACGGGGCAAGCGATTCCGCCCCGAGCACGCTGGAGGCGAGCGGTCCTGGTCCGAGTCGCGACGACGTCGAACCGACCGCAGTCCTCGAACCGGAATCCGAAGGAGTATCGAGATGAACCTCAAGCAGACCCTGACCTTCGCAGCCGTCGCCGGCCTCGCGGCGGCGGCCGTTGCGTGGCAACTCTCGATCACCCCCGTGTACAAGAACCCGCTGCCCAAGCACCTCGCCGGCAACTGGCTCCTGGACAAGGAGATGACCATCAAGCTGGCGCCCGAGAGCCGGCTCGCGAAGTTCGGCAGCCTCAGCTTCACGAACGACACCAACGTCCTCGACAAGCTCTCGAACGTCGCGGATCGCCTGAAGGACAAGAACCTGATCATGGCGGGCATGCTGACGATCGATGGGAACACGCACCCCTACGTGATCCACGAGAAGGAAGGCTGCAGCACGCTGATCTGGTTCCACCAAGGCGTCGACACCAAGGTGGGCGACCCGGTCGCCAAGTGCATCAACCTGATCCTCGCCGCCGATTCGACGAACGACATGCTGTTCCTCGGCGACGAGACGGGGCTGCGCAACTCGAGCGTCTGCTACAAGCGGAAGTGAGCGCGCCCAACGCGAACGCGAGTTCCGCCGACCGGCCCGCGATCGAAAGGTCGCGGGCCGGTGCGTTGGAGCCCGGGCCGCGCGCGTCCGTAGACTGGGAGCACGATGCGCGCGTCCGATGCCCTGCTCCTCATCTGCGTGTTCGCTGCGTGCGCTCGTCGAGCGCCCACGCCGGCCGAGCAGCACTCCGCCCAAACGGCGGAGTCTCCGACGCGCGCGGGTGAGGCCGAATTCGCAACCGAGCCCGCGCGCGCGACACGGCCGGAGCCGCGCGGCGGTGCGAGCGCGGAGCATGCGCTCCCCACGAGCGTCGACCTGCGCCCGCGCTTCGAAGCGTTGGGACTCGTGCCGCGGCCGCAGGGCCCGCGACCGACGTGCTCGATCTTCACGGCGACGGCGGCGCTCGAGTTCGCGTGTTCTCACGCCGCGAGGCGGAGCGTGCGCCTCAGCGTCGAGTACTTGAACTGGGCCGCGAACGCCGCGACGGGGCGCGACGACGACGGCGACTTCTTCCACCACGCGCTCGCCGGCTGGGAGCGCTTCGGGCTCGCGCCGGAAGAGGCGCTCCCCTACGCGGGGACGTACGACGCGCGGCTCGTGCCCGGGCCCGACGCGCTCGTGGCGGCAGGGCGCGTGCTCGCTTCGGAGGGAGCGCGGCTGCGCGTGCGTTGGATCCTCCCGTGGCAGGCGGGCCAGAGCGGGCTCGACACGGCGCAGTTCGAGGACGCGCGGAGCACGCTCGCTGCGGGCTGGCCGGTGGCTGCGGGCTCGAGTCACAGTCGGTTGCTCGTCGGGTATGTGGAGGACACGACGAAGCCTGGGGGAGGCGTGTTTTGGACGATCGACTCGGGCCTCGGGGGGTATGGCGAGGTCGACTACACGTTTGCGCGCACGCGGATCAACGACGCGGTCACCGTCGAGGTCGTCGACGAGCGGTGAAGACGTGCGGACGGCCTCGCACGCCGCGCGTCGGCGCTCAGCGCGGCGGGCGGATGCGGGTGCCGACGAGCGTCGTGAGGTCGGGCACGCTGCGTCCGTCGCGGTGACGGATGCGCTTCCACACGCTGCAGTGTCCCTCGGCCACGCGCACGACCTCGCACTCGTCGCGCACGCGGTCGGCGGCGCGCTGGAGCAGTTGGATGCCGGCCGCGGACCGCGGGTCGATGCCCTCACGGTGCAGCTTCTCGATCTCCGGCGTCAGGTCGACGAGCGCCGGATGGTCGACGCGCGCTGGGTTCGAGAGCTGCAGCGGATCGTCGAGCCCGCACACGCTGTCGCACTTGGACGCGATCCAGGCCGGGCCCGAGTCGTCGCCCAGGGCGAGCCCAGGACCCGCCGCGCACCCGCCGGAAGGCGCGACCGAAGCGCACACGCTCACCAGGACCGCGATCGCGAACACGAACCCGAGGCTCTTCTGCTGCATGGTCGTCACCTCCGGGAGATCCGAGCCCACGGAGCGCTCCGACTGGATGCGCTCGCCTGGGCAGACCCGTGCCAGCAAGGGAGCAGTGCGCCTACGACCTCGAGCGCACGGGTCGCGCGCCGCTCGCTGGAAGCAGGGCGCCGAGCGCCGCTCGGAGCGAGACCACGCCAGCGGAACGGCGTCCCGGCGAGCGCGGCCGGGACCGCGCGCGCCGACGCCGACCGCGTCACTTCCCGAGCACGCCGGACGCGAGGAGCAGCGAGATCACGACGACGACGAGGGCTTCGCCCGCGATCATCCCGGACGCGAGCGGCAGCATCCACGAGTCGACGCCCTTCGGGTCGCGCTTGCGCGCGAAGAACTCGATGAACGCACCGAGGAACATCGTCGCGACCGCCGTCGCGGGCACGAGCATCCCGATCCCGATGCCCGTGGGCGACGGGATCCAGTTCCGGAGCTTCTGGTTCTGCTCGAGCACGGTGAACAGGATGCCGAGGACGACCGCGATCGCGAGCGCGACGAACGCGCTCGGGTGCAGCGCGTCGAGCCCCTTCCCGAGCAACTTGGCGAAGCCGACCCACTTCTGCGAGATCGGGCTCGTGAGCCCGTTCTCGCCGAAGCCGAACTGCTCGCGCAGGAGCGGGTACACGAGCGCGACCGCCGCCGCGCCGACGGGCACGGCCATCAGCTGGATGTACGTGAGGTACTTCGGCGTCGAGCCGATGCGGTCCCCCGTTTTGTAGCTCTGCATCAAGCCCTCGGAGTCCGCGACGATCGTGCCCGTGAGGCCGCTCGCGACCATGTTCGCGGGGATGTGGCCGGGCGCGATCGCGCCGAACACGCCCTGCATCAGGTTGGACAGCGCAGAGATCGGCCCCCAGTTCGTCTCGCCGAGGACGCGCAAGCCGACGAGCATCAACGGCACCGTGAACGCGATCGCGAGCAGCGTCTGCCAGACCGGGAGCCCGAGTCCGTAGTACTGCACGAGCACGATCGCGACGATCGACACGGCGGAGCCGATCCACACCCAGCGCAGCGGGAAGTCGCCCGAGCCGACGCGCGCGCTGGAGAGCTGGCGAAACGTCTTCGCGAGGATGTTCCACTTGAGGAACAGCGCGGTGAGCCCTCCCGCGACCATCATCCCCGTCGCGGGCCACATCACCCAGAGCAGCACGTCGCGCTTCGTCGCCGTCTCCGGGATCACGCCGAAGTCGGCCAAGAGGAGCGGCGCGATCACCCACGAGAGCAAGAGCCCGATGAACATGTTCGCGCAGATGCGTAGCCCGATGATCATCCCCGAACCCAGGCTGAGCAGGCTGTACGAGAGGCCGACGCCGGTACGCGCGGAGAAGCGGTTGAGCACGACGTGCAGCTCTTCCGGCATCCCGAGGCGCATGTAGCCGACGGTCACCGCGGCGGACGCGCCGAGGCCGGAGAGCATCGACGTGATCGCGCGCTTCGCCTCCGCGCCGCGGCCGTCGAGCACGAGCAACGTCTCCGCCGCCGCGAGCCCGTCGGCGTACGGGAGCTTCTCGTCGACGATGAAGTGCTGGCGCATCGGCACGGCCATCAGCACGCCGAGCGTGCCCGCCGACGTCAGCCACAGGAACGTCTGCATCGGCGAGATCGTCAAGTTCACGCCGGCGTCCGGGTCCATCGTGAGCATGTCGAAGGCCGCCATGACCGTGCACATGAAGGCCGTCTGTCCGGCGATCGTGCCCGCGGACTGCGCGAGGTTGCTCTCCCACCGCAGCGCGACGCGCCGCGAGCCGATCGCGAGCGCCAGGTAGCCGAAGAACGCGGACACGACCGCGATGTTCGGGCCGAACCCGAGCTTCAGCACGACGTACGGGTACGACGCGCCGATCACCGCCGCGACCAGCAGCGCCACGAGGATGCCGCGCGGCGTGAACTCGCGCGCGTCGGCCGGCTTCACGGAGAGAGGGACCTCGGGGACGGCCGGGGGGGCAGCGTGGGCGCTCATGACGGTCACCCTACCGGCTCCCGGTCGGTCCGATCCACACGGGCGCCGCGAGAATCCCGCCGCGCGCCCCGCGGCCGCCGCCCGCTGCGAGCGCAGCGCCCGCGGTGGGTGCTAGGATCCGCACCGCTTGGAACGCTGGCGGCTGATCACGACCTGGGGCGCGGACCCTTCGTTCAACATGGGCCTCGACGAGGCGCTGCTCGAATCGCACGAGAGCCCGCCGACCTTCCGCTTCTACTCGTGGAAGCCCGACACGCTCTCGCTCGGCTACTTCCAGAAGATCGCGGACGTACCCGGCCTCGAGAAGGCGGGCGCCGTCGTCCGGCGCATCACAGGCGGCGGCGCGATCCACCACGTGAAGGAGCTCACGTTCTCGATCGCGGCGTCGCTCGACCACCCGCTCTACCGCGGCCCCGTCGGCGAGTCGTATGCGCGCGTCCACGGCGCGCTGATCGACGCGCTCCGCGCGGCGGGCGTCGAGGGCTCCCTGCGCGGCGGCAGCGCGCTCGAGTCGGACGTCGAGGGCACGGGCATGTGCTTCCACAAGTCGACGCCGCTCGACATCGCGTGGGGCGGGCGCAAGGGGATCGGCTCCGCGCAGCGCCGCAAGGCGGGCCGCGTGCTCCACCACGGCTCGATCAAGCTCGGCAGCTCGCCGCTCGAGGGGGCCATCGCGACGCTCGAGGGGCACGGCGCGAAGCTCGGCGTCGTCGAGTTGGCGGCGCTCGTGCGCAGCGCGTTCGAGCGCGCGTTCGAGCTCGAGTTCGCGGCCTCCGTCCCCGACGCGGTCGAGCGCACGGAAGCGCGCCGGCTCGGCACGCGCTACCTCGACCCGGCGTTCGTGCGCAGGCGATGAGCGGGCGCTGGGTCTTCGCTCCGCGTCGCGCGCCCGTGCGTGCTGGATGCGGCGTCGAGCGCGCGTCACCTGCGCGAGTCGAGAGCGCGGCGCGGGTCGAGCGCGGAACGCCCGCGCGGGTCGAGCACGCGCCGCGCGTCGCGCGCGCGAGACCCGCGCGAACGGGCGGACGCGCCGCGGCGCGGGTGCTGCGCCTCGCGGCGACGCTCGGCCTCGCGCTCCTCGCCGCGTGTTCGCGCGCGCCGGACCGGCCGAACGTGCTCCTGATCACGGTCGACACGCTGCGCGCCGATCGCTCGTCGCTCGCGACGGGCTCCGCGCGCGTCACGACGCCGCGGCTCGACGCCCTCGCGGGCGAGGGCGTGCTCTGCACGCACGCCTCGACGCCGCGCGCGAAGACGACGCCGGCGCTCGCGAGCTTGATGACGGGCCTCGCGCCGCACGCGCACGGCGTGCGCGACCTGATGGCGCCGCTCGCGCTCGAGCACGCGACGCTCGCCGAGCGCCTCCACGCCGCGGGCTGGCGCACGGCCGCGATCGTCGGGAACTACGTGCTCCAGGCGCGCTTCAGCGGCCTCGAGCGCGGGTTCGAGCAGTGGACCGAGGACCTGCCCGACGCGCACGGCGTCCCGCCGGAGGACGTCCCGCAGCGCACCGCGCGGTCGATGACGGACGGCGCGCTCGCGGCGCTCGGCCTCGGCCCCGCGACGGACGCGAAGGCGGGGCCGAACGCGCCGTTCGTCCGCGCGGGCGATCCGTGGTTCCTGTGGCTCCACTACATGGACCCGCACGGCACCTACGCGCCGCCCGAGGCGCACAGCGTGTTCCGAAGTGCCGCGCCCGCGCCCATCGACCGCACGGAGCGCACGCACGTCGCCGAGTACAACGTGCCCGCCGAGGCGCGCCTCCCCGACGGACGCGTCGACGCGGCGCGCGTGACGGACCTCTACGACGGCGAGGTGCGCTACGTCGACGCGGAGATCGGGCGCCTCCTCGACGCGCTGCGCGCGCGCGGCGACCTCGCGAACACGCTCGTGATCGTGACCGCGGACCACGGGGAGAGCCTCGGCGAGCACGACGACTGGTTCGAGCACGGCCGCGACGCGTGCGAGGGCTGCGTGCGCGTGCCCTTGATCGTGCGCTTCCCCGATGACGCGCCCGAGGAGCGCCGGCGCGCGCGCGCGCGCTGCGACGCGGACGTGTCGCTGACGGACCTCGCGCCGACGCTGCTCGATTGGCTCGGGCTCCCGCCGCTCCCGGTCGCGAACGGCGGCACCGCGCCGCGCGACGCGCGCGCCTTCGCCGCGGGGCGCAGCGTGCTCCCGGCGCTGCTCGGCCGCGCCGACGCGCGCACGCACCCCGTGTTCGGCGAGCGCGTCGACCGCGCGGAGCTCGGCGGGGCCGTGCAGCACAAGACCGTGCGCATCGGGCGTTGGAAGCTCGTGCAGCGCTGGGCCGCGCCGCCCCCGGACCGGGGCGGCAAGCCGACGCTGCTCTCCGAGGCGCTCTACGACGTCGAGCGCGACCCGCGCGAGGAACGCGACCTCGCAGTCGTGGCCGCGTCGGCGGAGCCCGGCGCAGCGGCCGACGCGCCGCTCGGCGAGCTGCGCGCGCTCCTCCTCGCGTTCACCGCGGCGGACGCGCGCTTCGCGGAGCTGGCGGACGACCTCGCCCGGGAACGCGCGCGCCTCGAGGCGGTCGACCCCGAGGCGCTGCGGATCCTGAAGGGGCTCGGCTACTGACGCGCGTCAGCGCGCGACCTCGCGCTCGAGTTCGACCTCGATGCGCCAGTCCCCCTTCGAGGCGAGCACGAGGCACGCGCCCGTGACCCGCGCACCCGACGAAAGGGTCTGCGGCCGCCAGGCCTGGTGGTCGAGCCACTGGCCGTTCCAGCCCTTCGCGATCGTGCCGGTCGTCAAGAGGTCCGCGGCCGCCTCGCCGGAGAGCGTGCCCGCGAGGTCGACCGTGTGCTCGATGCGCGTGCGCTCCTTCGTGTGCGGCTGCTCCGTCGACGCCGTCACGGTGAAGCGCGCGCTCTCCTTCAGCTCCTTCGGCGGGTGGAAGCGGACGAGCGCCGGCGCCTCTTCGCACAGGCAGATCTGCGCCGTGAGGCCGCGACCGAGGCGGAGGCCGATCGCGCGCGCGCGGTCGACGAAGAACGTGGCGCGCAGGCGCTCGTGCCCGCCGTCCGGGGGCGCGATCACGGTGGCGCCGGCCCGGGCGAGCTCGCGTTGGAAGAGCAGCGCCACGTCCGCGGCGCTCGTCGAGCGCGCGAGGTGGAGTCCGAGCTCGGTGCGCGAATCGGTCGGGACGTTGTTCACGCGGGCTTCGAAGGCGAGGTCGAGCTCGATGCGCGCGCCGCCCTCCTGCGTGATCTCCCCTTCGAGCACGATCTGCACGAGCCCGTCGGCGCGCGCGAGGGCCGAAGTGAGCGCGAACGCGAGGACGGCGGGTGCGAACGACGAGAGGCGCATGTCGGATCTCCGGATGGGGCGGGAGCGGACGCCTCGCGCGCTCTCCGGCTTCCCGGAAAGTCCCGCAGAGGAGCGACGGCGGCCTGGTTACCCCGCCTGGACTCGAACCAGGAATGACAGGACCAAAACCTGTAGTGTTACCGATTACACCACGGGGTAGCGCTCGTGATCACGCCGCGTCGCGCGCGGCAGGACGCCGTCTCCAGGATCCGATCTCGCGGGCTCGGACGGCCGGCGAACTCCGAGTTGGTTACCCCGCATGGATTCGAACCAGAAATGAGAGAACCAGAATCTGTAGTGTTACCGTTACACCACGGGGTAACTCGGAGGGCCGGGAAAGATACCGGCGCCACGGCTGAGGGTCAACCCGCGGACCCGAGGAGCGCGCGCCGACCGAGGTCGAGGGCCGTGTTCACGGCGAACGCGCGGACGAGCTCGCGCTCGCGGACGACGAACCGCCGCTCCGTGGTGGTCACCCCGCCGTCCAGGGCGACGCCGAACCAGACGAGCGCGGCGGGCTTCTCGGCCGTCCCCCCACCGGGGCCCGCGATGCCCGTGACCGCGAGGGAGAGCCGCGCCCCGGCCTTGCGGGCAGCGCCTAGCGCGAGCGCCGCGGCGACCTCGGAGGACACGGCGCCGTGCCTTGCGAGCATCCCGGGCTCGACGCCGAGCTCCGCCGACTTCGCCTCGTTCGCGTAGACGATCCAGCCGCGCTCGAAGACCGCGCTGATGCCGGGGACCGAGGTGAGCCGGCCCGCGAGCAGCCCGCCCGTGCACGACTCGGCGACGGTGACCCGCGCGGAGCGCGCCAGGAGCTCGGCGCCGAGGACGCGCGCGAGGTCGGGCTCGGTGCGCGAGAACGCATACTCGGCGAAGCGCGCCTCGAACTCGCGCGCAGCGGCCTCGGCGCGCTCCTCCGCCGCCGGGGCGCTCGCGTCGAGCGCGCGCACGACGACCGTGAGCACGCCGTCCTTCGCGGTCACGCCGACGAGCGGGTTCGCGTCGCGCCGCATCGCGCTCCCGAGCGCCTCGGCGAGCGCGCTCTCGGGCAGACCGAACAGGTGCACGAACCGCTGCGCGCTCGCGACGCCGTCGCGCCGCGCGAGGCGCGGGAGCACGTCCTTCTCGAGCATCGGGAGCATCTCGCGCGGCGGCCCGGGCAGTGCGAAGACGCGCGCGCGCCCGAGCAGCAGGTGGAAGCCCGGCGCGGTGCCGTGCGGGTTCGCGAGGACGTCGGCGCCGCGCGGGAACAACGCCTGGCGCGCGTTCGCGGGCAGGAAGGGCCGGTTGCGCGTCGCGAAGAGCGCCTGCAGTTCGGCGAGCACGCGCTCGTCCGTCGCGAGCTCCACGTTCGCGGCGCGCGCCGCCGCGTGCCGCGTGACGTCGTCGAGCGTCGGACCGAGCCCGCCGGTGACGACGATCGCGTCGTGGTCGCGCGCGAGGCGCTGGAGCGCTTCCGCTAGCCCGTCCTCGTCGTCGCCGAGCACGAGAAACGACGCGGGCTCGTAGCCCGCCGCCGAGAGCCGCCGCGCGATCGCGGCGGAGTTCGTGTCGAGCGTGCGGCCGACGACGAGCTCGTCGCCGGTCGCGATCACGGCCGCGCGCGGGAGGGCGCTCATCGCGCTACTCCTTCGCCGGAGCGCGCGCCGTGAAGCGCGCGAGCAGGATCCCGATCTCGTAGAGCACGACCATCGGGATCGTCATCAGGATCTGCGAGTAGTAGTCCGGACCCGGCGTCACGACCGCCGCGACGAAGAGCGCGCCGATCAGGAAGTGCCCGCGGTACTTCCCGTACGTCGTCGCCTGGATCAGGCCGAGCTTGGACAGGAACAGCATCACGAGCGGCAGCTGGAAGATGCACCCCATCGCGAGGCACATCGTCGAGAGGAAGCTGAAGTAGTTGTCGAGCGTCATCTGCGGCTGGACCTGGTCGAGCGGCAGCGTGGTCGACAGGAAGTACATCCCGACCGGGATCACCCAGCGGTAGCAGAAGTAGACGCCCGTCAGGAACAGGATCACGCTGAACGGGAAGTACTTGAGGACGGCGCTCTTCTCGTGGCGGTAGAGCCCGGCCGCGACGAAGGCCCAGATCTGGAAAAGGACGAACGGGCCCGCCGCGAAGATCGAGAAGTAGAGCGAGATGTTCAGCGCGAAGAAGAAGCTCTCGCCCACGCCGAGCATGACCATGCGGTCGTCGAGCTTGTCGCGCAGCTCCGTGTTGGCCGGGTCGTCGCTCGTGAAGAACTTGGAGCGCGGGAACTCGGGGTGGTCCTTGAGCTGCTGCTCGGCCGCGACGGTCAGGTCCCCGTTGATGCGCGCGACCGCGTCCTTCCACGGCCACATGACGTAGTCCGTGAGGTACTCCTTGTACCACCAGGCCGTCCCGAAGCAGATCGACAGCGCGATGACGCTGTAGAAGAGGCGCCGGCGCAGCTCGTTCAGGTGCTCGCCGAGCGTCATGCGCGTGCCTTCCAGGTCCTGGGCCATCGGGGCGGAAAGTGTACGGCCGCTCGGAGGGTTTCAAAGCACGCGCGACGTTCGAGCCTCGGCGTCGAGCGCGAGGGCGCGCAACGGAGCGCAAGGGAGCGTGCTCGAAACGCAGGCGATGCCGCGCGCCGCACGGGCGCATCGAACGCTCGGGGCGACGAGCTCGGACGGCGCGGATGCACATGCGCCTGGGAACGCGGAGGGCGCGGCTTGGGAGCTCGGTCGAGCGAGGAGCGCTGTGCTCGCCCGGGAAGCAGCGAGCAGCGCCGCGCTCGCTCCGGAAACGACGCGAGACGGGCGTCGCCGCCCGTCTCGCCGTCCTGGGACCGCTGCGCCGCTCAGTTCGCGGCGAAGTACTGGCGCAGTTCCTTCAGCGCGACGATCTGCACGCCTTCGGCCTGCGCTTCCTTGAAGATCGGCATGTCGCTCGGCTGGAGCGGCGCCTCGAGCGGCTGGCCGTTCTCGGGATCCGTGTACATCTCGCCGCCGACGATGAGGAAGTCGGTCGTCTTCTCGACGCCCTTCGTGACCGAGATGTTCATGCTCTTGAGGAGCGCGCGGAGCGACTCTTCGCTGAGCGCGCCGCTGAAGCGGCCGATCAGGACGGCGCTGCGCTCGCCCTTCGGATCGAAGAGCGGGTTGTAGATCACGTCGCCGACGACCGGCGGATCGAACGGGTCGACCTGCTCGGAGAAGGCGACCTCGGCCATCTCCTTGTCGACGCCGGTGACCTCGCACCAGCCCTTGAGCTTCTTCGCGCCGTGCTGGCCGTCGACGATGCGGAAGCGCATGCCCTTCGCGAGGCGGTGCTTCGTGCCGATGTTGATCCAGCCGAGCTTGAGCTCCGGCGAGATCGAGAGGATCTTGCCGTCGGCGGCTTCGGGCTCCTTCGTGAAGGGCGTCAGCTTGCGCTCCGCTTCCGCCATGCGCGTGCGCAGGGCGTCGGCCTCGAGCGCGGCCTTGCGCTTCGTGTCCTCGATGTCGCGGATCGCGGTCTGCTTGTCGCGGTCGGTCTGCTGCCAGGTCGACGTGCGCTCGGCGAGCTGGCGCTCGAGCTCCGCCTTCTGGTCATTGAAGGACTGCTCGGCGTCGGAGAGCTGGCGGCGCAGGTCCGCGAGCTGCTTCTCCATGTCGGCCTTGATCGTGTCCACGTTGCCGCGGATCGCGTTGTTCTCCGCCGTGAGCTCGCTGGCCTTCGACTCGGCTTCCTGGGCCTTCTTCTGCTCGCCCTTGTACGCGTCGACAGCGAAGGGCAGCGCCTTCTGGATCGTGTTCGCGGAGGCCTCGATCTGCGGGAAGTTCTCCTTCAAGAACTTCATCCCGTCGTCGATGGTCTTCGAGTCCATCTTCGCGGGGTTCGTCGGGTCGGCGAAGCCGGCCTTGAGCGAGACCTCGCGCAGGTAGGCCTGCAGCGCATCGCGCTCGCCCTCCGCCTTCTTGACCTTCGTCTCGTACTGGGCGGCCAGGTCGCGCTGCTGAGCGGCTTCCTGGTTCGAGAGGAAGTAGGCGACGGCAGCGGCGGCGAAGGCCATGAACAAGCAGATCGCCCAGACCACGCTGATCTTGGCCATACCGCGTTGAGAACGCTTCATCGATCGGTACCTCGGACTCGGAGGGCGTCCCGATTCGGCACGACACGGGGCGTCGCGGAACCGGAGGACGGGGGGACTCGTTTGGGGGGATCCGTGGTCGGCGCGCGCGGCGGCCGGGAACACGGTGAGGAGCGGACGCGACGCCACGCGGGGACGCGCCACGAGGGGGGCATGTTGATACCCGAGCGGGGGCCTCCCGGCAAGCGATTTCGAGGTGCTTGCAGTGCCCGCGCGGCCCCGTAACCTGGGCCGCGCGCGCGCCTTGGGAGGCTCGTCGGGGACGGCGGCGGAGCCACGGAAGCTCGCCGACCGGCCCGACTCCTACCCCGCCTGCCCGCGCCGGTTTCGCACCTCCCCCATGCCGCGCCCTGCTCGTCCCCCGCTCGTCGGCCGCACCCGCATCGTCGGCGTGCTCGGCGGAATCGCGTCGGGCAAGTCCGCGGTGGCGCGCCGGCTCGCGGGTCCGGAGGGCGTCGTGCTCGACGCCGACCGCGAGGCGCGGGCGGTGCTCGAGTCGGACGCCGTGAAGGAGGAACTCGTCCGCGCCTTCGGCCCTGCGGTGCTGCGACCCGACGGCGCGCCCGACCGCGACGCGCTCGCGGCCCGCGTGTTCGCCTCGCCGGCGGATCGTGCGCGGCTCGAGGCTTTGACGCACCCCCGCATCCGTGACAGGATACGCCGCGCCCTGGACGACGCGCTCGCGCGCGGCGTCCCGCGCGTCGTGCTGGACGTTCCCCTCCTCGTCGAGAACGAGGCCCAGCACGGGCTCCTCTCCCGCTGCCACGAGCTCTGGTTCGTGGACGCGAGCCAGGAAACACGCGACGCACGCGCCCGGACCCTGCGCGGCTGGAAGGCCGGCGAGGTCGAGCGGCGCGAGCGGGCCCAAGTACCGCTCTCCGAGAAACGCGTCCTCGCGGACGTCGTGATCTCGAACGAAGGCACCCTCGCCGAGCTCGAATCGGCCGTGGAGCGCGCGCTCGCCGAGCGCGCGTCGCGCGGCAAGCCCGGCGCATCCCCGTGAGCCGCGCCCCGCGCGGCCGAAATGCACCCCCACACGATGGGCAAGAAGAACCGGTTCAAGAAGTACAAGCAGTTCCACAACAACCCCCAGGGGGGTGGTGGCGGCGGAGGTGGCGGCGGCGGCGGTCCGCCCCCGTTCCGGCGCTCCAGCGGCGGAGGCGGCGGCACGGCGGTCCTCGAACGGATCGAGATCGACGTCGCGGGCCTGCCGCAGGACCTGACCACGGAAGAGCTCGAGGAGCTCGAGGCCGCGGTGCTCGCCCCGGCGAAGCGCACGAAGCCCAAGCCCGTGCTCCACGCCGAGCTCCAGAAGAAGAACCTCTCCGACCTGCACGAGCTCGTCGAAGAGGAGAAGATCGAGCTCGCGTCGAACCGCAACCGCCGCGACCTGATCTGGTCGATCACCAGCCAGCGCCTCAGGAACCGCATCCCGGTCGTCGTCGAGGGCGTCTTCGCGACGCAGGACGGCCACGCGTTCCTGCGCTCGCAGCACTACGACTACATGCCGTCGGCGGACGACGTGTTCGTGCCGCCGTCGCTCGTGCAGCAGTACGCGCTCGTCCCCGGCATGACGATCACGGGGCGCCTGCGCGTGCCGAAGGAAGGCGAGAAGTACCTCGCGCTCTCCGCGATCGAGACGATCGACCGGCACGAGCCGGAGAAGGCCCGCACGCGCGCGCCGTTCAAGGAGCTCGTCCCGCTCTACCCCGAGCAGCGCATCCTGCTCGAGGGCGCGAAGGACAACCCGCTCGAGATGCGCATCGTCGACCTGATCACGCCGATCGGCCGCGGCCAGCGCGGTCTGATCGTCGCGCCGCCGCGCACGGGCAAGACGATCCTGCTCCAGATGCTCGCGAACTCGATCGTCCACAACGCGCCGGACTGCCACCTGATCATCCTGCTCGTCGACGAGCGCCCCGAGGAAGTGACCGACTTCGAGCGCATGATCCCGGAAGGGAAGCGCGAGATCGTCAGCTCGACCTTCGACGAGTCGGCGTCGCGCCACCTCGCCGTCGCCGAGATGGTCATGCACAAGGCGCGTTGCCTCGTCGAGGCCGGCGAGCACGTCGTGATCCTGCTCGACTCGATCACGCGCCTCGCGCGCGCCTCGAACGTCGAGGCGCCGAGCAACGGAAAGCTGCTCTCGGGCGGCATGGAGGCGAGTGCCCTCCAGTTCCCGAAGAAGTTCTTCGGCGCGGCGCGCAACATCGAGGGCGGCGGGTCGCTGACGATCCTCGCCACGGCGCTGATCGAGACCGGTTCGAAGATGGACGAGCTCATCTTCGAGGAGTTCAAGGGCACGGGCAACATGGAGCTCGTGCTCGACCGCCGGCTCTCCGACCGCCGCATCTTCCCCGCGATCGACATCAACCGCTCGGGCACGCGCAAGGAAGAGCTGCTCTTCACGCCCGAGGAGATCAAGCGCATCTGGATGCTCCGCAAGGTGCTCAACGAGATGGACCCCGTCGAGGCGATGGAGATGCTCATCCAGAAGATGAAGAAGACGCGCGTGAACGGCGAGTTCCTGATGACGATCGGCTGATGCACGGAGCGCGGCTCCGCTCCCATCGGCGAATCCCCGCCACGCGGCGCGCGGCCGCGTGGCGATCGAGCGCTCTCTGGGCGTGCGCCTTCGCGTTCGCCGCGGTCTCGGCCGGATGCGCGGGCCCGGGTCGCGACGAACCGGCGGCGGCTCCGATGCCGCTCGTGAAGCGCTTCGAGTCGTCTCCGCCCGCGTGGGCGGACGCCGAGGCGTTGAGCGTCGTCGTCCTGCTCTACGATCCGGCGAGCCCCACGCTCGCGAGCGGAACCGTGGTCGCGCCGGACCTGATCCTGACCGCCGAGCACGTCGCGCTCGGGCTCGCGTCCGACGCGACGGGGTGGAATTCGTTGGAGGTCGAGGGCCGGACGACGCGCGTGCGGGTCGAGGCGCACGGCGATGTGGATGCGCCGCACGGCGACTGGGCCTTGTTGCGCCTCGAGGCCCCCCGCTTCGAGCGCTTCGCGCCGATCCACGCGCCGGCGCTCGACCCGAGTTGGAGCCCGAAGCCGGGGACCGAGTTCGCGCTCGCCGGCTTCGCGCTGGGTTTCTACGCGAAGCCCGAGATCGACGTGCTCGCGCCGACGCCCGCGGTCACCGTCCACGCGTGCGAGGCGCCCGCGGACGACGCGCTCGTCGCTCGATCGAACGAGCGTGCTCGCGCGCACGACGATCCGCGCACGCGCGGCGGCGGGGGCAGGCTCGGGGACCCAGGCCCGCCACGCTCCGGCACCGAAGAGTGCTGGTACGCCTCGGGCGACCGGCTCGACCTCGGCGGGATGTCGGGTGGCGCGGCGTGGATCCGCGACCCCGAGACGGGCCGGCCCGAGCTCGTCGGCGTCTTCTCGAGCCTCGTGCACACGCGCGTGGTCGAGCGCGAGACGACGACGTTCTTCGGCCTCACGATCGCGACGCGCGAGCGAGCAACGCCGGGGCTCGTCTACACGATTCACCGCGTCCCGCCGGAGTTGCCGGCGCTCCTGAAGGCCGCCTGCGCTCGCTGAAGCGCGGAGCCAGGCTCCGTGCACGAGCGGCGATCAGCTCATCCACGCGCCGTTGTTCATGTCGAGCGAGGCGCCCGTCACGCCGCGCGCGTCGTCCGAGAGGAGCCCGGCGATCAGGCCCGCGACGTCCTTCGGGTCGGCGAAGCGCCGCAGCGGCACGGCCTGCAGCGCGGCGTGCTTCGCGCCCGCGAGGTCCGTGCCCATCGCGCGGGCCATGCCCTCGAGCCCCTCGCGCGCCATGTCCGTGTCGACCCAGCCCGGCAGCACCGCGTTCACCTGGACGTTGTCGGGCGCGAGCTCCATCGCGAGCGCGCGCACGAGGCCCAGGAGCCCCGCCTTGCTCGCGCAGTAGCCCGTGTAGCCGGCGACGCCGAGCCGCGCGAGGATCGACGACACGACGACGAGGTGCCGTGTCGCGGGGCCGGGCGCGAGCTCCTGCTGCGCGGCGCGCAGACAGTGGTACGTCCCGGTGAGGTTCGTCGCGACGAGCTCCTCGAAGCGGTCCTCGGCTCCGGGCGTGTTCGGCCCGCCGATCCCGCTGTTCGCGACGAGCGCGTGGAGCCGCCCGTGCGCGCCGCGCGCCGCGGCAAACGCCGCGCGCACGGACGCCGCGTCGCGCACGTCGGCGGGGAACACGCTCGGCGCGCGCCCGCCGGCCGCGACGATCGCGCGCGCCGTCTCCTCGAGCGGCCCGCGACGGCGCGCGACGAGCGCGAGCGCCGCGCCCTCGCTCGCGAGCCGCAGCGCGATCGCGCGCCCGATGCCCGTGCCTGCTCCCGTCACGACGATCGTCCGCCCCTGGAAACGCATTCCGTGTTGCATGCGCGCATCGTGGCGAAGCCCCCACGCGCGCTCAACGCCCCGGTTCGGTCCCCGGGTCCGCTGGCGCGCTCCGCCGACGCCTGCGGTGCCCACGCCCGCTCCACCCACCGAACGGCCGATTTGCGATTTCCTTCAAGAGAGGCGCGTCCGCTCGCCGAAATCCCCGAAGTCCGGCCGGCAGCCGGGCAGGGAGCGGCACGTGGCAGGACGAGGAATCCGGAAGATCGGCGGGAGCGGGCGCCTGCAGGCGCGTCGCGCGACGGGCGGGTTCTCCCTGCTCGAAGTGACGCTCTCGATCACCGTGCTGCTCGTGGCGTTGCTCGCCGCGACGGCCTCGACCCTGAAGATGGCGGGGCTCCGCCGCGTGAACCGCGAGCGCATGCTCGCTCAAAACGCCGTGCGCGCCGTGTCCGAGCGCCTCCAATCGCTCGCCGACCGCGCGACAACGGATCCGGCGGGGTGGACGACGGCCGTCCTCGACGGCGTCGCCGCCGGCGGCGAGATCGGCACGACCTTCGACGTGCGCGAGCTCACGGCGCGCGATGGCGCGGCGAGCGTCGGCACGATCCAGATCGTCACGGACGAGACGATCACGGACGCCGCGCTCGGCACGCAGCTCGGCCTCCCCGCGACCTCGACGGCGACGGCGCGGCGGGCTCCAGCGACGTATCGAACACCGCGCGACTCCTGCCCGTCGTCGTGCGTGCGCAATGGCGCGGGTCCTCGGGCAACTTGCAGATCACGCACGCCTTCTTCCTGGCGCGCTTCTGAGATGCTCACCATGCGCTATCCGATTCGATCGCGCGCACAGCGCGCCGCACGCCGCACTTGCGCCGACCGCGCGGGCTTCACGCTGACGGAGGCCCTGATCGCGACGAGCATCCTCGCCGTCGTGCTGCTCTCGAGCTACGGGCTCCTCCAGCAGGACACCCAGGTCTCGCAGTCCTCGCTCGGCATCGCCATCGCGGAGTCGCGCGCGCAGTCCATGCTGCACGGCCTGGAGCGCGAGCTCGCCGACGCACGCGGAGCCTCGCCGACCGCGACGCTCGTGAACGCGCTCGGCACCGGCGACACGGCCGGCGCGCGCGTCAGCTCGACCCTCGGCTTCCCGCCGCAGGGCTACCTCCTGTTCGACCGCGGGACGGGCGCGACGGAACGCGTCGGCTACGCATCGATCACGGCCGACGTGTTTCAGACGCTCGAGCGCGGCGTGCTCGGCACGGATCCCGCGGGCCACGCCGCGAACGGCGAGCTCCTGTGGGGCGGTCTCGCGGAGCCGATCGCGCTGCAGACGAACCCGCCCGCGAACTTGTGGGACGGACGCGCGACGGTCGGCGGTCGCACGGTGTTCTTCCGCGGCGACGGCACAGGCTTCAGCTTCCGCACGCCGACCGACCCGGCGGGCGGGAACGACTTCCTCGACGTCGACGGCCTGCGCTGGGGCTCGACCGTGCGCGGCGTGCCGCTCGCCGAGGGCTGGAGCGCCCTCGTCTACGCCCCGGACGCGGAGTACGTCGAGGCGCGCACGGGCGACGACCTGAACAAGGATGGCGACACGAACGACACGTTCGACGTCGGACAGATCCGCCGCCGAACGTGGGACACGGACGCGCCCGCGACGCCCGGCGACGACGTCGGCCTCTCGCCGACGTGCGTGTTGCAGGAGCGCGGACGTCCGGGCGCGGACCTCGATGGAGACGGGTTCGAGGACCCGATCTTCCTCTGGGATGGAGTGCGCCGGGAACTCTCCGTGCGCCTCTTCGTGCTCGGTCGCAGCCGCGAGGACGCGCCGATCGTGCGCAAGGTCGAGACGGTGATCTTCCTCCGGAACGACCCCGAGGGTTGATCCGGAGGAGCACGATCGCGCGCGTCGGGGGCGCGCGCGATCCGGGACGACGAGCGGGACCGCTGGGGGGCGGCCGCCACACAAGGCAGGCATCGAGGAGGGACCCATGAAACGAATCATCTACCGAGAAGGCTCGCGCCACGAACGTCGTGCGCGGCACGCACAGCAGAGGAAGCGCGGCTCCGCGATGATCTCCGCGCTCATCCTGCTCTCCGTGCTGACGGCCTTCGGCCTCACGATGCTCTCCGCGAGCGTCGGCGGCTCGAAGGTGCTCACCACGCAGTCGGACGATCACCGGCTGACGAGCGCGGTCGAAAGCGTCGGCGCGCTCGCCGCGCAGGACGTCTGGGCGGGCTACCTCCGCGCGCAAGGCGGCGCCGCGGGCAACATCGACGGGCTGCGGCTCTACCTCGACTCGATCGGGCTCGCGCCCGACTCGAACGGCGGAGCTCCGGCGGCAGGCTCGGGCACGGAGTGGCTGCCGCGCCTCGCGATCCCGACGGATGCGACGGGCGCCACCGTCTTCGACGGCGTCACGATCGACGGCGTGCGCGTCCTGCGCCGCGACGAGTCGGGGGCCTCGCGTCTCTACGTCACCGTCCAGGCGACGACGCGCCGCGGCCAGGGGCTCGCCTCGCCCGCCTTCGCGCGCTCGGTGCAGCTCGTCTACACGATCGAGCCCGCGCCGTTCGAGGGCTTCGACTACGGCATCCTGGCGAACAACGTGAACTGCGTCTTCTGTCACACCGTGATCGACTCCGCGGACCGCGTGTGGAACACGGACCCGACGAACTTCGACACCTTCCACAAGGTGAAGGTCGGCACGCTCGAGAGCTTGATGCTCCGCAGCGACGGCCGACCCGGCTTCGGCGACTGGGACTCGGACACACGCATCGCCGGGTCGCTGTACGTCCGCGGTCACGCGACGAACCAGAACGGCGTGCCCATCGCGAACTGGGCGGCCCAGTCCTCGAAGCCCTGCGTCTTCGACGCGTCGGGGAACATCCAGCAGGACGACTACGGCAACGTCGAATGGCAGAACTTCACGCCCGCGGGGGATCCGCCCGTCGCCGGCGAGAACCTCTACCTGCAGTATCCCGACGAGTACTCGGACATGGTCGACGGCAACCTCCCGACGGAGTTCCCGCCGCCCTTCCGCGACGACGGCGGCATCGACCCTGTGACACACGCGCCGACGACGACGGGCTCCGGCAACCGCCAGGTCGACCCGTCCGAGTTCTACGCTCAGGCGCGCGATGCGGAGGGCACGATCAGCTCCGGCGTGATCACGGTGAACGACGGCTCGGATCCGATCGACACGGACGAGGAGTACGACGCCGCCTTCTTCACGGGCAACCAGGCGACGCTCGGCTCGAACACGACGGGCCACGTGATCCTGAACGGCACGCGCGAGAACCCGATCGTCATCGACGGCACGGTCGCGATCGATGGTGACGTGATCGTCAACGGCTACGTCAAGGGCTCGGGCACGCTGCTCGTCAGCGGGAACATCTACGTCCCGAGCGACCTGCAGTACTTGGACGGCCAGGTCGTGCTCTCCGGCGACGATCCGGCGCACCCGACGGGCCCGCGCACGTTCGGCGTCGCGCAGGACGGCACGCGCAACGTGCTCGGCCTCGCGAGCGGCGGCAACGTGCTCATCGGCGACTACCTGATGCCGAGCCCGAGCCTCGCGCCCGGTGCGAACGACATCGTCACCGGCAACCCCGACAGCCCGTGGAACTTCCCGTTGGCCGAGGTGTCCTTGTTCAACCGCGGCGAGTGGGCGCGCACGCAGCCCCTGCTCCCCGGGCCGGGCGACGACGTGCGCGATCCGTCGACGTGGAGCGTGACGAACCCGGGTTACATCGCGGACTACGTGCCGCGCTACTACCAGTTCGGGCCGGGCGACGTGATCCCGATCTACAACCTGGGCGAGATCTACTTCGACCCCGACACGCAAACGTGGATCGGTGACGCGGAGGTTCCGCTGACGTGGAACCCCGACCAGATCACGATGGTAGATCCGAGCGACACGACGAACCCGATCCTGTACGACCCGGCGACGGGCGCGCCGCGTGCGACGGTGCTGACGCTCACGCCGAACGACGGCTGGATCACGGACGAGTTGCAGGAGCGCGCGATCGAGGCCTTCAAGGCCTCGCACCCGGCGAACACGCCAGTGCAGATCGACGGCCTCCTCTACACCAACAACGCGATCTTCGGCATCGTGCCGAGGAACTCGCCGATGAAGGGCCGCCTCGAGGTGAACGGAGCGCTCGTGTGCGCAGACCTCGGCCTGCTCGCGCCGGGCCGGCGCGCGGCAGCCGGAACGCCGCCTTCGAGCCTCGTGCCGGGCTCGCCGTTCCAGGTGGGCCTGCGCGTCAACTACGACAAGCGAACGAAGCAGATGCTCAACGTCGACAACCCGAACCAGGTCGTGATGAAGCGCACGCTGTGGAACCCCACGGCGAACACGCTCTGATCACGGACTCGGTCCGTTCGTGACACCGGCCGTCCGCGCGTGCGCGGGCGGCCGGTGTCGTTCGCGGGGTGGAGCGAGCGCGTGACGCGCGACAGGAGCGAGCGCGCCCAGGGTCGCGCCCGCCGTGAGCCACGAGACGTCACTGCGCCGTGGGCGAGCGAGGGCAAGTCAACGCCTCGGGAACGCGATCTCGAGCGCCGCGTCGAAGCGGTAGTCGCCGGGGCCGAGTTCGAACTCCACGCGGAACGGTTGCGCTGCGTCGAACTCCGAGCCGAGGAACACGAAGCCAGCGTGGGCCTCGATCACGAGGGGAGCCGCCGGCGCGGCGCGCTCCTGCACGATGCGCGCGCGCATCGCGGCGCGCGAATGCGCGGATGCGGGACTCGGGAACGCGGGCTCGAACGGCAGACGCAGACCGTGCAGCGTGCCGAGCCCGCTCGTGGGCCGCGCCGCGCGCGTCGCATCGAGATCGCCGGACGCGTCGGCCGCGCGCGCCTTCGTGCGTGGCTCGAGCAAGTCTTCCCAGACCTCCGCGTGCGACGACCGCGCGGTCTTCGTCGCGTCCGCGGGGAAGCGCAGGACGAGCTTCGCCGGCTCCTTCAGCGTGTAGTCGTAGCCTCCTTGCGCCGAATACTGGCACGCGGGCACCTTCCCCTCCGGCCACGGGAGCTTCGCGAACAGGGGGAGCGTGTGCGTGATCGCGCTCTCGAAGAACAGCCCGCGCACGTCGAGGTCGGGACCGTCGTCGATCGCGTTCAGGAACTCGATCAGTCCGAGCGCGTAGGCGAGGAGCGGAGTGAGGTCGTGCGCGTCGTCTCGCGAGTACCGCGTGGTCGTCACGACGTGCAAGCGCCAGCCCTCCGTCCGAAGTCGAGCTAGTTCGCCGTCGTCGAGTGCGTCCGCGGGCTCCTCGGGCGCCACCACCTCGCCCGCGTCGCCCAAGATCCCGGGCACGCGGTCCACGAGGTCGAATCCGACCTTGTGTACGAGGTTCGCGCCATCGAGACGGCCGTGAACCACGTCGGAATCCACGCGCGTACCCGGCTCGAGCTCGAATCCGTACGCGCCAAACAACTCGCGCGCGAGACGGCGCGCCTCGCCGCGGTCGAAGACATGGGACATCCCGGTGCCGAAACCGACGCCGCGGTACAGCGCGTGGTCGACGGCGCCCGGTGTGGACGGGTTCGGATTGGCTGAATGCTCCAAGGCGAGGTTGCGCGGTGCTGCGTGACGCTCCGCGCACGCTTGGAGCACACCGAGCACACGCGCTTCGAGGGCCGCGCGCGCATCGACGCCTCCGCTCGACGCGTTCGGCGCCTGCGCCGACGTCGCGCGCGACGCGAGCGCGATGGCCGCCGCCGCGAGCAAAGCGCGCACGCGCTCGTGGTTGCGGCGCGCGACGAGCTCGCGGTACTCGTCGGGCGAGAGCAGTACGGGATAGCGCGGCGCATACGGCCGCGGGATCGGTTGGAGGCCAGCAGAAAGTCGAATGCGTCGCATGGCGGTGCGAGGGTTGGGTGAAGCGCGCGTCAGCGCCTCGGCACGCTGACGAAGAGCTCGCGCGTGTAGACGTAGCGCCCGGGATCGAGCTCGAGCTCGATCGTGAACGCGCGCAGCGGGTCGAAGTCCGATCCGAGGAACAAGACACTCGCGTTCGCCTCGACGACGAACGGGAGCGCGCCGGGCAAACCCTCCTGGACGAGCCGTGCCTTCATTCGCTGTCGCGGCGCCGCCGAGTCGGGGTGCTCGAAGACGCGCGTGATCGGCAGCTGCAGGCAGGTGATCGCGCCGGTGACCGGCGCCGTCTCGGGGAACGGATCGGTCCGGTCCGGCCTCGTCGTCGTGCGGCGCGCGCGCGTCGCCTCCACCGGGAACGACAGCGTGAACGACGTCGGACGGGCGACCACGAGGCGCGTGGTCTGCGTCCCTTCGTCGGGTTCGAGCTTCGGCGCGTCGCCCTTCCACGCGAAGGCGGCCCCCAACGGGCAGTCGAGCGCGAGGTGTCGCGTGAAGTGGAGCCCGAGGAGATCGACGTCCGGCCCGTCGTCGATCGAGTTCAGGAAGTCGACGATCCCGAACGCATACGCGAGGTACGGCTCGAGGTCGCGGAGCTGCTCGGAGCCGTACTCGGCCATCTCGATCATCTGGAGCTTCCAACCCTGCTTCGCGAGGGCGTCGGACTCCTCCGTGGAGAGGTCGTCGGCCGGCGGTTCGGGCTCCATGACCGTCTCGTACGGCTCGGTCGAGCGCGCGCGGCCCATCAGCTTGAACGCGACCTTGCGCGCGCGATCCGCGCCTTCGAGCACCGTGTGCACGGGCTCCTCGTCGAGCCGCACGCCGAGTTCCGGCTCGAGGCCGTACGCGCGGAAGAGCTCCGCGGCGAGGCGCGTCGTCGCGCCGCGCTCGAGGAAGTAGAACGGCGCCGAGCCGAACGTCAGGGGCACGTGGACCTGGTGCCGCGCGGAGCCGCGCGTCGTCTCCGAGGTGCGAGCCGCGTGGCGCAGCTTGTCGAGCCCCCACAGCTCGCGGTCCTCGGCGACGACCTGCAGCGCGCGCACGACCTGGGTCTCGCGCTCGCGCAGCGTCGCGACCGGCGCGCGCTTCGGCACGGGCTCCTGCGCGACCGCGCGCTCGACGACGAGGCACGCGATGCCCGCCGCGAGGAGCGCACGCACGCGCTCGTGGTTGCGGCGCGCGACGAGCTCGCGGTACTCGCTGGGTGCGAGTGCGACGGGATAGCGCGGCGCGTAGTCGCGCGGGAGCGGACGGTGTTCGATGCGGAGCGGAGCGGGCTTGCGCTTCATCGTCGTCCTCCTGTGAGGGTAGACCCTGCGTGCACCACGTCGATGCAGCCGAGGTAGGCCTGCCCCCCCGGTTGGAGCTCGAGTTCGATCTCGAACGGCTGCGCGGTGTCGAACGCGGACGGCAGGAGCACCAGCCGGCCGCGCGCTTCGATCACGATCGGTTCGAGCGGCGCGGCGCGCGCTTGCACGATGCGTGCGTGAGGCATGAGGCGAGGCGCCCCGCCCGGTGCCGTCGTGCGGCGCTCGAGGAACGGAAGTGCCAGGACCTGCATGGAGCCCGCGCTCGCGATCGGAGTTGCGCTCGGCGCGTACCTCCACTCGCCGTCGAGCAGCGGGCCGTCGAGCGCGCGCTCCGTCCGCTTCCCGCGCTCGACGCCAAGCGCGTTCTTCGGGATGGAGAGCACGACGTGCGCCGCCGCGCGGAGCTCGAACGCACTCTCGACGTCCGGCCCGCCCGAGTAGGTCGGCACGCTCCCGTCCGGCCACGGGAGCTCCGTGAACGCGGGCAGCGGCAAACGCAGGCGTTCCGTGAACTGGAGACCACGCAGGTCGACGTCGTCGCCCTCCGTGACGTCGTTCAGGAACTCGACCGCGTCGAGCGAGAGCGCGAGATACGGCGCGAGGTCATCCGGCCCCGAGGAAGAGAACTGCATCGAGCGCAGCGCATGCACGCGCCATCCGTCGCGCGCGAGCCGCTGAAACTCCTCGGGTTCGAGCGCGTCCTCGATCGGCTCGGGGAGGTAGACCCGGCTCGTCTCCGGTTCGTCGGGATGCCGGCGGCCATCGAGCTCGAACGCGACCTTGCGCGCGGAGTCCACGCCGTCGAAGCGCGCGTGCACACCGTCGCGATCGACGCGCACGTCGCGCTGCACGTCGAGACCGTACGCGGCGAACAGCGCGGCCTCGAACTCACGCGCGACGTCCAGTCGAAAGGCGATGTGGGCTCCCAGCCCGTAGTCGTCGTCGTCCGCGCGCAGGTGATGATCGACTCGGCGGGGATCGACGTCGTTCTTCGAGGTCCAATGCCGAAGGCGATGGAAGTCGCCGAGCGAGAAGCGCTCGGTCCAAACCTGCAGGATGCGGCGCACGCGTTCCTCGCGCGGGAGCTCGACGGTCGACGGTGCACGAGCGGCTTCCTGCGCTCCGCGCGTCGGCCCGTAAGCGAGGACGGTGCCGAGGAGCGTCGCGATCACGTCCGCACCTCCGTGAACAGCCCCTCGAGCACCTCGAGCGGCCCGTGTTGCGGGTTGTACTGCCGATCGAGGAAGTGCCGCTCGCGCTTCGCGAACAGCTCCGCGCCCAGCTCGTCCGCCGCCAGCGTCACCGCGCGTTCGTGCGCGCACAAGACCGCATCCGCGCGCCGCAGCTCCCCGCTCGTCCGCAGGTTGACGCACGCGCAGCTCGACGCGCAGCGCGAGCGGATGCCGCACTCGTCGCACGCTTCCTCGCGCGTCCCGCCGTGCTCTTTCCACAGCGCGCGCAGCGCCGCGCGGTCGAGACCCGTCTCGACGTGCCCGACGCGGAACGTCTTCGACTCGAGGAACTCGATGCACGGGTAGAGGAAGCCCTCGGGGTCGATCGCGAACTGCCGCACGCCCGCGCGGCACGCGCCGTCCTTGAAGCGCGACAGCTTCGTGTGCTGGTCGAGCTTCGAGTCGAAGGGCGCCAGGTAGAAGCGCTCGCCCGCTTCGAGCCAGCGCCGGTAGCGCACCGCGAGCTTCGCGTAGCTCGCCTGCAGCGCGTCGAAGTCCGCTTGCGTCCATTCCTGATCGACCGCGAGCGCCGACGCGAAGAGGCGCGCGCCGCGCTCGAAGAGCCACGCAACGGACGCGTCGAGGTGGCGCGCGTTCGACGGCGTGATCACCTGGTACGCGCAGAACGGCGTGCGCTCGGCCGCGAGGTGCTCGAGCGCGCGCTCGACGGCGCTCGACGTCGCGCGCGAGCCGTTCGACGCGCTCGTGCGCGGAAGCGGACGCGTCGCGGCATCGACACCGTGTTCCTGCGCGCCGCGTCCCTCCGCGAACGGCCGTCCCGCGTCCTGCACCTCGGGCCCGCCGTCGACCGACAGCGACACGAACAACGCCGTCTCCCGCGCGAAGCGCGCGAACGAGCGGTCGAGCCGCGTCCCGTTCGTGCTCACCTTCGCGCTGACGAGCGCGCCGCGCGCGAGCCCGTGCCGGCGCAGATCGGGCCACGTCGCCTCGATCACGTCGCGCGCGAGCAACGGCTCGCCCCCGAAGTACGTCAACGCGAGCTGCGCGTGCCCCGCGTCGATCGCCCAGTCGACGGAGCGCCGCACGGTCTCCGCGCTCATCGATGCACCGCGCGCGTGCCGCTGGTAGCAGTACGTGCACGCGAGGTTGCAGTCGCGAGTGAGCTGGAGGACGAGCTGCATGCGGGTGGGAGTTCGACGCGGGAGGGCGTCCCCGAGCGCCGGTGAGCGTACTACACGCGGCTCGTGCCGTGGTCACCAGAGAAGGCGGGACAGGGACGTCGACTCTTCCGCACCTCTACCGGCCTCCGTACCCCTTCGGATCAACGGAGCAGCGACCTCCGCGCGGGCGCGTCGGGCGCGAGCGTGCGGGGTCGCGAGATGGAGAAGCTGAGGCAGGGCAGAACGCGCATCGCGACGGAGTGGCCGCGCGTCTTGCGCGTCCTCAGCCCCCCGACCCGATCGCCTCGCGCGCACGGGCGAGGCAGCGCGCGAACGCCTCGCGGTCGCCGTCGCGCACGAGCTGCGCGAGCTCCGCCAGCGCGTCGGCGACCGCGGCGTACACGGCCTCGCGGTGCGGGTTCAGGCGCTGGATGTCGAGGTACAGCGCGGGGTCCTCGCCCAGGATCGACAGCGCCGTCGCCTTCTGCCGCGCGTACGTCGTCGACGCGGTGCTCTCGAGCTCTGCCGCGTCGAGCCCCGAACGCGCGAGCGCCGACGCGAAGAGCATCCCCGACAGGTGCGCGAGCCCGAGCAGCCACCCCATGCGTCGGTCGTGCTCCGCGAACGGCATCGCGACGACGCGCGCGTACGGATGCGCGAGCAGCGCGCGCACGAGCTCGACCTCGCGCGCCTCGTCCGCGCGCACGGCGAGTGCGAACGTCAAGGGCCCCCACGCGCTCTTTCCGGGCCCGAACATCGGATGCAGGCAGAGCACCGAGACGCCCGCGCGCCGCGCGCGCTCGAGCGCGGGCTCGAGCGCCGCCTTGATCGAGCTCACCTCGACGATCGTCGCGCGCCGCGGCGCGCGCAGGACGAGCTCGTCGAGCACCGCGGGCGTCGCGCCGAGCGGCGTCGCGACGAGGATCCAGTCGAACGCGTCGAGGTCGGGGACGTCGGCGAGGCGGGTGAACGCGGTCGCGGCTCGGCGCGCGCGAGCGTCGTCCGCGCCCGGCGCGATCCCGGGTCCGCCCGCGCGAGCGTCGAACGCGGCCGGCGCGGCGTCGCGACCGCGCAAGGACGCGGCGCTCGCATCGAGATCCTGTTCGTCGGCGCGTGGGGTTCGACCGGTCGCGTCGGCGTCGCGCGTCGACAGATGTTCTGTGGCGTACGTAGCGTCACGGCTGCGGTCGATATCGCGCGTCGACGTGCGCTCCGCGGGGTGCGCAGCATCGGGGCCGGAGCCCGCGCCGCGCGTCGCACTCGCGCTGCCCCGCGGCTCCGCCGCGAACACGGGATCGACGCCGACGACGTCGTGCCCCGCGGTCTCGAACAACGCGGCGAACCAGCGCCCGAGCTTCCCCGCCGCGCCGACGAGCAAGACGCGCCCGCCGCCGCGCTGCAAGCGCTCGATCCCGGTCTTGTGCTGCCGCTCGACGGACGCCTGCACGATCGCGCGGAAGATCGCCTCCATCGCCGCCGCGGAGACGCCGCACGCCGCCGCAGCGTCGCGCGCGCGTGCGAGCACCTGCTCCTCGATCGCCTGCACGCTGACGCCGAGCCCGCGCTCCGCCTTGATCGCGCCGATGCGACCGGAGAGCTCCATGCGCCGCGCGAGCAAGCGGACGAGCTCGCGATCGGTCGCGGCGATCTCCGCGCGGGGCGTGTCGAGGTCGTCGGCGGACATGGAAGGTCGCAAGGCTAGCGCGCGCGCGCGCCGGATCCAGACCGCTTCGACGTCGACGGGGGGTGCGCGTCCACGCGTGCGTCCCGCGGCCGCGTTCGGACGCCATGGGAACCGTCCTCGAGGTTGGTCGACCGAGTGAAGGGGTGGCGCCCGAGGCTCGTGGAGGTTCGAGCGCAGGATCCGTCGTGCCCTTGCTCTTGCCACACCGATCCGTCGGCGAGCGGGCCTGCTCCGTTCGAACTGTCCGCCCAATCGAACGCGCCCGACACGATCCCGAGTTGCGGACGGTGCGCGGTGCGACCTCCGTCGCGCGCCTTCCCTCGGGATCCCTTCGTCGCGCGCCGTCGCTCGAGCGTCTTCACTCGCGCGCCCCCTCGTCGCGCGTGGCTTGTCGCACGTTGCACGTCGTTCGTCATGCGCCGTTCGCTCGTGCATCCCGAGCATGACGAAGACGCCCCGCGACGAGCTCGCGCGCGCCACGACGAACTGCCGGCCCAATCTCGGGAGCGCGCTCCACTCGGGCCAAGCGAACCAGGGACCCCACGTGCATCGTTCGCTCGCATGCGTGTCGACCCGCGCTCGACGCATCACGAGGATCTCGCGCTCCACGACGAAGTGCCTGCCAATCACAGCCGAGCGATCGAAGCATGGAGCTTCGATTTCGAGCACACGCACACTTCTCACAGACACTAGTTCGAGGCTCACCTTCGCGAGCCACTCGCACCGCGTGCGGACACGCGCACCGTTCACCCGCATGCGTGTCGATCCGCGAGTGACGCCTGACGACGAGCCCACGCGCTCCTCGACGAACTGTCCGCCCAATCGAAGTCGCGCGATCGGCGCGTGAGTGTTCGAGTTCGAGCACGCGCGCACTTTCGCGAGAAACTCGGTCACCATCCGCGAGTCGTGACGTCGAGCATTCGGAGAGGAACACCCCGCGATGTCCCAATCGACCTTCGAGTTCAAGCACCGCGGCGGCGCGCCCCGGCGCCGGTCGCAAGCGCCGCGCTCCGCGTCCGCTCGTCCCCCACCGCGCGCGCCCCGCGCTCACCGGACGCCATCCGCTGCACGTCACGTTGCGCGTCGTCGACGGCGTGCAGAGCCTGCGCTCGCGCGCCGTGCACGCCCTCTTGTGCTCCGCCCTGCGCGCAGGCGCCGAGCGCCACGGCCTGCGCGTCGTGCACTACGGCGCGGCGTCGAACCACGTGCACCTCGTGTGCGAGGCGGAGAGCGCGCGCTCGCTCGCGCGTGGCATGAAGGGGCTCGCGGTGCGGATCGCGCACGCGGTCAACCGCTTCCTCGGCCGCTCCGGCGCGCTGTTCGCCAATCGCTACCACGCGCGCGAGCTCCGTTCGCCGCGCGAGGTGCGCAACGTCCCCGCCTACGTGTTCGGCAACGCGCGCAAGCACGGCGCGGTCGTGAGCACGCTCCTCGACCCCTGCACGTCCGCGGCGTGCTTCGACGGCTGGGCGGAGGTGCGCGGCGAAACGACGTGGCTCGCGCGAGCGCGCACGTGGCTGCTCGCGACGGGTTGGCGCAGGCGCGGGCGGCTCTCGATCCGCGAGCTGCCGCGTGGGACGCCGATCGGGAGCGGGTCGAGCTCGGCGTGCGTCCGCAGACGGCCGTAGCGGTCGATCGGAGCGCACGAGCATCCGCCGCTGTCAACCAACACCCGCGTGATCGGAGCCGACGAACTCGGGGGCGCCGTCGACTCGCGCGGGCGCGCGCAGGTCGTGCTCGCGGAGGGGACAGGTGTCAGCGAAAGCGCGTTCCTCGACGCGAGCGACTGCGTCCTGCAACTCGTCGTGTGCCTCGGAGGCGGACTCGGGTACGGACACGAGTACGAGTACGAGTACGAGTGCAAGTGCAGGTGCAGGTGCGGGTGCGGCCCGAGCCCGAGCCCGAGCCCGAGCCCGAGCCCGAGCCCGAGCCCGAGCCCGAGTGCGAGTGCGAGTGCGAGTGCGAGTGCAGGTGCAGGTGCAGGTGCGGGTACGGACGCAATGGCGAAGGCGATGGCAAGCGCACGCGTAGACGCAATCGGAAAGCGCTCGAGAGTCGAGAAACGAACCGCACACCGCGAAACGCGAAACGCGGGACCGCTCTCCGCGAACGAAGGCCCACACGACGCCATTCTCGATCCACGAGGTGAACAGGACGCTCGTGCTCGACGAGACAGGGCTTCGACGTGCTCCGCACGCCGCACGCGCTCGCGCCGAAGCCGCCGAAGGAAGTGAGGTTCGAACGCGTGAGTGTGCGCGCGCTCGCGACCTTCCCGCGCAGAGAACGGCGTGTGCGCTCGAACACGGCACCCTGTGCGGCTCCGAACGTGCGCTCCACGCGCAACGCCACTCACAGCGCGTGCGCCGGGGTCGCACCCCGGAACGCCCCTTGCGCACCCCCCCGCGCTCGCCTCGCGCTCCTGGCGTCCCACCGACCCGCGCGAGGGCGAGAGAGCTCCCCGGCTCCAACTTGAAATCGGAATCCTGAAACCATGCTGACGAACCGCACTCCCATGCTCGCTGCTGCCCTCCTCGCTCTCGCGCCGCTCGCGCGCGCGCAGACCGACTTCGTCGTGCCCGTCGGCACGACCGTCGTCTACGACACGGCGCAGGGACCGATCCAGGCGCGCAACGTGATCATCGAACCCGGCGCGACGCTCAAGGTCATCGGCACGCTCCAGCCGCTCCGCATCCGCGCGGACGAGATCGTTCGCATCGACGGCACGCTCGATCTCTCCGGCGCCGACGGCCAGACCGTCGCGGCCTTCGGCATCGGCTCGCTGCCGGTCGCCGGCGGCGCGGGCGGGCCGGTCGGCGGCCTCGGCGGGTTCGGCAATCCGAACACGACGACGTGGAGCCCGCGCGGCGGTCCCGGGCTCACGACGCAGGGGCTCGTGAACGCGTTGGCCGCGCAGGGCGGCGAGAGCGGCTTCAACCCGACGTCGATCGTCACGGCGCACCGCGGCGGCGGCGGCGGCGGCGGCGCCTTCGGTCCGGACGTGGGCTTCCCCGGACCGCCGGACTCGCCCCTCAACCTCGGTCGCATCGCGCGCCCGGGTCGCGACGGGTTCGCGAACGCCTTCGGTGCCGAGTCGCTGGCGAGCCTGCCGCGCGGCGGCCTCGTCTCGTCGCGCCCGTTCGTCGATGGGCTCTCCGACAACGACTTCTACGGGCGGGCGCTCGATCCGATCACGGGATCCGTGATCGTCGGTGAGCTCGCGACGCCGGAGGCCGGGCGCGGCGGCGGAGGAGGCGGCAACGCGTACCTCGCGGGGACGTTCCCGCCTCCCGGCCCCTGGGGCCCCGGCGGATTCCAACGCGGCGGCGGCGGCGGCGGCGGCGGCGGTCTCGGCATCGTGATCGCACGGCGCATCGAAGTCCGTCTCAACGGACGCATCCTCGCGAACGGCGGGCGCGGCGGTGCTGGCGAGAACACGAACGGCCTCGATCGCATCGGCGCCGGCGGCGGCGGCGGCTCGGGCGGCATGCTCGTGCTGCAGGCCCGCGTCATCGACCTGTCGACGGTGCTCCCGAACGCGCTCCAGGCGCTCGGTGGGCGCGGAGGGGCCGGCGAGAACAACGTCTTCTTCACGGTCGGCGCGGGCGGCATCGGCGGCCCGGGGCTGATCCAGCTGCACGTGCCGCCGATCCCGGGCTCGATCCTGCTCCAGAGCGGCGCGACGCTCCAGCACGTCTCCGCGCCGACGGCGAAGGTGCTCCTGCCCGAACCGGGGCTCTGAGCTCAGCGAGCGATCGACGCGCGCCGGTGCGGCTCGTACGCGCCGGCGCGTTCGTTCGTGGAGCGCGACGTCTGCGCGAGCGCGCGTCAGTCCGCCCCGAGCGGCACTCCGTGCAGCCCCGCGAGGCGCGGAACGCCCCACCACGCGAGCCCCACCACGACGCCGCCGATCGGCGCGAGCGCGAGCGACGGATCGCGCAGCGCAAAGCCGAGGACGACCTGCAGCGCGACGAACACGGCGAACACGACGCGCGCGGAGCTCGCGAGGTTCGCGCCGCCGACGCCGAACGAGAGCCGCACGTGCGGGTACGCGAGCGCGTACCACGCGAGCGCGCCCGCGAGCCCCGCGCCAGCGCCGACGGGCCCGAACGTCGGATCGACGCCCGCGAGCGCCTCGACGAAGAGCCCCGCGAGCGACGCGACGTAGATCAGGAACAGGAGCCGCACGCGCCCGAGCGCTTCCTCCACCGCCGGGAGGAACGCGAGCAGCGCGCCGACGTTCACGACGAGCGCCACGATCGAGAGGTGCAGCGCGAAGCTGAACGCGCCGTCGACGAGCGTGTACCCGAAGATCGCGCTCCCACCGCGGAGGAGACGCCACGTGCTGCCGCTCGCGAACGTCTCGAGGAGCTCGTCCCGCGGGCCGTCCGAGAGGAGGTGGAAGCCGGCGGTCACGACGAGGCACGCAGCCGCGAGGAACCACGTGAGCCACGGCGTCGTGCGCGCCGCGTCGTGGAGCGGCGCGCGCGGCGAGCCGAAGCCCTCGAGTCCGCGCCACGGAAGCTCGCCGTCGGGTTCGAGCGGGCCCGCGCGCTCGCGCTGGAGCTCGACGTCGAAACGCGCGGCGGCCTCGCGCGCCGCGGGCGAGAGCTGCGGCGAATCGGGCGGCGGCTGGACGCGCTTCTTCGGCGCGCCGTCGAGCTCGCGCGCGTCGAACCACACGAACTGGCACGCGACGCAGACGTCGAGGCGCAGCGCGGAATCGGCGCCGTCGGGCGCGCTCGAGCGCATCGCGGAGCGACAGCCGGGGCACATGCGCGCGGAGGGCTCGCGGTGCTCGCGCGCGTACGACCACGTCCGATGGACGAAGCCGGGCTCGAGCGTGCGCCGCAACGTCGCGACGGTCGCGAGCCGGCCGTCGCACTCGGCGCAACCCCAGATGCAGAGGCCCTGCTTGCGCAGGGGTTGGAGCGGGGTCGTGCAGCGGGGACAGCGGAACATGCGGGGAGACTATCCCCGCGACGCGGGCGGGCTTCAGCGCTCGGCTGGAAAAACCACCTGGTGCGTGTCAACGCGAGCGCGGCGGACGGACGTTCACACCAGCGATCGAGGCGCGCACGCGCTTGGGATCCCAGCGGCGGCGCGCTTCGCGTTCGACGTCGACGGGGCGTCCATCGACGGTGAAGACCTTCGCGCCGCGCAGGCCGCCGACCGTGCCGTCCCACCAGCCGCTCGGCGTGTGGACGAACTCGTCCTCGGCCGAAATCCGAACGCGCTGCGCTCGGAGGTCGAGCTCGTCCGCGCCGAAGAGGTCGAGCACGTCGACGTCGCTGCGCGCGAAGAGGCGCAGGGGTTCGGAGACGCACCAGGTGCGGGAGGAGCGGCCCTCGTCGTACGTGACCTTCCGTCCGTTGCGCGTGTCGAACGCTCCCTCGCGGCAGCCGTGGCCCCAGGTCGCGATGTACGGCGAGTTCGAGCAGCACTCGATGGCGCAGGACATCCCGTCGCCGCCGTCCTCGTTGCTCCATGCCCACAGTTGCTTCCCGGTGCGCAGATCGAAGTAGCAGACGTCGCCGGTGTCCGCGCTGACGAGGTGCTGACCGTCGGGCGTGAACGCGAGGCCGGTCACGCTGCTGCGCAGATTGAACGCCTGCTGATCGAGCCACGCGACGACGCGACCGCTCGGCACTTCCAAGACGGCGATGTCGTCCTGCGGGACATCTTCCTCAATCGTCCGCCCCGTCTTCACGTCGACGCGCTCGCCCGGGTACCAGAAACCCACGGCGAGGCGTTCACCACATGCGTCGAAGGCAAGCGCGGACACGCTGCGGGTTCTATCGGGACGATCGGGGGAAGACACTTGCCATCGTGCGGTGACGGGCTCGAGAGTCTCCGCGTCGAGGATCTGGACTTCTCCCTTCCTCGTCCCGACGGCAAGCAACCGTGAGTCGGGACTCGACTTGGTGCGGGAGATCGCGAGATTCGGCGCTTCGAGGCGACGAAGGAGCTGCCCAGTACGCGTGTTCCACAACTCAAGCCCCACGAACGCGCGTTGTCCATCGGGACGGAACACGTCCGATGCGCGAAGAGAATACGACCAGGAGACCGGCCACGCGCGTTCCGGTTGACCTCCGTCGGCGCCCCATACGCACACCTCGCCTCGAGTCGACGGCCAGTCATCGCTTGCGAGCGTGAGGAGTTCTCCCGACTGTGCCCATAGCGCCTTCCTCACCGGGCTCGGCGCCGAACGCCACCGCGATCGCGATCGGCAGGAAGCGAGGTCGACACGATCGATCGTTCCATCGAGCCGCGGGAGGATGATCGATCTGCCATCCGGCATCGACGAAGCGCGTGGTCCATCGAGGTAGCTGTGCGGCAGCGATTCGGCCACGAGCACCGTCTCGTACAAGACGATGGCTTGCGGTCCGCCGCCCAGCTGAAGGTGCTCAAGGTGGGATCGAAAGGCTGGATGCACCCGCAAGAGTGCGAGATCGGCGTCCCACTCCGCGACCTCGATGTCGTCGAAGCCCGCCGCGACCGCGCGCTCGAGCTCGACGAGCGCGCGCTCGGTCTCTCCGCGTCGCGCCGCGATGCACGCGAGGTGGTAGGCGCAGATCGCGTTGTCGGGATCGAGCTCGCGCGTCGCGAGCAACCGCTCGCGCGCCAAGTCGAGTTCCCCCGCGTCGAGGGCCGTCATCGCCGCGCCGAACGCGTCCACATAGGGGGCGCGTTCGCGGACGGGAGCCTGGACACACGCCGCGAGGGTGAAGAGGGTCAGGAGCACGCTCGTTCAACCCCAGGTTCGAGTTCGGGTTCCGATCCAGCCTTCGCCGGAGGAGGTCGACGGCGGTCGTTCACGGCCCTGCGCATGCCGCACCGGCTCGATCGAGCCCACGGCGAATGAGCCAGAATAGGCCAGATTAGGCCAGTGCGAGCCAACTCATTGCCCTACAGGCGCTTCCAACGAGCGCTCCGGCCATGCCCCGAGGGTCTGGCCAGCCCGAGGGTCCTGAGGATGGCCAAATCCTCGCGCGCCTGGCGCACCGTGACACCCGGGGGAAGCGCAGCGAGGATCTGCCGCAGTGCAAGACCGTCCGCATGTTGGGCGAGTTGCGCGAGGATGGCCTGCTGTCGCTCGCTGACGTTGCGTCCGACTCTTCGCGGCGGCACGTATCGACTCGCTCGGAACCGCACCGTGACGCAACCTCCGGCATCCTCGATCTCGGGGACCGGCAGGCCGGCGAGTTGGGTCAGTTCGGCGATCTTGATCGTCCCTCGTCCCCAGGACTCGACGATGCCGCGCCGGTAGAGCACCCGGGCGATCAACGGGTTCCATGGAAGGGACTCGTGCGGAGCAAACAGGGACGCCGCGGTCAATCCGAAGTGCAGAGAGCCGGAGGACGTGACCTCGAGCCGGTCGTCGTAGATCGCGACCGCCACGGAGCCGCCGCCCATGCAGTAGTCCCGGTGGCAGAACGCATTCGCGAGGGCCTCGCGCAGAGCAGCCGGAGGATAGAGCGGATCGTCCACGCGCTCGAACAGGCCCGCCGCGACACGACCGGAGATGGTAGGTTCTCCCGCAGGAAGCGCTCGGCCCGGAGCAGCAGCTCGAAGACGTTGCCGTGGAACTGCCGATTGTCGATGAACTCGGTGCGATCGATGCCTCGGAACCGCGCGACGCGGAGCATGCACTGGGGTAGCGCGGTCTCCAATCGATCGCCGCGCCCGAAGAGCACGAGCGCGGCGTGCAGGAGAGAACCGTCCTTCGAAAGACCGAGCCCGCGCAAGAGCTCGGCTGGATCCCGAGTCCCAGGATCCTCCATGCGTCCGCGACGGATGGACTCCTCGACGGTCACCTGGATCGCCGCGTCATCCAGATCGACGATCGACCAGCCCTCGGCGACTTCGTTCTCCCATCGACGCTCGCCGTGCATGCGTTCGAGCAGCATGCGATTGGACTCGTCGCGCGAGAGCACGCGTGTCGAACTCCCCATGCGGGTGTAGGCGACACCTTTGTAGGTGTACGGACGAACGGGCCCCTGCACGACGCTCACGACGAGCACGTCGCGGCCGTCGACGATCGGAATCCGATCGATGGAAGGGAAGGCGGGTGGGTCGATGCGCGCGAGCTCCTCGGACAGTTCCTCGAGAGTGCGGTGACCGATCTCCTGCCCGTGCACCTTCCCGCTCTCGTTGACGCCGAAGAGGACGCGGCCTCCGCGGTCATTGAGCATCGCGCAGATCGTCCGCGTGGCCTCGCGCAATTCCCCCGTCGTGCGTTTGAACTCGAGTTGTTCGGACTCACCGGCCCGAGCCCAGGCTTCGATCTGCGCATGGTTCGCCATGAGGATCGCGTCTCCGAGCTCCGCCCCAGGGGAATCGCGCAGGGACGGACCTCAATGCCCCCCGTTCGCCTCGAGCCACCGCTCCGCGTCGATCGCGGCCATGCAGCCCGTGCCCGCGGCGGTGACCGCCTGCCGGTACGTCTTGTCCATCACGTCGCCGCACGCGAAGACGCCCGGCACGTTCGTGTAGCTCGTGCCCGGCTTGACCTGGATGTAGCCCGTCTCGTCCATCGCGAGCTGGCCCTTGAAGACCTTCGAGTTCGGCTCGTGGCCGATCGCGATGAAGATGCCGTCGCAGGCGATCTCGCTCACCTCGCCGTTCTTCGTGTCCTTCACACGCACCGAGCGCACCTTCTTCTTGCCGCTCTCGGAGAGGACCTCGACGACCTCCTTGTTCAGGAGCCACTCGATCTTCGGGTTCGCCTTCGCGCGGTCGTGCATGATCTTGCTCGAGCGGAACTCCTCGCGCCGGTGCACGATCGTCACGGTGCTCGCGAAGCGCGTCAGGAAGTTCGCCTCCTCCATCGCGGTGTCGCCGCCGCCGACGACGAGGACCTTCTTCTGCTTGAAGAAGGCGCCGTCGCACGTCGCGCACGCGCTGACGCCGTGGCCCATCAGCTCCATCTCGCTCGGGAGGCCCAGGAGGCGCGCCGAGGCTCCCGTCGCGATGATCACGGTCCGCGCGTGGAACTCGCCGAACTCGCCCTTCAGCGTGAACGGGCGCTTCGAGAAGTCGACCTTCTCGATCATCTCGAACTTGAGCTCGGTCCCGAAGCGCTCGGCCTGCTTCTGCAGGTCCTCCATCATCTTCGGGCCCATCACGCCGTCGGGATAGCCGGGGAAGTTCTCGACGTCGCTCGTGATCGTCAGCTGCCCGCCGGGCTGCGGGCCCTGGAAGAGGAGCGGCTTCAAGTTCGCCCGCGCCGCATAGATCGCGGCCGTGTAGCCGGCGGGGCCCGAACCGATGATGATCACGTCGCGCACGTCGCTCATGAGGGTGCCTCTCGAAAAAGGGGCGCACAGTGTAGGCTGGCGCGTTCCGCTGTCCACCCGCCCATGCCCGGACCCCGCGTGTACACCATCGAAGAAGTGCAAGAGCTCGTGCCCGAGCTCGAGCGCGCTTTCGGCCGCATCGACGCGATCCGCGAGGAGCTCGCCGAGCTCCACGTGCGCATCGGCGCGCTCGAGCTGATCTGGGGCGACGCGGTGCACGAGAAGGCGAACCCCGACCACGGCGAGTTCGTCCACCACGTCGCGCGCATGAAGGTGCTGCAGGACGAGGTCGAGACGATCACCTCCGGCGTGAACGAGCTCTCGGGCGAGGTGAAGAGCGTCGAGCCGCCGCTCGTCGACTTCTACGGCGTGCGCGAGGGCCGCCTTGTCCACTGGTGCTGGACGCGCGGCGAGAAGAAAATCGAGCACTGGCACCACGTCGACGCCGGCTTCGCCGAGCGCCAGCCGGTGTGAGCGGCGCGCGCGAGTCGGAGGCCGGAGGCGTGCGCGCGCGCGATCCGCGCGAGCTCGAACGCGTCCAGGGACTCCGCGCGCGACATCTCGGCGAGCTGCGCCGGCTCGCCGCGCTGATCGGCGACGCCGTGCGCGAGCACCGCGACCGCGCGCTCGCGACGGGCGGCGCCGACGGGCTGATGCGCATCGCGAGCCAGGGCGCGGGCGACGTCACGTACGGCATCGACGTGCCGGCGGAGCACGCGCTCGACGTGTGGCTCGACGAAGTCGCGCGCGCGGGTCCCCTCTCGCTCCTGACCGAGGACTCCGGCTGGCGCCACCGCGGACCCGACGGGAAGGGCGGCGTGCGCGCGCTCGACGGCTTCGACCACGGCGGGCCGCGCATCGTCGTCGATCCGATCGACGGCACGCGCAACTTGATGACGGACCTGCGGCCCGCGTGGACGGTGATCGGGCTCGCGGGGCCGGGGGTTGGCGAGCCGTGGCAGAAGGACGTCGTGCTCGGCGTCGTGCGCGAGATCCCGGAGTCGCGGTCGACGTCGACGCGCGAGCTGCTCGCGGCGCGCGGGGAGGGTTGCGTGCTCGTCGACGGCGCGAGCGAGCGGCGGCTCGACACGGGGAGCGACGCGCGCGCGGATCACGGGTACTTCCCGTTCTTCAAGTACTTGCCGACGGAGCGGCATGAGATCGCCGAGGTCGAGGCGCGGTTCTTCGAGCGACTCGCGCGGATCGAGGGCGCGGACGTGCGGAACTGCTACGACGATCAGTACATCTCGAACGCGGGGCAGCTCGTGCTGCTGGCGCTTGGGACGTATCGCATGATTGCGGATCTGCGCGCGGTGCTCGCGGCGCGGCGCGGCGGGACGACGTTGACGACGAAGCCGTATGACGTGTCGGGGGCGCTCGTCTGCGCGGTGGAGGCGGGGTGCGTGGTGACGGCGTGGGACGGGGGCGAGTTGGATTTTCCGATCGACGTGGTGACGCCGGTGAGCTTCGTCGGGTGGACGAATGAGGCGACGCGGGCCCGATTGGCGCGGCACTTGGCGGCGAGTTTCTGACGCCGGTCGTCCGGATCACCCGCGATCGCGGGCGACGTCGAAACGCCGCAGCATGACGCCGCCGAGCAGCGTGAGCGCGACGCCCGTCGCGAGGAGCACGACGCCCAGGATCGCGCTCGCGATCCACGCGATCGAGCGCCAGCTCCAGTCGAGTTCCTCCTTCGCCACGAACGCGAACAGACCGACGGGGATCGCCGCACAGACGAACACGGCGCCGAACACGAGGCCGCGCAGGAGCAGCAAGTACACGGACCGCCCCATGTGCTGGAGCGCGCTCTCCTGGCCCGGGCTGTAGCGCAGCGGCGAGAACAGGAACACCGCGTTGTCGACCGCGACCCACGTGAAGGTCACGAGCGGCTGGATCGCGAGCACGCAGACGAGCTCCGGGATCAGCGTGCCCGTCCACACGGCGCGCACGAGGATCGCCGCCCACAAGAGGAGGCTGACGAGCGCGACCTCCGGCAGGATCGTCGCGAGGAAGATGCGCCACGGCGGCAGCGGCCACGTCTTGATCGACGACATCAGGTCGAGGTCCGACCGGAAGTCGAAGCGCAGCCCCATGCACAGGTAGAGCGTGCCCACGGTCGCGAGCAGCGCGGCCCCGGCGAACGCGTGCTCGAAGGTGCGCTCGTCTAGCGCGGCGGTGAAGAAGACGGTGACGAGCACTACGATCAGCGTCGAGGTCAGCATCGTCCCGCGCGCCTTGCGCACGATCTGGCCCAGCTTGAGCCACGCGACGGCGCCCACCGGCCCGCGGCCGAAGAGCCACGGCACCTGCCACGACAAGGCCTGCTTGTCCACCTTGGCCGAGCTCGCGCCGAAGGACCCGCGGCGCACGCGGTTCAGGCGCCGCGCGACGTCGGCCGACGTCGCGAGCGAGAGCTCGCGGAAGTCGACCGGGATGCGCGCCGTGAGCTCGAACGCGGCGATCCACAGCGCGACGCAGACGCCGAACCACGGGAGGAACGTCGCGACGTCCGGCGCCGTGATCGCGCGCGCCCACGGCGTGAACGGCAGGAGCAGCGCGTGCACGATGCCGATGTTCGCGATGCGGCTGATCGGCGTCCCGCTCCCCTGGTCGAACCCGCCGAACAGGTCCTCGGTCAGCTCGTTCTCGCCGAAGACGAGGAATCCGACGGCGAGCGCCAGCACGACGGCGAGCGCGGTCGCCACGACGCGCAGGGGCAGCTTGCGCGCGGCCTTCGCGAGCCGGTTCTCCGCCCCGCCGAGCAGGATCGCCATGGACTGGCCCAACACGGTCAGCGTGGAGATCGTGACGAGCGTGCCGAGGAACGCCGCGAGCGCCATCGGCATGCGCATCGCGGAGAGGAAGCCGAACACGACCCCCACGAGCACCGACCGCAGCATGTTCACGAGCAATCGGTAGCGCACGAGGTCCGAGCGCGAGAGCGGGGCCGAGAACGCGAGCTCGATCTCCTCCTTCGGCAGGTACAGGCCGCGGTGGTTGAACGCGCCGACCACCGTCATCACCGTCAGCAGGAAGAGCATCGCCTGCGAGCCGAAGTAGATCGTCTCCGGGTCGCGCACGGCCTCGCCGCGCTGCGCGAGACTCGCGAGGAAGATCGACAGGTACCAGAACACGAACACGCCCAGCCCGACGAGCATGTAGATCCAGTTCACGGGCCGGCGGAGCTTCCGGAACTGCGCCCGCACGCCGCCCCTGAACTTCAGGACCAGGAGCTTGCGCAGCGCGGGATGGCCGAACATGCGGTCGCTTCGGGTCAGCGCCCGGCGGCGTGGTCCGTCGTCACCGCGAGGAAGATCTCTTCGAGGCTCTTGTCTTCGCCGGCGACGAGCGTCGCCCGCGCCTCCGCGAGCGTCCCTTCGAACACCTTGCGGCCGCGGTCGAGGATCAGGATGCGGTCGGCGAGTTCCTCGATCAGCTCGAGCAGGTGCGAGGACAGCACGACGGCGGTGCCGGAGCGCGCGAGGTCCCGGATCTCACCTTCGCGGAGCGGATGCCGCGCGGGTCGAGGCCGGTCAGCGGCTCGTCCATGAGCACGACCGCGGGCCGGTGCAGCCACGCGCAGCAGAACGCGAGCTTCTGCCGCATGCCGCGCGAGAGTTCGCCGCCGAGCGCTTCCTTCTTCTCGACGAGCTCGAAACGCGCGAGGAGCTCGTCTGCGCGCGCGCGCCAGTCGCGCACGCCGTACAGCGCGGCCGTGAACTCGAGGTGCTCGATCACGGTCAGGCTGTCGAACGGCTGCGGGTCGTCGGGGATCCACGCGAGGCCGCGCTTCGCGCGCGCTTCGTCCCGCGCGAGGTCGACGCCGGCCACGCGGACCGCGCCCTGCTGGAGCGGGAGGATGCCGGTCACGGAGCGCAGCGTCGTCGTCTTCCCCGCGCCGTTCGGCCCGACGACGCCCAGGATCTCACCGCGCGTCACGCGGAAGGAGAGGTCCTGCACCGCGAGCATGCCTTCGTAGCTCTTCGTGAGGTGCTCGACCTCGAGCGCGGGCTCGGCCGGCGGCGTCGCCGCGGGCGCGACGGCGTCGGCGCGGGCGGGGTCGGACTCGATCTCGTCGGACATGGCGCGGTCGGCGAGTAGAGCACAATCGGGCCGCCGTTGCATGCTCCCGCGCGCTTCGAGACAGACGGGGTCGCGTGGAGCACGGGACGGCGCCGAAGCGCTCGCGCCGTCCGGCGGCGCCGTCGGCTCACACAGCTCGGTTCAAGGCGCGCCTGCGTTCGAGCGCGAGAGCGCGGCGACGGTCGCTTCGATCCCGAGCGCCGCGCGCGCCATCCGGCCGTAGTCGAGGCGGTCGTGCGTGTCCGACGGACGGCCGTACTCGGGGTTGCGCTCGATGCCCGTGTCCGTGACGAGCACGGCCGGGAAGCCCCCGCGCGAGAAGGCCGCGGCGTCCGTGCCGCTGAAGCCCGGGAAAAGGCCGGGGAGCGCGCAGCCCTCCGACGGCATGCGGGACGAAGCGCGGAAGCGCGCGACGACCTGGCGCAGCAGGTCGCGCGAGTTCACGTCGCTCAAGAACGCGACGAAGTTACCCTTCGACGGATACGAGAACCCGAACGGGAACGGCACGGACTGGCTCCCCTCCACGTCGGAGTACGAGCCGAGCCCTTCGAGCATGATGGCCGCGACGATCTTCTCCTGCTTCTCCGCGCACTTCTTCGCGTGCTGGAAGGCGCCCTGGCCGTCCGTGCCCGCGAACGGCGACTCCGAGAGGCTGAAGAACGCGAAACGCAGCGTGCGCTCGCTGCCGTTCGAGGAGAGGCGCTTCGCGAGCTCGATCGCGACCGCGACGCCCGTCGCGTTGCAGTCGGCGCCCGGCGAGTTGCGCGGAGTGTCGAAGTGCGTGCCGACGAGCACGATCTCGCCGGGCTTCGTCGTGCCGCGGAGGTCGGCGATCAGGTTGAGCGCGCTGCGTCCGCTCGCCTCGATCGTCTCGCGCCGGAGCTCGAGCCCGGTGCGGCGCAGCGAGTCCTCGACGTAGCCCGCCGCTTGCGCGAGGCGCGACGGATCCGAGTTCGAGCGGGAGCCGATGTCGCGCGAGAGCTTGACGACGTGCGACTGCAGGACGTCGCGCAGGTCCTCCTCCTCGCTCGTGAGCGCGGTCGGTGCACCGATGGACTTCGTCCCCGGCACGTCGGTGAGGTACCAGACGAAGCCGGCGCTGATCGCGACGACGAAGACGATGAAGCCGATGAAACCCTTCACGAGACCTCCCGGGTGCGGACGTGGCTACATCGGGCTCGCGAGGCGGAGATCTTGATGGGAAGGAGTTTCCCATCCGCGTCCGGCGCTGGAACCGCGGCCCGCGACCGCGCCGATGGCCCTGCGGCGCGCGCGGCCCGCGAACTCCGCTCAGCGGGCGCGGGCGCCGCGCTCGGCGCGGAGGAGCAGGAGGAAGGCGCCGAGTCGCAGTCCGGCGGCGACGGCGAAGACGGTCTGGAACGCGCTCGCGGTGCTACCGCCGCGTTGCAGGAGCCAGCCGCCCGCGAGCGAGCCGGCCGCGAACGCGAGCGCGTTCGCAAGGTGGTACCACGTGAGCAGGCTCGTGCGCTCGTCGCGGTCGATGCGCGCGAAGAACGCGAGGAAGGTCGCGAGCTCGAACGCGCCGAACGCGGCCCCGGCGAAGAGCTGCGCCGCGAGGAGCGCGACGAAGCGCTCGCTCGCGAGCCAACCGAGCGTCGCCGGCACGCACAGGGCGCCGCCGACGAGGAACAGGGTCGACAAGGACCGCTTGCGCGCGAGCTCGCCGAACGCCGGCAACGTCAGGAAGCGCCCGAGCACCGCGGCCGCGAGCAGCGCCATCGCGCCGGGGTAGTCGAAGCCGAGCGGACCGAGCACGTACGGCAGGAAGTACGGCAGCGCGAACTGCAGCGCGGCCTGCGAGGCCAGGAGCGCGACGAAGAGCCGCCCGTCGTGCCCGCGACGGAAGCGCGCGAGGAACTCCGCCGGCGAGACGCGTCGCGCGGCCTCGGGGTGCGGTTCGAGCTCGCTCTGTCGCGCGAGGAACGCGACCGAGACGAAGCGCGCACACGCGGCGCCGACGAACACCCACGCGAAGGCGCGCAGCGGAGCTCCCGGCGCGCCCGCGCGCTCGAGCAGGGTGCCGCCAGCGAGCAATCCGAGCATCGTGAAGACGTGGATCCACCCCTGGCGCCGCGACCAGTAGCGCGTCTCGAGGCGCTTCGGGACGTGTTGCTCGACCCACGTGCTCCACGCTGGGTTGCCCGTGATCGCGAGCGTCCAGTAGAGCGTCGCGCACGCGAAGAAGAACCACGCCCCGAGCGCGCCGCGCGCCGCGCCGACCGCGAGCGGGAGGAACACGACGCCTTGGAGCAGCGCCGCGGTGAGCACCCAGGCCTTGAGCGAACGCGCCCGCGCGACGAACGGCGCGAGGAGGAGCTGGAGGACCGCACCCCCGAGCATCGGCAGGGTCGCGGTCAGGCCCGCCGCGACGCTCGTGAAGCCCGCGGCGAGGGCGCAGGCAGGCAGGAGTTGCTCCCCCATCCCGACCATGACGCTCCACGCCATCCCGTCGATCCAGATCGCGCGCAGGTCGCGGCGGGAGCTGCGGTCGCGGCGCATGGGGGGCGGGAGGATAGCGAGGGCGTGGCCTCGAGCCGGAGAGGGAACATCCGAATCCTCGCCTGCGTCCGAGGTGCATCGTCGCGATTGAACGCCCCGCGCGTCGTTGCTACACCACCGAGCCCAACGCGGTCCTCCCACGCCGCGGCCCGTCCGTCATGCCCGCACCCAAGCTCGTCGCTCACCGCGGCTACGCCCGCCGTTTTCCCGAGAACACGCTCGCCGCTGTCGAGGGAGCGATCCACGCCGGCGCGCACTTCGTCGAGATCGACGTGCAGCTCACGTCCGACGGCTACCCGGTCCTCTTCCACGACCGGACGACCGAGCGCATGTGCGGCGAGCCCGGCTCGATCGGCGAGCGCACGCTGGCCCAGGTGCGCGAGCTCTCCTGTCACGAGCCCGGGACCTTCGGCGCGCAGTTCCAGAGCGAGGGCATCGCGTCGCTCGGCGCGTTCGCGCAGCTCCTGCGCAAGCACCCGCAGGTGCGCGCCTTCGTCGAGGTGAAGCGCGCGGCGCTCGAGCGCTTCGGCAACGAACGCGTGCTCGAACGCGTGCTCCACGCGATCGAGCCGGCGCGGCACCAGTGCTCGCTCATCTCGTTCTCGCTCCCGTTCCTGCTCCACACGCGCGCTGCGCACCCGATCGCGCTCGGCGCCGTCTTCGACGCCTGGAAAGAGCGCGACCAGCCCGCGGTGCGGGAGCTGCGACCGGAGTTCGTCTTCTGCGACGTCGAGGGCCTCCCCGCGCGCGGCGCGCTCGCGCACGACGGCGCCCGGCTCGTGATCTACGAGGTCGCGGACTCCAAGCTCGCGATCGCGCTCGGCGAGCGCGGCGTCGAGTTCGTCGAGACGTTCGAGATCGGCGCGATGCGCGCGGCGCTCGGGCCCGACCCGGCGTGAGCGCGCGGGCGGTCCGCGGAATCCGCCGGCCGGCCTGATCGCGCTCCGTCCGACCTCGCGCGAAGGACGCGGCGCTGCTGCGCGCTGGATTCGCGCTCCGCGGGAGCGGACGATGGCGCGCGCTCCCCACCCCACCGCTCGGCCCGGTTTCGTGCGGGCTGACCGCCGGCGGACGCGCCCGCAGCGCGGCCCGGACTCAACCTCCCGCGCGTGCGCGACCGATGGACCCTTCCGCGATGACCGAGCTCCCCACCTACGACGTCGTCGTGCTCGGCGGCGGGATCCACGGCGCCGGCGTCGTGCAGGCGGCGGCCGCGGGCGGCTGGAGCGCGCTGCTCGTCGAGGAGAAGGCGCTCGCGTCGGGCACGTCGTCCAAGTCGAGCAAGTTGATCCACGGCGGACTGCGCTACCTGGAGAGCGGACAGCTGGCGCTCGTGCGCGAGTCGCTCGCCGAACGCGAGACGCTCCTCCGGATCGCGCCCGAGCTCGTCAAGCTCGTGCCGTTCTACGTGCCGATCTACCGTGCCACGACGCGCCGGCCGTGGAAGATCCGCGCGGGGCTCTCGATGTACGCCTTGCTCGGGAACCTGGCGAAGGACGCGTGGTTCGAGCGCGTGCCGAGGCGCGAGTGGGAAGCGCTCGACGGGCTCGCGCTCGAGGGCCTGCAGCACGTGTTCCGCTACAACGACGGCCAGACGGACGACGCGGCGCTGACGCGCGCGGTCGTGCGCTCGGCGCGCTCGCTCGGCGCCGAGGTCCTCTGCCCCGCGCGCTTCGAGGCCGCGGAGCGCGACGGCGACGGCTGGCGCGTGCGCATCGTCGCCCCGGACGAGGAGCGCATCGTCCGCGCGCGCGCGCTCGTGAACGCGGGCGGCCCGTGGATCAACCGCATCCGCGGCCGGATCACGCCGCTCCCGCCGGGGTTCGAGGTCGACTTCGTCGCGGGCACGCACGTCGAGCTCGACGGCGCGATGGAGCGCGGCATCTACTACTGCGAGGCGCCGCGCGACCGCCGCGCGGTGTTCACGATCCCGTGGAAGGGCCGCACGATGGTCGGAACGACGGAGGAGCGCTACGTCGGCGAGCCGCGCGCGGTGGAGCCGACGAAGCGCGAGATCGAGTACCTCGTCGAGACGTTCCACCGCTACTTCCCGCGCCGGACGGTGACGCTCGTCGACGCGTGGGCGGGCCTGCGCGTCCTGCCGAAGGGCCCCGGCACGGCGTTCGACCGGCCGCGCGAGACGACGCTCGTCGTCGACGACGAGGCGCGCCCGACGACGCTCGCGATCTACGGCGGGAAGCTGACGGGCTACCGTGCGACGGCGGAGAAGGTGCTCGCGCGCCTGGCACCGTCGCTCCCCGCGCGCGAGCGCAAGGGCGACACGGCGACGCTGCGGCTCGAGGCGGACGCGGCGGACCGGGTGTCCCCTCTCGGCGATCCGTGCTAGCCTTTCCGTCGAGGTCGAAGGCATGGACCGCATCGAGATCAACCCTGAGATCCTGCTCGGCAAACCCGTGATCCGGGGGACCCGGATTCCCGTCGAGCTCCTGATCCAGAAGATGAGCGAGGGAGCGGCCGAAGCGGATCTGCTCGATGCCTACCCTCGGCTCACGCGAGAGGATCTGCTGGCGGCGCTGGCCTATGCGGCGCGGCGTCTGTCCCACGACGTGATCGACCTTCCGAAAGCCGGGTGATGCCCCGCCTGCTCCGTTTCCTCGCGTACGAGAGCTGTGATTTCGCCGTCGCTCGCGCCCTGCGGATCGCGGGACACGACGTCGAGGCCGTCGCAGAGCATTCGGCCAACTCGGTCGATCGTGAGTTGATTCGCCGGGCGTTGGAAAGTCAGCGCATCCTCCTCACCGAAGACAGGACTTCGGGTGGCTGGTGTACGCCAATGGTGAACGCTGCCCAGGAGTGATCCTGTTCAGGTTCCCGGCACAGGCTCGCTCTCAATTGGCGGAGGTCGCGACTCGACTCGTCGACACGCACGCGGAACTCCTCTCCGGTTCGTTCGTCGTCGTTCAGCCCGGACTCGTGCGAATCGAGCCGCGCACGAGCTGACTCGAATGGTCTCGGAGCCGTGGACGGCCGCGCGCGGTAGGATCGAGCGCATGCACCGCGCGCACCTCTCGCCCACGCTCGTCCTCGTCCCGCTCTCCCGGCTCGCCGCGTGCGGCTGACGCCCGCGGCGCGGCCGTTCCCGCTCGAGAGCGCGGCGCGGCTCGACGCGCCGGTCGCGCTCGAAGCCGCGGGCGAGCCGATCGACGTGACGAAGCTCCAGGGCTACGCGGGCCCCGCATTACGCGACGACGACGGCGACGGGGACCTCGACCTCTACGTCGGCAGCTTCTCGGGCAAGATCCTGCGCGTCGCGAACGTCGGCACGAAGCAGGCACCCGCGTTCGCGAAGGGCGCGCTCGTGCGCGGCGCGGGCGAGGAGCTCAAGCTCTCGAACTGGTGATGCATCGGAGTGCGTCCGCAGTTCGCGGACCTCGACGCCGACGGACACGTCGACTTCCTCACGGGCAGCTACGACGGACGCATCTACCTCGTGCGCGGCGGCGCGGACGGATGGACGAAGCCGGCGGCGCTCCTCGACGCGCAGGGGAACGAGCTGCGCCTCGGGATGTACTGGGACTTCGCCGAGAAGCACTGGGTGACGCCGTCGGGCCTCTCGTTCGGCGAGCGACACGCGATCTCCGTCACGACGATCGACTGGGACGGCGACGGCGACCTCGACCTCGTCGTCGGCACGGACGACGCGAAGCTCTTCCGGTGGACGAACCTCGGCGCGCGCGCGAAAGCGGCGTTCGCGCCGACGGCGGAGCCCGTGCTCGTCGGGAAGGAGCCCGTCGTGCTCACCGGCGGACACTCGATGCCGACGGCGGCGGACTGGGACCAGGACGGGCTCGTCGACCTCGTCGTCGGAACGGACGACGGAGCCGTGCGATGGCTGCGCAACGTCGGGACGAAGTCGGCGCCCGTGCTCGAAGCGCCGCGCGAGCTCGTCGCGAAGGCGCCGGAGACGGACGCGGCGCGCTCGGGCAAGAATGTGATCGTCGAGGTCGCGGACCTCGACGGCGACGGCGATCTCGATCTGCTCGTCGGCGACCACGAGGACGAGGACGTCGTGGACCCGCGCACGGCGGAGGAGAAGGAGAAGAGCCTCGAGCTCGTGAAGCAGTTCAACCCGTTCACGCCCGACGAGAAGAAGGCGCTCGCTGGCGACGAGGCCGCTGCGCGCAAGGCGCTCGGCGACGCGCGCGTCGAGGAGTACCACGCGTTGCTGAAGGAGATGAAGAGAGTCGCCCCGCCGAAGGTGAAGCTGCACGCGCGGGTGTGGTTCCATCGGCGGGTGCGGGAGGCGGAGAGCGCGATGCGCTAGTCCCCTCGGGAAGAGCCGTTCAGCGCCCGGGGGAGTCTCCGTCCGCCTCGTGCTCCCGCTGCGATGCCCAGAACTCCTCGTCCCGTACGACCCCCGACGGCGTGAGCTTCCAACCGGGCTCCACGCGAAACACGCCGTGCGAGTAGAGGTGCGCGTCTTGTTCGTTCGTGGCCTGCGCCTGACGCAACCACGCAGTCCACCAGACCATGAGTTCCTCCCAGCTCAGGTTGCGCAGGTCGAGATCCTCGGAGCTCAGGAACTCCTCGCTCACGGCGACACCTCGGTCGGGAGCAATTGTCGGGCGCGTTCGAGCACCCGCGCGTGCGCCGCCTGGAGCTCGAGTGCCGCGAGCTCGCGTTCGAGCTCCGGCCACGCGCGCTTCCACGCCTCGGATGCGCGCAGGTACGTCCTGATCCGCTGCTCGTTCGCTTCCATGAAGTCGAGCATCTCGAACTGGATCGCCTCGGCGAGCGCGCGACGGCCTTCGGAGATGCGCGCGAGCAGAGGCCGCTCGGCCGCGAGTTCGCGAACGAGCGCCGGGTGCAGCCGCGCGAGCTCCAGGAGGTCGTTGGGGCTGCGCGAGTAACGCAGCTGGTCGCGCGGGTCGGTCATGAGGCGCGCGAGCTCGCCGATGAACGGGTAGTCCTTCTCTCGATCGGTCTTCTTCATCTCCGCGAGGATGCGCGCATCGGTGAACGGCGGATCGCGGCCCTCTTGCTCGCGCCACGCGCGCGCGAGCTCGGCCGTCGACACACGCGGCGGACGCGTGAAGAAGTCGGTGCGCACCCGCACTCCGTCAGCGGGGAACTCGAAGTGAGCGCTCCAACCGCCGCGCATCCAATCGACGTCGAGCGGCGCGCCGAATCGATACCGCGCGCCGCGCCGCCCGAGCACGCCGAGCACGTGCCGGAGAGCCTCTTCGTCCTCGCGCAGGATCCAGTCGCCGTCCTTGCTCGCGATCGCGAGCTTGTGCAGAACCGCAGCCTGTCCGCTGCACACGATCGCTCGCAAGCGGCCCGCGTTGAACTCGCGCGTCAGTTCGAGGTAGATGCTCACTTCGCCACGGAGGCTACCGCTCGGAAGGCGCGGGGCCAATGCCCGGGGACGTCGGGATGAGCTCACGCATTCCCGAGCGCCCCCTCGAGCTCCGCGCGCCAGCGCGGGTAGCGCGCGCGGGCCGGCGAGTTCGCGCGTGGAGCGAAGCGCGCGGGAGCGGGCTCCTCGAAGCGCGCGGTCTGGGGGTCGAGGCCGGCGAAGAGGAGCCACGCGAGCCCGCGCGCGGTCGCCTCGGGTTCGTCGCGGCGCTCGACGTCGAGTTCCAACACGTCGGCGAGGAGCTGCACGAACGCGTCGCTGCGCGCGAGCCCGCCGCTCGCGAGCACGCGCCGCGCGCGCGGGAGCGCCGTGTCCATCCGCTCGACGATCGAGCGCGCGAAGAACGCGATGCTCTCCGCGATAGCCACGAGTTCTTTCGACGCACGAGGCGCGGCCCGTGCGCTCGGCAGGGCATCCGCACTCGGCTCGGTCGCCTCACTGGGAGCACCGGAAGCACACGATGCGTTCGGCGCACTCGGCGCGCCCGCACGCCGCTCGTCCGCGACGAACCGCGAGCGGAACTCGCTGCGCCAGAACGGCGCGGCGATCCCAGAGTGCCCGTTCAAGAAGAGCGGCGGGTCGCGCACGTCGCGGAGCGCGACCTCGAGCGCGCGCTCCCACTCCGCGACGCCGAGCTCGCGCGCGTGGTGCGCGAGCGCGCTGCCCGCGCCGTTGATCGTGCCCTCGACGACGCACGTCCTTTCCGCGCGCTCGCCGAGCACGACGCTGCGGAGGAGCCCGTCGATCGCCGGCGCCTCGCCGAGCACGGGCCGCTGCAGGAACGCGCCCGTGCCGAAGTTCGCGTACAGCGCGTCCGCGTCCGGCGCGCCGCCCGCGAAGAGCGCGCACGACTGGTCGCCGTTCACGATCGTGAGCGGGACGCGCGTCGCGCCGACCGCGAGCGTCCCGAACGCGCTGCGCGTCGGCACGCAGCCCGGCAGCAGCGCGCGGGGCACGCCGAAGAGCGCGCACAGCTCGTCGTCCCAGTCGCCGCGCGCGAGGTTCCACAGCAGCGTGCGCGACGCGTTCGCCGGATCGGCGACGAGCGGACGCTCCGCCGCGAGCCGGTGCGCGAGGAAGCTCGCGAGCGGACCGAGCGCGAGCGTGCCGCGCTCGCGCGCCGCGCGCACGAGCGGTTCGTGCGCGAGACACCACGCGAGCTTCGTGGCGCCGTAGTGCGGCGAGAGGCGCAGGCCCGTCCGCTCGACGATCCAGGCTTCGTTCGCGCGCAAGGGCTCGAGCGCCGCCGCCGCGCGCCGGTCCTGCCACGAGAGCACAGGGCCGAGCGCCGCGCCGCTCGCGCGGTCCCAACACGCGATCGACGAGCGCTGCGTCGCGAGGCCGGCGGCCTGCACGCGCGCCACCTCGGATCCGAGCGCGCGCGTGATTTCCTCGACGCACTCCGCGAGCGAGCGCACGAGCTCCTCGCCGTCCTGCTCGACTCTGGATTCGCCCTCGCGCCGCTCTCCCACCGCGCGCGCGGCCTTTGCCACGACGTTCCCGCGCGCGTCGAGCACGAGCGCGCGCGAGGACTGCCCGCCCTGGTCGAGCGCGAGCACGAGCGCGTCGCGCTCGGCGGATCCCGCTGCGTCCAGCACGCGCGCGCCGCGCTCCGCGTTGCGCGGCGTATCGCGCGTGGCGGTTCCGCGCTCGTCGCCGCCCGCGCTCACGCGATCGCGCCCGGCGCACGCTGTGCCCACAGTCACCACGCGCTGCACAGGAGCGCGCCGATCGCGAACGCGATCCACCCGTGGCGCCAGTTCGCGGGTTCGTAGCGGAACACGACGCACTTCACTCCCAGCTCGACGCGCACCGCGCGAAAAATATAGTCCGCGACGAACACCGGCGCCGCCGTGCCGTCGACCCACGCGTTCCAACCGGGCGCGAAGCGATCCGCGAGCACGAGCCAACCCGCGGACTGCACGTCGAGGTCGAGCTCCACGCGCTCGGGCTCGTCGACGACGACGCGCGCCGTGCCGCGGCCGGGCGCCGCGTCGCGCGCGAGCGGCGTTCCCGACTCGAGCAGGACGAGCGCCGCCGGGTCGAAGTCCTTGCGCTTCATCCGCTCGAGCCGCGCCGGCTTGTCGTTCAGGACCTCCGCGCGCTCCGCGATGAACGCGCGCGGCAAGGGCTCCGGCGCCGTCCAGATGAAGTAGCCGCCGTGCGCGAAGCGCTGCGGCGTGTCCGGCGGCCCGAACGCGAGGATCGAGCGCAAACCGACGAGGCGCGCGAGCGGCGAATCGGGATCGACCAGGTGGTACTGCAGCGCGCTGTAGTCGGACACCGGCGGGTTCTTCGGGTGCGCGAAGAGCTGCAGGAACTCGACGTAGCGCGCGGGGTCCGCCGCGTCGTACCCGCGCACGTCGTGCAGACCGTACGCCTGGTTCAGCACCGCGGGAAACGTGTTCAGGCCGCCCGTGATGCGCCCCCATGGCTGCCGCGCGAGCTCGTCGAGCACCGGCGTGCGCGGGAAGTAGAGCGCAGGGTCCTCCTGCACGTTCGCGTCGACGCCCTGCGCGACGACCTCGACGAGCGCCGCGCCCGCGAGCGCGAGCACGAAGGCGCTCCGCGCCGCTGCCCGCGTCCTGAGCAGGAACCACGCGCCGCACGCGACGGCGGCGAGCCCCGCGTACAGCAGGTGGACGCGCGCGAACCACGCCGTCACCGCGGCGACGCCCTCCAGCGTGTTCACCGGCGGACGCGCGCCCGTGAGGCCGCGCTTCAGGCCGTCCTCGATCGTCCGCAGGAGCTCGGGCGGCTCGCTCGCGCGCGCGAGCAGGTACAGCGCGAGCGCGCCGCACACGGCGAGCGGCGCCCACATCCACCGCCGCCACGCGAAGCCGCCGCGCAGGAGCACGTCGAGCCCGACCGCGGCCATCGCGACCGTCCCCCACGCCGTGACGAGCGTGAAGCGGTTGTTGCGCAGCGTGTTCAGCCCCGGGAGATCGAACACCTTCGCGAGGAGCGGCACGTCGAGCACCTGCGCGAGCCCGAGGAACCCGAGCAAGAGCCAGAAGAACTGGAAGCGCACGAGGCGGCGCCGCGACGCCGCGAAACCGATCGGCGCGAGCACGAGCAGCGCGAGCATCCCCGCGTACGCGGCCTCGGGCCCTTCGGGGCGATTGCCGTAGCGCAGGAGCGTCGTGTGCCGCTGCGTGCTGCCGAAGTAGTACGGCATGACGACGCCGTGCAGCGCGGTCGCGCCGACCGGCTTCGTCTCCACGGTGCCCGCCTGCCGGCGCTGGATGCGCCAGCTCTCCTTCACGTACTCGAGCGTCGGCAGCGACTGCGGGCCGCTGAGCAGCGCTCCCCCGCCGAAGCCGAGCGCGAGCGCCGCGACGCCCGCGAGCGCCTTCTTCGACGCGAGGCCCGCAAGGCCGTGTTCGTCCGCGAGGCGGACGAGCGCGTAGAGCCCCGTCGCGAGGAAGACGTGCATCGCGATCGACGCGTGCCCGCTGACGAGCACGACGAGCGCCGCGAGCGCGAGCGCGATCGGCCAGAGGCTTCGTGGCCGCTTCACGCAGCCGTCGGCGCACAAGAACATCCACGGGAGGTGCGCGCCGACCTGGCTGATCGTGAAGCCCGCCCACAAGACGAGGAAGCCCGTGCACGGCCACAGCGCCGCGGCGAGCGCACTCGCCCAGAAGCCGAGCTCCATCGCGCGCCGCAGGAAGAGGTACGCGCCGAGGCCCGCGAGGAGCGACTTCAGGACCTGCACCCACGCGATCGCGATCGGCCCCGGCACGAGGTAGTCGACGACGCGCAGCGGGTAGAAGACGGACGTGTGGTTCGCCGCGAGGAACGGCGTGCCGCAGTAGTTGTACGGGTTCCACAGCGGGATGCGGCCCGCGCGGATCGACTCGACGGCGTAGCGGCGCTCGTGCTCGAGCTCGAAGACGAGGTCGGCGAGCACGATGTCCTGCGCGCGGTACGGCGGCGCGCCGGCCTCGACCGGCAGACAGGTCCCGCGCGTCTTCAGGATGTCGAGCGGCAGGAGCACTTTCGCGCCGACGATCGACGGCCCGAACAGCACGAGCTGCGGGACGAGCATCAGCACGAACAGGACGAGCGCCCGCGCGAAGCGCGAACGCGGGCCGTCGCGGAGGAGCGTGGGGGCGCTCGGCCCAGCCTCCGCTCGTTCGGGGGCTTCCTCCGGCTTCGATGCGCGCGGCGCGGTCATGGCGCGCATCTTCGCGGACGGACTGCGCCGCGAACAAGCGCGAGTCGGGGCGAGTTGGAGCCGCCGCGCTCACCGGCGTTCGGCGCGCTCGAGCGGGAAGCGCTCGAGGACGCGCCAGACGATCGTGTGGCCGTCGCCGTCGGCGTGGACGTCGCGGAAGACCACGATCGCGTCGGCCCGGTTCGCATCCGCCGGGATCACGCGCGCGAGGTACGTGTGTCCCTCGCGGGCCGGCGCCCCCAACTGGAGCCCCAGCTCACCGACTCGCACCTGGTCCGCGGTGGACACGCGCCGCGAGTGCCCCTCGGCATCCGTCGGACCGCGGACCGACCAGGCGAACTCCCACTGCGCACGGAGCGCCGGGTCGAAGTGCTCCGGCGCGTGTTCGCCGTAACGGGCGACCTCGTCGAGCCCGACCTCGCCCAGGTCGAGCACGACGCCGAAACTGCTGCCCCATCCCCCGGAACGGAAGGAGCCTCCCCCGAGGAACACCGAGGTGCCCGGGGTCATGGTCCGATCCCCGGTGTCGAAGTCGACCCACGCGCCGCTGCCGCCGACGTCGAGCAGCGCGTCGTAGAGGAGCGGCTTCAGGAGGCACGTGGCGCGCGCTTCCCCCGAAGCGATCCCGACCCGCTCCGCCTCGGTGAATTCACCCCGCGGCGCGAGCAACCTGGGAGCCGTCGCGGAACGCAGCTCGCCCTGCAGCGCGAGGAGCGCCGGGACGTCGAGCTCCGCGAGCCACTTCGGCGCGGCGGGGAGGTTCGGGAGCGGGGGCGCGGTGTAGCGCTCCCACGCGCGCGGCGCGACCGGCCACGTGTGGATCCGGCGCCAGGCGATCGTCACCCCGTGGTCGTCCGCCGTAAGCACGCGCACCGCGGCGAGCACGTCGAAGTCCGTGTCCCCGAACGCGCGCACGAGGTGCGTTTCGCCGACGCGCGCGGGAACGCTGTGTGCGAGATGAGAAGCGACTCCGGCGGAAAAGCTCGCCGTCCGCTCGCTCGCCGTCGCTCCCGCGACCTCGGTCCACAGCGCGCGCCACGCGTCGGGCTCCACGCCGCGCGGCACTTCGTCCGCGCGGTCGGGGAGGTCCTCGATGCGCGTCTTGCCGACGGCCAGGAACCCGCCCTCACCGCACACCTTGAAGTCGCCGCCCTCGAGGCCGAACGTCGGCAGCTCGTCGAAGCTGTGCTCGCGCGTCGTGATCGAGAAACAGGAGCCGCCCTCGCGGATCCCGAGCGCGTCGACGTGTTTCGACATCATCGCGCCGAAGAGGGTGCGCTCGAGGACGCGGACGACGCCGTACTCCGCGGAGTCGCGCTCCGCATAGCGCGCGACGAGCACGGGGTCGGGCGTGAGCAGCCGCGTGCGCAGCTCGCGTTGGAGCTGTTGGCCGAGGACGAGCAGCTCGTCGATCGGCGCCGTGTGGAAGTCGGGCCTCGCGGCGCTCGCCGGCCCGGACGTCACCCGCGCTTGGGCCGCGGGACGTTCGATCGGTTCGGCTTCGAGGTGGCTCACGGTCGACTCCACGCCGCCCGCGGCGGCGGCCGGCCCGCTCGCGATCGGAGCCGGCGCGGACGGCTCGGGCGCGCGCAGGGTGAACCACACGAGCGCGCACGCGGCTGCGGCGAGGCCGGCCCCGGCCATCCAGGCCGCGAGCGGCGCCGAGCTCCCCTTCGTGCTGGAGAGCCATCCAGCGAGCGCGAGCCCCCACGCTTCGCGGCCGCCGTCAAAGGTCTGGTCGAGCTTCGCGCGCAGCATCTCGAGCGCGCGCGCCTCCTGCGAACGAACGCTGCTCTCGAGGACGCCCTGGCGCGCTGCGAGCGCCTTCGTCGAGAGCCCTTCGTAGTAGCGCCCGAGCATCACGGTGCGATATGGCTCGCGCAGCGCGAGCACCGCCTGCACGACGCGGCTCTCGAGCTCGACGCGCTCGACGACGTCGGGCTCCGTCCGCGCTTCGTCGCGCGCGGTGTGGAGCTCGTGCTGCGCGCGCCGTGCCGCTGCGCGACGCGCGTTCGAGGCGCGATGGCGCGTCGACTGCGCGAGCCAGGCGCGCACGGAGCGCACCGCGCGCGGCGGGTTCACCAAGAGGTCGGCCCACGTCTCCTGCGCCAGGTCGTCCGCCGCGTGCTCGTCGCCGAGGAGGCGTCGCGCGAGCCCGCGGACGAAGGCTTGGTGTTCGAGCAGGGCGTCGAGCGGGATCGGGTCGGCGTCGGCGTCGGCGGACATCGCGGTCAGTCTCCGTGAGGAAGGGTTCGGGCGGGAAGCCATCGCAGTCGTTCTCCAAGGGACGTGCGTCCCCAGGGAGCTGGACACCGGCCGGGTGCCGGGCGCTGCGGGAATTTCGCCCGAAGGCGCTCCGCGGGCCCGCTCACCCGCCCCACACCTCCTTCAAGAGCCGCGCGAGCTCCGGGTCCGACTCGAGCACCTCCGCGCGCACGAACGGCCAGAAGTCGTTCGTCCCGAACCACGCCTCGGTCGCTTCGGCGAAGTACTCCTGCTCGTTCTCGAGCGCGTAGGCCTTCGCGCGCGTCCCGTCCCAGTGCAGCACGCTCTCCAGCGTCTTCGCGCCCTTCGCGCGCTCGTACGCCGCGCGCACGGCCGCGTGGTCGAAGCCGAGCTCGCGGTCGTGGTACGCGTGCGCGAGCTCGTGCAGCACCATCGACGGCTGCTGCGCGCTCCATTCGACGAAGCGCGCGGCGTTCGTGATCTCGACGCCCTTCGCCTTGCGCGCGTCGAAGCCGTGCTCCGTCAGCCACTCCGGCGACGGGTGGTAGCACATGCACGGCGCGACGGCGTTCTCCTTCGAGAGCCAGATCGGCACGCGGCGCAGCTGCGCGAGCGCCGCGGGCGGCACGGCGCGCTCGACGTCGAACAGCTTCGCGTCGAGCAGCTCGAGCGCGCGCTTCCCCGCTTCGTCGCCCTCGAGCGCGCGCTCGACACGCACCGTCCAGCCGCGCACGGAGCGCTCGACGTGCGTCCCCTCGCGCTCGCTCCCGCGCGCGCCGAGAGCGGCGAAGCCGGCGCACGCGACGACGACGGCGAGGGGGAGGCGGGCGAAGGAGGACGACGGGGTGCGCGCGGACGAGTGCATGCGCAGAGGATGCCCGCGAAGCGTCGGACGCGCGAGCCCCGGCCCGGTCCCGACGCGCCGATCCCCACCGTCCGGGCGCACGCCGCTCGAGCGCGCCCGAACGAGGTCTGGCGATCGATCGCGAACCCGGCCGAGGCGCGCGGAGCCGTCAATCGCCCGTCGAAAGTCGCCGGATCAAGCGCTGCACGTGGCCGGGCCACGGATGGAAGCTGCGCGGCGGCGGCGAGCAGCTCGGCTCGCTCCGCGCCCGTGGCGCGCGCGGCCGCGACGGTCAGCAAGACGGACGTCTCGTGCGCGCCGAGCGCGAGCTCCGTGATCGACCGCGGGCTCAGGACCGCGCCGGACGAGAGGAGCCGCGCGACGGCGGCCTGGCTCGAGTGCGGCGCGAGCCGCCCCAGCGCGCGCTCGCGCCACAGACGCGTGCGCAGATCGTCGCGGACGAGGTCGAAGCAGAGCGCGACGACGAGCGCGTCGTACCAGCGGTCCACGATGCGCCGCTCGCGCCCGACGCGACGCTCGAACTCCGCGCCCCGGCCGAGCTCGCATAGGGCGAGCATCTGCCAGCGCGTGCGCTCCTCGTCGCGCAGGTCGAACTCGCTCGCGGCGAGCTCCTCGAGCCGTCCGCCCGCCTCCATCGCGAGCACGCGCAACCGCTGCGCGCCCTGCTCGCCGAAGCCCTTCACGCGCTCCTGCTCGCCGATGTAGAGGTCGAGCTCGGTCGACCGCCCGGTCGCGACGAGCAGCTCGGCGAGGCGCCCCTGGCGCTCCTGGTGGCGCGGATGCGCCGCGAGCTCCGCGCGCAGCTCGCGCTCGAGCTCGGCGGCCTCCCCCAGCGCGAGCCGCGCTCCGCTGCGCAGGTCGAGCAGGAACGCATCGTGCGCGTCGAGCGCAAGCCCCTCCTGCGCGCACGCGAGCGCCGCGCGCCAGTCGACGCCTGCGAGCAGGTCCGCGGCATGCCGCAGCGCGCGCAGGTTCTTCGGATCGGCCGCGCGAGCGCGCGCGACCCACTCGAGCGCATCGTCGCGGCGCTCGGCGAGGTGGGCGCGCAGGACGAACGCGGTAGACGTCGACGGAGCGTTCTCGGGCCAGCGCTCGTACGCCGCGCGCAGGCGCGGCGCGAGCTCGTCCTCCGTCGCGACGTAACGCGCGGCGTCGTGCGCCTCGACGATCCACGGCTCGGCGCCGAGCAACGGCTCGAGCAGGCGCCGTGCGCGCGAAGCCTGACCCGCCTGCGCGGCCGTCCATGCGAAGGGCAGGAGCAAGCTGCGATCGAGCGGCACGCGCTGCAGGCGATCCTCGAGCAGGTCGAGCGCCGCGCCCACGCGCCCGGCGGACGCATCCAGCATCGCGAGGCGCATCGGCGGCGTCGCGACGAGCGCGAGGCGACCCGTGCGCTCGCCGAGCACGACGTCGAACTCCGCCATCCCGAGCTCCTCGCCGAACGCGCGCTCCAGACCGTCGAACGCGTAGACGTCCTGGCCGTACAGGAGCGGACCCGGCCGGGCCTCCGCGTCGTGCGAGCGCGGCTCGACGCGGAGCAGCGCGTCGCCCGCGAGGTCGAGGACGACCGCGCGGCGGTCGAGGAGCGCGAGCCCGCGCGGCGCCTCCAAGCGAAACCAGAGCCGCGTCGCGCGCGGTCCGTCGACGTCGACCGCGTGCGCTCCGAGGGCAAACGCGAGCCGCCGCACGCCGCGGTTCGCGAAGGTCTCTCGTGCGCGGCCGTCGAACGCGTAGCCGAGGGGCCCGGCGTGCGTGTTCACGACCCACACGGGGCGATGGAGGCGCGCCCAGAGCTCGAGGCCCGCGAACACGACCAGCACGGTCGCGACGGCGGCGACGGTCCGGTCGCGAACCTTGTGCTCACCGGGGAGCCGCGGGAGCACGATGGCGCGCGCGCCGTCGACCTTGCCGCGCAGCTGCCGCGCCGCTCGACGGACGTCGGCGTGGAAGGCGAGGTGCGGGAAGCGCTGGAGCAAGGTCGAGAGCAGCGCGTGGAGCTCCCGCCATCGTCCGTGCCGCGCGAGCGTCTCGAGCAGTGCTCGCAGCGTGCCCTGACGCAAGTCCTCGAGCCGCGCGTCGCGCGCGGCGAGGAGCCGCGCCGTCCGCTCGTCGTCGTCGCGTTCGAGCGCGCGCTCCAGCTCGAGCGCCCACGTCGCGGCACCCGTGCGGTCGAGCTCGAGTGCGCGCGCCTCGGACTCCGCGCTCGATGCGGCATGTCCCTGCCAGCGCTGCGCGAGCGAGAGTTCGGCGTGCACGCGCGCCGACGCTCGCGGGTCGTTCGCGAGGCGATAGGCGAGGTCCGCTGCGCCCGTGTCGTCGCCGAAGACGAGCCGAACGCGGTGCTCGTCGAGCCAGCCCTCTGGGCTCGTGCGCGGCGCGCCGGGCTCCGCGCGGGCCGCGGCGTGGGCGGCGTCGCAGAGGCGCTCCCAACGGCGGGGCGTGAGCGAGAGCACCGCGCGTCGGCACGCCGAGCAGCCGTCGACCTTCACGCGGTCGCCGATCGGGACGTTCCACAGCCCGAGGATGCGCAAGCGGCGGCGCACGCGCTCCGTGCGCAGCGTCGAGGCCTTGCCGCAGAACGTGCAGCGCGCGAGCCGAACGGGCCCGAGCGCCTCGGCCTCCCGCTCGTCGCGCACGAGCAGCTTCAGGAGCAGTTCCTCGAGGATCACGCCGGCTCATCGAGCGGGCCGCACCTGGGGGTTGAGCGCGCGTTCCCACCCGTCCCAGGGACGCACCGCGGCGGCGCGCGACCGTGGTCGTCACGGGAGCCCGCTCGTGTGCGCCTTCGCCCGACCGAGGGCGCTCGCTGCGGCCGGGCCTCCCGGACGTGGAGACCGAGGGCGCTCGCTGGGGCCGGGCCTCCCAAACGTGGAGTCCGAAGCCTGGAAGCGCCGACAAGGTCGGGATGCTCCTCCCCCGCGCCACGCCCGGCCGTCCCGCTGCCTGCTGGAGCGCGCTCGCGCGGACGGCGCTGGCCGCGCCGCTCCTCGTCGTCCTGGGCTGCCCTGGAGCGCCGGCAGAGCCCACGTCCGCGCCGCGACCGACGTCCCCACCGACCACGCAACCGACGTCCACACCTCGGGCGACCCCGGAGACCACAACGGCACCGCTCCCCGGCCGCGGACCGCGCGCCGAGATCGAGTTCCCGCCCGAGCACGGCTTCGTGCGCACGCAGATCCTCCGCGTCCGCGGCCGCGCGGCGGACGTGCAGGAGCTCTACCTGAACAGCGAGAAGGTGACGTGCCGCGCCGACGGGAGCTTCGACGTGAAGCTCGAAGTGCCCGGCGGTCAAGGCGAGATCGTCGTGCGCGACGGCGCATCGCCCGACGTCCCGCTCCTCGTGCGGCACGTGACGGTCGACCTCGAAGCGCCGGTGATCGAGCTCACGGAGCTCCCCGGCGATGCGCTCGAGAACCAACGCTATCGGCGCAAGACGAACGCGCCGCGCGTCACGCTGCGCGGCCACGCGTCGGACGCGAGGCCCGGCGCCATCGCCGCGGTGACGCTCGACGGGACGGAGTGCGCGCTCGCGCCCGACGGGACCTTCTCGGTCGACGTCGACGTGCCGGAGGTCGGCGAGCGGCGCTGCGAGCTCGAGGTCGTCGACCGCGCGTGGAACCGCGCGCGGATCGTGCTGACGCTCGTGCGGTGACGAACGCGGTTGGCGAGAGTGACTGGCGAGAGTGACTGGCGAGAGTGACTGGCGAGAGTGACTGGCGAGAGTGACTGGCGGGAGTGACTGGCGGGAGTGACAGGCGAGCGCGACTGGGAAGCACGGGTGGAAAGCACGGCTGGCGAGCACGGGTAGCGAACGCGGCTGGCGAGCGCGGGTCGCGAGCGCGGGTCGCGAGCGCGGGTCGCGAGCACGGGTGGCGAGCACGGGTGGCGAGCGCGGGACACGTGAGCGCGGAAGAGCGCGGAGAACGTGCGCGGGGATCGTGCGGAGGGAACGAAAGCGGTGACAGAAAGCGGGGAGCGAGCGCGGGAAGCCTGCGCGGGAAACGTGCGCAGCGCTCGGTTCCGCCCGGCGCACGCTGCGACGTCGGCGCACTCTGGGAACCTGAACGGCGGGCTGGATCCCCGCCGCACGGTTCCGTAGAACCGTCGGCGCGCGCACGGCGCACCGCATGAACCCCGACTCCTCCTCCGGCCCGAGCTGGGGCCTCGTCCTGATCCGGATCGTCGTCGGCGCCGTGCTGCTCTACGCGGGCTGGATCAAGCTCCAGATGGGCATCGGCGAGGAGCTCGTGACGAGCACGCGCGAGCGGATCGCGGAAGCCCCGGACCTCTACCGCGCGTTCGCGGAGAATGTCGTGCTCCAACACCCGTGGTTCTTCGCGCAGTGCATCGTCTGGGGCGAGCTCCTCGGCGGGCTCTGCCTCTTCCTCGGCGTGCTGACACGCCCGGCCGGCTTCGCCAGCGCGTTCCTGTTCGCGAACTTCGTCTTCGCGGCGCCCGCGGAGCAGCGCGTGACCGCGATCGTGCTGCTCGCGGCGTGCCTGGGCTGCGCGATCTCGCGCGCAGGTCGCGTCGCGGGCGCGGACGTGTTCCTCGACGGGAAGCTGCCCGGGTGGATCACGTGGACGCGCGGCGGGTGACGCGGCGCGCGCTCACCGCACGCACCGCGTAACCCCCATGGCACGGAGCGACGCGCGAGTCCGCATCGCGCGAAGGTCCCTCACACCGCCGTCGGCACGCCGCGTCGAGCGAGCGCGAGCACGGCCTTCACGCCGCGCTCCACGCCCGTGGCCACCTGCCCGATCCGCGCGTCGTACATGTAGGCGGGCGTCGTCACGATGCGCTGCTCCTCGTCGACGCAGATCTGGTGCACGGCGCACTCCAGGTGCTTCGCGCCGAGCGCCTCGAGCGCCTTCGCCGTCCCGGCGTCGTTCCCGATCGTCAGCGTCGGCGCGTCCTTTCCGAGCGCCAGCGCCAGCACGGACGGCGCGATGCACCACGCGCCGATCGGCTTCTTCGCCGCGTGCATCTCGCGCACGATGCGCAGCACCTCGGGATGGAGCTTCGCCTTCGCGCCAGCCGCCGCGAAATCGGAGAGGTTCTTTGCCGCGCCGAAACCGCCCGGCAGCACGAGCGCGTCGAGCTTCGTCGCGTCCGCCGTCTTCACGTCGGCGATCTTGCCGCGCGCGATGCGCGCCGCCTCGACGAGCACGTTGCGCTTCTCCTTCGTCGCCTTGCCCGTCACGTGGTCGACGACCGCGGACTGCGCGACGTCCGGCGCGAAACAGGACACGGTCGCGTCCTGTCGATCGAGCGCGAGGAGGGTGAGCACGGCTTCGTGGAGCTCGCTGCCGTCGAGGTAGCCACAGCCCGAGAGGATCACGCCGACACGCATCATGGTTCGATTCCGTTCGTTGGCCGGCCGCGGCCGGCGGGGTCAGGGGGAGCGAAACGCAGGCTCGCGCGCGCGGCGCGAACTCGGGGCAACGGGCCGAAGTGCGGCGACATCGCCGAACTCGTGCGCGGTCGCGGAGGCGCGCGGGTCTCGTCCGCGTTCACCCCGCCGCGCCGCGCGCACCCGCGCGGATCAGACCGGACGCACGGCCAGGTCGCCGAGCACCTTGAGCTGGCAACCGAGACGCGCGCCCTTCACGCCGGTGCACATCTCGACCGTCTCGCGCTCGTCGTCCGTGATCGGGTTCACGTTCTTCTCGCCCTGCTCGATCACGAGGACGCACGTGCCGCAGCTGCCGACCGTGCAGCCGAAGTCGTGCGGCGCGTCGTTCTCCTGGCAGAAGTCGAGGAAGGACGTCCCCGCGGGCACGTCGTAGGTCTGACCGGTCTTGAGGAAGGTGAGCTTGGGCATGGTTGGGGGGGCGCGGGCGCGTTGGCGAAGCACTCTACGGCTGCCACCCGGCCACGCAAGGGATACCGGCCCCCATCACTGGTTACGCAGGAGCAGGGCCCACGGCGCTCTCCAGCGCATCCAGGCCGCGAGCGTCCAGCGCTCCGGATCGACGCCGAGCGCCATCGCCGGGGTCTCGTGCTTCCTGATGTTCGACACGCCGCGGACGTAGTTGCGCCACGCGACGTAGATCCACAGGTGGTGGAGCAGGCGCGCGCGCGTCTTCGCATGCGCCCACGTCCTGCGCACGAGGCGCGACACGCCGTCGCGCAGCATCGCCAGCGTGTGGTTGATCGCGAACAGCGGGTTGCGCGTGTCCCGCACCGCCTTGGAGCTCGTCACCGCGTGCCGGAGCTCGCGCTTGCCGAACACCTCGCGCAGGACGGCCGGGTACGTGCGCTTCTTGTCCGTGACGATCTCGAGCGCACCGGACTCGATCGCCCAGGCCTTGAGCGCCTCGAAGCAGGCCTTCACCGCCGCACGTGAGCCATTCCGGCGTCGGTCGTTCGCCTTCTCGCGCTCGAGCTTGCGCTGCCGCAGCGCGGGCGTCCCCACCTTTCGCGCGGGCAGCGGAGCGCTCTCCACGTGAAGGACGAACCGCGTCTCCCGCTCGATGAGCACCGGCACGGTGAGCGGGCACAAGCGCCGGTCCGTCTCGAACGTCTCCGCTTCGTCGAGCGAGAACGAGCCCGTGTGACGCGCCTTCGAGGCGGCGAGCAGGAGCGCGTGGAGGAGCCTCCCGTGTTCCCCCCAGCGAGCGATCCGGCGCTCGACCGTGCGGCGTTTGGTGTGGAGGATGCGCGCGGTCTGGCGGTGCGAGACCTTGGAGACGAAGGCCTCGTAGATGCGCTGGTCGAGCTCGGGCCGGCGCAGCCGATAGTCGAGCCGGAAGGTCTGATCCGAGAACCCGCGGTCGCACGTGGAACAGCGGTAACGTTGCACGACGCGGCCGTCGCATTTGCGGGCGTAGGAGCCGATGTGGACGAAGTCGAAGGTCGCGCTCGGGTTCGAAGCGGCGCAGGCGGGGTTGGGGCAAGAAGGTGGTGTGAACGACACGGCGTGCGCTCCTCCCCCGCAACGGTTCGCGGGGCTTCCACTGCGCACGACGTCGCTCTCGCGCGACGGGCATCGAAAAAACCCGTGAAATCGAGCGCCAGGGCAGCAGACCCACTCACCCGAGCACCCACGGATGGGGGCCAGTATCCCTGCGTGGAGGCGGGGGTGGGGGCGTGGTAGGTTTTCGCCCCATGGCCGCCCGCGTCGTCACCCCGCCATCCGTCGAACTCCCCGATCGCGCCTTCGTCGCCGCCGCATCCGCGACGGGCAGCGGCACGCGGGTCTGGCTCGTGCGTCACGCCGAGGTCCACGTCGACTGGCAGCAGCGCGCCTACGGCAACACGGACGTGCCGCTCTCGCCCGAGGGCGAGGAAGCGACGCGCAAGATGGGCGAGGCGTTCCGCGGCCGCGCGCTCGCGTGCGTGTGGAGCTCCGACCTCGCCCGGGCGCACGCGATGGGCCGCGCGATCGCGCAGGGCGCGGGCGCGGAGCTGCGCCTCGTGCCCGAATTGCGCGAGGTCTCGCGCGGCGCGTGGCAGGGGCTCCCCGCGACCGAGTTCCGCGCGCGCTGGGAGGCCGACGTCGCGCGCTTCCTCGCCGATCCCTGGCAGTGGAAGGGCCACGGCGGCGAGAGTGACGCGGACGTCTGTGCGCGCGCCTGGCCCGTGCTCGAGGCGGCGCGCGATGCGGCGGTGCTCATGCGCGGCGCAGGAACGGAGCTCGTGCTCGCGGCGCACTACAACGTGATCCGCGTGCTCGTGACGCGCGCACTCGGCCTCTCGGCACGGGCGAGCTTCGCGTTCCTGAACGCGCCGGCGCACGCGACGCTGCTCGTCGACGCGCCGGGCGGATGGCGGCTCGATCGACAGGACGTACCGCACCCCGGCGACGCGTGATCAGCGGCGGCCGCCGAGCAGGTTCTTCTGCTCGAGCTCCGCGAGTTCGCGCGGTTCGAGCGTCGCGAGCCCCTGCAGCGCGAGCCGTGCGCGCTCCAGGTCCGCGAACCAACGCTCGCCACGTTCGGTGAGCCGCGCGCGCGCTCCGCTCCCCTCCTCGGTCGGGGACGCGCCGCGCAGGTGCCCGAGCCCGCTCGCGTGCGCGTGGAGCACGTCCACCATCGCGCGCCGCGCCTGCGCGTTCGCCGCTCCGGGACGAGCGGCGACGAGCGTCCCCGCCGCCGCGGGCGGAGCGCTCCGAGGCAGAATTCGGCGTCGATCGCGACCCAGCCGGGGAAGAGCCCGCCGCTCGCGAACAGCACGCTGCGATCGGTGCCGGCACGGCCGCTGAGGCGCGCGAGCTGCGATTCGCCGTGCATGCCGCGCGGGACGCCGATGCGCTCGAGCTCGAGGATCGTCGGCGCCACGTCGATCGTGCTGACGAGCGCGTCCGAGACCTGACCGCGTGGCATCGGCGAACCGAGGAGCGGACGCACGAACAGCGGCACGCGCAGGTCGACGTCGGAGAGCGTGCCGCTCCCGAGGTAGAGCCCCGACTCGCCGAACGACGTGCCGAACGTGCCCGCGACGATGACCGTGGTGTTCTTGAGTCGCCCCGTGCGCCGAAGGCGCTCGAGCAGCTGCCCGAGCTTGCCGTCGAGCGCGCACAACGCGCCGTCGTAGCGCGCCTCGTACTCGCCGATCGACAGCGTGCCACCGGGCCAGCGCGCGCGCGGGACGGCGAAGAACACGGGATCGCCGTCCGCAACGGGCGGGATCGTCGAGAGCTCGGGCCGCGGCGGGAAGTACGTGTCCCAGCGCGGGTCCGCGCTCTTCCTGCCCCAGACGCGCACGAGTTCGTCCACGTGCAGGTACGCAAACCAGTCCTGGCTCGGGCTCTTCTCGAAGAGCCAGTTCACGAAGCGCGTGGAGACGCCCTCGAACTCGTGCTCGGCGGGATCGCTCGAGTCCGGCTGCGGCGCGGCGTAGGTCTGGAACCCGGCGCCGAAGCCCGAGACCGGCGACAGCGCGGGGTCGCCGACGAACGCAGCGGTCGCGTAGCCGTGCGCGAGGAGTTCCTGCGCGAGCTTCGGCGCGCCGTCCGGCACGCGCCACGCGAACGGATCGCTCGCGTGATTGCCCTCGGGCGCCTCGCGCCGCGCGATCCACGGATCGCAGCCCGTCAAGAGCGCCGCGTGCGCGGGGAGCGGACGCGGCGCCGCGCTCCACGCGTTCGTGAACAGCGTGCCCTGCTTCGCGAGCGCGTCGAGCACGGGCGTCGTCGGCCGGTCGTAGCCCGCGGCGGACAAGTGATCCGCGCGCAGGCCGTCGATCGCGATCAGGAGCACCCCACGCCCGAGCGGCTCGTTCGGTCGGCTTCGGCCCGCACGCGGCGAAGCCGGCGAGCAGCGCGAGCACGACGAGGAGCGGAGCACGAAGGCGCATCGAGCGCAGAGGATCCCCCACGCAGGCGCTCGGAGCAAGGACAGGCCGCCGGACGGGCACGCACGGCGGGGGCCGCGTCGCGGGGACGGCTTCGGCGGAGCGCAACGCGACCACCCTGGAGGTCCGACGTCTCGACGACACGACCGCTCTGCGGGGCCGCCCGCGCCGCGGTTCGCTCCGCAGCGGAACCCGCTCCGCGGTTCAGCTCGCTCCGTGGCGCAGATCGATCGGCAGCGGCGCTCGATCGTCGCCCCAGCGCGCCCTGCGACGCCGCTGGATCGATCGACGACGCCGTTCGATCGGCGGAACGGCTCGGCCCGCGACCTCGACGGTCCCGCCGCGGAGTTTGCTCACCGCCGCAGCGCGAACACGTCGCTCGCCGCGGCCCAGCCGCGCGTGCCGTCCACGAGCTCGACCGCGGTCCAGCCCGGGAGCGCGTCGTAGCGCTCGACGACGGCGCCCGACGGCGCCTGCGCGACGACCGCGGCGTCCGCGCGCGGCTCGCTCTTGAGCGCGAGCGGGCGCTCCTTCGGCGCGACGACGAGCATCGGGTCGCGCGCCTCGGTCGCGAGGTGCGTCAGGAACGGAGCGAAGGCGAGCAGCACGAACGCGCCCCCCACGAAGGCGAGCCGCCGCCCGAGGCGTCCGCCGCGCAGGGCCTCGAGCACGAGCAACGCCGCCCACAGGAGCGCCGCGCCGGCCGCGAGGAGCTCGCTCTCGCCGCGCGTGAACGACGTCATCGCGCGCCGCAGCGTCGCGACGAGGTCGCCGCGGTCCGCGGGCTCGAGCCCCGCCTCGCGCCGGGCGTGCTCGAGGTTCGCCCAGAGGTCCTCGTCGCGCGGCGCGAGCTCGAGCGCCGCGGTGTACCAGCCCACCGCCTCGAGCGGCTTCTTCGCGCGGAACGCGACGTTGCCGAGGTCGTAGAGCACGCGCGCCTTCTCCGCGCCTTCGCTCCCGGGGAGCAGCGCCGTCCAGTGCGTGCGCGCGGTCTCCAGGTCGCCCGCACGGTACGCGTCGACCGCGAGCTGGTTCGCCGCGACGGGATCGACGCGTGCGGAACGCGCGGCATGGTCGTCGATCAGGCCTTCGGAGTCGCGCCCACCGTCGCGGACCGACTGCACGGCGGACGCGCGCCCGCTCGCGGCGAGCGCGAGCACGCACGACGCGGCGAGGACGAGGCGCAGGATCCACGCGGACATCAGAGACCTCCTTGAATCACGCGGTCGGCGACCGCGACGAGCTCGCCGCGCTCGAGCGGCGCGTCCGTGCCGGCCCACGTGCGCTCGTCGAGCCGCGCGAAGACGGCCGCGCGCGCGCGCGTCGTCGGCGCCGAGCCGCGCGCCGGTCTCCTCGACCCACGCGACGACGTCGCGCCCGAGCCACGCGGTCGGGCGCTCGCCCGTGCGCGCGGCGAGGAAGCGCTCGAGCGCGCGCGCCTGGTCGCTCGCCTTGGCCGCGCCTTCGAGCTCGCGCCCGAGCGTCTTGCGCGCAGTGCGTCGCGCTCGCGCGCGGGGAGCATCGGGGTCCCCCTGCTTGCGCACCCACGTGCGGAGCGCGACCCAACCGAACACGACGACGCCGAGCGCACTCCACGGCAGCCATCCGCGACGCGTCTCCGCGCGCGCGCCGGCGACGGGCCGCGGATCGATGTCGCGGATGTCGGGCACGGTGCCGGGCTTCCCGTCCTCGACGCCGAGCGACACCGCGTTCTTGAGCGGCCGCACGTGGATCGGCACGGGCTGCGTCTCCACCTTCACGTACGCCTTCTTCGCGGGGTCGTACACGACGAGCGGGATCGGCGGGATCTCCTTCACGTCGGGCGTGATCGGCGCGAGGTCGTACACGACGGTGCGGCGCTCGTAGCTCTTCTTGTCGTTCGTTCCGTACAGACGGAAGTCCTTGAACGCCTCGGAGCGCGACGGGTCGGGTCCGTCGAAGAACTCGAGGTTCGCCTCGCCGGTCCACTCGACGGTCAGCTTGATCGAGTCCCCGACGTCGACGTCGCGCCGGTCCGGCGTCGCGTTCGCGAGCACGCGCCCCACCGCACCACCGAAGTCGATCGGCCGGCCCTGGTCGGGCAGCTTGACCACGTCGATCGCGAAGCCCGGAAAGCGCTTGTAGTAGGTCTCCTTCTCGCGCGTCGGGCGGATGTTGAAGAAGCCGTTGTTCTGATCGATCTGCCCGAACTCGAGGTGGCTCGTCGGGATCTCGATCCGTCCGGCGCGCGTCGCGAGGTAGCGCTTCTTGACGCGCAGGACGTTGAACGCGCGGTCCTGGCCCTGCACGGGCGCCGCGAGGCGCTCCGCGCGGATGCGGTCGCGCGAGTTCAGGTTCAACTCGACGAACGACGCGTTGGGCGCGGACGGCGGCGCGTCGAGCTCGATCACGCCTGGGAGCTCGCCCACCCACGGGAGCGACAGGTTCGCGAAGTTGATGCGCTGCTCGAGCTGTACGTCCCAGCCGAAGCGGAGCTCGAGCGAGAAGGGCTGCCCTTCCGCGACCTCGTCCGGCGCGTCGATCTCGAAGAAGCCGAGCTCCTCGCCCTGCAGGTCCTCGACGACCTTGAGCACGAGCTCGCGCGTGACGAGCTTCGTGCCCTTCACGTCGACCGTCACCGGCGGGATGCGGAACTCGCCCTTCTTCGTCGCGACCACCGGCACGCGCCACGAGAGGCTGTAGGTCGTCGCCCACCGGCCGCCGGAGATCACGGACTGCTGCGACGTCGACATCGGTCCGAGCGGGCCGATGCGCAGCCCATCGACCTCGGGAAACGGCTCGACCGTCGCGTCGCGCGCGTTGTCGACCTGGATCAGGAGCGCGACGTTCTGGCCGAGCTTGACGATGCCCGTCGAGAGCTGCGCGGTCACGCTCGGCTGACCTTGCGCGTAGGAGCGCGCCGGGAACGCGACGAGCAGCGCGACGAGCACGAGCCACGCGGCGCGCCACCGCTCGACGCGCGGGAGGGAGATCGATCGCATGTCCATCACCAGTCCTTCTTCACCTTGGCGCGGCGCGCCTGGTGCAGCTGCTGCTGGAGCTTCTTCCACTGCTGCTCGCGCTGCTTGAGGAGGTCGTAGAGGCGCGTCATCTCCTCCTTGGAGAGCTCGCGCTCCTCGCCGGTCTGGGGCTTCGGCTCGCCCTCCTTCTTCTCCGCGTCCTTCGGATCCTTGGGGTCCTCGCGCGGCTCGGGCTCCTTGGGATCGTCGGGCTTCCGCTCCTGGTCGTCCTTCTTCTCGTCCCCGTCCTTGGGCTTCGACTCCTGGTCCTTCTTCTGGTCCTTCGGGTCCTTGGAGTCTTCCTGCTGGTTCGGGTCCGGGTTCTCTTTCTGGTCCTGCTTCTTCTGCTCCTCGCGCTGCTTCTCGAGCTCGTCGAGCTCCTTCAAGCGCTTCATCACGAGCTCCGTGTTCGCGCGCGCGTCGGCGTCGCGCCAATCGGCGCGCAGCCGCTCGACGTAGCGCTCGCGCGCGCGCAGGTACGCGCCGCGCGCGACCTGGATCGGATCGGGCGCGGCAGGATCGCCCGGTTGCGCGTTCGTCGCGGGAGCGGCCGGCTGCGCGGGCGGCGTCCCGTTCGCGGCCGCGAGCTTCTGCTGCACCTCCGGGATCGCGAGGCGCGCCATCTCCGCCTGGAGCAGCGCGACGGTCGCGAGCTGGTAGCCCGTGGAGAGGCGCAAGTCGCCGGGCCCCGCGAGCGCGAGCGCGGCGCCGAAGGCCGCGTCCGCCGCCGCCGCGTCGCCCGTGCTCGCCGCGGCGAGCCCGCTCGCGTACTGCACTTCGCCGCGCGCGGGCGCGGAGAGCGCTTCGACGCCGAGCACGTCGAACACGGGCTGCGCTGCGCGCGCGAGCGTGCGCTCGAACCCGCCGGCTGCGAGCGCGCGCTCCTTCCAGCGCAGCGCGTTCGTCGGCGCGAGCAGGCGCTCGCAGAGCGCGCGCGCGCCCGCTGCGTCCTTCGCCTCGACGAGCCGGCGCACCTCCGCGAGCCCGTCCGCGAGCGTGCCGGGCCACGCCTCGACGATCGCCTTCGACGCGTCGGGCGCGGCCTCCGGCGGGAGCGCGCCGTTCGCCGTCGCGGTGGGCGCGGGCGCGTCGTCCCGGTGCGGAGCGCCCTCTTGCGCGGCGCGGAACGGCGTGGGCTCCTGCGCGGCCTCCGACGCGGGCGCGCGCGCTGCGTCGACGGACGGCGCGGGCCGTGCCTCGGGCCGCGAGCCGGGAACGGGCGCGCTCCCCTGCGGGAGCGGGGCGAGCGCGGCGAGGACCAACGCGATTGCGGAAGGCACGGTCATGGGACGAGCTCCGGGGTGCGGGCGTCGGAGGCGGACTTCGGGCGCGCGGGGAGGCTCCCCGCGGGCGGCACGGCGGGCGCGTCGACGCGCGGCTCCCAGAAGCGACGCTCGCGCAGCGCGAATTCGGCGAGCAGGAACGCGAGCGCCGCGACGAGCGCCCACTGGAAGCGATCGTGCGGGATGCGCTCCTTGCCCGCGACGAGGTCGCGCCCTTCGAGCCGCGCGATGCGCTTGTCGAAGAGCTCTTCGAGCGGGATCGGCGAGTTCTGCACGGACAGGTACGCGCCGCCCGTCAGGTTCGCGATCTCGGCCAGGCTCGTGCCGTCGAGCGCGGAGACGACCTCGCGGCCCGTCTCATCCTTGACGAAGCCGCGGCCGCCCTCGTCGGGGATCTTCGCGCCTTCCTGCGTGCCCATGCCGACGACGTAGACGCGGATGCCACGCTCCTTCGCGGTCTTGGCGACCTCGAGGCCGCGCTTCTCCAGATCCTCGCCGTCCGTCAGCAGCACGATCGCCTCGTGCGCCCCGGTGCGGCCGTCGAAGAGCGAGAGCGCCTTCTCGAGCGCTACGCCGAGGTCCGTGCCGCCGCGCAGGTTCTCGTCCGTGTTCAGCGCGTTCACGAACGCGGCGAGCGTCGCGCGATCGTGCGTGAGCGGCGCTACTTCGCGCACGTCGCCCGCGAACGCGAGCAACGCAGCGCGGTCGCCGCGCAGCTTCTCGAGCAGCCCGACGACCTCGCGCTTCGCGCGCGTCAGGCGATCGGGCTTGACGTCCTGCACGAGCATGCTGCGCGACGTGTCGACGCAGACGACGAGGTCGAGGCCCTTGCGCTGCACGTCGCGCAGCGTGTAGCCGCGCACCGGCCCGATCAGGCCGAGCGCCAGGAACAGGAGCGCGAGCGTGCCGAACACGACCCGCAGGCGCGCGCGGTTGTCCGAATAGCGCGGCAGGAAGCGCGGCGCGTGCCGTGCGGACACGAGCTTCGCCCGCGCCCGCGCGCGCGCCGCGAGGCCGAGGAATCCGAGGAGCAACACGACGGGCGCCGCGACGAGCGCGATGGACCACGCGGGCCGCAGGAGGTCGAAGCCGAGCAGGGCGGCGTTCACGCGATCCTCCGGAACAGGGTCGACGCGAGGAGCCACGCGAGCGCGTAGGCCGCGAGCGCGGGCGCCAGGAACCACGGGTAGAGGTCGAACGTGTCGCTCCACTGCTGCTCGATGCGCGGCGTGCGCTCGAGGCGTTCGATCTCGGCGTAGACGCGCTCCAGCTCCTGCTTGTCACGCGCGCGGAAGAAGAGGCCGCCGGTGGTGCTCGCGATGTTCTCGAGGTCGCTCGTGTCGATCTCGCGCTCCGTCGCGTGCAGGTTGCCGAAGAAGTCGGGCTGGTAGACGAAGCGGCCGGCGAACACGGTGTAGACCCGGATGCCTTGCTCCGCCGCGAGCCGCGCGGCGTCGGCGGGCGGGATCAGGTCGATGTTGTTCTCGCCGTCCGTGAGCAGCACGACGACCTTCGAGCGCGACTGCGTCTCCTTGAGCACGAGGACGGCCTTGGAGAGGCCGATACCGATGCCCGTGCCGTCCTCGGAGCGTTCCTTCACGGGCTCGAGGCCGCGCAGGAAGCCCGTGATCGCGTCGACGTCGAGCGTGAACGGGCAGAGGAGCTGCGGGTACGCCGCGAAGGTGATCAGCGCGCAGTTGTCCGCGGCGCCCTCGCGGTCGGTCATGCGGCGCGCGGCGAACGCCTCGACGACCTCCTTCACCACGGCGAGACGCGACGTGCCGGGCGCCAGGTCCTCGTAGGCCATCGAGCCCGAACGGTCGATCACGAGCGCGATGTCGATGCCCTCCGTCGTCGAGGTCGTCTCGATGCTGCCGCGCAGCGGGCGCGAGAGCGCGATCGAGACGCACACGAGCGCCGCGAGCTGCAGCGCCGGCACGACGAAGCCCAGGCGCTGCGCCCAAGACCGCGGGAAGCCCGCGTGAGGCGTGCGCGGTGCAGTCGACGCGGGGGCGCGCAGCACGAACGGCGCGGCGATCGCCGCGACGAGGAGCAGCGCGCTGACGACGACGAGCACGTTCAGGAGCGCGGGCGCGCTGCCCTGGACGGCGCTCGACGCCGAAGCCGCCGCGCCGCCGGCGCCCGCGGTCAGCGCGGGCAGCACCGTGTAGCGCGCGAGCAGCGCCGTCAGCAGCGCGAGGAACGCCGGGAGGCGCATCGCCGCGGTCCAATGCCGCGCGACCGTCGCGTGCGCGGCGTCGGGCAGCACCGGCACGCGCCCCTTGTCGCGCCCGTGCGCGGAGCGGCCGAACGACAGGAGCAGGATCCCGAGCGGGATCGCGAGCAGGAACCACGGATCCGCGAGCGCGTAGTCGCCGAACACGTGCAGGCGCTGCTCCGCCGCGCTCTTCACCGGCGCGGGTGCGTCTTGCAGGAAGATCGCGAAGTGGGCGAACGTGTTCACGCGGCCCGCTCCCCCGCCCGCGCGGACGTGGAGCCCGCGGCCCCGACGAAGTCCCGCGGCGCGCCCGCGAGCGCCTCGAGCGCGGTCCGCGCGTCGGCCACGAAGGCCTCGACCGCGACGCGCGTCGGCGTCTCCTGCGCGTACTTGACGCGCTCCACGGCGGCGAGCAGTCGCGCGCACGTCGTGCGCACGCCGAGCGGCACGCGTTCGTCGGCCTCGGTCGCGCGCACCCAGTCGTCGTCCGTCCGTCCCGATCGATCGACGGCGAGGAACGCGTCGACGGCGCCGCGGACGAGGCGCGACAGCTCGAACACGCGCGCGCGGCCGCTCTCGGGATCGGCCGCGAAGGCGCGCGCGAGCGCGTCGAGCTCGGCGAGCGGCGTCGGCGCGGGCGCCGGCGCGGGCTTCCTGCGTCGCACGACGAGGAACGCGACGCCGCCGAGCACGAGCGCGCCGAGCCCCGCGAGGAGCGCGAGCGGCACGCCACGCGCGGGCTCGAGGCCGTCGGGCAGCGCGCGGAAGCCGAGCAGCGGCCGCGGCGCGTCCTCGCCCTCCACGAGCGCGCCGACGACGTGCACGGGGAGGCCCGCGACGGTGAGCGTCTCCGTCGCGGCGCCGCCGGTGAGCTCGAGCACGAGCGGCGGCGGCGCGAGCTCGCCCGGCTCGAGCGCCATCGCGCTCCACCGCGCGATCGTGTGCACGAGCTTCGGGTCGGCGGGGTCCGGGGCGCGCGCGACCGTGCGCTCGCCGACGGGCGCCCACCGGCGGTCCTCCGCGTCCTTCGCGGGGAAGACGACCTTCAGCGCGGCGGGATGGACGACGTCGAGCAGCCACTCGATCGGCTGGCCGATCTCCGCGGACGCGGGGTCGGGCACCAGCGTCGCGCGCGAGCCGCTCGGGCTCGCCGCGGGTGCCGCCTGCGGCGCCGTCGCGCCCGGCGCGGAAGCGCCGAGCGGGCGCGTCGGTCGTTCGCCCGCCTGGCTCGCGGCGTTCGCGGCGCTCGCGGCGGGCGCCGGCGGCGCGCCGCGCGACGGCGCCGCGTCGGGCGCGTCCTGCGCCGCGAACGCGAGCGCGCAGGCGATCGCGAGCGCGTTCATCGCGCGCCTCCGTGTCGCAGCATGCGGCGGCGAAAGAACGCGAGCAGCGTCTCCCCGAGGTCGCGCGTCGCGTCGAGCTCGAGCAGGTCCGCGCGCGCGCGTGCGAGGCCGGCGACGAGCTCCGCGCGCCGCGCCTTCGCGCGCTCCGCCCACGCGGCGCGCACGCGCGCGTCGCGCGTGTCGAGCTCGAGGCGCCGGCCGGTTTCGAGCTCCTCCATCGACAGGATGCCCGCGGACGGGAGCTCCTCCTCGAGCGGGTCGAACGCGCGCACCGCGATCACGTCGTGGCGCTGCGCGAGCTCGGCGAGCCGGTCGGTCCAGCTCTTCATGCCCGCGGGCGCGCCGCGATCACCGAGGAAGTCGCTGACGACGAACACGATCGAGCGGCGGCGCAAGACGCGCTGCGCGTGCTCGAGCGCGGAGGCGAGGTCCGTCGCGCGCGCCTGGGCCGGCGCGGCGATCACCTCGCGCACGATGCGCAGGACGTGCTGGCCGCCCTTCTTCGCGGGGAGGTGCAGGCCGGGCTCGGCGCCGAAGAGCAGGAGGCCGACGCGGTCCTGGTGTCGGATCGCGACGAAGGAGATCAGCGCGGCGAACTGCGCGGCGGTCTCGCGCTTCGTCCAGCCATGGCTGCCGAAGTCCATCGAGCGGCTCGTGTCGACGAGGAGGTGCAACGTGAGCTCGCGCTCCTCCGCGTAGGTCTTGATGTACGCGTCGCCCGTGCGCGCGGTGACGTTCCAGTCGATGCGGCGGACCTCGTCGCCGGGCTGGTACGCGCGCACCTCGCTGAACTCGAGGCCCGAGCCGCGGAACGTCGAGCGGTAGCCGCCCGACAGCGCCGTGTTGACGAGGCGATGCGTGCGGATCTCGATCTGGCGCACGCGCGCCATGAGCTCGGGCACGAGCAGCGGCGCGTGCGGTCCCGCGGTGGTGCCGCCGTGCGCGCTCGGCGCGTCGTGCGCCGTCGCGTGCGCGCCGGCGCGACCGGGCCCCGCGGACGACCCGGGAGCTCCCGCGCGCGCCGCGGCGCCGTCGCGGTCCTGCGCGCGGCCGAAGATCGACGAGAGCGGGCTCACGGCACGGGCACGGTCTCGAGCACGCGGAGGACGAGCGCGTCGGACGTCAGGCCCTCCGCCTCGGCCTCGTAGGTCGGCATGATGCGGTGGCGCAGCACCTCGGGCGCGACGGCCTTGATGTCGGCCGGCGTCACGTAGTTGCGCCCCGCGAGGAACGCGTTCGCGCGCGAGCAGAGTGCCAACCAGATCGTCGCGCGCGGCGAGGCGCCGTACTGGATGCGCGGGCCGAGCTCGGCGAGCTTGTAGTTCTTCGGCTCGCGCGTCGCGATGACGAGGTCGACGATGTACTCGGAGAGGCGCGCGTCGAGCTTGATCTGGTCGACGACCTCGCGCGCGGCGAGCACCTGCGCGGGCGTCACGACCTGCTTCACGTCCGTGTTCGGGCGCGTGCTCGCCATGCGGCCGAGGATCTCGAGCTCCTCCGCGCGCTTCGGGTACTTCACCACGACCTTGAGCGCGAAGCGGTCGAGCTGCGCCTCGGGGAGCGGGTACGTGCCCTCCTGCTCGAGCGGGTTCTGCGTCGCGAGCACGAGGAACGGGCGCGGCAGCGGGAACGTCTGGCCGCCGATCGAGACCTGGCGCTCCTGCATCGCCTCGAGGAGCGCGCTCTGCACCTTGGACGGCGCGCGGTTCACTTCGTCGGCGAGCACGAAGTTCGCGAAGATCGGGCCCTTGCGGACCGTGAAGTTCGCCTCCTTCGCGTTGTAGATCTCGGTGCCGACGAGGTCGGACGGCAGGAGGTCGGGCGTGAACTGGATGCGCGCGAAGCTGGCTTGCACGCCCTTCGCCAGCGTCGACACGGCGAGCGTTTTCGCGAGGCCGGGGACGCCTTCGAGCAAGACGTGGCCGCCCGTCAGGAGCGAGAGGAAGAGGGAGTGGACGAGGCCCTCCTGCCCGACGATCACCTCGCCCATGGACGCGCGCAGGTCGCGCACCCAGGCGGAGGCCTGCTGGATCTCTTCGGAGACGGGGACGGTCGTCGGGGGTGCTCATGCGGGGTCTCGCGCTGGAAACGGGCTCGGGTACGCCCGTTCGGGGCGGTCTGTTGGACCGGAGGGCGAGGCAGGATACCCGCCGCGGCGGCGCGCGCCGACCTTCGGATGGGTAAGGAGAGGGTGGACGGGCGTGCAGTGGCGGAGCGGCAGCAGAGGGGGCGAGCAAGGGCCCCCGAAGCAGGGTGGTGCCCGAGAGCAGGGTGGTGCCCGAGCTTCGAGCGGCGACTCCCGGGCGGCGCAGCGAACGGTAGTCTGTGCGAGATGGATGCGGCCGCGGGAGGGTCGAGCGTGTCCTGGGACAGGTGGACGGGACTCGCGGTCCTCCGAAGCGCCGTCCTTTCGCTCGCCTGCGTCGTGCACGAGGTCTACGTGCTGGACCTCCATGAGCGACAGGACACGCTCCTTTGCTTTGTGCTTCTCCTTGCGTTCCTCGTCAACCTCCTCGCTGGTCTCGTCGAGGCGGCCTTCGCCCTGGATGGACAACCGACGACGGCCGGAACGAGATCGTTCCGGTGGCCCGCGGCGCTGGCGCGAGCCGCGGCGCCCTGGCTTCCCGTCGCCGCGCTGATCCCCTGCTGGCGACTCGACCTCGCCGAGCTCGGGTACTTGGCACGCCACCAAGCCGAGATGGAGACCGCGATCGAGGGCCGTCCGACCGCGGGCGGACCGCGCGTCGACTTCCGCGAAGGCCCGTACACGGTGTTCGCGCGAATCGTCGAGTGCGGCGACACGGGTTGCCTGTACTGGATCCATGATCCGACGGGAACGATCGCGTCGACGGCGCGCTCGGGAACCCACGAGTTCTTCCTCATCGGACGGCAGTATCGACACGTCGACGGCCCCTGGTACACGACCGGCGAAAGCTGGTCACCCTGAACCTGCGCTCGACGCGCGGCAGTGATCCGCAGGGTTGAACGGAGGCGCCGCCCTGGCCCCCTCGCTCGCGCCAACCTTGGAGCCGCGCGTGCGCGTCGCGGCCCGACGCTTCTCCTCGACACGCACAAGATTGCGCGCTGTCAACGACACTCGGGGTCGAGGAGGCGATGTGCGCCCTATCGAGAATGGGACGCGCGTCGTCGTGCTCGCGAGGTTCGTGCGCGGGCACCGTGCTCCTGAGGCACGGAACGGACCTCGTCCTGCCTGCGAGGGCGTGACGAGCCTCGTCAGCACGGCACACAAGAGCTGGGACGCACGCCGTGCGGACGCGCCGACGCCATGTGCGCCCTATCGAGAATGGGACGCGCGTCGTCGTGCTCGCGAGGTTCGTGCGCGGGCACCGTGCTCCTGAGGCACGGAACGGACCTCGTCCTGCCTGCGAGGGCGTGACGAGCCTCGTCAGCACGGGACGCAGGAGCTGGGACGCTCGCCGTGCGGACACGTCGACGCCATGTACGCCCTATCGAGAATGGGACGCGCGTCGTCGTGCTCGCGAGGTTCGTGCGCGGGCACCGTGCTCCTGAGGCACGGAACGGACCTCGTCCTGCCTGCGAGGGCGTGACGAGCCTCGTCAGCACGGGACGCAGGAGCTGGGACGCTCGCCGTGCGGACACGTCGACGCCATGTACGCCCTATCGAGAATGGGACCTGCGTCGTCGTGCTCGCGAGGTTGGTGCGCGGGCACCGTGCTCCCTGGCACGGAACGGACCTCGTCCCGCCGGTGAGGGCGTGACGAGCACCGTCAGCACGGCACGCGAAACCTGCGCTCCCCCCCTCGTCCGGCGAAGGCACACCCATCGTCGTTCCAGGGGTACCGGATCGTTCGTCGAGGCCCCCTCTTGGAGCTCGTTCGCAAGCGCGCCTGCGTCGTGCGGTCCGAAGGAGCTCGAGCCCCCGCACCGCGCAGCACGACGCAGCGATTTCCCCATCCCGGCGACCGGCGGCAGGAGCCCGCGACCTGTTTCCGTGAGTTCCTCGATGCCCGGTCGCGCGGAGCGACGTCGTGCACGACGTCATGGTCACGACACGTCGCCGCCAGAGCGCCCGCCACCAGGAAGGGACCCGGACCGGGCGCGGCCTCTTCGATCCGGTTCCGGCGCCGCAGGCGTCGTCCCCGCGCGTCTCCCCTGGCTCCACCGTTCGCGCCGCCACCGCGGCTCTCCGTGGCCTTCGTCGACCGCCGATGAGCCGCACGCGAGAGCCCCTCGCGCGAACGAGGCCGCGACCGAGCCGCTCGATCGCGCGACGACCGCACGCGCACGGCCGCACGAGCCGGGCGCGACCGCGCGAGCGCGGAGGCCGAAGCGCCCGTCGGAGCTCGTCTTCGTCCGTCACGGCGGTCGACGCCCCGGAGCGGGGCGCAAGCGCAAGACGACCTTGCCGCTGGTCCGACACCAGCCGCGCGCGGCGATCTCCGGGCGGGCTCCGCTCCACGTCACGCTGCGCCTGCGGCACGGTTGTCCGACGTTGCGCACGCACGACGTCCACGTGATCGTCCGCTCGGCGATCGCCGCGAGCGCCGTGCGACCTGGTTTCCGCATCGTGCACTACGCCGCGCTCGCGGACCACGTGCACCTCGTCTGCGAGGCATCGAGCGCGGACGCGCTCGCGCGGAGCGTGAAGGGCCTCGCCGTGTGTTTGGCGCGACGACTGAACGCGCATTGGAGACGGCGCGGGCGGCTCTTCGCCGGCCGATTCCACGCGCGCGAGCTGTGCACGCCGCGCGAGGTGCACCACGCGCTGCGCTACGTGCTCGCGAACGCGCACCACCACGGGCTCGTGCGCCCGGGCGAGCTCGATCCGTGCTCCTCCGCCGCGGCGTTCGTCGCGGCCGACGCGACGCTGGAGACGGGGCTCGCGCGCCCGCGAACCTGGCTGCTGCGCACGGGGTGGCGGAGGCACGGACCGCTCGAGCTCACGCGCTGAGAACGAAGCCTGTCCGTCGCGTCCGACGCGTGTGTCGCGGTCGGCACGACGCTCGAGGGCGACGACGAAGGTCGCGGTCTTGCAGGGCTCGATGAGGAGTGGTGCCGCGAGCACTCCAGCGAGGAGGCTCCCCCTTCGGGGTGTCTTTGATGCACCTCAGCGGACGTCAGATCACTCCGCCGTGGAGCGGGAGCGCAGCCGAAGCGAACGAAGTGAACACGATCCGCGACTCGCGTAGTGCCCCGCGCGGCGCGCCCGCCCGACCCGCACGACCGCTCGTCGAGCGCGTCCCGATCTCGATAGGGCGCACATCGAGCGTCGCGCACCGCGTGGCCGTCGAGAAGGAGGCGGCAGGACCGCGCGAACGGGGCCCAGTCCGCGACGGGTACGAGAACCGTCGAGGGGTGCTGGACCGATCCGGCAGGCCAGCGCCGCCGCTCGTCGAGCGCATCTCGCTTTCGATAGGGCGCACATCGAGCGTCGCGCACCGCGCGGCCGTCGAGAAGGAGGCGGCAACACCGCGCGAACGGGGCCCAGTCCGCGACGGGTACGAGAACCGTCGAGGCGTGCTGGACCGATCCGGCAGGCCAGCAACACCTCTCGTCGAGCGCATCTCGATTTTGATAGGGCGCACATCGAGCGTCGCGCACCGCGCGGCCGTCGAGAAGGAGGCGGCAACACCGCGCGAACGGGGCCCAGTCCGCGACGGATACGAGAACCGTCGAGGCGTGCTGGACCGATCCGGCAGGCCAGCAACACCTCTCGTCGAGCGCGTCCCGATCTCGATAGGGCGCACATCGAGCCTCGCGCGCCGCGCGGTCGTCGAGAAGGAGGCGGCAGGACCGCGCGAACGGGGCGCGATCCGCGACGGGTGCACGAACCGTCGGGGCGTACTGGACCGATCCTGCAGGCCAACAACACCTCTCGTCGAGCGCGTCCCGATCTCGATAGGGCGCACATCGCCCCTCGCTGCACCGCGGGGCCGACCGGCGGTCCGGGCGAGGTCGAGCTAGACTCGCGGAGCGTGGACATCGCGGGAGACAGCGAATCCGACTCGACGCCGAGGCCCAGCCTGGCCCTCGGTCGGCGCTACCGCGCATGGACGATCGCGCTCTGCGGTCTCGTGCTCGTCGAGCAGGCGTTCGAACTCGAGCTCGAATTGCACGGCGGGTTCCTGCTCTTCGGGCTGGTGCTCTTGGTCGGCTTGCTCGTGCTCCTCGCCCATGGAGCCGTCGCACTCGCCGGCGTGAACCGCGCACTCTACGCCTGGACCGGCGGACATCCGGAAGCCAGCCGAGCTCCCTCCACGTCCGTTTCGCCGCCCCGACGCGTGCTCGTCTGCCTCGCCCTCGCCGCCGCGCCGTGGGGAGCTTGGTGCGCGTCGCAGGCGGTGTGCCTGCCCGGCCTCGGGTATCTGCTCCTCCACCACAAAGCGCTCACGGCCGTGGTCGACGCTCCGGGCGTCCATGACGGCGGCTTCGAAGCCGTGAAGCGCGAAGACGGCACCGTGACGATCTTCCTCGGAACCCACCGGATCATGGACGCCTACGTCCTCCTCCACGCCCCGGGTCCAGAGTTCTCCGAACGCCAGGACGGGACACGACACCTGATCGGCCCGTGGCACCTCGCCGACTGGCGCTTCTGATCACGCACCTCGACGCTGCGCCGTCGAGGTAGGACGTCGAGGCGAGCTTCCGCGCGACTCCTGCCACCACGCTGTCAGGAGCCCCCGTGCAGAGTGACTCGCACGAGCCGCGGACGATCCGCGCGACGTCGCGTGACGACCACGCGACGCGCACGGAGTCGCCGACGAGCTCGCGGAGCCACGTCATGCAGATCCAGAGCATCACCCCCATCGTCACCACCCGCGACCTCCCCGCCGTGCGCGACTTCTACGTCGCGCACTTCGGCTTCGAGCTCAGCTTCGACCACCCGCACTACGTCGGCCTGCGCGCGGGACCGAGCGGCGCGCCCGAGCTCGGCTTCATGCTGCCCGACGACATGGCGCCCGACGCGTTCGACGGCCGCGGCGCGTGCTTCGCGTTCCGCGTGCCCGACGTCGACCTCGCGCACGCGGCGTTGAAGCGCTCGGGGGCGCCGATCCTCCAGCCGCCGACGGACCAGCCGTGGGGCGCGCGCATGTTGATCACGCGCGACCCGGCGGGCGTGACGCTCTTCGTCTCGCACCCGATCCCGATCGCGCCCGAGCTCGCCGCCTCGGTACGCTGACGCGCCATGCGCCGCGCCGATCGCCTGTTCCAGCTCGTCCAGCTCCTGCGCCGCGGCCGCGTCACGACCGCGGCGCGGATCGCCGACGAGATGGAGGTCAGCGAACGCACCGTCTACCGCGACGTCGCCGACCTCGTCGCGAACGGCGTCCCCGTCGAGGGCGAAGCGGGCGTCGGCTACGTGCTGCCCGCGTCGTTCGACCTGCCGCCGCTCCTCTTCGACCCGCAGGAGATCGAAGCGCTCGTCGTCGGCGCGCGCCTCGTCACGACGTGGACGGACTCGGAGCTCGCGCGCGCGGCGAAGAGCGCGCTCGTCAAGGTCGAGCACGTGCTCCCCGACCGCCTGAAGGCGAAGCTCGGGCGCACGCGCCTCTTCGCGCCCGAGTTCGCGCGCGCGGGCGACCACGCGGCGCTGCCCGCCGTCCGCGCGGCGCTCGAGGAGGAGCGCGTGCTCCGCTTCGACTACACGGACGAGCAGGGCCGCGCGAGCGAGCGCCGCGCGCGGCCGCTCGGACTCTTCTTCTGGGGCAAGGTGTGGACGCTCGCCGCGTGGTGCGAGACGCGGCGCGACTTCCGCACGTTCCGCGTCGACCGCATGCGCGAGGCGCGCGCGACGGACGAGCGCTTCCCGTCGGAGCCGGGGCGCACGCTCGAGGACTACCTGGCGCTCGTCGCGCGCGAGGAGTGCGCGGCCGGCGAGAGAGCGCGCGCGGCGGATACGCGCGCGGCCGGCGGGACTCCGCGCGCGGCCTCCGGTGCGACGCCGCGTGCCGCGCGGACGAAGCCGCCCAAGCTCGACCTCGACGCGGACGAGCGGGCCGCGCTGCGCGCCGCCGGCGTCGCGACGAGCGAGCTCGCGGACCTCGGCGGCGCCGAGATCGCGCGGCGCGTCGGCGGCGCGCTCCCCCGTGCGCGCTGCGTCGAGCTCGCGGCGCTCGCCGCGTTCCAGCGCCTCGGGTCCGTCGGCCTCGAGACCGCGCGCGACTTCGTCGTGCTCGGCCTCGCGCGCGTCGAGGACCTCGCGGGCCGCGATCCGGTCGCGCTCTACCGCGAGCTCGAGCGCCGCACGCGCACGAAGCACGACCCGTGCGTCGAGGACGTCTTCCGCTGCGCGATCGCGCAGGCGGAGGAGCCCGGGCTCGCGCCGAAGCTGCGCGAATGGTGGCACTAGACGCCCCTGCGCGGTGAGCCCGCCTCCGCGCGGCCCGCCGCGCAGCGAGGCTCGGCGGTCGCGCGGACGAAAGGCGCTCGCGCGAAGCCCGGCGCTCGTGGACGGAAGCCGCGCGGGCCCGCGGCGCGCTGAAGCGCGGAGACGTCAGCGCGCTGACGCGCGGTGAACGCGGCGCGCTGACGCGAGGAGAACCCGGCCCGTCCCCGCGCGCTCCCCGTCCGCGCGGCACGATGCGGATCGCGCGCACGTTCACCACGGCCTCGCCCGGCTTCGTGCGCGCGCGCAGCACGACCGTCGCGGGGCCCTTCGCGAGCTCGGCCCGTCCGAGTTCGAGCGTGCGATAGCTCTGCCAGCCGCCCGTCGCCGGAACGGTGAACGCGAGCGCCTTCCCCCCGAGCGCGAGCTCCACCTCGGCGCCCGCGGAGGCGTCGGCGCACGCGAGTTCGATCGCGACCGTGTGTTCGCCCGCGCGCTCGAGCTCGATCGGCCAGCTCGCGGTGGCGCTCGCGTCGAGCCAGTACCCGAGGTTGTAGTGCACGTCCTCGACCGCCCCGACCTGCTCGACGCGCAAGGACGGCCCCGCGAGCAGCGCGTCGTGCGGCAGGAGCGCGAGCGCGCCCGACTCGTCCGCGCGCACGGCGAACGGCGTGGGCTCGACGCCGCCGTCGAGCGCGAGCTCGACCACCGTGCACGCGCGGTCGAGCGGTTCCATCGGAACGCGGACGACGAGCTCGCCCTGCCGCGCCGGATCGCGCGTGGGCTCGAGCTTCGCGTCGCTCCCGAGCATCCGCGCCGCGCGCGCGCGCCCGCGCATCGGCACGCGGAGCTTCCCGTCCTTCGGCCAGTCGAACACGTGAAGGTACAGGAGCCCGGGCCTCTGCGTCGCGCGGCCCCACGGAAGGCGCGCGAACGGGCTCGCGGTCGTGCCGTGGATCGCCGCGCCGTTCACGCGCATCCACGCGCCGACGCCGCGCAGCGCGCGCTGCGCCGGCTCGGGCACGGCGCCCGTCGCGTCGGGGCCGATGTTCAAGAGGAGGTTCCCGCCCTTCGAGACGACGTCGCAGAGCAGGCGGACGACGCTCGTCGTGTCCTTCCAGTTCGCATCGTGCGCGCTGAACCCGTACGACTCGTTCAGCGTGTGGTTGACCTCCCAGTCCATCCCGGGGAGCCCCGTCGGCGGCACGTACTTCTCGGGCGTGCCGTAGTCGCCGCGCGGGTTCTCGAGCCCGAGGAACAGGCGGTTGTTGACGACGATGCGCGGCTGCAGCGTGCGCAGGTCCGCGAGCAACGCGCTCGCCCCCCACGCTTCGCCCTGGCGCTCCGCGTCGGAGTAGTCGAACCAGAGCGTCGCGAGCTCGCCGTAGTTCGTCGCGAGCTCGCGCACGTGCGCGCGGACGTAGGCGACGTAGTTCGCGTGCTCCCGAGCGCGCTCCTCCGCCGGAACGGGCAGCGCCATCGGGTACGCGTCGGGGTGCTGCCAGTCGAGCAGCGAGTAGTAGAAGCCCGGACGCAGGCCGCGCGCGCGCATCGCGTCGGCGAACTCGCGCGCGAGGTCGCGGCCCTCCGGCGAGAGGTTCGTCCCGCCGGTGACCCGGTTGTCGACCGAGTACGCCTGTGCGGAGCGGAACAGCGTGAACCCGTCGTGGTGCTTCGACGTCAGCACCGCGTAGCGCATGCCCGCGTCGTGCGCGAGCTCGGCCCACGCCTCGGCGAACTTCGGCGCGGGCCGGAACACGGGCTTCATCGCGCGCGCGTAGGCCGCGCTCGGCACGGCGGCCCAGTGCTGGATCCACTCCGCGTAGTGCTGCGGGTAGACGCGGCCGTCCCACGTGCCACCGGCGCCGGAGTAGAGCCCCCAGTGCACGAACATCCCAAAGCGCGCGTCGCGCCACCACGCCATGCGCTCGTCGCGCGTCGCGGTCCAGCGCGCGAGCTCGGCGTCGGACGGGTCCTGCGCGACGAGCGGTGCGACGAGGGCGAGCGCGAGCGCGCAGAGGGCGGGCATGGCGAGGTTCCTGACTCGGAGGTGGGCCGACGGGGAGGATCGAGAGTCGCTGGAAGATAGCAGCCGCCGGAGTGCGAGCGCGCGCGTCGAAGCCGCGCACGTGGTGCCGCCCGCGCTCCGACGCTACAACCTGCGCCGATGCGCCCGCACCCCCTCGCTCCGTTCGCGCTCCTCCTCGCCCTCGCCGCGTGCCGCTCGACCGACGATGCGCCGCCGACGGGCCCCTACCAGACGGAGCGCGACGAGCGCCTCCTCTACGAGCTCCTCGAACCGCACGACCACGAGTTCCGCATCACGTACGCGCTCTCCGCGACGACGCCCGGCGCGAAGGCGTACTTCACGCCCGTGCGCGGCGACACGTTCGTCAGCGAGGTCCACGCGGAGAACCTCGACTCCGGCGCACGACTCGACGTCGGGCTCGTCGACGGCGCCGCGGCGCGCAAGGCGGGCCACCCCGGCGCGGACCCGAGCGGCAAGTACTTCGCGATCGCGCTCGACGCCGCGGTGCCCGAGCACGGCGAGCGCCGGCTCGTCGTGCGCACGAAGTACGAGGACCGAGACAGCTACCAGTTCCATGGTGACGACCTCGTGTTCTCGCGCCTGCTCGCCGCGCCGGAGGTGCGCGTGACGCTCCCGCCGCAGCACGCGCTCGTCGAGTGCAACGTGCCGGCGCGGATCGCGCGCACGGACGACGGGCGCATCGAACTTTCGTACGCGAAGCACGGACGCGTCCCGCTCCCGCTGCGCGTCGTTGCGCGCCGCGCCGCGGACGCTCCGCCGGACGCGGGCGACGCGGGCGAGCCGGCGCGCGCGCCCTTCCGGTGCGAGGCGCGCGCGGGGCTCGAACGGCGCGCGCGGCTCGAGCTCGTCGACGCAGCGACCGGCGCGCTCGCGTGGCAGCTCGATCTCGCCGCGGAGCCGCCGCTCGCCGCGCTCCCGAAGGTCGAGCTCGACGCGGCGGAGGGCGACCTCGCCGTGTTCGCGCGCGACTCGGGTGCGAAGCTCGCGCCCGAGCGTGCCGGCGAGGACCTCTTCCTCGACGCGGGAGCGAAGCGCGTGCGGCTCGAGGCCGCCGCGCGCGTGCCCGGTGCCGCGACGCGTTCGACGCTGCGCCTCGCGCTCGCGCCAGCGCCGCTCGCGAGCCTCGTCCTCCCCGCCGGGTGGAGCCCGAGCGCGTGCACTGCGGCCGTCGGCGTCACGCCGCTCCCCGACGGTCGCACGCGGCTCGACTTCGATCCGGCGGCGGTCGACCGCGAGGACATGCTCGTCGAGCTCTGGCGCCCGCGACCCGCGCGCGCCGAGCGCGAGCCGAAGTCGGCCCCGGCGGTCCCGGCGCCCTCGGCCGTCGACCTCGACGAGTAGCTCGCGGCCGCGGCGCGCGTTCGGCACCAACGAAGACGCGGGGCGCCCCGACGCGTGGCCGGAGCGCCCCGCGCATGGCGGCGAACCGCCGGTGATTGGGAGGAGAGCGCGCTCAGGAGTCGCGCAGCCCCAACCGGCCAGTCCGTGCGCTGGGAACCCCTCGACGCACCAGCGGAGCCGGGGTCCTCGTGCTCCGCACGATGCTCGACCCGCGGACCCACGCCGGTCGGACGTCGTGCGCTTGGAGAGCGCGCGGACCTGGAGGTTCGCCGGAGCGTTCCAGGGCGACGGGCCTACCCACCGGGGCGTACGCGGTGACGGGCGGTGTGCACGCGATCCGGTGCGTTCGCGTTCAGCCTGCGTATCGGCGAGTTCGCGTCCGCCGGTCACCGAGGAGCCGCCGAGCGAGCGGCCCGCCCCCGCGCGAACCGGGCCTGGAAACGGCGCGGGCGCCCCGGAAGGGACGCCCGCGCGTTCGATCGAGGGCGGAGACGACCTCCGCCCGCTCGGCTCACCAGACCAGCGCCCAGCCGCTCGTCACGTTGAAGGTCTCCGGCGGGCAGAACGCCGCGGCGGAGTTGCGGTAGTAGGTCTGGTAGGCGCGCGTGACGCCGCTACCGGGCGTGACGCCGCCGCGCACGGAGAGCAGCGGATCGCCAACGTCGGGGAACTGCGACGCGCCGGCGACGTTCAGCTTCGTCGCGAGCCGGATGAGAGTCCCGTCGACGCAACGGACGCCGTCGCCGAACACGATGCCCGCGCTCGCGATCGCCGAGCCCTGCAGGTAGATCGCCGACACGTTGAGCGGCATCCCGCTGCCCGACAGCACCATCGTGTCGGGGTTCGTCGTGCCCGACGCGGCGAGCACGCCGCCGTTCGCGTTCACCGAGTTGGCGCAGCCGCGGCCCGTCGCCCCGTTGTTCGCGCACGGGCAGGCCGTCGCGAGCGTGCCGTCGCCGGCGCAGAACGCGCCGACGGGGCCGCTGACGCACTCGGTGCGCGTGATCTGGAAGTCGTCGATCGCGGCCTCGATGATCGAGCCGCTTCCGATGTCTTCGGCGACGAAGCGCACGCGAACGTTGGCCGTCAGCGGGACGAAGCTCGCGACGTCGATCTCGTGGAAGATCCACCCGCCGCCGTTGTCCGTCGCGGGTCCGACCGTCTCCGCGTTGACCCAGGTGGTCCCGCCGTCGTTCGAGACGTCGACGCGGAACGTGTCGGCCGCGGGCGCGGCGCCCGAGTTGTTCGAGTACCAGCGCCAATAGCTCATCCGAGCGCCGCTCGCCGAGCTCAGGTCGAAGGCCGGCGACAGGAGCGTCGTCCGGCCACCATCGACGTCCGCGGTCCCCGAGGCGCCCCCGGCGAGGCCTTGCCCGGTCACCCAGCAGGTCGTGCCGGGGGCGGACGTGTGGTCGTCCTCCGGCTGCACCTGGTTGCCGCCGGAAGTCGTCCCGATCGGGTCGACGCGCGTCCAGACGCCCGTCGTCGCGTTGTCGCCCACGACGCCGCCGGTCCAGCCCTGGTTCGTCTCGAACGTGTCGCCCGCGAAGGTCGCGACCGACGTGAAGACGGACGCCGTGTTGCGCACCGCCGGCGCGCCGGAGGGATCGACCTCCGTGCCCGTGTTCGTGTTCACCGAGACGTACCACGCGACCGAGTCGAAGCAGTTCGCGGCCGGAAGCGTCGCCTGGTAGTGGTTCGGCGTGAGCTCGGTCATCGGCGTGGCGCCGAACGCGCCGCCGTTGATCGAGACGAAGAGCTGGCCCGTGCCCGCGATCGGCGTCTGCGAGCCGAGGCCCGTGACGTCGACCAGGACCGTCGTCGGCTGCGCCGGGAGGAGCTGAGTCGGCTTGCCGCTCGGGTAGTTGAAGATCACGAGCGAGGGCACGACGAACGACTCGACGATGCCCGTCGACGTGCTGCCCGTCGCTCCGACCGCGCCGAAGCCGAGGCCGCGCTTCGCGAACGCCGTCCACAGGTAGCTCAGGTTTGTGCCGCCGTTGTTCACGAGATCGGCTTGCAGGATCGCGTCGCGCGCGTTCACGAAGCTCGGGTTGTTCACAGACAGCTTCATGCCGTCGACGACGAGCTGCATGATCTCGTCGTTGCCGACGAAGCCGTGCGCGGCGATCAGGTTCGCGCGCGCTTCCCACAGGGTCACGCACCAGACCTCGCCGACGTTGTGCACTTCGTTCGCGGTGTTCCCGATGATCGGGCTGCGCGGGACGGCGGGCGGGTAGGCCTGCTGCGCCGCGTCGATGTCCGCGTACGTCTGCGGGTTCTTGTTCAGGTCCGTCGAGTACGGGAAGCGCCGGATCCCGTAGTAGTAGTTGTCGACGAAGCCCGCGGTGAGCTGGTAGGTCGCGTACCCGCCCGTCGTGTAGACCGCGTTCGGGTCATCAGCCGCTTCCGCGTTCAGGCAGAGGCCGAAGAAGTCGCTCCAGCCCTCGCCCATGCCGCCGGACTGCGTGCCGTTGACGGTGCCGTCGTGGAGCCGGATCGAGAGTCCGTGCGACATCTCGTGGTAGACGATGTCCGCGTCGAGGTCGCCGTCGCGGTCGGGGGTCGGGCCCGTGAAGACGAACATCTGGCAGCGGGCCGTCGATCCGTCCGTGCCCGTCGTGCCGAAGTTCGCGTTGTTCGTGCCGCTGCCGTCCTGCACGTCGGCCTGCACGGCGTCGTTGCCCGTGCCCTGGCCGCTGAAGTTGGTCACCTGGAAGTTCTTCGCGGGCTCGTCGAAGCCGAGCTGGAAGAGCTTGTCGTGGTAGCGATTGCCGAGATAGAAGAACTGAGCCACCGCCGCCGGACGGTAAGTCGACGGCGCCTGCGTGTTGTCCTGCGCGAAGTCGAAGACGCGGTACGGGAGACCCGCCGGGCGCGGAACGTCGGCGATGTTGTCCGCGTTCAGGTCGAGGTGCGCGTCGACGTTGTTGCCCCGCGTCTCGTTGACGCCGTCGTCGATCCAGCCGTTCGGCGACGCGCTCGCGACCGACGCGCCCGTCACCGTGACGAGACTGCGGCCGACGAACGGGAACTGGACCCCGTTCGGCGTCGCGTTGCCGGGCGAGCCGGGCGCCGGGCTGTCGCTCGTGTACACGCGGAAGGAGCAGTCCTCCGTGCCGCCGAAGTACTTCGTGTGGTTGACGCGCTGGAGGATCGTGCCGTCCGTCGCGTCGACGAGCACCTCGTAGAGATCGCTCGTCCCGGGCTTCGAGATCTGGACGCGGTACGCCGGGACGACGCGCTCGCGCGTCCACGCGAAGGCGATGCGCTCGCTCGTCGCCGGTTCGGCCGCGCGGAACGCGGTCGAGCTCCAGCTCCGTCGTTCGGAGGCGCCCTCCGGCGCGCTACCCTCAGGGTCCGCGGAGAGGCGCACGCCGACGTTCGCGGCGGCCGCGCGCACGGCGTCGAGCGCGGTGAGGCGCTCGGCCGGGAGCACCCATCCGCCGGCCGGGGCGGGCAGGAACGAACTGGACGCGTTGATCAGCTCGCCGTCCCGGGTCACGTTGGCCTTGAGCACGCAGCCGAAGAGGTCGAGCCCGTCGACGCGCTGCTGCCACGTGAGGTGCGTCACGCCGTTGTGCGCCGTGCGGAAGTCGCGCGTGAGCGGCGCATCGGCGAGGTCCGCGGGACCGATCTCGAACAGCGCCGGATGGCGCGCGACGAAGGTCGCGACGACGTCGCGCGGCGCGAGGTCGGACGGCGGCGTCAGGAAACGCAGCGTCGAGCCGATCCAGTGCGGCGTCGCGAAGAACTCGTGCTCTTCGACGGAGAGCATCGGGACGTCGAAGGCGAGGCGCGCGCGCTCGAGCTCGCGCGCGCGACGGCGGACGGCGTCGAGCGCGGACGCGTTCGCCGTTCGGACGAACTCGACGGGCAGGCCCTGGGCGTCCAGGCGCACGTCGAGGTTCGGGAGCGGCACGTCAGCGGCCTTCGCATGGCCCAACTGGACGAGGGTTTCCGGCGCGAACTGCGCGGACGCGGGGGCGGCGAGGACGAGGCCGAAGGCCAGGATCGAACCGCGGAGGACGATGGAGTGCATGAGGAGCTGTTCGGGGTCGCGGGTTGGGACGATCGGGGGGCGGGCTGGGCGGTGCGAGCGCTCGACGAAGCCCGTGCGGCACGCGAGGTGTCCAAGTAAACCCCGCGAGACCCGGAACGACCACCCAGCGCAGCAGGAGATCAGCGCCGCGGGCAAGAACTTCCGGATCGGCCGTGTGGACGCAGGCCGCGACGCGCGAGTTCCGTCAGGCTTCCTTCAGGGACGACGCGGAGCAGCATCGGGCGGCGGCGCGGACTCGGTGCCCGGCGCGACATCCCCGCTCCTGGGCAAGGGCGCGGGCACGAAGCCCGGCGCGAGGGGCACCACCGCGGGCGGCTCGCCGTGCCCCTCCGCCGCGCCTCCCGGCACGAGCACCTCGCTCGAGAGCCCCGCGGTGACCGGTCGGCGCGCCGTCGCGGCGGCGGCGATGACGCCGCGCTCGCGGAACCGGTCGGCGAACCGCAGCACGTCCTGCGCGTAGGCGAGCGTCTCCGAATTGCCGCGGCGCGCACTGCGCTCGCGCCACGCGCTCCAGCCGCCGGCCTCCTTCTCCCACTGGTCGAGCCGCCCGGGCCCGGCGTTGTAGGCGACGAGCACGCGCTCGAGGTCGGGCCCGAGCCGCTTCACCAGCCAGCGCAGATGGCTCGCGCCCAGGCGCGCGTTGAGCCGCGGGTCGGAGAGCAGCGCTGCGCGCGACGGCTCGGGGAGCTTCAATCGCTTCGCCGCATCCGACGCCGCGGCGGGCATGAGCTGGAAGAGCCCCATCGCACCGACGCGCGACACGGCGTCGACGGCTCCGCGGCTCTCGACGTACATGACGCCGGCGAGGAAGTGCGGGTCGAGCCCGCTCTCCGCGGCGGCGTCGAGCAAGACGTCCGCGTGCGCCTCGACGCGGCGGAAGCCGACGACGCTGGCGACCTGGCGCGCGACCTTGGGGCCCTCGTAGACGCCGACGACCACGAGCACGGCGAGGCCGAGCAGGAAGAGCCACGGCCCGCTGAACGGTCCGCGCCGTTGCCGGGCGGCCGAAGAGCGGGTCGCGGAACGTCGAGGCGCAGGGGAACGGCGGTTCGAACGGCTCACGGATCGCGTGAGCTCAGGATGGACTCGCGCAGGCCCGAGATCCAGACGTCGCGCTGCGCTCGCGCGTCGGGAGCGCGTCGAGCTCCCGACCGAGCAGCTTCGCGAGCTCGCGCCGCGCGCGCTCCGCGAGGTGCGGCTCCGGCCGCGCGAGGATCGTCGCGAGGAAGAGCTTGCCCGCGCGCGTGCCCGGTGCGCGGAGCGCCTCGGGCGCCGGCGCGGACTCGCCCGCGCGCTCGAGCGCCGCGCGGAACCAGGCCTGCGCGTCGTCGTGCACGACGCCTTCGTACCACGCCCACCAGCTGCTCGCCGGGTCCGGCTGGCTGCGGAAGTCGACGCCGGTGAGCACGCACAGCTCCGCCGCGGCGCGCGTGTCCTCGGGATGCGTCGAGACGAGCTGGATGAGTGCCGTGACGGGCTCCGCGCAGCCCTGCTCGGAGAGGATCAGTGCCGCCTCGCGCCGCGCGGGGTGGTTCGTCTTGTGGACCGCGCGCAGGAGCTCGGGCCACGCCGCCTCGCCGAGGCGCTGGAGGCCGGCGCGCGCGGGGCCGAACACGACGGAGTTCGAGCCTTCGCCGAGCATGGAGACGAGCAGCGGCACCGCGGACGGATCCGCGAGCTCGGCGAGCCCGCGCGCCGCCGCGCTGCGCACGGACGGATTCTCGTCCTGCGCGCCGAGGAGCAGCGCGTCGAGGACGTACTCGCCGCCGAGGCGGCCGATCGCGAGCAGCGCGGCCGAGCGCACGTCGGGGAGCCCGAGGCGCGCGCGCACGACGAGCTCGGTCCGCGCGGCCTCGATCTTCGCGTCGCCGAGCGCGGTGACGGCCGCGATCTCGACGGCGGGCTCGCGGTCCTCCGCGAGCGTCATCAGCGCCTGGACGTCGTCGGGCGTGCCGCCTCTCGCGAGCACGGACGCGGTCGCGGCGCGGACCGGCACGCGCGCATCCTTGACGAGCGCGCGCGCGAACGCGGGCCCCGCTGCGTCGAGGACGGCGGAGAGGTCTTCCCGCGCGAGCACGCCAAAGCGCTCCGCGAGCACGGCCACGAGCTTGCGCGCGCGCTCGGGTTGGAGCGGCTGCGCGGGCGCCGCGGACTGGATGGAGCGCAGCGCGAGGCGCGCGATCCGATGCGCGCGTTCGCCGAAGGTCGGTTCGTCGCGCAGGAAGCCGAGCAACGGCTCGAAGTCCTCCGGCTCGGCCGCGGTCGGGTCCTCGTAGACGCGCGCGAGCTCCGCGACGCCGAAATCACGCTCGTCGGGCCGGCGGCCGGCGAGCGCGGCGAACACGAGCGACTTCTCGCGCAGCGCGCGCTCGCGCGGCGTGTGCTCGAGCGCCCACCACGGCGCCTGCTCCTGCCAGAACGCGAACTGCGAGCGGCCGGCGGGCGTGAAGCGTTGCCAGCGGTTCGCGTCGCGCAGCGCGCGGACCGCGGCCGCGGCGCGCTCGAACCACGGCTCCTTCGCATCAGGGCCGCACACGAAGCCCTTCCCGCGGCCGTCGACGAGCACGTCGAGCTCGCGTTCCTTCGGGCCGCGCGTGCCGCGCGCGCCGGGGAGCTTCTCGGGCCCGAGCAGGCCCTCCTTCTGGAAGACCCCGAGCAACGCGCGCGCGTCGGCTTCGCCGAGGTAGATCGTCTCACCCTTCTCCAGGGTCGGCGCCTTCGCGGCGGGGCCGAGCAGCACGACGGACTCCGACTCGGCCTGCCAGCGGACGGCGAGCGCGGTCTCGTCACCCGGGCCGACCTCGATCCACGCGCGGCGCGCGGCGTGGTCCGTCCGCGCGCTCATCCACCACTCGACCCAGCGCGGTCCGTCCGTGCCGAACTCCTGCCCGGTGACGAGCGCGAGCCGCGCCGCGACGGGGCCGATCAACGACGAGAGGTCGTCGTGGAAGACCTTCCCGGAGAGCACGTAGACGAGCCGGTCGACGACCTCGCGGTCGAGCCACGGCGACTGGCGCGGGTGCGCGCTGCGGAACCCGATGCCGGCGAGCGCGGCGGCCGAGCTCCCGGACACGAAGAGATCGCTCGATTCGAGCCCCGCGAGCAACGCGTCGACGTGGCGCTCGTCGAGGATCGGCTGGAGCGAGCGCTCCTCGCGCTCGACGAGGGCGAGCAGCGCGTAGGCGCCGTCGCGCAAGAGCCAGCGCTGGCGGAACGCGCGCGAGAGCAGCCCCGCGTCGACCTCGGCGCCGGGGCGCGTCGCGAGCGCGCGCACCGCGATCTGCGCGACGGCGGGCTTCGGGTCGGCGAGGTGCGCGAAGCACACCTCCACGATCGCGGGGTCGTCGATGTCGACGAGCAGACCGAGCGCGAGTTGGCGCGCTTCGGGGCGCTTCGATTCGACGCGCGGCACGAGCACGGGCACGAGCTTCGGCGAGAGCTGGCGGCGCAGGACGCGCTCGCTCGCGGTGCGCATGGCGCCCGAGGGGTGCTCGAGCAGCTCGGCGAAGAACGCCGGGTTCGCGCGCACGGGGTCGGCCTTGGCGAGCTCGTCGGCGAGCGGCATGCAGACCTGGACGGGCAGCTTCGCGCGGGCGCGCGCGAACACCGCGTCGTGATCGGCGGGCGTGCCGTGGGCGAGGAGCACGCGCGCCGCGACGAGGAAGCGCGCGGGGTGCTCACCCGCGAGTTCGACGCGCGCGACCGCGAGCCCGGGCTCCCCCATCCCGGCGAGGCTTTCGACGGCCTTCGCAAGCAGCGGATCGTCGATCGAGCGGAGCCGGCCGAGCTCCTCGAAGACGAACGCGCCGGGCCCCTCGCCGAGGCGCGGCGCGGCGTTCGACGCGGGCGCAACCGGCTTCGCGGCCTCGTCGACGGCGGGCGCGGGCGGCGCGGCGGGCTTCGCAGCCGGGGCGCCGCCGGGCAGCTGACCGCCGGGCGGGAGGCGCAGGCCCCCTGGGCTCGCGCCCTGAGCTCCACCGACCCCGAGCCCCGGCGCCTGCGCGTCGACGCGGTGCGCCGTCTCCTGCTTGCAGCGCGCGCAGTAGGCGAGGGGCAGGCCGTCGCTTCCGAGGCGCGCGTTCGAGGGGACGTTGTAGTTGCGCTCGCTGCAGACCGCGCACACGTGGTGCGGCACGACGTTGCCGCGCGGGGCCGGCGGACGCGCGGGCAGGTCGATCTGCGCCAGGGCCGCCGGCGCGACGAACGCCAGGACGAAGAAGGTCGGAAGGGCGAACGCTCGGACGGGGGTCGGCATGGGGTGGTCGCGCGGAACGAGGAGCACGGGCGGGCTCCCTACCCGGGCAGGCGGCCCAGGATACGCCCGGGGTCGGGCGGTCGGACGCGCGGGCGCGGAATCGGTCGCGGGCGACGCTTCCGGAGGACGGGCCGACTGCGGGGGCGGGGGGGCGTGCCTTCCCGTGCGCCCGGCCGGCGCACGGCAGTTCGGGAGCGGCACGTCCGGTCGTCGAACGGGTCGCGAACGGCGTCCGACCTGGCAAAGCGCAATCTCGATCCCATGTCTCTTCAAGGAGTTTCAACGACTTGGGGAATCGCTGCTGCGTCGTCCTTGCGCCGACTTCATCGTGCGTTCTCAGAGCAGGCGACGAACGCTCGTGAACCTGCTCCTGGAGGTTCGCATGCACGTTCTGGCGTTCGTGAATCAGAAGGGTGGTTGCGGGAAGACGACGACGGCGGTGAACCTCGCCGGCGCGCTGGCGGCGCGCGGCGAGCGAGTCCTGCTCGTCGACCTCGACCCCCAGGCGCACGCGACGCTCGGCCTCGGGTGGTCGATCGAACACGAGCCGACCGTCCACGACGTCCTGCGCGACCGCGTCACGCTCCACGAGGCCGTGCTCCCCGCCCCGGGCGGTTTCGACCTGCTCGCGGCCACGGCGGAGCTCGCGCGCTTCGAGGAGACGGCGGAGCGCCTGGTCGGGCCCGAACAGGTCTTGAAGCGCGCCCTCGAGCGCGGCGCCTGGTCCTACGATGTCGCGCTGCTCGATTGTCCGCCGCGCACGGACGGCGTGCTCGCGGCGAACGCGCTGCGCGCGGCGCAGACGGCCGTGCTCGTGATCGAGTGCGGCGCGTTCGCGCTGCAGGGCGCGCTGAAAGCCGTCGCGGTGCTCGAGGAACTCGCCGAAAGCCAGGACCGCCCGTTCGCGCTGCGCGCGGTGGGCACGCTCTTCGATCGCCGCGAGGCGCTCGCGCACGAGCTCGCGATCGCGCTCCACGCGCAGTTCGGCCCGCTGCTCTTCGACACGCTCGTCCGCACGCACCCCGCACTGCGCGCGTGCGCGGCCTCGGGCCTCCCGGTGCAGGTGCTCGAGCCGCTCGGCGCGGCAGCGCAGGACTTCGACGCGCTCGCCGAGGAGGTCCAGACCTTCGTCCGTCCGAGCACGCCCACGGTCGCCGAGTCGGCGCGCGCCCGCAGGCCGAGCTTCGACCCGACGCTCGACTCCCGTTCGAACCCCGTCCTCGCGCCGCGCGGTCGCCGCGACCTGCGTCGCTCGGTCCACTGAACGCGGCGCCCCCCCACGACGAGGACGACCCGATGGATCCCCTGCTCCTCCTGTGCAACCTCCACGCGGAAGGCCCCGCGACGTGGCGCCGACTGCGCGCGCGCGGCATCGCGCGGCCCGCCGAACTCGCCGCGCTCCCCATCGATCGCCTCGCGGAGTGGTTGGGCGGTTCGCCCGCGGCCGCGCGGCGGTTCCTGCGCGAAGCGGAGCGCATCACGCGCTCCGCGACGGCCTTCGAGGTCGCCGGCGAGTCCGCGTGGCACACGCAGCCGGCGCTCGACGCCGTGCTCGACGCCGGGCCGCCCACCGTGCGCGCGACCTCCGCGCCGACGCCCGTCCGCGGCGCCGTCCCCGGGTCGCGCGACGAGCGTGCTTCGGCGCACGCCGGCGCCCGCGTGGAGCTCGCGCGCGCGACGCTCCCGGCAGCGCTCCCGGCAGCGCTCCCGGCGCCCGCGCCGCGCACGGCGCCGACCGTGGCCGCGCCGCGCACCGCCGCGCGCGAGTCCCTGCCCGCGCGCACCACGCTCCCCGCCGACGCGCCGGCGAGAGCGCTTTCGCGCCTGCGCGCGCTCCCGCTCGACGAGCTCGCTCCGCGCTCCGCGCTGCCCTCGACGAAGGTCGACTCACCGCTCGCGAACGCACGGATCGCAGGACCGCTGCGCCCCGCGCCCGCCGACGCCGAGACGCTGCTCCATCCGGGCCGGCTCGCCGGGCTCGATCTCGCCGCGTGCCAGAAGTTGATCGGAGCCGGCCTGCGCACGTGGGACGACTTGCGACGCATCCCTGCGCTGCGGATCGCGGCCGCCACCGGCATCCGCGCGGAAGCGCTGCGCGCGTGGCAAGCGGGCGCCGACGCGCCGGAGTCCGAGGAGACGGAGCGCGTGCACGTGCTCCACCCCAGGCCGCGCGCCGCGCCGCCGACGCCCGTCTGGCGCGCGGAGACGCCGCTCACGCCGCGCACGGAGACCGTGCGCCGACCGCGCGCGTTCGACCTCGAGGACGTCGCGGGTCCGTTCGCCTGATCAGCGCCGACTCGCGAGCGCCACGCCGAGGAGCACGATCGGTCCGCCGACGAGCGCGCGCCAGCCGGCGGGCTCGTCGAGGATCCAGAGCGCCAAGACGAGCGTGACGAACGGCTGCAGATAGATGAGCAGCCCCGCGCGCAGCGCGCCGAAGCGCTCGATCGTCGCCGCCCAGCACAGGAAGGCGGCGCCGCTCGCGCCCAGGCCGAGAAAGACGACGGCCCAGGTCGCGCTCCACGGCACGCCGGCCTCCGCGCCGGCTTCGCTCGTGAGCGCGCCGGGCGCCGCCGTGGCGCTCGCGCCGCCGTTCGACAGCGCGGCGACCGAGCCGTCTGCGGAGTCGGCGACGAGCCCGCCAGGGAGCGCCGCGACGAGCGCCGCGCCCCCCGCGACGGCGAGCACGAACGGCGTCACGCGCCACGGACCGCTCGACGCGAGCGGACGCTTCGAGAGCAGCGTGTAGGCCGCCCACGTGAACGAGCTCGTGAACACGAGCAGATCGCCCCGTCGACGCGGCGTCGAAGTTCGGCGCGTCGCTCGACGCGACGAGCGCGACGCCGAGCACCGCGCACGCGATGCCGAGCGCGTTGCGCCACGGCAAGCGCTCGCCGAGGAAGAGCGTCGAGCCGAGCGTCACGGCCACCGCGCTGAACGACACGAGCCAGCCGGAGTGCAGCGCCGTCGTGAAGCGCAGCGCGTGCGCCTGCAGCAGGATGTGCCCGCCGAGCACGCCCCCGAGCCACAGGCAGCGTGCGACGTCCGCGCGCTTCGGCCAGGGCACCGTCCGCCGCGCGAGCGCGATCGCAGCGACGACGAGCGCTCCGAGCAGGAACCGCAGCGCGACGAGCCCCGCCGGCGTGTAGCCCTCGAGCGCCGCGCGCGTCGCGACGAAGGACGCGCCCCAGAAGCCGATCGCGAGCACGCCGGGGCTCGCGAGCAGCGCGCCGAGGCCGCCGTTCGGGCTCGAAGCCGCGCTCGCGCCCGGCGCGGTGGGTCCGCCGCCGCTCACGAGTTCGTCGGCCTCGGAGGGCGCGCGAATGCACGCGTCGGGGGGAACGCATCCCTGCGCGTGGGGACGCGCGAGCGAGGCTCCCCCCACCGCAACGGTGCGCCCCGCGCGCGGCGCGTCACGCGCTGCCCTTCGCGGCGGGACCCTCTCCTTCGATGTGCACGTGGCGCAACTGCACGGGCGGCGCCTTGCGGCGCAGGCGCATGTTCAGGATCTCGACGAGCAGCGAGAACGCCATCGCGAAGTAGATGTAGCCCTTCTCGATGTGTTTGCCCATGCCTTCGGCGACGAGCATCACGCCGATCAGGATGAGGAACGACAGTGCGAGCATCTTGATCGTCGGATGGCGCTCGACGAACTCGGACACCGTGTTCGCGAAGACGAGCATCACGCCGACCGCGATCACGACCGCCGCGACCATGATCGCGATCTGGTTCGCCATGCCGACCGCCGTGATCACCGAGTCGAGCGAGAACACGATGTCGAGCAGCACGATCTGCACGAGGATCGCGCCAAAGGCCGCCTTGGCGCCGCCCTTGGGTCCGTGCTCGGAGGCCGCCTCGAGCTTGTCGTGGATCTCCCACGTCGCCTTCCCGATCAGGAAGAGACCACCGCCGAGCAGGATCAGGTCGCGTCCGCTGATCGTGTGACCGAACGGCTGGACGAGCGGCTCGGTGAGACGCATGACCCACGAGAGGGCGAGCAGGAGCCCGATGCGCATGAGCATCGCGAGCGCGAGCCCGATGCGCCGCGCCTTGCTGCGCTCCTCCGGCGGGAGCTTCCCGGTCAGGATCGCGAGGAAGACGATGTTGTCGATGCCGAGCACGATCTCGAGCAGCGACAGCGTGAGGAGCGCGAGCAGGTTCTCGGAGGTGAGGAGTTCGGACACGGCGGGTTCGCGGGGGGGGCTGGGGAACGGTTCGGTACGCGACGGGACGGGCGCCGCCTACGCGCGGGGCGGCACTCTAGTCAGGCGGCCCCCCGGCGGCGAGCGCGAGTTCGCGCGAGGCGGCGGGAGCCCGAGCCACCGGGAGCCGCAGGGCCGCGAGCTCCCACACACCATCCGGTGCGCGAGCTCCCACCAGCGGGCCGGGCGCGACCTTCCAACGCTTTGCAGGTCGCACGCTCCCGCCTGCTGGCGGGTCACAAGCCCCCGGGGCCCGCCAGAGCGCAGGCTCCCCCGGGAGTCCCTTTGTTAAGGTGAAGCCATGGTCGTCTGGCTGCTCGACTCACGCCTGCCCGATCCCGAGCTCGAGGCCGACGCGGACGGCCTCGTGGCGCTCGGCGGGTCCCTCGAGCCCGAGTTCCTGCTCGCCGCGTACCGCGCCGGGATCTTCCCGTGGTCGTCGGAGCCCGTGCTCAACTGGTGGTCGCCCGATCCGCGCGCCGTCTTCGACCTCGCGCCGCGCCCCGCCGCGCGCAGCGTGCGCCAGAGCGCGCGGCGCGGGCGGTGGACGTTCACGATCGACCGCGCGTTCGAGGACGTGATCGCGGGCTGTCGCGCGCCGGCCCCCGGCCGCGAGGAGACGTGGATCTCGGACGACTTCGTCGCCGCCTACCGCGCCCTCTTCGCGCGCGGCGCGGCGCACTCGGTCGAGGTGTGGGAGGCGGGCGAGCTCGTCGGCGGCCTCTACGGCGTCGCGCAGGGCGGCTTCTTCGGCGGCGAGTCGATGTTCCGGCTGCGCACGGACGCGTCGAAGGCGGCGCTCGCGTACCTCCTCGATCGCCTGCGCGTCGGCGGCTTCGCGCTGTGCGACGCGCAGTCGCCGACGGAGCACCTCACGAGCCTCGGCGTGCAGTGCCTCCAGCGCCGCGCCTACCTCGACGCGCTCGCGACGGCGCTCGCGCGCACGGAGGCGAAGCTCGTCGAAGGCCCGGCGCCGTCCCTCGGCTGGACGCCGGCCTGAAGCTCGCGAAGGTCGCGGACGGAGGAGCCTTGACGCACCCTTCGCGCGCCGGCATGATTATGCACGCAGAAGCGATTCGTATGCCTTCGTCGCCCAAGTCCTCCCCGCCGATCTCCCGCGAGCAGCGCCGTGCCCGGATCGCCGCGCTCGTGCGCGAACGGGCGATCCACAGCCAGTTCGAGCTCGTGGACTTGCTCGCGAAGGAAGGCGTCGAGGTCAACCAGGCCACGCTGTCGCGCGACCTCCGCGCGATGGGCCTGCTCAAGGGCCCGAGCGGCTACGAGCTGCCGATCGAGGTCACGCCGGACGGTCCCGACCACTCGGTGCAGCTCTTCAACGCCGTGCACAGCTGGCTCGCGGGCGCGACCCCGGCCGAGAACCTGATCGTCTTGCGCACGCCGGTCGGCGGCGCGCAGCCGCTCGCGATCGCGCTCGACCAGGCCGGTTGGAAGGAGATCCTCGGCACCGTCGCGGGCGACGACACGATCCTCGTCGTCACGAAGAGCGCCGCCGAGGCGAAGCGCGTCACGAAGCAGCTCCTCGATTTGAAGGAGCGCCGCCGGAGATGAACGCGAGCCGCCTCCGCGCGCTCGCGAGCCTCGGCTCCGCGAGCGTGCCGTTCGTTCGCTTCGTCGCGCGCGCGAGCTCGGTGCTCGCTCGTGCGGTCGCGACGCTCGCGCTCCCGCGCATGAATGCGCGCGCTCGGCCCGCGTACGTGCCCGCCGCGGCGCCGGGACCGATCGTCCGGCGCCGGCTTCGTTCCGCGCCCCACCACCGCTCATGAAACGCGTCACCATCCTCGGCGCCTCCGGCTACACCGGCCGCGAGCTCGCGCGCCTCCTCTCGAACCACCGCGAGCTCGAGCTCGACGGCTTCCTCGGCGCGCGCGAAGGCGTCGCGCCGGAAGCTCCGGAGCTCGAGTGCGACCGCGCCGTCGAGCCGCTCGACTGGGCGCGCGTCGCGCGCGCGGACGGCGTGTTCCTGTGCACGCCGCACGGGACGTCGGCGGAACTCGCGAAGAAGCTCGTCACGCTGGGCAAGAAAGTGGTCGACCTGTCGGCCGACTTCCGCTTGAAGAGCGCCGCGGACTACCACGCCGTCTACGGCCACGCGCACGTGGCACCCGAGCTGCTCCCGTCCGCCGTGTACGGCCTGACCGAGCACGCGCGCGACGCCGTCGCGAAGTCGCAGCTCGTCGCGAACCCCGGCTGCTACCCGACCTCGATCCTGCTCGCGCTGAAGCCGCTGCTCGCCGCGGGCCTCGTCGACCGCGCGCACACCGTCGTGTGCGATTCGAAGAGCGGCGTCTCCGGCGCCGGCAAGACGCCGTCCGCGCGCACGATCTTCGGCGCGTCGCACGAGAACTTCCTCGCGTACGGCGTCGGCACGCACCGCCACGCGCCCGAGATCCGCCAGGAAGCGGGCCTCGACGACCTCGTGTTCACGCCGCACCTGCTCCCCGTCTTCCGCGGGATCCTCTCGACGATCTACGTGAAGCCGAAGGCGGGTGCCAAGGCCGCGGAGCTGCGCGCGTGCCTCGCTTCCGCCTACGCGGGCGAGCGCTTCGTGAAGGTGTTCTCGAAGGGCCAGCCCGAGCTCGACCGCGTGCAGCGCACGAACGAGTGCCACGTCGCCGTCGCCGACTCCGGCCCGCTGTGCGTGCTGACGAGCGCGATCGACAACCTCGTCAAGGGCGCCGCAGGCCAGGCGCTCCAGAACATGAACCTGATGCTCGGCTGCGAAGAAGCCGCGGGGCTCGGCTGATGCGCATCCTCGTCAAGATCGGCGGAGCCCAGCTCGAGCAAGCCGCGCCGCGCGCCGCGCTCGCGCGTTCGCTCGCGCGCGCGAAGGCGGCGGGCCACGAGCTCGTCGTCGTCCACGGCGGCGGGAACCAGATCCGCGAGCAGGTGAAGAAGCTCGGCCTCGAAGAGCGCTACCACGAGGGCCTGCGCGTCACGGACGCCGCGACGGCGGACGTCGTGACGATGGTGCTCGCGGGGATCGTGAACAAGGAGCTCGTCCTCGCGCTCAACGTCGAAGGCCTGCGCGCCGCGGGTCTCTCGGGCGCAGACGGCGGCTCGTTCTCGGTCGCCAAGACGCAGGCGTCGGTCGACCTCGGCTACGTCGGCAGCGTCGTCCACGCGGACCGTGCGCTCGTCGAGGCGCTGCTCGAGGGCGCCTTCACGCCCGTGATCGCGACCGTCGCGCCGCTCGCGCGCGACGAAGCGGGCGCTCGCGACCACCTCTACAACGTGAACGCGGACATGGCGGCCGGTCCGCTCGCGCGCACGTTCGAGTGCGACGCGCTCCTGTTCCTCACCGACGTCCCGGGCGTGCTCGACGGCGCGAAGCAGCGCCTCGCGACGCTCACGCCCGCGCGCGCCGCGGCGCTGCGCGCGGAGGGCGTCGTCACCGGCGGGATGATCCCGAAGGTCGAGATGGCGCTCGCGGCGCTCGCTGAGCTCGCCCATCTCGGCGGCGGTCTCGTCAAGATCGCCCCCGCCGCCGGCGACGACGCCGTGCTCGCGGCCCTCCACGACTCGATCGGGACGCGCTTCGTCCCGGACTCCGCACGATGACCACGCACCTCCTCAACACGTATGCGCCGGCGCCCGACGTCTTCGTCGGCGGCAGCGGCGCGGAGCTCCGCACGCAGGACGGACGGATCTACCTCGACTTCCTCGCGGGCATCGCGGTGTCGGCGCTCGGGCACAACCACCCGCGCCTCGTGCGCGAGCTCACGGACCAGCTCGGGCAGGCGATCCACCTGTCGAACCTGTACCGACACCCTTACGCGCAAGACGTCGCGACGAGGATCGCGCGCCTCTCGGGGCTCGAGGCCGTGTTCTTCACGAACAGCGGCACCGAGGCCAACGAGTGCGCGATCAAGATCGCGCGCAAGGTCGCGTACAAGAAGGGCGACACGAAGCGCACGGGTCTCCTCGCGCTCGAAGGCAGCTTCCACGGCCGCTCGATGGGCTCCGTGTCGCTGACGCACACGGAGAAGTACAGGAAGCCCTTCGCGCCGCTGCTCCCGGGCGTCGAGTTCGTCGCACCCGGCGACACGGCGCGGCTCGAGACGCTGCTTTCGACGCGCACGTTCCAGGCGCTCTTCCTCGAGCCGATCCAGGGCGAGCAGGGCGTGAAGGAGCTCCCCCACGACTTCCTGCGCGCTGCGCGCGAGCTGTGCACGAAGACCGGCACGCTGCTCGTCCACGACGAGGTGCAGGCGGGCTGCGGACGCACCGGGACGTTCCTCTCCGCCGACGCCGCGGGCGTGAAGCCCGACGTCGCGACGCTCGCCAAGCCCATCGCGGCAGGGTTGCCGATGGGCTGCACCGTGGTGTCGAAGGAGTTCGCCGACGTGTTCGAGCCCGGCGACCACGGCTCGACGTTCGCCGGCGGCCCGTTCGTGTGCCGCGGTGCGCTCGTGTTCCTCGACTTGATGGAGCACGGCGGCCTGCAGGAGGCGGTGCTCGCGCGCGGCGCGGAGCTGCGCGCGGGGCTCGCCGACCTGAAGGGCGAGTTCCCAGTGATCACCGAGCTGCGCGGCCGCGGTCTGATGCAGGGCGTGCGTCTTTCGCGCGGCGCCGAGGACCTCCAGAAGAAGCTCTACGCGAAGGGCCTGATCACGAACCGCACCGCGGGCGACGTGATCCGCATCCTGCCGCCCTACGTCGTCACGTCCGAACAGATCGCGCGCGGGGTTTCGATCCTGCGCGAGGCGCTGGCCGAGCTGTGAGCACGGCCTCCGACCTTCCTTTTCCGCTCACACCCCTGACTCGGAGTTCGCACTCCATGACCACCACCGCCGCATTCGGCACGCTGCCCTCCAAGGACCTCCTCACGATCGCCCAGCTCGGCACGGGCGACATCGAGACCATCTTCGACGCCGCCGCGGCGTTGAAGGCGGGGCGCTCGGAGCACAACGCGCTGCTCAAGGGGAAACGCCTCGCCATGATCTTCGAGAAGGACTCCTTGCGCACGCGCTTCACGTTCGACGTGGGCATGCAGGACCTCGGCGGCTCCGCGGTCTTCATGGACCACCGCGACGTCCGCCTCGGCTCGCGCGAGTCGCTCAAGGACATGGCGCGCAACCTCGAGCGCTGGGTGCACGGCATCGTCGCCCGCACGTTCAAGCACAGGGCGCTCGAAGAGCTCGCCGCGAACTGCTCGATCCCGGTGATCAACGGGCTCTCGGACTACCTGCACCCGTGCCAGGCGCTCTCCGACGTGTTCACGCTCACCGAGAAGTGGGGCGACGTCCGGGGCCGGCGCCTCGTCTACGTCGGCGACGGCAACAACACGTGCCACTCGCTCGTGCACGTCGCGGCGCGCCTCGGCGCGCACATGACCGTGTGCTCGCCCGAGGGCTACGAGCCGAACGCGCGCGTGATCAGCGAAGCGATGCTGATGGCGCGCGAGTCGGGCAGCGACATCCGTATCCTGAACGACCCCGAGGCCGCCGTGCGCGACGCGGACGCCGTCTACACGGACGTGTGGGCGAGCATGGGCCAGGAGGACGAGATCGAGGAGCGCTCGTCGATCTTCAACGACTACCGCGTCGACGAGGAGATGATGGCGTGGGCGAAGCCCGACGCGCTCTTCATGCACTGCCTCCCCGCGCACCGCGGTCAGGAAGTGACGGCGCCGGTGATCGACGGCCCGAACTCGATCGTCTACGACATCGCGGAGAACCGCCTGCACGTGCAGAAGGCCGTGCTCGTGCTCCTGATGCGCGACAAGGACGCGTGATCCGCTCCACCCCGCTCAACTCGAAGAAGAGAGAACGAACCATGGCTGACAAAGTGGTCCTCGCCTACTCGGGCGGACTCGACACCTCGATCATCATCCCCTGGATCCAGGAGCACTACGGCCTGGAGGTCCACGCCGTCTGCGGCGACGTCGGACAGGGCGAGAGCGAGCTCGCCGGGCTCGAGGCGAAGGCGAAGAAGACCGGCGCCAAGTCGTGCAAGGTCGTCGACGTGCGCCGCGAGTTCCTCGTGGACTACGTCTGGCCGAACCTGCGCGCGATGAGCGTCTACGAAGGCCGCTACCTGCTCGGCACGAGCATGGCGCGCCCGATCCTCGCCAAAGTCCAAGTCGACTACGCCCGCGAGGTCGGCGCGAAGTACGTCGCGCACGGCTGCACGGGCAAGGGCAACGACCAGGTGCGCTTCGAGCTCACCTACCAGGCGCTCGCTCCCGACCTGGAGATCATCGCCCCGTGGCGCGAGTGGGAGATCCGTTCGCGCGAGGACGCGATCGACTACGCGGAAGCGCGCAAGATCCCGATCACCGCGAGCCGCACGAAGATCTACTCGCGCGACCGCAACCTCTGGCACATCAGCCACGAGGGCGGCGCGCTCGAGGACCCGAAGAACGCGCCGCCGGACGACGTGTGGATGCTCACCGTGTCGCCCGAGAAGGCGCCGGACACCGCGAAGATCGTCACGATCGGCTACGAGAAGGGTGTCCCTGTCTCCGTCGACGGCAAGTCCATGACGCCGGAAGCGCTCGTCGCGCATCTCAACACGATCGGCGGACAGCACGGCGTCGGCCGCGTCGACATCTGCGAGAACCGCCTCGTCGGCATGAAGTCGCGCGGCGTGTACGAGACGCCGGGCGGCACGATCCTGCTCGAGGGCCTGCGCACGCTGCGCGCGCTCACGATGGACCGCGACACGCTGCGGCTCTGCGAGAAGCTGATGCCCGACTACGCGGACCTCGTCTACACGGGCCGCTGGTTCGCGCCGTTGCGCGAAGCGATGGACACGTTCTTCGCCGAGGCGACGAAGACCGTCACGGGCACCGTGCAGGTCAAGCTCTTCAAGGGCACGGCGACGGCGCTCGGTGCTTCGAGCCCCTACTCGCTCTACAGCGAGGACCTCGCGACGTTCGGGCCCAGCGCCAAGTACGACCATGCCGACAGCAAGGGCTTCGTGCGCCTGTACGGGCTCCCGGGCATGGTCGCGGCGAGCGTGCGGCGCGCGAAGGGCGTCGACGGCTCGACGGCGAGCGCGTCGAAGAAGGCGAAGGGCTCGACGCCCAAGGCCTCGAAGCTCGTCTCCGTCGCGACGAAGGCGAGCGCGCCGAAGCTCGCGTCCAAGCCGAGCTCGAAGACCAACGGCAAGAAGGTCCGCGCGTGAAGAAGCTCTGGGGCGGCCGGTTCGAGGGTGCGATCGATCCGCGCTTCGACGCCTTCAATCGCAGCCTCCCCTTCGATCAACGGATGTGGCGCGAGGACGTCCAGGGCTCGATCGCCTGGGCCCACGCGCTCGCCAAGGCGAACGTCTTGACCGCGGCGGAGGCACGCGAGCTCGAAACAGGCTTGCGCTCCGTCGCGGCCGAGATCGAGCGCGATCCGTCCGTCCTCGCGCGCTCGGACGCCGAGGACGTGCACAGCTTCGTCGAGGGGCGCCTGAAGGAGCTCGTCGGCGACCTCGCGAAGAAGCTCCACACGGGGCGCTCGCGCAACGACCAGGTCGCGACCGACCTGAAATTGTGGACGAAGGGCGCGGTCCAGGCGCTCGAGCGCGCGCTCCTCGACGTGCAGCGTGCGCTCGTCGAGCTCGCCGAGCCGAACGCCGCGCTCGCGATGCCGGGCTACACGCACCTGCAGCGCGCGCAGCCGATCACGGTCGGCCACCACCTGCTCGCGTACGTCGAGATGCTTGAGCGCGACCGCACGCGCTTCGTCGACCTCCTCGCGCGCTGCGACGCGTCGCCGCTCGGCAGCGGCGCGCTCGCGGGCACGGCGTTCCCCGTCGACCGCGCGGCGCTCGCGACGTCGCTCGGCTTCGCGCGCGCGACGCGCAACAGCCTGGACGCGGTCAGCGACCGGGACCACGTGGCGGAGCTGCTCTTCGCGTGCTCGCTGGCGCTCGTGCACCTGTCGCGGCTCGCCGAGGACTGGATCTTCTTCACGTCGCAGGAGGCGGGCTTCCTGCACCTCTCCGACGCCGTGGCGACGGGCTCGTCCCTGATGCCGCAGAAGAAGAACCCCGACAGCCTCGAGCTCCTGCGCGGCAAGTGCGGGCGCGTCGCGGGCCGCTTGTCGGGGATGCTCACCACGATGAAGGGCCTGCCGCTCGCGTACGACAAGGACCTGCAAGAGGACAAGGAAGCGCTCTTCGACGGCGTCGACACGACGCGCGCGTGCTTGGAGGTCGCGGCGATCGTCGTGCGCAACGCGCGCTTCGACGCGGACCGCTGCGCGAGCGAGGCGAAGAAGGGCTACCTGAACGCGACCGACCTCGCCGACCTGCTCGTGCGCTCCGGCGTGCCGTTCCGCGTCGCGCACGAACGCGCCGGCGAGACGGTGCGCGCGGCGCTCGAGCGCGGCGTCGAGATCGAGGACCTGCCCGAGGCGACGCGCAAGGAGCTCCTCCCCGAGCTCGCGAAGCTCACCGCCGCGGAGTTCCGCCGCGAGCTCTCCGTCGAGGCCGTCCTCGCGCGCCGCGGCGTGCTCGGCGGCACGGCGCCGGCGCGCGTCGAGGCCGAAGTGCGCTTGTGGAAGACCGAACTGGCGTTCCGCGCGGACACCGCGTCGTGAGCGTGACGAACGAGACGAAGACGACGAACATGGAACAACCGATCCTCACCCAGAAGCGCGTCAGCGACGCGCGCCCGGTCCTCCCCAGCGGCTTCAAGGCGAGCGCGGTGCACTGCGGCATCCGCGTGAAGAAGGTGAAGCTCGACCTCGGGCTCATCGTCGGCGCGCAGGCGTTTCCCGCGGCGGCGCTGTTCACGAAGAACCTCTTGCTCGGCAGCCACATCGTCGTGTGCCGCGAGAGCTTGAAGAAGTCGGGCGGGAAGGTGCGCGCGCTGCTCGTGAACAGCGGTAATGCGAACTGCTCGACGGGCGAGCAGGGGCTCGAGGACAACCGGCGCATCCAGAGTGCGCTCGCCGAGCTGATCGGGTGCCCGCCCGAGCAGGTGCTGTTCATGAGCACCGGCGTCATCGGCGCGCGGCTGCCGGTCGAGAAGATCCTGGGTGCCTTGCCCGGGCTCGTGACGAACGCGAGCGAGCGCGGTCTCGGCGACTTCGCGCAGGCGATCATGACGACCGACCTCGTGCCGAAGGTGCGCACGGTGGCGGTCGAGGAGAAGAGCGGCCCGCCGTTCCGCGTGACCGGCGTCGCGAAGGGGTCGGGGATGATCCACCCGAACATGGCGACGATGTTCGGGTTCCTGCTCTCGGACGGGCCGGCGGTGAAGGACGTGAAGCAGGTGCTGCGCTCGATCGCGGACAAGAGCTTCCACCGGTTGACGGTCGACGGCGACACGAGCCCGAACGACACGGTGCTGTTCTGGAACTCGCGCGTGCAGTCGGCGCAGCAGCCGAACGCGACGAGCGAGGAGCTCTTGTTCAAGTCGGTGCTCGACGTGAGCCAGGAGCTGTGCCGGACGATCGCCGCCGACGGCGAGGGCGCGACTCGCCTCGTGACGGTGCAGGTCCAAGGCGCGCCGAGCGAAGAAGCCGCGTCGATCGTGGCGCGGACGATCGCGACGAGCCCGCTGACGAAGACCGCGGTCCACGGCCGCGACCCGAACTGGGGCCGGATCCTCGCGGCGGCCGGCCGGAGCGGCGTGGAGTTCGACCCGCGCAACGCGCGCGTGTGGATCGGCGACGCGGACGTGTACTCGGACGGGAAGCCGCACCCGGAGAACGAAGGCGCGGCACACCTGCACCTCCTGAACAACCACGAGGTCATCCTCGGCGTCGACCTCGCGAAGGGGACGGCGAGCGCGGAGGCGTGGACGTGCGACTTCAGCGCGGACTACGTGCGGATCAACGCGGACTATCGGTCGTGAGTGAAGTCTCGGGTAGTGCGACCAAGGAACCCAAGGGTAGGTCCCAAGCACTCAGTCCGTGACTCGAGGGTCGGCAGGGCCGCGTGCGCGTCAGCTTGACCTGCGAGCCCATCCGAAGTAGCCTCCGGAAGTCGCACCTCTCCCTCTGACAATCCCGCAGGGGGGGGGGGGGCTTCATCCCAAACCCCAGACCAATTCGGCCTCGCGCCGACTTGTTGAGGAACGATCATGCTTCGCAATTCAGACGTTCGTCTCATCTCCCTCGCCGCACGTTTCGCTCGCACCTCGCTCGCCATCGTCATCCCGGGAGTCGCATGGAGTTGGATGTGCTCGCTCCAGGTTCCCCAGTGTGCAGACAGCGTGACGGTTTCCGCTGCCGGGGAGTGTAGCTGCCCGCCCGCGTGCGGGTACAGCTACTCGGTCACCCCCACGATCGGTAGCGGGTACTGCAGCGGCTGCCACTGGAACTACAGTTGGTCAACGACTTGCCCGCCATGCTCGATGGGTTCGAGTGGATCGGGATCGGTGAATCTCCAGTGCGATCCGCACCGGCGCTCCAGCCAGAAGGTAATTTTCCCCTGCCCCGTGAGTGGAGCGGACTGGGTGACGATGCTCTTCGCGTGTCCCAATTGCCAGTGAGGTCAATCATGACCAGACGTCTCGTCCAATACTCTTGCCTGTTACTGCTTGTTGCCGCCGCCGTGGTGGGCAGCTACTACGGCAGCAACAGGCCCACCACCAAGGGTAAGGAGGCTCCTCAGCCCCTTTCTACAAAGCGAACCGGATCGGAGGCAGGACCCGCTGTCCTTGAGGAACCTAATCAGCCAGTCGCGGCTGAGGCCATCACGCACAGCCGACCGGTTGAATCTTCTCCATCGTCGACTGCGTCGCCAGAGCGGCTGAGTGCTGATGTCCTTCAGCGCAAGTACGCTCATGCTACGGAGGGCGAAATCAAGTTTGCCCATGAGTCACTTAGCAAGGATTTGCACAAGCTCATGGACGAGTATCTGGCCGAGGAGATTCGCCGTGGGCACTACGAGTTGGTCGAATTGCCCAAGGGGCAAGATCTATCGCCGGCGACGAGTCGCACAGAGAGCTTTCGAGTCGAGTCATTCCCGGACGACTCGAAGGGCGTAACGGCCTACAAGATAGCACGCTGTGAGCCGGAAAAACTCCCCGAAGCCTCTGATTACGTGCTGGAGCTGAAGTGGCTCGCTCAGGAAATCGACTCCAGGAAGCTCCGGGACCACTGATACTTGATTCAGCGAGGTGGATTTGAGATCGCTTGAATCCACCTCGTCGCTCAGTGCAACCGAGTTAGACCAGGGCATCACCGACGGTGCGTTCCGGTCATCGGAGAACCACTCCCGACGTCGCACATGCTGATGCTGCGCACCGCTCCACGCCATTTGGCAAAACACCCGGCCCGCTCGAACTCGCTGTTCGGCGGGCCGGGTCGTTTCCACGTGTACGCGCTCAGCTCTTCGGCCAGTCCATCCCCATCCAACAATTCGCCGTGCCGATTTCCTTCGCCCCCGCCGCCTTCGCGTAGAGGAAGAGCTGCATGCGATACCCCGTCATCCACCGCATCGGGCCCTCCAACAACGCCCGCCCGAGCTTGAGCTTCTCCCCCGCCGGCATCGTCGCTTCCTGCGTCGCGAACTGCGCGGGCGTCATCGTCTCGAAGATCCCCGCGATCGCCTTCTTCTGCCGCTCCATCTCCGCGGGAAACTCCGCCAGCGTCATCGTCGCCGCCCGCTTCGAGTTCGCCTCCCACGCGCTCCAGTTCCCGTCGAGCAGCGCACGGATCCCGCTCTCGCCGCAGTGCGACAGGTACTGCGCGAGCTCGAGCGTCGAGCGCTGCGCCGGCGTCGGCCGGTAGCTCTCCGCGCCCTTCGGCAGCTTGCCGTGGAGGTGGATGCAGATGTCGATCTCCTTCAGGAGCACGTCGCGCACGTCGTTCTTGTCGAGCATGAGGTTCGGATCCGGCTTGGGTTGGTGGTCGCGCGGAGCCTAGCGTCCGTCCCCACGTCGCGCACCCTCCGGCGGAGCGCCCCTACCTCCTTCGTCCCCGCGCTCCCGCCTACGGCCCGCCCTTCCTGCCCACTCCGCCGCATGCGCGGGGCGCGCACCTTCCCTACCGTGCCCCCACAGTTCCCTTGTGCCGCGCGCGCGCCCCTCGAGGCCCGTCGGTTCGGTGCTCTCGAGCGCGACGCTCCGCTCGGCCGGAGGTGCCGGGCCATGACGACGTCGATCTCCCCCGCGACGCACCCGTCGCAGACCGTCCGTTCCCTCGCCCCGTGCGCGCGCGCGCTGCCGATCCTCCACGCGGCCGCCGCGCTCGCGCTCCTCGCCGCGAGTTCCACCGCGCAGACGAGCGCCACGCTGCGCGCGAGCGTCGCCTCCGACGGGCGCGGCGCGAACGGCCCCAGCTTGAACGCCGCGCTCTCCGCCGACGGGCGCTGGGTCGCCTTCGATTCCTACGCGGACGACCTCGTGCCGAGCGACGCGCTCGATACGAACGGGCAGCGCGACGTGTTCCTGCACGACCTGCGGCACGGCAGGACGATCCTCGTCAGCCGCACGCCCAGCGGACGCTCCGGCGCGGGAGCCAGCCGCGCGCCGTCGCTCTCGGCCGACGGACGCTTCGTCGCCTTCGAGAGCTTTGCGAGCGACCTCGTGACGGGCGACACGAACGGCAAGCTCGACGTCTTCGTCTTCGACCGCGTCGCGCGCACGACCGTCCTGGCGAGCCGCGCGTGGAACCAGACGCTCGGCCACGGCGCGAGCTCGAGCCCGCGCATCAGCGCGGACGGACGCTGGGTCGCGTTCACGTGCGCGGCGGACGACCTCGTCAACGACGACGACAACGCGGTCGCGGACGTCTTCGTGCGCGACCTCCTCTCGAACACGACGCGCCGCGCGAGCCTCGCCTTCGACGGAGCGCAGGCGATCGACGCGAGCGCGGTCGACGCGCTCTCCGCCGACGGACGCTACGTCGTCTTCTCGAGCGCGGCATGGAACCTCGTGGCGAGCGACGAGAACGGCGCCAGCGACGTGTTCGTGCGCGACCTCGTGCTCGGCACGACGGTGCTCGCGAGCCGGGGCGCGAACGGCTCGCAGGGCAACGCCGGCAGCCAGCACGCGTCGATCTCGGCGGACGGGCGCTACGTGGCGTTCCAGAGCGCGGCGACGAACCTGGTGGCCGAGCTCCCGCTCGCTCCGTTCGACGTGTACGTGCGCGACCTCGAGCTCGGCACGACCGTGCGCGCGAGCGTCGCCACGGACGGCACGAACGCGAACGGCGCGTGCGACCGGCCGTGCCTCTCCGCCGACGGCCGCACGGTGGTCTTCGAGGGCTGGGCGAGCTCGCTCGTGCCGGGCGTGTCCGGCGCGCACCTCGACGTGTACGTGCGATCGCTCGACCTCGGCACGACGATCCTCGCGAGCCGCTGCTACGACGGCGCGCCGTCGAGCGCGTTCAGCGCGCACGGCGCGCTCTCGTCGGACGGAACGCGCGTGGCGTTCTACTCGGGCGCGGAGGACCTCGTCGTCGGCGACGCGAACCTGCAGACGGACGTGTTCGTGCGCGACCTCGGCGCGTTCGTGCCGACCATCGCGAGTTACTGCACGTCGGCGACGAGCGCGCTCGGATGCAAGGGCGTGATCTCCGCCGCGGGCGTGCCGAGCGCGCTCGCCGGCAGCGGTTTCGAGGTGCGCGTCGACGGCGTCGAGGGCGGCCGCATGGGGATGATCGTGTTCGGCTTCACCGGCCCCGAGGCCGTGCCGTTCGGCGCGGACGGGAGCACGTGGTGCGTGAACGAGCCCGTGCAGCGCACGCGACTGCAGTCGACGGGCGGGACGCCCTCCGCGTGCAACGGCGCGCTCTCGGTCGACTGGAACCAGTTCGTGCAGACGCCGGCGGGCCTCGCGCGCGGCCCGCTGTTCGGCACGGAGACGGTGTGGGCCCAAGCGTGGATCCGCGACCCGAAGTCGGAGCTCGGCGCCGTCCTGTCCGACGCGCTCTGGTTCACGGTCGGGCCGTGAGGAACTGGATGTGAAGAGATGGGTGCGCGGGGTCGGACGCGGGTCCGGCCCCGCGTTGTTTCGTCCGGAGTCCTGGAGACGACGCCTCGCCGACGCGCTGCACGGACCGCGCGCGGCTGGCCGAGTTCTTCCATCGTGCGCATGGCCCAGCACGCGTGGACGCGCTCCCGGCCCGTGACGGGACCCTTTTCGTGGCGCCACGAAAAGGGTCCCCGGCTCGTCATCGCGCGCGCTCCACGCCCCGCACCTCGGCGCATCGCTCGCGCGCGCTCACTCCTGTTTCTTCCGCTGCGCCTCGCGCGGCAGCCGCTCCACGTCCTTGCGCAGCCGGCGCTCGAGCTTCTGCACGTCCTCTTCCGCCGGCAGGTCCTCGGGACGGATGCCGCGCTTCCCGAGCGCGGCGCGCACCTCGCGGTGGTTCCCGATGTGCTCCTTCGTGATCGACGGCTCGTCGCCGAGGTCGCGCTCGCGCACTCGGAACGTCGTCATCTCGTTCGCGAGGTCCTTCGCCTTGATCGTGATCGTCGGCAGGTAGTCCGCGAGCGCGCGGCTCGCCGGCACGCCGAGCTTGCGCTTCATCGACTGCGTCGTGCGGCCGCCGAACAGCGCCGCGTCTCCCGCGCTGCGGATCCGCGCGAAGCACCGCTCGTCCTTCAAGCGCTGGAAGAGCACCGCGGAGAGCTCCTTCTCGCTCGACGCGAGCTGCGAGCGCGCGCGCAAGCGTTCGTGCTCGAGGAACCGCTGCTCGACGAGCTCCTGCTTGCGCGTCTGCACCGCGAAGTAGGTCTGCGCGAACGCTACCTCCGCCTTCCGCGGGTCGCCGTTCTGCGCGATCAGGTAGCACGCGTAGCGCGTGAGCAGCACGTCGTCGATCGCGCGCTCCGCGCCCGAGCCCAACGGGACCATTTTCGTGACGCCACGAAAATGGTCGGACAGTGTGTTCCCCGCCTTCTTGCACGCGTGCCGCGCGCGCTCGACGACCGCGACGAAGTTCTCCCAACGGTCGTACCCGAACAGCGACAACAGGTCGCGCGCGCACCAGCACTCGACGCCCTCCGCGTCGTGCACCAGCGCCTCGAAGCGTGCGAACAGCCTCGCGATCTCGACTCGATCCATCTCGACAGGACTCCTTTCCCGGTGGTTCCCGCGCTGCACGTGCAGCACGGAGGTCTCGGCGACGGAGACGACACCCGCACGAGCGTCCGATGCCTCGCTCCTGCACGCTACGAAGCGTGGATCGATCGGCCGCGGCGCAGCGCCAGCGCGGGTGGGCTCCGCGTGGAGCGCGGACTTTCCCCACTCTCTGCGCCGGCGCGTGGAGTGCGCGCGGGCTGCGAGGCGCTCACCTGGACGGCCCTCGTGGCCGACGTCGAGCGCCGGGAGCGTGCTCCGTCTCGACCGCACGACGGCGCTTCGCGTCGCGACGAACACGGCGCTGCATGCGCCGCCTCGTTCGACCGACACCGCGACGGGACCTTTTTCGTGACGCCACGAAAAAGGTCTCCGCACCCGGGTACGAGCGCGTGACCGTGCCTACGCTGCGCGACTAGCGGAGCCGTGATCGCCGCGCTCTTCTTCACGCTCGCGCCGCAATCCGTGCCCGCGCCCCTCGATCCCGCGCGCTACACGTCGCGCTCGGGCGCGTGGCAGCTCGAAGTCGATCCGCACGACCGCTGGGGAGAAGGAGCCGCCGACTATCGAGCGCTGCACCATGGTGTGCTGGCCTGGGAAGGATGCCATCCGTTCGCGCTCACCGACGTCGTCGTCACGGACGACGGGCGCGCGCTCGGTTGTGCCTGCGTGGGCAACCCGTTCCGAGATGGAGCTCGAGTGCTCGCCGCCCTCCTCGACGCCGATGGGACCGCGCATCGACTCGCGGCTGCAGCGCGCCGCGCGTTTCGCGGCCCCGATCAAGGCCCGTCGCCGTGGGTGCAGAGCGCTCACCTCGCGGAGGACACCCACGAGTTCGTCGTCGAACTCGGCGGCATGCGGGACGATTCGACGGACCGCGTCTGGTCGTTCGACGTCGTCACGGGGAGCCGACTCGGCGCACCACCGAAGGCCGAGTTCGCGGCACCGTCGCCGGGCACGCCACCCGCGCCACGGCCCCTGCATCGCAGCCGCTCGCGTGGTGTCACGTTGCGAATCGATTGGAGCGCGTGTCCTGCCGTACGCCTCCAGGAACTCGGGCGAACGCACTTCGATCCGCCCATCGACGAGGTGGAGTCCCGCTTCGCGCTCGGTCCCGATGGCTCGCTCGCCGTTCTCCCTCGGGGCCAAGATCGACTGACGCTCCACGCAGCGGATGGACGCTGGCTCTGGACGCGTGAGCTCCGCATGCGCTTCCGCGGCGTGTTCGCGCAACTCGCTTGGCATCCCGACGGCACGCTCGACGTCCTGGATCACGGCCGCGTGCGCTTCGACGCGCGCGGTGTCGAGCTTGACCGGTGCGAGTCGCCGCGACCGTTCGCGGAGCCGATGTGGTCCTTCGCATCGACGGCATCGGCGCTCGCCGGATGGCGCTTCGAAGTGAATCTGGAGCGCGCCGACCTCGTGACGCCCTCCGGTGCGAGCGCAGTCGCGTTCGGACGTCGGGCCGATCGACTCTGGCTCGGAGAGATCTCGCAGGCCGAGCTAACGCCGGACGGTGGGCTCGTGGTCCACGAGCGGCGCGACCCTGTGCGCGGAGGTCCACCCTTGACGCTCCACGTCCTCTCACCGCTCGGCGAACTCGAGCAGTCCTGGGAGTTCGAGAGCCGTAGAGGCGGCGTCGGTCGCGCTCACGTCGCCGGACCGTTGCTCGTCGCGCGTGCCGGTCCCGATCGAATCGTGATCGTCGACCGCGAGCGCGGCAGCGTGCTCTGCGTCGAGATCGACGAGCCGCTCTGGGACGAGCGCGTGCTCGACGTGTTGCCGACACCCGACGGTCGCGAGCTGTGTGTCCTCCAGCGCGGCGCGACAGAGGTCCGGAGACTGCGGCTCGCCGACGCGTTGCAGTGACGACGCGCAGATGGCCGACCGGGCTCGATCGTGCGTCAGAATCAGCACGCGTCGACGCACTCGCGGTGCGCGACGGGTCCCTTTTCGTGACGCCACGAAGAGGTCCCGCCCTCGACGCCGTCCGCGTCGCTACCGCAGCTTCGCCGGCGAGTGCAGCACGAACGGGATCCCGTCCGGATCGCGCAGCACCGCCATCACTTCGCCGCCCGGCAAGGACTGCGGCGGCACGAGCACGCCCGCGCCGAGCGCCGTCGCCTCCGCGACGCTCGCCTTCACGTCCGCGACCTCGATGTGCAGCTGCACGAAGCCGTTCGCGTGCGGCGGAGCAGGCCACAACCCGCCCTCGATGCCGCGGCCCGCATTCGTCTTCAGGAAGCGGTAGCGCAGCGGATTGTCGACGCTCACGGTCCAGCCGCAGAGCTTCGAGTAGAACGCGGCGAGCGCGTCGGGGTCCTTCGTGACGATCTGGAAGTGCGTGACGGGTGCGCCCATGGCGGGTCCTCGCTTCAAACGGGTTTCGGGAGCTTCGTGATCGGGTAGAGCCGCAGCTCGAGGCGGTACACCTCGTCGCGCTCGTCGTCGCCTTCGAGCAGCGCCGCGATCTCCGCGCGCGCGACGCGCAAGCGCTCGAGCGCCTCGGGCACGCGCGCGGCGCTCACCGCGAGCGTCGTCGACGCGTGCTCCTGCGGCAGGTCCTCGCGCGCGGGCGGCGGCGACAACGCGTGCAAGCGCTCGACCAGCGCTCTCGCCGCCGCGCGGCCGAACTCGGTCGCGTCCGCGCCGCCGTTGCGGAACACGGTCGGCCCGGAGACGTCGCGCCACGTGGAGACGTCCTCCATCACGAGCAGCCCGAGGTGGAGCAGCCGGTTCAGCGCGAGCGTCACTTGGTCCGTCGTGATCCCGAGCACGCGCGCGATCCACCCGACGTCGGGACGGAAGCCGCGCACGTGCGTGAGCTCGAGCAGCGCCAGGTGCTCCCACTCCGTCACGACCGCGGCGGCGTACTGCGACAACGTCTCGAGCTCGTGGACCGACGCGTCCTCGGGCGCGTCGTCGTCGCCCGCGCCGGCGAGCCGCTCACGAAGCACGAACGCCTCGATCGCGCGCGCGTCGAGGCCGAGCTTCGCGCCCAGGCGCTCGATCATCGCCGCGGTCAGCGCGCGGCGGCCGCGCAGGAGCTGCGACAGGCTCGAGTGATCGGTCCCGAGGTCGAGCGCGAACGCGCGCAGCGAGTACTGCGGGTTGTCCGCGCACCGGCGCGCGAGCTCGGCCTGCAGGCGCTCGCGGAAGGAAGGCGGCGGCGCGCCTGCGGGCGGCAGCGACGTCTCGGTGGACTTCATGCCAGAGCTGTACCGCGCGACGCGCGCGCCGTCATCGGCCGCGAGGCAGGAAGCGGGGCAATCCGCTGCCCCGCCTGCGGAGCGCGCCCCTCGCGAGCTGCGCGAGGGCCGGCGAAGCGCTACCCTCTCGCCGCTTGTCCGGCTTCGCCGACCACTTCTCCCGCCACGCGCCCGAGTACGCGGCGTTCCGGCCGCACTACCCGCCGGCGCTCGTCGCGTGGATCGCGAGCCTCGCGCGTGATCACGCGCTCGCGTGGGACGTCGGCACGGGCAGCGGGCAGGCGGCACGCCTCCTTGCGCCGCACTTCGAGCGCGTGATCGCGACCGACGCGAGCGCCGAGCAGCTCGCGCACGCGGAGGCACACACGAACGTCGAGTATGGCTGCGCGCCCGCCGAGTCTTCCGGTTTGGCGAGCGCCTCCGTCGACCTCGTCACGGTCGCCGCGGCGATCCACTGGTTCGACCACCCGCGCTTCTACGCCGAGGTGCAGCGCGTGCTCCGGCCCGGCGGCGTGATCGCGGTGTGGAGCTACGACCTCGTGCACGTCTCGCCCGCGATCGACGCGATCACGGAGTGGTTCTACGAGGAGCGCGTCGGCCGCTACTGGCCCGCGGGCCGGCGGCACGTCGAGACGCGCTATCGCGAGCTCCCGTTCCCGTTCGAGGAGCTCCCGTTCGGCGACTGGGCGATCGAGGCCGAGCTCGACCGCGCGGCGTTCGTCGGGTACGTCGGCACGTGGTCCGCGGTCGGACGTGCGCGTCAGGCGGAAGGTCGCGACCCGCTGCCCGAATTCGAGGCGCGCGTCGCGCCGCTGTGGCCCGACGCGAAGGCGACGAAGCCCGCGCGGTGGCCGCTCTTTGCGCGCGTCGGGCGCTGGAACGGGTAGCAGGAGCGGGTGACCGGCGTCCCGGCGCGCACTAGCTCGACCGCCATGCCCCCCACTCACCCGCCCTCTTGGTTCGTTCCGGTCCTCCCGCTCCTCGCGGCCACGCTCGCGCTCGCGGTCGCCGTACCGGCGCAGCAAGCGAACCGACCGCTCGACGCGCACGTCGAGCGCCCCGTCGATGTCGCCCAGCTCGACGCCCGCCCGCTGCTCGAGTGCTGCGATCGCCTCGTCCTCGCCCGCGTCGAGCGCGTGCACACCTTCGACGCCCCGTCGAAGCGCGCGCCGGAAGCCGAGAGCCTGTCGAAGGCGGAGCGCACCACCGCGCCGATCCGGTACGCGGAGCTCGCCGTGCTCGACGCGCCGTTTGGATCGAAGGACGAGCGCATCGTCGTGCGGCTCGCGCACGACGCAAAGGAGCCGAGCGGCGTGCAGCTCTGGCCCCTCGGACCGAACCTTCGCTACGGGGACGAGGATTGGAAACGCCTCGACGAGCTCGAGCGCACGCTCGCCCCCGCGCGTGCCTTCGGGATCGCGTTCGGAGCGCGCGGCGCCTGGCCCGTCCACGCGTCGGAGGGCGGCGACGTGGTCGACGTGCCCACGCGCTTCCTCGCGGGCGCGACCACGCCCAAGTCGGCGGACCGGGACGTCGCGGCACCCGATTCGACGTGCCCCCTCCCGCTCGCGGCGCTGACGCGCGACGTCCGCGCCGAGCTCGCGCGCTCGACGCCGCGCGTCGAAGCGAAGATCGTCTCGAACGGACCCTCGTGGTGGCGCGCCGTCGTCGAACGCGACGAGCTCGTCCTCGCCCACGACCTGGCCGCTCCGGCGTGGTCCGCGGTGCAGCGGGAGCAGTGGCGCGCGCTCTGGTCCGCGCTCGACTTCGACGCGCTGCCCGCTCGCGTCGGGCGCTCGCGCGGTCCGGACGAGGCGATCTTCGTGCTCGCCCGCGTCACCGAACGCGGCCGCGAGACCGTCCGCGCGCAGTGGACCGGCCCCGCCGCGTCCGACCCCACCGAGCGCGCGATGGTCGAGCGCGTCCGCGCGTTCTGGGACGGGTTCCGCGCGCTCGTGCCGCAGCGGTGAGCGCAGATCCCTGCCCACCCCGCGGACTCCGCCCGCGCGTCACGCCCGAGATTCCCGAGTTCCTCGAAGCGTTCCGCGCGTCCACGTTGAATCGGATCCCGGAACCGACGCGCGCCCCTCGCCTGGACGCGCCGCCGCGCTCCGCCCGATCGCCCCGCGTCCCCCTGGAGTCCACCATGCTCGTCGCGTCCCTTCGCTCGTTCCTCCGCGCCGCCGCCGCGTCCCTCGTGCTCGTCTCCGCCGCCGCAGCACAGACCGTCGTGTTCGCCGACGACTTCGAGAACGGACTCGGGAACTGGAGCGCATCGAACTGGCACGCGGAGTCGTCCGCGTCGACGTGCGGAGCCCTCGCCGCCCCGTATCCCAATGGGAACGAGGCGGCGTACTTCGGCTCGGCGACCGCGTGCAACTACGAAGCGGTCACGTTCGGCACGTTGCAGCTTTCGAGTTCCCCCGTGCTCCCGCCCTCCGGTCAGCGCGCCGTGCTGCGCTGCTGGATGTTCATCCAGACCGAGAGTGGCTGCGCCTCCTGGGACACGGCCGCGCTGTGGATCAACGGCCTTGTCGCCTGGAGCAACTGCCCGCAGCCGCCGCAGAATGCCTGGTTCCAAGTCGAATGCGACGTCACGCGCTACCTCGGCCAGGCGCTCGCGGTGAGCTTCGCGTTCAGCGCGGGCGACGGGTTCGACAACGGCGGGTTCGGCTGGATGGTCGACGACCTGCGCATCGAGGTCGAGGACTACACGACCTCCTGCGCCGGTGACGGCAGCGGCCTCGCGTGCCCGTGCGGCAACAGCGGAGCACCGGGCCACGGCTGCGGGAACTCGCTCTTCCCCGCGGGCGGGTTGCTCGCCGTCACGGGCATCGCCGACCGCAGCGCGGACACGGTCGTGCTGCACGGCTCGAACCTGCCCAACGCCTCCTGCACCTATTTCCAGGGGACGACGCTCGCGCCGGTGAACGCCTTCGACGGCATCCTCTGCGTCGGCGGCACGCTGATCCGCCTCGGCAGCAAGGTCAACGTGGCGAACACGTCCGTGTATCCCGCGGCGGGCGATGCGTCCGTCGCGGTGCGCGGCCAGGTCCCCGCGGCCGGCGGCACGTACGAGTACACGACGCGCTACCGCAACGCGGCGAGCTTCTGCACGCCCGAGACGGCCAACTTCACGAACGCGGTGCGCATCACGTGGTCGCCGTGACGCGCGAGGCGGAGCGCGCGGCGTCCGCCTTCGCCCTCGGTCGTCTGTTCCGCGCACGGCGCGTCCGTTACCGTGACGCGCGATGCTCACGGCCCTCCTCCTCGTGATCGCCCCGACCGCCGACGTCCAGGACCTCGGCGGGTTCCAGTCCGAACTCTCCGATCTCGCGGGACCCACCAGCGCCGTGTTCGCGCCCGATGGACGCGTGCTGGTGGCCGAGTCGTACCAGGACCGCGTCGTCGTGTTCGACGCGGAGCGCCACCGGGTCGGCGAGCTCGGACGACGCGGCGTCGAGCCCGGCGAGCTCTCCGATCCGCACGGGCTCGCGCTGTCCCCCGCGGGCGAGCTCTTCGTCGCGGACACGGGCAACGACCGCGTCAGCGTGTTCCGCCTCGACGGCACGTTCGTGCGCGTGATCGGCGTGCGCGGCGGCGGACCGGGCGCCTTCCGCTCGCCGCTCGGCGTCGCGGTCGACGCGAAGAAGCTCTACGTCGCGGACACGGGGAACCACCGTGTGCAGGTCTTCGACCACGAGGGGCACTTCGAGCGCTCGTTCGGGGGCTTCGGCGGCGCGAGCGGCGAGCTGCGCTTCCCCCACGACCTCGACGTCGCGCCCGACGGGCGCCTCTTCGTCGCGGACACGGACAACCACCGCATCGCGGTGTTCGACGCGGCGGGCAAGGCGCTCTTCTCGTGGGGCGTGTTCGGTCCGTTCCAGGGCCAGCTCGCGTCGCCGACGTGCGTGCGCGTCCAAGGGGAGCGCGTGCGTCGCCGATCGCGACAACCACCGCATCGAGGTGTTCGACCGCGCGGGAAAACGCGTGCACGGGTTCGGGATCCACGCGCTGCAACCGCACGAGGGCGCGGGCAAGCTGCACTACCCCGACGGGCTCGCGCTCGCGCCGGACGGCGCGCGGATGCTCGTCGTCGAGGGCTTCGAGGACCGCGCGCAACTCTTCGGGCCGATCAGCGCGAGCGAGCGCGCGCTGACCGCGAACCAGGAGCGCAACACCGCGTCGCACTTCGGCGGCGCGCTCGACGCGGCGGGCGTGCTCTACGCCGCCGTCGAGCCCTCCGCGCCGGGGATCGTCGTGCTCGACACGACGCTGTCCGAGCCCGCGGAGATCACGCGTTGGTCCGGCTACGGCGAGCGCGTCGCGCAGTTCGTGCGCCCCGACGCGATCGAGCTCTCGCCCGACGCGCGGCGCCTCTACGTCGCGGACGCGGGAAACGCGCGGATCACGGCGTGGCTCGTCGATCGGCCCGCGGGGACGCCGCTCAAATACGACCCGGCGCTCGCGCGGTTGTCGCTCGCGCTCGATCTGCGCCGGCTCGAGGCCGTGCGCTGGCGCGACGAGCCCGAGCTCGTGCCCGATCCGGTGGCGATCGAGTGCGCGCCGGGCGGCGCGCTCCTCGTCCTCGACGCCGCGACTCGGCGGGTGCTCGAGTTCGGCCCCGACCTCGCGTTCCTCTACGCGTTCGTGGCGACGCACGACACGAACACGATCGCAGGCCTTCCGGGTCACCGATGGAACGAGCCGTCGCGCCCCGTCGATCTCGCCGTGAGTCCGAAGGGCGACCTCGTATTCGTCCTCGACGCACTCGGCGCGTGCGTGCGCGTGTTCGACCGCGCGGGTAAGCCGCTGCGTGAGTTCGGTAGCCACGGCGACGGCGAGCAGCAGCTCCTCCGCCCCGCGGGCCTGACGTGCGCGCCCGATGGAAGCGTTTGGGTCGCTGACGAAGCGCGGAGCCGCGTGCTGCACTTCGACGCGAAGGGCGCGTACCTCGGCGCCCTTGGCAAGCCTGGCCTCGCGCGCGGCGAGTTCGCGAAGCCGCGCGGGCTCGCGTTCGATCCCGCGGGGAACCTCGTCGTGCTCGACTGGGGCAACCACCGCGGCCAGACGTTCGACGCGGAGGGCCGCGCCGTGTCCGCGTTCGGCTCGCGCGCGTACCTGCAGGCGCTGCGGCCGAAGGCGCCCGCGCCGAAGAAGGATTGACCGTGCGCGCCCTCTCGACGACACCGATCGGGTCACTCCAGCGCCGTGCGCCACGCCGTGACGCGCTCGCGCGCTCCGCTACACTGGAGACGATGTCCGCCTCGTCCGCGTTCCTCGTCGTGCTCCTGGCGCTCGCGCCCGCGTGCTCGACCACGCGCGAGCGTGCGCCCGAGCGCCGTCCGCCCGCGCGCGAGGTACGCGCCGTCGAGCCCGCCGCGCCCGCTCCGCTCCCCGCCGCCGGCGCACCCGCGTGGCAGGGCGCGCGCGAGGTGCGCTCGCACGCGGGACGCTTCCTCGTGCGCTGGACGAGCTCGCTCGACCCGATCCTCGAGGGCGAGACCTTTTCCGTCGACGCCTGGGTCTTCGACGCGCGCGGCGCGGAGCCCGTGCTCGCGACGGACGTCGCGCTCGACGTCGACGCGGGCATGCCGCAGCACGGCCACGGCATGGCGGCGCTCGCGCGCGTGTCGCGCCGCGCGGACGGCGGTTGGCACGCCGAGGGCTTGCGCTTCCACATGATGGGCGCGTGGGAGCTCACGTTCGACGTGACGCGCGGCGCGCTGACGGAGCGCGCGCAGGCGTGGGTGGAGCTCGAATGACGCGTGCGCGCCTCGCCACCGCGCTCCTCGCGCTCGGCGCTGCCCTGCTCGCGTCGCTCGCGGGTCCCGCTGCGCCGCGCGCGAACCCGCGCTCGCAGACGCCCTCGGGAACCCAGGGAGACGGATCGACGCCCGTCGCGCAGGCGCCCGCGGAGCCTGAACGCATCGGCCCCTTGTCGCGCTCGCGCGCGCTGAAGCTCCTGCGCCCCGCGGCGTTCCCGAAGGATCCGACGAACCAAGTCGCCGACGACGCGCGCGCCGCGCGCCTCGGCCAGCGACTCTTCTTCGACGCGCGGCTGTCGCGCGATGGAAAGGTGTCGTGCGCGACCTGCCACGCTCCCGAGCGCGCGTTCACCGACGGGAAGACGCTGTCGGAAGGCCTCGGGCGCACCGCGCGCAATGCGCCGACCGTGCTCGACGCCGGCGCGTCCCGCTGGCTTTTCTGGGACGGGCGCGCGGACTCGTTGTGGAGCCAGGCACTGAAGCCGATCGAGCACGACCTCGAGATGGGCGGCAGCCGTGTCGACCTCGCGCGGCTCCTCGCCGTCGACGCGCGCTATCGCGCGGAGTACGAGGCGCTCTTCGGCGCGCTCCCCGACCTCGCCGACCCGAAGCGCTTCCCGCCCAACGCGCGCCCCGACCCGATCGTGCCGGGCGCGACGGAAGAACCGCCGCCCTCGCCGCGCGCGAGCGCGTGGCTCTCGATGACGCCGGACGATCGCCGAACGATCGACACGGTGTTCGCGAACGCGGGCAAGGCGATCGCGGCGTACGAGCGCCGCCTCGCGCCGCGCGGCTCGCCCTTCGACCGCTACGTCGAGGCGCTCCAGAAAAACGACGCCGCGGCGGAAGCGCAGTACCCCGAGGCGGCACAGCGCGGACTCGCGCTCTTCCTCGGACGCGCGGCGTGCCGGCGCTGCCACGGCGGGCCGTACTTCTCCGACTTCGAGTTCCACAACATCGGCGTGCCCGCGCTCGACCGCGAGCCGCCGAAGGACCCCGGCCGCCACGCGGGCATCGCGGCGCTGCGCGCGGACCCGTTCAACGCGCACGGCCCGTTCAGCGACGATCGCGACGGCGAGCGCGCGCGTTCGATTGCGCGCATCGTGCAGGCGCCCGAGAGCTGGGCCACGTTCAAGTCGCCGAGCCTGCGCAACGTCGCGCGCACCGCGCCCTACATGCACCAGGGGCAGTTCGCGACGCTGAAGGACGTCCTCCATTACTACTCGACGCTCGAGGGCACCGTGCCCGTCGGCCACCACGGCGAGACGGTGATCCAGGCGTTGAACCTTGCCGACGACGAGCCGGCCCGGCCCCCCCCCCCGCCCCCCCCGGCGAGCCCCGGGCGGGGCCGGCCCGGAAGACGGTGGGGCCCCTGGGGGGCACGTCCGCCCGCCCGCGGCCTTCCCCGGGCCCCCCGCCCCCCCCCCCCGCCCCCCCCCCCCCCCCCCCCCCGCCGCGGAGGAGAACAAGAAGGGCCTGCTCGACGCGAGCAACGGAGCGTGATCACCCCGGCGTACATGACCCCCCGGCGCCGCCCGACACCGATCGAGGCGATCCAGGTCGGGAGCGAGATCTGGGTGAGCGACCAGGTCGCCGACTCGATCTTCCGCTTCAGCCTCGACGGCACGACGCACCTCGGCACGATCACGGGCGGCCTCGACAACATGCGCGGCCTCGCGTTCGACGGGACGACCGTCTACGTCGCGAACTCGGGCACCGCGAACGGCGCGCCGGGCCCGGCGGTCGTCAAGTTCTCGCCCGCGGGCGCCAACCTCGGCTCGTTCCCCGTCGGCGATCCGTTCGACGTGATCACGTTCCAGGGCGACTTGTTCGTCGCCAACATCGCCGGCGACGACGTCGACCGCTACACGACGGCCGGCACGCTCGTGGGCACGCCCCACAACTCCGACGGCGTCACCGGCGTCGACCTGGCAGCCCGCGCGCGAACGGTAACGGCTCTGCGCTGGTTCGCGCCCGCCGGCGTGTCGGTCCGGCGGGCAGTGAACTACGGGCGATCCAACCGGCGGACGCGGCAGCCGGCAACGGCAGCCGCCGAGGAAAGGGGTCCTACGACCCGGTCAGCACGATCACGGTTCCTCGGCGGCGTCCCCTCCGTGTTCTCGCCCCGCCTGCCGCAGACCCGCGACCCCCCGGCCCACCCATGCCGCGACGCGACGCAGGTCCTCGACCGCGTTCTCGAACGGCTCGCATGCCCGGGTGTCGCATCCCTCCAGGGCGACGGCCTCGACGACGCGCGAGGGTGGCCGGGGGCGTTGCGCCTGCGCACGAAGCCAACGTCGGCGGCGCCTCCGTCCGCGAGACCACGCCCCCCGCGCGGCGGTGTCACCACGGCAGCGGCGCCTCCGCACTACCCCCCCTCCCCCGCCACCTCCGCGCCTTCGTCCCGCCCGAGACCAACGTCACGAACGGCTGACGACGGCGCGACGGCCGCACCGCGCGGCCTGTGTCCGGCGCCGAGGCCCCGCGGCGAGGAGCGCGCGCCGAGGCCCCCCGAGGGGGGGGGCCCCGCCCCTCCGCGTTCTCGCCCGCGCCGCAGACCCGCGAGGTCACCGTCGCCGCGCGGCAGGTCCCTCCGCTTCGATCCGAGCCGTCGTGCGCGACGAGCAGGGCGCGGCGGCGTCCTGCCGAACAAGAGACACCAACCATCCTTCGCCCGTGCGCCGCGCGCTTGGAGCGCGCGAGGCCGAGCGCCCGCGCGACACGATCCGGTCGCGCTGGACGCCGACCGATCCCGCGTCGCGACGAGCAGGCGCGCGTCGCCCTTGCGAAACGCCGGGGGGGCCCGCCGGGGGGGCGGGGGGGGGGGGGCGCAGCTCGATCTTGTGCGCCGCGACGGGCGTCTCGGACAGCTTCGCGAACGCGCGCTCGGCGCTGGCGCGCTCGCCGGCCTCGGGATCCTCGTCGTCCACGGCGCTCGCGCCGATGCGCGGCGCCACCCAATACACCTGCTCGCCGGCGGCGAGGCGTTCCTCCAGATACGCGGGCACCTTGCGCCGATCGGCGCCGCGCACCCACTTCGTGCGCACGCGGCCGCGGCCGGCGGGGCGCTCGCGCAGGATGCTCGTGTCGAGGTCGCCGTACAGCGTGAGCGCGAGCGTGCGCGGTATCGGCGTCGCGGTCATCAAGAGCACGTGCGCGCGCTCGCCCTTCTCGACGAGCCGCGTCCTCTGCGCGACGCCGAAGCGCTGCTGCTCGTCGATGACGCAGAGCGCGAGCGCCTTGTAGCGCACGTCGGCGCTGAAGAGCGCGTGCGTGCCGAACACGACGTCCGCCATGCCGCTCTCGAGCTGCGCGAGCACCGCGCGGCGCTCAGCGGCGGCGAGCGAGCCCGTCAAGAACACGGCGTGCACGCCGCACGCGCGCAGGAGCTCCTTCAAGCCGGCGAAGTGCTGCTCCGCGAGCAGCTCGGTCGGCGCGAGGAACGCGGACTGGCCGCCCGCGCGCGCGACCGCGAGGCACGCGAACACGCCGAGCACGGTCTTGCCCGAGCCGACGTCGCCCTGGAGCAAGCGCCGCATCGGCGCGCCGCGCGCGAGGTCGGCGCAAAGTTCGTCGACGACCGCGAGCTGGCCCTTCGTGAACGCGAACGGGAAGCGCGCGAGGAGTTCCGCGCGCGCTGCGAGGTCGAGCTCGACGCGCAACGCGCCGCTTTCCGCGCGCGAACGGCGGCGCTCCTCGAGGCGCGCGCCCATGCGCAGGAGCGGCTCGAGCGCGAGCCGCCGGCGTGCGCGCTCGAACGCGTGCGCGGAGGGCGGCGCGTGGATCGTCGCGACGGCCTCGGCCAGCGCGGGCAGGTCGCGCGCCGCGAGCAGCTCCGCGGGGAGCGGCTCTTCGATCGTCGACGCGCAGCGCGCGGCGATCGAGCGCGCGAGGCGTCCGACGGCCTCCGACGACACGCCGTCCGCGGACGGGTAGACGAGCTCGATCGTGCCCGCGGCGGAGAGCGGCTTCTCGTCCGTGCCGAGCTTCGGCGAGAGCAGCGCGGGCCCGCGCGCGACGCCGACCTTGCCGCGCAGCACGACCTCTTTCCCCACCTCGAACGACTTGCGCATCCACGGCTGGTTGAAGAAGAGCGCTGCGATCGACCCCGAGCCGTCGCGCAGCGTGAGGCGCAAGGTCGAGCGCCGGCCGAAGCGCTGGAGCGCGATGCGGTCGACGGTCGCGCGGATCGTGACCTCCTCACCGCGCCGCGCCGAGGCGTCGGCGATCGGGAGCTCCGCACCCGCCGTCTGCAGGCGGCGCGGCAACAGGAACACGAGGTCGCGCACGCGCCGCACGCCGAGGCTTCGGAGCGCCTCCGCGCGCGCGGGGCCGATGCCGGGGAGCGACGTCAACGGGAGCTCGAGGGCGGCGCTCGCGTCGTGCGGCGCTCCCTCGTCCGCCGTGTCGGGCTTCGGCTCGGTCGCGGTGCGGTGGCGGGACATGGCGTGGGGCGGCGAACGAGCTCGACGGCGCGCGCTCAGGATAAGTCCGCGAGCGATCGACGCCAGCGGCTCGAGTGTCACGCGCGCGTGCTCCGCGATTCCCCACTTCGCGGACCGGCGCGAAAAAGAAAAATGAAGTCGTCGATGCCCGGCGCGAGTTCCGGGCGTCGTTCGGGTGCCATGGGGAACCGCACTCGGGGGAAGAGCGTGAACGAGACGGACGGCTCACGCGGAGTGCGCTCCCATGGCCTCGTGGTTGGAGGCTCCCGTGAAGGAAGCCGCCGTGGCGGAGGACCGCTCCTGACGGTCCTCCGCCACACTTTCGTGCTCGGCGTCCGCGCGCTGAGCGCGTTGCGCCTCCCCGTCGAGCGCCCGGCGGGCAGGGCGCGTCCTGCGGCCCGCGCCGGCCACGAGTCAGCCGTTCCGAGGCTCCGCGGCTGCGCGGAACGCGCGCGCTCCGTCGCGCACTTCGCGCAGGGCGAGGAGGAACTCGGGCGAGGCACCGAGGGCCCCGCGCGCGCCGACGTCGCGCTCCCCCGCGTCGTCCGGGTCGCCGAGCCCCGACGAGCGGCCGAACCGCCGGACGTGCTCGAGGATGCGATCGCGCACGAGGGAGGCGTTCTCGAGCCCCGCGAGGCGCACTTGATGCCCGCTCGCCGCGCCGTGTCCGTGGTGCGCGGCGGCCCCCCCGCCCGCGGTCTCGACGACGACGTCCTGGATGCCGAAGAGGCGCATCAAGGGTCCCTGCTCGATGCGCACGTTCTGCACGTTCGCGAAGGTGAGCGTCATCTCGGCGACGCGCCACGCGCCCTCGCGGACGCGCAGCGAGCGCTCGGTGAGCACGTAGTACCGCAGGTCGTAGTCGATGCGCACCGCGAACCACGCCAGGAAGAGGAAGAAGGCGACGACGAGCGCCACGATCCCGATCGGCACGAGCGCGAGCGCAGCCGCGGGCTCCCCGCTCGTCAGCGCGGCGATCGTCGCCGCGACGACGGCGGTGCCGATCCCGAGGACCGCGAACGTGGCACCGATGGAGAAACCGACGAGCCGGTAGCGCAGGTACTTCGGGCTCGCGCGGAGCACCTCGACCTCGCGGTAGGCGCCGTCGGGCACGCGCGGCGGCTCCGTGGGAGCGCGGAGCAAGCGGGCGACGAGATCGCGCAGCAGCGTGTACATGGTTGGTCACGCTCCTCGTTGATCGAGCGCCTTCGGCGCGGCGTCGAGCGCCCTGCGCGCCGCGTCGAGCTCCGCGCGGATCTCGCGCAACAACGCGATCGCCTCGGCCTCCCCGGCGGAAAGCGCGCGCGCGCCCCCCACGACGGGCGAGACGCCCGGTCGCTCGACCGCCGACGGGCCGGCGGGCGCGTTCGCGACGAGCGTTCCGACGTGGAGCTCGTGCCCGCGCATCCTCCGGTAGAGGAAGTCGCGCAGCGCCTCGTGGTCGGCGATGCCCTCGAAGGCGAGCTCCGCCGTCGTGCTGCCGGACGCCGTCTGGACCTGCACCGTCGCGAGTCCGAGCCAGCGCTCGACGAAGTTGCGCGTGACGTGGATGTCCTGGATGCGCTTGTAGGTGAGGTGCACCTCGCGCCGGAACAGGATGCCCCACGAGGCGCTGATGCCCTCCTCGTCGAGGCGGTAGCGCAGCGTGTGGTACTTGAAGTAGAGCGGCACGAACACGATCGGCGCCGCGCACAGCCCGACGAGCGACGTGAGCGCGTAGAGCTTGAGCAGGTTCGGGTGGGGCCGCGTCAGAGCGAGGATCGCGGCTTCGCCGCCGGAGACCGGGGAGCGCTCGGGTTCCATGCACGGATCCTAACGAGCCCCCCGCCCGAAAGGACGGAGCCCGAACGCGGCCTTCGCGCGGGCTTCATGCCCGCGGGAGACGCTCTCCGCGCGCGAACTCCGACCCGCGAGCGCGGCTTTCGTCCAGAGAGCCCCAAGGCGCGCGCGACCTCCACCGTAGACTCGTCGCCCCCGTTCCCCGCCCCGGCTCGCATGCTCGTCCGAACGTCGATCCTCCTCCTCGGCTGCCTCGTCGTGCCCGGCGCGGCGCTCGCGCGCCCGACCGGCCTCGAGCCAAGAGGTTCGACGCGGTCCGAGTCCGCGGCCGTGGTGTGCTCCCCCCTCCGCGTCGAGGTTTCGTCAGCTGCGACCGAAACCCCGTCGCCCGCCGCGCTCCTCCGGCCGGGCTTCGGACCGTCCGCGCGCACGGACGCGCCGGACGCGAGGTCTGCCCCCACGGCTCGCGACGACGCGCCGACGCTCACCGACGTCCGCGCGCAGGAGAAGGTCGCCCTCGTGCGCCGCCTCCACGAGCTCGCGCGCTGGTGCAACGACCAGAAGCTCTACCAGGAGCGCGACCGCGTCTGGCGGCAGGTGATCGCGCTCGAGCCCGACGACCTCGACGCCCGCAAGGGCCTGCGCTTCGCGCGCAACCCCGACGGCACGTGGAAGGAGCCCGCGCCGCGTCCGGCGCAGAACCTGAACAAGAAGGCGCTCGCCGAGCTCCCCGCGCGGCGCGCCGCGGCGCTCGCGCCCTACCGCGACGCCCTGCTCGCCGCGCTCGACCGCGAACCTGCGGCGACGCGCCCGACCGCGAGCGTCCACCAGGACCTGCTCGCCCTCGACCCCGACGACGCGGTCGTGCGCACGCGCCGCGGCGAGGTGCGCGACGGCGACGCGTGGGTGCTCGCCGAGACCGTGCGCGGTCGCGCGCGCCGCACGGAGCTGCGCGCGCTGGTCCAAGCGGCGCTCGCGGCGCCGGTCGAGCTCGCGCCGAGCCCGGCCGCGGGGCCCGAGCTCCCGTGGGTCGACGCCTGGACGTACGGCGCGCGGTCGGAGCGCGTGCGCGTCCTCTCGACCGGCGACGCCGCCGACGGCGCCGCGCTCGCGGGCAAGCTCGACGCGACGGTGCGCGTCGTCGCGGAGCTCTTCGGCGTGCCCGCGAAGGGCCCGGCGGAGTTCACGTTCTACGTGGCGCCCGGCGCCGCGCGTGAGGCGTTCCTCGCGCGCCATCCCGCCTTCGACGACGCGCTGCGCGCCGCGTTCGCCAAGACGCCCGGTGCCGGGCTCCCGGGCAGCACGCACACCGTGCTGTTCGAGGCCGAGGCGCGCCGCCGCGACGACTGCGCCGTGCGCAACGCGCTGTGGCAGCTCCTGCGCCTCCACTTCGGCGTCGAGCGCGTCCACGGCTGGGCGTTCGAAGGCCTCGGGCTCTACCTGACGCGCGAGCTCGTCGGTTCGCGGCTCACGTGGTCCGTGCTCGCGAACCGCGACGCCGAGGCGTTGCGCGCGGGGTTGCTCGCGCCCGAGTCGAACTGGATGAACGAAGGGCTGACCCTGATGCGCGCGCCGAACGCGCCCCCGCTCGCGACCGTGCTGGACCTGCCCGTGACGGCGATGACCGTCCCCGACCTCGTCGTGGGGTACGTGTTCAGCGCGTACCTGCTCGAAGGCCGGCCCGGGGACGCGGCGAATTTCCTCGCGCGAACCGGCGCGGGGAAGAAGGCCGACGAAACCGCGCGCGAGGTCCTGGGTACGACGATGGACGAGCTGAAGCCGCGCCTCGTGCGCTGGCTCGAGGAACGCCGCTGACATGAACCGACACATCGGGCTCGCTGTCTTGCTCGTGGTCGCGCTCCCCGCCCTCGTGGGCGCCGCGCCCCGGCCGCGCATGGGCGTGAACGCCGGCGCCGCTCCGGCGCGCGGAGGCGGCGCGAAGGCCGCCGACGCCCCGGTCACCTGGAAGGAGAAGCGGCTCCAGCTCGCGAAGCTGCCCGCCGACCTCCCGGTCGCTGCGCGCGCGGCGATCGAAGGGTGGAGCGCGTGGGCCGGTGAGCACGAATACCGCCTCGACCTCGACGCGGAGGGACGCATCCTGCTCGTGAGCCCGGAACGCGGCAGTGGCCCCGCCGCGCGCCTGCGCGCGATCGCGAAGACCGAGAGCTGGTTCGACCTGCTGTTCCCCGCGCCCGCGAAGGAACCGGCGCCCGCGGCCCCGAAAGCGCCGGCGTCGCCGTCCGGCATCCCCGAGGACCCGGAAGCTCCGCCGCCGGACGCGCCGTCGACCGGCTCCGCGCCCAAGCCCGCGACGACGACGTGGTCGAGCGCGTGGGGCTCCGGGAGCGGCGCCTCGGACACGACGACCGCCGTGCTGTTCGTCCTGCGCGACGAGGGCGACCAGTCCGCGCTGCTCGACCAGCTCGTGCAGCGGCACGCCTACCTCGCCGCGTGGTCGGCGACCGCGAAGCGGCAGCAAGGCTTCGTGCTCGAGGAGCCTCTCTGCGGCGGCTACGTCGAGAAGGCGCGCGGGCAGGAGGAGTGGGACCCGCAGCACGAGCTCGTGAACCGCGCCGCGCAGGTGCTCCTGCTGCGTCGCTTCGGCCAGCAGCCCTTCTGGCTGCAGCAAGCGGTCGGCTGGGAGGCCGAGATCGCCTTCGACGGCGCGCTCTACTGCTTCCCCTACCGCGACGAGTTCGTCTTCGCGACCGAGCACACCGGCTGGCCGGTCGAGCTGAAGAACGCGTTCAAGGACCGCGCGGAGACGCCGCTGACGGTCGCGGAGCTCGCGGCCTGGCCGCGTGGACGCTTCGAGTCGGCGCGGGCGCACGCCGCGTGGGGCTTCCTCCACCACCTCGCGACGACGAAGTCCGCGGCGCTGACGCCGGCGCTCGTGGCCTTCGCGCGCTACCGCACCGAGCACGATCGGCGACCGACCGGTCCGAACGCGTGGGAGCGCATCCCCGGCTACGAGCTCCCCGCCCTGGAACAGGAACGCATCCTGAAGGAGCACTTCGGCGGAGACGTGCTCGAGCAGGCGACGAAGGCCTTCCGCAAGGGCCTCGAGGGCGTGAAACCCGCCTCGAAATCGGGCGCGTTGCGCGGCTAGCGGCCGAGCCCGCGGAACGCGCCGAACGCCGCTCCCCCGCGGTTCGCGCCACCGCTCGACTCGCCCCTTGGCTTCGACGCTCCGTTCGCCTCCAATGCACGCGCGGCGGCGCCACCCGCCGGTCGAGCGTCATGGAGCTGCGCTTCTTCGGAGCGACGGGAAACACGACCGGGACCTGCCACGGGATCCGCGCGGGCGGGCACACCGTGCTCCTCGACTGCGGGATGTTCCAGGGCCGGCGCGACGAAGCGCGGCGCCTGAACGAGCGCTTCGGGTTCGACGCGGGTCGGATCGACGCCGTCGTCCAGTCGCACGCGCACGTCGACCACTCGGGGAAGCTCCCCGTGCTCGTGCGGCGCGGCTTCACCGGCCGGATCTTCGCGACGCCGGCGACGCGCGACCTGTGCGAGATCCTGCTCCACGACAGCGCGCGCATCCTGCTGCAGGACGCGGAGCACCTGAACCGCCAGCGGATGCGCAAGAAGCTGCTCTCCCAGCGCGCGCGGGCCGAGTTCCGCCAGCGCGCGAAGCGCGAGAAGGCCGACGCGCGGCGCACGCGGCGCGGCAAACACGCGCACGAATCCGCCGCAGCGAACGACGAGCACGCTCGCCGCGACGCCGGCCGCCAAGGACGAGCGACGGGCGCATCCGAGGGGGTCCCGTTCGGGCGCGGAGTCCGCTCGGACCTCCGCGGGTTGGAGAGCGGCGCGCGCGACGACGGAGCGCCCGCGCTCCCCACGTGGAACCGCAACGAGCCGTTCCGTCTGCCGCACGAGTCGAACCTTCCCGAGCGCGAAGTACTCCCGCTCTTCCTCGAAGAGGACGTCGACGCGACGATGCCGTTGTTCGCGCCGCGCGACTACGGCGAGTGGTTCGAGGCCGCGCCCAACATGCGCTTCCGCTTCCACGACGCGGGGCACATCCTCGGCTCGGCCTGGGTCGAGGGCGAGATCCGGGAAGGGACTCGGCTGCACCGCCTCGTCTTCACCGGCGACTACGGCCGCAAGCACCAGCCGATCCTGCGCGACCCGGCGGAGCTCCTCCCCGCCGACGTCTACATCTCCGAATCGACGTACGGGAATCGCACGCACCCGCCGTTCGAACGGCTCGACGAGGAGCTCGCCGCCGCGGTGCGCCGGCTCGCCGAGCGCGGGCGCGGACGGCTGCTCGTCCCCGCGTTCGCCGTCGGCCGCACGCAGAACGTCCTCTACTCGCTCGCGCGGATCTTCCGCGAGAAGCTCGCGCCGCCCGTGCGCGTCGTCGTCGACAGCCCGCTCGGCACCGCGGCGACGCGGATCGTGCTGCGGCATCGCGAGTGCTTCGACGAGGAAGCGCTGCGCGAGTACGAGCGCTTCCAGGCGGACCCCACGCTGCGTGCGTGGCTCTCCTTCACCGATTCCGTCGACGAGAGCAAGGCGCTCAACGCGGACCCGCGGCCGACGCTGATCGTTTCGTCGTCGGGGATGATGGAGAGCGGGCGCATCCTGCACCACCTCGCCAACGGCGTGAGCCGCGAGGAGACCGAGATCCTCATCGTCGGCTTCCAGGCCGAGCACACGCTGGGTCGCCGGCTGCTCGAGGGCGCCACGACGGTGAACGTGCTCGGTCTCGCGTACGCGGTGCGAGCGCGCGTGACGCCGCTGCTCGGCTTCTCGGCCCACGCCGACAAGGACGAGCTCATCGCGGCCCTCGAACCCCACGCGCACCGCGCGACGCACCTCTTCCTGGTCCACGGGGAAGAAGACCAACGCCAGCCGCTCGCGCGCGAGCTCGCCGCCCGTGGCTTCGCACGCGTCGAGTGCCCGACCGACTCGCGCGCGTGGCGGATTTGAGCTCCCGCGCCGGCCCTGCGAAAGGGGAACCGGGCGGCTCGTCGCCGGCCTCGCTCCGTCGCTCCACGGGGGGCTTCCGGTCGCGGCCCGCCCCCGGACTCCGCGACCGAGCCCGTGCGAGACGTCGGGCGATGCGCCCGACCGGCGGCCCAGCGTTCGTGCGATCCAGCGCGCCGGACGAGCAAACGCCCCCTCTGCCGCGTGCCTCGTCGAACGAGACACCATCGCCGCGCCCGGCGTGACCACTCGAAGCGCGGAAGCGCTGGACTCGCGGCCGAGCGCCGTCAGACTGTTCGGCCCTTCGTATGAGCGCTCTCGTGCCCCCGGATCCGCCCCGCGAGACCCGCTGGCTCCTCACCGCGTTCGTCGTGGGGCTCGTGCTCGGGCTGGCCGGGCTCGGCGCGTGGATCGCGCTCGCGCGGCCGGACAACCCGGGCCAGATCGCGTGGCTCACGCTCTTCTTCCTGACCGTTCCCGGGAAGTACGTCGTCTTCTGGGGCCTGAACCCGTCGTCGCCGCTCGGGCCGTGGGGACTGGCGCTCCTCGGCCTCGTCGCGGACACGTTGCTCGGGCTGGGGCTCGCCGCGTTGCTCGCGCCGCTCGGACGACTGCGTGGGCTCGGTCCGTGGCTGAAGCGCGCGCACGAGCGCGCGGCGGTGGTCCTGCGCGAGTACCCAGGGCTGCGCCGCATGGCGTTTTGGGGCGTCACGCTGTTCGTGTTCCTGCCGCTGCCCGGCACCGGCGCGATCGGCGGCACGTTCGCGGGGCAGCTCATGGGGCTCTCGCGCACGGCGACCGTCGTCGCGATCGCGGTGGGGTCGGCGATGACGCTCGTCGCGTTCGGCCTGCTCGCCACGATCATGGGCGCGAAGGCGCAGGAGCTGATCGAGGACCCGAAGGTCGCCGTCGTCTCCGCGCTCGCGCTCGCGCTTTTCATCTGGCTCGCGTACCGGCGAGTGAAGCAGTCCCTCCGTCGAGGTTGAAGATGTCCGCCCAATCGAAATCACACCTGCACCGCACGGCGTTCGCCGCGCTGCTGGTGCTCGCCACCGCCTGCGCCACCGGCGAACCCAACCTGTCCCGGCCGCCCTCCGCCCAACACCAGCTCCTGCTCGAGCTCCCCTGCCGCGGCGGAGTCGCCCTCGCGCCCGACGGGACGCGGGTCGCGACGTCGAACGGCTGGGCGCTCGAGGTGCGAGCCGTGCCGGGCGGGACGAAGCTCGCGCGGCACGAGCTGCGGCTCGGCGCGGACGCGGTCAGCGGCGCGTGCGTCGCGTGGTCGCCGGACGGTCGGTGGCTCGGCGGGTCGGCGCGCGGCGGGCGCTCGGTGGTCGTCGTCGAAGCGCAGACGGAGGGCGCTCCGGCGCGCCGCGTCGACCTCGCGCACGGACGCGCGACCGTCCTCGCCTTCGCGCACGCGTCCGGCGAGCTCACGGTGGGCACGGACCAGGGCTTCCTCGAGCGCTTCGACGCCGCGACCGGCGCGGGACGCGGCTCGATCGCGCTCGCGCCGAACTCGGCGCAGGGCCCGCTCCCGGTCGCGTTCGCGGCGTGGACGGGCCGGGACGAGCTCCTGCTCGCGTCCGCCGGGAAGGGCGGCCTCGCCGCGTTCGAGCCCCAGGACGGCGCGCGCGCATGGGAGCGACTGGACGAACGGCCGCTCGCCCTCGACGCCACGGGGACCCGGCTCGTCACCGCATCGATGGACCGCGCCGAGGCGCGCGGGATCGACCTCGCCGACCCGCGCTCTCCGCGCGTGCTCGCGACCGTCCGCGACCCCGCGGGCGACGGCCGCCCCGAGCTCGCGGCGTGGTGCGGGACGGAGGGCCGGCTCGCGATCGCGTTCACGCGCAGCTTCGTCCTCGCGCGCTGGCTCGACGCCGAGTTCTTCACCCTCGAGCGAACGGCGGAGGGCTCCGCCGCGCTCGCCCACGCGGGCGGCGTGCGCATCGGCGCACCCGCGATGATCGCGGGCGATGGAACGGGACGCTGGCTCGCCGTCGGAGCGAGCGACGGCGCGTCGGTCTACGACCTCGACGGCTGGTTTCGCGCGTCGCGCTGACGATCGGGCGCGAAGGCGCGCGCCGACCGACGCGCGGAACGACCGGACTTTTCCTGGAGGCGCTCGCGGTTTCACCGGCGCGCGCGGTACAACGAGCGCTCGCCGATGAACCTCGAACGCGAACCATGTCGCCCCCGGATCTCGAAGCCGAAGCCGACCAGCGGGTCCAGGCCGAGGACCTGCGCGATGCGTGGACGGTCCTCGATCCGACCGACCGCGTCGAGGGCTTTCGCGCGCTGAGCTCCGGCGAAGCGGAGCAGTTCTTCCTCGAGATCTCGGCGCTCGACCGCGCGCACCTGATCCTCGGGCTCCCGACCATCGAGCAGCGCTGGTGGATCCGCGCGCTCGCCCCCGACGACGTCGCGGACGTCGTGCAGGAGGCGCCGTCCGACGAGCGCTCGAAGCTGATGGGCCTCCTCGACGAAGCGACGCGGCGCGAGGTGAACGCGCTGCTGGCCTACGCGGAGGACGAGGCGGGCGGCCTGATGAACCCGCGCTTCGCGCGGTTGCGCCCCGAGATGACCGTCGACGAGGCGATCAGCTACCTGCGCAGGCAGACGCGCGAGCACGTCGAGAGCATCTACTACGCGTACGTCCTCGACGAGCACCAGATGCTCGTCGGCGTCGTCAGCTTCCGCCAGCTCATGATGGCGCGCCGCGAAGCGAAGGTGCGCGAGATCATGAACACGGAGCTCGTCACCGTGCACGCGGAGATGGACCAGGAGGCCGTCTCTCGCGTGTTCGCCGAGGCCGACCTGCTGTCCGTGCCCGTCGTCGACGCGCAGGGCCGGATGCAGGGCATCGTGACGGCGGACGACATCGTCGACGTCGTGCGCGAGGAGGCGACGGAGGACATCCAGAAGATCGGCGGTAGCGCCGCGCTCGAAGCGCCGTACCTCCAGGTCGGCTTCATCGAGATGATGAAGAAGCGCGCGGGGTGGCTGTGCGTGCTCTTCTTCGGCGGAACGATGACGGTCAGCGTCATCGGCCACTTCCAGGATCGGATCACGCAGATCGGGTACCTCGAGACGTTCATCGCGATGATCATCTCGTGCGGCGGGAACTGCGGCTCGCAGGCGTCGACGCTCGTGATCCGCGCGATGGCGCTCGGCGAAGTGCGCCTGCGCGATTGGTGGCGCGTCTTCGTCCGCGAACTCGGCGCGGGCTTCGCGCTCGGCGCGATCCTCGGCCTCCTCGGCCTCTTGCGCATCATCGTGTGGCACCACGTCTTCGAGGACGGCGGCGCGCCGATGTACGGCGAGCGGTATCTCCTCATCGGCTCCACGGTCGCCTTCTCCGTGATCGGCGTGTCGACGTGGGGCACGTTGGTGGGCGCGCTCCTGCCCTTCGTGCTGCGCCGGCTCGGGCTCGACCCCGCGAGCGCGTCCGCGCCGCTCGTCGCGACGCTCTCCGACGTCACGGGCATCGTGATCTTCTTCTCGATCTCGATCGCGATCCTGTCGGGCCCGATGGCCCCGTGAGGGCCACGTGGCGACGATCCTCACGCACCCCGTCGCCGCGTGCACGCTCGTGGCGCTCGTCCCGCTGCCGAGGAAGCCCGCGCGCTTCTGGATCGCCGCGGCGTTGCTCTCGATGCTGCCCGACGCCGACGTCGTCGGGTTCGAGTACGGGATCCGCTATGGCGACCTCCTCGGCCATCGCGGACTCTCCCACTCGCTCCTCTTCGCGGCGGTCTGCGGGTGGATCACGGCGTTCGCGATCGGGCGTGGACCGCTCCGGGAGGCGCCGAAGACGCGGCTCGCGCTCGCGCTGACCCTCGCGACGGCGTCGCACGGGCTCCTCGACGCGTTCACCGACGGCGGGCTCGGCGTCGCGTTCTTCGCGCCCTTCGACACCGCGCGGTACTTCCTCCCGTGGCGGCCGATCCTGGTGTCCCCCATCGGGCTCGAGGATTTCCTTTCGGAGTACGGCATGAGCGTGCTGGTGAGCGAGCTCGCGTGGGTCTGGCTGCCCTGCGCGCCGATCCTCGCCGGCGCGTGGCTCCTGCACCGTTCCCGCGCGAGCGGCCCCCCGTGAGTTCGGCGCCCCGGGCTACGGGTTGGGCGCGACGGCCGAGTCGTCCAGGCGCGCGCGCTCGGCGGTCTCCAGCTTCCGCAGGAAGTACCAGGTCGTGGACGCCGCGAGCAGATAGAACGCGACCGTGATGCAGATGAGCCGCGTGTAGTCGTTCCCCGTGTGGTCGAGCAGCCACCCGCCCAGGCGCGGCGAGATCGCCCAGCCGACGCCGGACACCAAGCTCGTCACGCCGTTCTGCAGCGCGCGCGCGTCGCGCGGCGTCGCGTGCATGCTGAAGTTCTTGAGCACAGGCGTCGCCGCGTTCATCAGCACGCCGCGCGCGAGGAAACCCGCGATCGCGAACGGGAGCGAGTGCGTGAACGCGAGCACCAGGAAGAACGGGATCGACGCGAGCTCGAGCAGGACGATGCTCCCGACGTAACCGAAGCGCTGCTGCAAGCTCGGCGTGACGAGGTAGCCGAGCGTCATCAGGAGCCAGCCCACCGCGTTCAGTTCCGCGATCGCGGACGGCGCGAGCCCGAAGCGGTCCTGGAAGTAGAGCCCGAGGAACGCGATCACGAGCCCCGCGCCGAGCGCGATGCAGAGCTGCGGCAACGCGAAGCGCAGGAGCCGAGCGCGCTCGCGCCGCAGCACGTCCATCGGCCGCTCCGCGCGCTCGCCGGGCTCGACGGGTGCCTCGACGATGCGCGCGTACGGCCAGGCCGAGAGGAGCGCGAGCCCGCCCGCCGTCGCGAGCGCGATCGCGAGCGCCTCGCGCTCTCCGCCCGCGACCCGCGGCGCGAGGAACGCGACGAGGCGCGCGCTCCCGAGCGCTCCGAGCACCGCCGCGCCCGTGTGCACGGCCTCGGACCAGCCGAAGAGGCGCGCGCGTTCGGGCGCCGCGCTGTTGCGATACAGGAACGGCGCGATCGCGACGAAGTGCACGGACCACGCGAGCCCCGCGAGCAGCGTGCAGGCCATGAGCGCGACGAGGCTCGGCATCCACGGCAGGAGCGAGTACGCGATCCCCGCCGCGAGCGTCGCCGCGAGCAGCACGGGGCGCGTCGCGCGGCGTCCGAGCACGAACGCGGCGGGCAGCGCGATCAGCACCTTCCCCCACGCGTCGCACGACACGACGAGCCCGATCTCCTCCTTCGAGAAGCCGCGCCGGTCCAGGTAGAGCGGCAGGATCGACCACGGGATCGCCCACGCGGCCCCCATGCACGCGGAGCCGACGAGGAAGCGACGGATCCCGGGCGCGAACACGCCGCTGCCCTTCGAATCGTGCTCCGCTCCGCTCATGCCCCTCGTCGGCGTCGACGCGACGCCGCCCCGCCCGGTCGTGAAGGGGCGGGACTCTACGGGAGCTGGCACCGCGCGTCCACCGCGGCGCGGCACCATGGAAAGAACACGACGACGCTCCCCCAGGCGCGCCCGCTCACCACGCGATCACGTAGCCGTTCGTGACGTTGATCGTCTCGGGCGGGCAGTACGCCGCGGCCGCGTTGCGATAGAACGCCTGGTAGTACGCGAGCTGTCCCGAGCCGACGACGTTGCCGCCGCGCTGGCTCACGCTCGGCTGACCCGCCACGGGATACGACGAGCTCCCGCCCGACGTCGACTGCAACCCGAGGCGGATGAGCGCTCCGCCGAGGCAGAAGATCCCGTCCCCCGCCTGGAAACCACCGCCCACGACGCCGCTTGCCTTGAAGAAGAGGCAGGGCGCCGTCGCGGGCATCCCCTGCGCGTGGAGCAGCACGTCGTCGAACTCCGGCCGCCCGCTCGCGTCGAGCCGCGCGCCGCTCGCGTTCACCGAGTTCGCGCAACCGTGGCCCTGCGCGCCGACGTTCGCGCACGGGCACGTCGCGAGCACCTGCGGGTCGACGCCGTCGCCCGCGCAGAAGCCCGAGCCCGCCTCGTCGCAGCCGGCCCACGCCGCGACGCGCGCCGCGGGGACCCCGCCCGCCGCGGTGAAGTCGCCGAGGATGCAGAGCTCGCTCGGCGCTCCGGCGTGCGGCCAGACCGCGAGCGCGAGGACGTCGTTGCCGGTGACACCGCCGCCGACGCGTCTCCAGGACACACCGTCCCAGCGCGCGACACCGTTCAGCGCGTCGCCGATGCCGGCGCCCGCGAACACGCCCGACGCGAACAGGCTCGGGCCATGGACGAGGTCGTCGAACACGACGAGGTCGCTGACGCGCCCCAGCGATCCTGCCGCACTCACGAGTTCGGGACCGAGCTGGGTCCACGCACCGCCGCGCCACGCGGAGACGATGCCGTTCGTGAGCGACGCGGACGTGCGCCCGCCCGCGACGAGCGCGGGACCGGATCCGTCGTCGAAGACCGTGAGCGCGTGCACGTCGAAGCCCGGTTGCGCAGGCAGCGCAGTCACGCTCGTCCCGTCCCAGCGGACGACCTCTCCGGCGAGGACGCCGCCGATCCGCAGCTCCTTGCCCGCGGCGTAGAGCGCGGGTCCGGAGCCGTCGTCGTAGACCGCCAGCGCTTCGAACGCTCCGCTGAGCAGCTGCGTTCCGACCGGGGACCAAACGCCATTCGAGCGTCGGTAGAGGTTGCCCGAAGAGCAGGTCGACGGCGGAACACACGTTGCGAAGCCCGCGTACAGCTCCTTCCCGCTCCCCGCGTCGTACACGGCGAGCGCGCGCATCGTGTCGCTCGTCGGCGAGTTCAAGTCGAACACCCACCCCGTGCCGTTCCACCGCTGGAGCCCGTACCCCGCGCACCACAAGACGGGCCCCGAGCCGAGGTCGAGTTCCTCGAGCGCCCACGCCGCGCCGCCGAACGGGACCGTGGCCGCGTGCCACTGCACGCCGTCGAAGCGCGCGCAACCGATCGCCGGCGTGCCCTCGAACGCGGTGAACACGCCTCCGACGAAGAGCTCGGGCCCCGCCCCGGAGTCGTGGACCGCGAGCGTGAGCGGGCCGATTCCGGGGGTGTAGTTCGAAGCGAGCCCGCGCCACACGGGACACTGGGCCGCCAACGGGAGGGCGAGGACGAGCGGGACGAGGGCGCGGACGATCGAGGGGACCATGAAACCTCCGGGAGAGGCGGGAGAAGCCCGCGACTCCTCCAGCCTACTCTCCACCCCGGCGATGGCGGGACTCGTTGCGCGGAAGTGGACGTTTCAGGGCGTCAATCGCGCACGCCGTACCCCGCGCGCGCGAGCGCCTCGAACGCCGCGCGCGCCGTCGCGAGCGGGAGCACGAGGTCGCGCGGGCCGAGGCCTTCGTCGTGCGCGTCCGTGCTCCAGCGGCCGAGCAGTACCGCGTCCGTGCCCTCGCGCGTCGTGCGCGCGAGCTCCGCGCAACGCTCGAACACCGCGATGCGCGCGGGCTCCGCGAAGGAACCGGGGCCGAGGCGCGCGTCCTCGGGGGACGGGAACGGCGGGAAGGAGAGCGGCGCGACGAAGAGCGGACGCTCCGCCGCGCGCGCGACGTCGGCCGCGCTCCGCCACGTCGCCGCGAGCACGGCGTGGAACACCGCGAGGCCGTCGCGCGGGTCGAGCCCGCGCTGCGGACGGTGCTCGATGCGGGGCTCGAGGCCGACGAGGTCGAGCTCCTTCCAGAAAGCGATCTTCTCGACCTCCTCGGCCGAGCCCGCGAGGAAGGTGAGCCGCCCGCCGAAGGAAGCGCGCGCGGCGCGGATCACGCTTCCCCAGCCCGCGGACTTCCACTCGAGCTCCTCGGCGCTGCCGCGCCGGCCCTCGACGGTGAGCCGCGTCGTCTCGAGCAGTCCGCCGCCGAGCGACAGCACGTCGCAACCCGCGAGCTCGGCGACGAGCGCGTAGTGCGTCGCGAAGCGCCGGTACGTGCCGAAGAACCCGCGCCAGTCCGCTTCGCCGTTGCGGAGCCAGCTCCCGCTCCAGCTCCCGCCCGCGCCGGAGAGGAGCTGCGGCAGGAGCGCGGTCGTCGCGCCCGTCGCGCGCGCCTCGCACAGCGCGGCGAAGAGCTCGACGTCGCCCTCGACGGCGCCGAAGCGTCGGTCGCGGCGCGGACCGGCGCGCGGCGCGGGGTCGGGCTCGGCGGCGAGCGAGCTCGTGAAGGCGACGACGGAAGCGCCGAGCTCGCGCGCGCGCGCGAGGTTCAGGGCACCCGCGCGCGATCCGTACCCCGAGGGCGCGCTCGCGCGCTCGTACGCCGGCGGCGAGATCACGACGCCCGCGAGACCGCGCGCGACGCGGCGCTCGGCGGGAGCGCGCGCGGGCGGCGGCGCAGCGGCCGCGCGCGCTTCGAGCCGCGCGGCGAACGCGGCCTCGAGCTCCGCGCTCGACGCACCACGCGCGGCGCCGGTCCACAGCGCGCGCGCGCGCTCGGCGCCCTCGCGCTCGAGCACGAGCCCGAAGAGCTCCGCGCGCAGCGGCGCGAGAAGATGGCGCGAGTGGCGCCGGTCGCTGTTCGGATCGAGCAGCGCTTCGACGGGGAGCGCGAGCCCCGCGCGCTGCAGGTGACCCGTCCAGGCGCCGAGTTCGCGCCCGTACCAGCGCTGCGCCGCCCACACGGGAGCGCCTTCGACGAGCCACGTCTCGAAGCACGGGCCGAGGCGCTCTTCCACCGTCGCGCGCGCGACGGCGGCGCCGCGATCGTCCGGGAGACCGCTCGACGCCGGCGCGAGGAGCGCGTGCACGACGCGAGTGTGCGTGTTCGCGAGGCCGAGCTCGATCACGCCCGTCCAGCGCTCGAAGTCCTCCGCCGCGGCGTGCAGGACGAGCTCGCACGGCGTCGCTGGAGCGCCGGGCGACGCCCACGTCGCGGCGCGCATCGCGGCGTTCGCGCTCGCGAGCAAGTAGTCGCGCGCGCGCGCGTCGTCGACCTCGGGCGCGCGCCGGCCCCAGAACGCCGCGGGGTCTTCCGGCAGCGGGACGTAGCGCGCGCGCAGCACCGCGCGCGCCTGCGCGGGGCGCACGATGCGCTCCTTCACGCAGCGACCGTCGAGCTCCAGCGGCGCCTCGAGCGCGGTCTCGCCGCCGCGCAGCACGCGCACGTTCGGCTTCCAGCCCCACAGCGGCGCGTCGAGGTCGAGCGCGAGCCGCGCGAGGTCGTTGCCGAAGAAGAGCGTGACGGGCAGCGCGGGCCGGTCGGGATCGCGCCACGTCGCCACGAGCACGTCGTCGGGCCGGTCGAAGACCTGGCCGAGGTAGCGGAACTCACCCGCGCGGACGAAGTCGACGCCCAGCGCGCGGGCGAAGCGCGCGGCGAGCGCCTCGGACGCCGTGCCGACGACGACGCGCGGCGCGTCCGGCGTGCCCGGTGCATCGGGAGCGCGCACCGCAAGCCGCGGCTCGATCGGCTCCTTCGCGGGGCGCGCGGCGGCGATGCGCGCACAACGCTCGGCCGCGGGGCCGGGCGGCACGAGCACCTCGACGCCCGACGACAGGAGCGCGTTGCGCAGGAGCCCTGCGCCGCCGGACACGTCGGGGACGAGCTCCATGCGCGCGTACGCGGCACCGAACGTCGCGGCGGCGGCGAGCACGCTGCGCGCGAGCCAGGCGCGGACGCCGCGCTCCCCGCGCGCCGTCATTCCCACCCCCGGCGTCGCACGAGGAATGCGCGGTGCGCGCCGCGCGCGACCTCGACGAGCAACTCGTCGTTCGCGGTGCTCAAGGTCGTCTGCGGCCCGGAGAACGTGTTCGGCGTCAGCGCCCAGACGACGTCGACGTCGGGCTCTAGCTTTCGCGGCCGCGCGCCCTTCGCATAGAGGTCCCAGTACGAGACCGCGTGCTCGTCGTACGAGAGCGGGATGTCGGGCGACGCGGTGCGCCACGGACGGTCGACGTAACCGAGCTCGGGCACGGCGAGGAGTTGCAGCAGCGGCCAGTTCGCGACGACGACGGTGCGCTCGCGCGGGAACGCCTCGAGCGCGCGCGCGAGGTCCTGGTTCAACCGCAGGTCGTCGCGGTACTCCATCGAGCGCTCCAGGACGTACCCGTCGTTGCCCGCGATCTCGCCGACGACGGTCGGGACGGTCCATCCGCTCGGACGCGACGGATAGAAGAGCCCGTTCTGATTCACGAGGTGGAACGCCGTCGCGACCATCAACACGCCCGCGCGCACGTGCGACTCGCCTTCGCTGCCGTAGAGCGACAGCGCGAGCCACAGGAAGAGCACCGGGTAGCTCTGCAGGAAGTAGCGGGGCAGCGTGTTCGTGTACTGACCGTAGAAGAGGAGGAACGCGACGAGGAACACGCCGCACTGCACCTGGATCCACCGCGCGTGGCCGCCGAGCATGCGCTTCACGAGCAGCGGCAGGCCCGCGAGGAACAGCAGCACGGCGAGGCCGTACTCGGGGATCGTCCACAGCCGGCGCAGGAAGAGGTGCTTCCACCCGCCGAACGGGTCGAGGAACGCGGGCTCCTTCGCGTAGCGCGCGACGAGCAGCACCTCGACCAGGAACACGCCGAGCAACAAGGCGTGCAGGAGCGCACCCCGCGCCGCCCGCGCGCGCTCCTCCGGCGAACTCGCCTCCGCGGCGAGCCCGCACCAGCGCGGCTTCCACCAGAGCAGGACGCAGAGGACGAGGTTCGCGCCGATCAGGATCACCGCCGTGTACTTCACGAGGAGCGCGGCGAGCGCCCACCCGAACGCGCCTCCGAAACGGCGCTGGTCCATCGCAGCGAGCGACAGTGCCGTGCACGCGACGAGCGGCATGTCGAGGCTCATCTGGCACGCGGTCGCCTGGAACAAGGGCGCCGTGACGAACGCGATCGCGAGCAGGAACCCGGCCGGCGCTGGCAGGCGCGCGCGCGCGACGGAGTAGAGCGCTCCCGCCGCGACGGCGGCGCAGGCGAGGCTCGCGACGTGGAACACGACGAAGACGGTCGCGGGCGCGACGCCCGTGGCGAGCAGCGCGCCGATCGCGAGCGGGTAGAGGCTGAACGGGTAGACGTTCGGGCCGCCGTCGACGAAGACCTTCTCCTGCGTCAGGAGCCCCGCGAGGTCGAAGCCGTGCTCGGCGAGCCAGACGCCCTGCGGGAAGGCGCCCATCAGCGCGTCCCAGTACGGCGGGTCCGCGAGCAGGTACGAGCGCGCGACGAGCAGCGCGAGGAAGACGACGAGGCCGAACCCCTTCGGGCCCAGACGCTGCTCCAGTGCCGCGAGCTTCGCGAGCATGCGCCCTCAGCCCGCCTTCGCCCCGCCGGAGCGCGCTTCGCTCGCCGGCGCGCCGCTCGAGGACTCGGCGCTCGCGGCGACGCCGCTCGAAGACAGAGAACTCGCGGCGACGCCGCTCGGGGAGGCCGCGCTCGCCCGCGGACCGCTCGCGCCGTCGCGCTCGGGCCCGTTCGCCGCAGCGCGACCGGACGCCGGGCTCGCTGGGGCACCGCCGCGCACCTCGCCCGGCCACGCCGGACGCACGGCGCACTCGCCCGCGTTCTGCAGCGCGTAGAGCTTCACGTACTTGAGCCGCCCGTAGTAGGCGGAGAGGTACGCCTGCACGATCCCGCGCCAGCCCATCAGGAACCCGAGCTTGAGCACGTAGGAGCGGAAGAAGCGCGCTGAGGGCCGCAGCGTGAGATCGAAGATCCCCGCCCGCTTGCCGCGCCGATGGAGCCCTTCCGCCATGATCGTCGTGTACTTGTCGATCGTGCGCAGGTGTTCGCCCAAGTTCCGATAGGGATGGTGGAGCAGGTTCCCGGAAAGCTCCCCTACCGGACCGTCGAGCTCGACGCGATCGTGCGGATTGTTCCCGCCCCAGTACCCGCGGCGGCGATCGAACAAGCGCAGCTGCCGGTCGGGATACCAGCCGCCGCGCGTCATCCAGCGGCCGAGGTACGACGAGAGGCGCGGGAAGCGCCACCCCGCCTTCCCGGGGAAGCCCGCGTCGCGCAGCGCGAGGACCTCGGCGCGGAGCTCGGGCGAGATGCGTTCGTCCGCGTCGACGCAGAGCACCCAGTCGTGGCGCGCTTCGCGGATCGTGAACTCCTTCTGCGCGACGTGACCGGGCCAGTCGCACTCGATCACGCGCGCGCCGAGGCGCGCCGCGAGCTCGCGCGTGCCGTCCTTCGAGTGCGAGTCGACGACGAGGACCTCGTCGCAGAAGTCGAGCGAGGCGAGGCAGTCCGCGATGCGGTCTTCCTCGTCCATCGCGATGATGCAGGCGCTCAGCTTCGGGCGTTCGCTCGTCAACCTCGGGACTCCTCGAGGACGCTCCGATACCGTTTTTCGTAGGCCTCGACCATCTGGCTCCCGAGGAAACCCTGCGCCACGCGGCGCGGGCCGCCGGCGGCGAGGCGCGCGCGCAGCTCCGCGTCGCGCAGCACGCGCTCGAGCGCGTCCGCGAGCGCCCGCACGTCGTCGGGCGGGACGAGCAGGCCGCTCTCTTCGTCCAGCACGGCCTCGGCGAGCCCGCCGACCCGGCTCGCGACGACGGCGCGCCCCGCGGCCATCGCCTCGAGCGCGCTGACGCCGAGGCCTTCCTTGCGCGCGGGCAGCACGAACACGTCGCACGCGCCGAGCAGGTCGGGCGCGTCCGCGCGGCGGCCGAGGAAGCGCACGCGTTCGCCGAGCTCGAGCGCGCGCGCGAGCTCCTCGAGCTTCTCGCGCGCCGGACCGTCGCCCGCGATCCACAGGACGGGATCGAGCCCGCGCGCGCGCAGCGCCGCCAGCGCGCCGAGCAGGACGTCGATCCCCTTGCGCTCGACGAGCGTCGCGAGCACGAGCAGCACGAGCTCGTCCGCCCCCGTCGCGAGGTTCGCCCGCACGAGCTCGCGCGGATAACTCGGCCGGAGCGCGTCGGGATCGACGGCGCTGAACACGAGGTCGACCTTCGCGGGGTCGACGCCGCCGTCGAGCAGGCACTGCTTCACCGGCGTCGAGATCGCGACCGCGCGCCGCACGAGCGTCCCGTAGACGAGGCGCGTGCGCCAGTTCTTCTTCACGCGCCGGTCCATGCGCCGCGTCGTGATCGCGGGGACGTGCGCGAGGCGCGCCGCGAGCCCGCCGAGCCACGTCGCGCGCCCGGTGTGCAGGTGGACGAGGTCGGGGCGGCGCTCGCGGATCGCTTTCTGGAGGCGCGACACGGCCGTCAGGTCGAGCTCGGACGACATGCGCACGGGCTCGACGTCGAAGCCGCTCGCGACCGCGCGCTCGAGCGCCTGGCTCCCCGGCGGCGCCGCGAGGATCGAGCGGTGCCCGCGCGCGCGCAAACCCTCCATCAAGAGGAAGACCTGCACCTCGCCGCCCGAGAAGCCCTTCTCGGCGTCGACGTGCAGGATCGTGAGCTTCTCGGGCGCGCTCATTCCGGCCGCAGAGGGTAGCGCGGCGCCCCGCGTACTCCGAGCGCGCGCCCCGATCGACGTGACGGCGAGGCGAAGCGAGGTCGCCGGCGCGAGCGCTACAATCGACGCGTCTCCCCGGCCCGCGCGCGCGTCCGGGGCCCACCCCCGCATGGACCCGCGCACCGACGTCACGCGCCTCCTCGCCGACTGGCGGGCGGGCGACCGCACCGCGGCAGAGCGCCTCTTGCCCGCCGTCTACGAACAGCTGCGGCGCGAAGCGGCGCGGCAGATGGCGCGCGAACGCGCGGACCACACGCTCCAGCCGACCGGACTCGTCCACGAAGCATGGCTCGACCTCGCGCGCGAGTCGCGCCACGACTGGAACGACCGTGCTCACTTCCTCGCCGTCGCGGGGCTCGCCATGCGCCGCGTCCTCGTCGACCACGCCCAGCGGCGCGCAGCGCTGAAGCGCGGAGCGAACGCGCGCAAGGTCGGCCTCGACGCGCTCGAGGCGGCGGAGCCCGTTCCGGAACCCGAAACGGACTGGATCGCGCTCGACGCCGCGTTGGAGCGCCTCGCCGCGCTCGACCCGCGCAAGGCGCGCGTCGTCGAGCTGCGCTTCTTCGCCGGCATCGAACACGCAGAGATCGCGCGCGTGCTCGAGGTCTCCGAGCGCACCGTGGAGCGCGACTGGCGCCTCGCCCGCGCGTGGCTGCGCGCGGCCCTCGAGACCGAGGGGGCCGGAGGAACGCAGTGACGACACCGCCCCGGAGGAACGCAGTGACGACACAGCCTCCGAGGAACGCAGTGACGACACCGCCCCCGAGGAACGCCGTGACGATTCCGACTCCGAGGAACGCCGTGACGACACCGCCCCCCGGAAGAACGCCGTGACAACGCCCTGGCCCCGGATCGAAGCGCTCTTCTTCGAGCTGCTCGAGCTCCCGCCCGACGCGCGCGCGGAGCGGCTCGCGGCGTTGCGCGCGAGCGACACGGAGCTCGGACGCGAGCTCGCGGCGCTCCTCGCCGCCGACGCGGTCCCGGAGGATCCGTTCGCGCTCCCCAGCGCGGCGACGACGGCCGAAGCGCTCGCGGCGACAGCGCGCGAGCTCCCCGCGCAGCCCGTCCTCGAGCCGCGCGCGGGGCTCGCGGCCGGGAGTTGGTTGCTCGAGGAGCAGATCGGCACGGGCGGAATGGGCAGCGTGTGGAGCGCGCGCCGAATCGAGTCCGGCTTCGAGCAGCGCGCGGCCGTCAAGCTCGTGCACGCCGAGAGCAGCGCGCGCGTCCTCGCGCGTTTCGTCCAGGAGCGCCGGACGCTCTCGCGCCTCGAGCATCCGTGCATCGCGCGCCTGATCGACGGCGGCGCGCTCGGCGACGGCCGGCCGTACCTCGTCATGGAGCTCGTCCTCGGCGCGCCGATCGACCGCTGGTGCGACGCCGCGCGGCTCGGCGTGCGCGAACGCCTCGCGCTCTTCATCGAGGTGTGCGGCGCCGTCGAGTACGCGCACCGCAACCTCGTCGTGCACCGCGACCTCAAGCCCGCGAACGTGCTCGTCGAGGGCTCGGGGCGGCCGAAGCTGCTCGACTTCGGGATCGCGAAGCTGCTCGAGGACGACGACACGCTCCAGGTCCGCACGCAGGAGCACGAGCGGCTCCTCACGCCGCGCTACGCGAGCCCCGAACAGGTCCGCGGCGAGCCGATCTCGACCGCGAGCGACGTCTACTCGCTCGGCGTGATGCTGCACGAGCTCCTGACCGGCATCAGCCCTTATCCGGCCGAGACGGTCCGCGCGCCGGAGCTCGCACGCGCGATCTGCGAGCGCACGCCCACGCGTCCGAGCGCGTCGGCGACGGCGGGTGCGAACGCGGACGAGCGCGCTCGTCGGCGCGGAACGACGCCGGGCGCGCTCGCCCGCGCGCTGCGCGGCGACCTCGACTCGATCGTGCTCGCGGCGATGCGCAAGGAACCGGAGCGCCGCTACGCGTCCGTCGAGCGCCTCGCGGACGACCTGCGGCGCCACCTCGATGGTCGGCCGGTCGCCGTGAAGGGCGACGGCCTCGGGTACCGCGCGCGGAAGCTCGTCGCGCGCCATCGACTCGCGTTCGGAACCGCCGCGGTCGCCGCCGGCCTGCTCGTCGCCGCGGGCATCGCGATCGCCGTGTCCGCGCGCACCGCGCAGTCCCGGCTCGCGGACGTGCAGCGACTCTCCGACCTCCGCCAGCTCGAGGACCTGCGCGCCGCCGCCGACCGTCTCTGGCCCGCGCGTCCGACGACGGCGCCTGCGCTGCAAGCGTGGCTCGACGCCGCGCGCGTCATCTGCGCCCGCCGGCCCGAGCACGAGGACGCGCTCGCGCGGCTCCGCGCCCGTGCCCTGCCGTACGGCGCCGAAGCGGCCGAGCGCGACCGCGGACTCCACGCGCGCGCCGGCGAGCTCGACGCGGCGCAAACGCGGCTCGCGTCGATGCGCTGGCGGCTCGAGCACGGAAGGGGCGACCTGCGCGGGCTCGACGAGCGCATCGCGCAGCTCGAACGCGAGATCGTGGAGCTCGAACGCGCGACCGCGGAGCGCATCACGTGGGACTTCGCGGCACCGGCCGATCGCTGGGAGCACGCCGAGCTCGTTCAACTGCTCGCCGAGCTCGCACGGTTCGATGCCGCGGGGACGGGCCTCGTCGCCGAGGTCGAGGCGCGCGCGGCGCGCGCCGTCGGGATCGGACGGCTCGCGACCGAGACCCACGCCGAGGCTTGGCGCGCCGCGAGCGCGGCGATCCGAGATCCCGCTCGGTCGCCGCGGTACGCGGGCCTCGAGCTCGCTCCGCAGCTGGGGCTCGTACCGCTCGGTCCCGACCCCGACTCGGGGCTGTGGGAGTTCGCCGAGCTGAACACGGGCCGTGTCCCGGAGCGCGGCGCCGACGGCCGGCTCGCGATCGACTCGGAGACGGCGCTCGTGCTCGTGCTCCTCCCGGCGGGGAGCGTGCGCATGGGCTGTTCGCCGCCGGGCGCGAGCTCGTCTCCGGAAGACGAAGACCCGTTCGCGCGTCCCGACGAGCAGCCCGTGGACGAGGTCGTGCTCGCGCCGTACTTCCTCTCGAAGTACGAGATGACGCAGGGGCAGTGGCTGCGCTTCACGGGCGCGAACCCGAGCGCGATGCTCGCCGGTCAACGACACGGTCCGCACACGGTCGACCTGCGCCATCCCGTCGAACACATGGCGTGGGACGAGGCGGACGCGACGCTGCAGAAGCTCGGGCTCGTGCTGCCCACCGAGGCGCAGTGGGAGTACGCGGCGCGCGCCGGGACTCGCACCCCGTGGTGGACGGGGCCCGACCGCGACTCGCTCGCGGATGCGGCGAACATCGCGGACGCGGCGGCGATGCGCGCAGGCGTGCCCTGGCCCGGCGTGCACGACTGGCCGGAGTACGACGACGGGCACGTCGTGCACGCGCCCGTCGGGACCTACCGCGCGAATCCTCTCGGCCTGCACGACACGGCGGGAAACGTGTGGGAGTGGTGTCGCGACGAGTACGCGCTCTACGCGCTCCCCACGGAGGCGGAGAGCGGGTTGCGCCTGTGGAAGGGCGGGCGCGAGCGCTGCGGGCGCGGCGGGAGCTACCTCGAGGCGGCGAGCAGCTCGCGCTCCGCCCACCGCGGGCACGCGGTGCTGGGCGCGCGCGAGGCGACGATCGGCGTCCGCCCCGCGCGCGTCGTGGAGTGAGTTGCCCCGCGGCGGCTCCTGCAGCTCCATGGCGCGGGGGAGTGCGCGCAGCCCAACGGGTGTGGGAAGTGGCGTCGGTCGGGACGCCTTTGCCGGATGGGACGACCCAGGGCAGAGGGACGCAACGGAACACACGCGTGTGCTTCGCATCACGGACCCCGCACAATCCAGGACCGGAGGACCGGTCCTGGATTGCACGGGGTTCTATGGGCTCTCAGCAGCGAGCGATGCGGCGCGGCGGGACTGTGCGCGTGGCGAGCCCATCGTCGAAAGGAGTGGCTCAGTCGCGCACGACCGCGAACGTCTTCGCGGGCCCCGCGTCCGCGAATCCGATCAGGTTCCAGCCGCTCGCCGAGCCGTCCGCCCACTCGAGCGCGTTGCGCACGACCATCGCGCCGGGGCACGAGCGGCCGTCGTCGAGGAGGTCGTAGCTCCCGCTCGTCCAGTCGGAAGCCCCGCCGCCGGCGTAGTCGATGCCGGGCCGAAGGACGCGGAGCGCGCGACGGCCGTTGCCGCTGACGCTCGCCCACTCGGCGAGCGTCGTGCAGCCGGGCGGCATGGAGTTCTGCGCCGCCGATTCGACGACGTGCCACACGACCACGCCGTTCGCGCCGATCACCTCGTCGTACAGCGCGTGGTCGAAGTTCGTGCGCCGCGTCTCGAGGAGGAAGCACTCCATCCCGTCGCCGTCGGCGTCGCGCGGCAGGACGAGGACTTCGCCGCTCTCCTTGACGTCGCCGAGCTCGTACGGGCCGTCCACCGGCGCGTACCTCGGCGTCGCCCAGCCCAGCGCGAGCTTGTGGAACGCGTCGAGGTGACTCGTCGTCGACAGGTTGTCCCCCATGAGCGAGAGCGAGCCCACCTCCGTGTCGAAGTTGAAGTTGTTCGCGTAGAGGTCGGTGAGCCCCAGGATCAAGTGAGCGAGCTCGTGCGCCGGGACCTCCCAGTTCACGTCGGGGGCGTTCGTGAACCACTCGCTGATCGCGGGCACGACGACGCCGTCGACGACGATCGGCGCGCCCGTGCAGAGCGCGTTCAGGTCGCGCGTGAAGCCCGCCGTGCCGCCCTGGGGCACGACGATCAGGACCGCGAGCTCGCGCTCCGGCTGCAGGATGCCGTCGCCGTCCGTGTCGTACGACGCGAAGTCCACGTCGGCCGCCGCGAGCTGCACGACCTCGGCCCAACGCTCGGCATGACCGCCCGTGTACCCGTCCGCCAGCGGCTTGCCGCAGTCGAACGCGTCGTGGTTCCAGTAGTGGCCCTCCGACTTCAGCGCGTCGTACTCGAGCACGCCCGCGTTCACGAGGCCGAAGCGTCCGCCCGAGACCTTCGCGAAGTAATCCGCCATGCTGTCCGCGCCGTACAGCGCGTCCGTGACGGCGGGGATCGTCGGGATGACGTCGTTCGGCGCGACGCGCGGGATCCGATGGATCAGCGTGAGCACCTTGCGCGTGCCGATCGCCGCCTCGACGAGGCGGCCGTCCGGCGAGTCTTGTGATCCACGCCCGATCGCCGGCGCCTCCGCGAGGTCCGGCACGAGCCCGCGCTCGATCGTCAAGTGCAGCGAGCGATCCCCCATCGAGACGAGCCCGCCGACGGCGCGCCACTCGACCCAGATCCCGCTCAAGGTGGCGGTCGGGAGGAAGACGTGCTTCCTGTCGAACGTGAACGACTGCGTCTCGAAGGAGAAGCCGCCCTGCGCGAGCACGACGACGTCGCTCGTCGTCGGTCCCGGCGTGACGAGTCGCATCTCGAGCACTCCCGCGCTGCCGCCCTGCACTTCGCCGCTGAACGCGGCCGCGATCTCGGCGTTCGGCGGGAGCGCGACGAGCGCGGAGAGCCCGGGCACCGCGGCCCACGTGCTCGACGCGGTCGAGATCGACGGCCCGCTCGGCGCGACCACGATGCTCTCATGGCCACCGGCCGATGCGTCCTCCGTCGTCACCCACGCGGTGCGGTCGCCGAGCGTGCCGGCGCCGCCGGCGTCGATCAGCCACTGGAACGTCGCGGTGTGCCACCCCGCGGCGAGCGCCGGCGTTCCGAAGCGCATCGCGTGCACCTGGCGGGCCGAGCGCCCGGCGAACACGACGTCGCCCGGCGCGCACGGGACGCCGTCGACGAGCGCGCGCACGAAGAGCCGCTTGTTCGCGCCGAGGACGACCGTCTCCGCGCTGAAGCCGACCATCGCGCGTCCACCGGCCGGGACGAAAAACGGCACGCTCACGCCGGGCACCGGGACGAAGCTCGACGTCGTCGTCTGCACGTCGGGGCCGCTCGGCGGCGTCGTGTGCCACACCTTGGCGCCGTGGCGGAGCTCGAGCGCTTCGGAGCGCAGCGAACCCGTGACGCCGGGGTCGACGAGCCACTGGATCTCGACGGTGTGCACGCCGCGATCGACCTTGGCGGTGAAGGTGAACGAGCGCGCGCCCTGGAACCCGCCCTCGGTGAAGACCACGTCCGCGGGGGCCGCGACGACGCCGTCGACGAGCGCGCGCACGAACAGGCGGCCCACGGCGGAGCTCGTGTACGCCTCCGCGGAGAACGTGACCGCGAGGGGGGTCTCGTCCGCGTCCGCGACGAACGTCGCCGAAGCGCGCGGCACGTTCACGAAGGCGTTGGACTCGGTCGTGAGGAAGCCGGAGTTCGCCGCGGTCTGCGCGGGCTCGACGCGCAGGTCGAGCGTGCCGTGCGGGAGCGCGAGCGCGGTCTGCGGGACCTTGCCTCCGCCGGGGCCGGGCAGCGGGTTGTGCGGCGGCGCGGGCGCGACGTGGCGCTGGGCGACCGCCGTGACCGCGAGCGCGGCGGCGGCGAGGACGAGGGACAGGGACCGGACGGAGCGGAGCGGGTTCATGGGTTCACCTCGCTCCCTCACGCCGACGCGGGGCGCGCGGACCGACACGGAACCGGGAGAAATGCGCACGCGGCTCTGCGGGAAGCCGGTCGCGATGTCGTGCGCGGGCGTCGCCGCGCCCGGATGCTTGTCGCACCGCGTTCCGTGCCGCATCCTCCTCGCCCCATGTCCGCCCCGCGCTCTGGATCGAGCTCGAAGCCCCCGCGCGCGCCGTCTGCCGCGCGCGCGAACGGCGCCGCGTCCGCCACGGCCGCCCCCTCACGCGCGGAACTCGAGCAGCACCGCGCGGGTTCGCGCCGGCGCGGACGGCACGCGCTCCTCGCACTCGTGCTCGCGCTCGGCGCGCTCTTGTGGGGCCGCTACCGGATGCTCGCGCTGGTCGCGAGCGAGAAGGCGGCCGGACGACCGGCGAGCGGGCTCGACCTCGCGCAGATCGACCCGCTCGGCTTCGCGCTCTTCTGGGGCGGGCTGCTCGTCGCGTTCGGGAGCACGCTGCTCGCCGTGCTGTCGATGCTGCACGCGAAGCACGTCGAGCGCGGGCTGGCGACGCTCGAACGCGAAGACGCGTAGCGCACGCCGACGTTCGCCCCGTGGAGTCCTCCGGGACACGGCGCTCCCCCGCGTGCCGCGCGCTATCCTGAGCGCATGACGCCGCCCTCCACCCCGTCGAGCCTGTACCCGAGCCTCTACTACGACGACGCGCCGAAGGCGATCGAGTTCCTCTGCCGCGCATTCGGCTTCGAGAAGCGCCTCGTCGTGCCGGGGCCGGATGGGACCGTGATGCACTCCGAGCTCACGTTCGGCGACGCGGTGGTCATGGTCGGCACGGTCAAGAAGGAGCGCGGTCTCCTGAGCCCGCGCGCGGCGGGCGGCGTGACGTCCGCGCTCTCGATCCGCATCGCCGATCCGGACGCGCATCATGCGCGCGCCGTCGCGGCAGGAGCGGTGATAACGCATCCGTTGAAGGACGAGGAGTACGGCTCGCGCGGCTACATGTGCACGGACCCCGAGGGGCACCAGTGGTACTTCGGGACGTACTCGCCGGGCGCGTGGTGGGACGGGAAGGATCCGTTCCAGTCGAAGGGCTGAGCTCCATCGCGGCGCTCACTCGAGCGGCGAGTACGCCCACACGAACGCGTGTCGCAGCTCCTCGCCGCCGCGCACCGAGCGCACGCGCGCGCGCTGGAATGCGACCGCGTAGCGCATGCGGCCGGCGAGCCGGCTCCCGGTGCTGGTCCGCGCGAAGACGCGCTCCTTCGCTCCCCCGCCGGCGTCGAACTCGAGCTCCGTGTACTCGACCTCCGCTTCGACGGGCATCGGCATCTTCCCGATCAGGATGATCCGCGTCACGACGACCGCGGCCTTCCCGACGATGCGCGCCTTTCCCGCGGCGATGCACGAGGACGTGCCGCACGTCTCGAGCGCCGCTCCCGCCTCGAGGTGCGCGATCTTGGCGGCCGCGACGCGCCGTCGCAGCGACGGCGCGAGCTTCGCGCGCACCTCGTCGCGTTCGTCCGGCGCGAGGCCCGCGATCGCGAGCTCGAACCCGAGGAACGCGCGCGGCGTGGAGCTCATCTCGCCGGTCGCGCGCGCGAGCTCCCCGGCGTCGATTCGCTCGTCGCCCTTCCGGGCGGTGAAGCTCCACCAGTGCCCGCCGTTGTCGAGCGCGGCGAGCGCGCCGCGGACCGTCGCGTACGGCGTGACGCGGCGCGGGGAGACTTCGACGAACTGGGGGGCGTAGCGGCTGCGCGAGTTCATGCGGAAAGCCTATCCCGGAGCGCGCGCCGCATTCGAGCCGAAGCCGCCGGGCCAGCGGGGTCTCAGCGGCGCCCGAGCACGTGCTCCGCGACAAACCGCGCGAAGAGCTCGGCCTTGAGCGCCGCGCCGCGCTCGTTCACGTGCGCGCCGTCGGCCCACAGCTCGGGGTCCTTCGACATCGCGGGCTCGAAGTCGAACCACGGGAGCTTGTTCGACCGCGCCACCTCCGCCAGCACGGCGTTGTTCTCGCGGAAGGCGCGCTGGTAGAGCTCCTCGCCCGCGAAGTCGCCCTTCGACGGGCACGACGCCCAGCTCGCGAGTACCAGCTTCGATCCGCGCGCGGCGCACAGCGCGGACATCTCCTCCAGGTTGCGGCGGAACCACTGCGGCGAGTTCCGCGCGAGCGCGTCCGCCTTGTCGCGCGCTTGGTTTTCCTCCCGCGTCGCCCGATCGACGAGCGCGTTGCGCGGCGAGAACCCCATCTGCACGCCGAGCCACCGCACGACGAGCGAATGGTCCCACCAGCGCACGTCGTCGTCCCACGGTTTGCGGTAGCCCGCGTCGTCGCTCGCGAACACCGCGGGCTCGACCAAGCGCGGGTGGACGTCGTTCGTGTTGTCGTAGTAGAGGACGTAGTCGGGCTGCCACTCGAGCGCGCGCAGTGCGAGCAGGATCAAGCTCTCGAACGACGTGTAGCCCGGAACACCCGCGTTGATCACCTCGACGTCCGCGCGGCCGTGCCGCGTCCGCAGGAGCTCCCCCATCTTCGCCGGGTACGTCTCCGCGTCGTCCTTCACGCCGGTCTCGTACGTCGTCGACCCGCCGATGCACACGATGCGCACGACGCCCGCGGGCTTCGGCACGACGAAATCGGGGCCGCGCGTCCCGTGCCCGTTGTGCCGGTTCTTGCCGTCGGCGGAGACGAAGCGCTCGTTCAGCGCGTAGACGAGGTGCGGGTGCGGGCGGAAGCGGAACGCGCTCTCCGGCATCTGGTCGAGCCGCGCGAACTTGCCTTGCCGCTCCGGCGGCGCGAGCTCGAACAGGTAGGCGCGCCAGCCGAGCTCCAGCAGCACGAACCCGAGCGCGAACGCGGCGACCGCGCGTGCGAACCGGCCTTTCCTCGCGGCGTGCTCCATCGTGAAGGGCGGAGAGGCTACCATCGCGATCGATGCGCGTCGCTCTCGTCCACCTGCGCCACGCCCACACCGGCGGCACCGAGCGCTACCTGAACCTCGTCGCCGGCTACCTCGCCGAGCGCGGCGACGACGTGACGATCGTCTGCCGCTCGCACGAGTCGCCGCCGCACCCCGCCGTGCGCTTCGTGAAGCTCCGCCCGCTCGCGATCGGCGGCACGGCGCGCATCAAGACCTTCGCGCGCGCCGTCGAGAAGCACGTGCGCGCGACCGCCTACGACGTCGTCTACGACCTCGGCCGCGCGTGGACGCACGACGTCGTGCGCTTGGGCGGCGGATGCCAGGCGACGTACCTCGAGCTCGCGCACGCAGCGACGTTGAAGCCGTGGGAGAAGTTCGTCGGCGCGCGCGCGGGCAAACACCGCCTCGCGCTCGCGATCGAGGCCCGCGCGCTCGGGCCGGGGAACTACAAGCGCGTCGTCGTCAACTCGAAGATGGTCGCGGAGGACGTCGCGCGCCGCCACGGCGTGCCACGCGAGAAGATCGAGCTCGTCTACAACGGCGTCGACCTCGAGCGCTACTCGCCCGCGCACCGCGCGACGATGGGTGCTCTGCTGCGCGCCGAGCTCGGGATCGGGCCGGACGAGCGTGTCGTGCTGTTCTTGGGCTCGGGGTACGGGCGCAAGGGCCTCGACGTCGTGCTCGAGGCGTTCGCGCGCGTCGCGCGGGACGATTCGAGCCCCCACGCGGACGGCGCGCGCGCCGGTTCGAGTTCGCATGCGCCGAGCGCCCCCTCTGGGACCGACTCACCGGCCTCGAGCGCGCGCTCGGGCCCTCTGCGCCTCGCCGTCGTCGGCTACGACTCGGAACAGCCGCGGTTCGAGGCGCGCGCGGCGGAGCTCGGGCTCGCGGCACGCGCGTCGTTCCTCGGCGGGCGGCGCGACACGGAGGCCTGCTACGCGCTCGGCGACCTGTACGTGCTGCCGACGCGCTACGACCCGTTCGCGAACACGACGCTCGAAGCGCTCGCGAGCGGCCTCCCCGCGATCACGAGCGCCACGAACGGCGCGTCCGAGCTGATCACCGAGGACGTCGACGGCGCCGTGCTCGCGCGCGCGGACGACGTCGACGCGCTCGAGCGCGCGCTGCGCCGCTGGATCGTGCCCGAACGCCTCGCGACGGGCGCCCGCGCCGCGCGCGCGCTGGCCGAGCAGCACTCCGCGCGCTCGAAGTGCGCGCAAAGCGCGGCGCTCCTCGACCGGGTCGCCGCGGAGAAGCGCGCGGAGCTCGCGGCGCGATGACCGCGCCCGCGGCGAGCACGCCGACCTCGGGGCCGGCGACGACCTCGGCGCGCTCGAACGGCTGGACGGGCGGACAGTACTCCGCCTGGCGCGCACTCCTCGCCCTCCTCCTCGCTTGGTTCTGGACGCGCGGGCTGATCGACTCGCTCGCGGAGTCGCCGAGCGCGGCCGAGCTTGAGCTCCACCACTCCTGGATCGCCCGCGAGGCGTTCGACGCAGGTCTGAACGCGCTCCAGGCCTGGGCGCTCTTCGCCGTCGCGTTCGCCGCGTGCGCAGCGCTCGCGCTCGGCTGGAAGGATCGGCTGGCCGCGGCGCTGCTCCTCCCGCCGCTCGCCTGGCTCGGGTTCGCCGGCTTCGCGCTGCACACGGTGATCCCGTCGCTGGCGGGGTTCCTCCTCGTCCACATCGCGCTGCCCCCGGCCCCGTTCGGGTCGCTCGCGGCGTCGGGGCGAGCCGATCCAGCCGGCGGGTGGAGCTTCCGCCCGTGGGTCGCGTACGCGATGCGCGCCGGGGCCATGCTGCTCGCGCTGCCGGTTCCGACCGCCGCCCTGGGACGGATGTTCGAGTCGGTCCCCGCGCACTACGCCGACTGGGCGCACGAGGAGAGCGACGCGGGCGCGCTCTTCCTGCGCGCGCTGGGCGACGCCGCGCCCGCATTCCTGCAACGCGCATCGATCGTGCTCGCGTTGCTGCCGTTCGCGCTCGTGGCGCTCGCGCTGTGGCCGCGCGCGTGGAGGGTGTTCTGGTGCCTCCTGGCGGCCCGCTGCGTGCTGATCGCCGCCGTGAACCGGCCGGAAGCCGTCCTCGCGCCGACGTTCGCCGCCGCCGTGCTCTACCTCGTGCTCGTGTTCGACCCCGCGTGGATCCGCGCGCGCGGCGGCGAGCGCGTCGAGCGTCTCTACTACGACGGCGCGTGCGGTCTTTGCCAGCGCGCCGTGCGCTTCGTGCTCGCGGAAGACCCCGACGGCCGCGCGTTCCGCTTCGCGCCGCTGCAGGGTGAGACGTTCGCGCGCGCGGTCGCCCCCGACGTGCGCGCGACGCTGCCCGACAGCGTCGTGATCGTCGCGGCGGACGGACGCGTGCTGGTGAAGTCCGCGGCGGTCGTGCACCTCCTCCGGCGCCTCGGAGGGTACTGGCGCGCGCTCGGCGAGTTCCTGGCACTCGTCCCCCGCCCGGTGCGCGACGCGGGGTACGACGGAATCGCGCGCGTGCGCAAGCGGCTCTTCGCCGCGCCGAAGGAGCTTTGTCCGCTCGGTCCGCGGCACGTCACCGAGCGGTTCGATCCCTGATCGCGGAAGACGGCGCGTAGCTTCGCGAGGTTTCGCGGTGTTCTCGCGGCGAATCCGGCGTGGCGTTTCGCCTCCCCTGCGTCAGCCGCGCACCTCGGTCCCTTCGGGCCCGGGGTTCGTCCCGTTTCCGGGTCCGCCGTTCCGCGCGGCGCGGGGAATCCGGGCCGTCCGAAGTTCTTTGGAGTTTCCATGAACCTCAACTGTCTCCGCTACGCCTCTCTGGCCCTCGCGACCCTCGCGACGGCGCCGGTGTGGGCCTCGTCGTCGTCCGGCGGGAGTTCCGCCGCGCCGCCGACGATCCCGCCGGCTCCCACGCAGCCGTACGCCATCCTCGACAACGTCGAGGGCGACTACGTCAACCTGAACGCGCCCGCGGTGCGCCCGATGGTGCTCACGCCGGGCGCCTTCAACCTCTATGCGGTGAACACGCACGCGAGCCGCGTGCTGCACTTCGACAACGCGTCGGGGCTCCCCTCCCAGGTGTTCCACACGCCGAAGTCACCCGTGGCGATCGCGCTGTGGAGCGATCCGAACGCGACCGGGCTCCCCGAACGCCTCGTCGTGGCCTGTCGTGACACCTACGCGCTCGTGATCCTCGATCGTGCGACGGGCGAGACGCTTCAGCTGCTCGAGCTGCGCGACGCGAGCGGTCGCATCCTCGGTGAGCCGGGCGACCTGCTCGTCGACCAGGCGACCAACCGCGCCTTCGTCTCCTGCCAGGCGGCGGACGCGGTGGTGGAGGTCGACCTCACCGCACCGAAGGTCGTGCGCGTCTTCAAGATCCCGGGCAAGAACCCGCTCTTCATGAGCTTCGACGCGAACAAGGACGTCCTCGTCGCGCCGCTCTTCTCGGGCAACAACTCCGGGCCGCGCGGGACGCCGAACGACCCGCTCAACGTCATGCACCAGGGGCCGACCGTGGTGGACTTCGCCGCGACCGCGATGGGCGGAACGCAGCTGAAGGACGAGGACCTCTTCCGGCTCGTCCGCGCGACGGGCGCCGTGCAGCCGCTGACGACCGCGGCCGGCACGATCCAGTTCGCGTGCGGCGTGAACCCCGTGACGGGTGCGTTGTGGCAGCTCAACACCGACGCCAACAACAAGGACCCGAACAAGCAGACCGAGGCCTCGATCCGGGGCGACATCGTGAAGAACCGGCTCTCGATCTCCCCTCTGCCGCCCGTGGGCGGAGCGGTGGTCGCGCCGACCACCATTCAGGACCTCGACCGTCCGGGCGGCGTCCTCGACCCGACGAAGACCGTGGGGCAGCCCTACGCAATCGAGTTCGACTCCGCGACGGGCTTCGCCGTCACCTGCGGGCTCCTGACGGACAACGTCGTGCTCCTCGATCCCACCGGCCTCCCCGTCGACGAGTTCGACGTCGCGCCGGGCGGCATCCCGCGCGGCCTCCTGTACTCGCAGCCGCTCAACCTCCTCTTCGTGTACTGCTGGGGCACGAACACGATCGAGGCGCACATCGTCACGCTCGGCTGGCCCAACGCACTGACGTTCCAGCTCGGCCTCGACCCGACGCCACCGAAGGTCAAGGCCGGACGGCGCGTCGCGTACAGCGCGAGCCATTCGATGAACAACAACGCGTCGTGCCTCTCCTGCCACGTCGAGGGCCGCACGGACATGCTCGCGTGGAACCTCGGGTCGCCGATGGACGACAAGGGCCCGCTCGTGACGCAGACGCTCGACGGGATCGAGCGTATGGTGCCGTTCCATTGGCGCGGCGAGCAGCAGAACAACCTCGCGGACTTCAACGCGGCCTTCGTGAACCTTCTCGGCGCGACGGCTCCGTTGAACGCGAACGACTTCGCTGACTTCCAGTCGTTCGTGTTCTCGCTGCAGAACCCGCCGAACCCGACGCAGAACGAAGAGCGCCTCCTCGACGATCGGCTCCAGCCGAACTTGTTCCCGGGCTTCCCGGCCGCGGCCGCGACGCGCGGTGAGGGGCTCTTCAAGCAGGGCTGCGAGGGTTGCCACAACATGCCGACGGGGACGAGCAACGACCTCGTCGCCGACGGTGCCGGGTTCGGCAACCAGAAGCCACGCCGTGCATTCTTCAAGATCGCGCCGTTCCACGAGCTCTACAAGAAGGAGCAGGACGCCGACCTCGCCACACCGGGTGTCCAGTGGAGCACGGTCACGCTGCCCGACCTGAACACCGGGTTGCCCGTGAACCTGATCTACCCGCCGCTCGGGACGGGGCTCGCGCACACGGGCCTGATGATGAACCTGAACGCGTTCGTGATGTTCTTCGGCCTGACCCCGCAGGACACCGCCGACATCGTCGCCTTCGTCCAGCAGTTCGACCAAGGGATCGCGCCCGCGGCGTACCGCGCCGTGCTGCTCGATCAGGCGCACGCGTCGAAGGCGACGGTGGCGCTCCAGTCCTACTTCGTGCCGCAAGCGCGCGCACGCCACTGCGACCTCGTCCTCTACGGGCGCGTCACGCTCGGCGGGACCTCGGTCGCGATGCGGTGGTGGTTCGACCGGCGAAGCAACAGCTTCGTCGCGGAAGACCCGACGCAGCCGAACCAGCCGCTCTCGTTCTTCACCGGTCAGGCGGCCACGGGCGCAACCAGCGTCACGGCGGTCGGTCTCCCGGTCGGCACGGGCGAGGGCTTCGGCATCGACTTCGACCGTGACGACCTGAAGAACAAGGCGGACACGGTGGCTGCAAACGGGACGAACCCGGACGTCGCGGACTCCGACGGGGACACGTGGCTGGACGGCCACGAGCTCAACAACGGGGGCAACCCGGCCAGCCAGGGCAGCATCTCGAACGACGTGACGCCGCCGAGGATCACTCGCGCCGTCACGCAATTCGTCACCGCCAAGGTCGCTCGCATCAACGTCGAGACGAACGAGCCGTGCGTCCTCCAGGCGAACTACTCGTTCGGCGGAGGCCCCAATCAGTCGAAGACGACCCAGGTGCCGTCGAAGACCCACTCGATCCTGCTGAACGACCTGTCGCCGTCGACGAACGGCGCACCGTGGATCACCTACACGGGAACGCTGACGGCGATCGACCTCGGATCGCAGCCGTCGCAGCCGAGATCGCTGCCGAACATGCCGGCGTACAACCAAGCGTTCGGCGGTCCCCTGCCGATCACGACGCGCGACTTCTCCGACGGAAGCGCGACCGTCGTCGTCGGGAACCTGAGCGGGAGTTCGTCGCAGGCGGGCACCGTGCGCACGGTGAACGCGACGTTGCGCGTCGACAAGAAGGTCGGAGCTCCGCCGGCGGCGCCGGTGGCGAACCAGATCGTCGTCGCGCGCGTGTTCAAGAACGGCGTGCTCGACGCCTCCTGGACCGCGACCGGTGCGTCGCAGAAGCTCACCGGCTTCAACTTCACCGTGCCGTTCTCGGCGCCCCCGGCAGCGGCGCCGTTCACGGGACTGACCGGTCCGTTCCTCGTCTCCCCGGGCACGGTGGCGGCGGGGACGACGACGCTCACCTTCACGATCCCCAACACGACGGCGAGCGACACGGTGACCGTCAACATCGAGGTGATCGGGCCGCAAGAGCCGACCTTGCCGGCGCTGACGCTCCAGAGCCTGTTCCCCTGGAGCATGCCCAACACGACGGCGGGCAACCGCAGCATCAACCTCTGACGCGGAGCGCGGTTCCGACGGCTCCGACCGTCGAAACCGCGTGACGGAGCGCGGGCCGGTCCGATCGGGCCGGCCCGCGTGCGTTCGCGCCACGCCGTGCGTCGATCCTCTAGACTCCCGGATTGTGCGAAACGCCGCGGGCGCTCGTGGAGAGCATCGGCACCATGATCGACGACTCCCTCGAACGCCTCTTCGTCCAGTTCCGCGAACGCGGGGACGTCCGCGCCCTCTCCACGGTCTTCGACCGCACGGCGCCGGACCTCTTCGCCCTGGCCCACCACTTCGTCCGTGACGCGTCGACGGCGGAGGACCTCGTCCAGGAGACGTTCCTCGTCGCGATCGAGAAGCGCGCGAGCTTCGACGCCACGAAGAGCCTGCTCCCGTGGCTCACCGGCGTCCTCGTGAACCAGGCGCGGCACGCGCGGCGTGGCGCGGCGAGGCGCGTGGAGCCCGACCGGCTCGTCGAGCGCGCGGTCGCCGGGCCCGAGGACGAGGCCGCGGCAAGCGAAGCGCGCGGGGCGATCGAGGCGGGCCTCGCGCGGCTCCCCGAGCTCTACGGACGCGTCTTGTCGCTGCACCTCCTGAAGGGCCTCGAGCCGCGCGAGATCGCGCGCGAGCTCGCGCTCGAGCCCTCGACGACGCGCGTGCAGCTCCACCGCGGGCTCGAGCTCCTGCGCAAGACGCTCCCCGCGGGCTTCGCGCTCGGCGCCGCGGCCGCGGTGGTCGAGACGCGCGGGCTCGCAAGCGTGCGCGAGATCGTGCTCGCAAAGGGCGCCACGGTGAAGACCGCCGCGACGCTACCGCTCGCGCTCGTCGCGGTGATCGCGCTCGTCGTGTGCACGCTCGCGGGCGCCGGCGCGTGGGCGCTGCGCACGAGCGCGAGCGCGGAGCCCGGCGAACTCGCGCTGGCCGCGGAGACGGCTCCGGGTGCGACGACACCGCTCCCGGCGACCGCCGCGGTCGAGCCGAGCACGATCGAGACGCTCGCGCCCACGAACGCCGCGCGCGAGCACGCCGCGGATCCGGCGCTCGCGAGCGCGCAGTCGTCCGCGCGCTACACGGGCCGCCTCCTCTTCGAAGGCGGCGCGCCCGCGAAAGGTGCCGTCGTGCGGCTGCGCGCCGCGGTGCGGTGGGCCGAGAACGCGGGCGACGACGTCGCGCTGCCGAAGGACTGGAAGGAGCCCGCCCCCGTGCTCGCCGACGACGCGGGGCGCTTCACTCTGCTCGTCCCGGTCGTCGAACGCCTTTCCGTCGAGCTCGAGGCGTCCGTGCCCGATCGCGCGAAGGTCGCGTGGTCGTGGCCGATGGAGCGCACCGCGACGCCGCGCGCCGGCGACGTGATCGACCTCGGCGACGCGGAGTTCGTGAAGGGCGGCACGCTCCTCCTCTCCGTCGTCGACGGACACGGGAACGAGCTCGACGACGCGCGCTGGCGGCTCAGCGCGCTGCCGCTCGCCAAGCAGGCGGGGCGCGCGCGCATCCACGCGATCGCGGGCCAGGCACTCGATCCGCAGTCGAAGCGCGCGCGTCTCGCGGACCTGGCGCCCGGCGCGTACCGCGTGTCGGCCGAGCACCCGCTCACGGGCCGCATCCGCGGCGCGAACGTCGAGGTGCGGGCGGGCGAGCTCGCCGAGGCCGCGATCACGAGCACGATCGAGACGCGCGGGCGCTTGATGCTCGTCGTGTTCGCGGAGCCGATCCGCGGCTACGTGCCCGAACTCGAAGCGCATCCACCTCGCGCGGCCGGGCATGGAGCCGCGCTCCCCCGTCGTCGCGGAGGGCACGGGCTCCGAGTTCGCGTGGGAGGGCCTCGCGGACGGCGAGTACACGCTCGAGATCGACGACCCGCGCTTCGAGCGCTTCGTGCGGCCCGGCGTGAAGCCCGGCGAGCGCGTGAACGCGACGCTGCGCGGGAGCGCGGCGCTCGAGCTCGCGCTGACCGCGAACGGGAAGAAGCTCGAGCGCTGCAAGGTGTCCGTCGAGATCGACGGGCGCACGACGATCTACGGGAAGGACTTCCAGTCCGGCACGTGGGTGAAGCGCAACGTCGAGCTCCAGCGCGGGCCGTACCCGCTCGTCGACGGCGCGGCGGCGCTCCCCGCGGACGGGATCGTGCGCGGGCTCGTGCCGGGCGCGTGCGTGCTCCACCTCGAAGCGCCGGGCCTCCCGCCGCGGCGCGTCGAGGTCGCCGAGCTGCGCGCGGGCGAGACGCGCCGGATCGCCGTCGAGTTCGCGAGCGACGCCGCGTCGAAGGAGCGCGCGCTCGCGGGCGTCGTGCGCCGAGCCGACTGGAAGACGCCGCGCGCGGACGTCGTCGTCACGGCGACGCGCGGCGGGATCGCGGGCAAGAAGGGCGCCGAGCGCGGCCTCCGCATGGCGGCCGTGCCCGGAAAGGGCAAGGTGCGCGTGCCGGGCATCGATTTCGAGACGCGCACGGATGCCGCGGGCCGCTTCCGCTTCGACCAGGCGGCCGACGGCGAGTGGACCGTCGAGGTCGCGTGGAGCCCGTGGCTCGCGAGCGAGCGCACCGTGACGCTGGGCGCGGGCGCGAACGCGCCGCTCGAGCTCGACGAGCCGCCGTCGGGCTTCCTCGTCGGCAAGCTCTCGGCGCCGGCCGGCGTGGAGCCCCGCGACGTCGACCTGCAGCTCGTCCCGCGCGTCGCGACGCAGCGCACCGACGTCGGCGGGCTCTTCGATGGCGTCCCCGAGAGCGCCGTGCGGCCGGACGGCGCGTTCCGCTTCGGACCGCTGCCCGCGGGCGAGGTCGAGGTGTCCGTGATGGAGGCGCACTCGATCGTCGACGCGCGCTCCTCGATGCAGCTCCGCTCGATGCAGGTCGTCGCGCGGGCGGTGATCGAGGCGGGGAAGGAGACGCGGCTCGACCTCGACCTCCGCGGTGCGATCGGCGGGAAGCTCGCGCTCGCCGTGCGCGTCGACGGGCAGGTCGTCGAGGGCCTCATCGCGCACGTCGCGCCGCCGGCGGGTCCCGTCGCGCGGCTCGCGACGAACTGCGGACTGTCCGACTCCGGCGAGGCGACCGTGCAGGTCCCGGGCGGCGACGGGCCGTTCGTCGTCGCGATCGAAGGGCCGTCGAAGGCCTGGGTCTGGACCGCGCCCGAGCCCGTCGCGATCACGCCGAGCGAGACGCGCGCGCTCGCGCTCGACGTGCCGATCCTGCGCCGGCGCGTGCGCGTCGTCGACGCCACGAGCGGCGCGCCGCTCGCCTCGACGCGCGTGACGTGGCGGATGCAGGCCGGAGAGACGTCCAGCTTCGCGCTGGGCACGACGAACGCGCAGGGCGAGCTCGAGCTCGCGCTCCCGCCCGGCCGCGTCGAGCTCAACGCGCCGGGGGCGGGCCGCGACGGAGCGCACGCGCTCGACTGGCCGGTCGCGGAGGGCACCGTGACGGACGTGCGGCTGGCGACGAAGCGGTGAACGAGCGGCGCTCGGTTCCGGGGAGGCGCGTAGCGGAGCTCCCGCGGCCCGCCGACACCCGGAACCGGCCGCTCCCCGATTGGCAGCGCGCCGCGCGGAGCGCATCCTCTCCGCTCATGAAGGCCAAGGGCTGGTCGATCCCCCACACCGCGCGGCGCGTGTTCGCGGAGCTCGAGGCGCTCGACTGGACGAGCGCTCGCGTGTGCGACGTCGGCGCGGGCCGCGGCGCGTTCTCGAAGCTCGTCGGCGACTGGCTCGTGAACGCGAAGCACGTCGACCCGCGCGCGCACCTCTTCGCCTGCGATCTGATCCCCGCGTCGTTCGAATACGACGGCGTCGCCTGCGCGCGCACGAACGCCGACGGCACGCTGCCTTTCCCCGACGCGCACTTCGACGCGACGGTCTCGATCGAGGTCGTCGAGCACGTCGAGGACCAGTTCGCCTTCCTGCGCGAGCTCGTGCGCGTCACGAAGCCCGGCGGGAAGGTGATCGTGACCACGCCGAACGTCCTCAACATGAACTCGCGCGTGCGCACGCTGCTCACGGGCTTCCCCGCGCTCTTCGACCCGCTGCCGCTCGCCACGAGCGATCCGCGCCTCCTCGGCGGACACATCCACCCGATCTCGCCCTACTTCCTCGCGTACGACGCGCTGCGCGCGGGGCTCGTTCGTCCGCGCCTCGTCCACGACCGCACGAAGAGCTCTTCCGCCGCGCTCGCCGTGCTCGCGGGCCCCGCGCTGCTCGCCGGCCGCGCCTGGCACACGCTTCGTCTCAAGCGGAAGCGTCCGGCGCTCTGGACCGAGAACCGGGAGCTCCTCGCCGCCCAGCACGGCTGGCGCATGCTGACGAGCCGCACGACCGTGCTCGTGGCGGACAAGCCGCGGAGTTGACCCCGTGCCGCGCCGCGCCATCGTCCCCCGTCTCCGCGCGACCGAGCTCGAGCTCGAGCACGTCGCCTGCGATCTCTGCGGCGCCGACGCCACGCGCGAACGCTACAAGAAGCCCGACACGGGTCAGTGGACGAGCGACTACGAGTTCCCCGTCGTGGAGTGCCTCCGCTGCGGGCTCGTCTACGTGAACCCGCGGCCGACGCCCGCGGGCATGGCGCCGTTCTACGCGAACGACTACCACGGCGGCCGAGCGGACGAGGTGCACCAGCGGCGGTACGCGCGCCAGGAGCGCTACCTACCGCCCCTCACGAACCAGTCGATCCTCGACGTCGGCTGCGCGCGCGGCGACTTCCTCGCGTTCCTGCTCGCGCGCCACCCCGGACTGCGCGCCGTCGGTTGCGACGCGTACTCTCCGGGCGTCGCCGATCCGCGCATCGAGTTCCACGCGCGCGCGCTCCCCGACTGCGGACTGCCCGAGGCGAGCTTCGACCTCGTCACCTCGTGGGCCGTCTTCGAGCACCTCCACGCTCCGAGTCGTTCGTTCGCCGAGGTCGCGCGCGTCCTGAAGCCCGGAGGTCGCTTCGTGTTCCTGGTGACGAACGCGGAGAGCCTCTGGAGTTCGCGCGCGTTCGGCGAGGACGTACCGCGCCACACCTACCATTACTCGCACCGCAGCCTGCGCGCCTACGCGGAGAAGCACGGGCTCGGCGTGCGGCGCCTCGTCTGCGACGACCGGCTGTTCGACGGACGCGGCAAGGGCACGTTCCGATGGAAGCTCCTGCGAGCGACCGGTGTCGGGTTCGCCGCCGACTCCGCGCGCGACCTGCGGCCCGGCCAGCGCCTCGCGCGCACGGCGGGCAAGCTCGTGGACGGCCTCGTCTTCGCGCTCTCCTGGGAAGCCTGGCTCGGGCGCTCCGGCATGCTGATCGCCGAGTTCGAGAAGCCCGAGCACGCGTGAGGGTTGAGGTCCGCGACGCGCGTCCGCATCATGCGGGCATGGGCGCACAGGCGACGCCGGTTGCGACGGAGAAGGCGGCCCCGTCCGCGGCGACCGGGATCCGCCTCAACCTCGGCTGCGGCAACAAGGAGGTCGCGGGCTTCGTCGGCGTCGACCGCTTCCCCTGCGCGGCGGCGCGCGTGCTCTGCGACCTCGAGCGTCGACTCCCGTTCCGCGATCGCAGCGTCGACGCCGTCCACCTGGACAACGTCGTCGAGCACGTGCGCGACCTCCCCGGGATGATGCGCGAGATCGCGCGGGTCTGCAGGCCCGGAGCGCGCGTCACGATCCTCACGCCGCACTTCAGCGCGCTCGCCTCGTGGCGCGACCCGACGCACGTGCACCACCTCTCCTACTTCTCGATGGATCACTTCGCGAAGGAAGCGTCGCGCCACTACGCCGGCGGCGGCTTCCGGATCGTGCGCCGCGAGCTCTCCTTCGTCGGAGGCCCCATGGGCCTCGTCGCGCGCATCCTGTTCGCGCTCTCCGCCGACAGCTACGAGAAGCACTTCTGCTTCGTGTTCCGCGGCGGGACCCTGCGGTTCGAGCTCGAAGCGGTCGGTTGACGGCGCGACCGCCGTCCCTTGAAACGAACGCGGCCGCGACCAAGTCCGGCGCGGTTGCGACCGGGGTGCGGGAGCACACAGAGCGCGGGAAACGCTATCCTCCGCGTGATGCTGCTCCTCGTCCTCTTCTTCGCGTCCTTCGCCTGCGTGCTCGCATGGGGACCGGGCCACCACCTCGAGTTCGCCGAGCGCGTCTATCGCCGCCGGCGCGAGCTCCTGCCACGCGACGTCGCGACGTTGCTCGAGGAAGAGCGCGACGCGTACCTGTACGGCAACCTCGCGGCCGACATCATCAACTTCAAGGGCTACGGCGGAGCGTACAGCCACTGCCACCGTTGGCAGATCATCGAGGACATGCGCGCGCTCGCCTCGTCCCCGCGCGAGGAGGCGTTCATCGCTGGCTACCTCTCGCATCTCGCCGCCGACACGATCGCGCACAACCACTTCGTCCCCTACCACCTCGCGCGCTTCGCGCGGACGCGCGGGCTCGGCCACTTGTACTGGGAGATGAACGCCGACCGCTTCATCGCGGAGTCGCGGTGGGCCCTCGTGACCCGGCTCAAGTCGCAGCCCGAGCTCACGCAGCTCGACCAGCTCGTGAACCGCACCGTGCCCAAGAAGGCGCTGTCGATGGGCACGAACAAGCTCATCTTCAACCACGTGTTGCTCGTCAGCGAGCGCGAGCGCTGGCGGCGCGGCATGCAGGAGCTGCACCCGGTCGGCGACGTGAAGCTGCAGAAGGGCTTCCTCGCGCTCTTCCAGGACGCAGCTGTCGAGCGCATCCGGCTCGCGCTGCATCCGCGCGGCTTCCGGGCGATCCAGTCGGTCGACGCGAACGGGAAGGACGCGCAGACGCGCGCGATGAAGCTGCGCAAGGGTTGGCTCGCGCGCCTCGCGCCGCGGCGGCTCGCCCCCACCGACTCCGAGGCGCTCGCGGCGCCGTTCCTCGAGGGCATGCAGTCGCCGCCCTGAGTGCACGAGGCGCGCGTCGCGGATGCGCGCTGCGGGCCGCGGTCGGGCGATCGCGGGTCGCCGAGCAGAAGCTCGACCCGCGCGGCGGATCGGCCGCCGGCGCGTCCTTGCGTCAGCGTCGCGCGCGCTGCGCGTGCTCGAGCAGCGCGACGACCATCTGGTTGCACGGCGTCGGGAGGCCGTGCTTCCGCCCCAAGCGCACGATCGCGCCGTTGCGCGCATCGACCTCCATCGGCCGGCCCGCGAGCCGATCGGCGTGGAGCGAGTTCACCGCGTCGGGCGGTCCCGAGCGGTAGGCGTCGAGGACGCGCTCGACGAGCTCGTCCTCGAGGACCGCGCCCTCCGCGCGGCCGACCGCGATGCACTCGCGCACGAGCGCGCGCGCCACCTCGCCCCACGCCTCGTCCCTCAGCACGCCGGCCGGTTCGAGCACGAGCGCGGGCACCGCGCCGGCCGCGTTCAGACAGAGCTTGCGCCAGAGCACGCTCGTCAGGTCCGCCGTGCACGCGACGGAGACGCGCGTGCCGGCGAAGAGCTCCGCGAGCGCGCGCCCGTGCGCGTCGTCCGCGACGACGAGCTCGGCGGGGCCGCGCTGGCGCACGCGGCCCGGAGCGTCGCGCTCGGCGGGGATGTGCACCATGACGGGCACGCAGCGCTCCGCCGCGAGCCACGGCGCGAAGCGCGCGCGATGCTCGACGCCGTTCTGCACGATCGCGACGGGGACCGACGGACCGAGGCGGGGGAACCACGCGGCGGCGGCCTCCGCGTCGTAGGCCTTCGTCGCGACGAACGCCCAGTCCGCGGGCGAGAGGCGCTCCGGATGCGTGACGACCTCGGGCTGCGAGACGAGCACGCCGTCCGGCGTCTCGACGCGGAGCCCAGCTTCGATCGGCGTGCGCGCGCAGAGCGTCACGCGGTGCCGCCCCGACCGCGCGAGCCATGCGGCGAGCACGCAGCCGATCGCGCCGGGGCCGATGATCGCGACGTGGGCCATGGAACGAGCGCGCCGCGCCCGCGGCCCCGTGAGGAGCGGCGGAGCGCGGCGAGCGCCTCGGTCAGAAGCGGAAGTACTCCAGCACGAAGTGCTGCGTGCCGTCGCCGTTGACGTCGGAGCCCACGATCGCCTCGTCGACGATCAGGGCGGCCGCCTGCGGCGTGCCGACCGTGTCCACGATCACCGCGGGCGTCGCGTCGCCGCCGACCGTGATGTCGTTGAGCACGGCCATCGCGAACGACGTCCCCTGCGAGAGCGACGTGCGGAACAGGATCTGGTCCGTCTCGTCGAGGTCGTTGTTCCAGTTGCGGCTGTCCTCGGACTCCGACACGCGATAGAAGGCGTAGCCCTTCGAGATCACGAGCCCCGCGTTGTCGAAGTTCGTCGCGATCGCGACGCCCGGGAACGTCATCGTCGTCGAGCTGGAGAAGTCCGCGAACGTCGGCGCCGCGTCGTTCGTGTCCGTGTCCTCGCCGGCGACGGCGGGCACGTGACGGTTGATGTTCTCGCCCTCGATGTTCTCGGGCAGCGCGACGCCGAGCTGCGCGCGCCCGGGGACCTCCGCCATGTACGACGCGCCCACGAAGGCGTCGTTCGCGGCGCTGTGCGTGAAGTCCCACGCGTGCGCGGTGTTGCTAGGGAGCAGCCAACCGAGCAGCTCGTGCGTGAGCCCGCCGCCGTCGATGTCGAGGTCGTCGTCGGCCTCGCTCACGAGCGCGACGAAGCGGCTGTCGAGCTCGGCGAGCCCGCGGGTCCCGCCCTCGCAGTCGGCGACGGCGTGCAGGTTCGCGGCGTCGTTCAGCGGGACGATCGCGCCCGTGCCGGCGACGATCTGCGTCCAGCGCACGACGCGGTCGGTCGTGTCGCCGTCCGCGTTCAGGTCGCACGTCCCCTCGTCGCTCTCGAGGCTCAACGTCGCGACGAACCCGTTCGCGACGCAGATGCGCCGCGAGCCGACGAGCCCGGTGTTGCGGATCGGGCTCGTGACCGCGTTCGCGCTCCACGCGGCGAAGTTGAGGTAGTGGAGCACGGCGTCCGTCGTGTCCGCGTCGTCGTCGCCGCTGCACTGCGTCGGGTGCCAGCTCGCGCCGAACGACGCGGGGTCGTTCAGGTTCGTGGCGCCTTGCGCGGCCTCGGAGACCAGGAAGCCGACCTGCCAGTCGTTCGAGCCGTTCGCGCGCGCCCGCAGCGGCGAGCCCGTCGCGAGCGCGAGCTCCGTGTTGCGCACGACGTTCGCGACCGAGAGTCCGTTCAGGAGCGCGAGGACGCTCGTGTCCGTCGCGTCGGCGTCGCCGTTCAAGTCGCGCCCTTCAACGGTCTCGTCGAGCGCGAGGAACACGAGGCCTTCGTCCGAACCGACGATCGTCGGCGAGAGCGGACCGACGGCGTCCGTGCTCGCCACCGCGGTCGCGGTCAGCGGGGCCGAGGCCGCGATGACGCGCAGGCTCGTCGCGAGGGCGCCTGCCGGGGCCGTTGCGCTCGAGTACCACAGGTTGTTGCCGCGCGCGAAGAGCGCGTCGTCGCCGAGCTCGTCGACGAACTCCGGCGCGGCGAGCGTCGAGTTCCAGTGCAGGAGCACGAGGTCGGTCGTGTCCGTGTCCGTGTTCCAGTCGACCTCGTCCTCGCTCTCCTGCGTGACGAGGTAGAGCTCGTTGCCGATCCAGGCCAGGTTGTCGGCGGCGACGTCGAGCACCGTCTCGCGGTTGCGCGACGTGTCGACCGCGACGGCGATCGTGTCGTTGACGTCGCCGTCCGTGTTGAAGTCGGTGCCGCCCGCGCCGGTGACGTCCTCGGCGGCGAGGAACGCGAGGTTCTTGCCCGAGATCGCGACCGGGGTGTTCTGCGCCCAGCTCACGGAGGTCGTGCGGACCGCGAAGGAGGGCGTCGAGCTGCCGCCGCCCCCGCTGCACGCGGCGAAAAGGAAGGAGGAAAGGAAGAGGACGCGACCAGCGCCCGAGGATCGGTTCGTCATGGGGTTCCGTTCTGCCAGGGGAATCCGTTGATGAGGGCGAACAGGGTAGCGGCGGGCGACGCCTCCGAGAAGCGTCGCCGTACGCACGCCGAGGGTGGCGAGGTCGGTCGCGCGTTGGGATGATGCGCGCGTGAACGTGCTCCTCGCGCAGGCGCCGCACCGCGACACCTTCGGCTACTCGATGCCCCCGCCCGGCCTCCTGCGCCTCGGGGGGGCGCTGCGCGTCGCGGGGATCGCGGTCGTGTTGGAGGACCTCGCGCACGCGCTCGCCACCGGCGAGTTGGAGCCGCGCGACGGCCGCGGCCTCGCGCAGCGCTCCGTGGAACGCCTCCTCGCGGGCCGCGAACCCGCGATCGTCGGCCTCTCCGCGATGGGCGCCACGGTTCCGATCGCGCTCGCGATCCTGGCCGAGTTGAAGCGCGCGCGGCCCAGGTTGACGACGCTGCTCGGCGGCCCCGGGACGACGGGCCTCGACGCGGCGCTCGTCGAGCGCTTCCCCGCCGTCGACGTCGTCGTGCGCGGCGAAGGCGAGGTGACGCTCGTCGAACTCGTGCGGGAGCTCGAGCGCTCCGCACTCCCGCGCGACCTCTCCATCGCCGGGACGACCGTGCGCGGCGCCGACGGTCGCGCACGGCGGAACCCCGATCGTGCACCGATGAACGACCTGGCGGCGCTCACGACGCTCGCGCCGTGCGCGTGGGACCTGCTGCCCTCCATCGAGGAGTACAAGCGCGTCACGCGCTTTCAGGACGGGCTCGTCGCGCTCGACTCGGGCCGCGGGTGCGTCTACGACTGTTCCTTCTGCACGATCGGGCGTTTCTGGTCGCGCCGCTCGCGCGTCGTGCCGGCGCGCGCGCTCGCCGACGAGATCGAAGCGCTGCGTGCCATGCCGGGCGCGACGGCCGCGTACCTGTGCCACGACCTCTTCGCGGCGAACCGCGGGCACGCAGTCGCGTTGTGCGAGGAGCTCCTCGCGCGCGACGCGGGCATTCCCCTCGCGCGCGGAGCGCGTATCCCGTGGGAGGTGCGCGCGCGCGCCGACCACCTGGATGGCGAGCTGCTCGAGCTCATGGGGCGCGCGGGCTGCTACCGCGTGCTGATCGGCGTCGAGTCCGCGGACGCGAGCGTGCGCGAGCGGAACCAAAAGGGCATGCGCGCGGACGTGGACCTGCTGCGCGTCGTCGACGATTGCGCGCGCGCGGGGATCCTGCCGATCCTGTCGCTCATCCTCGGCCTCCCCGGCGAGGACGAGCGCGCGCTGCGCGCGAGCCTCGACTTCTGTGCGCGCGCCGCGCTGCGCGCCGGCGTGCAGATTTCGCTGCACCTCGTGAACCCGCAGCCCGGTTGCGGCCTCTTCGAGGAGTTCGGCGCGCGCGCGCGGCCCGTCGAGGGCATCCCGCCCGACATGGCGTGGGGCGCGGGCGACGAGCCGGAGGAGCGCGCGCTGCGCGAAGCGCATCCCGATCTGTTCACGACGTGGGCGCTCTTGCCGGACGACGAGGAGCGCTTGCACGCGCTGCACGCGATCGCGAGCGAGCTCCCCGACGTGCTCATGCGCTTCCCGCGCGCGTGGACGCGGCTCGCGCGGGCGCGCGAGCTCGACACGCTCGACCTTTTCCGCGCGTGGAAGGCGGACGGGCGCAGCTTCGAGACGTTCGCGCGCGCGAGCGGCGACACGACCGTGAGAGACGCGCTCCTGTGGGAGCAGGCCTGCGTGCGCGTCGCGGCGCGCGGACGCGTCGAGCGCGAGAGCCGCGGCCCGCGCTTCGACGGTGAGCTCGTCGAGCTCGCGCACGACCTGCCCGCGGCCGCCGCGCGCGAGTTCGCCGGCGCGCTCCCGCCGAAGCCCACGTGGCTCGCGGTGCGCCCGAGCGCGCGCGGGATCGAGACGCTGCGCGTGTCGCAGGCCGCCGCGACGCTGCTCGCCGCGCTCGACGGCGCGCGCACGACGGACGAGCTCGAAGCGCGCTACCCCGGCGCCAGCGCGGCGCTCGAGCGCTGGCGCAGCGAAGGCTGGATCGAGACCACCGCCGCCGCGCCGGACGATGCGCGCGCCGAGATCGCAGAGCACCGCGCCCCATGACGCACTCCTCCTTCCCCATCACGCTCGTCTTCCCGCCGCAAGGGCACTTCACGCAGCCGTACCTCGCGCTGCCGTGCCTCAAGGCGTACCTGCGCGCGAACGGCTTCGACGACGTGCAGCTCTTCGACGCGAGCCTCGACGCGTACGACCGGTTCCTGTCGCGGGAGGAGCTCGCGCGCGCGGCGCGCATCGTCGAGGAGCGGCTGCCGCTCGCGCGCTACGAAGGCCGCGCGGAGCTCTCGTTCCGCGAGCTCGCGGCGTTCCGCGCCGCCGCGGAGAGCGCCGCGAGCGCCGACGCGTTGATCGAGCGCATCGACGACGCGAAGGCCGTGATCCGCGGGCCGCGCTTCTGGGACATGGAGCAGTACGTGCCTGCGGTGCGCACGCTGTACCACTCCTTGCGCCTCTTCAGCGCGGCGCACTTCCCGACGCAGCTCACGCCGCACAACTTCACGATGCGGTACTCGATCGACCGCTCGAAGGACGTCCTCGCGGCGACGCTCGACGAAGCGGAGAACCCGTTCGTGCGCTATTACAAGGAGCACGTGCTGCCCGGGCTCGTCGCGCGCCGCCCGCGCGTGCTCGGCATGAGCGTGATCTACGGCAGCCAGCTCATCCCCGCGCTGACGCTCGGTCGCATGGTGAAGCGCGCCCTGCCCGACTGCCACGTCACGGCGGGCGGCGGGTTCCTCGCCTACATCGGACAGAAGCTGATGCAGCGGCCCGGCGTCGACGCGTGCATCGACTCGCTCGTCTTCCACGAGGGCGAGGCGCCGCTGCTCGCGCTGTGCAAGGCGCTCGAGAGTGGGAGCTCGCTCGCCGACGTCGGCTCGCTGACGTGGATCGACCGCTCCGGCGCGACACCGATCGCCGTCGCGAACCGCCCCGCGATGCCGATCCGCCTCGACGCGGCGCCCGTGCCGGACTTCGAGGGGCTGCCGCTCGAGAAGTACTTCTCGCCCGAGGTCGTGCTCCCCTACGACGTGAACCGCGGGTGCTACTACGGCGAGTGCAGCTTCTGCACGCTGCCGACGGTGATCGGGCCGGGCTACCGCACGCGCCGCGCGAAGACGATCGTCGAGCACGTCGTGCAGTTGAAGGAGCGCCACGGCGCGCGCTCGTTCGACTTCATCACCGACTGCATGCCGCCGGGGATGATCAAAGAACTCCCGAACGAGCTCCTGCGCCGCAACGCGGACATCCGCTGGTGGAGCGACGCGCGCATCGAAGCGGACGCGTACACCGAGGAAGGCACGCGGCGCCTGTACGACTCCGGCTGCCGCAAACTGCTCTTCGGCTTCGAAACGGCGACGCCGCGGCTCCTCGAGATGATGAAGAAGGGCCAGACCGTCGACGAGACGCTCGCGGTCGCGAAGCACTGTGCGCGGGCCGGCATCAGCGTCACGTTCTACGCGATGGTCGGGTTCCCGACGGAGACGCGCGGAGGCGCGCGCGACGGTCGATTTCCTCGTGAAGAACAGCGACGTGATCCGCGAGGTGTCGCTGCAGACGTTCCACATCGACGAGGTCGCCGAGACGTACCAGCACCCCGAGCGCTTCGGCCTCACGATCGTCGACGACCCCGACCTCGACATCGAGCTCTACCACGACTACGTCGCCGAGACGGGCATGACGCAGACGGAGGCCGCGGAGCTGTTCGAGGAGATGATGAGCCGCCTGCGGGCGAACCTTCCGCTCTTCAGCGGCGACAACATCTTCTACTTCATGCAGAAGAGCCACTACTTCCTGCACCTCGCGCACGACGTGAAGCCCGACGAGTTCATCGCGCGCTGTCGCGAGCGCGTCGAGCGACGCGCGACGCTCGGCGCGGACGCGACGCTCGCTCCGTCGCGCGATCTGCGCGTCGTCGAGCTCCCGTTCAGCCACACGGAGACACGCACGAAGCTCGCGCACCCGCTCGCGCGCGCGATCCAGCCGGACTTCCTGACAGGCCGCTACGTCGAGAACCGCGTCGCGGAGGCGGAGCGCGCGCTCGGGACGATCGCACCGAAGCGCCGTGCGCTCGCGTACGACGGCGACAGCGCGGAGTTCGCGGAGCTCGCGCTCGATGGCAAGCGCGTGTTGGAGGCGATCGCGAAGCGCGGAACGCTCGGAGAGCTTCTCGACGGCCAATCGGGCGCGTCGCGCGCGGCGCTCGAGCGCTTCGGCGGCGAGTTGCACCGGCTAGGATTGCTCCATCTCCCCCACGCGAAGGCGTCGACGAGCGCGCGCTCGCCCTCCGCCGCCGCGACGACTACGCTCTGACGACGCGCCGCGCGCACGCCGCATCGAATCGAACGCACCGCACACCGCAGTACGAAAGACCACCATGAAGCCCACGGAATCGAAGAAGCCCGAGACCGTCTCCAAGCCCACGCCGCCCGCGCGCGAGGAGCGCAAGCCCGACGCGAAGGAGCCGGAGACGCTGAACTACGCCGAGCTCGACCTCACGATCGAGAAGGTCGACGAGCGCATCGCGCCGAGCGAGACGAACGTGTTCGACAAGTGAGCGTGATCTTCGGGTCGGCATCATCGATGCGGAGCGTTGCCTCCGCCCGCGTGCGGATTCGAGCTCGATTGGCGAGCGCGCTCGCTGCGCTCCTCGTCGCGAGTTGCTCGACCGAGAACGCTGCGAACGGCCCCGAGTTCTTCGATCCCTTCCTCGGCGCCGTGCCGGAGCTCCGGAGCGCGGCGGTCAGCGTCGTCATGCTCCCGGGAATGTCCGTCCCCGATCCAGACGAGGTCGAGCCGCAATCCGATGGCCTCGACGAGCTCGAGTTCGCGCTCTGGGAGTCGGGAGACGCCATCTGGCTCGAGCCCAGCGACTCCGGCCCGGCCAGTCACCGTTATGCGCGTCTCGCTCCCGGCCAGGTCGCGGCGCTCGTTGCTGAGCTCAAAGCGCGCATCGCGAGCACCGCGCGGCGCGAGGTCATGGTGTTCGACACGTCTCACGAGCAGATCTGCGTGCGCACGAAGGGCCGCGAGCTGCTGCTCGTGTCCTGCCACGAACTCTTCGAGTCGAACCCGAACCTCGTCGCGCTTTCGTACGGCATCGCGCCGCTCGAAGGCCGCACCCGCGAGGACGCGCTCGCGAAGGAGCCCGCAGAGTTCCTCGCCTTCCGCCAGGCGTGGAGCGACGCGAAGCAGGCGATCCGCGCCGCGCTCCCGAAGGACGGCGATCTCGTCGATCGCGCGCAGCTCGCGACGCTCGGGCTGAAGTGACGCGGCGAGCGCCCGCTCGCACTCGATTTCACTCCGATTCTCGAGGCAGTGAATGGAGCGCGTCACTCGCGCTCCGCCGCTGTGGGATCCTCCGATTCCAGGCCTCGATCGCGCCCCACGCGCCGTTCGCCCCCTCGTCGAGACCGGTTCTCTGCCGGTACGACACGCCGCGTTCCCCGCTCCTCTCTGCGGTGCGCGCGCCCGCGAGTTGTCCACACGCCGCACGCCCTCGCAGCCGCGAGTACGATGAGCGCATGGACGAAATCGAGCCCAAGCCGTCGAAGCCCAGCGCCGATCGCGTGGCGGAGCCGAGCACGAAGTACGGCGGCTTCCAGTTGACCGACGAGTACCTGAGCTGGATCGCCGAGGTCGAGGCTCTTCCCGAGAATCAGTCCGGCGCGGACAAGACCTGGGTCGCCGAGCTGCTTCACACGAGCGCCCAACACTACGCCCGGGCGAAGCGGATCCGGTGACATGCAGAACGCCTTCGTCCTGCTCGCCGGCGAGCTCGATCGACGCTCCGTGCGCTACGTGACGATCGGGGTCTCGGGAGCGAACTACTATGCGCTGAGCGGTTCCACCGTCTTCCACACGGAGGATCGTGACCTGTTCCTCCCGCTCGACCCGGAGAATCTCAAGCGGGCCTGGCAGGCCTGCGAAGCGACGGGCTTCGATCTCCGTGTGGGTCGAGAGCCGCTCGACTACCCGCGCGATCTCTGGCTTGCCGAACGCATGGTCGGACACAGAGCGCTGACGAAGGCGTTCGGCCCTGGAGGAATGCACGTCGACTTGACGCTCGTCATGGGCGACTTCGAGTTCGAGCCCGTGTGGAAGGAACGCCGAACGTTCCTGGACGCCGGCGCCCAAGTTCAGGTCGCGCGTCTGAAGCACATCGTCGATTCGAAGGTCGCGGCGAACCGCCCCAAGGACCAGGTGTTCCTCGAGACCCACAAGGAAGCCCTTCGACAGCTCCTCGACGAGGACGGCCCCTTATCCTGAATCGATCGCGGACTCGAGCGCTCACGCCCTCCGCGCCCACCGCAGTTTCGCGGGCGCGGAGCGCGGGTTCGAGCGGCGTTCCTCGGGGCTCGCGCGCACGACGTCCGAGTTGGTCGACGCGTAGACGCCGTCCTTCAGGCCGCGCTCGAAGGCCTTCTTCACGCGGCGGTCCTCGCCGGAGTGGAAGGTCAGGATCCCGACGCGGCCCTGCGCGCGCAGCGCGGTCGGGAGCTGGCGCAAGAGCGCCTCGAGCGCGCCGAACTCGTCGTTGACCTCGATGCGCAGCGCTTGGAACACGCGGCGCACGCTCGACTCGATCGCGTCGTCGTCCGCGCGGCCCGCGAGTGCTTCGCGCACGCACTCGGCGAGCGCCACCGTCGTCGCGAGCTCGCTCCGCTGCGCCTTCACGAAGCGCGCGATGCGCAGCGCGTGCGGCTCGTCGGAGTCGTCCGTCAGCGCCTGCGCGAGCTCCTCCACCGACGCGCGCGCGAGCCACTGCGCCGCGGAGAGGCCCTTCTTCGGGTTCATGCGCATGTCGAGCGGCCCGTCGAACTTGAACGTGAAGCCGCGCGCGGGATCGTCGATCTGCATCGACGACACGCCGAGGTCCGCGAAGACGAAGTCGGCGCCGTCGTCCCAGCCGAGCGCCGTGAGCTCCGCGCCCAACGCCGCGAAGTTCGTGCGCCGGGCATGGAGCACGTCGCTCCCGAAGCCGAGCTTCGCGAGCCGCTCGACGGTGCGCGGCAGCTGGAGCGGGTCCTGGTCGAGCGCGAGGAGCTCGCCGCGCGCGGCGCTAGGCCCGTCGCGCGCTTCGTCGACGACGTCGCGCGGCGCAATGCGCTCGAGGAAGCGCTGCGCGTGCCCGCCGAAGCCGAGCGTCGCGTCGACGCCGCGCTCGCCGGGCCGCGGGGCGAGGACCGCGAGCACCGCGTCGACGAGGATCGGCACGTGCTGCCCCGCCGGCGTCTGTCCGCGCGCGAGCACGCGCTCGATCGCGTCGGGATACTGCTCGGGGGCGAGCTCCTTGTACTTCTCCGCGTAGCGGCGCGGGTGCGTGCCCTTGTAGCGCGGACGCCGACGATGCGGCGTCGCGGACGCGTCGTCGCGCGGCGCGGGGGCGTTCGGGTCGGTCTCGCTCATGAACGGGCGCACATCGTGCGCTGCGCAGCGCGTTCGCGCCACGCTCTGGAACCGACGCCGCTCCCGCTCACTCGCCGCGCACGGTCGGCAGGCGCAGCACGACGTACGCGCCGATCGCGGCGAGCGCGCAGAGGAGGACTTCCAGTGGCACGCTGAGCTCGCGGAAGAGGAGGCTATACCCGACGACGAGCGCGATCAGCGCGATCGCCGTCACCTTGACGTGCAGGCGCACGCCCCGGTGACGCTCCCAGTCGACGAGCAGCGGCCCGAAGAGCGGCGAACGGCGCAGCTTCTCGTTCAGCCGCGGGGACGAGCGCACGAGGCACGCGCTCGTGAGCAGGAGGAACGGCGTCGTCGGCAGGACGGGCAACAGCGCGCCGAGCACGGCGAGCACGAAGAACACGCCCGCGAGCGTCAGGTACACCGGCCGCATGCGCGCGAGCGTGCCGTGCGGCACCGCGCGAGTCCACGCTCGAGCCCCGCTCCTCGCCCGTTCGCCTCGATGCCCCGCCCACCGTGGCCGTCCGGAGTCGACGATCCGCTCTCGGACCCGAGCGCTCCGCGTCCGCCGTCGACGGTCGGCGGTCCGTACACGGCACTCCGCAGTCCGCAGACCACACGTCGGCCGCCGATTCGCGCTGCCCGCGGGCGACGTGCAGTCCAAACGCCCTTCTGACCGGCGCGACGCGTAGCCGCGGGAGTTGCGCGCGGTAAGGTACGCCGCGTGGTCGCGTCGAGATCGAGCCGTGGACGGACGTGGAGCGCCGGGTGCGCGCTCGTGCTCCTGTTCGCGACGGCGGTCCTCGCGCCGCGCGCCGGTGCGACGCTCGCGCGCGTCGATCCCCCGCGCTCCGCTCGCGCGCCGGAGCCCGTCCTCGTCGCGCAGGGCCGCGAGCGCGCCGCGCGCGATCCGCTGACGGCGTTCCGCGGGTTCGTCGCGCGGCTCGACCGCGGCACGGCCTCGATCTCGTCGGCCTCGATCGAGGAGATCACGCGCTCCATCGACGACCTGCGCCTCCTGTGGAGCGCCGATCCGACGCAGGGCCGCGACATCGCGGCGGCGCTGCTCGACCTCGCCGGGCACGCGCTCGCGCTCTACGACCCGGCCGGGCGCGACGACCTGCTGCCCGAGTCGATCACGGCGCGCAACGCGGCCGCGAAGGCGCTCGAAGCGCACCACGACGCCGAGCTCGCCGCGTGGATCGCGCGCGACGTGCTCGCGAACGCGCGCTCGCAACCGCTCGGACGCCGCCGCGCCGCCGCGTGGTTCCTGATCGGCCGCCGGCGGACGGAGCACGAGCTCGCGCTCTGCTTCTCCGCGCGCGACCCCGACCCGCGCCTGCGATCGATCGCCGCGGAAGCGCTCGTCGGCGCGGAGTCCGAGACCGTCCACCGCTTCTTCGTCGAGGAGTTCGGCCGCGCGACGGCGCCGGGCGATCCGCTGCGCATGCTCGCCGAGCGACACCTGAAGGCCGTGCGCTTCGACACGGGTTCGAAGGCGGAGGAGCTCTTGACGAAGGCGGTGCGACGCGAGCTCTTGTCGGAGGACTGGCGCGCCGCGTCGCAGGCGATCGCGCTCAGCCACGCGTTCGCGGACGAAGCGATCGTGCCGTGGCTGATCGAATCGCTCGCAACGTGGAAGGCGCGCGCGGAGAAGGGCCTGCAGGCGCTGCGCGTCGAGCACGAGCTCGAGGCGGAGCTCGAGCAGCGCTCGGGCCGCAAGCTCGGCCTCTTCCCCGAGAACTGGCTCGCCTGGTGGGACGCCGCGCGGAAGGGCGAAGTGAAGAAGGCGAGCACGCCTTCCTACTACCCCGAGCCGACGCGGCCCTCCTTCTTTGGCCTGGAGCCGCGGAGCGACCGCGTGCTCTTCGTGATCGACCGCTCGGGCAGCATGGAGGCCGTCTTCGACCCGACCACGCAGAGCCCCGACAAGCGCGTGCCGACGCGGTGGGAGAAGGCCGCGACGGAGCTGTGCGGGTTCGTCGAGAGCCTCGGCGAGCGCGCGCGCTTCGACGTCGTCGTCTTCCACGACCACGCGGACGCGTGGCAGGGGAAGCTCGTGCCCGCGAACGCGCGCGGGCTCGCGAGCGCGCGCAACTGGCTCCTCGCGCAGACCCCCGCCGGCGGCACGCGCCTGCGCGCGGGGATCGAGCTCGGCCTCGCCGCCGGCCCGGACGGCGAGCCGGCCCCCGAGCGCGTCGAGGCGGACACGGTGATCGTCCTCTGCGACGGCGCGACTGCGGAGGGGAAGGGCTGGGTCGGCCCCTGGCTGCGGCGCGTGCAGCCGCGGCTGCGCGTCGTCTTCCACGCCGTGCAGATCGGCGACGGCGGCGACGGGACGCTGGAGACGCTGGCCCGGGAGACCGGCGGGCAGTTCGTCCGCATCACCCGGTAGGCACCGGACGCCGCTTCACAGTTCCCAGCCCATTGCATGGCAGGACGATACGGATAGCAACTTTGAATGAGGGCGCCCTCGCGCGGCGCCTCCCCCGGCGCGCGCGGCCACGCTCGACCGCGCGCCCACGACCGCCCGGGGAACTCGCCCCCTCCCCACGCTTCCGCGTGCGCCGCCGCGCCGCTACACTCCCGCGCTCGTTTTTCCCCGCCCCCCGCTCCCGGAACGGGCCCGGTCCCCCCCCTCCAACCCTGGACCGGACGCCGCTTCCACCCGCTCCGGAGTCCCCCGCCCCGAGCCCGAGACGATGGTCGAGAGCTACCTCCCCGTCCTGATCCTCTTCGTGATGGTGGTCGCGTTCGCCTTCGCGAACATGGCGCTCTCCGAGCTCGGTGGTCGCAAGCGGAAGAACGTCGGCAAGGGCGAGCCCTACGAGTGCGGGATGGAGCCGGAGGGCAACGCGCGCCTGCGCCTCTCCATCCACTTCTATCTCGTGGCCGTGCTCTTCATCCTCTTCGACGTCGAGTCCGTGTTCCTGGTGCTCTGGGCGGTCGGGGCCCGGAGCTTCGCGGAGACCGGCGTCGGTGTGTTCGTGTTCGCCGAGATCGCGGCCTTCGTGGGCTTGCTCGCGCTCGCCCTGGCCTACGTCTGGCGCAAGGGAGGTCTCGAATGGGATCGCTGAAGCCGATCGACGACGCGACGACGCAGCAGGGCTTCATGGCCACGCGCGTCGACGAACTGATCAACTGGGGCCGCAAGAACTCGCTGTGGCCGATGCCGCTCGGCCTGTCGTGCTGCGGCATCGAGCTCATGGCGATGATCGGGCCGAAGTTCGACCTCGCGCGCTTCGGCGCCGAGGCCGCGCGCTTCTCGCCGCGCCAGTGCGACCTGATGATCGTCGCGGGCACGCTGACGTGGAAGATGGCCGAGGCCGCGCGCGTCATCTACGACCAGATGCCCGACCCGAAGTGGGTCATCGCGATGGGCGTTTGCTCGTCGTCGGGCGGCATGTACGACAGCTACAGCGTCGTGCAGGGCGTCGACATGATCCTGCCGGTCGACGTCTACGTCCCCGGCTGCCCGCCGCGCCCGGACGCCGTGATCGACGCGATCATGAAGCTCCAGAAGAAGATCGAGCGCGAGCAGCCGCTCAAGGCGCGCCTCTCCGGCGACAACCTCGACCACGGCATCGGCTCGAAGACGTTCGTGCGCGCGCCGAACACCGCGGTGTCCACGCGCGGCAGTCACGCCGTCCTGCCCCCCGGGGAGAGCCGTCCATGAGCACGCTCGAGCGCGTCCAGAGCGCTCTCGCAGCGATCGGCGCGAAGCCGCTCGCCTCGCGCGAGGGCACGCCGTTCTTCTCGATCGAGCCCGCGCACGTGCGCGAGGCCTGCCGGATCCTGCGCGACGTGTGCGGCTTCGAGACGAACACCTTCGTCACGGCGATCGACCACTTCCCGGCCGAGCCGCGCTTCGAGCTCGTCTGGCAGTTCCTCTCGGTCCAGCACAACGATCGCGTGCGCCTCTCGGCGCGCGTCTCGGGCGAGCAACCGCACGTCGACACGATCGGCGACCTCTTCCCCGGCACGCAGTACAGCGAGCGCGAGTGCTTCGACATGTTCGGCATCGTGTTCGACGGCCATCAGAGCCACGCGGGCGGCCTCAAGCGCCTCTTGATGCCCGAGGGCTACGACCACTTCCCGTTGCGGAAGGACTTCCCGCACCAGGGGATCGAGCCGGACAAGCTCTACAACGCCTGGTTCAAGCAGCGCTTCGAGCGCCACGAGGCCGAGCATGCAGACGTTTGAGTACGCGCCGGGCCTCGTCCCGCCGCGCGCGAAGACGACGGACGGAGACGACCCGCTCCACGGCGAGCTCCTGAAGCTCAACATGGGGCCGCAGCATCCCGCCACGCACGGCGTGTTGCGCATCAAGGTCGAGCTCGACGGCGAGACGATCGTGCGCATCGAGCCCGAGGTCGGGTACCTGCACCGCGGCAAGGAGAAGACCTGCGAGTCGCTCGGCTGGCGCAAGTTCTTCGTGCACACCGACCGCCTCGATTACGTGCAGCCCTTGATGAACAACATCGGCTACGCGCTCGCGCTCGAGGCGCTCGGTGGCGTGAAGGTGCCGGAGCGCGCGCAGATCATCCGCGTGCTGCTCTGCGAGATGTCGCGCATCGGCTCGCACCTCATCTACCTCGCGACGACGGGCATCGACCTCGGCGCGATCACGATGTTCTTCTTCTGCTTCAAGCAGCGCGAGACGTTGTACGAGCTGCTCGACGCGTACACCGGCCACCGGATGAACAACACGTATGTCCGCATCGGCGGCGTGTACGCCGACGTGGACGAGCGCGTGCAAGACGCGATCGAGGCCTGGATCGACCAGTTCCCCGCCGCGGTCGACGAGTTCGAGAAGATGCTCACCGGGAACCGCATCTGGTACGACCGCAACTACCGGATCGGCGCGATCACGAAGGAAGAAGCGCTCGCGTGGTCGCTCAACGGTCCGAACCTGCGCGGCGCGGGCGTCGAGCTGGACCTGCGCAAGGCCCAGCCCTACTCGGGCTACGAGCGCTACGAGTTCGAGGTCGCCGTGGGCACGGTCGGCGACTGCTACGACCGCTACCTCGTGCGCGTCGAGGAGATGCGCCAGTCGGCGCGCATCGTGAAGCAGGCGTTGAAGCTCCTGAAGGAGACGAAGGGCGCCGAGTTCCTCGCCGAGGACCGCCGCTACGTCCTGCCGCCGAAGGACCTGGTGCGCAGCTCGATGGAAGAGCTCATCCACCAGTTCAAGATCGTCACCGACATGGCGCTGCCGAAGGGCTGCGCCTACCACGGGATCGAGTCGTCGAAGGGCGAGCTCGGCTTCTTCGTGGCGTCGGACGGGACGAGCACGCCGCTGCGCTGCCACATCCGCGCGCCGGGGCTGATGAACGTGCAGGCGATCCCGATGGTCTCCATGGGACGTCTGTTCTCGGACATGGTGTCGTTGATCGGATCGCTCGATTTCGTCATGGGCGAGGTGGATCGCTGATGGCCCTCCCGCAGAAGCTCGTTCAAGAGTTCGACCAGCTCGTGAAGAAGTACCCCGACCGGAAGTCGGGCCTGATCCCGGCGCTGCACCGCTGCCAGGAAGACCTCGGCGGCTGGATCTCGCCGCAGATCATCGAGGACCTCGCGGCCTACTTCGGCATGGAGCCCGTCGAGGTGTACGGCGTCGCGTCCTTCTACCCGATGTTCCGCCTGCGGCCCGTCGGCAAGCACTTCGTCTCCGTCTGCCACAACATCAGCTGCGAGCTGCGCGGCGCGACGCAGATCATGGAGCACGTCTGCAAGAAGACGGGTGCCAAGCCCTACGGCACGTCCGCGGACGGCAAGTTCACGGTGTGGCCGGTCGAGTGCCAGGGCGCGTGCGCGAACGCGCCGATGATCGACGTCGACGGCGTCTATCACGAGGACCTCACCAACGAGAAGGTCGACGCGATCCTCGGAGGGTTGAAGAAGTGAAGCCGTTCCAGACCTGGCTGCTCGACCGCACCAAGAACAAGGACTCGCACACGCTCGCCGCGTACAAGCAGGCGGGCGGGTACCAGGCGCTCGAGACCGTGCTGAAGAAGCCGATGTCGCCCGCCGACGTCATCCAGGAGATGAAGGTCTCCGAGCTGCGCGGCCGCGGCGGCGCCGGCTTCCCCACCGGGATGAAGTGGAGCTTCATGCCCGACCCCGCGAAGGACCCGCGCCCGCGCTACCTCGCGATCAACGCCGACGAGTCCGAGCCCGGCACGTGCAAGGACCGCGTGCTCATGGAGAAGGATCCGCACGGGCTCGTCGAGGGCGCGCTCATCGCGTGCTACGCGATCCGCGCGCAGGCGGCGTACATCTACGTGCGCGGCGAGTACCGGAAGTCCTACGACCGCTGCCAGGCCGCGATCGACGAAGCGCGCAAGGCGGGCCTCGTCGGCAAGAACATCCTCGGCACGGACTTCTCCTGCGAAGTCCACATGCACAAGGGTGCCGGCGCCTACATCTGCGGCGAGGAGACGGGGCTGATGGAGAGCCTCGAAGGGAAGCGCGGCCACCCGCGTCCGAAGCCACCGTTCCCCGCGATGTTCGGCCTGTGGGGCCAGCCGACGACCGTCAACAACGTCGAGACGATCTTCAACGTGCCGTTCATCGTGTCGCGCGGCGGCGCGTGGCACGCGGGCATCGGCACGAAGGCGTCCAAGGGCAACTTCCTCTGCGGCATCTCCGGCCACGTGAACAAGCCGGGCGTGTACGAGCTCCCCTTCGGCGTCACCGCGCGTGAGATCGTGGAAGAGGTCGCCGGCGGCGTCTGGAAGAACCGCAAGTGCAAGGCGTGGTTCCCCGGCGGCAGCTCGTGCTCGCTCGTCAAGGGCGAGGACCTCGACGTCGTGCTCGACCACGACGCGCTGAAGACCAAGGGCAGCTCGCTCGGCACGGCCGCGATGATCATCCTCGACGAGACCGCGTCGATCCCGCAGGTGATGGACGTCATCTCGCGCTTCTACGACCACGAGAGCTGCGGCCAGTGCAGCCAGTGCCGCGAAGGCACGCAGTGGCTCTCTCAGATCTTCCATCGCATCGCGACGGGCCAGGGCCTGCCGGGCGACGTCGACGCGCTCGACTCGCTCGCGAAGGGCATGGCGCCGGGCAAGACGATCTGCGCGCTGTCGGACGCCGCGGCGATCCCGACGCTCTCCGCCGTGCGCCTCTTCCGTGCCGAGCTCGAAGAGTGCGTGCGACTGCAGAAAGACCCCATCCCCTACGAGCGCGTCGAGTACGCCGGAGCGCACTAGAACGTGGTCAAGATCACCGTCAACGGCCGCGAGATCGACGCCGACCCGAAGAAGCCGCTCATCGCGGCCTGCCACGGGCACGACGTCGACGTCCCCCACTACTGCTACCACCCCGGGCTCTCCACGGTCGGGAGCTGCCGCATGTGCCAGGTCGAGGTCCAGCAGGGCCAGACACCGGGCCGCGTGATGGTCGCGTGCCGCACCTACCCCGCCGAGGGGATGGTCGTGAACACGGAGAGCGAGAAGTCGCACGCGACGCGGCGCGAGTGCCTCGAGTTCCTGCTCAAGAACCACCCGCTCGACTGCCCCATCTGCGACAAGGCGGGCGAGTGCGACCTGCAGGACTTCACGTACCAGGAAGGCCAGTCGACGGGGCGCTCGAAGGAGCCGCGCCGTCCGCTCGAGAAGCGCCACTCGCTCGGCGACGTGATCGTCCTCGACCAGGAGCGCTGCATCCTCTGCTCGCGCTGCGTGCGCTTCTTCGAGGAAGTGCCCAAGAAGGCGCAGCTCACCGTGTCGAGCCTGGGCTCGCGCTCCGTGATCTCGTCGTTCGCCGACCGCCCGCTCACGGGCAACTACCAGGGCAACATCGCCGACCTCTGCCCCGTCGGCGCGCTCACGCTGAAGAAGTTCCGCTTCCAGGCGCGGGTGTGGAACCTCGTGAAGCAGGCGTCGACCTGCCCCGAGTGCTCGCGCGGCTGCTCGATCCAGGTCGAGGTACTGCGCGGCGGCGACGTGAAGCGCTTCCGCCCGCGCGAGAACCAGGCCGTCAACGGCTGGTGGATGTGCGACACGGGCCGCTTCTCCTTCGCGCACGTGAACGCGCCCAACCGCCTCGCCAACGCTCTCGTGCGCGGCGAGCAGGGCCTCGTCGAGCGTTCGATCGAGGACGGGATCGCCGCGGTGCGCGCGCTGCTCGACGCACAACCGCAAGCGCTCCTCGTCGCGTCGCCGTTCTGCACCGTCGAGGAAGGGCAGGCGATCCTCGCGCTCGCGAAGCGCCGCGGGACCACGCCGCTCTTCGTCGCGCCGGGACCGAACGGCTTGAAGGACGACCTCCTGCACACCGGGGATCCGTGCCCGAACCGGCGCGGGCTCGCCGACCTCGGCTTCCAGCCGATCGAGTCCAAGGAGCTCGCGAAGCAGCTCGCCGCGTCCAAGGCCGCGGTGCTCTTCGGCGAGCGCGTCGTCGAGCTCGCGGGCCAGGCTGCGCTCGCCGCGTTGCCCGCCAGCGTGAGCCTCGCCGTCTTCGACTGCCACGCGCCCGATGCCGCGGCCTGCACGGTCGCGATCGGCGTGCCGACGTGGGTCGAGCGCAGCGGGACCTACGTCAACGTCGACGGCCACAAGGGTCCGATCTCCGCCGTGAAGGCCGCCCCGGCCGGCGTGCGCGCGCTCGCGCGCCACCTCGCGGCCCTGGACGTCCGCGTGGAGGCCGCGCGCTCATGAACGACATCGCAGCCAAGCTCGGCATGACGGGCGACCAGCTCGAGGGCCTCCTCGCGATCCTGGTGCGCAACACGGTGATCCTGATCGGGGTCATCAACGTCGCGGCGGTGATGACCCTCGTCGAGCGCAAGGTCTCGGCGTGGATGCAGTACCGCCACGGCCCCAACCGCGTCGGACCCTGGGGCCTGCTGCAGCCGCTCGCCGACGGCGTGAAGTTCATCTTCAAGGAAGTCGTCATCCCGTACGGCGCGAACAAGCCGCTGTACCTGCTGGCGCCCGCGATGGCGGCCGTGCCCGCGATGATGACGATCGCGGTGATCCCGTTCGCGAACGACGTCGTGCTGTTCGGCAAGAACTGGGGTCCGCTCGCGATCGCGGACATCGACGTCGGCATCCTCTACCTGCTCGCGATCGGCTCGATGAGCGTGTACGGCGTGATCCTCGCCGGCTGGGCGTCGAACTCGAAGTATTCACTGCTCGGCGGCCTGCGCGCCTCGGCGCAGATGATCAGCTACGAGCTCTCGATGATCCTCGCGATCCTCGCCGTCGTGGCGCTCGCGGGCTCGATCAACCTGAAGGAGATCGCGGCGCTGCAAGCGTCGACGGGCAACCCGCTCGACTGGTTCTTCTTCAAGCAGCCGCTCGCGTGCTTCCTGCTCCTGGTCGCGTCGTTCGCCGAGACGAACCGTCACCCGTTCGACTTCGCGGAATGCGAGCCCGAGCTCGTCGCCGGCTTCAACACGGAGTACTCCGCGATGAAGTGGGCGATCTTCTTCATCGGCGAGTACAGCGCGATGGCCGTGATGAGCGCGCTCAGCGTCGTCCTCTTCTGGGGCGGCTGGAGCGTGCCGTTCATGCCGGACGCGCCGTGGTACCTGGGCTTCGCGGCGTTCCTCGCGAAGGTCTCCGTCTACCTGTTCCTGTTCGTGTGGGTGCGCTGGACGCTCCCGCGCTTCCGCTTCGACCAGCTCATGCGCATCGGTTGGAAGGTCATGCTCCCGCTGGCCCTCCTGAACCTGCTCGCCACCGGCGCGATGCTGGCGCTCTTCGGTCCCCCGGGCGCTCCCTGATCACGCTCCACGAGGTCCCCACCCCATGGTCATCGTCAAGCGCAAGGAACTCAGCCTTCTCGAACGGCTGTACGTGCCGGAGATCGCGCGCGGTCTCTCGATCACGTTCCGCAAGATGTTCGAGAAGAAGATCACGCGGCAGTACCCCGAGGAACCGCTGCCCAAGACCGAGGTGACGCGCGGACAGCCGCGCCTCGTGGTCAAGGACGACGGCAACATCGCGTGCGTGTCGTGCGGACTCTGCGAGGCCGCGTGCCCCGCCTACGCGATCACGATCGACGGCGGCGAGACCGATCGTCCGATCGAGCGCGAACCGAAGCGCTTCGACATCGACATGCTGCGCTGCATCCTCTGCGGCTTCTGCGAGGAGGCGTGCCCCAAGGACGCGATCTTCATGAGCGACGAGCTCGAGCTCGCCGACTACTCGCGCGAGATGCTCGTGTACGACATGGAGAAGCTGAAGCGCCCCGCCGCCGCGATGCGCAAGCGCATCGAGTACGTCCACAAGATCAACGATCGCTGGCGCAGTGCGCCGCGCCCGCCGATGCTCGCGGACCAGCACGGCGCCCATGGACACGCCCCTTCCGCGTCGACCGCCGGGTCGCACGCGAGCTCCCCCACCGCGGCGGCCCAGAAGCCGCACGCGGGCTGATCGAGAGGAAACCCAAGCGTGGCGAACGCCCTCTTCTACCTGGTGGCAGCCTTGAGCGTGATCGCGGCGGCAGGCGTCGTCCTGTTCCGCAACCCGATCTCGAACGTGCTCTCGCTGCTCTTCGCGTTCTTCTGCCTGGCGACGATCTACCTGCTCGCCGGCTTCCAGTTCCTCGCGGCGACGCAGATCCTCGTGTACGCGGGCGCGATCATGGTCCTGTTCCTGTTCGTGATCATGCTGCTCAACCTGGCGCCCGGTCCCAACGCGCCCGAACTCGAGCGCGTCGGCCTCGCGATGTTCCTGCGCAGGAAGAGCGGCGTGACGATCGTCATCGCGGCGGCGCTCCTGATCCTCGGGACGTCCGCGGTGCTGGGCACGCACGACACGGCGGTCCAGGCCGCCGAAGCGATGCCCAAGAAGGGCCTCGACGCGATCACGGCGACGCCGGGCTCGAGCGAAGGCCTCGCGGGCGAGATGTTCGGCCGCTACCTCCTGCCGTTCGAGGCGATCTCGATGCTCTTGCTCGCGACCGCGGTGGCCGTCGTCGTGCTCGCGAAGCGCAGCCGGCCGGAGAACTCGTGAGGAGCGCCCCATGACCGTCCCGAGCTCCCACCTCCTCATCCTCGCCGCGATCCTCTTCTCGATCGGCGTCGCCGGGTTCTTCCTGCGGCGCAACGTGATCGTGGTGCTCATGTGCATCGAGCTGATGCTCAACGCGGCGAACCTGTCGTTCCTCGCGGCGAGCCGCATGCACTCGCTCGACACGCCCGGGGGTCGCATCGACCTCCAGGGGCCGATCTTCGCGATCTTCGTGATCGTCGTGGCCGCGGTGGAAGCCGCCGTGGGCCTGGCGCTCGTGATCGCGCTCTATCGTCGCAAACAGACGGTCTCCCTCGACGACGTCGTCGACCTGAAGGACTGACCCGGCGTGAACCTCACCGACCAAACCTGGCTGTGGGCGATCCCGGCCCTGCCGCTCGCGGGCAGCGCGCTGTGCGGCATCCTCCACTACCTGACGATCAAGGCGCGGATGCCGAAGCGCGCGCACGGCGCGCACGGTCACGACGACCACGGACACGACGCGCACGGCCACGGGCACGCGGCGCATGCCGATCACGCAGCGAGTGACCACGGAGCGGGCGACCACGCGCACGGCGGCGACCACGGCCACGGGCACGCGAAGGTGGAGCCCGGCCTCTCCGCGTTCGCGCCGTGGATCGCGGTGCTCGCGATGGCGGGCGCGTTCGCGCTCGCGATCAAGGGCTTCCTCGGCCTCCAGGGCGAGACGCACGCGCTCGAGAGCCCGGCGTGGGACTGGATCGACACGGGCACGTTCCGGATCGACCTCGCGATCGTCCTCGACCGCTTGTCGAGCGTCATGACGCTCGTGATCACGGGCGTCGGCACGCTGATCCACATCTACGCGGCCGGGTACATGAAGGGCGACAAGCACTACGCGAAGTTCTTCGCGTACCTGAACCTCTTCGTGTTCGCGATGCTCATGCTCGTCTTGAGCTCGAACCTGCTCGGACTGTTCGTCGGTTGGGAAGGCGTCGGCCTCTGCTCCTACTTCCTGATCGGGTTCTGGTACGAGAAGGGCTGGCCGGCGGAGGCGGGGCAGAAGGCCTTCGTCATGAACCGCATCGGCGACGCGAGCTTCCTGATCGGCTCGTTCCTGCTGGTGAAGCTGTTCGGCACGCTCGACCTCTCCGACATCGTGGCGGGCGTCTCCGGCCTGCTCGGTGATCCCGAGAAGAAGTACGAGCTGCTGCTCGCGGGCCTGTTCCTCTTCGGCGGCGCGTGCGGCAAGAGCGCGCAGCTGCCGCTCTTCACGTGGCTCCCCGACGCCATGGCCGGCCCGACGCCGGTGTCCGCGCTGATCCACGCCGCGACGATGGTCACGGCCGGCATCTACCTGACGGTGCGCCTGAACCCGGTGTACGCCGCGAGCCCCGACCTGCTCTTCTTCATCGGCGCCGTCGGCGCGGTGACGGCGCTGATCGCGGGCTCGACGGCCCTCGTGCAGCGCGACATCAAGCGCGTGCTCGCCTACTCGACCGTGTCGCAGCTCGGGTACATGTTCCTGGGCCTCGGCACGGGCGCGTGGGCCGCGGCGATCTTCCACCTCGTCACGCACGCCTTCTTCAAGGCACTCCTCTTCCTCGGCGCGGGCTCCGTGATCCACGGCATGCACGAGGAGCAGGACATGCACAAGATGGGCGGCCTCAAGAAGCACATGCCCGCGACGTACTTCACGTTCCTCGCGGGCGCGGCGGCGCTCTCGGGCCTGCCGCTCCTCTCGGGCTACTTCTCGAAGGACGAGATCCTCGCCCACACCTTCGCCCACGGCGGCGCGTACCGGATCCTCTGGGGGATTGGCATCGCGACGGCCGCGATGACCGCGTTCTACACGTGGCGCATGGTGGCCTTGACCTTCTTCGGCAAGGAGCGCTTCGATCCGCACCACGTGCACCCGCACGAGAGCCCGTCGGTGATGACGGTGCCGCTGATGGTGCTCGCTGTGCTCTCGGTGTTCGGCGGCCTCTTGGGCCTGCCGCCCGTGCTGGGCAGCACGCACGCGCTCGAGCACTGGCTCGAGCCCGTCACGGCGGCCGGCAATGCGCTGCTCGCCGAGCACGGCACGCACGCGCTCGACCACGGCACGGAGTGGATGCTGCTCGGCCTCGGCGCGGTGATCGCGCTGGTGTTCATGGGACTCGGCATCCGCGCCTACGTCGGCGGCACGGCCCGCGACGAGAAGGTCGCGAGCAGCGCGCCGGGCCTCGCGCGCTTCCTCCAGGGCGCCTGGGGCATCGACGCGGCGTACACGGCCTACGTCGTGCGCCCGATGCAGCTCCTGTTCTTCGTCGTCGCGATCGTGATCGACCAGTTCACGATCGACGGGATGGTGAACGGCGCCGGCGCCGTCGCGCGCACCTGCGGTGACCGCGTGCGCCGGATGACGAGCGGCAACATCGCCACCTATGGCCTGTGGATGGGTGCCGCGGCCGCGCTGATCGCCTTCCTGTTCCTCAAGAGGATCGGCTGATGAACAACCTGACGCTGCTCGTCTTCCTGCCGCTCGTCGGCGCGCTGCTCGTCGCGGCGACGCCGAAGGCGGCGGTCTCGGCCCAGCGCGCGATCACGCTCGTCACGATGCTCGCGACGATGGTGCTCGGCCTCTCGGTGTGCCTCGACTTCGACGGCGCGAGCGCCGCGGCCCAGCACGTGATCGAGCGCCCGTGGTTCTCGCTCCCGGGCGCCTCGGGCTCGGTGCCGATCGCGTTCAAGCTCGGCCTCGACGGCATCTCGGTGCTCATGGTGGCGCTGACGGCGCTGCTCGGCCCGATCGTCGTGCTCTCGACCTGGGGCCACATCCACGAGCGGGTGAAGGAGTTCATGGTCTGGCTGCTCGTCATGCAGACGGGCATGCTCGGCGTGTTCCTCTCCCTGGACCTCGTGCTCTTCTACGTGTTCTGGGAAGTGTCGCTGGTGCCCCTCTACTTCATCCTGGGCATCTGGGGCGGCGATCGCCGCCTGTACGCGACGATCAAGTTCTTCCTCTACACGCTGTCGGGCTCGCTCGTGATGATGATCGCGGTCATCGCGCTGCTCTACCAGCTCGGCACGGCGGACATCCCGACCTTGATCGAGCGCGTGAGCTCGCTCCCCCACGGCACGCAGGTGTGGATGTTCGGTGCGTTCGCGCTCGCCTTCTGCATCAAGGTGCCCGTGATGCCCTTCCACACGTGGCTGCCGGACGCGCACACCGAGGCGCCGACCTCGGGCTCGGTGATCCTCGCCGGCGTGCTGCTGAAGATGGGCACGTACGGGCTGCTCCGCTTCTGCATCCAGATGTTCCCGGGCATCTCGCTCGAGGCAGCGCCCTGGATGATGGGGCTCGGCGCCGCGGGCATCGTGTACGGCGCGTGGCTCGCGTCGGCGCAGAACGACATCAAGCGCCTCGTCGCGTGCAGCTCGGTCAGCCACCTCGGCTACGTCGTGCTCGGCCTGTTCGCGCTGACGCAGGCCGGCCTGCGCGGCAGCGTGCTTCAGATGGTCAACCACGGCATCTCGACCGGCCTCCTGTTCCTCCTCGTCGGCATGATCTACGAGCGCCGCCACACGCGCGCGCTCGACCAGTACGGCGGCATCGCGAGCGTGATGCCGGTCTACGCCGTGTTCTTCGTCGTCACTGTGCTGTCGAGCGTCGGACTGCCGGGCCTGAACGGCTTCGTCGGCGAGTACCTGATCCTGCTCGGCTCGTTCCAGGCCTCGCCCTGGATCGCCGCGGTCTCGGTGACGGGCGTCATCTTCGGCGCCGTGTACCTGCTCATGGCGACGCGCAAGTTCCTCTGGGGCCCCGTCACGCACAAGGCGAACGAAGGCCTCGCGGACCTCGGCGCGCGCGAGGTCGGGCTGATGGTCCCGCTCGTCGTGCTCTGCTTCTGGATCGGCTTCGCGCCGAACACGTTCCTCGACCGCACGGACGGCTCGATCGACGCGCTCGTGAAGCGCATCGACGCCGCCCGTGCCGTCCGCACGGCCGCGCTCGCGCCGGTCGAGGCCCCGCTCGTCGCCACGGAAGGTGAGACGCGATGACCCCCGAGTTCCTCCGCCAGCTCGTCAACGAGACCACGCTCTTCGCGCTGGCGCCGTTCCTGACGCTTTGCGTCGGCGCGATGGTCCTGCTGCTCGCGGACATCGTCCCGGGCGCGAAGGGCCTGCGCGCGCCGCTGTTCCTCGCGACGATCGGCGTCGCGGCGTTCTTCGAGGTGCGGCTGATCGGCCACCCGACGCTGGAGCTGTTCATGAACAGCTTCGTGTCGAGCCCGAAGACCGCGATGTGGGGCCTGCTCTTCCTCGCGAGCGCGCTGATCGCATGGTGCTTCGCGCAGCGCTACTACGAGGAGGAGAAGGCGTTCCTCGCCGAGCACGACGTGCTCTTCCTCTGCAGCACCGCGGGCATGATGCTCATGGCGGGCGCGCAGGACCTGATCACGTTCTTCGTCGGGCTCGAGCTGCTCTCCGTGCCGCTCTACACGCTGGCGGGCTTCCGCCGCTCGCGGAACGACTCGGTCGAGGCCGGCCTGAAGTACTTCGTGCTCGGCGCGTTCGCCGCGGCGATCTTCCTGTACGGAGCGGCGCTGCTCTACACGGGCACGGGCACGATCTCGCTCGCCGAGATGCGCGCGAACGGCGCGGGCACACCGCTCGCGATCTTGGGCATCGCGCTGATCGCCGGGAGCCTCTTCTTCAAGGTCAGCGTCTTCCCCTTCCACCTCTGGGTGCCTGACGTCTACCAGGGCAGCCCCACGCCGGTGACCGCGCTCATGGCGACGGGCACGAAGGCCGCGGGCTTCGCGTTCCTGCTCAACGCGGCGTTCCTGCTGCCGCCCAGCGCGAGCCTCGACGCTCGCGGTGATCGCGCTCGCGACGATGGCCGCGGGCAACCTCGGCGCGCTCGTGCAGACGGACCTGAAGCGCATGCTCGCCTACTCGGGCATCGCGCACGCGGGCACGATCCTGCTCGCGGCGGCGGGCTACCTCGCGGGCGACCCGCAGAAGCTCGACGGAGCCCTGAACGCGACGCTGTATTACATGGCCGCGTACGTGTTCACCGCCGGCGGAGCGTTCGGCCTCGTCGCGCTGCTCGAGAGCGAGCTCGGCGGTCCCGTCACGCTGGAGACGCTGCGCGGACTCTCGTCGCGACGCCCCGGTGTCGCAGCGGCGCTCGCGCTCTTCATGCTGTCGCTCGGCGGCATCCCCGCGACAGGCGGCTTCCTCGGCAAGTACCTCGTGTTCTCGGTCGCGGTGCGCTCCGGGATGATCGCCGTCGCGGTCGTCGGCGTGCTGCTCTCCGTCGTGGCGCTCGGCTACTACCTGCGCGTCGTCGTCGCGATGTACATGCAGAAGGAGCTCGAAGGCCGGCGCTTCGCGAACGAACAGCGCCTCCCCGCGACGCTCGCCGCCGGCGCGTGCGCCGTGATGGTGCTCCTGCTCGGCCTCGCGCCGGGCTGGTTCCTGCCGTACCTCGACTGATCTGCGCGGGTGCGTGTCGCGAGGCGAGCCGCTGCGCGCGGCTCGCTTCGTTTTTCTCGGGGGGCGAGCGGGAGGGCACTCGGTGTCGATCGGGGCGCAATCGCCAGGTGAGACGATGCTGGGGAAGGGACGCAACGGAACCTAGCGGCTGCTCCGCATTCCGGAGCCCGCGCAGCCCCGGACCGGAGGACCGATCCGGGGCTGCGCGGGGTTCAATTGGCTCTCAGCACCTCAACCCCACGCGACGGAACGGTGCGCGCGGAGCGCGGGCTCTCGAGGGCGGGCCTCAGCTCGGATCGAACTCGATCGCCCAGCCGAGGCGCGAACCGCGCATGCGCTGCGCGCGGACGAGCCGCCCGCTGTGCTCGGTGCGCTCGCCGTGCTCCTCGATCACGAGGGTGACGCGCAGGTCGCCGTCGGTGAAGAAGGGCACGCCGCCCGCGGAGAGGTTCTCGGCGACGCCGGCCTGTTCGGCGCCGTCGAGCCGCATCGTGACGCGGGCGTGGCTCGAGTAGCGCGGATGCTTGCGGCGCTCGTCGACGTCGAGGCCGGAGAGGGTGCGTTCGAGATCGGACTCGGGGTCGTTCATGGCGCGCGGGGACCGCGGGAGCGGGATCCCTCACGTGACGTGTCGACCTCCGACAAGGCTGGGCTTGACCGCGGTTCGGAACTCCCGATCGAACGTGACCCGCGCCCACGGACCACGGGACCCGGAGGCCCGGGCTGCGGGGACCTCGGACGCGATCAGGGATCGAGGTGCCGTTCGAGCCACTGCATTTCGACCTCGAGCTCCTTCAGGAGTTGCTCCGAGTTCTTGATGCGGCCGGAGGCGGCGTCCTTGTACGTGAGAACGAGGGAGTCGAGGGCCTGGCGCCGCTCATCGGGCGTGGCGTTCGCGTACTTGTCCACAAACGGCGCCTCGTCGACGTCCTCGATCGCAGGCAGGTTCGCGGGCACGCCCGGGTCGTGGCGCGCCTCCGCCGCCGCGCCGGGCCCCGGCGCGTTGGACGCTGGCACCGCCGCGCTCCCCGTCGGTCGGGCCGCGTCCGTCGGCCGTTCGAGCACCGCGCGCTCCGGAGCAACGCTCTTCGGGTCGACGAGTTCGGCCTTCGGGTCAAGAGCAGCGGTAGCCCCGGTTGATTCGGTCCCGCACCCCAGAAGCCGTCGAGGGCGAAGCGGGGCGAAGGAAGACGTAGACGCCGGCGCCGAGGGCAAGCAAGGCGGCCGCGGCAAGGACGATGCGGTTCATGTTCGGAAGCTCCCGGCCCGGACGCCCATGCGGTGGACGTCCAGTCGCGCAAGTCTATCCCGCGGCGTCGAACCTCGCCGGCAAGGGACGCAGGACCTTCCTGGACCGGGCGCGAGTTGAGTGCTCGCATTCCTCCATAACGGAGACAAGCGGACGAGCGCAGGGGCCCAACCTAGCGCTCACGTCAGAGTTGCGGCCCCATCCCGAGGCGGCGAGTCCCACGAATTCGCCCGCAATCACGCCCGAAAACCAAGAGGCCACCTTGTGCCTTCCCGCCAATCCGGAGGAGAATTGACCGACCGTCTCCCCCCCCGGATTCAGGAGCTCTCAGCGGACATTCGTTCCGCACGCGGGGGGAGGCCTGCCCTTTCATCCATGGAGACAAGATTTCCCATGACCCCCAACGCCTCTTCCTGTTCGCCGGGCCGCAGCACATTCCCGCTGCGCTCGATCGCGAGCTTCGGTGTTCTCGCCGTCGCGGCGATCGCGATGACGTCGAGCACCACCCGAGCCCAGGGCTCGGATGACTGCGCCACCGCGCAGAACATCGGCAACACCTTCGCTTCCTTCGCCTACGACACGGCCGTCGCGACGACGGGCACGCAGGGCCAGGCGGAGGCGATCTGCCTCTTCTTCGGCTCGACGGCGATCGACCAGGACGTCTGGTACACGTGGACCGCGCCCTCCTCGGGCAGCGTGACCCTCACCATCTGCGGCGGCGTGCTCACCGGCAGCGGCGACACGAAGGTTGCCGTGTACGACGGCGCCACATGCCCGGGCGCCGCGGCGATCGCGTGCAACGACGACTCCTGCGGTTTGACGAGCCAGCTCTCGTTCACGGCCGTCTCCGGCAACTCCTACACGATCCAACTCGGCGCCTTCCCGGGTGAGCCGGGTGGTACCGGCAACTTCACGCTGAGCGGGCCTCCGGTTCCGCCGGCGAACGACGACTGCGCCGCCGCGGAAGCGATCGCGGGCGCGGGGACGTTCCCGTTCAACACGACGAACGCGACGACGGGCACGCAGGGTCAGTCGCACGTCAGCTGCGGCGGCGCGTCCAACTTCAAGGACGTGTGGTTCCAGTGGACCGCCCCGGCGACGCCTGGTATCGCGACGGTCAACAACTGCGGTAGCGCGAGCTTCGACTCGAAAATCGCGGCCTTCGACGGCGCGGGGTGCCCCGTCGGCGCGGCGCTCGCGTGCAACGACGACTTCTGCGGCGCGCAGTCGCAGATTCAGTTCGGCTTCGCGGCCAACGCCGTCTACATGATCCAGGTCGGCGCGTTCAGCGCGACCGGTGGCGGCGCAGGCAGCATCAACATCACCGTGGGCGCCCCCCAGGTGAAGATCAGCCAGTTCTACGGCGGCGGCGGCAACCAGGGCGCCCCGGTCCTGTCCGACTTCATCGAGCTCTACAACGCGGGCCCGGTGTCCCAGCCCCTCACGGGCTGGTCGGTCCAGTACAACTCCGCGACCGGCACGGGCTCGTGGCAGGTGACGAACCTGATCGGCTCGATCGCTCCGGGCCGCTACTACCTCGTCAAGGAAGCGGACGGCACGACGAACCCGGCCGGCCACTCGACCGCGCTCCCGACGCCGGATGCGACGGGCACGATCGCGATGGCCGCGGGTGACGCACGCGTCGCGCTCTGCAACTCGACGACGAACCTGGGCACGGGCAACCCGCCCGCCAGCACCACATCGATCGTCGACCTCGTCGGCATGGGCATCACGACGGTGTTCCGCGAGCCGATGGTCGGCGGCGTTCTCGCCAACAACGCGCCGATCGGCTCGAGCAACAACGCGGTCTACCGCCTCGGCTGCGGCACGGCGGACACGGACAACAACGCGGCTGACTTCACGACCGGCTGGGTCGCTCCGCGCAACTCGGTGCTGCCCGGCACGAACGGCATCACCGCGATCGGCACGGCCTACCCGTGGTTCGCCGAAGAAGGTCAGAGCGTCCGCCTCGTCTGCACGCCCTACGCGTGCGGCACGACGGTCCCCGCGACGGGCACCGTCACGGTCGACCTGACCGCCCTCGGCGGCGCCGCGGGCGTGGCCATGGTCGACGACGGCACGAGCGGTGACCAGGCTGCCGGCGACGGCATCTACTCGGTCAACGCGCTGGTCGGCGTCGGCACGACGACGGGCACGAAGAACCTCCCGGTCGTCGTGACGAACGGCGGCAACTCGGGCGCGACGTACATCTCGGTCGAAGTGCGTCCGACGACGACGCCGGACAACGACAACTGCCAGACGGCGATCGCGCTTTCGGGCGCGTTCCCGCAGACGGGCTCGAGCAACCTGCTCGGCGCGACGGCGGAATGGAACGTGTTCCAGCTCGGCGGCACCGCGCCGACCGGCTTCCAGAACGTCCCCGCGAAGCGCGGCATCTGGTTCTCGTTCACCGGTACGGGCAACACGATGACGGTCGACACGTGCGCCTCGCCGCTCAACGGCGCGACCACGCCGGCCATCCCGGACACCCAGATGAACGTCTTCGGCGGGGAGTGCGAGAACCTCACGTGGGTCGCGGGCAACGACGACAACGCGACGCTCTGCGGCGTCGGCACCGGCACGGAGCGGCGCTCGCGCCTCTCGATGTGCACGGTCGCGGGTGCGACGTACTACGTCCTGTGCGTGCCGTTCTCGGCCGTCACGGTCTCGACGCCCATCGTCCTGACCGTCACGGACGACGGCCTGCCCTGCGGCACCGCGGTTCCGATGGCCTCGTGCGCGGCGCCGACGGCGCCGGGCGCGATCAAGGAACTCGAAGCCGGCCTCGGCGCGGCCAACGACGACGGCTGTGACGCCCAGATCCTCGCGCCCCTCACGGACAGCGCGAACCACCGTTTCGCCACGGCGGCTCCGAACTCTCCGGCGCAGGTCTTCACGGGCACGGTGCGCGGCTTCCACTCGAACCGCGACATCGACTGGTACCGGTTCCAGGCGAGCTCGACGGGCCTGCTGAACGTCGCCATGACGGCGCAGTTCATCGGCATCTTCGAAGTGCGCCAGCTGTCGGCCACGGGTACGTGCTCCACGAACACGCTGCTCATCCAGTCGCCGGTCACGGTTCGCTGCGGCACGGTGAACGCGGGTACTTCGGTGACCGCGGGCAACTGGTACGCGGTCCGCGTGATCCCGCTGAACACCGGCCTCGGTGTGCTCTTCGGCGGCGTCGCGCCGGGTTCGAACTCCTACAACTACTCGCTCTCGCTCGAGCTCGGCGGCGCGCCGGGCAACGACACGTGCGCGGCGGCCGGTGTGGCCGCGGTTCCGTCGTCCAACAACGGCACGACGGTGGGCGCGACGAACGACGGCACGTCCGCGTGCGACCCGACCGGCCGTGACGTGTGGTACCAGTTCACGCTGGCGGCTCCGACGGCCCTCGTGATCGACACGGCGGGCTCGGCCATCGACACCGTGATCTCACTGTACGGCGCTTGCGGCACGGCCGAAATCGCCTGCAACGACGACGGTGTCGCGTGCTTCGTCTCGGGTACGGCGTCCTCGATCGGTCCGGTCACGCTGGCCGCGGGCACGTACCGCGTTCGCGTGTCGGACAAGAACATCGGTGCGGGCGGCAACTTCGTGTTGAACCTCCGCACGGCGTTCAACGACAACTGCTGCGGCGCGGTCGCCGTCGGCATCCCGTCGGCGACGGCGGGCACCACGGTCGGCTCGACGCTCGACACCCCGACCCCGCCCGTCTGCGACGGCCCGGGTGTCGCGGACCGCGGCGGCAACACCGCGGTCACGTCGGGCAGCGTCTGGTACACGGTGACCTCGCCGGTCAACCAGACGATCTACGCCGACGTCCTCAACGCGAGCCACGACTCGAAGCTCTCGGTCTACACCGGCAGCTGCGGGACGTTCACGTGCGTGACGATGAACGACGACATCAACGCCGCGTTCAAGTCGAAGGTCGCCTGGCAGGCCACGGCCGGCCAGACGTACTACGTCATGGTCCACGGCTTCGGCACGGTCACGGGCACGTTCACCCTGAACGTCACCGCGGATCCGACGCCGGCCAACGACCTCTGCGGCAGCGCGGCGCTCGTCACGGGCACGACCGGCTCCATCGCCGGCACGCTCGTCGGCGCGACGGGTGACAACAGCACGATCACGTCGGCCACGCTGGCGACGTGCGCGACCCAGAACACCTACTGGGACGTCTGGTACACGTGGACGGCCACGTGCGACGGCAGCGTCACCTTCGGCACGTGCGGTACGTTCGACACGATCGTGTCGGTCCACACGACCTGCCCGACGACGACCGCGGGCAACATGCTCGCCGGTGCGTGCAACGACAACGGCGCGTCGGTTGGCTGCGCCCCGGGCTCGGAAACGAGCTTCGCGGCGGTGGCCGGCACGACGTACCTCGTCCGCGTGGCTACGGCCGGCGCGCTCGCCGCGAACGCGGGCGGCGGCCAGCCCTTCACGCTGACGTGGAGCCAGACGCTGCTCGACACGGACGGTGACACGGTCGCCGACTGCTTCGACGGCTGCCCGCTGAACCCGGCCCTGACGGCTCCGACGACGTTCTTCGCGGACGTCGACGGCGACACCTTCGGTGCGGGCGCGGGCATCCTCTCCTGCGGCGGCGCGGGTCTCGTGACCAACAACACGGACTGCGACGACAACAACATCGCGGTCAACCCGAACGCGACCGAAGTCTGCAACGGCATCGACGACGACTGCGACACCTCGATCGACGAGGGCGTCCAGTCGACGTTCTTCGCCGACGCGGACGGTGACAGCTTCGGCAACCCCAACGTCTCCGTGCTCGCCTGCACGCAGCCCTCGGGCTTCGTGACGGACAACACGGACTGCAACGACGGCGACATGAACGTCAACCCCGGTGCGGCGGAAGTCTGCAACGGCGTCGACGACGACTGCGACGTCAGCATCGACGAAGGCGTGTTGATCACGTTCTTCCAGGACGCGGACGGCGACGGCTTCGGCAACGCCGGCAGCACGACGCAGGCCTGCTCGGCTCCGAGCGGCTACGTGTCGAACAGCCTGGACTGCAACGACGGCAACGCCGCCATCAACCCGGCCGCCACGGAAGTGTGCGACGGCCAGGACAACGACTGCGACACCGTGACCGACGAAGGCTTCGATGCGGACGGCGACAGCGTCGCCGACTGCTTCGACAACTGCCCGACGATCCCGAACGCCTCGCAGCTGGACGCGGATACCGACACGGTCGGGGACGCGTGCGACAACTGCCCGACGACGGCCAACCCCTCGCAGGCCAACTGCGACGGCGACGGCATCGGTGACGCGTGCGAAGGGGAACCGGACTGCAACAGCAACCAGATCCCCGACTCGTGCGACATCAACGGTGGTGGTAGCCAGGACCTCAACGTGAACTCGATCCCCGACGAGTGCGAAGGCATCGTGGCCTTCTGCTTCGGCGACGGCTCGGCGAACGGTGGCCCGAACTGCCCCTGCGCCAACAACGTCTCGATCGGCGTGCAGCGCGGCTGTGTCAACTCGACCGGCAACGGTGCGCTCCTCGTCGGCGCGGGCCCGACCTCGCTCTCGGGCGACGGTCTGACCCTGACGGCGTCGACGATGCCGAACGTCACCTCGGCCCTGTTCATCCAGGGCACGGCGGCGGCGGGCAGCGGTCTCGGCACGGTGCCGTTCAACGACGGTCTCCAGTGCCTCGACGGCTCGCTCGTGCGTCTCGGCACGCGCATCGCCTCCGGCGGCACGGCGGCCCTGGGCTTCCCGGGCACGCCGATCAGCCTCCTCGGCGGCGTCGGCGCGCCGGGTCAGCGCTACTACCAGGTCGTCTACCGCAACAACGCGGGTCCGTGCAACTTCCTCTCGAACAGCACGAACGGCGTGGCGGTCGTCTGGACCCCGTGATCCAGCTCTGATGGGTGGTGCGCCGCTCGGCGCACCACACGCATGACGAGCGGCGGTGCGACGAGCACCGCCGCTCGTGTTCGTTAGGAGCTCGCTCGCGCGCGAACGACTCGGCGCGTCCGGGCCCGCTCGAAGTCGAACGTCGGGCTCTGCGGCCTCGATGGCTCGCGCCCCCGAAGCCGTGGCACCGTGCTAGACTCCGCTCTCCCTCGGTGATCGCGAGCGCGCGCTCGTCGCACCATCCTCGTCCTACGAGCCCGGCGCCGGGTTGCACGTCGGGATATCGTTCTCCGGAGGCTCCCCATGTTCCGTCCCCTCGGGCTCTGCCGCCGGGCAGCGCTCTTCACGCCCGTTCTTCTCGGTCTTCCCCTGCACGCGTCGGCGAGCGACCACGTCCTCGCTGCCTGCGACAACGACCTGAACGCGGCGTACCTGGAGCTCGCAACCGCGAAATCCCACGGTGCTCCCCGCGCGCGCCTCGACGAGCTGTTCCGCGAGCTCGACGTCTTGGCGCGTCAGAACGGCACGACCGCCGCGCAGGTCCTCTCGCAGTACGGACCCGCGCCGAGCGCGCCATCGACGAACGTCCCGCACCCCATCGCGGCGCCGCCGTGCGGGAACGCGACGACGACGACGCTGTCGTTCAGCAGCGCGCCCGCGCAGGCGATCCCCGACGCCACGACGACGGCCCAGAGCGGCTGGGGCACGCTCGAGAACTTCATCTTCGCGTTCGGCCAGGACACGTTCCTGTGGGACGTGGACGTGACGACGACGATCACGCACCCGCGCTGCAACGACTTGAAGGTCTACCTGCTCGCGCCGAACGGCCAGCAGATCACGCTGACGACGGACAACAACCTGTTCGGCTACGCGAACCTGTTCAACGGGACGCGCTGGGACGACTCGGCGCTCGTGCCCGTGACGGACTGGATCTACGTCAACAACCAGGTCGTCGGACCGGTCGTCGCGGAGGGCGCGCTCGGTGCGCTCCTCGGCATCGATCCGAACGGCGTGTGGGACCTGCTCGTGCGCGACGACACGCCCAACAACGCGGGTTTCCTGCACAGCTGGTCCGTCGACATCACCACGATCTCCGCTCCTCCGACGCTCGGTTCCGGCAGCCAGTTCCGCATCGTGAACCAGGGCGTCCCGGACGCGCCGCACCCCGGTCTCACGTCGACAGTGGTCGTCAGCAGCCCGGACACGTTCCTGCTCGACGTCAACATCGCGACGGGCATCCAGCACGGCTTCCCGTCCGACCTGTCGATCCTGATCACGTCGCCCGCGGGCACGACCGTCACGCTGTCGACGCGCAACGGCGGCAACCGCGACAACGTGTACGACGGCACCGTGTGGGACGACTCCGCGCCGAACACGGCCACGGACTACCCGTACCTGCCCGGCGTCGTCGCGCCGCTCTTGTGCCCAGACGGGGCGCTGTCGGCCTTCGTCGGCGAGAACCCGAACGGGACGTGGACGCTGCGCGTGCGCGACGACCTCGCGGGCGACGTCGGGTTCGTCTCGGCGTGGTCGATCGAGTTTCTGACCTGCGCCGCGCCTTCTCCCGGCCAGACGTTCTGCACGGGCGACGGGCTCGACACGACGATCACGACGGCGTGCCCGTGCGCGAACACGGGCGCGGCCGGCAACGGGTGCGCGAACTCCGCGAATGCCGCGGGCGCGAACCTGGTCGTCACGGGCACGACGAGCCCGGACACGGCCGTGCTGCACACGAGCGGCATGCCCGCGACGGCGACGGCCATCTACCTGAAGGGCGACGTCCTCGGTGACGCCGTATTCGGCGACGGTGTGCGCTGCGTCGACGGCAACGTGATCCGCATGCGCACGCGCATCAGCACCGCCGGCGCGTCGCAGTTCCCCGACGTGGGCGACCCGCTGCTCTCGGTGCGCGGCGCGACGCCGGTCGGAAGCGGGCTGACGGGGTACTACCAGACCTACTACCGCAACGCCGTGGCTGCGTTCTGCCCGCCCGCGACGTTCAACATCAGCAACGGGATCCGCATCACCTGGTGAGGCACGGATCCTCGATCCATCGCGAACGCGGGGCGCCCGATCGGCGCCCCGCGTCGTTTTCCGTTCCGTAGGTGAAGCACGACGCAAGGTCGCGCTCTCCGAGCGGCGCTCCGTCCCTCACCGCTCGAGAGCCAGAGCCAGCGCGCGCGAAGCGGTCGGAGGCGCTCGGAGGCCCGCTCACTCCGCGTGCCGTCACTCTTTGCGCGGCGGCTCGGCGGTCGGCGCGTCGTCGTCCCCCACGTAGCCGTTCGCGCGCAAGCCGCGCTGCACGTCCTCGGGGAGCTCCGTGCGCAAGACGCGCGGCGGGTTGCGTCCGTACCACGCGTCGAGCGCCTGCACTTCCTCCAAGTAGGCCTGGCTCGAGCGCTTCCCGAGCTCGCTCCCGAGGTCGGAGGAGGGCGCGCGCTCCCCAGGGTCCTTCACGAGATCGAAGTAGAGCGGATCCCCCGCCTGCACGCGGTCGATGAACTTCCACTTGCCGGTGCGCACGGCGCGCAGATGGATCCCGACGCTGTCGAGCTCGCACACGGCGCGCGGCGGACGGTACGCCGTGTTCGGCGTCATCGCGGGGAGGAGCGACTCCCCCACGACGTCGGCGGCCGGAGGCAGACCCGCGAGCTCGAGCAACGTCGGCCCGAGATCGATCGAGCGCGTCTGCGCGTTCACCACGCCGCCGGCGGGCACGCGGCCCGGGAAACGCAGGACGAACGGCACGCGGAGCACCTCGTCGTACAGCGTCTGCCGATGGCCCTTGCGCCCGTGCTCGAAGAACTCCGTCCCGTGGTCGGACGTGATCACGACGATCGTGTCGTCGAGCTGGCCCGCGCCGGCGAGCAGCGCGCAAAGCCGCCCGACGTGCTCGTCCGTCCAGCCGATCTCGCCGTCGTAAAGCGCGATCAAGTGGTCGAGGTCGCGCTGCGCCATCCCCGGTGCGATCGACTCGTCGAAGAAGAAGCCGCGCCCGTCGACCTTCCCCTGGTAGCCCGGGTCGAAGCGCGTGTCCCACGGCGGCGGCGGCACGAAGTCGAAGTGCGCGTCCCACAGGTGGACGAACGCGAAGAACGGACGCTCGGAACGGCCCTGGAACCAGCTCGTGAACTTCGCGAGCACGGTCGGGTTCGTCACGTCCGCGTGCGACTCCTGCATGACCTTGCGGTCCATGCTCCAGGTCGAGCTCGGCTTCCCGTCCAGCTCCGCGGCGTACGAGGTGCAGTTCTCGTAGCGCTCGAAGCCCTGCCCGAAGCCGAACGCGGGGTGCAGGTACGGCCCGGCGAAGAAGCCCGCGGTCTCGTACCCGGCCTCCTGGAAGCGCTCGACGAGCAGGCGCGCCTCGGGTGCGAGCGCCTTGTCCGTGTCGGTCGCTCCGTGGAGCGCGTCGGGCAGCGAGGTGAATATCGCCGCGTGCGCGGGCAGCGTCCACGAGCTCGAGCTCACGTGGTCCGCGAAGCGCGTGCCCTCGCGCGCGAGGCGGTCGATCATCGGCGTCGTCGGCCGCGCGTAGCCGTAACAACCGACGTGGTCGGCCCGCAGCATGTCGATCGAGACGAGGAGGACGTTCGGTCGGCGCGGCTCTGGCGCGCACGCGGCGAGCGCCGCGGCGAGCCCGAGGAGCAGCGCGCGCGACGACCACGATGCGCGCAGAGCGGTTGTGTTCGGAAGAGGCATGGTTCGCGTCCGAGTGTACGCATCGGCGCGCCCGCGCCGGATCCGGAGCTGGAAATCGCGTCCGCGCGCTCCTTGGCCCCGCACGGGGCGCCCCGGTAGCTTGGGGGCGTGGCCCACGAACCGGATCCCCGCGCGAAGGCACGCCCGGCGCGGGCGGAGCACGAGGCCCGGGGGCCGCTCGAGCACGACGAGCGGAAGGCCCCGCGCGCCGGTCCCGCGACCGAGCGGGCCCCGTCCGCCGGCGCCAGCGCCTGGCTCGGGCTCGCCGCCGTGCTCGTCCTCGGGGCCGTGCTGCAGGCGCTCTTCCTCGCCCACGAGTGGAGCACGAACCCGTTCGCGCGCGCGCCGCTGAACGACGGGCGCGTGTACTGGAGCTGGGCCGGCGACCTCGCCGCCGGGCACTGGATCGGCGGTTCGCCCTACTTCTCCGCGCCCCTCTACCCGCACGTCGCGGCGATCGTGCGCGCGTGCGGCGGCGACCTCCTCGCGCTCTACGTCGTCCAGGCGCTCGTCCACCTCGCGACCGCGGCGCTGCTCTTCCGCGTCGCGCACGCGCGCGCCGGGACGACGGCGGCGGTGATCGCGGCGCTCGCGTGGGTGCTGCTCGACGACGCCGGCTACGCGACCGCGCGCGTCCTGAACGGCGGTGTTCAGTGCCTGACGGCCGTCTGGCTGCTCGACCGCGCGCTCGCACTGCAGGAGCGCCGCACGACGCCCGCGGCGGGACTGTTCGGCCTCGCGCTCGGCGTCGCGACGCTCGCGAACCCCGTGTTGCTCGCCTGCGTGCCGCTCGCGGCGGCGTGGTGTGCGTGGCTCGCGCCCGTGGGCGCGCGCGTGCGCCACGCGGCGCTCGCGACCGTCGTCGCGCTCGCGGCCGTGGCGCCGGCCACGCTCCACAACGCGCTCGCCGCGCGCGAGTTCATCCCCGTCTCCGCGCAGGCCGGCGTGACCTTCTACCACGGCAACGCGCCCGGCGCGGACGGGACGTACCACGCGATCGAGGGCGTTTCGAGCGACCGCATCAAGCAGAACCTCGACGCGCGCGAGCTCGTGCGCGCCGAGACCGACGGCAGCTGGAGCGCGACGAGCTCCGCGTTCTTCCGAAAGGGCCTCGCGTGGTGGCGCGCGGAGCCCGGCTCCGCCCTCGCGCTCGCCGCGCGGAAGCTGTGGTGGTTCGTGAGCGGACGCAACTACGGCGACATCTACTCGCCCGCGCTCGAGAACGAGGAAGGCTGGTCGCGTTCCGCGAAGTACGCGCCGCTCCCCTCGGCCTGGCTCGTGCTGCCCGCGCTCGCGACGTGCTTCTTCCTGCTCACGGATCCGCGCCGGCGTTTGCCCGAGCTCGTCCTCCTCCTCGTGCCGCTCGCGACGGTCGTCGTCTTCTGGTACTCGCCGCGGTACCGACTGCCCGCGATGCCGATCGCCTGCCTGCTCGTCGCGTGGTCGCTCGCGGGGCCGGTGCGCGTGCGCCAACGCGTCGCGTGCACGCTCGCGCTCGTCGCTGCGATCGCCACGGGCGCCGTCAACGCGGCCTCGGGCTTCGACGGCGTCGACGGCGCGCGCGCGCAGTACGCCTTCCACGCAGGCAAGGCGCTGCTCGAGACGAACCGGCTCGAGGAGGCCGCGCAGCGCTTCCGCGCGGCGACGCGCCTCGGCCACCCCGAAGCGAACGCAGCGCTCGGCGACGTGCTCCGCCGCATGGGTCGTCCCTCCGACGCGCTCGAGCTCCTGCGCGACAACGCCCTGCGCCAGCCGACGAGCGTCTTCGCGCGCCGCTCGCTGGCCGTGGCCTACGCGCAGCTCCGCGACTTCCCCGCGGCGCAGCGGGAGTTCGAGGCGGCGCTCGCGATCGACCCGAACGACTGGGAGTCCATGAACGGCCTCGGGGGCGTGCTCTACGAGCAGGGCGACTTCGTGCGGGCCGCCGACACGCTGCGCGCGGCCCTGCGCTTGCGACCGGAGCTCGACAGCGCGCACTACAACCTCGGCGTCGTGCTCGAGGCGCGCCACGACCTCGACGGCGCGGCGCTCGAGTACGCCGCGGCGCTGCAGCTGAACCCGAAGCTCGCGCGCGCGGCGCACAAGCTCGCGATCCTCAAGGTCGCGTCCGGCGACTTCCGCGGGGCGCTGCAGGAGCTCGCGTACGGCCGCGAACACGCCCCCGAGGACCGCGACCTCGCGACGACAAACGCGTGGCTCTACGCGACGGCCCCCGAGGCGGCGGATCGCGACGGCGCGAAGGCGCTCGACCTCGTGCAGCCGTGGGTCGACGCCGAACCCGGCGACCCCGGCCTCTGGAACATCCGTGCGGCGGCGCTCGCGGAGGTCGGCCGCTTCCAAGAGGCCGTGCGGTCCGGGATGACGGCGCTCGAGCTCGCGGGGCCGGACACGCCGGAGGAGGCGCGCACCGAGCTCGCGAAGCGCATCGAGCTCTATCGCCAGGGCCGTCCGTTCCACCAACCGCGGGATTGAGGCGCATGGCGCGCGGGAGCGCGACAGCGCAGAATCGAGCGTCGCATGTCGTCCCCCACCTCCTCCGCAGCGCCTCGACCGCGCGCCGATGAGCGGTTCCGGTCCGGAGCGGACCGCGTCCGTGCGTTCTCGACAACGCCGCTTCGCGGCGGTCCGCACGAAGCGCGAGGCGAGCGACGCGGCGCTCCGCGCGCCTCCGGGCGCGTCGTGGCGGTCCTCGTCGCGCTCGTCTCCTTCCTCGCAGCGTGCTCGCCCGCCCCGAAGGCTGTGCCCGCGGGCCGCGTGCTCGTCGTCGGCGCGGACGGACTCGAGTGGAGCGTGCTCCGCCCGCTCCTCGCGCAGGGGAAGTGTCCGAACCTGCGCGCGCTCATGGAGCGCGGCTCGTTCGGTCACCTGGGCACGATGACGCCGACGTTGTCGCCGATCCTGTGGACGACGATCGCGACGGGCCAGATGCCAGAGCGGCACGGCATCCAGGGCTTCACCGACGCCGACACGCAGCAGTACACGTCCGCGTCGCGCCGCGTGCGCGCCGTGTGGAATGTGACGTCGCTCCACGACGTGCCGACGAACGTCTTCGGTTGGTGGATCACGTGGCCCGCCGAGGAGCTCTGCGGAACGATGGTCAGCGGCGCGTCCGCGACGGCGCTCGTCGACGTGAACTGGAAGCCGAGCATCCTGCCCGACGTGCCCGACCAGGTCTTCCCCGCCGAACGCACGGCCGAAGTCATGGAGATCGTGAAGCGCGCGAGCAGCGACGCCGAGGTGGCGCGGCTCGCACAGCGCATCTTCGGCGCGCAGGACGCGGACCTCGGCCCGAAGGAAAAAGAGCTCGTCCAGCAGACCGCCTGGTCGATCGCCGCGGACGCGACGTACGCCGAGGTGGCGTGCGCGATGATGAAGGCGCATCCGGCGGCGCTGAACCTCGTCTACTTCGGCGGGACGGACGTCGTCGCGCACCGCTTCTGGCGCTACTACGAGCCGAGCGCGTTCCAGTGGCCCGCGCGTCCGGACACGGAGGCGCTCTGGCAGAAGGCGGCGCCCGGTTCGAAGCCGCTCGCGGAGCTGCTCGGCGGGCCGCGGGCCGCGAGCGCGCTCGCCCGCGCGATCCCCAACTACTACGAGTGGTTCGACGAGTTGCTCGGGAAGCTGATCGCGTCCGCCGGGCCCGACGTCAACGTCGTCGTGATCTCGGACCACGGCTTCCATGCGTTCTCGACCGAGGCGCCGAACGCGAAGCTCATCACCGGCCACCACCTCGACGGTCCGCCGGGCGTGATCGTCGCAGCGGGCCCGTCGTTCGCGCGCCAGGACGGCGTCGAGGCGTTCGTGAAGGGGACGAACGTCGTCCCGCACGGCAACGTGCTCTCGATCATGCCGACGTTGCTCGCGCTGATGGGCATCCCGAGCTCGCGCGAGTTCCCCGAGCGCGCGCTCGGCGACCTCTTGACCGGCGCCGCGCACGAGCACGGCGCGCTCGAGCTCGTCCCGTCGCACGACGCGGGCTTCCGCCCCGCGAAGAAGCTCGACGTGTCGCCGGCGATGGAGCAGGCGTTCCGCGAGCGCTTCGGCAGCCTCGGCTACATCGGCCTCGACGACGCCGGGACAGAGACGCCGCGGCTCGTCGATCCCAAGCGCTTCGACCCGGGCGCGAAGCCGCCGGACAAGGAGTGAGACGAGGCCGCGACGCGCGCGCCTACTTCTCGCCGCCCGCGTAGCCCTGCTCCGACAGCGCGCGCATGCGCTCGGGCGAAAGCGGGCTCTGCGGATCCGTGCTCGGCGTGAGGCCGCGCATCCACGCGCGCAGCGCGGCCTGCAGCTCCCGCGCGCGCGCCGCGTCGCGCTCGGACACGTCGACGGTCTCGCGCGGATCGGCCGCGCGGTCGTAGAGCGCGAACGCCGGGATCGGGTACGGACCGGGCGGGATCTCGTCGGGCTCGAGCTCATCGGGGTTGAACACGAGGCGATGGCGCGCGTCGGCGACGCTGAACATCGAGAAGCGCCATAGACCGATCGCGACGCGCCCGGCGAAGCGCTCGTCGCGCTCGCCGCGCGCGAGGCGGTCGAGCGAGAGCCCGCGCACGCCGCGCTCGGGCGCGAGGCCGAACGTCGCGAGCACGGTCGGGAAGACGTCCTCGAGGAGCGCGACGTCATCGCGCACGAGCCCCGCCTTCACGCCGCGCGGCCAGCGCAGGAAGAGCGGCACCTGCAGCACCGCGGACGAGATCGACTTCGAGTGACCGAAGTAGCCGCTGCGCTCGCCGAGCTCCTCCCCGTGGTCGGCGCACAGGGCGAAGAGCGCGTCGTCGAGCGTGCTCGCGCCGCTCGGAGTGGGCTGCGCTAGGCGTCCCGCGAAGCGGCTGACGAGCTGGTCGACGCGCGCGATCTCTCCGTCGTAGAGCGCGACGAGCCGCGCGCGATCGGTGTCCGTGAGCGACTTCTGCTGCGTGTACGCCGCGTCGACGTACTCGCGCGAGCCGTTCGCCGTCCCCGCGTAGGCCGGATCCGCGAACAGCCGCGCGAAGTCGACGCCGCCGGACGGACGCGGCTCGTACGGCAGGTGCGGTCCCATCAGGTGGACCCACGCGAACACGCGCGCGCCGGACGGCTGCGCCTCGATCCACGCGGCGGCGCGCTCGAGCACCCGCGCGTCGCGCTCGTCGCCGAAGTCGCTCTCGAAGACGTCGAAGCCCTGCTCGATCCCGGAGCCGGGCACGAGCAGCTTGTTCGTCGTGAACGCGGCCGTGTGGAACCCCGCGGCCTTCAGTCGCTCCGCGAGCGTCGTCACCGTCGCGGGCAGCGTCTCGCGGTTGCCGAGCACGCCGGTCTCCGGCGGCGGCTTGCCGCTGAAGAGCGAGCAGAGGGCGGGGAACGTCTCGCCGCGCGGCGTGTACGCCTGCGCGAAGCGCACGCCCTGCGCGGCGAGCTCGTCGAGCGTGAACCCGGCCGCGGAGCCGCGCTTCGCGGCACCGGCGGCGTCGCTCGTGCCGCGCGCGTAGCCCCACGCGGTCAGGTGGTCCGCGCGCAGCGTGTCGACCGTGACGACGATCAGGTGGCGCGGCGCTGCGCGCTCGGGCGCCTGAGTGCACGCGAGCGCGACGAGCCCGAAGGCGGAGAGGAGCTGCCGGACGAGGCGCGACACGCCCGTCATCCTACGCGGCGCGCGGAGCGCGGCTCAACGCTCCTCGCGCACGGCGCTCGCGAGCGCGGGGAGCGAGTACAACGCGCACCCGCCCTCCGCCCAACCCGGCTTCGCGCCGACGGCGAGCAGCGCGGCGCCGGTCTCCGCGTCGGCGTCGTCGACGTACACCAAGAGCGGCCGGTCGGGCAGCACGCCGCGCAGCTCCGCCAGCGCCGCCGCGCGCGAACGGACCGCGCCGTCGCGCGCGCGGAACGCCTCGCCCCGGTACAGCGCGGCGACGAGGTCGAGCCGCCGTTCCAGATCCGGCTGGCCCTCGTTGTGGATCTGCGGCAGGTCGACGAAGAGCGGCCGATCGAGCGCGGGCGCGAGCGCGTTGCCCTGCACGAGCCCCGCATCGAGGCGCGAGCCGAGCTCGTCGTGGCTCAGGACGACGACGGCGCGCCGGTCCGTGAACCGGCCCTGCACCGCGAGGACCCAGGGGAGCGTCGTCTGGGCGGAGTGCTCCGGCAGCAAGCGGCCGCGCTCGACGAGGCTCAGGGGCAGCGCGGGAGCGCGCGCGCCGTACACGAGATAGGCCCACGGCACGACCGCGAACGTCGGCAGCGCGACGACGACGCACGCGAGCGCCTTCCGCCTGCCGAGCGCGCCCGAAGTCCACCACGCGCCGGCGAGCGCGCCCGCGGGAAGCGCGAGCACGAGCGCGAGCATGCGCTCCAGCTTGTACTCGTTCCCCTGCGGCATCTCGCCGACGAGCACGAGCACCGCGCAGAGACCCGCGGCGAACGCGAGGCGCCAGCGCGTCGGACGCTCGAGCTGCGCGAGCCCGAGGAGCGCCAGCGGCAAGAGCAGCGCGAGCGGACCGAGCAGGTTCGCGACCGGCGAGCCGCCGAGGTCCGGGTTGCCCGTCAGCGACGGCCCGCGCGGAGCCGGCTGCAGCGCCGGGAGGAGGAACGGCGCGCTCGCCGCGGCCGCGAGCGCTGCGGACGCGCCCCACGCGGCGCGCTTGCCGAGGTTGCCGCGCACGACGTCCGGCACGGCCGCGACGGCGAGACACGCGCCCGCGACGGCGCCCGCGAGCGGGTTCAGCGCCGTCGACACCCCGAGCGCGAGCCCCGCGAGCGCGATGCGCCGCGACGACGGCGCGCCGAACGCCGCGGAAAGCGCCCACAGCGCGAACGGCAGCGCGAGCGCGAACGAGGAGACGTTCAGGAACTTCGGCAGGAACGCGTGCAGGCGTCCGTCCCAACCGAACGGATGCCCGGCCCAACACAGCGGCGAGAGCGCGTACACCGGCGCGCGGCCGAACTGCGTCGCGTCGATGGTGAGGTAGCCCGTCCACCCGAGCGCGTTGAAGCCGAGCACGGCCGCGAGGAACGCGGCGCGACGCGCGACGAAGCCGAGCCCGCACGCGCGCCCCGCCGCGTCGAGCGCGGGCGCCAGGAGGAACGCCGCGAGCACGTTGAGCACGACGAAGCCCCACAGGGGGCCGATCCCCGTGCGCCCGAGCAGGACGCCGAGCGCGGGGTAGAGCGTGTAGTACCGGAGCGGCGCGCCCGCGTGGTACGGGTTCTCGGGCACGAGCCCGTCGCGCAGGACGGCCTCGCCGACGGTGACGTGCAGGTAGCCGTGGTACGACGCGCGCACGGCGTCGCCCGCGAACGCGAGGACCAGCAGCACGACGAGCGCGAGCAGCGCGCCCTCGACCCACGGCCACGCGCGCTCGCCGCGCGTGAGAGCGTGCTCGGGGCGCGAGCTCATCGCGGCGTCGCTCCCGCCGGGCCGTCGAAGCCCGGGCCGAGTCCCTCACTCGTCGTCGCGCGCGGGATCCACGGCTCCTCCGGCAGGCGCGTCGGAGCGGGGACCGCGCCCTCGAGCGGCGTCGGCACGAGCACGCGCAAGCGCTGGAACGGCGCGAGGTCCTTCGACCAGGCGACGTCGCCCGCGACGTCGCGCTCCTCCCGCGGATCGCGCGCGAGGTCGAAGAGCCGGCCGCGGGCCTCGCCGCCCTTGCGGTCGACGATCCACTTCGCGTGGCGCAGCGCGTCGATCACGCCCCACTGGTCGGCGCTCTTCGCGGCCGCGAGGTCGTCCTGCACGACGGGCCGGAAGTCCGTGTGCAGGTAGAGCCAGCGCCGCGCGGGCTGCGCGCCGCCGACGATCGTCGGCACGAGCGAGCGGCTGTGGCCGAGCTCGCGCTTCGCGCGGTCGGGCTCCTTCCCCGTCGCGAGAGCGTGCAGCGTCGCGGGCAGGTCGATCAAGCTGACGTAGTCTTCGCACGCCTTCCCGCGCAGCTTCGCGTCGACGTCGCGCGGCGGCTTGACGAGGAGCGGCACGCGCACGAGCTCGTCGTGCAGCGTCACGGAGTGCCCGATCCAGCCGCGGTCGAGCACCTCCTCGCCGTGGTCCGCGGTGAACACGATCCACGCGCGGTCGTAGAGGCCGCGCTCCTTCAAGCCCGCGACGAAGAGTCCGAGCGCGCGGTCGACCTCGGCCACTTCGCTCTGGTAGTTGCCGCGCAGGAACGCGCGATCGGCGTGGGTGAGCGTCGCGCGCTCACGCAGGAGCGCGTTGAGTTCTTCGTCGCCGTTCAACGGTCCCGCGTACGGCGTCGACGCGGCGGCGCCGAACCCGGGGCCGAAGCGCAGGCCTTCGTGGGATTCGTAGCGGTAGTGCGGCTCGAACAGCCAGCCGAAGAGCAGGAGCCCGTCCGGCGCGTCCGCTCGGAGCTCGTCGCCGAACGCGAGCAGCTTCTGCAGCGCGGGCTCGGCGAACGAGCCCTCGTGCCCCTGCGCGAACGAATCGTCCCAGCGCTCGAAGCCGCGCTCGAAGCCCTGCTTCGACGTCGCGACGAAGTTCGTCATCACGCCCGCGGTGCGCAGGCCGCGCGCGCGCAGCAGCGGGACGAGCTCCGTGTGCGCCTCGCCGATCGGCTCGAGCAGGCGCGTCTCGCCGTGCTCCCACGGCCACAGACCCGAGAGCTGCGTCACGAGGCTCGGGATCGTCCACGGCGCGACGGAGTAGGCGCGCTCGAAGCGCACGGAGTCCTTCGCCAGCGCATCGAGCTGCGGCGACGCGGTCGCGCCGTTCTCGCCGGTCGCCGTGTTGCCGTAACACCCGAGCGCGTCGGCGCGCAGCGTGTCGACCTCGATCCAGATCACGAGCGGCGGCTCGGGCCTGGAGCAGCTGCTCGCGAACACGAGGAGCGCCAAGGCCACCCCGAGCGGCACGACGAATCTCGAGGGAGCGAGTTGCGGCATGGATCCTGGGCATTGGAGCCTCGGGCCGGGGACGGGACAAGGGCACGCAGGCTCCTCGGGCACGATCTCCGGAGCCGGTGGGGATTGGTATCCTGCCCTCCTCGGCGAGGTAGGTCGCCTCGGGAGCCGCCGCATGTCCCTTCGGGTCTGGATCGTGGCCGCGCACGTGCTCGTCGTGCTCCTCGGAACTTGCGTGCATTGGTTCGCGATCGGTCGCCGCGAGCCGCGCGACACGCCGGAGAGCTGGGAAAGGCTGCATGCCCGTTCGGGGCGGCTCGAACGCGAGCTCGCCGGCCCGCTCGACGATCGCGATTGGAGTGGTGAGTACGAGCGCCGCTACGCGACGGGCCGCCTTCGGCTCCTGCTCGGACGTGAGAACGGCTTCGAACTCGAGAGCGAGGCGGGTTGCAATCCGATCATCGTGAACTCGGGTGCCGTGTCGGCCGACGAGCGCGGGCTCGAATTGAGTTCCGACGTCGGGTTCTCGTACCGCGAGGATCGCGCGTTCGGCGCGCGCCTCGAATTCGTGCGCTGGGGCGAGCGGCGCTACCTCGTGCCCCCCGATCGGTTCGAGGACTTCGTGAACGAAGCCAACCTCGGACGCTTCGACAAGGGGATCGAGTCGTTCTTCTGTCGTGCCGCGGATCGCTTGCTCCCGCTCACGGGCAATCCGACGCTTTCGCACGAGCATGCTCGCCACCTGCTCGCCGTGCCGATCGCGGGCCGCGTCGTGGCCGTGCACAAGCTCGGAACGGAACCGCCGCGCTTCCACCGTCCGTGCAACTACGAGCTCGTGCTCGATGCGGGAACGACGCGCGGCGTGCGAGTCGGGATGCCCGTGGCGCTGCTCGACGGGCACGATGGGTTGCGCCACGCCGAGGTCATCGAAGTCGAGCCTGATCGAGCGCATGCTATCGTGAGCTGCGACGGCTGGGGCTCACACCTCGAGCTTGGGGTAGGGAGGCGCTGGTCGACTCGCGAGGAGTAGCGCGTGCGCCGCCATGTCTGCCGAATCACACTGAGCGGACAGCGCGCCGACACAGGACCGTCGTCGGCACAGCCGCTCGGATCGGCCAAGGACGAAGACCGATCCTCGACGCGCACGCACGGCGCGTGCGGCCACGTGAGCATTCGCGTTCGCGGCTCCGACGCCGATGGGAAGATCAGAGCGTGCGCCCGCGCGCCTCGACGATTGGTTTCAACTGCGCGAACAGCTTCACGAGGTCGTCCCCCGTCAGCGCCTGGTCCTTGTCGCACAAGGCCTCGCCCGGACGCGGGTGCGCTTCGATGATGACACCGTCCGCCCCCACCGCCGCGGCCGCGAGCGCCAGCGGCACGACGAGGTCGCGCACGCCCGCAGCGTGGGACGGGTCGACGATCACGGGCAGGTGCGTCCGCGCGCGCAGCACCGGGATCGCGCTGATGTCGAGCGTGTTGCGCGTCGCGGTCTCGAACGTGCGGATGCCGCGCTCGCAGAGCACGACGCGGTTGTTGCCGCCCGCCATGACGTACTCCGCGGCGAGCAGGAGCTCCTCGATCGTGGCACTCATCCCGCGCTTCAAGAGCACCGGCCGCCGCGCGCGACCGACCTCGCGCAGCAGCGAGAAGTTCTGCATGTTCCGCGCGCCGATCTGGAGCATGTCCGCGGTCTCCGCGACCTTCTCGACGTCCTCGGGGCGCAGCACCTCGGTCACGACGGGGAGCTCGTACGCGTGCCCCGCCTCGACGAGCAGCTCGAGCCCCGCGAAGCCGAGGCCCTGGAACGCGTACGGCGACGTGCGCGGCTTGAACGCGCCGCCGCGCAGCATCGACGCGCCGCCGGCCTTCGCCATCGCGGCGGCGTCGAGCATCTGCGCGCGGTTCTCGACCGCGCAGGGGCCTGCGATCACGACGAAGCGCTCGCCGCCGAACACGACGCCGTTGACGTCGACTTGCGTGCGCTGTCCGGGGTGCTTCGAGCTCGACAGCTTCAAGTTCGGGTTCGTCGCGGGCTTCGGTTCGGCCGGGCACGCGTGCACGGAGGCCGGCTCGTTCTCCAGCGGCTCGACGACCTCGATCTCCGCGGGCACGACCGGGAGCTGGCGGCGCTCCAAGGGGCTTTCCGTCCGGCGCGGGTAGCTGCCGAGGATCTTCAAGTGGTTCGTGTGCTCGCGCAGCGCGGCGAGCGCCGCCTCGACGCGCGCGTCGGACACATGGCCCTCGAAGTCGACGTAGAAGACGTACTCCCACGGCGTCGCGGGCTGCGGACGGCTCTCGAGCTTCGTCAGGCTGATGCCCTGGTCGTTGAACGCGGCGAGGCACTGGAGCAAGGCGCCGCGGCGATGGTTCACCGCGAACACGAGCGACGTCTTCGCGGGCCGGCGCGGGTCGACTTTCTCCGCCGCGCGGCCGATCAGGAGGAACCGCGTCAGGTTGACGCGCTCGTCCGCGATGCCGCGCGCGATCACGGCGAGGCCGTACTGCTGCGCCGCTTCCTCGGACGCGATCGCGCCGACGCGCGCGTCCTGTTCGATCGAGATCGACTCCGCGGCGCCGGCCGTGTCGTGCCAGCTCTCCGCGCGCACGCCGACGAGGCCGTCCAAGAAGCGCTGGCACTGCTGCAGCGCGACCGGGTGGCTGCGGATCGTGCGCACTTGCTCGAGCACCGTGCCCGGTACACCGACGAGGCAGTGCTCGACCGGCCACACCTCTTCACCGACGATGACGACGTTGCGCTTCGCGAGCAGGTCGTACACCTCGTTGATGCTGCCCGCGATCGTGTTCTCGATCGGGAGGAGCGCGTACTCGACCTCGCCCGCCTCGAGCGCGTCCATCGCGGCGACGAAGCTCTTGCGACCGAGGCGCTCGATGCGCTCGACGTCGCGCGACGCGAACACCTTGGTGATCGTGAGGTCGCTGTAGCACGCGGGCACGCCCTGGTACGCGACGCGGACCGCCTTCGCGGCGCCCGCGGACTTCGCGTGCGCGTCGAGGAAGCGCTCCTGGTCGCGGCGCGACCAGTTCAGGATCTCGCGCAGCACGCGACCGGCGAAGTAGCCCGAGAGACCGAGCTTCTCCGCCTCGCGCGTCCACGCCTCGAGGACCACGCGCTCGCGCTCCTCGTCGACGAAGGGCGCGTCGGGGTTCTCCCCCTTGTGCGTTCCAATGACGCGCACGGCCTGCATGCGCTCGGCGAGCAGACGCAGGAACTCGCGATCGAGGCGGTCGATTTCCGAGCGTGAACGAAGGAGCGGATCCATGTGCGGTCCTGATCCGGCAGTCCCTCGATGCGAGGTCCTCCGCGCGCGCTTCGTGCGGTGAAGCGCATGAACGCGGAGATGTCCACGGGGCAGCGACCACCACTAGCCGCTGCCCCGGGACGATGGGAAGGGAGTTGCCAACGAACTCTACCCCGTCGATTCCGCGGAGGCGGACGAGGTCGAATTCGTTCACGAAGCCCGCGGGGCGGACCGGAAAGTCCTTCCACGCGGGCGCTGCGCGGTCGGTGAGCGCACGCCCGCGCACCCTCACGCGCGCGGCGCGGCGCGAGGGGCGCGCGCGAGCTCGCCGTACAGCCGTCGCTCGTCCGGGCTGAGTTCCCTGGGCAGCACGATGCGCAGTTCGACGAGCAGATCGCCGCGTCCGCCGTCCTCGCGCGGGATCCCTTGTCCGCGCAATCGCAAACGACGTCCGCTCGACGAACACGCCGGAATGGAGAGGTCGGCGGAGCCGCCGCCCGGGAGCGCCATCGAGACGCGCGCACCGAGCGCCGCCTCGTGCGGGGCCACGTCGAGGCGCGTCACGAGGTCGTCGTGCTCGCGTTCGAGGCCGCCCGGGAGCTCGAGCTCGATGTGCGCGCGGAACGTGCGCGCGCGGACGTCCTTTCGCGCGCGGCCCGAGCGCGCCGCGGGCTCCGCCGAGAGCAAGAGCTCGGTCTCCGGCGCCGTCGCGGGCGGAATGCGCAACACGCCGGCGAAGCGTCCTTCGCCGCCGACTTCGAACTCGACGCGCGACTCGCCGCCGCGCACGAGCGTCTCCGGCCCCACGCGGACGTGGAGCGCGGTGAACGGCTCGTGGATCGGCAGCCCCTCGTCGACGATGCCCGAGAAGTCGAAGCGCCCGCCGTCCGCGGCGAAGAACGTGCGGAAGAAATCCGAGAAGCCGTCCATGTCCGCCGCGCGATGCGCGTTGCGCCAACGCGGAGCGGAGGCATCGCCGGCGGGCGGCTCGATCTCGTCGCCGTCACGCCAGCGCGTGCCGAGCTGGTCGAAGCGCGCGCGTTGCTCGGGATCGGAGAGCACTTCGTGCGCCTCGGAGATCTCCTGGAAGCGGCGCGTCGCATCCGGACTCTTGTCGACGTCCGGATGGTGCTTGCGCGCCATCGCGCGGTACGCCTTGCGGACCTCGTCGGGCGTCGCGGTGTGCGGGAGGCCGAGCACCGAGTAGTAGTCCTTGTACTTCAATGGAGAGCCTCGGAGACGCGCTGGCTCGACAAGGCGCGTGGCGCGCGACGTGCGCGCCCCCGGGTCTCACACGCGCGTCGCCAGCGCCCGCGCCCACGGTACAGCATCGAGTCGCGCGCGAGCGTCCGCCGTTCCGCACGGCATGCATCTCGTGCGCGAGTCTGCCACTCGTACGCGCATCCTGTCAGCGCGGCAGGCTGCGCACGCGCGCGCGCGCGCCGGAGGCCGAAGTCCGCATGGCACGCGTGTTGGATACGGCGTGGCACGAACGCGGCGCAGAGCCGCAGAAGGATCCCGACATGTACCTACGCAATGGAATCCCCTGGAACCGAACCGGCGGCAACGCGCCCGCGTGCGCCGCTCGCGACGAGCGCTCCGTCGTCCGCGATCCCATCGAGGCGCTCCTGGCCGAGACGGACCGCTGGTTCGGCGCACCGCGGCCGACCACGCCGCGCGCGCTCGGCCTTTCGCCGCGCCTGGACGTCGTCGACGCGGGAAGCGAATTCCGCGTCCTGCTCGAAGTGCCCGGCGTGAGCGAGCAGGACATCGAGCTCTCGATCGACGGCTCGACGCTCGTCGTGAAGGGCGAAAAGCGCGTGGAACCGCGCGGCGAGAACGACCGCCCGATCCACGGCGAGCGCACCTTCGGCGCGTTTCAGCGCGCGCTCGAGCTCCCGTGCGAGGTCGACGCCAGCGCCGTCGAAGCGAAGCTCGAACACGGCCTGCTCGTGATCCGTCTGCCGAAGAGCGAGAAGGCGAAGCCGCGCCGCATCGAGGTGCGGAAGGGCTGACGATCCCGATGAACCCCACGTCCGCGCGCGCAGGCTCCCCGCTCGCGCGGCGTGCGCACGTTCACCGCGCGACCCGCTCGTTGCTGAGAGCCAATCGAACCCCGTGCAAGCCAGGGCCGGTCCTCCGGTCCTGGCTTGTGCGGGGTCCGTGATGCGGAGCACACGCGTGTGTTCCGTTGCGTCCCTTCCCCCTTGATCCCCCCATCCGGCAATGGCGCTCCCGACCGACGCCACTCCCCACGCACCTCGGCCCGCGCCAAGCCCCCCGACATCACCCCGCGCCGACGATCCCCGCGAGCTCCCGCTCGAGCTCCGCCACCGGCACGACGCGCGCCGTCTGCGACGCGAGGTCCTTCACCTGGCACGTCCCGTTCTTCCACTCGTCGTCGCCGAGCACGAGCGCGACGCGGAACCCGCGACGGTCCGCGTACTTGAGCTGCGCCCCGAGCTTCTTCGGCTCGGGGAAGAACTCGACGCCAAACCCCGCCTTGCGCAGCCGCCCGCACAGCGCGAGGTAGTCGGAGAGGCGCTGCGCGTCGAAGAACGGCACGAAGATCGGCGCGGACGCGCGCCGCTTCTCGAGCATGCCGAGCTCCTCCATCGCGGCGAGCAAGCGATCGAGACCGAGCGACGCACCGATCCCAGGCAGACGCTCCTTCGTGTAGAGCTGCGCCAGGTTGTCGTAACGCCCACCCGAGCACACCGAGCCGATCCCCGGGAGCGCGCCGAGCACGGTCTCGTACACCGTGCCCGTGTAGTAGTCGAGGCCGCGGGCGATGGACAAGTCGATCGAGAGGCGCTCTCCCGGGATGCCCGCCTTGCGCGTCGTCGTGACGAGCGTCGCGAGCTCGGCCAGCCCTGCTTCGGCGCGTTCGCTTCCCTGCACGTACGGCCGCAGGGCTTCGATCAACGCGTCGTCCGTGGCACCCGCGCCGAGGCTCTCGCGCAGCCCCGCGAACGCAAGCACGCGCCGCGCCTGCTCGGGCGTCGTCCCCGCCTCGCGCACGATTTCTTCGGCGACCTTGTCGGCGCCGATCTTGTCGAGCTTGTCGATCGCGCGCAGCACGGGGACGAGCTTGCCCGCGAGCTCCAGCTTCTCGAGCACGCCCGTCAGGAGCTTCCGGTTGTTCACGCGGATCTTGAAGTCGTCGAACCCGATCGCGTGCAGGAGGTCGTGGATCACGAAACCGACCTCGATGTCGGCGGCGATGTGCTCGACGCCGATCGTGTCGAAGTCGCACTGCATGAACTCGCGGTACCGACCGCGCTGCGTGTTCTCGCCGCGCCAGACGCTGGCGATGTGGTAGCGCTTGAACGGCAGGCCGAGGTCGTTCGAGTACTGCGCGACGAAGCGCGCGAGCGGCACGGTCAGGTCGAAGCGCAGCGCGACGTCGCGACCGCCGTGGTCCTGGAAGCGATAGAGCTGCTTGTCGCTCTCGTCGCCCCCCTTGCCGGTCAGGATCTCGGCGTACTCGAGCGCGGGCGTGTCGATCGGGAGGAACCCGTACGAGCGATACACCTTGCGCGCGGTCTCGATGAGCTTCTCGCGCGGGATCATCGTCTCCGGCAGGTAGTCGCGGAAACCCTTCAGCGTGCGCGGTTCGATCAGGGACATGGTGCGCAGAGGATAGGCGAAGGCTCGCCGCGAGGCACGCGTCGCGGAGGATCCGCGGAGGGCGCGCGTGGAGGTCGTTCCGCGCGACGGCGCCGCGGAGCCGGGTCCGGCCCGGCTCGAGCGCGCAGTCGTCAGCGCGCCCGCATCACGGGCCCGCCCGGCTCCGGGCGCGTCGTCGGCGAGCCGGTAGATCGAGACCGCGGCGCCCTCGATCGTCGTCCCGTCTTCGAGCGCGAACCGCACGACCTCGGGGGAGCGCCAGGCGAGCTCGAGCCCCTCGCTCGCGAACGGGTTCTCGCCGTCGCGGGCGGCCGCGAGCCGCGCGAGCACGCTCCCCGCCCACGGCCGATCCGCGAGCGCCTCGAGCGCGCGCGCGTCGCGCACGTCGAGCGGACTCGCGACGACGTAGCGCGCCTGGGTCCCCGCAGGTACCGGACGAGGTGCGCGGTGGTGGGCGCGAGCAGCGCGCGCGGACTCCTTCAGCGGCTCGAGCGACGTCGCCGCGCCGTGGAGCGCGGCGACCGCGGGACGGCGCGCGTGGTAGGCGATCGCGGCGCCCGCCGTCGGCGTCGCGAGCACGCCCCAGCTCGGACGCGCTTCCGCGACGTTCCACGCGCCGGGGGCCGGTGTGTCGCTGCGCATCCACCGCAGCGCGCGCAGGCGCTCGACGCGCGCGACGCGCTCGTCGCCTGCGAGCGCGCTCGGCACCGCGACGCCGGCCCCACCCGCGAGCGCGCACGCCGCCGCGCCGTACGCAAGGCGCGCGCGGTTCGGCGCGAGCTCTCCCCACCGCGCGTCCGCGGCGTACGCGACGAGCAGCGCGACGGGCACGACCGCGAGCCCCGCGAAGCGCGCTTCGACGAACGCGAGGACGAGCGCGAGCGCCGCCGTGACGGCGACCTGCACGCCGACGGGATCGCCGCGGGGACGCCACGCGACGAGGATCGCCCACGGCGCGAGCAGCGCGAGCGGCGACAGCACGACGAGGGCGCGCGCGAACCCGGCTCCGTCCTCGACCGAGAACCACGGCCTGGCGCCCGCGTCGAAGCGAGCGAGGACCGCGCTCCCCTCGCTCCACGCCCGCGCGCGCGCGCCGAGCTCCTGCACGACGCCGGGCAAGCAGTAGAGCAGCACGACGACGGACACCGCGAGCGCCGCCGATTGGAAGAAGCGCCCGCGTCGGCCGCTCGACAGCGCGAACCCGGCGAGGAACGGCACGCCCGCGAGCAGCGGGAGCTGCAGGGTCGACTCCCACGCGCTCGCGAGCGCTCCGCTGCCCGTGCCGAGCTCCGCGGCGGCGCCGGGCGGCAACTGGCCCGCGAACGCCGCGACGAACGCGTAGATCAGGCCGGCGCGAAGGACGTTGCGGCGCGCGTCGCCCTCGGCGTTCCACGCGCGCACCGCGAAGCCGGCCCAACCGCCGAGGAAGAGCAGGCTGCCCCCGAGGAAGCTCGCGCACACGATGCCCATCGCGACGCCGGCGAAGAGCGCGGCGAGGAGCCCGTCGATCAGCTCCTCCGCGCGCAGCGCGCGCACGCACGCCCACGTCGCGAGCGCGAGCGCGAACCCGTTCCATGCCTGCACGTCGAGCCGACCGGCCGCGCTCGCGCCGATCGCCGCGGGTGCCAGCGCGACGAGACCGGCCGCCAGGAGCGCCGCGAGCTCGCGGCGCGCTCCGCGGACGATCGCGCGCGCCGCAGCCCACGTCGCGAAGATCGTCAACAGGCCGAGGAACGGCCCGAGGCGCACCGAGACGCGCTCGAACCGCGCTTCGTCGACGCCGCCGTCCGCGGGGTCGACGCCGCGGTCGCCGAGGAAGCGCGCGGCGAAGCCGGAGAGCAGCGTGTCGTAGAGCGGGAGCCACGGCGTCTCCGCGCCGCCGGGATGGTTCAAGTACGGATCGTGCTCCGCGGCGCGCGGCAGGCGCAGCGCGAGCTCGGCGGCGCGCAGGTGGTAGCACGTGTCCGGATCGTCGAGCAGCCAGCTCGACGGGACCCCGCGCGCCTCCGCGCCCTCGAGGCGCAGCGCGTTCGCCTGCACGAGCCGCAGAACGAACCCCGACGCGACGATCAGGACGAGGATCGCGAACGAGAGCGGCTTCACGTGCAGGCGCGTCCGGCGCTCAACGCGTGGGGTAGGTGGAGAGAACGAACGACTTCCACACCGCCTCGAACTCGAGCGGACGCATGCCGTAGATCTCCTTCAGCGCGTCGCCCGTCGGCACCTTCGCCTTGAGCTTCTTGGAGAGCTCGTAGAACTTCGCGCCGTCCTGGTTGATCAGGTAGTCCACGTAGCTCATCGCGACCGCGTGCATCGGCAGCGTGAGCGTGTCCACGTTCTGCTGGAACACCTCGGGAGCGGACGGGAACTTCCCTTCCGCGACCATCTTCCGCACCGCGAGCCGGAACTTGCCGCCCTTGAAGTCGACGTTCGAGTTCTGCTCCTGGTAGCAGTAGTTGTCGCAGATGCCCCAGTAGCGGTCCTCGAACCAGTGCGCGAGGCCTTCGTCCATCCAGCCGCCCTTGATGTTGCCCATCCAGCCCGGCTGCGAGACGCACGACAAGAGGAGGTGGGTCGTGCTGTGGACGATGTTCCGGTGCAGCGCGTCGTCGTCCTTGAAGTTCTGCTTGTTGCCGCAGATCGTGTAACGCGGCGAGCCCCCGAGCAGCTTCACGCCGCCCTTCGCGTTCTGCTCGCAGAGCGCGAGCCCGCACTGGTTGTGGTCCTCGGGCAGGTACCAGACGTAGATGTTCGGCTTGCCGGCGAAGTGCTTCTCGGTCACCTGCAACCGCGACTGGAAGTCGAGGAAGAGCGTCTCCAAGCGCTTCAGGTACAGATGGAGGAGCTCGTGACGCGAGAGGCGGCGCTTCTCGACCTTCATCTCCTCCATCTCCCACACGACGACCATGTGGTTGCTCTCGCCCTTGCGCACCTCGCGCTTCATCGCCTTGTCGATGTACTCGAGCGCGGTCTTGCGCGACGCGACCTTCGCCTTGCGGTCGGCGAGCCACTTCTCCGCGACCGGGTCCTCGCAGTCCTTGCAGTCGACCCAGCCGACGCCGAAGCAGACGGCGCAGCCGGCGATCTCGCTGCAGTAGAGGACGTCGAGCTCCCACTCGCACTCGTTCTCCGGGTGCTCGGAGCACGGACGACGGCCGGCGTCGCGGCACTTGAGGCACTTCATCGGCGCCTTGAGCGGGTCGCCCTGCGGCGCGAGCGCGGGGAGCGCGGCGTCGCGCGCGGCGTCGCGCGCGGCGACCTCGTCGCGGCGCTCGCCGTCGTGGCAGCACGTCGGCCGCTCCGTGGTCGAGCTCCCCGGTGCGTCGCCCAGATGCGCGCCAGCCGAATGCGCGCAAGCCGAATGCGCGATGGCCGAATGCGCGCCGACCGGACGCGCGACGGCCGCGCAGGTCGCAAGCACGAGGACGACGATCGAGGCGAGGCGACGACCGAACTTCCAACGTGCCTGCATGACTAGAGGAGCTCCTCGATGAGCTGCTTCTTCGGGTCGAAGCCGCGCAAGCGGATCTTCTGCGCGGTCCCCGGCGGCAGCGCGGCGCGGGGCGCGAGGCCGACGAGCTCGCTCTCGCGGATCGAGACGCCCTTCGCCTTCGCGAGGCCTTCGATCTCGGCGTAGACGCGCTCGAGGCCTGTCGCCGTGTAGTTGCAGACGTTCATGCTGACCTGCGCGCACTTCAAGTCGTCGAGCATGAAGCCCATCGCCTTGATGCCCGGGAGGCCGCCGTCCTTCTCGCGGATCTTCTTCGCGATCTCCTTCGCGAGTGCCAAGTCCGTGCTCTCGAGGTTGACGTTGTAGGCGACGAGGAAGAAGCGCGCGCCGATCACGGTCGCGCCCGCGGTCGGGTGGAGCTGCTTCGGACCGCAGTCGGGCGCGCGCGTCGGATCGGTCGCGACGGCGTCGCGAAGCTTCTCGAAGCCGATGTTGCGGACGTCGGGCAGGTTCTTGCGCGCCGGCGACTTCGCGGCGGACTCGTAGAAGTAGACGGGGATCTCGAGCTCGCGCCCGACGCGCTCGCCCAGCGCGTGCGCGGTCTTCACGCACTCCTCCATCGACGAACCCTCGAGCGGCACGAAGGGCACGACGTCCGTCGCGCCGACGCGCGGGTGTTCGCCCGTGTGCTTCGTCAGGTCGATCAGCTCCTTCGCCTTCGCGATCGAGCGGAACGCGGCGTCGGAGCACGCGGTCGGCGAGCCGACGAACGTCACGACGGCGCGGTTGTGGCTCGCGTCCATGCTGTGGTCGATCAGCTTCACGCCTTTCACGGCGCGGATCGAGCCGAGGATCTGCTCGAGGACTTCGGGGCGACGACCTTCACTGAAGTTGGGGACGCACTCGACGAGGGACATACTCCGATTAGAACCGGTCGCGAGGGCCGCGGCCAGGATCCTCGCGAGGCGAAGGCGGTCGCGCGGGCCCCGTGCGGGCGCTCATCGCGCCTCGTGCACGACCTGCCCGCGCTTCACGACGCTCGCGACCGGGTTCCGACCGAGCTCGTACACGAGGTGCCGGTGGTTCGGCACGTCGAGCACGACGACGTCGCCCTGCTTCCCCGGCTCGAGCGTCCCCAGGCGATCGCCGCGGCCGAGCGAGCACGCCGGGTTCAACGTCGCGGCGGTCAGCGCTTCGCCCGCGCTCATCCGGTAGCGCAGCGCGGCCCACGTCAGCGCCTCGGGCAGGCTCTGCAGGTAGCAGCTCCCCGGGTTGAAGTCGGTCGAGATCGCGACCGGGAGTCCGCGGTCGATCATCGTGCGCGCGGGTGCTTCCTTGTCGATGCGCAGGAAGAGCGGCACGACGGGGCAGAGCACGGGCACGACGCCCGCCGCGCCGAGCGCCTCGATCCCCGCGTCGCTCACGAACTCCAAATGGTCCGCGCTCGCCGCGCCGAGCTCCGCGGCGAGCTGCGCGCCGCCGAGCGCGGAGAGTTGATCGACGTGCAAGCGCAGGCCGAACCCGAGCGAACGCGCGCGCTCCAGGATGCGCCGCGAGTCGTCGAGTCCGAACACGTGCCCCTCCGTGAAGATGTCGCAGTACTCCGCAAGCTTCGTCTCCGCGACGCGCGGCAGCATCTCCTCGACGAGGAGGTCGACGTACGCAGGCTTCCTGTCGCGGTACTCCGCCGGGTAGTCGTGGGCGCCGAGGAACGTCGGCGCGATCTCGACCGCGTGCGCGCGCGCCGCGTCGCGCAGCACCTCGAGGCACTTGAGCTCGTCGTCGACCGTCAACCCGTACCCCGTCTTCGCCTCGATCGTCGTCGTGCCGAGCGCGAGGAACCGGTCGAGCCGCGTGAGCAAGCGCGCGAGCAGCTCCTCCTTCGACGCGCCGCGCACGCCGCGCACCGACGACAAGATCCCGCCGCCCGCTTGCGCGATCTCGACGTACGTCGCACCGCGCGTCCGCAGCTCGAACTCGTCCTCGCGCGTGCCGAGGAACACGGGGTGCGTGTGCGCGTCGACGAAGCCGGGCACGATCGTCCCGCCGTGCGCGTCGAGCTCGCGCTCCGGCGCGTAGCGCGCGCGGAGCTCCGCCTCCGGCCCGACCGCGACGATCGCGCCGCCCGAAAGGGCCACGGCGCCGCGCTCGATCACGCGCAGCGCGCCGAGCTCGCGCCCGCCCTTCGGCCGGGTTCCGAGCGGCGTCGCGAGCTCCGCGGCGCCGCGGACGAGGAGGTCGATCCGCATGCGGAATGGGAGCGTAGCGCGCCGACTCCGCCCGAGGGAGCATTCCCTCCGCTCCGATCCGGCGGATAGACTCGACCGCGATGCTCCCCCCGGCCGCGCTGAAGGCGCTCACGACCACGGTGTTCCTGGGCGCCTGCCTCTACGCCGGCTGGGCCGGCCGCCAGCACGCCGCGTCGCCCCCCGCCGTCCCGGCGAGCGAGCTCGGCTTCCGCCTGCGCGAGAGCGCGAAAGAGCGCGGGATCGAGTTCCGCCACGCGAACGTCGCGCTCGACCCCAAGCTCGACAACATCGCCGTGCAGGTCGCCGCGCTCGGCGCCGCGGTGGCCGCGTGCGACGCGAACGGCGACGGGTGGGCCGACCTCTACGCGACGACGAGCGCGTTCGGCGCGAAGAACGCGCTGTACGTGAACCAGAAGGACGGCACGTTCCGCGACGTCGCCGTCGAAGCGGGCCTCGCCGATCTGAACGCGCGCGCGGTCGGCGCGTCGATGGGCACGCTCTGGGCCGACGCGGACGGCGACGGCGACCAGGAGTGCTTCCTCTACCGCTACGGGAAGCTCGCGCTCTTCCGGAACGACGGGAACCTGCGCTTCACCGAGGTCACCGTCGAGGCGGGACTCGACCGCTGGATGAACTCGAACGGCGCGACGTGGATCGATTACGACCGCGACGGCCTGCTCGACCTGTACGTGACCGGCTACTTCCGCGACGACGTCGACTTCTGGGACCTGAAGTCGACGCGGATCATGCAGGAGAGCTTCGAGTTCGCGCTGAACGGCGGGCACAACTACCTCTACCGGAACCTCGGCGGCCTGCGCTTCGCCGACGTGACGAGCGAACTCGGCGTCGACAGCACGCGCTGGACGCTCGCCGTCGTCGCGGCGGACCTCGACGGTGACGGGTGGCAGGACCTGTACGTCGCGAACGACTACGGGCCCGAGGAGTACTTCCGGAACGTCGGCGGCAAGCGCTTCGAGCGCGCGCAGAAGGTCGGCCTCGACGAGAGCTCGAAGAGCGGCATGTCCGTGGCGCTGGGCGACATCCAGAACGACGGACGGCTCGCGGTCTACGTCACGAACATCAGCAAGCGCGGGTACCTCTTCCAGGGGAACAACCTGCGCCTGAACCGGCTCACGCCGGGCGGCGGGTTCCTGCAGAACATCGCCGAGGGCGTCACCGAGGACTGCGGCTGGTCGTGGGGCTCGCAGTTCGGCGACCTGAACAACGACGGCAAGGTCGACCTCGTCGTGCTCAACGGGTTCGTGTCGGCGAACAAGGAGCGCGACTACTGGTACGCGATGACGAAGCTCGCGATGGCGCAAGGCGCCCTCGCCGAGGACGCGGCGAACTGGCCCGCGCAGGGCGACGCGAGCCTCTCGGGCTACGAGCGCTCGCGCCTGCTCTTGAACACGACGCCCGACGCGGGCGCGCGCACGGTGCGCTTCGTCGACGCGGCCGAGGCGGCGGGGCTCGACGACTTGGAGGACGGCCGCGCGGTCGCGTTCGGCGATTTCCGGCACCAGGGCGCGCTCGACGTCGTGATCGCGAACCAGCGAGGACCGCTCCTCTACTACGCGAACGAGCCCGACCCCGCGCAGCACTGGATCCAGTTCGACCTCGCGGGCCGCGCGCCGAACACGAGCGCGGTCGGCGCGCAGGTCACGGTGCACTGGAGCGGCAGGAAGACGACGGCCGCGGTGCTCGCGGGCAGCGGGTTCTGCAGCCAGAGCGAGCTCGCGCTCCACTTCGGCCTGGGCGCGGCGACCGCGGTCGACAAGGCCGTCATCCGCTGGCCGTCGGGCGTCGAGCAGGTGCTCGAACGGCCCGCGATGGACCGTCGCAACCGCATCGAGGAGCCCGCACGATGAGCACCGCGGCATCGGAAACAGCCTCGACGGGCTCCACCGCTGCGCCGAAGCGCGGCATCGACGCGCGCTGGTTCTCGGCGACCTTGCTGACGGTGATCCTCTTCGTCGGACAGTGGAAGTTCCAGATCCTCGGCGACGACTACACGGGCTGGCTCACGGCGCTCGGCTCCGCGGTGATCACGGAGTTCGTCTTCCACTGGCTGCACACGGGCAAGCTCGGCAGCCCGCTCTCCGCGTACATCAGCGGCAACAGCGTCGCGATCCTGGTCAAGCCGCAGGGGTCGCTGCTCTGGCCCTACGTGATCGGGTCCGTGCTCGCGATCCTCTCCAAGTACGTGCTGCGCTACGACAAGAAGCACCTCTACAACCCGACGAACTTCAGCATCTGCGCGCTGCTCCTGCTCGCGCCGGGCGCGGTCAGCATCCTCTCCCACCAGTGGGGCAACGACCCGGCCATGATCGCGGTCATCTGGACGGTCGGCCTGCTCGTGGTGACGCGCGCGAAGGTCGTCCACCTGACGGTCGGCTATCTCGTCTTGTTCGCGTTCTTCGCGTGGGTGCGGACGCTGTTCAACGGCCAGAGCCTCGGCACGGAGCTCGCGCCCGTCACCGGGCCGATGTACCAGCTCTTCATGTTCTTCATGGTCACGGACCCGAAGACCATCGTGAGCGGGCGGAAGCAGCAGTTCGGCGTGCTCTTCTTGATCGCCCTCTCCGAGTGCCTGATCCGCATCGGCGCCGACCGCGAGTGGCTGTCGACGGACAACCCGCTCTGCATCGCGCCGCCGATGTTCGCGCTCTTCATCGTCGGAGCCCCGCTCTTCTGGCTGCAGCTGTGGCGCCAGAAGAAGGCCGCGTGAGGCCGTAGAGCGTGCCGACGACCGCGGAGCGAGCCGCGCGTGCTCTCCAGCGTTGGATGCCGCTCCTCGCCGCGGTCGCGTGCGCCGCGATCGGCTTGCGCGAGCTCGCGACGAGCCACCCGCACGAGGACGCGTACATCCTGTTCCGGTACGCGCGGCACGTCGCGGAGGGGCGCGGGATCGTGTTCGACGCCGGCGGACCGCGCGCGGAGGGCGCCACCGACTTTCTCTGGATGCTGCTCCTCTCTGGCACCGCGCGCCTCGGCCTCGACGTCGCGGTCGCGGCGGTGCTCTGGAACGCGGCGGGAGCGGCGCTCGCGACCGCGGTGTTCGTCCGCGCCATCGCGCGCTCGTCCCTCGACGGAGCGGCGCGCCTCGCGGCCGCGCTCGCGTCGGCGTGCGTCCTCGGATCGAGCGCCGCGGTCGCGGGCTGGGCGGGATTCGGCACGACGTTCTACGCGGGGCTCGTGCTCCTGCTCGCGGAGCTCGCGCTCGCGGATCGACCGCGCGCACGGCGAGCGACGCACGTCGTCGCGCTGCTCGTCGCGCTGACGCGCCCCGACGGCGCCGTGCTGGCGACGCTCTTCTCGGCCGTCGCGCTCGCGCGCGCGGCTCGGGCGCGCGAACTCGGGCGCGACGCGGCGTGGGCGCTCGGCGCGGCGCTCGCGGGCGCCGCCTACTTCGCCTGGCGCCGCGCGTACTTCGGTCTCGACTTGCCGCTGCCGCTCTACGTGAAGGCGCACGGCGCGGAGGCGTTCACCCTCGCGGGCCTCGTCGAGCGCCCCTTCGCCGTGCTCCCCGGGCTGCGCTCGGCGCTTTCGTGGTGCACCAGTCGCCTCGGCCCCGCGCCGTGGATCCTGCTCGCGGCCGTCGGTGCCTTCGCGTGCGCTCCACGGACTCGGCGCGCGGCGGTCGGGCTCGCCCTGGTCGCGGCCGTCTTCGTGCTCGCGCTCGCGTTCGGCCGCCCGACGCAGAACTACGCGCTGCGCTTCCAGGCGCCGGCGACGTTGCTCTGCGCGCTCGCCGCGTGGCGCGTCGCGCTCGCTCCGGAGCTCCCCGCTCGCGCCGCGCGATGGCTCGCCGGCGCGCTCCTCCTCGCGGCGCTACCGGGCGTCGAACGCGCCGCGGAGCAGCTCGCCTGGAACGAGCGCGGCGCGAGCTACATGGACGTGTTCCCCGCGGAGCTCGCGCGCCTGCTCCCCGCGGACGCGACGATCGCGCTGACGGAGGCGGGCCGACTCCCCTACTGGACCGACGCGCGCTGCATCGACGTCGTCGGACTGAACGACCCCGTGTTCGCGCTGCGCCCGCCGCGCGTCGAGGACCTCGAGCGCGAGGCACCCGACGTCGTCTTCTTCCACGTCGCGGACGCGCTCCGATTCGGCGGCGCGCCGACGGCGCTGCGCGCGATCGAGCGCACCGACCTCGCGCCGCACGTGACCGCGGCGGGCCGCGCTGCATTCGACACGCCGCTGGAGCGCTACCCCGCCGGCTCCGCGCCCGAGAACGTCGCGCCCGCGGTGCTCGCCCGCTTCCTCGCCGACCACGCGAACTACCACATCGTGCTCGCGCGCTACGAGGGCGAGTACCGCCATGTGTGGGCCTTCCGCACAGACCTCCCACAGCTCGCGGAACTGCTCACCGAGCTCGAAGCCAACCACACCCCCTCCGCGTGGCGCCCCTACATCGACGTCGCCCGCTCGGCGTGCATGCGCTGAGACCGCCGGGCCCCGCGACTCGTCACTTTCGCCGCGCGACCGCGATCAGCGACGTGCCCTGCCACGGCAGGACCGCGTCGAGACGTCGCAAGAGCCACACGCTCGAGTTGAGCACCTTCATCTGCACGCGCCCGAAGTGACGCCGACGCATCACCTTTCCGTTGAACCACCACGGGAGCGTCGTCGGCCGGTTGAAGTCGAACATGCGCTCGATCTCGAAGCCGGCGCGAGCGAGCGCCTCCTCGAGCGTCTTGCGCGAGTACCGCCGCTCGTGCCCGAGCACCTCGTCCAGCGTGCCGAAGAGCCCCTTCCCCTGCGGGACGAGCACGATCGCGCGTCCGCCCGGCGCGAGCGCCGAGTGGATGTTCGCGAGCGACGCGCTCTCGTCCTTCAAGTGCTCCAGGACGTTCAGGCACACGACCGTGTCGTACGCGCCAGCGTGCTCGCGGAAGTCGGCGGCGTCCGACAGGTCGACCTTGCGCACGTCGAAGTACGGCCGACCGAGGAACCGCGAGCGCAGGTAATCGAGGTAGAGCGGGTTCACGTCGCTCGCCGTGTAGCGGTCGCGCGGACACAAGGTCTGCGTCATGTTCCCGATGCCCGCGCCGATCTCGAGCACGCGCGCGCCGAGGTACGGCCGCACCGCGTCGCCCATCCAACGGTTGAAGTTGGGCACGTTCGACAGGCTGACGAGGATGTTCGAGCCGTACTCGTCGTCCTTGTAGATGTCGTCGATGACCCACCAGTGGAGCATCGTCGAAAGCGCCTTGAACGCGTCGGAGAGGCCGATCTTCTTCCCCTCCTCGTACGTGCGCCCCGAGTAGCTGATCGGGACCTCGAAGATGCGCGCGCCGCGCTTCTTCAGCTTGAACGTGAGCTCGGGCTCGATGCGGAAGTCGTTCGAGCGCAGCGGGATCGACTTCAGGAGCGGCGTGCGGACGGCCTTGTAGCAGGTCTCCATGTCGGAGAGGTTCAGGTCCGTCAGCAGGTTGCAGATCCCGGTGAGGAGCTTGTTCCCGAGCGTGTGCCGGAAGAAGAGCACGCGCCGGTAGTCGCCGACGAGGAAGCGCGAGCCGAAGACCGCGTCCGCTTCGTCGCGCACGAAGGGCGCCATGATCTTCGCGAGGTCCTGCGGGTTGTACTCGAGGTCCGCGTCCTGGATGACGGTGACGTCGCCCTTCGCGAGCTCGAACCCGGTGCGCACGGCGCCGCCCTTGCCCTGGTTCTTCGCGTGCTCGACGTAGGTCAGGCGCTCGGGGTGCTGCGCCGCGAGCGCGCGCAGGATGTCGCGCGTGCCGTCCGTCGAGCCGTCGTCGACGACGATCAGCTCGAGGCGCGAAATGAGCGGGCTCTCGACGGCGAGCACGCGGCGGATGGACTCGGCCACGAGGTAGCGCTCGTTGTAGACCGGCATCACGACCGAGAGGGACGGACTCATCCCGTCCAAGCTAGCAATCGGCCGCGCGAAACCCACGGGCCGAGCGCGCACTCCGCGCTCCTCCGCGGGCCACGATGGGGCGGAGCGGCCCGGACTCGGGCGCGATCCGTGGGCGGGGGGCGGGGGGCGGGTCAGCCCGCCAGACGACGCGCCTTCTCCTCGCGCGCCTGGAAGGAGCCGCCGATCGTCGCGCGGATGCGGCGGCGCGCGCGGAAGAGGATCATCTTCATGTTGGAGAGGCGCACGCCGAGCTGGACGCTCGCCTCGGCGTAGGAGAGGCCGCGCACCTCGATCAGGTCGAGCGCCTCGCGGTCGCGCGGGGCGAGCTGCCGGGCCGCCTCGGCATATTGAAGGAGCAGGATCATCCAGGCGGCGGCGAGCGAGCGCCCCTCCTCGGTCTGGATCACGCTCTCCGCCGGGTCCGCGCGCTCGTCGCTCGGTTCCTGGAGCCCGGTCGGGAAGTCTTCGAGCGCCAACGTGCGCCGGCGCATGCGCGCGCGGCGGAGGACGTTGCTCGCGATCGTCCGTGACCAGACGCGGAAGCTGCGCGGCTGCTCGTCCCGGAAGCTCTGCGCGTAGCGGTAGACGTTGACGAAGGTGTCCTGGACGAGGTGCTCCAGGTCCTGCACGGGGAGGCGGCTCCCGGCGAGACCCGCGATCCACAGCGCGAGCGGCGCGCGGGCGAGCTCATAGAGCGCCTGGAAGGCCTGCTCGTGGCCCTCGTCGCGGAAGAGCGCCATCAGGGCCGTTTCGAGCCGCGCGACGTGCTGCTCGGGCTCCTCCCCCGGTCGGGCGGGCAGGTCGACGCCCCGCTCCGCGAGCCGACGCACGGTCCAGGGGTTCTTCGGGAGGGCCGGGGGAGCTTGGAGCGCGAGGGAACGGGCCATGGGGCGCTCTTTGGCGAGCCGCGTGCCAGACGGCAAGGTGGCCTTCAGGGACGACGCAAACCCAAGCCAAACCGTGGGTTATCGATCCCACGCCTGGGACGGTCACGGGCCCGACGAGGCCTGTGTTCCGCGCCGGTAACGGTTTCCACGCGCGGGTGCTCCGGATGCGGGACGTCGCGAGGGCCTCGGGGACCCGTACCATGGGCTCCCCTTCACAGGCGGCCGTCCCCCGGCCGACAGCCCTACCCGCTTTGCTCCCCCCCCCCGATCCAGGCGCCGCCCCCGCCGCCGAACGCGCCCTCGACCTCGTCGAGCTCTCCCCCGGGTTCGAGAACGCGCTCGCCGCCCTCGGCTGGTCGCTGCCCGCCCTCCTCCTGGCCGGCTTCTTCGCGCTGCTCCGCGTCGCCCTCCTGCGCTCGCACGCCGGTCGCGTCCTCGCCCTGCGTGGCGCGGAGAAGAAGCGCGAGACGATCGAGCCGCTCCTCCAGCGCGCGGACCGGCTCGCGATCAGCGCCGAGATCCTCGAGGTCGCCGCGGAGATCGTCTTCCTGGTCTTCCTCTACCGCGCGCTCGCCGAGCACGCCGGGCTCGGCGCGTGGGCCACCTTCTGGACGGTCGTCAGCGCGATCCCGCTACGCCTCGTCCTCGGGGAGGCGCTTCCGACCGCGCTCGCGCTGCGCAGCGGCGATTCGGTGCTCCTGTGGGCGCTGCCGACCTTCGATCTGCTCCAGCGGCCGCTCCAATGGCTGGTGCGCGGGCTCGAGGCGGTGCGCGGCGCGTTCCTGCGCATCGTCGGCCTGCGCTCGGACCCGGCCGCGACGCGCCAGATCGTGGAGGAGCTCCGCGAGGTGATCGCGGACTCGGAGATCTCGGGCGAGCTCGACGCGACGGAGAAGGAGATCATCGGGAACGTGATGACGTTCCGCGACGTGAGCGTCGCCGCGATCATGACCCCGCGCACGGAGATGCACGGCGTCGAGATCGGCGCGAGCCTTCCCGCGGCCGCGCGCCTCTCCGCGGAGACCGGGCACAGCCGGCTCCCCGTGTACGACGGAAGCCTCGACACGATCCTCGGCGTCGTCGCCGCGCGCGACGTCGTGCGCGTGGCGGCGGACAAGGGGCTGGAGCACGGCTCGCTGCGCGCGATCCTGCGCCCGGCCTACTTCGTCCCGGAGACGAAGCGCGTCTCCGAGCTCCTGACCGAGTTCCGCCGCGAGAAGATCAAGGTGGCCGTCGTGCTCGACGAGTACGGCGGGACGGCGGGGCTGATCACGCTCGGGGACATCGTCCAGGAGATCGTCGGCGACATCCAGGACGAGTACGGCGACGCGCGCAAGCAGAGCCTGCGGCGGCTGTCCGACGGTTCGGTCGAGGTCGACGCGAGCCTGCACGTGACCGACGTGAACGAGGAACTCGAGCTCGAGATCCCCGATGGAGACTACGAGACGCTCGCGGGCTTCGTGCTCGCCGAGCTCGGCCACTTCCCGCAGCGCGGCGAGCGGTGCACGCACGGCGGCTTCGAGTTCGTGGTGACGGACGCGAGCGACCGGCGCGTCTTCAAGGTGCGCGTGCGACGTCTGTCGCAGGAGCGCGCCGCGTGAGGCGCCGACGCGCGCTCCGAGCCGCGGCCGCGCCCTCCGCCGCGCAGGGTTCGAACGCGCGCCGTCGTTCGGCGCTCACGCAGGACACGGAGCGCCGGCGCGCGCGCTCCCCTACACTGTCCGCATGTCCGTGCGGAGCGATCGCGCGCTCGTCCTCTCCCGCTACGCCTACGGCGAGTCGTCGCTCGTGGCGCACGTGTTCACGCACCACGCGGGGCGCATCAACCTGCTCGCGAAGGGCGCGTACCGGCCGACGTCGCGCTACTTCGCGGTGCTCGACCTCTTCGACACGCTCGACCTCGAGTGGCAGTCGACGCCGCGGAGCGACCTCGCGCTCCTGCGCCGCGGCGACGTCGCGACCCGCCGCGCGGGCGTGAGCGCCGGTCTCGCGCGCTACCGCGCGGGCCTCGCGATCCTGGAGCTGTGCGAGCTCGTCACGCGCCCCGAGGCGGCCGAGCCGCGGCTCTTCGAGCGCACCGAGGCCGCGCTCGACGACCTCGCCGCGGGTGCACGCCCGGCGGACCTCGTCCTCACGGCGTGGGAGCTCGGCCTGCTCGAGCTGCTCGGCCTGTTCCCGGCCCTCGACCGCTGCGCCGCTTGCGGCCGCCCGCCGGGGCTCGTGCGCGGCTTCGCGGGCCGAACGGCGTTCTCGGCCGGCGCCGGCGGGCGCCTCTGCGCGGCGTGCGCGCGGGACGCTCGCGCCAGCGGCCGCCGCGTGGGGACGCTCCCGATCTCCGTGCTCGACGCTGCGCGCGCGCTCTGGCAGGATCCTCGGCCCGCCGCGGCGCCTCCGCCCGAGCGCCTCGCGCTCGTGCGCGACTTCGTCGAGCGCTTCCTCGACTACCATCTCGAGACGCGTCCGAAGAGCCACCGCCTCTTCCTCTCCGTCCCCAACCGCAACGCCCCGACCCGACCGGTCCGCCCCGAGCGATGACCCTGCTCCAGCGCCTCTTCCTCGGCCTCGCCCTCGCCGGCGCGACGGCGTGCTCGTCCACCGGGCGCAAGCTCGACGCCGCCGAGGTCCCCGCCGCGCTCGAAGCCGCGCGCGCCGACCTCACGGCGGGCCGCAACGAAGACGCGCTCGATCGCATGCGCGCCGCCGCGAACGCGACGGGCCTGCCGACCGCGCAGCGCGACGCCGTGCAGCGGACGCTCGAGGAGGCGGCCGCGCTGCGCATCGAGGAGCTTTCGCGCCCGGGCAGCGATCCCGACGACCTCGCGGACCTCGTCGACCTCGAGCTGCCGCGCCAGCTCGCCGTGCTCGCGGGGCTGCGCGCCGCGCGCGGGCTCTTCGACGAGGGCGAGGCGTACGACGCCTACAAGCTGCTCAAGAAGCTCGACGCGAAGTACCCGGAGCACCACGAGCGCTTCGCCGCCGGCGAGCTCCTGGTCGAGATCGGTCTGTGGCTCGTGCCGAACGGCACGGGCTGGCTCGGGATCGGCCACTCGACCGGCGACGCGCAGGAGGTGCTCGAGTACGTCCTGATCCACCATCCCTCGGCGCCGCGCTGCGCGGAGGCCTACGTCGCGCTCGCGCAGGTGTACGAGGACGATCGCGACTGGCAGCTCGCGCGCGAGCGGTACGAGCTCCTCGTCCTGAACCACCCGAACTCGCCCTTGCGTCGCGACGCGCAGGCGCGCATCCCGAACCTGCGCCTCCGCGCCCTGCGCAGTCCGGAGTACGACCGAAGCGAGCTCCTGCGCGCGAAGAGCGAGCTCGAGACCTGGCTCGCCGACTTCGCGGGCCAGGAGGGCGAGCGCGAGGTGCGCGTCGACCTCGGCGACTGCCTCCGGCGGCTCGTCGACAACGATCTCGCGATCGCGCGCTTCTACCGCACCGTCGGGAACGCGTACGGGCAGCGCTACCACGCCGAGCGAGCCGTCCAGGAGGCGCGGACGGCGGGTGACGAGGACCGCGCGCAGGAGCGCGACCGGGGCTGATCCCGCCCGCCTGGCCGTCGAGGCCGCGGCGCCCGTTGGAGGTGCGCGTGAGGCCGCGCGGCGCGCCCGCTCGCTCTGCTCGCGCTCGTGCTCGGGAGCTGCGGGTACGGAACCGGCCTCGCGGTCAAGAAGTCGGGCATCGAGTCGATCGGGGTCGCGTTCTTCGGAAACGACACGCTGGAGCGCGACGTCGAGCGCGACTTCCAGCCCGAGCTCGCCCGCGCGCTCCAAAACCTCTGCGACGCCCCGATCGACCGGATCGACCGCGCGAGCACCGTCATCCAGGGCACGATCCGCCAGTACCACCGGCGCAGCGGCATCCGCAGCCCGCAGAACGAGCTGCTCGAGACGGGCCTCTTCCTCGAGGTCGAGGCGGCCCTCTACCTGCGCGGCCAGAAGGAGCCCTCCCGCGGGCCGGTCCGGGCGAACACGTGGGTCGGGTTCGTCCTCGAACCCACCGGCGAGCACGAACGGGTCGCTCGCGAGCGCGCGCTCCGCCATGTCGCCGAGGAGCTCGTGCTGGACCTGTTCGCACCCGTGCATTAGGGATCCGGCCCGATTTCGAGGCGCGCGGGTTCCAGGAGGCCTCCTCCGCTCCCTATCCTGGTGAGGGGGGCCGACTCCCCGTGCAGGCATCCCCACCGAGGGCCGATAGAAGAGCATCCATGTCCGAGTCCAAGACGCCCCAGAACGACAAGGGCCGCAAGGCACGCTCCTTCGGCTCCTACGCCCTCTTCCTGTTCGTCCTGATCGCGATCTTCCTGCTCATCGGCGGGCAGAAGTTCCGCTCGGTCAAGGAGCTGAACCAGGACGAGTTCGAGCTCTTCCTCTACACGGGTCAGATCCAGTCGTTCAAGTTCGACGGGGTCAACTCGATCGAGGGCGAGCTGACCGGCGAGCGCGGTCGACTTCTCGGTCGCGTACGAGTCGCTCCGCGGGCGACAAGGGCGGCCCGCGGACCGCTTCGGCGAGAGTCCAGCGCCAGGGCCCGTCACGACCGTGGGCGACACGGACTTCCGGCACGCGCGCTCGCCGAAGGCTTGTACACGCCGCGCAGCGCCGGTCGTCAGCGTGCGCCAGCACCGAGGCCGACCCTCGGCGCGCGCGCGGCCGGCGCAAGGCCTCCGCCCGCGACCGCAGGAAGATCGGCCTTGTTCGTGGAGGTCTTCGCGCGCGCGCGCCGAAGTGGGACGAGAAGCACGCCGGGCGAGGAGCCGAAGTTCCCGCTCGACAAAGCGAGCGGCCGCGGTGGTTCGAGGTGCACCGAGGTCCAGGACCTGGGCGACGATGCACGCCGTGCTCGAGCAACGGGCCCTGACGGTCGAGGACGAGCCGAACCAGCTCGGCGGCACGTTCGTTCCAGAACCCGAACTCGATCTGGTCGAACCTGCTTCCTCTTCTTTGCGGGCCGTGGATCCTGATCTTCGTCGTGTTCCTGATCTTCATGCGCCAGATGCGCAACCAGGGCGCGGCGGGCGGTGTGATGAGCTTCGGGCGCTCGCGCGCGCAGCTCTACAGCAAGGAGAACCACACCAACGTCACCTTCGACGACGTCGCGGGCGCCGACGAGGCGAAGGACGAGGTGCGCGAGATCGTCGAGTTCCTGAAGAACCCCGGCCGCTTCACGCGCATCGGCGGGCGCATCCCGCGCGGCGTGCTGCTCGTCGGGCCTCCCGGGCTGCGGCAAGACGCTGCTCGCGAAGGCCATCGCCGGCGAGGCCGATGTGCCGTTCTTCTCGATCAGCGGCTCGGACTTCGTCGAGATGTTCGTCGGCGTCGGCGCGTCGCGCGTGCGCGACCTCTTCAAGCAGGCGCGCGAGAACTCGCCCTGCATCATCTTCCTCGACGAGATCGACGCGGTCGGTCGCCGGCGCGGTTCGGGCCTCGGCGGCGGCCACGACGAGCGCGAGCAGACGCTCAACGCGATCCTGGTCGAGATGGACGGCTTCGGCACCGACGAAGGCATCATCGTCATCGCCGCCACCAACCGCCCCGACGTGCTCGACCCCGCGCTCCTGCGCCCGGGTCGCTTCGACCGCGAGGTCACCATCGACCTGCCCGACGTCAAGGGCCGCGAGGAGATCCTGCGCGTCCACCTGAAGAAGGTGAAGTCGGCCGGCGACGTCGACGTGTCGACGCTCGCGCGCTCGACGCCCGGCTACTCGGGCGCGGACCTCGCCGCGATCATCAACGAGGCCGCGATCATGGCCGCGCTCGCGAAGAAAGACGAGGTCTCGATGGAGCACCTCGAGGAAGCCCGCGACAAGGTGCGCTACGGCCGCCAGAAGAAGTCGCGCAAAATCGAGGAAGAGGATCGCAAGATCACCGCCTACCACGAGGCTGGCCACGCGGTCGTCGCGTCGGTCCTGCCCGAGGTCGACGATCCGCATAAGGTCACGATCGTGCCGCGCGGCCGCGCGCTCGGCTCGACGATGGTGCTCCCCGACAAGGAGAGCTACCACATGCAGAAGAAGAAGATGCTCGGACAGCTCTCCGTGCTCTTCGGCGGTCGCGTCAGCGAAGCGCAGTTCTGCGGCGACATCTCCGCGGGCGCCTCGGACGACATCCGGCGCGCGACCGAGCTCGCCCGCGCGATGGTCACCGAGCTCGGCATGTCGGACAAGATCGGTCCGATCAACTACGCCGAGCGCCAGGGCTCCGACTTCCTCGGCACCGAGCTGATGAGCGGCAAGTGGCACTCCGAGGAGACCGCGCGCCAGATCGACCAGGAGGTCGAAGGCGTGCTCAAGCAGGCGTACACGCTCGCCGAGCGCATCGTGCGCGAGAACTCGGCCGGCATCGAGGCCGTGACGCAGGGCCTCCTGCGCTTCGAGACGATCACCGGCGACGAGGTGCGCAAGCTCCTCGCGGGCGCGTCGCTCGACACGCTGCGCCCGACGCCGCCCGCTCCGCCGACGCAGAAGCCGACCGCATCCGCGCCCGCGCCGCACACGACCACGTCGTTCCCGCGCGGCGGCGAGCTGCCGGGCAAGCCGGGTCTGTCGCCCGCGTGACGCGCGCGAGGAGCGCGCGATGAGACACGGAGGCCGGAGCCGATGACCGAACGGTCGCAGGGTCCGGCCTCCGGACGTTCCGGCGCGGACGCAGCGCGAACGGGACCCGGGACGGAGGCCGGGGAGCGCGCCACGGCTCCGCGATCGCCGCTCGTGATGGGCGTCGTCAACGTGACGCCCGACAGCTTCTCCGACGGCGGCGTGTACTCCGATCCCGAGCGCGCGGTCGAGCACGGGCTCGCGCTCGTCGCGGACGGCGCGGACGTGCTCGACGTCGGCGGCGAGTCGACGCGCCCGGGTTCGGAGCCCGTCGGCGAAGCAGAGGAGCTCGCACGCGTCCTGCCCGTCGTCCGGGCGCTCGCCCTGCGCGCCCGCGTGCCGATCAGCGTCGACACGACGAAGGCGCGCGTCGCCGAGGAAGCGCTCGCGGCCGGCGCGTCGATCGTGAACGACGTCAGCGCGGGCCGGGCCGAGCCGCGCATCCTCGCCGTCGCGGCGCGCGCGAAGGCGGGCTACGCCTTGATGCACATGCTCGGCACGCCGCGCGACATGCAGTCGGACCCGCGCTACGACGACGTCGTGTCCGAGGTGCGCGCCTTCCTGCGCGAGCGCGCCGACGCGGCGCTCGCGGCGGGCGTCGAGCGATCGAAGCTCTGGATCGACCCCGGCATCGGCTTCGGGAAGACGCTCGCGCACAACCTCGAGCTCCTGCGGCGTCTGCGCGAGCTCACGGAGCTCGGCTACCCGGTGCTGCTCGGCGTGTCGCGCAAGTCATTCATCGCGGGCGTCGAAGAGGCCGCGGGGTGCGCACGCTCCGCAGCGGACGAGCGCCTCGGCGGTTCACTCGCGGCGCTCGCGATCGGTGTGGTGAACGGCGCTTCGATCCTGCGCGTGCACGACGTGCGCGCGGCGAAGCAGGCGGCGCTCGTCGCGAGCGCGCTCGCGCCGTCCGCAGGAAGCTAAGGCTCGAATCGTCGCGAGCGCGCTCGTGCCGCGGACTCCGCGCTGAAGTCGGGCTCCACGCTTGCCCCGTCGCGTCCAGGGGCACAATCGCCGCGCCGTCGACGTGCGCGCAACGAGCTTGGCTTGAAACCGGAACGCATCTTCGGAACGGACGGCATCCGCGGCCGCGCGGGCGACGGGTGGCTCTCCGTGCCCGCCGTGACGGCGCTCGGCTGCGCGCTCGGCGACGTCCTCGTGCCGCACGGCGACAAGAAGAAGAAGCACCGCGTGCTGCTCGGCCACGACGGGCGGCGCTCGGGGCCCGAGCTCGAAGCGGCGCTCGCGCGCGGCCTCTCGACGCACGGCTTCGACGTGACGAGCTGCGGCCTGATCACGACGCCGGGGCTCGCGCTCCTGACGAGGCTGGAGCGCTTCCAGATCGGCGCGATGATCACGGCGTCGCACAACCCGGGCCGAGGACAACGGCATCAAGGTCTTCTCGGGCGAAGGCGACAAGCTCTCCGACGAGGTCGAGCTCGCGATCGAGGAGAAACTCCGCGCGACGCCGTCCGTGAAGCTCGACGGGCCGCCGCCGCCGGCGGATCACGAGCTCGAGAACCACTACCTCGCGCACCTCTTGGACAAGGTGGCGCACAAGCTCCCGCTCGACGGCGTGCGCATCGTGCTCGACTGCGCGAACGGCGGCGGATCGCGCGTCGGTCCGCGCGTGTTCGGGCGCCTCGGCGCGCAGATCGTGTCGATCTGCGCCGAGCCCGACGGCGACAACATCAACCGCGAGTGCGGCGCGACGAAGCCGGCGCGCTTGCAGCAGGAAGTGCGTTCGCAGGGTGCGGCGATCGGGATCGCACTCGACGGCGACGGCGACCGGTGCATCCTCGTCGACGAGAAGGGCGAGCTCGTCAACGGCGACGGGATCCTGACCGTGTGCGCGCGGCAGATGGCGCACAAGAAGGAGCTCCCCGATCCGCGCATCGTCGCGACGGTGATGTCGAACCGCGGACTCTTCCGCGCGCTGCGCGACGTCGGCGTCGGGATCGTGACGACGGACGTCGGCGACCGGCGCGTCGTCGAGGCGTTGAAGCGCGAGAAGCTGAGGCTCGGTGGTGAGCAATCGGGCCACATCGTGTTCGGCGGCGAGAACCACTGGATCGGCGACGGGCTCGTGACGGCGCTGCACGTCTTACGCGTGATGCGCGAGACGAAGAAGCCGCTCAGCGAGCTCGCGGGTGCGTACCGCGCGTTCCCGCAGGTGCTGCTCAACGTGCCGGTTTCGCGCCAGCCGTCGCTGAGTTCGATCCCGAGCCTCGTCGCCGCGCGCACGAAGTTCGAGGAGGAGCTCGGCGAGGACGGCCGCGTGCTCCTGCGCTACTCGGGCACGGAGCCCTTGGCGCGCGTGATGGTCGAGGGCCCGGACCTCGAGCGGATCAAGAAGCAGGCACAGGAGCTCGCGAGCCTGATCCAGGCGGCGATTGGGGCGGCCTGAACCGGGACGGCGGCCCGCGCATGGCCTTGTCCACCCACGCCGCTCCATTTGCACATTGAGGTCTGACGGGCGTCCGAGATTGGGCGCACCGAGCGGCTCTCGGGGGATTCGGGGCTTGACAATCGAGAAAGTGAGAGAGAAAGTGCGGAGGTCCCGCCCTTCCCGGGCGGGTTGAATGCCTCAAGCCCCCAGGGGCTGGCTCGCCTACCGGACTCGCACTCCAGGTCGCAACTCCTGTCCGGAGTTGAGGAACGACTGGCTCTCGTGCAGTCGTGGGAGTACTGGCTCTTCGGGAGGAGTCTCTTCTCAAGGAGCTTCTCATGCAAGCCTGCTTGCCCTTGCTTCCCGCCCTCTTCGCCGCAGTCGTTCCCAGCCTGTTCGACGCTCGCCTGAGCACGACGGTTAGCGCTCCCGTTTCGACGGATCCGGCGGTGCTCGTCGACAAGTGCATCGGGTTCCGCAGCGCGATCCAGAAGTGCAACACCCACTACTGCTCTTGCGCCACCATCACGGACACAATTGACATCGACGATGGCCTTGATTGCCTTCCGTGCGAGGCCACGGGCTCGCTGACCTGCGGCACGGACACGGTCAGTGCGCCGGGGATCCTGCCCTGCGGACAACGCTACACCGTGAAGCTGATTTGCACTGGCTGTCCTGGATTCGGCTGCACCTACAATTACGGAGTTGTCCTCATCTGCGGAAGCTGCGAGCCGATTTGAGATCGAATCGGCCCCTCGACGAACTCGCGCGCCTCTTGGAGTAGACGATGAAGTACGTCCGGATTCTGGCACCGGCAGCTGCAATCGCGGCTTTGGCCGCTTGGTGGCTTTGGGATCGTTCGCTGCCCAATCGACCTGGACCTGAGATTGGAGAACGGACAGCAAGTCGTCTCCCGGCACGAGACCAAGAGTCGTCGTCCGATCTCGTCGATCGACTCGACGCCCCAGCGGTCGGAGCACGAGCCTCGACCGCTGGGGCCCCACCCACGAACGAATCAGGAAACGTGCCGAGTCCGCCACCACCGAAGAAGGAGGTCGAGTTCCTCCCGTTCCCCAATCGTGGGGAGGTTGACTACGAAGGGAAGTATGGACACTTGAACCGGCAAGAGCTCGTGCAGGTCGCCAAGCAACTTCGAGAGAAGATCAATGACGAGCTGAATGTCATGCTCCAGGCTCGCATTACCGCGGGTAAATTCGACGAGACGTATCAGGAAGATGACAAGAGCGCACGCGGAGAACTGAAGCCGGCCGGGGTTCGGCCGCAGGGGCTTGGCAGGACCCACCAGGTTTCCACACACGACCCGATTTCTGGTGGTGGCTTCATCACGCGCACCTCCTACATCACGGAAGCCGAGCACCCCGACTTCTTTGCTCGCAAGGACGAACTGCGATGGGTGGACGCCAAGGCCTATCGCATGGGTGAGGAAATGAGAAAGGCCCTGTACCCGGACCCGTCTTTCTATCCGCCGGATCCGAATCACGATCCAAAGTAGAGTTTGGTGCGCTCAGCGCGGCGACCTGCCGCACCTTCGGTCGGATCGAGACCATTCCCATCGATCAAGTCGGAGTGCGCGTCGCCTCGGAGGCCTGCAAGATCGCGAGGGCTGGCCGCATCGACGCGAGAGCTCTATGGTCGTCCACCCCGTGACCGTCGTCGCCCTCGAAACCTCCCACCGCGCGGCCTCCGTCGCGGTCCGTCACGACGGCCGCACCGCCTCCGCGCGCCTCGAGTCCTCGCGCGCGCACGCGTCCGACCTCTTCCCGCGCCTCGAAGCGCTCTTCCAGGAGCTCGGCGCCCGCCCGAGCTCGATCGCGACCGTGATCGTCGGCACCGGCCCCGGCAGCTACACGGGCCTGCGCGTCGGGATCGCGACGGCGCTCGGGCTCGCGCGCGGCAGCGGCGCGGCGCTCGTCGGCGTGCCCTCGGGCGAGACGCTCGTTTTCGAGCGCGTCGCGCCGGGTCGCGAGGCCGTCTACCTGCTCGACGCGCGCTCGAATGAGCTCTACTTCGCGCGCTACCGCCGCACGCCGACCGGAGTCGAGGCCGTCGAGCCGCCTTGCGTGCTCCGCCCCGACGCGCTCGCGCCGCGCCTGCCCCCGGACCTGCCGATCTTCGGCGACGCAACCGTCGCGGACGCGGCCCAACTCGACCCCGCCGCGCGCGCGCGCCTCGTCGCCGACGCCGTGCCGTCGGCGAGCGCCCTGCTCGAGCTCGGCCTCCTGCGCCTCGCCGAGCGCGGTCCCACGCCGCCCGACGCGCTCGAGCCGCTCTACCTGCGTCCGTTCGCCGCGACTCAGCGCAAGCGCTGAAGGCCGCGCGTCACGCGCGCGTTCGCCGTGCGTTCGGGACGCAGCACGCTCCCGTGCGCGGACCGTCGTCGCGAGTGGGCAGCGATCGCGTCCGGAGCGCCGCTCGAAGCTTGGATCGACCTCCGCGCGATGGCATCCTCGCACCCGTGACCGCCTACCGAGCCTGGGCCGACATCGACCTCGATGCGTTGACGCACAACCTCGGCGTCATCCGGCACAAGGCCGGCCCAGGCACGCGCATCGTCCTCGTCGTCAAGGCCGACGCCTACGGCCACGGCGCCGTCGCGATCGCGAGCCACGCCGTGCGCTGCGGCATCGCGGCGCTCGGCGTCAGCACCTCGGCCGAGGCGCTCGAGCTCCGCTCCGCCGGCGTCCGCGTCCCGATCCTCGTCCTCGGCACGATCGTCGACGACGAAGCCGTCGACGCGCTGCGCAGCGACGTCCACATCGCGCTCCACTCCGGCGAGCGCCGCGCCATGCTGCAGGAGCTCGCGCGCCGCCTCGGCGTCCGCGCGAAGGTGCACCTCAAGATCGACACGGGCCTCGGCCGCCTCGGCGTCCTCCCCTCACGCGCGGTCGACCTCCTGCGCGAGATCCGCCGCTCGTCGCACCTGGAGCTCGCCGGCGTCATGACGCACGTCAGCGCCGGCGAAGGCGCCTTCGCCGCGAGCACCGCGGAGCAAGCGCGCGTGTTCGAAGAGGTCCTCCGCAAAGCGCGCGAAGAGCGCCTCCTCGGCGGCTGGATCCACATGGCGAACTCCGCGTCGCTCTTCACCGGCCTGCGCCCGCGCTACGACACGGTCCGCCCCGGGATCAGCGCGTACGGGATCCTCCCCGCGGATCTGCCGGGCGCGGGCGACCTGCGGCCGATCCTCTCGCTCAAGACGCAAATCGTGTTCTTGAAGGACGTCCCGCAGGGCACGCCGGTCGGCTACAACTCGACCTGGAGCGCGGCGCACGCGACGCGCATCGCGACCTTGCCCGTCGGCTACAACGACGGCGTCCCGTGGCGGCTCTCGAACCACGGCGCGGTGCTCGTGCGCGGACACCGCGCGCGCATCGTCGGCCGCGTGTCGATGGACTACATCACCGTCGACGTCGGCCACATCCCGAACGTGCACGTCGGCGACGAAGTGACGCTGATCGGCACGCAAGGGAACGAGACGATCTCCGTCGAGGAGATCGCCGCGAAGGTCGGAACGATCTCGTACGAGATCACGTGCTCGGTCGGCAAGCGCGTGCAGCGCCGCTACGTCGGCGGCGAGACGCTCGTGCTGCCGAGCCAGATCGCGCCGTTCGGCGCGTGGCCGCCCCGGCTGCCGCGCTCGACCTCGACGGCGCACGACGGCGGTGGGAACGCGTTCCACGCCGAGCGCGCGCCCGCGGAGTTCGATCCGAGCGAGCTCGACCCGGATTTCCCGCACGGAAGGAGCTGATCCCCGTGCGGGCCCTGCTGCGCCTCACCGCGCGCCTCCTCTTGGGCCTCGCGCTCGCGCTCGGCTGGTTCGTCCTGCTCGGCGCGCTCGCGCTCTTCGCCGCGGAGCGCACGGGCGTGCTCCGCTCGCTCGTCCTCGACGCGCTGCGAAAGGACGCGGGCACGCTCGGCGCCGATCTGCGCGTCGAGGACGTGCGCTTCTCGTGGCTGCACCCGGCGCTGGAGCTCGAAGGGCTCGAGCTCGGCGCGGAGGGCGAGCTCGCGCTCGTGCGACGCGTGCGCGTCGAGTTCGCGTTCACGCGCGAGCACGGACTGCGCGTCGCGCGCGTCGACGCCACGGGCGGGCACGTGCGGATCGCGCCGGCGCTGCTCACGGCGCTCGAGGGCTTCTCGAGCGGCCTCTCACCCGTCGAGCCGCCCGCGGGCGGGTCGCGCGCGCCCGCGCCGCCGGGCCCGGAGATCACGGTGCGCGACCTCGGCGTCGACTGGGAGACCGCGGCGTGGGGCCTCCTCCCAATCGGACGCGTCGACCTCGACCTCGCGCTCGACCCCGAACACGGCGCCCAGCTCGACGGCCGCTTGCTCCCCTACCTCGCGCCGTTGTCGCAGCGCGGCGAGAGCGGCGTGATCACGCTGCGCGGCCGTCCGTCCGGCGCGAAGGCCTTCGACGTCGTCGCGTCGGCCGCGGGCGTCCCGCTGTCGACGACGTCGATCCCGAAGGGCACGACGCTCGACGCGCTCGTGCCGTGGGATCCGCGCGGAGTGCTCGGGCTCGACCTCACAGCGAGCTTCAGCCTCGACGGCAGCACGCTCCCGCGCGCGGACGTCCACGTCGAAGTGGGCGACGCGAGCCTGCGCGTGCCCGGATCCGATACGACGATCGGGAGCGGGCTCTTCGCCGTCGAAGCGCGCTACGCGCCCGCGAGCGAGGCGGAGCTCGGCGCGCCCGGCGCGTGGACGGGCCACGCGCGCGCGCTCGGCTCGTGGAACGACACGCGCGTCGACGCGTGGGGCGTCGTCGGCCCGGACGCGGGCGACGGTCGCGCGGCGCGCGCGTGGATCGCGTGCGACGCGCTCCCGGTCGAGGGCGGCCTGCCCGCGTTGCTCGCCGCGGCCGGACCGGCGCGCGAGACGTTCGATTCGTTCGAGCCGCGCGGCCGCGCACGCGTCCGCGCTTCGATCGACGTCCCGGGACCGTGGAACGCGGCGGAGCTCGCGTGGGACGCCGCACGCGTCGCGCTCGTCGCCGAGTTCGACGGTCGCGCGGGCCTCACCTACCACGGCTGGCCGAACCTCCCCGGCGGTCGATCCGACCAGGGTTTTCCCCTGCCGCTCACGAGTGTGCGCGGCGCGGCCGCGTTCGCGCTCGATCCGCGCGCGCTGCGGCGCTTCCGCATCGGGCTCTTCGGTCTCTCCGCCGAGCATCCCTCCGGTCCGATCCGCGCGAACGGCGTGATCGAAGCGCACGCGGCCGACGCGCCGCCGACGCTGCCGGGACACGGCTACGGCGAGATCGAGCTCGCGCTCGAGACGCCGAAGCTCGCGGTCGACGCCGTGCTCGAGCGCGCGCTGAACGGACTCTCGGGCCCCGTCCCGCCGGCCTCGACGTGGAGGCCTTTCGCGCCGCACGGCGGCGAGCTCGGCGTGCGACTGCGCCTCTGCCGGAAGGTCGACATGCCCTGGCTCGCGACCGACCTCGAGGTCGATCTGCGCGGCCTCGGTCTGCGCTGGACCGACCTCCCGCTCCCGGTCGACGGCGTGCAGGGGACGTTGCGCTTCGTCTCGGACGGCAAGGTGCAGAGCGGGCTCTCCGTCGCAGGCAGCGCGAAGCTCGAGACCGCGCGCGCGCTCGAGCTCGCACTGCGCGTCGAGCTCGACCCCACGGCGCCGGATTCCGAGCACACGCGCGACCTCGACGAGCTCGAAGCGATCGCCGTCGCCGTGCAGCGCCTGCCGCTCGTCGGACAGGACACGAAGGAGCTCGGCGCGCGCATCCCGGAGATCGCGGAGGCGCTCGCGCTCGCCGGTCCTCGCGGGTTCGTCGACGCAACCTACGAGCGCACGCGCAGCCGCGCGGGCGGGCGCTACCTGACGCGGGCCGAGATCGCGCCTGCCGCGGGCGCGCCGGTCGAGCTGCAGTTGAAGCAGTTCCCGATGCGCACGAGCGACGTGCGCGGACGCGTCCTCGTCGGCCTGGAGCAGGACGCCGCGGGGAACGCGGGCCGAGCGCACGCGACGATCTCGCCCATCGTCGGGCGCTGGACGGGCGACGTGCAGGTCGCGTTCACCGCGAGCTTCCCGGAGAACCTCGTGCGCGTCGCCGGCGCGGGGATCGACCCCGCGAGCCCCAGCCTGCGCGGCAGCATCGCGCAGCTCCTCGGCGGCGACGCGGGCACTGAGCCTGACATCTCGGGCATCGGGCTCGCGGGCCGCGTCGACTTCCAAGGCGAGATCCGCCTCCCCGAGAAGCCCGAGGATCGCGCGCACAGCCGCTTCGACCTCCACTTGCGCGAGGACACGTTCAAGAGCGGCGAGAACTTCGTGCTCGAGGGCCTGCGCGGCCGCGTCGTGCTCGAGGACGAGGAGCTCTCCGGCGAGCGCCTGACCGCGCGCCTCGCGGACACGCCGATCGAGCTCTCGACGGTCCAGTTCCGCACGACGGACGACGGATTCGTGTTCGACGCGGACCTCGCCGCGCGCCAGGTGCCGATCAACCGGCGGCACCTCGCGCCGTTCTCGGATCCGAAGACGATCGACGCGCTGCTCGACGAGCTCAAGTGGACGGGCACGCTCGACCTGCGCGATGGGCACGTGACGCTCACGGGGCGCAGCGCGACCGACGCGCGCCTCGCGTTCCGCGGCACCGTCGTGCCGAGCGAGATGTCGATCGTGCTCGGGCTCCCGCTCGTCGTGAAGACGGCGGAGGCGCGCATCGAGGAGCTCGTGATCGAAGGCGGCCACATGCGCACGCGAGCGCGCGTGCGCGGCCTCTCGGGCCAGGTCGCGGGCCGCGCGCTCGACCAGGCCGAGATGCTCGTCACGTACTTCGAGCCGCGCCTTTCGATCGAAGACATGACCGGCAAGTTCGCCGGCGGGGAGCTGCGTCCGCTCGGCAACGACTCCGATCGCGGCGGAACGCTCTTCTCGATCGACCTGACGGAGCCGTACCCGTTCCAGCTCGCGCTCGACCTGCGCGACGTCAAGGTCGAGGAGCTCCTGCAGGGGCTCTTCGTCTCGAACGTCGCGAACAAGGGCCGCCTCAGGTGCCGCCTGCGCCTGACGGGCGACGAGAAGGACCTCCTGCGCATGCGCGGGTCGGGCTCGGTCGTGCTGACGGACTCGTACCTGTGGTCGGTGCCCGTGATCCGCTCGCTGCTCGAGACCGTGCGCCTCGGCAACACGGTGACGTTCGACAGCATGGCGACGAACCTCGACATCCAGGACGGCAAGATCACGATGCGCGACATCCGCGTCGCGAGCGCCGCGTTGCAGCTCGCGGGCAAGGGCACGCTCGACTTCGATGGCACGCTCGACTACGCGCTCGACGTGCAGCTCTCGGAGATCGAGAACTTGCAGTGGCTCCTGCGCTTCGTCTCGTGGGTGACCGACAACATCGTGTCCGTTTCGATCCAGGGCGACCTCGACCGTCCCGCGATCCGCGCGCACTGGTTCGGCCTCTTCGGCCGCCGCGACGGCTACCGCGCGCTCCCGCTGCCGGGGTATGCTCCCCTCCCGCCGCGCTTCTGACGCGGCGAACGACGCATGCAGATCTACGCCGTGATCATGGCGGGCGGCTTCGGCACCCGTTTCTGGCCCGCGAGCAGGAAGACGCTCCCGAAGCAGTTCCTCCCGATCGGAGGGCGGCGCACGCTGATCGCCGAGACGGCGGCGCGCTTGAAGGGGCTCGTCGGACCCGAGCACACGCTCGTCGTCACGGGCCGCGACCACGTCGACCTCGTGCGCAAGTTCCTCCCGAAGGTCCCGCGCGAGAACGTGCTCGCGGAGCCGTGCGGGCGCAACACGGCGCCGTGCGTCGCGTGGGCCGCGGCCGAGATCGAGCGGCGCGGTGGGGCCACCGTGCAGATCGTGCTGCCGTCCGACCACGTCATCCAGCCGGGGAAGGACTTCCGCCACCTGCTGCGCGCCGCGTGCGAGGAGGCGTTCGAGACGCGTGCGCTCTGCACGCTCGGCGTGCGACCCTCGTTCCCCGCGACGGGCTACGGCTGCATCGAGAGCGCCGAGGAGCTCGGCACGCGCAGCGGAAGAGCGTTCGGCGCGTCGCGCGCTTCGTCGAGAAGCCCGACCGCGCGCGCGCCGAGCAGTTCCTCGCGAGCGGGCGCTTCTTCTGGAACGCGGGCATCTTCGTGTGGCGCACGGACGCGATCCTCGCCGCGCTGGAGCAGCACGCGCGCGAGATCGTTGGACCGGTTCGCACGATCCGCTCCGAAGCGGACGCCGAGCGCGTCTACCCGACGCTCCCCTCCGCGCCGATCGACGTCGCGGTCATGGAGAAGGCGGGCAACGTGCGCGTGCTCCCATCGACTTCACGTGGAGCGACGTCGGCTCGTGGGCCGCGCTGCCGGACGTGCTCGCGGCGGACGCGCAGGGCAACTTCGCGTCGGGTGGTGCCAGCGTGCTCGCGCACGACTCGTCGGGCTGCGTCGTGCACGGGAAGACGGGCGAGCTCGTGGCGCTCGTAGGTGTGAAGGACCCCGTCGTCGTGCGCGCGGGCAAGGCGATCCTCGTCATGCCGCGCGAGCGCGCGCAGGACGTGAAGCACGTCGTGACGCGCCTCGAGCGCGAGGGGCCGACGTTCCTGTGAGCCCAGCCGCGCGAAGGATGTTCGATCTCGGACGCTCGCGATCGGCGAGGCGACCGCGGTCGCGGGGCAAGCGACGATGAAGGGCCCGGTCCTCGCGATCGACCACGGCACGAAGCGCACCGGGTTCGCGTCCGTCGACGCGCTGCGCATCGTCAGCAAGGCGATCGAGACCTACCAAGGCCCCGGCGACGACGCGAAGCTGCTCGAGCACGTCGCGGCGCTCGTCGACGAGCGCGACGTCCGCCTCCTGCTCGTCGGCCTGCCCGTGAACGTCGACGGCACGGAGGGCCCGCGCGCCGCCGAAGTGCGCGAGTTCGCGGCGCGGCTCTCGACCCGCCTGCCGCGCGTGCCGCTGAAGCTGTGGAACGAGACGCTGACGACGAAAGCCGCCGAAGAGCTGCTGCGCGAGGCGGGGCATCACGGCAAGGAGGCGCGCGCGCGCCGCGACAGTTGGAGCGCACTCGTGCTCCTACGCGATTGGATGGAGAGCGGCGAGCCGGGCTGACGTGCGCTAGCGCGGCACCGCGCCGCCGATCCACGCGACGGCGCGCGCGATCGCCTTCGCGTCGCGCAGCACGTCGTGCGCGACTCCCGCGACGCTCTCGTGCGTCCCGCGCGCGCCCGCGAGCGCCTTCGCCGCGCCCGCGTCGACGAGCGGGTCGCTCGCGCCGCCGAGCACGAGCACGGGAACGGAGAGCTCGCCCGCGCGCCCGCGATAGCGCTGCGCGGTCTCGATCGCCTGCTCGCCCGCGCGCAGCGTGATCACGTCGTGCGCGAGCGCGTCGCCCGCGGCGTCCTGCTTCCACCCGAGCTTCCCCGGCGCGTTCGGCCCCACCTTCTTGAAGAGCTTCGCGAGCCCGCCCGCGGGCTTCGGCAGCTCGAAGCGCGGCTCGACGAGCGGCGCCGCGAGCACGAGCGCCGCGACGTCGCCCGGACGCTCGCACGCGTACGCCAGCGCCCAGATCGCGCCGAGTCCGTGCCCGACGAGCACCTTCGGCGCCTCGGGCTGGCGGTACGCGAGGTGATCCTGCACGTCGCCGAGGTCGCGCAGCACTTCCTTGATGCCGTTCGAGTGCCCGCGCTCGCCCTCCGAGCGACCGTGACCGCGCAGATCCGGCAGCGCGACGGCCCAACCGTCGGCCGCGAGCGCCTGCGCGAGGTCGAGGTAGCGCCCGCCGTGGCTCCCCACGTCGTGCACGATCGTCACGGCGCCGCGCGGCTCGCCGGGCGGCGCGAGCTCCTGCACGTGGAGCAGCACGAGCCCCTCCGCCTTGTGCTGGATCCCGCCCGCGGCGTCGCCGTCCGGCGTCGACGCGCGCAGTTCGAGGTACGTGACCGTGGGTTCGATGCGGCTCATGCGATCGGCGCAGGGTAGGCGCGCGCCCTCGAAGCGACAAGCCGAGCGGCGTCCGACCGATCCGTTCGAGCGCGTGCGCGCCGCCGAAGCGGCGCTCGCAGGCGATTCCCAGCGCTCCGCCGACTTCGAGCGCTCGAAGCGAACGCGATCGCACGGCGTCGGCTAGGATGCACGCGGCGTGAGAGGCCTGGACGGCCGCTCCGGCGGGGTGAAAGCCTCAACCGGGGAGGAAAGTCCGGACTCCACGGGTCAGGGAGGTTGCCAACGGCAACCGGCCGCGAGGCCAGGGAAAGTGCCACAGAAAACAAACCGCCGACGTGGGGCGCGAGCTCCACGGGCAAGGGTGAAACGGTGCGGCAAGAGCGCACCGCACTGCTGGTGACAGCAGTGGCAGGGCAAACCCCTCCCGGAGAAAGTTCAAATAGGGAAGGTCATGTGGCGACGACCCGCGTCCAGCGCCTTCCGGGTAGAACGTTCGAGGCCGTGCGCGAGCGCGGTCCCAGAGAAATGGCCGTCGCCCGTCGAAAGACGGGGACAGGATCCGGCTTATCGGGCCTCTCACGCCGCTTCTCCCCCACGAGCCGACCGCGGCGTTTCCGAGCGGCAGCGCGCGCGGAGCACCGCGACCGCGGACACGAGCCCCGCCGCTCGAGCGGACACCCTGCGGCGCGCCCCCCACCGCGCGCGGAGCGAAGCTCGGCGCCGCGACCCGAGCACGCCGAGTCGCGTCCGTTCACGATGTCGCTTTGCCACTACCGGTTGGGGCCCTCGTCTCGAAGTGCTTCCGTATCTTGACGAAATCGAGCCCCTGCCCTTATCGTCTCGCCTTCCTCGCTTCGGGTCCGCCCCCGAAGCCCCTCCGAGCCTGCCGCCAGCCCCGCCGAGGCCGCCATCGCGTGCGTCCCCGGCTCACCGCCACCACCCATGGAGTTCGTCTTCGTCGTGCCCCGGACGGCACTCTTCCCCGAGTGCTATCCGCACGGGCTCGTCCCCTTCGCGGACGCCTCCAGGACGGGCCAGCCGGCCGCCTCCAAGGCCCCCGGTCTCCCCGCCGCGGCCTTCGAGGAGGTCGTCGCGCGCGAGGGCTTCTTCGTCGAGCGCGAGCGCGCCGAGCGCACGCCGGCCTGGAAGCAGGTCATCCCCTATTCGATCGTCCGCTGGGATGCGCCCGAGGGCACGCGCGTGCTCGTCACGCGGCGGCTGAAGAAGGGCGGCGAGGCGCGGCTCCACGACAAGCACTCGATCGGGATCGGCGGGCACATCAACCCGGAAGACCTCGACGCGACGAGCGCGACGAAGAACCCGCTCGACGCAGGCACGCGGCGCGAGCTCGCTGAAGAGCTGGTGGTTCGCGGCGCGTACGAAGTGCGTCGCGTCGGCCTGATCAACGACGACTCCAACCCCGTCGGCGCCGTGCACGTAGGTCTCGTCCAAGTGGTCACGGTTTCGTCACCGCCGGAGATTCGCGAGGTCGATCTACTCGAAGGCCGCTGGGTTTCGATCGATGAGCTGCGCGCGATGCTCGCGAGCGGCGTGAACTTCGAGACCTGGTCCGCCCTGCTCATCCCGCACCTCGACGAGCTCGTCCCTCAACCCCTCGCCGCACACTCCTGAGGCGGGGCACGAAGAAAGTCCGATTCGATTCTCATGAGCACCACCAAGAAGAAGAGCGAAATGGGCCCGGGCCGCATCTACGACATGCTGCTCGGGGCTCGTACCGCCGACAAGATCACCGTGCACTTCAAGGACGGCCGGGTCGTCCACGGAGCGCTGATCTTCAACCCGTACAAGGGCACGGGCCGCGTCATCAACATCGATCAGGAAGTCAGCATCGACTTCGCCGTCGACGAGATCAAAGACCTGAAGATGTGAGCGCGCGCACGCGCGACGAACTCACCGCGCCCCGCGGGCCTGATGGCCGCGGGGCGCGGTGTTTTCTTGCACGATGAGACACGCGCCGAGAGCATGACGGGCCAAATGATCCCGAGCGTTCTCGCCCTTTCGATCGCAGTCCCTTCGCTCGCGACACCTCGTGCGGGCGAAACGATGCCGCCGCAGCACGGCGCAGTGCTGCTCGCCGAGAACGCGGGAGGCTTCGTCGCCGTCTCCGCTCTCAAGGATCGCGCCGAGGTCCTGCTCCCGCTCATCTCGCGCTCGGAGTGCGCGCCGCGGGTCGAGCGCGAACGCGACGGCGTGCACCTGCGGCTCGCTTCTGCGACGTCGCGAGCACTCGCCATCGATCGGCTCGAGCTCGTGTGGGTGCCGCACGCTCCCGGCGAGCGCGTGGTCGGCCCGCGCGACGATCAGGGCTTCCAAGTCCTGCGTGACGCACGCCTGCCGACCTCGATCGTCCGAGGGGAAGCGCTCGAAGCCCGTCTCGCGCGGAAGGACGAACCGCTCGCTCCTCCGGATGCCGGGGCCGACGAACTGCTGCCCTACTTCGCGCGCCAGGACGCCGTGCTCGGTCCTTCCGGGCCGATCTGGATCGCCGCGCCGACCGAGGACCTCACGCTCCAACTCGTCACGCAGGCAAGCGAGCTGACGCCGAACGCTCGCGCGGCGCTCGAGGCGGAGCTGCTCACGCACGAGCTCCGTTCCGAAGGTGCGGGCTCGCGCTACTACGACGACGACGCACGGGAAGCGATCACGCTCTGGGGCGTGTCGTGGACGCCGCGGATCCGCCCTGCGCCGCGCGACACGAGGCCCTGGCTCGAGTTGCGCGATGGACGCATCGACCAGGTGCTCTGGGCGCACGTCGCACGTCTACCGATGGCGAGCACGCGTCGAGTTCGTCCGACCGCGCTGCGTACTGGGCCGGTGGAACGTTGGACTCGCGGCCGGACTCGACCGGGTTCGCTCGAGTGGCCCGAACTCGACGTGCGCGACGAGCGACTCGCGGCGCTCGCGACCGGGCCGACGCTCGATCTGCTCGAAGAGCACGATGGACGCAACTCGGTGATCCCCCCGAATCAGGTGCTCGAGCTCGTCGTCCCCGTGCCGGAGTCCGCTCCGGACACGACGTGGACGCTCTCCGTCCGCGTGGGCTGCGACTCCCAACCTCCATTCGAGCCGTGGGATGCTGCCGCGAATCCACGCGCCCTCTTCCACGACGTCACGCGCGACGCGGGGATCGAGTTCGTGCATCTCGAAGGCCCCGACGAACAGCTCGACATCCGGCCGACGATGGGGCCGGGGGCTGCGTGGGGCGACGTCGACGGCGACGGTTGGAACGATCTCTTCCTGCCGCAGGGCGGCGGGCGTGAAGGATCGCGCGTGCCGACGGCGAAGCTCTATCGCAACCGCGGCGACGGTACGTTCGACGACGTGACCGCGCGCGCGAACCTCGGCGTGCAGGGGCGCGGCATGGGTGCCCTCTTCTTCGACGCGGACGGCGATCGCGACCTCGACCTGTTCGTCGCGAACTACGGCAAGAACGCGCTCCACCTGAACGACGGCGCCGGCCGCTTCACCGACGTCACGCTCGCCGCGGGCGTGCCGCAGGACGAGCGCTGGCACGCCACCGTGTGCGCGGCGGACTACGATCGCGACGGCGATCTCGATCTCTACGTCACGAGCTACCTCGACTACGACCCCGCGAAGATGCCACCGGCGGACGAGCTCGGCCGCTACCAGCGCGAGGACCCGATGGAGATGCTCCCCTTCGCCTTCCCCGGCGAGCGGAAGCAGCTCCTGCGCAATGACCGCATCAAGTCGGGACCGACCGACGCGTCCGCGCCGCGCGATCCGTCGCAGCCGAACGCGAAGGCGCTCTCCTTCCGCTTCACGGACGTGACGGACGAGCTCAAGGTCGCCGACGCGAACGGCCGCGGCATGCAGGCGATCTTCTGGGACTTCGACCAGGACGGCGACCAGGACCTGTACGTCGCGAACGACGTGTCGCCGAACACGTTCTACCGCAACGAGGGCGACGGAACGTGGAAGGACATCTCGCTCGCGACCGGCCTCGACGATCCGCGCGGCTCGATGGGCCTCGCGGTCGGTGACGTCGACGGCGACGGCGACGAGGACCTGTTCGTCACGAACTGGCAGCTCGAGTCGAACGCGCTCTACGTGAACAACCTCGTCACGCACCAGAGCGCGAAGCACCGCGTCGCGACGTTCCGCGACCAGTCCGTGCGGGCGGGTCTCGCGCAGCTCTCCGTCGGCGTCACCGGCTGGGGCGCGGAGCTCGTCGACGTCGACCTCGACGGCGATCTCGACCTCGTCCATGCGAACGGCTACACGTCGCCCGACTACGAATCGACGGGCATCTGCGTCGGCCAGCCGTCGCACATCTTCCTGAACGACGGCGCGGGCTCGTTCGCGCCCGCGTTCGAGCTCGCCGGGCCCGACCTCGCCGAGCCGCTGCCGTCGCGCTGCCTGCTCGCAAACGACTACGACCAGGACGGCGACCTCGACCTCGCGATCACCGCGAACAACGCGCGCGCGCGCCTCTTGCGCAACGACGCGCGCGTGCGCGGCGCCGACGGGAAGGTCACCGGGCCCGCCGCGGAGCGGCACTGGCTCGGCCTGCGCCTGCGCGCCCGCGGCGAGAACCCGTTCGCGATCGGGGCCATCGTGCGCGCGAAGGTCGGCGAGCGCCTGCTCGTCCGCTCCCTGCGCGCGGGCGCGAGCTACCTCGGCGGCAACGCGCCCGAGCTCCACCTCGGCCTCGGCGCGGCGACAACGGTCGACGAGCTCGTCGTGCGCTGGCCCGACGGGCGCGAATCGACGCACGCGATCGACCGCGTCGACGCGTACGCGACGCTCGAGCAGCCCGAGTGAGCCGCGTGATCCAGCCGTTCTTCGCGCCGGAGCCGCGCCCGTGATCGTCCTCCGGCGGCCGGAGGACGCCGAGCTCGCGCGCTGGCTCGCGGCGCAGCACGACTCGCCCCTCACGTACGACCCGAGTGCGCTCGCCGACGGCCGCGTCCCGCCGGGCTGGGACCACGACCACCACCGGGCGTGCCTCGGTCGCGGCGACGCGACCTTCGCGCGCGCCCGCGCCGCGCTCGAGCGCTGGGCGCAGTTCGAGCTCGGCTGGGTGCGCGCCTTTCCGCGCGACACGCCGATCGCACGAGGTGCGTGCGTCGCCGTGCTCGTCCGCGTCGCCGGCGTCACCTTCGTCAACGCCGCGCGCATCGTGCGCGTCGTCGACGAGCCCGGCGCGCGCTTCGGCTTCGCCTACGGAACCCTCGCGCGACACGCCGAGTGCGGCGAAGAGAGCTTTACGATCGAGCGCGATCCCGCCGACGACTCCGTGTGGTACGACGTGCGCGCGCGCTCGCGGCCGAGACGGCTCTGGATCCGGCTCGGTCGTCCGTGGGTGCGGCGCCTGCAACGTCGTTTCGCGGTCGACTCGCTCGCCGCGATGCAGCGCGCCGCGCTCCCGTGAACGCGCGCGGGATCGCCGCGAGGGTTGCACGTGAACGAGCTCGAATGGAACGTGTTCGTCGAGGATTTCCGCGGGACGCTGCGGCGCGCCGCGAGCGAGCTGCGCCGCCTCTCCGAAGAGGACGCCTCGCTCCGCACGCGCCCCGGCGCGTGGTCGAGGAAGGAGATCGTCGGCCACCTGATCGACTCCGCGTCGAACAACCACCAGCGCTTCGTGCGCGCGCGCTTCCAGCGCAACCTCGTCTTCCCAGGCTACGACCAGGACGAGTGGGTGCGCGTCGAGGCCTGGCAGCACGCGCCCTGGAGCGAGCTCGTCGAGTTGTGGCTCCTCTACAACCTGCAGCTCGCACGCCTGATGGCCTCGACGCCGGCGGAGGAGCGCCAGCGTCCGCGCCCGCAGCACAACCTCGGCGAGATCGCATTCGGTGACGCGCCGGAGCCTCCGACGTTCGAGTGGTTCCTCCGCGACTACGTCGCCCACCTCGAACACCACCTGGCCCAAGCGGGTCTGCACCTCGCGTTGCACCGCTGAGCCAGAACCCCGCCCGCAATCGCGCGGCTCGCACGCGAACGGTCGATCACGGCGTGGTGGGAGGCGCTTCCGACGGGTACGGCTCCATCTCGGGCTCGAGGTCGACGTGCACCGCGTCCGCGACGCGGTTGATGTAGTTGAAGTACGCGACGACCTGGATCGCGTCGTGGACGGCGACGTCGTCGAGGCCGAGCTCGCGCAGCACGTCGACGTCGCGCCGCTCCATCGCGCCGGGGTCGCGCGTGAGCTTCTCCGCGAACACGCACAGCGCGTGATCGACGCGCCCGAGCTTCACGGTGCGCCAATCGCGGGCGAGGCGCCGGATCCAGTCCTCGCGTTCTTCGTCGAGCAGGTCGCGGACCTCGGCACGGAGGTCCCAGGTGTGGGCGATCGTTCAGTAGTGACAGCGGTTCGTGCGGCTCGTCACGACCGCGAGCATCTCGCGCCGGCGGCGCGAGAGCCCTTCCTTCTGGAACATGACGCGCTGGTAGAGCCCCATCGACGCATCGAGCACGTCGGGTGTGAGGCTCATCGCCTGCAGGATCTGGTACACGCGCCCGGCGCGCTTCACCGCCGCCGCGTAGGTCTCGGCGAGCGGTCCGTCGGCGTCTTCGGGTCGTATCGTGCGGATCCAGGCCATCCCCGTCCTCCTCGGGCTCACAACCGGTCGAGCTCGACCACGCGCAGGTTGCGCACGCGCGCCGCGCCCCCGTACACGACGAGGCCCGCGCGCACGCCCTTCTCCTCGTCGTCGATCTGGCGCACGCTGACTTCCTCGCCGTCGAGCGCCAAGTGCAGCTCGTCGTTCGGTGCGCGAGTCAGCGTGAAGCGCACCCACGTGCCGCTCGTGAGCTCGACCTCGCTGCGGCGCGTGCCCATGAACATCCACGTCGAGTAGCCGTTCGCGTCCGTCACCTGGTCGATCGGCGCGAGCACGCCGGGCGCGAGCTCGTGGAACGGCGGGAAGTCGCGCCCGGACGCCTGCGAGCCGGGCCCGGGTCGCACGCGCATCGCGATGCCCTTCACCGCGTGCCGCCACGGGAGCTCGACGCCGAAGATCGCCACGGCGTCGGCCGTGTCGACGCGCAGCTCGCCCTCGAGGCGGAAGCGGGGCGCGAGCGGCGATTCGACGAAGAGCGAGCCGAGGTCCGTCTCGCCGTTCGGTCCGCGCTGGATCGTGCACGCGATCTCGCCATCCTCGATCACGAACGTGCCCGGCTCGCAGGTGAGCCCGTCGAACGTCTTGCCGTCGAAGGGCAAGTACGGGCGCTCGAGCGCGAGCGTCCTCTGTTCGCGCAATTCGCGCACGAGCGCGTCCGCGCGGTCTTCCTCGAGCACGGCGTCGAGCCAGCGCCGCGCGAGGGCGAGCGCGGTCTTCGGGCGCGAAGCGCCGAGGTGCTTCGCGATCTCGGCCTCGACGCTCTTCCGGTAGCGCAGCTCCCCCGCCGCGATCTTGTCGAAACCGCCGGGGTCCGCGCGCCGTGCGACGAGCGCGGCGGCCTTCGCGAGCTCCTCGTCCCCGGCCCGCATCGCGGAGCGGTGCGCGCGCCGCGCCCAGAGCAACGTCGCGTCCTTGTCCTCGAGCTTCTTCGACTTCTCCGAAACGAGGTCGGTGAGCTTCGCCAGCCCGAGCAGCGCGGCCGGGTGCTCGTCCGTGTACGCGAGCACACGTTCGAAGTCCTCGCGCGCGGCGTCGGCGCGGCCCTTCGCCGCGCTCGCCTGCGCGCGTTCCAAGTAGTGGTCCCGCGCGCGGTCCGGGTCGGACTCGAGATCGGCGAGCGCGAGCATGTCCTTCGTCCACTGGTCCTCGAACGCCTCGAACGGCAGCTTCGCCGGCTCGAGGACGGCGCGCTGGAACACCGTCCAGCCCGACGTCGCCGTGCCGGAGCGTACGACCTCGATCGCGCGCTTCAGCGACGCTCGGTGCGGGCGCGTGCCGTCCTCGCGCTGGAACTGGTCGAGCCAGTACACGAGCCCCCACGCGACCGAGTACTGTTCGCCCGTCAGGAACTTGTCGGACGGCGCCTCGATCGTCGCGCGCAGGATCTTCGGGTCGGCCTTGAGCAGGAGCGCCAGCACGCGCAGGCGCTCCCACGCGGGCAGCCCCACGTGCACCGAACCGTCCTCGTCGATGCGCGCGCCTTCGTAGAAGCTCGCCATGCCCTCGTCGAGCCAGTGCGGCGCGTCGCCCGTGCCGATGGAGAGGCGCATGTACTGGTGGCTCGCCTCGTGCGCGAGCGTCTCGAACAGGAAGGAGAGCGGGCGCCCCTCGTCGCGCGGGTCGTAGGCGAGCAGTGCGAAGCGGAAGCTCGGCTTCTTCCCGTCGCCGCCTTCGCCCGGCCGAGTCCAGAGCAGACCTTTCAGCCCCGGCGTGTCCTTCGCCTCGGGAAACGCGTCGGCGAACTCGGCGCGCGTGCGGAAGAGCTGCACGTCCGTCTTGCCGAACTGCATCGACGGATCCGCGGCGTACGCGCGGCGGTAGTGCAGCGACAGGTCCTCGAGCGCGCGCGCCGCGAGCTGGAGCACGTCGTAGCCGATGTTCGACGCGACGACGTAGCCCTTGCTCGACGCCTTCCCAGCGTCCTTCCACGCGGTGTGCTTCTTGCGCCATTCCTGCAAGAACGCGCGCGGGCGCCGCAGCTCGCTGCGGCCGAGCAGGCGTTCCGCCTCCGCCTTCCCGTCGTCGTCGAGCTTCGCGAGGATCGAGCTGACGGTCTCGCGCGCGAGCTTGTGCCCGGGGCGATACGCGAGGATGCGTCCCGCGACGTCGAGCGCGTTGCGCGACTTCTTGTTCTTCGCGTAGAGGTCGAGCGCCCAGGTCAGGTCCTTCAGGTACTGGTCGCGGCTCGCCTTGAGCGCGCCGCTCGCGGGGTCGAGCTTCGCGATGCGCGCGCCGAGCTCGGCGAGCTTCGCCTCCTTCTGCTTGGGATCGTCGAACTCGAGGTCGTCGTAGCCCGCGAGCGCGAGCATCGAGTAGGCGAGCTCGCCGTCCTGGTCGCCCCCTTTGCCGAGCAGCGTTCCCAGCCGTTCCAGCGTCACGGGATCGTCGGGGTCGAGCGCGCGCAGCTCCTGCACGCGCGCGATCTCCGCGTCGAGGTCGAGCAGCGCCGGCGCGAGCACGAACGCCAGGACGGGCGCCGCCACGGGCTCCGACGAGGGCGCGGAGCACGCGGCGAGGAGAGCGAGGGATCGGAGCAGCATGCGGACGAACCGGAAGGAGACCCGGGGCGGGAAACCGGAAACGTTCGCGCGCGGTCCGGTGCGGGCCGGACCGCGCGCGACGAGGCGCGGCGGTGCCGCGGATCAGAGCGACTTCTTGTTCAGGTAGAAGTCGTAGCGCTCGTACTCCTTGTGCGACTCGCGCTCCTTGACCTCGTTCACGGTCTTCGGCGGCGGGACGATGACCTTCTCGCCCTTGCGCCAGTTCACCGGCGTCGCGCACGCGTTCGTGTCCGCGCACTGGAGCGCTTCGACGAGGCGCAGCACCTCGTCGACGTTGCGTCCGACGTTCATCGGGTAGTAGACGAGCGCGCGAATCGTGCGCTTGGGATCGATGACGAACACCGCGCGCACCGTCGCCGTCGAAGACGCGCCGGGGTGGAGCATCCCGTACTTCGTCGCGACGTCCATCGAGAGGTCCGCGATCAACGGGTACGGGATCTCGACGTCGAGGATCGACTTCAGGTTCTCGCGCCACGCGAGGTGACTGTGGATCGAGTCGATCGAGAGGCCGATCAGCTTCGTGTTCATGCGCGCGAACTCGTCGCTCTTGCGCGCGAACTCGGTGAGCTCGGTCGAGCACACCGGGGTGAAGTCCGCGGGGTGGCTGAAGAGCACCACCCAGCTTCCTTTGTGCCAATCGCTGAACGTGATCTCGCCGTGCGTCGTCGGCGCCTTGAAGTCGGGCGCGGGTTCGCCGATGCGCGGGATGCCGCTGGGGGTCGTCGGGTCGGTCATGGCTGCCTCCGTGAAGGGTTGAAGGTCGACGGTCCGCGGATTCTAGCGTCGCCGAGGCGGCCCCGCAGGGTGATCGCCGTGCTCGAGCCAGGTCAAGAGGGCGCGCGCGTGACGACCCTTCGTCGTCGCGAGCGTCCCCGCGCTCTCGGCGAGCGCCACCGTGCCGATCGCGGCGAGGTAGCGGCCGACGCCGTGGTAGCGGTACTCCAGCGACGCCTGGGCATCGTGGCACAGGCGCAGCGCGAACTTGCGCCCGCCGACGAAGCGGAAGGCGTGGAGCGCGTGCGCGAGGACCGTCCGCCGCCGGCACGCCGCGCGCGCACGGCCCCCGAGCGCGACGATCAAGGACCGCAGGCGCTCGATCTGCGCGTGCTGCTCGTCCGCGAGCGTCGCGAAGAGCCGCGCGAGCTCCTCATCGCGCTCCGAGCGCGCGAGCAAGCCGTAGATCACGCGCGCGCCGAACTCCGAGCGCAGGGCCTCGTCGAGGTCGTCGAAGAGCGCCGCCGGAGCGCGCGCAGCGCGGTCCTCCTCGCGCGAGGCCATTCAGGGCTCCGTGGGACGCCGCTCGAGCGCCTCTTGGATCACGTGGCGCTCGAGCGCGAGCGGCGCGCGATCCCACCGCGCCCGCAACGCCGCGCGCACGGCGCGATCGGGGTTCGCACCGAGCGCGCGGATCACGGCTTGGCGCAAGCGGTGTCCACGCGCGTCGAGCAGGCCGAGGAGCTCCCGCGCGAGCGCGGTCTCCTTCGCGACGCGTCCGGCGAGCGCGTTCACGGCCGACGCGCGCACGCCTTCGTGCTCCGACTCGTCGAACGCCGTGCGCAAGAGCTCCGCGCGGACCGCGCTGGCCGGGACCGTCGGGTCCGCGCTCGCGCCCAGCGCCGTGACGAGCTGCGCCTCGAGGACGCCGTGCGGCGAGTCCTTCGCGCGCTCGTCCCGCAGCCAAGCGAACGCGCCGGCGGGCCGCGCCGCCGCGAACAGCGCGGCCGCGTGCGCCATCGTGTTCCAGCTCCAGGCCGCGTCGTACTGAGCGCGGGCGAAGCGGGCGAGCTCCGCGTCGGGGCCCTGCGGCCGCAATGCGTCGAGCGCGGCGCAGCGGATCGCGGAGCGCTCGTCCGAGGACGCGAGCGCCGAGAGCTCGGCGCGCGCGTTCGCGTCGCGGAATTCCGCGAGCGCGGGGATCGCGGCCTCGCGGACGGACGCGCAGCGGTCCTCGCGCGCCGCGCGGCGGATCGCGGTCCAGAGGCGCGCGCGCTCGTCCCCCTTCGCGTCCGGGACGGCCTTCGCGAGCGCCGCGAGCGCGTCGAGCCGGAACGGCGCGCGGTCGCAGCCTTCGAGGATCGCGAGCCACTCCGCGCCCCTCTTCACGTCCTCGCAGCGCTTCGGCAGCGCGCCGCGCGCGTCGAAGAGCACCCAGCGCGGCGCCTCCGCGCAATCGAACTCGAACGTCTGCACGCGCTCGCGGAGCTCGACCGTCTCGACGCGCCGTTCCTCGCCGAGCGCGAGCTCGACCTCGACCGGCGCGCGGAACGCAGCGGGGACGCCGCCGTCCGTCGCGTGCACCTGCTCCACCTGCAAGCGGACCCGGCCGTCGGCGAAGCGCCACGTGACGCGCAGCTCGGGATGGCCGGGCGATTCCAGCCACTGGCGGAACGCGTCGGCGAGCGGACGTCCGCTCGCCGCCTCGAGCGCGACGCGCAGGTCCTCTGTGACGACGGAACGTCCGTGGTTCTGGCCGACGTAGAGCGCGAGCCCGCGGAAGAACGCGTCGTCGCCGAGCAGGCAGCGCAGGAGGTGCAGGCGCGCCGCGCCTCCGGGGTACGCGTGCCCGGTGAAGAACAAGTCCATCGGCTGGCGGCAGACGTCCCACACGATCGGCCGCCGCTTCGCGCCGACGTCGCCCGCCACGTTCGCCTCCTGCGCGCGGCGCAGCGCGACCGCGTATTCGTCCGCCCCCTTCGCGTGCTCGGTCCACAGCGCGGTGAAGTAGGTCGCGAAGCCTTCATTGAGCCAGATGTGCGACCAGTCCGCGCACGTCAGCAGGTCGCCGAACCACTGGTGCGCGGCCTCGTGCGCGATCAGCCCGTCCATCGGCGCGTCGCGCCGGAAGCGCTCGTCACCGATCGCCGTGTCGGTTATCGTCGTCGCGGACACGTTCTCCATGCCGCCGAACGGAAACTCGGCGACGCACGCTTGGCTGTACTTCACGTACGGGTAGCGCGTGCCCGTCAGACGCGAGAAGAGCGCCAGCACGTCGCCCGTCACGGCGAACGTGGGCTCGAGCTCCGCTGCCCACCTCGGATCCGCGAGGAACGCGAGCGGAACGCCCTCCCACGCGCCCGACTTGGTCGCGAACTCGCCCGCGACGAGCGTGTCGAGGTACGGCGGGTGCGGGAAGTCCATGCGCCACGCCTCGGTCGCGCGCTCGCCGCGCTCCACGCGCTCGACGCGCACGCCGGAGGAGAGCGTCGTCCACGACTTCGGCACGTCGACAACGAGCTCGAACGTCGCGCGGTCGGACGGATCGTCGACGCACGGGAACCAGCCGCGCGCGTCCTCGCATTCGCCCTGCGTGAAGACCTGCGTCGGCACGCCGCGCTCGTCGTCGGCGAACCAGAGCCCCTTCACCGGCGTCCCGCCGTATTCGATCGCGAGCTCCTCGAACGTCCCCGCCTCGAGCGGCGCGGCGAGCGTGATCCCGAGCACGCCCGCGTCCTGGCGGAACACCAGTGCGCGGCCCGCACGATCGAGCACGCGCCGCGCCTCGAGGCCGTCGAGGTCGAGCTCGACGTACTCGATCGCCGCGGCGCCCGCGATGGGCCAGAAGCGCACGCGCGCCGTGCCGTCGAGGCGGCGCGCGACGGGATCGAGCGCGAGGGCGAGCGCGTAGTGCTCGACATCGATCGCCCGGCGGCGTGCGACGAAGGGACCGGGCGGCGGGAGCGCGGCGGCCGACTCGCGGGCCGATTCGGGCACCGACGCGCACGCCGCCGCGACGAGGACGAGGAAGGACGCGGCGCGCGAGGGGCTCTTCATGCGGGGCTCCAGGGCCGCGCAAGATAGCCGCCGCGGCTTCCGCCCGCGCCGCGCGCCGCTAGAATCCCGCGCGCGTGGACTTCCTCCTCGAGTGCATCGGCTTCCCGCCGGACCATCCGCTCGAGGAGGTCGTCGAGCTCGTCCGCACGCGCGGCGAGCCCGCGGCGTGGCGCGGGGATCCCGAGCTCCACCGCCGGCTCGCGCTCGGCGGCGGGCTCGAGGTGCGCATCGACCGCGAGCCAGAGCAGGAGCACTGGAGCGTGCTCCCCTACTACCAGCCCGACCATCGGCTGCGCGTCGCCGTCGACGAGATCCGCGACCTGCCCGACTCGCCGTTCGACGCGCTCCTGATCGGCTGGGCCGCGCCGCCGGTGTTCAGCGAGGAACGCCCCACGAGCCCGGGCGCCTATCGCTTGAGCATGTTCGTCACGGACGCGCGCCGTCTGCCGCCGCGGATGCCGCGCGGGCACGTGCTCGCGGTCAACGTGAGCGCGTTCGCGCTCGACGTGAACTACGTCGGCCCCGACGAGGGCGCGTCCGTGGAGGACGTCCCCGCGCGCGAGGGCGGCGCGAGCATCGTCCCGCTCGGCTCGCCCGCGGATCCCGGTGGTTGCGCCGAGGTCTCGCTGCGCGTGCGACGCGTGACGCACCTCGTCAACCCGTTCACGGAGGTCCGCGTCGCCGTCCTCGAGGTCGAGGCACCCGAGCGCCCGCTGCACCTCTTCGTGAGCCGCTGGCAGCTCGAGCAAGACGGCCTGTCCGAGCCCCGCCCGGGCTGGCGCATCGAGGGCACCTTCTTCTTCATCGGCCGCATCGCGGGCGGCCTGCCGCGCGGCCCCGTCGGCGGACGGAACGGCCGCGAGCGGTTCGGCTGAGCCCGGGGGGGCCCGCGGGGGGCTCGCGGGACACCCGAGACGCATTCGAGCGCGCGATCCCGCCACCCGGCGCGAAAGGTCGCTCGCAAGCGCGCGTAGGAAGGGCACGAGCTCCGGCCCCGCGCCGGGCTCGATCGCTTCCGGCCCCAGCCTCGAGCCCCTCCATGACCGCGTCCACCGACTCCACGTCCTCCTTCACCGGCCCCGGCTCGACCGGCAACGTGCTCGCGGCGCTCGCGAACGTCGTCGTCCCCGGCCTCGGTCAGCTGATCCAGGGCCGCGTGCTCGCCGCGTTCCTCTTCTTCGCGTCGTCGACGCTCCTGATGTTGTGCTGCGGGCTCGGGCTCGTCTTCTACGTGTGGGCGATCGTCGACGCCGCGCGGTGGCGCGCGCCGGCGGGCTGACGCGAGGAGCGCTCACAGACCTCGGATTCCCCGGTTCGCGGGCCGGCGCCGCGAGAACTCCCGAGATTCCGGGTGCCCGGCCGCGCGCGGCGACGTCATGTCGCGGATGGCGAATCGACGGAGATCGAATCCGGAGGACGTGAGCGGTGAGGTCGAAGCCCTCGCGCATGCGCGTCACGCCTGGGACGCCGAAGTCGAGAACGCGCGACGGCTCGGACAACGAACCTCCGTGTTGATCACGATCGAGGCCGCATTGCTCGGCCTGGGTGCCACGCGCGCGACCGAGCCGCCCGGGGCCCCATTCGTTCGCGGTCTCTTCGTCGCTTCCGCCCTGTTCGTCGCCGCGGGCTTGCTGCTGCTCCTCCGACCGCGCCTTCGGATTGGACGACCTGCGCAAGCGAGCCTGCTCCTCCTCGGGAGCGCAAAGGAGCTCGCGAAAGCCAACCGCGCGTCGGCCGCCGAGATGACCAAGCTCGCGCTCCAGAACACGCTACATGCTGCGATCGACCTCGGAGTTCGAAACGCCCGCAAGCAGCGCGACATCGATCATGCGCAGATCGGACTCCTTCTCGCCGCACTGGCTTGGACTGCGGCCGGAGTCTGTTGGCTGGCCTGCGGATCAGGAAGCTAGAATCGAGCGACGAGGAGAGGAGCTCCACCACCATGATCCAGCACACGAAAGGGCCGAGCGTTCCCGAAGAGCCCGTCAGCGAATCCTCACGCTACAGCAACGCCGATTGGGCGCGGCTATCACGCGTCGAACGGGAACGCTTGGTCGACGACTGGCTCGATCGCCGGGAAGACTGGCTGCTCGCCTGCATCCAGCGTGCGGAGCTCGAGATCGCGGAAGTCCAACGCACGCGCGGCTTCTTCGGCATCACGACGTCGGTCTGAGCGCGGGCGCAGCAGCGGCTCCCCGCCTCGCGAGCCGCGGGGAGACCGTTCTTCGGTGCGCGTCGAACCCCGCGCCCTCCGCCGTACCGCGAGTGAGCGCGAGCGCGGCCTCGAGCGCCGCGCTCCGCCTCCGCAACGCGTTCACTTCGCTTCGCGCCAGCCGATCGTCTTCTCGACGCCGTCGTCGTTCGCGCACCAGCCGAGCTGCAGGACGACCGCGTCCTTCTTCGCTTCGTCGCGCGGCAGCACTGCGCGCAGCGTGCGCTTCCACGCCCCCGTGAACGACTGCGCGGCGACGATCGGCTCGATCGCGGCGCGGAACTCGTCGGCGTCCGTCTCCGTGTCCCACACGGTCGCGAGCACGAGCAGGCGGCTGTCGCCGTTCGCGAGCAGCACGACGCGGTCGCCGCCCCAGCCCTTCGACGCCGCGCCCGTGTAGGTCAGCGTCGCGAGCGCCATCAGATTGTCCGGATCGATCCCCTTGCGCTCCGCGAGCGGCGTCGTGAGGAGCCCGAGCCCGAGCTCGCCGACCGTGTCCTCGCCGAGCACCTTCCAGCCCGCGGGGAGCTTCGTCACGTCGAACGCGATGCGGCGCGGCTCGTCCTTCTGCGCTTCGTCCCAGTACTTCTCGGGGTGGAGCACCTGTTCCGTCGAACGCGGCGGCGAGCGGAACGCCTTCGCGAGCTGCTCGCTGTAGGTCAGCGCGGGCGCGTCCTGCTTCGCTTCCTTGGGCACGCTGGCATCGATCGCCTTGTCGCCGTTCGCTTCCTTCTTGGGCGCCTTCGACTTCTTCGGCTTCGCGGTGCTCTTGTCGACGAACGTCTGCTTGCACGTGTACGCGCCGAGCATCGGCTTCCACACGAAAGGCGGCAGGTCCTCCATGCCGGCCATGCCGAGCTTCTGGTACTCCATCAACGCGGCGGGATCGAGCTTGGTCATGTTGCCCATCATCCACTGCGTCATCGTGCGCGTGCCGCTGCCCTCGCACACCGACCAGAACGCGAGCAGCGCGTCCGAGTCCTCGCCGAGCTTCTTCGCGGTGCCGTCGAGGTCGTAGAGCTGGTCGTCGAGCGCGTGCACGAGCTCGTGCGACATGATCACGCGCCCGAGCTCGCCGTCGAACGTGTCCATGATGTAGAACGTCTTCGTCGGCGGGTCGTAGAAGCCCCCGACCTGCGACTCGAGGAACTGGTGCGTCGCCTTCTTCAGGTCGAGCGACGCGGGAACGAGCCCGAGGAGCTTCGCGCACTCCTCCTTGAACGCCTCGCGCGCAGGGTTCGTCTCGAGCGCCTCACGCTTCGCAAGGTACTCGAGCAGCGTCGCCTTGTCCGCGAGCTTCACCGGCACCGGGTGCTTGAACGACTCGCCGCGCAGCTTCTCGATGTCGGCCTGGATCGCGGCGGCGGAGGCCTCGAGCGCCTCTTGCCGCGCGGGATCGATCGCGGGCGTCTTCGCGTCCTGGACGACGGCGGGCGCGAGGAGGAGCGGGAGCAGGGCGGACACGACGGTGGTCATGACGATCTCCGAGGGTTCGAGTCGAGGGAGCCGCGCGAGCCGCACACGCCGCGCGTCTCGGCGCTGGCCGCCGCGGGTCGCGAGGCCCTAAGATCCTCCGGTGCGCCCCATGGAGCGGCAAGCAAGAAGCACGCAAGCGCGCCCCGCGCCGCGTTCGTCCGCGCGCGCCCGCGCCGCGCTCGGAATCGGGATCCTGATCGCGTGCGCGGCGTCCGCGTGCGCGCCCGAGCCGCCGCGCACGGTCCCGCCGGGCTCGGGACCGATCCTCGTCGGCGAGTTCCATTCGCTCACGGGACCGCTCGCCGAACGCGGGCGCGCGCTGCACGACGGATTCCAACTCGCCGTCCTGGAATGGAACGCGCGCGGCGGCATCCACGGCCGTCCGATCGAGGTGCGCACGTTCGACGACCGCGGAATCGACGCGGAACGGCGCGTCGCCGTGCGGCGCCTCCTCGACGAGGACCGCGCCGTGCTCCTCGTCGGCGGGACGACGCCCGAAGCCGTCGAGGAAGCCGCGGACGAGGCGGACGGAGCCCCGTACGTCGCGTCCTTCGGCCGCGGGCTCGAGGGCCTCGACGCGCGCGCGCCGCGCCTCGGCTGCGCGACCGAGGCTCTCGCGCAGCGCGATCGACCTCTCCTTCGTGGCGAGTTGGCGCGCTCGGTACGGCGGCACACCCCCGCCCGATGCGGCCGCGGGCTACGACGCGGGCCTCGTCGTGTGCAGCGCGCTCGAGCGCGCGCGGACCTACGACGCGGCGGACGTGTGGGACGCCCTCGTGCACGGACGAACGCTCCACGGCGTGCGCGGGCTCGACCTCGGCGCAGGGGAAGCGGAACGAGACGCGTTCGAGCGCGCGCGCCGCGCCGAGGCGGGCGCCGAGCCCGTGGACGCGCCTCGGTGAGCCACGATCCCGACGACCCACGCGCGGCGCACTCGCGGCGTGGCTCCGCGCCGCACGCGAACGGCTGGTAGACTCCCGCGCCCCCCCCGGAGCTCCCATGCCGCAAAGCCCCCCCGCCGCGCGAGCCGAGCGCGCACCGTCGCTCCTGCTCTCGCTCCTTCCCGTCGCGGGCCTCGTCGGCCTGCTCGTGCTCAACGTGCGCGTCTTCGCGTCCGCCGACAACCAGATCTCGCTCGTGCTCGCGACGGCGCTCGCGGCGTTCATCGCGGTGGTCGTCCTGCGACAGCCGTGGCAGCGCATCGAGGAGGGCATGGTCAAGGCGATCGGCCTCGCTCTGCAGGCGATCCTGATCCTGCTCGTCGTCGGGATGCTCATCGCCGCGTGGATCCAGTCAGGCGTCGTTCCGCTCCTGATCGTGTACGGACTCGAGCTCGTCTCACCGCCCGTCTTCCTGGTCACCGCTTGCCTCGTGTGCTGCGTCGTGTCGCTCGCGTGCGGGAGCTCGTGGACCACGGCCGGCACGGTCGGGGTCGCGCTGATGGGCATCGGCCAGACGCTGGGGATCGACGCGGGCATGGTCGCGGGCGCCGTCGTGTCGGGCTCGTACTTCGGCGACAAGATGTCGCCGCTCTCCGACACCACGAACCTCGCGCCCGCGATGGCGGGCGCGACGCTCTTCGATCACGTCCGACACATGATCTGGACGGTGACACCGGCGCTCCTCGTCTCGCTCGCGCTCTACGCGGTCCTCGGAGGCCGGCACGATGCGAGCCCGGCGTCGCTCGCGCGTGTGACCGCCGTCGTGGAGACGCTGCGCGCGAACTTCGTACTCACGCCGTGGCTCCTGCTCCCTCCGCTCCTTGTGCTCGGCCTCGTCGTCAGGAAGTTCCCTGCGCTGCCGGCGCTCGTCCTCGGCACGTTCGGCGCGGTCGCGCTCGGCCTCGTCGTCCAGCCCCAGTCGACGGGCGCCCTGACGGGGCTCGGGAGCTACTTCTCCGCGCTGTACGGCGGCTACGCACTCGACTTCCACGCGCCCGCGGTCGCCGGACTCGACGCGGGAGCGCTCGAGAGCGCGAAGCAGACCGTGACGGAGCTCCTCGACGGGCGCGGGGGCATGAAGGGGATGCTGGGCACCGTCGCACTGATCGTGTGCGCGCTCTCGTTCGGCGGCGTGATGGAACGCTCGGGCATGCTCGGGTGCATCGCGCAGAGCATCCTGAAGCTCGTGCGCGGGACGGGCTCGCTCATCGCCGCGACGATCCTGACCTGCTTCGGCATCAACGTGCTCGCGTCGGACCAGTACATGGCGATCGTCGTCCCCGGACGCATGTTCAAGCGCGCGTTCCTCGATCGCAGGCTGCACCCGAAGAACCTGTCGCGTGCGCTCGAGGACTCGGGCACCGTCACGTCGGCCCTCGTGCCCTGGAACACGTGCGGCGCGCAGATGACCGCGGTCCTCGGCGTCGCGACGGTCGCGTACGCGCCGTACGCGTTCCTGAACTGGCTCTGCCCGATCGTGTCGATCGTCTACGGCTTCACGGGGATCTCGATCACGAAGATCTCCGACGCGGAGGCCGCGCGGTACTCGGAAGTCGACGCCTGAGGCTTTGCGGGAGGCGGGACCACCGGGTAGGGTTCCGACCTCCCCCCCCGCTCGAACACGAACCCGGTCGAGGCTTGGCGCATGAGCGAGTCGAAACAGCAATGGGGCAGCCGCGTCGGGGTCATCCTCGCGGTCGCCGGATCCGCCGTCGGTCTCGGGAACTTCCTGCGCTTCCCCGGGCAGGCGGCCGACAACGGCGGCGGCGCGTTCATGATCCCGTACTTTTGCGCGCTGCTCTTCCTCGGCATCCCGATCGGCTGGGCCGAGTGGACGATGGGGCGGTACGGCGGACGCAAGGGCTTCCACTCCGCGCCCGCGATCCTCGGCGTGATCGGTCGCGGCTCGTGGGCGCGCTATTTCGGGCTCATCGGCGTGCTGATCCCGCTCGGCGTGTCCTTCTACTACGTCTTCATCGAGGCGTGGTGCTTGTCCTACGCGATCGAGTACGCGCGCGCGCTGTTCAGGAGCGCGCCCGCCCTCGGGATCGACGCGGGGGCAGCGCTGGGCGAGCAGACGCGCGCGTCGAGCGAGTACTTCGCGACGACGATCGGCCGGAGCGCCGACGGCGTCCTCTTCGCGAACGGCTTCGCGCCGATCGTCTGGATCTTCCTGATCGTCTTCGCCGTGAACCTGCTGCTCGTCTGGCGCGGTCTCTCCGGCGGCATCGAGACGTTCTGCAAGTGGGCGATGCCCGCGATGGCCGTGTGCGCGCTGTTCGTCCTGGTCCGCGTCCTCACGCTCCCTGCGCAGTCGGAGGAACAGACCGTCGCGAACGGCCTCGGGTACATGTGGAACCCGAACTTCGAGAAGCTCGCCGACCCCAAGGCCTGGATCGCGGCCGCCGGGCAGATCTTCTTCAGCCTCTCCGTCGGGTTCGGCGTCATCATCAACTACGCGAGCTACCTGAAGCGCAAGGACGACCTCGTCCTCTCGGGCCTCACCGCGTCCGCCACGAACGAGCTCTTCGAGGTCGGCTTCGGCGGCATGATCACGCTGACCGCCGCGTTCGTGTTCCTCGGCCTCGCCGGCACGACCGAGGCCGTCGCCGGCGGCACGTTCGGGCTGGGCTTCTCGACGCTGCCCGTCGTGTTCGCGCACATGCCGCTCGGCAACCTGTTCGGTGCCTTGTGGTTCTTCATGCTCTTCCTCGCCGCGATCACGAGCTCGATCTCGATGTACCAGCCCACGATGGCGTTCATCGAAGAAGCGCTGGGCGTGCCCCGCAAGCACGCGCTCGCAATCGTCGCGCTGCTGGGCCTCGTCGGATCGGGGTGGTGTGTCTGGTTCAGCGGCGGGATGACGGCGCTCGGGACGATCGACGACTGGGTCGGCACGTTCCTGATCGTCGTGCTCGCGGCGGTGCAGGTCATCGCGTTCGGCTGGGTCTTCGGCATCGAACGCGGCCGGAAGGAAGCGCATGAAGGCGCGCACCTGCGCATCCCCGGCTTCATCTGGTTCGTGATCAAGTACGTCGCGCCGCTCTACCTCTTGATCACGATCGGTCGCTTCTGCTGGCTCACGCTACCTGGCTGGATCGAAGGGCTCGGCACGAACACCGTCGCCCGCAACACGATGATCCTGATCGGGCTCGTCGTCGTGTTCCTGGCCGCGCTCGTGGCCGTCGGCACACGCCGGTGGCGCGCGCAGGGGCTCGACGTGGACGGCGATCACCCGCCCGAGGACGAACGCCCGGCCCCGACACGTGGACGCTAGGAGGATCCAATGACCATCTTGGGCATGCTGTTCATGGCCACGTCGCTGGTGTTCGTCTGGGGCCTCGCGATCTGGTGCTTCAAGCAGGTGCTGACGGCTCCCGCCGAGGACCACGTCGTCAAGCCCCCCGACTCGCTCGGGGGCTGAGGCGCGCGGCGGACGGCTGAATCTCGAGCACGGGATTCCGCGCCGACGACGGCGCGCTATCCTCGCGGGCTCCATGTCGACGAGCCTCACTGCGCCGGATCCCTCCCCCGCGACCCAACTCCGGCCAATCGGCCCCGTCGACCTGGCGGCGGAGCGCGCGGCGCTCGGGCCGGCGCTCGAGGACGCCGTGCTGCGCGTCGTGCGCAGCGGCGCCTACGTGCTCGGTCCCGAGGTCGAGCGCTTCGAGCAGGACTTCGCGCGCCACCACCGCTCTCCCAACCCGGGCGTCGGCGTCGCGAACGGCACGGACGCCCTGATCGTCGCGCTCAGAGCCCTCGGCGTGAAGGCCGGCGACCACGTCGTCACCTCGCCGTTCACGTTCTTCGCGAGCGCCGGGGCCATCGCGTGGATCGGCGCCGTGCCGCGGCTCGCGGACGTCGAGCTCGACACCGCGCTCCTCGATCCGCGGGCGGCGGAGGCCGCGATCGATGCCCGGACGACGTGCGTCCTGCCCGTCCACCTGTACGGACAGCTCGCGGACGTGCGCGCGTTCCGTGCGCTCGCCGATCACCGGCGCATCACCGTGCTCGAGGACGCCGCGCAGTGCCACGGCGCGGAGCGCGACGGCTACCGCGCGGGCGAGCTCGGCGACGCGGCGGCGTTCTCGTTTTACCCCACGAAGAACCTGGGCGCGTGCGGCGAGGGCGGCCTCGTGCTGTCGCGCCGCGCGGACGTCGTCGCGCGCGCGAAGCGCCTGCGCGACCACGGATCGCCCGCGAAGTACCAGCACGCCGAGATCGGGACGAACTCGCGCCTCCAGGGCCTCCAGGGTGCCGTGCTCAACGTGAAGCTCCCCCACCTCGACCGCTGGAACGCGCGCCGCCGCGCGATCGCCGCGCGCTACGACGCCGCGTTCGCCGACTGCGCGGAGCTCACGCTCGTGCGCGCCGCGCCGGATGCCACGCACGTCTACCACCAGTACGCGGTGCGCGTGACGGGCACCGTGCCCCGCGCCACGGTGCTCGAGGCGCTCCAAGCGCAGAAGATCGCCGCCGCGGTGCACTACCCGACGCCGGTGCACTTCCAGGAGGCCGCGCGCTCGTGGGGCTACGCCCCGGGCGCGTTCCCGAACGCCGAACGCCTCGCGCGCGAGGTCGTCTGCCTCCCGGTCCACCCGTTCCTCTCCGACGCGGACGTCGAGCGCGTCGCGAGCGCGACCCTCGCCGCCGTGCGTGGCCGCGGGTGAGGCGCGCGCGCGGCGGAGCTCGATCCGCGCCCGCGTCGACCGAGCGCTCCGCCCTTCCCCGGGCCGCGACCGGGAACTTCCTTCCCGCGCGACCGCGCCGACTTGCCAGACGCCCCCCTCGCTACCGATAAGGAAGGCCATGCGATTCCCCCTGCGCGCGTCGTTGTCCCTCGGCGTCCTCGCGAGCACCGCCGCGCTCTCGCTCACGGTCCTCGCGCAGCGCGGCGGCGGCGCCCCGCAGGGCCGCGGCTCGACGCCGCCCGCGCCGGCGCCCGCACCCGCTCCCGCACCGACGCCCGAGTCCGCCCCCGCGCCGCAGGGACGCGAGCGCGCGCCCGCCCCGGGCGATCGCGGCGCGAGCCCGAGCCCCGCGTCGGAGCAGGAGAGCACTCCGCCCGCGCCGGAGCCGCCGCCGGGCGAGCGCGCCGTCGAGTACTTCACGCTCGCCGACTACGACGGCAACGGCTGGATGGGCTTCACGGAAGCGCAGAAGAGCCTCGGCCTCGACCGCGGCGGCTTCGCCGTCTACGACAAGGACAAGGACGGCCGCATCGACTTCGACGAGTTCAGCACGCGCTACCAGAACATCCTCGCGAAGGGCGGCGCGTTCCAGCCGCCGCTCAAGAAGCCCGAGGTGCGCAAGGCGCCGCGGCGCGAAGCTCCGGAGTTGCTCGCGACGTACGACCAGACGCCGGACGGCCTCCTCGACGTACGCGAGCTGCGGCACGCGCTCGCCGACTACGAGCTCGCGGAGCCGCCGGCGGAGGAGCTCTTCTCGACGCTCGATCGCGACGCGTCGAAGGCGCTCGAGCTGATCGAGCTCGAAGCGCTCGCGGACCTGCTCTCGCCCAAGCCGGCGGGCGAGACGGACGGTGCGAAGCCCAAGGCGAAGAGCGTGCTCGAGCTCTTCGGCCGCAGCGTCCCGCGCGAGGTGCGCGAAGGCTCCGTGCACCTGCCGCCGCAGATCCCGGGCCCGGTGCCCGTGTTCCGCCGCCTCGACCTCGACGACGACGGAGCGATCGAGCTCGACGACCTCTCCGCGCTGCAGAGGCCGCTCCAGCTCCACGTCCGTCTCAACGCGGTCTTCGCGACCCTCGACACGGACGCGGACGGAAAGCTGTCGCCCGAGGAACTCGCCGCGTCGATGCGGCGACGCTGACCTGCTCCGGACGGGGGCCGTTCCGCGGGGCTTCTCCCGGGCGAATGTGCGTGCGACGCGCCACGGGTTGCCCCTCGGTGGCTATTCTGTCTGTCGGTCGTCCCACGTCGGGCCCGATCGTTCCCACCCCCCCTCACGGAGAGAGATCCATGATCGTTCGCAACGCGGTGCTCGCCTGTGCCGCCCTCGCCGCCGTCGGTTCGACGGCCGTCCTCGTCCAGGAACTGCGCCTCCAGCGCGACGCCGAGAACCAGGTCGCCGCCCGCATCGCCGGAAGCTGGACGCTCGACGGCGGTCTGACACGCCGGCTCGACGGCGAGGCCCGGCAGGGCGTGCCCTCGAAGATCAAGTTCGAGGAGAACGAGAACATGCTCGCCAAGCTGAAGGCCCCGCAGCCGCGCTTCGCCAGCAAGCAGATCTTCAGCGCCGGCATCGTCACGATCGACGGCACGAAGACCCATCCGTACATCCTCACGAGCGACCACGGCAACATGTACCTCGTGTACTACAACGGTGCCGAGCCCGAGGTGACGACCTCGAGCGTCGTACACACGATCGCGCTCGGCTTCGCACGCAACGCGCGCAACGACGTGCTGTTCCTCGCAGGGGACACGCGCGAGACGTCGAGCCTCGCGTTCGTGCACGAGGGCGCGGCCCCCGTCACCAGCGCGACCACGCCCGCGTCGGGTCCGGCCCCGAAGTAGGACGCGGAGCACACGAACGGGCCGGCGCTCCCTCGAAGGGCGCCGGCCCGTCCTCGTCTCGTGACCGTCGCCCGGTGAGCCGTGTTCGCCGAGGAGTCGCCGCTCAGCCCGCGTGGAGCGCGACCAGGCGCTCGAGGCGCGGCCCCTTCTCGGGGTCCGCGACGGCGAACTGGCCCTCGCCCTTGAGCGTCACGCCGGCGAAGGTGCCGTCGAGCGCGAGCACGTAAAGGTGCAGGCCAAAGCTCGGGATGCCCTTCTCGTCGACGAGTTCGGGCTGGTAGCGCGACTGGCGCTGCGTCTGGCGCGTGACGCGCCGCAGCACCTCGAGCCCCGCGTCGAGCGGCGTCGCGCCCTGCCGCAGGAGCTCGATCACGGCGAAGCTCGCGTTCGCGAGGATCGCGGACTCGCCGCGGCCCGTGCCGCCCGCGCTGCCGACGTCCTGGTCGCAGTACAGGCCCGCGCCGACGATCGGCGAATCACCGACGCGCCCCGGGATCTTCCACGCGAGGCCCGACGTCGTCGTCGTGCACGCGACGGCGCCGCTCTTCGCGAGGCCGGAGCAGTGGATCGTGCCCGTGACGCGGTGCTCGTTCCAGCGGCGGGCGGCCGCGACGCGGCGCTCCTCCGCGGAGGGCAGCGCGCCCGTGAACGGCAGCTTCGGCGGAGGCGGGAGCCAGTCGTCCTCGCGCGACAGGTTCTCGCGCCACTCGAGCCACCTTTTGCGCGACGCCTCGGTGAGGAGCTCCGTGTGCGGGTGACCGTGCTCACGCGCGAAGCGGTACGCGTCCTTGCCGACGAGCAGACAGTGGTCCGTGCGCTCGAGCACGAGCCGCGCGACCTCGCAGGGGTGCAGGATGTTCTCGATGCACGCGACCGCGCCCGACTTGTGCCGCGGGCCGTACATGCACGCCGCGTCGAGCTGCACGACGCCTTCCGCGTTCGGGAGGCCGCCGAGACCGACGCTGTCGTCGAGCGGGTCCGCCTCCTGCACCTTGACGACCTCGATCACGACGTCGAGCGGGTCGGCGCCGTCGAGCAGCTTCGCGTAGTGGAGCTTCATCCCCGCGAGCCCGTTCGCGCTGCCGATCAGCACCGGGTGGTCCTTGCGCGGCGTCTTCGCGCGCGGGTCCTGCGCCGGACGCGCGGCGTCGCCTTGGCGCGCGCTCGCGGTCGAGCAGGAGAGCGCGGCACCCGCGCCGAGGGCGGCGCCCAGCAGCGTGCGACGGTCGAGCGTGGAAGAGGTCAGGACGTTCTCGTCTCGCATGGGATCACTTCGGGTCCGGGGGGGTGGATGCGGGCGGCGTGGAAGGACTCGCGGCGCTCGGCGCGACGCGCGCGGGCTCCGCGACGACGGGAAGACAGAGTCGGCGCAGCCATTGGCGCGCGCCGAGCGACCACGCGCGCCACATCGCGACGGCCTCGTCGTCCTTCGCGGCGAGGGCAGCGGCGAGCCGCACGTCGAGCTCGAGCTTCGAGCTCGCGAGGTAGCGGTCGAGGTCCGCCGGTTGCGCGTCCGCGACGGCGAGCGCGCACGTCGCGACGGCGGACGCGGAGCGCGCGAGCTCGGCGGCGTCGACGTGCGCCATGCGGTCGAGGCTCGTGTGGTACGCGAAGTCGGGGAAGTGCCAGAACAGCACGGCGGGGATGCCCTTCCGCAGGTACTCCGCGTGGTCGCTGCCGCCTTCGTACGGGTGCTCGCGCGTGCTCCACGGCGCGCCCTGCGTGCCCGAGGCCTCCGCGACGTCGAGCAGCGCGCAGCGCGCGATCACGTTGAGGCCCGCGGGCGCGAGCTCGTCGCGGTTGACGGGCGACGCGCCCCACGCGGTGTGCTCGTCGGGCGGAAGGAGGCGCACGGCGCCGGGGTCGGGCATGCGCTCGAGCAACGCGACGGCGCCCGTCTCGGCCGCGGACTCGCCGAGCATGTCGGCGGAGAGGCCGGCGACGACCTGGAGCTTGGTGCGCTCGAGGAACCAGCGGCTCTGCGCGTTCTCGAGGCCGAACAGGAACACGATGCTGCGCGCGGGCCGCGCGAGCGTGCCAGCGCGGAGCGCTTCGGCCAGCGCGCGCGCGACCTCGGTGATGCCCGCGAGGCCGCTCGCGTTGTCGCAGGCGCCGGGCTCCTGCACGTGCGCCGCGACGACGACGGCTTCGTCCGGGTGCGCCGCGCCCGTGATCGTCGCGACGAGCGTGCGCACGGGGCGGTCGTCGAAGCGCACGTCGGCGGAGAACGCGACGCGCGCGCGCGGATCCGCGGCGTGCGCGCGCGCGAGCTCGTCGTGGACGCGCTTCGAGACGCGCGCGACGGGCAGCGGACACGGATGGCGCACGCTCGAGTACTGGATCGCGTCGAGGTGGCGCTCGCGGCCCGTCGGATCGACGTTGTAGTCCTCGATCCCGGCCGCGAACACGCCGAGCGCGCCGAGCTCCTTCGCGCGAGCGAGCTCGTCGCCGGAGGGCGGCGCTTCGAGCACGACGAACACCCCCACGCGCGCCGCGTCGATCGAGAAGACGAGCTCGCCCTCGAGCTCGACCGCCGCGTCGCCCGGGGTCGCCCCGGTCGTCCTCGGCGCGTTGCGCGGGAGCATCGTGCGCGCGGCGTCGCCCGGCGCGCCGAACGCGAGCAGCACGCGCGGCCCGGCCTGCTCGACGAGCGCGAGCCGCGCCGACACGGGCGTCCACGCCGGCGAGCGCGCTTCGTGCTCGAACGTCTCGAACGCGAGGCCGTCCATGCGACCGTAGCCCGCTTCGCCGAGCTCCTTCGTGATGCGGTCGAGCACGGCCTCGAACCCGTCGTTGCCGGGCTCGCGGTAGAAGCCGTCCGCGAAGCGCGCGAGCTCCATCGCCCGCTCCGACTGAAACGCGCCGAGGACCGTCGACGCGAAGCGCGCGGAGCCCGCGACCCCGCGCGCGACCGCGGGCCCGCCGTGCAGCGCCTGCTGCGGGAGGATGTCGCGCGGTCGGTCCGCGGACGCGGCGGCCTCGGCCTTCGCGCGCATCGACTCGAGCGTCGCCTTCGACGGCTCGCCGCGGCACGCCGCGAGGACGGAGACCAGGGCGAGGAACGGGAAGGCGCGCACGCGTCACCTCATCGTGGGAGGTACTTGTCGAGCAGGAGCCCGAGGCGCAACCGCGCATCGGACGGGATCTTGTCGGGCGCGGTCATGATCGCGTTCTTCAGCGCCGATCCGCAAGCGCACTTCGGCGCCTCGAGCAGGCGCGGGACGGTGTCGAGGATCAGCGCGCGCGCCTTCGCGACGTTCTGGCGCATGACCGCGAGCACGGCGTCGACCGTGACGTCGTCGTGGTGCTCGTGCCAGCAGTCGTAATCCGTCGCCATCGCGACGGTCGCGTAGCAGAGCTCCGCCTCGCGCGCGAGCTTCGCCTCCTGCAGGTTCGTCATGCCGATGACGTCGACGCCCCACTGCCGGTAGATCTTCGACTCGGCGCGCGTCGAGAACTGCGGCCCCTCCATGTTCAGGTAGGTCCCGCCGTCGTGGAGCTTCAGCCCGAGCGTCTTGCCGCTCGCGAGCAGCGCCGCGCGCACGTCGGGGCACACGGGATCGGCGAAGAGCACGTGCGCGACGACGCCGTCGCCGAAGAACGTGTCCGCGCGGTGGCGCGTGCGGTCGAAGAACTGGTCGATCACGACGAAGTCGCCGGGGTGCACGTCCTCGCGCATCGAGCCGACGGCCGACACGGAGACGATGCGCGTGACGCCCGCCTTCTTCAGCGCCCAGATGTTCGCCCGGAAGTTGATCTCGTGCGGTGCGATGCGATGCCCGCGGCCGTGGCGCGGCAGGAAGCACAGGCGCGTCCCGCGGTAGGTGCCCGTGATCAACGCGTCGCTCGGCGCTCCGAACGGCGTCGAGAGCTCGAGCTCCCGCACGTCCTCGAGGCCGTCGATGTCGTACAGGCCGGAACCGCCGATGATCCCGATCGTCTGCGTGCCGCTCATGCTCACTCGTCTCGCTTCGGGTTCGCCCGTCCGGGCTTGCGCCGCCCGACCGGCTTGCCCTTGTCCTTGTTCGTCTTCTTCGCTTTCGACTTCGCGCCGCCGCTCCCGCCGCGCGCGCGCGACGCCGAACCGGCGACGCCGGGCGGGAGGAAGGGCGCGCTGCGCGGCGCGCGCGTTCGCGGCGCGCCGCGCTCACCTTCGTTCGACGGCTCCGCGTCGGCCGGCGCAGGTCGTGCGCTCGGCGCGGGGCCCCGAGCTCCGTCCGCGCGAGCCGCGCGGTCCCGATGCGGCCCGCGCTCGCCGCGCGGTCCGCGACCGCCGTGGGGCGCGCGCTCGACGGGCCGCTCGGGCTCCTCGTCGGCGAACTCGTCGAAGTCGTCGTCCTCGTCGTCGTCCGGGCGCCCGCGGCCGCGCTGCGGGCCGCCGCGTCGATCCGGCGCGCCGCGGCGACGGTCGCCGCTTTCGCCGCCGCCGCCACCGGAGCCTTCGAACCCGCGCGGAGCGTAGGGCTCGGGCGATTGGCCGAGCAGGCGCGCGACGAGCAGCGTCGCGTACGCGCCTCTCGGCAACTCGAACGCGAGCGTCACGCGCCCGGGATCGCGCGCGTCCGTGAAGCTGCGCAGGAGGCGCGGGTACACGACGAGAGCGCGCTCCTCGCCCTTCAGCTGGAACCCGCCGACGCCGTCGATGCGGAATTCGTCGGGCCGCAGGCCTTCCTCGCGCAGGACCTCGACGAAGAGCTCGCGCTGGCGCGCGTGCGCGACGTCCTCGAGCCCCGCGCCCGGCAGGCGGAACAGGTTCCGGAACGCCGGGTCCGCGTTCAGCGCGCCGCGCGCGAACGTGATGCGACCCTCGATGGTGTCGACGTAGAGGCGCTCCGCGCGCGGCGTCACCGAGTGCACGTACTGCTCGACGGCGCGGTTCCACACGTGCGACTGCCACGCGTAGAGGTGGATGAGTCGCAGACGCGCCGCCACCCGGCGCAACGCGCCGAGCAGGTCCTCCGGGTCCTTCGCGAGCACTTCGAACACGGAGTGGTGCGCGCCGAACTTGCCCGCGATGTCGCGGCACGCGCGCCAATTGCCCCAGCGCGCGGCGAGCAGCTCCTTGAACGCCTTGTGGCGCTCGTCGTCCTGCGCCGAGCGTCCGCACAAGAGATTCTTCAGCGCCGACTCGAGGTCTCCCCGCGCGAGGTCGCGCGCGATCCAGCCCTGGCCGAAGCGCAAGTTGCCGAAGCGCTGCTCGCCGAAGTAGTTCACGAAGCCGTGCTGCTTCACTTCCTCGAGCGCCGGCCCGACGCGCGCCATCAGGTCGTCCGTCAGGTTGCGCAGCGTGACCTCGAACGCGTTGCCCTCCGAGCAGCCGCTCGTCATCGGCCCCGACGCGAAGCCGACCTGCTCGATCTTGAGCTCGCTGCTCGTCCAGCGCACCGGCCGGCCGCCGATCACGCTCATGTACTGCGTCGTGATGCCCTGGCGGTCCTTCAGGCCCGCCATGCCGACGTCCGCCGGCTCGACTCGCGCGAGCTCCGCGAGCATGCGCGCGGCCTCGAACGACGTGATCTTCTTCTTCGTGACGCGGTAGACGCGCCAGCGTCCGCGCTTCTCGAGGTAGCCTTCGGCGAGCAGTTCCTGCACGCGGAAGTCCTGCGGCTTGCTCTTGAGCTTCATCGGGGCCGGAACTTGGCGAGCTGCTTGAGCACGCGTGCGAGGTCCTTCGGGATCGGCGACTCGACCGCGATCGTTCGCGGAGCGGCGCCGGCGGGCGGGAGGGGTTCGGGGAACTCGATCCGCGCCGCGTGGAGCGTCAGGCGGTCGATCAACGGCGCCTCGACGGCGCCCGGCTTGCGACGGTAATCGCGCTTGAAGTCGGAGAGCGCGAACGCCTTCCGGCGCCCGTAGAACGCGTCGACGACGAGCGGAAAGCCCATCTCGCGGAGGTGGACGCGGATCTGATGCGTGCGACCGGTCAGCGGCTCGGCGCGCACGAGCGTGTACCCGTGGAAGCGCTGCGCGACGGAGACGCGCGTGCGCGCCTCCTTCCCGTGGTTCGCATCGATGCGCATGCGCCCGCTCTTGCGCTCGTCGGGCCCGATCGGGAGGTCGATGATCTCACTCGCGTCGTCGTCGAGCGGGTACTCGCCCTCGACGAGCGCGAGGTACGTCTTGTGGATCGTGCCCGTCTCGAAGCCCTCGCGCAGCACGCGCTCGGCCTCGACGTCCTTCGCCACGAGCACGACGCCCGTCGTGTCCTTGTCGAGCCGGTGCAGGAGCCGCGGCCGGAACGAGAGCGGCGTCGCGGGCGCGGTCGGATCCTCCGGCGCGCTGCCGGTGCGCTCGAACGCGAGCTCGAGCAGCGCCCCCGCGAGGGACGCGTTGCCCTTCGCCCAGCGCTCGGGCTCCGCCGCGAGGCCCGCGGGCTTGTCGACGGCAAGGACGTGCTCGTCCTCGTACAAGACGGGCACCTGCGTCGCGGGCGCGACCGGCGCCTCGGGCAGGTCGCCTTCCTCTTCGAAGTCGATCACGAGCACGGTGTCCGCGCGCAGGCGCTGCGACGGGAGCGCGAGCGCGCCGTCGACGAGGACGTGGCCTTCGCGCACCTGCCGCCGCAGGAAGCCCTTGTTCAGGAGCGGGAACGACAGACACAGGAACTCGTCGAGCTCCATGCCCGCGCGCTCGGGGGGGATCGGGAGGTGGTAGACCACGAACGGGGACGGCGCCGTGCGCGCCGATTCGAGTTCAGCCCGACGCGCCCGCGCGGTGCGAAGGCGCGAAGATCTCGCTCTTCAGCGCGCCGACGTAGGGCAGGTTGCGGTAGCGGCCGGCGTAGTCGAGGCCGTATCCGACGACGAAGAGGTTCTCGACCTCGAAGCAGCGGAAGTCGGCCGTCAGCGGCACCGTGCGACGCGCCGGCTTGTCGAGGAAGACGCACGAGCGCACCTCGCGCGCGCCGCGCTTCATGAGCTCGCCCTTGATCCCGTGCAGCGTGCGGCCCGTGTCGAGGATGTCGTCGACGAGCAGCAGGTTGCGGCCTTCGATCTCGTTGCCGGACGGGAAGAAATTGATCTCGAGCTCGCCCGAGGTCGTGCCTTCGCCGTAGCTCGACGCCGCGAGGAACGCGAGCTCGAGCGGGATCGGGATGCGGCGGATCAGGTCCGACGCGAACACGCACGAGCCCTTCAGGATCGAGACGACGGTGAAGTCGCGACCCTGGTACGTGCGCGTGAGCTCGGCAGCCACGCGGTCGATGCCCGCGAGGATCTCTTTCTCGCTGTAGAGGACGCGCTCGATGTCGTTGTGCAGGGTCATGGCGGGGGTCTCGCCCCGGAAACGCGGCGCAGCAGGATAGCAGCTCCCCCACGGGACCGCACCCCGGGCGGCGCGAAAGGAGACGATTCCGTGGCTCGGACCGGGTTGCGGGAGCGCGCGGGAATGCTAGAGTCCGCGCTCGAGATCGCATCTCGGGCAACGGCGAGATTCGATCTTTGCAGCAGCCTCGAATGCGCTCGCGCATCCAGGCGCACGAATGGCCGCGTGGCGGCCGATCACGTTCCTGCACCCGCCAATCGAACCGGCGTCGAACCGGCTCGGTTTCGGATCACCGCATCACGTCCTCACGACCTCGAATCCGACTCTCCATGACCAAACGTCCCTACAAGCGCCGCAGCGAAGAAGAGAAGATCGCGGAGCTCGAAGCCAAGATCCAGGAGCTCAAACTCCGCGCCGAGCTGAAGCAGCGCAAGGACGGGCCGGTGCTCAAGGAGCTGCGCAAGGTGAAGAAGTCCCTCGTGCGCTTCGTGCAGACCGCGTACGACTGCGAGCGCGGCGACCTCGCGACGATGACCGAGGCCTTCCTCGCCGGTCTCGAACGCTCCGCGGGCGCCGTCGGGGCGCTCGAGAAACGCCGCGGCGGCCGCGGCTCGAAGAACGACGGCGGCTGAGCCGCCGCGACGGGACGCGCTCCGTCCTCACGCCATGCCTCTCCCCCGCGATCCGCGCATCGAAGTCCTCGCCTCCGAAAGCGTGTTCCGGGGTCGCATCTTCGAACTCGTCCACGAGTCGATCCGCCTGCCCTCCGGCCTGCGTCAGGAGCTCGCCGTCGTCGTGCATCCGGGCGCGGTCGCGATCGCCGCGGAGCGCGAATCGGGCGAGCTCGTGCTCGTCCGACAGTACCGACACGCGCTCGGGCGCTGGATGCTCGAGCTGCCCGCGGGGCGGCGCGAACCCGGCGAGGAGCCGCTTGCGACGGCGCGGCGGGAGCTCGAAGAGGAGACGGGCCTCGTCGCGCGCGACTGGTCGCTCCTGCAGGAGTTCGTGCCCGCACCCGGCTTCTGCAGCGAGCGCATCTGGGTGTTCCACGCGCGCGGCCTCTCCGGGCGCCGGCGCGGCGGGCGCACGACGCGGACGAGGAATTCGAGCTCGTCGATCACTCGCCCGAGGAACTGCTGAGCGGGATCACGGACGACGGCAAGACGCTGCTCGCGGCGGCGCTCTTGCTCAGGGCGCGCGCGCGAGGCCGCTGAGCCACGCGAACCCGCCCTGCCCCGGCCGCAGCCGTCCCTGCGCGTCGACGCGCAGGACCGCGCCTGGCGCCGCGAACAGCGCGCCGTCGCCGAACGCGAGCGCGTGATCCGATCCGTGGAGCGGCAGCGCGCACTCGAGCTCGAGCGCTCCGCCCGGGCCGTAGCGCCGCGCGCGCGCGCCGTTGACGTCGGAGACCCACGCGCGCTCCGCGCCGGGAACGACGCCGACGTGGCGCGCGTCGAAGCCGAGCGCGACGCTCCAGACGACGCCGAGGTCGTCGCCGCGCAGCTCGAGCCGCCGGCCGGGCCCCGTGTCGAGCGCGAAGATCGAGCCGGGGTGCGGGCCCGCCGCGAGCGCGCCGAAGCTGCGGTCCGTGACGACACGGGCGAGTTCCTTGCGAGTCCCATCCGCGGCGACGCGCACGAGCACGCCGTCCGACGTGCCGAGGACCACCGTGCCGCGCGAGGCGCAGAGCGCGTTGAAGCGCTCGCCTTCCGCGAGGATCCGTCCGACGCCGTCCGGCGCGAAGCGCCAAACGCGATCGCGGCCCTTGCCAGCGCCGCCGAGCTCGATCACGAGCGCGTCACGACCCTCGATGAGCTCCAGCGTCTCACTGTTCTCGAGCCAGGTCTCGTTCACGAGCGCGCCGGCGGGGTCGACGCTCGTGAGGCGCGCGCCGAAGCTCGGCGTGCCGTTGCCCGAGCGCAGCACCCACAGGCCGCCGTCCGTGCGTGCCGCGACGGCGAGCGGCCAGCCGAGTTGGAGTTCCCGCACGCGCAGGAGGTCGCCGTCGAGCCCGAGGACGCGATGTGCGTCGCGGTCCGCGACCCACGCGCGCACGGGCGCCGCGCGCGAGCCCGAGTGTTGGACGGCCGCGGGGAGGAGCAGGAGGAGCGCGGCGAGGAGCGCTCCGCCGGCGAACCAGGAGAGGTGTTGCGTGCGCGTCGAGGAGCGGTCGGGTTGCATGTCCCGCACGACGCCGCGGGGAGCGGGCGGGCACGGGAAAAATGGGAGCTTTCGAACGCGGTCTGCGGCGCCGATCGCGAAACCGGGGAAGCGACGCGCTCGCGCGGTGAGCGCGCTCAGGGACGCTCAGGGACGCTCGGCGACGGGCGCCGCGTGCGTCCGCGGCGGGCGAGGACGAAGGCTGCGGCGACGAGCGAGGCGACGACGCCGAGCAGGAACAGGATGCTCCCGTTCAGCCCGGCTCCGACGTCGGCGCGGTCACGACCGACCGCGCTTGCGCAGAGGCCTCAGGCGTAGCCGCTCGCTGCGCTGCCGCCGAGCGCCAGCACGACGGACGCCGCGCGGCGTGCGAGCGCGCGCGAGCGGGTCGCGATCACGGCGCGGAGCGGGCTCACCCGCCGCTCCCCGCCGGCGCGACCGGGTTCCACACGTAGAGGAAGAAGTAGACGAGCACGCCCGTCACGGACACGTAGAGCCACACCGGGAACGTGATCTTCGCCCAGCGCTTGTGGCGCGTGAAGTCGCCGGTCGTGTTCCCGCGGCGCGCGTGGAGGAACGTCATCACGCACAGGGGCACGTTCACCGTCGCGAGCACGACGTGCGTGAGGAGCATGCCGTAGTAGAAGATCCGGAGCGCGCCCGTGCCGTGGTACTTCGTCACGCCGAGCTCGGGGATCACGACGAAGTGGTAGTAGAGGTAGCTCGCGAGGAACGCGAGCGACACCGCGAACGCGGCGTACATCAGGCGCTCGTGCAGGTCGCGCGCGCCGCTCTTGATCGCGCCGAGCCCCGCGAGGAGCAGCACGGTCGAGCCCGCGTTCAAGCACGCGTTGACGAGCGGGAAGTCCATCACTTCGCTCCCGCGAGGAACCGCACGCGCTCCGCGATGCGCTCGAGGTGCTCGTCGCTCTCGCCGAAGTAGATCCCGCGGATCCGGCCTTCTCCGTCGACCACCGTCAGGCGCGTCTGGTGCGCGACGTGCTGCCCGATCGGCGCCTCGCCCGCCGCGGCACGCTCCGTCTTCGGAAGGAAGCTCGGCACGAGCGCGTCGATCGTCTCCTTCGCGCCCGTCAGCATCCACCACCGCTCGGGGTCCGCGCCGACGCCGTTCGCGTAGGCGGTCAACACGGCGGGCGTGTCGAACTCCGGGTCGACGCTGAACGTGACGAGCTTCGCCGGCGTGCCCGCGAGCAGGTCCTGCAGCTTGCGCATGTTGCCCGTCACCTTGGGGCACGGCCCGGTGCAGCGCGTGAAGACGAAGCCCGCGACCCACACTTGGCCCGCGAGGTCCTTCTTCGCCACGCTCCTGCCGCTGCGCTCGGTGAGCGTGAAGTCGGCGAGCTCGCCGAGCGTCTCCGGCGACTTCGCCGACAGCGCGACGGGCGAGTCCTCGCCGCCGCCCGCGGAGCTCTCGCCGCACGCGAGCGGGAGGACGAGCACCGCCGCGCCGAGCGCGACGGCCGTGATGGAGACGGGGAGGACGTATCGGGGGTTCATCATCGAGCCAGGTAGAAGAGGACGAAGAGGACGAGCCACACGGCGTCGACGAGGTAGCCGTACCAGCTCGCGAGCCGCGCCGCGTGCACGGCGTTTGGCCGCGTCGGCGAGCGCACAGCGAGGAGCGCGTTCCACGCGACGCCCGCGAGCACGTGCACGCCGTGCAGGCCCGTCAGCACGAAGAACGCGGACCCGAACGGGCCGCTGCGCCACGTGAAGCCCTCGGCGAGGAGAGCGCGGTACTCGAAGGCCTGGAGCGCGACGAAACCCGCGCCGAAGAGCGCCGCGAGCGCGAGCCCGCCGCGCAGCGCGCGCTCTCCGCCCGGACGGCGCGCGCGGGCGAGCCCGAAGCCGAGCGCGAAGGCACTCGCGGCGAGCAGCGCCGTGCCGGTGGCGCCGGCGCCGACCGAGAGGTGCTGCGGGCCTGCGCTCCACGACCGATCGGCCGCGCGGAGCACGAGCACCGCCGCGACGAGGCCCGCGAACAGCATCACCTCGGTCGCGAGGAAGAGCAGGACGCCGACCTCGCCGTTCGTGTAGCCCGTCGCGCCGCGCCGGGGATCGTGGACCGCGCTCGCGTGCGCCGTGGTCATGGATCAGCCGAAGAGCTGCGCGCGCACGAGCGGGTCGAGGAACACGCACGCGAACACGGCCGGCAGGTAGAAGAGCGAGACGATCAGGAGCGCGCGCGCCGTAGTCTCGTTCGAACGCAGGGCGAACCAGGCGGAGCTCGCGGCGTACGCGGCGCCGCAGACGAGCGCGCCGGAGAGGTACGTCCAGCTCGCGATACCGATCACGACCGGCGCGATCGAAACGGGCAGGAGGACGAGGCTGTAGAGGAACGCCGAGCGCCCCGTCACGCGTTCGCCACCCGGCATCGCGGGCAGCATCTTGAGGCCCGCGCGCGCGTAGTCCTCGCGGAAGAGCCACGCGATCGCGAGGAAGTGCGGGAACTGCCACACGAACAGGATCGCGAAGAGCGCCCACGCCCACTCGCCGACGTGCTCCGCGGTCGCGACGTAGCCGACGAGCGGCGGCGCGGCGCCCGGCAACGCGCCGATGACGGTGTTGAGCGAGCTGTAGCGCTTCAACGGCGTGTAGACGGCGACGTACGTGAACAGCGTGCCGAGCGCGAGGAACGCGGCGAGCAGGTTGCACAGGAGCGCGATGCCCGCGACGCCGACCGCGCCGAGCACGGTCGCGAAGAGGATCGCGTCGCGCACGCTGACGCGCGCGGTGGGCACGGGGCGCTCGCGCGTGCGCTCCATCAAGCGGTCGAGGTCGCGCTCGAGCGTCTGGTTGAACGCGCTGGCGCTCGCGGAGCACAGCATCACGAGGAGGCCGGTCCACGCGCAGTGCCACAGCGACGTCCCGTGCGGGGCGCCGAGCGCCGCGCCGACGAACGCGGCGAGCGCGACGAAGCCCGTGATGCGCGGCTTCGTCAGCGTCAGCAGGTCCGCCGCGTACGAAGGCGCCGCCGCGTGCTCCAGCGCCGAACCGCGCAGCTTGAGGATGCTCACCGCGCGGCCTCCGACGCGGCGCTCGCGCCGCGGAAGGCTTGGAGCACGCTCGCGACGCACGCGAAGAGCAGCGCGGCGCCGCCCATCACGTGCAGCGTCGGGAAGAACGACTGGTGGAGCTCGGTCGGCGTGCGGCCCTGGCCGACGACGAGGTAGACCCAGATGAACGCGAGCATCCCGAGCGTCAGCTGGCCCCAGAAGATCCCCCACAGGACGATGCGCAGGCGCCGCAGGCGCGGCGCGTCGGGCGCGGTCTCCGCGGCCCGGCGAAGCGCGTGGGCGAGGAACGTCACCGCGCCGACGACGAGGACGAGCATCCCGACGTGGACGACGAGCGCCGCGAGCGATTGACCGTGGCGCAGCCACGCGCCGACGACGATCTGCGCGTAGACGACGGCGGTGGTCGCGATCGCGACGCGGCCGAGCGTGCGCCGCTCCGGCGTCGCGGCGACGGAGGCGCGCGCCTCGGGCGCCAGCACGAGCGCCGTCGCGCCGAGCAGCACGAACACGGCCTGGCCGATCGAGCCGTGCAGGAACGCGAGGTCGGTGCTCTTCTCGAGCACGCGGTAGCCGCCGAGTGCGCCCTGCCCGATCACGGCGAGGAGGCCCGCGAGCGCAAACGCGCGCGGCGTGCCACGCTTCTCGCGGAGGAACGTCGCGACGACGGTCGCGATCGCGAGCAGGCCGACGAGCATGCCGAAGAGCCGGTGCGTGTGCTCGACGAACGCGCCGAGCGAGTGCACCCAGCGATCGAGCGGGTAGAGCGGCAGGAAGAAGTCGCCCTTGCCGGGATCGACCACCCACCAGCCGTCGATCGCGAGGCCCGCGTCGAGCGACGTCACGCTGCCGCCGAAGAACACGAGCGGGATCGCGGCGGCCCACGTCGTCCAGGCGAGCCGGCGCGGCCACGGACTCTCCACGGCGGTCTCGACGCGCGCGGCGTGGACGGCGGGGGACGTGGCGCTCATGAAGGGCGGAGAGTCTACCCCCCGAGCGGCCGGCGCGCACGCTGCGCGCACGCCGGAGCGAGAGCGGGCCGCAGGCGTGCCCCGCGACCTGCGCCGCGCCCGCTCGCCGGCCCCGGCTCGAACCGACGCCCTCGGCGCGCCCTCAGGCGGGCTCAACCTGCCGGACGTGGTCGCGCTCGCCCGAACCGCCGTATTCGTACGGACCGCGCAGGACGACCGGATCGAGGTCGAAGTTGCCGTGCGGCGGCGGCGAGGGCGTCTCCCACTCGAGCGTGGTCGCGTCCCACGGGTTCTTCTCCCCCGCGGGCCGCGCGAGCAGCGTCTTCACGACGTTGACGACGAGGAACACCTGCCACGCGGCGAGGAGCAGCGCGCTCTTCGTGATGAACACGTTGAGCGGCTTCAGGTGCGCGAGCCCCGGGTACACGTACGGGTCCGCGACACGGCGCGGTTGGCCCGCCATCCCGAGTTGGTGCATGAGCAGGAACACGCACGCCGTCAGCACGAACGTGCCGACGAAGTGGAGCTTCCCGAGGCGCTCGTCGAGGCGCCGCCCCGTCATCTTCGGGAACCAGTGGTGCAGTGCGGCGAACACCGCGAACATCGACCCGCCGAACACGACGAAGTGGAAGTGCCCGACGACGAGCGCCGTGTCGTGCAAGGGCACGTCGACCGGCGTCGACGCGAGCCACAGGCCCGAGAGACCTCCGATCACGAACAGCGCGACGAAGCCGACCGCGTTCAAGAACGCCGTGTCGTAGCGCGGGCGCGAACCCCACAACGTCGCGAGCCAGTTGAACACCTTCACCGACGACGGCAGCGCGATCAGGATCGTCGACAGCATGAACGCCGTGCCCGCTGCGGGGTCGAGCCCCGACACGAACATGTGGTGCCCCCACACGAACATGCCGAGCACGACGATCACCCCCATCGAGAGCACCATCGGCTTGTAGCCGAACACGGGCTTGCGGCCGTGCACCGCGAGGACGTCGCTCACCATCCCCATCGCGGGCAGCACCATCACGTAGACGGCGGGGTGGCTGTAGAACCAGAAGAGGTGCTGCCACAGGAGCGGCAGCCCGCCCGCGGCGTGCCCCGCGCCCTCCGGCGAGAACTGGTTCACGACCAGATTCGCCGGCGTGTAGAAGCCCGTCCCGACCATCCGGTCCGCGAGCTGGAGCACCGCGCCCGCGGTCAACACGGGCAGCGCGACGAGCTGGATGATCGACGAGAAGAAGAGCGACCACACCGTCAGCGGCAGCCGCGTCCACGTCATCCCCGGAGCGCGCAGCTGGATCACGGTCGCCGCGTAGTTGATCGCGCCGATCGTCGACGACACGCCGGCGAGGAAGAGCGAGAGGAGCCAGAGCGTCTGCCCCAGGCCGCTCCCCGGCGCCGCGCGCGCGATCGTCGCGAGCGGCGGGTACGCGGTCCAGCCCGACGCGGGTCCGCCGCTCGCGACGAAGAACGACGCGAGCGCGATCGCCCCCGCGGGCACCATGAGCCAGAAGCTCGCCAGGTTGAGCCGCGGGAACGCCATGTCCCGCGCGCCGATCATCAGGGGCAGGAGGAAGTTGCCGAACGCGCCGAGGAGCAACGGCACGACGACGAAGAAGATCATGATCGTGCCGTGCAGCGTGAAGAGGACCGTGTAGCCCTCCGGTGTCATCACGCCGCCCGTCGCGGGGTAGAGCGCCTCGCCGACGATCGGCACCTTGGACCAGGGCCACGCGAGCTGCCAGCGGATCGCGAGCGCGAGCGCGCCGCCCGCGACGAGGAAGAAGGCGCTGTAGACCAGGAATTGCAGCCCGATCACCTTGTGGTCGAGCGAGAAGACCCAGCGCCGCCAGAACGACTGCGGAGCGTTCATCGCGCGGCCTCGCCGTTCGACGCGAACTCGCGCTCGAGCTCGACGAGGCGCGCGTCGAACCGCGCCCGCGGGAGCACGGCGAGCTCGCCCGCCATCTTGTAGTGCCCCCACCCGCAGAGCTCCGCGCACACGATCTCGTACGCGCCGCTCTCGCGCGCCTCGAACCAGATCACGGGCCGCATGCCGGGCACGACGTCCTGCTTGACGCGCAGCGCGGGCACGAAGAACGAGTGGATGACGTCGCGGGAGACGAGCTCGAGCACGACGGGCTCGTCCTCGGGCACGCTGAGCTCGTACGCGGTCTCCAGGTCGTCCAGCGTGTCGAAGCGTCCGTCGCGGCCCGGGTACACGAAGTGCCAGTCGAACTGGCTCGCGACGACGCGCGCCGTGACGGGTACGTTCGGCCGCGAGCCCGCGTACTTGAGCTCGCGCCACTCGTCCAGCTGGTCGTACGCGAGGAACACGAGCACGCCCGCGGGCAGCACCGTCCACGCGACCTCGAGCCGCGTGTCGCCGTGCGCGCGCTCGGCGCGTCCCGCGCGCGCTCCCCGCCACACCACGAGGGCGAGCAGCAGGAACACGATCACGAGCACGGCGCCGGCGATCCACGTGATCAGCTCGAACAAGTGGTCGATGCGCTCGCCGAACGCGGAGACGTTGCGCGGGAACCACCAGCCGTGCTCGCGCGCGACCACGAAGCTCCACACGCACGCCGCGGCGAGCAACACGATCAGGAGCACCGTGAGCCGCCGCATGCCGGTCAGCGCCCGCCGAGCTCGGCGCGCGCGGCGAGCTCGTCCTCGAGCGCCTTCTCCGCGAGGGTGCGCGTGTAGTGGACGAGCGCCCAGATCTCGTCCGCCGTCAGGTTGCTCGACATCGCGGGCATCGGACCGCCATTGATGCCGGCGTGGATGCGCCGGTAGAGGTCGATCGGCCGCCGTCCGCCGCGGAAGGGATCGCGCCGCAGGTTGCGCGGCAGGATGTCGAAGCCCCAAGCGTCCTGGTACGCCGCCGTCTTGCGGCCGCGGTCGTCGATCTTGAACGCGACGGGGCCGTCACCACGGCCCTCGTTGCCGTGACACGCGGAGCAGTTGCCCTTCGCCGCATCGTGGAAGAGCCGGTCGCCGAGCGCGATCGCCTCCGGGGTCGGCTCGGGGATCGGACCGGACCACGTGACGACCTGCTTCGGGGCCTTCTCCCACTTGCCCCACACGAGGTCGAGCGCGTCGTCGAACGTCGCGTCCGTGAGCTCCTCCTCGTCTTCGTACGCGAGGACGACCTGTCGCTCGACCTCGCCGCGCACGGCGAGGAAGCGTGCGTAGTCGGCGAGCCCCTGCCGTTCGGCTTCGGACAAGCGCCGGAACGAGGGCATGGACGTGCCGTAGACGCCGAGCTCGAGCACGCGCACGAGGTCCGCGCGCGTCGGCCGACCGCCGTCCTTCACGGACGTCCACTTGAAGACCCCGCGGCGGAAGTCGCGCGGGCGCGGCTCGAGGAAGTTCGCCGTCGGCCCATCGCCGCCGCCGGCCGTGCCGTGGCAGTGCAGACACTCGATCCGGTAGAGCTCGGCCGACTCGGCCAGCGTCGGGTAGAAGTCGAGGAAGAGCGCGCGCGCGGCGATCCGGCGCTCCTCGAGCGGCCGGGCTGGATCGGCGACGAGCGCGCGGAACGCCTGGAACAGCGCGGGGTGACCGCGTGGCTCGGCGACGTCGTCGAAGTCGCCGCGCTCGATCGCGGCGAGCTCGCGCACGAAGCGCTTCGCGTTGTCGGCGCGCACGCGTTCGAGGGCCTCGCCGGAGAGCTCCCCGCTGCCGCCCGCGTCCGCGGCGCGCTCGGGTTGCGCCGGGTCGAAGCGCGCGTCCGCCCACGCGGCCAGCGCGGGGTAGCGCGGCGCCACGGGCTCGCCGAAGCGCTCGACGAGGCCCGTCTCGAGCCGCACGAGCACGTCAGCGTGCTCCGCGAGCGCCGTGCGCGAGCTCTCCTGCGTCCCGTAACGGAGGTCCGCGGCGCGGGTCTCGAACCCGCACCCGTTCAGGCCGAGCGCGAGCCCGGCGGCGATCGAGAGGACGCGGAGGGAGTTCGACATCGGCGCTCCGCGCTGAGCGCGGAAGTCCGCCAGTGTCCGCGCCGACGCGCGGCCGTCAAGCCGCGTCCCGATGTGGGTCGTTCATTCGGCGCGGAGCGGCCGCGCCGGTAACGACGCGGATGCGGCGCGCCGCGTAGAATCGCGCGGATGCGCCCCCCCCTCTGGTCGTCCGTCCCCGGCATCTCCGACGTCGAGCTCCACCGGGGCGCCCGATCGAGCGGCGCGCCCGACCTCCTGCTCGAGGTCCCCCACGGGGCGACGCGCGCGGAGGACTTCGCGGCGTTGCGCCGCGTGCTCGTCGGCACGTACCCGGACGACCTGCGCGACTTCTTCTTCGTGAACACGGACGTCGGCGCGCCCGAGGTCGCGACGCGCGTCGCCGAGCTCTACGTCGCGGCCGAGCCCGAGCGCTGCGCCGCGGTCGTCCGGTGCCGCATCCCGCGCACGTTCGTCGACTGCAACCGCGTGATCGACGCGGACACGATCGCGAAGGGCTCCGCCGCGGGCGAGATGACGCCCGGACTGCACGCGTGGGTGCGCGACCCGCGCGATCGCGAGCTCTTGCTCGCGCGCTACGCGAGCTACCGCGCGCTCGTGACCGAGGCCTTCGAACGCGTCTGCGGCCGCGGCGGCCGCGCGCTGATGGTCCACTCGTACGCGCCGCGCAGCGTCGACGTGCCCGTCGACGACCGCATCGTCGAGCACCTGCGCGCGGCGTACGCGCCCGACCGGGTCGGCACGTGGCCGCTGCGTTCGCCGGTCGACCTGATCGTCGACGCGCCGGACGGGACGCGCCTCGCGTCGCCCGAACTCCACGCGCACGCGCTCTCCGCCTTCGCCGCGGCCGGCCTCGACGTGGTCGAGAACGGCGCGTACGCGCTCCACCCGAGCACGCTCGCGCACGCGTTCGCGCGCGCGTATCCGGCGCGCACGCTGTGTCTCGAGCTGCGGCGCGACCTGCTCGTCGCCGAGTTCACGCCCTTCGAGGAGATGCGCGGCGACCCGGCGAAGGTCGAGCGCGTCGCGAGCGCGCTCGCGGACGCCGCGGTCCGCGCCGCGCGTGCCGCGGGCGCCGTGAACGCGTAGACTCCCGCGCGTGAACCGCTCCCCGCTCCTCGACCTCCACCGCGCCGCCGGCGCGCGCCTCACGCAGGGCGATCCGCCCGAACTCCTCACCTACGGCGACGTGCCCGCGGAATACCGGGCCGCGAACGAGGGCGCTGTCCTCTTCGACGCGACGGAGCGCGCCCGCGTCGTCGCGCGCGGCGCGGACGCGCCGAGCTTCCTGCACCGCCTGCTCGCGAACGACGTCCGCAACCTCGCGGTCGGCGGCGCGCAGCGCAACCTCCTCTTGTCGAGCAAGGGCAAGGTGCTGTTCGAGTTCGAGCTGCGCCGCGGCGAGAGCGAAGTGGAGCTCGAAATCGCCGCGTCGAAGGCGAAGGCACTCCTCGCCGCGCTCGACCTGTACCTCTTCTCGGAGAAGGTCACGTTCGCCGACGAGACGGAGCTCGCGGCGCCGATCGAGCTCGCCGGACCGCGCGCGGTCGAGCTCGCGCGCTCGGTCTGCGGCGCGGCGGTGCCCGCGGAGCCCGGCCGTTGGACGACGATCGCGTGGAACGGCGCGACGGTCCGCGCGAGCGCGCGCGCGGTCGCGGGCGCGAGCGGCCTGATGCTCGACGCGGGCGCCGCGCACGCGCAGGCCTTGTGGAACGCGCTCCGCGCCGCCGGCGCCGTGCCTGCGGGCCGCATCGTGCGCGACATCCTGCGCGTCGAGGCAGGTGCCGCGGAGTACGGCCTCGACGTCGACGAGAACGTGTACCCGCAGGAAGCGCGCCTCGAGCCCGCGTTCAGCCTGACCAAGGGCTGCTACATCGGGCAGGAAGTGGTCGCGAAGATCGACACGTACGGCGGCCTGAACAAGCGCCTCGTCGCGCTCAAGGTCGCGCACGACGACCCCGTCGCGCGCGGGACGCGCTTGATGAAGCTCGACGAGGGCGAGTGGCGCGACCTCGGCGTGGTGACGAGCTGGGCGTACTCGTTCGTACTCGACACGGGGCTCGTGCTCGCCTACGTGAAGCGCCGCCACCAGAAAGCGGGCACCGAGTTCCGCCTCGGCGACGGCCCGGCGACGGCGGTGATCGTGCCGCTCCCGGTGCGCGCGAACGCCTTGGCGGTCACGGGCGAGTTCGAGTAACGCGGGGCGAGGCGCTCGCGAGCCCGCCGCGCGCGCTCACTTGATCGGCCCGAACCCCGCCGGCGTGCCCTTGAACTTCGCGAGCTCGACGCGCACGTCGAGGTCGCCGAGCACCGGCACGGGCAGCGTGCCCGAGATCAGCACCGGCACGCCCGTCGTCGTCTCGACCCAGATCTGGATCGTGCCCTGGATGCCGAAGAGCCCCTGGAAGCCCTCGCCGTCGCTCGGCTCGCCGGCCGGCACGCGTGTCAGGAGCTGCACCTGCGTGCACGAGAAGCGCCCCGCGGGCACCTCGATCGTCTTCGTCCGCTTGCCGCGCTTGAGGTCGACCTCCCACAGCTTCTGCTTGTCGACCAGCGGGAACGTGACCGCGTCGAGGCCCTCCCGCACCATCGTGCGCGCGAGGTAGACGGCGGAGAGCATGTCGAGCGTCCCAGGCGGGATCTCGCGCGACATCGGCTCCTTCCAGATGCGGTGCTCCATCTTCTTGCACTTCTCGCACTGGTAGGGCTTGCCCCAGATCCACTTCGACTCGACGAAGTGCTCGCGCTGGTCGCAGCCCTTCACCTTGCAGTGACCGTCGTGCTCGTAGATGGCGACGAGCTTGTCGTCCTGCGAGCCGAGCTTCAGCCGACGCTGGCGGTTCTCGCTGCCCTTCTGCGTGTCCGTGAGCAGCACACGCGGCATCGGTCGCGGCAGGTGGCGCACGTAGAGCTGGTGGTCGAGCTCGTACCCGAGGTGGTTGCCGCGCGCGGTGCTCTTGATCCAGCCCGCTTCCTTGCCGCTCTTCTTCGTCGCACCGCCGCGCGTCGGCAGGCCCTCGATGTACGGCTCCGCGCCCGAGGAAAGCGTCACCTTGCCGACGGTCGGCTCGCCGAGCGCGCCGAGGTCGATCTCGACTTCGAACGCGAGCTCTTCGCCGCGCGGGATCAGGAGCGAGAGGAGCCGGGGCCGCGCTCGAGGCGCAGGTCGCCCGTGGTCGGCGCATCGCCCGCTTCGGCGTCGAGCTCGCCCGCGTCGCCGCCTTCGCCGGCGATGGTCGTCGGTTCCTCGCGCTCGCTCGCGTTCCCCGCGCCCGTCGGCGGGAGCGCGCGCGGCTCGTCGCGGACGTGCGCGGCCTCGATCGACGCGGCGCGCTCGTGGCCGTCGGCCTCCTCGGCGCGCGCGAGCTCGTCCGCGGAAGCCCGCGCTTCGTCCGGGCGTGATGCGGCGGAGCCGAGCTCGGAGCGACGCGCTTCGTCGAGCGACGGCTCGACCGCGCGATGCGACGGGGCCTCGTGCTCGAACGGGTCCTGCGTGCGTGCTGACGCGGGCGCGTCCCCGAAGCCGAGGCACGCCCCGAGCGGGACGCAGGTCGCCGCGAGGGCGAGGCCGAGGAGCGCCGCGCGGACACGGCCCGCGAGGCCGTGTCCCGGCCGCTCCGTCGACGCGTCTCCCGTGCCCGTCTCCCCCATGGCGCGCAGAGCCTACGCTTCGCCCCGCCAGCGTGCGATCCGGGATTCCGCTTCCTCGAGCGCGACGCGCGCGGGCGGACGGTCCTCGGCGCGCGCGCGGTCGAGGACCTCGACCAGCACGCCAGCGATGCGCTCGCCGATCGCGGTCACGGGCTCGCGCCGGCCTTCCAGATGGAAGAGCACGCCGCGGATCAGCGCCCCCGCGTTGATCACGAAGTCGGGCGCGTAGACGATGCCGCGCTCGTGCAGCCGGTCGCCGTGCAGCGGCCGCACGAGCACGTTGTTCGCGCCGCCCGCGACGATGCGGCAGCGCAGGCGGGTCAACGTCAGGTCGTGCAGGATCCCGCCGAGCGCGCATGGCGCGAACACGTCGCAGCGCTGGTCGTACTCGGTCGCGGGATCGATCAGCTCGACGTCGAGCTCCGCGGCGACCGCTTCCGCGCGGGCGACGTCGACCTCGGCGGCGAGCACGCGCGCGCCGCGCGTCACGAGCCGCTGGGCGAGCCCCCGACCGACCTCGCCGAGGCCCTGGACGACGACGGTGCGCTGCTTCCAGTCCTCTTCGCCGTCGAGGTGCCGCAGCGTGGCCGCGAGCCCTTGGAAGACGCCCTCGGCCGTCGCCTCGGAGAGCTCGCCGGGCCCGCGCGGCCCCGGGTCGGTGACGAACGTCGTGCGCTCCGCGACGGCGGCGAGCTCGTCCGGCCCCGTACCGACGTCCGGCCCCGTGTAGAAGCGGCCGGCGAGGCGCTCGACGATGTCGCCGACGGCGCGGTACGCGCCGGGGAGGTCGAGGTCGGGCCGATCGAGCAGCACGAGCTTGCCACCGCCGACCGCGAGGCCGGCGAGCGCGCACTTGTGGCTCATCGCGCGCGAGAGGCGCAGACAGTCGCGCAGCGCCTGGTCCTCGTCGAGGTAGCTCCAGCGTCGGATCCCGCCGAAGGCGCGGCCCCGCGAGCTGTCGTGGATGCCGAGGAAACCGCGCAGCCCCGTGGCACGATCGTGGAGCGCGATGACCTCCTCGAAGCCTTCGCGAGCCATGGCGTCGAGGATGTGAACTCCCATGCTGCCGCGTGCCCCCGAGGCGCAATCTACCTGCACGAGCCCGGGCGGCGACAGTACTCTGTTGCCGACGCAGCACCGGGAAGGAACCTCGGCCCGCGGCGTCCCCCACCCGCATGAGAACGTCCCCCGCGCCGGCGCCCGGTCTCCACCGGCCGCGCCGAGCCCACGCGTCCCACCTCGGCCTCTCCTTCGGGCTCGCGCTCGTGTTCGCGCTCGGCCCCGGCTGCCGCGGCACGGGGACGAAGAGCTCCACCTCCGACGGCGCGCCCGAGAAGCCGATCGCGGACCTGGTCGAGGCCACGAACGCGCCGGAGCCGATCGGTCAGCTCCTCGCGCGGATCGACACGGCGATCGAGCGCTGGAACCAGCTCCACCTGTCGGGCAAGTCGGGCGAGGACCGCGAGAAGGCGCGCAAGCTCGAGCTGTGGATCCAGGGCGAAGCCCACCGCCGGCGCGCCGAGATCGTCGCTCAACTCGAGGGCGGCGCGCCGCAGAACCGCACCGTCGCCGCGATGGCGCTCGGCTTCACGCGCGAGGCCGAGGTGCAGAGCCCGCTGCTCGCCGCGCTCGACGATGCGGAGCCGAGCGTCGTGAGCAACGCCCTGCTCGGCCTGTGGCTGCTCGAGCGCGCGGACACGCCGCTCGAGCGCATCGCGACGCTGCTCCGCACGAGCCCGGATCCGACGCTGCGCAGCAACGCCGCGCTCTGCCTCGCGAGCCTGACGAGCCTCGGCGCGAAGGACCCGGCGGCGCTCGAAGCCGCGCGGCTCGGCCTCCTCGACGACGAAGCGGGCGTGCGCAGCCAGTGCGCGCTGATCCTCGGAAACCTGGTCGACGCGGACTCGATCGACCCGCTCGCGGACCACCTCGTCGACCCCGTGCCGCTGGTCGCCGCGGCGAGCGCGCGCTCCCTCGCGCACATCGGCCGCAACGAGCCCAGCGCGAAGGGCAAGGCCGCGCGCGCGCTCGTCGCCGCGCTCGAGGAGTCGAAGGGCGCCGCGCAGAAGGAGATCCGCGCGAGCCTCATCCACCTCGCCGGGATGGACAAGGGCAAGGACACGAAGGACTGGCTCGAATGGGCCCTGCGTCTGCCCTGAAGACCGTCTCGATCGCGCTCGTCGCCGCGCTCGGGCTCGCGGCGGGTGAGAGCGCAGCTCCGGAGGGCCAGACGCCCGTCTCGGGCACGCCGGACAAGCCCGCGCAAGACGCGCCCGCGAAGCCCGCTCGCCCCGCGCTCCCGCCGCGCGTCGCGGTCGGCGGAGTGCGCCTGCTCGAGACGACCTCGACGATCGTCTTCCCGGGCCGCGAGACCGCGCCGCACGAGCTCGTCGCGACCTTCGCGTTCCCCGCGCGCGCGCGCCTCGCGCTCCAGGCGCAGGACGCACAAGGGGTGAGCGCGCGCGAGCTGCGCTACCGCTTCGGCGCCGACGTCTACTCGGCCTCGGGCGAGCGCGCGTCGACGGTGCTCGCGGACGGGCCGCGGCTCGACGTGCTCGCGGACCTCGAGCTGCGCACGGCGCTCTTCCTGTGGCCCGACGGCGCCGAGTGGAAGGGCGAGGGCCTCGTGCGCGAGGCCGCGCGCGGCGAGCTCGGCGCCCTGCGCGCCCGGCTCGCGCGCGCCGACGCGCCGCCGACGGAGCTGGAGCTCGTCGATGCGGAGGGCCGTGTCGTCGTCGCGTTCCGCGCCGTCACGTGGGTCGAGGAGCGCGGCCGGCGTTGGCCCGCGACGTTCGAGGCCTGGCGCGCGGGCGCGCTCGCTTTCCGCGAGACCGTCCGCGTTCGCGACACGACGCGCACGTACGTCGACTCGTACTTCCTGCCGGCGGATCGGCGCGGGAGCGAGCTCGAGCGCGAGCGCGTCTTCGGCCGCGTGCGCGACGCGGAGCTCCCCCGCTGCGCGTCGCGCCGCGTCGAGCTCCCGAGCGGGCTTGCGTGGAGCGCGCTCCGGCCCGAGCTCGAGCGGATCACGCGCACGTGGACCGAGACGTTGAAGCCCGCCGGCCTCGCGCTCGACCCGAATGGGACGATCGAGCTCGGTCCCGCGGGCGAGCCGCGCGCCGTGCTCGTGCGCCTCGCGACGGAGCCCGCGACCCTCCCCGAGGGCTTCGAGTGGATCGCGGCCCGCTCGGGGCGCGTCGTCGCGCTGGAAGGGCTCGAGAGCCTGGCCGGGCTCGAGCTCGAGCGCCTGCGCGAGGGGCTGCCGGAGAAGGCGCGGGTCGGGACGCCCTACGTCCGCCTGCCGGCGAAGTCCGGGGGGGTGCTCGTCGTCCTCCCGTGGACGCGGGCCGAGTGACCTCTCTCGTCGCCGCGCGAGGGGACAGCGGCGGGCGCGAGAGAGCCCGGACCGGGCTCGCGTCCGACCGACTCCGGCCGTACTCCCCCTGTCCGGCGTCCGGAACTGCGGTCTGCGGGTCCGGACGGCACCGAACGCCCGCGGCACCCGGTTTGCAGAACAAGAACGACGGATTCCCCGAGGTGAACCCATGACCACCCAACGCACGCTCTCGCTGGCCGCCCTGACCGCTCTGGGACTCCTGGTGCTCGCACCGGAGGCCCGCTCCCTGGCAGGGGATCGCGGACGCGGCAACCAGAACGGCGGCGGCGGGCAGAGCGCTCCGGTCTCGCGACCGGCGCCCTCGCATGGGGACAGCGGCGGTTCGCGACCGGCACCCGTGTCGCGGCCCGCCCCGTCCGCTCCGCCGGTCCAACGCGAACGCCCGGTCGCACCGGCGCCGCGCAACGACCCGCCCGCTCCCCGCTACGACCCGCCCGCGCGGCGCGAAGCACCGGCTCAGCCGCCGATGCGCTCCGAGCCGCGCGCCGCGCAGCCGGTCGACATGGGGCGGACGGAACGGCGCTCGAACGACCGAGGGATTCCGACGACGCCGGACTCGGGCGGCAGCTCGATGGTCCCGACCCGGCGTGACGACTCCGCGCGCACGGCTCCGGCTCCCCGCCGCGAGGCGCCCTCCCAACCCACTCCTTGGGTCGACGCTCCGTCGTCGAACCGGGACGGGAACGGTAGCGCTTCCGGCGCGGGCCGCGGCTCGTCGCGCCGCGTCTACGATGCGCTCCCGCCGAGCGACGGCCGCCGTAGCGAAAGCCCGCGCGTGCCGCCCGGCGGCACCTCGGGCTCACGCCTCGACCGCGTCTTCGACCAAACGGCGCCGATCGACCTGACGGGCGTCGGCGTCGCGCCGCGCGCGAGCTTCCCGGTTCCGAGCGGCTCGACGGGCCTGGTCCGTCCGGGCCTCGGCGCGCGCCGGACCGACGCGCTCGACCGCGGCGAGGGCCTCGCGCGCCGCGGCGCCCGCTCGGACGCGGCGACCACGAAGCCGGTGCCGCTCGACTCGCCCATCGGCGCGGGCCTCGACCGCAAGTCGCTGCGCGAGCGCTACGAGCAGCGCAGCGACCTCGGTCAGCCCGGCGATGCACGGCGGCTCGACGGCCTCGCGAACCCCATCGACGCGCGCCGCGGCGCGGACGCGAAGGACGACCGCGACCCGAAGGTGAACCCGCTCGACGGCTCGCGGCGCAAGGCCGCGCTCGACACCGCCGGCACGCCGGGAGCTCGGCTCCTCGACGGCTCGCGGCGCAAGGCCGAGTCCGAGGGCGCACGCACGGAGCTCGACGGCTCGCGGCGCAAGGCGGACGCCGAGCGCGCGCGGCCGGAGCTCGACGGCCAGCGCCGCAAGGAGGCGCTCGGCCGCGACACCGTGAAGGAGCGCGCGTTCGATGGATCGCTTCGCAAGGAGCGACTCGACGACAAGCAGGGCGGCGCCGACGACCACGAACGCCGCATCCGCGCCGCGCGCGTGCAAGCCGTCCAGCAGCAGAAGCTCGACCGGCTCGACGACCTTCGGCACCAGCGCCGCAAGGAGTACGACCACGTCGTCCGCACGGGCGGCAACGTCGCGCAGGCGACGAGCACCGGCGTCGCGGTCGCGATCAGCACGACGTTCGGCGTCTGCACCGGCAACTCCCCCGGTTGGTTCTGGGATCCGTACTACACGGGACACGGCTACGAGTGCAGCCCGTACACGAACTGGGGCGCGACCTGGTGGTGGGGCTGGTCGGCGTGGGCCTGGCCGTGCTCGTCGTGGAGCTTCGGCTACTGGTCGAACCACTGGAACTTCTGGTGGAGCTCGTCCTGCGGCTCGCCGTGGTGGTCGTACCGCTGGTGCCCGTACCCCGCGTACTACTCCGCGATCGTGTACGACACCTACGACCCCGCCCCGGTGGTCATCTACCGCGAGCCGGTCGTCGTCGTGCAGGAGGCGCCGCGCGCCGAGCCCGAGCCGGAGCCCGCACCCCAGTACGTGCCTGCCGGAGAAGGCGTGATCCGTCCGGCCGACGACGTCGTCCCGGTGCCGGCGAAGGCCGCGCAGGACGACGGCGCGAAGGGACAGGCCTCCGTCGTCTACCTCGACAAGGGCGACGCCGCGTGGCGCGACGGTCGGTATGCCGACGCGGTCCACTTCTACGCGAAGGCCGTCGAGGCCGCTCCCGACGAAGCGGTCCTCCACCTGATCCTCGCCGACGCGCTCTTCGCGACCGGCGACTACCACTACGCCGCGTACTCGCTGAAGAAGGCGCTCGAGATCGACGCGACGCTGCTCGACACGACGCTCGACAAGCGCACGCTGTACCCGGACCCGCGCGAGTTCGATCGGCAGCTCGCCGTGCTCGAGCAATACGTCGCGGACCATCCGGTCGACGACGACGCGCGCCTGCTCCTCGCGGCGAACTACCTGCTCGCGAAGCGCCCCGCGCAGTGCGCGGATGTGCTGCAGAGCCCGTACGCCGTGGCCTTGCGCGAGAACGCGACGGGCAAGTTGGTGCTCGACAAGGCGAACGCGGTGCGCGAGCGACGCTGATTCACTGGACGTGTTGTTTTCGATGTCGAGCGGCGGGTGTCCGGGGGGGCACCCGCCGCTCCCTTTTGGGGGGTGGGGCGGGGGCGGTTGCTTCGCGTCTCTCGTGCGGGCGGACGCCTGCGGGCAGGGCGGAGTGCGTGGGGTCGGTCGGGACGCAATTGCCGGATGCGGAGATCAAGGGGAGAGGACGCAACGGAGCACAGTCGGATGCTTCGCATGCCGGACTCCGCGTTGGCCCGGGCCGGAGGACCGGCCCGGGCCAACGCGGAGTTCTAGAGGCTCTCAGCGGTGGGCGGGGGGGGGCGGGCGGCCTCACGGTGGCCGAACGCTCACGGTGTGCCTCAGAGCGCGATCTCGCGCGGGCCGGGGTCGCCGGCGAAGACGGCGACGCGCGGCTTCTTCCCGAAGCGTGGCTCGAAGGCGCGTTCGAGGCGTTCGGCGAGTTCGACCTCGGCGCCGCGGCGCAGGAGGATCACGGTGCAGCCGCCGAAGCCTGCGCCCGTCAGGCGTGAGCCGAGCACGCCGGGCGCGTCGACCGCGGTCTCGACGAGCAGGTCGAGCTCCGGCACCGACACGTCGAACAGGTCGCGGAGCGACGCGTGCGCGCGCGTCATCTGCACGCCGAGCCCCTGCGGGTCGTGGCGCTGAAGTGCGTCGCGCGCGGCGAAGGTGCGCGCGACCTCGTGGATCACGTGCTCGGCGCGGCGCGCGACGACGGGTTCGAGCTCGTCGCGATGGGCGTCGAGGACCTCCATGTGCACGTCGCGCAGGCAGCGCGCGTCGGGCTGGTGGCGCCGCAACGCCTCGAACGCCGCGCGACACTGCGCGACGCGCTGGTTGAACGCGCCCTGCGCGAGCTCGCGCCGCACGAGCGTGTCGGCGATCGCGATCGAATAGACGCGCGCGTCGAGCGGCATCCACGACCACGTCGTGTCGCGGCAGTCGAGCCACAGGAGCTCTCCCGGCCGCGCGAGCCCGACCGCGAACGGGTCCATGATGCCGCACTGCACGCCGACGAAACCGCGCTCGGCGCGCAGGGCCGCCTGCACGAGCTCCATGCGCTCGCTCGAGAGCTCCCAGAGCCGGTCGAGCACGAACGCGGTGCCGACGCAGATCGACGCGGACGACGAGAGCCCCGCGCCGACGGGTAGATTGCCGCCGAAGAGCAGCTCGAGGCCCGGAAGCCGCGCGGTCCCGCCGCGCAGCTCCGCGAGCTCGAGCATCTGGCGCAGGACGCCGACGGGGTAGTCGCTCCACGCGCCGCGCTTCGTGTCGGGCACGCGGTCGAGGTCGAACTCGAGCGCGTGTCCGTCCAGGGTCGATGCGAGCCGCACGCTGCGGTCCGCCCGCGGCCGCGCCGCGAGGAACGTCCCGCGGTCGATCGCCGTCGGCATGACGGGGCCGCCGTTGTAGTCGAGGTGCGCCCCCATCAGGTTCACGCGCCCCGGCGAGAAGAACAGGCTCGGCGCCTCCGCGCCCCCGAACCGGGCGAGGAACGCGGCACGGTGGAGCGCGAGCTCGCGCTCGAGCGGCTTCGCGCCCACGACGTCGTCCGTTCCGGTCATGCTTGACGCATCGTTCCAAAGCCCGCGACCGCGCGCCAGCGCCGCGCGCGAGGACGACGCGCCTTTCTCGGGCCGGGCGGCTCTGCTAGCTTCAGCCGCATGACACCTTCCGCGCGTTTCCCCCGCCGCGCCCCCGTGCTGGTCGCGTGCTTCGCAGTCGCCTCGCTCTTTGCCGCGTGCGCGAGCCTCGAGTACCGGCGCGACACGCAGACCTCGGGCACGTTCACCTCGCGCGGGTGGTCGTTCACGATCCTCTCGTTCGACATCCCGAAGACGGCGGAGCAGATCGCGCGCGAGAACGCCTCCGACGCGAACCTCGCGAACACGCAGGTGACGGACGTGCTCGTCGTGCCGTGGCTCGGCCCCTTCGACTGGCTCCTCGACATCCTCGGCATCAGGTACTGCCGGATCGACGGAACCTGGGGATTCCCCGGCCCGGTCGAAGGAGAGCGAGCCTCCAACCCAGGATCCACGCCAGGATCTTGAACCCGGCGCGCGCGCTCCCCGCGAGCGTACCCGTGATCTTGCTCGTGCCGATCCGCGCTCGGTAGCGCACCGGCACCTCGCGCACCGAGAGCCGCGCGACGCGCGCCTTGAGCTGCATCTCGACCGTCCAGCCGTAGTCTTCGTCGCGCATCGCGAGGTGGCGCAGCGCATCGACACGGATCGCGCGGAACGGCCCCAGGTCCGTGTGCCGCGCTCCGAAGAGCAAGCGCATCAGCGCGCACGCGAGCGCGTTCCCGAAGCGCGCCTGCGGCAGGAGCACCCGCCCGCCCTCGGGTCCCGCGACACGCGAACCGACGACGAAGTCGGCGCTGCGCTCGAGCACGGGCCCCGCGACGAGCGGGAGCTCCTCGGGGAAGTCGGAGTGGTCGCCGTCGAGGAAGACGACGACGTCCTGGTCCTCGAGCGGCGCGAACGGAGCGCCGTGACGGCCCGCGAGCAACGCCTCGAGCCCCGTGAGGCATGCGCGGCCGTAGCCGCGTCGGTCCTCGCGCACGACGAACGCGCCCGCCGCGCGCGCGACCTCCCCGGTGGCGTCCTTCGACCCGTTGTCGACGACGACGAGGACGTCGACGCGCGCGCGCGGGAGCTCGGCGATCACGAGGGGGAGCGCGGCTTCCTCGTCGAGCGCGGGGATGAGGACCGCGACGCGCGGCGCACGTCGCGACGAAGGGCTCGGAGAGGACTCGACGGACGTCACGCGGCGCGTAGTCTATGCGCGCGCTCCGCGCCACCTCCACGTGCAGCTCGAGATCGTCTCCCCACTCCGCGATGCGCGCTTCGGCGCCCTGCTCGACGCGGCGTTCCAGCGCGCGGAGCGCGAGTCGCGGCTCGCGCGCGAGCTCGCGCGCTCCTACCCCGACTTCGACGCGGGCCTGTCACTGCTCGCGACGGACGGCGGCGAGCCGCTCGGCTGCGCGCTGTTCGTCCCTCGGACGATCCGCTTGCGTGGCGCGTGGGTGCGCGTCGCGATCGCAGCGCCGATCGGCGTGCATCCCATGGCGCGCCGCCGCGGGGTCGGGCGCTTCCTGCTGCAGACGGGCCTCGGCGCGCTGAAGGACCGCGGCCTGCGCGGCGCCGTCGTCATCGGCGCGAGCGAGTTCTACGGCGCGTTCGGCTTCGAGAGCGCGTTCAACGCCTACGTCCAACGCGTGCCCGTACACGCGCTGCCGACCGAGGGCGACACATCGAGCTGGCGCGGCCTCGCCGAGCGCGACCTCGCCGGGCTCCCCGAACTCCACGCGCGCTGCCTCGCGGAGGTCGACGGCTGCGAACGGCGTCACGCGGCCGCGATCGAGTGGGAGAGCGCCGCGCCGGGCTCGTACACCGTCGTCGCCGAGCGCGCGGGCGCGCTCGAGGCCGCGCTGCGCTTCCGCGTGCGCGCCGATGTCGAGCTCTCCGAGTGCGTCGTCGCCGGCCCCGCGGGCGTCGACCTCGTGCTGCGCTTCCTGCGCCGACTCGCGCGCGAGCACGCGCGCGGACGGGTCGACACGCACCTCCCGCCCTCCCACCCGGTCGCACGCGAGCTCTTCCGACGCGGCGCGGTGAACGAGACGAACCGCCTCGGCGGCGCGGCGCGACTCGCGGTCGTCGACTGGCCTGGGCTCTACACCGACACGGCGGAGAGCTGGCTCGCGGCGCTCGAGCGCTCGCGCGTGGACGCCGTCTCGCTCGGCCTCGGCGGCGTCGACCACGAGCTCGCCCGCGAGGGAACGCGGCTACGCGTCGCGGCGCGGCGCAACGCCCGATCGCACCTCGCCGTGCCGCCGGGTTGGAGCGCGGGGCTCGTCACGGGCCAGCTCGACCATGCGGACCTCGCGTTCGCGCACGGCGCGGACGCCGGGCTCGCGCGCGCGTTCTTCCCGGGCGGGACGCCGCAGTGGAGCTACGCGCCCGTGTTCGAGATCGCCGACGAGTGAAACGAGCGCGGGCTCGTGTCGCCACGGCCCCGCGCGTCCTTCATCGCTTCGACCCAAGTCTCAGGGGCAGGTGATCGTGGCGCACGTCGTGTTGTCGCCCGGGTACGTGTCGTTCTGCGTCGCGCAGTCGGCCTGCGTCACGGTCACGCACGTCCCGTCGGCGAGGCAGCACGCGCCGGTCTGCGCGGCGGTGCATTTCGCGGTGCTGCACGCGTGGTTCTTCGCGCGCCCGGGCTCGTTCACGAAGCCAGAGCTCGACGCGGCGCTGCCCGGCCTCGACGTCGCGGCGTTCACTCCTGCGCTGAACGCGCCGGAGTCGCTCGCCGCCGTCGCGAGCGACGTGGAGGAATCGATGCGCCTCGGCCTCGCGCGCACGCCGCTCGTGTACGCGAACGGGGTCGAGCTGCGCGGTTGGGACGCGCCCGACGCGATCGCGAGCACGCTCGACGCCATCCAGGCGCCGGCGCGACGCGACGTCGGACGTGCCGCCGCCCGCCCGCGAGAAGCTCCTCGCCGACTGGCGCGCCGATCTGCGTCGCGCGATCGAGCCGCCGTGACGGCGCGCAATCGTCCTGCGCGTCCTAGGGCAGCGGTCGACGGAGCGCGGTCGCGCGGTGTCGTCGCCACGCCTCGAAGCCCTCCAACGAACCCGCGTCGAGCGCGAAGAACCCGGACTCGCTCTGCGGATCGAGGGCGCGCACTCCCAGCCCGACCAGCAGCGTATGGACGACGAACGGCGCGGAGTCGCCGCCCCGCACGTGGAGCGCGAACGAGCCGAGGCTCTCGTCGTCCCCATGTTGAACTCGACCGAGACTCCGTCCGCTTCGTACGTGCCCCAGGACGGGTCGGAGAAGTCCGCGCCGGGCAGCACGGCCTGGATGCGCCGGATCCAGTCCGCGCGCAGGCCGAGGTCGCGCGGCTGGAAGTCCTCCGGGATCTCCTGGATGGAGCGCGCGTCGGAGGGCAGGTCTTGCACGAAGAGGTCCCAGCTCATCGAAGTTCCTCGGCGATTGCTCGCTCTATTGCACGCGCTGCACGAGCACGAACCCGAGCGTGCTGTCGAACTGCTGCACGTCGCCGGGGCGCATCGCGAACACGGTGAGGAACGGGCGCGGGAGGTCCGGCATGGAGCGGTGCACCCAGCCCAGCTCGCCGCCGCGCTCCTTCCCGCCGCGGTCGTCGTTCGTCTCGCGCGCGAGCTGCGTGAAGTCCTCGCCCTTCTTCGCACGGGCGAGGAGCGCGTCGACGAGCTCCTTCGCGGCGAGCTGCGTCCGCGTCGTCGCGGGGTCGGCGCCGAGCGACTTGTCGTGCTGCACGAGGATCGCCCGCACGCGCGCCCAGTTGTTCTCACGCAGCTTCCCGTCGACGGCCGAGAGCGGAACGCGCCTCAGGAAGTGCCAGCCGAGCGGCGACCGAATGGGCGGAGACGTCTCCCCCACGCCGAGTTCGAACGCCGCAGCCTTGAGCAACGTGTCGCGCGCGCCGCGCTCGTAGATCGCGAACTGGCCGCCGCGTTCCGCGCACGCGCGGTCGGTCGAGTGCTCGCGCACCATCTGCACGAAGTCGGCGCCGCGCGCGAGCTCGCCCGCGACGAAGTCGACGCGCTTCTTCGCTTCGACGTCCGACTCGGGCCCCTCGATACGCAGTTCGAGCACCGCGGCCCACGTGTCGATGCGCTGGAACACGTGGACGCCGTCCGGGAGCGCGATCGGCGCGCTGACGGCGCCGACCTCGGCCGAGAAGAGGAAGGCATCCGCCTCGAGTGCGAGCATCCCCTTCGCGAACGAGCCGAGCACGCCCTGGTTCGCGCGATCGGGCGCTTCGGAAGCCTCGGCGACGGCGAGGCGGAAGTCCGCGCCCGCGCGCAGACGCGGGACGAGACCGTTCGCGCGTTCCAGCGCGGCCTCGCGCGTGCGCGCGACCCCGGGCGGCGCGTGTTCGGCACCCTGGTGCGCGATCAGGACGTGACGCACGGACCGCAGCTCCGGCGGCGCCTCGCCGAGGTAGAGCGGGTGGAGCAACGTCGAGACCTGGAGCAGGAGGGCGGCGAACATGTCGCTTCAGGATACTCCGCGAACGGACGCGCGCCTCCGCCGGAGCGGAGCCATGAGCCGGTGCGCGTGGAGTTCGTCGAGGCCTCGGCCGTGGCGGAGCGCCCGCGTGGAGCGGCCGGGCGCTCGGTGCGCGCACGAATCCGCGTGCCCTGCGCGACGTTCAGGCCGCGTCGCCCGACTCACTGCAACTCGACGCGCACCTCGTACTCGTCGGTGCCCGACGGCACCTTCACGTTCGGCACGCTGCCCTTCGACAGCCCGCGCTGCGCCTCCAGGCGGTACTCGCCCGGCAGGAAGCGCCCGAGCTCGACCCGGCCCTCCGCGTCGCTCGATCCTTCGCCGCTGAACAGCCCCTGGATCACGCGCCCCGCGTCCGCCGTCCGCGCCGCGTTCCCGCCGCTCTTCGCGACGAGCTCCGCGCGCGCGCCCGACGCCGGACGTCCGTCCGCGCCGTAGATGCGCGCGATCACGAGCACGCCCTTCTCGAGCTTCAGCTCGACGTCGCTCAGCTTGCCCGAGTCCTTCGCGAGCTCGACCGGCGTCGACTGCGTGCGCGCGTAGCCGTCCTTGTTCGCGGTGAGCTCGTAGACGCCCGGCGCGAGCCCGCGCAGCTCGAAGCGGCCGTCCGCGTCGCTCGTCGCGCGCTCCATCGAGGCGCGCGCGGCGTCCTTCGCGCTCGCGAAGACCTCCGCGCCTTCGACGGCCTTCCCCTGCGCGTCCTTCACGACGCCCGCGATCGCGAGCGCCGCCGGGAGCTTGACCGTCGTGCCGCGCGTCACACGGTCCTCGTCGATCACGACCTTCGCCGCGTCGCTCGGGCCGTGCACGTTCTTCGCCTTGCCGCGCGGGCGCGCGACGAGGTCGTACTCGCCCGCCGCGAGCCGCTCGAACGTGAAGCGCCCGTCCTTGTCCGTCGACGCGCGGTAGCTCGTCCCTTCGCCGCCGATCAGCGAGCCGAGCAGGCCGCTCGGCTTCGCGCCGACGTCCCGCGGGCGCAGCACGAGGTCGACCTCGGCGAGCGGCGTCGCGCCCGACGCGTCGAGCACGACGCCCTCGAGCCCGCCTTCGGGGCAATGCAGGTCGATCGCGAGCTCCGGCGCGTCCGGCACCTCGAGCCGCATGCGCACCTGCCGCCCCGCGCCGTCGAGGTTGAGCTGATACTCGCCCGGCGCGAGCCCGGGGAACTCGAACGTGCCGCCCTCTTTCACCTGCGCCGCCTTGAACTCGACGCCGAGCATCGTCTCGCTCTCGAACGTGATCGCCGTCAGCGTTCCGCGCGCGACCGGTTTGCCGTCGCACGTGAGCGTGCCGTGCACGCGGCATCCGCCCGCGGAGCTGTCGACGACGTCGTACTCGACGATCTCGCCCGGCGGAACCGTGACGAGGTCGAAGTTCAAGTTGCCGAGGAAGCTCGCGGGGTTGAGCGCTTCGTCGCCGCGCGTCGCGACGAGGAAGTAGGAGCCCGCCTGCACGTGCTTCATCTCGTACCCGCCGTCCGCGGCGCTCTGGCCCTGGTAGAGCGCGCCGCCCGACGGATCGCCGCCGCCCGTCATCGCGGTCGGCGAGAGGGCCACGACGATGCTCGACGGCACCGCGCGTCCGAAACGGTCGACGACCTTGCCGCGGATCCCGCCGCCGGCGTTCATCACGACCTTCACGCCCTCGAGCGGCGCGTTCTCGGCAAGCACGAGGCCCGGGGCGCTCCCCGACGCGTAGTCGCGGTGGAACGCGAGCACCTTGACCTCGCCCGGCTTCACGCCGGTGAGCTCGAACAGGCCCTTCGAATCGGTCATCACCGCCTTGTCGCCGAGCAGCCCGAGGCTCGCGAAGTAGTTCGTCATGCCCGGCGGCATGTCGCCCATCATCTGCTCCATCGGCATGCGCGGGCGGCCGCGGCGGTCGTTGCGCCGTTCGTTGCGCAGCGCGGCGGCGGGCGTGTTGTCGAGCTCGCGCGCCCCGCTCGGGAACGCGGCGACGCGCGCGCCGGCGACGGGTTTCTCGTCCTGGTCGACGACGACGCCTCGGATCGTCCCGCCCGGCGTCATCGTCACGATCAAGCCCTTCGTCGCCTGACCTTCGGTCACGACGACGTCGTCGACGACCTGATCGAGGTAGCCGGGCGCGCTGAAGACGAGGCGCGCCTTGCCCGGCTCGATCGAAGCGAGCTCGAAGCGGCCCGCGGGGTCCTCGAAGAGCGTCCCGCCGCTGAACGGATTGCGTCCGCCGGGCGCCGACTGCTCGACGTCGACGCGGTCCGTCGTCGTGATCGTGAAGCTCGTCACCGGCTCCGACTTCTCGCCGTCCATGACGACGCCGGACACGGAGCTGCCGCGGTGCAGCGTGATCGTGAGGTCGCCCGTTTCCTTCTCGGGGTTCCAGTCCTTGCGACCGTCCTGGAAGCCGAGCTTCGTCACGTCGACGCGGAACGGCGCCTTCCCCGCGAACGGTCCCGCCTCGAAGCGGCCGTCCTCGTCCGTCGTCGGGAACGAAAAGCCCTTGACCGCCTGCGCCATCATCGGCGCGAGGCTGAAATCGAAGCCGAAGTTCTGCCAGTCGACCATGTTCCAGCGCACCTGCGCGCCGGGGATCGGAGCTCCGTCCTTGTCGACGACTCGGCCCTTCACCATCGCGCCGGGGTGGAGCACGAGATCGGGCGACACGGAGTTCGCGCCGTCCGCGACAGCGACGTGCGCGCCGAGCGACGGCAGGTGACCGGGCGCGATCGCGACGAGGTCGACCTCGCCCTGCGGGACGTGCGTCATCGTGAAACGGCCGTCGGGGCCGGACACGCAGTGCGTCGTCTCGAGGAGCTCCTCCGCGCAGCGCAGGTCGCGCAATCCGCGCGGCACGGCGCCGAGTTGCGCGCCCGCGAGCGGCGTCCCCTTCTCGTCCTCGCCCTTCGGCGCGCTGACGACGCGCCCGGTGATCGTGCCGCCCTCCTTCGTGCGCAGCTCGACGTTCGTGTCCGCGCTGGCGCGCACGACGAGGTCGATCGCGTGCGTGAGCGCGAAGCCCGCGCCCGCCGCCGTCACTTCGTAGCCGAGGCCGGGCGGGATGCCCTCGAAGAGGAAGCCCCCACGCTCGTCGGCTTTCTGCTCGATCATGGTCAGGTCGCCGATGCGCGCGCGCTCGATGAACTGGCCCGGGCCGGGGACGAGCTCGACGGTCGCGCCGAACGCGGGCGTGCCGTCGGGCCGCAGCACGCGGCCGAGCACGCGTCCGCCGCCGAGCACGAACACGTCGAGCGGTCCGCCCGCGCCCGACGCGAGCACGCGCGCGCGCTGCACGCCCTCGGGCGCGTGGTACGGGCCGCGCGCGTCGACGTACCACGCGCCGCTGCGCACGCCCTCGAAGTGGAAGGCACCATTCGGACCGCTCTCGGCGACGGCGATCGGCTTGACGCGGCTCGACATCTCGCCGCCCATGCCCGCGATGCGCAGCATGCGGCCGAGGAACACGGTCGCCATCGGCGGCGTCGGGAGCAGGTCGACGCGCACCCCGCCGACGCCGAGGCCCGTCGTGCGGTCGATCACGCGGCCGTCGAGGCGGCCGGGACCGGAGAGGCGCACACCGATCGGGACGGAGCTCGCGCGCGCGGCCGCACCGCGCTCGCCTTCCAAGACCGCCTGCGCGGGATCGTCCACGGCGAGCTCGGCGCGCGCGCCCGAGTTCGCTTCCTGGACGACGGGCGCCGGTCCGCCACTCTCCGTCCCCGCGGGCGGCGTCGCGAGGAGCCGCCAGAGCACGAGCACGAGCACGCCGAGCCCGAGGAGGAGGAAGGCGACGTTGCGAGCGGCGGAGCCGCGGCGCGGAGCGTGGGATGTGGCCATGGGTGCGCGGTGCTACGCCGCTTCGGGCGCGGGCGTGACGAGACAAGCGGGTATCGGAGCGGGGGGCATGATACGGCGCACATCGCCTCCGGGCGCGCCGAGGCCGCGCGGAGCGCTGCGAGGCCCGTGCGCCTCGCGCGCTTGCATCCGGCCGCTCCGCTCGCGACCCTCCCGCCATGGGATCGCCGGCCTGCATCGTGTTCGGCGTCGGGCGCTCGGGGACGAGCATCCTCCGGCACGTTCTGTCCGAGCACCCGCGGCTCCTCGTCAGCCACGAGCTGCGCGTGCTCGAACTCGCGCTGCTCGCCGCGGCCGTCGTCGACGCGGCCGGCGAAACGCCGACGGTCGAGCCGAAAGGCTACTCCGCGTTCGGGCTCGAGCTCGGGCGCGCGTTCGCAACGGCGCTGGGAGACGCGCAGCTCGCGTCCGCGGGCAAGACGGGTGGTCTCTACGGCGACAAGTACCCGCCGTACGGACTGCACGTGCCCGCTCTCGCCGCGTTGTTCCCCGGCGCGCGCTTCGTGCACATCGTGCGCGACGGTCGCGACGTCGCGGCGTCCGCCCTCCAGGCGTACGCCGCCGACCGCGGCTGGCGGCGCTCGGGCCGACTGCCGAGCGTCGCCGAGCTCGCACGGCAATGGGCCGCGCAGGTCCGCACGGGGCGAGCGCACCTCGCGCGCCTCGGCAGTGCTCGCGGTCACGAGCTCCGCTACGAAGCGTTGCTCGACGAGCGGGAGCCCGTCCTCGCCGCGCTCTTCGCGTTCCTCGGCCTCGACGCGGGCGCGGACCTCGCGCGCCTCGCCTCGATGCTGCTCCCGGGCAAGTCGTGGCGCGACACGCTCGCGCACGGAGAGCTCGTCGAGTTCGACGCCGTGCCGGAAGCGCGCGCGCAGCTCGAAGAGCTCGGCTACCCGCCGACTCCGACCGCGCAGGACGAGTACGCGCGCGCGTGCCCGGCGCGCGCTTCTACTTTCGGCCTCGCCGGACCGGACGCCTGGCGCGCGGCGATGGAGGCCGCTCGCGCGCGCGGGGCCGGCGACGACGCGCGCTTCGCCGCACGGCGCGTGCTCGCCGCCTTGGAGACCGACGCTGGTCGGGATCCGCGCGGGCTCGCCGCCGCGCGCACGCTCCTCGCCCGGCCCGACGGCGCCGACAGCCCGTTCGGCGCGCTCGTGGCGCGCGACGCGCGCGACGCCGAGACGCGCGGTGCGCTCGCGACGTGGTGCGCGGCGCGCGGACTCGACCCCGCGGCCGCACGCGCGCTCTACGCGGCGACGGAGGCGGAACCGTGATGCGCGTCGCCTTCCTCTGTGGCGCGCCGGGCAGTTCGCTCCTGCTCCTCGCGCGCGAGCTCGAGAAGACCCCGCGCGTGCGCGTGGTGTTTCCCTGGAACGCCGCGGGAGCGATCGACGCGCTCGCGCGCGGGACGGCGCAGCGCGACCGAGCGTGGCGCGGCCCGTTCGCTCCGGACCAGCGGTGGATCGAGGACGCGCTAGGGCGGTGGACAGGGTCGCTGCTCGACGCGCTGTGGACACGGGAAGCGGCGCTCGCGAGCGGGCTCGAGCTGCTCGTGCTCGGTCACTACGAACTCGCGCGGCACGCGCCGCGACTCCACTCCCTCGCACCCAGCGCGCACGTCATCGTCTGCGCTTCCGACGGCCGATCCGCGCCGAACGGGCGCATCCCGGGGCGCGGCAGCGAGAGCGAACTCGCGCTCGCCGGTCTCGCGTGGGCGCGGAGCTGGAGCGCCGCGCTCGGACCGGCGCTCGGGCTCGAGGGCCTGGAGCGCGTGCACGTCCTCCGCGACGACGAGCTCGACCGCGACCCCGACGCGGCGAAAGCCCGCCTGCTGGCGGCGATCGGCTCGTCCGCGCCCCCGGCGTGGAACGGGACGCGGCCTTGGGCCCGCGAGCGCATGCACGGCGCGCCCCTCGCTGGCTTCTCGTGTTCGACCGCCGCCCGGCGCGTGCTCGAGCGCCTCGGTCACGCTCCCGACGAACCCGGGGCGTTCGTCCGCAACGACCCCGAGCTCGCCGCGGAGTGGGCGCTGGAGCTCGTCGCGGACGCTGCGGGACTGGAACGAGCCGCCACCCTGCTCGCTCCGTTCGAGCGCGCCGAGCCGACCTTCGCGCTGGCCTTCGCGCGCGCCGAGCTCGCGTGGCGCCGTGGCGAGCGCGATCGCGCCGTCGACGGATGGTGCGCCGCGCTCGAGCTCGCACCCGCGCGACCGGAGCCCTGGGAGCGCCTCCTCGCACTCTCCGACGAGGCGCGGACGCTGCCCATCGCCGCGCGCGCCCGCGCCGCGGAGGTGCCGCGCATCCGCGGCGCGCTTGCGCGCTGGCTCGTGGCGCGCGGTCTCGACGCGGAAGCCGCGGAGATCGTCGCGCGCGTCGAGCACGAGGCCTGGACGGACGCGCCATCGTTGCCCGGAATCCGGTGACCCGCGCGCGGCAGGGCAACCCGCCGGTGGCGCTGGTCGAAGGCCGCGCTCAGAGCCTGTGAAGAAATCAGGGATGCCCGGCAGGATCGTCCAGCGGCGCTCCGGCAAGGCGCGATGACGACGCGTATTCGGCGGCAAGACTCGGAGGAATCGCAACGCCGCCGGGGCGCCTCTGGGCGGGCCTGACGATCGTCCCTGATCTCTTCACAAACTCTCAGCCCGGCGGCAAATCGCCGCGTTTTCGCAACTCCACCACCGTCGCGCGCAGCACGTCGTCGAACGGCTCGGGCGTCCAGCCGAGCTCCCGCTTCGCTTTCGCCCCATCGAGGCGGAGCTCGCAGCCGAGCATCTTCAACGCCTGCGGCGGCGCGAGCTCGATCGGGGACAGCGCATCCCACGCGCGCGCGAACGGGATCGCGCATGCGAGCAACCAGCGCGGCACGACGAAGCGCGCCGCGCGGCCGCCGACGGCGCCCGCGATGGTCGCGAAGAGCTCGATCGTCGGCAGGTAGCGCTCGACGAGCACGTACCGCTCGCCGCGCCGCCCGCGCTCGAGCGCGAGCACCGTCCCGTCGGCCGTGTCGCCGATCCCGACGACGCTGATCGTGCCCGGCGGCGCCGCGATCGGGCCTCGTCCGTCCGCGAGGCCCTTCAAGAACTTCAGCGTGTTCGACCGGCCCGTCGCGGGCCCGAAGATCGCGCCGGGGTTCACGACGACGACGTCGAGCGCGTCCGTCGCGGCGAGCACGAGCTCCTCCGCCGCGCGCTTCGTGTCCGTGTAATGCACGCCGAGGTGCCCCAGGTTGAACGGCGCCGTCTCGTCGATCGCGCGGCCGTCCTTCGACTCGCCGACCGCGACGACGGAACTGACGAACAGGAGCCGCGCCGCGCGCGACGCTCGCGCCGCGTCGAGGACGTGCTGCGTGCCTTCGACGTTGATGCGCACCGCCGCGGCGCGCTCGCGCGTCTGGTAGCTGATCAAAGCGCCGCTGTGCACCACGAGGAGCGCGCCGCCGCGCGCGCGCGCGTCCACCGCGGCCGCCGCGCACGCGCGCAACACGCTCCCGCGGTCCGTCAGGTCGCCCGCGTGGAGGACACAGCCCTGCTGCGCGAGCTCGCGTGCCGCCTCGACCGAGCGCACGAGCGCGTGCACGGCGATGCCGCGCGCACGAAGACGCTGCACGACGGCCGCGCCGAGGAAGCCCGTGGCGCCCGTGACGAACACGGAGTCGCGCTCGGTGAGCGCGTGCGCGATGGGATTCGTCGGGGGCGGCATGCGGGACTCCGCGCGCATCTTGCCCTCGCGTTCGGGACCGAGGAAGAACGAAGCGGCGCAGGTCGTGCGGAAGAAGGGAACTCGGCGCTCGCCTCGGGCTCGACGCGCCCGACGTCACGCACCCGGATGCTCGGGCAGCGTGATCCGCGCGATCGCGCCCGGACCTTGCTCCGGCGGCAGGTTCTCGAGCTCGATCGTCCCACCCATCTCGTCGACGAGGCGCGCGCAGATCGCGAGGCCGAGGCCCGTCCCGTGCGTGCGCGTCGTGAAGTACGGTTCGAAGAGCCGCGCGCGCACGGTGTCCGACAGCCCGACGCCGGTGTCGCGCACGACGAGGCGCAACTTGGGCGCGCCGTCCTCGACGACGCGGTCGAGGCGTACGTCGAGCTTGCCGCCCTGCGGCATCGCCTCGATCGCGTTCGAGACGAGGTTGATCAGGAGCCGCCGCAGCTCGCTCGCGTCCGCGAGGACCTTCCCGCCGCCGCCGGAGCGCTCGACGACGACGCGCGCCTCCGCGGCCCACGCCGCGTGCTCGGCGAGCACGTCGTCGAGCACGCCGCCGAGCTCGACGACCTCCGGCGCGCGCTTCTTCGCGCCGGCGAACGCCGAGAAATCCGACGCGATCTTGCGCATGTGCTCGACCTGGCGCGTGACGAGCTGGATCGTGCGCTCGAAGATCGAGTCGAACTCCGGGCTCTTCTCGTCCTTCGCGCGCTTCAGGAGGGCTGCGGAGAGCGAAATCGGGGTCAGCGGGTTCTTGATCTCGTGCGCGACCTGTCGCGCCATCTCGCGCCACGCGGCGTCCTTCTCGGCCTTGATCAGCTGCTTTCGGCTCTGCGCGAGCTGCTCGGTCATCTCGTTGAACGACTGCGCGAGCTCGCCGAGCTCGTCCCGGCTCTGCACGGTGACTCGCGCCGTGAGGTCGCCGGCGGCGACGCGCTTCGTCTGCTCGCGAAGGGCGACGATCGGCGCGGTCGTCCGCCGCGCGATGAAGACCGTGAGGACGACGACGATCGCGAGGACGGAGAGCGTCGCTTGGATCAGCGTCTCCTGCAGGCCCTCGATGAACGACGTCACGTCGTCGTTGTCGATGCCGACGCCGACGACCCAGCCGAGCCCGCCCTTCTCGGGTCCCGCGCAGTGCTTGAACGCCGCGTTCTTGCGCTTCTCCTTGAAGGAGTACTCCGGGTAGAAGCCCATGTCCTCCGCGCGCGCGGCGTCGACGAGCTGCGGCAGGTTCACCGGCGTCCGCGACACGCGCGCGCCATAGAGCGATGTCGTCGGGTGCGCGATGATCGTCTCGGCGTCCGCCGTCCACAGCCACGCGTAGCTCGTGCGGTAGATCTGGTAGCTCGTCGAGTCCGGAACGCCGTCGAGCGCCTCGCTGCCCTTCGGCCGCTTGCGCTTCAGGATCTGCTCCTGGATGCGGTCCCAGCGCATGAGGGCGTAGGTGACGCCGACGACGCGGTCGGGCTCGAGGTGCGAATACACCGGCACGGCGAACCCGACGTGGTAGTTCTGCGGGTGCGGCGTCGAGACCTCGACGACCGGCGGCAGCAGCTCGGAGCGGTGGTGGTCGACGAGCACGCTCTGGCGCTCGTCGCCGCGTCGCTTGACGAGCGCGGCCTGGAACCACGACTCCGCGCGGTAGTCGCGCTGCTCGAGCGCGAGCCGCACCGCCGCCGAGAAGGGCGCGCCGTCGGGCCGCACGACGTTCGACGCGACGAAACGCCCGTCCGCGTCGACGGCGAGGATCAGGTCGTAGACCTGGCTCTTCTGCACGAAGCGGTCGAAGCCGCTCTGCAGCGGCTTCGCGAAGTCGATGCGGCCGCCGTCGAGGTCCTCGACCGCCCACACGGTCGCGAGGTTCTCCGCCTGGAGCTCGATGTCGAGCGCCCGCTCGTGCAGCTCGCCGTCGAGCTGCGCGGCGAGGTCGCACGCCATCGTGAGCAGGTAGTACCGGACGACCTCCCACTGCCGCTTCGCCGTCTGCGTGTCGACGTACCACGCGAAGCCGACGAACGGGATGCACACGACCGCGAGCACGGTCAGGATCCACTTCGTCGAGATGCGGCGCAGGACGTTCATCGGGGCGGCGGGATTCTCCGCCGCCGGAGGGCGCGGGAGCAAGCGCTGAGCCGCTGGAGTCGCCGACGACGACGCTTTCCCGTCCCGCACGGGCCGCGGAGCCGCGCGGGCGATCAGCTCACGAGGTCGAGCCCGTCCGGCTCCTCGAACACGAGCCGCTGCACGAGGCGCTCCTCGGACAGCTCGTGCTCGAAGAGATCGCGAACGAGCGCGCGCAGCCCCGGCTCGAACTCCGGAGACGGCGGCTCGCACGAGAGCAGCCGCCCGAGCGCGTCGAGCCGCGACTCGAAGTCGCGGTGAGCCGCGAGCGTGGTCTCCACCCAGCGCCGCGTGGCGGTGCTCGCGCGCTCGTCCGTGCCGAAGACGTCGCTGGCCTCTTCCTCGCGGAAGTGGCGGCGCAGGAGCCGCGCGAACACGTCGTATTCGGTGCGCAGGCAGGCGTGCCGCTCGGCGGCCCGCGGCGCCGACGCGCACGCCTCGAGCGCCTCCAGGAGCGCGGCCGACGCCTTGCGGAAAGCGTCGTGCTCGCGGCGCAGCTCCTCGATGCGGGCTGGGCGCGTGCCGTGCGGCTGCGGGACGATCGTGAACGATCGCAAGGGCGGCGCGTGCTTCGGATCGGAGTCGGGGGCCATGACATCCGCATGCTAGGCCTCTCCGCGCTCGAACGCCCCTCAGGTCCAGTGCGCAGCGCGGTCGTAGCTGGCGCGGGCTCACTCGGCGCGCAGCGCGTCGACGGGCTCGAGCCGCGCCGCGCGGCGCGCCGGCGCGAAGCCGGAGACGAGCCCCGTCCCCACGCTGCCGGCGAGCGCGACGATGACATGCAGCGGCTCGATCGACAGCGGGAGTCCGCGCACCAGCCCCGCGGCGGCGGCCACGAGCGCGAGACCCGCCGCGAGCCCTGCCGCGCCCCCGAGCCCGGACAGCAGGGCCGCCTCGAGCAGGAACGCGCGGTGCACGTCCGAGTTCCGCGCCCCGATCGCCTTCCACAGCCCGATCTCGTGCGTGCGCTCGCCGACGGCGATCCCCATCACGGTCGCGATGCCGACGGCGCCGACGACGAGCGACAGCGCGCCGATCGCGGCGACGGCCCAGCTCACGACGCGCAGCACGCGGTCGAACGCGCCGAGCATCGCGGACTGCGTGAGCACGGTGACGTCGTCGCGGCCGTGCCGCTCGGCGAGGCGCTCGCGGACGGCGCGCGCGACCGTCTCGGCGTCGCCGACGCTCGTGAACGACACGTCGATCTCCATGAGCTCGTCGCGGTCGTAGAGCCGCATCGCCTCCGCGAGGTCGACGTAGGCGACGTCGTCGAAGTCGAACCCGAGCACGTCGCCGCGCTCCTCCATCACGCCGGCGACGACGAGCCGCGCGCCGCCGACGCGCACGCGCGCGCCGAGCGCGTCGCCCGCGCCGAAGAGCTCACGCGCGAGCTTCGAGCCCAGCACGACCGCGTTCGTCGCGCGCCGCGCGTCGCCGGCCGCGAGGAAATCGCCGCGACGCACGGCCATCTTCCACAGGTCGAGCGCGCCCCGCGTCGTCCCGACGACGGGCACGGTGCGCGCGCGGCCCGCGCTCTCGACGCGGCTCTGCCCGATCACGGTCGGCACGACCGCGCGCACGCCCGGAACGCGGTGCAGGTCGAGGGCGTCGTCGAGGGTGAGCTTGCGCGTCGTCCCGCCGAACGCGCCGGGCATCCCCGCGGTCTCGGTGCGGCCGGGCGTCACCTGGAGCAGGTTCGAGCCGAACTGCCCGAACTGCGCGAGCACGTAGTCGCGCGCGCCCTCCCCCAGCGCGAGGAGCACGATTACCGCCGCGACGCCGACGGCAATGCCGGAGAGCGAGAGCAGGCTGCGCTGGCGATGTTCGCGCAGGGCGCCGAACGCGAGTGGCAGACGATCGCGCGCGAGCACGCGTCACCTCCCCCGCAGGGCGGCCACGGGATCGAGCCGCATCGCGCGCCGCGCCGGGAGCGCGCCCGCAGCCGCGCCGACGACGATCGCCGACGCGACCGTGCCCGCCGCCGCCCACGCGGGGACGATCGAGGGGAACGCGGGCCACGCCCACGCGGCGACGCGCGCGAGAGCCGCGCCCGCGAGGAGCCCCGCGCACGCGCCGGACGCGGCGAGCCAGAGCGCCTCGGCGAGGAACAGCCGCTGCACGTCCACGCTCGACGCGCCGACGGCCTTCATCAGACCGATCTCGCGCCGCCGCTCGGCGACGCCGATCAGCATCACGTTCAGGATCCCGAGGCTCGCGACGCCGAGCGCGAGCGCCGCGATCGACGTCAGGACCAGCGTCAGCACGCGCAGGATGCCGGAGAGCGACGCGAGGACGGAGTCGGGCGTCAGCACGGTCACGTCGTCCTGCCGGTGGCGCGCCGCAAGGAGCGCGCGCGCGGATTCGGCGACGACGGGCACCGCGGCGTGGCTCCGCGCCTCGAGGAGCACGCGGAAGAGCGAGCGCTGGTCGAAGATCGCGAGCGCCGTCGCGACGGGCAGGAACACCGCGTCGTCGAGGTCCGCGCCGAAATGCACGCCGCGCGCGGCGAGCACTCCGATCACGCGCAGCCGCCATCCGCCGACGCGCACGACCGCGCCGACCGCCTCCTCGCCGGGGAAGAGCTCGCGCGCCGTCGTCGCGCCGAGCACGGCGACGGCCGCGCCGCGATCGAGAGGCCCCTCGGGCAGGAAGCGGCCCTTCGCGAGCGCGAGCCCGCGGATCGGCGCCATCGCGCTCGTCGTGCCGAGCACGAGCACCTGGCGGCTGCGTCCGGCGTGCTCGACGCTCTCGTTCCCGATGGAGAGCGGCGCCGCGCGAGCGAGCCCGGGCACCGAGCGCTCCAGGGCCGCCGCGTCGTCCAGCGTCAGGTCGTTCGCCGACACGAACGGCAGCGGGAGGCCGCTCGTCTGCGCCTTCCCGGGCACGACGGCGACGAGGTTGCTCCCCATGCTCTCGAACTGCGCGGCGACGTAGCCGTTCGCGCCTTCCCCCAGCGCCGCCAGCGCCGTCACCGCCGCGGCGCCGATCGCGACGCCGAGGAGCGTGAGCACGCTGCGCCGCCGCTGCGACCGGAGCGCGCGGAACGCGGTCGCGACGAGGTCGAGGGTCCTCACGCGGTACCTCCCGCGACGGGCGTCCACCCCGCCGTCGCCGCGAACGACGCGCGGTCGTGCTCGCGCACGAGCCGGCCGTCCTCGAACAGGAGCACGCGTCGAGCGCGACGCGCGACGTCCGGATCGTGCGTGACGACGACCAGCGTCATCCCGCCCGCGTTCAAGCGGTCGAGGAGGTCGAGCACCACGCGCCCCGACGCGCGGTCGAGGTTGCCCGTCGGCTCGTCGGCGAGCAGGAGGCGCGGACGCATGACGATCGCGCGCGCGATCGCGACGCGCTGCTTCTCGCCGCCGGAGAGCTCGCCCGGGCGATGGTGCGCGCGCGCGACGAGCCCGACCTCCGCCAGCGCAGCCCGCGCGCGCTCCCTGCGCTCGGCGGTCGGCGTACCCGCGAAGAGGAGCGGCAGCGCGACGTTCTCGAGCGCATCGAGCCGGTCGACGAGGTAGTACGCCTGGAACACGTGCGCGAGCACCTCGCGCCGTACGCGCGCGAGCTCCTCGTCGCCGAGCTCGGACACTTCGCGGTCCTCGAGGCGGTAGCTCCCCTCCGTCGGCCGGTCGAGGCAGCCGATCACGTTGAGCAGCGTCGATTTCCCCGAGCCGGACGGCCCCATCACGGCGACGTGCTCGCCGCGCTCGATCACGAGGTCGACGTCCGCGAGCGCGCGGAGCTCGCCGCCGCCCGAGACGTAGCGCCGTCCGATGCCCGCGAGTCGGATCACGGCGCGCCTTCCGTGCGCACCGCGCGTGCGCCGGCGACGGCCTCCGCGAGCTCGAGGCTCGTCACGACCTCGTCGCCGGCCTCGAGGCCGGTCCGGACCTCGGTCCACTGCCAGTTCAGAGCCGAGCTCGAACGCGCGCTCGACGAGCCGGCCGTCGTGCAGCACGAGCACGCGCGCGCCGGCGAGCAGCGCGGCCGTCGGCACGCGCAGGCAGTCCGCGCGCTCCTCGAGGACGAGCTCGGCGTCGGCCGACGTGCCGGGGAGCAGCGTCCGCGCGAACGCGGCGTCGTCGAGCTCGACCTCGATCTCGACGGTGCGGTTCTGGCGCTCGACGTCGAGGACGTAGGGCGCCACGCGCAGCACGCGGCCCGCGAACGAGCGCCCGGGAAACGGGTCGAGCGTCACGCGCGCGCGCACGCCCGGCGCGAGGTGCGCCGAGTCGACCTCGTCCATCGGCGCGCCGACGTAGATCGACGACGGGTCGATCAGGTCGATCACCGCCGGCGCGCTGACGAGCGGCACGGACGGGGAGACCCATTCGCCGAGTTGGACGGGCACTTCCGCGACGATCGCGTCGTACGGCGCGCGCAGCACGGTGCGGTCGAGCTCCGTGCGCGCGAGGTCGAGCGCAGCGCGCGCGCGCGCGACCTCGGCTGCGTTCACGGCGCACTCGGCGCGCGCCAGCGCGTGGGCGCTGCGCAGTCCGTCGAGCACGTCGTCCGACACGAGCCGGTCCTTCGCGAGGGGCTCGTTGCGCGCGAGCTCGCGCGCGGCGCGCTCCGCGACGATACACGAGCGCGCCTCGACGGCCTGCACGGACTCGACCGCGCGCTCGGCGAGCGCGACGTTCGCGGCCTGTGTCGCGGACTCGAGGCGCAGGAGGACGTCGTCCTTCGCGACACGGCTCCCGCGCTGGACGGTGAGCTCGACCACGCTGCCCGCCGTCGCCGCGGAGAGCTTCGAACGCACGCGGGCCTTCACGGTGCCGGCGCTCGTGTTGGACAAGGTTGCTTCGACGGCGCCGCGTGCGACGAGCGCGGTCCGCACGGCGATCGGGGCCGGGCGCAGCCCGAGCACGGCGAGCCACGCGAGCCCGCCCACGAGCGCCGCGACGAGGACGACGCGCCACCAACGACCGGATCCACCCATCGACCGCGCTCCCTTCCCGCCGACGTGACCGGAGGGACGAGACTCGTCCTCCGAGAGATGGGTCGCAATACCCACGTGCCGAACGCGCGCTGCGCACTGGAGCGCATGTCGCGCACGGGCCGACGAGCGATGCTCGGAGTCGGAGCGCGACTCGCTCCCGGAGGAACGAACATGCAGACCCTGACTCGGATCTTGGCCAAGGACATCATGCGGACGGACGTGGCGACCCTGCGTCCGGAGGACTCGCTCGAGAGCGCGATCGAGCTCTTCGAGGAAATGCACATCAGCGGCGCACCCGTCGTCGACGGCTCCGGGACGCTGGTCGGCGTCCTGAGCGGCAGCGACATCGCGCGCTTCGCTCGTGAGAAGGGCAAGGGCATCCGCGCGGCGGGCGAGCGGCTCGAAGGGCTCGACGACGAGCTGACCGAGGAGGAAGGCCTCTTCGACGTCGACGAGTACTCCGAGGAGCTCCTCGGGCGCGAGCGCGTCTGCGACTGGATGACCGCGAAGGTCATCTCCGCGCACGCGGACTCGTCGCTGCGAGACCTCTGCAAGCTCATGTCGCGCGAAGCGGTCCACCGCGTCGTGATCTCGAACGGCAAGAAGCTGGCCGGCATCGTCACGAGCTTCGACGTCGTTCGCTGCGTCGCCGAACACGGTTGATCGCGATCTCCGGCCGATGCGGTGCGCGCCGCGCGCGCGCGGCGCCTCCGCGGCCCCTCCGCGACGTCGGACGCCCGGCCAATCCTCGCGCGCTCGGACACGGAGGACGCCATGAACGAACCCGTTCGGCCGCACGAGCACGAGTCCGTCGCCCACGAGCACGCCCACGTCCGGAGCGAGGTGGCGCGCCTCGCGCAGGCGCTCTCCGATCGGATGTGCGGGCGGGGCACGGGCTCCCTCGCGCGCGAGCTCGGAGTCCTGCGCGCGCGCCTGCTCGCGCACTTCGAGCACGAGGAGCTCTCATGGAGCGCGCTCGGCGAGCGCCTGCAGAGCGCCGAGTTCTGCTCCTGGACGGCGGAGTTCACGGCCCAGCACCGCGCGTTCGCGCTGCGCACGCAGGAGCTCGTCGACGAGCTCGGCCACCGCGAGACGGAGGGCCTCCCGCCCCTCCCCGCGCAGGCCGCGCGCCTCGCGGAGTTCTTCGAGGACCTCCTGCGCCACGAACGCGGCGAAGGGCATCTGCTCGCGCGCCACGCCGGCTTCGAGGACGAAGGCTGCACGGAGCTCTGATCCGCGCCGCCGAGGAACGGTGCGCCCGCCGTTGACCGGCGGCGATCGCGTGCTCCAATCCGGCGCGTGTCGAAGTCGCCGCGTCGCATCCTCCTGGTCCGCCTGTCGCACCTCGGCGACGTCGTGCACGCGCTACCCGTCTTCCACGCGCTGCGCGCGGCGCATCCCGAGGCCGCGGTCGCCTGGGCCGTGCAGAAGGAGTTCGCGGGGCTCTTGCGCGGGCTCCCGGGCCTCGCGCGCGTGATCGAGTTCGACCGCCGCGGCGGGCTCCGGGCGTGGAACGCCCTGCGGCGCGAGCTCGCCGCGTTCGATCCGGATTGGGCGGTCGACGCGCAGGGCAACCTGAAGAGCGCGGTCGCGACGCGGATCTCCGGCGCGCCCATCCGCACGGGCCTCGCGCGCTCCGATTGGCGCGAGCGCGCGGGAGCCTGGCTCGTGACGGAGCACGCCGACCCTGCGCGCGGTCCGCACGCGATCGAGCGCATGCAGGCGCTCGTCCTACGCGTCGCCGGCCCGCGCACGGGGCTGCGCTTCGATCCGGCGCTCACGGCGGACGAGCTCGCGCGCGAAGCCGCCGAGGAGCCGCGCGCGCTCGACGACGCGGAGGTGCTCGTCCACCTCGCGACGCCGGGCGACGTGCGCTCGTGGCCCGCCGAGCGCTTCGTCGAGCTCGGACGCGCGCTCGCGGAACGCGGCACGCGCGCGGTGTTCGTGTCGGGGCCGGCCGAGGTGGAGCTCGGTCGCGCGCTCGCGGGCGAGCTCGCGAACGCTCCTGGACTCGCGCACTGGATCGGACAGCGCGGCCTGCGGCGCTCGCGCGGGCGTTCACGCTCGCCGCGCGGCGCGGAGCCGCGTTCGTGGGCTGCGACTCGGGCCCGATGCACCTCGCGTGGGCGTGCGGACTGCGGGTCGCGTGCCTTTCGGGGCCGCAGGACGCGGCGCGCACGGGGCCGTGGCCTCCGCCCGGGAGCGACGCACGCCGTCACGTCGTCGTGCGCGCGCGCGAGGAGCCCGCGTGCGCGCCGTGCCTCGCGCGCCGCTGCACGCACGCCGAAGGCCCGGTGTGCATGCGCCGCGTCACGCCCGAGGACGTGCTCGCGGCGCTCGAGGTGCTGCGCGAGCGGGCGTGAGGCGCGGGGACGGACTCCGCTCGAGCCTCGCCGCGCGCCCGAGCCGTCACGACTCGAAGCGCGGGACGGCCAGCGCTACTGCGGCCGCGCGGTCTTCGAGAGCTCGCGCACCTGGTCCGCGACGTCGCGGTAGTCGGGCCAGAACTGCGCGATCTGGCGCAGGATGTCGAGGCGCTTCGCGACGTCGCCTTCGCTCGCGGCCTGCGTGTAGAGGCGCTCGGCGCGCTGCACGTAGTCCTCGAGCGTCTCCTTCCGCGTCAGCGCGTCCTTGTAATAGGCGGCGAGCTTGAGCAGCGCGGTGTAGCGCTCGATCGCCTCCTGGAACTTGCCGTCGCGCTCGAACGCGAGCGCGTCCTTGTACGTGAGCTCGAACCGTGCCTCTTGCACGCGGTTCTTGAGGCCCTCGAAGCGGTCCTTCTGCTTCTGCGTGATGCGCGTGCCCTCGTCCGTGAGCTCGAGCGCCTTGTCGAGGCGACCGCGCACGATCGCCATCTCCGCGTCGCGGTAGATCTGCGCGGCGTGCGATTCGACGTCGCAGCTCTCCTTGCCCGCACGCGCCTTCGCGTTCTCGGGGTCGAGCGAGAGCGCGAGCCGGTACTCGTTGCGCGCCGCGTCGAATTTGTTCTCGGACTCGAGGGGTCTCCGCGACCGTCACGCGCGCGGCGGCGAGGTCGATCGCGACCTGCTGCTTGCGCGCGTCGAGCTGCGGGCTGTCGAGGTACTTGTCGCCCTTGCCGAGTTCACCCTTCGCCTGCTCGAGCCAGCCCGTGTGGAACGAGCGCAAGCCGTCCTCGTAGTACGCCTTGCCGAGCCCTTCGCGGTAGTTCACCGCGAGCGTCGCGTCCGCCATCCCCGACAGCGCGCCGCGGTTGCCCGGGTCGAACTGGAGCGCGCGCTCGTAGTTCTCGATCGCGACGTCGAGCTTGTCGCTCGCGTGCGCTTCGAGGCCGAGCGCCAGGAAGTGGTCCGCGAGCTTGTGGCGCGTCTTCTCGATCCACGTCACGGCCTCGTTGCGGTCGGGCGCGAGCTCCTGCGCTTGGTGGAAGACCTGGAGCGCTTCGAGGTCCTGGTCCGCGAACGTGAGGCGCCGCCCCTTCTCGAGCAGGAACGCGAGCGTCGCGTCGCGGTGCACGCGCTGCGCGGCCGCGTCACCGGGCTTGTCGGCCGCGAGCTTCGCGGCGCGGTCGACCGCCTCCTGGTAGCGCCCGTGGACGATCAGCCACTCGACCCGGTTCGAATCCGCCTCGCGCGTCGACGAGCAGGCGGACAGGACGAGGAGGAGCGCGAGGGCGGAGGTGCGGGGTTCGATGCGCATGGGGTCTCGGTCGGCACGGGGGGACCCCCGGGACCGCGCACGGTCGCGGTCGGGGGTCGGTTGGACGGTGCGGCCCACCGACGACGATCGGCGGACCTCCTTCCCGTCCCTATCGTAGAGATCCGCCTCCCCCTTGATAAAGGAGGCGCCCGGGACGGCCTCGAGGTCGTGCGCCGCGCCAGGAGGGCTCCGGAGTGCGCCCGACGCGCGTCCGTCAGGTGCGCATCGAGTCGTACAGGACGAGCCCGAGGCTCCCGAAGAACAGGACGGGCAGCCACGCGGCGTACCGCGGGTCCATCGAGCTCTGGAGCCCGAGGTTCCGGAGGACGAAGTCGACCGAGAAGTAGAAGACGCAGAGCAGGCAGCCGGCCGCGAGGCCCTCCGCGCCCTTCCCCCGCTCGTGGCGGAGGAGGATCGGGCCCGACCAGGAGCAGCACGAGGTTCGCGAGCGGGAACGTCAGGCTGTACTGGAACATCGTCTGGTAGACGGCGCGGTCGGGGTCGCGGCGCATGAGCTCGCGGACCTCGTGGAAGGAAAGCTCGAGCGGGTTTTCGCGCGCCCGGAAGTAGGAGAGCGCGAGGCTCGGCGTGAAGTCGAAGCCGTCGAGCATCGTCAGCGGGCGCTCGATGCGCGTCTGGTCGGGGCGAACTTCGCGGTAGACCCCGCCCTCGAGCCACCAGCCCGTGCGCCCGTCGCGCTCGATCCACACCGCGCGGGCGGCCTCGACGCTCTGCGCGGAGGAGGGCACGATCGCGTCGACGCCGCGCGCCTCGGCCACGGGCGGGTCCCCGACCGACGGACGGAACTGGGTCAGGTGCACGAAGCTGCCGTTCAGGTCGCGCAACCAAAGGTGCGGATAGACGCGGTCCCACTTCTTGTTCTCGAGCACGAACCGCACCGCGTCGCGCTTGTTCGCGAGCTCGAAGGCGAGCAGCTCCCGCAGCCCGAACATGCCGGCGGCGATGCAGGTCGCGGTCAGGAACACGGGCGCCAGGAGCCGGTGCGCCGAGACGCCGGCGGCGAGCGCCGCGATCGTCTCGTTGTGCTTCAGGAGCCGGCTCACCGTGAACAGACCGGCGACCAGCGTGATGAACGGAGCCACCTGCAGGAACACGAACGGCACCTGCAGCAGGTAGTAGCGCAAGATCATCCCGGTGGACGCGTGCGAACCGTCCGGCCACGTCTCCATGTAGTCGTCGAGGTTCGACGCCATGTCGAGCACGAGGAACAGCCCGACGACGAGCAGGAACGCCGTCGCGTACGACGAGAGGAAGAGCGAGCCGACGTAGCGGTCGATGCGCCCGCCCCAGTTCAACCAACGCCCTCTCATTGCTTGAACGCCTTCCGCAAGAGGACGAGCCCCGCCACCGCGCCGACGACCGTCACGAACCACGCGCCGAGCGCGGGCGGGATGACGTTGCCGGTCGCGAGCTCCTTCGAGAGCCGCATCGAGAGCAGGTAGTAGGCGAGCGCATAGCCGACCGCGGCCGCGAGGGCGCCGAGCTGCGTGCCCTTGCGCAGGAGCAGCCCCGTCGGCGCGCCGAGCAGCAGGAACAAGAGGAACGTCGTGGAGAGCGCGCGCCGGTCGTGGACCTCGTAGATGTAGGTCGCGCGCCGGTCGGCGGGCGTCTTGGGGTCCTTCGCGAGCTCGGCGAGCTCCGTCGAGGTCTTGTGCCGCGTGCGCCCGTACGAACCCTCCTTCTCGGTGAGCACCTGGTCGAGCGCGATCCGGAACGTCGGGTTCTGGTTTCGAGCGTCCGAGGGCCCGATCAGGATGCGCGCGTTCGTCAGGAACACGAACACCTCCTGGTCGGTGATCTGGAAGCGCACGCGCTCGGCGAGGATCGTGCGCGCCTTCTCGCGGCCGTGCTCGGGGACGTAGAGGATCGCGTTCAGGAAGTCCTCGCCCTCGCGCCACGCGGACGAGAGGAAGAAGGAGCCGAGCTTGAGCTCCGTCTCGCCGGGCTTGAGCTCCTTCATCTGGTCGCGGATCGCGCGGAACTTGTAGCCGTCCTGCGCGCGGCGGATCGCGGGCAGCGCTTCCTCGAGCATCCAATCGGTGCCCACGGACAAGGCCCCCCCGAGGAGCAGCGCGGGCAGGAGCATGCGCAGCGGGTTCCAGCCCGCCATCCGGATCGCCGTCCACTCGTTGTCCGCCGCGAGGCGACCGTACGTGGAGACGACCGCGAGCAGGAACGAGAGCGGCAGCACGTACGGCACGAGGCCCGCGATCAGGAGCGGCAGGAAGCGCAAGACCCCCGAGGTGTTCACGCCCTGCAGCTTCGCCACCGCGGCGACCGCGATGACGGGGAGCGCGATCACGAACATGCCCGCGACCGCGAACAGGAACGCGGCGGTGAGCTCGCGGAGCACGTAGACGAAGAGCTTCATGGAGACGGTCCCCTACCGTGCCGAATCGACTGCCCGATCGCCAGCAGCAGCCCGGCACTTCGCGCGTCGAGCCGCTACGATGCGCGGGTGACCGAGACCGAGATCGTCGTCCTGAAGGACACGCCGCGCCGCAGCGTCCGCCTCGAAGCCCGAGGGCGGCGTCCCGTTGCGGGTCGTGAAGCGCGTCCCGGCGACGGGCCTCGCCGGTCTGCGCGCGCGGCGGCTCGCGCGGCGCGAGTTCGAGGTCCAGAAGCGCCTCTTCGCGGCCGGCCTCGCCGTGCCCGAGCCGCTCGCCTGCACCCGCTCCGACGACGCGATCGAGCTCGTCCAGCGGTACGTGCCGGGCGCGCGCGAGCTCGAGGAGCTCCTGCGCTCCGCCGCGCACCGTTCGGAGACCGCCTCGGATCCGACCTCGTCCGACGCCCGGCCCGCGGGCGCGCGCCGTGACGGCCAGCTCGCGGCGACCGCTGCGACCGCGCCACAGGAGGCTCCGGGCCACGCCGTCGACGCCGAGCGCCTCGCGCGCGCGATCGGCGCGCTGCTCGGCCGCGCGCACGCACTCGGCCTCGACCACCCCGACCTCCACGAGAAGAACGTCCTCGTCGACGCGCGCGGCGCGCCGCACCTGATCGACTTCCACGGAGCGCGGCTCGCCCGCAAGCCCGACTTCGAACGCGCGCGGCGCGACCTCGTCACGCTCGCGGCCGCGACGCGCGAACGCGCGAGCGTCCGGCTGCGCCAGCGCGCGCTCGTCGCGTGGGCGCGCGCGACGGACGAGCGTTCGCGCGGCGGCGCGGAGCTCGGTGCCTTGGCGGCCGAGGTCGAGCTCGCCGCGCGCAGCCGCCGCCGCTCCGTGCTCTCGCGCGCGATGAAGCGCTGGGAGCGCCCGTCGAGCTCCGCGCGCGCGTTCGACCTCGACGACGGCCAGCGCGGGATGGCGCGGGCCGAGCTCTCCGACCGCGCCGTGCGCGAGCTGTGCGCGCGCGGCTGGCGCGCGCCGCGCTTCGACTGGGACGCGCCGCTCGCGGACCTCGGCGATCGCGCGCTCGTGTTCGTGCTGTCGGGACTCGAGCCCGCGCGCATCGCCGCCGCGTTCCAGGCCGCAGCGCGGCTCGCCGACCATGCGCTGCGCGTCGCGCGGCCGATCGTGCACCTGAAGTTCCCGAACCGGGCGCCTTGTTCGCGCTTCCGCGCGGCGCCCGCCCGCTCGCCGAGGTGCTGCGCGAGTTCCGCGCGGATGGACCGCGGCCCTCCGAACAACGCCGCGCCGCGCGCCTCGGCGCCGCACGCGGGCTCGGCGCGTTCTTCGGCGCGCTCGAGGACCGCGGCCTCGCGCTCGAACTGCGCGGCGGCGCGTTCTTCGTCGAGCGCGACGGGAGCGCGTGGGTGCTGCCGCCGTTCGCGCTCGCGGAGCGGCCGCTCGACCGGTCGGGCGCGCCGTGGCGCGCGGGCCTCGCGCACCTCGCCGACGCGGACGCCGACGAGCGGCGCGCGTTCGCCGACGCATGGCTCGCGGAACAGCGGAGCGGCGCCGCGACCACGCGCGAGCTCGCGCTGCGCGTCGAAGCGGACCTCGGCCCGCTCCGCGCGACCGCCCCGGCTGCCCGCGCGGGAGGCCGCGAGGAGCGCGACGGTGGCTGAGAAGCTGCGCCGTCGCCTGCGCGCGACGCTCCTCGAGGGCGCGGCGCGCGCGGCGGGCCTCCTGCCGCCGTCCGCGCTGCGGTTCGCGCTCGAGACCGCGAGCCCGATCGCGCGCTTCACGCGCGCAGAGCACGTGACGCGCGCGAACCTCGAGCTCGCCGAGCTCGTGCCCGGACGCGCGACGACCGCGGAGGACCGCGACGCGATCGCGCGCGGCGTGCGCCGTCACGGCGCGCGCCTCGTCGCGCAGTGGCTGCGCCTCGCGCGCGCGGGCGCTCCGAACGACCCGCGCAGCGCGTGGATCGACGCCGAGGTCGAGCTCGACGCGTCCGTCGCGCGGCTCGAAGCGCTGAACGCCGCGGGCCGCGGCGTGCTCCTCGTCACGGCGCACCTCGGCGACTGGGAGCTCCTGTGCGCGCGCCTCCACCGCCACGGCCTGCGCGGCGCGGTGATCGGCTTCGAGCGCCCGAACGACTCGACGTCACGGTGGCTCGAGCGCATGCGACGGGGCTACGGCGTCACGACGCTGCCGCAGCACACGAGCGCGCGCGAGCTCTTGCGCGTCTTGCGCGGCGGCGGGACGCTCGGCCTCTTGTGCGACCTCGAGGTGCGGCGGCTCGACGGTGCGTTCCTGCCGTTCCTCGGCGTGCCCGCGCTGACGATGACGGCGCCCGCGGCCCTCGCGCGCGCGGCGGACCTGCCGCTGCTCCCCGCGAAGTGCGTGCGCGTCGGCGAACGCCACGTGCTGTCGTTCGAGGAGCCGCTCGCGCTCGACCCGGCGCTCGACAAGGAGGACGCGCAGCTCGACCTGCTCGCGCGGTTGAACGCCGTGTACGAGCGCTGGATCCGCGCGACGCCCGAGCAGTGGGCCTGGCACCAGCGCCGCTGGCGCACGCGCCCCGGCGAGCACGCCGCGCTCCCGCTCGCCGAGCAGCGCCGCCGCGAGCGCGCGCGCCGGCTCGCGCAGGGCAAGGAGGTCGCGCCGGAGCCGGCGCGGGACGGGAGCCGAACGCCCGCGAACGAGCGCGCTCCAAACGAAGCGGCGCGGGCGAGCACTCGGTCGCGTTCGGGCGGCGGAGCTGCCGGCGGAGCCGAGCGCGCTTGAACCCGGCCGCGTCACTCGCTCTCCTCGCGCGCACCCCGGTGCTCCGACCATGCGCGTCCCCCGCTCGAAGACGTACCGTCGCGTGATCCTCGCGCTCGTCCTCGCGTCCCTCGTCGCCGGGCTCGCGGTCGCGCTCGCGAACGCGACGGTGCTGCGCCTCGGCGGCTCCGCCGTGCGCGCCTCGATCGCGGAGCTCGACGACGCGCCGGTCGCGATCGTGCTCGGAGCCGCGGTCAAGCCGGACGGGACGCCGTCGCACGCGCTCGAGGACCGGCTCGCGCAGGCCGTCGAGCTCTACCGCGCGGGCAGGGTGAAGAAGCTGCTCCTCTCCGGCGATCACGGCGCGGAGCGCTACGACGAGCCGAACGCGATGAAACGGTACGCGCTCGAGCACGGCGTCCGGCCCGAGGACGTCTTCTGCGACCACGCGGGCTTCTCGACGTGGGACACGTTCGTCCGCGCGCGCGACGTCTTCGGCGTCACGCGCGCGATCGTCGTGACGCAGCGCTTCCACCTCCCGCGCGCGCTCTACAGCGCGAAGGCGAACGGCATCGAGGCCCAGGGCACGCAGTGCGACGCGCGCACGTACCAGAAGAGCGCGTGGTTCGAGGTGCGCGAGCTCGGCAGCCGCGCGAAGGCTTGGCTGCAGGCGCACGGCGTCGCGTCGGGCGCGCGCGCGAGCGGAGCGCCGATCTCGATCGAGGGCGACGGACGCGTGAGCTGGGACCGAACCGATTGACACGGACGGGCGCGTAGATCGCGCGCGGGTTCCTCCGCCGAGGTTCGCAGGGCGCGCGCTCGCTGCTTCAGGCCCGCGTCAACTTCTCTCAAGGGTTCGACCCACTTCGTGCGCCGCACAGGAGTTTCTCCGAGCTCGAACGTGACGCGAAGGTTGCGCAGGGTAGGGTGCGAGCATGGATCCCGCTCCTCACGCGCCGTCGCGCGTCCGTCGTTGGAGCGTCCCCGCGCTCCTCCTCGTCGTCCTGCTCGCGGGCCTCCTGTACACCTCACGCTCCGTTCAAGCGGGCGCGCGTCGTCCGAACGTGATCGTGATCACGCTCGATACGCTGCGCGCGGACCGCCTCGGTTGCTATGGCTATCCGAAGGGCACGACGCCCGAGCTCGACCGTTTCGCGGAGCGCGCGACGCGCTTCGAGCACGCGTACACGCCTCAGGGCTTCACGCTGACGGCGCACATGTCGCTCTCGACGTCGCTCTACCCGAGCGTGCACCGGGTCGATCCGCAGCATGCGCTGCCGCGGACCGTGAAGAAGCTCTCGCAACGCCTCGACGAGGCCGGGTACCGCACGATCGGCATCGTCGACAGCGTCCCGTGGATGGCGCCCGAGTTCGGCTTCGACCGCGGCTTCGACCGCTACGAACAGGTCGAGGGCGGAGCGCGCGAGAAGAACGTCCTCGTCGAGGACGTCCTCGCACAGCCGCTGGAAGCCCCGCTCTACCTGAAGCTCCACTACTTCGACCCGCACTCCGACGACGAGCGGAAGCCCTACGAGGCGACCTCCGAGGACGCCGAGCGCTTCACCAGCTGGTACGCGGGTCCGTACGACGGCTGCAGCCCGAGCGGGAAGTGCGGCACGCAGCACCTGATCGAGATCCAGACGACCGGCATGCTCCCCGATCCCGACGTCCAGCGCCTGATCTCCGACCAGTACGACGCGGGCGTGCGCTCGATGGACCGCGAACTCGGCGCGCTCTTCCGGCGGCTCGAGGAGCTCGGCCGGTTCGAGGACACGTGGATCGTGGTCACGGCCGACCATGGCGAGCTCCTCTTCGAGCACGGCACCGTGCTGCACGGGCACTTCTGGGACGAGACGCTGCACGTGCCGCTGCTCGTCCACGCGCCGGGACAGACGACGAGCGCGGTGTCCGACGCGCTCGTGTCGCTCGTCGACATCGCGCCGACCTTGCTCGACGTGCTCGGGCTCGCGCCGATGAAGCCGACGCAGGGCACGAGCTTCGCGCCCGCGCTGCGCGGCCAGCCGATGGACGCCCGCCCGCCGGTCGAGCTCGCGGCGGACGCGCGGACGTTCGGAGTGCAGGACGCGCGCTGGAAGATCTTCGGGATGGGCGAGTTCCACCTCTACGACCGCGTGAACGACCCCGGGGAGACGACGAACCTCTGGCGCACCGACGCGATCGAAGGCTCGGCGCGCACGATGCGCGAGGCGCTCCGCGAGCAACGCAACGAGGGCGCGCGTCTGCGACTCCACGTCGGCCCGCCGCTCGCGATCGGCGCGGCCTCCGAGGAAACGAAGAATACGCTGCACGGGCTGGGCTACGACGGCGGCACGGGCGACGAGCGCTGAGAGCCTCCTTTCGAAGCGGCTCGCGCGGCGCACTGCACCCGCGTCGCGACCACGGGGCTACGCGCAGGGTCAGATCGCGCCACGCTGCGCCGCGCCGCCCGCATTCCATGCCCGGCCGCTGCGCACCTGTGCGGAGTGCTCGTCTGCGCCGTGTGGCGATGCAATGAGGTCGTGGCGTGCGCCGATCGCGCCCGCCCGGAACCTCCGCCCCGCGGACACGAGTACGACCATGACCCGAACCTCGACCCCGGCATCCCCTTCCACCTCGAAGTCCCCAGCCGCGACGCAGCACGTCTACGTCTTCGGCGCGACGAGGACGGAGGGGGCGGCCGCGATGAAGAACCTCCTCGGCGGCAAGGGCGCGAACCTCGCCGAGATGTGCCGCATCGGGATCCCGGTGCCCGCCGGCTTCACGATCAGCACGGAGGCCTGCACCGTCTTCACGCGCGAGGGTCGCGCGGCGGTCGTCAAGCTGATCGAGGCCGGGGTCCTCGCCGGCGTGAAGCACGTCGAGCAAGAGATGAAGAAGAGCTTCGGCAACTCCGCCGATCCGCTGCTCCTGTCCGTGCGCTCCGGCGCGCGCGCCTCGATGCCCGGGATGATGGACACGATCTTGAACCTCGGCCTGAACGACGAGGCCGTCGCCGGGCTCGCGCGCAAGGCGGGCAACGAGCGCTTCGCGTGGGACTCCTACCGCCGCTTCGTGCAGATGTACGGCGACGTCGTCATGGGCCTGAAGCCCGTGTCGAAGGAGGACCACGACCCGTTCGAGGTCATCATCGACATGATCAAGGAGAAGCGCGGCGTGAAGCTCGACACCGAGCTGTCGGCCGACGACCTGAAGGAGCTCGTCGCGCGCTTCAAGGCGCTGATCCGCGCCCGCACGGGCCGCGAGTTCCCCACCGATCCGTGGGAACAGCTCTGGGGCGCCGTCGTCGCCGTCTTCGAGAGCTGGAACAACGACCGCGCGAAGGTCTACCGCGAGCTGAACGACATCCCCGACTCGTGGGGCACGGCGGTCAACGTGCAGGCGATGGTGTTCGGCAACCTCGGCGACACGAGCGCGACCGGCGTCGCGTTCTCGCGCGACGCGGGCACCGGTGAAGACCTGTTCAACGGCGAGTTCCTCGTCAACGCGCAGGGCGAGGACGTCGTCGCGGGCATCCGCACGCCGCAACAGGTGACGCTCGAGGGCTCGCGCCGCTGGGCACGGCTCGCGCTCGTCGACGAAGCGGAGCGGCGTGCGAAGTACCCGTCGCTCGAGGAGCTGATGCCCGCCCTCTACCAGGAGCTCTTGCGCGCCGAAACGAAGCTCGAGCAGCACTTCAAGGACATGCAGGACCTGGAGTTCACGATCCAGGAAGGGCGCCTGTGGATGCTGCAGACGCGCAACGGCAAGCGCACGGGCGCCGCGATGGTGCGCATCGCGATGGAGATGCTCGAGCAGGGCATGATCGACGACAAGACGGCGCTCCTGCGCATGACGCCGGATCGCTTGAACGAGCTCCTGCACCCCGTGTTCGACGCGCACGCGCGCGCGTCGGCGCAGGTGATCGCGCGCGGTTTGCCCGCGTCGCCCGGCGCCGCGAGCGGACAGATCGTCTTCTTCGCCGACGAGGCGGAGACGTGGGCGAAGAACGGCAAGAACGTGATCCTCGTGCGCCAGGAGACTTCCCCCGAAGACCTGCGCGGCATGAGCGTCGCGAAGGGCATCCTGACGGCGCGCGGTGGCATGACCTCGCACGCGGCGGTCGTCGCGCGCGGCATGGGCAAGTGCTGCGTGTCGGGCGCCGGAGCGGTGCACGTCGACCCGAAGGCGCGCACGATGTCGATCGGCGACCGCACGTGGAGCGAGGGCGAGTGGATCTCGCTCGACGGCTCGACCGGCGAGGTCTTCGACGGCAAGATCGCGACGAAGGACGCCGAGCTCTCGGGCGACTTCGGGAAGCTGATGTCGCTCACCGACAAGTTCCGCCGCCTCGGCATCCGCACGAACGCGGACACGCCCGCGGAGGCGACGATCGCACGGCGCTTCGGCGCGACCGGCATCGGTCTGTGCCGCACCGAGCACATGTTCTTCGAGGGCGACCGCATCGTCGCGGTGCGCGAGATGATCCTCGCGGACGACGAAGCGGGGCGGCGCAAGGCGCTCGCGAAGCTGCTCCCGATGCAGCGCGGCGACTTCGAGGGCCTCTTCAAGGCGATGGACGGCTTCCCGGTCGTCATCCGCCTGCTCGATCCCCCGCTGCACGAGTTCGTGCCGCACGACGAGGCGGGACAGAAGGTCATGGCGAAGGAGATGGGCGTCTCGCTCGGCAAGATCCGCATGCGCGTCGAGGAGCTCGCGGAGTTCAACCCGATGCTCGGCCACCGCGGCTGCCGCCTCGGCGTCACGTACCCCGAGATCACGGAGATGCAGGCGCGCGCGATCCTCGAAGCGGCGCTCGACGCGCGCGCGAAGGGCGCCACGGTCGTGTGCGAGATCATGATCCCGCTCGTCGGGACGGTGCGGGAGTTCAACGCGCAGGCCGAGGTCATCCGCAAGACGGCGGCGCTCGTCTTCGCCGAGCGCAAGGAGACGATCCACTACTTGATCGGCACGATGATCGAGACGCCGCGCGGCGCGCTCGTCGCGGAGAGCATCGCCACGCAGGCGGAGTTCTTCTCGTTCGGAACGAACGACCTGACGCAGATGACGATGGGCTTCTCACGCGACGACGCGGGCAAGTTCCTCCCGGCGTACATCGCGCGCGGCATCTACGAGAAGGACCCGTTCCAGTCGATCGACCAGAAGGGCGTCGGGCTCCTGGTCGACATGGCCGTCAAGAAGGGGAAGAGCGTCCGCCCGAACCTCGAGGTCGGCGTGTGCGGCGAGCACGGCGGCGACCCGGCGAGCATCGGGTTCTTCCACAAGGTCGGGCTCGACTATGTGAGCTGCTCGCCGTTCCGCGTGCCGATCGCAAGGCTCGCGGCGGCGCAGGCGGCGATCGGAGGTTGAGATCGAACGCGTCGCGCGCGAGCGCGACGCAAGCGAAGGTCCGTCCCGCGCGGTGCGTCTTCGGGAGCACCGCGCGGTCGTTTCGGGGCGAGCGCACGCGTCGACTCGCGCGCCGCCCTGCGCGCCGGCGTGGCGCGCGCGCGACCCTCGCGGAAGGCACGCGGCCGCTCGAGCCGTCGCCCCGAGGACGCTCGCCCGTCAGGCACGTTCGCGAGCGCCGTCTCGACGCCCGCCCGCACTCGGGGACGTCGCCCGCGCGACATGGCTCGTCCGAACGCGCCTCCTGGAGCCGGGAGCGCGTGCACCTCGCGCGCGAACGCGTCGAGCGCAAGTTCGTGGCGGCATTCGTGCGCGGGACCAAGCTGGACGCCTCTTCCGTCGAATGTCTGCCCATTCAAGCGCGTACCTCGCGACGTCGCTCGCCAGGATCTGGCCGTGCCTCGGCAGCGCGCTCGAGAGCCCTCGCGTCTCGTTCCGTTCTCGAGCCGTGCGGAGATCGGTCCCCTGCACATCGAGTCCGGCGCAGACGAAGCGACCACGTCCCCGCTCCGGGGGAAGAGGTCCGCGCAGTTGCGAGAGCGGCGATGGACCGCGGGCGAGGACCGACGACCTCGCGCGAGTTCCGCCGGTCGGGACGCATCAGCTTGCGACTCGCGGTGGGCTATTGCAGGCTCGTGAGAGGATGCGGTGGCTCTCGGACCCGAACCCCGGCACACGGCTCCGGCGACGCACTCTCTTCGCGTTCGCCCTCAGCTGTGTCGCGCTGGGCATCGGCGTGGCGCGTTACGAATGGAGTGCGGGTGACGACGCCCTGCTCTGGATCGTGCTGGCGGCCTACGCGCTCCCGGTTTGCCTCGCCGCGCTGCTCGTGTGGATCGTGATCGTCGTGCTCGCTTGGGAGCGCGGCGAGAGGAAGCTCGGGACCATCCTCGTCTCCTGGGCGATCGCGCTGGCGTCGAGCGCGGCGTGCATCGGGACCTTCTTCGCGACGAGCTGGGCGTCGGCTCGATGGACTGTCTGGCGCCTCGACGTCGAGTCGAAGCCCGTGATCGAAGCGATCGAGCGCTTCCGCGCGCGCAACGGTCACGCGCCGCGTTCCTTGGAGGAGCTCGTGCCGTCCGAACTCGATCGGCTTCCCGCAAGGCTCGCCGGATGCACTTTCTGGTTCACGCCGCTCGACGGCGAATTCGACCCGATGATCGGCTGGTACGACCTCGGACCCGCCGACAGCACGGCCACGAACGAGAGACAGAGTTCCATCGGCCCTGCGGAGCGCGCCGTGCTCGTCGTCGAGGTCGGCGAGACCGGCGCGGTCCAGGAGCTGCGCATCGAGCGCGCGCGAACGCGCTCGAGCGGGACCTTCGACGCGGCGCGCTGGCGCGGCGCCCCGCAAGCGCGCATCGAGGCCGCGGCCGCGCTCGAGAACGACCCACGAGCCTGGCGAGGGCACCGACGGCTCCTCGAGGAACTCCTCGGCCCCTTCGACGGTGTCACGCGGCGCGGCACGTCGGCGTGGGAGCTGCACGTCCGGCGTCCGGACGGATACCGCGAGCTCTTCGTGCGTCGCCCGCAGTGCGACTACGGCGAGGTGCCGGAGCTGGGCTCCTTCCGGCGGATCGGGGCGTGGGTGTACGGCATCGACTCGGAGAGTTGACCGCGGAAGGACGTCGACTCGGTCGACCCTGAGGAGCGTCGGCCCGCACGCACGACGGATCGACGGGGCGCCTGCCGTGCGGCGCAACGACGAGCGCGTCCCCTTACGCGTCCTTGCAGCGCTCGTCGACTAGATGTCTGCCCATTCAACGGGCCCGTCGACCTCGTCGCGCGACCAGCTCGACTCGCGGACACCGTGCGCGGGACGAGGTCCTCGTGACGGACGTGCTCCCGTCGCAGCGATCCTCGTCGCGCGCACGGTTCGGGCTCACTTCGAGGCGTCATTTCTCGAGATTTCGGTGCCCAATTCGAGTCCCGAGCGTCCTTGCAGCAGAGCGATGAAGTCCATCAAGGCCCAACCTCGTTCGCGTTTCCTCGCCGCGGCGGCGCGCGTCCTGGCGCGGGACGCAAGCGCGTCGCCGAGCGCGCGTCCGTGCCGCATCGCGCGCGGCCGAAGCTCTCGGGCCGCGCTCCGCTGCACGTCACGCTCAAGCTCGCGAAGGGACTCCCGAGCCTGCGCGCGAGCGCGACGCACGCTGTGCTGCGCGACGTGCTGCGCGCGGGCGCCGAGCGGCTCGGGTTCCGGCTCGTGCACTACGGCGCGCTCGGGGACCACGTGCACCTCGTATGCGAAGCCGTGGACGAGCGCGCGCTCGCTCGCGGCTTGAAGGGCCTCGCGGTGCGCATCGCGCGCGCGCTGAACCGGCTGTGGAATCGCGCCGGCGCCGTGTTCGCCGACCGCTACCACGCGCGCGAGCTCCGCGCGCCGCGCGACGTGCGCAACGTGCTCGCCTACGTCTTCGGCAACGCGCGGCGGCACGGCGTCGTCGTGAGCGAGCTCCTCGATCCGTGCACGTCGGCAGCTGCGTTCAACGGCTGGAAGGACGCTCCCGCCCCGCGGAATGCCTCGACGTGGCTCGCGCGAGCGCGCACGTGGCTGCTCACGGTCGGTTGGCGGCGCCACGGGCTGCTCTCGATCCGCGAGCTGCCGCGCGGGACGCCGCTCGCGCGCGGGCACTCCTGATCGGCCGGTGGCACGGACGTTCGTCGACGGAGTTCCCCGGGGATCGGTAAGCCGCGCGAGTTCCAGCGCGTGGGTCCGACGACGACGCGCCACGCTGCGGCCAACTCACCCGACGATCGGGGCGCGTACACGGTCCGGACGAAACTCCGCGCCAGTCCCCGGCGGCCGTCGAAGGTCCGCACCTGTGCCTTGTTGCCCCCACCGCGCATGGCTACGCTCGCCGCGCACCACACCGAGCACGAGGAGCACGTCATGACCGCGCAGCGTTTGAAGGACTACGTCGGAGGCCAGTGGGTCGATTCGTTCGCGAAGGCGACGCAGGACGTGAAGAACCCCGCGACGGGCGAGGTCCTCGCGCTCACGCCGCTCGGCGGCGCCGCGGACGTCGATCGCGCCGCGAAGAAGGCGTACGAGGCGTGGCAGAGCTGGCGCACGACGCCCGCCGTGAACCGCGCGCTACCTGTTCGAGCTCAAATCGCTGCTCGAGAAGAACGCCGAGGAGCTCTCCCGCATCGTCACGCGCGAGAACGGCAAGACGCTCGACGAGGCGCGCGGCTCCGTGCGCCGCGGCATCGAGTGCGTCGAGGTCGCGGCCGGCGCGCCGTCCTTGTTGATGGGCTCCGTGCTCGAGGACGTCGCGAAGGGCATCGACTGCGAGTCGATCCGCCAGCCGATGGGCGTCTTCGCGTGCATCGCGCCGTTCAACTTCCCCGCGATGGTGCCGCTCTGGTTCTATCCCTTCGCGGTCGCGTGCGGGAACACGTTCCTCTGCAAGCCGAGCGAGCAGGTGCCGCTGTCGCAGAAGCTCGTCTTCGACCTGATCCACGACGCGAAGTTCCCCGCGGGCGTGCTCAACCTGGTGAACGGCGGCAAGGAGGTCGTCGACGCGATCTGCACGCACCCGCTCGTCCGCGGCGTCAGCTTCGTCGGCTCGTCGCCCGTCGCGAAGCACGTCTACGAGCTCTCCGCCGCGCACGGTAAGCGCGTGCAGGCGCTCGGCGGCGCGAAGAACTTCCTGATCGTCATGCCCGACGCGGACAAGGAGCTCACGCTCAAGGCGATCACGGACTCGGCCTACGGCTGCGCGGGCGAGCGCTGCCTCGCGGGTGCGGTCGTGCTCGCGGTCGGCGACGCGCACGGCTGGTTGCGCGACGGGATGAAGCAGCGCGCGCAGGGTCTCGTGATCGGCGACGGCGCGAAGGCGGGCGTCACGCTCGGCCCCGTGATCAGCGAAGCGCACAAGAAGAAGGTGACGGGCTACATCGAACAGGGCGTGAAGGAAGGCGCCGAGATGGTCGTCGACGGCCGCAAGGCGCAGCTGCCCAAGGACGGCTATTTCCTCGGCGCGACGCTGTTCGACAAGGTGAAGCCCGAGATGACGATCGCGCGCGAGGAGATCTTCGGGCCCGTGCTCTGCCTGATGCAGGTCGGCTCGCTCGACGAAGCGCTCGCGATCACGCGCGAGCAGCCGCTCGCGAACGCGAGCTCGATCTTCACGACGAGCGGCAAGAGCGCGCGCACGTTCAAGTACACCGTCGAGGCCAGCATGGCCGGCGTGAACATCGGCGTCGCCGCGCCGATGAGCTTCTTCGGCTTCGGCGGCGCGAAGGGCAGCTTCTTCGGCGACCTGAAGGCGCACGGCCGCGAGGCGTTCGACTTCTACACCGACAAGAAGGTGGTCATCTCGCGCTGGGAGTGAACGCAAGTCCACCGCAGGGGACGGCCAAGCGTCGGGAGGTTTCCGCTGACCCCGGCTCGACGGTCCGATGCCGGGTCCACGCGGCGCTTGCACTCGGCGCAACGGCCCCGGACGCAGGCGGGGAGGCGCCCAAGCCCCAAGCTGCTCGCTTGACCCCGGACGAGAGCGACGGGCTTCCCCCGCCGCGGCACGTGGAGGCCTGGACTCCCGCGAGCGACCCGCGACCTCGCCGTCGACCGCAACGCGTCGAGGCCTGCAACGGGCGGCGGAACGTATCCGGATCGCGGAGATCGCTCCTGCGCGGACGAATCCCCGCAACGGATGCGAGCGTACGGGAAATGGAGGTCGAAGGTCCGCACCGCTTTCGCTCGACTCCAGGAGGTCCCCATGCACCTGCTCCCGACCCTCTCCTTCGTCGCCGCGCTCGCGCCGGCTCCCGCCCCTGCCCAGGAGGTCCTCTTCCACGAGGACTTCGAGGCCGGCCTCGGCAACTGGAGCGTCGGCACCCTGTGGCACCTCGCCGACGCATCGAGTTCGTGCTTAACGGGGCACGCGGGCGCGACGCCGCTCCCGAGCGGCACCCACGCCGCCTGGTTCGGGAGCGAGTCGACCTGCGACTTCAGCCCGGTTCCTTGGCACTGGGGCCTCTTCCCCGCGCTGACCCTGCTCCAGCCGATCCCGCTACCCACGGACGCGCCCAGCCTCTTGCTCGACTTCACGACGCTCTCCGAGGGCGAGGGCGATGGCGTGTGGGACACCTGGACCGTCGAGGTTCGTCGCGCGTCGGACGGACAGGTGCTCGCGTCACGGCTGCTGTTGAACAGCGGCTGGCGCAGGCGCACGCTCGACATCTCGAACCTGGCGGGCGAAGCGGTCGTGATCCGCTTCGTCACGTGGCCCGGCGACACCGGGTTCAACGAGTTCCTCGGCTGGCTCGTGGACGACGTCGTCGTCCGCCGCGGCGCGACGCAGGCGCAGGCCATGTGCTCGGGCGATGGAACACTCGCGGATTGTCCCTGCGGGAATCAGGGCGGACCGGGCCGCGGCTGCGCGAACTCGTTCCAGCCGCTCGGCGCGGAGCTCACGGCGGCTGGGATCGGCTCGGTGGGCGCGGACACGCTCGTGATGACCGCGACGGGCGTCGCCAACGCGAGCGTCACCCTGTTCCAGGGCGGGAACGATCTCCCGAACTTCTTCGAGGTCTCTGGCGACGGTTTGCTTTGCACGAGTGGAGGCCTCCTCCGCATCGCGTCGAACGGCGCGAGCTCGAATACGGTCGCCTTCCCGCAGCCGGGCCAGCTGCCGATCTCCCTTCGCGGCCTCGTGCAACCCGGGCAGGCCTTCGTGTACCAGGCGCGCTACCGCAACGCGGCTACCTTCTGCACTCCGGCGACGTACAACTTCACGAACGGAGTGGAGCTGCGCTGGTGGCCGTGAGCCTCACCGTAGCCGGCCGAATAGTCCCCAGAACCAGCGGGCGAAGGGCTCGCGCACGTCGGTGAGCGCGTTCGCTCTGTAGGACCGGAAGCGCTCGAGGAACCAGTCGACGGCCATGTCGTCGAGGCCCTGTTCGACCGGATACGCGCCGCGGCCCGCGGCGATCGACTGAAGCAAGCGGCGGAAGCCGATGCGCTTCATCGACTCCATGCGCGCGGTGACGCTCGCGCGGTCGGGGTCGCCGCGCGTGAGCTCGGCCTCGCGCGGATCGAGGCGCGTCTCGTGCGGGCCCGCGCGGAAGCCGACGCAGAGGCCGCGGTCGACGATCGGCAGGAGGTCGAGCCGCGCGCGCGCGGGCGACGTCGTCCCGTCGCGCTCCTCGCGCTCCTCGCGCGGCCCGTCACCCGGCTCCCAACGATCCGAGACCGACGCGCGCGCGCCGTGGACGACGACGCGGCCCTGCGCGTAGTCGCGCGGTTCGAGCACGATCGCGCGGCGCCCGCCGTCGAACGCGTACGTGCGCTCGGCGCCGCCCGCGATCTTCTTCCGGCGCGCGCTCGCGATGCGCTCCGCGCCGACGAGCGCCTTCGCCGCCGCGCAACCGTGGTACGCGTACGCCGAGCGGTCGAAGACCACGCGCTCGACTGGACCGGCCGCCGCGCGGACCGTCTCGTACCACGGCAGGAACGCGACGTCCTCCGCGACGCCCGCGCGCTTCCACGGCGCGAGGAGCGGCGTGTGGCGCAGGTGCTTGAAGCGCAAGACGGGCGTGTCGATCAGGAGCTCGAGCCGGCCGCGGTCGAAGCGCATCAGGTCGATCAGCACGAACGGCACCGCGTCCTTGCCGACGGCGACGTAGAGCACGTCGTCGTCGCCGAGCTCGCTCCCCGACAGACTCTTCAACGTGCGCACGGGCCACGCGCGGCCCGCGGCCTGCAACTCGCGCTCGCTGCGCGCGAGCACGGCGCCGACCTCGAACTCGCCCGCGAGCGACGCGAGCGCCGGCAGCGCCGTTTCGCGCACGCGCTTCCCCGCGCCGACGATCCAGACGCGCTTCACGCGGCGCCTCCGCGTCCGAGGACGCCCGCGAGGTGCCGCGCGAGACGCAGCGACAGCGCCGCGATGGTCCACGTCGGGTTCGCGCAACCGGCGGTCGGGAACACGGAGCCGCCCGCGATCCACAGGTTCGCGGCGCCGTGGAGCCGCAGGTCCGCGTCGACGACCGACGCGCGCGGGTCGCGGCCCATGCGCGTCGCGCCGAGGTGGTGGCTCGCGTCCTGGTCGATGGGCCACGGCTCCGCGCCTGCGAGGTCGCCCTCGAGGCGGCCGATCCCGTTCGCTTCGAGCTCCGCGCGCAGCACGCGGTGCAGCTCGACGAGCGAGCGCCGGTCGAGCTCCGTGCACGCGTGCGCGACGCGCGCGAGCGGCACGCCGTGCGCGTCGACACGGTCCGACAGCGTCACGCGGTTTGCGCTCGACGGCTGCATCTCCACGAAGTTGCGCACGCGCACGCGCTTCACGCGCGGCCGGCGCTTTCCGACGCGGAACCACGCGTACTGTGCGACGCTCGGAGCGTGAAGCGCGACGTTCGCGAGGAGCCCGACCGTCCCGCCGCGCCGGCTCTGCAGCTCGGAGTCGTCGCCGGTCTCGGACCAGTCGCGCAGCTCGACGACCTCGCCTTCCTTGCCCTTCTTCCAGCGCGCGAACGCGCCGCGGCTGCGCTTGACGAGCGTGACGAGCGACTCGACGCCTTCGTCGTCGGACCACGGGAACAACGGCTCGAAGCGCGCATAGCTGTTCAAGAGCCCGAGCTCGCGCTGCACGTCCTCCTTCAAGCGCAAGCCCGCGTAGCCCGCGAACCCCGCGTGGAGCGAGCCGAAGAAGTACGGCGCCGACATGACGGGCCGCGTCAGCTCGACGATCCCGAAGTAGTTCTTCGGGTGGTTCATGAAGCCCAGGCCGACGCGCCCGTGCTCGTTCCCGAGGCCCGCCGGACACGCGTCGCGCGACACGAGCAGGAGCCGCGCGTTCTCGACGCCGCCCGTCGCGAGCACGAACGCGCGCGCGCGGACGCGCAGCTCTCCGCGGCTCGTGCGCACGCGCGCGGCGCACACACGCGGCAGCGCACCACCGCTCGCGCGCTCCTGCGCTCCGTCCTTCCGGCGCGTGTCCGCGGCTTCCGGCGCGCGCGTCTCGAGCTCGACCACGGTCGCGTCGAGGAACAGGTCGACCTCGGGCGCGTTCCACGCGGCCGCGCACTCGCGGCCGAAGTCCTGCGGCTCGCTGCGCGCGAGGAAGACCTTCTCCTCGAGCTTCGACCACGTCGGTTGGAGCTCGCCCTTCGCGCGCAGCTTCGCGAAGCCCGCGGGTCCGAAGTCGGCGAGCGCCGGGAAGCGGTGATTCCGCGCGGCCTCTGCGTAGAACGGGAGGAGTTCGTCCCGCGCGATCGGCCAGCCATCGCTCCCCGCGAACGCCCGGGCTTCGAAGTCGATCGGATCGAGCGGGCTCGAGAGCCCGGCCCAGGTCGTCGACGCGCCGCCGAGCACGCGCTCGCGCGACCACTCCTTCACGTGGAGGCCGACGCTCTCGAGCGCGCGCAGCGCGTCGCCCTTCGCGGTCGGCCGCGCGCGCGCTCTCGAGCACCGCGATGCGCAAACCACTGCCCGCGAGGGCGCTCGCGACGACCGCGCCCGCGGGTCCCGTGCCGACGACACAGAGGTCGTAGTCGGGGAGGTCGACGGCGTCGCGCAGGGCGAGATCGTGCAGCATCGGGGGCCGCGCAGTGTGCGGAGCGCGCGCGGTCGATGCGAGCCCCGGCCCGCGTGGTGTCGGCGCGCTCGCACGCAGACCTGTCGGGAGGCGCCCGAGGCCCTGTTTCGTCGCGCCGGACCGGGCGCAGTGGCCGCTCTGTCGGACGTGCCGGGTCGAGGGTGCCTGGTCGAACGCGGTGGGTCGAACGCGGTGGGTCGAACGCGGTGGGTCGTGCGCGCCGAGATGAGCGCGCCGAGATGAGCGCGCCGGGTCGTGCACGCGGGCAATCGCTACGCGCATCCAGAGCCGGCCCGTGGGCGGCCGACAAGGGCGGGATGCGCCTCCTCACCTCCCGGGAGCTCGCCGACGTCGGGATCGAGCGGACGTTCCGCCCCGGTCGCGTCGGCCCGACCGTGCTCGCAGCGCTCCTCTGGGGGCTGCTCGCGGTTCCCGTCGTCCTGCGCGCGGAGCTCGCGCGAGCCATCGACTCCGTCCCCTGGTACGTCTGGGTCGCCTCCGCGCCGATCCTGCTCCTCGCGGGCCTGATCGGCGTGCTCGTGCTGCACGGCACGGCGGAGTTCGCGCGCAACGCGTGGCGCAAGAGCGCATGGTCCGCGCGAACCGCGTGGGACGGCGTGTACCTGAACCTGCGCTCGTGGCAGAACGCGCACTTCCCCGACGACGGCCCGACGATCGTGTTCCTCCCGTGGAGCGAGCTCGCGCGCGCGTCGAAGCTCGTCGAGCACGTCGATCGCGGGACCGCGCGCCGCGCGCCGCCCGCGCGCCGCTGGGTGGTGCTCGAGCTCGCTGGCGTCGAGACGCGCGAGCTCGAGGCGCTCCTGCGCGCGGAAGCCACGCGCCCGGGCCCCGAGCGCACCTTCCTCGGCCTCCGCTCGCGCGGTCGCTACCACCACACGCCGGTGGTCGTGCCCGAGGACGGCGTCGTGCAGGTCGAGTGGCTCGGCCCGGTCTTCCTGCGGGAGCTCGCGCGCCGCATCACGACCTCGACCACGCCGCGCGTCGAGCGCATCGCGGACGCCACACGCCCGATCGAGGACCGCATCGCCGAGCTCGTCCAGCGCGGCGATCCGCTGACCGCGATCGAGCTCGCGCGCCGCGAAGGCGGCCTCTCGCTCCTCGAGGCCAAGGAGCTCGTCGACGCCTGCGGCCGACGCGCCGCCTGATCGCCGGGGTCTGAGTCGCGCGGCCCCATCGAGACCGCCCAACGCGCCCCGCAACACGCACCTGGGCACTCGGCTCGCCGCTGAGCGAAGTCCCTCGAACGTGCCCGCGCCGGGCACCCATCTTCGCCATGCCGCCCGCTCGTTGCTGGGCGCCACTCGAACCCCGCGCAGGCCTGCGGCGAGTCCTCCGGCCCAGGCCTGCGCGGGGTCCGGAATGCGGAGCAGCCGGCATGTTCCGTTGCGTCCCTTCCGCCTGCATCGTCTCACCTGGCAACGACGTCCCGACCGACACGCTCCCCCACGCCAAGGCGGCCGAAACCCAGCTCCCCCGCCCCTGCATCCTGCGGACAGACAGCTCCCCATGCCGCCCCCGACTCCCCACCCGCCGGGCTCGCCCCTCCCCCTCCTTCTCCGCGCGCTCCTCGGTCTCCTGCTGACCGCCGTCCTCACCGCACTCGGTCTGCTGGTCGGCCTCGCCCTGATCGGCCCGTGCCCCCGGATCGAGCCTCGCTGGCTCCTTCCCTTCGTCGCCTTCGGCCCCGCCGTGCTCGGCCTCACGCTCGGCCTCGCCACGACCCTGCTCCTCACCCTCCGCGGTCGCTCGCGCCCCCAGAAGCCGGCGTCTTGATCGAGTCCTGATGGAGACTTGATAGCCTGCGCGCCGCGTCCCCGCACGCTCTTCGCATGAAGCGCGCCCGCATCCTGATCGTCGACGACGAGCCCGACCTCGTCGAGCTGATCAAGCATCACCTCGTCCGCGAGCACTACGAGGTCTTCACCGCCCACGACGGCGAGCGAGGCCTCGCGGAGGCGCGCGTTCGCCTCCCCGACCTGATCCTGCTCGACCTGATGCTACCAGGCATCGACGGGCTCGAGATCTGCCGGCGCCTCCGCGCGGACGCGCGCACGAAGTCGATCCCGATCGTCATGCTGACCGCGAAGGGCGAGGAGACGGACGCCGTGGTCGGCCTGATGCAAGGCGCGGACGACTACGTCCGCAAGCCGTTCGGGATGAAGGAGCTCCTCGCGCGCATCGCGGCCCGCCTGCGCTCCGTGCGCGGCGACGACGGGCTGGAGCTCGAAAAGGTCGCGCGCTTCGGCGAGCTCCTGGTCGACCCCGTGAAGCACGAGGTCACGCTCGAAGGCGAGCCGGTCGTGCTGACGATGACGGAGTTCAAGCTCCTCCACTGGCTCGTCGCGCACAAGGGCCGCGCGTTCACCCGCCACGAACTGCTCGACGCGATCGTGGGAACGGAGGCGGTGATCATCGACCGCAACGTCGACGTCCACGTCGCGACCCTGCGCAAGAAGCTCGGGGACTACGGGCAGCACATCGTCACGATCCGCGGGCTCGGGTACAAGTTCCGAGAGACGCCGACGGCGCACGCGGAGTGATGCGCCCCACGTCATGAGCTTCGACCGCCTCTGGACGCGCGTGTTCGGCTCCTTCGCAGCCGTGCTCGTGCTGATCCTCGGGGCCGCGGCGTGGATCGGGGAGGTCCGCATCCGCTCGTTCCATCAGGCCGAGGTCGAGACGCGACTCGAAACGGCCGCGGACCTGATCGCGGAACCCGCCGCGGAAGCGCTCGCGCGGACCGAGGCGTCGCCCGAGTACGTGCAGCACATCGTCGAACTCGGACGCGCGACCGGTCTGCGTCTCACGATCGTGCGCGCGGACGGCGTCGTCCTGGCGGACTCGGAGTCGCCGCTGCCGCTCGCGAACCACGCCGATCGGCCCGAGATCCAGGATGCGCTGCGCACGGGCCGCGGCGTCGAGGAGCGGAAGAGCGCGACGACCGGCCACGCGACGCACTACTTCGCGCGGCGCGTCAGCCGTACGGACGGGACCACGACGCGCGTGCTCGGCTGTGTGCGCGCCGCCGCCGAGCTCTCCCAGATGGAGCGCGCGTTGTCGACGCTGCACCAGAGCCTGGTCGCGGGCTCCCTGCTCGCGCTCGGCCTCGGCCTCGTCGCTTCTGCCGTGCTCGCGCGACGCCTGGCGCGTCCGCTCGAGAGCATGGCGGCGCAAGCGCGCGCCTTTGCGGCCGGCGAGCTCGATCGGCGCATCGCGCCGCGCGGCCCCGCGGAGACGCGCCAGCTCGCCGGGACGCTCAACGCGATGGCGGAGTCACTCGCGGGCCGCGTCCAGAGCGAGCGCGCGGCGCGCGCGGAGCTGGAGACGATCCTCGCGAGCATGGCCGAAGGCGTCGTCGCCGTCGACGCGGACGAGCGCATCCTCCTGATGAACCAGGCTGCGGCGAGCCTGCTCGGGCTCCCCGCACCGCTCGCGACCGGCAGCGCGCTCTGGCAGACGCTCCGATTTCCGGAGCTCGAGCGCGAGCTGCGCGCCGTCCTCGAGCAACGCATCGCCCGCCATGTCGACGCCCCGTCGCCCGCGGGCGGCGGACGCATGCTTGCGCTGTCGATCGCGCCCGTCGCGGCGGACGAGCGCGAGTCCTCCGGCGCGGACGAGCCGATCGAGGGCCAGGCCGGCCCGCGCGCGGGCGTCGTGCTGCTCTCCGACGTGACCACCGTGCGACGGCTCGACCAGATGCGCGTCGACTTCGTGGCGAACGTGAGCCACGAGCTGCGCACGCCGCTCTCCGCGGTGATGGGCGCGCTGGAGACGCTCTCGGATCCCGAACAGGACGAGCAAGCGCGCGCACGCTTCCTCGAACTCGCCATGCGCAACGCGGCGCGGCTCAAGGCGATCGTCAACGACCTCCTCGACCTGTCGACGCTCGAGGCGCAAGAGGGCGAGCTTCCGCTCGAGGACCTGTCGATCGCGGAGCCGTTCCGATCCGCGGCCGCCGCGCTCGCGGGCGCGGCGCAGAAGAAGGGCGTCAAGCTCGAGGTGCAGGCGCAGTTCGACCGCGCGACGATGGTGCGCGGGCACGCGCAGCGGCTCGAGCAGTGCTTCACGAACCTGATCGCGAACGCGATCCAATACACGCCGAGCGGCGGACGTGTGAGCACCGCCGTTCGCACGACGCCGACGGACGTCTTCGTCGAGGTCGAGGACACGGGCATCGGCATCCCGGCCGCCGCGCTCCCCCGCATCTTCGAGCGCTTCTACCGCGTCGACCGCGGCCGGGCGCGCGATACGGGCGGAACGGGGCTCGGCCTCGCGCTCGTGAAGCACATCGTGCTCGCGCACGGCGGCCAGGTCGACGTGACGAGCGAGGAAGGCCGCGGCTCGACGTTCACCGTGCGGCTGCCGCGCAGGACGAGCGCGTGAACGAGCCGCACGCACACCCACCGCGCGACGGCGCGCGAAGCCCGGCCGCGTGAGCGCCGGAACAGAAACCACGAGGAAGACCCGGATGAAACCGCAGATCGAAGACGACCTCTCCGCGCTCACGCGCCAAGTGCTCCACATGGGCGGGCTCGTCGAGCGCGCCGTCGACCGCTCGCTCGGCGCGCTGCTCGAACGCGACAAATCGCGCGCGAGAGAGGTGATCGACGGCGACGAGGAGGTCGACCGCCTCGAGAACGAGGTCGAGGAGCGCTGCCTCGACGTGCTCGCGCTGCGCCAACCGGTCGCGCGCGATCTGCGCTATGTCGCGGGCGTGCTCAAGATCAACTCGGACCTCGAGCGGATGGCGGACCTCGCGGTGAACATCGCGGAGCGCGCCGAGATCCTGTCCGAAGTGCCGCCGCTGCCGTTCCGTCCCGACGTGACGCGGCTCGCGGCACTCGTGAAGCGGATGGTGCGCGACGGGCTCGATTCGCTGCAGCGTCTCGACGCGCAGCTCGCGTTCCGCACGTGGAAGGCGGATGCCGAGGCCGATCGCCTGTACCGCGAGCTGATCGGGCAGGCGATCCAGTTCATGAGCGAGCACCCCGAGCGCCTCGGCGACGTGATGCACCTCGTGGGCGCCCTGCGCAACCTCGAACGCCTCGCCGACCACGCGACGAACATCGCGGAGGACGTGATCTTCGTCGTGCAGGGGCGGATCGTGCGCCACCACATGCGCGAGCTCGACCCGGACGTCACGAAGCCGCCGACGAGCTGAGCGCGACGCCGCGCCGCGTACGCGCTACGCTCACGGCGTGAGCTCGTCCACCGGCCCCGACGCCCTCGGCTTCCAGCGCACGCCAGGGAGCATTCCGCGTCGCCGCGCGTCCACTGAACGAGCGCTCGCGCACCGCGCTGCGCTCGGCGTCATCGCGCCCCCCCCAGCCGGGTGGGGTGATCTGAAGAACAGTGGCGCGATGGAACACGATCGAAGGCGCCTTCCCCGCCCGGCGTGCATTGCCAGTCGAATCGCCACGCAATGAACTTCGTGGCGTCCGTCGCGGGGCTCACCCGCCGGTCCCGGAGGTCGTCCCAGCACTCCGCGGAGAAGGACCGCGAGCGCTATGCAGAGCCTCGTACAGGAGGTCACTCCGGTCGCGCTCGGAGAGCGCGGATCCCCCAGCACGTGGCTGCATTGTTCACGTGGGCCCGCACCTGGACAGCCCAGGGACACATGGATGATCGCCGCTAACCCCGTCGAGTTCGAGGTCCTACAGGCTCGGTGGGGCACGCTTCGTCGGCGACCGTTGGCATCGTGGAATCCCGTTCCCATCTCCGACGCCAGCCCCTAGCATTGGAGTCCTCACGCGAACCACCTTCCTCGGCCGCGGTTCGAATCGAGCGGTTCACCGTGTGCCCAACGAAAGCTCATTCCATGTTCCCTGCTCGCTCCGTGTGCATCGCCATAGTGGTCACGATGAGCGTCGTGTCCTCCAGCGCGAGCGCCTTTGCTTCGCCGCACCCGTTCCAGCAGACCGCCACGACTCGATTGGCCGTTCACAAGCCTCAGTCGGGCGATCGTACCGGATCTGCCGTTTCGACCTCGGGCGATCTTCTGCTCCTGGGGTCTCCGGGTTTTGGGGCATCGAGCTCGGGAGGGGGAAAGGCGATGCTCTTCACTTGGATCGGCACCACTTGGGGAGTGCCCAGGGGTCTGTCCGACGTTGGGGTGCGCACGGGCGACGCCTTTGGACAAAGCGTCTCGATCGGCGGCGACAGTTTCATTGTCATCGGTTCCCCTCGAGCAGATGCACTGGCCAGCAACCTTTCGGAGGACCAGGGCGCGGCATATATTTATCGGAAGACGGAAAGCGAATGGCCCCTCGTTTCGCGGGAGACTTGGGGTGCCCAACCCGGTGATTGGACAGGTACCAGCGTCGCTTGTTTCAACGGAACTTCCGCAGCCGTGGGAGCGCCCGGTCGTGATCTTCCAGGCAAGCCCAACGCCGGCATCGTGAGGACCTTCTCGGCACTCAAGAGTTCCGTCTATAGCCTTGGAAGTCTGTCCAGCCCGGATCCCCAGGTCGGAGGCAATTTCGGGTGGGCGCTCGCAGCCGGGGTCGATCCAGCCGGCCTCATGCTCGTGGTAGGTGCACCTGGGCAAACCGTACAAGGCTTGAATTCCGGGGCGGCCTACGTGTTCATCCGTTTGGATGGTACGTGGTCGCTGCAAGCGACTCTTCTGCACCCCAACCCGGTAACCAGCGGACTGTTCGGCCATTCCGTGGCTTTGTTGGGCAACTGGGTCGCGATCGGGGCACCGCAAACGACAGCTGCTGGGGCAACGACCCCGGGAAGCGTGTGTGTATTCAAGCGCTCCGGGTCGACCTGGGCACTGGATGCTGTGCTTTCCCCGTCGGATACGACACCGGGCCCGGGATTCGGCCGCAGCGTACTGATCCGGGACAATCCGCTCTTCTTCGTCGTCGGGGCCCACGCTCAGGCGAATTGGATGAACGAGACGCCCAGTGGCGGGAGCGCGGGGGCGGTGTACTTCTTCGCTAAGCTCTCCAATGTTTGGACCCAGACATCCAAGCTCATCGGTGACGGTGGCACTCGCGACAACTTTGGATGGTGCCTGGGCTACGCCCATGCGAAGACACTCATTGGGGCGCCCTGGATGGACCTGCCATCCAAGCCACTCTCAGGCGCTCTCTACGTGCATTGAGGGTCTACGCGAGTACCCCCGCCCTGTCTCGGGTCCTGGGGGTTCGTTCACGCGAACGAACCCGCGCCGCCATCGATTCACCTTTCCTCCCCCCTGGCGCCCTAGCTCCGCCCCAAGCCTGGGGCGGCGAGCCACAGGACCGATCGCCGAGGGGAACCAGCCACCCTCGCGCCCGATTCGCCGCGTGGCCTGCACTCCGCTTCAACTCAGAAGCGTGAAGCCGGTCCCTGTCTCGTGCCGCGCGTCCAGCACGCCGCCTATGAGCGTTCCCGGCGGTTCCTCAAACGAGGTCGCGCGGACGATCGAAGGGGGCGTCCGTGCCGCAGACACCGTGGGGTAGCATCGTTCCGTGAGTACGACCGGCCCCGACGCCCTCGGCTTCCAGCGCACGCGCTGGAGCCTCGTGCTCGCCGCGGGAAAGAGCAGCGATCCGACGGCGCGCGCTGCGCTCTCGGAGCTCTGCGCGGCGTACTGGATGCCGCTCTACCACTACGTGCGCCGCCGCGGGCACGACCGCGCGGCGGCGGAGGACCTCGTGCAGGGCTTCTTCCTGCGCCTCTTCGAGCGCGCCGACTTCGCGACGCTCGATGCGGAGCGCGGGCGCTTCCGCGCGTTCCTGCTCGTGGCGCTGAAGCACTACCTCGCCGACGAGCACGACAAGCGCACGGCCGAGAAGCGCGGTGGCGGACGCGCGCCGCTCTCGCTCGACTTCGAGCGCGCCGACTCGCAGTGGCGCCTCGAGCCCGCGACGGACGCTACGCCGGAAAAGGCCTACGAGCGCGCGTTCGCCGAGGAGCTGCTCGCGCGCACGCTCGCTTCCGTCGAGCGCGACTACGCGGAGCGCGGCGAGGCGCGCGCGTTCGGCGTGCTCGTCGGAACGCTGACGGCGCCCGGTGCGCTCCCCCACCGCGCGCTCGCCGCGGAGCTCGGCGTGACGGAAGGCGCAGTGCAGGTCGCGGCGCACCGCCTGCGCGAGCGTTGGCGCGGCGCGCTGCGCGCGGAGGTCGCGGCGATCGTCGACGATCCCACCGAGGTCGACGCGGAGCTCGCGGCTCTCTTCGCCGCACTCACGGGCTGAGGAAGGGCTCGGAAGCCCCCTGGCCTGGAGCGCCCCTCGCGACAGCCCCCCTCCCGCGCCACGAAAGTGCCGGAAGCCCGGTAAGCTCGCCGCGGCGCTTCCTCAGTCGCTCGCATGACCACCCCGAAGACCTGCCCGCGCTGCGGCACCGCCTACGAACCCGCCCGGAGCCCCCACGGCCTGTGCCTGAAGTGCCTGATCGCCGTCGGCATGCGCGACGAGGGCGAGGTGATCGTGACGCAAGGCGCGCCGCGCGAAACCGCGCCGCCGCTCGACGCGATCGCGCCGCTCTTCCCCGAGCTCGTCCTCGAGGAGTTCGTCGGCCAGGGCGGCATGGGCTTCGTCTACCGCGCGCGCCACCCCGAGCTCGACCGGAAGGTCGCGCTCAAGCTCCTCGCGCGCGCGAACGCCTCCGACCCTTCGTTCGTCGAGCGTTTTCGTCGCGAGGCGCGCACGCTCGCGCGCCTCTCCCACCCCGGCATCGTCACGATCTTCGACTCGGGCGAGCGCGGCGGATGGTGCTACCTCGTCATGGAGTACGTCGAAGGCGCCAACCTGCGCCACCTGATGCGCGCGGCGAAGATCGAGCCGAAGCAGGCGCTCTCGATCGTGAGTCAGGTCTGCGACGCGCTGCAGTACTCGCACGATCAGGGCATCGTCCACCGCGACATCAAGCCTGAGAACGTGCTGCTCGACCTCTCGGGCCGCGTCAAGCTCGCCGACTTCGGCCTCGCGCGCGTGCTCGACCGCGAGCGCGGCGCGTTCGCGCTGACCGGATCGCACCAGGTGATGGGCACGCCGCACTACATGGCGCCCGAGCAGTGGGAGAAGCCCGCGAGCGTCGACCACCGCGCCGACATCTACGCCGTCGGCGTCGTCTTCTACGAGCTGCTCACCGGCGAGATGCCGCTCGGCCGCTTCGAAGCACCGTCGAAGCGCGTGCAGATCGACGTGCGCCTCGACGAGATCGTCTTGAAGTCGCTCGAGAAGCAGCCGGAGCGTCGCTACCAGCACGCGAGCGACGTCCGCACCGACGTCGATTCGGTGGCGAGCGGCGCGCTGCCGCATCCCGCACGCGCGCATCCAGCCGGGAAGACGCGCGCCTGGCGCGGTCCGCTCGTCCTCGCGAGCACCGCGCTCGCGTGGAGCGCCGCGCTCGTGACGTTCCTCGCCATGGCCACCCCTCACGCGAGCGTGGCCGAGTTGGCCGTGTCGCTCGCGCTGTTCGCCCTGATCACTGGACCGATCGCCTGGCACGTCGCGCACGTGCCGGCGCCCCGGACCGCCGAGGAGCGCGGGGCCTGGCGCGCGGCGGAGTTCGGCTTCGGGCGCTCCTTCCTCTTCGGACTCGTGTTCTTCGTCGGGCTCTACATCACCTGCGGCGTGCTCGCGCACGCGCTCGGCGCCGTCTGGTACCGGCTCGTGCCGCCCGAGGGCGGCGGCGGGAACTTCTCGGGGCCATTCGCGGTGACCCAACTCCTGATCGGCCTGCCGACCCTGCTCGGCGGCTGGCACGCGCTCGACCTGTCGTCGCGGTCCTCGACCGCGTGGATGCACCGACGCTTCACCGGGTTCGACGCGGCCCTGACCGTGTTCGCGGCGAGCGTCGTCTACCTGGGCATCATCGCGTTCACCTTGAGGGGCGATTCGTTCTGGACGCCCTGGCCCGCGTTCGTGATCAGCGGACTCGCGCTACTCGTCCTCGTCACGCTACGGATCGCTTGGTGGCCGCGCCGCAGAGCCGCGGCGGCTTCGGCGTGAGCGCGCGTCAGCGACTCGTCGGCTGCACGAGGTCCCAGCGGTTCCCGTGGAGGTCGAGGAACACCGCGACCGTGCCGTAGGCCTCGACGCGCGTCGGCGCCGTGAAGCGCACGCCGCGTGGCGCACGCCGCACGCCGCACGCCGCTTGCCACGCTCACAGTCGGAGCTCCATGTCGTTCGAGCGCAGGCGGTACCCGAGCGCCTCGTAGAGCTTGCGCCCCGGCTCCGTCGCGTGCAGCCGGATGCGCTGCGCGCCGCGCGCGCGCGCCTCCGCGGCGAGCGCGTCCATCAGCGCCCGACCGACGCCGCGACGTCGCCACGCCGACGCGACCCAGACGTGGCTGACGTAGGCCTCGAACGGCACGCGGTTCGACACGGACGGCAGGCGCTCGAACACGTGCAGCGCGACCGAGCCCACGACGTGGCCCGCCGCGTCGAGCGCGAGCCACGCGAGCGTCGCGCCGCGCGCGATCTGGTCCGCGAACACGTCGCGCGTGTCGCGCAGAAGCGCGTCGTGGTCGGGCCCCTCGGCGAGGTCGGACATCTCGCGGAAGAGCGCCAGGCGCCCTTCCGCGAAGCGCGCGGCATCGTCGCGGGTCGCACGGCGGATCTGGAAGGGGGTCGGCATGCTCCGGCTCCTTCCCTGTACCGCTCCGCAGCCGCCGCGTCGATGATCGGCCGCCCCGGTCAACCGAGGACGGTCTGCAGCGCGATGCGCGCAAAGAACGGCAGCGCGAGCCCGCCGAGGAGCGCGCCCCAGAAGAGCCACGACCCGAACGTGCGCACGAGGAGCTCGAACCAGCCCCAGGCGTACAGGAAGTCGATCACGGCCCCGACGAGGACCGCCGTCCACGTCGCGCCGAAGAGCCCCCCGGCAGCGACGAGTGTCAGCGAGTAGGCGACGGCGCAGGGGAGCGGTCGTTCCGTCCAGATCACGATCCGGACGAAGGCCGCGTAGACGAGCATCGAACCGACGAGGAGCATGCAGGACTCCGATTCCAGCGCGAGGAAGGACCGCGCAGACCCCGGGGACTGGGAGCGAACCGACCCTGCGCTACCCGCGGACGGACAGGAACTTCAGCTTCACCTGGCCTGTCCCGCGGATGGACGGGAACTCCAGCTTCACCTGGCCGTGGCCGCTCGCGCCTCGGCGCGCCGTCGGACGACCTCGAGGATGTTGTCCTGGATGCTCTCCATGACCAGATCGGCCCACGCGCCGGCGTAGACGTTGAAGCGGGTCGAGACGCGCAGACGGCTCGTCAGGTGGAGCCGCGTGCCGTGCTCCATCGGCTCGAGCTCGTACGTGCCGAGCAGCACGTCGAAGAACGGCCCGCCGATCGTCACGTGCGGATCGAGCGTCGTCGGCGGAATGAGCTCCTCCTGCGCGTCGATCGTGAATTCGAGCTTGTGCTCGGGCTCGAAGACGGTGATCCGCTCGAGGAACAGCACGCCGCCCTCGAAGCGCGCCTCGCGCACGCCGCCGACCGCGCGCCGGTCGACGATCGCGGAGGTCGGCGCGGGGAACCCGAGCGTCGTGAACAGGGCAGGCCGGCGCTCGTCGGGGCGGATGGGCGGCACCTCGACGATTTCCTCCCACACGGCGGACGGCGGAGCGGCGATCTCGATCGCGTCCGCGACGACGCGCGTGCTGACCGGCGACTCGAGGCCGCGCTCGCCCCACGCGAGCAGGAACGGCAGGACGGCGAGCGCAGGCGGCCCCTTTCGGTTCGAGACACCCTTCACGACGAGGACGACGAGCAGCGCGACGATGCCACCGAGGATCGAGGCCAGGACGAGCGGCGCGAGCGCCATCGCGACGCAGATCAGCCCCTCCCAACCCGACGCCATCGCGATCGCGAGCGTCCCCGCGCACGAGAGGACCGGCAGGCCGACCGCGTGCACCCACGTCGGGCGAGCGAGCGGGAGCACGCTCAACGCCCCCATCGCGACGGGCACGGCGAACAGGAACGCGACGCTCATCACGTCGAAGACGAGGCCGCGCTCCGCGAGGCCGCGCGCCAGCACGCCATAGCCGGTGCCGAGGGCGATCCCCGCGAGGACGCCGAGCCAGGCCGAGGACCGCGTTCGAGGGCTGGGTTCGAGCTTCACAGCCAGATTTGAACGCGTTCAACCGAACGCGTCCAACCACTTTCTTGAACTTGTTCAAGGCAGACCGAGAGGCCCGCGGAACACGGGACACCACCTGCCGCCTGCCGCCATCAGCTTGTCGTCCACCGCCGGACGCCGGACGCCAGATACCCGATCCCCGCCCGGCCCGCCCCCGACGCGCCCGCAGCCCGGCACCGAGCTCCCGCGGGCCCGCGGCCCTGCGAGCGAGCGCCGAATGACGCCGCGTTCGCCGTCCCTTGAAGGGATCTTTGCAGAACGAGGGTCCAATCCGCACGCTCCCAACCACCCCAACCGGAAGCGATACCCCATGAAGCTCCTCGCTCTCGCCGCGGTCCTGCTCGCGGCCCCCGCTGCCCTCGCCCAGTCGATCCAGGTCGACGCCAAGCTCCCCGTCTACAAGCCGATCCAGGGCGTCTCGGGCAACGTCAAGTCCGTCGGCTCGGACACCCTGAACAACCTGATGACGCTGTGGGCGGAGGGCTTCAAGAAGCACTACCCCGCCGTCGCCGTCGAGGTCGAAGGCAAGGGCTCCGGCACCGCGCCGCCCGCGCTGATCAACGGCTCCTCCACGTTCGGGCCGATGTCGCGCCCGATGAAGCAGAAGGAGATCGACGACTTCGAGAAGGCCTTTGGCTACAAGCCGACCGCCGTCCCGGCCGCCGTCGACACGCTCGCGGTCTACGTCCACAAGGACAACCCGCTCGCGCAGCTCTCGCTCGACCAGGTCGACGCGATCTTCTCGAAGTCGCGCAAGGCGGGCTACGCGAAGGACCTCACGACCTGGGGCGACCTCGGCCTCACCGGCGAATGGGCGGACAAGCCGATCTCGCTCTACGGTCGCAACTCGGCCTCGGGCACCTACGGCTTCTTCAAGGAGCACGCGCTGGCGAACGGCGACTTCAAGGACGCCGTCAAGGAGCAGCCCGGCAGCTCCGCCGTCGTGCAGGGCGTCGCGAGCGACAAGTTCGCGATCGGCTACAGCGGCATCGGCTACAAGACGGCCGACGTGAAGATGCTGAAGCTCGCGAAGGACGCGAAGTCCGAGGCCTTCGAGATCAGCCAAGAGAACGCCTACTCGGGCAAGTACCCGATGACGCGCATCCTCTACGTCTACGTGAACAAGAAGCCCGACGCGCAGCTCGACCCGCTGCGGCGCGAGTTCCTGCGCTACGTGCTCTCGAAGCAGGGCCAGGAAGACACGGTCAAGGACGGCTTCTATCCGCTGACCCCGCGCCTCGTCGACCAGGGCCTCAAGGCCATCGGCCTCGAAGCCGCCGCGGTCGAGGCCGGCGCGAAGCAGTGACCGCGCGCCGTCCGGGCCCGCGCGCGGTGAAACGCCGCGCGCGGCGCCCAAGCGGCGACGAGGCCCCGCATGCTCCCCCACTCCCAAGCTCCCGCTCGACGGAAGCGCACGACGCGCCGCTCGGCGCGCGTGCTGGAGTTCGTGATGGGAGCGGCGATCCGGATCGGCGGGATCGGGACGATGGTCTCGGTCGCGCTGATCCTCGTCTTCCTGGTCTGGGTCGTCGCGCCGCTCTTCCAGGACGCGACGACCGAACCCCGCGCGAGCGCGAACGCCGGCGGCGTGAAGCCGTGGCTCACGGGCCTCGACGCGGGGAAGAACCTGCAGTGGACGCTCGACGCCGAAGGCCGACTGCAGGTCGCGCGGCTCGACGATGGGGCGCGGCTCGACGAGCGTGACCTCGTGCAAGCTGCGTCCGGCGGGAGCAGCGCCGCGACGACCGCGACGCCACCGCCGAAGCTCCGTTCGATCGCGCTCGACCCCGAGGGCACACGCTTCGCTCTCGGCTTCGCCGACGGCCGCGTCCAGGTCGGCACGCTCGCGTTCCGCACGCGCTTCGCCGCGCGCTCGGCCGAGCCCGACGCTGCCCGCGCCCTCGACGCCCAGGGCCGCGGGATCGCGGGGCGCGAATTCGTCGAGGCGCTCCCGAGCGGCGAGCTGCGGCTCACGTCGCTCGAGCTCGCGCTCGAGCCCGCCGTGCAGGCGCTGGGCGAGGCGGGCGCGACTTCGAACTCCGCGGTCGCGGCGCTCGACCGATCGACGACGAGCGCGCGCGATTCGTTGCTCGTGCTCGGTGAGCGGGGCGAGCTCGTGCTCCTCGAGCTCGAGCGGCGCGAGAACATGCTGACCGGCGAGTTCGAGCTCGAATCGCGCCGGCACGCGCTCCCCTTCCAGCGCGGCGCGAACGACGAGCTGCCCGCGCACGTGCTGTTGAACGAGGGCGGGGACGGCGCCTGCCTCTTGTGGTCCGATGGCCGGATCCTCCGCTGGGACCTGCGCGATCCCGACGCGGCGCGCATCGCGCAGACGACGGACGTGACCTCCGGCGCCGCCCGGATCTCGGCCGTCGCGCAGCTGCTCGGGAAGACGACGATCGTCCTCGGTGACACGGACGGCGGGCTCCACGCGTGGTTCCCGGTCAAGCGCGAGAACGCCTCCACGAGCGACGGAACGGAGCTCGTCCGTGGCCACGCGCTCGTTCGCTCCGGCCCGGCGATCACGCGCATCGCGAGCTCCGCGCGCGGTCGCGTCGTGGCGGCCGCGGACGCCGAGGGCGGCATCACGCTGTGGAACGTGACCAACGAGCGCGAGCTCGCGCGTCTCTCCATGCCCGGCGGTTCAGCCGACGCGCTCGCCATCGCACCGAAGGAGGACGGCCTCTTCGCGCTGCGCGCGGGCGGCGCGGCGGCGTGGGATCTCGACCTGCGGCACCCCGAAGCCGGGCTCGCCGCGCTGTTCCGCCCGGTGTGGTACGAGGGCTATCCCGGCCCCGAGCACGTGTGGCAGTCGTCCAGCGGCACGGACTCCTTCGAGCCGAAGCTCGGGCTCTGGCCGCTCGTGTTCGGGACGCTGAAGGCGACGTTCTACTCGATGCTCTTCGCGGTGCCGATCGCGCTCCTCGCCGCGCTGTACACGAGCCAGTTCCTGTCCGCCCGCGCCCGCGCGCCGATCAAGGCCGCCGTCGAGATGATGGCGAGCCTCCCGAGCGTCGTGCTCGGCTTCCTCGCCGGCGTCATCGTGGCACCGTTCGTCGAGGACGTCGTGCCCGCGGTGCTACTTTCCTTCTTCACGATCCCCTTCGTCCTGCTCGTCGTGGCGAACGCGGCCCAGCTCCTGCCCGAGCGCCTCGGGCGGCGCATCGGTGCGCGGGAGCGGCTCGTGCTCGCGTTCGTCATGCTCGTGATCGGCGCCGGGCTCGCCTGGATCGGCGGCCCGTGGATCGAGCGCGCGCTGTTCACAGGCGACCTGCGCGGATGGCTCGACGGTCGCGACGGGGCTGCGTTCGGCGGCTGGCTCGTGCTCCTGCTCCCCGCGTCCGCGGCCTTCGTCGCCCTCGGCTGGGCGCGCGTCTTCGAGCCGCGCGTGCGCGCGATCTCCGCGCATTGGACGCGCGCGCGCAACGCACGCACGCAGTCCGGCGTCTTCATCGCCGGAGCGCTCTGTGCGCTGGGGCTCGCGGCGCTCGTCGCGATCGGGCTCCAGGGGATCGGGCTCGACGCGCGCGGCGGCGTGTTCGACACGTACGTCCAACGCAACTCGCTCATCGTCGGCGCGATGATGGGCTTCGCGGTGATCCCGATCGTTTTCACGATCGCCGACGACGCGCTGACGGCCGTGCCGCCGCACCTGAAGCTCGCGTCGATCGGCGCGGGCGCGACGCCGTGGCAGACCGCGGTGCGCGTCGTGCTCCCGACCGCGGCGAGCGGCATCTTCTCGGCCGTGATGGTCGGCCTCGGCCGCGCCGTCGGGGAAACGATGATCGTGCTCATGGCGACCGGCAACACGCCGGTGATGTCGTGGAACGTCTTCGACGGCTTCCGCACGCTGTCCGCGAACATCGCCGTCGAGCTGCCCGAGGCCGTGCAGGGCAGCACGCACTACCGCACGTTGTTCCTGGCTGCCTTGTGCCTCTTCGGCCTGACCTTCGTCTTCAACACGCTGGCCGAAGTCGTGCGCCAGCGCTATCGAAAGCGCGCCGCGCGCCTATGAGCCAGGCCACGCTCGAACGACCGGCGAAAGAGCCCACGCGCACCCGCCGCTGGCGCACGACCCGCCGCGCGACCGCCTTGTCCGCCTACGGCGAGCCCTGGCTGTGGCTCGCGAGCGGCGCGCTCGCGCTCGCGCTCGCGATGATCGCCGCGCTCGTGCTCCTAATCCTGGTGCGCGGTTTCGGCACGTTCTGGCCCTCGGAGCTCCTTCGCATCGAGCGCAAGGGCGCGCCCGCGCTGCTCGGCGAGGTCACGAAGGAGGAGCTCGTCACGCGCCCCGCAGCGGACGGCATGCCGGAGCGCACCGAGCGCCGACGCATGCTCCGCACGGGCAACTACGACCTCACGGGCCACCACTTCGAATGGGTGTGGGACTCGGAGGTCGAGCGCGAGGCGCGCCCCGAGTGGGCGCTCGCCGTCGAGCGCACGGCCTGGGGACGATTCCACGGCGAGCCCGTCGCGCTCGTCGCGGGGGAGCGCGTTCTGGCCGAGCAGCCGTCCGAGATCCTGGCGCGGCTCGACGACGAGCTCGCGCGCGCCATCGAAGGCCGCGAAGCGCGCCACCGCCTCGAGGTCGAAGAAGTCGGCGCCGTGCACCATGCGATGGAGGTCGAACGGCTCACGCTGCGACACCTCGAGGCCGAGGGCGGCGACGCGGCGCAGCGCGCGGCGTCGATCGAGCGCACGGCGGAACTCGAGCGCCAGTACGAGGCACTCCAACGCCGGCTGGCGGAGCTCGACGTCGAGAACGGACGAACCGTCCTGCGCATGCGCGCGCCCGACGGCGCGACGAAGGACCTGGCGCTCGTCGATGTCGTGCGCGCGTACCCGGCGAACGCGCTGGACTGGAGCGCCAAGCTGGGCGTGTACCTGTCGCGCTGGTGGGAGTTCCTCACGGACGTCCCGCGCGAGGCGAACAGCGAAGGCGGCGTCTTCCCTGCGATCTTCGGCACGGTCGTGATGACGCTGATCATGTCGCTCGTCGTCGTGCCGTTCGGCGTGCTGGCCGCGCTCTACCTGCGCGAATACGCGAAGGCCGGCGCGCTCGTCAGCATCGTGCGCATCTGCGTGAACAACCTGGCGGGCGTCCCGAGCATCGTCTTCGGCGTGTTCGGCCTCGGGTTCTTCTGCATGATCCTCGGTACCTCGATCGACGAGCTCCTCTTCGCGGATCGACTGCCGAACCCGACGTACGGCAAGGGCGGCCTGCTCTGGGCGTCGCTCACGCTCGCGCTCCTGACGCTGCCCGTCGTCATCGTCGCGACGGAGGAAGCGATCGCGGCCGTGCCGAACTCGATGCGCGAGGGCTCGTACGGATGCGGCGCGACGAAGGGCCAGACGATCCTCCGCATCGTGCTGCCGCGCGCGCTGCCCGGCATCATGACGGGGATGATCCTCGCGATCGCGCGCGGCGCGGGCGAGGTGGCGCCGCTGATGCTCGTCGGCGCGGTGAAGCTCGCGCCGCAGCTCGCGGTCGACGGTACGGCGCCGTTCGTGCACCCCGAGCGCAGCTTCCTCCACCTCGGCTTCCACGTGTTCGACCTCGGCTTCCAGAGCCAGAACAGCGAGGCCGCGAAGCCGATGGTCTACACGACGACCCTGCTCTTGATCGGCATCGTCGTCACCCTGAACCTCACCGCGATCTGGATCCGATCGCAGCTGCGGAAGAAGTACGCGGCCAACCCCTTCTGACCTCGCCATGCCCACCGCGACGAAGGCGCCCATGCCCCCGACGAGCCCCGAACGACTGCCGCCGACCGGACGCGACTCCGCACCGCGCGTCTACGACGCCGTCGCGCGAGGCGAGCGTTTCACCACGGCGATGCACGAGGCCGTGCTCGACGAGCGCCACGTGCTCTCGATCCGCGACTTCGAGCTGTGGTACGGCGAGAAGAAGGCGCTCTACGGCATCACGATGCCGATCACGGCCGGGAAGATCACCGCGCTGATCGGTCCGTCGGGCTGCGGCAAGTCGACGCTCTTGCGCTGCGTCAACCGCTTGAACGACCTCGTCGACGGCGTGCGCATCGCCGGCGACATGCAGTTGAACGGCGACTCGATCTACGCGAAGGGCGTCGACGTGATCGAGCTGCGCAAGCGCATCGGGATGGTGTTCCAGAAGCCGAACCCGTTCCCGATGAGCATCTTCGAGAACGTCGTCTACTCGCTGCGCATCGATGGAATCCGCGAGAAGGACCTGCTGCACGAGGTGTGCGAGAAGAGCCTGAAGGGCGCGGGCCTGTGGGACGAGGTCAAGGACCGCCTGAAGGACAGCGCGCTCAACCTCTCCGGCGGACAGCAGCAGCGCCTCTGCATCGCCCGCGCGATCGCCGCGGAGCCCGAGGTGCTCCTGCTCGACGAGCCGTGCAGCGCGCTCGACCCGATCGCGACGGGCCGCATCGAGGAGCTCATGAACGAGCTCAAGGGCCACTACTCGATCCTGATCGTGACGCACAACATGCAGCAGGCCGCGCGCACGAGCGACTACACCGCGTTCATGTACCTCGGGCGCTTGGTCGAGTATGGCCCGACGAACGAGATCTTCCGCGTGCCGCGGTTGAAGGAGACCGAGGACTACGTCACCGGGCGCTTCGGCTGAGCAGCGACGCGTGACGACCCGGCGCTCGGGGGAGCGACCAAGCAGACGCCGAGACGTTCGAGCTCCGCCGCCCCGAGCACCGCGACCGGCGCCTCCTCGCCCTCGGCGTCCCCCGCGTTCGACTCGTGCCCGGCTGCGTTCGCCGCGGCGCGCCCCGAGCGATCTCCCACCGTCCGCGCGCGGGTCGCCCCTGGTTTCGCCCGCGGCCGAACGCTCGAATGGACCCTCCCCACCGAGGAGTCCAACCATGGCGAGAATCGTGCGCGGCGGCCTGATCCAGTGCTCGAACCCGGTCAACGACGAGACGCGGGACATCGCGACCATCCAGAAGGCGATGTTCGAGAAGCACCTCCCGTTCATCGAGGACGCGGGGAAGCGCGGCGTGCAGATCCTCTGCTTGCAGGAGATCTTCAACGGCCCGTACTTCTGCCCGAGCCAGAGTGCGCGCTGGTACGACGCGGCGGAGCCCGTGCCCGGACCGACGGTCGAGGCGCTCGCGCCCTACGCGAAGAAACACCGCATGGTGCTGATCGTGCCCGTGTACGAGCGCGAGCAAGCGGGCGTCTACTACAACACCGCGGCGGTCATCGACGCGGATGGGACGTACCTCGGGAAGTACCGCAAGACGCACATCCCGCACACGAGCGGCTTCTGGGAGAAGTACTTCTTCAAGCCCGGCAACCTGGGCTACCCCGTGTTCCAGACCGCGTACGCGAAGGTCGGCGTGTACATCTGCTACGACCGCCACTTCCCCGAGGGCGCGCGCATCCTCGGCCTGAACGGCGCGGAGATCGTGTTCAACCCGAGCGCGACGGTCGCGGGGTTGTCGCAGTACCTGTGGAAGCTCGAACAGCCCGCGCACGCGGTCGCGAACGGCTACTTCATGGGCTGCTCGAACCGCGTCGGCACCGAAGCGCCGTGGAACATCGGGCGCTTCTACGGATCGTCGTACTTCGTCGACCCGCGCGGGAGCTTCCTCGCGACGGGCAGCGAGGACCAGGACGAGCTCGTCGTCGCCGACATGGACCTCGAGAAGATCGAAGAGGTCCGCCGCACGTGGCAGTTCTTCCGCGACCGCAGGCCGGAGAGCTACGGCCCGATCACGGCGCAGGAGAGCTGAGCGCGCGAACGCGCTCGTTCAGGCGAGCAAGTACTCGATCTGCTGCTCGGTAACCGGATCGAGCTCGAGCAGCGCCCGCAACGCCGTCTTGTGCGTGGCGAGGTCGAGCTCGGGCGCGAGGTAGAGCTCGCCGACGACCCCGCGCCACCGCAAGAGCTCGCGCCGGAACGAGTACCCCGGTTGGACCTGCGCGGTCAGGTCCACGAGGCGCAGCACGCGCTCGTATCCGGCGCGCACGTACTCGGCGCGGTTCGACTCGATGAAGGCGATCGCGCGGTGCATCTCGGCCGCGATGTGCAGGAGCTGCTGCGTGCGCGTGAACGCTCGCCACCGCTCCGTCGTCAGTCCCGCGTGCTGGGTCATGAGAGCGGTTCTCCCCTGCCGACGAGCGCGTGGACGATCTCCCGCATCCGAGCGCGCAGCTCTGGGATCTGGAGGACGATCGACGGGTTGGACTGCGACGGTCGGATGTTGATCATCGACGTGTACTGGATGCACTCGACCTCGCTGGTCCCCGGGTAGTAGTTCCCACCCCAGAGCGCGCTCTGCTCCGACCCGTTCTCGAGGAGCAGTGCTTCCGCATCCGAGTGCAACTCCCCACCGAGCGCGATGCACTTCCGATCGAGGTCGACGACGAACTTGATCATCCGCGCTGGTGCGGGGCCGAGGAGCTCCGCGAGCTCGCCGCGCGATACGGGCCTCGTGAAGATGCGGATCGGATTCGCCGGGCACATGCGGCCGGATCCTCCGCGATCGCCTCCCCCCTGTCCACGCTCCCTCGCGGGCGCGACGCAGCCCCCCTGGAGCCGGACGGCGCGCGCCCAACCCCCTGCCCGACCACGCCTTGAAGGGGGGCGGGGTGGACGACCCGGTCGGGGGGAGGCGCGCTCGCTAGCATCGTCCCCCCCCCGGTCCCCGCCGGGCCCGCCATGGCTTCCAAGGACGCATTCCGCGAGTCGAACTGGTCGTCGCTGCCGATCCGCGACCTCGAGCTCGAGATCGCCGGCACGCCGCTCGAGCCGGTGCTGCGCGACTTCGAGCAGGAGCTCGTCGCCGCGGGCGTGAAGCTGAAGCCGCACTTCTACCTCTCGACAGAGTGGGGCGTCGTCCCGGGCACGATCGCGCTCGCGATCCCGTTCTACCTCGCGCACCCCAAGCTCTCCGAGAAGCACGCCGACGAGGTCGGACACTTGGAAGGTCGCGGGCGCGAAGAGCAGCTCCGCTACCTCCGTCACGAGATGGGCCACGTCGTGAACTACGCGTGGCGCCTGTACGACGAGGAGGAGTGGGTGATGCTCTTCGGGCCGATCACGCGCCCGTACCTCGAGGACTACCGCCCGTCGCCGTTCTCGCGCCGCTACGTGCGCCACCTGCCCGGCTGGTACGCGCAAAAACACCCCGACGAGGACTGGGCCGAGACGTTCGCGGTCTGGATGACGCCGGGGCGCGACTGGCGCGCGGAGTACGCCGAGCACGCGATGGCGCTCGCGAAGCTCGAGTACTGCGACCGCACGATGAACGCGCTGCGGGACCGGCCGCCGATCGTTACGAGTTCGGAGACGGACGAGGAGGTGAAGGAGATCCCCTACTCCGTCGAGCAGTTCTACAAGGGCCTCGAACCGATCGCGGGCGAGTTCCCGCACGGACTCGACGGCGCGTTGCGCGCGATCTTCGAGGACCTGACGCCCGCTGCGCCGGCGCTCCCGTCGGGCGACGAAGCGATCGCAGCTCCGGCCACGGCGGCCGTGGTCGTGGAGCGCAAGCCCGCGTCCGCGCTCCTGCGCGCGCTCGAGCGGCCGCTGCTCGACAACCTGTATCGTTGGACGGGCCACTTCCCCGAACGCTCGCGAACGCTCGTGCGGCACCTCGCGCAGCGCGCCGACGCGCTCGGGCTCGCGTACCCGGCGGGCGAGGAGGCGGCGGCGACCTTGTCGGTGACGACGCTGGTGACGGCGCTCGCGATGAACCACGTGACGTCGGGCGACTACCTGCCCTGAAGCGTTGTCGGCGGTCGAGCCGCCCGCTACCGCGCTCGACAGGAAGCGCGCGACGTCGAGCGCCCCCTCGGCCGGTCCGATCGACGACGAGCGCCGCTCCCGCTCACAACTTCTTGAGCCCGAGCCGCTCCGTCGCGCAGTCGACGATCCGGTTGACGAGCTTCGCCTGCGTCATCCCCGCGGCCTGCGCGGCGAGCGCGTACTCGCTCTCGCGCTCGAGGTAGCAGCTCGCGTTGACCTCGATCACGAACACCTCGCCCGCCGCCGTGACGCGCAGGTCCACGCGGCCGTAGTCGCGCACGCGCAGCGCGCGGTACGCCGCGAGCGCCGCCTGGTCGACCTTCGCTCGCAGGTCCGGCGCGAGCTCCGCGAGCACCGACTTCGTGCCCTTGTACTCGGGGCTGTCGACGTCCCACTTCGCCTTGCCGCCGAGGATGTGCGGCAGCCCGTCCGGCATGCCGGTGAAGTCGATTTCGATCGGCGGGAGCACTTCAGGGCGCTGATTCCCGATCAACCCGACGTGCAGCTCGCGGCCGTCGATGTACTCCTCGACGAGCGCGTCGTCCTTGATGCGCGTATGGATCGTCGAGATGCGCCGCAGGAGGTCGCGCGTGTTGTCGACGAGCGAGTTCGACTCGATCCCGATCGACGCGTCCATCGTCAGCGGTTTCACGAACAGCGGCATGCGCAGGTTGCCGCCCGTCTCGAACTCGGAGCCGCGCGCGAACACGGCGAAGTCGGGGAACTGCACGCGCTCGAACGCCAGGAGCTTCTTCGTGACCGCCTTGTCCTGCTGCACGAAGAACTCGCCCGGACCGCCCCCGACGTACGGCACCTCGAGCAAGTCGAGCAGACCGACGACGCCGACGGCGCCGAAGCGCACCTTGCCGAAGTTCTCGAACAGGTTGAAGACGAGCTCGGGCTTCGGCTTCGTGAGCCCGTCGATCAAGGCGTGCAGGTCGCGGTGCACGCCGAGCACCGTCGCCTCGTGTCCGCCGGCGGTGAGCGCCTCGACGACCTGGTCGACGACCTTGTCGTACGAACGCGGGTCCTTCTTCTCGAGGTCGGTGAGGACGGTGATGCGCATGCGCGCCTAATCCTGCCTCATGCGCGGCGAAGATGCCCGCGCTGAGCGCGGCTTCCCGATCGAAACGCGTCGGGCCGGAAGAGCTCGCGCTCCTCCGGCCCGATCGCCGCCGTTCGAACCGGCCGTGGGGATCAGAGCCCGTTGTCGCCGAGGATGCTCAGCGGCAAGAGGTCGCCGTTCGCCTGGACGCCGCGCGCGAAGGGCAGGTCCGCGCCGACGCCGTTCAGCAGGTTCTCGATCAGGACCGCGATCACCGCGGGGTCCTGGAACTGCGCCGCCGAGGAGAAGGCGACGTTGCCGTTGATGCGGATCCAGCCCGTCTCGACGCCGAGGACGTCTTCGCCCGTCGCGTGGCCCGTGCTCTTGAGGAACGTGTCGCTGAAGACGTTCGAGACGTTCAGGAGCGGCACCTTCTGCCAGCAACGGAACTGGTACTGCGAGGAGAAGACCTCTTCGTTGTCGTTGTAGATCAGGAGGTCGACGATCGCCTGGAAGGCCGCGCCACCCGTCAGGTTGATCAGGACGAGCTGGCTGTTCGCCGACGGACCCTGGCCGAAGAAGCGCGGGAGGTGGATCTCCGCGGGCGCCTGCTCGTACTCGTTGCCGTTCAGGTCGCGGATGCCGTCGTGGTCGAGGTCCGTGTCGGCGCCCGCGGCGAGCGCCGCGCCCGCGAGGAAGTTGAACGGCTGGACCTCGTAGTCCTCGCTCCCGACCGCGCCGAAGAAGCGCGCGGTGCCGATCAGCTGATCGGCCTTGACCGCGTGGCCGTTCACCGTCGACTTCGCGAAGACGTAGACGTAGCCGCGCACCGAGTTCGGGTTGTCGAGCGACGTCGCGACCGTGATCGTGTCGTTCGGCGACAGCGTGCGCGTGCGGTTCGTCTCGAGGCAGTTGTTCTGGTTGATGTAGACGAACTCGACGCGGATCGAGCCCGCCGTGGGGTCGTCGTTCGTGTTCGTGACGGTCAGGAACGTCTGGCTCTGGCGCGTGTTGTCGTAGCAGGGGAAGAGGAGCAAGCTCGACGCCTGGTCGACGCCCGCGCTCGCGTGACCGGCGAGGAGCAGCAGGGCGGCCAGGCCGCCACGGAGGAGGTTCGAGGACATGGGGGGAAATCCGGGGTGGGACGCAGGTTGGGGGACGGGGGAAGACCCGTTCACGGGCGGGTCAAGCGCCTGAAGATGGGCGCCAAAAGTGCCTAGAAAACGGGGTTGTACAGGAAAGTGTACCTCAACCTCCGAACCGGGGCGCCGGGCCGGCCGACTCCGCGCGACCCAGGCGCGCAACTCGGTGTCCGCCTGGCATCAACGGCGCCGTGGAGGCGCGCGTCGTCCGCTCGCTCGCGGCGCGCGCGACGACCGCGCGTGCACCTCGCGGTCGCAGCGCTGCGTGCGCGTCGAGCGATGGACGTTCCCGCGTCCAGCTTCGCGCGCGCGCACCGTCGCCCTCCCGCACCGAAGCTGGACCAGAGCTCGTCCGGTCTCCACCGATCCTGACGTTCGCGCGAACTTCCGACGCGGGGGTCGAATTCTGAACGAACGCTCATTCACCCTGGCGCACCTCGCCGGGCCTGCCGTAGGATCCGTTCGTTGCTCTGCCTCCCCGGCGGGGCCCTCCCAAAGTCGACCCCCCTTCGACCGCGTCGGACCGACGACGTGTGACGCACTTGCCCGCCTGATCGCCGCCCTTCGCGCGGTGCCACGGCCCAAGTCCGCGCGGTCGAGCGAGACCCCTTCGTCGCACGCCCGGACTCCGTTCCCGGGCGCGCGATCTGGACGTCCCCCCATGCGCGCACCCGGCTCCGCGACGCGTTCCCGTCGCTCCGTCTCTTCGTTCCTCCCCCGGCTCGGCCCCGTCCTCGTCGTCCTCGCGGCGCTCGGAAGCTGGGGTCGTTCGGCCCACGCGCAGACCTCGCCGTGCCTGCGCACGCTGACGGCGCGCGTGGTCGCGCTCGACCAGCCCTTCATCTGGAACCGCATGGGCGCATCCCAGTCGCAGGGGATGGTGTACGCGCTGCGGCGCGACGTCGTGAACACAACGACGGGCCAGGGCGAGTCTCAAGGCGGCGTGCTCTCGGCGGGCAACGTGCGACTGCGCGACGACAAGCGTCCGCGCCCGCTCGTGCTGCGCATGAACGTGGGCGACTGCCTGTCGATCCAGTTCCAGAACCTCTTGCGCAACGCGCCGCTCCCCCACCAGCCTGCGACGCGCACCGCGGGCGTCCACGCGGTGGGTATGCAACTCGTCTCCGGCATCGGCGACGACGGTTCGAACGTCGGCGCGAACGCGACGAGCCTCGTCGGTCCCGGCGGGAGCCGCACGTACACGCTCTACGCCGAGCGCGAGGGCAACTTCGTCTTCTACAGCACCGCCGCGAACACGGGCGGCGAGGGCGACGGCGGTTCGATCAACGCGGGACTCTTCGGGATGATCAACGTCGAGCCGCGCGGCTCGAAGTGGTACCGCAGCCAGCTCACGCAGTCGGAGCTCGACTCCGCGCTCAACCGTTCGAGCCCGAACCAGAACCCGGCCAACCCCGGCCACACCGCGGACGGGCACCCGATCCTGAACTACGGTGCACGCTACCCGGCCAGCCACCGGTTCGCGAACCTGCCGATCCTCGAGATGTTGAACGGGACGGAGCTCGTCCACTCCGACCTCACCGCGATCATCGCGGACATCCCGGCCAACACGTACGGCGCGAACCCGGTCTATCCGAACCGCAACCAGGGCTTCCGCGAGTTCACGATCCTCTACCACGACGAAGTCGGCGCGCAGCAGGCCTTCCCCGCGTTCACGGACCCGGCGCTCGCGCACACGCTCGCGAGCGTCGTCGACGGCTTCGCGATCAACTACGGCGCGGCCGGAGCGGGCGCGGAGGTGCTCGCGAACCGTCTGGGCGTCGGCCCGATGTGGGACTGCTCCGAGTGCAAGTTCGAGGAGTTCTTCCTCACCTCGTGGGCGGTCGGCGACCCCGCGATGGTGGTCGACGTCCCGGCGAACACGACGGACGCGCTCGGCAACCTGATCCCGGGCGCCAAGGCGACGCGCGCGTTCTACCCGGACGATCCGTCGAACGTGTACCACTCGTACATCGGCGACCACGTGAAGTTCCGCATCGGGCACGGCGGCTCGAAGGAACACCACATCCACCACCAGCACACGCACCAGTGGCTGTTCAACCCCGACAGCGACGAGTCGGCCTACTTGGACAGCCAGGCCCTGGGCCCGGGCTCGGCCTACACGCTCGAGATGGTCTACGGCGGCTCGGGCAACCGGAACCAGTCCGTCGGCGACTCGATCTTCCACTGCCACTTCTATCCGCACTTCGCGCAGGGCATGTGGGCGCTGTGGCGCGTGCACGACGTGTTCGAGGACGGCGGCCGCAAGCTCCCCGACGGCGAGATCGTCACCGGAACGCCGATCCCCGCCCTCGTCCCGGTCCCCACCCGACCGATGGCGCCGATGCCCGGCGCGCGCGTCGACATCGTCCCGGCGGACGGCAACGGCGACGGCACGCCCGACTCGGGTCAGATCGCGGTCAGCCCGCTCCCAGGGCAGAGCCAGATCGGCAACCCGGGCTTCCCCTTCTTCGTCCCCGGCGTCGCTGGCCACCGCCCGCCGCGTCCGCCGCTGGACCTGGTCGACGACGGCGGGCTCCCGCGCCACGTCGTCGTCAGCGACCCGACGAGCTTCGCCGAGCACGTCGAGACGCCGCTCGACTTCACAAAGGAGCTGCGCCGGATCAAGGCCAAGGAGCTCCACGAGGCGGGCGAGCCCATCGAGCTCGCGGCGATGGCGTTCCACGCCCAGCGCCATCACGACACGGTCAAGCCCGACGGCACGAGCGCCACGGGCACGCAGGGCTTCGTCACGAACGGTCGGCCCGCGGCGCCCGGCGCGCCGTACGCCGACCCGTGCATCGACGACAACGGCAACTCGGTCGGGCTGAACACGACCGGCCGGCCTTCGCGCATCTACAAGGCCGCCGACATCCAGATCGACGCCGTGTTCAACAAGTCGGGCTGGCACCACCCGCAGACGCGCATCACGTCGCTGTGGGGCGACGTGCAGAGCTATTTCAGCGGCGCGCGCGCGCCCGAGCCGCTCTTCTTCCGCGCGAACAGCGGCGAGTGCATCGAGTACCAGCTCACGAACCTCGTCCCGAGCGTGTACGAGCTCGACGACTTCCAGGTGCGCACGCCGACGGACATCCTCGGCCAGCACATCCACCTCGTGAAGTTCGACGTGACGGCGTCGGACGGTTCGGGCAACGGCTTCAACTACGAGGACGGCGCGCTCTCCCCCGACGAGGTCCGCGAGCGCATCGCCGCGCTGAACGACTTCGACGGCGAGGACAACGGGACGAGCGGCTTCGTGCGCACGGACGGAACGACGCCCGAGCTCACGGCCCAGCCGCACCCGGTGTTCGGCTCCGGCCCTGGAGGCAAGTTCCTCGGCGCGCAGACGAACGTCCAGCGCTGGATGGCGGACCCGGTGCTCAACAACGCCGGCCACGACCGCACGTTGCGCACGGTCTTCACGCACGACCACTACGGACCGTCGTCGCACCAGCAGGCGGGCCTCTACGCCGGCCTCGTGATCGAGCCCGCGGGCACGACGTGGCGCGATCCGGAGACGGGCTCGCTCTTCGGCGGTCGCTCCGACGGCGGACCGACGAGCTGGCGCGCGGACATCCTCGACGGCGCGCACCCCGAGAACAGCTACCGCGAGTTCCTGCTCGAGTTCGCGGACTTCCAGCTCGCGTACCGCGCGGGCAGCCATCCCGATCTGCCCAACGCAGGCGGGCCGGTGTTCCCGCGCGACTGGACCGGCGCGCGCCAGCCGGGCGAGGGTTTCGATCGCCCGGCCTACGCGATCGGACCGCCGCAGCCCGAGGAAGCCACAGCCGGCGGCGAGGAAGAGGAACCGCCGGCGGGGCTGACGCCCGAGGCGATCTCGGCTGCCGACGTCGGCACGATGACGGTCAACTACCGCAATGAGCCGCTCGCCGTGCGCGTGCACGATCCAGTGACGGACAGTCAGGCGAGCGGGCTCGCGGGCGACCTCTCGCACGTGTTCCGCTCGACGCTCGTGCAGAACGGGCAGGTCGTCCCGCGCGCGCACTCCGAGCTGAACGATCCGCCGAGTGCCTGGCCGTACTCGAACGGCGGCGGTCCGCCGGCGGGCTCCGCGTCGTCGGGCGCGCAGACGGGCGACCCGTTCACGCCGCTGATGCGCGCGTACGAGGGCGACAAGATCCAAGTGCGCACGCTCGTCGGCGCGAACGAAGAGGGCCACAACTTCAGCTTCCACGGGCACAAGTGGCTCGCGGAGCCGGGTTGGAAGAGCTCCGGCTGGCGCAACTCGCAGATGATGGGCATCTCGGAGCACTTCGAGATGAACACGGACGCGGACGCGATCGCGACGCTCGCGAACGCGGACTACCTCTACAAGGCGGGCTCGTCGACCGACGACCTGTGGAACGGCATCTGGGGGCTCTTGCGCGTCACGAACCGCGCGCGGGACCCGCTGAACCCGCTGCTCCCGCTCCCGAACAACTCGGCCGGAGTCGTGACGCCGCCGTCGAACGCCGCGTCCTTCAACGGCCCGTGCCCGAACTCGGCGCCGTCGCGCAACTACCGCGTGCACGCCGTGCGCGCGGCGGATGTTCTGCGCTCCGGCCGGCTCACCTACAACAGCCGCACGCTCGGCGGCGGGTTGCTGATCGATCCGACGGCGATCCTGTACGTCGTGTCGACGGACCTGCAGATCCTGACCAACGCTCAGGGCACCGTGACGGGCGCGCGCTACATCCCCGCGCGCGTCGAGCCGCTCGTGCTGCGCGCGAATGCCGGGGACTGCGTCAACGTGACGCTCGTGAACCACCTCACGGGTCCGGCGGTCGACCTGCCGGGCTTCGCGGGCTTGCCCGAGATCCTCCCGGGCTTCAACGCGAACTCGCTCCTGCCCTCGAACGAGGTCGGCCTCCACGCGCAGCTCGTCGACTACGACGTGACGCGGTCGGACGGCACGAACGTCGGCAACAACCCGGTGCAGACGGCCCAACCGCAGCCGTTCGCGCTGCCGGCGAACCTCGATGCGTCGAAGTTCGCCACGTACAAGTGGTACGCGGGCGACTCGATCCGCACGGCGGCGAACCAGCGCGTCGGCGTGCCGATCGAGTTCGGCGCGGTGAACCTCGTGTCCTCCGACCCGATCAAGCACGCGAGCAAGGGCGCCATCGGCGCGCTCGTGATCGAACCGCGCAACTCGACGTGGGCGCTCGACGCCGGCACGAAGGCCCAGGCGACGATCACGCTCCAGGACGGGACGTCGTTCCGCGAGTTCGTCGTGCAGCTCCAGTCGGACGTCAACTTCCGCCACGCCGACGGCTCGCCCGTCCGCCCGATGGCGGGCGAGGACGACGCCGAGGACGGCGGCGGGGCGGCCGTGAACTACCGCTCCGAGCCCTTCTGGCAGCGCATGGGCTTCCCCGAGGACCTCCCGCTCGAGCAGAAGGCCGCGCTCAACTTCGCGAACGTGCTCACGAACGCGCTCGTCGGCCGCGACCCCGAAACGCCCGTGTTCACCGCGCGCTTCGGCCGCGCTGTGCGCTTCCGCGTCCTGAAGGCCGGCGGCAACCAGCGCAACCACGTCTTCGCGGTCCACGGCCACGCGTGGGAGATCGAGCCCTTCACCTACAACGCGGCCGATCCGAACGAAGCCGCGGTGGGCTCGACGCGCATCGGGACGAACGCGAAGTCGATGTGGGAGGGCGCCCACATGGGCATCGGCCCCTCGAGCCACGAGAACTTCGTCCTGAAGAACGGCGCGGGCGGCAAGCTCGGCGTGCGCGGCGACTTCCTCTACCGCGACATGAACACGTTCCGCTTCGACGGCGGCCTGTGGGGTATCTTCCGAGTGACGAACTGAGCCCACCATGGACCACGGCCGTGACAACGGCGCCGCGCGACGCGCGGCGCGGGCGGGATTCCCCGCCGCGGCCGGGCTCCTCCTCGCCGCCTCGGCGGCGGCGGTCCAGCTCGACCCCGCCGGCCCGGACACGAACCCGGACTTCGTCGGGCGCGCCGAGGTGCAGGGCATCGCCGTCGAGCTGCACGTCCGCCCCGTCGGTCCGCGGCTCGGCGCGGATCGCGTGCTCCGCGAGGGCGAGGCCGTCGAGGTCGAGTTCCGCATCGCGGACACGACCACGGGCCGGCCGCAGACGCGGCTCTCCCCCGGCGCGTGGATCCACACCGCCGATCCGGCGCACGACGCGCGCGCGAAGGTCCGCGCGTTCCTCTCGGGCGGCCTCTATGGCCGGCCGCGGATGGACCTGAACTCGTTCTTCGTCGTGACGCTGAACCACCGACCGAGCCTGTCCGTCGTCGACCCGCTCTTCGGCTACGGCGGCAGCCGCCTGCTGGCGCAGGTCGAGCTCGCCGCGCCGGGCAGCGACTGGCTCTTCGACGAGCGCACACAGCGCCTCTTCGTCACCGAGCACGACACGGGCAGCGTCGCCGTCGTCGACACGCGGACGTGGAAGCTCGCGCACCGCCTCAGGACGCCCGCGGCGCCGACGCGCGTCGAGCTCCAGCCCGACGGCCGCTACGTGTGGATCGGCTGCGACGCCGGCCCGCGCTCCGGCGTGTTCGCGTTCGACGCGCGGACGCTCGATCCGATGGCCGAGCTCGCGACCGGCGCGGGCCACCACGAGCTCGACTTCTCGACCGACAGCCGCTTCGCGTTCGTCACGAACGAGCTCGACGGCACGCTCGCCGTGATCGACACGGGCGCGCTCGAGGTCGTCGAGCGCCACGCGCTCGGCGGACGCCTCGTCGCCGTCGCGACGTCGCCGCTCGCGAGCGCCGTCCACGTCGTCGACGCGGAGTGCGGCCGCGTGTTCGTGCTCGACGAGCGCACGCGCGCTCCGCTCGCCACGATCGAGACGCAGCCCGGCGTCGCGGCGCTGCGCTTCGAGCCGGCGGGACGGCTGGGCTTCCTCGCCAACCCCCTGACCGATCAGCTCCTCGTCCTCGACAGCTCCGCGCGTCGCATCGTGCAGTCCGCGACCGTCGAGGGCGCGCCCGACCAGGTCGTGTTCACGCAGAGCCTCGCGTACGTGCGTTCACCTGCGAGCGAGCTCGTCACGATGGTGCCGCTCGAGGGCCTCGGCGCGGAGGGCGAGCCCATCCCGCTCGTCGACTTCTCCGGCGGACAGAAGCCGCTCGGGAACTCGCGCGGCGCGCTGCTCGCGGAAGCGATCGCGCCCGCGCCGGGCGGTGCTTCCGTGGTCGTCGCGAACCCCGGAGATCGCGCCGTCTACTACTACAAAGAGGGCATGGCGGCTCCGATGGGCAACTTCGAGACATCGAGCGAGGAGCCGCGCGCGGCGCTCGTCGTCGACCGCAGCCTGCGCGAGGCGACGCCGGGCTCGTATCGCACGCAGGTCGAGCTCACGGCGCACGGGATGCTCGACGTCGTCTTCTTCCTCGACGCGCCGCGCATCGCCGCGTGCTTCGAGCTGCGCGTGGCGCCGGACCCCGCGCGCACGAAGCGCCCGACCGAGCTCGTGCTGACGCCGGTCACGGACGGCAAGTCCGCGGTCGTCGGCGAGACGTACTCCGTGCGCCTGCGCGCGGAAGAGCGCGACGGCGGCGCGTTGGCGCTCGGCCTCCCCGACCTCGAGGTGCTCGTGTTCAACACGACGGGCTGGCAGGTGCGCTCGACCGCCGTGCACGTGGGCGAAGGCGTCTACGAGACGGCCTTCGCGCCGCCGCGCTCGGGCAGCTACTACGTCTCCGTCGAGTGCCCCTCGCGCGGCCTCCAGGTCTCGGACCTGTCGCCGTGGATCCTGCGCGCGCTCGAGCCGACGACGAGCGGCGGAGGTGCGCGATGAGCTCCGTGCCGTGGATCACACGCGCGAGCGCCACGCTCGCCGGCGTGCTGCTCGCCCTCGCTCTGCTTGCAGCGTGCGGCAGCACGGGCGCGCGCGCGCCCGAGCCGGCCCCCGCGCCGTGCTGCGCACCGCCCTCGGATTCCGCTGCGTTCGCACGCCCGGACGCGGTCGCCGACGGCGCCCCCATCGTGATCGTGCCCACGGCGCCCTCCGCGGCGAACCCGAACGACGCGCTCGCGCCGAAGCTCCCCGACGCGACGTTCGTCGACCAGGACGGACGCAGCGTGCGCCTCGTTTCGGAGCTCGTGCGCGATCGCATCGTCGTGCTCGACTTCGTCTTCACGACGTGCACGACGATCTGCCCCGCGCTCTCCGCGAACTTCGGCAAGCTGCAGGAGCACCTGGGCGAGCGCGCCGGCCGCGACGTCGTGCTCGTCAGCGTCAGCGTCGACCCGAAGAACGACACGCCCGCGCGCCTGAAGGCGTTCGGCCAGACGTTCGGCGCGGGGCCGGGCTGGAGCCTGCTCACGGGCGAGAAGGCGGACGTCGACGCGCTGCAGAAGGCGCTCGGCGTCTTCAGCGCGCGCAAGGAGGACCACACGCCGCTCGTGCTCGTCGGCGACCCGACACGCAACGCGTGGCGCCGCATCGACGGTCTCGCTCCGCCGGCGGCGCTCGCGCGCGTCGTCGACGAGTTCACCGCCGCGCGCGCCGCGCAGGCCGAGAGCGCGACGCCCTCCGGCGCGGGCGCGTCGAGGTCGCCCGAGGGATCGCCAGGGGGATCGCCAGGGGGATCGCCAGGGGGATCGCCAGGGGGATCGCCCGGGGCCACGTCGGCCGCGCGCCCCGCCGGCGAGCCCGCGACGAGCCCGACCGCGCCCGCCCCGGCGCCGACCGCGCCGCCGGAGTCCGCCGCCCGCGCGTGGTTCACCGACACGGAGCTCGTCGACCAGACCGGCGCGAAGAAGAAGTTCTACACGGACCTCCTCCAAGGCAAGGTCGTCGTCATCGACTGCTTCTTCTCCGAGTGCACGGGCGTCTGCCCGGTGCTGTCGAAGAACATGCGCGCGATCATGGAGATCGCCGGCGATCGCTTGGGGAAGGACGTCCAGCTCGTCTCGATCAGCGTCGACCCCGCGCACGACACGCCGGAGAAGCTCGCGGAGTACGCGCGCACGCTCGGTGCGCGATCGGGATGGTCGTTCCTGACCGGCGCGCAGGCGGACCTGGACAAGGTGCTAGGCAAGCTCGGCTTCGCGGTCAAGGCGCGCGAAGAGCACAGCAACTTGATCCTGATCGGCAACGACCGCACGGGCCTCTGGAAGAAGGCCTTCGGGCTCGCCGAGCCCGAAGCCGTCGTCCGGGTGTTCGAGAGCGTGCTCCACGACGATGGGCGCTGACCCGATCCGCGCGCGCGCCGTGCTCGCGAGCGCGGCGATCGCGCTCGTCGCCGCCGCGGCCGCGGCGCAGGGTCGCGCGCTGACGGACGCGGAGCTGCGCGGGCGCAAGCTCTACCTCGAGGGCGAGGCCGCGAGCGGGCGCAAGATCGTCGCGCTGCTCGGCGAGGCGAAGATCGAGGTGCCCGCGCGCTCCCTGCCGTGCGCGGGGTGCCACGCGTTCGACGGCCGCGGGAAGCCCGAGGGCGGCGTCGTGCCCTCCGACATCCGTTGGGAAGCGCTGACGAAGCCGTACGGCGCGCGCCACACCTCCGGCCGCGAGCACGGCCCGTACGACGAGCGCGCGCTCCGCCGCGCGATCACGCAAGGCCGCGATCCCGCGGGCAACGCGCTCTCGAACGTGATGCCGCAGTACCAGCTGACGCAGGACGAGGTGGAGGACCTCGCCGCGTTCCTGAAGCGGATCGGCAGCCTGCGCGACCCGGGCCTCGGCGACGAACGCGTGCGCATCGCGGCCGTCGTGCCGCACGGAGCGCGCGGCGACGCGCGTGCGGCGGTGCTGCGCGGCCTCGTCGACGACCTCGCGGCCGAGGGCGGCGTGCACGGGCGGAAGGTCGAGCTCGTCCTCCTGCGCGACGAGGCGCGCGCGCCCGACGCGGATCCTGGCGCGACACCCGGCGCGAACTCCGTCGCGACAGCCGGCGCGGCGTCGCTCGGCGCGCTGCGTGCGGCGCTCGCCGCGGACGACGTGTTCGCGTTCGTCGCGAGCGACCTCGACCCCGGCGACGCGACCGCGCTCACCGCGATCGACGCGACCGGCACGCCCGTGATCGGCGCGCTCTCCGAAGCGCCCGGCGCGGACGCCGCGACGAGCCGCTACGTGTTCGAGCTGCACGCCGGGTTGCGCGTCCAGGCCGCGGCGCTCGCCGCGCACCTCCTCGCGACGGCGCCCGGCGCGCGCGTGGGCATCGTCGACGGCGGCGACGAGCGCTCGGCGTCGCTCGCGCGCGAGCTCGACGCGCGCTGGACCGGCGCGGGCCGCGCGAGCCCCTCGCGCGCGTCGCTGGCGCCCGGCGCCGACGCGGCCGAGCTCGCGCGCGCGCTCGCCCGCGACGGCGTCGAGGCCGTGCTCCTGCTCGCCGCGCCAGCGGAGCAAGCGGGCTTCCTGCGAAGCGCGACCGAGCTCGCCTTCGCGCCCCGCGTCCTCGTCCCCGGACCGCTCGCCGCGCGCGGACTGCGCCAGCTCGCGGGCGGGTTCCCCGGCACGATCGAGGTCTCGCTACCGCGCGCACCCGACGCGCCCGACGCCCCCGGCGCGAAGACGTTCGTCGAGTTCGCGGCGAAGCACGGGCTCGCGCTCGATGCGCACGTCCCCGACCAGGTCGACGCTTGGTGCGCCGCGCACGTGCTCGTCGAGGGGCTGCGGCGCGCCGGTCGCGAGCTCGGCCGCGAGAAGCTCGTGCAGGCGCTCGAAGGGTTGTACAAGTTCGACGCGGGCCTCGGCCCGCCGCTCACGTTCGGCCCCGGCCGCCGCGTCGGCGCGCGTGGAGCGCACGTCCTGCGGCTCGACCGCGCGACGGGCGCGCCAGCGGAGACGAGCGCATGGATCCCCGTCGACGGATGAAGCACCAACGCACCACTCGGCTCGCGACCGCCGCCGCGCTCGGCGCGCTGCTCCTTTCGAGCGCGCGCGCCGTGGCGGCGCATCCCGCGCAGCAAGGGGACGCGCCCGCGAAACCGTCCGCGCCGGAAGAGCCGTGCCGCACGGAGCCCGCCCCGCCCGTCGTCGCGCGCGTCGGAACGGCGGAGATCCTGCTCTCCGAGCTCGACCTCGCGCTGAAGGAGACGCTCGCGGGCCTGACGGCGACGCTGTTCGACGCGCGCGCGAACGCGCTCGAGCAGGCCGTCGACGAGCGCGTGCTCACGCTCGAGGCCAAAGCGCGCGGCCTCGCGCCCGCCGAGCTCCTCCAGCGCGAGCTCGCGGGCCGCTGGAAGCTCCCGACGGTCGACGACGCGCGCGCGCGCTACGCCGAGCTCCACAACGAGCTCCCCGGCGGCTTCGCGGTCAACCAGACGGCCGTGCTCGAGCTCTTGATGCGCGAGCGCGAAACCGAGGCCCGCTCCGCGTTCCTGGGCGCGCTGCGACCGCGCCACGCGGTCGTGCCGCGCGCGCGCGCCGAGGACCTCGCGGACCCGCGCCTCGCACTCACGACCGTGCTCGTGACCGTCGGCGGCGCGCCGATCACGCTCGACGCGGTCGACGCACCGTTGCAGCCCTTGCCGCGCCTGATGGAAGAAGAGCTCTACGAACAGCGCCGCCAGGAGCTCGACCGCCGCGTGCGCGCGCGACTCGACGCGGCGCCGAAGGACACGCCCCCGCCCGTGGTCGAGATCCTGCTGCTCCCGCCGCGCGCCGGGGACGCGCGCCTCGCGGGCGAGGACCAGCCCGCGCTCGGTCCGGCGGACGCGCCGGTGACGCTCGTCGCGTTCGTCGATTTCGAGTGCGCGAACTGCGCGAAGCTCCACGAGCTGCTCCTCGCGCTCCGTGCCGCGCACGAGCGCGAGCTGCGCGTCGTCTTCCGCGACTTCCCCATCCGCGAACACCCCGCCGCCGTGCCCGCGGCGCTCGCGGCCGAGGCGGCGCGCGCGCAGGGCCGGTACTTCGAGTTCGCCGCGCGCCTCTTCCGCGAGCAGGTCGGTTTCGGCGCCGCGACGTTCCAGCGCCACGCGCGCGAGCTCGGGCTCGACCTCCCGCGGTTCGCGCTCGACTCCGCCGGCGAGGCTGCGCGCGCTGCGGTGACGCGCGATCAGCAGGACGCGCTTTCTGTCGGCGTGTTCTCGACGCCGACGGTTTTCGTCAACGGCCGTCGCGTGGTCGAGCACACGCGCGAGGCGCTCGAGGACGCGCTGCGGGGCGCGCTGCGGGAGCGCGCGGGGACGGGGGCGCGGGGGCGGAGGCGGCGAAGCCGTCCGCGGACGGGCGCTGATCCCGCCTCACCGGCGCGGAGCCTGCGCGCGAGCGGTGCTCAGCTCCAGCGGAACAGCCGCAGCGCGAGCACGAAGGAGATGGCGCCCCAGACGAGGAGCACGAGCACGCGCGGGAGTTGCTCCGAGAGCGGCGCGCCTTCGAGGATCGCGGCGCGCAGTCCGTCGTTCAACGCGGTCAGGGGCAGCGCGCGTACGAAGGGCTGCAGGACGTCGGGGAAGCGCTCGGACGAGAAGAACACGCCCGAGACGACGAACATCGGGAGCATCACGAGGTTGATCAGGCCGCCGACGATCTCGACCTTCGCCGTCCGCGTCGCGACCAGGAGTCCGAGCCCGGCGAACGCGCACGCGCCCAGCACGCACAGCGCGACGACGTCGACGAGCGAGCCCTGCGGCACGAGGTCGAAGGCGAGCCAGCCGAACGCGAGCAGGAGCACCATCTCCGCCAGCACGAGCACGAGGCGCGCGGCGAGGAACGCGCCGAGGAAGTGCGTGCGCTTCATCGGCGTCGCGGCGAGGCGCTTCAGCAGGCGCTTCGAGCGCATGTCGACGATCGCGTAGCCGATCCCCCACATGCCGCCGCTCATGATGTTCATGCCGAGCAAGCCGGGGATCAGGAAGTCGATGTAGCGCGAGCCCGGCTCCGTCACCGGCGCCTCGCGCGGCTCGATCCGGTCGACGCGTCCCGCCGCGCGCTCGAGCGCGTCGTGCACGCGCACACGCGCGAGCTCGCTCTCGGGCCGCGTGGGGTCGAAGCGGAACTCGGGCGCACCGCCCGACTCCGCCGCGGGCACGACGACGAGCGCCACCTTGCCCAGACGCAGCGCGTGCGCGGCCTCCGCGTCCGTGAGCACGCTCGCGCGGAACCCGCGCTCCGCCGGGAGCGCCGCGGCCACCGCCTCGGCGCCCGCGGAGCGCAGGACGCCGACCGCGACCTCGGTGCGCGGCTCGTTGCGGAACGCGATCCCGAGGCCGATCGCGAGCAGGAGCGGGAAGCCGAAGATCCAGAACAGCACGCCGGGCTCGCGCTTGAGCTCGCGCAGACGCGCCGCGAAGAGCTGGAGGAACGGGTGACGATCACGCATCGCGCAGGTGCCTCCCGGTCAGCGTGACGAAGACGTCCTCGAGGCTCGCCTGGCGCGTCGAGAGACGCGCGAGCGCGCGGTGCTCGCGCTCGGCGAACGCGAGCAGCGCGGGGATCGTCACGTGCGGCTCCCCCACCGTGAGGGCGCCGCCGTCCGCCTCCGCGCGCGCCGCGCGCACGCCCGGGAGCGCCTCGAGCGCGGCGAGCTCGCCCGCGCGCAGGCCGTCCTGGAACGCGAACTCGACGACGTGGTCGCCGCCGAGCGAACGGATCAGCTCCGCCGGCGAGCCCTGCGCGATGACCCGGCCGTGGTCGACGATCGCGACGCGGTCGCAGAGCTTCTCGGCTTCGTCCATGTAGTGCGTCGTCAAGAGGATCGTGCGCCCGGCGCCGCGCAGCGCGCGCACGACGTCCCACAGCTGACGGCGCGACTGCGGGTCGAGGCCCGTCGTCGGCTCGTCGAGGAACAGGAGCTCGGGATCGCCCACGAGCGCGCACGCGACGGCGAGCCGCTGCCGCTGGCCGCCGGAGAGGTTGACGACCCAGCTCGAGCGCTTCTCGCCGAGGCCGACTTCGTCGAGCGCCGACTCCGCACTGCGGCCGCGCGCGTAGAACGAGGCGAAGAGGCGCAGCGTCTCGAGCACCGTCAGCTTGTCCGCGAGCTTCGTCTCCTGCAGCGTGACGCCGATCCGCTCGCGCAGCTCGCGTTCGTCGGTCTTCCAGGCGCGACCGAGCACCTCGACGACGCCGGCGGTGGGCGCCGACAGGCCCTCGAGGATCTCGATGGTCGTGGTCTTGCCCGCGCCGTTGGGCCCGAGCAGGCCGAAGCACTCGCCCGTGCGCACTTCGAGGTCGAGCCCGCGGACGGCCTCGACCGGCGGCTTGCCCGGAAAGGTCTTCACGAGGCCGCGGCATCGGATCGCGAGCGACATGGCGCGCCACGATAGCGACGGCGCCCCGCACACGGACAGCGCCGACTGCGTGGTTTCGCGGGTGGTCGCGGTCGTTCGACGCGGCTAGGCTCCGCGCCATGGTCGAGGAGCACCGCGCGTCGTGTTGACACGGCCTGGACAGGCGGCGCCTGAGCTCCACGGATTGACCGAGGCCGAAGCCCGCGCGCGCCTTGCCGCCGACGGACCCAACGAGCTCGCGGCCGATCGCCGGCCGAGCCTCCTCGCGACGGCGTGGCGCGTCGTGCGCGAGCCGATGCTCCTCTTGCTCCTCGGTGGCGCGACCCTGTACTTCGTGCTCGGCGACGTGCGCGAAGCCGTCACGCTGCTCGTCTTCGTCGTCGCGATCGTCGGGCTCTCGCTGCGGCAGGAGCGCAAGTCGGAGCGCGCGCTCGGGGCGCTGCGCGACCTGTCGAGTCCGCGAGCGTCCGTGATCCGCGACGGCGTCCAGCGCAAGGTCCCGGGGCGCGAGGTCGTGCGCGGCGACCTGCTCGCGCTCGCCGAGGGCGACCGCGTGCCCGCGGACGTGTTGCTCGTCGACGGCGAGCACCTCGAGGTCGACGAAGCGCTCCTGACCGGCGAGTCCGTGCCCGTGCGCAAGCGCCGCGCGCGCGAAGGCGAGGATCCCGCGGCGCTGCGACCGGGCGGCGACGACGTGCCGGCCTGCTGGTCGGGCACGCTCGTCGTGCGCGGTCGCGGGCTCGCGCGCGTGTTCGCCACCGGCGCGCGGAGCGAGCTCGGGCGCATCGGACGCTCGCTCGCGGAGCTGGAGACGCAGGACACGCCGCTCCAGCGCGAGATCGAGCGCCTCGTGCGCGTCGTCGCGATCGGCGGCGGCGTCGTGTGCTTCGCGCTCTTCCTCGTGCGGGGCCTCGCCGACGGCGAGTGGCTGCAGGGCCTGCTCGCGGGGATCGCGCTCGCGATGGCGCTCCTGCCCGAGGAGTTCCCCGTCGTGCTCAGCGTCTTCTTCGCGCTCGGCGCCTGGCGCATCGCGAAGCAGGGCGTGCTCACGCGTCAGCTCGCGGCGATCGAGGCGCTCGGCGCCGCGACGGTCCTGTGCACGGACAAGACCGGGACGCTGACGCAGAACCGGATGCGCGTCGCGGCGCTGTGGTCGTCCGACGCCGGGATCGTCGCGGCTGGGAGCGAGCTCCCCGAGCCCGTGCATCCCGTCGTCGAGTACGGGATCCTCGCGAGCCAGCGCGACCCGTTCGACCCGATGGAGGTCGCGTTCCACGCCCTCGGTCGCGAGGCGCTCGAGGGCACGGAGCACCTTCACGACGCGTGGGAGCTCGCGCGCGAGTACCCGCTGTCTCCGGAGCTCCTCTCGGTCGCGCACGTCTGGCTCGAGCCTGGTGGCGGTCCGCGACGCGTCGTCGCGGCGAAGGGCGCACCGGAGGCGATCGCGGACCTGTGCCACCTCGCGCCGGCGGAGTCGGAGCGCGTGCTCGGGGTCGTGCGCGAGCTCGCCGGCCGCGGGCTGCGCGTGCTCGCGGTCGCGCGCGCGCGGTTCGAGGGCGACGATCTGCCGCGGATCCAGCACGACTTCGACTTCGAACTCGTCGGCCTCGTCGGGCTCGCCGATCCGCTGCGCCCGGAAATCCCCGCCGCCGTCGCCGAGTGCCGCGCGGCCGGGATCCGCGTCGTGCTCGTGACGGGCGACCACGCGGGCACCGCGCGCGCGATCGCGGACGAGGCGGGGCTCGCCGCTGGCGGCCTCGTGACGGGGCCCGAGCTCGACCTCCTCGACGATGCGGCGCTCGCCGCGCGCGCGAAGGACACGGCGATCTTCGCGCGCGTCGTGCCCGAGCAGAAGCTGCGCATCGTGCGCGCGCTGAAAGCGCAGGGCGAGGTCGTCGCGATGACCGGCGACGGCGTGAACGATGCGCCCGCGCTCAAGGCGGCGCACATCGGCGTCGCGATGGGCGGACGCGGCACGGACGTCGCGCGCGAGGCGGCAGCGCTCGTGCTCACCGAGGACGACTTCGGCTCGCTCGTCGCCGCGGTGCGCCTGGGCCGGCGCATCTACGCGAACCTGCGGCGCGCGCTCGCGTTCACGGTCGCGGTGCACGTTCCGATCGCGGGAATGGCGCTCGTCCCGGTGCTGCTCGGCTGGCCACTGGCGCTCCTGCCCGTCCACATCGTGTTCCTCGAGCTGATCATCGACCCGTCGTGCACGCTGGCGTTCGAAGCGGAGCCCGAGGACGAGCGCACGATGAAGCGCAGGCCGCGCGACCCGCGCGCGCCGGTGTTCGACCGGCGCCTGCTCGCCGCGAGCCTGCTCCAGGGCGCGGGGCTCTTCGCCGCGACGCTCGCCGTGTTCGGGCTCGCGCTCGACCGTGGAGCGAGCGCAGGCGAAGCGCGCGCCCTCGCGTTCGCGACGCTCGTCGCGGGCGACCTCGCGTTGATCGCGTCGAACCGCTCGTGGGAGCACGGCGTGCTGCGCAACCTGCGCGTGCCGAACACGCCGGCGCGCGTCATCTTCCTCGGCGCCGCGCTCGTGCTCGCAGCGGCCCTCTTCGTGCCGTTCCTGCGCGAGCTCTTCCAGTTCGATGCGGTCCGTCCGCGCGACCTCGTGCTCGCGCTCGGCGCGAGCCTCGCGAGCCTCGCCTGGTTCGAGATCACGAAGCGCTTCGTCGAGCCCCGACGCGACCGGGGCGCGGAGCCCGGGCTCCCCCGCGGCTGAGACGCGCGGGCGCCGCGATCCCGGTCAGATCACGATCTCGACCTCGCCGTAGAGCGACTTCTTCGGCAACCCGGGCGTCGAGCGGTACTCGCTGCGACGTTCGAGCTCGTCGACGAGCTTCTTGCGCGGCACTTCGTTCGTCGTTCCGTGCACGTTCGCCTTCGTCGAGCAGACCGAGAGCAGGTCGCCGCTCCCCGCTCCGCCCGACTTGCGCGTGAAACCGTTCCACAGGGACTTCGGCGTCGCGTTCAGGCTGCCGTGGTGCCCGACCTTGTAGAGCCGCACGTCCTTCAGGAGCTCCGCGTTCTTCTCGAGCGCGTACTGCCAGTTCTCGATCTGCGCGTCGCCGGGGAAGAGCAGCTTCTGATCGCCGACCTGGAACAGGAGGATCAGGCTCGTGTTGTTCAACGCGTCGTCGACGGTGCGGACGACCTCGTAGAGCTGCTCGCCGCGCAGGCGCTCGAGGCGCCGCACGATCCAGCGGTGCTCGGGCGCGGTGCGCGCGACGTGCCCGGCGCCGCGGAACGGTTGCGGTGCGCCGCTCGAACGGCGGCCGGCGAAACCGAGGAGGTGCCAGTACTCGTCCTCGTCCTTCTGCCGCTGCCGCAGCACGGCCGGGTGCTGTTCGATCGACGGCGGGCCGAGCACGTGCACCTTCACACCGGGGAGCACGCGCTCGAGTCCCGACTTCATGCCGTGGTGCAGGAAGCGGCAGCGCTTCGCGCGGCTTCGCCGTCCCATCTCCCACAGCGTCTCGAGCGCGTTCCGATTGCCCAAGTTGTCCTCGCCGAGGAACGCGAGCCGGCGCGCCGCCGCCTTGGACAGCGCAGGCGCGAGCCGCTTCGCTTCGGCGAGCACGCCGCCCGCCGCGCTCTGCATGCCGAGCAATCCGCGCGCGTGGAGCGCGTGCGCGGCCAGCCCCTTCGAAGGACGGACCGCGTCCGTCTCGAGGTCCGGATCCTCCGTCCAAGGCAAGAGGACCGCGTCCGGCTGGCACCGGAGGAACACGTCGCCGGGCCCGTCGCCGGCCTTCTTGCGGCGGAAGCCCTCGACGTGGTCTTTGTGACGATGCGTGGCGACGACCGCGTGCAGCTTCCCGCCGCAGCGCGCCTCGACGTCGAGCGCCACCTTCGCGAGCAGTTCGCCCGCGTCGGCCTTGCCGGGCGCTGAAGTCGTGCCGCAGTCGACGAGCACGAAGCGCTCCGTCTTCGCGTACTGGAACGCGAGCAGGAGGCAGTCGCCGAAGCCGACGTTGTAGTAGCGGAGCGTGACCTTGCGGGGGCGCGAGCTCACAGCACGTCCTCCTTGCGCGGCGCGCCGGCCCAGCGCGTCGCGCGCATGCGGTGGAGCCTGTGCAATCGCTGTCCATCGCCGCCGACGCCGATCGGCCTCGACGGATCGTGGTCGGAGGGCGCTTGCCTCCAGAGGTACGCGAGGCGCGCGGACTGCCGCTTCTGGTCGTCGACGCGCTTGTGGATCTCGTACTTGAGCCGTCCGTACTCGTCGAACACGAACGTGCCGCCGCCGAACAGCACGACGCGCTGCTCCGGCGCCATGCCGGGCGGAACGTCGATCCCGCGCTCCGAGAGCTCGCGCGCCTCGAGTTCGATCGTCTGGTGGACCTCAGCGACGGTCTCGTGCAGGACGAAGCCGTCCGGCTCGACGCGCATGCACGGACGCACGGAGATCACCTGCGTGTACGCCGAGGGGTCGACGTGCAGCTCGTCCAGGTTCTCCCACACGAAGCGGAACACCTCCTGCGGATCGCGCCGGAGCGATTCGAAGTGCGTGCGGCGGTAGACGAGGCGCTCCGGGTGCTTCGGAGCCTGCCAGCAGCCGGCCGCGTCGCTCCCCGGCACCGGATCGATGCCGAACGCCGCGAAGCTCTTCGTGAGCCGCTCGCGCAGCCCCCACCGTCCGTCGTCGCGTCGCAACTCGCGGTCGGCGGTGAGGAGCGCGCTCAAGTAGTCGGGGTACGAGAGATCGCACGGCGGGCAGTAGTCGAGCGCCCGGATCGCCATCGTCAGCAGCGCGTCGGCGAGGTCGGCGCCGTCCTCGACGGCGCGCTCGCGGTTGACCATGCCCTTCGAGACCTCGCCGAGCTTCGCGATGCGCATCGCCCAGCACGCCACGAACGCCTGCATCACCGCGGCGACGAGCAGTTCGCCGCGCACGTGGGGCTCCTCGTACTGCTCCGAAGTGTAGAGCCGGTTCGAGGGCCTCAGCGTGACCGAGCGCCGCAACGCGTCACCGCGCAGCTCGGGCAGCTCCTGTCCCATCTGTTCGGCGAGGCCGAAGAGGCCGTTCCGCGCGAGCTCCTTCGGGCCGAGGATCGCGGTCGGCAGCATCGGCTCGCCGCGGCGGACGCCGGCCGCCTTCCCCGCTTTCTGTACGGCGATGTCGAGCACCTTGCCGACGACCTCGCGCGTCGAGAACACGGAGAGCAACGCGACGACGTCCGCGAAACCCTCGTGGAACGCGGCCTGGTCGTTGTGCGACGGGTCCATGAAGCGCTCGCGCAGTCCGTCGAGGAGCGCGTGGGTCGTCTCGTGCACGACGACGTCGTGCGACAGGCACGTGAAGACGAGCTCGTCCTTCTTCCCGCCGCGCTTCGGCAGCGCCGGGAAGTAGCCGAACATCAGCGCGTGGTCCGCGCGCGAGTAGAACGCGTTGGCGTCGCAGAACGCGTGCGGGACGACGTAGAGCTGGTGACCACCCGAGCCCCAGTCGACGCGCCGGCCGAGCGCGCGCTCGAAGGTCGCGAGCGTGCGCATCACGATCGCGTACACGTTGCGGCGATGGAACGCGGGGTCGGAGAGGAGCCGCGCGTCGCCAGCACCCGCGAACGCATCCTCGCGGGGCTCGTCGCCCGACTTGTACTGCACGCGCGCCGAAGCGTCGTAGTCGACGACGTGCACGCGGTGACCACGCGGACCGGGCAGCAGGCGTTCGTCGGGGACCACGGCGCGCGTGCGCAGGATCCGCCCGTTCCACAGCACCGAAGGATCCTGCGCGATGATGGTCCACGCGTGCGGACCGGCGTCGTCGATCGAGCTCACGAGCGGCCTCCTCCCAAAGGCTGCACGTGACCATCGCGTCGCGGGCGCGGTGCGTCAAGGTCGACGCGGCGCGAACCGCTCGCGCGCCCGGGAATGGGACGCCGAGCGAGCGCACGTGCGTGGACCGAACCGGACGCGCGGCGGCGCCTCAGGTTGTCGTCGCACCCGCGTCGGCCACGAGGCGCGCGCGTGCCTGCGCCGCGCGGCCCGAGTCGCATCCGAGCGGTCGCGGGTGGCGTGGGGAGCTCCGATGCGTCATGGTGGCCTCATGCTCGCGCTCCTGCCCGACGCCGCCGAGCTCAAGCTCTACTTCACGCTCGCCGTCGTCGTCGCCGCGATCTACTCCTTCGTCACGGAGAAACTCGCGCCGGACCTGACTGCGTTGCTCGCGCTGCTCGCGCTGATGCTCTGCGGCGTGTTGACGCCGGCGCAGGCCTTCGCGGGCTTCAGCCACCCCGCGGTGGTCTCCGTCGCGGCCGTGCTCGTCCTCTCCGCGGGCATCGAGCGCACGGGCGCGCTCGGGTTCGTCGCGCGGCGCCTCCTGACGCCAGTCGGGAAGAGCGAGTGGCTGCTGACGGCGATCGTGATGCTCCTGATCGGCGCGCTCTCTGCGTTCCTCAACAACACGGCAGCCGTCGCGGTCTTCATCCCTGTCGTGCTCGAAACGTGCCGCCGCACCGGAGCGAGCCCGGGCCGCGTGCTGATGCCGATGGCCTTCGCGGCGACGTTTGGCGGGATGTGCACGCTGATGGGGACGTCGACGAACCTCGTCGTGCACGAGTACGCGCGCGCGCACGATCTGCCGGGCTACACGCTGTTCGAGCTCGCGAGCGTGGGACTGCCGGCGGCGGGGATGGCGTTCGTGTATCTGCTGCTCGTGGGTCGCTTCCTCCTGCCGAAGAACCGCGTCGCGCAGGACGAGCTCGCGAGTTCGAGCGACTACCTGGCGGAGCTCGTGATCCTGCCCGGCTCCACGTGGGTCGGCGCGCGCGTCCGGGCGAGCGCGTGGAGGCGCGACCACGACCTCGAGCTGCTTGCGCTCTCACGGGGCGGTGACGTGCTCGACCCCGACGCGGCGGAGCTCGCGCTCGCGGCGGGCGACGCGCTGCGCGTGCGCGGGCGGCTCGACGACGTCTTGAAGGTCGCGCAGCGCGGCGGCATCGAGCTGCACAAACCGCGGGATGCGGGCGAGCACGCGGCCATTGACACGCCGACGGGCTCGGCGTCGCCCTCCGCAGGCGGCCCGAACGAGGGCGCCAAGCGCCTGGTCGAGGTCGTGCTCCAGCCCGGAAACGAGCTCATCGGCCGGACCCTCAAGGAAGCGGACTTCGCGCGCGTCCACGACGCGGTCGTCGTCGCGCTGCGGCGCCACGGCCGCGCGTTCGGCCGTCCTTCGACGACGCGCCTGCGCACCGGCGACGTGCTCGTCCTGGAAGGGACGAACGAGGCGCTCCTGCGGCTGTCGCGGTCGAGCGGGTTCCTCGTCATCGGCACGCCCAGCGCTCCCGACGTTCGCCACGACAAGCTCGTCGTCGCGGTGGGCACGCTGGTCGGCGTCATCACGATCGTCGCGGTCGGGTGGATGTCGATCGTGGCGGCGGCGACTGCGGGGTGCGCGCTCTTGATGCTGACGGGATGCCTCAGGCCGCGCGAGGCGTACGAAGCGCTCGACCTCGGCGTCGTGTTCATGCTCGCGGGCACGCTCGCGATCGGCACCGCGCTCGAGACGACCGGTGCCCCCGAACGGCTCGCCGCCTTGCTCTCGACGTGGGGCGGCGGCGCGAACCCGCACTTCGTGCTCGCGGGCTTCTTCCTCGTCGCCGTTCTGCTCTCCGAGTTCATGTCGAACAGCGGGACCGCTGCGCTCCTCTGTCCGATCGCGTTGACCGTGGCGCACGAGCTCGGGCTCAACCCGATGGCGTTGCTCGTCGGCGTGACGTTCGGCTGCTCGGCGGCGTTCGCGATGCCGATCGGCTATCAGACGAGCCTGATGATCTACGCGCCCGGCGGCTACCGGTTCCGCGACTTCGTTCGCGTCGGTCTCGTGCTCGACGTGTTGATCGCCATCGTCGCGCTCTGGCTCATCCCGCGGTTCTGGCCGCTCGTCGCGGGCACGGCCTCGTGAGGAGCACGCGGTCGCAGAGCGCGGAGCCGGAAGGGGGCCCGACCTGCACCAAAGGGAGTCTGCCCACGTCAGGGAAGGGGGGTACGTTCGGGTCGGGGGCGTTCGAGGCCCCCTTCCAGGATGCCGCGCGCCGAGACCGGCGCCTCCCCCTCCCCACCGAAAGACTGCACTCCTCCCATGCGATCCCTGCCCCTGATCCTCGCGGTTGGAGCGCTCGCTCCGGTCCTCTCCGCCCAGTCGTTCACCTATCCGGACTTCTCGAGCACCGCGGGCCTCAACACGGTGGGCCTCGCGACACAGGCCGGGAACCTCCTGCGCCTGCAGGACAACATCGCTCCCGCCGTCGGAACCGACAATCGTGGGGGCGCCTGGTACGCGACGCCCGTCAGCGTCTCCTCCGGCTTCGACACGACGTTCACGTTCCGGATGCACACCCCGAGCACGACGGGCGGCGCCGACGGCCTCGCCTTCGTGATCCAGAACGACCAAGGCGGGAACGTGCAACAGACGAACCCCGGACCGAACGTCGGCGCGGGAAACACGGCTCTCGGGCGTCACGCCGCGGCCCTGGGCTATGGCAACTTCCTCACGTCGTTGCCGGGCGAGACGATCGACAACTCGCTCGTGATCGAGCTCGACACGTTCGCGAACACGAGTGCCACGACCTGGGGCGACCCCGACGGCAATCACATCAGCATCCACACGGGTGGGAGCGGCGACAACGGCACGCACGAGTCGTTCTCGATCGGGCGCGTCAACTCGGCGGGTGTGGGCGTGGACATGAACAACGGCGTGAACCACACGCTCCGCGTCGTCTACACGGCGGGCAGTCCGGGGACGCTCGAGGTCTACCTCGACGGCGTGCTCAAGCTCACCGCGCCGTACAGCTTCGCCACCGGTGGGACGTGGATCGACAGCAGCACGCCCGTCGGCGGCCTGAACTTGATCGGCGGCACGTCGGCCCATGTCGGCTTCACGAGCGCCGCCGGCAGCGCGCGTGAGTTCCGCGACATCCTCAGTTGGACGTGGACGTCGACGGTTCCACCCAACATCAACGCGTTCTGCTTCGGCGACGGCGTGGACCTCGGGCACACGACGCCGTGCCCGTGCGGCAACGTCGGCGCGGCGGGCAACGGTTGCGCGAACTCGGTCAACCCGGCCGGCGCGAACTTGGCGACGACGGGCGCGACGGCTACGGACGACGTCGTCCTGGTCGGGTCGGGCATGCCCGCCACCGTGTCCTGCATCTACCTGCAGGGCGACGGACTCGACGACGCCGTGTTCGGCGACGGCGTGCGCTGCACCGGCGGCACGCTCCTGCGCCTGCGCACGAAGACCAACGTCGGCGGCGCGTCGAGCTTCCCCGACTCGGTCGAGACCGTCACGCTCTCCCAGCGCGGTGGCGTCACGGTCGGCAGCGGCGTCACCCGCTACTACCAGACCTACTACCGCAACTCGGCGGCGCTCTTCTGCCCGCCGGAGACCTTCAACGTCACGAACGGGCAGGTCGTGATCTGGTGATCCTCCCGCTCGCGGCGACCTGATCCAGGGGCTGAGATCCTGGCCGCGAGGCCGGAAGCGTGGTGCTTCCGGCCTCGCGGCGTTCTGGCTCGGCCGCGCTGCCCCAAAGGGCGACGCCGGGACCTGCCCAGCGGTGGACAATCGTCCATGGTTGAAAGCCCGTCGAACGGCGATCGTGTCGTGCGTTCGGAGCCGTATCCAGTCGGGCCCCTCGCGGCACCGCCGCCCCTCAGGAGAACCGTCCCCATGTCGAGTCCCCGATTCCTCACCGCCCTCGGAACCGCGCTCTTCGCGCTCGGCGTGCAGGCGCATGCCGACCTGATCACCTGGGGCTCCGTCCAGAACGCGACAAGCCCGACGGAGGTCAGCACGAGCGGCGTGCTCGTCACCGCGCGCAACCTCTGGAACACGACGTCGGCCTCGCCGACGGTCAACGGCGTCACCTTCTCGGCGTTCGGCCCCACGGGCTGGACGCAGGGCGGCAACCTGGTCCTCGACGGCGGCACGTCGGGCGACGCGAACTACGACACGCTGATGAACACCTCGCGCGCCACGAGCGAGGCGACGCTGACGAACCCGACGGGCTGGGGCGGGATCCGCCTAGACACGCTGGGCTCCTTCGCGCTCGGAGGCACGTACGAGATCCAAGTTTGGTTCTGCGACGACCGCCCGGGCACCGCGCCGAACACGTTCAACGACCGCGTGATGACGCGCAGCTCCGCCACGGGCGCGGCGACGATCGGCACGGACGGCATCGTCTCGAACCTCGGCACGCTCACCGTGGGCACGGCCTCGGGAGCGATGGACGCGGACCCGAACAACACCTCGGGAGTCACCGACACCGTCTTCGGATCGTACGTGATCGGCACGTTCACACGCACGAGCTCCGACCAGCTCTGGCTCCTCTGCCAGGGCACGCATCCCGACCCGCTCGCGACGCTCCGTCCGCACATCAACGCGTTCCAGATCCGCGACCTCTCGCCGCAGACCCCCGACGTGATCACGTGGGGAACCGTCCAAGACGCGACCGGTCCGACGGAAGTCAGCCTCAACGGGACGCTGATCACGGCGAAGAACTGCTGGAACACGACCTCGGCGTCGCCGACGGTCAACGGCGTGCTCTTCTCGGCGTTCAGCCCGACGGGCTGGGGCAACGGCGGCAACAACGTGCTGAACGGCTCGACCTCGGGCGACGCCGGCTACGACACGTTGATGAACACGTCGCGCGGTACGAGCGAGGCGACGCTCACGAACCCGACCGGCTGGGGCGGCATCCGACTCGACTCCTTGGGAGCGCTGACGATCGGACGCACCTACGAGGTGCAAGTGTGGTTCTGCGACGATCGTCCGGGCACGGGCACGGCGGCGATCAACGACCGCGTCATGGTCTTCAGTTCGGCGAGCGGCCCCGCGAGCATCGGCAGCACGGGCATCGTCTCGAACCTCGGCTCGCTGACGCAGGGACCGCTGTCCGGTCCCCTCGAGGCCGACCCGAACAACGCCTCGGGCGCCGGCGACACGGTCTTCGGCCAGTGGGTGATCGGCACGTTCACGCGCACCGGCACGACGCAGCTCTGGCTGCTCGAGCAGGGTTCGCACCCCAACCTCGCGAACACGCTGCGCCCGCACATCAACGCGTTCCAGATCCGCGAGCTCCCGCCGCCGCCGCCGAGCACGCCCTTCTGCTTCGGTGACGGCACGCTGGCCGACCACACGACGCCCTGCCCGTGCGCGAACAACGGCAACAGCGGCAACGGCTGTGCGAACTCGGTCAACGCGGCCGGGGCGAACCTCGCGACGACCGGCGCCGCGGCGACGGACGACCTCGTCCTCGTCGGCTCGGGCATGCCGCTCACCGTGTCGTGCATCTACCTGCAGGGCACGGTGATGGACGACGTCGTGTTCGGCGACGGCGTGCGCTGCACGGGCGGAACGCTCCTACGCCTGCGCACGAAGACCAACGTCGGCGGCGCGTCGAGCTTCCCCGACTCGGTCGAGACCGTCACGCTCTCCCAGCGCGGTGGCGTCACGGTCGGCAGCGGCGTCACCCGCTACTACCAGACCTACTACCGCAACTCGGCGGCGCTCTTCTGCCCGCCGGAGACGTTCAACGTCACGAACGGGCAGGTCGTGATCTGGTGAAGCGCTCCCCCACCGTCTGAGCACGAAGACGCGGGGCCGGCGACGATCGCCGGCCCCGCGTCGTTCCATCGCGCTCGCCTCAGCGCACGCGCGGCTTCTCGCTCTGCGACGCGGCTTGGATCGCCTGCGCCTTCTGCACGAGCTCGACGAACTCCCTGCGGTAGCCGCCGACGTCCTCACCGACGCCCTGCGTCGCGAGGTTCTGCACGTCCTTCAGCGTGAACTCGCCGACGAAGGCGCTCTTGCGCAGGACAAGGCCGAAGCCCGCGACCGCGCTCGCCCACTTCAGGTCGTGGTGCGCGGACTGCCACGTGGCGCCCGTGTCGCGCACGGGCGTCTCGAGGAGCTGGCTCGTGTCGCGGTTCGGCGACTTGTAGCGCAGCTTGACGTTCAGGAGCTCGCCCGAGCGCGCCGCGCCGGTCGGCGCGGGCGGCGTCTGGTACTTGAGCGGGTCGACGCCGCTCGCCTGGAACGGCACGCCGACCGGGACGATCTCGTACAGCGCCGTCACGTCGTGGCCCGCGCCGATCTCGCCCGCGTCCTTCGTGTCGTCGTTGAAGTCCTGGTGCGCGAGCACGCGGTTCTCGTACCCGATCAGGCGCCACGCCTGGACCTCGGCCGGGTTGAACTCGAGCTGGAGCTTCACGTCCTTCGCGATCGTGGTGAGCGTGCCGCCCATCTCGCTCACGAGCACCTTCTGCGCCTCCTTTAGCGTGTCGATGTAGGCGTAGTTGCCGTTGCCCTTGTCGGCGAGGAGCTCCATCTTCGCGTCCTTCGTGTTGCCCGTGCCGAAGCCGAGCACGCTGAGGAACACGCCCGACTTGCGCTTCTCCTCGATCAGGCGCGTGAGCGAGCCGTCGTCCGTGACGCCGACGTTGAAGTCGCCGTCCGTGCAGAGCACGACGCGGTTCTGGCCCTCCTGCGCGAAGTTCTGCTGCGCGATCTGGTACGCGAGCTCGATCCCGGCGGCGCCGTTCGTCGAGCCGCCGGCCTGCAGCGAGTCGAGCGCGTTCAGGATGATCGCGCGGTGGTCGCACGTCGTCGACGGGAGCACGACGCCCGAGGCCCCCGCGTAGACGACCATCGCGATGCGGTCGCGGCCGTCGAGCTGTTCGACGAGCAGCTTCATCGACCGCACGAGCAGCGGCAGCTTGTCCGGCCGGTCCATCGAGCCCGACACGTCGATCAGGAAGACGAGGTTCGAGGGCTCGCGCTTCGCGACGTCGATGTCGCGGCCGTGCAGGCCGATCTGCACGAGCTTGTGCGTCGGCGCCCACGGTGCCGTCGCGACGCGCGTCGTGACGGAGAAAGGTGCCTCGCCGTCGGGCTTCGGGTAGTCGTAGCGGAAGTAGTTGACGAGCTCCTCGATGCGCACCGCGTCGGGCGGCGGGAGCTGACGCTCGCTCAAGAAGCGCCGCACGTTCGCGTAGGAGGCCGTGTCGACGTCGACGGAGAACGTGGAGAGCGGATCCTGGGTCGCGAGCTTGAACGCGTTCTCGGCGATCGGCGCGTAGGCTTCGGTGTTGCCCGCTTCTTCGAGCTTCGCCTCGACGGACGTCGGTTCGTCGCCGGACACGTACCCGAGGCCGTTCAACGCCTCGCGTCCGCCGTCGCGTTGCTTCATCAGCTCAGCAGCGCTCCTGCGACGGACCGCACTCTTCGACTTGGGGGCTTCGGCGACGCCGCGGCCGAGTTCGACGACGGTCTCCCCGAGCTTCAGCTCCGGCGCGGCCGGGGTCGGAGCGGGCTCGGCGTAGAGCGCGACGTCCTTCGGCGCCGACGCGCCGACCTGCTGCTGTTGCACGTTCGGATTCGCGGGGAACTTCGAGTCGCCCTCATAGGCGGGGGCGTCGAGCCGTTCCGGAGGCTTGGACGACGCGGGAGTCATGGTGGCGGTGTCCAGGTGTGCCCCCCGCTGGTGTCGCGGATCGAACGCGTCGTACCCACCGCTCGCGACCTCGACTTCCCGCTCCATGCGCAGCATCGCGACGTACGCGAGCCCCGACAGCGCGAGCACGCTCGCCGCGGCGCTCAACCAAACCCAGCGCGGCATGCGCCGCGGCGCGGGCCGCGCGCTCGCGGCGATCGTCGCCCGCTGCGCATCGCTGAGCGCGAGCTCCGGCTCGCTCGCGAAGCCCTGCTCGAGCTCGCGCGCCGTCGCGCGCAGCTCCGCCACGAACGCGCGCGCCTCGGCGTTCCCTTCGAGCAGTCGCTCGACCTCGGCGCGCTCCGCGCCATCGAGCTCGCCCAGCGCGTACGCGCTGAGGCGCGGATCGTCCACGTCGAACACGTTCTTCGAGTTGTCGCTCACGACGCCACCTTCCTCTCGGGTCCCTCGACCGCCATCCGCTCCCGCAACGCCTTCAACGCGACGTGGATCAAGAAGCCCACGTTGCTCACCGACTCCCCCATCACCGCGGCGATCTCCTTGTAGGAGAGCCCCCCTTGGAACTTGAGGCGCAGCGCCTCCTGCTGCTTCGCGGGCAGCTTCGTCATCAAACGGAGCACGCGCGCGTGCTCCTCGCCCTGCGCCAGCGAGCGCGCGGGATCCACAGCAGGATCCCGGTGCTCGATCACGCCCACGTCGTCCGTCGTTTCCATGCCTTCGTCTTTTCGCAGCGCGTCGAAGGCCTTGTTGCGGCACACCGTGAAGAGCCACGCGGCGAGGTGGCCCTCGACCGCGTCGCGCTTCGCCGCGCAGAGCTCCAGGAACGTCTCCTGCACCACGTCGCGCGCGCGCTCCGTCCGTCCGCACACCTTCGCGGCGTAGAGGAGCAGTCGCGGTTCGTAGCGCCGGAGCGCTTCCTGGATCCACTCGCGGTCGTTCACGCCGGACTCCGATCGGGTCGGGCTGCCTGCTTCGAGCGCTGCATGCGCCCCCACGACGGACGGGGGCCGGGACTTCTTAGGGACGATCGTTCGGAAACCATGCCGGAGAGCGTGACGCACGGAGCCCAGCGCGGTCCACCCGTGCTCCGCGGAAGGGTTTTCGCGGCTCGACCGCTCCGTGGCTGTCCCGACCGTCGGCGGTCGCTATGCTCTCCGCGCCTTCGGGCACGGAAACCGGAACGAGGAACAGCACATGGGCGGACGGATCATTCTCGCGGCGATCCTGGGCGGCATCGCCCTCTTCGTTTGGGGGGCCATCGCGCACATGGCGCTCCCCCTCGGCACGATGGGCATGGCGAACCTGCCGGGCGGCGAGACCCAGGTGGCCGACGCGCTGCGCGCGAACGTGACCCAGCCCGGCGTGTACCGCCTGCCGGCGTGGGACGAGCAGCGCATGAGCGACTCCGCGTACCGCGACGAGCTCGCCGCGAAGGTGAAGGCCGGCCCGAGCGGGCTCCTGATCGTCGTGCCGAAGGACGGACTCGCGGGCGAGACGATCCAGTACCTGCACGAAGGCGCCGTGTGCATCGGGCTCGCGCTGCTCGCGGCGTTCTTGATCCTGGTCGCGGGCGGGTTGTCGGCGTTGTGGGCCCGCATCCTCTTCTGCGTGCTGCTCGCTTCGTTCGGCCTCTTGCAGACCGAGGCGCGCTTCTGGAACTGGTACCAGTACCCCGACGCGTTCATCGTCGCGCAGGTGATCGACAAGGTCGTCGCCGGGGTCCTGCTCGACGTCGTGATCCACCTCGTGTACAGCAAGCGCTGATTCCCCCTCCGCTTTCGAGTACTCTGCCCGACGTCCCGCCCTCCCGGCGGACTTCGGTTTCAGGCCTGTTCTCTGTCGGCTACCACCGGCGCTCTCGTCGTAGGGCGGGGAGAGCCAGCACCGGGCGGCCTGAGCCCTTGCGCCCAACAACTCAAGGTTTCCCCATGGGTAAGAGACTCGCCTTCTTCCTCGTTCTGCTCGCCCTGCTCCTGTCCTCGGCTCGCGCCCGCGCCCAGGCCCCCGTCGCCGTGAACGACACGGCGAGCGTGTGCGCCGGGGGAAGCGTCGACATCAACGTGCTGGCGAACGACACGAGCGCTGCGCCGCTCCTCTGCGGATCGTTCGCCATCACGTCCGGTCCGAGTTCGGGGATCGTCGCGATCGTCAACACCTGCTCGAACGGGCTTTGTCCCAATCTGTGTGTGCGATACACGGCCGCGCCCGTCGGCCCTACGTCCGTTTCGTTCACCTACAGCATTTCGAGCGCCCTGGGGACGAGCACGGCGACAGTCGTCGTGCAGATCTGTCGGCTCACCGCACCCAACGTCACGGTCAACGTCTGTGCGAACGGCACCGTCGACATCTGCCTACCGATCACGGCCACGCCGGGGTGCGGCCCGATCTCGTGCGCGAACATGGTCCTTTCCCCGGTTACAGGCGGCGGCACGGTCGCGGTTTCGCCCTCGTGCACCACCCTCTGTCCGGCACCGGGCTGCTGCGTGCGCTACAACGCGGTGGGAAGCACGGGCAACACGGCGACGTTCGCCACACGGTGAACTCGCCCGCGGTCGCCGGCTGCGCCGCATCGGGCACGGTGACGGTCAACATCTGCCGAATCACCGCGCCCAACGTCACGGCTACCGTCTGCGCCAATGGCACAGTCGACATCTGCCTGCCGATCACGGCCACGGCGACGTGCGGGACGATCACGTGCGCGAACGTGGTCCTTTCCCCGGTTACGGGCGGCGGCACGGTCGCGGTTTCACCCTCCTGCGCCACCATCTGCCCGGCACCGGGCTGCTGCGTGCGCTACAACGCTGCGGGCAGCACGGGCAACACGGCGACGTTCGCCTACACGGTGAACCCGCCGTCCATAGTCGGCTGCGCCGCATCGGGCACGGTGACGGTCAACATCTGCCGGCTCACCGCACCCAACGTCACGGCCACCGTCTGCGCGAACGGCACCGTCGACATCTGCCTACCGATCACGGCCACGCCGGGGTGCGGCCCGATCTCGTGCGCGAACATGGTCCTTTCCCCGGTTACAGGCGGCGGCACGGTCGCGGTTTCGCCCTCGTGCACCACCCTCTGTCCGGCACCGGGCTGCTGCGTGCGCTACAACGCGGTGGGAAGCACGGGCAACACGGCGACGTTCGCCTACACGGTGAACTCGCCCGCGGTCGCCGGCTGCGCCGCATCGGGCACGGTGACGGTCAACATCTGCCGAATCACCGCGCCCAACGTCACGGCTACCGTCTGCGCCAATGGCACAGTCGACATCTGCCTGCCGATCACGGCCACGGCGACGTGCGGGACGATCACGTGCGCGAACGTGGTCCTTTCCCCGGTTACGGGCGGCGGCACGGTCGCGGTTTCACCCTCCTGCGCCACCATCTGCCCGGCACCGGGCTGCTGCGTGCGCTACAACGCTGCGGGCAGCACGGGCAACACGGCGACGTTCGCCTACACGGTGAACCCGCCGTCCATAGTCGGCTGCGCCGCATCGGGCACGGTGACGGTCAACATCTGCCGGCTCACCGCACCCAACGTCACGGCCACCGTCTGCGCGAACGGCACCGTCGACATCTGCCTGCCGATCACGGCGACGCCGGCCTGCGGCGTGCTTGCCTGCCCCCAGGTTTTTCTCTCGCCCATCGTCGGCGGGGGCACGGTCACGTTCCCCGGGGGTTGCAGCGCCGTCTGCCCAGCGCCGAACTGCTGCATTCGCTACAACGCCACGGGCAGCACCGCGAACACGGTGACCTTTGCCTACACCGTGAACCCGCCAGGGTTCCTGGCCTGCACCGCAACAGGCACGGTGACGATCTTCATCTGCCGTACGACCGCTGCGAACGACGTGGCCACGGTATGCGCGGGCTCGAGCGTGGATGTCGCCGTGACCGCGAACGACACGACGACGTGCGGCACGCTCGACTGCTCCACGCTCCAACTCGTGGCACCCGTGCCGGCGGGCTTCTCCTCGTCGGATGCGGGACGACGAACTGCGCGGGCTGTGCGATCCGGTATTCCGCCCCCTCCACGGCTGGATCGGGTAGCGCGAGCGTCTCGTACCGCATCTCGAACGGCGCTTCCCCGGCCTGTCAGGCGACGGGCGTCCTGACGATCCTGATCGGTCAGTCGCCGGCGAATTGTGGTCCCGGCACGCTCCCGTCCACGCAGACGTACAGCGATTGCCGCGGCTGCCCCACAGGCATCTTCGCCGGGTGGAGCACGCCCTCCGTCCCGCGCCTGCGCATCCCCAAGGTGGCTCTGAGTCCGGGACAAGAGTTGGTCAACGTCCAAGCCGTGCCGCGCTTGAGGCTGAATTCGGAGTGGCGAGTCGAAAACAACTCCCTCCTCTCGGGCTGCACGACGACGGTGATGCTGAACGGTTTCCTCTCGATTTGTCCGACCGCGGCTCTGCCGGGACCCTGCGGCTCCTCGGCGCTGTGCTTGTCGGTGCCCGTCGCAGACTCGCAGAACCTCTCGCTGTCGACCTTCGACGGGACGCTCGATTTCAGCGGCCCATCGGGTGCCACGGTTGTCCGCCCTCTCGAGTTCACGCACACCGAGTTCTACTCCGACCCGGTCACGCTGGCCCATTTCACCGATGCCAACCCGCTCGACGGGATCACGGAGTACGTCGAGTTCGACCACGCTGCACTCGCGTCAGCCAGTTTCGCGGGTGGCTGTGGCTCGCTCACGACGGCCGACAGCGAATCGGCGTCCATCGAGATCACCGTGATCTACACGGTCTGCAGCATCGGCGTCCCCTATTGCGCGGGGGATGGAACAGGAACCGCCTGCCCGTGCGGCAACACGAGCCCCATCGGAGCTTTCCTCGGGTGCCTGAACTCGAGCGGAGTCGGCGGTGAACTGCGCGCGATCGGCATTCCAAGCCTCGGGGCAGACACGCTGTCGCTGAGCGCACGAAACCTGACGGGATCGACTGCGCTCTTCGTGCAGGGCTCGGACTGGGACAGCGGAGGACTCGGAACGATGCTCGGAGACGGAATCCGCTGCATCAACGGTTCGATCCTCCGCCTCGCCACGAACTTCAACACGGCGGGGACCTCGTCCTATCCGCAGCCGGGCCAGCAGGCGGTCAGCCTGCGCGGCGCCGTCTCGGCCCCCGGCGCGCGCTACTACCAGGTGAACTACCGCAACTCGGCCCCGTTCTGCACCTCGGCGTCCTTCAACTTGACGAACGGCCTCTGGATTCAGTGGCGCCCCTGAGCGCGCGTGTGAAGGCCAGCCATCCCCCCGGCCCGCCCCGAGAGCGGGCCGGGGTGTTTCGTCGTTGCCTGCGGGGGCGGCGCGTGTAGGAGCGACTCGAATTGCCGAGATTGCGATCGACGCCCCGACTCGGACGACGTCGATCGACCCGAACCGCTCGGGAAGGGCGCCCCGGCCGCCAGACCGGCCGCGCAGTCGGTGACGGCGCGCAGCCCAAACCGCGCGCCACGGACGATCCTCTCCGATGGCCCAAGACCTCCGAACGATGCGCGAAGCCGCCGATGTCGAGGCGCTCGTCCGCCGCGCCCAGAGCGGCGATCGCGACGCCTTCGACGCGCTCGTCCGCGCCCACTTCGCCGCCGTGTACGCCTTCCTCCATCGCCTGGTCGGGAACCCCGAGGACGCCGAGGATCTCGCGCAGGAGACGTTCGTGCGCGCGCACCGCTCGCTCGCGCTCTACCGGACGGAGGCGAGCTTCCCGACGTGGCTCCTGCGCATCGCGCACCACCTCGCGATCGACCATCGCCGCGCCGCGGCGCGCCCGCACCGCGCGGCCAGCTTCTCGGGCCTCGACCCCGCGGTCGTCGACGCGCTCGTCGAGCGCGGTGAACACGGCGCCGGCCCCGGCTCGGAGGCGCAGCGCGGCGAGCTCGTGCGCCGGCTCGCGACGGCGCTCGATCGCCTGCCCGCGCGCTTGAAGGCCGTGCTCGTGCTGCGCGCGATCGAAGGGCGCGAGTACGACGAGGTCGCCGCGATCCTCGGCGTGAAGCCCGCAACCGCGCGCACGCAGGTCATGCAAGCGCGCAAGCTGCTCACGCGCTGGCTCGCACCGTGGCTCGACGGAGACGCGCGGCGCGGGACTCCGCTCGACGGCGAGGAGGACGCGCCGTGAGGTGCCGCGACGCACGCAGCGCGCTCCACCGCGCCGCCGACGGGCTCGCCTCGATCGAGGAGCGGCTCGAACTCGACGCGCACGTCGCCGAGTGCGAGCGGTGCGCGCCGCTCGCGCGCCGCCTGGAGGAGCTCGAGCTCGCGTTCGCGCGGCTCCCGGAGCCGCCGGTCGAATCGCTCGACGTCGAGACGCAAGTGCGCGCCGTGCGCGCGCGGCTCGAGCAGGAGTCGGTCGCCGCGCGTCCCACGCCCGCGTCGCGGAGCGCGTGGTGGCTCGCGGCGGCGGCGGCGCTCGCGCTCGCGGCGGCCGGTGCGACGCTGTGGTCGCGGCGTGCGCGGCCGGACGCGCCGCCGGTGGTCGATGGACCGCGCGTGCCGCGCGAGGAACGCGCCCCGAACGACGCGGACGCCTCGCGCGGCGCACACGCGACGGACGACGCGGCCGCGACGCCGTCTCCGGACGGGGCGAACGACGCGAGCGCACCGAGGACCGCGAGCGACTCGGATCGTGCCCGCGACACCGCGCGGGACGGAGCAACGACGCCGCGCGCCGCCGACGGGCTCGCCGAGGCCGCGCCGCAGCCCGCGCTGCCGCTCGACCCCGACGGCGAGCGCGCTCCGTCCTCGAGCGCGGTCGGCGAGCTCGCGCAGGCGGATTGCGACGTACCCGTCGCGCCGTCCGAGGCCGCGGAGCTCGCCCACGAGCCGCGCGCCGACGTCGACGCGCGACCCGCGCCGACGCCCGAGGAGCTCGCGCGCGCCGACCTCGCGCGCACGGAGCTCGCGAACACGCTCGCGAACGCGCTCGCGACGGCTCCCGACGAGCGCGCCCCGCTGCGCGCCGCGTTCGAGCGCGCGGTGCTCCCGCTCGAGCGCGCGCAGTGGCCCGTCGTGCGCCTCGCGGAAGGGCTCGCGTCGGCCGCCGATGCGGCGGTCGCGCGGCCCGCGCTGCGCTACCTCGGCCTCTTCGGCGACAAGAGCAGCGTCCACACGCTGCGGCGCGCGCTCGATCGGGACGCGCTCGCGAACGACGCCGCGCTGGCGCTCGCGGACCTCGGCGAGCCCGCGCTCGCCGCGTTGGAAGAGCTCGTCGTCGACCCGCGGCGCGAGCCGCTCGTGCTGACGCGCCTCGCCGCGCGCGGCGACGACACGAGCGCGCGCTGCCTCGAAGCGCTCGTGCGGCGCAGCGTGCGCGACGAGCCGATGCTGCCCTCCGTGCACGACGAGAACGCGCGACGCCTGCGCTCCCGCGCGCTGCTCGCGGTCGCGCGCTCGGGTCCCGGCGCGTTCGCGGCCCTTCTGCGCCTCGCGACGGACGACGTGATCCCGCGCTCGGACGCGCTCGCGCTCGCGCGGACGACGCCCGGCGCCGCCGCGACCCTGGCCGAGCACCTGCGCACCGGGCTGCGCAGCGTCGACGCCGAGCTCGTGCTCGCGCTCGTCGCCGAACTGCGGCCCGCGGGCGGGATCGCGTGGCTCGACGATCGCGCGCGGAGCTCGCGCGAGCTGCGCGACGTCGCGCTCACCGCGCTCGCCGACTGGGACGACGCCGAGGCCGCGCACGCGCTCTTGCGCTGGCACGCGTCGGGCCGCGTGCCGGGCGAGCGGACGCGGGAGCTCTTCAGGGGCCTCGGCGCGCGCCATCCGTCCGCGGTGACCGCGCTGGCCGCGCAGCTCGCCGCGCGGCGCGAGCGGGCGCTCGTGCACGAGCTGTTCGAGCTCCTCGTCGCGCCGCCGGCCGCCGGACACGTCCCCGCGCTCGTCGAGCTCGCCGCGACGGACCTGCTCGTGCGCGGCGACCGGCGTACGGCGCTGCAGCTCGTCGCGGAGCTCGGCGCGGCGGAGCACGTCGACGCGCTGAAGAAGCTGTGGGCCCGCCTCGAGCCGGACGAGCGCGAGTTGCGCGGCGCCTGCGTACTCGCGCTCTACCGCCTCGGCGGCCGCGACGCGCTCACGGAGCTCTTCGCCCGCGCCCCCGCCCGCGCGCTCGACCGACTCCTCGCCGTCTGCGACGACGCCGACGCGAGCGCGCGCCCCACGACCACGCTGTTCCGCGTCCTGCAGGAGCTCGACTCGCTCGGCTCCCGCACGACGCCTTGATCCGAGAACGGAGACCGTATGTTCCTCGCCTTCCTCCTGTCGCTCCCCACGCTCGCCGGCGATCCGATCGCCGAAGCGCCGCTCGTCACGCGTTCCTACGACCTCTCGGGCGTGTTCCCGCGGTCCGCGACCTTCCGCGCCGTCGAGTTCCTGTTCCCGCACGTCGTGGCGCTGTTCGACGCCTCGCAGGACTCGAGCCTCCAGGAGTCGGAGCCCGCCGCGCCCGAGGTCCTGATCGACTTGATCCAACAGCAGTTCCCCGCGGAGTTCGACGCCGAGGGCCGGCGGTTGTGGATCGCGAACGGGCCTCGGATCCTCGTGCGCGCGCCGGAAGACGTGCAGCCCGGCGTGCTCCAGCTCGTGCAGAACACCGAGGCGCTGTTCGCGAGCTCGATGGAGCTCCAGGTCGACGTCGTGCGCGCACCCACCGCGAACGTGACGACGGGCAGCCTCGCCGTGGCCGACGCGGAGGCGCTGCTCGCGGCCGCGGGCGGCGAACGTTCGACGTACCGGGTCGACCTCGCGCCCGGCGTGCCGGCGCTCCTCGACCTCTCGGGCACGAAGGAGTTCGTCGCCGACTACAACGTCGAGATCGCGCAGGCGGCCTCGATCTTCGACCCCATCGTCGCCACGATCGCGACGGGCGTGCGATTGCAGGCGTACGCCGCTCCCGCTCCGGGCGGCACGTGGCTCGCTCTGTCGCTGCGCGCGAGCCAGCCGAGCGGCGAGCTGCGCGACGTTCCGTTCCCGGGGAACGTGAGCCTCACCACGCAGGACGGCGTGCTGCGCGGCTCGACACCCCGCTCCGTCCAGAGCGCGCGGCTCCAGAGCCGTTCGCTCGCGTTGAACGTCTTCCTCGCGGACGGCAAGGCGCTCGTGCTGCGCACGGGCTTCGACCTCGCCACGGGCCGCGACGACGCGTGCTTCGTCCTGCGCATGCACGGGAAGCCGCTCCCGCGCGAGTTCCGTCTGGGGCCCGTCGGGAAGCCCGGCGCGCCGGAGCTCCGAGCGTTCGCCCTGGGCTTCGCCCGACCGCCGACGCAGTCGATCGAGTCCGACGGGATCCTCAGCACGCTTGGCAACGAAGGTTCGGCGCTTCCCATGGCGTTCCTCAACGACCAGGACGCCTCCGTGCGGATCGCGCTTCAGGCGGGCGCCCACGACGAGGTCCTCGACGTGCTGCGCGACGAGTACCCCGACTTCGACTTCGGCGATTGGGGCGGGTGGATGCTCGTGCGCCCCAACGATCCGTCGCAGCCTCCGACCGCGGCGCAGCTCGACGCGATCGGCGCGTCGCTCGCTCGCCTCGCTCCGTCTCCGCGCCTCTTCCAGATCGGCCTCACGCTCCGGCGCGGCGGAGAGAAGGGCGCCGTGCTCGCACGGGCCGTGCTCGCGTCGCGCGCGGGCGAGCCGGCGGTGGCGGTGCTCGGCATGGAAGAGACGCGCGTCTTCGACCTCAACGTCGAGGTCGCGCAGAGCGCGTCCGCGGCCGACCCCGTCGTCGGGAGCGTGTTCGAAGGCCTCGCGGTCGAGGCGCGACCGCTCCCCGGGCTCGCGGGCGAGACACGGCTCCTCCTGCATGCGCGCGCGCGGGTGCAGCGGGGAGCGGCGCGCGACTTCGAGGCGAATGGCGACGCGATCGGCGCCCTCGAGCTCGCCGACTACGACCAGCTGCTCTTCGACGAGCGGCTCGCCTTCAAGAAGGACGGTCCGCGCACCGTGCGCCTCGGCGACCTCGGAACGGCCCGGGCGCGCTCGCGCTCGAGGTCGAGCTGATGGAGCTGCGCTGACGCCTCGTTCCGCCCGTGTGCGCGGGCGCACGTCGACGTGCGCCCGCGCACGCTTCGCTTCCACCGGCAAAAGGACACGAGCTCCACCACGCGCGGTCGTACCGGCGGGGTGGAGCTCGCGTTTCCGCGCCCGAATCGGGCCGGACGAGGGCGCGGAACCGGCCTGTTGCCCGCGGGCCCCCCGGCACGCGGACAGGACTTCGACGCGGCCAGCTCGCGCGGGGTTCCGTCGACGCGCCGGAGTTCGCGCAGGAATTTGAGGCCTTGGCTCGGCCGATCACGCGGCCTACGAAGCAGCGACCGCGGGTGTGTGATCCCGCTCGCGGTTCCCCCTCCGGTCGAGGCAACGGCCGAAGCCGGAGAGAGACTGAGAGTCATGGTGGTGGCCGGCGCCGTCCTCGCGGCGCCGGCTTTCTTTCGCGGGACACGGCCGGAGGAGTGCGCCGTCCGGGACGCTCGAGGATCGACGCGCGCTCGGCGCGCGACGCGTCAGAGAGTTCTCGCGCGACCCGCGGCGCCGGCACGGCCCGACCTCCGCGCGTCCGCGAAGCGCCGGTGGCGCAACGCCGCTCGAGCGCGCTACGCTCGCGTGCATGAGCGACCCCTTCCTGCGCGCGGCGATCGACGAGGCGCGAGCCGGCCTCGCTGAAGGCGGCATCCCGATCGGCTCGGTCCTCGTGCTCGACGGGAAGATCGTCGGTCGCGGCCACAACCGGCGCGTGCAGAAGGGGAGCGCGATCCTGCACGCCGAGATGGACTGCCTCGAGAACGCGGGGCGCCTCCGCGCGCGGGACTACGCGCGCGCGACGCTCTACTCGACGCTCTCGCCGTGCGACATGTGCAGCGGGACGGCGCTCCTCTACAAGCTCCCGCGCGTCGTCATCGGCGAGAACCAGACCTTCCGCGGCCCCGAGGACTACGTGCGCTCGCGCGGCGTCCAGCTCGAGATCGTGCAGGACGCGGAGTGCATCGCCCTGATGCGCGCCTTCATCGCGGCGCGGCCGGAGCTTTGGAACGAGGACATCGGCGTCGAGCCGTGAACGCCCCGAACAGCCTGGAACGCCGCGGAAGGCCCTCCTGGCCGCCTTCCCGCGTTCGATTTCCGTGCATCCTGACCGCTCCGTTGTGCGGCCGGCCACACGGCGGATAGGGTTTCGGTCCGAGGCGCCCGGGAGCCGACCCGTGCGCGTCGTTCGCATCCCGTCGGCCTGAAAGGACCCTGCTTGTCGATTCGCACCCTGACTTCCGCCCTCCGCGCGACCGCCGCGACCGTGTTGCTCTCCGCTCTGTCCCTCGCCGGCGGCGCCGGATGGGTCGCCGACTACGACGAGGCCGTCAAGCTCGCGAAGGCCGAGAAGAAGGACCTCTTCGTCGACTTCACGGGGTCGGATTGGTGCGGGTGGTGCATCAAGCTCAATGAAGAGGTCTTCGCGCACGACGCGTTCCTGAACGAGATCAAGAAGGACTACATCCTGGTCGCGCTCGACTACCCGCGCGGCGAGGAGGCGAAGAAGAAGGTCCCGAACGAGAAGCGCAACGCCGAGCTCTCCAAGCTCCACGGCATCCAGGGCTTCCCCACGATCCTGCTCATGACGCCGGACGGCGTCGCCTACGGGCAGACCGGCTACCAGAAGGGCGGCCCCGAGGCGTACGTGACGCACGTGAAGGAGCTGCGCACGAAGGGTCGCGCCGACGTCGACCGCTACCGCGGGATCGCCGATGCGTGGAGGGCCGCGACGGGCGACGCAAAGGGCACGGCCTGGGACGAGCTCGCCAAGACCTTCGAAGCCGATCAGGCGAACTCGCGCGCGGCGACGGTGCTCGTCGGCCCGATCCAGGAAGCGCTGACCTTCGACGCGGACAACAAGCAGGGCCGCAAGCTGCGCGCGCTCCAGGTGCTGCTCGCGGCGGGCCGCGCGGACGAGGCGATGATCGCCGCGGCGCGCGCGCTCGACCCGAAGAACGAGAAGGGGCTCCTCGAGCGCGTCGTCATGGCGCAGTTCGAGTCGGTCCAGAACGACGAGCTGGCCCGCGCGGCGCTGACCGAGCTCGACCAGCTCGTCGCGCACGGACCGCGCAAGGACAAGAAGATCGACTTCATGCTCCACGTGAACGCCGCCTACTTCTGCAGCGGGCCGCTCCAGGAACCCGAGCGCGCGAAGAAGTACGCGAAGGTCGCCAAGGAGATCGGCTCGGACGACGAGCGCGCGATGCAGCTCGTCGAGCAGATCCTCGGCAGCTGACCCACACCGCGAGCGGAAGTGCGGCCTCGACGCCGCCTCCACCGCTTTGGCGCACCGCCGGTCCCGTCGCAGCTCACGCGGCGGGGCCGGCGGCGCCGTTCTGGGCACGCTTCGTCGCTGCGCGCCCCAGCCCGGCGTGCACGACCGCCGCGATCGCGAAACCGCTGAACCACGCGTACGGGTACACCGCCTCGCACCACGCGGGCACGCTCGCGATCCAGCCCGCGGCCTTCAGGAAGCCCGGCACGTTCGGCGCGACGCCGAGCGCGAGCGCGGCCATCGCGCTCCACCGCACGTGCATGCTCCCCACCCCCGGCGAAGATACACCCCCCTTCCCTCCCGCCCCCTCTCTTCTCCCAACAGCATTCCGCGCCGTCACGGGGCCGTCCTCGGCCCCGTGACGGCGCGGAATCAGGTATGCGGAGCAACCTCTTGTGGCGCGTTGCAATGGATCGCGCCTCGGCCCCTCACCTCCCTCGCCTCCGCTCCTCTCGCCTCGCGCCCCCCACCTCCCTCGCGCGCCCTCCGCCTCGCGCGCCCCCCCTCCATCACCTCCCCGCCCGATTCCTCGGCCGCGCCGGCCCCAACCTCCCCCGCAGCTCCTTCGCCCACTCCTCCGCCCGCGCCACCGTCTTCTCCCCTCCACGCACCTCCACCCCGACGAGCGGCGCCGCCTCCGTCAACCGCTCCCACGCCCGCTCCACCCACCCGCGCTCCAACCCACGCTCCGCTTCGATCGTCGCGCACTGCGCGACCTGATGCCTCGTCTCCTCGTCGTCACGCCCCCCCCGCGCCTCGCGCGCGAGCTCCAACGCGCCCGCGAGCAACCCATCCCCCTCGACGGTCGCCAACCCCATCATCATCCGAATCGGCCGGTCCGCCGCATCGACCGTGTCCTTCATCACGCGCTCGGGATTGCGCCCATCCGCGCGCAGCGCCTCGCGCAACAACGCGTCGCTGAACGCGAGCTCCCACCCCACCCCCGCCGGGTCGATCGCCTTCAACTCGTGCACGACCCCGCGCGCGTCGACGCGGCTCGCCCTGCTCGCGCGCCACTCGACCAACGCATCGACGAGATCCACGGCCTCGCGATCGAGCCCATCACGCACTCCCGCGATCCCGGGCCGCGCGCGCACGGCCTCGACGAGGCACCGCGCCGCGCCCTCGCGTCCCTCGGGATCGACGACGCGCGCGAACCCCTCCCCGAGCCACGCCATCGCGACGTAGTGCCGCGCGCTGTCCGCGTAGCCCGCGTTGAGCTCGATCGAGCGTTCGAACCAGATCCGCGCCTTCCCGTACGCGGCGAGCGCGCGCTCGAAGTCCTCGACGCGCCGCGCGTCCTCCCCGCCGAGCACCCACGCGTACCCCGCGAACCACGCCGCGTCCGCCGATACGGGATGCGCGTCCGCGATCCACTCCGCCTTGTACGGCGCAAGGTCGATGCGCCCGCCGTTCCACAGCGACGCGGTCAACCGCTGCCGCAGCTCCTGCGCCGCCGGATGCCGCAAGGCGCCTACCTGCAGCACCGCGAGCTCCTCGCGCCACATCCCGACGGCGCCGTAGAACGACGACCACGTCACCCAGTCGCTCGGCGTGCCGAACGGACTCACGGCGACGAGCCCGAGCGCGCGCGCGCCTTCGACGAGTCCCGCGACCTCGACGCCCGCGTCCTGGCCGGAGCGCTCCGCGAGGAGCCGCGCGTTCGCATCGCCAATCCAGCGCAACGCCTCGATCGCGAGCGCGTCGTCGAGCAGCACGGCGGCGAGCGCGCTCTCGACGCTGCCTTGCGGCTTCGTGGTCCGCGCACCGAACGGATCGAGGCCGCCCGGGAGCGCCTTCCCGTCCGCGGAGGCCGCGCACGCGCGGCGACCGAACTCCGCCTGCCGTTCGAACTTCCCGAGGAAGTACGCGGTGCGTGCGCGCTCGATCCACCACGTGGCCGAGCCCGGTCGCGCCTTCAGGGCGACGTCGAAGAAGTGCTCCGCGTCCTCGAGCAGGAACTGCGCGCCCGGCTGGTTCGCCTCGATGCGCCGCCGGCCGAGGTCGAGCGCGGCCTTCGCGTAGCGCGCGCACAGCTCGGGCGCCTCGCCCTTCTCCTTGAGCTCGCGTTCGAGCTCCGCGAGCGTGCGCTCGAGCTCCGCCGCCTCGGGCAGCGCGTCGCTCACGAAGCCGGCGCGCGGCAGCGGCTCCGGCGCCGGCGAGCTCCCAGCGATCGGCTTCGGGCTCCGCACGCGCCGCGCGAGCCCGAGGAGCTCGTCGAGCGAGCACGCGCCGCCCTGAGCGTCGAGCGCCCGATCGATCGCGCCGCGCTGCGCAGCGTCGAACACGCGCTCGAGCGCGCGCCGCGCGTCCGCTCCGTATTGACCGAGCGTCGCACAGCCGAGGAGCAGCGTGCGCGTCGCCGAAGACACGCCGTCCAACTCGGCGAGCTGCGACGTCCAGCCCTGCGCGTCGAGCGCGTCGGCGGCGCCCGGGAACGCGCCCAATCCACGCACGTTCTCGCGCGCGGCCTCGGCGAACGCCTTCTCGCACTTCGTCGCGCGAACGGCGGCGAGGAGCGGTGCGCGCACGGGCTCGACGCGCCCGCTCGCACGCGACGCGACGACGCGCAGCGCGTCGAGCGCGCCCGCGTCGCCCTGCGCTGCGATGGCCTCGAGCGCGAGCCGCACGAAGCGCTCGCCGCTTTTCGCCGCCAGCGCGGCCTCGACCGCCGCGCGGCCGCGCGCGGAGCGCACCGCGACCCACGCGCGCCAGCTCGCGGAGCTCGAGGGGTCCAGCTTCGCCGGCGGCTCCGTCGCGAGCGCAAGCTTCGTCTTCGTGCGCCGGTCGTTCTCGCGCCGCGCCGCCTCCTCCACCATCGCGTCGAGGTCACGCAGGTCGAACAGCAGGAACTCGTCGAACGCCTTCTTCCCGTCCTGCAGCACGAGCGCGTGCCGCGGTGCGACGCGGTCGGCGTCCTTCAAGTACGCGTCGTACAGGATCGGCTCGAGCGCCACGTGCTCGCCGCACGTGACCTCGCCGAGCCGCGGACAGGGGATGCGCCGGCCCTGGTCGTCGTGGTCGCGCGCCGTGTGGCGCACCGGGCTCGCGACGACGCACACGAACGCGCGCGTGCTCGCGACGAAGCGCGGGTCGCGGTACTCCTCGCGCACGATGCGCTCGCACGCGCTCTCGCCGTCCATGTTGACCGCGACGAGGAGCGGGCGGTCCTCCACCGCCGCGATCGCAAGCGCGTCCGCCAGGCTGCGCTGCCAGTGGATCTGGCGTGCGTCGTCGACGCCGCCGGCCGCGCGCGAGAGCGGGAGGAACGCGAGGAGCGCCGTGAGGAGAAACGCAAAGCGGCTGGGCGTCGGCATGAGGGGCAAAGCGTCGAAGGAACGCGGAGCGAGGGCCAGGGCGGCGGCGGATTCTAGGCGGGGTCGGCGACGCGGGTCACGCTTCACGCGCGCCCGACCGCTAGGATCCGCGCCGCTTGGACGTGCTCGACCTCGTCTTCCTCTCCGTCGCGGCCCTGTGGGTCCTCGTCGCGGCGCGCGGGCTGTTCGACCTCGCCGCGCTGCCCGATCTGCCGCCGCGCGGCGCGGAGGGGGCGGGAGCGCGGCCCTCGGTCACCGTCGTCGTGCCCGCGCGCGACGAGGAGGCGCGCATCGCCGAGACCCTCGAGCGCCTCCTCGCGCAGGCGGACGTCGAGTTCGAGGTCGTCGTCGTCGACGACCGATCGCGCGACCGCACGGCGGAGCGCGTGCGCGCGCTCGCAAGCATCGACGCGCGCGTGAAGCTCGTGCAGGTGACGGAGCTCCCCGCGGGCTGGCTCGGGAAGCCGCACGCGTGCCAGCGTGGCGCGGAGGCAGCGCGCGGCGAGTGGCTGCTCTTCACGGACGGCGACGTGTGGCTCGCGCCCGACGTCGTGCGGCGCGCGGTCGACGCGGGCGACGCGCACGGCGCGCAGCACGTGACGCTCGCGACGCGGCTCGACGAGGCGAACCTCTTCGCGCAAGCCGCCGTCGCGACGTTCGGCGGGCCGCTCGTGATGGAGCTCGCGCGCGCGAACCGCGACCACCCGCGGAGCGGCGCGGGGATCGGAGCCTTCAACCTGGTGCGCGCCGACGCGTGGCGCGCGATCGGCGGGCACGAGCGCCTCGCGTACGAGGTCGTCGACGACCTGCGCCTCGGGAAGCTCCTGCGGCGCGGCGGGTTTCGGACGCGCGCGTTCCTCGCGGCGCGCGACGCGAGCGTCGTGTGGGCGCGGACGTTGTTCGACCTGCCGCGCGCGCTCGAGAAGAACTTCTTCGCGCAGTTCGGCTACCGGACGAGCGTCGCACTCGCCGCGGCGCTCGCGATCACGCTGCCGTGGCTCGTCGCGGCCCTCGGGCCGTTCACGGGCCGCGCGACGGGCGTCGCAGCACTCGCGGGCCTTTTCGCGACGATCGCGCCGGGCCTCCGCGGGTGCGCGCGACAGGGCGTGTCGCCGCTCGTCGCGCTGCTCGCGCCGTGCTTCGTGTGGATCCTGCCCGTCGCGATCCTGCGGTCGACCTGGATCACGCTGCGCGCGGGCGGCGTGCGCTGGCGCGACACGTTCTACCCCCTCGCGGAGCTGCGCGCGCGGCGCGTGCGGTGAGCGCGCGCCGAGCGGAGGTCTCGAGCTCGAGGTCGTGAGCGCCTCGGGTTCGGCCGCCCGCGGCACGCCTCAGGCCCCCGTCGTCGACCTCAGGCGCCGACGCGCGTCACTCGAAGCGCGGAGCGCGCAGCACGGCCCACGCGCTGCCGGCGCGGCCGCTCGCCTGCTCGACCGAGAGCACGAGACACGCGCCGCCCGCGAGGTCAAGGTCGAGGTCGAGCGCGCGCTCGGGCCCCTCCGGCGTGAGCGCGCAGCGCGCGAGCTCGCGTCCGTCGAGTCGCGCGACGAGCGTGATCGCGCTCGCGTCGGCCTTCGCGCCGTCTTTCGCGCCGTCTTTCGCGCCGACTTTCGCATCGGGTCGCCGCACGGCGCGCGCGCTCGCGCGGAAGCGCAGCGGTGCTCCGTCGAGCGGGAACTCGACCTCCGTTACGGCGGACGCGCCCGCCGCACTCGGGCCCGCGGCTCCGTTCGCTCCCTTCGCATCCCCGATTTCCCCCACACCACTCGGGCTGCTCGCTCCGCTCGGGTCCGCGGAGTTCGTCGCACGGCTCGCGCCGCCCTCGGCGCCCTCGCTCGCCCGCAGCGCGAGCACGAGCTCACCCGGCGCCTGGAACCACTCCGCGACGTCGACGCCGCTGCGCACGCAGCCGAGCAGCGGCCGGGCGCGCACGCGCGCGGGACGTCCGAGGAGCTCGCGCTCGACCGAGCGCATCGCGCGCGGGTCGAGCCCACCCGTCCGTCGGAGCGCGACGACGCGCTCGACGCCTTCGGAGATCGAGCGCCCTTCGATCCCATCCGCGAGCGCCTCGAACGCGACGCGGTTGCCCGCTTCGTTCAGGTGGCCCGCGGCGCTGCCCTCGACGAGGTACCACTCGTGGAGCGCGTCCCCGCACTGCCGCTCCAGCGCCGCGAAGTACGGCCGCGTGTCGACGAGACGCATCCCGAGCCGCTCGCACGCGCGCTCGATGCACGGCACTTGCCACGTCGTCCACGGCCGCGGCGCGAGCGGCGGTCCGTGGAAGAGCAGCACGACGTGCTCGACGCCGGCCTCGACGCAGCGCGCGTGCACGGCCTCCAGCACGCGCGTCGTGAGCTCAGCCTTCCACTCCGCGTTCGCCCGACGCTCGACGAGCGCCGCGCGCAGCGTCTCGGGCACGAGCCCCGCGCGAAACGTGGCGAGGTCGACGAGCCACGAGTTCCACGCCGACGATTCGCTCTCGAACCAACGGTCGGGATCGAGCGTCGCCGGCGCGCGCACGACGAGCCCGCGCTCCGCGCGCTCGGCCGGCGCGCGCTCCGCGAGCTCGAGCGTCGGCTTCGGCCAGCCGCGGAACGCGAGCCCGATGCGATCGAGGTCGCTGTCGACGAAGATCGAGAACACGACGACGGGCCGCGCGTCCTTCCACACGTCGAGCGTGCGCTCGAACATCAAGTACGCCTGATCGACGCCGTACCCGCCGACGCCGTGGTTCAGGAGCGCGAAGCGCGTCCCGAGCGCGCTCGATTCCATCAGCCCCTGGAACCGCGCCTCGCGCGCGACGACGCCCTGCGCGAACGAGTCGCCGTACAGGAGCACCGGTCGCTTCGCCCCGACGCGATCGGCCTCGTAGTTGCGCCCCGTCGCCGCGTTGATGACCTCGCCGTTCCAGCCGAGCACGGCGTCGGGGCCCGAGGCGGGCGCCAGGCGCTCGCGAGGCGTGAAGCGGCGCTGAAGCTGCCACCAGCGCTCGCTGAGGTCGGGCGTCCCGAACGCGTCGGGCGTGCGCACGCGCGCGCCGAGACGCGCCGCGAGGTCGGAATCCGAGAAGAGCGCCCAGCGCAGCGCGAGTTCGGCGAGCACGAACGCGAACAGGGCCCCGAGGACGAGGGCCGCGAGCGCGCGGAAGGGACGACGGCGGGACACGCGGCGCGCATGCTACGGCGCGCGCGGGGCCACGCCGACGCCCGGTGCGGCCGTTTCGACGCGCGCGGGGCGCGAAATCGCGGGGCGCGCGTCACCGGCGCGGACCGTGAGGGTAGTCCCGGCCCCTGGCGGCCTTCGACGAGGGCTGGCATCCTGCTCCGCTTCACGCACGCCCGTCCACATGCTCCAGCGCTCCCTCCTGCCCGTCTCGCTCCTCCTCTGGCTCGGTCTCGCCGCGCCGCTCTTCGCCGCCGCGCCGGTCGCGTTCGCGACGAGCACGCTCCAGTCCCCCGCCGAGGTCGCGAGCGAGCGCGCGCGCGGGCTCGAGAAGACGGGCGACCTCGCCGGTGCGCGCGACGCGTGGCTGCAGGCGGGGCTCGCCGAGGCGCCCGGGGCGAAGCGCGAGGACTGCGTCAGCCGCTCGCGCGCGCTCGAGCTGCGCCTCGCGCTGCGCCGCGAGGTGAAGGACGGCTTCGCGCGCGACACGACCGTGTTCGGCGAGCTCGGGGTCACCGGCGCGAACGACGACGCGCTCCTGCTCGACACGCGCTCGACGCCCTGGATCGAGGTCCCGATCGACCGGCTCCAGCGCCTCGCCGCCGCCGTGCGCGCGTCGGCGCAGGCGCGCACGGGCCTCGTGTTCGAAGCGCTCGCGCGCGGCTCCGCCGCCGAGAAGGAGCAGGCGCTCGCGACGCTCGCCAGGCTGCTCGAGAAGAAGGAGATCGCGCCGAACGACGCCTACGCCGCGATCGCGCGCGCGAAGGGCGAACCGATCCCGAAGAGCGGCTACACGTTCCAGGGCGGACGCTGGACGAGCGTCGACGCCGCGGCGAAGGTCGCACAGGACGAAGGGCTCGAAGCGCTCGGCAAGAAGCTCGAGACGGCGCTCCCCGCCCAGCGCGACGAGCTCGTCCGCGAACTCGCGGCGCAGGGCCCCGACGGCGAGGCGCGCCTCGCGCGCGCGCTCGAGGTGCGCTGGCAGAACGCGCACAAGCTCCTCGAGCGCGGCTCGACGCTGCGCGAGCTCGCGAACCTCGCCACGCAGCGCACCGAGCTCGACCAGAAGCGCAAGGCGGCGCTCGACCTGATCTTCGACGAGGAGACGTACTTCTACCCCTACAACCCGCCCGAGTGCCCGCCCGAGAAGGCGAAGCTCTACGCGGGCGTGCAGCAGCGCGTCGACGAACTCGTCACGCGCGTCCGCGACGTGTGGAAGGCGACGAAGCGCGTCCAGCTGCCCGCGACGTTCCGCGGAGCGCTCGACGAGCTCGCGTGGAGCCGCGGCGCGCAGAAGGCGCGGAAGCTCGAGTTCGCGTCGCCCCCGAACGTTCCGGCGTGGCTGTCCGGCGTCGACACGAGCCTCGACTCGGTCGACCTCGCGACCTTCGCGTGGGACGCGAAGGAGCGCGCCGAGCTCGCGAGGGACCGCGCCGTCGCCGCGCTCAACCAGCGGCAGTGGACGCAGGGCGGGCACGAAGGCGCCGCGGCCGCGAGCACGGACGAGCAGCGCCAGGTGCTCGTCACGAACGACTACCGGCGCATGCTCGGCCGGTGCGTGCTCGCGTGGAACGCGAAGATCCAAGCCGCGGCACAGGGCCACAGCGACTACATGGCGAACACCGGCGACTTCGGCCACGACGAACCGGACCCGAAGCGCCAGTGGCCAGGCGACCGCATGCGGCTCGCGGGCTACACGAGCGGCGTCAGCGAGAACTGCGCGCTCTCCGATGGCGCGGAAGGCGCGCACGTGGGCTGGCTCCACTCGAGCGGCCACCACCGGAACATCCTGACGGCGACGCACCGCGAGATGGGCGTCGCGGCGGCGGGCTCGTACTGGACGCAGAACTTCGGGACGGGCACGACGTTCCTGAAGGAGCTCGACGCGAAGGCGGGGCAGTAGCGCGGGACGCGACTCAGCCGACGATCGGCGGGCCGAGCTCCGCGAGCGTGACCGACTGCTTCGCGAACACCGCCGCGCGCCGCATCACGTTGTCGAGCTCGCGCACGTTCTCGGGCCAGCGCCAGCGCTCGAGCGCCGCGAGCGCCGCCGGATCGATGCCGATCGGTCGCCCGAGCTCCTTCGCGAGCCGCTGCAGACAGAAGCGCACAAGGTGCGCGACGTCCCCCGCGCGATCGCGCAACGGCGGGAGCTGGATCGTGACGACGTTCAGACGGAAGTAGAGGTCCTCGCGGAACGTGCCGAGCTTGCACATCGCGGCGAGATCCTTGTTCGTGGCCGCGACGACGCGCACGTCGACCTTGAGCGTCTGGTTCGAGCCGACGGGCCGCACCTCGCCCTCCTGGAGCACGCGCAAGAGCTTCGCCTGCATCGCGAGCGGCATGTCGCCGATCTCGTCGAGGAACACCGTGCCGCCGTTCGCGGCCACGAAGTGTCCTTGCCGGTCGCTCACCGCGCCCGTGAAGGAGCCCTTCTTGTGCCCGAAGAGCTCGCTCTCGAGCAGGTTCGCCGGCACCGCCGCGCAGTTCTCCGCGAGGAACGGCTTGGACTTGCGCGGGCCGTGCTGGTGGAGCGCGCGCGCGACGAGCTCCTTGCCCGTGCCCGTCTCGCCGTGGACGAGGACGGACACGTCGCTCTGGACGACCTTCTCGAGCAGGTCGAACACGCGCTGCATCGCCGTGCTCGCCCCCACCATGCCGAAGCGCATCGGCACGGGCGCTGCGACGTCGAACGCGACCCCGGCGGGTGCCGCGGGCGCGGCCGCGACGAGCTCGTCGACGAGCGAGCGGAGCTCCGCCAGAAGCCCCGCTTCGCGCGCGGCGCGGACGATGGGCTCGAGCTCGCGTCGTAGGTCGTGGCGGTCCATGGGCGGTCACCGCGCCGCGCGGGGGGCCAAGCAGAGCAGGTGCGTGAGGAGGACGCAACCGCGGAGGAGCCGGGAGAGCCGTGCTCCATCCCCACGCGCTCGGCAATCCGTTCGGCCAAGCCCGCGCTCGCGAGCGCGCGCCTGGAGAACGCGCGCGTTCCCCCGCGAGCCGATCGATCGCAGCCGCGCCGTGCGCCGCTGGAACCGCGAGAACGACGGCGCCCGCGCGTTGCTCCGCCGAAGCGGGCTCGTGCGGGCGCTCGGGGGAACGCGCGGCGTGCACCGCGCGTTCCGTCCCTGGACTCGATCAGTCGCCGTCCCAGGTCGTGCCCTGGGGCAGGATGTCGCCGCGCGGCTGCGTCCCCTGGAGGAACGGCAGCTCGGCGCCGACCTTCAGCCCGGTCTTCTCGATCAGAACCGCGAGGATCGCCGGATCCGGGATCGACGTCCCGCCCGGAACGACCTGCGCCGTTCCGCCGAAGAGCAGGATCCAGCCGGACTCGCGCGAGTTCGCGCCGATGATCTCGTTCGGCGCGTTCGTCGTCCCCTGGAGGAACGAGTTCGTCACGCTGCTCGAGATCGAAACCAGCGGCACGCGCGTCCAGCACTGGAACGCGGTCGTGGCCGACATGGGGATTTCGTTGTCGTTGAAGATCTGCAGGTTGACGTTCGCGGTGAACCGCGCGCCGCCCGACAGGTTCAGGAGCACGAGGTCGCTCTGGAAGTCGTTCGACTGTCCCATGAAGCGCGGGATCAGGATCGCGTCCGGAGCCTGCTCGTACTCGAGCCCGTTCAGGTCGAGCACGTTGTCGCCGGGGTTCTCGAGGTCCGTGAAGAGCCCCTGCTCGGGGATCGCACGGAACGAGAAGGGATGCACCGCGAAGTCCGTGGTGAGCTCGCCGTTGAAGACGATCTCGTCCCCGATCAAGTGGTTGTAGGAGATCGCGCGGCCCGTGGCGTCGACCGCGTGCACGTAGACCCAGCCCTTGCTGTAGCCGTGGGCGACGTGCAGCGAGGCCACGACCGTGATCGTGTCCTGCGGCGTGAGGAGCTCGTACGCGTTCGTCGGCTGGCACAGGGTCGGCGTGTCGCCGCTGACGTAGACGAAGTGCACGCGCACCGCGGCGCCCGTCAGGTCGGGGTTCGCGTTCGTCACGGTGATCAGCGTGTCGACCCCCTGCTCACACTGGAGCACGGGGAACACGAGCAACGTGCCGGGATTGCGCCCGTCCGCAAGGGCGGGCGCGGCACCGAGGACGAAGCTCGCAGCGAGCGAGACGAGCGGGCGAAGGTGTTGGTTGAACATGGTGGGTTGTCCTCTCACTGATCGTCGCCGTCGATGGGGTTGGGACCGTCTCCGAAGAGACCCGTGGGCAAGAGGTCGCCGTTACCCTGGCCGCAGAACTCGAAGGGCAGGTCGGCCGCGTACTGGCCGCCCGAGCGCTCGACGAGCACCGCGTACACGGCCGGATCGTCGATCGTCTCCGCCGTGCTGCGCGCGAAGTCGCCGTCGATCCAGAACCAGCCCGCCTCGCGCGTGTTGCGCCCGACGATCTCGTCCGGGTCGTCCCCGGCGGTCTCGAGCGCGGTCTGCAGGAAGGAGCCGCTGAGCTGCGTGAGCAGCGGCTTGTCCCAGCAGCGGAAGGTGTACGAGGCCGAGAACGGCACCTCGTTGTCGTTGTAGCCCTCGATCGAAATGTTCGTCTCGAACTGCTTGCCGCCCGAGAGGCCGATCAGGATGAGGCGGGTTTCACCCGGGTTCGCCTGACCGAGGAAGCGCGGAACGAGGATGCGATCGGGAGCCGCGCTGTACTCGGGGTTCACGGTCGGCGGGAGGCCGACGCCGTGGAGCTCGTTCAGGTCGCGGATGCCGTCGCCGTCGTCGTCGTTGAGCGCGCCCTCGGCGCCGTAGCCCTTGAACGAGACCGCGTTGATCGCGTACTCGAACGAGGTGATGCCGTCGAGGATCACCTCCTGGCCGATCAGGTGGTTGAACACGATCGGCGAGCCGAGCGGGTTGTTGGGCGCGGGAATCGTGTTCTTCGCGTAGGCGTACAGGTAACCCTGCGTCTGCCCGAAGTTCACCGCGCTCGTCAGGAACGTCAGCGTGTCGCACGCGGAGAGCGAGAACGTGCGGTTCGACTCCTCGCACGTCGCCTTGTCGATGAAGATCACCTCGATCGACGTCCCCGTCTGCGAGTCGAGGCAGCACCCGTCCGTGATCGTGACGAGCGTGCGGTTGCCCGTGCGGTTGTCGTACTCGGGGAAGAGCAGGAGGCTGCCGCACTCCATGCGGTTCTCGACCGCGCAGGGGATGCGGACGCGGATGCAGACCTGCCCCTGGTCACAGCAGGTGTTGGGCGGGATCGGCGCCGCGGCACAAGTCACGGGGCACGCGTTGCAGATCTGGTAGCTGAAGCAGAGCTCGTCGCCCTCGACGAGGTTGAACGTCGGGGCGGGGACGAAGCGCAGCTGCGGCGGCGTCGTCGAGTTGTCGAGGCTCACCGTGCCCTGGACGATCCCGTTTCGGATCAGCGGCTGGGGCGTGACGATGGTGAGCGCGCCGAACCCGCACGGGCTCCCCGGATCGTCGTTCGCGAGCACGTTGATCGGCACGGACGGCGGCGGCGGCAGGAACAGCGACACGAGGTCGTCGTTGGCCGTCGGCGTCGGGTAGATCCGGATCGTGATGTCACCGGTGCGCGTGCAGGTGAGCCCCGCCGCGTTGTCGCTCACCGTGTAGGGCACGATGAACTCGGTGAAGGCGAGGCCCGCGGGCGCCGTGTACTCGACGCAGCAGTTCGTGGTGCAATTCGTGACGCCGGTGCAGTTCGAGATCACGAGCGATCCAAGCGTCGGCGTGCCGAGCGAGACGTTCGCGCACGTGACCGTGCCGCAAGCCGTCGTGAAGGTGTACGGCAAGCAGATCTTCTTCGAGCTGCCGGAGCACACGTCGAGGCACACCGGCGGCGCCGTGAGGCGGCAGATGTTGACCGTGACCGTGCCGGTCGCGGTGCAGAGCGGCACGCCGGGCGCCGTCACCGTGTAGGTGAAGGTCGCCGTGTTGCCCGTGCTACCCGCGGCGTTGTAGCGCACGCAGCACCCCGGAGCCGGGCAGGTCGTCGTACAGGACGGCGAGACGGCAACCGAACCACCGCCCGTCACGGCGGAGAGCGAGACGTTCGAGCATGTGATCGTCCCGCACGCCGCCGTCGCCGTGATCGGCAGGCAGATGTCGACGGTCCCGTCCGAGCAGACGGACGCGGTGACGTTCGGCGCGGTGAGCCGGCAGATGTTCACGGTCACCGTGCCCGTCGCCGAGCAGTTGGCGACCGCGGGCGAGTTCACGGTATAGGTGAAGCTGACCGTGTTCGCCGTGCTCCCGGCCGGGTTGTAGCGGACGCAGCACCCGGGGGCGGGGCAGGTCGTCGTGCACGACGGCGAAACCGCGACCGTGCCGCCGCCCGTCACGGCGGACAACGTCACGTTCGAGCACGAGACCGTGCCGCACTGCGAGCTCGCCGTGATCGGCAGACAGATGTCGATCGTGTTCGTCGAGCACGTGTTCGCGGTCACGTTGGGCGCGGTCAGGCGACACACGTTCACGGTGACGGTCCCCGTGATCGGTGGACAGCCGGCCACGTTGACCGTGTAGTTGAAGGTGTCGGCGCCGCTCGTCGCCGCCGGCGGCGTGTAGCGGATGCAGCAGCCGGGCGCGGGGCAGGCGACCTGGCAGCTCGGCGAGGTCGTGACGGTGCCGAGCGTCGGCGTGCCGAGCGTCACGTTCGCGCAGGTGATCGTGCAGTTCGTGCAGCTCGTGATCGGGAGGCAGATATCGACCGCGGGACCGCCGGCGCACGCGCTCGCGGTCACGTTGGGCGTCGTGATGCAGCAGCAGTACGTGTAGGTGATCGTGGCACGCACGCGACCGCAGGTGCGGACCCTCGTGTCGAAGTTGCCGGGACCGAAGAAGTTCGTCCGGGCCACGCCGCGGTGCTTGAACGAGATCGTCCCGGCGCCCGTGAAGTTGGCGAGTTCGGTGGGATCGTCGAAGCAGTACTCGGCGAACGTCGTCAGGTTGTTCGAGACGCACTCACCGGACGTGCCCCCGAAGTCGTTGACGCCGTCGAAGCCGGTCAGGGGCGTGCCCGGGAGCGGCGGGAACGGCCCCTGGGGCACCGCGATGCTCACCGAGGGCGGCGTCACGAGGGCAAACGGCGCCTGGATGCAGGCGACGATGCTCTGGCTGTACTGGATCGGCGTCGGCCCGGGGTTCAGGTTCTCGACGCAGAGCTCGTTCGTGACGTCGAGATCGAGCCGCAGCTTGGCGCGGATCAGCTTCTGGCAGTTGCCCGGTGTGAACTTCGGGAGGTCGAGCGTGGTCGCCTGAAGCAGACCGGGGTCGCACCCGTCCGCCGTGCCATCACAGGCCTGGGTGATCCCGGCGGTGCACCAGTCGAACGGCGCGAAGCCGACCGTGCCGCACTGCGCAGGGAAGGTCGCGGTCGGCGCCGGGAACGTGACGCTCTGAGGCGTCGTGGTTGCGACCGTCCCCGTCGTGCAGCCCGCCGTGTTCTCCGGTGTCGTGCACGCGACGGGCGGGAAGAGCTGCACCTGCGGTCGAGGTGTCGGAGTGCGCCCGATTTGCGCGACGGCCGCCGGAGACAAGGCGACGGAGACCAAAAGCAACGACCCGATGATCGGGCGAAGCACGGTGGACAGCATGATGAACCCCAGGTTGTGCTCTCGACACCGTCGATCCTTCGGTGCCGGGAGGAGACGAGCGTTGGCAGTGAACGGGGGGAGCGGATCGACGGCGTGCGAGTCCCGCGCGGCGCTCTCGAGCAAAGCGAGCCGAGGTCAACACCACCGAACGAAATCAGTGGACGGACGGCTCGCTCCGCGTCGATTCGCATGAATGCCCTTCGCGAGCGAGCAGGTCAAGCACGAGCGAGCAACGATCTGAGTTCGACGTTGCGCAATCGCTCACGAACGCGAGCAACAATGGACTTGGGATGGATCATGCAGGTCGCTCGCTGTTCCCCATCGCGCGTGAATCGAGCGCCCCGCGTCCCGGCTCTGCAGGCCTGCAAGTGGGTGATCGAAATCAGCGACGAAGTCGAAGGAAGGCGTCGCAAAGCGCGCCGAGGACCGGATCGCATCGCGCACTCGAAGCTCCACGATGTGCGCTCGCATACACGGCCAAATTGAATTCCAGATTCGTTGAAGATGGCGTCATTACGGCAACGATGAAGGATTGAAGCTCGATCGAGCGCGGCTTGGTTCCGCAGGGTGGCAGCCCTGCAAGCCCGACGGATCGAGCCATCGGGAGAGAGCATCTTGGAAGAGAATTCCGTCCGCGCCGGCCTGGCAGCCTGGCGCCGAGGGAAGGTCGGGCTCGCGCTCGTCCTTCTGGGCTCCGTCACAACGGCGCAGTCGCTAGCCCCGGGTCGGCTCTGGAGCCGAACTAGCGGCACGGAGGGCTGGTCGGGTTTCGCCGTCTCCCTGGGAGAGGAGGGGACGCAGGTCTTCACCGCCCACGGCCTTACGACGAGCTTCGCGCGTCTCTACTCGGCCCAGGACGCCGATCCGCCGACCGTCCAGTGGCAGGCGAACGCGCCCCACCTTTCTTGGCACTACGACGTCGCCTCGGCTTCGGAGCGCGGACTCCACGTCGAGTTGTTCGACACGGACGTGCCGAACAACTCGTCCGCGAAGCAGATCTACCTGCGGCGCCACGCGCCCTCGGATCCGGGGCACGACTGGACCTACACTTGGCCCGGGTTGTCCAACGGTCACGATCGTCTGTTCGTCGCCGTGTCGCGCGATGGCAACCGCATCGTCGCCGTGGTGCACAACTCGACCACGGGACAGGCGGACGTGCGCGTCTTCGGCCCTGACTCGGCCACCCCGACGGCGAGCACGAGCCTGGCGCTCGGCATGCCCGTCGTCGGCATCGACCTGTCCGCGGACGGCGGTTCGCTGCTCGTGAGCGCGGACCTCGCGCTGCGCGTCGTCTCGATCCCTTCGTTCACGGTGCGCTACCAGGCGCAGCCGATGTCGGCTGTGTTCCACGCACAAGGCATCTCCGGGGACGGCGGCGTCTTCGCCATCGGGCGCATGGGGCGCGTCGATGTCTTCCGTAGGAACTCGACCGGTGTCTACGCCTTCGCGTTCGCGCACACCGTCGCCGGCACGAACTACTGCGACCGGCTCGACGTCTCGGACGACGGCTCGACCCTCGTCTGCGGGTTCAACTTCAACGACACGAACCTCAAGGCCGTCGTCGACGTCGTCGACCTGACCACGCAGGCGACGCTGAACAGCCTCACGTACGAAGGAACCGGCGGCTGGACGAACGTCGTCGGCGACCTCGGCCTCTCGGCGGACGGCTCCGTGTTCGCGGTCGGGCTCTGGGGCGACCAGGGCGGGCAGGTGCCCGAGCTCTCCTTCCAGCGCCGCGGCGAGGCCGCGCCGCTCGCGACGTACGCGCTCTCCGGGTCGGTGTGCGACCTCGACCTCTCGGCGGACGGGCGCTTCTGCGCGGTCGGCACGAAGGCGGTGCACGCGTCCACCTGGGACAGCGGCGGAACGATCGAACTCTACCGCGTCCTCCCCTCCGACCTCGCCGTCCGCGGCGTGCCGCACGCGGGCTCGACCGTCAGCGTCGACTTCAAGGGCCGCCCGGGGCGCCCCGCGTTCGTGCTGCGCTCGAACGAGCTCGATCCCACGCCGACCGTGTTCGCGAACATCGGGACGCTGCACCTCTCGCGCACGTCGCTCTCGATCCTGCCGGCCGGGCAGTTCGACGGCTCGGGGCACGCGACGATGACGCTGCCGCTCGCGAACCAGGTGGGAGCGAGCGTCTACCTGCAAGGGTTCAGCTCGCAACCGCGCCGCCTCGGCGGCGACTGGGTGAAGGTCACGACCGTGCCCTGATCGGGGCGCGGACGTCCGTTCGCGGTGGCGGGCCGGGCATCGTCGACGACGGTGTCCGGTCCGCCGCTGTTCGTGGCGGCGCGCGCGCGAGGTACACCCGCGCCCCGTCAGCGCCCGATCACCGAGAGCTTCGCGTACTGCAGGAGCAGCGTCTTCGTCCCGTGCGCCGGGAAGCGCACGATCGCGCGCGCGTTCACGCCGCTCCCCTGCAGCTGCTCGATCGTGCCTCGGCCGAAGTGGTCGTGCTCGCCGCGGTCGCCGACCTTCAGCGCGGCTTCCTTCGTCGCGGGTTCGTACGCGCCGAGCGCGTCGTCGTCGCCGCCCGCGGTCGAAGCTCCGCCCTCGAGCACCTCGGGCGGGAGCTCCTCGAGGAAGCGCGACGGCCGGCAGAAGTTCGTCTGGCCGAAGTGCAGGCGCTGCTGGCAGTGGGTGAGCACGAGCCGCTTCTCCGCGCGTGTGATGCCGACGTAGAAGAGCCGGCGCTCTTCCTCGACCCCGTCCTCCTCGCCGACGTGCTCGGCCAGCGCGCGCGCGTGCGGGAGGAGTTCCTCTTCGACGCCGCACAGGAAGACGGCCTCGTACTCGAGACCCTTCGCCGAGTGCAGCGTCATCAGCGTGACCTTGCCCTGATCGCCCTCGATGGCGTCCGTGTCGCTGACGAGCGCGATCTCCTGCAGGAACCCGCGCAGTCCGCCGAGCGGCGTCTCCGCGGCGAGCGCTCCGCCCGGCGGAGCGGTGAACAGCGTCGGTTGCGCCGTCGCGATCGCCTGCACGAGCTCGGCGCCGCGCTCGCCCACCGGCGTCTCCGCGATCAAGCGCTTCATCTCGGCCGCCATGCGGTCGTACGCAGCGGCGTGCGCGCGCAATTCCTCGATGTTCGCCTCGCGGTCGACGCCCTGCTGGTCGTCCATCTCGGCGAGCCAGCGCTCGACTTCGATCTTCTCGAGGACCTGGTCGAGCGCGACGGCCGCGTCGACGTCGCGCAGCGGCTCGAGCGCGACGAGCAGCTCGCGGAACGCGAGCAGGCCGGTCTTCGCGCGCCCCTTGATCGCGGAGAGCGCTTCGTCGGACTGCAGCGCGCGCGAGAGCGGCACGCGCCGGTCGAGCGCCCAGTTGCGCAGGTCGCCGAGCGACTTCTCCCCCACGCCGCGCGCCGGCGTGTTCACGACGCGCAGGAACGCGACGTCGTCCTGCGGGTTCACGCACAGCTTCAAGTAGGCGATCAGGTCGCGGATCTCGCGCCGCTCGTAGAACTCGACGCCGCCGACGATCTGGTACGGGACGCGCGCGAGGCGCAACGCGGATTCGAGCGCGCGCTGCATGAAGTTGACGCGGTAGAAGATCGCGACGCGGTCCAGGCGCGTCCCGCGCGCCTGCAGCGAGCGGATCTGCTGCGCCACCTCGCGCGCTTCGTCCTCCTCGTCCGCGCACTCGAGCACCGCGATCTTCTCGCCGTCGCCCTTGTCGGACCAGATGCGCTTCCCGGAGCGCCCCGCGTTGTGGCGGATCACGCTCTCCGCCGCCTTCAGGATGTAGCCGGTCGAGCGGTAGTTCTGCTCGAGGCTGACGACCTTCGCGGACGGGAAGTCCTGCTCGAAGTCGAGGATGTTGCGGATGTCCGCGCCGCGCCAGCCGTAGATCGACTGGTCGGGGTCGCCGCAGACGGCGAGGTTCCCGTGATACGACGCGAGGTGCTTCGTCAGCAGGTACTGGACGCGGTTCGTGTCCTGGTACTCGTCCACCATCACGTGCCGGAAGCGCCGCGCGTAGGCGTCGCGCAGCCCGAGGTGCTTCTCGAAGAGCTCGAGCACCTTGAGCAGGAGGTCGTCGAAATCGAGCGCGTTGCTCGACCGCATCGCCTCCTCGTAGCGCTTGCGCACGGCGACGAACACTTCGCGCTCGACGCTCGCGTCGTCCTCGCCGTCCGCCTGCATGTCGAGCTCGGGCCGGTCGATCGCGTAGCCCTTGTTCTTCCAGTCGCTGATCCAGCCCCCGACCGCGGACGGCTTGAAGCGCGTCGCGTCGATGTTGAGCTCCTTCAGGATCGACTTGATCAGCGTGTTGCGGTCGCTCGTGTCGTAGATCGTGAAGTCCCGCGTGTAGCCGGGAAGGAGCTCGATCTCACGCCGCAGGATGCGCGCGCACATCGCGTGGAACGTCGAGATCCACAGGCCCGACACGGGCAGGAGCTTCTCGACGCGCTCCTTCATCTCGCGCGCGGCCTTGTTGGTGAAGGTGATCGCGACCACCTCCCACGGCGAGAGCCCGGCTTCGGCGACGAGCCACGCGATGCGCCGCGTGATGACGCGCGTCTTGCCCGACCCCGGCCCCGCGAGGATCAGGAGCGGCCCGTCCGTGTGCGTCACGGCGGCGCGCTGCGGCGCGTTCAATCCGTCGAGCAGGCCGGGGATGCGGCCGGACGCGCCGAAGGCGCCGGCGCGCGCCGTGTCGTGCGCCGGTTGAACACGCCCAGCCTGCGCCGCGGGGTGGTTCGCGCGTTCGGCGCGCTCCCGTTCCTCGTCCTCCAGCCGCTTCAGCTCCATCCAGTCCATGCGAACCGCGCATCGTAGCGAGCGGTGGCGCGAGTGGGGAGCGAGTGGAGCACGAACGAGCGCGCGTTCAGCTCCCCCAGACGACGCCCACCGCGTTCGACGTGTTGAACGTGGCGCTCGTGCAGAAGCTCGCCGCGTTCCGGTACCACACTTGGTAGACGGCGAACGCGCCCGGCGCGGCGATCGAGCCGCGGACCGAGATCGACGTCCCACCCACGGGCGGGTAGCTCGACGCGCCGCCCGCGTTCGCGCGCGTGCCGAGGCGCACGAGCGCGCCGCCCGCGCAGCGCAGTCCGTCGCCGAGCGGCGTCGGAGCGTCGTACGCGCTCCCTTGGAAGTAGAGCGACGTGCCCGCGGGGAGTCCCTGCGTCGTGAGCACGAGCCCGTCGTTCGCGAGGCTCGCGCGCCCGCTCGCGACGAGCCACGCGCCCACGCCGAGCGAGTTCAAGCAACCCCGTCCACTCGCGGCGGGCGCGTCGTTCCCGCACGGGCAGGGAGCGAGCGAGCCGTCGCCCGCGCAGAGCGCGACGCCGCCTTCGTCCGTCATCGGCGCGGTGTTCAGCGGGTTCGCCGCGCGGCTCACCCACTCGCCGTTGCCGGAGGCACCCGCGATCACCTGGCCGTTCGGGGCACCCGACCCGCTCGAGTCCGCCGCGCTCGTCCCCGCGCCTTCCTCGAAGCGATAGGCGCCGACGAGCCCGGGCGTCCCGGCCGGAAGGACGCGGTCGCGGTGCACGCGGAGCTCGAGCTCCGTGCGCGCGACGTTCCACACGCGCAGCTCGTCGACGTAGCCCGCGAACGACGGATAGGCCGCGCCCGCGTCGTGCTTCTCCGCCGCGACGACGAGGTACGGCCCCCACGGCGTGACCTGGCCCGGCGCGCCCGCGTTCGGGTACGACAGGTCGGTGCGCGACGTGTTCGGCGCGCTCGCGATCGCGAGCACGCCGTCGACGAAGATGCGCTTCACGCCGGTCGCGGCGTCGCGCACGCACGCGACGTGGTGCCACGCGCCGTCGAGCACGTTCACCGGCGCTTCGAGCGTGTTCTCGCCGTCCTGCAGTGCGTCGCCGCGGCCCGTGCCGAAGCGCACGAACCCGCCCGCGAGGCTGACGCCGAAGTCGCGCTCCGTTCCGCCGTAGACGTCGCGGTCGAGGAGCACGTTGCCCTCGATCCAGCGGAAGTCGCCGAACGAGCCGCCGCCCGTGTGCGCGGTCGGGTTGTCCGCGAGCGTCCCGCGCACCCAACACTCGAGCGTGAAGCTCGCCGCGCCGACGTCGCACGGCGAGCTCGCGTCGGGCCCCGGCAGGTCGTCGTCGATCGGGATCCGCACGCGATCCAGCTGGCTCGCGCCCGTGCCGAAGAAGCGCAGTGCGTGCTCGGAGCGTTGCGCCTGCGCGTTCAGGGCACACGCCGCGAGGAAGCCGACGGCGAGCCAGGCCCTTCCGATGGCGCGACGTGCGGAGCTCACGCGTCGAGACTACCCCGGGCTCGCCGGGGCGGACACCCCCGAGCGCACGACGCCGCCCGCGCCTCGCGCGCGAGGGCGGGAAGGCCAGCGGATCAGCCGCGGGACTTCGTCGAGCCCACCTTCGCGACCGCGGTCCCCTCGGCCGCGGCCACGTCGCGTCCCGTGAGCTTCGTGAGCGCCGTCCGAGCCGCCGCGACGACGCGCGCGTCGCGGTCCTCGAGCAACGGTTGCAGCATGCCGACGGAGCTCCGCTCGTCGAGCTCGAGCAGAGCATGGCACGCCTGCACGCGCAGCCCCGGCTCGGAGCGCTTCAAGACCGGTTCGATCCAGCGTGCGATCTGCGCGCGTTCGATGCGCAGCGCGCTCAGGTCGCGCAGGCCCTCGACGACGCGCGCGAGCTCCTTCGACGCGAGGTTCGGGAGGATGCGCTTCTCCGCGGTCGCGAACGTGCGCTCCTGGTCGTCGAGCCAGCGCTTCCAAGTCGCGGGCTTGCCGTCGAGCTCGAGCCCGCTCGCGCGCCGGAGCATCCACAAGGCGCTCTGGCGGATCCCCGCGTCCTCCTCGTGCAGGAGGTCGGTCGCGAGCGCCAGCGTCGTGCGATCGCGCAGCTCCCCGAGTGCCTGCAGGGCGGCTTGACAGGCATTCGGGCGCGTGAGGTCGAGGCGCGGACGGATCGCGGCGCCGAGTCGCTCGTCGAGCGCGGGGTCGTAGCTGCGCCCCACGCGCACGATCTGGCCGACGGCGAGCGTTGCGAGGTCGCCGCGGTCGAACTCGAGCACGCTGGCGAGGAACGCGAGGCACGCCGGATCACGGAGCTCGCCGCAGGCCTCGACGAGCGCGCGCTGCTGCTCGGAGAGGCCCTCGCGCCAAAAGCGCTCGGCGATCGCAAAGGCGCCGGGCGTGCGCGTGAAGAGCAGCTGGAAGCCCCGCCGCCAGTCGACGTGCGGGAGCTCGGGCTGATCCCCGCGCGTCGAAGAGCGGCGCAGGAAGCGCTCGAGCACTTCGTCGTTCCCGCCCGCGCACAAGGCCCAGACGGCCGTCCGGTACACCGCCGTCGTCTCCGCGTACGACAAGCGCTGTTCACCGGCCGCGCGCACGAGCAGGGGATCGAGCTCGCCGAGCGCCGCGAGCACGAGTTCGCGCTGCGCTTCGCTGAGCACCTGACGCCCGTCGTCGGGCGCGACCTTCGGGACACGCCCCGATTCCAAGAGGTCGAGCAGGGCCTCGATCGAGCGGCCTCCGTTCGCGACGAGGCCGCGCACGAGCTCGGACCGGATCGGGCTGTCCGCGCGTCGCGAGAGGCGGAGGATCTGCGCGAGCCGCAGGATCTCCTGGTTGCGCACCGGGTCCGCCGACAGCGCCGCTTCGGGCGGGTCGACGGGCGCTTCGTCCTGGGCGCGGACCGCGGGCGTCGCGGCGAGCGCCCACAGGAGCGCGAACGCGAGGATGCGTGCGCGACGCGGCTCTTGGTTCGTCATCGTGCGGATCTCACGGGGCGTCGTGGGTGTAGGGCATCGAGCGCCAGGAGAGGATCTCCCAGTCGGGCACTCCGGCCGCCGCCAGGACGTTCAGCGACTCGTCGAAGTGCAGGAAGCTGTTGCTGTGCAGGTCGACGCTGCGCGCGACGAGCGAGCCGAAGAGCTCGAAATTGCTGTTGATGACGATGCGTGCGTTGGGCGCGACCATCGTGCCGTACAGCTTCGTGTTCGAGAGCATGTCGACCGAGTCCACCGTGACGTTCGTCTCCGGGTTGAAGACGTTGTCCGAGAGCAAGTTCACCGCGAGCGCGTGCGGGTCGTACGTCGTCGAACGCATCACCGCGTTCTGGGACATCGTGAAGTTGTCGATGACGTAGAGCGTCACCGGACCGTTCGTCGCGTCCACGATGAAGTTCGAGTTCGAGCTGAGCGCGAAGTTCGTGCACACGATCGTCGCCGGACCCGTGATCGTGAGCGTCTTGTTCGAGTTGACCTGCAGCGTCCCGTAGCGCCGGTCGCCGGTCGCCCACGTCGTGCTCGAGCTCACGTTCAGGTTCCCGAGCGACGGGAGCGTCGGCACCGTGAGCGTCGGTAGCGTCTGCAGCGAGGTCGCTGGCGTCGTCGCGCCCGTGACGACGGCGTTGCCCATCACCGTGGTGGTCTGACTCGGTCCGGAGGGCGCATCGCCCCAGACCTTCGCGTTCTGCTCGATCGTGATCGGCCCGTTCGAACCGATGTCGCCCTCGATGCGCGCGTGTTGGTCCGCGCCCGAGCCGTTCACCGCTTGCGTCGCATACGTGCCGAGCGTGGAGTCGTAGCTGTCGACCTTCGCGTTCGAGTCGAGGTGGAAGTACTCCTTGCCGAACGCGCCGTAGCGGTAGCTCGTCGCAGGCACCTCGCGCATCACGAGCTCCATCCGTGCGCCGGCGCGGTCCTCCACGCCGGTCGCCCGGAGCTGGATCAATCCGCCGGCGACGTCGGTGCGCTGTACGTAGAAGCGCGCGCCCTCCCAGTCGACCGGGTTCTGCTCGCTGCCGAGGTTGCCGGTCTGGCCGCGCTGCACGTCGAACACCGCGTTCGAGAGGCCCGCCTGGCACACGTAGCGAGCGTGCAGGTCCTCCTGCGCGCCGCGGCGCTCCTTCTGGCCCGAGAGCGCCATGCTCAGCGCGCCGGCCGAGACCGTGGCGAGCACCGCAGCCACGAGCAGCATGGACACGAGCGCGCCGCCGCGCTCCGCCGCCCCCGAACGAATCGAGTGTTGTCTCACGAGCATGTCCTGCCTCCCCTGTTCCGCCCCCACCGAACTCAGATCGTCAATTCCGCACCCGGAACGAGGTCTCGACCGAAGCCGTGACCAAGCTGCCCTCCGGGCCCGGTTGTTCCACGCACACGCGCACCTCGAGCACGTCGCCCGTCCGGTGCAAGTTGAACCCGCGCTCGTCCGCGACGCCGTTGCCGTCGTCGTCGAGCGCGTTCTCCGTCTCGCCGGGGAAGAGCTCGCGGAGCTCCGCGCACAGGATCGTGCTGCGTTGATCTCCTGACCCCAGGTCGAGCGTGAGGACGAGCGCGCGCTCGTCGATCAGACCGTCGAGGTCGTCGTCGAGGCCGTTGTCCGCTTCGCCCGGCGCCATCTGCAGCTCGAGCCTGCGCGGCGTGCTCCAGTCGACGGCCCCCGCATCGACCCCCTCGGAGACTTGGAACGTCAGCGTGTCCGTGCCGAGCGCCGTCGCCTGGCTCGGCGTCGCGCCGTCCCCGCCCATCCCCTGCAGCTCGCGCACGACGCGGTCGACGACGCGCGCGGCCTTCAGGTTGGCCTGCAGCTGCGCGTTGCCCGAGTGCGCGGCGCGCTCGCCCTGCCGCTGCACGAGGAACACGGTGCCGAGCAGCGAGCCCAGGATCGCGACGCTCAAGAGCACCTCGATCAGCGTGAAGCCGCCGCGCCGTTCTCGTGCGGAGTGGACACGCATCAGTAGTTCCCCAGCAGGGTCCGCAGCTCGACCACGGAGTCCCCGGCCGCGCCGCGCCAGCGCACGCGCACGAGCACGGGGAGGATCCGGTAGTTGCCCCCGTGGTTCAGCGTGTCGATCACGCCGTCGCCGTTCAGGTCGCGCGGCATGCCGAGGCGCTCGTCGCCGACGTCCTCGCGCAGCGCTCCCGGGAGCCCGACGCGGGTCGGGAACACGATCTCGCCCGCGAAGCCGTCCGCATCCCCCGCCTGGAGCGCGAGCCCCGGCACCGCGAAGCGCGATCCCTGGGCCGTGCCGACGCCGCCCGGATCGTCGTTCGCGAAGTCGTTGTAGCGCCAGAAGGCCTCGGCGAAGACGTTCGCCTCGATCTCCTCGAGCATGCGACGCGCCGCCTGCGTGGCGAGGGTGCGCTCCTTCGTCGACTGCGCGTTGCGCGCCGAGGCGGTGATCGCCTGCGCGAACCCGAGCACGCTCAGCATCAGGATCGTGAGCGCGCACAGGACCTCGATCAGCGTCAGGCCGGCGCGGTGCCGTGCCCTCCCGATCGCGTCGCGTCGCCGCGGTGCCCTGCGAAGTGAATGCTGCATCGAAGTCCTGCCGTTCGGGCGGCCTCCCCCCCGGAATACGGCCCCGCCAGCGGTGTCGACGGGCGCGTGAGGAAAGATTGAGACTTCCTTAGTTGCACACTGACTCCAATCCTTACAACGTACGATCCAGGGCTCCTGCGGCGCATGGCAGGCTCATCAGCCTTCAAAGCACCCTCCTAGATCAGTCCGCGAAACGGCCCCCACGGGCGCCGGGCGCAAGCCTCAGCCCGGCAGCGCTCGGGCGGCCTGGCGCAAGGCGGCGAGCTCCGGCTCCGGGAGCTCGCGCTCGCCCTTCCAGGCGATCCCGACGATCGCGCGCACCTCGCCGCGCTCGTCGAGCACCGGCAGCGCGACCGCCGCCTGCGCGTCGACGGCCTTCGCGCCCGGGCGCACGTCGCCGGTCGCGTCCGTCTTCAGGTTGCAGGTCTGCACCGGCGCCTTGCGCTCGAACGCGAGGCCGGCCATCCCCTTGCCCTTCGGCACGCGCGCGACGACGGCGACGACCGGCGGCGGCAGGTGCTGTGACGCGGTGAGCAGGAGGTCGTCCTCCTGTCGGCGGTGCACGGAGCCCGCGATCCCGCCGTGCGCGCGGAGGAAGGCCTCGAGCCAGGGCTGGTCGGATGCGTACGGTGCCTGCGTCATGGTCGGCCTCGGGGCGAGCGGGGTGGACGAGCATTCCTACCGGCGCGAAGGGAGCGCCACAACCTCCGGGAGCGGAACCCAGCGCGTACCGGATCCGCGCGTCGGCCGCGGGCCTCCTTCGGTTAAGGTGGCGCGCCCGGGAGTCGGGCGCCGCGCGCCGCGTCCCCCGCACCGACCATGTCCGCGCGCCGCGCCGCCCTGTCCGTCCTCGTCACGAGTCTGACCCTCGCCCTGGCCGCGTCGCCGGGCGCTCGGGCCCAGGCTCCCGCGCCGGCCCCGGACGTCCGAACCGTCCCCGCGGTCGCGCGGATCCCGGCGCACGTCGTCGACGGCCGCCTCGTCGTCTTCGCGCAGGTCTCGGCGGGGAAGCGCATTCCCGCGAACCTCTTCGTCGAGCTCGAAGCGCCTGTCGGGCTCGCGCTCCACGGTCGCGCGGTGCGCGGCCTCGAGGTCGAGAGCGAGGACGGCACGGTCCACCCCGTCACGCTGCACCTGCCCGACCTCGACGTGCCGATCGACGCGATCGGCGAGGGCGACGACGGCGCGTACGAGCAGTTCACCAAGTGGAACTCGAAGGAGCTCGGCGACAACGCGCTCGTCGGCACGCTCGGCGCGCGCATCCTGTCCAAGTACCACGTCGCGCTCGACCTCGCGGCGGGGTTCCTCGAGCTCTCGGCGCCGCGCGCGCCCCTCGCGGCCCTCCCCGACCGCGGTGGAGCGAGCGCGCCGAACGCGAGCGCAGGGAACGGAGAGCCCGCCGCCGCGCCGAACGCGTTCGAGCTGCGCCCGACGTTCCAAGACGACGTCGCGTGGTTCACCCTCGCCTTCGGCGACCATCGCGCCGCGCCGATCGGCCTCGGCACGGCGAGCTACGACACGCTCGTCGACGCGGCGCTGTGCGAGGAACTCGGCCGGCCCGCGGGCGACCTCGGGCCCGTCCAGCTCGGGCCGGTCGACCTCGCGCGCTACGTCGCGTTCCGTCCGGAGCCCGCGGCGCGCCTCGGCGGCGCGCGACCCGACGGCGCGTTCGGCTGGATCGGCCTCAATCTCCTCGCGCACTTCCGCGTCGAGCTCGACCGCGTCAACCGCGTCGCGCGCTTCACGCCGACACGCGCACCGAAGTTCCCCGAGGCCGACCTCGACTTCTTCGCCGCGCGCGCGAGCGGTGATCCCGACGAGCTCGAGCGCTGGCTCGCCAAGTACCCGAAGGAGCGCCTCGCGCAGGAGGCCTCGGGAGCGCTCTTCAGCCGCCAGCTCGCGCGCAACGCGCCGACGGAGGCGATGCAGCGCGCGCTGAAGCTCGTGTCGGCCGCGTTCCCCGAGGACCTGCGCGCGACGGGCGCGCTCGCGCTGCTCGATCGGCTCGCGGGCGCCGGCCGCGACGACGTGCTGCTCGACGCGGCCGAGCTGGGGCTCGCGGGCGGCCGGACGGACCGCTATCCGGACGCCGTGCACAAGCTGCACGCGAAGATCGGGCACCTCCTGATGGAGAAGGGCCGCGGCGAGGAGGCCTGGAAGCACCTGCTCTCCGCCGCGTTCGGCCTCGCGGAGGACGGCCCGCTCAACCTCGACCTCGCGCGCTACTACGAGAGCCAGGGCCGGTGGGAGCGCGCGTTCTCGCGCTACTTGCAGGCGTTGATGGACGCGGAGAGCGGCGCCGCGGCGCTCGCGGGCCTCGAGCGCGTCCAGCCGAAGGTCCCCGACGCCGAGTCCGTGTCCGTCGAGTCCGTCGAGCGCCTGCTCGAAGGCCGGCTCGTCTCGTTCGCGACGGCGTCGCGCTACCGACCGGCCGACGGACTCGTCCCGACGCGCGTCGCGCTGCTCGAGCTCGTCTGCAACGCGCACGACGAGGGCGAGATCGGCGTCGCGCTCGCGCGCGACGCGGCGAACGACCACTTCCAGCGCGCGCACCTCGTGCAGGTCGCCTACCACGTCGGCGACGGCGAGTTCGAGCCCTTGTGGAACCCGACCTCCGACGCGCTCGCGCGCGCGGTCTCCGGCGGACAGCTCGCGCACGTGCTCGACGGGAAGACGGAGCTCCCGCCGCGCGGCCTCGTGCGGCACAAGGAACAGATCTTCGACGCCGTGAAGGGCGCGGTGACCGCGCGCCTCTCCGAGCCGAGCGAGTACGCGATCGAGCTCGAGGCAACCGTCGACGGCGCCGCGATCCGCGGCGAAGCGCGCGTGAAGGGCCCGGAAGGGGTCGAGAGCTCCGTGCAGCTCCTCCTCGTCGAGCGCGGCGTCGTCTATCCGGGCAAGAGCAAGGTCGTCATCCAGCGCAACGTCGCGCGCGCCGCGCTGACCGCGTGGGCCGCGGGCGAGGAGTGGGCGCCCGTCGACGGCGAGCAGCGGCTCCCGTTCGAGCGCGCGCTCGCCGACGTCGAGCGCGAGAACGCCGCGTTCCTCGCCGAACGCCGCCCGCCCGGCGAGAACGCCGCGACGATCGGCGTGCGCCTCGATCCGCGGCAGCTCTCCGTGCTCGCGATCGTGCGCGATGCGAAGACGCGCGAGGTGCTCCAGGCCGCGTGGCTCGATCCGAAGCTGGCCCCCGAGCTCGAGTCCGGCGCGGAGCCCGCGGACGCGAGCACGACGGAGGCACCGAAGTGAGCGCGCCGGAGGAACGCGGAAGCGACGCGGGCGCGCCCCGCGCGACGCCCGGCTCGACACACGGCTCGACCGCCGACGCGACGAGCAGCGCGCCCCACGGCGCGGGGCCGAACGCGGCGAGCCGAGGCGCCCTCGCGGCCGGCACGGCGCACGGCGCGCGCCGCGCGGAGCTCGAGACGCTCGGCCTGCGCACCGACCGCGCGCGCCGCGGACGCGCCGCGCGCCTCGCCGCGGCGGACGCGCTGCGCGACGCGGCGCCGTGGACGCTCGGGATCGCGCTCGTCGGGCTCGCGTGGGCACTCGTCGCGCGCGCGGCGCCCGCGTGGCCCGCGCTCTCGCCGTGGCTCGTGCTCGCCGCGGCGCTCGCGCCGATCGCCGTCCTACTCCTCGCGCGCGTCACGCCCGTCGCGACGCGGCCGCTGGACGCGGGCGAGGGCCTCTCGCGCCTCGACCGCGAGCTCGACCTGCACGAGCGCCTGCGCACCGCGTGGGAGCTCGACGCGCTCGCCGCGAGCGATCCGTTCGCGCGCGCGGCGGTCTCCGAAGGGCTCGCGCACGTCGAACACGCGTACGCGCACGTCCTGCGCCCGCACGAACGCGTCCCGATCGCGCGCCGCGCGTGGCTCGCGCCCGTCGCGGCGCTCCTCGTGATCCTCGCGACGGCGTGGCTCGCCCGCGACGCGGCGCGCACGGACGAGCTCGCGAAGCACGACGGCGCGCTTCCGACGCCGAACACGCCGCGCGACGCGCGCGCGCGCGACGACGCGGCCGCGAAGCGCTCCGACCCGCCGCCCGCGCCGAACGCGCGCGACGCCCGCGCGAAGGAGGACGCGAACCCGCGCACACCGGAAGAACGCCGCGCGCAGGCCGAGCTCGCGAGCGCCTCGAAGGAGAGCACCGGCAAGAGCGGCGCGGGCCGCTCCGCCGACGCCGCGAGCACGAGCTCGTCCTCCGATTCGCAGGGCCTGCCGTCGTCGCCGACGAAGCCCGCGGACGGCGGCGAGAAGCCGAAGGCCTCCGACAAGAAGACGAAGCCCAAGAAGCCGCGCGAGGAGACCGCTCCCGCGAAGGCGAAGCCGCCGCAGGAATCCGGCGCGACGGCCGGTCGCGGCACGGGCAGCGGCTCGTCGAAGAACCCGGGCTCGACCGACTGGGCGAGCAAGGACCAGGTCTCGAACGACGAGGAGCCGCCGCTCGCGGAGGACGCCGAGGTCGACGACGAGGAGAGCGAGGACGAAGCGCGCGGTGGCCTGCAACCCTCGCTGCGCGACCGTCGCCCCGCGGTGAACCGCGACCTGACGATCGGCTTCGGCAACCAGCCGCCGCCGCCCGACGCGAACGGCCGCGGCGGTCCGTCGGAGCAGAAGAAGTCGCGCGGCGTCGCGTCGCTCGTGCTCGGCGTCCCGATCCCCGACCACGTGAAAGGTCGCCCGAACCCCGGTCGCACGAAGATCACGCAGGAGCGCGTCGAGCCGCGCGCCGAGGACGCGCTCCCGATCACCGCGTCCGCGCGCGCTCCGCGCGCTGGATTCGTCGGTCCCCTCGCGCGTCCCGAGCTCGAGCCGTGGATGCGCGCGCTCGTCGCGAACTACTTCCTCCCCCGCCCCACGAAGAAACCATGAGCAGCCCCACTACCGAGATCGCGCACGAGCGCGCAGGCCTTCCGCGACGTCCACACGAAGATCAAGAAGGAAGTGGGCCGCGTGCTCGTCGGCCAGGACGAGGTCGTCGACGGCGTGCTCGCAGCACTCTTCGCGGGCGGTCACGTGCTGCTCGAAGGCGTGCCCGGCCTCGGCAAGACGTTGCTCGTGCGCACGCTCGGCCGCGCGGTGGACCTCGCGTTCTCGCGCATCCAGTTCACGCCGGACATGATGCCCGCGGACATCCAGGGCACGCAGATCCTCGTCGAGACGGAAGGCGGCGGACACAAGCTCGAGTTCCAGGAAGGTCCGCTGATCGCGAGCCTGATCCTCGCCGATGAGATCAACCGCGCGACACCGAAGACGCAGTCCGCGCTGCTCGAGGCGATGCAGGAAAAGCAGGTCACCGTCGGCCGCCGCACGATCGCGCTGAAGGAGCCGTACTGCGTCATGGCGACGCAGAACCCCGTCGAGCAGGAGGGCACGTACCCGCTGCCCGAGGCGCAGCTCGACCGCTTCCTCTTCAAGCTCGTCGTCGGCTACCCGATGGAGTCGGAGTACGCGTCGATCCTCGACCGCACGACGGGCACGAGCGAGGAGGACGTGAAGAAGGTGTCGAACGGCGCCGAGATCCTGAGCCTGCGCCAGGTCGTCCGATCGGTCCCGGTGCCCGCGCACGCGCAGACGCACGCGATCCGGCTCGTCATGGCGACGCAGCCGAAGAGCGAGTATGCGCCCAAGGTCGTGAACGACATGGTGTCGCTCGGCGCGTCGCCGCGCGGCGCGCAGGCGCTGCTCCTCGGCGGCAAGGTGCACGCGCTGCTCGCGGGGCGCTTCGCGGTCGCGGAAGAGGACGTGCGCGCCGTCGCACCGGCCGTCTTGCGCCACCGCGTCATGGTCAACTTCCGCGCGCACTCCGAGGGCGTCACCGCGGAGAGCGTCGTGAAGGCCGTGCTCGACGCCGTGCAGCCGTCGGGGACCCGCGCGCGATGAGCTCCCGCCTCGCGGCCGCAGAGCTCTGCGACGAGCGCTTCCTCGCCTCGCTCGAGGCGCTGCGCCTCGTCGCGCGCCGCGTCGCGCCGCGCGGACGCTTCGCCGAGCAGCGGTCGCGCGCGTTGGGCGGCGGCTTCGAGTTCAAGGACTACCGGCCGTACGCGGCGGGCGACGACCTGCGTTCCGTCGACTGGAACCTGTATCGGCGCCTCGGACGCGTGTTCGTGCGCTTGTGCGAGGAGCTCGAGGACCTGCCGCTGTACTTGCTGCCCGACGTGTCGAAGAGCGCGTGGCTCGAGGACCCGCCGCGCGCGCTCGCGGGGCTGCGCGCATCGCTCGCGCTCGCCGCGATCAGCCTCGGGCAGCACGACAAGGTCGGCATCTTCCCGTTCGATACGGACCTGCGCGTCCTGCAGCGGCCGACCTCCGGCAAGAACCGCATCCTGCAGTTCGCGCAGCTCTGCTCGGGGCTCGAACCCGCCCCCGGGCTAGACGGCGCGACGGATCTGCCGCGCTCGCTCGCGCGCTTCCAGGCGCTCGGGCTGCGCGAAGGGCTCGTCTGCGTCGTGTCCGACTTCTTCGATCCCGCGGGCATCGACGCGGTGATCGCGGCGCTGCACGGCGTGCGGTCGAAGCTCCTGCTCGTGCAGCTCGTGCGCAAGAGCGACGCCCAACCCGCGCTCACGGGCGACCTGCGGCTCTCCGACTGCGAGAGCGGCGCCGTGACGGACGTGTCGATCACGCCCGCGGTGCTCGAGCGCTACCGTGCCGCGCACGCGCGCTTCGACGCGGCGCTCGCGGACTTCGCGCGCGCGCGGCAGGCGGGACTGGTGAAGCTCGACGTCGACGCGGACGTCGTCGCGCAGCTCGCGAAGCTCTTCGAGGCGGGGACGCAGCTCGTATGAGCTTCACGACGCTCTCGCCGCTGTTCGTCGTGCTCGGCCTCGCGGGGCTCGCGGGGCTGCTCTACGCGCTGCAGCGTCTGCGCGTGCGCCACCAGGAGGTGACCGTCGTCACGACGCTCTTCTGGAAGGAAGCGGTCGAGGAGGCGCGCGCGCGGGTCCTGGTGAAGCGCTTCCGGCATCCGTGGGCGTACGCGCTCTTGCTCCTGATCGCGGCACTTCTGTGGATCGCGCTCGCGGGCCCGAGCGCTTCCGCGGGCGGCGCGAAGCAGCATGCCTTGCTCCTCGACGGCTCGGCGCGCATGCAGGGCGGGACGCGCTTCGCCGACGCCCTGTCGATCGTGCGCGCGCGCGCCGCGGAGCTCCCGCGCGCGGCGACGCGCGTCGTCGTCGCGGGCGCGTTCCCCGTGACGCTGCTCGACGCGGGGGAGGAGCTCGTCTTGTTCGACGAACGCGCGCGCGGGCTCGCGCCGGAGGCGACGGCGGCGTCGCTTGAGCGCGCGCTCCTCGCGCTCGCGGCGGAGAAGCCCTCCGAGGCGGGCCGCGTCTTCGAGGTGTTCGCGCCGGCGCCGGTCGATCCCGGTGCGGTCGAACAGCTCGCTCGCGCTCGCTCGGAGATCTCGCCGGCCCGCACCGAGCTCGTGCAGCACGCGCTCGCGCCCGCGACGGGCAACACGGGCATCGTCGCGCTCGGCGCATCGCCCGCGCGCTCGGGCGCGTGGGACGCGGTCGACGTGCTCGCCATCGCGAGCGGCGACGCGCCCGTGCTCGAGGGAATCGGCACGGCGGCGGTCGAGACGACGCGCGACGCGGACGGCCTCGCGCGCACGCTTGCGCGCGACGTCCCTGCGCGCGGCGGACGCATCGAAGCTCGAGTCGCGCGTGCGGACGCCGTAACCGCGGACGACCGCGCGGCGCTCGCGCTCCCGGATCGGCCCGTGCTACGCGTCGCGCTGTCGCCCGCCCTCCCTGCGAGCGCCGCGAACGCGCTGCGCCTCGTGCTCGACGCGGACCCGGGCTTGGAGCTCGCGGACGACGCCGCGAACGCCGAGGCGGTCGCGCGCGTCGCGGGCGAGGCCTTCGGCGCCGGGAAGCCCGCGCTCGAGCTCTCCGACGCCGCGAGCGGCGCGCCCGCGTTCGTTTTGTCGCGCCCCGCGGCCGACGATCCCGAGCGCGAACTCGCGCGCGCGTTCGCCGACCTCGGGCTCGCCGAAATCGACGCGCTCGACCTCGCGGAGCGCGCCGCGAAGCCGATCGAGCTCGTGCTCGCCGACGCGGACGCGCGCGGCGTCGCGGTGTGGAGCGAGCTCTTCGACGAGCGCTACGACTTCACGCGCACGCGCGCCTTCCCGCTCTTCGCCGGACGCGCGCTGCGCTGGCTCGCGGGCGCTTCACCGCTCGAGAGCGTCGTCGCGGCGGGCGAGCTGCGCCTCTCCGACGACCGCGCGTTCGAGTCCGTCGCGGCGCCGCGCGGCGCGAACGGCGCGGGCACAGCGCAGAGCGGCTCCGCGGCGTCACGCTCCGTGCGGTACGACCCCGTCGGCGCCGAAGCGCGGCTGCCGCGCGCGGGCGAGTACAAGGAGGAGCGCGGCGTGAGGCTCGCCGCGTCCGTGCTCGATCGCGCGACGACGAGTCCCGCGCCGTTCCCGCAGGGCACGGCGGTCGAGAGTGCCTCCTCCTCCGGCGCGAGCGCGCTCGCGCCCGTCGCGTGGCTCGTGCTCGCGGCGCTCGTGCTGCTCTTCGTCGAGTGGTTCCTCTCCCGCACGGATCGCATCCCGTGAGCACGATCGAGCTCCTCCACCCCGGCTTCCTCGCGCTGGCGCTCCTCGCGCCGCTCGTGTGGTTCTGGCCGAAGCGCGCGCGCGGACGGGCGGCGACGCTCGCGGCGCTGCGCTCGCTCGTGGTCGTGCTGCTCGCGTTCGCGCTCGCGCGGCCCGTCCTGTGGCAGGCGGACGAGCGCGAGCACGCCGTGTTCGTCGTGGATCTCTCGCGGAGCATCGAGGCGAAGGCACGCGAGAAGGTCGTGGCGGAACTGCCCAAGCTCGTGCGCGCGCTGCCGTCGAACGTCGTGCCGGAGCTCGTCGTCATCGCGGGCGACGAGGGCGAGGCGCGCGGGCTCGAGGACGCGCTGCGCGCGCGCGTCGGCGCTCCATGCCGCGTCGACGCTTTGCACGACTCCCCGCTCGGCGCCGCGCTCGAGTTGGCACTCGCGCGCATCCCCGCCGGCGCGCGCGGCTCCGTGACGCTCGTCAGCGACGGCCGCGCGACGGACGCGAACTGGGGCGACGCGCTCCTCGCGCTCCAGGACCGCGGGATCCCGCTTCATGCGGTGCGCCTCGACGCCGCGACGCCGCCGGCGTTCTTCACGTCGATCACCTGCGCCGATGCGCGCGGCGGCGGCGCGCCGCGCGTCGGCTTCACGGCGCGCGTCGCGGTCGGCCTCGTCGGCCGCGGGCCCGCGTTCACGGTCGTCCTCACCGAAGTCGACGGGCCCGGCGGCGAGCGCGAGATCGCGCGGCGCGCGGACGCCTCCGTCGATGGAACCACGACGCTCTCGTTCGACTGGGAGCCGCGCGCGCCAGGCTTCGCGCGACTGCGGGCGACGATCGAAGGCGCACCTGGCTCGGGCTCGACCGTCCTCACGCGCACGATCGCCGTCCAACCGCCGCTCGAAGCGCTCTACCTCGGCGCGCGCGTCGCGGAAGGGCGCGAGCGCCTGTCCGAGCTCGTCGGGTCCGGAATCACGTTCACGCCCGCACCCGCGTCGGACGCGATGCCCGACGTCGACCTCGATCGCTACGACCTCGTCGTGATCGACGACGCGCCGGCCGCGGGCGTTTCCGACGCGCTCGAGCAGCGGATCGCGACCGCGGTGCGCGAGCGTGGACTCGGCGTCGTCTTGTGCGGCGGCGAAGCGAGCTTCGGGCCCGGCGGCTGGGCCGATTCGCCGCTCGCCGACGTGCTGCCCGTCGAGTGCATCCAGAAGGAAGAGAAGCGCGACCCGTCGACGACGCTCGCGCTCGTCATCGACACGTCGGGCTCGATGGTCGGTGAGCGCATCCAGCTCGCGAAGGAAGTGGCGCGCCTCGCGATGTCGCGCCTCCTGCCGCACGACAAGGTCGGCATCGTCGAGTTCTACGGCGCGAAGCGCTGGGCCGCGCCGATCCAGCCCGCCTCGAACACGATCGATCTCGCGCGCGCGATCAACCGCATGGACGCCGGCGGCGGGACGATCATCCTGCCCGCGATCGAGGAGGCGTACTACGGGATGCAGAACGTGCAGACCCGCTACAAGCATGTCTTGGTTCTGACAGACGGCGGCGTCGAGAACGGCGCGTTCGAGCCGCTCCTCCGCCGCATGGCGGACGAGGGCATCGCGGTGTCGACGGTGCTCATCGGCGCGGAGACGCACTCCGACTTCCTCGTGACACTCGCGAACTGGGGCAAGGGCCGCTTCTACGCCGTGCCCGACCGCTTCAACCTGCCCGAGATCCTGCTCAAGCAGCCGACGACGTCGCGCCTGCCCGCGTACCAGCCCGGCAACTTCACGGTCGTCGCGCACGGCGGTCCGGGTTGGTGGGGCGGCGTCGAGCGCGCGCAGCTCCCCGAGCTCTCGGGCTACGTCGAGACGCGCGCGCGACCGGGTGCCGTTGTGTTGATGGAGGTCGAGGGCGTGCACCATCCACTGCTCGCGACGACGCAGTCGGGCCTCGGCCGCGCGACGACGTTCGCGAGCGAGCCCGCGGGCCCCGGCACGCGCGCGTGGAGCGCGTGGAAGGACTGGGGTCGCGTCTTCGGGCGCGTCCTCGCGCGCACCGCCGACGACGGACGCACGCCGTTCCGCCTCGACGTCGAACGGCGCGGCGGGGCGGTGCACGTCGTCGCGACGCGACGCGCGAGCGCCCCCCCTGACGCGCTGCCCGTCGTCCGCCGCGATCACACGGACGTGCGCGGCGACTCGAACGGCGTCCCGATCGCGCTCGACGAGCGCGCGGACGGCACCTTCCGCGGCGCGCTCTTCGTGCACCCTGACGAAGAGCTTCGCCTCGTCGCACGCGCCGCGGGCTTACCCACCTCCGCGCCTGTGTACGCCGTCTCGAACGCGCGCGACGACGTCGTAACTGAATCCGCCGTCGATCCGGCGCGCGCGCTCGACCTGGAACGCGCCGCGCGCGCGTGCGGCGGCACGATCGCGCAGCTCGACGCGCTCGCGTCCTTCGCGCCCAAGGCCGGCGGCGGCGCCGCGCCGCGCCGCCTCGCCGAGCTCGCGCCGTGGCTCCTGGCGCTCGCGCTCGCGACCTGGATCTTCGAGCTCTACCAACGCCGCCGCGACGTCCGCGCGGCCTGAACCGAACATGCGTCCCCTCCCGTTCCTCTTGGCCGTGCTCCTCGCCTTCGCGCCCGGCGGCGCCGCCGCGCAGTCGACGGCGAAGAAGGATGCGCCGAAGCTCGCCGCCGCGTCCGTCGAAGCGCTCGACGCGCTGCTCGCGCGCGCGCCGGTCGAGGCGAAGCCCTGGCGCGAGCTCCTGCGCTCCGTGCTCGCCGTCGACGGCGACGCGCAAGCGCTCGAGGACGCTCTCGAGCGCGTCGTGAAGGACGGGAACGGTTCGGAGAAGGCGCTCGCCGCCCGCACGGGCCTCGCGTGGATCCTGCACGCGGACGGGAAGCTGCAAGCGGCGCTCGATCACGTCGAGCTGCTCGTCGCCGCGCGCACGCCCGCGGGCGCGAAGGAGCCCGCCGGCGTCGCGCCCGCGCTCCTGCTCCACCGCGCGCACCTGTGCGACGCGCTCGGCCGCATCGACGCGGCGATCGAGGCCTACGCGCTCGCGCGCTCCGCGACCGCGGACGCCGCGACGCTGCAGCACGTCGACCTGCGCGTCGCGCTGCTCGAACACGACCGCGACGCCGGCGCGCCGAAGACGGCCGGCGGCGGAGGCGGACGCGCGAGCGGCGCGGTGATGGTCTCCGCGGTCGCCGCCGTGCCGCTGTCGAGCCTGACCAGCGCGGTCTCCATCACGAGCACGAGCTCCGTCCCGGGCGTGAGCGCGTCCTCGACCGACGCCGAGCCCGCGCCGAGCGCCGACCTCGCGGCCGAACCCGCCGACGCGTCCGCGCTGTACCGCCTGGCGAGCGCGAAGTCGGGCGAGCGCGACTTCCAGAACCGCGCCGCGGTCGTGCTCGCGCTGCTCGGCCGTCCGGCGGAGGCGACCCGCCTCTACACGAGCGCCGGCGAGGCGACGGATCTTTTCAAGCAGGAGATCCGCCTGGCGGAGTGGTCGCTCGCCGCGAGCGAGCCGAAGGCGGCGCAGGAGCACGCGTGGAAGGCGCGCGGCGCCGCCGCGTTGAAGCGCGACCGCGGCTACGCGCTGACGGTGCTCGTCGAGGCGCACCGCGCGGACAAGTCGCTCGCGAAGCTCGCCGAGCGCTTCGCAGCCGAGCCGACACTCGACGAGGAGTCGCGCTCGGTCTGGATCGACCTCCTGCGCGAGCTCGCGCGCGTCGACGAGGCGATGGCGCTCTTCCAGAGCGCGCACCAGGGCGCGTTCACGCCCGAAATGCGCCGCGAGCTGCTCGACCTGTGCCGCGAAGCCGGCCGCGAGGACGAGCTCGTCGCGACGTACCGCCAGTTGATCACCGACGAACCCGAACGCCTGGAGTGGCGCGAAGGCCTCGCGCGCTCGTTCCTCGAGCGCGGCAAGCGTGAGGAAGCGCAGGCGATCTGGCAGGCGTTCGTCGATGCGCGCACGGGCATCCCCGAGCGCCTGCAGGCCGCGCAAGCCGCGCGCGCGCAAGGGCTCGACGACTTCGCGCGGCGCACGGCCGAGCTGTGCCTCGCCGGGGGCAGCGAGCTCGCCGATGCGGGCCGGCTCGAAGCGCGGCTGTTCCTATCGGAGCTCGAGCAGGCGCGCGGGCGCACCGACGCCGCGCTGGCGGAGCTCGCGCGCTTCGACGCCGAAGCGCCGCCCGCGTCGCCCGAACGCGTGCGCCTCGCCGAGGCCTTCGAGCGCCTCGGCGACAAACAACGCGCCGTCGACGTCCTCGAAGCGCTGCGCACCGCGCGCGGCGCGGACGCGTCCGAAGAGGACCTCGAGATGCGCCTCGCGTGGTTGTGCTCCGAAGTCGGCCGTGACGAGCTCGCGCTCGAGCGCTGGACGTCGTTGTGGAGGCGCGTCACGTCGATCCCGCGCCGCCGGCAGGTCGAGGACCGCTTGATGGCCGTCGCGGCGCGCCTCGGGAAGCTCTCCGACATCGCGGTCGACCTCGAGCAGAAGCTCGCGGCCGGGAAGGCCGACGACCGCGAAGCGGGCCTGCTCGTGCGCCTCTACGGCAAGGTCGGCGACCCCGTGTCCGCGGCGGAGGTGCTCGAAGAGCACCTGAAGTCGAAGGGCAAGGGCGACGCGGACGTGCTCGCGGAGAAGGCGCGCATCTACCTCGCGGGGAAGGACTACTACCGCTACGAGAAAACGGTCCGGAAGCTGATCGTGCTCGATCCGGAGAACCGCCCGGACCACCTGCGCCAGCTCGCGATGTCGAGCCTCGAGCGCGGCAAGCCGATGGAAGCGCGCGCGATCCTCGCCGACCTCGCGCGCACGGAGAGCCCCGGCGACGCGGCCGAGTTCGAAGCGGGCGTGCTCGCGCTCGCCGGCCTGAACGACGACGCCGCGCGGACGTACCGCCGCGGCCTCGCCGCGAACCCCGACCGCATCGACGGGTGGCTCCTGCTCGGGAACGCGCTGAAGGCGCTGAACAAGACGGAGCAGGCGACCGGCCTCTTCCAGGTGATCGCCGACGACGCGGACAAGGACGACCTGTTCACGGTCGCGATCGACGGCGTGCTCAACATGCGCGCGAAGGAGCCGATCGTGCGCTGGGCGCGGCGCGTGACGCTGGAGCGGCTCGCGCGGCGCCACGACAAGCTCTACCTGTACCAGCTCGTCGCGGACCTGTCGGAAGAGCTCGAGGACGTGCCCGCGATCCTGCGCGCGCTCGAGACGTCGCTCGCGATCGCCGGCGAGCAGCGCACGAGCCTCCTGCGGCAGATGATGGACACGGCGCGCGGCAAGCAGTCGAACTCGTTCGTCGTCGTCAACGGCGTCGTGCAGCAGCGGAGCGCCGGCGGCATGGACGAGCAGCGCCTCGCGTACGGCCGGCGCCTGATCGGCCTCGGCGACGCGGTGCCGCCCGGCGTGTACCTCGAACTCGGCGAGACGTTCCTGAAGTCGGGCGAGGTCTCGAACGCCGCGAAGACCTTCTCGATGGCGCGCGACGTGCCCGACTGGAGCGCGTTCCAGCGCCAGATCGCGACGTCGTTCGAGAACGCGCAGTACGTCGAGAGCGCGCTCGCCGTGTACGAGCGCCTGATGGCGAGCCAGGCGGCCGAACCGAGCCTCCTACTCAAGACCGCCGAGCTGAACGAGCAACTCGGGCGCGACGAACGCGCTGCGGAGCTCTACGCGCGCGCGCTCGGCGGCCTGTACGCGCAGGTGCCGCTCGAGGTCTCCGCGACCGCCGCGGCGAAGCCCGACGAGGACGCGGACGCCTGGGCGCCGAAGAACGTCGGTGAGTTCGAACGCTACGGGCCGCCGCTCGAGAACGGCTTGTTCGGCGCGTCGAGCGCGGCCGAGCTGCGCGCGTTCTTCGACGCGCAGCGCGCGGAGCTCGACCGCGACCTCGCGGCGTGGGACGCACTGCCGCGTGCGAAGGAGAAGAAGCCCGCCGAAGCCCCGCGCCTCGTGCAGCGCGCGGCGCTCTTGCGCCGGATCGGACTGCGCGCGGGATGGAGCGACGCGATCCTGGAGGCCGACGCGACCGTGGCGCGGCGCTTCCCCGCCGCCGCGGACCTCGTCGAGACGATGGCGCGCGAGCGCATCGACTACGGCGCGACCGGCGCCGCCGAGCGCATCGTCGCGGAGAGCGCGCTCCCGCCCGCCGAACGCGCGGGCGTCCTGGCGCGCCTGGGCCGCGGCGACGGCGCGGACGAGAGCCAGCGCGCGCTCGCGCCCAGCGACCTCGTCGCGCGGCTCGTGCCGCTGCTCCTCGAGGGGGACCGCGCGAAACTCGGGCTCGCACTGCGTGCTGCGCAGCTCGGCGCCCCGAAGAAGGAAGACCTCGCGTTCGTCCAGGTGCTCGTCTCCGCCGCCGTGTTCGCGGGCGACGCCCCGTCCGTCGACGCGCTCACGGGCTACGCGCTGCGCACGATCGTCGCGCACGGCTCGGGCTGGGAAGACACGCAGAAGGTCATCCCGCTGCTCGAGCGCGCGCGCGGCGTGCTCGCGCCCGCCGCGTTCGACGTGTTGCTCGATTCGTTCGTGCAGCTGGTCGCCGCGGACGAGAAGAAGCTGCAGCAGTTCCAGTACGTGCTTTCGCAGCTCTCGGAGAGCCGCGGACGGCCGCTCCTCTCCGCCGACGCAGTGGAGAAGCGCCTCTCGGAGTGCCTGCCCGACCGCTACTACATGCTCGACTCGCTGCTCGGGCTCGTGCCGGCCGACGCGCGCCTCGGCCTGCTTTCGCCCCTGTGGAGCAAGGTCCCCGCCGCGCAGCGCGCGTACGTCGCGTTGAGCTTCCTGTCGAACGAGAACGAGGCGCCCGCGCCCGCGTTCGCCGACTTCCTCGTCGAGGCGTACGTCACCGGCCTCGAAGGGGTCGACGAGCCCGTGATGCTCACGTACTCGCTCCAGCAGATCGTGACGAACTCGAAGCTCGCCCCGGACGTCGTGCGCCGGCTCGTCGCCGAGTCCGTGAAGCGGTGGCCGGACGACTCCGCGTTCCAGGCGCTCGACGCCGCCGCGATCGCGAAGGGCGGCGACGCCGCCGCGTCGCTCGCACGCGTCGAGAAGCTCCTCCCCGCCCTGTCCAAGGCCGACGAGGAACGCGAATGGGTCGTCAGCAACGCGCTGCGCGCGCTCGTGAACGCGCTCGGCAAAGAGCACGCGGGCGAGCTCCTCGCGCTGGTCGACGCGTACGAGGGCTCGGCCGCGCTCGAGGACGGCCCCGGCGCGGACCGCATCGGCGAGCTGCGCTCGTCGGTGTTCGAGCTGCTCGGCGATCGCGCGAAGAAGCGCGCGAGCCTCGAGGCGCGCCTCGAGAAGAAGCCGAAGGACGCGCGGCTCCTGCGCGAGCTCGCCGACGAAGCCGGCGGCTCCGGTGACCCTGCGCGTCAGCGCGCATTCCTCGAACGCCTCGCGGACACCGACAAGAAGCCCGCGACGCGCGAGCAACTCGTCAGCTACTGGAAGCGGCGCGGCCACCCGCTGAACGCGCTCGCGGCCCGCGACTCCGCGCAGAAGAAGGCGAAGCCCGCGGCGGCGCCCGAGGACGTGAAGAAGCTCGAGCCCGCGACGCTGCTCGCCGTGAAGAAGGCGCTCGACGCCGGCCGCGTCGAGGACGCGCGCGCGCTCTACCGGCGCACGTGGCGCGAGTTCCACCGCGAATCGCCCTACGGCCGCATCTACCGCTCGCGCGGCTTCGGACAGGCGGACCCGGCCTGGCCCGAGGACGCGACGCCCAAGGACGGCGCCGCGCGCGTGGTCAAGGACGGTCTTTCCGTCTACGCGCTGGAGGAGCCGCCGAAGGAGGAGGCGCAGAAGCGCACCGCGTACGACGTGCTCGTCGAGCTGCCGTTCGGCGGCGACGAGCTCGCGCGACAGGCCCGTTCGCTGGACGCGTCCGCGCTCCAGGGATCGCGCGCGCTCCTGCGCGGCGTGATGCACGCCGAAGTGAAGCGCCTCGGCGAGCGCGAGGCCGTCGATGCGTGGACGAAGAGCGTCCGCGGCGGCGGCGCGAACACGCTGGAGCGCGCGCTCCTGCTCGCGTGGTTCGAGGAGCACGCCGCCGAGCTCACGAGCGACCACCGGGAGACGCTCGCCGGACTCGCGGGCGCCGTGCACCCGCTCGACGCGTCCCAGCTGCGCGCGCTCGCGCGCCTGCACGTCAAGCTCGGCCTCACCGCGCGCGCGGCGACGATCTACCGCTGGTGCGGCGCGCTCTCGAGCGGCCGGCGCTGGTTCTACGGCAACGACGCGTCGATCTCGGCGCGCGACCTGCTCGACGAAGTGGCTCGCGAGCTCCGGGGCGACGAGCTCGCCGCGGTCGTCGAGTCGATCCTGTCCGCCGCGCGCCCGGCGACCGGCCCCGGCAACGAGGACGAAGCGGAGGACTTCGCCGCGCTGGAGCTCGCGACCTGGACGAAGGTCCTCGGGCCCGCGAACGCGCTCCAGCGTTCCCGCGCGACGATCGACCGCGCGCTCGACCCGAAGCGCGGTCTGTCGCGCGCTCCGGCGCTCGCGATCGCGCGCGTCCTGTCCGCGACGGGCGACACGGAGCGCGCGCTCCGCGCGTTGGAGCTCGGACTCTGCCGTCTCGACGCGGAGGACGTCGTGCTCGGGCCGGGGCAGAGCTACCGCGCGCAATGGCTGCTGCAGGCGCGGCCGATCGGTTGGGACGACGCGCGCACGCTCTTCCCGCGCGACGCGACCCCCGAATGGTGCGAGCGCGCCGCGCGCGCGGCCATCGCGTGGAACGCGTCGGGACGGCTGCAGGACGGCGTCGCGACGACGCTCCTGCTCGCCGCGGTGCAGCGCCTGCACGTCCAGGGCGACGCTCCGCGCGCGAGCGCCGTGCTCGCGGAGCTCGTGCAGCTCCCGTGCGCCGTCGGCCCGCGCCTCGCCGTGCTCGACGTCGCTCGCGCGCTCGGTCGCGAGTCCGAAGCGCGCGCGATCGAGGACGAGCTCGTGCGCCGCGAAGCGCTCCCGCCGCACCGCGCGCTGGCCGCCGCCGAGCGCGTGCGCGCCGAGCAGGGCGCCGCCGCGGGCCTCGCGTGGCTCGAAGGAGCCGCGCGGTGGACGCTGTCGCGGCCGATCCTCGAGCGCCTCGCCGCTTGGGCGACGGAGGCGAACGACGCGGAGCGCATCGCGCGCTGGTCGAACGCGACCGCAGCGGCGGAGGCAGCGGCGAAGGACGTCGGGCTCACGTGGTGAGCGTCGTCGCGGCCCGCGTCCGGCGGGCCACGATCGACCAGGCGCAGCGCTCGGCTTCGATCACCGCAGGCCTTCCGCCAGCTTCGTCATGATCTCGGAGAGCCGCCACCGCACGGTCGATTCGCCGATCCCCAGTTCGCGCGCGATCTCCGTCGCGGGGATCCCGAAGATCCTCCGCATCGAGAGGATCCGCCGATCGCGCTCGTCGAGCGCGTCGAAGAGCTCCTGCAAGCGGGCGAGCTCTTCGCGTCGCATCGCGATCTTCTGCGGACTCCGCGGATTCGAGTCGCCTTCGACGTCAGCGAGCTCGTAGTAGTCCTCGGCGTCGAGCGCCTCTTCCCGCCCCGCATCGCGCTTCTGCGCGAGGTAGTAACGCTTCTTCTCCAGGATCTTGTTCGCCGCGACCTGGCAGAGATAGCCGCGGAACGCGTCGTCGCCTCGGAAGGTGAACCCGTCCAGGGTCTCGAACAGCTCGCGTGCAGCGGACTGCACGATGTCGGACACGGCTTCCTTCGAGCGCACGACGGGGCCGAGGTTGAGCCGCACGAAGGTTCGCAACACGGGCAGGTGGCGCTCGACGAGGGCGTGGAGCTCCGCTTGCGTGGGCTTCCTCGGAACCTCCAGAGAGTCGTCGTGGTCGGTGGCCATGGAACCTTGGATTGCATGCGCCCGTCGCGCCGGGCGCAAGGAGCCGACGTCCGGCGAGGGGCCCGGGGCGAAGTTCGGGGAGGGTCGCGCTCCGTCGCCTCCGCGCCTTTTTCTGGAACTCTCCTGGCGATTTCGCCCCGTCCCGCACTCGTGGACGGCACGGCCATCCCGCACGCCTCAGGCACCACGCCCCGTCCGGACCCTCCATTCCGGGGTGGTCACGCCTCTCCATCCCGACCGCGCGCTACGCTCGCGCCTCCCTCCATGAGCTCCGAGCCGCTCCCTCGATCCGAGCCCCGACCGCCGTCGCCGGGCAGCGCGAGCGCGCCGCACGTCGTCGCGCCGCGCGTCCGAGAGCTCTTCCGGGAGCTCGCGGAGAGCCTGGAGCGAGGCGACGGCGACCCGGAGGCGTTCTTCGCGCGCCACCCCGACGCTGCGCGGGAGCTGCGCGAGCTCCACGCGGCGTGGCTCCGAGCGCAGTCGCTCCTCGGCGAGCTCGGCGCGGACGCCCGCCTCGTCGATTCGGCGCTCGATTCCATCGCGCGTTCCGCGGTCCAGGACGACGACGCGGCGCGCGCGCGTCTCGAGCACCTGGAGGACCTGCGTCCGCAGCGTTCACGGTACGAGCTCCTCGAACGCGTCGGGCAAGGCGGGATGGGCGTGGTCCATCGCGTCCGCGATGTCGCGCTCGGCCGCGAGCTCGCGATGAAGCGCATCCGCGCGGACCGCGGCGGCAGCGCGCGCATCGTGCGGCGTTTCTTGGCGGAGGCACGCATCCTCGGACGCCTCGACCACCCCGGCGTCGTGCCCGTGCACGAGCTCGGCGTCGACGAGCACGGCAGCGTGTTCTTCACGATGCCGCTCGTGCGCGGGCAGAGCTTGACGGAGGTGTTCGAGCTCGCGTGGAGCGCGCGCGAGGGCTGGACGGAAGCGCGCGTGCTCGAGGTCCTCCTGCGCGTGTGCGACACGATCGCGTTCGCGCACGCGCAGGGCGTCGTGCACCGCGACCTGAAGCCCGGCAACGTGATGGTCGGGCGCTTCGGCGAGACGTACGTGATGGACTGGGGGCTTGCGCGGCGCGAGTGGGCAGCCGACGCGCGAAACCTCGACCTTGCGGACTCGGACGCGCAGGAGCCCGACGCCCCGCCCACGCACGCAGAGGGTGATCGACAGCGCACCGTGGTCGATCCGACTCCCGCATCGAAGAGGGGTGAGCCGCGTGCGGGCACCCCATCGAGCACGGACACGGGAGCGGAGCTCGACGAGCGCAATCGTGCGGCGGGCGGACCGGATGGACGGATCGAGGACTCGTTCTCGCCCGCGAACACGCTCGAGGGCGAGGTGCTCGGGACGCCCTCGTACATGGCGCCCGAGCAAGCGCGCGGCGAGCGCGACGCGATCGGGCCGCCGTTGGACGTCTACTCGATCGGCGCGATTCTCTACCACTTCCTCGCGCGGCGCGCGCCGTACGCGCAGCCGGGAGCGTCCGAGAAGTCGCGCGAGGTCCTCGAGCTCGTGCGCGTGAAAGCGCCCGAGCGCCTCGCCACGCTCGTCCCGCACGCGCCCGTCGAGCTGGTCGCGATCTGCGAGCGCGCGATGGAGCGCGATGCAGCGGAGCGCTACGAGGGCGTCGCGAAGCTGGCCGACGACCTGCGCGCGTACGTCGAAGGCCGCGTCGTTCGCGCGCACGAGCAAGGCGCGTGGGCGGAGCTCAACAAGTGGATTCGTCGCAACCGGCGCCTCGCGCTCGCGAGCGGCGTCGCGCTGCTGGCGCTCGTCGGCGGCCTCGTCGCCGTGATCGTCGTGCGTTCGATCGGCGCTGCTCAAACGCGGATGGAGGCCGATTTCCGCGGCCCGGCCGCGCTCGCCGCGCGCGCGGAGGAGCTGTGGCCCGCGAGGGAGGAGCTCGTCCCCGCGATGGAGCGGTGGCTCGCGGAGGCGCGCGAGCTCGTGCGTCGGCGCGACGCCTACGCGCACGATCTCGCCGAGCTGCGTGCGCGCGGGACGCCGCTCCCGGAAGAAGCGCCTGAAGCCATCTCCGCTCGACGGCAGACGCGGGCGCGCATCTTCGAGCTCGAGTACGACGCGCTCGGAGTCGAGGACGACCGCAAGCAGATCGCGGAGCATGCGGGTCAGCTTGGCTGGGCCGAGGGAAACGCGGAATGGGACGCACGCCTCGCTCGGAACGCGCAGGCGATCCAGCGCGAGCGTCGCGCGCTCGAGCTCCCCGCGGGGTGGAGCTACGCCGACCCCGACGATCGACGGCTGGACGCGGCGCTGCCCCGCCTGCTCGCGGAACTCGACGAGTTGGCATCCCCGATTCCCCACGGCGCTACGATCGCGGCGATCGAGGCGCGCCTCGATCGCGCCCGCTCGGGCGCGCACCGGACGTTGGTCGCCGGCGCCAGCGCGTGGCAAAGCGCGATCGCCTCGATCGCGAACCGCGACGAGTGCCCGCTCTACGGTGGACTCCAGATCGAGCCCCAGCGTGGACTGCTGCCCCTCGAGCGAGATCCGCGCTCCGGACTCTGGGAGTTCTGGCTGCCGGACACGGGCGAGCGGCCCGAGCGCGGCACGGACGGCACGTGGTCGATTCGTCCGGAGACGAGCCTGGTCTTCGTGCTCGTTCCGGGTGGAACAGCATGGATCGGCTACAACGAGCTGCATCCGTGGTTCCCGGACTCTCCGGCCGACCCCGACCCTGATCGCACGCATCCCAGAGTCCGCCTCGACGCGTTCTTCCTCTCCAAGTACGAGGTCACCCAGGCTCAGTGGCGGCGGTGGACCGGAGTCAACCCGAGCTACTACGTTCCGGGCAAGTCGATGGACGCGGGCGTGTCGAACTCGCTCCACCCCGTCGAACGGGTGACATGGACCGAGGCGCAGACGTGGCTCGGCCGATTCGAGCTCGCCCTGCCGACGGAAGCACAGTGGAGCCACGCAGCCCACGCGGGCCGGAACTGGGCGTGGCCCGGTGGCGAGACGCCCGAGAGCCTGATCGGGAGGGAGAACTACCTCGAGACCGACACCTTGTTGAACCACCCTGACGGGTTCGTCGCCAGCTCGCCGGTAGGACACTTCGAACCGACCCCGTGGGGCTTCCACGACCTCGGCGGCAACGTCAGCGAGTGGATGCAGGATTCGTTCTGGACCTGGTACCGCTGGCCCTTCCGCGACGGCGACGGTCTGCAGCAGGCCCCCGATTCGGGCCACAGGAGCGTCCGCGGCGGTTCCTTCCAGCTCACCCACGACGAGCTGCGCACGCACATGCGCTTCGAGCGCATGCCCGACACGCGCAGCGACGCGTACGGGATCAGGCCGGCGCGGGGGATCACGACGGATTGACTTCGGAGCCCACTGCCCCCGCGATCACGGTCCCCAGGTGACCGCGACTGCATTCGTCCAGTTCGCCGTACCCGGCGGACAGAAGGCCGTCGCTGCGTTGCGATAGAAGACCTGGTAGTAGCGCGTCTGCGGCATCGGAAGCGCCGCGAGCCCGCCGCGAATGCTGACGATCACGTTCCCCACGTCGGGATACTGCGACTGATTGCCCGAGTTCGGTCGTGTGCCGAGCCGGATGAGGGAGCCCGTCACGCACCTCAGTCCATCCTGGATCGGCGTCCCGAGGCCGCCGTTGTCCTGCGCCGTGCCCTGGAGGTAGATCGCCGAGGGCGACACCGAGTTCGGCATCCCCGCACCGTGCAAGACGAGCGTGTCGCTCGCGATGCTGGGCCATCCGGTGACCGTGAGCACGGCACCATTGGCATTGACCGAGTTCGCGCACCCACGCCCGGCGCCGCCGTTGTTGCCGCACGGACATACGGTTCCCGTGCCGTCGCCGAAGCAGTACGGCACGAACTGGCAAGTGTCGAGGATCCCGTCGCCGTTCCCGTCGAGCCCAGGGTTGGCTGTGATGTCGCAGTTGTCGAGCACGTTGTTCGAGTTGCAGTCCGAGCCAGAACCACAACCCGTGATCAAGCCCAACCGTTCGCAGTCGTCTGGGCAGCCGTCCCCGTCGCAGTCGTTCGCCAGGAGCTCGCAGCTGTTGAGCGAGCCATCGTTGTCGCAGTCCCGCGTGGGATCGAGGGCGATCTGACAGCTGTCGAGCTGTCCATTCGCATCGCAGTCGAGCCCCGGGTTCTGCGCGATCTCGGTCGTGTCGGGCACGCCGTTGGAGTCGCAGTCGATGCCGGTGCCGAACTTCTTCTCGTGCCGCCCATCCCCTTGGAGCGCGACCCACAGACCGTGCGGAAAGAACGGGTTCTTCGTCGCGATGCGCTGGCGCCACTGGTAGCGCTGTCCAGCGGAGATGCCCGTGCTGTCCACGACATCCAGGCGCAGGGGCGCCGTCGGCGAACCGCAGTCCTGGAACGGCCCGATCTCGAGCCCGGTTCCATTCAGGAGCGCCGCGCCACCCTTCATCTCCCACTCGAGCGCGACGTGCTCGCGGCCGGCCGGCGTGCTGGCGAGGTTGGCGAACGTGTTCGGTCCGCCGCTCAAGCGCATTTGGCCGACGCTCTCGGTTTGGAGCGCGAGCCGGTCATACGCATTCGCCGCCGTGACGCGCCGCTGTTGCGTGCGTCGCACGCCACCGTACTGCGTCCCGCCGACGTACACGAGCAGGCCCCCCGTGCCCGAGAGCTGCCCGGGTTGGCCGAGCACCACGTCGCTGAAGCCGTCGCCGTCGATGTCGCCGCACGGCCCCATGCCTGCACCGAGGTTCGCACCCGCGGAGCCCGGGAACGTGAGCGTAGGACTCGTCGCGAGACCTGAAGACACGCCGAGGTGAACGTAGACCTCGCCCTGGTTCAGGTTGAAGTTCGGCGCGGAGAAGGCGACGTCGGAGAACCCATCGTTGTTCACGTCACCGGCGCGACACAACGCGGCCCCGAGACGCGCGCCGCCCTGCGTTCCGTTGAACACCTGCGCGCCGGGGGCGATCGGCGCGAGCCCGAGTTGCCCGCGGTAGAGCGTGACCCGCCCCCCACCGAGCGTATCGGGTGCTCCGACCAGGATGTCGGCGTACCCGTCCGCATCGACGTCGCCGGCGCCGGACACGGCGGTTCCAAGGTGCGCGCCGACGAGATCGGACTCCACCGTGAAGGCCGGTGTGGGGACGACGCCCGCGGCACTCCCGAGGAAGACGTACACACGCCCCTCCTCGCTCTCCGGATTCGAGTAATCCGGCGCGCCGACGACGAGATCGGTCTGGCCGTCACGATTGAGATCGCCCGCGTTGGCCAGCGAGGCTCCGAACCGCGCATCGCCGGTCACGGGGTTGTCCAGCACGAGCGCAGGGGTCGCCCCAAGCCCGGTCGGCGAGCCCAAGAAGACATAGACACGGCCCGAATCCTGTAGACCGCCAACGGTCGCACCCGGCGCGCCGACGAACACGTCCGCGTAGCCGTCGCCGTTCACGTCGCCGGCACCCGCGAGCGCTTGACCGAACTTCGCGTTGATCGCGTCGCCCTCGAACGTCCAGGACGGCGTGCCCGACAACACTCCGCTCGACGTGCCGAGGAAGAGGAAGGCCTTGCCCTCTTGGAACTGCGTCAGATCGGTCGCGAACCCGGGCGCACCCACGAGCACGTCGGTGAAGCCGTCGTTGTTGACGTCACCCGCGAAGGTCACCGACGTACCGAGGCGCGCGTCGGTTTGACCGCCCGAGAACGACCAGATGCTCGCGTTCTCGAGCCCGGTCCCATCGCTCTTGGCCCGATAGAGCGCAACCCGGCCCTCGTTCGCGAACGCGCCTTGGAAGCCTGGGGAACCGACGAGGAGGTCGCTGAAGCCGTCGCCGTTCGCGTCGCCGGCTGTCGTCAGTGCCGTCGCGAAACTGGAGCCCGTCGTGCCTGTGAGGCTGGAGGTCTGGATGGCGAGGGGCACATGCAACGGAGTTTCCTGTGGCTGACCGTAAAATACGTAGAGAGTGCCCTCGTCGAGTTCAGGATTGTCGAAGCGCAGGTGCGTTACATACGCGTCGGACCGCCCATCCCCATTGACGTCCCCTGCTGTGCCTGCGAAGAAGCCGAGAAGCCCGTTCGACTGCCCACTCGAGATGCTCGAGTCGGGCGTCGGACTCAACCAGGGGCTGACAGCAGACCCCTTGAACAACCAGGCTCGCCCCGATTGGCCTGCGTTCCGCCATCCGCCGACGATAACATCCGGAATGGCATCACCATCTACATCTCCACATGACATCGAACCCCGGCTGCCGCCAAAGAACGCGCCGGCACTCGGAGATGTCAGGATCTGAGATGGACTCGTTGGCAGCAGCGTAGGGAGCGCCTGCGGATTGCTAATGTACACAAGGACAGCGCCAGAACTTCCATCAGAGTAGTGAGGATCACCTATGATGACGTCACTGAGTCCATCGCCGTTCAGGTCACCAGCGCTGCGAGGCATCAAGCCGAAGCTGGCCTCTGAAACTGGTCCCGTGGCCGACCACACGGGCACCGTCGAGGGACCGCTAGGCCCACCCCGGAACAGAAACGCACGGCCCGGAACTCCATTCAGCTCGTAGAATCCACAACCCAGCAGCAGGTCATCGTAGCCGTCGCCATCGACGTCGCCGGCTCCGCCAACGTGCGGTGAATTGCCCAGGTAGTCAAAGTGTGTCGGTAGCACTCCAAATGCTGCGAGACCGGCGGCAGTCATGCTCCAGAGCGGTGCTCCCGGACTAGGATTCGAAGTGCCAGCATAGACTCGGGCGAATCCAGCAACGCCACTGGCAGACGTGCACACGGCCAAGTCCGACAACCCATCACCATTCACATCGCCCACATGTTCTAGGTCGCCACCGAAGTGGGCATTTGGTGTGTTTCCTTCGATCACCCAGTGCGGCGTCGACTGCAGACCTCCAGCCGAGCCGAGGTAGACGTAGACAACTCCTTCCTCCGACTCCGGGCCCGAGTAGAGGGGTGCAGCAATCGCCACGTCGTCGAATCGATCGCCGTTGATGTCACCCAATGCACAGAGGCTCGAACCGAACCACGCCCCTGCCTGCACTGGACCAAAGCTGACCCAACTGGGAGTCAGACTCAGGCCGCTGGCGCTGCCATGAAAGCACCATGCGACCCCCGCGTCAGCTCCATTGATGCCGTCATACCAGCGGGCAGCAACGAGTAGGTCGCTATACCCGTCGCCGTTTACATCGCCCGCCGTGCTCGCTTGCCCCAAGTCTGCGCCTGCTTGATCCACCTCGAAGGCCCATGCGATCGTGCTCAGAATCGGGTCGACTACGATCGGGTATCGCGCATGCTCATCGTCGAATTGGATTCCGACCCCCGCGGCACGGACGCACAACCGCGCCTCCAACTCCTTTCCCGTCGCATCCACCGCCAGCAAGCCGCGGTAGTAGAGGCGATGCTGCGCACGCTCGTCGACGAGCGCCGCGCTCTTGCCGTCCTCCGCGAGCTGCGGGTGCAGCCCCGTGAACTCGAGCCCGATCCACAACGCAGATGTGCGCTCCCCGGCCGGCGGCGCCGCGATCGTCCAGCCGTGCTCGAGGCCGTGCGACCGAGGCTCGAACCACTCGACGAGCTCGTCGCGCACGAGCAGCGCGCGCTCGCCGTCGTGCTCGACGCGTCCCGCACCGAGCTCCTTCGGCGCGCCGAGGCGACCGAACGACGTCGTGCGCAGCACGAGCTCGACCTCGCGCTGTTCGCGCGTCAGCGTCGACGACGTCGCGCGCACCGTCACGCCGCGCGGCGCGAGTTCCGCCGTGAGCGGCTCGTGCGCGAGGGAGATCGAAAGACCTCCGCTCGCGCTCGAGGTCCAGCGCTCCGTGCCGTCTCGCGACGCCTCCGCCGCGGACGACGACCGAGCTCCGTTCGCCGCGTCGGGTCCGGGCTCGGAGGCTCGCTGTGCGCCCGAGGACACGGGCGCTCCGATCGAGAGCGCGACGAGGACGCAACTCGACGAAAGGACGAGACGATGAACGGAGAGGTAGCGCATGGCGGAGGGTCCAGGACGGGAAGACGCGCTGCAGAACGCGACGATGGAGCGCGCGGCGCGTACCTCATCTCTACCCGCGATCGCGAAGAGTGAGAAGCACGCAACGCCCTTCTCTTCAAGAACTTCTGGCTGTATGACGAACTCGATTCCGCCGCTCGAAATGCGCTCGAAAGTGCTGTCGATCGGCGCTGCTTCGGCACTGTCGGGCTTTGCCCCCCGATCTCACGCCGTGTGCTTTCCGCCGACGACGAGCGCGCGCGTTTCTCGGCTCTCCGGCGACGACGCGTCGCCGCGTCCGGCGCGGCTCGGGAGCCCGCGTCCGTCGAGCCTGTTGCTCCGCTCTGCGCGAAACGCGATCGTCTCGCGCGATGACCCGCATCGTCGGCACGAACGTCCCGCGGCCCGAGGGGCCGGCCAAGGTCGAAGGCCGCGCGCTCTATGTCGCGGACCTCGACGTGCCGGGCGCGTGGATCGGCGGGACCGTGCGCTCGGACGTCGCGCGCGGGCGCTTGCTCGGGTTCGAGCGCGACCCCGCATTCGACTTCGCGCGCGTCGTCGTCGTCGGGCCCGAGGACGTGCCCGGTGAGAACGTGCAGGCGTTGATCGTCGACGACCAGCCCGTGCTCGCGACGACCGAGGTGCGGCACTGGGGCGAGCCGCTGCTGCTCGTCGCGGCGCCCGATCGCGCGACGCTGCTCGCCGCGCTGGCGGCGATCAAGCCGAAGATCGCGCCGCTGGAGCCCGTGCTCGACCTCGAGCGCTCCACGCAAGTCTTCAAGGCGATCGACATCGACAAGGGCGACGTGGAGCGCGCGTTCGCCGCTCCGCCGCGCGGCGCGCGCGTGATCGAGAGCACGTACCACACGGACTCGCAGGAGCAGCTCTACATCGAGCCGCAGGGCGGGATCGCGTGGCCGCCGGACGCGGACGGATCGATCACGGTGAAGGGCTCGCTCCAGTGCCCGCACTACGTGCGCAAGGCGCTCGCGCGCTGCATGGGCGTCCCGCTCGAGAAGGCGCGCGTCGTCCAGTGCGAGACCGGCGGCGGCTTCGGCGGCAAGGAGGAGTACCCGAGCGTCGTCGCGTGCCACGCCGCGCTGCTCGCGAAGCAGTGCGGCAGGCCCGTGAAGCTCCTCTACGAGCGCCACGAGGACCTCGCCGTCACGCCCAAGCGCCATCCGTCGCGCGTGCGGCACAAGACGCTCGTCGCCGAAGACGGGACGCTGCTCGCGATGGACGTCGACGTGCTCTTCGACGGCGGCGCGTACACGACGCTGTCGCCGGTCGTGCTCTCGCGCGGGTGCATCCACGCCGCGGGGCCGTATCGCTGTGAGAACGTGCGCATCCGCGGGCGCGTCGTCGGCACGAACCACGTCCCTTACGGCGCGTTCCGCGGGTTCGGCGCGCCGCAGACGTGCTTCGCGGTCGAGCGACAGATGGACCGCGTCGCGCGCGCGCTCGGGATCCACCCGGCGGAGCTGCGCTGGACGAACCGCCTGCGCCTCGGCGACACGACGGCGACGGGGCAGTTGCTGAAGGAGAGCGTCGGCTCGACGGAGGTGCTGGAAGAGCTCCTCGCGCGCACCGGGTTCCGCCAACACGCGTGGTGCGGACGCGCGCCGAGCGCGAAGGCGGTGTCGAGCGCGAACGTGGTGTCGAACGGGAACGTGGCGCCGAACGCGGCCCCGAACGCGAGCGCGGTTCCGAACGCGAGCGCGGTTCCGAACTGGAGCGCGTCACTTCGTCCGGACACCGCGCGCGCGTCGACCGCTCCGCTGCGCGGCCGCGGGCTCTCCTTCTTCTTCCACGGCGCCGGCTTCACGGGTTCGGGCGAGGAGATGCTGAAGGGCCGCGTGCGCGTCGCGCTCCTTCCCGACGGCCGCGTCGAAGTGCTCGCCGGCTCGACCGAGATCGGCCAGGGCACGAACGCGCTCTTCGAGGCGATCGCGGCGGAGGCGCTCGGCGCGGAGCTCGCCGACGTCGTCGTCGCGACGCCGGACACGGCGCGCGTGCCCGACTCGGGCCCGACGGTCGCGTCGCGCACGTGCATGGTCGTCGGCGGGTGCCTCGCGAACGCGTGCAGAGAGCTCGTCGCGCGCATCGACGGGAGCGCGCGCGACGACGGCGGAGCGCTTCGCACGAGCCCGCGAACCGCGGACGGCCCGGCGAGCTCGACCGCGACGCGCGGCGACGACGCGCGCTCCTCCGCGAGCTTCCGCGATCGCGCCCGCGCCTTCCTCGCGCGCGGCGGCGACGGCGTCGTCACGGTCACGTACCACTCGCCGCCCGGGCTCCAGTGGGACGACGCGCACTATCGCGGCGACGCGTACCCGGTCTACGGCTGGGCCGCGGACCTCGCCGAGGTCGAGGTCGATCCCGTCACCTTCGACGTGCGCGTCACGCGCTTCTGGAGCACCGTCGACGTCGGCAAGGCGCTCCAGCCGCGGCTCGTCGAGGGCCAGATCGAAGGCGGCAGCCTGCAAGCGCTCGGCTGGTCGCAGCTCGAGGTCATCTCGACGCGCGCGGGCCGCTTCGAGCAGGACCGAATGGCGACGTGCATCGTGCCGACGACGCTCGACGCGCCGCCGATGGAGATCGCGCTCGTCGAGGTCCCCTACTCGCACGGCCCGTTCGGCGCGAAGGGCGTCGGCGAGCTCCCGATGGACGGCGGCGCGCCGGCGGTGTTCGCCGCGATCGAGGACGCGCTCGGCCTGCACCTCGCTCACGTCCCGGCGACGCCCGAGCGCATCCTCGACGCGTGGCTCGCGGCGCATCCGGAGGAGCGGACATGAACACGCGACGCGACGGAAACGCGACGGCGCAGAGCGCGGGCACCCAGCGGGACGCGTGCCGCGCCAGCTCGAGCTGCTCCCGCACGCGCCGCTTTGCGGCGGAGGACCGCGCATGAGATCGCGTTTCGAAGGCGGCGAACCGATTGAGCTCCGCTTGCGCGTCAACGGCGTCGAGCGCGTGCTGCGCGTTCCGCCGCTGCGCCGCCTGCTCGACGTGCTGCGGGAGGAGCTCGCGCTCACCGGCACGAAGGAAGGCTGCGGCGAGGGCGAGTGCGGCGCGTGCACGGTGCTCGTCGACGGCGAGGCGACGCTCGCATGCCTCGTGCCCGCGTGCCAGGTCCAAGGCGCCGACGTGCGCACGGTCGAAGGCCCGGGGCTCGAGTCGATCCGCGCCGCGTTCCTCGCCGAAGGCGGCGCGCAGTGCGGCATCTGCACGCCCGGCATGATCACGGCGACGCGCGCGTGGATCGACGCGTGCGCGCGCGAGCGCGTCGAGCCGACGGTCGAGGGCGCGCGCGAGGCGCTCGCGGGCAACCTGTGCCGCTGCACGGGCTACGGCAAGATCCTCTCGGCCGCGGTGCGCGCGGCGCGCGAGGAAGGCGCGGGGAGCACGAGCACGCACTCCCCCGAGCGGCCGACCGACTCCCCGAGCGGAGGCCGCGCGTGAAGGTCCTCTCGCCGCGCACGCTCGAGGACGCCCTGCGCGCGCTGCGCGACGCCGACGCGTCGACGCGCGTGCTCGCCGGCGGCACGGACCTGATGGTCGAGCTCGAGAGCGGGCGCAACGCGCCCGAGCGCGTCGTCGACGTGTGGAAGGTCGCCGAGCTCGCGTACGAACGCGCGGAGGACGGCGGCGCGCGCTTCGGCGCGCGGACGACGTGCGCGGACCTCCTGCGCTCGCCGCTCGCCGCGTCGTGCGCCGACCTGCTCGTCGTCGCCGCGCGCGAGGTCGGCGCCGTTCAGATCCAGAACCGCGCGACGCTCGGCGGGAACCTCGGCACGGCGTCGCCCGCGGCGGATCTGAACCCGGTGCTCTTGGCCCTCGGCGTGCGCGTGCGGCTCGCGTCGCTGCGCGGGTTGCGCGAGCTCCCCGTCGACGAGTTCCTCACGGGCTACCGAACGACCGCGCGCGCGGCGGACGAGCTGATCGAGTCCGTCTTCGTGCCTGCGCGACCGCCGAATGAGACCCGCCGCTTCCGCAAGGTCGGCACGCGCCGCGCCCAGTCGATCGCGAAGCTCGTCGTCGCCCTGTGCTGGAGCCTCGACAAACGCGGGCACGTCCTCGCGCTGCGCGGCGGCGCCGGATCGCTCGCGGAGCGCAGCGTAAGGCTCGCGGCGCTCGAGCGCGCGCTCCTCGGCGGCCCGCTCGAACCCGCGCGCGTCCATGCCGCGATCGCCGCGAGCTCCGCGCAGGACATCCGCCCCCGCGATGACGTGCGGTCGACCGCGCGCTACCGGCGGATCGTGTTCGAGCGCGTGCTCGCGAGCCTCCTCCTCGGCCCCTGACGGCTCGACGCCCCGCTCCGCGCGGGAAAGACGGCCGCCGCCGCGCTAGACTCGCCCGCGTCATGGACCCCGAGCCGACGGGCCCCTCGATGCCGAGCTCCGACGCAAAGTGGCAAGACCCCCACTCCGGCCAGCACTACGCGACCCGCCGCTGGTCGACCGCGCGCTCCGCGCTGCGCGATCCGTTGCTCGTCGAGCGCATCCTCGCGCGCCACGCCGTGCGCCGCGGCCTGAAGCCCGTCCTCGACGCGCCGTGCGGGACGGGCCGCCTGCGTCCGATGCTCGAACGCCGCGGCCTGCGCTACGTCGGCATCGACATCTCCGCCTCGATGCTCGGCGAGGCGCAACGCGCGGGCGCGTCGGGCCTCGTGCAAGGCTCCGTCGCGCGCCTCCCGTTCCAGGACGACAGCTTCGACGTCGTCGTGTGCGTGCGGCTCCTGCACCACCTGCACGCGACGGAGGAGCTCGCGCTCGCCGTCAACGAGCTCGTGCGCGTTTCGCACCGCCTCGTCGTCGCGTCGTTCTGGGACGCGGCCTCGCTGCACGCCGTCCGCCGGAGCATGGGCCTGCGGCGCGCCGAGGGTCCGCGCGGCCGACGCGCGATCCAGAAGCGGACTTTGCGCGCGCTCTTCGACGCCGCGGGCGCCGAGGTCGTCGGGTTCCACCACTCGTTCCGGTTCGTGTCGCAGCAGGCGTTCGTCGTCGCGCACAAGAAGGCGCCCGTCGACGCGCGCGCACGGAACGGCGCCGAAACGCGCGCGCGCTTCCTCGACTTCGGCCTCGATCCGGCCGGCGGAGCGCTTGGACAAGCTCCGATCTGAGAGCCCGCTCGGCACGCTCGAGCTCCGCGCGCGCGACGCGGACGTCGTCGGCGAGGGACGCGAGCTCGTCCTGCGCCTCGCGCGGGACGGGGCGCGTGCGGCGGGCTTCGTCGAGCTCGCCGGCGGCCGCGCGTTCGTCAAGGCGAGCCCGCTCGCGGGCCGCGCTCGCTTGCGCTGGGCGCTGAAGCGCGCGCTCTTCCAAAGCCCGCTGCCGCGCGAGCGCGAACACGCGAACCTGCTCTGGTTGCGCGAGCGCCTCTTCCTCGCGCCCGAGCCGCTCCTCTCCGCCGTGATCGCGCGCGGCGGCGCGCCTTGGTTCCAAGCGCTCGCGACGCGCGCCGTCGAGCCCGCGCGCACGCTCGAGGACGTCCTGCGCGACGGCGGAGCGACGGAGCGCGCGTACCTCCTGGACGAGCTCGCGCGCGAGACGGCGCGCATGCACGCGCTCCACTTCGTGCACCGCGACCTCTACCCGCGCAACGTGCTCGTGCACGCGGAGCCGAGCGGCGGGTGCACGTGGTTCCTCGACTGCTGGAAGGGCGGCGAGCGGCTGCAACTCCGCGGTCCCGCGTACGACCTCGCGTGCTTCCTGCTGCGCGCGCCGGAGGATCTGGGCGCGGAGGCGCAGCGCGCGTTCCTCGACGCCTACGAGCGCGGGCGCGCCGCGCAAGGGAAACCGATCGGCGACCGCGCGCCTTTCCTGCGCGCCATCGAGCGCGAGCGCGCCGCGCTCGTGCAGCGCCTCGCCGCGCGGCCGGGCGAATGGCGCGGCCGTTCCGCGCCGATCGCGCGCTGGCCGATCGCTTGACGCGGGCTCGCACGCAACGAATCCGCACGCGGCGGCAAGCAGGGAAAAGGAAGCGGGACCAACGGATGCACCCGATGGTCCCGCCGGAGTTCTGAAAGGCGCGGGAGAGGCAGGGCTAGTTCGAAGAGAATCCCCTCCAACGCTCCATCAGAAGTTCGCGACGTCCACGGGCTCGCGCCCGAGGAGCCCGATGAGCTGCAGCGGATCGACCGGCGTGTCGCACGCGCCGACGACGCGCGGACGCGACGACGGGAGCGCGGCACGCGGAGACGAAGCGTCCGGATCGGGACGCAGCGACGGCACGCGCGCGAGGACGGCACGCACCGACTCGAGCACCTCCGCGCGCTCGCGCGGTGCGCTGGTCGTCGCGCCTAGATCGGCGCGGCGGGAGTGGATCGACGGGGAAAGCGGATCCATGGCGAGGAACCGTGCGGGAGCACGGAGAGCAGGGGCGGCGAGCGGGGAGACCGCACGCGACGAGGCTGATTCTAGCGAGGCGCTCGGCGCGGAGGCGAAGTTCCTGGACGAGTTCTCCGCGCGTCCCGCACACGGGACGCGCGCTCTCGACTCTCTCGCGAGTGGAAGCTCGTGTTTCAGGGACGCACGCGCCGCCCCGCCCCGCGGTGGAGGTGGGACGCGCACTCCGCAACCCCGGCCGAGTCACGACCCACGGGGCTCTCTCCCGCGCCGAGCCCATGCGCCCGGCCCGCGCTGCGCCGAAAGGCCCCTGCGCGCCGCGCGAAGGGTCCCGACGCGCCGCGCCGAAGGGCGCCGGGGCTGCGCGCCGGAGGGTCCCGACGCGCCGCGCCGCAGGGTCCCGGCTCGCAACGCCGAAGGACCCCGGGGCTCCGGACCGAAGGACTCCGGCCCCGGCCGCGCGCCCTCGGACGCGCCCGCCTCATCGAATAGAGTGCGCCGCCCGTGCCCCCTCCCCCCCGCCTCCTCGCCTGGGCCAGCGCCGTCGTGCTCGCGGCGCTCGTGCTGCTTGCCTTCGCGCCCGCGCTCGAGGCCGGGTTCGTCGACTGGGACGACGGTCGGAACTTCGTCGACAACCCGCACTACCGCGGGTTTTCGGGCCCGAACCTCGCTTGGATGGCGACGTCCTTCCACCTGGGGCACTACCAGCCGCTCGCCTGGCTCACGCTGGCCTTCGACCACGCGCTCCACGGCCTGGACCCGGCCGGGTACCACGGGACGAACGTCTTCCTCCACGCAGTCGGAGCGGTGTTGTTCCTCGGGTTCGCGCGGCGGCTCGCCGCCGTGCTCGCGCCGGACCTCGGCGCGGCGCGCAGCGCGCTGATCGCGTTCGGGGCCGCGGCGCTCTTCGCGCTCCATCCGTTGCGCGTCGAGTCGGTCGCCTGGATCACCGAGCGCCGCGACGTGCTGTCTGGGTGCTTCTTCGTGCTCGCGCTCGACGCGTGGCTGCGCTTCCGGACGAACGGAAGGAGCGCTCACCGCTGGCTCGCGTTCGCCTGGATGCTGCTGTCCTTGCTCTCGAAGGCCTGGGGCGTCGTTCTGCCGGCGTTGTTCCTCGTGCTCGACGCGCTGCTCGCGACCGCGCCGCAGGGTTCCACGCGCGCCACCGCGGGTCCGCTGCGCGCGCGGCTCGTCGCGACGGCGCCGGCGTGGGCGCTCGCGGCAGCCTTCGCGGGCCTGACGTTGTGGGCGCAGACCGAGGGCACCGAGGCGCGCGCGTCGCTCGCGGAGCACGGCCTCGGCGCGCGCGCGATCCAGGCCGCGTACGCGCTCGCGTTCTACCCGTGGAAGACGCTCTTGCCGCTCGACCTGTCGCCGCTCCACTCGCTCCCCGCGCCGGGCGGGCTCGTCGCGGCGCGGTACGTCGTCCCCGCGGCGTGCGGAGTCGCCCTCGGCGTGCTCGCGTGGTGCCTGCGCCGACGCGCCCCGCGCGCGTGGCTCGCCTGGCTCGCGTTCGCGATCACGATCGCGCCGGTCAACGGGCTCCTGCAGGCCGGTCCGCAGCTCGTCGCGGAGCGCTACGCGTACCTCGCGTGCCTCCCGTTCGCGCTCGGGCTCGCGGGAGCCTTGTGCGCGCGCCACGTGCCGCTCGCGGCGTCGGCGGGTTCGATCGCGGCGGTCGTGCTGGTGCTCGTGCCGTCGACGCGCGCGCGCAGGCCGACGTCGCCCGCGCGCTCGCGATCGAGGACGCGGACGAGCGGCGCGCGGCCCTGGAACGCGCCGGCGACCGCTTCGCGCGCGCGTTCGCGACGAGCGCGAACCCGCTCCATCTCCTCAACGTCGGCGCGACGAAGCGCATGCTCGCGGACACACGGACCGGGGACGAGCGCCGGCGCCTCGTCGAGGCCGCGCTCGCCGACGTCGAGCGCGCGATCGAGCTCGGCGAGCCCGCGCGGCGCGCGCAGCCGGGCTGGAGGCGCACGCGCGCCGCGCTGCTCGCGGACCTGGGACGCGACGCGGAGGCCGAGGTCGAGCTCGCGCGCGTCGTCGCCGCGCTCCCGGGCAACCTCGCCGCGCGCGTCGTGCACGCCGAGGTGCTCGAGCGGCTCGGCCGCGGCGCGGAGGCCGTGCTCGAGCGCGAAGCGGTCGTGCGCCTGCGCCCGGATTCGAGCGCCGCGTGGCGCGCGCTCGGCGAGCTGCGCGCGCGCCTCGGCGCGAAGGACGCGGCGCGCGCGGACCTGCGGCGCGCGCTCGAGTTCGCGGAGCGCGCGGCCGGCAGCGAAAGCTCGCGGGACGACGCCGCGCGCGCGCGGGCCGCGCTGGAAGGGCTCGATCGATGAAGTCCGCGCGCGCACTCCCGCTCGCGATCGTGCTGGCGCTCGTCGCCGCGGTCGCGCTCGCGTTTTCGCCCGCGTTCGGCGCGGACTTCGTCGACTGGGACGATCCGCAGAACCTCGTGCAGAATCCGCACTGGCGCGGGTTCTCGGCGGCGAACCTCGCGTGGATGTTCACGACGCCGCACATGGGGCACTACACGCCGCTCGCGTGGTTGTCCTTCGCGCTCGACCACGCGCTCTTCGGCGCGGACCCGCGCGCTCCATGCGTCGAGCGTCGCTTGGCACGCGCTCGCGGCGGTGCTCGCCTACGCGCTCGCGCGGCGCGTCCTCGCGGCGTGGAGCCGCGCGCGCTCGGCGGGGGCCGAGCCCGACCTGCGGCTCGGCGACCGGCGGCTCGAGCTCGCCGCGGCGTGCGCGGCGGGCCTCTTCGCGCTCCATCCCTTGCGCGTCGAGTCCGTCGCGTGGCTGACCGAGCGCCGCGACCTCGTGTCGGGCGCGTTCCTGATCGCCGCGCTGCTCGCGTGGTGCCGGTACGTCGAGCGCGGGCGGCGCGCGGGCGACCTCGCGCTCACGGTCGTGCTCGGCGTGCTCGCGTGGGCGGGCAAGGGCACAGCGATCGTGCTGCCGGCGTTGCTCCTGGCGCTCGACTTCGGCGTGTATCGGCGCGCGCGCTCCGAGCCGCTCGCGCGCCTCGCGCTCGAGAAGATCCCGTTCGTCGTGCTCGCGCTGCTCGCCGCGCCGGTCACGATCACGGCCGCCGCGAGCGCGGGCACGACGCTGAAGGGCCTCGCGGCGCACGGGTTCGCCGAGCGCGCCGCGCAGGCCGCGTATGCGCTCGCGTTCTACCCGCTCGCGTCGCTGGCCCCCGTCGGGCTGCGGCCGATCTACCCCTTGCCCGAGCCGTTCACCGCGGCGTCGCCGGCGTTCGTCGCCGCCGGCCTCGGCGTCGTCGTGCTCACGGTGCTCTTGGTTTCGCTGCGCAAGCGCTTCCCCGCGCTGCTCGCCGCGTGGTGCGCGTACGTCGCGTGCATCCTGCCCGTGTCGGGGCTCTTGCAGGCCGGGCCGCAGCTCGTCGCCGAGCGCTACACGTACGTCGCGTGCCTCCCGCTCGCGCTCGTGGCCGCGGCGGGCTTCGCGCTCGCGGCGCAACGCGCGCTCGTCCCCACCCTGGTCGCCGGCGCGGTCCTGCTCGCGACGTGCGGCGCGCTCGCCTGGCGCTACTCGCGCGCGTGGACGTCGAGCGAGGCCCTCTGGTCCCACGCGCTCGCCGTCGACGCGGACAACCCGCACGCGCTCCTGCACCTCGGAACGCTGCGCTATCGAGCGGCGCTCGCGGAGCCAGCGCTCGCGCGGCGCGCGGAGCTCCTCGACGAGGCGCGCGCGCGCTTCGAACGCGGCCTCGCCGTGTCCGGACTCCCCGAGCTGCGCGCGAACCTGGCGCTCGTGCTCGGCGTCGAGGCGGAGCGCGATCTCGCGCGGCGCCCGGAGCTCCTCGCGCGCGGCCTCGCGCTCTTCGACGAGGCGTTCGCGCTCGGCGAACGGCGCGGCGACGTCGCCCCGATGTGGCGCGTGCAACGCGCGAGCTTCCTCTTCAAGCTCGGGCGCGGCGCGGAGGCGCTGCAGGAGCTCGAGCGCTTCGTCGCCGCGCGCCCCGAGGATCCGCAGGGCTGGCGCACGCTCGCGACCGCCGCGCGACAGCTCGGACGCGCCGACGCGCAGGAGGAGGCCCTCCGCGCCCTCGCGCGGATCACGCCGGACGATGCGGGTGTCCGGGTGGAGCTGGGGCTCGTGCTCGAGGCCCGCGGTGCCGTCGACGACGCGCGTCGTGCGTTCGACGCGGCGCGCGAGCTCGTGCGGCGCGGAGCACAGCTCGCTCCCGGGTTGCGCGGGGAGCTCGAGCGGCGATCGCGTTGAGGGCGCGGGCGGTCGGGTGCGCGATTACCGAATGTGGCGATCTGGATAAGAAATGGCGACTCCTCAGCCCATTGGTTCTGATCAGCTCGCGAGGACTTCATCACTCACGGGCGCGTCGTGTCGGTCGATGCGCTGAACGAGTCCGGGCATCTTCTCCCGCAGCATCCGCTCGACGACGCGGTGCATCCACCACAGACAGCCGGCAGACACGAGGAACAGGAACATCCAACAACTCGTCCACAGGCCCGTCATGTCGAGCAGCTGCCCAAACAGAATAGGGCACACGAACCCGCCGAGGCCACCTATCACGCCGACAAGACCCCCGACGACGCCGACCTCCTCCGGGAAGTAGTCCGGGATGTGCTTGTAGACGGCCGCCTTGCCGATGCCCATCGCTATCCCGACGACGAACACGATGAGGGTGAAGACGTAGACGTTGGCTTGGAACGAAATCTGTGTTCGGCCCCGGGCAAGAAGCTCCTTCTTCTTGACCGTGTCCCCGACCTGGAACGGCCGGCGCGTCTCGCTGCCGTCCGTGCCGATCTCGATCTTCTGGCCCCACTGTTTCCAAGACACGCGCTCGGGCAGCACACGCAGGTTGTGAAGGTCGGAACTCGCGGTGGCGAGGGCGCTGGGTCGCTCCTGCGAGGTGGCCTCGATCGTGTACGTCGTTGCCCTCCCGGTGAGCGCCGATCGCACGACCATCTGCGTGTCCGAGATCGACTCGATCCGGCCGTCCGCGGACGCGCTGAGCCCGTCACCTGGCGAGACGACGTCCATGCGCGGGAAGATCAGGAGGAAGCACCCCGCGACGCACGTGCCGAGCACCCAGTACATGATGCGTCGCGCGCCGAACTTGTCCGACAACCAACCACCCAGCGCGCGGATCAGCCCCGACGGGAGCGAGAAAATCGCCGCCAGGACGCCGGCCGCCGCGAGGGGGAACTCGTAGAAGCGAACGTAGTACGGCACGAGCCACTGCGACAGCGCGACGAAGGCCCCGAAGACGAGGAAGTAGTACGCCCCAAACCGCCACACTCGCACGCTGCCGAGCGGTGACAGACGCTGCCTAAGGGTCTTCTCGGCGCCGTGCGGCGTCATCCTCGGGTAGGTGAAGTACCAGAAGAGCACGGCCGTCGCGCCCAGTGCCGCAGCGTAGATGAGCGGCAACGTGCGCCACCCCTCCGGGTCGGCGCCGCCGTCCGTCAAGCCCTTGAGGAGACTTGGCGCAGCGAGCAGTGTGATCGCCGACCCAGCGTTGCCGGCACCGAAGACTCCGAGAGCCGTGCCTTGCCGCTGCTTCGAGAACCAGACGGACGTGTACACGATGCCGACCGCGAAGGACGCGCCGGAGAGGCCGAAACCCAGTGCCGCCAGGAAGAACCCGGCGAAGTCGTCGACGCGCGAGTTGTAGACCAACGCCAGGGCCGCGAGCAGCATCAACACGAAGTACACCGGGCGTCCGCCGTACCGGTCGGTGAGGAGGCCGACGGGCAGCCGAAGGAGCGATCCCGTGAGCACGGGCGTCGCCATCAGCACGCCGATCTGGAGCGCCGACCAGTCGAACACGCCGGTCGTCACCAAGTGCGTCACCAGCACGCCGTTCATCGTCCAGACCGCGAAGCAGATGGTGAAAGCCAGCGTGTTCATCGCCAGCACCGAGTAGGCCTTGCGAGATTCGCTCACGATCCCGCTCCTTCCTCGGCCGACTCCTTGGCGCGGACGCGGACCGCGAACCCGCGGAGGAGGTTCGAGAGCCCGTAGAGCGTGATCAACGTGGCAGCCGTGATCATCACCAGGCGGAACCACTCGCGCTTGACGCTGTGGCAGAACAGGCTCCACGGATCGCCATCGCTCGCGATCAGGGGATGCGTGCCCTCGAGGTACTCACGCGCGTCCGAGAGGCCGTCGGCGTCGAGGTCGCTCGCGACGCCGAGTTCCTCCACTAGCCGGCCGGGCGCGGAGCGCAGCTCGAGCACGCGCTTCTTTCCGACGCGCTGCAGGATGAGGTCGCCGAAGTCGTTCAGGATCGGACTGTCCACGTTCGCGCCCGGCTCGAACGCCGAACGCGCGCGTCCGAGCCGCGACAGTTCCTCGGACGAGAGACCGCCGATCTGCCCCGCCGCCGTGCCTTCGGGACCGTTCGAGTGGGTGTGGCACATCGCGCAGTCCACCGGTCGGCCGGAGCTCTTGCGCACGAATTCCTGATACACGCCGTGGGCGGCTGCGCGCGCGTCCACTGCAAGCAAGGCGGAGAGCCACACGGCGGCGGCAAGACGATTCACGGACTCACCCCCTTAAGCACTTCGTAGATGGACTGGCCGAACAGCGTGATCACGACGAGATAGGTCGCCGCCGCGATGGCGATGGCGCGCAACGTGCGACGGCTCGCGTTCTGGAGGATCCACGGCGAGAGGAGCAGCCCGAGCGTGCCGGCCGTCATGCCGAGCATCACGGCCCAGTACGGAAGGAGCTCGAGCGGGTAGTAGACGAAGAAGAAGTACCACTCGGGCTTGATGCCCTCGGGCGTCGACCCGAGCGGGTCGTAGGGCTCCATGAGCGGGTACGCGAAGAACGACTCGAAGGGCAGGCACAGGCCCAAGACGAACAGGACCAGGAACGCGACGCCCCACACGGACAGGTCCTTGATCACGAAGAACGGGAAGAACTTCTCGGTGCCGACGCGCTCCACGTCGACGCCGCAGCTCATTCCGTGGATCTGGACCTGGAAGAGGTGCACTCCGAGCAGGCCGGCGACGAGGAACGGCAAGAGGATCACGTGGAGCGCGTAGAAGCGCGACAACGTTGCCTGGCCGACCGCGGCTTCGCCCTGGATGGTCTCGCGCACGAAGGTGGGCCACGTCGCCATCTCGCCCGGCAGGTACTGGCCGACGGCCTCGATGGACTGCAGTCCGACCTTCGTGGCGTTGACCGCGATCTGGTTCCAAGGCAGCAGGTAGCCTGTAAAGCCGAAGCCGAACACGAGCATCGCCAGGAACACGCCCGTGACCCAGGTGATCTCCCGCGGCTTCGCGAACGCCTTCATCGCGAACGTCGTGAGAACGTGCACGATGACCGTCAGGATCATTGCGGACGAACTCCACGCATGGAGATTGCGGACCAGCGCGCCCCCGCTCACGTGCTGCGTGATGTACTCGACGGATGCATGCGCATCGCTCACGGTGGGCTGGTAGTAGAAGAGCAGCATCAGCCCCGTGACGACTTGCACGAGGAAGAAGAAGAGCGCCAGTCCGCCCAGGTAGTAGGCCCAGCTCATCCGGTGGACCGGGACTACTTTCTTCGTCAGCATCGACTCGGCGTTGAGCTTCGCGACGGGGAACCGCTCGCGCGCGAACTCGAACGTCCGGCCTGCAATCTCCTCGAGTTTCACGAGGACCTCCCACCCTGGGGCTTCCCGATGTACACGTCGAGCTGGTCGGCCTTGGTCGGGTCGATGTGCCCATGCACCGCGCCGTCCGAAGAACGACTAGCGACGATGTTCAGGTCGGCGTCCATGAGCACCCACCCGATCGAGGGGAGTGGCTCCTTCGCAGGCGCTCCCGCGTTGGGCTGGCCGGTCTTCACGTCGAAGAACGAGACGTGGCAGGGACACAGGATCCGCCCTTCTGCATCCACGTCGCTGCCGACCGTGCAGCCGAGGTGCGTGCACTTCGCCGAGCGCAAGATGGGCAGCCCGTCCTCGCCACGAAACGCGAGCGACGGACGCATCTCGTAGTCGACGAAATAGCGGCCTTTCTTCGCGCTGAGCTCACACAGCTTGGCGACGCGAATGTGGGACTAGCGTGTCCGCTCCAGCTCGAGCTTCTTCTGAGCCGCGTTCTGCTCGAGCCGTGCGAGCTTCTTCTCCATGAGCCCGGCCGATTCCTTCTCGCTCATGCGCGGCCCGAAGAAGAACTGCGCGATCTGCTCGAACGTGCCGGCCGCGAGCAGCGAGCCGCCTGCGGCAAGGCCGGCCGAGGCGCGCAGGAAGTAGCGGCGGGCTTCGATGCGCTGCACGAAGGCCGTGGCGCGCTCGAAACGTCGGGGGTTGGCCCACACGAAGACCAGCGGGGCGCGAAACACGTAGAGGACGGGGAGGGAGAACAGGTGCACGAGCCGCGAGAACGGCACGAGGAGTAGGAGCACCCACGCCAGAGCCATGTGCGTCTGCACCAGGGGTGGCAGATCGGCGACGAGCGCCGGCTCTGGACGCAGAGTCGCGAGGCTCCACAGGTAGGGCGCCGCCGTGCCGGTCGACCAGGAGGCACCCCACCGGTGCAGCACGGCGGTCAAGAGGCCCAGGACGACCTGCACCAGCAGGATGCCGAGGATCGCGAGATCGACATTCGTGGTGACGGCCTGCACGCGACCGTTGGTGAGCCGTCTCAGCGTGAGGATGGAGAGGCCGAGGATCGCGAGGATCGCCGCGCCCATGCCCGCCACCTCGACGCCGATCAGCACGGCGCGGTTCGAGACCAGGCTGGCCCACACGCTGGGCATGAGGAACGCGAGCGCGTGGCCAGCCAGGACCAAGAAGATGCCCACGTGCCAGGGTCCCGATCCCCACAAGAGCTGACGATCCTCGAGGAACTGGGAGGAAAGCGCGGAGTAGCTGAATCGCCGAGAGCGGAAGCGCCAGATCGACCCCAGCACGCAGACGAGGACCGCGGCGTAGGGAAGGCCGACGAGAAGGAAGGACTGGATCACAGCTCATCACCTCCATGTTGGACAGAACATCCGCCGCACCCCGCGGGATCCTGCGTCGCCGCCGCGAACGCGATGGACGTGCGGACGGTCTCCGGGATGCCCTCCGGCGCGAAGGTCTCCTTCAGCGCGGCCAGGAGGTGCCGGTAGGGACTGCGCGTGTCCGCGAGCGACCCGTGCATCGCCGTGATGGGAACGGCGAGACACCAGCGCACGAGGTCCGACAACTCCTCGGAATCCACGTGGCCCGCAAACCGGAGAAGGACTGCGACGTGGTCGGCGAGTTCGTTCCCCGGATCGAAGCCGACCGCGCGGAACCTCCCCACGAGTTGCGCCATCAGGTGCGCGCGCTTGAAGCTCTCCTCGCCGAAGAGATGCACCCCGACGTAGGGCGCCGAAGCCGGCGCCACGAGGAACGTACGCACGTGGGCCTCCTCGAGAAGCTCGGGGGACAACTCGGCGATGTCCCTCGCGAAGGCCGAGAGGTGGACCCTGGCGGAGGGTGATCCCACCTCGCGCGCGGCGCGCTGGGCCGCGGCGGCGAACTCCTCGCGCGGGTACTCGAACAGGTCGGCCATGAGCGCCAGATCGGCGATGTCGATGCTGAGTAGATCGATCACGGTCAGCCTCCCCGCTCCGGCGACTCCGTGCGGCCCAGTCCGCACGACCCCTTGCACTCCTCGGCGGAGCACCCGGCCGGCATCGCCTCCTCGCGTTGGATCGGCGGCATGACGAAGCGGTCCTGGACGGTGGCGATCGTCGTGAGCTCGTAGATCCCCTCCGCCTGTTCGGGCGTCAGCTGCGCCTCGCGCAGGAGCCGCTTCACGTACTCGTCGGCGACGTCGTCATGCCCCTGCACGCGCTTGAAGTGGCGCACGGCGATGAGCTTCTTGAGGACGCCCTCGATGATGCCGCGGTTGCCGGCCGCGAACAGGTTGGCCAGGTACTGGATCGGGATACGCGCCGATTCGAAGTCGCCGAAGAGACCCTTCGCGTCGTGCTCGTAGATGCCGCCCTCGATCTTGCCCATGATCGGCATGAGGGGCGGCACGTAGAAGAGCATCGGGAACGTGCGGAACTCCGGGTGCAGCGGGAGCGCGAGCTTCCACTCCATCACGTACTTCCACACCGGCGACGAGCGCGCCGCGACGATGAACTCCTCGCTCACGCCGCTCATCCGCGCCGCGGCGCGGACGTCCGGATCGTTCGGGTCGAGGAGGCAGCTCCGGTAGGACTCGACCAACGCGTCGTTGGGGACCTTTCCCGCCTCGGCGACGCGATCGGCGTCGTAGAGCAGGACGCCCAGGTAGCGGATACGCCCGACGCACGAGTGGAAGCAGGCCGGCGCCTGGCCGGTCTCGAGCCGCGGGAAGCACAGGATGCACTTCTCCGACTTGCCCGTCTTCCAGTTGTAGTAGATCTTCTTGTAGGGACACGCGGACACGCACGCGCGCCATCCGCGGCACTTGTCCTGGTCGATGAGGACGATCCCGTCCTCGCCTCGCTTGTAGAGCGCGCCGGACGGGCATGACGCGACGCAGCTCGGGTTCGCGCAGTGGTTGCAGATGCGCGGGAGGTACATCATCGAGATGCGCTCGATCTCGAAGAGCCCGGCGCGCTCCTCATCCGTCAGCGACTCGAGGTTGATGTCGTTCTCCGCGTACAGCGGCGAGCCCGAGAGGTCGTCGTCCCAGTTGGGCCCGCTCTCGATCTTCATTTCCTCCCCGGTGATCTGGGAGATCGGGACGGCGGTGGGTTGGTCGTCGCCGCCGGCCGCGTCGAACAGGTCGCCGTAGCGATACGTCCAGGGCTCGTAGTAGTCGGCCAGGCCCGGCTGATTCGGGTTGTAGAAGAGCTTCAGGAAGGCGTCGACCTTGTTCTGCGATCGCAGGCCGAGTTCACCGCCCTTGCCGACTTTCCATCCGCCCTTGTAGCGTTCCTGGTCCTCCCAACGGGTCGGGTAGCCCGTGCCGGGCTTCGTCTCGACGTTGTTCCACCACATGTATTCGGCACCGGGACGATCGGTCCACACGTTCTTGCAGGCGACGCTGCACGTGTGACACCCGATGCACTTGTCGAGGTGGAACACCATCGCGACCTGAGCGCGTACGTCCATGATCAGAACTCCGGCCGCGCGAGCTTCTTCACGACGACGAACGTGTCGCGATTCACGCCCGGCGGACCCCAGTAGTTGAAGGCGTAAGTGAACTGCGCGTACCCGCCGATCATGAAGAGCGGCTTGAGCCGGACGCGCGTCAGGCTGTTGTGTCCGCCGGCGCGCTTGCCGCCGCGCTCGGGCGACTTCGGGACGGAGAGCGTCCGTTCCGGGGCGTGGTAGATGAAGCACAGCCCGCGTGGGATGCGCGCGCTGACGCACGCGCGCGTGCAGACGACGCCATGGTCGTTGTAGACCTCGACCCAGTCGTTGTCCTCGACCCCGAGCAGGCCGGCGTCGCGGTCGTTGATCCACACCGGCTCGATGCCGCGGGACAGCGTCTTCATGCGCAACGTGTCACCGTACGTGGAGTGGATCCCCCACTTGCCGTGCGGCGTCAGGTAGTTCAGGACCAGGGCTCCGCCGGGCACGCGCGACTTCTCGAGGTCGCGGGTCACTTTGGCCGCCTCGGGCCGCGGCTTGAAGGTCGGCAGGTTCTCGCCGAACGCGACGTAGGCCTCGTGGTCGAGGTAGAAGTGCTGCCGTCCAGTGAGCGTGCGCCACGGGATCCGCTCCTCGAGGTTCTGGCAGTAGGCGGAGTACGTGCGCGGTCCGTTCGTGATCCCCGTCCAGAACGGCGTCGTCAAGAGGCGTCGCGGCTGGCTGATCACGTCGTTGAACGTGATGCGGACGTTGCGGTTCGGCGCGGCCAGGTGCGTGTGGTCGATCCCGGTCTTGTGCGATTCCGCCTCGAACGCGCGATAGGCCAATTCGCCGTTGGTTTCGGCCGCGAAGTGCAGGATGACCTCGCACACGTCGCGGTCCACGGACAGCGACGGGTAGGTCTTCCCGCCCCAGGTCTCGGTCGGGTGGTCCTCCAGGTACGCGTCGTACAGGTCGGCGACCTCGTACTTCGTGCCGTGCATGCCCAGCCCGCGTCGCGGAACACGCGCCCGAGCGAGATGAACTTGTCGTGGACGCGCGTGTAATCGCGCACGACGACGCTCAAGTTCGGCATCGTCTTGCCCGGGATCGCCTCGCACTCGCCCTTGCGCCAGTCGCGGATGCTCGGCTGCGCGATCTCGGCCGGCGTGTCGTGCAAGAGCGGCGTCGCCACGACGTCCTTGACCGGATCGGGCAGGTACCGTTTCGCGAGTTCCTGCGTGGCGTACGCCAGACCCTTGAAGATCTCCCAGTCGTTCTTCGACTCCCAGCAGGGCGGCACGGCCGCTTGCAGGGGGTGGATGAACGCGTGCATGTCCGTCGAGTTGAGGTCGTTCTTCTCGTAGTAGGTCGCCGCGGGAAGGACGATGTCCGAGTAGAGCGCCGAACTGTCCATGCGGAAGTTCAGGTCGACGACGAGGTCCATCTTCCCGGTGTCGACCTTCTCGTGCCACTTGACGTCGTGCACGTCCGTGCCCGCGCGCTCCTCGGCGATCGCGTTCGAGTGCGTGCCGAGGTAGTGCTTGAGGAAGTACTCGTGACCCTTGGCCGACGACAGGAGCGCATTGCCGCGCCAGATGTAGAAGACGCGCGGGAAGCACTTGGGATCGTCGGGGTCCTCCATCGCGAAGAGGAGCGACTTGTCCTTCAGCCGCTTCACGACGTGCGCCACGATCTCGGCGTCCGTCTTTGCGCCCGCCTTCTCGGCGTCCCGAACGACCTCGAAGTTGTGCTGGGTGAACTGCGGTTGGCACGGGAGCCAGCCGAGGCGGACGGCCAAGGCCTGCTTGTCGATCGTGTGCCCGCTGGCCAGCACGTGCCCCTCGTTCGTGACCGGGCACATCTCGCTGAAGCTCGCGTCGTAGCGCCACTGGTCCGAGTTCACGTAGTGGAACGACGGCGAGTTCATCAGGCGCGGCGGACCGCCCCAGTCGGTTGCGAACGCGACCGGCGCCCACGACGCCTGCGGCGCGAGCTTCTCCTGGCCGACGTAGTGATTCAGCCCGCCGCCGTTCTTCCCGACGCATCCGCCCAGCATCAGGGGCACGATGACGGCGCGATAGATTAGATTGTTATGGTACCAGTGATTGACGCCCGCCCCGATGATCACACTGCAGCGGCCCTTGCTTTTCTCCGCCGTGCGCAACCACTCGCGCGCGAATCGCACCACGACTTCGCTCTTGACGCCCGTGAAGCGCTCCTGCCACGCGGGGGTGTAGGGAGAGTCGCCGTCTTCGTATCCGCTCGGCCAATTCCCTGGGATACTGCGACGCACGCCATACTGCGACAGGAGCAACTCCAGGCCTGTCGTGACCCACACCGGGCCGTTCTTCGTCTCGACTCGCTTGGCGGGAACGCCCCGAAGGAGCCGCTTCTCGTTCGTGGCGTCGGAAAAGTCGGCGAACGAGACCTCGACGATTTTCTCCGCGTGTTCGCTCAGAAAGAGCACGGGATCGATCGCATCCCCGGTCCCCGGATCGCGTAGGTCGAGGTTCCACTCCCCCTTCTTCTTCTGCCAACGATGTCCAACGGTCCCCGTGGGCAGCTTCAGCACGCCCGAGGCGTCGAGCACGAACGTCTTCCATTCAGCGTTCTCGACGTTTGCGGTCTCTGCGACCTCGCTTGCGCGCAGCAGAGATCCAGCTGTCAACGTTCCGTCCGCGTTCGGCTTCAGCGTCACGAGGAAGGGCGCGTCCGTGAAGGTCTTTACGTAGTCGACGAAGTAGGGAACCTGCCGGTCGACGTACGCCTCCTGCAGCATTACGTGGCCGACAGCCATCCAGAACGCTCCGTCCTGTCCCTGGTGAATGGGCACCCACTCGTCAGCGACCTTTGCGGTCTGATTGAAGTCGGGTGCGAACACGACGACCTTTGCACCGCGGTGCCGCGCCTCGACGAGGAAGTGCGCGTCCGGCGTGCGAGTCATCAGGACGTTCGACCCGACGACCGCCACGAAGTCCGAGTGGTACCAGTCCGCGCTCTCCGCGACGTCGGTCTGCTCTCCCCAGACTTCCGGCGATGCCGGCGGCAGGTCGCAGTACCAGTCGTAGAAGGAGAGGCTGATGCCGCCGAGGAGTTGGACGAAGCGCGCTCCAGCGGCGTAGCTGACCATCGACATCGCCGGGATCGGCGAGAAGCCCGCGATGCGGTCGGGGCCGTATTCCTGGATCGTGCCGATGTTCGCGGCCGCGAGCATCTCGTTGGCGTCGTCCCACGTGATCCGCCGGAACCCGCCCTTCCCGCGCGCGCTCTGGTACATCCTCCTCTTCTCCGGGTCCGAGACGATGGACTTCCAGGCCGCGACGGGATCACCCGGATACGCCTTCTTTGCGGCGCGCCACAGGTCTAGTAGCGCACCACGCCCGTATGGGTACTTCACGCGGAGGGGGCTGTAGACGTACCAGGAGTAGGAGATCCCGCGTTGGCAGCCACGGGGCTCGTACGGCGGGATCTTGCGATCGAAGACGGGGTAGTCGAGCGCCTGCATCTCCCAAGTGACGATTCCATTCTTGACGTGGATGTTCCAGCTGCACGAGCCGGTGCAGTTGACGCCGTGCGTGCTGCGAACGATGCGGTCGGACGACCAGCGGTTTCTGTAGAAGTCTTCCCAGGTGCGCCGCTCGGGATCGAACAGATCTTGGATCCACGTCATGATTGCCTCCTCGTTGCGAGCCACTCTCGCGCACTCACACGCTGTGAACTGCGTGTGCCCAGTACGATCGCCACCAGACACAGTGCAGCGACGGACAGCGCAGCGGGCAGAACGGGGTCGGGTCTCGCGGCGGCTGGCTTCGACTCCATTTCCTGGATCCAGCGCGTCAAATGAACCGCCTCCTGCCGCGTGAGGGGCTTATCGCGATACACTGGCGCCATTACCTGAAAAGGTGCCTTTTCTAGGGCGGACACAAGTCCCATCTCGCCCATGCGGCCAAAGACACCGGTGAGGTCCAGGCCCAGCGTGCCTCCATCGACGTCACCGATTCTATGGCAGGCGAGGCATGCCATCCCCCCGTTCGCGAGGAGTTGCTCACCGCTAAATAGCCGCCTGCCTGTCTCTGCGTCCGGCGGCGCGAGCGTCGCCGCGAACAGTTGCACGATGCGCGCCTCCTCCGCGGCGATGCGGATCTTCACCGCTGGGTCCTTGATGAACCGAATTAGATCTGCGATCTCGTCCTTCCTGAGCGCTCCAGCCTTCTCTTGCATGCGCAGGATCGCGGTTTCGAGGTCCGACTCGCGCCAGGCGATCGAGGCCGAGAGGTCGGGACCGGTCAGCACCCCACGACCGATCGTGTGACAGCCTGTGCAGCGGCTCACGAAGAGCCGCCCCGCCGTGTCGATCGGGGCCGGGGAGGAAAGCGGCGGGGACGCTGCAGTTTCTGCTGGAGAACTCGGCGTCGACGGCACCTGCGCGCGCAAGCTCGGTGTCCCTACGAGCAGGGTTAGTCCAATCACGATGCCGTGGTATAAGTGCATCAGCATGGTCGCCTCCTAGCAGGGCACCTCAGCCCCCTTGCGTGCGTAGAACCACCAGTTCACGACGAGGCACGTCACGTAGTAGACAGCGAATGCATAGAGCGCGTATTCGGGAGTCTTCGCTTTGATCTGCGCTCCGAATACAGTCGGGATGATGAAGGCGCCGTATGCAGCCACGGCCGATGTCCAACCGAGCACGGGGCCCGCGAGTTCCTTCGAGAAGATGACGGGGATCATCCGGAACGTTGATCCATTGCCGATGCCCGCGGTCACGAACAGGACGAGGAACAGGACGAGGAACGGCGTGAACCACTGCTCAGGTCGTTCCGCGTGTCCCGCCGAGTGAATGCACCACGCAGCGCCGAGCGCCGCCGCGATCATCAGCGCTGTGTCATAGTGTGTGACGCGCGCTCCGCCGAACTTATCCGACAACCAACCGCCGAGCGGGCGCACCATCGAGCCGACCAGGGGACCGAGCCAGGCGTACGCGAACGGATTCGGCGCGTTCGGGTTGGCGCTTCCGTCCGGCAGGTTGCCGAAGACGTCCTGGATCAGCTTGGGGAATGCAGCCGAGTACCCGATGAACGAGCCGAACGTCATTACGTACAGCCACGTCATCACCCAGTTGTGCTTGTTCCTGAAAATGGCGAACTGACGGACGAGACTCTGCCTCACTGTGCCGGGCGTCAGGAACCGCATGAGCGCGAGCGTCAAGAGGACGGTCAGCGGAAGGACGACCCACATGTTCCAGCTGCGCCCGACCAGGAGGTAGAGACCCGCGCCGGCGCCCGCGAATCCGAGCAGGAGCAGTCCACCCATCCGTGCGAGGGACTTTGCGGTACTGCTCGTCCGGTGCTGCGGCAGGTTGTCCATCGCGAGCCACGCGGCGATGGAGAGTGAACCCAGGATAGGAACCCACACGAGGCCGCAGTTCTGGATCCACGTCGACGACGAGCCCAGGGCGCGCCCATTTCCGCCCAGCGCGCCGAACAGCGCGAAGCTCATCACGAAGGGTAAGAGCACCTGCATGATGCTGACGCCGAGGTTGCCGAGGCCCGCGTTGAGCCCCAGCGCCAATCCCTGCATGCGCTTCGGGTAGAAGAAGCTGATGTTGGACATCGAGGACGCGAACGCCCCCCCCCCGAGACCCGACAGGGCGGCAAGGAGCGCGAAGACCGCGTAACTCGTGTCTGGATCCCGGAGGGCCAATCCCGTGCCGAGCGCCGGCAGGATCAAGAGCGCAGTCGTCGCGGCCACGACATTGCGGCCGCCCGAGAGCGCGATGAGGAACGAGTTGGGGATGCGCAGGGTCGCGCCCGACAGGCCAGCGATCGCCGTCAGCGAATAGAACAACTCCTTGTTGCGGCCAGGGTCCGCGTCGAAAACAAACCCCAACTTCTGCATCTGGACGGTGATGATCGACCAGTACATCCAGACGGCGAAGCCGCACAGGAGACAGGGTATGGAGATCCACAAGTTGTGGTCGGCGATCCTGCGGCCGCGACTCTCCCACTGCTGCTCGTCCTCGGGATCGAAGTGCTCGAGCGGTTTCATGAGCCCCTCCACGGCCGACTGGATCGTCCCGCGGCATCACACATATCACATAGAACACGGATATAAGATGTCGGCTTTAGGGGCATGATGAGAACTCGACGGTCCACGGCATTCACACTTCACCTCCCCAGCGTCCGGTTCTTCGACGAAGCAAGCGCCTCGATCCCGGAGAAGTCCATCCTGCAGCCGAGGCCCTGCGACCTCCGGCCGCGCAGCACGGGTGCGGGGCACGCCAACAGCTCGGCCAGCGTGCAGTCCGAGAGGGTGCGCACGATCTGCCCATGCAGTTCCGCCATGACCCGGTGATACCGACAAGACATGGCGACCTCGTCGGCGCGGATCCCCTGGCAGTAGTCGCCCAGGATCGTCCCCTGGCAGTCCTCGACGATCTCGAGCAACGTGATCAGGTTCGGATCGCGCGCGATCATGACCCCGCCACGAGCCCCCCGCACGGAACGCAGGACACCGCTGCGGACGAGGTGACCGAGCGTCTTGCTCAGGTAGGTCGGCGAGCACGCCAGGGTTTCCGCGAGACGGCGCGGCGGGATCGGCTTCCCCTCCCTCGAGAGCCCGAGTAGGAGCAGAGCACGGATCGCGAGCTCGGTCGTGGCGGTAAGCATGCTAGGGCGTGGCTCGACGGACATCTTTTATCCGACTTGTCTCTTTATATCCCCCCCAGTAGCTCGTGTCCACCGTCCCGCCCTCCCCTTCTTCGTGACCCAGGACCGTCCCAGCAGCGCCCAAGCACGCCCAGGCCAATTCCATCCGGCGATGGACGCCCCCGCCCCACTCCGACGACGGGTCACGGTGTGAGTCCAGCATCCCGCGCCAGGAACGTCGAGAAGGCTCGTGCCACGTGAGCGTTCTCAGAACCAGGTTCCTCAGCGTCGTGCGAGGCTGCTCGAGAGAGTTGGCACCGCGCGGAGACTCTCGCTCGACGCAGCTAGCATCGAGTGCGCGGAGAAGCGAGCAAGTTGGCGCTGCGCGGACGGTCTCGAAGGTCGGCGCGTCAGCCGTCGAGCTCGGAGCGCAGCGCCTCGGCGGCGTCCGGCGCGAGCGCGACGCGGCGCACTCCGCCCTCGATGGACACGCACACGCTGCCCGACTCGACGCGCACGTCCTCGACGTCCTCCCACCGGGCGGAGCTCCACCCGAGTTGGAGGCCCGACCGCCCGACGACGCGATCCTCCGCGCTCGGCGCGTACCAGGCGAGGACGATCGCGAGCGCGAGGCACTCGAACGCGGGTGCCAGCGCCTCGAACAGGAGCTCCGAATCCGCGGCCGCCGCAGAGCCCGCGAAGAGTGCCACCAGCGCCGCGCCCGGCACCACGACGCGCACGACGCGCGTGCGTACGTCGCGGTGCGCAGTGAGCACCTCGCCCACCGCCTCACGCGCGCGATGCTGCACGAGGAGCACGTAGAGCAGCGCCGGCACGCACGTCCACAAGGGGACGTGGCACAGGCTCGCGAGCTCGGCGATGCGGGCTTCTTGCACGGCGCGCGATACGGTAGCTTGCGCGCGTGCCGAAGATCAGCCTCTGCGTGATCGCGAAGGATGAGGAGCGCTTCCTCCCCACGTGCCTCGCGAGCGTCCGTGGCGCCGTGGACGAGCTCGTCGTCGTCGACACGGGCAGCGCGGACCGCACGAAGGAGCTCGCGCGCGCGGCGGGCGCCTTCGTCCTCGAAGCGCCGTGGACCGGCGACTTCGCCGCGGCGCGCAACCTCGGGCTCGAGCGCGCGAGCGGGACGCACGTCCTGGTCCTCGACGCGGACGAGCGCCTCGCGCACGGCGCCGCGCCCGCGCTCCGCGCCGCCGCGCAGGACGGCGGGCTCGCCATCGGCATGCTCCCCCTCCACGACGCCGACGCGCTCGACGCGCGGGACGCGGACGTGCTCTCCGGCGCGCGCCGCCTGGCCGCGCCCGCGTGGCTCCCGCGGTTCTTCCGCGCCTCGCCCGCGCGGCGCTTCCGCCGCCGGGTGCACGAGACGATCCTGCCGCCGCCCGGGGCCGAGCTCGAAGGCGGCCGCATCGCCGCCGTCGACGCGCCGATCGTGCACGTCGGCGAAGTGCCGGCGCTGCGCGCGGAGCGTGGGAAGCGCGCGCAACACCGAGCTCCTCGAGCGCGCCGTGCGCGAGGATCCGCGCGACGGCGAGCTCGCGGGCTACCTCGCGATCGAGCTCGCGCGCGCCGGCGACCGCGCCCGCGCCGAGGAGGTCGCGCGGGCGGCGTTCGAGCCGTTCCTCGCGGCGATCGACGCGCTCCCGCCCCGCGCGCTGCGACCCTCGCCCGTGCAGCTCGCGCACGTGCTCGCGACGTGCCAGCTCGCGCGCGGCGACGCGCCCGCGGCGCTCGCGACGCTCGACGCGGCCAGCGCGCGCTGCCTCGAGCCGCATCCGAACCTGCGCTTCCTCGCGGGCGCGGCGCACGAGCGCCTGGGCGACCTCGACGCGGCGGCGCGCGCCTACCGCGAGTGCCTCGCGCTCGACGGACGGCGCTTCACGATCCCGGTCGGCCCCGATTTCACGTCCGCCGCGCCGCGCACGCGTCTCGCGAGCCTCGCGCTCGCCCGCGGGAGCGCGCGGGAGGCGCTCGACCTGCTCGAGGGCGCCGCGCCATCCGCGTCCGGGCTCGCCACCGCCGCGCGGCTCCTGCGCGCCGAGGCGCGCCTCGTCCTGCGCGAGGCGCCCGCGGCGCTGCGCGAGCTCGCGCCGTTGCTCGCGGGGAACGACGCTTCGGCGCTGCCGCCCGACCTCTTCGCGCTCGCGGCGTGGGCCGCGGCCGCGAGCGGGGCCGACGAGCCGTCGTTCCTCGAAGCTGCCCGGCGAGCAGCACCCGAGCGGTGGCTCGAGCCGCGCCGGCGTAGTCTCCTGCGCACGAGCTGAGCGCGCGCCGCGCGCGCCCCGCCCGCGAGCCCCCACGGATCCCAGGTGCCCGACTTCCCCGTCCGCATCCCGCTCTTCGGCGTGTCGCTGCACGCGCACGTCGTGTTCGAGGTGCTCGCGTACGCGCTCGCGTTCCGGGTCTACCTCGCGCGCAAGCGCCGCTTCGGCGATCCGCTCGCGCCGGAGACGCGGTGGCTCCTCGTCGCCGCGGCGGCGGTCGGCGCGGCGATCGGGTCGAAGCTCCTGTCGTGGTTCGTCTATCCGGCGGCGCTCGCCGAGCACGCGGGCGACGTGCGCTGGCTGATGCAACAGAAGACGATCGTCGGCGCGATCCTCGGCGGGTGGATCGCGGTCGAGTTCGCGAAGCACAAGGCGGGCGTCGCGACGCGCACGGGCGACCTGTTCGCGGTGCCGCTGTGCGTCGGGATCGCGGTCGGGCGCGTCGGGTGCTTCCTCGCGGGGCTCGACGACCGCACGTTCGGGAGCCCGAGCGCGCTCCCGTGGGCGATCGACTTCGGCGACGGCGTCGCGCGGCATCCGGTGCAGCTGTACGAGAGCGCGTTCGCGCTCCTGCTCGCGGTCGTGCTGCATCGGCGCGAGGGTCTCCTGCACGCGGAGCGCGCACGAGCGATCGAGGCCACGTCCGTGAGCGGCCTCGAACGGGAGGGCGTGGACGCGCGCGCGACCGCGCCGGGCAGCGTCTTCCGCGCGTTCCTCGCCGCGTACTTCGCGTTCCGCGTCGCGGTCGACTTCCTGAAGCCCGTGCCGACCTTCGCGGGGCTCGGGACCTTGCAATGGGCGTCGCTCGCGGCGCTCGCGTGGATCGCTTGGCCGAGCCTCGCGCGCTGGCTGCGCGCGCGGCGCGGCGCGGTCGAATCGCACGGCGGCGGACCGGCACGCGCCGAGCGTGTCGGCCGCGCCGAGACCACCCAGGAGCGGACGACATGAACGAACGCGTGCGGCCCTATCTCTACTACGACCTCGCGCTCGCGCTGTGCACGACGTGCCTCGCGCGGGTCGAGGCCAAGATCGTCTTCGAGGACGGCTGCGTCTGGCTCGACAAGCGCTGCCTGCGCCACGGCAAGGAGCGCGTGCTGCTCGCCGACGACGTCGACTACTGGCGGCGCGCGCGGGAGATCTTCCTGAAGCCTTCCGAGATGCCCGCGCGCTGGAACACGCCCGTGCGCTGGGGTTGTCCGTACGACTGCGGGCTCTGTCCCGACCACGAGCAGCACTCGTGCTTGACGCTGATCGAGCTCGGCGACGGCTGCAACCTGGAGTGCCCCGTGTGCTACGCAGCGAGCTCGCCGAAGACGATGCGCTGGCACTCGCTCGAGACGATCGAGCGCATGCTCGACGCCGTCGTCGCGAACGAAGGAGAACCGGACGTCGTGCAGCTCTCGGGCGGCGAGCCGACGCTGCATCCGGAGTTCGAGCGCGTGCTCGAGCTGATGCGCGCGCGGCCGATCCGCCACCGCATGCTGAACACGAACGGGATCCGGATCGCGCGCGAAGACGGCTTCGCCGAGAAGCTCGCCGCGTACCAGCCGGGCTTCGAGATCTACCTGCAGTTCGACTCGCTCGAGAAGGAGGCGCTGCTCGACCTGCGCGGCGCGGACCTGCGGCGCGTGCGCGAGAAGGCGCTCCTCAAGCTGAACGCGCTCGACGTGTCGACGACGCTCGTCGTGACCGTGAAGCAGGGCATCAACGACCACGAGCTCGGCAAGATCGTCGACTTCGCGCTCCAGCAGCCGTGCGTGCGCGGCGTGACGTTTCAACCGATCCAGGACGCGGGCCGCAACGCGGGCTACGACGCCGGAAAGCACCGCTTGACGCTGACGGGCGTGCGGCGGCGGATCCTGGAGCAGACGCGCGTGTTCCGACCGGAGGACGTGCTCCCCGTGCCGTGCCACCCCGACGCGATCGCGATGGCGTACGCGCTCAAGGTCGAGGGCCAGGTCGTCCCGTTGACGGGCATGATCGAGCCGAAGGTGCTGATCGAGGGCGCGCGCAACACGATCGTGTACGAGGGCGAACGCGCGCTGCACACCGAGCTCTTCAAGCTGCTCGCGACGAACCACTCGCCCGAGTCGAGCGCGTCGACCTTGAAGGACCTCCTGTGCTGCCTGCCGAAGGTCGCGTTGCCGGCGGGGCTCGGCTATCGCAACCTCTTCCGCGTGATCATCCTCGCCTTCCAGGATGCGCAGTCGCTCGACGTGCGCTCGGTGAAGAAGAGCTGCGTGCACATCGTGCACCCGGAGGACGGGCGGTTGATCCCGTTCGAGACGTACAACCTCTTCTACCGCGGCGGGCTCGAGAAGGAGCGCCTTGCGCCGTTGCGCGCCGCGGTGGAGCCGTTCGCGGCGTGCGAGGCGCACGGGACGACGACGAGAGCATGAACACGACCACGAAAGACGTCTTCCTGGGCCTCGGCGCGCTCTTCGCGGCCGACGTCGCGGCCGCGCTCTTCCTCGGCGGCCTTTCGGCGCTCGGGAACGAGCTCCCCGTCATCGCGCTCTACGCGATCGGGCTCGTGCAGCTCCTGTGGGCCGTGCCCGGCGCGATCTGGGCGTACAAGTCGGGACGCAAGGGCATCGGCCACGGGATCCTGATCGGCGCGGCGGTCGTGCTGCTCGTGAACGGCGGGTGCTTCGCGCTCGTCATGTACTGGTTTGAGATCGGGCCTTGACGCCGACCTCCTTAGCCTCGCAGGTTTGACCGGTCATGCCCCACGACACTCCGCCTCGCCCCCTCTCGCTCGCCAATCAGATCGGCGGCTTCATCCTCGGCGTCACGAGCGGGCTCGCCCTCGGCGGCGGCGCGATCTTCCTGCTGCTCTGGTTCAACGTGTCGCCCTCGAGCACCGTCGCGCGCTTCATCCTCGGGACCATCGGCCTCCTCCAGTTCCTCTGGCTCATCCCGCTCGCGCTGCTCGGCTGGCGGCGGCGCAACGTCGGTCTGATCCTCGGCGTGCTGCTCGCCGCCCTCCCGATCCTCGTGCTCGACGCGGTCTGCTTCGGACCGATGTACCTGCTCGACCAGCGCCCCTGACCCCGCGTCGATTGCACATCCAGGGCGTGCACCGCCCCGCGTAAGATCTGCATCCGCTTACGTGCCCGCGACTGCAGCACGCGCGCGCGCACGGCATCCTGCGCGCGTCCCCCCAACGAGGAACCCTCGATGACCCTGGAACGACGTGAATTCCTGTCCGCCTCCCTCGCCGCCGCCGCACTGCTCACCGCGCGTGCGAACGCCAGAGAAGACAAGCCCGCCAAGGCCGCGAAGCCGCTCTCGATCCTCGTGTTCGGCGGCACGAGCTTCATCGGCCCCGCGATGGTCCCCTACGCGACCGCGCGCGGCCACAAGGTGACGCTCTTCAACCGCGGCAAGACGCGGCCCGAGCTCTTCCCCGAGCTCGAGAAGCTGCGCGGCGATCGCGACCCGGCGAAGGGCGACGGGTTGAAGGCCCTCGAAGGGAAGAAGTTCGACGTCGTCATCGACGACTGCGGGTACTACCCGCGGCACGTCAAGGCTTCGGCGGAGCTGCTCGCGCCGAACGCCGCGCACTACATCTACGTCTCGAGCATCTCCGCGTACGCCGACAACACGACGGAGAACCAGGACGAGGACGCGAAGCTCGCCGAGCTGGCGGATCCGACGGTCGAGACGATGGGCGCCCAATACGAGAACTACGGCGGGCTCAAGGTGCTGTGCGAACGCGCGGCCGAAGCCGCGTTCAAGGATCGCGCGACGATCGTGCGCCCCGGCTACATCGTCGGCCCCGGCGATTGGACCGACCGCTTCACCTACTGGGTCGTGCGCGCCGAGCGCGGCGGCACGATGCTCGTCCCCGGCGCGGCCACGGACCCGCTGCAGATCATCGACGTGCGCGACCTCGGCGAGTGGATGATCCGCCTCGCCGAACAGAAGACGCTCGGCCGCTTCAACGCGTGCGGCCCGAAGGAGCGCTTGCCGTGGGGCAACGTGATCGACACGTGCGGACGCGTCGGCGGCGCGAAGGACCTGAAGGTGCGCTGGGTCTCGATCGACGAGCTCGAGAAGCACAAGGACGAGGAGCCGTTCAAGAGCGCCAACTTCTCGATCTGGGCGCCCTACGTCGGCGAATCGAAGGGCTTCCACACGTGGAAGAACGAGCGCGGCGTGAAGGCTGGGCTCACGTTCCGCACGCTCGAGGACACCGTGCGCTCCACGCTCGAATGGTGGAAGGCGTTGCCCGCCGACTCGCGCGGCAAGCAGCTCGCGGGCCCGACCGCCGAGCAAGAAGCCGAGATGCTGAAGAAGCTCGGCTGAGGACGTGCCCGACGACGACGGGAAGCCGCGTGCAGGGAGCGTGCGCCTCGACGGCGACACGCTCACCTTCACGCGGCGCGACCGGGTCGAGTGGAGCGTCGGGCTGGACGAGCTCGCCCTCGTGGGCGAGCTCTGCACGGATCGGGGCCCGTACGACGACGACCTCGTCGTCGTGCTCGTGCGGCGCGATGGGACGTGGTTCGAGCTCCCCTTCGATGCGCAGGGAGCCAAGGAGGTCCTCGCCGAGCTCGAGCGCCGACTCGGCGCGGACCTCGCGCTCCGGTTCTGCAACCGCACCGACTGGGTGAGCCGCGTGAGCTGGCCGTCCGACCTCGCCGGGACGCCCCTCTTCGACCTCCGCCCCGCCCCGCGGGATTCGGGGTGGTTCCGCGGCCTCTGGGACTGGGCGTTCCCACGGCTCTCGGTCGAGCTCAGCGCCGCGGCGCGCTCGCGCTGCAGCGACCGAAAAACGACCTGACTCGGCGCGCCGGATCTGCTACGACGTGCGGCATGCCGACCCGGGCGAAGAAGGCGCTCATGCAAGCCGCGATCGACCTCGCGCTCGAGGGCGTCCGCGCGAACCAAGGCGGCCCGTTCGGCGCGCTCGTCGTGAAGGACGGCGCCGTGATCGGGCGCGGGACGAACCGCGTGACGACGGCGCTCGACCCGACGGCGCACGCGGAGGTCGTCGCGATCCGCGAGGCGTGCCTGGCGCTGAAGACGTTCACCCTCGCCGGGTGCGAGCTCTACACGACGTGCGAGCCGTGCCCGATGTGCCTCGCCGCCGCCTACTGGGCGCGCGTCGACCGCGTCGTGTACGCCTGCGACCGCGCGGACGCCGCGCGCGCCGGCTTCGACGACGACGTGTTCTACCGCGAGTTCGAGAAGCCACCGGCGGAGCGCAAGCTCGCGCTCGTGCAGCTCGCGCGGACGGAGGGCCTCGCCGTGTTCCAGGCGTGGCTCGACAAGCCGGACCGCGTGCCGTACTGAGCCGGGATCGGCCCGCCCGACCAGAGCCTCGTGCTCGCTGCTGGCGGAGCCGCGCACACGCTGCCTGAGGAGCAGCTCGCGCGCGACCCGCGCGTACGCCGCCGCGCGCACGGGAGTTCGCGCTCCCCTACCGTCGAACGCATCGGAGGACTCCATGCGTCTCGACTTCCTGCACGTCGACCGGCTCCTGCGCGGTCACTTCACCCGGCCCGACGACCTCGCGCGAGGGGAGATCGACGTCCCGACGCGCACGCTCGCGCTCGCGGCGGCGCTCCTCGGTGCGTCGTACGGCGCGTTCATGGGCCTCTACGGCGCGCTGCGCCCGGGCCACGCGAGCGCGCTCCAGGTGTTCGCGTCGGCGGTCAAGGTGCCGCTGCTCTTTCTACTGACGCTGCTCGTCGCGTTCCCGTCGCTCTACGTGCTGTCCGCGCTGGCGGACTCGCGCCTCTCGGCGCGCGACACGCTGCGGCTCCTGCTCTGCGCGATCGCGACGAACCTCGCGCTGCTCGCGAGCTTCGGCCCCGTGACCGCCTTCTTCACGCTGAGCACGCAGAGCTACGCGTTCATGGTCGTGCTCGACGTGTTCTTCTTCGCGACGTCGGGGCTGGTCGGGCTCGTGTTCCTCCGCCGCGCGCTGAACCACGTATTCCGCGGCATCGACGCGCAGCCCGCGCCGACGGCCGCACCCCTGCACGTCACGACCGAGCCGAACACCCCGGGCGGTACGGGCCTGCCTCCCGCGCTCGCGCCTGCGCCGATGCCGACGTCGCCATCGCGTCCGCGCGCACCGAAGCCCCGCGCCCGCGCGATCTTCACCGTGTGGATCCTGATCTACGCGGTCGTCGGCGCGCAGATGGGCTGGATCCTGCGCCCGTTCATCGGCACGCCCGAGCGCGAGTTCACGTGGTTCCGCGAGCGCGGGTCGAACTTCTTCGAGGCCTTCTTCAAGGCGCTCGGACAGCTGTTCTCGTGACGCGCGCGCGCCCCATCGGTCCGCGCGCGACGCGCGCCGGCGCCCTCGGTGCGTTCGTGGAGCGCGCTGGCGACGTCGGAGCCCTGCTGCGCGGCGAGGGCGAGCACGCCCCTGACGCCGAGCGCGTTCCGTGGAGCTCGCTCTGCGCGCTCGCGTTCACGAGCGCGCTCCTGCACGGCGCCGTCGTCGGCTCGTTCGGGATGCGGCCGATGCAGAGCGCGTTCTCCGCCGTGAAGCTGCCGCTCCTGCTCGCGCTCTCGACGCTGCTCTGCCTGCCGAACTTCTACGCCGTGAACGCAGTGCTCGGGTTGCGCGACGACTTCCGCGCGGCGCTGCGCGCGGTACTCGCGGCGCAGGCGACGGTCGCGGTCGCCCTGCTCTCCGAAGCGCCGCTCGTGCTGCTCGCGTACGCGTCCACGACGTCCTACCCCTTCGCGATCGTCGCGAACGGCGCGTGCTTCGCGCTCGCGTCCGCGTGTGGACAGGTCGTGCTCGGGCGGCACTACCGCCGCCTCGTCGAGAAAGACCCACGCCACGCGCTCGCGCGGCGGGCGTGGCTCGTGCTCTACGTGTTCGTCGCGATCCAGCTCGCGTGGATGCTGCGGCCGTTCGTCGGCGACCCGGGGCTCGCAACGCGCTTCTTCCGCGCCGAGCCGTTCAGCAACGCGTACGTCGTCGTCCTGCGCACCGTCGCCGCGCTGTTCTCGGGTCGCGGATGAGGTGCCGCACCGTGCGCAATGGCGCCGCACGGCCGCACGCGTCACCCATCGTAGAACGCCTGCGGGTGGAGCCCGATCAGCCGGCGCTCGCGCTCGGTCCGCGCGCGCGCGATCGCGGCCGCCGTCGCGTGGTTCACGACGTCGGACGGACGCACGCGCTGCGCGATCTCGCGCCGTCCGTAGTTCGTCTGCAGGAAGAAGCGGCCCTTGCCGTGCGGCTCCGGCGGCAGGCGGCGGTGCCACACGTCCGAGACGAAGAAGCCGACGTCGCCCGCGCGCGCGAGGTGCGTCACGCTCGCGCGCCCCTGGTACTCGAGTTCGAGCTCCCACTTCTTCTCGTGCGGCGGCAGCGTGCCCGACGTGTGGCTACGCGGCACGAACGCGGTGGGGCCGTCCGCGAGCTCGACGTCCTGCAGGAACACGTGCACGGCGATCACGAAGATCGGATACGGGATGTACGCGGGCCAGTACGTCCCCGCCTTGCGCGGCACGTGCGGTCCACCGTCGACGTGCCACTCCTGGCCGTTCGGCGCGCTCGCGTTCCCTGGGTCGTTCTTCCACGCCGTGCACGAGATCGCGTGGCAGTCGTCGCCGATCAGCGGTTCGAGGATCGCGAGGATCGCCGGACGCGCGAGCGCACGCTGGCACGCCTCGCTGCGGTTGAACATCTCGTACCGGAACATCTCCGCGTTCGCGGGCGACGCGCGGCCGGCGCGCGGGTCGGCGGGGACGCGGGTGTAGACGGCGAGGATGTCCTCGCGCAGGGCCGCGACCTCGTCCGCCGCGAACTCGCCGCGCAGGAGGTAGTGCCCATCGCGCTCGAGCGCGAGCGCGCCTTCGGGAGCCGGACCGTCGTAGAGGTGGTTCTGGAAGCCGATGCGCTGGAGCACGGTGCGGACACGGAGGGGATCGGTGGAGACGCGCCAGCGAGAGCGCGCATTTGCGAGGGGGGCGACGGGCCGAGGGTGGCTCGCTGGTCGCAGCTTCGTTGCGCGCCGTGTCCGCGGCGTCGCGATGATCCCCGGGATTCCCTCCGCGCGGTCCGGCCCAGGCGCTCAGCGCGGACCGTCGGCTGCGGGCGGCGGTTCCGGCCGCGGCAGGTCCTCGGGCTTCGCGCGCAACGCGTTCGCGGGCTGGGCCCACACGGGCTCGCTCGGCACCGGCGTGCTCGCCGACACGCGCACGTTCTTCGAGTAGACGATCTCCGTGACGGACTTGCCGTCCTCGCTCCACACCTTCCACGCGCCCTCGCGCACGCTGCCGACGAACGGGCCTTCTTCCGCAAGCAGACCGTTCTTGCGCCACACGCGCCACGTCCCCTGGCGCGAGCCGTTGACCGCGGGCCCTTGCATCGAGACCTGTCCGTTGTCGTGCCAGAACGTCATCGTCGTCGGCGTGCGCGCGTCGCCGTAGAACGACTCCGACTTCACGCTCCCGTCCGCGTAGTAGAAGCGCCACGCGCCGAAGCGCTTCCCCTGCTTCCACTCGCCTTCGACGAGCTTCTCGCCCGTCGGCGAGTACTTCACTTCCTTGCCGTCCTTGACGGGCCGGCGATCGACGAAGACGAGCTGCGTGTACTCGTGCACGAGCTTGCCCGTCTTGGCGTCGAAGTTCTGCTTCACCTGGAGACGCGGCGGCGGCGGCTCGCGGTAGTCGGCGGGCGGACGGTTCACGCCGTGCTCGACGCGACAGGCCGTGAGCGCGAGGAAGAGGAGCGGTGCGAGGGCGAGGCGCGACATCGCGCGCATCGTACGGAGCGCGGCCGGCGGGATCACGCGCACGCTGCTCGACCGTCGCGACGAGCGACGGACCGCCGGCGCCCTCCGGCCCCGACGACGAAGCTCACGCCCGCCGCAGCGCCGAGACCAGGATCACGCCGTACACGCCCTCGCTCTCCTGGCCTTCGAGCACCGCGTAACGCACGGTGCTCGCCGCGAGGTCGAAGCCGAGGCGCGCGAGAGCGCCGAGCGGGTGCGCGTCCCGCAGGTCGCACGTACGGATCGTGCGCAGGAGCTCCTCGCGCGCGTCGATCGCGTCCTCGTAGGCGTTGAGCCCCTCGGACTCGAAGGCGCCGCATCTGAAGCGCCGCCAGGTGTGCGCGTCGGGCGCGCGCGCGCAAGGCAGCTGCGTGAGGGCGTGACGCGCGGCAGTGAGAACGCGTGCGGTGTCGGCGACCCGGTCGGTCCGCGGATGCGAGACGTGCTTCGCGTGGAGTCCGAGCCCCGAAGCGGTAACGTCGTGGAGGGGCCTGAGGCGGAGGGCACCCGGTACGGTCAACCGTCGGCGAGGCTGCGGCGGACTCGGCGAGGCAAGCAGTGCCAGCACGGGCGGCTTCAGCAACGAAATGTCGCGCTTCCTCAGACACGGGGCACGAGAGCCCGCCCCGCCACCGCCCCGTGGGTCGAAGATCCGGACGCGCATCGTCCAGACCGCGGACGGGCGCGCGAGGAGCGTGGGGTAGCCTCGAGTGGAAGCCGAGCCCGAGGTTCCGCGCTCGAGGCCCCGCGGAGACCGCGGGGACGGGCTCGGGAGCGCCTCCCCCCGAACACGCCGCCTGGTCCCGTGGACGGGTCGCGGGCGCGTTCGGCACGTGAGCTGCACCCCCCACGCCTCGCGTCCTTGCGGCGCACTCTCTCCCCCAAGGAATCCCGATGCTCCGTCTCACCTCGGGCCGCCCGGTCGCGGTCCTCACGTTGGCTGTCGCCTGCCTCGCCTCCTCGGCCGCTGCGCAGGGCAGCATGTCGTTGTCCGGCACGATCCTCGTCGCGACGGGCGACCCCGCGCGCGATTTCGCGGGAGTGCCGATCCCCAACCAGACGATTTCCACGGCGATCGAGGAGTGCGCGCTCGACGAGCAAGGAAACGTGTTCTTCCGCGCCCTGATGTTCGACTCCGTCACCCCGCTGACCGGCGTCAACGCCTTCGCGTACTTCCACGGAGCGTCCCGCACCGGACTCGTGATGGCCGTGCGCGGCGGAGACCCTGCCCCCGGCCTCGCCCCCACGATCCTGCTGCGCACGTCGGCGGGGTCGAGCACGAGCCTCTCCGCGGCCGTGCGCCTCTCGCCCGACGGCGAACTCTGGTGGGCGTCGAAGCTGTACGACGGCGGCGTCACGGTCACGTCGGCCAACGACGACGCGCTGTTCAGCGGCCCGCTCGGGAGCCAGGCGGTCGTCCTGCGCGACGGCGAGGTCGCGGACGGCACGGGTGGCGCGCTCTTCGGCGAGCTCTTCGCTTCCGCGCCCGTCGCGTTCTTCGGCAAGAACCGCAACGGCGTGATGTACCTGCGCGCCGCGCTCGCGACGGGCACGGGCACGCCCGCGGTCGTGACGACGTTCGGAGCGAACAACTCGCAAGGGCTCTGGGTCGGCCCGGCCGGTGCGCTGACGCTCGTCGCTCGCAAGTCGACGCCGATCCAGGGGCTCGGCGGCGAGGTCGGCATCGACGGCTCGACGGCGATCACGTCGCACGTCGAGATCAACGACCTCGACAACGTCCTCTTCGAGGTCGCGCTGTCGACGACGCAGGGTTCCCCCGCGGCGACGGCGACGAACGACCGGGCGCTGATGGTCCACACGCCGGGGAGCGGCAACCAGGTGCTCGTGCGCGAAGGCGACACCGCCCCGGGCACGGCGGGCGGCACGTTCAATTCGATCGCGGCGACGAACCTCTGGGCGCCGGGGCTGGCGCAGAGCGCGTGGACGCGAACGAACGAGGTCGTCTTCGTGACCGAGCTCCGCGGCGGGAACACCGTGTCCGGCGTCAACGACCGCGCGATCTACCGCGGCGGCGTCGGCACGCTCGCGCTCGTCGCGCGCCGCGGCGACGCCGCGCCGGGGACGGGCGGCGCGACCTGGGCCGGTTTCACCGCGACCAGCGCCCTGCACGATGCGAGCGGCCGCGTCGCCTTCCAGGGCTTCCTCAACCTCGGCGGCGCCGTGACGAGCTTCAATTCCACGGGCATCTGGGCCGGACTGCCCGGCAACCTGCAGCTCGTCGTGCGCGAGAACGACGTCCTGCCGGGCACGGGCGGGAGCCGCGCGGGCACGTTCAACGGCGCGAAGCTCTACACGAACGACGCGGGCCAGGTCCTCTTCCAGACGCTGCTCAGCGGCGGCACGTCCGCCGGCGAGGCGCTGTTCGTCTGGGATGCGATCGGTGGAGTGCGCCCGGTGCTCCTCACGGGCGACGTGTTCGAGGTCAACCCGGGTGACTTCCGCACCGTGAACGCGTTCGGCGGCCTCGTCGCGAGCAACACGGATGGTGCGACCCTGAGCTTCGGCCACGACGGGAAGCTCGCGCTGCGCCTCAACTTCACCGACGGAACGAGCGCGATCGTCGTCGAGCGTCTCGTCCCGGGCGGGCTCGTCACGCCCTTCTGCTTCGGGGACGGCCTCGACGCGGCGCACACGACGAATTGTCCGTGCGGCAACACCGGTGCGGCGGGAAACGGGTGCGGCAACTCCGTCGTGGCGTCGGGCGCGAACCTCTCGACGACGGGCACGACGGGCCTCGACACGATCGCGCTCCAGGGCTCCGGGATGCCGGCCTCCGTGTCGTGCATCTACCTGCAGGGCACCGCGCTCGACGACGCCGTCTTCGGTGACGGCGTGCGCTGCACGGGCGGGACGCTGCTGCGCCTCCGCACGCGCACGAACGTCTCGGGAGCGAGCGCGTTCCCCGATTCGACGGACACGATCACGCTCTCCGCGCGCGGCGGCGTCTCGCCTGGAAGCGGAGCCGTGCGGTACTACCAGACCTACTACCGCAATTCGGCGGCGCTCTACTGCCCGCCGGAGACCTTCAACGTCACGAACGGGATCGTGATCCTCTGGTAGCCCGCCGGGCTCACGGGAGTCCAGCGCGCCACGTTCGACACGAACGCGCGAGGCCGGGGCGAACGCTCCGGCCTCGCGCCGTGGGTACCCGCGCTTCAGCGCCCGACGATCGCCCGGAACAAGAGCTGGAACGCCTGCTGCGACCACCCGCGGTACTGCGGGCGGAAGCCGAAGACGTGCACCGTGCCCTGCCCGTGGCGCGCGCGGACCCACGCCGCTTCGCCCGCGATCGTCTCGGGCTTCGCGAGGTAGCCCGACAGCAGAGTGCGCGTCGGCGCCCAGCGCAGGAGCACGTCGACCGTGGGCACGTCCTTCTTCGGCGTGACGCGCCACGCCCTGGGGCCCGCGCCGAACACGTGCACCGACGACGGCAAGCCCTCGACGATCGCAGTCCCCGAATCCGGGATCGCGCGCAGCACGCTGCCGGGGCAGCTGAAGTCCTTGTCCGCGGCCGTCCGTTCCTCGAGCGGGAGCTCGAAGAGCTGCACCGCCCAACCCGCGGAGCCGCCGAGCGCGACGAGCGTGCCGCCCTCGCGCACGAACTCCTCGATCGCGACCGCGCCCTCCGGGTCGAGCCCGCCCGTGAGCTCGTCGAAGGTCGTGCCCTCGTCGCGGCCGTGGTCGAGCTCGTTCGCGCCGATGCCGGGCAGCACGAGCACGTCGTACGCGGCGCGCAGCCGTCCCGCGCGGAGCGCCTCGTTGCGCACGCTCGTGTACGGCACGCGAAACGTGTCGAACACCCAGCGCGTCCAGCCCTCGTCCATGTTGCCCGACCACGGCGCGTGGAGCGCGATGCGCGGCGCACGCTCGACGCTCCACGGGCCCGCCTCGCGCGCGGAGCCCGGCTTCGCGCGCAAGCCGCCTTTCTCCGCGACCAGGCGGAACCCCTCGCCCTTCGCGCTGCGCAGGAAGAAGGCACTCCACCCGTCGCTGTCGGCGAGGTCGAGGTCGTCCGACTTGCGCGGCACGAACTCGGCGAGCAGCGCGCGCGCTTCCGTGACGTCCGCGATGCGGCGCGGCGCCGCGTCGAACTCGCCGCGCAGCTCGCTCGCGTCGACGCCGAACAGCGCGGGCAGCGTCCAACCGGCGACGTCGTACGGCGGATCGCCCTGCGGGTACTGCTGCACCTCGAAGAGGTCCTTCACGTGGCGCGAGTACGGCTGCGCGGCCGAGATCACGATCGAGCCGACGGGCCACGAGCGGCCGTCCGCGTCGAACGACTTGCGCGCGATGGAGAGCTCGACGCCGCTCTGCGCGAGCACGTCGACGAGGCGCAGGAGCGCGCCGCGGTCCGCCGTGTCGGAGGGGAGCACCCATCCGCGTGGCATGCCGGGCACGTCGCCCTGGATCGCGCGCTCCGCGGCCTCCATCTGGTTCGACATCCAGAAGCGCGGCTCGGCTGACAAGCTGCCGAGCAAGGAGCGCGCGAAGCCGAGCTCGTACTGCACGATGTCGGCGAGGCGCCACCATCCGCCCGGCCACGGCGACGGGAACGCGTTCGACGCGCGGTACTCCGCCGCGCCGGTCGGGGAGCGCAGCTCGCTCTTCTGCAGGAAGATCGGCGACGCGAGTCGGCACGAGGCGGCCTCCGTCAGGAGCCCGACGATGTTGTGGCGCACGGGGACGTTGCGGTTGCCGCCGTTCCACCACATGTCGTACGTGCCGCCGGTCGCGACGCCCGTCTTCCCCTCGCGCGTCAGATCGAACTGACCGCGCGTGCCGAGCAGGTTCATGCCGCACACGATCGCGGGGTCGAGGTTGGGATCGAGCGGGTCGCGGAACGGCGGTACGAAGAGGCGCTCTTGCTTCGAGCCTTGCTGGTGCACGTCCCAGTAGACCTGCGGCTTCCAGTCGACATAGAGCGCGCGCGTGACGAGCTTCGTCTCCGCTTGCGTCAGCGCGAACCAGTCGCGGTTGTTGTCGTGGCCGCAGTAGAGCTGGTAGAGCTTCGGCAGCTCGCTCGCCTCGTACGGCGTGTTCACGGTCCTCCGGTACCACTCCGCGACGTGGTCGAGGCCGTCGGGGTTCAGGCTGGGCGCGAGCAGCACGACGCACTCTTCGCGCGCGGCCTTGTACGGAGCTTCGTCGCTGGTCGCGAGCTCCCACGCGAGCTGCATCGCGAACTGCGGCGCCGCGCACTCGGTCGCGTGCATCGCGCACGAGATGAAGAGGAACGGCTTGCCCTCGGCCACCGCCGCGAGCCGCTGCTCGCGCGTCTTGCCGCGCGGGTCGGTGCAGATCGCCGCGCACTCCTTCAGGCGGTCGATGCGCGCGAGGTTCGCTTCGCTCGAGATCACGGCGAGCACGAAGTCGCGCCCCTCCGTCGTCTTGCCGAGCGTGCGCAGCTCGACGCGCGCGCTCTCGGCGTCGAGCGTCTCGAAGTAGCCCTTCACCTGCCCCCAGTCGGGCAGCTGGAAATCCGCGGCGAGCGGCCGGCCGAGGTACGCGTCGGGACGCGTGGGGCGTTGAGCAGGAGCCGCGGCGGAGAACGCGAGAGAGACGAGCAGGAGCGGGAGCACGCGGCGCACGAGACACCTCGAGGACTCGGTCCACGCGCGGCCTTCGCCGTCCCAGACAACGTGCTGCGACGGGCTCGGGAGCGCGGCCGAGGGCGCCGGAGGATAGCTGCGCCCGGCGGTAAGGACCACGTTCCGCGCGGCCGAGGGCGGCTCCGTCCCGTCGCGTGCTCGCTACACTTCGCCCGCTCCGATCCCCCGTCCCCCCACGAGGAGAGCCCGATGTTCCGTTTCGCCCCCGCCGTGCTCCTCTGCGCGACCCCCGCGTTCGCGCAGGAGCTCACGATCCCGTTCCAGAAGTTCACGCTCGACAACGGCCTCTCGGTCGTCGTCCACGAGGACCACAGCGACCCCGTCGTCGCCGTGTACCTCTACTACCACGTCGGCAGCGGGCGCGAGGAGGTCGGACGCTCCGGCTTCGCGCACCTCTTCGAGCACATGCTCTTCCAGGGCTCGGAGCACGTCGGCGACGACCAGCACTTCAAGCTGATCCAGGCCGCAGGCGGCACGCTCAACGGCTCGACGACGACGGACCGCACGAACTACTTCGAGGTGCTGCCGTCGAACCAGTTGGAGCTGGCGCTCTGGCTCGAGTCCGACCGCATGGGCTTCCTCTTGCCCGCGATGACGCAGGCGAAGCTCGACAACCAGCGCGACGTCGTGAAGAACGAGCGGCGCCAGAACTACGAGAACCGCCCCTATGCGCAGGGTGAAGGCGCCATCTGCGCCGCGCTCTTCCCGCCCGACCATCCGTACTCGTGGATCACGATCGGCTCGCAGGAGGACCTCACCGCCGCGACGCTCGACGACGTGAAGGGCTTCTTCTCGCGCTGGTACGGCCCGAACAACGCGACGCTCGCGATCGGCGGCGACGTCGACCTCGCGAAGGCAAAAGCGCTCGTCGAGAAGTACTTCGGCTCCATCCCGCCCGGCCCCGAGGTGAACGAGCCCACGCCGCGCCCCGCGCACCTCGCGGAGTCGAAGCGCATCGTGCTCGAGGACAAGGTCAAGCTCCCGCAGCTCGAGCTCGTTTGGCCCGCCGTCGAAGAAGGCCACGCGGACGACGCGGCGCTCGACATGCTCGCCGCCGTGCTGTCCTCGTCGAAGAGCTCGGTGCTCGACAAGGCGCTGACGATCGACCAGGAGCTCGCGCGCAGCGTCAGCGCGCAGAACGACGCGCAGGAGCTCGCGGGCACGTTCCGCATCGTGGTCCAGGCGAACCCGGGCACGACGCTCGACCAGCTCGAGGAGAAGACGCTCGCGCTGCTCGAGGGCCTCGACGCGAAGGGCGTCGACGCCGCGGCGCTCGCGCGCGCGAAGACGGTCTACGAAGCGCGCTTCGTGCGCCGCCTCGAGACGGTCGGCATGCGTACGAACCTGCTCGCGATGCACAACTGCTTCCAGGGCGACCCGGCCTACTACGCAGAGGCGATGAAGCGCCGGCTCGCCGTGACGCCCGCCGACGTGCAGCGCGTGCTGCGCGAGTACGTGCTCCACCGTCCGAGCCTCGCGCTCTCGACCGTCCCGGGCGGCAAGAAGAACCTCGCGGTGTCCGACGTGAAGCCCGAGCGCAAGTCGAAGGAGACCGCGCGCCCCGCCGAGACGCGCACGGCCGGCGCGCTGCCGCCCGCGCCGAAGCGCACCGCGAGCGCCGCGCCCGCGGGCTTCGACCGCACGAAGAAGCCCGAGCCCGGCCCGCGCCCCGCGTTCCGCTCGCCCAGCGTGTGGCACGCGACGCTCGACGGCGGCATCGCCGCGACGGGCGCCACGTGGAGCGAGCTCCCGCTGACGACGTTCTCGATCGCCGTCCCCGCGGGACGCCGCCACGAGCCGCGCTCGAAGCTCGGCCTCGCGACGCTGACCGCGCAGCTCCTGAACGAGGGCACGCAGAAGCTCTCGACGACGGAGCTGTCCGACGCGCTCGACGCGCTCGGCGCGAACCTGTCGGTGCGCGCGGACGACGACGAGATCACCTTCTCGCTCTCGTGCCTCGACAAGAACCTGTCCCAGGCCGTGGCGCTGATGCGCGACGTGATCCTCTCCCCGCGCCTCGACGCGGCGGACTTCGAGCGCATCAAGAAGGAGCGCCTCGTCGCGATCGACACGCGCGGCGACAGCATCACGGGCATCGCGGGCACCGTGTACCGCCGCCTGCTCTACGGCGCGGGCCGCGTCCAGGGCGCCCCCGCGATGGGCACGAAGGAGACCGTGAGCTCGATCGCGCTCGCCGACGTGAAGGACCACTGGAAGCGGCACGTCGTCCCGACCTCCGCGCGCCTCGTCCACGTCGGACGGCGCGACGCGAAGGGCGTGAAGGAGCTCCTCGCGCCGCTCACCGACACGTGGCGCGCGTCGGGCGCGATCGAAGCGAGCGCGCGCCGCGACTCGGAAGCACCGCAGGTCTTCGGCACGAAGCTCTATCTCGTCGACAAGCCCGGTGCGGCGCAGTCGGAGCTCCGCATCGGCCACCTCGGCCTCACGGCGAACGATCCGCAGTACTACCGCTTGTCCGTGCTCAACTACGGCCTCGGCGGCAGCTTCTCGTCGCGCATCAACCTGAACCTGCGCGAGGACAAGGGCTACACGTACGGCGCGCGCTCGTCGGTCGAGGCGTCGCTCGAGCGCGGCGCGTTCACCGCGTCGGCGCCCGTGAAGACGGACGTCACGAAGGAATCGATCGTCGAGATGATGAAGGAGCTCGAGGGCATCGCGAGCGGCCTGAAGGCCGACGAGCTCGCCTTCGCGCAGGACGCGGTCACGCAAGCGGCGGCGACGCAGTACGAGTCGACGCGCAGCCTGCTCGAGTACTGCGAGAACGTCAGCCGCCTCGGCTGGCCCGACGACTACCAGGCGCGGCGCCTGAAGGAGCTCGCGAGCCTGACGCCCGCGGACACCGCGGCCGTCGCGAAGGCGTGGATCCACCCCGACCAGTTCGTGATCCTCGTCGTCGGCGACAAGGCGAAGGTGCTGAAGGGCCTGAAGGAGCTCCCCTACGGCGACCCGATCGAGCTCGACCTCGACGGCGAACCGATCGTCCCCGCCGCGGCGACGGCGCCCGCCGGCGCGACGCCCGCGCTGCCGATCCTGCCTGCGAAGAAGGGCGGCTGAGCCCGACGAGCGGTCCACGCGACGCCGCCGCGCGCCCCCGAGCCCCGGGGACGCGCGGCGGCTCTGCTTCGCGCCGACGTTTCGCGCGGTGCGGCGCTAACGCACGCCTGATGCGATCGTCGAGGCCCGCGTCCGGCGCCTCGCGCCCCAAGGAGACCTACCCATGAAGCTCGTCCTGCTGCCGCTCTTCCTCGCCGCCACCGGCATCGTCTGGCTCGCGTCCGCCGCGCTGCGGCCCGCGCCCGCGGCGCCGGCCCCATTCGGTCCCGGCGCCGTGATCACCCTCCACCGCGAGCTCTTCGCCGCGCTCGACGCGGGCGACGAGGCGAAGGCCGTCGCGCTGCTCGACACGAGCGGTGAAGGCGGATGGGCCGAGGGCGACGACGGCGGGATCGCGCGCCCGACGCTGCAGCTGCTCGACGAGCACGGCCTGCCCGTCTCCGCGTACGGCGCCGACGCGGCGCGCGCGCTGCTCGCCGCGACGGCGCGCGCGTCGAAGGACGGCGGGCCCGCGTGGAGCACGAAGATCGTCAAGCTCCGCGCGGACTGTCCGTCGGGCGACATCTCCTACGCCGTGCTCGAGTTCGAGCGCATGCGCGGCGCGAAAGGCGGCACGCAGCGCTACCGCTCGACCGCGCTCGTGCGCTGGACGGACGGAAAGATGAAGCTCTTCCACTGGCACGTGTCGCCCGCGGACGAAGCGACGGCGAAGCTCGCGAGCGCGAGCGACGCGAAGAAGCGCTAGACGCCGGACGCAGTCCCCGCGGCCGCTCCCGTCGATCGTCGCGACGCCGGCGCCGCCTTGGAGCGCGCCGGCGTCGCTCCGTTCTTCCGCGGGCGAAGGGCGGCAGCGCGACGCGGCGTCGCAGGCCGCTTCGGCGCGAGCTCGAGCGTGACGCGCTCCTTCGGCGCGCGCTCCGCCTTGTCGGCGTCGAGGCTCGCACGCTCGACGGCCTCGTCCTTCGCAGCGCGCCCCCCGCGCGTTCGCCGCGCGCGCGGCTCGAAGCCGACGCAGCGCGGCTCGTACGCCGCGAGCCGGCGCGCCATGACCTCGACCGCCGCGCGCTTCGAGTCGACGAGCACCGCGCTCCGTCCGAGCTTCGCCGCCGCCTCGCCCGTCGTGCCCGAGCCCGCGAAGAAGTCGAGCACGCGGTCGCCGGGCTTCGAATGCACGCGCACGATGCGCTCGAGGATCGCCAGCGGTTTCTGCGTCGGGTAGCCCGTCTTCTCCTTGCCGGTCGGGCTGACGATCGTGTTCCACCACGTGTCGGTCGGCGTCTTGCCGCGCTTCGCCTTCTCGGGCCCGACGAGCTTCGGCGCGAGGTACGGGATGCGGTCGATCGCGTCGTATTCGAACGTGTAGCGCTCGGGATCTTTCGCGTACCACAGCACGTTGTCGTGCTTCGCGGGCCACTTGCGCTTCGAGCGCGCGCCGTAGTCGTACGCCCACACGATCTCGTTCTGGAACGACGCGCGTCCGAAGATCGCGTCGCAGAGCACCTTCGCGTAGTGGACCTCGCGGTAGTCGAGGTGCAGGAAGAAGCTGCCGTGCGGCGCGAGCACGCGGCGCGCCTCGACGAGCCGCGGCTCGAGGAACGCGAGGTAGTCGTCGAACGCGTCCGCGAACGAGCGCGTGCCGAGCTTGACCGTCGCGTACCGCAGCCCGTGGAAACCGAGGCGATCGCCGTCCGCCGCGCGCTTCGTGCGGAGGCGATGGCGTGCCTGGCGCTTCCCGGTGTTGAACGGCGGGTCGACGTAGACGAGCTCGAAGCTCGCGTCCGGGAGGCGCGCGAGGACGTCGAGGTTGTCGCCGAGGTGGAGCTCGATCGCGCCGGGAGCCATCTGCGCGGCGGATCCTAGCGCTCGCGGATGCGCGCGTCCTCGGCGCGCTCCAGGGAAGACAGCGCCGCGGACGAAGGGATAGACTCTCGCGCCCGCGCCGATGGCCGACCCGTCCCACGCCCCCGACGACTCCCCCGCCGACCCGGCGCGCGCTCCCGGCGGCGGCGCGCGCGCGACGGGAGCTTCCGCGTCCGGCATCCCCGACGCGCCGGCGGGCGACCCCGCGGCGCTCGCGGGCGACGGCGAGAGCGACGAGGGCGCGCCGCCCGGCCCGACGCCCGCGCACGACTTCTGGAGCGCGCTCTACGCGCGCCGCTCCGTGCGCAAGTTCGAGGCGAAGGCCGTCCCGCGCGAGCTCGTGCGGCAGGTGCTCCACGCGGGCATCTGGGCGCCAAGCTCGTGCAACTACCAGATGTGGGACTTCGTCGCGGTCGACGATCCGGAGGTGAACGCACGCCTCGCGCAGCTCTCGTCGCAGATGGGCAACGCGCCGGTGAACGTCGTCGTCTCGTACGGCCGCGACTTCTCCGAAGAAGGCTGGGCCAACGTGCAGAGCGCGAGCGCTGCGATCCAGAACATGAGCCTCGCGGCGCACGTGCTCGGCCTCGGCACGTTCTGGATCACGCAGATGGGCGATCGCGAACAAGTGCGCGAGGTCGTCGGGCTCCCCGAGGACCGCCTCGTCGTCGCCGTGCTCGCGCTCGGCTGGCCGAAGATCGCGCCGAAGAAGGGGCCGAAGCGCCGGCCGCTCGCGCAGGTCGCGCACTTCAACCACTACACGGGCCGGCCGATCCCGTCGTCGACGAACCCGGCGGACTGGGCGCCGGACCTGCTCGCGACGTACCAGCGCGCGCGTGTGTTGAACGGCCTGCGGCACAACAAGCCGCGGCCGTGGGAGGTCGAGGCGCTGCGGAGCGCGCTCGAGGTGCTCGTGCCGGAGGGCAAGGACGTGAGCGGTTCGAGCACGAGCTCCACCAACGCGCACACGGCGCCGCGCTGGCTCGACGTGCTCCCGTGCACGGGCATCGTGACCGCCGAGCTCAACCGCGCGCGTCCCACGTTCGCGTTCGACGTCGTCGAGCGCACGCGCGAGGTCGCTGAGTTCGCCGCGCAGCGCGTCGTGCCGCACGCGGGGCTCTTCGGCCTGCCGACGAGCCTCGTGAGCTCCCCGAACGCGCACACGTCTCCGCTCGGTTCCGGCGCCGCCGCGCCGGAACCGAGCTCCGCCGCGGCCAAGACGACGGCGAACGCGCTCGTCGAGCCGCCGCACGGCGCGTACGACGTCGTCAGCTGCTTCTACCGGCTCGAGAACCTCCCGCCCGCCGCGCGCGCGGAGCTCGTCGCCGCGATGGCGCGCTGGGTGAAGCCCGGCGGGCGCGTCGTGATCGCGTTCGTGAGCCGCCGCTCGTACCACGACACCACGGAGTGGCTGCGCGAACGCCGCGGCGGCCCGGGCGGCGTCGAGTACGTCCTCGCGCCCGACCCGAACATCGGTCCGTTCGAGTCGCTCGAACCCGCGGACGTCGAGAGCTGGTGCGAGCGCGCCGGCCTCGCGCTCACCGCGCGCTTCGGCGCGCAACCCGTGCCGCCGGAGAGCGAGCTCGCGTTCCGCACGCGCAACTTCACCGGCGCGCAGAAGAAGATCGCGATGGCCGCGGGCTGGCTGCTCGGCGTGCTCGGCCGGGTGCCAGGCCTCGCGGCCCGCCGCGGGCGGTTCCAGTTCCTCGTCGCGACGCGCGGGCGGTGAGGCGTCCAGACGCGGTCGGGCGAACTCCACTCGACGTCGCGGTCGGGCGCAGACCGCCCGCTTGCGTCAGTCCTTCCCCTCCCCGAGCTGCGCCTCGACGCACCGTCCGCCCGTCCGGTCCGCGAGCCGCTGCCAGTCCTTCACGCGCGACTTCGGCGCATCGACCAGGATCGAGTCGAACGCCGCCTGACGGAACCGATCGTGCTCGACGAGCAGGTCGACGAAGAGCTCCATCTGGTAGCGATGCCCGCCGGTCGGCACGCCGTCGGTCAACAGCACGAGCGAGTCGACGTCCGGGTCCTCGAGTGCCTTCAGCGCCGCGTCGAACGCGTTGCCGCGCCCGCGCGCGTTGCAGCGCTCGAAGAAGCTCCGCGCGCGCGCGACGTTCTCCTTCGTGGCGGGCACGAGCCCCTTCTCCCACGCGATCGGCTCGTTCGTGTACGGGATCACGTTGAAGAGCGTCGTCGCGGGCAGCGCCTCGAGCGCCTTGCCGAGCTCGCGGTCGAGCACCTGTTTCCGCGTCAGGTCGCCGAGCTTCGTGTCCCACGTCGACCCCGAGAAGTCGACCAGGAACACGACGCGGTCCGAGATCAGGTTCAACCCCGCGAGCTGCGCGTGCGTGTCGCCGAGCGGTCCGCGGTTCGCCGGGTCCACGCCCGTGCTCCACGGCCCCTGCACCGTCGCCGCCCACGCGCGCCACGCGTCCGCGTCGAACCCGTGGTCCTCGCCGGAACGCGCGCGCAGGAAGCCGAGGATGCGCCACTTGAGCCGCTCGCGCGGTTCGATCTCCATCTGGTGCACGAGCTCGAGCAGCGCCGGCCGGCTCGCGAGCTCGCACAAGGTCCCGATCGCGCAGCCGCGCACGCTCGCCTCGGGATCCTGGAGCGCGCGCTGCGCCCGCTCGAGCCGTTCCGCCTCGGGCCACGCGCGCGCCGCCACGAGCGCCGCGCAGCGCAGCTTCGGCTCCTTGTCCGCCGCCGCCTCGTCGACGTAGGGCCGCGCCTTGAAGTGATCGCACAGCTCGAGCACGAGCAGCGCGCGCCCACGCACCTCGGGGTCGACGCGCGAGCGCCACACGGCCTCGACCTCGCGCGCGATCTTCGCCTTGTCGCCGACCTCGTGCCGCGCGACGAGGCGCCGCTCGAGCGAGTACAGGAGCGCGCGCGCGACGTCCGCGTCGCGCGCATCGACCGACTTCGCGAGCGCGAGTCCGTCGAGCGGCCCGCCCATCCGCCCGAACGCCTCCGCGACGCGCACACGCACCCACGGGTCCTTCGCTCGCAGCCCCAGGCGGCCGTAGAGCAAGTCGAGGAACGGCTCTTCCGCCACGCGCGCGAGCGCGAGCTGCGCCTCGTCCGCCACCATCGCGTCGTCGTCCTCGAGCGCGCGCACGAGCAGCTCGAACGCGGGCTTGCCCTCGAGCAGCGCGAGCTCCTTCACAGCGGACTTGCGCGTCTCCGGCCGCGGCGCGCGGAGCGCGCGCTCGAGCTCCCGCACGTCCGCGGGCTTCGTGGGCGGCGCGTCGGAGCGCGCGGCCCCCTCCCGTGCGGGCGCGCCGCGCGCGACCGCCGCGAACAGGAGCGCGAGGAGCACGGGCCACGCGAGCTCCACGCGCAGCGCGCGCCCCGCAGGCCGCGCACACGACGCCTCCGACGCTCGACGCGCGCCCTCCACGCCGCACGCACGGCTCCTCCGCTCGCTCGTCCGCTTCCCCTGCATCGCGCCCCCCCTCCTCGAAAGCGCGCGGGGAGTCCGCGGCGGCCCCGGCCCCCAGCGTGCTCCACGCCCCGGAACGTCGGTTCGGCGCCCGCCCGGACTCCCCTGCGCGCGAGCACGACGCCCTGCGCGCGCGGCGGGCATCGTTCGACTCGTTTCTTTTTCGCGCGCGCCCGAACGGCGCTCGCGGAAGCGGGGAATCGCGCGGCTCGCGCGCGCGAACCGCAGCACGCACCACGCACCGTGTGCCGTGGACCGCGGGCAGCGTGCTCCGCACCACGGCCCGCGCGCTGCGCACCGCGGCGCGCGCCGGTACGCACCCCGGCCCGGCGAGTCCGGCCGCGCGGCGGACGACGAACGACATCGAGGCCGCGGATCCCGCGCACGTCGGCCTCGCGGCGTGGCGGTGAGCCTATCCGGCCCAGGAGGTCCTCATGTCGTTCGTCCTCGCCGCCCTCTTCGCCACCGGCTCCGTCCAGGCCCCCGAGTTCGAGCGGTTCGCCGACGCGCTCGCGACCGAGTTCACCGAGCGCGAAGGCGTGCCCGGATTGCAGGTCGTCGTGCGCCGCGGCGGGATCGAGCTCCTGTCGCTCGCGCGCGGTGTCGCCGACGACGCGCGCGGCATGACCGTGACCGACGACACGCGCTTCGTCGTCGGGTCCGTCGCGCGCCTCTTCGAGAGCGCGGCGGTGCTCCAGCTCGTCGACGCGGGCGAGCTCCAGCTCGACGCGGACGTCGTGAGCCTCGCGGCGGGCCTTCCGAAGCTCGCGCAGCCCGTGCGGCTCGTCCACGTCCTCGGCGGCACCGCGGGGATCGCCCCGTGGGCGCGCGTCTTCGCGGCGGCCGGGCGCGAGCCGCGCGCGGGGCTCGCGCGGGCGGAGGCGCTCGCGCTCTTCTCGACGGCGCCGTTCGACGCGGCGCCGGGCGAGGCCTACGCGCCCAACGGCGCTGCGTGGGCGCTCTTGCCGCTCGTGCTCGAGGGCGCGTGGGGCACGAGCTTCGCGCGCGGGGCGGGGCCGCACCTCCTGACGCCGCTCGGGCTCGAGCACACCGCCCTCGTCGACGCGGAGGCGCCGCAGACGGGCCTCGCGCGCGACTGCGAAGCCGTCGCGCACGCGCACGACGCGGACGTCCTGCTCGCGCTCGACCCAGCGTGGATCGCTCCGACGTTCACGAGCACGGCGCGCGACGTCGCGCGCTTCGTCGACGCGCTCGGTGCGGGGCGCATCGTCGGCGAAGCGAGCACTGCGCGCTTCTTCACGAGCGCGAAGCTCGCGAACGGCAAGGAGACCGGTCACGGGATCGGTTTCGACCTCGACCGCGTCGCGGGGCATCCGCGCGCGTTCCACTCGGGCGGCCTCGGCGGTTCGCGGGCGCGCGTCGCGTGGTACCCGGACGACGGGCTCGCGATCGTCGTGCTCGCGAACTGCGCCAGCGCGGACGTCGACGGGCTGGAGCACGAGCTCGCGCGCCATCTGCTCGGCCTCGCGCCGACGCGGACGCTCGACGTGCCTGTGTCGACGGCCGAGGTGCGGCGCTTCGGCGGCACGTACCAGCTCGCGACCGTGCGCGTGCGCGTGTTCGAGCGCTCGCAGCGCCTCGTGTGGCAGGACGCGGAGGGCGAGCGCGAGCTCCGCTGGCAGGGCCGCGGCACGTTCGTCGACCGCGAGCACACGGACTTCGTCGTGCGGTTCGACCTGGAGGGCGACGTCGCGATGAGCCTCGAGCGTACGCGCGGCTCGAGCACCGAGCGCGGCTCACGCCTTCCGTGAGAACCGGACGAGCGGCCGATCGCCGCAGCCGGCGCAGAGCGAGTCGGCGCGCGTGTACTGGCGCTCGCAGCGCGCGCACCACGCGACGCAGTCGTCCGCGAGCGGCGGGGGCGGTGCGAGCGCCGCTTCCGCCACCGCGGGCGCGAGCCGGGCGGCCGCGGCGGCGATGCGCGCACGCCAATCCGCCTCCGTCGCGAGGGCGCGCGGGTCCGCGACCGGGCAGCCGGGCAGCGCGGGGTTGCGCGCGTCGCGCACCGACGCTGCGAGCAGCGCCTCGAACTCCGCGCGCTCGAGCAGCGCCTTCGCGACCGCGAGCGGGGCGAACGTGGCGAGCTGGTCGCGCAGGAGCCCGTCGCGCGCCCGGATCAACGCGAGCGGCGACAGCGCGCACTGCAGGACGTGCTTCCACCGCTCGCGCTTCTCCAAGCGCCCCGCGGTGATCCACAACGCGACGACGCCCCACGCCTGCAGCGCGAACAGCGCGAGCACGAGCCACGGCCACTGCGCGTGGATGTCTCCGAACAGGTCGACCCACGGCGTCGCGACGAACGCGAGCAGGAACAGCCCCACCGCGGGCGGCACGAGCGCCGCGCTCCCCCGCTCCGCGCGCCCGGCCGCGTCGGCGATCGCGACGCCGTCGAACGCGCGTTCGAGCTCCGCGTCGATGCGCCGCGCGCGCTCCGCTGGCTTCGCCTTCGCGAGCTCGTGCACGAACCGGGCGACGTGCGCGGCGAGGCGCGTCGAGCCCGTGCGCACGAAGCGCACGTCGTTCACGAGCACGTCCTTCTCGCGCGCCTCGACGCGGCGCACGTCGCTCCACGCGAAGAAGCGCGGGTCCGCCTGGCGGTGCCGCTCGCCCGGCGGGTAGGCCGCGGAGGTCCACGCGAGCACGCCCTCGGCGGACACGGACGCAGGGAACGGCTGCACGACGTGCACGAGCCCGAACGGCGGCAGCGGGTTCAACCACTGGAGCGCGCCCTCCTCGCCGCCGACGAGCGCGTTCGCGGCCGCGACGTGGAAGCGGCGGCCCGTGTGCGCGCGGAACACGAACGCGTCGCGTCGCACCCAGACGACGCCGAGCACGAGGTAGATCGCCGCGAGCGCGACGAGCAGCGATTCGAACTCGGTCATGCGCGGGTCTCGTGCGCTCCAGCGCGCGCCCGGATCAGCCCGGGAGCGGCGGCGGCTCGTCCGGCGCCTTGGGCTTCCCGCCGAAGAGGCGGCCCCACATGTTCTTGAGGAAGGCGCCGACGGCGACGAGGCCGACCGCGATCACCTTCCAGAACTTCGAGAAGAACCCGAGCTTGAACGCCGCGACGCCCGCGCCGCCGAGCACGAGCGCGCCGAGCCCGTACTCCGCGATCTTGTCGCCCTTCTGGAACTCGGCGTACTTGTGGCCCTGCTTGTACTGGAACGTCCCGACCAACGCGTCGAAGCCGGGCAGGATCGTCGGGAGCGCGTCGACGCCGCAGATGAGCCGCGCCTTCATCACGCCGCGGCGGCCGAGCAAACGCACGTCCCAGTTGACGCCGTCGCCGTCCGAGGAGCGCGTGCGCAGCGCCCACGTCAGGTTGTTCGTCTTCTCGTCGTAGAACGGCGCCTTCTCCCAGCCGACGACGTCGACCGTGTCCCAGCCGCGGCGCTTGCGCTCTTCGTTGCCCTCCGCGTTCGAGGTCTGGATCGATTCGAGCAGCGCGTCGGCGTCGAGCTCGTCCTTCTCCGCGTCCTCGACGTAGCCCGTCTCCTCGAAACGAAAGATGGCCCACCAGACCTCGCTCCCGCCCGTGCCGAGCACGAGCCCGACCTCCTCGCCGCTCGGGAAGTTCTGCGTGCGCTCGAGGAACATCTTCGTGCCGGCGCCGTCGACGAAGACGATGCCTTCGGGGACGGTGAGCTCGGCGAAGCCGCCGAGGTCGGCCGTGAGCGGCCCGGTGCGCGCGCCGACCTCGCGGAGCAGCTCGGCGAGCGGGTCTTCCTCCGCCGGAGCCTCCGCGCCGGGTCCGGCCTCCTGACCGATCCCCGCGGGCGGCTCGACGGCCGGGGCCGAGGGCTCGGGTGCGGCGGGCGTCTGCGACGGCGCGGGGGCCTGGGCGAGGAGCGGAGTTCCCGCGTGCGCGGCGAGCGCGATCGCGAGGAGGACGGACACGAGACGGACGGAGCGGGTCATCGGGGCGAAATCTCCGCCGCGCACGCGCGCAGCGGCGCGGAGTCTAGCGGCGCGCGCGCACGGCCACCACGGCGCGCGCGCCGCTCGTGTTCCGTCCCCGCCCGCGACGCGCGCATCGGCTCGCGCGGCGCGGCCCAGCGACCGCGATCGCCGGGCCGCGCCCGCTCCGGTGCTCCGCGGCGCGCCGCCCACGCCGACGCCCGGGCCGTCCCGCATCGCTCGGCGCCCTCCGCCTGCGTAGAATCCGCCCCGAAGAGCGCTCCCCCGCGTGTTCGCAGCTCCCCTCGGCCTCCTCGCGTTGCTCGCCGTCCCGGCGATCGTGGCGCTCCACCTCTTCCGTCGTCGGTTCCAGCCGCGCACGGTGAGCGCCTTGTTCCTGTGGGCCGACGCGGACCGCACGCCGCTCGCAGGCCGCAAGAAGGAGAAGCTGCGCGCGTCCTTGTCGCTCTGGAGCGAGGTCCTCGCCGCACTGTGCCTCGCGCTCGCGTTCGCGGGCCTGCGCGGCTGCGGCGACCAGCCGGGCGAGCACCTCGTCGCCGTGCTCGACGCGTCCGCGTCGATGGGCGCCGAGAGCAGCGGGACGAGCTCCGCGGCGCGCGCGCGCGCCGCCTTGGCGGAGCGCATCGAGGCGCTGCCACGCGGCTCGCGCGTCACGCTCGTGGCGAGCGGCGCGAACCCGAGCGTGCTCGCGGGCCCCGCGGCGTTCCCGGAAGAGGCGGCGAAGGCGCTCGCGGGCTTCGAACCGCGCGCGCAGCGCCACGACCTCGCGAGCTCGGTCGCGTTCGCGCTCCAGGTCTTCGGCGGCGGCCGCGTCGTCGTCTACTCGGACCGCTACGAACCCGACCGCTTCCCGCCCGAGGTCGAGCTCGCCGCCGTCGGCGTGCCGCTCGACAACGTGGGCATCGCGCGCGCCGGACGCGAGCGCGCGCGCCGCGCGCAGGGCGCCGCGGCCGAGGAGCGCGCGTTCGTCGTGCTGCAGAACTTCGGCGCGCGGACCGCGCGCGCCGTCGTGAACGTCGCGACCGCCGACGCGCCGCGCCGCGAACTCGCGCCCGCGCGCGAGCTCGAGCTCGCCCCGGGCGAACGCGCGAGCCTCTCGTGGTCGCTCCCCGCGGGCACCGGGCCGATCGCGGTGGAGCTCGCGCCGGACGCGCTCGCGATCGACGACGTGGCCCTGCTCGCGCCCGTGCCCGCGCGCACGCTCGCGCTCGCGACGACCTTCGACGAAGCCGAGGCGCGCGCGCTCGGCCTGATGAGCACCGGCGGCGCGTCGCGCATCGATCGCCTGCTCGGCACGCTCGAGGACGCGCTCCTCGTCGACGACCCGACCACCGCTCACCTCGTGCTCGGCCGCGGCGTCGCGGGCGGCGCGGCGACGTGGAACCTCTCGATCGAGCCGCTCGGCGCGGAGCGCAAGGACTTCATCGGCCCGTTCCTGTTCGAGAAGCGCCACCCGCTGCTCGAGGGCGTCACGCTCGAGGGCCTCGTGTGGAGCGCGGACCCGGCGCTCGCGCTCGCCGGCGTGCCGCTCGTCGCCGCGGGCAACCTGCCGCTGCTCGTCGAGGACGAGCTCGCTGGCCGCCGCGTCTTCCGTTTCGACCTGGACCCCGCGCGCAGCTCGCTCGCGCGCTCGCCCGACTGGCCGATCCTGCTCTCCAACCTGTGCGAACTGCGCCGGCGCTCGCTCCCCGGCCCCGACCGCACGAACCTCGAGGTCGGCGACGACTTGTCCTACCGCGCGAGCGCAGCCACCGACGGCGCGCGCGGCGACTTCGTGTTCGAGCGCGAGGACGGCGGCGTGCCGCCGCGCCGCTGGCCGCCGCGCCCGTCGATCCTCGTCGACTCGATCGATCGTCCGGGCCTGTACCGGCTCGCGCAGGACGGCGCGACGCTCTGCCGCGTCGCCGTGCGCTTCTCCGACCCGTCCGAGTCCGACCTGACCAAGCTCGGCAGCGGGAAGCGCCCCGCGCAGACCGACGCGGCGCGCCTCGAGGCGAGCGCGTCGTGGGTCGAAGCGCTCCTGCTCGCCGTCGCGACCGCGGCGATCGCGCTCGACTGGTTCGTGCTGCGCCGCGCGCGGCGGGCGCTCGGCACGGACGGCGCGAGCGCCGCCCCGGTCCCCCTCGCAACGGCGCCGGACGCGGCGCGCGGAGGAGCGTGAGCGATGGGCTTCCTCCACCCCGAGCTGCTCCTGCTCCTCGTCCCCGCCGCGGCCGCCTGGTGGGCGCTGCGCGAGCGCGAGTTCTGGACGGACTGCGTGCGCGCCGTCGCGCTCGTCCTGATCGTGCTCGCGCTCGCGCGGCCGTACCTCGAGACCGCGCAGGAAGGGCGCGACCTCGTGTTCGTCGTCGACCGTTCGCGGTCGATGCCGGACGGCGCGCAGCAGAACGCGCTCGAGCTCGTGCAGCTCGCCGAAGAGGCGCGCCGCGACGGCGATCGCGTTGCCGTCGTGTCGTTCGGAGCGGGAGCGGCGCTCGAACGCCTGCCTTCCGAGACCGCGCGCTTCTCCGCGTTCGAGCGCAGCCTCGACCGCGACGGCTCGGACCTCGGCGAGGCGATCGAGACGGCGCTCGACCTGATCCCGCGCGACCGGCCCGGCTCGATCGTCGTCCTGTCCGATGGCGAGGCCAACGGCCGTGATCCCGTCGACGCCGCGCGCCGCGCGTTCGCACGCGGCGTGCGCGTCGACGTGCGCGCGTTCCCGCGCGCGGGCAAGGGCGACCTCTCGGTCGAGCGCATCGACCTCCCCGACGAGGTCGCCGCGCGCGAACCGTTCCAGTTCAGCGTCTGGGTGCGCTCGGACCGCCGCGTCGAGGCCGACTTCGTCCTGAAGCGCGACGGAGAAGCGATCGCGCGCGGCCACCGCGTGTTCGAACCCGGCGTGAACCGCATCGCGCTCCGCGACGTGCTCGACGCGGCCGGCGTCGCGCAGTACGAAGTCGAGCTCGCCTCCGACGACGACCGGATCGCCGAGAACAACCGCGGCCTGGGCGCGCTGCAGGTCGGCGGAGCGCGCGCGATCCTGCTCGTGAACGACGACGGCGCGGAGGACGTGCTCGCGCGCGCGCTGCGCGCCGCGAAGCTCCCGGTGAAGACCGTCGCGCCCGAGGGCGCGCGGCTCGACGCGCTCGCGCTGACGGCGTACCGCGCGGTGATCCTCGAGAACGTCGCCGCGGGCCGCTTCGGGACGAACCTGAAGCACCTGAACGACTTCGTGACCGAGCGCGGCGGCGGCGTGCTCGTCACGGGCGGCCGCGCGAGCTTCGGCACCGGCGGCTACTTCAAATCGACGCTCGATCCCTTGCTCCCCGTCTCGATGGAGATGCGCCAGGAGCACAGGAAACAGGCGATCGCGCTCTCGATCACGATGGACCGCTCGGGCTCCATGGCGATGCCCGCGGGCGCGGGGCTGACGAAGATGGACCTCGCGAACCTCGGCGCGGCCGCGGCGATCGAGCTCCTCTCGCCGATCGACTCCGTCGGCGTGATCGCGGTCGACTCGTCGCCGCACGTGTTCGTCGACCTGCAGGACGCGACCGACGTGTCGGGCATCGTCGCGCGGGTGCGCCGGATCCGGTCGGAGGGCGGCGGCGTGTTCAGTTACACCGCGCTGCTCGCCGCCGGCCAGATGCTCGAGGACGCCGAGCAGGTGAACCGCCACGTGATCTTCTTCGCGGACGCCGCCGACGCGGAGGAGCACGAGGGCTGCGAGGAGCTCGTGCCGCAGATGCTGCGCGCCGGCATCACGACGTCGGTGATCGCGCTCGGCACGGAGGCGGACGCCGACGCGACGTTTCTGAAGCGCGTGGCGGAGCTCGGCCAAGGCCAGTGCTACTTCACGCTGGACCCGAGCGAGCTCCCACGCCTCTTCGCGCAGGACACGCTGACCGCCGCGCGCGCGACGTTCATCGAGGAGAAGACCGCGACGCGCGTGCTGCCCGACCTGTTCGGCCTGGGCGAGGTGCCGCAAGAAGGCTTCGTCGAGCTCGACGGCTACAACCTGACGTACCTGCGCGAGGGCGCCGTGTGCGGCGTCGTCACGAGCGACGACTACAAGGCGCCCGCGTTCGCGTTCCACTACCAAGGGCTCGGCCGCGTCGCCGCGTACACGGGGCAGATCGGCGGCACCTACGGCGCGCCGCTCGTCGCGTGGCCGGGCTTCGAGTCCTTCTTCGTCAGCGTCGCGCGCTGGCTCGTCGGCCAGGAGGAGCCCGGCGACCTGTTCGCGACGGTGCGGCGCGAAGGGAAGGACGCCGTGATCCAGGTCGAGCAGGACCCCGAGGCCGGCGTGAAGAGCGACACGTCGCGGCTCGTCGCGCGCGTGACGAACGCGGACGGCACGAAGACGACGCTCGAGCTCGAGCGCACGGGCGAGAACCGCTTCGAGGCGCGCTTCCCGATGGAGAAGGAGGGAATCGCGCTCGGAACGCTCGCGCTCGCGGACGGGAAGACGGTGGCGCTTCCGCCCGTCGCGCTCCCCTACAGCCCCGAGTTCGAGCCGAGCCCCGACCCGCAGCGCGGGGAACGGCTCCTGCGCAAGCTCGCGGAGGAATCGAACGGCGTCGTCGGCGTCGGCGCGGCCGAGTTCTGGCGCGGCGAGCGCGCAGGCCATGCGTGGCGCGTGATCGCGCGCGAGTTGATCCTGGCGGCGCTCTTGGCACTGCTCGCGGAGATCGCGATCCGCCGGTTGCAGCTCGGGAACCTGGTGCGCATGCCGGCGTTCGTGACGCGGTGGCGCGCGGAGCGGGCCGCGCGGAGGGCGCTGCGACCGGCGACGGCGGCGAGCGCGAGCACGACTCCGAGCGCGCCGGCACCGACCCCGGCAGGCACGACGGCGGCTCCGACCGCGGCCCCCGCCGCCGCGCCCCAGGCGCGCGGACCGGCCCCGAGCGTGTCCGACGCGCTCGAGAAGGCGCGCCGCGCGGCCGGGAAACGCCTCGACCGCTGACCCGCCGTCCACGCCGCGCAGGGGAATCGAACGCCGCGCCCAACGGCGCCGGCCGCGGCGGCATCGGGAGCACGACATGCAGGCCGACCCCGACCGCTGGAGCACGACCGAGCTGCTCGACGACGCGCCACGACTGCTACGATGCCGCGTCCGATGCTCCACACCGCCCACGTCGCTCCGAGCCGTCCTCAGCCCGCGCCGCGCTCCGTTCGAGCGCTCGTTCCGCTCGTGCTCGGCGCACTCCTCTCGCTCGGGAGCTGCAGCGGCGAGAGCGCGCCCGATCCGCGGCCGAACGTGCTCCTCGTCACGCTCGACACCGTGCGCGCCGACCGCCTCGGTTGCTACGGGTACGCGAAGGCGCGCACGCCGAACCTCGACGCCCTCGCGGCGCGCGGCGTGCGGTTCGAGCGCGCCTACGCGTCGACGCCCTACACGCTGCCGTCGCACGCGACGCTCTTGTCGGGCGACTACCCGGGTGGGCACGGCCTGCACATCAACTTCCAAGGCGCGGTCAACGGCGCCTCCGCGCTCCTCCCCGAGGAGCTCGCGAAGCGCGGCTACGCGACCGCCGCGTTCGTCGCGTGCGGCGTGCTCGACCGGCGCTTCGGACTCGCACGGGGCTTCGAGCGCTACGACGACTTGAGCCATCGCCCGCTCCAGGCGAGCGGACAGGTCGAACGTCCGTGCGACGAGGTCACGCGCTCCGCGCTCGCGTGGCTCGCCCAGCCCGCGCAGCGTCCGTTCTTCGCGTGGCTGCACTACTACGACGCGCACGACCCGCACGTTCCGCCGGAGGGCTTCCGCGACTTCGACGACCCGTACGACGGCGAGATCGCGGCGATCGACGCGGAGCTCGGCAAGGTGCTCCGCGAGCTCGAGCGCACGGGCCGCCTCGCGAATACCTGCATCGTCGTCTGCGCCGACCATGGCGAGGACTTCGGCGAGCACGGCGTCGAGGGCCACGGGCTCTTCCTCTACGACACGACGATGCGCGTGCCGATGATCGTCGCGGGCCCGAGCCCGATCCGCTCCGGGGCGACGGTCGCGGCGCCCGTCGGCCTCGTCGACGTCCGCGCGACGATCCTCGATGTGCTCGGGACGCCCGCGCCCGCGGGCTCCGATGGGACGAGCTTCGCGCCGGCGCTGCGCGGCGAACCCGCGCGCGAGCGTCCGGTCTTCCTCGAGACCGAGTACCCGATGCGCGCGTTCGGCTGGGAGCCTCTCTACGGCGTCGTCTCGGACCGCTGGAAGTACATCCGCGCGCCCGCCTCGGAGCTGTACGACGTCGTCGCCGACCCGCTCGAGACGAAGAACCAGCTCGACGCCGAAGCGGGCGCGCACGCGACGCTCGACGCGCTGCTCGCGAAGCTGCGCGCGCAGAGCCCGCGCCGGCCCGCCGTCCCCGTGCAGCTCGGCTTCGAGTCGCGCGCCGCGCTCTCGAAGCTCGGCTACGTCGAGGGCGACGACGTCGAGGACGATGCCGCGGCGCCGCAACGCGCCGACCCCAAGACGATGACGGACGTCTACAACGGCGCCGTGCACGCGCGCGCGTTCCTGCGCACGGGTCGGCACGCCGAGGCGCTCGCGCTCGTGGCGCCGCTCGTGCAGAAGAGCCCGCAATCGAGCCACCTCTGGGAGATCCAGGGCGCCGCGCAGCTCGCCCTCAAGCAAGCCGCCGAGGCCGTCCATTCGTTCGAGCGCAGCCTGGCGGGCTCTCCGAACGACACGGAGCGGCTCTGCCAGCTCGGCGACGCGCTCGCGGCCGCGGGACGATCGGAGGAAGCCCTCGCCCGCTACCGGCGTGCGATCGAGCTCGATCCGCACGACGGGCAGAGCGAAGGCCACCTCGGCGGCTTCCTCGCGCGCTCGGGCAAGCTCGACGAGGCGCTCCCGCACTTCCAGCGCCACGTCGAGCTCGAACCGACGTCGCCGAACGCGCACACGAACCTCGCGAACGGGCTGTTCGCGCTCCGCCGCTTCGAAGCCGGCATCGAGCACCTGCGGCGCGCGCTCCAACTCGATCCGCTCTGCGCGCCGGCGCACCAGGCGCTGTACACCGGACTGCGGTTCACGAAGGGGAAGACGGAGGCCGTCGTCGCGCTGCGCGCAGCGCGTCGCGCGCTGCCGGAGGGGACGTACTTCGCGATGCAGCTCTCGTTCGAGCTCGCGACGGCGCGCAACGCGTCCGACGCCGACGTCGCCGAGGCACTGCAGCTCGCGGAGGAGTGCCATGCAAAGGCCCCGGGCGACGGAGACGTGCTCGACATCCTCGGCGTGGTCCGCGCGCGCCGCGGCGACTTCGCCGGCGCGATCGAGGCCGCGACGCACGCGCTGGAGCTCGCGAACGCCGCGGGCCGGGCCGACGCCGCGAAGGGCGCCCAGGCGCGCCTCGCGCTCTACCGCGCAGGCAAGGCCTACACCGAGTGACTCACGCCGGCGCCACGATGCGCGCCGGCACGAGCACGTCACGGCACGCGGCGGCGAGCGGAGCGCCCGCGACGAGCTGCGCGTGGCGCGCGCCGAGGCGCCGCGCTTCTTCCTCCAGCGCTTTCGAGAGGCGTTCGAGCCGCTCCACGTAGCGCTCGATCGTCACGCGGTCGACGACGAGGTCGAGCGTCGCGTCGTCCTCGCAGTCGACGAGGCGCAGGGCGGACGACAACGACGGCGTGCGCTCCTCGCGCGCGAGCACCTGAACGACCGCGAGCCCGCCGCCGCGATCCGCGAGCGGTTGGAGTAGCGCGCGGGGTTCGTGCGGGAAGAGGAAGTCGCTCACGAGCACCCGCAAGGAATCCGGCCGCAAGAGTGGGCTGAGTTCCGCGAGCGTTGCTGCGAGTGGCGTGCGCCCATCGAACTCGACGCCCTCGTCCGCGAGGCGCTCGATCGGGACGGGCGCCGGCCGGTCGCCCGCGCGGAGCACGTTCACGTGCAGTCCGTCCGCCCGCCCCGACTCCGCGAGCAGGACCGCGAGGTCCACCGCGAGCTGCGCCTTGTCCGCGTGGTGCCCCATCGAGCGCGATGCATCGAGCACGAGGTCGACGCGCGGCAGGATCTCCTCGCGGTACTGGCGCACGTAGAACTGGTCCGTGCGCGCGAACGCGCGCCAGTCGAGGTGCCGCACGTCGTCGCCGACGGAGTACGCGCGCCGGTCCTGGAACTCGAGCGACGAGCCGACGCCGCGGCCCATGCGCTCCCCCATCACGCCGCGCGTCGGCGTCTCGAGCAGCGCGAGCCGGTACCGCTCGGCGAGCGCGTGCGCTTCAGGACTGGGGCGCGGCATCGAGGACCTTCCGTTCGAGCGCGTCGCGCTCCGTCATCGCGCTGCGCACCTCGCGCACGCTTTGGAACATGCGCCACCCGTTCGCCGCGAGCGTCACGCCGGCCGTGAGCACGAGGAGAACCCCCGCGGCCGCGTCCTCGGGCCGCCCCGTCGAGTCGATCGCCTGCATCAGCCAGAACGGGTTCGCTGCGTTCTCCATCGCGTGGACGCCCGGACCGCGCAACGCGACGAAGACGAGCGACGTCCCGAGGAACGCGATCCATGGGAAGAACCACAGCGCAGCGCGCGCGGCGAGGCGCATCGGGAGCCGCGCCGTGAAGGGTGAGAAGACGACCGAGGGCAAGAGCAGCCAGATCCACGCCGTGAGGAGCAGTACGAGGCCCTGCGTCGCGCTCGCGCTCCAGCCCCGCGCGCCGACGACGCTGCCCACGACGTGCGCGAACCCGAGCAGCCCGAACGCGGCCGTCGCGAGCCACGCGCCGCGGCCGCCGCCGCTGACGAACAGCAGGCCGAGCCCGCTCATCACACCCCGTCGGGGCGGACGCGCGCGCGCGCCGAGCGGGAGCGCCTCGCTCTCGGTGCAGCACCACGCGAGCGGCAGGGCGATCACGGCCAGCACCGCCCCCAGCACGATCACGCCGAGCGGAGCGCTCCCGGCGCTCGATCCGACGCCGAACGCGCTGCCGCCCCCGGTCGACACGGCGCCGCACAGGGCGACAGCGACCGCGCCGACGATGGTCAACGCCGCGACGACGCGCCGCATCGGCGTCGAGCCGCTCTCCTCGCGGTGGGACAGTAGGTCGCTCGCGAACGTGGCCGCGACCCCGAGGAACGCGACGGAGAGGATCGACCCCGCGACCGAGAACTCGACGAGCGGGACCCCGCCCGCCCCCGGCAGGAAGGCGGCGGCCGCGCCGAGGAACGCGAACAGGAGCACGTTTTGCGCGAAGTTGAAGAGGAAGAAGCCGAACAAGACCATCAGCACGACACGCACCCACCGCGTGCGCGACAGGGTGGACAGTGCGATGCCGATCGCGGAGAAGCACGCCGAGCCGAGGACGGTGAAGAGCGGCGCGAGCACGAGCACGGAGGGCGGCAGACCGCCCAGGTTCCACGCGACGACGGCGAACGGCAACGCGGTCGAGCACACGAGCAGCGCCTGCAGCACGGACGAGCCGAGCTTGCCCAGCACGATCTCGAGCGGCGACAGGTTCGAGAGCAGCAGGAGCTCGAGCGTGTTCTCCTCCGCCTCGGCGTTCATCGACGAGAACGCCGCGAACGGGACGATCCCCGCCGCGCCGATCGCCGTCGCGCTGAAGCACGCGCCGAAGAGGATCAGGCCCTCGTAGCCGTTCATCTGGCCCTCGGAGAGCGGGATGACGACACCGAGGACGATGAAGCCCGCTAGCGTCGTCAGCGCGAGCGACACGAGCAGCGCCGACTTGAACCAGCGTCCGCGCAGCGCCTGGCGCACCTCCTTCACGAGGAGCGGCGTCGCGCGCTCGGCGAGCCACTCCGCCGTTCGAGCGAACGCCGGCGCGCGCGGCGCCGCGCCGGCCGAGGAAAGCACGACCTCAGGCGGCACGCGAAGCCTCCGCCGGGAGCGCGCGCTGGCGCTGGTCGCGCTCCCCGGCCGCGGTCCGAACCTCGCCGAGCCCGCGCACGACGCGCGGCACGCTGAGGAGCACGACGAGCCCGGCGACGACGACGGCCGCGACGCCGAGCGCTCTCGCGTCGTACCCGTCGATGCCGCACTCCACGGCGACCCACACGGGATCGAGCGGATGCTCCATCCGCGTCCACTGGGGCAAGTCGACGAGAAAGCCGACGAGCGCGGGCACGAACACGGAGAGGAGCGTCCCCACCGGGATCAGGACGCGCAGGAGAAGGCGCATGCGCGGATCGTCCGTCCAGCGCGAGCCGACGAGCATGGGCAGCCCGAGGTAGACGACGACGTACGCCGCGAACACACCGACGGACGTGAACTCCCCCGTCGTGCGACCACCGCCCGTTCCCCAACCAACGCACTGGATCGCGACCGCCGCGAGGATCAACACCACGTGCAAGAAGAAGAGCAGGACTCCGCGCCCGCCGCCCGGGAGGAAGGGCGCGGCGAGGAGCGCGCGCACGCGGCCCTGGGGGACGAGGAGCCGCACGCGGCGGGACAGGCTCTCGCGCTCGGTGACGAAGAACAGGTCGCATAGGGCGACGCCCATGAGCAGCAAGAGCCCCATCACGAACGGTCCGTGCCTCGACGGCGACCCCGCGTGCGCCCACACGGCCATGCCCAGCAGGAACACGAGCAACCCGGTCATGAGCACGCGCGGCGCGGTCGACGCGTTCTCTTCGGCGTGCGCGAGGCGGCTCGACGCGACGGCGAGCGCGAGCAACCCGGGGAGTCCCATCAGCGACAGCGTGAGGATCAGCGTCTGCCAGTCCTCCACCGTGTCCATCGGCGACGGGCTGCGCAGGTAGTCGTCGACGAACGCGTTCGCGCCGATGTTCGCTCCGAACAGGATCGCCGCGAGGAGCGCCATGAGCACCACGCGCACGATGCGCAGTCGGCTCAAGCTCGACAGCGCGAGCGCGACGGCCGACGTCGACGCGGACGCGACCCATGCGCCGACGAGCAGGAGCACGATCGACGTGATGTCGATGCCCCGCAGGAGGAACGCGAAGACGAGCAGCGGCGTGAAGGCGGAAAAGTAGAGCAGGCCCTCGATCCCCGCGGACAGGAGCTTCCCGAGCGCGATCTGCAGCGGCCGCAGCCGCGAGAGGACGAGCAGGTCGTACGTGTGCTCGTCCCACTCGTTCCCCATCGACAGGAACGCGGAGAACGGCACGAGCCCCGTGACCGCGAAGAGCAGGCACGCGTACATCGCTTGGAAGAGGTCGCGCCCGAGCGTGTCCGAGCGAAAGCCCGAGCGGTCGACGAGCACGAGCACCGCGATCACCGTCGCGGAAAGCAGCGTGAACGGGAACAGGATGCGGAAGTAGCGCCCGCGCAGCGCCGAGCGCAGCTCCTTCACCAGGATCGGGTTCAGCACGTCGGGGAAGGACGTGCGCGCGGCGCGACACGGAACGCCCCGGCCGTCGCGGCGGCGCCTCGTGAGCTCCCCCCTTCGGTCAGCGACAGGAACACTTCTTCGAGGTTCGCCTCGCGCGGCGCGAACTCGACGGGCGCGAGGCCCTGCGCGACGAGCGCCGCGAGCAGCTTGGACAAGTCCTCCGGCGTGCCCTGGTGTTCGAACTTGAGCGTGCCGCGCTCGATGACCGCGACGCCGTCGCACATCTCCGCGAGCTCGGTGAGGATGTGCGACGAGACGAGGATCGCCTTGCCCATGCCCGCGAGGGCGCGGACGAGCTCGCGCAGCTCGACGCGCGCGCGGGGATCGAGCCCCGCCGCCGGTTCGTCGAGGATCATCACGGATGGGTCGTGCAACAGCGTCTTCGCCAGGCACAAGCGCTGCTTCATGCCCTTCGAGAGCGTCGCGATCTCCTTCTCCTGCAGGTCGCCGAGCTGCGTGAAGTCCATCACCTCGCCCACGCGCTTCGAGCGCGAAGCGCCCTTCAGGCCGTAGGCGCGCGCGTAGAAGTCGAGATACTCCCAGATCGTCGTGTTCGCGTAGGCGCCGTACGAGTCGGGCATGAAGCCGAGGCGCGCGCGGACCTCGCGCGGGTACGTGAGCACGGAGTGCCCGTCGACGAACACGTCGCCGTGGTCGGGGTACTCGAGCGTCGCGCAAATGCGCATCGTCGTCGTCTTCCCCGCGCCGTTGGGGCCGATGAAGCCGAGGATCTCGCCGCGCTTCACCTGGAACGAGACCTCGTTGACGGCCTTGAGCGCGCCGAACGTCTTCGTGATGGAGCGGATCTCGAGCGCGAGCGTCATCGTCCACCGCCCTCCGACTCGAGCACGCCGAAGACGACGTGCACGCTCTCTTCTTCCGCGTACTCGACGCCGCACGCGTCGACGAACGCGGACGCCTCGAGACGCGCGACGTAGGTCCCAGTGAACGGGTCGGTCACGCTCGCCACGGCCTCGACGCTCGCGAGGGTCTCGTGCACGCGGTCCATCGCAAGGTTCGCGGCGGTGACGGGCTCCAACTCCGCCCTCGCGCCGGCGTCGATCCGGCCGGTGGACACGTGCCAGTCGCCGTCGGCGTCGCGCAGGACGAGGCTCGCGATGCCCGCGCCGAGGCCGTTTTCGACCGTGATGCGCTCGCCGTTCCGCGTCAACGAGAGCCGCGCGCGCGCCGCGCGATCGACGAGGAACGCCTCGCGCACTTCGCGCCGCACGGGGAGGTAGTCGCCGGTGTACGCGAGGCCCTCGCGGAAGTCGAGGCGGAGCTGCCCCGTCGATCCGCTGCGGTGCGGCAGCGCGACGCACGCGACGCCCGGGCCCGGTCTCCAGCCGTCCCCCGCGGGCATGCCGGCGAAGAGGGAGCGCACCTCGAGCGTCGTCGCGCCGTGCGTGCGCTGGTCGAGCCAGGTGATCGAATGGGAGCGCGCGCGCGTGCCGAGTCCCTGCGAAACGGCACCGTACGCGAACAGCCCGACCGAGAACACGAGCGCGATCAAGGGCACCGTGACCAGCAGGAGCGCGGGTCGCTTGAGCTTCTGCACGACGATCAGGTTCACGGGCCCGATCACGATGGCGAAGAGCACGAGCAGAAGCGTCAGCGCGCGGTACGGCAGGTCGAGCCCCGAGAGTCCTGGGAGTGACGCGAGCTCCACCTCGTGCTGCGGCGAGCTGGCGAACGAGACCCCGTGCACGAGCCCGCGACCGATCGTCTCGATGGCCGACGCGTGCCGCGGCGCGTCCGCGATCGTCTGCACGGTCTGGACGTCCGCCGAGCCCGCGAGCACGAGCGCGCCCTGACCGCATGCGTAGACCGCATCGGCGCCGCTCGCGGAGAGCAGGAAGCGCTCCTCGATCCACGCCGCCGCGCCGGGCACCGCGAGCGCCTTCGCGCGCGCCTCCGGCCCCTGAAACACGAGGCAACCGCCGAGGCGCGTCCACGCGAGCAGCGCGTCGAGCACGTCGGAACGCGGCAGTGCGCCCTGCGCGTCGAGGATCACGCCTTTCAAGCTCGTGTACGGCTCGAAGCGCGCGGGGAGCTCCTCGACGGGCACGGCCGTCACCGCGACGCTCCACGCGGACGACGTCGCCGTCGTCGCCGCGGGAATGGGCATGGGGCCGACGCCGCCCATGTGGACGCGCACCATCGGCGGCTCCGGCGTCTCCTGGTGCGGCAGGCCCTCGGGCGTGATCGAGCCGAGCGCGGCTCCCCACACTTCGACGGCGCCGGCTTGCGGCGTGCGCGCGGCCGTGTGCACGTAGATCACCGGCCACACCGTGGGGTTCGGCGGCTGGTTCGCGCCGAGGTTGTTGATGTACGTGGTCTCGCCGCGCGAACGAATCGTCGCCGTGTACGCGCTGTCGTAGCTGCGCGCGACGGGCGCGAAGAGCTCGAGCCGCTCGCGCGCGCCGGCGGCGACGGTCACGCTCTCCTCGACGGTCCAGCGGTCGTCGCCCCAGCCGCGCGCAAGGGACAGATCGATCGTGCGCTCGTCCTCGCTTCGGTTCGTGAGCTCGAACACGAGCGGCTGGAGCCCCTGGTAGAGCATCTCGGGCCAGGCGGACCATGCGACGACGTCGACCTGAGCGTCGGTGAGCGTCGCCGACATCGGCGGGCGGTGCGAGCTCGTCGGCGCGCCCGTCGCCTGCGGCGCGACCACGGTGAGCTGCGCCGGCGCTGCGGATGCAGGAGCGCCTTGGATCGAAGCGAGCGCGAACGCGAAGGCCGCGACGCGCGACAGAGAGCGAAGCGTGATCACGAGCACCTCCCTAGACCCGCTCGACCACGTCGTTCGGCAGCGCCTCCGCGAGCTCGGAGACGTTCGAGAGCACTTCCGCGACGATCGCGCGTCCGTTCAAGCCGTCGAGGCGCGCGCGGTAGTCGAGGACGATCCTGTGCGCCATCGCGGACAGCGCGACCGCGCGCACGTCGTCGAAGCCCGCGTTGGGACGGCCCGCGAGCAGCGCGTGCGCGCGCGCGGCCTCCGCGACCGCGATCGCGGCGCGCGGCGAGGCGCCGTAGCGCACGTAGCTCTTCGCCTTCGCAGGCGCCAGGTCCGAGCCGGGATGCGTCGCGTGCACGAGACGCGCGATCCAGTTCGCGACGGCGCGCGGCAGGTGGATCGCGTCGACGGCGCGGAAGAGCTCGGCGAGCTCCGCCCCATTCGTCACGGCCTCGAGCTTCGGCGGCGTGCCCATGCGGCGCGTCGTCAGGATCGACTCGAGCGCGCCGCGGCCGACGGTCGGCACGTCGAGCTTGAAGAGGAAGCGGTCGAGCTGCGCCTCGGGCAAGGGATACGTGCCCTCGAGCTCGATCGGGTTCTGCGTCGCGAGCACGTAGAACGGCGCCGGCAGCGGGTGCGTCTCGCCGAGCACGGTGACGCGGCGCTCCTGCATCGCCTCGAGCAGCGCGGACTGCGTCTTCGGCGACGCGCGGTTGATCTCGTCGGCGAGCAGCACGTTCGTGAAGATCGGCCCGGGGTGGAACACGAGCGCGCGGCCCTTCGGCGTCTCCTCCAGGATGTGCCCGCCCGTCACGTCGCCGGGCAGGAGGTCGGGCGTGAACTGCAGGCGCTTGAAGGAGATCCCGAGCAGCGTCGCGAGCGCCTTCACGAGCTCCGTCTTGCCGAGGCCAGGCAGACCTTCGAGCAGCACGTGACCGCGCGCGAGGCAGCCGACGACGACGAGCTTCGTGAGCTCCTACTGGTCGAACAGCGTCCGGTCGAGGCCGTCCTGGATGCGCTCGGCCTGCGCCTTGGCGCGCTCGAGCTCGTCGGGGGCGATCAGCGTCGCGTCGTTCTTCATCGCGCCCTCCGCGGGGCGAGCGCGACGCGGACGAACGGGGGCACGGGCGGGCGGACGACGCTCGACATCGACTCTCCTCTCGGGGCTCGGGGGGACGGCGGACGGGGAAGACCGCCGACGCGCGCACAGGATAGCAGCGGACGGGGACGGAACGCGCGCGGCGCTGCGCCGCGAGCGGCGCGCTACGCGGGGACGGGGCGCTCCATTTCGTGCCGTGCCGCGCCGACGCGCGCGTCGACGCTTCGCAGCGGGATGGATCGCGAGGCGGAGCGCTTCAGCGCGCTCCGCGTCACTTGCCGCCCGCCGGGCCGAAGAACTCCTTCACGGCCTGGCGGTGGTGCGGCGCGAGGCGTCGGCGCCACGCGCTCTTGCCGGTCGAGGCCTGCACGTCCCCGCCGCCGGCGGACTCCGCCTCGGGCGCGACGTTCGGCGCGCCCGCACCGACGCCGAGGAGCGCGCTGTGCTCGAGGTCGAGGCTTTGCGCCGGGTCGAGCGCCTTCGCCTCGAACTGGTCCGTTCGGCCCTGCGACTCCTCGCCCCACGTGAGCTCGGCGTCGGCGCGGCCGCGACTGATGCCGCCGCGTCCAGGGTTCCCGTCACCGTCGGTCGTCGCGCACCCGGCGCGACCAGTGCCCTTTCATGTCCCGCCGGGGTTCTTCTTGCAGTTCTCGTCGCAGACGTGGCCGGTCGGCTCGAAGTCGTCGAGCTTCGCGAGCTCGCCCTTCTTGCCGAGCTTGCCCATCTTCGCGAGGCCCGCCTTGCCGAGCTTGTCGAGCTTCGTCGCGAGCGCTTCAGAGAGCTCCTTCGACAGCGCCTCGATCTTCCGCGCGTCGAGCTTCGTGCCCGGCGGGAGCTCGAGCGAGTCCGAACCCAGCTGGCTCTTCAGTTCTTCGGACAGGTTCTTCTCGAGGCCCGCCTTCGCGAGCTCGCCGAGCGCCTGCTCGAGCTCCTTCTGCGCGCTCTCGGGGTCGCTCGCGGCGGACTCGCTCGCCTGGGAGAGCGAGTCCTGCGCGTCCTGGATCGTCTCGGCGAGGCGCTCGCCTTCCTGCTCCAGGCGCTCGTCGAGACCGTCGATCGCTTCGAAGGCCTGTTCGGGATCGCCGCGCTCGTCCTCCAGGCGTTCGAGGCGCGCTTCGAGCTCCTTTTCGAGTTCGGGCTCGAGCGCGACCTCCTCCTTCAACGTCTCGAGCTTCTCCTCGACGCGTTCGACGAGCGCGTCCTCGAGCTTGCGCGGCGGGAGGACGGGATCGCGCGGCAGCTCGATCCACAGCGCGGCCGCGGCGAACGCGAGCGCGGGGAAAGTCTGCAGCGCGGGCCGTCCGAGGCGCGGACGCGGCAGAGCGAGCGAACGCGCGAGCGCGGCGTCGGTGCGCGAGGTCCACCGCGCGTCGGCGAGCTCGAGCTCGGTGAGCAAGGCCCCGTTCGCGTCCGTGCGCAGATCGAGCCACGTCACGGCGCCCGCGTGCGAAAGACGGCGGCGGCGCGCGACGATCCACGCGGCGAGCGGGACGAGCGCCATCGGCGCGAGCGCCCACGCGGCGTCGGCGCGCTCGAGCCGCAGGACGTAGCGCAGGAGCAGCGCGAGCGTGCCGCAGACGAGGAACCCCCAAAGTGCCAGGCGCCCGAGCGCGCCGAGGAACACGCCCCAGAAGACGCGCGCCTGGAGCGCGGACGCGAGCGAGTCGAGCGAGCGGGTCATGCGGTCATTAATAGAGGAAGGGCCGAGGGAGCGCCATGCAGGCCGTGCGCAGCGGGCGGTCGAGGCCCGAAGACCTCGAGCCCTGGAGCCTTCGGACGCCTCGGGGCTCTGCTTCCTCCGACCGTCGCAGCACGGATCGGCGGAAGACGCCGCTCGGCCGAAGCAACGCTCCGGCCGAGGGGGCTCTCATGCGCGCGATCCGACCGGGAATTCCCTTCTCGATGCCCCGCGCTCGAGTCCATGGGCGGCCGGCGCCCCCGCGCACGTCGCGCGGGAGCGCCGACGGGTTCAAAGCGCGGGCACGCGGCGCTCGACCTGCTGGCCGGACGGGACGACGACGTGCAGCCGTTGTGCCTCGCGCCCGAGGACCGCCGGCGTGCGAACCTCGACCGGCTCGTTCGCGGGGACGACCAGCTCGAGCGCGCGCGCGGAGAGCTCAGGCCCGAGTCGTAGCCGACTGCCGAGCACGGCGGAGCTCCCGTCCGCGCGCAACGCCACGATCTGGCCCCAGTATCCCTCCGGGACTTCGAAGCGCCCGGGGTCGAGCTGCACCGTGACACGGCCGACGGGCACGGCCTCGACGACGGCCGCGTTCCAGCCGGGACCGACCTGCACGCGCGTCGGCGCCGCGGCCCAGGCCTCGTCGCGCCCCGCGACGACGAGCTCCCCCGGCGCCGTGCAGAAGACATGCGCGAGCGATCCGTCGCTCGCGAGCCAGGGCGCGACCGTCGTGCTCAGGTCGTTTGCGACGAGGGACGCGGACACGGCCTGCGGGACGAACGCGGTGCCCGTCGTCGACTGATGAAACGTCACGGCCGTCCACGCCAGGTCGTCGAGCTCGATCCGGAGCGTCGCGGTCGCGCCGGGGCGGAGCTCGAACGAGCGTCGGATCCCGAGCGGCTCGAGCAGCACGGAGCGGAGCCCAGGCTGGAGCGAGTCGAAGCGCGTCGACCACGTGCTGCCGAAGACGTCGAGCACGGTGTGATGCAGACGATCCGACAGCTCGTCGATCGCCGAAGCCCCGGCGTCCGCCTCCACGTGCGCGACGAGCGGGAACGAGCGCGCGAGATCCGGCAGCTCGCGCCCTGAGAGCGTGAGCACGAGGGCGCCCAGGCGCGCGTCGCCCGTGTTTGGGAGCGACGCGAACACGCTCTGCGTGCGCCCGGGCTCCACGACGACCTCGAAGCTCTCGACGACGCCGGCATCGACGACCGACAGCTCGACCTGGTGCACGCCGAGCCGCAGGCGGTCGAACAAGGCCGCCGTCGCCTCCGCGGCGCGGTCGTGTTCCTCGCCGGAGGGCCCGACGATCCTCCACCGCGCGCCGCGCGCCGGATCGGGGTCGAGCACGGCGGCGCGGATCGCACCCGCGCGCTCGAGCTCGCACACGGAGCCGACGAGCGCGGGATCGAATTCGTTCCAGACGTGCCATGGTGCGCCGATGCGCACGCGGTGCGACTCGAAAAGCCGCGCGGGGACGCGCAACACGGAGTCGTGCTCGTCGAGCTCGAATTCACCCGGACTCCACGTCGCCGCGCCGTGCGCGCGGATTTCGAGCCCGACGCCGAGCACGTCCCGCCCGGCGTCGTCGCGCACGACGATGCGCACGCGGTCGTCGTCCTTCGCGGCGTTTGCCGCGCTGGCGCGCTCGGGAGCGCGCGCGGCTTCCATGGCGAACGCGACAGACGCGGGCTCAGCCGCCGGCGCGATCGACTTGCGCGCGGACGAGGAAGCGAAGGCTGGCTGCGCCGGGCGAGCGTTCCACGCGAGAACGAGCGCGAGGACGGCGGCGACGACGAAGGTCGCCGCCGCCGCCCAGTCGACGAACGTCCGCGCGGGGCGGTCGTTCTCGCGCTGCCTCGGACGATCGTCGTGACCGCTCACGCGCCGCCCGTCGGGCAGAGCCCGCATTCCAGGGAATACGAGAACGGCCCCACCACCAGGACCTCGACGCTGAACGTGCCGTCGGCGTTGCCGACGATGGCGTACGACAGATCGGCCGGCACGGCGTCGATGGCGCGGTAGATCCCGCTGCACTTCGGTGCCGTGGACCCGGGCGGGCACAAGGCGCAGGTCGAGTACGCGAGCACGGTCTGCGCGAGCTTCTCACGCAGCTGGTTCCTGAACGCAGGATTCGCCGCCGCGGCCATGGCAGCGGCCACCCCCGGGAAGCTCCCGAGCTGGACGGACGTGCCGACCGCGACCGCTTGCGGCGGCGAGGCGGCCCCACAGGCGACGTGGAAGGCGCCGGCGGGGCCATCCTCCTCCGCCCCGACGGAGAGCGCGAGGACGAGAGAACAGAGAGCAGTCAGGATGCGGGTTCGCATGTGGAGGGTCTCCTTGAAGTCGCAGCGACGGGTTGCTCCGTCGCCGGTGCTCGAGGCTCCTCGCGGTCGCCCGCGGGTGCGGTCGATGCCGCGAAGCGGATCGAGTCCCCGAAACTCCCCGCGCGCCTCGTCGCCGGTTTCGGAAATCCCACATCCCGCAGGCGGTCGGGGAGCTTGGGACGGAGAGCGTGGCGCCACGCCTCGGCGGAGCGCCGACGGAGCGCTCCGCTCACGGAGCTGCCCTGGATTCGAGGGTCAGGTCGTCGCCGCGGATCCCGTGCGCGCGCTCACCACACGACGACCCAGCCGATCATGACGTGGGATGTCGCGAACACGGCAACGGTCCATGCCCCGTTGCGCTCCACCGCGTTCAGGGCCGCGCTTTCTTCGCGAACCCGATCACGTATACGCGACCCGCGCAACGTTCCTCTGCCGCGCTCTCGTACTCGCCGAGCACGAGCTCCGCGACGCCGTCGCCGTCTTGATCGGGCAACGCGGTCGCCGCGGTGCCGAAGCTCCAGTTCGCGCTGGTGAACCGGTGCGCGAGCTTCCCGTCGGGGAACGAGCGGAGCTCGACGAACGCCGCGGGCGTGCCCTCCTCGACGTGGCCCGCGACGAGCACCTCACCCGCGCCGTCGCCGTCGAGGTCCCCCACGCCGAGCGCGAGATGGATGCGACCGCGCTGCGGGAGCGCCACGCTGAAGCCGAGGATCTCGCGGCCCGTCTTGCCCGACAGCACGCGCACGCGCCGTTCGCGCTGGCCCGGCACGCGGTCGTCCTCGCCCGTGTCGTTCGGACGGCCCGCAACGATCCAATCAACGAAGCCGTCGCGATCGAGGTCGCCCGCGCTCCCGTGCGCCTCGAGGCGCGCGAGGTCCGCGCCGCCGTCGAGGTGCAGGAGGTCCGCGTGCTTCGCCGTCGACACGACGCGCGCCGTACGCACGGCGCTCGTCCACAGCATCGCTTCGTCGCGCGGCGGCCCGTCGAACACGAGCAGCTCGTGTTTGCCGTCGCCGTCGAGGTCGCCCGAGAGCGAGATCGGCGTGCCGGCGAACTGCGCGAGCTCGCGCCCGTCCTTCGCGCCGAACACCTTCGTGATCGAGCGGTTCACGCTGACCGCGACGTCGAGCGTTCCGTCGCCGTCGACGTCCCCCACGGCCGAGGGCGCGGCGCCGAACGCTTCTTCCCACGGCGGCAGGCCGTGCACGCGCGTGATCAGACGTCCGTCGCGACCCGAGCGCACGTCGAGCACGCCGCGGCCTTCCTCGGCGCGCCACGCGCCGATCGCGACGTCGTACGTCTTGTCGCCGTCGACGTCGCCGACGACGACCAAGCGTTCACCGAAGGCGTCCGCGCCGACCGGATCGCGCCCTTCGAGCGTGTAGAGCGCGCTGCGCTTCGCGAGCGAGTACGCGTGCACGCGCGCCGGTCCGTCGCCGCCCGGTCGCGCGTCGCGCAGCGTGCCGAGCACGAGGTCGGCGCGCTGGTCGCCGTCGAGATCGCCCGCGGACGCGAGCGCGATGCCGAGGTGCTCGTCCGCGCTGCCCGCGAGGACGGCGAGCAGGCGCGCGCCGGCGTCGAGCACGGGGAGTCCTTCCGTCGTCTCGACCGGCCTGGGAACGCTCTGGGCGCAGCCGAGCGCGGCGCCGGCCAACACGCCGAGCATCCAGCGCAGGGCGAATTGCCTTCGTTCACGGATCACGTGGCGGGCGAGTGTAGCGGATGCGCACGCCGCGACGACGGGAGCGACCACCACAGCGCGTGCGTCGCCGCACGCGCGGCAACCGCCTCGATCCTCCTGAGCTTCCTGCACCGGTCCTCCGGGAAAGTCCGGATGCCCGTCGGCAGGGCCCCGTTCCCGTCTGGGCGGCCGGCGGGCCCCCACTCCACGCCACGCGTTCTCGCCTTCGAGCACGCTCTCTCCCCGGCCTGGCGGCGGACCGCGTGTCCGGCGGAAGGTCCCCTGTCCGCCCACATCCCATCCTCCGCGCTCGTTGGAGCGCGTCCCGACCATGAAGTCTCTCCTTCTCCCTTCTCTGCTCCTCGTGCAGACCGGCGGCTCCGGTGGTCCGCCCCCGAACCCGTGCTCGGGGTGTGACGACACCTCGCAAGTGCCGCTCTTCGTCGAGACCCAGACCGGGACCTGCATGTCCTACACGACGGCGGAGCTCACGGTCGGCCGCGACGGCACGTGCTCGTGGAACGGCTCGGCGTGCTCGCCGGATCCGTGTCATCCAGAGCTCGTGCTGCGCAACCACCAATCTTCGAACGGCGACGGCGTCTACGTCTCTGGGATCATCGGCGACGTGAAGTTCGGGCCGATCAAGTTCCCGGGCAGCCAGGACACCGAGATCTACCGCGGCGGCATCACGCTCTCGTGCGGCGGCAGCTCGCCCTACTTCTTCGAGATCGTCGGGGACTGCGTCGACCCCGACACGATCGAAGAGGTCCACGGCCAGTTCTCATGCTCGAGCTGCGTCCCCCGGTGAGCCCATCATGAACGCATCGATGCGCTCGTTCGTCCTCGTGCCCGCCGTCTTCGCGGCGGCGGGCACGCTCTACTTCCTCGGTCGCTGGACGGCGCAGGACGGAGTGCGCGTGCAGCCGGAGTCCGACACGCCGATCGCAGCCGCGCCGCGCGTCGAGGAAGCGGCGCCCGCGGACCTCGCGCGCGCCGTAGCGACCGAAGCCGAAGCGCCCGAAGTGCGCCGCGGCACCGTGCGCGAGCTCCTGGAAGAGCACTACGGCAAGTCCTGGGCGGAGATCGAACCGCTGCTCGACCCGCGCCACCTCGACCCCGACGCACAGGCCCGGCTCCTCCCCTGGGAGACGGTGGCGGCCGAGTTCCGCCGCCAAATCGTGCACGATTCGCCGCAGGATCGCGCGGGGAACGTGAGCTGGACGCTCGAGTGGCCCGACGGACGCGATCGACCCGATTGGTACGGCGGCACGCTGAACCCGGAGAAGAAGCCGCTGTCGCAGGTCGACGTTCAGAACCTGGAGCGCCTCGCGACCGAGTACGACTCGCGCCTCACCGACCTCGCCGACGAGCTGTGCAAGACGCTCCCGCGATGCATGGCCGACCAGTGGGACAAGGGTGGCTACACGCGCTCACCGCTCGTCGAGACGCTCGACGCGCGACCGACGGGCGGCGGAGCGAAGGGCGAGTTCCGCAAACTCATCGCGTCACACGGCGGCGGCTGGCGCGTGAACTTCGACTTCGAGTCGCAGAACTACCCCGACCTCGAGTCGCTCTCGATCGAGATCCGCGCCATGAAGCGCGAGCGCGTCGAGCGCGTACGCGAGTACATCGCGTCGCTCTGATCGACTCCGACCAGGAGCTCTCGCACGCCCCTCGCTCGCAGCTGAGCTACTCCTTTCGGAAGTGCTCGCGCCGCGCGCACATTCTCGCCGTGCCCCGCGCTCGATGCTGAGAGCCCATCGAACCCCGTGCAAGCCAGGACCGGTCCTCCGGTCCTGGCTTGTGCGGGGTCCGTGATGCGAAGCACACGCGTGTGCTCCGTTGCGCCCCTTCCCCCGCGTCGTCTCACCTGGCAGCACCGCCCCGACCGACACCTGTCCCCTGTGCAACCGGGCACATGGGTAACAGTCATGACCGGGCACATGGGTGACACTTTTTCGGGGGTACGAGGGGGCGGAGCCCCCTGCCCTCGGGCGGGATCGACGTGTCGATCCTGCGGCAGCTGCCCCGAAGGGCCGCAGGCCCGGAGGTCCCCCCATGGGGGGCGCGCGCGCACGGCATCCGGGGAGGCTCTCCCTCGCGCGATCGACGAGCTGTCGGAGCTCATCGCTTGATCCGTGTCCGGGCACATGGGTGACAGTCGCTCAATCGCCGCTTGCCGTGATCGGCAAGAGTGTTCGCGAGCGCTCGTGGAGCACACCGAGCCGCATCGGTCCCAAGTGGACGCGCCACCGTCCCTCTTCGGTCTGCTCGACGCCGACACACTCGTTCGCGAACGCTTCGCCGACGAACACGTAGCCGCCAGCCCACTTCATCGTGCCGTCGCGACGAATCCGACGCGTCTCGAAGCTCGACGCATACTCGTGGTCCGGCAGGTGACGCGTCATCGGTCTCGGCGAAGGCGTGTACAGCTGCGCAGGCACGCGCATGCCAAGCGCCTCGTGCGGACGCTCTTCGTTGTAGTGCTTCTGGAAGCGAGCGAAGGCGTCTTGCTGCGCGCGGATCGACGCGCGCGGCGGCATTGCGGTTTCGGCCTTCAGCGTCTCGTGGAAGCGCTCGTGGCGTCCGTTTTGGTCCGGACGGCCTGGCTCGATCAACACCGGCTGCACGCCCAGGCGCATGAGCCACACGCCCAAGCGAGACAGCTTTCCCAGCCCGTTCGAGCCGAAAGGCGGGCCGTTGTCGCTGAGCATGAAGCGCGGGAGTCCGACGCGCCAGAAGACAGCCTCGAGCCGGTGACGCACGTCCTCGAGCTTCGGCGACACCAGCGCGCGGCACTCCAACGACACTCGACTGAAGGAGTCGTTCACCGTCAGCGGATCGCAGCGCGTGCCGTCGCCGACACGAAACCAGCCCTTGTAGTCGATCGACCACACGTCATTGGCCGCTGCGGCCACCACGGTGGGCGCGGAGCTCGGCTGACGTCGCACACGACCGCGTCGAGGACAAACGACACCAGCGCGGGTCAGGATCGCGTCCACCGTGCTGCGCGCGGGCAGCTCCTCGTGCGCGCTGTCGCGAGCGAGGATCGCCAGGATCTTCTTCGAGCCCCACGTCGGGTGCGCCTTACGCACGCGCAAGATCGCGGCCTCGAGCTCCGCCGACGTCTGGTTCGGATGCGTGCGCGGAGCCCGCGACTGATCGCGAAGCGCGTCAGGACCGTCGCGCTCGTAGCGACTCAGGATCTTGTAGCCGGTCTTCCGGCTGATCCCGTAGCTCGCGCACAACTCGGTCATGGAATGACGGCCGCTCTGGGCGGCCGCGACGAACTTCAACCGCTCGTTCACAGGCTGGGTCTCGTGCCAAGGCATCCGGGCACGAGACACGGCGCCGCGACCCGCGTCACCTGGAAGTGTCACCCATGTGCCCGGTCACTTCTGTTACCCATGTACCCGGACCGGACCCCCCCCGCTCGGTCCGCAGCCACGCCCCCCACCGGACGCAAGCCGCACGAAGCCCCTCCATCCACGCGGAAGCCCGCGCGACCGCCACCCGCGCCACTCACGCCCTCCCACACCCCCGAAACAACCCCGCGACGAACAACACATCCGCCACGACGACGATCGCAAACGCAACCAACAACACCTTCGTTCGTCTCGGCATCGCCATGGGTCCTCGATCCACCTAGCGCGTCCGACTCACCGCGGCGCGCCGCCGTATTGGAGCACGACGCTCGCCTCCGCGCCGCTCGCGATCGTCGCCTCCGCGCTCGCTTCGACGCCATCCCGGTTCTTCGCGCTGACGCGAAACCTCCCAGGCGGCAGCGGCCCGTAGCGCACGGACGGCTTCCCGCCCGCGGGGTCCGGAACCTGCTCGACGCGCGTCGCGCGCGCGACGTCGTTTCCCCACTCATCGACGACGGCGCACCACGCCCCCACGCGCTTCCCGCTCGCGTCGACCGCGGACACGAGCAACGTCCCGCCGACGACGAGCGCGAGCCGCGCTTCAGCCTTCTCGCTCGAGCGCACGACGACCCGCGGAGCGTCGCGCGTCGTCTCGCGCCCGGAGGTGGCGCGCACCTCGAAGGTGCCCGGCGCGAGCCCGCCGATCGTGAAGCTCCCCGTCGCGTCGGTCCGAGCCGAAGCCGTGTCGTACGCGTCGTATCCCTCGGAAGCGAGCCGCAGGGCCCGAACGTCCGCGCCCGAACACGGGTTGCCGTCGGCGCCGATCACGGTCCCGATGATCTGCCCCGCGAGGTCGAGCACGATCACGACCTCCTCCGCGCTGCCTGTCTCGGGGACGACGATCCCGCCGCGTCGCGCGCTGCCGTAGCGCGCCTCGCCGAAGCCGACGAAGTTCTGCCCGACGCGCGCTTCGTACGTCCCCGGCGCGAGGCCGTCCATCGCGAAGCGCCCGTCCGCGTTGGTCTGCGCGCTGCCCGAGCTCCAGGCCTGGCCGTCGCGCGGCGTCCCGGGCGTGAGCGTCACGAGCACGTGCTGCTCCGCGAGCGCGCGTCCCTCGCGATCGACGACGCGGCCCGCGAGCCGGCCCGTCGGGAGGTCGACGTCGAGCGCGAAGGAAGGCCCCGGCGGAATGTCGGCCGTGCGCGAGGTGGACGCGCCGCCTTCGACGCGGAACGAGAAGCTCCATATCCCGGGGCCCGACAGCGCGAGTTCGTAGGTGCCGTCGTCGCGCCCGCGGCACGACGCATTGCGCCGCGCGTTCGCGTCGGTCGAAGCGCCCTGCAGCCACGCGTTCACGTCCACCTCGGTGACCGGCTTGCCACCACGCGTGACCTTCCCGCGCACGACGATCGCGTCCTTCTCGACGCCGCCGAGCTGCACCTCGATCGTCTGACCGTCCACGACCTCGACGTTGCGCTGCCGCGCCTGGAGCACGTCGTAATTGATGCGGCCCTTCGAGTCCGTCGCCTTCGCCGTCTCCTCCTCCGTCGCTTCGGTCATCAGGGTCCAGCGTCCGGGGGTGACGTGCTCCAACACGAACTCGCCGCGCTCGTTCGACGTGGTGTCGACCCCCGAACCCGATTGGCCATCGCACCAGCCGCGGATCGAGCGCGCGTTCTCGGGCCGCCCCTCGACGTCGAACACGCGCCCGCGGATCGTCCCGCCCTGGCGCAGGACGATGCGCACGTCGCGCGTCTCGCCGAGGGCGACGAATGCGTCCACGGGCAGGCTCTCGGCCGCGTCGCGCGCGCTCGCGACGAGTCGGAGGTTCCCGACCGGCGCCTGCGTGAACTCGAAGCGCCCGGCCGCATCGCAGTCGGCCCAGTCGACGCCCTTCTTCTCGTCGATCCGGAACCCGAACGTGTCGGTCGACTCCACGACACGGCGCACGCGCGCGCCGGGCTTGGGCGCGCCCGCGGCGTCGACGACGAGGCCCGCGAGCTTCCCGCCGCGCGGCACGCGCAACACGAGCGGCGCGGGCCCCGCGTCGAGCTCCACGACCTCCTCGGTCGACTGGAGCCCCTTCACGTCCGCCTTCACGCCACACCGTCCGCCGGCGAGCCCCTCGAGCGCGAACGCGCCGTCCGCGTCCTCGAACGTGCGCGACTGTCGTCGCGACCAGTCGCGATCCCACGGCCGCTCGCCGATGGGGAGCGCTTCGATGCGGAAGCTCGTCACCGCAGCACCGGTGTCGTCGACGACACGTCCGCGCAGAGCGAGGCCCGAACCGAGCACGAGCTCGAGCCCGTTCGTGCCCGCGGCGACGTCCTTGCGTTCCACGGTCCACGCGGGAGCGCGCGCGGCCTTGACCTTCGCCGAGGCGGCTTTCGTCGCGGCCGCCACCGACTCGTCCTTCGCCGGAGCGCCCTCGCCGCCTGAGCCCGACGGTCTGCTTTCCGCGGCGCTCGCGGCGGCGGGCTCGGCAGCGCGCTTCCCCGACGCGCGCACGGTGTAGCGGCCTTCCGCGAGCCCCGTGAACTCGAACGTGCCGTCGTCGCGCACCTTCACGTTCTCCTCGGGGCTCGGGAAGCGCCGCTCCGCGGCCTCCGGCTCGACGCGCACGTACGCGCCCTTCGCGGGCGCGCCGTCGGGCCAGGTGACGCGACCGCTCAGCGCGAGGCCGCGCGCGAGCACGATGCGCAGGTCGTTCCGGACGAGTCCGTCCGTGAGCTCGCCGGCGTCGAACTTCGCGGGGACGAGGCCGCTCTTGCGCGCGGTCAACGTCAGCTTCCCGGGCGCGAGGCCCGTGAACTCGAAGGTGCCGTCTTCGGCCGTCGTCTGCTCTGGAGTGCGCACGTTCCTCGGGTATTGCAGGACGAACCCCGCCTTCGCGATCGGCGCGCCGGCCTCGTCGACGACGACGCCGGAGAGCTTCGCGCCCTCCTGCAGCTCGAACTCGAGCTCGATGGTCTTGCCCGCGCTGACGCGCACGCCGTCGCGCTCCGCGGGCGCCATCCCCTTGGGCGTGACGACCACGTTGAAGCGGAAGGCCGGATCGAGCCCGCCGAGGTCGAACGCGAGGGCAGCGTCGAGCGCGACCGAGCGCTGTACGTTGCTGCCGCCGCCGTGGTCGCCCATGTCGAACCCGTAGAGTTGCACGTTCGCGCCGCGCGCGCGCTCCAAGTGGTCGTTGCGTCCGAGCGCCACGCGCCCCGCGCCGCGAATGCGGCCCCCGACGAGCGGCGACAGCACGAGATCGGCCGGCGGTTCGCTCGCCGCGAAGGTCACGGGCTGCGCGAGATAGAGGTAGTGCGCCTCGAGCGCGAGCGTCGCCTTCTTCGTCTTCGCCGCGAACGCGACGCGGAAGCGGCCGTCCGCGCCCACCTTCATCTTGTGCAGCGGGCGCCGCTCGAACTTGCGGCCCTTCGCGACGACCCACACCTCTTCGTCGAGCGGCGTGTCGTTCGGGAAGACGACGCGGCCTTCGACCCAGAGGGCGTCGGCGAGCTCGGTGTCGTCGGTGGGTGCGGAGTCCGGCGCGGCGGGCTTCGGTGCCTCGCGCACGACCGCGCGCGTGGGAGCTTCCGCAGCGTGCTCGAGCGGCGCGGCGGTGGTGGTCGATGGCGTCTGCGACGCGACGATGGGGTCGGGCGGCGCTTCGGCGACGACGGATGCGGGTTCGAGCGCGCGGATGAGGGCGAAGCTGCCGGCGAGGGCGAGGGCGAGCAGGGCGAGGACGATCCAGGCGGAGCGGGACATCGAGGACCTCCGTGGGAATTCGGGGGGGGGCAGGATACTGCGCGGGGTGGGGATTGGCGTCGGTCGGGAGCGCAATTGCCGGATGCGGAGACCAAGGGGAAAGGGACGCAACGGAACACACGCGTGTGCTTCGCATCACGGACCCCGCACAAGCCCGGGCCGGAGGACCGGCCCGGGCTTGCGCGGGGTTCGAGTTGCTCTCAGCAACGAGCGAGGGGACGGTGAGACGGCGCGCGCCGCGCGGGGCAGTTCGATAGGAGTTTGCTCAGCACCTTGCGAGCGGGCGCGGGGCGACGGTTTGGAGCGTCGCTCAGCGTTCGAGCCGAAGCTCGAGGCGCACGAGTGCTCCCTCGCCGAGCTCGCGCGTGTCGCTCGCGACCGCGGGCGCCGCGCCGGGACGCGCGTCCTCGACGCGCACGGTCCAGCGGCCGGGGAGGAGGTGCTCGAAGCGGAAGACGCCGCCGGCGTCGGTCGTGGTCGACCGCGTGAGCACCATGGGGAGCGCGTCCGCCGTTTCGGCGTCGCGTCCGCGGCCCGAGTTCGGCTCCGCGTCGAGAGCGGGAGGACGGTTGTCCGCGCTCGTCGCGGTCACGGGCTCCTCGCGCGTGCACACGACCGTGCGCGACGCGAGGAGCTCTCCGTTCGGCCCGAGCACGCGGCCTTCGATCGCGGCGCCTTCGCGCACGAGGAGTTGGAGATCGAGCAGATCCCGCTCCACCTCGACGACGAGATCGATCGGCTCCTGGGGCACGCCGGTCGTCGGCAGGACCACGAGCCGCGCCCACCCGGGCTGCACCTGCTCGATGCGGAAGCGGCCGTCTTCGCCGGTCACGGTCGCTCGCTGGCGCACGATCGAGGGCGCGCGGCGCCGCCACGCTCCGTGCGGCTCGTCGCCCGCGTCGGACGGGCGCCGCTCGCCCCTCCACGTGAAGCCGACGTGCACGCCCGCGCACGGCCGACCGCTCGCGTCGCGCACGACGCCGCCGAGCGTCGATGCGCGGTGCAAGACGCCGTCGAAGCGCGCAAGGACCTTGGTCGCGTCGACGGCGGCCAGCGCGCTCGTGTGGTCGCCGTCGAGGCTCGCGACGAGCACGACGCGCGCGGCATCGAGGTCAGGGAAGAACGCGACGCCGCGGTCGTTCGTGCGCGCGTCGGCGAGGCGACGCGTGGAGCGGTCCTCGTCGAACACGTACGCGCGCTCCTCCGGCTTCGCGCCGTCGTGTGGGAGCTGGAAGACCTCGACGAGCGCGCGCTCGAGCGGCTTCCCTCGCGTGTCCGTCACGCGCGCGAACACGCCGGGCCGCGGCGCGAGGGCGATGCGCACCTCCGCGGGCGGAGGGAAAGGCCCGCTCGCCGCGCCGCGCCAGACGAGCTCCTCCCCGCGCACGAGCTCGCGCACCTCCGGTGGGACCGCGACGCCGAACTCGTCCGCGATGCGTCGCGTCGCGCGCGCGCCGATCGACCAATCGACGCCGGAGGCGAGCGACCACTCGAAGGCTCCGCGCGCGTCCGTCCTTCCGACGGGGTCGGGTGCGCCCGGGCCCGCGCGCGCTCCGTCGAGCGGCCGCGAGGACTCGGGCGGCACGAAGGCGTCCTGGCCCGCGAGGATGCGCAGCGGTTCGGACACGATCGTGATCTCCGCGCCGACCGACGCACTCCCATCGGGCCACGTCGCGACGATGCGCACGGGCGGACGGCGCGCGATGCGCACGCGCACGCCGTCGCGGTGCTCGCCCTCGACGAGCGTGCCGAGCTCGACCGCCGCGGCGTCGAACTCGGGCGCGGAGGCGACGACGCGCCACGCGCCGGCGGGGAGCGCGTGCGAGGTGAACACGCCGTCCGCGTCGGTGACGACGGCGAGGTCGTCGTCGCCGCCGAGATGGACGAAGCGTCGCAGGTCGACACGTCCCCCAGGCACGGACCGCGTGCCCGCGAGCTCGGTGAGCTCGTTCAGATCGCCACGGGGAGGCGACCACGCCTCGACCGGGCGCTGGAAGCCGACCCGCGCGCCGGCAATGCCCGCGCCGTGCTCGTCCTCGACGCGCCCGCGCACGATGGCCGAACCGTCGCGCCGCGCCGGTCCCTGCGTCGGTGCGCGGCGCGCGAGCGGCGCGGCGGACTCGCGTTCGAGCAGCGCGCGCTCGTCGCCCACGTCGCTCGACGCGTCGACGCTCGGGAGCGCTCCAGCCTGCGTTGGCGCCGGCTCGAGCGTCGCGAACCACGCGCGCATCGCGACGACGAGCACGAGGAGCGCTGCGACCAGCGCGAGAAGCACGCGACGAGCGGACATTCGAGCGGGGATCGTCGCCGGGCGGCGCGCGCGGCGCAAGTTCGTGCGCCGGCGCGCTTGCGATCCGAGCGACACGCACGCGACGGCGCGCCTACGGCTCGAGCGTCACGCGCGCGACGGCGCCGTCCGCCGTGTCGATCGTGCGCGAGAGCACGACGGGCTCCACGCCCTCCGCGGCCTCGTCGTCGAGCTCGAGCTGGAACGTCCAGCGTCCCGGCTCGAGCCGGAACAGTCGGAACGCGCCCTCCGCGTCCGTCAGCGCGCTCTCGGCGCGTTCGTCCTCGCCTTCGGGGAAGAAGTGCAGGATGCGCTTTGCGAGCGCGACGCCGCCGGGGCCGAGCGCGCGGCCCTCGACGCGCGCGCCCTCGCGCAAGCGCAGCGTGAGCCCGCGCAGCTCCTCGTCGCCGACGAGGTGGAGCACGAGCCGCTCGCTCGCGAGCGTGTCCGTGCCGCTCGCGACGAGCTCGACGCGTCCGATGGGCACGCGCTCGAACCGGAAGAAGCCGTCCGCGTCCGTCGTCGCCGTCCCGATGCGCGTGCGCAGCTCGACGCCGTCGCGCGTCGCGACGCGCCGTCGCTGCGACTGGAAGCCGTCGACGCGCAGCTCCCCCACGATCGTCGTGCGTCGGCCGCCCTCGGGCTCCGACGCGGGCACGGCCTCGACGTGCTCGAGCTCGACCGTCGCCCGCGCGCGCAGTTCGCTGCGCGGGTCGCGCACGAACCCGGTCAGCGTCGGGAGCCGCCGCAGCACGACGTCGCGGCGTTGAACGCCCCGAAACGGCTCGACGCGTTCAACGTGCGCGGCGTAGCGCCCGCGCTCCACGACGTGCAGCTCGAACGCGGTCGTCGGCAGGTGGTCGAGCACGAACACCCCGTTCGCGTCGCAGCCCGTCGCCGCGTACTCGAGCGCGAACTCCGCGCCGTCCTCGCGCCCCAGGCTCTGGTGCACGCTCGCCTCGGCGCGGACCGGCTCGCCCTGCGCGTTCGTGACGCGGCCGACGAGCACGGAGGGCAGATCGAGCCGCACGACGACCTCCGGCGGCGGCACGCCCTCGCCGGTCACGGCGCCGCGCCACGCGAGCAGTCTGCCGTCGGCGAGGAGCGCGAGCTCCGGCGCGCCTTCCACGCCGAACTCCCGCGCGGAGCGCGCGACGCTCGCGGTGACACTCCAGCGGCGGCACGACGAGAGCGCCAGCTCGACGACGCCGTCCTCGTCCGTCGAGCCCTCGCTCTGCCGCATGCGACCCGACATCGGGTCGTCGAGCGACTCGCGCCCGAGCTGACGGCTCGCCGCGGCGCGCAGACGCCGATGCGCGAACGACCGCGCGGGAGCGTCGTCGAGCGGCCACGCACCGACGTCCGCGTCGGGCACGGGCGCGCCGTCGGGCGCGAGGACGCGCACGCGCACGCGCGGCGCGGGCACGAGACGGAGCACGACGTCCGCGCGCTCCTCGCCCGCGCGCAGCGGCTCGAGCTCGAGCTCGGCGACCTCGAACTCGCCGCGCGCGGAGCGCAACGTCCAGCGGCCGGGCAGCAGGTCTTGGAACGCGAACTCCCCCGCCGCGTCGGTGAGCGTGTCCTCGATGAGGAGGTTCGACTCGTCGTCTTCCATCGCCGCGAGGACCGCGCCGCCCTCGGTCGCGGACGCGCCGTCGAGAGCGCCGCCTTCCGCACGCGGCTCACGTCGGCGCTCCAGCTCGACGACCGCGTCCTCGATGGGCGCGCCGCGCAAGTCCAGGACGCGCCCTGAGAGGCGGGCGGAGACGAGGTCGAGCCGTGCACGCCGCGCGGGCGCCTCGGTCGGCCGCGCGCGAGCGGGCTCGCGCACGCCGGGCTCCACGCGCGGCGTGTCGGCGTCGTGCGCATCGGGTGCGACGAGCTCCTCGGAGCTCTCCCGCGCGCCCGGCACCGAATCGCGCGCGAACGAGCGCACGTCGTCGGGTATCGGCGCCGCGTCGAACGCGACCCAGAGTCCGAACGCACCGAGCAGCACGAGGAACACGAACCCGGCGAGCAGGATCACGCGGCGAGCAGGCATGACGGCCGGGATCGTCGCCGCGCGACGGGCGGGGCGCAACTCGGCGCGGGTGGGCAGCGCCGCGCGACGGGCGGGGCGCAACTCTCCGGGTGGCCAGCGCCGCGCGGCGGGATGCGTCGGAGCCGTCGAGCTCCCGGTCGCCGCGTCGGCGATGTGCGCCCTATCGAGTTCGGGACAGCACGTCCTCTCGCGACACCCTTGGGAGCAGCACGCGCTCCACAGGTCGGTGCCTCAGAGCGGCATCCATCGCCGCGCGGACCCTCGACCATCCGCCGCGGCCACGCACGGATCCCACGCGCGCCCGACCGCCGGGAGGCCCCGCGCGCGCCGGCGGACGCGCGCCCGCCGCGCTTCAGCGCCGCACACCCGCGCGGTACAACCTGCGGATGTCCCTGCTCGAGCACTTCCCCGTCCTGCGCCACCGCAACTATCGCTTGTTGTGGCTCGGGCAGCTCGTCTCGACTTCCGGGTCGATGATGCAGAACGCGGCGGTGCTGTGGCACGTCTCGCTGCTCGTGCCCGGCGGCGCGCGCGAGAAGGCGGCGGCGCTCGGGCTCGTCGGGCTCGTCAAGTTCCTCCCGATCGTCGTGTTCTCGCTCGTCGGCGGCGTCGTCGCGGACGCGATCGACCGGCGCAAGCTGATGCTCGTCTCGCAGGCGGGCATGACCGTGTGCGCGGCGCTGCTCGCGTTCGTCACGCTGCGCGGGCTCGAGAGCTTGTGGCCCGTCTACGTGCTCGTCGGTCTGCACGCCGCGTTCGGCTCGTTCGACGGGCCCGCGCGGCAAGCGCTGATCCCCTCGCTCGTGCCGCGCGAGCTGCTCGGGAACGCGCTCAACCTGAACACGATCCTCTTCCACGCGTCGAACGTGATCGGTCCGCCGCTCGCCGGCGTCGTGATCGCGAGCTTCGGCGTCGGGTGGGTCTACTTCGCGAACGCGCTGTCGTTCCTCGCCGTGATCGGCGCGTTGTGCCTGATGCACGGCGTCGACGCGCGGCCGCAAGGAACGAAGAGCGACGTCAGCCTGCGCGCCGCGTGGGAAGGGCTCGTCTTCGTGTTCCGCGCGCCGATGATCCGCTCGACGATGCTGATCGACTTCGTCGCGACGTTCTTCTCGTCGGCGACGGCGCTGCTGCCGATCTTCGTGCAGGAGATCCTGCACGTCGGAGCGCAGGAGTACGGCCTGCTCTACGCCGCGCAGTTCTGGGGCGCGCTCGTCGTCGGCTTCATCCTGGTGAAGATCGTCGACAAGATCGAACACCCCGGCCGCGCGTTCTTCTGGGCCGTGCTCGCGTACGGCGCCGCGACGATCGGCTTCGGCTACTCGACCTCCTTCTGGCTGACGTGGGCGTTCTTGGCCATCGTCGGCGCGGCGGACATGCTGAGCACCGTCATCCGGAACGTGCTGCGCCAGACGCTGACGCCCGACCACCTGCGCGGCCGCATGACGAGCGTGAGCATGATCTTCTTCATGGGCGGCCCGCAGCTCGGCGAAGTCGAAGCCGGCTACGTCGCGAAGGCGTTCGGCCCGGTGTTCAGCGTCGTGAGCGGCGGCCTCGCGTGCATCGTCGCATCGACCGCGATCGCGTGGTGGACACCGGAGCTGTGGCGATATCGACGCGGGGACGTGGAGCGGGCGAAGGCGGGGTGAGCGGGCTCACACGCTCGCGCGTGGATCGCGCCGAGCGGTACCCCGAGTTCGTCGACCGAATGCGGGGATCGCCGTCACGACGACCAGAAAAGCTCGAACACCGCCGCGCACCAAGCCTTCACTCGCTTCCACAGCGGCACGCGATGCCCCATGTCGTCCCGCCGGCCGTCGATCACGAAGTACCAGAACGCGCCGAGCGCGCCGACGACGAACGCGAGGCACGACCAGTCCTGCCACGTCATCGCTCACTCCCCGACCAACAACTCCTTCGGCACCCCGAACGACGCGAGCCGCGCGCGCAGCGCTTGCCAGCGCTTCGCGACCGTGTCCTTGCTCGCGTCGATGCGTTCGCCGACTTCCGTGTACGACAACCCCTCGAGGCCGCAGAACACGACGAGCTTCTTCTCGTCTTCATCGAGCGCGTCGATCCACTCGATCAGCTTCGCGAGCCCCTCGTGCCGCGCGACGCGCCGGCTGACCGCCGTCGCGCTGTCGGGAACGTTCAGGAGCTGGAACGCGCGCGTGCTCGACCCCGCGGCACCCGCCTTCGGGCCCGACCGCTGCACCTTGCGAAACGCTTCGAGCATCACGTTCTTCGCGATGCGGAACACCCACAGGCGGAAGCTCTGCTCGTCGGGGTCGAACGACGGGAACGCCTTCCACGCGCGACACCACACCTCCTGCACGACGTCCTGCGGGTCGACCGCGCCGCGCATCGCGGGCCGGATGCGCACGGAGGCCCACGTGAACAACGCCGGCGCGATGCGCTCGTAGAGCTCGCCGAAGCGCTGCTCCTCCCCCGCCTTCGCGGCGCGCGCGAGGTTCTGCGTGTCGAGCTCGCCGGGCGAGGCGTCTTCGGGTGCCGGAGGATCGGGGAGCACTCGGGGTCAGCGTAGCACGCGCGCGCTTCACCGGGCCAGGGACGCCGCAAGGGACCGCGCGCGCCGCCGAAACCCTCTCGCGGCCGCGACGCACGCCGAGTTCGCCTCGCTCGTCCTCACGCGGCCCTCGTCGGGCGTTCGTCCGCGCTTCATTCCGCCGCACGGAGCCCGTTCTCCCGCGCACGTCGCGCGGGCTAGAATCGCCCCCCGTGAAACCGAGCGACGATCGCGAAGCCGCCGCCGTCTTCGATTTCATCGACGAGTACCTCTCCGACCTCGACGCGGGGCGCGCGCTGCCGCTCGCGCACTACCTCGCGCGCTTCAAGGGCCACGAGGAGGCGATCGCGCGCGAGTTCCTGACGCTGCGCGGCGAGGAGCGCGTCGCCGCGACGAGCGCGCACGCGGCGCCCGAGACGGACGAACGCCGCATCGGCCCCTATCGCCTCCTGCGCGAGCTCGGCCGCGGCGGACAAGGAAGCGTCTGGCTCGCCGAGGACGTCCGCATCGCGCGCAAGGTGGCGCTCAAGGTGCTCGCGTCGCGCTTCGAGACCGTCAGCGAGGACCGCCGCCGCCGATTCCGCCGCGAGGCCGAGGTCATCGCGCGACTCGAGCACCCTTCGATCTGCCCGATCTACGACGCGGACGTCGACTGCGACACGCCGTGGATCGCGATGCGCCTAGTCGAGGGCAAGACGCTCGCGCAGCTCCTCGGCGAAGCGCGCGCCGAACGCGAAGAGGACACGGAAGCCGCCGAGCGGCGCGCCGCGGAGGCCGCACGGCACGACTCGCAGGAGAGCGAGGTCACGACGAGCTGGCCGCCGCGCTCGACACTCGACGTGCACCGCACGCTCCTCTTGTTCGAGCGCTGCGCGCGCGCGCTCCACGCCGCGCACGAGGCGGGCGTCGTCCACCGCGACGTCAAGCCCGGCAACCTGATCGTGACGCCCGACGGCAAGCCCGTGATCCTCGACTTCGGGCTCGCTCGCGACGAGGCGTCCGACGTCGGCTCGATCACGGAGTCGGGCGAGGTGTTCGGCACGCCGGCGTACATGTCGCCCGAGCAGCTCGGCGGTCCGTCGGAGGACCTCGACCGCCGCACGGACGTCTACTCGCTCGGCGTCGCGCTCTACGAGTCGTTGACGTTGAAACGACCGTTCGACAAGGGCGGGAACAAGGCGGCGCTGTACACCGCGATCCAGAACGAGGCGGCCGAAGACCCCCGCGCGCTGAACGACGCGCTGTCGCTCGACGTGCAGGTCGTGCTCGAAACGGCGATGGAGAAGGACCGCGCGCGCCGCTACGCGACCGCGCTCGACTTCGCCGAGGACCTGCGGCGCATCCGCGAGTACGAACCGATCAAGGCGCGCCCCGCGAGCGTGCCGCTCAAGCTCGCGCGCTGGATCCGCAAGCACCCGGCGCTCGCGACGTCGCTGATCGGGACGATCGTCGTGCTCGCGGTCGGGCTCACCGTGGCACTCGTGCTCAACGTCAGGCTCCAGGATGCGATCGCGAAGAAGGACGACGCCCTCGATGTCGCGCTCGGCAATCACCTCGCCCAGCGCGCGCGGACCCTCACGCGCGAGGACCCCTCGGCAGCGCTCGCGCTCGGGCTACATGCGGTGCAGAAGGCGCCGAGCGACCTCACGCGGGAGGCGCTGGTCGAGGCCCTCGAGGCGTGTCGCCTGAAATCGGTGCTCGCTCCGGAGAAGCCCGTGCGGCAGCGCGATCTCTCCCTCTCGCCGTCCGGCGAGCTCCTCGCGGTCGCATGCGAGACGGGGACGATCGAGCTCTTCGACGCGACGACCTGCGCGCCCCTGCGGGCGCTGGCGGTCGCCGCGTCTCCAGCCATCGCGCTCGCCTGGTTCCCGGACGACCGCACGCTCATCGCGGGCCACGCCGACGGCCGCATCGTGCTCTGGGACGCCCGAGCCGGTCGTGCCTCGGGAGAGCGCGTCGTCGAGTTCGCTCCAGCGAAGCTCGACGTCGATCCGCGCGGCACGTGCCTGCTCGCCGTCGGCCCCGGGGCCGCCGGGCGAATGCGCTGCGAGTGCCTCGACGTCCCTTCGCTCACGCCTCGCTTCGCGGACCCGGGCGCCAGGCCGCACGACGGCGCGCGATTCCTCGCCACGGGGGCCGAAGTCATCGCATGGTCCCTCGCCGAAGGACGAGTGGACGTCCTCTCCGCATCGGACGCACGCACCGTGCGCTCCTGGGAAGCGGGCAGTCCGATCACGGCCGTCGATTTCGAGGCCACCACGAGGCGTCTCGCGGTGGCCAGCCGTGACCACGGCGTGCGCGTACTCGACTCCGCGCTCACCGAGCAAGGTGCCGTTGCACTGGACTCCGAGTTCGAAGTCGACTGGCTACGACTCGGGGGCGAGCACGTGCTCGTCTCCACGCGCCGGCGTTCGAACCGAAGCGAGCGAGACACGCTCCTGGCGAGGCTCTCGGACGGCACGGTTCGATCGCTCACCAAGGCTACGAACGCCGCCTACACGACGGCGGCGTTCACGCACGACGGGAGCCGGCTCGCGCTCGCCGACGCGGAGAACGGCCTCCACATCATCGAACCTTCGACGAGTGCGCACGATCGATTCCTCACGTCCAGCTTCCTCACGACCGTCCAGGTCGTCTGGTCGCGCGACTCACGCACGGTCTTCACGCGCTCGAGTGGCCCCGCTGGGTTTGCCTGGTACGCGGACGGTGCGGCTGGAGCCCAGCGACATGCTGGTCGGACCGGGAACGTCGTCCGCGCTCGGATATCGCCGGATGGCGAGGAGCTGATGCTCGCGAGCTCCGACGGCGTGGTGCACCACGGTCGCATCGAGCTGGAGCGAATCCTGCTCGATCCCGAGCCGATCCTCACGGTTCAGAACGGAGCACGGCACGTTCCGTTCTTCGGATTCGACGCGCGAGGACGCGCATGGTGGACCGGTGCGACCGGCGTCGTGAATCCGACGACGAAGGGCACGGTGTACGCGCTCTCGTCCCCAGAAGCGTCGATCCTGGAATCGGTGTGCTCCTCCGATGGGGAGTCGCTCGCGGTGGTCGACTCGCGAGGACGTGTCGGAGTCCTCTCCGCGAAGGAGCCGCACGGTCGTTGGCTCGAAGAGTCGCCGGCTTCGAGTCCGCCCACGACGCTTGCGTTCGACGACGCCGGCCACCGGCTCGCCGTCGGACGCGCGGACGGGTGCACGGACGTGGTGGACGTCGCCTCGATGCGCGTACTGCGGGTGTTGGAAGATCCGAGGTCGAAGGTCGAGGCCGCAGATGCCGCCTTCCGCCCGGGCAGCGACGAACTCGCCGTGTTCGGCCGCGACAACCGCGTGAGACTGTGGGACGTGCGGACCGGTGCACGCCTCCTCGACGAGGACGACGAGAAGCAGAAGAAGCTCAATGCATTCGAGCCACGTTCGGTCGCCTACTCGTCGGACGGGGCGCTCCTGCTCGTCACGGGACGCGTCGGCGGCGGCGCCGTGCGCGTATTCGAGCGCGAGCCGCTCCGTCAGGTGACGTTCGACACGTACCATCGCAGCACGCTCACCGCCGGCGAGTTCAGTCCAGACACGCGCTTCGTGCTCACGGCGTCGCGCGATGGAACGGTCTTCGTCCGCGAGAGCCGCACCGGGAAGCTCTTTGCACGACGGGCATTCGAAGGACTCGAGGTCCTCGACGCGCGGTTCGGGGGCCCTGCGGACGCGCTCAGAATCCTCGCCGTGACGAGCGATGGCGCCGCGCACGTCTGGCCGGTCGACCCGCTCCCCGTCGCGACGAAGCGTTTCGTCCGCGAGCTCGACAGCGGGGAGAAGAAGCGCGAGAAGAAGCTCGCTGAGCCGCTCGAGTACCGCTGACCCGGGCTCCCCGCGTACCCGCACGTCGCACGCGCGACGAGATTCCCGCCTCGCCTCGGAACCCACCCGCCCCGCCGCGCGTCCAGATTTCCGCGAGTTTCCCTTCCGCGCCCAGGCTCTCGGGTCACCTGGGGGCGCCCTTCTTCGAAACCACGCGCATCGAGCGCGCTCGTCCGCGATCGCGGCCGCGGCGCGAATTGCCGGGTCCGGAAGGGTGGGATACCTTTCACCTTGGCTTTCCTCCTTCCTTTGGCGCCCCGCAGGCGGACCCTCCCCATGCAGCCGGCCCCCCACGCACGCAGACCGTCGAGCTCCTTCCCCGCGTCGGCCCGCCGGCTCGCGACCGTCGCGGGTCTCGCGCTCGCGACGGGCGGCCTGGCGCAGGCGCAGCTCGTCTTCTCGATCGACTACAAGGGCGCGACGAAAGGGCAGCCGCCCGGCACGGGCGTCGGCACGATCCGCGAGTCGGACGTCCTGACCACGCAGGGCGGCCCGGCCTTCGGCCCGCTCCCGCACCCGAACATCCTGCGCAACGCAGCGCAGCTCGGCCTCTCTCCCGCGGTCGTCTGCGTCACCCCGGCGGGCTTTCCGTGCGACGCGGAGGTCGACGCGCTCTCGTTCGGCGACGACAAGCCGTTCAACATGAGCCTCGACCCGCTGCTCCAGACGCGGGTCTACTTCTCCGTCGACTACGCGGCGGAGGGCGTCTCGACGTCGGGCCCGCCACCGACCGTGTTCTCCGAGGCGCAAGCGCTTCGAGGTGGCGAGCGACGTGTACACCACGCCGCTGCTCCCGCTCTTCCCCGTGCCGCCGGCCGGCACGCCCGGCCGCAACGCGCTCGTGATCGACGGGAACGGGCTCGGATCGACCGGCACCGGCGTGCCGCGCCGCGGGCTCGGACTGCTCGAGCCGCACGTGCGCTTCCTTCCGCCGCAGCCGGTGAACCCGCCGTGGTTCAACCCCGGCGACGACCTCGATGCGCTGCACATCTCCGCCGGCGCGCCGATCGCGCTCTTCTTCTCCGTCGACGGCTTGCTCGTCGATCCGCAAACCACGATCCCGGGCTCGGGCACGAGCGTCGCGATCGTTCCCGCGCGCTCTCCGGCCGCGATCCTCGTCGTGCCGTTCGCGGGCGCCGCGACCGCGCAGGAGTACGCGACCGCGTCGACGCTCGGCCTCGACGCCGCGGGTACGGGCACGGACGACCTCGACGTGCTGATCGTGCACGAGAACGGCGTGCCGGGCTACCAGAAGTCGACGGCGCTCTACGACTGGCTCCCGGCCGCACCCGGTGGTCCGAAGGACATGGTCGTGTTCTCCGTGCGCCGCGGATCGAACGTGATCGGCACGCTCGACTTCTTGCAGAACCTGCCCATCGAGGAAGGCGACCTGCTCGTCCCGCCGCCGCTCGGGCTCGCGACGTTGCCGCCCGGCATCGTGATCACGGCGGAGAACCTCGGGTTGCGCACCCGCCGCGCGGGCTACGCGCAGGCGGACGACCTCGACGCGGGCGGCACGGGTGAGGTCTGCTACGACTGCAACAGCAATGGCATCGAGGACGCGGTCGACATCTCGACGGGCTCGTCGGCCGACGTGAACGGAAACGGCATCCCCGACGAGTGCGAGAGCTCGTACACGAGCTCCTGCGAATGCCCGGCGTCCGCGCCGCCTCCGTGCAGCAACGACGACGCGAACGCTGGCTGCAAGAACTCGACGGGCGTCGGCGGCAAGCTCGCCGCGAGCGGGACGACGAGCGTGTCCACGGACGACCTCGTGCTGAACGCGACGCAGCTCCCCGGGGCCGCGACGGGCATTTGGCTGCGCTCGGCGCTCACGCAGCCGCCGTCGCCGCTCAAGGACGGCCTCTTCTGCCTGGGCTCGCGCTTCGTGCGCTTCGGCCAGGGTGGCCCCGGCGCCGCGAGCAAGGGCCCCGGCATGGTCACGCAGTCGAACTCGACGTCGTCGCCGATGACGGTCGGCTCGACCTGGAACTTCCAGTACTACTACCGGAACGTCTCCGGGCCCTGCCACCTCGGCGCGAACCTGACGAACATGGTCAGCGTGACGTTCACGCCCTGACGAAAAGCCGCGTCGCACGATTTCGCTCGCGCGGGTAGGCTCGAACCAGCGCCTGCGTCGCGCTGATGCGCGAGCCACGGCCCCCCCCCCGAGATGTCCCGTCCGCGAATTCCCCGCGGCGCGTCCTGCGCCGCCACGCTCGCCCTCCTGCTCGCGCCGGCGAGCGCGGGCACGCTCTACGTGAACGCGAACCTCGCGACGGGCGCGAACGATGGCTCGAGCTGGAGCTCCGCGTTCCGAGGCGTCGACGCCCTCGCGAACGCGCTGGCCGTGGCGAGCGCGGGCGACGAGGTGTGGGTCGCGCGCGGCACGTACGAGCCGACGGCGGGCGCCGATCGCAGCCGGTCGTTCGTGCTCGCGAGCCAGGTGAGCGTGTACGGAGGCTTCGCGGGCAACGAGACGGTCCTCGCGCAACGCAACGTCGCGAGCAACCCGACGATCCTGAGCGGCGACCTCGCCGGCGACGACGGAAGCGGCGGCTTCGGCGACAACTCGTACCACGTCGTGATCGCCGCAGCGTTCACGAGCGGAGCCGTGCTCGACGGCTTCACGCTCCAGGGCGGCCGCGCGGTCGGCGTCGCGGTCGCGGACCAGAAGGGCGGTGGACTGAGCCTCGCCACGACGTCGAACACGACGCTCCGGAATCTGCGCCTTCGCGCGAACCACGCGCACTTCGGCGGCGGAGCGTACGTGGTCTCGTCGAGCGCTCACTTCGAGCGATGTCGCTTCGAGGACGACACCGCGCTGACGTCGGGCGGCGGCCTCTTCGTCGACGGCGGTTCGAACGTCGACGTCGTCGGGAGCGTCTTCCTCCGCAACTCGGCCGAGCGGGCGGGCGCGCTCGTCGCGACCACGGCGCTCGCCTCCGCGCCGACGAGCGTCACGCTGCTCCACTGCGTCCTGGCGGACAACGTCGCGACGGGATCGACGCCCGTCGCGTCCTCCGCCGTGATCGCGGACGCGTTCTGCACCTTCGGGATGCGGCAATGCACGGTCACGGAGAACCTCGCGCCGAACGCGAACACCGCGGCGATCCAGGCCTATTCGTCGCCGTCGACCGCGACGATCACGAGCTCCATCGTGCACTCGAACACCGCGATCGGCGGACTAGAGGCGCCGTCGAATCAGGTCGGGAACACGGTCGTCACGTACAGCTGCGTGCAGGGCGGCTTCGCGGGCGTGGGCAACGTCGGAAGCGCACCACTCTTCGTCGACGCGGCCCAGGGCAACCTGCGGCTCCTCCCGGGCTCGCCGTGCATCGACGCCGGCGACACTGCGGGATTGCCCGCGATCGCGACGACGGACCTCGACGGCGCCGCGCGACGCTTCGACGACGTGGCGACGCCGGACACGGGCAGCGGAGCGGCGCCGATCGTCGACATGGGCGCGTACGAGTTCCAGGGCACGGGCTCGATCCAGACGATCTGTCCGGGCGACGGAAGCCTCATCCCCTGCCGGTGCGGCAACGACGGCAGCCCGGGGAGCGGCTGCGGGAACTCGCTCTTCGCCGACGGTGCGCGGCTCGGCGCCTCGGGGATCCCGAACGTGAGCTACGACAGCGTCGTGCTCACGGTGAACCGCGTCGTCGGCTCGACCGTCCTTTTCTTCCAGGGCACGGCGGAGCTGCCGCCCGTGGTCGTCGACGACGGGATCGGCTGCATCGGAGGCTCCATCGTGCGCCTCGGCACGACGCTGGTCGCGAGCAACGCGAGCGCCTACCCCGGACCGGGCGACCTCCCGATCAGCGTCCGCGGCGCGCTGCCGGCGTTCGGAGGCACCTACGTCTACCAGTGCTTCTACCGCAACTCGATCACGATCTTCTGCCCGCCGGCGACGTCGAACCGCAGCAACGGGCTTCGGATCACCTGGGCTCCGTGACCTCCGCGGGCCGCGCCGCAAGGCGCCTCGTCGCGGTCGTCGAACCTGGCCCGCGGCGCGTCGTCCGGGCCGATCCTCGCGTCCGACCGCGCGCGGACCTTCGGGTACTCTTCGGGGTCGGGACGTAGCGTGAAGGCCCTCGGCGCCGCGCAAGCGGCCCGGGCCGTGGTTTCCAGGGTCGAATGGGAACCCGGAAGGCCCTTCCTTCCGTCCGAAGGCCGCATCGTCCCCCGCTCGCGCAGGAACTCCTCCCCCCGATGACTGCGTCTCGTTTCGTCACGTGCCTGGCGCTCACGCTGGGCTTCGCTTCGTCCGCCCTCGTCCATGACGCGGATCCCAAGCTGCGCGACAAACGCCCCGCCTACATGGGGCCCGGGTGGAAGAACGCGCAGCTCGCGCCCGCGCCGGCGCCGACGAGCGGACCGCAGACGCTGATCGCTCCGCCGGTCGCCTTCGGGCGGAGCAACGTCGCGCTGCTCTCGTGGATGCCGCTCGCCGACTTCGGCGTCGGGAGCACGGGCAACGGGAACAGCTGCACGGGCTACGTCTCGGGCTCCGGCCGCGAGTACGCGATCTTCGGGCACTCGAGCGGCACGTCGTTCGTCGAGGTCACGCAGCCGGGCAACGCGCAGCTCATCGCGACGATCGCAGGGCCGACGAGCTTGTGGCGCGACATGCGCACGTACTCGACCTACTGCTACTCGGTGAGCGAGGGCGGCGGCGGCATCCAGGTCATCAACCTCGCGAACATCGACGCGGGCGTCGTCACGCTCACGGGCACGGTCAACGACGACGGCACGTCCGCGACGCACACGATCACGGTCGATCCGGTGTCGGGGTACCTGTATCGCGCCGGCGGCGGATCGAACGGCCTGCGCATCTACGACATCCACACGAACCCCGCGAACCCGGTCCGCGTCGGGACCTGGAACGATCGCTATGTCCACGAGGCGTCCGTGTTCACGTTCACGACCGGACCGGCCGCGGGCAAGCAGATCGCGTTCTGCTGCGGCGGCCTGAGCGGCGGCTTCGTCTCGAGCGGCCTCTACGTCGTCGACGTCACGAACAAGGCGAGCCCGGTCCAGACCTCGTTCTCGACGTACGCGAACACGGGCTACTGCCACCAAGCCTGGCCGTCGGCCGACATGCAGTTTCTCTACCTCGACGACGAGCTCGACGACGAGGACCTCGGCATCACGTCCGTCACGCGCGTCTTCAGCCTCGCGAACCCGCTCGTGCCCACCTTCGTCGGCACGTTCACGAGCGGCAGCACGGCGATCGACCACAACCAGTACACGCGCGGGGACAAGCTCTTCCAGGCGAACTACCGGAGCGGCCTGCGGGTGTGGCAGACCTCGTCGCCAGGCACGCAGGCGAACCCGGTCACGATCGGCACCTTCGACACGTTCCCGGAGGACGACGACACGCTCTTCAACGGCCTCTGGAACATCTATCCCTACTTCCCGAGTGGCGTCGTGATCGGCAGCGACATCGACCGCGGCCTGTTCGTGTGGTGGGTCGGCGCGCCGCTCGTGACGTTCACGCCGGTGAACGCGCCCGCGTTCGCGAACGCATCGGGACAGCGCATCCGCACGCAGATCGCGGGCGCGTTGCTCGCGGGCTCGGCCGCGCTGCGCTACCGGGTCGACAACGGCGCGTGGGCGTCCGTTTCGATGACGCAGGACCTCGACGGGAGTTGGTACGCGTCGCTGCCCGCGGTGAATTGCGGAGCGAAGATCGACTACTACGTCTCCGCGCAGTCGCCGAACGGCGTCGTGTGGACCTCGCCCGAGGCGGCGCCGGAGCAGCTCGACACGCTGGTCGCCGGCTACACCGCCGTGACACCCGTCGACGAGACCTTCGAGACGGCGACGGCTGGCTGGACCGCGGGCGCCGCGGGCGACAACGCGACCTCGGGCGTCTGGACGCGCGTCAACCCGAACGGGACGGCGGCCCAGTCCGAGGACGATCACACGCCCGGCGCGGGCACGATGTGCTGGGTCACCGGTCAGGGCTCGGCGGGCGGCTCCGCCGGCGCCGCGGACGTCGACGGCGGCACGACGACCTTGCTCACGCCGACGTTCAACCTGAGCGGCTACTCGAACGCGATCGTCGGGTACTGGCGCTGGTTCGACAACGTCGCGGGCGGCGCGACGCCGTACGACGACGCGTTCCGCATCGACGTGACGAGCAACAACGGCGCGACATGGGTGAACGTGGAGACCGTCGGCCCCGGCGCGGAGCAGATCGGCACCGAGGGCGGGTGGGCCTACCACGAGTTCGTCGTGACCGATCGTGTGCCGCTCACGAACCAGTTCCGGATGCGCTTCGTCGCGTCGGACACGGGGATGGGCTCGGTGGTCGAGGCCGCGATCGACGACTTCAAGATCCGCGCGACGACGTGCGTGGGCTTCGCAAGCTTCTGCGCGGGCGACGGATCGTCGGTCGCGTGCCCGTGCGGCAACGCGGGAACGAACGGCGCGGGGTGCGCGAACTCGGCCTTCGCCGCGGGCGGCTTGCTCACGGCTGCGGGCACGGCGAGCGTGGCCGCGGACACGGCGCTCCTCTCCGCGTCGAACCTGACCGGATCGACGTGCGTGTTCTTCCAGGGCGACGCGCAGCAGGCGCCCGTGATCGTCGACGACGGCCTCGGCTGCGTCACGGGAACGGTCGTGCGCCTGGGCACGAAGGGCGTCGTCTCGAACACGAGCTCGTACCCGCAGCTCGGCGACGCGACGATCAGCGTGCGCGGCCTCGTGCCCGCCGCTGGAGCACGCCGGTACTACCAGTGCTTCTATCGCAACGCCGTGTCGGTGTTCTGCCCGCCGTCGACGTCGAACCGCACGAACGGCGTCGTGATCGCGTGGGGCCCCTGACGAGGCTCGCGCGTTGACACGCGCCGAGGCGAAGCGCGCGAACGCCCCCCGCGCCGCGCGCTTCGCGGTGCCTGCGTCCGCTCCGGCGACGCGGCGCGCCCGAGCGTTGCGCGCGGGATCGCGCCCCATCGTCCGCCCCGAGCGAGAGCGACGATCCGCGCAGGCCCGGTGACGGAGCGCCGTCACGGCGCTCCCGTTCCATGCGCCCCCTGCATGCACGAACCGAGTATCTTGAGTCCCGTTCGCTCCACTCTCGCCCCACTTCGGAACACCTCGCCATGCGCACATCCGCCCTCACGCTGCTCGCCCTTTCCGCGCTCGCCTTCTCCACAGCTCCCGCGTTCGCCCAGGGCTCGGACGACTGCGCGACGCCGCAGCTCCTCGTTGGCACGGGCACGTTCCCATACGTCAACGCCGGCATGACGACGGGCGCACAGGGCCAGACCGAGTTCGAGTGCACGCACTTCGGCGACACGTCGATGTACCGCGACGTCTGGTTCACGTGGACCGCGCCCGCGACGAACACGTACCAGATCTCGAGCTGCGGCCTGACGACGTTCAACACGAAGATCGCCGTGTACTCGGGCTCCGGCTGCCCCGCGTCGCCCGCGCTCGCGTGCAACGACGACTTCTGCGGCATCCAGTCCGCGCTCCTGTTCCCCGCGATCGCCGGCCAGGTCTACACCGTGCAGCTCGCGTCGTCCGCTTCGTCGTCCTCCGGCGGCAACGGGAGCTTCTCGATCGACGTCGCACCCCCGCTCGTCCCCTGCACGACCGCGCCGGGCCCCGACGTCGTCGTCGGCGAACTCTGGAACATCACGAACTACACGCCGGCGGGCGGCATCGACGCGTTCTCCGTCGGCACGACGGGCTGCAACATCGGGTCGGCGATCGCCAACTGGATCGCGACGAACAACGAGCACCCGCTCGTCCGCCAGAACGCGTACCGCTACAAGGTGACCGGCGGCGTCGGGCGCTTCGAGCAGATCGGACTCTCCTGGCTCAAGCACACCTTCGGCGCGCAGCAGGACAGCACGTGCTGCACGTGCAACCCGGGCGGGAACTTCTACCACCTCGGCGTCGGCTGCTCGGATCCGTACGACGCGGGCACGAACGCGGCGCAGGCCATCCAGGGCCCCAACTGGGAGGTGAACGCGCACACCGGCGTGTACCCCTACCCGTTCACGAGCCCGCCGTACGCGGGCTCCGTCGCGCGGCGCTTGCAGGTCGCGCTCGCGGACCTCGAGCCGACCTCCGCTTCGGCGCGCTTCCTCGCGGAAGCGCACTACGTCACGCGTGACGACGCCGCGTTCGGCAACCAGAACAACAACGCGACGTGGCGCGAGGTCACGGTCAGCGGCACGACGACGAACCGCACGTTCTCGCTGACGGGCTCGACGAACGTGCAGCAGAGCGCGATCCGCGCGTGGGCGAGCTTGGAAGCGGGCGTCACGACGACGGACGTGCAGGTGCCGGGCGACGGCCTGCTCGTCATCGCGAGCCAGGCGACGGCGCTCGGCGGCGGCCAGTGGCACTACGAGTACGCCGTCTACAACATGAACGCCGACCGCAACGTCGGCTCGTTCTCCGTGCCGATCCCCGCCGGTGCGACGGTGAGCAACATCGGATTCCACGACGTGCCGTACCACGACGGCGACGGCATCGGCTCCGTCGACTTCTCCGGCGCCGATTGGTCGGGCACGCTCGCGGGAGGAACGCTCACGTGGGCCTGCGTCGCCGAGAACGTCGACCCGAACGCGAACGCCCTGCGCTGGGGCACGCTCTACAACTTCCGCTTCGATGCGAACGCGGCGCCGCGCACGGCCGCCGTGTCGCTGGGCTTGTGGAAGGGCGGCTCGCCGCCCGCGATGAACGCCGCGGCCGAGGTGCCGGGCGATCCGGCGTTCACGAACTTCTGCGCCGGCGACGGCTCGGGCGTCCCCTGCCCGTGCGCGAACGACGGCTTCCTCGGCCACGGGTGCGCGAACTCCGTGTTCCCCGACGGGGCGACGCTCGCGGCCAGCGGCGTCGCGAGCGTCGCGCTCGACACGGTTGCGCTCGCGGCGAACTCGATGACGGGCGGGACGTGCGTCTTCTTCCAGGGCAGCGCGTCGATGGCACCGGTCGCCGTCGACGATGGCCTCGGTTGCGTGACGGGCTCCGTCGTGCGCCTCGGCACGAAGGCCGTCGCGAGCAACGCGAGCTCGTTCCCGCAGGCGGGCGATCCGCTCGTCAGCGTGCGCGGTGCGATCCCGGCGGCGGGCGCCACGCGCCACTACCAGTGCTTCTATCGCAACGCGGTCGCGGCGTTCTGCCCGCCCGCGACGAGCAACCGCACGAACGGCGTGACGATCGTCTGGGTGCCGTAACCCGGCCGGAGTTCACCTGCGGAGCGCATCGAGCTCGAGCTCGACCTCGGCCGTTTCGTTCGCGCGCACGTCGACTTCACGCGGGTGCGCGCGGTCGAACGGCCCCTCGCCTTCGACGTAGAGCGCGTACCGGCCGGGCTCGAGCGGCCCCGAATCGAACCGGTCGCCGATGCGCGTGGTGAGCTGACGATCCGCATCGAGCACGAGGTGCACGCGCGCGTCGTCCACGGCTTCGCCGCCGCGCCGCCGCACGCGGACGATCACACGCCCGGCGGGCTTCAACCGGACCACGCCGACGTCGCGCTCACCCGCGGACTCGACGATCGCGGTCGCGAGGTACGCGCGCAGGAAGCCCTTCGCCGTGCCGTGCAGCGTGTAGGTCCCAGCGGGCAGCGGCCCGATGCGGAAGCGCCCGGACTTCTCCTCGCTCACCGCGCGCGTCGCGACGCCGCCGGATCCGCCGGACGCGACGACGACGAGGAGCTCCGCGCCACCGACCGGCGCTCCCGCCGCGTCGGCGACGACGCCGTGGATCCACGCAGCGGGCGTCGAGGACGCGGCGACGCGCAGGACGAGCTCGTCCCCGGCGCCTTGCGGCGCGGGAACGACGGGCTCGAGCACGGCGAGCGGCTGGAGGCTCCCGCCGAGGTCGGGCTGACGCACCTCGAGCCGCATCGCGACGCGCGGCAAACCGGTGAGGACGAAGCGCCCGTCGGCATCCGTGCGCACGCCATTCCAGCCCGGCGGCCACGTTCGAACGCTCTCTAACTCCGCAGCCGTGTACCGATCCTGGGCCACCGTCGCCCACACGTGCCACGCCACGAGCGCCGCGCCGTTCTCGTCGACCACGCGGCCCGCGAGGACGTCGCCCGTCTCGAGCGCGATCTCGACCGAGTGCTCCTCCCCCGCGACGATCCGCACCTTCGCCTGCTTGCGCCCGAGGGCGACCGTGCCCGCGACGATCGGATGCTCGCCCGGGGCGAGCTCGTCGACGCGGAACCAACCGAGCGCGTCCGTCCGCGCGCGGGCGCCGTGCAACGAGCCGGGATCGATCTGCACGTCGACCTCCGGCGCAGGCGAGCCGTCCGCGAGCGACACGCGCCCCGCGAGCGCTCCGCCGCGTAGCAGCTCGAGATCGAGCGTCGCCACGCCGTTCGCGGAAACGTCGACCTGCGTCGACGAGCACGGGAAGCGCGCGCACTGGACGAACACCTGTTGCGGGCCCGGCGCGATTCCCTCGATCCGGTAACGTCCGTCCGCGCCCGTCGTCGCGGCGGCGGCGCACATCATCGTCGCGCGCGTGCCCGGCTCGGCCTCGACGTTGTAGGGGCGCTGCGGGCCGATCGCGACGCGCGCGCCCGCGACCGGCGCGCCCTGCGCGTCCGTGACGCGGCCTTCGACGGCCCCGCCGACGCCGCGGAGGACGAGCTCGAGCTCGCGCGTGTCGCTCGGATCGATCAGGCGGTCGAACTTGAGCAGGTAGGAGGGCGCGAAGCCCGGCTTGCGCGCTCCGATCGCGCGCGCCGCGTCGAGATCGGCGAGCGTGAAACGCCCTTCTTCGTCCGCGCGCAGCACCTCGCGCGCGTCGCGCACGCCCTGGAACGCGACCACGATGGACGCGCCTGGCGCGGGCTTCCCATCCGGCGTGACGACGCGCCCCCGCACGCCGACGCCGAGCGGGATCTCGACGCGCTCGCGCCGGACGTTTCCTGCCGCGACGTCGACGCGCGCGCTGCCGCCCCGCAGCGGATCGACGCGCACCGTCCCGGGCCGCAAGCCGTCGATGCGCGCTCGGCCCTCCGCGTCCGTGACGACGTCGACGAAGGTCGGGCGCAGGAACGCGTCCCACGTCGCGACCTCCACGAGCTCGTGCGGAGCGGGCCGGCCATCGCGCGCGAAGACGAGTTCGAGCTCGATCGCGCCCGTCGTCGCGCTCGAAGCCGCCGGTGCCGCCGCGGGGGCTGCTTCGACGATCGGCGTGCGCGCGGCGGGGAGCTCGGGGAGCCGCGCGAGCTCCTGGCGCGCGAGCTCGACGGGATCCGGCGCAACGCGTCGCCCCGGAGCCGCGCGCCGCTCGTCCGCGAAGCGCGACCAGGCGAACCACGCGAGCCCGAGGAGCAGGATGAACGCCACCGCGAACTTCGTCTTCATGATCAAGACCCCCGTTGCCGCCGCGATCGTCCCCGCGGGCGGGGCGAGCGGCGAAGGACGATGCAGCGCGTCGAACGCGAGCCCGGCCACGCCTGCGAGCCACACTTCGCGCCCGCCGTGTTCGCGATCGAGCCGCGCGCGCACGAGCTCGAGCCCGCGCTTCACGTGCGAGCGCAGCGTCGCGTCGGGCAGGTCGAGGCGCGCTGCGGCGTCCTTTGGCGCGAGGCCTTCGAAGTAGACGAGCACCAAGGCGCTCTTGTACGGCTCGTGCAGAGCCATCACCGCGTCGACGAGCGCGCGCACGAGCTCCGCGCGCTCCACCGCCTCCGCGGGCGAACGGTCCACGCAGGGGAGTGCGCTCCCGACGCGTCCGCGGTGGGCGTGCCCGTCCTCCACTTCGAATCCGCCTTCGCTGCCGTGCTCGTCCGCGACGACGCCGAACACGCGCGCGTGCTCCAGCTCGCGCTGCGAACGTCGCGCGTCGCCGCGCGCCGCGTCGCGCGCCTTGTGCCGCACGAGCCGCGCGAACCACGCGCGCAGGTTGCTCGCGTCGCGCGGGGGATGCCGCAGCGCCGCAAGCCAACTCTCCTGCGCGAGGTCGTCTCCCCTCTGCGCGTCGCTCGCGAGCCCGCGCGCGAGCCGGCGGACCCAGTCCTTCTCGGCCAACAAGGCCGCGAGCATCGATTCGGAAGGCGGGGGCATGCGGAGGAGGAAAGCCGCCGCGCTCGCGCGCGTTGCACGCGGCCGCGGACATCCTGACCGAAACCCGCGCACCTGTCGCGCGGCGCAGCGAACCCCGGTGGTGCGGCTTCCCGCGGTTCGCCGCCGGACTCCGCGCGGCCCGGCTCGTCAGTGGTCGCCGAAGCTCGCGAGGTCGATCTCGAGCGTCGTCTCCTGCCGCGCCTGGACGACGACGGGGAACGGGCGGTCGCGCCGCGGGACCTGGTCGAACGCCACGAGCACGGTGTAGCCGCCCGGCGCGAGCGGGCTCGAGAGCGCGCGATCGTACGCGAGCTCGAGGTCGCCGCTCGACGCGCCGTCGAGCTGCAGGCTCACCGATCGGCTCACCGAGTCGCGATGGAGCAGCGTGACGCGCAGCGTTCCGCCGAACCTCAGACGCTGCTCGCCGACGGCGAGCTCTTCGCCCTGCACGGTCCAGGGTCCGAGCTCGGTCGGAACGAGACCGGGAGCGCGCGCGCTCACGCGATACTCGCCAGCGACGAGCGGGCCGGCTCGGAAACGGCCGGTCGCGGGCTCGATCGTCGCGATCGTCGCTACCCCGCCGTAGACCGCGCTCGTGTTCACCGCGTAGAGCTGCGCGGCGCCTACGGGGTGACCGTCCTCGTCGGCCACCGTACCCGTGATCCACGCCGTCGGTTGCACACTCGCGTCGACGCGGAGCACGAGGTCGTGCGCGGGCGCTTGGACCTGCATCGCGAAGGCCGGTTGTCCGTACTGCGGGCCGAGGTTCGTGGGGCGCACTTCGAGGCCGACGCTCCATGCGGGCAGGTTGCACAGCGCGAAACGGCCGTCGGCGTCCGTGCGCGCGTCACTCGAACGCTGGATCCCGTTCCACGCGATCCACTCGTCGAACTCGGCGTCGGTGATCGTCTCCCACTCCTCATTCACTCGCACGCGCCAGCCCGCGAGCGGGTGTCCCAGGGCATCCTCGACGCGGCCCGTGATCGTGCGGCCCGGATCGAGAGTGAGCTCGAGCGTCGTCTCGCTCCCGAGTGCGAGCACCGGCTGCGCGAGCACGCGACCGAGCACGGGATGGAACGCGCGCAGCGTCGGAGTGCCCGCGGCGAGACCCTCGATCGCGAAGCAGCCGAGTGCGTCCGTATCCGTGCGCGCGTACCCGGCTTCGTTCCAGCGTTCGAGCTGCACGCGACACCCGGCGACCGGCGCGCCGCTCGCATCGAGCACGCGGCCCGCGAGCCGCGCGGCGGGCGTGAGCGTGACGTCCAATGCGGTCGCGGCGCCCACAGCGACGACGAGCGTCGATGCGTACTCCGGGAAGCCCGACGCGAGCACGCGCACCGCGTTCGAGCCCGGCGCGAGGCCATCGAGGAGGTAGTGCCCCTCGTCGTCCGTCAGCACAACGCGACGCGGCGCGACCTGCGCGCTCTCGAGCGGGTTCGCGATCCGCGCGCCGTAGCCCGCGAGCGTCGCTCCCGCGAGCACGCGCGCGTTCGCGATCGGTGCCCCGCCCGGATCGCGCACCGTGCCCTCGAGCGCTCCGCCGGGTCCGAGCAGCACGAGCACGCACTCCTGCGTCGCGTCAGGCTCGCCGCGGACCTCGAACGCGTTCGACGGCGCGCGACCGGACTCGCGTGCGCCGACGTGAGCTCCCATCTCGACATCGCGCAGTTCGAAGCGTCCGTCGGCATCCGCGAGCGCCGCGGGAGCGAGGTGCTCGCCTTGTGAGCCGCGCGGCGCGAGGAAGACCTCGGCACCCGCCGCGGCGCGCCCGTCGTGCTCCGTCACGCGCCCACGCACAGTCACACCCCGCGGGATCGCGAGCGTCGCGGCGAGCACCATGCTTCCGTCGTGCTCGAGGGACGCGCGGCCGCCGCGGTCCGTGCGCACATCGAGATGTCCGATCGGCACTGCCGCGAAGCGCGCGTGGCCTGCGGCGTCGCTGATCGTGCCGAGACGTTCCGTGCGGTCGAACGCGTCCCGGTGATCCACGAACACCAGCACGCCCGATGCGAGTGCCCCGTCGCGCTCCCACACGAGCTGCACGTCGAGCGCGGGAGCACTCTGCAGGGCCGCGATCGGCGGTGTGTCCGTCGCGAGCCCGCGCGCGGGACGTTCGGGCCCAGGGAGGGGCGCGTTCGTGCTCGCGAGCGAGCTCGAGCTCGGCGCCGAAGGCGCGCTGGTCGTGGAGGGCGCGCGCAGGAACGACGACGCGGTGATCGAACCGCTCACGGCGAGCACGAGGGCCGCGGCGAGCTTCCAGGTCAGCTTCCAGGTCATGGGGATCTCCTTCGATGCGTGCGTGGGAAGAGAACGAGAGTGGGCGACGGGTTGCGGCGTGCGCGCGGCCTCGCTCGGCGTGCGCGGCGCGCGAACGACGTCGCCGGGCATGAACGGCGCCGGCGGTTCGGTCGCGAGCGCGAGCACGCCCGCGAGCCATGCGTCGCGCGATCCGCCGTGTTCGCGATCGAGCCGCGCGCGGACGAGCTCGAGCCCGCGCTTCACGTGCGAGCGCAGCGTCGCATCGGGCAGGTCGAGGCGCGCTGCGGCGTCTTTCGGCGCGAGGTGTTCGAAGTAGACGAGCACCAGCGCGCTCTTGTACGGCTCGTGCAGAGCCATCACCGCGTCGACGAGCGCGCGCACGAGCTCCGCGCGCTCCACCGCCTCCGCGGGCGAGCGCTCGGTCCCACCGTGCGCGGCGAACCCGTGCGGCGCAGCATGCTCACTCGCGCGCGCACCGCCCGCGACCGAGTCGGCGCTCAGGCCGAGCTCGCGCGCGTGCTCCTCCTCGCGCCGCCGCCGCCGCGCGTCGCCGCGCGCTGCATCGCGCGCCTGGCTCTTCACTACGCGCGCGAACCACGCGCGCAGGTTGCGCGCGTCGCGCGGCGGATGGCGCAGCGCCGCGAGCCAGCTCTCCTGCGCGAGGTCGTCCGCCCGCGCGGCGTCGCTCGCGAGCCCGCGGGCGAGGCGGCGGACCCAGTCCTGCTCCGCGAGGAGCGCCGTCAGCATCGAGTCGGAGGGCGGAGGCATCGTGCCAGGAGAAGGCCGCCCGACGCGGGCGCGTTGCACGGCGGCGGTGAACATCGTGACCGAGCGGGCGGATTTCGTCGTCCTTCCGCGTGCCGCTCTCGACCGCGGCAGCGTCCACCCTCCTCGCGAGCACTCGAGCGCCGCCGAACGCCACGCGCTCGCTCGATCGCTCACGAATCGTCGCGCGCGGGCTTGCGCACGAGTTCGCCATCCGTTAGGGTTCGCCCTCGGAGGCCCCGATGCCGTCCCCCGCCGAGCGCAACCCACCCACCCCGCGCTCGGAGGGAGACGGCTCGGGGCTCCGACCGCCTCCGGAGCACGCGGAGAGCGCGGTGCCGTCCGCGAGCGGGGCCTCGGAGACCTGCGTCACTCGCCCAGCGGACTCCACGGGCCCGCCCTCGTCCACCGCGAGCCCGTCCGAGCGCGCGACGGCGAACTCCACGACGTCCGCTTCGCCGCACGGCTCCGTCTCACCGCCCGCACCGCACGCACCGCGGCGCGCGCACCGCGACGCCGAACTCCCGCCGCGCACGCGGCGCATCCTGCACCTCGACTGCGACGCCTTCCTGGCCTCGGTCGAGCAGGCGGAGCACCCCGAGCTGCGCGGGAAGCCCGTCGTCGTCGGCGGCTTCTCGCACGAGCGCAACCTCGTGATGTCCTCCTCCTACGAAGCGCGCGCGTTCGGCGTGCGGCCGGGGATGCGCCTCGCCGAAGCGGCACGCCTCTGCCCGCGCGCGATCTTCCGCCGCGGCGACTCGCAGGCCGCGAACCGCCGGCGCGCGGCGGTGACGCGCCTCCTGCTCGCCGCGTCGCCGAAAGTCGAGGTCGCGTCGATCGACGACTTCTTCGTCGACCTCACGGGCTCGACGCGCGCGCTCGGCGCCGCGTGCGACGTCGCGGCGGAGCTGCGCGCGCGCATCCAGAAAGACGTCGACCTGCCCGCGACGATCGGCGTCGGCACGAGCAAGACGATGGCGCGCCTCGCGGGCAAGCTCGCGAAGCCCGGCGGCGTCGGCGAGGTGCTGCCGGGGCGCGAGCTCGCGTTCCTGCGCCCCTTGCCGATCGAGTTCGTGCCCGGCGCGGGCCACGCGATCGGGCGGATGCTCGAGCGCTTTTCGATCCGCACGTGCGGCGAGTTCGCGCTCGCGACGCGCGAGATCGTGTACGCGAGCTTCGGGCTCCCGGGCCTCGTGCTGCACGAGCGCGCGCGCGGCATCGATCGCGAGCCGGTGGAGACGACGCACGCGCTCGCCGCGGACGGCACGCTGACGGCGCTCCCGCCGAAGTCGATCCGCCGCGACAGCACGTTCGAGCCCGAGGAAGGCCGGCGCGAGGTCGTCGAGGCGATGCTCGCGTACCTGGTGGAGCGCGCGACGCACAAGCTGCGCGAGCACCGGCAGGTCGCGAAGACGCTCGCGGTGCGCATCGTCTACGTCGACACGCGGCCGGCGAGCGCGCGCAAGAGCGATCCCGACGGCGCGGGCCGCGAAGAAGAGAAGCGCAAGACGCTCGCGCGCGCGACGGACTCGACCGTGGAGCTGACGCAGGCCGCGCGCGCGCTGTTGAAGGAGCTCCCGCGCCGCCGCGCGCTCGTGAAGCGCGTCGGGCTCACGCTGTCGGGCTTCGCGCACGCGCAGGGCTGGCAGGGGACGCTGTTCGACGAGGGCGCGGAGCGCGGCGAGCGCTTCGACGGCTCCGGTGAACGCGGTTCGACGCCCTCCGCGTCGATGTCCGCCCTTTCATGTCGCGGCGAGCATGGCAGCTCACCCGGAGACGAAGCCGGCACGCCGGACGCTTGCTCCGCGGCCGACCACTCCGCCGACGCGAGCACGAACTCCGCCCCTTATTCCCCCACGCGCACCGACCGCCACCGCGCCGTCGACGCGGTGCTCGACGAATTGCGCGCGAAGCACGGCTTCGGCCGCGTGCTGCGCGGCGCGAGCTTCTTCCTCGCGAACGAGCACGAGCTCGGGGCGGAGGGGTTCCGGTTGAGGACGCCGTCGCTCAATCAGTGACGACATCTCGGGGGGCGAAGAGAAGACTCACCGGCGCGTGACGGTTCCGCCCGCTTCCGGGGAGCGAACTCCGATGCCGACCCGTCGCAGTCGTCTGGAGCCGAGCACGAGACGGACTGGGCGTTCAAGGCCCTGGAAGCACTCGGAGGAAGCCCGCTGCGAGGAGGTCCTGGACGAAGGACTCGCAGTCGTCGACACGAATGACCGCGCCGGACCACAGGAGACAACGCTCGGCGACTCCACGCATGAAATCGGCATCCGACTCGTCGGCTCTGAACGGGCTGCTCGCCTTGAGGCGTGCGACGACGCGCGCCGCCGAGTCCGCCTCGAACCTGAATCCATCGATCGTGTCGTAACGCATGCCTCGAGCTCCATCGATCCACTTGCGCGGCGCTCCATCGTAACCCGGGGCCTGCCCTGCAAGATCGCGGCGAGGATTCGATCGGACCGCTCCGTGGTGCGTCCGATCCGTCTCGGACCGAGCCGCGAACTCACGTCGACGCCGCACTCCTCGAGCAGCTCGCGCAGCACGGACCGTTGACAGCGCTCCTCGCGCTCGCCGTAGCCCCCCACCGCGAGATCCGTCGTGCGCGACGACGCCGCGAGCAGCTCGAGCGCGTGTCGCGCGTCGGGGCGCGCCATCTCCGCGCGGTCCTTCCGCGCGAACGCGCTCCACTGCGCCGGCGTCGTCGCCGACTGGCCGAGCTTCATCGTCTCGACACTCGGCGCGAGCAGCGGCAACCACACGTCGTACCCGTCCTCGCTCGCGAGCTTCTCCTTCGCGACGCCGCGCGGCGGACGCCGTACGGTGCCGATGCGGAGGACGTCGCCGCGCGAACGCGGCGTGCCGAGGCGGACGATGCGGAGCGTCATGCGGGGAGCCTCCGCTCGAGGACAGCGCGAGTTCGAACTCGAGTCGCGACAGGGGTCATTCGCCAAACAACCTTCCGGGCCGCGCGAGCTCCGCGATCGGTACGGCCTCGACACCGTCCCTCAACTCGAAGCGCTCGCGTCCCGGATGGACGACGGCCACGCGCTCCAGCTTCAGATCCTGCATCGCGATGCGGATCGAGGGCGTGAAGCTCGGTACGTCCGCTCGCTTGCACTCGACCCCGAAAAGCCGCTCCCCTCGGCGCAGGATCAAGTCGATCTCCGCGCCCTGATGAGTCGCCCAGAACCATGCGTCGTCGTGCGCCTCGGTGGCGAGGACCTGCTCGATCACGAACCCCTCCCACGAAGCACCCACTTTCGGATGCGAGAGGACCGCCGTCACGGACTCCAAGCCCAGGAGCTGATGCAACAGGCCGCTGTCGCGGATGTAGACCTTGGGAGCCTTGACCTGGCGCTTCCCGAGGTTCGCATGCCACGGCTGCAACTGCCTCACGACCAGTGCGTCGCTCAGCAGATCCAGGTACCGTCGCATCGTGTTCGGCTGCACGCCCAGAGCCCGCGATGGTTCCGCCGCGTTCCAAGTCTGTCCGTGGTAGTGCGCGAGCATGGTCCAGAAGCGGAGCAAGGAAACGGCGGGAACACGGACGCCCCACTGCGGTAGATCTCGCTCGAGGAGCATCTGCACGAAGTGCTTGCGCCACGCCACGCTGTCGGCCTCACCTCGAGCCAAGTAGGAACGCGGGAACCCGCCGCGTCTCCAGAGTCGATCCATCGCTTCGACCCCGAGTTCCTCCAGCGTGAAGCCGCTGATCGCGACATGCTCGACGCGACCAGCGAGACTCTCGGCGCTCTGCCTGAGCAGCTCTCCGGAAGCGCTGCCCAGGATCAAGAACTGCGCGGGGCGTCCGCGCCGGTCCGCCAGCACGCGAAGGAGCGGAAAGAGATCGGGACGCTGCTGGACCTCGTCGATCACGACCAGGCCTCGCAAGGGATCGAGCGCCGTGCGAGGCTCCTCCAGCCGCGCGGCCCCGACCGGATCCTCGAGATCGAAGTAGTTGGGTGAGTGCTCCGGGAGCAGACGACGGGCGAGGCTCGTCTTGCCGCTCTGTCGGGGGCCGGTCACAACGACGATGGGAGCGCGCTTCAGCGCGGATCGAAGGCGCTCGAGCAGTCGCTTCCTGCGGATCATCGCTCGACATCCTATCATAAAAATCGGCAGTTGTATCAGCTGATTTTCATGGTATGCGACCTGCGACTCCACGCCCCGGAAACCGCACCGAGACACTCCAGACTCGAACTCGACCGAAGCACGAGCCCGGCTGGAGGCTCACCGCTGCTGGCCAGGTTCCACGCGGGGCTTTCCGTGTGGATCGGAGGGCTGGAGTCGCACGTCGACGTTCGACGAGGTCCAGCGGGCGCGCCCCCCCCTCGGCACCCGAGCTGCGGAACACCTCCAGGAAGCGGGCGAGGGCTTCGAACGTCGCGCCTGCGCCGACTACGGCTTCGAGCGGAGCGACCGCACGACCGCGTTCGCGCCGAGCAGCGTGAACACGACCGCGACGAACGCCGAGGGACCGATGAGCGCGAGACCGCCGTCGTGCTCCAGGAACCAGATCGCGAGGTAGCCTCCCCACCCGCCCACGCCGAGGAACAGGAGCCCAAGCCACGCGTCCTTGCGCGCCCAGCGGTTCTCGTCGGGGGTCGTCATCGTGTCGGTCGGGGTGGGTTCGAGCTCGTTCATCGTGTGCGGCGGGCCGGGCTCGGCCTCGCCGGGCGCGCCGTACTCGGCTGCGCCGCTCTGCATTCGAGCCCAGCGTGCGGAAGTCGCAGCGCTCGCGCCAGGCCGCGGCGGTTCACTGCGGCCGCAGGCGCTCGGCGAGCTCGGCCGGCGCCTGCACGCTCGTCGCGATGAACGTGATCCAGAATTGCCACATCGCCTGCCGCGGCGCGAGGTGCTCCGCGCGTTCGACCTCGGGCGGGAGACCGATCCAGCGGCCCGTCTCGTAGCCCGACAGGGCGCAGCGGACGTCCTTCGGGAGCGCGAGGTTCTCGACCCAGAGCTCGACGGGCTGCGCGAGCGCGACGCCGTCGACGTGATCGACGAGCAGCGAGCCGTCGCCGACCTTGCCCTGCGTCGCGCGCACGCCCTCGAGGCGCACGAACGTGCCGACGCGAAGGCCGAGTCGGCCCATCGGAGCGCCGATCGGCGTCGCCGCGGTTTCGGGCGGAGCAACGCAACTCGGGAACGATGCGGCGAGAACGAGGGGAAGGAGCGCGACGAGCTGAAGACGAGCCATGGTCCAAGCGCGGACGACGAGCGCCGCGATCACTTCCCCTTCTCCTTCATCCGCGTGACCTTGACCACGTTTCCACGCGCGTCGTAGGTGGTCCAGTCGCCGACCTGGAATCCGTCCTCGAACGAGCCCGCGCGCATGCGCGAGCCGTCCTTCCGGAAGAACTCCCAGGCGCCGACCATCACCTTCCCCCGCAGCTCGCCGCGCGCCCAGAGCGAGCCGTCGCGGTGGAAATGCTCGACCGCCCGCGTCTTCGGGGCTCGAGCCTTCAGCTTCGGCGCAGGCCGTCGTGTCGGGCGTGTCGTTCGCTTCGTGGTCCGCTTGCGGGTCGCCATCCAGCTCCTCTTTCTCGCCTCGGATGGATCAAGGCGCGGCGCTCGCGCACGCGAGCACGTGACCGTCGGGATCCAACACGTACCCCACTCGCTGGCCCCAGTCACGCGGCGCGGGCGCGGAGAGCTCGACGGCGCCGCACGCGAGCGCACGTGCGTGGCACGCGTCGGCGTCGTCGACGACGAGGTAGAGCTCGGCGCGTGGCACACCGCGCGCGCGTTCGGGATCGGGAAGGCGCGCGCCGAGCAGCCGGCGGATGCCCGCTTCGGGCATGAGGCCGAGCACGCAGCGCGGTCCGAGCTCGAACTCCGTCATCCCGGGCACGTCGAGGCGCGGCGCGATGCCGAGCACGCGCGCGTAGAACGCGGAGCTCGCGCCTTGGTCCGCGACGTAGAGGATGAAGTGCGCGGCCGTTGGCGCGAACTCCGCCAGGCCGCGCTCCCCGCTCGGTCGCGCGCCCGGGCTCGTCCTGCGCACGGCGGCGAGCGTTCGATCGGCGTCCGGCGCGTCCGAGCCCGGCGTCATTCGTCCCCCAGCTCGTCCTCGCTGCCGCGGTGGCGATCGAAGCCCAGGGCCTCGTAGGCATCGCGCGCGGGCGCCCGCACCTCGACGCCGAGCGCGCGCAGTGCGTCGTCGATCGGCCCGCGCGCGCCGGTCGTCGGCCCGAGCACGAGCTTCCCGCCGCGAAACACGGCGGCGCCCTGCAGCACGGTACCGCCGAACGCATCGAGCTCGACGTACGCGAGCTCGACGGCGCTCGCCGGTCGCCCATCGGTCGCGAGGGCTTCGCTCGTCGCGCGCTCGAGCACGCGCACGAGCTCGTCGTTCAACTGCGCGAAGCCCGCGCGCGCTCTCGACGCCGGCGGCGGGACGAGCGCGTCGAGGTCCTCGTCGCGCAACGGGAGGAGGGCGAAGCCCTGTTCGAGCATCACGGGCGCGCGCAAGCCGTGCTGCCGCGCGAACGCGCCGAGCCCGGCGCTCCGCCCGACCACACCGATCACCTGTCGTCCCATGAGACGTGCGAGGATACGCGAGCGCACCGCGCGGCGCACTCCGGGAACCTCTCGATCAAGCGCACACGTTCCACGCCGAAACACGGCGTTCCCGCGGCGAGCACGCGAAAACGATGGTCGCGCCCTCCGCGTCGCCATCCGGCCCCCAGAGCGACTGTCCGATCGTCGCGGGCGGCGGAACGACTACGACGAGCTCCGCCTCCGCCGCGCGCGCGAGCCCGCCGAAGCGCGCGGCGAACGCATCCCAGCTCTCCGCACGCGGCGCGCCGGGCTCGACCGGCACGTACGGAAGGAGCTCGGGGTAGTGCGGGTACGGCCAGTCGTCCTCGGAGCGCGCGGGCGCGATCGACGCGAGCTCGATCGCGTCCAGGTCGTAGGCGTACTCGAGCTCGCACGCGTCGTACGCGAGTCCGTACACGAGCGGGAGCACGCTGCCCGGGAGCGGCGCGCGCAGCGCGAGCACGTGCTCCGGCGACAGCGCCGCGATCGCGTGGAGCGCGCGCGGTCCGTGCGCCGCGCCGCGGACGGTCCGCACCCGCGGGCCGCCGAACCAGGAGAGCGAGCGACGCGCGCTCGCGACGAAGGGCGTCGTCCGGCCGGCGTGGTGGACGACGAGCAGCTCTTCGACCGCGCTCACGGCCGATCCCTCCCGTCCGGACGCGCGCTCGCCGGCGTCCCGAGCAGCGCGCGCTCCATCTCTCCGAGCCCCGCGCCGTGGTCGTAGGTCGAGTCGCGCCGCGGGTGGAGCGTGTGCTCGCCGTGCAGGAGCTTCCGCAGCACGGCGTCGGGCCGCAGGTGCCAGCTCGCCCACGCGAGCGGCGTGTCGCCGAACGCATCGCGCGCGTCGAGGCGAGCGCCCGCGTCGACGAGCCGCTGGAGTGCGTCCGCGCTCGCGTACGCCGCCGCGCGATGGAGCGGCGTCTCGCCGCGCGCGCGCGCGTCGCGCATGAAGCCGCCGGTCGGCGTGCCGACCCTCGTCGCACGGTTCGGATCGGCGCCGTGCGCGAGCAGGACGCGCGCAACGAGCTCGTGGGCCGGCCGGTTTGCCTTCGTGAACGCGGCGTGGAGCGGCGTCTCGCCCGTGTCGGCGAGCGCGCGGTTCGGCTCGGCGCCGCGTTCGAGCAGGAACTCGGCGAGACGCCAGTGTCCGTGGAACGCGGCCGCGTTCAGCGCGTCGGCTCCGAGCGCATCGAGCGCGGCGCCCCGAGCGAGGAGGAAGCGGAGCGCGCTGACGTCGCCGTAGTACGCGCACCACTCGAGCAACGACGCCCCGCGCACCTCGGCCGTCGCCGCAGCTCCACCATCGACGGCGTCGAACACGAGATCGGTCCGGCCGTCCGCGATCCGTACGAGCAGAGTCTCCATCCTGATCGCCTCCCGTGCGCCGCACACGCATCGAGCGCGAAGGATACTCGGGCCGCGCGGCCTCGACCACGGCGCGCGAGCGCGGTCAGTCCGCTTCGAGGCCCGGGATCATCGCCGCGACGAGCTGCGCCGAATGGCGCTCGCCCTCCGGCAACGCAGCCCAGGCTTCCCGCGCGCGCTCCAGGTCGAACGGCTCGCCGCGTCGCGCGCGCAGCGCCGCGGCGACGAGGCGCTCTCCCGCTCCCGCGGCGCGTTCGAGCCGTTCGAGGTCGGCGGCGAGCAGACGGTTCGCGCGGAAGAAAAGCAGGAACCGCGCGGCGCCCTCGCGCGCGGCGGGATCGGAGAGCAGGTCGAGCGCGAGCTCGTCCGCCGCGCGCGTGGCGAACTCGGGCACGCGGGACTCGGCGAGCACGGGCATCCGGCTGGCTGCGCGATCACGGTCGGCGGGATCCTCCGCGCGCGCGCGACGCGCACGGTTTCGAGCGGGTCGAGCGCGCGCCACCACGCGAGCCAGGCGGGCTCGAGCGCGGCGAGCTCGGCGTCGGGGAGCGCGTGGATGCGCCGGACCTTCTCGAGGAAGGTGCCGCCCGGCTCGCGCTCGAGCAGGAAGCGGAAGAACGTGTGCGCATGCGCATAGAGCCGCTCGCCGCGCCCGGCTTCGAGCGCCTCTCCGCGCCGCCACGCGAGCAGCTCGGCGAGCGCGCCCTCGCGCAGCGTCGCGCGCGCGGTGATCCACCGGTGCGGGTACGTCGAGAGCACGACGACCCCGGGCGCGAGCCGCGCGTATTCGACCTCGGTCGCGAGCCCTTCGTGGAACCAAGGCGCGCGCAAGAGGCCGACGCGCAGCGAGTACGCGTGCGCGTACTCGTGGCGCAGTGTGTCGGTCGCGAGGGAACCGCGATCGAGGAGCTCTCGCTCGCTCGCGCCCGCCGGAACGAACTGGAAGAGGAAGCCCTCGTCGAACGATCCGCCCTCCTTGCCGCCTTGCGACGCCGGATTGGGCAGACCGCGAGCGTCCTTCCGCTCGTCCATCGCGGTCGGAACGAGGTAGACGCGGATCGGAGGAGCGACGGGCGCCTCGAACAGCGGTCGCACGAGGTCCGCCTGCTCCCGCGCCGTCGCGAGGAACGTCGCGCTCGCCGACGCGCTCGCGGGCGACCAGAGCTCGAGCACCTCGTCCGCGGCGACACGCGCGAGAACGGACTGCAAGAGCGCCTCGGTCTCGGCGGGCGTTCGCTCGCGTTCGACGGTGCCGCACGCGGGGAGGAGCAGCGCGACGAGGACGAGCCCGCGCGCGAACCGGCGGAACGATGTGGACGCGCCCGTGCCGCGCGCTTCGAGGAACGAGTGCGCGCTCGTGGCACGGGATGCGCGCGACGTCACTCGTCCCACAGCGAGTCCTCGCGCGCCCAGCTCTCGAGGATCTCCGCGCGCGAGCGCAGGAGCGGCGCGAGCTCCGCCGCGTCGCCGGGACCGCCGACGTCGAACTCGGGGTGCGTTTCGCCGCGCTCCATGCACGCCGCGGCCTCGCGCCACACGCGCGCGAAGTGCGCGATCGCCGCGCGCGGCGTCGCGAGGCCCTGGCCCGACGCGTAGTCGGTCGGCACGTCGCCCGCGATCGCCCACCAGCCGATCTTGCCCGGGAGCTTGACGCTCTCGATCGCCCAAACGGAGACGTAGGGGGAAACGTGCCACGCGGGACCTTCCGCGAGCCGGCCGAACGTCGTCGGCTGTTGCTCGAGGTACTCGTGCACTTCAGCGCGGCATTCGTCGATCCAGGCGTCCTCGTCGACCTCGTCCTCGGAGTCGCGATCGCCGACGTCCGGCTCGATTCGGCGGACATCGACCTCGGCGGGCGCCGAGGGAGCGCGGCGAGACGAGGCCGTGCGCTCGGGAACGGGCGCGCGCTCCCACTCCCACGCGACGCCGTCCTCCGCGTCGGGCTTCGGGCCCGTGGGAGCGAAGCCCGCGCGCTTCAGCACCTTCGTCGATGCGTTGTCAGACTCCGTGGTGCGCGCGAAGAGCGTCAGCGTCGGGTCCGCTTCGTGCGCGAGCGCCACGAGCAGCTTCGCCATGCGCGACGCGACGCCCTTGCCTTCGTGCTCGGGACTCGTGTGGTAGCCGATCTCGACGCGGCCGTCGTCGGGCGGCGCGCGGAAGGTGCACGTGCCGACCACGGCGCCCTCTTCGACCGCGAGGTACCCGATCCACGGCGGCGCAAAGCCCGCGCGCGCGTAGTTGCGCGCGGTGGCGAAGCACGCGCCGCGCGCGAACGCATCGAGCGCGAGGGGTTCCTCGGGCTCGCCTGTACGGTCGATGGCGATGAGCTCCATGCGCGTCGTCGCGGCCGAGGATATCCGAGACGCCCTCGTCCACGCTCCACGGAAGTCGGCAGAGAACGCGCGGCTCGGCGCCCGGGCGGGGACGGCGGCCGAAAAACCGCTCGGAGCGCGCCTCCGCGCCGCGCCCCAAGCTCTCACGTGCCGCCCGGCACGGTGAGCGGCTTCCCGTTGTCGCGCGGGCCGAGTTGCAGGAGGTACGGCGCGGCGATGCGGGCCCACGCGGCCGGCTTCGGCGCGCTCGACGCGCCGTCCGACCAGCACTGGCGCAGCATGTCCGTGTCGACGACGCCGGGCGACAGCGGCACGCACGCGAGGCCCGCGGGGAGCTCCTTCGCGAGCGCGCGCGACAGGCCCTCGATCGCCCACTTCGTCGCGCAGTACGGCGCGACCTCCGCGTCGACGGAGCGCCCCCACCCGCTCGACAGGTTGACGATCACGCCGCTCCCGCGCGCGATCATCGCGGGCACGACGTGGCGGAGCACGTTCGCGACGCCCTTCACGTTGACGTCGACGAGCGCGTCGAACTCGGCCGCGGGCACTTTCCACAGGGGCGCGAGGTCGTTCATCAGCGCCGCGTTGTCGATCAGGAGGTCCGGCGCGCCGCGCGCGGCGAGCACGCGCTCCACCCAGCGTCGCACCGCGTCGTCGTCGCGCACGTCGAGCGCCTCGAACGCGTGCGGCGCGCCGAGCGCGCGCGCGAGCTCGGCGACGAGCCTCGCATCGCGTCCGCAGCCCGCGACGACGTGGCCGAGGCGCGCGAACTCCTCGGCAAGCGCGCGCCCGATGCCGCGCGTGCAGCCCGTGATCACGATCGTGCGCGGTCGGTCCGCGCGGTCGCTGCCCGCGCTCATCGCGGGTTCTCCCCGCCGGGGGCGAGCGCGCGCTTCGACACGCGCCGCGCGAGCTCCGCGTCCGCGGCGATGCAGCCGAACGCGGCCCAGTTCGGGGCGCTCGCGACCTCGCACAGGAGCGCGAGGCCCTTCTCGCGCTCGCCGTCGACGAGCGCGAGGTGCGCCAGGCCGTACCCGACGCTCGCGAAGTCGTTCGACGCCGATCCCTTCGCGCGCACTTCGGCAAGGAGCTCGTCCGCGCGCTTCTCGCCGCGGTAGACGAGCAGGAGCGCGTGGTAGGCCTCGTTCTCGACGATGTCGAAGTCGGCGCGGATCGGCGCGAGCACCGCGCGCGCGTCGTCGACGCGCCCGAGCTCGCGCAGCGCGCAGTAGAGCCAGTGCGAGACAGCACACAGCGCGTCGGGGTTGTTCGAGTGCTTCACGCACTCGCGCCACGCCGTCACCGCGGCCTCCGCGTCGTTCCCGAGCCAGCACGCGAGGCCCAGGTGATAGAAGACGCTCTGCTTCAGCGTGTCGAGCTCGACGCCGCGCGCGTTCGGAAGGCCCGCGGGCTCGACCTCGTCGGGCCGGTTCGCGACGAGCATCGCGGCGCGTTCCAGGTCGGTCCGCGCGCGCGCGAAGTCGTGCACGCTGATCCAGCGGTGCCCGCGGTGCCGCCAGAAGCGCGCGTCGTCCGGGTGGAGCTCGATCCCGCGCGTGAAGGCCGCGATCGCCGCGCGAAAGCGGCCGAGGTAGCCCAGGCGCCGCCCGTACCACACGAGTGCGTCCGCGTCGGACGGCGCGGCGTCGAGCTTCGCCTGCGCGTCGGCGAGCTCCCGTTCGCGCCGCGCGCGCGTCTCGGCCGGGTACTCCATCGGGCGGAGCAAGCGCCCCGCGGTCGAGCGTGCGACGAGGCCTTCGGGGAGCAGGTCGACGTGCGTCGCGTCGACGTCGCCGCGCACGCTCGGCGCTCGAGGAGCTCGAGCCGGCCGGGACGCGTCGAACGCCGGGCTCCGGGCCGAATTCGAGGCGCTCGACGAGCGTTCCTCGGCGCGCGAGGAGCTCCCGGCGTCACCGTCCGCGCCGCGCTCGGACATCGCGCCGCGAGCGGAGTCCGCGGAGGGGCGCGGCGGGTCGTCCGTGCATTCGGTGCGACACGCGGCGAGGAACAACGCGGCCGCGAGGGCCGCGACACGGCGCGCGCGCGATGTGCGGCGGCTCGCGCGGCAGTTCGGACTCGGCAGGGAGCGCATGAGGCGGCATGATGCCGCGCTTCCTCGCGCGCTCCAAGCTCCGCGCCCGCATCGATGCCCCCCGCAGCTCCCCCCACGACCTCGCACGCACCCTCCGTCTGGACGGCGCGCGCCGTGATCGGCGTGCTCTCGCTCATCTGGGGCAGCACGTGGATCGTGATCGCGAAGGGGCTCGGCTCGTTGCCGCCGTTCACGAGCGCGGGCGTGCGCTTCGGCCTCGCTGCGGCGGTCATGGCGCTCATCGCGCCGACCCTCGCGAAGCGCGAGGGCGGAGCGAAGCCGAGGCCGTGGCTTTGGATCCAGGTCGGGCTCACGAGCTTCTTCGCGAGCTACGCGATCGTGTACTGGACGGAGACGCGCCTTCCCTCGTCGCTGACCTGCATCCTGTGGTCCGTGTTCCCGATGATGATGGCGCTGTCGAGCCACTTCTTCCTCGGGCATCGACTGCGCGGCGCGCGGCCGTGGCTCGGGTTCGTGCTCGGCTTCGTCGGCGTCGTCTTGCTCTACGCAACGGACGTGCGCGCGCTCGGGCCCGAGGCGCTCGTCGCGGCGGTCGTGCTGCTCGGGAGCCCGCTCGTCTCGTGCTACAGCACGACGCTGTTGAAGCGCGACGGCGCGGGCACGAGCTCCGTGCTCGTGAACCGCAACGGCATGCTGCTCGGCGCGGTCCTGCTCTCCGCGCTCGCCTTCGCGTTCGAGCGCGACCTCCCGCGCGTGTGGGACGGGACGGCGGTCGCGAGCGTGCTCTACCTGGCGCTCGTCGGCACCGTGCTCGGTTTCGGCCTGTACTTCTGGCTCCTGCGCCACGTGCCGGCGCACGAGCTGTCGTTGATCTCGTACCTGACGCCCGCGGTCGCAGTCGTGCTCGGCGCGGTGTTCGGCGGCGAGCAGCTGACGCTGTTCACGCTCGCGGGCTGCGCGACGATCCTCGCGGGCGTGTTCCTCGTGATGCGGCCGGGGAGAGCGCGCGCCTAGGTTGGAATCGGCGGCCCAGTCCATCGCGGCTCGCCATGCCTTCGCGCCGAGCGCACGCGAGTAGGAATCCGAGGAAGGCGCGGAACCCGTCCGGAGGGCGCTGGGTTTCGACGCGCATGCTCCTCATCGCGCTCCTCCTCGTGCTGCAGACTCCCGCCGGATCGCCTCCGGCCGCGCCGAAGGCCGCGGAGCCGGTCCCCACCGCGTCCGAGCTCGAGCTCCCGCCCGGCGCGCGCGTGCTCTACGCGATCGACGGCCACGGCCTCGACGAGCAGCGCATCGACCACCTCGGCAAGGGACTCACCGCGCTCGGGGACATGAACGGCGACGGCACGCCCGATTTCCTCGCGGGCTCGGTCAGCGGCGTGCCGGGGCTCACGCAAGAGCGCGGGTTCGCCGAAGTGCGTTCGGGCAAGGACGGCGCCGTGCTCCTCCGGGTCGACGGCCTCGATCGTTCGACGAAGGAGGCGTTCGGCGGGGACGGGTTCGGGATCCGCGTCGGCGCGCTGCCCGACCTCGACGGCGACGGAGTCGGCGAGTTCTTCGTCGGCGGCGAGCCGGGGATCGAGGCGCCGTACCTCAAGGTGTACTCGGGCAAGGGCGCCGCCGTCCTGCGCGTGTTCACGTCGGGGGAAGGCCAGCTCCAGGGGCTGTACGATCCGTACGACCTGCGCCCGATCGGCGACCTCGACGGAGATGGGCGGGACGATTTCGCGCTCGTGTGCGACTCGAAGACGTGCGTGCTCGCCGGAGGAAGCTGGAAACCTCTCCGCGTGCTCGACGGCGAGTGCGTCGGACGCAGTGGAGACTTCGACGGCGACGGAGCGCGCGACGTGTTCTGCCGCTTCCAGGGCTGGCGGCCGGCGGAGGGGTGCTCCGCGGGGATCGTGTCGATCCAGAACGGGCGCGTGCTCGCGAAGACGAAGTTCCCGGACGCCGGGTCGGTCCAGCGGTGGAGCTGGGCATCGGCGGGGGACGCGAATGGCGACGGGTTCCTCGACGCGGTCTTCTTTTTCTACGACTCGCCGCGCACGACGTGGACCTCCCCCGCCAAGGAGCGGCGCTTCCTCGCCCAGATCGTCTCCGGCAAGGACGCGACGGTCCTGCGCGAGTGGTGGGAAGAGCTCGAGACCGAAGGCGACCTGGGCGACGTCCGCTTCGTCGGCGACCTCGACGGCGACGGCTGCGACGAGCTCGCGATCGGTCACGCCACGGGCCAAGGGAGTGTGTCGATCCTCTCGGGCAAGGACGGGAAGCGCCTCGTGCGCGTGGCCTCGAAGGGCTGGTCCTTCGGCGTGCGCGTCGCGCGGCTCGGCGACGTCGACGGCGACGGCTGCGGCGAGCTCGCGATCGGCGAGCACGAGCATGGGAAGTGCGCCGGCCGCGTGTGGGTGATCTCGCTCCGCAATCCGTAAGCGTCCGACCCAGCCGGCTCGGCCGCGCAGTCGTTTCGCTGCGTGTACTCCGACGCGCGCACGGCTACGCTCGCCCTCGAGAGAGCCCCCGCACGATGACGCGCATCCAAGTCCGCTCGTTCGCCGTGTCCGCCGATGGGTTCGGCGCCGGCCCCGACCAGAGCCTCGAAGCGCCGCTCGGCATCGGCGGGCTCGCGCTGCACGAGTGGGTCTTCCCGACGCGGACATTCCGCCGCATGCACCTCGGCAGCGACGGCACGACCGGCGTCGACGACGACTACGCGCGGCGGAGCTTCGAGAACGTCGGCGCGTGGATCCTCGGCCGCAACATGTTCGGTCCGGTGCGCGGGCCGTGGCCCGACGAGAGCTGGAAGGGTTGGTGGGGCGACGAGCCGCCGTACCGTGTGCCCGTGTTCGTGTTGACGCACCACGCGCGCGCGTCCTTTGCGATGAAGGGCGGCACGGAGTTCCACTTCGTCACGGGCGGCGTCGACGAAGCGCTCGCCAGCGCGCGCGCCGCCGCGGCGGGACGCAACGTGCGCGTCGGCGGCGGCGTCGCGACGGTGCGGCAGTTCCTCCAGGCCGGACACGTCGACGACCTGCACCTCGTCATCTCCCCCGTCGTGCTCGGGCGCGGCGAAGCGCTCTTCACGGGCATCGACCTCGGCGCGCTCGGCCTGCGCGTCGTCGAGCACGCGACGACGGAGCGTGCGCTGCACCTCGTGCTGCGGCGCGACGGCGCGAGAGCGAGCTGACGCGGACGCGGACGCGACGGCGCGAGAGCGAGCTGACGCGGACGCGCGAAGCGCGCTCTCGCCGTGTCCTGCGATCTTGCAGACAGTGTCTGCCATTTCTGATGCGAGACGGCCTCGCCCGGCGATCCCAGCCCAGTTGCTCCTGGACAGTCCATTCGCCATCTGTTAGGGTCGCTCCCGAGAGAGACGAGAGGGTGTCCGTGGTCCTTCGAGGGAGTCCGTCATGCCGAACGCGCCGCGCAGCGCCATGTACGCGCCCCTGCGGGTCCACGGACACCATTCCATGCTCACGGGGGTCGATTCCCCTGCCGCGCTCGTCGCGCGCGCTCGGGAGCTCGGCTTCGAGGCGCTGGCGCTCTGCGACGTCGACACGATCGCCGGCGTCGTCGAGTTCCTGAACGCCGTCCGCGCGGCGAACGAGGACGGCGCGCGCGCCGCGCCCCTGCGCGCGATCGTCGGGGCCGAGCTCTCCGATCCTTCGGGCACGCCGGGCCGCGTCGTCGCGCTCGTCGAGAACGAGACGGGCTGGCGCAACCTGTGCAAGCTCGTCTCCGCGCGCCACCTCGGCGACGATCCGGGCCGTCCGGGCGCGCGGCTCGACGGGCCCGGGCACTTCCGCCTCGCCGACCAGGTCGTGCGCCACCGCGAGGGGCTGATCTTCCTCGTCGACCACCCGCGCCTGCTCGTGCAGCTCACCGGGCGCGTCGACGCGCGCTCGCTCTTCGCCGCGATCGCGCCCGCCGCGCTCGCGCGGAAGACCGCGCGCGTGAGCGCTCCCCTGCCGCGCAACGCGGCGCTCGAGGCGCGCAGCACGCGCACGATCGCGGCGCCGAACCGCGGCGACGAGAACGACGGGCTCGGCACGCGAGGACCCGACGCGCGCGAGAGCGACGCACGGCGCGCAGCCGACGCAGCCGACGCAGCCGACGCGGCCCGCGACGACGACGCGCGGTGCGCGGCCGCCGAAGCCGCGCAGCGCGAGAACGCTGCTCCGCGCGGAACGAGCGCGCCGCCCGGCGCCTCCCCCGCCGAGCCCCACTACCCCTCGAGCCGTCGCGACGAGCACGGCGAGCTCGTCGCGCTCGCGCCGCGCCGTGCGCCGCGCGACGCGGAGGAGCCCGACGACGCGCTCCGGGCCGAGCGCGCCGCGAGCGCGCGCTTCGGGATCCAAGCCGAGCGCGCGTCCGACGACGAGCTCGACCCGCCGAAGACGCCGCCGCCCGCGCGCGCCGTGCCCGTCGAGGAGCTACTGCTCGCCGCGCGCGCCGCCGGCGTCGCGACACTCGCCGTGCCCGACGTCTACTGCGCGCGTGCGGAGGGCCTCGCCGACCACCGCGTGCGCGTCGCGATCAAGCACAACGCGCTCGTGCACGACCTCCCCGACGCGTGGATCGCCGAGACGCCGGCGCATCTGCTCGCGTCGGACGAGATGGCGGCCCTCTACGCGGGGTTGCGCGACGTACCGGGGCCGTTCGAACGCGCCGGCGACGGCGTGATCGGCGCGCTCGAGCGCACGCTCGCCGTCGCCGAACGCTGCACGTTCACGCCCCGGCTCGGCGGCATCCTGTTCCCGAAGATCGAGCTCGCGCGGGGCGCGACCGCGTACTCGGAGCTCGCGGGGTTCGCGTTCGACGGCGCGCGCGCGCGTTACGAGCCGCTCAAGCCCGAGGTCGTGCGCCGCCTCGACTACGAGCTCGCGACGATCGACCAGCTCGGCTTCGCGCCGTACTTCCTGCTCGTGAAGCAGATCGCCGACTTCGCGCGCGAGCGCGGCATCCCCTGCGTCGGGCGCGGCTCCGCGGCGGACAGCCTCGTCGCGTACTGCCTGCGCCTCACCGACGCGGACCCGCTGCGCTATCGCTTGACCTTCGAGCGTTTCCTGAACCCGTCGCGCAAGGACCGGCCCGACATCGACCTCGACTTCTGCTGGCGACGCCGCGACGAGGTGCTGACGCACGTCTACGAGCTCTTCGGCCTCGAGCGCACCGCGATGATCTCCACGCTGAACCGCTGCGGCGTGCGCGCGGCGTTCCGCGAGGCGGCGTTGGCGCTCGGATTGCCGCCCGCGGAGGTGAACGGGTGGTCGCGGCGGCTCCCCTACTACTTCGCCGCGCCCGAGGACGGCGACGAGACCGATGCGCGCGAGGCCGAGCTCGGGCTCGCGCTCCCGCCGAAGTTCGACGCGCAGAGCGCCGAGCGCGCCGCCGCCGCGCGGGCCGCGCTCCCGCCCAAGCTGCGCGCGAACCCGCTCGCGCGGCTCTTCGCCGAGTCGCCCGAGGCCGCGGGCTTCCCGTTCGACGACGCGCGGTGGACGCGCGCGCTCGAGCTCGCCGCGCGCCTCGTCGACACGCCGCGGCACTACGGCCTCCACCCCGGCGGCGTCGTCGTCGCGCCGAACGCGATCACGGACGTCGTCGCGTGCCAGCGCGCGAAGAAGGGCGTGATCGTGACGCAGCTCGACAAGGACGCGGTCGAGGCGATCGGGCTCGTCAAGATGGACTTGCTCGGGAACCGCGTGCTGACGACGCTCGACGACTGCCTCGCCATGCTGCGCGCGCGCGGCGTCGAGCCCGACCTCGAGGCGCTCGCCGAGGACGACCCCGCGACGCAGGCGACCTTGCGCGCGGGCCGCACGATCGGCTGCTTCCAGGTCGAGTCGCCCGGCATGCGCAACCTGCTCCAGCAGATCGGCGCGCGCACGATGGACGACGTGATCCAGTCCGTCGCGCTCATCCGCCCCGGTCCCGCGGGCTCCGGGATGAAGGACGCGTACGTGCGCCGCTTCAACCAGCTCGAGGAGCCGACGCCGCCGCATCCACGCCTGACGGACGTCCTGTGGGAGACGCGCGGCGTCATGCTGTACCAGGAGGACGTGATGCAGGCCGCGGCGCGCGTCGCGGGCATGGACCTCGCCGAGGCCGACCTCCTGCGCCGCGCGCTGCAGAAACGGCGCGCGCACGAGCTCGGCCCCTTGTGCGAGCGGTTCCTCGCCGGCGCCGCCGAGCAAGGGATCGAGCGCACGGACGCGCTCTCCGTGTGGGACCTGATCGCGAACTTCGCGTCCTTCGGCTTCTGCAAGGCGCACGCGGTGACGTACGGCCGCATCGCATACCGCGCGGTGTGGCTCAAGACGCACCACCCCGCCGAGTACCTCGCGAGCTTCCTCGCGAGCGAGACGGGCTACTACGACGCGCGCGTCTACGTCGAGGAGGCGCGCCGCCTCGGCGTCGCGATCCTGGGCCCCGACGTGAACAAGAGCGGCGCCACGTTCACGGTCGAGTACGAGCTCGGCCGCGGAGCGCACACGCACGACAGCGCCGAGCACCGCGTCCCTGCGTCGGGCTCTCGCACGCAAGCCGGCGCGCTCGCCGCGGGCCTGCGCGTCGGCCTGCGGCAGGTGAAGGGGCTCTCCGAGCGCACGCTCGACGCCGTCCTCGCCGCGCGCGCAGAGCACGGCGCGTTCGTGTCGCTGCCCGACTTCCTCGAGCGCACGGGCGCGCACACCGACGAGTGCGAGCGCCTGATCCAGGTCGGCGCGTTCGACGCGTTCGACCGCACGCGGCCCGAGCTCCTGTGGCGCCTGCACCTCCTGCGCGCGCCCGAGCGCAAGCTCCCGCGCGGCGCCGCGGCCGAGGAGCACGGCCGGCTCGACCCCGCGCAGCTCGCGGCCGCGCGCGCGACGCCGAAGAAGCGCGAGAAGGGCGCGCTCGACGCCGCGCGCGCGAAGTCCGCGGGCTGGCGCGGCAAGGGGCTCGGGCTCTCGAACGCGCCGCTCGCGCGCGGCGAGAGCGCTCCGATGTTCGCCGAGCCCGAGGCGCCGCCGCTCGCGCTCCCGCGCCTCCCCGACGTCGCCCCGCGCACGCGCGCGATCGTCGAATTCGAGCTGCTCGGGCTCACGCTCGACGCGCACCCCGTCGAGCTCTTCCCGTGCGCCGCGGACGAGCGCATCCCCGCCGCGCCGCGCACGCGCGACGGACGGCCGTCGCATCCGGTGAACCCGCTCCCGTGCGGCGACCTCGCCGCGTGGCAGGGCGCGCGTGTCACGCTGCGCGGCTGGCTCGCCGCATCACGGCACGTGCGGACGAGCGATCAGCGTTCGATGCGCTTCCTGACGCTCGAGGACGAGACCGGCCTCGCCGAGGTCGTCGTCTTCCCCGACGTGTACGAGTTCGACGGCGCGCACCTCGCGGGCGGCGGCGTGCTCTGCGTCACGGGCCGCGTCGAGAACCAGATGGGCGCCTGCACGCTGCACGCCGAGCGGATCTGGTGATGCGTGGCACGTCGGAGGTCGGGCGTCGCGCCTGCCTCTCGTTTCGCCTCTCGCCTCTCGCCTCACGCCTCTCGCGTGACGCGTCACGCCTCTCGGCAACACCTCACGTGTCACGCCACACGTGTTACGCCTCTCGCCCCTCGCCCCTCGCCCCTCGCCTGCCGCCTGCCGCCTGCCGCCTGCCGCCTGCCGCCTGCCGCCTGCCGCCTGCCGCCTCCCGCCTCCCGCCTCCCGCCTCCCGTGTCTCGTGTCTCGCATCTCGCGTCTCGCCTCTCGCGTCAGACACCTCGCCGCACGCGCGGTTCCCCGCTCGCGCGCTGTGTCTCGACTCGCACCGCGTGCGTCGTTCGCCAGACCTCCTCCACCGTCGAGGGGCCGCGGACGAGTTCCCCAGAAACGAACACTCGGCCGCGGGGGGCCGAGCGAGCGCGTGGGAAACGCCGGGAGGGCGTCAGATCTGGAAGGTGCTCTTCTTGTACCGCATGGCCACGTTCTCGCGGCCCATCTCGCGCAGGCGGTCGGCATCCTTCTTGAGGCCCAGGTTGTGGGCCTTGGAGACGACGCTCTTCACGGAGCGGTTCAGCTTCTGCGCGATGTCGAGGTTCGACACCGTGGGGTACATCTCGCGCAGCTGTTCGATCTCGGGCTTCGTCCAGCGCGGCATGCGCGTGGCGGCCGAACCGGTGAGCTTGCGGACGAAGGCCTTGTCCTTCGCGAGGCAGTAGCGCGCGCCCAGGCGCTTCACGGCCTCCAGCGTGCGCCCGAACACGAGCGCCAGGTCGTCGTCCGTGCGCGTGCCGTAGAGGCGCTTGAACTCGGCGATCTCCTCCTGCGTCCAACGGCCGGCGGACTGGATGCGGCGCAGCTCGGTGATCTGCTGCTGCACCTCGTCCACGGAGCGGCCGAGGATCCGGGCGATGACCTCGGTCGTCGTGGCGCCGAGGTACTTCTTGAGCGCCTGGACCTCCTTCGCGTTCCAGGGGCCGGTGTGCTGCGCCTGGTCGAAGACGGAGAGCGCCATCTTGCGCACGCTCGCGACCGGGCGATTCAGCTCGCGCGCGATCGATTTCTCGTCCCGCAGGCCGTAGAGCTCGCGCAAGCGAGCGATCTCGGCCTGTGACCAGCGCCCTCGGCGCGGGCTCGCCGAACGCTCTTCACCCCAGGTGGTCCGTCGCACGTCTAGCTCCTCCTCGATCGACGACGGCCGAGCATAGCAACCGCGATGGGACTTCCTGAAAGGCTGAGGAGTAGAACCACGAGACGATTCCTCAGCTTTCCCTTTTCTTGGAATTCGCACTCGTGTCCGACGCGCTCAACGCGGCGTTCACGTCGTGGACTTCGAGCAGGCGCTGGTGCAGACGCTCGCGCATCGCCGCGAGCAACGCGCGCACGTTCTCGCTCGTGTCCTGGCGACACGCTTCGAGCGCGAGCGACTGCGCTTCCGAGAGCGTCGTCCGGCGCACCGCGTACTTGACCTCGTGCAGGAAGTTCGGCGCGACACTCAGCGTCGAGTAGCCGAGCCCCATGAGGAGGAGCGCGGTGGCGTAGTCGCCCGCCATCTCGCCGCAGACCGAGCTTGGCTTCTTCGCCGCATTCGCGACGCGGGCGACCTGCTCGAGCGCGAGGAGCACGGCCGGGTGGTACGGATCGTAGAGCCGGGAGACCCAGGGGTTGTCGCGGTCGGCGGCGAGGAGGTACTGGACGAGGTCGTTCGTGCCGACGCTGACGAAGTCGACCTCGCGGATCATGGTCGGGAGCTGCAGCACGCAGGCCGGCACCTCGATCATGATCCCCAGGGGCACGTGGGCGGGGATCTCGAAGCCCTGGTCCGTGAGCTGGCGGCGCACGTCCTCGTAGACGCGGCGGACCGTGCGGATCTCCTCGATGGACGTGACCATCGGGAGGAGCAGGCGCAGCTCGCCGTGCGCCGCGGCGCGGAGGGCGGCGCGGAGCTGGACGCGCAGGAGGTCCTGCCACTCGATCGAGATGCGCAGGCCGCGCCAGCCGAGTGCGGGGTTGTTCTCCTTCGGCGTCTTGAAGTACGGGAGCTGCTTGTCGTTGCCGATGTCCAGCGTGCGCAGGGTCACCGGCCGCCCGTCCATCCGCTCGAGGACGCGGCGGTAGAGCCGGTACTGCTCCTCCTCGGAGGGGAAGTGCGGCCGCTCCATGTAGAGGAACTCGGTGCGCAGGAGCCCGACGCCGTCCGTGTGCGTCAGGTCGAACGTGTCGAAGTCCCGCAGGCTCTCGATGTTGCAGCCGACGGGCAGGGCGTGGCCGTCGGGCGTGATCGAAGGCTGGGCGGCGTCGATCGCGAGCACCTTCTGGCGCGCGCGGCGGCGCTCGAGGCGCTCGAGGAAGCGGTCGACGTCCTCCTGGTCGGGCTTGAGCTGGACGGTGCCCTTGTCGCCATCGACGCTGATCCGCAGGCCCTGCTCGAGCCGGGCGAGCAGGTTCGGGACGCCGACCACGCACGGGATGCCGAAGGAGCGCGCGAGGACGGCACCGTGGGAGAACCGGCCGCCGGTCTCCGTCACCACCGCGAGGATGCGCTTGCGCTCGAGGAACGTGACGACCTGGGGCGTGAGCTCGGCCGCGGCGAGCACGACCTGCTCGTCGGTCGAGCCCATCAGCGCGCGCTCGGTCTGCATCAGGCTCTCGAGCACGGTCTGCCACGGCGCGCTGAAGTCGGCGGCGAAGTCGCGGACGCTCTCGCCCTCGAGCTTGCCCAGGCGCCGCTTGAAGTCCTCGATCAGGCCCTGCACCGCGGCCTCGGCGTTGATCCGCTGCTCGCGGACGGTGGCCTCGACCTTCTTCACGGTCCCCGGGTCCGAGAGGAGCATGCGGTGGACGGCGAAGATCTCGGCGTCGCGCTCCCCGGCGTGCTGGGCGACGAGCTTCTGGCGGCGGCGCAGCTCCTCGGAGGCGGCGTCGACGGCCGCGTGGAGGCGCGCGATTTCGCGCGCGACGTCCTCCTCGGGCACGGTCCAGGTCGGGACGACGTGCGGCGCGGCCCGGACGACGTGGACCGGACCCAGGGCGAGGCCCGGCGCGACGGGCGTTCCCTTGATGATCCGCATGTGCGCCATCGACCGGTCCTCGGGGGGGGCGGTGCGGGGAAGCGAGCCGGTCCCGAGGGGCCTCGGGATCGTGCGCCGGAACCCGGGTCTCCTCCGCACCGGGTTGGGCCTCACTCTACACGGAACTTCTTTCCGAGAACAGGGCTTGCAGCCCTAGGAATGCCGATTTTCGGAAATTCCTTCCAGCCCGGAGGCCAGGCCTCTCTCCAGGGCCTGAAAATCGGCCCTGCAGAGGGCGCCAGAGCGCCTCCCGGCATGGTCGAGGGCGGGTCCCGGCCGGCCGGGCATTGGGAGGACATTGCTTTTTCGGCCGAGGCCTCAAGACCCGTCCTCCACCGACCCGAAGCGAGGGCGGCAGGATCGGGCGCCGAGGTCCCCACCCGGGCAGGGGCGGGGCGAGAGCGTCCCCCGAGCGAGAGGTGCATCCATGGCGACCCGGAAGACAGCGCAAGAGACCGGCCCGACGGACCCCACGACGACCCAGACCTCCGCTTCGGGCGGCGGGCTGCTCCTGTTGGGGATCGGGCTCGCAGGAGCCGGGGTCGCGCTCGCCCTCGGGCCAGGGCTCGCCCCCACCGTCGCGCCCTGGGTGGCGACGCTCACGAAGCACGGCGCGACGCCGGCCCTCGTCGGCGCGACCGGCGTGCTCGTCGCGGCGATCGGGCTCGCGACCCGCGCGCTCAGCCGCCACAGCAACGAGCTGCTCTCGGCTCTCGGCCACCTCCCCTCGCCCGAGCGCGAGCTCGAAGCGCTCGGCAGCGAGATCGCCCAGATCCGCGGCTCGCTCCAGGAGCTCCGCGTCGAGTCCGTCTACCTCAAGGACGGGATCGCCGGCCTGCAGCAGGGGCTCGGGGAGGAGCTCTCCTCCGGTCACCGGCAGGGCATGCAGGAGGCCGTCTTCCAGATGGCGGGCAGCCTCGACCAGATGGGCGCGCGCATCGAGGAGCGCCTCGCGCTCCAGCATGACGTGTTCACGCAGGCGCTCCAGACGTTCCACAACTCGCTCCTGACCGCGTGCCTGCGGATCGACGAGTTGTACGGACGGGTCTCGACCGCCGCACCGGGGACCAACTTCGCCGGGGAAGTCGCGAGCGCGCGGCCCGACTCGCTCGGCGTGCTCGACCTGATGGACGACCCGCCGGCGCCGGTTCCGCACCGACCGCACCGCATCGCGGTGCCGACCGGACACGTCTCGACCGCGGCGCAGCCCGCACCCGCGCTCCCGGCGCCGGTGATCACCGACCCGGCGATCGCGAGCACGGTCGCCTACCTCCAGAACCTGTTCGCCGACGACCGCGTGCGGCAGGCCTACGCCCACCTGCAGCAGACGGGCGGTCTCTGAACGACCGCGCCCGCGGCGCACGCCACGGGCGCGAGGTCGATCGAGCGGGCGTCGAGACGCTCGCTCGTGCGTCAGCTCGCCGGCGTCTCGCCGTCGTCCTTCTTCTCCTTGAAGAAGTTGGCGAAGGGGCTGAAGCCCGGCTTCTTGCCGAGGTCGAGCGAGTCGAGGCGCACGCGCTCCTCGGGCTCACCACGGTTGTCGCGACCGTCGCGCGCGCCGCCGCGGCCCTTCCCGCCGCCGAACCCGCCGCCGCCGCCCCCGCCGAAACCACCGCCGCCGCCCCCACCGCCGCCGAAGCCGCCGCGACCGCCGCGGCCCGGCTTGCCGCCGAGGAGGCCGTCGCGACGCGTCTGCGCCGCGCGCACGTTCGGGTTCGGACGCGGAGCGTCGTCCTCGCGTCGGCCGCGGCCGCCGCGACCGCGCGGACCCCGATCGCCGCGCTCGCCGCGATCGGCACGCGGACCACGCTCGCCGCCACCCTCGAAGGGCCGCGGAGCGCGCTCCTCGCGCGGGACGTTCTTCAAGGAGAGCGAGAGGCGCGGCGCGCTCGCGTCGAGGATGCGCGCGCGCACGACCTGGCCGATCGAGAGCACTTCGCGCGCGTCGCGCACGTAGCGATCCGAGACCTCGCTGATGTGCACCATCGCGTCGGCCGGGAGACCGATGTCGACGAAGGCGCCGAAGCTCGCCACGTTCGTGATGACGCCCTCGATGACGCGGCCCTGGACGAGGCGCACCGGATCGGTCGCGGCATCGAGCAGCTCGGGCACGTGCTGGCGCGGACGCGGGTCGCGACCGGGGAAGTTCATCTCGCGCAGGAGGTCGCGCCAGGTGAACTCGTCGATGTCGGCCGGGCGCTTCAGGCCGCGCGTCGCGCCCATGCGTCCGAGCCCCTGCTCGACGCTGGAGCCCGCGCTGTCGAACAGGTTCCGCACGAGCGGGTACTGCTCCGGGTGGAGCGCCGTGCGATCGAGCGGCTCGGTCGAGCCGTACACGCGCAGGAACGCGATCACGCTGGTCCACTGCGCCTCGCTGAGCAGCCCCTCGACGCGCAGCTCCTCGCGGTTCGTGAACGGCTTCTCGTTGCGGCGCGCGACGATCTTCTCGGCCGTGGCCTTGTCGATCCCCGGCATGTGCATGAGCACGGACACCGGCGCCGCGTTCACGTCGCAGCCGACGTGCGCGACGCACGACTCGATCGTCTCCTGGAACATCCGGCGGGCGTTCGCCTTGCTGACGAGGCCCTGCTCCGAACCGAGCCCGAGGTGGCGCGGATCGACCTTCAGGATCTCCGCCATCGGGTCCTGCAGACGCCGACCGAGGCTGATCGCCATGCGCGCGGGGACGGCGCGGCCGGGGAGTTCGTTGCGCGCGAACTCGGAGTTCGCGTAGCTCGACAGGCCCGCCTCGTTGACGACGAACACGCTCACCGGCGCGTTCGTAGCCGCGATCGCGGCGCGCACCTTCGTCACCGCGTTGCGCGGACCCTTGCCGTGGCCGACGGCGAGGCAGCGCGCGTCGTGCGGCTCGAGCGCGGCGCGCAGCTCGGCACCGAGCGCCGCCGCGTCCTTCTCGCCGACCTCGATCTTGACCTCGGCGGCGAGCGGCTCGCCGCGCTCGTCGAGCGCCACGAGCGTCCAGTCGCCCTTCGCGTTCACGTCGACGCCAGCGACGCGCGTGCGCGGCAAGGGCGGCGTGAAGAGCACCTGGCGCAGGTGCTGCGACAGGAAGCGCAGGGCTTCGGAGTCGGCGCGCTCCTTGAGCTCGAGGCGCACGTCCTGCTCGACCATCGGCAAGAGGCGGTGCTGGAGCGCCTGCACGGCGACCTCGCGCAACACCTCGTCGTACGCCGGGTGCGTGTAGCGGCCGAGCGCCGCGCGCACCTTTGGCATCGCCTTGTTCGGGTCGAGCGTGATCACCGTGTTGAGCACGCGCTCTTTCTGCGCTTGACGGATCGAGAGCAGGCGGTGGCCCTGGAGCTGGCGCATCGGCTGCTTCACCTTGAGCAGCGAGCGGTGCCGGCCGAGGCGGCCCTCGTCGACGATCGGGCGCACGCTGAGCACGCCGTGGCGCGCGAGGATGCGGCGGACGACGCCGCGCAGGCGCGCGCTGCGGCCCAGGCGATCGGACAGGATGCGCAAGGCCCCCGAGAGTGCTTCCGCTTCCGTGTGGACACCTTTGTCGGGGTTCACGAACGGCTGGCACAGGCGCGCGAGCTGCGCGTTCATCACCGTCTTCGGATCGATGTGCACGTGCGGGACCGGCGCGTGCGGCGCGTCGAGCGTGGGAGCCGGCGCTTCCACGCCGCTCTCATCCGAGTCCTCGTGCGTCGAGGGCGCGGGTTCCGACGAGACGATCTCCATCACGGCGACGGGCGCCGACTCGCTCGACGCGGCAGCCGCATCCGCGGGCGCGTCGCTCGCCGGCGCATCGTGCGCGGCGCCTTCGGCGGGCGCGTCCAGCGCGGGCTCGTCGTCCTTCTCTTCCTTCTCCTCGCGCTCGTCCTGCATGCCGAGCGCAGCGCGCTCCGCCTTCGGGATCGACGCGACGAGGACGTCGGCGAGCTGGCCGAGGCCGCGATCGAGCGCGAGCTGCACCTCCGGCTCGGGCCGGCGATGCGGGATGAAGAGGTCCTCGAGCTCGAAGCGATCCATGCAGCGCTGGATCATCTCGGCGGTGCCGGGAGCCACGTGCGGCTCCTTCTCGAGCATGCGCAGGATCGTCCCGCGGCGGCGGTCGAGCTCCTCGAGCTCGATGCGGTAGCGCTGGATGCGGCGCAGCACGCTCTCCGAGATCCCGCCGACTTCATTGCGGCGGAAGCGCCCGATGAACGACGGCGACAGCCCGGCGTCGATCAGCATCAGCGCGTTCTGCACGGACGGGGGGGGAACGGAGAACTCGCGGGCGATGGCGTCGAGGATCGGCGTGGCGGTCACGGCACGTCTCCAGGGGAGAAGGAGCGCTGCGCGGCGTGCGTGGCCGCGGGCGCGGGGGGGGCGGATGGGGAAAGGCCTTCTGTTTCGGCCGAAGAAGGCGGCGGATTGTAGCTTCGAGGCGGTCCGGGGCGAAATCGGGCCGGGAACTGGCTGGGACGGACCGCACGAGGGACGGCCGAGGAGGAATCGGGGCTGGACGAGAAAGAGCTCTCGGGTCCGGACGCCCCGCCCCGCCCCGGATGGCACTCGATGGACGCGCGTTCGAACGGTTCCGAGACCCGGTTCGGCGCGCGGTCAGGCGCGCGGTCGGTCGCGTGGTCCAATGCGCGCTCGGTCGGTCGCAAGTCCCCGAACGCGGGCCGGGATCAGGCCGGCAGCTCGAACACGGACGCGCGCGATTCCTCCGCGACGAGGCACGCGCCCGAACTCACCTGCCACGCGACGGATTCGTCGAGCCCCGGGATCGCCCACTCGTCCAGCTTGCGGCCCGTCAGCGTGTCGCGCACCTCGATCAAAGCGCCGTTCGCGACGTACAGCTTGCCGCTGTCGGACGCGATGCTGACGTCGGGGAGCTCGTCCTTCGGCGCGGTCGACAGGATATCGAACCAGAGCGGCGCCTCGCCCGGCGTCGACGAGAGCGTGAGCGCGAGCAGCGAGAGCGAGTCCCCGCGGCCTTCGCTCTTCTTCGAGAGCGCCACCATGAACTGCGGCATGACCTCGCGCGGCAGCACCGAGGCGAGGTCGCGCGTGAGCACGACGAGCCCGTCGCCGTTGACGACGAGGCCGTGGATCACGGGGAGCTTCGGCGTGAGCACGTCGCCCTGGTACTCGCCGTTCTGCACGTCGAGCCAGAGCACGCCCTGCTTCTTGTTCGCCTCGTGCGTGTACGCGACGAAGATCTTGTTCCCGATGCGCGCGACGTGGTGGTAGCGCTCGCCCGAGCGCGAGTACTGCCAGTTCTCCTTCAACGTGCGCGAGTCGTACGCGATCACCTGACGCGGCGTGACCGTGATCGCGATGTCCTTGAAGACGTGCGCTTCGTCGAAGGCCTCGATCTCGCTCGCGCCGAGGAGCTTCCCGTCCGCGAGCGCCATGCGCACGATCAGGTGGCCGCGCGAGCCGGGGCCGAGCACGACGACGTCCTGCTCCGCGCCGAGGCCGGCGCCGAAGCCGCGGCCGTAGCCGACCTCGCACGGCGACATCCACGCGACCTCGCCCGTGTTGCGGTCGAGCGCCGTGAGCTTCCCGGGGATGACGTCGTCCATCCACACGTCGCCCGCGGGCGGGTCGTACATGTGCACGAAGACGGGGCCGGTCGGACCGAAGGCGATGCCGTCGACGATGCTCTGGAGCTCGCGAGCGAAACGGCGCTTGGCGGTGCGCGTCATGCGCGAGACGGTAACGACGGGGGGCTCCGAAAGGAAGGCGGGGGGAGCGTGGGAGCGGGCGACTTCGAGCGCGAAAACGCACGCCGGCGCGTCCTACGCCACGATCGAACCGCTTCGCGCGCTCCGACCGCGGGTCTCGTGAGCGTGGACGACGCCTCGCCGAGGTGTCCTTCGTGGAAGGACACCTTGGCGGAGCGAGCTCGCGGCACCCTTCCGCCGCGCGCTCGACGTCACTCCCCGCGCTTGCGCTTCGCCTTGCGCGCCGTCTTGCCGCTCGGCCGCGGCGAAAGCGTCGCGCGGAGCGCCGCGTTCACTTGCCGCGAGGTCCGGTACACACGAGCGACGTCGGGATCGAGCGCGACGACGACGGCGTCGTTCGACATCACGCCCGCGAAGCGGTTGGGGCGCGCCTTCGAGTAGTCGAACCTGTACGAGCGCGCGAGCTCGTCGGGCTTCGAACGGTTAGTCCTGCGTGCCTTCTTCATAATCGACGCGTTCGCGCCAGGTGACTCTGCGGGCGCTGATGATGCGGATGAAGCCCTCGCGTTCCACGAAGGATACCAGGAGCAGCCGGTCGTGGACCGAGCGCCCAACGAGGATCTCACGCTGCTCCCAGGACGAATGCGCTGGGTCGTCGAAGATCAGCGCGAAGGGGTCGTGAAAGACCGTGCGAGCCTCTTCGAAAGCGACCCCGTGCTTCAGGTGGTTCGAGAGCGCCTTGTGCCTGTCCCAACTGGAACCTGTGCGTCATCGCCAACCACCTCGTTCCGACGTGGGTGCGGCAGGCCATGCGGAGACGAGCGCGTGACAACGTGCGTACGTAGCTCGGATTCGATCGGCGCTGGGCATCGCGATCTCGCCCGGGAGGACGTCACCAGCGCTTTATGGGCGTCGAACAACTTCGAATGTGGAGAACGCGGGCCACGGAAATCGAAACCCGATGCGGGGAATCGGCGATCTGACTCTGGAGCCGAATCCTCCACAAAAGACGGGTGGCCGGTGGGCCCGGGTTTCAGCGCACGAGAAGTAGCGTCGTGCCGGCCTCGTTCGGCGGGCGCTTCGAGTGGATCAGGCCGACGCGCAGGTTCGGGCCGTCGGGTGCGAGGTCGAGGGGCTCGGGGACGAGCGAGCACGCGAGCTCGTCCGCGGCGAGGAGGTTCGAGAGCTCGCTCGTGCTCGCGGGCCAGCGCCCGTGCTCCGCGCGGAACGCGTCGGCGGCGAGCGCGAGGAGGAGCACGCGCCCGCGCGCGATGGAGAGCTCGATGCCCTCCTCGACGCGGCCTCCGATCCAGAACGCGTTTTCCACCGTGGCCTCGTCGCTCTGGAGCGCGAAGGCGACGCCATCGACGCGACGATCGAGCGCGCGCCCGGGGCCGAGGCTGCGCTCCTGATCCTCGAGGATCGCGCGAACGCGCAAGGCGAGCGGACCGAACGCGCGCGCCGCGTCCCAGCGAGCGTGCTGCATCGACGCGTCCAGGCTCCACGCAACGAAGTCCGCGCATCCCGCCTGGATGAGTTCCTGACCGTCCGCTCGATCCCGAAAGGTCAGCGCGATCTCGAGCATCAGCTCCGCGCGGCGCAACGCCGCGTCGAAGTCGCCGCGATCGAGCGCCAGCACCGCACTCGCCGAGAGCTCGTTCACGAAGCACCGGTACTCGCCTATGCGCAAGGGATGTTCGAGCACGGCCACCCCGTCTCCGATCCGCAGCACTCCCTGCACGTTCGGATCGTCGTGCAGCGCATCGAGCGCGGCGAGGCGCGGCGCGACCGTCGCAAGGTGGATCTCCCACGCGCGTCGATGCTCCTCTGAGGCGAACGGCACGCCCCACGGCACCGGCATCCCGTCCGGATCGACCTTGGGCAGCGCGCCGCTGCGCGTGTCCGCGAAGAACTGCTCGATCGCCGCGCGGCCTCGCTGAGCGTCGAACGCTCGAAAGCTCGGACGTTTCGGCGCGCGCGTCGTCCACCCGACGACGCCGAGCGCCGCGAGCACGCAGAGCACGACGATCCAGGGCCAGCGCGAGCGCATCGGAGAACTCCCCCGAGACTATCGACACGCGACGGCTCGATCACGCTACCAGAGCAGGCGTCGTGCCCCGCAGGTGCGAAAAAGGAGCGCGCGGAGGACGGCTCTCGTCGCCCCCCGCGCGCTTCACACTCCGTCTTGTTGCGCGCTGCGCTCGCGGATCACGCGAGCGCAGCGCGCGTGATCACGCTTCGCCCTTCAGCACCTTCTCGGCGATGCTGTTCGGCACGTCGCGGTACTCCCACAGTTCCATGGCGTAGTTGCCGCGGCCCTGCGTCGCGCCGCGCAGCGAGCTCGAGTAGGCGAACATCTCCGCGATCGGCACCTTCGCGCGGATGACGCGCTGGTTGCCGATCGAGTCGACCTCCTCGACTTCGCCGCGGCGGCTGTTCAGGTCACCGACGACGGCGCCCATGAACTCTTCGGGAACGCGCACTTCGACCTTCATGATCGGCTCGAGCAGCGTCACGTTGTTCTCCGCCGCCTGGCGGAACGCGAGCAGACCCGCGGCGTGGAACGCCATTTCGCTCGAGTCGACTTCGTGGTACTTGCCGTCCGTCAGCGTCGCGCGGATGTTCACGAACGGGTAGCCGAGCTGGCCGCCGCCCTTGAAGCCTTCCTCGAGGCCGTTCCCGACCTTCGGGATGTACTCGCGCGGCACGGTGCCGCCCTTGATGCCGTCGACGAACTCGAAGTCGCCGTCCTTCGTCGCGACGGGCTCGAAACGCACGGTGATGACGGCGTACTGACCGCGACCGCCCGACTGACGGATGTAGCGCGCCTCGGTCTCGATCGCCTTGCGCAAGCGCTGCTTGTACGCGACCTTCGGCTTGCCGGTGACGACCTCGCACTTGTGCTCGCTCAAGATGCGGTTCGTGATGACCTCGAGGTGGAGTTCGCCCATGCCCGAGATGATGAGCTGCCCGGTCGCCTCGTTCGTCTGAGCGCGGAACGTCGGGTCCTCGCGCATCATGCGGCTGATCACTTCGCCGAGCTTGTCGCGGTCCGAAGACTTCTTCGGCTCGAGCGACATCGAGATCACGGCGTCCGGGAACACGATCTTCGTCAGCTGGATCGGGTTCTCCTCGTCGCAGAGCGTGTCGCCCGTGTACGTGTTCTTGAGACCGATGATCGCGCCGATGTCACCGGCCTGCAGCTCGTCGAGCGGCTCGCGCTTGTTCGCGAACATGCGGACGATGCGGCCGACGCGCTCGGTCTTGCCCGTGCGCGTGTTGAGCACGTTCGTGCTCTTCTTGAGCGTGCCCGAGTAGATGCGCACGAAGGTCAGGTCGCCCGTCGACTCGGCGATCGTCTTGAACGCCATGAGGCACAGCGGCTCCTCGGGAGCGCGCTTGCGGATCACCTTGTTGTCGGTGCGGGGCTCGAGGCCTTCGACGGCGCCAGGTCGAGCGGGCTCGGGAGGAAGTCGACGACCGCGTCGAGCATGAAGCGCACGCCCTTGTGTTTGAGCGCGCTGCCGCAGACGACGGGGTTGATCGCCATCGCGACGGTGCCCTTGCGGAGGGCGCTGAGGACGAGCTCCTCGGTCGGCTCCTTGTCCTCGATGAAGAGCTCGAGCAGCTGCTCGTCGAACTCCGCCGCGTTCTCGATCATCTTCTTGCGGTGGGTCTTCGCCTCGTCGAGCAGCTCGGCGGGGATGTCGCTCTCGTTGTACTGCTTCCCTTCGAATTCCTCGGGGAACTCGTACATCTTCATGCGGACGAGGTCGATCACGCCGCGGAAGTCCTTCTCCTGGCCGACCGGGATCTGCACCGGGACCGGGCGCGCGTCGAGGCGCTCGCGGATCGACTCGACCGAGCCCCAGAAGTCCGCGCCGACGCGGTCCATCTTGTTGAGGAAGCAGATGCGCGCGACACCGTAGCGGTTCGCCTGGCGCCACACCGTTTCGGACTGGGCTTCGACGCCGCTCACCGAGTCGAACACGGCGACGGCGCCGTCGAGCACGCGGAGCGAGCGCTCGACTTCGGCCGTGAAGTCGACGTGGCCGGGCGTGTCGATGATGTTGATCGAATGGAGGTTCCACTCGCACGCCGTCGCGGCCGACTGGATCGTGATGCCGCGCTTGCGCTCCTCCTCCATGAAGTCCATCGTCGCTTCGCCGTCGTGGACCTCGCCGGTCATGTGGATCTTGCCGGTGAGGAAGAGGATGCGCTCCGTCACCGTCGTCTTGCCGGCATCGATGTGCGCCATGATGCCGATGTTGCGGTGGGTCTCGACGCCACGCTTCTTCTTGGTCGGGCGCGGGGACTCGTTCTTCGTGAGGGTGGTCATGGCTATCGATCCTGATCCCCGCCGTGGAGCGGGCCACGGCGGTCGAGGGCACGGCGGAGCCGAGGGGAGCCGTCGGGCTCCCGCCGTCGCGCGGGACGGAGCTCGCGCCGAGCGAAGGCACGGGCGGATCCGCATCGCGAGAAAATGAGGCCAAAGAAGGTAGCGAGATGGCCGCGCACGTCAAGCCGCGGGGCTGGACTCGCGCGTGGGCCCTTCGGCGCGGGGCGCTGGGACCCTGAACTCCGTTCCGCCCGGGCGCGCTACCTTCCCGCCTCCGGGCCGTCCCGCGAGGCCGCCGCGGGGCCCGTTCGGGGTCGAGCTCAGGTCGGGCGCGGTTGCGACGCCCGCGATGTCGCCGCGCGCCCCCCGCGCACCGCGCGGGCAGGCCCCTGTGCCGGTCGAGGGCGAGCGTCCCCGGCACGGGAGCGCGCGCCGCGGACCGGACCGTCGGGCGCCGAAGGCTCCGGTCGATTGCGGCCGAGGCGCTCGTGCGCCGCGACGAACTCGTGCGCGCAGAACGCAGACATCAAGGAGAGGTCGCCCGCGAGCACGACGGCGCCCAGGAGCTCCGCCAGCGTGTTCCCGTGTCCGGCGCCGAAGCAGCCGAGGAGCTCCAAGCACTCGCGCGCCGTACCCTGGCCCGTCCCGCCGCCGACGGTGCCGACGAGCAGCGACGGGAGCGTCGCCGCGCAATGGAGGTCGCCCGCGGGCGTGAGCTCGAGGTCGAGGAAGCCCGTCGCGCTCTCCGTGACGTAGGCGACGTCCTGCCCGAGCGCCAGGAACGCGGCCGCGAGCCCGTTCGCGCTCTGCACGAGCCCGTTCTGCGTCCCGAGGTGCGCGAAGCCCGTCAGGTAGGTGCGCTGGATCGCGACGAGCGCCTCCGGCGTCGTGCGCGCGAGCTCGCGGAGCGCCGCGCGGGGCACGACCGCCTCGCACACGACGCTGCGACCGCGGCCTTCGACGAGCGCGCGCGCGTTCGCGCGCTTCTCGACGTCCTCGCCGTGCACGTAGCGCTCGACGGCGCGCGTGCGCCGCGCGAGCTCCGCCGAGCACAGATCCGTCGCGCGCGCCGCCATGTTGATCCCGATCGCGTCGCCCGTCGTGAAGACGAGCTGGAGCACGAGCCGCCGCCCGATCACCTGCGCGGAGACGCCCGTGAGCGCGCCGTGCCGCGTCGTCGTGCGCACGAGGCGCTCGAAGCGCGCGACGCTCTTCCGCGCGACCTCCGCGGCGGCGAGCGCCTCCTTCGCGGACGGATAGACGAGGATCGGCGCCTGCGAGAGCCCCTCGCGCACGACCCGCGAACGCGCGCCCGCACCCGCCCCGAGGAGGCGCATGCCGCGCGAGTAGGAGGCCACGAGCGCGCCCTCGGTCGTCGCGAGGGGCACGTAGACCTCGCGCGAGCCCGCGCTCGTGTCGACGCGGAGCGGTCCCGCGAGCCCGATCGGCACCTGCGCGTAGCCGACCAGGTTCTCGACCTTCCCGCGCGCCGACGCGAGCGGCACGGGGAGCCCGGCGACGTGCTCGGGAGGACGGCCGGTGACGGAGCTCCACAGCGCGCGGCGCGCCTCGACCGGCGCCTCGGCCGTGTCGTCCTTGGGGTCGCGCGGGATCGGGAGGAGCGCGCGCGGAGCGCGGCGACGTGACGTGCGGGCCATGCGCAGAGCTTCCCCTCGCGCGCGGCCGAGGTCCAGCGCGCGCGGTTGCCCGAAAGGACCCGCTTCGGTCACACTGCGCGCATGCTGCTCCTCCTCGCGCTCGTGCTCCAGGCGCCGATCGCCCCCGCGCCGCTCGCGCCCGCGCTCGAGACCGTCGCCGAGCGCCAGGTCTTCCAGCGCGACGCGCGGAACGGGGTCGAGCTGCGCGTCGAGGGCTCGTGCCTCGACGGGCTCGCGGCGCTCCATGCGCGCGTCCTCCGCGGGACGGAGCGCGTCGTCGTGAAGGAGCTCGCGCTGCGCGACCAGGAGGGCCCGCGCCAGCGCTTCACCGGCGTCGTGCGCGTCCCCGCCGGCGGCTGGTACGCGCTCGAGCTCGCCGCGGGCGCCGACGCGGCCAGCGTGCTGCGTGTCGAGCGCTTCGGCGTCGGCGAGGTCTTCGTGATCGCGGGCCAGTCGAACTCGAGCAACTACGGCGAGGAACGCACGCAGTCGGAGGACGACCGCGTCAGCGCGTTCGACGGCGTGTCGTGGTCGCTCGCGCGCGATCCAATGCCCGGCGTGCAGGACCGGAGCACCGGCGGGAGCCCGTGGCCGCGCTTCGGCGCGCGCCTCGCGAAGGCGCTCGACCTGCCGGTCGGCCTCGCGTCGACCGGCTTCGGCGGTACGTCGATCCGCGCGTGGCAGAAGGACCACGTCTTCGTCACGCGCGACGAGCGCCGCCTCGAGCTCTTCCGCGGGCTCGCGACGCGGCTCGACCAGCTCGCGGGCGCGCGCGCGATCCTGTGGCACCAAGGCGAGACGGACGCGCTCGGCTCGATGCCCGCCGCCGAGTACGTCGCGTACTTCACGAAGCTGAAGGACGCGCTCGCGGCGGAGCTCGACGCGCCGCTCCCGCCGATCGTCGTCGCGCACGCGAGCTACGTCCCCGACCTCGCGCCCGAGAAGATGCAGCCGATCCGCGACGCGCAAGCCCAGCTGTGGAAGGACGGGCTCGCGCTCGAGGGCCCCGACACGGACGAGCTGCGCGGCGAGTCGCGCCACTCGAAGGACCGCATCCATTTCTCGAAGCGCGGCCTCGCGGAGCACGCCGACCAGTGGTTCGATCGCGTGCGCGCGCTCTTCTTCCCGCCGAAACCGGCGGACGGCGCCGCGCCGAATCCGAACCCGCCGCGCTGAACGGCGGCTCCTCGCGCGTTCCAGTCCGCGCGCCCGGACTCACGCGCGCCTCACGCGGCTCCCCCACCCCGCACGTGCTCGTCGAACCACTCGACCATCTCCGCGAGCACGTGCAACACCGACTCGCGCGCGCGATACGCATGCCCCTCGTGCGGCAACGAAACCAGCCGCGCGACGCCGCCCGTGCCCTTGATCGCGTGGAACAACCGCTCGCTCTGCAGCGGGTGCGTGCCCGGGTTCGGATCCTCCGCCCCGTGCACCAGGAGCAGCGGCGCGCGGATCCGGTCCGCCTGGAGGAACGGCGACAGCGCGAGGTACGTGTCACGCGCCTCCCACAACGTCCGCCGCTCGCTCTGGAACCCGAAGGGCGTCAACGTGCGGTTGTAGGCACCGCTGCGCGCGATCCCCGCGCGGAACAGGTCGCAGTTCGCGAGCAACAGCGCCGTCAGGAACGCGCCGTAGCTGTGCCCCGCGATCCCGACGCGTCGCGGATCGGCGACGCCGCGCGCTGCGAGGTGCTCGATCGCGGCGCGCGCGTACGCGACGGACTGCTCGACGAAGGTGTCGTTCATCGTGCCCGGCGGCCCGACGATCGGCATCGACGCGCCCTCGAGCAACGCATACCCGCGCAGCACGAACGCGAGCGGCGACGCGCCCGCGAAGCGCGTGAACGCGTGCGGCGTGTCGCGGACCTGCCCCGCGGTGTCGGGGTCGACGTAGTCCTGCGGGTAGGCCCAGATCACGAGCGGTAGCGCCGCGCCGTCCCAATCCGGCGGCAGATACAGCTTGCCCGAGAGCTCGACGCCGTCCGCGCGCGCGTAGCGCACGAGCTCCTTCCGGATGCCGCGCAGCTCCGGCGTCGGATCGGGGAACGCCGTCACGGGCTCGAAGCTCGACGCATCGAAGCGACGCAGGCGCAGGTTCGGCGGCGCGGACGGACTCTCGTGCCGCGTGAGGAACGCCGCGGCGCGCCCCGCCTCGCGCACGAGCGCGTGCAGCCCCTCGTGCTCGCCCTCCGCGCTCTCGAACACGCGCGAGCGCTCCCCCGTCGCGAGCACCTGCCGGTCGACGAACGGCCGCGCGCCGCGTTCGTTCTCGCCTTCGCTCGCGCGCAGAAGCGCGCCGTCCTCCTCGTGCACGACGCGTCGACCGCTCGGGAGCGGGACGAGCAGCACGCCGCCGGGGTCGCCGTAGCGATCGTGCACGCTGCGGTCGTCGAGCACCGCGAGCGGCGAAACCGTGCCCCGTGCGTGGAGGCGCATGCGCGTCCAGCGGCGTTCGCGGTCGTACTCGCGCGCGAGGAAGCGCTCCCCGTCCGCGAACCAGAACAAGGCGCTCGCACGGTGCTCGACGCGGACGAGCTCGCGACCGGCGGCACGGCGCGGATCGAGCAGCGGCGCACCGCGCGCGTCCGCGAGCACGCATTCGTCGACGTCGAGCTCCATCCAGCGATCGCGGTGCGCCGCCGCGACGCGCGGATCGCCTCCGTCGAGCGCTTCGAGCCACACGAGCCGCGCGGGCGCGAGCGGATGCCAGCGCAGCGCGCGCGGCCCCGTGCGCACGCCTTCGATCGGCACGTTCTCCGCCGCGGGCACGCCGAGGAGCGGATGGCGCGCGCCCGTCGCGAGGTCGAGCAGTTCGAGCTCCTGCGGGAAGCCGTGCACGCCCATCTGGTAGCTGAACGGCTTCACCGCGCGCGTCACGATCGCCCAGCGCCCTCCGGGCGCGGAGTCGAGCGCGAGGTGCAACGCCGCGCCGTCGAAGCGCACGACCGCGTCCGGGGCGGGGCGGATCGGAGCACCGCCGTGCGGCGCGAACTCGAGGCGTCCGAGGTCGACGCGCCCGAGCTCGGAGCGCGCATGGTGCTCGAAGAGCTCCTCGTCGAACGGCGACGCGAGCAGGTCGGCCTGCGTGCGCAGCGGCGTGACCTCGCCGCGCGCGTCCTGCACGGACGGACCGAGGCGCGCCGGATCGAGCGCGGGCGCCGCGCCGCGACCGCGCGGCACGAGCGAGACGAGCAGCGCGTCGCAGCGCCCCGTGCGCGGGTCGTGGATCCAGTCCGCGCCCGAGCCGAACACGGCGTGCGCGCGCTCGACGACGACCGCGAGCCGCGCGGTGGCGACGTCGAGCACGGCGAGCTCGAGCCCCTCCCCGCCGACGAGCGTCGTCGCGATGCGCGCGCCGTCGGGCGACCACGAGAAGCCGTGGACGAGCCGCCCCGGCGGCAGCTCGACGCGCCGTTCGCGCCCCCCATCCCGGTCGCGGAGGACGAGCCCCGTCCCGAACGCCGTCTGGTGGCGGGCGTCGGTGCGCGGATCGATGCGCAGGCCCGCGAGCTTGAGCTTCGGCCGCGCGACGTCCTCCAACGCGGGCGCGGCGGCGTGCTCCACGAACAAGAGGGTGCGCGCGTCCGGCGCCGTGAGCACCCACGGCGTCGCCGGCGCGTCGACGAGGCGCGCGATCGCGTCGGGCGGGAGCTTCCATCGAGCGCTCATGGGCGCGGATTCTGCGCGCCGCGGAGCAGCACGGGAAGCACGGTCTCACGCGCGATCGGTCCGAGGCACGCTCGCGACCGCACGGGGAGTCGAGAACTCCCCACGCGGTCGAGGAGCGTGGCACCGGCTCCGTCGCCCGCGCACGACCCTCCGGGCGCATGCGCGGGCCTCCCAACCGGACGCACGCTCCGTGGTTCGATCGCAGGCCGGCGCCGTCACCGCGGGCGGCCCTGGACGCGCCACGCCGGCTGCATCGAATCGCGCCATGCGCGTCGAGCCGCTCGGTCGCCGGCGTGCAGCGCGTCCTCCGTCACGCCGTGCGGGAACGGGAACTGCCGCGCGAGGCGCGCGAAGATGCGCTCGCGCACCCAGCCCTCGGCCGCGACGGCCTTTCCTCCGCCCGTGTCCGAGTCGTACAGGTGCCACAGGGTCAGCGTGTCCTCGTCCGTGCAGTCGGCGAGGAAGCCGTCGAGGATCGCGCCCGGGGCCTTCGCGACGACCGTCTTCATGCCGCTCGCGATCACGAGCACGTCCGAGAGCGCGTTGCTGCGCTCCTCGAACTCGGGCAGCCCCGGCCCCGCGCCCGGGAGCGCGTCGCAGCGCGCGTTCGCGGGCACGTAGACCTCGCGACCGTCGAACACGAACTCGATCTGGCCCTCCGTGACGCGCACGCGCGTGGCGCCGTCCTCGCGCACTTCGACCTCGTACTCGCACCCGAGATCGATCGTGCGGCCCGCCGGAGTGTCGATCTGGAAGACGCGCGGCGCCGCGACGATCCGCGCGTGGAGCCGGCCGCGCTCGAGGTACAGGCTGTGACGCGCCCCGCCGCAGTCCTCCGCGCGCAGACGCGCGCCCGGCGCGACGGCCACCTCTCCGATCGCACCGATCGCGACGCGGACGTCCGCGGCGCCGGAGTTCTCGAGCGTCTCGCCGGGATGCACGCGGTCCTGGCCGACGAGACCGTGCACCTCCCAGTGCGGCGTCGTGTCGCGCAGGAGGAGCCAGGCGACGACGACCGCCGCGGCGGCCGCGCAGGCGGCGAGCGCGATCCACGGTCGGCGCGTCGGACGCTCGCGCCAACGCGGAGTGCCGCGCTCGGCGTGGCGGTGGCGCGCGAGCAGCGCTTCGAGGCGCCGGACGTCGGCGTCTTCGTCGCTCGGCGGCGTGCTGGGATCCCAGAGGTAGTCGCTCTTCATGACGTGGACTTCCGAGCGTCGCGCTCGAGCTTCTCGCGCAGGAGCTTCATCCCGCGGAACAGGTTCACGCGCACCGAACCGTGCGTCAGGCCGGTGCGCTCGGCGATCTCGGGCCCCGAGAGACCCTCCACGAGGCGCAGTACGAGCGTCTCGCGATAGCTCTCCGGCAGCGCGCGGATCGTGGCGAGCACGAGCTCCGACTCGTCGCTCCCGCCGTCGTCTTGAGGTGCGGTCGTCGCGGGCTCGGGCGCGTGGTCGAGCTCCGTTTCGCGCCGGCCGCGCTTGTGGTGGTCGTGCGCGCGGTGCCGCGCGATCGTCACGAGCCACGGACCGATCCGGGCGGGCTCGTCGAGCTCGGCGATCGAGCGCAGCGCGAGCACGAAGACGTCCTGCACGAGGTCGTGGACGTCCGCGAGCGGCACGTGCGCGAGCAGCACGCCGTGGACGAGGCGCGCGTAGCGCTCGTAGATGCCGGCGAAGGCCTCGCGGTCGCCGGAGCGCGCGCGGAGCCCCAATTCCGCGTCGGACACGGCGCCGGGAGATGCGGCCGGCGTTGGATTGCGCACTCCTTCTGATCCAGCAGGGCGAAGCATGCTTTTCGCGGCTATCGACGCTGGGAGCGTGGCGTGTGTTAGCCGGGAAAGCGAGCTTCCGTGGCCGCCCGACGCCGCAGCGTCGCACTCCAACGCGTTCGGAAGCACTCGAGTCGCTGTCCTCGAAGGCGAGGCGCAGACCTGCGGTCCAATTGCAACCTGGATGCGCGCTACTCCATCGCATATGCAATTCACGCTTCGATCTCGTCTGCGTGTTCCTGGATACGAACAGGATTCCGCTCGGCATGCTTGCGATTCGAAGTGCGCCCCCTACTCTCGTGCGCGGCAGTGTGGTGCTGCGCTCACGCGCTCCGCGCCGAGACGTGCACCGCGCTCGACTCGCATCTTGGACGGCCGTCCCCGCGGCGGCCTCGCCCTCCAACTTCTGAAGTAGGACACCATGAGATCCTCCCTGTTCGCTTTCGCGGCCCTCGTCGGCACGGCCGCGCTCGGTTCGATTGCCTCCGCCGGCGTGACAACTCCGGGCTCGCTCGTCGTGTTCCCGGAGTTCGACAACCGTGTCCAGGGCAACAACGCCCGCAACTGGACGCTGTTCACCCTCACGAACACGAACCCGACCGAGTCGGTCTGGGTCCACATCGTCTACCGCAACCACAGCGACATTCCGTCGCAGGACTGCCTCGAGACGAACCGCTTCTACCGCCTGACGGCGAACGACACGATCACCCTCCTCACCGCGTTCGACAACCCGAACCGTGACGAAGGCTTCGCCTACGCGTACGCGGTCCAGAGCAACCAGCTCCCCGAGACCCCGATCAAGTTCGACCACCTGATCGCGTCCCAGATGGACCTCCGCGGCGACGTGGAAGACGCCGGCGACGGCAGCTTCGAGTTCACGCCGTACATCTTCCGCGCCGGGTCGCGCCTCGCGCCGAACCAGGCGACGGACCGTGACGGCGACGGCCTCCGCGACCTGAACGGCCTCGAGTACGAGAAGACGCCCGACGTCCTCCTCGTCCCGCGCTTCTTCGGTCAGGACGCCGACGACACGAACACGTTCCTCCCGGGCGGCGCTCCGCGCTTCCACTCGGAGCTCGTGCTCATCAACTTGTCCGGCGGCCGTCTGTTCGACGCCACCGTCAACTTCCTCGTCTACAACGACAGCGAAGACGTCTTCTCGGCCCAGCACTCGTTCCGCTGCTGGACGCGCGTCGGCCTCTCCGAGATCGACGGCGTGTTCACGAACCAGTTCCTCCGCGACTTCACGAACCACACCGGCAACGAAGTCGCCGGCGGCGGCGCGGAGTTCCCGGAGACGGGCTGGTTCTCGATCGACGGCGCGACCGCCGACTCGACCTCGACGTCGATCCCGGATCCGGCGATCCTCGCCCTCCGCATCGAGACGGATCACACGAACCGCCGCTGCAGCGGGGCCGTGATCCCCTTCTGCCTCGGCACGCAGGACAACGGCGACCTGTACCCGCTCGCGCAGAACGGCGACACGGACGACACGCCCTGATTCGAAGGTGACAGCTCCCGCGCGCGCCGCCACGCGAGGCCGCGCGGGTGTGGTGATGGACACGGCTCTCCGCTTGGCGGGGGGCCGTGTTCGTTTCGTTGGGAGGAGGTGGGTGGCGCGGAGGAGCGGTCGGGTGAGGGCGAGCGCGTTGCACGGGCGAGGTCGACGATCGTGGGGTGACCTCGAGGGACGAAGCCGGGGTGCCTTGGCGGAGCGTGTCGTTCGACCTCGAGCCGTGGGAACGGCGCCGCGGGCCGGCGGAGCGTGTGCTCCGCCGGCCCGCGGCCTGGAATCGGGCCCTGGGGCCCGGTCCTCGGATGGGGATCAGCCGTCGACCGTCTCGACGACCTCCCCTTCGATGACGCGCGGAGCGTCCTCGACGGTCGGGATCACGCCGACTTCGGGCGCGACGAACTCGGTGCCATCCGGGAGCGGCAGGTCGCCCACCGTGTCGATGTTGAGCGCGCCGCAGGCACCGATGGCGATGTCGAGCGTCTGCTCCATCTCCAGCGCCTTGACGACGTACTCGGTCCCGTCCGGGCCCATCAGCGTGCCGTCGACGAGGCTGAAGAGCGGATAGAAGCGGTCGGGCGAGCCGTTGTCGTCGAGGTCGACGCCCGCGTTCGGGATCACGAAGAGTTCGCCGGGCCCGTTGTAGGACAGCACGTAGTTGCGGCCGTTGTAGGTCGCATCCGCGTTGCGGTCGTTCGCCGTCTCGTGCGTGTAGCGGAACTGGAGCGGCGGGTCGAAGGACACAGCCGTGCTCGTGTCGTCGAGCAGCGTCGCGTACCCGTTCCACGAGTTCGGCCCGGTCTCCCACGTGTAGAACACGTCGGCGCTCCAGATGTCGTTCGGGTTCGAGAAGCCCGTCGTGCTGGTCACGAGCGGACCGGTGCGCATGCCCCAGCCGAACGGGCCGCCCGAGTACGTCTCGCCCGTCGCGAGACCGATCGGGTCACCGGAGCCCGAGTCGGTCAGCGTCAGCGTCGTCGCGTCGAACTCGAATTCGTACGGCGTGCCGACGTCGAACGACGGAGTCGAGTACACGTCGCCCGACGACGCTTCCGAGCCGAGGATCCCGGCGCGGAGGCAGTCGAAGTAGCCGTAGAGGGTCGCCGGCGTGCCGCCCGTGAACAGGTCGCTCGCGCCGTTCACGAACTCCTGGCTCCAGTACGTGATCGTGGTCGCGCCGTGCACGTAGCTGACGGGACCGCCGAGGCTCTCGGAGTACATGCCGAGGTACCCGTAGCCGTCGTTGAGCGGATCGGTCTCGATCGTCACCGGCGACTTCAGGTCGACGAACTCGTGCTCCTGCTCGTCCCACTGCGCGATCTTCTGGAAGGCGCCCGCGTGGTACTCGACCTTGTACTGCGTCGGCGGACCCGACGGGATGCCGCCCGGCACGCCGAAGTCCCACCAGTTGAACTCTTCGCTCTCGAGTTCGGCGAGGTCCAACGTCTGCTTCGTGTTCTTGATCAGCTTGCCCGGCGCCTTGACGACGGTGTACGTCGTCGGCGTCGTCTCGCCGAACACCTTGCGTGTGACGGTGTCGCCGCTCGCGACCGTGACGCCCGGCGCAGTCCACATGCCGTAGTAGCCCATCCAACCGTAGTCGCCGCCTTCGGTCTGGAAGCCGAAGCCCGAGTTGAGCTCGATGCGATCACCGGTCGTCGCGTCGTACAGGCTGTAGCGCCACACGCGCGTGTCGAAGTCGGTGCGCGAGAGGCACGTCGGCGGATCGGCATCCTTGCCGCGCAGCACGTTCGTCGGGTCGAACGCGATGCGGTACGTCGTCTCCTGGATGCCCGAGTCGCCGCCCATCCCGAAGTTCGAGCGCTCCTGGCGGCGGATGTACGCGACGCCCTGCGTCTGGTCGGAGAACATGTTCACGTTCGCCTGCGTGATGCCCGACCACTGGCCCGGATCCTGCGGGACCGAGATGTCGCCGGACTCCTCGTAGAAGCTGAACCCGATGAAGCCGTCGAGCACGTCGAGCGTGGCGAGCGTGCCGTGCATGCGCGCGTCCTCGATCGTGCCGCCCTCCGGGATGCCCACGAAGTTGAGCGTGAACGAGCCGAACGGGTTCGTGTCGGTCGCGCCCGCGGTGACGAGCATGCGGACGAAGATCGTGCTCGACTGCCCGTTGTCGTTCTGGGGCACCCAGAACTCGACGATCTGGTCGGAGCTGTTCGACGCGCGCTCGCTGTGGATCGTCCACACCGTCGGCGCGCCTGAGTTCGCGCCCGACGACTGGCCTTCGTCCGAGCTCGCGGAGCCCGAATCCGATCCGTCCGAGCACTTCGCTTCGTCGATCAGGGCCTTGTAGTCGCCTTCGTTGACGAGGTTCGCGTAGCCCGTCTGCGAGATCATGCAGAGGATCTGGTTCACCGTCTGGAGCGTCTCCATCGACGGGTCGTAGACGTGCGAGTGCTGCGCATCGAGGTTGTAGTCGCAGTCCGCGGCGAACGCGGACGTGTCGGCCTGCGCGCCGGGCACGACGGCCGTGCCGGCGGAACCGCCGCCTTCCGTGGTGATCACGGACATGCTCTCGGCGACGGACAGGCCTTCGACGGCGCCGGTCGTGCCGCTCGAGCCGCCTCCACCGCACGAAGCGAGCGCGAGCCCGCCGGCGAGAAGAGTCGGGGTCCAGAAGGAAGCGCGCGATGTCGTCGCGCTCGGGGTGCAAAGGTGCTTGGGATCCACGGGATGCTGACTCCTTGGGTCTGGAATCGAGCCCGCGTCGGGGACGAAGGCTCGGGGATCCCCACAGATCGTGCGCGCCTGCAAGCGCTCTTGATGCAAACGCACGCGCGATCGTCAGCGGAGCGCGGCCTCCGCTGCGTCGAGCGTGCGAGATGGTGAGCGAGCGCTCGCTCGGTCAGGCCCAGAGCACGAGGTCTTCGAGCGCGAGGTCGAGGCGTCCTTGGCGACGCGCGCGGACACGGATGCCGTACGCGAAGGAACCCGAGCGCTCCATGCGCCGCGAGCCTTCGAAGGTCAGCACGCCCGAGCGCGGCGGCCCCGCGGGCACGAGCGGCACGACGGCGCGGTTGTGCAGATCGCGCTCGCCGTTCACGTGGCCGAGCACGAGGTCGACCACGAGGTCGTCGCGCTCGAGGGAGCCCACCTGCACGTCGACGCGCACGTCGACCGTGTCGCCGACTTGGATCGAGGTGAGGTCCGCGACCTCCGCGCCGAGGATCTTCACGTCCGCGAAGCCCTTTGCGGATGCGCGCCTGACGCGCGACGAGGTCGCGCGCAGCCTGGTGGTTCGACGCGCAGAGCCCGTACCACTGCCGCGCGAGCGGCGCGTACGCGCGATCGCGGTACTCGGCGACCATGCGATCCGTGTTGAAGACGCCGGGGACCGTGGCGAGGTTGCGCCGCACGCGTTCGAACCAACCTTCGGGCACGCCGCTCGCGTCGCGGTCGAAGTAGAGCGGAACGACCTCTTCCTCGATCAGGTGGTAGAGGTTCTCGCCGTCGAGCTCGTCCTGCAGCTCCTGGTTCGGGTACACGCGTCCGCCGCCGACGGCCCAACCGTTGTGGCCGTCGTAGGCCTCGATCCACCAGCCGTCGAGGATCGAGAGGTTGAGTCCGCCGTTCGCGGAGACCTTCATGCCCGACGTGCCGCTCGCCTCGAGCGGACGAATCGGGTTGTTCACCCAGACGTCGACGCCCTGCACGAGGAAGCGCGCGAGTTCGATGTCGTAGTCCTCGACGAAGAACACACGGCCGAGGAAGCGCTCGCTGCGCGTGTACGCGACGACCTGCTTCAGGATCTCCTGACCGTGCTTGTCGTTCGGGTGCGCCTTGCCCGCGAAGAGGATGCGCACGGGCCGCTCCTCGTCCGACAGGATCGCCGCGAGCCGGTCGAGGTCGCGGAAGAGGAGCTGCGCGCGCTTGTACGGCGCGAAGCGGCGCGCGAAGCCCATCCACAGCGCGTCCTCGTCGAGGCCGTCGAGCATGCGGCGGAGGACCGCGGGGCTGTCGTGACGCTCGTGAAACGTGTCCTCGAGCCGGCTCCTCACGTGCGCGAGCATGCGCTGCTTCCCGTCGCGCTTGATCGCGTGGAGCTCGGAGGCCTTCACGCGGCTCCAGTCGCGCGCGTAGTCGGCGCTCTGCACGGTGCGCCCCTCGACGCCGAGCACCGCGCGCAGCTTCGGGTCCACCCACGTCGACAGATGGACGCCGTTCGTCACCGCGTCGACGGGCACTTCGCCCTCGAGCAGCTTCGGCCAGAACGGGTGCAGGAGCCGCTGACTGACGCGTCCGTGCAGCTGGCTGACGCCGTTGACGAAGCTCGCGAAGTGCAGCGCGAGGTACGTCATGTTGAACGAGCCGCGGTCGTCCTCGGTCTGGCCGAGCGCGTAGAAGCGCTCCCACGGGACGCCGGCCCAGTTCGGCGCGTCGGAGAAGTAGCGCCGCATCAGGTCTTCGCCGAAGCGATCGTGGCCTGCCGGCACGGGCGTGTGCGTCGTGAACACGGTGGTCGCGCGCACGAACTCCGTCGCCTCTTCGAACGTCAGGCCGAGTTCGCGCACCATGCGTCCGACGCGCTCGAGGACCAGGAACGCGGCGTGGCCTTCGTTCACGTGGTAGACGGACGGCCAAACGCCGAGTCGCGAAAGGAGGCGCTTCCCGCCGCGGCCGAGGACGATCTCCTGGCGCAGGCGCAGCTCGGCGTCGCCGCCGTAGAGCTGGCGCGTGATGTCGCGGTCCTCCGGCCGGTTCGCTTCGACGTTCGAGTCGAGCAGGTACAGGTCGACGCGCCCGACGCAGACCTTCCACGCGCGCAGCACGAGGCTCGAGCTCGGCAGCTGGAGCGTGACCTCGAGCGGTTTCCCCTGCTCGTCGAGCACGAGCTCCATCGGCAGGTTGCGCGGGTCGTTCTCGGCCTCGGAGTTGATCTGGTCGCCCGCCGCCGTCATGCGCTGCTTCACGTAGCCCATGCGGTAGAAGAGGCCGACCGCGACGAGCGGCAGGTTCAGGTCGCTCGCCGACTTCAGGTGGTCGCCCGCGAGGATGCCGAGACCGCCGCTGTAGACGCGCAGCGACTCATGGATGCCGAACTCGGCGCAGAAGTACGCCACGGGCTTCGCCGCGGTGAGCGCGCAACCGCCGCCGATGTCGAACGCAACCCCCTTCGTCGCCATGTAGGCGTCGAAGCGCGCGAGCACGCGCTCGAGGCGTGCGACGTACCGGGCGTCCGCCGCGCGCGCGGCGAGGTCCTCCGGGTACACGTCCCGCAGGTAGCTGACCGCGTTGTGCCGGTGCAAGTCCCACTTGCGCGGGAAGATCTCGCGGAAGAGCTCCGTCGCCTCCGGGTCCCACGTCCACCACAGGTTGCGCGCGAGGCGCGTCAAGCCGACGAGCGCCGGAGGCATCGTCGCGGCGACGTCGAAACGCACGAGGTGCGGACGCTGCGCCTGCGGAGCCGTCGCCATGGGAACCGCCGTCTTCGGACGGAACGCGGCGCGGCCGGTCGCGCGTTTGCTCGCGAGCTCGCGCGCCTTCGCGAACGCCGCTTCGTAGTGCGCGATCAGATCGCTCCACGCGGTCAAGCGCGCGGTCTTGCGGCACGCTTCGTACACGTCGGCGCGGTCGCGCTCCTCGGCGAGCACGACCTCGAGCAGCTCCGCGAGCTGCTTCCCGGCGGTCGTGTCGTCGACGCCGATGCGGGTGAGCACGTGCACGCCGTGCTCCCACTTCAGGCCCGCCTCCCGCGCGAAGCGTCCGAAGCCCGCGCAGTCGGTGGTGATCGTCGGCACGCCGACGGCGAGGCTCTCCTCGGGCGTGTAGCCCCACGGCTCGTAGAACGACGGGAAGCACGAGAGGTCCATCGCGCGCAGCACGGCCTCGTACGGCAGGTCGAAGATCCCGTCACCTGGCGCCAGGTACACGGGCACCTGGATCACCTTGACGCGCGCGCCGAGGGCGTTCGTGAGCCCGAGCTTCTTGCAGTGCTGCTGCAGCGGGTCCTTCTCGGGCTCGAACAGGTTGTGCGTCGAGAGCCCGATCGGCCCCGTGATCGAGCCGAGGTCCTGCTTCTGCCGCTCGATGACTTCGCGACGCAGGCCCGAATTGCCCGCGGGAACGAGCGCGAACAGCACGACCGGACGACCGGGCCTCTGGTTCAGCTGCGCCAGCGCGTCGATCAAGAGATCGATGCCCTTGTTGTGGAACTCGTAGCGGCCCGAGATGCACAAGAGGCGCGCCTTGGACACGTCCTCGCCCGTGAAGCGGCGCGCGAGGTCGCAGAGGCGCGCCTCGGCGGCCGCGCGCGTCGTCGCGCCGGCGATCTCGTCGATGACACCGAGGTCGATGCCGTTCGGCAGGAGCGGCTCCGCCTTGCGGCCGAAGAAGAGCTCGGCTTCGTCGCAGGTGATCTGGCTCACCGTCGTGAACACGTCCGACTCACGCGCGCAGCTCGACTCGATCGAGTGCTTCGCGCGCACGTTGTGCGTCTGCGCGAGTTCCTCGCTCGTCTTGCCCGCGAGGGCCTTCTCGGGCAGTGTGCCGCCGGACGAGACCGAGCGCCCGAGCACGGTCGCGTGCGTCGTGAACACGGTTCCGGCCTCGGGCAGACGCTCCTTCAGGTAGAGCAGGCCCGAGCCCGTCATCCACTCGTGGAACTGGGCGACCGCGGGCTTGCGCGTCGGCGCGCCGTGTTCCTGCCACCAGCGCTCGATCACGATCGCGGCCGCGTGGCCGAACATGAGCGGCTCGACGTAGTCCCACGTGCCGAAGAGCGAGTCGACTTTGTAGAGCTCCCAGAGGCGCGCGAGGATCTCGTCCTTCTTCGCGAAGAGGCCGGAGAACTCGACGAGGATCGTGCGCGGCCGTCCCGGGATCTTCCAACGGCCGACGCGCACCGGCACGCCGAGCGCGCGACATGCGTCGCAGAACGCGCCGAAGCCGGCCTCCTCCTCGAACTGATCGTTCGCGTGCGAGCCGGAAAGGAGCCAGGGGCCGATGGCGACGTAGTCGTCGCCGAGCTGGTCGACGAGCGTCTTCGCCTTGGTCGAGACCACCGTGTGGATCCCCCCGACCTTGTTGCAGACTTCCCAGCTGACCTCGAACAGCGTGTAGGGTGCTTCCACGTCAGAACAGCTCCGGGGTGTCGGCAGGTGCGTCGTCGTCGACGGGGGTCACGGGGAGAGGCGCGCTCGCCTCGGTCGGCGGCGCGGCACGCGTGGGCTCGACGGCGGGTGTCACACCGCGCGTCGTGTTCGGAGTGCGGTCGGAGGGGCGCGCCTCGCGCGCCTCCGCCGGCGGCGCGGCACGCGTGGGCTCGGCGGCGGGTGTCGCACCGCGGGTCGCGGGCGATTCGCGCTCGAGCGCGCTCGTCGGCCGCGTGACAGGCTCCGTGCGCGGCGCGCGCGCCGTCTCGGGGATCGGCTCCGGCGGAGCGACGGGCTTGCGGGTGAGCGCGGGCACGCCCGCGAGGGCGGCGATCGGCTCGGCGGCGCCGAGGAGCGGTGCCGAGGCCTTCTCCACGCGGCGGGCGAGATCGTCTACGACGTTCATGAACGCGATGAACGCGTCGTGTGGACTCTGGTACGGACTGAAGTACTTGTGCACGTCCCCGTCGCTGAACCACTTCGTGCACATGTAATAGAGGTGGTCCGAGGTCGAGAGGCGCGCCCAGGCCTTCGCCAGGTCCGGGCTGCCGGCGTGTTCGAGTTTTCGGACGGAACGGGCCAGGGAGTAAAGGGCGTCGTTGGCCGAGCGCTGCATGGGATTGCCCAGCCAGGCCGTCAGGTCGCGCTCCGCGTCCGCCCACGAGATCGGATGTGGGAAGTCGAGCTTCGCGACGGCCTCGTTCTCCTCGGCCACCTGCGACGGCGTCCGGAAGCGGAAGCGCGAGTCCTTCAGGACCTCGGCGGGCACGTGCTCCATGAAGTCGAAGATGCCCGTCTCCTTCCACTGGTGCTCGCCGAACGTCTCGTAGTCCATGAAGAGACCGACGAACGTGTCCTCCTCCGTGAGCTCGTGCAGCCAGCTCGCGAAGCGGTCGGCGTACAGCGGCCACTCGTCCCACGTCTTGTTGCTGAAGCGGAACGCGATGTCGTCGCTGAACTCGTACGAGCGCAGCAGCAGCTTGAGCGTCTCGCAACCCTCCGGCGAATACACGCGGTGCGGCGACCGCCAGCCGAGCAGGTGGTCGGCGCCTTCGCCGAGAATCGCCTTGAAGCCGAGCGCTTCGACCGTGCGCGCGATGCGCGCGTCGATGACGAGCTCCGTGTTGCGGAACGTGGTCGGCCGGCGGCCGAAGAGGCGCTCGATGCGGGCGCTGTGCGCTTCGACTTGATCGCGGAACACGTCCAGGTCGGCGAGCCCTGTCAGCGAGTGCATCGACGTCTCGCCGAGGAACTCGACGCAGCCCGTCCTCGCGAGCTTCTGGAAGCTCTCGAGTGCTTCGGGCACCCACGCCTCGAACTGGTCGAGCGCGGAGCCCGTGATCGAGTACGCGATGCGGAACTCCCCCGCGTGGCGCTCGATCAAGTCGAGCATCAGCGCGTTCATGGGTAGGTAGCACTTCTCCGCGACGCGGCGCACGATGCGCTCGTTCTCGGCGTCGTCGAAGTAGTCGTCGCGTTTGCCGATGTCGAAGAACGTGTAGCGCCGCAGGCGGAACGGCTGATGCACTTGGAAGTAGAAGACGACGTCCGTCACGGAAGGAGCTCCGCGTAGACGTCCTTCACCAGCGCCGCGGGCGTCTCCCAGCGCAGGCGCTTCACCTCTTCGAGCCCTTCTTGACTCAGTTGCTCGTGCAGCGCGGGGTACTGGAGCAGCGCGAGGATCTTGTTCGCGAGGTCCTGCACGTCCCAGAAGTCGACCTTGAGCGCGTTCTTCAGCACTTCGGACACGCTGCTCTGCCGCGACACGATCACGGGCACGTCGAGCGCCATCGCCTCGAGCGGCGAGATGCCGAACGGCTCGCTGACGGAGGGCATCACGTAGATGTCGGCCATCGCGTACATGCGCTCGACCTCGGCGCCCTTGAGGAAGCCCGTGAAGTGCACGTGGCGCGACAGGCCGAGGCGCGCGGCGCGCTCGATCATCGCGGGGAGCATGTCGCCGGAACCCGAGACGACGAACTTGACCTTCGGCTTCACCTTGACGACGCGCGCGGCGGCCTCGAGGAAGTAGTCGGGCCCCTTCTGGTACGTGATGCGGCCGAGGAAGAGCACGATCGGCTCGTCGATCGCCTTCTCGACGTGGATGCGCTCGAGCTGCTCCTTGTGCGTTACCGCGTTGTGCACGACGCGCACCTTGGCCTCGTCGACCTTGTACTTCTTCTGGAGGATGCCCGCGGTGTAGTGGCTGACGCACACGACGCGGTCGGCGCCGTCGAGGCCGAGCTGCTCGATGTCGCGCACCACGGTGTTCGGGTTCTCGCCGGAGCGGTCGTACTCGCACGCGTGGACGTGGAGCACGAGCGGCTTCCCGCTGACCTTCTTCGCGGCGAGCGCCGCGGGCACCGTCATCCAGTCGTGCGCGTGGATGACGTCGAACGCGTGCTCGCGCGCGATCTGCGCGACGGAGAGCGCATAGCGCGCCACCTCGGCGTGCAGATCGGGCCCGTATGCGCCGGAGAAATCGAGCGGCGGACGCGTGACGACGCGCTCGAGCTCCTCCTCGGTCTCCTCGATGGTCGTGCGCGGGGTCACGAGCACCTTGCGCAGCTCCCCCACGACGCGGACGGCCTCGCGGCGCACCTCGAGCGGATCGAGCTCGACCGAGCGGTCCTCGACCGTCTCCGACGCGGCGCGCGGCGCGAGCACCATCGACGCGCGCGGCACGGGGCGTTCCGCGATGCGCGTGAGGTACTCGCGCTCCGTCATGTACGGCGAGAGGAGGCTCTCGACCTCGATGATCTCGATCGCGCGTTCGAGCGTCGCGTCGACGGACACGCGTGCGTCGAGCGCGGTGCGCGGCTCGATCCGACGGACCACCGTCGCGCGCGGCGCGTCCGAGTCCGCGACGGTCGCGCTCCGCGCGACGAGGCGTTCGCGCCATTCGACGCGCTCGTAGAGCGGCTCGACGACCTCGGTGCGCTCCTCGACGGTCTTCGGCGTGCGCACGACGCGCTTCTCGCGCACGGTCTCCGTGACCGGGACGCGGTTCGCGCCGAGGACGTCGACGAAGCGTTCGTCCTCGTCGCCGCGCGCCTTGGGAACGACGAAGAGCACGTCGACGCCGTGGTGATCGAGCCCCTGCGTGAGGCCGAAGCACGCCGTGCCGAGCCCGCCGGAGATGTGCGGCGGGAATTCCCAGCCGAGCATGAGCACCTTCACGAGGGATACCTCTCGATCAGGTCGTACGCGCGCAGGAGCTCGCCTGAGTTCCACGCCTGCGCGATCGTGCCGCCGGGTCGATGCGGCGGGTCGCCGTCCATGACCTCGGACACGTGCAAGAGGCCTTGGCGTTCGAGGTGCTCGCCGAAACCATCGAGCAGCTCGCGCAGGAACTGACGCTGGCCCGCGCTGCCGCCGTGCGCGCGCAGCCACGCCTCGACGAAGAAGCCGGTGAGCCACGGCCACACGGTGCCCTGGTGGTACGCGCGGTCGCGCTCCTCGCAACCGCCGCCGTAGCGGCCGACGTAGGCCTTCGCGCGCGGATCGAGCGTGCGCAGTCCGCACGGCGTCAGCAGCTCGGCGCGCGCGCAGTTCGCGACGTCGACGCGCATGCCGGAGGTGAGCGGGCTCCACTCGAGCGCCGCCGCGATCACCATGTTCGGGCGGATCGACTTGTCCTGCACGCCGTCCTTCCACACGTCGGCGAGGTAGCCTTCGCGCGACAGCCAGAAGCGGTCGACGAACGCGGCGTACGCGCGCTCGCGCCGCCCACGGAGCTCCTTCGCCCGCGCCGCGGCGCCGACGCGCGTCTCGAGGTCTTCCAAGTACGCGAGGAGGAAGCACCAGAGCGCGTTGATCTCGACCGCGCAGCCGTCGCGCGGCGTGACGGGACCCTGCGACGTGCGCGCGTCCATCCACGTCGAGTTCAACTGCGGCGAGCCGGAGCGCAGGAGGCCGCTCGCGTCCGCCGCGAGCCCGAGCCCCGTGCCGCGCGCGTAGTGTTCCGCGATCTCGCGCAGCGCGGGCAGGAACCGACGCGCGACGGCGCCTTTGTCCTTCGACGCGAGCTCCGCCATGCGCACGGCGCGGGCGAACCACAGCGACGCGTCCGCGGAGCCGTAGTCGCTGTCCGCGCGCGCCCGCCCGAAGACGTTCGGGACGAGGCCGTCCTTCAGGTACTCGGCGATGCCCGCGAGCGCCTCGACGCACTCCTCGGCGCGTCCGCGTGACACGAAGAGGCCCGGCAGCGCGATGCAGCTGTCGCGGCCCCATTCGCCGAACCACGGCCAACCCGCGTCGACGGCGAGCCGCCCCGTCTCGGTGCGGTAGAGGAAGTCGTCCGCGGTGTACGCGAGGCGCGAGCGCACGTCGGTGCCGACGTGCTCGGCGGCGCGCACCGCGCGCGCGTGCTCGCGCTCCCACAGCGCGGCGGGGTCGGCGACGGGCTCGCCGAGCGTCGCGGCGACGACGACGTCGACGCCGGATTCGAGCGCGACGTGGAACTCGCCGGGCGTGAAGTTGTCCTCGTGGCCCTCGTAACCGCGCGCGAGTTCGATCGGGTACTCGATGCCCTTGTACCAGAGCGGGTCGACCTCGAAGTGCGGCGCCAGCGCGGGACCGCTCCCGCGCGGCGAGCCCAGCGTGATCGCGACCGCGGGAAGAGCCGCGTAGGGTTGCGCGAGGATGCCGTTCGTGAGGCGCTCGACGCGCTTGTCGAGGTCGAAGTTCTCGAACGTCAGCGCGTCCGCGGGCCGGTACGGGAGCAGCGGACGCAGGCGCATCTCGACCGGATGCTGCTGGCCCGTGACGCGGTAGCGGACGAGCACCGTGCGCTCGCCGCGCACGAGCAGGAGCTCGCGCTCGAGCGTCGCGCGGCCGAAGCGGTACGTCCACCGCGGGAGCGGCGCGAGCTCGAAGCGCTCGACCCCCTGGTGGCCGAGCGGACCGTACGTGCCGCCGTAGCGCCCCATCGAGAGCGCGACGGACTTGCCGCCGCCCTGGAACCACTCCTCGAAGCGCGCGAGGAACACGTGCCGCTTCACCGTGCCGGCGTAAGGCGCGACCAGCAGCCCGTGGTAGCGGCGCGCGGGGCAGAGGAGCACGGTCGACGACGCGTACCCGCCGAGCCCGTCCGTCAGGAGCCACTCGCGCGTCATCGAGCGCTCGAGTTGCAGGAGGTCGTCGCGTTCGATGGAAAGGAGGGTGCTGGTCACGGCTGCGATCCGCGTTCGCGCGGACCGCAGGTGTACGGGCGGGCGGCGGTGGAGCCATACGGGAGACGAGGCTCCGCGCGCTCGCCCCCCGATGCGGAGCGGGCCGAGGCCCACCGGCCCCGGCCCCGCGTTCTCGTGCCGAGCGCCTCCGATTCACTGCGTGAACGTGACCATCAGGCCGTTCGTGTAGTTGAAGCCCGAGCCGCACGGCCCCGTGACGTTGCGGTAGCGCACCTGGAAGTACCGTGTCTGCCCCGCGACCCACTGACCCGGCGTCGCGAGCCCCGGTCCCCACGTCGCGCGTCCCGAGCCGTCCGCCTGGCGCGCGCCGAGCCGGAGCGCGCTCCCGCCGACGCACACGAGGCCGTCGCCGAACGGGACCCCGAGGCCGCCGCCCGACGCCTGCGTGCCCTGGAACAGCACCGCGGTGGCGCCGGCGCGGATCTGGAACGCCGTGAACTCGAGGTCGTCGTTGATCACGCCGTCCGTTCCTTCGCCTTCGAGCCCCGCGCCCTGCCCCGTCGAGTTCGTGCAGCCCGTCTCGATCGTTCCCGGGTTGTTGCAGGGGCAGAGCCCGGACGTGCCGGTGCAGTACACGAGGCCCACGCCCTCGTGGCCGTGGAAGTCGAGCGTCATGCCGCGCGCCGAGTCGATGTTCTCGAGGAGCGGGATCGAGTCGTCGTACACGACCTTCGCCTCGGCCGGGTCCTGGATCACGCCGCTCTGATCGATGTCGATCACGCGCAGGAGCTCGTCCTGGACCTGGTCGTCCCCGGTGTACACGTCGCCCCACGCGTTGCTCACCGCGAGGTCGAGGAACTCGTGCGTCACGGGATAGGCCCACCACAGCGTGAGCTCGGTCCCGTTGTCGATCGAACCGTCGTCGTTCACGTCGCGCAGGCGCCACATGCGGTGGTTGCCGCTGTCGAGCACGGTCCACGCGCCGTCGTCCTGCTGGTCGAAGCTCGCGAGCACCGGCGTCTGCGGCTGCGCGGGCGTGACCCAGAACGCCGTCGCCTCGCCGGGCGCGTCGATCACGCCGCTGAAGTCGCCGTCCGTCAGCTCGTAGATCCCGCGCGCGCGCGCGCCGGTGGAGCCGTTCTCGAGGAAGTAGACGTGACCGTCGATCCCCTGGTCGACGTGCGTGGGCACGGAGTCGCCGAGCGCACCGCCCGGCGCCGGTACGTAGTACTCGACGGCCTCGCCCGCGTCGTTCGCGTCGCCGTCCGCGTTGTGGTCCTCGAGCAGGAGGATCGACGAGTGGTCCAGCGGCCCGGTCTTCGCGTTCGCGACCCACAGCCGGTTGAAGAAGCGCAGGCCCACCGAGGTCGGACTCAGCATGACGAGGCCCGATCCGTTGAACGTCGAGCTGTTCGGGTCGCCGTCGAAGTAGACGACGTGCTCGCCGGCGTCGTTGCAGTCCCCATCGCCGTCGCGATCGTTGATCGCCAGGATGAAGTGGCGCCCCGTGTCACCGACGAAGAACGTGTCGTCGGGATCGGCCGTGATGCAGATCGGCTCGTCCAGCGCGATCGAGCCCACTGTGTCGTCGTAGAGCACGCCGACCTCGCCCGGCTGGCTGTAGAGACGATCGTGGTTGAAGTCGCGACACTCGAAGACGCGGTCGAGGACGGGATCGGTGACGAAGAGGATCTCGTTCTGCAGCGGGCCGGGGCCTCCGGCGAACGCCGTCGAAGCGAGGGCAAGGAGCGCGGTGACGCGGAGCGGGGTCGACGAGGACATGACGTGGGTGTTCCTTGGATACGGAGCAGGAGAGCGCGGCGCCGGTGCGACTTCGTTCCTCGCACCGGCGCCGCGACGACGATCACGCGGGCCAGGACCGTCGACGTGCGTTCCTCCCCCATTCCCCACCGCTCCGACCCGCACCTACGCGGAGTGCGGAGCGATCGAGACTCGAGTCGCGCGCGCGGGCGATCCGCGAGCGAGGGTTCAGGGTCCTCGCCCGCACGCTGCTCGTCCCCGGCACGCTGTTCCGAGTTCCCCGGGAGTCGGAGATTCACGTCGAGACGCGCGCCCCGCCCCCGGAGCTCTTCGCCCCGGAGAGGCGCATGTCGGGCAGGCCGTCCTCGCGCTCGCGTCGTGGCTCCTGCACACCGAGCCGCTCGGCGAGCCGCTCGCGCGCGCGCTTGAGACGCGATCGAACGGTGCCGATCGGCAGCGCGAGCGCGGACGCGATCGCTTCGTACTCGAGGCCCTCGCGCTGACGGAGCAGGAACACGGCGCGCATCTCCGCGGAGAGGGACTCCAGCGCCGCGTCGAGCTCGACGGCCCAGGACTCGTGCTCTAGAGCGAGCGCGGGATCGCAGAGCGGGCACGGCTCCACGCGCTCGCTCCCGGCGCGATCCTCGTGCCGGGAGCGGCGCCGTCGCGCGCGGTCGACGTGCAGGCTCTTGTGCACGACGGTGCGCACCAGCCAGCCGCGAACGTCCTGTGGAGCCTCGTTCGCACGCCAGAAGCAGACGAGCGTCTCCTGCACCGCGTCCCAGGCGAGGTCGTCGCTACCGACGATCCCGCGCGCGATCGCGTGGAGGGCTTCGAGGTGGGGCTCGACGAGATGGTCGAAAACTGCGGAACCCGGCGCGTCGACGACGCCGCTTCCGGACGGTGTGAAGCCTCGTTCCATGACTCGTTCCTGTCGGTACGCCTGCGCGCAGCGGAGCGAAAGCCCCGATGCAACACGTGCCGAGCGCGTCGACCCGCACCGCGCGGCCGGACGGGCCGCGAATCCGGCGCGAAGTCGCACTCCGCACACGGACCGTCGCGCTGCACGCGCGACGATCGCGATCAGCCGAGGACGGAGCGGGCCGGCGGAGATTGCTTGGGCGCGAGCCGATAGCGCGCGCCCTCGACGACGAGGCGTCCTTCAGGAAGCGACGAGACGATCGACGGCGCCGCGAACTCGACCGGAGCGAGTCGCGGAAGGCCGGGAGCGCTCTTCGGTAGCCCCTGGTCGACGTACTCGCAGGCTGCGTGCTCCTCGTCGGGCTCGCAGGGTTGGAGGACGACGTCCGCGTGCGGGGTGTCCTCTCGGTCGAGGTGCGAGACGCAAGCGTGCGCCGCGCTGCCGTGCTCGAGCCGCCCGTGCTGCGCGCACCACGCGTGCCGTTCCGCGGCGAAGTGCGCGAGCGAGACGAACTCGCCGACCAGATACAGAAGGGAGAGGAACGCGAGGACGATCGGCCCCGAGGACCGTCGAACCGGATCTCCGCGCTCGTTCCGCTCCGCCATGCTGCCCCGGATGAGAAGCGGAAGCGGCCCCCCTGTCAACGAGCGAGACGTCGGGCTCGAAAGAGCGCGGCAGCGCGACTCGCTTCGAACGCACTGCGCTGGAACTCGCGCGTGTCCGGCGGGAAGAGCGCCGGCGGCACGGAGCTCCTCTCGACCCGCGCGCGCCGGGATCCGGGTCGGTCTCGGGGTCGTGCTACGCTCCCTGCATGGCGGAACCGCTCGCTCTGGAATCCTCCCACGTGCCGCCGGCGCGGCCCCCGCGCGTCTGGCCCGTCTTCGTCGACGTCGCCCTGGCGTTGCTCGGCTCGATCGTCACGAGCGCGATCGTGATCACGGTCGCACTGCTCGTGATGGGCGGAGACCTGACCGAGCCGCAGGAAGGCCTGACGCGACTCGCGAGCTCCTTCCTCGGCGTCCTCCTCCTCCTCGCGCCGGGCCAAGTCACGTTCCTCGCCGCGGCGATCGCACCCGCGCTCCTCTCCGCCCGCGGGTTCGCGTTGCGCCTCGCGCTGCGACGCCCGGCCGTTCCGTTCGGGCCGGTGCTGCTGCTCGTCGTGGGTACGCTCGGAGTACAGGGCTTGATCCAGCTCGGATCTCCGCTGCTCGGCGAGCCCAGCGACGGCGTTCGGAGGCTCATGGAGATCTTGACCTCGACGAGTGGCGTCGAGGCCGTGCTCGTCGCGCTCGGCATGAGCTTGATCCCCGGCATCTGCGAGGAGCTCTTCTTCCGCGGGTATGTGCAATCACGGCTCATGGAACGCTTCGGCCCCGCGCGGGGCATCCTCCTCGCGTCCGTGGCGTTCGCGGCCGCGCACGTCGACCCGCAACACGCGATCGCCGTGTTCCCGCTCGGCCTGTGGATCGGCGCGATCGCCCACGTCACGCGCTCCACGTGGCCCGCGATCGCAGCCCACGTCCTGAACAACCTGGTCGGCATCGCTCAGGTCAACCTCGGCGACGCCGAACGCGTCTTCATCCCACCGGACGACCCGCTGAAACTGGGCTCGTTCGGCGTGGCCGCCCTCGCCGGGATCGCCGGCCTGCTCCTCGCGCGCCGCGCGCACGCACGGAGCCCCGCCCCGGCGTCCGTCCGCTAGACTCCGGCGATGCCCGTCCACGAGTACACCTGCCGCGCGTGCGAGACGTCGTTCGAAGAGCTCGTCTTCGGCGACGAGAAGGTCGTCTGCCCCGAGTGCAAGAGCGCGAAGGTCGACAAGCGCTTCTCGACCTTCGCCGCGCACGGCGAGTCCGCACCAGCCGCACCCGCTCCCGGCTCCTGCGGCACGTGCGGCGACCCGCGCGGCCCGGGCGCGTGTCGAAGGAACTGAGCCACGCCCGCCCGGAGCACTCGCGCCGCGCCCCTACTTCCGCACGCGCTCCCACTCCGCTCGCAACGCCGCTTCGAACTCCCGATCCCCGCCCTCGGCATCAGGGAGGAAGAGCGTGTGCGGCTCGCGCTCGCGCAACTGCAGCACGATCAGCGAGACCTCGCCGTCGTCCGCGGCGTGGAACTCGAGCTCTTCGATCTCCTCGTACGCGAGGATCTCCGCGTGCCACTCCTCGCCGTCCTCGACGTCGTAGTCGACGACCTTGCGATCGGTGCAGAACGTCGCCGTGGACTCCGCGTCGAAGAGCCCGCTCGAGTAGAAGTAGACGATCGTCTCGCCCTCGTCGAGCACACCGCGCTCACGCAAGTACGCTTGAGTCGAGGCGTCGACCTGATCGCCGGGAACGGCGTGGAGCTCGGGGCCCAGACCCGCGCGCACGACGAAGACGCCGAGCGCGAGCGCAAGCAAGAGCACGAGCCCGCCGCAACCGCCGAGCACCCACCACAGGGCCTTGGGCACCGGACGGCGCTGGCGCGCGGAGTCCGCGCCGACCCACGGATCGTCGTCGATGCTCCCAGGCATGTCCGCCCAATCTACCCGTCGGCCCGGCGTGCGCCGAGCGCTCACCTCTTCCGCGCGGCGTCGACCGCGGTCTGCAGCCGCGGTCGGAAGAGGTCGAGGAGCTTCAGGTCGCCGTCGAGTTCGTACGCCTGTGCGCCGACCGTGCGCACGCGCAGGCTGGCCGTGCGCTCGATGCTCGGGTCGCCGGGCACGGCCTCCAGCGCGTCGACGTGCTCGAGCCGCAGGTGCCAGTTCACGGGCTCCTTTCCGGCCTCGAAGGAGTACACGACGAGCCGCTCGCTCGTGCAGAACGTGCCCCACTCGACGAGCGGCGTGCCGACGGCTCCGAAGAAGACGAGCGGCCGCTCGCCCTCGAGCAGGACGGAGTGCTCCGCGAGGAACGCGAGCACGTCCGCGGGCGCGCCGCCGTCACGGAACCACCGTCCTTCGGACGCGTACGCGAGCTCGGGCCGCGCCCAACGCCAGTACCCGCGCACCTCCTCCTCGAACTCGCGGTCGCCGCCGCGGCGCGTCGGGAGGACGAGCGTGAACGGCGCCCCTTCCTGCGGGACGAACTCGAGCTCGATCGTCTTCGACGACGGAGCTCCTGCGCGCCGATGGAGCTCGACGAGGTCGCTGTAGCGCACCTCGTCGACCGTCCGCCCCGCGTCGCCGTCGCGGTACCGGACGACTCGGCGGTTCGTGCAGAAGCAACCCGACGATCGCTCGTCCCACGCCGCGTCCGAGTAGAACCGGCGCACGCGCTCGTCGGGTTCGAGCAGCCCGGACGCGCTGAGCCAGACGATCGTCCGCGCGGGGACGTCCTCGCGCGGGACGACATAGCCCTTCGGCCGCCGCGCGAGCGCGTAGAGCAGGACGCCGCCGCCCACGAGGACGAAGAGCAGCGCGACAGCGCAGCCCGCGATCCAGGCCTTGGTCCTTCGCGACAGGCCCGCGCGCCGAGCGAGCACCGCATCCCCGACCCAGGGATCGTCTTCGATGGACGAGCTCATCGCAGCGGAGTGTAGCGCGGTCAGA